>CBDIBY010000013.1:825000-1433529 GCA_965277115.1 Lichenihabitans sp. | reverse complement strand
CAGCACCCCACTCGCCTGGCTTTCTTCGCTCTTGACCGGCACGAACCGCATGGTCGGGCGCCCCGCCGCTTCGCAGATCGCCTCGGCATCAGCCGCGTCGTTCTTCTGTCGCTTGACGAACGGCTTCACGTAGGCCGGTGGGATCAGCCGCACGGCATGGCCGAGGCGCGCGATTTCCCGACCCCAGTGGTGCGCACCGGCACAGGCCTCCATGGCGACGGTGCACGGCGGCTGCCCGGCAAAAAAGGCCAGCAGCTTGGAGCGTGAGAGCCGCTTGCGGAACAGAACGCGGCCGGCCGCATCGGCGCCGTGTGCCTGAAAAACCTGCTTGGCGAGATCCAATCCGATCGTGATAGCCTGATCCACGGACGCCTCCTTGTGAGTGATGATCGATCAACACCTTCCATCCTGGCACAACCGATGCCGTCAGGGGGCGTCCACCCCATCACCCCGCCCGAGCTGCGCTCGGCGGGGCCCTGGCAGGCTCCGCCCTCCGTGGGAAGCGTCGGCGACTCGTATGACAACGCGCTCGCCGAGACGATCACTGGCCTCTACAAAGCCGAGTTGATCCATCGACGCGGCCCGTGGCGGGGCACCGCCTTGCAGGCTAGGGCGCGTGTCGTTTTCCCTTGAATCGGAGTCTTGGGCGATCAGCCGCAGGAGTCAGTTCAAGGGTTTCGGTCCGTGGAGCACGCACGTCGTCGATGTCGCCGGCCGGTTCTGCGAAGGCGTTCATGTGCCGCGCTTGACACATATATAGATAAATAGCTATATAGAGACATGGCTATTGATACGATCCAATCAGACCAGCTGAGCCGTACGTTCTTCGCACTCGCGGACCCGACACGCCGTGCGATCTTGGTCCGCTTAGCGGCGGGTGAGGCGACCGTCTCGGAGCTGGTGACACCGTTTGCGCTCAGCCAACCGACCATCTCCAAGCACTTGAAGGTGCTGGAGCACGCCGGCTTGGTCGAACAGGGCCGAGACGCGCAGCGTCGCCCCCGGAGACTCTCAGCTGCCGCCCTGGACGACGTGAGCGGCTGGATCGACGCGTTTCGCATGCAGTGGGTCGGCCGGCTCGACAACCTCGCCGCTCACCTCGCCGCAATGAGGGATAAGGAGGATTAGATGCTGACTCCGCACGATCAAACCACAGCAAGCGCTACCCTGGTCGTCGACCAGGTGACGCACACCATCCAGCTGGAGCGGCGGCTTGCCGCGTCGCCCGCGGAGGTGTTCGAGGCTTGGACCGTGCCCGAGCAGGTCGCCTGCTGGTGGGACCCGGCGGGCCAGCCGCTTACGATCTGCGAGATCGACCTGCGTCCAGGCGGCGCCTTCAAGTTCGTCGCGAAGGGCCATTCAGACGTGCCTTTCGCCGGCGTCTATCAGGACATCGACCCGCCCGGTCGCCTCACCTTCGAAGCGATGGGCGCTGCCGGCCGCGTGCTGCTCGCCGCAGACGGAGACGCCACACGGCTTTCGGTGGAAATACAGTGTCGCTCCGCCGAGCACCTGAAACAGTTCATGCAAGCTGGCGTCCACGAGGGCACTTCGCGCACGCTGGACAATCTTGTCGCCTACGTCGGCGCGAGGGCGTCACAATGAGTGGCTTGACCGCCAACCCCGCGTTCGACGCTTATGCCCTCGCCACTATTGTGCTGAGCCTGAACCTGCTCGGCCTCTGGGTCTTCAGCGGCGCGCGCCGCGCGCGAGGCGGCGTCGCGATCAATGCAGAGGACGCGGCACGCTACAGCGTGCCGGTCTCAGACATGGACACGCCGGAAGTCGCCCGCTACCTCCGAGCGCACCGTAACGCTGAAGCCACCATCTATCCGTTCCTGTTGGTGGGCCTTGTCTACGTCCTGGCCGGCGGCGGCGTTCCCGTTGCCATCGCGACTTTCTCGATCTTCGTCGCCTCGCGCATCACCCATTCGATTGTCTACGTGCGAGCGCTGCAGCCATGGCGCACGGTCGCGTTCGCTCTGTCGCTTCTGGCGACCCTCATGCTGATTTTCGCAACGCTCGACGTGCTGGTGAGCCACTGGGGCCGCTAAATGTCGCTCAGGGCTGACCCTATCGAATTCTTCCGGTGCGCGCCATGAACGGCCGCCTCTACTGGATCCGAGGCTCCGCTACCGGCTATTTACGCGCTCTCGAGAGCGGGGCGCGATCCAGCTCAGTCACCTCAACCTCAAGCGCCTCCGCGATCCGGCCGAGCACCGTCACGCTCGCCGAGACGGCGGCGCGTTCGATGCCTCCGACATACCGGGCGCTCAACCCGGCCCTCTCGGCCAGTTCCTCTTGCGTCATCTTTTTCGCATGACGCAACCGACGCAGATTGACCGTCATGACCTCCTTGAGATCCATGACGACGATGGAGCCGATATAGAAACTATCGTTCCAGGAATGATCGTTCCAATTCGTACATGGCGGTGCTAATCATTGGCCCTGGGATGATCCGAGTTGGCCGTTTTCCTGAGCAACGTGATGCGCCACATGCATCGCGGAACAAGTATTTGGCGGCGCAAATCTTGCAAAAAATCGCGGTAAATGAATGCCTAACGCATTGCTTTGATCTCTTGGGGGTAGATCGCAACGACTGAAGCGCCATTTCAGGACCGGCTGCCGCACACCGAGCGCGTCAATGCCTACGACGAGCAACATCTCGCAGTCTATCTGCAGTTGCTGATGGCCGACGAAGAAGGCGCCGACTGGCGCGAGGTCGTCCGTGTGATCTTCGGCCTCGACGCGGCGCAGGAACCGAACCGTGCCAAAGTGGTCCATGATAGCCACCTGGCGCGCGCCCGCTGGATGACCGAGGCAGGGTTTCGGCACCTGCTTGAGCCCCGGATGCAGTGATCAGCCGCCCGACTCTCACAGTTTGCAGCCACGCGCGATGCAACCTTAGGACTCACACGCCCGCCGCAAAGCCAACCGTCTTATCCACGATGCAAGAGCTCTGGTCGATCGGGGTTACCTCAAACTTCTGCGCGGCGACCAAGCCAGAGCGCCTCACTCCGATGGACAGTGGCTCGGCGATCTCGAATCTTAGGATTCGATATAGTTCGCCAGCTCGTTCGGCGTGCCAGACGGAAAGGCTTCTTTAAGGTGGTCGAGGAAGGCGGACACGCGGCTGCTTAACAGCCGTTTGGACGGGTAAAGCGCCCACAGGGCGATCTCCGGTCCGTCGATGTCGCCCCAGCGCGCCAGCCGGCCGGCGACTAAGTCGCGGCTCACCAGCGAAATCGGCAGACGCGCGGCGCCGAGCCCGCCCGAACGGCATCGCGCACCATGATCATCGACGACAGATTCAGGACCGGCTCGACAGCGATGCTGGACTGACCGGCCAAGGTCGCGAACTTCCAGACGTCCGCGTTCGTAGCCGATTCGCGCACGACGGCGGGGACGGCTGAGCCATCTGTCGGCGGCGCCAGACCGGGGCTGGCGACCAGCACCAAACGATCCCGCAAAAAGGCGCGCCCGACCAAGGTCCCATCCGGATCCGGATTCACGCGGATCACGAGGTCGTAGCCTTCCTCGACCATGTCGACCGTTCGATCTTCGGTTGTCACCTCAAGCCGGATGGCCCGGAACTTCATCGCGAACTCGGCGGCAAGCTTGCCCATCGCGATCTGCGAGAACAGCAATGGGGCGCTGATCCGCAGTCGCCCCTTGGGTGCGGTTCCTCCGGAAGAAATCGACGCCGCGGTCTCGTCAATTTCCGTGAGCAGCGCCGACGTCCGCTCATGGAGCGCTCGTCCCTCCTCGGTGAGCCTCAGCACCCGCCCGCCACGTTCGAACAGACGCAAGCTGAGGCTCGCCTCAAGGTCCGTGACCCTACGGGAGAGGGTCGCCTTGGGCCGCCCAGTGGCGCGGGCGGCTCGGCCGAAGCCGCCGTGCCGAGCGACGAGGTTGAAGTCAGCGAGAGCGAGCAGGTCCATATGTTCCACTAGCGAGACGGACGGTTCCAACTGACCGTCTATTCGAAGGAATGTGGATCACTCATCTTCCGGGTGTCAACTCGAACCCGGAGATATTCCATGACTATCCTCGTTACCGGCGCCACCGGCCGTGTCGGGCGCCACGTCGTTCAGCAACTCGTCCAGCGTGGCGCCGACGTGCGCGTCCTCGTCCGCGATCCTTCGAAAGCCGGTTTCACCGCCCCCGTACAGATCGTGAAGGGCGACCTGCTCGACATCGACTCGCTGCGCAGCGCTTTCACCGGTATCAGCACGCTGTTCCTGCTCAACGCGGTCGGAGCCGACGAATTCACCCAGGCGCTCATCGCCCTGAACATCGCGAAAGAGTCAGGTGTCGAGCGGCTCGTCTATTTGTCGGTGATCCACAGCGACCGCTGGGCGAACGTACCGCACTTCGCGGTGAAGTCAGGCGCCGAGCAGCTGATTGAACAGGCGGGCTTCAGCGCCACGATCCTGCGTCCAGCCTACTTCATCGACAACGAGCTCACGATCAAGGACGTGATCCTGAACCACGGCGTCTACCCGATGCCCATCGGCAGTAGGGGGCTGGCGATGGTCGACACCCGAGACATCGCCGAGGTCGCGGCGATCGAGCTGATCCGTCGAGACAAGGCGTCGGGCAAGCTGCCGATCGAAACCATCAATCTCGTCGGCCCCGATACGCTGACCAGCTCGGATGTGTCCGACATCTGGTCAGACGTCCTAGGCCGTCCCATCGCGTACGGCGGCGACGATCCCAGCGGGCTCGAGCAGAACCTGGCGAAGGTTATGCCGAAGTGGATGGCCTATGAGATGCGCCTCATGGCCGAGCGCTTTGTCAGCGACGGCATGCGCCCTGACGCAGGCGACGTCAAACGCCTGACCAAGATCCTGGGGCGGCCGCTGCACACCTACCGCGACTTCGCCACGCAGATCGCCGCGACCACTGCGAAGCGGGCCTGAGCGTCCGCCCATCCACTCCACGAGGACAACAACCAGATCATTACCCTCGAGCCTCAAAGCAAGGTCACTTTCTTCCAGGCTACCGGCCCGCGGGAAGGCGCGATCATCAACGAGCTGTACGAGGACAGCATGGGGGCACTCCAGCTTCGCTTTTACTGCTACCTCGGACTCCGCGGCAAAGAGCCAAACGGACCTGAGGAACAGGCGGAACAGGCCCAATTCGACAGCGAGAAGGGTTACAAGTCCGCCTTACTGTCGACGCTGAAGCGCACCCGCGAGCTGCTCGCCGACGGCAGGCTCTGATCGTCCAGCAACCAAACTGACGGGGCCGCCTCATGAGGCGGTCCCGAAGTGCGGATCGTCCGCAGTACTACCCGCCGGCTTCGCACCCGGCACTATGCCCGTTTGCTCAGGGGGGAAACGCACCAGCGAGAATCTTTGTCCACCCCCGACGCCTGAACTCTCCGCCACCGTCACCCCGACATGCCGCGACTTGGACGCGGCGCTTCAGGACAAGACGGAGGCACACCATGCCGACAAGGCCGCGCAGCTCGCCGCCCAATACGTCCGCACGCATGAGGCGGCACGCCTTCTCGGTATCTCGCCGCGAACACTCGAGAAATACCGCTGCCACGGTAGCGGGCCCACCTTCCGGAAGCTCGGCGGCCGGGTCGTCTATGCGGTCGCTGATCTCGAAGCCTGGGCCGATCGCGCGGTCTGCAGCTCGACGTCGGACCCCCGCTACGCCGAGGCCCGCGCCGCCGGCCATGCGAACCGCTGAGGCCCTCGCCGATGTCGCGTCGCCTCATCACCGCCAGCGAGCGAAGCAAGCTCGATCCGTTCGTCGTC
The DNA here is from genome assembly GCA_965277115.1 of Lichenihabitans sp. Taxonomy (GTDB): domain Bacteria; phylum Pseudomonadota; class Alphaproteobacteria; order Rhizobiales; family Beijerinckiaceae; genus Lichenihabitans. The sequence continues at coordinate 1,427,758 of CBDIBY010000013.1, read as the reverse complement.
GCGACCGGCGACGCGAGCCCGCGAGATCAGCGCGATCTGATGGAGCGGCCTTTCTTCTCCCTCGCCAAGGCGAGGCGCACGGCGCCGATCCACTACGAAGCTGGTGACGTGCGCGTCGAGGTTTATGCCGTCCCTGAGCACGTCGCTATTCCAGATACGGCGTCAGCACACCTTCGATCCATTTCATGAATGCACGGACTCGGCGCGACAGATTGCTCCGATGTGCTACGACGAGGGACACGGCGAGCGCCCGGCGGCGAAAATCGGGTATGATCTCCACAAGCGCTCCACTCTCCAAGTATCGGCCAATTCCCAAGAGTGGTGCCTGAATCAGGCCGAGGCCGGCGAGCGCGGCGGCTTCGTAGGTCTGCGCGCTGTTGACGTGTAGCGCACCTGGCAACTGAAGCGTCGCATAGCTGTCGCCGTCCGGATATTCCCATCCATGGGGTCTTGCGCCCAGCATCGTCGAAAAATGAATTGTCCGATGTTCCTGACGCTGGAGATCTTCTAGCGATCGAGGGACGCCATAGCGCACCAGATAGGCGGGACTGGCAGCGTTGACCATGCGCAACAGGCCCAGCGGGCGGGCAATCAGCGTCTCGTCCCTGATAGGACCAAGTCGCAATACGCAGTCGAACCCCTCTTGAACCAGATCGACTTGCCGATCCGTACTCGACACCTCCAGCTCCAACTCGGGGTGAGTCGCCATGAAATCCGGCAAGGCCGGCACGATCGTCGTGCGCGCCACCTCGGTCGGAAGATCGACCCGCAAACGCCCGCGAAGCGCCACGCGATCGCTTGCGAACATCGAGTGCAGATCATCGACGTCAGCAAGCAGATCGCGGGCACGGGCATGAAATGCGCGTCCGTCCTCCGTCAGCTGCACGCTGCGCGTCGTCCGGTGCAGGAGCCTGACACCGACATCTTCTTCCAGCTTCCGGACGGCCATTGAGGCTCTGCCTTTTTGGATGCCCAGGCTATCGGCCGCGCGGGTGAAACTCCCCATTTTCGCGACCGTTATGAAAATGAGGATGGGCTCCAGATTCTGCATTTTTGGGCCTTCGTATTGTTCATCTTTTCGGGAACAGTGAGTTCATGCTTCCGACATTTATCACACTCCAGAGACACAGTAGGTAGGAGGCCTTGAAGACAGGTGACCCTCTCGGAGAATGCCAAGTGTCTGAAATTATGAATCTTCATCAGGCGTCGGAAGCCATGAACTTGCATCGCGCTTGGGCCGGGCGGATCATGAGCGCGGTTGTCGTTGTCGCTCTGGTGGCAGACGGCGCTATTCAGCTTTTCGCGCCGGCACAGATTGCAAGCACGTTGCAGGAAACCGGGTTCGCGATGGGCCTGACCCGCATCGTGGGTCCAATCATCTTCGCCTGCGCCATCCTCTACGCCGTCCCGGCGACCGCCGTCCTCGGCGCGATCCTGGTGACCGGCTTCCTGGGCGGCGCCATCTGCGCCCATGTCCGCATTGGTGAATTGGGGTCGCCGCCGGAAATCATTTCGCTCCTTCTGGGCGCGATGACATGGGGCGGCCTCTACGCGCGCGATCCCCGTATCCGGGCCCTTCTGCCGCTCATCCGTTGAACCAACAGGGGCAGTGCTCTGTCCCGCAAGATCAGGAGAAAAAGGCATGTTTTTAGTAATGGGAATCACGGGAAAAGTTGGCGGCGCAACGGCAAGACATCTGTTGGCGCACGGCAAGGAAGTACGCGCGCTCGTCCGCAATCGCGGGAAGGCGGCTAACTGGACCAACCAGGGCGTGGAACTGGTAGACGGCGATTGGAATGATTCGGCAGCCATCGAGCGGGCGCTCAAAGGCGTCGAAGGCGCGTTCGTCATGTTGCCAGCTGTCTGGGCGCCCTCGCCCGATTACAAGGAAGCAAAGGGCGTGATTGCGAACTATGTCGAGGCGCTCACCAAGGCGGCGCCGCCGCGAGTGGTTGCACTTTCGTCGATGGGTGCGAACAGAACCAGCGGGCTCGGGATGATCACCGCCTTGTCGCTTCTGGAGCAAGGTTTTCGCGACCTGATATCGCCAATCGCATTTGTGCGCGCGGGCGGATTCTTCGAAAACTTCCTCTACGGCTTGCAGGTCGCCCGAGGCGGAACGCTCCCCGTCTACTACAACCCGACAAACCGGAAATCGACCATGGTGGCGACGAACGACATCGGCACGGAGATCGCAACTCTTTTGACCGGGCCAGTATGGTCAGGGCAGCGCGTCGTCGAGCTTGGTTCGATGGTCAGCGCGGATGAGGTAGCGGCTCAGTTGGGTAGAGTCATGCAGCGCGATGTGAAGGCTTTCGCCGTCCCGCGTGCAGGGTGGGCGGAAGCGTTCGAGCAATTCGGCATCCCGAAGGGCCACACCGGACCTGCCGAAGAAATGTTTGAGGCCGTGAACGCGGGATGGATGGACCTCAGAGTCGAGGGTACGGAGCACGTAGCGGGTACGACGTCCGCACGCGACGTATTCGAGGCCGCACAGAACGCCGCCAAGGCGTAAGTCGGGGACAGATATCTGCATGAGACGGCGACTGCCCGCTGCTGCGTATCGTTCAGATTCTTGCTAGCCGTGACGGTCTTTTTGCACACGGGGCTATCAGATAGGCCTGTACGACGCGTGAGCCGGGAAAGCAGGTCGCAGGATCATACCCTTGCATTCGCTTGAACGACGCAAGCAGTTCATCGCTGAGGAAATAGAGTTGCTCCCGGATGCGGAGCGCGCGGCGCTCGCGCTCTCGGAAGCCACTACCAGCATCGACGCGCGCGATCCCGTTCCGGATTCCATCTGGAATGAGGCGGCCAGGCATTTCGACGAGAATCCGCTTGCGGCGCTGATGCTGTGGATCGCGACCGTGAATCTCTTCGACCGCGCCAACATCGCGACGCGCCAGCTCGCCGGCACGCCGCTTCCCAAGTGAACGTGCCCAGGCGCCGCGAGCTGCGGCTTGTGGGGCACGAGTTTATCTACAAATTAGTATTGACTAATGCATTAGCGCTAACTAATTTGGTGGTCATGACACAGCCCGCCGCCGTCGACACCGTTCTGCGCACCCTTGCCGACCCCACACGGCGGGCGGTGTTCGAGCGCATCGTCGGATCCGAAGAAATCACCGTCAGCGAACTCACGCGCGGAAGCGGCGTTACGCAAGGCGCCATCTCGCAGCATATACGAACGCTGAAACTGGCGGGCCTCATCGCGGAGCGCCCCGAAGGCCGCATGTTTATTACCGCGTGCAGCCCGACGGCCTCACGCCGCTGGTCGAGTGGATGGGCCATTACGGCGTCTTCTGGCGCGACCGCTTCGCCAACCTCAGAACACTTTTGAAGGAGATCGACCGATGACGTTGGCCGCCATGAAATTCGACACGCAGGAGATCGTGGTCGAAGACGTTTTCCCGCACGCGCCGGAAACGATCTGGAAAACGCTCACCACCGGCGCCTTGATGGCGCGCTGGCTGCACATGACGCCGGAGGGTTTCGAGGCCGTCGAAGGCAACCGCTTCACCTACAAGACGACGCCCGCGGGTGCATGGGACGGAACCATTCAATGCGAAGTGCAGGAAGTGATCCCGAACGAGCGCTTCGTCTACGCGTGGCGCGGTGGTGACGAAGCCAACATTGGCTACGGTTCCAAGCTCGATACCGTCGTCACCTTCACGCTCTCCAAAGCGGAAAAGGGTACGCGTCTGAAGCTGGTCCATTCCGGCTTCGTGCTGCCGAAGAACGACAGCGCCTACAAGACCATGAGCGGCGGCTGGAAGAAGGTCGTCGGCACTATCGGCGCGATGGCCGGCGAGTAAATTAAAAGAACAGCAACACAAGGAAGGGTAATGACATGGAGAAGATTGCTGTCTGGGGTTTTCGCAACCCACCGATTTTCGCACAGGGACTCGTGCGCGATCTGCGCGTGCGCTGGGCGCTGGAGGAGGCGGGCCGCGCCTATGAAAGCCGGCTGATCGGCGTCGAGGAGCGCAGTTCGGAATCGTATCGGCGCAAGCATCCGTTCGCGATGGTGCCGGCGATGGAAACCGGCGGCGAGACCCTGATCGAGTCCGGTGCCATCGTGTATTCCATCGCCGAAGGATGCGACGCCCTGATGCCCGCGGACAAGCGCGCCGAAGCGCTCACCTGGATGTTCGTCGCGCTCAACACCGTCGAGCCGCCAGTGAACAATCTCTCCGTGATGGACTTGCAGCACAGCGAGGCGGAGTGGGCCAAGCTGCGCCGCCCCGCCGTGGTCGACATGGTGAAAGCGCGGCTGCGCGTGTTGTCGGAACGGCTGGAAGGCCGCGACACTCTGCTCGGTGGCTTCACAGCGGCAGACATTCTGATGGTGACGGTGCTGCGACTGATCCGGCACACCGATCTTGTGGCCGAGTTTCCCGCCGTCGATGCCTATCTCAAACGCTGCGAAGCGAGACCCGCGTTCCAGAAGGCGCTGCGCGATCAGATGGCGGATTTCGAACGCGATACGCCAGTCGCGGCCTGAAGAAAAAGGGGGCGATATAAGGAGAGAAATGCCATGACGACACCCACCCAACAAGATGGAAAGCCTGCGATGCATAGCCCCCGGGTGATATCGCAGGAAGAATGGAAAGCTGCCCGCGCGAAAATGCTTTTGAAGGAAAAGGCCCAGATGAAGGCGCGCGACGCGCTTATGGCCGAGCGCCGGCGGATGCCCTGGATGGAAGTCGAGAAGGCCTATTTGTTCGACGGACCGGCGGGCAAAGTGAGCTTGCTGGATATGTTTGAAGGAAGGCCTCAACTGATCGTCTATCGCGCTTTCTTCGAGCCCGGCGTGCATGGTTGGCCGGAACATGCCTGCATCGGCTGCTCGCTCGGCGCGGACCAAGTCTCCAACCTCGCGCATCTGAACGCGCGCAACACGACGCTGGCCTATGCTTCGCGCGCGCCGCAGAAGGACATTGCGCGCCTGAAGGCGAAGATGGACTGGAAGATGCCGTGGTACACGATCACCGACAGCTTCGACGCGGATTTCGACGTCGATGAATGGCACGGCCACAACGCCTTCTTCCGCAAGGGCGACAAGATCTACCGCACTTATTTCATCAACAGCCGTGGCGATGAAGCGATGGGCACGCTCTGGAGTTACCTCGACATGACAGTGCTCGGGCGCCAGGAAGTCTGGGAAGACTCGCCGGAAGGTTATCCGCAAAGCCCGCCATACAAATGGTGGAACTGGCAAGACATGTATGTGGCGGGTGCAGTCCCAACCAAGGAATGGGCCGAAGTGTCCGATGCCGGAGTGGCCGCGTTCAAAAGAGGTGACGTGCCATGATCGCCAACGCGGCAGGCGCGCCCGCCGTTCGCGATGCCGATTGGCTATGCCTCGCCGCCACGCCGGCCTTCGCGATGATGGCGGTGCTGACCGTGGCGTTCAGCGATGACATGCCGATGATCTGCTCCACAGGATCGTTCCCGCTCGCCGGCATGGTGCCGATGTATCTGCTGATGAGCCTGTTCCATTGCGCGCCGTGGCTGAAATTGGTGGCACGAAAGAAAATCTAGCATCATCGAAACGGGCGCCATTCGCACCTTCTTTCGCTGTTCGGGATTTTGCTGTTCACCGCCAACCTCATTCTGCCCGAGCATCCATGCCACGCTGTTTCATCTGGGCGACTGGGCCGCGCTGTCGGGCGAGATCGTGATGCCGAGGAATCACAATCATACCTGTTTCGGGAATCCCCCTCGCGGTCCAATTCGCTCGGAGGCCACTCGTAAGCAAACTCTCACGAGTTTGCTTACGAGTGGAATGTTTAGCAGCATTGATTTTGCTTGCAAAAAAGCAAAATCAATCGTGGCGTTGGCCACGCAAGGCTGCTTAGTGGGCTGCGTCACGCATTCTGCCGCGACGCAGCCCACCGGATTTTTGATTTGGTGCAGCGACTTATCCATTCGAAATCCGGCCCAAAGGCCATCATTTTGAATGGGTCGCGGCACGAGTGGCAGGCAGCGCAAACGGCCGTCTGGGTGACATCGACACTGGTCATCGACGGAGCCGGATAGGAACAATTCGAGCGGACAGGAGCAGGCGGCGGAATCACATTTCGGAATTTTTCGGAGGATGCGAAGGGCGGTTTTGTAGAACGAGCGAGCGAGCGTAGGCAGGGTCATCACTGTCAACGTGTGCACGGAGCCGGTTATGGCGAATGTCCCTACCTCCAGGTCGTTCACCCCGATCGATTCCGGCGGATATGACATAGACGGTAGTTACTACCCTCTGGCCACGGCGGCGGTCTTTGACAGTAGCTATTTTGGTCAAGGTGAGGACGTTTTTGTACTCTACGATACTTCGCAAATAAAATCGTATATGAATAGTCTTTACAATCCAACGATAACGATCTCATTTCATTTGTCAAACGGCTATTATCTCAGTTCCACCGATATTGGTCTTTACACTCTGGCGTTCACTGATCCTGATAACCAGTCGGTGGTCGTTTCCAATAAGACCAATCCGGCTGAAACTTTTGGAACTAGTGACGGATCACCCTATTCTTACGTCACCAATCTTGGTGATCTTGAAGATGCTTCCTCTGACGGCACTATCGGTCCAGTCAGCCTGACGGGATCCACCAATGTCACGTACAACCTCCCGAACTCGCTGTTCACGGATCCCGGGGCGCTTGACCGGGGTATCCTGCTTTCGGGTGGCAACTATACACTAACGCGTGTGTCAAATGTCACGCTGACGGTCAGCGGCTTCCAGCAGACCAACCTTCCTGTCTTGGAGGGCATTTTCCCCAACGCGACCACGCTCGACAGCACCACGCTCGCTCCGTTCTCGCAAGTCACGGCGACCAATCCAGGCAATCCGAGTGGCCTCTTCGATGACATCGTCATCTACATCGAAGATGCCGCGGGCAATCCGACGGATGCCCTGGGGACCCTGTCGCTGCCGGCCGTGTCGAATGCCACCCTGCTCGCCGGCGAGACCGGAGACTCGACGCCCAATAACAGCCCGGGGAGCTATACGCTTTTCGCTAACGGGCCAGCCGCCTTGCAGGCCGCGCTGCAAAGTCTCGTCTTTACGCCGACGAGCGTCTCCAGTGCGCCGCAGCGGGTTAACTTCGAACTGAAATACAACTCGGATGATGGCTCCCTGGGGACGACGACGGCCTTGGAAAGCGTCATTGTCTCTCACGATCAGGGTTTGGATTCGCGAACCACGACCGTGTCGAGCACCGACCTCACTCCGCTCGCACCCTTCGCCAACGTTTACGCCAACCTTCCTCAGGATGACCGGCTTGTCTATGCGACGGCCACCGTCCTCGACCCTGAAGTCGGAACGATCTCAGGACCTGGCGTCGTTGCACTTGGCAACGGAGTCTACCAACTAGACCAGAGCGCGCCCGTCTCTTTCACGACGCTGAGCACCCAACTCCAGGCACTCAGTTTCACTCCGGCCGCCGGGCAGCACCTGGTGGGCATCAACTACCCCGACGAAATTCAGCTCAGCGTGACCGACACGACCGGAGCGACCACAAAGTTCGCCGACACCACGGTGGTGATCACGGCAACGCAGCCCGTGACGGCCTCGCTCGCGTCCAATCCGACGGCGGCGACCGGTGATCCCGTCACGAGCTCGGACGCGCTGACCGGCACCGGCGACGCGAACGCGCTCGTTATTATCAGCAACGGCTCGACCGTGCTCGGCACTACGTTGGCCGGGTCGGACGGTGCCTGGAGCTACACGCCGACGCTGGCCGACGGCAGCTATACGCTCACGGTGTCGCAGAGGACCTCGGCCGGCCCAGCCGGCGCCGTTTCGGTCAGTTTCATCCTCGACACCACGCCGCCCGCGGTGACGGCGACGCTGGCGAGCGACACCGGCATCTCTGCCACCGACGGGATCACCAGCAACGACACGCTGAGCGGCACCGGCGAGGCGAACGCGCTCGTCACGATCAGCAACGGCTCGACCGCGCTCGGCACCACGACGGCCGGACCGGACGGCACCTGGAGCTACACGCCGGCGTTGACCGACGGAAGCTACACGTTGACCGCCTCGGAGACGGACTCCGCCGGCAACACCGGCAGCACTTCGGTCAGCTTCACCCTCGACACCAAGCCGCCCGCGGTGACGGCGACGCTCGCGTCCGACACCGGCGTCTCCTCCCACGACGGGATCACCAGCAACGACACGCTGAGCGGCACCGGCGACGCGAACGCGCTCGTCACGATCAGCAACGGCTCGGCGGTCCTTGGGTCCACGACGGCCGGAGCGGACGGCACCTGGAGCTACACGCCGGCGTTGACCGACGGCAGCTATACCTTGACCGCCTCGGAGACGGACTCCGCCGGCAACACCGGCAGCACTTCGGTCAGCTTCACCCTCGACACCAAGCCGCCCGCAGTGACGGCGACGCTCGCGTCCGACACCGGTGTCTCCACCCACGACGGGATCACCAGCAAGGCCGCCCTGACCGGCGGCGGCGATCCAGGAGCGCTCGTCACGATCAGCAACGGCTCGGCGGTCCTTGGGTCCACGACGGCCGGAGCGGACGGCACCTGGAGCTACACGCCGGCGTTGACCGACGGCAGCTATACACTCACCGCCTCGGAGACGGACTCCGCCGGCAACACCGGCAGCACTTCGGTCAGCTTCACCCTCGACACCGCACCGCCCGCGGTGACGGCGACGCTGGCGAGCGACACCGGTGTCTCCACCCACGACGGGATCACCAGCAAGGCCGCCCTGACCGGCGGTGGCGATCCAGGAGCGCTCGTCACGATCAGCAACGGCTCGGCCGCGCTCGGCACCACGACGGCCGGACCGGACGGCACCTGGAGCTACACGCCGGCGTTGACCGACGGCAGCTATACCTTGACCGCCTCGGAGACGGACTCCGCCGGCAACACCGGCACAGGGTCGGCGAGCGTCGGTTTTACGCTCGACGACGTCCCGCCTTAGTTTCGTGGACCACCGCCAACGCCACCGTCACGCAAGCGACGCAGACGGTGTCCGGGTCGACGCTTTCTGCCGATAGTGCGTCGGTCTCGATCTACGATGGCACCTCGACGCAGCCGATCGCCACCGTTCCGGTGCAGAGCGACGGCACCTGGAGCGCGCAGATCACCCTGGCGCCGGGCGAGAACGACCTTGTCGCCAGGGACGCGGACCGCGCCGGCAATGTCGGCACCACGTCGACGCTGATGCTGACGCTCGCCTCGCCTCCCGCGCAGAGCTCGACCAGCGGCGTCGCGGTCGACGGCTACATCGCCGGAGCGACGGTCTTCGCCGATGCCAACCAGAACGGCGTGCTCGATCCCGGCGAGGCGTCGACCACAACGAACAGCGTCGGCGCCTTCACGCTGCAGAACGGCTCGGGTCCGATCGTGCTGGTCGGCGGCACCGATGTCTCGACGGGACTTGCCAACAAATTGACGCTCAAGGCGCCGGCCGGGTCGACGGTCGTCACGCCGCTGACGACGCTGATCAGCCAGGTCGCGACACTGAACGGGGGGAATGTTGCAGCCGCCCAGGCGGCCGTCACGACCGCTTTCGGCATTCCGGCCGCGACCAATCTCTTGGCGCTCGATCCGGAGGCGGCGGCGCTCGGTGGCCAAAGCGCGGGAACCGCCGCCTTCGTGGCGGGCTCGCTTGTTCAGAACACGGTCGTCCTGCTGGCCGCCGGGGGATCGCAATCGGGTTTCGGCGCCCTCGCTTCCGCGATCAGCGCGACGACCGGCGGGCTCGATCTCACCAATGTTACCACGCTGGCGCAAGTCTCGGCTGCAGCCGGGCTCTCGACGACGGCCGCAAGCGCAGTAACGGCTCTTGCCCAGTCGAGCAACGCCACGCTTCTCGGCAAAGTCTCATCGGCGCAGAGCCCGGCGGCGCTTTTCGCGCTCGTGACGGCATCGAACAGCACAGCGCAGGGACAGACCTCGGCGGCCTTGTCGGCGGCGCTTTCGAGCGGCGATCCGAGCCTCTTGAGCAATGTCGTGTCCAGCTATTCGGGAGCCGCCCTGAATTCGCTCGTGACAGCCGCCCTCGGCAGTGTCGTGCTGCCGGACGGCAGCCGTGGAGCAGCGGCCGTCGCGCCAACCGGGAGCGGTTCTGCGACCGGAACACCGACCAATAGCGCGCCAATGCCTCCCATGATCACGTTCGGCCCGACGGTCGGCGCCTCGGACCCGAATACCGCCGCGCTCACCGGCACGGTGTCGGATGCGAGCGGGGTCAAGAGCGTCGAGATTTTCGAGGGAACGACCGACCTCGGCTCAGCCACCATCGATTCGAGCAGCGGAACCTGGGCTTTCACCGATACGTTCGCGCCCGGCTTCCATACCGGATTTACGGCGCTCGCCACCGGCAACGAGGGGGTCGCGGCTTCGGCGCCGAGCAACTACGACCTGACGACGGGAGTCACCGGCGCCCCTTACGCGGCCTATCAGGACAGCTACGATCCGGGGACCGGCGTCTACGAGGGCCAGACCTTCTTCCGGCGCAACGGCGGGCTGGAGATGCACACCCAATATTCGCCGACGCCCGACGGCGGCTCCACCGTGCTCTCCAGCGGCGGCTCGGCCTTCGCAAAGACGCCCTATTTCGCCATCATCGACACCTATGACGCCGCAAGTCAGCCGGTCGAGGAGGACGTCTACTACAAGGACGGCCACCAGACCGTGCAGGGGCTGAAGCCGGGCCAGACGCTCGACTCGATCTCCAACGACACGTTCTACTCGAAGGGGGGCCGCAACAGCTTCGTGTTCACGCCGCATTTCGGGGCCGACACGATCACCTCCTTCGTGCTCGGCGGGCAGAACCACGACACGATCAGCCTGCCCGACAGCGCCGCCTCGAAACTCGGCTCCATCCTCAACCACGCGACCATGGACGGCCAGGGCGACACGACGCTGCATCTCGATGGGCAGGACTCGATCACTATCCAGGGCGTCAGCGTCGCGGAACTAAAGCAGCACAAGCAAGACTTCACCTTCCACGCCTGAATGATGTTTGATTTCTGGTCGTGACGTCACCCGTTGCCGGCCAAACCAGCGAGACACGCTCCGGTTCGGAGCCTGCCAGTTATACATAAGACTGCGCTTTCTAAAGGAGGATGAATTCGCTTGCGGTCAATCCTCCCACTGGATCGGCTTTTTTTGGCGAGCAGCATAGGATCAGGTGATTCCACTTGATTGCAGGCGGCTCTGGGTGGAAGGGGTGCCTTTTCAGATGAAGTGTCGCCAACAAGGATCCGGAACTGCCGAAAATTTTGGAAACTAAGGGTCTTTTGAGAGATCGTTCGGCGGGGGACGCTGGCGGGGCGCCCACGACAGGCTCATCGCAGCCGCCACCGCCTCGCCCTCGCTCCAGCCCGCGCCTTCCGCCAGCAAACGCTCGCGCTCGGCCAACGGGGAGGCGGCCTGGATCGTCTGCAGGCGATCGAACACCACGCGACGCGGACCGAGCCGCGCCCGGTCCGCGGGATGCCGGGCGAGCGCGAAACCCAGCAGACGCGTTGCACACACGAGGTCGCCGGCTCTCGCCGTGAGCAGCGCCAACGCCTCGATCGAGCGCGCGAGCGTGGCGAACATGCCGATCGTGACGATGCCGCCGAGGCTCTGTAGAGCCACGGACTGGGCTTCTTCGTCCCGCCCCGCGGCCGTCAGCATGATGGCAAGCAAAGACAAGAGCGAATGGCGAAAGCCCGGCGGCGATTGCACAAGCAGGTCGCGCAATGCCGAAATCGCCTCGTCAACCCGTTCCAGCTCGAACAGGGCGTAGCTCCGGTTGCCGCCGCAAACCATCAGGCCATAGCCGTAGCCGAGGTCCTGCATGGTCACGAGCGCCCGATCGTATTGAGCCAGCGCCGGCAGCAACGCACCGCCAGCCTGCAGCAGGTCGGCCTGGCGCACGTGGCACAGCACTTGCCATTTTGACGCCGGTTGTCGCTCGAGCACGCCCAGCGCCTCGTCGAGCAGGACGGATGCAGAAGGGGTATGCTCTTGGTAGATCACCGTGCTGGCCGCGCGCCACAGCGACGCGCCCAACCCGACGCGATCGTCGGCGGCGGCGCGGAACAGCTGCACCGCTTGGTCCACGGCCGGGTAGTTGGCGATGTCGCCGTCGAGCGTGTCGGTCTAGCCATGCCCGAGCCGCAAACCGGGCTTCGACCTGCGGCGGCGTGTGCGGCCCGACCCGCGCTAGGGCCAGCGCGTACCAGCTCCGCGCCTCACGTAGTGATGGGGTGGACGCCCCCTGACGGCATCGGTTGTGCCAGGATGGAAGGTGTTGATCGATCATCACTCACAAGGAGGCGTCCGTGGATCAGGCTATCACGATCGGATTGGATCTCGCCAAGCAGGTTTTTCAGGCACACGGCGCCGATGCGGCCGGCCGCGTTCTGTTCCGCAAGCGGCTCTCACGCTCCAAGCTGCTGGCCTTTTTTGCCGGGCAGCCGCCGTGCACCGTCGCCATGGAGGCCTGTGCCGGTGCGCACCACTGGGGTCGGGAAATCGCGCGCCTCGGCCATGCCGTGCGGCTGATCCCACCGGCCTACGTGAAGCCGTTCGTCAAGCGACAGAAGAACGACGCGGCTGATGCCGAGGCGATCTGCGAAGCGGCGGGGCGCCCGACCATGCGGTTCGTGCCGGTCAAGAGCGAAGAAAGCCAGGCGAGTGGGGTGCTGTTTCGGGCCCGCGACCTCTTGGTTGGGCAGCGCACGCAGTGCATCAACGCCCTGCGTGGCCACTTGGCCGAGTACGGTCACATCTTCCCCAAGGGGATCACCCAGGCCGATCAAGTGATGGCCAGCATTGAGAGCCCGGATACGCGTCTGCCCGAGGCGGCGCGAACCGTGCTCAAGGTGTTGGTCTCGACGTTTCGGACGCTCACGATCCAGATCAAGGACCTCGACGCGGAGATCGGCCGGCGCGCCAAGGCAGACCCGGTCGCGCGGCGCCTGATGACGATTCCCGGCATTGGCCCAATCGCCGCCACGGCGATCACGGCGCTCGTGCCGGCGGCCGAAAGCTTCAAATGCGGCCGAGACTTCGCAGCATGGCTCGGGTTGACACCGTTGCAGCGATCGACCGGTGGCAAGCAAAAGCTCGGCGCCGTGTCGTTACGCGGAGAGCGGACGATCCGCCGTCTGCTCATTCTCGGCGCTAGCGCTGTAGTCCGACATGCCGCGATGCGCAAGGAAGCGACCGGAACCTGGCTCGGCCAGATGCTCGGGCGCAAGCCGAAGATGTTGGTCACCGTGGCCTTGGCCAACAAGACCGCCCGTGTTGTGTGGGCGCTCTTAGTCAAGGGCGGGACCTACAAGGCTCCGGTAGCGGCGGCGTAAGCCAGCCGCTACCGAGAAGGCGGAGGAGAGCGGAAGGAGCGTATGGCGCAACGGTCGGTGAGACGGGGCTGGGATATCCAGGGCCTGCCACAGTGCCTCGAGCACGCTGGAGTGATAGGAACCCGGTCCGCGAACTCCCATACAGGCCGGCGGCAGCTCGCTGTCGCAATCGAGGCCGGACAGATGGCAGCATCCGACCACGCGTTCGTGCAATTCCAACGTTTTTCCTTGCCAAGCAGGGGGCGTCCACAGATGGCAGGCCGGGCAATTCCCACCAGAGCGAGAAGCTCGCCGCCGTCAGTCGCAAGGCCAGCGCGCTCTCGCCGGGCCGGCTGAATGCCCATTGCAGGGACGCGCGGAGATTGTCGGCCTCGGGTTCGTAGCGGTTGAGCCAGGTCGCGCTATGAGTGACCGGCCATTCTGCCTCGGCGCGTTCGAACAGCATGGCGACCAGCTGCGCGTGCAGCCGGCTGAGCGCGGTCCACCCCTCCGGTGGCAACAGTTCGAGCGCATATTGCCGCGTCGTCTCGAGCAGCCGGTAGCGCAGGTCCGCTCCGCTCCCGCGCCTCGGCATCGTCACCGTGACGAGCGAGCTCTGCGCCAGCCGGGTCAGATGGTCCAGGACGTCGTGCCGCGCGGCCGGCTCGACCAGACCGTCGGCGATCGCCAGCGTCTCGATCGCTTCGAGCGTCGTCCCCGCGGCTGAGATCGCCAGCAGCTGCAGCAGGTGTCGCTCCGGCGCGCCGAGCAGGTCCCAACTCCAGTCGAACATCGCCCGCAACGTCCGCTGCCGCGGGAGCACGTCGTGGCGCTGCCCGCTCACGGCGCCGAACCGATCCTGCAAGCGCCCGGCCAGTTGCCGCAGCGACAGCACTTCGAGGCGCGGCACCGCCATCGCGAGCGCGATCCCGTCCAGGCGGCGGCAGATGTCCGCCGCATTGTCGGCCTCCTCGTCATCCAGTTCGAAGCCCGGCAGCAGCGCCTGCGCCCGGTCCACCAACAGCCGCACCGCGTCGTAGCCGAGCGCCGCGGCCGCGCTCAGCCTGCCCGCTTGCGGCGGCAGATCGAGCGGCGACAGCTGGAACACGACCTCCCCCGGCAAGCCGAGGCTGTCCCGACTGGTCACGAGTACCGTCAGCGTCGGGCAGGCCGGGAGGAGGCGCTCCATCAACCGGGTCACCGAAGTGCTTACGTGCTCGGCATTGTCGAGGATCAGCAATTGCTCGCGGCCCCGCAGCGCGGTAACCAGCGCGAGTTCGGCCGCCACCTCGCCGCCGCCCGCGCCGACCGCGGCGGCGACGGCCTCGTCGACCTGGGCCGCCGCCAACGGCGCCAGGTCGACCAGCGCGACGCCATCGGCATAGGCGGACGCTATCTCACGCTGCAGGCGCATCACCAGCCGCGTCTTGCCGACGCCGCCGAGGCCCGTGAGGGTGACCAGGCGGTTGGCTTGGAGCAGCAGCGACAACGCGCGCCGTTCCTTGTCGCGTCCGATGAAACGGGTCAGCGGTTCGATCAGCCCGCCGCGCCATCCTTGTGTGGTGGCCGACAGCTGGCTGAGCAGGGTCGCCAGCAGTGCTCGGATCAAGCTGATCGACGCATACATGATCCCAACCGCCCGCCCGCGGTGCCGGTCCTGGAACAGGTCGGCCAAGATCGCCGTGGTGACCGGGACCAAACCACCCGAGATGGCGGCGAGCACGCAAGACAGCACCAGCAGCGAGGTGAACCCGCCGACGAGCCCGATCGCGACGGTGACCGTGCCCGCGAGGCACGCCGCCATCACCACCACGCCCTTCCGGCTCCAACGCCCGGCCAACCCGACCCACAGCGGGCTCATGGCTGCTGCCGTGAGCCTCTCGGCCGCGATCAGGACGCCCAGATCGGCCGCGGCCAAACCGAGCTCGGCCCGCATAACTGGGAACATCGTAGAGAGCAGCCCCACTTCGGCCATCTCCAACGCGATCGCAAGAATGAGCAAAGCGAGCTGCGTCCAACGCCGGTCGAGCTGCCCGGAAGAGAACCTCAAAATACACCCCTAAGAGCTATGCGCGAAAGTTGGTGACGGCGTGAAGGGGGTGAAGGCGGCGTATCGTGGGGGTGTTCAACGCCTCCACTTCTCCACTGAAAGAGCGATACGCCGTGACCGATGATAATGTCGTCAAGCTGATTCAACCAGGAAGTTTCATCGACCGCTTGACCGAGGTGCGACGGGGCGCGGGCGTTGCTGACCCAAGCCGTTGAAGGGGAGGTCGCCGAGTTCCTGTGCCGTCATGCCGACCTCAGAACGGAGGCGGGACGCCGACGGATCGTGCGCCATGGGCATCTGCCGGAGCGCGAGGTGATGACCGGTATCGGTCCGGTCGAGGTTTGCCAGCCTCGCGTGCGTGACCGTGCGGCCGGCCGCCGCGAGGGGCCCGTTGCGTTTCGTCGCCGCCGGCCTCTTGTTGCTGGCATTCACACCTCAGGCGAACGCCGCCGATGCCCTGCGGCACCCGACCGGCAAGGAAATCACCCATCGGTTTTCCGGGATGGAACTGACGGATGAGACAGATTGGGCCGACGTGTTCGCGGCCGGCGGCGGCGTCACCTCGTTCTCGATGGCAACAAGACAACCGGTCGGTGGTGCGTCGCCGGTGACCAGCTCTGCATCGACCGCGAGCGCGATCAGCGGCGCTGCTACGCGGTGTGGATGTCCGGCGCCAATTTGCAGCTCCGGGCCGCATGGCCTCGTGATCAGCGTTAGCCACCCAGACCGGCGTCAGCTCTCCGGCACGATGAAGGGGCCCAGCAGGATGGCGTTACGGCGGTCCGTCCTCACCCGATCGCCGGGCTTCACTGGGATCAGCGATGGCGCAACCACCTCAAAGCGGCGACCCAGGCCTGTGAGTTGGCGATGAACGCGGTAACCGCAAGGTCCCGCCTCGCAGCAAAACGCCAACGGCTTGCCCTGACGCCCGAGCCGCTCGCGGAACCGCCGGATCGCACCAGGGTCGTTGTGGATCTCGCCGAGGTACTCGACGGCGCCAGGCCGCGCGCTCTCGGCGACCACGATCAAGATCCGGTTCCATGCGGCCCATGCGGCCCGTCTCCTGTATGTGAGGCTCTGTGCCGGCGAGCCGGCTCAACCCCGTTCATCAGGTCAGATCCCGTTCAGACGCCGCAGCTTTGCCGGGAGTTCCAAGGCCTCATTCGCTCGCCGCCTCAACGCTTCGATACGGCCGTAGCGGCGGGCCAGCGTCATGATCCGCCCCATCGCGCCGCCCGTCTCGGCATAGATCCTAGCGGCAGCATCTGGATCGGTGGCGCCGAACAGCACCTCGACTACGGCCGTGAATTCGGCTCCTTGCAGCGGCTCAAGATGAATCGGATGATATCGGCCCTTGTCGGCCTGCGCCTCGCCCCCGAGTTCGAGGTCTCCGACAATCACGTACATCCGGAACCGGTCCTGATCGACGTTGTTTAGAAAGGTCTTGCGAGGACCCTTCTTCATTTCCGCCAGGTGCTCGCTGCCGTTGTCTATGAAGACCAGGGTCGTTGGGCGATCGTCTGTGACGGACATGTTTTGGGCGTTGTCGGTATCCGGATGGGCGATGACTTGCATGGTCGCCGGGCAGCAGTGGCCGGGGCATGAGGAGCCGAACGCCCGGCAGGCCACGGCGTCCCGCGCGATTTTCACGAACCGGCTCACTAACGCCGTTTTGCCGACACCGGAGGCGCCGTAGAAGACCGGGACAGGGTGCCAGAGCCGAGGCGGCAGATCTGCGCCGCCGCCGCGCCGACGAGAACGAGCTGACCGAGCACGTCGTGTATGAGGCCCTGCGCGCCATCCGGGCGATCGCGGACGACGGCATACAACAGTTCGGGCTCGACTCGACGAGGCCCAGCGCCGAGACGATCAGCCGGGCCGAGCGCGATCTTTTCATCGGCTTCTCGCTGCCCGAGCGCGAGGGCGCCGATGCGGACGAGCCGGCCGAAAAGCACGGCCTCCTGTTCGGCGCCATCGAGGGCACCGGCCCGCTCGGCAACGCTTGGCTCGAGGAGCGCGGCGTGACGGCCCCACCGCCCCGCCGAACGCCGGAGGCATCCCCAAAGCCCCACGCCTCCGAGGCGCCCCCGACGGAATCGACCGAACCGAACGGATGCGAGCAGACCGAGGATCCGGCCGCATCGAGAGCATGCCGGTTGGAGCCGGCGAGGTCGTCCTCGGGCGGATTGTCGAGCGCCGCTGCATCCACTCGATCCGGACGGCGGCGGTCGAGACCGGCCTGCACCAGCAGCGGCTCCGGCGGTTGCTCATGGAGGCGGGCGTCGTGGCGCCCGAGGCCCCGCACAAGGCCGGCGGGCGGGTGAACGCCGCGATCACCTTCCGCGCGGCGGACGCAGAGGTCTTCTTCAAGGAGGCCGCCGACCAGCTCAGCCTCGCCGAGGCGGGCGAGCACATCAACGCGCCGCGCGTCCAGATCAAGCTGCTGGCCGACAGCGGCCTCCTGGAAGGGCCCGGCGGCTCTAAAGGGGGGAAGAAGCGGGCGCTCACCAGAGCGGCCCTCGATCGCTTTCTCTGCAAGCTCGCCGCGCGTTCGGGCGGGGAAACCGAGGCCGGCGGCGACGTGCAAAACCTTCCCGTGGCCGCACACCGGGCGAACTGCGGCGTCATCGAGATCGTCAGGCTCGTCCTAGACGGGCGCCTCTCCGGGGTCGGCAGCGCAAGGGGCGTCACCGG
This sequence comes from Lichenihabitans sp., assembly GCA_965277115.1. GTDB lineage: Bacteria > Pseudomonadota > Alphaproteobacteria > Rhizobiales > Beijerinckiaceae > Lichenihabitans. Next base: position 1,409,704 of record CBDIBY010000013.1, on the reverse strand, counting down.
GTATATGGCGGTCCTGGTGAGCCTCGATGAGGTCAAGCGGCACGTGCGGGGCGCCGATCTGGATGGATTGGCCGTCGCGCACCTCACCGGCGAGCTCGGCATCAACTGGAAGGTCGCATACGGCCTCGTCCGGTCGGGCGTTCTTAAGACGCAGACCCGGCGGCACCCGGTGCATCGAGCTTCCGTCGAGATCGTAACGTGGGATAACATCGCGGCGTTTAAGCGGGACTACGCGACCCTCTATACGCTTGCCAAGGAATGGGGATGCCACTTCACCAAGGTGACCGCGACCTTGTCGCGGCTCGGTGTCGTGCCATGCCTGAAGAAGGAGCAGGTGGGATGCACGATCTACCGACGGGCGGACGTTGCTTCGGCGCTCGTGCAGGCTGCCGGTGGTGAGTGCTGATCGTCTCCGGTCCTTCGTCGATGCTGTCAACCTTAGGTACGAGGACTGCTTGCTGCCAGTCTATCGGGTGGGTTGCTGCCAAGGATCGGTTGGCGATGCTGACAGAATGAGCGAAAAATCGATAGCATACGCACTGAATTCATTGCCTTTTTCGCCGTCTTGCCGACAAAATTCGTTTCGCCTAACAATATCGAACTGAATTTGTTACGAAGCTCGATGGGGCGTAATGCAAGCCGCCCACACCGCCAAACCAAGCACTAATGAAGAATTATGTTCGTTTGCAAAGCGATTGCGGATGTATTTTGGAGTTTGAAACCCGGAACGAGTGGATGTAGTCGCTTTTCTTAAAAGACCTAAAATCTGTACTCATAGAAGAGACAAATGTCTTGGATTTTTGATTATTGACGATAGTGAAATGGGGTTGATGATGGTTGTACTTCTCTTGATCGAAATACCGTCTTAATTAGATTAAAACAATCGGTAATGATGGCTGCAGCCCTGGGGGAGGGTCGGGCGCGAAACACAATTGCTCATGAATTAGGGCGATGAGCATTGCGTCAAACGGGATCGATCCACCGACGTCGTGCCGAAGCAATGGACATGACCGTCTCCGGCGATTGTGTCAGTCCATGGCTCCGGCATCGGTAGTTCCAGCATACCGGCTATTCTGTCCGCTGCGAGGAGGTGGCTCGGCCTAGACGTGCTTCGAGGGTGTCTCGGAGTGGCCGAGCTATCCTCACCGCAGGAGGACGAGCCGTGCAACATCGTAGCGAAGTTTCCGCCAGGATTGACGGAGGCTTTCAGGAGCCATTGCGAGCCCATTGAATGGCCTTAAGGGGCGCTGAGCCGAACGTCAGGTTTCAGGCAGCGTGCGAACGCCAACTCTCCACCGAGGCTGTGTGGGAACAGGCGATTGGGGAAGGCGGTCGGTTAGGGCCAGGGCGGGCAGCAATAGTTGGTCCGACGTGTCAGGTTTGGATTGCGTGGATGAGCGGGCCGACACCCAGGATGGCGATCACCCGCTTGAGATTATAGGCCAGCACTGGGGTGGCACACGGAGGGCGGTAATGGCGGATGTTGGCGCGCTTTTCGGCCCGTGCGAAATTCGCGTTCAAAAACGGACGGTATGCGCCAGAATCGATGCGACGGTCTCGCGTGCCTCGATATAGGGCATGTGCCCGACGTTCGGCAAAAGATGGAGAGCCACCAGCGGCGGCAGGCCGACGGCGTGCCGGGCCGGAATGATCCTGTCGGAGGTGCCGAAGACGATGCGGGTCGGCATCCGGAGCCGGGCCAGGTCGGCGCGGATCGAGAAGCTCTGCGTGCCATCGGGAAACAGAGCCGAAGCGAGCCGGCGCTGGGCGGCTGCGCGATCCGTTCCTGTCCGTGCGTTCAAGGTGGCGCGCACCAAGGATGGCATCATCGACTGCGGGTCGGCCACCAGTTCCCGCATCCAGGGCGCCAGCGCGGCCTCCGAGGTGGCGCTCAGGAAGCCTTGCACGAAACCACCGTTGATCTCCGGTCCTAGTCCGGCCGGCGCCATCATCAGGAGCGACCGAACATCCGCCAAGCCTCTGGCCGCCACGGCCGCCATGACGGCGCCACCCAGGGAGTGCGCCACGACGTCGATGGGGGAGCCAAGATCGACCAGTGCCGATGCGACGGCATCGACGAGATCGTCGAAGCCGCCGATACCCTCGAGCGGCGCCGCGCCATGGCCGGGGAGGTCGAGGCCGAACACCGGCCGGCCCGGCGGCAGGCTCTGCAGAAACGGTCGCCAGCTGTTGGTTTCCGAGCCGAACCCGTGAACCAGGAGGAGAGGCGTTCCGGCCCCCTCTCGCAACGGCCTCGGGCTGCCTGAACCCCGGCCGCTCGTCGCGGATCGGACGAAGGTGAGGCCTGCGTCGGTGTGGGTCGCCTCGTTCTCGGCGACCTCGGCCCGCGACGGCGGCGAGGCCGGTGCGGCTAGGGTATGCGGCGTCGCGGGAATGTCGGCGGCCTGGATGCGTCCGCGGGGACCCGATCCCTGCACGTCGCGAAGCTCGATGCCATTCATCCGGGCCAGGCGGCGCGCCAGGGGTGTGGCGCGCATGCGGTCGCCGGCCTCGGCGCAGGCCGGCGGCTTCCGCGCCGCGCCGGGCGACAAGACGACGCTAGGCTCCCGGTTCGCTTTATCTGCCGGCGCCGGCCTCGACGCGGAGGCCGCGGGCGGGGCCGAGACGGCAGCCGCCTCGTTCTCTGCGAAGATCCAGGCCACGACGCTGCCGACCGGAATGTCCTCGGCGGAGGCACCGACAAGGTCGCGGATGGTGCCGTCGGCCTCCGCCTCGATCTCCATCGTGGCCTTGTCGGTCTCGATCTCGAACAGAGGCTGGCCCTTGGTGACCGCCGTGCCGGGCGCGACGAGCCATTTCGAGATCTTCCCCGTCGTCATATCCATGTCGACACGGGGCAGGATCACCTCGCTCGGCATCAGAGCCTCCGGCCGACGAGGCTGCGGGCGCCGTTCAGGATCGTGTCGACCTGCGGCACGGCCATCTTCTCGAGCTCGGGGTTGTAGGGAATGGGACATTCGGCGCCGCCGAGGCGCAGGATCGGCGCGTCGAGGTAGTCGAAGGCTTCGCTTTCCGCGATGGCGGCCGATACTTCGGCACCAATTCCCAGCGTCTTTACGCCCTCGTAGACGCAGATGAGCTTGCCGGTCTTCTTCACGCTTTCGACGATCGTGCCGGTGTCCATGGGACGGAGCGAGCGCAGATCGATGACCTCGGCGTCGATCCCTTCCTTGGCGAGCTCGGCCGCGGCGTCCAGCACCTTGTGCACCATGATGCCGGTGGCCACGATGGTGAGGTGCGTGCCATGACGCCGGACCTCCGCCTTGCCGATCGGCACCATGTAGCGGCCTTCCGGCACCGGCCCCTTCATCTTGTAGAGGAGCTTGTGCTCGAAGATCATCACGGGGTCGGGGTCGGCGACCGCGGCGAGCAGCATTCCTTTGGCGTCGTGGGGCGTCGTGGGCTGGATCACCTTGAGGCCGGGCACGTGAGCGAGCCAGGCTTCGAGGCTCTGGCTGTGCTGGGCCGCGGCGCCGGTGCCGCTGCCGGCCGGGAAGCGCATGACGAGCGGCACGTTCACCTCGCCGCCGAGCATGTAGCGAATCTTGGCGGCCTGGTTGACGATCTGCTCCATGGCGAGCGTGGCGAAGTCGGAGAACTGGAACTCGAAGATCGGCTTGAGGCCCGTCATGGCGGCGCCGACCGCGACCCCCGCGCCGCCGAGCTCGGAAATGGGCGTGTCCATCACGCGGTCTTCTCCGAACCGGTGCACAAGGTCGCCGGTGACCTGGAAGGCCCCGCCATAGACGCCGATGTCCTCGCCCATGAGGATGACGGTCTCGTCGGCCTCCATGGCGAGGCCCATGGCCTCCTGGATGGCCTGCGCATAGGTCAATTCGCGGACGGCGACGTCCATTCGGTTCCCTCCGGATCTTCGGGTTCCGTGCCTGCGTCGGCGCGGATGCGCGCTCAGGCGCTGTAGACGTAGCGGGTGAGATCCTGAGGCGCGGGCGCCGGGCTCTCGGCCGCGAAGGCGATAGCCGCCTCGATCGCCTGTTCAGCCTCGCTGCGGACCGCGTCGATGTCCGGCTGGGACATGATGCCGAGGTCCAGCAGCTCCTTCTCGAAGGCGACGATCGGATCGCGGCCGCGCCACTCCTCGATCTCCTCCTTGGTGCGGTAGCGGTTGCGGTCGGAGCGCGAATGGCCGCGGATGCGGTAGGTCTTGGATTCGATCAGCGTCGGCCCTTCGCCGCGCCGGGCGCGCTCGATCGCCTCGAACGAGGCTTCGGCCACCGCCGCGAAATTGTTGCCGTCGACGATCACGCCCGGCATCGCATAGGCGCCGGCGCGATCCGCGACATTCGGCACGGCGGTCGAGCGCTCGGTCGAGGTCGACATGCCGTAGCGGTTGTTCTCGCACACGAAGACGACCGGCAGCCGCCACACCGAGGCCATGTTGAGCGCCTCGTGGAAGGCGCCCTCGTTGTTGGCGCCGTCGCCGAAGAACGAGACCACGACCTGGTCCGTCCGCCGACGCTTGGCGGAGAGCGCGGCGCCGACAGCGATCGGAATGCCGCCGCCCACGATGCCATTGGCGCCGAGATTGCCTTTGGCGACGTCGGCGATGTGCATCGAGCCGCCGCGGCCATGGCAATAGCCCGTCTCCTTGCCGAAGAACTCCGCGAACATGCGCCCGACATCGGCTCCCTTGGCGATGCAGTGCCCGTGGCCGCGATGGGTGGAGGTGATGTAGTCGGCGTCCCTCAGCGCCACGCAGACGCCGACGGCACTCGCTTCCTGGCCGATCGACAGGTGCATGGTGCCGTGGATGAGGCCGCGCATATAGGCCTGTTCCGCGCCCTCCTCGAACAGCCGGATCAGATGCATCTTCTTGAGCGCGTCGCGCAGCGCTTCGGAGCCGAGGCGGCGGTAGATGTCAGGCAGGTTGGTCCGGATCTCGGCGATGCCGCCCGGCGCGGTGCCGTCATCGCGAGCGGAGCGGAGCGATCCAGACTGGCCGGCGTCATTCATGGATTGCTTCGCTCCGCTCGCAATGACGATGTATGTGAATGACCTCGATGGCCTTACGCGCTCCGGCGCTGGGCTTCGGCCGCGCCGCCGGTAACGAACCGAGCATCCGACTGGTCGAGCCGCTGCCTGATCTGCGTCACGATCAGCCCGTCGTCCGGCACGCAATTGTCGTAGGTGAGTTTTTCTCCGGCCCTGATCGGCTTCATCACCTTGGCCTTCTCGGCGAGGCCGAGTGGGATGGCGCCCTCGGCGCGGGCGTCCTCCCAGGTCATGGCGAAGCCGCGGTAATCGTGCAGGCCGATGGCTTCCAGGGTCTGGCCGGGAGTGAGGTCGCGCTTGGCCACCGTCACGCATTCCGCCACCGGACGGTCGAGCGGGACCATGTCGGCGCGCTTGTGGACGACGGCTCGCGCCGCCGACAGCGGCACTTCGAGGCTGGTCAGGTGGTAAGGGCGCAGCAGCGTGTAGCACGGTCCCGGACCCATCTTCAGGTCCGTCATGCGCTCGCTCACGCGCCCGTGACGGGGCTTGACGATGCAGAATACCCCGGGCGCCACCCCTTTGCCGACCGTATAGTCGACCACGCCCGCCCGGCTCAGAATGCCGCCGTCCTCCTTGGTGCAAAGAATCCTGGCCAGCTCGTCGCGGCCGGCGGCCGGGCCATGCATGCCAGGCACGTCGGGCTCGAGGCCGGTGGCATTGGCGATGGCCACCATCTCGATCATGGTCTTGGAGCCGTCGACGAACTCGACCAGCATGCGCGGGCTCATGTTGCGGGCGCGCGCCTCGGCCTCGAAAGCTTCGGGCATGGCGTCGAACTGCAAGGGATTGTTCTTGCCCTTGCCGGCCGACACCACCTCGAAGCCGCAGCTCTGGGCGAAGGCGATCAGCTCCAGCGCGCAGGCCGGCTCGTCACCCGCCGCGCCGGTGAACACCACGTCAGCCTTCCTGGCCTCCTCCTTGAGGAAGCGGCCGATGGTGATGTCGGCCTCGACGTTCAGCATCACGACATGCTTGCCGTGCTTCATGGCTTCGAGCGCCACGAGCGTGCCGACATTGGGGTTGCCGGTCGCGTCGATCACGACGTCGATATGCCCGGCGGAGCAAAGGGCCTTGTAGTCCTCGGTCACCGCGATCCGGTTCGTCTCCACCGCCCGGTCGATATCGCTGGCCGAGGCGGCGCGAACGATGTCACCGGCGTCGCGGCCCGACATCACGATGGCGTCGAACGCGTTCTGTACGCGAATCTCGGACACCGCGCCGATGCGAAGCCCGGGCATCAGCCCTACCTGCACGACGATGTCGGTGCCCATCTGCCCCGCGCCGGCGAGCCCGATGGTGATCGGACCGTGCGTTTCGGCGCGAGACTTGAGCTCGGCGGCCAAACCGACGAAATTGGTCATCAACTCTGTCCGCTAACGTTTTTCATTCCCGCTACCTACCGAACATTTGTGTAATCGTCAATACAAACGTTAGTAATACGTCATGCGGACAGCCGCGCCTCCGTGCCGGCGGAAAGGATTGCCCCAGCCTTCAAGGCTTGCTTGATGGCTGCGCGGCTCACCACCGAGTCCGGCATGTACCAGTTGGGCTCGGCGCCAGCGAACAGGTCCAGAAACGCGATCGCGCACGACGGGTCTTCGCCGACGTTCTCCCGATAGGACCACCATGTCCGCAGATCGTTCGTGAGGTCCGGCAGGGTCAGGCTCATGCCGTCTTGCTCGAGGACGGCGGAAAGCACGCAAAGGCAGTAGTGCGTCGCGATGAAACCTTCCGGCCAGTCGTGAATGATCGTCCAATCCACGTCGTTACGGATCGCCGGGGACTGTTTGGCCGCGACAAGAGTTGCTTTCAACAGATGCCGGACCAAGAGCTCCCGCAGCAGCAGCCCCGCCGTGAACGTGACGAAATCCCGCCGATCAAGCGGCGCGTACCTCCGGTCCAGGGAGAATCGTTCGGCCCAGTTGAGGAACGCCTCGGTCAGGCGCCTTTCGTCGACGGCGACCGTGAGACCGTGGTGCTGCGCCACCAGTCGAGCATGCTGGCGGAACGACGTCTTGAACCACCGTAGCTGCCGCACGCGATGCCGCAGATCCGGGACGTCCGCGATCTGGCGCTTGATCTCGAGATCCATGCATCCTCGCTTCTCGTCGGCTCGGCGCGATCCTCATCCCGCATCAACTCTTTGGCTGAAAAGCGGCTCCGTGTCTCATGCGATTTCCCGCGCGGACATATTGACACAGCTAAACCCAAATGTTCTTTAATGCTAACGGGCCGCAAAGTCGGCCCTCAGGATGAGACCATCCGACGCCGGCATCGAACGGGGAGGTTGCCCATGCCGATCTGGCAGATCGCGCTCATCGCGCTCCTTGCGGGGTGGATCCTGCAGGCGCTCGGGACCTATGTTCAGATGCGCCACTACACCTCCGTCATGGGCGAGGTGACGCGGCTCTGGGCCGACGGCTTTGTCGGGGCGGGCAATGCCCGCGCCACGCTGGGGCGCGGGGTGATCCTTTTGCTGGTGGTGAGCCCGGACCGGATCGTGCGCCGGCTGATGGTCATGCAGGGGCGCAGCGTCTTCGCGCGGTTCGACCGCGTGCCGGACGTCGAGGGCCGGGCCTTCGACGGCTTGGACGGCGCCGCGCCGTTTTCGGACAAGCCTCGCCGCAAGGCGCTGTCGATCGCCATGGGGCAGATCGAGAAGGCGGCGGGACGCAGCGCGGTCGCTTGACGCCCTGCCGGACGACAAGCGGGGGCCTTGGTGCCCCGCTTTTGAGATGAGGGAGGGGACGATGGGGCTGATGATGATGGCCATGCAGGCGGCCGACCTGGCGTCGCACGGGGCGACGCTCGTCGCGCTGCACACTGGCGTGGCAGGGTCGGCGCATGCGCTCGCGGCCCATGCCGACGGATCGCTCGCCGCGGCCATGGGCGACACGGCCCATCATCCGCTGCTGCATCATCCGCTGCTGCTGGCGCAGCAGGCGGCGCCGGCCGCCCCGGCCGATGCCCCGGCGAGCGCGGCCGACGCCCTGAGCAAGTACCAGGCCGAGGTGAAGAGCCTGAAGCCCAATGCCGGCCAGCTCGGCTGGCTCGGCACCATCGGCACCCATTTCATCGGCATGTTCCAGCAGGGCGGCGAGGTGTTCATCGGCTTCGTCACCGGCATCATCCCGACGCTGGTCGTACTGATGACCGCCTTCTATGCGCTGACCGGTCTCATCGGCGAGGAGCGGGTGCATGGCTTCGCCCAGGCGATGGGCCGCATAGCGCTGACGCGATACACCGTGCTGCCGGTGCTCGCCGTGTTCTTCCTGACCAATCCGATGGCCTACACGTTCGGCACCTTCCTGGAGGAGAAGCACAAGCCCGCCTTCTACGATTCGGCGGTGTCCTTCGTGCACCCGATCCTGGGGCTGTTCCCGCACGCCAACGCGGGCGAATATTTCGTCTGGGGCGGGGTGCTGGTGGCGCTGCTCGACCTCGAGAAGCGCGGCGTCATCCCCGAGGGCTACCACGTCAAACTGGCGATCTGGTACTTCATCGTCGGGGTGGTGGTGATCCTGCTCAAGGGCATCGTCACCGAGCGCATCACCGCCTTCATGGCCCGCCGCCAAGGCGTGGAACTCTGAGCCAGGACCGGGGGAGTTTCACCATGGCGCTCGAAGACTCGAAGTTCAAGGCGGTGCGGATCAGCCAGGGGCCGAACGGCTGGGGCGGACCGCTGGTCATCAAGCCCGACAGCCAGCGCGACAAGATCGTCGCCGTCACCGGCGGCGGCATCCCGCCGATCGCCCGCCGCATCGCCGAGATGACGGGAGGAACGGCGGTCGACGGCTTCCGTCAGCCACCGCCGGAAAGCGAGATGGCCTGCGTCATCGTCGATTGCGGCGGCACGGCGCGCTGCGGCGTCTATCCACGCAAGCGCATCCCGACCATCAACCTGATGCCGGTCGGGCAGTCCGGCCCGCTGGCGCAGTTCATCACCGAGGACATCTACGTCTCGGGCGTGAAGGAACAGAACATCGCCTTCGCCGACGGCTCGGTCGCCCCGACCGCGGCCGGCGTGGCCCAGGCGACGGCGGCGCCCACCCGGCCGGCCCTCGTGCCCGAGACGGGTGGCGGCGGCTTCATCGACCTCATCGCCAATATCGGCCGGGTGATGGGCCGCGTCGTCGGCATCTTCTTCAATGCCGGGCGGCGCACGATCGACCAGGTGGTGCGCAACGTCCTGCCCTTCATGGCCTTCGTGACCATGCTGATCGGCATCATCCTCTATACCGGGATCGGCGACCTGATCGCCAAGCCGATGGGACCGCTCGCCAACAATATCGGCGGCCTCTTGGTCATCTCGGTCATCTGCGGCCTGCCGTTCCTGTCGCCGATCCTGGGGCCGGGCGCGGTCATCGCCCAGGTGATCGGCGTCGCCATCATCGGGCCGCAGATCCAGAACGGCACGATCTCGCCGGCCATGAGCCTGCCGGCCCTGTTCGCCTACAATACCCAGGTCGGTTGCGACTTCGTTCCCGTCGGCCTGGCGCTCGGCGAAGCCAAGCCCAAGACGATCGAGATCGGGGTGCCGGCCGTGCTGCTGAGCCGGCAGATCATGGGGCCGGTGTCGGTCGTCATCGCCTGGCTCTTCTCGCTCTTCGTGATGTAACGGCAGCCCGGCGCATGGCGATCTATTACCGAACGACGATCATTGCGGTCGGCGCGGAGGTGGCCGAGCTTCTCGAGGGCGGCATCCTGATCCTGTTCGCCGAGGGCGCCCCACCGGAACTGGCGGAGGTCTCGGCGCTGCATCGCGTCGCCGACGGTCCGGCCGCCGAGGCGCCCCCGGTCGGCGCCGCGATCACGATCGGCTCCGTGACCGCGGCCCTGACCGCGATCGGCGCGCAGGCCTGGGCGAAGGTGGCCGATATGGGCCATGTGGTGATCAACTTCGACGGTGCCGCGCTGGGCGGCCGGTCCGGCGAGCTGTCGGCGTCCGTCGTGCCGATGGCGGAGCTGATCGAGGCCGTGCGGCCGGGCGCCTCGATCACGATATCGGGCTGAAAATCGCTCGAGCTTTGCCCATCAGAGGAGGCGGCCACCATGATCGAGCGCCCGGCCACGGTTCGCGTCAAGGAGGGGCTGCATGCGCGCCCGGCGACCCAGTTCGTGAAGCTCGCCAGGACCTTCGCATCCTCCCTCGAGGTGCGGCGCGGCGCGTGCGGCGCGGACGCGAAGAGTTCGGTCAAGCTGATGCTGCTCGGCATCAAGGAAGGCGAGGAGGTGACCGTCCGGGCCGACGGAGCGGACGCCGAGGCCGCGATCGAAGCGCTGGTGATCTTCATCGAGACGCCCGAGGCGGGCGCGGAGGCGGGCGGCACGGCGCCGATCCTGGACGCCGGCGCGCCATCGGGCCTGTCCGCCGCACCGCCGGCGGGCCGGGCGGCCGGAGGCGTTGCGGCCAGCGAAGGCACGGCCATCGGCCCCGCCTTCGGGTTCTTTCCCGAGGCGCTCGTCGCGCCGCATCGCGTGCTGCCGCCGGCTGCCATCGGTGGTGAGGTCGAGGCCCTGCATCGCGCTTTCGCCGCGACGGTCGCGGCGCTGGTCGAGAGCGGTGCGACGCCGGGAGCGACGCCGCAGGACCGGGAGATCATCGACGCGCTGATCGAGGTGGCGCGCGACGACGAGCTCGCGGGCGCGATCGAGGCCGGGATTCGCGCCGGACAGGATGCGGTCACCGCCACGCTCGAGGCCGGGGCGCGGCTCGCCGCCGCCTTCGAGATGGTCGAGGCCGACTACATCCGCGCGCGGGCCGAGGACGTGCGTGGGCTCGTGCGGGCGCTCGCGCTCACCCTGCTCGGCAAGGCCGACGTCAGCCTCGCGATGGCGCCGGAGGGTGCCATCCTGGTGGCCGAGGAGATCTCGGCCCTGGATTTCGCCAGAGCACCGCTCACCTCGATCGCCGGCATCCTGTGCACGAGGGGCGCCGCGACCTCGCATGTCGCCATCATGGCGCGCACCCATGGCATCCCGGCCGTGCTCGGTGCGCGCATCGATCTCGCGGCGTTGAAGCGCGCCGGGACCGTGGCGCTCGACGGCGGGACGGGCGAGGTCTGGCTCGACCCCGATGCGGCGACGCAAGCCGCGGTCCGCGCCCGCATCGCCGAGGAGAGGCGCGCGCGCGACGCGCTCGACGCCTACCGTGCGCGCAAGCCCGTGACCCTCTCGGGGCAGGCCGTCGAGGTCATGGCCAACCTCGGCTCGCTCGGTGAGATCGCGCCGGCGCTCGCGGCCGGCGCCATGGGGGTCGGGCTGTTCCGCACCGAACTCATGTTCATGGCGCGCAAGACCCTGCCGTCCGAGGACGAGCAGGCCGCGATCTATGGCGAGCTGGCGCAGGCTTTCGCGCCGCATCCCGTCATCGTGCGCACCCTCGACATCGGCGGCGACAAGCCGGTGGCGGGCATCGAGGTCGCGCCCGAGGACAACCCGTTCCTCGGCTGGCGCGGCGTGCGCCTGTGCCTCGACCGCCCGGATGTGTTCAAGCCGCAGCTGAAGGCTCTGCTGCGCGCCGCCGTGCACGGCAATCTCAAGATCATGGTGCCGATGATCGCCGAGGTCGAGGAGGTCGTGCGCGTCAAGGCGCTGCTGGCCGAATGCCGGGCCGAGCTCGACGCCGCCGGCGTTCCGGCCGGCGCGCCGCAGCTCGGCATCATGATGGAGACGCCGGCGGCGGCGCTCATCGCCGCCAATCTCGCGAGGCACGTCGCCTTCTTCTCGATCGGCACCAACGACCTCACCCAATATGTGATGGCCGCCGATCGGCTCAATCCGCGCGTCGCCGGCCTCAACCGCGCCGACCACCCGGCGGTGCTGCGCGCCGTGGCGCTCATCTGCGACGCCGCCCGCGCGCAAGGCATCCCGGTCGGCATCTGCGGCGAGGCCGCCGCCCGCCCCGATCTCATCCCGACCTTCCTGCGCATGGGCGTCACCGAACTCTCCATGAGCCCCGCATCCATCCCCCGCGCCAAAAAGACCGTGATCGAAACGGAGATCCAGGCGGCCTGAGCGCACATGCGCCCGAGCGTCCAAGCGGTCTTTTGGGAAAGCTGGATCGCTCCGCTGCGCCCCCCACGACGAAGGATATACAGCCTCGACCGCCGATCGCGCGGCTCAGACCGATGCTTCGCCCGAAAGCCCGCCGCCGAACAGGCGGCGTTCGACCGAGTCCCAATCGGGATCGGACGCTTCGGCGCCGCTCTGCACCAGCGCCCGATCGTGGCTCGGCTGGATATGGCTGCCGCCCAGGAAGCCGATCGCCCGCATGCCGGCGGCTTTGGCGCCCTGGATTCCGTAGATCGAATCCTCGATCACCACGGCGCGGGCCGGCGGGATCTTCATCTGTGCGGCCGCAAAAAGAAACAGATCCGGGGCCGGCTTGCCGCGGGCGACCTGCTGGGAGGAGAAGATGGCCGTGCCGAAAAACCGGTCGAGGCCGGTGCGCGCCAGGCTGAAGCGGATGCGCTCGAGGCTCGACGACGAGGCCACGCAACGGGGCCGGTCGGCGAGCCGCTCCAGAAAGCGCGCCACGCCCGGCATCGGCCTGAGTTCGCGATCGAACAGCGCGCGGGTCGCGGGCCAGATGCGCTCGGCCACGCCATCGGGAATCGGCACGCCGGTGTCGCGCGCGATGCGCGCCAAGATGTCGGCCTGCTTCATGCCGAAGCAACGGCCGATCATGGCATCGGTCGCCGGCACGCCGGCCTCGACCAGCACATGGCGCATCGCCTGGACCGACAGGATCTCGCTGTCGACCAGCACGCCGTCGCAGTCGAACACCACGAGATCCATCATGGTCGAGCCTTCTCCCCTCGTTCCGCCGCCTCGGGCCTCGCCTCGCGCGCCGGGGTCATGCCGTCCTGCGGCGCGAAGGCGCCGGACAACCCATGCCGCGTCGCGGCTGTGTGCGCCAACCTGGCCAGTTCATCGGCGCAGCGCCACTCGCTCCAGCCGAACGTGGCGCGCGCGAGGTCGGCGAGCTCGCGCGCCACGGCGGGCGTGAGACGACCCGAAAGGGCGATGTCGGTGCGCTGGAACACGAGGTCGGCCAGCCGTCCGACCATTTCGTTTTCGAGCAGGTCGCCGATCTCCGCCCGCGAGTAGTCGGGAAGGGTTTCGAGCGGGGTGTCCTGACGCGCCGCGCACCGTTCGGCGAGGGCGAGCGCCCGGGTGCCGTAACGGTCGAGAAGCACCTGCGCCCGTGCTGGCGAGGCGCCCAGGGTCGTGAGCCGCGCCAAAAGCGTGCGCTTCGCCGCCTCGGTCCTCGGGAAATCCCTGCCGCCGCCGATGGGCTCGAGCTCGGTGCTCGACGTCCGGCGCCGGCCGAGGTCCGCCAGCACCAGATCGGCCGCTTCCGCCGCGAAGCCGCGGAAGGTCGTCCATTTGCCGCCGATCAGCGAATGGACCGGGATGGCCGTCCCGGGCAGGCGGTCGGTGCGGATCGAGTGGTCGCGGCTCACGGCGCCAGGGTCGAGCCCCTCGCTGCATGGCAGCGGCCGCACGCCGCAATAGGTGTAGATCACCTGGTCGGCGGACACCGGAATGCCGGGGAAGATCTCGCGGACCGTACCCAGCATGTAGTCGCGTTCCGCGTCGCTGCAGGTGGCGGCATCCGGGTCCTCGACCGGGATGTCGGTGGAACCGATCAGCACATGGCCCATGAAGGGATAGAGCAGCGCCACCCGGCCGTCGGAAGCGCCGAAATAGACCATCTTGCCGTCGAGCGCCGCGAGCAGGCGCGGATTGTCGACGACGAGGTGGGAGCCCTTGTGGCCGCCGATGTAGCGCGTATCGAGCCCGAGCGCCGTATTGGCCTTGTCGATCCACGCGCCGGCCGCATTGACGACGACCTGCGCCGTGACGTGGTACGCGCTGCCGGTGATCCTGTCCCGCATCGCCAGCGCGCCCCCCGGCGCGCCCTCGAGCGCTAGATGATTGATGGCCAGGCTGCTCGGCCGGGCCGCCATGCCGTCGAGGACCAGCTCCAGGCCGAGCCGCTCCGCATGGATGACGCGGGCGTCGTAATAGGTCGCGGTGGCGGCGACCCAATCGGCCATGTCTGGAAAGGCCTTGCGGGTCGCCGCGCGCAGCGCCAGGGCGTGGCGCGGCATGCCGCGATGGTGCCGGCCGAAGACGTCGAACATCCCCAGCCCGAGCTTGGTGATGACGAGGCCGCGGTCCGTCAGCCTGGTCTTGCCGCCGAGAAAGCGGATGACGGAGGGCACGATGCCGCCGAACCAGGAGGGAATCGGCAGCACGGTCTCGATCGGCTTGACGTAGTGCGGCGCGTTCTTGAGCAGCAGGTTGCGTTCGAGTGTCGATTGCCGCACGAGGCGGAATTCGCCGGTCTCCAGATATTTGATGCCGCCGTGGATGAGCCGACTCGGCGCGGCGCTGGCGCCGGCGCAGAAATCCTCGGCCTCGGCGAGCAGGCAGTCGACGCCCTGCAGGCACAGGTCGCGGAAGAGACTCGCCCCGTTGATGCCTCCGCCCACGATGACGACGGGATAGCGCGCCGCCGGCGTGCGGGCGGCTCGATCCATGGCTGTTGCCATCACCCGTTCATGATCGCGACCTTGATGGCCGCTCCCGTCTCGGCGGTCGCCAGCGCCTCGGCGATGGAGGACAGGCCGAAGCGATGCGTGACGAAGGGCGCCACGTCGAAGCGGCCGCTGGCGATGAGGGCGAGCGCGCGCTCGAAGTGGATGCGGCTCAGCCCGAAGGAGCCGGTCAGCCCGATTTCGCTGTAGTGGATCAGGTTGAGGTCGAGCGGCGCGTTGTCGCCCGCCGAGAAGCCCGCGAAAAGGCTGACGCGGCCGCGCCGCCGCACGAGCGACAGGGCCGTGTTGGCAAGCGCCGGCACACCGATGGCCACGATCGCGATATCGGCCCCCACGCCCTTGGTGACCTCACGCACGACGGCGGGCAGGTCCTCGCCGGCCGGGTCGACGGCGCGGTCCGCGCCGGCCGCCAGGGCGGCATCCCGGCGCGCCGAATTGGGCTCGCTGACGATCACCATGCGGGCGCCGGACAGACGCGCGAGCTTCACATGCAGAAGCCCGATCGGCCCCGCGCCGAGGATGACGACGGCATCGCCGGCGCCGACCGCGACCTTCTCCTGGCCGTTGATAACGCAGGCGAAGGGTTCCGCGAGCGCCGCTTCCTCGTAGGCCAGATGATCGGGCACCGAATGGACGTTGCCGGTGTCGAGCGCCCGCGCCGGGATGCGGATATATTCCGCGAAGGCGCCGTCGATCTCGTAGCCGATCGCCGTGAGGTTCTCGCAGATGTTCTCGGCGCCGAGCTTGCAGTAGGTGCAGCGACCGCAGGGGATGGCAGGGTTGACGCAGACACGCTGCCCTGGCCTGAATCCGCTCGCCGGCGCGGCCTCGACGACCTCGCCCGCGAACTCGTGGCCGATGACCGACGGATAGCGGATGCCGGCCGTCTTGCGCCCGCGCAGGACGCGGATGTCCGTGCCGCAGACGGTGGCGGCGCGCACCTTGAGGATCAGGTCGCCCGGCTCGCCCTTCGGGTCGGGCACGTCCTCCAGTGCCAGTTCGTTCGGGGCGCGGAGCAGTCCTGCTTTCATGGCGGGAGCCTCATGGTCGCGGTGGGAGCGACGGCCTTAGGCCGCCTGAACCAGGGTCATGTCATGCCCGAGCGCCTGGACGAGCGCGCTGAAGCGGGCGTATTTGGCCCGGGCGCGGTCCCGACGTTGCGGGTCGGGCATGTAGCGGCGCGCGATCCTGACCGTGCGGCGCATCGCCTCGTCGAGGGACCCGTAATGGCCGAGCGCGGTGGCGACCGCCATCGCGGCGCCACGGGCGCCAAGCTCGCCGCCGGCCGGGACCTCGACCGGCAGGTCGAGCACGTCGGCGAAGATCTGCGGCCAGACCGGGCTGCGCGCGGCGCCGCCGGCAAGCCGCACCTGTCGCACGGGCGCGGCATCCGGGCCGGTCATCAGCTTGTCCGCATCGAGTTTGTGCGCGAAGGCGACGCCCTCGAAGACCGCCAGCATGACGTCCGCCAGCGTATGGCTGGCCTTGAGCCCGAGGAGTCCGGCCGGGGCGTCCCCCGGGCCGCCGAACAGAAAGGGGAGGAACAGGATGTCGTTGCCGCGCGCCAGCGCCTCGTTCACCCACTCTCCGCACAGATCGTAGATCGAGCGATTCGCGGCCATTGCCCGCGCGGTCTCGGCGTCGAGCATCGTGCGGCACAGCCATTCGAGATTGCTGGCCGAGGTGGCCGAGCACTCGGTCGCCAGGAACAGGTCGCCGACCGGATAGGGCACCTGGAGGACGGGCGCGCGGCTGCGGCGCGGCTCCCGATGCAGGGTCTGGTTGATCGAGAAGGTGCCGGCGATGACCGACATGACGTTGGGCGAGTCCACCCCGGAGGCCAGCGCGCAGGCCACGACATCGGTGACGCCGCGCACGACGGGCGTGCCGGGACGCAGGCCGGTCGCCGCCGCCGCCTCGGCGCTGATCCCGGCCGCGGCTTCGAGCGAGGGCCGGATTGGCGGCAGCTTTTCGGCGAGATGCGCGAAGCCGAACCGTTCGAAGAGCGACACGGCATACGTGCCGGCACGCAGGTCCACCAGGCCCGAGACGGCGGCTTCGGTGATCTCGGTCGACAGGTCGCCCGTGAGCCGCGCCCGAACATAGTCCTTGCTCGCGACCAGGGCCGTGGCGCGGTCGAAGGCCGCCGGACGGTGGCGGGCGAACCAGCCGAGCAGCGGCAGCGTCTGGCCTGGCCAGAAACGCTGCATGATCACCGCCTCGGCCGCAGGCCCATGCCCCTCGGCGATCCAGTCTCGGCCGATGACGTCGGCCCGGCTGTCGGTGGAGATTATTCCTGCCCCGACCGGACGGCCCGACGCGTCGACCGCGTAGAGCCCGTTGCCGTGACCGGTGGTCGACACGCCGATCACGTCCTCGGGCTGGACGCCGCTCGCCGCCAGCGCCCGCCGCACCGCGCTGCAAGCCGACTGCCACATCTCCTCGGCATCCACTTCTGTGTGCCCCGACTGAGGATATGTGACGCGGTTGGCCTGCCGCGCGCTCGCGAGTTCCGTGCCGTCCAGCGCGAAGACGGCCGCCTTGGCCATCGTCCCACCCGTGTCGATGCCCACGATGCACGGCATCGGCCGCATTCCTCTCGCTTTGATACTCCGTTCAGTAGATCAACATTTGTATCTTGATAAGTCAATATGTTTGACCTTGAACTCCAGTCTGGCTAGTCGACGAGAGGCGAGCGAGATGGTCAAGCCAACGACCCCAGCCCCCGTGACGGTCAAACAAATGTGTTTACAGAGATACATTAGATTGACAGCTTTGTCCCAACGCATGGGCTGCGGCGTAGCAGCCCTCATCAAAACCGGCATGGACTCCGGCTGCCCTCACCGTCATTGGAGGAAATTCATGAACCGACCCGCATGCCTCGCTGCCGCCGTCCTGGGCCTCGCCGCATCCGGCGCTCTCGCGGCGGGCAGCGATCAGTCCGCGCTGATCCACCCGGTCACCAAGCAGACCATCGTCTTCATTCCGAAGGTCATCCATCCCTGGTACGAGGTCGTGAAGGCCGGCTCGATGTTCGCGGCCCAGGAGTTCAAGAAAGATGGGATCGATGTCGACGTGCAATGGGATCAGCCGCCGCAGGCCGACGTCACCGACCAGAATCAGCGCATCGAGACCAACATCGGCAAGCATCCGGACGGTCTCGTGGGTGTCCTGCCTCGACCCGGCCACCAACGTGCAGCTCCTCGACGAGGCCGTGAAGGCCGGCGTCAACGTGATCACCTTCAACTCCTTCTGCGCCGACCGATTCCCCTTCGTCGGACAGAAGGATTCCTATCAGGACGGCTATGACCTCGCCGAGTACCTGGCTAAGCAGATCGGCGACAAGGGCAATGTCGGGATCCTGTCGGGCAGCCTGACCGCGCAGGACGATCATCGGGGCGGTCGTGCTCGTTGCCGTGCTGGTCGATCTGTTCCGCCGCAAGTGACGAGGCCGCCGCGAGCATCGGAGCACTTTGGCATTTGAGTCCGCCTGGCGATTCGATAGAACGCCGAACGGGCGACAGAGGAGCCGCTGCACCGCCCGCGCCACGGTAGCGGGCTGAAACGGGGACGCATGGGAGAGGCCTTCGACATCGAGACCGACGTGCGCACGCGCGCCGCTTGGCTCTACTACATGGAAGGCATGACGCAGGACGCCGTCGCCCAGGCTCTCGGCATGACGCGCGCGCGGGTGTTGCGCATCCTCGCCTCCTGTCGCGAGGACGGGACCGTGCAGATCACCGTCAACTCGCCGCTGGCGGGCTGCGTCGCGCTGGAGCGCCGGATCGAGGAGCGCTTCGGCATGGAGCGCGCCATCGTGATTCCGCGGCCGAAGAGCGATGTCACCGTCGGCGCGCTCATCGGCGCGGCGACGGGCAGCTATGTCGGATCCATCCTCACGGACGGCATGTCGATCGGCCTCGGCTGGGGGCGGACGCTGAGTTCGAGCCTCGCCAGCCTGCCGCAGCGTGCCTTCAACAAGCTCACCGTCGTGTCGCTGCTCGGCGGCCTTACCCGGGCATCGCAGTTCAATCCGTCCGAATTCGCCTGGCGCTTCGCCGACAGGCTCGGGGCCGAGTGCTTCATGATGGCCGCCCCCGTCTACGCGCCCGACGCCCGCACGCGTGAGGCGCTGGTCAACCATTCGGGCATGGAGGACGTGTTCAAACATGCCGAGCGCCTCGATCTCGCGCTCATCAGCGTGGGCGAACTATCGCCCGGGTCGACGCTCAGCCGCTACGGCCTGGCCAGCAAGGACGAGCTCGCTTCCTTGTCGCGGGCAGGCGCCGTCGGAGACCTCCTGTGCCGCTTCATCGACGCCGAAGGGCGGCAGCTCGATCACCCGCTCAACGACCGGGTGATCTCCGCCGATCCCATGATGTTGCGCAAGGCGCGCCGGATCGTGCTCGCCTCCGGCGGCTGGGAAAAAGCGGCTGCAGTGCTGGCCGCCATCCGCCTGCTCAAGCCCGAGGTTCTGATCACCGACGAGACCGTGGCGGAATCGCTCACCGCGGCCTGATGGAGGCGTCGCTGCGGCTCGCGCCCATCGTCACGCGACCGCCGACAGCACCGCCGAAGTGCGGGTCGGCGTGCGGACCATGAACTCCCAGGTGTGCTCGAAACTCTCGACGCCGGCCTGGGAACCGAGGCCAGTCGCGTTCAGGGCCGCGGTGGCCTGGGCGAAACGCACGGCCGTTTCGGGATCCATGCCACGGCAGAGCGCCACGGCGAAGCCCGCGTCGAAGGCGTCGCCGCAGCCGCAGGTGCAACGGACGTCCACCGCGAAGGCCGGCACGGAGAAGCGCGTTCCGTCGCGATGATGGTAATAGGCGCCATCCTCGCCCAGCGTGAACACGCAGCAGGCGACGCCCTTGTCGATGAAGAACTGCGCGGTCTCTGCGAGATCGCTCAGCCCGGTGAGCGCATGCGCCTCCTCGATGGAGGGCATGAAATAGTCCGTGTAGGGCAGGATGCTGGCGACGGCCGGCAGGTCGTCCTTGGAGCCGGCGAAGATGTCGGCCGTGGTCAGGGCCCCGGCCGCCTTGGCGCGTCGGGCAAGCTCGGCGTTGCGGCCCTGGTCCATCCGATTCATCAGCCCGACGCCGCCAAAATGCACCACGCGGCCATCGATCACGGCGGGCGCGAGGTCATCGTCGATGAAGAAGTCGCCGGTCGCGCCTTTCATATGCAGCGCCGGCCGCGCCCCGTTCGGCCGGGTCGTGACGATGGAGGACGAGGTGCGGGAGCCCGGCAACTGCTTCAGGGTGGTCGTGTCGACGCCGAACTGGTGCAGGCGCTGCAGCACCCAATCCCCCATCATGTCCTGCCCGAGGCCGCCGACGGCCCGGCAGCGCAGGCCCATCTTCGCCGCGGCGATCACGGCCGTCCCGGCCGCCCCCGAAACCGCCAGGGTGAGATCGTCGATGAAGAACGTTCCCCCTCCCTCGGGAATGGCGCTCACGGGCCAGCCAAGACAATCGAACGTGATGAACCCTATGCTGATATAGTCGAATTGCACGCGCGTCCTCCCAAACCAGCCGAACTTCGACGTTCGTGTTTCATCGTGGCAGATCGGCAAGAGCGTTCGCCAAGCTCCGTGTTGGACGACTCGCCCGCGATCCGTATCGTTGTTCATCACCGATCACGGACGCGCCGCCGAATCCAGGCCTTTGCGTTCGCGAACGGGATCCACTCCGGCCTGCGATCGCTGCGCCTCCAGTGTCCCGAACCAATGCTCGCTCACAAACTCCAGAATCGATAAAGAGGCTAGATCAATAAATTAGAGACCTGCTGATCAGTGCAATTCTACTGCAAGCTTCCGGGCAGGTCAGCAGAGCAGTGTCGGATCAGATCGAATCGCGTTGCGATTTCATCCCCTTTAAAGCCGCTCGCATTTTTAAAGTGAAACAGTTCGCCAACAGTCGAACAAGTTCTAGGATCCCGGCCATCCAGATC
The DNA here is from genome assembly GCA_965277115.1 of Lichenihabitans sp. GTDB lineage: Bacteria > Pseudomonadota > Alphaproteobacteria > Rhizobiales > Beijerinckiaceae > Lichenihabitans. Next base: position 1,389,143 of record CBDIBY010000013.1, on the reverse strand, counting down.
CGCTGCTCGACCGCAGCGGCTCGACGATCCGGAAGCCTTGCCAATGTCTCCTTCCCGGCGGCGCCCGCATGCGCTGGTTCGTTATTCCTGAGGTTTTTCCGAAACAATGGCTCAGGACACAGGCTGTACATTTGATCTAAAGAAATGTCAATTGTACGAGTTGGACCCGTTTGCGGCGCGGGCGGCGGCCGATTCGTGGTGGCATCGTGATCAAGATCACTGTCAGATCAACAAAGCACGATCGCAACGACCGGCTGGACGCGGGCCGTGGCGATCCTCGATGCGTGAGGGCAGGCCCTCGTCGAGAACGAATACCGGATTCCTTTCGGCGTGGCGCGCGTGCGCCGCGAAGGCGACGACGTGACGGTCGTCGGCATCTCCGGCTCGCTGCCGCTCGACACGAAAACCATCCTGGAGTCGGTCAGGCGAACCGGGCGCCTCGTCATCGCGAGCCGGCGCATCGAACCTGCGGCGCCGGCGCATCATCGGTCGCCTAACAGCCGTCCTCGGCTCACACGCGTGAACTCGGGGGCCCGCGGCCCGCGATGACTGAGAGGCCAAGCGACCCGTTCAGGTGCTCCCCCTCTCCTGGCAGCAAGCAGGCGATCGGCGACTTCGATAAAACCGCGGCCGCCTCCGCCCTCCGTCACATAGCCGGGCTCCGCCTCGAGGCGACCCGCGAATCTGCGCACGCTCGATACGCCGCAGGCGTTGCGGAAGAAGGCGAACATCGGAGCGTCGTTCGGGCTGTCGCCCACGAAGACGATCCGATCGTTGTCATTGTCGAGCCCGCCACGTCGTGCGCGAAGCGTCGCGTCATCGACAGTTTGTCGTAGTGGCCGAACCAGCCGTTGACGTGGATCGACGAGACCTTCGCGACCGCACCCGCCTCTTCGAAAATCAACTTGATGCGCTCGACCGCCTCCATGTCGGGAGCCGCTCTACCGATTTGACCCACAAAGCGGATGTTTGATCTATATATTGTACATTTGTGCCGAGCCACTATTCGCGTCATTCCAGCATCAGGCGGGTCAATCGAAGATTTAGCGAGCGTAGTCGCTCCAATCGCCGGCGACGCCTAGCGCCAATGAGGCTTTCGGGGCTCAGCCCGCGCGTACATTTAAATTATGAAAAAAGCTAAAGTATGCGAGTCGCAAGAGCTAAGGCGTCGCTGTCGGCGCGCCTGAGAGCGCCGGCAAGGCGCCCACGATCAGCGGACGGGAGGAGCGTTTGGCGGAGATCTTCGATCATCGTGGGCAGCCGGTGAAGCATGGGCGCACGCGGGCGAACGGCATCCGCATGCATTACGTGACGGCTGGTTCGGGCGAGCCGCTGCTTCTGCTGCACGGAACGCCGAAAAACCACTACTATTGGTACAAGCTGATCCCGCTGCTGACCGAGCATTTCACGGTGGTGGCGCCGGACCTGCGCGGCTTCGGCTACACCGACAAGCCCCCCGCCGACGAAGGCTATGATTCCATCACCAATGCCCGCGATGTCGCGGCGCTGATGGAAGGCCTCGGCCATTCCTCCTATCACGTCCATGGCGAGGATCGCGGCGCCGAGTTCGCATATGCGCTTGCCGCGACCCAGCGCGATCGAGTGAAGACGCTGTCCTTCTGCGAGATGCTGCTCTCCGGCGAGGGGCTGGAGCAGTGGTCGAACTTCACGCCGGAGAACGTATCGGCCCAGTTCCGGCAGCAGGCGTCTGGGTATGGCATATCCCCTTCTTCTGGATCCCCCACCTGCCCGAGATGCTGATCACCGGCCGCGAGCGGGAGTTCTGGGAGTTCTGGATCAAGGCGGAAACCTGGAACCCGACCGCCATCTCCGAGGATGCGATCGCCGAGTGGGTCAGCTGCCTCAAGGCTCCCGGTGGATTGCGCGGCTGCCTCGAGACCTATCGGGCTGCCATGAAGAACGCCCGCAACAACGCCGAACTGAAGCAGGCGAAGCTCACGCTGCCCATCATGACGGTCGGCGCCCCCGAATTCTTCGGCCCGCTGGTTGAAGAGCAGATGCGCAAGGTTTCCGAGGGTGTCGAGCGCACGGCCGTGTTCGAGGAGTGCGGCCACAGCCTCGCGCTCGAAGCCGAGGATCGGCTCGCCGCCATGCTGCGCAACTTCATGCTCGAGCGCGGAGCGGCGCCTCATCGGATCAAAGAGGCGGACCGCTCATCCGTTTAGCCAAGACCCGTTCGTCGCACCGAGGCGGGGACGCCCGGTGACGTCACCTCATCGACCTAAGAACAGACCCACAAGAGACCATGAGGACCACGTCCATGATCGCCATCCGTTTCCGCGGCGGCCTCGCTGCCGCCCTGCTCGCCGCGACGGCGCTCGCCGTCCCGGCCTTCGCGGCCGACAACATCGCCTCCGACCTCAAGCAGCCGCTCTGGTACAAGCCGCCGTCCGCGAAGACGATGGAACTCGCCAAGATCGACGACCTGTCGAACACGGTCGTGAGCGATGGCGAACACGGCGAGAAGGGCGTGCTGGCATCGACGCTGAAGATCAGCGACGACCAGATCGCCAAGATCAGGCCGGCAACTACACGGTGGCGATCTCGCTCGGCTGGCTCGGCGACGACTGGGCGTCCGAGCAGACCAAGGGCCTGAAGGAAACCTTCGAGAAGCTCGGCATCAAAGTCGTGGCGGAGACCAACGCCAACTGGGACGACGCCAAGCAAATCGCGGATCTCGACGCCATCGCGGTGCTCAAGCCCTCCCTGCTCGTGTCGATCCCGCTCAACGGCCAGACCACGGCTTCGGCCTACAAGAAGATCGCCGATGCGGGCACCAAGGTCGTGTTCATCGACCAGGCGGTCGACGGCATGGAGGCTGGCAAGGACTACGCCTCGATCATCTCCTCCGACAATCTCGCGCTCGGCATGTATATCGCCGATCTGCTCGTCAAGGCGATCGGCGGCAAAGGCGATGTCGGGGCCATGTACTTTGCCAACGACTTCTACGTGACCAATCTTCGCTACGAGGGCTTCGTCGCCCGGCTCATGGCGAAATACCCCGACGTCAAGCTCGTCGTCGCGGCCGGCCACGACGATCCCAAGAAGGGACAGGAGGTGGCGCAGGCGGTGCTCGCCCGCTATCCGGACCTCAAGGGCCTCTACGGCTCGTGGAGCATCCCCGCCATGGGTGCCGCGACCGCCGCGGAAGTCGCCGGCAAGCCCCCAGCCGATTTCAAGATCGTCTGCGAGAACTTCGACCAGATCGTCGCCGCGAACATGGCCAAAGGAGGCTTCATCGCCGGGATCTCGTCGCAGCGGCCCTACGCGCAGGGCGTGGCCGAAGCGACCGTGGGCGCCTTGACCCTGATCGGCGAGAAGGAGCCTCCATATGTCGTGGTTCCACCGCTCGCGGTCGATCGCGCCAATCTCGCCCAGGCCTACCAGACGATCTACCGCGTGCCACTGCCGGCCGCCATGGCGGCGGACCTGAAGAAGTAGCGCGCGGGGCGCGGGAGGCCGGCGATGGCCGAGGGCGACATCCTCGACATGCGGAGCATCGAGAAGAGTTTCAGCGGCATCCCGGTGCTGAGGAAGGTCGCCTTCTCGCTGCGCCGCGGCGAGGTGCATGCCCTCATGGGCGGCAACGGCGCCGGCAAGTCGACCCTGATGAAGATCCTCACCGGCGTCTACACGCGCGACGCCGGCACGGTCGAGATCGACGGGCGCGAAGTCGATTTTTCGGGTCCACCCGAGGCCGAGCGCGCCGGCGTCGCGATGATCTTCCAGGAGTTCAGCCTCATCCCGACGCTGACGGTCGCACAGAACATCTTCCTGGCCCGCGAGCCGCGCCGCGGCCGCGCCTTCCTCGACGACGCGGAGGCGATGCGTCGCGCCCGTGCCGTGCTGTCCGAACTCGGCGAGAACATCGACCCGCGCATCCCCGTCGAGCGCTTGAGCGTGGGCCATTGTCAGATGGTCGAGATCGCCAAGGCGCTCGCCAAGGACGCCCGCATCCTGGTGATGGACGAGCCGACCGCCTCCCTCTCCGAAAGCGAGACCGAGGCTCTGTTCCGCCTCGTCGCGCGCCTGAAGGCGAGCGGGATCTCGATCGTCTACATCTCGCACCGCATGGCGGAGGTCTTCCGCATCTGCGACCGCATCACGGTCATGCGCGACGGCGAGACCGTGCTGACCGACGCGGCCGCGAATCTGACGATGGACGGGCTCGTCGAGGCCATGCTTGGCGGAGCGGGCATCGGCGCGGGCCTGCAGTGGCGCGAGCGCCAGCATGCACTCGGCGCCGCGCCCGTGCTGGAGGTGGAGAACCTGTCGGTCGGCGACCACGTCGTGGACGTGAGCTTCCGCGTTTATCCGGGCGAGGTCGTGGGCCTCGCGGGCCTGATGGGCTCCGGCCGCACCGAGATCGCGGAGGGCGTTTTCGGCGTTCGTCGGCGTGAGGCCGGGTCGGTGCGGGTCGGGGGACGGCCCGTGCGCGGCATCGCGGAGGCGATCCGCGCCGGCGTCGGCCTCGTGCCGGAGAACCGACGCACGCAGGGCCTCGTGCTCGACCACTCGCTGCTCCACAACCACATCCTGCCGAACCTGCGTCGCTTCACGCGCGGCTTCGTACTCGACGAGGGGGCGGCCGCGAAGGCGGCACGCGGCTTCATCGCGCGGCTCAAGATCAAGACGGACAGGCCCGGCAAGGTCGCGCGGCTGCTCTCCGGCGGCAACCAGCAGAAGATCGTCCTATCCAAATGGCTGGAGCGCCGGCCGAAGCTCCTGATCCTCGACGAGCCCACCATCGGCGTCGACATCGGCGCCAAATCCGACATCGCCGAAATCGTTCGGGAACTCGCGGCCGGAGGCGCTGCCGTCCTGCTGATCTCCTCGGAATTCGAGGAACTGCTTGCCATGAGCGACCGCCTGCTCGTCGTCCACGACGGCCGCCTCACCCGCGAGATCGACCGGCGCGACATCGCCTCCGAGGAGACCCTGCATCATGCCGTCCAAGGCTGACACCGGCGCGCCGCAGCCGCCCTTCGTCCTGCCGCGCCTGCGCGTCCAGCTCAGCGACTACGTCGTCTACATCTGCTTCGCTGCGGTGCTCGTCTTCTTCGGGGTGACGATCGGCCACGAAGGCTTCCTGACGGTCGCCAACCTCTTCAATATCACCCGGACCACCTCCATGATCGCCGTGATGGCGGTCGCCATGACCTTCGTGATGGCGGTCGCCATGACCTTCGTGATCTCGGCCGGCGAGCTCGACCTCTCGGTCGGCTCGACGGCGGCGCTGGCGGCGCTCGCGGCGGGGCTCGCCATCCAGGCCGGCTACGGCGTCGTGGGCGGGGTCGCGGCGGCGGTGCTGGCGGGCCTCGCGGTCGGCGCCGTCAACGGCTTCTTCGTGACCGTGGCCAACATCCCTTCTTTCCTGGTGACGCTCGGCATGCTGCAGTTCGTGCGCGGGCTCGACATGCGCGTCACCTACACCAAGCCCGTCGCCATCGCGGACGGCGCGTTCAATGCGATCTTCGGCTTCGGCAGCGTCGCTGGATTGCCGTCGCTGTTCCTTTGGTCGCTGTTCGCGGCGGTGCTCGGCCATGTCGTGCTGAAATACACGCCCTTCGGCCGCGCCGTGCTGGCGACGGGCGGCAATCGCCAGGCCGCGCGCTATTCTGGCATCGACACGGCGCGGGTCAAGTTTACCTGCTTCCTCATCAGCGGCACCGCCGCGGCACTGGCCGGCATGCTCTATTCGGGCATGATGCAGACGGCGCGCTATTCCTTCGGCACCGGCGGGGAGCTCGCCGCGATCGCGGCCGTGATCCTTGGCGGCACGAGCCTCTTCGGCGGCAAAGGCACCATCGTCGGCACCTTCGTGGGTGCGCTTCTCATCGGCACGATCAACAACGGCCTGATTATCATGGGGCTCGACGTGAGCGAGCAGAACATGGTGGCAGGCGCCATCATCATCCTTGCGGTCGCCTTCGGCCGCAAGCCGGCCATTTAGATTCAAGCACCTTTGATGCCGCGTTTCGACTTTTCTCGATCCACTTGATCACTTTCGGCTGTCTCGGCCTGGAATCTGTGGGGCGGCACGAAAGGCGCCGATGGATTGGGATGCAGGGTCTGGCGGCTGAGCCACACCGCCGCCCGGTACGATGCCCTCTTTCTTGAACTTCCGCTTTTCGCCCTCGGCTGAAATCTTTCTGCTTGGTCCAACTTTCCTGGCTACGCCGTGTCGCCGGGACCAGCGACACCGCCGTCCTTCTGGTCGAGCCTCAGACGTTCCCGGTCGCCGGGACTTCCGCTCGCCCGCTCTTCGCAGCCGCATAGGCGGCTTCGGCGATCGCGAAGGTCTTCAGGTTGTCGGCGCCGCTCGTATCGGCGTTCCGGCCCTCGCGCCAGGCCGCGATGATGGCGCGTTGGGTGAGGAGTACGCTTTCCTGGGCGATGTGCCAGGGCTCGGCGGTCCAGGAGAGAAGCGGCGAGCCGACGCCGTCCGCCCGCATGTCGCGCGAGGCATTGAGGTGATTCTGGGCGAAGAAGCCGCATCCGATGAATGCGCCGCGCATGGTCATTCTCCTTCGATGGCGGATGTCCCGTCCAGACCCTCCCCCCTTCTCCTCTCCCTCGTGGCGAGGGGAAGGGGGTGAGGGTGGCTCAGACCGCTCCTGATGCCGGCTATCAGAACGACGTCGCGCCGAGTTGCTTCAGGAGCCCCAGCGTATCGACCATCGCCCAGTGCTCGACGAGCTTCCCGTCCTTCAGACGGAACAGGTCGAAGACCTCGACGTCGATGGCGTTGCCGGTCGGCTTGTGGCCGAAGAACTCCCCCTCGTGGGTGCCGCGAAAGCGCAGGCAGACCAGAACCTTGTCGTCGTCCGCCATGACGATGTGGATCGGCAGGTTGAGGTCGGGCACGGCGCCAAGCAGCACGTCGTGGTGATGCTGCAGGCCCGGCGGCCCGATCACCTCATAGGGCAGGCCGGGATCGTGCCGCTTGAAGTCGGGCGCGACATTGGTGGCCCACCAGGCCTTGTCGCCTTTCACGAAGGCCCTGAAGTAATCGAGCGCCACGCGCTTGTTGTGCTCCTTGTCGGACATGTCTTCCCTCTCCGCTTGGCTCGAGTCGCAGTCGCTCAGCCGGCCTTGTCGGCGAGCTTGCGGAAGGCCGGCTGGCCGGTTCCCGCCGTGAGCCCCCCATCGACCACGAGATTCGACCCCGTGATGTAGGAGGCATCATCCGAGGCCAGGAAGGCGATGGCGGCGGCCATCTCGTCCGACGTGCCCATGCGGCCCATCGGCAGGCGGTCGTCGAACCCCTGCATGATGGCAGGATGGTTGCGCATCCAGGCGGTCGAGCCGGTCTCGGTGACACCCGGGCAGATGGCGTTGACCCGAATGCCGTCCGAGGCGTGATCGATCGCCATGGCACGGGTCAGGTTGCACACGCCGCCCTTGGCGGCATTATAGGCCGCGAAGCCGACATCGGCCACGAGACCCGAGATCGAGGCCGTGTTCACGATATTGCCGCGCCGGGCGATGAGGTGAGGCAGGGCGGCCCGGCTCGCATAAAACACGGAGGAGAGCGTCGTGGCGATGACCCGGTCCCAGACCTCGGGCGTGATCTCGGTCACGTAGCCGAAGGCTCCGACGCCGGCGTTGTTGACGAGCACGTCGAGACCGCCGAAAGCCGCCACCGTGTCGGCGACGAGCGCCTCGATCTCGGCGGGCTTCGACGCATCGACGCGATGCAGCCGCAGTCGACTTTCCGGCAGTCCCAGCGCATCCCCGTGCTTTCGAAGTGCCTCGATGTTGATGTCCGCGAGCGCCAGGGTGGCTCCCTCCGCCGCGAAGCGCCGCGCCGCCGCGAGCCCGATGCCGGACGCCGCGGCGGTGACGATGACGACCTTGTTGTCGAAGCGGGGCATGGCAGCGTCCTGAGGCTCTCTAAAATTCGGCGTGTGTCAGCACCAGCAGACACACGCTAGCGAAGAAATCCGAGCGACATCCGCAGCCGTGCGACGGCGGCGACGGCGATCAGCGTCCCTCCCCAGATGGCCAGGGTGAGGAACTGGCTGAAGTTCATGAGGTTGAAGGCGGTCGAGATGAGCTGGAGGATCACCAGGGCGAAGACGAGCCCCGTGACCTTGCCGAAGCCGCCGGAGGGCGACACGCCGCCCAGCACCGCCGCCAGGATGGTGACGAGGAGGTAGCTCTCGCCATAGGCTGCGTTGGCAGAGTTGAAGCGCGCCATCATGATGATGCCGCCGATGCCGGCGAGCAGGCCCGAGGTGACATAGACCCTGACGAGCATGCGCCGGGTATCGATGCCCGAATAGCGCGTCGCCGCCTCGTTCGAGCCGAGCATGTGCAGGATCTGGCCGAAGGGCGTGCGGTTCAGGATGACGCCCATGACGATCGCGACCGCGACGAAGATCAAAACGACGACCGGGACGCCGAGGAGGCTGCCGTTGCCGATATAGACGATCGGTGCGGGGAAGCCCGAGAGCACGCCGCCATGGGTGAGGCCGATGCTGATCCCCTTGATCAGCGTCATCGCGCCAAGCGTCGTCAGGATCGGCGAGACCTCGAGATAGGCGATGATCAGACCGTTGATCGTGCCGATGAGCGTGGCCAGCGCCAGTCCCGCGACAACCGCCAGGACCTGCCACGCCGCCCAGGCGACGCCTGGTTCGGCCGGCACGAAGGTGCCGAACATGTAGGCCATGGTGAGGGCCGAGAGATTGGCTGTGGCGATGATCGACAGATCGAGACCGCCTGAGAGCAGCGGCACCATCATGGCGAGCGACAGGATGCCGAGCTCGGGCAGCTGGAAGGCCATCGAGCGGAACGAGGCGGCTGTGAACAGCCGGTCGCCGAGCGCCAGCCCGAAGACGAGAAGGAGCGCGGCGAGCAGGAGGATCAGGCGGCCGTTGACGGCGCCGACCCACTGTCGCGACGAGGACAGGACGCTCATGCCGCGACTCCGATGGTGCGGCGCATCGCGTGCCGCTGGCGCCGACGCTCCCACGAGATCGTCGACACCGCGGCGAGGAAGACGATACCGGTGAAGCACTGCGTCCAGAAAGACGAGACGCCAAGCAGGATTAGCCCGTCCTGCAGGAAGGCCAGCAGCATCAGCCCCAGGATGGTGCCGAGCACCGTGCCGACGCCGCCCGTGAGGCTGGCGCCACCGAGCACCACCGCGGCGAGCACGTCGAGCTCGCGCCCGACCAGCATGTTCGGCACGACCGAGCCCGACACCTGGGCCTGGACGAGCGAGGCCAGGCCGGCCGTGAAGCCCATATAGCCATAGGCCACCATGTTGAGCCGCAGGACGTTGAAGCCGACCCGCTTGGCGGCCTCCGGGTTGCCGCCGAGGGCGCGTAGCTGGCGCCCGACGCTCGTGCGGTTGAGCAGGATGAAAGTCAGCACGAAGCTCAGCACCAGGCCGAGCATCTGCATGTTGACGATATAGGGATTGCCGTGCCGGTCGGTGCCGACCACCCAGGAAAGGCCGTCGATCAGCCAGTCGGGCAGCGTGTTGATCGGGTTGCCGCCGCTCAGGAACATCAGCACCCCGTAATAGACGTTGAGCATCGCGATCGTGACGATGATGCTGGCGATGCGCAGCCCCGTGACGAGGAGCGCGTTGACGAGGCCGAGCGCGGTGCCGACGCCGAGCGCGATGGCGAACAGTGCAGCCCAGCCGAGGTTGTATTGGCCGACGGCGGCGACCGCGAGATATTGCGCGATCGAGGCCGTGGCGGTGAAGGATATGTCGAGCCCACCCGCGACCAGCACCACGACGAGCCCGGCCGCGAGCATCCCCGAGAAGGCGTAGGACGTCAGCAGGTCGAGGAAGTTCTGGAGCGAAAAGAAGCTCTTCGTGGCCACCGACAGGACGACGAACAGGACCGCGATGACGAGCAACAGCCGCGCCTCGTGCGTGCGGCCAAAACGGCGCAGCCGCTCAGGCATCGACGGCCTCCCGGAGCGCCGCCTCGGTCGTCTGAAGCGGCTGGTACTCGCCCACGATCCGGCCCTCGCGCATCACGAGAACCCGGTGCGCATGGCAGAACACCTCGGGGATCTCGTCGGAGATCATGATGACGGCGAGGCCGTCCTCGGCGAGCTGGCGAACGATGCGGTAGATACCGTCCTTGGCGCCGATGTCGACGCCCACCGTCGGGCTGTCGAGGATCAGCAGGCTCGGCTGGGTGGCGAGCCATTTGGCGAGGACGACACGCTGCTGGTTACCGCCAGAGAGCGTGCCCACCGGGTTCTCGGGATCGCCGACCTTGATGCCGAGGTCGCCGATCCAGCGCCGCACGGTCTCCTGCCGCCGGCCGCCCTCGACGAGGCCGAAGCGGTCCGACAGGCCGTCGAGGACGGTCAGGGCGATGTTCGAGGAGATGGGCTGCTCCATGACCAGGCCGAGCGACAGCCGGTCCTCGGACACATAGGCAATGCCGTTGTCGATCGCCTCGCGGTTCGAGCGCAGCCGCAACGCCTTGCCGTGCATGCGGATCTCGCCGCTGTCGGGCGGGCTCATGCCGAAGAGGGAGAGCGCGAGCTCGGTGCGCCCGGAGCCGAGCCGCCCGGTGATGCCCAGGATCTCACCCTTGCGCACCGCGAAGGACACGTCGGCGTAATCGCCCGCGCGGGTAAGACAATCGACCTCGAGCACGGCCGGAGCCGTGCCGACCCCGGTCTCGATCGGCTTGTGGTCGAAAGCCTTGCCGGTCATCAGCTCGACGAGGCGCCGGTCGGTCATGTCCTTGGCCTCGAAGGTGCCGCGCTTCTCACCGTTGCGCAGCACCGTCACGCGCTCCGCGATCTCCAGCACCTCGTCGAGCCTATGGCTGACGAAGACCACGGCCACGTCGCGGCGCTTCAATTCGAGCGTCAGCTTGAGGAGCGCGTCGACCTCGTGGCGGGTGAGCGAGGCCGTCGGCTCGTCCATGATGACGAGGCGGACGTCGTTGGCGATGGCGCGGCAGATGGCGACGAGCTGGCGCTGGGCGATCGACAGGTCCGCCACGAAGGCGTCCGGATCGATCGCGACGCCGATGCGCTCCATCGCCGCCTCGGCCGAGCGCCGCACCGCCGTCCAACGCAGGAGATGCAGGCCGTGGTGCTGCTCGACCGCGATGTTCTCGGCGACCGTCAGGTTGGGGAACAGCGACAGGTCCTGGTAGATGACCTGGATGCCGCGCTGGATGCTTTCGGCGGGAGTCAGACCGGTGCATTCCTGCCCGTCGATCAGGATGCGGCCACCGGGTTCCGGCGGCTGCACGCCCGAGATGATCTTGATCAGCGTCGACTTGCCCGAGCCGTTCTCGCCGGCGAGGCAGTGGATCTCGCCGGCCGCGACATCCATGTCGATGCCGTCGAGCGCCCGCACGCCTCCGAAGCGCTTCGAGATGGCCTTGAGTTCGAGAAAGTTCGGCACGTCCCGCTGCTCCGCCCGGGCCGTCGGCGCGTCAGATCACGATGAGTTCGGATCGAAGCGATCCAAACTCATGATTGTGATCGATCTCAATAATTTGGAGCATGATGTCACCCGAAAACCGCTTCGCACTTTTCGGCATCATGCTCTAGATGCCGAGCTTGAGCAGTTCGGGCATCGTCTCCTTGTTGAGCGTCAGCATGCGCGAGACGCTGATGATCTTCTTGTCCGGATCGACGGTCGCCTTGCCGATGCCCGGAATATCCATGCCGGTCTTGAACTCGGCTTTCTTCAGCGCCAGGCTCGCGACGGCAACAAGCGCCTCGCCGACCTCCTTGGGGCTCCACAAGAAGGCCTCCTTGAGCGCGCCGGCCTCGATCAGCGGTTTGGCCTGCGAGGGAAGCGCGAAGCCGGTGACCGAAAGCTTGTTCTGCAGGTGGCGCTGCCGCACCACGTTGCCGGCGCCGATCGGGCCGTTGGAGCCGAAGCCGATCACGCCGCGCAGGTCGGGATAGGCCTGGAGCGCGTTGCGAACGACCTGCTCGGTCGTGTCGATCTCGTCGGCGCCGGGAAAGCGGTCGGCGGCGAGCTTCATGTTGGGATAGTTCTTCTTCTGGTAGGCAATGGCCGCATCGCACCAGAGGTTGTGGAGCGGCGTCGTCAGCGTGCCGACGATGCAGATGTATTCTCCCTTCTCGCCCATCTGCTTGGCGAGGGACTTCATCATCTCCTCGCCGAAAGCGGTGCTGTCGACCATCTCGACGTCCCAGGTGCGCCCCTCCATGTCGGGCCCCTCCTGGGTGATGACGATGATGCCGGCGTCGCGCGCCCGCTGGACCACCGGCGCCAGGACCTTGACGTCGAGCGGCACCAGCCCGAGCACGTCGACCTTCTTGGCGATCACATCCTCGACGAGGCGGACCTGCTGCGCCGGATCGACATGAGCCGGGCCGGTCATGTCCGAATCGATGCCGAACTGCTTGCCGGCGGCGACGAGACCGTCGTGCAGGAGCGAGAAATAGGGAACGCCGACGATCTTCACGACCGTGGTCATGGTGGGGTTGGCGGCGAAAGCAGCCCGCGGCAGGCTCACCCCGCCCGCGGCCGCGACCGCACCAGCGGCCTTGAGAAAATCACGACGCTTCATCTTCGTCCTCCCGAAAAATTATGTGTTGTCGAAGACTTCGCCGAGAGCAGGATCCCCGACAAGCGTCAAATTTGCAAGATGTGGTGAATTTCGCTCAACCGATGGGCTCAGCCGAGCCCGAGCTTGGGATAATGCAGCGGCAGGCCGCCGCAGGGCACCGGCACGGCCTCGACCTGGCCCTTGCCGACCTCGGTGACGCGCAGGGTCATGCCGTCGAGCGTGAAGGCGCAATTGGTCGGGCAGGCGCCGTCGAGCGACAGGCGGTCGGCCACGCTGCCGTCCGGGTTGAGCACCGTGACGTTCTTCTGGTTGTAGACGGTGCAGTAGAGACGGCCGTCGGCGCCGAACTTCATGCCGTCCGGGCCGACGAAATCGTCGCTGTCGTGCGGCTGCACCACGTTGCCGAAGAGCTCGCGCCTCGGGCTTGCCGAACCGAAGACGTCGTAGCGGTAGATCTCGCCGGTGAAGGAGGCATTGGCGTAGAGCCTGTCCTGCGCGTCGAAGGCGATGCCGTTCGTGAAGCGGATGCGGTCGTCGATCTTGCGCACCACCTTCCCGGCCTTCGGATCGATCTCGTAGACGCGGCCATCCCAGTCGAGGTCGCGGTAGCCCTCGACGAAATTCTGCCCATCGAGGAAGTCGCGCACCGCCATGCCGGAGTCGGTGAGATACAGATGTCCATCGGGACCGAAGGCGAGATCGTTCGGGAACAGGAAGGGACCATCCCGGTCGCCTTCGATGCGCAAGATCTCGCGGCCCTCGGGCGTGATGCAGATCACCGCCTGCAGCCCCGCCTCGGCGATCCAGAGCAGACCGTCGCCGTCGACCGCGAGTCCGTTCGGCCGACCGTTGGTCGTCTTGACGACGCTCCGGCGTCCCTGTGGGTCGAGCCGAGTGACGCAGAGCGTATGGGCCGACATCTCGGTGACATACATCGAGCCATCGGGCAGGCAGACAGGCCCTTCCGGCGCGCCGACGCCGGTCGCGAAGATCTGATGGGCCAAGGTCCCCTCCCTCTCTCATCTGTCGGCGTCTCGAGGCGCCACCCCTGTTATGACGCCCCCGAGCCGCTCGCCGCAACGGTTGGATCGCCGCAGCCTCCTCGACAGGCTCAGAGCCAGCTTTTCACGGCGGCGGTCACCGCCTTAGACGAGAGGCCGTAGCGGTCGTGCAAGGTCGGCAGCGCGCCGGCGTCGAGGAACTCGTCCGGCAGGCCGATCTGCCGGAAGGGAGCCGCGATCCCGTGACGCATGAGCAAACCCGCCACCGCCTCGCCGAGACCGCCGATCACGCTGTGATTCTCGGCTACGACGATGAGCCGGCCGCCCCGCCGCGCCTCGCCGAGGATGGTCTCGGCGTCGAGCGGCTTGATGGTCGGCACATGCAGCACCGCCGCCCCGATCCTGTCCTTGGCCAAGGCTTCGGTCGCCTCGAGCACCCGCATGGTCATGAGCCCGCTCGAAACGAACAGCACGTCCGATCCGTCGACGAGGCGCTTCGCCTTGCCGAGCTCGAAGCTGTAATCGTACTTGTCGAGCACCACAGGCACGTTGCCGCGCAGCAACCGCATGTAGACCGGTCCTTTGTGGGCCGCGATGGCCGGCACGGCCTGCTCGATGTCGAGCGCGTCGCAGGGATCGACGATGGCGAGGTTCGGCATGCCGCGGAAGATCGCGAGATCCTCCGTGGCCTGGTGGCTCGGACCGTAGCCGGTGGTCAGGCCCGGCAGGGCGCAGGCGATCTTGACGTCGAGATTCTCCTCGGCGATGGCCATGCAGATGAAATCGTAGGCGCGCCGCGAGGCGAAGACCGCATAGGTGGTGACGAAGGGAAGGAAGCCCTCGCGTGCCAGGCCGGCCGCCGCACCCATCAGGAGCTGCTCGGCCATGCCCATCTGGTAGAAGCGGTCCGGACAGGCCTTGGCGAAGATATGCAGGTCCGTGTATTTCGACAGATCGGCGGAGAGGCCGACGATCTCGGGGCGCGATTTCGCCAGCTCGACGAGGGCATGGCCGAAGGGTGCGGCTCGCGTCGGCTGGTCTGCGCCGGCGATCGAGGCAATCATCGCCGATGTCTTGAGCCGCTCGGTACCGGAGCGGGGCGGCGGGCGCCGATATTTGTCGCGCATCATGGGGTCCCCACGGAACTAAGCGCTTCGCTCAACAGTGCTACTCCTGGGGAACAACGCGTTTCGAGTCGGAGCGTTTATTTTCGTGGGGGTCCCCTGCCGGCCTCGTCGCGTCGAGGATGTCCAGCGCCTTGCTCCATTCTTCAGGCTCGACACGCAGGAAATGGTTGCGCTCGCGCTCCTCGAGGAATGCAACGCCCTTGCCCATTCGAGTGTCGCAAATGACGACCCGAGGCTTTTTCACGTCGGCGTGGCGGGCCTGGTCGAAAGCCGCCACCACCGCATCGATGTCATTGCCGTCGACGCGCTGCACGAACCAGCCGAAGGCCTCGAACTTCGGGGCGAGCGGCTCGAAATTGAGCACGCCCGTCGAGGGGCCGTCGGCCTGCATGTTGTTGACGTCGACGATGCCGATCAGGTTGTCGAGCTTGTAGCTGCCGGCCGACATGGCGGCCTCCCAGGTCGAGCCCTCGTCGAGTTCGCCATCCGAGAAGAGGGTGTAGACGAAGCTCTTCGACGCCTTGCGCTTGAGCCCGAGCGCCATGCCGATGGCGATCGGCAGGCCGTGGCCGAGCGAGCCGCCGGTGATCTCCATGCCGGGCGTATAGGTGGCCATGCCGGACATCGGCAGACGGCTGTCGTCCGACCCATAGGTCTCGATCTCGTCTTCGGGGATGATGCCGGCCTCGACCAGCGCCGCATAGAGCGCGATGGCATAGTGGCCGATCGAGAGAAGGAAGCGGTCGCGGCCTTCCCATTCGGGCTCCCGCGGCCGGTAGGCGAGGGCGTGGAAATAGGACACCGCCAGGACGTCGGCGATGCCGAGCGCCTGGGCGATGTAGCCTTGGCCCTGCACCTCGCCCATCCGCAGCGCGTTGCGGCGGATGCGGTAGGCGCGCTGGGCCAGGCTGACGTTCGACAATTGCGCCGGCGGTGCCGGCATGCCCGACGGATCCATTCTTGCGTTCCCTCGCGCGGCTGGCTTTTGGAGGTCGGCCGCCGCCGCTGTCGCTGTTGGCACAGCGCGGAAAAGTTTCGGGGCATTGGGCGTTTCGGACAATCGCAAAGTTTACAAGTGTCGGTGAAATCGGTTCAACTGACCTCATGCTGAAAAACGTGTCCTTGCCGTCGGTCCGGGCCTTCGAGGCCGCGGCCCGCAACGGCTCGTTCCGCGCGGCCGCGCTCGAGCTCAGCCTGTCGCCGAGCGCCATCAGCCACGCCATCGTCAATCTGGAGCGGACGCTCGGCACCGTACTCTTCGAGCGCGACGGCCGGTCGGCGCGGCTCAGCGCCGATGGCGAGCAGCTGATGCGGCACGTCGGCAACGCCTTCGAAGAGCTGCGGCGCGGCATCGAGGCGGTGACCAACCGGGGTCCGCAGCTCCTGCGCCTCCATTCGGCGCCGAGCTTCGCGGCGCAGTGGCTGTCGCCCCGCCTGCCGGGCTTCCTCGCAGCCTACCCGGAGATCAATGTCCGCCTCGCGGCCAGCACCGAGTATCCGCCCTTCGCCACCGACGAGTTCGATGCCGACATCGTCTATGGCCACCTGCGTGGAGATGGCCTCGTCATCGTGCCGCTCGGCGAGGAGACGGTGACGCCGATCTGCGCCCCGTCGCTGGCTGGAGCGATCAAGACGTCGACCGATCTCGCACGGATGACGCTGATCCAGAGCGATCGCAAGCTGGTGCGCTGGCCCGACTGGTTCGCGGCCAACGACCTCAAGGCGCCCGCAAACCTGAGCGGCATGCGCTTCGACCGCAGCTTCCTCGCCATCGCGGCGGCGGCCGACGGGCTCGGGGTGGCGCTCGAATCGACCCTGCTGGCCGAGCGGGAGCTGGCGAGCGGCCGACTCGTCGCGCCGCTCATGGAGACGGCTCGCAACGTCCGCTACGTCGGCCATCATCTCATCTACCCGCAGGCCGGCTCGCGGCGAAGGACGGTGCGGATCTTCGCAGCTTGGCTGTGCGTCGCATTGGGCCAGCCGCTGCCGAACAGGTGAGCCGGGTTCACCCAACCGTGTAATTTATTCGTTTGCTCGCTGTTCCGCTCCTCCGCATCATCGAGAGAGCCGGACGATGGTCGGGCCACGAGACTATGATCATTCCAAGAGGAAATGCCGTCATGGGGGTCGCCGCTTCGGCACGTCTGCGCCCGCATGCGATGCGACCGACGCCCCGGCCGTATTCGGCAACGGCTGCGCAAGAGGCGACGGGGTGACCGCCGCCCCGACGGCCCCATGTTTCCTGCTCGAGGCGCTCGACATCGAGAAGCGCTTCGGCGCGACGGCCGTCCTCAAGAAGACGGGCCTGCGGGTCCGCGACGGCGAGATCCACGCCCTCCTGGGCGGCAACGGCGCCGGCAAGTCGACGCTGATCCGCATCGTGTCGGGCGTCCTGCGCGCCGACGCGGGCCGCGTCCTCGTGTCGGGCTCCGAGCAGTTTGCCCGGGGCGCCATCGCGGTCGTGTTTCAGGAGCTGGCGCTGCTGCCGCATCTGACGGTCGCGGAGAACATCTGCCTGCCGCACCGGCGCCATGGCCTCAGTCTCTATCGCATCGGCGCCCAGGACCGTGAGGCCGCCAAGGCCCTCGCCACCATCGACGCCGCGCTCGCCCGCGACATCCTCGACAAGCCCGTCGGCGCGCTTGACCTGCATCAGCGCCAGCTCGTCGAAATCGCGCGCGCCCTGAGTTCCGGAGCGAAGCTGCTGCTGCTCGACGAGCCGACCGCCAACCTCACCTTCGCCGAGAGCGAGCGCCTGTTCGCCCTGCTGCGGCGGCTCGCCGCGAGCCGGGGCATCAGCACCATCCTCGTCTCCCATCGGATGAACGAGATCCGCGCGGTGGCCGATGTCTGCACGATCATCCGCGACGGCCGCACCGTCGTCGACCGTCGGCCGCTTACGGAGATCGGCGACGACGCCATCGTCGAGGCCATGGGTCAGGCCCGCGAGACCGAGGCGGCAGCCCGCCCGCGCCGGGCGCCAGCCGCCAAGGCGCCGGTGCTGACGCTTTCTCATGGCGCGCTCACGGCGGAGCTGAAGCCGGGCGACGTGCTCGGCCTCGCCGGCGCGCCGGATGGACCGATGGACCTCATCAACGGCCTCGTCGGCGCCGCCCCGTCCAAGGCCTGGACTGTCGCGCTCGACGGCCGGCCGATCCGCTTCGCGAGCCCCGCCGAGGCGGTGCGGCGCGGCATTGGCTATGTCTCGGGCGACCGGGCCGAGAAGGGCATCCTCGCAACGCTGCCGATCATCGACAACGTGGTCGCAGGCGCCCGCGTTGCCCGCCGCCGCCTGTTCGCCTTCGACGAGTTGCGCCCGACCGAGGCGGCGCTCGCGCGCCTCTCCATCAAGGCCGGCTCGGTCGACGCCCTGCCGCAGACGCTCAGCGGCGGCACGCAGCAGAAGCTGCTCCTGGCCCGCTGGCTCGACGTGGCGCCGAAGATTCTGGCGCTGGAGGAACCGACGCGCGGCGTCGACATCGGCACCAAGCGCGAGATCTACGCGATCATCCGGCGCGCCGCCGAGGCCGGCACGATCGTCGTGTGGTGGTCGACCGAATTCTCGGAGCTCGCCGAGATCTGCGACCGTGTGATCGCCTTCGACCTCGGCGGCGCGCCGAGCGGCATGATCGAGGGCGACGCGCTGACCGACGTCGCCCTCGCCCGCGCCACCGGCATGGCGGCCTGACCGGCCCATGACCCACGCTCCCGACCGCAACCTCCCGCTCCCGGCCGCCGCGACGCCCTCGCTCCCGCGCCGGGCCGGCTTCGTCGTCCGGTCGGCCCGCTACTATCGCTCGGAAATCGCGACCGCGGTAGCGATCCTGCTCATCGACGCCGTGGTGAGCGTCTGGTCGCCGGAAGTCTTCACCTACGGCAACATCGCCAACATCGCCCAGGCCGCGGCGCCACTGATCGTCATGGCCTTTGGCGTGCTGCTCGTCGTCATAACCGGCGGCATCGACCTCTCCGTCGGCTCGATCTTCTCGCTGACCGGCATGGTCTCCGGCCTCGCCCTGTCGGCCGGCCTCTCCTGGCCGCTGGCCTGCCTCGTCGGCCTCCTGGTCGGCGCCGGCATCGGCCTCGTCAACGGGTTGCTCGTCACGCTGATCGGCCTCGCGCCCTTCGTGGTCACGCTGATCAGCTACGCGGTCGCGGGCAGCCTCGCCTTCGTGATCACCGACGGCCATTCGATCGCCATCCTCGATCCCGACCTATGGAAGCTCAACGGCGGCGCCATCGTGCCTGGCGTCGCCAACTACGTGCTGTTCTGCCTCGTCGGCGTGGTCGCGATGGAATTCGCGCTGCGCAAGCTCGTGCTGGGACGCTGGGTCTATGCGGTGGGCAGCAACGACCGGGCGGCGCGTCTGCTCGGCATCCCGGTGCGCGGCACGCGCATCGCCGTCTATGTGCTTTCCGGGCTCCTCGCCGCCTTCGCGAGCCTGCTCAGCCTCTCCTACATCTCCAACGCCGAGGCGACCTCGGGCTCGAACATGATGCTGCAGGCCATCGCGGCCTGCGTGATCGGTGGCGCGAGCCTCTTCGGTGGCACCGGCTCGGCCGTCGGCGCGATGCTTGGCGCGATCATGATCACGGTCATCCAGAACGGCGTGAACCTCATCGGCATCAACAGCTTCTGGCAGGGCTCGGTGACCGGTCTCGTCATCCTGGTCGCGGTCCTGATCGACCGCGTCGCGAAATCACGCGGCTGAGGCCGTGCCGAACCGAACCGATACAACGGAGGAACCACCCATGTCATCGCATAAGACCCGGACCGCGCTCGCCGCGACCGCTCTCGCGCTCGCCGGCCTCAGCCTCGGCATCGCTCAGGCGGCCGACAAGAAATACACCGTCGCCTATATCGCCCCCTCGCTCGACATCTCCTACTGGCAATGGGTCGCCTACGGCGCCAAGACCAAGGCCGCCGAGCTCGGCATGACCTATCTCGAGATGGATTCCCACAACTCGCCGACCGAGCAGATGACCAATATCCGCACCGCGCTGACCAAGGGTGTCGACGCGATCGTGATGGGGCCGGTGAGCTCGACCTCGACGCCGCCGGTGCTGCGGCTTCTCAAGGACAAGAAGATCCCGGTCGCCTTCACCGGCATCGGCCCGCAGCCGGGCGAGACGGATTTCACCTCCTCCGTCACGGCCAACAACTACGAGGCCGGCAAGGAGGAGGGCAAGTTCGTCTGCGGCCTCGCCAAGGAGCGCGGCGGCAGCAAGGTCGGTATGCTCTCGCTGCCGCAGGATCGCGAGAACGCGCAGAAATACCTCAAGGGTGCCAAGGAGGCCTTCGCGGCGGACGGCTGCGACCTGGTGCAGGTGCTCCAGACCCATGGCCTGACCGTGAAGGAGGCGGTCGACGAGGCGAACGACCTCCTGACCGCGCATCCCGACATCAAGGCGATCTACGGCATGTATGACGAGGCCGGGACCGGCGCGGCCAAGGTGCTGCAGACGCGCGGCCTCGTCGGCAAGATCGGCGTCGCCACGGCCGACGGCAGCCCGACGACCGTGAAGCTGCTCAAGGACGGCGTCATCCAGGGCCTCTTTCTGCAAGAGGCCGGCGGCCAGGGCATCGAGGGCGTGCAGCAGGTCTATGATGCCCTGACCGGGGCCGCCGTCACCAAGGACCTGCCGCTCACCGAGCCGCTCGTCACCGCCAAGGACGTCGACAGCCCGGAGGCCAAGGCGAAGCTCAAGCGCGTCTATCCGCCGAGCGCGGGGGACTACTGAGCCATCGCGCTGTCCCGTCTTCCGCGCGGAAACGGGGCGACGTCCGGGCGTTGCGGGCGGGTCTTGGTCCCCGTTATGCCCGAAACCGCAAACCCAAAGAGCAAGGAGAAGCATCGTGCTTCTGACCGGAAAAGTCGCCGTCATCTCCGGGGCGGCGAGCCCGCGCGGCATCGGCATGGCCACGGCGCGGCTGTTCGCCGAACAGGGCGCGCGCGTCGCGATCCTCGACCTCGATCAGCCGGCCTCGGACAAGGCCGCGGCCGAACTCGGAGACAAACACAGGGGGTTCGCTTGCAATGTAACGAATAAAGATGCCACGCGCCGTGCCGCCGAAGCGGTGCTCGGGGTCTTCGGCCAGGTCGACGTGCTGATCAACAACGCGGGCGTCACGCAGCCGGTCAAGATCATGGAGATCGAGGCGGAGAACTACGATTTCGTGCTCGACGTGAATCTGCGCGGCACGCTCTACCTGAGCCAGGCCTTCATCCCCCATATGAGGGCGCGCAAGTCAGGCTCGATCGCCTGCATGTCTTCGGTCTCGGCGCAGCGCGGCGGCGGCATCTTCGGCGGTCCGCATTATTCCGCCGCCAAGGCGGGGGTGCTGGGTCTCGCGAAAGCCATGGCGCGCGAACTCGGTCCCGATGGCATCCGGGTCAACAGCGTGACTCCCGGCCTGATCCAAACCGACATCACCGGCGATAAGCTCACCCCGGACATGCGGACGGACATCATCAAGGGTATTCCGCTCGCCCGGCTAGGCGATGCCCGCGATGTCGCCGGCGCCTTCCTGTTCCTGGCGGCCGACATCTCGTCCTACGTCACGGGAGCGACCATCGACGTCAACGGCGGCATGCTGATCCACGGATAGAGCAGCCGGAGGCGAGCCGGGCGGAGCCCGGCCGCTCACGCCGTGAAGCGGACCTCGATGGCGCCGAACGCGCCATAGTCGCCTGTGAGGACGTCGCCGGGGGCGATCGGTACCGGCACCAAGCATGTGCCCGTCGTGACGATCTGGCCGTCGCCGAGGACGATGCCATGCCGACTGAGCTCGTTGGCGAGCCAGGTCAGGGCGATGCACGGATCGCCGAGGACGTTCGCGCCGTGCCCCTCATGCACGACGCCCCGGGCGGTGCGCCCCTGCACGGCATGCGCCGCCAGATCGGCGTCCCGCCACGGCGCCCCCACCTCGGGGCCCAGCACGAAAAGATCGGCACAGGCGTTGTCGGCGATCAGTTGCGGCGCGCCGACCGCCGTGAAGTCGAGATAGCGCGAATCCGGGATCTCGATCCCGAGATGCAGCCCTGCCACGGCGTCCATCACCTTGCCTTGGGTATAGGGCGCGGGCCGCGGCGGCAGCGGCCGCCCCATGCGGAACACGAACTCGATCTCGGCGACCCGCATGCGATTGGCGCCGAGCGACACCGGCTCACCTTCGGGCACGACCCGTTCAGCGAGGAGGCGGCCTGCCAGCGGGCCATCCACGTTGATGTGCCGTTGGCCCGCAGCGCTCGTCGCCGCGATCTTCCAGCCCCGCAGCGGCCCTGCGCTCCGCGCCTCGATCAGCGCCTGGATCGCATAGGCTTCCGCGCGCGTTTCGGGGCGGAGTTCCGGCGGCAACGCGTCGGTGTGCCGCCCTTCGCGCCAATGGGAGGCCAGGATATCCGATGCGGCTTGCCTCTGCGACGGTGCCAGTTCACGCATGCGGGAACCCCGAAAGCACGATCTTGCCGACCGTATGGCCCTCCGCCAGGGCGGCATGCGCGGCCTGGAGGCTGGCAACCCCAAGCGTTCCGAAGTCGCGCGTCGCGACGGGCTGGATGCGTCCGGCATCCACGAGGTCGGCGACCGCGTTCAGGATCTCGTGCTGGCGGATCATGTCATGGGTCGCGAACATCGGGCGCGTGAACATGGCCTCCCAATGCACCGAAATGCTCTTCATCTTCATCAGACGCAGGTCGAGCGGCGGCGGATCGTCGATCAGGCCGAAGCGCCCCTGCGGCGCGAGGCAGGCCGAAAGATCCGCCCAGGCCTCCGGCGTCGTGTGGGTCGAGAACACGGCGACGAGCGGCTCGGTGAGGCCGAGCGCCTCGATTTCTGCCTTGAGCGGTCGCGAATGGTCGATCACGTGATGGGCGCCGAGCGCGCGGACATGCGCTTGGCTTTCGGGCCGGGAGGCCGAGGCGATCACGGTGAGCGCAGTCAGTGCCCGGGCAAGCTGGATCGCCATGGACGGGACGCCGCCGGCGCCGCCCAGCACCAGCAAGGCCTCGCCCGCGCCGCCTCCGGCCGCGAAACCGAGCCGATCGAACAGCATCTCGTAGGCCGTCAGCGTCGTGAGCGGCAGCGCCGCCGCGCTCGTATGGCCGAGCGTCCTGGGCTTGCGCCCGACGATCCGCTCGTCGACGAGTTGCAGGGCGGCGTTCGAGCCCGGCCGGTCGAGCACCCCGGCATAGATGACGGCGTCCCCGGGTCGGAACAGCGTCACGCCCGGCCCGACGGCCTCGACGATTCCGGAGGCGTCGTAGCCGAGCACGAGCGGTTTTTCGGGCGAGGCCGGCAGCACCTTGCGGCTTTTGAGGTCGCGCGGGTTGATCGAGACCGCATGGACCCGCACCAGGAGATCGTGCGGTCGTTCCGCCGGGGGATCGGGCAGGTCCATGTCGACGAACGGCCCCCGACCGCCCGCCGTCTGGGGCTCACCGGCGAAAGCGACGACCTTCATGGCATTCTCCCGGCAACGAGGGCGACGGGCCGCATGGCCGCATCATGCCGGTGCCATCTCGGCGCCACGCGGTTTCGGTAGCCCGCCCCTATGCGCGAAGCTGGACTCGATCACGGCCATGCCGTCAAGCGACTCGTGCCCAAGTCCAATCGAAAAGTCGCCTGCGATTTTCATGCCTATCGGTGGCGCCACCTCGTCGAAAACGTCTTCTGCACTCTCAAGGCGTTCCGCCGAATCGCGACGCGTTACAACAAGACCGATGAAATCGCTTCCTTTGCGGCGACCACCTCAAAAACCGCGGCAATCATCTCCAAAACCCGGCTTGCCCCGGCCGGCAATCCGGTGTCCACAATCGTCGTGTTCGGTGCGAGCGAGGTCCCGTCCATGAAAGCGCTGGTCAAATCCAAGCCAGAACCCGGCCTGTGGATGGGCGATGAGCCGATCCCCGTGCCCGGCGCCGACGAAGTGCTGGTCAAGGTCGCCAAGACCGGCATCTGCGGCACCGACATTCACATCTATTCTTGGGACGAGTGGGCGCAAAAGACCATCCCCGTGCCGATGGTGGTCGGCCACGAATATGCCGGCGAGATCGTCGAGCTCGGCGGCATGGTGCGGGGGCTGAAGATCGGCCAGCGCGTCTCGGGCGAGGGCCATGTCATCGGCATGAAGAGCCGGGCGGCGCGCGGCGGACGGTTTCACCTCGACCCCGAGACGCGCGGCATCGGCGTCAACATCCCCGGCGCCTTCGCCGAATATGTCCGGGTGCCGGCCTTCAACATCGTGCCGCTGCCCGACGATATCGACGACGAGCTCGGTGCCATCCTCGATCCGCTCGGCAATGCGGTCCATACCGCGCTTTCCTTCGACCTCGTCGGCGAGGACGTGCTGATCACCGGCGCCGGGCCGATCGGCATCATGAGTGCCGCCGTGGCGCGCCATGTCGGGGCGCGGCATGTCGTTATCACCGACATCAACCCGATGCGGCTCGCGCTTGCCGCCGAGGTCGCCGATGTGGTGCCGGTCGACGTTACGAAAGACGACCTGAAATCGGTGATGGACCGCCTCGGACTCAAGGAGGGCTTCGACGTCGGCCTCGAGATGAGCGGCGTGCCGTCCGCCATCCAGGGCATGATCGACAGCCTGGTGATGGGCGGCAAGATCGCCATGCTGGGCATTCCTGCCAAGCCCTTCGCCATCGACTGGAACCGGGTGGTGTTCCGCATGCTGACCATCAAGGGCATCTACGGACGCGAGATGTTCGAGACCTGGTACAAGATGCTCGCCATGCTGCAGTCGGGCCTCGATGTGCGCCGCGTCATCACCCACCGTTTTCCGATCGAGGATTTTGCGCAAGGCTTCGAGGCAATGCGCAAGGGCGAGTGCGGCAAGGTGGTGCTGGACTGGGCGTGAGACGTGCCCCGAGCGCGGAGCATGTCATGAATCCGTCACCGCACCGTAAGCCGCATGTCGCATCCGGCGGGCTAAGTCCGACCCGGCTTGAACCGGTCGCGACCCTCGCGGCCGGCCTCGTGGGGAGCTTCATATATGACCGTCAAGCGACGTCTCGCATCATCCTGCGCCATGCTGGCGATCCTTGCACTGCAGGCGCAGACCGTGCTGGCCCAGACGGCGGCGACCGATGTGTCCACCCAGCCCAACAGCTCGCCCATGGTCAGCCGCCTCGCCACGCAGGTGTCGGCCGAACCGCGGCTCGACCCGGCGACCAAGCTCAACCTGCTGCAGCACAAGATCAAATACGTCTTCGTTCTCTATCAGGAGAACCGGGCGTTCGACCATTACTTCGGCACCTTCCCGGGCGCCAACGGTCTGTTCACGCAGTCCGCCGGTCAGACGCCGGGCTTCGTCCAGCCGATCGTCAACACCGACGGCTCGACGAGCACGATCTCGCCCTTCCTGATCACGCAAAGCGTCCTCGATCAGAACGGGCGGACCGTGCCTCTCTATCCGGCCGATACGGACTCCGTCGACCATAGCCATACCGGCATGGACAACGGCATGGATTTCGACGCCGGCAACCATGCGGCCAACGACCGCTACGCGCTTAACGAGGAAGGCCTGACCACCAAGAACGGCCAGATCGTCTCGCTCGCCACGGGGCTCGCGCCCTCGACCCGGCCCACGCTCGTGCAGAAGCAGCGGGCCGAGCTGGTGATGAGCCATCTCGATTGCGACACCGTTCCATTCCTGTGGCAATATGCCGATCGCTTCGCGATGTTCGACAATTTCCATCAGACCGAGATCGGGCCGTCGACACCGAACGCCATCGCGATGATCGCCGGCCAGTCGGGCGAGACGCAATGGGCGCTGCATCCCGACCAGGCCAGCAGCAATACCTCCGACCCGCGGATCAAGGTCTCGGGCGGCGAGCCGATCGTGTCCGACCCGCCGCCCTACGGCGGCTCGAACAACGACCCGACGGGACTGCCGCTGCCCTTCACCGAGAACCGGGCGACCCCGGCGCTGAACCAGACCTATGCCACGCTACCGCTCTCCTTCATGGGCCCGCAGGTGTTCAACGTCATCCGCGCCGACCAGAACCCGGGCGTCGACCTGGCCGATATCCAGCACGACCTGAACGCGGTCGCCTCCAAGGACCTGAAGCAGATCCCCTGGGGCTGGTACCAGGAGGGCTACGACCTCGAACCCACAGACCAGAGCGGCGTGATCTCCAATTCGAGCTACGTCACCCATCACAACGGCCCGCAATATTTCGGCTATATCGCCGACAATACGAGGGAGCTGTCGCACCTGCACGGCCTCGCCGACTTCTACAAGGACATCGACTATGCCCGCCTGCCGAAGGACGGAGGCGTGTTCTATGTGCGCGGCGGCTACGGCAACAACGACCTGCTGCGACCGGTCGATCCGAACCCGACCGTGCAGGCGAACTTCCAGGGCAACGACGACCATCCGGCCTATTCGGACGCGCAGATCTCGGAGGCGCTCCTCGCCGACGAGGTCAATGCCATCGCTCAGAGCCCCTATTGGAACGAGAGCGCCATCGTCATCACCTATGACGAGACGGACGGCCTCTACGACCACATGCCGCCGCATATCCGGTCGCTCGATCCCGAAGGCCAGCCGCTCGCCGGCGGTCCGCGCATCCCGGCCGTCGTGATCTCGCCCTACGGCAAGTCGCATGTCGTGGTGCACCAATATTCGGAGCACAGCTCCGTCATCAAGTTCATCGACGAATTGTTCAGTCTCGAGCCGCTCGCCGACCTGCCGGACGAGGTGCGCGGTCGCGCCCTCGGCCATAACCTCGGGCAGACCGATCTCGGTCCGGCGGACGACAAGGTGGCGGAGATGGGCGATCTCTCCGTCGCCTTCGACAACAACCGCCTGCTCGGCAACGCGCCGCTGCTGCCGCCGGGCTACGCGGTCATCGCCCAGTCGCTGGTCACCACCCTGCCGCACTTTCAGGGCCAGGGCTGCGCCTGGCTGCACATGACGCCGACCGACTATGTCAACGGGCAGCCGATCGACCCGCCGCCCGCCGACTTCAACCCGCGCCCCGGCACGACGCCCGGTACGCCGACGTCCGGCACCTGGACGCCCTGATCGTCCCTCGCGGACGAGATCGGCAAGGACGGCCCGGCGGTCGCCCTTGCTTGAGCGGAATGCAACATATGCGATTCATGTGGATGTGTCGGGCGGTGCTTGTGGCTGGGGTTATGGCCGTGGCTGCCGGCCAAGCTCAGGCCGGGCCGGTCCTCGATCACGTCAGAAGCGCGGGAAAGCTGTCCTGCGGCCTCATCCACGTGCCCGAGGATTATGGGCGGACCGATACCCACGGCTCGCTCGACGCCCTCGGGAGCGAGATCTGCCGGGCCTTGGCGGCAGCCGTGCTCAAGGATGCCGACCGCATAAGCGCGTCGACCTTTCCGGACGAAGCGCACGGCTTCGCGGCCCTGGAGGCCGGGACGATCGATCTTTTGATCGGCGCCTCGCCCTCCCATGCCATCGCGGTCGCGCGCCACCTCAGCTTCGGCCATCCCGTCTTCTATGACGGCGAAGGCTTTCTCGTGAACCGCGCGAGCGGCATCCAGTCTTTCGCCGATCTCGCCGGCAAGCAGATCTGTTTCATCGGCGGGACGCCGCCCGAGGAGGTGCTCGACAGCGCTGCCGCCCGCCGCGGCATCAAGATCCTGCCGTTCCCGTGGTCGGAGGATGGCGAGTTGAACGTCGGCCTGCTGACCGGCCATTGCGCCTCTATCGTCGCCAGCGTCTCGCGGCTCGCCAACATCCGCGCGGGCTTCCAAAGGGGGACCAAGGATTTCGCCATCCTGCCCGACCGTCTTTCCGTCGATCCGGTCGCGCCGGCGCTGCGCGACGGCGATCCGCAATGGGCCGCGCTCGTCGATGCGACGATCGAGGCGCTGCTCTTGGCCGAGCGAGCGGGCGTCACCAAGGCCGATGCGGCGATCTTGCGCACGACCGAAGACCCGGTGGTGCGCGTGCTCGGCGGCCTCGTTCCCGGTGTCGACGAGAAAGATGTCGACCGCGACTGGGCGGTGCGCGCCGTCACCGCCGTCGGCAATTACGCCGAAGTCTACGACCGGACTTTGGGGCCGGGCTCGCCGCTCGACCTGCCGCGCGCTAACAACGCGCTCTGGAGCGACGGCGGCCTGATGCTCGACGGTCCGCCGCGCTGACCAGGCTCAGCCCGCTTCATGAGCCTGGGCCGCCAGCACCATGAAGGCTCTTTCCGGATCAGCGGCCACGAGCGCCAGGAGCGATCGCGCGCCGGGTCCGGCAGCGTCCGGCCCTGCTCCCAGTTGCGCAGTGTCGCGAGGGGCACGCCGATGGCCGCGGCAAATGCCTCCTGCGAGAGGCCGGTCCGCTTTCGAACGACGGCGGCTGGCAGGACGACCTTATGCGTCCCGATAGGTGCGTCGGGATCCTCGCCATCTTCGATCATGTAGCGGCGGATGTCCTCTTCGGTCGTAGCCTCGATCCTGGCGCGATCGACGTCGTGGGCTTCTGCGGCCTGTTCCAGTGTCATTCTGACATGAGCCATCGCTTGCGCTCCTTGCGGCTTGCCGGGCGAGCGGAGCCGATCCGCCGCAGATCGCCGCTATCGACGACCCGGTATAGGCCCCCCTTCGTGATCGCGACTGCGAGCGGAGCGAAGCAGGGGCGGGAAGCGATCCAGTCTGGCCAAGTCGACAACTGGATTGCCGCTTCGCTCGCGCTCCTCGCTATTGACGGCTCGGAACGACGACCGCTTCTCGATAATTGCATTCAAGGGATCAGTTTTTCCAGCGGGTCCACGACCCGCTTGGATCGGTTCCACGAACCTCGCTCAACCCTCCGCCCGCTCGACCGCCTCGATCATCGCCTTGGCGGGCGGACCGTCACTACGCGGGACGTCGATCTCGTCGCCCTCCTCGGCGCTCGTAAGAACGCGGCCGAGCGGCGTCTCCCGGCCGACGAGACCCCGGCCCTCGTCGGTCGCGTCTTCCGTCAGGCGGATCATGAGACGCTTGCGGTCGTCGAAGACGAGCGCCACACGGTCGCCGGCCTTCAACGCGTCGGGTTCGATCGCATCGGTCTCGAGGCGCGGCGGCGCCTCGCCCTCCGCCGCAGAGGGTGGTGGCGCGACGACCCGGTGCTCGGTCAGCCGGCATGTCCCGCTCGTCCCGTCGAGCGGCTCGATGCCCTCCTGCGCCAGCGTCGCGACGAGGTCGGCCAGGACGGCATCGGGATCGCGGTAGAAATTCGAGGCGAAGCAGCGCCAGAACCGCCAGCCGACCCGTTCCAGGATGCGTTGCCGACGCATGTCATCGCGCCATTGCGCCGGTCCGTGAAAGGAATCACCGTCGCATTCGACGGCGAGGCGCCGTCCCTCGTTCCCCTCGACGACGAGGTCGATGCGGAACCCCTCGGCGCCGACCTGCGGCTCGACCCGGTAGCCGCGGCCGACGAGGGCGCGCATCATGTCGCGCTCGAACGCCGACTCGCAGGCCGCCTCCTTGTCGCCACCGACGCCGGGCTGGGCCGGCATCGGATCGTCGAAATGGGCGATCAGCCGTGCCTTGAGATCTTTCGGGTTGAGATCGTCGAGCGGCACCGAGCGCACCAGGACGACACGGTCGCGCGCTCGCGACACCGCCACGTTGAAGCGCTGCTCGTAGCGCAGCATGGTCAGGGTCGTGCGCCGCTTGCGGTCCGCCACCATCGACAGGAAGACGATGTCGCGCTCGTTACCCTGGAAGGTGGCGCTGTCGCCGGTGAGGATCTTGTGGCGTTGCATGGCCTCCTCGCCGATCCGCTCGGCTAGCATGACGCGGATCAACTCCGCCTGCTCGCCGCCGATGAGCGAGATGACGCCGATCGAGCGGCCGGCATGGTGCGGCGCGGACGCGATCTCGGCGATCTCCGCGACGATCACCTCGGCCTCCGCCCGGTTGATCTTGCGCGCCCCCTCGCGCATGCCATGCGGCACGAAGATGTCGACGAGTGGCGGGTCGAGCCGTTCGGTCGCAGCGGGAACGCGCAGCGGCACGAGCTTTTCCGGATAGAACTGCATCGAGAAGCGGATGATCGGCTCGACGCAGCGGAAATGCTCCTTCAGCATCAGCCGGCTGTCCGGAAAGACGGCGCGCAGCAGATCGTAGAGGCTCTCGCCCGGTTCGAGCAGGCTCGCGAAGGGCAGGTCGCGCAGGTAGTGGTGGCGCAACTGCTCGAGGCGGGCCTGCGTGACGAAAGGTGGCGTCGGGCTGACCTGCCGGTCGTCGCCGACGGCGAGGATCTTCTTGCCGCGCAGCAGCGCCGGAAGTTCGGTGACGTCCGATTGCGAAGCCTCGTCGAGGATGACGAGGTCGAAGGTCGCGAGATCGGAAGGCAGCTGCTCGGCGACGCGCCAGGTCGGCATGATCCAGCACGGCACCGCGTCGTAGCACCGGTCCATGGCCTCGCGGGCGACGCGGCGGTGGCGGCCAGCGCCCTTGCCGGTACCCTTGCCGAGCCGCCCCAGCGCCCGGACATATTCGACGAGCGCCGATTTGACCCGCGGCGACAGCCGCCGTTCCAGCGCCATGAAGGCACGCTCGCGCACCAGCTCGACGAAGAGTTTGCGGGCGCGGCGGTCGGCGGCCTCGCGCTCCCGCGACAGGGCGAGGAGCGCAGCGCGGCCATCGATACGTTCGAGGTGGGTTTCGGCGGCGCCGGCATCCCAGGCCTCGCGCCAGTTTTTCGGGGTGAGCGGATCCGCCTCGCCCTCTGCAGGTTCGGATCGCAGCCGCTCCGCCCAGGCGGGCGCGCCGGCCGCGGCGATCCGCCCCGTCACCTCACGGATCGTCGCAAAGGGCGTCGAGGCTTCGGCGACCGAGGCGACGCGGGCGAGGAGCGCACTCCACAGGCCCTCGATCCGCTCCGGCTCGACATCAGTGCGCCCGACGAGATCGGCGAGGAACTGCCGAGCCATGCGCGAGGTTCTGTCGTCCCCCGCAAAGCTCGCTGCGACCCCGGCGCGGGCCGCATCGGCCGCAGCGAGGCGGGCCGCCGCGACGGCTCCCTCGACCTGCGCCGCGAGCGCGCGGGCGAGGCCAGGATCGGTCGCGAGACCGGCGAGCGTCGGCAGGCTGCGCGCGACCGTGCTCAGAAAGGCGAGCCCCTCGGCTGCCCGTCCAAGGCTGCCGAGATAGTGCGCCGCCGGTGCGGGGGTGCCCGGATCCTCGCCGGGCGGCATACCGGCCCCGACCGCAAAACTGCGCCAGCGCGCCGCCAGCGCGTAACGCTCGTCCTGGAGGCGCAAATGGTCGGCTATGGCGCGCCAGGACGCCAAATCCTCGCGCAGCGGAAGGCCGCGCAGGCGCACATCGGCGACGAGATCCCGGCTGAGCGAGCGGCCGATGGCGAGCCGCCCCCAGGGACGCTCGCCCGCCGCGGCGCGGGTAATCGCCGCTCGGGCAATCTCGTCGTCGAGCAGCCGCTCTGGGATCTCGATGGCGAAAGGCGCGAGCCGGATACGCTCCGCCTCAGTCGCCTCGAAGGTCGACACGATGTCGCGTAGGATGTCGAGCCAGGGCGAGCCGTCGCCGGCCGCGGCCGCCTCCAGAACGGGAAGCAGCCAGGCCTGGCGGGCGCCATCGCGCGCGGCGGCGAGGTTGCGCAGCGCCCGGCCAGAGCGTTCGGCCTCGTCGAGCTGCGCCGCCGCGACGCGCAGGCCCCTCGCAGGGCCGACGGTTGCCGCCTCGCTCAAGGCCCCGGCACGGCAGAGATCGTCGTGCCAGGCTGCGACCGTCGCGACAACCGGCAGATCGTCGGGCGGGGGCAGCGCGGCATCGACATGGTCGATCAGGGCGCCGACGGCGCGTCGCGCCTCGCCGAGCGCCGCCATAGTCCCGTCGTCGAGGTCGGTTTCGGCCGCGAAGCGCTCCGGCCGGTCGACGAACCAGGCGTGGCGCTGGCGCGCGGCCTGCAGCGTCCTGGCGAGCTCCGCCGGCGGCGTCCCGGCGGGGCCGACCGGCGCGGTCTGGCGCTCCGCGATGGCGTCGAGCTCGTGGTCGATGGCATCGAGCCGCGCCCGGATCTTCAGGATCTCCGCCTCGCAGCGCCGGATCGCCGACTGGCGGATCTCCGGGCGGCTTTCCTCGACGACGGACTGGATCTCGCGGATGGCGGTCTCGACCTGCCGCAGGCCGGCCCGCTCGCTCGACAGGATCGAGATGGCAAGCGGGCGCACCTTTTCAGGCAGGAGATCGCGCAGCACGGCGAGCGCGGCCTCGCCGCGCGACACGACGAGCACGCGCTGGCCGAGCGCCATGGCATGGCAGATGAGGTTGGCGATCGTATGCGTCTTGCCGGTGCCGGGCGGACCCTGCACGACGAGTCCGTCGCCCGCGGCGAGGCGGCGCACGATGGCGATCTGGTCGTCGTTGAAGGGTTTCGGAAAGAAAACGTCGGTGAGCGTGGATGCTTCCGCCAGCGCGCTGGGCTCCTCCAGCATGCCGAGCCGGTCGCCGAGCGGCTGCCACGGTTCAGTGCTTACGGCCGCGGGCGGCGTCACCAGCCGCGCGGCAAGGCCGTGCAGCGCCGGCGCCTCCCGCGCCAGGTCGCGGAAGCGCGCGATGTCGTCGAGCAGCACGTGGCGCGAGCGGGGCCGGGCGAAGACCACCCAGCCATCCGTGACGACCGGGCCGTCGCCTTCGGATGCGGTGGGTCGACCGCCTGGCGCGTAGCGGCCGTTCGGGGCGAGACGGGTGGCGGCCGCGAGCAGGCTCGGCTCGAAGGTCGCGGCGCGGAAGGGCGTCATGCCCTCGTCCTCGGCGGTCCGCTCGATCTCGTGCCGCAGGGTCTGGTCGAGCTGGTTGAGGTTGGGGCAGCCGAGCTCGTCGTAGGGTTTGAGGTCGAACCGCGCCGGCGCGTCGCGAGGCCGCACCCGGATCGTGCCGTCGGCGTCGAGCTCGAGCTCGACCGTGCGCTCGATCAGCGGCCGGTCGATGCTGCGGACTGGGCTTGCCCAAAGGATAGGACCGATGCCCCAGACCGCCTCGACCGCGCTCTCGCCGCCGCCGAGTTCGAGCTGCTGCTGGAGTCTGTAGAGTGCACCGTAGAGCGCGATGGCGCGGCGGCGCGGCGCCTCGGCATCGGCCCAGGTCCGCCACGGCCCGGCGATCCAGGCCTCCGCCGCGGCGCGCTCGGCCGGCGCGATCAGCAGGCGCCGATCGAATAAGGGCGGACCAGGGGGCGCCGCAGACCGCTCGGGAACGGCGCTGAAATCCTCCTCGTCGGCCTCGTCGGCCGCCACGAGCGCGTTGCGGGCCTCGGCCGAGACCGTTTCGAGCCGCGCGTCGAGGATTGTCGGCGGCGCCATGGGGTCCGGGTGGGTCACGAGCCAGGACGCGAGCCTCGCCGGCACCTCCGGCGCGGCCTGGCGGGCCAGCCGCTCGGCGCGCAGCCAGACGGCGCCGTCCTCGTCGCGCTCATCGAGGTGGAGGCCCGGCAGCCCGTCGATCTCCGTGTCGTGCAGGACGAAGGCCGTGCCGTCGGCGAGCCGGTAGTCCGCCAGCCGGAACGCCACCCGTTCGTCGAGCCTGACGACCTGTTCGACATAGTCGAGCAGGTCGACGAGCCTCTGGCCCACGGTCTTCACATTTGCATCCAGGCGTTGTGCTCCGGTCCGAATCGAGGAGAACAGAAGCCGGATTGGGGCCGCAAGGCAAGTCGGCATGGTCGTCCGGTTTCGCCGGTCGGCATTCCCGTCATACGCCGCCGTCGAGCGCCTTGCGCAGCTGGACGAGGTCGCGCCACGCCTGTTTCTTGTGGGCCGGCGTGCGCAGCAGATAGGCGGGATGCAGCATGGGCATGGCCTTGATGACACGGTCGCCGACGGGGAAGTCGAACCAGCGGCCGCGCAGGCGCAGGATGCCGTCCTTGACGGGCAGCAGCGCGTGCGTGGCGGCGCCGCCGAGGAAGATCAGCAGGTCCGGCGCGGCAAGCTCGATCTGACGCAGGATGAAGGGATGGCAGATCGCCACCTCCTGCGGCGTCGGCGTGCGATTGCCGGGTGGCCGCCAGGGCACGACATTGGCGATATAGACCTGGGTTCGATCGAGGCCGATGCTCTTGAGCATGCGGTCGAAAAGTTGGCCCGAACGCCCTACGAACGGCCGGCCCTGGCGGTCCTCGTCGGCGCCCGGCGCCTCGCCGACCGCCATGAGCCGCCCCTCCGGATTGCCGTCGGCGAAGACGAGCTGCGTCGCCGATTGCTTCAGTCCGCATCCGTCGAAGGCGGCAAGCACGGCGCGCAATTCGTCGAGCGTGCGGGCTTGGGCAGCCTGCTCGCGGGCCGAGCGCGCCGCCGCATCGGCCGACAAGGCCGCCGCCGCGCCGGTCATGGTCCGGGCCGCCGCTGGAGCCGCTGTCGGAGCTTGCCGGCCGGGCGCCGGCGCGCGCCGCGCCGGTCCGGGGGCTGGCGGTGGTGTCGGCGCCGCCTGCTCCGGTCGCGCCGCGACGCGCGCCGCTTCGGCGAATCTGTCATGCGGCTCGGCGTCGAGCGCGATATCGACACCCATGTCGACATACCAGCGCAGCAGCGCCTCGATCTCGGCCCGGGAGCCGGGACTCATCGCGATGTCATGGATGCGGTCCATCTCCTGATGTAGGCTGCCTACCATGTCGTCGCGCCGAAAGATCCACCAGTCCTATGCCGGGATGACGGCTGGGGATCGCGATCACGCGCTCCGCCATCCCTCCACCTTCACCCTCGGATCCGCGCCGTGACGACCCTATGGCTCGTCGGAGCGGCCCTCATCCTCGTTGTCCTTGTCGCAAGGAGATCACGCATGGCCATCACCCGTCAGGTCATAACCCCGCTCAATCGCGAGGGTGTCGACATGCTCGGCACGAAGAATATCGCGATCAAGATCGTCGACGAGAGCATCGTGTCGGGATCGCTGCTGACCGTCGAGAGCAACCATTTTTGCGTGCTGAAATCGCGCGGCGCGGTGCTCAACGTCTACGAGACGGGGCAATATGCGCTGACGACACCCGACAAGCCGCTGCTCGGCTCGATCGTGCAAGGCTTCTTCGGCGGCAACTCGCCCTGGGTCTACGAGGTCATCTACATCAACCGCTCGAAGCTCCTGATCCGCAGCCAGGGCGTCGCCACCAGCGCCGAGATGGCCGAGATGTCCTATCAGGTCGACTATTACGTCCATGTCGACACGCGCGAGGCGGCGCTCGACCTCATCACCCACCTGCCGTTCAACGGCAATGTCATCGACACGCGCGAGATCGCCGATTACGCCGGTCCCGCCATCGAGCAGGCCATCAACCAGGTGGTTCAGGTCACCAAGATGGAGAACATCAACGAGCATATCACCGAGATCCGCGAAGGCGTCAAAGCCCATCTGACGGATTTTTTGGCCGTCTACGGCATCATGCTCAACGACCTCAAGATCCTCATCCTGCCGAAGGACGAGCGGATGCGCGAATTGATCTCGCTGCAGGCCATCGGCCTCACGCCGATCGAGGCCGTGCGCTATTATCTCGCCTTGCGCATGGCCGAGAAAGGCCTCGTCTCGGCGCCGAACGCCGCGGCCGGCGTACCGTTCCAGATCGGCGGCCAGCCGACCGGGTTCTATCCGGTCGGCACCGAGGCCGGCCTGGTGCAGCGATGATCGACCTGCCGGACTTCTACGACGCCTCGCGCCTCGAGCAGATCGCCATCACCCTGTTTTACGGGTGGGGCTACGACTTCTACAAAACCGAGAACCGGCTGCGGGCTGATGACCTCCTGGTCAGGAGCAAGACCGGCTGGCTTTTGGGCCTGGCGCATCGGGCCATCGAAACGGCGGAGGTGGCCTATCGTCGCGAAAACCTGCCGCCGCCGTCGCGCGAAAAACCGCGGCCCGATCCGGCGGCGCTCGCCGGCGCCCAGCTCCTCGAACGGCAGTCGCGGGCCATCGGCGCCGCCGAGGCGCAGATCCGCGCCCAGCCGGTGCCGGAGAACGACCGCATGACGCAACGCTACCGCGCCGAGGCCGCGACGCTGGCGCGGCTCGTCGCGCAGGATCAGCAACTCGTCGGCCAGGCGGATATGCTGCGGCAGATGCTGGATCGTCGCGACGGGCGCTGGATGATCGACAACGCCGTGGCGATCACCGCCGGCGTCGAGGCCATCACCGAGACCTTGTCGGGCCGGCAGGCCCTGCTGATGGAGTGATACCGACCTTTGCCACAGGGAGTGTATCGCGGAGCCCCTGCAGTCGCCGTGGTTCCCAGCGGATCAGCCCGCCACCACATCCTCCTCGACGCGGCTTTCGCCGAGCCGCGGCTGCGGACGCGAGACGATCTCCATCAGGAGGCCGCCGGTGCCGAGCCGGCGGATGTCGGAGGCGGTCACCTCGATGCCGGCCAGCAGGCGGTGCAGCACCCAGTCGAAGCCGTTCTCCTTGGGGCTGCGGGCGCAGCCCGGTGCGCCAAGCACCGGCTTGCCGGCGAGCGTGCCGATGAGCAGCAGGTTGCCGGGATCGACCGGCATGCCGAAATGATGGACGGTGCCGCCGGCCGCCTCGATCGCCGCGGGAATGACGTCGCGCCGGTCGGCGATGGCCGAGGCCCCGTAGACGATCGTCATGTCATGTACCGGCGCCATCCGCCGGAGCGTGTCGGCGAGCGCCAGGGTCGCGTGCGCCACCCGCTCCTCGGCGGCGACGAGGGCACCGGCCGGGGCCAGGCGTCCTTCGAGCACCCTCAGGGTCTTGGCGATGACCGAAGGCTTTAAGCCCGGCAGCAGCGTCGAGACGACGCCGATGCGCAGCGGCCTGAACGGCCGCAAGGTCAGCGGCGGCGGCCGCGCCGCGGCCCGCGCGGCTTCGAGCACCCGGCCCGGGACCGCGAAGGGAATGATCTTGACGGTCGCCACCATCTCGCCGGTCTCGACCGTCCGGAACGGCGGCAGCGTCGCCAGCGTCACGCTCTCGTCGACGGCGTTGATGCGGTCGACGGCATCGGGATCGACCGTGAGAATGCCGGCCGCCTCGGCGAAGATGTTGGCGCGGCCGGTGAAGGCGCGATCGATGCGCAAGCCCGGCCCGGCGATCGCCTCCGCGAGACTGCGCGCCGCGGCGTTCTCGCCGACGTCGCCCGGTTCGAGCCGCGCCACGACGAGGCTCGAGACGCCCGCGATGGCGAGCGCCTCGATGTGATCCGGACGCACGGTATCGCCCTTGCGCAGCACGATTCCCTGCGCCTGGACGCCATGCGCCACGATGGCGCCGAGACTTTGGCCGATGGCGCAAGGACCGAATTTCACGCCGCGCGGCTCCCCGTCTCGGCCCGCAGCGGCTTGCGGCGCAAGGCACCGATCATTTCGCCCAGAACCGCAACGGCGATCTCGGCCGGGCTGACGGCCCCGATGTCGAGGCCGATCGGCGCATGGATGCGCGATGTCGCGTCGGCACCGAAGCCAGCCCGCGTCAGACGGGCGATCCGCCCCGCATGGGTTTTGCGCGAGCCGAGCGCCCCGATGTAGAAACAATCGGCCCGGAGCGCCGCCTGCAGCGCCGGGTCGTCGATCTTCGGGTCGTGGGTCAGGGCCGCCAACGCCGTGAACCGGTCGAGCCCGAGGCCGGGCAGCGCGGCATCGGGCCATTCGGCCATGACCCGGACGCCGGCGAAACGCTCGGGCGTGGCGAAGGCGGTGCGCGGATCGACGACGGTGACATCGAAGCCGACGAGTTTGGCCATCGGCGCCAGCGCCTGGCTGACATGGACGGCGCCGACGACGACAAGGCGCACCGGAGGCACCTGTACGGCCAGGAAATATTTGCGGCCGTCGTGGTCCACGCTGCCGCTCGCGCCCGAGCGCAGCCGTGCCTCGATCGCCTCGGCCAGCGGATCCGCCGAGGCCTCGTCGGCCGTGACGAGACGCTGCTCGCCGGTCGCGAGCTCCGTCACCAGCACGGCGGGGCGGCGGGCGGCGCGTTCCGCATTAAGACGGACCAGAGCGTCGAGCCGCATCAGTCGATCCTCTCGACATAGACCTTGATGCGACCGCCGCAGGAGAGGCCGACGCGCCAGGCGGTCTCGTCGGCGACCCCGAACTCGAGCATGCGGTTCTTCCCCGCGCCGATCACGTCCATCGCCTCGGTCACCACCTCGCCTTCGACGCAGCCGCCGGAGACCGAGCCCAGGAAATTGCCCGCCTCATCGACCACGAGATGGCTACCGACCGGGCGCGGCGCCGAACCCCAGGTCTCGACCACGGTCGCCAGCGCCACACCGCGGCCGGCGCGGCGCCAGGCTTCGGCCTCGCGGAGAATGTCGTCTTCGGTCGAGATCATGTTTGCAATCCCTATACAAACGCGGTGTCACCCCGTGGCCGACAGGCCGTCACGGCCGAGCCAGCGTTTCGGGTCGGCCTCGCCGGGCCGCGTACCGTCGAGCGCGCGGCAGAGATCGGCCACGCTGCTAAGATTGTGAATCGGACGGAACTCGTCAACGAAGGGCAGCATCGCCCGGATGCCGATCGCCTTGGCTTCGAACCTGTCGTAGCGCAACAGCGGATTGAGCCAGATCAGGCGGCGGCAGGAGCGGCGGATGCGGTCCATCTCGGCGGCGAGTTCGCCGCTGCCGTCGCGCTCGAGCCCGTCGGTGAACAGGATCACGGTCGCCGATCCGCCGGCGACGCGGCGCAGCCAGTCCTTGTTGAAGCGGTGGAGCGAGGCGGCGATGCGCGTGCCGCCGGACCAGTCTTGCACCGCCTCCCCGCAGGAGGCGAGCGCCGCATCGACGTCCTTATGGGACAGCGAGCGGCTGACATTGCTGAGCCGGGTGCCGAACAGAAAGACATGCACTCGCCGCCGAGCCGCGAGCGCATGCAGGAAATGCAGGAAGACGCGCGAATATTCGGCGACGGAGCCGGAGATGTCGCAGATGGCCACGACCGGCGGCAGTTTCACCGCCGGCGACCGGCGGGCGAGGTCGATCATCGCGCCCCCAGCCCTGAGCGAGCGGCGGAATGTGCGGCGCGGATCGACCAGACGGCCGCGCGGATGCGGCACGAAGCGGCGCGTCCTGAGCTCGTCCTTCGGCAGGCGCAGCCGCGCGATCACCGCCATGGCCGCCTCGATCTCGCCCGCCGTCATCTGGGCGAAATCCTTGGCTCGCAGCACGTCCTCGTCCGAGGTCGTGAAGCGGGCGTGGAGGTCGAGCGAGGGCGGCTGCATGTCCCGGTCGAGCTTGCGGTTGAACAGCGCATCGGCGACGCGCGTCGCTCCCGCCGCGGCCTTCTGCTTTTTCGCGGACTTCGGCTCGGCGACAGGCGAGAGTGCGCCGATCATCTGTTCGAGAAAGCCGCGCCGCTTCCAGAAGATGGCAAAAACCTGGTCGAACAGCCCGGACTGCTCGTGGCTCTTGACGAAGACGGCGTGAAGCATGGCACGGAAGTCGCCGCGCGAGGTAAAGGGCGCGACCTCGACGGCGCGCAAGGCGTCGAGCACCGCCCCTGGTCCCACCGGAAGGCCGGCCTGGCGCAGGGCGCGGGCGAAATAGACGATATTGTCGGCGAGCTTGCCGGGGGCCAGGGGCGCAGTCATCAGTGCCGCACGACTGCGTCGCCGGTGATGGCATGCGCAGCGACACGATCCGGACCGTTGAACCAATGTCCTGGATTGCCTCGCTCCGCTCGCAACGACGATGCCGGACATTCTAATGGACGCTCTGCAAGACTTATCGGCGCAGTCAACCTCCCATCCTCCTGGTGCAGACGACGATCCATCTCATAGCATGAGCTGCCGCCGTTCACCTCGATGACTGACCGGCAGCGGAGGACGATCGAAGCCGATCAGGACACCATGAGGCGGGGTCGCGCCGCGTCGGCGTCAGGGGTGGCGGGATCGCCGAAGCCGTGCATCCGGAGCGCCCATTGCAAACCGATGAGCGCACCTTTGAACACCGGCAGCAACGTCAGGCAGAGGATCACGGTCAGCGGCAGCCAGACCACCATGTGAAGCCAGACCGGCCAGTCGTAGGCGATGTCGACCGCGAGCAGCGAGGCGATGACGAGATGCCCGACGACGAAGATCGTCACATAGGGCGGGGCATCGTCGGCGCGGTGATGATGCAATTCCTCGCCGCAGGCCGGGCATGTGTCGGCGACTTTCAGATAGGCTCGGTAAAGATGCCCCTTACCGCAATGCGGGCAGCGCATCAGAGCGCCGCGCAGCATCGCACCGAGGATCGGACGGGCCTCAATCACCGCCGGTGCGGTGTCGGACAAGGTGGTCATGGTACCATGCAGCCTGGGGGAAACGACATTCCGCATATAGGACATCTCCTCGGTCGCAGCCATGCGACCGGATCGTCGTAGATGCGCGTCCGACGCCTGCGTCACGGCATGAGCTGGCCGCCGTTCACCTCGATGACCTGGCCGGTCATGTAGCCCGACAGGGTCTCGGAGGCGAGGAACAGATAGGCCCCGACGCATTCCTCGGCCGTGCCGAGCCGGTCCATCGGCACCGTCTTGCGGGCGGCTTCGAGCTGTTCGGGCGTCGAATAGCGTTCGTGGAAGGGCGTCGTGATGACGCCGGGCGAGACGGCGTTGACGCGGATGCCGAGACCGGCGAATTCCTTGGCGTGGCCGTGGGTGATGGTCGAGACGAAGCCCTTGGAGGCGGCGTAGAGCGTCGCCCCGCCGGCGCCCCCGTTGCGCGCCGCGATCGAGGTGGTGTTGATGATGAAGCCGCGCTTCTGCTTGAGGAACGGCACGGCGGCACGCGTCGCGGCCAGCACGGAGCGGGCGTTGAGGTTCATCACCCGCTCGTAATGCGCGTCCGTCATCTCGGCGAAGGGCACGCGGCCCAGCATGCCCCCGGCATTGTTGATGAGACCGTCGAGACCGCCGAGCGCCCGCGCCGCCTCCTCGACGATCGCCTCGCTCTTGCCGTCCTGGCTCATGTCGCCGCTGACCAGCACGGCCGTGCCGCCGTCTCGGCCGATCGCCTCGGCAACGGCCCGGGCAGGCTCGGCACTAGCATTGTAATGCACCGCGACCCTGGCGCCCTGCCGCCCGAGAGCGACGGCGACCGCCGCGCCGATGCCGGTCGAGGCTCCCGTCACCAGGATGGCCTTGCCGGCGAGATCGGGAATGCGGATCGCCCTGAGGGCGGCGTCGAGGTCGGTCACGGAGCATGCCTTTCTGAATTCAGCCGGGGCTGAGTCGGTGCGGTAGGGACCGTGCGCTTTGCGTCGCGGCGGCTTTCCGAGTAAATAGCGCGCCCGCTCATGCTGAAAAGCGCCTTTTTCGCGCGGTAGCAAGAAGCGATGGGCCCGACGCGCCATCGTGCGGAATCGGATCCGAGGGATTTTCGACGTGAAGCGTGCGCTTGCCTTTGTCTTCGTGTTCCTGGTGCTGGGCGGCTTGATCGGCGGCTTGTCCTATTTCCAGTTCTTCATGAAGCCGCAGATCATCAAACAGGTGATCAGCCACATGACTCCGCCGGTGTCGACCGTCGCGGTGGCGGAGGCACGCACCGAGAGCTGGGTGCCGCGCATCACCGCCATCGGCACCTTCAAGCCGATCCAGGGCATCGACGTGGCGCCCGAGGTGGGCGGGCTCGTCGTCGCGGTCAAGTTCGATTCCTCCCAGGAGGTGGCCAAGGGCGCGCCGCTCGTCGCCCTCGACGATTCGACCGAACAGGCCGACCTCGCCTCGGGCCTCGCGCAGATGAAGAATGCCGATGCCTCGCTACTGCGGCAGAAGGAGCTCATCGCCGGTGGCAATACCGCCAAGGCCAGCGTCGACCAGGCCCAGGCGGCGCGTGACACGGCCGCCGCCTCGGTCGAGCGCGCCAAGGCGGTCATCGCCCAGAAAAGCATCACGGCGCCCTTCGCGGGGCGTCTCGGCATCCGCCGCGTCGATGTCGGCCAGTATCTGTCGCCCGGCACGGCGATCACCACGCTGACGCAGCTCGACCCGATCTATGTCGATTTCCCGGTGCCGGAACAGTCTCTGGCGGTGCTCAAGTCCGGCCAGACGGCGGACATCAAGGTCGACGCCTATCCGGATCAGACTTTCGCGGGGAAGATCAAGTCGATCGATTCGCGCGTGTCGCAGGATTCGCGCTCGGTGCTGATCCGGGCCGAACTGCCGAACAAGGACAAGCGGCTGCTGCCGGGCATGTTCGCCAATGTCGACGTGCTTTCGGGCACGCCGCAACAGGTCGTCACCGTGCCGCGCACGGCAGTGACCTATTCGCTCTACGGCGACAGCCTCTTCGTCGCGGTGCCGGCGCCTCTCAAGAGCGAGCCCGGCGCGGCCCAGGCCGCCGGCGCACCGGAGACGCAGGATTTCATCGTGCAGCAGCGCTTCGTACGCACCGGCGAGACGCGCGACGACCGCCTCGCCGTCCTCGACGG
Organism: Lichenihabitans sp.; assembly: GCA_965277115.1. GTDB lineage: Bacteria > Pseudomonadota > Alphaproteobacteria > Rhizobiales > Beijerinckiaceae > Lichenihabitans. The sequence goes on along the minus strand of CBDIBY010000013.1, from coordinate 1,347,091 downwards.
CGTCAAGCCCGGGGAAGAGGTCGTCACCGAGGGGCAGATCAAACTCTTCCCCAACGCCCACGTGAAGATCGATCGCGCCGCAGGCCTGAAGCCGCGCCCGGTCCTGCCGAGGCAATAGGCGTCCCCGATGTTCACCGATATCTTCATCCGCAGGCCGGTGCTGGCAAGCGTCGTCTCGCTGCTCATCCTGCTCATCGGCTTCCAGGCCTATACCAAGCTGCCGATCCGGCAATATCCGGAACTGTCCTCGACGACGATCACCATCACGACGTCCTATCCGGGTGCCAATGCGGACCTGATCAAGGGCTTCATCACGACGCCCATCGAACAGGCGGTGGCGAGCACCGAGGGCATCGACACGCTGGTTTCGAACTCGCAGCAGAACACCTCGACCATCACGCTGAACCTGCGGCTCAACGCCGACCCCGACCGGGCCGTCGCCGACGTCCTCTCCAAGGTGAACCAGGTCAAGTTCCAGCTGCCGCGCGAGGCCAACGACCCGGTGGTGGTCAAGCAGACCGGCCAGGGTTTTGCCCTGATGTATCTGAGCTTCAATTCGGACAAGCTCGATTCGGCGCAGATCACCGACTACATCACCCGCGTCGTGCAGCCGAAGCTGCAGACAATCGACGGCGTCGCCAATGCCCAGATCCTCGGCGGGCAGACCTTCGCCATGCGCATCTGGCTCGACCCGAACCGCATGGCGGCCCGTGGCGTGACGCCCGCCGACGTCAGGACGGCGCTCGCCGCCAACAATTTCATCTCCGCCGCCGGCCAGGTGAAGGGCGACTATGTCCAGACCAGCATCAATGCCGAGACCTCGCTCGACAGCGCCAAGGCCTTCGGCAACCTGACCGTGCTGTCGCGCGGCGACGCCATTACCCACTTGGCCGACATCGCGAAGATCGAGCTCGGGCCGGAATCGGTCGATTCCTCGTCTGTCTTCGACGGCCTGAAGGCGGTCTTCGTCGGCATCTACGCGACGCCGACCGCCAATCCGCTGACCGTCATCGAGAACGTCTCCAAGGCCTTCCCGTCGATCAAGGCGGAACTGCCGCCCGGCATCGACTCGGCCATCGCCTACGATTCGACCGAGTTCATCCGCGCCTCGATCTGGGAGGTCGCCAAGACGCTCGGCGAGGCCGCCATCATCGTCGTGGTGGTGATCTTCCTGTTCCTCGGCAACTTGCGCTCGACGCTGATCCCCATCGTCACCATCCCGCTGTCGCTCGTCGGCGTGATGATCGTGCTGCTGGCCATGGGTTATTCGATCAACCTACTGACGCTGCTCGCTTTGGTGCTCGCCATCGGCCTCGTCGTCGACGACGCTATCGTCGTGGTCGAGAACATCTACCGGCACATCGAGGAGGGCATGACGCCCAACGACGCCGCGCTGAAGGGCGCGCGCGAGATCGCCGGGCCGGTCGTTTCGATGACCATCACGCTCGCCGCCGTCTATGCGCCGATCGGCTTCGTGGCCGGGCTGACGGGCGCGCTGTTCCGCGAATTCGCCTTCACGCTGGCGGGCGCCGTCGTCGTCTCGGGCGTCATCGCGCTCACCCTATCGCCGATGATGTGCTCGCGCCTCCTGACCGCGCAGAGCGGACAGGGCGGCTTCGTGCGCTTCCTCGACCGCGCCTTCGACGGGCTGCGCCGCCGCTACGAGCGGCGCCTGCACAAGACGCTGAACTTCCGCGCCATGACGCTCCTGGTGCTCGCCGCCGTCATGGTCATGACCGGCATCTTCTATGTGTCGACGCCGAAGGAGCTGGCGCCCGACGAGGACCAGGGCATCCTGTTCACCCTGGTCAAGGCGCCGCAATATGCCAACCTCGATTACACCGAGCACGCCACCGGCACGCTCTACGACATCTTGAACGGCGTGCCCGAGAAGTCGCATGTTTTCGCCATCAACGGCTCGGGCGGCGTGGCGCAAGCCTTCGTCGGCCTCTTGTTCAAGCCCTGGGCGGACCGGCAGCGCAGCGCCAAGGCGATCCTGGGCTCGCTGCAGCCGAAGTTCGCGACCGTGCCGGGCGCGCAGGTCATCGCCTTCTCCCCGCCCGCCCTGCCCGGCTCGACCGGCGGCCCGCCGCTGCAATTCGTGATCCGGACGACGGGCGACTACAAGCAGCTCGCCGAAACGGTGGCCGAGCTCAAGAAGGCGGCGGACGCGAGCGGCCTGTTCATCTTCACCGACAGCGACCTCAAGTTCGACACGCCGCAGATCGAGTTCAAGATCAACGCCGCCAAGGCTAACCGGCTCGGTGTCGCCATGCAGGACGTCGGATCCTCGCTGGCGACCTTGCTCGGCGGCAATTACGTCAATCGCTTCAACCTCTACGGCCGCTCCTACGAGGTGATCCCGCAGGTGCCGCGCGAGTTCCGCGACACGCCCGACTGGCTGTTGCGCTACCAGGTCCGCGCCACGGGCGGCGACCTCGTGCCGCTGTCCTCTTTCGCCAGCATCTCGCGCAGCGTGCAGCCGAATGCGCTGACAAGCTTCCAGCAGTTGAATTCCGCGACCTTGCAAGGCGTGCCCTTCCCGGGCCGCACCTTGGGTGAGGGGCTCGACTTCCTCAAGGCCAAGGCCAAGGAGATCTTCCCCGCCGGCTACACCTACGATTTCGCCGGCGACAGCCGCCAATACGAGCAGGAGGGCAACGCCCTCGTCACCACCTTCGTCTTCGCGCTGATCGTCATCTTCCTGGTGCTGGCGGCGCAGTTCGAGAGTTTTCGCGATCCCTTCGTGATCCTGATCGCGCTGCCCTGCTCGATGTTCGGTGCGCTGCTGCCGCTCAATATCGGCGGCGTGATGCAGCTCTTTTCGATCAACATCTATTCGCAGATCGGTCTGGTGACGCTGATCGGGCTCATCTCCAAGCACGGCATCCTGATGGTGGAATTCGCCAACCGGATGCAGGAGGAGGGCATGAGCCGGCGCGCCGCGATCGAGCATGCGGCAGGCGTCCGGCTGCGGCCGATCCTGATGACCACCGCCGCCATGGTGGTGGCCATGGTGCCGCTGATGATCGCCACGGGCGCAGGCGCGCAGAGCCGCATCGCCATTGGCGTCGTCATCGCCGCCGGCATGACGATCGGCACGATGTTCACGCTCTTCGTGACGCCCGCGGTCTACAGCTTCGTGGCCCGCGACCATAGCAAAGGCAGGGCGTTCGCCCATCCGGCGGAGGACGTGATCGGGCCGCGGCGGCCCGCGGAGCCGATGCCCCGCGCGGCGGAATAGCAGAAACAAGGCGATCGGATAGGGCGAACGACCCCTCATCCGCGCCCCCGGGCGCGCTTCCGTCAGCTCGGCGCCGCCGCGGCCTCGGGGCGGCGGGCCGCGCGCGGCGGGTCGGCATTGAACCTGTTCCAAACGCGGCGGAACTGGCGCGCCGACGCAAAGCCGGCGCGCTCGGCCACGTGCTCCATGTCGAGGCGCGTCTGCCCGAGGAGATCGCGCGCGAGGGCGACCCGCAAGCGGTTGAGATAATCGGTGACGCTCATCCCCGTATGCGCGTTGAAGAGGCGCGACAGGTGGCGCGGGCTCGCATACGTCACCTGCGCGAGGTCGCCAAGCGTCCAGGACCGGGCCGGGTTCGCGGCGAGCGCGTCCTGCGCGCGGTGCACGACGGGATGGAGGTGGTTGCGGCCTTCGAGCCAAGGCGAGAGCTGCGGGTCGGCACCTCCGCGGCGCAGGTAGACGACAAGATAGCGGGCGATCCTGACGGCGCAGCCGGGGCCGGCCAGCCCGGCAACGATATGCAGCATCAGGTCGATGCCGGCGGTGACGCCGGCGCTGCTCAGCCGATCGCCGTCCTCGACGTAGAGGCGATCCTCCAGCACGTCGGCGCGCGGCGCGAGACGGGCGAGGTCGGCGCAGCAGGTGTGGTGCGTGGTGCAGCGGCGCCCGTCGAGGAGGCCGGCGCGGCCCGCCAAAAGCGCCCCGGAGCAGATCGAGACGAGCCGGTGGCCCGGCCGCACCGCGCCACGCAGCCAGTCGACGATGCGCTCCTCGGCCGCCTCGGCGAGTGGGTCCTCGACCGGGCCGTCATCGCCGAGCACCAAGGTGGCACTGCCCGGCACCACGACGATGGCTCCCTCGGGCACCTCCGCCGGCAATGGTGCGATATCCGCCAGCCTGAGGCCGACCGAGCTCGTCACGTCGGGCCACGGCCCGGCGTAGACGACCTCGAAACGGATCTGCGTCTGCTCGAGATTGGCCTTGCGCAAAACCTCGATCGGCCCGGCGAGGTCGAGCAGCAGAAGCCGCGGCGGCACCACCACCAAAACGGCAACGATGCGTGGCGGCGCGCCCGTCACGCGGCAAGGTCCGCCGGCATCTCGGCCAGAGCCTCTTCGACGCTGGTGATGCGGGCGAAACGCCCGGCCAGCACCAGTTCCGTGCGGGCCTTGATCTCGGCCGCGCTCCAGCGGCGCCCCGCCGCATCGTCCATCGGGAACGTCAGGGTGGCTTCGCTGACGAAATCGACCGCATAGCCGCTGTCGGAGGCGTGGCGCGTCGTCGTCTCGCAGCATTGCTCGGTGCGGATGCCGCAGACGATCAGGCGGCGGATGCCGGTCTCGACGAGCCACGACGCGAGGCCGGAGCCGACGAGCGCGCTGTGGCGGCGCTTGTGGAAGACCGCGCGCGGCGCGATCGACAGTGGAGGCATCGTCTCGACATGACCGGAGGCGAGCGAGAACGGCCCCTCGTCCTCGACATGGAAGATCTGGACCACCGGAATGCCGCGACGGACCGCACCGTCGACCAGCGCCTGGATCCGCTCCAGGACCCGCGGCACGTGCTCGGCCGTCCAGTAAGGACGGTGCCGGAAGGACTCCTGCGCATCGATGACCAGCAATGCGCTTCCGATACCGGACATGGTTTGTCTCCTCGCTTGATCGAACAGCACACGACTTTATCCTTTTCTCTCAGAGGCGAAAGCCGCCGGCCGGACCGGAATGGGACATCGGGCGCCATGCGCTCCGAAGCGCGAAGATCCCTCGTCTCGGCCCATGCGGACGTGCCGGCCGGGTCATGCCGCACGATCGGCTGCCCGTTCCGGCGTGCCGCGGCCCGCGGGTCGGCGGCCCAAGTTTCGCGCCGGTCGATCAATTCGTCCAGCGGATCGACGGCACGATCCAGCCGCGCGGGATCATCCGGCACGGAGACGGTCGTCACATTCGGCGAGATCGCGTAGCGGAGCGCATGACAGCGATGCCTTCTCGACCTCTGCGCAATTCGGTAAAGAGTAAAGTGTCACCGTAATCCCCGGAAGGACTCCTGCGCATCGATGACCAGCAATGCGCTTCCGATACCGGACATGGTTTGTCTCCTCGCTTGATCGAACAGCACACGACTTTACCCTTTTCTCTCAGAGGCGAAAGCCGCCGGCCGGACCGGAATGGGACATCGGGCGCCATGCGCTCCGAAGCGCGAAGATCCCTCGTCTCGGCCCATGCGGACGTGCCGGCCGGGTCATGCCGCACGATCGGCTGCCCGTTCCGGCGTGCCGCGGCCCGCGGGTCGGCGGCCCAAGTTTCGCGCCGGTCGATCAATTCGTCCAGCGGATCGACGGCACGATCCAGCCGCGCGGGATCATCCGGCACGGAGACGGTCGTCACATTCGGCGAGATCGCGTAGCGGAGCGCATGACAGCGATGCCTTCTCGACCTCTGCGCAATTCGGTAAAGAGTAAAGTGTCACCGTAATCCCGTAATCCCCGTAATCCCATGTCTATCGCCGGTACCAACGAAAAAGCTGCTTGATGCGTATGGTGAGATTTGCGAGAAATATTGCTCCGCAAATCAGTGTTCCGCTAATCATAAGACCTTCGGTGATGATGAAAATGCCGCTGCCGTCGATTACGTTGATTTGATATCCAAGAATAACAATACTACCTCCGTAATACATGGTAAAATTAAGATTACCGAAAAATAGAATTAATGTAATAATCATGTTAATTACTGTGTTAGATTGAATCAATGTTTTTCTATTAATTGAAATATAAACATGTTGGCATAAAGTAACACTGATTGACAGAAATAACACAGGAAGAACAATCTTACGATGCAAGATATTGGCTGACACATTGGATCTCCAATACATTTATTCACCGTATTCACGGCAGATCGAAAACTATAGTTCATTATTATTATTGATAGATATGTATAGATATTTGAAATTATGCATGAGTAATTATTGAAATATCGGAATATTATCTCAAGTAGGATTACGGTGACACCTTACTATTTTTCGAATTAAGCTGCATATCGCGAGAGCTGAAGCCATCTGGCGGGCCTCTTCCCGCCCCCAACTTCCAGACAAAAACGTAAAACAGTAAACTGTCACCGAATTGTCACCGCCGAATTCGGTCCAGCAGATCGGCGGCACGATCCATCGGCGCGACGGATCCCCCGGAACGGAGACGGTGGTGACGCTGCGCGACCCTCGGCTGGGGCCGGACGGCTCACAGCCCGTAAGGCAGGCCGTAGAACCCGTAAAGACTCTTCCCGTAAGCCGGGTCGGCCCAGGGCTGATCCTCGGCAGCATAGTTCGGGGCTTTCTCCAGCGTGTCGCGGTCGACCTCGACCACGTAGCCGCCGCGCGCCGGATCATAGGTCAGAGCCTTCCAGGGCAGCGGGTAGAAGCGCTCGCCGAGGCCCAGGAAGCCGCCGAACGACATCACCACATAGGCGACCTGGCCGGTCGTCTTGTCGACCATGAAATTGTAGATGGCGCCGAGCCGTTCCCCGTCCTTGGCGTAGACCGACGTGCCGGCCACCTTGTCGGACGCGATCAGCCGGTCGGTCTCGTCGATGGCGACCGCCTGCGGAGTCTCGGCCTGCGGCGCGGTGGTCGAAGCGTCGAGGGGTGCGGCGGGGCCTGTGTCCTCTACGACCATCGGATCCTCCTTCCTTGCTTGCCGGAGTCAACGGGAGCCGCGAGGATCGGGTTCCGCCATGGCCCTCAGGCCTCTGCGGGGAGCGTCGCCTCCTGGTTGAAGGCTGCGGCGAAGAGCGCCCGCGTGTAGTCGCTCTGCGGCGCGGCGAAGATCTCGGCGGCACTCCCGGCCTCGACCACATGCCCATGCCGCATGACGACGATGTCGGCGGCCAGCGCCCGCACGACTTTGAGATCGTGGCTGATGAACAGATAAGCCAGACCGCGCCGCGCCTGGAGGTCGCGCAGCAGGTCGACGATCTGCGCCTGGACCGACATGTCGAGGGCCGACGTCGGCTCGTCCAGCACGACGAATCTGGGCTCCTGCACGATCGCCCGGGCGATGGCGATGCGCTGGCGCTGCCCGCCCGAAAACTCGTGCGGATAGCGGTCCATGGTGGCCGGATCGAGCCCGGTGTCGGTGAGAGCGCGCGCCACCATCTCGCGACGCTCGGCCGCCGGACGCTTCCGGCCGACGGTCAGGCCCTCGCCGACGATGTCGGCGACCGACAGGCGCGGCGACAGCGAGCCGTAAGGGTCCTGGAACACGACCTGCATGTCGCGGCGCAGCGGCCGCATGCCGGCGCTGCCGAGACTGTCGATGCGCTGCCCCAGATAGGTTACCGGCCCCTCGGAGCGGATCAGGCGCAGGATGGCGAGGCCGAGCGTCGTCTTGCCGGAGCCCGACTCGCCCACGACGCCAATCGTCTGCCCCTCGCTGACCGTCAGAGAAACGCCGTCGACGGCCTTCACATAGCCGACCGTGCGGCGCAGAAAGCCGCGCTTGATCGGGAACCAGACCTTGAGATCCTGGGCGGTGAGGATGGGCTTGGCGGCGGGATCCTTGGCGGGTGGCAGGCCCTTGGGCTCGGCGGCGAGCAGCATCTGCGTATAGGGATGTTGCGGCGCGCGGAAGATCTCGGCGACCGGGCCGGCCTCGACGATTCTGCCGCGCTGCATCACCGCCACATGGTCGGCGATGCGCCGCACGATGCCGAGGTCGTGGGTGATGAACAGCAGCGCCATGCCGAGCCGCGCCTGCAGATCCTTGAGCAGGCGCAGGATCTGCGCCTGGACGGTGACGTCGAGCGCGGTCGTTGGTTCATCGGCGATCAGCAGGTCCGGCCGGTTGGCGAGCGCCATGGCGATCATCACTCGCTGGCGCTGGCCGCCGGAGAGCTGGTGCGGATAGGCGCCGAGCCTCGTCGCCGGGTCCGGAATGCCGACCTCTTCGAGGAGCTCGATCACGCGGGCCCGCAGCTTCGCGCCGCCGCGCATGCCGTGCAGTTCGAGGATCTCGGCGATCTGCCGCTCGATCGTGTGGAGCGGATTGAGCGAGGTCATGGGCTCCTGGAACACCATGGTGATGGCATCCCCACGGATGGCCCGCATGGCGCGCTCCTCGAGCCGCAGCAGGTCCTGGCCCTTGAACAGAATCTCGCCGCCCGTCGTCTCAGCCCCCGAGGCGCCGAGGAGGCGTGCGATCGACAGCGCGGTCACCGACTTGCCCGACCCCGATTCGCCGACGATGGCGAGCGTCCGGCCGCGATCGAGCGTGAAGGAGACGCCGTCGACGGCGCGGGTGACGTGCCCGCCCTGGTTGAACGAGACCGCGAGGCCGCGGACGTCGAGCAGCGGCGCGGACGAAAGATCGGGGGCGGATGTCAAAGGCGGAACTTCACCGGACCTGGAGCGAGGGCGCATCTCCCATCAGGCAAGACACAGCGCCCAAAGGCAAGCCCGCCGAGGGCTGCGCGGCTCGCTGAGCTCGGATTGACGCGACGGCTTAGGAGAGCCTCCCGTCGTGCGCTCGCGGGGAGTTACGGTGAATTTCGCGGAACACGAAAGCCGGATGAGCATCGACACCCAGCGGATGAGATACTATGCGGACGCATCCGACAATCGCTCGATCAACGCCATGGCGGCGGCCGGCGCCCTGGGCTTGAAGCCGTTGATCATGAAGAGGAACACGTTGCGCGCGACCTTGCCCTTCGGCGGCGGTCCGACATGATCGAGGTCGTCCGGCACGCCGCCTTCGGCCCAGCGCCGTGCCCGCCCGGCCCAGCGGCCGAGATCGGCGGGCGCATAGCCGGCCTTATGGTGTTCGGAGGCATTCTGCAGGCGGGCATAGACGAAGGGCGCGGTCACGTCGGCGATCTGCGGATGGCTGTCGCTGTCGGCCACCACCACCGCGACGTCGTAGGCGCGCAGCAGGTCGACGAACGCCGGCACGCGGAAGCTCGGATGGCGGACCTCGACGGCATGGCGGATGTCGTGGCCCTCGACGCGTTTGGGCAACAGCTTGAGGAAGGCCTCGAAATCGGCCGCATCGAAGGCCTTGGTCGGCAGGAACTGCCAGTTGATCGGCCCGAGTTTGCCCTTGAGCTCGACGATGCCGCTCGTCACGAAGCGCTCCACCGAGGCGCCCGCCTCGCCGAGGATGCGGCGATTGGTGGTGAACCGCGGCCCCTTCAGCGTGAAGACGAAATCTTCCGGCGTCTCGTCGTGCCAGCGTGCGAAGCTCTCGGGCTTCTGCGAGCCGTAATAGGTGCCGTTGACCTCGATCGCGGTGACGTGGCGGCTGGCGTAGTCGAGCTCTCGCTTCTGCGCGAGCCCCACCGGATAGAAATTGTCGCGCCAGGGCTCGAACACCCAGCCGCCGATGCCCACCCTGATCGTGCCGCCCTGAGCCATCGCGCTACCCCTCGTCCGCCATCGAGGATAGGCGGTCCGGCGAGGTAGGGAAAGACGCCGGCCTCGCCAGGCCCGGCGGCTTTGGCGTAAAAGGCGCGTCCCGATGCCGGAGCCGCCATGCCGATCGACCTCATCTGCCTCGATGCCGACGATACGCTCTGGCACCACGAGCGCTTCTTCCGCCTCACGCAGGAGCGTTTCGGCGAATTGTTGCGCCCTTATGCCGATCCCCAGGCGATCGAGACGCGCCTGTCCGAGGTCGAGCACACCAACCTCGCCGCCTACGGCTATGGCGTCAAAGGCTTCACGCTGTCGATGCTGGAGACGGCGCTCGATGTGACGCAGGGCCGCGTTCCGGCGGCCGTCATGGCCGAGATCCTGTCCGCCGGCCGCGAGCTGATGCGCCATCCGGTCGATCTGCTGCCCGGCGTCGCCGAGGCGCTCGACAGGCTCGCTGCCATGGGCAGACTCGTGCTGGTGACCAAGGGCGACCTGTTCCATCAGGAATCCAAGCTCGCCGCCTCCGGCCTTGGCACGCGCTTCGCCGGCATCGAGATCGTCAGCGACAAGCTTGCCGAGACCTACCGGCGGGTCTTCGCGCGCCATGGCGTCGAGCCGGGGGCATGCGTCATGGCCGGCAATTCGATCCGTTCCGACATCCTGCCGGCGCTCCAAGCTGGCGGCCATGCGGCGCTGATCCCCTACGAGCTGGTCTGGAGCCACGAAGCCGCGGAGGCGCCCCACGATCATCCGCGCTTCCGACAGCTCGCGAGCCTCGGCGATCTGCCGGACTGGCTGGCGGAGCTCGATCGAGCCGGGCAGGATGGCCGCTCATGAGGGGGCGAGCCGTACCAGGTCCTCGACCCGCGTGAACAGACGCGCCGGACGGCAGGCCGCCAGGACGGCCGCATCCGCGTAGCCCCAGGACACGGCACCGAAGCTCACCCGCGCCTTGGCGGCAGCCGCGGCGTCGCGCAGCTCGTCCCCGATATAGATGGCGCTCGATACCGGAACGCTCGCCGCGCGGGCCAACCGCCTCAGCCGCGCAGCCTTGCCGAAGAGCCCGGCGCTGCATTCGAAATGGCGGATGCATGCGGTGAGTTCGGGACCGAGCGTGCGGCGAATGCTCCCGGCGCTGTCCGAACTTGCGATCCCCAGCGTCACGTCGCGGGTGCGCAAGGCGAGCAGCATCTCCCTTACGCCGGCGAAGAGCGGAATGTCGTCCGCCGCGGCGGCTTTCAGCCGTCGCAGGTCCCGGGCGATCGCTGGAACCTTCCAGGACGGAATATGCAATCGCTTCAGGATCTCGCGCGTGCCGCTCCGGCGCAGCGACGCCATCTCGGCCGCCACAACCGGGCCGAAGCCATGCCGCGTGGCGAGGTCGTCGAGGATGGTGAGCAGCCAGGGAATCGAATCCGCCAGCGTGCCGTCGAAATCGAAGATGATCAGCCGGTAGGTCATGCCTTGCTGCTGGCAGGCTTGTGCTCGCGCGCGGCGAGGCGCTTGCCGACCTGGTCGTCGCTGAGCCGCGCCTCGTAGATCGAGCGTCGCTCGATGGTCCGCGACACCATGGTGGCCACGATCACGATGAGCAGGAGGGGTGCGATGAAGGAGCGGTCGCGGCCCGTCAGTTCCATCATCAGCACCAGTGCCGAGATCGGCCCCTGCGTCGTCGCCGCGAGCAGCGCGGCGGCGCCGAGCAGGGCAAAGAGGCCCGGCGGCGTGCCCGGCCAGACGAGCAGCCAGGCATGGCCGAGGACGCCGCCGAGCAGGGCGCCGAGCGCCAGCGACGGGGTGAAGAGGCCGCCCGGCGCACCGCTGCCGAAACAGGCGAAGGTCGCGAGAGGACGCAGGACGAGCAGCACCAGCATCAGCGGCGCCGCGATTTCGCCGGCGAAGGCGAGCTGAGAGACGTCCTGGCCGTTGCCGAGCAGTTGCGGGAAAGGGACGGCCACGAGTCCCAGGCCGGTGAAGGCCGCGACCGGCAGCGCGACCCGTAGCCAGCCGCGCGGCTTGTTGCGGTCGGCCCAGGCGATCGCTCGGACGATCCCGACCGAGACGATGCCGATGACGGGCCCCGCGACGAGCGCCCACAGCAGCGTCGACACCGAGCCCTCATAGGCGGGGATCGCATAGGTCGGCGCGTTCGGCAGGACCAGCCACGCCGTGCCGGTGGCCAGAAGCGACGTCAACAGCGCCGGCAGGACCAGGCGGAGCGACAGGACGCCGCGCAGCACTTCGAGCGCGAAGAGCGCCCCGCCGAGCGGCACGCCGTAGGCCGCCGCCATGCCGGCGCCGGCCCCGCAGGCCACCAACAGCCGCCGCTGCTCGTCGGTCAGGCGGCCGGCCGAGGAGAAGAGGTTGGCGAAGACCGCGCCGGCCTGCTTCGGCGCGCCCTCGCGCCCGAGCGCCGCACCCATGCCGACGATGATGATCGACAGCACGGCGCTGGCAAGCGTGCGGAGCGCCGGCAGCCGCCCCGCCGCGAACCAGATCGCCGCGGTGATATCGATGCTGTTGCCGCTCGAAAGGCGAACGAGCGCGACCTGGCCTATGGCGGTGACGAGGCCGGCCGCGGCCAGCACTGCGACATGGTGCCAGGGCGTGGCCGCGGCGGCGGCGGCGAGCAGCATCGTCTCGGGAGGCGCCGGCCAGACAATGGCCTGAACCGCCTTGAGCAGCAGCGTGAGCAGCACGGTGCCGCCGCCTGCCGCGATCCCGGTAAGGATGACGGCGAGCCAGAACGGCCCTGCTCCGGGTGCCGCCAGCGTCGCGGGGACCTTGACCGTCTCTTGAGGATCGACCCGTTGCAAACCCGAATCCGATGGCTATGACAGACGATGAACCGCCTATTAGCCGGAACTCGACCCCGGTGGTCCAGTGCTCCGGTAGCCCTGTCGCCGCGATCGCGCGGCCGAGGAGACGGCTCCAGAGAGCGTGACGACGTGAGCGGGGCCAAGCGATGCGCGACAGCGGCATGATTATCGTGGGAGCCGGCGAGGCCGGCGCCCGGGCCGCCTCGGCGCTGCGCGAGCGCGGCTACGCCGGTCCCGTGACGCTCGTCGGCGAGGAAACGCACCGGCCTTACGAGCGGCCGCCGCTGTCCAAACGCATCATGACCGCCGAGGCGACGGAGGCCCCCCCCTTCATCCTCGACGAAGCCAGGCTGGCCGCGCAGGACATCGCCCACCTCGCCGGCCGGCGGGCGACGCGCGTCGACGGCGAGGCGCACCGGCTCTATCTCGACGACGGGCGCGTGCTCGGCTTCGACAAGCTGCTGGTCGCCACCGGGGCCGCACCGCGCAGGCTGCCGACGCTCGGGGCCGGCCCCGACAAAGTGCTCTACCTCAGGACCTTCGCCGACGCGCTGGCGCTGCGCGAACGGCTCGTCCACGGCTGTCGCCTGGCGGTCATCGGTGGCGGCTTCATCGGCCTCGAAATCGCCGCCAGCGCCATCGCGCGCGGCTGTTCGGTCACGCTCGTCGAGATGGCATCGCGCATCCTCATGCACGGCGTGCCGCGCGAGGTGGCGGAAAGGGTCCAGGTGCGGCACGAAGCGGCGGGCGTCATCTTCCGGATCGGCGTCGGCATCGAGCGGATCGAGCGACGAGGCAAGGACGAAGCCGTGGTCCTGGCCGACGGGTCCGTGATCACCTGCGATGCCATCATCGCCGGGATCGGCGCCGTGCCGGAAACGGCGCTGGCGCTGGCGAGCGATCTTGCGATCGACAACGGCGTCAAGGTCGACGCGTACCTCATGACCAGCGCCCCCGACGTGTTCGCGGCGGGCGATTGCTGCTCCTTTCCGCATCCGCTCTATGGCGGACGGCGGCTGCGGCTCGAAGCCTGGCGCAACGCGCAGGATCAGGGCAATGCCGCCGCCGCCAACATGCTCGGGGAAGTCCAGGCCTTCGCCGCCGTCCCCTGGTTCTGGTCGGACCAGTACGACGAGACCTTGCAGGTCGCAGGACTGCCCGACGAAGGAAAGACCATGGTCGAGCGCGACCTTGGGGAAGGCCGCATCTATTTCCACCTCGACGGCGAGGGCCGTCTCGTCGGTGCCAGCGGCATCGGCCCGAACGGCGCCATCGCCCGGGACATCCGTCTCGCCGAGATGCTGATCGCCAGGCGGGCGAAGCCCGACCCCTCGGCGCTCGCATCGCCGGCAGTCAAGCTGAAGGGGCTGCTTTAGCCGAGCATTTCGGATGCGATCGCCCCGGCAGCCGGCGCGTCTTGCCGGCGTCAGCCCGGGATCGGAAGCCGGTCGAGCTCCATCAGCGCCCTGCGGAAGGGGATATTGCCCTTCTTGAACGTCGCCATCAGGCGAAAATCCTCCGGCCGGAACGGGAACGTCTTCGAGCCGGCGAAGATGCGAATGCCTTTCGTGGTCATCACGGCATCCCCGCGACGCAAGGTGCGGTCCTCGTAGATCGACACGACCGCCGGCTTTTGGCCAGGCGTCGCCGCCGCCGAGGCCGGCGAGAGCGTCGGTGTGGCCTCGGCCACCGGCAGCGCATGACCCCGACGGGCGAACCGGGTGTAGTGCGGCTGATGACGGGCCACCCGGCGCCGGGGCTCGCGGTGGATCGTCAAGGGTGGCGCGGCGAACGCCGGGGCGCCGGTCGGGCGAAAGCCACCGCCGCCGCCACCGGCGAAGAATTGATGCATGCCGGAATCGTCCCTCGCCATGGCGGTGCCGATCGCACCGACCACAAGGACGATCACGACAGCCGCCAGCGCGGCGAACACCACGACGGTATCCTGGTCAGTCGAAAAGTCTATCCACCGGACCCGGCCCATGACGATTCTCCATGTGGCGCGGCCTCACAAGGTCAAAACCGTTTTGCTCCGTCCTTGTGACACGCCTAATACATAGCGCCGGGTGCGGATCTTCAAGGCTTATCTATGGTTAATGGTATCGGCGAGGTTCGATAGACGTATGCGACAGGTTTTCCATGTCTTGGAGCAGCACACCCGGGGCAAGGGCCTCGTCGACATCACGCCCCCTGTTTTGCGCTGGGTCGGCGCGCAAGGCATGGCAACGGGATTGCTCACCCTCTTCTGCCGCCACACCTCGGCCTCGCTGCTCATCGGGGAGAATGCCGATCCGAGCGTGCGCGCCGACACCGCCGCCTTCTTCGAACGGATCGCGCCCGAGGACGGCCCCTATACCCACACGCTCGAAGGCCCCGACGACATGCCGGCCCATCTGCGCGCGGCGCTGACGCAGACGAGCCTCGCCGTGCCGGTGCGCGACGGCCGGCCGCTGCTCGGCACCTGGCAAGGCATTTTCCTGTTCGAGCACCGCGCCCGCCCGCACCGGCGCGAGATCGCCCTGCATCTTCTGGGCGAGTAGCGGCGTCAGCGGCGCGGACGGTCAGTCCACCCAGAGCCCGCGGCTGCGGTGCCAGTCTTCGATCGACTGGGCCGGATAGAGGCCGAAGATCTGATCCTCCGGGCCCGTCTGCGGCACCACCCAGGCGGGCTTGAAATCCAGCATCAGATGGACCGAGGCGGGCGGCTCCGGCAATTCGGTGTCGATGGCGGAGGCGAAGGGATGCACGAGGTCGGGCCAGGCCGGGTCCCAAAGCCACAACGCGGCGGCGCAGCGGGCGCAGAAATGGCGCTCGCCGGTCGATATGCTGCAGGTGCCGTCCGCCTCCGCGATCTCGGCCCGGTAGACCGCCTTGGTCCGGTCCGGATCCGCGACATCGAGGCTCGCGGCGACGCCCATCAGATTGACGGCATAGCCGCCGCCGCCCGCGGTCTTGCGGCAGATCGAGCAATAGCAGCGCTGGTAGGGCTGCGGCGTATGGCTGTCGCAGGAAAAGCGCACGGCGCCGCAGCGGCAGGACCCTTCGAGCATCATCGGCATGGCATCGTCTCCTGCATCCTCATCGTCCGGCCGGGTCCGCTTGACCCCGGCCGCCAAGCTGCGCTTACTTGTCGGACTACAACATATGGCCGCCCGCCGAGGGCGGTGCCGCGGGTTCCGGGGGCCTTGAGTGAACGACAAGATCGAGGCCAGGAACCGGCGGCTCGACCTCGCGGCACGCGCCGCTTGGCTCTATTATATCAAACGCCGGACCCAGGACGAGATCGCCACCGACCTCAATGTGTCGCGACCGAACGCCCAGCGCCTCGTGGCGCTCGCTCTCTCCGAGGGGCTGATCAAGTTCCGCCTCGACCATCCGCTCCTGCAGAGCATGGAGCTCGGCGAGCGGCTGCGTGAAAAGTTCGCGCTCGACATCTGCGAAGTCGCGCCGAGTCTCGACGGCGGCAGCGATCGCGCCGGGGTGACGCTGCTCGCGGCCCAGTTCGTCGAGACGCTGCTCGCGTCGAAGAAGCCGCAGACGCTGGCGCTCGGCACCGGCCGGACGCTGCTCGAAACGGTGCGGCAGGTCGGCTCGATGGACCGGCCCGATCACCGCATCGTCTCGGTCGTCGGCAACCTGACGTGCCACGGCCGCGCCAGCCCCTACGACGTGGTGATGCGGCTCGCCGACCGCACCGGCGCCCAGTGCTATCCGCTGCCGCTCCCCGTGCTCACCGCGACGCGGCAGGAGCGCGACTATCTCTCGGCGCAGCGCAGCTACAAGACCATCACCTCGCTGTTCCGGGAAGCCGACGCCGTCATGCTCGGCGTTGGTTCCATCGGCACCACGGCGCCCCTGCTGCTCGACGGCTTCGTCACCCCCGACGAGCTCGGCGAGCTCGAGCGCTGCGGCGCGATCGGCGAACTGCGCTCCTGGCCCTTCGACATCGGCGGGGAACTCATCGACAATGCCATCACGGCGCGCATGACCGCCGTGCCGTTGGTGCGCGAACCACGCTGTCCGACCGTACTGGTCGCGAGCGGGCGCTCGAAGACGGATGCCATCGCGGCCTCCTTGCGGGGGCGCTTCGCCAATGGTCTGGTGGTGGATGAGCCGACCGCGACGCGGCTGCTCGACCGTCGCTTGTGACGGCGCGCAGAAAAGGACTTGACAGAACACACGCAAGGCCAGAGCATTTGCTCTAGCGCCGAGCAATTTTAGCTCAAGCTTCAGGGAGGATTCCGATGCGTTTTGCTCGTTTCTGCGGGCTTTTGGCGGCTGTTCTGGCAGGCGGAACAGTCGGCGCCCAGGCTCAGCAGACCACGTTGACCATCGCGACGGTCAACAACAGCGACATGATTATCATGCAGAAGCTCTCGCCGGAGTTCGAGAAGCAGACCGGCATCAAGCTGAACTGGGTCGTGCTCGAGGAGAATGTTCTCCGCCAGCGTCTGACCACCGACATCGCCACCAAGGGCGGCCAGTTCGACATCATGACGATCGGCGCCTACGAGACGCCGATCTGGGCCAAGCAGGGTTGGCTCGTGCCGCTCGACGACTTCCCGGCGAGCTACGACTACAAGGACCTGATCCCGCAGATCAAGGACGGGCTCAGCATGGACGGCAAGATGTATGCCGCGCCCTTCTATGCCGAATCGTCCTTCACCTATTATCGCAAGGACCTGTTCGACAAGGCCGGCATCACCATGCCGGAAAAGCCGACCTACGCACAGATCGCCGAATATGCCGACAAGATCACCGACAAGGCGAACGGGATCTACGGCATCTGCCTGCGCGGCAAGCCCGGATGGGGCGAGAACATGGCGTTCCTCGGCACCGCCGTGAACGCCTTCGGCGGCGAGTGGTTCGACATGAAGTGGCAGCCCCAGCTGACGACGCAGCCCTGGAAGGACGCCATCACTTGGTATCTCGACGTCATGAAGAAGGACGGCCCCCCCGGCCCGACCGCCAACGGCTTCAACGAGAACCAGGCGCTATTCGCTTCCGGCAAGTGCGGCATGTGGATCGACGCCACGTCGGGCGCGGGCCGCGTCTACGACCCGAAGCAGAGCCAGGTGGCCGACAAGATCGCCTTCACGGCCTCGCCCGTGACCGACAAGGACCCGAAGGCCTCCGGCTGGTTCTGGTCCTGGAACCTCGCCGTACCGACCTCGACCAAGCAGGCCGACGCCGCCAAGAAGTTCGTCGCCTGGGCCACGTCCAAGGACTACATCAAGATGGTCGGCGATTCGGAGGGCTGGGTCGCCGCCCCTCCCGGCACGCGCATCTCCACCTATGACAACCCGAACTACCAGAAGGCCGCGCCCTTCGCGCCGACCGTGCTGAAAGCGATCGAGACCACGGATCCGAAGCACCCGACCGTGAGCCCGGTGCCCTATACGGGCGTGCAGTTCGTGGCGATCCCCGAGTTCCAGGCGATCGGCACCAACGTCGGCCAGGACATCGCGGCCGCCCTCGCCGGGCAGGACACGGCCGACGCGGCCCTGAAGAAGGCGGATGCCTCGACGGCGCGCACCATGAAGCAGGCCGGCTACCCCAAGTAGCCGCACGCCTTTTCCGAGCTGGAGCGCTTTCGCCGCAGGCGAAAGCGCTCTCAAAGCGCCGACGGGGTCTCGGCCCCGCCGGCAGCATTGCCGAACAGGAACGGCATCCTTCGGGGCGAGGTTTGTGATGACGACATCAGCCGTAACGCGCGAAATCGCCGTACCCGACAAGGCGCGCCGCTCGAAGCGCGGCATCGACACCCGCCCGCTCGTCTGGCCCAGCATCGCGGCCTTGCTGGTGTGGATGATCGTCCCGCTGGTCCTGACCCTGTATTTCTCGTTCCGAAACTACAATCTGACCGACCCGACCATCACCGGATGGGCAGGCCTGTCGAACTACACCTACCTCCTGACCGACGACAGCTTCATCACGTCGATCATCAACACGGTGCTGCTGGTCGGCGGCGTCCTGATCGCCACCATCGTGTTCGGCACCTTGTTCGCGGTGCTGTTCGACCAGGAATTCTACGGCCAGGGTGTGTCCCGGCTGTTCGTGATTGCCCCGTTCTTCGTCATGCCGACGGTTGCGGCGCTCGTGTGGAAAAATCTTCTGATGGACCCGGTGAACGGGCTCTTCGCCTATTTCGCGCGGGCGCTCGGCCTGAACGCCATCACCTGGTTCACCGACTTTCCGCTGTTTTCGATCGGCATCATCGTGGCCTGGCAGTGGGTGCCCTTCGCGACGCTGATCCTGCTGACCGCCATGCAGTCGCTCGACCGCGAGCAGATCGAGGCGGCTCGCATGGACGGTGCCAAGGCCATCGCGCGGTTCCGCCACATCATCGTGCCGCATCTGGCCCGGCCCATCACCGTCGTCGTGATGATCGAGACCATCTTCCTGCTCGGCATCTTCGCCGAGATCCTGGTGACGACCAACGGCGGTCCTGGCGATGCCAGCACCAACCTCGTCTACCTCGTCTACAAGACGGCACTGCTGCAGTTCGACATTGGTGGCGGCTCGGCGGGTGGCATCGTGGCGATCGTGCTGGCCAACATCGTCGCCATCTTCCTCGTGCGTACCGTCGCCCGCAATCTCGACAGCTGAGACACCGCCATGAAAGTCAAGGAGCGCAACAAGATCATCATGACGGTCCTCGGTTGGGGCGTGGCCTTTGTGGTTTTCTTTCCGATCTTGTGGATGATTGTAACGTCTTTCAAGACCGAGATTGACGCTATCCGGCCGTCCCTGATCTTCAAGCCGACGCTCGAAAACTTCACGGCCGTCAACGAACGGGTGAACTATTTTGGCGCGGTGATCAACAGTGTGGTGGAATCATTGGGTGCCACGATCATCTGTCTGGGATTCGCGATGCCAGCCGCCTATGCGATGGCCTTCTATCCCGGGCGGAAGACCAAGGATCTGCTGATGTGGATGATGTCCACGAAGATGATGCCGGCCGTGGGCGTGCTGGTGCCGATCTACATCATCTTCCAGAAAGTCGGGCTCCTCGACACCTGGACCGGCATCATCATTAT
The DNA here is from genome assembly GCA_965277115.1 of Lichenihabitans sp. Classification (GTDB taxonomy): domain Bacteria; phylum Pseudomonadota; class Alphaproteobacteria; order Rhizobiales; family Beijerinckiaceae; genus Lichenihabitans. Next base: position 1,327,595 of record CBDIBY010000013.1, on the reverse strand, counting down.
GTATACATTGATGAATCTGCCGATCGTGGTGTGGATGCTCTACTCGTTCTTCCGCGAGGTGCCGAAGGAGATTCTCGAAGCATCCCGCATGGACGGCGCCACGCCCATGCAACAGATGAGGCTCCTCCTGCTGCCCCTGTCGCTGCCGGGTGTCATGTCGACAGGCCTGCTCTCGATCATCCTGTGTTGGAACGAGGCCTTCTGGAGCATCAATCTGACGACCGCGAAGGCGGCTCCCCTGACACAACTCATCTCGACGTTTTCGAGCCCCGAAGGGTTGTTCTGGGCCAAGCTGTCGGCGGCCTCGATGCTTGCCATCGCCCCGATCCTCGTGTTCGGCTGGCTGACGCAACGACAACTCGTCCGGGGCCTCACCTTCGGCGCGGTCAAATAGGGTATGAACTCATGGCAACGGTCGCATTAAAGGATATCCGCAAGAGCTACGGGCCGGTCAACATCATCCAGGGTGTGGATCTGGCGATCCAGGATCGGGAATTCGTCGTCTTCGTCGGACCCTCGGGCTGCGGGAAATCCACGTTGCTCAGGATGATCGCCGGGCTCGAGGAGATCACCGCCGGCGAGCTCAAGATCGACGGCGCCGTCGTCAACGACGTCCCGCCCGACGCGCGCGGCCTCGCGATGGTGTTCCAGTCCTACGCGCTCTATCCGCATATGACGGTCGCCGACAACATGGCCTTCGCGCTGCGGCTCGCCAAGGTGCCGAAGACCGAGCGCGATGCTAAGGTGATGGCGGCGGCCAAGATCCTGCAGCTCGAAAAGCTGCTGGACCGCAAGCCGGGGCAATTGTCCGGCGGCCAGCGCCAACGCGTCGCCATCGGCCGGGCCATCGTGCGCCAGCCAAAAGTGTTCCTGTTCGACGAGCCCTTGTCGAACCTCGACGCCGCGCTTCGCGTGCAGATGCGCATCGAGATCGCGCGGCTGCACGCCGAGCTCAATGCCACGATGATCTATGTCACGCATGACCAGATCGAGGCCATGACCATGGCCGATCGCATCGTGGTGCTCAGGGCCGGCGTCATCGAACAGGTCGGCACGCCGCTCGAACTCTATCATTATCCGGCCAACACGTTCGTGGCGGGCTTCATCGGCTCGCCCAAGATGAACCTGACATCGTGCAAGGTGAAGAGCGCGAGCCAGCCCGGCGTCACCGTGGAACTGCCGGGCGGCGGCCAGGTGACCGTCCCGGTCATGTCGTCGAATGTCGCGCCTGGCTCTCCGGCGACCATCGGCCTGCGGCCCGAGATCCTGTCGATCGCCAACGACGGCCCCCTCGGCGGCAAGGTCGCCGTGGTCGAGCAGCTCGGTGGCGAGAGCCTCGTCTATGTCGACGTCGGCCAGGGTCATCTGGTGACGGTCAAGATTGCCGGAAGCGCAAATGCGGCGGTGGGCCAGACCGTCAGGCTGCAGATCGATCCGGCGGAAGCGAGGCTGTTCGACAAGGACGGGTTGGCGATGCAACCCCAGCAACGGCGTAGCTACGTCGCCAGCGAGAAGAAGATCCACTGATGTATCTCGACCTCTATCGCCTGGCGGGCAAGACGGCTGTCGTGACCGGAGGTGGCGGGGCGATCGGGCTTGCCACCTGCCATGCGCTCGGGGAGGCTGGCGCCAAGGTCGTCGTTGCCGACAGCATGGGCGACGCCGCCCGGGCGGCGCAACGCGAACTCCAAGGGTCCGGCATCGAAGCCGACATGGTCGAGCTCGACGTCACCCGGCCCGCCAAGGTGCGCGAGTCGGCCGAGGCGCTGAACCGCAAGCATGGCGCGATCGACATCCTCGTCGCCAATGCGGGCATCGCCCGTTCGGGGGCACCGAGCGAAGACATCGAAGACGAGCAGTGGCTCAACGTCATCGACGTCAACCTCAACGGCGTCTTCTGGTGCTGTCGAGACTTCGGCAAGTTCATGCTCGATCGTGGCCATGGCAGTATCGTGACCGTCGGCTCGATGTCGGGGGTCATCGCCAACAAGCCGCAGGCGCAAACCGACTACAATGCCTCGAAAGCCGCGGTGCATCATCTGACGAAGTCGCTGGCCGCCGAATGGGGCGCGCGCGGCGTGCGGATCAACTCGGTCGCGCCGACCTATATCGAGACGCCGATGACCAAGTTCGGCGCCCAGACTCCCGGCTGGCTCGACACCTGGCTGTCGATGACGCCCATGAACCGCATGGGTCAGCCGCGGGAGATCGCCTCGGTGATCCTCTTCCTCGCCTCGGAGGCCGCGAGCCTGCTGACGGGTTCGATCGTGCTGGCCGACGGAGGCTATTCGTGCTGGTAGCCGGGGCCGGCGATTGATCGCCGACCCGCACCCGGCGCTAATTGCGACGAGGAATTCTCCGGATCGGAGCAGAGGCTTCAGATAGCCGCCTTAGGGTCCCCACGGAGATAAGTGCTTCGTTTTATCGAGCTGCCCAAGAGGCAAACCGCCTTGCGGATCGAAGCACTTATCTCCGTGGGAGTCCTTGGTCCGCGATCCAGGACTATCCCGGCGTCACGATCTGGGAGGGACAGGGCGCCCGGTCATGCCGGAGGTCAACGCGATCGCGCAGCACGACATGCTGACGGTCATGGTTGAGCGGCGCGGCCTGGCAGGCGGTCGTAGCGATCACGGCGAGGATCGCCGCGGCGAAAAGGCAGATGGGGTCGCCGTTCAGGCAGCTGGTGCGCGGCATTCTTGGTCCTCGAAGACTGGACGTCGACCCTCCCGGTGCGGGGCCGATCCGGTCAAGCCGCCCGAAGGCGCAAGGCTTGCCGCGTCACGTTCCGCACATCGCCTGCCGATTGCGGCATGAGCGCGGCATCGCCCGTGATGATGCGCCGGGCAGGGTTGCTTTCGACGCAGGCCGGTCAACGATAATGATGATACCGGTGGTGGCCGTGATAGCGGTGCCCCGGATAGCCGCGGTAAACCCGTCGCGGCGCGCCGAGCACGCCCCGTACGCCGCCGACCGCGCCGCCTACGGCTCCGCCGACGACGCCTCCCACGACGCCGCCGACAGGTCCGGCGGCCCTGCGACCTGCCGCAGCCCCATGCTCGGCGCCGCGGACGATCCCTTGCGCCTGGGCGCCGATAGGGAGGAAAAGCAATGCGGCGAAGCCGGCGGCAGCGAAACGATTGAGCGTCAAGATCGGACTCCGCAAACGAGGTCTGGGAGCAACGCCCGGGATCGCTATCGGTTCACCGCGCGGCGTCGGTCCGCGCTCCGGGAACGCTGGAGCCTCAGCCGGCGAGCCGTAGACCATCGGGGTTTTCGTCGCCGTTGCGGGCCATGATGGCCGAGGGGATCGCCGTGCCCGCGCAAGGTCGGCCCAGCAGATAGCCCTGCGCCTGAGTACATCCCGAGGCGCGCAGAACCTCCATCTGGGTCTGCGTCTCGACACCCTCGGCCGTCGTCTTCAGCCCGAGGCTCGACGCCATGGCCGTGATGGCCCGCACGATGACCCTTGCTTCTTCTTGCGTGCCGAGATCGCGAACGAAGCTGCGGTCGATCTTGACCTTGTCGAATGGGAAGGCGCGCAGGTAGCTCAGCGACGAATAACCGGTGCCGAAATCGTCGAGCGCCACGCGGATGCCGCGCTCGCGCAGCCGTCGCAGGTGACTGAGCGCCAGCGGTGTCGCGTCGAGGAACAACGACTCGGTGATCTCGATTTCCAGCCGCTCGGGCGCGAGACCGCTGGTCTCGAGCGCAGTGTCGATCATCGCGAGCAGGCCCGGATCGCGCAATTGCAGCGGCGAGAAATTGACGGCCACCCGCACCGCGCCCGGCCAGCTTTCGGCGGCCACGCAGGCTTTCTTCAGGGCCCAGGCGCCGGGTAGTGGGTCCGTTTGAAATTGTGGGGGCTTGACGGGATCGCCCTGGTTTCCTCATCATATTTCCATGAGGACGAAACGCACCATAAACCAGCGCGAGATGATGCGTGGGTTGTATCACGCACTCGCGGGCAACGAAGATGCCGTTTGCGCGGCCTATGTGAGAGCTGAGAACGAAGGGCGTGTCGTTCGAAAGAGCAATAATAACAAAGAGCCGCCCGAAACTTACGCGAAGCGGTTATGGCAGGACGGAAAAACAAGGGGCTGGATTGAATGAAGACCCCCAAGCGTCCCCGCGACCCTGCCCAGCTCGCAAAGCTCATCGTCGATATCGCGACGGGAGAGGTGGAGGACCGCGAGCCGACCGCAACAAAGGTGCGAGCCAGCAAGGCGGGCACAAAGGGCGGTCCCGCGCGGGCAGCAGCGCTGACGGCAGCCCAGCGGTCTGAGATCGCTAGGACGGCGGCATCGGCCCGTTGGAAGAAGGACTAGGCTGCTTCGCCTTTGTTATCCATTGAGGCGAGTCGAAGTTCGATATCGAATTCAAGATCCGCGGGCAAGATCTCGACTTGTTGCTCAGCTGAGCGTGTGTCATTCCAGTGCATCTGATCGAGCCTAAGCTGTAGTTGATCGTCGATCGATTGCTCTCGGCGCAGTACGCATGCTCTACGAAAACTCGCAGGCTTGGTTTTTGGATCATCAATATCGATGTAAGAGAACGTCAACTGCCCGTCGACAGTTGCTTTTGGTATCGCATGATAACCCCTATAGGGGCGCCCAGTCCTCCGATCATGTCGGATGTCTTGACGTGCTGCGTCTTTGAACAGCTTTGCTAGCCGGTCTTCTTCTGTGACCGGAGGTGGCGCTTCCCAGCCCATTTTGATCGCCATGCGCGCAACCGCGTGCATGTCTATTTCAGCCTCTCCAGTTTCATTCATCCAGTGACGAATAAAACGCTGACGCTCGCCTATTCTTGACATCGGTTTTTCCTAATCATCAGTCGGATACACATCGCCCCAGCCATCCACGACAGCACTTGAAGCGACCAGATGGCGTACTTTTACGATATGGCTCCCGAGTCGATCGTAGCGGTTTGTTTTGTACCTGATCTGTCCAGCAATCAGGCCGGGATGCACCTTAATCATGTTCGAGAAGCCAAGAATATCACGCTCAGCAAAAATCGGGGCTTTCCTGGCGATGAAAGCGTCCATCATCTTTTGAGGAACACAGAATTCAGATGCGGCCCGGTTCGCCACTCTTTCTTCGTCGGCTATTTCTGAACCTGTGCCGGCCCTTGATCCCTCAAGCTCCGCATCTAGCATAACGGTTGATTTTCCGTGTTGCTGAATGACATGCTCAAGTTCGTGACGGAGAACGAACCAGAAATTATCGATCCGGTCAAAACGCATGCTGATGGCAATCACTGGTGATTTCTCATCTAACCAGAAACACACACCGTCTATTTTCGCAGACGGGAGGGTTTCAACAATAAGAAATTTGATTCCGACATCTGCCAGGATCTTTGGAGCATGACGAACCTCTTCGGCAGATGCCAAGAGTTTATGCAGTCTAGAAGATGCGGCTATAGCTCCTTCTGGTGTAAATTTAGCGACCAACATTTCACTGGCAATTTGTCTTACCCTATACAACCAGGCGATTTGCACTGCGCTAGCGGCTTCATTGACGTTTGTCTTCCTTGCTGCATGAGGCATGATTTCGATGTCCTCCACGCGACTAGCGTTGAAAAATCGGGCAAGCTCAGGCTCGACTCGAGGATCGCGGACATCGGCAGCACCGAGCCATCCGCGCCGGATCATGTCGGCCACCGGCAGGCCGTGAAAGAGCTGCGCTCTGGTCGCACGCTTTGGGTCCGCAGTGGCGGTCAGCCGCGCCTTGGCGAGGTCGTAAGCTGACTGAAGGGACAAGAAGGTGCCAGCGTCGACGCCAAACACATCCTCCAGCAGCAGAGCGACATCTGCGGTTAGCGGCTGTCGGCCCGAGGTGAGCCTGTTCACCTTCGGCTCGGGCATGTCGAGCACGATCGAAAGCGTCCGCTTGGTCCACTGCCGATCGCGAAGCAGGGCCTCAATCAGCTGGCCAGGGGTTTTGAAGCTACTTTGATCCACGCTCATTCGTACCGGTCCTCAATGTGAGGCATCATTAAAATATCAAAATTCTAAAATTTTGCAAACAGACACTTATGCTTGACTAAGGGGACGCATGGGTCCATATGAATATGCATGAACAAGCTCTCCCCGGCCGATCGCGCCAAGATCCTCCACCTCCTCTGCGAGGGTAGCTCGATCCGTTCGGTCACGCGGCTGATGAACGTGGGGAAGAACACCGTCATCCGGCTCATGATTGATGCCGGCGAAGCTTGCGCCGAATACCATGACGAGCATGTTCGGAACGTCCGCTCCAAGCGCATCCAATGCGATGAAATTTGGAGCTTCACCTACGCCAAACAGAAGAACGTCGCTACCGCGAAGACCGCGCCGGATGGCGCTGGCGATACCTGGACCTGGACTGCCCTCGACGCCGACTCCAAGCTTATTGTCTCGTGGTTCGTCGGCGGCCGGGATAGCGAATGTGCAACGTGGTTCATGGACGACGTAGCGAAGCGCCTGGCCAATCGCGTCCAGATGACCACGGATGGGCACAAGGCCTACCTTGAGGCCGTCGAGGGCGCCTTCGGCTGCGACGTGGATTATGCGCAGCTCGTGAAGATCTACGGTTCATCACCGGACAGCGCCAAAGGCCGCTACAGCCCGGCGGATTGCACGGGCATAAAGAAGAACCGCATCGAAGGCTCGCCCGACCCGAAGCACGTCTCCACGTCCTACGTGGAGCGCAGCAATCTCACTATGCGGATGCACATGCGCCGGTTCACCCGGCTGACGAATGCCTTTTCGAAGAAGGTCGAAAACCACGCGCATTCGATGGCGCTGTTCACGACCTACTATAACTTCGTTCGCATCCATAAGACGCTTCGCGTCACGCCTGCGATGGCCGCTGGCGTGACGGATCGATTGTGGAATGTGGCGGACATCGTGGCTCTGGTGGAGGCTCGCGAAGATCCTCCGGCGAAGCGCGGCCCTTACAAAAAGCGGGAATCAACCTGACATTGAGTGGAAGAACGCAGGGCCGCTCTGTGGTGCTTCGGATACAACGCGAAAAAATCGGATGAGAACCGGCGCTTTGTCTAATTATTAGGCACCCCAAAATTGCCATAAGCCTTGATGATCCTAATCGAAGTTATGGCGCCAAGGGGGGATCGAAAAATGTCTGAAGCGGCTGGACGTATGGTGGACGGCCCTCGTGGCTAAACTTCGGAACCGCGAAGAGGCGGTCAATACCCAGCTCGCAATTTTGATTTCCAAATATGGGGTTACGGCAGATGCCGAAACGATCCATTTGCATGGATCACACCGTCCTGATGTTGTATTCCAGCTTCGAGGCCTGCGTGTCGTCATCGAGGGAAAATTTGCAGATACCGCAGGTGCAGAGGGAATCGTATTGGACGATGCGCGGAAGCGCGTCCGCAATGGCATAGCTCACATTGCTGCTGCCGCCATTTACCCTAAGAACCTACGGACAACCCCGACAACCGAACTCATCCCGGTTCTTGAGCAATCACAACTCCGTTACCGAATCATATCTGAAAGCAGCGAAGGCGAAGGCTGGTATGAGGGAAGTCCACTCTCTCTGATGGATGCGTTGCGTCGAGCACAAGACGCATTAATTGAGGATGATATAGTTGAAAAAACCGCCAAGGCATTGTCAGATCGCCTTGACGGGGTTGCTAAGTTATGGATGGGGCAAGCTGGATCTTGCGATCGCTTAAGTCGTTTGCTTGGTATTTTGCCACCCACCGGCGAGACTCCGGAGAAGGCGGAAGAGCGTCGCGAAACCGCCGCGCGCGTCTCGGCGCTAGTTTTGGCCAATGCGTTAATTTTCCAAGAGCAACTTGCCGCTACCGACGGACGTATATCTTCGCTGAAGACCATAGAGGGCAGTAGTAATACCCTAGAGGCCGTCGGCAATCATTGGCGTTGGATCTGGCAAAACATCAACTACGTGCCTATTTTTCAAATGGGCGAACGGGTCATAAACGAGCTTCCATTACAAAAAAATACATATGTGGCATTGCGTGCGCTTATAACTGAAGCAAAAGCAATATGTTCTCAGCAATCGTCTCTCCGCCACGATCTTATGGGACGGATATATCATTGGCTTCTACACCAAGCTAAACACCTAGGAACTTATTATACTGCTGTTTCCTCCGCTACACTTTTACTTAAACTTACGATGTCGTCCGATTGGAATAGAGATTTTGGAGATCCGTCTGTCTTAGCGTCTTTTAAGGTCGGAGACTTAGCTTGCGGCACAGGTACATTGTTAATGGCCACTGCTCAGGCCCTATCAGACATATATATTAGAGAGCGCGCTAAGACGGGTCGATCTCTAAATAGTGTCGATTTGCAAACTTTGCATAGGGCCTTGATTGAGAATGTTCTCCATGGTTACGATGTACTGCCTTCAGCAGTTCATCTGACCGCTTCGACTCTTGCTATGCTAGCTCCGGAAGTAGCATTTGTCAGAATGAATTTATTTGTAATGCCTTTTTTGATGGAACGAGGCATTGCGAGGCTGGGAAGCCTTGATTTTATTGATACAGACGAGGTAAAAACGCAAATATCGCTAGACTATTCGCAGGCTGAAACTCTTCGGGCTGGAGCATCTTTTACACAAATAACTAATGCTAAAGTTCCAAGGCTTGATTTATGTGTGATGAATCCGCCGTTTGTGCGAAGTGTCGGCGGAAATCTTCTATTCGGCTCGCTTCCTGATACTGAGAGGGCGCAATTACAGAGCGCACTAAAAAAGCAGTGTAAGCACCTTAGCGCCAGTATTACGGCAGGCCTTGGCAGCGTATTTGTTGCGTTGGCTGACAAAAGAACTGAGCCGGGCGGAAGGTTGGCGTTTGTTCTGCCGGCCGCTCTATTGTCTGGAGAAGCATGGAAAGAAACAAGAAACCTAATCAATACAAGATATCATCTTGAGAAAGTTATATCTAGCCATGATTCAGAAAGACAGAATTTTTCTGAAAACACGGATTTATCTGAGGTGATGTTTATTGCTAGAAAATTAAAAAGTGGCCAAAAACCGTCCGATACGACCTACATAAATCTATGGCGCAACCCCAGATCGATCCATGAGGCGATTGATCTCGCCAATAGAATAGAAAATTCCGGGGTAATAAGCAATATTGAAGATTCTGGAATAACAGTATTGAAGAAAAAAGAGAAAAAACTGGGAGAAATATTCAAAACAAAACATCCTGTCGGGATTGATAATTGGACGGGTGGCCTTTTCGCGCAGACCGAACTGTTTAGGACAGCGTGGGAATTAAATAAGGGTAGGCTTGTTATCCCCAATACGTCTGATGCTATGGATATTCCATTATGCAGATTGGAGGAATTAGGCGCACTTGGCCCAGATCGGAAGCGTATTCACGAGGGCTTTAAGGTTTCCGTTGATGATTGGTCGCCTTTTGCGGCATTTTGGGGACATGAGTCGAGTGTGGTGAGGACTATTAAGCAGAAGCCAAATGCATATTTGATGGCTTGGAAAGAGTCGCCGCGTGGATCTGATTATGGTGAACATCTTTGGCAGAGATCGGGTCGAATTCTCCTGGCTGAGAGACTTAGAAGTAATACACATCGAGTCCTTGCTGTTGGCTTTGATCAATTAGTGCTTGGAAATACGTGGTGGACGCTGAAGCTTAGCGACGGGAGCATACGGCATGAGAAGGCGCTATTGCTTTGGATTAACTCCAGCCTTTCTATCTTGAGCTTTTTCTGCCGGAGGGTGGCGACCCATGGCGCTTGGATGCAAATGAAGCAGCCAGCTTGGGAAGGCATGCCCATGCTGGACGTCAGAAAGCTCTCAGACAAACAACTTGATGAGATGGCTGCCAGCTACGACCTTCTGTCGAAAACTGAACTCGCACCGGTTGCGCAACTCGACAAGGATCTTGGGAGGTACAAAATTGATGAGGCGGTTTCTTCAGCCCTGGGCTTGCCGAGCCTAACGTCCATCAGGGAGTTGCTCGGTCGAGAACCTGGTCTGACCGGACGTGACGTTCAGTCTTTGAGACCCTTAAACATAATCGCTCCCACTGTGCTCGGTGAGGCTGGTCAGAAAATGTTAGCTGTCTGAATTTCAAACGGACCCACTACCAGGCGCCGATCTCGACGATGAGGCCCGCCTCCTCCGCCAGGGGGATGAAATCGGAAGGCGAGATGCTGCCGCGCTCGGGATCGGTCCAGCGCAGCAGGGCTTCGACCACCTCGACCCGCTCCGTCGCGAGGTCGATGATCGGCTGATAGGCGAGGTCGAGATGCTGGCGCGCCATGGCGCGCCGCAGGTCCGCGAGCAAGGCATGGCGGGCAGCCCAACGATCGAGCATGGCGGCATCGAAGGCGCGCCAGTGCCCGCGCCCCTCCGCCTTGGCGAGATAGAGCGCCATATCGGCCCGCTTGAGGAGATCGGCCGGCCGGTCGCCGTCGCGCGGCGAGGTCGCGATGCCGACGCTGGCGCCGATGTTGATCTCGACGTCCTGCAGCATGACGGGGGCGCCGAGCCGCATGAGGATGCGTTCGGCCAGATCCTCGGCGCTGCCCTCCCGGTTCAGTTTGAGCACCACGAACTCGTCGCCTCCGAGCCGGGCCACGAGATCGTCCGGCCCGATGCAGGCCTTGAGGCGGCCCGCGATGGCGCGCAGCAGGTCGTCGCCCGCCTGATGCCCGTGCGTGTCGTTGACGCCCTTGAACCCGTCGAGGTCCAGGAAGATCAGCGCGAAGGGCATCCCTTGGGCGCAGACGGCCGCGAGACGCTCCTGCAACAGCACGCGGTTGGGCAGGTCGGTCAGCCCGTCGTGCCGGGCCATATGGGCGATGCGCTCCTCGGACTGGCGCGCCACCGTCACGTCGGAAGCGATTCCCCGGTAGCCGGTGAAGACGCCGTTCGCATCGAACACCGGCTTGCCGCTGATCCTGATCCACCTCGCCTCCGCGGCGTCGAGCGGCAACACCAGGTCGCGGAACGACTTGAGGCTCGCCATCGATGCCGCGAGCTTCAGGAAGTCGTCGCGGGCCGGACCCGGTTGAGCCGCCCCGGCCGTCATCCAGGTCCGCAGGTTGAGGCCGGGAAGGAAGGGCCGGCCCTGTTGCGGCTCGTCGTCGTGGGCCGGCAGGGAGACCTGGTCTCCCCGCAGATCCGTCTGCCACATGATGTCGCGCGAATTCTCCTCGAAGTCATGCAGCAGGATGCCGATGATCTCGTTCTTGGCCAGGATGTTCCGCTCGCTCTGGATGAAGCGGCGATAGAGCGAGTTGAGGTAGACGCAGCCGACGGCCATGAACACCGTATAGGCGGCGAGGAGGATGGGAAGTTGCGGCTGCGCGCCGCCGAACCGGATAGCGCTGGTGACGGCGACGCCGGCACCGGCCAGCAGCGTATAGCCGACCGCGCCGACGAGGAGCGGCGACAGGACGAGCCCGGCCGAGATGGCGATGCCGGCCTGATAGGCGAGGATGACGTCGTGCCAGTAGCCATGCACCTGCGAGAAGATCGAGAATTGCACGAAGACGACGGCGCCGGCGTAAAAGCAGGTCAGCGCCTGGCCCCAGTGCACATCCGTCGAAATGCCCCGCCCGTGAGCCTTCGGCACCAGGAGGCCATAGCGGATCAGCAACCCGGCCAGCACGATCTGGGTGCCGTCCACGATCATCAGCGAAGACAGCGTCACCAGCGAGGCGAACTGATAGTTGACGACGAGGCCGTTCAGCGGCAACACCCCAAGGCCGATGGTAAAAACCCGGGCGATCGTCGTTTCCGAAAGCCTTGCATGCGTGTCGGACTGTCGTCCCGCGAACACGTTCCCCAGTGCACGCCGCATTATAGCGCCTTCTAGAGCGAATCTTGAGGCGATATTAGCGAGATAGAGCTTTCAACCTTCCCAAGATTGATAGTTAATGGAATCCATGGCGTCGAGGAGGCGCACCGCTCAGAAGAGTTCCAGGGCGGAGGCTAGATCGTCGGCGGCGATCCGGTCGCGGCCGTTGTGCTTGGCGCGATAGAGGGCTTCGTCGGCCCGGGCCACGAGCGCCTTGGCGGAAAGATCCGAGCCCGCCCCCGCCGCGATGCCAATACTGAGGCTGACATGCGGTTTCACCGGCGAGGCCGCATGCGGCAGCCCCAGCGCCGCGACGGCGCAACGGATCCGCTCCGCCACCGCCTCGGCCGCCGCCAGGTCGGTCTCGGGCAGGATGGCGGCGAATTCCTCACCGCCGTACCGCGCCGACACGTCGCGGTGCGAGCGCAACATCCGCTCCATCGCGGCGGCGACCGCCGCGAGGCACTCATCGCCCTTCTGATGGCCGTAGCAGTCGTTGTAGGCCTTGAAGCAGTCGACATCCATCATCAGGAGGGACAGAGTCGAGCCCGTGCTCGCAGCGCGCACCACCTCCGCCGAAAGCGTCTGATCGAACCGGCGGCGGTTGGACAATCCCGTCAGGCTGTCTTTGGCGGCCAGATCTTCCAGAAGGATCTGTGTCTCCTTCTGCGCCGTGATGTCCCTGACCGTCTCGATCACCGCGATGAGATCGCCCGTCTCTCCGTAGATGGGACCTGCATCGATCGCGACGTAGAGCCGATGGCCCAGCGCCGGCATCACGCACCAGGCCTCGGCACAGGCCCCGAAATCACTCAGGCCGACGCTCTCCCAATTGCCGCTGTGCCGGATCGCCTCGTAGTCGCCCGTGGCGACATAGTCGGCCACGCAGGGTCGCCGTTCGGCGTAGAAGGCCTTCCAGTGATCGGAGGTATGGATCATAGTGTCGGCTGTCATGCCGGTCAGCCGCTCGCAGGCCCGGTTCCAGATGATGACGCGATGATCCTTGTCGATCACGAAAGTCGGAACGACGAGATGCTCCATCAGTCGGATGGAGAACATCCTGTCGGCATCTGCGGGGCTGCGGGCGGTCGGGCTCGTCTTTTCGCGCACGGTCGTCTCATCTCACCGATCCTGACGAAAAGAGTTAGTGGACGCCGGTTAAGGCCCGGTTGAGACGGCGAACCCGGGGATGAAGCGAAACCAAAAGTTGCAAGATGCGACGATCTCAGCACACTTGCGACGGATCGGCTCGCAGGTTTGGCTTCCTCGGCGACCGTCCGGTGTATCGGCATGGCGCTAGCCGTTGGTATTATGCCGGAGCTACATCGGTCGTCGATGCCGGATCACTGGATCACGATGATTCAGGATCGGCGATGACGGCGATCGAGCGGCAGGGATGCGGTGCCGGGCTGCAGCGCCCGGTCACGAGCCCGCAAACGTCCCGCCGCGGCCCTCGTGACTCCAATCATGAGGCATGACGGAGAATGTTCCGTCATGCTCACGGCGGATCGGCCGGGTCACGAACGCAGCGAGGCATCGCTACGATCGAAAAACGGCCCGCTCAGCAGGCGCCCCAATGGAGGAAACGGTGCCCATAGCTCGTCCGGCAATAGATGCGCGGCCGGTTATAATGAGGACGGTAACCGCCACCGCAGCTTCCCCAGTGCAGGAAACGTCCCGTATATTTGTTATAGCAGAACAGGCGCGTCTGCTCGATGGGCGAAGCGGACTTCTGCAAATCGAGAAGCGGCGCGGCGCTGATCGGGCCCGCCCAGGATGCGCTTGAGCCGATGACGATCATCGCTCCGGCGGCCACAACGGTCATGACGGATCTGAACATGATATTTCCTCGCAATACAATTGCCTTGGTTGTCCGGCTTGGCTCCGGCTCTTCAGCCTGAGACGCTCCGGTCGGCTCGAAACAACAGTCTAAACAATGCTAGGCATCAATTTTTTCTGGTAAAATTCCAGCACAATCAGTATTAATTTTCTTAATCTATGTATTTTTTCAGCCACTGCTCAATAATTACGACGATTTTAAATTTCCACCGCAAAAATATATCTCGATAATAGACAGTATATTTACAAAAATTCGCAATAGAAGCCTGCAACGAAAATCGCCGCGGGCGCCCCCGCAACGTAAGGCCACGTCGATGGCGCAATGCTGCCACAAACCATTTGCCTTGGCAACACGCGTCGTGGCAGCCGGAACGGCCCACAACGGGCCCGAGATCCGACGGGGTCAACTCGTCATGCAGCCGGCCCGCCTCCCGGGTGGCGCGGGATCGATGCCGCCGTCGTGGCCTCGAGTCCGCGCAGAAATTGCGCGATCCGGCGGCTGGCTTCGGCAAGCTCCGCCTCACCGGTCGTGAACGACACGCGCACGAAGCCTTGGGCCGAACTGCCGAAGGCGGAGGCATCGAGCACCGCGACGCCCGTGGCACGATAGAGCGCCCAGGCAAAACCGAGCGAGGTGAGACCGGTCGCACGGATGTCGAGCAGAACGAACATGCCGGCATCCGGCAGCACCACATGAACCCCCGGGCAGGACGACAGATGGCCGGCCAGGAGATCGCGCCGGCGGCGGTAGGTGTCGCGCATCGCGGCAGTCACCTCGTCGTAGCGCCTCAAGGCCTCCAGCGCTCCTTCCTGGATGAACCCGGGCAAGCCGTAGAACATGGCGAGCGCCAGCCGTTCCATATGGGCGACGAGCGCCTTCGGGCCGATCACCCAGCCGAGGCGCCAGCCCGTCATGGCATGGGATTTCGACAGGGACCCGATCGTCACGCAGCGCTCGGCCATGCCGGGGAGCGCCGCGATGCTCACGTGCTCGCCCTCGAAGACCAGCGCCTCGTAAGTCTCGTCCGCCACGACGGCGAGGTCGTGCTCGCAGGCCACCGTGGCGATCTCGCCGAGCTCCGCGCGGGTCAGGGCCTTGCCGGTCGGGTTCGACGGCGTGGCGAAGGCGATGGCCCGGGTGCACGGCGTGACGGCCCGATGCAGCGCCGAAGGGTCGAGCGCGAATTGCCGGCCCGTCAACCGGACCGGCACCACCCTGGCGCCGGCCGCCTCGAAGGTCGCCTCGTAGGTCACATACATCGGTTCGAGCACGATCACCTCGTCGCCCGGTTCGAACAGGCAGAGCGAGCTCGCGAAGAGACCGTTCTGCGCACCGGCAACCACCATGACATTGTCCGGCGAGAGCATCCGGCCGGAGCGTCGCGCATGCAGCGCCGCGATCGCCTCGCGCAGTTCGGGACGGCCGGGGATGTCGGTATAATGCGTGTCGCCGCTTTCGAGCGCCGCAACGGCGCGGCGCACGATCGGTTCGGGCGTGGCGAAATCCGGATCGCCGATCGAGAGTACGATCACATCCTCGCCGCGCCGCTTCGCCGCGTCCGCCTCGTGATGGATGTCCCATGCCGCGACGCCGGGGCTATGGACCCGCTCGACCAGGGAAGAGAATCGCATGTCTTGCTCCCGGCAGGACCGTACTGCCACGTTTCGCGCCAGGCCCGCGACGCAACCATAGAGCGATTCGCCGCCCGTTCCGACCCGCGACGTCGCAATGACGCGCGCCACGGGATCGTCTATAGTCGAGCCATGCCGACGACGCTGCTGAAACAGCCTGCCATGTCTCCCGAAGACTACCTCGACTGGCATCAGCGCCAGGACGAGCGCTACGAATATGTCGACGGCGCGCCGCAGCTCAAGCATGTCGGCTGGGACGGCCCGCGCATGATGGTCGGCGCAACGCAAGCGCATATGCTGCTGAGCCTCAACGTCGCCAAGGAGCTGGATAGGCAACTGCGCGGCGGACCTTGCCGCGCCGTGGTGGCCGACGGCAAGGTCGTCACTCCGCGCGGCAATTACCGATATCCGGACGTGGCGGTCGATTGCGGCCCGTTCTCGGCCACATCGACGGTGCTGGCGGAGCCGAACCTCGTGGTCGAAATCTGGTCGAAGAGCACGCGCTGGATCGACCTCACCCGCAAGCTCGACGACTATCGCAGCATCGCCACCGTGAAGGCCATCCTGTTCCTGTCGCAGGAGACTTGCGGCGGCCAGCTCTGGACGCGCGGCGAGCCCTGGGACCTCGCGGAACTCGACGGGCGCGACGCCGAGGCCGCGATCCCCTCGCTAGGCTTGACGCTGCCCTTCGCGACGCTCTACCAGGACCTCGACGTCGGCTGATCGGATAGTCTCGACTTGATGATGGATCTCCCCGGCGAGGCGCGCCTGGCCGAACTCTTCATCTCGCTCGGCCTCGCGCCGCAGCGTATCGATCATCCGGCTGTCCACACGGTCGAGGAGGCGCGGGAGCACTGGCGCGACCTGCCGGGCGCGCATACCAAGAACTTCTTCCTCAAGGACAACAAGGGCGGCGCGCTGCATCTCGTGACGCTCGGTGCCGAGACCCGCATCGACATGAAGGCCCTGGCGCCGCTCATCGGCGCGAAAAAATTGTCCTTCGCAGGTCCCGATCTGCTCTACGACGCCCTCGGCACGAAGCCCGGCGCCGTCAGCCCGCTGAGCCTCGTCAACGACAAGGATCATCGCGTCGCCTTTGCGGTCGAGCGCGCCCTGACCGAGGCGCCCCGCCTTACCTGTCACCCCTTGCGCAATACGGCGACGGTGTCGCTGCCCTGGTCCGACCTCGCCCGGCTGCTCGACGCGGTCGGCGTCGTGCCGCGCATCCTCGATGTCCCGCCGGGCACCGCATAGTCGGCGAACCCTCACTCTGCGGTGCCGACGCTCTCCATGAGTTCCGCCCTGATCCAGGCGTCGAAGGCCTTGACCTTGGCCGACTTCGGCTCGCCGGGCGGCGTGACGAGCCAATAGGCTAGCCCGTTCGAGATCGGAGCCGGAAGGGGCGACACGAGCCGTGCGTTGCGCATCGCATAGCCCGCCAGCGTCGGCCAGGCGATCATCACGCCCTGGCCGCCGATCGCCGCATCAAGGCACAGCGCAGCATCGGAGAAGGTCGGTCCCGGCCCGAGGATCGCATCCTCGACGCCATAGGCCGCGAGCCAGCATCGCCACACCGAGGGCGAGCCATGGTCGCGGATGATCGGCAGCCGGCGCAGATCATCGAGCGTCCTGAATTCGGAGGCGAGCGCCGGACTGCAGACCGGGAACAGATGCTGATCGATCAGATGGTCGGCCCGCAGGTTCGGCCAGCGGCCCGCGCCGACCCGCACCCCTACGTCGACATCGGACGTGGCGAAATCGACCAGCCCCACCGAGGCGTCGATCCGGATCTGCAGGTCGGGCCGCGCGTCATGGAATCCCTTCAGCCGCGGCACCAGCCATTTGGCGGCGAAGACGGGCGCAACCGTAACGGTGAGGACATCGTCGCGCCGGGTCTCGGCAAGCGCCAGCGCACGGGAGATTTCCGCGAAGCCTTTGGAGAGGCCGACGAGGAGCCGCTCTCCCGTCGGCGTGGGCGAGAGGCCCTTGGGCATGCGCAGGAAAATGGCCCGCCCGAGCCGCCGCTCGGCATTCTGCACCTGCTGGCTCACCGCGCCGGTCGTCACGCCGAGCTCCGCCGCCGCCTTGGCCAGCGAGCCGAGCCGGCCCGCCGCTTCGACGGCGCGAAGCGCGCCGAGATGATATCGCAGCAGGCTGTCCATATAGTTTTTCTAAAGACCTCCGACGAAGAACTCCATTTCTTTCGCCTGCGGAAAAGATCGACGCTGTACCGCCGGTTCGCAGCCGAGGGGAGAGCCATGTGCAGGTCCCGCTTCATCGCGGCGTTGCAGAATTTCCGATCCTATCGGGCCGCGGTCGGAGCCGCGGCGCCGCCGGATCCGATCGACCATCCGAGCCTTCAGGCGATGAGCCTTCGCCAACTGGCGGACGTGCCGCTCGACCCGCCACTCACGACGATCTCAGGCGGTTACAGGAGCGTGCGCCTAAAACCGCTCGATGCCACGCTCACGCAGCGACCGGGATGCCACGCAGTTCGCGTCCGTCGTGACCATCGATCACCACATCCTGCATGAGGTTCGGCGCCACCTCGCCGAGCCGCACGGCGGTGAAATCCTCGGTCCGGCCGCGGCCGCCACGTTCGCTCAGGATGCGTAGCTTTCGTCCGACCTGACGGTCGAGATGCACAGCGAGGCGTGCCTCGCCAAGCGAGCGCAGGCGGCTTGCCCGCTCCTTGACGATCTCGCCCGGCACCGCGGGCATGCGTGCCGCCGGCGTGCCGGTCCGCGCCGAGAACGGGAAGGCGTGCAGATGGCTGAGCCCGCACGCGTCGACGAGGTCGAGAGTTTCAGCGAAATGCGCCTCCGTCTCGGTCGGGAAACCGATGATGAGATCGGCACCGAAGACGAGGTCCGGCCGCGCCGCCCTCAGCTCTCGACAGAAGCCGATCGCGTCGCCGCGCCCGTGGCGCCGCTTCATGCGTTTCAGGATCAGGTCGGCGCCCGATTGCAGCGACAAATGCAGATGCGGCATGAGGCGCGGTTGTGAACCGATCGCCTCGATCAACTCCGGATCGGCCTCGATGCAGTCGAGCGAGGAAAGGCGCAGTCGCTCCAGCTCCGGCACGGCGCGGAGCAGCCGGCCGACGAGGCCACCGAGGCGCAGGCCGTCCCGATCATACGAGGTGATGTCGACGCCGGTCAGCACGATCTCCCGCATCCCCGCCTCGACGCGAGCCCGCACGGTCTCGATGATCCGCTCGGCGGGTACGGAGCGCGAGGCGCCGCGACCGAACGGGATGATGCAGAAGGTGCAGCGGTGGTCGCAGCCATTCTGGATCTCGACGAAGCCGCGGGTATGGAGGCTCGTCGGCTCGGACGGCGGTCGGACGGCCACGCCACCCGGACGCGCCCAGCTTTCCGGCGCGGTCTTACGCGCATTAGGAACAAGCCGCGATACCTCCGGCATGGACCGGAACCGTTCGGGCTCCGTCTCGGCCGCGCAGCCGGTGACGACGATCTCGGCGGCGGGATGCCGGCGTCGCGCAGCGCGGATCGCCTGACGCCCTTGCCGGCTCGCCTCGGCCGTGACCGCGCAGGTGTTGACGATGACGAGAGCCTCGTGGCCGGCAGCGCGGGCGGCCCGGGCCATCGCCTCGGATTCGACGCCGTTGAGCCGGCAGCCGAAGTTCAAAACTTCGACGACGGTCACGCGGCGAGATCCGCCAGAGCATGATCAGCTGTCGCTGATCTGCTCCACATTAAAAGAGCGAGCACTGTCACCGGTTTAGGATCGCAAAGCGATTCGGACTAAACCGATCGTGCTCCAGCGTCAGGAGACCGCGTTCTTCGAGCTCGACCGGGCCGGTCATCAGCACATGACCGTCCTCGCGCCAGGTGATGACGAGATCGCCGCCGCGCTGCGACACGGTCGCCTGACGCCCGGCGAGGCCACGCCGCGCCGCGGCGACCAGCGTCGCGCAGGCCGCCGAGCCACAGGCGAGCGTCGCGCCCGCGCCCCGCTCCCAGGTCCGCAACCGGATATGGTCGCGCGCCAGGACCTCGGCGAAGGAGACATTGGCGCGATCCGGGAACATCGGGTCATGTTCGAGCCGGTGGCCATAATCTTCGAGGTCGATGGCGCGTGCGTCGGGCACGAAGAAGATCGCATGCGGATTGCCCATGCCGAGCACGGAGGGCCGCGGCAGGCCGAGCTCGCCGAGCACGGCGCCGAGGTCGGCGGCATCGGGATCGGCCGCGTGGCGGAGCGGGATGGCACGCCAGCCGAAGCTTGGCGCGCCCATATCGACCGTAAAGCGCGTCTCCGCCTCGCGCCGGCACGACACCGGCGTGCCTTCGATGTCGAGGTTGAGCTCGTGGCGGTTTTCACCCTCCAGCATCACCCAGGCGACGCAGCGCGTGCCGTTGCCGCAGGCGCCGGCGCGCGACCCGTCGATGTTGAAGATCCTGATCGTCGCGTCGACGCCCGGCCTTGCGGGATCGCCGATCACCATCATCTGATCGAAGTTCAGGCGTCCTTCGCCGATGCGGCGCGCCGTATCGCCGGTCATGGCGCGAGGGCAGCCGCGCTCGTCGACGACGAGGATAGCATTGCCGGCACCGTTCATCCTGGCGAAGGGAAGGGACGTCATGGCCCGTATTTAAGCCACTGGGGCGTCGAGCGATACCCCGGCACGGACCGGGACGGAACGGGGAATACGGGTTGAGCGACGACATGCAATTGCGACAGGCGGGGCCGATGGACGCGCCCGCCATCCGTGCCCTGACGCGCGAAGCTTACGCCAAATGGGTCCCGCTGATCGGTCGCGAGCCGAAGCCGATGGCGGCGGATTATGTGGAGGCGTTGCGCCAGCACCGCTTCGATCTGCTCGATCTCGGGGGCAGGCTCGCCGCGCTGATCGAGACGATCCGCCATGCCGATCACCTGCTGATCGAGAATGTGGCGGTCTTGCCCGCCTTGCAGGGACGTGGCCTCGGCCGGAGGCTCATGGCACACGCCGAAGACCTGGCCGTCGCCTCGAGCCTGAGCGAGATCAAGCTCTATACCAACGCGCGCTTCACCGAGAACATGCGATTCTACCAGACACTGGGCTACCGGGTGGACCGGGAGGAAGATTTCAAGGGCGGCCGCGTGGTCCATTTGAGCAAGCCTGTGGGATAGGATCGGCGCGTCGTCTCGCTTCACGCCCGGCATGGAGGACGGCGATGTCGCGCTCTCCCCGGTTTCGACATCGCCCTCGGTTGCCGGAATAGCCATTGAACTCTCATGATACGGTTCGATAAAGGTTCTTCTGCGAGCCGTTCGCCAGACGTCCGGCCGGGCGACTTCTGAAGGGAAACCGTAATGGGTGTGAATCGAATGATGCGCCGCTTGGCGCTCGTTTCGGCCTTGCTCGGCGGCATCGGCCTCGTGCAGGCCGTCTCGCTGCCCTCGGCCTCGGCACAGGCGACGACGCCGGCTGCTCCGGCGCCGGCCACACCAGCCGCCCCGGCAACGCCGGCGGCGCCCGCTCCGTCAACGCCCGCGGCCCCCTCGGCCGGAACGCCGGCCCCGGCCGCTCCAACCCCGCCCGCGGCCCCTTCCGCCGCGACACCGACCGTTCCCACCTCTCCCGACAACCCCGAGGCGGGCAAGACCCCGCCCGACACGTCGATCAGCCAGACGATGGACCTGCAGCCCCGCCCCGTGATCGAGCTCAGCGGGCAATCGACCTGGGACGACGGCTTCAAGACGCTCAATGAGTCTTTCACCAAGCTCAACGAGAGCCTCGCTAAGCTCAACATGCGGCCCACCGGGAATGCGACGGCGCTGTTCACCGAGACCGACGACGCGAGCTTCAAATTCACCGCGATGGTCCCGGTCGAGAAGGCGCCTGACGGCAAGCCTGACCTGCCGGCCGACGTGAGCTTCGGCATGTCGCCCGGCGGCAAGGTGATGAAGTTCCAGCACCGCAGTGCCTACGATGACATCAATTCGACCTACGAAGCCATCACGGCCTATCTGGATGAAAAGGGACTCGAAGCGAAGAACATGTTCGCGGAAGAATATCTCAACCGCACCAAGTCGGCCGACGACCCATCGCTCGAAGTGGACATTCTCGTCTTCCTGAAGTGAACTTCGGCCGTCCGGCAACGTTGCGAAACCGGCGCCGGGCACGGCGGATCGCCGCGATGGCCCTGGCTGCGGCGACCCTTGCGCTCGCGGGCTGCGCAATCGTGCCGGAAATCGGGGCGCCGCCGGGTCCGGTCGTGATTCTGCCGGTCGACCAAGGGCAGGCGCGCGCGATGATCTCGGCCTACCGCGCGGCGCACGGCCGCGGGGAGGTCTCGCTCGATCCGGTGCTGCAGCAGGTGGCGCAGCACCAGGCCGAAGCGATGGCGCGGTCCAACGAATTGAGCCACACCGTGGCTGGCACGTTGCCGCAGCGGCTTGCCGGGGAAGGCGCCGACCGGCGCGCCGCCATCGAGAATGTCTCGGCGGGCTACGGCAGCCTCGATGCCGCGCTGGGCGGCTGGCGACGCTCGCCCGCCCACAATGCCAATCTGCTGTTCGGGCCGGTGCGCCGCATGGGCATCGCCGCGGCCTCCGCCCCGCACACCCGCTTCAAGACCTTCTGGTCGCTGGTGATGACGAATTGATCGCGGCAAGGCATCCGCCCGGGCTTCAGCGGCCGTAGGCATCCTCGAAGCGGACGATGTCGTCCTCGCCGGTATAGCTGCCGACCTGCACCTCGATGAGTTCCAGCGGCATCTTTCCCGGATTGGCGAGGCGGTGGACCGAACCGATCGGCAGATAAGCCGCCTCGTTCTCGTGGCGCAGTATGACCTCGTCGTCCACGGTGACCTCCGCCGTGCCGCGCACCACCACCCAATGTTCGGCGCGGTGGAAATGCTTCTGCAGCGACAGGCGATGGCCGGGCTTGACCATGATCCGCTTGACCTGGAACCGGGTGCCCGCATCGATGCGCTGGTACCAGCCCCAGGGCCGATACATCCGCAGATGCTCCTCGGTCTCCCGGCGGCCTTTCCGCTTCAGCGCCGCCACCAGCGTCCTGACCTGATCCGAGCGCTCGCGCGACGTCACGAGGACGGCGTCCGGCGTCGCCACGACGACCACGTTCTCGAGCCCGACGACCGCCGTCAGCGGGGCGTCGCTGTGGATCAGGCTGTTTTGCGTCTCGACCGCCTCGACGTTGCCGCGCAGCACATTGCCCATCGCGTCGCGCGGCGACACATCCCAGATCGCGCCCCAGGTGCCGATGTCGGACCACGCGAAGGAGACCGGCAGGACGCCGGCTTTGCTGGTCCGCTCCATGACCGCATAATCGATCGAGATTTTCGGCGCGGCCGCGAAGGCGGTCGCGTCGAGCCGGGTGAAGTCGAGGTCGACGCTCGACGCATCGAGCCCTGCCTCGGCCGCCGCCAGCACCGTGGGAGCATGCACCTTCAGTTCGTCCAGCATGACGTCGGCGCGGAAGAGGAAATTGCCGCTGTTCCAGAGATAGCGGTCCGCGATGTAGCGTGCCGCGTCGGCTCCGTCCGGCTTCTCGATAAAGCGCTCGACCCGCGCCGCCTGCGACCCCGCGATGGGCGCGCCGGGCTGGATATAACCGTAGCCCGTGGCAGGAGCGGTGGGACGAATGCCGAGCGTCATGATGTAGCCGGCGCGGGCGGAGGCCGCGGCATCGCGGCAGGCCTCGACGAAGGCCTCGGTGTCGCCGATCAGATGATCGGCCGCGAGCACGAGGACGATCGTCCCGGGACCCCGCCGCGCCGCAAGGCAGGCGGCTACGGCGACGGCCGCTGCCGAATCCCGCCGGCTCGGCTCGAGGACGATATCGGCCGCGACTCCGATAGCCTGCAGTTGTTCCGCCACGATGAAGCGGACGTCGCTCGAGGCGAGGATCGCCGGCCGTTCGAAGGCACCGTGGCTGACACGCTGCACCGTCGCCTGAAAGCTCGACAGGTCGCCGAGAAGCGGAATGAACTGCTTCGGCATGGTTTCCCGCGAGGCGGGCCAAAGCCGCGTTCCCGAGCCGCCGCACAGGATCACCGGGATTATGATGTCCGGACCCTCGGGCCGACGCGCGTCCGTGTCGGTTTCGGCAGAACGCTGTGTTTCGGGCATACGGAGGGATTCCAGCATCGATTCTCGGCGGACGGCCGCCCGGCGCCGGCTTTTACGCATTCGAGCAAAGTCTCGTTTACCGTCCGTCGTTAAGAATGGCGGCCGTGGTACGAGTGGAGTTGCGTATGCTCAAGCCGAAAATATGGTTGCGGCAGCCGGCCGTCGACGGGACCAAGCACAATACGGTGATCAGGATCCGTTTCACCAGCGAGACGGAACCCTACCGCCAGGCCCGGATCGTCGCGTCGCAATTGCGTGTGCTGGCGGTCAACACGGACGGACGACCAGCGATCGCCGGCTCGTTCGACGCCAATTCATGGAGCGCGGGATGCGGTTTCGCTTCACCAGCGCCACCAAGCGCGAGGAATTCAAGGGCCGGGTGCAGAACTACCTGTCGCGAACGGTGACCAAGCGCCTGGTGTTCTCGGCATAGGCTCGAAAGAAGCGGCTGCATTGACGCGGCGTGCCCGGCCCGCCGTCTCGAACCCCGGCCGTTTCCTCTACTACCGTCATTCCGGGTTCTCGCCCGCGGCGAGTCCCGGAATGACCTAAAACCGACTAATCAGGCGGAAACGATCACGCCTGCACGCCCTCGACATACCAGTCGAGCTTGAGCAGGTCCGCGTCCGGGATCGTGGCCCCGGCCGCGACCTTGACCGCACCCTTCTGGTCCTTGATCGGCCCGGCGAAGGGATTGAGCGACCCGTCGATAATGCCGGCCTTGACCTTGTCGGCCGCCTCGCGCGCCTCGGGCGTCACGCCCGGCCCGTAGGGCGCCATCTCGACGACGCCGTCCTTCAGGCCGAGCCAGACGCTGCCGGTCTTCCAGGTGCCGTCGATCACTTCCTTGGTGCGCTTGATGTAATAGGGCGTCCAATTGTCCATGATGGCGGTCAGCTGCGCCTTCGGGCCGAACTTCTGCATGTTGGAGGCCTGGCCGAAGGCCAGCACGCCGCGTTCCTCGGCGGTCTGTATCGGGGCCGGGCTGTCGGTGTGCTGGCAGATGATGTCGGCGCCCTGGTCGATCAGCGACTTCGTCGCGTCGGCCTCCTTGCCCGGGTCGAACCAGCTGTTGGTCCAGATCACCTTGACCTTGAAGTTCGGATTGACCTTCTGGGCCGCCAGCGTGAAGGCGTCGATGCCCATCACCACCTCGGGGATCGGGATCGAGGCCACATAGCCCGCCACGCCCTTCTTCGAGACATGCCCGGCGATGGCGCCGCAGATGGCGCGGCCCTCATAGAAGCGCTCGTTATATTCGGCCATGTTGGCAAGCGTCTTGTAGCCGGTGCACTGCTCGAACTTGACCTTGGGGAACTGCTTCGCCACGCGCTCGAGCGAATTCATGAAGCCGAAGGAGGTGGCGTAGATGAGCCCGTTGCCGCCGCTGGCGAGCTGGCGGATGACGCGCTCAGCGTCGGGCCCCTCGGCCACCTTCTCGACGAAGCTCGTCTTGACCGCGTCGCCGAGCGCCTCCTGCATGGCCTTGCGGGCCACGTCATGCTGGTAGGAGAAGCCGAAATCCCCGACGGGACCGACATAGATGAAGCCGACGCCGAGCGGGGCGGCGGCGCGGGCCGGGCTGCCCAAGGCGACCCCTGCCGCGGTGGCCGCGGTGCCGGCCAGGAACTGTCGTCGGGCAAGTGTGATGGTCATGCGTGTCTTCCCTTCATGGACGCCAAAAAATCGGAATAATGATCAGCCGACCGGCCGGAACGGCTTGCCGAGGCAGGCCGGCGCGTTGAGCCTGTTGCGCATCGAGCCCGACGAGATCAGAGTCAAGACGACGATCGTCGCGAGGTATGGCAGCATGGCTAGGACCTGCGTCGGCACCAAGACCGCGCCGCTGCCCTGCACGTAGAGCTGCAGCACCGCGACGCCCCCGAACAGGTAGGCACCGCCGAGTACGCGCCAAGGCCGCCAGGCGGCGAAGACCACCAGCGCCAGCGCGATCCAGCCGCGGCCGGCAGTCATCCCCTCGGCCCACATCGGTGTATAGGCGAGCGACAGATAGGCACCGCCCAGGCCCGCCATGGCGCCGCCGAACAGCACCGCATAGTAGCGGATGCGGATCACGTCGTAGCCGATCGAATGGGCGGAGCCGTCGGCCTCGCCGACGCCGCGCAGGATCAGCCCGGCGCGGCTCGACTTCAGGAACCAGGCCACGCCTGCGGTCGCCGCGACCGACAGATAGATCAGGATGTCGTGGTGAAACAGCAGCGGACCCAGGATCGGCAGGTCCGACAGCCCGGGGATCGCCAGCTTGGGAAGGATCGGGATCGGATGGCCGACGAAGCCCTGGCCGATCAGCGCGCTGAGCCCGATCCCGAAGAGCGTCAGTGCAAGGCCGGTGGCGACCTGATTGCTGGCGAGCGTCAGCACCAGGATGCCGAAAAGCGCCGCCGTGGCGGCGCCCGCCGCGGCGCCGGCCAGGATGCCGAGCACAGGATTGCCGGTCACCGACATGGCCGCGAAGGCGCAGATGGCCCCGACCAGCATCATGCCTTCGACGCCGAGGTTGAGCACGCCCGAGCGCTCGACAACAAGTTCGCCCAAGGCTGCGAGCAGCAACGGTGTCGCCGCGGTGATGACCGAGACCAGCAGAGGGACGAGAACGGAGAGACTCATGCCGGAACCCCTTCGGCGCGGATGGGCTGCGGCCTGACGAGGCGCAGGCGGTAGCGGACCAGGAAGTCCGAGGCGAGCAGGAAGAACAGCAGCATCGCCTGCACGAGCCCGGTCGCCGCATTGGGCAGCCCCATGTCGACCTGCGCATTGTCGGCGCCGATATAGGAGAGCGCCATGACGAGGCCGGCGGCCAGGATGCCGAGTGGATGGAGTCGTCCCAGGAAGGCCACGATGATCGCCGTGAAGCCGTAGCCGGGGGTGATCTTGGGAATGATCTGGCCGATCGGGCCGGCCACTTCGAAGACTCCGGCGAGACCCGCGAGGCCGCCGCCGACGAGCAGCGTCAGCCAGACGACCTTGTCGCGGCTGAAGCCCGCATAGCGCGCCGCGGCCGGGGCCGAGCCGACGGTGCGGATCTCGAAGCCGAGGATCGAGCGGGTCATGATCACCCAGGCGACGAGGACGATGGCGAGCGACACCAGTACGCCGACGTTGAGCCGCGTGCCGTCGATCAGGTTCGGCAGCAGCGCCGAATCCGAGAACATGCGCGACTGCGGGAAGTTCATGCCCTCGGGATCCTTCCAAGGGCCGATGATGAGCATCGAGAGGAACAGCTCGGCCACATAGGTCAGCATCAGGCTGACGAGGATCTCGCTGACCTCGAAACGCGTCTTGAGGAAGGCCGGAATGGCGCCCCAGGCCATGCCGCCGAGGATGCCGGCGAGGCACATGAGTGGCAGGATCCAGACGCCGTCCTGGCCGTAGAAGAGCAGCGCCACGCCACCGCCCGCGATGGCGCCCATGATGAGCTGGCCCTCGGCGCCGATGTTCCAGACATTGGCGCGGAAGCCCGCCGCGAGGCCTACGCCGATCATCACCAGCGGCGAGGCCTTGAGCGCCAGTTCGGACAGGCCCTGCAGGCTGAGCAGCGGCGCCACGAAAAGGTCGTAGAGCGCCCGGGTAGGGTCATAGCCCATGCAGGCGAACAGGATGAAGGCGGCGGCGACCGTCGCCAGAACCGACAGCGGGGGGGTCGCCCATTGCAGCGGCCGCGAGATCTGGCGGCGGGGTTCGATCTTAATGTGCATTGGCCAGTTCCCGCGTTTCGGTGGGGGCGGCCGGCACGCTCTCCGCGCCATGGATGCCGCCCATCAAGAGGCCCAGTTCCGCCAGCGACACGCTGGCGGTCGGCATGGCGCTCGACAGGACGCCGACATTGATCACCGCGAGCCGGTCGCTGATGGCGAGGAGCTCGTCGAGATCCTGCGAGATGACCACGACAGCCGAGCCGGCCGCCGCGAGGTTGAGGAGCGCCGCATGGATCGAGGCGGCGGCCCCCGCATCGACCCCCCAGGTCGGCTGCGAGACGACCAGGATGCCGGGGTTCTGCAGGATCTCGCGCCCGACGATGAATTTTTGGAGGTTGCCGCCCGACAGACTGGAGGCGGCGGAGCCGGCGCCCGGCGTGCGGACGTCGAAGTCGCGGATGATCCGGGCGGCGAAGTCGAGCGCTCGGCCGGCGCGCAGCAGGCCGCCCGAACAGAGCTTCAACCGCCCATGGGCGCTCAGCACGGCATTGTCGGTGAGGCTGAACTCCGGCACGGCGGCATGGCCGTTGCGCTCCTCGGGCACCGAGCAGAGCCCGAGCGCCCGCCGCCGCGCGGCCCCCAACGTTCCCACAGGCGTGCCGTCGAGCATCACCGCATGGCCGCGCGCGGCGGGGCGTTCGCCGCTCAAGGCGAGCAGCAATTCGTTCTGGCCGTTGCCGGCGACGCCGGCGATGCCGAGGATCTCGCCTGAGCGGACCTCGAAGGAGACGCCCTTGAGCGCGATGCCATGCGACCCCTCGCCCGGCAGGTCGAGGCCGTCGACGACGAGGCGAGGCTTGCCGGCGGTCCCGCCGGTGCGCTGCTGGAGCGGGCGGATCTGCGCGCCGATCATCATCTGCGCCATCGAGGCGGCGGTCTCGTTCTTCGGATCGCAGGTCGCGACGACCTTGCCGCCGCGCAGCACCGTTGCGCGGTCGCACAACGCCTTGATCTCGGCGAGCTTGTGGCTGATGTAGAGGATCGAGCAGCCCTCGCGCGCCAGCTGGCGCAGCGTCTCGAAGAGCCGGTCGGCCTCCTGCGGCGTCAACACCGAGGTCGGCTCGTCCATGATCAAGAGCTTCGGCGACAGCAGAAGGCAGCGGACGATCTCGATGCGCTGGCGTTCGCCGACCGAGAGCGAGTAGACGTCGCGGTCCGGGTCGAGCGGCAATCCGTAGGCCGTCGAGACCTCGCGGATGCGCTGCGCCAGCTTGGCCGGGCGCTCCGGCCGGTCGAGGCCGATAGCGACGTTCTCCAGCACCGTCATCGCCTCGAACAGCGAGAAGTGCTGGAACACCATGCCGATGCCGAGCGAGCGCGCGGCATGCGGGTTCTGGATCGCGGTGCGTACGCCGTTCCACAGCATCTCGCCTTCGTCGGGCTGCAGGATGCCGTAGATCATCTTGACCAGCGTCGACTTGCCGGCGCCGTTCTCGCCCAAAAGCGCATGGATCTCGCCGGGTTTTACGGCGAGGCCCACGCCCGAATTGGCGACGACCCCGGGAAACCGCTTCGTCAGGCCGCGCAGTTCAAGCCGATTGCCTGAACCGCTCGTGCTGTCCTCGTTCATGCATGACCTCCCCGGTCGCATCGTCGTAGAGCGGCCGCACTCGCGTGTGTCATGCTGTTGCTGACACACGCCATTTGTAGGACTCGAGCTCGTTCACAGGGTCCGATTGGAACTGCGCGCCGATCCGACCCTGACGAGCTCTTGTGGCGCGGTCCGCGAATGTTTCGATAAGTTCCGCGGCGGTGAGCGCCGCGATGACGTCCGGCCGCTTGTCGCGGACGCCGCGGTCGCCGATCGGGCAGACGAGCGCGTTGATCCGCGCCTCGGGAATGCCGATGTCACGGAAGGCGCGCTCGAAGCGCCGGCGCTTGGTGCGCGAGCCGATGAGCCCGACATAGGTGAAATCGCCGCGCTCCAGCACCGCGGCCACGATCAGGCTGTCGAGCGCGTGGCTGTGCGTCAGCACGAGGCAGGCCGAACCTGCGGGCGCGGCCGTGATCTCGCGCTCCCAATCGGCCGAGACCACGATCTCGACGTCGCCGAGGGAGACTTCGCCGAACTCCTCGGGGCGCTCGTCGATCCAGCGCAGGCGGAACGGCAGCGGCGCCAGCGCCCGCGCCAGAGCCCGTCCGACATGGCCGGCACCGAACAGCAGGATCAGCGGCCGGCCGCCAAGCTCGGAGTGTTCGAGAGCCTCGGCCACCCGCGCATCGGCCCGTTCGGCGAGCAGCCAGACCCGGCCGCCGCAGCATTGGCCGATGGCCGGCCCGAGCGGCACGTCCCAGCGCCAGCTGTCCTCGCCGCGCTCAAGCATGGCGCGAGCGGCCTCGATGGCATCGAGCTCGAGCCGGCCGCCGCCGATAGTGCCGTGGAGGCGCGTCGGGCCGACCAGCATGGAGGCGCCGGCCTCGCGCGGCGTCGAGCCCATGGCGCGTTCGACCAGCACCCGCACGACGGGCGTGCCTTGCGCGATCCAGCCGCGCAGGGTCGAGGCGAGATCGCGGCTCATGCGGCCCTCGCCCCGCGGCGCAGCCGCTCGATGGTGCCTAGCACGCATTCGGGGGTCGCCGGTGCATCGAGCCGCGGGCAGATGCGATAGTCGGCGACGCTGGCGATCGCGTCGGAGATGGCGTGCAGCACCGAGATGCCGAGCATGAAGGGCGGCTCGCCAACCGCCTTCGAGCGGAAGATCGTGTCCTCGCGGTTCTCGACGCCGTCGAGCAGATGCACGTTGAAGATGCGCGGACGGTCACCGCAGGCCGGGATCTTGTAGGTCGAGGGCGCGTGCGTGCGCAGCCGACCCTTGGTGTCCCACACCAGCTCCTCGGTGGTCAGCCAGCCGGCGCCCTGGACGAAGCCGCCCTCGACCTGGCCGATATCGATCTCGGGATGCAGCGAGCGGCCGACGTCGTGCAGGATGTCGACGCGCTCGATGCGGTTCTCGCCGGTCAGCATGTCGACGGCCACTTCCGAGCAGGCCGCCCCGTAGGCATAATAGAAGAACGGCCGGCCGAACCCCTTGTCGCGGTCCCAGTGGATCTTCGGCGTCTTGTAGTAGCCGGTCGCGGAGAGCGAGATCCGGGCCATATAGGCCTGCTTGATCAGCGTGCGGAACGAGACCTCCTCCGCCCCGACCCGCACCCGGTTCGGCAGGAACACGATCTGTTCTTCGGGGACCGACCAGTGCTTGGCCGCGAAGGCCACAAGTCGGCTTTTGAGCTTGCGCACCGCGGCCTGGGCCGCCTTGCCATTGAGGTCGGCGCCGGAAGAGGCGGCGGTCGCCGAGGTGTTCGGCACCTTGCCGGTCGAGGTGGCGAGCACCTTGATGCGGTCGAGGTCGAGCTGCAGCTCTTCGGCCACCACCCGCGCCACCTTGGCGAAGAGGCCCTGCCCCATCTCGGTGCCGCCGTGGTTCAGATGCACGCTGCCATCGTTATAGATATGCACCAGCGCCCCGGCCTGATTGTAATGCGTCGCCGTGAACGAGATGCCGAACTTGACCGGCGTCAGCGCGATGCCGCGCTTGATGATCCGGCTCGTCGCATTGGCGGCCCGGATGGCGGCCTTGCGGGCGGCGTAATCGCAATCGGCTTCGAGCTTTTGCACGAGTTCGGCGGCGATATTGTCCTCGACCACCTGACCGTAGGGCGTGACGTTGCGATCCGCCGTGCCGTAGAAGTTGCGCTTGCGCGCCTCCAAGGGATCGATGCCGACCGCATAGGCTATCTCGTCGAGGATGCGCTCGCCGCCGACCATGCCCTGCGGGCCGCCGAAGCCGCGGAAGGCGGTGTTCGACACCGTATGGGTCTTGAGCGGCAGCGAGGAGAGCCGCACGTCCGGATAGAAATAGCAATTGTCGGCATGGAACAGGGCACGGTCGGTCACCGGGCCCGAAAGGTCGGCGGAAAAACCGCAGCGCGCCGCCGCCTCCATCTCGACGGCACGGATGCGGCCGTTTTCGTCGAAGCCGACCTCGTAATCGAGCACGAAATCGTGCCGCTTGCCGGTGATGGCCATGTCGTCGTCGCGGTCGAGCCGGAGTTTTGCCGCCCGGCCCGTCTTCTGCGCCACCATGGCGGCGAGGCAGGCGAACATGTTGGCCTGCGTCTCCTTGCCGCCGAAGGCGCCCCCCATGCGCCGGACCTCGACCAGCACGGTGTGGTTCGGCACGCCGAGGACGTGGGCGACGATATGCTGCGTCTCGCTCGGATGCTGGGTCGAGGACCAGATTTTCACGTCGCCGTCCTCGCCCGGCTCGGCCAGCGCGATCTGCCCTTCGAGATAGAAATGGTCCTGGCCGCCGACGACTATGCGGCCGGCGAGGCGTCGCGGCGAGGCCTGGATCACCCCTTGCGCATCGCCGCGCCGCAGCACCATCGGCTCGGTGACCAGCCGCCCTTCCGGCCGCGCCGCATCGACGTCGAACACTGCTGGCAGGTCCTCGTAGGTGACGAGCGCGAGCCGCGCCGCCTCGCGCGCCGCCTGCCGCGAGGTCGCCGCGACGGCGAAGATCGGCTGGCCCATGAACTCGACGAGATCGGTGGCGAGCAGCGGCTCGTCATGCTTGTTGGTCGGGCTGATCTGGTTGTGGCCCGGCACGTCTTGGCCGGTGATGACCAGCAGCACCCCCGGCGCGGAGCGCACGGCGTCGAGGTCGAGCGCCAGGATCTTCGCATGGGCGCGCTGGCCGAGGCCCGGATAGACGTGCAACATGCCGGAGGGTTCGGGCAGGTCGTCGATATAGTGCGCCTCGCCCGACACGTGCTTGTGGGCGCTGTCGTGCCGCATCGGCACCTTGATCGCCGCCTCGTGCGTATCGTTGGCGTAGGGGTCGGGGTTGTGCGGCTCGGGGAGCGGCGCCTGGGTCCGGTCAAGCATGGGCGAAGTTCCTGTCGCCGACGAGGCGTGTCTCGATCGTGCTTTCCGTGGTCTCGATGAACAGGCGTTCGAGCAAGTTGCGGGCCACGGTCATGCGATAGGCGGCGCTGGCGCGCATGTCGTCGAGCGGCGTGAAGTCGCGGGTCATGGCCTCCTTCGCCTGGGCCAAGGCGGCCTCGTCCCAGCGGCGTCCGATGAGCGCCCGCTCGGTTGCCGCGGCGCGTTTCGGCGTCGCCGCCATGCCGCCATAGGCGATCCGTGCATCGCGAACGACCCCGTCCTGGACATGGAGACGGTAGGCGCCCATGACGGCCGAAATGTCCTGGTCGAAGCGCTTGCTCACCTTATAGGCGCGGAAGCGGACGCCGGGAGCAGGCTTGGGCAGGGTGATCCTCTCGACGAATTCGCCTGGCCGTCGGTCTTGTTTCCCGTAGGCGAGAAAGAAGCGCTCGATCGGCATCGAACGCCGCTCCTCGCCACAGCGCAGATGCAAGGTCGCATCGAGCGCGATGAGGCAGGGCGGCGAATCGCCGATCGGCGAGCCGTTGGCGACATTGCCGCCCATGGTGCCGATGTTGCGCACCTGGACGGAGCCGAGGCGCCGCAGCACTTCGCCGAAGTCCGGGTAAAGGTCGCCGAGGCGGCCCGCGAGCCGGGAATAGGTCACGCCGGCGCCGATCTCTAGCGCGTCGCGGGTCTCCTCGATCCGATCGAGTTCGCCGACCCGGCCGATCCAGACGAGACGGTCCATGTGACGGAACTGTTTCGTGGCCCACAGGCCGACATCGGTCGAGCCCGAGACGATCGTCGCCTCCGGATGGCGAAGCAGCGTCGCGGCAAAACTATCGGCCGAGGCCGGCGCGTGGAACGCCCCATTCGGCCCGGTGAGCTCCACGTCGCGCCCGTCGTCGAGGGCTTCGAGAGCGGCCAGGATCGTCGCATCCTCAGCGGCGAACTCCTCGGCGAGACTGAGCGCATAGACATGTTTCGCGGCGCGGATGATCGGCGCATAGCCGGTGCAGCGGCAGAGATTGCCGGCCAGGATATCGTTCAACTCGTCGTCCGAGGGGCAGGCCGGATAAGTCTTCACCATGGCGAAGATCGACATGACGAAGCCCGGCGTGCAGAAGCCGCATTGCGAGCCATGGCAATCGACCATCGCCTGCTGGACGGCGTGGAGCGACCCGTCCCTCCGCTTGAGATCCTCGACGGTGACGAGCTGGCAGCCGTCGAGCGTGCCCATGAACTGGATGCAGCTGTTGACGGCCCGATAGGACAGGCGATCGCCCTCGGGGCGAACGACGACGACGGTGCAGGCGCCGCAATCGCCCTCGTTGCAGCCTTCCTTGGTGCCGGTGCGGCGGGCCTCGCCGCGCAGCCAGTCGAGGACCGTGAGGCACGGGTCGACGTCGCGGATCTCGCGCGCCTCCCGGCCGAGCAGGAAGCGGATCGAGGTCCGCGGGCCGCTCGCGTCGGCCACAGCCTCGTCGCCGGCGTTTCCCTGTCCCTGTAGTGTCTTTGACGACATTCCGGCTCGCTCCACTGCAAGCTACGACCGAATTCGCGTTTGTCGCCTGCTTGTCCCTGAAACTTCAGATCTGAAGGTCGGGGGCAGGACGATATGATGGGACCACGATTTCGGCTCGGGTCGAAGCGCATAATGATGAAATGATTTTACAACGTTTCCAAACAATGGAAACCAGGCGCATTGCCGGCCGTCAATGGGCCAGGGCGAGCACGCGAAGGTCGAGGCCCTCGCTATCGGTCTTTACCATCGAGGCGAGTTCCGTCACTAGAAAATCCGCGAGCATCCGGACCTTCGCAGGCAGCAATTGTCGGTGTGGATAGACGACCGCCAGCGTGGCCGGGGGCGGCGGGCAATCGAGAAGCACAGGGCGCAGCGCGCCGGCCCGGAGATCGCTCGCGACCTCGAACACGGGCTTCATCACGATGCCGTGCCCGGCGAGCGCCCAGGCGGTCAAAACGTCGCCGTCGTCGGCATCGAGACGCCCGTGGACATGCAGCGTGACCGGGCCGGACGGTGCCTCGAGGGTCCAGCGGTATTGCTGCGAGCCCGGGAAGCGGAGCAGCAGGCACTCGTGGCGGAACAGATCGTCGGCGACCCGCGGCGTCCCGTGCCGGTCGAGATAATCGGGCGAGGCGCAGAGCAGCCGCGGGCAATCGGCGATCTTGCGCGCGATCAGGTTCGAGTCCGGCAATACCGCCAGACGCACCGACAGGTCGACGGCCTCGTGGAGCAGATCCAGCAGATGGTCGGACAGCCGCAGGCGAACCGCGAGACGGTCATGCGCCGTGCAGAAGGAGGCGACGAGCGGCGAGACAACGCGGCGCCCGAGGCCGAGCGGCGCGCCGAGCCTGATGCTGCCCGCCGGGATGCCGCCGGCGTCCAGCGCGACGCTCTCGGCCGTCTCGATGGCGCGCAGCACGCCCTGCGAGGCCTCGTAGAAGGCGGTCCCCGGTTCGGTCAGCTGGAGGGTGCGGGTGGTGCGGTTGAGCAGCCGCACGCCGAGATGGTTTTCGAGCTGCTGCAGACGATGGCTGATGACGGCCGGCGAGAGCCGCAATTGGCGCGCCGCCAGCGACATCCCCCCCAGATCGACGACCCGCACAAAGGTCCTGATATTGTCGAGGAACGACACGTCGACCCTCCCGGGTGGTCCGACGCGGTCCATGCGTCCGCATCCGTCGGCCCACCAGCGTCCGACCGATCCATCGACCACGTCGGTGTCTCGGGACGTCCGCTTCATTGTTCAATTTTCCCCAAAGGTGATTGAAAATCCGTGCGGTTGCAAGAGCGGCGCCGAGACGGCAACGTCATGTGTCGGGTCGAGGGGAGTGGTGATTCGGATGGACAAGACGGCAACCACGGCGGTGCGCGGGCGCGTGCTGACGTTCACGGCGGACCCCGCCTTGGCCGGTCCCGGGTCGGCGCATCGCTATGTCGAGGACGGCCTCGTCGTGATGCGCGACGGAATCATCGAGACGGTCGGCGAGGCAGGATCGCTGCTGCCGACGCTTCCCGACGGCACCGCCGTCGACCATTACCCTGACCATCTGGTGATGCCGGGCTTCATCGACACCCATATCCACTATCCGCAGACCCGGGTGATCGGCTCCTACGGCGCGCAGCTCCTCGACTGGCTGCAGACCTATACGTTCCCCGCGGAAGAGAAGCTTCGCGACGGCGACCATGCCGCCGCAACCGCCCGCTTCTTCCTCGACGAGCTTTTGCGCAACGGCACCACAACGGCGGCGGTCTATTGCACGGTGCACCCGGGCTCGGTCGACGCCTTCTTCGCCGAGAGCGAGCGGCGCGGCACGCGGATGATCGCCGGCAAGGTGATGATGGACCGCAACGCGCCGCCGGGCCTCGTCGACACCGCCGAGCAGGGCTACCTCGAAAGCGAGGCGCTGCTGCGCCGCTGGCACGGCCGCGGCCGTCAGCTCTATGCGGTGACACCGCGCTTCGCCCTGACCTCGACCGACGCGCAGCTCGGAGCGGCGGGCGAACTCGCCCGGGCGCATCCGACGGCCTATGTGCAGACCCATCTCTCCGAGAACCACGACGAGATCGCCGCCACCAAGGCGCTGTTCCCGTGGGCCAAGAGCTATACCGATGTCTACGACCGCTTCGGCCTTCTCGGCCCGCGCTCGCTCTTCGGCCATTGCCTCCATCTCGACGACGACGAGGTGAGGCTCATGGCCGAGAGCGGCTCGGTCGCGGTCTTCTGCCCGACGTCGAACCTGTTCCTCGGTTCGGGCCTGTTCGACATGGCCCGGCTGCGCGCGCCCAAAAACCCGGTGCGCGTGTCGCTCGCCACCGATGTCGGCGGCGGCACCAGCTATTCGATGCTGCGCACCGCCGCCGAGGCCTACAAGGTGCTTCAGCTCCGGCAGCAGACCTGGCAGACGCTCGAGGTCTTCCACATGATCACCCGCGGCAATGCCGAGGCGCTTGGGCTCGGCGACCGCATCGGCTCGCTGGCGCCGGGCTACGAGGCCGACATGGTGGTGCTCGACCCGGCCGCAACGCCCGCCATGGCGCATCGGATGGACGGCGTCGGCGACAACCTGCCGGAGGAACTCTTCGCCCTGATGACCATGGGCGACGACCGCTCGGTGGCAGCGACCTATGTGGCCGGACGCCTGATGACGCCAGACAAAGCGGAGCGTGGAGCGGGCCTGTCGTGATCGGGTCGCGACTCGCCTCGACCAAGTGCCAAGGCAAGCACGATCAACCCCTCATCCGGCGCGCTGGCAAGTTTACGCAGCCAGCGTAGACTTGGCTGCGCACGCCACCTTGAGGGGTGTTTCGACTTCACCGATTGCCTTGCGAGGTAAGCCGAACGCGCTTGCCAAACGGCTGATTCGGGCGCCAACTTGCCATCCCGGCTCCGCGCCGATCTCGCATGGGATGCGGTCCATGAAACCCGTCTTCCTCTCGGCTGGCTTCGCGCTGGCCCTGGCACTGCCCGGTTTTTTGCTTCCCACTTGGGCGCAAACCGCCAACGGCAATCCGACGACGGCCGCGCCGCCCGGCCTTCCGGGGACACCGCGGCCCGTCACCCGTACCGCGCCGAGCGTCGGGCGCGGTGCCAAACCACCGGCTCTCGGCGCCGACACCGGCCTGCCGAAGCCGACCAAGGCGGAGCTCGCCGAGCAGCGCAAGCTCGAGCATGACATGCGGATCTGCATCGGCTGCTGATCCACGGGGGCGCGCCCTAAGCGGCGCAAGGATGCTGACGATGCGGCTCGACCGAAGGATTCTGTGGGTGATTCTGGTCGTTTGCGTCATCGTGCTGGCGTGGCTGCTGCTCGACCATGTCCTGTTTCCGACGCTGCCGGTGCCGGCGGGTGCGCCTCCGATCACGAAATGACGCTTTTCGACTCGGATGTTGCGCATTCGGCTCAGGAGGAGGGCCCTCGGCAGGGCGATCGCATTTGAACGTCATCGCCTATGCGAGGCGCAAATCCTTCCCCGACGCCGGGGAAGGAAAACGCGGCCGTCCGACTGGCTGAAATCCAAATGCGATTACCCTGGGGACGCTCGGAGTATCGAACCGGGTTTTGAAACCGATCAGCAGAAAATCGCGGGTTTCCGGCGGGTCGAGATCGCGTTATGTACCCAGCGATACAGCGATCGCAGCCCGGAGCCCGTCATGAAGATCGTCCATCTCCTCGCCGCCTTCGGCCTTGTGGCGCTCGGCCTTGCCGGTCCAGCCGTGGCGGCAGAGACCCATGTCGCGGTCGCGGCCAACTTCACCGAGGCCGCCAAGGAGATCGCCGCGGCCTATAAGCAGAAGACCGGCAACGACGCGATCCTGAGCTTCGGCTCCTCGGGGCAGCTCTATGCGCAGATCACCCAGGACGCGCCCTTCGAGATCATGCTCTCGGCCGACCAGGAGCGGCCGGAGAAAGCGGTCAAGGACGGGCTCGGGGTCGCCGACAGCCGCTTCACCTACGCGATCGGCAAGCTCGTCTTGTGGAGTAAATCGCCCGCTCTGGTGAAAGGCGAAGAGACGCTCAAAGGCGGGACCTTCACCAAGCTGGCGCTCGCCAATCCGAAGGGCGCCCCTTATGGCGCGGCGGCCATCGAGACCCTGAAAGCCCTTAAGATCTACGACGCCGTGGAGCCCAAGATCGTCGAGGGCAACAACATCTCCCAGACCTTTCAGTTCGTCGAGACCGGCAATGCCGAGCTCGGCTTCGTGGCGCTCTCGCAACTCAAGGGCGACGCGGGCGGCTCGCGCTGGCTCGTGCCCCAGGCCGATTATACGCCGATCAGGCAGGATGCCGTGCTGTTGAACAAGGGGACGTCCAACCCTGCCGCGACCGCCTTCATGAGCTTCCTCAAGGGACCCGAGGCGCGGGCCGTCATCGAAAAATTCGGCTACGCCTTCGGGACGGACAGCTGATCCTTGTTCGCAGGCCTGTCGCCGGACATCTGGCAGCCGATCGTCCTGACGATCGAGCTCGCCGGCACCACCACCCTCGTCCTGCTGCTCCTCGGGACGCCGGTCGCCTGGTGGCTGTCGCGCTCGCGGGGTCGGTGGACAGAAGTGGTCGCGAGTATCGTGGCGCTGCCGCTGGTGCTGCCGCCGACCGTGCTCGGTTTCTACCTGCTCGTGGCACTCGGCCCCGACGGCCTCGGCGGCGGCCTGGCTCCCCTTTGGGGCGCGCGAACGCTCGCCTTCACCTTCCACGGCCTCGTCATCGGCTCGACGATCTATTCGATGCCCTTTGTCATCCAGCCGATCCGCAACGCCTTCGACGCCATGGGCGAGCGGCCGCTCGAAGTCGCCGCGACCCTGCGGGCTTCGCCTTGGCGCGCCTTCTGGACGGTCGCCGTGCCGCTGGCCCGGCCCGGCTTCCTGACCGGGGCGATCCTCGGCTTCGCCCATACGGTCGGCGAGTTCGGCGTCGTCTTGATGATCGGCGGCAACATTCCCGGCAAGACCAAGGTCCTGTCCCTCGCCATCTTCGATTACGTCGAGAATGGCCAGTGGCGCGAGGCCAATGTGCTCGCCGCCGGCATGCTGGTCTTCGGCTTCGCGGTGATCCTGGCCATGCGCACGATCGAGGCGCGCGCGGCGCGCGTCGGGGCATGAGCGAGCCGGGGACGATCCGCGCCGCCTTCCGTGGACGGCTCGGGCAGTTCGGCCTCGACGTCGCCTTCGCGGTGCCGGCGCGCGGCGTCACGGCGCTGTTCGGTCCCTCGGGGTGCGGCAAGACGAGCGTGCTGCGCTGCATGGCGGGGCTGTTGCGGCTCGCGGACGGGGTCTGCGCCGTCGACGGCGACATCTGGCAGGACGCCTCGACCTTCCGGCCGCCGCATCGGCGCCCCGTCGGCTACGTGTTCCAGGAGGCGAGCCTGTTTTCGCACCTCGACGTAAGGCGCAATCTCATCTACGGCGCGCCGCGTCGGAGCGACGCCACGGCCGAGATCGGCGGGTTCGATGAGGTGGTCGACCTGCTCGGGCTCGGTACTCTCCTCGGACGTGCGCCACGGCACCTGTCGGGCGGCGAGCGCCAGCGCGTGGCGCTCGGCCGTGCGCTGCTCTCCCGGCCGCGCATCCTTTTGATGGACGAGCCGCTCGCCGCGCTCGACGGCCGCACCAAGGACGAGATCCTGCCGTTCCTCGAGCGCTTGCATGCGCGGCTGTCGCTGCCGGTGATCTATGTCAGCCACGACATGGCGGAGGTCGAGCGGCTGGCCGACAGGATCGTGCTGATGGAGGCCGGCCGGGTGCTTGCCTCCGGGCCGCTCGGCGCCGTGCAGAACGACCCCGCCCTGCCGCTGGCCGGCCGGCGCGACGCTGCAGTGAGCCTCGACGCCGTCGTGGTCGACCATGATGTCGCCTATGGCTTGCTGAGGCTCGCGGTCGAGGGCGGCGAAGTGCTGGTCCCGGCTCCGGAGAGCCCGGCGGGCGGGCATCGGCGCCTGCGCATCGCCGCGGCCGACGTCAGCCTCGCCACGGACCCTCCGCGGGCCAGCACCATCCTGAACGCCTTGCAGGGACAGATCCTGTCGGTCACCCCGGCCGGCCCGCACGAGATGCTCGCCGTGATCGGCCTAGGCCCGGCGGGAGCGGGCGCACGCCTCCTGTCGCGGGTCAGCCGGCGATCGTGGGAAAGCCTCGGCCTCGCCGCCGGTGCGGCGGTCCATGCCCAGGTCAAGGGCGTCGCCCTGGTCCCCCGGGACGATCGCATTTGAAACACGCGCCTTTTCGGCCGCGCCAAACTTGGTCTTGACACTTGACTGGGGCACCGTCCCCCGACAGTGTTCGCGCGATCCTGCATGATGGGATCGATAACGATAAGCTGTCTTCGGAGGAACCATGAGGCTGTCCAGGCGCGCGCTGCTGGGCGCATGTTTTGCCGTTTCGATCGCGGTGCCGTTGGCGCCCGCGTCGGCGAAGGATCTGACGATCCTGACCTCGGTGCCCGGTCTGAACTTTCCGTTCTTCGTCCACATGCTCAAGGCCATGGAGGCGGAGGTCAAGGCGCAGGGCGGCACCCCGCTCGAGGCCGACGGCCAGAACAATGCGCCCAAGCAGACGGCCGACGTCGAAGCCGGCCTGACCAAGGGCGTCGATGGCGTCGTGCTCGACCCGATCGACGTCAACGCCATGGCGCCGGCCTTGTCCGAGATCATCGATGCCGGCGTGCCCGTGGTGACGATCGATCGCCGCGTCACCGCTGCCAAGGGCATCCTGGCCCATGTCGGGGCCGACAATGTGAAGGGCGGCGAGGCGCAGGGCCAGTGGGTGCTCGACACCTTCCCGAACGGCGCCAAGATCATCAACCTGCAGGGCCAGCCCGGCGCCAGCCCGGCGATCGATCGCAACAAGGGCCTGCACGACATCCTCGACGCCCATAAGGACAAGTACATGTTCGTCGCCGAGCAGACCGCCAATTTCGCCCGCGACCAGGGACTGTCGGTGACCGAGGCGCTGCTGGCCTCCCAGGCGACACCCCCCGACGTGATCGTCGCCGCCAACGACGACATGGCGCTCGGCGCGCTGGAGGCGGTGCGCGCCCGCAACCTGCAGGACAAGATCAAGGTGATCGGCTTCGATGCGCTGCCGGATTCGCTCGCCAGCATCCGCGACGGCGGTATGGCGGGCACGGTCGAGCAGTTCCCGGCTGAGCAGAGCAAGACGGCCGTCGACATCCTCATGAATTACATCAAGACCAAGCAGAAGCCGGAAAAGGACCTCGTCCTTTTGACCCCGATCGTGATCACCAAGGCGAACCTCAACAAGGCCGAGCGCCTCGGCGAGGTGAAATAGCGGCAGTCACGCGGAGCCGGAGCCCATGAGCCTATCGGCGGGAGCGCCGGCGCCGCTGCTCGCCATGAGCGGCATCGGCAAGCGCTTTCCCGGCGTCGTGGCGTTGAACGACGTCGGGCTGGAGCTCATGCGCGGCGAGGTGCTGGCGCTGCTCGGCGAGAACGGCGCCGGCAAGTCGACGCTGCTGAAGATCCTGTCCGGCGCGCAGCGTCCGGACGCGGGGACGATCGTGCTCGATGGCGAGCCCCAGGTCTTTGCCGAGCCCTACGAGGCCCAGCAGAAGGGCATCGTCACGATCTATCAGGAGTTCAACCTGATCCCGACGCTGAGCGTCGCCGAGAACATCATGATCGGCCGCGAGGCGGGCCGCGCCGGCTTCGTGAGCTGGCCCGGCACCTTTCGGGCGGCGCGGGAGGCGCTCGACCGCCTGGGCCTCAAGATCGAGCCGAGGCGGCTGGTGCGCGACCTCAGCGTCGCCGACCAGCAGATGGTGGAGATCGCCCGCGCCTTGTCGATCGAGGCGCGCCTCATCGTCATGGACGAGCCGACGGCGGCGCTCAGCGCCGCCGAAGTGACCCGCCTGCTCGAGCTGGTGCGCGTCCTCAAGGCGCGCGGCATCGGCATCATCTACGTCACCCACCGCCTCGACGAAGTCATGACGGTTTGCGACCGCGCCACCGTGCTGCGCGACGGGCGCCTCGTCGGATCGGTCGAAGTCGCCTCCACCTCCGTCGACCGGCTGATCCAGATGATGGTGGGGCGCGACCTCGGCGTCTTCGCGGCCGTCGAGGGTGGCGCGGCGCGGCCCGGGCCGCCGGCCTTGCGGGTCAGCCATGTCAGCACCGATGCCGGCGGGCTCGATCCGCATGCGACGCTGGTCTGCGACGTCTCCCTGTCGGTGCAGCCGGGGGAGATCCTCGGGATCGCAGGCCTGGTGGGCGCCG
Organism: Lichenihabitans sp.; assembly: GCA_965277115.1. Taxonomy (GTDB): domain Bacteria; phylum Pseudomonadota; class Alphaproteobacteria; order Rhizobiales; family Beijerinckiaceae; genus Lichenihabitans. The sequence goes on along the minus strand of CBDIBY010000013.1, from coordinate 1,285,864 downwards.
GCCGGACCGAACTGGCGCGGGCGGTATTCGGCGCCGACCCGCTGTCGGGCGGCGAGATCTTCGTCGACGAGACGTCGGTCAAGATCCGCACGCCGGCCGATGCCATCGCACACGGCATCGGGCTCGTGCCGGAGGATCGCAAGCAGCAAGCGCTGTTCCTGTCGCTCGCCGTCCGCAACAACGTCTCGGTCGCCGCGATGGAGCGGCTGCGGGTGCCGCTCTACTACGTTTCCGATGCCTGGGAAAAGACGCTGGTCCAGCACTACCGGAGCGCCCTCGGCATCCGCATGGCGAGCCCGGACCAGGCCATCGCCAATCTGTCGGGCGGCAACCAGCAGAAGGTCGTCCTCGCCCGCTGGCTGGCGCTGAAGCCGAAGATCCTCATCGTCGACGAGCCGACCCGTGGCATCGACGTCGCGGCCAAGGCCGAGGTTCATCAGCTACTGGCCCGCCTTGCCCGCGACGGCATCGCCGTCATCGTCATCTCCTCCGAACTGCCGGAGGTCATCGCGCTCTCCGACCGCATCGTGACGCTCTGCGAAGGCCGGCTCACCGGCGAGGTCGCTCGCAGCGACGCGTCCGAAGAACGGCTGATGCGCCTGATGACCCTGCGCGGTTCCGCGCTCGAAGCCGCCTGAGGCCCCTCCCATGACCTCCATGCAGAGCCGCCCCGAAACGGCGAGGACCGAAGGCATCGACGTCTTCGGCATCCTGGCCCGGTTCGCGCCGCTGATCTTCCTGGCGATCCTGATGGCGGTCTTCGCGACCCTACAGCCGCGCTTCCTGTCGACCATCAACCTGCTGAACGTCCTGCGCCAGGTGTCGATCTCGGGCCTGCTGGCGATAGGCATGACCTTCGTGATCCTGACGGCCGGCATCGACCTGTCTGTCGGTTCGCTCCTGGCCTTCTGCGGGCTGGCGGCCGCGATCGTCGCCAAGGGCAGCGCGACGGGCAACTTCGGCTCGCTCAGTGGGGCGGCCGCGGGCTACGGCTGGGCCACCGCCCTGCTCGTGGCGGTGGTGATCGGGGTCGCGGGCGGGCTGGTCCAGGGCACGGCCATCACCAAAGCCAAGGTGCCGCCCTTCGTGGTGACGCTCGGCGGCATGTCGGTGTTCCGCGGCGCGGCGCTGCTCTTGTCGGGCGGCGGCCCGATCAGCGGCTTCGACGAAGGGTTCCAGTTCTGGGGCCAGGGCAGGATCGGCATCGTGCCGACGCCCGTCATCATATTCATCGGCTTCGCCATCCTGGCGCATCTGGTGCTGCGCTACACGCGGTTCGGCCGCCAGGTCTATGCGGTCGGCGGCAATCCGGAGGCGGCGCGTCTCTCCGGCCTGAAGGTGCCGCGCATCCTGCTCAGCGTCTATGTCATCATGGGGTTCTTCTCGGGGCTCGCCGGCTTCGTGCTGGCGGCCCGCTTGAATTCGGCCGAGGCGGTGGCGGGGATCGGCTACGAACTGACCGTGATCGCCTCGGTGGTGATCGGCGGCACCAGCCTGTTCGGCGGTGTCGGCACCATCTTCGGCACGGTGATCGGCGCGGTGCTGATCGGCGTCCTGCTGAACGGCCTCGTGCTGCTCAACGTGTCGTCCTACATCCAGCAGATCGTCATCGGCCTGATCATCGTGCTGGCGGTGGCGTTCGACACATTCGCCAAATCGCGACGGCGACGCGCCTGAGACGCATGGGCCTGTCGACGGCGGAAAAACACGGCGCCCGATTGCGCCGTCGGCGCTTTCGCGCACTGGACAAGCGTGCCCGACGGTGCCACACATCGGCCGAAAAATCGACGCCCGGCGCAGGGCGCGGTGGCGAAGGGTCGCATTGTTGAGGAGCGGGCGCGGTTCTATCCACCGGGAGGGGGAAACCGTCAGCGCCGACCCTCGGGCGCGGCCTGCCCTACCGCAGACGGTGCGCCCGTCACTTGGAGTTGATCGTTGTCGACCGCAACCATGACGCCCGGGGAACCCACCCGCAGGGATTTCCTTTTCATCGCGACCGGCGCGGTCGCGGCCGTCGGCGCAGCCTCCGTGGTCTGGCCGCTGATCAGCCAAATGAGCCCGGACGCCTCGACCCTCGCGCTCTCGTCGACCGAAATGGATATTTCGAAGATCGAGGAAGGCCAGATCGTCACGGTAAAGTGGCGCGGCAATCCGGTCTTCGTCCGTCACCGGACCGCCAAGGAGATCAAGACCGCCGAGGATACGCCGCTCAGCGACCTCAAGGACCCCGAGACGGACCAGAAGCGTGTGCAAAAGCCGGAATGGTTGATCGTGGTCGGCATCTGCACGCATCTCGGCTGCGTGCCGCTCGGCCACGAAGGTGCTTACGACGGATGGCGTTGTCCCTGCCACGGTTCGGTCTACGACGTCTCGGGCCGCATCCGGCAGGGTCCTGCTCCCTACAATCTCGTCGTGCCGACCTACGCATTCCTCACCGACACCAAGGTCAAGATCGGTTGAGCCGGCTCCGGCGCCCGAGCTTGTGTTGAGAGACAGATAGTCATGAGCGGACCTTCGACCTACGTTCCCCAGCATCCGGCGCTGCGCTGGCTCGAAAGCCGCCTGCCGATCATCGGGCTCGTGCACTCCTCCTTCATCGTCTTCCCGAACCCGCGCAACCTCAACTATTTCTGGACCTTCGGCGGCATCCTGGCCTTCATGCTGACGGCGCAGATCGTCACCGGCGTCGTGCTGGCGATGCATTACACGCCGGAGGCCACCATGGCCTTCGACAGCGTCGAGCACATCATGCGCGACGTGAACTTCGGCTGGATGCTGCGCTACATGCACGGCAACGGCGCCTCGATGTTCTTCATCGCGGTCTATATCCATATCGCGCGTGGCATGTATTACGGCTCCTACAAGGCGCCGCGCGAGATCCTGTGGATCCTCGGCGTGATCATCTTCCTCCTGATGATGGCGACGGCCTTCATGGGCTACGTGCTGCCCTGGGGCCAGATGAGCTTCTGGGGCGCCAAGGTCATCACCTCGCTGTTCTCCGCCATCCCGGTCGTCGGCGATTCGATCACCATCTGGCTGTGGGGCGGCTATTCGGTCGGCAATGCCACGCTCAACCGCTTCTTCTCGCTGCACTACCTGCTGCCCTTCATGATCCTCGGGGTGGTGATCCTGCACATCTGGGCTCTGCATGTGCCGGGCTCCAACAACCCGGTCGGCGTCGAGGTCAAGAGCCGCAAGGACACGCTCCCCTTCCACCCCTATTTCACGGTGAAGGACGGGTTTGGCCTCGTCTGCTTCCTGGCCTTCTACGCCTATTTCGTCTTCTTCATGCCGAACTACCTCGGCCATGCGGACAATTACATCCCGGCGAACCCGCTGCAGACGCCGCCGCATATCGTGCCGGAATGGTACTTCCTGCCCTATTACGCGATGCTGCGGGCGATACCGTCGAAACTCGGTGGCGTGTGTGCGCTGTTCGGCTCGATCCTGATCCTGGCCTTCCTGCCGTGGATCGACACGTCGCGCGTCCGCTCGGCCAACTTCCGGCCGCTCTATCGTATTTTCCTGTTCCTGTTCTTCTTGACCGTGGTCGGCCTCGGCTATTGCGGCTCGCAGGAGCCCGTCGGCGGCATCGTCACCGTGGCCCAGGTGCTGACGTTCTATTACTTTGCGTTCTTTCCCATCATATTCGTGCTGGGCTTCTTCGAGACGCCGCGCAAGATGCCGGCCTCGATCACCGAAGCGGTCCTCGGCCGACATGCGGGGTCGGGGGCCTTCGCGGGGGCGCAGGCCGCCTCCGGCCCCTCCACGGAAGGTTGAGCGCGGACGCCATGCTGATCACGGAAACCATGATGTCCAAGTCACGGCTGCTCGCGGCGGCTCTCGCTCTCGGCCTGATGACGACTGCTCACGCCCATGCCCAGGACGCCCAGACCGCGGCCGAGAACCCGCTGCCGCCGATGCAGAGCTGGTCCTTCGCGGGACCGTTCGGCAAATACGATACGCAGCAATTGCAGCGCGGCTATCAGGTCTACAAGACCGTCTGCTCGAACTGCCATTCGATGAAATACGTGGCCTTCCGCAACCTGGCGGATCCGGGCGGCCCCGAGTTCAGCGCGTCACAGGTCAAGGCGCTCGCCGCCACGTTCCAGATCACCGACGGCGTCGACGATTCGGGCAATCCGGCGCAGCGGCCAGGCCGGCCATCGGACTATTTCCCCTCGCCCTTCCCCAATGACGCCGCGGCCCGCGCCGCCAACGGCGGCGCCCTGCCGCCCGACATGTCGGTGTTGGCCAAGGCGCGCTCTTATGAGCGCGGCGGCGCGTGGTTCCTGACGGAGCCCTTCACCCAGTACCAGGAAGAGGGGCCGGACTATATTCACGCCCTGATGAACGGCTTCAAGGACAAGCCGCCGGAAGGCTTCAAGCTGCCCGAGGGCAAATATTACAACGTCTATTTCCCCGGCCATGCGATCTCGATGCCGCCGCCGCTCAGCGACGGGGTCGTCGAATACGCGGACGGCTCGCCGAAGACGGTGGCGCAATATTCGAAGGACATCGCCGCCTTCCTGCAATGGGCGGCCGAGCCCAAGCTCGACCAGCGCAAGCGGACGGGCTTCAACGCCGTGGTCTTCCTCATCGTCTTTGCCTGCCTGCTCTATTACGTGAAGCGGAAGATCTGGGCCGGCGTGAAGGATGCGAGCGGCACGGAGGGCACCGGCCTCGCCCCGGCGACAGGGCCGCGACCTAGAGCATGATTGGCTGTCGCCGATCTCCTCCAGTTTTAAAGAGCGAGCACATTCATCGGTTTAGGATCGCGAAGCGATTCGACCCAAACCGATCGTGCTCTAGTATCCTGAATCAGAAGTTCGGGGCATTTTTGCTGGGGTGAGCCGTAGGCAGAATCGCTCGACGGATGCGAGGATGTCGTCTGCTGTTTTGGTCCATCGGAACGGCTTTGGGTGTGCGTTGTGGGCGTCGACGAACGAGGTGATGGCGGCCTGAAGGGCGGCGACGCTGCGATGGGCCCCGCGCTTGATCTTCCGCTCGCTGAGCAAGGCGAAGAAGCGCTCGACCTGATTGATCCATGATGCACCCGTTGGGGTGTGGTGGACCTGCCAGCGTGGGCGCTTGGCGAGCCAGTCGCGGATCATGGGTGTCTTGTGCGTGGCGTAATTGTCCATCACGAGGTGGACGTCGAGGGTGTCCGGGACGGCTTTTTCGATCTCGTCGAGGAAGCAGCGGAACTCGGTCGCGCGATGCCGGGGAAAGCACTTGCCGATGACAGCGCCGGTTGCGACGTTCAACGCGGCGAACAACGATGTGGTGCCATGGCGGGTATAATCGTGCGCCCGTCGCTCGATTTGACCAGGACGCATGGGCAGCATCGGCTGGCTGCGGTCGAGCGCCTGGATTTGGCTCTTCTCATCGACACACAAGACAAGGGCGCGTGCAGGCGGGGCCATGTAGAGCCCGACGATGTCGCGGACTTTGGCCACGAAGTCCGGGTCGGTCGACAGTTTGAACGTGTCGGCGCGATGCGGCTGCAAGCCGAACGCGCGCCAGATGCGCTGAACCGTCGAGGTCGACAGACCGCTCGCTTTGGCCATGCCGCGCGAACTCCAGTGTGTCGCGTCAGAGGGGAGGCTTTCCAATGTGCGCACGATCACAGCCTCGACCCGAGCATCATCCACAGTGCGTGGAGCGCCGCAGCGCGCCTCGTCCCGCAAGCCGTCCAGTCGATCCGACAGGAACCGGCGACGCCACTTCCCCACTGTCGCCTCATCGATCGACAGACGCACCGCAACCTCCTTGTTGGCGGCGCCTTCGCTCGACAGAAGCACGATCCTGGCCCGCATCGCGAAGGCCTGCGCCGTCTTTCGTCGCGCCGCGAGCGACGACAAGTCCCTCCGTTCGCCCTCGCTCAGCGCAACAGGTTCAAGTGGCCGACCCATGCCAACCTCCACCGCGATAAAACAACAGAGATTATACAACGAACTTCTGGTTCAGGATACTAGAGCATGATCGGCTGCTGCCGATCTGCTCCAGCATTAAAAGAGCGAGCACGTTCATTGGTTTAGGATCGCGAAGCGATTCAACCTAAACCGATCGTGCTCTAGTATCCTGAATCAGAAGTTCGGGGCATTTTTTGCTGGGGTGAGCCGTAGGCAGAATCGCTCGACGGATGCGAGGATGTCGTCTGCTGTTTTGGTCCATCGGAACGGCTTTGGGTTTGCGTTGTGGGCGTCGACGAACGAGGTGATGGCGGCCTGAAGGGCGGCGACGCTGCGATGGGCCCCGCGCTTGATCTTCCGCTCGCTGAGCAAGGCGAAGAAGCGCTCGACCTGATTGATCCATGATGCACCCGTTGGGGTGTGGTGGACCTGCCAGCGTGGGCGCTTGGCGAGCCAGTCGCGGATCATGGGTGTCTTGTGCGTGGCGTAATTGTCCATCACGAGGTGGACGTCGAGGGTGTCCGGGACGGCTTTTTCGATCTCGTCGAGGAAGCAGCGGAACTCGGTCGCGCGATGCCGGGGAAAGCACTTGCCGATGACAGCGCCGGTTGCGACGTTCAACGCGGCGAACAACGATGTGGTGCCATGGCGGGTATAATCGTGCGCCCGTCGCTCGATTTGACCAGGACGCATGGGCAGCATCGGCTGGCTGCGGTCGAGCGCCTGGATTTGGCTCTTCTCATCGACACACAAGACAAGGGCGCGTGCAGGCGGGGCCATGTAGAGCCCGACGATGTCGCGGACTTTGGCCACGAAGTCCGGGTCGGTCGACAGTTTGAACGTGTCGGCGCGATGCGGCTGCAAGCCGAACGCGCGCCAGATGCGCTGAACCGTCGAGGTCGACAGACCGCTCGCTTTGGCCATGCCGCGCGAACTCCAGTGTGTCGCGTCAGAGGGGAGGCTTTCCAATGTGCGCACGATCACAGCCTCGACCCGAGCATCATCCACAGTGCGTGGAGCGCCGCAGCGCGCCTCGTCCCGCAAGCCGTCCAGTCGATCCGACAGGAACCGGCGACGCCACTTCCCCACTGTCGCCTCATCGATCGACAGACGCGCCGCAACCTCCTTGTTGGCGGCGCCTTCGCTCGACAGAAGCACGATCCTGGCCCGCATCGCGAAGGCCTGCGCCGTCTTTCGTCGCGCCGCGAGCGACGACAAGTCCCTCCGTTCGCCCTCGCTCAGCGCAACAGGTTCAAGTGGCCGACCCATGCCAACCTCCACCGCGATCAAACAACAGAGATTATACAACGAACTTCTGGTTCAGGATACTAGGGTGTGAGTGTCGAAGTCTTCCGCTCGACGACAAAGGCGGCCGGGACGACCGGCCGCCTTTCTTTTGTCATGACGGGACGAGCGACGGCCGAGAGCAGCCGCGTCGTCGACTCAGGGCGCGTATTCCAGCACCATCGTGCCGATGCCGGCCGCGACGTTGAGACCCGACTGCTGCTGCACCGAGAGCGGCTGCAAGGTGATGTGGTTGCCGCCGACGAGCGCATTGGCGCCGACGCCTACCCCGACCGTCGCGGAGGCGCTTCCGCCGGTATAGGTGCCCGCCAGGGAACCCGGCCCGATGGGGCCGCCGACCGTGACCACGTCCCAGACGAGCCGGCCGGGTCCCTGGATACCGAGGTCGAGGCCGAAGCGGGCGATCGTACCGACGTAATGCTGCGGGTGAGCGCCGTTGGCGGGGTCGTATTCGCAGTTCAGCGCCCGCTTCGACGTGATGAGCAAGCCGGCACCGCCCGCGACGTTGCAGACGAGTTGGCCGAGCGGCCCGGCCGAGGCCGCTTGCGGCAGGGCCGCCAGGGCCAGCATCATCGTGCCCCCGGCGGCGATCATCGTCTTCATAGTCATGTCCCTTTCCTGTTGGTCGGGCCGGAGGCAAAGCGTCGGCTTCGCCTCCATGTGCAAGCTGGAACCGCATCGACTCGCCTTGGAACGGCGGAATCGATCAGGCCTCGCTACGCGAGGCGACCCAAAGCGGACATGAAACGGCCGGCAGAATGGCGGGGTTGCGGCATGGCGACGCTTCCGCCGGACCTGTGACGTTTTTGCCGCGTCTCGACATCATATCAGCGACGCCGTGAAGGCCTGGATCTTGGCGCAGGCCGTCTCCAACAGCGCAGTCGAGGTGGCGTAGGAGATACGGAAGTTCGGGCCGCTGCCGAAGGCCGAGCCATGCACCGCCGCGACGCCCTCGGTCTCGAGCAGTTCGGTGACGAAATCCTCGTCGGTCTCGATGAGCCGTCCCGACGGCGCCTTCCGGCCGATCGCCTCCGCGCAGCTCGGATAGACGTAGAAGGCTCCCTCGGGGGATGGGCAGCGGAGGAACTTCGCCTGGTTCAGCATGGAGACGACGAGGTCGCGCCGCTCCTCGAAGACGCGCCGCCGCTCGGAGATGAAATCCTGCGGTCCGTTCAACGCCTCGACCGAGGCCCATTGGGCGATGGTGCAGGCGCCCGAGGTCTGCTGGCCCTGCAGCAGGTCCATGGCCTTGATCAGCCTCTCCGGCCCCGCCGCATAGCCGATCCGCCAGCCCGTCATGGCATAGCTCTTCGATACGCCGTTCATGGTCAGCGTGCGGTCGTAGAGGTTCGGCTCGACCTCGGCCGGGGTGGTGAAGACGAAGTCGCCGTAGACGAGATGTTCGTAGATGTCGTCCGTCAACACCCAGACGTCCGGGTGGCGCACCACCACATCCGTTATGGCCTTGAGCTCGGCGCGCGTGTAGGCAGCACCCGACGGATTTGACGGCGAATTGAGCAGCACCCATTTGGTGCGCGGCGTGATGGCGCGCTCCAGCTCCTCCGGCTGCAGCTTGAAGCCATGCGCCATCGTGGTCTGGATAATCACCGGCGTCCCGCCGGCGATCAGCACCATGTCCGGATAGGACACCCAATAGGGCGCCGGGATGACGACCTCGTCGCCGGGGTTGAGCGTCGCCAGAAAGGCGTTGAACAGGATCTGCTTGCCGCCCGTGCCGACGATCGTCTGCGACGGCTTGTAGTCGAGATTGTTCTCGCGCTTGAATTTTTTGGTGATCGCCTCGCGCAGCGGCACGATGCCCGAGACCGGCGGATATTTGGTGTCGCCGCGCAGGATCGCATCGATCGCCGCCTGCTTCACATTGTCCGGCGTGTCGAAATCCGGCTCGCCGACCGAGAGCGAGATGATGTCGCGCCCTTCGGCCTTGAGATCGCGCGCCTTCTGCGTCACGGCGATCGTCGCGGAGGGTTTTACGCGAGACAAGGTGTCGGCGATAAAGGCCATAGTGTTTCTCGTTCGTTTTTGAGGCGCGGCACCATAGGGTCGAGCCGTGCAGGCCGCAACCCGAAAGCCACAGTCCTCGATCGATTTGCCGATCGGCCTTGGAATTCCCGCAATGCTGACGGAAAAAGAAGCATGGCATTGACGTTGAGGCTGGCAGGCGCCGGGCTGCTCCTCGTTATGGGGCTGGCGGCGGCCGGGCTCGGCGACTTGGTCTTCGACGACGGGCGTCTTCTCTATGCCGCGGTGGGGCGTGACAGGCTCGTTGCCGCCTGCCTGCCCGAACTGATGCATGGGCTCGAGGCGCGCGGCTTTTCGCCTGCGGACGTCGAATTCGAGACACGGCCGCGCATTTCCGTCGGGCTCGGGCCGCTGGCGAGCCTCGGCGCCGATTTCACCTTCGAGGACGGCGCCGCCGCGACACGGATCGATGGTTCGATGGCTTGCGTTGTCGGCAGGAGCGATGTCCACGTCGACTTCCGTACCTTAGCGCCTCCGGTACGGCTCGGCTGAGCATTTCTGGCGGACTTGGCTCGCGACGCCGGTCGGCTTGAGGCAAGGTCCCTGGCGTCTCATGGTGACCATCGCCACATTGAGAATGGGGTGCAGGACAAACAGGAACGGTCGGCCGGTTCGACGGCGGACGTCTCCTTTGACTTGCAGGTTTCTTGCAAGGGGGTCGCGGGCGCGAGGTCTCAGGGTCTGATTGTTCGATAGCGAGAAAGGGCTGCTACGCATGGACGACCTGTTCACGAGCTTCGCTCGGTCCTACGACGCTCGCCGGGCGACGGATATGTCGCTCGCCGACTATCTCAAGGCCTGCCGCGACGATCCCATGATGTATGCGAGCGCGCCCGAGCGCATCCTCGCGGCGATCGGCGAGCCCGATTTCATCGACACCGCTAAGGACGCGCGGCTCGGCCGCGTCTTCATGAACCGGACGATCCGGGTCTATCCGGCCTTTTCCGAGTTCTACGGCATGGAGGAGACGATCGAGCGGATCGTCAGCTTCTTTCGGCATGCCGCGCAGGGGCTCGAGGAGCGCAAGCAGATCCTCTACCTGCTCGGGCCGGTCGGCGGCGGCAAGTCCTCGCTCGCCGAGCGGCTGAAGTCGCTGATCGAGGTCCACCCGATCTACGTGCTCAAGGCGGGCGAGGAGATCAGCCCGGTCTTCGAAAGCCCGCTCGGCCTGTTCGATCCCGAGGCGATGGGCCCGATGATCGAGGAGCGCTACGGCATCCCGCGCCGGCGCCTGACCGGGCTGATGAGCCCGTGGTGCATCAAGCGCCTCGACGAATTCGGCGGCGACATCTCGAAGTTCCGGGTGGTCAAGGTCAACCCGTCGCGGCTCAGGCAGATCGGCATCGCCAAGACCGAGCCGGGCGACGAGAACAATCAGGACATTTCGTCGCTCGTCGGCAAGGTCGACATCCGCCGCCTGGAGAGCCTGTCCCAAAGTGACCCCGACGCCTACAGCTATTCAGGCGGCCTCAACCGCGCCAACCAGGGCATGCTCGAATTCGTCGAGATGTTCAAGGCGCCGATCAAGATGCTGCATCCCCTGCTGACCGCGACCCAGGAGGGCAATTACAACGGCACGGAAAATATCGGCGCGATCCCCTTCACCGGGATCATCATGGCCCATTCGAACGAGGCCGAATGGCAGACGTTCCGGGCGAACCGCAACAACGAAGCCTTCATCGACCGCATCTACGTCATCAAGGTGCCGTATTGCGTGCGTGTCACGGAAGAGAAGCTGATCTACGAAAAGCTGATCCAGGGCTCGGAACTGACCGGCGCGCCCTGCGCACCCGGCACGCTGGAGATGCTGGCGCGCTTCTCGGTGCTCTCGCGGCTGCGCGAGCACGAGAATTCCAACCTCTATTCCAAGATGCGCGTCTATGACGGCGAGAGCTTGCGCGAGGTCGACCCGCGCGCCCGCTCGATGCAGGAATATCGCGACGCGGCCGGCGTCGACGAGGGCATGGACGGTATCTCCACCCGCTTCGCCTTCAAGGTGCTGGCTGCCACCTTCAACCACGATACGACCGAGGTCGTGGCCGACCCGGTCCACCTCATGTACGTGCTCGAACAGGCGATCCGCCGCGACCAATTGGCGGCGGACACCGAGAAGCGCTACCGCGAGTTCATCAAGGCCGACCTCGCCCCGCGCTACGCCGAATTCATCGGCCACGAGATTCAGAAGGCCTATCTCGAATCCTACCACGACTATGGACAGAACCTGTTCGACCGCTATGTCGACTATGCCGATGCCTGGATCGAGGACCAGGACTTCAAGGATCCCGATACGGGACAGTTGCTCAACCGTGAACTCCTGAACCAGGAGCTGACCAAGATCGAGAAGCCGGCGGGCATCGCCAATCCGAAGGACTTCCGCAACGAGGTGGTGAAGTTCTCGTTGCGCGCGCGGGCCGCCAATTCGGGGCGCAACCCGTCCTGGACCAGCTACGAGAAGATCCGCGAGGTCATCGAGCGGCGCATGTTCTCGCAGGTCGAGGAGCTGCTGCCGGTGATCAGCTTCTCGTCGAAGCGCGACAGCGACACGGAGAAGAAGCACGGCCAGTTCGTCGAAAGAATGGTGTCGCGCGGCTATACGGAGCGCCAGGTCCGGCGCCTCGTCGAATGGTATATGAGAGCAAAGAAGGCCGGCTGATCCGTAACGGGGGCTACCGAAGCGAGACGCCATGCATATCGTCGACCGACGCCTCGATTCCGGAGGAAAAAGCCTGGCGAACCGCCAGCGCTTCCTCCGCCGCGCCAAGGCGCTCGTCCAGCAGGCCGTGCGCCAGAGCGGCAAGGAGCGGAGCATCAAGGACTTCGACCAGGGCGGCGAGGTCCGGATCCCGCTCGACGGGGTGCGCGAGCCGCGGCTCAGGCGCTCCTCGACCGGCGGCAAGCGCGAAGGCTTGCTGCCCGGCAACAAGAAGTTTCTCGAAGGCGATACCATTCCGCGCGACCCTTCGGGCGGCGGCGGCTCGGGTTCGGAGGGCGCGACGGACGGGTCGGGAGAGGACGAATTCCGCTTCGTGCTGACCCAGGAGGAATATCTCGATCTCTTCTTCGACGACCTCGAACTGCCCGATCTGATCAAGCGGCGCCTCGCCACCACCGCGGTCAAGAGCATGACCCGCGCCGGCTATTCGGTCTCGGGGTCGCCGGCCAACCTGTCGCTGTCGCGCACCATGCGCAATTCCTTGTCGCGCCGCGTCGCCCTGTCGCGCCCCAAGGCGCACCAGATCGTCTCGCTCGAGGAGGAGATCGACCGGCTGACCCAGGAAGACGGCGCGCCGGAGGAGCTCGCGGCGCTGAAATCCAAGCTCGCCGACTGGCACGGCAAGAACCGGCGCGTCCCCTTCATCGACCCGATCGACATCCGCTACCGGCGCTTCCAGCCGGTGCCCAAGCCCATGGCCCAGGCCGTCATGTTCTGCCTCATGGACACCTCCGCCTCCATGACCGAACATATGAAGGACCTGGCCAAGCGGTTTTTTGCGCTGCTCTACATCTTCCTCAAGCGCCGCTACCGGCACGTCGACGTGGTGTTCATCCGCCACACCCATGCGGCCTCCGAGGTCGACGAGGACACCTTCTTCCATTCCGCCGAGACGGGCGGCACGGTCGTGTCGAGCGCGCTCGACGAGATGATCCGCATCGTCGCCGGGCGCTATCCGCCGGAGGACTGGAACATCTATGCGGCGCAGGCCTCCGACGGCGACAATTCGGGCGGCGACAGCGAGAAGACCTCGACCCAGCTGGCCCAGGGCATCCTGCCGGTCTGCCAGTATTTCGCCTATATCGAGGTCGGGCGCGAACACGAGACGCCGCATATGGGTTTTTTGCCACGGCAGACCGAGCTCTGGCGCACCTATGAAGCGGTGCGCGAGAAGGGATCGAGCTTCGCCATGTGCAAGGTCCGCAACCGCGCCGAGATCTATCCGGTCTTCCGCGAATTGTTCGAGCGCAAGACCCCGGCGGCCTCGGAGGGCGTCTCATGAGCGATGTCGCGACCGACGACCGGCTGCTGTTCTCCGGCACCGAATGGGATTTCTCGACCATCCGGCGGATCCATGACGCGATCGAGGTCATCGCGCGTGAGGACCTCGGCCTCGACATCTACCCGAACCAGATCGAGATCATCACCACCGAACAGATGCTCGACGCCTATTCCTCGGTCGGCATGCCGCTGTTCTACAAGCACTGGTCCTTCGGCAAGCATTTCGCGCATCACGAGGCCGGCTATCGCAAGGGCCTGCGCGGCCTGGCCTACGAGATCGTCATCAATTCCAACCCCTGCGTCAGCTACAACATGGAGGAGAACACCGCGGCCATGCAGGCCCTGGTGATCGGCCATGCGGCCTTCGGCCACAACCATTTCTTCAAGAACAACTACCTGTTCCGGCAATGGACCGATGCCGAGGGCATCCTGCACTATCTCGACTTCGCCAAGGGCTATATCGCCGAATGCGAGCAGCGCTACGGCACGACCCCGGTCGAGCGGCTGCTCGACGCGGCCCATGCGCTGATGAGCCACGGCGTCCACCGCTACCCGAGGAAGCGCAAGCCCGACCTGTTGTCGGAGGACCGGCGCGAGCGGCAGCGGCGCGACTACCAGGAGAAGATGTTCAACGACCTGTGGCGCACGGTGCCGGACAAGCCCGCCGCCAAGGCCGAGAACCTCAGCGAGGAACGCCGCCGCGCCCTGCTCGAGCTGCCGCAGGAGAACCTTCTCTATTTCCTGGAGAAGAGCGCGCCGCGCCTGGCGCCCTGGCAGCGCGAGATCCTGCGCATCGTGCGCCACATCGCCCAGTATTTCTATCCGCAAGGGCAGACCAAGGTGATGAACGAGGGCTGCGCCACCTATTGCCACTACGAGATCATGAACCGCCTCTACGAGAAGGGGCAGATCAACGAGGGCGCCTACCTCGAATTCATCACCTCGCACACCAATGTCGTGGCCCAGCCCGATTACGACGACCGGCGCTACAACGGCATCAACCCCTATGCGCTCGGCTTCGCCATGATGAAGGACATCGAGCGTATCTGCACGGCGCCGACCGCCGAGGACCGCACCTGGTTCGCGGACATCGCCGGCATGGGCAACCCTTACGGCACGCTGCGCCACATCTGGGCCAATTACCGCGACGAGAGTTTTCTGGGCCAGTACCTGAGCCCCACCCTGATGCGCAAATGGCGGCTGTTCGAACTCGTCGACGACGGTGACGACTCGGAGCCGCTGCGCATCGAGGCTATCCACGACGAGCGCGGCTACAGGCGCCTGCGCCGCGCGCTCTCGCGCCAGTACGACGTGGCCTGGACCGACCCGGACATCCAGGTCGTCGACGTCGACCTCGCCGGCGACCGGCGACTGATGCTGCAGCACAATGTGCTGAACGGCATCCTGGTCGACGAGAAAGAGACGCGCGAGGTGCTCCAGCACCTGGCTGACCTGTGGGGCTACGACGTGCAGATGAAGGAGGTCGACCCCTCGACCGGCAAGGTCCTGAAGGATCACACTGCGTCGTCGCGCGGGGTGTTGACCGGGGGCGGGTAGGATTTACTCAATGCAAGGGCCGCCGATTGAACAAGATCCCGTCATGGGCGGAACTCCCCCCTACTGCGGGCTCGAATGACAGCGCCCGATCCATGAACGCACTGCGCAGTTGCGCACCCGACTTTTGCAGTTCTTAACGCCTTGTTTTCGCTGGCTGGCGCTGGCCGTGCATATTTCTTAAGTTTCTCACCACGCCGCAGCCACGGAACCGCAGGTGCCTCGGATTGCTTATGGCTGTACCCGATCGACTGGAAGCAGCTCTCGGCCATGATCCGGTTCGAGCGGGCCAAGGGCCGCTGCGAAACCTGCGCCCGGCCGCATGGGCGCGAGGGCCGGCATCTCGGTGACGGCAGATGGTGGGACGAGGATCGACAGATATGGCGCGACGGCCGCGGCCGTCTCCTGCCCCGCCTGGTGTTGCAGGACGAGGCCGCCGTTCGGGTCACGAAGTGGTGCTGGCGACTGCCCATCTCGATCATGACCCGACCAACAATCCGCCGCGCAACTTGAAAGCCTTGTGCCAGCGCTGCCATATGCTCCACGATCGCGACGAGCATTGCCGGCGGCGCCGGCTGACGCTGCGGATGCGCAAGGCGATCGGCGACCTGTTTCTTGGTTTCTATCGTGAATAAAATGCATCATATGTGTTGACGTCGCGCATCGCCTTGATGATCGGCGCCCAGGCGCACTCCTTCGTTATGTCCGTCTCAGGCTCAGGCCGCAGGCTTCAGCACCACCTTTGTCCAGCCATCGTCGCGCGCGTCGAAATGCTTGTAGGCGTTCGGCGCCTCGTCGAGTTTGAGCCGATGCGAGATGATCGCGGACGGCTTCGCGCGGCCGTGACGGATAAGCTCACACAGTCGCCGGTTGTAGGCCTTCACGTTGGCCTGACCGGTGCCGACCTTCTGGCCCTTGAACCAGAAGGCGCCGAAGTCGAACGCCATCTTGCCTTCCTTGGCGAGATTGTCCTTCGCGCCAGGATCCTCGGGGACGAAGACGCCGACGACCCCAACGCCGCCGGTCGCTTTCGTCGAGGCGACGAGGTTGTTCATCGTCACGTGGTTGGCCTCGTGACCATGCCGGTCGCAGCACTGATAACCGACGCACTCGCAGCCACGATCCGTGCCTTTGCCATTGGTGTGATGTAAAAGCTGGTCGACGCAATCACCCTTGGTGTCGTCAATGACGATGGCACCGAACGATTCCGCGAGCTTCAGCCGGTCCGGATGGCTGTCCACCACGAAGACCTGCGAAGCGCCCTTGATCATCGCCGAATGTGCGGCCATCAGACCGACGGGGCCGGCGCCGTAGATCGCGACGCTTTCGCCCGGCAGCAAACCGGATAATTCGGTCGCGTGCCAGCCGGTCGGGAAAATGTCGGACAGCATGACGTAATCGTCCTGTTTCTCTTCGGCGTCTTCTGGCAAGGACAGGCAGTTGAAGTCGGCGTAGGGCACGCGAAGCAACTCTGCCTGGCCGCCCTGATAGGGACCCATATCGGCGAAACCGTATGCCGCGCCTGCCATGCCCGGATTACAAGTCAGGCAAAAGCCGGTCAGGCCCCTTTCGCAGTTCTCACAAAAGCCACAGCCGACGTTGAACGGGAGGCAGACCCAGTCGCCCTTCTTTACGCGGTCGACACCATTGCCTACCTCCACGATTTGCCCCAGGTTCTCATGTCCGAATACGCGCCCTTTCTCAAAGCTGGTTCGACCTTCATACATGTGCAAATCGGAGCCACAGATATTCGTCGTCGTCATTCGGACGATCGCGTCCGTGGGTCGCTCGATCTTCGGATCCGGTACCTTCGAGACGCTGACCTTGCGGGGTCCATCATAGACAATAGCTCGCATCGAAACCTCCACTGAAATGAAGCGGGTTCGCTTGCCGCTTACCCCGTGAAACGAAGCGATACAGCAAACGTTCCGCATCACCCGGACAACATGGAACTGACCGACGAGGACCTTGCCCGCGCTAGGCCGTTCGCCGAAGTCGTTCCCGAAATCTGTCAGGAATGGAAAAATAAGGGCGGCAGGCCGAAACTGGCCGAGCCAAAAGCCGCCGTCAGGCCCGGCCGCTGCATCGCAGCGCCGGAAATCCCCTTGTCCTCATGGATGACATCGCAGCCGTCGGCCTGCAACGCATCGAGCTGCAAGGCCAGGTTCTGTTCGTCCGTCGAGACGCGGGCATAGCCGATTTTCATGACAGCGCCCCTTCCCAATCCCGTCCCTTGGAAAAGAGCCGCAGAATCGTGATCTGGGTTTCGTCCACGGCAAAAGCGACCGTGATGCGCCTTTCAAAACCCGCGACCCGCAGGCCCGGCCGGACATCGTCCCGGCGATTGCCGCGCTCGGCCGCCAGGTCGAAACCAAGGCAATAGGCTTCGACCCGTTCGAGGTAATTCATCGCCACCTCGGGGCTGGCCGCTGCGGCGATCCAATCGTAAAGCCCCACCAGGTCGTCTTTGGCCTCAGGAGAAAAGACGACGGTGCGACGCTTCACGCGCCCCCCTTGAGCCGGGCGGCATGGTGCGCCCTCACCTCAGCAAAAGCCGCCTCCACCGACAGGCCGCGCGCGGGGTCGGCTTTCATGGCGTCATAGACCGGCGCAACATCTTCGCGCAGCCATCGCTCGACGGCGGCGTCACGCTCCTGCAAGGCGCGCAGCCCCGCCCGGATCACTTCGCTTCCAGACGCATAGCTTCCAGACGCCACCAGGCTGTCGATGAAGCTCGTATGCTCGGCGGGCAGGCTGAAAGTCCGTTTTTCAATGTTGGACATGGGAGTCCTCCCTTTCCACCATTTTAGCGCGGTATGATATATTCATACCAGACAGAAATTCAGCGCTCAGGATGGGATGAAATTATGAGCGCAGGTTTTTGCGCGATCCAGCCTTAAGGATTGCAAGGGCTTGGATGCCTCCGAAACAATCGCGCAAAAACGATCGTTTTCGCGCGGCGCGCTCGCTCCCGCCATTTTCCAAAAATCTTGAGTTTCGCGCCATCATCTCTGATCCTGGAACAGTTAGCCCATAGCACGCAACAAGCCGACCGAGGCCGACCCCAGCAATGGCGATCGAAAGGCTTCAAAACCGCGTCCGCGCCCGCATCGCCGCGGCCAGCGTACCCTCGTCGAGGTAGTCGAGCTCGCCGCCGACCGGCACGCCATGGGCCAGGCGGGTGACGGCGACGCCGGTATGGGAGAGCAGGTCGGTGACGTAATAGGCCGTCGTCTGGCCGTCGACCGTGGCATTGACGGCGAGGATCACCTCGGTGACCGCACCCTCGCTCACCCGCCCGACGAGCGAGGCGAGGTTGAGATCGTCGGGGCCGATGCCGTCGAGCGGCGACAAGGTCCCGCCGAGCACGTGGTAGCGGCCGCGCACCACCCCGGCGCGCTCCAGCGCCCAGAGGTCGGCCACCGTCTCGACCACGACGAGGAGCGAAGAATCGCGGCGCGGGTCGGCGCAGATCGAGCAGGGATCGATCGTGTCGATCGAGCCGCAGACCGTGCAGGTGACGATCTTCTCCCGCGCCACCCGCATGGCGTCGGCGAGCGGCGACAAAAGCTCCTCGCGCTTTCGCATGAGATGAAGCGCGGCGCGGCGCGCCGAGCGCGGCCCCAGGCCCGGCAGGCGCGCCATGAGCTGGATCAGCCGCTCGATCTCGGGGCCGGCGACGCGCTCAGGCACAGTGCGACCCGCAAACACCCCTCATCCGGGCCCGCTGTCGCGGGCGCACCTTCTCCCGCAAGGGGAGAAGGGAAAGCCTCGTTCCATGGAGTTTGCGCCCGGACTTGATCCGGGGCGGATGAGGGGTCGGCAGCATCGAAACCCTAAAACGGCAGCTTCATGCCGGGCGGGAGGGGCAGGCCGGCGGTGACCGCCTTCATCTTCTCCTCCATGACCTTCTCGCCCTTGCCCTTGGCATCGGCGTGGGCGGCAACGATGAGGTCTTCGAGGATCTCTTTCTCGTCGGCCTTGAGTAGCGAATCGTCGAGGCGCACCCCCTTCAGGGCGCCCTTGGCGTTGAGCGTGACGCGCACCAGGCCGCCGCCCGAGACGCCCTCCACCTCGAGCTTTTCGAGCTCGATCTGGATCTCTTCGACGCGCGCCTGCATGGCCTGCGCCTGTTTCATCAAGCCCATGATGTCCTTCATCGTCGCATCCCTTTCTAAAGATCGTCCTCGCCCGGCATGTCCTCGATATAGGCGACGTCGTCCTCGGTGCCCGCCTCTACGGCCGCAACCGGCGGGAGCGCCCGGTCGAGCAGCGAATGGACCGCCACGATCTCGGCACCCGGAAAGGCCTCCATCACCTTGCGCACCAGCGGGTCGGCCGCGACCTCGGCGCGTTTCGCCCGCTCGGCGAGGTTAGCCTCTTCGCGCAGGCTCGGCGCGCCGCCCGACGACACCACGGCGACCATCCAGCGTTGGCCGGTCCACTCCTGGAGCCGCTTGCCGATCTGTTGGGCGAGCAGGGGCGAGGCGGTCGGCCCCGCCTCGAATTCGAGCGTGCCCGTCTCGAACCGCACCAGCCGCACGTCGCGCTCGAGCGCCATCTTGAGCTGGATGTCGCGACGCGCCTGGGCCAGCGCCACGACATCGGCGAAACTGTCGAGCCGGATCTGCGGGACGGCGTCGTCGGATTGCGGTTGCGCGCGGGCGAGCGCCGGGGCGCGAGCCGGCCCACCATACCCCTGCCCCATCGCCTGGGCGCGCGGCGCCGGACCGGGCGCGGATGTCGCGACCGCGGCGCCATCCGGCGCCCCGGAGGGCATGGCGGCAAGACGCCGCAGCGCTTCGTCCGGCGTCGGCAGGTCGGCGGCGCAGGCGAGGCGCACCAGCACCATGTCGGCGGCGGCGAGGGGGCGCGGCGCATCCTTGATGTCGGCGAGGCCCTTGACCAAGAGCTGCCAGGCGCGCGTCAGCACCGGCAGGCCCAGCTGGGCCGAGAAGGCCGCGCCGCGACGGCGCTCCTCCTCGGTCAAGGCCACGTCCTTGGCGGCGTCGGGCACGAGCTTCAGCCGAGTGACGAGATGCACGAAATCGGCGAGGTCGGACACGATGTGGCCGGGGTCGGCGCCGGCGTCGTGCAGCCCCTTCAGGATCGCCATCGCCTCGGCGAGGCCGCCGCGCATCACCGCCTCGAAGAGATCGATGATCTTGGTGCGGTCGGCGAGCCCGAGCATGGTGCGCACGGTCTCGGCGTCGACGCGCGGCACGCCCGCGCCGCCGGCGGCCGCGGCCCCATGGGCGATGGCCTGGTCGAGCAGCGAGAGCGCGTCGCGCACCGAGCCCTCGGCGGCGCGCGCCACGACGAGCAGCGCCTCGTCGTCGGTCTCGACGCCTTCCCGGGCGCAGATCGAGGCGAGATGGCGGATCAGCACATCGGCCTCGACACGGCGCAGGTCGAAGCGCTGGCAGCGCGAGCGCACCGTCACCGGCACCTTGTCGGCCTCCGTCGTGGCGAACAGGAACTTGACGTGGTCGGGTGGCTCTTCGAGCGTCTTCAGCAGGCCGTTGAAGGCCTGTTTCGACAGCATATGCACTTCATCGATGATATAGACCTTGGCGCGCGCCATGACGGGACGGTAGCGCGCGCCCTCGATCAGTTCGCGGATGTCGTCGATGCCGGTATGGGACGCGGCATCCATCTCGATCACGTCCGGATGGCGCGATTCGATGATGGCCTCGCAATGCGTGCCGAGCTGCGTCATGCCAATGGTCGGCGCGTCGATCTCGGAGGCGCCATCCCGCGCCGGAAGATGATAGTTGAGAGCGCGCGCCATGATGCGCGCCGTCGTGGTCTTGCCGACGCCGCGCACGCCCGAGAGCAGATAGGCCTGATGGATGCGCTTCAGCTCGAAAGCGTTCGAGAGCGTCCGCACCATGGCGTCCTGGCCGATCAGGTCGGCGAAGCTCGACGGGCGATATTTGCGGGCCAGGACCCGGTAGCTCATGTCGAGAGGCAAGGGCGAAACCCTGAAAGCCTCGCGCGAGGCGCGGTCGTGGCCGACTGCGGCGACCGGGAGGCGGCCGCAAGGGTAGGAGGCTGGACAGAAACCCGCTCGGTCTCGTTAGGGCTGCTTCCTTCCGGACCTGACCCGATTGGCGAGTGAAACGTCCCCCGCCAACCTCCCAGGGGCTTACATGGCGCAAACGTCGGCGCCGCGCAAGGGCACGCCGTCTCGCTCTCGGGACGGCACGCTTGCATCCGCCCGCGACCTGCTCTAGCGCCTCGGCCATGGCGATCGAAACCCTCCATCACGTCCAGCTCGCCATGCCGCCCGGCGGCGAGGCGGAAGCCCGATGCTTCTACGGCGAGTTGCTTGGCTTACGCGAGATCGCAAAGCCGGAGCGGCTGCGGCCACGGGGCGGCGTGTGATTCGAGCGCGGGCCGGTCCGCGTCCATCTCGGCGTCGAGCAGGATTTCCGCCCGGCCCGCAAGGCCCATCCGGCCTTTCTCGTCGACGACCTCGACAGCCTGATGAGCACTCTGGCGGCGACGGGCGTCTCCATGAGCGAGGACGAGCCGCTGATAGCTTCGAGCGCGTCTATACCGCCGATCCCTTCGGCAACCGCATCAAGCTGATGCAAGTCGTCGAACCGTCCGGCTCTCGATACATCACGCGGCTTTTGTCGTCTCGCTCAATCGCGGTCCGGCGCGCCGAGCGGAAACAGGGGCCGGTAGGGTCGCGCCTCGTCGACCGCCCGGGCGAAGGAGGGTCGCGCCAGCAAGCGGCGCCGGTAGGCGTGCAGGTTGGCGAAGCCCGGATCGATCGGATGCGTCCAGTCGGCGTAGAAGAGCGATGGCGCGGCGGCGCAGTCGGCGAGGCTGAAATCCTCGCCAGAGGCCCAGATCCGCCCCGCCATGCGCTCATCGAGCCAGCGGTAGCTGGTCTCGAGCATGGTCCGCGCGTCGGCCACACCCTTGGCGTTGCGGTCGCTTGGTGCGCGCATGCTGTCGAAAACGATCGTGCCTTGCGGCGTCATGACGTAATTGTCGAAGATCCGGTCCATCATGCGCGTGTCGAGCGCAAGGCGCGGATCTTCGGGGATCAATCGCACCGGGCCGGGATGATGCACCCCGAGATGCTCGATGATGATGCTGGCCTCCATCACCGTCCTGTCGCCGTCGACCAGCACGGGAAAGCGCTTCAGCGGCCAGAGTTTGGCAAAGTCGGCCATGGCCTCACCGCTATCGAGCATGCGGAACTCGAAGGGCGTCGCATTCTCGTAGAGCGCGATCAGCGCTTTCTGGCAATAGGACGAAAAGGGGTGGGCATAGAGCTTCAGGGTCATGCACGGCTCCTTAGCCAGCGGCGTTCGGCGAGCAGTTGTTTCCTAACGCAACCAATCCTACTTTGCAACCAGTTTACCCGGAGTGTCTTGCGATGGAAAGCCTTCACCGCTCCGGTTGCCCGATCAACCTGACGCTGGAGATGCTGGGCGACCGCTGGAGCCTGATCGTCATCCGCGACATCATGTTCGGCAACCGGCGGCACTACCGTGACCTGCTCACCCGGTCGAAGGAAGGCATCGCCTCGAATATCCTGGCCGATCGGCTGAAGCGGCTTGTCAACGCCGGCCTGCTCACCCGTCGCGGCGATCCGAGCCATCGTCAGAAGGGGATCTACAGTCTCACGCAACCCGCCATAGAGCTCGTCCCGCTGCTGGCCCAGATGGGCGCCTGGGGCCGCCGCCATACCCCGGCCTCCGAGGCGCTCTCGATCCGCGCCGAATTGCTGGAAAAGGGCGGGCCGCCCATGTGGGAGGCCTTCATGGCCGAGCTCCGGACCATGCACCTCGGCGCGCCGGCCGCCGGACCCTCGGTCCTCGCCGGGCTGCAGGCCGCCTACGAGGCGATCGTGGCGCAGACGGGATCAGCGGCGCGTTAACCGTTAGTCTCGCGAGCCAGGATGCGATATCGGGATCGTCATGACCTTCACGCTCGATCCGCAGCTCGCCGCCGATACGCTGCCCGTGGGCGACCTCGGCTTGAGCCGCCTCGTCTTGATGAACGACGCGCGCTTTCCCTGGCTGATCTTGGTGCCGCGCCGCGAGAGCCTCGCCGAGATCGTCGACCTGCCGCCGGTCGAGCGCGCCACGCTGATGGAGGAGATCGCCCGCTGCTCGGAGGCGCTGCGCGAGGTCTCGCGTCCGGAGAAGCTCAATGTCGGGGCGATCGGCAACCGTGTCGCCCAGTTGCACGTCCATGTGATCGGGCGTTTCAAGAACGATCCCGTGTGGCCCGACCCGGTCTGGGGCCGCGGCGCCCGAAACCCCTATGAAGGCGACGCGGGGCCACGCCTTATCGCCGCGATTCGCGCTGCACTTCATCTCGATCGAGATCGCCGTTCCCCGAGAGCTCCATGACCCCCAAAGCCTTCGCCAGAACCTCGTCTTTCCTGGGCTTCGCCCATAACGCCCTCGATCGTCTGGCCAATTTCCGCGACGAGGCGAGTTTTCTCGACCGGCAGCGGGCGGAGGCCGCGACCCGTACGATGATCGTCGTGGGCGACGGGGTGGTGCTACGGGAAGCGCCGGGCGGCGTAACGCCCTGGTTCGGCCTGGGCGAGTTGGCGACCCTCGGCGAGATCGAGGAGACGGCCTTCCTCGGGCGGGATGCCGTGGGAGCGGTCTTCGCGAGCCTCGTCGGCAGGACGACGGCCGATGACTTGGCGTCGCGGCGCCCCGAGCTGTCGGTCTTCAACCTCCGGGCGGTCGCGGTCGACGACCGCGTTTCCGGGCCGGATCTCGGTGCGCTGGCGGAGGGCAAGGCGCTGCTCAACTGGCACGCCCGCCACCGCTTCTGCCCGAACTGCGGGGCCGCCGCGCATCTGGCGGGCGCCGGCTGGCGGCGCGAATGCGCGGCCTGCGGCACGCATCATTTCCCGCGCACCGACCCGGTCGTGATCATGCTGGCGGTCGACGGGGACCGCTGCCTCATGGGCCGCCAGCCGCGCTTTCCGCCGTCCATGTATTCGTGCCTGGCGGGCTTCGTCGAACCCGGCGAGACGATCGAGGCGGCGGTGGCGCGCGAGATCGGCGAGGAATCCGGCATCGCGGTCGGCCGCGTCACCTATCTGGGCTCGCAGCCCTGGCCCTTCCCGTGCTCGCTGATGATCGGCTGCCTGGTCGAGGCGACCTCGACCGCGATCATTATCGACCGTCAGGAGCTCGAGGACGCGCGCTGGTTCACCCGCGAGGAGGTGAGATCCATGCTGGCGGGCACCCACCCCGAAGGCCTGCTCTGCCCGACCCCGATGGCCATCGCCCATCACATCGTGCGCGCCTGGGTGGAGGGCGACGAGGGGGCGTGACAGGAAACGGGACGGAGGAGCGGGACGGCGCCGCCAAGCTGACGCTCGGCGATCTCGAAGACCATGGCGAACTCGACATGGCGGTGGCCGGAAAGATCCGTGCCCGGCGGTTCGACCTCGACGCAGAGATCCTGTCCGATTGGATGCCGGCGCGACGCGCGGCGGATTGAGCGCGCCGGTTCAATCGGGGTCCGGCCGCGTCGTCTCGATGCGGAACGGGTGCGCCGGATAGACGCCGAGGATCTTCAGTTCGCGCGAGAAGAAGGCGAGCTCCTCGAGCGCCCGGCGCAACGGCGGGTCGTCCGGGTGGCCGTCGACGTCGGCATAGAATTGCGTCGCCGTGAACTCGCCTTCGACCATGTAGCTTTCGAGCTTCGTCATGTTGACCGCGTTCGTGGCGAAGCCGCCGAGCGCCTTGTAGAGCGCCGCCGGCATGTTGCGGACCCGGAACACGAAGGTCGTCACCACGGGACCGTTGCCGGGTTCGGTCGACACCGGCGTCTTCGACAGGATGACGAAGCGCGTCGTATTATGCGTCTCGTCCTCGACGTCCTCGGCCAGGATGTCGAGGCCGTAGATCGATGCGGCGAGGCGCGGTGCGAGCGAGGCGCGGCCCGCATCGCCCCAGTCGGCGACCTCGCGCGCCGAGCCGGCCGTATCGCCCGCCACATGCGCCTCGAGGCCGAGGCGCCGGATGATCTTGCGGCACTGGCCAAGCGCATGGACGTGGCTATGGACGTGCTTCAACCCGGCGAGCCGCGCACCCTTGAGGCCCATCAGCTGGAAATGGATCGGAAGGAAATATTCGCCGATGATATGCAGGTCCGAATTCGGCATGAGCGCATGGATGTCGGCGACGCGCCCGGCGGTGGAATTCTCGATGGGGATCATGCCGAGGTCGGCGCGCCCCTCCTGGATCGCTGCGAAAGCGTCCTCGAAGGCCGGGCAAGGCAGCGGCTCGCAGTCGGGATAGACGTCGAGACAGGCGGTGTGGGAATTGGCGCCGGCCTCGCCCTGATAGGCGATGATGGTCTTCTTCATGTCGGATCCAGTGAGCTGCGGGCACGATCGAGCTCGCCCGGCGTGTCGACGCCGAGCGGCACGGTATCGACCAGCGTGATGTCGATGCGCATCCCGGCTTCGAGCGCCCGTAATTGCTCGAGCTTTTCGCGGCGCTCGAGCCGCGACGGCGGCAGGCCGACGAAGCGGCGCAGCGCCGCCCGCCGGTAGGCATAGAGCCCGATATGATGGAGGAGCGGCCCGTCGCCCCAGGGCGCCGTGGCGCGGGTGAAATAGAGGGCGCGAAACCGGCCGGGCGCGACTTCCGTGCCGACCGCCTTGACGATATTGGGGTCGGCCCTCTCGTCGGCGCGGCGGATGACCGCGGCCAAGGTCGCGATGTCGACGCAAGGATCCGCCAGCGGCTCGACGGCGGCGCGGATGACGGCGGGGTCGATGGTCGGCAAGTCGCCCTGCACGTTGACCACGACGTCGTGCCACCCTTCGGGATCGAGCGCCTCGAGCGCCTCGTGGATCCGGTCGCTGCCGGAGGGATGGTCGGCGCGCGTCATCACGGCCCGCCCCCCAGCCGCCTCGATGGCCCGCAGGACGGCGGTCTCGTCGGTCGCCACCACCACCGGCCCGAGGCCCGCCTCGCACGCCCGCCGCCAGACATGGACGATCATCGGCACCCCGTGGATGTCGGCCATCGGCTTGCCGGGCAGCCGGGTCGAGGCCATGCGGGCCGGAACGAGAACGATGGGAACCATGGACCTTGCGCGTCAGCCGGGCCTTGCGCGAACTCCAAAACGAGGGGCCAAAAGCCGCAAGGTCCGGTGCTTATACGTGTTGCCAAGGCTTCGGCAAAGTGGCACTTGAAACCTGAGCGTCACCGCTGGTCGGGCGGGTTCGGCGCGCGTCTGCCGACCTGTCTGGGAGCCGTCCGGGTTATGGATTCATTCGAAGTCAACAAGACCGCCGGCGCGATTCTTGGTACGCTCCTGTTGACCATGGCTCTCGGCCTGTTCTCCGGTTTCGTCTATGCGCCGCCAGTTCCCTCCAAGCCCGGCTTCGACCTGCCCGCGGCGCCTGCCGAGACGGCCGACACGGGTGCCGGCAAGCCCGCCGCGGCGGCCGAGCCGCTGCCCGTGCTGTTCGCCCATGCCGACGAGAAGAAGGGTGAGAGCTTCGCCAAGGCCTGCGCCGCCTGCCACAATTTCGAGAAGGGTGCCGGGCCGAAGATCGGGCCGCCACTGTGGAATGTCGTCGGCCGCGACGTCGCCTCGGTGCCCGGCTTCGCCTATTCGGATGCGCTGAAGTCGAAGGGCGGCAAGTGGGACTTCGCCAAGATCAACGAGTTCATCACCTCGCCCAAGACCTATGCGCCCGGCACCAAGATGACCTTCGCGGGGGAAGCCGACCCGCAGAAGCGCGCCGACATCATCGATTACGTCCACACGCTGTCGGACAATCCGGAGCCCCTGCCGACGGCGACGGAGGCAACCCCGCCGGCGGCGCCGGCCGCACCAGCCGCGCCGGCGAAGAAGGGCTGAGGCAGACACGACGGGACGGGATTGATCCTGTTCAGATGAGCTATTATATTGGCTCATCTGAACGGAGGCGATCATGATGATCTCGATGCCCGCGCTGACCGGAGCCCTGGGCCTCGAGCCGGGCTTGCGCGAACCGCTGGCCTTCGTTTCCGCCCTCGAGGAGGGCTTGTCCGTTCTGGCCCTCGATCACCTGGCCGAGGTGATCGCGCCGAACGACGAGACGTTCAAATATCTCATCGTGCCGAGACCGACGCTGATGCGCCGGCGGAAGGG
The DNA here is from genome assembly GCA_965277115.1 of Lichenihabitans sp. Classification (GTDB taxonomy): domain Bacteria; phylum Pseudomonadota; class Alphaproteobacteria; order Rhizobiales; family Beijerinckiaceae; genus Lichenihabitans. The sequence continues at coordinate 1,258,903 of CBDIBY010000013.1, read as the reverse complement.
GCCGTCGCGCCGCTTGAGCACGGAGGAGAGCGGTAGGCTCACGCGTGTGGCCAAGATCTGGGCTTTCGCGTTCCAGGTCTGGGGGAGCGAAGCCGAAGCCCGCGATTTTCTCGGACGGCCGCATCCGCTGCTCGACGGCCGCAAGCCGATCGACCTCGCTTTGGCGAGCGACTTCGGCGGCGACATCGTCGAGAATGTTCTGGGCGGCCTGCACTACGGGATCGCGGCCTAGCCTGGTGCCGGCCCAGCGTCTCGACCGTGTCCTGCACGCCTATCGGATCGGTGATCCGGACGGCCTCTATCCGATCTTCGACGCCGGTGGCTCGAAACAGTTTCACGGCCGCTGGCACAGCGCCGGAACGGCGATCGTCTATGCGAACGAACATTATTCGACGGCGATGCTGGAGAAGCTGGTCCATGGCTCCGGGCGCCTGCCGCCGAACCAGCATTTCATCACGATCACGGTCCCCAACCATACGTCTTACGAGATCGTCACGCCCGATCGCCTGCCCGGCTGGGATGCTATGTCGGGTGCACAATCGCGCAGCTTCGGCGACCGCTGGTTCGAGGAAAGGCGCTCGGCCATTCTGCTCGTGCCGAGCGTAGTCGCGCGCATGGAGCGGAACATCCTCATCAATCCCGATCATCCGGACGCCGGATCAATCACGCACGATCTTCATATGCCGGTCTGGTGGGATCGGCGTCTGTTCGACCTGCGCGGCAGCTGATGCGCCGCACTGGCCTTCCCTCCGAAAACCGACATAATCCTCCCGTCCTTGGGCGTGCGCGATTCACGCAGGAGAAAGCCGAAAACCATGCCGACATTGACCCGCCGATCGGCGCTCGTCCTCGCGGGCTCGACCGTGGTCCTGCCCTTCACACGCGGGCTGGAAAGATCCGCCGCGGCGGCGGAGGGCGAAGTGGAAAGCTACGGCCTCTCGGTCTTCGGCGATCTCGGCCTGCCTGCGGACTTCAAGGCGCTCCCCTACGTCAACCCGCAGGCCCCCAAGGGCGGCTCGATCGTCATCGAGCCGACGACCGCCGGCAACAACCAGAACTTCACCACCTTCGACACGCTCAACATCTATATCCTGAGGGGGAGCGGTGCCGCCGGGGTCGGTGCGATCTTCGACACGCTGATGAGCGGCACGCTCGACGAGCCCGATGCGCTCTACGGTGTCGTGGCCCGCTCGGTGAGTTGGTCGGCCGACCGGCTGACCTACCGGTTCAAGCTGCGGCCCGAGGCGCGCTTCCACGACGGCTCCAAGCTGACGGCCGCGGACATCGTCTTCTCGCTCGACATCCTCAAGGCCAAAGGCCACCCCAACATCGTCACCAGCCTGCGCGATCTCGACAAGGCGGAGGCCGAGGCCGACGATATCGTCACCGTGACGCTCAAGCCTGGGCACAGCCGCCAGCTGCCGCTGATCGTCGCCGGTCAGCCGATCTTCTCCAAGGCCTTCTACACGGCCCACGAGTTCGACCAGACGACACTGACGCCGCCGCTCGGCTCGAGCGGCTACAAGATCGGCGCTTTCGACCAGGGACGCTTCATCGAGTTCAACCGCGTGCCCGATTATTGGGCCAAGGACCTGTCGATCAATGTCGGCCAGGGCAATTTCGACGTGATCCGCTACGAATATTATCGCGAGCGGCAGGTCGGCTTCGAGGCCTTCAAGTCGGGCGCCATCACGTTCCATGAGGATGCGACGTCGATCAACTGGGCCAAGGGCTATGATTTCCCCGCGGTGACCGAGGGGCGGGTCAAGCGCGACACGGTCCCCGACGAGGCGCCGCGCGGCGCCCAGGCCTGGTGGCTCAACTCGCGCCGCGCCCAGTTCAAGGATGCCCGGATCCGCCAGGCGCTCGGCCTCGCCTTCGATTTCGAATGGACCAACCGCAACATCATGTTCGGCCTCTATCAGCGGACCTGGTCCTATTTCCAGAACTCGCCCATGGCCGCGACCGGCCTGCCTAGCGCCGACGAACTCAAGCTGCTCGAACCGTTCCGCGGCAAAGTCGTCGACGCGGTCTTCGGCGAGGCCGTCATGCCGCCGATCTCCGACGGCTCGGGGCAGGACCGCGCCCTCCTGAGCCAGGCGTTCAAGCTTCTGCAGGAGGCCGGCTGCAAGCGCGACGGCAACGTGCTGAAGCTCCCGGACGGCAACCCTTTCCGCGTCGAGTTCCTCGATTTCCAGGGCTCGCTGGAGCGCCACACCAGCCCCTACATCAAGAACCTGCGCCTGCTCGGGATCGACGCGACCTTCCGCATCGTCGATGCGGCGCAATACCAGTCGCGCGTCAACAGCTTCGACTACGATGTCGTCACGCTGCGCTACGGAGCGAGCTTCACGCCGGGCGAAGACCTGCGGGTGATCTACGGCTCCGAGGCTGCCCGCACGCCCGGATCGTTGAACCTGACAGGGGTCGCCGACCCGGTCGTCGATGCGCTGATCGCCAAGGCGCTGGTGGCCGACAGCCGCCCCGAACTCAACGCCATCTGCAAGTGCCTCGACCGAATCCTGCGTGCCGGCTACTACGGCGTGCTGATGTGGAACAATCCGGATCATTGGCTGGCCTTCTGGGATCAGTTCAGCTGGCCGTCGCGACGCCCGAAATTCGACCCCGGCGTTCTCTCGACATGGTGGTACGACAAGGACAAGGCTGCCAAGCTCAAGCTCGGGGGCTGAGAGGCTTCCTCCCCGCGATGTGGGGGAGGATGCCCCAACCCGGCGTAGGCCGGTTCCTGCATCTCGGACGTGAGAGCTTCTGAATTTCATGCTCGCCTATATCGCCCGGCGCCTGCTGCTCATGATCCCGACGATCTTCGGGATCATGCTGATCTCCTTCATCATCGTGCAATTCGCGCCGGGTGGTCCGGTCGAGCGGATCATCGCGCAGTTGCAGGGGCTTGACGGGGGCGGCGCATCCAGGCTCGGCGGCGGCGGGGCCGAGATCGGCGGCGGCGCGCAGGCCCAGGCCGGCGCCGTGGGAGAATCTTCGCGCTATCGCGGCGCGCAGGGACTCGATCCGAAATTCATCAAGGAGCTCGAAAAGCAGTTCGGTTTCGACAAGCCGGCCTACGAGCGCTTCTGGATCATGATCCGCAACTATGCGGTCTTCGATTTCGGCCAGAGCTATTTCCGCGACGTCTCGGTATTGAAGCTCATCGGCGAGAAGCTCCCCGTGTCGATTTCGCTCGGCCTGTGGATGACGCTGATCTCCTACGCCATCTCGATTCCGCTCGGCATCGCCAAGGCGGTGCGCGACGGCTCGCGGTTCGACGTCTGGACCTCGGGCGTCGTCATCATCGGCTATGCGATCCCGAGCTTTCTATTCGCCATCCTGCTCATCGTGCTTTTCGCAGGTGGCTCGTTCTGGCAGATCTTCCCGCTGCGCGGCCTGACCTCCGAGAACTGGACAGATCTCTCCTGGCCGGCCAGGATCGGCGACTATCTTTGGCACATCACGCTGCCGATCATCGCCATGTCGATCGGCGCCTTCGCCACCGCGACCTTCCTGACCAAGAATTCCTTTCTCGACGAGATCCGCAAGAGCTACGTGCAGACCGCCCGCATGAAGGGTCTCTCCGAGCGCCGGGTGCTTTACGGCCATGTGTTCCGCAACGCCATGATGATCGTCGTGGCGGGCTTTCCCGGCGCCTTCGTCTCGGCCTTCTTCACCGGGGCACTGTTGATCGAGAGCATCTTCTCGCTCGACGGGCTGGGGCTGCTGTCCTACGAATCGATCCTCAACCGCGACTATCCGGTAGTCTTCGCCAACCTCTACATATTCGCGCTGCTCGGCCTCGTGGTGAACCTGATCTCGGATCTCACCTATACCTGGATCGATCCGCGCATCGATTTCGAGACGCGGGGCGTATGATGGACGCCGTCGTCGTCCCCGCATCACCCGTCGAGCGCCGGGTGCTGGCGCCCCCCCTGCCCCGCAAGGGCCTGCTCGGCCTATCCCCGATCAACCAGCGGCGGCTCGACAATTTCCGGCGCAACTGGCGCGGTTATTGGTCGCTGATCCTGTTCCTCGTGCTGTTCTTCGTCTCGCTCGGGGCGGAATTCGTTGCCAACGACAAGCCGATCGTCGCCTCCTACAAGGGCGAGATCCTGTTTCCCTTCTTGCACGACTATCCGGAGGACAAGTTCGGCGGCTTCCTGGCCGAGACCGACTACCGCGACCCCTTCGTGGCCAACGAGATCAATTCGAACGGCTGGATGCTCTGGCCGCCGATCCGCTATTCCTACCGGACGCACAACCTCGACCTGCCGGTGCCGGCCCCCTCCCCGCCGACCTGGATGCTGTCCGACAAGCAATGCATCGCCTCGATCGAGCGCCACGGCGGCAAGCCGCCGGCCGTCCGTCCCTGCAATGCGATCGAATGGAACTGGCTCGGTACCGACGACCAGGGCCGCGACGTCGTGGCGCGGCTGATCTACGGCTTCCGCATCTCGATCCTGTTCGGCCTGATCCTGGCCGGGATCTCGTCGGTCGTCGGCATCGCGGCGGGCGCCATACAGGGTTATTTCGGCGGCTGGACCGACCTCCTCATGCAGCGTGTGATCGAGATCTGGTCGTCGCTGCCGCATCTCTATCTGCTGATCATCGTCGCCTCGATCATCACGCCCTCGTTCTTCGTGCTGCTCGGGATCCTGCTGCTGTTTTCCTGGGTCAACCTCGTCCATGTGGTGCGGGCCGAGTTCCTGCGGGCGCGCAACTTCGAATATGTCAATGCGGCGCGCGCCCTCGGCCTGTCGAACGCCCGGATCATGGTCAAGCACCTTCTGCCCAATGCCATGGTGGCGACGCTGACCTTCCTGCCCTTCGTGCTCAACGGCTCGATCACGACGCTGACCTCGCTCGATTTCCTTGGCTTCGGCCTGCCGCCGGGCTCGCCCTCGCTCGGCGAAATGCTGCTGCAGGGCAAGTCGAACCTGCAGGCGCCATGGCTCGGGCTGACCGGCTTCTTCGCCATCGCGCTGCTGCTGTCGCTGCTCGTCTTCATCGGCGAGGCGGTGCGCGACGCCTTCGATCCGAGGAAGACGTTCCGGTGAGGGAACTTGAAGAAGGGGGCTGATCGGTCTACTGTAAGGAAATTCCTTACAGAGTGGACGATGATCACGAGCAAGCTCACGAGCAAAGCGCAGACGACGATCCCGCAACCGATCCGCGCGGCGCTGCATCTCAGGGACGGCGACGAACTCGCCTACGAGATCAGGGGCGGCGAGATCATCCTGTCGAAGGTCGTGTCGCCGTCGCCAAAGGACGATCCTTTCGGCGAGTTCGCCGAGTGGGACGGCGACGCCGATCGGAAAGCCTATGCGAACCTTTGACCAAGGCGACGTCGTCCGGGTTCCGTTTCCTTATACGGATCGATCCACCCGGCAGTTTCGTCCGGCCCTGGTCGTGTCCAAAAACCTTCCAGCCGAAGGTGCAAACCTGCTCTGGGTCGTGATGATCACGAGCGCGGACAATCGCTCCTGGCCTGAAGATGTGCCTATCGGGAGCGGGGAGACGTCCACGGGCCTTCCCGCACCCTCGGTCATCCGTTGCTGCAAGATCGCGACCATCGACGCGACGTGCGCCGAGCGGCTCGGCTGCGTTTCGCCCACGTTGATGGACGCTGTCCGAATGTCGCTGCGGCGATACTTTGGATGAGCGCGGGTTTTCGTTGCGTGCCGTCAGAGCGCGCTGCGGCTTTGCGGCCGTTCCTGCTCGTCGGATCCGACGGTAATCGTGCAACCGACACACTCTTTGGCGGATCAAGCGCTTGCGCTCACGCTTGAGATTCGGGCCTTCGGAAAAATGGGCCGGGACAGGTGCCGCCCGTGTTGACCTTCCCGAAAATCTATGTGGTGAAGTCGCGGGCCGGACGCCCTAAACTCGGGCACGGCGCCTTCGCCGCAGAGGATCACCGACCGTGGATTATATCTCGACCCGTGGCACCGCGCCGACGCTTCCCTTCGAGGGCGCGCTGCTGGCGGGTCTCGCCCGGGACGGCGGCCTCTACGTGCCCGCTGCAATGCCGCGTTTGACGGAGGGTGAGATCGCGGGCCTCGCCGGCATGCCCTATGCGGAGGTGGCGACGCGGATCATCGCACCCTTCGCGGAAGGAAGCTTGCCGCGGGAAAATCTGCGCCGCATGACGGAGACGGCCTATGCGGGGTTTCGCCATCCGGCCGTCGTGCCGCTCGTCCAGCTCGACCGCAACCTCTTCGTGCTCGAATTATTCCATGGTCCGACGCTAGCCTTCAAGGATGTGGCCATGCAGCTCCTCGGCCGCATGATGGGGGAGGTGCTCGGCCGACGCGGCGCCCGCACCACCATCGTCGGCGCCACCTCGGGTGACACCGGCGCCGCGGCGATCGAGGCCTTCAAGGGCCTGCCCTCGGTCGATCTCTTCATCCTCTATCCGCACGGCCGGGTGTCGGACGTGCAGCGCCGGCAGATGACGGGCGTCGATGCGCAAAACGTCCACGCCATCGCGCTCGAAGGCACGTTCGACGATTGCCAGGCCGTCGTGAAGGCGCTGTTCAACCACCATGCCTTCCGCGACGAGCTTAACCTGTCGGGTGTCAATTCGATCAACTGGGCGCGCGTCGTGGCGCAGATCGGCTACTATTTCGCCGCCGGGGTGGCGCTCGGCAGCCCGCATCGCAAGCTGAGCTTCGCCGTGCCGACCGGCAACTTCGGCGATATCCTGGCCGGCTGGATCGCCAAGGCCATGGGCCTGCCGGTCTCCCGGCTCGTCGCCGCCACCAACGAGAACGACATTCTGGCGCGCTGCCTCGCTTCCGGAACCTACGAGGTGCGGGGCGTGAAGCCCACGCAATCACCCTCGATGGACATCCAGGTCTCGTCGAATTTCGAGCGGCTGTTGTTCTCGGCCCATGGCGGGGACGCCGACGCGGTCTGCCGGCTGATGGCGGGGCTCAAGCAGTCGGGCCGGTTCACGCTCGAGGCCGAGCCGCTCGGCCGCATCCGCGCCGAGTTCGATGCGCTCAGGGTCGACGAGGCGGGCACGCAGGCCGAGATGCGTCGCGCCCATGCCGAGGCCGGCATGGTGATCGACCCGCATACGGCGGTCGGCGTCGGGGCAGCGCGCCAGGCGCTGGCCGCCGATCCCGCCACCCCCATGGTCGTGCTCGGCACCGCCCATCCGGCCAAGTTTCCCGATGCGGTCGAGCGCGCCACCGGGCAGCGCCCTGCCCTGCCGCCGCATCTCGCCGACCTGCTCGGGCGCGAGGAGCATTTCACCGTGCTGCCGAACGAGGTCGGGGGCATCGAGCGCTTCATCCGAGAACGGGCCGGTCGCGACAACGGAATCCGCGCGTGAGCGTCACCGTCACCACCCTGCCCTCGGGGCTGCGCGTCATGACCGACGACATGCCGCATCTCAAGACGACCTCGCTCGGCATCTGGGTCGGCATCGGCTCGCGCCACGAGACCGAGGCCGAGCACGGCCTGTCGCATTTTCTCGAACATATGGCCTTCAAGGGCACGCGGCGGCGCTCGGCGCGCCGCATCGCCGAGGAGATCGAGAGCGCCGGTGGGGAACTCAACGCGGCAACATCGAGCGAGCAGACGGCCTATTACGCCCGGGTGCTCTGCGCCGACACGGGGCTGGCGCTCGACATCCTGTCGGACATCCTCACCGACAGCACTTTCGACCCCGCCGAGGTCGAGCGCGAGAAGGAGGTCGTGCTGCAGGAGATCGGCGCCGTCGAGGACGTGCCCGATGACCTCGTCTTCGAGCTTTTCACCGCCACCGCCTATCCGGACCAGCCGATCGGGCGGCCGATCCTCGGCACGCCCGCGGGCGTCTCGGCCTTCAGCCGCGACAAGGTCGCGGGCTTCCTGTCGCGGCGCTACAGCGCGGGCGAGACGATCGTGGCGGCGGCCGGCGCCGTCGACCACGCGCGGCTCGTCGAGGACGCGGCGCGGCGGCTCGACGGGCTGACGCGGGAGGCCGGCCCGGCCGCCCCGGCGGCGCGCTATGTCGGCGGCGATGTCAGGCTCAAACGCCGCTTCGAACAGGCGCATATCGTGGTCGGCTTCGAGGGCACCTCGTTCCATGCCGAGAATCATTACGCCGCGCATATCTTCTCGAACGCGCTCGGCGGCGGCATGTCCTCGCGCCTGTTCCAGACGGTGCGCGAGGAGCGCGGCCTCGCCTATTCGATCAATTCCTTCGACTGGGCCTACGCGGACACCGGCCTCTTCGGCTTCTACGCCGCCACATCGCAGCGCCACATCGCCGAGCTGATGCCGGTGGCGCTCGACGCGCTGGCGGAAGCGACCGAGACGCTCGACGAGGAGGAGGTGGAGCGAGCCAAGGCGCAGCTCAAAGTGTCGCTATTGGTGGCGCTCGAAAGCTCGGGCGCCCGCGCCGAACAGATCGCCCGCCAGCACCTCGCTTACGGCCGGGTGCTCGATCTCGCCGAGATCATGGGCCGGATCGACGCCATCACGGCGGCCGACGCCCGGCGCGCCGGCGCGGCCATGCTGAAGAGCGCCCCGACTGTCGCGGCGGTCGGCCCGGTGCGCGGCGTGCTCACCCCCGACGCGGTCGCGGCGCGGCTCGGGCTTGCCGGACGAGGGTGACGGTGGCGCTCTTCCGGCTCGGCTCGACTTATGATTCGACGACCATCGTGCGCGGCGGCGGCGTCTACATGCGGCCGGCCGAGATGCGCGACTTCGACGAATGGGCGGCCTTGCGGGAGCGCAGCCGGACGTTCCTCAGCATCTGGGAGCCGGTCTGGCCCGCCGACGACCTGACCCGCGCCGCCTTCCGCCGCCGCATCCGCCTGCACGCCGAGGAGATGAACCGCGACGAGGCCTTCCCGTTCCTGGTGTTCCGCGATGACGACACCATGCTCGGCGGCCTGACCGTCGGCCAGATCCGCCGCGGCGTCGCCCAGACGGGAACGCTCGGTTACTGGATGGGCGAGCCCCATGCGGGTCGCGGCCATATGAGCGCCGCAGTCCGGGCCGTCACCAACTTCGTCTTCTCGACGCTGCGCCTGCACCGCCTCGAAGCCGCCTGCCTGCCGCACAACACAGCCTCGATGCATCTGCTCGAAAGCGTCGGCTTCCAGCGCGAGGGCTATGCCCGCTCCTACCTGCGGATCAACGGCCGCTGGCAGGACCACATCCTCTTCGCCATGATCGAATCCGATCCCGTGCTGCCGGGGCGGGGGCGGACGGGGTGAGAAGGCGATGATGCCGGCCGTCGGCCGATTACGCGCGAAATTGCTTCCGCCACACGTCCCAGGCCACCGGTTCGGTCGGCGCCTCGTCAAGCTCGATTCGATTAGGTGGGATGCGGTCCGTGAACAAGACCAGATTCGAGCAATTCCAACGCGCGCTCGGCGCGATCAAACCGTCGAAGCCGAGGAAATAGGCGGCATCGGCAATGGCCTGGGTACGAAGATAATCCCTATCGCTATACATGCTTGTATTTACGCCTAACTCCGCAAGCATATTCAGATCAGCCAATCTTATCGCCTGCGTGACGCTTACTCGCAGTTGGTAAGCGAAATATCGGATTTTGGATGGAAATACTGGCTGAAGCGTCAAAAACGAGTGGATCTCGGCTATAGCGCCATCGCGTTCGAGAGACGTGTAGAGAACATCGAAACCGCCATTGCACCATCGCGTCCGGGACGGACTGCCCAAAAGAGGGTCTCGCCCCTCACGCACGACGCGCCAGACGATCGCCTCGACGGGTTCGCGCGTAAACTGGTCGACTGCATCGAGAAGCTCAAGGTCACGCGCCCGTCGGGCGTCGTCCGGCATCAGGTATAGGCCCCTGAATCCAATGCTTCTATGATGGCCAACACGTCCTCGGTCCGGCCCGCATTGATGAGATCGATCGCGCGCTCGTGATTCAACATGGCGTGCTTCGAATGAAGCCAGAGCCGTGTCTCGTCGGGTGTATAGAAGTCGGCAAGCCGGTCGACGACGTAGCGAAGCTCGGCAATCACGGTTTGCGTGTGCAGGCTCGGCGTCGCCTTGCCGCTCGACCAGCGCGACACGGTGGCCGGCGAGACGGCGACGATATTGGCGATATCCTTGCCCTGAAGCCCGCCATCATCCCTGAGGCGCTCCAGGACTCTGCTGACTGCCGTCGACATGATCAGCGCCTGTCTGTCTTGGCTTCGTTCATCGCCATCGCCTCGGATTCGGGGTCATCATAGCGTTCGTCCATTTCGAAACCATAATTGCATATCGCTTTCAGATGCTCACGTCGATTAAATTTTGCCTACCCACGTGCCGCTCAGGATCACATCCAGCCGCGACCGGCCGGCCTCGCCTTGGCAGGAGCGCGCCGCCGGGCAGTAGGCCTGACGCGGACATTCTGTAGCAGGAACCTCGACAGGGCCGCTCGGTTGCCATGCGAACGGAGGCACCAATGAGCAACCCTGATCCCAACCGTCGCGGGCTGATGATGGGGGCCGCGGCCGCCGGTCTCGTCATCTCGGGCGCAGCAGCGGCGCAAACCCGGACGGACGCCCAGCCCGCGCTTCTCGACGGCAAGCCGGTTCCCGAGCCCGGACCCGACAAGACCGCCGGGCCCGTGATGCCGGGGCGCGGCAGCATGCTCAGCGGCAAGGTCGCGATCGTCACCGGCGCGGCCCGGGGCATCGGGCGGGCGATCGCGGTCGAGATGGCCGCGAACGGGGCCGATGTCGTGGGGCTCGACATCGCTGGTCCGGTGTCGTCGGCGTCCAATGCCGTGCCGGCCACCCCCGGAGAGCTCGACGAGACCGTCAGGCAGGTCCGCGCCTACGGCCGCCGCGGCGAGGCAATACGTGCCGACATCCGCGACGTCGCCGCGCTGCGCGCCGTCGCTGACCAGGTCGAGACGTCCTACGGCAAGATCGACATCGTCGTCGCGAACGCCGCGATCCAGCGCTGGGTCCCGCTGATGGAGATGGAGGACGCCGATTGGCGCGACGTCATCGACAACAACCTCAACGCCACGGCCAATACCGTCCGGGCCTTCGCGCCCAAGATGATCGCTCGCCACAAGGGCCGCTTTATCCTGCTCTCGTCCATGCAAGGCAAGCACGGCACCAAGGACGCGGCGAGCTACTCGGCCTCCAAGTGGGGCATCCTGGGTCTCATGAAGTCCGCCGCACTCGAGCTCGGGCAATACGACATCACCGTCAACGCGCTCATTCCCGGCCTCGTCGATACGGCGCTCACGCGCTACGACAAACGTCTCAGCGAGAGCATCGGCGAGACGGGCCGCCCGGCGCCCGAACATCCCTCGCCCCAGGAAGCGTGGGACATCCGGGCTCCCACGGTGCCGCTTAAGGTCGGCTGGCTGCAGCCGGACGACATCTCGCCGGCGGCCGTCTTCCTCGCCTCCGACGCAGCCAATATGGTGACGGGCGCCGAATACGAGGTGACGGGCGGCGACAGCGCCAAGGACATCTGACCTCCGTCGCGCCGGCCGGGCGTCAGCTTCGCCCGGTGCGGGCGGGCTTGAACAGATCCTTGAGGCCTTGCGGCTGCGAGCGCCAATATTGCTGGGGCGCGGAGACGGAGGCGCCGAGTTCGGCTGCCGCATGCCAGGGCCAGCGCGGGTCGTAGAGCATGGCGCGCGCCAGCGACACAGCGTCGGCCTCGCCTTCGACGAGGATGTTTTCCGCCTGGCGGGCATCGGTGATCAGCCCGACCGCGATGGTCGGCAAGCCCGTCTCGGCCTTGATCCGCGCTGCGAAGGGCACCTGGTAGCCCGGCCCGAGCTTGATCTTCTGCTCGGGCGACATACCGCCCGACGACACGTGGATCGCCGCCGCGCCGCGCCCTTTCAGCACCTTCGCCAGCGCGACCGTGCTCCCGATATCCCAGCCGCCCTCGACCCAGTCCGACGCCGAAACCCGCATCCAGACCGGCATCGTGGCCGGCACCGCGGCCTTCACCGCATCGAAGACTTCGAGCGGAAAGCGCATCCGGTTCTCGAGGCTGCCGCCGTAGCGGTCGGTCCGCCGGTTGGCGATGGGCGACAGGAACTCGTGCAGCAGATAGCCATGCGCGCCGTGGATCTCGATTCCTTGGAGGCCGAGCCGCACGGCTCGCCGCGCGGTCGCGACGAAATCGTCGCGCACCCGTTTCAGGCCGGCATCGTCGAGCGCCGCCGGCGCCTCGTCGGCCGGCGCAAACGGTACGGCCGAAGGGGCTTGCGTCACCCAGCCGCCCGGCGCTTCGGAGCGGACCTGCTGGCCGCCTTCCCAGGGCAGTTTGGTCGAGGCCTTGCGGCCCGCATGGGCGAGCTGGATGGCGACCGGAATCGGCGAATAGGCCCGCACCGCCGCGAGCACCCGGCCGAGCGCCGCCTCGTTGGCGTCGGAATAGAGGCCGAGGTCGGAGGCGGTGATGCGCGCCTCGGGCGACACTCCGGTCGCCTCGATGATCAGGAGCCCGGCGCCCGAGAGCGCCAGCGAGCCGAGATGGATCATGTGCCAGTCGGTGGCCGACCCCTCCTCCGCCGAATATTGGCACATGGGAGCGATGACGATGCGGTTGTCGAGATCGAGCTCGCCGAGCCGCCAGGGCTCGAAAAGGTGGCTCATAGGATGTCCTCTGCGGGATGGAGTGCCGGTTCGGCCGCTGACGCGGCGCGGGCTTTCTCCTTCACAAGTCCGAGAGAGCCGATTGGTTCAGAATCGCGTGGTCAGCGTGGTGAGCCAATCGGGGCTCGCATCGACCAGCGCCGCCTCGATGCGATGATCGAGCCCCGTGAGGATGACGAGGCCGATACAGACGAGCCCCGCGCCGAGCGCCATCTTGAGCACGCTCGCGGCCTGCAGCATGCGAGCCCGCCAGCGCATCAGCACGCCGCGCGCCACGAGGCCCATGACGAGCAGCGGCAGGGCCGCGCCGATGCCGAACACCGCCATGGTGGCCGCGACCTGCCCGAGGTCGCGCCCCTGCGCCGCAAGGCTCGAGGCGGCGCCGAGCGTCGGGCCGACGCAGGGGCTCCAGACGGCCCCGAGCAGCAGGCCGACCCCGAACTGTCCCCAGAGCCCCGAGCGGGAAAAGCCGCCGAGATGGCCGTCGGTCCATTGCCCGACCGGGCCGGCGGCCACGGCCAGCCTGACGCTCAGCGGGGGCACCAGCAATACGATGCCGACGAGCACCATGACCACCGCCGCGGCGAACCGCAGCGTGTCGCCGTCGATCGGCAAGACCCGCCCGACGGTGGCGAAGACCAGGCCGATCGCCACGAAGGACAGTGAGACGCCGAGCGCCAGCGCCGCGGGCGCCAGCCGGTGCTCGGCCGCTGCCGCCCCGAGCACGATCGGCAACAGCGGCACGACGCAGGGCGACAGGACGGAGAGGAGCCCTGCCAGGCCGGCGAGGACCAGCGTGCCGGTCACTTTGAAACCTCAGAGCATCTTGTCGAGCAGACCGGCGATAGAGGTCTTGTTGGTGTCGCCGGTCGAGCGGCCTTCCTCGGTCGCGCCCTTGTAGACGATCAGCGTGCTCTGCATGCGCACGCCCAGTTGCTTGAGCACGTCCTTGCGCGAGTCGAAATCGACGTCGAAGACCGCGAGGCTTTTAAATTTCGGCGCCGACAGTAGCTCCGACAAGATCGGGCGCTGCGCCTTGCAGGTGGGGCACCAAGGCGCCGTCACCTCGACCAGCACCGGACGACCGGCGGCTTTTGCCGCCTCGAAGGCGGTCTGCGTGAATTGCTGCGTCTCGGTCGCCCGGCCGAGGGCCGGAACCGCGAGAACGAAGGTCAGGGCGGCAAAAGCCACCAGATGACGTCGACGGATCATGGGAGTCCTCCTTCGGAGGATCTACGATCCGGCCGACGAATGGTTACAGGTCGAGCCGATTATTTCGATCCGACCTCGGCGAGGAGCTGCGACAATGTCTTGGCGGTCCCCTGGTCGCGGATCGACTGCCGGTACCGGGCGAAATCCTCGGCGAAAGCCGCATGGTCGGCGAGATCCCAGCCGGCGAACATGCTCATGTCGAGCGCCGCCTTGAGGTCGGGGTCGGCGGCCAGCAGCTTGTCGGCCTCGCTCAGATGCGGCTCGTCGAGGTCGTAATGCTGGCCCTCGTCGTCGGTGCCCTTGATATAGTCGGCATAGGCGGCGAGCACCAAGGCGATGCGGCGATGCTCGGCACCGCGCTTCAGCGTCCCGACGGTATTGTCCTGCAGGTAGACCGGCATCTTGGCGGCGCCGTTCGAACACAGGCGCAGCATCTGGTCGCCGATGGCCGGGTTCGAGAAGCGGCTGATGAGCTTCTCCGCATAGGGGCCGGTCGGCATGTCGGCTGGCGCGTCGAGGAGCGGCGCCGCGTCGCGCGCCATGAATTGTTCGAGCAGGGTGCGGACGTCCCTGTCCTGCATGGCGAGATGCACCAGCCGGTAGCCCATCAGCGTGCCCGGATAGGCGAGCGCCAGATGTGCGGCATTGAGCATCCTGAGCTTGACCTGCTCGTAGGCGTTGACGTCGCCGGTGAACTGCACCCCGACCTTCTCCCAAGCCGGGCGGCCGGCGCAGAAATCATCCTCCACCACCCACTGGATGAAATCCTCGGCGAAGACCGGCGTCGCATCGTCGATGCCGGTCTGCCGGTTGAGCCGGTTCACGTCGGCCGGCCCGACCGCCGGGGTGATGCGGTCGACCATCGAGGATGGAAAGGTGACGTGGTTCTCGATCCAGCCGGCCAGCGCCGGATCCTTGGCATGGGCGAAGCTCAGCACCGCATTGCGCGCCACCGAGCCGTTATGGCGCAGGTTGTCGCAGGAGAAGATGCTGAACGGGCCGACCCCGGCATCGCGCCGTCGCCGCAACGCCTCGGTGAGGATGCCGAAAGAGGTCCTCGGCACCTCGGCCTTGAGGTCGGCCGCGAAGGCCGGCTCTTCGAGCTTGAAGCGCCCGGTCTCGTCGATGTTATAGCCGCCTTCCGTGATCGTCATGGTGACGATGCGGATCGCCGGATCGGCGAGGCGTTCGAGCACCGCCTCGATGTCGGCCGGCGCGTGCAGATACTCGACGATGGAGCCGACGATGCGCGCCTCGGGCTGGCCCTCGGGCGGATATTCGGTCAGCGAATAGAGGCCGCCCTGCCCCTTGAGCGCCTCAGCCTTGGCGCGCTCGGCCGGCGTATCAATGAGGCCGATGCCTAGGATACCCCACGCGTCCTGGCCGCCCAGCGCCAGCACCCGGTCGGTATAGACCGCCTGATGGGCGCGATGGAAATTGCCGACGCTCAGATGCGCGATGCCGGCCCTGACCTTGGAGCGGTCATACGTTGGCTTGCGGATCGAAGCCGGCAGGCCGGCGAGGGTATCGGAGGTGATCAAGGGCGTTCCCCGGGCTTTGGTCGCGGCGCATTTTTGTTGGCGCGCCGAGCAATCTAGCGTGCCGGACCGGGGTCGGCGAGGGGGAGTTTGAGTGCGGCGTCGACCCTAGAGCATGGTGCCTATAGGCAGCCATGCTCCAGACCAAAAACGGCGAGCACGTTCATGCGTTTAGGATCGCGAAGCGATTCCTCCTAAACGCATCGTGCTCTAGCCGCGCGGATTGAAGAGAAACGCCTGCGGACATGGCTCTTGGCCCGGCCGCCAGGACGTCACATTTTGTTCCAACACGCATTCCGAGGTGCGGGGACCCTGCGGCGTGAAAATGCACCGCTGCGCGCCGAGCGGCAGGTCCTCGCCCTTGAACCGGCAGGTGCAATTATCCGCCCGGACGAAGGGCTCGCGATGTTTGAACTCGACGGCGGAAGCGCCGGTCGGCAGCAGTGTGGCCAGACAGACGACCATGATCGCAGCATGATGGTGCATGGCAACATCCCCGCGGCAATGCGGCGAGGTTATGCCCGGGGACGATTTCTGTCGAGCGGGCGTGGGTTTTAGCCTCGCTGCTCTCCAGCAGGCCCTCACCCCATCCGGTTCCATCCCCTGCCCGTGTCTCCGAACGCCTCCCAGCCGGCCTCCGTCACGGCCACCGTGTCCTCGAGTTTCACGAAGCCACGGGCGGGATGGCGCAGCGTCGTCTCGATCGAGACCACCATGCCGGCGTCGAGCGGCCGCTCGGCATGATAGGCCGGATAGGGCGGCGTCATGCGGTCGGACAGCCAGGGCGCCTCGTGGCCGACGAGCCCCATGCCATGCGCCGCGAAATGGAGGTACTCGCGGTGCGCTGAACCTTCGAGCATCGCCTCCGCACCGGCGAAGATCTCGCCGCCCAGCGCCCCTGAGCGGATCGGCTTGCGGGCCGCCTGCTGGATGGCATCGACCTCGGCAAGCAGGTCATGGAGCTCGGCGTCTGGCTCGCCCAGGATGCCCATGCGGCAGAGGTCGCCGATGTAGCCGTCCTGGTTGCCGCCCGAATCGAGCGACATGATCTCGCCCTTGCGCAACCGCTGCTCGGAGGGTGAGCGGTTGAGGCTCGTGCCCATGGTCATGAGGCAATAGTCGAACTCAAGGCCGCGCGCCCGTTCCTCCCGCTTGAGCCGCTCGTTGAGCTCGAGCTTGGACACCCCCTCATACGCGGCCGCAAAAGTCGCCAGCATGGCCTCGACGACATTTTCCGAGGCCTGACGCAGCTTCGCCAACTCCGCGGGAGTCTTCACCGCCCGCAGCATTTCGAGGGTCAGCGTGGCGTCGCCGAGGCGGTTGTGCCCGAGCCCCTCGCTCAGGATCTTGAAGGCGTCGGCCGGCAAAAACCCCATCTCGACGCCGACACGCGCACCCCGCGGTGTGGCCTTGTCGATATAAGCCAGCGCGGCGCGGGCGGCATCGGGGCTGGTCCAATGGCGGAACTGCGTCTCGGGTGTCCAGAACTTGCCGAGCTCGGCCTCCATCGCCTCCATCGGATTGCCCAGATAGGCGGCCCGGTCCGGCCGGCCCTTGATGTAGACGATCACCGGCAGGTAGCGGCTCAGCCCATGCGCATCCATGGCGCCGTAGAAGAAGTAGCGATAGCCGCCGAAGAAATACTGGATCGAATGTTTGGAGGTGATGGCGAGCGCATCGAACCCCGCCGCCTCCATCAGGCGGTCGAGCTTGTCCGTGTCGAAAGGGATACCGCGGGGCGCGGTTGCAGGTTCGGCCAAGGCTGCGGCGTCGTGCATCGTCGAGCTCCCTTTCATTCCCCGTACGATAGGGCCGAGCGTCGGACTTGGCTATCGGCGCGCCCTCATGGCAGGTTGGAGCCGAGGTGCCACCATGACCGTGACGATCCGCGACAGCGCCGTGGCCTACGAGGGCTGGCTCAAGATCCGCGTCGCGACGCTCGCGGGAGACGACGGCGTGAGCTTCGCGCGCGAGATCGAGGATCACGGGCCGGGTGTCGCGGTGCTGCCCTACGACCCTGACCGTCGAACGGCTTTGCTGGTACGGCTTCCCCGCGCGCCGGTGCTTTTCGGCGGGGAGACACGCCACCTGCTCGAGGTCCCGGCCGGGCTGCGCGATGCGCACGAGGATCCGGCCGAGGGTGCCCGGCGCGAGGCTTTCGAAGAAGCCGGGGTTGTGCTCGGCGCGCTCGACCATTGCGGCGCGATCTGGTCCATGCCGGGCATCTCGACCGAGCGGATGGACCTCTATCTGGCACCCTACAGCGCGACGGACCGCACGGGTCCGGGCGGCGGCCTCGCCGAGGAACATGAGAACATCACGGTCGTCGAGATGCCGCTCGGCGAACTCGCGGCGCTGGCCGACCGCAACGCCCTCCTCGACATGAAGACGCTGGTGCTGGTGCAGACCCTCAGGCTGCGCCGCCCAAAACTCTTTTCATGAGCGTGCCTCGAGCCGCGGGAACAGGACCGCGGCGACGAGCGCCAGTCCGAACAGAGCCGCGAGAAAGCCCGCGACGGCCGGCCAGCGGCCGTTGCTCCAGAACCAGCCGCCGGCCGTGCCGAGCAGGCTCGATCCGGCGTAATAACTCAAGAGATAGAGCGAGGCCGCCTGGCCCTTGTGCTCGCCGGCAAGCCCGCCGACCGAGCCGCTCGCCACCGCATGGCCGGCGAAGAAGCCCAAGGTGACGAGCGCGATGCCGAGGACCACGGCGCCGAGCGGCACGAACAGGGAGGCCGCGACCCCGCCGAGCGCCAGAAGACTGGCCGCGGCCATGACCGGAGCCCGACCGAACCGGTCGGCGAGGGCGCCCGCAAGCGTCGAGCTCACGGTCCCGAGGAGATAGAGCGTGAAGATCAGCCCCTCCTGAGCCTGGTCGAGCCCGTAAGGCGGTGCCTCCAGCCTGAAGCCGGCGTAATTGTAGACGACGACGAAGCCGCCCATGATGAGAAATCCGAAGGCGTAGAGCGCCAGCAGCGCCGGCCGGCGCAGCGTCGCCGCGAAGGCGCGGACCTGCTGCGCGGGATCGAGGGGCCGGCGGCGAAAGTGTCGCGAGGCCGGCAATAGCAAGACGAAGGCGAGCGCCAGGACCAGCCCGACGACGCCGACGAGGCCGACCGCCGCCCGCCAGGATGTCGCGGCGGCGATGAGGCCGGCGATGACCCGACCGCCCATGCCGCCGACCGCGGTCGAACCGACATAGAGGCCCATGGCGAGGCCGAGGCCGGCGGGCTCGGTCTCCTCCGCCAGGTAGGTCATGGCGACGGCCGGCACGCCGCCGAGCGCAATGCCTTCGAGCGCCCGCAGGCCGAGGAAGAGCGACCAGGACGGTGCGATGGCGGCCGCCGCGTTGCACGCCGCGGCGAGTGCCAGCGAAACGGCCATCACGGGCTTGCGGCCCCAGAGGTCGGAGAGCGAGGCCGCAGCGACGATCGAGAGCGCCAGCAGGCCGGTGGTGACGGAAATGGCGAGCGAACTCGCCGCCGGGCCGACGCCGAAGACCCGCGCCAGGGTCGGAAGCAGCGGTTGCACGCAATAGAGCAGCGAGAAGGTGGCGAAGCCGGCGAGGAACAGCGCCGCGGCGGCCTGGAGATAGCGGCGAGAGCCGATGCGGTTGAAGCCGCATCCAAGCCGGCCGGACGGCCCGCCGCCGACCGCGGGCTCGTTCGGCGGTTCGGCCGCGAGACTCAAGGCGTCGGTCGAAGGGACGGGCGCATCGGGAGGGGGCAGTCGATTTCTCCGGTTCAGAGCACAATGCCGAAACGCCGGCACGGGCTTTCGGCATCATGCTCTACCGCATTGGAATCGATCACGTTCATGATTTGATCGAGCGGATCCAAAATCATCGTGATCGAGCGGCCGGGTCTCTCCCGCCCGGCGCCGGTCGCCCGAGGCGATGGACCGGGTCGACTATACGCCCTCCGTCTCGCCGGAGATTGCACCTCTCGTGATGACGGTCTTGCTCGACGCGCGGTGCTTCGTTTCGTTCGGCCGGCTGCGGCGCGAGCATATCCCGTCCGTGCCTAACCTTCCAGAAGATCGCGACGGACCATGAACACCGGTCCAGTGGTGCAAGGTTCGGCGCGCCGGCAGCGGGGACGGGAAAGACCACCGGCCGGAAACGAACAAACACCCGGCACCCTTTCGGGCGCCGGGTGTTGATTGGTCCGCCGAATCAAGGGGTACGTTATTCACATCTCATCCACATCCTGTTTCGCGACTTATGCACATCAAAGCGTATCTTGAGTCGGGCGTGTAGTGCAGGTAGCGTCACGTCCAGCGGCGCCTTGACTTGGGTGTTCCACCACCGCGTCGTCTTTGGCGAGACGCCCTTCCTCGGTCGGGAAGAAGAATATCGGGCATCGTTGGCGTCCTTTCGCACCCTGAGCAGGCCGGCCATGGATTTCGATTTGCGTGGAGACAGACGTCATTGGCCGAGGATCGAAGAAAAGCCCAGAGATCGCGCCGGGCCAGGCTCGACAGGAGCGGACTGCTGGCCTGCTGCTCTATTGTCGCGACGAGGCCGGGGCGATCGCTCGGCCATCCGTCGTCGATCTGATCGACCGTGCGCTCGACGAGCTCTGCGACGAGCCGGACGAGGACGACAATCGCCGTCGTCGAGAGGCCGATGACCCCTTACGGCTGAGGAAAACGAGCCAGTAACGCAGACCCGATCTCGATGCCACATCCGCTGCAGTCGGCCAGCGGATCGCCGCCGATCGCCGCGCTCCTGGACGCTCATCCCTGGTCGCGGCGCGCCTCGCGTCGCATCTCCTCGCGCAGCAGCGCGCGTGTCTCGGCCTGGCGGTCCATCCGCTCGAGGATCGAATGCATCTCGGCGGTGGCGCGCTTCGTCTCGGCGATATCGGTCTCCATGTCGAGGAGCCGGTCGAGCCGCAGCAGGATGTCGCGGACCGGCCCCATGTCGGCGAGTTCCGCGGTCTCGATGACGACATGCTTCGGCGGTTCGTCCTTCTTCGACTCCTTGATGTAGTGCCAAGCCTGGCCACCGACGGTCAGCAGCAGCAGCAGAATCGCGCCGAACCATTCAATGAACTCCCTGCCCTGCGCATCAACCGGGTCGACCATGCCACAGCCCCCGATCGACCCTGCCTGCCTGGCCGCCCAGGTAGATGGCCATGATGACGTCGATGACGAGGTGGACCGCGTAGGTCCTCCATCCCGGAAGCGCCGGATCGCCGAGATAAAGGCCGAGCGACAGGCTGAACCAAGCGAAACAACACAATGTCGCGGCCAGCGCCCTGATGCGCACGGACCATGCGGCGAGGCGCTTGAACGTACCGTTGATGACCAGCGCCGTGATCCTGATCCCGGAGACTCCGATCAGCGACCACCCCCACACACCCTCGGAGGCATAATGCGACATGACCGAAAAGGCCTGCCGATCGAAGAGTTCGCCCGGCTGGATCAGCGACATCCCAAACATCATGAGCACGATGGCGTTACCCCACTCGGGGAGCCGCATGATGAAGTGCTGGGTGACCCCCGAGACGACGCGGAAGGCGATCATCGGCTCATCTCGCGCGCCTCGGGACGGAGGCCGGCGCCGCGGCCTTGCCGAGCGCCGCATGGGCGATCGACATCAACGCCCCGGTCTTGTCGGACGAGCCTTTCGAGGAGCCGAGCCAATAGGTCAGCACCGTCGTCCACCCCACCGTCATGGCGCCGAGAATCTGCTGGCCGCCCACCGTATCGCCGCCGTGACCCAGGAACACCAGGCAGGAGACGACGACGAAGCCAAGGACCGCCATGACAGAGACGGCCGGCGCGCCCCAGGCGATGACCGAACCGTCCTTGACGAGGTTGGCCTCCATGGCGCGGGCGCTTTCGAGGTTTTGCTCGTCGATCTCGGCCTGGCTGATGGCGGCGTTGATCAGGTCGGCATGGTCGGACTGGACCTGCGGCAGCGCCGCCTGCGCCTTGGCGGGATCGGACTGGATGGTCGCCTGGATATCGGCGGGCGAGGACGACGGCGCGCCGAGGGCTTTGGCGACGGCATCGAGGACCAGGGTCGCGATGCCACCGACGAGCGGGCCGCCCGTCGCGTAGGCCGCGGTCTCGAGCAGCTTGGCGATGAGCGGCGCGCCATATTGCTCGAGGGTCGGGATGAGCGCTGAAAAATCCATGGTCAGGCGGCCTTTCCGGTCAGCGCGGCCCAGATCCTCGCGAAGAGGCCCCGCGGCGGCTTCGGTTGCAGATTGTCGATGTGCTTGAGGGGCGGGCTTGCGACGTCGGGTGACGCGGCGGCCGGCGGCCTGATCGTCGGCTCGCCGATGCGCGCGGACGGCGGCGAGACGCTGTAGGACGTCAGGAATTGCCGGCGCTCGGCGTCACGTCGGCTGCCGAGGGATGCTGGCCTTTTCCAAAGGAGCATGGCATCGGCGGCGCCTTCGGTATCGCCTGCATTGAGCTTGCGCACGGTTGTCGAGCCGGCGAATCCGGCCCCCCCGATGTTGAAGGCGAAGCTGACCAGGGCGTCGAACTGGTGGTCGGCGAGCGGCACCTTGACGCCGTTGACGGCGGCCTCGAAGGGCACGAGGTCGGCCGCGAGATAGGCGTCGGCCTCGGCCTGCGTGATCGTCATCCCGAGGGTCACGGCCGGCGGAGAGGCTCGGCCGGTATGGCCGACGCCGATGGTCGGCACGCCGACGCTGTCGAGATAGGCGGCGAGCCGGCAGCCCTCGCGGGCAGCCAGGGCCGCGCGGCCGGTGGAGGAGGTTTTCAGGGTCATCGGCTCTCCCTACGAAGGCGGCACCACGCGTGGCGGGGCCGGATTGTCTTTGACGGTGGCGAGGGGCAATCGCGTGCGCCGCCGCCCCAGCCGCGCGACGATCGAAACCGCGCCGGCGACAGCCAGCACGATCCCCAGCGCCAACACTGCCGGCGGGCCGAAGAGGATTGCGGCGAGGATCAGCAACCGGTCGCGGATCGGCATCAGGCACTCGGAACCGTCACGCCGGCCGCCGCCGCCGCGTCGCGAGCCGCGATCGCGATCGCGAGATCGGCCGCCACCGTGGCGCCCGTCGCGTCATGGGTGGCCGTGGCATCGCCCGTGGCGTGATCGAGCACCGTCGTGGTGCCGGCCGAGGCATCGATGGCCGTCGTGGTGCCCGCGGCCGGATCGACCGTTATGGTGGCCGAGCCGACGGTGGTGATGGAGGTGTTTGGCGCCGGAGCGGCGACGGCGATGGCGCCGGACCTCAGCCCCTCGATCGCCGCCTGCACGCCGCTGAGATCGCCGCCCTTCAGGGCTTCGATCTCGGTCTTGATCGCCGTGATGTCGTCCTCGACGCCCTTGACCCGCGCCTTGATGGCGTCGACGAGAGTTGAGAACAGCTTTTCGAGTTCCTTAAACATGGTCGTTTTCCGTAGCGCCGACGTGCGAGAGCCTGCAGCCGGTCGGCACGGCGGCGGGTCATGCCAGCAGGAGGGCCAGCGGCGCGGCCGCCCTGGAATACCGGTCGATCCGTGTCTCGTTCCGGAGGAAGCGTCCGCCATGGCCGTACCGGCAGCGCTCCGTAGAGGACGGTTTGATAGGCGGGTGACCGCGGAGGTCAGCTCGCCGATTCGTACACGCCCGACAGCGTGATGGACGCACCGTTGCTGCCCGGATAGGTCGCGTCATAATTGGCGACAAAACAATTTGCGGCCGGCCCTGCTGACACGACCGAAACCAGGGATTTGCCCGAACTGCTGTTTTCGCGACCGGCCAAGGTGTAATTGAAGGCCGCCGCGGCAATCGGCAGGCTGACGTTGAGGCCGCCGGCCGCTGTGCCGTTCGTGGTGATATTGATCGTGAACTGGACGAAGACGGTCCGCCCGAGCTTCTTGAAGCGGCCGGACGTTGCGTAGGTCGTGAGGGCTCCAGAGACCGGGGCGACGGTCGGCGTGTAGGCCGTCCAGGCGTTGGGGTCGAATGGCTGGTCGACGATCGTCCACTTGTTGGAGCCGTTGCTTTCGAGCGCCAGGTAGCAATAGGCGCTCGACAGCACGGCGCTCATCGCGCCGTTGATCGTATCCGTCCCCACACGAACGAGGGTCAGCGTGTTCGTCGCCGAGCAGGCACCGCTCTCGTCGACGACGGTCAGCGTGGCCCCTTGCGGATAGGCGCTGGCTGCCGGGAGCGTCAGCGTCCGCGCGGCGGTGAGCGCGACAACGGCCACGGTGCGGTCGCTCGGCAGCACCGTATAGGGCGCGTCATTGACCTGGGTGCGGGCGAAATTCGCCGCCGCCGCGCGGTCCGCATATGAGGTCGTGGCGAGGCGCGTCGAATTGTCGGCCTGGGCCTGGGTCGGGGCCGTCGGGGACGCGAGGAAGCTGACTGCGCCGCCGGCGGCGGCGATCACCATCGCATCGTAGAAGGTCGAGCCGTCGGGCGACACCTTGAAATGGAAATTGTCGTCGCCGACAAGGCCGATCTCGGCGCGGCCGGAATAATTGTCCTGGAACAGGAGCGACGCGGTGTTGCCGGCGGCCTGCTTGCTCAAGGCCACCCGCACATGGCCAGTGCCGGCCGGGCTCGCCGTCGTCGGCACCGCCGCAAACAACGCCGCGTTCAACTTGGCGGAGAGCGGATTGGCCGGGTCGATCGCCGTGCCGATGGCGAGCGCGTTCAGCGCCAATTGGGTGACGACGTTGAGCAGCGACACCCAGGCGGTGCCGTTCCACATCAGCGCGCCGCCGATCGCGTCCACATAGGCCACAAACCCTGGATTGGGCGCATAGAAGGACCAGGCGCCGTCCTGCCAGGCGGCGACGTTGAGGTCCTTGCCGAGCCACGCGCCGCTGCCCGCCGACGCTACGATCCAGCGCTGGCCGTCGGCCGGCGAGGCCGGCGGCGCCGACAGCGTATTGGAGGCGACATGCAGGTTGACGAGCGCGTCGAGGATCCGCAGCGCCTCGTTGTGGGTGACGCTCTTCTGGTTCTGGTTGGCGTCGATATAGGGCAGCTTGAGGTTGGGCGATGCGCTCATAGGTAGACCGTCCTAGTCGCTACCTGGCCGCGGCCGACGGTGGCGCTAAGCTGGTAGAGGTTGAGGCTGTAGGCGGGCTGGGCCGCGCCGAAATCGGCTATCTGGTCGGCCGCCGTGTAAAGCCAGGTCGGCGACGGCAGCGCCGAAACAGTCCGCACCACTGCGCCACCGGCCCCGAGAACTTCGAGGTCATAGGCCTCGGCCTCTTCGTTGAGCGGCACGGTGTCCGGGTCCCAGCTGTCGCCGGCGAAGCGGGTGCGGCGGATCCAGGTGAAGCTCACATCGGCCGCCGGCAGGGCGCGGCGACCCTCGATCTGCGTCACCGAGAACGGCCGCAGCCCGGTCTCGGCAAAAGTCATGTCGATCTCCCGGTAGCGCGCGTCGGAGACCGGATAGGGACTCGGGCCGTAGCGCAGGGCCTGGACGAGGTTGCGGTCGTCGAGACTCATGTCGAGCGGTACCAGATAGGACGCGTCGAGGAACACGACGCGGCTGCGCGTTGGCGCCGGGTTCTGCACGGCGCCTTCAGTGCCGAGCTGGCCGCGCAGCAGTTTCGTGAGGTTATAGGTGCCCTGCCCGGTCAGCGCGGCGGTCTGGAACTGCAAGACCTCCCATTGTGCCGTCCCCGCGTTCTTGACCGCGATGGCGCCGGCCCCGCCGAGCACCTGGGTCTCGCTGAGCGAAAGCAGGCTCGCGCTTCCATAGAGGCGGAGCGAAACGGTGTTGCCGTAGTCCCAGCGGTCGACCGGGCCGGCATAGAGCGGGCTCGTCAGCTCGCCGAGGACGGAGGGGTTGTCGAGCGTCGTGACGCGGTCGAAGCCGCCCCCGCCATTGCCCCGGTAGATGTCGATGCCGGCCCAGGGCGAGGCGAAGGCCACGACCCGCGGCGCCCAGACCTCCGCCTCGGCGCCGGTCACCGGCGGCAATTCCATGAACTCGATGACCGGCGGCCCGAGGGCGCGAGGGCGCGGCGTCGTCGGCTGGGGCTCGGGTGTCGAGCCGACGCTGAGCAGCGACGGATCGAAGCCGACGAGATCGAGCGCCCGATAGGTCGTCGTCGCGATGGAGCGGATGCGGAAGGGCAGTGCCGGACCGTAGAGCGTGAGCGTCAAGGCATCGCCCGCGTCGAGCTTCAGCAGCGAGGGCGGCAGCTTGATCGAGCCCGTCTCGCGCGCCGCCCAGACCTGCTGGAGCAGGCTCATGGCGACATCGGAGGCGTAGGTCCGGTCGAGCGTCGCGGCGCTCGCCACCGAGGCGACGTTCTGGCTGTTGCCGATCGCCTTGCGGGCCTCGATGCCGGCACTGGCGTAGGCGCGGAAGGGATCGGCGAAGGTCAGCCGCAGGCTGCCCGGCAGGTCGGTGTCGGCGGCGCGCGTCAGCGCATAGCCGGGGTCGGTGTCGCCGTCGACGACCAGATTGTCGGCCGTCAGCGGCGTCACCCGGACATTGCCCTTGGCGAAGAACAGCAGGCGACCCTGGCTCTCGCAGGCATCGAACTGATAGGCGTCCATCAGCCCGGCCAGGATATCGCGCGGCGAGGCGAGCGCATTGGTGGCATAGCCGAGCACCAGGGTCGAGGCGCTCTTCAGGCCCGAACAGTCGAACTGCGTGACCCCGACCGCGGCGCAGAGCTCGGCGATGATCCATTGCAGCGGTATCTGGTCGATGCGGCCGGTGAGCCAGTGGCCGAGCTCGTAGTTCGGCGTGTCGTGCCAGACGGCGGTGAGGCCCGGGAAGTCCGGATAGGGCCGCGCATCCCAGGCCCAGGCGAACATGTTGTCCGTCGTGAGCATAGGGCCGCCGTAGACCGACGAGGTCGGGGCGTTGTCGCGCCAATAGGCGAGCATCGCCTCGAGATAGGCGCGCTGGACGGGGTCGTCCTTCGACCCGATCGAGAAATAGGGGAGGGAGGATTCGGAGCTCTTCGGGTCGTAGAAGACGTTCGGCTGGTTCGGGCCCTTGTCGACCGCCGGACAGCCGAACTCGGTGAACCAGATCGGCTTGCTCTGCGGCACGAAGCTCGTCGCGGCGGAATTCTCGGTGCCGCCTGGGCGGCTGTAATGCGCGTTGAGCCACCAGTTGCGGATGTCCTTCTGGCGGAACACCCAGGGCTTGTGATGCGCCGTATCGACGATCGGCGTGCGGGTCTGCGCCACCCGGTCGGCGTTGCTGGCATAATACCAGGTGTAATCCTCGCCGCCCTCGATATTGGCGGAGAGATAGGTCTTGTCGTAGATCGTGAAGGGGCCGGCGACGGGATCGGAATCGATGTTGGGCGCGCCGTCGCGCCAGTCCGCCATCGGCAGGTAATTGTCGATGCCGATGAAATCGATGTTCGGGTCGGACCACAGCGGGTCCATGTTGAAGATGACGTCGTTGGTGCCGTCGACGGGCCGATGCGAGTGATATTCGGTCCAGTCCGCCGCATAGCCGATGCGGCAGCCCGGGCCGACGATGGCGCGAACCTGGGCCGCTAGGCTCTTGAGCGCCGTGACGGCCGGATAGGTGCCGTCGCCGGGCGAGGAGCGGATCTGCGTAAGGCCAACGAGCTCCGAGCCGACGACGAAGGCGTCGACCCCGCCGGCCGCGACGCAGAGGCTGGCGTAATGCAAAACCATCGGCGTGTACTGGGCGAAGAAGGCATCGATCTCGCTGGCGGCCTCGGCCGTCTTGTCGGGCGAGCCAGGCTGGCCCGGCGCCGGGAAGCAGGTGATGCGGCCGCGCCAGGGGAAGGCCGCCTGCGCGCTGCCGCCGTAAGGATCGGGCAGGGCGTTGCCGGGCGGCACGTCGACCATGACGAAGGGATAGAACATCACGCGCAGGCCCTGGGCGTTCATCGCCTGGATGGCCTGGGTGACTGTATCGTCGGAGGGCGTTCCGCCGAAGGCCGGCACGAGACCCGTCGTCGGAGGCGCGTCGACGAGCCCGGTCGGGTCGAGGATCGACGGATCGATCAGCGACACCACCTGCGCGGCCTCGCGGGTCAAGCCATTGACGGCCAGTCGACCGGCGTGACGGTCTTGAGGTTGGTCTCGACCTTGGGCACGATCTGGCAGGAGCCGGCGCGCAGGTCGCTGGCGAACCAGGTGACGATCAGCGACACGGCCGCCCTGTTGGGCAGCGCCGCATCGAGCTCGCCGAGCGAGGCCTGGAAATCCGGGGAACCGTCGGGCGTATGGACGTTCTCGGGGAACCAGGAGCCGTAGCCGTCCGAGGACTGGTAGGTCGTGGTGCCGTAGACGAACTCGCCGGCGCCGGGCAGCATGGCGACCGAGCGCAGGAGGTTCGTCACATCGTTCGGATCGGGGATCGGCGGAGCGCGATGCAGCTCGGCGGTGATCTGCGGCATGCGGTTGCCGAAGGCGTCGAGCGCCATCAGCTGGAACACGATGTAGCAGGTGCCGCGATAGGCCGGCACGTTGCCCGTGCCCTCGATCGACTCGATGAAGGCGTCGGGAAGCTGGCTCAGCGAACCGTTGTAGAAGGCGTAACCGTACTGGCTGAGATTCACCTCGTTGCCGTCCGCCCAGACGCGGCCGAGCGAGACATTATCGCCGCCCTCGCAGAAGGCGACCGCGAAGGACAGCAGGTAATGCGTGGTCTTGGCGGTGTTGCCGAAGCCCTTGCCGGAGCCGGTATGGTCGGTGCTGTCATAGGTCTGGAACTGGGTGGTCCAGATGACGTTGCCGCCGAGCCGCATGCGGCCCCAGAGCTGGCGCACCACCGTCCCCTCGTTCGACGAGGTGACCGCGATGGCGTCGAGCTGCGGCGCCTTCTTGCGCGGCGTCAGCGCGTTGACGAGCAGGCTGTCGACGACCGACCCGCCGACCGCGCCGATGGCGCCGCCGATGAGCCCGCCGATCGGCCCGCCAAGAAGCGTGCCCACGGCCGAGCCGGCCGAGCGGAGAAGGAGGGTTGCCATGATAGGAATCCGGATCGCATAGCTTGCATTACAAACGACGGAAACGCAGAAGTCTGGGCGTCGAGCGGCTACCTGGAACGATTATGATCGGCACAGTCTTCGCACCAGAGCCGCTGCCCACGATCGAAGCGTTGCGGGCGCTGATTCAAGGGCATCGAGGCTCTCATTACGAGATCTTGGTTTACCGATGCTCGCTATTCTATCAGGAGGCTCTTGTCGAGCTGCACTGTCGAAACGTTGAGAAAACTAATGTCATCCGCGCCTGCATGGAAGCACTTCTCAGCGCTTCAGCCTGTATTTTGGAATATCAAACAGTCCTGTCCGATCCAGTTCAGTCTAGATCTCTAGGTAATCTCGCGGTTTATGCGTTCCTCCAGGCGCTCACCCAGATTGTTGAGGCCATGACGGGTCTCGAAAAAGCACTGAGCCTTGATTTTGTGAAAATCTTCGGCCACAAAAACGGCAACAAGGAGCGGGAGTATTGGAAGTTCCGTAACAGGCACTCACACGTTGTCAATACTCGTGCATCCAATCGTACACCAGGTGATCCTGAAGGGGCCGATAATCATGCGTTCCGGTTGGGACGAAACGGTGCCGATCGCATCCATTACACAACCCTCGCGGTTGGGGGATTCATGGGTCGCTCCATCTCCACAAATCAGATCGCTTGGGAACTGCAGTCAGACTTGAACATCTTCTTCGATGCCGCGTTGGCGGCGCTCCGCGACTGCTCCGAGAGACGGTGAGTCCGATCGGCATCCGCCTCAACCGATTCGTGGATTGGCGCGCCGACTGGGCCACCAAGAAGCGTGCCCACGGCCGAGCCGGCCGAGCGGAGGAGGAGCGTGGCCATGGAGAGTCTCGATTGTCTTCAGAGAACGACCGCGTCGAACTCGTCGACGCTGCTCCTCGGGCAGCCATCACCTTGGCGGCCGTTCAATGATGTGGAAGACGCTGGTTCAACGGCAAAGGTCGACGATGACAGTGTCGACCATCATCGGTTAAACTGCACTCGGAGAAAGATCACTATGGCCAGCATCACGCTCAGTTCCTACGAATTCGAAGATCGGATCACGGACAGCCTCCGTCGCTCTCTCACTCAACCCGTCGTGATTACGCATCAGGGGAAGCCCAGCAACGTTTTGATTTCGTTTGAGGAATACGAACGTCTCGTCGCTCGGGACAGGCAGGCCTATCGGACGAGGGACCTGACCGATCGGGATCTGGCCGAAATCGAGGCCGCACGCATGGAGCCGGGCCTGGAATATCTCGACGCAGAACTCTCGGCTAGATGATCGGCACTCCGCGCATCGGCTGGGTGCTTCGCTACAGCTATCTTTGGGCCGACGACTTCGATGCAGGCATGGAGGAGGGCTCCAAAGATCGGCCGTGCGTGCTGATCACGTCGGTCAAGGATGATGGCGGGATAATCTTTGTCCGAGTCGTTCCGATCACGCATACTCCTCCCGGGGACCATGAGACGGCTGTAGAGATTCCGGCGATGACGAAGCGCCGCCTCGGGCTCGATGATGCGCAATCCTGGATCTTATGCGAGGAGGGCAATCGATTTGCTTGGCCGGGACCGGATTTGCGACCCGTTACCGAGCGCGAACCGTCAACAATCTGGTATGGCCCACTTCCCCCAGGGCTTTTGACAGACGTTCAAGCGACGATCATCAGATTGGGAAGAGCGAGACGCCAGCGGGACGTCGCTCGCACGGAATGAGCCGCGGCACCGCCATCGGCCATCCGAATTCCCCCGCGATCCGCGCCCGCCACCAGCCGTTCATGGTCACTTCGCGCACGCGGTCGCGCGACTGGGCGTGGATCATGCGGTCCGGCCCGGTGAGGATGGCGGCATGCTTGGCGATGGCTCGGGGGCGCAGGCGGAAGATCACCACGTCCCCGGCCTGCCCGGCGCCCGGCGGCAACCGCACGAGGTGGCGGCCGGCGGCCTCCAACAGGAATTCGATATCGCCGGTCTCGCCCCAATCTGGCGTGTAGGGGGGCGGCGTCTCGGGTTCATGGCCATAGAGGTCGCGGAAGACGCCGCGGATCAGCCCGAGGCAGTCGCAGCCGGCGCCGGCGAGTGTTCCCTGGTGGTGGTAGGGCGTGCCGATGTAGCGCCGCGCCGCAGCGACGATCTCGTCGGGGGTCATGTCTTGTCGCTGAAGATCGAGCCGCCGGTCTGGCCGAGCGCGCCCTGCACGCCGTAGCGGGTGACGACGTCGACGCCGGGAATATGCGGAAAGCCTCGGAAATTGATCACGTTGTTGAACTTCGAGACACAGGTGGACAGGTTCTTGCGGCAGCCGGCCACCGCCCGGGCGATGTCGCCCGCCGCGACCGGGAAGGGCGGCGGCAGCCAGAGCTCCAGCACGTCGATCCCCGAGGTCTTGCGATGCGACTTGATCTCGAAGGGGATCAGTGCGTCGCGGCCGGTCGAGAAGGTCAGCGTGCCGCCGGTGAACCAGTCGGAGGCGAAGCTTTCGAGGCCTGAGACCACGATCTGGCGCGAGGTCGTCGCCGTGCTCACCGCGACGGGCGCCTGGTAGGTAGGCAGCGTGAGGTCGATGCCGCAGCGCGCGTCACCCAGGGCCGCCGAACAGCTCCGCTCATAGGTCGAGCCGATCTTCTGGTCGAGACGATGCGCGAGCGAGCGGAACTCGGCCGAGAAGGCGACGCCCTGCCGCTTGATCTCGCCGAGATTGCCCTGCGCGATGACGACGATCTGGGTCGGATCCTGCCAATTGATCCAGTAGAGCTCGACTGTGGCATCGTCAAAGCGGCCGGCCAGGATATCCGCGTCGTCGAGGCTCGCCGAGGACAGGGCACCGGTCGCTTCGAGATTGTCGATCGACAGCCCGAGCCCCTGCTCGATCTGCGAGGCGGTGAATCCGGTCTCCGCCGAGAAGGTCGTGCCGAGCGCCGTGATGTCGCGATCATGCTCGGTGAAACCGTAGACCGTGCCGTCGCGTCGCGTCACCTTCCAGCAATAGGCGAGCGTCGTCACGCCGGTGTCGAGATGGGCCTGCAGGGCGGGCAGCAGCGTCTTCATGCCGTCCTCAGATCTTGATCTCGATGATCGGGATGTTGGGGATCTGCCCGGCCTCGAACCAGGCGAGGTCGACCTCGAGGTAATCCGTGTCGAAGCGCACCGGCACGTCGAATTCGAACCCTGCGGTGAGGACCGCGCCAGCCGCCGGCACGTGCCCGGACGCGAATGTCACGAGGCCGGTCGTGGTGTCGATCGTCCAGGCCGTCGTCTGCGGCACGCTGACGCCGTTGACCGCGACGAGCACCGTGCCGGCGACGGGCTTCTTGATCGGCCGGCTGTAGGGCGCGCCGGACCCGGCACCGTAGACCTTAGCGAGCTGGAAGGCCGCGGTCGTGCCGTCGCCGGTGCCGAGCGGCATGTCGGTCGCGGACGGCACGGCGGGCGAGGCGCAGGATCGGTAGTCGAACCGGTCCTTCCAGCGGAAGCCGGTGAGCCGGCCGCGCTGCGCCTCGAAGAAATGCAGCACGGCCTCGAGCTGAGCGAAACTCTTGACGCCGTAGCCCGCCTGGTACTTTCGCCGCCCGTCGGCCCAGATCGTGTTGCGCTCCTCGGCCCCCGAGCGCAGCGTCACGACATCGGTGCGGCGCTCCGGGCCGCCCTTGGCGCCGAGCGCCACGTCGGTCGGGAAGCGCAACTCGCTGAAGGCCACGGGCATCACATGTTCCTCTGGCCGCGCGACACCATGCGCGAGAGCATCGCCGCCATCTGGGTCTGCGACCGGGCGAAGGAGGGCGCGTCCGGCGAGGTGACGTTGAAATTGATGACCTGCGTCGAGCGTTGCCCTCCGCCTGCCGGAAGCTTCGACCAGGGCGTGACGGCGGCCGGCCCGGCCACCACCTCGGCGCCCTTTTCGCCGACGATGCCCCATTGACCGGAGCCGATGCTGCCGCCCTCGGCGAAGAGGCCGGCGAAGGAGGGCGTACCGGCCGACACCGTGCCGCCTCCGCCGAACAGCGACTTGCCGATGGCGCCGAAGAGGCCGCCCTCGACCCCCTTGCTGCCCGTCGTGCCGAAGAGCCCGGCGAAAGGCCCGGAGCCGGTCAGTGCCGCGCCGAGACCGGCCTTCGACAGGTTGCGCAGGACGCCGGCCGCAGCGCTGCCCAGCGAGGCGCCGTTGAAGATCAGCGCGTCGATCCCCGAGACGACCTGCTGCGAGCCGAAATTCCAGGCCTTGTTGGTCGCGTCCTGGGCGGCCTTGAGCTTCGTCTGAGCGGTCGTAGCGGCATCGATCTGTTTGACGAGGTCGGCGACGGCATCCTTCTCGCCCTGCGTCGCGTCGCTACCGAGCTTGGCCTGCTCGGCCTCGACCTTCATGCGCTCGACGATGGCATCGTGCTCGGTGCCGACCGTCTTGAGCAGCGCGAGCTGTTCGGACAGATGGGTCAGCACATGGGCCGAATTGTCGTCGTTGTTGCCCGACGTGTCCTTGATGGTTGCGCCGGCG
Source organism: Lichenihabitans sp. (assembly GCA_965277115.1). Taxonomy (GTDB): domain Bacteria; phylum Pseudomonadota; class Alphaproteobacteria; order Rhizobiales; family Beijerinckiaceae; genus Lichenihabitans. The sequence goes on along the minus strand of CBDIBY010000013.1, from coordinate 1,226,140 downwards.
AGCACCTGGGCGGTCGAGAGCCCGTTGGGGGCCACGATACCGGGTAACCTAGGGGTCGCCCGCGCGGCGGCCTCCAATGCCGCCTGGGCGCTGGAGGCGGCCGCAGACCCACCGAGCGTACGGGACAGGCTGCCCGAGGTGGTACCGCCCCAATCGGCGGCCTTGCGGGCCAGCCGATCGAGCGTCTGCCCGGCGCCCTCTGCGGCGCGGGTGAAGCCGGAGAAATCGGCCTCGAAGCCGAAACTCAAGGCACCGGCGGTTTCGGCCATGTCAGGCTCCTTGGTCTTGCCAGGCGAGGAGATCGCGTTCGAGGGCTTCCGCCTCGCGCCGCGTCAAGGGCGCGGCTTCGTCGTCGATACCGAGCCGGTAGCGCCGATAACCGGTCCAGGCATCGCGGAAGCCAGCCCAGGAGCAGGCCCAGAAGGCCTCCTCGCTCCAATTCAATCCGCCGAGGGCGAATTCCCGCCATCGGCACCAGTGCTCGCTCCGGCTAAAGGGCTTGAGCCGCCCTCCTCGCCGCGCGGCGCCACGGTGAAGCCGAGAGCTCCCATCAGCGCCAGGATGAAGCCTTCCGTCTCGGTCATCGTCGCGCCCGCCGCGAGTGCGTCGGCCTCGGCGGCGTCGCGGCCGGTCGCGGCGATGGTCGCGGCGAGGAGCGCGATCCGGTCGCGGGCCCGGCGGCCGAACACCGCCGTGTTGACGATCTCGACGATCGGCCGGTCGCCACAGCGCTCCTCGATCGCGGCGATCGTGCCGAGCCGGGTATCGAAGCGGAGCAGCTCACCGCCGATCGTCGCCTCGAAGGTCCCGCGCAGCGATCGGCTCACGAGGGCGCCCCCGTGGCCCAGGTCGGCACGCCGGAGCTCTCGATCGTCAGGGCGGAGGAGATCTCCTTGTCGTGCGGGGCGCTCTCGTCGAGCTGGGTGACGACGAAACTGCCCTGATAGTAGCCGGCGCCGGGGTAGACGATCTGGCAGATGACCAGCGTGCCGCCCTCGAAGGCCGACTTGATGGCCGCATAGGCGGCATCGTTCAGCCAGACGAAGTCGCTCGCCGAGAACGACAGGCCGAGCTGCGCCGCCCCCGGCAGGAGCTCCTGCCAGCGGCCGGCCGAATCGGCCGAGGTGACATCGACCTTGTTGACGGCGCGCTTGACCTGCTTGGAGCGCAGGCCGCCAGCGGTCACGAATGTGCCGCCGGAGGTGGAGACGCGCAGCAGCAGACTTTTGCCGGGCGATGCGGACATGGGATTCCCTCGATGGTTGGATATCAGGTCAGCGGCGCTTCGTGGCCGCAAAGGACGCGAAGGGTGACGACGCCGTGCAGGGCGACCTCGTCCGGATCGCGGAACGGCCCCTGCGAGGCGGTCGACAGCACGGTGACCACATCGACGCCCGGCACCGTCAAAATCTGCATATGCAATATACGCCGGATATGCCCCATGATGCTGCGCGGCCGCGACAGGTCGGCGCCGAGCCCGTAGCGGTCCCAGACGTCGACATCGAAGGTCAACAGCTGGGCGTCGGTATCGGCGGTCGAGGCGTCGAGGCCGGTGACCATGCGCAAGGTCAGCGACGGCATGCCGGCGCGGGCCGGCGGCGCGTCGTAGATTCGCGTGCCGACGAGGCTTGCCAGGGCCACATCGGCGCCGAGCGCGGCCATGAGGGCGGAGGCCAAGGCCTGTTGCCGGTCCATGGCGCTCATGGGTTGGGGCCTTTCAGGGCTGCGGCGACCGCCTTGGCGAGCAGGCTCTTGGCGTCGCTGCCGGCACGCTGGGCCGCCGGCCGTAGGAACGGCCTTGCCGCCATCCGGAGCGTGCCGAATTCGAGGTCACGGGCGAAGGGCAGCGCGACGGTAAGGGTCGCCCCGGACCCATCATCGTTCGGTGCGGTCGTGACGGCGTCGGCGATGCGCGCCGCGGGATCGGCGGGCGCCTCGCCCGGGGCCGATGGGCCGGTCCCCGCCGTCAGTGCTCCACACAAATCGGCCGCCGCGGTCTCGGCGGTCTCGAGCAGGGCCGTGCCCGCGCCCCGGCGCGCCACGTCGGAGAGCGCGTCGAGCCTGGCGCGGAGCGCATCGAGGCCACGGATCCTGGCGGAAAGGATCGCCATGGCTCAAGCCGGTACGGCGACGAGCGCGAAGGCCGCGCCGGCCGGGTCGGTATCGGAGCGGATGATCCGGTAGGTCCGGGTCGACACGGTGACGAGGTCGTCGAGATCGGGCGCGACAGCGAGCCCTGCCGCGAGCACGCTGATGTTCACCGCCGGATCCGGAAAGCCGCTCGCCGCCCGGGCGCGGTCGGACAGCGCCTCGACCACGGCCTTGACCGGATAATCCTGCGTCGCGGGCGCAAAGCCTCCCGCGCCGGTATCGGTGTCGGTCACCTTGTGCAGGATGCCGTCGAGCGTGAGTGGCGCCAGCGCCGCGCCGAACACGGCCGCGAGCGCGCCATCGAGCAGGGACATGCCGGCCTCCCTCAGGTCACGACGATTGCGGGCTGGTTGACCCGGAGCAGCGCCAGGAAGCGGCGTCCATAGCTCGTCTGCTCGAGCAGCGACGGTCGCGTGCCGCCGGACGGGGGCGGATCGCGGTCGAGGCTGAGCGCCCCCGAATGCAGCGATCGAAACCCCAGCGCGCCCGCCGCCGCCAGCGCCGCCTCGGCGCCGGCGCCCTGGCCGTCGAGGGTCATCGTATGGGCGGCGAGAAGCAGGATGGCGATCGTATAGTCGCCCGGCATCCAGCTCTCGTCGACGCGCGTCTGTGCTTCGACGATGGCGTTGCCTATGACAGCCGTCGAGACGGCCGCGAAAGCAGGAAAGCGCGCCACGAGATCCGCGGCGGCGGGGACGACGTAGGGCATGGCATATCCGTTCTTCGAAATTCATCCGACGGCGTCAGGTCACCCCTCATCCGCCCCGCTGTTGCGAGGCATCCCTCGACAAGCTCGGGACAGGCTCTTCTCCCGCAAGGGGAGAAGCGGGTGCTTCGTCCTGCGAGATTGGTATTCTTCTCCCCTTGCGGGAGACGGTGGCGCGAAGCGCCGGATGTGGGGTGGACGGGGTCTCCGCCTCGACCGCCACGATCGCGATCTCCCCCGCCGCCTCCCAGGCGGAGTGCAGCGGATGCTCGGCGAGGTCGAGCCGCGCCGTCTCGCCGGGCTCGACAAAATGCGTCGTTCCCGCTGCGGTCTGGAGGCCGCGCGGGCTGCGGCTCCGGTTGGTCACATCGCAGAGCATGGCTCAGATCCCGTCATTGTAGGACACGCCCTTGGGCAGCCGCACGTCGAGGCCGCCGAGCCGCATCATGCCGGGGATGATGAACTCCAGCATGCGCTGCTGCGGCGGGAAGAACTGGTGCGGCATCGGCATGTGGAACTTCAGCACCTGCGGGTCGCGCCGGTAGGTGATCATGCGGTTGGTGCCACCCGCCCCCGCCCCGGTGAGCTGGCGCAGCGTGCGGATGGTCAGCGGCCGGCCGGTCGTCGAGGTGTAGATGTTGTTGGCCTGGAGGTAGGTGAGGATCGTCGTATCCGAATTGGTCGACCGCGGCGTCGAGGCGATGGTGCCGAACTGGGCGAGCGGCAGCAGCACGGTGTCGTGCAACTCGACCTGCAGGGTCGCCGACCAGGCGCCGACGAGCGCATTGTTGACGTCGGTGAGGATCTCGCCCGGCGTCTTGTTGGCCCACAGCGGCGAGCCCCCGGCGCCGTTCGGCACGGCCACCTGCGGCACGCTCGTCTGGTTGACGAGACCGAGAAAGCCTTTGCGGCTGTCACCCGAGATCACCACCTGCTCGACGAGCTGCTCGGCGGCTCGCTTGGCCGCCGCTGCCTTGTCGGCGGTGAGATTGAGGCCGGGGATCATCATGGCCTCGTTCACCTCCTCGAGCGAGAAGCGATAGCCGATCTTGGCCGATTCGACGGTGGTCTCGTATTTCGTGCGGGCCACCTCGGCGAAGGGCATGTCGCCGGCGTCGCCGTTCATCCAGTCGGCCTGGCCGACCCCGTCGGAGGTGAAATAGGTGACGGTGCGGGCCCAAGGGTAGGCCGAGGTGTCGACCGGCACGAGGTTCGGGTATTGGATATCCGCGTAGCGGATCTGGTAGACTTCCTGCTCGATCGAGCTGACTTGCGAGAGCAGGAAACCCAGGGCCGCCTGGGAATCGAAGGTCGGGGTTGAGCGAAGCATGGCTGATCCTGATCGAGGAAGGATGGGGTCGCGGCTCACTTGAGGCGCAGCTTGGCGAGGCCGGCGCCGGTCGTGGAGCTGTCCCAGATGGCATTGGGCACGGCCGTATTGCTGCTCGATGCGCCGGTCAGCGCCCCGGCCGAGGTCACATAGGCCGGGGTGCCTGCGGCGACGGCGGCGGTCGCGTTGACCCAGACGACGCCAAGCGTCATCACGCCGAGCGTCGCCGTCGCCGGGAACTGATCATTGTCGGTCGGCGGCAAGGTCGTGTCGCGCACCGCGATGCCCCGGAAGGCGCCCGTCCCGCCATTGGCCGAGATGACCGTCTGGTCCGAGGCGCCCTGCAGCACGGGGTCGCCGAAATTGATCGGCTGCGCGGTGGCGGTGTCGACGACGCGCGAGATGATGTTGGTGGCCCATTCGCCGTTGGCGATCATGCCGAGATAGGCAGCGCTCATCGTCGCGGCGTAGCTGGTCTGGACGGCGGGCATTATCGGTCTCCGTTGCTGTCGCCCTTCCAGGCGTGGGTGAGGTAATGGTCGCGGGCGGCCAGCGCCGAACCGCGCGAGGTCGTGCCGTCGCGAAGGCCCGAGGCGAGATGCGCGGCGAGCGGGTTCGCGGGGTTTTTCGAGGCGGCCAGCACTGCGTCGAAGGCGGCCGCCACATAATCGTCGCTGCGCCCGCCCAAGCGCTCCGGGCCGAGCAGGCGCTCGACGGCGGCGCGGCGGATGGCGGCGGTCGGCAGGGCGCGGGTGTCGAAGCGCTCGCCGAGCACACGCCGCGCGGCGTCGATCACCTCGGCTCGCTCGCAGAGCAGCACATCGAGCCGCTCGGCATCGGGCACCGCGACCCTGAGCGTCGCAATCTCGCCGTCACGGAGGGCGAGCGCGCGGCCGTGGGCGGCCTGAAGCCTTGTGATGGCCGCGGCAGCCACGAGGCCGACCTCGATCTCGACGCCGTCGAGCACGATGCGGCGCGTCTCGGCGCAGCCGCAATCCCTTACGGCCGCATCCGCCGCAAGCGCGTCGGTGCCAACCGTGCAGGTGGGACCGCAGCGTCCCGCATCGACGAGCGCGATGTGGTTGCCGCGGATGTTGCGCTGCACGGCGTCATAGGGTTCGCCCTCGGAGGTGAGGCCCGGCGCGAAGTGGAAATCGGCCCAGTAGCCGTTGGAGAGTTCGGCCCCCGCCTCGGCCCGGGCCACGGCCCCTGCATCGGTGATGACGAGGTCGGTTGCGACATGGTCGCCGTCCTGGGCGACCGTCTGGCCGGCATGACCGACCGCGAATTGCTTCCAGTTGGCGCTGTCGACCATGCTGGGCGGATGGTCGGAGGTCACCGGCTTGCCGGCGAAGGAGGCGAGGCTCGCCGGATCGAACACCTCGTCCGGCGGGCGGTAGACCCGGACATTCGTGTCCGGCGCCGCGCCGGGCGGACCGCCGATCTCGCCCGCCTTGTAGTCCTGCAGACCGGCGCGGCCGATGCGGGCCATGAGATGCAGAAAACCTTCGGGCGTCCGCCGCCGCGAGAGCGGCGTCGCCTGGTCGTGAACGAACATGCTCAAGCCTTTCGAAGCGGGTGGGAAGAAGTCTTGTGTTTGGGCGGTCAGGCCGCGTAGGACGACGACAAGCTGGCCACGACACGGATGTCGGCCGCCCCCGCCGCCACCTGCAGGACGGTCTGCACCATCTGCGGCAGGCCGCCGAATTCGATCCTTTGGCGGTTCCAGGTCTCGCCGTCGCCGAGCAGCAGCAAGTTGTTGATCGACTTCATCGCCGCCGCTGAGGGGAAGCGGGCGGAGAGCTGCGCCGTCGTCGCCGCCGACGACAGATGCTCAAGCAGGTTCGGCACGACGACGGCGTCTACTTTCGCATTGTGCATCAATAAGTTCTAGTTTCATTATCTAAAAGAGATTTGAAAAACATTTTTGACGATCAATCAGCCAGACTTTCTTTTGAACGATGCATGCGGGAAACCGTCTCGATACAATACATCGATGAAACGACAAATGTTAGACCTATCAAAATGGCCGCACTTGGCTCCATTACTATAAAAGGGATACAGACGACTGGCATCGCCGGAGTTCGAGCATCAAAGGCGAACGCCTCACCTCCCCCGTCCGAACCAAAGAGAAAAAACCCTGGAGCAAATTCCGCCACTCCATTCGCTTCGTTTCTTTCCGCCAAATCGCCTAACTTCCACAACGCGGCATATGCATTGTCGCCAATGAAACCCTCACCGCCATTCGACCATTTCAGGAAATCTGCATAGTCCGTAGGCAGCTTAAGACCGGCTCTTGTTTCGAATTGCTCAATGTCCGTATCGCTCACCGGCGCATTGCGTTTGAAGTTCGTTGACAGTCTATCCCATCGCATTTATTCCTCCCTATTTGTTGAGATTACGTTGAAGACGGCTCCACCATATGTTGAGTATGGCATGTTGAGATGGCGTCAACGGGATTTTGTTAAGCAGATCGCGCAGGTCCCCTCCAAACTTCACAGGTTGAATCTCATGAATAGGAACCCCTGCCAGAGAGGGATCCGACGCGTGGATGGCCCTGTTCGCGTTGTCCGCCGCATCTCTGGCAGCACTATATTCGTCACCTGTCAAAATGCGGAACGGACCATCCGGTTTAGGCAAGCATGTCGGATACCCGGTCCAATCCGTTATCGAAAAGCTGCCCTTTGGAAATGCCTCAGGTGGCGCTTCTGTTGCAGCGCGCCCGGGTTGGCCGGCAGCGCTGGGGAGCGGTGGACCTCCCGGCACGACGCTTCCGCTCAAAGTTGAAGGAAGCGACATTGCGCCGCCTCCTGGGACCTTGCTCTCTAACGGATCGATTTGAAGCGGCTGCTCCTCAAGGTTCTCGACCGGGGGCGGCGATCCGCCCATGTCCTCTTCTTCTTCCTTCTCGAGCTTTTTCTCCTCTTTGGAGAAGAAGCTGCCGCCCGCGAGCAGGATCGGCTTCTCGGGCGGTTCTTGCCGGGCCGTCGGGTCCAGAAGCTTGCCGTAACCGGCGAGGGCTAAGCTGGAGAGTTGGGACGAGAAATTCCCGGAATTGCCGCCTCCACTCGTCCATCGTCCCTGCAGATCGCGTGGTTGATCGGGGTCATAGCCCAGGTCGGCTATGGGAGATCTGGGGATGTCACCCTCGGATACATCCGACGCGCCGGCAACGCCGGCCCCTGCCGCCCTCGCCTCCGCGAAGATGGCTTCGGCGTTGGGATAGATGCCGTCCTCGACGAGCTGGGCCTGGACCAACTGCGCCGTGATCTCGGCCGGCCACAGGTTCAACCCTGCATAGGCCGCCGTGGCCTGCGCCTTCGACAACGCCACCGTCGCCTTTTCCGCGGCGTCGAGCTGCCAGAGCGGGCGGAACTCGAAGGTCAGCGCCGCCGGGTCGACGCCGGCCGAGCGCAGGATCAGCCGGTCGAGCCGCTCCAGCTGCGGCCGCAGATCGATCTCCTGGCGCGAGGAGATCATGTCGTAGTAGTTGCGGGTGTCGCTGTCGCCCGTGGCGGACAATCCCGCCGGCGACTGGCCCAGCAGACGCGTCACCGGGATGTCGGCCGCCCCCGCCACCACCTGCAGGAAGGTCTGCACCATCGCGGGCAGGCCGCCGAAATCGATCGTCTGCCGGTTCCAGGTCTCGCCGTCGCCGAGCAGCAAGAGGTTGTTGATCGACTTCATCGCGGCCGCGTAAGCGAAGCGGGCGGAGAGCTGCGCCGTCGTCGCGGCCGACGATAGGTGTTCCGACAGGTTCGGCACCGTGACAACGTCGACCAACGATCACGTCCGGTTTGGCGTGCCAAACCGGAGAAACGTGATCGTCACCATAAGTGGGAGCAGTTCGGCAACAGCCGAACTGCTCTGGCCTCGTGCATCAGCGAGGTCGCGCCGGTCGTGGTCAGCGCCACCGCGTGGATGGCGTCGTAAAGCGTTGCAGGATGCTGTCCGACCAGACCGAGACGCCGAGGCTCGGGTCGGGCCATTCGTTGCCGAGAAAGCGCAGCACCCGCGAGGGATGCAGCTGCAGCGCGCCGCGCTCGGGCGCCATCACCTCGTGGTTCAGACCATCTATCCCGCTAAGGTTTTTAAGGTAATCGCGGCTTGTTTACGAATATCTTGCCATCGCGGATCATCGATCAGGTATTCTGGACTGATAGAGTCTGGTGTATTGTCCACCAGATGATCCATCATTTGGCTCAGGCGCATGAACTGTGAGACCTGGTCCTCGGTCAACCCGTGGTCGGGATGCTCCAGGATCTCAGGAATTAAGAGATCGTCAAAGGAACAAATCTGCTCGGAAGGACTATCGACCCATCGACCGCCGCCGCCACCAAACCATATGGTCCTTTGCCACTCCTCATCCGCGATGGTCTTTAACTCATCAATGGCGCGCTTGCGCCAGATCTTCATGTCCGTCGCCATAGCGACCTCCCGTGCAGTCCGAGCTCCAAATGACAGTTCACCGACCGGCAGACTCAGGGTCGCTTAAATTTGAAACTACTGGCCGGGATGTGCGCTTCTGGCGATTTCCCAGGATCAGGACCGCCGATCGGGTTTCCATCCACATCCCTGAAGTCACCATTTTGATCTTTTATATAGGGAATTTGCTGGTGCGGAAAGGGACTGTCGGGATCACCTGGCATTGATCGCACGGCATTGTTGCCGTTGTTTGGATCGGACCATTTCATTCCACCCTTCTTACGCGAAGGTCGCTCTATCCAATGATCGGGAATCCCAGCTGGCTTGAGAACCGGTGGCGGGGCTGAAGGCGCCTGGTTTGCTCCCATTCCGGCCCCAGAGGCGCTGCCGGTGCCTTGAGGGAAGCCCGCAGATGGAGGTATCTGACTTTCCAGTGGATCGATCTGAAGCGGGTGCTCCTCGGGTGTTCCGATAGTGGGCGGAGGTCCGCCCATGAGCTCTTCGTTTTCCTTTTCGAGCTTCTTTTCTTCCTCGCGGAAATATCCGCCGGCGAACTGGATACGCCTCTCGCTTGTTCCGGCGATCATGGATTTAGCCGGTGAATTGAGAGGCGTGCCATAGCCCGCAACGCCTGTGGCGCGGCTCTGCCGAAGCGAGGGATCGCCGGATAGCCCCCCGCCCCCGCTCCATCGCCCATTCGGATCACGCGGCTGGTCCGGGCTGAAGTCGAGGGTGGGACGTGGCATGGCGCCTTGAGCCATGGCGCCGTGCGCTGATGGGGCTGGCCCGCCCGGTGCGGCCCTTGCCTCGGCGAAGATCGTCTCGGCATTGGGATAGATGCCGTCCTCGACGAGCTGCGCCTGCACGAGCTTCGCCGTCACCTCGGCCGGCCACAGGTTCAACCCTGCATAGGCCGCCGTGGCCTGCGCCTTCGACAACGCCACCGTCGCCTTTTCCGCGGCGTCGAGCTGCCAGAGCGGGCGGAACTCGAAGGTCAGCGCCGCCGGGTCGACGCCGGCCGAGCGCAGGATCAGCCGGTCGAGACGCTCCAGCTGCGGCCGAAGGTCGATCTCCTGGCGCGACGAGATCATGTCGTAATAGTTGCGGGTGTCGCTGTCCCCCGTGGCGGACAATCCCGCCGGCGACTGGCCGATAAGGCGGGTGACGGGGATATCCGCCGCTCCCGCCGCCACCTGCAGGAAGGTCTGCACCATCTGCGGCAGGCCGCCGAAATCGATCCTTTGGCGGTTCCAGGTCTCGCCGTCGCCGAGCAGCAGCAGGTTGTTGATCGACTTCATCGCCGCCGCATAGGAAAAGCGGGCGGAGAGCTGCGCCGTCGTCGCGGCCGAGCTTAGGTGCTCGGAGAGGTTCGGCACCGTGACTACGTCGACCTTGGCCTCGTGCATCAGCGAGGTCGCGCCGGTCGTGGTCAGCGCCACGGCGTGGATGGCGTCGTAGAGCGTCTGCAGGATGCTGTCCGACCAGACCGAGACGCCGAGGCTCGGGTCGGGCCATTCGTTGCCGAGAAAGCGCAGCACCCGCGAGGGATGCAGCTGCAGCGCGCCGCGCTCGGGCGCCACCACTTCGTAGTAGGGCGGCTCGCCGAACCACGGATCGAGCGGGTCGCGGTTGACCACCGGGCTGCCGAGCTGCCAGCGGCTCACCACATGCAGGAAACGGATGTCGCCGGGCCGGATCGTGTCGGGGTCGAGCTCGGCGGCCAGCGCCTGCGGCCGGGTCTCGTTGGTGCCGACGATGATCGCCGCCCCGCCATAGAGCCGGCCCAGCGTCAGAGCGCGCTGGATCGCCTTGCGCAGGCCGAGGCGCCGCTCGGCGGCTTCCGCGGCGGCCACCGCCGGCCGGTCGCCGGCCCATTCGCGCCATTCGCGCACCATGTCGTAGGGCACGATGTCGACGATTTTCCGGGCCAGCCAGTCGCCCCGGTACATGGCCGCGGTCGAGGTTGAACAGGAAGAAGGCGTCGGCCTGAGCCTTGTCCTTGCCCGCATTGAGCGAGGCCGCGAGGTTCGACAGGCTGTCGCGCACGTCGGCCGTGAAGGCGGAAAGGGCCATGGGGACTCGCTTGGGAAGGAGAAGAGGGTCCGCCAGGTCCCCTCATCCGTCACGGCTGTGCCGTGACACCTTCTCCCGCGAGCGAGAGAAGGAGCGCGGTGGCCTCAGACCAGGGAGATGAGCCGGTAGTCGCCGCGGCGCAGCGCTTCGAGCGCGTAGCGCAACGCGTCGATGACGTGATTGTGGCGGTCTTCGAGCACGGGCAGGACGTCGCCCGTCAGCCGGTCGATCCGGTAGGAGAAGAGCGTCAGCTCGTCGATGGCGTGGCGGCAGCTCGGGTCGACGACGATGTCATGCGTCTGCAGGAAGGCGATGCCCTCCTCGACGGAATTCTTGCCCTTCTTCGAAGGCTTGATGCGAAACCCCTCGCGGCGCAGATGGTCGATCAGTTCGGGCCGCGCGCTGTCGGCCGTGATCGGCCAGGCGGCCGCCGGATGCGGCGCGCCGACCTCGCGGAACAGCGTGCCGATCTCGTCGATCGGGCACTGGGTCCGATAGGCCTCGCGCTCGATATAGATCACCCGTCCCAGCCGGTAGCAGCGCACGAGCACCGTCGGGTCGACGGCAAAGCCCCAATCGGCACCGAAATAGGGCCGCGCATCCTGCGGCAGCTCGAGGTTGCCGATCCGCCAGTTGCGGAATACCCGAGCCTCGGCGTGGAGCTGGTAGGCGCCGCCCCAGACATGGGCATATTTCTCCGGATCGTGAGCCTGGTCCCACAGGCGGTCGGCGTCGAGCCCGGCCGGGAACCATGGATTGTCGTCGAAACTCACCTGGCGCAGGATCGTGTCGGGCCGCGGCGGTCCGCCGCGGAACATGGTATCGACCGGATCGCCCGGCTGACGCGGGTTCCAGGAGAACCACAGTTCCGAGCCGGGTTTGCGGATGGTCGGCGTCAGGATGTCGAGCGACACTTGGCTGACGGTCGCCGCTTCCTCGACCCAGGCGATGTCGATCCCCTCCATCGACTTGATCGACTCGGGGTTCGAACGCAGCCCGGCGAACAGGAATAGCGAGCCGTTGCGGCCCCTGATGGCATTCTCGGTCGACCGATAGCGACCCCTTAGCCCGAGCGCGGCGATGCGGTCGTCGAGCAGGCGTTTCGAGGAATCCTTGATCGAGCGCTGGATTTCCCGCGCGGCGAGGATGCGCAGGGGCCGCTGCGCCGCCATCAGGACGAGGGCGGTGGCGATCGAATGGGACTTGCCCGAGCCGCGCCCGCCGTAGAAGGCCTTGTAGCGCGAAGGGCAAAAGAGGTCCCGAAAGGCTTCGGGAAGCTCGATCTCAAGGTTTTTCGGCAGGCGCGACGAAGCGGACCGTGATGCCATGCGCCGCATCGTCCCCGTCAGGAGCCTGTTTCAGAGTGCCGTAGCCGCGGTCGATCAGCGCATTGATGGCGGAGACGCGTGCCTGTTCGCTCGTCGCCTCATGGGCGAGACGCGCCAGTTCCCGGATGGCTTCGGGCACATAGGCCCTGATGGCTTCCCGAATGACGATGGTAGCGTCGTCGGGCGGCGACTTCGCCTTGCCGGAGCCCCGCGTCGCCATGATCTCGTCCCGCCGGGCAGCAAAGGTGGCCGCCGGGGCCGCATCTCTGCAGTTGACCCTTATAGACCACGACAGCCGCCCGAAGTCAAGAACAAAAAGAGAACAAATTGGGCATGGGCCATCCCGGCACGCTGCCGGGCAGGCTCAAAGCCTGCCGAAGATGGCGAGCCGCGTCAGAGCGCCGGCCAGGAAGCCGGCGAACATGACGGTGCCATTGGCGAAGACGCCGAACCCGCGATCGCGCAGTACGGCATTGGTGACGAGGCCAAGCACCCAGATCGCCAGGCCGGACATGGCGGCAAGCCCGATCAGGGCCATGGTCGAGAGCTGCGAGAAGAGCTGAAACAGGGGATACGGCTCCCTGGCGGTGCGACGGAAGGCCAGAACGCCAGCTTCGCGCCAACATTCTAAAACTTCGTTCATGCTTATGCGGTCTTATCCGTGATGTTCGGTGGAGTGAGCCCCCATGAGTCTCGGACCCGGCGTTCTGGCCCTCGGCCTGCTGGCGACGTCGGGCTTCGTCGGCGGCTTCTGCATCACCAACGGATCGGGCCAGTATATCGGCATGCTGCCCAAGCACCATGCCGAAAGCATCGCGCCGAATGCCAGCGAGGACGCGGCGGCCGGCATCATGGCCGCCGGCGACGGGCAGACCAGGCACGGCGGCCATCGGCGCAGGGCTGTCGGCGGCGGGGGCGGGGGCGCAGATTCAGGGTCCGACGACGCCGGTGGCGGTGGCGGCGATGGGGCCGCGGCGGAGAGCGGCGGATCCGGTGGCGGCGAGACCGGCGCGGCAGCGGGCGGCGGAGCGGCCGGCGCGGCCGGCGGCGAAGGCTCCAAGGTTGGCGGCGCGCCACGGCAGATCACCGGAGTCGAGGCCGGCGCCTTTTTGGGAGGCAATACCGTCGTCGAGGAGGGCAAGCCTCGGCGTTACGTGTTCTTTGCGCCGCGAGGACTGCGGATGGACGGCAATCAGCGGAGCTTCTTGGCCCGGTTCTGGGATCGCAGCAAATCCACGCTCTGCAGTCCCGGCAGCGACGGGATCCTGGTGTGCCACATCATCGAGGTTCGGACCAATGGCCTAGGGGCGCAGCCCACCGGCACCCCGATCGGCGAGGTAAGGATGGACGGAACGCGCTGGTTGCCGATCCTGAGCGGCAACGTCGAGGCCTTCCCGGATCACCTTCCGTTCCTGGACAGCAAGATCGCCGACGAAAAGCCTGAGCGGCCGGCCCCGCGTGCGACGGCCACCGGCAAGGCGGCATTCGCGGCGTTGCTGGATCACCCTGCCGCGGTGACGTCGGTGACGTCGGTGACGTCGGGTCGACCGGCCAGTATCCTCACCTTCGCCCAGGATGGAGGCCTTCTCGACATCGAACGCCCGCAGGACGAGACGGATGCGGCGCCTGTCTTGAAGGTGACGACAGGCACATGGGCCTTCTCCAAGTCCCTGTTGTGCATGGATGGTGCGCCCATGGGCACCGCGCAGGCCTGCTTCACGGTCCAGGTCTGGGGCAAGACCTCCCTGCGGCTCGTTCCAGAAGGCAAAGGCGGGGCGATCCGCCTCGACCTGCTGAACGAAACCGCCAGACCGCAATATCAGGCCGCCCAGTAGCGTCCTCGCTCACCACGGACCCCGCGGATCGTTCAGGATGGGCAGCCCTTTTGACGCATCTTGCCCGTTGCGATCTGGCGCGTCTGCGGCGACAGGTTGGGATCGGAGAGAAAGAGCTTGTAGTAGCTGCACAGTTCCTGCTGGTTCATCTTGTCGAGCGGCTTCGTCGGATCGTAGGGATTCTGCGTCGTCTCGCATCCGCCCACGGCGAGCCCGCAGCAGATGATCGTCGCGAGAGTTGAGGCCTTCATCCAGTCGCTCCCTTCGTCACCGGTCCGGCCGCGCGATCCTAAACCAGGATCGGACCGGATGGAATCGCTTCGGCGATTTCATCCCGATGAAACTGCTCGCATTTGAAGCTCGAGCAGTTCGGCGACAGCCGGACTTGCGCTGAAGCGTCATCGCCGCGCGCGGACGAGCTTGCCCAACGGCCGGGCTCCTCCGCGCAGGAAAGGCGACGCAGGCCGCGCGGGCCATGTGCCAGTCATCCCCAGCGGCTTGACGGCGCGCCCTATGGTCGCAACGCCATCTGCCCTATACTGCGGTCGTCCCCACTCCCCGGAGCACACGCACCATGCATATTTTGTGGACCATCATCATCGGCTTCGTCGCCGGCGTCATCGCCAAGTTCATCATGCCCGGACCGAACGAGCCGAGCGGCTTCATCATGACTACCATCCTCGGCATCGTCGGCGCTTTCGTGGCGACCTTCCTGGGTCAGGCGGTAGGCTGGTACGGGCCGGATCAGGGCGCGGGCTTCATCGCCTCGATCGTCGGCGCCATCGTCGTCCTCGCCATCTACGGCTTCTTCGTCGGCCGCAGCCGGTCGACGCTGTAAAGCGCCCGGCGGCAAAGACGGCCGCATCGCGGCCGTCTCGCATGCCGGCACGCCGTCAGCTCCTGGCCAGCGCCGAGCGGATCGGGCAATGGCCGGTCGCACCCCGGTAGGCCAGGAAGGATCCCGCCGCGAGCACCAAGACGCTCAGCAGCATGTTCGGACGCGGACGGGCGGCAACGGCCGCCAGGAACACGCCGCCGCCGACCGACAGGGTGCGTTCGGCCAGGGACAGTTCGCCGCCATCATGAGCGGCGACAGATGATCGGGACATGGTCTCTCCTTGCACGGACATCGATGTGCCGCGTGGCTTGAGTACGCGACCGAGGCCGGCGCAGTTCCAAGGCGCCTGACCGGGTGCGCTCTGAGGTGCGGCTCTGACCGGGTGCGGCATGGGATCGTGCATGAGGCACGATGCGCGGCTTCCGCCCGCGCCACGCGACGGGATGCCCTGAAACAGGGCTCGACTCGGGCGTTGCGGCAACTTTTGGCCGCTAGTCCGGTTTTTGCATCGATCTCGTCGTGCCAGCCCTCGATGAAAGCGCCGAGCCATGAAAGTTCGTTGCGGCTACGATATTTCCTATCATTGCCCGATGCCGACTCCGATGCAGGTCCTGCTGAGCGTCCACCCCTCGCGCGAGCGCGATCTCTTGACCGAGCAGGTGCTGCGCACCGAGCCGCATCTGCCGCAACGCACCACCCTCGACGCTTTCGGCAACAGGCTGACCCGCCTCGTCGCGCCGCCGGGCGAAATCCGGCTCACCTCGGACTTCGTCATCGAGGATAGCGGCCTGCCCGACGAGGTCGATTGGACGGCGCCGGAAGTCCCCGTCGAGCATCTGCCCGACGAGGTCCTCGTCTATCTGCTGGGCAGCCGCTACTGCGACACGGACCTGTTGAGCGACCTCGCCTGGTCGACGTTCGGCGCGACGCCGCGGGGCTGGGCCAGGGTGCAGGCCATCGTGGACTACGCCCACAATCACATCCGGTTCGACTATCAGCAGGCCCGGGCGACCCGGACGGCGAGCGAGGGCCACCGCGAACAGGTCGGGGTCTGCCGCGACTTCGCCCATCTGGCGGTCACCTTGTGCCGCTGCATGAACGTCCCGGCGCGCTATTGCACCGGCTACCTCGGCGACATCGGCGTGCCGGCCGTGCCCGACCCGATGGATTTCAGCGCCTGGTTCGAGGTGTATCTCGGCGGCCGGTGGTATACGTTCGATGCCCGGCACAACAAGCCGCGTATCGCCCGCATCGTCATGGCCCGTGGCCGCGACGCCACGGACGTGGCGATCTCCACCGCCTTCGGCTCCGCCTATCTGGGGCGCTTCACGGTCCTGACCGAGGAGATCTCCGACCATGGCGGCGTCCACAGCCAAACGGCGCAGTTCTCATCGCAGGACACGGGCGGGTCCCTGTCTCTGCCGACCGCCTGATGGTGGGAAAGATGCAACAGACGCGGATCCTGTACGGCGCGACGCAAGCCGCGGCCGACGCCGCTGATGCGCTCCCCGCCGAAGCATGGCACCATACGCGCCCTAGTAACCGAGTGGCCTACTTATCCCTGAAATTCCCGGTCGAATTTCAGGGGCAGGACACTGGCGAAGGATCAGCGGCGGACGAATGACCGTCTTATCGGTACGGCACCAGACGCGCTACGATTATAGGACCCCGGTGCGATTCGGGGAACATCGGCTGATGTTTCGCCCGCGCGACAGCTACGACCAGCGGCTGATCGCGTCCGACATGCGAATCACGCCCGAGCCCAGGCGCGTGCGCTGGTTCCATGACGTCTTCGGCAATTGCGTCGCCGTCGCGGCCTTCGGCGCAGAATCCACGTCGCTCACCTTCGACACGTCCATCGTCCTCGACCACACGCCCTCGAACGCGCCGGACTTCGAGATCGAGGATTATGCGCGCACCTATCCCTTCACCTACGGCGCCGAGGAACGTCCGGACATCTCCCGGCTCATCGAGTGCCAATATCTCGATCCGGAGCACCAGCTCGACAAATGGGTCCGCCGCTTCACCCGCTACGGTCAGCAGACCAATACCGGTGAGCTTCTGATGACGCTGACCAATGCGATCAAGGAGAGCTTTACGTATACGCATCGCAACGAGCGGGGCACGCAGGATCCGCTGCACACGCTCTCGACCGGCAGGGGCTCCTGTCGCGACTTCGCCGTGCTGATGATGGAAGCGGTGCGCACCCTCGGTTTCGCCGCTCGGTTCGTATCGGGCTATCTTCACGTGCCGCCGGCCGAAGGTGAGACCCATTCCGGGGGCGGCAACACCCATGCCTGGTGCCAGGTCTATCTGCCCGGCGCAGGCTGGGTGGAGTTCGATCCCACCAACGGCATCGTCGGCAATCGCGACCTGATCCGAGTGGCGGTGGCGCGCGACCCGCGGCAGGCGATCCCGCTGCAGGGCACATTCTTCGGCGCTGCGGCGGATTATGTCGGCATGCGCGTCCGGGTCGATGTCGAGGAGCGCCGCGAAGGCGGCTCGGTCCCGAGCCAGGCCTCCTTGCCGCCCGAAGCGCCGACCAGCGCCGCCGCCTGACCCGGCGAGCGGAGGTCGTCCGGCGCGACGTCAGCTCCCGGTGCGGGAAAGTCCGTCGGAGGCGACCTGATTGCCGGGGTCGATCAGCTTGGCGCGAGAATAAGACTCGCGCGCCTTGACCGGATTACCGGATTTCTCGTAGGCGACACCGAGATCGGCCCAGGCCTCGCCATTCTTGGTGTTGACATTGAGGGCGGCGTTGAGATCCTCGATCGCCGCCGTATATTTGCCCTGCGCCATGAGGCTCTGAGCCCGGGCCTGGTAGGGCGCGGACACGAACGGATCGCGGTCGATCGCATTGTCGAAATCGGTGATAGCCTGCGGCTGCTCGCCCTGGCGCTGGTGGATCAGGCCGCGCGCATGGAAGGCCTGCGCCCCGAGCGCTCCCTCGGGATTGAGGCGGATCGCCTGATCGAGATCGGACATCGCCTGGCTGTAATTGCCTTGCGCGCGCAACAGGTTGGCCCGGCCGATATAGGCCGGTGCATGGTTCGGGTTGGTTTGCAGGGCGTGGTTGAAGTCGGCGAGAGCGAGATCATTATGCTTCGTCTGCCTATAGGCGAGCGCCCGATTGGTATAGGCGGCGGTATTCTTCGGATCGAGCTGGACCGCTGTCGAGAAATCGGTGATCGCGTCGGAGAAGTCGCCGATGCGGGCATAGGCCGCGCCCCGGGTATTGTAGGCCTCGGAATCGTTGGGGTTGCGCTTGATGACGTCGGTCAGCGAATCGATGTTGACGCTGGTGTCCTTGGTCGGGGTCGTAACCTCGGCGACGCCCGTCCCGATCGAGCCGACGGAGCCCATGCTCTCGCATCCGGCGAGCGCCAGCGCCATGGCCAGGAGCGGC
Source organism: Lichenihabitans sp. (assembly GCA_965277115.1). Lineage (GTDB taxonomy): Bacteria > Pseudomonadota > Alphaproteobacteria > Rhizobiales > Beijerinckiaceae > Lichenihabitans. The sequence goes on along the minus strand of CBDIBY010000013.1, from coordinate 1,208,048 downwards.
GCGACGGTCCGGACATTGACGCGGGCGCCCACGCGGCCTTTGCCGCAATCGTGTCCCGCGCCACGCAAGAGTTTGACGTTCATCATTTCGCCCGTTTCAACCGATTGTTCCGTCCGATCCGATCGTCGCTCGACGGCCGACACTCGAACTGCAGGTGGAATGAGGCACGACTGAGTTAACGCGAGGTAATCGGCCGCCCACCCGAGGATTTCGATGGCCTGTGGGAATGATACCTCAGCCCCGTCGCGAAAGATCCCTCACCCCACGCCCGGCAGCGGCTTAGGCTTGACGGGCAGCACGCCCTCGCGCTGCAGTTTCTTGCGGGCGAGCTTGCGCGTGCGCCGCACGGCCTCTGATTTTTCGCGCGCACGCTTCTCGGACGGCTTCTCGTAATGGTCGCGCAGCCTCATCTCGCGGAAGATGCCCTCGCGCTGCATTTTCTTCTTCAGCGCCTTCAAGGCCTGATCGACATTGTTGTCGCGGACGAGAACTTGCAAATGGCTTCCCGCTGGTGGACGGCCGCCCCGTCGTCGGCACGGCCGATTCGCTTTGATATGGACGCGAACGCGGTGGTGCGAGCGCAATCCACCCGGACGCGCGGCGGATAGCAGAAACCCATGATGCTGTCCATGGCTTCCGCGGCATGACTTCCGTGGCGGCGGTCAAACGGGCCGCGAGCCCGACCCGACGCCCGGCCTTAACGCGCCATTAAGGCTCATCGTTTACCAAGAAGGACGTCCGGCCTGGCCGGGTATGATCATCTCTCTGGATGTGTGCCCGCTTTGTTTGACGCCTCCCTGTTGAACTTCAGAGCTGTCTTCGGGCAGCTCTTTTTTTGCACCGGATCATGTCGTCACGCGATGCTGCGGTTAACCTTAACGCCGGGTTAAAACCTCGGCCTTAAGGCTTGGTGTTAAACTTGCTGCCTGGATCCGAATCGGTCCGCATCGGTCCGATTTGACACAACTATGGCCGGCCGACGTCAAGGTCGGTTGCGACACAGTCGAGGGTGGGCGATGGGCGGGGCTTTCCTGGACGACGGCGGCGACAACACGATATCCTTCGCCCGCAAGCTGGCGGAGTCGCCGCGCTTCAAGACATTGTTCCGGGACGGCATGACCCTCGTCGAGGAGGTCGCGGCCTATCTCGATGGTCCGGGGCGCCAGGATGCCAGGACGCTGACGCGTCCCGTGGCGCTCGCCTACGCGGCCGAAAGCATGCGGCTGACGACGCGGCTGATGCAGCTCGCCTCGTGGCTGCTGGTGCAACGGGCCGTCAACGAGGGCGAGATGACCCCTGGCCAGGCCGAGGCGGAAAGGACCAAGGTGCGGCTTTCGCCGCAATCGGTCGCCTCGGGTCCCGACACCTACGGCCTGCTTCCAGAAACGCTGCGTGGCCTAACCGACCGGTCGCTGCGGTTGCAGGCGCGGCTCATCTATCTCGACCGCTCGACGTCCGGGACGGAGAGCATCGCCCTCGCCGCGCGCGCGTTGCCGGACTTCGCTCCGAACGTTTCCGACGCGGGTCCGGGCGAACTCGGCCTGCAATGGGAGATGATCCGCGTCGCCTTCAACGGCCGCTGACCCGCGGCATCGTCCGGGACAGACGCCGCGTCCCGATCCCGCGCCGGGACACGCCGACCTTATTGCTTCTTGCCGAAGCTCAGTCCCGAGAACCGGTTGTTGAAGCGCGACAGGCGGCCGCCGCGATCGAGCAGTTGCTGACTGCCCCCGGTCCAGGCCGGATGGGTGTTCGGGTCGATATCGAGGTTCAGCGTGTCGCCGTCCTTGCCGAGCGTCGAGCGCGTCTGGAACTCGGTGCCGTCGGTCATCACGACCCGGATGAAATGATAGTGGGGATGCGTGTCCGTCTTCATGGGCTCGTCCTAGCAGCGGCCCAGCACGGCACGGCCGACCGCCGCCGCCGATGATTTCGCCTTGCTGGGAGAATTGCGGTCCTATACCGCAGCCTCTTGTGGAATACAATTGCGTCGAAGAGCTGTAAGGCAACGATCGTCGCTCATCGGCGAACCCAGGTGGATGCCATTTCGGAACCAGAGGCCACGGCACCGGCGTCACGTCGGACGATGCGGCGGCAGGGCCGCCGGGAGGGGCGGCCCTCGCTCAGAGCGCTGGCTCCACTCCTGCCTTATGTGGCGCGCTACAAGGGACGCGTCGTAGCTGCCATAGCCGCGCTGAGCCTCGCCTCGCTCGCGACCCTGGTGGTCCCCGAGGCGGTGCGCCGTCTCATCGACTTCGGCTTCACGCCCGAGAAGGCGGGGCTCATCAACGCCTATTTCGGCGCGATGGTGGCCGTCGTGGCTGTTCTGGCCTTCGCTTCGGGTGCCCGCTATTTCCTGGTCATGACGCTCGGCGAGCGGATCGTTGCCGATCTGCGCGCCGACCTCTTCGCCCATCTCAGCCGGCTTGATGCCGGCTTCTACGATACGGCCCAGTCGGGCGAGCTCATCTCGCGCCTCACGGCCGACACGACGCAGCTGAAGTCCGCCTTCGGCTCCTCGGCCTCGGTCGCCCTGCGCAACCTGTTCCTCTTCGTCGGCGCCAGCGTGATGATGGTCGTGTCGAGCCCCAAGCTGTCGGCCATCGTGCTCGGGGCGATCCCAATCATCGTCATCCCTCTGGTCTTCTCCGGACGCCGCGTCGGCCGCCGCTCGCGAGCCGCCCAGGACCGGCTGGCGGAAGCGACAGCCTTCGCGGCCGAGACGCTCGGCGCCATGCGCACCATGCAGGCCTTCAACGCCGAGCCGGCGACCCGCGCCAGGTTCGGTGCCGCGGTCGAGATGGCATATGGGGCGGCGCGCGGCGCCATGGGGGCGCGGGCGCTGCTCACCATGGTGGCGATCTTCCTCTCGTTCGGCAGCGTGGTCGCCGTGCTGTGGCTCGGCGCGCATGACGTGATGGCCACCCGGATGTCGGGCGGATTGCTGTCGCAATTCGTGCTCTATGCGGTGCTCGGCGCCTCGTCGCTCGGCCAGCTCAGCGAGGTGTGGAGCGAGATCTCGGCTGCCGCCGGTGCGGCGGGCCGGCTCGCCGAGATCTTGGCCATCCGGCCGCGGATCGAGGCTCCGGCCCGTCCGGTGGCGTTGCCGGCTCCCGCCGACGGCCGGGTCGTCTTCGACCATGTCGCCTTCTCCTATCCGAGCCGGACCCAGGCGGCCGTGGTCCACGACCTCTGCTTCGGCATAGAGCCGGGCGAGCGCGTCGCCATCGTAGGGCCGTCGGGCGCCGGCAAGTCGACCGTTTTCCAGCTGCTGATGCGTTTCTACGACCCGCTCTCGGGACGGATCCTCATCGACGGGGTCGACCTGCGCTCGGCCGACCCCACTGCGGTGCGCGACCGTCTGGCGCTCGTTCCGCAGGACCCGGTGATCTTCTCGGCGTCGATCGCCGACAACATCCGCTATGGCCGGCCCGCGGCCAGCGAAGCCGAGCTGCGCGAAGCCGCCGAGCGCGCCGCGGCGCTGAGCTTCATCAAGGCGCTGCCCGCCGGCATGGAGACGCCGGTCGGCGAGCGCGGGGTCACGCTCTCGGGCGGCCAGCGCCAGCGCATCGCCATCGCGCGGGCGATCCTCAAGGACGCGCCGGTGCTGCTTCTCGACGAGGCCACCTCGGCGCTCGATGCCGAGAGCGAGACCTTGGTCCAGGGCGCGCTCGACCGGCTGATGCGCGGGCGCACGACCCTGGTCATCGCCCACCGCCTGGCGACCATCGTCTCGGCCGACCGTATCCTGGTCATGGACGGTGGGCGCATCGTCGAGGAAGGCACGCATGCCGCGCTGAGCGGCCGCGACGGCCTCTATGCGAAGCTGGCGCGACTGCAATTCGACATGCGGTCTCCCGAAGTCTCCGTAGCCGGCTAGCACCGGCGATCGCGTCGCCGTTTCGCCGGAATCGGTACGGATAAGGCGCGGGTTCCTCCTCGCACCTTTGCAGTCGCCCATGGCAGACGTCCGCGCCCGGCTCTATCTCATCACTCCTCGCATCGGCGCCATGACGGAGATCGAACCGCAGCTCGCGGCGGCGCTCGGCGCCGGCGACGTCGCCTGCCTGCTGCTCCGCTTCGCCGCCATGCCAGAGCGCGCCGCCAAGGACTTCGCCAGGCAGGTCGCAGCGGTCGTCCAGCCGCGCGGCACGGCACTTCTCGTCGAGGATGCACGGCTCGCGGCCCATGCTGGCGCGGACGGCGTGCATATGGATGGGCTCGGCCAGACCTTCACCGATGCGCTCGCCAGCATGAAGCCCGAGCGGATCGTCGGCATCGGCGGAGTGCTGTCGCGCGACGAGGCCATGCGGGCCGGCGAAGCCGGAGCCGACTACCTGATGTTCGACGCCGGTCCCGAGGCAGGCGCCGAAACGCTCGACCTCGCGGCCTGGTGGGCCGAGATCTTCAACATCCCCTGCGTCGGCGTGGCGCATCGTCTCGACGAGGTCGAAGCTCTCGCCGCCAGCGGGGCGGAATTCGTCGGACTCGGCGACGCCCTCTGGCGAGATCCGCGGGGCCTCGCGGCCGTCGTGGGCGATGCGGAGGCGGCCTTGGCCCACGCCGCGAAACGCGTGGGAGCGCCGGCATGAAGCGGGGCGTCCGTCCGGCACCGTTGCTCCTGCTCTGTCTCGTCCTCTCCGCCGGCCCGGTCGCAGCGCAGGGCACGGGGGCCGCGCCACCCGGCGCCGCGCCGAAGCCGCCCGAGGCGCCGACGGCCGCGAGCACTCCGGCGCCCGATCTCGCCTTCGGCGCCTTCCAGCGCGGCTATTTCGCGACTGCGCTGAAGGAGGCCACCCAGCGGGTCACCGACAACCCGCAGGACGCCGCCGCCATGACCCTAATCGGCGAGATCTATACCCAGGGGCTGGCGGTCAAGAAGGACTTGGCGGAGGCTGCCCATTGGTATCGTCTCGCCAGCGAGCGCGGCAACCGCGAGGGCACGTTCGCCTATGGCATGGCGCTGCTCGAGGGCAAAGGCATTCCCGAGGACAAGCTCGCCGCCAAGACCTATTTCGAGAAAGCGGCCGCCGAGGGCCATGCCGGCGCCTGGTACAACCTCGGCGTGCTGGCACTCGAAGGCAACGGCGTGATCCGCGGCTACACGGATGCCGCCGACGATTTCAGGAGGGCGGCGGCGGGGGGCGACGTCGATGCGCTGTTCGCGCTCGGCACCATGGTCAAGGCCGGCCGTGGCATCGCGCAGGACCTGCCGCAGGCGGCGAGCCTGTTCAAGACCGCCGCGGCGCAGAAACACCCGGGCGCCGAACTCGAATACGGCATTATGGCGTTCAACGGTGAGGGCATGCCGAAGGACGAGGCGCTGGCCGCCAAATATTTCCTGCGCGCCGCGACGGAGGGCAATCCGGTGGCGGCGAACCGGCTGGCGCGCCTCTACGCGGCCGGCCGCGGCCTGCCCAAGAACCTCGTCGAGGCGGCGCATTGGCATCTTCTGGCGCGGGCCAAGGGAATCGCGGACCCCTGGCTCGACGGTGTGCTGGTCTCGCTGAGCCCGGCCGACAAGCTCAAGGTCGACGAGAGCCTGCGCAAGACGCTTGGGGAATGAGCGCCGGTGGCATTATCAGCGCCGGCCGGGCGGCTGACTGGTAGCGAAAAACCTCTGGTCCCAGGGGTTGCGGACCGCAGCGCTTTGGGTCCACTTGCCCGACAAGATCGACATCCGCTTTCGGAATCCCGACCTCAGGCTCGCCCGCATGATCCGCTCCGCCCTGATGAACGTCATGACTGCCGCCGTGATCAAGGCCGGAAGGGGGCTCAAGCGCGACTTCGGCGAAATCGAGAATCTGCAGGTCTCGATCAAGGGACCTGGGGATTTCGTCAGTGCGGCGGACCGGCGTTCGGAGAAGACGCTGTTCGAGGAACTGGCCAAGGTCCGCCCGGGCTACGGTTTCGTCATGGAGGAGAGCGGCAGGATCGAGGGATCCGACAAGAGCCATACCTGGCACATCGATCCGCTCGACGGCACCGTGAACTTCCTCCACGGCCTGCCGATCTTCGCCATCTCGGTCGGTCTCGAACGCGAGGGCAGCCTCGTCGCCGGCGTGGTCTACAACCCCGTCACCGACGACATGTTCTTCGCCGAACGCGGCCAGGGCGCCTATCACAACAACCGCCGGCTCCGGGTCGCGGCGCGCCGCGACATCGCCGAAGCGCTGGTCGGCTGCGGCATCCCGGCGCTCGGCAAGGCGCAGGACCATCCCCGTTTCAAGACCGAGATGGCCGAGGTGATGGCGCGCGTCGGCGTCCTGCGGCGGCTCGGCGCGGCCGCGCTCGACCTCGCCTTCGTAGCCTCCGGCGGCTACGACGCCTACTGGGAGCGGGGCCTTAAATCCTGGGACGTCGCCGCCGGCGCGCTTCTGGTGCGCGAGGCCGGCGGCTTCGTCTCGACCGCCGAGGGCGGCGGCGATCTGCTTGCGGCGGGCTCGGTCGTGGCCGGTAACGACGACATGCACCGGCAGATGCTCGATATCCTGCGCAAGCTTCGCTGACGGCTATGCCGGGAGCGGCCCGTGCAAAAGACCGGCGGGCGGCGCACCGAATCAAAAAGATCACCTCGGGGGAGGTTATCTGGTAGAACCGCCACAATCCTGCCGCTGAACGAGGGCCCCACCGGGTAAAATCGGCCTTATGGCGACACGTAACGACCCTCTGCGGCTGTCATCGCCGCACATTTTTCTGGTCCGGATGATCGTCTTCATCATCCTGGTCGGCTTCATCGCGCTGATCCTCAACCAGCAGATCGCGCGGGCCTTCATGGCCAATCCGCCGCTGAACGGCCTGATCCTCGGCGTGCTGCTGGTCGGCATCATCCTCGGCCTTCGCCAGGTCGTGCGCCTGCTTCCGGAGATCCGCTGGGCCAACAGCATCAACACGCCGGAGGCACCTGCCGCCAAGCCGCCGAAGCTGCTCGCTCCCATGGCCGCCTTCATGGGGTCGAGCGTCGGGCCGGGCGGCACCACCGGCCGCGCCTCGATCTCGACCTTGACCATGCGGGCCATCCTCGACTCGATCGGCACGCGGCTCGACGAATCGCGTGAGATCGCCCGCTATCTGACCGGGCTGTTGATCTTTCTCGGCCTGCTCGGCACCTTCTGGGGCCTGCTCGAGACCGTCGGCTCGATCTCGGGCGTGCTCAAGTCGATGCAGACGGGCGGCGACAATGCCGTGATGTTCGACGACCTCAAGAACGGCCTCGCGGCCCCCTTGAGCGGCATGAGCGTCTCCTTCACCTCCTCGCTCTTCGGCCTCGCCGGCTCGCTGGTCCTGGGCTTCCTCGACCTGCAGGCCGGGCAGGCGCAGAACCGGTTCTACAACGAGCTCGAGGACAAGCTGTCGAGCTTCACCGCCGCCCCCGCGAGCGAGCACGCGCCGGGCCACGTGGTCGCGCTGCCGCCCGAACTCCACACCGCCCTCGACAAGATCGCCGCCACCGCCGAAGGCAGCAGTGGCCGGTCGGCCACCATGGCGATGGCCAATCTCGCCGAAGGCATCCAGGCGCTTGTGCAGCACATGCGCTCCGAGCAGCAGCTCATCCGGGATTGGGTCGAGTCCCAGGCCGACCAGAACAGTGAGGTGCGGCGCCTGCTCGAACGATTGGTGCGCGAGAAGGAACTGCGCTGAGGGATCTCTAGGACATGGCGCTCGCCCGCACCCGCCGCCCGATGCGGCAGATCGACTATTGGCCCGGCTTCGTCGACGCGCTGTCGACCATGCTGCTGGTCATCACCTTCCTGCTCTCCGTGTTCATGCTCTCGCAATTCTACATGTCGCGGGAGGTAACCGGAAAGGATACGGCGCTGACCCGGCTCAACCGGCAGATCGAAGAGCTCACTTCGCTCCTGGCGCTCGAACGCTTGGGCAAGTCGGACGCGCAATCGGACCTCTCGGTGCTGCAGGCGACGCTCGATACCGCACAGAAGCAGCGCGACGAGCTGCAGGGTGTCATGGCCCGGACCGCCTCCTCGGCCGCCACGGCCGGATCGCAGGTCGATCAAGCCAACCAGGCACTCGATGCGCAGAAGGACGTCGCGTCGCGGGCGTTTGCCCGGGTCGACATCTTGAACCAGCAGATCGCCGCGCTGCGCAAGCAGCTCTCCGCCATCGGGGCGGCGCTCGACGCCTCCGAGGCACGCGACAAGGATTCCCAGGTCAAGATCGCCGACCTCGGCTCCCGCCTGAACGTGGCGCTGGCCGAGAAGGTGCAGGAACTGTCGCGCTACCGCTCGGATTTCTTCGGCCGGCTGCGCGAGATCCTCGGCAGCCGGCCCGACATCCGCGTCGTCGGCGACCGTTTCGTCTTCGAATCGCAGGTTCTGTTCGACAGCGGCCAGGCGGTGCTCAAGCCTGACGGCGAAGTCGAGCTCGACAAGCTCGCCTCTGCCGTGGCCGACCTCGAACGCGAGATCCCACCCGATATCGCCTGGATCATGCGGGTCGACGGCCACACCGACAACCGGCCGATCAACTCCCCTCAGTTCAAATCGAACTGGGAGCTCTCGGCCGACCGCGCCATCGCGGTCGTGCAATATCTGATCGGCAAGGGTGTCGATCCGCACCACCTGGCAGCGACGGGCTTTGGTGAGTTCCAGCCGATCGAAGCGGGCGACACCGAAGAGGCGCGGAGCAAGAACCGCCGAATCGAGCTCAAGCTGACCGAGCGGTAACTCGCCTTCAGCGGCTATGCGTCCTTGGGGAAATCCGCCGAGAGCCCCGTCTCCCGCCAGGCCTCGATCTCCGCGAGCGTCTCCTTCAGCTTGGCCGTCACCGCCTCGATGCCGAAGGCGCCGAGCACGAGATGCTTCGGCGGATTGTCGATCTCGGTGATCCGGATCATGGCCTCGCCGGCCCGCACCGGGTCGCCCGGCTGCGTGCCGCTGATCCTGGCGGTGTTGGCGAGGCGTGCCGCCACGGTCTCGGCATAATCCGTGATGCGGCTCTCGGTCTTGCGCAGCGACCGGCCGGCCCAATCGGTGCGGAACGGGCCCGGCTCGACGCAGGTCACCTTGATGCCGAGCGGGCCGACCTCCTTGCCAAGCGAATCGCTGAACCCCTCGACGGCATGCTTGGTGGCTGAGTAATAGCCCGATCCCGGGAAGCCGATGAAGCCGCCGACCGAGGTGATGTTGATGATATGTCCGCGGCGGCGCGCCCGCATGCCGGGCAGCACCGCCCGCACCATCGCCGCGAGGCCGAAGACGTTGGCCTCGAACATGCCGCGGATCTCCGTCTCGACGCCCTCCTCGACCGAGGTCAGATAGCCGTAGCCGGCATTGTTGACGAGCACGTCGATGCCACCGAACGCGTCCTCGGCCGAGCGGACGGCGGTGGCGATCTCGTCGTCGTCGGTGACGTCGAGCGTCAGTGCCAGGGCGCGCTCGCCATGCCCTGCGACGAGTCCGGAGAGTTGCGACTTGTCGCGGGCGGTGACCACCGCGCGCCAGCCGCGTTCGAGGACGAGCTTGGCGAGTTCGTGCCCGAAGCCGGTCGAACAGCCGGTGATGAACCAGATCGGTTGGGATGAAGAAGGCATGGTGAGACCTCGATGGTTGAGCGGTGGCGGGTCGAGCGGTCAGCGGTCGACCATCGCCAGCTGCGGCTCACTGTATCGCGCACCCGCGACGTTGTCGGGCGGCAGCGCCGCATCGAGCGCGGCGAGCTCCTCGCGGCCGAGGTGGATGTCGGCGGCGGCGATATTCTCCTCGAGAAACGCGCGCCGCTTGGTGCCCGGGATGGGAACGATGTTGTCGCCCTTGGCCAACAGCCAGGCGAGCGCGATCTGCCCCGGCTTGACCCCGCGGCGTGATGCGAGCTCGATGACGGCGTGGGCCGCCCGCATATTGGTGTCGAAGTTCTCGCCCTGGTAGCGCGGGTCGCCGCGCCGGTAGTCCGTCGTCGGATAATCCTCGGCCCGTTGCGCCGTCCCCGTCAGGAAGCCGCGGCCAAGCGGACTGAAGGGCACGAGGCCGATGCCGAGTTCGCGCAACAGCGGGATGATGCTCGGCTCGAGATTGCGCTCCCACAAGGAATATTCGCTCTGCAGCGCGCTGATCGGATGGGTCCGATGGGCGCGGCGGATATTGTTCTCGCCGGCCTCCGACAGGCCGAGGAAGCGGACCTTGCCGGCCGCGACGAGCCGCGCCATCGCGCCGACCGCATCCTCGATCGGGACCGCGGGATCGACCCGGTGCTGATAGAACAGGTCGATGCGATCGGTCGCGAGGCGCTTCAGCGAAGCTTCCACGACCTCGGCGATGTGCTCCGGGCGGCTGTCGGTACCGATGGGCTTGCCGTCGACGATACGGAATCCGAATTTCGTCGCGATCCGCACCGCGTCCCGGCGTCCCTTCAAGGCACGGCCGAGGAGTTCCTCGTTGGTGAACGGCCCATAGACCTCGGCGGTATCGAAGAAGGTGACGCCGAGATCGATGGCACGGTGGATCGTAGCGATGCTCTCGGCGTCGTCGGGCGTGCCGTAGGATTGGCTCATTCCCATGCAGCCGAGACCTATGGCGGAGACGACGAGACCCTGGGTGCCGAGTTTACGTGATGCGGGCATGACTGACCTGAGTGGATTATAGGTGCCGGGTGCCGACGCGGGCCATCGGGTAAAACCGTCTTGCGCCCTCATGTCGGGCCGAATGCGAGAGCATTCGTGTCGAAGGGATGAGGCGCGTTGATCTTGACCCGGGGGCCCTGTGTGTCGACCGGGATGCTTGCGAACGCCGGGAGGCGCCGCATGTTCCCGCGTTGCCGGATCGGCCCGGGCCGCCTAAACAACCGGCTCCCGCCGCCGGAGGCGGCCAGACCCTCGTCGGCAGATCGTCACCGTGCCCTTCCTTTCCCATCCCCGCGCCTTGCCGCTCCTCGTCGCCGGCGCCTTTTTCATGGAATTCCTGGACGGCACGGTGATCGCCACCGCCCTGCCGCAGATGGCCCTCTCCTTCGGCCTGCGGCCCGTCGACCTGTCGCTCGGCATGTCGGCCTATCTCCTGACGCTGGCCGTCTTCCTGCCGGCCAGCGGCTACATGGCGGAGCGCTTCGGGGCGCGCACCGTCTTCACCGCCGCCATTGCCGTCTTCACCCTGGCCTCGATCGCCTGCGGGGTGTCGGTCGGGTTCAAGACTTTCGTCGCGGCCCGCATCCTGCAGGGCGTCGGGGGCGCCATGATGGTGCCCGTGGGACGGCTCGTCGTGCTCCGCACCACGGCCAAGAAGGACCTGATGAACGCCATCGCGATGCTCACCTGGCCGGCGCTGATGGCGCCGATCCTGGCACCACCGCTCGGCGGCTTCCTGACCACCTATGCGAGCTGGCGCTGGATTTTCTTCATCAACGTGCCTCTCGGCGTCGTCGGGCTCTGGGCGGCGCGGCGGCTCGTGCCGCCGGGGAGATTCGGTGAAGCGAGACGCTTCGATGCCCTGGGCTTTACGCTGACTGGGCTCGCGGTGTTGGCTTTCATGGGAGCGAGCGACATCGTCGGACGCGAGCGCATCGACTGGCGCCTCGTCGGCCTGCTGTTGCCGGCGAGCGCCGTCATGGGGGGGCTCGCACTCAGGCACGTACGGCGCACCGCGGCACCGATCCTCGACCTCGACACGCTGCGGGTGCCGAGCTTCTCCGTCGCGGTCATGGGCGGCTCGCTGTTCCGCATGGCGGTGAGCGCCGTTCCGTTTCTCCTCCCGCTGATGTTCCAGGTCGGTTTCGGGCTCGACGCCTTCCGCTCGGGCCTGCTCGTGCTGGCGCTATTCATCGGCAATGTCGGGATCAAGCCGGTGACGAGTCCCATCCTGCGCCGCTTCGGCTTCCGCACGACGATGGTGGGCAACGGCCTCCTAGCGGCGGCCGGCATCCTGCTCTGCGCGATCCTGCGGCCCGGTACGCCCCTCTGGCTGGTGCTGGCGATCCTATGTTTCGCCGGCGCCACGCGATCGATGGGACTGACCGCCGTCAGCACGATCGCCTTCGCCGACGTCGCTGAGACGCGAATGAGCGGCGCCAACACGCTGTTCAACATGCTCCAACAGATGTCGCTCGGCCTCGGCGTGACACTCGGCGCGGTGAGCCTGCGCATCGCACAGCTCTGGCGGCCGTCATCCGCGACCCATTCGACGCCGCTCGAATTCTCGATCGCCTTCGCGCTCGTCAGCCTCGTGGCCCTCGCCGCCCTGGCCGACGCGCTCGCGCTACCGGCCGACGTCGGTGTGGAGGTGGCAAAGGGGTAAGAGGCTATTCGAGAATGACGCCCCTCACGCACACGAGGTCCGTAAGGATTGTCCCAGAGCGCGGCCGAGCCGCTGAAATCGGGGTCGACCCGAGGCTTTGCGCGGCTTATCTGTTGCGCATGAAATTCCTCGACGAAGCCAAGGTCATGATCCGCTCCGGCGACGGCGGCGCCGGTTGCGTGTCGTTCCGCCGCGAGAAATTCATCGAATTCGGCGGCCCGGACGGCGGTGACGGCGGCAAGGGCGGCGATGTCGTCGCCGAATGCGTGAACGGCCTCAATACCCTGATCGACTACCGCTATCAGCAGCATTTCAAGGCCAAGACCGGGATGCACGGCATGGGCCGCAACCGGGCCGGTGGCAAGGGCGCCGATGCCATCCTCAAGGTGCCGGCCGGCACCCAGATCCTCGAGGAGGACGGCGAGACGCTGATCGGCGACATGACCGAGGTCGGCCAGGTGCTGCGACTCGCCAAAGGCGGCAACGGCGGCTTCGGCAACGCCTATTTCACTACCTCGACCAACCGCGCGCCACGCCGTGCCAATCCGGGCCAGGAGGGGATCGAGCGAACGATAGTCCTGCGGTTGAAGCTCATCGCCGATGCCGGGCTCATCGGCCTGCCCAACGCCGGCAAATCGACGTTCCTTTCGGCCGTCTCGGCGGCGCGGCCGAAAATCGCCGACTATCCATTCACGACGCTGAAACCCGGGCTCGGCGTCGTGCGGGTCGGCGACCGGGAATTCGTGCTGGCCGACATCCCCGGGCTGATAGAAGGAGCGCACGAAGGGCACGGTCTCGGCGACCGCTTCCTCGGCCACGTCGAGCGCTGCAATGTGCTGCTCCATCTCGTCGATGCGACCGGCGACCATGCCGGACAGGCTTACAAGACGATCCGCAAGGAACTCGAATCCTATGGGGCCGGACTGGCGGAGAAGCCCGAGATCCTGGCTCTGAGCAAGGTCGACGCGGTCGATGCCGAAACGCTGAAGACCCAGACGGCGCGACTGAGACGCGCGGCGAAGCGAACGCCCCTCAAAATATCGGCCGTCGCCGGCGCCGGCATGCACAATCTTTTGCGCTCTCTCCTGGCCGAGATCGACCTCGGCCGCACGGCGGAGGTCGCTGAACTTGCCGATGCGACGGCCTGGCGCCCCTGACCGTGTCGCCAAAATAAAGGGGCGCCGCGGACGGCGCCCCGGAAGATCGTCAAGCTGAGCGGCAGATCGCTCAGTGCTGCTCCTGCTTCTTCTTGGAATGATGATGGCCGACGGCGCATCCGGCAGCCGCCCCGACGCCGCCATGGCCGACCATATGGCCGGCGATCCCGCCGACGATAGCGCCCGTAACGCAGCCCGCCTGCGCGGTCGCGACCGAGCCCAGCATCGATAAGGTAGCAAGAGTAATGATCAACGAACGCATGGTCGGCTCCCGGTTATGACCCCAGCGAACAACGCCCAATAACCGAAAGGGTTCGAGAAGGATGGAGAATTCCGAGTCCATACGTCTGTGCCTGTCGCTCCCATATTCGTCGAAAGGCCTTATGATCCGAGTCGGTTCGGAAGCGAGACGGCCTGCATGACGTTCCAGTCGATCTATTCCCACGGCTTCCTGCGCGTCGCAGCTTGCACCGTCAGGTCGCAACTCGCGGACCCTGCCGCCAATGCGGCGACGATCCTCGATGCCGCGCGTGAGTGCCACGCCCGGAGCATCGGGGTCGTGGTCTTCCCCGAACTCTGCGTCTCCGGCTATTCGATCGACGACCTGCTGTTCCAGGACGTCGTGCTCGACGCGAGCCTGGCCGCCATCGGCACGATCGTCGAGGCGTCGCGCGAGCTCATGCCGGTGATCCTCGTCGGCGCGCCGCTGCGCCATGGCACCCGGCTCTACAATTGCGCCCTCGCTATCCATCGCGGCACGCTCCTCGGAGTCGTGCCCAAAACGTTCCTGCCGAACTACCGGGAATTCTACGAGCACCGGCACTTTGCATCCGGTGTCGACCATGAGGGCGACGAGATCACGCTCGGCCGGTCCAGGGCGCCCTTCGGCACCGACCTTCTCTTCGCGGCCTCGGACGTGCCGGGTTTCGTGCTGCATGTCGAGATCTGCGAAGACCTCTGGGTGCCCGTGGCGCCGAGCGCCATCGGCGCGCTCGCCGGGGCGACGGTGCTGGCCAACCTCTCGGCCAGCAACATCACGGTCGGCAAGGCCGATAGCCGCCGCCTGTTCGCGCAGGCGCAGTCGGGCCGGTGCGTCGCGGCCTATCTCTATGCCGCGGCGGGCGCGGGCGAATCGACCACCGACCTCGCCTGGGACGGCCAATGCTCGATCTTCGAGAACGGTGCCGTCCTAGAAGAAACGCAGCGCTTCCCGGCAGCCGACCAGATGGCGGTGGCCGACATCGATCTCGACCTGCTGCGCCAGGAGCGCGCCCGGCAGGGCACCTTCGACGATTGCGCGCGGACCTGGAGCGGCGCCGTCGCGGCATTCCGGTCGATCGGATTCCGGCTCGATCCACCGACGACCGACGTCGGCTTCGAGCGGCGCGTCGAGCGTTTCCCCTTCGTGCCGGCGAAGCCCGAACAGCTCGCGCAGGACTGCTACGAGGCCTACAACATCCAGGTCGCCGGGCTGAAGCAGCGGCTCGAGGCGATCCGGGTCGAGCGCCTGTTGATCGGCGTCTCGGGCGGCCTCGATTCGACCCAGGCGCTGATCGTCGCCGCCAAGGCCTTCGACCTGCTCGGCCTGCCTCGCAGCAATGTCCTCGCCTATACGATGCCGGGCTTCGCCACGAGCGACGACACCAAGCGCAATGCCCACCGATTGATGGCCGCGTTCGGCGTCTCGGCACACGAGCTCGACATCCGGCCGGCAGCCGAGCAGATGCTGAAGGACCTCGACCATCCGTTCAGCCGCGGCGAGAAGCGCTACGACGTCACCTTCGAGAACGTGCAGGCGGGCCTCCGGACCGACTACCTGTTCCGCCTCGCCAACCAGCATGGCGGCATCGTGCTCGGTACCGGCGACCTGAGCGAACTGGCGCTCGGCTGGTGCACCTATGGCGTCGGTGACCAGATGTCGCATTACAACGTCAATGCCGGCGTCCCGAAGACGCTGATCCAGCATCTGATCCGCTGGGTGATCGCTTCGCGCCAGTTCGAAGGCGACGTCGGCGAGACGCTCGACCGCATCCTCAAGACCGAGATCTCGCCCGAACTGGTGCCGGTCGAGGCCGGCGCGACGCCGCAGAGCACCGAGGCCAAGGTCGGCCCTTATGCGCTGCAAGACTTCAACCTCTTCTACGTGCTGCGCTATGGCTTCCGACCGTCGAAGATCGCCTTCCTGGCGAGCCGCATTTGGGGCGACAAGGCACAAGGGGCGTGGCCGCCGGGCTTCCCCGAAGACCGCCGGCCGCAATACGACTTGGCCGAGATCCGGCATTGGCTGCAGGTCTTCCTGCAGCGCTTTTTCGGCTTCAGCCAGTTCAAGCGCTCGGCTATGCCGAACGGTCCCAAGGTGGTGGCCGGCGGCTCGCTCTCGCCGCGCGGCGACTGGCGCGCGCCCTCTGACGGAAACGCAGCAGCGTGGCTCGCCGAACTCGAGGCGAACGTCCCGGATGGGAAAACCACGACATGAGCCGGGGCGTCGTCGACCGCCTCCGATTTGGGCCGCTGGCGCGCAAAAGCCTTCACCTTTGCGTCGATATGCAGGCGCTCTTTGCCAGGGACACGGCGTGGCACACGCCCTGGATGCACAGGGTCCTGCCCAACGTGGAGCGGATCGCGCGCGCCCATCCGGCCCAGACGATCTTCACGCGCTTCGTCCCGGCGCCGAATGCCGAGGCGGCACCCGGCCGCTGGCGTGCCTATTACGAGCGCTGGGCCGATATGACCCAAGACCGACTGGCCCCCGGCATGGTCGATCTGATGGATCCCCTGGGCGGCCTCGTGCCACCGGCCGAGGTCTTCGACAAGGCGACTTACGGGCCTTGGCTCGACGGAACGCTCGACCGGCGGCTCAAGGCACGGGGCGTCGATACATTGGTGGTAACCGGCGGCGAGACGGATGTCTGCGTCCTCGCCACGGTCCTTGGCGCGGTCGATCTCGGCTATCGCACCATCGTCGTGAGCGACGCGCTATGTTCGGCCTCGGACGCCACGCACGATGACGCGAAAGAGCTGTTGCGCCGCCGCTTCGACGTGCAGGTCGAGATGGTTTCGACCGATGCGCTGCTCGACGCCTGGAAGCCGGCCTAAGCCATCGCCGTTGCGTCAGCGCGAGTTTCATTCCGGACCGGCGGCAAACGGCCGACGTCGCGCTCTCAGCGGAAATGCGTGCCGAGATCGTAGGGCCACAGGACGATGGCCAGGATGTCCTGCCAGAAAGACATCTGCAGATAGCCGATCGTGAACAGCCATCCGGCGCTCCAGGCCGTCCCCGGCAGCGTGATACTGATGCTCCTGTTCGCCTTGTCCATCGTGGGCTCTCATCCTTCCCGGTTCGAGTACGAATCGTTACGGTTGGCACTGCTCCGAGAGATCGCGCCGGCCGTCGGCTCGGGATCGGCGCTGTCGGACAGCAGGCCGATCGTCTCCACCAGGGCATTCGGCGAGTGGCGGCCGGGCAAGCGGATCGTCCGCAGACTTCCGTCTGCCGCGCATCGGATCTTGTAGGTCACATCGGGATCGGCTTCCGTCGATTGGGCCAGCAGACCCACGACGAAGAGCGTCCAATAGCCGAAATCGTAATGATAGCGCACGTCCTCGACGCTCCAGCCGTCGGGGACGATCGGAGATGGTCTGGATCTCGCAGCCATCGGGGAATCCTCGTCGGAGCGGGAGCTCCGCCCGCCAGCGCATGAATGCCACAATCGATGGATCGGGGCGAGACGGATCGCCCTCTCTCCGCCACATTTTTCCGAGCTCGGAACCGAAAAGGAGGCTTTCCGCTTGACCCCTTGAAAGGCCCGCGAGGGCCGGGCGGAGGCAATACGATGACTTATGATGCGACTACCCCCGTGAGTCCGATGCGGGTGCGCACGGAGGATTTCACGCGCCTGGTCAGCGCGATGTTCGACAGCCGCGATCACGCCGAGAAGGCTCGCCAGGACCTTATCGCCGCCGGGATCGCCGGCGACGCCATCGTCATCGCGGGCGCCGGCACGGATGGCCGACCCGGCAATGCCGGCGGAGCGGAACCCCGGGAAGGCTTCTGGGAGACGCTCAAAGAGCTCTTCATGCCGGACGAGGACCGCTACAGCTTTGCGGAAGGGATGCGCCGCGGCGGCGTGACGATCTCGGTCAAGACCGACACGGCGACGCATGACCGTGTCATCGACATCCTCGATCGGGACGGCGCGGTCGATCTCGACGAGCGCGAGCAAAGCTGGCGAAGCGAAGGCTGGAGCGGCTATACGGCGCGCGACCCGATCGTCGACCGCCGCAGCCAGGAGCCCGGCTTGGTCGCCTTGCCGGAAGAGGAGCCGAGCTACACGCCGCCCTCGAACGCCACCGCGGGCTTCACGGCCAGCGCCGCCGATCATTTCCCCGTCGATGCGGCGCCACCGGTCGAGAGTCCCGGCGCCCTCCCGGAAACCGAACGCCTCGCTACTCCGGACGCGGCCTATGCGGCCTCCGGCCCCGATCCCGCGGCGTCGGCTCGCGTCGGCACCCGCGACACCTCCCATGGACGCTCGCGCATCCGGGCCTATCTGACCGATTCTCCCTCCGACGCAGAGGGCGCCGACCGGCCGTGACCGCGGATCGCGCCCGGGCGTCCACTCGTTCCGTTCGATATCGCGAGAGCCATAATGGATCATGATCAGACGCCGAAGCGCGACAGCCGACACAGCGTCACAGCCTTCTTCGACGATCGGACCCATGCCGACAGAGCGCGGGCCGATCTCCTGGCGGCGGGCTTCAGGGACGAGGACATCGTCCTCAAGGCCGTCGAGCAGACCGCGGCCGAGACCGTTTCGAGGTCGCATCGCGAAGGTGTCCTGCGTTCGCTCATCGACATCTTCGTCTTCATGCCGCCGCCTGACCAGCTGACCTATGCGGAGGCGCTGCAGCGCGGCGGAGTGGCGCTCGCTGTACGGACGCCGTCGGAGGGCTACGAGCGAGCCATCGACATCCTGGATCGGGACGGTGCGGTCAATCTCGACGAGCGCGAAGCGGCGTGGCGATCCGAAGTCGGGATGCCGGCCCCGGCCGTCCCACGCGAGGGCGGCCCCGGCTCGTCCGAGCAGGCCGCGTTCGAAGCCGACAACCGGCACGATCCGCTCGTCAATCCGGCGGCCAACCGCGACGTGCGCGAACGGATCGGCACCGGCACGGCCAATATGGCGGCCGCCACCGACCCGGCGCCAGAGAGCGCGGCGATCACCCCGACGCCGGTCTCATCGGCCGCGGTCCGCGACACGACGCACGGCCGCGAACGGGTCCGCAGCTACATCGACGGCACCGACGCCATGCCGCCCGGCACCGATCCGCAGATCTGAAACCGGACGGCATGCTCTTGAACCGCCATGATCGCCTCACGATGTCTTGGCGGTTGCCCACGATGGGCGGCGATGGAGATGCAATCATGAGTTCGGTGTCGGATACGGGTCCCGAGGGCGCGTGGCGCCGTCGCGGTGGATGCGGAGTGGCCGGCTGGCGTCCCATGGAGGTTCTGGCCGTCGTGCTGGGCTTCATGGTCTATTGGCCGATCGGCCTTGGTCTCATCGGGTGGAAGATGATGCAGCGGCGCGGCAGGTTCGACATGAACGCCGACTGGTTCGGTGCTCTGCGCCAGAAAATGGAAGGCTTCGCCGGTGGCATGGGCTCGGCGGCCCCCTCGGCCCGAGCTGGGATGAACGGCTTCGGCTTTTCGGCGCGCAGCGGCAATGCCGCCTTCGACGAGTGGCGCAAGGCCGAGATCGAGCGGCTGGAAGAACAGCGCCGCAAGCTCGAAGCGGCGCAGCGCGAGTTCGAGGACTTCGTCGCCGAAGCCCGCAAGGCCCGCGACCGCGACGAGTTCGAGCGCTTCATGCGAGGCCGCGGCGCGCCGCAGGGCTGAACAATCGCGTGATGTCATGGCGGGAGGGTGTTCGGCCCTCCCGCCATATTCATGCCCGGGTAAGGATATTCCGCAATTCCCGGAAGGTGGTGCTCCGGTATCGGATGCGCTGAACATTGGCTTAACGTTACCGCTCCAGTTTGAGCGGCATGTCGCGCCGTCTCAAGACCTTCATTTTTGCATCGGTGATCTTGTCCGGTCTCGCCGGTTGCTCGACCTACGTTGTCGAGCAGCGGCCGGCGTGGCGCGCCGAAGCAGAGAATGCGTGCCTGGCCTCGGGCGCCGTGCGCGAGAGCGTGTCGCTACGGCCCGCGCCGGACATGAACGGACCGGGGATCTGCGGCCTCACCCATCCGTTCAAGGTGACGGCGCTCGCCGACGGCACGGTGACGATCAATTCGACCCAGACGCTCGGCTGCCCGATGATCGCGGCCCTCGATGCCTGGATCAAGCAGGTAGTACAGCCCGCGGCCCTCGCCCGTTTCGGCGAGAAGGTCGTCCACATCAATTCCATGGGCAGCTATTCCTGCCGCGGCATCAACAACATGGCCGGCGCCCATCTATCCGAACATTCGTTCGGCAATGCCATCGACATCGGCGGCTTCGTGCTCGAAAGTGGGCGCGAGCTCAATATCATGCGCGGCTTCAACGGCTCCGACGAGCAGGAGCGCGCCTTCCTGCACGAGGCCCATGCGGGCGCCTGCGGCTTTTTCACCACGGTGCTTGGGCCGGGTTACAACATATTCCACTACAACCACTTCCACGTCGACTTGGCGATGCACGGATCGACGTCGCGTGGCCCCCGCCGCTATTGCAAGCCCGTCCCGCAGACCAACCTCCCCGAGCCGCCCCGCAAGGACAACCTGCCCGATCCGCCCGCCATCGACGAGGAGATGGACATGGCCCGTGCACCCATCCCGGCGCAGCCGATCGGAGCCGAGCAGCCGTCTCTCGTGGCCAGCGTGCCGCCAGCGCCGATGCCGCGGCGGACCTACGTACCCGTCCGGCAGCCACCGGAGGCCGCCGTCGCCCGCGTCGCCGAGCCGGTCGGTCAGCGCCCGCCGCCGCCGGCGATCAGCTTCGCCGCCGAGGCACCGTCGTTCGATGCGGCGCGTCCGCCGGCGCCGAGGCGCCAGGCCGAGCCGGGGGCGCCGCGTCAGCTTTCGGCGCGCCAGATCCCGGCGCCTCGGCGCCCGCCGCCGCAGGACGGTGCGTGGCCGGATCCGCCAGGCGGCCAGGGCATGGGCGCAGCGACGAACGATCCGCCGGCGGACGAGGCCGCGCCCGCCGCACGCGACGACGCTCCGCGAGCCCGCCGCCCGGCCGGCGAAGCTCCCGCCGAATGGGACCTGACCTCCTCGATCCGGTGAGTTAACCCGCCCGCGGGGTTCCGTTTCATAGTCCCGACAGGCACTTCAGCAATCCTTAGCGGTTTTGCGACAGGCTGATGTCGAGCGGCAACGAGACGTGGCCCGGACATTGCGGTCCTGGCATGCTGGGTCGGGAGTGCACGCATGTTGGCCACAAGCGAGAACTCACCGACGTCGCTCGACGGTCCGCGGGAAGGCGTACCCTCGCTTCCCCCGGCCGCCATGCAGGAGCCGCCGGCCATCGGACCCTGGCGCGACCTCAAGGGTCGTGGCATTCGAGGCATGAAGGCCTCGCTCCGGGCGGCACAGCCGAAGCCATTTGCCTCCAGCGGTGACGATCGATCGGCAAGCGCACCCGCGACGGCAGCCACGCACGACGCGGAACTCCTGAAGTCCGTTTTCAACAATCTGCGGCAAGGGGTGCTCATCCTGGGGCCCGACGGCCGCGTCCGCGCCTTCAACGGCTGGGTCTCGGACCTCCTCGCATTGGATGCCGGCGCGGTCCGCATCGGGCTCGCGGTGGAGGAACTGATCGCCGCCGCCCATGCGGCCGGGCATTACGGGACGCGGAGCGTCGCGGAGGCTCTCGCCACATGGCGGCGACGCTTCCAGAGCCGGCTCCCGTCACTGCATGAATTGCCCCTGTCGAACGGCAGCACCCTTCGGGTCGCCTATGCACCGGCCCCCGACGGCGGCTGGGTCATTACCTATGAGGACGTCACAGCCCGGCTCAAGACCGCGCAGGATCTGGCGGCCCAGAACGAACGTTTCGACGCCGCGCTGACCAACATGCCGCACGGGCTCTGCCTGTTCGACGACGACCGCCGTCTGATCCTGTGCAATCCGGCCTATGGCGACCTCTATCGCCTCCCGACAGAGTTGATGCAGGCCGGCACACCGCTGCGCGAGATCCTGGCCCACCGTGAAAGGGCGGGGAATGCGCCGGCCGATATGGGAAGCTATTTCGACGTTATCGTCGAGGCGGACCGCAAGGGGGGCTTCGCCAACCGCCGGGTGGTCCTGCAGGACGGACGCACGATCCGCATCACCCACAATCCCATGCAGGGCGGCTACGTGGCCCTGCACGAAGACATCACCGTGACGGTGCGGGCCGAGGAGGAAGTCAGGCATCTCGGGTCGCATGACGCGCTGACCGGCCTGCCCAATCGCGTCTCGCTGCGCGAAAAGCTCGGCCAGGCGCTGGGGCGCGCGTGCCGGGAGCGGCCGGTCGCGGTGCTCTGCCTCGATCTCGACGAGTTCAAGATCGTCAACGACACCCTGGGCCATGCGGTCGGCGACCTGCTGCTGCAGGCGGTGACTGAACGGATCGGCTATTCGCTCGGCGAAACGGACACGTTCGCCCGGCTCGGTGGGGACGAGTTCGTGGTGCTCCAGCACGACCCGCGCAACCGCGGCGACGCCGAGGCTCTGGCCCGGGTGCTGGTCGAGCGAATGGGAGCACCGTTCCACATCGAGGGCCATGACATCGTCGTCGGCGTCAGCATCGGGATCGCCTTCTGCCCCGACGACGGCGTGATGGCCGACGACGTCCTGAAGAAGGCCGATATATCGCTCTATCGAGCCAAGACCGACGGGAAGAACAGGTTCAGGTTTTTCGAGACCGCCATGGACGAGGAACTCCAGACGCGGCGCATGCTCGAACTCGACCTGCGCCAGGCCGTGGCGCAGAACGACTTCAGCCTGCATTACCAGCCCCTCGTGGATGCGAAGACGTCCCGCATCCGCGGTTTCGAAGCACTGCTGCGCTGGAAGCATCCGGAGCGCGGCTTCATCCCGCCGCTGGAATTCATCCCGCTCGCCGAGGAGATCGGCCTTATCGGCACGCTCGGCGCTTGGGCGCTGCGGCAGGCCTGCCGGGATGCGGCGGGCTGGCCCGAGGACGTATCGGTCGCCGTCAACCTCTCGGCCCTGCAGTTCCGCGACGGGATGTTGCCCGAAACCGTCGTGAGCGCGCTCGAGGACGCCGGGCTCGTCCCGAGCCGGCTCGAGCTCGAGATCACCGAATCGGTCCTCATCGTCGACAGCGCCGGAACGCTCGCCACGCTGAACCGGCTGAAAGCGCTCGGCGTGCGCATCGCACTCGACGATTTCGGCACCGGCTATTCGTCGCTGAGCTATCTCCGCGCCTTCCCGTTCGACAAGATCAAGATCGACAAGTCCTTCATCCGCGACCTCGGCGACGTCGTCGGCTCGACGGTGATCGTGGGGGCGGTCGCGGGGCTCGGCGCGGCGCTCGGCATCAACACGACGGCCGAGGGCGTCGAGACGGAAGAGCAGCTCGCGCGGGTGCGCCAACACGGCTGCAGCGAGGTCCAGGGCTTCTTCTTCTCGAGTCCCTGCCCGATCGAGGCCATTCCGGCGCTGCTGGCCCGCATGCCGCTGACCGGCGCCGACGCGCGCACCGCCGCCTGACCGTCGAGGCACGGCAGGCGCGGCGGCTCGCTGTCGCGGCGGCGCCACAGGCGCCGGCTATTCGCACCTCGCCGCGCGGCGCGCGGCCCCGCGCCTTGACCCCACGGGTTGCGGCATCGCATCGTCCGATCCAAATCGCCAGACGAGGATCGTCGATCATGGAACGTGCGTTTCGAGCCATCACGCTGGCCATCGCGCTCGCCGGCGTCGCGGGCGGCGCGCTGGCCCGTCCGGTGGTGCCGGCGGAAAAGCGCTACTACGACTACGATGGCGAACTGCCGGCCTGCGACGACCCCGGCGTGCTCGACCGCATCAGTGCGCGGTTCAGCACGAAGGAATCGGAATACTGGAATACGTCGCTCGAGATCGTCCGCTATGACCGGGTGAAACTGGTCGCGGCCCGCCCCTGGGGCGCCGACCATATCCCGCGCAACTTTTGCGCTGCGCGGGCGCTGCTCAACGACAATTCCTATCACGACGTGTCCTATTCGGTGGCCGAGGACCTCGGCATCATCGGCTTCGGCTACGGGGTCGAATGGTGCGTGCAGGGCCTCGACCGCAACCTCGCCTATGCGCCGAACTGCCAGCTGGCGCGTCCTTGAGGATCGGCTGGCGCCGATCAGCGCTGGCCCTCGGCTTGACGGCGGCGCTCGCCGCCTCGGCCGTGGCGTTCCCGTCGGCCGCCCAAGAGCGCGCCGATCCACCCTGCGTCCTCGACAAATGCCTGGGAGCCGGGCCGGACGCCACGACCACGCCGGTCGCGCCGGCGGGCAGGCGTCTCGGGCCAGCCGGGTCTGCGGCACCCGGCAATTTCGATTTCTACGTCCTTGCGCTCTCCTGGTCGCCGGGCTTCTGCGCCACGGGCGGCGCCGAGAAGGCCGGCCGGCAGTGCACCCCGGGCAGCGGACTGGGCTTCGTCGTGCATGGGCTCTGGCCACAGTTCACGCGCGGTTTCCCGAGCGATTGCGGGCCGGCCGGCCGCTTCCCGTCGCGCCAGGCGCTCGATAGCGTCGACGGGCTCTATCCCGACACCGGTCTCGCCCGCTACGAGTGGCGCAAGCACGGCGCCTGCTCGGGCAAGAGCCCGACCGACTATTTCGCCGACGTCAAGCGGGCGCGCGGCGGCATCGCCATCCCGCAGCCGTTGCTCGCGCCGCACGACGATCAGACCTGGGTGCCGATCGACGTCGCGCGCGCCTTCGCCGCCGCCAACCCGGGCCTTCGGCCGGACGAGATGGCCGTCACCTGCCGGCAGGCGACGCTCGAAGAGGTCCGCATCTGCCTCGCCAAGGACCTCAGGGGCTACGTGCCCTGCCCCGAGGTGGCGCGCGGGTCATGCCGGACGCGGCAGATGAACGTGCCGGGCGTGATGTAAAGCCGAGCTTGGCCGCCGCAAGCTCCGAGCAGGGTCGGGTCGCTAAGGTCGATCTTCAGCACCCGAAGAGGGTCTCCACACAGGCTCGATGGCTCATGACGATCAACGTTTCCGCACGCACATTGGTGCCGTCGACGCTCAATCTCGGCTCGGGCAAGGACTACCGGAACGATTGCTTCAACATCGACATCGACGATAGCTGGTTTCCCGACGCGATCGTCGATTTCGGCGGCCTCGACCTCGGTGCAGACGGCATCTCGGTTTCGACCCAACGTTTCGGCGACGTCCAGCTGCGGCCAGGGTTCTTCGACCGGATCATCGCCAACGACGTGCTCGAACACGTTCCCGATCTCATGCGGCTGATGACGAACTGCCTGGCGCTGCTCAAGGAGGGCGGGGTCTTCGACGTCAACGTGCCCTATGACCTCTCCTGCGGCGCCTGGCAGGACCCGACCCACGTCCGCGCCTTCAACGAGCGCAGCTGGCTCTATTACACCGACTGGTTCTGGTACATGGGCTGGAGCAAAGCGCGTTTCACGCTCGACCGGCTGCAATTCGTCCCGAGCGACGTCGGCCGGCAGATGTCCGAGACGCTGCCGCTCGGCGAACTGATCCGCATGCCCCGCGCCATCGATTCCATGTCGGTTTCGCTGCGCAAGGTCCCGCTGACTCCGGCCGACCAGCAGACCTGGGACCATTGGCGCCAGCGCAAGCGTCTGGCGGAGCGCGAACGAGGGCCGATGGCGGCCGGCTCGCCGCCGACCATCGATCTCGTGACCGAATTGCCGGCTCCGTCATATGCGGTGGCTCCGGCCGTGCCGGCTGCCTTTGCCGGAGGCTGGGCCGAGCATGGCGATCGGCATTGTGTTTGGATCGTCACGCCGGAGGGCTATGCGCATTCGCGCGCCTTCGACGATTGTGCGACCGCCCTGAGCGAGGCCTTTGCGGAACTCGGCGGCTCGGCGCCCTTAGTGCGCGACCCCCGCGATTGGCTAGGGCGTGCACCGATCGTGGTCGGCCCGCATCTGCTGCCGCCGCAAGCGGACCTTCCCGCCGGCAGCATCCTGGTCAATTTCGAGCAGGTATCGACGGGCGAAGGCTGGATCAGCGAAGCCTATCTGTCGCTGCTGCGGCGCTTCCCGGTGCTCGACTACAGCCAGCGCAACCAGGCGGCACTGATCGGCAAGGGGATCGGCCATGCCGGGCTCGTCGGTATCGGCCATTCGCCGAGCCTGCTCAGGATCGCGCCCGCTTCGACGAAGGACATCGACGTCCTGTTCTATGGTTCGATCAACCTGCGGCGGAAGCGGATCATCGACGGGCTCAGGGCGCGGGGCCTTGAGGTGGTGAGCCTCTTCGACGTCTACGGAGCCGAGCGCGACGCGGCCATCGCACGCGCCAAGGTGGTGCTCAACCTGCATTTCTACGACAGTGCCATCTTCGAAGTCGTGCGGGTCTCTTACCTGCTGGCGAACGGCATCTGCGTCCTGAGCGAAGGCAACGAGGACGATCCCGACGTCGCACCGTTCCGCGACGGTCTCGTCATCTGCTCCTATGACGATCTCGTCGAACGCTGTGTGGCGCTCGTCGCCGATGAGGCCGCGCGGGCCGCGGTGGCGAAAGCCGGACAGGACCGGATGATGGCGCGGCGCCAGGCGGACCTGCTGCGCGAGGCGATGGGAAGCTGAGCCCGAACGAGATTCTTCTTTCCGCGGCGCCGTCATCGCGGCCATAGGTGCCGCCATGAACTATCGTCACGCCTTCCATGCCGGGAATTTCGCCGACGTGGCCAAGCACGCCCTGCTGGCGCGCGTGCTCGCCTACCTGATGCGCAAGCCCGCGGCGCTGCGCTTCGTCGACACGCATGCCGGCATCGGCCGCTATGACCTCGCGAGCGGCGAGGCGAGCCGCACCGGCGAATGGCGCTCCGGCATCGGCGCGCCGGCGCTCTGGGATGCCCCGCCGCCGGTGGCGGAGCTGCTGACGCCTTATCTCGGAGCCGTCGGGCCGCGCGACCCCGAGGGGCGCCCTCTCTCCTATCCGGGCTCGCCGGCCCTGGCGCAGGCGCTGCTGCGCCCGCACGACAGAATCGCGCTCTGCGAGTTCCATCCCGCCGATGCCGAGACCTTGCGCATCGTCATGGGTCGCGACCCTCGGATCACGATGATGCGGCGCGACGGCTATGCGGCGCTGAACGCCCTGCTGCCGCCGCCCGAACGCCGCGGCCTGGTGCTGATCGACCCGCCCTTCGAGGAACCTGACGAGTTCGACCGGCTGCTGTCGGCCTTCCTGGCAGCCTACCGCAAATGGCCGACCGGCACCTACCTGCTCTGGTATCCGATCAAGGACAGGACGGCAGTGACGCGCTTCGCCGACGCACTTCAGGCGGCCGTCATCCCCCGCATCCTCCAGATTCATCTCTTCGTCGGCAACCGCCCCGGCGACGAGACCGGCCTCGGCGGCATTGGCCTCATCGCCGTCAATCCGCCCCATGTCCTTCGGGTCGAAGCGGAGGCGCTGCTGCCCTTCCTGACGGACGCGCTCGGCCGTTCGCAGGAGGCCGGCTGGTCATGCCGTCCGTTGGCAGGGGAATGACGCGTCCCACCTCGCGCATCGGTCCTGGCCTCGCCGAGGCCGTTCTGATAAGCGGCGTCCTTTCACGACAGGATCAAGGACCATGATTCTCCGCTCTTCCCCCGCCTCGCCCTTCGGCCGCAAGGTCAAGGTCGCCGCCGCGATCTTGGGCCTCGGCAGCCGCATCTCGGTCGTCGCCGCGGACACGATGAGCCCCACCGATTCAATCCGGCGCGAGAATCCTCTCGGCAAGATCCCGACGCTCGTGCTCGATGGCACGCGCACCCTCTACGACAGCCGGGTGATCGTGGCCTATCTTGATCATCTCGCCGGCGGTGGTCGGCTGATCCCCGCCGAGACCGAGGCGCGCTTCGACGCGCTGAAGCTCGAAGCGCTCGCCGACGGCGTCTGCGATGCAGCGCTGCTCCAGATCTACGAGGGCCGGTTCCGCGATGCCGACACGCATAGCGCCAAATGGCTCGACCATCAGGCCGGCAAGGTCGAGCGCGGTCTCGGCAGCCTCGAAGCGAACCCGCCCTCGGGGCCGGTGACGGTCGGCCATGTGGCGACAGCCTGCATGCTCGGCTACCTTGACCTGAGGTTCGGCGGCACCTGGCGCAGGGGCCATCCGAAACTCGAAGCCTGGCTGGCGGCCTTCGCGGCCGCCGTTCCGGCTTTCGAGGGGACCCGCGTCAAGGGCTGAAGGCGCGCCGAGCGATGTCGCTAGAAGTGGTAGTTGAGACCGGCGCGGATGTCCGAGGTCGAGATGCCGACCCGGGTGAAGTCCGGGGTGCCGACGAAATTGTCGCCCTTGCCGAGGTCGCTGTAGAGGTATTCGATCTTGCCCGACAGATTGGGCATGATCGCATATTCGGCGCCGGCGCCGATCGCATAGCCGCTGAGAAAATTGCTGTTGGCGGCGTAGAAGCCGGCCGGCACGTCGTAGACGGTGGTATGAAGATTGCCGCCCGCATAGCCGCCGGTGGCGTAGAAGAGAACGCGGTTGACCGCGTAGCCTACACGGCCGCGCACCGTCGTCTGGAGGTTGAGCGTGGTCTTGGCGGTCACCGGGCCGGCTGTGGTCTGCGTATTGCCGACGCCCGAATAGGCCACGTCGCCTTCGAGGCCGATCACGATATTGTTCGGCAACTGGTAATTGTAGCCGAGAGTGCCACCGACCAATCCGCCGTTCGGGCCGCCGGCGATGGCGTTGCCGCGGCCGTTGAAGTTGCCGAAACCATAGCCTCCCACGATGCCGCCGTAAAACCCCGTCCAGGTGAAGATCGGCACGAGCGGCGGCGCGTAAGACGGCGCATAGCGGCGCGGCAGATCGGCCGCATGCCCCGCCGAGGCCAACAGCAGGGCCGGCAACACCACCCCGGCCACGACCAGCTTTCTCATCTTGAACTCCTGCACGCTTACGCACGCCCGGCGTCACGACCATCGGCCGGTGTCGCCGAGCTCAACTCATTCGCCCATCGGATTTAACCTCGATTGCCATCTCAGATCAAATGTGGCTAGAATTCGTCAAATATCATTATCGCTGTATCAACCATAGTAACGCCATATACGATTCGTTTACCTTTCCATTATCGATGAGAATTGAGCTTTTACGCTTGATGAAATGTTCTTTGTCGGCTTATTGTTCGGTTAAGGAGCAATTAATCGGGACGTTAGTTCGCGCCGCAGCGCCTCGGCGCAAAACGATAAAGCGACGCAGGAACCCGGCGGCCGATCCGGACGGCCACGGCGGCGATCGCGACGCGGCAGTTGATGAGCTAATCGGCGCTCGGCAGGCGCCGCATGGTGAATTCGATCGTGCCGTCGGCGAGTTCGCGCCACGATTCGATCTCGGTCATGTAGGCGGCCTTGGGAAATCGCTCGAACCAGGTCTTCGCCGTCGCCCGGGCCTCCTCGCGCGGCAACCTGAAGGTCTCGCGACGCCAGGAACCGCCCGTCTTCGTCTCGGCACGGGGAGACTGGCGGTCGCGCCGCGCCCCGACGCGACGGGCCAGATCGGCGGGATTCTTGCGCTCGACACCCATGCTGCGGCTCCTGCGGATCTCAGCCCACCGGTCTCGGCCCGCAATATTAGCGCGCAGCCGGCAAAGCGCGAGTCCTTAACCCGCGCGCCAGCTCTCGGCTCGGGCCTTCAGGCGACCCCGAGCTTCTTCTGCAGGCTCGTCGAGGAGGTCGTATACTGAAAGGTCAGCCGCTTGTCGGGATAGACGTAGCGATGGATCTTCTGGGCGGCGAGCGCGGCCTCGTGGAAGCCCGAGAGGATCAGCTTGAGCTTGCCCGGATAGGTGTTGATGTCGCCGATGGCGAAGATCCCCGGCACGCTGGTCTCGAACTTCTCGGTGTCGACCGGCACGAGGTTTTCGTGCAGGTTCAGGCCCCAGTCGGCCACCGGCCCGAGCTTCATGGTGAGACCGAAGAACGGCAGCAGCACGTCGCAGGTCACCCTCGTCGTCGACCCGTCGTCGTGCTTGACGAGAGCGGCGGCGAGCCGGCCGTCCTCGCCTTCGAGGCTCACGACCTGCCCGATCTCCAGATCCATCGAGCCCTGCGCCACGTGGCCGCGCATGGCATTGACCGAATGCGGTGCCGCACGGAAGGCGTCGCGGCGATGCAGCAGCGTGACCCGGCTTGCCACCGGATGCAGATTCAGCGTCCAGTCGAGCGCCGAATCGCCGCCGCCGACGATCAGTACGCGCTTGCCGATAAAAGCCTCCATCCGGCGCACCGCGTAGAACACGGAGGTGCCTTCATAGGCCTCGATGCCCGCGATCGGCGGCTTCTTGGGCTGGAAGGACCCGCCGCCGGCGGCGATGAGGATGGCTTTGCAGTCGAGAAACGTCCCGGCATCGGTCGCGAGGCGGAAGCGCGGCGCCGCGGCATCGCCCAAGGTCTCGAGCGCGCTGACCATCTCGCCGTAGTGGAACGCCGGCCCGAAGGGCTTGCTCTGTTCCATGAGGTTGTCGACGAGCCCCTGCCCCGTGACCAGCGGGAAGCCCGGGATGTCGTAGATCGGCTTCTCCGGATAGAGCTCGGCGCATTGGCCGCCGGGCTTGCCGAGGATGTCGACGAGATGCGCCTTGATGTCGAGCAAGCCGAGCTCGAAGACCGCAAACAGGCCGACCGGTCCGGCCCCGACGATGACCACATCGGTGGTGATGACTTCGCTCATTGGCCTTTCGCCCGCTGCGCCGCGTAGGTCACCCGAGGCCCGTCGCCCGAGCGCTGTGCCGATAGGCCTTGCGGCTGCCGGGCCTGACTTAGCCCAGCGAGGCGGCACTGTGAAGCGTCGCCGGCGACGCGTCGTGGCGCGCCGGCGTCATCGCGTCATCCCTGTCGCGCGGGCGTGCGGACCACGAGCCCGTCGAGTTGCGGCCTGACCTTGATCTGGCAGGACAGGCGGGAATTCGGCTGAACCTCGAAGGCGAAGTCCAGCATGTCCTCCTCCATCGGCTCGGCCTTGCCGGTCTTGTCGACCCAGGCCGGGTCGACATAGACATGGCAGGTCGCGCAGGCACAGGCGCCGCCGCATTCGGCCTCGATCTCGGGAACGGCGTTGCGCACCGCGGTCTCCATCACGGTCGCGCCCTCATCGGCCTCGATCTCGCGCGCATGCCCGGCGGAATCTATGAAGGTGATCTTGACCATGCCTCGCCGATCGGCCCCGCCCGCGCGAATGACAGCCCGGAACGACGGCGGAGTCGTCGCACCGGCCGCGGCAACCCGGATCCGCATCCCGTCGACAGCCGCTTCACGCCGTCATAGAGCCTTTCGGGCGCCTTGGCGATAGGATCCGGCGACCCGGCTCGCGCACCGGATTCAGCCCTGGTCGAGAAGCTCCGCGATGTAGACCGTGGCACCGGCGATGGCCTGGCGGATGTCACGCCGTTCGGCCTCGCCGAGCCGGCCGCCCGGCGTGCCGATGCCGCCCCGCAGGCGGGCCTCGCCCTCGCCGGCCAAGGCGGCGACACGTATCGCTCCGACGGCACGCGCCGAGCCCACCAGAAGGTGCAGCAGATCGACGTCGCCCTGTCCGCTCCGCTCCGGACCCATCTCGAGCGCGCGGCCGATCTGCTCGGCCTGACGCACGAACAGGCGCAGGAGCTCGGTTTCGAGCCGCTTGTCGCCGAAGGTCTGTCTCGTCAGATGAACGAGGTCGAGCGGGCGGTCGAGCCGCGCGGTAGGGGGCACGGACCATCCGCCTCCGGCGCCGGTCGTCTCGATCGTTTCGGATACGGCTGACGACGATCTCATGGCATCATTCCCACGCATTAGATAACGTCCGCATATCGACTCGCTTGCGGAAACCGCGCCGGTCTGGGCGCGCGCCGGTCCGGGCGTGCGGGTCGCCGGCGGGTCCGGGATGGCGGCGCGATGGTGAACAAGATATTAACGACGTTCGCTGATCGTTCCGCGATCAGGTTTGCAAGGCAGACCGCCGAGAGTAGACTGCAATTTGGTTAATGTTTCGCGCATCCGACGCGCCCGGCCGCGGCAGGCCGGCCGCGCGGCATGT
The DNA here is from genome assembly GCA_965277115.1 of Lichenihabitans sp. Lineage (GTDB taxonomy): Bacteria > Pseudomonadota > Alphaproteobacteria > Rhizobiales > Beijerinckiaceae > Lichenihabitans. The sequence continues at coordinate 1,176,464 of CBDIBY010000013.1, read as the reverse complement.
CTGATCTTTTCCCGCGTGAGTAGGACGAGGCGAGTATGGCGGTTCAGAAGGAAGCCAAGGATCCGGCCGCGGCCGCGCTGCTGGCGATCGAGGAGGCTCTCAACCTCGTCAAGCTGGACCATGCGGAATCGACTCGGGGCTCGGCCACCCTCGCGCCGGCTGCCGAAGCACGCAAGGAGGAGCGCGGCCCGCGCCCCGAAGACCGGGCCGCCGAGCGGCTCCCCCTGGCCCGATCCGATCTGCGCGCCGACCTACGCGGCCCGGATACCCGTGGGCCGGAGGCCCGCGGCGGCGAGACGCGCGACAGGAGCGGACCGGTCCGCGAGGAACCGCGCGCCGGCAATTTCGACGCGGCGCTGACGGCGGCGGCCAGCCGGCCGAGCCGGGCTCCCGACATCCGCCCCACGCAAGATGAACCGCGCCTCCCCGAGCCGCCCGCGAGCCCCTCCGGCGGTCAGCGGGCGGGGCAGCGGCCGTTGGGCGACACCAATCCGCATGCCAACGATGATCGGCGGTCGGTCGGGCAGATGCTGCAGTCGCTGAGCGCGCAGCCGAGTTCCGCGCCGCTGGTGATGGCGGCGCTGGGATCGCTGCTCTGGGGCGGCATCTGCGTCGCAGCCATCGTCGCCGCCAAGCTGTTCGAGGGCGGCCTTTCCTTCGCCGCCATGGGCCGGCCCGAGGTCCTTCTGGCGCTCGGCGCGACGCTCGGGCCGATCGTGCTCTTCTTTGTCCTGGCGGCGCTCTTGCGACGGACCCAGGAACTGCGGCTCACGACGCGCTCGATGGCGGAGATCGCCGTGCGCCTCGCCGAACCCGAGACGCTGGCCAGCGAGCAGGTCGTCAGCCTGTCGCATGCCATCCGCCGCGAGGTGGCCTCGATGGGCGACGGCCTCGAGCGTGCCCTGGCGCGCGCCGGCGAACTCGAAGCCATGGTCCGCTCGGAGGTGTCGAACCTCGAACGCTCCTACATGGAGAACGAGCGGCGCATCCGCACCATGATCGACGAGCTCGGCAGCGAGCGCGAAGCGATCGTGGTCAACGCCGAACGCGTGCGCGGCGCCATCGCGGGCGCGCACGAGAACCTCGCGCGCGATCTCGAGGCCGCCAGCACCAAGATTGCCGGCAACGTCGATGCCGCCGGCGCACGCGTCGCGACGTCGATCGGTGCCAAGGGTGAGGACATCACCGCCGCCATGGCGCTCGCCGGCCAGACGACCGCCGCGCATATCGCCTCGCATGGCAGCGGGGTGGTCGACCTGTTGATCGAAACGACCCGAGACGTCGCCTCCCGTCTCACCGAGGCGACGAGCGGCGTGTCGCGCGAAATCGCCCAGCAGATCGATGTCGTCGACGACAGGCTGCGCCGCACCGGCGAAGACCTTCTCGACAATATCCGCGTGCGGGGCGAGGACGTGGCACACCGCGTCGAAGACGTCGCCCACCGGATGGGCGAGGACGTATCGGCTCGCGGCGATGTGCTGGCCGCGCGCCTGTCCGAGACGCAGCACCAGATCCAGGAGACCGTCACCGCCCAAGGGCTGGCGCTCGACCGCAGCCTCGGGGACACCGGCGAGCGCATCGCGGCGCTGATGGCGGAGCGCGCGGGCGCGGCCTCGGCCGCTTTCGAACTGTCGGGCGAGGCCTTCCACCGTGCCTTCGGCGAACGCCATGACGATCTCGAATCCGCTGCCGCTCGCTTGGCGGACCTCCTCCAGCAGCGCACCGAAGCCGCTCGCGCCACCTTCGACGCGGCCAGTTCGAGCCTCGCCGAACTCTTCGAATCGCGGCTCGGCGATCTCGCCGGCCACGGCGACCATCTCGTCGGCATGATCGACGAGCGCGCCGTCGAATCCCGCGAAGCGGTCGAACGGTCGACCGCCGCGCTCGAACGTCTGATAGCTGAGCGGGAGTCCCGCATGGACCAGGCGGCCGAGCGGGCCGCCGCGCTGATCGACGCCCGCACTGACGAAACGCGCCAGACGATCGAGACCGCCGCAGCGCAGGTGTCCGACCTCATGGCCGCCCACGACACCAATCTGGCGATGGCGCGCGACCACCTCGACGACCTGCTCAACCGACACGTCACCGATACGCGGGCGGTCTTCTCGGCCTCCAACGACAACCTCGACCGGATCTTCGCGGAACGGCAATCGCTGATCCACGCGAGCGGCGAGCGGATCGCCGCCGTCGTGGCGGACCGGCTGTCGGCCGCGAAAGATACGCTGGCTCATACGTCGAACGAGCTCGCGGAACTGTTCGACTCGCACCGCGCCGAGGTGACGATCGCGGGCGAGCACATGACCGGCCTCCTGGACCAGCACATCGCCGCGGCGCGCGACACCCTCGATGGCTCCTCGCAGTTCTTCGACGGCCTGCTGGATGAACGGCGGGCCGACCTGCAGGCGGCCGGCGACCGGGTCGCGGCCCTGCTCGACGGCCATACGGCCGGAATCAATGCGGCCCTGGACGGGGCGACGGGCATATTCGACCGTGCACTGACCGAGCGGCGTGACGGGCTCGCCCAGGCCGGCGAAAGCATGGCAGCCCTCGTCGAGGCGCGCGTCGCTGCGGCGCAGCAGGCGCTCGTCGCGTCCGGCGAGCGGATGGGCCGCCTTCTCGACGAGCGCGCGAGCAGGTTCGCCGGCACCGACGAGCACCTCGCGAACCTGATGCAGGAGCATGCCGCCGGCGTGCGGGCGGCGCTCGATCAGGCGACCGACACGCTCGACCGGCTGATGAGCGACAGGCGCGAGGCGCTTGCCGCGACCGGGGAGGATGTGGCGGTCCTCATCGAGGAACGCGTCGCCGCGGCGCAGCAGGCGCTCGCCGCGTCCGGCGAGCGGATGAGCCGCCTTCTCGACGAGCGCGCGAGCGGCTTCGCCGGCACCGACGAGCACCTCGCGAACCTGATGCAGGAGCATGCCGCCGGCGTGCGGGCGGCGCTCGATCAGGCGACCGAAACGCTCGACCGGCTGATGAGCGACAGGCGCGAGGCGCTTGCGGCGACCGGGGAGGATGTGGCGATCCTCATCGAGGAACGCGTCGCGGCGGCAGAGCAGGTGCTCGCCGCATCCGGTGAACGCATCGGCCACATTCTCGATGAGCGCGCGAGCGGCTTCGCCGGCAGCGGAGAGCGCCTCGCGAGTCTGATGGAGGGGCACGCCACCGACGTGCGGGCGTCACTCGATCAGGCGACCGACACGCTCGACCGGCTGATGAGCGACAGGCGCAAGGCGCTCGCCGCGACCGGAGAAGACGCGGCGATCCTCATCGAGGAGCGCGTCGCCGCGGCGCAGCAGGCGCTCGCCGCATCCGGCGAACACATCAGCCACATTCTCGACGAGCGCGCGAGCGGCTTCGCCGGCAACGACGAACGCCTGGCGGGTCTGATGCAGGAGCATGCCGCCGGCGTGCGGGCGTCGCTCGATCAGGCGACCGACACGCTCGACCGGCTGATGAGCGACAGGCGCGAGGCGCTCACCGCCGTCGCGGATGCGATCGTCTCGCTCATCGACGAGCGCACCGCCGCCGCCGAGGCTGCTCTGGCTTCGTCCGGCGACCGCATCGCCGCGCTGTTCGACGACCGTCAAGGCGGTTTCAACGGCTCCGACGAGCGGATCGCGGCTTTGCTCGAGGAGCATGCGGCACGTGTCGGCGCCTCCCTCGAAGGCGCGAGCCACGGCCTGCAATCCGTGCTCGAGGAACGCCGCCACCTTCTCGGGGAGGCCGGCGAGGGCGTGGTGGCGCTCGTCGAAGCCCGAATCGCGGCGGCCGAAGCGTCGCTCACCCAGGCCGGCGAACGCGTTGCCCGGCTGTTCGAGGACCGTCATGCCGAAATCAGCGGCACCGATGGGCGCCTCGAGGGTCTGTTGACCGGCCACGCCGAGCAGATCCGCACCTCGCTGGCCTCGGCCACCCAGGGTCTCGACCACCTCCTGGCGGATCGGCGCGACGCGCTGGCCGATACGGGAGAGAGCTTCGCTACCCTGATCGAGGAGCGGGTCACGGCGGCGCTGGCGGCCTTGGCGGCCTCGGGCGTCGCCATCGAGCGGTTGCTCGACGACCAGAAGACGGCGTTTGCGAGTGCCGCCGACCGCGTCGCCGCCACGATCGGCGAGCGCGCAACCGCGGCGCGGGACGGTTTCGCAGCCTCGGCCGAGACGCTCGGCCATTCGCTCGACGAACATCAGGCGCGCCTGCTCGAGGCCGGCGATCATCTCCTCGCCGCCATCGACGACCGGGCGAATGCCGCGCGCGACGCGCTCGTGGCGTCGAGCGCGACCATGGAACAGATCGTCGCGAGCCGCACGACGGACCTCGGCGAGATCAGCGGTCAGTTCGCGGGCCTGCTCGAAGAGCATGTATCGACGACGCGGGAGGTGCTCGGCGATGCCGGCAAGACCTTCGACCGGCTCTTCGCGGAGCGGCGCGGCGATCTCACGGCGGCGAGCGGCCAGATTGCCACGACGGTCGGCGAAGGCATCGAGGCGCTGCATGAGGCGATGACGCAATCGGGCGACAAGCTTGCCCGGCTAATCGACGCGCGCACCGGCTCGACCCGCGAGGCGCTCGATGGGTCGACGGAAAGGCTCGACCGCATGTTCGCAACCCACGCGGAGACGCTGTCGGGTCACGGCGCCGAACTGACGCTCGCCCTGGACGACCGCATGGCGGCGGCGCAGGAGGTCATGCAAGCCGCCATCGTCACCCTCCGCGGCATTTTCGAAGGGCGCGAGGACAAGGTCCGCACCGTGCTGGCCGAACATGTCGACACTTTGCGCGACAGTTTCCTCGAGGCCACGGAAGTCGCCCTCATGAGCCTGGAACAGACGACCGGGTCGCTCAATTCGCGCTTCGCCGATACGGCGGGCGAGGCCATCACCGCCATCGGCGTACATGGCGATCGCGTCAATCAGACGCTGTCGGCGCGGATCGACAGTTTCGGCTCCACCATGCTCGGCCGCAGCGAGGCCGTGGCGGACCGGATCGCGACCCAGTCCGACCGCCTGGCGCGGCAGATCGAGGAGGGCCTGGCCCGTATCGGCAGCATGTTCGAGGGGCGCGGCGACGTCGTCAGCCAGGACGTGGCGGCCCATGTCGAGCGCATCATCGGACAGATCACGCGCGAGATGGCGGAGGTCGAGGATCTGCTCACCAATCGCGGCGGTCTCCTGGTCGAGCAGCTGGGCGAGCGAACGCGGGAGGCCGGCGAGATGCTCGAGGCCCGGATCGCAGGGTTCGAGGAGCGCGTCGGCACGCGGAGCCACGCCGTCGGCATGTCGCTCGACGATCTCATGGGCAAGGTCACGACCGTGCTCGACGCCCGCTCGAAGTCGCTGACCGAGACGCTCGCCCATCGGGCGCTCGAACTGGCCAAGGCGCTGGGCGACGGCGGCCGCGAGGTGACGCGCCTGTTTGATCAGAAGAACGAGGAGATCCGCGACATCCTGGTTGACCGTTCGGCGGCCCTGGCGCAAAGCCTCGACGAGCGGGCGCAGATCATCGATCTTTCGCTCGGTGGCCATACCGATCGCCTGAGCAAAGGACTCGACGGCCGCATCGCCCGGCTCGAAAACGGGGTCGTCCAGAAGCTTGCCGTGATGGCGGCCGAGCTCGATCACACCGGAACGCGGATCGACGAGAAGCTCGGCGCGCGCGCCGCCCAGCTCGACCGGCTGATCGAGGTCCAGGCCCAGGAAGTCGACGCGGCGCTCGACCGCCAATCGAGCCGCATCACCAGCGCAATGGAGAGCCGCGCAGAGGAGCTGCGTCAGCGCTTCACCGCCTCGACCGACAGCGCCGCCGAGGTGCTGGAGCAGCGTACCGCCTGGATCCGCGATACGTTGACGGCCAAGATCGGCGACATCGAGAGCCTGTTCGGCTCCGGTCTCGGCGAGATGGAAGCCTCGCTCGACGACCGGATCGGCACGCTCAACGCCGCCGTGCAGTCGCATGTCGAGCTGATCAAGACGACGCTCGACGACGGCGCGGGCGAATTGCGCGGCGCCTTCGGCACCCAGGTCGCCGACCTCGGCCAGCAGTTCGGCGACGTCCATTCCTCGATGGGCGAAAGGATCGGCACGATCGGCTCGACGCTGGGCAGTCATATCGGCACGCTCAGGACGACGCTCAACAAGTCGGTGGCGGACCTGAACGAGCTTCTCGGCTCGCATGCGGACGACATCGGCCACAGGGTCAGCGAACTCCATGCGACGCTCGAGGCGCGGACGGGCGAGATCGGCACCAGCCTCGCCTCGCATTCGACGATGATCGACGGCATTCTGGGCCATTCCGTGGTCGACCTCGACCGGACGATCGGCGGTCACGCCGACACCATCCGGACGACGCTCGAAGCACGCGCGCAGGAGATCGACGGCTCGCTCGCCGGGCATGTCGGCACCATGCACCGGGCGCTCGAAACCTCGGTCAAAGACCTCGACGCGATCCTCGAACGGCGGGGCGGCGAGATCGGCGAGACGCTGAACGGGCGCCTGCGCGACATCGAAGGCGGTTTCGGCGGCCGCATCGAGGCTATCGGCAAGGCGATCGGCAGTTCGACCGACAGGCTCGACGGAACCTTCGGCGAACGCATCAAGCAGCTCGATCGCACGCTCGAGCGGCGCGCCGACGACCTCGAAGCCTCGCTGTCGCGGCACGCCGAGGGGATCAAGACCAATCTCGAAAGCTCCGCGGCGCTGATCGAGGGCGTCGTCGGCGGCGGGGCGGGCGAGATCGCCCAGACGTTGGACCAGCGCCGCACGGATATCGAGGCGTTGCTGACGCATCACCTCGACGCCATCCGCAAGGCGCTCAAGACCTCGGTCGAAGACCTCGACGCGACGCTGAGCGGACGTGCCTCGGATGCCCAGAACGCCATGAAGAGCCGGCTCGACGAGATCCACACCGTGATGGGCGGACGGATCGGCGAGATTTCCACGATGCTCAACGGACAGAGGAGCAGGCTCGGCGAGACCATGGAGGCGCGCGCGGCCGAGATCCGGGAGGTCTTCGATCGCGAAGGTGCGTTGCTCGTGGATCTCCTGTCGGCGCGGGGCAGCGAGGTGGCCCAGAGCATTGCCGAGGCCAGCGAAGCCGCGGCCCAGGCCATCGCCGGCCACGGCGGCACGCTTGTCGAGGGAATCGGCGATCGTCAGGCCGATCTGACCAGGGTGCTCGACGAAGGCGCCCGGACCATGCGGCACGCGCTCGATGCGGGGACGACGCAATCGGTCGCGGCTCTGACCGAGACCGGCGAGCGCCTGCAGAAGGCCGTGGGTCGGATTGTCGAGCAGCTGGGCGAGACCGATGCGGCGATCAACGGCCTCATCGACCACGCCGGGGGCAGCCTTTCGGCCGTGGAAGAAGCGCTGGGGCACCGTCTGACCGAATTCGGCCGGACGCTGGAGACCGTCTCCGGGCAGATCGAGGTGATGACGGCCCGGACGACGACGAGCCTCAAAGATGCCGAGGCGGTCGCCGGGACCATCGGCGAGCACCACACGGCCCTGGCGTCCGCCGCACAGGACCTCAAGACGACCCACAACGAGATCGACCGGCACATGGAGCAGCGGCGGACCGCGCTCGAGGCCCTGCTCGGCCATGTCGGCACGCAGACGGCGGGCTTCGATACGGCCCTGGCGTCCTTCACCACGCTGATGGACGAATCGCTGCAGAGTACCGAAGCGCGGGCCCGCGACCTGGCGGCCTTCCTGGCCGAGACGGCGCAATCGACGAGCGCCGCCATCGGCGAACATTTCGACAGCGTCCGATCGGTCACGGCGGACGAGCGCGAGAAGACGACGGCCGCCCTCGAGACGGCCTACGACCAGGCCGTCAAGGAGATGAACACGCTGTTCGGCCAGGCGGTGGACCGCTTCCGCGGCGCGGCGGAGGATGTCCGCGCCATGGCCGCCGAGATCGGACGGCAGTTCGAGGGCACGCGCGAGGAGCTGCAGCGTGCGACCATCGACCTGCCGAAGGAGACCGCCGAGCAGGCGGCCGAAGTCAGGCGGGTGATCGGCGAACAGGTCGAAGCGTTGGCGGCGCTGACGGCGCTGATCACGCGGGCATCGGTGGGAGACGACGTGGTCGAGCCCGATCAACCGAAACCGTCGGCGCCGGAGAGGAGCGTCGTCGAAAAGGTGGCGGCGCCCGGACGGGCTATCCCGCCGGCGGCCACGCTCCGGCCGGCGACCCCGCTGCCGGCCGTAACGCCGGAGGCGCCCGCGGGCCGCAACGGAAGTGGGGTTCGGCGCTCGGGCGCGGCGGAACGGCCGTCCGCCGGCCGCGGTCCCGGCTGGCTCTCCGACCTCTTGGCGCGCGCTTCGCGCGACGACGAGCCGGCTTCGGCCCACGATATGCCGCCGCCCCCGGCCGAGGCCGCCGAGCCAGCGTCCACGTCGTCGCAGGGTTCTGACCGGGCGCTTCAGATCCTCGACATGATGTCGAACAATATCCGGCGGCTCGTCTACGACAGCGCCCTCGTCGATATGTGGGACCGCTTCCGCAAGGGCGACCGCAACGCCTTCAACCCGCGGCTCTACACGGCCCAGGGCCTGCAGACCTACGAGGAGGTGCGGCAACTCTACGGCTCCGACCAGCAGTTCCGCGACACCGTCAACCGCTACATGGAGGAGTTCGAGCGTCTGCTGAACACCACGACGCGGGACGATCGCGACGGCGCCAAGGCGAAGGGCTATCTGGGCTCCGATACCGGCATGGTCTATACGCTCCTGGCCCATGCGGCGGGCCGCCTCGGGTGAGACGCAGGCTCGACGTCACCGTCGAGCGCTTCCCACTTGCCGCGCGTTTCGTCATAGCGCGCGGCGCCCGCACCGAAAGCGTCGTCGTCGTCGCGACGCTCGACGCAGGCGAGCACAAGGGTCGGGGCGAATGCGTCCCCTACCAGCGCTACGGCGAAACGGTCGACGGCGTCATGGCGCAGATCGAAAGCCAACGGGGCGCCCTCGAAGCCGGAGCGGACCGGCAGGCTCTGCAGAGGCTGCTGCCGCCTGGCGCGGCCCGCAACGCGCTCGATTGCGCCTCGTGGGACCTAGACGCCAAGCGCCTCGGCCGTCCGGCGCATGAACTGGCCGGCGTGCATCGGGTCCCACCGACGACCACGGCCTTCACCCTCTCGCTCGGTACGCCTGCCGAAATGGCGGCGGCGGCGAGGGTTGTGGCATGGCGGCCTCTGCTCAAGATCAAGCTCGGCGGTGCGGAAGATGTCGCCTGCCTCGCGGCCGTGCGCGACGCGGCGCCTGAGGCGGAACTGATCGTCGACGCCAACGAGGGCTGGGCGCCGGCGGACCTCGAGGCCAAGTTCGCGGCCTGCGCGGCTTTCGGTGTCGCGCTGGTCGAGCAGCCGCTCCCCGCGGGCCAGGATTCCGCGCTGGCTGTGATTGACCGGCCGGTGCCGATCTGCGCCGATGAAAGCGTGCACGATAGGCGCGGGCTCGAGGCCCTGTGCGAGCGCTACGATGCGATCAACATCAAGCTCGACAAGACCGGCGGCCTGACGGAGGCGCTGGCGCTCGCCGATGCCGCCCAGGCCCTCGGCTTCGGCCTGATGGTCGGCTGCATGGTGTCGTCGTCGCTCTCGATGGCGCCCGCCATGCTGCTGACGCCACGCGCCCGCTTCGTCGACCTCGACGGCCCGCTGCTGCTCGCGCAAGACCGTCCGCACGGCCTGCGTTACGAAGGCTCCATCATTCATCCTCCAGGCCCCGCGCTCTGGGGATAGGCGCGGTGACGCCGCGCCACCGCATCCCGGTGAGGATCAGCGCCCCGGCTGCCCAGCCCGCGTGACGATCGGCACCAGTTTTCCGGTTTCCTCGTCGTGCCGGCGCACCTCGCCTGTCTCGATGTCGTAGACCCAGCCGTGCAATTTGATCCGGCCCGCGGCCTTGCCGGCGGCGACCGACGGGTGGGTAGCGACGTGCTGGAGCTGGGTGCGGACGTTCTGCTCGACGAGCGCCTGGACCTTGGCCTCGCCTTCGAGATCCGGGTGCAACGCTTCGACGACGCTCAGCGCCGAATGGGCGTTACGCAGCCAGGACGCCACGGTCGGCATCCTGGCGAACACCTCCTGGCCCTTGAGCAACCCCTTCATGGCGCCGCAATCGGAATGGCCGCAGATGACGATCTCGGTGACGCCGAGCTCCATCACCGCATATTCGATGACCGCCGACACGCCGCCCAGCATTTCGCCGTAGCCAGGCACGATGTTGCCGATGTTGCGGCACACGAAAAGGTCGCCCGGATTGGTCTGGGTGATCATCTCCGGCACGACGCGACTATCGGCGCAGGCAATGAACAGGATGCTCGGGTTCTGAGCCTTGGCGAGACTCCGGAACTCCTCGCGCAAATGTGGAAAGACCTCCTGCTGGAAGGTCTTGACCCCATCGAACAGGCGATCGAGCGCGTTCGCCGTATCGTCGCGCGCGGTCTCGTCGTCGGGGCGGACGGGATTCTGCTGCATTCGGGCCTCTCGGGAGCGTGACGGGTGCCGAGACATCACCCAAGGGCTTCGGCACGCCGGGGCACGGCCGGACCCTAGCGCAGGGGCAGCGACCGCGCTATGGGCGCGGACGCGGCCTCGTCCCGGTGGATCTCAGCCTGCCTTGGCGATCAGGTTGGCGAGGCGTGGGATGCCGTCCTCAACGGCGCGGTCGTCGGCGAGCGTGAAGCTCATGCGCAACGCGTTTCGGCCGCTGCCATCGGCGAAGAAGGCGTGGCCGGGCACGAAGGCCACACGCGCCTCGGACACCGACCGCTCCAGGAGATCGGTCGTGTCGATCTCCGAGGGCAGCGTCATCCACACGAACATGCCGCCCTCGGGCCGGCTCCACGCCGCATAGGCAGGCATCGTGCCGGCAAGGGCTTCGAGCATGCGGTCGCGCCGCGCGCCATAGTTCTTGCGGGCCTTGGCGACCTGGGAGGCGTAGCTCGTTTCGGCCACACGATGAACGACGAGCTGGTTGATCGACGGGCTATGCAGGTCCGAGGCCTGCTTGACCAGTACCAATTTCTCGACGATCGCACGTGGCGCGCAAACCCAGCCGACGCGCAGGCCCGGAGCGAGGATCTTCGAGAAACTGCCGCAGTAGATCGTGCGCGCCGCATCGATGCCGCCGCTGCGGGCGCAGTCGAGCGCCAGAATGGGGGGCACAGATTCACCGTCGTAGCGCAGCGCCCGATAGGCGGCATCCTCGATCACGGCGATGTCGAGCTCGCCCGCAAGATCGAGCACGGTCTCGCGCGCCGCAAGGCTCAGCGTCTCTCCGGTCGGATTGGAGAAGTCGGGAACCAGATAGGCGAATTTCGGCCTGCCGCCGGCCTTTACCGCGGCCCTGCGATAGGCCTCGGGCGTCATGTTGCCGCCGCCCGGCGTCAGTCGCTCGTAGTGCGGCTCATAGGCATTGAAGGCCTGAAGCGCGCCGAGATAGGTCGGCCAGGTGACCAGCGCCGTATCCGATGGCGAAAGGAACAGCTTGCCGAGATAGTCGAGCGCCTGCTGCGAGCCCGAGGTGACGACGATATTGCCTTCGTCGCAGACCACGCCCAGGCGGCCCATCTCCGCGACCAGCCAGCGCCGCAGCGGCAGGTAGCCCTCGCTCACCTGGTATTGCAGCGCGGCGTTGGCGCTCGGGCCGGACAGCACCTCCGCATAGGCATCTCGGAAGGCTTGGTGCGGAAACAGCGAGGGGTCGGGGATGCCGCCCGCGAACGAGATGATGCCGGGCTGGTCCAGGAGCTTGAGGAGCTCGCGGATCTCGGACGCCCGCATCCGGGACGCGCGGCTGGCGAAGAGTGCGCTCAGGGTCATCCGGCCTCCTGCGGCAGCATCGCATAGAGGCGGAAGTTACGTCAACTATACTGACCTATTTTCAGCCATGTTACCGCGCGTCACGACGCCCTGCCGGCTCGGAAGGCCACATAGCGCGACGCGACAGCGGCCGCGATCACGGGAGCCGAATCGAGCGGCTCATAGGTCCAGTGATCGAGGCAGCCGGCCCAGCGCCGCACGGCGCCTTCCTCGGTCAGGCGGTCGAGGTAGCGCGTCACCTTGGGGTGGCCGCCGGACGGCTCGTAGACATGCACCGGCGCACCGGTCGCCGTCGCCTCGCCCACCATGTTGGCGCTGTCGCCGGTGACGAGGATCGCCTCCGCATGGGCCAGGATCTGGGCATAGGGATTGTCGCCGAGCCCGTCCCAGAGGAAGGCGCGGCCTTGCGCCACCGCCTCGGCAAGGGCCGCGCCGATGGCGGCCATGGCCGCCGCCGGCGTGCGGCGCGACGGGGTGACCATGAGGCTCGCGCCACTCGCCGCGATGGTATCGGCGATCTCCGCGAGCCGCGCGATGTCGGCCGCCTCGAACGTGTGGTTCACGCCCTTGCCGCCGAGCACCATGGCCACGCGGGGCGCGGGGAGGTCTCGTAGCCGCGCGTCCGGCGCGGCCCGCGCCGCAGCGAGGACGGCGGGGCGCAGCCGGTGCGCCGGCGTCAAGGTGACGACGACGTTCTCCGCCCGCAGCTTGTCATGCTCGGGGATCCAGATCACGTCGGCCGTGTCCGGCCCGGTGTAGGGATCCTTGACGAAGATCGTGAAGGTCTTCCCCCCTGAGGCGCGCTTGACGCGGCGCAGATAGGGCACGGTGCGCCGGCCGGCCGCAATCGCCACGTCCGGAAAGGGCGGCGCGATGGGGCTGTCGTGCCGCCCGGGCCGGTCGCGCGGATCGATCGGTCCCCAGGGCGTCAGCCACGACCAGGGCGCTCGCGGCGCGATGAGCCGTCGTTGCGGCGCGAGGCCGAGTTCGTCGGCGATGCCGAGACACTGCACCTCATCGCCGATCTTGCCGTCGGTGATCAGCCAGGCCGTGGTGTCGGGCGGCAGAGCGTACGTCGCCAAGACTTACGGTCCGTCAGACGATGACGGCGGCATCAGCCTTCCCAACCGTCATCGCGAGCGACGCGAAGCGATCCAGCCTTAACCGGCCCGCAGCCTGGATTGCTTCGTCGCTCCGCTCCTCGCAATGACGGCCGCATAAGATGCAAATCTAGAGCCCCATTTCCCGCCGCAGCCAATAGGCGAAGTGATGGGTGATCGAGGCGGTGCGCCGCGCATCGATGTCTGGCAGGTACCAGGCGCCGCTGTAGCTCGCCGCGAGCGCCGAGAGGATCGGCGTCGTGCTGAGCACCCGCCCGCCGGACACGACGAGGCCGGCGCCCTCCAGATAATCCGTGTTGGTCGGTCCCCCGAAGGCCCCGACATCGTCGCCCGCATAGGAGGCGAGCGAGAAGGAGTCGATCCGCGCCACGAGGGTCGCCGCACTCCGCTTCGGCGCCATCCGATCGGCGAAGACCTGGGCGAGGGCCTGGGCAAGATCGTCATGGATCGCCGCGGTCGCCGCAGCCGACAAGCCCTTGCGCGTCAACGGCGATGTATCGACGGTGACCGCGCCGAAGCGAAGATCCGCACCCGGTGCCTGCTCGGCCGAGGCTCGGGACAGAGGCGCCATCGCCCATGCTCCCAACACCGTCAACACGCCGCGCCGCGTCAAGTCTCGCGTCATCATCTGCGCCCTTCCCGGTCCAAAGCACTGCCGAACGCCGACTTCCCCCGCGCGAAGCCGATCATCCGACACCTTGTTCAGTGGAAGGCGACGCCCAAAACCTCGTAGCTCTTGCCGCCACCGGGCGTATTGACCTCGACGCTGTCGCCCTTCTTCTTGCCGATGAGGGCGCGGGCGGTCGGCGAACTGATGGAGACCTTGCCGTTCTTCACGTCGGCCTCGGTCTCGCCGACGATCTGGAACACCTTCTTCTCGTCCGTATCCTCGTCGATCAGCGTGACGGTCGCGCCGAACTTGATGGTCGCGCCGGAGAGCTTGGTGACGTCGATAACCTCGGCCCGCGACAGACGGTCCTCGAGTTCGGCGATGCGGCCCTCGTTCAGCGACTGCGCCTCCTTGGCCGCGTGATATTCGGCATTCTCGGACAGGTCGCCGTGCGAACGGGCTTCCGAAATCGCCTGGATGATGCGCGGTCGCTCCTCCTGCTGGCGCATCTTGAGTTCCGCTTCGAGAGCGATATGCCCTCCCACGGTCATCGGCACTTTGTCCATCACGTTCCACTCTCGTCATGGCACTGCGAACAGCAAGGTCCGCAGGGCAATTTGTTGGATCCGGCCGCCTCTCGGCCAACCGGCATTCATAACAATTCCGCCCGGCGGACCATAGTCGGTGCAATGCGGACACGACATTCGTCGCCCTGCCCCCATCGAGCACCGACCCGTCATCCCGCGAAATAATCCTGCAGCGCCCGGACTTCGAGCTCCCCGTCGAGGTAGGCCCGGATCCCCTTCGCCGCAGCGATCGCACCGGCTAGAGTGGTGTAATATGGGACCTTGTGCAAGAGGGCGGCCCGGCGCAGGTCGCGCGAGTCCGAGAGCGCGCGAGCGCCCTCCGTGGTGTTGACCATGAGCTGAATCCCGCCGTTCTTGATGGCGTCGACGACATGCGGACGCCCCTCCGACACCTTGTTGATCTTGGCGGCGCCGATGCCCGCCGCCTCGAGCGCCTTCTGGGTGCCGCCGGTCGCCACGATCCTGAAGCCGAGCGCGCTCAAGTCGCGCATCGTGTCGAGCACGCGCGGCTTGTCGGCATCCTTGACGGAGACGAAGACCGTGCCCGAGCGCGGCACCTTGGTGCCCGAGCCGATCTGGCTCTTGGCGAATGCCAGCGCGAAGGAGCGGTCGAGGCCGATCACCTCGCCGGTCGAGCGCATCTCGGGGCCGAGCACCGTGTCGACGCCCGGAAACCGGGCGAAGGGAAACACCGCCTCCTTGACCGCGACATGGCCGAGCACCTTGGGCGCGAGGCAGAAGCTCGACAGCGGCTCGCCGGCCATGATGCGAGAGGCGATCTTGGCCAGCGGCTCGCCGATCACCTTGGCCACGAAAGGCACGGTGCGCGAGGCGCGCGGGTTGACCTCGAGGACGAAGATCTCGCCGCCCTTGATGGCGAACTGCACGTTCATCAGGCCTATGACGTTGAGCGCCAGGGCGAGTTTTTCGGTCTGGCGCTCGATCTCGGCGACGAGATCGGGCGCGAGCGAATGGGGCGGCAGCGAACAGGCCGAATCGCCCGAATGGATGCCGGCTTCCTCGATATGCTCCATGATGCCAGCGACGAAGACCCGGCTGCCGTCGCAGAGCGCGTCCACGTCGATCTCGATCGCATCCGACAAATAGCGGTCGAACAACAGCGGATTGGTGCCGAGCACCGTATTGATCTGCCCAGTCTTGTCGTTGGGATAGCGCGCCTTGACCTCGGGCGGCACCAAGCCGGGCAGCGTGTCGAGCAGGTAGTCGTCGAGCGCCGTCTGGGTGCGGATCACCGCCATGGCACGGCCGCCCAGCACATAGGAGGGGCGCACCACAAGCGGCAGGCCAAGCGCGGAGACCACGAGCCGCGACTGCTCGACCGAATAGCTGATGCCGTTTTGCGGCTGCTTCAGGCCGAGCTTGTCGAGCAGCCGCTTGAAGCGGTCGCGGTCCTCGGCGAGGTCGATCGAATCGACGCTCGTGCCGAGGATCGGGATGCCGGCCTTCTCCAGTGCCGTCGCGAGCTTCAATGGCGTCTGGCCGCCGAACTGCACGACGACGCCGACGAGGGTGCCGGCGCGCTGCTCGGTCTCCAGGATCGCCAGCACGTCCTCGACGGTCAGCGGCTCGAAATAGAGCCGGTCGGACGTGTCGTAGTCGGTCGACACCGTCTCGGGGTTGCAGTTGATCATGATCGTTTCGTAGCCCGCCTCGGAGAGCGCGAAACAGGCGTGGCAGCAGCAATAGTCGAACTCGATGCCCTGGCCGATGCGGTTCGGACCGCCGCCGAGGATGACGATCTTGTCCCGCGCCGAAGGCTCGGCCTCGTCGACCGGAGCCGCGCTCCCGAAGGGGGCCGCGTAGGTCGAATACATATAGGCGGTGGGCGAGGCGAATTCGGCCGCGCAGGTGTCGATGCGCTTGAACACCGGCCGAACGCCGAGCTCGCGGCGCAGGCTTGCGACCTCCGCCTCGCTGCTGCCCGACAGCGCCGCGAGGCGCGCATCGGAAAAGCCCACCGCCTTGAGGGCGCGCAGGTTCGCGGCGCCCCGAGGCAGGCCGAAGCGGCGCACCTTCGCCTCGAGGTCGACGATCTCCTGCAGCCGCTCGATGAACCAGTGGTCGATGCGGCAGGCCTCATGGATCTCGGAATGGCTCATGCCGTGGCGCAGGGCCTGGGCCACGATCAGCAGCCGATCCGGGGTCGGCACGCCGAGGGCGGCGCGCAACGCCGCGTGGTCGTCGCCCTGCCCCAGCCCCTCGACCATGATCTCGTCGAGCCCGTTGAGGCCGGTCTCGAGCGAGCGCAGCGCCTTCTGCAGGCTTTCGGCGAAGGTGCGCCCGATCGCCATGGCCTCGCCGACCGACTTCATCGCCGTCGACAGGATCGGCTGGGCACCGGGAAACTTCTCGAAGGCGAAGCGCGGGATCTTGGTGACGACGTAATCGATCGTCGGCTCGAAAGAGGCCGGGGTCGCGCCGCCGGTGATGTCGTTCTTGATCTCGTCGAGCGTGTAACCGACCGCAAGCTTGGCCGCGACTTTGGCGATCGGGAAGCCGGTCGCCTTCGAGGCGAGCGCCGAGGAGCGCGAGACGCGCGGGTTCATCTCGATGACGATCATGCGCCCGTCGGCCGGGTTCACGGCGAACTGAACGTTCGAGCCGCCGGTCTCGACGCCGATCTCGCGCAACACCGCGATCGAGGCATCGCGCATGATCTGGTATTCCTTGTCGGTCAAGGTCAGCGCTGGCGCCACCGTGATCGAATCCCCGGTATGGACCCCCATCGGGTCGATATTCTCGATCGAGCAGATGATGATGGCATTGTCGGCGCGGTCGCGGACCACCTCCATCTCGTATTCCTTCCAGCCGAGCACGCTCTCCTCGACCAGCACCTGCGTCGTCGGCGAGGCGTCGAGCCCGCGCTCAACGATCTCGATGAACTCCTCCTTGTTGTAGGCGATGCCGCCGCCAGTGCCGCCAAGCGTGAAGGAGGGGCGGATGATGGCCGGCAGGCCGATATCCTCCAACGCGGCGAGGGCGGCCGGAAGGGAGTTGACGTGATGCGAACGGGCCGTATCGAGCCCGATCCTGGTCATGGCGTCGCGGAAGAGTTCGCGGTCCTCGGCCTTGTCGATGGCAACCGCACTGGCGCCGATGAGTTCGATATCGTGGCGCGCCAGCGTGCCGTCGGCGTCGAGCGCCAGCGCGCAGTTGAGTGCCGTCTGCCCGCCCATGGTGGGCAGCAGCGCGAAGCCGCCCGGCACGGCGTGACGCTCGGCGGCGATGATCTTGGCCACGATCTCCGGAGTGATGGGCTCGACATAGGTCCGGTCCGCCATGTCCGGATCGGTCATGATGGTGGCCGGGTTGGAATTGACGAGGACGATGCGGTAGCCGTCCTCGCGCAGCGCCTTGCAGGCCTGGGTGCCCGAATAGTCGAACTCGCAGGCCTGCCCGATCACGATCGGCCCGGCACCGATGATCATGATCGTGGAAATGTCGGTGCGTCTGGGCATGGGGCGTCCGTCTGTGGGCTATCTGACATCGTGCGGGCCGGAAAGGCGGCCAGCTTTAGCCCAGGCTCGGCCCGAAACGGGAGCAAAATTCGTACCGGTGCGCGGGATATGGATCCCGCGCCCGAGCGTCGTCGGGCGCGCTCAGGCGCGGCCGAAACTGTCCTCGTCGGCCTCCTCGATCTCAGCCTCGACGAGGCAGAAGGCCGGTACGCTCGTGGTCCTGATCTCGTCGGCCATCTCGCCGTACCAGAGCACCTCGACGCTCTCGCCCGTGCCGCCCGTCACAACCATGGCAGGGCCGCCGGACTTGAGCTGCACGATATCGCCCTTCTTGAAATCCATCGCCGTTCTCCGAAAGCTACACCACGGGCCGCAGCCGCGGACCGTCGGGCGCGCTCCTAGCACGGCGATCCGTCATGACCTAGTGTTCCGCTTCCGACGTCGTGCCGCATATCGCTGGCGACGCAATCCGCTCAGCCTTGCCGCTGTCCGACCTGACGGCCCGTGCCGGCAGGCTTCGGCAGGGCAGCTTGCGCGCGCCCGAGCCGCTCCATGGCCTGAAGCATCGGACCTTCGGCCGCCGTCGCCCGCCCGGCCTTCGTGTCGACATGCAGCAGCATATGTTCGCCGCTCGCCACCACCGCGCCGTCCGGCTCGCGGATCAGCGTGTGGAAGATGTGCAGGCGCTTCGGATCCTGGGCCAGGATCTGCGTCGTCGCTGTCAGCCGATCGTCGAGGCGCGCCTGGCCGAGATGCATGAGATGCGTCTCGACCGTATAGAAGGAGCGACCCGAGGCGATATAGGCGCCGTCGACCCCGATATGGCGCAGCAGCGCGTCCGTGGCCTCGCCGAGACAATGCAGATAGCGACTTTCGGTCATATGGCCATTGTAGTCGATCCAGTCCGGCGCCACCCGCGTCGCGTAGAGCCGCAGCGGCACCGTCTCGTCCGCCTGCGCTTCGGCGGCCGAGACGGCGAGCCGCCCCATCAAGCTCCGTTCGTAGGCCTTCAGCACGGCGCCCGCACCATAATCCTGCGCCCTGAGGCCGCCGAGCACGGCGACGAGGCAATCGTCGCGCTTGCGTTCGAGATCGCGGATCGAGACGCCGACCGCCTGGTCGTCCGACTGGGCCGAGACGGTGTCGATCAGCGCTTCGGTAAGCTCGGGAGCCTCCAGCTTCGTCCAGGGCAGCTTCAGCGCCGGGCCGAACTGGGCCAGGAAATGGCGCATGCCTGCCTCGCCGCCCGCCATCCGATAGATCAGGAAGGTGCCCATGAAGGCCCAGCGCAGCCCGGCGCCGAACCGGATCGCATCGTCGATCTCCTCGGTCGTGGCGATCCCGTCGTTGACCAGCCACAGCGCTTCCCGCCACAGCGCCTCGAGCAGCCGGTCGGCAATGAAGCCGTCGACCTCCTTGCGGACGTCGAGCACCCGCATGCCGAGGCTTTCGAAGAAGGCGGCGGCGACCGTCTTGGTCGCGGGGGCGGTCTTGTCGCCGCCGCAGATCTCGACGAGCGGCAGCAGATAGACCGGGTTGAACGGATGGCCGACGACGAAGCGCTCGGGATGTTTCATGCCGGCCTGCAGCCGGCTCGGCAGCAGACCCGAGGTCGAGGACGACACGATCGTCCCGGGCCGCGCCACCGCATCGATCTCGGCGAGCACGCGGACCTTCAGCGTCTCGACCTCGGGCAGGCTCTCGATGACGAAATCGGCGTCGCCGACCGCCTCGCCGAGCGTTGTGGTCAGGGTCAGCCGGCCCTCGGGCAAAGCGAGACCGGGGAAGAGCTTCGCCTGGGCACGGCGCGCATTGGCCACGACCTCGTCGAGCTTGCGGCCGAGTTCGGGATCGGGATCGAAGACGCTCGCGTCGTGCCCGTTGAGCAGCACGCGGGCCGCCCAGCCGGCGCCGATGACGCCGCCGCCGACGAGGCCGACCCTGCGGGCGGCACTCAAGCCGCGCGCTCCGGCTGGCGCAGCTTCAGCCTGTCGCGCACCTCGGCCGGGCCGAGCACGCGGGCGCCCATGGCCTCGATGATGGTCTTGGCCCGCTCGACGAGCTGCGCATTGGTGGCCAGGGTGCCGCGGCCGAGGAAGAGATTGTCCTCGAGCCCGACCCGGACGTTGCCGCCGGCGAGCGCCGCCATGGCCACGTAGGGCAATTGCATGCGGCCGATCGAGAAGGCGCTGAACACCGCGCCTTGCGGCAGGCGATGCTTGAGCGCCATCAGCGTCAGCGGATCGTTCGGGGCGCCGTAGGGAATGCCCATGCAGAGCTGGATCATGGCCGGCGCGTCGATCAGACCTTCCTTGACGAGGTCGTGCACGAAGACGAGGTGGCCGGCGTCGAAGACTTCGAGCTCCGGCCGCACGCCCAGCGCCTGCACCCGCGCCGCCATGGCGCGCAGGGTCGAGGGCGTGTTGGTCATGACATAATCGCCGAGCGAGAAATTCATGGTGCCGCAATCGAGCGTGCAGATCTCGGGCCGCAAGGCCTCGACATGGGCAAGGCGCTCGGCCGGCCCCACCATGTCGGTGCCCATGGGATCGAGCGGCAGCGGCGTCTCCCCCGCGCCGAAGACGACGTCGCCGCCCATGCCGGCCGTCAGATTGATGACGACGTCGACGTCCGAGGCGCGGATACGCTCGACCACTTCGCGATAGAGTTCGACGCGCCGCGACGCCTTGCGGGTCTCGGGGTCACGCACATGGATATGGGCGATGGCCGCGCCCGCCCGCGCCGCAGCGATCGAGGCATCGGCGATCTGTTCCGGGGTGACGGGAACATGCGGGCTCTTGGCCACCGTGTCGCCGGCGCCTGTGACGGCGCAGGTTATGAAGACGTCGTGGTTCATGGTCGGCCTCGCTGTTCGCCGGCACCATGGGGCAGCGCGCCATGCGCCACTCGATCTGCCGCGACGGAGGTTTGGCGGGGAGCGACATGGCAGGTCGGTTGCCGGACGGGACCGCGTCTCTTGCATTGCGACCGATCTGGACGGATCACGACGCCGAATTATCGGCCGTGTCAGCCACGCCCGCCTCAATGCAGGTTGGCTGTCGGCAGATGCCAATGTTCCCAGATCGCGAGGAGTCGCAAGACGAAGCAGGTCGTGCCGCCCAATAGTGCCGATATGTTCGCGCGAACACCTAGCTGTCGAGCGACGACCAGAACCGCGGCGCCAAGGATCGCCGCCGTCGCGAGAAAGTCCACCCGCAGCACCGCTGGAATCTGGGCGAGCAGGATGTCGCGGATGGTATATCCGCCCGCGCCGCTGATCGCACCCATCATCACGGCGGCGATCGGAGTCAGTCTATATTCCAGAGCCTTTTCGGTGCCAGACACCGCGAGCAAGGCCAGGCCCAGGGCGTCGACGACGGCCAGAAGGCCTTCCGACAACTGCTCCACCGAGTGGAACGCGAAGAACGTCAGCAGGGCGCCCGACAGTGCCACCGTGATGAGGGACCAGCCGCGGAGCGCTTCGGGCGGCGCCTCGCCGAGCAAGACATCGCGCATGATGCCGCCGCCCATCGCCGTCGCGAGCGACACGACGGTGACGCCGAGCGCATCCAGCCCTTTCACGGCGCCGATCGAGGCGCCTTGAACGGCCAGGACAAAGGTCCCCGCGAGGTCGATGATATGCAAAAGCTTGGCGTGAGGGGCAGTGCTATGACCCACGTCGCTTCAACCCCGTCGAAATTCGCATCGGTTGTCCGATAGAGCGGCTCATCCGTGCGTCGCCTTGCATCGAACCACGTCATGGTTTTTGAGCCAACGCCAACGCATCAAGCAGGGCCGGCTGCG
This sequence comes from Lichenihabitans sp., assembly GCA_965277115.1. Lineage (GTDB taxonomy): Bacteria > Pseudomonadota > Alphaproteobacteria > Rhizobiales > Beijerinckiaceae > Lichenihabitans. The sequence goes on along the minus strand of CBDIBY010000013.1, from coordinate 1,155,036 downwards.
CTCCGTCGGCGCGAAGGGTGGCAACCGGGATCACCACGGGCACGGCGCAATTCTGCACGACGTGCGACAGGTCGTACTGCACGGCAAGTCCCCCGCGCCTTGCATCCAGCCAGACCATCATATCCGGGGGATCACCGCCTATCTGCTGTACCGCCTCCTTGCAGGAAGCGCGATCTTCTGCGGTTCCATCCCCAAGGTCGTATCCAGCGATGTAAAGCGCGTAAAGTCGCCTGGATGCAAGCGTCACCACCTTGGTCTTGTCCATTCCTATCGTCAGCTTCACCGTGCCGGTCATCGAGGGCGGCAGCAGACGGGTCCAGTCCACAGGCCGCCCGGTGCGCAAGTCGTAGACGATCGACATGGTTGCGGTGGCGGGATGCGCCCCGCCGCAGAACGCGCTATCTTTGATCACGAAACTGATGAAACTGGGTCCGCGCATCGGCACATCGACGGTGCGCTCCCAGCCCGAGGCGCCGCTCGGAGTCTTGCAGGTCACGGCTTCTTTGCGCACACGCACGTCAAGTTGCCGCACGGCGGCGTTGACCCGGCGCTCCGCGTCATCGACCGGATCGGCGATCAGCGGCATGGCGGCGACGCCCTTGAGAATCGGCAGCGGCATTTTCAGGTGCACCGCCTGAGCTCCCGCTTGCGCTGGTGAAAGGTCCCATAAGCTCAATGCCGCAATCAGCATGCAGCAACGAATGGATGCCATCAAATAAGCTCCGGATCGCTGGCAAATGAACGTGCCATCATCGGCGCCGATGATGGCACAGGCGATCTTATCGTTTCCCGCGACTGTCCGCACCGGATCGACAGCATCCTTTCAAGGGAAGGCATCAGCCCCATGTCCCTCGACCCCGAGACGGGCGCTTTCATCGCCGCGGGAGAGACCTTCAAACCGCCGGACGCTGCCTCGCGGCTCGTTGTCGAGGACGCCGGATTTGCGCCGGCAGGGCACCGGCACGCAAAGGCTGTTCCAAGCTCAGCCGGATGCGACGCGCCCGTCCGCCAGAAAGGCGTTGATCGCCGCGACGGTCTTTTTCGCGGAGGATTCGCTGCCGGTGGCGAGCGGAATCCGCCGACCTGACGTCAGGATGATCTCCGGATAGGTCTTTTCATAAGACCCCGACTCTCCTGCACTCCCGGACACAGTGACGATTCTGGCGAATGCAACCTCATCCAGCGGTAGATCAATCGTTTTCAATCGCCAGAACAAAATGATCCGCTTAATACTAGCGCGCCTTGTAGTTCTGTCAAAAACACAGTGCGCTCCATTGAAGCGCGGAAAGCCGACACTAAGAGCGACTTTTTCAAAAATCTGCTCGATCAATTTCATGGTAATTCCAAAATAGATCAAAATATAAAGAAACATCAGTTGCATTCATATGCGATTTGTCAATCCGCGTCACCGCGACCCACAGTCAACGGCAGGACAATCGGGTGAAGCTCTGTTCCGCCCTTATGGTGAGCGTGTGGACCACGAGGGCGGCCTCGCCCTTCGACAGGCTCAGGGTAAGGGCCTTTCAGGAGGCTTCACCCGGTATCCTGCAGTCAACGGCGTCCTGCGCGCCTCGGGCCGATCGCGGCTGGCGGTAGGGCCGCAGCAAATCCGGGCCGACGTCATCGCCGCGCGGCTCTCCGCGTCGCAAACGCTCGAAGGAAGGTCGTAACGCGCCACGTCGTCGCCGCAACGCCGACCTAGCATCCGACTTGGACTTGGCAGGGCTTCTGGGGGAACGGCATCATGCGCAACGGCAAGACAAGCGGCAGCGTCGATCGACGCGAGTTCCTCACCGGCGCCATGCTGCTCGGCGGGATGGCCGGATCGCTGCCCATGCTGGCCGGTCGCAGCCTCGCCGCCGACGCCAAGCCGCGCCAGGGCGGCACGTTCAAGCTCGGCATGTCGGGCGGCGCCGCCTCCGACAGCCTCGACCCGCGCCTGCTGACCGACTGGGTGCCGGTCAACATCTGCTACCAGATCATGAACGGACTGGTCGAGATCGGCCGCGACAACAAGCCGATCCCCGAACTCTTCGAGAGCTGGGAGGTCAAGCCGGGCGCCAAGGAATGGATCTTCAACGTCCGCAAGGGCGTCACCTTCTCGAACGGCAAGACGCTCACGCCCGACGACATCATCTATTCGCTGAACCTGCATCGCGGCGACACCAAATCGGCTGGCAAGGTCAATGTCGAGGACGTCACCGAACTCAAGACGCTCGGCCCGAACCAGGTCGGCATCACCTTGGGCTCGGGCAATCTCGACCTGCCCTATCTGCTCTCCGACTATCACTTCATGATCGTGCCCGACGGCCATACCGACTGGGCGAAGCCGATCGGCACGGGCGGCTACGTGCTCGAGACCCTGGACCCCGGCGTGCGCGCCGTGACGCGCAAGCACGGCAATTACTGGAAGCCCGACTGCGCCAATGTCGATTCGATCGAGACGCTGGTCATCAACGACACCAGCGCCCGCACCAATGCGCTGATCACCAACCAGGTCGATGTCATCAACCGGCTCAACCCGCGCACCGTCAAGCTCCTGACCAAGAACCCGCGCATCCAGGTCGTGCGCAGCGCCGCGGGCCAGCATGCCACCTTCCTGATGAACACCACCGACAAGCCCTTCACCGACAACAACGTGCGCCTGGCGATGAAATACGGCATCGACCGGCAGAAGATGATCGACACGGTGCTCGACGGCTACGGCCAGGTCGGCAACGACCAGCCGATCCCGCGCAGCAACCCGTTCTGCGCCACCGATCTGCCGCAGCACACCTACGATCCCGACAAGGCCAAGTTCTATCTGAAACAGGCGGGCCTCACGGAACTGCCGGTGAACCTGCAGGTGTCGGAGGCGGCCTTCACCGGTGCCATCGACGCCGCGGTGCTCTACCAGGCCAATGCCACCGCCTGCGGCATCAAGATCGACGTCAAGCGCGAGCCTTCCGACGGCTATTGGGACAATGTCTGGATGAAGGTGCCCTTCTGCGTCTCCTATTGGGGCGGACGGCCGACCGCCGACCAGATGCTGACCATCGCCTATCAGTCCGACGCCAAGTGGAACGAGACGGACTGGAAGCGGCCGGAGTTCGACAAGATCCTCGTCGCGGCGCGCACCGAAGCGGACGAAGCCAAGCGCAAGGCCATGTACGGCGACCTCGAACGCATGATCTCGGAGGACGGCGGCGCCATCATCCCGATGTTCATCGACTATCTCGAAGCCGGGTCGACCAAGGTGCAGGGTATGCAGCCGAACCCGATGTTCGACCTGATGGGCCAGCGTATCGGGGAGAAGATCTGGCTGGCGGCGTGAGCTCGTCCGAATCCACCCCGGCTGTCGAGGTCGTCGAGACCCTCTGGATCCGGCTCGGCGACGGCACCCGGCTCGCGGCGCGGCTCTGGCGTCCTGCCGATGCCGCGGCGCGTCCGGTGCCGGCGGTGCTCGAATATATCCCCTACCGCAAGCGCGACGGCACGCGCGGGCGCGACGAACCCATGCACGGGTTCTTCGCCGCCCACGGCTATGCGGCGCTCAGGGTCGACATGCGCGGCTCGGGCGACTCGGACGGATTCCTCGACGACGAATATCTGGTGCAGGAGCAGGACGATGCGATCGAGGTGATCGCCTGGATCGCGGCGCAGCCCTGGTGCTCGGGCGCGGTCGGCATGATGGGCAAGAGCTGGGGCGGCTTCAATGCGCTCCAGGTCGCGGCGCGGCGCCCGCCGGCGCTGAAAGCCATCATCACGGTCTGCTCGACCGACGATCGCTTCGCCGACGACATCCACTTCATGGGCGGGTGCCTGCTCAACGACAACCTGTGGTGGGGCTCGATCATGCTGGCCTACCAGGCCCGGCCGCCCGATCCCGAGATCGTCGGCGACGACTGGCGGCAAATCTGGCTCGATCGGCTCGACCGCATGCCGTTCTGGCCGAAACTCTGGCTCGAGCATCAGAGCCGCGACGCCTATTGGCGCCACGGGTCGGTCTGCGAGGATTTTGCCGCCATCGCCTGCCCGGTGCTCGTCATCGGCGGTTGGGCCGATGCCTATACGAGCGCGGTGCCGCGCCTGCTCGAAGGCCTCGATGTGCCCCGGCTCGGCGTCATCGGACCCTGGGCTCATATCTATCCGCAGGACGGCGTGCCCGGTCCGGCCATCGATTTCCTGGGCGAGGCGACGCGCTGGTGGAACACCTGGCTCAAGGGTGAGGACACTGGGATGATGGCCGAGCCGATGCTGCGCGCCTTCATCGAGGATTTCCTGCCGCCTTCGACAACGCGGATGCAATCGCCGGGCCGCTTCGTCGCCGAAAAGGTCTGGCCGAGCCCGACGATCACCGGCCGCACCCTCTATCTCGGCCGTGACGGTCTCGTCGGGACGCCGCCGCCCGAAGCCTCGCTCGACCTGCGCTCGCCCTTGTGGACCGGGTCCGGCGCCGGCGAATGGATGGGGACCGGCGTCGTGGGCGAGATGCCGCCCGACCAGCGATCGGACGACGGCCTGTCGCTCACCTTCGACGGCGAGCCGCTCTGGCGCGACCTGGAGATTCTCGGCAATCCCGTGGTCGAGCTCGACCTTGCGGCCGACCGGCCGGAGGCGCAACTCGCCGTGCGGCTCTGCGATGTGTCGCCGGAGGGCGCCTCGCTGCGCGTCAGCTACGCGGTGCTCAACCTCGCGCATCGCGACGGTTCGGCCGATCCGCAGCCCCTGGTGCCGGGCGAGACGGTCCGCATCCGCGTGCCTCTGAAGGCCTGCGGCCATCGCTTCCCGGTCGGGCACCGCATCCGCCTCGCCGTGTCGACCGCCTATTGGCCGCTGGTCTGGCCGGCACGCGACGCCGCGACCCTGACGCTCGGCCTCGGCCGCAGCACGCTGACCTTGCCGGTGCGGGAGCCGGACGGCCCGGATGCGGCCTTTCCGCCCCCGCGTCCCGGACCGCCGACGCCGCAGACCCGCGTGCGCGAGGGACGCATGGAGCGCCGGACGACCCATGATCTCATCGCCGGAACGGTGACGACCGTCACCCGCGGCGAGGGCGGCCTCTTCGGCGAAGGCGTGGTGCGCTGGGACGAGATCGGTACAATGCTCGCGCACGACCTGACCCGCACGCTCAACATCGGCGCCGACGACCCGTTCTCCGCCGAGGCGAGGATCGAGCAGCGCTACACGATGGAGCGGCCGGGATGGTCGATCGCCATCGAGACTTTGGCGGCCATGACCGGCACGGCCGAGGCCTTCCGCCTGACCGGGACGCTGCGAGTGTTCGAGGGCGGCGACCTCGTCGCCGAGCGGGAGTGGGACGAGCGCATCGCCCGTCAGCACGTCTGACCGGCAGCCTGGTCCAACAGTTTCGGGTCAAACGTGACGAAACCGTTGGAACTTCAGGCTGGTCGTCTATGCACCCGCGAGAGCACGTACCGCGAAGGCGCTCGCCAGCATGCCGAAGACGTAGAGCGGAACGCCGAAGCCGCTGTACCACAGCGCACGCTCGATCGGGGCGCCGAGGAAACGCCGCATCATCAGCCCCTGCGCGATCAGAAAGGCCGTCACGATCGATGCCTCGACCGGCGCATGCCAGGCAATGAGTAGAATGATGACGAGCAGCTGCGAGCCGGCCATGGCGGCGCAGGCGACCTGGGCCGCCCGGCCCGGCCCGAGCATCACCGGCAGCGAGCGGATGCCCATCTCGCGGTCGCCCCTCATGGACTTGAAGTCGTTGAGCGTCATGATGCCATGCGCCCCGAGGCTGTAGAGTAGCGCCAGCCACAACACCTCGGCCGTCGGCAGCGCGCCGCCCAGCATCGCGGCAGTGCCCGTCACCCAGGCCAGGCCCTCGTAGCAGAGGCCGCAGGCGGCATTGCCCCACCATCCGTTGCGCTTGAGCCGCAGCGGCGGGGCGCTATAGGCCCAGGCGAGGCAGAGCCCGACCAGCGCGGCGACGAAGACCCACCGGCCGAGGGTCGCCGCGACGACGAGAGACAGCAGCGTCCACAGGATCGCCAGGGCCAAGCCCCAGCGGCCGGGAATGCGGCCCGAAGGAATCGGCCGGCCGGGCTCGTTGATGGCGTCGACCTCGCGGTCGTACCAGTCGTTGACCGCCTGGCTCGTGGCGCAGACGAGCGGCCCGGCGAGCAGGATGCCGACCACCGCGACGCGCCAATGGTCGGCGATCGGCACGCCGGAGGAGACCACACCGCAGCCGAAGGCCCACATCGGCGGGAACCAAGTGATCGGCTTCAGCAGTTCGAGCACGGCCGACGGCGCCGGATAGGCCCGGGCCGTCACATGATCCCGCTCCGTGATCAGGTCTGGTTCCGACATGGGATCCCGCAGCGACTTCCGAGCCGAACCCCATAGCACGTCCGCCGCGCCTTGCCGATTGCCACGAGATCACTCCGGAAGGCTCGCCGCGTCGCGCCAGTGCCGGATCGGCAGCGGGCGGGCCTGCGGTCGCATCCCCCACAGGTCGCAGAGACGGTGCAGGCCCTCGCGCAGACGCTCGAGCGCCAGCGCCTCCGCGGTCCGCGCATGGGACGTATCGCCGACGAGCACGCCCAGGGCGGACACCGGCTCGCCGCCGATCACGACGCGCTGCACATAGGTCATGAGACGCGGCCCGACTGCCGCCGCGGCGCGCAGAAAATGCTCGCGGTGCCGCTGCGCGATCTCGCTCGGGTTCAGAGCTCCAGGCGTCCGCCCGACGCCCCCGTCAACCATCGGGCGGGAGATGTCGAAGGCTGACAGACCGTCGAAATGCGCGCCATGCCAATGCGCCCGGAGGCGGTCGCCGGCGTGCCAGAGCGCTTCGTTGGCGGCGATGTCGGCCCGGTCGAGCAGGTTCTTGGCGCGCAGCATGTCGAAAGGGTCGGCGAGGCGGCGGATGCCGGCACCGTCGATGCGGGCCGATCCGTGCCGGCGGGCTTCGGCAAGCCGCTCGGGCGTCGCATCCTCGAAGCCGGGTCGCGGCCTATCACGCCCGGTACCGACGGCCTTCGACAGGGTCACGGCGGTCTTGCGTCGCGGCATGCTCAAGCCTCTCCGGTGTCGATCTCGATGCCGCAGCGGCGCAGGGCGGCGCGTGCATCCTGCGCATGGCTCAAAGTGGCGAAGGGGATTCGGGCGCGGCGGCAGGCCGCTTCGAGCGCCCCTGCGGCACGGTCCGGCCGTTCGCGCCGGGCCACGACGCGCAGGATCGCAATGCGGCCGTCCGGCGGCAGCAGCACAAGCGTCGGCATCTGCCTGTCGACGCCGGCGGCCACGAGGCGAAAGGATACGGCCTCGGGCAGCGCCTCCGTTAGTCGAGCGAGAAGCTCGGCCTCGACGCGGGCCGGATCCGGACGGCGCGCGTGATCGAGACCGAAGGCGCGACGGCCGCGCACGACCAGGGGCGGTGACGCGCTCATCGAACAGCCTCGCAGGCGAGGCGCCGATGCTCCGTGCAATAGCTGCCGCGCCCGGTGCGGGGTCGGCCGCAGAAAGCGAAGCCGGGAGACGCCGGGTCGCCCATGGGCCATCGGCAGCTTCCGCCCTCCAGCGCCAGCAGGCGCTGGACCGCATCGGAGAAATGCACAGCCGCGCGACTGCGCTCGCCGGCGCAAGCCGGTATTGTGTTCATGGTTTGTTCCTATAAGCATTGCATCGCGTTGCGGCGGGATGCGTGGGTGCTTATGCCCAATATGGGCACGAAAGTCAACCCATGTGCCCAGATTGGGCTATGTCGGGAGAACGAGATGGTGCAGACTGACCCCATGGCGAACAATCTGCGCGCATTGCGCGACGGTCGGGGCTGGTCGCAGGACCAGGCGGCCGCGGCGCTCGACACCACCCGCAACCAATATGCCAAGCTCGAAGGCGGCAGCCGGCGCCTGTCCGACAAGTGGATCAAGCGCGCCGCGGAGGCCTATGGGATCGACCCCGGCGAGATCGTCACGGAGCGTCTCGCCACCGTGCCGGTCGCGGGCTATGTCGGCGCCGGGTCGGAGACGCATTTCTATTCAGGATTGCAGGGGCCGCTCGGCGAGGCGGCCGCCCCCGACGAGGCGACCCCGGACACCGTGGCGGTCGAGGTGCGCGGGGAGAGTCTCGGCGCCTTCTTCGACGGTTGGATGGTCTATTTCGACGACCGGCGCGAACCCGTGACGGACGATCTCATCGGCGAGATCTGCGTCGTCGGCCTCGCCGACGATCGCGTCCTCATCAAGAAGGTTCTGCGCGGCCGCAGCCCGCAGACCTTCGACCTGCATGGACAGTTCGGCGAACCGCTTCTGGAGGCAGAGGTGATCTGGGCGGCGCGGGTGACATCCATGATGCCGCGGTAGATCCGGCGGCGTGCCGCGCGTTCGCCCGCCTCGCGCATCCTCTCAGCCCACACGATCGCCGTCGTGATGCTGACCGGTCGACCATCGGACGACCGTCTCGATCAGGTGGTCGGCGTCGATCGGCTTGGTGATCAAATCGTCCATGCCGGCGGCTCTGGCCCGGTCCGACTGTTCGGGGAAGACATTGGCGGTGAGGGCGACGATCGGCAATTGCGCGAAACGTCCGCCGAGGGCGCGGATCGCGCGGGTCGCCTCGAGCCCGTCGAGTTCAGGCATCTCCATGTCCATCAGCACGAGCGCATAGTCCTGCCGCTGCACGGCCGCAAGCGCCTCGTCGCCGTTACCGACCGTATCCACGGCGCAGCCGAGCGACGACAGGATGGCTTGCACGAGCTTACGGTTGATCGCCACATCCTCGGCGACGAGCAGGCGCTTGCCGCGCATCGCGGTCATGCGGGCCGGCTCCAGGAGGCGGTCGAGACTTGCACCGCGGCCTGCCGGCGCGGCGGCGACCGGCAGCACAAGCGACACGAGGAAGCGCGAACCGACCTTCGGCGTGCTCTCGACCTCGATGGTGGCATCCATCGCCTCGGCGAGGCGCTTCGAGATGGCGAGGCCGAGCCCCGTACCGCCGAATCGCCGGCCGATCGAGCCGTTGGCCTGCGTGTAGCGCTGGAACAGGTTGGGGATCTGTTCGGGCGCGATGCCGATGCCGTTGTCTTCGACCGCCATGGCGAGATGGATCGCGGCGCCGACGATCCTGGCCTCCACCTTGAGCCGCACCTCGCCTGCGCCGGTGAACTTCACCGCATTGGATAGCAGGTTCAGCAGGATCTGGCGCAGGCGGTCGGGGTCGCCGATCGCCGAGGTCGCCGCATCGGGCGCGATCTCGACGACGAGCCCCAACCCCTTGTCGGCCGCCTGCGGCCGCATCAGCGCCGCCGTATCGCGGACGAGTTTCGCAGGCGAGAACACCCGCTGCGCGATGCTGAGAGTACCCGATTCGAGCTTTGAGAGCTCCAACACGTCGTTGACGACCGTCAGCAGGCTGCGGCCCGCCTCCACGATCCGATTGACTTGGCTGAGCTGAGATTCGCCGAGCGTTGCATCGCGCTTCAGGACCTGTGTGAAGCCGATGATGCTGTTCAGCGGCGTGCGGATCTCGTGGCTCATATTGGCCAGGAAATCCGATTTCGCCCGAGCCGAATCCTCCGCCGCCCGCCGCGCTGCCGTCCGTTCGATGTCACGGACCTTGCGTAGCCCGATGTCGCGCATGATATCGACCCAGCCGGAGGGCTCGCCGCTCGCCGGATCGATCACCAGGGTCGAATTGGCCTCGAGCCAGACCCAACGCCCGTCCGCGTGACGCGCCCGGAACTCCGCCGGATTGGGGGAGCGGGCGAGGCGCTGCCGGCGCATCCTGACGAAATGCCGGCGCAGCGACGCCCGGTCGTCGGGATGCACGAGGTCGAGCGCCGCCACGCCGCGGAGATCGACCGGCACCCGGCCGCCGATCGCCTCGACCGCAGGCGACACGAAGGTGATGCGGCCGTCGAGGCCGGTGGTGACGATGATGTCGGCGGCCTGCTCGGCGAGCAGGCGGTAGTGCGCCTCGCTGTCGCGCAAAAGCCGTCCGGACTCCAGAGCGGCCCGATGGGCACGCCGGAGATCGAGCTCGTCCATGACGATGCCGGCGAGGGCCTTGAGTCGCGCGATGTCCCGCCGGGGAGGCGGAGCGCGCGGCCGGCGATCGATCGCCGAGACAGCGCCGATCCGAAAGCCGTCCGGCGTGACCAGCGCTGCTGCCGCGTAGAAACGCAGGCGCGGATCGCCGGTGAAGAAGGGTGCGTCGCGGTAGCGCGGATCGGCGGCGGTATCGGCGATCACCACGGTGACGGGCGCATCGGATCCCATTGCGTCCGGCCACGGCAGGTGATCGCGCGGAAAGGTCGCAGCGGACAGGCCGAACCCGCCCTTGATGACGAGGCGTGTTTCATCGATCAGGGTCACGAGCCCGATCGGCGCGGCGAAGAGGTCGGCGGCGAGAGCGGCAATGCGATCGAAAACGGGTTCGGGCGAGCCGTCCAACGCATCGAAGCGTCGCAACGCCACTATGCGCCCCGCTTCCGCAGCGTTCATGCCCACGGCCGCGCCAACATGAACGCCTCAGCAACAGATACGCTTGTCACCGTCTCGATGCCTGTTCCCCGAGGGGACCTTGTATTACCAACATCCCATCAAACATTTGATTTAAATTTTATGGACTTGTCCAAAATGTTCGCGAATTAGGGTTATCCGCGCCCGTTTGCGGGTTTTTCGTGATCAGGCTTTCCGATTCGTTGCCGAGCTGCGGTTTTCTACCAGGGATCTTAATGTCCATCATGACGAAAACCCTCGATCGTATCGTGATCGCCACACACAACGCCGGCAAGCTCGAGGAATTGCAGGAGCTGCTGCGGCCCTACGGCATTGCGGCGGTGGCGGCCGGTGCGCTGGGACTGCCGGAGCCGGAGGAAACCGGCACGACCTTCCTGGCCAATGCGAAACTCAAGGCCGTAGCTGCGGCGACAGGCGCGGCGCTCCCGGCGCTTGCCGACGATTCGGGACTCTGTGTCGACGCGCTCGACGGCGATCCCGGCATCTATTCGGCGCGCTGGGCCGGGCCGGACAAGGATTTTCCCGGCGCCATGCGGCGGATCTGCACGCTGCTGGACGAGGCGCGCGCGCGCGACGAGGCGGCGCGGCGTGCGCATTTCGTCGCGGCCCTGGTTCTGGCCTGGCCCGACGGGCGCTGCGAGAGCGTCGAGGGTCGCGTCTCGGGCGTCATCGTCGAGGCGCCGCGCGGCACCCTCGGCTTCGGCTACGACCCGCTGTTCCGGCCCGACGGCCACATGCGAACGTTCGGCGAGATGAGCGCCGTGGAGAAGCACGGCATCCCGGCCGACGGTGGGGAGGCGCTGTCGCACCGGGCGCGGGCGTTCCAGAGGCTGGCGCGCCACTGCTTCGATGCACGCAACCCCTGAAACCCGGTCTGAGCGCATCGCCAAACTTGCGTGACCGTGGCCGCGCCGGCGTGCCATAGTCCCGGCATGACACATTTCGACGGCACCGACCCCGGCTTCGGCATCTACGTCCACTGGCCGTTCTGCCTGTCGAAATGCCCCTATTGCGATTTCAACAGCCACGTCCGCCAGGCACCGGTCGACGAGAGCCGCTTCCTGGCCGCCTTCCGCACCGAACTCAAGCACCGGGCGGGGCTGACGCCGGGCCGGCTCGTCTCCTCGGTCTTCTTCGGCGGCGGTACGCCCTCGCTGATGCGCCCTGCGACGATCGGCGCGATCCTCGAGGCCATCGCCTCCCATTGGTCGGTCGATCCGCGAGCGGAGGTGACGCTCGAAGCCAACCCGACGAGCGTCGAGGCCGAGCGGTTCCGCGGCTATCGGGCGGCCGGCGTCAACCGGGTCTCGCTCGGCGTCCAGGCGATGAACGACCGCGACCTCGCGGCGCTCGGGCGGCTGCATACCGCGGCGGAGGCGATGGCGGCGGTCGAGGTCGCGGCCAAGGCCTTCGAGCGCTACTCCTTCGACCTCATCTACGCGCGGCCCGGACAGACGCCGGCCGCTTGGAAGGCCGAGCTCGGCTCGGCCATCGACCATGCGGCCGAACATCTCTCGCTCTACCAGCTGACCATCGAGCCCGACACGATCTTCGAGCGGCTGCATCGTGCCGGCAAGCTCGTCGTGCCGGATGCCGATGCGGCCCGCGCTTTGTGGGAGGTCACCCAGGAGGTGACGGCGGCCCGCGGCCTGCCGGCCTACGAGGTCTCGAACCATGCGCGGCCGGGCGCCGCGTCGCGCCACAACCTCGTATACTGGCGTTACGGCGAATATGCCGGCGTCGGCCCCGGCGCCCATGGGCGGATCGGCACGCCGGCCGGCCGGCGGGCACAGGCGACCGAGCGGCATCCCGAGATGTGGCTTACGGTGGTCGAGGGCGAGGGCCAGGGCCTCGTCAGCGACGAGGCCCTGTCGGCCGAGGAACAGGGCGACGAGTTCCTGCTGATGGGCCTGCGTCTCACGGAAGGCATCGATCCCGACCGATTCCAGCGCCTTGCGGGCCGGGCGCTCGAATCGCGGCGGATCGACAGCCTCGTCGAGGAGGGGCTCATCGAGCGCCGCCCCGATGGACGCCTCCGCGTCACGGCGGAGGGTTTTCCGGTGCTCGACGCGGTCGTCGCCGATCTGGCAGCTTGACGGTTCGGCCGCGCTTCTCCAAGCCTGCCGCGGAGCGCCTCCTGATACCCTGGACATGACTTGAATTTCTTTCATCGCAGGCGCGTGCGCCGCCTCCGCCGCCGCCTGCACGTGCAGACGCGGCGTATCTGGTGGCCGCGCTGGCGCCGCCGCGTCTTCTTCCTCGCCGGGGGGCTCGCGGTCGGCCTTTCGGCCATCGGCATGGCGATCGTGGCCGACCGGGCCCAGGCCGCGTTCGGGCAGATCCGCACCGCTTTGCCCGGTGCCCCATTCATCGTCACGCCGCTCGGCTTCGCGCTCGCGGCCTATCTGACGCGCGCCTATTTCCCAAGCGCCGGGGGCAGCGGCATCCCGCAGGTCATCGCCGCCCACCAGATGGACGAGTCCTCCGCCCGCACCGCGCTGGTCTCGATGCGGGTCGCCGCCGGCAAGGTGCTGCTGCTGATCCTCGGCCTGCTCTGCGGCGCCTCGGCCGGCCGCGAAGGTCCGACCGTCCAGGTCGGCGCCTCGATCATGTTCGGCCTCGGCAAGTTCGTCCGGCACCGCGAGCCGGGGCTGCTCATCGCCGGCTCGGCGGCCGGGATCGCCGCGGCCTTCAACGCGCCGCTCGCCGGCATCATCTTCGGCATCGAGGAGATGAGCCGCAGCTTCGAGACGCGCACCAGCGGTCTCATCCTCGGCACCGTGATCGCCGCCGGCCTGACCTCGCTCGCCATCCTCGGCGACTACACCTATTTCGGCACCACCGCCGAGACCCTGCCTTTCGGCCCGCAATGGATCGCGGTCGTGGTCGCGGGCATCGTCGGGGGCCTCGGCGGCGGCCTGTTCAGCCGGATCCTGGTCGAGTTCGGACGTGGGCTGCCGGGCGCGGTCGGCCGGGTGGTCCGGCGCCGACCCATCCTCTTCGCCGGGCTCTGTGGTCTCGCCGTCGCGCTCTGCGGCTACGCCACGGGCGGCAGCATTTTCGGCACCGGCTACGACCAGGCCAAGCTCATCCTCGCCAACAACGACAGCCTGCCCATGAGCTTCGGGCCGTTGAAGCTGTTTTCGACGGCGCTGTCCTCGATCAGCGGCATCCCGGGCGGCATCTTCTCGCCATCGCTGGCGGTCGGAGCGGGCCTCGCTCAGGATCTGCTGCCGCTCCTGCCGCACATCCCCCTCGCCGTGCTGGCGATCCTGTGCATGTCGGCCTATCTGACGGGCGTCGTCCAGGCGCCGATGACCTCCTTCGTCATCGTCTCGGAGATGACCGAGAACCACGCCCTGGTGATCCCCATCATGATCTGCGCGCTGATCGCCAACGCCAGTTCCAGGCTGATCTGTCCTGAGGGGGTCTATCACGCCTTGTCGGAGAATTATCACGCCGCCGGACATTGACGCCCGCGAGCCACCCCGCATCGTCATCCTGGTCGATGCCGACGCCTGCCCGGTGAAGGCGGAGGTCTATCGCGTCGCCGGCCGCCACGGGCTCAAGACCTATGTGGTCGCCAACAGCTTCATCGCGGTGCCGCGCGATGCCGAGATCGAACGCGTCGTGGTCGGATCGGGGCTCGACGCCGCCGACGACTGGATCGCCGGGAAGGCTCGCCCCGGCGCCGTCGTGGTCACGGCCGACATCCCGCTGGCGGACCGGGCGGTCAAGGCCGGCGCGGCGGCGATTGCCCCGGACGGACGGATCTTCACCCCCGCCGCGATCGGCATGGCGCTGGCGACGCGCAATCTTATGCAGGATCTGCGCGAGGCGGGCCAGCTCACCCGAGGCCCTCGGCCCTTCGGCCCGAAGGATCGCTCTGCCTTCCTGCAAGGGCTCGAGCGGACGATCATGCGGCTGAAGCGCGGCGTAATTTAGCGAGTTGCCCGCCTACTGCCGCGGCAGGCTGTCGAGCGCGAGCAGCGTCTTCTGCAGGCCCTTGTCGAGCCGTCCGGCGTCCGGCACGGTCACGAAGTCGTGCTCGCTGTAGGGCCAGGATCGCGATCCCGCGAAGATCCGCATGCCCTTGATCGTCATCACCGCATCGCCGCGGCGCAGCGTCGTATCCTCGTAGATCGACACCTTTCCGGGCTTGGTCGGGGCCTGCGCCACATGCGCGACCTTGGGCCGATGCAGCCTGACGGTCAGCGGCCGCGACGCCCGCCGATCCGGACGGCGCAGAGAACGGACCGAACTCCCGTAATCAATCGGCGCAGGAGCATATTGCGGCTGGGCCGGTGCCGCATCCTGACCGCCGCCGAAGAGCTGCTCGAAGAAATTGCCGTCTCCGGCCGAAGCTGTTCCGGCGGCACCGACCAGGATCGCGACCGCGGCCGCTGCCCGGATTGCCTTGCCGCCCGCCCATCTCCGCAGATCGCCGCGCATCGTCCCAACCCCAATCGATAGAAGGCCGCTTCAGAACATCGTCGCCCGTAGGGCCGCGCCACCCACCCGCAACGCACTTCGAGAACGCCGAATGCTCAGGTTAAGTTGCGTCCCGGATGAGGCCGCAAACATGGCCTACGACGAAGGCGTCGCCTTGCCGGCATCCGGCGTTCGCCGGGCCGGCTGTTTTCTTTTGTCTTTGTCGCCGGTCATGGCTATGTCGCTGCGGCCGCGTCGGCCCGCGCCCCAGGCCCTTCGCCCGGAGCGTCCCCTCTGATCCGAGCCTTCCATGACGAAACCGTCCAGCCTGGCCCTGGCCCTCTTCGCCACTTTCATCCCGACCGTAGGCGCCTTCGCGGCATCCGCCACGCCGGAGGAGGCGGACCGGTTGAAGGCCGTGTTCGAACGCTACCTCGGCCACCCTGCCCCGGGCGCGCCCGAAAGCGTGACCGTCACGCCGGAGGGCTCCGCCTACCGGGCCAGCTTCGACATCAAGGCGATGGCCCGGCCGCTCGAAAGCTTCGGCGTCTCGCTCGATCCCACGACGGAGACCCTGCTGCTGACGCCCAACGACGACGGCACCTGGAAGGTCTCCTCGGACGCCCTGCCGCCGATGACGATCCACATCAAGGACCAGAGCATCGCCATGCGCTCGGCGAGCTATGCCTTCGAGGGCACGTTTGATCCGAAGCTCGGCGCCTTCACGACCGCCAAGGCGACCCAGGAAGGAGCGACCTTCGACCAGGATACGGCGGGCACCAGCCAGCACCGTCGCATCGGCCGCCTGGCGGGCAGCCAGACCGGCGTGCCGGGCCCCGGCGGCACGACCTCGCTGACCATGGGCTACACGGTCAGCGACGTGACCGACGAGGTCTCGATCGCGCCGCCGCATCCGGCCGCCAGCGTGGCGGTGGCGCCGGCGGGACCGCCGATGCAGTTCAGCTACACGCTGCCGACCGGCACCGTCGACCTCGCGGCCGGCAACCTGCACATGACGAGCCTGCTCGATCTCTGGGCTTTCCTGGTCGCCCATCCGAACCAAGATGCGCTGGTCGCGGCGCAGGACGAGTTGCGCACGATCCTGCGCGGCGCCCTGCCGCTGATGAGCGACCTCAAGGAAGGCGGCTCGGCCGACGATCTCGCGGTCACCACCCAGGTCGGAGCCTTCTCGGCCCACAAGATCGCCAGCACGGTGGCTTTCACCGACCTCTCCGGTACCGGCACCATGGCCCTCGCCCTGAGCCTCGACGGCCTCAAGGTGCCGAGCCAGGACCTGCCGGTCTGGACGGCGGGCTTCCTACCGACGGCGTTCGACCTCAAGCCGACGCTGACCGGCTTCCATTTCGACGAGATGATGCGCGAGGCCGTGAACGATTTCGACCTCAAGACGGCCGAGCCCTTCACACCCGAGCAGGACCAGACGCTCGGCCATATGGTCTGGCCCGGCGACGGCAAGCTGACGCTCGCCCCGAGCCGCATCACCTCGGGCCTGCTCGACATCAGGCTCGAAGGCGAGGCGACGCTCGGCAACGAGCTCGCCGGAAAACTCAAGGTCAGCGCCACCGGCCTCGACAAGGCCATCACGGCGCTGCAGGAGGCTACCGCCTCCGACCCGTCCGCCCAGCAGGTGCTGGCGCAGTTCATCCTGGCGAAAAATCTGGCCAAGCCTGGCCCCGACGGCAGTTCGGTGTGGGAGCTCGAAGCCGGTGCCGGGGGCGCGGTGACGGTCAACGGCACCCCTCTGCAGTAAAGGGACGGGGCACAGCAGGTGAACGCGGTGCGGACCGTCAACGCGGCTTGCGGGCCGCGTCGCGGTGCGACGGAACCAGCTGTGGGACGACGACCTCGTCGTCGTTCGTGGCACGGTCGTTGGAGAAGTGGCTCGTCCTGGCCGGGCTTGTCCCGCTCCTCGGCGCAGTACAGTCTGCGCCGAGGAGCGGTGGATGGGTTTACATCGTCACCAACAGGCCCAACGGCATCCTCTATCTCGGCGTGACCAGCAATCTCGGTCATCGGATCTGGCAACACCGCACCGGAGCATGCGAAGGGTTCACCAAGCGCTATGGCCTGACGCGCCTGATCTGGTACGAAGCCTTTCCGGATATCCGCGATGCGATCCAGCGCGAACATTCGATGAAACACCGGTCGCGCGCCTGGAAGGTCCGGCTGATCCTCGACATGAATCCTGCTTGGGCCGACCTCTACGAGACGCTGAACGCCTGATCTCGGTCTGGAACGATCGCCGATAGCGTCGGTGGCGACCATTCAGCCGCGATGTCCGGTCTTTCCAAAATCGCCATGGCCGGCCTTGTGCCGGCCATCCACGCGGCGGGACCATGCACCGGCCCTCCTGAAAGGACGCGGAACCAACTGCCCGGCGATCATGCAGCGGCTCGGCGTGGATGGCCGGGACAAGCCCGGCCATGACGACGGTCGAACGAGATCGGTTTTCTCTCGGCTCAATCCACGGCCCGTGCAAGGATGTGCAGTCGTCCGGCGAGCCACGCCCCCCGCCGCCCCCGTCCGCCCTTCTTGTTCCCACCTTCAGGTCGGAGCGCTCGCGGTGACGCTCGGCGTCGGCATCGGATTTGGCGTAACGGACGGCCGGCGTCGTTGGTGTCGGAGCGGAGAACCGATGTTCAGGCGCGACCATCCCCGCCATCCGCACCCCATAATCCGCTCGTCCCAACAGCGACCGTCTTCCTCGATCGGAGCGGGAGCAAACCGAAGGCCAGCGATGATGCAGAAGCCTATGCTCTGGACCCACTCTCTGCCGACGCGACCATCGCGGAAAGTGGGGAGGATCTGGACGCGAAGCAGCCTCTGGCTGTGGCGACCGGCCTCACCGCGCTTGCTGTCGCATGACCGACATCGCGGCGGGCTCGGGCTGAGTCTCATCCTCCTGGTCGCCCTTTCGCCGACCGCAGCTCCCGCGGCGACGCGCTTTACGCTGCCGCCGGGCCTTCAGCGGACGGCCCTGGTGTGCCTCGCCGAAGCTCAGCGGCTCTGCCCCGACATGCTCGGCGCCAAGGACCATGGCGTCGCCTGCCTCATCGACAAGCGAAAGCAGCTCAGCCAGACCTGCCGCACTATCGCGGACCAGGCTGTGAGCTTGCTCCACGGCGGCGACGTTCACCTCGACCTACGTGCCTTGAAGAAAAGGGCGGGCCACCTGAAGATCCCAGGCATTGCCCCCGCTCCGGCGCCCTCAAGCGGGAGGTAGTCGACTCAGCCGCAGCGGAAATGCGGTAAAGAGTAAAGTGTCACCGTAATTACCGTAATTCCGTAATTCGGTCGTTGGCGGTAGCTCGTCCTGGCCGGGCTTGTCCCGATCCTCCACGCGATGCACTCTGCGTCAATGCGCGGCGGATCGGTTTACATTGTCACCAACAGGTGCAACGGGACCCTCTATCTCGGCGTGACCAGCAATCTCGGTCATCGGATCTGGCAGCACCGCACCGGGGCATGCGAAGGGTTCACCAAGCGCTACGGCCTCAAGCGCCTCATCTGGTACGAAGCCTTTCCGGATATCCGCGACGCGATCCAGCGCGAGCATTCGATGAAACACTGGTCGCGCGCCTGGAAGGTCCGGCTGATCCTCGACATGAACCCGGAGTGGACGGACCTCTACAAGACGCTGAACGCCTGACCGGCCCAACGACGGCCGTACCGGGACGTCAAGACCTTCGATGCTACGGCCAACCCTCCAAATCGTCATGGCCGGCCTTGTGCCGGCCATCCACGCGATGGGGCCCGCCCACGGCCCGAAAAAGACGCGGAACCAAACGCCCGGCGATCATGCGCCGGCTCGGCGTGGATGGCCGGGACAAGCCCGGCCATGACCTCGTTTTGGCTACCTTTTCACCTCCTGCCCCGACCACCCTTCTTCCACGTCCCGACCTTCGGGTCGGGGCGTTCAGGGCGGGTGTAAGTGTTTTCGCCGGCCGGGGCTTCCTCGCGGCCCGGACCCATCTCGTCCAAATTCGGTTTGCGGGCGCGCGAAGCGGGCACCCGTGATCCCGCCGTGAACCTCGGCTTGCCCTCCCCTCCCCCGAAATTATGCGGACCCATGTCGGCGTCGGTCGGCTTATGCGGACGATTCGCCGGCATATTGGCGGAGCGGCCATACTTGCGCGCGCCCCCAAAAGACCCCGCCTCCTGCTCGATCGCCGCCTGGCGGGCCATGGGGTCGGAGCCGATCATCAGCTCGGTCGCCTCCAGGCGCTTCAGCTCGTCGCGCAGTCGCGCCGCCTCCTCGAATTCGAGGTTGCCGGCCGCCGCCCGCATGCGCTTCTCGAGGTCGGCGACCGTCGCCTTGAAATTGTGGCCGATGAGGTTTTCCGGCTTCACCATCCCGGCATCGACCGTGACGTGGTCGGCCTCGTAGACGGAGTTCAGGATGTCCTGGATGCCGCGCTTGATCGAGGCCGGCGTGATGCCGTTGGCCGTGTTGTAGTCTTCCTGCTTCTGCCGGCGGCGCGAGGTCTCGGCCATGGCGCGCTCCATCGAGCCTGTCACCTTGTCGGCATAGAGCACGACCTTGCCGTCGACGTTACGCGCGGCGCGGCCGATGGTCTGGATCAGCGAGGTCTCGGAGCGCAGAAACCCCTCCTTGTCGGCATCGAGGATGGCGACAAGCGCGCATTCGGGGATATCCAAACCTTCGCGTAAAAGGTTGATGCCGACCAGCACGTCGAAGGTACCGAGGCGCAGGTCGCGGATGATCTCGATGCGCTCGATCGTGTCGATGTCGGAGTGCATGTAGCGGACTTTGACGCCCGCATCGTGCAGGTACTCGGTCAGGTCCTCGGCCATGCGCTTGGTCAGCACGGTGATCAGCGAGCGGTAGCCGCGCTTCGCCGTCGCGCGGATCTCGTCCAGGACGTCGTCGACCTGGGTGCGGGCCGGGCGCACCTCGACCGGCGGGTCGATCAGCCCCGTCGGGCGGATCACCTGCTCGACGAAGACGCCCTGCGCGCGCTCGATCTCCCACGGGCCGGGGGTCGCCGACACATGCACGGTCTGCGGCCGCATCGCGTCCCATTCCTCGAAGCGCAGCGGGCGGTTGTCCAGGCACGACGGCAGACGGAAGCCGTATTCGGCCAAGGTGGCCTTGCGGCGGAAGTCGCCGCGATACATGCCGCCGATCTGCGGCACGGTGACATGGCTCTCGTCGGTGAAGACCAGCGCATTGTCGGGCAGATATTCGAACAGGGTGGGCGGCGGCTCGCCGGGACGACGGCCGGTGAGATAGCGCGAGTAATTCTCGATGCCCTGGCACACGCCCGTCGCCTCCAGCATTTCGAGGTCGAAGCCGGTGCGCTGTTCGAGCCGCTGCGCCTCGAGCAGCCGGCCGTGGGCGTAGAGCTCGTCGAGCCGCCCTTTGAGCTCCTGCTTGATCGCCTTGATGCTTTGCACCAGGGTCGGGCGCGGCGTCACGTAATGCGAATTGGCGTAGACCTTCACGTGGCGCAGGTCGTTGGTCTTCTTGCCGGTGAGCGGGTCGAACTCCTGGATCGACTCGATCTCGTCGCCGAAGAAATCGACGCGCCAGCCGCGGTCCTCGTAATGCGCCGGGAAGAGTTCGAGCGTGTCGCCGCGCACCCGGAAGGTGCCGCGGGTGAAATCCATCGAGGTCCGCTTGTACTGCAGCGCCACGAGGTCGGCGATGAGCTGGCGCTGGTCGATGCGGTCGCCGACCGAGACGCCGAAGGTCATGGCCGTATAGGTCTCGACCGAACCGATGCCGTAGATGCAGGAGACGGAGGCGACGATGATCACGTCGTCGCGCTCCAGCAGCGAGCGGGTGGCCGAATGGCGCATCCGGTCGATCTGCTCGTTGATGGTCGATTCCTTCTCGATATAGGTGTCGGTCCGCGGCACATAGGCCTCAGGCTGGTAGTAGTCGTAGTAGGAGACGAAATATTCGACCGCGTTGTCGGGGAAGAAGCTCTTGAACTCGCCGTAGAGCTGTGCCGCCAGCGTCTTGTTGGGCGCGAGGATCAGCGCCGGGCGCTGCGTCGCGGCGATCACCTGGGCCATGGTGAAGGTCTTGCCCGAGCCGGTGACGCCGAGCAGCACCTGGTCGCGCTCCTGCATCCTGACGCCGCCGACGAGCTCGGCGATGGCGGTCGGCTGGTCGCCCTTGGGGTCGTATTCGGACTGCAGCTTGAACCTGATGCCGCCTTCCGACTTTTCGGGGCGGGCCGGGCGATGCGGCACCCAGGGGTTCTGGCCGAGCCGCGGATCGCCGGTTTCGAGCAGGCGCTGGAGCACGTCGGCGGAGGCGGCCGAGCCGCTCATGCCGCGCGGATGGGCGGGCTCCGCGCCGGCGGGCGTCGCCACGTCGAAGCGCGCCTGCGGGGCTTCCTCGAAACCCTGATGCCGCTCAACATTGAGCGCCGGGTTGAGCAGCGCCGCCAGATGCTGGTCGAGCGGCACCAGCTCCGGCTTGGAGGCCTTGGACTTGGCCGGACGGCCCGGCTTCAAGGGTTTGGACGAGGCGCCCTCTGCGGCACCGGAGCGGGTTTTCGGCATGCTGCCAATATGGGACCATAACAACCCGGAGAAAAGGTGGGACGAGGTCCGCGTGCGCGGCAGGAGATTAAGACGATGGCTGTGACAGCGATCCCGCCCGGCGCCCTGGTGACGGGAGGCGCCAAACGCATCGGCCGGGCGATCGTCGAGGCACTGGCGGAGCAGGGGTTCGCGGTGGCGATTCATGCCAATCGCTCGCGGGCCGAAGCGGACGGTCTCGCCGACACGATCCGGACGCGCGGCGGCAGGGCGGCGGTGGTTGCCGGCGACCTCGCCCGTCTCGCCGATGCCGAGGCCCTGGTCGAAGCGGCGGCGCAGGCGGTCGGACCGCTCGGGCTTCTGGTCAACAGCGCCTCGATCTTCGATGAAGATGCGGTCGAAAGCCTGACGCCCGAGCGCCTGATGGCGCATCTTTCGATCAACCTCGCGGCGCCGTGCCTGCTCGCCTCGGCCGTGGCGCGACGCCTGCCCGAAGGCGCCCGCGGCCTCGTCGTCAACATGGTCGACCAGCGGGTGCTGAAGCCGACCCCGCAATTCTTCTCCTATTCGCTGTCGAAAGCCGGCCTTGCCTGGGCGACGCGTACGATGGCCCAGGCTTTCGCGCCGCACATCCGCGTCGTCGGCCTCGCGCCGGGACCGACCGTGAAGAGCGAGCGCCAGTCGGACGAGGATTTTCGCCGGCAGGCCGACGCCGTGCTGTTCGGCCGCGGACCGGAGCTTGCCGAGTTCGGCCGCACCATCCGATGGCTGATCGAGACCCCCTCCGTCACCGGACAGATCATCGCGCTCGACGGCGGCCAGCATCTTGCCTGGCAGACGGCGGACGTGATCGGCGTGGGGGAGTGACATGATTTCCGTTTGATCCACTCGCTCGATTGTCATCCCGGAAGCCGCGCCTGCGGCGCTCGTCCGGGATGACCGGGACGGCCGGCACTCGACCGAACATTGTATTGGATCGTCCCAATCGTGCGCAGTGCGGTGTCACGATTTACATTTCGTGGCATGAACGAAATATGTGACAGATGAAGATCTTTACTTTGGCCATGGCCCGCAACGGCAGAGTGGTGATCCCCGCCGCCATCAGGGCGGAACTCGGCATCGAGGCGGGCGGCAGGCTCGTGGCGCGTGTTGTCGACGGCGCCGTGATCATCGAGACGATCGAAGCCTCGATGCGGCGCGCGCAGGCCCTGGTCCGCCGTTACGTCCCAGCGGGCGCGCCGCTGGTGGACGAACTCATCGCCGAGCGGCACGAGGCGGCCAAGCGTGAGTAACCCGGTCTTGGACAGTTCCACGCTGCTGGCGCTCCTTCTCGGCGAGCCCGGCACGCAGACCGTCGCGGCAGCCTTGCCGGTGCGCTGCTGTCGACCGTCAACGCCGCCGAAATTGTGACGAAGCTTGTGAAGCGTGGCATGCCCGCATCGAGCGCGCGACTCGCGATCGAGGCCACGGGCGTCGCGTTAGAGCACGATCGGTTTAGGTTGAATCGCTTCGCGATTCTAAACCGATGAACGTGCTCGCTCTTTTAATGCTGGAGCAGATCGGCAACAGCCGATCATGCTCTAGTCGATTTGGATCTGGACCAGGCCTGCTTGACCGGCGACCTTCGAACCGCGACGCGTCCGCTCGGCCTGTCGCTCGGAGACCGGGCTTGCCTGGCTTTGGCCGGGTTTCACAACAGACGGGCTATGACGGCCGATGTCGCCTGGGCCAAGCTTGCCGGCTTCGATATAGAGATCATCCGGACGTCGTCGCAGAGCGGGATCTGATCGTCGATCGGCTCACAACCCCGGCAGCAGGCAGCCGAGCGCCAAGAGCACGTAGCCGGCGACGACGAGCCAGACGCGGTGCTGCGCCACGAAGCTCGCGCCGACCGGCAGCCGCATGTGCATGGACAAAAGCGCCACCACTACCAGAATGACCGAGATCACAAAGGTGATCACCTTGGGCGCATTGAGCGCGAAGCCGCCGCGTCGAAAGGCCATGTGTTCTTCCCCGTGATGGTGATCGTCCAGCTTCCGCCGCAAACCGTTCATCCCGCCGATAGCTTCGGCGTGCTTCACTCTGAGCCGGAAATGAGGAGGCTTGGTCCTCCAGCGCGGAGACTCATATGTCGACCGACAGCTCAAGGGAAGCGCTGATCGCCTTCAATCGTTTCGGCCTCGGTGCGCGGCCGGGCGACCTCGAGACGGTGGCCGGCGATCCGCGCGGCTTCCTGAAGTCGGAGCTCAAGCCCGACGCCGCCTTGATCCCGATCGAATCGGAGGGTGGTTCCGGCGAGCCTGCCCTCGCCGGAACCGCCGCCAATATCCAGACGGCCTATGCGGCGCAGGCCGCCCGCAAGCTGGCGCGCGAGCAACGCGCCTCGCAGCAGATGGCCGCCGCTCCGACCATGGCGCCCGCGCCGATGCAGGGCATGGCGCCCGATAAACCGAAGCCCGAGCTGCCGCCCGAGGCGAAAATCTACCGGGCCGAAGCGCTGGCCCGGTTCCAGAAGGCGGCGGGTCCCGGCACCGGCCTCGTCGAACGGCTCGTCGCCTTCTGGTCGAACCATTTCTGCGTGTCGGTGGCCAAGGGGCCTATCGTGCGCGCCACGGCCGGCTCGTTCGAGCGCGAGGCGATCCGCCCCCACGTGATGGGCCGGTTCGCCGACATGCTGATCGCCGTGGAGCGCCACCCGGCCATGCTGCTCTATCTCGACAACGCCCAGTCGGTTGGCCCTGAGTCGCGCGCCGGGCAGAACCGCAGGCGCGGGCTCAACGAGAACCTCGGCCGCGAGATCCTGGAACTGCACACACTCGGCGCCGATGCCGGCTATACCCAGACCGACGTCACCTCCATGGCGCGGGTCATCACCGGCTGGACCTTCGCGGGGCGCGAGGGCCGCCTCGGCGAGCCCGGCACCTTCGTGTTCAACGCCAACATGCACGAGCCCGGCGACGAGATGGTGACGGGCCACGCCTATCTCGACGGCGGCTACGGTCAGGGCGAGGCGGCGCTCAACGACATCGCCAGAAGCCCGGCGACCGCCCGCCACATCGCCACTAAGCTGGTGCGCCATTTCGTGGCGGACGATCCGCCACCCGCCGCGGTGGAGCGCATCGCGACCGTCTTCCACAACCGCGACGGCGACCTCCGGGCCGTGACCCTGGCCTTGATCGACCTGCCCGAGAGCTGGTCGACGCCACTAGGCAAGATGCGCAACCCTTACGATTTCCTCATCGCCGCGGCGCGCCTCACCGACATGCCCCTGGCCGAGCCCGGCCCCATCCTCAATGAGCTGCGCACGCTCGGCATGCCGCTCTGGGACCCGCCCGGTCCCAACGGCTTCCCCGATACCGCCGCGGCCTGGGCCTCGCCCGAAGCGATGAAGCTGAGGCTCGACCTTGCCGCGGGGATCGCCCAGCGGACGAAAGTCTCCGACGACCCGCTCGCGCTTCTCGATGCCGTCGCGGGCGAGGCAGCCTCGCCCGACACGCGCAGTGCCCTCGCCCACGCCGAATCCAAGCAGCAGGCCCTGGCGCTGCTGCTGATGAGCCCGGAATTCCAGAGGAGATAGCCATGCTCTGCGAGACCCCTACCCCGTCGCGTCGCGCCGTGCTGGCCAGCGGCGGCGCCTGCTTCGCCTGGGCCTTCGCGCCGCGCTTCGCCCATGCGGCCGGGGCACGCGACAGCCGCTTCGTCACCATCATCCTGCGCGGCGCGCTCGACGGCCTCTCGGCTGTGGCGCCGGTCGGCGATCCCGATTACGCCGACCTTCATGGCGCGTTAGCGCTGTCGACGAGCGGCGATCATCCGGCGCTGCCGCTCGACGGCTTCTTCGCCGTGAACCCGGCCATGCCGAACTTCGCCCGGCTGTTCCGGGCCGGACAGGCCAGCGTCGTCCATGCGGTGGCGACGGGCTATCGCGAGCGCTCCCATTTCGACGGGCAGGACGTGCTCGAAAGCGGCTTGCCGGGACCGGGCCGCACGGCCTCCGGCTGGCTCAACCGCGCCCTTCTGGCGCTGCCGCAAGGCGAACGGGTCGAGGCCAGGGGCCTGGCGGTCGGGGCTGTCAGCCCGCTCGTCATCCGCGGCTCGGCGCCGGTGCTCGGCTGGGCGCCGCGCATGGTGGCCAAGGCGGGCGACGATCTGGCGCGGCGCGTGCTCGACCTCTACGAGCATCGCGATCCGGTCCTCGCCGCGGCGCTGAAGGAAGGTCTCGCCACCGAGCGGCTCGCCGGCAACGACGACAAGCAGATGCGCGGCGGAATGGGAACGCCGCGCGGCATGCAGCAGGCGGCCGAAGGCGCCGCCAGGCTGCTGGCGGCCGACGATGGGCCGCGCATCGCGGCGCTGGCTTTCGACGGTTGGGACACCCATGTCAACGAAGGCGGGGCGACCGGGCGGCTGGCCCTGCTGCTCGGTGGGCTCGACGATGCGTTACATGCGTTCGAGACCGGTCTCGGCGCGCATTGGCGCGACACGACAATCGCGGTGATGACCGAATTCGGCCGAACGGTCCATATCAACGGCACCGTCGGGACCGACCACGGAACCGGCACTGTCGCTTTCCTGGCCGGCGGGGCGCTCAAGGGCGGGCGGGTGATCGCCGACTGGCCCGGCCTGAAAACTACCCAGCTCTACGAGGCGCGCGACCTTTTGCCGACGACGGACCTTCGCGCCGTACTCAAGGGAATTCTGGCGGACCAATGGGGCCTGTCGCCCAGCGTGCTGGCGAACAATATATTTCCTGAGACCACTCCGCTCAAGCCAATGGCTAATTTGCTTGCCTGAGCGGCTATCAGAACGCTCAGCTTCGCGCGGCCGGGATCCTCTCGCGCTCCGCGTGCATGGTGGTCGAGGGGATCGACACGGTATAGAATCCCGACGATGCCGCGGAAATTCTCGGCACGTTGACTACAGCTGCAGCGATCGCCACGGCGAGCCCGATCACGACTGTGACGGACAATTTGAACTGACGGCGGGCCGTCGCCGCATCCATGGCATAACCGAAACCGGCATCTGTGGTGCGATCAAGAGACGTCATGTTACCCTGAACCTCTGGCGCCTTCTAAAGGCACAAAAAATTTCTGTCCGCCTCGTCAATTCGGTCGCGACGCGGCGGTTCCCTGTTCATGTTGAAAATCTCCCGCCCGATCTTGACAACGAGGCCACACTCTGTGCAGCGGCCGGATAGCCAAGAACGCCGTCACATGGTTGCGGCCATGGCAGGCCTTGCCTATGATATGAATGACGATGGAACCTGAACGACATCCCATGCCCCAGCCGATGCCCCTGATGAAAGCCCTCAACGCCGAGCCGGCCGCCGTTCCGACGCTTCCGGGCGATGCGTTGCACGGTTGTCCGGTGCACGACCTGCGCGCCAAGCTGCGCCGGTCCGGGCTACGGCCGACGCGCCAGCGCGTGGCGCTCGGCTGGCTGCTCTTCGCCAAGGGCGACCGCCATATCACGGCCGAGAAGCTCTACGAGGAAGCCACCGGCGCGCGCGTGACGATCTCGCTCGCCACCGTCTACAACACCCTGCACCAGTTCACCGAGGCGGGCCTGCTGCGCGAGATCGCGGTGGACGGATCGAAGACCTATTTCGACACCAACCTGACGAACCATCACCACTTCCTCATCGAGGATTCGCATATTCTGGTCGACATCCCCGGCGCCCATATGGCGGTCGGCCCGATCCCGGCGGCGCCGGAAGGCATGGAAGTCTCGCGCGTCGATGTGATCGTCCGTCTGCGCAAGCGCGCCTGATGTCGCGCGGCGTCAGGCTGCGCTGGACTAACCTTACGCGTTCACCAGATTGGAGAGATCGGATTGAACCCAATCAGGGGTTCATGACACTCATTGCCATGCGGGTTTCGGACGACGATTGCCCGCCTCAAGGAACCCGATCATGCCCTCGTTTCTCCGTCGTGCGGGCGGTGACGTCGCCCGCGATGCCGATCGCCTGATGCGCGACAAGGGCGATCAGGCCTTCACCGTCGCCGGCGAGATGTCGTGGCGGGAAGATGCCGGCCTCCTGCGTAGCCTCCACCCGGGTCATTGGGCGCGCGTGCAGGCGGAGGTGGGGCGGCGGATGGGCCGCTCGCTGCCGGCGTTCGACGTACGCGTCTTGGCCGATTCCCCGCCGCGCGCGGCGTGATGCCGCCATCGAGACCGGCGGTCACTCCACGACGAACCCGTTGCCATACATGAAGCCTGCAGCGATCCATCGGTCCACGGATACCGGCTCCATCTCGCCATTTAGATCACGGTGCGACGGAGCATGATCGGCTGTTGCCGATCTGCTCCAGCTTTAAAAGAGCGAGCACGTTCATCGGTTTAGGATCGCGAAGCGATCCAACTTAAACCGATCGTGCTCTACCGCGGCAGAAGGGTCGCGCCCATCAGGTGCTTGTCGACTGAATGCGCGGCCTGCCGCCCCTCGCGGATCGCCCAGACCACCAGCGACTGCCCGCGCCGCATGTCGCCGCAGGCGAAAACCTTGTCGGCGGAGGCCTTATAGGCGGTCTGGTCGGCCAGAACATTGCCGCGCGGATCGAGCGTCACGCCGAGGTCCGTCAGCATGCCGTCCGGGACCGGCGACACGAAGCCCATGGCGAGCAGCACGAGATCGGCCTTGATCTTGAACGCGCTGCCCTCGACCGGCTTGAACTTCGAATCGACCCTGATGCAGTCGACCGTCGAGACCGTGCCGCCCTCGCCCGAGAAGCGCTCGGTCATCACGGCGAAGTCGCGCACCGCGCCTTCCTCCTGGCTCGACGAGGTCCTGAGCTTCAGCGGCCAGTCGGGCCAGGTCAGGAGCTTGTTCTCCGTCCCCGGCGGCTCGGGCATGATCTCGAGCTGCGTCACCGAGAGCGCGCCCTGGCGGATCGAGGTGCCGATGCAGTCGGAGCCGGTGTCGCCGCCGCCGATCACCAGCACGCGCTTGCCGGTGGCGAGGATAGGGTTGTTCGAGCGCAGCGGCTCCTTGCCGACGCGCCGGTTCTGCTGCGGCAGGAACTCCATGGCGAAACAGATGCCGCCGAGATCGCGGCCGGGAATCGGCAGATCGCGCGGCTTCTCGGCCCCGCCCGCCAGCACCAGAGCGTCGAACCCATCGAGGATCTCGCGCGCCGGCAGGTCGATGCCGACATTCGTCCCGCAGCGGAAGGTGACGCCCTCCTGGGTCATCTGCTCGACGCGGCGCTCGACATGGATCTTGGCGAGCTTGAAGTCCGGGATGCCGTAGCGCAGGAGCCCGCCCGGCTTCTGGTTCTTCTCGAACACCGTGACCGCATGGCCGACACGCGCCAGCTGCTGTGCGCAGGCGAGGCCGGACGGCCCCGAGCCGATGACCGCCACCGTCTTGCCGGTCATCCTGGCCGACTTCTCGGGCTTGATCCAGCCTTCCGCCCAAGCCCGGTCGGCGATGGCGTTCTCGATCGTCTTGATCGTCACCGGCACGTTGTCGAGGTTGAGCGTGCAGGAGGCCTCGCACGGTGCCGGGCAGACGCGCCCGGTGAATTCGGGGAAGTTGTTGGTGGAATGGAGGTTGCGCGAGGCCTCCTCCCAGTCGCCCCGGTAGACGAGGTCGTTGAAGTCGGGAATCTGATTGTTGACCGGGCAACCGTTGTGACAGAACGGAATGCCGCAATCCATGCAGCGCGAGGCCTGCGACCGTGTCGCCTCCTCCGAGAGCGGCAGCAGGAATTCCTTGTAGTGGCGGATGCGATCGGCCGCCGGTGCGTAGCGCCGGTCCTGCCGATCGAATTCCATGAAACCCGTAATCCTGCCCATCGGGCTACTCCCCCGCGACCGCCATGAGCGGCTCGTCCTGCTGCGTCAGTTCGGCGAGCGCGCGGCGGTATTCCACCGGCATCACCTTGCGGAACTTGGGCAGGGTCGCCGCCCAGTCGTCGAGGATGGCTTTGGCTCGCGTCGAGCCGGTCAGCTCGGCGTGATTGGCGACGAGCTGGCGCAGGCGTTCGGCGTCGTAGCGCGTCATGTCGCCCATGACGTCGACCGAAGGCGGACCCGTCCAATTGTCCATCTGATGGAACAGGCGACGGTTGCGCTCGTCTTCCTCCTTGACCATTTCGAGCTCGACCATGGCCATGTTGCAGCGGCGCTTGAAGTCGCCGTCCTCGTCGAGCACATAGGCGATGCCGCCCGACATGCCGGCCGCAAAGTTGCGGCCCGTGGGGCCGATCACCACGACGATGCCGCCGGTCATATATTCGCAGCCGTGGTCGCCGGTGCCCTCGACGACCGCGATGGCGCCCGAGTTGCGCACCGCGAAGCGCTCGCCCGCCACGCCGCGGAAGTAGCATTCGCCCGCGATGGCGCCGTAGAGGACGGTATTGCCGACGATGATCGAGCGCTCCGGCACGATTTTTCGCGCCGCCTTGGGCGGATAGACGATCAGGCGGCCGCCCGACAGGCCCTTGCCGACATAGTCGTTGGCCTCGCCTTCGAGCTCCAGGGTAACTCCTTGAACGGCCCAGGCCCCAAAGCTCTGGCCGGCCGTGCCCTCGAACTTGAGGTGCACGCTGCCGTCCGGCAGGCCCTTGTGGCCGTAGCGGCGCGCGATCTCGCCCGACAGCATGGCCCCCGTCGTCCGGTCGGTATTGGCGATCGGCAGCGTCAGCCTGACCGGTGCGCCGCCTTCGATGGCCGAGGCACATTCGGCGATGAGCCGCTTGTCCATGGCCTTGTCGAGGCCGTGGTCCTGAGGCTCCGTCTTCGAGATGCCGACCCCTTCGGGCGCATGCGGCTTGTGGAACAGCTTGGAGAAGTCGAGCCCCTTGGCCTTCCAGTGGCCCACCACCTTGTCGCGGTCGAGCATCTGCATCTGCCCGACCATCTCGTCGAAGCGGCGGTAGCCGAGTTCGGCCATCAGCTCGCGCACCTCTTCGGCAACGAAGAAAAAGAAGTTGATGACGTGCTCGGGCAGACCGACGAAGCGCTTGCGCAGTACCGGATCCTGCGTGGCGACGCCCACGGGACAGGTGTTCAGGTGGCACTTGCGCATCATGATGCAGCCCGCCGCGATCAGCGGCGCCGTGGCGAAGCCGAATTCATCGGCGCCGAGCAGCGCCCCGACGACGACGTCGCGCCCGGTGCGCAAACCGCCGTCGACCTGCACCGCGATGCGCGAGCGCAGCCGGTTCAGCACTAGCGTCTGGTGCGTCTCGGCGAGGCCGATCTCCCACGGGGAGCCCGCGTGCTTGATCGAGGTCAGCGGCGAGGCGCCGGTGCCGCCCTCGAAGCCGGCGATTGTGACATGGTCGGCGCGGCCCTTGGACACACCGGCCGCCACCGTGCCGACGCCGATCTCCGAGACGAGCTTGACCGAGACCAACCCTCGCGGGTTGACGTTCTTCAGGTCGAAGATGAGCTGCGCCAGGTCCTCGATCGAATAGATGTCGTGGTGCGGCGGCGGCGAGATCAGGCCGACTCCCGGCGTCGAATGGCGCACCTTGGCGATGATGGCATCGACCTTGTGGCCGGGCAGCTGCCCCCCTTCGCCGGGCTTGGCGCCCTGCGCCATCTTGATCTGCATCATGTCGGAATTGACGAGATATTCCGTCGTCACGCCGAAGCGGCCCGAGGCAACCTGCTTGATGGCCGAGCGCATAGAATCGCCGTTGGGCAGCGGTTCGAAGCGATCCGATTCCTCGCCGCCCTCGCCGGTGTTCGACTTGCCGCCGATCCGGTTCATGGCGATGGCGAGCGTGGTGTGGGCCTCGCGCGAGATCGAGCCGTAGGACATCGCCCCGGTCGAAAAGCGCTTCACGATGGAGGCAGCCTCCTCGACCTCATCGAGTGGCACCGGCGCGCGGCCGTCCTCCTGCGCGGTCTTGATGCGGAACAGGCCGCGGATGGTGAGCAGCTTCTCGTCCTGCTCGTTCAGGAGCTTGGCGAAAGCACGGAACTTGTCGCGGCTGTTGCCACGCACCGCGTGCTGGAGCAGCGCCACGGATTGCGGCGTCCAGGAATGGGTCTCGCCGCGCACCCGGTAGGCATAGTCGCCCCCGACATCGAGCGCGTTGCGGTAGACCGGCGCATCGCCGAAGGCCTCCGCATGACGCCGCACCGTCTCCTCGGCGATCTCGGCGAGCCCGACCCCCTCGATGACGCTATGCGTGCCGGTGAAAAAGCGCCGGACGAATTCGGTCGAGAGACCGACCGCGTCGAAGATCTGCGCGCCGCAATAGGACTGATAGGTCGAGATGCCCATCTTCGACATGACCTTGAGCAGGCCCTTGTCGATCGACTTGATGAAGCTCTTCACCGCGTGGGGCGCGTCGACCTCCTCCGGGAACTCCGCCGCCATGGCGACGAGGCTCTCAAAGGCCAGATAGGGGTTGATGGCCTCGGCGCCGTAACCGGCGAGGCAGGCGAAGTGATGCACCTCGCGCGCCTCCCCGGTCTCGACCACGAGGCCGACGGAGGTCCGCAGGCCCTTGCGGATCAGGTGGTGATGCACCGCTGCGGTAGCGAGCAGCGCCGGGATCGGGATGCGGTCGGGGCCCATCAGCCGGTCCGAGAGGATGATGATGTTGTAGCCGCCATGCACCGCCGCCTCGGCGCGCTCGCAGAGGCGCTTCAGGATCGCCTCCATGCCCTCGGCGCCGAGCTTGACCGGAAAGGTGGTGTCGAGCGTCTTGGTATCGAAGGCGTCCTCGAAATAGGAGATGCAGCGGATCTTCTCGAGGTCGTCGTTGGTCAGGATCGGCTGACGCACCTCTAGCCGCTTGCGCCGCGAATTGCCTTCGAGGTCGAAAATGTTGGCCCGCGGGCCGATGAAGCTGACGAGGCTCATGACGAGCTCTTCGCGGATCGGGTCGATCGGCGGATTCGTCACCTGAGCGAAGTTCTGCTTGAAATAGGTGTAGAGCAGCTTCGTCTTGTCGGAGAGCGCGGAGATCGGCGTGTCATTGCCCATCGAGCCGACCGCCTCCTGGCCCGTCGCCGCCATGGGCGCGAGCAGAATCGTAATATCCTCGCGGGTGTAGCCGAAGGCCTGTTGCTTATCGAGAAGCGAGACATCGGTGCGCGCGGCGCGCGCCTCGACCGGCTGCAGCGTCTCGAGCACGATCTGCGTGCGCTCGACCCAGGCGCGGTAGGGGTGCGAGGCGGCGAGCGCCGTCTTCATCTCGTCGTCCGAGACGATGCGGCCCTGCTCGAGATCGACGAGCAGCATCTTGCCGGGCTGCAGCCGCCACTTGGTGACGATCCTCTCCTCCGGGATCGGTAGAACGCCCATCTCGGAGGCCATCACCACGAGGTCGTCGTCGGTGACGAGATAGCGCGCCGGCCGCAGGCCATTGCGATCGAGCGTCGCGCCGATCTGCCTGCCATCCGTGAAGGCGACCGCCGCCGGCCCGTCCC
Source organism: Lichenihabitans sp. (assembly GCA_965277115.1). Taxonomy (GTDB): domain Bacteria; phylum Pseudomonadota; class Alphaproteobacteria; order Rhizobiales; family Beijerinckiaceae; genus Lichenihabitans. Next base: position 1,122,199 of record CBDIBY010000013.1, on the reverse strand, counting down.
ACGGCTCCATAAGCGAGGCGTGATATTCGTAGAAGGCGCGCCGGCTCTCGTCCATCAGCGGATTGCCGGCCCAAGCCTCCGGGATCAACATCATCATCGCATGGGTCAGCGAATAGCCGCCCTGCACCAGGAATTCGAGCGCATTGTCGAAGCAGGCCGTGTCCGACTGCCCCTCGTAGGAAATCGGCCAGAGCTTGGTGATGTCCTCGCCGTAGAGCTCGGAGGTCACCGAGGCCTGCCGCGCCGCCATCCAGTTGACGTTGCCGCGCAGCGTGTTGATCTCGCCGTTATGCGCCACCATGCGGTAGGGATGGGCCAGCGACCAGGCCGGAAACGTGTTGGTCGAGAAGCGTTGGTGGACGAGGGCCAGCGCCGTCCTGAACCGCGGATCCCGAAGATCGCGATAGTAGCCGCCGAGCCGGGGCGCAAGCAGCAGGCCCTTGTAGACGAGCGTGCGGCAGGAGAAGGAGACCGGGTAGAATCCGGCCGTCTTCGGGTCCGCCAGTCCATAGACCTTGCCCGAAATGACCTTGCGCAGGATGAAGAGCCGGCGCTCGAACGCCTCCTCGTCGGCGATGCCGTCGCTGCGGCCGATGAAGACCTGCCGGCTCACCGGCTCGCCCGAACGGATGCTTTCGCCGAGCAGCGAGGCGTCGACCGGGACGTCGCGCCAGCCGAGCAGAATCTGCCCTTCGGCCTCGACGGCCGCCGCCACGATGGTTTCAACCGTGCGCCGTCCCTCGCCGTCCCGCGGCAGGAAGAAAACACCTACGCCGTAGCGGCCGGCCTCGGGGAGTGCGAAGCCGAGCGACGCCGCTTCCTGGGCGAGGAAGTCATGCGGGATCTGGACCAGCATGCCGCAGCCGTCGCCGCCATGGGCGTCGGCGCCGACCGCGCCGCGATGGTCGAGATTGGCCAGGATCTTGAGACCCATCTCGACGATGTCATGCGACTTGCGGTTCTTCATGTCGGCCACGAAACCGACGCCACAGGCGTCGTGCTCGTGCGACGGATCGTAGAGCCCCTGGGCCTTTGGCAAACCAGGATCGGTCGCATCAATGCGTCTGGTGGCGGCCGCGACGGCGCGGAGCTGCGGGCCGGCCTTGTCGGCGCCCATCGTGGCTCTGATGATCTCGGTCATCGAACGACACTCCCTGTCGAGACGGCAGCCCCAGGCTGCACGCACCGAACCAATCCGCCCGCGAAAATTGCACAAGCGCGTGACTCATCCACGCTTTTCGGTCAGCAACACTGTCCTATTACGGCGCCTGTAACATGCAGGAAACAGGCCGCCGCACAACAGGTATTTTCATCGCGGCGACGTCGCCTTCGCGACACATAGCGTCGCTTCGGGTTCCGCTCAAGCGCGGCTCAGGCGGGCGCGCCGGACGCCTCGCGCTCGCGCCGCAACGCGCGGGCGTACCAATCGAGCTCATCGAGGAAACGCTCCTTGGATTTTTCCAGTGCCGGCACGGTGGCGATGCCGGTCTCTGACAGGCTCGCGCCGATCTTGGGGACGGGCAGAAGCGACGGGATCGAGCCCATGCCGAGCTCGGCCAGCGTCATGCGGAGCTGCATCGCGGCCCTGACGCCGCCGAACGAGCCGGCCGAATAGGACAGGATTCCCGAAGGGCGGTAGAAATATTCCTCGAGGAAGTGATCGAGCAGGTTCTTCAGCGCCGGCGGGATGCCGTGATTGTACTCGCCCGACACGATGACGAAACCGTCGGCCGCACGGTAGAGCGCGGCCAGCGTCTCCAGGACCTCGGGGGCCTGACCTTTCGGATATTCCTTGTACATCCGATCGAGCAACGGCAGCTGCGCTTCGATCGGGTCGACCAGTGTGGGGCGGTGGCCGCGGGCCTCGATTGCCCGCATGATCCAGCGCGCCGCCCGGATCCCCATCCGGTCGCGCCGGACCGAGCCGAGGATGACCACGTAATCGAGCCGCATGCGATGAATCTCCGCTCCGCCCTAAACTATGGCATGGGCCGGTGGTCCGGTGAAGCTCGGTGGTTTTTCGACCGCGTCGCTGCCCGGTTTGACAACCGGAGCAAACCCGAAGACGACGGCATTGCGACATCACCAGAGCCGGAGTCCGACCAGCCACGATGACGACGGAGCGGCCAGCGCAGCCCAACATCCAGATCCTACGGGGCCTAGCCGCGCTGATCGTCGCGGTGTCCCATCTTCCGGTCGACTTCTATGTCGCCGGCATCGCCGATCACACCAAAAACCTGGATTTCGGCGTCTTCGGCGTCGACATCTTCTTCGTCATCTCCGGCTTCATCATGGTCTACATCGCCGACGGCGGGCGCGGCATCGCGCCGGCGCGACGGTTCTTCCTTCGGCGGCTGGTCCGCATCGCTCCGCTCTATTGGATCTTCACCACCATCACCCTCATCTCGGTGCTGCACCAATTCCGACATCTGGGTTTCGGCGGCTATGGCTGGACCATCACCGCGATGTCCTACCTGTTCATCCCGTTCTCGTTGTCGCCGGGCGGCATCGACATGTTTCCGCTCCTTCCCGTGGGTTGGACACTGAACTACGAGATGTTCTTCTACGTCTGCTTCGCCGCGGCGATGCTGCTGCCGAACCGAGTGCGGTTCGGCGTGCTCGCGGCCGCCCTGTCCGCTCTGGTCGCCGTGGGCCAGGTCGTCGCGCTGCCGCAGCCGCTCGCCTTCTGGGCGCGATCGAACAGTCTCGAATTCGTCTTCGGCATGGCCATCACATGGGCCTTGCTGCGCGGCATCAGGCTGCCGTCATGGGCTGCGCTGCTTTTCGCCCTCGCCGGACTCGCAGGGGCGGTGGCCTTCAGGCCCTATGCCGGCGACTACGACAGATACAGAGGCCTGGGGTGGGGCATCCCGGCCGCCCTGATCGTCGCCGCCGCGGTGCTCGGGCGCCCCCGATCAGGCACGGTCATCGGCCGCGCGTTTCTGGCGCTCGGCGATGCGTCCTATTCGCTCTACCTGCTGCATTCCGCGGCGTTCGAGTTTCTCTTCGCGCTGTTCGAGCCTGGCCTACGCCGTCACACCGTCATGCCGTGGGAGGCGATGGCAATCATGCTGCTTGCGACCGTCGTCACGGCGATCATCCTGCATAGGATCGTCGAAGCGCCGATGACGCGGATGCTGCACCGCCGCTTCGCCCGCCGCGTCCCGACGCCTCGGACCGCCACGACCGGATGAAGCGTCGGTCAGCCGACATGGGGCGGCGTGCTCAGGCGGCCTGTGCCAGCCCGAGCTCCGAGCAGATGGCGGAGAGCGAGGCGACGAGATGCTCGATATCCTCGTCCGAATGGACGGGTGACGGGGTGACGCGCAGCCGCTCGGTGCCGCGCGGCACGGTCGGGTAGTTGATCGGCTGCACATAGATCCCGTAGCGGTCGAGCAGGCGATCGCTGATCTGCTTGCACAGCACCGGATCGCCGACCATCACGGGGACGATGTGGCTGTCGTTGGCGAGGTGCGGGATGCCGGCTTCGTCGAAGGCGTGGCGCACGCACGCCACGCGCTCCTGGTGGCGCTCGCGTTCCGCCGTGCTGGTCTTGAGGTGGCGGATCGAGGCGCGGGCCCCGGCCGCGATTGCGGGCGGCAGGGCGGTGGTGAAGATGAAGCCAGAGGCGAAGCTGCGCACGAAGTCGCAGAGCGCGCTCGACGCCGCGATATAGCCGCCGACCGTGCCGAAGCCCTTGCCGAGCGTGCCCTCGATGACATCGAGCCGATGGCTCAGCCCCTCGCGCTCGGCGATGCCGCCGCCGCGCGGCCCGTAGAGCCCCACCGCATGGACCTCATCGAGATAGGTCAGGGCGCCGTATTTCTCGGCCACGTCGAGGATCTCGGCCATCGGCGCGATGTCGCCGTCCATCGAATAGACGGACTCGAAGGCGACGAGCTTCGGCCGGGCCGGGTCGAGCTGGCTGAGCTTGCGGTCGAGATCTGCGGGATCGTTATGGGCGAAGATGCGCTTCTCGGCGCCGCTATGCCGGATGCCTTCGATCATCGAGGCGTGGTTGCCGGCGTCCGACAGGATGACGCAGTTCGGCATGCGGCTGCCGAGCGTGCTCAGCGTCGCCCAGTTGGACACGTAGCCGGAGGTAAAGAGCAGGGCCGAGTCCTTGCCGTGCAGATCCGCCAGCTCCTCTTCGAGCAGCACGTGGTAGTGCGTGTTCCCGGAGATGTTGCGCGTGCCGCCGGCCCCCGCGCCGCAGCGGTCGAGCGCCCGGTGCATGGCGTCGAGCACCTGCGGGTGCTGACCCATGCCGAGATAGTCGTTGGAGCACCAGACCGTCACCTCGGGCCGGCTGCGGTCGCCGTGGTTTATGGCCTTGGGGAAGCCTCCCGCGCGCTTCTCGAGCTCGGCGAAGACCCGGTAGCGGCCCTCCTTGCGCAGACCGTCGAGTTCGCGGCGGAAAAAGGCTTCATGGTTCATGTCCGCCTCCAGCGGGGTCCGGGCATCAGGGAAGGGGCGAGGCCGGGTTCGGCAACGAGCCGGCCGGCCAGGGCGTGGTGAAATGTCGCTCGGGGTCGTCGTCGCAGGCCAGGTCCGCGGATTCGGGCTCCGCGCTTTTGGCGCGCGACGACAAGATCCAGGTCCAGAGGGCGCCCAGCGGCAGGGGAACGACGAGCACCCAATGTTCGAGGATCGCCAGCCCCATCAGGGCGGCCAGCATGGTCGATCCCGCGGCCCCGAAGGCGGTCGCGCTCGCCGATCCCGCCTTCAGCGCCAAAAGCGTGGCAAGGACGACGGAGACCGTAACTGACAGCGGGAAGAACAGGTTCATCGGCTTGCGGGTCATGTAGGCGCGCAGGAATCCAAGATGCTCCGGCAGGAAGTCCTCCGCCAGATTGGCGACGCCGAGAAAGACGTTGAGCTTGGCGCTGAGCTGCATCCACCAGAGGATCAGGAAAGTCCAGAGCCCGGTGCGGTTCGGCATGTCCCAGCTTATGGCCAGAATTACGGCCGCCAGCGCCAACGCGCCGAGTTCGTGGTAGAGCGTCGTCTCGGCCGCATGCTGGAAGCGTCGCCAGCCGCCGCGCACCTCGGGGTCGGCTTGGCGGCGCGGCCCGAGCATGAAGCCGAGATAATAGGCGACTTCGAGCCAACCCCAGATCGCCAGACCGAAGCCGAAGCCCGCATAGGCGCCGCGCGGCGACGTGTCGCCGCTGATCAGCATCAGCCCGTAGACCGAGCCCACCATCACCAGTGTGGCGCCTGCCATGCTCCAGCGAAAGCTCGCCTGCGGCAGCCGGTCGAGATAGAAGATCGCGCCGGTCGAGAACCACCAGAGGAACAGCGCGTAGAGGATCGGCAGGCCGTAGAGGGTCACGCGCAGGCTCCCGGTTACCAGACCGGCGACAGCCGGATCGTCTCCGGCAAGGCGTGGCCCTTCGGCCGCAGCAGGAAGAGGCGAGCGAAGACGGCGCCCGCCGCGACCATAAGACCGGCCCGCTTCACGCCGCCCACGAGGCCGCCTTGCTGCTTGGCCGAAGCGATGGCATCGGCGATGCCGCGCAGCCGTTCGAGCCCGTCCCTGAAGGCGGGATTGTCGAGATCGAGCTCGACCGGGAAGACCTGCCGCGAGATCTCGGAGGTGACGCGGAAGACCTCGAAATCATAGGCCGTCGGATCGAGGCCCAGCGCCTCGTGAAAGGCGGGGCGCGCATGGTCGCGCACATACATGGTGGCGAAGACGGCGAGCAGGAAGAAGCGGATCCAGAGCCGGTTCGTGCCCTGCAGGATTCTCGGGTCGGCCCGCATCAGCAGCGCGAAAGCCTCGCCGTGCCGGAACTCGTCGTTGCACCATTTCTCGAACCAGCGGAAGATCGGATGGAACTGCCGCTCGGGATGGCGCTCGAGCTGGCGGTAGATGGTGATGTAGCGCGCGTAGCCGATCTTCTCCGACAGATAGGTGGCGTAGAAGATGAACTTCGGCCTGAAGTAGGTGTATTTCTTGGCGCGCGTCAAGAAGCCGAGGTCGACGCCGATGCCGAACTCCTTCAAGGATTCATTGATAAAACCGGCATGGCGGGCCTCGTCGCGGCTCATGCAGGTGAAGAGGTCGCGGATGTCGCGGTTCTTGACCCTTTTCTTGATCTCCGCGTAGAGCACGCAGCCCGAGAATTCGGCCGTGACCGACGAGATGAGGAAGTCGAGGAACTCGCGCCGCAACCCCTCCGGCAGGCTGGCGATGTCGGCGTGCCAGTCGTCCGAGCGGATGAAATGCTTGGCATTGGGATCGGCGCGCAATTCGGCGATCAGGCTGTCCCATTCGGTCCGCACCCGGCCGACGTCGAGCCGGTCCATGGCCTCGAAATCGGTCGTGTAGAAACGCGGCGAGAGGACCGTATCCTCCTGTGCCCGAAGCGTGGAGTCGTTCGGGGGAAGGCTGCGGACGGGAGCGTTCATGAGATCCTCCGCGGTGTAAAGCTGACTTCGTAGAGCTCGGTCAGTTCGAGGAAGGCGGCGAGGCGCGTCCACAGCCGTTCGACCGGCCCTGCCAGGACCACGGTCGCATGGCTGCGGCGCGTGACCTTCTCGCCGAAACCGACATCGATGGGCGCGTCATGCACAAGCACGCTATCGCCGGGGCCGACATCGACGCCATCGAGGTCGACATGGGCGTGCAGGCTCGCGCGGGTATGCTCGATCTCGATCGTGCAAGGCACGTCGAGGGTGCGTCGGACGAACGGAAAAGCGCCGCTCACGGCGCGGTCTCCCGGTCGGTCAGGAGCCGGGCGAAGGCCGCCTCGTTGGTCTGCCCGAAGGCTTCGAGATCGATCAGATCGGTGCCGGGCTCGCCGAGCGTCAGCCGGCCGTCGGCCCAGGCGGTGAGGTGGAAGACGCGGCTCTCGTTGCCGTCGAATTCCCGCCGGTGCGCCAAGCTGCGCAGCGACGCCCGGATGAAGCCGTTCGAGCCCGGCGCGAGCACGTCGACCGTTCTACCGTCCGAGACGTCGCGGACCAGGATGCTGCCGTCGGACTGATCGTCAAAGGCCAGGTCGCGCGCCATCAGCGCGGCGGCGGTCGGCGGATTGTGGGCGCCTCCCGTCAGTCGGGACACGGTGGCCGCGACCATGGTGAAGCCGATCATCGCCGCGGCACCGATGAGAGCGGGCCGTGGGAAGGGACGGGTGGTCTGGGCCTGGGCCATGGAAGCTTCTCCCGTCAGGCTGCCGCCGGAGCCATCGGCCAGGAGGCCGCTTCGTCCGGCTTGGCGGGCGGCGCCACGGCTGCCGCCGTCTGCGTCGTCTCGGGCAGGGCTGCGGCGACCGCTTGCGCCAGAAGACCCGCCACCTTGGCAGCCTCAGGCACCAAGCGCAACGTCGGTTCGGCCCGGGCGAGGCGCCGGGGCCGGGCGTGCGGCCAGATGACCAGGTAGGATAGCCGGTTGTCGTCGCTCAGCCTCAGCGGGATCGATCCCGTGCCATCGCGGTTGAGCTTGAGCGCGGCGGAGTCGATCACCTTGAACGGCAGGTTGAAGGTGATCGGCAGCGCCACGCCGATGCGCATCACGACGCGCCGGCTGGTGATCGAATAGACGGTCGTCCGGCAGACCAGGAAAGCGATGCCGGCGAGGATCGCCACCGCCGCGGCGCCGAGCCCGATCAGCGGCAGCGCCGAGGAAGCCGCCGCCGGCAGCGCCATGCCGTCCTGCAGGGCGATCACGAGCCGCCAGAGGACGAGGAGGCCGAAATAGATCGCCACCTTGCGCACGTGAAAGACCCGGAGCGCCATGGCCTTATAGGCCGGCTCCCCCTGCCAGAGCAGGGTCTCGCCGGGCGGCAGATGGGCCGGCAAGCCGCGCACCGGCTCGAAGTCGAGGTCGCCGCTCATAGCAGCGGCCCCAGGCGCGAAGGTTTCGCGTAGAGGTGGCCCGAGCCGTAGTAGGCGCAGATGCGGTCCTCCTCGAGCTTCGTCACCTGGTCGGGGCTCTTGATGGCCGGGACGGTCGCGAAATGCCGCGCCAGGATCGACTTGACCTTGACCACGCGCTTGGCGCGGCTGACGCGGGCGAAGGTCATCGGCAGCAGCACGTGGCGGGTCTCGCCGGCGACCTCGACTTCGAGGTAGCGCACCTGCGGCTCGGCGATGTCGATCCAGAGATCGGTGACGGTGCCGGCGCGGCGCTTGTCGGCGCCGATCACCGCCATGCCGCGCGGATCGGCATCCTCGGCATCGACCGAGGTCCCCGCCGCCCTTCGCATCGGCACGATCAGCGGCGTGCCGTCGAGCATCATCTCGGGCACGTCCTCGCGCTCCGCATAGGCGGCAGGCCCTACGCCGTCGAGCATCGGGTCGCCGGTCGGCCGCAGCGGCGCGCCGGGCCAGCGGTCGACCGGCCTGGCCGCGATCGGCCGCGTGTCGCGCTTGGCATGGGGCGCCGCATAGGTGCCGCCGTGCGTCAGCCGGAAGATCTTCGGGCGCGGCATGAACGGGAAGCCTTCCTTGCGGGTCGTGCCGCGCGGCGCGTTGTCGGCTTCGAGCGGATAGCCCTCGCGCTTGTCCTCGCGCCGCAGGTAGAAGACGATCGCGGCGAAGAAGAAGAAGAAGGCGTAGAGTGTGAGTTGGGCGACATCGATGTAGCCCGTGAGCGCGCCCCTGAGCATCAGATATTCCTCCCTGGTCCGGCTGGCAGAAGTCGTGGCTCGGGTGAGTCGCCCTCGCCGGTGAGCGAGCCCCGCACCAACGGGCCGATGGCGACGAGCGTGGCGAAGAGCAACAGGATCTCGAGCCCGTAGACGGCGCCGTAGCCGACCGAGGGATCGTCGAGCACCGGCCCGAGAGCGCCGGTCGCCGCATAGCCCGAGACGGCGTCGCGGATGATGCCGCCGGCCGCCACCGCCGCGCCGGCGGCCGAGGCCTGCACCGCGCCCCACACGCCGAGCGCCAGGCCGACCTGGTCGCGGCCGGCGCTCGCCATGGCAGCGGTCAGCGTCGCATGGGCGAAGAGGCCGGCACCGAAGCCGATCATCGCCACGCCGAAGACGAAGAGCTGGACCGAGCCGAGCGGCGCCGAGAGCGCCACGGCGGTGAAGGCCGCAAGGCCGTTCGTCGCCCCGAAGGCGGCGACCCGGTAGGCATCGGCGCCACGCCCGAGCCAGCGCGCCGCGAGGCCGAAGCCGACGAAGCCACCGAGCGCCAGCATGGCGGTCAGCGCCGTCGTCTGGCCGACCGTCAGGTGCAGGACCTGGCCGCCGTAGGGTTCGAGCAGGATGTCCTGCATGCTGAAGCCGATCGTGCCGAGGCCGAGCGCCACGAGGCGGCGATGGGCGCTGGCCTGGGCGCTGAACAGGGCCCAGGCGTCGCGGAAGGTCGGCCGCGGCAGGCCCGGCGCCGTACGGGCACGGCTCCGCGGCTCCTGCTTCCACAGCGCCACGAGATTGATCAGCATGGTGACGAGCGCCGCGCCCTGGATCACCTGGATCAGGCGGACCTCGCTGAAATTGGCGAGCAGCGCGCCGAAGACGACGGCGCTCAGCATCATCCCGGCCATCAGCATGGCGCAGAGCAGTGCCACGACCTTGGGATGGGCCTCCTTCGGCGCCAGGTCGGTGGCGAGCGCCAAGCCGACCGTCTGAGTGGTGTGGAGACCGGCGCCGACCAGCAGGAAGGCCAAGGCCGCGCCGGCCTGGCCGAAGATCAGCGGCGGCGAGGTGTCGGTCCTGCCCGAGAGCACCAGCAACGCGAAAGGCATGATGGCGAAACCGCCGAACTGCAGCAGCGTGCCGAACCACAGGAAGGGCACGCGGCGCCAGCCGAGCACCGAGCGATGGGTGTCGGAGCGGAATCCCACCATGGCCCGGAAGGGCGCGACGATGAGCGGCAGCGCCACCATGACGGAGACGAGCCAGGCCGGCACGCCGAGCTCGACGATCATCACCCGGTTCAGCGTGCCGATCAGCAGCACCACCGCCATGCCGACCGTCACCTGAAACAGCGACAGGCGTAAGAGCCGCGCCATCGGCAGTTGCGCCGTGCCGGCATCGGCGAAGGGCAGGAAGCGGGGGCTGAGCCCGGTCCACCGCTTGGCCATGCGTTCCGTGACGGGCGGCTTGACCGGAATCGGGCTCCAGGGCAGCGAGCGGCGCGGGCTCATGCGCGCACCAGTTCGAAGGCTTGGGAAATGTAGAAGCCGCCGGCAATCCGCTCGGTCCGGGCAGGGTGCCAGGCGGCGAGCTTCGGCTCCGAGGCGATTCTGTGGCGCAATGCCGTCTCCGCGACCGGTGCGATCGCCGGGGCGCGATCGCCGCGCGGGAACAGCCGGCCGACCGCATGCATGGCGCTCAGCATCGGCGTGCGCGGCGCGAAGGTCGTGATCACCGACCGATCGGCCCGCGCCGCCAGCCCCGCCATCATGCGCACCATGTCGGGCGCATCGTAGTGGATCAGCGAATCCATGCCGACCACATGGTCGAACCGGCCGAGCTCCGGATCGAGCATGTCGCCGACCCGAAAGTCGACCCGGCCATGCCCGAGATCGCGCGGCAGGCGCTCGCGCGCGAGGCGCACCAGCGTCGCCGACAGGTCGATGGCCACGACGTCGGCGCCGCGCCGCGCCGCCTCGACCGCGAGTGCGCCGGTGCCGCAGCCGGCATCGAGCAAGCGGGCGCCGCGCAGATCCTCCGGCAGCCAGCTCAGCAGGATGGCGCGCATCCGGTCGCGCCCGGCCCGCACCGTCGCCCGAATGCTCCCGACCGGCGCGTCCGAGGTGAGCCGCGTCCAGGCTTCGACGGCGGTGCGGTCGAAATAGGTTTCGAGCTGTCCGCGTCGCTCGCGGTAGGAGAGGGTCAGATCCATCAGTCGAACCCCAAGAGGTCGAAGATGTCGCGATCCTTCATGGGTTCGGGGATCAGCGGCTCGGTGCCGGCCAGCAGGGCCTCGGCGAGGCGGAGATATTCGGCCTGGATGGCGAGGATCTCGGGCGTCGGGTCCATCTCGAACAGCGTCGACTTCTTGAGCCGCGAGCGCCGGATGATGTCGAGGTCGGGGAAATGCGCCACGGTCTTGAGACCGGTCGCGGCGTTGTAGCGGTCGATCTGATCGGTCGCGGCGCTGCGGTTGGCGATGACGCCGCCGAGCCGGACACTATAGTTCTTGGCCTTGGCCTTGATGGCCGAGACGATGCGGTTCATGGCGAAGATCGAATCGAAATCGTTGGCGGCGACGATCAGCGCCCGATCGGCGTGCTGGAGCGGCGCCGCGAAGCCGCCGCAGACGACGTCGCCGAGTACGTCGAAGATGACGATGTCGGTGTCTTCGAGCAGGTGGTGCTCCTTGAGCAGCTTGACCGTCTGGCCCACCACATAGCCGCCGCAGCCGGTGCCGGCGGGCGGTCCGCCCGCCTCGACGCACATGACCCCGTTGTAGCCCTCGAAGACGAAATCTTCGGTGCGCAGCTCCTCGGCGTGGAAGTCGACGCTTTCGAGGACGTCGATCACGGTCGGGCAGAGGCGCTTGGTCAGCGTGAAGGTCGAATCGTGTTTCGGGTCGCAGCCGATCTGCAGCACGCGCTTGCCGAGCTTGGAGAAGGCGACCGACAGGTTCGAGGAGGTCGTCGACTTGCCGATGCCGCCCTTGCCATAGACCGAGAAGACCGTCGCGGTACCGATCTTGAGGTTGGGGTCGAGCTTGACCTGGACTGAGCCCTCGCCGTCTCCGCAGGAGGAGGCGACCGAACAGCCGGACGGGGGTTTGACGGCGATGGTCATGCGGCCACCCTTTCAGCGGTAATGCCTTCGAGCCGGTCCTCGAGCTCTTCGCCGGCGCGGCGAAGGGCGTCGAGGGTGGCGGCGTCAGGCGACCAGTAATTGCGTTCGTGGGCTTCGATCAGCCGGCTCGCGAGCTTGGCCGAGGTGGTGGCGTTGAGCGCCGCCAAGCGGTCGCGCATCTCGGGGTCGAGCACATAGGTCTCGGCGAGCTGCTGATAGACCCAGGGCGACACCTGGCCGGTGGTGGCCGACCAGCCGAGCGTATTGGTGACATGGGCCTCGATCTGCCGCACGCCCTCGTAGCCGTGGCCGAGCAGGGCCTCGTACCACTTGGGGTTCAGGGCCCGCGTGCGGGTCTCGAGCGACACTTGTTCGGCGAGCGTGCGCACCGTGCCGTCGCCGCGCGTCTGGTCGCCGATATAGACGGCGGCGGCCTCGCCGCGCGCCCGGCGTACCGCGCGGCTGATGCCGCCGAGCGTATCGAAATAATGGTCGACCGTGGTGACGCCGAGCTCGATCGAATCGAGGTTCTGGTAGGTGATGGCGACGCTCTTCAGCATGCGCGACAGCACCGCCTCCTGCCGCGCCGGCTTGCCGTCGACCCCGTAGGCGAAGCCCTTGCGCCGCACATAGGCCTCGGCAAGCTCGTCCTCGTCGTTCCAGCTGCCTGAATCGACGAGCTGGTTGACGTTGGCCCCATAGGCGCCGTCGGCATTGCCGAAGACGCGCAGCGCCGCCTGAGTGAGGTCGCAGCCAGTCTCGGCCGCGATCGCCAGCGCATGTTTGCGCACGAAATTCTGCTCGACCGGTTCGTCGGCGGAGGCTGCCAGCAGTGCCGCCTCGGCGAGCAGCTTCGTCTGCAGCGGCAACAGGTCGCGGAAGATCCCCGACAGGGTGACGACGGTATCGACGCGCGGCCGGCCGAGTGTTTCGAGCGGAACGAGCTGCGCGCCGGTCAGGCGGCCGTAGCTGTCGCGGCGCGGCTCGGCGCCCATCAGCCAGAGCGCCTGCGACAGCGGGCCGCCCTCGGTCTTGAGATTGTCGGTGCCCCACAGCACCATGGCGACCGTCTCGGGCAGGCCATGGCCTTCCGCGGCGTGCCGGGCGAGCAGCCGCTCGGCCTGCGCGGCACCGTCCTTGACCGCGAACGTGCTCGGGATGCGGAACGGGTCGAAGCCGTGCAGGTTGCGGCCCGTGGGCAGCACGTCGAGAGTACGCAGGAGGTCGCCGCCGGGCGCCGGCCGCGTATAGCCGCCATCGAGCGCGTGGAGCAGCGCCGGGATCTCGTGATCCTCGCCGAGCAGCGCGTCGGCGCGGGCGCGTTCGGTCGGGTCCGCGATTCCCGCCGCGTCGAGAAGCTCGGTCCGCGCCTCGGCCGAGGGAGGGACGCCCACCACATGAAGCCCGTGCGGGATCAGCGCATATTCGAGATCGAGCAGCGCCTGGCGCAGCCGGTCGAGCTCGGCGGTCGCCGCGTCGCCCCAGGCCGGCTCGGCCGAGGCGAGGTCGACGGCCGCCGCCTGGGCCTGGACCAGGCCGACGAGCGTGCCCCAGGCCTCGGCTTCGGCGACCGGGTCGAGCCCGCGCAACCGGTCGAGCGAGGCCTTGAGGTCGGCGAGGCCCCGATAGAGGCCGGCATGGGCGACCGGCGGCGTCAGGTAGCTGACGAGCGTCGCGCCGGTGCGGCGCTTGGCCAGCGTCCCCTCGGACGGATTGTTCGAGGCGTAGAGGTAGACGTTGGGCAGGTCGCCGATCAGCCGGTCCGGCCAGCAGGCGCCGGAGAGGCCGGCCTGCTTGCCCGGCATGAATTCGAGCGCGCCGTGGGTGCCGAAATGCAGCACCGCGTGTGCCTCGAAATCCTCGCGCAGATAGCGGTAGAAGGCCGAGAACGCATGGGTCGGGGCGAAGCTCGCTTCGAACAGGAGCCGCATCGGGTCGCCCTCGATGCCGAAGGCGGGCTGGATGCCGACGAACATATTGCCGAAATGGGCGCCGAGCACGAAGATCCCGCCGCCGTCGCTCTGCTGGCGGCCCGGCGCCGGACCCCATTGCCGCTCGATCTCCGCCAGATGGCGCTCGCGTCGCACATGGTCGTCGACCGGGATCCGGTGGGCCACATTGGCATGGGTGCCGTAGCGCGCCGTATTGCCCTGGAGCAGGCGCTCGCGCAACGCGTCGGGCGAGGCCGGCACGTCGACCCGGTAGCCGGCGTCGCGCGCCGCGACGAGCGTGTTGTGGAGCGAGGCCCAGACGCCCAGATAGGCGGCGGTGCCGACGGTTCCGGCATTGGGCGGGAAGCTGAACAGCACAACCGCCAGCCGGCGGTCCTGGCGCGGCGTCTTGCGCAGCGTCACGAGCCTGGCGACCCGTGCGGCCAGCATGGCGGCGCGGTCTGGGATGACGGCCATGTCGCGACGCCCGACGCCCGGCGTGGCGGCGCCGAGAGGCGCAGATGAGCGGCCGCCGAAGGTGATCGGGCCGGTGGCGCCGTCGAGCTCCGGGATCGCCACCATCATGGTGGCCTCGACCGGCGTCAGGCCGCGCGCATCCGCCTGCCACTGCTCGATCGTCTGGAACTCGACCGGATGGGCGGCGAGATAGGGCACGTCGAGCTTCGCCAGCATGTCGGCCGCCGAGGCCGCGTCGTTGTAGGCCGGGCCGCCGACGAGCGAGAAGCCGGTCAGCGAGACCAGCGCGTCGACGGTCGCCACACCGTTGCGCAGGAAATAGCGCTCGATCGCCGGGCGCGCATCGAGCCCGCTGGCGAAGGCCGGGACGACCGTCAGGCCCTTGGCTTCGAGCGCCGCGATGACGCCGTCGTAATGCGCCGTATTGCCGCCGAGCACGTAGGAGCGCATCACCAGGAGGCCGACGGTCCCCGCCGCGCCGCGAGCCGGCAGCTGCTCGCGCCGCTCGACGAGCCGGCCCTTCGCGGCCGGATGGTAGAGGCCGATATCCGGATAGATCCGCGGCGTGCCGACGCGCAAGGTTCCTGCGAGATGCTGGCGAGGGCCGGCCGCATAGCGGGTGACCAGCAGGCGGACGAGGTCGGCGAGGTTCTCCTCCGAGCCCGCCAGCCAATATTGCAGCGTCAGGAAATAGCTGCGCACGTCCTGCGCCGTGCCGGGGATGAAGCGCAGCAGGCGCGGCAGCTGCCGTAGCATCTTCATCTGGCCGTGGCCGTTCGATCCGCTGCCGGATTTCGCGCCGCGCAGGCGCTTCAGCAGGCCGATGGCGCCGAGCGAGGGCGCCGCCATGTTGAACCGGCCGATCCGTGTGAGCCGCACGATCTCCCCGGCCGACATGGCGCAGATCATGGCGTCGCAGCTCTCGCGCCGTGCCGCCAGCGCATCCTGCACGGCCCGGATATGGTCTTCGAGGAACAGCATGGTGGCGATGACGATGTCGCCCTCGGCGATGGCCGCGCGGCAGCGCAGCAGCGCCGCCTCGTCGTTGCCCCATTCGTCGGCCGCATGGATCGAGAGGTCGAGCCCCGGCAGCTCGGCCTTGAGCGCCGTACCCGTCCGTTCGACCGCCCCGGCGAGGTGGCTGTCCATCGTCACGACGACGATGCGGACCGGCACTGTGTCAGCGACCGAAATGCGCTTTGGCATCGTACAAGGTCTCGACGGTGATGAGGGCGATGCCGCTGTCGGCGGCGAAACGTTCGGTGTTGCGGCGCGCCTTGCCCCGCACGAAGAAGGGGATCTTGCGGACTTCCTGCTCGGCCTCCGGCGCCCAGGCAATGAGGGCCGGTTCTCCCTCGTGCTTCGACACGGCCGCTATCGCGGCCTGCTCGGCATGAGGGGCGAGTAAGGTTGCCGGCTCCGCTGATCCCTCATCCTGAGCAGGCGCCGAAGGCGGCGTGTCGAAGGACGAGGGAGCAGGGGACGCCGCCGGTCCGGCCCCGAGATGGGAAGGCCTGGCGCCGTCGTGGAACTCCGGATCCTCGCGGAACATGGTGAGGAGATGCTCCTCGAGGCCCATCATCAGCGGATGGACCCAGGTGTCGAAGATGACGTTGGCGCCCTCGAAGCCCATCTGGGGCGAGTAGCGGGCCGGAAAATCCTGCACATGGACCGGCGCCGAGATCACCGCGCAGGCGATGCCGAGCCGCTTGGCGATATGCCGCTCCATCTGCGTGCCGAGCACGAGTTCGGGCTGCAGCTCGGCGATCCTGGCCTCGACTTCGAGGTAGTCGTCGGTGATCAGCGGCTCGACGCCATGCACCTTGGCGGCGTCGCGAACCTCGCGGGCGAATTCGCGCGCATAGGTCCCCAAGCCCACGACCGCGAAGCCGAGCTCGTCCGCGGCGATCCGCGCGGCTGCGACCGCATGGGTCGCGTCGCCGAAGACGAAGACGCGCTTGCCGGTCAGATAGGTCGAATCGACCGAGCGGCTGTACCAGGGCAGCCGGCTCGTGTCGGCATCGAGCACCGGCGCCGGGTCGACCCCGGCCAGCGTTGCAACCTCGGCGATGAAGTCGCGCGTCGCGCCGACGCCGATCGGCACCGTGCGGGTCATCGGCTGGCCGAACGACCGCTCGAGCCACTTCGCCGTCGTCGCGGCGATCTCGGGATAGAGCACGACGTTGAAATCGGCCTCGCCGAGCCGGGCGAGGTCGGTCGGGCGCGCGCCGAGCGGCGCCGTGACATCGATGTCGATGCCGAGCCGCCCGAGGAGCCGCGTCACTTCCGTGACGTCGTCGCGATGACGGAAGCCGAGGGCGGTGGGCCCGAGGATGTTGCAGCGCGGACGGACGCCGGGCGTCCGTTCCATCTTCGGTTTCGCAGGGCCGGCCAAGGCACGGACCAGCCGGTAGAAGGTCTCCGCCGCGCCCCAGTTCTCCTTGCGCTGGTAGGACGGCAGCTCGAGCGGCACGACGGGGATCGGCAGGTCGAGCGCCGCGGCGAGGCCACCCGGATCGTCCTGGATCAGTTCGCCCGTGCAGGAGGCGCCGACGAGCATCGCCTGCGGCCGGAAGCGCGCATAAGCGTCGCGCACCGCCGACTTGAACAGTTCGGCGGTATCCGAGCCGAGGTCGCGCGCCTGGAAGGTCGTATAGGTGACGGGCGGGCGCTTGTCGCGCCGCTCGATCATGGTGAAGAGCAGATCTGCGTAGGTGTCGCCCTGCGGCGCGTGCAGCACGTAATGCACCCCCTCCATCGCGGTCGCGATGCGCATGGCGCCGACATGGGGAGGTCCTTCGTAGGTCCAGACGGTGAGCTGCATCAGGCCACCAGCCGGGTTCGCCGCACCAGCGGACGGGCGAAGAGCTCGGCGAGATCGCCAGCCTGATCGTAGCCCTGGATCGGCGTGAACATCAGCTCGATCGACCATTTAGTCGCGAATCCCTCCGCCTCGAGTGGATTGGCGAGGCCTAAGCCGCAGACCACGACGTCGGGCCGCGCGGCCCGGCAGCGGTCGAGCTGCTTGTCGACGTCCTGCCCCTCGCTGATCCGGGTGCCCGCGGGCAGCAGGGCGAGTTCGGCCGCGAGATGCGCGCGATGCAGGTAGGGCGTGCCGACCTCCACCGGCTCCATCGACAGTTCGCGCGAAAGAAAGCGCGCCAGCGGCAGTTCGAGCTGCGAATCGGGGAAGAAGAAGATCCGCTTGCCCCAGAGCTGGGTGCGATAGCGGTGAAGGGCGCGTTTGGCGCGGTCGCGGCCCGGCTCGGTCACGCGGCGGACATGCAGCGGGTCGATGCCGAACGCGGTCGCGGCGGCAGCGATCCAGGCCGTGGTGCCCTCGGCACCGAGGGGGAAGGGCGCCACGAGATGGGTCGCGCCGCGCGCGCAAAGAAGCCGGGCCGTCTCGGCCAGATAAGGCTGGGCCAGCAGCATGCGGGTGTTCGGCCCGATCGCCGGCAGGTCGGCGGCCCGGCGCGGCGGGAAGAAACGCATGTCCCCGATGCCGAGCTCGGCGAAGATCCGGGCGAACTGGTCCTCGACGATCTCCGGCAGCGTGCCGACGACGAGGAGCGCGGGTGACGTTCCTGCCCCGGCCGCCGGCAAGTCCGGGACCATGGCCGCGAGGCAGGCGTCCTCGCCCTGGGTGAAGGTCGTCTCGATGCCACTGCCCGAATAATTGAGGACACGCACGCCGGGGGCATAGACTTGCGACAGGCGGCACGCGGCACGCGACAGGTCGAGCTTGATCACCTCCGACGGGCAGGAGCCGACGAGGAACAGCAGCTTGATGTCGGGCCGCCGCGTCAGAAGCTGGGCCACGATGCGATCGAGCTCGTCATGCGCGTCGGCGAGGCCGGCGAGGTCGCGTTCCTCGATGACGGCGGTGGCGAAGCGCGGCTCGGCGAAGATCATCACGCCCGCCGCCGACTGCATCAGGTGGGCGCAGGTGCGCGAGCCGACGATCAGGAAGAAGGCGTCCTGGATCTTGCGATGCAGCCAGACGATGCCGGTGAGGCCGCAGAACACCTCGCGCTGGCCGCGCTCGCGCAACACCGGCGCATCGAGGCAGCCGGAGACCGCCGGTTCGGCCGTTGCCGGCGCCACGGCGTTCACCGGGCCGCTCCCGGGACCGCGGTGGGGGCAAGCGCCGGCCGGCTGAGCCGGGCGGCGCGCAGCTTCACCAGGAATTGCGTCGCGTTGACCGCATAGGACGCATAGGCCGCAAGCGCCAGGATGAGCAGGGTCCGGGGCGCTAGGGCGCCAGTGGCGAGCGCCGCCAGATAGGCGGTGTGGAGCGCCAGCACCAGCATGCTCACCATGTCTTCCCAGAAGAAGGCAGGGGCGAACAGGTAGCGGCCGAAGACCTCGCGCTCCCAGATCGAGCCGGTGATCATGATGGCGTAGAGCGCGACCGTCTTGACCACGACCGAGGCGGTCGCCAGCCAGAACCCCTCGCCCGTCAGGAGGCTGCGCAGGATCAAGCCGAGGCTGACGAGGCAGATCAGGAATTGCAGCGGCGCGAGCAGTCCTTGCACCAGCGTCCAGCGCGAAGCGTCGCGCCGCCGGCGCTGCTCGGGGGTGTAGAGCGGCCTCGACCTTCTGACACGGTCCGCTCCGGTCGTCCGCCCGCCGGTTCGGGGCGTTGCTCCCGATGCGTCCGGCCGGCCTGGAGTGGGTCTCGGGGCTGTAAACATGGCTTGACAACACTCGCCTGCGGGGGTCGATTATCTTAAGCGCCACCGGGCCCGCAGTGGTCTGCACAGCCCGCACAGAAGGCGTGATCGGCAGATGTTCTGGCCTCCCTGGGCCGTTTCGCCCACCATTCGAGGCTAGAACGCGCGTTCAGTCGTGTCAACAAAACTTGACGTAAATTTAGATTGACGTTTGCCCGCGGCGACAATCTACTAGGGGAGAGAACGCATGGCGGAGGGGATGACGCGCTTGAACCAGCAAGTCGTCGACGCTGGCTATTGGGATCGACCCGATCTGTCGGCGCCGCGCGCCGGCCGATCCCGGCCTCGTTCTCCCGATCTCGTCGAGGCCCGGCCCAGGAGCCCGGAGGGCGACGACGTCCGTCGCGCCGTGGAGGCGGACATCATTCCGCGTCTGCTCGGCGCCCGTGACCGGCCGGACCGAAGTAAAGCCGGGCCATGGGCGAACCAGGTGTTCGCCGAAGCCGAGGTGGAGCGCTTCGCCTCGACGCTGCTCGCCCCGGGAAGTGATCGCGCCGCGGCGGCGCAGATCGACGAGGCCCGGGCGCGGGGCGTCACGGTCGACGACATCTATCTGCATCTCTTCCAGTCGGCGGCGCGCCATATCGGCGAGCTCTGGGGGGCGGATCTGTGCAGCTTTGTCGACGCCACGCTGGCGCTCGGCACGATGCAGACGCTGATGCGGGCCTTGGGCTCGGACTTCCACAAGGCAGGGCGCCCCGCCGACGCCTCGCGGCAGGCCTTGCTGGTGCCGCTGCACGGCGACCAGCACACGTTCGGTCTGGCGATGGTGGCCGAGTTCTTCCGCCGCGCCGGCTGGAGCGTCTGGAACGCCGCCTTCGCATCGCGCGACGACCTCGGCGCGGCGGTCCGCGACACCCGGTTCACCGTCATCGGCTTCTCGGCCGCCTGCGGCGACCGGCTCGACGATGTCGCCTCCGCCATCCGGATGGTGCGGCAGGAATCCTGCAACGGGGCCATCGGAGTGCTGGTCGGCGGACCGCTCTTTGTCGGCCATCCGGATCATGCGCGCGGCGTCGGTGCCGACGGCTGGGGCGCCGATGCCAGGCAGGCGGTCGCGCAAGCCGAGACCTTCGCGGCCTTCAGGGCCGGCCCGTGACGATCGGCGCCAGACCTGTCGAGGGCGAGCGGCGGTCTCAGGCCGGAGCGGGAGGCCAGCCGCCGTGAAACATTTCAACGCCCCGACCCAGTCCCTCGGCCAATTGGACCCCACGACCGCCGCCAATCTCATCGCGGCCGCCGCCGACATCGCGCTCGTTCTCGACGCGGACGGCGTCATCAGGGACATGGCCGTCAACAGCGAGGATCTCTCGGCCGGCCTCAGCGGCCATGGCAGCTGGATCGGCCGGTCCTGGGCCGAGACCGTGACGATCGAAAGCCGGCCCAAGATCGCGGCGCTGCTCAAGGATGCGATGTCCGAGGGTGCAGCCCGCTCGCGGCACGTCAATTATCCGTCCGCAGAGCAGCCCGATGTCCCGGTGCTCTATTCCGCGGTGCAGGTCGGGGAGACCGGCCAAATCATCGCTTTCGGCCGCAATCTCCAGCAGTTTTCGACGCTGCAACGCCGGCTGGTCGAAGCCCAGCAGTCGATGGAGCGCGACTATTCCCGCCTGCGGCACGTGGAGACGCGCTACCGCCTGCTGTTCCGCGTCTCCTCCGAGCCGGTGCTGATCGTCGACGGCGCGACCCACAAGGTCGTTGACGCCAATCCGGCGGCCGCCGATCTCTTCGGCGAGGAGGCCTCGGCCGTCTTCGACCGGCCGCTCGTTGCCGTCTTCGAAGACGAATCGGCGCCGCTGCTGCAGGGGCTGCTCGCCGTCGTCCGCGCGGCCGGCCGGGCCGACGACGTGCGCGCCAGACTCAAGCGCGGCGGCGAGGAACTTCTGGTCTCGGCCTTCATCTTCCGGCAGGAGACCACGTCGCTGTTCCTGGTGCGCCTGTCTCGCCTCAAGGCCGATGCGCCGGCGGGGGTCATCCCGAAGATGACGTGGAAGCTCCTGAAGCTCATCGAGAACGCCCCCGACGGCTTTGTCGTGACCGACGCCGCGGGGCGCATCCTGTCGGCCAATGCGGCCTTCCTCGACATGGCGCAGGTCGCCAACGACCGGCAGGCGGTGAACGAGCGGCTCGACCGTTGGATCGGCCGGCCGGGCGTCGATCTCGACGTGCTGATCGCCGGCCTGCGCGAGCGTGGCGCCGTTCGGCTCTTCGCCTCGAGCCTCGAAGGCGAACTCGGCACGAGCATCGAGATCGAGATTTCCGCCGCCGCCGTCATGAAC
Organism: Lichenihabitans sp.; assembly: GCA_965277115.1. GTDB lineage: Bacteria > Pseudomonadota > Alphaproteobacteria > Rhizobiales > Beijerinckiaceae > Lichenihabitans. The sequence goes on along the minus strand of CBDIBY010000013.1, from coordinate 1,101,059 downwards.
AGCGAGCAACGCTGTTACGGCTTCGCCATCCGCAATATCGCGCGGCGGCTGAAAGTGGGGCCGCGGGCCGGGCCGGAACTGCCGCGCTCGGTCGCTCAACTGACTGAACTCGTCGGCCGCGTGTCGCTCAAGGATCTGGTGCGCGAGGCGACCGACGTCATCGAAAAACTGTCGATCGAGGCGGCGCTGCACATGACGAACGGCAACCGGGCGTCGGCCGCCGACATGCTCGGGGTGAGCCGCCAGAGCCTCTACGTGAAGCTGCGCCGCTTCGGCATCCTCGACGTGTCGTCAGACGCGCCGGGCGAGGCCCCGGGCGGTGACACCGGATAGAGCGGCCATGACCGGTGCCCCGGAGGAGCCTCGATGGGCGAGCTGAGCATCGTTCCGTGGCGCCGACGCAAGCGTCACGAAAAAAATGATACGCAAGACCAGCACCCCAACCCGTCGGTCGTGGGCGAAACCGCGACCAACGGCTTGGATCGGTTCGATGCCGTCGTGGTCGGCGGCGGCCCGGCCGGGTCGACCGCGGCCCACGACCTCGCGCGGCAGGGCCGCTCGGTGCTGCTTATCGATCGCCCGGGGCGCATCAAGCCCTGCGGGGGTGCCGTGCCCCCGCGCCTGCTGCGTGACTTCGACATCCCGGACCATCTCGTCGTCGCGCGGGCGACCTCGGCCCGGATCGTCTCGCCGTCCGACCGTCGCGTGCTCATGCCGATCGACGACGGATTCGTCGGCATGGTCGACCGCGAGAGCTTCGACGACTGGCTGAGGCGGCGGGCCGAGGCGGCGGGCGCCGTGCGCCTCGAGGCTACCGTCCTGCGGTTCGACCGCGACCCGGACGGCACCGCGGTCATCCACTTCGAGACCGGCGCTGGAGCCGGGTCCGCACGGGCGCGCGCCGTCATCGGCGCCGACGGCGCCCGCTCGGCGATCGCGCGCCAATGCATCGAGGGCGCGGCACGGGCGCGCTACGTCTTCGCCTATCACGAAATCGTACGGTCTCCCGAAGCGTCCGAGGACTTCGAGGCCACCCGCTGCGACGTCTACTACCGCGGCACGCTGTCGCCCGATTTCTACGGCTGGATCTTCCCGCATGGCGCGACGACGAGCGTCGGCACCGGCTCGGCCCGCAAGGGGTTCGGGCTTCGGGCCGCGGTCCTGGCGCTGCGTGGTGCCGCGGGCCTCGCGGCGGTGCAGACGCTGCGGCGCGAGGGCGCACCGATCCCGCTCCATCCGCTGCCCCGCTGGGACAACGGTCGCGACGTCGTGCTGGCGGGCGATGCCGCGGGCGTCGTCGCGCCCGCCTCGGGCGAGGGGATCTACTATGCCATGCTCGGCGGTCGGCTCGCCGCCGAGGCCGTGCACGAGTTCTGCGCGACCGACGACGCGCGGGCGCTGGGCCGTGCCCGTAAGCGCTTCATGCGAGAGCACGGCGGCGTGTTCCGGGCGCTCGGCCTGATGCAGCGCTTCTGGTACGCCAACGACTGGCTGCGCGAGCGCTTCGTGGCGCTCTGCGGCGACCGCGACATCCAGCGGCTGGTGTGGGACGCCTATCTCAACAAGAGCATGGGCCGGGCGAGCCCGTCGACCTATGCGCGGATCATGCTGAGGAACGTCGCTCAACTCCTGGTGGTCCGACCCAGGCGGATGATTCATCCGTCTGGACAAGTCGGCCCACCAGTTCAGAGGCGGTGCACCGATTCATCTCAGACAGAAGGTGTACCTTCCGTTTGAGTCCTCGCACCGGACCTCGCGGCCGCCTGAGCGAGATCGCGGCGCGGCACCCGCTCGTCCGCCGGGCCGCACGCCTGTCTTTAAATCCCTGACGATGCTATCCATCTGAAATTGGTAGAATGGTCAGATCCGCAAAGCTGGCCGCTAAATCCTTTATGGTGGTCTCAGCCATGCATCGGGTCGAGAGTGACGCGTCGTTTGCCGGATATGCGGCGCCCCGGCCCGGCCGTGGCGGTCGAGGCGAAGACATGGGCAGACGGAAGGTCGAAACCCGATGACGAGGGTCGCTCCAGCCCAGCCCGATGTGACGCTGTTTCTCGATATCGGCGGGGTGATCCGGGACGCAAGGGTGTCGCACCTGCTGGCGGGAGAGAGCGTCGAGGGCTGGCTTGGCCGGCCCTGGGGAGAGACGGTCCCCGATCTGGCCGGGGAGAAGGTCAGGCGGATCGTCGCCGACGCGCGCGACACCGGCATTTCGGCATTCCGGCAGATCACCCAGCGCTTCCCGAGCGGGCGCGAAGTGCCGATGGAATATACCACCGTCCTTTTGGGCGGCGGGTCCGGCCTGATGTCTGTCGGCAAGAGCCTGCACGCCGTTGCCGAGCTGCAGTCGCGCCTCGTCGAGGCGCAGCAGACCATGGAGCGCGACTATTGGCGGATGCGCGAGGTCGAGACGCGCTATCGCCTGTTGTTCGACACATCGAGCGAAGCGGTCCTGGTCCTGCGCCCGGGAAGTTTTCGCATCGCCGAGGCCAACCCGGCCGCCGTGGAGGCGCTCGGCTTGACGGACGCGGACGGCGCCATGGGGCAGGATGTCCTGGCGGCCGTCGCCGCCGCCGAGCGGGCGCCGCTGCGCGCCATGGTCCAGCAGGTGCGGCAGGACGGCAAGGCCCCCGGAACCCTGGTTCATCTCGGCGACGATCGTGTGCCCTGGCTCATCCGGGCGGCGCCGGTGAAGAGCGCGGCGGGCGCGTCCGTGATGCTGCGCCTCGTCTCGACCGACCCGCGGTTCGGCATGATCCCGGCCGAGACCATACCGCGGGTCGACGATTTCGTGCGCAAGCTGCCTGACGGTTTCGTGGTGCTCGACCAGTCGGGGGTGGTCCGTCTGGCCAATCAGGCCTTTGCTGACATGGTCGACATGAGTGCGGTGGGCTTGGTGACCGGCGAGAAGCTGAGCCGCTGGGTCTGGCGGCCGGGCGCCGACGTAGCCGCTCTGCTCGAAACCTTGCGCGCCCATGGCGTCGTTCGTCTGTTCGGTTCAGCGCTGCATGGCGATCTCGAAACCGAGACGGAGGTGGAGATTTCCGGGGCCACCCTCTCGCACGGCGGGACATCGTTCCATGGCCTGACGATCAGGAATGTCGGGCGCCGGCTGCGGGGCCAAGGCAGTCCCCTGTCGATCGCCTCGCTGGTCGGGACGATGACCGAGCCGGTCGGCAAGATGCCGCTGCGCGAGTTCGTCAAGACCGCGGTCGATGGCGTCGAGCGCCATTTCGTCCGGGCGGCGCTCGATCTGGCGCGGGGCAACCGCACCGTGGCCTCCGAGATTCTCGGCTTGAGTCGGCAGAGCCTCTACACCAAGCTCGAACGATACGGGCTGGACGAGGACGCCGAGCGTGGTACGGAACAGGGCAACGGCTCGTCGGGAGGCCCCTGAATGGCGCTGCTCGCACCATCGCATCCGGCCTTCGGCAAAGCCGATCTGTCGAATTGCGAGCGCGAGCAGATCCATCTGCCGGGATTGATCCAGCCCTTCGGGGCGCTGTTGCTGTTGCGCGAACCCGACCTCCTCATCGTCAATGCGAGCCTCAATGCCGCCGAATTCCTCGGTATCGACGCGCCTCCGGTCGGGCTGGCGCTGACCGATCTCGCGGGCGATCTCGCCCAACGCATCCGCCCCCATCTCGACGAATCGCTGATCGAGACTCCGGCCGCCGTGCGGTGCCACGTCGGGCGGGACTCGACGGCCTACGATTGCCAGTTGCACCGACCGCCGGGCGGCGGCATCGTCGTCGAGCTCGAACGGGCGGGGCCGCCGGTCGATCTGTCGCGTCACGTCGAGCGGGCGTTGCGCTCGATCCTGGCGTGTTCATCGCTGGAGCGGCTCTGCGACGAGACGGCCCGGCTGTTCCGGGACCTGACCGGCTACGACCGCGTGATGGTCTACCGCTTCGACGCGGAAGGACATGGCGAAATCTTCTCGGAACGCAAGCGCGGCCGGCTCGAATCCTTCCGCGGCAACTGGTATCCGGCCTCCGACATCCCGCAGATCGCCCGCCGGCTCTACGAGCGGAACCGGGTTCGCATCCTGGTCGACGTCGCGGCGACGCCGGTCCCCTTGGCGCCGGAGGCCGTGTCGCCGGCCGATGCGCCGCTCGACATGTCGCTCTGCGTCCTGCGCAGCATGTCGCCGCTCCACATCCAGTATCTCAAGAACATGGGTGTCGGCGCCACGCTGGTCGTGTCGCTCATGGTCGGCGGCAAGCTGTGGGGGCTCGTCGCCTGCCACCACTACAAGCCGCGCGTCGTCCACTACGAGGTCCGGGCGGTCTGCGAATTGCTGGCCGAGGCCGTGGCGACCCGGCTCGCCGCGCTCGACGCCTTCCTCCAGGCGCAGGCGGAGCTCTCCGTCCGCCGTCTCGAACAGCGTCTCGTCGATGCCATCTCCCGGGAAGGCGACTGGCGCGCCGTCATCTTCGACAAGTCTCGCGCACTACTGACCCCACTCGGCGCCGCGGGCGTCGCCCTGCTGGTGGACGGCGAGGTGCAAACGACGGGCGAGGTTCCGGGCACGCAGCAGATCCGCGCCGTGGGAGGGTGGCTCGACGGGCAGCCGCGCAGCCCGGTGACGGCGACCGCATCGCTGCGCCGCGATGCCCCCGATCTCGGCGAGGTCATGCCCGAGATCGGCGGCCTGCTGGCGGCGCCGATCTCCGACACGCCCGGCGACTACCTCGTCTGGTTCCGTCCGGAACGGATCACCACCGTGACCTGGGGCGGCAACCCCTTCGTTCCCTTCACGGTCGGCAACGATCCCCTCGATCTGTCGCCACGCCGCTCCTTCGCGCAATGGCACCAGCTCGTGGAAGGCACCTGCGAGCCCTGGTCGGATACCGATCTCACGACCGGCCGCCTCATCGGCGAGACCGTCGCCGATGTGGTGCTGCAGTTTCGTACGGTCCGCATGCTGATCATCCAGGACCAGCTCGACGTCGTCGGGCAAAAGGTCCGATCCGCCGGGCAAGCGGCAGTGATCGCCGATGCCGAAGGACGGATCCGCCTGACCACGGGCGCCTTCGACCGGCTTCTGGCCGGCCGGCCGGCGCCGGCGCGGATCGAGGATCTCGCGGTCCTGTTCGCCGACCCTGGGTCGATCGCGCGGAACCTGAAGGACCTGGTGCGCCATCGCAGGCCGTGGCGCGGCGAGGTCCTTCTCCCCCTCGCCTCCGGCGACTCGCTACCGCTGCTGGTGCGGGCCGATCCGGTCGTCTCAAGGCCCGGTCGCGCGCTCGGCACCGTGCTGCTGTTCACCGACATTTCCGAGCGCCGCAGCGCCGAGGCCGCACGGCGCCGGTTCCAGCATGCCATCGTCGCGCCGCCCCGAATCGGCCTGCGCGCAGGCGCGACGACCGACCCGCTCTATCGTGCACTGCTGTCGACGGTGATCGAGAATGCCCAGGTCGCGGCCCTCGAGATCGCCGACGGACCCGATATCGGCCGGGTTCCGCAGATGCTCGATGCGATCGGCACCTCCGCCAATCGGGCCGCCGAAGTGCTCGAACGGCTGATCCGGCACGCGAACCGGGCCGCCAAGCCCGAGGCGTGAGCGGCTCGCCACCGCGGGGTGATCGCATTTGAAATCATGACCTGTACAGGCGCAAAATCCTTCCCCGGAACGGGGAAGGTGGACCGGCCGCCGGCAAGTTTACGCAGCCAGCGTAAACTTGGCTGCGAGGCCGGGACGGATGGGGTTCTCCACCCGAGATCGCCCCTTCCGACGCCCTGCGGGCGCCACCTTCCCCGTTGCCGGGGAAGGAAAACATCATCCGGCGGCTTTGATCCAAATGCGATCACCCTGCTCGCCACTGGCGTTTGGGCGTCGCAGCCGCTAAAGCGTGACCCTTAAAGCGGCCCCCCGCTTGCCCCGGAGCCGGACGGCGCTAGCGATGTTCCTCGGGATCGATATCGGAACCTCGGCGGTCAAGATCGTCCTCGTCGACGAGGCGCAGCGCGGCATCGCCAGTGTCGAAGAGGCGCTCAGTCCGCGCCAGCCTCACCCCTCCTGGTCCGAGGACGATGCCGAAGCCTGGTGGGCGGCGGTTTCCGGCGGGCTCGACCGCCTCGCGGCGGAGCAGCGGGAGGCGATGCGACGGGTCCGCGGCATCGGCCTTTCGGGCCAGATGCATGGCGCCCTGCTGCTCGACGCGCAGGACCGGCCGCTGCGGCCCGCCATCCTGTGGAATGACGGGCGCGCCGTCGCCGAGGCCGAGGCGCTGGCCGCCCTCGGCCCCGAGCTTCAGCGCGACATGGGCGTGCGGCCGATGCCGGGCTTCACCGGCCCCAAGATACTGTGGCTGCGCCGGCATGAGCCGGAGCTCCTGGCCGAAACCCGCCACCTGCTGCTGCCCAAGGATTATATCGGCCTGCGCCTGACCGGCGAGCATGTCACCGACGTCAGCGACGCGGCCGGGACCTGGCTGCTCGATCAGGCGACGCGCGACTGGTCGCCCGCGGCGCTCGAGGCCTGCGGCGTCGACCCCGCCTGGCTGCCCCGGCTGGTCGAAGCGACCGCCGTGGCCGGGCAACTGCGCCCGGCGCTCGCGGCGTGCTGGGGCATGGCGCCCGGCGTCGCTGTGGCCGCGGGGGGCGGCGACACGGCGGTCGGCGGCGTCGGCATCGGCGCGATCGGCGAGGCCCAGGGCTTCGTGTCGCTCGGCACCTCGGGGCAAGTGTTCCTGGCCTCCCGGCATTACGCGCCCGATCCCGAGCGCCTCGTCCACGCCTTCTGCCATGCCGTGCCGGGGGCCTGGTACAGGATGGCAGCGCTGCTCAACGGCGCGAGCCCGCTCGCCGCCGTCGCCCGCTGGACCGGACGGACAGATGTCGGCGCGCTGCTGGCCGAGGTCGAAACGTCGTTCGAAGGGGGGCCGTCGCGGCTCCTCGCCCTGCCCTACCTCTTCGGCGAGCGCACCCCGCACAACGATCCCGCCGCGCGCGGCGCGCTGATCGGCCTCGACGGCGCGACGACGCCCGCCGATATCGCGCAGGCGATGATGGAGGCGGTCGCCTTCTCGCTTGCCGACGGCCTCGCCGCGCTGACGCGGCCGGGCGAGCCTCGCCCCGAGGAGCTGGGCTTCATTGGCGGTGGATCACGCTCAATCTTCTGGGGGCGGATCATCGCCTCGGTGCTCGACGTGCCGCTCGTCCGCTTCGAGGGCGCCGAGCGCGGCCCGGCCTTCGGCGCGGCGCGTCTCGGTCGCCTCGCGGCCACGGGCGAGAGCCTCGCCGATGTGGTGACCGCGCCGCCACGCGCCGGAGTGATCGCGCCCGATCCGCGCCTTCGCGACCTCTATCGTCCGCGCGCCGAGTCCTTCCGGGCACTCTATGCGGCCCTGAAGCCGCTCCAGGTTGCGCAAGCCATAACGTCAAGGGAGTCTGAACGATGAACAAACTGGGTCTGCATGCCTTCGTCTGGGCCAAGGGCTGGAGCAGGGACGAGGCGGCGCGCGCCATCGGCCAGACGGCCGAACTCGGCTACGATCTCATCGAGCTCGCGGCGCTCGATCCCTCGACCATTGACACGGGTTTCACCCGGCGCGAGCTGGAGAAGGCCGGCATCGGCGCCACGGCCTCGCTCGGCCTCGCTGCCGACAGCGACATTTCGAGCAACGACCGCGACAATGAGAAACGCGGCCAGGCCAAGCTCGAACAGGCGATCGCCATGGGGCGCGACGTCGGCGCCACCCATATCTGCGGCATCCTCGAATCGGCCTTCCAGAAATATTCCGTGCCGACGACCGCCGAGGGGGTGAAGCGCTCGGTCGAGGTGCTGCAGCGCGTCGGCGAGACGGCAGCGAAGAGCAACATCACGGTCGGCCTCGAAGTCGTGAACCGCTACGAATCGAACGTGCTCAACACCGCGTCGCAGGCGGTCGAGATGTGCAAGCGAATCGGCGCCCCGAACGTCAAGGTCCATCTCGACGTCTATCATATGAACATCGAGGAATCGGACATAACCTCGGCGATCATCGATACCGGCGAACACCTCGGCTATTTCCATACCGGGGACTCGCATCGCGGCTACATGGGCTCGGGGTCGATCGACCTCGCCGGCGTGTTTCGCGCGCTGGTCCGCTCGGGCTACCAGGGGCCGATCACCTTCGAATCCTTCTCCTCGCGCGTCGTCGGCCAGCCGCTCGAAGGCATCCTCGGCATCTGGCGCAACCTCTGGGAGGACAGCCGCGACCTCGCGGCGCACGCCCTGATGTACACGAAGGCGCAGCTCAAGGCCGCGCAGGAGGCGCAGAAACAGGCCGAGCGCAGCCGCCTGCCGTGACTGTTAACGAGGGGTAAGCCTGGCGACAGGATGGGTGCTCAAAGTCTCCGTCATAGACCCGCGCTCCATGACGGACCCGCCCCATGATCACCTTCTCGCTCATCACGCGTGACGCCAGCAACGGCGAGGTCGCCATCGTCCTATACCTGTTTCGCAACGACGAGGTGGCCTCGGTGACGACGATCGCCACGGTGCCGCGCAGCCAGGCCACGATGGTGCTGATCAAGTCGCGCGTGCACCTCCGCCGCCATGGCGTGGCTGACGCCAACGAGGCCTATCAGCGCAAGGCCGGGTGATCGGCGCCGACCTTAATCAAGCGCGCGGATCGCACGGCGCGCCTATTCGGCGAGGACGGATTTCAGAAATTCCCGCGTCCGGGGTTGTTCGGGGCTGGAGAAGAGTTTTTCCGGCGGGCCTTGCTCGACGATCTTGCCCTTGTCGAAGAAGCAGACCCGGTCCGACACTTCGCGGGCGAAGCGCATCTCGTGGGTGACGAGCAGCATGGTGAGGTCGTGCTCGTGCGCCAGGGTGCGGATGACGCCGAGCACCTCGCCGACGAGCTGCGGGTCGAGTGCGGACGTGGGCTCGTCGAAGAGCAGCACGCGCGGCCGCATGGCCAGCGCCCGGGCGATGGCGACGCGCTGCTGCTGGCCGCCGGAGAGCTGGCTCGGAAAGTGGTCCTTCTTCTCGGCGAGGCCGACGAGGCGCAAAAGGTCGACGGCCCGGCACTCGGCTTCGGTGCGCGCCAGGCCAAGCACCGCGACCGGCGCCTCGACCACGTTGCGCAGCACGCTCATATGCGGGAACAGGTTGAAGCTCTGGAACACCATGCCGACATGGGTGCGGATCTGCCGGAGGTGCTTGTCGCTGGCCCGGAAGGCACCGCGCCCGTCGGGCTGGTGGTAGGGGATGCCGGCGAGCGTCAGGTCGCCCTCCTGGAAGGGCTCGAGCGTCATCAGGATGCGCAGCACGGTCGACTTGCCCGAGCCCGAGGGGCCGATCAGCGTCACCTTCTCGCCGGGCGCGACGTCGAAATCGAACCGGTCGAGCACAACGAGCTCGCCGAAGCGCTTGGTCAGCGCGGAGAACCGGATCAGGGAGTCTGTCATCTGAGGGCAAATCCGGCTTTGGGCAGCACCCGGTCGAGCGCATGGATGCCGGCCGAGCAGAGCGTCGTCAGGACGGGGAAGATCAGGCCAACCATCGTCAAGGGCACCAGATATTCGAAGGTGCGATCGCCGATCATATTGGCGAGGTTGAGCATGTCGAGCACCGTGACGACGGAAAGCACCGGCGTCTCCTTCAACATCGAGACCGCGTAATTGCCCATCGAGGGCATGACGCGCGGGATGGCCTGCGGGATGACGATGTCGCGGTAGATTTTGAAACGCGACAGGTTGAGCGCGGTGGCGGCCTCCCACTGGCCGCGCGGCACGGCATCGAAGCCGCCGCGATAGACCTCCGACGTATAGGCTGAATATTGCAGGCCGAGCGCCAGCGCGCCGGTGAGGAAGGCCGGCAGCGTGATGCCGTAGTCGGGCAGCACGTAGTAGAGGAAGAAGAGCTGCACCAGGAGCGGCGTGTCGCGGATGAACTCGACCACGAAGGCGACCGTCCAGGAGATTGCCTTGAGGCGCGAGCGGCGCAGCAGGCACCAGACGAGACCGAGCACCAGGGCGATCGCGAAGCCGGAGACGGCGGCCTCCAGCGTGACGATGAGCCCGATGCCGAGGATCGGCAGGATCGACAGCGCATAGGCGAGCGGCGAAGAGGTGTCCCAGGCGAAGCCGTAGATCATGCGCTTCTCCTCACCCGTGCGCCGCGCGCGGAAACGCCGCGCCGCGCCGCGTCCAGCGCTCGACGATGCGGATCACCAACGCGATCGCGAGCGAGATGATGAAATAGCCCATCAGCGTCAGCGTGAAGATTCGGGCGCTGTCGAGCGTGATGTTGCGCAATTGCTGAGCCTGGAAGGTCAGGTCGGCGATCGAGATCAGCGACACCAGCGCTGTGTCCTTCAGGTTCTGCACCGCAAGGTTGCCGAAGGCGGGCATCATCTCGACGATGGCCTGGGGCAGCGAAATATGGAGCAGCACATGGGCGCGGGAGAAGTTCAGCGCCCGCGCCGCCTCGAACTGCGCGTCCGGCACCGACTTCAGGCCGCCGCGCACGACCTCGGCCCCGTAGGCGCTGATGTTGAGCACGAGGCCGGTGATGCCCGTCGTCATCGGGTCGAGCGACACGCCCAGCAGCGGCAGCGCGTAATAGAGCCAGAAGAACTTCACCAGCAGCGGCACGCCGCGCATGAATTCGATATAGACGAGCGCGAGCTTCGACAGGATCGGGCCGCCCTCGACGCGCGCGATGCCGACCACGAAGGATAGAATCCCGCCGAGCACCGTCGAGACGAGCGCCACGATGATCGTGATTTCGGCGCCCTTGAGCAGCGCCGGGAGATAGTGGGTCCAGGTCATGCGGGCCTCCACCGACGGGCGTATCCTTCTCCCGCTTGCGGGAGAAGGTGGCCTGACGAAGTCAGGGCGGATGAGGGTAGACACAGACCTGAGGCTTCCCTCATCCGCCCTCGCAATGCTCGGGCACCTTCTCCCGTGAACGGGAGAAGGGCTCGGCGCGTCACTTCCCCGCGCAGAGGTCCTCCATCGTCTTGTCCTGGGCGGCCTTCACGCTCTCCGGGCTCAGGCCGTATTTGATCAAGATCTTCGGATAGGCGTCGGTCTTCTTGAAGGCGACAAGCGCGTCGTTGAAGGCCTTGTAGAGCGCCTTGTCCTCCAGCCGGAAATCGAAACCGCCATAAGAGCGGGCCGGCTTGCCCTTGACGATCGGGTCCTTGAAGGGCTGGGCCTGCTCGATACCCGCATCGCCCGAATCCTTGACGAGCTGCGCCACCGTGAGCTCGGTTGCCGCATAGGCGTCGGCGCGGCCGGTCTTCACCGTCGAGAGCGCATCGGCATTGGCCTGAAGCATGACGATCTGCGAGTCCGGAATGCCCATGGCGTGCAGGAAGTCGATCTGGTCGGCACCCGACACGATGGCGACCTTCAGGGCCGGATTGGCCTTGATGTCCTCGTAGCCGTGCAGGTTCTTCGGGTTGCCCTTGGGCACCAGCAGGCCCTCGCCGTAGGAGGAATTGGGCTCGGTGAAGGCGACCTGCTTGCAGCGGTCGGGCAGGATGTTCATCTCGGCGCCGACGAAGTCGTAGCGGCGCGCCTTGAGCCCGGGGATCAGCGTGCCGAAGGGCGTCACCGACCAGGTGATTTCCTTGACGCCGATGCTCTTCCACACTTCGGCCGCGACCTCGGGACCGATGCCCTTGCCGTTGCCGTCCGCATCCATGAAGCCATAGGGCACCTCGTTGGCATTGGCACCACGCACGAAACCCTGGCCTTGGACGTCCTTGAGGGTTGCGGCGGAGGCGGCCGTCAGGCCGAAGCCGAGCGCCAAGGCGGCGGTGGTGACGGAAGCACTCAAGCGGTTGCGCATGTTTCAACTCCTGTTGTTGTCTCGACCCGCCGGTTGATCCGGCTTTTCCGGCACCATTGCCGGCGGGCCGCATTCAGTTTTCGTCCTCGATCGTGGCGAGGACGGCAAGGCAGTCCCCGGCCTTGACGAGGCCGGGGAAATGGCGGGCGGCGAGGACGCCGTCGATGGCGGCGCGATGCTCGAAGGGTGCGCCTCCGGTGCGACCGACGGGATGGATGCGGGCCACGACCTCGCCTTCGCGGACGGGATCGCCGAGGTCCCTCAGCGGCTCGACGAGGCCGTCCTCCTCGGCGAAGCCGAAGCAGTCGGCCGACGGCATGTCGAGCCAGCGCGTCGGGCCGGCCTCGGGTCGGCCCTCGAGAATGCCGGCATGTCTGAGCAGATTGGCGACGCCACGCCGCGCGATCGCGACGCTTGCCGCTGTGGCGGTGCCGCCGCCGCGCAGTTCGGTGGTGACGAAGACCTTGCCCGCCGCCTCGGCGACCGTGTCGTACATGCCGACGGCATCGATCTCGATCATTCGCATCGAATAGGGGGCCGCGAAGGCGGCGACGGCGTCGAAGCAGCGCCGCTCCTGCGCCTTGTCGGGCAGCGCGTGGGCCGCCGCATAGGGCAGGAAATCGAGCGTGCGGCCGCCCGAGTGAAGGTCGAGCACGACATCGGCCAGCCGCAAGAGGTGGCGGGTGACGTAATCGGCGATCTTTTCCGTCACCGTGCCGTCCGGCCGTCCCGGGAAGCTGCGGTTGAGGTTGCCCTTGTCGATCGGCGAGGTGCGCGTGCCGGCCCGGAAGGCGGGGTAGTTCATCGCCGGCAGGATGATCACGCGGCCCGCGACATCCTCGGCGCGCAACGTGCGGGCGAGGTCGAACAGCGCCACCGGCCCCTCGTATTCGTCGCCGTGGTTGGCGCCGGTCAGCAGCGCCGTCGGCCCGCGGCCGTTCTTCACGACCGCGATGGGGATCATCACCGAGCCCCAGGCGGAATCGTCGCGGCTGTAGGGCAGGCGCAGATGTCCGTGCTGCACGCCGTCGCGCTCGACATCCACCGTCGCGGTGATGGGCGAGGGACGAAGTGTCATCGCGCCCTCCTTCCCCGGACCGGGGAAGGTGGCCCGGCGAAAGCCGGGCCGGATGGGGTGCGACCCCTATGAGACCCCACCCGCTGCCCTGCGGGCATCACCCTCCCCTGGGAGGGGAGGGAAGACACCGAGCTAAGCTCAGGATGCTCCGTCACGCCTTCACCACCAGCTTGCGCGGCACGTCGGCGAGGCATTCGACGCCCGCCTCGGTGATGGCGATGCTCTCGGTGATCTCGAGCCCCATATCCTCCAGCCACAGGCCGGTCATGAAATGGAAGGTCATGCCGGGCTTGAGTTCGGTACGGTCGCCCGGGCGCAGGCTCATGGTGCGCTCGCCCCAGTCGGGCGGGTAACTCAAACCGATCGGGTAGCCGGTGCGGTTGTCCTTGACGATGCCGTAGCGTTTCAGCACCGCGAAGAAGGCATTGGCGATATCCTCGCAGCTGTTGCCGGGTTTGGCAGCCGCGAGCCCCGCCTCCATGCCCTCGAGCGTCGCCTTCTCGGCATCGAGGAACGCCTGGGTCGGCTTGCCGAGGAAGACGGTGCGCGACAGCGGGCAATGATAGCGATGGTAGCAGCCGGCGATTTCGAAGAACGTGCCTTCGCCGACCTTCATCGGCGCGTCATCCCAGGTCAGATGCGGGGCCGCGGCATCCGAACCCGAGGGCAGCAACGGCACGATGGCGGCATAGTCGCCGCCGAACCCCTCGATCCCCCTGATGCCGGCGTCGAGGATCTCGGCAACGAGGTCGTTCTTGCGCATGCCCGGCTCGACCTTGTCGACGATCCGCCGATGCATAGCCGAGACGATGCGGCCGGCGATGCGCATATGGTCGAGCTCGGCCGGGCTTTTCACGGCACGCTGCCAGTTGACCAGCGCGGTTGCATCCTTGAAACGGGCATTGGGCAAATGTTTCTGCAGCGACGCGAAGGCGGCGGCCGAGAAATAGTAATTGTCCATCTCGACGCCGATGATGGCTTTCGCCCAGCCGCGCTCGCCGATGACCTGACTGAGATAATCCATCGGGTGGCGTTCGGTGGATTGCACGTAATGGTCGGCGTAGCCGATGATATTGTCGTGCTGCAGATAGGTCGTGCGGATGGCGCCCTGGGCATCCTGCTTGCGGCCGAACCAGACCGGTTCGCCCTCCTTGGCGACCAGCACGCCCTGATGGACGTAGAAGGACCAGCCGTCGTAGCCCGTGAGCCAGTTCATGTTGGACGGGTCGGAAACGACGAGGAGGTCGAGGCCGGCGCGCTCCATCGCGGCGCGGGTCTTCCTCAGTCGCTCGTCATATTCGGCACGGGTGAAGTTGAGCTTCGGTTCGATCACGTTTTCATGTCCTCGGTTCGTTTCCTTCTCCCGCGTACGGGAGAAGGTGGCCATCGCGTAAGCGATGGTCGGATGAGGGGAGACACAGGCGCTCCTTGCCCTCATCCGTCACGGCTTCGCCGCGACACCTTCTCCCGTGAACGGGAGAAGGGATCACGCGGCATCATGTCTCGAACCCCTGCCCCGCGCCCGCCGCCACGGCGCGCGCATGGGCGAGGGTCGCGATGGCCGTATCCTGTACGCCCGTGCCGGTGAGATCGCAGAGCGTGACGTCCTCGGCCGAGCGGCGCCCGGCGACCTGCCCCGCGATCACCTGGCCAAGCTCGGCAAAGACCTTGTCCGCCGGCACGAGGCCGGCGCGGATCGCGTGATGCAACTCGCCGAGGCGCCGGGTCTGCTTGAGGCTGTCGGCCACATAGGTGGCGCGAGCCGCGAGCGCGGGCTCGATCTCGCTCTTGTGCTCCGAATCCGAGCCCATAGCGGTGACGTGCTGGCCGGGGCGGATCCAGTCGGACATGAGGATCGGCTGCTCGGCCGGCGTCGTGGTCACGATGATATCGGCCTCGGCGCAGGCCCTTTGCGGATCGGGCTCCGCCGTCACGGACAAGCCGAGCACGGCGGACAATTCGGAGGCCGCCGCCTCGGCGCGGGCGCGGTCGCGCGCCCAAAGCCTTGCGCGCCGGATCGGCCGGACCAGGGTCAGCGCCTGAAGCTGCAGCCGCGCCTGCACCCCGGCGCCGAAGATCGCAGCCGTCGCGGCATCGGGCCGTGAAAGATGTTTTGCCGCCACCGCGCCGGCGGCGGCGGTGCGTATGTCGGTCAGATAGCCGTTGTCGAGCAGCAGCGCCTCGACGAGGCCGGTTTTCGCGCTGAACAGGATCATCAGCCCGTTGAGGCTCGACAGGCCGAGCTTCGGGTTGTCGAAGAAGCCGGGGCTGACCTTGAGCGCAAAGCCGTCGAGGCCGGGTACATAGGCGGTCTTGACGTCGACCTCGCCGCGATGCTCGGGAATGTCGAGGCGCAGGATCGGCGGCATCACCACCGCCTTGGTGGCGAGCGCCGCGAAGGCGCCCTCGACACAATCGACTACGCTGGCGTCGAGCTTGACGCAGCGCCGCAGGTCGGCCTCGGTCAGGATGAGCATTCGGGGCATTAGACCAGCCCTTCTTCCGCTCGTCCCCGCGCAAGCGGGAAACTAGCGCATGACGTCTGCCGAAGGCAGTCGGTGCCGATTGATTGGGCCTCCTCCTGGATCCCCGCCTTCGCGGGCGAAGCCTGCAAGAGGCTCCGCTCAGCGAAGCAGAGTGGAGTTGCAGGCGAAGGGATGAGCGGGCTACGCTGACGGACCCTGCACATCATGCGGCCCTTTCGGGCGCGCCGCGGCGTTCGGCAGTCCACCGCCCTTCGACGATCTCGCAGTGCAAATCGGGGTCGATGTTGCGGCCGGAGACGAGGGCCACGGTCGGTCCGCTCACCTCGACCTTGCCGGCGAGCAGCGCCGCGATGCCGACCGCGCCGGCGCCCTCCACTACCTCGCCCTCATGCTCGAAGGCATGACGGATGCCGGCGGCGATCTCCTCTTCCGACAACAGCACCACGCCGTCGAGGAGACCGCGACACATCGTGAAGGTCAGGCGATTGTCGAGGCCGATGCCGCCGCCGAGCGAATCGGCGAGCGTATCGAGCTCTTCCGTCGCGGTCGGCCGGCCTGCCTTCAGGCTCGCCGCCATGGCGGCGCCACGCGCCATCGACACGCCGATGATTTTCGCGCTCGGCCGACGGCCCTTGACAGCCGCCGCGACGCCGGCCGCGAGGCCGCCGCCCGAAAGCGGCACCAGCACGGTGTCGACGGCGGGCAGGGCCTCGACGATCTCGAGGCCGGCCGTACCTTGGCCGGCGATCACCGCCGTATGGTCGAAGGGCGGGATCTCGCTGAGCCCTTCCTCGCGGACAAGGCGTGCGACCTCGAGTTGGGCGTCGTCCTGCGAACGGCCGACGATGCGAACCTCGGCGCCAAGATCCAGGACGGCGTCGACCTTGTTCTTCGGCACCAGCGCCGACATGCACACGACGGCCCGTGCGCCGGCCTGGCGCGCCGCATGGGCCAATGCCCGGCCGTGGTTGCCGGTCGAGGCGGTGACGAGACCGCGCCGTCGCGCGGCGTCACTGAGAGACAGCACCGCATTGGTGGCGCCGCGCAGCTTGAAGCTGCCGGTGGTCTGAAGAGTCTCGAGTTTCAGGTAGACCGGCACGCCGCAACGAGCCGACAGCGGAGGTGATGCCTGGAGCGGCGTGCGCTCCACGTGGCCCTCGATCCGGGCGCGGGCCTTCTGGATGTCGTCGAGCGTAACGCCGCTCACCGGCCGATCTTTCCCGTACCGAAGGACAAGGGTGCCTGCCGAACCGCGCCGCGACGTCGTAGCCGAACTCCGCAAACCACTTGCTCGCGCATGATCCGCTCCACCCCTCCAAGCGGCCGGGATCGTGGCGTCATGACAAAATCATGTCAATGTGATTCTTGCATCATTACAATATTTGGCAGAGGCGGGAGGTTGCGCCCGGCGCGATCCATGATCATCGTGACCCGACCCCGAGAGACCTCATCCGCCATGCCTTTCGATCTCATCCTCCGCAACGGACGCGTCATCGACCCGTCGTGCAACCTAGACCGGGTGACCGACGTCGCCTTCGCCGGCGGCCGCGTCGCCGCCGTGGGGGATCGGCTCGACGCCGCGGGCGCCGACCTCCGCGACGTCTCCGGCCGGATCGTCACGCCCGGGCTGATCGACCTGCACACGCATGTCTACTGGGGCGGCACCTCGCTCGGCATCGATGCGGAGGATTTCGCCCGCCGCAGCGCGGTCACCACCTGTGTCGATACCGGCAGCGCCGGCCCGGGCAATTTCGCCGGCTTCCGCAAGCATGTCATCGAGCCAAGCGCGATCCGCATCCTGCCCTACCTCCACATCTCCTTCGCCGGGATCTACGGTTTCTCCAACCGCGTGATGGTCGGCGAGGGCCACGACATCCGCCTCCTTGCCGCCCGCGACTGCCTGGAGGTCGTCGAGCGCAACCGCGATCTCATCGTCGGCATCAAGGTGCGGCTCGGGCGCAACGCGAGCGGTACCGCGGGAATCGTGCCGCTCGATGTCGCCGAACAGGTGGCCGACGAGACGGGCCTGCCGATGATGGTCCATATCGACGAGCCGCCGCCCTCCTACGAGGCCGTCGTCGAACGGTTGCGCCCCGGCGACGTGCTCACCCATTGCTTCCGGCCTTTCCCCAATGCTCCAGTCGACGGCCGGGGCCGGGTGAAACCGGCGCTGCTCGCGGCGCGCCAGCGCGGCGTCCGCTTCGACGTCGGCCACGGCATGGGATCGTTCTCCTGGGCGACCGCGCGGGCCATGCTGGACCAGGGCTTCGCCCCCGACACGATTTCGTCCGACATCCATGCGCTCTGCATCGACGGTCCCGCCTACGACCAAGTGACGACGCTGTCGAAGTTCCTGGCGCTCGGCATGCGCTTGAGCGACGTTGTCGCGGCCTCGACCGTCAATGCCGCCGCGACGCTCGGCCGGCCCGATCTCGGCTCGCTCGCGCCCGGCAGCATCGGCGATGCCAGCATCCTGTCGCTCGACGAGGGAGAATTTCCGCTCGAGGACGTGCGCGGCGAGGTGGTCACGGCGGATCGGCGGCTGTTCGCTCGGGGCGTCGTGGTGGGTGGCCGGTGGTGGCATCCCGAGCCCGCTGCCGCATGACGCTCGAACAGCTTCGCGTTTTCGTGGCGGTGGCCGAGCGGCAGCATGTGACGCGCGCCGCCGAGGCGCTCAACATGGCCCAATCGGCGGTCAGCGCGGCGGTGGCGACGCTCGAAGGCCGGCACGGCGCCAGGCTGTTCCACCGCGTCGGGCGCGGCATCGCGCTGACCGAAGCGGGCGCGCTGTTCCTGGTCGAGGCGCGAGCGGTGCTGGCCCGGACCGAGGCGGCCGAACTCGTTCTCGCGGAACTCGGTGGGCTCAAGCGCGGCCGGCTGAACGTGCAGGCGAGTCAGACCATCGCCAGCTACTGGCTGCCACGTCACCTCGTCGCCTTCCGGCGCGCTTATCCCGGCGTCGAGGTGCGGCTCACGGTCGGCAATACGGCGGAGGTCGCCAAGGCCATCCGCGACTGGGCGGCCGACATCGGCTTCGTCGAAGGAGATGTCCAGGACCCCACCCTCGTCGCCGAGGCGGTCGCCCGCGACCAGCTCGTGATCGTCGTCGCGCCCGGCCACCCCTGGGCCGACGGCCGACGGATCGCGGCCTCCGACCTGCCGGACAGCGACTGGGTCTTCCGCGAGGAAGGCTCGGGCACGCGCTCGATCTTCGAAGCGGTGGCCCGCGGCTACGGCGTGCTGGAGCGGCTGCCGATCGCCTTCGAACTGCCGTCGAACGAGGCCGTGCGCGGCGCCGTCGAGGCCGGCATGGGCGCCACCGCGATCTCGGCCTCGGTCGCGGCGCCCTCGATCGAGGCGGGACTTCTCGTCGAGGTCGGCTTCGACCTGCCCGAACGCGCCTTCACCCTGCTCCGCCACGCCGAGCGCTACCGCAGCCGGGCCGAGGAGGCGTTGCTCGCCATCATCGCCGGAGCGCGGGCAACTCCCGTCCGCCGCGTCGGGTGACGTCGCCGCTGGCGGCCATGGCACGCCGGCCGAGGCCCTCGATCGCGGCGGCGGTCCTGGCAAGGCCGGGCGACTCCGGCAGGTCGAAGACGGCGACGTCGGCGCCCGCTTCTGCGAGGCCTATGGCGAGCCGCTGGCCGATACCGCTGCCCGCGCCGGTCACCAGCGCGACCTGCTTTGCCAGGCTGAAGATGTTCATTGCCGATCTCCCTCCGCTTTATCGGAAATCACGTCGAGCCCATGGCTGCGCGGTTCGGCGCGGCGCGCCAAGGGACAAAGGCCGCGCGAGGTGATCGACCGGACCGCGCGCTCGACCGGCAACAGCCGATCATGCTCACATCTAGAGCACGATCGGTTTAGGTTGAATCGCTTCGCGATCCTAAACCGATGAACGTGCTCGCTCTTTTAATGCTGGAGCAGATCGGCAGCAGCCGATCATGCTCTAGCGGAACGGCGGCTCGTCGAAGCTGCGCAGCTTGCGTGAATGGAGCCCCGCCCGGTCGCGCCGCAGCGCATCGAGCGCCGCGAGGCCGATCAGCAGATGTTCGCCGACCGCCCGCTCGTAAAAGGCATTGGCGGAACCCGGCAGCTTGATCTCGCCGTGCAGCGGCTTGTCGGAGACGCAGAGCAGCGTGCCGTAAGGCACCCGCAGCCGGTAGCCCTGCGCCGCGACTGTGCCGCTTTCCATGTCGACGGCGATCGAGCGCGACAGGTTGATGCGCCGCCGCTCCTGCGAGAAGCGCAGCTCCCAGTTTCGGTCGTCGTAGGTCACGACCGTGCCGGTGCGCAGCCGCTGCTTGAGCGCCTCGGCCTTCTCGCCGGTGACGGAGGCGGCAGCCGCCTGCAGCGCCATCTGCACTTCCGCGAGCGCCGGCACCGGCACGTCCGTTGGCACGAGCTCGTCGAGGATGCGGTCGCGCCGCATGTAGCCGTGGGCCAGCACGTAATCGCCGATCGATTGCGATTGCCGAAGGCCGCCGCAATGGCCGACCATCAGCCAGCAATGCGGCCGCAGCACCGCGAGATGGTCGGTGATGGTCTTGGCATTGGACGGGCCGACCCCGATGTTGACCAGCGTCGTGCCGCTCGGGGCGCCGCTGGGGTCGCGGCCGACGAGATGATAGGCCGGCATCTGGAAGCGGTGCCAGGGTGAGGCCGCGATGACGGCCGCGGGATCGGCCGAGGCCGCCTCGCTTCGCTCGATGCTGACGCCGCCCGGCAGGATCAGCCGCTCGTACCCGCCCTCGCCTTTCGCCATGGCGGCGAGACCGACACGCACGAACTGGTCGACGTAGCGATGATAGTTGGTGAGCAGGATCCACGGCTGGATGGTGCGCCAGTCGGACCCCGTGTAATGGACCAGCCGTCGCAGCGAAAAATCGATCCGCACGGCATCGAACAGAGCGAGCGGCCGCGGCGCGTCGGCATCGCCCATGAGCCACAGGCCGTCGGCGATCTCGTCGCCGACCGCCGAGAGCAGCGGCGTCGGGAAGAAGCGGGCGAGATCGACAGCGCTGACCCCGCCGGCGAGATCGGTGCCGGGCTCGACCACGTAAGGGTAGGGGATCTCCTGGGCGCTCGAGCCGACCTCGATGGCCACCCCATAATCGCTGGCCAGCGGCCGCAACTGCTCGAGCAGGTAGGGACGGAAATAATCCGGCTGCGTCACCGTCGTCGCATAGATGCCGGGCCCTTGGAACTTCGCCGTGGCGCGCTTGATGCGAGGCATCGGCCCGGCAGGCGCATAGGTGACGCGCAACTCGGGATAGCGGAAGGCGAGGCGGGTCGCGAGATCGGGCGGTGGTCCGCCGTCGATGAAGCGCGACAGCGCGTCGCGTAGGGCCTCCGTGGCCCCGGCATGCAGGCGGCTCAGCCGATCGACGGCCGCTTCGGGCGAGTCCATCGTCTCGATCGGCCGCAATTCTTCGGTCGGCACCTGACGATCCCCTGTTTCGAATTGGCCTTGCGTCTTGACCAGGCGCGATCATATCCTAAGCGGATATAAAAAGCAGGCAGGCGAATGGCTCTCTACGTGAAAAGCGCCGAGGTCGATGCGTTGGCCGAGCGCCTGGCCGCTCGCAGACGCGTCAGCAAGACGGAAGCCGTACGGGTGGCGCTTCAGAACGAGTGGGATCGGGAGCAAGCCTCGGCCGATCTGGTGGAGGTTGCGGTTGCGTTTTGCCGCGATCTTCGGGCGCGAGCGCCCATGTTCAATCCGGAGGCCGCCGGCAAGGATTTCATCGACAGTCTCTACGAAGAAGGCTGATGTTCGTCGACGCCTCCGCGCTCTGTGCGATGCTCGCCGACGAGAACGACGCCAGGTTTTTGGCGACTCGGTTGCGGCGAGATGCGACCAGGATCACCTCGCCCTTGGCAATCTGGGAGACGGTTGTGACGCTCGAGCGGATTTTCGGCCTGCCGGCCGGCGAGGCTCGAGGGACCGTCGATCGCTATCTGCTTGTCACGGGTATCGAGGTTCGGGCGGTCCCCCCGCAGGCCGCAGCCCTGGCGCTGCAGGCCTTCGACCGCTTCGGAAAAGGGCGACATCCGGCCAGGCTGAACTTCGGCGATTGCTTCGCCTACGCCTGTGCCCGCTGTTTCGGCACGACGCTGCTCTGCAAAGGTGACGATTTCCCGCAGACCGACATCGAGCTGGCCTGAGTCGGCAGGACGGGACCGGGATCATCGAAAGGCCGCCGGCCATCTCGGCGAGGGCAGCCGCCCCCATCTGCTCGTCCGACCAGTCGAGATGGGCGAACATGCGGACGTAGCCGCGCTTGTCGGCGCCGGCGAGCGCGATGGCGACGCCGAGCGCCGGGAAAACAGGGACATGATCGACCTCCCTAAGGGTCAACGCCGAGGCGGTGCCGACGTTCGGAGGGAGGCGATGGGTCGCGCCGATCAGGCGCATCCCCGCCCGTCACACGTGGATGGCACGCTTGTCGACCGCCATGGCGGCTTCCTTCACCGCCTCCGACATGGTCGGATGGGCGTGGCAGGTGCGGGCCAAATCTTCGGCCGAGCCGCCGAACTCCATCAGCACCGAGGCCTCCTGGATCAGTTCGCCCGCGACGGCCGAGATCATGTGGACGCCGAGCACGCGATCCGTCTCCGCGTGGGCCAGGACCTTGACGAAGCCTTCCGTGTGGCGCATCGCCCGCGCCCGGCCGTTGGCCGTATAGGGGAACTTGCCGACCCGGTAGGGCGTGCCGGCGGCCTGCAGCTCCTCCTCGGTCGCGCCGACGCTGGCCACCTCCGGCATGGTATAGATGACGGAGGGGATGACGCCGTAGTTCACGTGGCCCGCCTGCCCGGCCAGGATCTCGGCCACCGCGACGCCCTCGTCCTCGGCCTTGTGGGCCAGCATCGGGCCACGGACCACATCGCCGATGGCATAGATGCCCGGCACGTTGGTGGCGAAATGGTCGTCGATCACGACCCGGCCGCGCTCGGTCGCGACGCCGGCCTCCTCCAGTCCGAGTCCGTCCGTGACCGGGCGGCGGCCGGTCGCGACGAGCACCACCTCGGCGTCGAGCGTGCGGGCCTCGCCGCCCGCCACCGGTGCGAAGGTCACGGTGGCACCGCCCTCCCGCGCCGCGACGCCCGACACCTTCTGGCCGAGGTGGAACCTCAGGCCCTGCTTCTCCAGCATGCGCTGGAACTGTCGGGCGACCTCGCCGTCGGTGCCGGGAAGGATGCGGTCGAGGAATTCGACCACCTCCACCTCAGCGCCGAGCCGCTGCCAGACCGAGCCGAGCTCGAGCCCGATGACGCCTGCTCCGATGACAACCATCCGCTTCGGCACGGCGGGCAGCACCAGCGCACCGGTCGAGGAGACGACCGTCGTCTCGTCGATCGTGACGCCGGGAAGGCTCGAAGCCTCCGACCCGGTTGCGACGACGATGGCCTTGGTCTCGATCGTCTCGGTCTTGCCGTCATCGGCCTTCACCTCGACGCGGCCCGCCGCCGCGATGCGCCCGGTGCCGCGGAATGTGTCGACCTTGTTCTTCTTGAACAGGAAGGCGACGCCGTTGACATTGGCGGCGACCGTGTCGTCGCGATGCCTGCCCATCGCGGCCCAGTCGAGCTCGGGCGCGGCGGTCTTGATCCCCAGGGCGGAAAAGTCATGGCCGGCGGCCGCGAACATCTCGGAGGCATAGAGCAGCGCCTTCGACGGGATGCAGCCGACATTGAGGCAGGTGCCTCCGAACGTGGCGCGCCTTTCGACCACCGCGGTCTTGAGCCCGAGCTGGGCCGCCCGGATGGCGCAGACATAGCCGCCGGGGCCGGTGCCGATCACAACGAGGTCGTAGCTCATCGAAGACTGTCAGCCTGATTGTTTGCCAGAGGGGTGAATGGCATCCGGGCGGAGCCTCTTCAAGGTGGCGCGAGCGCGATCCGCCGAGGGGCGGAACAGCCATGCGCGGCTTGTCTAGACGCCGCCCTCCGGACCGACGAAGGCGATACGGATCATGTTCGTGGCACCGGGCGAGCCGAAGGGTACGCCGGCGACGACGATCACCCGCTCGCCGACGCGGGCGAACCCTTCGCTCGATGCGGCTCGGCAGGCGCGCTCCGCCATGTCGTCGGCGTCATGCGCATCCTCGGTCACATAGGCGTGGACGCCCCAGACGAGCGCCAGGCGACGCGCCGTGTCGACGAGCGGCGTGAGCGCCATGATCGGGATGCGCGGCCGCTCGCGGGCGATCCTGATGCCGGTCGAGCCCGAGGCCGTCCAGGCAACGACCGCCTTGAGGTCGAGCGTTTCGGCGACGTCACGCGTCGCGAAGGCGATGGCATCGGCCCCGGTCGGCTCGGGCGCCGCGCGCTGCGAGGCGATGATGCCGTCGAACAGCGAATCGCTTTCCACCTCCTCGGCGATGCGGTTCATGGTCGCCACCGCCTCGACCGGGAACTGGCCGGAGGCGCTTTCCGCCGACAGCATCACCGCATCGGCCCCCTCGAAGACGGCAGTGGCGACGTCCGAGACCTCGGCGCGGGTCGGCACCGGTGACGAGATCATCGATTCGAGCATCTGGGTGGCGACGATCACCGGCTTGCCGAGCCTTCGGCAGCTGCGGGTGATGCGTTTCTGCAGGCCAGGCACCTTCTCGAGCGGCATCTCCACCCCGAGGTCGCCGCGCGCCACCATCAGGGCGTCCGACATCTCCATGATCTCGTCGAGCCGCGCGATGGCCTGCGGCTTCTCGATCTTGGCCATAACCATGGCCCGGCCGCGCGCGATCTTCTTGACCTCCGCGACGTCGTCGGCGCGCTGCACGAAGGAAACGGCGATCCAATCGACGCCCTCGTTCAGCGCCGCGTCGAGGTCCGAGCGGTCCTTCGGCGTCATGGCCGCCACCGGGATCTCGGTATCGGGCAGGCTGACGCCCTTGCGGTTCGAGATCCGGCCGGGAACATCGACCGTCGTCACCGCCCGATCGGGCGAGGCCTCCTCGACCACCAGCCTGACCTTGCCGTCGTCGATCAGCATAGCATGACCCGGGCGCAGCGCCTGCAGGATCTCGGGATGCGGCAGGTGGACGCGCTCGGCATTGCCAGGCGTCGGATCGGCGTCGAGGACGAAGCGCGCGCCCCGGGTCAAAGCGACGCCGCCCTCGGCGAACTGGCCGACGCGGAGCTTGGGTCCCTGCAGGTCGACCAGGATGCCGATCGGCCGGCCGAACTCCGGCTCGAGCGAGCGGATCATGCGGATGCGCTCGCGCATCGCATCGTGGGTGGCGTGGCTCATGTTGATGCGGAACACGTCGGCGCCGGCCTGGAACAACCGCGCCAGCATCGCCCGGTCGGCCGATGCGGGGCCAAGGGTCGCCAGGATCTTGACGCGACGCAATCTTCTCATCATCAGCCCTTTCGCTCTGCGCCCCGTCCCCGCGTCACTGCGCCGCCGCGCCGGGCTTGGCCGGATCGGTAAGCTCGACGGTCCAGTTCTTGGCGTCCTTGCCGGTGTCGACCTCGAAGAACCCGGTGCGGTCGTAGCCGCGCACGAAGCAATCCTGCCGGCCGTCGATCTTGAACTCGCGGTCGCGGGTGCACATGAAGGCCTTGCCCTTCCACTCGCCGCCGCTCTCGTCCATGCCGTAGACGTAATAGAACTCGGCCGCAAGCGGGCCGCGCAGCAGGGTCTCGCAGGCATTGGCCTTGAGATTCCACCAGCCTTCCGTCATCCAGGCTTGGCCGTTCGTATAGGCCAGCGCGATGGAGACGCGGCTCGCGGTATTGTTGCACAGGCGGAAGTCGGCGCGCGCCAGGCCGGGAAGGCCGACGAGGGCGGCGGCGACGCAGAGAATCGGGGTCAGGGGGCGCATGGCGAGGTCTTCGGCTCCGGATCGAGATCGTACTGGATAGTCCGACGAAAGGACGGCAAGAAGGCCGAAATGCCGCCGATCATCCGGCGGACCGCTCGCGTGGCCGGGCGATCCAGATTCCCGCCACGATGACGAGGCCGCCCAAGCCCTGCACCGGCGACACGGGCTCGCCGAGGATGATCCAGGCGAAGACCGCCGCGGCGATGGCATCGAGGAAGATCACCAGCGCCGAGAAGGCGGCCGGCAAGCGCCCCAGCGCCACCGAGAGCAGGCCCTGGCCGGCCGAGTGGCTGACGAAGGCCAGCGTCGCCAAGATCAGCCAGCCGCCCGGAGAGCTAGGCAGGATGCGGGGCTCGAAGGCGAAGGCCACCCCACCCAGGATGACTGCTGTGACCAGCGTGAGCTCGAAGGTGACGCGGGCCGCGCTGGCGTGCCTGCGCGCCGCCTGCACGGCCAGGAAATAAAGCCCGAAGAAGACCCCCGTGACGACGCCGAAGACGTCGCCGGGAAGACGGCCCGGATTCGAGGCGAAGCTCTGCGCGACAAGCGCCCCGCCCCCGCCGATGCAGAGCGCGAGCCCGACCAGCACGCCGCGCTCGACCCGCTGACCGAGCAGCAGCCAGCCGAACACCACGACCCAGATCGGCGCCGTGGTGGCGAAGAAGGTGGCGTTGGCGATCGTCGTATGCATCGCGGCGAGATGCCAGAAGAATAGGTCACCGGCGAAGCTGACGCCGGCCAATACGGTCGGCAGGGTGAAGCGCGCCGCCGCCGCCCGCGACGCCGGGGTCTCGGCCCCGCGCATCCAGGCCCACAGCAGCGGCAGCGCCAGCGCGACGCGCCAGAAGGCGCTGGCGAAAGGCCCGACGTCGGCGAGGCGCACCAGCGTCGGCGATATGCTCATGGCGAGCGCCGCGCCGAGCAGGGCCGCGACGCCGGTCAGCATCTGCGGCGAGGGCGTGGAGAGCGCGCGGTGCCTGGCGAGGCTCGGGGTCAAGGACGGCCTCAGGGACATGGGGAGACGCGGGGCGCGGTGACAGCGGCGACCGGACCGCCGTTCCGCCGTCGGCGCGCAAGGCGGACTCTGGCGGAGCGGCTCGCCCGTGACTATTGTCATGCGCGAGCTTCCCTTAGGCCGAATCGATGCGCTTCAGCAATACCGACTGCCCGTCGTCCGCGAGACTTGCCGGTCCGCCGCCCGTCGCGGACGCGGTCGCGCCGGTACGCGCAATCGACGGCCGTCTCGACGCCGGCATCCTGCTGCTCTGCGACCATGCCTCGAACGCCCTGCCGCCCGCCTACGGACGGCTCGGCCTGCCGGAGGCGCAGTTCGGACGCCATATCGCCTATGACATCGGCGCCGCCACGGCGACGCAAGCCATGGCGCAGGCGCTCGGCGCGCCGGCCCTGATGACGACGTTTTCGCGCCTGCTGATCGACCCCAACCGCGGCGCCGACGACCCGACGCTGGTGATGCGGCTTTCGGACGGCGCCATCGTGCCGGGCAACGCCCGGATCGGTGCCGAGGAGATCGAGCTGCGCCGCCGCCGCTTCTGGCAGCCCTATCACGATGCGATCGAAGCGAGGCTCGTCGCCATGCTGGCGACCGGGATCGTGCCGGCCGTCGTCGCGATCCATTCCTTCACGCCGGTGTGGAAGGATGTGCCGCGCCCCTGGCACGTGGGCCTGCTGTGGGACAACGATCCGCGGCTGGCCGGGCCGCTTCTCGCGGCGCTCGCCGGCGAGGCCGACCTGCAGCCCGCCGCTGAAAAGGTCGGCGACAACGAGCCTTACGACGGCGCCCTGCCCGGCGATACGATGGACAGCCACGCGACCCGCCACGGTCTCGCCAATGTCTTGATCGAAGTGCGTCAGGATCTGATGGCGAGCGCGCGCGACGCGCGCGCCTGGGGGCTGCGGCTGGCGCGGCTCATCGGGCCCGTCCTCGAGCGGCCGGACGTGCATGCGATAGAGATCCACCCGGCGCGGACCGGCGCCGGGCGCCGCCTCGATGCATTGTGAAGGATGACAGGCCCATGGACCTCGATATGGCCACCAGGACCGAACTCGAGGCGGCGGTGTTCCGCCGGCTCGTCCAGCATCTGCGCACGCGCACTGACGTGCAGAACATCGACCTCATGACTCTGGCCGGCTTCTGCCGCAATTGCCTCGGCAACTGGTACGCGGAGGCCGCCGCCGAGCGTGGCCTGACGATGAGCCGCGACGAGGGCCGCGAAGAGGTCTACGGCATGCCCTATGCCGAGTGGAAGGAGCGCCATCAGCGCGAGGCGACGCCCGAGAGCCTGGCCGCCTTCGAGGCGGCGGCCGGGAAGCCCGAGGGCTGAGACGCTCAGGCGGCCCGCACCTCGGCCGAATAATCCTCGAGCAGCGCGCGGGAAATATTGCCGGGCCGGAACCGATAGGGGCCGATCTCCGACACCGGGGTCACTTCCGCGCCGGTGCCGCAGATGAAACATTCGTTGAAGGCCGCGAGCTCTTCGGGCTGGATGCGCCGCTCGATCACCTCGATGCCGCGCCGTCTGGCGAGGTCGATCACCGTGCGCCGCGTGATGCCGTCGAGGAAGCAATCGGCGATCGGCGTATGCAGCGCTCCGTCCTTTGTGAAGAAGACATTGGCGCCGGTGCATTCGGCGACACGACCCTGCCAGTCGAGCATCAGCGCGTCGGCATAGCCCTTGCGCTCCGCCTTGTGCTTGGAGATGGTGCAGATCATGTAGAGGCCCGCCGCTTTCGAGCGGCAGGGCGCGGTTTGCGGATCGGGACGCCGATACTCGGCGATGTCGAGCCTGATGCCCTTCATCTTCTGCTCGATGTCGAACATCGAGGGCCACTCCCAGGTCGCGATGGCGACATGGATCGTGGCATTCTGCGCCGCCACCGCCATCATCTCGCTGCCGCGCCAGGCGACCGGACGCACGTAGACGTCCTTGATACCGTTGGCCGCGACCACCTCGTCCTTGGCCTTGACGAGCGCGTCGACCGAATAGGGAATCTCGAAGTCGAGGATCTCGGCGGAACGGCGGAACCGCTCGGCATGCTCGGCCGACTTGAAGATCCTCCCGTCATAGGCCCGCTCGCCCTCGAAGACCGAACTGCCGTAATGCAAGCCGTGGCTCAGCACGTGCAGTCTGGCGTCATTCCAGGGTACGAGCGTCCCGTCCACCCAGATCACGCCGTCGCGCTGGTCGAAGGGCAGGATGGACATGACGGGCTCCCGTTCGCTTTATGACGAGGACGGTGGAGCGCCGCGGCGAAAGCTGCATGCAGGCGGTCCGGCCCGTCCGGTCGGCAGCGCAGGTTTAACCACGTGCCCCAAATCAGTCAATATTACTGACCAAATGCCCGGCCAGCCGGACGGGTGACGCGCGCCCGGCGATATGCGAAAATCGTGGTGCAGACAGGGGGTCCTCTTGGCCGGACAGGCGGTGATGCTCGATCGGACGACACAGCAGGCCGGCGAGGCCGAGCCGGCGCCCATGTTCGACCTGATCGAACTCTTGTTCTTCGCCTACCGGGATTTCGTGGGCGACGCCGACCGCCTGCTCGAAGCCTACCGGTTCGGGCGGGCCCATCACCGCGTGCTCCACTTCGTGCACCGCCATCCCGGCCTGACCGTCGCCGAGCTCCTCGACATCCTGAAGATCACCAAGCAGAGCCTCAACCGGGTGATGAAGGACCTGACCGACGGACATTTCGTGGCGGTCGAGGCGGGCGTCGACGACCGCCGCCGCCGCCTGCTCTATCCGACCCCGAAGGGCCAGCGCCTGGCGCTGGACCTGGCGCGGCTGCAGTCCGAGCGTTTCAGGCGCACGCTCGACGATTTGCCGGTGGGCACGCGGGCCCATGCGGTCGATTTCCTGCTCGGCATGATCGATGCCGGCGAGCGCGCCAAGGTGGTGGAGCTCGTCTGGTCCGGCGGCGCGACGGATCCCGGAACCGCCTCATGAGCGAGCCGTGCCGCGCCGAGCCCGATCTCCATCCCCTGGCCGACAACGCGGCCCATCTGCTCCTCGTCGACGACGACCGCCGCATCCGCGAGCTGTTGAGCCGCATCCTCCAGCGCAGCGGCTACCGGGTGACGGTCGCGGGCACCGCCGCCGAGGCGCAGACCCACCTGCGCTCCTTCGCCTTCGACCTCCTGGTGCTCGATGTGATGATGCCGGGCGAGAGCGGTGTCGAGCTCGCCGCCGCGGTGCGCGAGACCTCCGACGTGCCGATCCTCATGTTGACCGCCCTGACCGAGGTCGAGGACCGGGTGCGCGGCCTCGAAGCCGGCGCCGACGACTATCTGGCCAAGCCCTACGAGCCGCGCGAGCTCTTGCTGCGCATCGCCTCGATCCTGCGTCGGGCGAGCACGCGCATGCCGCGCGGCGAGGCGACGGCGGTGCGCTTCGGCCCCTTCACCTTCGCCGCCGAGCGCGGCGACCTGCGCCACGGCGAGGAGGCGGTGCGGCTGACCGAGCGCGAGCGCGAGATGCTCCAGCTCCTCATCGCCACCCCCAACGCCACCGTCTCGCGCGAGGCGCTCTGCGGCACCGGCGGCATCGCCAACGAGCGAACCGTGGATGTGCAGGTCAATCGTCTGCGCCGCAAGATCGAGAGCGATCCGGCCAATCCGGCCTATCTGCAAACCGTCCGAGGACTCGGCTATCGGCTTCTTATCGACGCCTGACGGGCGCGGGCGGCGTGCCGTGCTGCCGCCGCTCGCGCTGTTCCGTCCGCGCCGCTGGTGGGTGCGGGCGATGCGCTTCATCGCCGACCGGCTGCCGAAGCGCCTCTATTCGCGCGCCCTGCTGATCCTGGTGATTCCCATGGTGATCCTGCAATGCGTGATCGCCTATTTCTTCATGGAACGGCACTGGCAATCCGTCACCTTCCGGCTGTCGCAGGCGCTGGTGCAGGACGTCTCGGCGCTGATCGACCTCCACCGCAGCCTGCCGCCGGGCGCAGACGACGCGGTGCTCGAACGCATCGCCTCCGACCGGCTCGGGCTCGATATCGATTTCCTGCCCAAGCAGTCGCTGCCGCCGGCGCTGCCGAAACCCTTCTTTCAGCTGCTCGACCGGTCGCTGTCGAACGAGATCCGCAAGCAGATCGGCCTGCCCTTCTGGATCGACACCGTGGGACGCTCGAGCTTCATCGAGATCCGCGTCCAGCTCAACGACACTGTGCTGCGCATCATCGCCCGCCGCAGCGCCGCCTATGCGTCGAACTCCTACATCTTCATTCTCTGGATGGTCGGCACCTCGGCGGTGCTGCTGGGGGTGGCGGTGCTGTTCCTGCGCAACCAGATCCGGCCGATCCTGCGCCTCGCGGTCGCGGCGGAGGACCTCGGCAAGGGCCGCTTCCTCGAATACCGGCCGAGCGGCGCGCTCGAAGTACGGCGCGCCGGCTATGCGTTCCTCGAGATGAAGCGGCGCATCGAGCGCGCCATCGACCAGCGCACCACCATGCTCAACGGCGTCAGCCATGACCTGCGCACCATCCTGACCCGCTTCAAGCTGTCGCTCGAACTGCTCGACCAGGGCCAGGAAGGCGAGGCGATGCAAGGCGACGTCGACGAGATGGGCCGCATGCTCGAAGCCTATCTGGCCTTCGCGCGCGGCGACGGCGGCGAGAGCTCGGCGCTGACCGACATGCGGGCGCTGCTCGAACAGCTGAAGTCCGACGCCGAGCGCCACGGCCATGCGACGCGCATCGAAGTCGCGGGCGAGACGGCGGTGATCGTGCGGCCCGACGCGTTCAAGCGCTGCCTCGCCAACCTCGTCGGCAATGCGCAGCGCTACGGCAACCAGATCCAGCTCCAGGCGGTGCGCGACGGCCGCTTCCTCATCGTCCATGTCGACGACGACGGACCCGGCATCCCGCCCGAAAAGCGCGAGGAGGTTTTTCGGCCCTTCTACCGGCTCGACGAGGCCCGCAACCAGGACCAGGGCGGAACCGGCCTAGGCCTCGCCATCGCGCGCGACATCGCGCGCTCGCACGGCGGCGACATCCAGCTCGGCGAGAGCCCGCTCGGCGGGCTGCGCGCCACGGTGCGGGTCCCGGTGTGAGATGCCAACCATTAATTCAATATGTCATCTAGCCACCCCTTAAAGGTGCAAATAGCATAAGTTGGAGCCTCACAACCGATGGTGCCTCTGCCATGTTGGCCCAACCGCTCCGTTTCTGCCTCGTCCTTGCCGCAACCCTGGGTCTAGCCGTCGGCGTCGCCGTCACTACTGCCCGCGCCGGCGACGTCAGCGGTGTGTTGGGCGGGTTCGGCGGAATCATGCAAGGCGCGATCCAGGCCGATCTTCAAAGACAGCGCCTTGAATTGGAAAGGCAGCAGCTCGAGTTGCAGCGGCTGCAACTGGAACGGCAGCAGCAGCTCGATCTTCGCAGGCAATACCAGCCGTCCCCGGGTGACGGCACCGAGAACCATCAAAGTCCTGACGCCCGGCAAGCGCCGCCACCTGTCCCTGCGGCAACGCCGGATGTGTACAAGATCGATGATTGGCGACTAAATGACGTCTTGATCGACCAGCGACTGCCAGGCAACGCGAAATGCCTGCCCAGCGATCAATTCCTGCGTTTTCATTGGTGCAGATATGCAAGCGTTGCACGCGAAATCAAATCATATACGACTATTCTGATGTCGTCGGACAATTCAATAGCATATTATACAAAACTCTATGAATCGGCGAAGTTTGGAGCCGGTGCTATTCCGGATGAAATCGACCGGCTTTCGGCGCAATTTCACGGCCAAGCCCATAAAGTTACGATGCCGGTCAGCGCGGAGGGTGGAGGCGCGGTTATCGCGACCTGGGGCGCTTTGGCGGCCAGCCCGGTCGACCCGACGATCCTGAACGCCCTGGCCGCGGGCAAGCCCGTCGAAGCGGGCATCCTCGTCGATTTCATCGGCGACATTCGGGGCTCCGCCAAGCGCGGTCTGCCCGTCTACCGCTTGACCGGCGGTCCAGGATTCTACTGGAACGCCCGGTTCGATCGCCAGGGCAACGGCAGTCTGAGGTTCGGGATTGCCGATCCCGCCGTTTTCGACCAGCCCAGGGCCAAGCCGAACGTCTCGGCAGGGGCGACAGCGGTCGGCGCGACGGATGGCAAGGCGCGGCCGAGCGTGGCCAAGATCGAGAGTGGGAAGCAAGGTGCGATCCAGGCACCACCACCGCCCGCAATGTCGATCGTGCTGCCATCCGGCGCGAGTCAACCTTTGCCATCCGGCGCGGTCCAAGGAAAACGCGTGGCGCTGGTCATCGGCAATTCCGCCTACCGGTCGGTTCAGCCCCTCACAAACCCCAGCCGCGATGCCGAAGCCATCGCGCAAGCCTTGAGGTCGGTCGGTTTCACATCGGTCCATCTCGTCGAGAATGCCACCCTCGAGCAGATGCGCGATGCCCTGCGGGATTTTCAGTCTCAGGCTGACGATGCCGACTGGGCGATGGTCTACTATGCCGGACACGGCATCGAAATCTCAGGAAAGAACTACCTGATCCCGGTCGATGCTCACCTGAAATCCGACCAGGATGCGGACGACGAAGCGCTGACGCTGGATTATCTCTTCGACAAGATGCACAACGCGAAGAAACTGCAGCTTGTGATCCTCGATGCCTGTCGGGAAGATCCGTTCCAAGGCACGATGAAGCGCCAGCTCGCGTCACGGTCCGTGACCCGCGGCCTCGCCCGCTTCGAGCCGAACCTGCCCAACGAAATGGTCGTCTATGCTGCCAAAGCCGGAGAGCAGGCGGAGGACGGGACCGACGCCGGCCACAGTCCTTTCGCCCAAGCCCTAGTCGCGCGGATGGCGATGCCGCATGTCGAGATCAACAAGGTTTTCAGACTTGTGACCGCCGATGTCCTGCGCATGACTGACAAGAAGCAACAGCCCTTCGTCTACGGGTCAAGTCCCGGCGACGAAGATTTCTATTTCCGCGCCCAATAGGAGCGCCGCCGAGACGGCTACCGTCGATCCGGAGGGCAGGCCCGCTTTTAGCCACACCGAACGCCGCTCCGCTTCCCCCGCATCGTCGTTACGCAACCGCTTGCCCCCACCGTCCGTTCGCAGTAGCCGAGAGGCCAAGCCGCCCGTTTCGAGACAAGGCCCGAAGCTCCCGATGCGACAGCTCTTCGACAACCTCGCCTCGGCCCGCATCGCGGTGATCGGCGACCTGATGCTCGACGTCTACCTGCAGGGCGAGGTCGAGCGGATCTCGCCCGAGGCGCCGGTGCCGGTGGTGCGGTTGAGCTCGGAACGCGCGGTGCCGGGCGGCGCCGCCAACGTCGCCGCCAACGTGGCCCATCTCGGCGGCCGGGTGTGCCTCGTCGGGGTTGCGGGCCGCGACGACGCCCATGCGACATTGGCGCGCCTGCTCGACGCCCATGGCGGCATCGACCGCTCCGGCATCGTGCTGGCGGAGGATTACCCCACCGTCAGGAAGACACGCCTGATGGGCCACCACCAGCAGATCGCCCGCATCGACCAGGAGCGGCGCGAGCCGCCGCCCGCCGAGGTGCAGGACGAGGTCATCCGCAACGCCGTCGTGGCGCTCGACGCGTGCGACGTCGCCATCCTGTCCGACTACGGCAAGGGCGCGCTGACCGAACGCGTCCTCACCGCCGTCCTGGCCCATGCGGCGGCTACGGCCAAGCGGGTCGTGGTCGATCCGAAGAAGCGCGACCTCGGCGCCTACAAGGGCGCCAGCCTCCTCACGCCGAACCGGCACGAGCTGGCGCTAGCCACCGGCCGTCCGTGCGAGACCGACGCGGAGGTGGGGGAGGCCGCGGCCGTTGCCCACCGCCTGTCGGGCGCGGACGTCCTGCTGACGCGCTCGGAGAAGGGCATGTCCTATTTTCCCGTGGCCGGCGAGCCGATCCACCTGCCGACCGTCGCCCGCGAAGTCTTCGACGTGTCCGGTGCCGGCGACACGGTCGTCGCGGTGCTGGCGCTCAGCTTCGCCGTGGGCCTCTCCGTGCCGGACGCCATGAAGGCCGCCAATCATGCGGCCGGCATCGTGGTCGGCAAGGTCGGCACGGCGCTGGTCTCGGCGGAGGAGCTGTTCATCGATCTCGCCGTCGACGGCGAGCACGATATCCAGGACGGGCGGCTACTCGACATCGAGACGCTGAGCGTGCTGCGCGCCTACTGGCGCAAGCGCGGCCTGTCGGTCGGCCTGACCAACGGCTGTTTCGATCTCGTCCATCCCGGCCACGTGGCGCTGATCCGCCAGGCGGCGGAGAGCTGCGACCGGCTGGTGCTGGCGCTCAACACCGATGCCTCGGTGCGCCGGCTCAAGGGGCCGTCGCGGCCGGTGCAGGGCGAGGCGGCGCGGGCCGAGGTCGTCGGCGCGCTGAAGGGCGTCGCCGTCACCGTGCTGTTCGGCGAAGACACGCCGCTCGAGCTGATCCGGACCCTGCTGCCCGACCTCCTGGTCAAGGGTGCCGATTACACCGAGGCGGCGGTGGTCGGCGCCGACCTCGTCAAGGCGGCCGGCGGCAAGGTCCTGCTGGCCGGGCTGGTACCCGGCCACTCGACCACGCGGCTGATCGCGGGGCGATAAGGACTTGCGCGTCGAAAATTTCTATCAGGCAGCCGGGTTCCGTCTGGTGAGCGAAGCCCCCCATCGCTCCTTCGGCCACGACTTGGTCGGCCAGACTTGGACGCTCGATCTCGCCCCGCGATGCGCCGTCGGATCCGGCGCGAGGCTCTATGGCGTCGTCGCCGCGCCACCGTTCTGGGCGAGGATCGATCGGGCGATCTGGTCCACCATCGACGCAGGCAGGTCGATGCCGGAGAGGCGCCAGGTCAAGCCGTCGAGCCGCAGATGCACCGCGTAATTGTCCGCGGCGGCGCCCTTGGTCTCGGCCGGAATGACGAAGCTTATGAGCCCGTCGAAATAGGAGCCGGTCAGCATCGACAGCCAGTCGCCGTGCAGCAGGTTGGCAAAACCCGGCAGATCGCGATTGACGGCGACGTCCTTGTCGCCGAGCTTGACCGTGCCGATCTTGCCCCGGCCGATCAAGGCGGTGATGTTCTCGGGCGTCAGCAGGTCGGCCACGTAGGGGTCAGCCACCGTCGTGGCGGCCGCGCCGGCGAAGCTGCGCCCGAAACTGCCGAGCTTGCCGCCCTTGCCGGTCGCCTCGAGATAGGCCAGCGCGATCTGCCGGGCCAGGGACCGGCGCAGCGCCGGAAGGTCGACCCGCTCGATGACCGCGGCGCTGTCGCCCCGTTGCGCCGCCGAGGCGATGGCGGCCGCGCCGACGAAGGGCCAGGCCCAATAGGCGGCCGCCAGAACCGCCAGGATCACCAGAGTCCAAATCCAACGTCGCATAAAGGCCTGTCCCGTGCCGGTTTCCGCGGATGTCGCGCCATGCCTTCGACCGCGAAGCGCCTCCTCTTGGCCGCGCTCTATGGAGGAAACAAGGCCGGTGCGACGCCGCCCGGAGCCCAATGACGCACGACCAGGTCCATCGCCTCGAGGCAGTCCCGACGCCGCAGCGCCTCGCCGCGATCGATGCGATGCGCGGCGTCGCGCTCTGCGGCATGGTGGCCTTCCACGCCGATTGGGACCTCGCTTACGGCGGCTGGATCGCATCCGGACCGGCGGAGTCTCCGGCCTGGAGCCTGTTCGGTCAGGGCGTCGCGGCGGCGTTCCTGGCGCTAGCCGGTTATTCGCTGGTCCTGGCTCGCGACCGCGGCCTGCGGGTCGCGCTGACCCGCATCGTTCGTCTGGTCGCGGCGGCGCTGCTGATCACCGGCGTCACCGGCTGGCTGTTCCCGCACGATGTCATCACCTTCGGCATCCTGCATTGCCTCGCGCTGTCGAGCCTGCTGGCGCTGCCGTTGCGGCGCGCGCCGGCCATAGCCGTCTTTGGCGTCGCGCTGCTCTGCGTGCTAGCTCCGTCATTCTGCTCGAGCGCGGGCCTCGATGGACTGCGCTGGGCCTGGCTCGGGCTGGGGCTTTCGCCGCCGCGAACCCTCGATTACCGGCCGCTGCTGCCGTGGCTCGGCGTCCTGCTCTTCGGCATGGCCATCGCGCTGAGCCCCCTGCCAAGGCCCGGCTGGCGGATCCGCGCACCTGCGGGGAGACGACTTGCCGTCCTCGGACGGCACAGCCTGCTGATCTATTGCCTGCATCAGCCGGTTCTGCTGGGCATGGTGATGCTCGTCGGCGCGCTGCATGTCGCCCCGCTCGCTCACGAGCGCAGCGCGTCGCGACAGTGTGCCGCGCAATGCATGACTGAGGGCGCCGGCGAGGCGGGATGCGCGGCAGCCTGCCGATGCCTACTCGCGCGACCGGCGGCGGGTGGCACGGTGACGACGAATGCCGGATCCTGTCTCTCTCCTGAGGCCCACGACCCGTAACCGCGCCCATACCCTCGCGAGGACGTGACCGTGATCGTTCAACGACCGGCGGATTCGAGCTTCTTCATCAATTCCAGGAAACGGTCGGGCACGGGTTTTCTCGCCACGTCGTCATAGACGGCGCGGAGCTGGCGTCCGATATAGGCCTGGAGGTCGCCGCCTTTGAGGACGCGCACCGCTTCCGTCGGCATGGCGCTTTTCGGCGCGCCGCTCCCGCCTCCGTTCTCCACCGTCTCGCGTCCCTCCGCCGTGCCATCGGCTGCGGCGGTCCGGCTCGCCTCGTCATCGCCTGTCAAAATGTCCACTCCTCATTGCCCCTCGTCGCGGAGCGACTTGCGATTGGCGGGTCCGGCCTGTACGATTTGTCATCGTCAGGCTTTCGGATTCGCGGACTGGTCTCGATGGATCGCCGAAGCTGAACGCCTCCAAGGAAAAGCTTGTTCCTTGCCTTGCAACTTTTTTTGACGCCACGCGTTTAGGAAAGCAGGCCTGCGCCTGTTGCAGTTCCCGTTCGAGGTTAAGTATGTCGATTTCGCAGGCCATCGCTCCGCATCTCCCTCACCTCCGCCGTTTTGCCCGCGCCCTGACCGGAACGCAGCGCGGCGGGGACGCCTATGTGGTCGAGACGCTCGAAGCGATCGTCGCCGACCCTGCCAATCTCGACGGCGCGACCGACCTCCGCTGTTCGCTCTACCGGCTGTTCCTCAACATCTGGACATCGGTCGCCGTCAACCAGGCCAACGACGGCGGCGTGAGCCCGACAGACGAGTCCGGAGCCGTTCGCCGCATCGAGGCCATTTCGCTGCGGCCGCGCATCGCCCTGTTGCTCACCGCGGTCGAGGGCTTCGATGCCAACGAAGTCTCGCGGACGATGGAATGCCCGCTCGACGAGGTCAAAGGCCTGATCGAGACCGCCAATGTCGAGATCGCCGCGCAGATCTCCACCGACGTTCTGATCATCGAGGACGAGCCGCTGATCGCGCTCGACCTGCAGAACGTCGTCGAGGACCTGGGTCACCGCGTCGTCGATGTCGCCCGCACGCATCGCGAGGCGCTCAAGGCGGTGGAGCACCACCAGCCCGGCCTGATCCTGGCCGACATCCAGCTCGCCGACGGCAGTTCCGGTCTCGAAGCCGTCAACGAGATTCTCGGCGCCTTCGAGGTTCCCGTGATTTTCATCACGGCCTATCCGGAGCGCTTCCTCACCGGCGCGCCGCCGGAGCCCGCCTTCCTGATCGCCAAGCCGTTCTCGATCGAGACTCTGCGGGCCGTGATCAGCCAGGTGCTGTTCTTCGATCGCAAGTCTCACCGTCGATCGACCGAGACCATGGCGGCTCGCGCCTGATCCGCCGGCAACGGACAGGTCACGCAGCGGCACGGTAACCTTGTGTTTTTGCCACACCCGGCGATATTCGGATGCCGGTGGCCGGATCCGAACTAAAAACCCGCAGCGACCGATTGGTCGCTGCGGGTTTAATGTCGCGCCCGCGAAATGGGAGGGGACAGCATTCCGCGGATGCGTCTCTATCCAACGCGCTGTCCCTACGGCTGTTCCGGTCTGCGGCGACTTTCCGACCCGCCTTACGGCGGCAGTCGGTCGCACCCTTGCGCATTCCACGGGGAAGTTGGGGCCGCACCGTCCGGGTGGCGTTCTAATGGGATGGTCATGGGGCTATAAAAAAGCCTACGAGGTGATTCGTTCGGCGGCAGAGCGACGCCGACGGTCACGCTCGGTTGCGGGATGGAGAGACCCGCCAGCTGGCTTGTCGCCGGAGGTCGACGCGGGGTTCGTCCTGTCCTGATTGCCCTTCCCCCAAGCCCGGTGAGTACCGAATGTCGCTTATCTCCATCGAACCGGACCGCGCCGAACATCCCGTGGACGTCGTCGAACGGCTGGCGGCCCTGCGCGAATGGTCCTTCGACCGCGAGGACGAGGACGAGATCTCCATTTCGGTCGACGGCGAGGTCGCCGACTACCATGTCGCCTTCACGTGGCTGTCCGATCTCGAGGCGCTGCACGTCGGCTGCGCCTTTGATCTCAAGGTCCCGGACCGGCGGCGGGCCGTGATCCATTCGCTGGTGGCCCTGATCAACGAACAGCTCTGGATCGGCCATTTCGACCTGTGGAGCACCGAGAACGTCGTCATGTTCCGGCATTCCCTGCTGATGTCGGGCGGCGCCGACCCCGACGGCCGGCAATGCGAGGCGATCCTCAAGATGGCGGTCGCCGCCTGCGACCGCTACTATCAGGCGTTCCAGTTCGTGCTGTGGGCCGGCAAGTCGCCGCGCGAGGCGCTCGACAGCGCCATGTTCGAGACCCAGGGCGAAGCGTGACCCGCCTTGCTCAGGCCTCGATTGCGCTCGTCGGCGCCGGCCGGATGGGCGGCGCCATGCTGCGCGGCTGGCTCGACCTCGGCCTCGCGGCCGAGCGGCTGAGCGTCTTCGATCCGCAGCCGGGCGAGGATATCGCGACGCTTTGCGCGGCGCGGGGCCTGGCGCTCAATCCTCCCGCGGAGCGCGTCGGCGAGGTCGATATCGTCGTCCTGGCCGTCAAGCCGCAGATGCTCGATGCGGTTGCGCCGGGCGTCGTGCCGATGGTCGGTGCGCGCACGCTGGTCCTTTCGGTCATCGCGGGCAAGACCTTCGCCGACCTCGCGGCGCGCCTGCCGGCGGCGGGAGCGATCGTGCGGGCCATGCCCAACACGCCGGCCGCTGTCGGGCGCGGCATCACCGGGGTCGCCCTGCGCGGCCCGCTCGCGGCGGAGCGGCGCGAAAGCGTCGATCGGCTGCTGCAGGCGGTCGGACGGGTCGAATGGCTCGACGACGAGGGGCTGCTCGATGCCGTGACCGCCGTCTCCGGTTCCGGACCGGCCTATGTGTTCTACCTGGCCGAGTGCCTGGCCAAGGCCGGCGAGCGGGCCGGACTCGACCCCGGACTGGCGATGCGGCTGGCACGCGCCACCGTGGAAGGGGCGGGAGAATTGATGTATCGCGAGGCGGGCGTCGAGCCGGCGATGCTGCGGCGCAACGTCACGTCACCGGGCGGCACCACGGCGGCGGGACTCGAGATCCTCGCGGGTCCGGGGGGCCTCGAAGCGCTGATGGAGCGCACTGTGGCGGCCGCCAAGCGCCGCGCCGAGGAGCTTGCCGGCTAGAGCATGATGCCGAAAGCCGGTACGCTCTTCGAACGACATCATGCTCTAAATTGCTCGCATAGAACGCGAACCGGGCCATCGGCGCGGGCTTTCGGGCGCCATCTCGGCCCGACGGGCGTTGAAGCGACGGCCCACGGCTTGGACATGGGTCGCGTCCCGCCTTATCTAGCTGTCTTGAGACGATGGGAGACGCGCCATGACGCCCGACGAGCCCCACGATGCCCGCCCGCCCGGCCCGAAGTCCGCCCGTGGCAGCAAGGCACCTGCCGCCGGCAAGCCCGTGCCGCCGCGCGAGCGCATCATCGAAGCCTTGATGGAGCTTGCGGCCGAGCGCGAGTGGGATGATTTCGGCATCGCCGACATCGCCGAGCGGGCCGGGCTGTCGCTGGCCGACTTCCGCGACGCCTTCCCCTCGAAGGGCGCCGTCCTGGCCGCCTTCTCGCGCAAGATCGACCGGCTGGTGCTCGACGGCACGGGCGATGCGCTGGCCGAGGAGGCGCCGCGCGAGCGCTTGTTCGACATCCTCATGCGCCGCCTCGACGCGCTCGCGCCCTACAAGCTGGCGCTGCAGAGCGTAGCGGACTGGATCAGGCGCGACCCGCTCTCTGCGACGGCACTCAACGGCGTCGCGATGAATTCCATGCGCTTCATGCTGGTGGCGTCCGGTATCGACAGCGAGGGGCCGACCGGGCCGATCAAGCTGCAGGGACTGGTGCTCGCCTGGTCGCGGGTGCTCGACGTATGGTTCGACGACGACGATGCGGGCCTAGCCCGCACCATGGCGGCGCTCGACAAGGAGCTGGCGCGCGGCGAGACGCTTGTCGCCAGGGTCGACGATCTCGACCGGCTGGTATCCCCGCTCCGGCTGCTCGGCCGGGCGCTGATCGATGCGCGCCGCCGGCGCCGTGATCGTCGCGGGGTGCCGCGCCGCGATACGGCCGCCGACCCCGATGCCGACGCGGCGCTCTGATCGTGCCGGCTGACGTGGGCCTGCCGCCGGTCATCGCTTTCGAGGACTTCCTGAGGGTCGACGTGCGGGTCGGTACGGTCGTCGCGGCGGAACCCTTCCCGCAGGCCCGCAAGCCGGCGCTGAAGCTCGTCATCGATTTCGGCGCGCCGATCGGTGTCAAGAAATCCTCGGCGCAGATCACCACGCACTACGATACGGCGGCGCTGATCGGCCGTCAGGTCGCGGCCGTGGTCAATTTTCCGCCGCGCCAGATCGGGCCGTTCATGTCGGAGGTGCTTACCCTGGGTTTCCCGGACGAAACCGGCGAAGTCGTGCTGATCGGGCCGACGCAGCCGGTCCCCGACGGAGGCCGGCTCTTCTGACCGCGGCCGACTTGCGGCAGCCGCGTCAGACGGGTGCTCCCTTGACGTAGGATCTCGAAGTCCGATAGACACCGCGCGCGATTTTCTCGTCGGATGTAGAGCGTCGGTCGTCGGGATTCGGGTTCGGGATGCGTGGTCACGGCGCCCTCTGCTCCGTCGAGGGACATTGAATGTATTTGCAACCAAGTATCCGCGAGTGGCAGCTTGCCTCGGCCGACGTGACGCGCTGTTTCGTAGGCTGGCATGTCTGGGCGCTCCTTGGCGTGAGCGACGTCCGTCAGCGCTACAAGCGCTCGCGATTCGGCCAGTTCTGGATCACGCTGAGCATGGCCATCTTCGTGGGTGGCATCGGCCTCGTCTATGGCGGCCTGTTCCATAGCAACATCCACGATTATATCCCGTACCTGGCGGTCAACATGACCGTCTGGTCGTTCATCTCCGGCACGATATCCGACGGCACATCCACCTTCATAGAAGCATCGACTTATATCAAGCAGGAGGCCCTGCCCAAGACCGCGTTCGTGATGCGCATCCTGGTGCGCAACATCGTGGCCCTCGCCCACAATCTTTTGATCATCCCGATCGTCTTTCTGGTTTTCCTGATTCCGCCGAGCCCTGTGGCACTGCTGGCCATTCCGGGTTTCGTCCTCCTGCTCGTGGGCACCTTCTTCTCCACCCTGATCCTCGGCATCCTGTGCACGCGCTTCCGCGACATGCCGCAGATCGTCAACAACATGATGCAGCTCGCCTTCTTCGTGACTCCCGTCATGTGGCGCATCGACCAGCTCGGCACGAAGGGTGAATACATGAAGTTGTTCAACCCCTTCGCCGCCTTCCTGAGGGTCGTCTCCGAGCCCTTGCAGGGCCGCTTGCCGGATTTTTCCACCTATATGGCAGTCCTGGTCTATCTCGTGCTCCTGTTCCTCATCGCCTGGCCACTGTTCGCACGCTTTCGGGCCAGGATCGTCTATTGGTTGTGATCGAGGACATGTACTTTGGCTTCCATCGAACTCGTCAATGCCTCGGTCGATATCCCGATCTACAATTCGCGCGGACGCTCGCTCAAGACGACGCTGCTGCGCCGGGTCGGCGGCCAGGTCGAGACGTCGAGTCGCGACGTCGTCACGGTCAAGGCGCTCCGCGACATCTCGTTGTCGCTTGCGCCGGGCGACCGTATCGCGCTGATCGGTCATAACGGCGCCGGCAAATCGACGCTGCTGCGCGTCTTCTCCGGCTCCTACGAACCCTCGGGCGGCCACGCGGAGATCCAGGGTAGCGTCTCCTCGCTGATCGACATGATGATGGGGATGGATCCCGAACTGACCGGGGCGGACAATATCATCCTGCGTGGCGTGTTCGTCGGCATGTCGCTGAAGGAGGCCCGGATGGCGATCCCCGAGGTCGCCGAATTCTCCGAACTCGGACCCTATCTGCACCTGCCGATGCGGACCTATTCGAGCGGCATGCTGATGCGGCTCGCCTTCGCGATCTCGACGACCCGCTTCCCTGAAATCCTGCTGTTCGACGAGATGATCAGCTTCGGCGACCTGTCCTTCGCCTCGAAAGCCAAGGCCCGGGTCAATGCAATGCTCGGCAAGGCTTCCATCCTGGCGCTCGCCTCCCATGACCTCGGCTCGCTCAAGACCTATTGCAATCGCGCCATCCTGCTGCGCCAGGGGGAGATCATCTCGTCAGGCTCCGTTCAGGATGTATGGGATCACTATCTCGAAGCTCAGCGCCAGAGCGCTTGAGGCCGGCCGGAACGACGGGGTCGCGCCGGGCGCGCAGGCAGCTCGGTCGTCAGGAACGACGGGTCGAGAGGTGACGGGACAGTCATGATCCTGGCCAGGAAACTGCAATCGGCCGTCAAGCTCTACCGCCATGGCGGATGGCCGGTCGTCGCCGACATGGCTTGGGACCAGTCCGTAGCCTATATGGCGGCCAATCCCGTCCTGCCGCGCGGCGCACGCTCGCAGGTCCAGGCCCTGAACCGCCTGTTCAACGACCGTCCCGAATATTCGGCCGTGACCTTCGATATTGACGACCTAAGCCAGTGCCGCCCCGGCCTCCTGTTCTCCTATCTGCGCCGCCAGTTCTTCGATGCGGCGGCGGCGGTGCCGGACCACGCCGCGATGCGCGACGCCGAAATCCCGATCCTCGCGGACGCGCTCTACCGCCGCTGGGATTTCGCCGCCCTCGATGGCGCGCTGCCGGCTTGGCGGGACCGCCTCGCGGGCACCAAATTCGCGCCCATGCTGGCGCAGCTCGCCCGCCGGACCGCCCTGCGGCTCGGCCGCCTCGGGGAGGCCGGAGCCGGGCTCGACGCCACGGGCGGCGACATCGCCGATTGTCTGCTGCGTGCCGAGATCCGGGACGCGCAGGGCCGGCTCGACGATGCCGCCGCGGCCTTTGCCCAGGCGGTGCATCGGCACCCGAGCGACCCCACGGTGCGCCTTGCCCATGCGTTCCACCTGCTCAAGATGGGACGCCTGCTGGAAGGATTGGAAAACTGGGGTCTCGCCGACCGCATCCTCAAATCCTATCCGCTGCGCAAGCGGGCGCCGCAATGGATGGGCGAGGATCTCGGCACCCGCACGCTCATGGTGATCTTCGAACACGGTTTCGGCGACATGATCCAGATGGCGCGTTTCCTCCACCCGTTGCGGGCGGCGCAGCCGCGCGCGCGGATCGTCGGATTGGCGCCGCGACCGCTTGTCGGCCTGCTGGCCGCCTCTTTTCCAGGCATCGATTTCGCCGCCGTGGAAGACCTCGACCCGCCCTTCGACCTCTACATTCCCTCGTTTCAGATGCCGCTCGTCATCGAAGCGGCGAGCCTCGAACCGCGGCGCGACTATATCCGCCTTGCGCCGGCCGCGCTCCCCGCGCCCGCACCCGGCCGAAGGCGGGTCGGCATCTGCTGGCGCGGCCACC
Source organism: Lichenihabitans sp. (assembly GCA_965277115.1). Classification (GTDB taxonomy): domain Bacteria; phylum Pseudomonadota; class Alphaproteobacteria; order Rhizobiales; family Beijerinckiaceae; genus Lichenihabitans. The sequence goes on along the minus strand of CBDIBY010000013.1, from coordinate 1,057,064 downwards.
CGCGCCAATACGAACTGACCCGCTCGGTGCCGCTCGAACGCTTTGCCCGCCTCTTCGCGCGCGACGACACGGATTTCGTCGTCCTGCTGAACAAGCTGACGCCGGCCGAGGAGATCTGCCTCGATGGCTTCACCGACGTGTCGCGCCCGGCCATCGAGGATTTCACCGCCCTTGGCGCCCTCGTCGCTGCCTGCGACCTTGTCGTTTCGGTCGACACCGCTGTGGCCCATGTGGCCGCCGCGGCGGGCCGGCCGCTCCTGTTGTTGTCGCGGCCGGATGCTTGCTGGCGCTGGGGACCTACGGGACGGCGCTCGCCCTGGTACGACAGCGCCGACGTGGTCCGCCATCCGGGCGACATGGACTGGGAGCATGTGCTCGCCGAGGCGGCAGAGCGGCTGGACGAGGCGCTGGCGTCGCCCACGGCTCCGGTCACCGTCGCCGGCTAGCCCCAAGCCCGCATGAGCGAGCGTCGCGACGATCCCGCCACGGAGGACGGTCCCTGGCGCCCCTGCGCCACCGACCTCCTGGTCCTCGGCGACGGCGTCGTCCTGGACGATGCCGCCCGGGCCGAACTTCGCCGCGTCGCCGGCTCCGACCCGATGATCGCGATCGTGTCGCCGCGTTTCGGGACCGTGGCAACCCTTGCCCGGCATCTTCCCGCCGTAACCTACGCACCGCTGCCCGATCCGCGCGGCCTCTACGTCAAGGCCGCCGTGCTGCGCGACTTCCCGCCGCCCGCCGGGCCGCCGGATTGGGACCGCTACGCGCTCGCTCTCAACCGCTGCGGCTTCCGCTGCGCCGTCGCGAACCGGGCTTCGGCCTTCGCCACGGTCCCGGCCGACGACTTCGGGCGCCGCGCCTGGCGCCTCGAGGCGGAGTTCCCCGGCGCCGGCGCTGCGGTCGGGACCTTTCTGACCGCCGCGCCGCGCGAGGCCGAACGCCTCCTCGCCGGCCTCGCGCCCGATGTCGGCGGGCGCCTCGCCATCGCCTTCGACGCCACCCACATGGGAGCCGCCCATTCGGGCACGGCCGAGCTGGTTAGGATCCTCGTCCGGCTGGCGTCCGAAACCTGGCGCGAGCGCTACGATGTGGCGGTCGTGGCGAGCGAGGCGACCTTCGCCTTCCATTTCAGCGGCATGGCCAATCCTCCACGCCGTGTCGCATCGGCAGACCGCGCGTGCTTCGCGGCTTTCATCCGCATCGGCCAGCCGTTCGGCTGGAAGGAGATCGACCGGGCCGTACGGCGCGCGCCCGTCCTCGTGTTCTTCATGCTGGACACGATCGGGCTCGACTGCATCCGCCTCGCGCCCGACGAACTCGACCCGCTCTGGCGCTTCACGCTTGCCGAGGCCGACGGCCTCCTGTTCAACAGCGCCTTCACCCGGCGGCAATTCGAGCGCCGCTTCGGCGCGCTGCGCCAAGACCTGCCGGTGCGCGCCTCGCTGCATGCGATCGACACCGCCGCGGCGCTCTCCGAGCCGGGCGACGGCACCGGCAGCATCCTCGTCATCGGCAACGCCTTTGCGCACAAGCGGGTCGAGGAGACGGCGCGGCTCCTCGTCGCGCGCTGCCCCGGCGCGGCGATCGTGGCACTCGGCCTCGACCCCGGCCGGGTGCCCGGGGTGATGGGTGTTCCGTCCGGCGGCCTCGACGACGAGGCTCTCGCGAATCTCTATCGCGGCGCCCGCATCGTCGTCTATCCGTCGGTCTACGAGGGGTTCGGCTTTCCGGTCGTCGATGCGCTGAAGCACCGCCGCCCGGTGGTCCTGCGGCGCCTGCCGCCCTTCCTCGAGATCGCGGCCCGTCTCGGCGACGAGGCGAGCCTCCACTGGTTCGAGACCGATGAGGAGCTGGTTCGTCTCGCCTCCTCCGACTTGCGATGGCGTCCGGCCGCGCCTGGGGGCACCGACCGTGTCTGGACGGATTGCGTGGACGATCTTCGCTCGGTGCTCGACGCGGCCGTGGCCGGGGTCGATTATGACCGCATGCTCCGCCGCGTCGAGTTCATGCGCGGCCGTCTCGCCTGGGCGCGGGCCAAGCGTTTCGAGACGCAGGACGGCGGCGGCGAGGCAGCGGCTCGCGTCGCCGGTTTCGCCGGCCGGCTGGCGCAGCGCGCGGTGCTGCGCCTCGCCGCTAGCTCACCCGGGCGAGGATTGCTGCGGCTGGCGGCCCGCGTGCGCCGATGATCGGCCGCCGGCTGCGGCGCCTTGCCCGGACCCTGGAGCGCTGGCGCCCCGCCCCGCCCGCCGGACCCATGGTCGCGGTCTGCCATTGCCATCACCTCGAACTCGTACCGGAGTTGCGCGCAGCGCTCGGCCGCCTGCCGGGCGATGCGCGGATCCACGTGACGTCGAGCCGTCCGGAGGTCTTCGAGCGCTGGCGCGAAGGCGCCGCCGAGCAGGCCGCGGTCACTTTCCACGAAACCGAGAACCGGGGGCGCGACCTTCGTCCCTTCTTCGAGGTCGCCCGCCGCCTCGACCTGTCCCGCGAGACCCTCGTGCTCAAGCTGCACGGCAAGCGCAGCGGCTATTCGGCGCAGGGCGAAAGCTGGCGGCGCGACCTCATCGGCGGCCTCCTGCCCGACCGGCGGTCGCCGGGTCGCGTGGCCGCTCGGTTTCGAGCCGATGCCGGGCTCGGCATGCTCGGCGCGCCGGGGTCCTTCCTGAGCCACCCGGTCTATTGGGGCGAGGACCGCGCGACCGTGGCGCGCCTCATGATCGAGGCTTTCGGGGTGCGCCCCGCCGAGGAGGATCTCGGCTTCTATGCGGGATCGATGTTCTGGATCCGCGCGGACCTGCTCGCTGAGCTCGTGCCCCTCGTCGACCTCGACGCTTTCGAGCCCGAGCCGCTGGCCAAGGACGGCACCTACGCACATGCGCTCGAGCGGCTGCTGCCGATGGCCGCCCGCCGCATGGGCTGGCGCCTCGGCGAGATCGGCCGCGCCGGGGCGATCGACCCTGCCGCCGTCCGGGCCCGCAAGATCCCTTATCTTTAGGCGTCCATGCCGACGCCGCCAGCGGTCACGAGCGTTGCGGGCGCCGGGTGCGGGCCTTATATAGGCCGCATCCCCAAAGATCGTCGGGTAAGGCCGGGCGGCGGCTTGTCATCGGGTCACGGTCTGGTGAGGCGGCTCGGCGCGCGTCGCGGCCGGCCAGGAGAAGAAGCATGAGCACAGCCCCGTTGATGCCGAAGGCCACCGCCGTGTGGCTCGTCGAGAACACTTCCCTGACGTTCGAGCAGATCGCCGACTTCTGCAAACTGCATCCGCTCGAGGTGAAGGGTATCGCCGACGGCGAGGTCGCGGCCGGCATCAAGGGACACGACCCCATCACCTCCGGCCAGCTGACACGCGAGGAGATCGTCGCCGGCGAGAAGGACAAGGCCCATCAGCTCAAGCTGGCCGTGTCGAAGGTGCGCCTGCCGCCGCCGAAGAAGACGCGCGGGCCACGCTACACCCCGCTATCGCGCCGGCAGGACCGGCCCAATGCCATCCTATGGCTGGTGCGCAACCATCCCGAACTCAAGGATGCGCAGATCATGCGCCTCGTCGGCACTACCAAGACCACCCTGCAGGCGATCCGCGAGCGCACCCACTGGAATTCGGCGAGCCTCGCGCCGATGGACCCGGTGACGCTCGGCCTGTGCTCGCAGATCGACCTCGATTTCGAGGTCAACCGTGCCGCCAAAGACCGGCCCGCCACGGCGGAGGACCGCGGCCAGACGCTCATTTCGGCCGAGGTGACGACGGCCCATCACGACCACGACGACGATCGAGAGCGCGTGTCGGCCAACGAGGTGTTCGGATCGCGGCCGTCGCAGCGACCGGAGGACGAGGAGGACGTCGACGTCGACTCGATCTTCTCGCGTCGCTGACGCTCACACCTCGGCGCGGCGTCCGTTCGCGGCGCGCAGCGCTTCGACGACCGCCCTGAGATCCGCCGGGAGCGGACTGTCGAACCGCAGGCTCTGCCCGGTCACCGGATGGTCGAAGCCTAGGACGGCGGCGTGCAGCGCCTGCCGAGCGAGCGCATCGACGGCCGCCCTGGCCTCGGACGCGAGCAGACGGACCTTTGTCCGAAAGCCCGACCCATAGAGCGCGTCGCCAATCAGCGGATGACCGATCTCGGCCATATGGACGCGGATCTGATGCGTCCGGCCTGTTTCGAGCCGGCAGGCGACGAGCGTCGACGGGCCGAGGCTTTCCTCGATGCTCCAGTGGGTCACTGCATGACGGCCCTTTCCCGGCGACACGACGGCGATCTTCTCCCGATGATGCGGATGGCGGCCGAGCGGTGCCTCGATGGTGCCGGAACGCCGATCGGGTATGCCCCAAACGACCGCATTGTAGAGGCGGATCAAGGAGCCCGAGCGCCCGTGGTCGGCGAAGAGCGCCGAGAGGCCTTGGTGCGCCCGGTCCGACTTCGCCACCACCATCAATCCGGTCGTGTCCTTGTCGAGACGGTGAACGATGCCCGGCCGCCGCACGCCGCCGATGCCCGAGAGGCTCGCGCCGCAATGGAAGAGGAGCGCGTTGACCAGGGTGCCGCTCTCGTGCCCGGCGGCCGGATGCACCACGAGGCCGGCCGGCTTGTCGACGACCAACAGATCGTCGTCCTCGTAGACCACGTCGAGCGGTATCGCCTCGGCCCGTGGGAGGGCATCGGCCGGCTGTGGCAGATGGAGCGTCACCTCGGCGCCGCTCTGGGCCTTGTGTTTCGGATCGGTGACGACGACGCCGTCGAGCGAGACGCAGCCCTCGGCGATGAGCGCCTGGAGCCGCGTGCGCGACAGCGGCGGATCGATGCCGTCGCCGAGGGCCGCCAGCACTTTGTCGATGCGTTGGCCGGCCGCCTCCGGACCGAGCCTGACGGTGAAGACGCCGGCTCCCGTCGATGTCAGGCGCCGGTCCACGACGGGGTCGCTCTCCATGTCGGACCCCAGATGATCGAGAACATCGGCCGTCCGGTCCTCGTCCAGGACCGGACGGCCGTAAGCAAAAGACGCGCTGCGGCGCGTCGGGCGATCAGTGGACGCTCACCGTCTGGAGCTGATGCTCCCAGGCATTGGCCAGGGCCTCGTCCTTCGAATCGGTCAGCAGGATCGGCATGCCGTCGGCGCCGAGCAGCATGAAAAGGTCTAGGCCCGGCTGCATCACCGGAGCCTGCGGGAACAGCGCCGGGACCTCGTCGGAGCGGATCGGCTTCACATAGGCCACCGCACCGTGACCCAGATGGGCGAATTCGTCGGTCGAGAGAGGTTGATTGGTCTTCCGCTCAATCGGCATCGTATCGTCCTCGTCGTCTTGCGGGGCGCCGAGGCCCCGAGCGGATCCGGACCATCGGTCCCGGATCGCGATCAGACCGCCATTCCGACCGTCCCCATCGCCGTCGAACGAAACACCCGCCGAGGCAGCGTGCTTGGTCTGCGACGATGGTGGAGAGGCCCGTCCGGCGATCCCGTTCCAGTTGCTCAACAGATGGCGGCCCGTCACGGAAACGTCAAGTTGATCAGGAGTCGGGGTCGGGCGCACTGCCGCCCCGCCGGGCCTTCACAGCAGGCTCGGAAGCACCCGGTCGGGGGGCCGGTGGCCGTCGGCGAAGGCGCGGATGTTGACGATGACCTTCTGGCCCATCTCGATCCGCCCCTCCTCGGTGGCCGAGCCCATGTGGGGCAGGAGCGTGACCTTGCCGGCGCGGGCGAGGCGGATCAGCTTGTTCGAAACGGCGGGCTCGTGCTCGAAGACGTCGAGCCCGGCGCCGGCGAGCTCGCCCGCCTCCAGCATGCGGGTCAGCGCCGCCTCGTCGATGATCTCGCCGCGCGCCGTATTGACGAGGATCGCCTGGGGCCGCAGCAGCTTGAGCCGTCGCGCCGACATTAGATGGTAGGTCGCCGGCGTATGGGGGCAGTTGACCGACAGGATGTCCATGTGGGCGATCATCTGGTCGAGCGAATCCCAGTAGGTGGCACCGAGGCTCTCCTCGATGTCGGCCGGCAGGCGGCGGCGGTTGTGGTAATGGATGGCGAGGCCGAAGGCCCGGGCGCGGCGCGCCACCGCCTGCCCGATGCGGCCCATGCCGAGAATGCCGATCTGCTTGCCGGTGATGCGGTGGCCGAGCATCCAGGTCGGCGACCATCCGGTCCAGGTGCCGTCGGGGATCGCGGCGGCGCCGGCGACGATGCGCCGCGCCACGGCGAGGATCAGCGCCATGGTCATGTCGGCCGTATCCTCCGTCAGCACGCCCGGCGTATTGGTCACGAGGATGCCGCGCCGATGCGCCGCATCGACGTCGATATTGTCGGTGCCGGTGCCGAAATTGGCGATCAGCTTGAGCTTCGGGCCGGCCTGCGCCATGAGGGCCGCATCGAGCCGGTCGGTCACGGTCGGCACCAGAACGTCGGCCGAGCGCATCGCGCCTGCCAGCTCTGCCGGCCCCATGGCCGCGTCGTCGTCATTGAGCCTGATGTCGAAGAGTTCGCCCATGCGCCGTTCGACCGCCTCGGGAAGCTTGCGCGTGACGACCACGCGAGGTGTCTCACCCATGATGCGATCCCGGTTGGCCGATGCCTCGGCATGTCCCGGGTTGGTCATAAACCGGCCCCGGTTCATGCCGCTTTAACTCTCCCGGCATCAAATAGCTTCACTCCTGGTTCACCTTACCGCGCCAGATACGGGGAGACAGCATGAATTCCGACCCGGTCCTGCCGCCGTGCCGCCCGCGGCTGCCGTGGCTGCCGTGCTGCGCCCGCATGGTCGGTCTCCTCGCCGTGGCGCTGGCCTCGACGCTCGCGCCCGCCGCGGCGCAGCAGGCGGTTGGCCCACGCACTGGCCTTCCGCTGCCCCGCTACGTCAGCCTCAAGTCTGACCGGGTCAATCTGCGCCAGGGACCGTCGAAGAAATACCCGACCACCTGGGTGTTCCAGCGGGCCGGGCTGCCGGTCGAGGTCACGGCGGAATTCGACATCTGGCTCAAGATCCGCGATTCGGAGGGGTCGGAGGGCTGGGTGCTGCATTCGCTGCTCTCTGGCCGCCGCACGGCGCTGGTGATGCCGTGGAAGAAGGAGGCCATGCTGCCGCTCTACGCGCAGCCAAGCCCGACCGCAGGAATCGTGGCGACGCTGCAGTCCGGCGTCATCGGCAACGTCAAGACCTGCAACGGGACGTGGTGCCGGATCTACGGCGACGGTTTCGAAGGCTACGAGCAGCAGACCAATCTGTGGGGCGTCTATCCGGGCGAGCAGGTCAACTGAACGCTGCCGATCTCAGCCCTGGCCGGCGAGCCGTTCGACCACGGCGCCACACTGGCCGAGCTTGTACTCGAGATGCTCGAAGCCGCGGTCGAGATGGTAGACGCGGTTGACGATCGTCTCCCCTTCGGCGGCGAGCGCCGCGATGACGAGCGAGACGGAGGCGCGCAGATCGGTCGCCATGACCGGCGCACCCGTCAGCTTGGCGACCCCCTCGACGATGGCCGCGTCGCCGTCGAGCCTGATGCGGGCGCCGAGGCGGCTCAGTTCGCCGACATGCATGAAGCGATTCTCGAAGATCGTCTCGGTGATCCGCGAGGAGCCTTTCGCCATCGTCATCAACGCCATGAACTGCGCCTGGAGATCGGTGGGGAAGCCCGGGAACGGCGCCGTCGAAATGTCGACCGGCCGCAAGCCCGCGCCATTGCGCCCGATCCTGATGCCTTCGAGGGCGGGCTTGACCGAGACGCCCGCCTGGCCGAGGGGTCCGAGCGCCCCGTCGAGGAGGTCTAACCTGGCGCCTTCGAGCAGCACGTCGCCGCCCGTCATGGCGACCGCCATCGCATAGGTTCCGGCCTCGATCCGGTCCGGCAGCACCGCGTGCCGCGCGCCGCGCAACCGCTTGACGCCGTCGATCTCGATGACGCCGGTGCCGGCGCCGCTGATGCGGCCGCCCATCTTGTTGAGGCAGTCGGCGAGATCGACGACCTCCGGCTCGCGGGCCGGGTTCAGGATGGTCGTGCGTCCCTCGGCCAGCACGGCCGCCATCAGCGCTGTATGGGTGCCGCCGACCGTGACCTTGGGGAAGGCGATCTCGGCCCCCTTGAGGCCGCGCGGCGCCTTGGCGAGCGCATAGCCGCCCTCGATGTCGATCGTGGCGCCGAGCCGTTCGAGCACCATCAGCAAAAGGTCGACCGGGCGCGTGCCGATGGCGCAGCCGCCGGGCAGCGACACCTTCGCCTCGCCCATGCGGGCCAAGAGTGGCGCGATGACCCAAAAACTCGCCCGCATGCGCGACACGAGGTCGTAGGGCGCGGTCGTGTCGACGATATTGGCGGCCCGCAGATCCACCGTCTGGCCGGAAAGAGTCTCCTCGCCGGCGCGCTTGCCCTTGAGCGTATAGTCGACCCCGTGGTTGCCGAGGATGCGTACGAGAAGGTTGACGTCGGCGAGACGCGGCACGTTTTCTAGCGTCAGCGTGTCGTCGGTCAGGAGGCTGGCGATCATCAGCGGCAGGGCGGCGTTCTTGGCGCCGGAGATGCGGATGGTCCCGTTGAGCTTGTGTCCGCCGACCACGCGAATGCGATCCATCATGCCTCTCTTATCGTGGCTCCGGCCGCAGCCGATTCGGACGGCGGCGGTGTTTCGTCATCCGGCAACGGGGCGACCGCCTCGGCCCGGCCGCGCGCCTGAGCCTTGCGCCGCTTGAGGTTGGCCCGCAGAGCCGCGGCCCGCCGTTGGTCCCGGCCGCTTGCCTCGGCCACCGAGCGGCCCTCGCCTTTGGCGATCCCGCCTGTCCCAGATGCCATCGACGATGGTGTCCGTATCACCGAACTGGTGAACGACCTCCTTAGAAGCTTCGCATCCCCGGGGCAAGACCGAGGTCCGCCGACGACGATCGGGTGGCCGCGGGTCGTGCGGCCGGGTCGTGGCGGCAGGTCAGCCGCCGTCGATCAGGCGACCATATTCGGTCTCGGGTACACCATAGGCGTCATCCGCCAGCACCCCGAGCTGCTCGCGGTCACGCACCTGGATGTGACCCCGTCGCGCCCTGATCAAGCCGTTCCCTTCCAGCGTCTGCAGCGCCAGGGTCACCGAGGTCCGCTGCACCCCGAGCATCACCGACAGGAACTCGTGCGTCATCTCGAATTCATCGCCGTTCAGCCGATCCTGGCACATCAGCAGCCAGCGGGCGAGACGAACCTCGATGACGAACGTGGCGTTGACGAACGCGGTCTGCGCCGTCTGGACAAGCAAAGTCTGAACGTAGCGCAGCAACAGCCGGCGCAGGGAGGCGCTGGCGTCGACCGCCGCGCACAGATCGCGAATGCCGATGCTCAGCACATCGCCAGACGATTGAACGAAATGATCGTAGGGCGTTGTATCGTCGCCCAGCATCACCGGCGCGGCTCCGACGAGACCCTCCCGGCCGATCAGACCGACCTCGACCGCGCTGCTGAGCCCCTGCGTCGTGATCGACGTGAACCCGCTCTCGACGAAGAACAGCGTGGTGATCGGCGTATGCCGGTGAATCATCACCTGCTTGATATCCGTCCGCATCGAACGCAGGTGCGGACGGATCAGGTCGAAATCGCCGGGCGACAGCGCCTTGAGCAAACGATTGCGGAGAGTGGATTGGCGGAACTCGGTCACGGCGATGCCCCATGAGGGCAAGAGCGCGTGTCTCTCAGCCGCTTGCGCCCCGGTCACCGTGCAAGCCGTCATACTTAAGTCGTGCTTGCGGGGTCCGAAATCAAGGCAATGAGTCGGATACCCGACAATTCTCTTCGTCGGATTCCCTACCAAGCAAGGCAAGCCACTTAACCTTCTGTATTCTTGCATTTATCCTCTCGGCGAGACGTAAATGCCGAACGGGGTGCTGGTTTCGTGACCAAGACCATTGTGGGAGAGCCCGGTGGCGGGCTGGCGGTGCTGTTGACCGAGGATGAGGCTCTCATCGGTCTCGATCTCAGCGACATCCTCGAAGGCGCCGGCTATCGGGTGATCGGCCCGGCCGCGACGGTTGCCGAGGCGCTGTCGTTCATGCGGCGTGATACCCCCCAAATGGCGATCATCGATGTCCGTCTGCGGGATGGCGATTGCATGGACATCGTACGCGACTTGCGCCAGCGCGGCGTGCCGTTCGTCGTCCATTCCGGATGCCAGGTCGACGAGCCGTTTGCGGCCGAATTCGGGGATGCGCCCTGGCTGGCAAAGCCCGCCTCGCCGCGCGATGTCCTCGCCTCGCTCGAAAAACTGAACGGGCCGAAGGTGTCATGCTGACGTTGGAGGGTCAGCCCGTTCGAGATCTGCCGTCGCGCCGGTTGCAGCCCTGCACCGACAATCCCGTCATTCGGAAGCTGTCGGGGCTCGCGCCACTGACCCGGGACGACAAGGCGGCCCTGGTCAAGCTCACGGCGCACATTCACGTGGTCGTCGCCCAGAGCGAGCTGATCTGCGAGGGCGAAGCCCCGCAAGGCGCGTTCCTGATCATCGAAGGGTTCGCCGGTCGTTTCCAGACATGTGCTGACGGTCGGCGGCAGATCACGGCCTATCTGTTGCCGGGCGACCTCTGCGACCCGGGCACGGTGTCGACCAACCGGCCGGACAATGCGCTCGCGGCACTGTCGGATTGCACCGTCGCCTTCATATCGCGGCAGGATTTTGGTGACCTGGCCCGGCATCATCCCCGTGTCGCGCAGGCGTTGCGGCGGGATAATCTCATCGGCGAGACGATCCTGCGCAGGTGGCTCGCCAATCGCAGCCTTCCTGCCATGGAGCGGATGGCTCACCTGTTCTGCGAGCTGCTGCTTCGCCTCCAAGCCGTCGGTCTGGCGGACGGCGAAGCCTACGATCTGCCGATCACCGCGGCCGACCTGGCCGACACCACGGGCCTGTCGGTCGGTCACGCGGATCGTACGTTGCATGCCTTGCGGCGCGACGGGCTCATCGAGTTCACCGGGAAAAGGTTGCGCGTCGGCGACGTGCGGCGGTTGAAGCGCCTCGCCGGGTTCCGGCCCGACTACCTCGATCCCCCGTCCGGCGACGCGGATCGCCAGGGCGGGACGTGAGCCGTGCCGACACGGCACCGACCGGATCATACGGAGCGATCGGCGCAGCTTGGCCGCACTCGGCAGGCCGCGTTGCTGCTATTTCTCCGGACCTTCTCTAGCCTCCGTCGCGCTGACGAGCTCCGCTCCTCTCCGCGACGGACGCTAGGATCTTCGCGCCGCTTCACAGCTTGCGCAGCGCCACCTGCTCGATGCGGTGGCTCGCTCCCTTGGTGAGGATGAGGCTCGCCCTCGCCCGCGTCGGCCGCACGTTCTCGACGAGGTTGCGCAGGTTGATCCGCCGCCAGATGTCGTGGGCGATGACGTCGGCCTCGGTGTCGCCGATCTCGCCATATTTACGGAAGTAGGATTTTGGATCGCGGAACGCCGTCTCGCGCAGCCGCATGAAGCGCGACACATACCAGTCTTCGAGCAGCGTCTCGTCGGCATCGAGGTAGACCGAGAAATCGAAGAAATCCGACACGAAAGCGATGTCGCGCCCGTCGCGCGTCGGCCTGTTCGGCAACAGCACGTTGAGGCCTTCGACGATGAGGATGTCGGGCCGGTCGACCACGACTTCCTCGCCTAGCACGATGTCGTAGACGAGGTGGGAATAGACCGGTGCCCTGACGTTGCGCAGGCCGGCCTTGACGTCCGAGAGGAAATTGATCAGCGCCGCGCCGTTGAAACTCTCGGGGAAGCCCTTGCGCTCCATCAGCCCCTGCTCGGTCAGCACCCTGTTGGGATGCAGGAAGCCGTCGGTGGTGACAAGGTCGACCTTGGGCGTGTTGGGCCAGCGCGACAGCAGCGCCTTGAGCACGCGGGCCGTGGTCGACTTGCCGACGGCGACGGAGCCCGCCACGCCGATGAGATACGGCACCTTGCCGTCCTCGGCGCCGAGGAAACGCTGCGTCGCCTTGAACAGCCCCTGCGTCGCCGCGACGTAGAGCGCCAGCAGGCGTGACAGCGGCAGATAGATAGCGACGACCTCGTCGATCGAGATCGGATCGTTGGTGGCCCTGAGCTTGCGCAGGTCATCGATGGTCAGCGTCAGCGGCGTGTCGGCGCGCAACGCCGCCCATTCGTCGCGCGAGAAGAGGCGGTAAGGAGAGGTGACGGCCGGCGTTTTCCCGGCATCGGTCGGCGGTCCCTGGCGCGGCAGATCGAGCATAGGCGGGCTCACGGGCTTGGCGGGCGCGACGCCTTCTCGTCGTGCCCGGATTGATGCGTGCGCCGTCCGAGTTCCGCGACCACATCGTCGAGCGACAGGTTGGACGCGCGCAGGAGCACCAGGAGATGATAGATGAGGTCGGCCGCTTCCGCCACGATCTGCGACCGCGACCCCTCGATCGAGGCGATGACCGTCTCGATCGCTTCCTCGCCGAGTTTTTGGGCGATGCGCGGCACGCCGGCATCGAGCAGGCTGCGGGTATAGGACCGGTCGGCGACCGCCAGGGCACGGGCGCCGATCAGCGCTTCGAGGTCGTCGAGGGTGAAGGTCGACATCGCGGCTCCTTCGATCAGGCGTCGAGCCGCACGGCGAGGCCGGCGTCCGCCATGAAGCGCTTGGCCTCGCCGATGCTGTGCTCGCCGAAATGGAAGATCGAGGCGGCCAGCACCGCGCTGGCGCCGCCCTGGCGGATGCCATCGACGAGATGCTGCAAGGTGCCGACGCCGCCGGAGGCGATGACCGGTACCGGAACCGCGTCGGCCACGGCGCGGGTCAGGGCGAGGTCGAAGCCGCATTTCGTGCCGTCGCGGTCCATCGAGGTCAGCAGGATCTCGCCGGCGCCGCGGTCCGCGACCTCGCGCGCGTAAGCCACGGCGTCGAGGCCGGTCGGCCGGCGGCCGCCGTGGGTGAAGACCTCCCAGCGGGGGTCCTCACCGTCAGCCGAGACGCGCTTGGCGTCGACCGCGACCACGATGCACTGGCTGCCGAATGTCTTCGCGGCCTCCTCGACAAAGGCGCGGTCGTGCACGGCGGCCGTCATGATCGAGGCCTTGTCAGCGCCGGCGAGCAGCAGGGCGCGGATGTCGGCGACCGTGCGCACCCCGCCGCCGACCGTCAGCGGCATGAAGCAGGCGGCCGCCGTGCGGCGCACGACGTCGAGCAGGATGCCGCGGTCTTCGTGGCTCGCGGTGATGTCGAGGAAGCAGAGCTCGTCGGCGCCCGCCGCGTCATAGGCCTTGGCGCATTCGACCGGATCGCCGGCATCGCGCAGGCCCTCGAAATTGACGCCCTTGACGACGCGGCCGTCCTTGACGTCGAGGCAGGGGATGAGGCGGGTCTTGAGCATCAGGCCGCTTAAGCCATTTCGTGATGAGGTTCAAACAGCTCGATAATCTCGGGCCGCATTCGGCATCGATTTCGGCGGAGGGGGGAAGTGCTGACAGCCACCCTAAATATTCAACGGATGGCAGTTATGGCTCCGCCACCGAGTGCGATGATCGACGTCTTGTCGCCCTCGCAATCGAAGGTCGCCTGCCATCCCTCGTAGCCAGAGGAGCAGTTGAAGACGTCGAGTCGGACGTCCCCCGCGAAGCCGATACGAAGGTCTGCGGTAATGCTGTCTATCTCGCACGCTATGACCCGCTTCGATCCCAGAGCATCATTCGGTCGCTTTTCACCGTCGATACCTTCGGTTAGACCAAACCGGTGACCATCGTCCGCTGAACCATGTGAAATTGCGCCGTTGCTGACGATCCGCCAGGGCGCGGAAGCCGTAATTACACAACCGCTTTGGTGGATGTCGCCGAACACGAACATCCAATCCGTCTCCGCCCGCTCGACGACGCAGCTTCGGCCAACGAGGACCTGCTTCAATGCGGCGAGGAGATCGGTTGCCATCAGACAACTGTCGCATCCTAGTCGAAGGTCAGCAACGGCTCGTTAGCGCAACGGAGACGTGGCCGACCTCCGCAGACGGGCAGGAAAGCTCACGCTTTCCCGCCCCTGATCACCGCCAGGGCCTCGGCCGGATCGAGGCGGCCGTCGTAAAGCGCGCGGCCCGAGACGGCGCCGGCGAGGCGGGCGCAGTCCGGCTGCATGAGGCGCCGCACGTCGGCGATCGAGGCGAGGCCGCCCGAGGCGATGACGGGGATCGAGATCGCTTCGGCCAGCGCGATGGTCCCCTCGATGTTCAGGCCCCTCATGGCGCCGTCGCGCCCGATGTCGGTCATGATCACCGCCGCCACCCCGGCATCCTCGAAGCGCCGGCCGAGTTCCACCGCAGTGAGGCTCACGCTCCGGGCCCAGCCCTCGACCGCGACGATGCCATCGCGCGCGTCGATGCCGACCGCGACGGCGCCGGGAAAGAGCCGTGCCGCCTCGCGCACGAGGTCCGGGTCGCGCACCGCCGCGGTGCCGAGGATGACGCGGCTGATGCCCCGCGCCAGCCACGCATCGATCGTGCGCAGGTCGCGGATGCCGCCGCCGAGCTGCACCGGGATGGTGATCCGGTCGAGGATGGCCTCGACCGCCGCGGCGTTCCGGGGCTTGCCCGCAAAGGCGCCGTCGAGGTCGACGAGATGGAGGTAGTCGAACCCCTGCCGCTCGAAGCGCTCGGCCTGGGCGGCCGGGTCCGGATTGAACACGGTGGCCGAGGCCATCTCGCCGTGCAGGAGGCGGACGCATTCGCCGTCCTTGAGGTCGATCGCCGGGAACAGGATCACGGCCGCCAGCTCAGGAAGTTGGCGATGAGGCGCAGGCCGAGCGTCTGGCTCTTTTCGGGGTGGAATTGCGTGCCGGCTACGGTGCCGCGTGCCACGATGGCGGCGAGCGGATCGCCGTAGCGGGTCGTCGCCACGACATCGTCGTCGTCGCGAGGCATCAGCGCGTAGGAATGGACGAAATAGGCGTGCCGGCCGCCGTCGCCGGTCGGGATGCCGTCGAGCAGTGGATGGGCGATCCGCGCGTCGAGCGTATTCCAGCCCATATGCGGGATCTTGAGGGCGGGGTCGGACGGTTTGATCGCGGCGACCTCGCCGGAAATCCAGCCGAGGCCCGGCGTCACCGCATATTCGAGGCCGCGCGAGGCCATGAGCTGCATGCCGACGCAGATGCCGAGGAAGGGCCGGCCGCGTTCCGTCACCGCCTCGTTCAGCGCCGCGACAAGCCCGGGCACGGCATCGAGACCGCGCCGGCAGGCCGCGAAGGCGCCGACGCCCGGCAGGACGAGGCGATCGGCGCGACGGACGCGCTCGGGGTCGGCGGTGACCTCGATCGCCCGGGCCAGGCCAGCCTCGCGGGCGGCGCGCTCGAAAGCCTTCGAAGCGGAATGCAGATTGCCCGAACCGCAATCAACAATGACGACGTTCATGCCATGCCGCCGGGCCGCGGAAAGAGGCCGATCACCTCGGTCGGGCTCCCAACGGGCGCCGGAAGCGCAGAGCGCGGGGCGGCGCGCAGGCCCTCGCCATGGAAGTAAGTCCGCTCGGCGGCGTCGCGGTCCGGGCTCGCCAGCAGGGCTGCGAAAATATAGCCGCGCCGGGCCAGCCAGGCCTGCCGCAGGCCGCGCGCCTCCATCCCGGTCAGGAGGTCGAGCAGGACGAAGAGCGCCGCCGTGCCGAACCGCGAGACCTGCAGCGCGTGGCTCGTGAAGAGGATCAGGGCTGCGATGACAATCCACCCCAATGCAGCGAGCCACAACCGACGGTAGGCGAGCGCCAGCGGCCCGAACCAGAAGGCCGGCCAGCTGAAGCCGTCCCGCAGGACGATCATCGCATCGGCACGGCGCTTCGGATCGGCAACGCCGGGCGGGACGTGGACCGTGAAGATAGGCATTGCGTCTTTCCCTTAGAGCAGTAGCGGATCAGAGGGAATCGCATTGCGATTCCATCCCGATGAAACGGCTCGCATTTTGAAGCTGGAGCAGTTCGGCAGCAGCCGAACATGCTCTAGCCGCCGAGCGTCCCCTTGGTCGAGGGCACGCGATCGCGGATCCGCTCGTCGATCGCGACCGCGACACGCAAGGCGCGGGCCAGGCCTTTGAAGCAGCTCTCGGCGATATGGTGGTCGTTCTCGCCGTAGAGGGTCTCGACATGCAGCGTCAGATGGGCCTGCATGGCGAAGGCCTGGAAGAATTCGCGCACCAGCTCCGTGTCAAAGGTACCGATCTTCGGCCGCGAGAAACTCGTGCGGAAGACCAGGAACGGGCGGCCGGAGAAATCGAGCGCGACGCGGGTCAGCGCCTCGTCCATTGGCAGCAGGCAATCGGCATAGCGAACGATGCCGCGTTTGTCGCCGAGCGCCTCGCGAAAGGCCTGGCCGAGCGCGAGCCCGGTATCCTCGACCGTGTGGTGATCGTCGATATGGAGGTCGCCTTGTGCCTTGACCGTGAGGTCGATCAGGCCGTGACGGGCGACCTGGTCGAGCATGTGATCGAAGAAGCCGATTCCGGTCGCGATCTCGGCATTGCCGGAGCCGTCGAGGTCGAGTTCGACCTCGATCGAAGTTTCGTTGGTGGTTCGCGTGACCGCCGCCCGGCGCATGGATGGTCTCCGGAACGCTGCCGCGACAGCGGCCGACATCCCTCACGAGAAAGGACGATGGCCTTGTAGCAAGCCAAGGCCGGCTTGGCCAAGCGGAGCTTCCGTCGCGGAGCGAGCGCAACTCCGCGAGATGACCGACGGACGCTCGGCATGGCGGCGCGGCCGCGATTGTGGCAACGATCTGCGCCTGACATCGGGCACCAGGGCGTCGACTCGGCGTCCCGCCAAGAAGGCAAGAAGGCTAGTATCCTGAACCAGAAGTTCGTTGTATAATCTCTGTTGTTTGATCGCGGTGGAGGTTGGCATGGGTCGGCCACTTGAACCTGTTGCGCTGAGCGAGGGCGAACGGAGGGACTTGTCGTCGCTCGCGGCGCGACGAAAGACGGCGCAGGCCTTCGCGATGCGGGCCAGGATCGTGCTTCTGTCGAGCGAAGGCGCCGCCAACAAGGAGGTTGCGGCGCGTCTGTCGATCGATGAGGCGACAGTGGGGAAGTGGCGTCGCCGGTTCCTGTCGGATCGACTGGACGGCTTGCGGGACGAGGCGCGCTGCGGCGCTCCACGCACTGTGGATGATGCTCGGGTCGAGGCTGTGATCGTGCGCACATTGGAAAGCCTCCCCTCTGACGCGACACACTGGAGTTCGCGCGGCATGGCCAAAGCGAGCGGTCTGTCGACCTCGACGGTTCAGCGCATCTGGCGCGCGTTCGGCTTGCAGCCGCATCGCGCCGACACGTTCAAACTGTCGACCGACCCGGACTTCGTGGCCAAAGTCCGCGACATCGTCGGGCTCTACATGGCCCCGCCTGCACGCGCCCTTGTCTTGTGTGTCGATGAGAAGAGCCAAATCCAGGCGCTCGACCGCAGCCAGCCGATGCTGCCCATGCGTCCTGGTCAAATCGAGCGACGGGCGCACGATTATACCCGCCATGGCACCACATCGTTGTTCGCCGCGTTGAACGTCGCAACCGGCGCTGTCATCGGCAAGTGCTTTCCCCGGCATCGCGCGACCGAGTTCCGCTGCTTCCTCGACGAGATCGAAAAAGCCGTCCCGGACACCCTCGACGTCCACCTCGTGATGGACAATTACGCCACGCACAAGACACCCATGATCCGCGACTGGCTCGCCAAGCGCCCACGCTGGCAGGTCCACCACACCCCAACGGGTGCATCATGGATCAATCAGGTCGAGCGCTTCTTCGCCTTGCTCAGCGAGCGGAAGATCAAGCGCGGGGCCCATCGCAGCGTCGCCGCCCTTCAGGCCGCCATCACCTCGTTCGTCGACGCCCACAACGCAAACCCAAAGCCGTTCCGATGGACCAAAACAGCAGACGACATCCTCGCATCCGTCGAGCGATTCTGCCTACGGCTCACCCCAGCAAAAAATGCCCCGAACTTCTGATTCAGGATACTAGATAAGATGCACGTCTCCGACGCTGCCGGCAGGTCCGCGCCCGATTACGCCGCCCTGACCGTCGTCATTCTCGGCGTCACCGCCTTCGCGGTGGCACAGGGACTGACCTATCCGCTGATCTCCCTTTATCTCGGCAGCCACGGCGTCTCGTCGAGCGTGATCGGCCTCAACGCCGCGACCTTCTCGGCCGGGCTCGCCGCTGCGACACTCTCGATCACACGCCTGACCGCGGTCATGCGCGGCGACCGGCTGATCATCGCGGGACTGATCGGTTGCGCCTTCTGCCTCGCCGCCTTTGCGGTGTTCGACTCGCTTCTCGTGTGGTTCGCGGCCCGGTTCCTGCTCGGCTTCTGCGCCAGCCTGATCTTCATGCTCAGCGAAGCCTGGCTCGGCACGGCTGCGCCGAACCGGCTGCGAGGCAGGATCGCGGGCGTCTACGGCGGCAGCATGAGCGCGGGCTTCGCGGTCGGACCGCTGGCGATTCCGCTGTTCGGCACGCAGGATGCCTTCGCGTTCGGTCTGATGGCCGTGGGCATCGCCCTCGTCGCCTTCCTCACCGTCGTTCTCGGGCATAGGACCCGGACGCAGCCCGCCCGGGCGCCCGCCGGGGGCCTGCTGCGCGTCGTGCGCCGGTCCCCGATGCTCGTCTGCCTCGTCATGGTGTTCGGCTTCGCCGATATCGCGGCGATCTCCGGCATGCCGGTCTATTTCGTCCGGATCGGGTACTCGGACGCTTTCGCCGCGTTCAGCGTCACCACGATGGCATTGCCCACGGCTTTGGCGCAACCGCTGGTCGGCGTGCTGCTCGACAAGGTTCCGCGCCGCCTCGTCGCGCTGGGGTGTGGAACGGTGGCGGGCGCCGCCTTCCTGACGATCCCCTGGCTGCACTCGGAATTGGCCATCCTGATCGTTTTCGCGATCCTGGGGGCGGCGAGTTTCGCCTTGTATACCTGCGCGCTGACCTTGCTCGGCGATGATTACTCCGGCGGTCTGCTCGTCGCCGGCACGGCAGCCTTCGCGCTGGCCTATGCGGTCGGCAGCGCCGCAGGGTCCACGATCACGGGCTTCGCCATGGACGTCGCACCCCCGGCCGCCGGACCGATCAGCGTGGGTGTGCTGCTGATCGGCTTTAGCGCGAGCCTCCTCCTCGCGATGCGTGCGAGGCGGTTTTAGGCGATCGAGTCCACGCCGCCGCCAGCGACCCGCAGCGCCGCCCCGGTCGTGGCGGAGGCCTGGGGCTCGGCCCGGACGAACGCCGCGGCGCCGGCCGCGAGCAGTCCCGCCGCAATCGCAAAGCCAATGCGTCCCGTCGAGCCGGTGACGATCGCGATCCTGCCGGAAAGATCGACGATCATGGAGGAAGTCCCGTTGCGCGGGCGATGCGACTGCGATGTGATAGGTTGGACGCGCCGGGTCAACGTCGGGAGGAAACACATGTTCGGCCGGATGATGGACGTGCCGCTGCTCGTCTCCTCCATCCTGCGGCATGCGGCGATCTTCCACGCGGACACCGAGGTCGTGTCGCGGGGTGCCGACGGCACCGTGCACCGCTACACCTATGCCGCGTGCCATGCCCGCGCCTCGCGGCTCGCCCATGCGCTCCGGCGTCTCGGGCTCGCGCCCGGCGACCGGGTCGGCACGCTGGCCTGGAACGGCTACCGCCACCTCGAGCTCTATTACGGCGTATCGGGCTCGGGCCTCGTCGTCCACACCATCAATCCCCGGCTGTTCCCCGAGCAGATCGCCGGCATCGTCGCCCATGCGAAAGATCGCGTGCTCTGCGTCGACCCGGGGCTCGTGCCGCTCCTCGAAGACCTGGCCGACCGGCTGCCGCCCCTGCGGGCGATCGTGGTGCTGGCGGACCGCTCCGGGATGCCGGCCTCGGTCCGCTTCCCCGACCTCGTCTGCTACGAGGAGATGATCGCGCCCGAGCCCGAGAGGTTCGACTGGCCGCAACTCGACGAGCGCACCGCCTCGGGCCTCTGCTACACGTCGGGCACCACCGGCGCGCCTAAAGGCGTGCTCTACAGTCATCGCTCCTGCCTGCTCCAGGCCATGGCGGTGTCGATGCCCGATGCCTTCGGCATCAGGGCGCGCGACACGGTGATGCCGGCCGTGCCGATGTTCCATGTCAACGCTTGGTCGCTGCCTTATGCGACGGTCATGGCGGGCGCCAAGCTGGTGCTGCCCGGACCGCGGCTCGACGGCGCCAGCCTGCAGGGCCTGATGCTCGACGAGGGCGTGACCATGACGGCCGGCGTGCCGACGATCTGGATGGACCTGCTCGACCATGCCGGGCGCACCGGCACGGAGCTCGGTGACCTGCGCCGCGTCGGCATCGGCGGCTCGGCCTGCCCTCCGGTGATGATCGAGCGCTTCCGGGTGCTCGGCGTCGAGGTGGTGCATGCCTGGGGCATGACCGAGACGAGCCCCGTCAGCGTCATTTCCCAACTCAAGCACAAGCATCGCCACGCCGGATCCGACGAGCGTCTCCGGCTCTTCTCGAAACAGGGCCGGCCGTTCTTCGGGGTCGAGATCCGCGTCGTCGGACCGGACGGCGCCAACTTGCCCTTCGACGGGACGAGCCCCGGACGGCTTCTGGTGCGCGGCCCCTGGGTCGCAGCCTCCTATTACGACGGGACGGGCGACGAGGAGGCCTTCGGCGAGCCGGGGTGGTTCGACACAGGCGATGTCGTCACGGTCGATGCGGACGGGTTCGTCGAGATCGTCGACCGCACCAAGGACGTCATCAAATCCGGCGGCGAATGGATCAGCTCGATCGCGCTCGAGAATATCGCGGTCTCGCATCCGGCCGTGCGCGAGGCGGCGGTGGTGTCGCGGCCTGATCCGCGCTGGGGCGAGCGGCCCGTGCTCTTCGTCGTGCTACAGGAGGGCGCGGCGCTCACGGCCGAAGAGGCCGTGGCGCATTTCCGGGACAAGGTGGCCAAATGGTGCATCCCCACGGACCTGCGCGTCGTCGAGGCGCTGCCTCATACGGCGACCGGCAAGCTCTTGAAGTCGGCGATCCGGGCCATGGTGTGAGGCATCCGCGGACCGGACGATCTTGACGGCCGACCATCTCTCCGCCGCCTTGCCCGTGGCCTTCCCCAATCCGGACCTGCTCCCTCCTTGACCGACATCACCTCGCTCCGTCGCGACCGCAATTTCCTCCGCTTCTGGTTCGCCCGCACCGCCTCGGCCATGGCCTTTCAGATCACCGCCGTCGTGGTCGGCTGGCAGGTCTACGCGCTGACCGGCTCGACCTTCGAGCTCGGCCTCGTCGGCCTGATGCAATTCCTGCCGATGATCGTCCTGACGATCCCGGCCGGCCACGTGGCCGACCGCTACGACCGCCGCGTGGTGGCGCGGATCTGCCAGACGGTCGAGGCCGTCGCGGTCGCCGTTCTGGCCGTGGGCAGCATGGAGGGCTGGATCGGCACGCGGGCCATCTTCGCCGCCGTCGCGGTGCTCGGCGCGGCGCGCAGCGTCGAGAGCCCGACGGTGGCGGCCCTGCTGCCGGGCGTCGTCTCGGCTGAGGCGCTGCCCTCCGCGCTGGCGCTTTCGGCCTCGGCCATGCAGACCGCCACGATCGTCGGGCCGGCGCTTGGCGGCGCGCTCTACCTCTTCGGCTCGGGGGCGGCCTATGTCACGGTCGCCGTTCTCTATCTGCTGGCGAGCCTCTTCACCGGTTCGATCAGGATGGAGCGCGCACCGCCCCGGCGCGAGCCGGTCTCGGCCGCCACGCTGTTCGGCGGTTTCGCCTATATCCGCGACCATCCGATGGTGCTTGGCGCAATCTCGCTCGACCTCTTCGCCGTGCTGCTCGGCGGAGCCACGGCGCTGCTGCCGGTCTATGCGCGCGATATCCTGCATTCCTCGCCGCTCGGGCTCGGCATGCTGCGCGCCGCCCCGGCGGCCGGCGCGCTCCTGACTTCGCTCTACCTGGCCCGGCACCCGTTGCGGCACCATGTCGGCACCAAGATGTTCCTGGCGGTCGCCACCTTCGGCCTCGCCACGATCGTGTTCGGGCTGTCGACGCTGTTTCCGCTATCGCTCCTCGCCTTGGCGGTGCTCGGCGCCTCGGACGTGATCAGCGTGGTGGTGCGCTCGTCACTGGTGCAGATCGCTACACCCGATGCGATGCGCGGCCGGGTCAGCGCCGTCAGTTCGATGTTCATCGGCACGTCGAACCAGCTGGGCGAGTTCGAATCGGGCGCCACCGCGGCGCTCCTCGGCACCGTGCCCGCGGTCGTGCTCGGCGGCCTCGGCACGATCGCGGTGGCGCTGATCTGGTCACGGCTTTTCCCGTCGCTGCGGCGGGTGCAGAACCTGAGCCTGCCGCCGGACCGGCCGGGCTGAGGCGGTTCATTGTTTCTTTACCGCGCGGACCGACAGTGGCCGGCGGGTGCCACGACGGTCGGTCGCGCGGCCCGGACGCTCGGAATGCGCGCGCTGCTCCGAGGGCATGGGGATGCCGCCCGCAATGATGTCGACCTACCAGAGCTACCTGTTCTACACGCGCAACCCGGCGCAGACCCAGCAGCGCACCGCCGCCGACCCGACGGTCGCCCGCGCCCAGCAATATTACCAGGCGAATATCGGCAAGGTGAAGTCGGTCAGCGATCTGGTCAACAACTACCAGTTGTTTTCATACGCGATGAACGCCTACGGTCTGCAGGACATGACCTATGCCAAGGCCTTCATGACGAAGGTCCTGACCAGCGACCTGTCGGACCCGCACAGTTTCGTCAACAAGCTCAGCGACAGCCGCTACAAGGCCTTCGCGCAGGCCTTCCAATTCAATACGTCGGGCACGATCACCACCGCGGCCGCGGCGCAGACCTCGGCGCAGTCGAGCGACCTCGCGAGCCTCTACGCGAAGGCGGCCTCGACGGCCTCGACGACGGCCAACACCGAAGCCAGCTACATGCAATCGGCGGTTGCGGCCTCGACCACGGTCGGCCAGATCACCGGCAACCCGCGCCTCGTCAAGGACCTCCTGACGACCTATGGGCTGAGCCAATACACCAGCCTCGACACGATCACCCAGGCGCTCGAAAGCAATCCGTCGGACCCGTCGAGCTTCGTCAATCAGGCCGGCCAGCAGGCCGGGCTGAAGAGACTCGCCGCCGATTTCAACGTCGGCGCCGGCGGCACGGTCACGAGCCAGACGGCGATGCAGTCCGCTGACATGGCGAACACCTACAAGCAGGTCGCCGCCGCCAACGCGCCGGTCACCTCGCTCGAGACCGCGTATATGACGACAGCCATCGCCTCGCTGACGTCGATCAAGGATCTCACCGGCAACGCCCGGCTGCTCAACGACGTCATGTCCGCCTACGGCCTCGATCCGACGACCGGCGTCGCCACCATCGCCTCGGCGCTCGAGAGCGACACGTCCGATCCCAAGAGCTTCGTCAACCAGGGCGGCCTGCCCGCCGCGCTCAAGGCGATGGCGGCCGATTTCAACTTCGACTCGACCGGCGCCGTGGCGACGCAGCGCGTGGCGCAGACGAGCGCCAGTTTCAGCGCCATGTCCGCGGCCTATATGGCCCAGGCCGGCACGACGACCACGGCCCAAGCCGCGGCCAAGGCGGAAACCACCTACGTCCAGGGGGTGATCAGTAACGCAACGTCGATGAGCTATATCCTCAACGATCCGCGGGTGGTCAGCTACATCGGCAAGGCCTTCGGGGTCGCATCGCTGTCGACGACGACCTTGCAGAGCGTGCTGACGAGCAACGTGACCAACCTCAAGAGTGTGGCCAACACGCTCGGGCCGAACTACGAGGATATCGCGGCGGCCTTCGAATTCACCACCACCGGGACGATCGGGCGGGAGCCGGCGGCGGCGGCGCAATCGAAGACGACGCTGGCCGCCACCAACGGCGCCTATCTGGAGGCGACGGTCGAGACCCAGGCGGGCGCCACCGATCCGGGCACGCAGCTCGCCCTCTACTTCGCCCGCAAGGCGCCGAGCCTCACCAACGCCTACCAGATCCTGGCCGATCCGGCGCTGCTGAAGGTGACGCAGACCGTGCTCGGCCTGCCGGCCTCGACCTCGACGACCGACATCGACATCCAGGCCAAGCAGATTTCGAACGGCATCAAGTTCACCGATCTCGCCAATCCGGTGAAGCTCAACGCGCTGGTGTCGAAATTCGCCGCGCTCTACGACCTCGCCAATCCCACCAACACCGTCGACAACATCACCATGCTGTTCGGCAGCACGTCGGGCTGAACGACGCGACTACAGTCCATTCAGTGCAACAATGGCCCGTAGAGGTCGTTGGCTCCGTATCCCGAACGGAGCCGAGCCGATGGAAAAAGAAACCGCGATCATGGGCCTCACCTTCCTGACGCTCGTCGGCGGCCTCGGTTGGGGCTTCTGGGAGCACTGGCGGACAAAGAAGGACAAGGAGACGGGGGTACAGTCGCCGGTAGCTCGTCACCTCGGTTCGCCCGCCACGCCGACGGACGGACAAACCCCGCCCTCGGCATGATCTGACCTTCAGCTTGCCGCCAGGGCCTTGTTCTGCGGGAACATGAAGCCGCGCGCCTCGTCGTCCATCTCGGCCTTGAACTTGTGCGTCTCGCGCAAGGCTTCGACGCGTTGGGCGGCCGGGCGAGCGCTGATCTCGTCCATCAGGCGCTTCAGGTTCGGCAGCTTGTCCCAAGGCTCTTCGCCGAGCACGAAGGGCACCATGCGGCCCCAGCCCCAGACCGCCATGTCGACGATCGTATAGGTCTCGCCCACCATGTAGCGGCGATCCTTGAGACGCGCGTCGACGATGCCCCAATGGCGCCGTGCCTCGTGGTCGTAGCGGTTCAGCGCATAGCCGAGATTCTGCGGCGCGAAATGGCGGAAATGCACCGATTGGCCCGAATAGGGACCGATACCGGTCGCCACGAACATCAGCCAGGACAGGAGTTCGCCGCGCGCCTTGTCGCCCTGCGGCGGCAGGAACTTGCCGGTCTTTTCCGCCAGGTAGAGGAGGATGGCATTGCTGTCGAAGACGACGGCCTCACCGTCCTTGATCGCCGGCAGCTTGCTGTTGGGATTGACGGCGACGAAGGCGGGGGCGAACTGCTCGCCTTTGCGCGAATCGACCGGCGCCGTCTCATAGGGCAGTCCAATCTCTTCGAGGCAGAGCGCGACCTTCATCGGATTGGGCGCGAGATTGTAGTAGAACGTGATCATGCGGAACCTCCCTCTGTCGAGGGTTTCGCATAAGACCGGCGCATGTCAAAGCTGTGATGGCCGGCGCGCGTCACGACCATGAAGGTCGGCCTGGCTGGACGCTAGAGCCGCGGCGCGGTCCGCCGGCATCGGCCGACCGATCAGGTAGCCCTGCAACTCGTCGAAACCTTCCTGCTTCAGGCGCGCGAATTGCTCCGGCGTCTCGATGCCCTCCGCCGTGGTGGTGATCGACAGGCTGGAGCCAAGCCCGGTGACGGCGCGCACGATCGCCATGCTGCCGGGATTGACGCAGACGTCGGCGACGAAGCTGCGATCCATCTTGATCTTGTCGAACGGGAAGCTCCGTAGGTAGCTCAGCGACGAATAGCCCGTGCCGAAATCGTCCATGGCGATGCGGATGCCGAGAGCCCGCAGGTCGTGGAGCGTCTGCAGGTTGGTGCCGCTGTCGGCGAGCAGGATCGATTCGGTGATCTCGAGCTCGAGCCGCTGCGGCGCGAGACCGGCGTCGCGCAACGCGCGCTCCACCATCTTGACGAGGCCGGATTTGCGGAACTGCACGGCCGAGAGGTTGACGGCGATCTTGGTGCCGCCCGGCCAGCCGGCGGCTTGGCGACAGGCCTCGCGCAGCACCCATTCGCCGATCTCGACGATGAGACCGTTCTGTTCGGCAACCGGAATGAACTCGCCCGGGCTGATCAGGCCGCGGTCGGGATGACGCCAGCGGACCAGCGCCTCGAAGCCGGTGATGCGGTCGGTGCCGAGGTTGTGGAGCGGCTGGTAGTCGAGCTCGAACTGCCCGGCAGCCACGGCGCGGCGCAGGTCCTCGGACATGAGCTGACGGGCCTCGACATGGCTGCTCATCTCCTCGGCGTAGAGCTTGGCCACCCCGCGGCCCTCGCCCTTGGCCGCATAGAGCGCGATATCGGCGTGGCGCATGAGGCGATCGCCGCTCCGGCCGGAGGGCCCAGCCAGGGCGATGCCGATGCTGACCTCGATATGCGCCGTGCATTCGCCGAGATGAAAAGGCCGCTCGAAGCAGCGTGCGATCCGCGCCGCGAGTGCCATGGCGGCGGCGGGTCCGCCCTCGACGCGGCCCAGGATCGCGAATTCATCGCCGCCGAGCCGAGCCGCCGTCTCGGAACGGCGCAAGATGGCCCGCAGCCTTGCGGCGACCTGGCGCAGCAGCTCATCGCCGACCGGGTGGCCGTAGGTATCGTTGATCGTCTTGAAACCATCGAGATCGAGGCAGAGCAACGTCACCGCGCCGCGGCCCGGCCGCGCCAGCATGCGGGCCAGGGTTTGCTCGAAATACAGACGATTCGGGAGATCGGTCAGCGAATCGTGCGAGGCCATATGGGCCATCCGGTCCTCGGAGGCCCGGCGCTCGGTGATGTCCTCGCTGATGCCGAGCAGGTAGCGCGGTGCGCTGCCGTCGAGCATCGGCAGAGGCTTCTTGACAGTGCGGATCCGGCGGGTCTCGCCGTTCGGGCGGGTGACCGGTTCGTCGCCGATCACGAGCTGCCGCCCGCTCGCCATCACGCGCAGGTCCTGGCCGGCGAAATCGGAGCCCTCGAGACCTTCGAAGATGTCGCGGTCCCGCCTGCCGATGACCGTCTCCCCGGCGCGCCCGACGATCTCGCCGATGGCGGCGTTGTAGATCAGGTAGCGGCCATCGTCCTCCATGTCCTTGAGGAAGATGCCGACCGGCAGCGCCGCGACGACGCTGTCGAGCAGCAGCCGCGTCCGCCCGAGGTCGTCGCGAAGGGCATGGACCTCGGTGCGGTCCAGGGCCACGGCGAGGACGGCCTCGCGCCCTTCGAAGGTGATCGCGCGGCCGTGGGTGACGACCTCGATCGGCGTGCCGTCCGCCCGGCAATGCCGCCACAGGGCCGGCGCGCCGAGGTCGGAGCCGTCACGCGCCACGGCGGCCATCCTCTCCTGGTCGGCGGGTGGGCGGATGTCGAGAACCGTCATGGCCAGCAGGGCCTCGCGTGGGTGACCGTAGGCCGCGACCATGGCATCGTTGACGTCGAGGAATCGCAGGCTCCCGGGATCGTAGATCCACATCGGCACGGGGTTGCAGCGGAACAGCTCGTCGAGGCGTCCTTCGGCGCGCGACAAGTCGGCCCGCCGCTCGATCGCCTGCCCCGCCAGGGCCGCGAGCTGCGGCAGGGCGGCCGCGTGGTCGACGTTCGGCAGCGCCCTCGCCTCGTCGCGCAGGATGGCGATGGCGCCGAGGCAGCGCCCCAGATCGGTCATGATGGGCGCCTCGGCCAGGATCTCGGCCTCGAGGCCCTGCGGCGGGTCGCCGTCGAAACCCGCGGCGCCGACGACGTCGTTTCGCCCTTCGTCATATTGCGTGATGACGACCTGCCGCACGCCGAACAGTCGTGCCGCCAGGCTTGCCAGGCCGTCGAGCTCGCCGATGCGAGGGCCGGAGGCGCAGCGGTGACGGTCTTCGTGGCCGTGCTTCAGGCAGAGCGCTTGTGCGGATCGCATCGTGGCCGATCTTCGCTCGATATCAGGATGTAGTTCACAGGTCTTCGTTCAACTTGGACGATTTGCGTTACGTCACCGTTAAGACCCCGACGACTGGATCTTCTATCGCGGCAAGTAAAGCGGGCGCACAGCGGGCCGTGGCGACGGCGACGCGTCGTAGCGTCGCCATGCGCCGCAAGGGTGCCGCGATCGGCCAGGCGGCGCGGATGGCCCCGCGATGGCGCGGCGGCCGGCGAGCACATCATCGCTGACCGAACCCATCGCTGACCGCGCCCTTGCGGGTCGGGCTCGATCATCCTAGACACGGCCTCTTTCGAGGGAGAGTTCCATGCGCCCATCGCAGCGCGCGGCAGATGAGACGCGTCCGGTCACGCTCGAACGCAACGTGGCGCGCTATGCTGAAGGCTCATGCCTGGTGAAGTTCGGCAATACGCATGTGCTATGCACCGCCTCGCTCGAGGAGAAGCCGCCGCCCTGGCTGCGCGGCCAGGGGCGCGGCTGGGTGACGGCCGAATATGCCATGCTGCCGCGCGCCACCTCGACCCGCACCAGGCGCGAATCCTCGGTCGGCCGTCCGTCCGGCCGCACCCAGGAGATCCAGCGCCTCGTCGGCCGATCGCTGCGCGCCGTCGTCGATCTCGCCTTGATGGGCGAGCGCCAGATCACGGTCGATTGCGACGTCCTCCAGGCGGACGGCGGCACCCGCACGGCGGCCATCACCGGCGCCTGGGTGGCGCTGCACGACTGCCTCGCCTGGATGCGTCACCGCTCCATGGTCAAGGACATGCCGCTGCGCGACCACGTGGCGGCCGTCTCCTGCGGCATCGTCAAGGGCGAGCCGGTCCTCGACCTCGACTACGCCGAGGATTCGACCGCCGAGACCGACGCCAATTTCGTCATGACCGGCAAGGGCGGTCTGGTCGAGGTGCAGGCGACCGCGGAGAACGCCCCCTTTACGTCCGATCAGTTGAGCGCCATGCTCGACCTCGCGCGGGCTGGGATCGACCGCCTGGTCGCGATGCAGAGGGAGGTCGTGCGGACCAAGCCTTGAGATCCGCCGCGACCCGGTGAGC
Source organism: Lichenihabitans sp. (assembly GCA_965277115.1). Classification (GTDB taxonomy): domain Bacteria; phylum Pseudomonadota; class Alphaproteobacteria; order Rhizobiales; family Beijerinckiaceae; genus Lichenihabitans. The sequence continues at coordinate 1,028,375 of CBDIBY010000013.1, read as the reverse complement.
GACCTCGGTCCGGGAGCGATCCGCATGAGCCGGCCACCGGATTTCGCCGCGATGGGAGAGGGTCTCCTGGTTCGCGAGGCCCGCCCTGACGATGCGGCCGCTGCCTGCGAGCTGGTGCGCAGCTCCATCGTCGAGCTCTGCGGCGCCGACCACGGCGGCGACCGGGGACGGCTCGCGGCCTGGCTCGCCAACAAGACCCCCGACAACCTTCGCGCCTGGATCGTCGGCAGCCATGTCTTCCTGGCCGAACGCGAAGGCGCGCTTTCGGGTGTCGCGGCGGTGACCGGAGACGGCGTCATCACACTGCTCTATGTGCTGCCCGCCCATCGCTTCACCGGTGTCAGCAAGGCGCTGCTGCTGGCGATCGAGGAGCGGGCGCGCGACCTCGGCCTCGATCTGTGCCGGCTCGACTCGACCATCACGGCCCTGCGCTTCTACGAGGATTGCGGCTATCGGCTGGCCGAGCCCGACGGCCGCAGCCGGATCATGGTGAAGCCGCTGTAAAGCGCGGCCGCCCTGGCTCGTTCCTGACGAAATCGACGGACACCGAGCCTGCCTTCGAGCCGACTCACGGCTTCGCTGAAGCTGGAGGCACTGCTGCCGCTGGCCCGCGCCGCGAAAGCCGCCGGCGCGCGCCACCGCCACGAATGCCGTAAGGTCGCCGAGGTTCTCTGCCATTGTTCGCCCCTTCGAACGGCCTGTGCTGATTGGACCCTATTATCGCGCGCGCCGTTACGGTCTACATGCACGGTCGATCAACAGGGGAATCGCCATGATCGACATGAGCAAAGCCGGAACGTTCGCGCTCGGCGACGCAAAAGTGAAGCGCCTCGGCTACGGCGCCATGCAGCTCGCCGGAAAAGGCGTGTTCGGGCCGCCGAAGGACCGCGACGGCGCGCTCGCCGTGTTGCGCGAGGCGGTGCAGAACGGCGTCAATCATATCGACACCAGCGACTTCTACGGTCCGCACGTCACCAACCAGCTCATCCGCGAGGCGCTTCACCCCTATCCGGAAGATCTGGTGATCGTCACCAAGATCGGGGCCAAGCGCGGCCCGGACGGGTCGTGGAAACCGGCCTTCTCGGCCGAAGAGCTGGCAAGCGCGGTGCACGACAACCTGCGCAACCTCGGGCTCGAGGCGCTCGATGTCGTCAACCTGCGCCTGATGTTCGACCGCCACGGGCCTGCCGAGGGCTCGATCGAGGCGCCGCTCACGGTGCTGGCCGAGCTTCAGCGGCAGGGCCTCGTGCGTCATATCGGCCTCAGCAACGCGACGTCCAAGCAGGTCGCCGAGGGGCGCACCATCGCCGACATCGTCTGCGTGCAGAACCTCTACAATCTCGCCCATCGCGACGATGACGCGCTGGTCGCCGAACTCGCGGCCGCAGGCACCGCCTATGTGCCGTTCTTCCCGCTCGGCGGCTTCACGCCGCTGCAATCGACGGCCTTGTCCGACGTCGCCCGGGAACTCGGCGCGACGCCGATGCAGGTGGCTCTCGCCTGGTTGCTCCAGCGTGCGCCCAACATCCTGCTGATCCCCGGTACCTCGTCGGTCGGACATCTTCGTGAAAACCTGGCGGCGGCAGACCTGAAGCTGACGAGCGAGACGGTGACCATGCTGGATCGGATCGCGGCCGGCAATGCCCCGGCGTGAGATCCACCATCCAGGGAGCCGATCAATGCGGACGTGACGATTGCGGGACCGGCCTCAAGGTATCGGAATTCGGTTTCGGCTGCATGGGCCATAACGAAATGCGACGGGGACCGCTACCCCGCCCATGCCATGAAGGACCTCGACAGCGAAACGTCGTCGCGTTGATCGGGCTCCCGCTCGGCGTGGTCTCGCGTGATCTATAGAGACCGTGCCCTGTTCATCCTCGGCAAGTAACGACGACCCTGCCTTCGTCTGAGAAGAGTCTATTCGGCGACGGAACGACTCGGCCCAGAGTCGAGTTGAGTCGCGACTCGCCATCGTCGATCCAAATAGAGTCCGGCTCGACTCGGCGAATTCAGTATTGCGAGGATGGCGCGTCATGGCCGAGCGGTCTTATTGGAAGGGGCACCTGCGGCTATCGCTCGTCTCCTGCGCGGTGGCGCTCTACCCGGCGGTCGGCGCGGCGAGCCGTATCAAGTGCCACACGATCAACCGCCGCACCGGCAATCGGATCAACGAGGAGGTGGTCGACGCGGTCACGCGCGAGCCTGTGCCGCGTGAGGATCGGGTCAAGGGCTGCGAAGTCGCCAAGAACGAATACGTGCCGGTCGAGGAGGATGAGCTCGAGCATATCCGTCTCGAAAGCACCCATACGATCAACATCGAGAGCTTCGTCGCGCGGGCGGAGGTCGACGAGCGCTATCTCGACAAGCCCTATTACCTGGCGCCGGAGGACAAAGTGAGCCGCGAGGCCTTCGCTGTGATGCGCGACGCCATGCGCGAGAAGAAGAAGGCGGGGCTCGGCCGCCTCGTCATCTCGCGGCGCGAGCGGATGGCGCTGATCGAGCCTTTCGGCAAAGGCATGCTGGTGACGCTGCTGCGCGCGGCGGGCGAAGTGCGCTCGCCGACCGCGACCTTTGAGGCGATCGCCGATTTCAAGGCCTCCGACGACATGCGTGAGCTGGCGGCGCAATTGATCGAGCGCAACAGCGCAGGCTTCGATCCGAGCCGCTTCGAGGACCGCTACGAGCAGGCGCTAATCGCGCTCGTGCACGCTAAGGCGAAGCCCGCCGGCAAGGCGGGGCGCAAGGGCGCCGCCAACGACGATGCGGCTCCGGCACGCTCCAACGTCGTCAACCTCATGGAAGCGCTGAAGCGCTCGATTCGGGACGAAGCGTCGGCCGCCGACGGCAAAGGCTCCGGCAAAGGGGCGCCGAAGACCGCGACGCCGGCCGGCCGGCCGGCTGCCAAGGCCGGCCGGATGAAGCCCAAGCGTGCCGCGCCTGCGTTGAAGAAAGCGGGGTGACGCCACCGTTGTCGCAATTAGGAGGGAATGAGTTGTGCCAAGCGCATCGCAACCGGTGATCGCGAGTATCGAGGACCGGCCGCGCGACGGCTGGGACGACCCAGTCCACGGCACATTGTCGTGGTTCACCCTGATCAGTGGCGACATCGCGCCGACCGACAGCCTCAGCGCCGGCATCGCCGAGCTCAAGCCCGGCGACCGTCTCAACCCGCATCGGCACACGCAGCTCGAGATCTATTACATCGTCGAGGGCACCGGCATCCTGACGATCGAGGGCCGCGAGGAGACCGTGACGGCCGGGGCTGCCGTCTTCATCCCGAGCGATGCCGAACACGGCGTCCGCAACGAGTCGAGATCCGACCTGCGCTTCTTCTACGTCTTTCCGGCGGATGCCTTCTCGGAGGTGGTGTACCGCTTTCCGGAGCCCTGACGTCAGGTCAGGCGATGGCCGCCACCGCGGCGAGCAACCGGGCGATATCCTCCGGTCGGGAGAGCCGGTGGTCGCCGTCTTTGACGAGGGTGAGGCTGACCGGGTCGGCGGCCACATGTTCGAGCAGCAGCATCGCATGCTGCCAGGGCACGTCCTCGTCGCGCATGCCCTGCAGGATGTGGAGCGGGCAATACGAGCGGACGGTCGTGCCGAGCAGCAGATGGCGGCGGCCGTCCTCGATCAGCGCGCGGGTGATCGGGTAGGGCGCGTCCGAATAGGCGGACGGGCGGTGCCACACGCCGTCCTCCTCGATGGCCCGGCGAATTTTCGGGTCGAACCGCGCCCACATCAGCCGCTCGGTGAAGTCGACCGCCGGCGCGATCAGCACCATCCCGGCGAGCCGGTCCGTTTCCCCCGCCATGTCGAGCGCCCGCGCAGCGAGGAGCGCGATCCAGGCGCCCATCGACGAGCCGACGAGGACCTGCGGCCCCGAACTCCCAGCCAGGATCGCCGCGAGCGAATCCTCGAGCCAGGTGCCGATGGTGCCGTCCTCGAAGCGCTCCGAGGAGCGGCCATGGCCCGAATAGTCGAAGCGCAGCATGGCGCGGCCCTCCTGCGCGCACCAGCCATCGAGCGCCACGGCCTTGGTCGAGGTCATGTCCGACATGAAGCCGCCGAGCCAGACGACGCCAGGCCCTCCGTCCGCCGCGGTCGCGGGGCGTGCCTCCACGGCGAGGCTGCGCCCCGCTACCTCGATTTGCCGTTCCGTCGGGCTCGTCATAAAGAAGGCACAGTTCGTTTTGGGGTTTTGGATCCCGGCGACCAAACACCGTGGGGGCGGATGTCGCAAGCTTTCGGTTCCGAAGCCCTGGCTCCGTTGCCGCGCCTCGATGGTACGACCATCCTCCAGATCATCCCGGCGCTCGACGCCGGCGGGGCCGAGCGCACTACCATCGACATTGCCGGCGCGATCGCCGAGGCCGGCGGCCGGGCGCTCGTCGCCACCTCCGGCGGCCGGCTCGTCAGCGAGTTGCAGGCGCGCGGCGGCATCTGGCTGCCGTTCCCGGCGCAGAGCAAGAACCCGGTCGCCATGGCGGCCAACGTGCTCAAGCTGGCGCGATTGATCCGACTCGAACGCCCCGGCATCGTCCATGCCCGATCGCGGGCACCGGCCTGGGTGGCGCTCGGTGCCTGCCGCATGACGCACGTACCGTTCATGACGACCTTCCATGGCAGCTACGGCGGCAAGAGCGCGGTGAAGCTGTTCTACAATTCCGTCATGGCGCGCGGCGACATGGTGATCGCCAATTCGGACTATACCGGCGGCCTGATCAAGGGACATTATCCCTGGGCCGCGGACCGTATCACGGTCATCGTGCGCGGCACCGATCTCAAGGCCTTCTCCCCCGCCGCGGTCCATCCGGCCCGAGTGGAGAAGCTCAGGGCCGAGTGGCAGCTCGATCCCGACCGTCGCATCGTCCTGCTGGCCGCGCGGCTGACCTCATGGAAGGGCCACAAGGTGCTGATCGAGGCCGCAAAACTGCTGCGCCAGCGCGGCCTCGACGACGCGGTCTTCATCTTCGCCGGCGATCCGCAAGGGCGGTCGCGCTACGTCAAGGAGCTCGATGCGGCGATCGCGGCCGCGGGCCTCGGTGGCATCGTCAGGCGCGTCGGCCATTGCGCCGACATGCCGGCGGCGCTGCTCGCCGCGAGCGTGCTCGTCGTGCCCTCGACCAAGCCGGAAGCCTTCGGGCGCTCGGCGGTCGAGGCCCAGGCCATCGGCACGCCCGTCGTCGTCTCCGACCTCGGTGCCGCGCCCGAGACGGTGCTCGCGCCGCCGGGCGTGCCGCCCGAGCGCCGCACCGGCTGGACGGTCGAGCCCGCCGCCGCAACCCCGCTGGCGAACGCTATCAGCGAGGCGCTATCGCTCGGGGCGAGCGCCCGCGACGCCATGGCCTTACGGGCCCAGGCCCATGTCAGGGCCGAGTTCTCGCTCGAGCGGATGCAGGCGGCGACGCTCGAGACCTACCAGGCCCTGCTGCGTCGTCCGAAGCCGGCGCAAGTCGCGCCAAACGTGGTGGAGGCGCCTTAAGGCTTGGCGGCCGGTGTCCCGCCGTGGAAGGCCCAGATCAGGCCGATCACCACGAGGATGGTGACGATGACGCCGACGAGCAGCGTCCGGTTCATCCGCCGGCTGCCCGACGCCGTCTCGGCGGGCGCGCCGAAGCCCAAGGCTCGGGCCGCCACGGAGGAGCGCGTCGTACCGCCTGCCACTTCGACCCCGCGTCCGCCGAGCGTGGCCTCGGCGAGGTGGCGGTAGGTGGCGAGGCGGCGCGGCGTGCTCTCGCCGAGCAGATAGGCCTGGGCCTCGGCCTCGTCGGGCATCCGCCCCGTCTGCCGGCCGAAGGCGGAGAGCCAGTCGTATTTGTTCTGCTTGTAGAGCGAGTATGCAACGAGCCCGACGATGTCCTTGTCGCTGGTGACGAGGTTGGTGAAGACGATCGTATGTTCGGCCGGATCGACGATGGCGGGCTCGTCCGATACGCTCATGTTTTCGGGAGCGCTGCGCCGTGCCGTAGGGGCGATCGCCCGCGCGTCCTCGTGAGGGTCGGGCTCAAACATCGTCTCGGTCACCATCTGCTGTTCCCCTTCCGCTCAACCCTATCGGCCCTGCCAAGTTCCAGTCAGGGCATCGCCCGACGCCTCGCGCGGAAGCGCGAAGACGAGGCGGGCCCGTGTTCCCGGGCAGACATCCTCGTAGTCGAGGGCCGAGTCGAGCTTGGCGGCCATGGCCCGGATGATGGTCCGGCCGAGACCGCCGGCCCCGGCCGACGCACCGGGCCGGCCGACGCCTTCGTCCTCGACCGTCAGGACATAGCTGCCGGGGCGATCCTTGGCCCGCAGGGTCACGCGGATCGGCCCCGATGCCCCCGGATAGGCGTATTTCAGCGCGTTGATGACGAGTTCGGTAACGATGATGCCGATGGTCACCGCCGCGTCGGCATCGATCGTGACCGGATCGGCGTCGAGGGAGAGAAGTTCGCCGATCCGGCAGCCGTCGGTCGACTGGCGCAGGTCGTCGATCAGTCCCTCGAGATAGGCGCCAAGCGCCACCGACTTGACGTCGTCCGAGGCATAGAGCCGCCGATGCACGTGCGCGATGGCGAGAACGCGGCGGTTGGCATCGTGGAGCGCGGCGCGGGTCTCCGGGCTCGAGGAGGACGACGCCTGCATGTGCAGCACGGCCGCGACGAGCTGCAGGCTGTTGCCGACCCGATGGTTGACCTCGCGCATCAGCACCTGCCGCTCGGCCGCCAGTGCCTCGAACCGATCGCGTGCGTCGCGGATCTCGCGCTCGCCCGCTTCCTTGTCCCGACGCAGCCTGGCGCGTCCGAGCGCCGAGCGGATCGCCGCATCCAGGAGATCGACGAAGGCGCCCCCCGCATCCTTCACCACATAGTCGGCGGCGCCAGCCTTCAGCGCCGCCACCGCGATCCAGCTTTCGCTGGTGCCGGTGAGAAAGACGACAGGCGGCGGATCGGCGAGCCCGACGATCTGGTCGAGGATCGCGAGGCCGTCCTGGCCGGGCATGTAATGATCGAGCACCACCGCCTCGATGCCCCCGGCCGCGAGCCGCCTCAGGCCCGCTGCTCCATCCGCCGCAAGATGGACCTCGTGGCCATGGCGGGAGAGCTGACGCTGGATCAACCGACCGAGCGCCGGGTCGTCGTCGATGTAGAGAACGTTGGTGCCCGCCACGCTCAACCCGGTTCGGGGATCTGAATCGCGGCGAGAAATCCGCCCAACTGGCGGATCGCCCCCGCGAACTTCTGATAAAGCAGGGGCTTGGTCATGTAAATATTGCAGCCGAGGTCATAGCAGCGTTCGACTTCCAGCTTGTCGTCGGTGGTGGTCAATATGATCACGGGGGAGCGGCGCATCGTCTCGCTGCTCTTAACCCGCCGCAGGATATCGGTGCCGGCCATGTCGGGAAGATTCAGATCGAGCAGGATCAGGAAAGGTTTGAACCGATCGCATCGCCGACTCCCGCTGCTTCCGAACAAGAAATCCAGCGTCTCGTTGCCGCTGCGCAGATGGATGATCTCGTTCGTCAGCCCGGCGCGGCGGATGTTCTTTCCGATCAGCCGGGCATGGCCATCGTCGTCTTCGATCATCAGGATCGAGATGGCATCCGTGAAGGCGATCATGACGATCCTTTGCGGTCGGCGAGGGGCAAGGTGACGGTGAAGGTGCTGCCGCCGCCTGGCGTGCTGTCGAGGATGATGCCGCCGCCGAGGCGACGCACCAGCGCCCGCACATGGGCGAGGCCGATGCCCTCGCCCGGCTGATCCTGCGGGCCGGCACGCCTGAAGAGTTCGAAGACGCGGGCATGGTCGCCGGCCTCGATGCCGCGCCCGTTGTCTCGGATGGTGAACACGGCGCTGCTCTCCCGCCGCTCCCCGCCGACCTCGATCCGGCCGGGAACGCCGGGGCGCAGATATTTGACCGCATTGTCGATCAGGTTCGAGAAGATCTGTTCGAGAGCGATCGGGTCGCTGACGACGGTGGGGAGGCGCCCGATCTCGATCGCCGCCGCGCTCCGCTGCGCCCTGTGGGCGACGCCGTCGGCGATCGCACGCATCAGCCGGTCCATGTCGACCGGCTCGGACGCGAAGGGGCGCTCGCCCTGGCGGGACAGGAGCAGGATCGCCCTGATCAGCCGGTCCATCTTCTCGATCGACGTCCGGATAAAGCCGATCGCCTCGTCGAAATCCTTCACGGTCTCCGGATTGGCGCGCGCGCGCGGAGCGAAGAGGTCGTCGCGCAGCATCTGCAGTTCGGCCGTGAAGCCCGTAATGTTGACGAGCGGGGCGCGCAGGTCGTGGCTGACGATATAGGCGAAGCGCTGGATCTCCGCGTTGGTCTCGCTGAGGTCGGCGGTGCGTTCGGCGACGCGCTCCTCGAGGCGCGTGTTCGACAGGCTCAATTCATGGCGCGCCGCTTCGATGGTCTGCCGCGCCAGGGCTTCGGCACGGAAGCGGCGCAGGTTGAGCCCGATGGCGGCCAGTCCCGCCAGCACGGCGACCGCCGGAAAGGGCATGAAGCGCCAGAACCAGGCGGACCAATGGTCCAGGATCACACGGTCGGCGAAGATCACCACGAGATAGAGCGGCAGCGTTCCGATCCGGCGATAGAAGCCGGTCTCACCCATGGCCGGCACGAAGTTCCCGGCGTCGGCGCGGCGGTCTGTCGCGACCGTCAGCCTGCGGGCCGGCTCGGCACCCTGCCAGAAGGCGTCGTCCGGATAGGCGACTAGGAGGTCGCCGCCGGCGCCCACCAGCGCGACGCGCTCGCCGTCGGGCAGGTCGAGCCGCTGCCAGTAGCTGGTGAAATAGCCGAGGTCGGTCGTCGCCGAGACGATTCCGCGCAGGCGCCCGTCGGGCCAGGTGATGCGCCGGGCGACCAGGAAGGTCGGCGCCTTGGTCAGCTTGCCGATGATAGGCTCGCCGATGACGAGTTCGTCCGTCGCCTCGAGGCTCCGGAAGATCGGCCGGTCGGCGATGGTCGAGGCGGGTGTCGGAAAGGCGAGCGTCGTGAGCCGCAGGCGTCCGTCTTGGTCGTTGAGCCAGATGTCCTCGACATAGGGCAGCGCTGCCGCGGTGGCGGCCATCCCGTCCCGGAGCTGCCGCGACGCCTCGACCGCCGGCCAGTCGGCGGATCCGATGGCGGTCACGGTCGAGCGCAGCGCGATGTCGGCGACCTCCAGCAGGCGCCCCGCATGGTCGGCAAGGAAGGAGGCGCCGCGCTCGGCGTGATCGCGCGCCTCCCGATCAGCGACCCCGTAGTCCTTCCAGGCGATGACCGCCGTCATGGCCAGAACGAAGACGAGCCCGAACAGGCCCAGCACGGTGCCGATGCGCTCCATCGGCAAAGCTTCGTCGAGCCGGCGCCGCAGCGTCGCTATGCCGGTGCGCGAGACGGTCACCGTCGCGGATCGCGGCGCCCGTCGCGGCTCAGTACTTTCCCAGTCCTCGACATGGACGTTTTCCTCCGTCGCCGCGAGCGGCGGCGACGCGAAACGCGATCCTCGCCCCGCCGCCCCGGCTTGACAAGGACGCAGCTTCCCCATATCCCACCGACGCCCGCTGGCACTCATCATCGACGAGTGCTGACGAGTGCCGTTTCACCGCATCCTGCGGATCGCGCGTCCAGACGACGTTCGCGAGCGCACGAACAGGAACATGAGCAATGAAATTCCGTCCCCTGCACGATCGCGTGGTGGTCAAGCGCCTCGAGGGCGAGGAGAAGACCAAGGGCGGTATCATCATCCCGGATACCGCGAAGGAAAAGCCCCAGGAAGGCGAAATCATCGCCGTCGGCCCCGGCGGCCGCGACGAGGCGGGCAAGCTGACGCCGCTTGACGTCAAGGCCGGCGACAAGGTGCTGTTCGGCAAATGGTCGGGCACCGAGGTCAAGATCGACGGTCAGGAGCTCCTCATCATGAAGGAGAGCGACATCATGGGTGTCGTCGGCTGAGCTTCGGTCGCGTTTTCGCGAACCGCTCGCCTTTCGATCCCGTTCCGTAATTCAGGAGTCCAATATCCATGGCTGCCAAAGAAGTCCGCTTTTCCTCTGATGCCCGCGCCAAGATGCTGCGCGGCGTCGACATCCTGGCCGATGCGGTCAAGGTCACCCTCGGTCCCAAGGGCCGCAACGTCGTCATCGACAAGAGCTTCGGCGCGCCGCGCATCACCAAGGACGGTGTGACTGTCGCGAAGGAGATCGAGCTCGACGACAAGTTCGAGAACATGGGCGCCCAGATGGTGCGCGAAGTGGCCTCGAAGACCAACGACAAGGCCGGCGACGGCACCACCACCGCGACGGTGCTGGCGCAGTCGATCGTCCGCGAGGGCGCCAAATATGTGGCGGCCGGCATGAACCCGATGGACCTCAAGCGCGGCGTCGACATGGCCGTGACCGCGGCCATCAAGGACATCGAGCAGCGTTCGAAGAAGATCGCCTCCTCCGACGAGGTCGCCCAGGTCGGCACTATCTCGTCGAACGGCGACACGTCGATCGGCGACATGATCGCCAAGGCGATGCAGAAGGTCGGCAACGAGGGCGTCATCACGGTCGAGGAGGCCAAGACCGCCGAGACCGAGCTCGACGTCGTCGAGGGCATGCAGTTCGACCGCGGCTATCTTTCGCCCTATTTCATCACCAATGCCGAGAAGATGATCGCCGAGCTCGACGACCCCTACATCCTGATCTTCGAGAAGAAGCTCTCGTCGTTGCAGGCCATGCTGCCGGTGCTCGAAGCGGTGGTGCAGACCTCGAAGCCCCTGCTGATCGTCGCCGAGGACGTCGAAGGCGAAGCTCTCGCGACCCTGGTGGTCAACAAGCTGCGCGGCGGCCTCAAGGTCGCGGCCGTCAAGGCGCCGGGCTTCGGCGACCGTCGCAAGGCCATGCTGGAAGACATCGCCGTCCTGACCCAGGGCCAGATGATCTCGGAGGAGCTCGGCATCAAGCTCGAATCGGTGACGCTGCAGATGCTCGGCCGGGCCAAGCGGGTGCGCATCGACAAGGAGACCACCACGATCATCGACGGCGCCGGCGAGAAGTCGCAGATCGACGCGCGCATCGCCCAGATCAAGGCGCAGATCGAGGAGACCACCTCCGATTACGACCGTGAGAAGCTCCAGGAGCGCCTGGCCAAGCTCGCGGGCGGCGTTGCGGTGATCCGCGTCGGCGGCTCGACCGAGGTCGAAGTCAAGGAGAAGAAGGACCGCGTCGACGACGCTCTCAACGCGACCCGCGCGGCTGTGGAAGAGGGCATCGTGGCGGGCGGTGGCATCGCGCTCTTGCGCGCCAAGGCGGCGGTGTCGAAGCTCAAGAGCGACGTGCCCGACGTCCAGGCCGGCATCAACATCGTGCTGAAGGCGCTGGAGTCGCCGATCCGCCAGATCGCCGACAATGCCGGCGTGGAAGGCTCGATCGTGGTCGGCAAGGTCCTTGAGAACTCCAGCGAGACCTTCGGCTACAATGCCCAGACCGAGCAATATGTCGACATGATCCAGGCCGGCATCGTCGATCCGGCCAAGGTCGTGCGCACCGCGCTGCAGGACGCGGCGTCCGTCGCCGGCCTCCTGATCACCACGGAAGCGATGGTGGCCGAGATGCCGAAGGACAAGCCTGCCATGCCGATGGGCGGTGGCGGCGGCGGCATGGGCGGCATGGACTTCTGAGGAAGACCAGCGCGGTCCAAGGTCTGTCGGACTGCAACTGACAGGGCGACCCTCTCGCTCAGCCCGCGATGACGAATGAAAAACACCCTCGGGAGCGATCCCGGGGGTGTTTTTTTTGTGGGCGCAGAGGGATGGCTGAGTTCGGCTCAAAGCAGACCCTTATACGAACCTGCGCCGTGTCCGGCTCGGGTTGCGAAGGTTGCGAAAGTCTGGATCGATGACGCGAATGGATGGAGTTCGGGTCGTGTCCCGGTTGACGGTGTAGTTCCACGATAGCGAAGGCGACCGCCTGCGCGCTTTCAAATGGCGCTGTAGCTGGCGGTCGAGGGAGCGGTGGTCATCCGAGGGTTGCGCCGGTAGGGCCGGGGTTACGAGAGCCAACGTTGAACCGAAAGCCCCGCCGATGACCGACGAGATAATGAGTCGGAAAGGCCTCTTGGAGAAGGCTCCCGATGCGGACCTGTTGCGCGATGATCCGGCTTTGCCGCGCAGTGCCTGATGAAACTGGAGGGCGGCCTGACCGGCGCTTCGTCCGCCTTCGTCCGCCCGACGACGTCGAAGATCCCTGACGGCCGCGCGCTGGCGCCGCACGACTCCGGGCTCGGGCGATCGCCGAGACCTGGCGAAGACTGAAAGGCGAGAACCTGTTACCGAAGCTCGCCGCCGGTGTCACCTTCAACGACGAGATCGGGATCACCAAGGTCCCAAATGACCGCGCCGTCTGATTGCCGCCGTCACCCACGATCCCGCACGACTCGTCTTATGGTGTCCGGCGATGCCTTTGCTGCTACAGTCTTCCATGTTCGATCTCCGCAAATTTTGGAGTAAACATCGATATAAAGTGAAATATGATATTATTATGCCTTAAAGCTAAATCCCTGTTAGTACGGCGACAAGATCGGATTGTGTCCTTAGGGCAGTTTTTGCGAATATAGATTTTAAATGCACGCGAGCGTGTTGACACTTATGCCTGATCGGGCGGCTAGGCTCGACAATGTCGCACCTCAGGCAAGTGCGCGAGCAATTTGTGCCTCGCTCGCCGTTAAGTCGAATAGTCCCTGTTCAATTTCATGAACCACTCAAAGGGGCACCGAAACCCTGGGCCCGTTGTGAGTCCTGCAACAGGTTGGTTGCCTCCGGCCGCCTGCGATCCGCGTCGCGGCTCAGCGACGACGCGATCCGTCAAAGGCTGTGACGCATTGCCTCGATTGCGATCCGTTCGACAATCTGGCCGCTGCGGCTACCATAGACCTCTGCTTGGAGATCCATCCAGACGCACACGTGAACCGGCAGAATGCGCACGCGCTGGCCGATACCGAACCTGGCTTCTCCGTCCGGAATCGACAACACGCCATGTTCCTCGGACAAGCGAACGAACCTGGCTTCCGTATCCTCGCTCACCAGTCCGTAGCCGAACGTCGGATCGCGCGTGACGGTCAGGGTTTTGCTGCCGGCGTCGATCGTCACGCGGTCCCCTGACGTGCTGACCACGGTCGCCAGGGCGCTCACGGCCAGTGCGTCGGGCGTGCAGGCGTAGAGCGCCAGGGTCCGCAGATCGTTGTAGATGTAGGTTCCCGGCCTGATCTCCGTGATGCCGTCGTCCGGACGGAAGTACGGCGCGGTGATCGAGGACCCGGCCGAAACGACCGGGACGGCGAAGCCGGCGCGTTCCAGGTCTTGCCGGACCCCGCCCATGATGGTGGCCTCGCGTCGTGCGACCGCCACGATGTCGGCCAGCGACGTGACGTCGTGCGTTTGCCCCGCGTGGGTCATGATCCCGCGGAAGGCCAGCGTCCCCGATGTTGCGATCGCTCGGGCGAGATCGACAGCCCCGCCCGGACGCACGCCGACACGGCCCATCCCGGTGTCGATCTCGATCAGCACCGGGACGGTTCGTCCGATCCTGTCGGCGAATGCGGCATAGGACTCGATCACCGCGTGCGAGTCGGCCGCCAGCGTGATCGTGGCTTGGTCGAATAAAGGCGCCAACCGCTCGAACTTGCGCGCGCCGACGAGCGGATAGGCGATCAGGACATCGCGAACACCTCCGGCGATCATCGCACAGGCTTCGGTCACGGTTGCGGTACAGATGCCGACCGCGCCCGCTTCGATCTGGCGCCTAGCCATGGCGACGCTCTTATGGGTCTTGATATGCGGGCGCAGCGCCGCCCCGCTTCGTGCCGCGATGGCCGCCATGCGGCTGAGGTTCGCATCGACGACATCGAGATCCACGATGATGGCCGGGGTGTCGAGCGTCTCGTCGGGCGGGACCGCAGGCAGGAGAAGGCCCGCGCTCAACGCAAGAGGAAGGTCGATCGCCGTCACAACGCCACGACCGCAGTCTTGATCTGGCCGAAGCCGCGCAGCCCCTCGACTCCCTTTTCCCGACCGTGGCCGGAGCGCTTGAAGCCACCGAACGGGATTTCGACGCCTCCCGATGCGCCGTAGCTGTTCACGAAAACCTGCCCTGCGACGATCTCCTGGATCATCCGGTGCGCGGTGGTGAGATTCGTCGTCCATACGCCGGCCACCAGCCCGTAGTCGGTGCCATTGGCCAGCACTACGGCTTCCTCCAGCGTACGGAACGGGGTTACGGCGAGAACCGGGCCGAACACCTCCTCCTGTCCCAGCGCGCTCGAGGCGGCGACGTCGTCGATCAGGGTCGGCTCGAAGAAGAAGCCGTTCCCGAAGCGACCGCCCGAGAGCGGCCGGCCGCCGACGACCACCTTCGCATCGTCGCGGGCGGCATCGACGAAGCGCTTCACCCGCGCCCGTTGGCTCGACGAGATCAGCGGGCCGACATCCGGATCATCGAAGGCCGGACCAACCACCATCGCGGAAAAACGGGCGGCGACGCGCGCCACGAGATCGGCGTGGATCGACTCCTGAACCAGGAGCCGCGCACCGGCCGAGCAGGTCTGACCGGCGTTCTGCAGGATCGAGTTGACGATGATCGGGACCGCCCGGTCGAGATCGGCGTCCGTGAACACGATGTTCGGCGACTTGCCGCCGAGTTCCATCGTGACCGGCACCAGGTTCTCGGCGGCCGCGTGACTGATCAGCCTGCCGACTTCGACGGAGCCGGTGAACGAGATGTGATTGATCCCCGGATGCGCCACCAGGGCGGCTCCCGTCGTCTCCCCGGCCCCGGTCACGATGTTCAGAATGCCGGGCGGCAAGCCGGCCTCGAGCGCGATGGCACCCAGACGCAATGCCGTCAGCGGGGTCTCCTCCGCCGGCTTCAGCACGCAGGCATTGCCCATGGCGAGCGAGGGCGCCACCGAGCGTGCCATGATCGACATCGGGTAGTTCCACGGCACGATGTGGGCCGTGACGCCATGCGGCTCCCACCGCGTATAGATCAGCGCGTCGTTGTCCAGCGGGATCGTCTCTCCCGGAAACACTTCGATCGCACTGGCGTAGAAGTCGAAATAGCGGGCCGTGATCTCCACGTCCCGCCGGGCCTGGCGCAGCGGCTTGCCGGTCTGGCGGGCCTCGGTCTCGGCCATTTGCGGCAGGTCGCGCAGCACCATCGACCCGATCCGCCGCAGCACGGCCGCGCGATCGGCGACACTCCGCCGCCGCCATGCGGGTGCGGCAGTCCGAGCGTTGGCGACCGCGTAAGCTACATCCGCGGCGCCGCAATTGGGCGCATCGGCGAAGACCTCGCCAAGGGACGGGTCGATCACGTCGATCGCCGACGCGCTCGTAAAGTCCGTTCCGTTGATCAGTGCGGCAGCGCGAAACATCAAGACCTCCGATAAGGAAACCGCGCCCGCCCGGGGGCGCGTCCGTCTGAAACATGCGAGCGAAGTCGATGGGCCACCCAGGCATCCGCATAGGGCCGGGAGGTGATGATGCCACCGATCACAACGGCGTTTTCACCCAGGACGCTCGGCGCAAGGACGATCCCGGCGGGCAGATGCGGCAGCAGATGCCGCTCCAGTTGCGCAAAGCCGCGCGCCAGTCCGCCGCCGAGAACGACGCCCGTTGGATCGAACAAACGTGACAGTCGAATCACCAATTCCGCAATCTCACGCCCGGCCCAGGCCAGGACCTCATCGGCCACCACGTCGCCCTCACGCGCGGCTTGGAACAGCGAGTATCCGTCGAAAACCCTGTTCGTTCCGCCGCGCCGGCGATAGTCGTCGACCAGGCCGCCGGCGACCAGGCTGGCCCCCAGCGTAGAGCGCGCCACGCCGCGCCGCGGAATGCTGACCGGCCAGTTGGCGATGCGGCCGAAGCGCCCGTGGGCGCCGATCATCGTCACTCCGTCCATCATCATGGCGGCGCCGATGCCGCTCCCGATCTCGAGCACGACGATCGATCTGGCGCCCGGGAAAGTTCCGATGCTGCTGGCCTCCGCGACGGCGGCGAAATGGTCGTCCTGACGGACCGACACGTCGCAACCCAGCCGATCGCGCACGAGCTCGCCGAGTTCCAGCCCCTGCCAGTTGGCGTGCTGCGGGGGATCGCGCAGCACGCCGGTTGCCGGGTCGACCACGGCGGATACGCCGATTCCAACGCCCGCCAGCCTGTCACCATCGGATCCCAGGCCGGACAGGAGCGATTGGATCTCGGTCGTCACCCCCTCGACCAGATTCCGGCCGATCTGTCGGGTGCGCCTCGTCCGCGCGGCCAGGATCCGGCCGGTCAGCGAAGCCACGGCCCAGCGGGTCGTCTCGTTGCCGACGTCCACTCCTGCAACGAGAACGCCCCGGTCTTCGAGACGGTACAGAGCTGCGGGTCTGCCCTTCTGTCGATGGTCCTGATCCGCTAGCACCTCAGCCACCAGGCCAAGCGCCTGAAGATCGAGAACCAGACGGTGAACGGTGGGGACCCCCAATGCGGTCGACCGCGCGAGATCCGATCGTGACAGCGTGTCGGCCTGGCGCAGTTCGTCGATCATGCGCAGCAGGTTTCCCAGCCGCATGTCCGACGGGACCGCCGGCAGATAGGCCGACCGATCCGGCGCACCGGCCATGCCGATCTTGGCGAGGCCGGATTTCAGTGGAGCGGTCACCGTGCCGTGAACCCTCCGTCGAGGACCAAGCAGGACCCCACCGCGAACGAGCTCTCGTCGCTGGCCAGGAACACTGCGCCCCGTGCGATCTCGAGCGGGTCGGCGACGCGCAAGATCGGCGCCCAGCTCGCCTGGGCGGCCCTCACCTTGTCGGGCTCGAGGCTGTTATCGATCTCGGCCTGCAGAAGCGGCGTCTGCGTAATGCCGGGGCACAGCGCGTTCACGCGGATGTTGTGCTGGATCAGGTCGAGCGCGATCGATTTCGTGAACATGATCACCGCACCCTTGCTGGCGTTGTAGGCGGGCGATTCGGGCACCGCGACGATGCCCATCTCCGAGCCGAGCGTGACGATCTTGCCGCCTCCCCGGGCGATCAACGCCGGAACCGCGTGTTTCACCAAGGTGAACATACCTTTCACATTGGTGTTCATCACGAGGTCCCATTCCGCCTCGCTCAATTGCGCGATCGGCATGACGCTGGTCACACCCGCGTTGCACACGAGGATGTCGAGCCCGCCGTGGCGCGACACCGCCGCATCCACCATGCGGCCGGCGTCCGCCATCGAGCGCACATCGCCGACCACTCCTGAGATCGCGCCGAATCCGGAGAGTTCAGCGACGGTCGCGTCGAGGCGGGCGCCGTTGACATCTGACACGACCACCGACGCGCCCTCCTCGAGGAACACCTGTGCAATCGCCTTGCCGATCCCCGACGCGCCCCCGCTAACGAGCGCGCTCTTGGACTGTAGTCTTTTCATCATAAAACTCGCTGTGAGACACGCCGGGCGCCGGACGCATCGACCGTTCGGATCAGATGACGTCGTCGAGGCGCGGTTGGGCGTTGCCTTCCATGAATAACACGTCGCCAAGCCTCTGGAACAGGGGCGATCCGCGCCTCTGCAGCCAGTAGCCCCAAAGAGCCGCACCCAGGATGACGATCAGCACGATCACCGGGAACGAGGTCATCGGCGCGGCCGGCCAGGGATTGATGTTCAGGTAGATTCCGACGAGGAAGATGAGGGACGAAATCGCCGGAAAGACGATGTGGAGCAACGGCGAGAACTCCGCCGGGTAATGCTTGCGGACGAAGATCGGCAGCGCGATGTTGGTCATGATATAGACAGGCAACATGGCGATCGACGACAGGTAGCCCAGGTCACCGAAGGCGTTCATCGGCCCCCAGGCAAGGCCGGCCACGAGCCCGACAATCAACGTGCCGAGCGAATAGACGATGATGGCGATGTGGGGCGTCTTGTGGATCGGGTGGGTCCGCCCGAGCGCGCGGGGCAAAAGACCGTCCCGACCGAGGGCATAGAGCACGCGGAAGTTGGCGGTGTGGATGGCCAGCAGCACCGCGATGATGGCCGAAAACGCGGCGAGGTCGATCACGACGCCGTACCATGGACCGATGTAGCGCACGGCCAGGTCGCGCAGTGGCTCGCTGGAGCTGGCGAGCGCGTCCATGTGGGCGGCGCCGAAACCGACCACGACGGCGTACATGGCGAAGGTAAACCACAAGCCTGCCAGGACGACCGAGCCGATCAGCGCGATCGGCAGATTGCGGCGCGGGTTCTCCGTCTCTTCGGCCACCGTCAGGCATGATTCGAAGCCGAAGAAGGCCAGGACGATGAACACGAAGGCCTTGCCAAGGCCGCCCCAGCCGCTGCTCGCCTGTGATGGCGTGAGGGCCGCCGGGAGCTGCCCGGAATCGCCGCCTTTGAAGACGACCAGAAGCAACAGGACTGCAGCCACGACGACCTCGGCGACCAGGAAGACGAGGCCGAACTGCATGGACGCGTGAACCGAGTACCAGGCGAGCGCTCCGACGATCACCACGATCCCGATCATCAGGATCCACCACGGTACGTCCACGCCGAAATCGTTGTGCAGGGCATCGCCGACGAAGCCGCCGAACAGGTTGGTGTTGAGCGGACTCTGCAGCGTATAGGCGAAAAGGAGCACCATCCCGCAGGTGAAACCAGCCCGACTTCCCATGGCGATCGAGACGAACTTGTAGAATCCCCCCGCCGAGGTCACCCGCCGAGCGAATTCGGCGATGGTGAGCGCCATCAGGGCGATGCCGACCGTTCCGAGCAGAAACGCGAAGGGTGACGCCACGCCGGCTTGGCCGCCGATGAGCGCCGAGATGAAGATGACGCCGATCGTCGGCGAGATGAACGCGAGCGACATGGCAAGAGCGCTCGGCAGCCCCAGCGCGTTGCGCTTGAGCTGATTGGTGCCACCGATCCCCGGCAGTGGAATACGATCGTCGAAACTCATCATTCCCTCCTATTTTTTTTAATGGTAAGAAAATAAATCAACGGCTGTCAATCGGCGGCCGCAATCGAAATTGGCTTGGCATGCCCGGCACCCTCCTGTTGACCCGATCCGATGTCCGGCAGGTGGCGGAGTGGCCGGTTCTGATCGACGCCGTTCGCGATGCACTCCTGTTGAGGCAGGCTGGAGACGCAGCCGTACCCGTCTCGGGCCAGCTCACCCTGCCCGCGGCCTTGCTTCATCTCAAGGCCGGAGCGTTCTCAGCCCCGGGGACGATGTCCGTGAAGGCAAACCTGCGCCCGCATGACGGCGGCGTGCGCGGCCTCGTCGTGCTGTTCGAGCCGGAGGCTGGCCGCATTGCGGCGGTTCTCGATTCGGCGGACGTCACGGCAATGCGCACGGCGGCGCTCGCAACCCTGGCGGCGGAGACACTGGCGGTGCAGGAAGCGGACTCGCTGGCCGTTCTGGGCGCCGGACCGCTCGCCCGGGCCGTGCTCGCAGTGCTCACCGCCCGGTTGCGGCTCACCCGCGTGCATGTCTGGAGCCGGTCGCGCGACGCCGCGGAGGCCATGGCGCGGTCGACGGAATTGCCCGTGGACGTTCATGCGTCGCCAGGTGACGCCGCACGCGGGGCCGCGATCGTGGCCACGGCGACCCCGGCCCGTTCGCCGTTTTTGGAGTCGGGCGACCTCGCCGACGGCAGCCTGATCCTGGCCATGGGCGCCGACAGCCCCGGCAAACGGGAACTCGGCGCCTCGGTGCTGGAGGATGCCTGCATCGTGGCGGATCAGCGGGAGGATGTGTTGAGGGTCGGCGAATCCGCCTACCTGCCCGTTGACGCAAGATCTCGCATCGTCGCCGAACTCGGCGAACTTCTCGCCGGCACCATCTCGATCCCGGCGCCTGGCTCGCCCCGCGCCGGCCGCATCACGGTGTTCGATTCGGTCGGTTCGGCCGTCGTCGACGCCATGGTCTGCCGATCGATCGTGGCTCGCGCGACGGAGCTTGGGCTTGGTCGGCCTTTCGACTTCTCGCGTTAATCACCAATGCGCGGCTAGAGCACGATCGGCTGCTGCCGAACTGCTCCAGCATTAAAAGAGCGAGCACGTTCATCGGTTTAGGATCGCGAAGCGATCCAACCTAAACCGATCGTGCTCTAGGACCTGGACGATGGCTCACTCACTCGATATCGCGGCGGTGACCAACGGCTTGGTGGCGGGAGGAAATCAGCCAAAACTCGACACCGACATCGTCTGGCAGGCCAAGGTCGACCTTGCCGCCTGCTTCCGCATGGCCGCGCCACATGGCCTCGATGAGGGCATCTGCAACCATTTCTCGGCCATGGCGCCGGCCTACGACGACCTGTTCATCGGCGGCTTCACGGTCTACCGCCCGGATCATTGGGCGCTGGCCGGCACGGATCTCTACTACGGCGACATCCTGGGCGGTGCCGCGAAAGTCCTCGGCTACGAGGTCGATGGTCTCGACTACACGGTCCGTGACGGACTTCCCTATCCGACCTTCACGGACGGAGCCCCTGAACCGATCGAGATCGTCGCGATGGGACTTGCGTTCAACAAGGAGGTCATGAAGGGCCGCCGCGGCGAGGCGGCCTATTGTCACGATACGACGCCGCCCAGGGTGCGTCGGGGCATTGCTGTTGCCGATATTGGCGATGCCGCGGCGTCGGAGGGTCTCACCACTCGATTGCTCGCCCGGCACCGATCCGAAGTAGACCATGAGCCGGCGCTCTGAAGACGAGATCGAAGCCTCATTGCCCCAGGACCGAAAACCGCGCTTGGCTCTCTGGCCCGCGACAGTTTGGAGCGAAACAGGCTCGCCGCCTCATCCCGGATCGCCCAAGACGGCGTAGGCGAGACATTCGATCAGCATTCCGGGCGCGAGCAGTTCCTTCACGACCACGGTCGAGCGGCTCGGATAGGGGTCGGAAAAGACTTCGCGATAGACCGCGTTGAACCCTGCGAAATCCTTGGCGTCGACCAGGTAGACGACGACCTGCGTCACGTCCCGCAGCGTGCCGCCCGCTGCCTCCACGGATTGCTCGAGGTTCGCCAGCATGCGGCGGGTCTGCACGGCGATGTCGCCCTGCACGATGGCCGCCGTGGCAGGATCCTTGGGGATGTGGGACGAGAACAGCAACGCTCCCGCCCGCACGGTGCCATTGAGCGGAACGTTGGGGGTCCGCGCCAGCCCGGTCTCGACGACCTGAAACATGATATCCTCCATCCGATCAGCGGCGTGTCGGTGCGCCGCGTTGCCGAGTTAGGGCTCCCACGGAGATAAGTGCTTCGATTCGCGACGCAGTTCTCCTCTTGGGCCATCCAGTCAAACGAAGCACTTATCTCCATGGGGACCCTTATTGCGGACGATCCGCCCGATAGGGCGCCACGGCGATGGCCGGCGTCCTTTCGGCGACGATATCGGCGACGAGGCGTGCCGATCCGCAGGCGAGCGTCCATCCGAGCGTGCCGTGACCGGCATTGACGATCAGGTTGTCGATGCGGCTCCGGCCGATCAGCGGCCGCCCGTCGGGCGTCATGGGACGCAGCCCCGTCCATAGCGTCGGTTGGCGCTCGCGCGGAAAGCTCGGGAAGAGGTCGCGCAACCCGTCCATCAGCGGCGCGCATCGCGCCTCGCTGAGCCGCGTGTCGAAACCGTTGAATTCCGCCGTCCCGGCCATCCGCAGCCGGTTGCCCAGACGCGAGAAGCCGATCTTCCGCTTCTCGTCGATCAGCGACGTCGTCGGCGCGCCATTCCAGCCGTCGACCGAAACGGTCGCCGAATATCCCTTGACCGGGTAGATCGGCAGGCGAACCCCAAGCTGGCCGGCTACCCCCGCGCTATAGCTGCCGAAACACAGAATGTAGCGCTCGGCCCGAAGCGTCTCGCCGTCGATCTTCACGCCTGCGATGACCGAACCATCACAGGTGATGGAGCGGATCTCGCGCCCGAAGAGGAACCGGACGCCGGCCTGTCGGCAAATTTCGGCCAGAGCCTGAGTGAACTTCAAGCAATCGCCGGTCTGGTCGTCCGGCGAGTGGATGCCTCCCGCAATGTCGCCGGCGCTGGGTTCGAGCGCCGGCTCCGCCGCGATGCACGCGTCGCGATCGAGCACGCGCTGCGCCATGCCGATCGCGGCATTGCGCTCGACGGTCCGAGCAGCCTCTTCCAGCGCGGTTCGCGATCGGTGGACGACCAGGATGCCGCGCTTGACCTCGTCGTAGGCGATCCCATGCTCGGCGACGAGCGCGTTGAGGTCCGCCCAGCTCAACGCGGCGAGGTCGTGGATCGCGCGGGCATTGTCGCGCCATCGCTCCGCGGTGCAGTTGCGCAGGAATTGTGGCCCCCAACGCCACAGGCCGGGGATCGCACGCGGCCTCAGCAGCAGCGGCGCATCCTCCCGACCGAGCCAGCGCAGGAGATTACGCGGAACACCCGGCGCGCTCCAGGGCCCGGCACCGTGGGCCGCGATCTGGCTGCCGTTGGCGAAGCTGGTCTCGAGACCAGCGGCCGGCTGGCGATCGACGACCGTGACGCTATGGCCGTCCCGCGCCAGAAAATAGGCGGTCGTCACGCCGATCACGCCGGCGCCGAGAACCAGAATATCCATGTCGTATGTCCTGTTCAGAGGCCTCGCGCAGCTCCCGCCCCGCGTGGCGAAGGTCACCGCCCGCTTTGGCCGAAGTGACGTTCGAGACGCTTCACCGCATAGGCAAGAGGGGCCGCCATCGCGAAATACAAGGCACCGGAGACGAGGTAGATTTCCATCGGCATGAAGTATTCGCTGGAGAGATCCCGCGCCCGCAAGGTGAGCTCGGGCGCCCCGATCAGCGAGGCGACCGACGTATCCTTCAGAAGTCCGATCGCGTAATTGCCGAGCGGTGGCAGGGCGATGCGGAAAGCCTGGGGCAGGATGATGAAACGCAGCACCTGTGGATAGGTCATGCCGATCGATTGGGCCGCCTCGCCTTGCCCCCGCTCGATCGCCGCGATGGCGGCGCGAAAGATTTCCGACACGTAGGCGCCGCCGTTGAGACCGAGGCCGACCACGGCGGCGACGAAGGCCGGCAGGACGATGCCGACCGAGGGCAGGCCGAAATAGACGAGAAACAGCAGGGCCAGGAGCGGCGCACCGCGCACCAGGTCGACGTAGACGGCGGCAAAGCGCGCGAGCGACCGATGCGACGACAGGCGCGCCAGCGCCAGGATGAGGCCGAGGCTGACCGCCAGGATAAAGGCGAGGACCGCCATGCGCAGCGTATTCCCGGCGGCCGTGCCGAGCTGCGGCATCCATTCGCCAAGATAGTTCACGAGTTCGGAAAGGCGGGGGAATGCCGTCATCGGCCGCGTCCCGTCCGCGCCTCGAGCAGGCGCACCGCGTGCGAGAGCGGCAGGCTCATGGCCAGGTAGATTGCCGTCATGATGAGATAGACCTGGGTGCTCAGGTAGGTCTGGTTGATGATAGCTGTCGCCTGGAAGGTGATCTCGGGCGCGGCGATCGCCATCGCGATCGAACTGTCCTTCAGCAGGCCGATGCCGTAATTGCCGATCGGCGGAAGCGACGTACGGATGGCCTGGGGCAGGACGATCCACCACATCGCCTGGGGACGCGTCATGCCAACCGCCAGGGCAGCCTCGGCCTGCCCCTTGTGCACGGCATCGATCCCCGACCGGTAGATCTCGGCCAGATAGGCGGTGCCGTTGAGGCCGAAGCCGATGATGGCGGCCGCCAGCGGCGACAGCCGCAGCCCGAATTCGCCGAGCCCGAAATAGATGATGAAGAGCTGCGTCAGCACAGGAATGCAGCGGAAGATCTGGACATAAATGTCGGCTGCCAGCACGACGAGCGTCGAGCGCGACCGTCGCATGAAGGCCACGATGAGCCCGAGAACCAGGGCGATGGCGAGCGCGCCCGCGGTGATCTCGAGGGTCGTCACCGCGGCCTTGAGCAGCGCCGCCAGGATCGAGGGGATGAGCGGCAGCGCGCGAGCCCAGGCCGTCATGACATCGGCTTCTTCTGCAGCACGGCGCGCAGGAAATCCCGCGTGCGCGCTTGCGCCGGCGCGCTGAACAGGCGACCCGGCGGCGCCTCCTCGACGATCTCTCCCTTGTCCATGAAAACGACGCGATCGGAGACCTCTTCGGCGAACCCCATTTCGTGGGTGACGATGACCATCGTCATCCCGTCCTCGGCGAGCTTGCGCATGACCGCCAGGACCTCGCCCACCAGTTCCGGGTCGAGCGCGGACGTGGCCTCGTCGAACAGCATCAGCTTGGGCTGCATCGCCAGCGCCCGGGCGATGGCCACCCGCTGCCGCTGGCCGCCGGACAGCCGGTCCGGGTAGGCCTTGCGCTTGTCGGCCAGGCCGACCTTCTCCAGCAGCGCATCCGCGAAGGCTTCGGCCGATTTGCGATCCTGCCGCAGGACCCGGACCGGGCCGATGCAGACATTCTCCAGGACCGTCAGATGCGGAAACAGGTTGAAGCTCTGAAACACCATTCCGATCTGCGCCCGGAGGAGCGCGATCTCCTTGTCGCGCAACTTGCGGTAGGCGCCATCGACAAGGCGCTCGCCCATGAGCTGCCCACCGACGAAGACATGACCCTCGGAGGGTTCCTCGAGATAATTAATGCAGCGGAGCAGCGTCGTCTTGCCGGAGCCGCTCGGGCCGATCAGGCTGACCTTCTCGCCCTTGGCGACATCGAGGTGGACTCCGCTGAGCACGCGGTGGGCACCGAAACTCTTTCCCAGGTTGACGATACGCACGAGCGGGTCCGACGCCGCCGCGACAAACTGTTCCTGCGGCATGAGCCTGCCGTCCGGGGTCAGGCGAAGAGCGGCATGTAGTCTTTCATCTTATGGGCGAAGGGACCGAGAATATCGCCGTTGGCGTCACGATCGATTCCGAGGCGCGGATTGGGGCTGGGCGGCACAAGGTAGTCCGGGTTCGTCATGCCATAGGTCTTCAGAATCTCGGCATTCCGCTGCTTCGCCCAGAGCCAGCGTACCCCGGTATTCACGGCATCGAACAGGTCCTGGTTCTCCGCGTTCATTCCCATGACGGAATGCTGCTTGTTCGACATGATCGGATAGGCGGGATCCACGGCGATCGGCAGTTGCTTGACGCCCATGCTGGCGTTGTTCTGGATCATGGCAGCGACGAAGGGCGCGTCGAGAACCCCGAAGTCGAGCCGTCCTGCCGCGATGTCGCGCACGCAGGCGTCGAACGTGTCGTAGAGCTTCACGTCCGTGACGCCGGGGATCTTCTTGAGTTCCGGCACGACCGTCACGCCGGTGATGGCGCCGACGCTGTGGCCGGTGAAGTCGGAGGCCTTGACGTAATCCTTGATCGGGGTGTCGGCGCGCATGGTCGCGAAGGCGCCGGTGTAATAGATTGCGTCGGTGCACAGCATGATCTTCGAGCGCTGCGGCGTCCAGCCCATGTTGCCGAGCATCACGTCGGCGCGTCCGCTCTTCACGGATTCGATGGTGGCGGACCATTCCATGAAGGCCGGCTTCGCCTTCAGCCCGAGATGTTCGGCGATGATGCTGATCATGTCGCCGTCGGTCCCGATGATCCCGCCGTCCTTTTCTCCGGTGACGGGAAGCACCGGGATCGTCGCCACCGTGATGATGCCGGGTTCGACGGTCTTGAACGACGGCGGGCTCGCCGCCCAGGCGCGTGAGCGACCGAGCGCTCCGAGGCCCAATCCTGCGGCGATCGCCGCGAGGCCGAAGATACGGCGGGACACACCCTGACCCGCGGCGAACGTGTCGTTCTCGGTCATCATGGTCTCCTGGCTATGGCCTTCCTGAAGGGCGGACGGGTGACATCGCGCGGCACCGGCCCGCTCAGGGCTTGCGACCGACGTGGGCGCGGGCGACGATCTCGATGAGGCCGCCGGGGATCATGATGCCGGCGATGATGGTCGCGCGATTAGGGTAGGGACTGCGGAAGAAGGTCCCATAGACCTCGTTCATTCCCGCGAAATTGTCGGGCGAGGTGAGATAGACCTGGACCTGGACGACGTCGTCCATCGTTCCGCCAGCCGCCTCGACCGCACGGCGCAGGTTCTCGAGGGTGACGCGTGTCTGATCGCGAATGCCGCCGGGCGCGCAGGAGCCGTCCGGCAGGCAGGCCCAGTGGACCGTGTAAAGGATCCCGTCGGATTCGACGGCCCATTCGGAAGGTACGCCCGAGTCGGGCAAGCCGAAACTGATCTTCTTCTTCACGCGACCTCGCCTATCCTGTAGCCAAATACCCTGTGCTTGCAGTCTGAGGCGGCGGGGCGGGGAAATCGAATGATATCTCCTTATGGCCTATCGGCCTCGCTCATGGACGAGTTCGGATCGGATCGTCGTCATCGCGAGCGAAGCCACGTTTGCGCTGGCCGCGGCACTTGGCGGTAAAGGCCGGCCAGCAGAGTCTCTGGGTTGCCGCGTCGCTTCGCGCCTCGCCAAGATGATGCGAGGCCGCTCGATAAATCAGCCTGAAATGCCTGGATAATGGTGCGATGAATCAATCGAGTTTAGCGAAATGGAGCGAGACTCGGATGTCACTCTGCGTTCTTTATCGAAACAATCATCGGTTAGCGGATCACGATCCACCGCGCTCGGCGGCGTGGCGCGACTGATGCAGACCCGATTGATCTCGAAGCAGCGCTGCCGGGCCAGGTCGTAGAGAGACAGTGGATCGAAGCGATGCTTCTTTCCCCCGAGCCAATAGGCGAAGAAGCGGAACGTGATGCAAGGTTCGAAACGGGCGAACCAGATGCGGGACTGGCGAAACGGATAGGCCGCCACGGGATCGAGCAGGGCGAAACCGAGCCCCGCCTCCACCATGGCGCAGGCGGCCGTGGCGCCGGCACATTCGATCACCTGCACGGGCGGGTTCGATCGTTGTGAAAAGACCTGGGCGATCGGATTGCAGAGGTGATCGGCCCGTGGGACCTCGATCATCGGCATCCCGTCGAGATCGGCCGCCCGGACGATCTCGCGTCCCGCCAGTCGATGCGTCTCGGGCAGCAGGCAGCGGGCTTCGAACTCCATGAGGAGCCGCCCTTCGACCTCGGGGACCGGCGTCGTCTCGAGCGCGATGCCGAAATCGGCCTTGCGGGTCGCGATCTGACCCAGCACTTGCTCGTTGCTGACGGCGTCTACCAGGAAAAAATCGGCCGACACCGACTGCCGGTAGCCCGAGATGACGCTCGGCAGGATCGCGGTCGAAGCGACGGGCACCAGGGCGACCGTGATGGTGCGTTGACCCGCCACCTTGAGGCGGAGACAGACGTCGTTGATGCTGTCGAGCCCGAGGAACGAGCGCTCGATCTCGTCGAAGAGGATCGCCGCCTGCTCGGTCGGGATCAGGCGTCCGGCCCGGCGATCGAAGAGCGGAAACTGCAGGAGCGTGTCGATTTCGCGCAAGAGATGGCTGACCGCCGGCTGGGTGACATGCAGGCTGGCCGCGGCGCCGGTGACGGAACCGGTCAGCATGACCGCCCGGATCACCTCGATATGGCGAAAGGTCAGCTTGTGGGCCATTCAACCTCTCGAAGCGAAACGTGCGGCCTGACGCGGTGGCTTGAGTTGGACGCATGACTTGGCGTCATGCATTATGTGCAAGTCTCACTCGACCCCGGTCAAAGATCAAGCTGGCTGCGGATCGGACCGACCCGCGGAGCGAACGGAAATATGTCGACGCGCCGGTCATGCCCGACCGGGCTTCACCGATCACCCGGCCGTCATCAATGGCTGCGTTCAATCTCCTCGGAGCGGTGTTCGGCGCGAGCGGCCATTTTCGAGATCGCGGGAGGCGATCGGTGAACCAGACCCCGCACTATCGCACGACGGCGGCGCCATGAGCCCGTCGGATATGGCGTTCCTGCTGGATTGGCCGGACTGAGCGACGCACACCGCGAGAGCACCGAGATGTTGCATCCGGTCGCCATGCGCCGCAAGTTGATCCAGCAGGCCGGGAGAGCGAACGTGATGGACACCGCGACCGACATCGTCAGCCTCGGGGCGGTGGACCTGTCGCGGGCTATCCATGCGAGACAGGTCTCCTGCGTCGAGGTGATGCGCGCCTATCTGGGCCAGATCGAGCGGCTGAACCCGCAAGTCAACGCCATCGTGGCCTTGCAGGACCCGGCAGACCTGCTCAAGCAGGCCGGCGCGCGGGATGCGGACCTGGCCCGCGGCGAAAGTCGCGGCCCGCTGCACGGCTTCCCGCAGGCGGTGAAGGACCTCGACTCCGTCCGCGGCCTGCCCTTCACCCAGGGCTCGCCGATCTTCGCCGATACGGTGGCGGAGACCGATTCCATCTTGGTCGAGCGGCTGCGGGCCGGTGGCGTGATCTTCATCGGCAAGACCAATACGCCGGAATTCGGCCTCGGCTCGCAGACCTACAACAAGGTCTACGGCACGACCCGCAACGCCTATGATCAGGCCCTGACCTCGGGCGGTTCGAGCGGCGGCGCGGCGGTGGCGGTGGCGCTCCGCATGCAGGCAGTGGCGGACGGCAGCGACCATGCCGGCTCGCTGCGCAACCCGCCCGCCTTCAACAATCTCTTCGGCCTGCGCAC
This sequence comes from Lichenihabitans sp., assembly GCA_965277115.1. GTDB lineage: Bacteria > Pseudomonadota > Alphaproteobacteria > Rhizobiales > Beijerinckiaceae > Lichenihabitans. Next base: position 999,836 of record CBDIBY010000013.1, on the reverse strand, counting down.
CAGCTACGGGCGCATCCCGAGCGAGGGTCTCGACGTGTTCACGCCGACGCTTGCCGTACACGGCGCCATCGGCCGGGCGCCGGCCGATATCGGGCTGATGCTGTCGGTCACCGCCGGCGAGGATCCGCGCCTGCCCTATTCGATCTCCGAGGACCCGAAGCGTTTCGCGGGATCGCTCAACCGTGACGTCAGGGGAACGCGCGTGGCCTGGCTCGGCGATTGTGGCGGCCACCTGCCGTTCGAGCCGGGCGTGCTCGACCTCGGCCACGCCGCGCTCGAAACGTTTCGCGACATCGGCTGCGAGGTCGAGGAGGCCTGCCCGGCCTTCGATTTGGAAGCCCTGTGGCAGGACTGGCTGGTGCTGCGCGCCTGGACGGTCGCCGCAAACTTGCGGCCGCTCTACGACGACCCCGCGAAACGCGCCCTGATGAAGCCGGAGGCCGTGTGGGAGGTCGAGCGCGGCCTGAAGCTCGGCGCCCAGCAGGTCTCGTCCGCCCAGCGAGGTCGCACCCGATGGTATGTCGCGCTGCGCCGCTTCATGGAAACCCACGACTTCATGCTCATGCCCACGACGCAGGTGTTTCCCTTCCAGGCCGACTTCCCCTGGCCGCGCGAGGTGGGCGGCCAGACGATGGACACCTACCACCGCTGGATGGAAGTGGTGATCCCGGTGACGATGAGCGGCCTTCCTTCCCTCAATGTGCCGGCAGGGTTCGATCCGCGCGGCCGCCCGACCGGGATCCAGATCGTCGGGCGCAACCGTTGCGAGCTCGATTGCCTGCAGCTCGGCGCGGCCTACGATGCGGCGACCGGATGGGTTAAGCGATATCCGCCGGCCTTCGGTCGCAGATGAGCCGTCGAAAAGCTCCAGCGGAGGCCAGATGCTTAGCGGACTCGGGCTGATCGGCTTCTGCTGCATTTTTGCCGCAGGGGCGGCGGGCTTCCTGCTCAGGGGCGTGCTGCCGGAAGACTGCAGCAGCGAAGACACCCAGGACGCGGTCAAGACGACGATGAATGTCGTCGCCATTCTGTCCGCCCTGGTGCTCGGGCTTCTGATCGCCGGAGCCAAGGCGAATTTCGATACGAGAAACAAGGAGATCGAGCAATTCTCCACGAGTCTCACGGTGCTGGACCGCGAGCTCATGCACTTCGGCCAGGACGCCAAGGGCTTGCGCGATCTGCTGCGCGCCTACACGGCGCGGAAACTGGCCCTGACCTGGCCGGCCGACCGCCGATCGGGCGGGCTCCGGCATGACGCTCAATCGGTCCAGATGCTCGACGACCTCGAGGAGCATCTGCGAGCGTCGATGCCGCAGACGGAGGCCGACCGTGCACGCCAGACAAGTGCCCTGCAGCTTGCCGGGGAACTGAAACGGACGAGCCGGCTCTTGATGATCCAGCAGAGCGAGCGGGTCCCGCGGCCGTTCCTGGTCGTGGTCATCTTCTGGCTCAGCATGCTGTTCCTCAGTTTCGCTCTGTTCGCGCCGCGCAATCGTGTGGTCATCGCCGCCATGCTGATCTGCGCGGTTTCGGTTTCGGCAGCGGTGAACCTGATCTACGACATGGATCAGCCCTTCGCCGGGCTCATCAGCGTCTCGTCGACGCCGTTGCAGCAGGCGCTGGACGAGATGAAACCGTGAGCCGTTGCGCATCCAAGGCTCGCTCTCGCAACGACGGGCGGATCGACCGATCGCCAAGCGGAATCGTCGGGATGAGCGCGGCAGTCACTCGGCCGCCGCATCGCCTATGGCGAGCAGCGTGGCGCCCGCCGCGACCACGTCGCCGAGCCGGCAGCGGAGGGCGGTGACCACGCCGTCGCGCGGCGCCACGACGAGATGCTCCATCTTCATCGCCTCGATCACCACCAGCACGGCACCCTTGGCGACCCTGGCGCCCACCTCGGCCGAGAGCCGCGTCACCGTGCCGGGCATGGGCGCATCGAGCCGCCCCGCTCCCTGGTCCGCGCCTATAGCGACCGCGTAAGGATCGATCACGTCGAGCACGTAGGCGTCGCCGTCGGCGACAATGTCGAGGCGCAGGCCGTCGCGAAACACCCGCGCGCCCAGGCGCCGCGCGCCGATGAAGAGGTCGAGGCTTCCGTCAGCCTCGGCGCGGCCGCGGACCTCGATCGTCGCATCGCCGATCCGCACCCGCCATGCGCCGTCGAACCCCTCGGCAGCGACAGCGAGGCGACGGTCGCGGTCGGCGAAATCCACACTGATGCGAGATGGCAGGTTCGGCCGCCACCCCGTCACCGCGTCCCAGGGCGAGCTGGGATCGGCGGGATCGATCCGCTCCCTGCCCTCCTCCCGCAGGACCCAGAACGCCGCGATGGCGACGATGTCATCGGGCACAGGCCCGGGCGCGGGCAGCAGGTCCGCCCCATGTCGCTCGATGAACCCCGTATCGAGCTTGGCTGCCGCAAAGGCCGGATGGCCCGCGATCCTGCGCAGAAAGCCGAGATTGGTCGCGACCCCGGCAACCTCCGTGCGGCTAAGCGCGGTCTGCAGACGACCGATCGCCTCGGCCCGGTCTGTTCCAAGGGCGATGATCTTGGCGAGCAGCGGATCGTAGAACATCGTCACCGTGTCGCCCTCGGCGATGCCGGTGTCGACCCGGATGCCGCCACCCTCGGGCCAGCGGAAATGACGCAGGATGCCGGTCTGCGGCAGAAAATCGCGCGCCGGATCCTCGGCGTAGAGCCGCGCCTCGACGGCATGGCCGTGAATGACGAGGCCCTGCTGCGAAAGCGGGAGGCGCTCGCCGCGTGCCACCCGGATCTGCCATTCGACCAGGTCCTGGCCAGTGATCGCCTCGGTCACCGGATGCTCGACCTGGAGGCGCGTATTCATTTCCAGGAAATAGAAGGCCTCGCCCTCGACGATGAACTCGACCGTGCCGGCGCCGACATAGCCGACGGCCCGGGCCGCCGCGACCGCCGCCGCGCCCATGGTGGCCCGGCGCTCCGCGCTCAAACCCGGCGCCGGCGCCTCTTCCACCACCTTCTGGTGGCGCCGCTGGATCGAGCAGTCGCGATCGAAGAGATGGACGGTCTCGCCGAACGTATCGGCGAAGACCTGCACCTCGATATGCCGCGGCCGGGCGAGGGAACGCTCGATCAGCACCCTGTCGTCGCCGAAGGCGTTCTTTGCCTCGCGCCGCGCCGAGGCCAGCGCCTCCTCGAAATTCGCCGGCGCGCGGACAATCTTCATGCCCTTGCCGCCGCCCCCCGCCGAGGCCTTGATCAGCACCGGATAGCCGATCCGCTCGGCCGCGGCGCTCAGAACCGCAAGGCTCTGGTCCTCGCCGTGATAGCCCGGCACGGTCGGCACGCCGGCCTTCTCCATCAGCGCCTTGGCGGCGCTCTTCGAGCCCATGGCGCGGATCGCCTCCACGGGCGGTCCGATGAAAACCAGGCCAGCGGCCTCGATCGCCGCTGCGAAATCCGCGTTCTCGGACAGGAAGCCATAGCCCGGATGGATCGCCTCCGCGCCGGAACTGCGCGCCGCCGCGAGGATGGCCCCGATATCGAGATAGCTTTGCGCGGCCGGCGCCGGGCCGATGCGAAAAGCCGCATCGGCGAGGCGCACATGCGGGGCGTGCCGGTCCGCATCGGAATAGATCGCGACGGTGGTGAGGCCCATGCGCCGCGCGGTGCGGATGATGCGGACCGCGATCTCGCCCCGATTGGCGACGAGGAGGCGCGTGAAGGGGCGCGGGCTCACATCCGGAACACGCCGAAGCGCGTCTCCCTGGGCGGAGCATTCAGCGACGCTGAGAGCGCCAGCCCCAGCACGCGCCGCGTGTCGAGCGGGTCGATGACGCCATCGTCCCACAGACGGGCGGAGGAGTAATAGGCGTGCCCTTGCGCCTCGTATTGATCGCGGATGGGCGCCTTGAACGCCTCCTCCTCGTCAGGGCTCCAGGTCTCGCCCCGCGCCTCGATCCCGTCGCGGGTGACCTGGGCCAGCACGCCCGCCGCCTGCTCGCCACCCATCACCGCGATGCGGGCGTTGGGCCACATCCACAGGAAGCGCGGGTCGTAGGCCCGGCCGCACATGCCGTAATTGCCGGCGCCGAAGCTCGAGCCGATGACCACCGTATATTTCGGTACGTTCGCGCAGGCGACCGCCATCACCAGCTTGGCGCCGTCCTTGGCGATGCCGCGCTTCTCGTAGGCCGCGCCGACCATGAAGCCGGTGATGTTCTGAAGGAACACCAGCGGAATGCCACCCGCGGCGCAAAGCTCGACGAAATGGGCGCCTTTCAGCGCGCTTTCCGAGAACAGGATGCCGTTATTGGCGAGGATGCCGACCGGATAGCCCCAGAGATGGGCGAAGCCGGTGACCAGCGTCGGCCCGTACAGCGGCTTGAACTCGTCGAAATCGGAGCCGTCGACGAGCCGCGCGATCACCTCCCGGACGTCATAGGAGGTGCGGGCGTCGGCCGGCACGATGCCGTAGAGCTCGGCTGGGTCGTGGAGCGGGTCGCGCGGCGGCCGCGTCTCGAGGTTGCGGTGCTTCGTCCGGTTGAGGTTCGCGACGATGCTGCGCGCCAGGCCGAGCGCATGGGCGTCGCTCTCGGCCATATGGTCGGCGACGCCCGAGAGACGCGTATGAGTGTCGGCACCGCCGAGCTCCTCGGCGCTCACCACCTCTCCCGTCGCGGCCTTGACCAGCGGCGGGCCGCCCAAAAAAATCGTCGCCTGGCCGCGCACCATGATCGATTGCTCGGCCATGGCCGGCACATAGGCGCCCCCCGCCGTGCAACTCCCCATCACCACGGCGATCTGGGGAATCCCTTCGGCCGACATGCGGGCCTGGTTGAAGAAGATGCGGCCGAAATGGTCGCGGTCCGGAAAGACCTCGTCCTGGCGCGGTAGGTTGGCGCCACCCGAATCGACGAGATAGAGGCAGGGCAGATGGTTGTCGCGCGCGATCTCCTGGGCGCGCAGGTGTTTCTTGACCGTCATCGGGAAATAGGTGCCGCCCTTGACGGTGGCGTCGTTGGCGACGATGACGCACTCGCGTCCCGAGACCCGGCCGAGGCCGGTGACGATGCCGGCCGCCGGCACCTCGCCGCCATACATGTCATGCGCCGCGAGCTGCGAGAGTTCGAGGAAGGACGAGCCGCGGTCGAGCAGCAGGTCGATCCGGTCGCGCACCAGGAGCTTGCCGCGGGCGGTGTGGCGCTGGCGCGCCTTCGAGCCGCCGCCCTCGGCGATGCGGGCCACGACGGACCTGAGGTCGGCGACCCTGGCCGCCATGGCCTCTCGGTTGCGCCCGAAATCCGCGCTGCGCCCGTCCGTGGTGGTGTCGAGCGCTGCCAATTCGCCTCCTGATCCATCCAAGCCAGGGCGCCGCGAAGATCAACGCCGAGGCATCGGACCCGGTCCGCTCAGCCGAGCGCCGCGAGGACGTCGTCCACCCTGGTCACCGCCGACACATTCTTCAAAGCATAGTCGATCGAGGCGCGGTGCCAATCGGCGTTCATCGTGGCGCAGCAATCCTCCGGCACGATCATCACATAGCCCTTGTCGGCGCCGGTGCGGGCCGTGTGCTCGATCGACATGTTGGTCCAGGCGCCGGTGACGATGACCATGTCGCGCCGCTCCGCTTTCAGGATAGTCTCGAGCGACGTGCCCTCCCAGGCACTCATGCGCATCTTGGTGACGACATGGTCGCCGGGCTTGGGCTCCAGCCCCGGCACGGGTTCGACGCCCCAGGTGCCGCGGACCACGGCCTTGGCATCGGCGACGCCCTCGAACAGCGGGGCGTTGAGGGTCAGCCCCGGCGCGCCGGGCTCGACCACGAACCAGACATGGATGACCGGGACGCCCTTCGAGCGGCAGCGCTCGGCGAGGCGCGCCGCATTGGCAATGGCGTTCTGCTCGCGGCAATGGGCCGGGGCGCCGGAGGAGGCGAAGGCGCCCCCTTCCATCACCACATCGTTCTGCATGTCCTGGATGATCAGCGCACAGCGCGCCGGATCGAGATCGAGGGCGGATGGGTCGGCCATGGCGGGGGCGCTCCTTCGTGTCGCGGCGGGCGTCTCCCGCATGGCGGACCTCGTCCGCATGAAAGGTTCGGAATGTGGGCCGATCTTGGTGTCGACCGCGTAGAGCGAGGTCGTAGCGGCTAGGAACAGCGTGTGCCAATCCGGGCCGCCCCAATGAAGGTTGGCGACGAGCTCCGGCACGCCGACCTTGCCGATGTGGCGTCCGTCCGGCGAATAGACCCACAGGCCGCCTGGGGCCGTCACCCAGATGTTGCCCTGTCGGTCGCATTTCATGCCGTCCGGCACGCCGGGCTTCAGGCTGTCGCGGATGCCGGAGGCGAAGAGACGGGGGTTGGACAGCCGGCCGTCGCGCCCGACCGTAAAGACCCGGATATTGGCCTGCTCGGTGTCGTTGACGTAGAGTCGGTCCTCCTCCGGCGAGAAGCAGAGCCCGTTCGGCTGGCCGAACATGTAGCGGTCGCAGAGAAGCTGCGGCTCGCCGCCGCCCGGTGGAATGCGATAGACGCCCTGGAATCCGAGCTCGCGCGGCCGCTCGACACCGAAGCCGGGCATGCGGCCATACCAGGGGTCGGTGAAATAGATCGACCCGTCCGAGCGGACGATGATGTCGTTGGGGCTGTTGAGCTCGCGTCCCTCGAAATGCGAGGCCAGCACGGTGCGGCGCCCGTCGCGGTCGACGCGCACGACCGAGGAGGTGGCATGTTCGCAGACAAGGAGGTTGAGCTCCGCGTCATAGGTCATGCCGTTGCCCTTGCGGCTCGGCCGTTCGACCTCGCGCACGCCGGCCTTGTCCCAGCGACGGCGCACGTCGGCCGGCATGTCCGAGAACAGTAGGTACTGGTCCGCCGGATGCCAGATCGGGCCCTCGACGAAGGTGAAGCCCGAGCCGAGCTGACGCACTGGCGCGTGTTCGTCGATCAGGTCGCGGAATCTCGGGTCGAGCGCGTCATGGGCCATGGGCCGCCTCCTAGATCACGATGATCTTGAACCGGATCGATCCAAAATCATCGTGATCGTCTTTATGACTTGGAGCATGATTTCGTCCGAAAACCGCTTCGCACTTTTCGGCATCATGCTCTAGGCCGGGAACCAGTCGCGGCGCGGCACCGATTGGCTGATCGGTCCCGGCACCGCCATGTCGAGCCGGCCCACCACCTGCTGAGCCTCGATCTTGGCCGGTTTGTCGTGGATCGGCATCAGGAATTTCGAGCGCGCCAGGAGCTTCTTGATGGCGCCCTTCTCCTGGCGGTGGCTGTTCGAATGATTGCCGGTGATGCGCGGCTCGGCGTCGTTGATCTCGTGCAGCGGTGTCACGATCTGGTCGTTGAAATCGTAGATCACGTCGCCGCAGATCGTGGCGCGCCCCTCCGCGGTCTCGACATGGACGTTCATCGAGCCTTCGGTATGGGCGCCGGCGGCCTCGACCGTGACGCCGGGGATGATTTCCATCTCGCCGGTGATCTCGAGATCCATCAGCCGCAGCGCGCCCTTGGTGTGCAGACGATCGAGCAGATGCTTGATATCGGGCAGCGGATATTGCGGGAACATCAGGCCGGAGGCGGAGAGCTCCAGTTCGCGCCGATTGACCACGACCGTGCTGTTCATGGGGAAATGATCGTCCTTGCCGGCATGGTCGATATGGAGATGCGTGTGCATGACGTAGCGGATGTCGCCGACCTTGAGGCCGTGGCGGTTGAGCTGGTTCTCGATCATGTTCTCGTGAAACTGCAGGCCGCGCATGCCAAGCGATTCCATGATGGCATTGTCGCGATAGCCGGTGTCGACGACGATCGGATAGCGGCCGCCCAAAATCAGGAAGCCGTAGACCGGCACCCGCCGCGTGCGCCCGCAGTCGCGCCCGAGCACCAAAAAACTCGATTCGAGCTCGATGTCGCCGTAGTCGAGCAGCTTGATCTCCAGGGCCATGGTTCCTCCTGTTTTAATTTCATTTGTTGTTTCAGAATTGGCGGCTCGGCCCCCTCATCCTTCCGTTGCTGCGCAACGTCCACCTTCTCCCGCAAGGGGAGAAGGGCGCCAATCTCGCCGGATTTCCCTTCTCCCGTTTACGCGAGAAGGTGGCACGCGAAGCGTGACGGATGAGGGCAAACGCCGCTTTCATGATCCCAATCGATACACCCGCCGCGCGGTACCGGCGAAGAGGGCTTGGCGCTCGGCTTCGCCGAATCCCTCAGCCGCCTTCAGGAAGGCGCCGATCAGATCGCGATAGCTGGTCCAGAGCTTCTCGATCGGGAAGTTGGAGCCGAAGAGGCATCGTTCGGCGCCGAAGATCGCCACCGTCTCGCGGACCATCCAGGCGATGTGCTCCGGATCGTTGCGATGGATGAAGGTGCCGAAGGCCGAAAGCTTCGAGACGACGTTCGGTTGTCTGGCGAGGGCGCGCATGCCCTCGCGCCATGCATCACGGCCGCTCTCGGAGAGGTCTTCCAGCATGCCGGCGTGCTGAAGCACGAAGGTGACCTCCGGGCAGGCCGCCGCAAGCTCCGTCGCGCCCTTCATCTGTGGCGCGAAGACCTGAAGGTCGAAGCTCCAGCCGTAATCGGCGAGGCGTGCGACATTGCGCTGGACAGTCGGGTCTCGCGCCAGATCGGGCGATGCCGCGAAGCGGTAGGCCGGGTTTTCGTGCCAGTGGAACTGCTGGCGGATGCCGCGCATGGCCGGATATGTCGTCAGACGATCGAGGGCCGGGCGGACGTCTTCCGCCGTCATGTCGCAATAGCCGACGATGCCCTGCGGCCAGCCCGTCTCGTCGGCGACCGACTGCACCCAGGCGACCTCGTCCTCGAATTTTTCCACCGGCCAGTTGGCCTGGACATAGACGGAGGCGGTGACGCCGGTGCCGGCAATGTCCTTCAGATATTCGGTGATCGGATAGTCGCGGCGGATCGGCTCGTAGGGGCCGAAGATGCGCGGCTGCACCGGGCCTGAGAGCCAGTCGAGGTCGCGCTGGCGCCAGATATGGTGGTGGGCATCGACGATGTTCATGACCGCTTTCCGGGCACGGAAGCTCTCGGAGGGGCCCGACGTCCTTCTCCCCCCGCGGGAGAAGGTGGTCCAAAGCGGCGAAGCCGCGCGGGACCGGATGAGGGGTTGTCCGGCATGTTGATACCCCTCATCCGACTTTCGCTTCCGCGAAAGCCCCCTTCTCCCGCAAGGGGAGAAGGGGTGCCCGCATCATCCTGCTCGTCATTCGTCGCGACAGCGACAGGATCTCGTCGCAGAGGGGCCGCAGGCCCGAGCCGTTGCCGAAACGATCGACGAATGGCAAGACGGCCCCTAGCGCGGCCGTTTCCGGCCGATACTTCGGATCGGCTTTGAGCGGCGTCAGCCAGGCGATGCGCCAGGCAAGCCGCGACAGGCTCTCCATGGAATCCATCAGGGCCTGCGGATCGCCGCGCTCGAGCCCGTCCGAGAGCACCACGATGAGCGAACCCCGCGCGGTGGCGGCAAATCGCGGGATGCCGAGGAAGGCCGCGAGCGCGTCGCCGAGCCGTGTGCCGCCGTCCCAGTCGGAGACCAGCGTCGCGGCAAGGCTAAGCGCCTGGGCGCGACGACGATGGCGCAGCGCCCGCGTGACGCGCGTCAGCCGCGTGCCGAGCGTGAAGATCTCCACCCGCTCGGCGGCGCGCGCCAGCACATGGGCGAGACTCATGGCATCCTCGGTCTGCGCCTTCATCGAGCCCGAGACGTCGATCAGCAGCAGGATGCGGCGCTGGCGCGTCTTACGTGCCAGTTTGGGCAGGCTCAGCACCTCGCCGTCGCGCTTCACCGCATCGCGCAGCAGGCGGCGCATGTTCCAGCGATCGCCCGTTCTCGACGCGCGCCGTCGGTAGGATTTTTGGCGCGGCAGCGCGCTCGGAGCCGCGCGGGAAAAACGGCGCAGGGTCTCGCGCGGGTCTTCGTCGCGGAAACGGCGCAGGGTCAGGCGCTCTATGGCAGTCGCCTCACCGCCGGATTCGTCCTCTTCGCCGGCCTCGGGCGGTTCCATCTCGCCCGCGCGCGCGTCGAAGGCCTGGAGGTCATCCTCGTCGTCGGAGTCGGTACCGGATGGCGCCACGAGACTCTGGCCGTGGAACAGCAGGCGGAACAAGGCGTCGAATTCGTCGCGCCGCTCGGGCGGGGGCGCCAGCGTCGGCACGGCGGCGCGATGTATGTCCACCATGGAGCGCGGACCCAGCAGCCCAACCGCGGCGATGAAGGCCTGCGTCTGCTCGGGCGCGACCGCGAAACCGTTGGCGCGCAGCAGGGTCGCGAAGCGCACGAAGGGCCACGCGGCCCGCGGCAGGGATTCGGCGAGGCTCACGCAGCGATCCCCGTAATGACGGCGTCGAGTCGCTCGCCGAGGAAATCTAGGTCGTCCTGATCCTTCAGCGCGACCCCGATGGCGCGGCGGAAGGCGGTCGGCCAGGGCGAACCCTGCTGGTTGAGCAAGGTCGCGGCCTCGGCCCATTCGATCGTCTCGGCGACCCCGGGGGGCTTCGACAGCGGCTCGCGACGCAACCGGCCGACGGCGCCGACGACGGCATCCGCGGTGGCGCGGGCCACCGAACTGGCCCGCATCATGACGATGCGCGCCTCGCGCGTCGCATCCGGATAGCCGATCCAGTGATAGACGCAGCGGCGTCGCAGCGCATCGTGCAACTCGCGCGTGCGGTTCGATGTCAGCACGACAACGGGGGGCTCGGTCGCCCGAATGGTGCCGCGCTCCGGGATCGAGATCTGGAAGTCCGACAGGAATTCGAGCAGGAAGGCCTCGAACTCATGGTCGGAGCGGTCGATCTCGTCGATCAGGAGCGTCGAGGCCTCGGGTTGGCGCAGGGCCTCCAGCATCGGCCGGGCGATGAGGAAATCATCGCCATAGATGTTGACGTAGGCGTCGCCGGCCTGGCGGATGGCGAGCATCTGGCGCGGATAGTTCCATTCGTAGAGCGCGGCGGAGGCGTCGATCCCCTCGAAACATTGCAAGCGGATCAGGGCGCGGCCGAGCACGGCCGTGATCGCCTTGGCGGCCTCGGTCTTGCCGACGCCCGGGGCGCCTTCGAGCAACAGCGGTTTGCCGAGCGCCAGCGCCAGATAGGCGGCGGTCGCCAGGCCCTGATCGGCGATATATTGCGCCGCGCCGAGCGCCTGCTCCAACGCCTCGGGCGAGTCGATGCCGACGATGCTGCGCCTGGTCGGCATTGCTGGGCCTGCTTCCCATGAACCCCTAGCGCATCCCCGCGTCGGCGAGATAGCGCTTGAGGTTGGCCACGCCGAGCTTGGCATAGCGCAACGGGTTGGCCTTGTCCGGATCCTGCTCGGCCTCGATCACGACCCAGCCGGAATAACCCGCCAGGGCACGGAACACGGCCGGATAATCGACCATTCCGTCGCCCGGCACGGTATAGACGCCGAGTTCGGAGTCCTTGCCCAGAACCGCATCGAGGAAGCTCCAGTTCTCGCGCCGCGCCTGCTCCATCACGGATCGACGGACATCCTTGGTATGAACATGACTGATGCGGTCGCGGTAGCGCTCGGCGAGCGCCGCGGGGTCCGCCCCGCCCCAGGTCGCATGACCGGTGTCGAGCAGCAGGTTTGCCGGCGGCCGCGTATGGGCCATGAAATTGTGGATGTCGGCCTCGCTCTCGACGATCGTGCCCATGTGGTGGTGATAGCAGAGCTTGAAGCCCTCGGCCGCCAGATGCTCGGCGAGTTCGGTGATCCTGTCGCCGTAGCCGGCCCAGTCGTGGTCGGCGAGCTTGGGTCTTCTGGAGAGCGGCAGATCGCGCCGGCCGTGGATGGCGTTCGAGGTCTCCGCTACGATGAAGACGTCGGTACCCATCGCCTTAAGCAGGTCGCGGTGCGGCTTGGCGAGATCGAATTCCTCCCTCGCCGAGCGGTTGAGCAGCTCGATCGAGTGCCAGCCACCGATGCAGGCGAGGCCGTAGGGAGCGAGCGCGGCCTTTAGTGCCGTGGCTTCGCGCGGAAACTTGTTGCCGAGCTCCATCCCCTCCATGCCGGCTTCCTTTGCCTCGGCGAGGCAGGTCTCGAGCGGCGTCGCGCCGCCGATCTCCTGCAGGTCGTCGTTGGACCAGGCGATGGGATTGGCGCCGATGCGGATGGGCATGGAGAGAGCCTCCTTCAGAATTGGTGGGACGCGTCCCTTCTCCCGTTGCACGGGAGAAGGGAATGCAGACTCACCCCGGCACGCGTTGTTTTTGCCGGGCAGCCTCATATTTCCGGTGGGCCTCCTCGACGCTCGGACGAACCGAGACTTCCGGCACCGCCACATCCCACCAATGGCCGCCGGCGTCGGTCGAGGGGCCGGGATCGGTATCGATCAGGATCAGCTGCGTCCGGCGCGCGCCCCGCGCCGTCTCGAGCGCGCGTTCGAGGTCGGCGATGCCCGAGACCTTGACGGCCTCGGCGCCGAGGCTTCGCGCATGGGCCACGAAATCGATCTCCGGCAAGGTCTCATGCCGCGCGTCCGCCAGGAGATTGTTGAAGGGCGCGCCGCCGGTCGCCTTTTGCAGGCGGTTGATGCAGCCGAACCCGCCATTGTCGAGCAGCACGATAATGAGCTTCTGCCCCAGCATGACCGAGGTGGCGATCTCGGAATTCATCATCAGATATGAGCCGTCGCCGAGCAGCACCAGGATCTCGCGGTCGGGATGCGCCATCTTGACCCCGAGCGCGCCGGCGATCTCGTAGCCCATGGCCGAATAGCCGTATTCGGCGTGGTAACCGAGCGCCTGGCTCGCGTTCCAGAGCTTATGGAGTTCGCCCGGCAGGCCGCCGGCGGCGCAGACCAGGATGTCGGAGGGATGCGAGCGGCGCTGCACGGCGCCGATCACCTGGGCGTCGGACGGGCGCTCGGCATTGCTGGCGTCCGTGTAGCGCGCGGCGGTCTTCACCCATTCGGCCTTGCCTGACGTGGCCGAGGCCGTCCAGTCGGCTGAAGCCTTCCAGCCCCCGAGCGCCTGATCGAGCGAAGCGAGGCCGACCTTGGCGTCGGCGACGAGCGGCGAGGCGAGGCGCTTGCCGGCATCGAACGGCTGCACGTTGAGCCCGACGATCCGCTGCGCGCCCTTGAACAGGGCGGCCGAGCCGGTGGTGAAATCGGCGAGCCGGGTGCCGACGGCCAGAACCACGTCCGCGTCTTCGGCGGCACGGTTGGCGGCGGCGGTGCCGGTGACCCCGAGGGCGCCAAGCGACATCGCATGGTCGTGCGGCAGGGAGGATTTTCCCGCTTGCGTTTCGGTGACCGGAATGCCGTGCTTAGAGGCGAAGGCGGCGAGGTCGCGCTCGGCGTCGCTGTAGAGCACGCCGCCGCCCGCCACGATCAGCGGCGTCTTCGCGCCGCGCAGCACCCGGACGGCCTCGTCGAGCTCGGCCGCGTCCGGAGCCGGACGCCGGATGCGCCGCAGGCGCTCGGCGAAGAAGCTTTGCGGATAGTCATAGGCCTCGGCCTGCACGTCCTGGCAGAAGGCCAGCGTCACGGGCCCGCATTCGGCCGGGTCGGTCAGTACGGCCAGCGCCCGCTCCAGCGCCGGCATGATCTGCTCGGGGCGGGTGATGCGATCGAAGTAGCGCGACACCGGCCGGAAGCAATCGTTGGCCGAGACGGTGGCGTCGCCGAAATCCTCGACCTGCTGGAGCACCGGATCGGGCCGCCGGTTGGCGAAGACGTCGCCCGGAATCAGCAGCACCGGCAGCCGGTTGACATGGGCCAAGGCCGCCGCCGTCACCATATTGGTCGCGCCGGGGCCGACCGAGCTGGTGCAGGCCATCATGCGGCGGCGACGCTGGGCCTTGGCGTAAGCGACGGCGCTATGCGCCATGGCCTGCTCGTTATGGGACCGGAAGGTGGGAAGCGTGTCCTGGGCGGCGTGGAGCGCCTCGCCGAGACCGGCGACGTTGCCGTGGCCGAAGATGGCCCACATGCCGGCGAACAGCGGCACATGGGCGCCGTCGATCTCCGTCATCTGCGCGCCGAGATAGCGCACCATGGCCTGGGCGGCCGTCAAGCGCAGCGTGGTCATCGTGATCCTCCCGTCCTGTCCTTTATCGGGCGGCCCGAAGCCGCGACCAGGCCTCGACCAGCCCGGCGAAACGCTCCGCCATCTCGTCGACGACAGCCTTGTCGTCGAGCGTGCCGCCGAACCAGGCCCGCGCCGGTTCGCCGAAGATGGTGCGCCCGACCGCGAAGCCGCGGACGAGGTCGCAACCCGCCGCCAGCCGGAAACCCTCGGTCAGCTGCTCGGCCGGTGCGTCGAGGCCGAGCAGCATGATGCCGCGGCACCGCGGGTCGTTGCGCCGGATCGTCGCGGCAACAGCCTCCCAGGCGCGCCCGGAGGGCTGGCTTTCGAGCTTCCACCAATCGGGCCGCATGCCGATATCATAAAGCTTTTGCAGGACGCGCGCGACCGTGTCGTCGCCGAGCATGCCATGCTTGCCGGCGATGATCTCGACGAGCAGCTCGCGGCCCAGCGTGCGCGCCGCATCCTGAAGGCGCCCGAGGTCCCGTTCCTGGCGCTCGCAGAGTTCGGCCGGATCGTCGGGATGCATGAAGCAGAGGCACTTGATCGTCTGGCTCAGCGGCCATTCGATGAGCTTCGCGGCGAGCGAGCCGCCGCCCTCGAATTCGAGCGGCCGCGATCCGGGCTCCTCGACCGGTCGGCCGATCCAGAACGGCAGTTCGGCGGCGCGGAACAAGGCTTCGCGCCCGTAAGTGCCGTCGATCAGCATGCCGAAGCCGGGGCGTCCGTCCGCCACGCGCGCCGCCGCCTCGACGGCGAGCAGCTTAAGGTCGGAGATCCGCTCGCGCGGCACGCCGGCCTCGTCCGCCATGGCTTCGAGCTGCGCCCGATGGTCGATGGCGAAGGCCATGATGCCCGTCGGATGGACGTGGGACGGGGTGAGCGCATCGCGCGTCGTCGCCCAATGCAGCTCGTTGAGCGCCCGGTCGTGCCGCATAGCCCGGCTCGACGCGCCATGGTCGAGGAAATGCCTGAGCTCGTCCCAGGTCGGATATTCGGCCGAACAGAGCAGCCGCGACACCGCGAAGGCCCCGCAGGCATTGGCATAGGCGCAGGCCGTCTCGATCGGCTCATCACGCAAGTAGCCGCGCAAAAAGCCCGACATGAAGGCGTCGCCGGCGCCGAGCACGTTGAAGACTTCGACCGGGAAGCCTAGCCCCTTGATGCCGTCCTCGATGCGGGCCGGGATGGCGCCGTCGAAGACGACGCAACCCATCGGCCCGCGCTTGCACACGATGAGCGCGGCGGTCAGTTCGCGGATGGCCCGAATCGCGGCGAGCGGCTCCTCGACGCCGCCCGCGATCATCAGCTCTTCCTCGGTGCCGACGATCACGTCGCAGTCGGGCAGGATCGGCGCCAGATGCGCGCTGACCTCACCCGAGGCGATGAAACGCTCCTCGCCCGCGCCATGGCCGGCGAGGCCCCAGAGGTTCGGCCGGTAGTCGACGTCGAAGACGATTTTCCGCCCGTGGCGCTTGGCGACGCGCATGGCCAGTTTCTGCGCGGCGGCGGAATTCTGCTTGGCGAAATGCGTGCCGGTGACCACGATGGCCGAGGCGCTGGCGACGAAGGCCTCATCGATGTCGCTCTCGTCGAGCGCGCCGTCGGCGCAATTGTCGCGATAGAAAATCAGCGGGAAATTCTTGGAATTCCTGATCCCCAGCAGCACCAGCGACGTCAGTCGGTCGGGATCGGTATGAACGCCGGCGACATCGACACCCTCGCGTTGGAGCTGCTCGCGGATGAAACGCCCCATGTGCTCGTCGCCGACGCGTGTGACGAGGCCGCTCCTGAGGCCCAGCCGGGCGGTGCCGATGGCGATGTTGGTCGGGCAGCCGCCGACCGCCTTGGAAAAACTCGCCATGTCTTCGAGCCGGCCGCCGACCTGGGCGCCGTAGAGGTCGACCGAGGACCGGCCGATGGTGATCACGTCGAGGGTCGGAGGGCTGCTCACGAATGCGAGGCTCCAGAACGGGACTGCCCGGCGGCCAAGCCCGCGCGTCGGCGGGTGCTTCGCGCGGCCTCCCTTGCGCGACCGATCCGCGCCGGCCCCTGCGTCCGGACGATGCGTGCCCGACACCAGGAGTGAAACACCACTTCTATAATGGCGTCAATAACGGAATAAATATGCCACCGACCGCGGCGCGACGTCATGGGATTGCCTGTTCGGGTGCGAAGACAGGGTCGAACAGGCCGCCCGCCTGCCGGGCGGCGGAGGCCGTGACGTGGCCGGCGTCGAAATAGAGCGGCATCCCGTTCCGCTCGACATCGCACTGGACGCCGTCGCACAACCAGCTGGCCGGGTCGATGACGGTGAACCCATAGGTCCTGCGCAACGCCTCGATGATGTCGCGCGACGGCTTCAGCGCCGCCTTGGCCTGCTCCTCTTCGAGCGGCGGCGGAGGCGGCGCGTGGCGGAGCGCCGCGAGCGCCAGGACGCGCGGCACCGTGAAGGTCGGCTGCGGCGGGCTCGCTATGACGACGACCCGCCGGCCCAGCTTCTGCAGGGCGTCGACCGTGGCGCCGAGGTCTTCGAGATCCGCGCCGGCGGCGAACCAGTTGGCGCCCAGGATTACCGTCTTGAGCTCCGGGCGATCGCGGATGGCGGCGAAAGCGGCGTCGTTGAACGCCGTGCAGTCCGGCGCCGCGCGAAACTTTACGCCGAGCAGCGGCAGGCACTTGCTGAGCAGGACGGAGAGTCCGGCCATGCCATGCGCGCTGGCATCGATGTCGAGCGTCGGCGTCCACATGCGGGCGTAGGAGTTGCCCCATAGGACCAGGCCCGGCGGCTGGTCGGCCGCACCGAAACGGCATGGAAAGGCGCGTGCGCTCGCGAGGGCGGCCGGACGGCATTCGTCCTTGATCATGTCGAATTGCGCGTCGGCCATCGCGGCGACCTTCGGCGGCAGCAGCGTGAGCGCGATCCTGCCGCGCCCTGCCTGATCGAGCAGCGTTCCCACGGCCACCGCGAGGATCGTGCCGCCAACCGCGCCCACAAACAGGGGCTTGCGCGCCGATAGGATCCTGCGGCCGATCAGCGGCCGTTCGACGGCCCACCAGGACAGGACCGCAAGGCCGAAGGAGAGCGCCACGAGGCCGAGCTTGACGGCGGCGCCGAGCTCTCCCGTCGTCCGGTAGGCGGCGAAGACCAGGAGCGGCCAGTGCCACAGGTAGAGCGAATAGGAGATGCGGCCGATGAAGACCACCGGAGCGGTGGTCAGCAACAGCTGGGGACGCGTGCCCGGCGCCGATCCGGCATGCAGGACGAGGGCGGTCCCGAGGCATGGCAGCAAGGCGGCCGCGCCCGGAAAAGGCGTCGCCCGTGTATAGGCCAGCGCCGCGGTGGCGATCAGCGCGAGGCCCGCCCAAGCCGCGCCCGGCAGGCTCCGGGCCGGCGCCGGCCGCAGCGCCAGGAGGCCGCCGAGCAGCAGTTCCCAGCCGCGCGTCGGCAGCAGGTAGAAGGTCGCGGTCGGGCTATGGAAAGCGCCCCAGGCGCTTGCCGCGAGGGACAGCACCGCAAGGCCGAGCAGGGTCCCTCGGAGGGGCCAGGACCGCCGCCGGAGCACCAGCAGCAGCAGAGGATAGACGAGATAGAACTGCCCTTCGACCGACAGCGACCAGGTGTGCAGCACGGGCTGAAGGTCGAGCGTGCCGGCGGCGAAATAATCGTTGGCGACCGTGTAGAACAGGATGTTCGACGTATAGAGGGCGGCATTCACGATGCCCGCCCCGACGAAGCGCAGATCGCCGGGCAGGAAGACGAGGAGGCTGAGGCAGCCGCATGGAACCAGCAGGGCCAGCAGGGCCGGGGCGATGCGGCGCAGCCGTCGTTCGTAGAAGGAGAGAAGCGAAAAAGTCTCCCGGCCGATCTCGCGCTCGACGATGCCGGTGATCAGGTAGCCGGAAATGACGAAGAAGACGTCCACTCCGACGAAGCCGCCCGAGACCGGGTAGACGCCGTAGTGGTAGAAGACGACCGCCAGAACCGCGACGGCGCGCAGCCCATCGATATCGGGGCGATAGGACGCCGAACCCGGAGCCCGGGACGAAGCCGCCGTGCTCAGGCGGCCGCAGCCGCCGCAGCGATGCGCTTCTTCTCGATCTCGCGCTTCAGCGCCCGGGTCTTTGCCGAGAGGTCGACGTCCTTGGCCTTGAGCAGGAAGGCGTCGAGGCCGCCGCGATGCTCGACGGAGCGGAGGGAGGCGGCGGCGATGCGCAGCCGCACGGTGCGGCCGAGGGAATCCGAAATCAGGCTCACCGAGCACAAGTTCGGCAAGAACCGCGTCTTGGTCTTGCGGTTCGAGTGGCTCACGAGGTGGCCGACCTGCACGGCCTTGCCGGTCAGTTCGCAGCGGCGTGACATGGTGGAATTTCCTTCGGCGCTTTCGTTACGGCCGGTCGCGGCCAAGCGCCCGCCTCCGAAAGCCTTGCTTCAAGTCTCGGAAAGCGCGTCTATAGTGACCCGGCCTGAATCCGTCAAGCGTCCGCTTCGACGGCCGTCAGCCGGTGATGCGCCAGGAGCCGTCGGGATCGCGGCATCCGGTGCCGTGTCCGATCTGCGGGCGGCCGGCGAAATAGATCGTATGGGTGAAGCTGCGGCATTCGCCCGGCAGTGCACCCGGCGTGGCATCGCCCGTCGCCGGTGCCGTCGTGGCAACCGCGCCGGGCACCACGAAACCATAGATTCCTTTCTGGCCTCGCCAGGTCTTGCGATCCCCGCTCGACAGCGCCTGGGTCTCCGCCTTGAAGGCATTGTCGCGATCGGCCATGGCCAACCTTGCGCCGATCGGGCCATCGAGGAGCGGACCCATGGAGACCGGAGCGGCCGCCTGAGCCGGCGGCGCGCCGTCACCGGGTAGCGCGGGCTCGACCGGCGTTCCAAGCGAAGCCAGAGGCACATGCCCCTCGTCGCCCGTGCCGGTCATCGAGCAACCACCGACACCGGCGCCCAGCAGGGCCGCCCCCATGATCGCGATCCACGCCTTGCGCATCAATGCTCGCGCTCCCCACACGATTCGCCCCAGATTGCACCCGGCCTTACATGGGATTGGGGCGAAACTCTGTCCTGGTACCCGGCAGCCTCAAAGCGGCCCTGAGGCCGCCTTGCGGGCTGCGAGCCAGTCTGAACGAGCCGGCATAGATTCCGGCGAGGTCGGTGACGATCGACAGTCCCAACCCCGAGCCGGGCTTCGATTCGTCGAGGCGCCGTCCGCGCGCCATGACGAGGCCGCGGGCCTCCTCGGACAGGCCCGGGCCGTCGTCGTCGACCGTGATCTCGATGGCCGAGGGGGCCTGGTCGCCGGGCTCGGTCAGCGCCACGACCGTGACCCACACATGCGAGGCGGCCCATTTGCCAGCATTGTCGACGAGGTTGCCGACGAGATCCTCGAGATCCTGCTTCTCGCCGCGGAAGCGCAGGCCGTCTGGGACAGCGGCCTCGAAGGCGATGTGACGATCGCGGTAGATCTTGCCGAAGGTGCGCACGAGCCCGTCGATGACCGGTGTCACATCCGCCGCGGTGCCGATGACGCTCGATCGCGCCGCCGCCCGCGCGCGATCGAGATAATAGGTCACCTGGTCGCGCATGATGCCGGCCTGGTCGCGCACCTTGGCGGCGAGCGCTTCGGCATCCCGGGGCTCGCCCTGCGCCGGCGCCTCATTGAGAATGACGCTGAGCGGCGTCTTCAACGCATGGGCCAGGTTGCCGACATGGGTGCGGGCCCGGTCGACGATCTCCCGGTTCGACGCCATCAGCAGGTTGAGCTCGCTGGCGAGCGGGGCGATCTCGGGCGGAAAGCGGCCCTCGATCCGTTCGCCGTCACCGCGGCGGATCGCTGTCACGCCGGCCCCGAGGCGCCTCAGCGGCCGCAGCCCGAAGCGGACCTGCAGCGCGGTCGAGGCGACGAGAGCCAGCGCCAGCAGCGAGAAGGTGAGAAACAGCGCGACGTTGAACGTGTCGATATCGATCTCGACCTCTTCCGGCGAGGCCGCCACCTGGATGAGGAAGCGCCCGCTGTTGCCGTTGTCGATGGTCCGCTCGACGATACGCAGGCGGCGGTCGTCGGGGCCGGTGATGTAGCCTTTGCGGGAGCCGCCGGTGTCCGCCGTCGTGCCGGACTCGAGCGGAGACAGGCGTTCGGCGAAGAGTGAGCGGGACGCCTTGACGTCGTCGTCGCCCGCAACGTCGAGCCGGGTGATCTGCCAGTACCAGCCCGACAGCGGAAAATCGAACATCGGTTCGCCGAGCTGTCCGGGATTGATGCGGCTTTCCTCGCCAGGACCCGCCACGTCGGCCGCGAGCGCCTTGAGATAGACCGAGAGCCGCTCGTCGAAATCGGCCTCGGCCGACTTCCGGTTGATCGCCGACAGGGTCAGTCCCGCGACGAGCAGGATGAGCGAACTCCAGAAGACCGAGGAGAGGAAGAGGCGCAGCGCGATGGAGCGCGTCGCCAGCCAGGTTCCGCCGGGCTGTTTCGGCTCGCGGAGCGATGGGGTCGACCGCCGGCCGAGGAGGCGCCCGAGCCGGGTCCGCCCGCCCCGCACGCTCACCCGTCCCGCTTGCCCGGAGCCTTCGACGATCCGCCGGCCTCCTCCGGGGGGGCCACCAGGTAGCCGAGGCCGCGCATGGTCTGAATGATGTCGACCCCGAGCTTGCGGCGCAGGCGTCCGACGAAGACCTCGATCGTGTTCGAATCGCGATCGAAATCCTGGTCGTAGAGATGCTCGACGAGTTCGGCGCGCGACACGACGCGGCCGGCGTGGTGCATCAGATAGGAGAGCAGCCGGTATTCGTGCGAGGTCAGCTTGACCTGATTGCCGTCGACGACGACCCTGCCGGCGCGGGTGTCGAGCGTGACGGAGCCGCAGGAGAGCTCCGCCGAGGCATGGCCGGCGGCGCGGCGCAGCAGCGCCCGGACCCGGGCCAGGACCTCCTCCATATGGAAGGGCTTGGCGACGTAATCGTCGGCTCCCGCGTCGAAGCCGCGGACCTTGTCGCTCCAGCGGTCGCGCGCCGTGAGAATCAGCACCGGCATGGACCGCCCGGCGCCTCGCCAGGCTTCGAGCACCGAGATCCCGTCCTGCTTGGGCAGCCCGATGTCGAGCACGACCGCGTCGTAGGGTTCGGTGTCGCCGAGAAAATGTCCTTCCTCGCCGTCGAAGGCCCGGTCGACGGCGTAGCCCGCCCCTTCGAGCGCCGCGACGAGCTGTCGGTTGAGGTCCCTGTCGTCTTCGACCACCAGTAGTCGCACTATCGCTACTCCCCTGCCCCAGGCCGCCGTTCACCCGGCCTCGGGAGAAGCGGTGGCCCCATGAAGCCCGGCCTTCCCGGAAATCGTCTGGGCGGCCCCATGAAGCCCGGCCTCCCCGGAAACCGTCCGGGCGGCCCCATGAAACCTGGTCTCGGCGGAAGCCCTTCGGGAGGCCCCGCGAACCCGGGTCTCGGCGGGAGCCCTTCGGGCGGCCCCACGAAGCCCGGCCTCGGCGGAACTCCTTCGGGAGGCCCCGAGCGGCCTGGTCCCGCCAGCGGGCGGCCCGGTTCCGCCATCGGTCGTCCGTTGACGACCGTGCCGTTGGTGGCACTGATCAGACGATGGATGATGCGACCCTCCGGACCGAGCAGCGTGACATCGTAGACGAGCGCTCCCTGCAATCGGCACAGCTGAATGTCGATCGCGTCGGCTCGCACGGCATGCGCCGCCTCGCGCATGACCCGGAAGGGTTGAATCAGTTTGTTGGCGACGAACAGGTCTCGCGTCTCGGCCGACGACACGCAGACGAGCGGCGGCCCCTCGAACCGGGGTTGTGCGGCAGCATGCCCGCTCTGCCCGATGACCGAAACGGCCAGAAGGCACAACCCGCCTGCAGCGCACAGGCGGCTTCGGTCAAAACCCATCGGTCTCGCTCGGCACAAGCAAGATCATCGTGGTTTCGGCCACGCCATACTGATCGGACCCGCGACGCGCGTCATGACAAGATCCTAGCGCACGGGACTGAATAGGCCATGAACACGCCCGCGGCCTTGACGCTCGCTCGATATAGGTGCATATGCCCCTAACTTCCGGTGTCACGATCTTCGCGAGGCTCTCACCCCATGGATTGCACTTGCTCGGCCCTCAGGATGGCGGCACGGCGCCTGACGCAGGCCTATGATGGCGCGCTGGCGTCACAGGGGCTCAGCACGCCGCAATTCGCGCTTCTCGGCGCCCTCGCCCGCTGGCAGGGCACGCCGCCGACCGTTCGCCAGCTGGCGCAGGAGATGGCGCTCGACCGGACGACGCTCGGCCACAACCTGCGCCCCCTCGAACGCGAGGGCCTCGTCGAGATCGACGCCGACGCCGACGATCGCCGCATCCGCCGCATCCGACTGACCGATGCAGGACGCGCCAGGCGCGCTGCCGCCCTGCCGCTGTGGCGCGCCGCGCAGGACAGGTTCGACGCGATCTTCGGCAACGCGCGCGCGCGCGATCTCATGGCGACGCTCGAAGATATCGTCCGACTTCCAGGCCTCCCGGCTCCCGGCCGAACGACAGGAGCGCACCGTCATGCTGGCTGACCGGCTCAACTCGATCCTCGCCCGGCGCGGCATCCACTACGGCTGGGTGATCGCGGCCGTCGCCTTCCTGACCATGCTGACTACCGCCGGCGCCATGGGGCTGCCGGGCGCCCTGCTGCTGCCGCTCACCGGCGAATTCCATTGGAGCGTCGCCGACATCTCCACGGCGCTGGCAGTGCGGATCGTGCTCTACGGCCTGATGGCGCCCTTCGCGGCAGCGCTGATGAACCGCTTCGGATTGCGCATCGTCATGACCACGGCGGTCGGCCTCATCTCCATCGCGCTGCTGCTCGCGACGCTGATGACCTCCTATTGGCAGCTGATGGTGCTGTGGGGCATCGTCGTCGGGCTCGGCACCGGACTGACCGCCATGGTGCTCGGGGCGACCGTCGCCAACCGCTGGTTCGCCAAGAGCCGCGGCCTGGTGCTCGGCATGCTCACGGCGAGCAGCGCCACGGGCCAGCTCGCCTTCCTGCCGTTGGCGACGCTGCTGGTCAGCCATTTCGGCTGGCGGATGGCCGTCTTCCCGACGGTCGGCGCCTGCCTCTTCGTCGGCGTGCTGGTGGTCCTGCTGATGCGCGACCGGCCGGCCGATCTCGGCCTCGGCGCCTACGGGGAGGCGCCGGACCTCATGCCGGCGATGGCCGGCAGGCCGACCGGCGATCCGTTCCGGCAGGCCTTCGCCACGCTGGCCGAGGCGGCGCGGGTGCCAGCCTTTTGGGCGCTCTTCGCCACCTTCTTCATCTGCGGCCTCTCGACCAACGGCCTGATCCAGTCGCATTTCATCGCCTTCTGCGCCGATTACGGCCTGGCCGGCACCGAGGCGGCCTCGGTGCTGGCGCTGATGGGGGTCTTCGACTTCTTCGGCACGATCCTGTCGGGCTGGCTGTCGGACCGACTCGACAACCGCTGGCTCTTGTTCTGGTATTACGGGCTGCGCGGCCTTTCCCTGCTCTGGCTGCCGCACTCGACTTTCACCTTCTACGGCCTGTCGGTGTTCGCGCTGTTCTACGGCCTCGATTGGATCGCCACCGTGCCGCCGACGGTGCGCATCGCGGGCCGCATCTTCGGCCGCGAGAGGGGTGCCCTGGTGTTCGGCTGGGTCTTCACCGGCCATCAGCTCGGTGCCGCCTTCGCGACGTTCGCGGCAGGCGAAGCGCGCACCGATCTCTCGACCTATCTGCCGGCCTTCTACGGCGCGGGCGCCATGTGCCTCGTGGCCTCCCTCGTGGCGCTCGCGGCGCGGACGCGACGGGAGCCGAAGCTCGAAGAGGCAGCGGCTCCGTCGCCGGCGTGAGCCATTTTGCGGGTTGGCATCGGACCGCGCCGGTGCCATTCGATGCTGGAACAGCATCAGGATATTGTCTTGTCCAGGCGACCCCGCACCGGCAAAGGTTTTAACGAGGGTGCAACCGACCATCGGCAACGGCATGGCGGCCGGGCCGGCTCCCGGCCGGACAGGCCCCCTCCCCCGGCCGACGCCCGCGAGGCGAAGGATGTGGCGCGCCTCTGGGGCAGCCACGCGGTGAGCGAGGCCCTGCGCTCGCCGCGCCGCAAGCTGCTTCGGCTGATGGCGACGGACGTCGCCGCCGAGGCGATCGCGCCTCTCGCCGCGGCCCGCGGCCTGTCGATCGAGGTCGTCGCGCCCGACGCCATCACGGGGCGCGTGCCGCGCGACGCGGTGCATCAGGGGCTGCTGCTCGACGCCCGCCCCCTCGAACCGATCGAGATCGACGATATTCCGGAGGGTGGTACGGTTCTGGTGCTCGACCAGCTGACCGACCCGCATAATGTCGGTGCCATCCTGCGCACCGCGGCGGCTTTCGGCGTCGCGGCCCTGGTGATGACCGATCGCCACGCCCCGCCGTTTTCCGGAACGCTCGCCAAGGCCGCTTCGGGAGGACTCGAACATGTGCCGGTGGCGCTCGTCGTCAACCTGGCGCGAGCGCTCGACCAGCTCGGCGAGCGCGGCTTCTTCCGGATCGGGCTCGATTCGGCAGGCGAAGCCTCGATCGAGCGGGCAGTGCCGGACGGCGCGGTGGCGCTGGTGCTCGGCGCCGAGGGAGCGGGCCTGCGCCGATTGACGCGCGAGCGCTGCGACGTCCTGGCCCGCCTCGACCTCCCGGGGCCGATCCGCAGTCTCAACGTCTCCAACGCTTGCGCGGCGGCGCTCACGGTGTTGATGCTGCGCCCCGCCAAGGTTCAGTAGTAGCTGCCGACACCGAAGCGATAGACGACGGGCGAGGGCCTCGGGTCGCAGCCGTGACCGCGGTGCGACGCGCCGGCATAATTGTTGTTGACCACGATGATCTGCGGCCCACCCGCGTAGCCGGAACTCGGGGCATAACCACCGTCGCCGTAACCGCCCGCGCCGTAACCGCCCGCGCCGTAGACCTGGTCGAGCGGCGCTTCGACGTAGCTCGCCAGAGGTGCCTCCGCATAACCACCATAAGTCGGGGCGGCCGATAGGTCATATCCCCCATACCCGCCGACCACGCGGTAGCGGTCGCGGAGATTGCGAGCGACACGGCCGTAGCGGAGGCTTCGATGTCCAAAGGCGAAGCGATCGGCGTCGCCCCACCGGCGCTCGAAAAGGTCCCGACGATAGAAGCCGGGCCGGCCGCCGAACGCCGTATTGGTGTGCCCGTAACGCGAGGGGCCGGAGCGGCGCGCGGTGCCGGCTCCCGGCTGCCAGCCGGATCCTCCAAATCCCGCCCGACCACGGAAGGCGGTGCCGGTATGGCCGTAGCCGCTGAAGACATTGCCCCCGTTGGGCCTGACGTGAATCGTGCCGGCGACAGGCGGCACGGCATGGAACCCGCCCCCGCCCCAATGGCCGCCGCCATGGAAGCCGCCCGAATGCATCACCATCGGACCGTGGCCGCCATGCCCCCCGGCCCAGGCGACGGTCGAGACGCCTGCGATCAGCAACGCCCCTGCCGCCCGAATGAAAAGCTTGCTCATGGCAATGACTCCGCGCTCTCTGTCCCGGCTCTGCAGTCGTTATTTAGCTAATTTCTCTCGGCGGGACAGACCATCGTTAATTTTTAGTAAACGCCGCCGGCCGATCCCGAGCCAGCAGGATGAAGCTCGGCTCCGCCTGATCGCCCGCTCCGAACTGGACCTCGCCGCCGCCTCGGCCTAAGAAAGGTCATCGAAAAGTCCGGCATGGAGGCGGCCATGATCAGATTGTCGAACGGCCATCGCCTCGACCATGTGGTGGCGAGCGGCTCGCTCGCCTTCGACGGCCGGGGCTGGCCGTGGGAGCGGCCCATGGTCAAGGCCGGGCTGATCCGGCCAGAGCTCTTCACCACCGTGCTCAAGACCCTGACGCGCCGGCCGCGCGCGGGGAACCTCAAGTGGCACAGGCCCTGGGACTGCGTGCGGCTTGTGCCGGGCGGCGCGGTCAACAAGGTCGGGCTCACCAATCCGGGCATCGACTGGTGGGTGCGCGATATTGCCCCCGGCATCGATTACCGGCGCCACGCGACGATCGCCTCGATCTTCGGCGAGACCGACGACCTCGTCGCCATGGCGCGCCTGCTCGACCGGTTCGACCTGGTCGGCATCGAGGTCAATCCGTCCTGTCCCAACACCGGCCACGGGCTGCTCGAATCGGAGGCCGTGGTGGCCGGCGTCGAAGCCGTCCGGGCGGTGTCGCGCCACCCGGTGCTCGTGAAGGTCTCGGCCGCCCAGGACTATCGGGCCATCGCGCGAAACCTTGTCGGCACGGCGGAGGCCGTGGCACTGAACTCGGTGCCCTGGGAGCGGGTGTTCCCGGACCGTGCGAGCCCGCTGCGGCGGCTCGAGGCGCGGGTCGGCGGAGGTGGAGGCGGCGTCTCGGGCCGGCCGGCCCAGGCGCTCAACTGGTGCGCCGTGGCCGAAATCGCGACTGACGCCACCTTGCCGGTCGTCGCGCCCTCGATCATGACTTTCGCCGACCTCGACACGGTCCGCGCGCTCGGCGCCAAAGCTGTCTCTTTCGGTGCCATCCACCTGCGCACCCCTTGGTTGCCGACGACGATCGTGCGGCGCGACCTGGCGCGGATGACGGCCGGTTCCGCGGCGGAGCGCGCGCTGGCATGAAGACGAGCGAGGACGGCTGTCGCGTCACCCTGCGGGCTCCCGACAACTGGCACGCCCATTTCCGCGACGGGCCGCTGCTCGATTTTCTGGTCCCGGTCTTCCTCGATGCCGGCTGGCGGCGGCGCATCGTGGCCGAGCCCAACATTACGCCGCCGGTGCTGACGGGCGAGGCGGCGCTCGACTACAAGGCCAGGATCGAGGCCCGCGCCCGCGAGGTCGATCCCGCCAGCCGGCTCGACATCGTCCCGACCATCCAGATCACCGAATCGACGGCGCCCGAAACCGTGCTCCATGCCCGCGCGCTCGGCGTCAGGGTCGGCAAGGTCTATCCGTTCCTGGTGACGACCCATTCGGGCAACGGCGTCCAGGACTACGACAGGATCCATCCGGCGCTCGAAGCCGCCGAGGCTGCAGGGATGATCGTCCAGTTCCACGGGGAGCACCCGTCCGAGGATGTCGAGGGCCTCGACAAGGAGGCGGCCTTCACCGGCGTGCTCGACCGGATCCGAGGCCGCTTCCCGCGGCTGCGACTGACCATGGAACATATCTCGAGCCGCGCCGCGGTCGAGTGGGTCAAGGCGCAGGACGATCACGTCGGCGCCAGCATCACGGTGCATCACCTGTTCACCACGGTCGACGACGTGCTCGGCTATAGCCGCTCCAGTCGCGGCCTGATGCGCGTCCATTGCGGCTGCAAGCCGCAGCCCAAGTTCCGCGCCGACCGGCAGGCGCTCGTCGATGTCGCCCTCTCGGGCCATCCGCGCTTCTTCTACGGCGGCGACGATGCGGCACATCTCAAGCGCAACAAGGAGGCGACCGCCTCCGCCTGCGGCGTCTGGAACACCTCTGTAGCGCTGCCGCTGCTCATCGCGCTGTTCGAGCGGCGCGATGCGCTAGCGCGGCTCGAGCCTTTCGTCTCCGAGTTCGGCGCGCGTTTCTACGGCTTTCCGCTCAACGAGGAGACGGTGACGCTGGAGCGCGATCCATGGACCGTGCCGCTCGAGGTCGGCGTGCCGGCGCTCCATGACGGCATCGTGCCGATGGCGGCGGGCGAGGAGATCGCCTGGCGCGTGCTGGCATGAGGGAGGCCGCATGACGACGCGCCGCTACCACGACCTCCTCGAAGCCCGCTGGGACCACGATTGTTTCGTCTGCGTCGGTCTCGACCCCGACTGGTCGCGCATCCCGCCGCTCGTCAAGGCACGGGCCGAGGCGCGGCGCGACCCGGCGCGCTCGGCGCAGGCGCGGGCGACGGTCGAGTTCTGCGGATCGATCGTCGAAGCGACCTGCGACTATGCCTGCGCGTTCAAGCCGAATGCCGCCTTCTTCGAGGCGCTCGGCATCGATGGGCACTGGGCGCTCGGCGAGGTGATCGCCCGCATTCACGACCTCGCGCCCGAAGTCCCGGTGATCTACGACGCCAAGCGCGGCGACATCGGCTCGACCAATCTCGGCTATGTCGAAGATGCCTTCGACCGACTCGGCGCCGACGCCATCACGGTCCATCCTTACCTTGGCGAGGAGGCACTCAAGCCCTTCCTCGACCGCGCCGACCGCGGCACCGTCGTGCTATGCCGGACGTCCAACCCCGGCGGCGGCGAGTTCCAGGATCTCCGCGTCGACGGCCGGCCGCTCTATCAGGCCGTCGCCGAGCGGGTCGCCCGCCAATGGAACGGCCGCGGCAATTGCTCGCTCGTCGTCGGCGCGACCTGGCCGGAGGAGCTCGCCGAAGTGCGGCGCATCGCACCCGACATGCCGATCCTGATCCCCGGCATCGGCGCCCAGGGCGGCGACCTCCCCCGGACGGTGATGGCCGGACGCGACCGGCGCGGGCGCGGCATGGTGATCAATGCGTCGCGCGGCATCATCTTCGCCTCGGGAGCGGAAGATTTCGCCGAGGCCGCGCGGCGCGAGACGATCAAGCTTCACGACGAGATCAACCGCTACAGGACGAGCGCATAGGATGACGGATCGCGGGACCGGACCGAACGCGCCGCTCGACCTCTTGCGGCAGGTCGGCGCCTTCTACGAATGCCCCAGGGATCCCTCGGGTGCGCGGCGCGGTCCGCTCGTCGGCTATGCGGGCCGCGATCACACCGGGCGGCAATATGTCGGGGACGTCTACGTCAATTTCGCCCAGGCCGAGCGCCACCCCAATCTGCTCGCAACCTTCTCGCGCGACCTCGCCGCGATCGCTCGCGACCGGGGTCTCGGCCCGGCGCTCGAAAAAACGGTCGGCTTTTGCGGCGCCCCCGAGGGCGGCAAGGCCTTCGCCTATCAGCTCGCGGCCGATTTCGGCAAGCAGTACATCTATCCGGAAAAGAAGGTGACGGCGGTCGCCGACACCACGACGCGCGAGGCCTCCGAACTCGTCTTCAGCCGGCACGAGCCGGGCAAAGGGGAGAGCTGGTTCATCGTCGAGGACGTCTGCAACAACTTCTCGACCACATCGGCTCTCGTGGCGCTGATAGAGAGCTTCGGCGCGACGGTCGCGGGGGTGCTCTGCTTCCTCAACCGCTCGGGCGTGGTCGAGCGCGACTATGCGCCGCGCGAGGGTCTCGTGGTGCCGGTCGTCGCCGTCGTGCGCAAGCCGTTCAGGCAATATGCCCAGGACGATGCGCTCGTTCAGGAGGATATCGGGCGCGGCAACGTCGTCTGGTCACCCAAGCGCGACTGGGCGCGGCTGGCCGCCGCCAATGCGGGAGGCGCCTGATGTCGCTCAAGGGTCGCTCCATCGTCGAGGCGCAGATCTTCACGCCGCCGATCTTCGATGAGCTCTACGACCGCACGACCTACCTGCTCGAACGCAAGCCGCAAGCGCTGTTCCGCGACGAGACGGTGGTGATGCTGTTCTACCAGCCTTCGACCCGCACCCGCATGTCCTTCCAGATCGCCGCCGTGCGGCTCGGCGCGCAGGTCATCTATACTGAGGATGCGGGGAAATTCTCCTCCGCCGCCAAGGGCGAGATCCTCGAGGATACGACGCGCGTCGTCGCCGGCTACCGGCCGCGCGCCCTCGTGCTGCGCCACACGGAGGACGATGCCGCCCATGTGGTGGCCGGGAACATGGCACGGCTCGACCATCCGGTGCCGGTGTTCAATGCCGGTTGCGGCGCCGAACAGCATCCGACCCAGGCCGTGCTCGATCTCTATGCGATCAGGCGGGAGCTCGGCCGCACCGAGAATGTCGAGATCGCATTCGTGGGAGACTGCCGCTACAGCCGTACCGTTCGCTCGCTGGCTTATCTGATCGCCAAATATCCGGGCACGCGCATCCATTTCGTCTCGGTCCCCGAACTCAAGGTGCGACCCGACATCACCGCCTATCTCGACCGCCACGCCGTGCCCTATACGGAGACCGACGACTGGAGCGAGCTCGTCGGCACGGTCGACGTCCTCTACATGACCCGGCCGCAGAAGGAATGGTTCGCCGACGCGGCGCTGTTCGACCGGGTGAAGGACCGTTTCGTCCTCGATCTTCCGACCGCAAAGCGCATGAAGCCAGGCGCCCGGATCCTGCATCCCCTGCCTCGCAACAGCGAGATCGCGCTCGACGTCGACCCGCTGCCCCAGGCGGCCTATTTCCGCCAGTCGGATTATGGACCGCCGCTGCGCACCGCGCTCTTCGAGATGGTCTGCGGCGGCTGAGCCGCCTTCGATCACCTCTACAGTCAGGCGGCCGTCATTCCGGCCGCGTCACTCCGCCGCCATCGCCGCCGCATGCTGCTTCTTGGCCTTGGCGGCCGACGCCTTGGCGGCATCGCTCACCTGGAACATTTCGAGGCTGTCGAGCTCGTCGTCGGGAACCGGCGTCAGCGCGAGGTCCATATAGGCCCGGCGGTTAGGGTCGGCCTTGATCGCCTTACGGATGCGGCTCATCCGCCACCAGAGCCTGAAGATCGCGACATGCTTGCCGGCGACGTCGAGCGCGTATCTCGGATAGAAGCTCAGCGGGTTCTCGATGGGGAAGCCCGGTCGCCGGTCGGTCCTGACCTTGCGGCGCAGATAGCCGCCTTCGAGCGGGTGGATCTTCTCCACCGTCACGCAGCCGTAGAACCAGATCAGGAGGAACAGCATCTTGCCCGGGCTGATGCCGACGGCGGCGCCGCGGCGCATCACCGTCTCCATGTGCTCCGGCGTATAATAGGTCTCCCAGGCGAGCCGGTAGGCCCGCTCCCAGTCGGCCTTCGACATGTTGGAATGGCCTGTCGTGACATGTTCGAGGTCGTATTTGTTCATGTCGGGATCCATCGCGACCCCCGCGGTCAGGAGCCGCTTGTGGTCTTCCGAGCCCGGCAACGGCGTCAGGCAGAAGAATTCGAGCAGGTCGAGCGGCAGCTCGCGCTTGATGATCTCGATGTCGCGCACGATGCTTTCCGGCGTGTCGCCGGGGAACCCGAGGATATAGCCCGCATAGGTGAAGCAGCCGACAGCCTTCCATTGCAGCAGCATGGTCCGGTATTCGGCGATGCGGTTCTGCTTCTTCTTGGCGCCCGCCAAACTCTCCGGGTTGATGTTCTCGAGCCCGAGGAAGACGCGGGTGACGCCGGCGCGCGCCGCCTTTTCGATGAAGCGCGGGATGCGATGGCAGAGGGTGTCGACCTGCACCACGAAATGGAACCGCAGCCCCTCCTTCTCCCGCATCGCGATGAGCCGGTCGAACATCGGCTCCCAGTTCTTGTTGCGGGCGAGATTGTCGTCGGTGATGAAGAAATGGTCGATGCCCTGGGCCAGGTTGTCGCGCACGATGCGCTCGACGTCCTCGGGCGACCGGAACCGCGACTTGCGGCCCTGCACGTTGATGATGGTGCAGAACGAGCACTGGAACGGGCAGCCGCGCCCGGCGTCGAAGCTCGTGAGCTTGCCGCCGGTCCGCTCGATCCGCGCGGCGGGCAGGAGCGGCGTCGGCACGCCGTCGAGCCCCGGCAGGTCCGCCATGAAGTTGTAGAGCGGCTGGAGCTCATTGGCGAAGGCGTCGCGCAGCACGGTGTCGAGCCGCCCCTCGGCCTCCCCGGCGAAGAGCGAGATGCCGAGCGCCTGGGCCGCCTTCAGATCCTCCGGCATCTCCGGCAGCATGGCGAGGCAGCCCGAGACGTGGAACCCGCCGATGGCGACGTTGATGCCCGCCGCGCGCAGCGGCCGGGCGATGTCGAGCGCCCTGGGGAA
The DNA here is from genome assembly GCA_965277115.1 of Lichenihabitans sp. GTDB lineage: Bacteria > Pseudomonadota > Alphaproteobacteria > Rhizobiales > Beijerinckiaceae > Lichenihabitans. The sequence goes on along the minus strand of CBDIBY010000013.1, from coordinate 967,976 downwards.
CTGGTTCGACTGCACGCCGACGAGTGCCACGAGGCCATGGCCGCCGGCGTTCCGGATAGCGCGGACGATATCCTGGGGTCGGATGCGCGTATTGGTCTCGTCGAAGGCCAGGATGTCGATGTCGACGTCATCGCCCAGCACCTTGCGGGCGGTGCAGTCGAGCGCCAGGCCGTTGAGCACGGCCAGGGTGTTCGAGGGAATCGCGGAGCGCACCCACTGGATCACGTAGCCCTCGTCGTCGTAATGCGAGGGCTTCACCAGGACCAGGGTGAAGCGGCGACCTGCGGGCGGTGCGGACATCGGCCGTTTCCATCCTATCGCTGGGGATCCACCTTAGTTCCGGCACTTTGCGCCCGAATCGGGACCGCAAGTCAACCGGTCCGGCGAAATGCGACATTGCAACGGATTGTGGCATTCCGGCCACATCCGAACCAGATCGACGATCAGCGACGGAACCAGACCATCTGGGCGAGGGTAAGCACGATCTCGGCGACGATCAGGAGCACGATCGTGGCTTCGAGCTTGGTGGCGCGATCGGCCTCGATCACGTCGGTCAGGGCGCGGGCGGTCTCGACGATCACGTCGAGCTTCCGCTTGAGCGTGACCGTGCGTTCCTTGAGCTCGTATTCGTCCTCGACTCGGGCGTGGAGCCGTTCGAGGTCCGGCCGGTCCCAGAGCACGTCCGGCTTTTCCTCGACGGCGACACGGCCTGACACCCGGTGCTGCACCAGGAGCGCCTGGCCGATCAGCCGCAGCATGGCGCGGCGCGTGCCCGGTGGGCGGCCGGTCCGGCTCAAGCCGGCCGCAAAAGGTTCGACCACCTCCAGCACCTTGTTGACCTCGCGCTCGTCGCGCCCGAGCGATACCGTCTTGGCCAGGCTGTCGGCGATCACCAGCAACCGCGCCGGCGAGAGGTCGGTCATCAGGATGGGGCCGCCCGGTGCGATCCGGTCGCTGCCGTCGCCGGAGGCTTCGAGCACCACGGTCTCGTCGTCGACGCGGTCGCGCTCGCCCGACACGCGCGGCCTGATCTGGCGCAGCAGGTCGTCCTCCTCGACCGGCGAAAGGCCGACCAGCACCGCAACGCCGAACCGGTAGAGGACCACGAAGCCGGACGGTCCCACCGCGAAAGCCAGCGGATTGACCGAGATCGTGTCGGTGCGCTCGAGGCCGCCGGTGTCGATGCGATCGCCGAGCGCCAGAGCGCGGGCCGTGACGCGCTGCGGCACGGAGGCGGAAAGGAGCTGGACGACATCGGTCATGCGGCTAGGATTAGCCGAATTCCGGTCAACCTTGAAGGCGGCCGGAAACGGCGCCACGAACCAAGGCGCATGCGACGCCGTTGATCGGAGGCCAGGGCACGGGTCGAGCGAGGACGAGATGACGGACGAGACGGCTTTGATCGGGGAAGTCGCCCGGCGGCACGCGATGAGCGAAAGTGCCGTGCGTGCCCTCTGGGAAGGGCTCGTCGCCGGCGGCGGTCGCGCGGCGCAGTTCAGCCACGCCGACCTCGGCGGCATGGGCCAGTGGTCGGGCGGCATGGTGCAGATCGGCGACATGTTCAACGATGGGCTGAAGGCCAAGGTCTCGGCGGTTTGCGCCGACCTTGCAGGAGCTGCGGCCGAGGGCCGGGATCGTCCCGGATCGGGCCAATCTCAGGGGCACGACCGCGGTTCGGGCGCCGGGCGGACGGCGTCGACATCGCCGCGGGACGCCTGGTGGCCGAGCGATCTCGGCCGACCCTCGTCGACCGGAGCCCAGGATCGCAGCCGTTACGCCATCTTCCCGGAGACCCGCCGGCTGGCCGTCGAGCGTGATGGCCGCGTGACGGTCTATGACACGGGCACGCATCGGATCTTTGGCGTATCTCAACGGCAAAGCACCTGTTCCGCCATCGCCTTCACCAGCCAGGCCGGGCCGGTCATGCTCGACGCGCTCAAGATCGTCAGCGGATAGGGAGGCCGGAATGGATGCCCCGTTGCTTGCGGGCGGCTGCTTCTGCGGCAAGGTGCGCTACGAGGCGGGAGGCACGCTCTTCCATGAAACGCTCTGCCACTGCACCGACTGCCGCAGGGCGGCCGGCGCTCCGGCCGTCGCCTGGTTCAGCGTCGGGCGGACCGAGTTCCGGTTCACGGCCGGAGAGCCGCGGGTGTTTCGGTCGAGCGACAGGGCGATCCGCCGCTTCTGCCCGGACTGCGGCACGCAGCTGACCTTCGAGGCCGACGCGCTGCCGGACGAGGTCGACGTGACGACGGCGAGCCTCGACGAACCGGACGGGGTGCCGCCGCGCGACCACTCCCACGCCGGGAGCCGCGTCGCCTGGGACGAGCTTTCATCCGCGATTCCGGTGCGTGCATGACAGCCTGTCCTCGATCCACCCCCACGGATGCGGCGCCCGCCTTCACGTGATCGACCCGCGTGGGCGCAGATCCGGCGTTGTCAGTGCCGGGCGGCCGGTCCATTGTCGGCGGAGAATAAAGGGGGATTGCATGCTCAAGGGTCTCGATCCGCTGCTGACACCCGACCTTCTCAGCGCCTTGCGGGCCATGGGACACGGCGACACGCTGGCCATCGTCGACGCCAACTATCCGGCCGCCTCCGCCGGGCCGTCGGTCGTCAGGCTCGCCGGCGCGTCGGCGACCGAGGCGGCCTCGGCGGTGCTCTCCATCATGCCGCTCGACGACTTCGTGCCCGAGGCGGCCTGGTGCATGGAGGTGGTCGGCGACCCCGGCGCCGAGCCGCCGATCGTCGCCGAGTTCCGCGACGCGATCCATCGCCACGAGGGCGCGCGCTTCGGCCTCGCGCGGCTCGAGCGGTTTGCTTTCTACGAACGGGCCGCGCAGTGCTTCGTGCTCGTGTCAACCGGGGAGCGGCGCCTCTACGGTAATCTTATCTTGAAGAAAGGCGTTGTAAGATCGGATTAACCAGGTCTTGCAGGCCCGGGATCGGCTTTGCGGCTGGTGGCAGACTCGGCTCCCGGGGGTATGCGACGGTGAACGACAGGACGGTCGCAGACAGCGCGAAGCTGACGGGCCTCGTCGTATCACATGGACTGCACACGCTCTGGAGCCACGCGATCCGTCCGCTGCACCGTGTGGCGGCACGGCAGGCCCGCGCGCCAGTGCGGCTGCTGATCGCGCCGCAGGACATCCGCACTGCCGACCCGACGGTGGCGGCCGACATCTACGCCGGCTACTTCATCTTCGACGGCAAGACCGTCAACACGCATGGCCGTTTGCCCTTCGGCCTGGATCCGCCGTCGTCCGGCTGGGCCGAGGCACTGTCCGGATTCGGCTGGCTGAGGCACCTGCGGGCGGCCGATACGTCGCTGGCGCGGGTCAATGCCCGCGCCCTCGTCAACGATTGGATCGCCCAGGTCGGCCGGTCGCGGCAAGGCCCCGCCTGGGCGCCGCGGGTCGTCACCGAGCGGCTTCTCGCCTGGCTCAGCCAGTCGCCGTTGATCCTCGAAGGCGCCGACGGAGTCTTCTACCGCCGGTTCATGCGCAGCATAGGCCGTCAGGCGGCGTTTCTCCAGGACGCGCTCCGCTCGGGGCTGCATGGCGAGGCGCGCCTCTTCGCGGCGATCGCGCTGGCCGAGGTCGGCCTCTGTGCTGAAGGCTTCGAGCGCTTGCGTCGGCAGGGCACCCGCATCCTGATCGATGAGATCGGCGTCCAGATCCTTGCCGACGGCGGCCATGTCAGTCGCAATCCCGGCGTCTTGGTGGACCTGCTGCTCGACCTCCTGCCTCTCCGGCAGGCCTTCGTCGCGGCCGGCATCGCCACCCCGCCGGCGCTGCTCAACGCTGTCGATCGCATGATGCCGATGGTCCGCACCTTCAGGCATGGCGACGGCTCGCTGGCGCTGTTCAACGGCATGAGCCAGACGCGCCACGACGCGCTGGCCACCATCCTGGCACATGACGACGTCAGGGGTGCCCCGCTGGTGAATGCACCCTATTCGGGATATCAACGGCTCGAATCCGGACCAGTCGTCGTCATCGTCGACACAGGCAGGCCTCCGCCGGTCGCTTTCGCCCACCAGGCGCATGCCGGCACGCTCGCCTTCGAGCTCAGCATCGGGGCCCAGCGGGTGATCGTCAATTGCGGCGCGCCCGTTTCGGGATCGGCCGCACTGCGGGAGGCCGCACGGGCGACGGCGGCCCATTCCACATTGGTGCTCGGCGCCAGCTCATCGAGCCTCTTCGCCTCGACGACACGGTTCGGACGCTGGCTCGACGGAGTGCTCTATGCCGGCCCGTCGCACGTTCCGGTCCAGCGGAGGGACGTTGCAGGCTCGACGACGCTCGACGTGTCTCACGACGGCTATCTCGGCCGCTTCGGCCTCGTGCATCGTCGGCATCTCACGCTCGTCGGCAGCGACCGCCTCGAAGGCCGGGACATTGTCATCGAGCCCCTGCAGGGTCGGGCTCGCAAGACGTCCGAACCGCAAGCGTTCACCCTTCGCTTCCATCTGCACCACGCCTTGCGCGTTCAAATGGTCAAGGAAGGTACCGCCACGGTCTTAGCCCTGCCCGATGGCGACCTTTGGCTGTTCGAGGCCGGCGGACTTCAGATCGGCATCGAGGAAAGTATCTTCTTTGCTTCTCCCGGCCCGCGCCGGACGGAGCAGCTGGTCATCCGATCGACGACCGAAAACGACAAGATCATTAAGTGGTCCCTGTCTCGCCGGGATCCCAATTAGTTGTGTATCGCGTTCGGGACGGCTTGAGTCGAGGCCAAGCCTGACTGATGCGGCCTCCGCGCCGCCCCGTCGCGCCTACGTCGTGTGCCGCTAGGTCGGAAGCCCGTCAGTCTGCTCCGGCCGTTACAGCGGCGAACTGCTGGGGTGGGTCCATCGTGAACCTCCACATCGAACGACATCCGCCGTGCACCGGCAAGTGTAGCGCCACCTGATCGCGTGCAACGCGAATGACAATTAACGTCTCGGCCTCGCAAAAGTTTCGGGGACCTATCGCTGGGCCGGTGAGAATTGCCCGGCCGTCATCGGGGCGCTGCCGGGAATGAGCGTGCGGCGTTGCCAGGCGGTTGCCCTGCGCGCCGGCTTTGGAGGAGCGGGAACCTCGGGCTGTGCCGTCGCGACGACCTGGGGGAGCGGCCCTTTCCGGCGCGCCGCATCGATGTGCTTCGGCGCGGCAGGCCGGAGGGGGGATGCCACGGCGATCGGGGATGCCGAAGGTGCAGCCTTATGGATCGCGATCTGGCGAGCCGCGGTCTTACGAACGGCGGTCTTGAGCGTGACGGTCTTGGGCGTAACGGTCTTGGGCGTGACGGTCTTGGGCGTAACGGTCTTGGGCGTAACGATCTTGGGCGTCTTTGCTGAGGCGCGGCGCGCGGCGGCCGCGGACTTGCGCGATCGGGCCGCGGGGGCAGCAGTCGCGGCCGGCGCGAGGACGACCATGTGGTCGGCGGCCATATAGGCCTGCAATCGGCACAGCATGTCGCAATCGCTTGCCGCTGGTGCTCCATCCTGCGCCCAGGCGGAACCGCCGGCGGCCATGAGCAGGGCGGCGAGGCAGCATCGCCATCGGAACGATGTCATATGCGCAATCCTCGATCGATAGCCGATTTCCACCATAGACCCTATCGGTCCAGCCCTGTGCGGGACTTGCGGCCATGGTTAAGAGCGCGCGCCGGCCAGCCTCCGATAAGGGCCTCCGACGAGGATTTCCAAGCACGCCCGACCGGCCTATAGATCGCCGGGGACTTTCAACGGAGGCAGGATGTCCGAGATGCGGCTCGTCGTCACCGGCGCCGGCGGCCGAATGGGCCGCATGCTGGTCAGGAGCATCAGCGAGACGGACGGCGTTGTCCTTTGTGCCGCGCTGGAACGGCCGGGTTCGCCCGTCCTCGGCGAGGACGCCGGCGTGCTGGCGGGCCTCGCGCCGCTCGGCGTCCCGGTGACCGAGGATGCGCTCGCGGCCATCGTCGCAGCGGACGGTATTCTCGATTTCACCGCGCCCGCCGCGACGCTGGACTTCGCCGCGCTCGCGGCGCAGGCCCGCATCGTCCATGTCGTCGGCACGACGGGGCTCTCCGACGTCGACATCGGACGGCTCGAGGCGGCCGCCCGGCATGCTCCCATCGTCCGCTCTGGCAATATGAGCCTCGGCGTCAACCTTCTTGCGGGGCTCGTCCGGCAGGCGGCGCGGGCTCTCGGCGCGGACTGGGACATCGAGATCGTCGAGATGCATCACCGGATGAAGGTCGACGCGCCGTCGGGCACCGCGCTGCTGCTCGGGGAAGCGGCGGCGGCGGGACGCGCGACCGACCTCGGCACGGCCGCCGTGCGTGGCCGCGACGGCTTGACCGGCCAGCGTCCACCGGGCGCCATCGGCTTCGCGGCGCTGCGCGGCGGCACGGTCATCGGCGATCATCGCGTCCTCTTCGCCGGCCAAGGCGAGCGGATCGAGCTTTCTCATTTCGCCGAGGATCGCGGCATCTTCGCCCGCGGCGCCGTCAGGGCGGCGCTCTGGGCGCATAGCCGCAAGCCCGGCTTCTACAGCATGGCCGACGTCCTCGGCCTCGACACCCCCTGACCCGGAGTTCCCATGGATCGCCTGCTCGTCCTCGTCCGCCATGGCCAAAGCGACTGGAACCTGAAGAACCTGTTCACCGGCTGGAAGGACCCCGACCTGTCGCCGCAAGGCGTCGAGGAGGCGAAAGCGGCCGGGCGGGCGCTGAAACCTGTCGGCCGCTTCGACATCGCCTTTACCTCCGCCCTGACGCGGGCGCAGAACACGCTCAAGCTCATGCTCGGCGAAATCGGCCAGGAGGGCCTCCGGACGATGGCCGACAAGGCGCTGAACGAGCGCGATTACGGCGACCTGTCCGGCCTCAACAAGGACGAGGCGCGGGCCAGATGGGGCGAAGAGCAGGTCCACATCTGGCGCCGCGCCTATGACGTCAATCCGCCCGGCGGCGAGAGCCTGAAGGACACGGTGGCTCGCGCCCTGCCCTATTACAACCAGGAGATCCTGCCTGGCGTGCTGCGCGGCGAGCGCACGCTCGTCGCGGCGCACGGCAATTCGCTGCGCGCCCTCGTCATGGTGCTCGACCGGCTGACGCCCGAGACCATCCCCAGCGTCGAACTCGCGACCGGCGTGCCGCTGGTCTACCGGCTCAAAGCGGATTCGACAGTCGAGTCGAAGGAGGTGCTGAAGCCGTAGAGCGGGTCGTCCGCTCCGCCGCGCCCAATCCCGCTACAGAGCGGTTCTCTAGAGCATGATCATCGGTTTAGGATCGAGAGGCGATTCGACCTAAACCGATCGTGCTCTAATGTGGCTGCGACCGCGTGCTCCGCTCCCTCCGGCGCGGCCCAGATCCAGCCCGGCAACTGATGCCGCGCAAAGGTGATCTGGCGCTTGGCATAGGCCCGGGTCTGCGTCTTGGCGCGTCGCACGGCCTCGTCGAGCGGGATCGCGCCGTCGAGATGGGCGAGCAGCGGCGGCATGCCGAGCGCCCGCATGGCTGGCAGGGTCGGGTCGAGATTCCGCGCCCGAAGCGCCGCGACTTCGCCGAGCGCGCCCGCGGCCATCATGGCGTCGAAACGCCGATCGATGGCGGCGCGCAACGCCTCCCGCTCGGGTGCGACGACGAAGCCTGAGAACTGCCCCTCGGGCAAGAGCGGCGCGGATCGCTCGGCCTGAAACCGCGCCAGCGGTCGGCCGGTCGTCTCGAGGATTTCGAGGGCACGGAGGATCCGCTGCGGGTCACTCGGCCGCAGGCGCGCCGCCGTCTCGGGATCGAGCGCCGCGAGCCGCGCATGCAAGGCCTCGGGCGGCATACCTTCCGCCTCGCCACGCACGCGTGTCCGTACCGTGTCCGGCACGGCTGGAATAGTCGAAATCCCTTGCGTCAAAGTCTTGAAGTAGAGCCCGGTGCCGCCGACGACGATCGGCACACGCCCCCGCCGCCGAAGGTCGGCCAAAGCGTCGGACGCTTCACCGAGCCAGCGCCCGACCGAATAGGCGTCCGTCGCATCGACATGGCCATAGAGGCGGTGCGGCGCGCGGGCGAGATCCTCCACCGTCGGGCGCCCGGTGAGGATCGAAAGATCGCGATAGACCGCCATGGAATCGGCATTGACGATCTCCCCACCGAGCCGCTCGGCGAGTTGCAACGCGAGGGCGGACTTGCCGCTCGCCGTCGGGCCTGCGATGAGGATCGCCTTTTGTTGCAACCGTCCGGTTCCGATGAATGCCTTCCCGTCTTGTGTAGCGACGCTGATCGCCCGTAAAGGGCAGGCCGAGATCGATGCGGAGCTTCTCGCTTCCTTTCGCGAGATCCTGTCCACCGACATCGAGCTGCGCTGGCTCGACCGCGGCCTCGCCGCCGACCTGCCGTTCGAGGCCTCCACGGAAACGCTGCCGGCGCAACGCGCCGCGGTCGATGCCTTGATCGGAAGTCGCGCGATCGACGTCGTGCTCCAGTCCGCCGCGGGGCGTCGCAAAAAGCTGTTCCTGGCCGACATGGACTCGACCATGATCGAGCAGGAGTGCATCGACGAACTCGCCGACTTCGCCGGCCTGAAGGCGCACGTCGCGGCGATCACGGAGCGCGCCATGCGGGGGGAGGTTGCTTTCGAGCCGGCGCTGCGCGAGCGCGTCGCCCTGCTCAAGGGCCTGCCGGTCGGCGTGATCGACGAGGTTCTGGCGCGACGCATCACGTTGACACCGGGCGGCCGGACGCTGGTCGAAACGATGCGGGCCGGGGGCGCCTATTGCGCGCTGGTCTCGGGCGGCTTCACCCTGTTCACCGGGCCGATCGCGGCGCAACTCGGCTTCGACGAGCATCGGTCGAATATCCTCGACGTCAAGGATAGCCGTCTCGCCGGCACGGTGGCCGAGCCGATCCTTGGCCGCGAGGCCAAGCGCGAGAGACTGTTCGCCCTGCGGGAAGCACTCGGCCTCGCGCCGCCCGACACGATGGCGGTCGGGGATGGCGCCAACGATCTCGCCATGCTGGCCGAGGCCGGCCTCGGCATCGCCTTCCGGGCCAAGCCCGCCGTGGCCGCAGCCGCCGATGCACGAATCGACCATGCCGACCTCACGGCGTTGCTGTTCGTCCAAGGGTTCTCGCGCGACGATTTTGTCGGCTGAGCCGATATCCGCTCGGCCGCCTGGATTCATATAGGGGATTGACGGCTTTGATGATCCCCTCATCCGCCGCCGCTTCGCCACGGCACCTTCTCCCGCAAGGGGAGAAGGTGGATTTCGCGGGAACCGCGAAAGCCGGACGAGGGGTCATAAACCGAACCGCTCATCCGAAATCGAGCCGGCTCAGTCCAGCGCCAGCGCCACGTAATGCTCCTCGCCCTGGCCGTTCGAGACCAGCAGCAGCGCCGACTTCTTGCCCGAATCCTTGATCGCCTTGATCTTGAGCGCCACGTCGGCCGGGTCGGTTACAGCGTTCTGGTTGATCTCGACCAGCACGTCGCCGGGATGGATCGCCTTGTCGTTGGCGGCCGAGGTCGGATCGACTGCCGTGATGGCAACGCCCTTGACCGTGTCCTTGATGTTGAAGCGCTTGCGGATATCGTCGGAGAGCTGCGACAATTCCATGCCGAGGGCGGACTGGACGGCGGATTTCGGCGCGTCGGGCTGGCCGCCCGGCAGCGCGGCCTGTTTCACATTATCATCGAGCCGTCCGAGCTTGACGGTGAGATCCTGTGGCTTGCCATCGCGGATGACGCCCACCTGCACGTCCTTGCCGACCGGCGTCATGGCGACGATCTTGGGCAGGTCGTGCGAATCCTTCACGTCCTTGCCGTCGAACTTCACGATCACGTCGCCGGTCTTGATGCCGGCGGGCTTGGCAGGTCCATTGTCGTCGACGCCCGCAACCAGCGCGCCGCGGGCCGCCCCGATGCCGAGGCTTTCGGCGATCTGGTCGTCGACGGCCTGGATGCGCACGCCAAGCCAGCCGCGCCGCACCTCGTGGAACTGCCTGAGCTGGTCGATGATCGGCAAGACGGTATTGGCGGGCGTGGCGAAACCGATGCCGATCGAGCCGCCCGAGGGCGACAGGATGGCCGTGTTGATGCCGATCACCTCGCCCGCCATGTCGAACAGCGGGCCGCCGGAATTGCCCTTGTTGATGGAGGCATCCGTCTGGATGTAATTGTCGTAGGGGCCGGAATCGATGTTGCGGTTGCGCGCCGAGACGATGCCCGCTGTCACCGTGCCGCCGAGCCCGAAGGGGTTGCCGACCGCCATGACCGCGTCGCCGACGCGCATCTTGTCGCTGTCGCCGAACGGCACGAATTTCAGCGGGTTGTCGGATTTCACCTTGAGCACCGCCACGTCGACCTTGGTGTCCTTGCCCACCACCTCGGCCTTGAGCTTGGTGCCGTCGGTCAGGATCACGGTGATGTCGTTGGCGCCCTCGATGACGTGATTGTTGGTGATCACGATGCCTGACGGGTCGATGATGAAGCCGGAGCCGAGCGAATTGGAGCGGTGGCCGCGGGGCGCCTCATCACCACCGCCCTCGCCGCCGCCGCCCGGCCCGTTGTGGCGCTGCAGCTGGTGCTTGAAGAATTGTTCGAAGAGGTCGTCAAGCGGCGTGCCGGGCGCCAGCTTCGGCATGGTCGAGGCCTGCTTCTCCTCGACCACCTGAGAGGCCGAGATATTGACCACCGCATCGGTGACGCTGGCCGCGAGGTCGGCCAGCGATTCCATCCCGCCCTTGGCGAAGGCAGGATGCGGGCCGGCCGCGCCGGGCAACATCGGCCCGGCGGCAAGCGCCAAGCCGAAGGCCGCGGCGGCGGCGCCACGCATGAATCGCGTCGCGACGGGCGGCCGGCGGCCGGAGAAACCGTGAATGAAGCGATCGAGGCGCATGGCACATGTCCGTTGTCCCGGGACGATGCCGGGGCTGTTCCTGCAATCATACATGAGCCGCCGCGCCCGGCAATTTAACCCCAGGCCGCTTATGGCGTGGGTGCCGGCGCGGCCCCGGCCGGAGCCGAGGTTCCGGCGGCCGGAGGCGCGGGACCGGCGGGGGGCGGAGCCGCCGACGCGGGAGGCGTCGCCGACTTCAGGTCGGCCGGGGCCGGCGCGTCGGGGCTCTGGAAATAGCGGAAGAAATCCGAGTTCGGCGACAGCACGAGCCGCGTGTGATCGGGACGCAGGCTCGACACATAGGCCTGCATGGTCCGGTAGAAGCTGAAGAAGATCGGATCCTTGCCGTAGGCTTCGGCAAAGATGCGGTTGCGCTCGGCATCGCCCGCGCCGCGCAGCGTGTCGGCCTGCCGCTGCGCCTCGGCCTTGATCACCACGACGTCGCGGTTGGCCTTGGCCTGGATGGTCTGCGACTGTTCGGAGCCCTGCGCCCGATATTCGGCCGCCTCGCGTGCCCGCTCGCTCTGCATCCGGCTATAGATGCTCTCCGAAAGTTCGCGCGGCAGGTCGGCGCGGCGGATGCGCACGTCGTTGACCGCGACACCGAGACGCGCGCCTTCGGTATTCACGAGGTCGCGGATCTTGATCATCAGCTGCGCGCGTTCGTCGCGCACGATCTGCGGCAGGGTCGCCTCCCCGAGCACCCGGCGCAGCGCCGAGTTCAGCACCGAGGCGAGCTGGTTGTTGGCCCGGCTCACCGAGCCCACCGTCTGGTAGAATTTCAGCGGGTCGGCGATGTGATAGCGCACGAAGGCGTCGACGAGGAGGCGCTGGTTGTCGGAGACCAGCACCTCCTGCTGCGGTGTCTCGAGGTCGAGGATGCGGTTGTCGAGATAGACGACGCTTTCGACGAGCGGCTCCTTGAAGTGCACGCCCGCGTCAGTCACGACGCCGACCGGCTCGCCGAAATAGAGCACCAGCGCCTGTTCGGTCTGGCTGACGGTGTAGACGGCGGTGCTGAGGATGAAGAGCAGCACCACGACGACCGCAATGCCGATGTAGCGCGTGGCCTTCATGGCTTGGCTCCCGGCGCGGCCGCATTGGACATCGAGCCGAGGGGCAACAGCGGCAGCACGCCGCTCCCTTTGCCCGTGTCGTCGATAATGGTCTTGTCGGCGCCGGCGAGCACCGCCTCCATGGTCTCGATATAGATGCGTTGCCGGGTGATGTCGGGCGCCTTCTTGTATTGCGCATAGACCTGGTCGAAGCGCGACGCCTGGCCCTGCGCCTCCTGCACGGTCTGCTCCTTGTACCCCTCCGCCTCCTGCACCGTGCTGGCCGCTCCGCCTCGCGCTTCGGGCACCACCCGATTGGCATAGGCTTCCGCCTTGTTGCGCGCCGTCTGGAGGTCCTGCTGCGCGGCGGTGACGTCGCGGAAGGCGGCGATCACCTGCTGGGGCGGATCGACCGAGAGGAGCTGGACCTGAACCACCTGGATGCCGGCATTATAACTATTGAGCACCTTCTGGATGAGGTCCTTCACGGCAGGCTCGATCACGCTGCGGTCGGTGGTCAGAAGCTTCAGGAGCTGCGAGCGGCCGATCACCTCGCGCATGGCGCTCTCGGCGACGGCTTTCACCGTCTCGTTGGGATTGCGCAGATTGAAGGCGTAATATTCGGGGTGCTGCGGGTCGATCTGCCAGATCACGCGGAACTTCACGTCGGCGATATTGTCGTCGCCGGTCAGCATCAGGCTTTCCTGCGGAACGTCCGAGCCGATCTGCATGCCGGGGTGGCGCGGATCCTCGGCCGAGACGGCGCCGATATCGATCGAGTTGCGGTCGGTGACGGCATATTTCTGCACCGAGCCGATGGGATAGGGCAGGTTATAGTGCCAGCCGGCCGGCGTCTTGCCGGTATAGCGGCCGAAGATCGTGTTGATGCCGACCTCGTTGGGCTCGACCGTGTAGAAGCCGCTGGCCAGCCAGATCAGCACGACCGCGAGCAGGGCAATGAGGATGCCGATGCCGCCGAAGCCGCCGCCGGGCAGAAAGCCGCGCAGGCGCTCCTGAAGGCGGCGCAGCAGGTCCTCGAGGTCGGGAGGGGTCGGGCCGCCTCCCGGGCCGGACGGCCCCTGGCCCCATGGTCCCTGTGTGGGTCGCCACGGTCCCCCGCCGTTGCCGCCGCTCTGATTGGTCCAGGGCATTCAGGTCCTCGTCTGCGGCGGAGCGCCGGCCCATGATGGGCCCACACCACAATGATCGCTTCGGTCCCCTCGACGCCTGCGCTGTCAGGCTGAGCGTAAACCGAGGCTTTCATCGTCGTGGGGACCCATATAGGCGAGCGCTCGGGGCGCCGCAATCGAATGCACGCCCGGCGGCAGCCACGGGCGGCCGTCACCGGCGCGCATAGGTCACGAAAGCATAGGCCGCCTCGTCCCCTGCCGTCGGCGAGTGCGGCTGCCGGGTGGTCTCGCGCCACAAGGCGGGATCGATGGTGGGAAAGAACGTGTCGGCAGCGGGCTCGAGCTCGACCTCGGTGATGGCGAGCCGGTCGGCCCGCCCGATCAGCGCCGCATAGAGCGTGGCGCCACCGGCGACCATCACCGCATCGGCGCCATGGCGGGTCGCCAGATCCTCGCCGCAGCGGAGCGCCGCCTCCGGATCGGCCGCCCGCACGATGCCCTCGGGCAGATCGAGGGCCGGGTCGCGCGAGACGACGACCGGAAAGCGGCCCGGCAGCGGCCGGCCGATCGAGGCCCAGGTCCTGCGGCCGAAGATCACCGGCCGGCCCATGGTGGCCGAGCGGAAGTGACGCATGTCGCCCGGCAGGCGCCAGGGCAGGCCGTCGTCGCGCCCGATGGCGCCGTTGCGGGCGACGGCGGCGATGAGGACGAGCGGCAGCGTCATCGCCGCGGTTCCGCCGCTCCGGACAGGCCGGCGAGCCGCGTCAGGGCGTCGTCGGTCACGCGACACCGGGTCCAATCGTCGAGCATGACGGCACCTTGCGCCTTGTAGAAGTCGATCGAAGGGCGGTTCCAGTCGAGCACACTCCATTCAAGCCGTGGCAGGTCCTCGTCGAGGCAGCGCCGCGCGAGCGAGGCCAGCAGGGCCTTGCCGATGCCGTGGCACCGCATGGCCTCGCGCACATAGAGGTCTTCGAGATAGAGGCCATGGCGCCCGCGGAAGGTCGAGAAATTGTAGAACCACAGCGCGAAGCCGGCCGGCGCGCCGTCCCATTCGGCGATGCTGGCGAAGAGTTTCGGCGCGGCGCAGAACAGCGCCTCGGCGATCAGCTCCGGCGTCGAGCGGACCTCGTGGGCGAGCTTCTCGTAGATTGCCAGCTCGACGACGAAGGCGTGCAGCAGCCCGGCGTCCGCGGGCGCGGCGTCCCGGATCACGAGCCCGCTCACACCGGCACGCTTTCGGTTCGAGGCCGGAGGCCGGCGAGAACGTCGGCTCTCAGCACGTGCAGGATCGTCAGCGCCATCGCCAACAGCGCCGGCCCCATCGGCGAGACGGCGCCATCGGGGGCGCCCGAGGTCACGGTATTGACGAGAAGGCCGAGCGACTGGGCGAGGCCGCATCCGCCGAGCAGCAGAAGGTAGCGCGCCCGGCTCAGGCGGTCCATCAGGGCGGGCGCGAGGAGCACCAGCGCGACGCCGAGCAGCGTCTGGTCGTAGTCGTAGACGTAGGGGCTGACGAAGAGCCCGGCCATGATGGCGAGGCCGAGTTCGACGCGCGGGTCGCACCTGCCCAGCACCCGCCGACCGACCATGGCGAGCACCGCGGCCGCCGCCCCGCCGTGGATGAGCAGCGCCAGCCAGGACGACAGTCCGAGGCTTAGGGCGAAGGCGTAGATCGACGTCATGCGGTGGAGCGGATAGGCGCCCACGGCCATCATCCGCCCGACATCGGGCATCGAGTCCAGGAAGGCGGCGAAGACCTCGCGTCCGAAGACGGCAAGGCTCAGCAGGGTCAGCGCCACGGTGCCGGCACCGGCAACCGCCAGCGTGAGCCAGCGGCGGCGCAGCACGAGCCACACCGGCAGGGTTAGCACGAGATGCGGCTTGAGGCTCAGGAGCGCGAGCGCGACGCCGCCCGCCACAGGTCGCGGGCCTAGAGCATGACGCCGAAGAGTCGGCACGGGTTTTCGGACGACATCATGCTCTATCGGATTGGAATCGATCACGTTCATGATTTTGGATCGACCGGATCCGAAATCATCGTGATCTAACGCGAAGACCGCGACGAGCGCCGTGAGCCCACCGGTCAAAAGGCCGTTCTGGCCGCAGCGCAGGTTGAGCGCCATGCCGACGAAGGAGGCCAGCAGCACCGGCCAGCACTCCGCGCCGCCGAGCCGCCGCATGGCGACAAGGTAGAGGGCCAGGGTCGCAACCGAAAAAGCCAGGAAGCCCGGCACCAGGCCCAGGTGATAGAGCGCCGCCGCCACGAGGCCGTAAGCCGGCGGATAGGACCAGGGCATGAAGGCCGGCCGGCCGCCGAGCGCCGATTCCAGCGGCAGCATGGCCGACGCCCGATAGGCATCGGCCAGATGGCCCGCCGCGATCAGGCGACCGACGAGATGCACCGCATGGAAATCGGTGATCTCGGGGCGGTTCGGCGCCGTCCCGACCGCGGCGGCGATGGTCCAGGCTCCGCCGAGCAGCGTCGCGACGAGGGTCGCGCCGAACACCGCCTTGACGAGCCGGCTGGGCCGATAGGGTTCCGTCATGCCGATCCCCGCCTCACACCGCCACCGGCGCCTTGATGGCGGGCCAGGGGTCGTAGCCCTCGAATCCTATATCCTCGAAGGTGAAGTCGAAGAGCGACGTCACGGCGGGGTTGAGGCGCAGGCGGGGCAGCGGACGCGGAGCGCGGCCGAGTTGGGTCCGCACCTGGTCGAGGTGGTTGGCGTAGATGTGGACGTCGCCGAAGGTGAGTACGAAATCTCCCGGCACGAAGCCCGAGACCTGCGCCACCATGGCGGTCAGGAGCGCATAGGAGGCGATGTTGAACGGCACGCCGAGAAACAGGTCGGCCGAGCGCTGGTAGAGCTGGCACGAGAGGCGGCGCCGACCGTCCGGCAGCGGCGCCGTGTAGAACTGGAACAGGCAGTGGCAGGGCGCGAGCTTCATGCGGTCGAGGTCGCCGACGTTCCAGGCCGAGATCACCAGGCGCCGGCTGTCGGGATCGCGCCTCAAAAGGTCGAGGACGGTCACGAGCTGGTCGTGCTCGCGGCCGTCGGCGCCGGCCCACGAGCGCCACTGGCGGCCGTAGACGGGGCCGAGGTCGCCGTCAGGGTCGGCCCATTCGTCCCAGATCCTCACGCCGTGACGGTTGAGAGAGGCGATGTTGGTGTCGCCGCGGATGAACCACAGCAGTTCGTGGACGATCGACTTCAGGTGCAGCTTCTTCGTCGTGACGAGGGGAAAACCCCCGGCGAGGTCGAAGCGGAGCTGCGGCCCGAAGACGGAGCGCGTCCCCGTGCCGGTGCGGTCCGTTTTCGGCGTACCGGTCGCGAGCACGGTCGAGAGAAGGTCGAGATAGGCTTGCATGACGGCACCCGGCAGTCGCGACAATATAGGCGGATCGATTGAACAAACCCTTCACGGGCCCGGCGCCGACCACAGGACGCGGTTCGGCGCGGACGTGATCCATAGCCGCCGCTTATGCAGGTAATCGAGCCCCAGAAGCAGGTCGCCCACCGGCAGGCGGGGCACGATGGCGAGGACAGGATGGTCGAGCACGTCCCGGCCGACCGCCAGCCGGCCGAAGCGATGCAGGCTGGCCGTGACGCGCGGGCCCGCCGCGCCCTGGCCGACGGTCGTGCCGTCGCGGGCGAGGTCGGCGACGGAGAGGCCCGTGAGCTCCGCCGCGTCGCGCGACAGGGTGGTCGCCGCGGCGCCGGAATCGACGAGCCCCTTGAAGCTGCGGCCGTCGATCGCGACCGGCGCGAACATCAGGCCGTCGTCGTCCACCGTCGCCAGGACCTGCCCCTGCGCCCGCCAGGGCGGCCCCCCGGCGTGGCAGCCCGGAGCGTGGAGGACGAGGCGCCGGCCGGGAAAATCGATCTCGACATCGTATCTCGACAGGATGTCCGCGCCGAGCACACCGTCGTGCCGGGCGCGGCCGCTCGTCGACGCGTGCAGGTTGCCGACCGCCAGCCTGAGCTCGCCGAGCCTCTCCGATCCGAGCGCGACCTGCGGGAGCACGACGTCGGGCACCGCCGCGCCGCGCCCGCCGACACCGATGATGGCGGAGAGGTGGCGCGGGTCGGAGGCGACGTGCAGGCGCCGCGCCGTTTCGCGGTCGATGACGCTGCGCACCGCGCCGGTATCGAGCACGAAATGCATCACGCCGCCGCCGCTACGGACCGGCACTTCGAACACCTGCCCGGAAAAGGACAGCGGCAGCGAGGCCGATTGGCACTCGGCCCACGCCGGTGCGCGGCAGGTCGCGAGGACGGCGAGGCCGAAGAGCGCCGCACGAAGCCGCGACAGGCCGTCTCGTCGTGGTCGGAACGAAGGCGAAGGGGCCGTGGTCAGCATCGGTCGCAGGCTGCCAGCTTGGAGCTGGTGGTCCGACTGATCCGGACGGATAAATCATCCGTCCGGGTCGGATCATTGCGGCCGATCGGACCGTGCAGTTTGCGGCAACCTCGCACCATCCTCGTCACGACCCTTTTTTCCGCCGCCGTCCTGGCCTATATTCGCATCGCCGTCTCACGACGGCTATGGCGATAAACGGACATCGTAATAAACCATTCGGACCCGGGGGCGGTACCCGGCGCCTCCACCCAAGCCCGGAACTTTTCGGCGGCCGGGCTTCGGCGGGGGCGAAATAGGATCGACGAGGGTGTAAAGGGTGCTCTTTTGCTCGGCATTGTACCACCGTTATCGGGCTAAACTTATAGTTGCCAACGACAACTATGCTCCGGTGGCCGTCGCCGCGTAATGCGGTGAAGGTACTGGGAATCAAGCCCTAGGGGGTAGCACTTCTAGGCGGGGTTCGGAGGCACCTGGCAACAGAAGCCTCCACTTTCAGTCTTCCAGTTCCCAGGTGAGCCGTCGATGCCCGACCTTATCCGTTACGACCTGCTCGTCCAGGATGCGTTGCGCGGGGTCGTGCGGCAGGTCCTGACCGAGGTGGCGCGCAACGGCCTTCAGGGCGAGCATCACTTCTTCATCACATTCAAGACCGCGACGCCCGGGCTGCGCCTCTCCAAGCGCATGCGCGAGCGCTATCCCGACGAGATGACGATCATCCTGCAGCATCAGTTCTGGGGATTGACGGTGCTCGATGGGGGGTTCGAGGTCGGCCTGTCCTTCCACAACACGCCCGAACGTCTCCTCGTGCCGTTCGCGGCCATTACCATGTTCCAGGACCCGTCGGTCAATTTCGGGCTGAAGTTCGACGTCCGCGAGACGGCGCCGACCCTCCTCCTGGAGCAGCCCGCCACCGAGGACGGCAAGGCCATGCCGGCCAAGCGCGGCCTCGTCGCCGTCGAGGCGACGCCCGGTGTCCCGGCGCCCGCTCCGGCCAAGGCCGGGACCGGTTCCGGCGAGGGAAAGTCGCGCCAGGCCGACAAGCCGGAGCCCGTGCTGGCCAAAGTGCCCGATCCGGTGCGCGAGCCGGACGACAAGGCCGGCCCGAAGGTGATCTCGATCGACGCCTTCCGCAAGAAACCCTGAACCGGAGAGGCGCCATGGGCGACGTCGTCAACCTGCGGCGCGTACGAAAATCGCGAGCCCGCGCCGAGAAGGCGGCCGAGGCCGACCGCAACAGGCTCGCCTTCGGCCGCAGCAAGGCCGAGATCCGCGCCGTCGAGGCCGAGGCGGGGCGCCAGGCGCGGGACCTCGACGCCCACCTGATCGCACCACCTGCTCACGGCCTTGAATGAGGCCATAGCTCGTCGTGCCGCCGTCACCAAGCGTTCGCTGACTATCGCCGGCCACCGCACCAGCATCTCGCTCGAAGACGCGTTCTGGGTCGGACTCAAGGCGGTTGCCCGACAACGCGGGCGCTCGGTCGCGGCGCTCGTGGCGGAGGTCGACAACCTTCGGGGGAACGCCAACCTGTCCTCCGCATTGAGGGTGATGGTGCTCGAAAGCCTCGTCCAGCCGCCCTCGTCGACGTCCAAGACGGACGGCGAGTGAAGCCGAATAACGTCCACGTCACTGAGGTTAAGGCCCGCATGCCTCCCGTCGAACAGCCCGGCCTCGTCGTCCGGCAGAAATCACCGCTGAACCTGGAATTCCAGTTCTCGACTCTTGGCGACTGGCTGACGCCGGTCGACCAATATTACGTGCGCAGCCATTTTCCCTCTCCGGAACTGCATGGCACCGGCTGGCGGCTCAAGATCGGGGGGGCGGTCGAGCAAGTGCTCTCGCTCGCGCCCGAGGATCTCGCGGCGCTGCCGCAGACGAGCTTCGCGGCCGTGATGGAATGCGCCGGCAACGGCCGCGTCTTCTACGAGCCGGCCCGGGAAGGCCTGCAATGGCAGAGCGGCGCGGTCGGCAATGCGGAATGGGGCGGGGTGCTGCTGCGCGACGTGCTGGAGTTGGCCGGGGTGACATCCGGCGCCGTCGACGTGATCCTCGTCGGCGCCGACCGCGGCATCGTCGACGGGGGCAAGAAGACGGCGTCGCCCGGCCCCATCGCCTTCGCCCGCTCGCTGCCCCTGGCCAAGGCGCTGTCGGGGGACGTACTGCTCGCCACCGCCATGAACGGCGAGACGCTGACCACCGAGCACGGCTACCCGCTCAGGGCGGTCGTCGGCGGCTGGTTCGGCATGGCCTGGGTGAAATGGATCACCGAAATCCGGGTCGTCGAGCGGCCCTTCCTGGGATATTGGCAGGCCCGCGACTATTTCCGCTGGGAGCGCGATCTCGGCGAACCCGTGCTGGTGCCGCTATCGCGGATGGAGGTCAAGGCGCAGATGGCGCGGCCGGTGAATGGCGCGATGGTGCGCGCCGGCGAGCCGGTCCGCATCTTCGGCGCGGCCTGGAGCGGCGAGGACGAGATCGAAACCGTCGAGGTCTGCGCCGGCGACGGTCTCGGCTGGCGCCGGGCGGCGCTACTGCAGCCTGAATCGCGCTTCGGCTGGCGCTTGTTCGAGCATGTCTGGACGCCGCCGAAGCCGGGTCGCTTCACCCTGCGCTGCCGCGCCTACGACACCGCCGGACGCAGCCAGCCCGAGGCGCAGCATCAGGACTGCGAGAGCTACGTGGCCAACTGGATCGTTCCGGTCGAGGTCAGGGCCGTGACGGGAGACCGTGACGCGTCGGACGATTTCGTCATCTGAGACGCTGCCCCTCGATCGCCCCGTCATGCGTCGATGTCGAACTTCACGCCCTGCGCCAGCGGCAGGCTGCGTCCGTAGTTGATGGCCGAGGTCTGCCGGCGCATATAGGCCTTCCAGGCATCGGAGCCGCTCTCGCGTCCGCCGCCGGTCTCCTTCTCGCCGCCGAAGGCCCCGCCGATCTCGGCACCCGACGGCCCCATGTTGACGTTGGCGATGCCACAGTCCGATCCTGCCGCGGAGAGGAAGCGCTCGACGTCGCGGATGTCGGTCGCGAAGATCGACGACGACAGGCCCTGCGGCACCCCGTTCTGCAGGGCGATGGCCTCCTCGATGTCGCGATATTTCATCACATAGAGGATCGGCGCGAAGGTCTCCTCGACGACCGGCCCGGTCTGCCCCGGCATCTCGACCAGCGCTGGGCGGGCGTAGAAGGCCTGCGGCGCCTCGGAAGCGCGCTCGCGCGTGCCGCCATGCACCGTGCCGCCGGCGGCGCGCGCAGCGTCGAGCGCCGCCTGCATGGCACCGAAGGCCTCGCCATCGATCAGCGGCCCGACCAGCGCCGAGGTGGCGAGCGGGTCGCCGACCGAGACGCCCGCATAGGCCTTGACGAGACGCGGCACCAAAGTCCCGTAGACGCTCTCGTGCACGATCAGCCGCCGCAGCGTGGTGCAGCGCTGCCCCGCCGTGCCCATGGCCGCGAAGGCGATGGCCCGCAAGGCGAGGTCGAGATCGGCCGAGGGCGTCACGATGGCGGCATTGTTGCCGCCGAGTTCCAGGATGGCGCGGCCGAAGCGCTTCGCCGCGCGCTCGCCGACGGCGCGACCCATGCGGGTCGAGCCCGTGGCCGAGACGACCGCCACGCGCCGGTCCCCGACGAGCGCCTCGCCCGCCTCACGGCCGCCGAGGATCAGGCCCGACAATCCCGCCGGCGCGTCGCCGAAACGTGTCATGGCCCGATCGACGAGCGCCTGGACGGCAAGCGCGGTCAGCGGCGTCTTCTCGGACGGCTTCCACACCACGGGGTCGCCGCAGACGAAGGCCAGCGCCGCGTTCCAGGACCACACCGCCACAGGGAAGTTGAAGGCCGAGATGACGCCGACGACGCCCGCCGGATGCCACTGCTCCATCATTCGATGGTCGGGGCGCTCGGAGGCGATGGTGAGCCCGTGGAGCTGCCGCGACAGACCGACCGCGAAATCGCAGATGTCGATCATCTCCTGCACCTCGCCGAGGCCCTCCGAGACGATCTTGCCGACCTCGATCGAGACGAGCCGCCCGAGGTCCGCCTTGGCGGCGCGCAACTCCTCGCCGATGAGCCGCACGAGCTCGCCCCGCCGTGGCCCGGGCACCGTCCGCCAGGTGCCGAACGCTGACTCGGCCCGGCCGATGATCTCCGCAACCTCTTGCGCCGAGGCGTCACGTACGCGACCGATCGTCTCTCCGGTGATGGGCGAACGCACCGCCCGCCCCCCATCCGCGAACCGATCGGGCGCGACGCCGCAGCTTTGCAGGATGCGGGCCGCTTCGGCCGCGAGGGTTGAGGACGGGGATGGGGTCATGGCAGCCTCGGGAACGGTCGGCGACGCGATCGAGCCGCCTTGTGGCACGAAAGCGCGCCGGGCTCAAAGCGGGCGCGGGCATAGCAGCACAGATCGCAACCTTTTGCGTTTTGCGTGTAGAACCGCCACGTTCACCGCTTAGGCAGCTCATGCATGTCTCGTTCCGCCGATCATCCCCTTGCGCGATAGTCTGACCATTCTGGCCATCCTGCTGATCGCCGTCCTGACGACGGCGCTGGTCGCGCCCTATTTCATCGATTGGAACAGCCATCGCGCTCTGATCGAGGCGAGGCTGTCGAAGGCGGCGGGCACGCGCGTCTCGATCGCCGGTCCGATCGACGTGAAGCTCCTGCCCCAGCCGATATTCCGTCTCGGCAAAGTCACGGTCGGCGGGGCGACGCCAGGGGCGCCGAGCTTCACCGCCGACGAGGTCGATGTCTCGATCGCCATGACGGCGCTGATGCGCGGCGACATCCAGGTGGCGGATGCCACGTTGCGCCGACCGCGCCTCGACCTGACCAGTACCACGAAGGGCGCGGCGCCCTTCGGACTGCCAGGGGTCCGAAAGCCGGAGCGGTTCCAGTTCCAGCACGTCGCCATCGTCGACGGGACCTTCGCGGTCGATACGTCCGATCACGGCCGCCTCGCCCTGACCGGGCTCGATCTCGACGCCCAGGCGACATCGCTGCTCGGTCCGTTCACCGCCACCGGCAGCTTCGGCCCGGAAACCGACCGCCATCCATTCCGGCTCGCGACGGGGACCTTCGAGAACGGCCGGATGCGGCTCAAGCTCGGGCTCGACGGCGGCCCCGGCCGGCCGGCCGTCGACGTCGACGGCATGCTCAACGCGACCTCGGCGCAAGGCGCGAACCCGAAGCCCAAGCCGTCCTTCGAAGGCAGCGTCATCGCGGCGGGCGCGCTGCCGCTCGCCGGATCGCCGGCCATCGTTCCGTGGCGCCTCGCCGGGCACGTATCGAGCGACGGGGCGACGGCCAGCCTCACCGACGTCGAACTCAGGGCTGGCGCCGACATGCGGGCCTTGAATGCGACGGGCGGCGGGGAGGCGTCGCTGGCCGCGCCCGCGTCGGTGCGGCTCAAGCTGCATGGCGCGCAACTCGACCTCGACTCGCTCGCTGTCGCGCCCGACAAATCGACGCTCGCGCCACCGCGCGGGATCGATCTGCTGCGCCGTCTCGACGAGGGCCCCGACGGCAATCCGGTCGCGGCGCTGGCGGCCTTGCCCTTCGGCCTGGCGCTCGACTTCGATCTCGATACGGCGACCGCCGGCCAGCAGACTTTGCTCGGCCTCGGCGGCCATATCGGCATCGATGGCGGCAAGCCGATCGACCTGCGTCTCGCCGCCAAAGGCCCGGACAATGCGCATCTCGCGCTCGACGGGCATCTCGACACGGACCCCGTCGCCGTGTTCCGCGGCCATCTCGACATGGCCTCACGCGACCTGCCGCGCCTGATGCGATGGATGGCGCCGGCGCTGCCGGAGGGCTCCGACTGGGTCCGGCGCATGGTCCCGGCACAATCCATGAGCTTTGTCGGCACCGTCGACCTGTCGGCGACCGGGATGGCGGCGCGCGACCTGACGCTGACGCTCGACCGGACGACCGCCCGCGGGACCCTGTCCTATACGGCGCCGGTCGGAGGCGATCCGGGACGAATCTTCGCCGATCTCGGCGCCGATGCGCTCGATCTCGACGCCTTGCCCGACATCGAGAACAGTCCGGTCGACTGGGGCGGCCTCGACCTCGACCTGACGCTGAAAGCGCGGACCATCACCGTGGCGCCGACCGGCATCGGGCCGGTCGACGCCGGGCAGGTCGCCCTTCGGCTGAGGAAGACCGGCGCGCAGGTGAGGCTCGACGAGCTCTCGGCCGATATCGGCAGCGCCCGGGTGCGCGCCAGCGGCATGATGGACGCCGGGTCGGGCAAACTCGAGGCCCATGTCGATGCGCCGCAGCTCGACGCCGTCGCGGCGGCCTTGGCGCACCTCATGCCGGGTCGCGTCACGGAGCTCGTGCGCGCCCGGGCGCCGGCGCTGTCGCCCGCCCGCCTCGATCTCCACCTCGGCGCCACGCGCGGCGGCGACGGCGGCCTGCTGCCGACCACGCTGACCATGACCGGGACGCTGAACACAAGCCGCGTCACGGCGGAGCTGAAGCCCGAACATCCCGGCGATCTCGATCCGGCGACCGCGACCGTGGCGGCCAGTCTCGACGCCGAATCGCGCGACGGGATCGCCCTCATGCGACAGCTCGGCCTGCCTGTCGCGCCGGGTACGCTCCAGCCGATGGGGGCCGGGCGGTTCAAGGGGACCGCCTATGGCTCGGTGGCATCGGGCTTCGAAACGACGGCGACGTTCGACCTCGGCGGGGCGATCCTCGGCTTCAAGGGTCGCGCCAAGCCCGAGCTCGGCAGCGGCCATCTCAGTCTCGCCGGACCCGACCTCGCTCCGCTGCTGCGGACGGCCGGGCTGGCGCAGCCGGCGCCTGGCCTAGCCTGGCCGGCCGATGCCGAGGCCGATCTGTCATGGCACGATACGAGCCTCGGCTTCCACCGCCTCGCCGGCCACCTCGACGGCGTCGGGTTCACCGGCGACCTCACCATCGACGTCGCCCCGCCGCCGGTCATCGGCAACCAGCAACCCAAGCCGTCGCTGTTCGGCGGGCTCGCCATCGACCGCCTCGACGCGTCGAGCCTGTTCGGGCTCGCCTTCGGCCCGAGCGTGGCGGCGGCGAGCGGACGGGTCCTGCCGGCAAAGCGCGCCACATGGTCAGACGTCCCGTTCGGTCCGGTGGTGCTTCACCTCCCGCGTACCGAAATCTTCGTGAAGATCGGCACGCTCGGCCTGCGCGATGGGGTCGATGCCCATCCGGCGTCGCTGACGCTCAAGGCCGATCGGAGTACCGTGACTCTCGCCGATGTGACCGGCGCGATTGGGGAAGGCCGCCTCGGTGCCACGCTGACGCTGCGGCGGGACGGATCCGGCGCGTCGCTGAACGGCACCGTATCCTCGAACGGCATCGCGCTCGGCGGCCCTGGTCCGACGGCAAGGCTCGCTGGCTCGCTCGACCTCGTCGGCGTCGGCCCGAGCCCGGCGTCCCTCGTCGCGAGCCTGGCCGGCACCGGCTCGATCAGGCTCCTCGATGCCAAGATCCCGGGCCTCGATCCCGCCGCCATCACCCGCACGGCCGTAGCGGCGGAGAAAAACACCTCCGAGGTCGATGCCGAGGCGGTCGCCGCGAGCCTCGATGCCGGACTAGCCCAGGCGCCGCTGCCGCTCGGCGACACGGATGGACCGGCGGTGCTGGCGACCGGCATCCTCAGATTGGGCCCGCTGCATGCCGAGGGTGGCGGCTGGACCGCCGATACCGATGCGTCGCTCGACCTCAGGACCCTGACCCTGCAGACGAAGGTCGCCCTCAAGGCGCGTCAGCCTCTGCCGGATTGGAAGGGCGGATCGCCCCAGGTCATCGCGAGGTTCGACGGTCCGCTCGGCGAAAATCCCAGCCGCAGCGTCGATGCCGCCGGTTTCGTCAATGCCCTGCAGGCCCGCGCCATCGCGCGCGACCAGGAGCGCATCGACGTGATGCAGCAGGACGTTCGCGAGCGCGCCTATTTCAATCGCCGGCTCAGGGCGATCGAAGCCGATCAGCAGGCCGAACGCGACCGCGCCAAGGCGGAAGCCGAGATCGAGCAGCAGCTCAAGGCCGAGCCGCCGCAACCGCCGGCCCCGGCGGTGCTCCATCCACGGACGCCCGCCGCGACCGAGCCGGCCGCAGGCGCCGCCGCGTCGCCGCCGATGCCACCGACCCGACCCGCCAGGGGAGCGCGCACGCGGCCCTTCAACATCAGGCCCTCGGTGGCGCGGCCGAGGCCTTCCGATCTCCCGCCGGCAGCGGCAGCCCCCGATCCGACAAGCGCCGGGCGCTATTGAGCCGATGCCGGATTTGATGCAAGCGGTGGTGATCGGTGCCGGACCGGCCGGCCTCATGGCGGCCGAGACCCTCGCCTGCGGCGGCGCGATCGTCACGCTCTTCGACCGCATGCCGTCGGCCGGTCGCAAGTTCCTGCTGGCCGGGCGCGGCGGCCTCAACCTGACGCATAGCGAAGAGGCCGAAGGCTTCGTCGCGCGTTACGGCGCGGCGGCTGAGCGACTGCGTCCCGCCATCGAGGCCTTCGGGCCTGACGCGCTGCGGCGCTGGAGCGAGGCGCTCGGGGAACCGACCTTCGTCGGCTCGAGCGGCCGCGTCTTCCCGCGGAGCTTCAAAGCCTCGCCGCTGCTGCGCGCCTGGCTGCGCCGGCTCGGCGGGCTCGGCGTGGGCTTCCGGCCGCGCCACCGATGGGCCGGCTGGGACGAGGACGGGCGGCTCCGCTTCGACACGACGGGCGGCAGCGTCACGGTCATGGCTGAAGCTACGGTGCTGGCGCTCGGCGGCGCGAGCTGGCCGCAGCTCGGCTCGGACGGTGCTTGGGCTCATCCGATCGACGCGGCGGGCATTGCGGTCGAACCGCTACGGCCGAGCAATTGCGGTTTCCGGGTCGATTGGTCGGCGCGCTTCCGCGACCGGTTCGAGGGTGTGCCGCTCAAGGGCATCCGTCTCGGCTTCGGCGCCCGCTCGCTGCGCGGCGAGGCGACCATCACCCGCGCCGGGATCGAGGGCGCCGGCATCTATGCCCTGTCGGCGCCGCTGCGCGAGGCCATCGCGGCCGGCGGCGAGGCCCGGCTCGAGATCGCCTTGAGGCCCGACCTATCGGCCGAGGAGCTTGGGCACCGGCTCGCCGGCCGGCTGCCGCGACAATCGCTTTCGACCTTTCTGGGCAAAGCCCTGAAACTCGCACCGGTGGCGATCGGCCTGCTCCAAGAGGCCGCTCTGGCAACGGAAGAACCGCTTTCCGGCCTGACGCCCGAGGGTCTCGCGGCCCGCATCAACGCCGTACCGCTGAGGCTCGTCGGCATCGCGCCGATCGCGCGAGCGATCTCGACCGCCGGCGGCATCGCTTGGACGGAGGTCGACACAGACTTCATGCTGGCCCGACACCCTGGTACTTTCGTCGCAGGAGAGATGCTCGATTGGGAAGCGCCGACCGGCGGCTACCTGCTGCAGGGCGCCTTTGCCACCGGGGCGGCGGCCGGGCGCGGCGCGCTGCATTGGCTCGGCCGCGACGGCTGACCCGCCTCACATGTTCGGATAGTTGGGACGGCCGCCTTCTTCGGGCGGCACCGAGGTGATGTTCTGCGCCAGATCCTTGATATCGCAGGTCTTGCAATATCGCAGGTCTTGCAGTGAACGCAGTTCTGCGCGTTGATGACGAAGTGCGGATCGCGTTTCGCCGCCTCGTCCGCATAGACCACCTCGTAGACCCAGCCGGGCAATAGAGCCGCGCCGGCTCACCGTATCGCGGCAGGGTCTTCGCGACCGGGATTGATGGATCGCTCAGCACCGGGTGCGGCGGCTGGTTCTCCTCGTGATTGGTCGAGGATCACGAAGCGCTTCAAGCTAAACCGATGAGCATGCTCGCTTCTTTAAAGCTGGAGCGGATCGGCAACAGACGATCCGCTCCAGCCGAGGAATAAACACCAGAGTGCTAGCAGGGGCCCGGACCCCGACCGCATAGAATGCACGATGCCGGGCGGGTTGTGGACGAGCCCGCCCACGCCCGGCGCATGCCAATCGCCCTGGTTTTGACGCCATTCTCCGCCGGAAAGCACGAGATAGACCTCTTCGGGCGGATGCGAATGATCGGGATATCGGGTGCCCGGCGCCATGACGCTCGCGCCGATCCAGACGTCGTCGCGCGCCTCGATGCCGCCTCGCCCGATGATGGTGGCATTGGCGTGATGCTCCGAGAAATGATCGGGTCGCCGTTCCGATCTGCCGCGGCGCGTCCACGCCAGACTCCGCTCGACGCCGGCGAAAGCACGGACGAGGGCCGCAATCTCGATATGATTTTGCTCGTCATCCGCCAGGACCGGACCGATATGGTCGCAAGCCGGCAGACGGGTCGGGATCACGTCGGCGGCCCGCGTCGCAACCGTTTCGAGACAGCCGAAGATCTCGCCGATCACGTTGACCGCCGCGGGTGCCGACCCGCTCCGCGCCTCCAGGCCCTTGCGGGTCAGATCGATGAAATCCTGCAGCGCCGGCGACCTCGGGGTCATCTAGGACGGATCCTTCACGTGAGACTCCGGGACCTACATGTTCGGGTAGTTGGGACCGCCGCCGCCCTCGGGCGGCACCCAGGTGATGTTCTGGGCCGGATCCTTGATGTCGCAGGTCTTGCAGTGGACGCAGTTCTGCGCGTTGATGACGAAACGCGGATCCGACTTCGTCGCGTCGTCCGCATAGACGATCTCGTAGACCCCCGCCGGGCAGTAGAGCCGCGCCGGCTCGCCGTATCGCGGCAGATTCTTGGCAACCGGGATCGATGGATCGCTCAGCACAAGGTGCGGCGGCTGATTCTCCTCGTGGTTGGTGGACGACAGGAAGACCGAGGAGAGCTTGTCGAAGCTCACCACGCCGTCGGGCTTGGGGTAACGGATCGGCTCGACATACTTGAGCGAGCGCAGCGAGGCGTGATCCGGCTTGCCATGCGCCATGGTGCCAAAGAGCGAACCGCCGAAGAGCTGGTTCGACCACATGTCGAGCGCGCCGAGCGCCACGCCGGGCATGGTGCCGAACTTCGACCAGAGCGGCTTGACGTTCCGCACCCGCTTCAGATCCGCCCCGATGGCCGATGCGCGCCAGGCCGCCTCGTAGCTTTCGAGTTCGTCGTTGGAGCGGCCGGTCGCGAGTGCCTCGGCCGCATGTTCGGCCGCCAGCATGCCGGAGAACACGGCATTGTGCGATCCCTTGATGCGCGGGACATTGACGAAGCCGGCAGCGCAGCCGACCAGCGCACCGCCCGGAAAGCAGAGCTTCGGCACCGACTGCCAGCCGCCTTCGGTGATGGCCCGCGCCCCATAAGCCAGGCGCTTGCCGCCCTTGAAGGTCTCGGCGATCATCGGATGCGTCTTGAAGCGCTGGAATTCGTCGAAGGGCGAGAGCGTCGGGTTCTGGTAGTTGAGGTGGACCACGAAGCCCACCGACACCAGGCCGTCCTCCATGCCGTAGAGGAAGGAGCCGCCGCCGGTCTTGTTGTCGAGCGGCCAGCCGAAGGAATGCTGGACGAGGCCGGGCACGTGTTTCTCCGGCGCGACCTGCCAGATTTCCTTGAGGCCGAGGCCGTATTTCTGCGGCTCTCGACCTTGATCGAGCCCGAAACGGGCGATCAGCCCCTTGGCGAGCGAGCCGCGTGCGCCCTCCGCCACGAGGACGTATTTGGCCCGCAACTCCATGCCGCGCGTATAGGCCTCGGTGATACGGCCGTCGCGGCCGACCCCCATGTCGCCCGAGGCGACGCCGACCACCTCGCCCTTGTCGCCATAGAGTACTTCGACGGCGGCGAAGCCGGGGTAGATCTCGACGCCGAGCGCCTCCGCCTTGCGCCCGAGGTAGCGCGCCACATTGGCCAGCGAGCCAACGAAATTGCCGTGGTTGCCCATCAGCTTCGGCATGAGAAAATTGGGCAGGCGCACGCCCCCGGCCGGGCCGAGGTAATAGAACCGGTCGTCGGTGACCGCGACCGTCAGCGGCCTATCGGCTTCCGTGCGCCATTCGGGCAGCAGGGCGTCGAGACCCGCGGGGTCGACGACCGCACCCGACAGGATATGAGCACCGACCTCGGAGCCCTTCTCCAGCACCACCACCGAAAGATCCGGCGCAAGCTGTTTCAGCCGGATGGCGGCCGACAGGCCCGCCGGTCCGGCGCCGACGACCACCACGTCGAACTCCATCGCCTCGCGCGCCGGCGGCTCGAATGTGGCTGGGGCGCCGGCAGGATGGGCCATGGGCGATGAGGTCCTCGACGTTCTGACGAGGTCTATCTTCTAGGGGCAGCGGTCGGCTGGCGCAAATGCGTCGGCATCTGTCCATCATGACATTGCCCCGGACGCCTCGGCATCGGTCAGGATGCCGGCCGGCATTGCGGGTGCGATCAGATCAATGCGCATGCCGCCGATGCGGTCTACCGTGCCCGGAATGAACATGCCGCCTCACGCTCCCGCCAGCCGTGGCGCCGCCCTTGGACGCGCCGCCCTTGGACCCGGCACCGCCGCTCGCCCCGCCTGCCCCGCCACTGCCACCCGCACCACCGCCGGCCGCAGCGATCGACGGGGAGACCGATGCGACGCCGAATGCCGCGAGGACGACGATAACAGCCAAGGCGCGGCCGATGGCTGCGCTCTTCGATGAAGCCGGTCTGACCATGATGGACCCCTCTGAGGATTGCCTGAAGGTATAATCGGCATCCATCAAGCGGCGTTCCCGGCCGCAATCTCAATTCAGCGGCTTTCTGGCCGAAGCGAGGGTCGTGGGCTTGCAAAGCCGCCTAGTATCCTGAACCAGAAGTTCGTTGTATAATCTCTGTTGTTTGATCGCGGTGGAGGTTGGCATGGGTCGGCCACTTGAACCTGTTGCGCTGAGCGAGGGCGAACGGAGGGACTTGTCGTCGCTCGCGGCGCGACGAAAGACGGCGCAGGCCTTCGCGATGCGGGCCAGGATCGTGCTTCTGTCGAGCGAAGGCGCCGCCAACAAGGAGGTTGCGGCGCGTCTGTCGATCGATGAGGCGACAGTGGGGAAGTGGCGTCGCCGGTTCCTGTCGGATCGACTGGACGGCTTGCGGGACGAGGCGCGCTGCGGCGCTCCACGCACTGTGGATGATGCTCGGGTCGAGGCTGTGATCGTGCGCACATTGGAAAGCCTCCCCTCTGACGCGACACACTGGAGTTCGCGCGGCATGGCCAAAGCGAGCGGTCTGTCGACCTCGACGGTTCAGCGCATCTGGCGCGCGTTCGGCTTGCAGCCGCATCGCGCCGACACGTTCAAACTGTCGACCGACCCGGACTTCGTGGCCAAAGTCCGCGACATCGTCGGGCTCTACATGGCCCCGCCTGCACGCGCCCTTGTCTTGTGTGTCGATGAGAAGAGCCAAATCCAGGCGCTCGACCGCAGCCAGCCGATGCTGCCCATGCGTCCTGGTCAAATCGAGCGACGGGCGCACGATTATACCCGCCATGGCACCACATCGTTGTTCGCCGCGTTGAACGTCGCAACCGGCGCTGTCATCGGCAAGTGCTTTCCCCGGCATCGCGCGACCGAGTTCCGCTGCTTCCTCGACGAGATCGAAAAAGCCGTCCCGGACACCCTCGACGTCCACCTCGTGATGGACAATTACGCCACGCACAAGACACCCATGATCCGCGACTGGCTCGCCAAGCGCCCACGCTGGCAGGTCCACCACACCCCAACGGGTGCATCATGGATCAATCAGGTCGAGCGCTTCTTCGCCTTGCTCAGCGAGCGGAAGATCAAGCGCGGGGCCCATCGCAGCGTCGCCGCCCTTCAGGCCGCCATCACCTCGTTCGTCGACGCCCACAACGCACACCCAAAGCCGTTCCGATGGACCAAAACAGCAGACGACATCCTCGCATCCGTCGAGCGATTCTGCCTACGGCTCACCCCAGCAAAAATGCCCCGAACTTCTGATTCAGGATACTAGAGCACGATCGGTTTGGGTCGAATCGCGTCGCGATCCTAAACCGATGAACGTGCTCGCTCTTTTAATGCTGGAGCAGATCGGCAGCAGCCGATCATGCTCTAGAACGTCGGCACGCCGGCTGGCGATGGAACCCTTCCCGCGTCCTCTCCGGGCGCCAAGGGCGGTGCGCTCCACCCGTCGGGATCGACGACGTCCGCGCCAGGCTGCGGGACGCCGCCCGTCTCGTCGCGCGAATCCTCGCCCTGCCCCGGCGGATAGGCGGGGGCCGAGCCGGGAATGCTCGGGTCCGCGGGATTGTTCGGATCCTTCGCGGGTTGCGGCTTGTAGTCGGGAGGAAGGTCGGTCGGCATTGGGTGTCCTGTGGCAGATCGGGCCGGTTTGGCCATGCTGTCTCAAGACAACGTCCGGGCGGCTCGACGGTTCGCCATTCTTGCCGCACCGTCATGTTCCGACGCGCCTGTGATCGACCTCGAGGGCGTCGATGATGCCTGCGCCCCGGGCGACGAGGAACTCGCGCAGCCGCCGGTGCGCCGGCAGGAGCTGCATCGTCCGCCGGTGGCCGATGAACCAGGCCCGCATCAGAGGAAAGCCTTCCACTGGCAGCACGGCGAGCCGCCGCAGGCCGAGTTCGAGGCCGATCGTGTGGCGCGAGATCAGCGCCAGGCCCATGCCGGCCATCACCGCCTGCTTGATGGTCTCGTTCGACGAGGAGACCATGCCGACCCTCGGCTTGAGCCCCAGTTCGGGGAAGTGCCGGTCCATCAGGGCGCGCGTGCCGGAGCCGTCCTCGCGCAGGATGAAGGGCTCGCCCGCGAGATCCGCGACCTCGAGACGAACCGCATCTACGAGCCGGTGATCCGGCGCGGCGATGATGACCGAGGGGTGGTCGGCGAAGGGCTCGGCCACGATCTCCGTGCCCTCCGGCGGCTGGCCCATAATGGCGAGATCGACCTCGCCCCGGGCGAGCCGGTCGAGGACCTGCGCCCGGTTGCCGTCCGTCAGCCGGATGGCGACTTGTGGGTCATAGGCCTGAAAGCGGGCCAGCACATGCGGTACGAAATAGGTCGCGGTCGTCACGAGGCCGATCGTCACGCGTCCGCTGCCGGGACCCTGCAGCGCCGTCATGGCCCGGTCGGCGTCGGTCAGGGCCTGCAGCACCTGCCGTGCATAGGTGAGGAGCGCCGTGCCGGCTTCCGTCAGCCGCGCCGCCTTGCCGATCCGCTCGAACAGCGCGCAGCCCGCCTGCGTCTCGATCTGCTTGATCTGGAACGAAACGCCGGCGGGGCTGAGATTGAGCCGCTCCGCCACCCGAGCGAAGGACAGGGTCTCGGCCGCCTCGACGAAGATCTGCAATTGCCGGATCGTGACATGGCGCATCGTATATCAAGCTTTCCCTTGCGATGAACGCCAGAATATTTTGCTTTCCATTGATATGTCGAGCGCTACCTTTCTGCCGCGGTCATTGCCTCTCCAGGAGGCCTTCAGGGAGGCGCCATCATGAACAAGCCGGTCGACGTCAAGATCACCGACATGAAGGAGCGCTACAAGTCCGGCGTCCTCAAATATCGCCAGATGGGCTATTGGGAACCGGACTACGAGCCGAAGGACAGCGACATCCTGGCCGTCTTTCGCATCACGCCGCAGGACGGAGTCGACCCGGAGGAGGCGGCGGCGGCCGTGGCGGGCGAATCCTCCACCGCAACCTGGACGGTGGTGTGGACAGACCGGCTTACCGATTGCGAATATTACCGCGCCAAGGCCTATCGGGTCGATCCGGTCCCCGGCAACCCGGAGCAATATTTCGCCTATATCGCCTATGACCTCGACCTGTTCGAGGAAGGCTCGATCGCCAATCTCACGGCGTCCATCATCGGCAATGTCTTCGGCTTCAAGCCGCTGAAGGCCCTGCGGCTCGAGGATATGCGGATCCCGCCGCATTACCTGAAGACCTTCCAGGGCCCGGCGACCGGCATCGTCTCCGAACGCGAGCGGCTAAACTGCTACGGCCGCCCGCTCCTCGGCGCCACCATGAAGCCGAAGCTCGGCCTCTCGGGCCGCAACTACGGCCGCGTCGTCTACGAGGCGCTGAAAGGTGGCCTCGACTTCACCAAGGACGACGAGAACATCAATTCCCAGCCCTTCATGCATTGGCGCGACCGCTTCCTCTACTGCATGGAGGGCGTCAGCAAGGCCATGGCCGAGACCGGTGAAATCAAGGGCACCTATCTCAACGTCACCGCCGCCACCATGGAGGACATGTACGAGCGCGCCGAATTCGCCAAGCAACTCGGCAGCGTCATTGTGATGATCGACCTCGTGATCGGCTACACCGCGATCCAGTCCATGGCCAAATGGGCGCGGCGCAACGACATGATCCTGCATCTGCACCGCGCCGGTCATGGCACCTATACGCGCCAGAAGAACCACGGCATCTCGTTCCGCGTCATCGCCAAATGGATGCGCATGGCGGGGGTCGATCACATCCATGCCGGAACGGTGGTCGGCAAGCTCGAGGGCGACCCCAACGTCATCCGCGGCATCTACGACACCTGCCGCGAGATCCATGTGCCGAAGAACCTGCAGCATGGCATTTTCTTCGAGCAGCCTTGGGCCAGCCTGAAGCGGATGATGCCTGTGGCCTCGGGTGGCATCCACGCCGGGCAGATGCACCAGCTCCTGCACTATCTCGGCGAGGATGTGGTGCTGCAGTTCGGCGGTGGCACCATCGGCCATCCGCAGGGCATCCAGGCCGGCGCCATCGCCAACCGCGTGGCGCTCGAAACGATCGTCAAGGCCCGCAACGAGGGCCGCGATCTGTGGAAGGAGGGTCCGCAGATCCTCTCCGAGGCGGCGCGCTGGTGCCAGCCCTTGCGCGCCGCGCTCGACACCTGGAAGGACGTCACCTTCGACTACGCTTCGACCGACAGCGTCGATTTCGTGCCGACGCCGACCGCTGCCTAGTGCTTTCCTTCTCCCGTTCACGGGAGAAGGTGGCCATCGCGTCAGCGATGGTCGGATGAGGGAAAGTGCCGTCCCTCGTGTCTGCCCTCATCCGTCACGACTTCGTCGCGACACCTTCTCCCGCAAAGCGGGAGAAGGGTTTCCCTTTCGGAGATCCAAAAATGCGCATCACCCAAGGCCAGTTCTCCTTCCTGCCCGACCTCACCGACGCGGAGATCAAGAAGCAGATCGACTATGCGCTCGAGCAGGGCTGGGCGGTGGCGGTCGAGCACACCGACGACCCGCATCCGCGCAACACCTATTGGTCGATGTGGGGCATCCCGATGTTCGATCTCAAGGATCCGGCCGGCGTCATGATGGAGGTCAACGCCTGTCGCAAGGCGCAGCCCGACAGCTACGTCCGGGTACTGGCCTTCGATTCGAACAAGGGCTTCGAGACGATCCGCATGTCTTTCATGATCAATCGGCCGAAGGAGGAGCCCGGCTTCGAGCTGATCCGCTCCGAGGGACCGGGCCGATGCGTCAACTACACCATCCGCAGCTACACCACGGCGCGCCGGCCAGAGGCATCGAGGGCGTCATGACGCTCGCCGCGATGGCCGCAACCGATTCGCAGGCACAGGATGATTCGGTCGACCTCGACGCCCTCTACGAAACGTCGAACATCGCCGCCATCATGGATAAGCTCGACCGCGACCTCGTCGGCTTGAGGCCGGTCAAGACCCGCATCCGCGAGATCGCCGCCCTGCTGCTGGTCGAGCGGGCGCGGCGGACGCTCGGCATGCAGGCCGAGCCGCCCTCGCTCCATATGAGCTTCACCGGCAATCCCGGCACCGGCAAGACCACGGTGGCCCAGCGCATCGCCGAGATCCTGCATGGGCTCGAATACATCCGCCGCAACCACGTCGTCAGCGTCACCCGCGACGATCTCGTCGGCCAATATATCGGCCACACCGCGCCCAAGACCAAAGAGATCCTCAAGAAGGCCATGGGCGGCGTGCTGTTCATCGACGAAGCCTACTACCTCTATCGGCCCGAAAACGAGCGCGACTACGGCCAGGAGTCGATCGAGATCCTACTACAGGTGATGGAGGAGCATCGCGACGACCTCGTCGTCGTGCTGGCCGGCTACAAGGACCGCATGGACACGTTCTTCAAGTCGAACCCCGGCATGGCGTCGCGCATCGCCCACCACGTCGACTTTCCGGATTATACGCAAGGGGAGCTCATCGACATTGCCGAGCTGATGGTCAAGCAGATGCACTATCGGCTCGACGACGAGGCCAAGGCGGCGCTGAACGACTACGTCGCCTTGCGGATGGCGCAGCCGCGCTTCTCCAACGCCCGCTCGATCCGCAACGCGCTCGACCGCGCCCGGCTGCGCCAGGCCAACCGGCTTTTTGCGGCGCGCGGTGCGCCGGCGAGCCGCGCGGCGCTCGCCACCATCAGCGCCGAGGATATCCGCACGAGCCGGGTTTTTACGCAGTGAGGCGATGGGGGTTTCCTTCCCCGGAACGGGGAAGGTGGCGCAGGTGAAACCTGCGCCGGATGGGGTCGCCCCACCCGACGCATCCGCGGCTTCGCCGCGATGCGCCACCCTCCCCGTTCCGGGGAGGGAGGTTCGCCAAAGTCGGGTTCGGCCACCGGGGGATGCATATGCGCGACCGACACACGACCCTGACCGACTTCCTCATCGGCGCGCAGGACGCCGAGGCCGGCATCGACGCGGATCTCATCGCGCTGATCAACCACGTGCAGAACGCCTGCAGGGCGATCGGCAATGCGATCAGCCGCGGCCGGCTCGAGGCGACGAGCGGGATCGCGACCGCGATCAACATTCAGGGGGAGGAGCAGAAGCCGCTCGACGTCCTCGCCAATTCGATCCTGGTCTCCGCCTGCGAATGGGACGGCCAGATCGCCGGCCTCGTGTCGGAAGAGATCGAGGAGCCCTATCCGGTCCCCGCCCCCTATCCGCGCGGCCGCTATCTGCTGGCCTTCGATCCGCTCGACGGCTCCACCAACATCGACATCAACATCACGGTCGGCACCATCTTCTCGGTGCTGCGCGCCCCGGAAGAGTGTCGCGACGCGCGGCCCCAGGATTTTCTCCAACCCGGCGCGCGGCAGGTCGCGGCGGGCTACGCGATCTACGGCTCGGCCTCGATGCTGGTGCTGACCTTGGGGCGGGGCGTGCATGGCTTCACGCTCGACCGCGACCTCGGCATCTATGTCCTCACCCATCAGGACATGCGGGTGCCCGAGACCACCACCGAATTCGCCGTCAACGCCTCGAACCAGCGTTTCTGGGAGCCGCCGGTCAAGCGCTACGTGGCCGAATGCGTCGAGGGGCAGGCCGGCCCGCGCGGCGTCGATTTCAACATGCGCTGGATCGGTGCGATGGTCGCCGACCTGCATCGTCTCCTGTTGCGCGGCGGCCTTTACATGTATCCGCGCGACAGCAAGGACCCGACCAAGGCCGGCCGCCTGCGCCTGCTCTACGAGGCCAATCCGGCCGCGCTGCTGATCGAACAGGCGGGGGGTGCAGCATCCACCGGGCGCGAGCGCATTCTCGACGTGGTACCGAGCCACATCCACCAGCGCATCGGCCTCATCATGGGGTCGCGCCGCGAGGTCGAGCGGCTGGTCGACTATCATGGCGCCCACGACCGCGGCGAGCCGGCCGTGTTCGAGGCGCCGCTGTTCAATGCGCGGTCGCTGTTCCGCATGGCCTGAACCCGAGGATCCTGCCGATGTCGGCCCTCCATCCCGTCATTTCGGTCACCGGTTCGTCGGGGGCCGGCACCACGACCGTCAAGCAGATTTTCGACCAGATCTTCCGGCGCGAGGGCATCAAGGCGGCGGTCGTCGAGGGCGACGCCTTCCACCGCTACGACCGCGCCGAGATGCGGGCCAAGCTCGCAGAGCACAAGGGGCCGCAGCATAACCACTTCTCCCATTTCGGCCCGGAGGCCAATCTCTTCGCCGAACTCGAGGCGCTGTTTCGCGACTACGGCCTCGACGGCACCGGCCGCACCCGCAAATATCTCCACGACGACGAGGAGGCGGCGCCCTACGACATGAAGCCCGGCGTCTTCACCCCCTGGGAGGAGATCGCGCCCGGCTCCGACGTGCTGTTCTACGAGGGGCTTCATGGCGCCGTGGTCGACGGTGACATCAATGTCGGCCGACACGCCGACCTGCTGATCGGCGTCGTGCCCACCATCAACCTCGAATGGATCCAGAAACTGCACCGCGACAAGAAGACCCGCGGCCATTCGCACGAGGCGATCGTCGACACCATCCTGCGGCGCATGCCCGACTACGTGAACTACATCTGTCCGCAATTCTCCCACACCGACGTCAACTTCCAGCGGGCGCCGACCGTCGATACGTCGAACCCCTTCATTTCCCGGCACATCCCGTCCCCGGACGAGAGCATGCTGGTGATCCGCTTCCGCAATCCCAAGGGAATCGACTTCCCCTACCTGCTGTCGATGCTCAAGGACAGTTTCATGTCGCGGCCGAATACCATCGTCTGTCCCGGCGGCAAGATGGACCTCGCTATGCAGCTGATCTTCACGCCGATGATCTGGCAATTGATGGCGCGGCGGAAGCTTGCGCACGAGGAGCGCAAGCGGGCCTGATGGACCGTCCCGGCCACGCGCCGCTCACCGGACCGTCCTGCGGGCGACGATGCCGAGCGTCGAGCCCTGGACGACGATGCTGAACAGCACCACCGCATAGGTGGCGGCCAGGATCGCCGGTTTCGCCGGGCTGTCGGGTACGGCGAGCGCCAGCGCCACCGAGATGCCGCCCCGCACGCCGGCCCAGATCAGGAAGGGGATGTCGCGGGCGGACACCGTCTTGCTCCAGGCCAGCATGACGAGCGGCGCCACGACCCCGACCACCCGCCCCACGAGCACGATGGGGATCGTCAGCAGCGCCAGGACGAGGGCGAGCCCTTCGAAGCGCAACACCAGGACCTCAAGGCCGATCAGCAGGAAGAGGACCGAGTTCAGCACCTCGTCGATGAGCGTCCACAGGCCGAACATGTAGGTCTTGGACCGGTCGCTCATGGCGTAGCGCGGCCCGCGGTCGCCGATCAGCAGCCCGGCGGCCACCATCGCCAGCGGCCCGCTGACGTGCAGCCGCTGCGCCACCGCGTAGGTTCCGGTGACGAGCGCCAGGGAGATCAGCACCTCGATGGCATAATCGTCGATGGCCTTGATGCCCCAGTAGGCGATGTAGCCGGTGAGCACGCCGAGGAGCAGGCCGCCGCCCGCCTCGATGAGCAGCAGTTCGACGACTGCCCCGGAGCCGGTGCTTCCACCGCTCGGATCCGTCGCGAAGCGCAGCATGAGGGTGAAGAGCACGACGCCGACGCCGTCGTTGAACAACGACTCCCCCTGGAGCTGGACCTCCAGCGTGGCCGGGATGGAGACGGTCCGGAGCGTGCTCAGCACGGCCACCGGATCGGTGGGGCTGATCAGGGCGCCGAAGACGAGCGCCCAGACCAGCGGCATAGGATGGCCGATGAGCCATGCCGCGGCGAAGAAGGCGAGCCCGACCACCGCCGTCGATAGGACGGTGCCGAGGCAGGCCAGGATCGCCACCGACAGGGCGCGGCTGCGCAGCTTGTCGAGATCGACATGGAGCGCACCGGCGAACAGCAGGAAGGCCAGCATGCCGTTCATGACGACGGCGGAAAAATCGATCTGCTGCAAGGCGGCCGTCAGATCCCCGTAGAGATGCTGTCCCGGATAGACCACGTCGATCGCCACGAGGACGACCGAGGCCATGACGCTCATGACGAGCAGCCCGATCGAATGGGGCAGCAGCAGGAATTTGTGGTTCAGCCAGCCGAACAGCGCCGAGAGGGTCAGGAGGACAGCGGCCAGGTCGAAGATCGACAACATCGATGAGCTCCGTCCTGGTGCCGGCTGCAGGATTAAGGGACGTCTCCGGGCGCCAGTCGTCCGTCGGGGATCCCGCAAACCGACAAGCCCGCGCGATCGCCCGCGGTCAAGTGCTCCCGGCACGGCGGGGCTGACGCGGCAAGGACCGCCGCGCCATGGCGGCAAGCACCCTGCGATGCCGGTCTTCGATGTCGGCCAGGGCGGCGGCGTCGGTTACGCCCTTCCGGCCGGCGTCGAGCGCGAGGTCGGCGTGGCGCCGAAGCTCATCGCATCGCGTGGTGAAGCGCTCGACCTCGGCGACGCGGCCGATCACCTCCAGAAGCCGGATCAGCACGTAGCCGGACCCCGCGCCATTCTGGCGGATCATGTGGAACATCGCGTCGCAGAGGCCGCGGTACGTCGGTACCGGATAGACCAGCACGATGCGGCCGCCGCGTGCCACGGCGCCGGTCGGCAGGAATCGCGGCGCGATGCGGCACAGCGCGTCGCCGAAGCGCTCCAGCACGCTGCCTGCGGTGAAGGGATCGTTGATCCCGGGCGAGAGTGCCCGCACGGCGACCTCGCTGAGCTGGCGGATGGAATATTCGAGATCCTGCAGGGCGGCGGGCCGATGGCCGAAGGTGAGGGTACGCTCGAAGACCTCCGCGGCACCCTCGACATCGGCCGAGATCACCGCCACGGGCGCTCCGAGGGGCACGTAGTCGCCGGGACGCACCTTGAGCCTGACCGCGACCGCATGCTCATGCGCCCAATCGGCCAGGGCCTCGCGGTCGAGCGCGAGCAGGTAATTGCTGGCCTTGACGCTGACCGGCATGCCGTCGAGCGGCTCGGCCGGCAGTTGAAGGTCGGCGTCCGTGAGCGTCCCACGGTCGATGGCATCGCAAAGATCCCGATGAACGGCGTCGACCACTTTCTCGACGTTGATGCTGCCGGCGATGTGATGGACGAACCAGACGAGCGTGCCGAGGCAGGCCAGTGCGAGGCCGACCGCGCCCGTCACTGCAAGATGCGGAACGAAGGGGGTCTCCTGCGCGGTGCGCACCGTGCGCAGCACCATCAACGCATAGGCGAACGTCCCCAGGAAGATGCCAAGAGCGATCTGGTTGCGGCTGTCGCGCACGAAATTGCGCAGCAGCCTCGGCCCCATCTGCCCGGACGCTAGCGAGAGAGCCGCGATGGTGATCGAGAAGATGGTTCCGGCGACGCCGATGGTGGAGGAGGCGACCGCTCCGAGCAGGATGCGCGCGCCTTCGGCCCCGCCCGAATATCCCCAGGCGGACGAGGCCGGATCGGAGGCCGACAGGCTCATCCGATCGAATGCGACGGCGGCCTCGGCAAGGGCGATGGACAATAGCACCACGATGGCCGGTCGCAGCCAGAACTGATCACCGAGCTTTTCGAGCCAGGCCCCGAACCTAGCTTTCACGCGCCGCTCCTTTCAAGCGACTGCGGCGGAAGTCTCGGCCCAGACCGAGCGTCCGGCGGCGGACGATACGGCCGTTCGACAAGCGACGGCGTCGCTTGGCAAGGATATCTGCGCGCGTGGCGATGAGCACCTTCGCAGCACTATATACAAGTCTCATCGCCGACAGCATCTCGTCAGGACCGAACCCGAAGGATCAAAGGGCCATATCCGGTCTCGGTCTGATGGCCGGTTGAGTCCGGCGCCCAACGCTCTACGCTCAGCGACGACGGGAGTTCCGCCGCGACAAAGCCGGTGTCGATCCGCGATGGGTATATGGCCGCTCAGGGCGGCTGCGCGGCTCGGCTGGCGGCCACCTGACACTTTGCTGGCCGCCACCTGACACTTACTTGGGCATCAGCACGCTGTCGATGACATGGACCACGCCGTTCGACTGCATGACGTCGGGTGCCTCGATGGACGCCCCGCCGCCCTTCTCGTCGATGAGCACGATCTTGTCGCCGTCCATCTTGGCGGTCAGCGTCCCGCCTTCGACCGTCTTGAGGTTCTCCGAGCCGCCCATCGACTTGATCTCCTTCTTGAGATCTTCAGCCGTGATCTTGCCGGCCACGACGTGATAGGTCAGGATCTTGGTCAGCGTCGCCTTCATGTCGGGCTGAGTCAGTTTCTCGACCGTGCCGGCGGGAAGCTTGTCGAAGGCGGCATTGGTCGGTGCGAAGACCGTGAACGGACCCGGCCCCGACAGGGTATCCACGAGCCCGGCTGCCTTCACCGCGGCGACAAGCGTCGTCAAGGTCTTCGCCTGCGACGCGTTCTCGACGATCGTCTTGCTGGGATACATCGGCGCGCCGCCGACCATCGGTTCACCGGCCGCATAGGCCGAAAATCCCGCGGTGCCGACGATCATGACGGCCGCGATCGCCAGGGTTTTAACATGACGCATATCTCTGTCTCCTGATTTTGTTGAAAGCCATGAAGATACGATCGCCGAATCCAAACGTTTCAGATCGTCAGAGATATTAAATTTGTTTCGCGCAGGAACAATAAGCGCGCTGATCATTCAAAATCCAAAGCAAAAACGAGATGAAGGTTTTGCGGCAGATTTATGACCCGGCGGAATGATGTCCGTGCGCGGCAGACGTTGCTTGAGTTCCGTGAGCATGATGAGGCCCGTGCGACATCGGGTTGCGGTGCGCGAACCAAAACAGGTAGAGCGCGAGAGCGCCGAACAGGAGATCGAGCCAGAAGGTATAGTCGAGACTGAAGGTGGCGAGCCGCGCCCTGATGTTGGTCTCATGAGGCGGGATCCAGCCCAACGCCGTGAAGGCGAGGTCCATGACCAGTGCCGCAATCACCATGGTCACGTAGAAGACGGCGCCGATATAGGCCGCCATGCGCCAGCCGAAATAGCGCCGGTAGGCGTCGAGCAGCGGCAGGACGATGAGGTCGGCATAGAGGAAGGCGAGGACGCCGCCGAAGCCGGCGCCGCCCGCCCAGAGCACGGCCGCCAGCGGCACGTTGCCGATCGAGCAGACGAAGGTCAGGCAGGCTACGATCGGCCCGAGCAGCACGTTCAACGGGATCCTCACCCAGGGCGATGCATCCGTGAGGAACAGTGCCTGCCAAAACGCGTCCGGCACGAAGGCGGCGATGATGCCCCCGACCAGGAAGCCGACACCCAGATCCTTCCAGAGCATCGACCATTCCATCGCGAAATTCTGGGCGACGCGGATGCGGGTGGCGGGGTTCAGCAGCCGGGTCTGCCAGGTCGGCCCATCGACCGTCATCGACATGTGGTCGTGGCCGCTGCCGCTCTCCTCGTGTGTGCGGGCCGCCTCGGCCAACACCTTCGGATAGGTCAGCCTGACGAGAAGGCTCATCACGACGACGAGGACGATCCCGCCGATCCATTCCCCGGCCATGAACTGCCATCCCATCAGGACGAAGAGGATGATCCCCAGCTCCAGCACAAGGTTGGTCGAGGCGAAGAGGAACGCCAACGCGTTCACCAGCGCGGCGCCTTTCTTGAACAGCGTCCGCATGATCGCTGCCGAAGCATAGGAGCAGCTCGAACTCGCCGCGCCCGCCAGCGTCGCAACGGCGATCTCCTTGGGGCCACCGCGGCCGAGTGCTCGGCCGATTGCTTCCGCCGGGACGATCGCCTGGAGGAGAGAGGAGATCGTGAAGCCCAACACCAAGGTCCAGCCGGTCTGCCAGACCATGCCGAGCGCCATCATCAGGCCGTGGCCCAACCGGCCGATGAAACCCGCCATTGCCGCTCTCCGCGTTCCCAGCCCAAGTTCCGGAGCGATCGTTAGTTCCCGCCGGCAATTAACAAGATGTGCCGCCGCCTGCCGGCATAACTAAGATTATGCTATTTCTTTGCCCGCCATCGCTTATTCGGAGCACGTTCACCCCTCCAACAGCTCTGAGAGACCGTCAGCATGGCGGCTCGGTCTTCGGCGGAACAGCATGTCGAACCGTCGGCTTCGTTTTTTTGCGCCGATGGGCTCGCGGCACGAAACTTTTGATAGGGGGCTGCGTACCTGTTTCTATCGGGACTGTGCAGCTTTCGCTGACGAACCCTGGTGATGCTGGGAGGTTGACTTATGAATAGCGACAACAAACGCAATGCGACCGAAGAGGGAACAACTCCTCGCAAGATCGACCTTGAGGCGGGGCGACGAGCCTTCATGCGTTCCTCCGGCCTGGCGATGGCGGGCGCGGCGATTTTCGGCGCGACGGGCGGTGCAAGCACGGCCCAGGCGGCCGGTTCCGATCTCGATGTGCAGATCCTCAATTTTGCGCTGAACCTCGAATATCTCGAAGCGGAATTCTACCTTCACGCCGCCTTCGGTCGCGGTCTCGCCGACTCGGACATCAACGGAAACGGTCGTCTCGGTGGGGTGACCGGCGGGCGCCAGGTCCAGTTCCAGGACCCGATCATCGCGGCCTATGCCAACGAAATCGCCACTGACGAAGAGAACCACGTCAAATATCTCCGCTCGGCCCTCAAGGGCTCGAAGGTGGCGCGGCCGACGATCGACATCCAGAACAGTTTCACTACGGCAGCGATGGCCGCCGGCCTGATCACTCAGGGACAGACGTTCGATCCTTATGCGGACGATGTCAGTTTCGTTCTCGGTGCCTATATCTTCGAGGATGTCGGCGTGACGGCCTATAGCGGCGCTGTCGGGCTGATCACCGACAAGAACATCCTGCAGGCTGCGGCCGGCGTGCTGGCGGTCGAAGCCTATCATGCGGGCCTCGTCAGAACCGTACTGTTCGCGAAGGGCGCCTTCCAGCAGACGGCGGCGATCTCCGCGCTCCGCGCGACGCTGGCGGGGCTGGGCAACGACGACCAGGG
This sequence comes from Lichenihabitans sp., assembly GCA_965277115.1. Lineage (GTDB taxonomy): Bacteria > Pseudomonadota > Alphaproteobacteria > Rhizobiales > Beijerinckiaceae > Lichenihabitans. The sequence goes on along the minus strand of CBDIBY010000013.1, from coordinate 923,970 downwards.
TGTCGGGCCGGATCAGAGCACGATCAGCGGTGGTGCCGCCACCCAGTCCAATATCGTGCCGACCGACGCAAACTCGCTCGCCTTCTATCGGACGCCGCGCGAGGTCTTGAATATCGTCTACGGCAAGACAGGTGCAAAGCAGGGGCTGTTCTTCCCGGACGGCACCAACGGGTTCTTCCACGGCTGACCCCATTCCACCGGCGAGCCGCATCGATCCCATCGATGCGGCGAGCGTTGCGGGCAAGGCCGAATTTCATATCTTATCTGTCGCGGGCGAGGAGTGTCGTATGACTTTCCCGCCCGTCACGCGTTTGCGGCGGTGGATCGCTCGTCCGGCAGCCATCGCCGTGCTATTGCGTCAAGCGGGCGGACCCTACGGCGTTCTGGAACAAGGTGTTCATCGCCGCCGAGATATCTCCCCCGGTGTCGACCTGAAAGAAGAACCCGGGCGAGGCGCAAGTCTTCAGACTGTCGGCAATATTCGGCTGGAACGGCGCAATATAAGTGTTGTAGAATGAGTTAGTCGGCAGCGGATTATATGTCGTATAAAGGACGGCGATCTTGATCCCACGGTTCTTGATTGTCGTGCACCAGGATCCGCCCATCGCCTTCATGACGCGACCGCCCGAATTCTCGTCGATGACACCGTCGGTCACCAGGAACAAAAACTCCTGAGGACCGTCACCGGCATTGTTGGTGCCGCCCCCTGGCGTATTCATCGCCGCATTGATGTCATTCATCGCCGCATCGTAATTCGTATCCTGGTCGTTGTTGTTGTTCGACGAGGTCAGCCACGAGTTCTTGTAGGTTGTCAGGGCCTGGATGTTGGTGGCCTGGCTCTGCACAAGATTGAGATTGGAGCTCAGGGGCGCGGGGTTGTTGAAATTGGCGTCGAACGTGTAGATCGCCATGCGGTATTTGGCGGAGGTCGAGGCTTCCGTGCTCTGCGCGCTCGCCGCCACGTTCTGAACCGCCTGCGCCACGAGATCGATGCGCAACTGGATGCCGTTGTTGCGCGCCAGGGCGTAATTGTCCTCGCCGTTCGGGTTGCCGAGATTGTCGCCGGCGGGGTTCGTCTGGTGGCAGGCGAAGGCGCATCCGCCCTGGCTAGGAGTCAGGCTTACCATCTTGTTGATGCCAGCCACGGTCGCGGCGATGGCCATTGAGGGCGAGGTGTCGAGCATGAGGTAGAAGTCGATGTTCGGATTGGTGGACGCCGTCGACCCGGCCTTACCGGAAAAGGCGAGCGATGGACGGCTCAGCAGATTGGCGAATGTATCGGTGCGCGAGCCTGAGTAGCTGACGCTCACGCTGCGCGTCGTTCCCGTCGCGCCGGGCGCGTCGGTAACGGTGATCTTGACGGCGGACGGATCGAGATTGACGTCCGATATGTTGGACGCCTGGGCCAGGAACATTTTGGTCGCGACCGTCTGGGCGACGCTCGCGGATTGGCTCATCATGGTGGGCGTGACGGCCGCAAGCGCCGCGGCATCCGAGATCGCGTTGAGCTTCGTCCACTTCCGCGCTGCCGAGACATAGTCCAGCCCGACCGCGACGCCGAGAACCATGGGAAGCGCGGCCAGGGCGAACAGGATCGCGACATTACCGCTCCGGTCACGACGAAATCGCGCAAGCGTCGTTGAAAAGATCGTTGCCGTGGCGCTTACCATCATAAACCTCAAATCGGACATTACGCTTCGGTCAATTGTTCAAGGCGATGTTGTTTGAAATGCGCGGATTCATGTAGATCTGGTCCGACATCGTCCGGCTACTGCCGAACATATTACTGACGAGAGACACGTAATTGTAGCGCACGGTGCACCAGATGATGTAGCTGCTGGGTTGCGTGATCCCTGATTGCACCGTCTCGGCCTGGCCCTGAGGCAGGGCCGTCCCATTAAGGGCCTGACTCCAGGCGACCGTCGCGTTGCCTTGCGAGTCGATGGCGAGTTCGGACACCACGATGGTCAGCCCCGAGGTGGAATAGGGCGCGAAGATCTGCGCCGAGGCATTGAGCGCGAGGCTCATGCTGGAACTCGTCATCGACACGTTGCGCGTGACGAGGTCGGCGACGGCGCGCGTCGTCAGCGTGACCTTGCGGGAGATCGCCGACATGCGGCTCAGTTCGAAGCCGCCGAAGACGAGGATGATCAGGAGCGGCAGAACGAGCGCGAATTCGACCGCCGACACGGCACGGTCGCAACGCACCAGGTCACGCAGGCTAGAGCACGCTCGGCTGTTGCCGCACCGGCCCAGCTTTAACAATGCGAGCAGTTTCATTAGATTAGAATCGCAATGCGAGTCCATCTGATCCGATGCTGCTCCAAGGGTCGGCCGGCGGCGCATCGGCTAGGGCTCGTTCTTGAAGACCGAGGTCGCCATCAAGAGACGGCTTCCGTTGGTTTGGTTGATCAATTTGAGCCCGAGCGGCACGTTGAACACAGACCACTGGTAGAGCATCCGGACGATGATAATGTCGCCTGGGTTGCCGGGATTGAAATTCCAGCTATTGGTGACGTTGCCATTGCCGTCGAAGGTCAGAGCGGGAAGCGCCAAATTAGCATTGGCGAATGCGGATGTGGAAACCACATCGACGAAGAAATTACTGCACTTGAACAGGCTCGGAAGCTTGGCGCAGAGCTGCGCCTTGTACTGGGTTGCATTGAGGTTCTGCTGCTGGATGAGGCCGACGAGGATCTGCCGGCTGTTCGACTCTGTGAACGTTTCGAGAGCCTGAGTGCAGAAGTAGATGACGCTGAGCTGCAATGCGGCAAAGATCAGAGCCAGGAAGGGCAAGGCCACGATGGCGAATTCGATCGAGGCGGTCGCCCGCTTGTCGACGAATATCCTCGTGCGCCAGAATTTAACGCCCATCGGTGCGGCTCGATCAGGTGGCGGAGACGGTTCTCCTCCATGCTCTGCGAACCTACGGGAGGTCTCCTAAAAGTTCGTGTCGTCGACGGAGAGAAGTCCCGTAAAGCAGATTGACCATTCCGTCGGCCGGAGCGCTTTCGAGCTGACGATACGCGTCGCGACGCAATTCTTCATAGATCGAGCGGCGCGTTTCCTTGCGTCAGCCGGACAACCAGCGGACGTAAAACAGCGCGACGGGGAAAACAGGATCGCACGTTGCCGCCAGGCGGGCCCCGCCCGGCGGCGAAACGTTACGTCAGCTCGGATCGAGGTCGATCCGTCAGATCCGCAACGCGTTGCGCGCGCGTCCATAGGCGATCCGGGCCATCACGCCAACCCGCCACAGGCCATGCAGCGGGAGCGGCCTGATATCCGTGACCGGCATGTCGAGGTCGCGGGCCGGCGTACCGGCGATGCGCCGCGCGATCTCGCCGCCCATGGCCGTTGCCATGGCGATCCCTCGGCCGTTGTAGCCGAGGCAGGCGATGAGGTTGCGGGCCGGTTCGTGGAAATGCGGATAGTGATCGGCGGTGATGGCGAGTTGGCCGTTCCAGCCATGCGACCAGCGAGGCTCGCCGATGAAGGGCCAGAGCCGCGTCGCGTAGGCCGTGAGGTCGGCGAGGGCGGACGGGCCATCCACCGGTCGCTGCCGGCTGCGGCCGCCCATCAGCAGCCGGTTCGCCGCGTCGAGTCGATAGTAGACGGTGATCGATTCGTGCTCGTAGAGCACCGGGCGGCCCGGCAATATCCGCTGTGCGACCGCCTCGGGCAGCGGCTCACTTGCCGCGATGCCGCTAAACACCGGCACGACGCTGCGATCGAGCCCGGGCCAGAGCGCGTCGGTGTAGCCGTTGGTGGCGAGCACCAGCCAGCCGGCCGTGACGATGCCCCGCGACGTCGTCACCTGCCAGCCCTCGCCCGCCCGGTCGACGGAGGTGGCACGGGTGTGCCCGTGGATGGCGGCCCCAGCCCGGATCGCCGCATCGGCCAAGCCCCGGGCCAGCCCGAGCGGATTGACCGACCCGCCGCGCCGGTCGAGCGCGCCGCAGAGGTATCGGCTGGTTCCCGTCGCCGCCGCAATCGCGTCGCGATCCAGGAACTCGACGGGCAGGCCGCGCCCCCGGGCGCGCTCCGTCGCCCGTCCGATGAAATTAGCTGCGCCGCGTGAAAAAGCCGCGCGGATGGTGCCGCCGCGGCTCGCCTCGCATTGGATCTGGTGGTCGCGGATGAGGTCGAACACCTTTTGGGGCGCGTTGCCCGAGAGCGCGACCATCCGCCCTCCGAGATCGGTGCCAAAGGCTTTTTCGATATCGTCGGGCTCGAATTTGAGGCCGGGGTTGACCTGGCCGCCGTTGCGGCCCGATGCACCCCAGCCGGGCTCCCCGGCCTCGATCACCATGACCTCTGTCCCACGCTGCGCCAGATGCAACGCCGCCGAGAGGCCGGTGAAGCCGCCGCCGACGATCGCCACGGCGACCCGTTTGTTTCCACTGAGCGGCGGCGTCGCCACGCGCTCGCGCGCGGTCTCGGCATAGAGGGAGCGTGGCATCGGCCGCGCGGCCGTCGGATCATCATTTGCATCCATGGCTTTCTCCCGCGCGGACGCCGCGGCAAGCATGTCGGCGTCTTCGACAGGCAGAGCAATGACGGACACGGAAAGCAAGGGCGGGATGCAGACGAAGGTGCAGTGGTGCCGCGGCCCCGCCGAGGCCGCAGAGGTCGCGGATCTCTTCGTCGCTGGAGCGACGATCTCCCCGACAGGATCGGGGACGAGGCTGCCCGGGCCATCGCCGATGCGAGCGCGGACGGCGCTCCGTCGCGGACGCGGCTCGCCCGGCCCCGCTCGACGGCCGCTGTGCGGGCTTCGCCTCCTACGCTAAGGCGCGATCCGGGCGCGCGGATGGGCCGCGCGGTAGGCGTCGAGCAGCCGGGTGCTGTCGACCGCCGTATAGAGCTGAGTGGTCGAGAGCGAAGCGTGGCCGAGCAATTCCTGGATGGTCCGGAGGTCGCCGCCGCGACCGAGCAGATGGGTCGCGAAGGAATGGCGCAACGCATGGGGCGTGGCGCTCGACGGAAGGCCGAGCGCGCCGCGCAGCCGCTCGACGGCGAGCTGGATGATGCGCGGCGACAACGGACCGCCGCGCACGCCGACGAAGAGCGGCCTTTGCGACGCCAGGGCGTGCGGGCAGAGTTTCAGGTAAGTCTCGACCGCACGGACGACCGGAGCGATCACCGGCACCTGCCGGGTCTTCCGTCCCTTGCCGGTGACGGTGAGATGGTCGCGCATGCCCGTCGGCGCCTCGTCGCGTCGCAGGCCCAACGCCTCGCCGATGCGCAGGCCTGCGCCGTAGAGCAGGCAGATGACGGCGGCGTCGCGGGCCAGCACCCAGGGCGGCCGTGCCTCGTCGGCACGCGTGGCAGTATCGGTCATGTCCCTGGCAGCGGAAATCGGCACGGGTTTCGGCAGGCGGCGCGCCACCTTGGGGGTGCGCACGGTCGAGAATACGGCGGCCTTGCCGCGCCCGTTGCGTTCGAGATGGCGGGCGAAGGAGCGCAGGCCGGCGAGCCCGCGCAGCAGCGAGCGGCTCTCGACACCCTCGGCGCGGCGCCGCGCCATGAACGCCCTGAGGTCGGTCGGGGCCAAGGCGGCGAAGGCGGCGAGATCGGCGGGTTCACCGTTATGCTCGGCCAGGAAGGCAAGGAACTGGCGCAGGTCGCGCCGATAGGCATCGAGCGTGTTCGGCGACATGCGCCGCTCGGCACCGAGGTGCGACAGCCAGAGGCGCGCCTGCGTGACGACATCCTCGGCCGCCATGGCCACGAATATCGGCAAGGGAACGGGTTCGGCGGAGGTCGGCTGCGACAGATTCATCGGATCACCCTCCTCCCTGCAGCTTAAGGCCGGGTTGCGGCCGACCCCGATGGGAATACCTCACCCTATCCTCTACATAAAGCCGGAGCGAACCCGCGAGGATCATCGAGAGGCATCTTGGACACCACGAACGACATGCCGGTCCGGACCCGGCCGAGGACGCAGGACATCGTCGTCGCGGGAGGCGGCATCGCCGGCCTGGCGCTGGCGCTGGCCGTTCGACAGACCTGCCCGGGTGCCGCGGTCACGCTGTGCGATCCGCGCCTCGCACCGGCGGCGGGAAGCCTGCGGGCGGTGGCGGTGGCGGCCGGCGCCCGGCGCTTCCTCGACAGCCTCGGCGTCTGGCAGGCCGTGGCCTGCGAGGCCCAGCCGATGACCGCCATGACCATCACCGATTCGCGCCCCGAGGATGCGCCGCGTCCCGTCTATCTCGATATTGCCGGCGAAGCCGAACCGGGCGAACCTTTCGCCCATATGGTGTTCCACGACCACCTCAGGAGCGCGCTGGCGGAACGTTGCGCGGCGCAGGGCGTCAACGTCATGAGGGACCGCGTCACCGGCTTTCATCTCGGCGGGGGGGCGCTGGTGGCCGAGGCCGCGACGGGCGTGCTCCGGGCGCGGCTCCTCGTCGTGGCGGATGGCGGTCGCTCCCGCCTGCGCGAGGCGGCCGGCATCGGCACCGTCGCCTGGGATTACGGTCAGGCCGGCATCGTGGCGACGCTGTCGCACGAGATCCCGCACGACGGGCGCGCCACGCAGCACTTCCTGCCCGAGGGTCCGCTGGCCATCCTGCCGCTACGTGCAGCGGATGGCTCGCCGCGCCGCTTTTCGCTCGTGTGGACGACGAGCCTCGCCGAGGCGCGGCGGCTTGTCGCCTTGCCACCGCAAGATTTTGTGGCGGCGCTGCAGAGCCGGATCGGCCATGACTATGGAGCGTTGACCCTCGACGACGTGCCGAGCGCCCATGCGCTGCGGCTCGTGCTGCCGCGTCGCCTCGTCGCGGAACGCGTGGCACTCCTCGGCGATGCGGCCCGCACCATCCACCCCTTGGCCGGCCAAGGGCTCAACCTCGGCCTGCGCGACGCGGCCGTCCTGGCGGAGCTCGCAGCGGAGCGCCTTTCGCTCGGCCTCGACCCCGGCGACGCCGAGACGCTCGATGCCTACCAGCGCGCCCGCCGCTTCGATGCCATGGCGATGGCGGCCATGACCGACGGACTGAACCGCCTGTTCTCCAACGACAGCCTGCCGGTCCGCCTGCTGCGCGACGTCGGCCTCGGCCTCGTCGACCGCCTGCCGCGGCTCAAGCGATCCTTCATCCGCGATGCGGCGGGCCTGGCGGGGCGCGTGCCGCGTGGCTTCATGAAATAGCCACCGGCCGTGCTCAACCCGCGTGGATGAGGCCGAGCCCCCCGGCGACGATCGCAACGCCGAGCCATTGATGGAGCGCAAGTCTTTCGTCCAGGAAGAGGCACGCCAGGCCGACCGTGATGGCGCTTTGCAGGGAACTCAGGACGGTGACGATCGCGACCTGTCCCGTCGCCAGTCCCGCCGAAACCGCAAGATAGCCGACGACCGCGATCGCGCCCGTGCCGAGCATGGCGCCCGCGTCGGGAGGCGACAGAGCCAGGGAGGGCCGCAGGATCAGGGCCGCCGCCGCGAGGACCAACGTGCTGATCGCGTAATAGAGCCAGACCGGGACAATCGCCCCGAGGCTCGGCGTCGCGAAGCGTCCTTGGATCCAGAACTGCACGCCGAAGCCGATGCAGGCCGTCACCGCATAGGCAATCCCCGCCCGATCGCCGAGGGATTGTGGATCGCGCCCCGCCACGGGTGCTCTTGCCGGGAGGCACACCAGCACGCTACCGACCATCAGCGCGATCCCCATGATCGCGGCCGCCCCGATCTTTTCGCCGCTGGCGAGCGACAGGACGGCCGTCACGGCGCCGTAGGCGCCGGTTATGGGGGAGATGAGGCCGACCCGGCCGACCTGGAGGCCCCTGTAGAGCGACACGGTCGCCAGCAGCCCGATCGGCGCCGCGCCGATGCCCGCCAGCAGCGCCGAGGGGGCGGGATGATGGAGCGGCTGGCGCATGGCCGGATCGAGCACCAGCCAAAGGCCGAGCCCCAGCGCGCCCACCCCTTGCGCATAGACCATCGCCTTGTGGACGCCCATGCCGCGCCCGATGATGCGGATCAGAAAGTCGGTCCCACCCCACAGCAGCGCGGCAGCCAGCCCGAACACCACCGCCACGCAAGAGACCCCTCCGTGAGCCGGCATGATGCCACGACGCCGGCTCATCATCAGGCTCGATCTGACGCAACTTGGCCTTTCCCCGACCAAGACGATCGTTGTGCCCGCCTTTTCAAAACCGAGCGTGCCGCAAGGCGACACGGGATCTCTTGCCAAATGGCATTATAAGTGACATATCATGCCAAAAGTAGGAGATGACGATGGTCGCCTTGACCCTGGTTGATACGAGGCCGCGAAGCGTCCCGGATGAACCGATCACCGATGACGAGGCGGCCGCCATGTTCCGGGCGACCGTCAAGCTCTTCCAGCTCTGGGGACTTACGGACGAACAGGCCGCCACCTTGCTCGACCTCACCCTGCGGTCCTATCGCCGCTGGAAGACCGGTGAAACGGGGCGCATGAGCCGCGACGGTAAGGCGAGGCTCTCGAACCTGATGGGCATCCACAAGGCGCTCCGGATAATTTTTCGCGAGCCGCAGCGCGGCTATCGCTGGATCCGGGCGCCCAACGACGGGTTCGACGGCAGGCCGGCGCTCGACGTCATGCTCGGCGGCGAGCTGACCGACCTGATGCGCATCCGGCATTATCTCGACGCGGAGCGGGGCGCCTGGTGAGAGAGGATGCCGCGTGTCCCGTGACGTCGATCCTTTGGCCCGGGGCGCGACGGATCATCCGTAGCATCCACCCCCCGATCGACCTGTTCGAAGATATCGCCGATCCGGCGGATTGGCCGCTGCTGGTCGCGGCGGAGCAGAAGACCAATTCCCGTCTGATGGCGACGATCGGCCGTCTCGATCTCGTCCCGCCCGGCCGCCGCGTCGGTGGCCCCGGTTCGAGTTATCTGATGGCACCGTTCACGCATATCAGCCGCGACCGGCCGAGCCGCTTCAGCGACGGGAGTTTCGGCATCCTCTATGTCGGCGAAAGGTTCGAGATCGCGCTGCTCGAGACGATCCATCATCACGGGCGCTTCATGGCGCGAACCAGGGAAGCCGCCGGCTGGACCTCGCAGTTCCGCGAGATCGTGCTCGATGTCGCGGCCGACCTGCACGACCTGCGCCTCTTCGACCGGTCGGGTGCGGATGTGCTCGATCCGGACGATTATGGGCCGGGTCAGGCGCTCGGCGCTGCCTTGCGCGGCGCCGGAAGGGACGGCATCGTCTACCCCAGCGTAAGATGCGCGGACGGGGAATGCGCCGGGCTGTTCTATCCCGACCTTGCCGCCAATGCCCTTCAGGGGCGGCACCTCGATTATCATTGGGACGGGACGCGGGTCGACCTCTACCGCGACGCCGGCAGCAACCAGGTCTATCGGATCGGCTGAACCGGCATCGCCCCGCGCATCCGGCAAAGCCGCCGGCCCTCGTCGTCGAAGATCGCGGCGCCCCGCTGCATCGCCTCGCCCATGACGGCGACACCCGCCGCGCCGGCGTCGAGACAGGCACGGACAGTGCCGGCCGTCACGCCGCCGAGCGCGATCACGGGCAGGCCGATCCGTGCCGCCTCGCTCAGCGCCGCGAGGCCGAGCGCCGGGCCGTAGCCGGGTTTACTGGCAGAGGGAAAGATGGGACTCAGCGTCGCATAATCGGCGCCGGCGCGTGCTGCCGCCCGCAGGTCATCCACGGAATGGGCCGAAACGCCGATTAGCGCGCCGGTTGCGAGGCGGTGCCGCGCCTCGGCGACGGCGTCCTCGCTGCGCAGGTGCACACCCGCCGCACCGGTCTCTGCCGCCAGGCCGATGTCGGCGCCGACCGTCAGCGCCGCGCCGTCGTATCGGCGCACCGCGGTGGCAAGGCTGTCCGCCAAGATACGCCGCTCCGCCCCGGAAAGGTCGCGGTCGCGCAGCCACACCCAGCGGATGCCGGCGTCGAGAAGCTCGGCGACGAGGTCGGGCAGCGGCCGACGGGCCTGGTGCCGGTCGGTGACGACGAGCAGCCGCGCCGGCAAGGCCCGCGCGGGCGGTCCGGCGCTCACGAGCCGACGAGGCCGAGCTGCGGGCTCGACGGTTCCGCCCGTTTCCTGGCCGGGATGCGGCCGGCGAGATGCGCGAGCCGCCCCGCCTCGACCGCATGGCGCATGGCACGGGCCATGCGGACCGGATCGTCGGCCTTCGACACCGCCGTGTTGAGCAGCACGGCCGCGGCGCCGAGCTCCATGGCGAGAACGGCGTCGGACGCCGTGCCGATGCCGGCATCGACGATCACCGGCACCGGCGAGCGCCGGCAGATCAGTTCGAGCCCGGCCGGATCGGCGATCCCCATGCCCGAGCCGATCAGCGAGCCGAGCGGCATGACGGCGGCGGCCCCCCGGTCGGCCAGTCGCCGGCAGACGACCGGGTCGTTGGTGCAATAAGGCAGCACGACGAAGCCGCGCTCGACCAACGTCTCGGTCGCGGCGAGGAGTTCCGACACGTCGGGGTAGAGCGTCTCGCGGTCGCCGATGATCTCGAGCTTGATCCAGTTGGTGCCGAGTGCCTCGCGGGCGAGCTCGGCGGTCAGAATGGCATCCCGCGCGGTCTCGCAGCCGGCCGTGTTGGGCAGGAACCGCAGGCCCTTGAGCAGGCTCACCGTGTCCGAGCCGTGCCCGGCGAGCGACACGCGGCGGATCGACACCGTCACCATGGCGCAGCCGCTTGCCTCGACCGCCTGTTTCATGAGGTTTTGCGTCGGATAGCCGGCCGTGCCGAGGATGAGCCGCGAGCCGAAGGTCTCGCCGGCGATAGTCAGGGTGTCGGTCATTCTAGCCTCCCGCGACGGCGCGGATGATCTCGACCCGGTCGCCCTCGGCGAGCCGCGTCTCGTCCCAGGCCGGGGGGCGCACCACGGCGCCGTTGAGCGCGATGGCGAAGCCGCGGCGGACGGCGGGATCCGGCGGATCGGTCTCGTGCTGCCAGAGCGCCGCGAGCGTCGCGGCCCCCGTGTCGCGGGCTTCCCCGTTGATCTCGATGCGCATCATGCGGCTCCTCTGGCTAGAGCACGATCGGTTTAGGTCGATTCGCTTCGCGGTCCTAAACCGATGAACGTGCTCGCTCTTCTATTTTGGAGCAGATCGGCAACAGCCGATCATGCTCTAGGACGGCCTCGGCGAAGCGGCCTGGGCCGAAGGTTGCGGCAGCGCCCTGCATCCGGCCGGTGGTGACGAGGTCCTCGATCGCCTGCGCGGTGACCGGTGCCAGGAGATAGCCGTTGCGGTGATGGCCGGCCGCCACCACGAGCCCCGGCAGGAGTTCACCCAGGATGGGTGCGTCATCATCGGATGTCGGCCGGAAGCCGGTCCGGATCTCCTCGACCGCCATCTCTTCGACCCCCGGCAGCACGCGGCGCACGGCATCGAGCAGCGCCAGCAGGCCGCCGGCCGTGACCGTCAGGTCGAACCCCGCCTCCTCCATCGTGGCGCCGAGGATGAGCCGGCCGTCGCTCTTCGGCGCCAGATGGATCTCCGCGCTCCACACGACATGTTCGATCGGCAGCGGCCCGCGACGGCTGCGCAGCACCAGCGATTGCCCCTTGAGCGGCCGGATCGGCAGCCGGACGCCGGACGGCAGCCAGGAGGCGCTGCCGATGGCAGCCCCGGTCGCGAGCACGGTGGTGCCGGCGCGGATGCTGCGCACTCCGGCCGCGACGCCGCTGACGCGCCCGCCGCTCCGCTCTAGCCCGTCGACCAGGGTCGCCTCGAACAGCCGGCCGCCGGCGGCCAGAAACGCCGCCCGCAAGGCATGCGTCAGGCGCGAGGGGTCGACCTGATGATCCTCGGGACAGAGAATGGCGCCGGTGACGGCCGGCGTCAGCCCCGGCTCGCGCTCGCGCGCCGGCGACGCGGCAAGCCAGCGGGTGTCGAGGCCGGCCTGGCGCTGCAGGTCGTGGCGGGCGCGCAGACGCTCGGTCTCGTCGCGGCCGATCGCAACGACGAGTGTCCCCTCGGTGCGATAGTCGATGCCTTGGCCGCTTGCGGCCTCGACCGCGTCGCGGAACCTCGGCCAGAGATTCTGGCTTTCGAGGCCGAGGCCGAGCAGGGCGTCGCTGCCAGGCTCATGTTCGGCCGCAGCCGCCAGCATGCCGGAGGCGGCCGCCGAGGTGCCTCGGCCCGCCGTTGCCGCTTCGAAGAGGCCAACGGCGAGGCCCTGCGCGGCGAGCCGCCAGGCGATCGACAGGCCGATGATGCCGGCCCCGACGACCGCGACATCGAGGCTTTTCGGCAAGGTCGGCGCCGGCGGCACCGAGGCGGGCGCGGCCCGCAGCGATCGAAACAGGACAGGGACCAAGCCGCAACCTCCTCCCGAAGCCCGGCATCGGGAGGTCCGGCATGGCTGTGATCGAAGCGCCGGATTCCGTCCCTACGCCGGTGCGAACCGGATCAGGTTCAATGGATTTCCGCGCCGCACGGTCCCCTAGGGACCACGCCCAGCGGTATCTCAGCCCCTTGCCGGGGATCTCCGTGGAACGCGAAGAGAATGGGCATTCGGACCGGGTGGGTCAAGAGACGCATACGATGGCGTCGTTCCGGTGAGGGACGAAGCGACAACCCGGCCTACTTCGCCACCTCGGCCGCGAAATTCGAGAAGAACTGGTCGGCCGTCTTCTTGGCGACGCCGTCGATCAGGCGGGCGCCCATCTGGGCGATCTTGCCGCCGACATTGGCCTGCACGTCGTAGCTGAGCTTCGTGCCCTCCTCGACCTCGGTCAGCGTCACATCGGCGCCGCCCTTGGCGAAACCCGCGATGCCGCCCTCGCCCTCCCCGCTGATTCGGTAGCCGTTCGGCGGGTCGATGTTGGAGAGCTCGACCTTGCCCTTGAAGGTCGCGCTGACGGGGCCGATCTTCATCTTGGCCGATGCCGTGAAGGAGGTGTCGCTGGTCTTGTCGAGCGTCTGCACGCCGGGGATGCAGGCCTTCAACACCTCGGGGTCGTTGAGCTTCGTCCAGACCGTCTGCCGGTCGGCCGGCAACACGACCTCGCCCTTCATCTCCATTGCCATCCGGCTCTCCCTCGCTATTTCGGCGGCGCGCTCCGCCTTTTGCCGCGACATCCTAGACGCCGACGCCCGCTTCGCCTAGGCCCGCGCCTAAGCAGCCTTGCGTGGCGAAAGCCACGGTTGATTTCACTTTTTCAAAGCGAAATCAAAGCTGCTTGAGCTTCAAGTGTAAGCAGGTTCGAGAGAACCTGCTTAGCGAGAACGTGGCAGAAACAGTGGAGAGATCATGAACATGAAGGTCGATGTCGCGGTGCTCGGTGCCGGCATCGTCGGCGTCTCGGCCGCGCTGCACCTGCAGGCGCGCGGCCGCGGCGTCGCACTGATCGACAGGAATGCCGACGCAGGCGCCGAGACGAGCTACGGCAATGCCGGGCTGATCGAGCGCTCGTCGGTCGTGCCCTACATGTTTCCGCGCGACCTGCCCACGGTCGTCAGATTTGCGTTGAACGGCTCGACCGAAGCCCGCTACCACCTCGCCGCCCTGCCCCGCCTGGCGCCCTTCCTGCTCCGCTATTTCCTAGCTTCGTCTCCGACCGGTATCGCGCGCAGCACCGCCGGCGCGCGCCCCCTGATCGAGCGCTGCCTCGTCGAACATGAGGCACTGATGGAGGCGGCCGACGCGACCCATCTCCTGCACCGCATCGGCTGGATCAAGGCCTTCCGCCACGCCAAGAGCCGCGACGCGGCCTTTGCCGAAGCCGAAGAGCTCCGTCACATGGGCTTTCACGTCGACACCCTCGATCCGGCGGCGCTCGCCGAGCGCGAACCGCATCTCGGGCCAGGGCCGATCGGCGCCCTGCATTTCCGCGATCCCGGCGCCATCTCCGATCCCGGTGCGCTCGTCAGGGCTTATAACGTGCTCTTCGTCAAGCGCGGCGGCCGGTTTCTCCAGGGCGACGCCCGCAGCCTCGAGCAAAGCGGCAACGGCTGGCAGGTGGTCAGTACGAGCGGCACGGTCGAGGCGCACGACGCCGTGGTGGCGCTCGGCCCCTGGTCGGACCTCGTCTTCCGCAGGCTCGGCTACCGGCTGCCCTTCGCGGTCAAGCGCGGCTACCACCGGCACTTCCGCCCGAAGGGCAATGCGGTGCTCAATCATCCCATGCTCGATTTCGACGGCGGCTACCTGCTGGCGCCGATGGCGCAAGGCATCCGCCTCACCACGGGCGCCGAATTCGCTCTGCGCGACGCCGCGCCGACGCCGGTGCAGATGGCACGCGCCGAGCCTGTCGCGCGGGCGCTGTTCCCGCTCGGCGAGGCCGTCGAGCCCGTACCCTGGATGGGCGCGCGGCCCTGCCTGCCCGACATGCTGCCCGTCCTCGGGCCGGCGCCGCGCCACCGCGGCCTGTGGTTCGACTTCGGCCACCAGCACCACGGCCTGACGCTGGGCCCGGTCAGCGGGCGCCTGCTGGCCGAGATGATGACCGGCGAGGCGCCTTTCACCGATCCCACGCCCTATTCGTCGGGACGCTTCGGCTGAGCCGCGGCCCAGTCCGGCCGCAGGATCGACATCAGATGCATGGAGCGGAAACGGCCGTCCGGCATTGCGCGAACATCGCGCACCAGGCCTTCCGCGCGAAATCCGGCCCTGGCATAGGCCCGGGCGGCGCGCGCATTGTCGTCGTAGACGAGAAGCTGCAACCGATGGGTCGGGGTCTCGGCGAAGACATGGCCGAGAGTCCCGACGAGGAGGCTCGCGCCGATCCCGCGACCTGGCCCGCTGACCGCGATGCGTCGCAGGGTGGTGCAGCGATTGGCGCCGCCGAGTCCCTGCAAAATGACGAAACCGACGAGCCGGTTCTCGCCATGCACGACGATATCGCGCTCTCGCGCGACAAGATAGCGCGTTCCCGGAACCCCGGTCATCTCCGCGCGGTGCTCCTCGGCGCTCCATCGGCCGACGAGATCGTCGTAGCCGGGGCCGCGCTCGATCGCCATGATCGCTGGGATGTCGTCGAGCGTGGCGAAAGCGAGCGGCGGCATCGGCGACCTCGAAATTCGCGACGGCAGAGCCAAATATGCCGCAGCACCGATGGACGTGAACCACTGTCAAGCCAGATTGACAAGGTTCCGGACTTCGCGACAGACTACGGCTCGTCCGGCGCGAGACCGAGGACGTGGAGGAGCGCATAATGAAGCTTATGGGTGCAATTGCGGCGGCGGCTCTCCTGGCCGGCGTTCACGCAGGGGCAGCGCAGGATGCCACGGACGGGGACGCGGCGGCGGGCGCGAATACCGCCAAGATCTGCAAGACCTGCCATCGGTTCGGCCCCGGGGCCGTGAGCGCGATCGGCCCCGTGCTCAACGGCGTCGTCGGACGCAAGGCCGGGACATATCCCGGTTACAGCTATTCCACGGCGAACAAGAACTCCGGCATCACCTGGACCGAAGCCAATCTCAAGACCTACCTCAAGGCGCCGCAGAAGATGGTGCCCGGCACCAAGATGACCTTCCAGGGCTTCCAGAAGCAGTCCGACATCGACAATGTCGTGGCCTTCCTGAAGACGCTCGGGCCGGACGGCAATCCCATCAAGCCGTAGGTGCGCGCGCGGCCTTGCGCGGAACGACGAGGAGCCGGGCGATGCCCGTCCGGGATCGGCATGGCATCCTGGATCGAGAGCGGACATCTGGTCGAGGCCATCCTGGCTCTCACGGTGATCGAAGGGCTGGCGCTCGCCCTCTACCATGCGCGGACGGGGCGGGGGGTGGCACCGGCCGAGTTCACGCGCAATCTCGTTTCCGGCATGGCGCTGCTCATGGCGCTGCGCGAGGCACTCGTCGGCGCCTGGTGGGGCTGGGTGGCAGCCTGCCTGCTCGCGGCCTTGTTGGCTCATCTGGCCGACCTCGGCCGCCGCTGGACCCGTTGACGGCAGGGCAGCGTTGCAGGACACCGGTTGTGGGCGATTGGGATCGAGCGTCGAGGCGGCACCTTCCACCATGAATCGAGAGCTCAAGCCCCCCGCCGACCTTGCGGTCGTCGCACCTTCGGTCTTCCCCTTCGGAGCGATCGTCGCGCAGGACGACATGAAGCTCGCCATGCTGGCGACCGCCGTCGACCCGACGATCGGCGGCGTGCTCGTCTTCGGCGATCGCGGCAGCGGCAAATCGACCGCCGTGCGCGGCCTCTCGGCCCTGCTGCCGCCGATGCGCGTCGTCGTCGGCTGCCGCTACAATTGCGATCCCGGCCAAGCCGCCGCGCTCTGCGCCGAATGCCGCGCACGCGCCGCGCTCGGTCCGCTCAAGTCGGAGAAGGTGCCGGTGCCGGTGGTCGACCTGCCGCTCGGAACGACGGAGGATCGCGTCGTCGGCGCACTCGACCTCGAACGCGCCCTGGCGCAGGGCATCAAGTCGTTCGAGCCGGGCCTGCTGGCACGCGCCCATCGCGGTTTCCTCTATATCGACGAGGTCAACTTGCTCGAAGACCATATCGTCGACCTGCTGCTCGACGTTGCGGCTTCGGGCGAGAACGTGGTGGAGCGCGAGGGCCTGAGCCTCCGCCATCCGGCGCGCTTCGTGCTGGTCGGCACGGGCAATCCTGAAGAGGGCGAGCTGCGGCCACAGCTGCTCGACCGGTTCGGCCTCTCGGTCGAGGTGAAGACGCCCGCCGACCTGCCGTCGCGGATCGAGGTGGTGCGGCGGCGCGATGCCTTCGAGCGTGACCCGCATGCCTTCCGGGCGCGCTGGGCCAAGGAGGAGGCGAGGCTGCGTCGCCGCATCGTCGAGGCGCGCATGCGCCTGCCCGCGGTCGAGGTGCCCGACGCGGCGCTCGAACGGGCCGCGCGGCTCTGCATCAGCCTCGGCACCGACGGGCTGCGCGGCGAACTCACCCTTATGCGGGCCGCCCGCGCGCTCGCCAGCCTCGACGGCGACGCCGAGGTCGGCGATGCCCATCTGCGCCGCGTCGCGCCGGCCGCGCTGCGGCATCGGCTGCGCCGGAATCCGCTCGACGAGGCGGGCTCCACGACGCGCGTCGAGCGGGCTATCGCCGACCTGTTCGACGCATGACGACGGAAGCCGGCCGGGACGTTCCGTCCCTCTCCGATCCGTCGCTGGCGGCCCTGCTGTTCGGCATCGATCCCGTCGGGCTAGGAGGAATTTCGCTGCATGGCCGCGCGGGACCGCTGCGCGACCGCTGGCTGGTCCAGTTGAGCGAAATGCTCGGCCCCGAGAAGCCCGTGCGTCGATTGCCACTGCACGCCGGCGACGGCAGGCTGTTCGGCGGCCTTGACCTGACGGCGACGCTCGCGGCCGGGCGACCGGTCGTCGAGCGCGGCATCCTGGCCGAGACCGACGGCGGCGTGCTCATCCTGGCCATGGCGGAGCGGATCGCGCCCGGCATGGCGGCGCGCCTCGGCGGCGTGCTCGACACCGGCGTAGTGGTGCTGGAGCGCGACGGGTTGGCGCAACACTATCCGGCCCGGCTCGCCATGGTGGCGCTCGACGAGGGGATCGAGGAGGACGAGGTACCGCCCATGGGGCTGAAGGAGCGCTTCGGCTTCTGGGTCGAGCTCGACGGCTTCGATCCGGGCCAGGACATCGCCAGCCTTTCGGCAAGGCTCGACGAAGGCCGCCGTCTCTATCCGGCGGTGACGATCGGCGACGAGGCTCTGGCGGCGCTGTGCCAGACGGCGCTGGCGCTCGGCGTCGATTCATTGCGGGCCGCAGTCTTCGCGGTGCGGGCCGCGCGGGCCGCCGCCGCCCTGGCGGGTCGCAGCGCGGCCGGGCATGAGGATGCGGCGCTCGCGTCGCGCCTGGTGCTGGCGCCCCGCGCCACCCGGCTACCGGCCGAGGCCGCCCCGCAGCCGGACGCCGAAACATCAGAGCCCGCACCCGATGCCGCCGATAGAGCCGCAGACGGCGAGGAACAAAAAGCAGCAGCCGAGGAGCCCGGCGACCTGGTGCTGGCTGCCGCCAAGGCTGCGATCCCTCCCGGCCTGCTGAGCCGGCTCAAAGCCGGGCTCGACCTACGCCGGGGCCGGGCGGCAGCGGGGCGCGCCGGCCCCTCCGGGATCGCCGCGAAACGCGGCCGGCCGGCCGGGGTGAGGTCCGGCACACCGGGCGACGGCGCCCGGCTCAGCCTGATCGAGACGCTGCGCGCCGCGGCGCCTTGGCAAAGGCTCAGGGCACGCGGGCCAGCCGAAACAGCCCGGCGGATCGAGATCCGGCGCGACGATCTGCGCGTCATGCGCTTGAAGCAGAGGACCGAGACGGTGACGGTCTTCGTCGTCGACGCCTCGGGATCGCTCGCCGTCAACCGGCTGGCCGAGGCGAAGGGCGCGATCGAACTGCTGCTCGCCGAATGCTACATCCGCCGCGACGAGGTGGCGCTCATGGCCTTCCGCGGCCGTAGCGCCGACCTCCTGCTGCCGCCGACACGATCCTTGACGCGGGCCAAGCGCTGCCTCGCGGACCTGCCGGGGGGCGGCGCCACGCCGCTCGCCACTGCCATCGACAAGGCCGTGGACCTGGCGGCCGGGCTCAAGCGGCGCGGCCGGACGCCGGTCTTGGTCTTCCTCACCGACGGCCGGGCCAATGTGGCGCGCGACGGCTCGACCGGCCGGGCGAAGGCCGAGGAGGAGGCGCGGCAGGCGGCACGGACCGCCGCCGCGGCGGGCGTCAGGACGCTCGTCGTCGATGCCGCCCCCCGTCCGCAACCTTCGGCCGAGGCCCTGGCCTCAGCCATGCGGGCGCTCTATGTCCCGCTGCCGCGGGCCGATGCAGGCGCCCTATCGCGCGCCATCGGCGCCGTCGTCGCATGACGCCGCAGCCATCGCGCCGACCGCCGGAGATCCGTCATGACGCATGATCCCGAGCTGACTCCTTCCGACCGTCGGCCACAAAAGACCCCGAGAAAGCCGCATCGACTCAGCAAGGCCGCCGTCGGCATTCCGCTCCTGGCCGCGGCCGGATGGCTCGGCTACAAGGCCCGGCAGGTGCCGGGCGACCTGCCGCTGCCGCCGGCGCTCCCCGGCGAGCACCGCGACCTGGCGAGCATCGCCGGCCGCCTCGCCTATTACGCGACCGGGCCGGAGGACGGCCCCGATGCGCCCCTGCTGCTGGTCCATAGCGTCAATGCGGCGGGTTCCGCCTTCGAGGTCGAGCCGATCTACCGCATCTATGGTGCGCGGCGACGGGTCTATGCGCTCGACCTGCCGGGCTTCGGCTTCTCCGATCGCAGCGACCGGCCCTACCTGCCTCGCCTGATGACGGATGCGATCCTCGCCATGGTCGAGGAGATCCGCCGCATCCACGGCGCCGGAAGCATCGACGCGCTGGCGCTGTCGCTGTCTTGCGAATTCCTGGCGCGGGCCGCCGTCGAGCGGCCGGAGTGCTTCCGCTCGCTCGCCTTCGTCAGCCCTACGGGTTTCGACCGGCGCGGCCCGCGGACGGGACCGCCCGGCAGTACCCGTGCCATGCCGGCGCTCTACAATGCGTTCACCGTCGGCCTCTGGCGCCGGCCGCTCTTCGACCTGCTGACGAGCCGGGTGAGCATCCGTTATTTCCTGGAGAAGACCTGGGGCTCGAAGGCGATCGACGAGCCGCTGCTCGACTACGATTATCTGACCACGCACCAGCCCGGCGCCGAACATGCGCCTTATCGGTTCATCAGCGGCTATCTGTTCAGCAACGACATCACCCGCGTCTATGACACCCTGGCGCTGCCGATCTGGATGGTGCACGGCAGGCGTGGCGACTTCACCGATTACAGCCAGACCGACCATGTGAGGGGCCGGCCCAATTGGACGATCGACGTGCTCGAGACCGGTGCGCTGCCGCACTTCGAGATGCCGGACGCCTTCGCGGCCCGCTATGATCGGTTCCTGGCGGCGCTGCCCTAGAGCATGATGCCGAAAAGTCAGCATGGGTTTTCGGACGACGTCATGCTCTATGCTATTGGAATCGATCACGTTCATGATTTTGGATCGATCGGATCCAAAATCATCGTGATCTGACGGGTCGAACGCAAGGGGAGCCTGACGTGTCGGCACGAAGCCGCGACCGAGCCGATGGCGAGCGATATCCGGGCGGGCTCGATTGGAACCGGGACGGGCGGGAGTGGCCCAACCGCGACTCCAGCCGCTTCGTCGAAGCCGCAGGCCTCACGTGGCATGTGCAGGTCGCGGGCCAAGGGCCCGTCGTCCTGCTGGTTCACGGCACCGGGGCCTCGACCCATTCGTGGCGCGACCTGCTGCCGGCACTGGTGCGCGACTTCACCGTCGTGGCGCCCGACCTGCCCGGCCACGCCTTTTCTGCGATGGCCGATCGGCGCGGCATGTCGCTGCCCGGCATGGCGATGGGGATCGCCGACCTGCTGCGTGGCCTCGACCTCAAGCCGGACCTCGCGGTAGGCCATTCGGCGGGCGCCGCCATCCTGACGCGCCTCTGTCTCGATCATGAGATCGCTCCGGCGGGACTCGTCAGCCTCAACGGCGCCATGCTGCCCATCGGCGGCCTGGCCGGGCAGATCTTTTCGCCGCTGGCAGGCCTCCTCGCCACCACCCCCATGGCGTCACGCCTCTTCGCCTGGCGGGCGGGCGACCGGGCCGTGGTGGAGCGGCTCATCCGCCAGACAGGCTCGACGATCGACGCCGTGGGGATGGATTTTTACGCGCGGCTCGCGCGCGATCCCGGCCACGCGACGGGCGCCCTGGCGATGATGGCCGCCTGGGACCTGCACCTCCTCGAACGAAGCCTCCCCCAGCTCAAGGTGCCGCTGCTGCTCGTCGTCGGCGGCCACGACCGCACCATCGACCCCGCCGACGCGATCCGCATCCGCGACCTCGTGCCGGGTGCCAGGATCGACTATCTGCGCGGGCTGGGGCATCTCGCCCACGAAGAGAAGCCGCAGCAGATCGCCGAGCTTATCCGGGCCCAGGCGACGGCGTGGGCGGTGTGATACGAAGTCCAAAGGATCGATCCGAGGGTGGCAACGAAGTGTAAACCTGTTGCCGCTCATCCCCGCTTTCGCGCATCGGCGCTAACTTTGGGTGCAGGCTGTGTGAAAAGACCGCCCGAACTGCTAAGCTGACGCTTACTGTAGGAGGTCGATATGAAGCGATTCGTTGAGGGCGAGGTCCGCAATCGGACGATCTTGCTTCCGGATTGCCTTGATGACTACGTGACCGAGGACAATCCGGTTCGCGTCGTTGATGTGTTCATTGAGAGTCTGGATCTGGTGGGCCTGGGCTTTCAAGGCGTCGTGCCGGAAGCAACCGGCCGCCCGTCCTACCACCCGGCGACGCTGCTCAAGATTTATCTTTACGGTTATCTCAACCGCATCCAATCGAGCCGGCGGCTGGAGCGAGAAACACAGCGCAATATCGAAGTGATGTGGCTGACAGGCCGGTTGATGCCGGACTTCAAGACCATTGCGGATTTCCGGCGGGACAACGGACCGGCGATCCAAGCTGCGTGTCGGCAGTTTGTCCTGCTCTGCCGCAAGCTCAACTTGTTCTCAGAAGCCGTGGTCGCCATCGATGGCAGCCGCTTCAAGGCGGTGAACACGCGCGACAAGAACTACACGAAGGGCGCCATCCAGCGGCGGATCGAGCAGGTCGATACGAGCATCGCCCGCTACATGGCCGCCTTGGACACGGCGGACCGGCAGGAGGGCCAGGTTCCAGAAGCCAAGAGGGTGCGCCTGAAGGACAAGCTCGTTCGTCTGAAAGAGCAGATGCAGCACCTTCGAGACATGGACGTTGCCGTCCAGGCTGCGCCGGACCAGCAGATCTCCCTGACCGACCCGGATGCACGCGCCATGGCCACCAACGGCAAGGGAACCGGGATCGTCGGCTACAACGTGCAGACGGCTGTCGATGCGAAGCACCACTTGATCGTTGTGCATGAGGTGACCAACGTGGGCAACGACCGCGGCCAGCTCTCGAAGATGGCCGGATTGGCCAAGCAGGTCATGGTGCGGACGCCCTAACGGCCCTTGCCGATCGCGGTTACTTCAAGGGTGAGGAGATCCTCGCCTGCGAAAAAGCCGGAGTCATCCCATTCGTGCCCAAGCCGCTGACCTCGGGAGCCAAGGCCGAAGGGCGGTTCGGCAAGCAGGACTTCGTCTACGATGTAGACAAGAACGAATACCGCTGTCCAGCCGGCGAGCCGCTGACTTGGCGATACAATAACGTCGAGGATGGACTGACACTGCACAACTACTGGGCCAGCGCCTGCTCCAGTTGTTCGATCAAGTCACAATGTACGACAGGAAAGGAACGGCGGATCAAACGCTGGGAGCACGAGGCTGTCATCGACGCCATGCAGCGCCGCCTGGACGAGGCGCCAACCAGCATGCGGGTCCGGCGGCAGACCGTCGAACACCCGTTCGGCACCATCAAGGCCTGGATGGGAGCAACCCACTTCCTGACCAGGACGCTGAAACGGGTCAGCACGGAGATGAGCCTCCACGTGCTGGCCTACAACCTCAAGCGGGTGATCGCCATCCTGGGGGTCGGCCCACTCATGCAGGCCATCCAAGCCTGACACATCGGCCCACCACTGCCGCCACCGGAGGCGCCGCTCACCGAAATCACCAAATCCCCTGTTTCCACACAGCCTGGGTGGATTCCAGGGGTGGATTCGCATCGGCTTGTGATGAGATTCAAGCTCGGTATGGTGTTGAGATCTCGGTGCGAAAGATGGTCCGGGCTCGTGTCGCGGATCGCCAAGGCCGTCGAAGCTTCTGCACGTGCCAGGCGCTTTGACACGGAGACGCCAGATGCGCTCCGGGTCACTCTTGCGCATCACCAAGGCCATCCTTGCGGCCGTCCTGCTGTCCGTCCCCGGTGACCGAGGCCTCGACCCATTATCGAACCGAGCCCGACACGCCCGAAAACGTCTCGTCGAACACAAAAGGCGCCGGCCATCATATGCCGCACTCGCCTAGAGTTGACGCCTATGCGCGCGGGATGAGCGGCGAGGATGGATCTGACGATTTAAAGTCGATCTGACAAACTTTAGACGTTCAGTGTCGGGCTGGACCTCAAGCCAGGTCTGATCGAGAACCAGGATCACTCGAGGCGGTCGACCTAATCCTTGCCATCGAGGATGCTCGTGCCGCACCATTCCGACGAGGGCGGGTTCGGCAGAAAGGCATGGCATCGCGCGATCATCACGGCCGCCGGCCCGTCCACGCCCCGCGCCGCGATGACCCGTTCGTAGAGACCGATCGCCTCGGCGAAACGGCGCGCCCGATAGGCCGTGAGCCCGGCCTCGTAGACCGACACCCAGCCTGGCACCGTGGCGCCCGGCTCGGCCAGGTCGATCAGTTCGAAGATCGCAATCCCCTCCGCACGGCCGTAGAGGGCGACCCGGTCGATCTCCCGCACCGATATGGCGGAGCCTGCCTCCTCGCGCGTCGCCTCGCCGATGAGGATATCCGTTCCGTAGATCTTGTTGGCGCCTTCGAGCCGGCTCGCTACATTCACCGCGTCGCCGATCGCCGTATAGTTCAGGCGCCGGTCCGAGCCGATATTGCCGACCAGGACGTTGCCGGCATTGATGCCGATGCGAACGCACAACGGGTCGCCGCGATCGTCGACGATCCCGGCCCGCGTCAGCGCTTGACGACAGGCGATGGCCGTCCGGCAGGCATCGAGCCCGCGGCTGGCGCTCGCCGCGGGTGCGCCCCAGAAGGCCATCACCGCATCGCCGATGAATTTATCGATCGTGCCGCCATGCGCGTCGATCTCGCCCGACATCAGATCGATATAGCGCGCCAGCAGCGGGACGATCGCATTGCCCATGCGCTCCGACAGTCCCGTGAAACCGGCGATATCGGCGAACATGATGGTCAGCGGCTGGACCGTGCCGCCCGGCTTGGCTTCGACCCCTTCGGCGATCAGCGTCTTGACGAGATCGGCGGGAAGATATTTGCGGAAGGCCGATAGCCCCGTCGCCATGCTGGCGATGACGCTCGACAGGTCGTCGAGTTCCTTGAGCCGCGACGGGTGGCGCCGGATCGCTTCGAGCTCGAAGCGCTGGACGTGACCGAGTTCGGCCGCGATCCGGGCGAGGGGCCTCGCCAGCAGCGCGCGGGCGACGAACGTCGAGACGACGACCGCGGCGAGGACGAGGGCGACGAGGAGCAGCGTCAGGCGCCGGTCGGTCCGGTCGATCTCGCCGAAGAATTCCGCCTCCGGAATGACGGTCGTCACCTCCCAGCCCATGAAGTCGAGCGGCGTCACCGTCACCGCATAGGCGACACCCTCGTAGACGACGCGAGCCTCGGTGATCGTCTTGTCCTGCGGCGTGGCCTTGGCCAGCATGTCGCGATGCGTCTCGCGGGCCACCGCGAGCAGCGTCGGGTCACGCAGCATCGTGCCATGGACCTCGTCGGCCTGGGGGTCCGGCACGGCCGCCGCGATCCCGTCGGGGCGCAGCACGAAGGCCGCGCCGGTCCGGCCGACCGAGAGGCTCGCCAGGAAGCGCGACAGGCGGTCGAGATCGATCATGACCGCGAGGACGCCGACGCGGGCGCTGTAGACGTCGATGCCGCCCGCATAGGCGACGGCAGGGCGGCTGCCGGCCGGATGATGGCCGACCTCGAGCCAGACCGGCGCCGTCGCCGCCGCGGCCTGCCGATACCAGGGCTGCGCGGTGACCTCGTAGTCGGTCGGCTCGAAGGCGCGGCTCTGGAACTCGATGTCGCCGGTCAAGACCTTGTATCGGTCGACGCGCCGTTGCCCCGGCTTGGTGGCGGTGATCTCCATCATTTCGAGTTCGCTGTCGCCGAGCTTGTGGGCGGCGAAGAAGCTGCCGTCGGGCCAGCCGAACGCGATCCAGGACAGGGCCGGCTGGGACTGCAACTGCGCCAAGAAGACGAATTCGCGCTTGTCGGCCTCGCGCGTGTCGATGACGTTCTGCATGAAGATCGTGCGGATCGCCCCATGGGCCGCCTGCGCGCTGCCGATCAGCGAGGCCACCTCCTTCTTGACGGCACCGACGATCTGCTGGTTCAGCGTCATGGCCAGCATGCGGCTGTTGGCCTGCGCTGTACGCCACCACAGGGCGTGGACGAGGCCGCTGGTCAGCGCGATGGTGCACAAGACGAAGAGGGTCAGCGCCGGCCGAACACCGATCCGCATTGGCAGGCCTTCTCGTCGCATCTGCCGAATTGTTTCGGCGGCCGACTGGCGTGGGTTACGCCGGACCGGCAGGATAGGAAAGAGACCCCGTTGGTACGCGAAATATTTCGCGACTGCTGTAACTTGGCCTTCGAGTGTGGCGAAGGGTCATGTCGGGGCACCCGATTGCCCCGATCTCAGGGAGACAGGATCATGAACCGTCGCTCCGTCAATGTCGCGCTCGCAGGCTCGCTCGCCGCCGCCATCACCCTTTTGGCCATTCCGGCGAAAGCCGACGGGGCCAAGGAAAAATGCTATGGCGTCGCCCTGAAGGGTCAGAACGACTGCAAGGCCGGGGCGCATAATTGCGCCGGCATGTCCACCGTGGATTATGACGGAGCCTCCTTCAAGCTCGTCCCGGCGGGGACCTGCACCACGATGAAGATCCCGAGCGGTATGGGCTCGATGAGCCCATCAAGAGCTGATCGCAAGAGCTGATCGACCGCGCGCTGCAGCCGGGTTACGCTAACTGCACCGGTGGTTGGCGGCCGGTTTCGCGGGTCGAAGCAGCCGACGGGTGGAGGACAGGATGTCAGGATCCAAGACTTCGATCGCCCTCGCGGGAGCCCTGGCCGGGGCCATGACCCTGCTCGCGGCCTCCGCAAAGGCGGAGAACGCCAAGGAGAAATGTTTCGGCATCTCGCTCAAAGGGCAGAACGATTGTGCGGCCGGGCCGGGCACGACCTGCGCCGGGACCAACGCGGTCGACTATAACGGCGTCTCTTGGAAGCTCGTGCCCAAGGGCACCTGCGTCTCGATCGCGACGCCGTTCGGCCCCGGCTCGCTGGCGCCGCTCAAACGCCCGAGCTGAGGCGCGTCAACGGCGACAGGAAAGCGTCGGCATGGATAAGGCATCGCAGCGGGCCGAACGGATCGAGCCGAAACGAGCCGGCGTCGGGCTGAAGCCGATGCATGTCGCCGCGATCCTGGAGACCCGGCCCGGCATCGGCTTCTTCGAAGTGCATGCCGAGAATTACATGGGCGCCGGCGGGCCGCCGCACGCGCATCTCACTGCCATACGGGAGCGCTATCCGGTCTCCCTGCACGGCGTCGGGCTTTCGATCGGAGGATTCGGTCCG
Organism: Lichenihabitans sp.; assembly: GCA_965277115.1. Classification (GTDB taxonomy): domain Bacteria; phylum Pseudomonadota; class Alphaproteobacteria; order Rhizobiales; family Beijerinckiaceae; genus Lichenihabitans. The sequence continues at coordinate 897,759 of CBDIBY010000013.1, read as the reverse complement.
CTCGACTTGGAACATCTCAAGCGGCTCAAGGCGCTCGATCGACGCTATGCGCCGGCGCTGTTTTCCGAACATCTGGCCTGGTCGACGCATGAGGGCACCTTCCTCAACGATCTGCTGCCGGTGCCTTACACGGAAGAGGCCGTAACCCGCATCGTCGAGCATATCGACGAGGTGCAGTCGGTGATGGGCCGGCAGATGCTGCTCGAAAACCCCTCGACCTATGTGGTGTTCGACGCCAGCACGATGAGCGAAGCGGAGTTCATCGCGGGAATCGCCGAGCGCAGCGGCTGCGGCCTGCTGCTCGACATCAACAACGTCTTCGTCTCCGCCACCAACCACGCCTATTCGCCGGAGGCCTATCTCGACGCCTTCCCGCTCGACCTCGTCCAGGAGATCCATCTCGGCGGCCATGCGGCGACGACCGACGAGACCGGGGCCGCGCTGCTGATCGACTCGCACCACGTTGCGGTGGTCGATCCCGTTTGGGCGCTCTACGAACGGACCATCCGCCGCCTCGGTCCCGTTCCGACCCTCATCGAATGGGACGCCGATGTGCCGCCCTGGGCGGTGCTCTACGCGGAGGCGGCGCGGGCCAATGCGGTCCTGGCGAGGGCCGGGCTCGCGGCATCGGCTGCGGCCCGGGCGGCCTGAGACCCATGCTGGCGGACCTCCAGTCCCGCTTCCAGGCCGCGCTGCTCGATCGCACGCAGCCCGTCCCGGGGGGCGTCGGCGCCCACACCTCGGCGCGGCCGGAGCGGCGCTACGCGGTCTATCGCAACAATGTGTTGTTCAGCCTGATCGAGGCGCTGCAGGCGCGCTTCCCCGCCGCCGCGCGGATCGCCGGCAAGGACTTCTTCAAGGAGACGGCGCGCCGCTTCGTGCTGGTTTCGCCGCCGCGCTCGCCCGTCCTGCTCGACTACGGCGACGACCTGCCGGATTTCGTCGCCGCCTTCGAACCGGCACGGCAGATCCCCTATCTGGCGGATGTGATGCGGCTCGAAGTCGCCTGGAGCCAGGCCTATCACGCCACGGATGCCGAGCCGGCCCGGGCCGAGGCGCTGGCGGCGCTGTCTGCCGAAACTTTGGGCCGGGCACGGGTCGCCGTCCATCCCGCCGTACGGCTGCTGCGCTCCGCCTATCCGGTGGTGACCCTCTGGGCCATGAATGCGGAGGGCGGCCAGGTCCGGCCGATCGAGGACTGGTCGGGCGAGGATGCTATCGTGACCCGTCCAGGGCTCGCCGTCGACGTGCTCCGCCTGCTGCCGGGCGGTTTCGATTTCATCGCGGCCCTGCGGACCGGCGCGACCGTGGGGGAGGCGCTGGAGGCCGCGTTCGCGGTGGCGGAGGATTTCGATCCGGCGCGAGCCTTGGCTGGGCTGGTCTCGGCCGGCGTGGCGATGGAATTCCAATCTTAGGAGACCGGGCATGAGCGGGGGCCCGGCTGCGGCAGCGCGGAGACCGCGGACCACGGTCGTGCGGATCGTCCGGGGCGGCGTCGCCGTCTTCGAGCGGATCCCGCCCTCGGCCGTACTCCTTCTGGCGCGGTTCTCCATCGCCGGCATCTTCTGGACCTCGGGCCGCACCAAGGTCGCGCCGGGGACGCTGATCACGCTCTCCGACAGCGCCGTTCAGCTGTTCCGCGATGAATACCGCATCTCGCTATTCACCCCAGGCATCGCGGCCGAGCTGACCATGCTGAGCGAGCACCTGTTCCCCGTTCTGCTGGTCGTGGGACTTGCCGGCCGCTTCGCAGCCCTGGCACTTTTCATCATGACCCTGGTGATCGAACTCTTCGTCTATCCGGACGCCTACGAGGTGCATGGGCCCTGGGCCGTTTGCCTCCTGCTCATCATGATGAAGGGGCCGGGGGTGCTGTCGCTCGACCATCTGATCGGCAGGGCCTTTTCAAATGAATCGATGTCCCCGCCGTCCCTCCCGTTGGAGACGTAGCGCTCCCTTGTCTTGGCGGCGAGCTCAGGCGGCGCGGTGCCCGCGACGTCTCGGGGTGGGGCAATCGGGTGAAGCGCATTCTCCGATGCGTTGCGGTTTCAGGAAGTCCGAAATCGTCATCGCGAGCGCCGTCATGTTTACGCAGGCTGCGTGAACCTGCCCGCGACGCAATGACGGCGTCCGAGCCATGATCGACCCGCATTCCTGCCACAGAACCGCTCGGGCGATTGCCCTGCCCGTTGCGGGAACTCGGATTGCGGCAAAGCTGTGGCCATGATATGCGGTTCGAGAACAATCAGCGCTCGGTGGTCGGCATGGATTGGCGATACGTCTCAGCCGGAGGCACGTGCTTGGCGGGGCTGATCGCTGCTGGGACTTTGGCGGTCGTGGAGATGACGCCGGCGCAGGCGGCAAAACCGGTGCCGCCGCCCTCCGTGATGATCGCCAGTGTCGAGCCGCCGCTGCCGCTCCGCCCTCCCGTCGTCGCGGCGCCGAGGATCGAGGCTGCTCCTCCAGCCGCAGCTCCCTCGCCGGCCGACCCGTTGCCGCTCGCCGGGTCGCCCAACCCGGTGCTTCCGCCGGGCGCGCTGCCCCCGCCGGGGCCCAAGCTCGCAAGCCTCGAGCCGCAGCCGATGCAGCCCGCGCCGCCCCCGCTCAGCCGGCCGCCGCCCCCGATCCATATCGTTCCACCGGCGCCGAAGCCGCGACCGCCCGTCGTCGATCACCGTTACGATGGAACTTTGACCGTTTCCGAGATCGGCAAGATCCGGGCTTCCCTCAAGCTTACGCCCGAGCAGATGCCCTATTGGACGCCCATCGCCAATCTGCTTCGCGAACTCGGCCGCAAGCAGATGGCGCAAGTCGATGCCGGGCAAAAGCCCGATTTCGAACTGCCCGGCGATATGGGATCCCGTTTCTATTCCGCGGCTGTTCCGCTTCTGCAGGTGCTGCGTGACGACCAGAAGGAGGCGGTCCGCAACCTTGCCCGCAAGATGGGTTACGGAGCTTATGCATCGTTCATTTGACGTCGCCGAACACTGCCAATCGACTTTCTGGATTGTCTTTACAGAGGTAAGATCTTGATGCGCCGATTAGTATTACTGGTGATGGCTGCGTCCATGGTCGGCGCCGGCGCCCTGGCACAGACCGTCGAGCGGCAGACCTACGTCATGTCAGCCAAGATGCATCACGACCTCGATGCGCGGCAGTTCGACAGCCATCGGATCGAGCAGATCGTCGGCGGGGTGGCGCAGGCATTGAACACCAAGAGCCTCGGTCCGATTCTCGACATGTCCGCGCCGGAGATCCGCATCACCGACGGCAACGTCAACAAGGTCGTCAAGAAGCAGCAGCTCGCAGCCTTCAAGGCGCGCCTCTTCGCGGACGCCACGTTGAAGAGCGACGTCACCGACGAAAGCCAGTTCACCCTCAAATCCGACGAGGTCGGACTGGCGCGCGGCACGATCTGGATCAAGGAGGAGTGTCTCGACGACAGCTGCAGTCAAAAAAAAACATCAATTATCACCATCAATATTCCCTGAAGCCGGCACCGCCGGACGCCTTCGCCTGTAGCGATCCCGATTATGAGTTGAAGGATCGGCTCAAGAACCTGCTGATGTTCGAAGAGGGCCGCGTCGTCCTGAAGAACGGCCTGCATGTCGCCTATCGCGACAGCAAGGGCATCTATACGATCGGCTATGGCTTCAATCTGCAGACGAGTGCCGCAACGTCGATTCTGCAACGCGTGACGACCAAGACGGTCACGGCCCTCATGCACAAGTCCGAGTTCCTGACCGAGGTGGAAGCGCAGGGGCTTCTCTTGATCGCCGAGGACAATGCGCTCGACGGCGTGCGGACCTACCTTCGCGATTACGCTATGCTCGATCTGCCTCGAAGGGTGGTCTTCGCCGCTATGGTCTATCAGTTCGGCGCCGTCGGTTTCGGCAAGTTCCATCGGTTGATCGCGGGCGTCGAGGGGCGAAACTGGCCGAGCGTGGTCCTGTCCATGCGCCAATCGCAATGGTATCGGCGCGACTCGCCGAAGCGGGCGCGTCGGATGGCTGACGCCGTCGAGAAGGGCGTGTTCCCGGACGCTGCGACCCTGAGCGACACCGCCGCCGCCACGGGAACACCCCCCACTGCAAGCACGGCAAATGCTCCCAGAAGTTCCTGGCCTTTCGACAACTGATCAGGTGCCGCGCACGCTTGAATCATCCGCCCCGGGCTTAACTCGAGTTTGGCCCCAAGGGCAATATTCGTGGGAGGGACAGATGGCTGAAGGAACCGTTCAATGGTTCAATTCTGAAAAGGGCTTTGGCTTCGTCGCTCCGGACGATGGACGGCCCGCCATCTACGTCCACTATTCCAACATCGAAATGGCTGGGTTCCGGAGTCTGGACGAGGGGCAGCGGATCGAATTCGAAATCGCACAAGGCCAGAAAGGTCCGCAAGCCGAAAGCGTGCGCTTGATCGGAGCTGGCGTTCGGCCGCCGCCGCCGGTTTTGCCGCGGGGGCCGGTCGCTCCTTTGACGCCTGTTCTCCCGCCTGCACCGACAGCAAGCCCTCAACCGGCGTATATTCCGACAACGCGTAAATTGGGCTGAAGCGTGTCGAAATGCATGGTCTGCGTTCGCCGGGACCGGCTGCGGAAGGAAGCGGCGGACCGAGAGTCCTTTGGCCGCGCCGGTCTCACAAGCCCGCGGGGCATTTGAATTCCCTCAGGGCCGGAAGGGACAGAGGATTGGCGGTGGCGCCGGCGGCGAACTGGTAGGACACTTCCTTGCCTTCGATCACGAAACTCGCCGTCACCTTGTCGCCCTGGTTCAGCACCGAGGCCGCGTCGATCATGCGGAACAGGGACCAGGGACCCTGCCGCTCCAGGGAGACGTTCTTCGAGAAGAAGCCGAGATCGAGCGTGATGGCCGTCCTGTCTGCCCCCGCGCCGGGCCAGGCCAGGGCCAGCGGCGTGTTGGCGCCGCGTTCGCTGGTGAGGCTGCTCGCGCCGATCTCGAGCTTGGCGTTGCTCGCGTCGCCGCTGAGCGTCACCGGCGTCACGGTCAGGTTCACCGAGGGCAAGGTACCCCCCTGCGGGAAGAAGGCGTCGCGGATGGCGGCGGCCTGCTGGAAGGCCTGGATGGTCGGCGCCGACAAGCCGCGCCCGAGGCGCGAATCGACGCGCGCCGTCCATTGCGGCTGGGACGTGTCGACGAGCGGGGCGAGACTCTTGGCGAAAAACCCGTCGATGATGCCGTTGGGGCTGAACAGCCTGCCGAAATCCGCGATGGCGACGTCGCGGTCGCTGTCTTTGACGAAGGGATAGTGATCGGCGACGATGGTCTGGCAGGGGCGTGCCACCTGTTCCCTGAGCGCTAGGACAAGTTGCCGGGCGGACGCGGTCGTCGCATCGCCCTCGAAGTCGTCGGCCGCGGCGCGCATCATGTCGGCGAAGGGCTGGGGCAGGCGCGAGGCCGTACCCCGCAGGCTGGCGATCTGCGGAATCAGCGCCGCGTTGGCCTGCGCGGCCTGCGACGGGTTGGCGGCGGCGATCGACAGCGTCTGGTCGATGTCGCTCAGGGCTTGCAGCAGCGCGTCGATCGGCCGTTTGCCGGCATCCCCCTCGACCACCAGCTGGAACGGCCTGAACTTGGCCTCGATCGAGGCGCCCGGTACCTCGCCCGAGCGGGCCGCCACGGCCTCGACGACGGCGGGGGCTGGCCGGCCGCCACCCGGCTGCGTCGGCAGGGTGCCGAGGGCCTTGGCCGTGAGATCGGCCACGACCGCCGCGGCGCGGCCGCCCTTCGGCGGCGGCGGGGCACCCGGCGCCACACCCCGATCCTTGGTGACTTCGGTCTCATCGCGGATCGAGGAGAAGATCTGCAGGATCGGCGAGGTCGGCGCGGAGGCGGCCGCCAGCGCGATATATTTCGGCTTGTCGGCAATGAGGGAGCGCAGCTTCAGCCTGCCGAGCATCTTCAGCCAGGCGTCGATGTAGGCTTTGGAGTAGAGCGCCGTCAGGTCCGAGTAGAGCGTCGCATACTGGGTCTGCACGGTGCTCTGCTCGCCCGCCGCGCCGAGCACCCATTGGTCGCGCGCGACCTCGTTGCCGGCTTCGGCGAGCTTATCGATGAAGGTGTGCTGGAAGCCGTCGTAAGTGTAGAAATAGGGCACGGTGACGGCATCGAGCGTCTGTCCGGGGGGTGCAGCAAAGACCAGCGCCGCGTCGGGGCCGGCGGCCTTGGCGGCGCTCCAGTCGAGCCCCACGGATTGGGCGGCCCGCGCGCGCAGGATCTCGAAGGCGCGGTCGGCGACGCTGAGCCGCGCCAGGCTGCGCTGGGTTTCCTCGACCAGAGGCCCGTTCAGCGTCACCACCGGCAGGCCGTCGAGATCGAGCATGGCCGCGACATGGTCCTCCAAGATACGGCGGCCGGCGGCATTCACCGGACCGGGATAGAGCGCCTCGGCCCAGTCGCGCCGCAGGAAGGAGAGCGCCAGCCCCTTGTCGACCTTCACCTGGCCGCCGAGCATCAGATAGACCTTGAGCGCTTCGTAAAGGTAGGTCGGATTGCCCCGGTTGCGGCCGATCAGCGTCTCGACACGATGGACCAGGCGCGGCCGCAGCAGACGCTCGAGCGCGGTATCGTAGAGTGTCTCGCTCGACGAGCGCAGCCGCTGCGCCTGGCTCAAGCCGAAGCGCGCGCCGAGCGGCACCTTCGCATCGCGTTCGGCGTAGCCGGCCGGCAGATAGCGCAACCTGTCGAGCAGAGGCATGATCTTGGCGAAATCCTCGTCGGCGACCTGCGCCTCCGTGGCGAGCGGGCCGGCGACGGACCGGCTTTGCGCCAGGCCGGCGTCGGTCTCGGCGATGAGCGTTTTGTTGCGGGCATAGCTGGCCCACCAGAGGCCCGCGACCGATAGCCCGAACAGCGCGAGGCCGGCGAAGGTGGCGAGGCGCAGCAGCCCCGAGCGGCGGATCGCCACCCGGTTGGTGGAGACCCAGCCGGCCTCGGGAAACACCACCTTTTCGAAGAGATCCGTGAGGAAGAAGCTCTTGCCGAGCTGCGAATAGAGCCCGCGTCGCGCGTCCTCGGCGGGGAGCACGCTCTCCATCTGGCTGATCAGCTGGTCGAACGGCGTTCCCTTCTGGGTGCCCGAGGTGAAATAGAAGCCGCGCAGGACCGCCTTGGCGTGGAAGCGGGTCGGCTCGAACACCTGGTTGAGGAAGTCGAGAGCCGCCGGCCGCAACGCCGCCATCTGGCTCGGCAGGCCAAAGAGTTTGACGCGGGCCGCCGGATTGGGCTCGGCCTGCAGCCGGTCCGCCATCTGGCTGCTCAGCCGCTCGACCAGGGCATCGAATTCCGCCGGCGCCTCGCCGATCGGATTGGTCGGCACCTTGTCGCCGGGCGCGAAGGTGGCGCCCCAGACGACCCGGCGGTCGGCCTCGTTGAGATCGCCGAACGCCTCGCGGAAGCCGCCGACGAGATCGGCCTTGGTGAACAGGACATAGATCGGGAAGTCGATGCCGAGCGTCTCGCGCAGGTCGACGAGCCGCTTGCGGATGGTCGTGGCATAGGTGGCGAGCGCCTCGCCGCTCATGCCGACGAGATCCTGTAGGCTCGCCGCGACGATGACGCCGTTGATCGGCTGCTGCGGCCGGAATTTCCGCAAGAGGCCCAGGAACCGCATCCAGGAGCGTGCGTCGTTCTCGGCGTTGGTGTCCTGCGTCGTGTAGCGGCCCGCGGTATCGATCAGCACGCCCTGTTCGGTGAAATACCAGTCGCAGAACTTGGTGCTGCCGGCGCCCGCCACGGCGGCGAGCGTGCCCCCGGCGTTGAGCGGAAATTTCAGGCCGGAATTGATGAGCGCCGTGGTCTTGCCGGAGGCGGGCCGGCCGATGATCATGTACCAGGGGATCTGATAAAGGTAGTTGCGGCCGGCGCCCTTGACGCTGCGTAAGGTGGCCAGCGCATCCTTCATCGCGCCCTGCAGCGCCTCGGCGTCGGGACTCTCCTCCGCCGCACCCGAAAGGGCGCCTTCGAGGGCCTGCGTCGCCCGCTCGCGCCGATAGATCGCCAGCATGGCGATCAGGATGGCCAGCGCGACGACGAGCAGGAGCAGGGCAATCCTGACGCCGATCCCGGCAAACGGCCGAAGGTCGCCGATCTCGATCAGCGGGCCGGCGAACCATATGAGCAGGCCCGTCAGCAGCAGGCCGATGACGGTCAGCGTCAGTTTGAGCCAGAGCGCCATAGTCCTCGTTCGCCGCCTCTGAAAACACCGCCTGGAGCGGGGCATGTCCCGCCCCGCCTCATCGTCAGTCGACGCGCGGGATCGAGATCTCGACGCGCCGGTTCTGCGCCCGGCCTTCGACCGTGTCGTTGGTGGCGATCGGCACGTCCGACCCCTTGCCCTCGACCTCGAGACGATCGGGCCTGGACAGGCCGCCTCGCAGCACCGCGGCGACCGCCTTCGCCCGGGCCAGGGAGAGGTCGAAATTGGAAGCGAATTTGAGCGATTTCAGCGGCGAATTGTCGGTATGGCCGGTGACCTTGATGGGGCCTGTTTCCTTCTCCAGCACGGCCGCGATGGTCGCGCCGACCGGGGCGAAGGCCGGCTCGAGCGTGGCTTCGGCCGAGGGGAAGAGGCCGAGGCTGCCGAGCCTGACCACGATCCGGTCGCCAGTCTGCTGGACCGACACTTTGCCGCTGGCGATGTCGGAGGCGAGCGCCGCCTTGACGCGCTCGATCTGCAGTTGCTGCGGCTTGGTCGCAGGCGGCGGCGCGGGCGGCGGTGGAGGAACCGCATCCTGCGCCCGCACCACACTCACGTCCGAGGTCGAGAACAGCGTGCCGGCGGCCTGGATCGCCGCGCCCGTCGCCGTGGCGAGCCAGGTCCGCAGCAGAAGGTAGAGAGCGAGCAGGGCCACACCGAGCAGCGCGCTCACGACCCAGATCGGCATCTCGAACCGCTGCGCATAGGCGGCGATGGGCTTGCCCTGCCAATGCGGCGACAGGATCGGGTCGGGTCTACGCACGCGCCGCAGTGTCTCGTAGAGATTGCGCTGGATCTGCTGCAACGCGCCGGCATTGCCGGCCGAGGTACGATGCATGCCCTCGAAGCCGAGCGCGAGGCAGGCGTGGAGCAGTTCGAGCAGGTCGCGGTTCGGCTCCGGATCGGCCCGCAGCCGGTCGAGCTCGCGGAAGAACTGGACGCCGCCGTTGCGCTCGCCGAAGAACTGGCTGAGCATGCTGTACTGGGTCCACACCTGCTGATCGCCCGGCCGGTTCTGGACGATGTCGTCGGCGGTGGCGCACAGGATGTATTTGGCGGTCCTCGCCTGCCCCTCCGCGACCCCGGCGCTGCGGATGTCGGTCTCGAAATCGGTGATCGCATCGGCGACCTCCGGCATGAGATCGCCGATGGGCGTCTCGACGAGCGAGACGCGCAGGCTGCCGAGCGTCAGCAGCAGCGGCGCCGCCGCCTTTAGGACGACGTTCGGATTGGGGACCGCCATGGTCCGGCGGCGCAGGAGAACCGGCACGGCGTCGCGGGAGCCGGGCCCCGAGGCGCGGCGCGGCCGCGGCGCGGCGCCCGCCATCTGCGTCCAGTCGGCGGCGGGCGAGGAGGCGATCCGCTCGCCCTCCGCCGGCCAGAGGGGATCGGCCGAGGCGGCCCTCCGGCGCCGACGGGATCCGCCGACGATCCTCGTGCGGTCGTCATCGGGCGGACTGTAGGTCTTGTCCCCGTCGCTCATGCCCGGTCCCTCGGCACGGCCCAGAGTTCAAGCTGCAGTTCGGGCCAATCCCCTGAAAAATGCAAGCCGAGCGAACTGGCGGTGCTGAACTCTGGCCAAAGCGGCGAGGTTCGATCCAGGCTGAAATAGACGTGATCGACCACCGCCCTGATCAGGGGCGGCGGCGTCGGCAGGTGGGTGAGACCCACGCCGGGCAGATGGGCGTTGACGATCTCGCTCATCTTGGTGCTCGGGCCGACCTTGAGCAGGTTCGGGAAGCGGGTCTGGATCTCGCTCAAGGGGCGGCGCGCCGCGACCTCCAGAATGAAGCTCGCGTTGCGGAACAGGTTGCGATCCCTGATCGGCGACACGAAGGCGTTCGGCGCCCGCTCGATGAGGTCGAGGCGAATGGCCCTGCGGCCGAACTGGGCGCTGAGATAATCCTGGATGTCGCGCAGCACGGGCGCGAAGCAGAGTTCGAGGTTGTCGTGATCATAGGCCGGGTAATCGGCGGTGCGGCGGCCGGGCGAGGCGAAGGTCGCGAGCTCGCCCGCGATCTGCAGCAGCGCCTCGAACAGCCGCTCCGGATGGACGAACCGCGAGCGCCGATAATGTTTGAGCACCGGACAATGCCGGTTGAGGACCTGGAGCACGAAATAATCGGCGCTCTGCAGGCCGCCACCGGCAGTCGGATCGGCGGCATAGCGGGCCAGTTCGTCGAGCTTGGCCTCGATCCAGCCGGTGACGCGATCGATCCAGCCTTCGGTCACCGGGTGGGCGCCGGTGACGAGCAGCGGGGGGACGAACCGCTCGTCGTAGACGACGGTCTTGTCCCGCACCTCGAGGATGCGCGCCAGCGGCAACGCCGCAAAACCCGGCCGGGCCGCCCGCCGCAGATCGAAGGCCAGGCGCGGATGAGCGAGATCGATCTCCTCCTCGAGCCGAACCGACGAGGTCGAATCGATGACGCGCTCTGACCCCGCGACATAGCGCGAGATGCCGCTTCCCGCACCGATCTCGGTCTCGCAGCTTCCGAGCGCGGCCAGCGGCAGGCTCAGCCAAACGGTGACATTGGCGGCGTCGGGCGGGATGTCGAGCGCCGGCGGCAGCGCGCCGTCGGACGGCAGATCGAACGGCAGGCCGTCCGGCATCAGGCCCGCCGCATGCCGGAGCGCGAATTTGGCCTGCAACGCGAGATCACGGTCGATGTCGAGCGCCGAGAACCCCCAAGGGTAAGGGGTCACGTGACGGACGCGGGCCTCGACGAGATGTTCGAGATAGCGGTCGCTCTGCTGAAGGTGCTGGGGCCGCAGGAACAGCCCTTCCGACCAGAGCACCTTCGCGTACCACGACATCGCGCATCCCAGTGAATTGACTTTTTCTAACCTTGAATAAGGCTCTGGTCGCCATACGGTTTACGTGATCCGGCCGCAAAGGCAAGCCGGTGAATGATCGGGGCAATGATCGGACGGAGCTCCTCCCCGCTCGCCCTGGGCGAATGTCCGCGGGTCGGATCGAAATCCGACCGTCCGTCGGCCCACGACGCATCGTTGCGCCATTTCGCTTGCGGCCGAGCCGAGATCGTAGGCTGTTGCCGCTTCGGCAGAACCGACGCGAGGCGATCATCCATGCGCTACAAGACCCTCGGCATGATGAAGGACGCCGGGATGGGCAAGGACGTCAACGACTTGATGGCCGGCACGGCCGGCGTCCCCTATCTGCTGGCGAACCAGCGTGGGCAATATCTGGTGACGGTAAGCCCGTTCCACCGGTTGACGCAGAGCGGCTTCCTATTGAACTCGGCCGATGGCCCGACCGGCCAGTATATTTTCGTGATGGACGGCGAGGGCGCGATCTATTCCGCGAGCAAGACCGTGGTGCATCACCATTCGCCGTTCCTCGCCGGCGGCCCGGTTGCCGCCGCCGGGTGGTGGGCGGTCGAATATGGGGATCACGTTCAATCGGATCGGTTCGAAGGGCGTGATCCAGTCGGCTTTCTGAGTCTTTGGCGCCCTATCGCGGTCGCGCGCACTCAGCGTCCATGCCGGCTGGCGCGGTCGTAGCATTCCGAAAAATAGAGCAGGAAGGCCCCGAGCAGACCGTCGTCGTGACGCGCGACCTTGGCGCGCCAGCGCTCGACGAAGACATCCCACAACCGCGCCTTGCGCGACCCCATCATGGCCCCGAGGCCCCGGTCCGGCTCCGTCTCGGCCTCGATCTGCTTGGGATCGAGATCCTTGACCAGCATGCCGATGGCAAGCTGCATGGCCGAATAGGTCTGCACCTGATGCAGCTTGAGGTCCCTGAAGCCCTGTTCGAGGGCGGCGCGCGCGCCGAGATAGGAGCCCGAGGCCGGCGCGAACATGATCCTCAGCGCCTCTTCGGCGCTCGGCGTGAACTTCAGCGGATTGTTGTCGGCCGCCATGATCATCGTATGGTTCGAACTGCGGACGATGTCCTTGAGCTCGCTCCGGGACTGAAGCAGGTGCTGCACATTCTCGGTCGTCAGGCGCAGCAGGCGTCCCAGGTCTTCGGCCAGATCCCCCGTCGGCTGGGATGCGAAGACAGCCTCCGGGACACCCGCGCCATGGGCCAGCCGGCGCCTGAACTCGCTCAAGGCATCGTCCCCGCCCGCGACGCTCGATCCCACCGCCTCGGCAGCCGGTCGTGGCGGCACGACCTCGCGGGAGGCGGGTTCGGGACGGGCCTCCGCCGGCTCGGCGCGCCCGGTCTCCGGCCGCGACGGTTTCGAGAGCGCCGTCGGCGAGATCCGGCCGCTGCCGGCCTCGCGCGACCAGTCGAATCCCCGCGGGGCGGCGTCGCGCGGCCGTGGCGTGCCGTTCCAAAGGGCATCCGCATCGGGGCCCGAACTGTCGACAAGATGACCAAGGAAATCGCGGTCCGACAGCACGGCGTCGGGCGGCGGCCGACGCGGCTCGGCCACGGCCGGCGGCGCCACGTCGTCGTCGACCTGCCAGAGGTCGGCGCCCCGCGCAGGCCGGACAGCGGCAGGGGTCGCCACGTCCCCGATATCGCCGAGGTCGATCGTCACCGCGATGATGTAGTCGCCGATCTCGACGCGATCGCCGGTGCGCAGGCGATGCGGCGAGGCCATCCGGTCCTCGGCCCCGTTGAGGAAGGTGCCGTTGCTCGACACGTCGCGCAGCCAGTAGCCGCCGTCATCGAACCGGATCTCGCAATGCTTGCCCGAGATGAAGCGGGTCGGATCGGGGAGGGTCCAATCGAGATGCTGGTCGCGCCCGATATCGATCCCGCGCCGCCCGGGCACGTCGACGGCGAGCGGCCCGCCGTCCGGCAAGCTCGACAGATTCTCGATTCGGAGGCGGAGGACCATGACTCTATTCAACCGCTAGCGCATTGGCACGGCTGCTATACTAGCACGAGCGCACGATGACCCGTGCTGCATTTTCATCGGCTTCAACGCCGCTGCCCGGACGGGACCGCCTCTTCCCCGGTCGCCAAGCGGCGGCCGATCGCCAAGCATTGCAGTGCCATTTCGCCGCGCGATTTCGCCGGGGCCTGCGCCAGGGCCAGCACCAGCGCAGCCCTTACCGCCTTGGCGGTCAGGTGCGCCGGGGCCGCCACGGCATGGTCGCCCGGCGACATGCTGCCGCCGGCCCAGCCAGCCGCTAAAGCCAGCCAGGACCAGGGCGAGGCGAGGTCGGAGGCCATCGCAAGGTCGAGCGCCGCGCGTCGCCGGGCGTCGTCGGGCACGGCAACCCAGGTTTCGGCCGCCTTGAGCGCCCGGTCATCGTCGTGCGCCGGCGTCGGCAGCAGCAGTCGCAGCGACCGGCAGGCCCACCAGACCGCGTCGCGCCGGGGCAGCAGATAGGCGCAGAAGGCCACGGCCGCGCCGACGGCATCCGCCGCCGCGAGCGCGTCTAGGCAGGCGAGCGGCTCCGCATCCGGAACCTCGCATCCGATGTCCGCGCGCGCCTGCGGGAAGGTATCCAGCACCTCGTGGGCGGTAGTGAAACGGAGCCGCGACATGCAACCTCAATTGATCATCGTAATCCCGCCCTTGAGCATCAGCACGCCGTCGGCGTTGACCTGCGCGATCGGGGCCTGTGCCTTGAGCATCGCATCCGCCTGGAGCTGCACCATCGGCCCCTTGACGGTCACGCCCGAGGCGTCGAGCGTCAGCGTAGTCCCGCCGACCTTGAGCTCGATCTTGAGATCCGCCTGCATCGAGATGCTCTGGCCGACCGTGATCTTCTGGCTGCCGACTTCGATCTCGACCGTCTGGTTGCCCAGGCTGACGGTGTTCGACTGGTTGCCCTTCGAGACGGTGGTGACCTGATTGCCCGTCGAGACCGTCGTGACGTGATCGCCGGTGCTCACCACGGTTTCCTGCTTGCCGGTCGACACGGTGGTGAGATGGTCGCCCTGAGAGACGGTGACCTTGAGATTGCCCTGCTCGACCGTCAGCGCATCGTCGCCCTTCTTCAGGACGGTCGTCCGCGACGGATCGCCTTTCGCCGCCTTCTCGAAGCTCTGGCCGATGGTCCGGGTCTCGCTGTTCAAGATGGTGGCCTGCAGATCGCGCTGCGCCTGCATCCGGACGAGCTCGCTCGACTTCTTGTCATCGAACATGAGCTCGTTGTAGCCGCCGCCGCCCTTCGAGGAATTGCTCTTCAGTCCCGCCACGGTCTCGTTGCCGGGGAGCGGATAGGGCAGCGGCGTACGGTCGTTGTAGACGGCGCCGACGACGAGCGGCCGGTCGGGGTCGCCGTCCAGGAACTCGACGATCACCTCCTGGCCGATGCGTGGAATGACCTGCCCGCCCCAGCCGGCGCCGGCCCAGACCTGGGCCACTCTGACACGGCGCGACTGCTCGGGCGGAGACGCCCGGTCCCATTGGAACTGCAGCAGCACACGACCGTATTTGTCGACGTCGATCTCTTCCCCGTCCTTGCCGACCACAAGGGCGGTCTGCGGGCCTTGGACGACGGGCCTTGGCGTCGTCAAGGGCGCCCGGAAGTCGCGATCGTCGGGCTGCAGCTCGTATTCGCCGGCGTAGATCTCGTCCGCATCGTCGCCTTCGCCGGACGTATAGGCTTCCTTGACGAGGCGATGACGCGCCCTGACGACGACGTAATCGCTCGCCTCGGGGTGATCCTTGAAGGTGAATTTATGACCGGGGAAGAGGCCGACGGCGTCGCCCTCGGCGTAGCGACGCTGGTCGAGAGCCTGCTGCGCCCCGAGCCTCACCTGCGCGAAGTGCGTGCCGTCGGCTCGCTGCTTGAGATCGAGTGTCCCCGAGCGCGGATACTTGCCCGGATAGTGGAACCTCTCCAGGCCACTGCTGAACGGATAGCCGCTGTCCTTGCTGTCCTCGCCATTCAGCGAGGCTGCAGACTGCAGAAAGTCATATTCGCCAAGCACGACCTTGCCGGTCCGCACCCTGCGTTCGCTCGAGAAACGATGGAAATGCTGCGCCTCGAGCTGGGCGCCCTCCGTCCCGGCGCTATAGCCGATCTTCGTACCGTCATCGGCATGTCCGGCCTTCGAGTCGGTCAGCGTCAGCGTATGCGCGTCCTCGCTGAACTTGAAATAATAATATATGCCGTTTTGCTCCATCAATCGCGATACGAAGTCAAAATCTGTTTCGTTATATTGCACGCAGTATTCGATAGAATTGTATGAATTCGAGAGACTAAGGCTATAATCACTGAGCTCATGCTTGGCGAACAAGGCCTTGAGTATGTCCGGCACGGTATGGTTCTTGAAGATCTTGCAATCGGAGGATTGCGTCAGCAACCAGAGCATCGGCCTGAGCACGAGCGAATATTGCCTCTCCTCGTCCTCGTCGCCATGCCATCGCACCTCGGTGGCGATCCCGTGGAAATGACGCTCGTCGCCGTAATTGTCGATGGTCACGCCGCAGGCGGTCCCGACGACCGACTTCATGTCGACGGACTCCGTCCCGCCGCCCACAGCCGCGACGCGGATCTCGAACAGCTCGCTCAACCCCTCCGAGGCCTCGAATTCGGTCAATACGAGCGCATCGGCGCCGAGCGGCGTCGTCAGGTGGGCGATGCGTTTGCTTTGCGCGCGTGCGGCCATTGCCCTCAAAGCCCGTTGCCGACGTAAGCGGTGACTTTAACGATGGACTGCGAGGCTACAGGAGCCCTCTTGCCGCGTCGAGGGCTCGACGAAGCCTGGCGTACCGCAAGATCGGCCTTGCGAAGCGGTTCGACGCACGGCATGGAAGACCATCGGGCTCGTCCGCAACCGAGACGGTCCGGATGCGTCAGGAGCAGTCTCGCACCGTGATCGACCTCGACGCCTTGAGACGGCCGGTTTCGGCCGAATCCCCTTGCGGTCCCGACCTCGACCTGGCGGGCGACCCGGATTTCATGAACCTGCTGGCCCGCGTCGAGGGCCGGCTGCCGGAATCCTTCTTTTCCTTCGATCGGAACTCGATCGATTTCGCGGCCGAGACGGCGGCGATCGGACGTGTTCTGGAGCGGACACGGGATCTTCGCCTGCTGACCCTGGCGGCCAAGCTCTACGTGCTCAACCGCGACACGGTCGCCTTCATCGATTGCATCGACCTGATCGCGAGCCTCATCGTCGAGCAATGGGCGGACGTGCACCCCGTGGTCGTGGATGGCGACGCGAGCCTGCGCAGCGCCGTGCTGATGACGCTCGACGATCCCCCGAGCGTCGTCCTACCGCTCCAATATGCGCCGCTCGTCGAGAGCCGGCGGGCCGGAACGATCAGCTATCGCAGCCAGATGATCGCCACCGGCGGGGCGAAGAAGCGCGAGGGCGAGGATGCGCCGGACGCGGTGGCGATCGAGCAGGCGCTGGCGGAGATCGAGATGCCCGCATTGATCGGCAAGCGCGACGAGATCCGCCGCCTCGCCGCCGCCCTCGACCGGATCAAGCTGACCTGGATCGACAATGCCGGCTTCAACAGCGCCCCGAGCTTCGAGCGGCTGGCGCCCCTGGCGGGCAGGATCGGTGCCTTTCTCGACAAGGCGATCGTGCGACGAGATCCATCGGCCCTGGCGCCACCCGCGGCGGATCCGGTACCGGACGCCGTCGCCGGCACGACCGCCGTGTCGTCGACAGCGGCTGTGGTGCAACCGCGCAACGTCGTGTCCACGACAACCGCCAGGGCCGCGCTCGCGGCCGCGGCCAGGTATTTTCAGGCCAGCGAGCCCTCCACTCCCGCCCTGCTGCTGGTCCGTCAGGCCGAGCAGCTGGTCGGTAAGGGCTTTCTCGACGTGATGCGGATCATGGTCCCGGAAGCCGTCGCCAAGGCCGAGATCCTCATCGGCACCGACCAGCCGGTCGCGCTGGCGTTGGAGCGCTTCGAAGCCTTCTCGGTCAAGGGGGATACGCCGGACGAGCCCGCCTCGACGGTGCCCAGCTTCGCGGCGCAGAGCCGCGCCGATGCGCTGGCGCTCCTCGTCGAGGTGTCGAGCTTCTACCGCGCCGCGGAGCCGACGAACCCCATCCCCATGCTCCTCGACCGCGCCCGGGCGCTGGTGCATCTCGACTTCATGAGCCTGCTCAAGGAAATCGCCCCCAAGAGGAAATGACGGGGCAACGTATCGCCGCCGAGGGCCGACGCCCCGCCGGCCGAAAAATTTCGACCAATTGGTCCGCGGCGGTTGTTTTGGCGGCCTGCAACCACTTGACCTGCGGAACCAAAAAGGTACATCACTAAGCCGTCAACTGCAAAGCATAGGCTTATGCCGGACCGGCACGACGCGGTCGAACGGCGTTTCACGATATTATTGTCGCAACACCCGGGTTCGGGGTGATTTTTTGAAGCGGGAGGGCGGATCATGTCGGGGGACAGCGGTCAGAAGTTCATCCGGCGCAACCGGCCGCCGCGGGTCCATATCACCTACGAGGATCCCTATAACGCCGAGCGGCTGGTCGAACTGCCCTTCGTGATGGGCGTCATGTCGGACCTTTCGGGCAATGCGCCCGGTGTCACGCCGCCGGATCTTTCCGAGCGCAAGTTTCTCGACATCGACATGGACAATTTCGACAAGCGCATGGCGTCAATCGAGCCCGGCGTGTCGTTCAAAGCTGACAACCGGCTTGGAACCGAAGACGGCTCCAAGCTCTCCGTCAACCTGCAGTTCCGCAAGATGGACGACTTCAGCCCAGCGGCGGTGGCCCGTCAGGTTCCGGCTCTCGCCAGGCTGCTCGAGGCCCGGCAGCACTTATCGAACCTCCTGAGCTACATGGACGGCAAGGTCGCAGCCGAGGGCCAGATCAAGAAACTGCTGAGCGACCCGGATCTCATGGCCGCGCTGAAAGAGCGATCAGCCAAGCGCGAGGGCTCGGCCGACGCGCCAGGGCAGAAGTAGGGCGAGGATCAGATGGCAGAGGCCACCGGCACCGAACAGAAGACTGCATCGACGGAGCTTGCGACGCAGGACGCGGACGAGTTCGCCGGCCTGCTCAAGAACAGCTTCAAGCCGCGCAGCGAACGCCACGCCACCGAGGTCGAGAACGCCGTCTCGACGCTGGTCCAGCAAGCTCTCGCCGATTCCTCGGTGATCAAGGGAGAGGTCCTCGACACGATCGAGGAGATGATCGCCAGGATCGACGAGAAGCTCAGCGCCCAGGTCAACGAGATCATCCACGCGCCGGAATTCCAGAAGATCGAGAGCGCCTGGCGCGGCCTCAACTACCTCGTCTTCAATTCGGAGACCGATTCCAACCTCAAGATCCGCGTGCTCAACGCCTCGAAGACTGAGATGCACAAGCATCTCCGCCTCTATCCTGGAGCCCGTTGGGATCAAAGCCCACTGTTCAAGCAGATCTACGAAGCCGAGTTCGGCCAGTTGGGCGGCGAGCCCTATGGGTGCCTGGTCGCCGACTATTATTTCAGCCATCAGCCGACCGACGTGCAGCTGATGCGCGACATCAGCAAGCTGGCCTCGGCCGCCCATGCGCCGTTCTTCGCCGCGGCCGATTCGACGCTGTTGGGGATGGACCACTGGACCGAGCTTTCCAATCCCCGCGACATCGGCAAGATTTTCGACACGCCCGATTATGCGGCCTGGAAGTCGCTGCGCGATGCGGTCGATTCGCGCTATGTGGGACTTTGCCTACCGCGCGTGCTCTCGCGCCAGCCTTACGGGGCCAAGTCCGAACCGGTGGAGGAATTCGCCTTCGAGGAGGTCACCGACGGCCACAAGGGCGAGAACTACGCCTGGATGAACGCCGCCTACGCGATGGCCGTGAACATCAACCGCGCCTACAAGGAATATGGCTGGTGCACCCGTATCCGGGGCGTCCAGTCCGGCGGCGAGGTGGTCAACCTGCCTACCCACACCTTCCCCACCGACGACGGCGGCATCGACCTCAAATGTCCGACCGAGATCGCCATCAGCGACCGGCGCGAGGCGGAACTCGCCAAGGCGGGGCTCATCCCGCTCATTCACCGCAAGAACACCGACAAGGCAGCCTTCATCGGCGCGCAGTCGCTCTACAAGCCCAAGGCCTACGATTCGGTGGACGCCACGGCGTCCGACAACCTGTCCGCCCGCCTGCCCTACATGTTCGCGACCTCGCGCTTCGCGCATTACCTGAAATGCATGGTCCGCGACAAGGTCGGTTCGACCAAGGAGAAGGATGAGCTCCAGCGCTGGCTGCAAGGCTGGATCAGCCGCTACATCGACGGCGACCCGACCAATTCCACCGAAGCCATGAAGGCGCGCAAGCCCCTCGCGGCGGCCAAGGTTGAGGTGATGGAGAACGAGGAGAACCCGGGCTACTATTCGGCGCGGTTCTTCCTTCGCCCGCATTATCAGCTCGAAGGCATGGATATCGGCCTCAGCCTCGTGTCGCGCCTGCCCGGCGGGGCCTGAGCCCCAGGGTTTTTAACCGGGCCGCGGCCCGAGATTTTGTCCGAACTCGCCTTGCCGGATGGTCGTCCGGCGAGGCCGCACCGGGTAGCGACGCGTTTCGCGGCGACCGGTCGAGTACCGACCGCTTTCGGCCGGACTCGAAGGGTTTTGTCCGCGCTTGGTCTTGAGGTCTAATATTTATCAATAGGAGGGTGTTATGGCGGTTGACATATTTCTGGAACTGACCGGCGTCGAAGGCGAAGCTCAGGACAAGGTGATGAAGGATAAGAAGGCCATCGACATCCTGGCCTGGTCCTGGGGCATGAGCCAGAGCGGCTCGACCCACATGGGCAAGGGCGGCGGCTCCGGCAAGGTCAATGTCCAGGACATCAGCATCACCAAATACGTCGATGCGGCGAGCGCGACCCTGATGCAGTTCTGCTGCGTCGGCAAGCATATCGACACGGGCACCTTGACGATCCGCAAGGCCGGCGGCGACAAGGACGCGGCGCCGCTCGAATATATCAAGATCGAGTTCCAGGAGCTCTTGGTCTCGTCGATTTCGTCCGGCGGTTCCGGCGGCGAAGACCGGCTCACCGAAAACGTCACCCTCAATTTCCGCGAATTCCACTACACCTACGGCCTGCAGGCCGCGACGGGCGGCGCCGACGCCACCAAGGAATGGAAGTGGGATATCGCTGAAAACGCCAGCGCGTAAGGCGCTTGCATCAGGCTCTCGACCGCCGGCTCGCTTCCAGGACTCGGGAGCGGGTGGCGCGTTGCGCGTCGTCGTCTTGAAGGACCCTCATGGCAGGCGCATCGGACAGCAGGCGGCTCAGCCCCCCGTTGAGCCACGTGTTCCGTGCCGCGCATGCGGCCCGCGACGCCCGGAAGAAAGTCGACCTGCGGGACGAAGGCGGCGAACGGATCATCGCCGGCCGGCTCGCGCGCACGGCCATTACCGAACCGGTGTTGCGCCGCGAGGTCGCGGCCGACCTCGAGAAGCTGATGAATACGGTGAATCTGGCCTCGGTCGTCGATCTCGGTGCCTTCGGCCATGTGGCGCGCTCGGTCCTCAACTTCGGCATTCCCGATGTGGTTCACCGGACCATCGACGAAGGTGGGACGGACGAGATCGTCGACGAACTTGTCGTAGCGCTCAAGATCTTCGAACCACGGCTGCTGCCGAATTCGCTGCGCGTCAAACGCGACACGAACATCGACATTGCCGCGCTGAAAGTGAGGTTTCTGATCCAGGCCGACCTCGTCTGCGATCCGCTGGCGGTTCCGGTGGAGTTCGTCGCCGACATCAGGCTCGATACCGGGGACGTGCAAATCCAGAATCTCTAGGGCAAGACGCCGCGAGACCGGCACGGGACGGTCGGGCGGCGTCCTGCTCCAAGGTACCGAAATCGATTACGTTAATGATTTTTGATCGACGTGATCCGAAATCACCGTGATCTGGGGCAGGATGGGTCGGGGCCAAGGGGCCTCCGGCTTGCGGTTTCAGTGGGTCTTGTCCGACATTCCGTCATTCTTCGAAACTTTGGGCCGGAGACTCAGGCACGCCGATGGATCGGGAGTTCCTCGAACATTACAACAGGGAACTGAAGGTCCTGGGGGAACAGGCGCAGGAATTCGCGGCCGAATATCCGGGGATCGCCGAGCGGCTGGGCGGCCTCGTCGGCGCACGTGCCGATCCGACCGCCGCCGGCCTTCTCGAAGGCGCGGCGTTCCTCGCGGCGCGCGTCCAACTGAAGCTGAAACACGAATTCTCCGAATTCACCAGCAACCTGCTCGATCAGATCGTCCCTCACTATCTGGCGCCGACGCCCTCGGCGCTCCTCGCGCAGGTGGTGCCCCCGTATGGCGACCCGGCCCTGCGGGACGGCCGCAGGATCGCACGCGGGTCCTATCTCGATGCGGTCTATGTCGAGCGCGAGCACCGCATTGCCTGCCGCTATCAGACGGCCGCCGACATCACCCTGTGGCCTTTCGAGGTCACGGCCGCCGATTACCTGAACAGCGGCACGGCCCTGCAGGCGCTGGGCCTGCCGGTCGGCCCGGACGTCGTGGCGGGACTGCGAGTTCAGCTGTCCGTGCGCAGCGCCCGGCAGCGCGAGGACGAAGCGAGCGAAGCGCAGTCCTGGCTGCAGCCGGAGGGCTGGCTCTCCGCCAGCCGAGCCTCGACTCTGACGGTTCACCTGCTCGGCTCGATGGCCGACGCCGTCATGATCTACGAGCAGATCTTCGGCAATGCCGCCAGCATCTTCTTCCGTTATCTCGATGCCGCCGGCACGCCCGTGATCGTACCTGCCCCGCCCGACACCGTCCGGCCGGTCGGCTTCGGCGACGACGAGGCCTTGCTGCCCAACGACAGACGCATCTTCCGCGGCTATGACCTGCTGCGGGACTATTTTCTGTTCCCGCGCAAGTTCCTGGGCTTCGAGCTCTGTGGCCTGGCGCGGATCCTGCCGAAACTCGAGGCGCGCTCGGTCGACCTGATCTTCGCCTGCCGGCGCAGGTCGCCGCGGCTGCAGGTCGCGGTGAGTCCCGAACTCTTCGCCCTCTATGCCGCCCCGGCCGTCAACCTGTTCGAAAAGACCACCGACCGGGTGCCCATGCGCACGACGCAGCACGAATTCCACGTGGTGCCCGATCGCAGCCGCCCGACCGATTTCGAGGTGCATCGCATCCTCGACGTTCACGGCCATGCTCCCGGCCGACCCGACAAGGTCACGCTGCAGCCGCTCTATTCGGCGCCGAAGATCAAGGCCGGGAAGACGCAGCTCCACTACACGGTGCGACGGATCCCGCGCATGCGGTCGGCCGCCGAGCGCCGCCGGGGCGGCGGCGCGGACTATCTCGGCACCGAGACGTTCCTGTCCGTGTCGCTGCCCGACGCGGGCGACGAGGCGGTCATGCGGGAGTTGAGCGTGCGGGCGCTCTGCTCCAACCGACATCTGGCGGAACACATGCCGGTGGGCGAGAGCGGCGCCGATTTCACCTTTCTCGACGATACCAGCCTCGCGATCCGCTGCATCGACGGCCCGACGCGACCGCGCGACTCGATCGTCGGCGAGGCGCGCCGCGCCGGCGAAGGCAACCCGGTCCGTCCGCTCAACTGGCGTCTCGTCAACCTTTTGGCCGTCAACCAGCTCGGGCTCGTCGAGCGCGGCGCCGGCAAGGATGCGGCCGCCCTGCGCGAAACCCTCACCCTCTTCGCCGACCCGTCGGACAGCGCCAGCGAGAGCCAGATCAGAGGCTTGCGCAGCCTCGACAGCCGCCCGGTCGTACGGCGCATCCGCCAGCGGCACGGCGTCGGCGTGGCGCGCGGCATCGAGATCACGCTGAGCGTCGACGAAAAGGCCTTCGAGGGCAGCGGCGCCTTCCTGCTCGGCGCCTTGCTCGATCGCTTCTTCGCCGAATATGCGGCCGTCAACCATTTTACCCAGACGGTCCTGCGCTCGACCGAGCGCGGCGAAATCATGCGCTGGCCGCCGCGAGCCGGCCTGCGAAACGCCCTATGAGCGAGGTCGAGGAGATCGCCGCCGAGATGGCCGCCGAGCCTTGGCGGTTCGACGTGCTCGCGACCCTGCGGCGCCTGGAGCATCGTTTCTCAGACCGGCCGCGCATCGGCGACAGCGCCACGCGGCGCGACGACTTCGTCTCCCTCGGCCAGGACCCGTTCCTCGCCTTCCCGGCCGAGAATCTGAGCGCCGTCTCCCAAGACGGCGAGGGCCGCATCCGCATGCTGGTCAGGTTCCTGGGGATGATGGGTCCGCAGGGCGCCCTGCCGCTGGCGACGACCGAGGAAGCCTACGGCTGGTGGCTGGCGCAGGACGACGCCTTTCCTCGCTTCCTCGATCTCTTCAACCACCGCTTCCTGCAATTGTTCTTCCGGGCCTGGGCCGATGCGCGGCCGATCGCGCAGCACGACCGGCCCGACGAGGATCACTTCGCCGACTATATCGGTGCATTGATCGGCATCGGAACGCCGTGCCATCGCGGCATCGATTCGGTCGACGACCGGGACAAGCTCGCCTATGCGGGACT
The DNA here is from genome assembly GCA_965277115.1 of Lichenihabitans sp. Classification (GTDB taxonomy): domain Bacteria; phylum Pseudomonadota; class Alphaproteobacteria; order Rhizobiales; family Beijerinckiaceae; genus Lichenihabitans. The sequence continues at coordinate 874,179 of CBDIBY010000013.1, read as the reverse complement.
TCTCGCACCGCGAACGAAATCGGCCGGCCGGCTGCGCGACTTTCTTGCGGGCCTGTTCGACGTCGAGGTCGAGATCGACCAGTTCGTCGGTTCCTCGCTGCCGCTCGACGCGGACGAATTGAGCATGCTCGGCGGCAAGAACAGCGGCCTCGGCGTCGACATCCTGCTCGGGCGCCGGCTGTTCAGCGTCGAGGACAAGATCCGCATCCGGATCCTGGCGCCGGATCTCGTGCAATACGAGCGGTTCCTGCCGGGCGGCGACCGGGCGCGGCCGGCGGCCGACGCCGTCTTCTTCTATCTCGGCGCCCAGATGGAGGTCGAGGTCGAGCTGGGGCTGCCCGCCGAGAAGACCGAAGCGGTGCGGCTCGGCCGGTCGGGACGCTTGGGCTGGACGACGTGGGTGGCGCCCGACTGGGCCGGCCTCGGCGGCACCATCCGCACCGACGCGCGCCTCGATCTCGGCGAGCGCCTGCGTCCGTCGACCGAGGTCGCTGCTTGAGCCGACACATTTAGGAAGCGAGACGATGGCGGATATCAGCCTTGAGACGGTCACCGGCAAGCTCAACAGGATCGGCTATCAGGCCTTCATCCAGGCTTTGCGCCACGCCAAGGGCGCCGGCAACCGCCATGTCGAACTGGCGCACTGGATGTTCCACGTCGCCCAGCAGGATCGGACCGATCTCGCCCTGACCGCGGACAAGTACAAGCTCGACCGGGCGAAGCTCATCGCCGACCTCGGCGAGGCGGTGAACGGCCTCAAGACCAACGAGACGGAGATGCCGGGCATTTCGAACGCCGTCATCGACGCGCTCGACCGTGGCTGGCACTACGCCACCCTGTTCTTCGGCGAGACGCAGATCCGCACCGGCCACGTGCTCGTGGCCATCCTCAAGACGCCGGAATTGCGCCGCGTCCTTCTCGGCCTGTCGAAGGAATTCGCCAAGCTGCCGGTCGAGGATCTCGGCGCGATCCACCGCACGCTGTGGGCGGGATCGGACGAGGAGAACCTGCAGCCGCTCGACGGCTCGGGCCTGCGCGGCGCCGGCACCGGCGATCCGGCCCAGGCGGCGAAGGGCACCACCGCCCTCGACCGTTTCTCCCAGGACCTCACCGCCAGGGCGGCCTCGGGGACGATGGATCCCATCCTGGGTCGCGACGAGGAGATCCGGCAGATCGTCGACGTGCTGATGCGGCGGCGGCAGAACAATCCGATCCTCACCGGCGAGGCCGGCGTCGGCAAGACGGCGGTGGTCGAGGGCTTCGCCCAGAAGATCGCCCAGGGCGACGTGCCGCCGCCGCTGCGCGGCGTGCGGCTCTGCGCCCTCGACATCGGCCTCATGCAGGCCGGCGCCTCGATGAAGGGCGAGTTCGAGCAGCGCTTGCGATCGGTCATCGACGAGGTCCAGGCCTCGCCGACCCCCGTCATCCTGTTCATCGACGAGGCCCATACGCTGATCGGCGCCGGGGGCGCGGCCGGCACGGGCGATGCCGCGAACCTCCTCAAGCCCGCCCTCGCCCGCGGCACGCTGCGCACCATCGCGGCCACCACCTGGGCGGAATATCGCCAGTATATCGAGAAGGACCCCGCCCTGACGCGGCGCTTCCAGCCGGTGCAGATCGACGAGCCCGATGCGGACCGCTGCTGCGACATGCTGCGCGGCATCCTCGGGCTGATGGAAAAGCACCATGGCGTGCGCATCACCGACGCGGCCATCAAGGCGGCGGTGCAATTCTCCCAGCGCTACATCCCAGCCCGGCAATTGCCCGACAAGGCCGTCAGCCTGCTCGACACCGCCTGCGCGCGCGTCGCCATCAGCCAGAGCGCCACGCCGGCCGCCATCGAGGACGTGCGCAAGCTGATCCTCGCCCGCACCGCCGAGAAGGAGGCCCTGCTGCGCGAAAGCGATCTCGGCCTCGCCAACGACAAGCGCATCGCCGCGCTCGAGGGCGAGGTGGCGAGCCACGAAACCGAGCTCGCGACGCTCGAGGGCGAGTGGGGGCGCGAGCAGGCGCTGGTCAATGAGATCCGCGGCCTGCGCGACATCCTCGCAACCACTGAGAAGGATGCGGCAGCCGGGCCGGACCAGCGTCACGCCGAACTCCGTCTCAAGTTCGGCGCGCTCGACGAGATTCCGCCCGAGCGGCGCATGATCTACCCGCATGTCGACGACAACGTCGTCGCCGCCGTGGTGTCCGACTGGACCGGCATTCCGGTCGGCCGGATGATCAAGGACGAGATCGAGACGGTGCTCAGATTGGCCGACATCCTGGAGCGACGGGTCGTGGGCCAGTCGCACGGGCTGCGGATGATCGCCAAGCGGATCGAGACCAACCGGGCCAAGCTCGACAATCCCAACAAGCCGATCGGCGTGTTCATGCTCTGCGGCCCCTCGGGCGTCGGCAAGACCGAGACGGCGCTGGCGCTCGCCGAGCAGCTCTACGGGGGCGAGCAGAACATCATCACCATCAACATGTCGGAGTTCCAGGAGGCCCATACGGTGGCGACGCTCAAGGGCGCCCCCCCCGGCTATGTCGGCTATGGCGAAGGCGGTCGGCTGACCGAGGCGGTGCGGCGCAAGCCCTACAGCGTCGTCCTCCTCGACGAGGTCGAGAAGGCGCATCCGGACGTGCACGAGATCTTCTTCCAGGTCTTCGACAAGGGCGTCATGGAGGACGGCACCGGACGACGGATCGACTTCAAGAACACGCTCATCATCCTGACCTCCAATGTCGGCACGGACCTCATCGTCCGGGCATCGCACGATCCGGCCTATCGCGAGGATCCCGAGGCGCTCGCGACGGCGCTACGGCCCGACCTGCTGCGCGTCTTCCCGCCGGCGCTGCTGGGGCGCATCGTCACCGTGCCCTACCTGCCGCTGTCGGGCGAGATGCTGTCGGGCATCATCCGCCTCCAGCTCGACAGGATCGTCAAGCGCATCGCGGAGAACCATGCGGCGGGCCTCACTTACGACGATGCGGTGGTCAGCCATATCGCTTCGCTCTGCAACGATCCCGATTCCGGTGGCCGCATGATCGACAACGTCATCACCAACACGCTGCTGCCCGCGCTGTCGCGCGAGATTCTCAACCGCACCCTCGCCCGGCGGCCGGTCCGCCACATCGATGTGTCGATCGCGGACGGCGGTTTCCGCTACCGCTGGGACGAGGCGGCGGAGAGCGCAGCGGGCGACGACGACGTTTCGGCAGAGGAGGTTCCGGTCGCGTCGGATGCGTGACGTCGTTCCGTCGTTCCCGGCCGCCCGTTGCATGCCAAGCCGGCTCAAGCGTTCACTTCTCGTCGTCGCGGCCGTGGCGTGGCTGGGCCTGGGGCAGGCCGCGGCGCGGATGGTGGACGTTCAGGAGCAGGACGGCATCCTGGCGGCGCTCAGCGTCGACGCATCGACCGCGACCCTGGCCTGGCGCTTCGTCAGACCGCCGCCGACCCCGATGACGAGCGTCGAGGCCAGCGTCAATCACCGTCCGACCGGCACGCCGACCCGCTACGAGGCCTATCCGGCAGCGGGCGACGTGCTGGTCGTCGAATTCCTCGTCGACACGGGCGATGCCGACCGCGGCCCCGCCATCGAGGATGCAGCCAAAGCCGTCGCAATCTCGATGGCAGCGCTTCCGTCCGAGGCGAGGAGTGTCGTCGGTGCCTTCGATTCGGACTATCGCCTGCTCGATCCCGCGCTCGCCGCACAGCCCGACACACTCGCGCCTGTCCTGACGCCGCGTCAGGACGGCGGCAACCTGACGGGCGCCCTGCTCTCCGCCGTTCAGGCGGCGGCGGCCATCTCGGCGAGCCGCCATGCCGTCTTCGTCTACACGGACGGCTTCAATGCCGGCACGACGCCGTGGTCGCAAGTGGAAGCCGCCGCGCGGGCCGATCTGGTCAGCCTGAGCTTCGTGGTCAGCCCGAGCCCGCGGCTCGCCGATCTGGCGAACATCGGCCGCATCGCCGCCGCCACGGGCGGCCGGATGCTGACGCGGGCCGATCTCGTCGATCTCGATATCCGGATGTTTTTGATGTCGGGCGCCCGCGTCGGCTTTCCGCTCGATGTCGTGCGTCGATACGTCTGGGAGCCGAACGCCAGGATCGAGGCCGGACTTCGCTACGGCGACAAGACGATATGGCTCGGGGGAACCGTCGACGTTCCGCTCGCGGGACCGCTCGATACCGCGGCCTATCTGTGGCGCCGCAAATCCGAAAATATCCTCTCGCTCGGCGTGGCGACCCTTCTCGGGGTGGTGATGATCCTTGCGGTGCGGCTGCGGCGCAGTCGCCGCCGCGCCAGGGTCTCGTCCTGATGCGATCGACCCGCGCGCTTGCGCACTCGCGACACTATGGCGCAGGATCCTGGCCGCCGCTTTGTCGCCTTTTGTATCCAGGCAAATCGGGCGCTGCTACGCATCCGGCTCGCCTGTTCGTGCCGGCAATCGGGGGGCTTCGGAGAGGTTCGGCGATGATGCGAGGTCTCGGCTTCGTGACAGCGATGGGGATCGGAGTCTTGATGGCGAGCGCGCCCGCGCGGGCGCTCGACTGCCACAGAGCCAAGGCGCGGATCGACAAGGCCATCTGCGCTTCGCCCAGCCTGCGCCAGCAGGATTCGGCCCTCGACAAGACCTATGCGGACGCGCTCGTCCGCCTGCCGGCCCAGGGCCAGGCGCTGCGCAAATCGCAGGCGCAGTGGCTGGCCGATCGCGAGGCCGGCTGCGCGACGCCGGATCGCAAAGCCCTGGCGCGCTGCGTCGAGGCCCAGGACCGGACCAGGCTGGAGGCACTGAACCTGATGCTGGCGCTGGCTCCCGCCGCCGCCAAGCCGGCACCGCCCGCATCCCCTACCCCGGCGGCCGTCAAGATGCCGGCGAGCGCGACCCTGCCGAAGCCCGGTCTCGCCGAAGCGGACGGCACGATCCGCGAGACGTCCTACGTGTCGGACGCGGTGATGCTGACCTTCGCGCCCGACGGGACGTTCGAGATGAAGCAATTGGCCGGCAGCAAGCATGCGGCGGGCCATTTCACCTATGCCGACGGGGTCCTGACGCTTCTCGACGGTACCGGCGACGTCGGGCGGACCCGATTCCCGCTTCGCTGCCAGGTGCAGAAAGCCGTCAACGGTTTTGCGGTATCGCTTGGACAAACGGCGTGCCGCCCGCTCGACGGCATCGCTTTCCGCATCGGCAACTGACGGCGCAACGGTAAAGAATGGACGGTCCCGATCCATCCGACGACGACCACCAGCTCGCCCTGCCCAGGGGCACGATGCTGTTCGAATATCGGATCGAGGGGGTCATCGGTCACGGCGGCTTCGGCATCACCTATCGGGCGCTCGATACGCTGCTGAACGAGATCGTCGCGATCAAGGAATTCTTCCCCAACGAGGTCGCGGTCCGCGTCTCGGACCTGACCGCGAGGGCCAAATCGAGTTCGGACAAGCAGGCGTTGCGCGAGGGCCTCGACGCCTTCCTGGAGGAAGCGCGGATCATCGCCCGGTTCCGCCATCCGAACATCATGCAGGTCCGCCGCTTCTTCGAGGCGCATGGCACCGGCTACATCGTCCTGCAATTCGAGCGAGGCCCGTCGTTGGAGGAGGTGCTGGCCCGCGGACCCCTCGCCGAAGCCGATCTCAGAGTCATGCTGGGCGGCATCCTGAACGGACTCGACGTCGTCCACAAGCAGGCGGTGCTGCACCGCGACCTCAAGCCCCGCAATGTCATCATCCGCGACGACGGCACGCCGGTCCTGATCGATTTCGGCGCGGCGCGCGATTTCCGGATGCGCGACAGCCGATCGGTCACGAAGATCGCCTCGCCCGGCTATTCGCCCCCGGAGCAATATGGGGTCGGCGGCCAACAGGGCCCGTGGAGCGACTTCTACGCGCTTGGCGCGATCCTGTATCGTGCGGTGACCGGGACGGCGCCGGTCGACTCGCTGCGCAGGTTGCGCGACGACCCGCTGGTGCCGGCCGAGACGGCCGGGGCCGGGCGCTATCCGGCCTCCCTCCTGCGGATCATCGATCGCATGATGCGGGTCGACGAGCGGCAGCGACCGGTCTCGGCGGCCGCCATCATCGACGAGATCGCAGTGGCGCAGCGCGACGGCCCTGCCGCCCGGACGGTGCCCGCGGAGCGGGTGCCGCCCGCGGAGCGGACCTCGACGATCTATGCTCCGCCGGGCGCGCCCGAACCGGCGCAGACCGCGGACCGGCCCCGATCGCGCGCGCGCGGTCTCTGGGCGGCGGTCGGCGTGTTTCTGCTGCTGCTCGCCGCCGGCGGCGCTTTCCTGGCGTTCAAGGCGGGGATTCTTGCGCCCGCGCCCACCGCCACCACGGTAGACCGGCAGGCCCGGACGGAGGGCGAGCCGGCACCCTCCGCCGAGGTGCCGCCCGCCGTCCAGACACCACCGCCGGCGAGCGCAGAGTCGCATCCTCCCCCGACGCTGCCACCTGCTCCCGCGCAGTCTGCTCCGGCGCTGCCCGCTCCGGCGCTGCCTACTCCCGCACAACCGGCTCCTGCGCAGCCTACTCCTGCGCAGCCAACTCCTGCGCAGCCAACGCCCGCGCTGCCCGCTCCTGCGCAGCCGGCGCTTATCCCCGCACCGGCTCAGCCGGCGCCCGCTCCGCCGAGCCCGGCACCCGCCGCAGTCCCGCAGGTCACCGAGGCAAAGCCCGTTCACGACGAGGGACAGGCGCATTTCATTCAGGATTGTCCGACCTGCCCGGACCTCGCCGTGCTGCCGGCCGGTCGTTTCGACATGGGAACGACGCGCGGCTTCGGTTACGAGAAGCCGGTTCATCCGGTGACGATCGGCAAGCCGCCGGCAATCGGCCGCCACGAGGTGACGTTCGCCCAGTGGGATGCCTGCGTGATCGCCGGCGGCTGCAAGTTCCAGCCGGGCGATCACGGCTGGGGCCGCGGCGACAGGCCCGTCATCGGCGTCAGCTGGCTCGATACGCAAGCCTATGTGCAATGGCTCTCCCGCGCGACCGGGCACCATTATCGCCTGCCGAGCGAAGCGGAGTGGGAATATGCCGACCGGGCCGGGACCAGCGATCTGTTCTGGTGGGGTCCCGATGTCGGAACCGACCGGGCCAATTGCTCGGATTGCCAGAAGAAGCCGGCCGGCCAGACCTTGCCTGTGGGAAGTTTTCAGCCCAACGCCTTCGGGCTGTTCGATACCGCCGGCAATGCCGCCGAATGGGTCGAGGATTGCTGGAACCCCTCCTACGACGGCGCCCCGAGCGATGGCTCGGCGCGCACGACGGGCGACTGTTCGCAGCACGTGCTGCGCGGCGGCTCGTTCAACAACGATGCCAAATATCTCTACTCGGGTGTGAGGTTCAAATACGACACGGCGGTCCGTTATTACACCAGCGGCTTCCGAGTGGCACGGGACATGAGTTGACCGGTGAACCGCACCGGCCTTGCCCCGCCCTATACGCCTGCTGGAGCGCCGGCCCGCAGACGGCCAGCCATCGCGGGAATCCCAGCCCGGGCATGGGATTGCAATTGGCCGCGGCGGAAAGGCATGATCCGGCAAGCAGCAGGGCGGTGATCAGCCTCCTCAGATCGGCTTCATGGCCGGGTCCTTCGAATCATGATACTCGACCGTGATCTTGTGGGCGGGCGTCACGCAGGCCGGGGTTGCCGGGTCCGTGCAAGATCGATGTAGAGGCTCCGTAACCTCGTTGCGAGCGGGCCGGGACGGCCGCTCCCGATCGCGTGACCGTCGACCGAGACGACCGGCATGACGAAGGCCGAGGCGGCGGTGTAGAAGACCTCCGCGGCGGCGCGGGCCTCCTCGACCGTGAAGGCGCGCTCGTCGAGGGAAAGGCCCTGCTCGTCGACGAGACGCAGCACGGCCTGGCGCGTGATCCCGGGGAGCACGCTCGTCGACAGCGGCCGCGTCACCACCGCATTGGCTTTCGTGATGATGAAGGCCGTGGAGGAGGCGCCCTCGGTGACGAGCCCGTCCTCGACCATGAAGGCCTCGTTGGCACCCGCCTCGGCGGCCTCCTGCTTGGCCAGCACTTGGGCCAGCAGGCCGACCGACTTGATGTCGCGGCGTCGCCAGCGCAGATCCGGCACGGTGATGACCGCCGCCCCGGAGGCCGCCAAGGGAGCATCCACGATCCGCCGGGCCTGGGTGAACATGAAGACGGTCGGGCGCAAGCCCGGCGGGAAGGCGAAGTCGCGCTCGGCGACCCCCCGCGTCACCTGGAGATAGACGGTGCCCTCGTCGAGGCGGTTACGGCGCACCAGCTCCGCCTGATGCTGCACCCATTCGGCGTGTGAATAGGGATTGGCGATGCGGATCGCGGCGAGCGACCGGTCGAGCCGGTCGAGATGCGCCTCGTTGTCGACCAAGGTGCCGTCGAGCACGGCACTGACCTCGTAGATGCCGTCGGCAAAGAGAAGGCCGCGGTCCATGATGGGCAGGCGCGCCTCGTCGAGCCGCATATAGTCGCCGTTCAGGAAGGCAATCCGGTCCATCGTCCGCTCTCGTCCGTCGTGCATCTCCCATAGCATCGAAACGGCCCTCCGCCATGTATCGGAGGACGTATCGGCGGTTCGGACGGATGGAGGCAGCGCATGAACGACGAAACCCACCCCGCGGGCCAACCCTGGCAATGGGAGGAGCCGGTCTGGCGCGAGATCGTCGGGCGGGCGCGGGCCGGCCGCAGCCTCAAGCCGGCCGCGTGGCCGAGCGGCGCCCGCTGCGCCGTGGCGCTCTCCTTCGACGCCGACCATGAGACGATCCCGCTGCGCGACGCCGACGAGAGCCCGATGCGGATCAGCCAGGGCCAGTACGGCAACCGGCAGGGCGTGCCGCGGCTGAGGCGGCTCCTCGACGAGCACGGCCTGCCCGCGACCTTCTTCTATCCCGCCGTCTCGGCCTTGCTGCATCCCGACGAAGTCCGCGGCCTCGCCGCGGCGGGCCATGAGATCGGCATCCATTCCTGGATCCACGAGAAGAACACCGACCTTCCCTACGAGGCGGAGCGCGACCTCACGCGCAGCGCCGCCGATGTGCTCGAGCGGATCTGCGGCACGCGGCCGGTCGGCATTCGCACCGCGAGCTGGGACTTTTCCGTCAACACGCTGCGCATCATCCGCGAGATGGGGCTGCTCTACGACAGCAGCCTGATGGCTGACGACGACCCTTACGAGCTCCTCGCCGCGGGCGAGCCCACCGGCGTCGTCGAGCTGCCGCCCGAATGGATCCGCGACGATGCGGTCTATTTCAACATGCTGCGCTTCTCGGGCCTGCGCCCCTATACGCCGCCCTCGGCGGTCGAGGAGATCTTTCGGGCCGAGTTCGACGGCGCCTGGGACGAAGGCGGCCTGTTCCTGCTGACCATGCATCCGCATGTCATCGGCCACCGCAGCCGCGTGCCGCTGCTGCGCCGCCTGATCGAGCACATGAAGCAGCGCGGCGGGTGCTGGTTCGCCACCCATGCCGAGGTCGCGACCTGGTGCCGGGAGCAGGCGGCAGGCGTCGCCGAGACGGGCCTGCAGCCTGGGCTATCGGATTGAACCGTTTTCCCACCAATGTTTTTTGAGGTCGGGACATCTCTCTCCGCTCATTCCCGCGCAAGCGGGAATCCAGGGGCAGACTCTTCAAACCCTCCTATACGGCCGGCCTCCGGTCGTCATGTTTCGCTGGATTCCCGCTTGCGCGGGAATGCGCGGCGTAACGTCGGAGGCTTCGGTGATGCCTTTCACGCTTCATCCGATTAATCAGCGCCGGCTCGCGCCGTTGACACCGGGCGGGCCGGCGCTATCGTGCCCGAACGTCCTGACGCTTTTCGGTAATTCGGGCTCTGCGCGGGGTCCGGTCCGCGATGCCGGACATGACGACACCTTTTCATGGCCGGTCCGGGCGCCAAAGCTCTGGTCCGGGCCGATCCCTGAGGAGCGCCGGATGCGATCGAAGCTATGGGTCTGGGCGGCGGCACTCGCCCTCGTCGCCGCGCCTGCCGTCGCCCGGGCCGACACCACGCTCGTCATCGGCATCGCCTCGGACCCGTCCTGGCTCGACCCCGAATCGGTCGAGAACAACACGTCGGGCTTCGTCATGTCGACGGTCTACGACAGCCTCTTGCGCTACAAGCCCGGCACGACCGACGTCGCCCCCGGCATCGCCGAGAGCTGGACCACCTCGCCCGACGGCCTGACCTATACGTTCAAGCTGCGCAAGGGCGTCAAGTTCAGCGACGGCACGCCGCTCGACGCGAAGGCGGTGATCTGGAACGTCGACCGCCTGCTCAACAAGGCGAACCCGCAATATATCTACAATACGGGTCCGGTCGAAGGCTATATCGAGTTCACCTACGGCGACGTGGCGAGCTACAAGGCCGTCGACGACGACACGGTGGAGTTCAAGTTCAAGAAGCCGTCTGCCGCCTTCCTGAACAGCCTGGCCATGGTGTGGAACGGCCTCGTCAGCCCCACCGCCGCCGCCAAGCTCGGCAAGGATTTGCGCTCCAAGCCCGTCGGCAGCGGTCCCTACGTGCTCAAGGAATGGCGCCAGCGCGACCAGATCATCCTCGATGCCAACCCCGATTATTGGGGCGGCAAGCCGAAGATCGACCACCTGATCTTCAAGGAGCTGCCCGACCCGCAGGCCGCGGTCTTGGCGCTGAAGCGCGGCGAGATCCAGATCCTCGCCGATCTTTCGACCCAGTCGGTGCCGGCGATCAAGAGCGATCCGAGCCTCGTGCTCCTGACCCAACCGGGCCTCGCCGTCTCGGGCGTCGCGCTGCCGGTCGATGCGCCGCTGTTCAAGGACAAGCGCGTCCGCCAGGCGCTGAACTACGCGGTCGACAAGGACGCCATCGACAAGGCGCTTTTCGCCGGCCTCGCGGTGCCGATGGCCTCCCCGCTCCCCGAGGCGCAATGGGGCTTCGACAAGTCGCTCAAGGGCTACCCTTACGACCCCGCCAAGGCCAAGGCGCTGCTGGCCGAAGCCGGCGTGAAACCCGGCACGCCGGTCGAACTCCTGACCTACAATTCGCCGCGCGGCTACAACCCGGCCGGCCCCAACCTCGCCATCGCCATCCAGGGCTATCTCAGCAAGGTCGGCCTCTCGGTCAGCGTGCGCCAGCTCGAGGTCGGCTCCTATTTCACCCTGGTGCGGGCCGGCAAGACCGACGGCATGATGATGGAGGGCTGGACCGGGGACAACGGCGACCCGGACAACTTTTTGGGCGAGCTGTGGAGCTACGCCAATTTCCCGGTGGTCAATTGGTCGCGCTACAACAACCCGGAGTATCAGGCGCTGCTGGCCCAGGCACTGGTCGAATCCGACCCCGCCAAGCGCACGCCGCTCTACGAGAAGGCCCAAAAAATCGTGCTCGACGACGCACCCTGGATCTTCGTCAATTCGACGCTGCAGATCCGCGCCATGAGCAAGAAGGTCAAGGGCTACCAGCTCAACCCGACCCAGATGTTCTTCGGGATGGAGAACGTGTCGGTGGAGTGAGGGGTGGAGGAGTAGCAAGGAGAATGAGCACGTGCTCAGGCTGGACTGAACCCCGCCAAGGCTGAGAATTCCGTTTGGTTGCAAACGGATGCCATTCGAGAATCGGAATGGGACTTCGCGTCAGGTGATTAGGCGGCGGCCTCCCTTGCGCTTGCTTTTTCTTCTTTTTGGCGATCCTCCTCCAGCCGTCTGCAGATTGTCTCGACAATTCCTTGAAGTTGCGCCTCTTGGTCTTCCGACGGGTCGAACGCCAGACTACCGTATCGATGGTCTTCTGAGAAAAAACCAGGGCTTACATCTGTGTAGCGAATGGAGATGACGGCTTCCTGGCCAAAGCGAGATCTGAATTGGTCGCTCTCAAACTTCGTCCAGATCCGACTCGGGTAATCTGTCGAAAGTAGAGGAACCACGTATGCCGCAGCTGATCTATACACATGAGCGAGGTATGCCTCTATCTCCTTCGCAATTATCCGATGCTGCTCATTCTCGTCATAGAAAACTGCAACCTCTCGGTCGACTAGAATTTCGAACAATCGTTTGGCGATGTTACGATCTTTGCCGGCAAAGGAGAGCGCAATGTCATATTCCCCTTTAAAATAGTTGGCCGAGAACCCGACAGTTCGAGAGAACTGCCGCCAGACCAAGTTACGAAGGAAAAAGATCAATTTCGGATCCTCGACGCTCAGTACTCTCGTCGATGACTCATAGTGAAAATGATGACCAAGTACGTCTTCCTTCTCGCGCAGCAGTGTCTCCAGGTGACCCTTCTCAAGTACTTGTCCAATACTGCTCTTGTGCCCTGGATTTGCCCGCAGCGCGTCCTGAAGATCCAATGACCAGTCTTCACTTTCGGATAACCACTTTAGAATATGAAGGTATGGAGCGCGACCTTCTCGTCTAATTTTGGAACCGCGGGCAAACTCAATCGCTGGCTGAAGAAACTGTCGCTGCAGATCGGTCATAATACGCTCGATTACTACGTCGACTGCGTATTCGACAATGAGTGGCTCGATTTGCGTCTAGGTAACGCCGGCTTCGATGCACATCTGATAACAGAGAACCTGCGCGATATGAAAACTGCCTTGTGCACGTTCCGCGATAGAAGCCTTGTCCCGCAAATTTATATTTAGTGCGCGCTCACCTTTCATAATCAATTCTTCGATCTTTTCGGCAGTGTTAGCCTCCATCTTAAATACGTCAATGCGCATGCCGAGGTCATGCGCGAATTTAATCAGTTGGTCACCCGCCTTATTGATGCCAATCAGGATCAATTGAGAACTTTCATCGCTCGTATCTGCGAGAATTTTCATATAGTCAGACAAACTAGCCTTGAGAGCATCGCTAAGTCTGTGAAAATCATCAATGACAACTGTTCCAATATTTTCCATAACCGGAAGGGATTCGATCAACTCGAGATCGACTTTGCGGCGAGCACTTAGGGAAACAATGCTTTTGTCCTTCCCGAGCTGCTGCATAACTCGGGTGATTGTTGTCGTCTTGCCAATGCCGAAAGGCCCTTCCAGGACAATGCACCGTCCGGGTGTCCGCATGGCAACCTTAATTGCGTCATACCGTACCGGTTCCACGAAAGTGTGGGTCGGTACTCCCGAGAGCCTGAAAACCTCTTCTAGCAGCGCCATTCTTGGTTCCATTACGCGTCGATTCTTCGTCGACAGCCGGTATATTCTGACCCAGGAAACCCGCATCGTCAAATCAACAGGACTACGCTTAGGCGTGACGACATAGGGTGGCCCATTCGGTCAACTGCGTAGAGACAGCAGGAATAGCTTCGAGATGATTGCGATTTTTTCGCTCGACCGGTATGTCCTGATCTCTACAACATCTCCGTCCTTATACATGCGCCCAGATGCTCCGGCGCGATCCCGCGGAAGGGCGGGATGGCCTTGGCGCAGGCGGGGATCGCGTAAGGGCAGCGGTGCGGAACATGCAACCCGAGGGCGGTGCGGTCGAGTTCGTTAGGTCGCCTCGGGATGACCTGTCGTCGTCCCGGTGCCGGTCGATGCATCAGGCCGGTTGCGTCGCCGGCCGGCGCTTCGGGGACGGCCTGAACGTCGAGGCGATCAGGAAGGCTCTCGTCCCGATGCCGAAGGACGCGATATAGAGCCACCCATAGTTCGCGTAACTCCGTCGCGACGATGCGTCGTCACCTCGCTATCGCATTGGCAAGGAGCCTCGCTCGAGGCCCATGCTGCCAAACACGCGGACGGTCGATCGGCTTATGACACAGCAAGACGATCAGGCTGCGGAGAAAGGGCTGAAAAATCCGTTCCCGGACCGCAGAGAGCTCCTGAGAGCTCGCTCGAGATCGCCACGGATGGAAAACGGGGCAAAGGATCACAGCTCTTCCCAGGGAAAGGTGTCGAGCCGCACCGCGCCCTCGTCGGTGACCAGCACCTGGGTCTCGAGCTTGATGCATTCGCGGCCGCCCTCCTCGCCGATGAGGCTTTCGACGCACACGGTCATGTTTTCCTCGAAACGCCCGCCATAGGCGCGGCCGAAATCGGGATGCAGCAGCACGAGCGGGTACTCGTCGGCGAGGCCGACGCCATGCAGCGCGGAGCCATAGCGGCGAGGCAGGTAGCGCTCCGGGATGCGCCAGGATTTCTCGTTGAACTCGACGAAATCCATCCCCGCCCTGATGATCCCGACGTTGTGATGAATCTGCTCCAGCGCGTGCGAATACAGCGTCTTCTGCTCGTCCGTCATCGCGGTGTGGCCGATGGTCCACGAGCGGGAGAGGTCCGCGCAATAACCGTAAGGGCCGATCATGTCGGTATCGAAGGAGCAGATATCGCCGAGTTCGGCGACGCGGTCGGAACATTCCTGGAACCAGGGATTGGTGCGCGGCCCGGTGGTGAGGAGCCGGCATTCGACCCATTCGCCGCCCGACCGGATGTTCTCGTAGTGCAGTTCGGCCCAGATCTCGTTCTCGGTCTTGCCGGGCAAAGAGACGTCATACATCCGGGCCATCCCGGCCTGGCCGACCTGGATCGTCCATTTGATGAGTTCGAGCTCGTCGGGCGACTTGATGGAGCGGGCATGCTCGGTCAGTTCCTGCCCCTCGACGATGGCGATACCGTGCGAGCGCAGGGCGTCGATGCCGAGCGGTTCGCATTTGTCGACGGCGAGGCGCTTGTTGCCTCCGCCATGTTCGCGCATCAGGTCGGCGACCTCCGCGGCCCAAGCCTTGGCCCGGGTCGGCACATGCTCTCCGGCGGAGAAATAGAACCAGCTTTTGGCGGTCCGCACCTCATCGATCGTCTCGATGCCCCGGCCCAGATGCTCGGAATTCCGATATTCGAAATCGATCGCCGGCCCGTCCGCGAAGACGATCGCATAGTGCGACGGATTATGCGTCATCCAAACCTGCATGTTGGAGACGTCGAGGGCGTAGCGGATGTTGACCGGATCGTAGAGCAGGATCGCCGCGCAATCGTGCTTCTTCAACTGATCCTTGATCCGCTGCTTGCGATAGGCGCGCACCCGCTGAAGTGTTTCCAAAGCAATGGGGTTGCGCATCGGCTTGTCGGTCCCCTCGCTGTTGAGGTAGGCGGCCTTGCGCGGGTCCTTGAACACGTCGGTCCGCTGAGCCAACTTGGTCGAAATGTCCTGAAGCATGGTCATCCTGCTGCCGTCGCGATCTCAAGGTCTATGCGGTGCCGCGCGCGCGGTCACGCCCGGACCGGGCCGAGAGTATCGGCACGACGAACTGCTCAATACATTGAAAACGGCAGAGCGGCGTTGAATTTGGTTCAGGACGCGGCCCTCTTGTGCGTTGTCTGTCCGGGCGGCAAGGGTGTGAACCGCTTTCAAAGTCACGAGGGAACAGGTTCGGCACCGCGTCGCTCCTGGGCGGCGATCGCCTCCTCGAGCCAGCCCACGCGCAGATGCGGTACCGACGCCAGCAGACGCCGTGTATAGTCGTGCTGCGGGTTATCCAGCACGTCTGCCGTGTTTCCGGTTTCGACCACTTCGCCAAAATGCATGACCGCGACCTGGTCCGCCAATCTGGCGACCGTGGAGATGTCGTGACTGATCAGGATGAAGCTCAGATCGAGCGTGGTCTTCAAGTCCAGGATCAGGTCGATGATCGCGTCGCGCACGATCGTATCGAGCGCCGAGGTCACTTCATCGCAGACGACGACTTTCGGATTGACCGCGAGGGCGCGGGCCAGGTTGACGCGCTGCTTCTGTCCGCCGGACAGTTCGCGTGGCAGCCGCCGGATATAGTCCGGCGGCAACTGGACCTTTCTCAGCAGATCGACGACCATATCCTCTCTGGCCGCACCCTTCACGCCGAGGAAATACTCGATCGGGCGGCCCAGGATCTTGCCGATCCGATGGGACGGGTTGAGCGCGACATCGGCCATCTGCATGACCAGCTGGAGTTGGCTCAACTGCGCCTTGCTTCGCTCGGAGACGGAGGCGGGGAGCACCGTGCCGTCGAGGATCACCTCACCTCGCGATGCCGGCAGCAGCCCGCACATGACGCGCGCAGCGGTCGATTTGCCGGATCCGGACTCGCCGATGATCGCCACGACCGATCGTGGCGGCACGGCGAGGTCGATGCCGCGCAGGATTGGAATGGCGGGTTGCCCGTCCCGCGCGCCGTATCCGGCCCAAAGGCCGCGGACCTGGAGAACCGGCCGCGGGCATGCTCCGGCGGGGCCGGACGCGACCGCGGGCATCGCTCGCCCCCCTTTTCGCACGCGGTCCGGGTCGGAAGCCGCGATCAGCGAGCGCGTATAGGGGTGCTGCGGATGGCCGATAATGGCCTGCACCGATCCGCGCTCCTGAATTTCCCCGTTGCGCAAGACGATGATGTCGTCGGCGATCTGCGCCACGACGGCGAGGTCATGGGATACGTAGAGAGCCGCGGCATTGCGCAGGCGGATGAGGTCCTTGAAGGACTTGAGCACCTCGATCTGCGTCGTCACGTCGAGCGCCGTCGTCGGCTCGTCGAAGACGATGAGCTCCGGGCCGGTACACATCGCCATGGCCGCCATCAGGCGCTGGAGCTGGCCGCCCGACACCTGGTGCGGAAAGCGGTCGGCGATCGTATCGGGAGCCGGAAGGTGCATCTCCCGGTACAGCGCACCGGCCCTGTCGCGGGCGTGACTGGCATCGGAAACCCGGTGGGCAACCGAAGCCTCGACCACCTGATAGCCGATCCTCAGGCTGGGATTGAAGGCGGCCGCCGCGCTTTGAGCCACATAGGCCACGCGGCGGCCTCGGAACTCGCGCAGCGCGTCGCCTTCGAGCGTCAGCACGTCCGTTCCGCCGAACCGGATCGTGCCGCCGACAATCTCGAGCCCCGGCCTGACATAGCCCAGCGCCGTAAGCGAAATCGTCGTCTTGCCCGAGCCCGATTCTCCGATGAGGGCAAGAACCCTGCCCGGCTCAACGACGAAGCCGATGTCGCGAACGATCGCGGCTCCGGTCTCCGAGTTGCGGATCGTCAGGCCGGCGATGTCGAGCAACGGCTCCATCAAATCAGCTTGCTGGACATCGTGTGCCCGGATCGCGTCGCGAGGTCGTCCACGATCAGGTTGAGCGCCACGGTAAGGCTCGCGATGGCGACGGCCGGGTAGATCGGCGTGATCGCTCCCGAGGTCAGCCCCGTCATGTTCTCGCGCACCATGCTTCCCCAATCGGCCAGCGGCGGCTGAACGCCGAGCCCGAGAAAGCTGAGGGCGCTGAGAAACAGGATCGCGAAGCCAAGCCTCAGGCCGAAGTCGACCATGAGCGGCGGTGCGATATTGGGCAGGATTTCATGGACCATGATCCATCCGATGCCCTCGCCTCGCGCTTTGGCGACCTCGACATAATCCATCACGGCCTGGTCCATGGCGAGCGCGCGCGCGATACGAAAGACGCTCGCCGAGTAGATCAGCCCTGTGACGATCACCAGCACGGGGATCGACGAGCCCAGCGCGGCGATGACGACCAGTGCCATGATGGTTGTCGGAAACGACAGGAACGCATCGTTGAGGCGGCTCAGCACCATGTCCTTCCAGCCTCCCGTGATCGCCGCGAAAATGCCGATCGAGGTGCCGACCGTCGAGGCGATGAGTGTCGCCCCGACAGCCATCGCCAACGTGAGCTGGGTGCCGATGAGAAGGCGGGACCACAGATCCCGGGCCAGATAATCGGTGCCCAGGAGAAACTGCCGCGACGGCTCAAGGAAGGGTGTGTCCGAGGCGAATTGCGCTTCGTCGAACGGAGCGATGAGGTGCCCGAAGAGGGCCACCAGCACCCAGGCACCGACGATGCAGATCCCGACGAGGCCTGTCTTGCTCGGCATCCTGCGGCGTGGACGCGCCGTGAAGGTCTCTCCTCCTTCCATCGGGTTCACACTCGTCATCACGGATGCCTCATGCGGGGGTTGGAGGTCAGCGCGATGATGTCGGCGATCAGCATGAAGAGGATGTAGGACGTGCAGAAAATCAATGCGCACGACTGGACGACCGGATAATCCCGGCTGGCCACGGCATCGACCATGAGCTTGGCCAGGCCCGGATAGGCGAAGATGACTTCGACGATCACGACGCCGCTCACCAGATAGGCGAGATTGAGAGCCACCACGTTGGCGATCGGCCCGATGGCGTTCGGCAACGCGTGCCGGAACACGATCTTCCAGCGCGAGATGCCTTTGAGCAGTGCCATTTCGATATAGGGCGCGCCGAGAATGTTGAGGACGGTGGCGCGCGTCATCCGGGCCATCTGCGCCGTGATCGCCGCGGCGAGGGTCAGGATCGGCAAGGTGATGACCGAGATGAAGCGCCCGACCGAGGACACCGTCGTCATGTAGGAGATGGCCGGAAACCAGCCGAGCTTCACCGAAAAGATGATGACCAGGATGGTGCCGAGCAGGAACTCGGGGATCGACACGAGAACGAGCGAAATGACGGAAACGCCGCGATCCGTCTTGCTGCCTGGAAAGGTAGCTCCGTAAAGCCCGAGAAAGACCGCCAGCGGCACCGCGATGGCGGCCGTCAGCCCGGCCAGGATCAGCGTGTTGGCGAGGCGCTCGCCGATGAGTTGGGTAATCTGGGCGCCGCTGGCGAGCGAGGTGCCAAGGTCTCCGGTGACGAAACCCCAGAGCCAATCGGCGTATCTCTCGATCAGCGGACGGTTGAGCCCAAGCTTGTCACGAAGTCCCGCGAGTGTTTCGGGCGTTGCCGATTGGCCGAGCATGGCCTGGGCAACGTCTCCAGGCAGTATCGATGTCCCGACGAAAACCAAGACCGAAACGATCCAGAGAGTGACGGCGCCGACACCGAGACGTCTGAGGATGATTTTGGCAATCAACGCGGCGCTCCTGAACGATTTTCGAAGCTACGAGGCATCAGTGCCGGCCGGAACCGCTCCTCGTAACATGAATCGTTCGCAACCAAATCTATTGCGTCACAACCTGTTTCATGAAGTTCCGGCTCCTCGATTTCCTCATCCTGAGTTTGTCGAAGGATCTGAAATCGAGGCTCGTTAAGCCCTTTGATCCTTCGGCTTGCTGCGCAAGCAGCCGCTCAGGATGAGGGGCTTTTTGCGCTTGTGACGCAGGAGAACCACGCCCTTTGCGGTTGCTGGCCCTCGGCGTACCGATCAGGCGTCGATCCAGACCGTCTCGGCAAACAGCATTCCCCCGGCCTGGCCGATGGGAATCGGCTCGACGCCTTTGACCTTGCTCGAGACACCATCGACAAAGTCCGTGAACGCGGGAATCACATAGCCGCTCGTGTCGTACATGATCTTTTGGACTTCGCCGTAGAGCTCTTTGCGCTTGGCCTGATCGAGCGTGCCGCGCGCCTCGACGATCAGCTTCGCCAGACCCTCGTCCGCGATGTGGCTCTCGTTCCATGAGGCTCCCGGCAGGAAGGCCAGCGACAGGATCATATCGTAGACCGGCCGCGGATTCCATTCGCCGGCATAAAATGCGCGCTTCGCCCAGACGTTGCTCCAGAAGCCATCGGCCGGCTCGCGCCGGAGATTGATGTTGAGGCCGGCGCGCGGTGCCGTTTGTTGTAGCATCAGCCCCAGGTCGATCCCCCCGAGCGAGGCTTCGGAAACATGGAGATCGACCGTCTTCCCGGCCATCCCTGCCTTTTTGATGAGGTCGCGAGCCCGATCGACGTCGAGCGCGCGCTGCGGCAGCTCCTTGTTGCAATAGATGCTGTCCGGATGAAAGATCGTGTCATTCCCGATGACGCCGAAATTCCTCAGCGTAGTTTTCAGAAAGCGCTCTCGGTCGAACAGGAACTTGATGGCCGTGCGCAGATCGTTGTTGTCGAATGGCGCGGCATCCATTTGCATGGTGATATTGACGAAGCGGGCAGACGGGGTTCGGAGCAGTTGTGCGGTCTTCGATTGCTCGACCTGCGTCGCTACGTTAGGAACAATCTTCAGTGCAATATCCGCATCGCCGGTCAACAAGGCGTTGCCCCTAGCGATATCGTCGGTTATCCCAAACAACTCCATCGAATCCACGTAAGCGCCGGGACGATGGTATTTCTCGTTGCGGATGCCTATGGTCCGAATACCTTGCTTGAACTCCTTGATCCGATAGGGGCCGGTGCCCTGGTCGGTCGAGAAGTCGGTCACGCCGTCGGCAATGATCATGAACTGCGACGTGCCCAGCACGATCGGCAGATCGGCATTCGGCGACTTGAGCTCGATGACGACGGTATTCTTGCCGTCGGCCTTGACCGAAGCGAAATCATCGGCGATCGCCTTTGCGGCCGAACCTACCTTCGGGTCCTGGTGGCGCACGAGGGAATAGACGACGTCGGTCGCATCCAGCGTTTTGCCGCTGTGGAACGTGACGTCCTTCCTGAGCCGGAACGTCCATCGCTTGCCGCCGTCGGCCGGTTCCCAGGATTCGGCGAGATCAGGCACCGCCTGCAATTTCGTGTCGAGCCGCGTCAACCCATTGTAGAATGTCGCGCAACGCCAGTAATCGTTGGAAAAGATCGCCTTGGCAGGATCCAGCGTGTCGTTCGCGCTCTCGGAGTAGCTGGCGATGCGCAGATGCCCGCCGCGTTTCGGCTCGTCCGCGTATGCCCGGCGCAAGGGCAGCAGGGTTCCGGCAATGCCGACCGCCGCCAAGCCCTGATTGAACCGTCTCCGGGACGGCCCGCGATCCCTCTCTTGCATGGCGATTTCCCCCTGTCCCGGTTGTCAAGGTATATCCGAACAACGGAGATCATTCTGCTTTCGCGCAGCATGTCGGTTTTTTTTTCAAATCCAATTGAATTTAATTCATGCGGCTTGATCATCGGATCTGCGGGGCGCCTGCCACCGCTTGATGCATGTCAAGACAGGACGTTGCGCGGATTCATGATGCCCAGAGGGTCGAGCAAGTGTTTCAATCCTGGCATCAAATCCAGCTCTGCTTGGGCTTTGTAGCGCTTCAGGTCGTTCGCCAGGTCGTTCGCTTGGTCGGCGGCGCGCCGATCAGCCGTCTCGGCCGTGTCAGCGCGATGCAGGACCGAGACATGCAGTCTAGCGGGTCACGGTCGATCCCCGATTGTCGCAGCCATTGGGAATGCTCGCACAATCACATCAATCGAACAACATTTGACGCCATAAAAGTCTTTGCGCACTCGGCTCGCCAATAAATGAATAAGGTTGTTCACGCGAGCGCATGTCGCCTAGGCATTGAAGCAAATTCAATCCGGGCGTCATCGTTTTCAATATCCTGGGCCGAGCTTCGGCATAAAGCTCAGCCTCGCGGCTATTGGAAGATGGACGAATGTCGAGAGACGAAGGCCGGAAACAGAAGCGCGAGGCGCGCCGTTCAGTGTCGGCGGGCGGCGGACAATCCGTCTGGCAGCCGTTTCGCAATCCGTTGCCGCCCCTGGCCCTGTTGGGTGACGACGATCTCGGCAAGATCGACGATACCGCACTGCGGATCCTCGAAGAGCTCGGACTGGAATTCCAGAACCCCGACGCCATCGCCATCCTGGCCAAGTCTGGCGCCGAGGTCGACAATGCCACCGGCATGGTGCGGATGGACCGGCATCTCGTCCGCGAGCTGGTGGCGAAGGCCCCCCCGAGCTTCACGCTGCACGCCCGCAACCCGGAGCGCAACGTGACCATGGGCGGCAACTGGATCAACTTCGCTCCCGTCGCCGGTCCGCCGAACGTCTCCGATCTCGATCAGGGGCGCCGCCCGGGCACCTTTGAGGACCAGTGCAACCTGATCAAGCTGCATCAGACGCTCAACGAACTTCATCTGGCCGGGGCGGCTCCGGTCGAAGCCATCGATCTTCCCGCCGACTCCCGTCATCTGGATCTCTACCGCGCCCAGATCCAGTTCACGGACCGGGTCTGGAACGGCCGCGCCATCGGCCGCGAGCGAATCGAGGACGCGCTCGAAATGGTGGCGCTGGCGCGTGGCCGCCAGCTTGCCGACCTTGCGGGCGAGCCGAGCCTGCTGACGGTCATCAACGTCAATTCTCCGCGGCGAGTCGACAACGAGTTGCTCGCCGGGCTGATGGCCATGGCCGAGCATGGGCAGGCGGTCATCATCACGCCCTTCACGCTCGCCGGGGCCATGAGCCCGATCACCATCGCGGGCGCGCTCGCGCAGCAGACCGCCGAGGCCCTTGGCGTGATCGCTTTCACCCAGATGGTGCGGCCGGGGGCGCCGGTGATCTTCGGAGGCTTCACCTCCAACGTCGACATGCGGAGCGGCGCGCCCGCGTTCGGCACGCCCGAATATGTGCGGGCGGTGATCATCGGCGGCCAGATCGCGCGGCGATGGAAGCTGCCGTACCGCTCCTCCAATGTCACATCGTCCAATGTGGTGGACGCGCAGGCCTCGGTGGAATCGATGATGTCCGTTTGGGCCGCCATCATGTCCCACGCCAATCTGGTCTATCACGCGACCGGTTGGCTCGAAGGCGGCCTGACGGCCTCGTTCGAAAAGAGCATCATCGATGCCGACATGATCGGCGCCATGCGGGCCTGGCTTCAGCCGCTCGACGTTTCGGAGGCGACCCTCGGCTTCGACGCCATCGCGGCGACGCCGCCCGGCGCGCATTTCTTCGGTGCGGCCCACACGCTCGAACGCTTCGAAACGGCGTTCCACCATTCCAAGATCGCCGACCTCAGGCCATTTCAAACCTGGGCGGAAGACGGTGCCAAGACGGCGACCCAACGCGCCAACCGCATCTGGAAGACGCTGTTGGAACACTACCAACCCCCGTTCCTCGACCCGGCGGCATCCGACGCCATCGACGCTTTCGTGGATCGCCGCAAGGCGGACATCGGCCGCCGCGAGGTTTGATCAGTCTCCTCGCAGCATCTCGAAGCGCAGGAAAGCGAGACCATGCTCACCCATGCACGCGTCGCCGTCATCGGAGGCGGCATCACCGGATGCGCTGTTCTTTATCATCTGGCGAAAATGGGCTGGAAGGACGTGGTGCTGATCGAACGCAGCGAACTCACCTCGGGCTCCTCCTGGCACGCGGCCGGAAGCCTCTATTCGCTGACGAGCCCGTCGAGCGCGGTCATCCTGCAGAAATACGCGCGTGACCTCTATCCCGTGATCGAGCGGGAGGGCGAGCAGGATGTCGGCTATCACACCTGCGGAGGGATGACGCTGGCGCGCTCGTCCGACGAGATGAAGAAGCTCAAGATCCTACGCAGCCGCTGCCTCAGGAATGGCATTCCGTCCGAATTCATCTCGATGGACGAGATCAGGCGGCGCGCGCCGGTCCTCGATACGGCAGGCCTGCTCGGCGCGCTTTACGAACCGCAAAAGGGCTATGTCGATCCGGCAAGTGCCACCAATGCCTTTGCCCGCGCGGCGCGCAAATTCGGCGCCACCGTCTATCGCCACACGCCGGTCACGGCCACCCGCCAGACCGCCGGCGGCGAATGGGAGATCACGACGCCGAATGGCGTGCTGCGCTGCGACTACATCGTGAATGCCGCGGGCCTGTGGGCGCGGGAGGTCGCGGCGCTCGCCGGCATCACGCTGCCGCTGCTGCCCGTCGAACATCAATACCTCGTCACCGAGACGATCCCCGAGATCGAGGCGATGGTCGGAGAACTCCCCACCATTTCCGACAGCGAGGGCAACTGGTATCTGCGCCAGGAGGGCAAGGGCATCCTGCTCGGCGCCTATGAGAATCAGTGCCATCACTGGGCCGAAAGCGGAACCCCGGCCAATTTCGGGCACGAGCTGCTCCCCGACGACCTGTCACGCATGGAAGAGAATTTCCAACTCGCCGTTCATCGCATTCCCTGCCTCGGGACAGCGGGCATCAAGCGCATCATTAACGGCCCGATGATCTTTTCGCCCGATCTCGGCCCCCTGCTCGGTCCCTATCCGGGCAAGCGCGGCTATTTCTGCGCCGCGGGGGTCATGACAGGCTTCAACCAGAGCGGCGGCGTCGGCAAAGTCGTCGCCGAATGGATCATCGAGGGCGAACCCTCGCTCGACATCTTCAACTGGGACGTAGCACGATTTGGCGAATGGGCTGGCAAGCGGTTCACCAAGGCGCGCACCAAATATTTCTACGAACATCGCTCGCACCGCATCTATCCCCACCAGCAGTTCGAGGCCGGACGCCCGGTTCGCACCTTCCCGACCTATGATCGGCTCAAGGCCGCCGGCGCCGTATTCGGAGAGAGTTTTGGGTTCGAGACGCCGCTCTGGTTTGCCCGCGACGGCGAGCCTCGGGAAGACCGATATTGCTACGAGCGGCAGAATTGGTTCGATACGGTCGGACAGGAAGCGCGCGCCGTCCGCACCACGGTCGGGCTGTTCGACAGCTCGTCTTATTCCAAATTCCGCATCACCGGTCCGAACGCGGCGGGCTGGCTCGACACGATGCTCGCCAATCGCCTCCCGAAGGTTGGCCATGCAGCTTTGTCGCCGATGCTGTCGCCGAAGGGCAAGCTGATCGGGGACTTTACCGTCTCCCGGCTGTCCGAGACCGAATTCCTGCTTCTCGGCTCGGGTCCGATTCAGCGGTTTCATATGCGGTGGTTCGACGCCAACCTGCCGGACGACGGGTCGGTCACGGTCGACAATATTTCGGCGCACTATTGCGGACTCCACATTGCCGGCCCGCGCAGCCGCCAACTGTTGTCGCGGCTCACCGATCAGGATGTCGGGCCAGAGGCTTTTCCATTCCTGTCCGCTCGCCGCTTCGACATTGCGTCTTGCCCGGAAGCGATCTGCGTCAGAATGTCGTTTACGGGCGAACTCGGCTACGAGCTCTGGTTTCCGTCCGGCTAC
Source organism: Lichenihabitans sp. (assembly GCA_965277115.1). Lineage (GTDB taxonomy): Bacteria > Pseudomonadota > Alphaproteobacteria > Rhizobiales > Beijerinckiaceae > Lichenihabitans. Next base: position 849,424 of record CBDIBY010000013.1, on the reverse strand, counting down.
CAGATCCCCTTGTTCGATACCGTGCAAGAGGCGGGTCGCGATCTCGGGCTGGCGCTCGCCGGCTCCCGTGCCCTGATGTCGCTGCGTTTGGAGAAGGGTTTTCCGAGCTGGGGTCTCGATCTCACCTCGGATTACACGCCGTGGGAGACCAGCCTCGGACGGTTCGTCCGCCTCGACAAGGGGGAATTCATCGGCCGCGAGGCCGCGGCCCTGTCGAAGGCCGGGCCGCCTCGGGAGCGCTTCGCAACCTTCCTGGTCGACGCGAATGACGCGGATGCCGCAGGCGGCGAGGCGGTCTATCGCGATGGCGAGGTCGTGGGCTACGTCACCTCGGGCGGGTATGGCTACAATGTGGGCCACAGCCTCGCGCTCGGCTACGTGAGGTCGGAGCATTATCGGCCGGACTCGGCTTACGAGGTCGAAATCATCGGCGAGCGCTATGCGGCGCGCTTGTCGGACGCGGCCTCCTTCGACCCGCACGGACAGCGCATGCGGAGCTGAACGATCCCGCCTCGACGCCGCCCCGGGTCGGCAGGGATCGACGCAACGTCCGTCCTCCATGGCTTACGCGAACTCCCGGTGCTTCGGCTTTGGCATTGCCGATCTTCTCCTGCTATCTCTCCGCAGCTAGAAATCGCAGGGCTCTTGTGTCGGGCGTGTCCGCCTATGCGAGCGACGGGAGACCATGGCTCGAAAGATTCCACCATTCGCCGCACTGCGCGCGTTCGAGGCTCTGGCAAGGCGGGGAACGCTGCAGGAGGCTGCCGACGAGCTCCATATTTCGAGTTCCGCGGTCAGCCATCAGGTCAAGTCGCTCGAGACATTCCTCAGCGCCAAACTCGCCGTCCGGAAATCCCACGGGCTGGAACTGACGCCGATCGGCCAGCAGTTCCTGGCCGGGCTTGGTGACGCGCTCGACCGTATCGAGGCAACCACCCTATCGGTACTTCAAGACCGCAAAAAGGGCGGTGTGACGGTCCACCTCTTTCAATCTCTGGCGCAGCTCTGGCTCATACCACAGCTTGGCGACTTTCTCTCGGTGAACCCGGATGTCTCGATCAAGCTCGTCTCCAAATTCGAGGATGTCGATCTCTCCGGCACCGACATCGATCTCGCCCTCAAATATGCCATAGCTCCGCCGAGCGGACCTTTTGTCGTTCAGAAGCTCTTCGACGAGATGATGATGCCGGTCTGCTCGCCTGAATATCTGCGAATAGGCGGACCGATCGAAAAACCGGCCGATCTCCTCAATCATCGCTTGATCGGCAGCAGCTACGACCCGGACGAGTGGAATATCTGGTTCAAGGCGGTCGGCGTCGAGGCGCCTCCGGTCGATCTGCCACTCATGTTCGACCAGCGGTCCCAGGTGTTGCAGGCGGCCGGCGAAGTGCTCGGAATAGCGATGGACCGGCGGCCGCTGGGCGACTTGATGCTCAAGCGGGGGCTGCTGGTTCCCGCCATATCGGCTCCGGTGCCGACGAATGCCGGATATTATCTGCTGGCTCCGCATCGTTCGTTCGCCTTGCCCCATGTGAAGCAGTTCCGCGCGTGGCTGTCGGCGATCTGCACGGACCTGCGCGAGCCGTAACCGCACCGGAAATTCATTCATCGCAATCGAACGCAATTCGGTTGCACTGCTTCGAGTGGACGACGACAGCTTTCGTCGAATATTCGAAGGAGAGTCTGGATGCGCCGCACAGGCGGGCAAATTCTTGTCAACGCCCTTCGGACCAACGGGTGCCGCGCCATGTTCGGCGTCCCCGGCGAAAGCTATCTCAGCGCCCTGGATGCGCTTTACGATGTCGGCAACGAGATTCGCTATGTCACCGGCCGTCAAGAAGGCGGTTCATGCTTCATGGCCTGCGCCTATGCGGACCTGACAGGCGAACCCGGCGTCTGTTTCGTGACACGAGGTCCGGGAGCCACCAACGCCTCGATCGGGCTTCACACGGCATGGCAGGGCTCGACGCCGCTGATCCTGCTGATCGGTCAGGTGCCCACAGGCCAGCGGGAGCGCGAGGCTTTCCAGGAAATCGACTACCGGCGCATGTTCGGCCAAGTCAGCAAATGGGTCGCCGAGATCGATGATCCGGCCCGCATTCCTGAATTCGTCAATCGCGCCTATCGGGTCGCGATATCGGGTCGTCCCGGCCCGGTGGTGCTCGTCTTCCCCGAAGACGTGCTGTCCGCCGAGGCGGAAACGCTCGATCTGCCGGCTGCCCGGACAACGCCCGTCTACCCGACCGCGGTCGCGATGGGCGAGGTTCGACGTTTTCTTGCCGAAGCATCCCGGCCGCTGCTTTTGCTCGGCGGCTCGGCGTGGACCCCACAAGGATATACCTCGATCATCGCCGCCGCCGAGCGGCTCGACCTTCCGGTTGCGGTGGGTTTCCGCCGCCAGGGGCTGTTTCCCAACGATCACCCAAACTACGTGGGCAATCTCGGTTTCGGCGGCGCGCCGGTGCCGAACGCCTATGCGGCCGGGGCCGACCTTTTGATCGCGGTCGGCACACGCCTCGGCGACGGCACGACGCTCAAATTCAAGCTGATCTCGGCGCCGCTACCGGGCTGTCGTCTTGTCCACGTCCATCCCGGACCCGAGGAGTTGGGCCGTCTCTATCAGGCGGACCTGCCCATTCAGGCCGACCCCAATGCCTTCGCGGACGCGATGGCCGACCTCACCCCGCCAGCGGAGATCCGATGGGCGGCTCGACGGAAAAAACTTCGCGCCGAGTTCGTCAGGATGGTCGACTTGCCGGCTCAGGCCGGCCTGGTCGATATGGGCGAGGTGATGCGCTATCTCAACCGAGAACTACCCGCGGATGCGATCGTCACGACCGGGGCCGGCAATGCCTCGGACTGGCCGAACATCCACTACAGCTACAGGTCGTTCCGCTGTGGGCTCGCTCCGATATCGGGCGCCATGGGTTTTGGCGTGCCGGCCGCGGTGGCGGCCAAGGTCGCGGCGCCCCGGCGCGTCGCGGTCTACATCGGCGGCGACGGCGATTTCCTGATGAATGGGCAGGAGATGGCGACGGCGGTCCAATATGGGTTGGACCCGATCTTCGTCGTCGTCGACAACGGGATGTACGGAACGATCCGCATGCATCAGGAGCGGCGCCATCCCGGCCGCGTGCTCGGCACGGAACTGCAGAACCCGGATTTCGCGGTCGTGGCCCGTGGCTATGGCGGCCATGGCGAGGTGGTCGAATCGACCGATGACTTCGCGCCGGCCTTCGAGCGCGCGCGGGCCAGCCGCAAGGCCGCGGTCATTCACGTGAAAGTCGGGCCTGACAGCTTCGGCCCCAATCTGACTCTCGCTGACATGAAGACTGTCGAAACCTGACAATGACCTTGGCTCTCAATCCTCTCGTCGCGCGTTTTCAAGCCTCCGTCATCGGCGCGGTGTTCGATCTCGCGACGCGCCTGCGTGAGGAGGGGCGCGAGATTCTGGATTTGTCGCTCGGCGAACCTGATTTCGATACGCCCTTACATATACGGGACGCCGCGAAGGCGGCGATCGACGCGGGCGTCACGCGTTACACGCCCGTGGACGGCACCAGCGAGCTCAAGCGCGCGGTGCGGCGAAAGTTCCTGCGCGACAACGGCCTCGACTACGCCTTGCGCGAGATCGTCGTCGCGGCCGGCGCAAAGCCATTGCTGGCCGCAGCCATCCAGGCGATCGCGTCGCGCGGCGATGAGGTCGTCCTGACGACGCCGTGCTGGCCCTCGCATCTCGGAATGATCGAGCTTGCCGAGGCGAGGCCGGTCCGTGTGCCGACCTCGCTCGAGGGCGGCTTCAAGATGAGCCCCGGACGACTGGCGGCGGCATTGACGCCGCAGACGCGCCTCGTCCTCATCTGCTCGCCGTCCAACCCCACCGGCGCGGTCTATTCGGCCGATGAGTTGCGCGCCCTTGCCGACGTGCTTCGGACGCGGCCCGACATCTGGGTCCTGACCGACGACATCTACGAACACATCGTCTTCGCGCCGAGCCGCTTCGCCACCATCGCGGCCGTCGCGCCCGATCTGCGCGAGCGGATTCTGACGGTCAATGGCGTCTCCAAGACCTTCGCGATGACCGGCTGGCGCATCGGCTATGCGGGCGGGCCACAGCTATGGGTCGATGCCATCCGCAAGATCTTCTCGCAGTCGAACGGAGGGCCGTGCTCGGTCAGCCAGGCAGCGGCGGTGGCGGCGCTCGACGGCCCGCAAGACTTTCTGAGTGACTGGGCCGCGATCTATCGCCGCCGGCGCGATCTCGCGCTCGCCGGCCTCGCAAAGGTTCCAGGCCTGTCCTGCGCCGTCCCCGAGGGAGCATTCTTCCTGTGGCCGGGTTGCGCGGACCTGATCGGCAAGGTGACACCGAGCGGCCGGCGCATCGGCTCGTCGACCGAATTTGCGCGCTATCTTCTCGAAGAGTGCGGGGTGGTCGTCGTGCCGGGCGCCGGTTTCGAGGGCGATGCCTATGTTCGGATATCGACGGCAACCTCCGATGCGGTGATCGCCGATGGCATCGATCGGATCGCGACGGCTTGCTGTAAGCTGGTCTGAAGACGAACGAGCTCCCAGCCGGCGCGTTCCCTCCGTCGATCCGCCTGTCCTTCGCGTCGAACGCCCGCCCCGACATCTACCGCGGCCCGCGCGGCAAGTGCTCACCATGCCGTGTCCGATGACGACGGGCACCTGCGCTACCGCGAGCTCGGGGCCGCTGCGACGATCATCCTTGTACCGGAAGGTGACGCCGGCCTCGTCGAACGCGACCAGGCGTCGGTTCGCGACCCGGTACGTGTAGCAGCGCGACAGATCGGCGAGCACCGCTTCGGGTCCGGCGAACGGCGCCTTGGCATACGGTCCCCCGCCGGTCAAAACCTTCAATTCGGCGTCAACGCCGTTCTATTGGCCGTCGGTCGCCGACGGTAGCGTGAGGCTAGACCAGATACCGGAACAATGGACCGCCAACGCAGCGGGGCCGGGCAGAGCAACGGGACGGCATGAAGATTACCGGCATCAACGCCTTTCCTTTTCGTCTGCCCGTTCGAAGACAGTTTCGGTGGGCGAGCCTGTTCAAACCGCTGGGCGGCTTCGTCTACGTCGAGGTGATGACGGACGAGGGCATCACCGGTTTCGGCGAGGCCAATCCGCTGCCGGATTGGGCCGGTGATCATGGGCGACATGGCGGCGAAACCCAGGCCTCCGTCGTCACCATGATCAAGCGGGTTCTCGAGCCCGTGCTGCTCGGCGTCGATCCAACCCGGATCGAATCCGCGCATGCCGCCATGGACCGTGTTCTCCGCGGCAATTCCTACGCCCGGTGTGCGCTCGACATTGCCTTGCATGATCTTTGGGGAAAGGCGCTTGCGCAACCCGTGCATGTCCTGCTCGGCGGCCTCGCGCGCGAGCGTGTGCCCGTCGCCCATATGATCGGCATCATGCCGGCCCAAGAAGCGCTGGCCGAGGCCCAAGGCGCCCGGGCGGATGGCATTACGGCCCTGCAGATCAAGGGGGGCGAGGATCCGGCTCGCGATGCCGCGACGGTGCGCGCCATCCGGAAAGCGCTCGGCCCGGATGTCTTTCTCCGACTCGACATCAACCAGGGATACGGGCGCGCCAAGCGGGCCGCTCGGCTCCTTGCCGGGCTTGAATCCGATCTCGACATGGTAGAGCAGCCCGTTCGCGATCTCGACGAGATGGCGATCCTGACCAGCCGGCTCGCGCTGGACGTTATCGCCGATGAGAGTTGCTGGGACGCGCACGATGCCCTCGACCTTGTTCAACGTCGCGGTGCGGACGCGGTTTCGATCTATCTCGCAAAGGCCGGAGGGATCGCCAAAGCCAGACGCGTCGCCGTCATCGCTGAAGCGGCGGGCTTGCCTTGCGACGTCAACGGATCGTTGGAATCAGCCATCGGGAACGCCGCTAACCTGCACTTCGCGCTGGCGATGCCGGTCGTCTCCTTGCCCTGCGTGATCCCGGTCAACGCGCCAGCGGGCGCGCACCGGACCGAAATCGCTGGTCGCTACTACGAGGACGACATTGTCGTGGAGCCTTTTGGCTACGCGAATGGCGCGCTGCTACCGCTGATCGGTCCGGGGCTCGGCATCACGATCGATGCCGCAAAGCTGGAGCGCTATCGTGAAGCCTGAATGGGACGCCGTTTCGCTTGTCCAGGCGCTGATCCGCACGGAAGGCTTGTCAGGTCAGGAGGGGAAAGTCGCGGAACTCGTGCAAGACGCGATGTCGAGCCTCGGATTCCGCGACGTTTACTGCGACGAGTTCGGCAATGTCGTGGGCTTCGTCGGTCCGCGGGCCGACGCGAGCGCTGTTCTTTTCGATGCCCACATGGATACGGTGCCCATCATGGGGCGCTGGTCGGTCGAGCCCTTCGGCGGAGCAATTCTGGGCGGACGGATTTATGGACGCGGCGCGGCGGACATGAAGGGAGCGCTCGGTGCGGCGATTTGTGGGGTGGCCGAAGCGGCGGGTGAGGGCTCGTTACTGCGCCAGGTGGCGGTCAGTGCCTCCGTGCTTGAAGAAACTATCGAAGGCCTCGCATTGAGGCCGGTGCTCGATCGGACCCGCCCCGAAAACGTGGTCATCTGTGAGCCCTCCTCGCTCACCATCAAGCACGGCCAACGGGGCAGGATCGAGATCATGATCGAGATCAGCGGCGTACCGGCTCATGCAGCCTATCCTGAACGCGGCAAAAACCCGCTTCTGCTGGCCGCAAGCGCGCTCGTTGCGATCAAGCAAATGCAACTCCCGAACAGCGCGGCGCTCGGTCCCGCCATCATGGTTCCGACCGACATCATCAGCGTGCCCTACCCATCCGTCTCCTCGATTCCGCCGTCGGTGCGGATACGGCTCGATCGGAGAACCATCCCTGGCGAAACCACCGAACCGGTTCTCGACGCGTTGCGGGCGCGCCTTGCGGAGGTGGACCCGGAGGCCTTTGCCGTACGGGTGTCGGACGGATCCGTGACGGCCTACACGGGCAAGGTTTTCGGCGCCGAACGCGAGCTTCCGGCCTGGCTCTTCGATCCCTCCATGCCTCTGGCCCAGGCTGCGGCGCGCAGCCTGGGCGCGTTGGGAGTGACGGCTGAATTTGGCACCTACTCGTTCTGCACCAACGGATCGGAAACCGCCGGGCGGCGCCAGATACCCACAATCGGATTGGGGCCGGGCGACGAAGCGGATGCTCATACGGCGGACGAATCCGTGCTGGTCGACGAGGTTTTGCTGGCCGCGGCCGCATACCGCAACTTGTCGCTGATTCTTGCAGGGGGCCGCTCATGACCTTGCCGAACTCGACTGACCTGTTGTCGATGTATCGCCAGATGGCGCTTATCCGGCATGCCGAAGAGACGCTCCTGCGACTCTTCGAGAACGCCGAGATGCCGGGCTTCATCCATTCCTACATCGGCGAGGAAGCGACCGGGGTGGGCGTCTGCTACGCGCTCCGCCGCGACGACGTGATCACATCGACGCATCGGGGGCACGGTCACATCATCGCCAAGGGAGGCGATTTGAACCTTTTTTTCGCCGAACTCTATGGCAAGGCCGCCGGCTATTGCAAAGGCAAGGGCGGCTCGATGCATGTGGCGGATCTGGATCTTGGGATCTATGGCGCTAATGGCATCGTGGGCGGCGGCATCCCGATCGCGGCCGGCGCGGCTCTGGCAAGCAGCATGCAGGGGAGCGATCGGGTCTCTGTCGCCTTCATGGGGGACGGTGCAACCGACATCGGCCCGTTCCACGAGTCACTCAATCTGGCGGCCGTATGGAACCTGCCGGTACTGTTCGTGGTCGAGAATAACGGCTTTGCGGACTTCATCCGGGTTTCGGATCATCAGAAGGTCGCGCGGGTGTCGGACCGAGCGGCGGCTTACGGCATGCCGGGCGAAACCGTCGACGGCAACGATGTGGAGGCGGTTCACGCCGCCACCGAGCGCGCAGTGGCCCGGGCCCGCAACGGAGACGGCCCCACCCTGCTCGAATGCGTAACCTATCGGTGGCGAGGTCATTTCGAGGGCGATCCTCAGCCTTACCGGACCGTCGGGGAAGTCGAAGAGTGGAAGCTGCGCGATCCGCTCAAGCTGACAGAAACCCGCCTGGCTGAACGTGGAACCGACAAGAGTGCGCTTGATGCCATCCGGTCGGAGATCCGCCGCCAAGTCGATGAAGCCGTCGCCTTCGCCCGCAACGCGCCGCCGGTCCTCGCCGAAACCGCATTGGAGGATGTCTACACCGACCTTGCCGTGGAGGGATGGCCGTGAGGCTCACTTATTCCAAAGCCGTGATCCTGGCCCTTGATGAAGCGATGGCCGGGGACCCCTCCGTCATGTGCCTCGGCGAGGACGTCGGCTACGGCGGTGCCTATGGGGCCACGCAGGGCCTCCGCGACAAGTTTGGAGCCGCACGCGTCCGCGACACCCCGATTTCGGAAAGCGCCATCGTGGGCTTCTCGGTCGGTGCGGCGATGTCCGGCCTGCGGCCCGTGGCCGAGATCATGCACATGGATTTCATCGCGATCGCCATGGATCAGGTCGTCAACCAGGCGGCCAAGATGCGCTACATGTTCGGCGGCAAGGCACGCGTCCCGATGACCATCCGCTGCGGTGTCGGAGGTTACCTGAACGCCGCCGCCCAGCATTCCCAGTCGCTCGAGGCATGGTTCACCCATGTTCCCGGCCTGAAGGTCGCAACCGCCGGAACGCCTGCGGATATCCGGGCCGTCCTGCGGGATTCGATCGCCGACGACAATCCGGTCATCGTGCTCGAACCGCTCAGCCTCTACGAGATAGCGGGCGAGGTGCCCGAGATCCATGCGCCGCGGCCGCTCGGCCCGGCCAGCGTGAAACGCCGAGGCGAGGACGTCACGATCGTGACGTGGGGCCGCACGGTCCCCTTCGCCCTGGAGGCCGCCGAGACCCTGGCCCGCCAAAAGATCAGCTGCGAGATCGTCGATCTGCTGTCTCTGATGCCGTGGGACGAGAAGACGGTGCTCGAATCCGTTTGGCGCACCAACAATGTCGTCATCGTCCACCAGGCACCCAAGCGGGGCGGCTTCGGTGCCGAGATCGCAGCATCGATCGCCGAAAAGGCGTTCAAGGAATTGGACAATCCGATCGTTCGCGTCTGTGGCCTGAACACGCCTGTGCCGTTCGCGCCGAGCCTCGAGAATTACGTGCTTCCGTCGGCGGCCAGGATCGTGGAGGCCGTGCAGCGGCTTGTCCAATAGGCGCGGGAGACAGGTGATGACGCAGATTCGCTCTGTTGCTGGCATGAGCCTTGCCCTCACAAAGCAATTCGTCGAGGGGCGCCCGCAGCGAGTTGCGCCGAAGCCGCCCGCACGGGAGCCTCTCCCGATGAATGCCCCGGACTTCGCCGGCAAGGTCGCGTTCGTGACCGGCGGTGCGATCGGGATCGGCGCCGAACGCGCGCGCGCGCCGCCGAACGGGCCCCGGATCGCATCCGCGTCGATATCGTGGCACCCGGCTGGGTGGATACGCCCTTAATGACCCGATCTTGGCGGCCGAGCCCGCCAGCGCCCGTGCCGACATGATCGAGGCCGTGCCGCTGCGCCGTCTATCCACGCCTGCGGAGATCGTGCCCGCCATGCTGTTCCTGACCTCGGCCGTGGCCTTCTACGTGACCGGCCATGGGCTGAGCGTGGACGGCGGGCTGAATACGCTCCGTTGAAGGCCCGCTGAAGGGAAAACGCACGATGGGTCGACAGACCACAACCCGTACGGTCAAAATGCCCAAATGGGGCCTTTCCATGCAGGAGGGCACCATCACGCTATGGCACGTCCGGCCGGGTGACCGCGTGACGGCCGGCTCGCCGCTCTGCGATATCGAGACCACCAAGATCACCAACGAATTCGAGGCTCCGGCGAGTGGCATCGTGGCCCGACTGCTGGTCGGAACCGACGAGGTCGTCGCGATTGGACGGCCGATCGCGATCCTGGCCGATGAGGACGCCCAACAGAGCGATATCGACGCCGCCGTAGCGGACGCCGAACGCTCGGCGATCGAGGGCTCCGGAGACCCATTCGTCGGACCGGTCCTGGGGTTTGTCGATGCGGCGGGGTCGCGCCTCGCCTATCTCGAGGCTGGCAAACCGTCGTCCAGCCACACGGTCGTGTTCCTGCACGGGTTTGGGGGCGATCATGATAATTGGGCCATGACCCAGGAGGCGGTCGGGGCCGAGGGGTTCAGAACCCTGGCTTTCGATCTGCCGGGACATGGTGCCTCCGGCAAGTCGGTTGGGGATGGCAGCGCCGAGGCGGTCGCGGCGATCGTCGGTGCGGGGCTGGAGGCGCTGGGCATCGAGCGGATCGCTCTGGTCGCGCACAGTTTTGGGGCGCTTGTGGCCGCCGCGCTCGTCCGCGACGCCGGACTCGACATCGGCCGGGTGATCCTGATCGCGCCGGTTGGAGTCGGGTCGGCGCCGAACCCGGCCTACATTCGCGGCTTCCTCGGCGCGGAACGCAAGCGCGACCTGAAACCCGTGATGGAGATGTTGTTCGCCGATCCGGCGATGCTCGGCCGCGGCATTGTGAGCGATGCCCTGGCCATGCTGCGCAATGACGACGCTCGTCGGGCGCTGCAACTGGTCGGATCGAAACTGCTCGATCTTGGACCCGAAGAACTCACGTCGTGGCAGACCTTGCCCGGGCCGGACCCGCACGTGATCTGGGGCGATCGCGATGCTATCCTGCCCTTGGATGAGAATGTGGCGCAGGCCCTGAAGGGCCGGCTGCATGTGATCGCGGCCTCCGGCCACATGCCCCATGTGGAGCAGCCCGCGGCGGTGAACGGTTTGATCGCGCGCCTTCTGTCGGAATGAGCGGCCCCATAGGCAAATTGCTCGGATGAGGCCGAAGGGAGGACGATACGATGGACTTTTTTGACGAAGCCGGAGTTCGGGCGGGGCTTCCGTGGGGTGCACTGATCGAGCGTCTTCGCAGCGTCTTCGCCGCGGGCGCCGAAATTCCGCTTAGGACCGCCCATGTGATCAAGAATCCGCCGGACGCCGATGCGAGCCTTCTCATGATGCCGGCTTGGCAGCCCGGCAAGCTGATCGTCGTCAAGCTCGTCAACATCTTCCCCGAAAACGCCAACCGGGGCCTGCCTGCCGTTGCGGCCTCGGTGCTCGTGTTCGACGGAGCGACGGGAGCAATGCGGGCCATCCTTGATGGCGGCGAGGTGACGGCGCGCAGGACGGCCGCAGCCTCGGCCCTGGCCGCGCGCTTCCTGGCGCGTTTGGACGCCCGCACATTGCTGGTGGTCGGGACCGGTCGGATCGCCCGCAACCTCGTTGCGGCCCACTGCGCCGAGCGGCCATTCGAGACGGTGTTGATCTGGGGCAGATCCGCCGAAAGGGCGCGCGAAATGGCGTCCTCGCTGCGCGGCTCAGCCCCGAACGTTTCGGCCACCGACGATCTGGAGCGGGCGGCGGGCGAGGCCGATGTCATCAGTTGCGCCACCCTGGCCATGGAGCCCCTGGTGAACGGCGCGTGGTTGCGTGAGGGCGTCCATCTCGATCTTGTCGGCGGCTTCACGCCGGAGATGCGGGAAGTGGACGATGTGGCGGTCGGCCGCGCGGCCCTGATCGCGGTCGATACCTATGAGGGGGCTTTGTCCGAGGCCGGCGACCTCGTGCAGCCGCTTCGGAGCGGCGTGATCAACAGAACCCAGGTGCAGGCCGAACTCGCCGAATTGTGCAGAGGGACGCGGCCGGCCAGGACCGATGACGCTCAGATCACGCTGTTCAAATCGGTCGGGACCGCGATCGAGGATTATGCGGCGGCCAGCCTGGTGATTGAGGCTCCACGCGCCTCTTGAGCAGCCCCGGCTTTCCGCCGTGCCGAGAGCTTCAATCGCTCGTCGCGGACGTTCAATGGCGATCATCCGTCCGGGTCCATCCTGAGGGACATAAACCGCAAGGAGAACATCATGGTCTTGATCAGCAAGGCGGCCAACGGTCGTCACGTCGTGCGCGTCGAGCACGAGGAATCGACCGAAATCCCCGGAAGCCAGGGTCTCGTCCTCGGACGGACCCGCTATTACGGGCTGTATTTCCACGACGACGAGGTGGCGACCTGTTGGGCGGTCGAAACTTTCGAGCGATCGCCGCAAGGCGGATCGCAGAAGGGCTATACCGTGAACCTCTATAAGGATGGCTCCACCACCGTGATGGCGTTCGAAGGCGGAAAGTCCAAAATGGAAAATGAGAGCCGCAACCGGTTCGAGGGCAGCTGGCACTTCGTATCGGGCACCGGGCGCTTCGTCGGACTCGAGGGCGGTGGGACTTATGAGGGCGAATCGTTCGAGGGCATCGCCTATTCCAATGTGTCCGGCAACGTCGCCCAGCGATGATCGGCCCCGCTTTCGAGCGCCACGACTATCTCGACCGTCAGCGCCGCTTCGCCGAGCAATTGGGTTCCGCAGGGCTCGATGGAGCCCTCGTGGTGTCGCGCGGAGGCTCGACATTCGACCGCTATGCCCAGGTTCTCTACCTGACCGGGCACTACCAGCATTATTCGTACCTGCCGGACGCACCGGGGCTGTTCTCCGGGCGGGCCCATACGGCGCTCGTGGTCTCGTCCAAGGGCGCGACCGTTCTGTGCCTCTCCGTGCCGGAAGTTGAGGCGCACGAGATCGCGGCCGGTGAGATCCGGCACTCGTCAGATTTCACCCAAACGATCGCCGGGGCCCTCGCGAGCCTCGGACTGGAGCGGGGGAGGGTCGGACTCGCCGGCGCGGATGTTCTGCCGGTGCGCTACTGGCGCGAACTGGGCGACCGCGTGCCGGCCGTCGACTGGATCGAGTGCGACGAGATTTTGGACCGGAAGCGGCGGATCAAGAGCCCGGCCGAGATCGCCGTGGTCCGCGAGGCCGCGGCGATCCACAGAAGGGCCACGACGGCCCTCATCGCCCGCGTGGCCGAGGGGCGGACCGAGGCCGACCTTGTGGCCGCCCTCGCGGCTTCCGCAATTGCCGAGGGATGCGGGGTCTATTTCGCAGCCGTTTCGTCCGGAGATGCGACGCGGCGCTGGACCTCGGCGCCTCTGCCCGGATTTTCTACACGAGTCCTCCGCGAAGGCGAGCTTCTGCGCTTCGATACCGCCATCGTGCATCGTGGCTACCTGTCCGACTTCGGACGCTCTCTGGTGGTAGGCCGCCCGAGCGAGGGCCAGCAACGTCTGCTCGACACATTGCATCAGGGTCTCGACGCGATGCTCGGCGCCATCGAGCCTGGCATTTCGGTGCGACAAGCCGTGGGAGTGGGTGAAGCCGCTTTGACTCGCCTCGGCGTCGTCTCGGCTGAGCCTCGAGCAGGCCAGATCGCATCGAACTTTCCCGTGCATTGGGGCCATGGGCTCGGCTTGGGTTGGGAGCGTCCGTGGCTCACCGAGAGCGAGGACATGACGATCCAGCCCGGGATGGTGCTGGCCGTCGAGCGCGCCCTCACGCTGCCGGGTGTGGGAACCGCCGCAGCCGAGCAGAACATTCTGGTGGGCGAGGCCGGCATCGAAATTCTGACCGCCGGGCCCGAAGGTCGCTGGAGTTGATCATGTCACAGGCCCACCAGATCGACCTGACGGGCCAACGAGTCCTGGTCACGGGAGCCGGACAGGGGCTGGGACGAGGGATGGCTGAAGCCTTTTCGGCATGGGGGGCCCATGTCGGCATCGGGGACCTGTCACAGAGCGGAGTGACCGATACGCTGGAACGGGTCCGCCGGCCCGAGGCCCGGTTCTGGGGCGGTGTGCTGGATGTGACCGACGAGGCGAGCGTCGGCGCTGCCGTCGCGACCTGCTGGGATGCGCTCGGCGGGATCGACCTCTTGGTCAACAACGCCGGAATCCTCTCGGTCGGGCTCGTGGCGAACCTGAGCCTAGCGGAATGGCACCGGGTCATGGCGGTCAACGCGACGGGCGTGTTTCTGATGTCGCGTGCCGTCGTTCGGGCGATGCTGGCCGCAAAGCGGCCAGGCTCCATCGTCTCGATCTCGTCGATTGCGGGCAAGCGCGGTGATCCGGGCCTCGCCCATTATAGCGCTTCGAAGTTCGCGGTTGTGGGCTTCACCCAGGCCCTGGCTCGCGAGGTCGCCCAAAATGGCATCCTGGTCAACGCGCTGTGTCCGGGGGTGGTCGAAACGCCGATGATCGACACGTTATCCCGGGCCGCCTCGGTCCCGGTCTCGCAGTGGCTGGGTCATCAGGCGATCGGGCGCAGTCAGACCCCCGAGGACATCGCCTTCGCGGCCGCATTCCTCCACAAGAGCCGCGCCATCACGGGCCAGTCGCTGAATGTCGACGGCGGCACGCTGTTTCATTGACAGAACGATCACTATTCGCCGTCTTCGGCCCGAACGAAGACGCCTGAGCCTGCCGTGATCTCCACCCCCACCGCCTCACCCCGCTCGAGCGGCCGGTCCTCGACGCCACGCACCCGCACCGTCTCGCCACCTTCGATCGCCACGATGTAGTCGGTCGCGGCGCCGGTGAAGACGACTCCCGTGATCGTCCCGGCGAAGTCGCCCGTCCCGCATGTTGTGAGGGCGAGGTATTGCGGCCGCAAGGAGACGAGACCGGCGCTGCTCGCCGCGACGGCGCCTCGCCCAAAAAAGTCGAACGAACGCTGCCTTGCATTGCGAAAAGTGACCTCGACCGTCCGGCTCGAGGCGCGCCGCACCGTGCAGTTTACGAGCGAGGTATCGCCGACGAATTCCGCGACGAAGCGCGTGCTGGGCTGGCGATAAACCTGCTGAGGCGTTCCGACCTGGACGATGCGGCCTGCCTGCATCAGAACCACCCGGTCGCTGAGCACCAGGGCTTCTTCCTGGTCGTGAGTGACGTGGATGAAGGTCGTGCCGACCCGCTCCTGGATGGCGCGCAGTTCGATCTGCATCCGTTTGCGCAATTGCAGATCCAGCGCCGCAAGCGGCTCGTCGAGGAGCAGCACCTGGGGCTGGTTGACGATCGCGCGCACCAGCGCCACGCGCTGGCTCATGCCGCCCGAAAGCTGGTCGACCTGACGGCGGGCGTGGGCCTGCAAGCCGACCATAGCCAGTGCGCTGCCAACGCGCGCGGCGATCTCGCGCTCGTCCGTGCCGACCGCGCGCAGGCCGTACGCCACATTGTCGAAGACGTCGAGATGCGGGAAGAGCGCGTAGCTCTGGAACACCATATTGAAAGGCCGGCGCTCGGGCCGCAACGCTGTGACGTCGCGATCCGCCACCAGAATCTTCCCCGCCGTCGGTTGTTCGAGGCCGGCGATCATCCGCAGCAGGGTCGTCTTGCCGCAGCCCGAGGGACCCAGGAGAGTCACGAATTCGCCAGCGGCGATGTCCAGCGTTACGGGATGCACCGCAACCGCGGTCCCAAAGGACTTGGCGAGACCGTCGAGCCGCAGAACCGGCGCGGACGTCTGCCCCAACGGCGTGAGCCGGGGTGCCGGACGGTCCACTTCGGTCATGGTCCGGGCCACCAAACTGATCATGGAGCGGACCGCGCGAATGCTGTCAGGGCGCGGATGGCCAGATCCAGCTGTCCGACCGCGTCCGCAGGATTGTAGAGCTTGGCATGGCCCGTCGGCACACGGAAACGGCCATCGGCGAGCGTATCGCCGACGTTGAGCAGAGCGGCGACATCGGCGCCCCGCGCCTGTCCCACCGCAAAGGCCGAGGAGGCTTCGTTGTTGACCACCAGACAACCTTCAGCCTGGAAGGCGCGAAGGCGCGGCAGCGCCTGCCGAAAATGTGCCGTGATGGTCCACATGGGACCCGTCTTAACGGTGCGTCTCGCATCCTGACAGACCGAGAGAAGGGCATCCGTCAGTCGCCGCGATGGGTGGGCGTATCGCGAGGGCGGAATGTAGTGACAGGACACGCCCTCATCGCGGAGCGCCATTGTCGGAACGAACAAGTCGTCGACCGCGACATCCGGTGAGATCGTCCCCGATCCCCCGAGGAAGATCACGTGACGCGCTCCGAGCGCGATCATCTCGTCGAGCCCTCCCGCCGCGTAAGATCCCTTGGCCGACCGCCCGATCACCATCGGCAGGCCTCCATGTTCGAATACGGCGATCGGATGCTCGGCCAATGTGAAATCATCGATCGTCGCCCCGTAACGCTCGACGACGAGGTCGAAATGGGCCGGGATGACGGTCTGGATCGCAAGGGCGGGCAAGACTGGTCGCGGCCGTCCGTTGATTTCTTCACAATAATCGAACCAGTCGGCCGGGTCGAAGGCCGAGGGTGCGGCCGTCGTATCCCACAGGATTGGAAAATCGGGATGATCGGTCATACGGAGCCTGCGAGCGTGGAGGAAAGACGAGAGGATCGCCGCATCTGTACGACGAGCGCCGCGGCCCCGATCAGCCCCAGGGATCCCAGCAGCATCATGACGGCCACGGCGTTGAGAGAGGGTGAAAGGCCGATCCGCATCTGCGAGGAGATCCACACCGGCACCGTTGCCTGAGCTCCGATCGTGAAATTGGTCACCAGCAGTTCGTCGAGCGAGATGGCGGCTGCCAAAATGCCCGCACCGACCAGGGAGGGCATGAGAATCGGCAGGGTGACGGTGCGAAACACCCGTTCGGGTGACGAGCCGAGATCGCGCGCCGCTTCCTCGATCCGCCGGTCCATCTTTTCGAGGCGTGTCCGGATGACAATCACGATAAACGGCGTGACGAGCAGGATATGGGCTGCGGCGGTGCCCAGGATGCCGAGCCGGACCCCGGTGAACACGAAGGTGGCGAGCAGAGCGACACCGATCACGATGCCCGGCACGCCCATCGGCCCATAGACCAGAAGCCCCACGAATCCCCGCAGCGCAAAGCGCGCGCGCGCCAACGCCATCGCGGCCGGCAAGCCGATCAGCAAGCCGCCGGCGACAGCCGCTGCGCAGATGACCAGACTCGTATGCAGCACATGCTGGAAAGCGGGGCTCCGCGCCACATCGACATACCAATGCAGGGTGAAGCCGGTAAAGGGCAGACCCGGATTGCGCGCCGCATTGAACGAGAAGACCGCAACGGTCAACAGAGGAGCGAACAGCACCAGCAGGGCCAATATCGTAATGGTCTCGCTCCAGGGAAGGCTTGGGATGACAAAGCCGCTCCGGCCCGCGGCCCCTCTCCGTCCGCGCCAGGCGCGCAGCCGCCATATGCGAGAGCAGAGCGTCTTGATGAGAGATACGGCGCAGAGCGCGACGACGAAACCCAGAACCATGGCGATCGAGATCGCGGCGCCCATGGGATAGTTGCTCGCCCCGCCGAACTGGTCGGCGATGATGGCGCCGATCATTTGGCCACTGAGACCACCGACGAGCTTCGGCGCGACGTAATCGGCGGAGGCCAGGATGAAGCAGAACACGAAGGCGGTGCTGATGCCCCGCATGGCCAGCGGGAGCGTCACGTCCAGAAACACTCGCACTGGACCTGAGCCGAGGTCGCGCGCCGCCTCGAGCAGGTTTGGTGCGATCCCCTGGAGCCCGGAATACATCGGCAGGACTGCAAACGGCAGGTACACATAGCTCAGAGCCAGGAAGATCGCGAAATAGCCATACAGGAGATAGCTCAACGGCTCGTGGATGATGCCGAGGGTCAGAAGCGCCTGGTTGAGCAGGCCGTTGGTGCCCAGGATGGTGGTCAGCGCATAGAGACGCACGATATAGCTCGACAGCAGCGAGGCCATAATCATGACCAGGATGCGCGGGCCCCAGCGCCTGAACCGGTAGGTGATCGCATAGGCGATCGCAAACCCGACCACCACCACGACCCCCGCCACGGCCAGAGAACACGCCAGCGTCTTGATGAGAATCTGAATGTAAAGCGGGCTGTTCAGCAATCGCGCGTAGTTTTGCACCGTGAATGTGGGAGTGACGGCGAAAAATCCTGCCTTCCAGAAGCTGTAGGCGACGAGCATGCCCAGCGGCGCGATGAGCAGGACAGCGAAATACAGGATGAGTGGAACGGCGCCGGGCGCCGCCACCCGCCTGAGCGCCCGAAGCGAGCCCCCCTCCCGCACCGTTTCACGAAGGGGATCGAAGACCTTGGAGTGCCTCATGCGGCCTTAAACTCCTCCCAAGCCTGAACCCACTCTTGAAACGGCACTTCGCTGCCCCCTTCCTCGACGGTAACCCCGGGGACCAGCGGCGCCGCCTTCAGCACGTCGGCACTCGACTGATAGGCCAGTTCCTTGGCGATGGCGGGGATCGCTTCGTCGTTGACCGGAAACGCCATGCTGTGTTCGGTCGTGAGCTTCTGCGATTCGGTCGCCAGCGCCGAGTCGATGAACTTGTAGGCGGCGGCCGGATGCTCGGCGCCTTTCAACAGCATCATGCAATCGACGTAGCTCCAGGCGGCCAGCATCGTGGCCTGAATGTTGGTCGCGCCCGCCTTGCGGCTTTGCATCAGCGAATCCGAATATTCGGGGAAGCCGACCAGAATGTCCTTGCGGGCGAACAAAGCCACCTCGTCCCCATAATTATGGATGGTCAGGACTTGCGGGCGGAAGCTCTTCAGCAGTTTGATCGTGTCGTTGAACTCGCTGCGGCTGAGATTGTTCGGCTTGGCGGCCCCGGCGAAGATCGCGAAGGTCGTGATCACGGCGTAAGGGTCGTCCGGCAACCCGATCTTCTTGGTCAGTTTCGGGCTGAGCAGATCGTTGAAACTCTTCGGCGCCGCGACCTCGTTTGCGTTGTATTCCAGATAGCCATAGCCCCAATGGAACGGAACGGCGAAGACCTTGCCGTCGCGACGAATGACGCTGGATTCACGGAAGAGGGGTGCGACCTTGTTCCAATTTTCGAGCAGACCGGTCTCGATGGGCTCGATCCGGTCAAGCTTGCGCAACTGATCGATTTCGCCCTGGTAGATGATGACCATATCGAAGGTGCCGGCCTGGGTGGTCTTGGTCAAAATCTCCTCATTGGTGGTGTTATAGGCCCAATTGATGTTGAGGTCGGTTGGCCATGAGGGCCGGGTCTCGTAGGGTTGGCTGCCAAGGATGCTCAACGGCCCTTTGGCGGCCTTCACGTCCGCGATGGTCAGCGGCGTTGCGGCGCGGGCCCGGATCGCCCCCAGGGAGGCGAGGCCCAGCGTTGCCAGTCCACTCGTGACCTGGCGACGGTTGAGGCCGATCAGTCCTGGCCGGGGCTTTATAAGGTCGCTCATGGCTCACCTCCGCGCTACGGGTTCGGCGTCGCAACCTGCTGGGTCTGGAGCGGGTGGCGCGTCTGGATGAAGCTAGCCAGTCTCCCGGTCCGCCCGTAGAACGAACGATCCCATGTTTTGAATAGCTGCGACGGGCGCTATGTAGCGTGCGCCTCCCGCACTCCCCCGGCGTCGACCGCCGTGGTGCGGCGGAGCGCGCTCGGCAATTCCCCGTACTCCCGCTTGAAGCTGCGGGTCAGATGAGCCGTATCGGCGAATCCGCAATCGATGGCGATCTGCGTGATGCTCAGGCTCGTATGCAGCACCAGCCAGCGCGCGCGACGGAGCCGCATCAACCGGAAGAAACACGAGGGCGACATGATGAAGGATCGCTGGAAGCCGCGCTCCAGCTGGCGGGTCGGCACGCCGATGCGGCGCGCGATGGTGGCGACCGCGATCGGGTTGGCGATGTGCTGCTGCATGAGGAACACGGCGGCGCGGACCCGTTCGTCATAGACGGTGAAAAACTCATCGAGCAACAGGAGTTGCGGGTGCTCTCCCGGCCGCAACTCGTCCACCAGTAGATGGGGGAGGATCTTGCGGGACCGACTGACGCCGCAGTCGCGCTCGAGCAGATAACCCACGAGATCGATGGCTGCGACGCCCCCGGCGCAGGTGATGCGGTCCCGATCGACGACGAAGATCTGGTCGCTCACGGTCTGGATCCGTGGAAATTTCTCCTTAAAATCCACCAGATGATAGCCGTGGACGCAACACCGGTATCCGGTCATCACGCCCGCCTCGGCCATCGCGAACACGCCCGTGCAGATTCCGATGATCTTGACGCCCCGCGCCGCCGCCTGCCGCAGATAAGCCAGCAGGCGCGGGTCGCTATCCTCGCCGCGCAGCAGGCCTCCGACCACCACGACATAGTCGAAGCGGGACGGATCGCCAAAATTCGCCCAGTGGCTGATCGCGGCGCCGCAGCTGGAGGCCACCGGATGGGTGTTCGGCCCGACCAGGGTCCAGGAACAATGGCGCGGCTGACTTCGGTCGCCGATGTCGCTGGCAATCCGAAGCGCGTCGACGAAAGCCGAAAAGGCCAGCAGAGTGAACCGCGGCGAGAGCGTGATGGAGACTCGCAGACTGGGACTTGCCTGCGAGGAACCCGGCTTGTCGGAGAGGATCAGCTCCATGAAACCCGGACGATAGTCTTCATCGCCGATGGTCGAGGGCCGAGGTGTTGCTTTCGCCGAGCCGCGCATCACTCTAGGGTCCGTCACTCTAGGCAATTGGAGGGACGTGGTCAGATTCCAGCATAGGCTTCGCACCGCGGATTATGCAAATCCGGTGCCACGGAAGCCGGTCCGCGATCGCTGAAGCGGAGGAGGCACGCGCTGAATCGCGCCGGGTTGGTAGTGTCCGCGCTGGTGGTGGAACATCGAACGTCAGAGGTGTGAGGGAGGTGGCCACCGGATCGGCCGGGTAAGGTGGAGTTGCGAGACTTCAACCTGACTGGAGAACCCGATGACCGAGGACAGACTACCGCTTGCCGAGCGTCTGACGAAGGCGGGTGACGGCGATTTCCTGAGGACGATCGCGGAGACCGTGATGCAGCTCCTGATGGAGGCCGATGTGGAAGGCATGATTGGCGCCGGGCGCCACGAACGAACGCTGGAGCGGGCGACCTATCGCAACGGCTACCGAGACCGCTCGCTCGACACGCGGCTCGGCTCGTTGCAGCTTCGCATTCCCAAGCTTCGGCAAGGCAGCTATTTCCCGCCGTTTCTCGAGCCCAGGAAGCTCTCGGAGAAGGCGCTCGTCGCCGTCATTCAAGAGGCGTGGATCAGCGGGGTTTCCACGCGGCGGGTCGATGATCTGGTGCAGGCGATGGGCCTGTCGGGCATTGGCAAGAGCACGGTATCGAAGCTCTGCAAGGACATCGACGAGCGCGTCGGGGCTTTCCTCGATCGCCCGCTCAGCGGAGACTGGCCCTACCTTTGGCTGGACGCGACCTATCTCAAACAGCGTGAAGGCGGCCGCATCGTCTCGGTCGCCGCCATAATCGCTGTGGCGGTCAATACCGACGGCAAGCGCGAGATCGTCGGCCTTCATATCGGGCCCTCGGAAGCGGAGACCTTCTGGTCGACCTTCCTCAAGAGCTTGGTGCGCCGCGGCCTTTCCGGCGTGAAGCTCGTGATCTCGGATCCCTCCGCCTGCCATCTGTGGACGCCCCCTGCTTGGCAAGGAAAAACGTTGGAATTGCACGAACGCGTGGTCGGATGCTGCCATCTGTCCGGCCTCGATTGCGACAGCGAGCTGCCGCCGGCCTGTATGGGAGTTCGCGGACCGGGTTCCTATCACTCCAGCGTGCTCGAGGCACTGTGGCAGGCCCTGGATATCCCAGCCCCGTCTCACCGACCGTTGCGCCATACGCTCCTTCCGCTCTCCTCCGCCTTCTCGGTAGCGGCTGGCTTACGCCGCCGCTACCGGAGCCTTGTAGGTCCCGCCCTTGACTAAGAGCGCCCACACAACACGGGCGGTCTTGTTGGCCAAGGCCACGGTGACCAACATCTTCGGCTTGCGCCCGAGCATCTGGCCGAGCCAGGTTCCGGTCGCTTCCTTGCGCATCGCGGCATGTCGGACTACAGCGCTAGCGCCGAGAATGAGCAGACGGCGGATCGTCCGCTCTCCGCGTAACGACACGGCGCCGAGCTTTTGCTTGCCACCGGTCGATCGCTGCAACGGTGTCAACCCGAGCCATGCTGCGAAGTCTCGGCCGCATTTGAAGCTTTCGGCCGCCGGCACGAGCGCCGTGATCGCCGTGGCGGCGATTGGGCCAATGCCGGGAATCGTCATCAGGCGCCGCGCGACCGGGTCTGCCTTGGCGCGCCGGCCGATCTCCGCGTCGAGGTCCTTGATCTGGATCGTGAGCGTCCGAAACGTCGAGACCAACACCTTGAGCACGGTTCGCGCCGCCTCGGGCAGACGCGTATCCGGGCTCTCAATGCTGGCCATCACTTGATCGGCCTGGGTGATCCCCTTGGGGAAGATGTGACCGTACTCGGCCAAGTGGCCACGCAGGGCGTTGATGCACTGCGTGCGCTGCCCAACCAAGAGGTCGCGGGCCCGAAACAGCACCCCACTCGCCTGGCTTTCTTCGCTCTTGACCGGCACGAACCGCATGGTCGGGCGCCCCGCCGCTTCGCAGATCGCCTCGGCATCAGCCGCGTCGTTCTTCTGTCGCTTGACGAACGGCTTCACGTAGGCCGGTGGGATCAGCCGCACGGCATGGCCGAGGCGCGCGATTTCCCGACCCCAGTGGTGCGCACCGGCACAGGCCTCCATGGCGACGGTGCACGGCGGCTGCCCGGCAAAAAAGGCCAGCAGCTTGGAGCGTGAGAGCCGCTTGCGGAACAGAACGCGGCCGGCCGCATCGGCGCCGTGTGCCTGAAAAACCTGCTTGGCGAGATCCAATCCGATCGTGATAGCCTGATCCACGGACGCCTCCTTGTGAGTGATGATCGATCAACACCTTCCATCCTGGCACAACCGATGCCGTCAGGGGGCGTCCACCCCATCACTCCATCAAGCTTCGCTTGATGGAGTGGCAGGCTCCGCCCATGAAGGATTGAAGGCCGCCATTCGCCGGGTGTTCAGCGCTTCCTGGCAGCGCTGCCGCGTTCACTGGATGCGCAACGCCCTGTCCTATGTCCCGAAAGCGCAGCAGAGCATGGCGGCGGCGGCCCTGCGCCAGGCCTTCATCCAGCCCGATCGCGCCGGCGCGGCCCAGGCGTTGCGCCACGTCGCCGACCAGCTCCGGGGAAAGTGCTCCAAGCTCGGCAGCTTCATCGACGACAGCGAGACCGATGTGCTGGCCCACATGGACTTCCCAAGCCAGCACCGGACCCGGATCCATTCGACCAATTCGCTGGAGCGCTTGAACAAGGAGGTGAAACGACGCGCCGATGTCGTCGGCATCTTCCCGAACGAGGGCTCCATTATCCGCCTGATCGGCGCCGTCCTTCTCGAGGCCAACGACGAATGGCAGACGCAGAACCGCTATATGCAGACCGAGCCCATGGCCGAACTCATGGCAACCGGCACCAAGCCAGAGACAGTGCGAATTTCCACCGCAGCCGCCTGAAACGGAGCCGCTTCAGTCACATCCCGATTTCCACCACGTTGACGGACACGACCTCAACCGCGCCTCATAGTGCGACTGGGATCGCGCCTGGGATGGACCGGCCTGGCCCTCTGCTTCGATAAGCCGAGCCGGCGCACCACGCGCGACATGGATTGCGGGCACGTCGTCTTGCCGACCCACTCCTCGATGAAGCGGCACAGGTCCGGCAGCGTCCGGGGTGACGGCTCGCCTCTTTCGGGATCGGGGCCGCGCAGAATGCGGTTGACCAGCACCGCCTGCTCGCCCTCACTCAGCCGCTCCGGCGGGTGTCCGCTCCGGCGGGTGTCCGCTCGGGCGGTCGATCAGCCCGAACAGCCCTTCGGCATTGAACCGCTTCACCGCATCGCACAGCGATTGGTGCTCGATCCCGGCCGCGTGGGCCGCCTCGGCGCGTCTATTCCCGTCCATAGAGGGCATTGGCGATCGACAACATGCGTTGCGCCGTGCGTCCCTGTCGCCTTCTTGGCCACCGTCGAAGCTCGCTCGCCGTCGCAACATCCGCGCGGATCGCAAGACCCTGGCCATCGCAATTCCTCCGCCTCGCTGCGAGAAGAATCAATACACGATGGACAACGCAAACCTCGCCGCGTCACACCGTCAGCGCGGCGGCATGACTGCCTGAATCAGCTCGAGTGGGTAGAGAAGGCGCGCCCGATGCCGGACCGGGCGAGCGTGTTCACGTGGTTGCCTCGCGCACGCGTGGATCCATCGGGGCCTGGGCGATGTCGCCGTCAGGCAGAAACTCCACTTATCCGACCTGTCCAGGTTCTCTGAGCCACCTCATTGAGCACACACGAAAAGCCCGCCAGAGGCGGGCTATATCGTTGATTATGTTGATGGAAGCTTGGTTGCGGGGGCAGGATTTGAACCTGCGGCCTTCAGGTTATGAGCCTGACGAGCTACCGGGCTGCTCCACCCCGCGCCATCTTCGCCCGGAGGGCGAAGCAGATCAGTGATCAGACAACAATGATCAGTGATCAGATAACAAATATGAAGAGGGAAGGGTGAAGCGTGCTCGGACGACTGAAGGGCTCCGTTTTCCTGATCGTCGTCGTCTGATCGCTGATC
>CBDIBY010000013.1:0-822500 GCA_965277115.1 Lichenihabitans sp. | reverse complement strand
GCCTCCACCTATCGGCTTAAGCTCGCTCGTCAGATTAAGTCGCTGACCCATTATACAAAAGGTACGCGGTCAGCCAGGACGAACCTTGGCCTCCCACTGTTTGTAGGTATCCGGTTTCAGGAACTGTTTCACTCCCCTCGTCGGGGTGCTTTTCACCTTTCCCTCACGGTACTTGTTCGCTATCGGTCGCTGAGGAGTACTTAGGCTTGGAGGGTGGTCCCCCCAGGTTCAGACAGGATTTCACGTGTCCCGCCCTACTCGAGGATCGACAACAGAATGTCGCGTACGGGGCTCTCACCCATGCTGCGCGCCGTTCCAGGCGCTTCCGCTATCCTTGTCGTCGACCACTGGCCTCGTCCGCTTTCGCTCGCCACTACTCACGGAGTCTCGTTGATGTCCTTTCCTCCGGGTACTTAGATGTTTCAGTTCCCCGGGTTAGCTTTTATGACCTATGTATTCAGTCATAAATACTTCGTATCAGTGACCAGTAAACAGCAATCGGTCACCAGAGTTGCCCCTGATAACTGATCCCTGATTACTGATCACTGGAAGTGGGTTTCCCCATTCGGAAATCCATGGATCAAAGCCTGTTCGCGGCTCCCCACAGCTTATCGCAGCGTACCACGTCCTTCATCGCCTCTCAGCGCCAAGGCATCCACCAGATACCCTTATGACACTTGATCGCTCTCATCGTCAGTGATCAGTGATCAATCATCAGCGATCAGACCTCGTCTGATCGCCGAACATTGTTCACAAAACCCCCGACGTAACTCTCGTCAGTCACCAACAACGCAGACAACCCATGATCAGAACAAATCTGATCACCGATCACTGATCATCGATAACTGACACGCTCCGCCAAAGGCGGAGCCAAAAGACCTATGCTTGCTTCAAACATATCCGAGACCGCCCGCGGTCATGCCGACGGTCACTGATCCGACCCTCGCGGGACGGATACGACTAGGATGCTCGCCCAACAAGGCTCCGCCTCGGAGCCGAAACCCCACGACAGACCCCGATCAGGCGATCGGATACATTCCCTCTTCACGATGCAAAACAACAGACCAGACCCGAAGGTCAGGCCATGCGCCAGACCGGACAAGCCGGACGGCGAATTCCTATTCAATGCGGACATACCAGAGCTCAGGTATCAAGATGCGATCTGTGCGACCGCCCGATCCCCGATCCTGGCAGGGCCAGACGGGATCGAAACCCTCGACCTCATGCTTGCAAAAGCACGCGCTCCCCGTACCAGTGATCAGATGTCAGTCATCAGAAGACGCTGCGCCTGGTGGAGCAAGACGGGATCGAACCGACGACCTCATGCTTGCAAAGCACGCGCTCTCCCAACTGAGCTATTGCCCCTCTGATCACTGATCACTGTCAGCCGATCACCGATGGTGGGCCTGGGACGACTTGAACGTCCGACCTCACGCTTATCAAGCGCGCGCTCTAACCAACTGAGCTACAAGCCCAGGGCAGTGATCAGCGATCAGTCGCCAGTGATCAGAACGAAGCCCGATCGATCGAGCCCCTCCGGTCACTGATCACCGTCGATCGATCACTGGACCTGTCCGCAAGGAAGAAAGAGAAACGAAGGCGGCGACGTCCCGCCAAATGGACCCGTGATGTCGGGTCCTTGATCTAAGCGTCAGCGAGAGAGTGGAGGATACAACGATCATTGCTGATCCCCGATCCCTGTCCTCTGATCCCCGACATCCTTAGAAAGGAGGTGATCCAGCCGCAGGTTCCCCTACGGCTACCTTGTTACGACTTCACCCCAGTCGCTGACCCTACCGTGGTCGCCTGCTTCTCATTGCTGAGTTGGCGAAACGCCTTCGGGTAGAACCAACTCCCATGGTGTGACGGGCGGTGTGTACAAGGCCCGGGAACGTATTCACCGCAGCGTGCTGATCTGCGATTACTAGCGATTCCAACTTCATGCACTCGAGTTGCAGAGTGCAATCCGAACTGAGACGGATTTTCGAGATTGGCTCGGCCTCGCGGCTCCGCGTCCCTCTGTCACCGCCATTGTAGCACGTGTGTAGCCCAGCCCGTAAGGGCCATGAGGACTTGACGTCATCCACACCTTCCTCGCGGCTTATCACCGGCAGTCTCCCTAGAGTGCCCAACTGAATGATGGCAACTAAGGACGTGGGTTGCGCTCGTTGCGGGACTTAACCCAACATCTCACGACACGAGCTGACGACAGCCATGCAGCACCTGTGTGCAGGTCCCCGAAGGGAAGGACACCGTCTCCGGTGACCGTCCTGCCATGTCAAAAGCTGGTAAGGTTCTGCGCGTTGCTTCGAATTAAACCACATGCTCCACCGCTTGTGCGGGCCCCCGTCAATTCCTTTGAGTTTTAATCTTGCGACCGTACTCCCCAGGCGGAATGCTTAAAGCGTTAGCTGCGCCACTGAGCAGTAAACTGCCTAACGGCTGGCATTCATCGTTTAAGGCGTGGACTACCAGGGTATCTAATCCTGTTTGCTCCCCACGCTTTCGCGCCTCAGCGTCAGTTCCGGGCCAGTGAGCCGCCTTCGCCACTGGTGTTCTTGCGAATATCTACGAATTTCACCTCTACACTCGCAGTTCCACTCACCTCTCCCGGACTCAAGACAACCAGTATCAAAGGCAGTTCCAAGGTTGAGCCTTGGGATTTCACCCCTGACTTAGCTATCCGCCTACGCGCCCTTTACGCCCAGTAAATCCGAACAACGCTAGCCCCCTTCGTATTACCGCGGCTGCTGGCACGAAGTTAGCCGGGGCTTCTTCTCACGCTACCGTCATTATCGTCGCGTGCGAAAGAGCTTTACAACCCTAAGGCCGTCATCACTCACGCGGCATGGCTGGATCAGGCTTGCGCCCATTGTCCAATATTCCCCACTGCTGCCTCCCGTAGGAGTTTGGGCCGTGTCTCAGTCCCAATGTGGCTGGCCATCCTCTCAGACCAGCTACCGATCGTCGCCTTGGTGAGCCGTTACCTCACCAACTAGCTAATCGGACGCGGGCCAATCCTCCGGCGATCAATCTTTCACCAAAAGGTCGTATACGGTATTAGCTCGAGTTTCCCCAAGTTGTTCCGTACCGAAGGGTATGTTCCCACGTGTTACTCACCCGTCTGCCACTCCCGGAATTGCTCCCGAGCGTTCGACTTGCATGTGTTAAGCCTGCCGCCAGCGTTCGTTCTGAGCCAGGATCAAACTCTCAAGTTGTATGAGAAATTCATCCCGGCAGGTCACTACTAGAAAGGATCCGCGCCTCACGGCGCCAGACCCCTCTTCGACGAGTCCCAAACACACCAGGCCAGCCGCCAGACCAAAGCCCGCCACACCGAAACCGCCGAAACGGTCCCCCTGCAACGAACCAGCCCGACGCCAGCCAAAGGTGGTTTGAAAACGTGACCGCCGATTATCCTTCCCATGCCTACCCTCTTCAGGATGGGTGCCCCCAAGAACCGACCCCGAAAGGCCGGACCCAGAGAGCCGCAAGGACACCGCCGCCCACGTTTCTCTTTCTTCCGATATAATTGTCAAACAGCGAAGAAACACGCCATTCCCGACCCCGAAGAGCCGCAAAACGCATCCCCGACAACCGATAAGGCCGTCTCAATCCTCACATCGTCCGCAAAACCCAAACCCGGACACCATACAGCCCGAAAGCCGCACTGCCCCGGATCAGTCCCGCGACCCGAAACGGATCGTCACGCGACACGCCCCGTCATCCAGACGAGACCGCAACGACACCAAACCCGGCCAACCCTCACGAGCCAGCCGACCCAAATCCTGAACCTGATCTGTAGGTGTCGACACCAAAAAACGCCGCCCAAAGGCAACGCCGCCGCCGATGACCCCGATATAGACCCCACTCTCCCAAACCGTCAACCCATAACTTTCAAAAATCCGTCACCAAACGCGGTCGGCGGCTCGAGACATGGCCGCCCGGAAGCGGGGCGGCGTTCAGGCACGGCTCGGGTGAAACGGAACGGACAGCCGCAATTGAGCCACGAAGCCGAGGCTTCGTCACGACCGGATTCGCCTTGCTTCCGGCGAACCGCTAACCCTATGGGGCACCGAATCGGGCCGTGCCCGACGGCCGGGCGAGGCCCGCAACGCTTCAAGGACGTGGATGTGAGCTTGGTCTCCGGCGCAGAGCTGCGGCATTTCGGCATCGGCGGGCTTGACCTCGGCATCGAGCCGCCGATCGAAACCGCCCGCGGACGGCACCTTGCCCACGACCGCCGCAAGATCTCGCTGCGCTGGCTCGCCGCGGTCGTGCTGACCGGCATTGCCGGCGCCGGCCTGATCGGCGTCACCACCTATGCGGCGCTCGACGGCCAGGCCAACCTGGCGCAGGCGCCCGAACTCGCCTCCAATGCCCGCCGCGCCAATCTTTCCCCCGATCGGCCCGTCAAAGGCGACCGGCTCGTCAGGTCGGCCGACATCGTCGCCGAGAAGCAGAGCTTCCGGATTCCGATCGCGGTCAAGGTCGGCGACAAGCAGATCGTCAAGCTTCGCAATTTCACCCATGTCGCCACGACCCTCGCCCTGGCACCGACCGGCGCCGACGACGTTCCCGAGTTCAACCCGCTGAAACTGCTGGCGAGCGACGCCAACCCGCCCGATGTGCAGGCCGATCCGGGTCCGCCGCCGACCCTCGACGATTCGGCCGTGTCCTTCACCACACGAGACCTCGCCACTGCCGATCCGTCGCTTTACGGCGCATCGCTGTCTCCCGACGAGGTGCAGGCCCAGGTCGGCGATTTCAGCCGCAGTCTCGTGACCGTCGGCCGGATTCCGCTGCCGCCGCAACTCCTGCTTATGCGGACCAGCCGGGCCGGACTGCTGCCGGCGAACGGGCTCGGCTATGCGGATCCGCTCGGCCACACGGTGCCCTTCTCCTCGATCGAAGTCCGCATGGTGCCGGAAAATGTGACCGTGGCGCCGCGCGCTGACCCTGTGCACGACGCCCGGCTGCCCGACGAGCGGCTCGTCGTGTTCCGCCGCGGCGACCAGCTCGAGGACGTGCTCAAAGCCAACGGGGCGACGCGCAACCAGGCGCGCTCGATCCTCAACG
This sequence comes from Lichenihabitans sp., assembly GCA_965277115.1. Classification (GTDB taxonomy): domain Bacteria; phylum Pseudomonadota; class Alphaproteobacteria; order Rhizobiales; family Beijerinckiaceae; genus Lichenihabitans. Next base: position 817,421 of record CBDIBY010000013.1, on the reverse strand, counting down.
CCTTCACGCCCAGGCGCGGCGAGCCTCCGGTCGCCGACGGGCGCCGGCTGAAATTCCTCTACGCCAGGATCGCCGACACCAAGCCGGCGCAGATCGCCCGCCTGTCGGTCTATGCCGACGAGAATCTCGAGACCACCATCGCGCTCGCCGACAACGGCACCTATGTCCAGGTGACCAGGGCCGATGCGGGGCAGAAGCCGCGGGCGCCCGTCGCAAGCGACGAGCAGGACAGCGGCGGCTTCCGGCTCTACGACAGCCTCTACGAGACCGCGCTCAAGCAGGCAATCCCGCGCCCGATGATCGACAATCTGGTGCGGATCTTCGCCAACGACGTCGATTTCCAGCGCGCCGTCGCCGGGGGTGATTCGTTCGATGCCTTCTATGCCGATGCCGACGCGGAGGAGAGCCATCCCGAACTGCTCTACGCGTCGATCACCATCCACAACGAAATCTACAAATATTATCGCTTCCAGGCTCCCGACGACGGAAGCGTCGATTATTACGACGAGAACGGCCGCTCGGTGCGCAAGTTCCTCATGCGCAATCCCGTCCCGAACGGCATCTTCACCTCGGGATTCGGCCTGCGCTTCCACCCGGTGCTCGGCTATACGCGGCCGCACACGGGCGTCGACTGGGCGGCGCCGCTCGGCACGCCGATCCTGGCGGCCGGCAACGGCACGGTGCTGCGCGCCGAACGCTCGCCGAGCTATGGCAACCACGTCGAGATCCAGCACGCCAACGGCTATATCACCACCTATTCGCACATGTCCGGCTTCGGCCGCGGCATTGTGCCGGGCGCCCGGGTGCGGCAGGGTCAGGTGGTCGGCTTCCTCGGCCAGACCGGCCTCGCCACCGGCCCCCACCTCCATTACGAGGTGATCGTCAACGGCCATTTCGTCGACCCGATGAAGGTCAAGCTCGCCCGCACGCGCGAGATGGACGGCAAGCTGCTCGCCGAGTTCAAGCGCGAGCGGGACCGCATCGATGGCTTCATGGCGAGCGGCGCCACCGCCGCGCCGATCGATGGGGGCAAACACGCCTCGAACTGATGGGCCCGCGGAGACGCGGATCGCCGCTCAAAACCCGAGCCGTCGCCTCACCGCCACGGCCTCGATCCCGGCGAGACGCAGGGCGCGGAGCGACGGGGCGCGGCGGCTCTTCGACAATTTCTGCCCGACCTCGTCGAGGATCAGCCGATGATGGCGGTAGCGCGGCGCCGGCAGGCCGAACAGTTGCTGCAGGAGCCTGTGCAAGCTCGTGGCTGGCAGAAGGTCGCGGCCACGCACCACATCGGTCACGCCCTGGTCGGCATCGTCGACGACCACGCAGAGGTGATAGCTGGTCGGCGTGGCGTTGCGGGCGATGACGGCATCTCCCCAGGCCGCCGGATCGGCCCTGGTCCGACGCGGCGCCCCGGAGTCGGCGTCGATCTCCATCCAGTCGAGCGGCGCGGCGACCGTCCTCAGAGCAGCCGTCATGTCGAGCCGCCAGTCGCGTTTGTCGGGCGAAGCGAGGCGACGGAATCGCTCAGCCGCGCTCAAATGCCTGCAGGTTCCCGGGTAGAGCGGTGCGCCGTCCGGGTCGGTGATCGGATCCGCGCCCACCACCTCTCTGATCATGCCCCGCGTGCAGAAGCACGGATAGGCGAGGCCGCGGCCGACGAGACTCTCGAGCGCGGCCTGATAATCGGCAAAGTGGGTCGACTGCCGCCGCACCGGCTCCTCCCAGGCGAGGCCGAGCCAGGCGAGATCAGCCTCGATGACGGAGTCGTAATCCGGGCGGCAGCGGTCCCGGTCTATATCCTCGAACCGCAGCAGCAACCGCCCTCCGGCCTCGCGCGCCAGCCTGTCGTTGAGCAGCGCCGAATAGGCGTGGCCGAGATGCAGGTGGCCGTTGGGAGACGGCGCGAAACGGAAGGTCGGTCGGCTAGCTGGCCCGCCGTCCCGCTGCACGCCGCGCCGATCCATGCCATGGTGATCCGTCATGCGACGTAGATAAGCCGATGCGGCGGGACGGATCCATGGCGGCGCGGCGGAAAGCAGGGACGACCGACGGGCCGCCGGCATTCGACATGAGCTATCGCGCCGGGGAGCCGATCGACGGCGAGGCGGCGCTCGGGCGCGGCATCGCCGCCCTGCGGGCGATCGATCCGGCCTTCGTCGATCATCTGCTCGCGGTCGGCGGCGAGCCGCCGCTGCGCCGGCGTGCGGCCGGCCTCGAAGGCCTCGCGACCATCATCGTGGCCCAGCAGGTCTCGACCGCCAGCGCCGCGGCGATCTTCGGCCGGCTTGCGGCGGCGATCCGGCCCTTCGAGGCCGCGGTCTTCGCGGCGGCGGACGACGACCTGCTGCGCGGCTGCGGCCTGTCGATCCAGAAGATCCGCGCCCTGCGGTCGGTCGCCGCGGCGGTCATCGACGGCACCCTGTGCTTCGAGGCTCTGGCCGGCCAGCCGGCCGAGGCGGCGGTCGGGGCCATGGTCTCGGTCAAGGGCATCGGCCCCTGGACCGCCGATGTCTTCCTGCTGTTCTGCCTCGGCCATCCGGATGCCTGGCCGGCCGGCGACATCGCGCTCCAGGAGGCGGCCCGGGTGGCGCTCGGCCTCGACAGCCGGCCCGACGCCAAGGCCCTGCATTGCATCGGCGAGCGCTGGCGACCGCATCGGGCGGTGGCGGCGCGGCTCCTGTGGAGCTACTACCGAGCCGTCAAGCAGAATCGCGACGGCATGCTGCTTGCCGCGGCGACCGAGTGACGGACGCCCCGGCGGACGTCCGACGCAGGCACTAACCTTCAAAATCTTCATAGACAGTTAGCGACAATCTCTCCTATCGTGCCGGCAAGTCCCACGGGAGACGCTCGATGGTTCGGCTGGTGGTTGCCCTCTACATGATCGCAACCCTCGGGATTTTCGCCGCGGCGGCCGCGCCGCAGAGTAGCGTCGACCCTTACACGACGCGGGCGCTGGTGACTGGACAGGACGAGCGTAATCGTCCGCTCGGCTTCCGGCTGTGTTTCGAAGACGTTCTCGTCAAAGTGTCCGGCGACCCCGGCATCACGGCCGACAGCCGGGTCGAGGGTCTTGCAGCCCGTGCGGAGCGATATGTCGCTAAATATTCCTACCGCGATCGTTTCGAGGGCAAGCCGAAGCACGACGAGCAGGGCACCTATGACCGGCCGTTCTTCATGACCTGCGCCTTCGATCCGGCGAAGATCGACGCTGTCCTGGGCGGGTTGGGACGGACGCCGTGGCTCGGGCACAGGCCCACGCTCGTTATGCTCCTCGTCGTCCACGGCCGCAGGAGCGACGGCGTGCTGTCGAGCGACGGCGCGTTCGACCCGGACATGCGCGAATCGCTCGCCACGGCCGCCCGACGCTATGACCTTGGGGTCGACCTGCCGAGCGCCGCGACATTGCGCAGCCAGCAGATAACGCTCGAGACGGCGCTCGCCGCGCCGATGGATCGTCTGCGCGCCATCGCCGTGGCGTCGGACGCCGACCTGCCGCTCGTCGGCGATCTGACCTGGAGCGACGCGGCGCTCGGCTGGGTCGCGACCTGGCGGCTCGCCACGAACCACGGATGGCAGCGCTGGACGGTCGGCGGCGTCAATTACGACGAGGCGTTCCGGGTTGCGGTCCGCGGCGCGATGTCGGTGCTCTCCGGCCACGGGCCGCCACGCGACGCGCACTGATACAGTCCTTAGCCGAGTCACCCGGGACCCTTCGCTCGAGCCGATCGACTTGACGGGCGACCGCAATTTGCCGATCTCCGGGGCTCGATCATGCGATCGTCGGAAGGCTCGAGGGAACAGCATGGCGGCAACACTCGACGGACCCCGCGTGCCGGCGCGCTCGGGCGAGGCCCGGCAGCTCGTGGTCTTCCTGCACGGCTACGGCGCCGACGGCAACGACCTGATCGAGCTCGGCCGGCAGTGGCAGGCCTGGTTGCCGGACGCCGCCTTCGTGGCTCCGCATGCGCCCGAACGCTGTCCCCAGGCACCGACGGGCCGGCAGTGGTTCTCGTTGACCATGCGAGACGACACCGAGCGCTGGACCGGCGTCAAAAAGGCCGCGCCCGGGCTCGACGCCTTCCTCGACGCGGAATTGGCGCGCCACGGCCTCGACGACCGCCGGCTGGCGCTCGTGGGCTTCAGCCAGGGGACGATGATGGCGCTGCACATCGGCCTGCGCCGCGCCCGCCCGCCCGCCGGGATCCTGGGCTATTCGGGCGTTCTGGTCGGCGCCGAGTACCTCAGCGAGGCGGTGACCGGCATCGCCGGCCGCAAGCCGCCGCCCGTCCTCCTCGTGCATGGCGACGCCGACAACGTCATCCCGGTCGAGGCGCTGTTCACCTCGGCCGAAAGTCTCGGCAAGGCTGAGGTGCCGACACAATGGCATCTCTCCTTCGGCGTCGCGCATGGCATCGACCAGGGCGGCCTCAAGCACGGCGGCCAGTTCCTGGCGCAATGTTTCGGCCTGCGCACGCCAGGCTGACTACCGTTTGAGCCTGCTCCGCAAGGCGTCGATGCGCTTCGACGCCTCGGCCTTGGTCAGGCCGTCCTCGAAGCCGTCGCCGTCCTTGGCTTCCTCGGATAGCGTCTTGAGGTAGGAGGCCTGGGCGCCGGTCATCGGCTCGTCGCCGGTCGTCCAGTCGTCTGGGTCCTTGACGGTGTTCGACCCGGGATCGGCGCCGAGCTTCGGGTTCGGGGCGTCGTGCATATCGGCCATGGCTCGCCTCGTGTTCACGGTCTGTACGCGACTCAATGACGGACCGGCACGAAGGTTCCGGCGCGCCGGATCAGCGCGTGGCGTCGAGCTCGACGCGCGCGCCGCGCTGCAGTAGCAGCAGGTCGGTGGCGATCGTCATCAGCCCGAAGCCGCGCGCCGCCATGGCCTTGGCCTGGGCGCCCGAGAAGCAGAACAGCCCGGCGATCTTGCCCGCGGCGCGGGCTTGCGACGCGACGCGGCTCAGCGCCGCATCGACCTCGGACGACGCCGGATCGACCCCGGCCCCGCGGCTCAAGCCGATCGACAGGTCGGACGGTCCGACGAAGACGCCGTCGATGCCCTCGACCGCGAGGATATTGTCGAGTTCGGCCAGCGCGGCGCGCGTCTCGATCATCGCGAAGGTGAGATGCAGTCCGTTGGCGGCGTTGAGATAGTCGCTGCCGCCAAGGCCGCTGAAGGTTTTCGCCCGGCCCGGTCCCCAGGACCGTTCGCCGAGCGGTGGATATTTGGTGAAGCCAACAAGCGCCTTAGCCTGGTCGACCGTCTCGATCATCGGAGCCACGATCGCGGCGGCGCCCGCGTCGAGCAGGCGCGAGGCGGTGGCGAAGTCGCCGACCGGAATGCGCGCGATCGCCGGCTTGCCGCCGAGCGCGCAGGCGGCGATCCCGTCGGCCGCCCGGGCCATGTCGAAACCGCCGTGCTGCATGTCGAGCACCGCCGTGTCGAAGCCCGCGCCGATGAGCGTCTCGATCGAGGCCTGAGCCGGCGTCTCGATCCAGGCCGCGAAGACCGGGCGGCCGCCGCGGAGATCCGCCGCGAGCCGCGGCAGGATGGCATCAGTCATGGGGTGGCGATCCTTCGAGCGATGCGCAGCGGGCCGGGCGCCCCGACGGGACGACATCATGCGTCCGGCGGCCCGTCAGGGGCGCGAGCAGGGGTTCGAGTTGCGGCACCGGCCGACGGCCGACGCTGCGCCGCAACGGAATCGGACGGTAGAGCTGCTTCGAGGCCTCGACGAGGTGGATGCCTGCGCCGGGCAGGCCCAGCCGGGCGCCGACCCGCTCGAAGGCCGGCGCCAACCGCAGCAGCACCTGCCGTTCGAAGGGCGGGAGATAGAGGACCTCGGCGAAGCGCTCGGGCGAGAACAGCGTCTCCCGCAGGAGCCCACCGAGCTGGCGCTTGGAGAAGGGCTGCCCGATGCCGAAGGGGGTCGTGTCGGCGCGCGCCCACCAGCCGCGCCGGTTGCAGGCGACCGCGATCATCCGGCCGCCGGGCGCCAGCACGCGCCAGACCTCGGCCAAGACCTCGCGCGGATGCTCGGTCGGCTCCAGCACATGCACCAACAGCAGGCGGTCGATGGAATCGTCCGGCAGCGGCAAGCCGCTCGATTCGACGAGCGCCGCCGACGAGGCGCTCCCCTGCGGCCAATGCACGATGCCCTGCTCGGCCGGCATGAAGGCCAGCACCCGCATCGCCTCGCCGCGGAACGCGTCGAGATAGGGCGTCGGAAAGCCAAGGCCCGCCACCGCCATGCCGCTCGTCGCCGGCCACCAGGCGCGCACCACCCGCCCGATCGAGCGATGGGCGATGCGCCCCAGCGGGGCGGCATAGAAGGCACGGAGGTCGACGACGTCGATCGGCATGAGCCGCTATGTGGCACGATTCCGCGCCCGGCGAAATGCCGGACGCATGGCGACCCCTTCGGGTGGAATTTTATGCGGCATCATAAACCGTGTTCGAAAATTGGCCTTTACAGGGCGGCGGCCCGCCGCAATTTTGGCGTCTCGTGTCTCGACATCCAGAGAGTAGGTCCATGCGCGTTCGGAACCTCGCGTCAGTCGCCTTGTCGGGGCTCGTGATGCTGTTCGGTCTGGCGGCCGGGATGTGTCCCGCCGAGGCGACCGTCAGGATCCACGTCGACCTGACGAGCCAGACGATGCAGGTCCAGTCCGACAGCGGCGTCTCTTACGTCTGGCCGGTTTCGACCGCCCGCCGCGGCTTCGTGACGCCGCGCGGCAGCTACGGCGTGCAGAGTCTCCAGCGGATGCATCTGTCGCGCAAGTACCACAATTCGCCGATGCCCTATTCGATCTTCTTCCGGGGCGGCTATGCGATCCACGGCACCTATTCGGTGGGCGCATTGGGCCGCGCCGCCTCGCACGGCTGCATCAGGCTGTCGCCCGGCAACGCGGCTCTGCTCTACGAGATGGTCCAAGCCGAAGGGGCGCGGATCTCCATCACGGGCTCGTCGCCCGCGGATGTCCGCTATGCCGGCGCGGAGCATCGCCATCGTCGCGGCCGCACGCAATTCGCCGCTCGGCGCGTCCAGGCCCAGCCGGTCGCCTATGCGCCGTTCGCTCCGAGTTATGACGACTGGATGGAGGATCCGCTCGGCGGCACCGGTTACTGAGTGAGCCCCGCGGCCCGAAGCGCGGTGAGCGTGGTGGCCGGGGTGATGGCGTCGGGATCGACCTTGACATGCACGATCGCCGGCTTGCCGGACGCGAGGGCGCGTTCGAAGGCCGGCGCGAAATCCGCGGTCGTCTCGACGCGATCGCCATGGCCGCCGAAGGCTCTGGCAAAAGCGGCGAAATCGGGATTGTTTAAGGCGGTGGCGGTGACCCGGCCCGGATAATTGCGCTCCTGGTGCATGCGGATCGTCCCGTACATGCCGTTGTCGACGACGATGACCACGACGGCGAGCCCGTATTGTACGGCGGTGGCGAACTCCTGGCCGTTCATCAGGAAGCAGCCGTCGCCCGCGAAAGCCACGACGATGCGCTCCGGATGGAGCCGCTTGGCCCCGATCGCCGCCGGCACGCCGTAGCCCATCGACCCGGAGGTCGGCGCAAGCTGGGTGCCCCAGTCGCGGAACCGGTGAAAGCGACCCGGCCAGATGGCGTAATTGCCGGCGCCGTTCGCGACAATGGCGTCCCGCGGCAGGCGGTCGCGCAGCCAGAGCATGATCTCGGCCATGTTGACCGGCCCGGGTGCGGGCGGCGCCGTCCCGGTCCAGGCCAGATAATCGGCGCGGGCCTGCATCGTGGCGCCGCGCCACCCGATCTCGTTCGGCGGCTGCAGGCTCTCGAGCGTTGCCGCGAAACAGGTCGGCGCCGCCTGGATGCCGAGCGCCGGATGATAGACGCGGCCGATCTCGCCCTCGCCCGCATGCACCTGCACCAGGGTTTGGCGCGGGTTGGGGATGTCGAGGAGCGTATAGGACTGCGACGGCATCTCGGCCATGCGGGCGCCCGCGAGGATCAACAGGTCGGCCTCGGCGATGCGCGCCTTGAGCTTCGGGTTCGGGCCGATGCCGATCTCGCCCGCGTAGTTCGGATGCCCGGCGTCGAACAGCGCCGCGCGCCGGAAGGAGGTTGCCACCGGCAGGGCGAAACGCTCGGCGAAGCGCTGCGTCGCGGCACAAGCCTTGGCGGTCCAGCCCCCGCCGCCGAGTACCAGCATCGGGCGCAGCGATGCCCAGAGCATTTTCTGCAGCTCGGCCATCTGGCCGAGCCCCGGCCAGGCCAGGACAGGCTCGACACGGACCGCGTCGGCGACCGCCGCCTTCTCGGTCAGCATATCCTCCGGCAGGGCGATGACGACCGGGCCGGGCCGCCCCTGCATGGCGACGTGGAAGGCGCGCGAAACGATTTCCGGGATGCGGGCCGCCTCGTCGATCTCGGTCACCCACTTGGCGGTCGAGCCGAAGACGGCGCGATAATCCATCTCCTGGAAAGCACCGCGGCCCCGCATCGAGCGCTCGATCTGGCCGACGAAGAGGATCAGCGGCACCGAATCGTGCTCGGCGATGTGGATACCATGGGCCGCATTCATGGCACCCGGCCCGCGCGTCACCATGCAGATGCCGGGACGATTGGTCAGCCGGCCCGCCGCGTCGGCCATCATGGCGGCGCCCGCCTCGTGGCGGCACACGGTCAGCGCGATCGGCGCCTCGTGTAGGGCGTCGAGCACCGCCAGATAGGACTCGCCCGGCACGCAGAAGACGTGGTCCACCCCCTGGATGCGCAATTGGTCGACGAGGATCTGGCCCCCCGTCCGGGCGTCTTGATCCGGCATGATGTTTCCCTTCGAGCGTTCGATTAGAACCCGCCCGTGGGGAGATCAAGGCAATCGCCGCGATCGAGGCGCGGCTTCAGGGCGCGGCGGGCCGGATCGCCTGTCGCTCGATGCCGGGGTGATCCGTTGAAGCGCGGTGGCGAGGCCGAATTCCGGTCGGGCGCCGGCCAGGGCGCTATGCCGCGCCGTCACGAAAGCTTCGTGCATGCCCTGTAGCGCTTGGGGCGAGACCCGAGACGGACAAGCCGATGTTGACCATGAAGAGCGTGAGCCGCCGGTACGGAGCGAAACTTGCCGTCGACGACGTGTCGCTGGCGATCCGGCCCGGCAGCTTCGTCGGTATTGTCGGACGATCCGGCGCCGGCAAATCGACGCTTCTACGCATGATCAACCGTCTGGTCGAGCCGACGGCGGGTGCGATCGCGTTCGACGGCACCGACGTGACCGCGCTCCGGAGCGGGGCCTTGCGCGACTGGCGCGCCCGCTGCGCCATGATCTTCCAGCAGTTCAACCTCGTCGGCCAGCTCGACGTCCTGAACAATGTCCTGATCGGCCGGCTCAACGCGATGCCGACGGCGCGCGCCCTGCTGCGCCTGTGGCGCCCGGCCGACGTCGCGGTGGCGCTCTCGTCGCTCGACCAGTTCGACATCGCGCCGCTCGCCTCCCAGCGCGCCGACAGCCTGTCGGGCGGCCAGCAGCAGCGCGTCGCCATCGCCCGCGCGCTCGTGCAGCGGCCGAGCCTGATTCTCGCCGACGAGCCCATCGCGTCGCTCGACCCGCGGAATACCGCGGTCGTGATGGACGCACTGCAGCGCGTCAACCGGCATTACGGCATCACGGTACTGTGCAACCTCCATTCGGTGGATATCGCGCGCAGCTATTGCGACCGACTTGTCGGCATGGCGCAGGGCCGCATCGCCTTCGACGGGCCGGCCTCCGCTTTCACGCCCGCCGCGGCACGCGACCTCTACGGAATCGAAGCCGACGCGGTCCAAGATCGTGCCGCCCGATCCCCCGTGCCTGAGGCCGCCGTCCTGGCCGCTTTGGCCTGACGCCGTTCTCTCGGACCACCTTCCCCGCGACCAGGAGCCTTTCGATGTTGAACCGCCGCCACGTGCTCGGGGCCGCCCTCGCGGCCGCCGCCACCCCGCGCTTCGCCGCCAACGCCTTCGCGGCCGAGGATTGGCGGACCAAATACCCCGAGATCGTTTTCGCCATAATCCCGGAAGAGAACTCGTCGGGCGTCACCGACCGTTACGCTCCGTTCATCGCCTATCTGACGAAGGCGCTCGGGACCAAGGTCACGCTCCGCATCGCCAACGACTACGCCGCACTGATCGAGGGCCAGCGCGCCGAGAACATCCAGATCGGCTATTACGGGCCGGCCTCGTTCTCCCGCGCGCTCGTCACCGGCGTGAAGACGGAAGCCTTCGCGATCGACGTCAACCACGACGGCTCGAAGGGTTATTATTCGGTCTTCTACGTGAAGAAGGACGCGCCCTACCAGAAGGTCGAGGATCTCAAGGGCAAGGTTCTCGGTCTCGTCGATCCGAACTCGACGTCGGGCTACAACATGCCGCTGTTCACGCTCGACAAGTTGGGCATCGACCCGGACAAGTTCTTCTCGAACGTGCTGATCACCGGCAGCCACGAGAACGCCGTCATCGCACTTGCGGGCGGCCAGGTTCAGGCCTGTGCCAACTGGTGGAACGGGCCGGGGGATTCCAATCTCACCCGCATGCTCAACAAGGGCATGCTCAAGACACCGGACGGCACGCCGATGAAGGAAGAGGACTTCCGCATCATCCTGAAGTCCGACCTCATCATCAATTCGCCGACCGCCTATCTGGCCGACCTGCCGGACGACATGAAGGCCGCCATCCGCCAGGCCTATGTCCAGGCCCCGACGAAGGCGCCCGAGGCTTTCGCCAAGCTCAGCGACGGCAAGAACCTGCCCTGGGCTCCCATCACCAATGCCGACTACGACGCCACGATCAAGCTGATCAAATTCGTCGACGGCCTCAAGCGGAAGAAGGCCTGACGCGCTCTGGCGAGCCTGGCTGCTCGGAATGCCGGGCCGCACGTCTCCCGCGCCCTCCACGGTGGTGATCCTGCCGGACGACCGGTTGAGGGTGCTCGGCGCCGCCTACGCCAAGGTCGGAGCCCGCCGTCGCACCAAGCTGCTGATCGGGTTCGCCGCGCTGATGCTGGCGGTCGCGGTCGCGGCCCGCGTGGCCGAGATCGACCCGGCGACGGTGTGGAACAAGATCGGCGGGCTGACGAGCTATCTCGACCGGATCGCCAAGCTCGATGGCGGTGCCCGGGTCTGGACCGATCCGGCCGACTGGTTCTGGGGCCTGAAACGCTGGTCGCGCCTCCTCGGCGAGACGCTGCTGATGGGCTACCTCGGCACGATTTCGGGGGCGTTGGCCGCCTTCGGGCTGTGCTTTTTCGCGAGCCGGACCACCTGTGCGAATGGCTGGATCCGTTTCGCGGCGCTTCGCTTCCTCGAATTCTGCCGCACGGTGCCGACCATCGTCTTCGCGCTGATCTTCGTGGTGGCGTTCGGGGTCGGGCCGCTGCCCGGCGTGCTGGCGCTCGCGATCCACACGACCGGAACGCTCGGCAAGCTCTTCGCCGAGGTGGTCGAGAATGCCGACCCGAAGCCCGGCGAAGGCGTGCTGGCGAGCGGCGGAACGCTCGTCGAGACGATCCGCTTCGGCATCCTTCCCCAGGTCGTCGCGAGCTTCGCCTCCTACGCGCTGCTGCGCTTCGAGATCAACGTGCGCGAGGCGACCGTGATGGGCTTCGTGGGTGCGGGCGGCATCGGCGAGGAGCTGCTGATCGCCATCCAACGCTTCTACTACAGCGACGTCAGCGCCATCCTCGTGATGATCATCCTCACGGTCTTCGCCATCGACATCGCGACCGAACGCCTGCGCGGCCGTCTGTTCCCCGGCGAGACCCGATGACACGGACCGATCTCACGGCCGACGCGATCGCCGGGCTCGCGGCACGCTATCCACACCTGATGCACCCGCCCCTTCGCACCCGCCTCGGCGGGCCGGCGATCGTCGCCGGTCTCGTCGGATTGTTCGCGTTCGGGCTGTGGTGGTTCGACATGTCGCCTTATCGCGTCCTCGGCGGCCTTTCGGCGCTCGGACGGTTCATCCTGCTGATGGTGCCGCCCGACCCCGAGGGCCACGCGGTCCTGTATCTGGAAGCGCTGGCCGAAACGCTGGCGATCGCGCTTCTCGGCACGCTGACGGCGACCATCCTGGCCGTGCCGTTCGGCCTCGTGGCGGCCCGCAACGTGGTCGGCAACCGGGTGATCCACGTGCTGGCGCGCCGCATCCTCGACGTGTTCCGCTCGATCGACATCCTGGTCTGGGCGCTCGTGTGGATCGCCGTCGTCGGCCTGGGGCCGTTCGCCGGGGTGCTGGCGATCGCCTCTTCCGACTTCGGCGCGCTCGGCAAACTGTTTTCCGAGACGATCGAAACCAGCGGACATCGCGCCCGCGAGGGCGTCCGCGCTTCGGGCGGCGGCTACGCACACGAGATCCGCTTCGGCCTGCTGCCGCAGGCCCTGCCGGTGATCGCGGGTCAGGCGCTCTACTTCTTCGAGTCGAACACGCGATCCGCCACGGTGATCGGCATCGTCGGGGCGGGCGGCGTGGGGCTTCACCTCTACGAGGCCATCCGCACGCTCGAATGGCGCGAAGTGTCGTTCCTGGTCCTGATCGTGCTGGTGACGGTCGCGATCATCGATTTCATCTCGTCGCGCCTCCGGGGCGCGATGCGGGCGGGCTGATACATGGCACCGGTCAATGCCGGAACACGAGCTCCATGCGGTCGGCGTGGAAGCGCGTGCGCAGGACCTGGATCGGGCGCCCCGCGAGGTCGACGTCCACCGCTCGGGCCACCAGGACGAGGCCGTCCGGCGAAGCCGCGAGATGCTCGGCATCGGCGGCCGACAGGCGCTCGGCGGTGATGCGGGTCTCGCGCCGCCGATAATCCTCGATCCCCTCCTGCCGCAGGGCTTCGGTGATCGAGCCGCTCTCCGCGTAGCGGCCGACGATGCCGGGGAAGCGTTCGGCCGACAGCCAGGATGTCGCGACCGACAGGGGCACGCCATCGGCGACATGCAGCGAGTCCAGCCGATGCAGGAGCGTGCCGGCTGCGACCTCGAGCAACGCCGCCGTCTCGGCATCGCTGCGGACGCGATCGGACCGGATCAGCCGGCCGGCAGGCCGGCGGGACTGCGACAGCACGTTCTCGGAGAAGCGGGTCCGCGGTCCCACCGCATAGCTGAGGCGCGGGACCGGACCATTGATGAAGGTCCCCCGGCCACGCTCGGCCCGCACCAACCCGTCGGCGGCCAGCGCCGCGATCGCCCGCCGCACGGTGTGCCGGTTGACGCCGAAGCGCTGCGCCAGATCCTCCTCGGCGGGGAGGCGATCCACCATGGAGCCGTCGCCGATCGCGGCGCGGATCAGATCCGCCGCTCGCCGCCACCGCGTGATCCCGTCGCCATCCATCGCGGCATCCCGTTGCGCGTCGCCGGCCCCCCAAGCACTGGCCCTTGTCATGATGCGGTCACCGTCTTGGGTGTAGAACAGCATAAGATAGATATAGATGTCTAGACAAATATACATATTTGGCGATATGGCTATGAGCCGAACAGACCTGGACGAGGAGCGACGGCGGGCGATGGGCGCGCTTGCCTGCATGCCGACCGTCATGCTCGCCGAGCGTTACGCCGCTATCGCCGATGCGGCGCCATCCGCCGTGCCGGTTCGCGGCCCTGAGGTTGGACTCGTCATGGTGCGGGGACGGGCGGGGGGCGGCGGCGCGGCCTTCAATCTCGGCGAGGCCAGCGTGGTGCGGGCGACCGTGAAGCTCGGCTCCGGCGAGGTCGGCCATGCCGTCATCCTCGGGCGCGAGAAAGACCGCGCGCATATGGCCGCCCACCTCGATGCGCTCTGGCAGTGCCCGGGCTGGCGCTGCCGGGTCGAGGAGGAGTTCGTGGCGCCGTCGCTCGCCGCGGCGGCCGCCGAGACTGTCCGGCGGGCGGAGGAGGCCGAGGCGACCCGTGTCGATTTCTTCACCCTGGTCCGCGGAGAGGACTGATGGCGCTCGATGCGATCGCGGTCGAGGGCGGCCTCGCCGATCCGGTCTTCGGCGCGCAGGCGATCTTCCGCGCCATCATGGACGCTTTCGCCGAGCCGGGCACACTGGCGGTGTTCGGCCCGCGCGTCGCGGCTCCCGCGCCCCTGGTGCCCGCGGCGGCGGCCTTCCTGGCGGCGCTCGCCGACGGCGACACGCCGATCTGGATGGAGGATCCGACCGGTGCCGACGGTGCAGCGGCCGCCTGGCTGCGCTTCCAAACCGGCGCGCCGGTCACCGCCGACCCCGCGGTCGCCACTTTCGCGCTCCTGGCGGAGGGCAGCGACCCCGGCGGCTGGAGCGGCTTCCCGGCCGGCACGCCCGACTATCCCGACCGGTCGGCGACGCTGCTCCTGCCGGTCCGTGCGTTCGCGGGTGGCGAGCCTCTCCGTCTCACTGGGCCGGGTATCGCGACGTCGCGGCGGGCCGCGCCCCTCGGCCTTGCGGCCGGTTTTGCAGCCGCGATGGACGCCAACCGCGGGCGCTTCCCGCTCGGCTTCGACCTCGTCCTCGTCTGCGGCACGGCGGCGCTCGCCCTGCCGCGCACCACCCGCATTGAGGAGGTCTAGGCCATGTATGTCGCGGTGAAGGGCGGCGAGACCGCCATCGCCAATGCCCACAAGCTCCTCGCCGACCGCCGCCGCGGCGACCGGAACGTGCCTGCGCTGACGCTCGACCAGATCGTCGGGCAGCTCGCGCTGGCCGTCGACCGCGTGATGGCGGAAGGCTCGCTCTACGACCCGGACCTCGCCGCCATGGCGGTGCGCCAGTCGCGCGGCGACCTGATCGAGGCCATCTTCCTGCTGCGGGCCTATCGCACGACCCTGCCGCGCTTCGGCCATGCGCTGCCGGTCGACACCGCGCATATGCGGGTCGAGCGCCGGGTCTCGGCGACCTACAAGGATCTGCCCGGCGGGCAGCTGCTCGGCCCGACCTTCGACTACACGCACCGGCTGCTCGACCCCGACATGGCGCTCGACGCGCACGTCGAGCCGCCCGAACGCCGCGCCGCGGTGGATGGCGCCCCCTGCCCGCGGGTCATCGATATCCTCGACTGCGAAGGCCTGATCGAGGGTGACGGCGATCCGGCCGGCGAGCCCGGCGACCTCACGCGCGACCCGCAAGCCTACCCGGTCGGACGCGACATCCGCCTGCAGGCGCTGGCCCGCGCCGACGAGGGGTTCACGCTGGCGCTCGGCTATTCCACGCAGCGCGGCTACGGGCGCGTCCATCCCTTCGTGGGCGAGGTGCGGATCGGGCTCGTCGATGTCGAGGTCGAGATCCCGGACCTCGGCTTCGCGGTGCGGATCGGCTCCGTCAGGCTCACCGAATGCCAGATGGTGGCGCAGTTCACGGGCAGCGCCGACGATCCCGCGCGCTTCACCCGCGGCTACGGTCTCGTCTTCGGCCAGTCGGAGCGCAAGGCCATGGCGATGAGCCTCGTCGACCGGGCACTGCGGGCCGACGAGTTCGGCGAGGAACGCAATGCCCCGGCACAGGACGAAGAATTCGTGCTGGAACATTGCGACAACGTCCAGGCGACCGGCTTCGTCGAGCACCTGAAGCTGCCCCATTACGTCGACTTCCAGGCCGAACTCGACCTCGTGCGGCGCCTTCGCGCCGAGCAGGCGATGCGGAAGGCTGAGGCGGAGGAGACGCCATGAAACCGCCGGCCGGCCCCGCCTACAACTTCGCCTATCTCGACGAGGGCACGAAGCGGATGATCCGCCGGGCGATCCTCAAGGGGATCGCGATCCCTGGCTACCAGGTGCCCTTCGCATCGCGCGAGATGCCCATGCCCTACGGCTGGGGCACGGGCGGCGTGCAGGTGACGGCCGCGATCCTCGGTCCCCGCGACGTCCTCAAGGTGATCGACCAGGGCGCCGACGACACCACCAACGCCGTGTCGATCCGCGCTTTCTTCGCCAAGACCGCCGGCGTCGCCACGACGACGCGCACCGCAGAGGCGACGATCGTCCAGACCCGCCATCGCATCCCGGAGACCCCGCTCCGCGCCGGCCAGACGATCGTCTATCAGGTGCCGATCCCCGAGCCGCTGCGCTTCCTCGAACCGCGCGAGACCGAGACCCGCACCATGCACGCGCTCGCGGATTACGGGCTGATGCATGTCAAGCTCTACGAGGACATCGCCCACCACGGACACATCGCCACGACCTACGCCTATCCGGTCAAGGTCGCGGGCCGCTACGTCATGGATCCCTCGCCGCTGCCGAAGTTCGACAATCCCAAGATGCACCGCTCGCCGGCCCTGCAGCTCTTCGGTGCCGGCCGCGAGAAGCGGATCTATGCGCTGCCGCCCTACACCGACGTGGTGAGCCTCGACTTCGAGGACCACCCCTTCGCGGTCCAGCGCTTCCGCGACCCCTGCGCGCTCTGCGGCGCCAGGGACGTCTATCTCGACGAGATCGTCACCGACGACCGGGGCGGACGCATGTTCGTCTGTTCCGACACCGATCATTGCGCGAACCGTCAGGCAACGGGCCATCGCGGGACGGGCCTGCCGCAGGCTGGCCGCGAGGAGGCGTCGCGATGAGCGACGCGCCGATCCTCTCCGTCCGGAACCTCGCGCGACGCTACGGGTCGCGCATCGGCTGTGCCGAGGTCTCCTTCGACCTGTGGCCCGGCGAGGTGCTGGCCATCGTCGGCGAGTCCGGCTCCGGCAAGACCACGCTGCTGAACTGTGTCTCCGGTCGCCTGGAACCCTCCGCCGGTACCGTGCGCTACCTTATGCGCGACGGCATCGCCCGCGACCTCGCCGACCTCGGGGAGGCCGAACGGCGCTTCCTGATGCGCACCGACTGGGGCTTCGTCCACCAGAACCCGATCGATGGGCTGCGCATGCGCGTGTCGGCGGGGGCCAATGTCGGCGAACGGCTGATGGCGGTCGGCGAGCGGCACTACGGCCGCATTCGCGAGACCGCGACGGACTGGCTCGCGCGGGTCGAGATCCCGGAAGACCGCATCGACGACCAGCCGATCGTCTTCTCGGGCGGCATGCGCCAGCGCCTGCAGATCGCCCGCAACCTCGTCACCCACCCGCGCCTCGTCTTCATGGACGAGCCGACCGGCGGGCTCGACGTGTCGGTCCAGGCCCGGGTGCTCGACCTGCTGCGCGGCCTCGTCGCAGATCTCGGCCTCGCCGTCGTGATCGTCACCCACGACCTCGCCGTGGCGCGGCTGCTGTCGCAGCGCATGATCGTGATGAAGGACGGGCACGTGATCGAGGACGGCCTGACCGACCGCGTCCTCGACGATCCGCGCCACGCCTATACGCAGCTCCTCGTCGCCTCGATCCCGGAGTCGTGACGATGCATCTCGACCCGGCATCGGATGCTCTCCTCGAGGTTCGCGGCGTCGGCAAATCCTTCCGGATGCACTTGCGCGGCGGCGTCGAGCTGCCGGTGGTGCGCGGCGTGTCCTTCGCGGTGCGGGCGGGCGAATGCGTCGTGCTCGGCGGCCCGTCGGGCGTCGGCAAGTCGTCGATCCTGCGCATGGTCTACGGCAATTACGGCGTCGACGCCGGCGAGATCCTGATCCGGGACCGCGATACGGGCACGGTCCGGGATCTCGGCGGGGGTGATCCGCGCCTGGTCCTCGGCCTGCGCGCGAAGAGCGTCGCCTATGTCAGCCAGTTCCTGCGCGCCGTGCCTCGCGTCCCGGCGCTCGACGTCGTCGCCGAGCCGTTGCTCATGCGCGGCCTCGACCGCGCGGCGGCACGGGCGCGCGCTGCCGACCTGCTGTCGCGGCTGAACCTGCCCGCCGCGCTGCATGACCTGCCGCCCGCGACCTTTTCGGGCGGCGAGAAGCAGCGCGTCAACATCGCGCGCGGCTTCCTCACCGACCATCCGGTGCTGCTCCTCGACGAGCCGACCGCCTCGCTCGACGCCGAGAACCGCGACGTCGTGGTGGCGATGATCGGCGAGAAGCTCCGCGCCGGCACCGCGATCCTGGGGATCTTCCACGACGAGGCGGTGCGCGAGCGGGTCGCGACCCGCACCGTCGACGTCGCGGCCTTCTCGGCCCGGAGGGCCGCGTGATGGCGAGACTCTCGGCCGACACGCCCCTGATCCACCCGAGCGCCGAGGTCGAAGCCTCGACGCTCGGCCGCTATACCGAGGTCCAGGCCCGCTCGCGCCTGTCCGAGACGGTCCTTGGCGATTATTCGTATGTCATGCAGGACTGCGCCGTCTGGGCCTCGACGATCGGCAAGTTCGCCAATATAGCGGCGGCGGTGCGGATCAACGCCACTAACCACCCGACGTGGCGCGCGACGCTCCATCACTTCACCTACCGGGCCGGCGACTATTTCGAGGGTGCCGACGACGAGGCGGAGTTCTTTAACTGGCGGCGCGAGAACACCGTGACGATCGGCCACGACGTCTGGATCGGGCACGGCGCGACGGTGCTGCCCGGTGTCACGGTCGGCAACGGCGCCGTGATCGGGGCCGGGGCCGTGGTGTCGCGCGATGTCGCCCCCTACACGATCGTCGGCGGCGTGCCGGCCCGGCTCATCCGCGAGCGCTTCGCGCGGGGCCTGGCGGAGCGCTTCGAGCGCCTCGCGTGGTGGGACTGGTCGCACGACGCCCTCTTCGCGGCCCTCGCCGATTTTAGGACGCTCGATGCCGAGGCCTTCGTGGCGCGCTATGCGAACCGACCTGGCGAGACCGGAGGCCGGGCGTGATGCGCGTCGCCATCTACGCCACGCCCGCGCCGGAGAGCGCGCTTGCCCGCCTCGCCGCCGCCTGGCTGGGGCGCGATGCCTTCACGGGGGCCGCGACGCGGGCGCCCGATCCGCGGCGCGACCCGCTGGTCGCCGAGCCGGCGCGCTACGGCTTCCACGCCACCCTCAAGGCGCCCTTCAGACTGAAGGATGACGGCGATCTGGATGCGCTGGTGGATCGGCTCGGCGCTTTCTGCGCGGGACGACCCCGGCCGATGATCGGCAACCTGGTGCTCTCGCGCCTCGGCGCCTTTTTCGCGATAGTGCCCGCCGAGGCCGAGCCCGCACTGGCGGCTCTCGAAGCCGAGGTGCTCGACGCCTTCGAGCCTTTCCGCGCGCCGCTCACCGAGGCGGAGATCGCGGCACGACGGCCCGACAGGCTGAACGCGCGCCAGCTCTCCCACCTCCGTCGCTGGGGCTATCCGTTCGTGCTCGACGAGTTCCGCTTCCACATGACGGTGACGGGATCCGTGCCGGAAAGCGCGGAAGACCCCTCGCGGGATCTCGACGCGCATTTCGCCGCCGTCCTCGGCCGGCCGCTCCCGCTCGACGGGCTCGGGCTCTTCGTCGAGCCCACGCCCGGTGCGCCGTTCCGTGTCCATGCGTTCCACCCCCTCGGGCCGGCAACGGCTCCCCAGCCGACGACGACGCCATGATCGAACAGGTCTTCCGCAACGCCGCCATCGTGCTTCGGGACGAGATTCTGCACGGTAGTCTCGTCGTCCGTGATGGGCGCATCGCCGACATCGCGCCCGGCCCCTCCACGCGCGGCGAAGACCTCGCCGGCGACCTCCTGCTTCCCGGCCTCGTGGAGCTCCACACCGATCATATCGAGGGCCATTACCTGCCGCGGCCGAAGGTCCGCTGGGACATCATGGCGGCGTTGCAAGCGCATGACGCGCAGATCGCCGCCTCCGGCATCACCACGGTCTTCGACGCGCTCCGGGTCGGGATGGACGAGGATGCGCTCCTGACCTCCGCCGACATGCTGGCCATGGCGCAGACGATCGACGCCGCGGCCGGCGGCGGTCGCCTGCGGGCCGACCACTACATCCACTTGCGCTGCGAGGTCTCGGCCCCGGATGTCCTGGCGAGCTTCGAGTCGGTCGCCGGCAGCCCGCGGATCAGGCTGGCGTCGCTGATGGATCATGCGCCCGGCCAGCGGCAGTTCGTCGATCTCGACACCTACCGGTCCTACTACCAGCGCAAGATGAACCTAACCGACGAGGCCTTCGCGGCCTTCTGTCGCCGCCGCGTCGCCGAGTCCGACGCCCATTCGGGACCCAACCGGCGCGCCATTGCGGCTCGGTGCCATGCGGCCGGCATCGCGGTCGCGTCGCACGACGACGCCACCGCGGAGCATGTGCGCGAGGGCGTCGAGATCGGCGTCACGCTGGCCGAGTTCCCGACGACCGTCGCGGCCGCCCGTGACTCGCATGAAGCAGGGCTGCAGGTGCTGATGGGAGCGCCCAACATCGTGCGCGGCGGCTCCCATTCCGGGAACGTGTCGGCCGCGGACCTCCTCGATCGCGGTCTGCTCGACATCCTGTCATCGGATTATGTGCCCTTCAGTCTGCTGCAATCGGCCTTTGCGCTGGCCGACGCCGGCATCCTCGATCTGCCTGCCGCGATCCGGCTCGTCTCGACCAATCCCGCGGCCGCCGCGCGGCTCGACGACCGCGGAGAGATCGCGATCGGGCTGCGGGCCGACCTCGTACGGGTCAGGACGGAAGCGGGCCAGCCGCCGCTCGTCGGAGGCGTGTGGCGGGAGGGGCGCCGTGTCGCCTGAACGCCCGGACGGGCGCGGATTGCCGATGCGGCCCATATTGCCCGGCGTCTTCGTGGCGGTCGTCGGCCCAAGCGGGGCCGGCAAGGACACGCTGATGTCGCGCGCCGCCCGCGATGAGGATCTCGACTCGCGCGTGTGCTTCGCACGCCGGATCGTGACGCGGGACGCGATGGTCGCCTCCGAGGATCACGATACGCTCGACGAGGCGGCGTTCGCGCGGGCGGAGGCGGCGGGTGCATTCTGCCTTACCTGGGCGGCGCACGGCCTTCGCTACGCATTGCCGCGATCGGCCGTCGCAGACCTTGGGCGCGGCCGCACGGTGGTGGCGAACCTGTCGCGTCGCTCCCTCGGCGACGCGGCCGACGCCTTCGGCGCCCTCGCGGTCGTCGAGGTGACGGCGAGCCCCGAGATCCTGCTCGAGCGACTGTCGGCGCGCGGGCGGGAAACCGAGGCGACGATCACGGACCGGCTTAGCCGGCAGGTACCCGTCACGCTCCCTGCCGGGTCATCGAGCTACTGTCGGATCGACAATTCGGGTGATGTCGCGGTCGCGACCGGCCTTTTCATACGTCACCTCAACGGCTTGTGCAGCTCCCGGTGACCCGTGGCGGCGCGCGCGCCCGGCAAAATACGAAGCAGCGGGCCGACGTCGGGTGAGCCCGGTCGCGTTGCCGCGCACAGTCCAGTTTCAAGGTGAGAGCAATTGCGAATTCGGCCAGGAAATGGTGATGCGGTTGACACCGGCCTTGCGTGCCAGTTCCGCACGGCTCGTCGGCCCGAGATCGAACAAGGCTTCAAGAACCCGCCCACGATTGGGGACGCGACCAAGGACGACGACAGCAGAACGGGCCAGCCTCACCGCCGCTTCGACGCGCTCCGCCGAGCCTCGACCACGAAGGTAAATCCTTGGCGTCCGGAACGGGTTCGACGCTTCGCTGCAAGGCTGGACTCGTCAGCAACATACCCTTTGCACCTCGCAGATCGACCTCGGGGCATAATCTCGGGACTCCGCTGCGCTTCGCCCGGATGATCGGGTGGAACGATCAAACGGCTGGAGCCATCCCTCTCATCTACGCGATTCTGTCGCTCGCCGGCACCGTCCTCTTCGGCTTGACGCGGCGCTTCGCTTTCTGCCCGCTGGGATCGCCACCGGCTTTTTTTCGCGCTACACGCGACGAACGTCTACCGCTATTCCTTGTCCATCTGCCGCGCTTCCTCGTACGGTTGCGATGGCGGGCGCAAGTCCGCGAGCGGGCGCTTCTGTCGCCCGTCGGCGTCGAAATTCTCCGGCGCCAGCCAGGCTTCGAAACCGGCCCGGATCGCCGGCCATTCCGTGTCGAGCATCGCATACCAGGCGGTGTCGCGGTTGTGGCCCTTGACGACCATATGCTGGCGGAACACGCCCTCGAACGTGTAGCCGAGCCGCTCGGCGGCGCGGCGCGATGGGGCGTTCAGCGCGTTGCATTTCCATTCGTAGCGCCGGTAGCCGAGGTCGAAGGCGCGCTTCGCCATCAGGTACATGGCCTCCGTCGCGCCAGGTTTGCGTTGGAGCGCCGGGGTGAACAGGATGTTGCCGACCTCGATGACCCGGTGCGCCGGCTCGATGCGCAGGAAGGTCGCATAACCAACCGCCGCCTCCGACGCCTTGTCGACGATGGCAAAGAACAGCGGATCGGTCGAGGCGGCCTTCTGCGTGAGGCTTGTGGTGAACGCGGCCTCGTCCGCGTAGGGCGCGTCGAAGAGGTAGTCCCAGACCTCGTCGGCACCCTTGACGGCGCTCCACAGCGCGGGGCCGTGTTTTGCCGCGTCGAGGGGCTCCAGCCTGACGAAGCGACCTTCGCTCGCAACGCGATCAGGGCGTCGCGCCGGATGGATATCCACGGGTGGCCCGATCGGGCGCTCCGGCGAGGAGGCAATCATGCTGCGAGTCCTGGATCTCGGCCGGGAAAGCCGGCTAACATGGCTTAGCAAGCGGAGAACCGCGCGTGCAAGTCGACATCCGTGCCACTTTGCTGTCGATCGTCCCGATCCTGTCCGCCGTCGTCGCGGGAGCGGTTCCGGCCGCCCGGGCCGAGTGTCCGCCGTTGCTGAAGAACGCGCAGCGCATCCTCGTCGTCGCGACCCCTGACATGGGCTCGATCAAGGCCAGTCTGCGCCGGTTCGAACGCTCGGCGCCTGGTCGATCGTGGCGGCAGGTCGGGGCCGTTGTTCCAGCGGTGGTGGGATTGACGGGGCTCGGCTGGGCTCCCGGCGAGGCGGCCGCGCCGGCCGACCAGCCGCGCAAGCGGGAGGGCGACAAGCGAACGCCCGCCGGTCTCTTCAGGCTCGGCTGTCCCTTCGGACTGGCGCCCGCGCGCCTCCCCGGCTATCTTCGGCTCGAACCCGACCGCGACATCTGCGTCGACGATCCGGCATCGCCGCATTACGGCGAGATCATTCCGCGCGACGAGGCCCCCAAGGTGCATGGCGAGGATATGGGGAGGGTCTCGCCCTATCGTCGCGGCTTCGTGATCGACTATCCGGTCGTCGCCGCCACGCGCAGCGGGTCGTGCATCTTCCTCCACGTCTGGCGTGGGCCGGACAATGGCACGGTCGGCTGCGTGGCAATGGCCGAGCCCGCCGTCGCGACCCTGCAGGACTGGGCGAGACCGGGCGACGTCATCGCCATCCTGCCCAAGCCTCGGGCCGACAAGGTTCTGGCCTGCCTGGCACCTCCGGCCGCCTCGCCCTGAGGCGAGACTCCGGCCTCCCTCGCGTCACTGGACGATGGCGATGGGGAAATCCGGGACGGTCTTGGGCCGGCTCATGACGGGGTGCTGCTGGCCGCCGGTCAATTCCTTGACGCGGTTCTCGATGAAAAGATCGAGCGTGGCGGTGGTGATGGTCCCCTTGTGCAGCAGGTCGGCCTTGCCTTCGAGCCCCTCGATCAGCGCCTTGGTGAAGGCGCCATGGCCCCAATCCGGGCGTTCGAAGGAGAATTCGCGCCCCGTCGCCGCCGCATAGGCCACGACGCCGCCTTCGGCCTGGGCGAAGTCGTTGACCGCCGTGCCGATGTCGGTGCCGCCGCGTGCCCCGGAGTTCAGCGCCGCGCCGGAATGGCAGGCATCGAGGAACAGGAGCTTCTTGCCGGGCAGGTCGAACAGCACGTCAGAGATGTCGTCGCGCGACACGGCGGTCGCGGCGACATCGTCGGGGTCGGTGTCGTAGGGTAGGAACCAGAACTTGCCGCGCGCGTCGGTCGTGCCGTGACCGGCAGCGAAGACGATAGCGAGGTCATGCGCGGTCGTCTGCTTGCGCAGCCAGGAGAGGCCGCGCTTGATCGCCGTGGCCGTGGCCTCCTGGTCGGTCAGGACCTTCACCTCGACATCCTTGTAGAGCTTGCCCTTCTGGGCTTTTAACGCCTCCGCGAGGCCGGTGGCGTCCTTGTCCGAATATTCGAGGTTGAAGGCCTTGTTCTGGTAGTTCGCCACTCCGATCAACAGCGCATAGAGCGTCGGCTTGAGAGAATCGTCGGCGGCGACCCCGCGCCCGGCCGGCGCCGCCCCCTTGAGCTGAATGCGCACCGCATCGCTCGCCTGGCCGCCCGCATAAGCGACGAGGCTGATGGTGGTGTCATGGGTTGGCATCGGCACCACGATGGTCCCGGTGCTGCCGTCGGCGCTCTGGGTCGCCGCGGGCTCGACCCGCATCAGGCCGCGCGTCGCGATCTTGGCGCCGTCGACCAGCGCCTCGACCCGATCGACCCGACCGCCCGAGGGCGAGCGGGTGTTGTAGCGGATCTCCACCGTGCCGGGGGCCACGCTGCTCCCGTCGGACGGCGACAGGATGGTGATGACCGGCGGCAGCCGCTCGATCAGCGGCTTGCTGTCGTCGCGCCGCTTGGCGGCGGCGTTGGCCTGCTTGACGGCCGCGCCCTCGTCGAGCGTCTGCAGCACCAGGCGCACGATGTCGGGCCGGCTGAACCTGTCACGGAAGCGCGAGGCGGGGAAGAAGTCGGCCTGCTGCTGCCAGCCGCGGTTGATGTGCCAGCCGATCATGTCCTCGGCGCCGGGCGAGGCCATGTAATAGCCCGAAGGCGTCCATGCGACCCAGCCTCTGGTGTCCTTGTTCACGAAAAGGGCGAGCAGTTCCTGTCCGTCCGACCAGCGATGCCAGCGGATGGTTCCGTCGCCATAGGCCGCCACAACCACCTCGCCGCCCCGCGTCAGATTCACCTCCCAGGAGACGCTCGGGGTCGGCTTGTTCCAGCGCTGGTTGCCTTGGGCGTCGAAACTGCGCAGCGACCATTCGGTGCCGAGCATGAAGCCGTCGGTGGAGGGCCGGATGGCGAGCGAACGCGACCGCTCGAAATCCTTCATCACGATCTTCTGACCGTTGAAGAGCGGCTTGACGTTGTCCTGCCAGTCGGTGACGTCGAGCCCCGTCGTCACGGGTGCGACCGCGTTCGGCATCGGGTCCGGCGCATCGGCCAGCGATCCGACCGTCAGGTCGAACTCGACCGGGTTGACGCCATGCTGGGCGAGGCCGAAGCGCACCTTGGTGGCATCGCGCGACGCCGTCAGCTGGTTCGCGCCCGCGTCGCGGAAATCGGCGGTATGGCCGCCCGCCAGCGTCGTTGCCTGCCCGTCCGGCGGCAGCGCCACGATGAACGGGTCGGCGGTGCCCATGACCATACCGTCCCCGCACGGCGCCATGTCCGCGACCAGATTATGGGCGACCGGCACGTCGGGCCGGTCGTGCCGGCCGTCGCGGGTGAAGCTGCGCACCATATCGTGCCAGGATCCGTCGATCTTGACCTGATAGGTTCCCGCCGCATAGAGCCGCCGGCCATCGCGCGACCAGCCGACGGTCGAGAGATCGTCCTCCTTGATGTCGCCGGTCTGGGCGGCGGCGATCCGCTTCATGGTGGCAGTGGCATAGATCTCGACAACGGGTTTGCCGTAGAAGCCGACGGCCAGACGTTCGCCGCTCGGATCGACCGCCACCGATTCCGGATCCTTGCCGGCCTTGGGAAGGATCTTGGCGGTTCGCCTCAGATCGGGACCGTAGCGGCGGATGAACCCGTCGTCGGCGACGGCATAGAGCGATCCGTCGCGGCCGAAGGCGACGCCGTAGGCTGCGTCCTTGTAGTCCTTGTCGTACATAACCTCGCTGCCGGAGGCGACGTCGAGCACCCGGATGCCTCCTGAGCCGAGCCCCACCGCCAGGCGCCTCCCGTCCGCCGAGAAGGCCATGTGATTGATGACATCGTCGAAGGTGCCGATGCGCCGAAGATTGTCGCCGGTCGCCACATCGAACACGTAGGCGGCATGTCTGAGATTATGCGCGTCGGCCGCATCCCATCCGCCGGCGGCGGCCATCGATCCGTCGGGCGACATCGCCACGGCATAGACCTTGCCGAAATCGCCGGTGCCGACCGGCAGCCGCTCGGTGCGCAGCAGCCTTCCGTCCGGCATCGACCAGAGCCGGGCCGTCTTGTCGTCCGAGCCGGTCACCGCGACCGTGCAGGCAGCATCGACACCGATGCGCTTGATCTGCGCGGTATGCATGCCGGTCTCGATGCGCAGCGTGGGATCCTGGTCCGGGCAGGCCTTGACGGCATCGGCGGTCGCGGCGCTCGGCCGGCCGTCGATCGCGCCTTGGTAGCAGCCCGCCTCGGCGAGCCGGTGCTGCAGCGCCTGGATCTCCGCGGGCTGCATGGCGTCGAGGTCGGCGGCATGGGCTGCGGCCGGCAGGCCCGCGATCAGCACCAAAGCGAAAAGCCGGTGTATCCATGGTCGCATGACAACCTCCCGAGCCGGTCCGCACTATGGACCGGATCGCGGCGGTTTGACCAGTGGCAAACCTGCGCGTGAGGACCCTCGATGTAATTTTCGTCAGCCGCCCGGCTCCGCACATCAATCGAAAATCGCCGGCAAGACTCCGTCATGGGATATAGGCGGAGAATTTTTCTAATTGTCGTGCCGTCGCTGCTTCCGCTTGTCCGGATTTCAATCAAAAAGCGTAAATCTGCATCTGGCAGCGACCATCGAATCGTGGTGGCATGGCGTCGACCCTGCCTTTCTTGGAACTCAAGATCCCGGTCCGCCACGAAAGGCCGAGACGACTCAACAATGAGAGGTGATTGTTGCCCGTTCGACCAACTCTTGCGCCGATGTGCCGTCACGAAGTCTAACGTCGAGGGCGCCGCGCGTCATAGCAATGCGAGGTCCAGAGCATGCCTGCGTTGGCTATTGCATGGAGGACGCCGGCGCTAACGCGGGTCGGACCTATTGCCGGTCCGGCTGCGGGGGCCGCGCGACAGATTTCGCGTCGGGATCCACCAGCTTCAGGGCCGGTCGTCCCGCCGCGCTGCGGGCCGGAGGCGGCCACACCGCCCTGATCCGACCTGGCGTCGCATCGCGCAGCGCCCGGCGCAGCTGGTCGAACCTGTCGTCCGGGGTGTCTGCGCCGGCGCGGTCGGTGTCCGGCGCCGCTTCGTTCCGGCCGGCCGAGAAATGTCCGACCGCCGTCGCCAGACCTTCGGCATCCTCCGCCAGCGCCTGGGTCGCCGATGTCGTCTCCTCGACCATGGCGACATTGCACCGGGTGATCTCTTCCATCTCCGACACGGCCGTATTGGCCTTGGCGAGGTCGTCCGTCTGCTGCTCGGCCGAGGCTGCGATGGCCGTGACGGCAGAGGCGAGCTCCATCACCTCGGCGACGATCCGCTCGAGCGCCTCGCCGGTGCGCCCCACGAGACTGACACCGCGACCGACATGCTCCGCCGAGGTCGCGATCAGCGCCTTGATCTCCTTCGCGGCATCGGCGGAGCGTTGCGCCAGCGCCCGCACCTCGGAGGCGACGACCGCAAAGCCGCGGCCCGCATCGCCGGCCCGGGCCGCCTCGACGCCCGCGTTCAAGGCGAGAAGGTTGGTCTGGAAGGCGATCTCGTCGATGACGCCGATGATCCGGCCGATCTGGCGCGACGATGTCTCGATGCCACCCATCGCCGCGATGGCCTGGCGGACGATGTCGCCGCTCTCCGCCGCCCGGCGTCCGGCGGCCTCCACCACGTCGCGCGCCCGCCCGGCAGTACCGGCCGCCTGGGCGACCGTCCCGGTGATGTCGGCCAGCGAGGCCGCCGTCTGGTCGAGGCTGTCGGCCTGCTGGCCGGTCCGGCGCGAGAGGTCCGTCGCGGCGGCCGAGATTTCCGCGCTGCGGGCGCGGATCGTCCCGGTCGTCGAGCCGACAAGCGCCATGGCGGCTTCGAGTTGCGCCACGGCGGCGTTGAAGTCGAGGCGCAGTTGATCCGCCTTCGGCCCAAAGGGCGCCGCGATCCGCACGCCGAGATCGCCCGTCGACAGCCGGCGCAGGCCATCCCCAAGGGAGGCGACCACCACCTGATCGGCGCGCGCCTCCTCGGCGCGCTCCGCGTCCCGGGTCGCCCGCTGGGCCTCCGCCTCTTCCCGCAGGCCGTCGGCCTCCGCCTCGATCCGCCGCTTGTCGAGCGCGGCCTGCCTGAAGCTCCTCATGGCATCGGTCATGCTGCCGATCTCGTCGCGCCGACCAGTGTCGACCGGGGCGTCGAGGTCGCCCTCGGCCATCCGCCGCATGGCCGAGGCGAGCCGCGCGATGGGGCGCGTGATGCTGCGGCCGACCAGAAGGCCGATCAGACCGCAGACAGCCACGACCAGAGCGATGGCGGCCGCCACGACGAGCAGCGTGCGCCTCTGCGTCTCGCCCAGCGCCGCCTCGGTGGCGTCGGCCGAACGGGAGGCATCGAGGACCACCTCGTCGGCCGCCATCGTCAATTGCCTGAAGTCGTCCTCCGCCCGCGCCCGCGCCGCGGCGAGCGCCTCGATGCCGGCGGCCCAGATCGAGAAGCGGTCGGTATAGGCGGCGAGGGCGCCCGAAAGCCTCGCCTTGCCCTCGGGAGACATGAACGAGGCGTCGATGTCCTTCTTCACCGCGCCGGCGTAACCTAGGACCTCGTCGCGCGCCGCCGCGTCCCGCACCACCATGAAGCGATATTGCGCGCGGCGCAGCTTGCTCGAGGCTTCGACCGTCGCCACCCCGAGCGGGTCGCTGTAGTCGACGGCGTCGGCCAGCGCCTTGTCGAACGCCTCGCCGCTCGCCGTCACCGCGCCGGTCTGGCCAGAGGTCTCGTCGTTACCGATGGCGTCCTGCGCGGCGACGATGGCGCCGATCGTACGCGACAGGCGCTCGAGGCCCGGCCCGAGCGTATCCAGTTCGCCCGGAAGGAGCTTGAGCGCATCCGTTGCCGCGCTACGCGCCGAAAGCACCGCCGCGCGGTCGTCGGCCGACGGCCTGTCCGCGAAGGCCATGACGGCGAGATCCGTCGCCATGACTTTGTCCCGGAACGCCTTGGCCAGGAGAGAGGTCTGCAGATCCAGGCGGCTATGGCCGAGATCCGTGCCGAGCCGTTCGGCGCTGGTCCAGAACAGGGCGAAGACGATCCCAAGGCCGATCAGCGGGAGCACCGCGAGGAGGACGACGCGTGCGGCGACCGAGAGCGGCAATCCGCCGCCTTGCCCTTTCGCTCCGGACCCTCCCGACGTCGCCTGTCTCATGAACCCCGTCAGGGCCATCGCCTGCTCCGCGGACAGTTTTCGCCCTCCGCGGATGTAGTGCCGCGACCCTTAATGCCGGCTTACTCCGATTGGCATGACGCGCGGCCAGCCGGCCGGCGACATCATCCGGTGGAGGCGAGCGCCAGGAGGCTCAGCTTGTCCAGGCTCGCGCTGGCCATGTCCCCGACGATCCGCCCGCCACGCATGCACACGATGCGGTCCGCCACGTCGAGCAGCTCTTCGAGATCCGAGGAGGTGACGCCGATCGCCGTCCCGGCGTCGGCGAGATCCCTGACGAGCTGGTGGATCGCCGCCTTGGCCTTGACGTCGACGCCGCGCGTGAAATCATTGAGCAGCAGGACGCGCGGCCGGGATTCCAGGGTCCGGCCGAGCAGCACCCGCTGCTGGTTGCCCCCGGAGAGCCGGCCGACCGGTTCGCGCAGCGCGGAGGCCCTCACGCCGACCTGGCGCAGGCGCTCCGCGGCAATGCGCTCGATGTGGCGACGACGCAGCAGCCGAAGCGCCGGCAGGCGGCCGACCACGGCCGTCGCAATATTGGCCTCGGTCGTGTCGTCGAGCCACAGGCCGCCGAGTTTGCGATCCGCCGGCATGTAGACGAGGCCCGCGGCGATCGCCTGGCTCGGATGCCTGAAGGCGACGGGCCGGCCGGCCACCTCGAGGTCTCCGTCAGCGCGCACGATCCCCCCCAGCATCTGCAGCATCGTTGTCGTGCCGGACCCTTCGAGCCCCGCAAAGCCCACGATCTCGCCCGACCGCAAAGCCAGATCGAGGTCGGGGCGGCTCGATCCCGTCCGGCGCAGCGAAACGATGGTTTCGCCGAGCTTGCGCTCAGCGGCCGGGCGCGGCCGCTCCTGCGCGAGGACGCCGACCATGGCGCGGGTGACGGTCGGGATGTCGACCTCGGCGGTGCGCCAGCGGCCCTCGACCCGTCCGTCGCGCAGCACCGTGACGCGGTCGGTGATCGCGAAGACCTCGTCCAGCCTGTGCGAAACGAAGACGACAGCGGCCTCGCGGGCCACGATCGAGCGGATGGCGTCGAACAGCCCCGCCGCCTCGGGCCGCGACAGCGCCGAGGTCGGCTCGTCGAGGACCAGCACGCGACCGCCGGCGCATAAGGCACGGGCGATCTCGACGAGTTGCCGGTGCGAGAGCGGCAGGTCGGCCACACGCGCGCGGAGATCGAGGGTCGCCCCGAGCCTGAGCAGCGTCGCCCTCGCCACGTCGCGGCGCCGGCGCCGGTCGACGATACCGAAGGGCGCTCCCGGCAGGGCGCTGGCGAAGATGTTCTCCTCCACCGTGCGGTCCGGAAACAGCGTCAGTTCCTGATGCACCACGCTCAGGCCCGCCTTGCGGGCGGCCGCGAGCGAACCGGGCGGCACGATGTCTCCGGCCACCGTCAGCGTGCCGGCGTCCGGCCGCAGCGCCCCGGAGAGGACCTTGATCAGCGTCGACTTTCCCGCACCATTGGCGCCGAGCAGTCCGTGCACCTCGCCGGCCTCGACCGTGAGGGACACGTCGTCGAGGGCCGGAAAGCTACTGAACCGCTTGCTGATCGCCTGCGCGCTCAGCAGGACGGGCGCATCGGCGCGAATCATCCGCGGAAGCGTTCCTCGCGGACCAGGAACTGGTCGACATTGTCCCTGGTCACGATCTCATTGGCGAGGAAGTAGTTGCCGCCCGGCAGGTTCAGCTTGGGTGCCCCCAGCACGACGCGCTGATAGGCATACATGACCGGCAGGTAGCCCTGCAGATAGGGCTGCTGCCCGACCGTCGCGTCGATATGGCCCTCCTTGATGAGTTCGAGCGTCTGGTAGAGGAGGTCGGTGCCGACGATCGGGAGCTTGTGGCCCTGGTTCTTGCGCACCAGCCCGGCCGCAGCCGTGTCCGGGCCGCAGAGCGGCATCATCGCGGTGAGGTCGGGATGCGCCTTGAGGATGTCCTCGATCGTACCGATCTCGCTCGCCATGTCGGCCGGATTGGTGTTGTAGACGCCGACCGGCTGCATGCCGCCCGCCTGCACGCCCTGCTTGGCACCCTGGATCCTCTGGTCGAGGGCCAGGGAGCCCGGCACGCAATTGGTCATGGCGACCGTGCCCTTGCCGCCGGCGAGCTTGGCCAGAAGCTTGCCCTGCTCGACCGCGGCGCCGACGAGGTCCTGCCCGAAATAGAGCTCGCGGCCGCTGTCGGGCGCATCGTTGTTGGAGGTCAGCACCAGGACGCCGGCGGCCATCGCCTTCTTGATCGGCGCGATCCAGGCATCGGGCTCGAAGGCGATCACCACGACCGCCTCGTATCCCGTATTCACCAGCTGCTGGAACTGGGAGATCTGGTTGACGGTGTTGCCGTCGGGCACGCCGGTCCAAAGCAGCTCGATCCCGAGCTGGGCCCCGGCATCCTCGGCGCCCGCCTTGGTGGGCGCGAAATAGGGGTTCGAGGTCCCGGCGCAGGAAACGGCGATCTTGATCGGCTTGCCGTAAAACTTCTGAATCCAGTCCTTCCCGCCGGCCGCCGCCTCGGCCCGGGCGGCCACCGCCGGCAGCGTCGCGCTGCCGGCCGCCAGTCCGGCCATGGCCGCCAGCCTGCCGAAATCGCGCCGCCCGAAGGTTCTCCCCTGCAAGGGGCTCGCCTGCTCTTTATCCGACATCGTCCTGTCCTCCCTCTCGATGGCGCGGCTCCGGCCGCCCTTTGTCGACTTGTACGGCTCAGCCCGCCGACTCGCGTCTGCGGCGCGTCGCCCAGGTCAGGGACATGGCCGCGATCAGGACGAGGCCCGACACGCCTTGCGTCCAGTTGGGCGAGATGCCCCAGAGCACGATCAGGTTCTGGATGATCCCGATCACGCAAAGGCCGAGCAGCACGCCGAGGACCGAACCGCGACCCCCCGTCAGCTTGACGCCGCCGATGATGGTGGCGGCGAGCGTCGAGAGCTCGTATCCGGTGCCGGCCGTAGGCCCGGCGGTGTGCAAGTAGGCCACCGCGCAGACGCCCGAGAGCCCGGCCGTCAGGCCGGAGAAGGCGAGCAGCAGGACGCGCGTCCGCTCGACGTGATAACCGACGAGATGGGCGGCTTCGGGGTTGCTGCCGATCGCCAGCAGCCGGAAGCCCGAGGCGGTGAAGCGGAGCCCGACCTCGGTGGCGCAGGCGAGCGCCAGGAACAAAAGGGTGATGTAGGAGATCGGTCCGATCCCGCCCTGGCCGAAGCCGTCGAAGAAGGCGGGGTTGCGCGGCAGCCCGCCGACCGGCGATCCGTTGGCCAGCACCAGGGCGAAGGCCCGGAAGATCCCGAGCGTGGCGAGGGTGATGACGACGACCGGAACCTTGATGATGAGCGCCACGAGACCGTTGAGGAGGCCGCAGGCGACGCCGACCACGAGCCCGGCTGCGACGGCCAGGATCACCGGCTGGCCGTCCTTGAGCACCAGCGCCGTCACGACCGCCGCCAGGCCGAACACGGAGCCGACCGAGATGTCGATCTCGCCGGCCATCAAGGCCAGGCCGACCCCAACCGACAAAAACCCCAGAAAGGTGATGTTCTGCAGAATGCCGGCGAGATTGGCGACGGTCAGGAAGTATGGGCTGGTGAGCGCGCCGACGACCATGAATAAGACCACGGCGAGGGCAATGCCCATCTCGTCGAATCGCAGCGCCCGCAAGACGCTTCGTCGCTCTCGAGCCACCGCCGGCATCCCCGTTTCCATCCCTGCGTCCCGATCATTGCGGATCGCCGCGGGCCGCCGCCCGCCGGCGGATCTCACCCGTCACTTGGCGTCGAACACGAGGTGCTCCTGGCGGTGCTTCTCGATGAAGCCCCAATCGTAGCTCACGCCGAGGCCCGGCCCGTCGGGCACGCCGACCGTCCCGTCCTTGGCCACCGCATCCGGCTGGTCGGAATAGCCGCAGGCATAGACCGGCGGCACCGTGTTCGGCATGTCGGGCCCGATCAGCGCCATCTCGTAGAAATGCGTATTCGGGGTCGCGGCCATGACGGCCCGGTGGGCCGGCCCGCAGGCGTGATACTGGAGGTCGAGGCCGAGCGCCTGGCAGAAGGCCATGATCTTCATGGCGCCGGTGATGCCCATGTCGTATTCGGGATCGGCGTGGATCATGTCGCCGCCGCCCGCCAGCATGAAGGCGGCCTTGCTTTCGACGCCGCGCACGTGTTCGCCGACCATGAGCGGCGTTTTGAGCCGCTCGCGCAACCGCTTGTGACCCTCGACCGCGTGTCCGGTGTCCCGATACGGGTCCTCGAACCAGAAGAAGCGAGCATCGTCGCAGGCCCGGCCGACCGCGAGCGCATCGGCCCAGGTGCGCAGTTCGGAGCCCGGATCGAGCATCAGCGGATAGCCGTCGCCGACGGCGCGGCGCACCGCCTCGACGGTCGCGATCTCGCGCGACACTTCGCCCGAATGCCAGCCGTGGATCTTGAAGGCGGCGAAGCCATGGTCGCGGCAGGCCGTCGCATAGTCGCCGAAGGCTTCCGGCGAATCGAGGCCGCCCTTCTCTTCCTGGCCATGGTACGTGCTGGCATAGGTCGGCAGGCGGGTGCGGAAGGCGCCCAGGAGCCGCGCCACGGAGACGTCGCGCATCCGCCCGACGAGATCCCACAGGGCGATATCGAGTGGCCCATGGCCCATATGGTCGTAGGCGCGGACTTCGCGCTTGAGATCCTGCCAGATGGCTTCGCGGGTGTCGGGATCGCGGCCGAGGAGATGCGGCGCCAGCATCGCGGCCTGGGCGAAGGCCGCAGGGGTGCCGACCCAATGGGTCACATATTCACCCCTCGCGCCGTCATCCGTCTCGATGCGCACCGCCCAGCGCGAGGCGGACATCCGGCCGCCGGGCGCGGCGATCATATTGCCGACCCCGGCGGCGCCGTGGGACGGCAGGGCGATTCCCGGCACCTCGAAGCCGAACCGCGACAGTTCCACCCGGCTGATCCTGGTCATGGCTGTCCTCTCATGGCCGCCCCTGCGACGTCACGAATTCCGCTGCGGTCGCTCACGGCTGTGCCAGCCCGTAGAAGGCGGCCGCATTGCCGCCGAAGATCGCGGCACTCTCCTCGGGCGAGCACGACGAGGTGAGCCGCTCGACGCTCGAGACCCATCGCGCGTAGGTCGAGGCGAGGGTAGCGACCGGCCAGTCGGAGCCGAACATCAGCCGGCGAGGACCGAAGGTCGACAGAAGCAGACCCGCGTAAGGTTCGAGATCGGCATCGCTCCAGTCGGGCTTCGCCTCGGTCACCAGCCCCGACAGCTTGCATAGCGCCGCGGTCGTCGTCGCGACTCTGGCGATGTCGCGCGCCCAGTCGTCGAAGCGCCCCTCGCGGATGACGGGCTTGGCGCCGTGATCGACCACGACCCTCAGGTCTGGATGGCGGTCGAGAAGCCGGACCAGCCGCGGGAGATGGACCGGATGCAGCAGCGCGTCGAAGGTGAGGTTGCGTTCGACCAAGGCCTCGAAAGCCCATTGGATGTCGGCACGCAGCATCCAGTCCGGATCGGCGATGTCCTGGATCATCGGCCGGAATCCACAAATCTTCGGATGGGCGGCGAGGCGGTCGAGCTCCGTCTCGTGTCCGCGATCCTCGAAGTCGATCCAGCCGACGACGCCCTTCACCGCGTCGCAACCCTCGGCCAGTTGCAGCATGTAATCGGTCTCGGCGACCGTCGGGGCGGCCTGGACCAGGACCGTCCCATCGATGCGGGCCGCCGCCAGCAACGGGGCGAGATCGTCGGGGCCGAAGACCCGCTTCAGCGCGCCGACCTCCGGCGTCATCCAGAAATAATCCCCGCGGGCCGGGTCCCAGAAATGCTGGTGGGCGTCGATCCTGATCATCGCGGGCCTCGCGCTGTTTCAGCTTGTGAACCGGACGGCACTGGAGCGTCGGGATGCAGCAGGCCCTGCGCCGTGAGGTCGGACCAGAGCGAGGTGGGAATGCGGGCATCGAGATTGGCGGCGTTGCGCCGCACCTCGTCGGGCGTCCGGCCGCCCGGGATCACGCTGACCACTGCCGGGTGAGCGAGCGGGAACGCCAGCGCCGCCTCGGCCAGCGCGACGCCGTGGCTTGCACAAACCGCCTCGAGCCGGCCGGCCCGCTGCAAAATCTCGGGCGGCGCCGGCGCGTAATTGTAATAGGCGCCCGGCCGCGGCCCGGTCGCCAGGATGCCGGAATTATAGGGGCCGCCGAGGATGATGCCGATGCCGCGCTCGACGCAGAACGGCAGGAAGGTCGCGAGCGCCTCCTGCTCGAGCAGCGTGTAGCGTCCGGCGATGAGGAAGAGATCGAAATCGCCGGCCCTGGCCAGGGTCTCGGCCACCTCCCAGTCGTTGACCCCGGCGCCGATGGCCTTGATCTCGCCGCTGTCGCGCAGATCGACGAGGGCTTTGTAGCCTCCATCCATGAATTCGCGGATGCGGGCGTCGGAGGCCTCGCGGCTGCCATGCGTCGTGACGTCGACGTCGTGGCACAGCAGGATGTCGATGGCGTCGACGCCGAGTCGCTCGAAGGACTGCTCGATCGACCGCATCACGCCGTCATAGGAATAGTCGTAGACGACCCGACGCGCCGGCGCGTCCGGAAAGGCCTCGGCGGCGCTGCGCTCGCCGGGCGGGCAACGGCGCAGGCAACGGCCCACCTTGGTCGACAGAAGCAGCGACGGATCGCGCGTGTCGCGCAAAAAACCGTTCAGCCGCGTCTCGGCGAGACCGAGGCCGTAGAACGGCGCCGTATCGAAATAGCGGCAACCGGTGTCGTAGGCCGCCTCCAGCGTGGCCCGCGCCGCGGCTTCCGAGACCGGTCGGTAGAGGTTGCCGAGCGGGGCAGTGCCGAAGCCGAGCGCCGTGAACGTCAACGGCGCGCCGGAACGGCTGGTGAACCTGCGGCTGCGCGCACCCTTATCGTCGTCCATCGCGACGATCCTCCCTTTGCCCCGGTATCGCATGGGCTTGGCGCGGACTCGCGACGCGATGCCGCCGAACCGCTGACCACGCGACCTATGGCACAATTGCCATATGCACGCAACGAAGAAGCTACTTTTCGATTGACCCAGCGTTGAAAGGCAAATTCTATGGTCTTCGGACGTATAGTTGCAGGCAAATGGCAAATGACATAGGCTGATCTCGTCATGCCAAGCCCGCCGTCGCCCGACCCGGATCATGCTCCTGTCGCACAGGCCAACGCGGCGGATCTCGCCATGGATCGGACCGACGCCGACACTGTGCCGTCCCTTGAGCAGGCGCTATGCCGGCTGCTGCGCCACAACATCGTGTCGGGCCGCCTGCCGCCCGGCACCGTGCTGAACGAGCACAGCCTGTCGCAGGAGCTGTCCGTCAGCCGCGCCCCGACCGGTCGCGCACTCGACCAGCTTGCGAGCGAAGGCCTGATCCTGCGCAACGAGGGGCGCGGATTTCGCATCCCGGGGACGGCCGCAACCGCCGGGCCGCCGCGTCTCGATCTGCCGGCCGACATGATCGACGCCATTCGTGGGCGCGCCGGATGGGAACGGCTGTGGGATCAGGTCGAGGGCGATCTCGCGACCTGCATGCCCTTCGCCCGGTTCAAGATCGTCGAACTCACCATGGCCGAACATTACGGCGTCAGCCGCTCGATCACGCGAGACATCCTCGGGCGGCTCCAGGCCCGCGGCATGATCGAACGCAGCGGGCGATCGCAATGTTTTCTGCCCGAACTGACTTTGACGCTGATGCACCACCTCTACGAGGTCCGCCGGCTGCTCGAGCCTGTGGCCCTCCTGCATGCGGCGGAGCATCTCGACCGCGACCGGCTCGATGCCATGCGGACCGCTCTCGTCGAGGCCGCCGCGCGTTACCCGGACGTCTCCGGCGCCGAACTCGCCGGCCTCGAACACGATCTGCATCAGACCTGCCTCGAGCCCTGCCCCAACAAGCCGCTGCTCGCCGCGCTGCGCCAGCACCAGCCGATGACGCTCGCCACCAACCGCCTGGTCCATGTCTATCTCGGCATGCCTGAGGCGGAGCCCTTCCTCGCCGAGCACCGTCTCGTGATCGACCTACTGATCGCCGGCACCTCCGATGCGGCGGCGGCGGCGCTCGAGGCCCATCTGCGGAGCGCCGTGCAGAAGCAGCGCGCCCGATTTGCCGAACTCAAGCGGCACCATCGGCCAGTGGTGCCGCCCTATCTGCAAAGGGTCGCCTCGTAGAGGCTCGACCCGCACCTGCGGAGGCGCCAGGGTGGCGCGACCACATTCGACGAGAGATGCATCCATGCCCGAACTCCTGATGATCGTCGGCAGCCTGAACCGCGACGCGCCCTACTTCCGGGCGGCGCATGGGCTGGGCCTTTCGGTGTTCCGCTTCGACCCGGCGACCGGGCAAGCGGATCTGGTCTGCGAAGAGCGGAGCGTCGACAATCCGACGTTCCTGTCGGTCGCGGCGGGATCGTGCTGCATCTATGCGACGTCGGAAGTGTATGGCTGGCACGAGGGTCTCGTCAGTGCCTACCGCTATGATCCAGAGGCGCGGCGCCTGATCTATCTCAACAAGCAACCGAGCCTCGGCAGCGTCGCGGCCCATAGCAGTCTCGATGCCGAGGCCCGGCATCTGCTCGTTGCCAACTACGGCATGGGACCGGAGAAGGAAGGTCCGGATCGCGCCATCGTGGTCTATCCTCTCTACCCCGACGGTGCCCTGGCGCCGCCGATCGCGAGCCTCAGGCACGGTGGTCGCGGGCCGCGATCCGATCGGCAGGAGCGCCCCCATCCCCATTGCGTCCTGCCGAGCCCCGACGGTCGCTTTGCGATCGTCGCCGATCTCGGTCTCGACGCCCTGTTCACCTATCGGTACGGCCCGGACGGAACGCTGTCGCCCACGCCCGTCGCTACGACGGCGATGCCGCCGGGCTCGGGGCCCCGGCACTTTGCCTTCCACCCGACCGGCCGCTTGGCGGTGGTGATCCGCGAACTCGACTCCTCGATCTCATCTCTGCGTTTCGAGCCCGATACCGGCTCATTCGCGCTGGTCTCGACGGTGTCGACTTTGCCCGACGGGACCACGGCGGAGAACTCTTGTTCGGACGTCCAGATCCATCCGAGCGGCGGTTTCGTCTATGGCGCCAACCGGGGCCACGACAGCATCGCGACATTCTCGCTCGACGGACGAAGCGGTCGCCTCGCACCGGTCGGTCATCACTCCTGCGGCGGGAAGACGCCGCGCAACCTCGCGCTCGATCCAGCGGGCCGCCATCTCGTCGTCGCCAACCAGGACAGCGATACGTTGTCTGTCCTGGCGATCGAGGACGGCCGACCGTTGCGTCTCGCTCACCAGATTCCGGTCGGCTCGCCCATGTGCGTCAAATTCCTGGCGCTATGACCCGGCGACCAGACTGTCGATTCTGAGCGGCAGATCGCGAACCCGCTGGCCGGTCGCGTGATAGACCGCGTTGGCGACCGCGGCCGAGGTCCCGACGATGCCGATCTCGCCGATGCCCTTGACGCCGATCGGGTTCACCAGGTGGTCCTCCTCTGGCACCAGGATCACGTCGACATCGACGACGTCGGCGTTCACCGGCACGAGGTAGTCGGCGAGATTGGTGTTGACGTAGCGCGCCGCATTGGTGTCGATCGCGGTTTCCTCGTGCAGCGCTGAGCCGATGCCCCAGATCATGCCGCCCATGAACTGGCTGCGGGCGGTGCGCGGGTTGAGGATGCGGCCGGCCGCGAAGGCGCCCACGATGCGCGGCACGCGGATCTCGCGCGTCCGCGCATGCACCCGCACCTCGACGAATTGGGCGCCGAAGGCGAACTGAATGCGATCGGCCAGCCTGGTCCCGCCGGTCGGAAACGCGGCACCCTTATAGAGCATGGCGAGCGCGCCTTTCGGGGCGCCGTGCGGGGTCCATTCGGCGTAATCCTCGACGGCGCCGAGCCCGCGCTCGCTCATCAGCTTGACGAGGTCCGTCTCCGTCGTACCCTCGTTGCTCAGCTTCGCCCGGATCGCGTCGCAAGCCTGGGCGATGGCCGAGCAGACGCTTGCCGTTGTGATCGAGCCGCCGGAGACCGGGGCGGGCGGAAGCTCGGTGTCGCCGAGCATGACCGAGATCTTCTCGACCGGCAGGCCGAGGTGCTCGGCGGCCGTCTGGGCCGCGACCGTATAGATGCCATTGCCGATCTCGTGGCTGGCGGTCTCGACGCGCGCCGTGCCGTCCGGGAACAGGCGAACGCGGGCGCTCGCCGGCGCCATCTGGGTCGGATAGGCCGAGGTGGCGCAGCCCCAGCCGACAAGCCAGTCGCCATCGCGCATCGATCCCGGCGCCTTGGTCCGCTTCGCCCAGCCGAAGGCTGCAGCGGCCTGGTCGAAGCAGGTCATGAGAGAGCGGCTCGTATAAGGCAGGCCCTTGATCGGCTCATGCATCGTGTCGTTGACGCGCCGCAGCTCGACCGGGTCCATGTCGAGCGCCACGGCGAGCTCGTCCATGGCGCTTTCGAGCGCGAAGAAATACGGCGTCTCGGCCGGCGCCCGCATGAAGCCCGGGGTCGAGCGGTCCGCCCTGACGATCGTGACGTTGCTCGCGATATTGGGACACGCATACATGCGGATCGAGGCGTCGGTTCCAGCGACCGCGTAGGGATCGGGCCGCGACGTCACTTCCGATCCGTCATGGCTCAAGGCGAGGAGCTTGCCGTCGCGCCCGGCGCCGAGCTTCACCGTCTGCCGGGTTTCGGCCCGATACGTCGCGATGGTGAAGCCCTGGTCGCGGGTCGCCACGAGCTTGACCGGCCGGCCGAGCTTGCGGGCCGCGATCGCCACGATGGCGGTGCGCTGCGTCAAGCCGCCTTTGGAGCCGAAGGCGCCGCCGATGAACGGGCTGACGACCCGCACCTGGTCGGGACTGATGCCGAGCTGCGCTGCGAGACCGTTCTTGATGCCGAAGACGTTCTGACTCGGCTCGTAGACAGTCAATTGCGCGCCGTTCCAGGCGCATTGGGTCGAGAACAGCTCGATCGGATTATGATGCTGGGTCGGCGTCGAATAGGACACCTCGACCTTGACCGGCGCGCTGGCGAAGGCCGAGGCGAAATCGCCGACCTTCGGATCCTCGTGCTTCTTGTTCTGCGCCGCGAGCTCCTGGTCGACGGCGCCGGGCGAGCCGAACGTCGCCGACGGCTTGTCGATCTCGTAGTCGACGACGATGCGGTGCGCTGCGTCGCGCGCCGCCTCGTAGCTGTTGGCCAGCACGACGGCAATCGTCTGGCCGCCATAGGCGATGTCGGCCGAGCCCAGCGGCACGACCGTGTTCGATGCCGGCCCGCCCTCGGTCATGAACTTCAGGTGGCGCACGGCGTCATGCATGGTCTCGTGCGTCAGGATGTCGAGAACGCCGGGCAGGCTCCGCGCCACGCGGAGGTCGAAGCTCCTGATGCGACCCTTAGCGATGCCGCTGCTGACGAAATAGGCGTAGGCCGTATCGGGCAGCGCGACATCCGACGCGTACATGGCCGAGCCGGTGACCTTCTGGCGCGCATCGTAGCGCGGGATGGGCTGGCCCATATTGGCCTTCGGGGCGGGGGCGGCATCGACCATGGTCAGATCTCCAGCGTCGCGGCTTGCAGCAGGGCACGCACGACCGTCTTCTGGCCCAGCGCGATCTTGTAGCTGTTGTGCTGGCGCCCAACCGCGCCGGCGAAGGCGATGCGGGCGGCGGCGGTCGCGGCGGCCTCGTCGAGCCGCTTGCCGGCAAGCGCGGCTTCCGCCTCCTTGGCACGCCACGGCACGGTGGCGACACCGCCGAGCGCAATCCGGGCCTGCCGGACGACCTCGCCATCCATGTCGAGCGCCACCGCCGCCGAGGCGAGGGCGAACTCATAGGATTGGCGGTCGCGCACCTTGAGATAGAGCGACCGCCGGGTCCAGGGTACCGCCGGCACGTGGAAGCCGGTGATCACCTCGCCGGGCTTTAGATTCGTCTCGACATTGGGCGTCGAACCCGGCGGCCGATGGAGATCGGCGAAGCTCATGGTCCGGGACGCGCCGGCTGCCCCAACGACGTCGAGCGTCGCGTCGAGCGCCATCAGCGCCTGGGCGAAATCGCCCGGATAGGTGGCGATGCAGTCCGGGCTCGTTCCGAGCACGGCATGCTGCCGGTTGACGCCATCGAGCGCCGCGCAGCCCGAGCCGGGCCGGCGCTTGTTGCAGGCGGTCCAGGACGTATCGCGGAAGTAGTTGCAGCGCGTCCGCTGCAGCACATTGCCGCCGAGCGTCGCCATGTTGCGCAGCTGCGCGCTCGCTGCCAGGACGAGGCTCTGCGCAACGACGGGATAATGTTTGAGAATGTCGGCGTGGTCGGCGACCGTCGCCATCTTTACTAGCGCGCCGAGATGGAGGCCCTTGTCGTCGAGGGCGATGGCGCCGTAGCGACCGGCGAACCCGCCGATGTCGACGAGCCGCGCCGGCTGCATCACGTCGAGCTTCATCAGATCGAGAAGCGTGGTGCCACCGGCGAGATATTCGGCCGGATAGCGGCCCTGTACCAATCCCGCTTCGGAGCTGGTTCCTGCCAGCATGCCGGCAGCGCGCTCGGGCGAAGTGGCGCGGTCATAGGTAAAAGGACGCATCGGCTCAGCCTCCCATCTGCGCTTTGGCCTGCTGGACGGCGGCCACGATGTTTGGGTAGGCGGCGCAGCGGCACAGGTTGCCGCTCATATATTCGCGGATGTCGTCGTCGGTGCCGGCATGGCCTTCCTTCACGCAGCCGATCGCCGACATGATCTGGCCCGGCGTGCAATAGCCGCACTGGAAGGCGTCGTAATCGACGAAGGCTTGCTGCATGGCATGGAGCGGGGCATCCGCCCGCGCCAGACCCTCGATCGTCGTGACCTCGCGGTCGCCGACCCCAATGGCGAGCGTCAGGCAGGACAGGACGCGCTGGCCGTCGACATGAACCGTGCAGGCGCCGCACTGGCCGTGGTCGCAGCCCTTCTTCGAGCCGGTCAGCCCGACATGGTCGCGCAAGGCGTCGAGCAGGGTGGTGCGGATGTCGAGGCCGAGGCGATGCCGCTCACCGTTGATTCGGAGCGTCATATCGACAGGCGCGGATGGATCGATCGGCGCGGTGGTTGTCTCTAAGGCCTCCGCCCTGGCGGCCCCGCCGACGAGCGGCAGCGCCGCCGTGCTCGCCGTGACGCCGAGAAATCGGCGTCGGCTCACGAAGGCGCGAGCCTCGCGATCGTCGTAATCCGGCATGGCTCTCTCCGCGTATGCCTAGAACGAACGGACCGGACTCGTTGTCCGGAACACGCGGCGCATATCGCCGCCGTGTCGGCGAACGAACGACCCGACGCCGAACCCGGTTCCGAGTCGCGGCGTCGCAAGCGGGCAAGTTGGGTGTATGGCGGGCGGAAGGTTGAAGCGCCGTCGCTCAGGGTCGGCGCCAAGTTTGCGGCATCGGGTCGCAGACAAGCGGCGTCAGAGCCGACGCTATCATTCATGCCGCCTAGTGAGTGACTGCCGAAGGGTGAGGCCTTTGTTCAGGCAGAGGTGTCACCCTTGTCGGAGCCGAGGAGCGCCAGCGTCGCCTCGTCCGGCTGGCCGCCACAGAAGCGGTCGAGCGCCCGGCGGTAGAGCGTTCCGTCCGCGCCGGCGGCGAGGTCGAAGAGCGTCATCGACGAGCGGAACTTCATGTCGTCCGGCGTGCCGAAGATCGCGGCGAGGGACGCGCCGGCACCATCCAGCACCGCGCGCGTGCATCGCTTCAGACGCGGCCCGAGCACGGGATGATCGAGATAGGCCCGCGCCTCATCGAGCGAGCCGAGGCCGTAGACTTTTGCCGTCGGCGAGCGGCCGAGACCGCGCAACTGCGGAAATACGAACCACATCCAGTGGCTGCGCTTGCGGCCCGCCTCGAGTTCGCCGAGCGCGGTCTCGAAGACGGGCGCCTGCGCGGTGACGAAGCGGGCGAGACCAAAGGGATCAGCCGGCATGTCATGGCCTCTCGGATGCGCGCGGCGGTTAGGGAGCCCTGGACTCGCGACGGCGCAATGGCGAGCGTCGGTGACCAGGACAGCGCGGCGAGTCGCTGCGCGGGCGTGCGGAAACAGGGAGGCCTTGGGCCGCTCTACGGCGCATCGACATTCGATCTGCGGCCCGAAATCCTCGTCCTTCGACAGGCTCAGGATAAGGATTTCTAAGCCAACGCATTCAATAGCCCTCATCCTGAGCCTGTCGAAGGACGAGGGCGGTCCCAAAGCGCTGAACGTCGATTGGACCTACGCCGGCGTCCGTGCCGGCGAGGTCCCAGCCGGTGCTTTCGAAAGACTCGAGCCGCAACCTGTTCGGCGGCGACCCGCGCTTCACTGCTCTTATTGGGCGTTCGTCGACGACGGCGTTTGGGCCTGCGCGGTCTGCTGCTGGCCGGAGGATGCCTGCGTGTTGAACGGACAGGCGAGGGCCGGGACGACGGCCGCGGCCGCAATCCCACAGCCGATGACGAGGGCGATGATCGTCGAGCGCATGATCGATGCTCCTATGCAATCCCCACCGTTCGGGATGCTAGCGCCGATTTAGCCGGAGCGCAAAGGCGGGTAGCTCAGCCTCCGCCCACCCGGTCG
This sequence comes from Lichenihabitans sp., assembly GCA_965277115.1. GTDB lineage: Bacteria > Pseudomonadota > Alphaproteobacteria > Rhizobiales > Beijerinckiaceae > Lichenihabitans. Next base: position 773,749 of record CBDIBY010000013.1, on the reverse strand, counting down.
ACGGCGCGGCGAAAGGCGGCCTCGATGGTTTCGCGCGCCACGTGCTGCCCGTCCCGGACGACGTGCCTGCCGAGCGCGAAAACGTCGCGGACCGGCGAGGTCGCGGCACCAAAAATCCAGCTGTCGAGCAGGGCGTCGCCGCTACGGCCGTAGAGGGCCGGATGGTTCGGATCGAAAACCACGATATCGGCGCGGCCACCGGGGGCGAGCGCCGCCGGGGCGATACCAAGCGCTCGCGCTCCGCCCGCGCAGGCGCCATCGAAGAGGTGGCGGCCGACCGAGCCGCCGGCCGGTGCCAGGCGGTTGCGGGCGCGGTCGCGCAACCGCTGGCTGTATTCCAGTGTGCGCAGCTCGGTGGCGAGCGAGATCAGCACGTTGGAATCGCTGCCGACGCCGAACGCGCCGCCCTCCTGCGCATAAGCCGTTGCCGGAAAGATGCCGTCGCCGAGATCGCTCTCGGTGATCGGGCACAGGCCCGCCACGGCGCCGGACCGCGCCAGCGCCTCCGTCTCGGCCGGGGTCATATGTGTGGCATGGACGAGGCACCAGCGGCGATCGACGGGGGCGTTTTCCATCAACCATTCCACTGGCCGGGCACCCGTGGCGGCGAGGCAATCCTCCACCTCGCGGACCTGCTCGGCGATGTGGATGTGGACCGGGTCGTCCGGATAGGCCGCGAGCAACGCCGTGATCTCCTCGCCCGTCGCGGCGCGCAGCGAATGCGGCGCGATGCCGATGTTTCCGCCCGACAGCCGTGCGACGGCCCGCGCAGCCCCCTCGTGGATACGGCCGTAAAGATCGAGGTCGGCGATGAAGCGGCGCTGCCCGGCGACCGGCCGTGCCTCGCCGAAGCCGCCATGGGCGTAGAAGACCGGCAGCAGCGTGAGGCCGATGCCCGTCGCCGCGGCCGCCGCGGCGATGCACGCCGAGAGCTCGGCCGGGTCGGCATAGGGGCGGCCGTCCGGCTGGTGGTGCAGGTAGTGGAACTCGGCGACGCCGGTGAAGCCGCTCTCCAGCATCTCGACGAAGCTTTGCGCCGCGAGCGCCTCGACCTCGTCGGGGCCGAGCGCCGCCGAGAGGCGATACATCGCCTCGCGCCAGGTCCAGAAATGGTCGTCGCCGGTGCCGCGCCGCCCGGTCAGGCCGGCGATGCCGCGCTGGAACGTATGGCTGTGCAGGTTGCCGATACCCGGCACGGCGATGCCGCCCACGGCGTCCGCCGCCTGCCGATCCTCGGGTGTCGCATCGCCCGTGACGCTGACGATCATCCCCGCATCGAGGCCGACCACGACCTCGCTCAGCCAGCCCTCGGGCGTCAGCGCGGCGTCGAAATAGAGCTTGTGCATGGGCGCGATCCGGGACGAAAAAGAGGGGCGGCCGCGCGGCCGCGAACGAACTCGAGCCAACCATTGCGGGGATGCGCGTGCCGGACAAGAGCCGATTCGACCGTTTGTGGCGGCACGCCGTGCTGGCCACGATGGAGCCTGGCGCGGGCGGGCTCGGGCTGATCCGCGACGGCGCCATCGGCTGCCGCGACGGACGCATCGCTTTCGTCGGCCTCGACCGAGACCTGCCCGCCGCCATCGATGCCGACGTGGAGCTCGACTGCGTCGGGCGGCTGATCACGCCCGGCCTCGTCGATTGCCATACCCACCTGGTCCACGGCGGCAATCGCGCCCATGAATTCGAGCTGCGGCTCAAGGGCGCCAGCTACAAGGAGATCGCAGAGGCCGGCGGCGGGATCCTGTCGACCGTCAAGGCGACGCGGGCCGCGAGCGAGGCCGACCTCGTCGCCTCGGCCCTGCCGCGCCTCGACCGCCTGCTGGCCGAAGGCGTCACCACGGTCGAGATCAAGTCGGGCTACGGGCTCGACCGCGACACGGAAACTCGGATGCTCGCGGCGGCGCGGCGGCTCGCCACGATGCGCGACGTCACGGTGCGGACGAGCTATCTCGGCGCCCACGCCCTGCCGCCCGAGACGGCCGACAAGGACGCCTATATCGACCGTATCTGCCATGAGGTCCTGCCGGCGCTGGCGGCCGAAGGCCTCCTCGACGCGCTCGATGCCTTCTGCGAGACCATCGCCTTCTCGCCGGCCCAATGCGACCGGTTGTTCGACACGGCGGCCGGGCTCGGCCTCAGGGTCAAGCTCCATGCCGACCAGCTCTCGAACGGCGGCGGCGCCGCGCTCGCGGCGCGGCATCGGGCGCTTTCGGCCGACCACCTCGAATATACGGACGAGACGGGCGCGGCCGCCCTCGCCGGCGCCGGCACCGTCGCGGTGGTGCTGCCCGGCGCCTATTATTTTCTGCGCGAAACGCAGGCGCCGCCGATCGAGGCCTTCCGCCGGCATGGCGTTCCGATGGCGGTCGCGACCGATTGCAACCCGGGCTCCTCGCCGCTGACCTCGCTGCTGCTCGCCGCCAATATGGCGGCGACACTGTTCAGGCTCACGGTCGAGGAATGCCTCACCGGCATCACCCGCGAGGCGGCGCGGGCTTTGGGCCTCCTCGACGAGATCGGAACCCTCAGCCGCGGCAAGTGGGCCGATCTCGCCATCTGGCACGTCGACGAGCCCGCGGAGCTCGTCTATCGCATCGGCTTCAATCCGCTCCATACGCGCGTCAGGAGAGGGCGATGACCGGGGGCCTGCCGTGGCTCGAGGTACGGCACGGCGCGGCGCCGCTGATCGTCAGCCTGCCCCACACCGGCACCGTCATTCCGTCCGAGATGGAGGTCCGCTTCGTATCGCCCTGGCTGGCCCGGAAGGATGCCGACTGGTGGATCGAGCGGCTCTACGGTTTTGCCGCCGAGCTCGATGCCACGACCGTGCGCACCGCGATGTCGCGCAGCGTCATCGACGTCAACCGCGATCCCTCCGGCGTCTCGCTCTATCCCGGGCAGGCGACGACCGAGCTCTGCCCGACCACGACCTTCGACGGCGAAGACCTCTATCGCGACGGCCGGGCGCCCGACCCCGCGGAGATCGAGACCCGCCGCCATGCCTGGTTCGAGCCCTACCACGCGGCGCTCGCCACCGAGATCGAGCGGCTCGCCGCCGACCATCCGCATGTCGTGCTCTACGATTGCCACTCGATCCGCTCGCTGATCCCCAGGCTGTTCGACGGGCTGCTGCCGGTGTTCAACATCGGCACCGACAGCGGCGCCTCCTGCGATCTCGAGCTGCAGGCGGCGATCGAGCAGATCTGCGACGCCTCCGGTCACCCGCGCGTCTCCAACGGCCGCTTCAAGGGCGGCTACATCACGCGGCGCTATGGCAATCCGGCTCAGGGCATTCATGCGGTGCAAATGGAGCTCGCCTGCCGGGGCTACATCGCCGAGCGGCCGGGGCCGGTCGGCGCGGACGACTGGCCGCCGCTCTACGACGAGGCCTATGCGGCGCCAATGGCGGGGACGTTGCGGGCCGTCCTCGGTGCGGCCCTGGGGTTCGCGCGGGGCGCGTGAGACCTCACGGCGATTTCTTAACCAAGTTTCCCTAGCCTCGACTCCGGCAGGTCAGCGCACGCCGGGTCAAGTCTCATGCTGTCGATCAAACCGAAGCTTACGGTGCAGAGCCGGATCGCGCTCGTGAGCGTCGCCTTCGTCATCGGCCTTCTGGTCATCGGCCTGACCTATTGGAACGGCGAGCAGGACCTCAAGGCGGCCTTCGCGCTGCACAAGGACTATGCCGATCTCGCCACCCAGTCGCGCGCCGTCCGGGCGGACAGCCTGGCGCTGAAGGCGATCAGCCGAGACATCCGATTCCGCCGCAACGACGCCGATGTCGCCGCCTTCAAGGCCGGGACCGCTGCCCTGGCCAAGGCCTTGGGCGCCCTCGCGACCGAGCGCGGCGCGTCGGCCTTCGCGCCCGAGATCCGGGCCGTCGCGACCGAAGTGGCGGCCATCAGGAACGAGTTCGTCACCGTCGCCGGTATGGCGATGGCACTCGGCTCGGCGGACGGCCTCGAGGCGCGCCTCGACACGACGTCGGGCGCGCTCGACAACGCCGTCACGGCCACGCTCGGCGAGACCGAGACGCCCGACACGCTGCGTCTCCTCGCCACCGTCAAGGACATGCGGCAGATCGAGGCGGCCTACAGGCTGAGCCTCGACGATTCTCTTCCCGCCTCGTGGGAGGTGGACCAGGGCCGCTTCGACCGGACGCTCAAGAAGGTGGAGATCGCCGACGACACCCGGGCGGCGGATGCGGCGGCCGGCAAGGCCTATGTCGAGGCCTTCGGGCCGTGGAGCGATGCTGCCAAGACCTTCATGATCGCGGCCGAGCACCTGTCGGGCGATTTCGACCTGATCGGCCCCAAGCTGCAGACGCTCGACGACGCCATCGCAACCAAGGCGGGCTTGACGTCCGACGCGCTCGATGCGGCCCAGGCGCGCACGCGCCTGCTCATCCTCTCGACCATCGTGACGGCCCTGGGCTGCGGCCTCGCCAGCGCCGTCTTCGTGGGGCGCACCACAGCCGGCCCCTTGCGCCGGCTGCGCACCGCGATGCTCGATCTCGCCGCAGGCCGGCTCGCCGCCGCCATCCCGTTCCTGAAGCGCCGCGACGAGATCGGCGAGATGGCGCGGGCGGTCGAGGTCTTCAAGGACAACGCCGTCGCGCTGCAGCGCTCCGCGGCCGAGACGATGCGTCTCGAGACGGATGCCGCCGGCGAGCGCGAGCGCAACGAAGCGGAGCGCGCCGGGGCGGTGCGCGAACAGGAGCGGGTCGTCGCGGCTCTGGCCCGCGGCCTCGATCAGCTGGCCCGGGGCAGGCTCACCTGGCGCATCGACGAGGCATTCACCGGCCGCTACCAGGCGCTGCGCGACGACTTCAACGCAGCCATGGGGCGGATTGCTGAAACCATGCGCCATATCGCCGACAGCACGGCGGGCGTCAGTGCGGCGGCGGCCAATATCGGCACCGCCTCCGAGGACCTGTCGCGCCGCACCGAGCAGCAGGCCTCGAGTCTCGAGGAGAGCGCCGCCGCGCTCGACGAGATTACCGCCACGGTGAAGAAGACGGCGGAGAACGCCGGCCATGCCAGGCAGGCGGTGTCGCTGGCGCGCATCGACGCCGAGCAATCCGGCGCGGTCGTTCGCCGGGCCGTCGACGCGATGAGCGGTATCGAGAACTCCTCGCACCAGATCGGCCGGATCATCGGCGTCATCGACGAGATCGCCTTCCAGACCAACCTCCTGGCGCTCAATGCCGGTGTCGAGGCGGCGCGGGCGGGCGATTCGGGCCGCGGCTTCGCGGTTGTGGCCTCCGAGGTGCGCAGCCTGGCCCAGCGGTCCGCCGACGCCGCCAAGGAGATCAAGGTGCTGATCTCGACCTCGGCGCGGGAGGTCAAGCAGGGCGTCGGCCTCGTCGGCGAGACCGGCAAGGCATTGGAGCGGATCCTCGGCCAGGTGGTGGAAATCAGCGGCATCGTGGCCGATATCGCGAATTCTGCGCAGGAACAGGCGTCGAGCCTCCAGCAGGTCAATAGTGCCGTCAACCAGATGGACCAGGCGACGCAGCACAATGCGGCGATGGTGGAGGAGACATCGGCGGTCGGCCGGACGCTGACCGAGGAGGTCGTGGAACTCGCGGCGCTGATCGAGGGCTTCGAGTTCGAGACGAGGACGGCGCGCGCGTCTTGGCGGCTTTCGGCCTGACTAGATGCCGGAAACTCGGCAAGGTTGTTCGGTTACGTCATACCGTATCCTTTTGGACATCGATCACGTTGATCGCCGATCGCGAGAGGGTCGGGACGTGGTGATCTGACGCTCCGGTCGACGGTTCACGCAAGCTCGGAATGCCGTAAGACCGCGCGGGAACGGCGCGTGCGGCTGGAAGGACCAGGTCTTGACGAATCCGGTGGGGGCCGGTGCAGGGGTGGGACTCTTCTCGCTCGGCATCTTCATGTTCGCGTTGAACGACGCCCTGGGGAAATGGCTCGTCGCCGACTACGCCGTGGGACAGCTCCTCTTCCTGCGGACGGTCGGTGCCGTCGCCGTGCTCGGCCCGTTGCTGTGGAACAGCCGGGCTGATGTGCGCATCCGCGATCAGTGGTCCTGGCACCTGTTGCGCATCCTGTGCATGGCGGCCGATACGTTCTCGTTTTATTTCGCCACCAAGTCGCTGCCGCTCGCCGACGTGATGACCTTCTATCTCGCGGCACCGATCATCATCACGGCGCTGTCGGTCCCCTTGCTCAAGGAGAAGGTCGGGCCGTTCCGCTGGGCCGCCGTGCTGGTCGGCTTCGGCGGCGTCATGATCGCACTGAAGCCGACGGGCGCCGCCTTCTCCAGCGCGGCGCTGATCGCGCTCTTCGGCTCGACCATGTTCGCCACCGCCATCACGGTCACGCGCCGCCTGCGCGACACGCATTGGCTGACCCTCGTCACGTGGCAGTTCGTCGGCGCCGGCATCCTCGGGGGCGTCGCCTCTGCCTTCACCTGGACCGAGCCGGGTCCCCTCGATCTGGCACTGATGTTCCTGGTCGGCATCATCTCGATCATCTGCTTCATCTGCATCACCAAAGCCCTGTCGCTGGCCCCCGCGAGCCTGCTGGCGCCGTTCCAATACGCGTCGATCATCTGGGCCGTAGTGCTGGGATGGCTCGTCTTCGGCGACAGGCCGACGCCGAACATCGTCCTTGGCGGCCTGGTGATCATTTCGAGCGGCCTGGCGGTGTTCTACCGCGAGCGCTGGCGCGCCCGGCACACCTGACGCGGCTCACGGCGCTTTCGGCCTCGTCCGCGTCCCGCCCTCGTCGACACCCTGGCCCGGCGGTCCGGAAACGCTGTTGCCCGTGCCCGACGCACCGCCGACGAAATCGCCCGTCTTTCCGCCGAGACCCGTGCCCGCGACGCCACCGCTGCCAGGCGCGATGAGCCCCTTTGGGATCGGGTCGCCCTTGAGGACGTCCGCAGGAGCTGGCGCGTCGCGATGCGTCTGGGCCAGTGCTGGGGGCGCAGCGATCAGCAGCGCCAGAGCCATGGCGGAACTCCGCCCGATCCCGATGCGACCCGTCATCGCCACCTCCGGCCCGAAATCATGCCAAAACGAGGAGCAAGGTCCTCGTCACCATCCAGTGCCCGCCATTGCCGAGCGCCGACGGCTTGGCGATAAGCGCAGAGTCCAGGCGGCGGTTCCAACAGCTGGCCGCCCCTCGGATCAGCCGCGCTCCAGCCGGTAGCCGACCCCGGGTTCGGTTCGCAGCACCTTGGGCTGGGCCGGATCCGCCTCGATCTTCTGGCGCAGCCGACGCACGAAGACGCGCAGATATTGCGCGTCCTCCGCGTGGGCCGGCCCCCAGACGCTCTTGAGGATCTGCTGATGCGTGATGACGCGCCCGGCATGCCGGGCGAGAAACTGCAGCAGATCGAATTCCTTCGGCGTGAGGCGGAGCGGCTCGCCACGCAACGTCACCTTGTGGGCCAGCGTGTCGACGACGAGGCCATCGGCCTCGAAGCGCGTCACCCCGCCGTCGGCCACGATGGAGTGGCGAAGCGCGGTGCGGATGCGGGCCATGAGCTCGGCGATGCCGAAGGGCTTGTTGACGTAATCGTCGGCCCCGAGGTCGAGCGCCTCGACCTTCTCCTCCTCGCGGTCGCGGGCGGAGAGCACGACGATCGGCACGCGCGACGTCGCCCGGATGGCGCGGATCACGTCTTTGCCGTCGCGGTCGGGAAGGCCGAGGTCGAGCAAAATCAGCGCTGGCACGGGCACCGCCTTGAAGCGCCGCAGGGCCTCGGCCCCGTCGAGCGCCGCTGCCACGGCGAAGCCCGCCGCCGTAAGCGCCGGACGCAGGAAGCGCTGGATCTGCGGTTCGTCGTCGACGACGAGGATGGTCTCGCTTGCCGGCATGGAGGCCTCGCTCAGTTTGCGTCGAGGCTGATCCTATCCGCCTCGCGCAGCGGAATGCGAATGACGATGGCCGTGCCGAGGCCCTTTTTGGTAGGGCTTTCGGCCCGTATGGTGCCGCCCATGGCCTCGATGACCCCTTTTGCGATGGCGAGGCCGAGGCCGGTGCCGGCCGGACGGCCGTCGCCACCGCCGCCGAGCCGGGTGAACTTCTCGAAGACGCGGGCACGCGCCTCCGCCGGAATGCCGGGGCCTTCGTCCTCGACGGCGATCTCGATTCCGTCATGCACCTTCGTGAGGCGCGCCACTGTGGCGGTGCCCCCGGGGGTGAATTTGTCGGCATTGTCGAGGAGGTTGAAGATCACCTGCTCGAGGAGGCCGGAATCACCGCGCACCAGGGGAAGGTCGGGCGCGATCTCGAGGTCCACCCGCCGGTGCGGAAAGGCGCGGCGGGCCCGCTCGACCGCCGCCGAGGCGATGTCGCCGAGGTCGGCCCAGTCGCGGCGCAGGTCGAGCGTGCCCGATTGCAGCCGCGTCATGTCGAGCAGGTTCGCTACGAAGCGGCCGAGGCGCCGCGTCTCCTCCTCGATGGCGGCCAGAAGGTCGGCCTGGTCGGCCTCCGGCATATGGTCGCCGTAGCGACGCAACGTCGTGATCGAGCCCAGGATCGAGGCGAGCGGCGTCCGCAGATCGTGCGAGATCGACGACAGCAGCGCCGTCCGCAGGCGTTCCTTCTCGGCCTCGGCCTCGGCGTCGCGGGCTTCCGCCACGAGCTGGGTGCGCTCGATGGCGATCGCCGCCTGGTCGAGCAGCGCCGCGAAGGCCCGCTCGTCCTCCCCGCCGAGCGGCACGGACCTGTCGGCGGGCGCGAAACCGACGACGCCGAGCGTCCCGCGCGAGGTGCGCAGGGGCTGGAACTGGAACTGGGCACCGGGCAAGGTGCCCGAGCGCCAGCCGGCGATCTCGCCGTGGCGGAAGGCCCAATGTGCGGCCGCATCCTCTGCCGCGCCAAGCGTGTCCTCGGGCGGGAAGGCGGCGCGGATGTCGAGCTCGCCGTCTTGCGGCAGCAGGATCACGACCTGCCCCTTGACCGCCGCCGCGCCCTGGCGGGCCACCACCCAGAGCACGTCGTCGAGACTGACCGTGCCCGACAGCTTGCGCGCCACGTCGTAGAGCGAGCGGATGGTGGAGACGCGCTTGCGCGCCGCGTCCGACTGGTCGCGCACCCGGCCGGCGAGGCCGCCCGTCAAGATGGCCACCAGCAGGAAGAAGAGAAGCGCGAAGAGCTCGTGCGGCTCCGCCACCGTGAAGGTGTAGAGCGGTTCGATGAAGAAGAAGTTGTAGGCCAGGAAGGACAGGATCGAGGCGGCGACGGCAGCCCAGACGCCGAGCGAGACGGCGCAGACCAGGACGGCGGCGAGGAACACCATCGACAGGTTCGGCAATTGCAGATGCCGGCGCAGCACCATGCCGGCGCCGACCGCGGCAACGACGCTGAAGACCGCGACGACGAGCCCCGATGCGGCCTTGCTCATGGCCAGCCAGCGCAGCCGGCGGTGCGTCCGCTCGCGCGTCTCGCCGATCACCACATGGACGGCGATATCCGTCGCCCGCAGCACCAGCGCCTCGGAGAGCGAGCGGCCGCGCAGCCGCGCCAGCGGGCCGGCCCGCGAGCGTCCGATGACGATCTGGGTGATGTTCTCGCGCCGCGCGTAGCGCAGCAATTCGTCGGGCAGGTCGCGGCCGACGAGGCGCGTCGTCTCGGCGCCGAGGCGCTCGGCCAGCCGCATGGTCTCGTCGATGCGGCGCAGTGCGTGGTCGTCGTTGATCTCGTCGCCGGCGCGCTCCAGCGTCACCGCCACCCAGCCGGCATTGAGCCCGTTGGCGAGGCGGCTCGCGGCCCGCACCACGGCCTCCGAGAAGCCGTCCGCACCGACGCAGACGAGCAGCCGTTCGGCGGTCGGCCAGGCGCCCTCGATGGCGTTCTGCCTGAGATAGGCGACCATCTGGTCGTCGACCCGATCCGCCGTGCGGCGCAGCGCCAGCTCCCGCAAGGCCGTGAGGTTGCCGGCCTTGAAGAAATTGTCGGCCGCCCGGCGGGCATTGTCCGGCAGGTAGACCTTGCCCTCCTTGAGGCGGGCCAGGAGCTCGCCCGGGGTGATGTCGACGACCATCACCTCGTTGGCCTTGTCGAGCACCGTGTCGGGCACGGTCTCGCGGATGGTTACGCCGGTGATGCGCGAGACGACGTCCGACAGGCTTTCGAGGTGCTGGATGTTGACCGCCGTCCACACGTCGATGCCGGCGCGCAGCAGCTCCTCGACATCCTGGTAGCGCTTCGGATGGCGGCTGTCGGGCGCGTTGGTATGGGCCAGCTCGTCGAGGATCAAGAGACTCGGCTTCTTGGCCAGCGCGGCATCGAGGTCGAATTCCTCGACCGCGTGGCCCTGGTAGAGCTGCTTGCGCCGCGGCAGGATCTCGAGGCCTTCGATCAGCGCCTCGGTTTCGGCGCGGCCGTGGGTCTCGACCAACCCGACGAGGACGGGTGCGCCCTCGCGCAGCCGCTGCTGGGCGGCCGACAGCATCGCATAGGTCTTGCCGACGCCGGGCGCCGCCCCGAGGAAGATTTTCAGCCGGCCACGCCCCTCCTCGCCCGCGACGGCGAGCAGCGCGTCGGGGTCGGGGCGGTTGTCGCGGGGCTTATCCCCGTGCGGCATGATGATTAATGATATGGAGGTTGGAACCGACGCCATTTGACGTTTGGTTCGATCGAAGCGGAAGGCTCTCTTCCGCGGTCCAGCAATCATGACACGCGACGACCTGCTGCAGGCGTTCGGCGAACTCGGCCGCTACGTGGCCGAGCGCAACCGAGTCATCGACCTTGCGATCTACGGCGGTTCGACCCTGATGCTGGTCTCGAACTTCCGGGTGTCGAGCGGCGACGTCTATGCCGTCGCCCAGACGGATCAGCGCTTCGTCGACGAAGCCGCGCGCGCGGTTGCCGGTCGGCTCGATCTGCCGGATGACTGGCTTGATGACGGAGTCCGTACCTATCTCAGTCCGACCGTCGATCATCCGGATCATCACCTCTTCTTCCGGTCGTTTCCGAGCGAACGGCACGTCGGCATCAGGATCTATGTTCCCACCGCGGAATATATGCTGGCGATGAAATTGATGTCGCTGCGCATCGGGCCGGACGATAGCAAGGACCTTGCCGACATCCTCAGCCTGTGCCGCGTGACGGGCATCGACACCGCGACAGCCATGATCAATCTCGCGTCAGCGTTCTATCCGGAAGCGAGGGTCAGCGGTAAGCTGAGGCTCTCGGTCGACCATATCGCACGATCGGCATCGCAACCATCCGATGACACCGCGCCCCGATACCTTGGCCAAAGTGGCAGAGCTTCGAAATGAAGGCGAGGAGGCCTATCGGATAGGCCTCGCGCAATATCTCGATGCCTTCTACAAGACCCCCGAGCGTCGTCAGGCGATGATCGATTCCGAGCCGCCGCCGACCGGTTCCGCGCTGATCGACGCGACACTGGGAGCGATCGGCGAACATCTGGCGCGCCGCTGGGACCTCATCATCCCGACCTGGACCGGCGCGGAGTTTCGTTTCCTGCATCGGCCCCATTTCGCCACCCCGATCCAGGCCCTGAAAGCATCGCTTCTGGCGCAAAGCCCCATCGCCTTCCGCCGCCGGATGATCTTCGTCGAGTATGAACCCTTGCGGCGGGCGCGAATGCCCTTGGAACAGAAGCACGACCCTCAACCCGCCTGATTCACACCCGAAGCGGCCTTGTCGAGATCGAGGTTGAGCTCGAGCACGTTGACGCGCGGCTCGCCGAAGAGGCCAGCCGTCCGCCCGCTCGTATGCGCCTCGACGAGCGCCTTGACCTTTTCCTCGGGCAGGTTGCGGGTCTGGGCGATCCGCGGCACCTGCAACAGGGCGAAGGCCGGCGAAATGTCCGGGTCGAGGCCGGAGGCCGACGTGGTCACCGCATCGGCCGGCACCGCTTCCGTCGAGGTACCGCGCAAGGCGGCGACGTCGCCCTTCACCCGGTCGATGAGTTTCTGAGACGTCGGCCCGAGGTTCGAGCCGGAAGAATTGGCGGCGTTGTAGGGCGCATCGATCGTCTTGGTCGAGTCTTTCGGGTCGGGGGCGCTCGTGGCCGAAGGGCGGCCGTGGAAATAGCGGTCGGTCGTGAAATTCTGTCCGATCAGGCGCGAGCCCACGACCGCGCCGTCGCGCAGCACCAGGCTGCCGTCGGCCGGCCCCTTGAGCGCGACCTGGGCGATGCCGGTGATGGCCAGCGGATAGGCGAGGCCCGTCAGGGCGGTGAACAGGACGACCATGACGATCGCCGGACGCAGTTGCGACAGCATGCGGGGTCTCGATGAGGACCGGGTATGGCCCCGACCTCTCCTATGCCCCGACACGCCATCGACGGTCCATGCGGCCTCGTCGAGATTCGCATAAAGGATCCGTAAACAAACGTCGCGCCGTCCTCCACGGGCGCGCCGGATGCTTACAAGCGCTTAGGAAATTCCGGTTAAGCTCGGGACGAAATCAACCATGACGTGTTGGATCCGCCCATGCCATCCCAGCAATATCGGCTCGTGACCCGCAGCGACTTCGACGGCCTTGTCTGCGGCATGCTGCTGCGCGAGGCCGAGCTCATCGACGAGATCAAGTTCGTCCATCCCAAGGACATGCAGGATGGTGTCGTGCCGATCTCCGATCGCGACATCATCACCAACCTGCCCTACGTGGCCGGCTGCCACATCGCCTTCGACCATCATTCGAGCGAGCTGAAACGCGGCCGCGGCGACACGCGCCCCAATCACGTCATCGATGCGAACGCGCCCTCGGCGGCGCGCGTGGTCTACGATTATTACGGCGGCCCGCTGGCCTTCCCCAAGCTCGGCCGCGACCTCATGGCGGCCGTCGACAAGGCCGATTCCGCCCGGTTCGAGCGCCACGAGATCCTCGATCCGCAGGGCTGGGTGCTGCTCAACTTCCTGATGGATTCGCGCACCGGGCTCGGGCGTTTCCGCAGCTTCCGCATCTCGAACTACGAGCTGATGATGCAGCTCATCGACCGCTGCCGGCATCTCACCGTGGAGGAGGTGCTCGAGTTGCCGGACGTGCGCGAACGGGTCGACCTCTACCGGGCGCATCGCGAACTCTTCGAGGCGCAGCTCAGGCGCTGCACAAAGGTGCACGGCGCGCTCGTCGAGCTCGACCTCCGGGATGAGGAGACCATCTTTGCGGGCAACCGCTTCATGATCTATGCGCTCTTCCCGCACTGCGACATATCCATGCATGTCATGTGGGGGTTGAAGCAGCAGAACACGGTGTTCGCCATCGGCAAGTCGATCCTCGATCGCAGCTCCAAGGTCGACGTCGGGGCCGTGTGCCTCGGCTATGGCGGGGGCGGCCACAAGGCCGCCGGCACCTGCCAGGTCGCCAACGAGCGCGCCGACGAGGTCCGGGCGCAGCTGATCGGCGTCCTCGATCCGGGATCGGACCTCCGGGCCTGACGATCGGAACCCGTTTCAAGCGTCTCCGAAGACGCGCGCAAAAATCGCCTCGACATGTTTGGTGTGGTAGCCGAGGTCGAACAGCGGCTCGATTTTTTCGGCCGGCAGGATGGCGGTGACCTCCGGGTCGGCCTTAAGGAAGGCCAAGAAGTCGCCCTCGCCGCGCCAGACCCGCATGGCGTTGCGCTGCACCAGACCGTAGGCCTCCTCGCGCGACGCGCCGGCCTGGGTCAGGGCGAGGAGCACGCGTTGCGAATGGACCAGGCCGCCGAGCCGGTCGAGGTTCTTCCGCATGTTGTCCGGATAGACCAGGAGCTTGTCGATGACGCCGGTCAGCCGGTGGAGCGCGAAATCGAGCGTGATCGTCGCATCCGGCCCGATCATGCGCTCGACCGAGGAATGCGAGATGTCGCGCTCGTGCCACAGCGCCACGTTCTCCAGCGCCGGCACCACCATGCCGCGCACGAGGCGCGCGAGGCCGGTCAGGTTCTCGGTCAAAACCGGGTTGCGCTTGTGCGGCATGGCCGATGAGCCTTTCTGGCCCTCGGCGAAGAATTCCTCGGCCTCGAGCACCTCGGTGCGCTGCAGGTGGCGGATCTCGATGGCGAGCCGCTCGACCGAGGACGCGACGACCCCGAGGGTCGCGAAAAACATCGCATGGCGGTCGCGCGGGATGACCTGGGTCGAGATCGGCTCCGGCACGAGCCCCAGCTTCTCGGCCACATGGGCTTCGACGCGCGGATCGATGTTGGCGAAGGTGCCGACGGCGCCCGACAGCGCGCAGGTGGCGATCTCGGCCCGCGCCGCCACGAGCCGCGCCCGGCAGCGCTCGAATTCGGCATAGGCATAGGCGAGCTTCAGCCCGAAGGTGATGGGCTCGGCATGGATGGCGTGCGAGCGGCCGATGGTCGGGGTCAATTTATGCTCGAGGGCGCGGCGCTTCAGCGCGGCAAGCAGCGCGTCGGTATCGGCGATCAGGATGTCGCAGGCGCGGGAAAGCTGCACCGCGAGGCAGGTGTCGAGCACGTCGGACGAGGTCATCCCCTGGTGGACGAAGCGCGCCTGCGGCCCGACGAGCTCCGCCAGATGGGTCAGGAAGGCGATGACGTCATGTCTGGTCTCGCGCTCGATGGCGTCGATCCGCGCGACGTCGAAGACCGCATCCCGCCCCTTGGCCCAGATGGTCCGCGCCGCCTCCTGCGGGATGATGCCGAGCTCGGCCAGCGCGTCACAGGCATGGGCCTCGATCTCGAACCAGATGCGGAAACGCGTCTGAGGCTCCCAGATCGCGACCATGGCGGGGCGGGAATAGCGCGGGATCATGATCGGGCTCCGGGACGACGGGACTTTTTCCGCCTTTCCATACGGGGCGCGGACGCGGGACGCTATGGGAAGGGCGGGCGCCCGGAGCGGAGACGTCGGGGTTGCGTCAATAGCTGCCGTTGACTCACTGCCAGTTTCCGGACGTCAAGTGGGGCTGCCGGATCGGCGGTTGCCGGCCGTATGCAGCCTTACCGGCCTTGTTGAAATAGCTCCTGTGGAAGGGCGGTCGGAACTGCAGGTAACGCCGCTCACATCTCGCCTACGGCGCCTTGTCAGGGTCGGAGCCGGCCATCGCTGCCGCGGAGACAAAGCATGGGGGTCGGCGTCTTCCATTGCCAACAGGACCGGCCAAACGCGCCGGCGCCGCGTAAAGATGGAATCACAAAGCCAAAGTTCAAGCAGGGTCGGGGCCCCCGAGGAACGAAGCTATTCAGCGATGGATGCTTGACAGCATTACCAACAGGCGAAATGACCGAAGTCGGCGCGCCATGATAGCGTTTGGTTTTGGGGGTGAGGGACGTGTCCAAGGAAAAGGTTGCAGCCACCGCGACAGCCGTCGAGGGCCCGGTCGTTGACCAGATCCTGTCCGCCTTCGTCGCTAAGATCGAGGCGGAGCCCGCGTTGGCGCAAGCCGGCGGCAGGCTTCGCCGCGCACTGCTCGAAATGCGGGAGGACTCGGAGGCCGGCCTCAAGACGGCGATCTTTGGCGGAGAGGGCGAATGATCCATGTCCAGAAGCTTACGGTTCATGAGTTCCGTGGCATCCGCGACTTGTCCCTAGAGCTGAACAGCAGAAATTTTGCGATTTGTGGGCCTAACGGTACTGGCAAAAGCGGTATTGTGGACGCCCTTGAGTTCGTGCTCTCGGGTACGATCTCGCGGCTGACCGGACGAGGTCGCGGCGACCTCTCGATCAAGGCGCATGGCCCGCATATCGACTGCGAGCTTCCCGAGGAGGCATTCGCTGAGGCGGTGGTGCAGGTCCCTGCCCTCGGCAAGACACTGACCATTCGGCGGACAGTCAAGACTCCGACCGCGCCCGTAGTCACCCCCGACACCCCCGACATGCGCAAGGTGCTGACCTATCTAGAGGGCCACCCGGAGTTCGCGCTGTCGCGGCGGGAGATCACCAGCTACGTATTGGCCGAGCCCGGCGCGCGATCCAAAGAGGTCCAGGAACTTCTCAAGCTCGATCGGATCAATACGCTGCGGCTGCGCTTCCAGAAAATTGCTCGCGATGCCGTCGCCGCCGAGAAAACCGCCGGCCAAGGCCGGAAAGCGGCGGACGACGCCTTCGGCCGGGCGCTCAGCCTTTCGACCACCACGCCGGCAGCAGTCCCTTGGTGCCGTCAATGCGCTGCGGGCGGTGCTGGGCTTTCAACCTCTTCTGGAACTCGGCTCCGAGACTGCGATCAACGCCGGCGTGGTGGACGCGGGCGGTCAACCCAGTGCATCGGTGAACAAGGCGGTCGCGGGCAATGACCTGCAGGCGTTGCGTGACGCCTTTGCCGTCAGAGCAGCAGGCCCGTTCGCGGCAGAGCGCGATGAGACGCTGACGAAGCTGCGGCGCCTAGAAGCCGACGCTTCCCTGCTCAACGCGGTCGTTCGCGACGACTTCCTGAAGATTGCCTTGGATCTGTTCGACGGGGAGCACTGCCCGGCATGCGACACGCCCCATACGCCCGAAGGGTTCCTAAGTATAATCGCGGGCAAACGCGCCAAGCTCGTCGAGGTGAAGGCGCTCCGCGCCGACGCGGAAGGGCAACTGGCGCCGATCATGGCCGAGCTCGACGCCGAGCGTGAGGTTCTGCGGACAGTGTGGCCTCACGCCAAGGCGCTGCTCCCGTCCGAGTCCCTCTCTGCATTCGCGGAATGGGGGGCCGCGCTCGGTACGGCGATCGGCACCCTGCAAGCATTCCTCCCGCTCGACAAGACAATCGAGACCCTGAGCGCCCTCCCGGACCCCGAGATTATCGCCGCCCTGCTGGACGCCATCGCTGATCGGGTGGCCGAGCTCCCGGAGCCGTCGGCTCACAACGCGGCGGCGGCGGTGCTCAGCGTCGCCCAGGATCGCCTGGCCGTCCTGAGCAAAGCGACTGAAAGCCACACCCGCGCCGCCGAACGGTCGCAGACCGCGTTGCGGATCTCGGCGATCTACGGCACCGAGACCGAGGCGGCTCTTGAAGCCATTTACCAGAATGTCCAGACTCGGTTCTCGGAGCTCTACCGGAAACTTAATGCGGAGGACGAGGGCGCCTTCGAAGCCGAGATGAAACAAGAGAAGGCCAGCCTCGACTTCAAGGTCGACTTCTACAAGCGGGGTAAGTTCCCGCCGGGTGCCTACCACAGCGAAGGTCACCAGGACAGCATGGGACTTTGCTTGTACTTAGCCTTGATGGATCATCTGCAAGGGAAGAAGTTTACCTTCGCCGTCCTGGATGATGTCTTGATGTCAGTGGATACCGGCCATCGGCGCGAGGTGACGCGGATGCTGAGGGCTGAATTCCCGGACACCCAGTTCGTACTAACCACCCACGACTCCGTATGGCTGAAGTTTATGCAGACGGCCGGTCTTGTGTCGATGAAGAACATCGTGCGCTTCCGCAAATGGTCCGTGGAGGCGGGCCCCTCCGTCTGGGTGGACAACGACGTCTGGAGCGAGATAGAGGCGGCAGTCGCCAACGACAATGTGCGCGAGGCGGCGTCGCAGCTGCGCAACTACCTGGAGTACATCGCCGGCGAGGCATGTCAGGCGTTCCGGGCGAAAGTCATGTACAACGCCGACGGACAATACGACCTAGGCGATCTGCTCGATCCAGCCGTGAACCGCCTTCGTGAACTTTATGCGGACACGATCAAGGCGGCCGAGAGCTGGAAGAAGGTCGAGAAAGTTGACGCCATTAAGAAACGCAAACAGCGATTGGAAGAGCTGTTCAAAGCCGCCGCGATCGAGCGGTGGCAGATGAATCCGGCCGTTCACTACAACTCTTGGGCGAATTTTGACCGCAATGACTTCGCCTCCGTTGTCAGCGCGTTCAAAGCTTTAGTGGCCGAATTTCACTGCGCCACGTGCAACGGGATGTTAGAGGTTACGCCCCCGAAGGGCGACAAGGAGCATCTTCTCTGCCCTTGCGGGGCCTCTTCGCTTAGCTTCGCTCATAAGAAGAAGGTTTCGGCCTAGACGATCCGCAATTGCGGCCACAGAATTTGGCGGCGCGAACTGTCCGTCTCATCGGCCCGATGAGACCGCGGAAGGCTCGCCCGAGGAGCGGACCTTTCCAACGCCCGCCATGGATCAAAGTCGGCCATAAACTCGACGCTCGGCCGAGCGCTCACCGCGTTCAAGTCTCGATAGCCGTTTCGCGAGCGGGGATCTGGCCATTACGCGCGGCGAGCCTGCACGGAACTCCCTGGGCGCCCTCACACCGTCCTATACGTCCGGTCGAGATAAGCCAATGCCGTGCCGTCGCCGCTGCCGAACACCGCCAGCACCTCGCCGATCAGCACGTCATGGGTGGCGATGCGGCGGACGTCGGTGAGGCGGCAATCGAACCCGGCGATGGCGGTCTCCAGCATCGGTGCACCGGTGACGAGCGTGCCCCAGCGGCCACGCTCGAAGCGCCGGTGATGCGGCAGTTCGGTGCGGCCGGCGAAGGTGGCGGCGATCTCCTCGTCGCCGGGACCGAGCGTGTTGATGCAGAAGACGCCATTCTTGATCAATCGGGCGGCGGAGGCGCTGGAGCCGTTGAGGCAGACGAGCACGGTCGGCGGCCGGTCGGAGACCGAGGTCACGGCGCTCGCGGTCATGCCGGCGCGGCCGTGGGCTCCGTCGGAGGTCACCACATGGACGGCCGTGACGACGCGCCGCATGGCGTCGCGAAAGGCTGTACCCGTATCGGGGGACCTCGCATAGCCGATCCGCGTCATCGCCTCCATCGGCTCGTCCCGCAGGGCGAGGGCGACATTATGGTGGGTCTTCATAACGCTCCCGCTGCCGGGCCGGTTCGCGATCGACCCTCGACAGCCTGCATTATGGGCTCGTTCGACCGGCTTTTCCATCACCCGCCTGGCCGGGGACGGCGGAACTTGAGAGTATACATAACGCCTCATCGCAATTCCGCCGAAATGCGGCCTGCGCCCCGTTGCTCCCGGGCATGGAGCTTGCTAGCCTCTCGAATAATAACATTACTGCAGGCGCCGGGTGATCGGCGCCAGGGATGGTCGTGCCCATGGAATTCCTCCAGACCTTGATCAACGGCCTGACGCTCGGCTCCATCTACGGGCTCATCGCCATCGGCTACACGATGGTGTTCGGCATTATCGGCATGGTCAATTTCGCCCATGGCGACGTGTTCATGCTGTCGGCCTTCGTGGCGCTGATGGTCTTCCTCATCCTGACCCAGCTCCTCGGGGTTACCTCGATCGTCCTCGCCTTCGTGATCGTGCTCGTCGCCGCCATGGCGATCACCTCGCTCTGGAACTGGGCGATCGAGCGGGTCGCCTACCGGCCCTTGCGCGGCTCGTTCCGGCTGGCGCCGCTGATCTCGGCGATCGGCATGTCGATCTTCCTGTCGAACTTCGTCCAGGTCGTGCAGGGGCCGCGCAACAAGACCATCCCGCCGATGTTCGAGGATCTGATCCACATCGGCGGCCCGAACGGCGCGGCGATTTCCTACAAGCAGATCCTCATCATGGTGACGACGGCGGTGCTGCTGTCGGGCTTCTGGTATCTGGTGCAGCGGACCTCGCTCGGTCGCGCCCAGCGCGCCTGCGAGCAGGATCGGCGGATGGCGGCCCTGCTCGGCGTCGACGTCGACAAGACCATTTCGCTGACCTTCGTGATCGGCGCCGCGCTCGCCGCCGTCGCCGGCGTGCTCTATCTCAGCTACTACGGCGTCGTCGCCTTCTCGGATGGTTTCGTTCCCGGCGTGAAGGCCTTCACGGCCGCGGTCCTGGGGGGCATCGGCTCGCTGCCCGGCGCGGTGCTCGGCGGCATCACGATCGGACTGATCGAAGTCTTCTGGGCCCGCTACATATCGTCCGACTACAAGGACGTCGCCGCCTTCTCGATCCTCGCCATCACGCTGATCTTCATGCCGAGCGGCCTGCTCGGCCGGCCCGAGATCGAGAAGGTCTGACGCGATGCGGATGGACGCCACCAAGCCCGTCGTGACGGGTCCGGTCGATCCCCGCTTCGACATCGTCGCGGCCGTTAAATCGGCGGGCTTCGCGGCCGTGGTGACGCTGGGCCTGTCGTTCCCGCTCCTGGCCTTCGACACCCATACCGACTTCTCCAACACGCTCGTGGTGGTGCCGCGCTGGTCCTGGGCGATCTGGGCGGCCGTCATCGTCTTCGCGGCGCGGTTTGCCGGGCTTCTGCTCCGCGCGCGGCCGAGGTCGGCGCAGCGCCCGCAGCAACTTCGCGTGCCCTCGCGCGGCGAAACCTTCTTCAAGACCAATATCTCGCTCTTCGCGCTCGCCGTGCTTCTCGTCTTCCCGCTGGTGACGCTCGAGGCGCTCGGTCCGGGCGGCGCGCTCAAGTGGATCAACAATTACGGCATCCAGATCCTCATCTACGTGATGCTGGGCTGGGGCCTCAACATCGTGGTCGGCCTCGCGGGCCTGCTCGACCTCGGCTATGTGGCCTTCTATGCCGTCGGCGCCTATTCCTATGCCCTGCTGTCGACCACCTTCGGCTGGTCGTTCTGGATCTGCCTGCCCATCGCCGGCATCCTCTCGGCCTTCTGGGGTGTGATCCTCGGTTTCCCGGTGCTGCGGCTGCGCGGCGACTACCTCGCCATCGTCACCCTGGCCTTCGGCGAGATCATCCGCATCGTCCTGATCAACTGGACCGACCTCACCAACGGCTATGCCGGCATCTCCTCCATCCCGCACGTCACCTTCTTCGGCATCCCGTTCACCGACGACGACGACGGCTTCGCCCATGTGTTCGGGCTGCAATTTTCGCCGATCTACCGCACGATCTTCCTGTTCTACCTGATCCTCGGCCTGGCGCTTGTGACCAATTTCGTCACCTTGCGGTTGCGGCGCCTGCCGATCGGGCGCGCCTGGGAGGCCTTGCGCGAGGACGAGATCGCCTGCCGGTCGCTCGGCATCAACACGGTCAACACCAAGCTCACCGCCTTCGCGCTCGGTGCCATGTTCGGCGGTTTCGCCGGGTCCTTCTTCGCCGTGCGCCAGAGCTTCGTCAGCCCGGAGAGTTTCACCTTCATCGAATCCGCCACCATCCTGTCGATCGTGGTGCTCGGCGGCATGGGCTCGCAGATCGGCGTCGCCATCGCCGCCTTCATCCTGATCGGCGGCACCGAGATCTTGCGCGAGCTCGACTTCCTCAAGCTCATCTTCGGGGCAGACTTCGATCCCGTCCAATACCGCATGCTGATCTTCGGCTTCGGCATGGTGGTGATGATGATCTGGAAGCCGCGCGGCATCATCGCCACCCGCGCACCATCGATCTTTCTCAAGGAGCGCAAGACCATATCGGGCGACCTCGTCAAGGAAGGGCACGGCTGATGCGCTGGCAGACCGACCCACTGCTCGTCGTCGAGCATCTCACCATGCGGTTCGGCGGCCTCCTGGCCGTCAACGCGCTGTCGTTTCAGGTCGGCCGTGGCGACATCACCGCGCTGATCGGGCCCAACGGGGCGGGCAAGACGACGGTGTTCAACTGCGTCACCGGATTCTACAAGCCGACCGAGGGCCGGCTGGCCCTCGCCCGCAAGGGTGTGGCGGCGGCGGCCGATGTGATGGCGCTGACGCGGTCGGGCGCCCGGCACGGGCATGGACAGAAGGGCGACCTGTTCCTGCTCGAGCGCATGCCCGACCACGAGATCGCCCGCAAGGCCAAGGTGGCGCGCACCTTCCAGAACATCCGCCTGTTCACCGGCATGACGGTGCTCGAGAACCTGCTCATCGCCCAGCATAATCCGCTGATGCTCGCCTCCGGCATGACCTTCCTCGGCGTGCTCGGCATCGGCGGCTACAAGGCCAGGGAACGCGAAGCGGTCGAGAAGGCGAAGTTCTGGCTGGAGCAGATCGCGCTCATCGACCGGGCCGACGACCCGGCGGGCGACCTGCCCTATGGCGACCAGCGGCGGCTTGAGATCGTCCGCGCCATGTGCACCGACCCGGTGCTGCTCTGCCTCGACGAGCCGGCGGCCGGCTTGAATCCACGCGAATCGCTCGAGCTCAACAACCTGCTGCGCCTGATCCGCGAGCATCACGGCACCTCCGTGCTGCTGATCGAGCACGACATGTCGGTCGTCATGTCGATTTCCGATCACGTCATCGTGCTCGACTACGGCACCAAGATCGCCGACGGGACACCACAGGAGGTGCGCAACGACAGCAAGGTCATCGCCGCCTATCTCGGGGTCGCCGACGAAGAGGTGGAAAAGGTCGAGGCGGAGATCGGCGCATGACCTTGATGCCCGAGCCCGTGCTCGAACGGGCCGCGCCGACGAAGGCGCCGCTCCTCGCGATCCGCGGCGTGAAGACCTTCTACGGCAAGATCATCGCGCTGAAGGGCGTCGACCTCGACGTCAGCGAGGGCGAGATCGTCACGCTGATCGGCGCCAACGGTGCCGGCAAATCGACGCTGATGATGACGATCTTCGGCAATCCGCGGGCTCGCGAGGGCACGGTGTCCTTCGACGGCCGCGAGATCACCCGGCTGCCGACGCACGAGATCGCACGGCTGTCGATCGCCCAGTCGCCCGAGGGCCGGCGCATCTTCCCGCGCATGACCGTCTTCGAGAATCTGCAGATGGGCGCGTCGATCAACAATTTCGCGCATTTCGACGGAGATCTCGAGCGCGTCTTCGCCATGTTCCCGCGGCTCAAGGAGCGTGTCGCGCAGCGTGGGGGAACGTTGTCGGGCGGCGAGCAGCAGATGCTCGCCATCGCCCGCGCGCTGATGAGCCGGCCGCGCCTGCTGCTGCTCGACGAGCCCTCGCTCGGCCTGGCCCCCCTGGTCGTCAAGCAGATCTTCGACGTCATCCGCGAACTCAACAAGACGGAAGGGCTCACCGTCTTCCTGGTCGAGCAGAACGCCTTCCACGCGCTGAAGCTCGCCGACCGCGGCTATGTGATGGTCAACGGCCTCATCACCATGTCGGGCACCGGCAAGGAACTGCTAAGCAAGCCCGAGGTGCGGGCCGCCTATCTCGAGGGAGGGCACTGATGGGCGGGTATCTTTACGCCGACGGCTCCGCCAGCCTGGCCGCCTTCATCGTCTTCACCCTGATCCTGGGCTGGCTCGGCGGCTGGGCGACGGGGCGGGCTTTCGCGTCGACATGGCGGTCGGCACTCACGCTGATCCCGGCGGTCATCGGCCTCGCGGCGGCGGTGCGCTTCCTGCATTATGCCATCGCTGGCGATGATCTCGGCTCGATCTATTACTATCTGGTCTCGCTTCTCGTCGTGACGATCGGTGCGTCCTATGGCTTCGTCGAGTTTCGGGCCGGCCAGATGTCGCGACAATATTCATGGATCTTCGCCCGATCGGGTCCTTTGCGGTGGCGCGATGTGGCTTGACCGGCTGGTGTAAAGATTAATTGGGATTTAACGTGACAAGAGTGCCGAGCCGCATCAGGATCCGCCCTCGGAGCGGTCCGGGGACAACGGATCCGGCGAGACCAGGGAGAATTGCGGCATCCGCGCCCGTCGTCGCGGATCGGGGTGCCGCGAGGGCCGACGAGGCCGAGGTTCAGGAAGGGAAGCAGGGATCATGAAACAGTTGAGACTGACGGGCTTTGTTCTGGCGGCGGGCCTCGCCTTTGCGGGCGCCGCGCATGCGGCCGACTTCAAGCTCGGCGTCGCCGGTCCCATCACCGGGGCGAACGCGGCGTTCGGCGCGCAGTTGCAGAAGGGCACGCAGCAGGCGGTCGACGACCTCAACGCCAAGGGCGGCATCCTCGGCGAGAAGATCACGCTCGATGTCGGCGACGATCAGGCCGATCCCAAGCAGGGCGTCTCGGTCGCCAACAAATTCGTCGGCGACGGCGTCAAATATGTCGTCGGCCACTTCAATTCCGGCGTGACCATCCCGGCGTCCGACGTCTATCAGGAGAACGGCATCCTGATGATCACGCCGTCGGCGACCAACCCGCTGCTGACCGAGAAGGGCAAGTGGAACGTGTTCCGCACCTGCGGCCGCGACGACCAGCAAGGCATGGTCGCCGCCAAATATATCGAGGACAATCTCAAGGGCAAGAAGATCGCCATCCTCCACGACAAGACCACTTACGGCAAGGGCCTCGCCGACGCGACGATGGCCAACCTGGCCAAGGGTGGCATCAAGCCGGTCCTCTACGAAGGCGTGAATGCGGGCGAGAAGGACTATTCGGCCGTCGTGTCGAAGGTGAAGGCGTCGGGCGCCGACATCGTCTATTGGGGCGGCCTGCACCCCGAGGGCGGCCTCATCCGCCGACAGATGACCGACCAGGGCGTCACCGCCACGATGATGTCGGGTGACGGCATCACCGACAACGAGTTCGCCGCCATCGCCGGTCCCGGCGCGGAAGGCACGCTGATGACCTTCGGTCCCGACCCGCGCAAGAAGCCGACCGCGGCCGACGTGGTGAAGGAGTTCAAGGCCAAGAATTTCGACCCGCAGGCCTATACGCTCTATAGCTACGCGGCCGTCCAGGTGATGGCGCAGGCCGCCGAGGCCGCCAAATCCGTCGAACCCAAGAAGATGGCGGAGAAGATGCACTCCGGCATGAAGTTCCACACGGTGCTCGGCGATCTCTCCTTCGACAAGAAGGGCGACCTGACCAAGGCCGACTATGTCATGTATACCTGGAAGAAGCAGCCCGACGGCAAGATCACCTACGTCGAGAACGACTGATCTTCGGTCGGCAGTATCAAGGAAAGCCCGCCTCTCCGGCGGGTTTTTTCGTCGCGATAGGGTTCCGACTGAACGAGTCGGAGATGGATCCTGGATCGTCGCGCCTGCGGCGCTCGTCCGGTGTGGAAAATGACTCGACCGGACCCCGTTGCGCGACCTGGCCCAACGCCATCGGCGTAATCAGAAGATGAGTAATGACGCCGCCCGGCGGCCGGCTTGCCCCGCGATGCGGCAGCCGGCCCGGCGGTGGCGGTCCTCAGAACTTCTCCATCCAGGGCCGTAGTTCGACCTCGAACGACCAGGCGTTGCGCGGCTGGCGAAGCAGGTCGAGATAGGTCTGGGCGATGCCGTCGGGATCGAGGGTGGCGTCGTCGTGGTCGGGACGGGTGTCGCTGCGCACGGCGCCGTCGACCACGACATGGGCCACGTGGATGTTCCTGGGGCCGAGCTCGCGCGCGGCGCTCTGCGCCAGGCCGCGCAGCGCGAACTTGCCCATGGCGAAGGGCGCCGACAGCGCGAAACCCTTGACGCCGGCCGTCGCTCCGGTGAGCAGGATGGCGCCGCGCCCGTGCCGCAGCATGCGCCGCGCCGCCTGCTGGACGGTCAGGAAGGCGCCGAAGGCGGAGACCGCCAGGCTGTGGCGTACCTCGTCGGGATCGAGGTCGGCGATCGGGCCGCGCACCCGGCCGCTGGCGTTGTAGACGACCACGTCCGGCTCGCCGAGCCTGCGGTCGGCGTCCTCGAACAGCTGCGCCACCGAGGCCACATCGGCGGCATCCGTGGTGAAGGTCTCGGCCTTGGTCTCGGCCGCCAGCGCCGCCAGCCGCTCGGGATTGCGGCTTGCGAGGCCGACCCTGAGGCCGGCGCGGGAGAGACGCCGCGCCAGCGCGGCGCTGATGCCGGGACCGGCGCCGACGATCAGGGCCGCGCGATAGGGGATCTCGCTCATGATGTCATCCTTGAGAAATTGCGACGAGACATTGCGACCATCGTCAGCCGAGCCGGGTCAGGCCGGGAAAGGCCTCGATCAGCCAGAAGGACAGGCTCTGCATGCCCCCCGTCAGAAAGGCCACGCCGGTCGCGACGAGCAGCACGCCGGCGAGCTTCTCCACCGCACCGAAATGCGTCTTGAACCGCTTGAGGAAGCTGGTGAACGCGCCCATCGCCACCGCCGCGGCGACGAAAGGCAGGCCGAGGCCGGCCGAATAGGCGGCGAGAAGGCCGGCGCCGCGCGCGACGGTGGCTTCCGACCCCGCAACAGCCAGAATGGCGGCGAGAATCGGGCCGATGCAGGGCGTCCAGCCGAAGGCGAAGGCGAGCCCCATGACATAGGCGCTCCACAGCCCCGGCGGCCGCTCGACGTCGACGCGCGCCTGCCGACAAAGGATGCCGAGCCGGAACACGCCGATGAAATGCAGCCCCATGATCATGATGGCGATGCCGGCCGCGATCGACAGCGGCTCGTTGAAGCGGCGCAGCACGGCGCCGAAGGCCGAGGCCGTCGCGCCGAGCGCCACGAAGACCGTCGCGAAGCCGGCGACGAAGAGCAGGCTCGCGAGAAGCGCGTCGCGCCGGGTGCGTCCCGCATCGCCGCTCTGCAGCTCCTCCAAGGTGCTGCCGGCCAGGAAGCACAGATAGGGCGGGACGAGCGGCAGGACGCAGGGACTGAGGAAGGACAGGAGCCCGGCGATGACCGCTGCGGGGAGGGAAACGTCGCTCGACATGGCCTCTCTTAGCGCATGATACTAAAACCCGCCGGCATGCCGGCATCATGCTCTAGCCGAAGCCGCGCGCCCGGGGAAGCTCTCGGTCCCGGCGTGACACAGGAGCGACACCGCGCCGCTTTTCGTCGCGCAAACCGACCTTTTTCATCCAACGCGCCGCCCGGCGCGCCGCGATCCGGGTTATGTAATCGGTAAGCAGGCCGGCATGCGCCGCAGGAGATCAAGGTGCGAACATCCATTCTGGCAATGGCGACCGCCCTCGCCGCAAGCCTCGCTGCCCCCGCGGCCCGCGCCAACCCGGACATTCCCTACTACAAGCTGAACTACGCCAACTACGACTACACCTATCAATGGGAAGTCGAGAAGGCGCGCCGCTATCCCTTCTTCTACTGGGACGGCCAGGCCTATTGCCGCTACCGGTCGGGCTGGCAAGGCGCCGGGGCCTATCATGTGGGGACGCGCTACAAGCGCGGCTTCGGCTGGGACGGTGGCTACCCCTGGCAGGGCCCGGGCGCGCCGGCCGACCACGACGACGACCAGAGCTTCGCCGAGGCCCGCGCCGACTATGCGCGCGACTTCCGCAATGCGGGTGTCTGCGGCCCGCGCCGGCACACCCACCGGCACCGGGTCGTACTGCGCCGC
Organism: Lichenihabitans sp.; assembly: GCA_965277115.1. Lineage (GTDB taxonomy): Bacteria > Pseudomonadota > Alphaproteobacteria > Rhizobiales > Beijerinckiaceae > Lichenihabitans. The sequence continues at coordinate 746,794 of CBDIBY010000013.1, read as the reverse complement.
AAGGATTGACGGGCGGCCCGGATGGCGGGGCGCAATCTCATAACCGATGTGGCGGGCCTCAGGGTCGGTCATGCGCATGATCAGGCGCTGGCCTCGGGCACGACGGTCGTCGTCTTCGATCGACCGGCGGTGGCCTCGATCGCCATCCACGGTGGCGCGCCCGGCGTCCGCGACACGGCCTTGCTCGAGCCCGAGATGACGGTCGAGGCCGTCGATGCCCTGGTGCTATCGGGCGGCTCGGCCTTCGGGCTCGATGCCATGGGCGGGGTGCAGGCGGCGCTGGCCGAGGCCGGTCGCGGCTTCGAGGTCGGCGGGGTGCGCGTGCCGCTCGCGCCGGGCGCCGTGCTGTTCGACCTCGCCAACGGCGGCGACAAGGCCTGGGGACGCCGCCCGCCTTACTGGGATCTCGGCTATGCCGCGGCAATTGCCGCCGCCCTGGATTTCGCGCTCGGCAGCGTCGGCGCGGGTCTCGGCGCCACCACGGCGAACCTCAAGGGCGGCCTCGGCTCGGCCAGCACCACGACCTCGCGCGGCTACCGAATCGGCGCGATCGTGGCCGTCAACGCGCTCGGCCAGGCGACGGTCGGGGACGGACCGCACTTCTGGGCCGCTCCCTACGAGCAAGGCGACGAGTTCGGCGGCCTCGGCCTGCCCGCCCCATGGCCGGCCGAGGCGCTGCGCCTGCGCACCAAGCTGGATGCGCGCCCCGAGGCGAGCGCGCCGACCGCGACCACGATCGCCGTCGTGGCGACCGACGCGCCGCTGACCAAGGCCCAATGCAAGCGGCTCGCTGTCATGGCCCAGGGCGGCCTTGCCATGGCGGTGCGCCCGGCCCATGCGGCGCTCGACGGCGACACGATCTTCGCCGCCGCGACGGGACGGGCGGAGCGTGCTCCGGACATCCGCGACCTGACCGAGATCGGGGCGCTCGCGGCGGACTGCCTCGCCCGTGCCGTGGCGCGCGGCGTCCATGCGGCCGAGCCCCTGCGGTTCGACGGCGCTCTGCCGTGCTGGCGCGACCTCGCCGCCCGCTGAGAGAACGGCCATGAAACCCTGACGTTTCAGCGACGCTTAACGCGTGGCCCCTATGCTGGCGCTGGAACGCGCGGAGGGTCGGCATGGGTTTCCGGTTCGGGATGGCCCGCCTCGGCCTGGCGGCGATGCTGCTGTGGCCGTGCTGCACCCTGGCGGGCCTGCCGGGAGAGACCCTGCCGCTCGGCGCCTTCGCGCCGCCGATCCTCGACGGGGTCGTCCGACTTGCGGAGCCCGCCACGCCCGGCCTCGAAAGCTATCGCTTCGCGGGCGGCCAGGACTGGCCGGCCCTGAGATTCCATGCGGCATCGCCGCTCGATTGGCGCCGCGCCGGTGCGTTGACCGTCGCGGTCGAGAACCCATCCGACACCCCCTTCCCGCTGCTGCTGCGTCTCGACGACGACATCAAGGCCGACGGCGGCGACAGGTCGCTGACCGGCACGACGGTGCTCGCGCCGCATGCTCATGTTAGGCTCGTCTTGCCCCTCGATGCCGCGGCGCCGACCGGCATGCGCGGGCGTCCGCCCGGCCGCGTGGCGCTCGAGCCCGGCGATCAGCTCGTCGGCGAGAGCCGCGGCTCCGTCGACCTCGGCCATATCGTGGCGCTGCATGTCTCGGGCATGCGCATGGCCGCGGATCACGAGCTGCTGATCGGCCCGCAGACGCTGCGCCCCATCCAGGGCCAGCCACGCAGCTCGGAACCGCTCGCCGACGCCTTCGGGCAATGGACGCAGGGGACGTGGCCGGAAAAGGTCCACTCGATCGCGGACTTGCGTGCGAAGCTGGCGGCAGCAACCGCGCAGACGCGCCGCCTGGCGCGTGTTCCCGTCCCGGCCGCCGATGCCTATGGCGGCGTCGAACCATCGCTGAAACTCCCGGCGACGGGCTTCTTCCGCACCGCCAAGATCGGCGGTCGCTGGACGCTGATCACGCCGGCCGGCCATCGTTTCTTCTCGCTCGGGGTCGACAGCGTCGCGGCCTCGAATCCGACGATCGTCCGCGGCCGGGCGGCGCTCTTCACTGGCCTGAGCGCAGCCGAAGCCCATGATCCCGTCGCCACCATCGATGTCGGGGAGGCCAATCTCGAACGCGGGCTCGGGCCTGGCTGGCGCGACCTTTGGCCGCAACAGGTGCTGGGCCGCCTCAAGGCCTGGGGCTTCAACACGCTCGGCACCTGGAGCGACCCCCGCCTCGCCCGGGCTGCGCGCATGGCCTATGTGAGCTTCACCGATGTCGAGGGCGACAGCGCCATGGTGCCGATGAGCGGCGGCCGCAGCCTCGCCGACCCGTTCGATCCGCGATTTGCGGCGGTGGCGGATGCGGTCGCCGGCACCATGACGGCCGGCACGCGCGACGATCCTTATCTGATCGGCTATTTCTCCGGCAACGAACTGCCCTGGGGCCGGCCGGACCGACCGGAAGACGGCATCGCGGCGCAGGTGATGGCGCTCGGGGCCGAGAGCCCGGCCAAGCACGCCCTGGTCGACGAGCTTCGCGCCCGCTACGGCACACCCGAGGCGCTGGCCGCAGCCTACGGCCTGGCGGCGCCCGTCGACTGGGACGCACTGCTGTCGCGGCCCTTTACCTGGCCGATGCCGCTCGACGCAGCGGCGCGGCGCGACATGACCGATTTCGGCGGTCGCTTCGCCGAGCTCTATTTCCGGACGGTGCGGACGGCGCTCAAGCGCCACGATCCGAACCATCTCTACCTCGGCACGCGGCTCGCCGCCTATCCGCCGGAGGTGATGGCGGCCTGCGCGCGCTGGTGCGACGTGATCAGCGTCAATGTCTACGACCGTACGCCTGAGGCCGAGGCGGCGGCCTGGCGCGGCCTCGACCGGCCGGTGCTGATCGGCGAGTTCCATTTCGGCTCGACCGACCGCGGCTCCTTCTGGCCCGGCATGATGGCGGTCGACAACGAGGCGGGGCGCGGACCCGCCTTTGCGGCCTATGTGGCGGCGGCCGTCGCGGACCCGGCCATCGTCGGCGTCCATTGGTACCAATATGCCGACGAGCCCCTGACCGGGCGCCCCTATGATGGAGAGAACGGCCATATCGGCCTCGTCGCCGTCACCGACGTCCCCTATGCGGGCTTCGTCGAGGCGGTGGCGGCGGCGAACCGGGCGGCGCTCGAGGTCTTCGCCGGCCAAGGCCGGCCGGCGGCGGCCGAACGGCTGGGGCTTCGCGGCACGCAATAGATCACGATAGAGTATGATGTTTTACGAAAACCCGTGCCGACTTTTCGGCATCATGCTCCAGCGAGGGCGGCGACGATGCAGAAGTGGCATATCCCGCTGATCGTCATCATGGCGATCGCCGTCGTCTATCTGGTCTACGTCTATTCGATGGTGCCGTCCTCGACCGTACCGCATCCCTGACGGGCGCGACTGGTCATCGGCGTCGCACCGTGACGATCCTCAGGGCCTCGGCAAAGGCGGCCTCCGCGTCGAGCGAGGTCGTGTCGAGCATCTCGGCATCGGCGGCGGGCTTCAGCGGCGCCACGGCGCGTGAGGAATCGCGTTCGTCGCGCTTGCGGATATCGAGCAGCACGGCGGCGAAATCGGCCGCTTCCCCGGCCCGTGCCAGTTCGAGCGCCCGGCGCTGCGCCCGCGTGTGCGGTGCGGCCGTGACGAAGATCTTCACGTCGGCCGCGGGGCAGATGACGGTGCCGATGTCACGGCCGTCGAGCACCGCGCCGCCCGGCCGGCCGGCGAAGCGGCGCTGCGCGTCGATCAGCGTCGCCCGAACCTCCGGGAAGGCTGCGACGACCGAGGCGGCCTCGCCCATCTGCCGGCCACGCAGCCGCGCCTCGTCGAAATCAGTCAGCGCCAGGCCGCGTGCCGCGGCGACTGCCGCCGGCACCCCGTCGAGCGCCTCTCCGGCGTCGAGGAGCGCCCTGGCCGTGGCGCGATAGAGCAGGCCGGTGTCGAGATGCGGCAGGCCGAAATGCTCTGCAAGCTTGCGGGCCAGCGTGCCCTTGCCCGAGGCGGCGGGGCCGTCGATGGCGATGATCACCGCGCGTCCTTCATCCGAGCGCCGCGCCGAGCGCGGACATGTCGGCGCGGAAGGCCGGATAGCTCGTCGCGATCATCCTATCGTCGTCGATCGTCATCGGTTGGTCGGAGGCGAGGCCCATGACCAGGAAGCTCATGGCGATGCGGTGGTCGAGATGCGTCTCCACCGTGCCGCCGCCGGCCGCCCTGCCCTGCCCTCCCGTCACGACGAGGTCGTCGCCCTCGATGGAATGGTCGACGCCGGCCGCCTCGAGACCTGCCGCGACGGCGGCGAGACGATCGGATTCCTTGACGCGCAATTCGCTCAAGCCCGCCATGCGGGTGGTGCCAGACGCGAAGGATGCCGCCACCGCCAGCACCGGATATTCGTCGATCATCGAGGGCGCGCGGCCGGCCGGCACCTCGACCCCTCGCAAGGTCGCGGACCGCACACGCAGATCGGCGACATCCTCGCCGCCTTCGCGGCGCCGGCCGAGTTCCTCGATCGAGGCGCCCATCTCCCTGAGCGTGGTGACGAGGCCGATGCGCAGCGGGTTCATCATCACGTTCTCGACGACGATGTCGGACCCGGGCACGATGGTCGCCGCCACGATGGCGAAGGCGGCGGAGGACGGATCCGCGGGCACGCTGACCGGCGCGCCGACGAGCGCCGGCCGCCCGGCGAGCGTCACCTTGCGGCCGCCCTCGCCGAAGGGCTCCACGTCCACCTCGGCGCCGAAATGGCGCAGCATCTTCTCGGTATGGTCGCGCGAGGCCTCGCTCTCGATCACCACCGTCTGGCCGGATGCGGCGAGGCCGGCCAGCAGTATCGCCGACTTGATCTGCGCCGAGGCGACGGGCGTGCGATAGGTGATGGGGCGCGGCGTCGCGGTCCCTTCGAGGGTGATCGGGCAGCGGCCGCCCGTCTGTTCGGCGATGACGCGGACGCCCATGAGAGCGAGGGGATCGAGAATGCGCCGCATCGGCCGCTTGCGCAGGCTGGCATCGCCGTCGAAGGTGGCGGTGACACCCCCGCCGCCGACCACGCCCATCATCAGCCGCGTGCCCGTGCCGGCATTGCCGAAATCGAGCGGGGCCTCGGGCTGCGTGAGATTGCCCAATCCGACGCCCGCGATCGTCCAGGCGCCCGAGCCGGTGCGGGTGAGGGTCGCGCCGAGCGCCCGGCAGGCCTCGCCGGTGCGCAGCACGTCCTCGCCCTCAAGCAGACCGTCGACGTGCGTCTCGCCGCGGCTCAACAGGCCCAGGATGAAGGCACGGTGCGACATCGACTTGTCGCCCGGCGGCCGCAGGCGCCCGGCGAGCGGTCCCGATCGTCTCGCCGTGCAGGGACGCTGAGAGGCGGCATGGGGCTCTGACGACATGCGGAAAGATCCGGGCTTTTCCATAGTGGAGATGGCCGGGCTCGTAACACGCCCGTGCCAGGCCTGTCATGTCGGGCGCCTCCCATCCCGCATTAGCCATTGACGGGGCGGGCCCGCCCCCTTAACGGGTCGCACCACTCTTTCAAAATTGACGAGGACGGGCGCCGTGTCGCGCCGACCGGGGAAAAGCTGTGTCACGACCCGAATTAGGCGCAAAGCGCCAGTGCCAGACCTGCGGCGCGAAATTCTTCGATCTCAGCCGGGATCCGATCCTCTGCCCGAAATGCGGTGCGGTGTTCCAGGCGCTTCCCCTGGCCAGAGCGCCGATCCGGCCGAGCCCGGCAGTCCCGCGCGACGAGGTCGAGGCCGATCCGGCGGGTGTCGAGCTGGTGTCGCTCGAGGAGGCGGAGCCGGCCGAGAAGCCCGCAGCCGCCTCCGAGGACGATATCGAGGTCGACGACACGCCGGCCGACGACACCACCTTCCTCGAGGAGGAGGAAGGGGCCGACGACAACGTATCGGACCTGATCGACGGCGATATCGAGGACGACGAGGAGGGCTGAGCCGGCGAGGGCCTTGCGGACTCGGCTGCCCCGGGCGAACCCCTATCGACGGTTTCGGCGAAATGTGATCCGCTGCATCGTCGCCTCGGAGGCGACACCTTCGCCCGGTGCCTGGCAAAGCCGGACCCTGTTCGAACGAGGCTCGACATGAGATCGACCATTCTCGCCGCCGTCGTCTGCACCCTGCTGCCGGGGTTCGGCGGCGCCGCCTCGGCCAAGGTGCTCGATCGGGTGCCCGAATCGGTCAAGACGCTGGCCGTCGCGGCCTATACGGTGCGCTACTGCCCCTCGCTCGCGGTCGATACCGACGTCGAACGCGATTGGCTGCACTTCGTCGGCTACGACCTCGACCGGCCCGATCGTTCCGAATACCAGATCCGTGCCGTTCAGCTGCAGATCAATGCCTACGAGCGCGACTCCACCATGACCTGCGCCGGCATCTATCTGGCCTACGGGCCGATGGGTTCGGTGGTCAACGGCATGGTCGACCGCGCCTTCTTCCTCAACGGCATGATCGACCTCTATTGAGACCGGGGTGGCTGCGGCCGACCCGATCAGCGGGCGAAGAGCTCCAGGCTGAGCCCGATCAGGCATCCCGCGATGGTGCCGATCACCATGAGGACGAGGAGGGGAGGTCGAACGATTCGCATCCCAGGGACTATGCGTCGGAGCGCCCCGCAGGGCCAGGGATCGGGAGTTGAAAGCACCGGACGACGAAACCGGCCAAGCCGGGCGAGCCGGCGGCGGCGGACCTAATTTTGTGATAATCGCGCCCCGCTTTGTCGCTTTCCCGCGCGCCTGAGAGGCGCTAAGGCGGGCAAGGTGATACCCGCCCCCTTCCCTTCACCTCAGCGTCCCATGGCCGACAAAAACCATATCCTGACCCTGTCCTGCGAAGATCGTCCGCGCATCGTCGCGACCGTGACGGGTCGCCTGGCCGATCTCGGCGGCAATATTGCCGAAAGCTCCCAGTTCTGGGACCGGTCGACCAACCGCTTCTTCCTACGCATCCATTTCACCGCGCCGGATACCGTGACCCAGGATACCGTCCGCCAGGCGCTCGGGCCGGCGGTGCAGCGCTTCGCCATGCGGATGGATCTCTATGACGGCGACCGGCGCCCGCGCATCGTCGTGATGGTATCGAAATTCGACCATTGCTTCGAACATCTGCTCTATCAGATCCGCGTCGGCTGGCTGAAGGCGGATGTGGCGGCGGTCGTCTCGAACCACGAGGCAGCCCGAGCCTCGGCCGAGGCGGCGGGAATGCCCTACCATTGCTGGACGGTCACCAAGGACAACAAGGCCGAGCAGGAACAGCGGGTCCTCGACCTTGTCGACGAGACGGGCGCCGAACTCGTCGTCCTGGCCCGCTACATGCAAGTGCTGTCCGACAGTTTTTCGACGGCCTTGTTCGGGCGGATCATCAACATCCACCATTCCTTCCTGCCGAGCTTCAAGGGTGCCAAGCCCTACCACCAGGCCTATGAGCGCGGCGTCAAGATCATCGGCGCCACGGCGCATTACGTGACGGCCGACCTCGACGAAGGTCCGATCATCGAGCAGGAGATCGAGCGGGTGAACCATTCGCTGTCGGGGGACGACCTCGTGGCGGTCGGCCGCGACGTCGAATCGCGCGTTTTGGCGCGCGGCGTGAAGCTGCACCTCGAGCGGCGGGTCTTCCTCAACGGCCGCAAGACGGTCGTGTTCTCGTGACGGCCGAACTGATCGACGGCAAGGCGATCGCCGCAGAAGTTACGTCGCGCGTCAAGGATGGAGCCGCGGCGCTGCTGGAGAGGACCGGGCAGGCGCCGGGGCTCGCGGTGGTGCTCCTCGGTGACGATCCGGCGAGCCGTGTCTACGTCACCAACAAGAGCCGCACCGCCAAGGCCTGCGGCTTCGAATCGGTGCAGCTCGACCTGCCGGCCGATACACCGCAAGCGGTGCTGATCGGCCATGTGGCGGCGCTGAACGCCGACCCGGCCATCCACGGCATTCTGGTGCAGCTGCCGCTGCCCAAGGGGCTCGATGCCGGCCTGGTCATCCGGGCGATCGATCCGGACAAGGATGCGGACGGTCTCCACCCGATCAATGTCGGGCGGCTCGGCATGGGCGCGATTGACGAAGCCTTCCTTCCCTGCACGCCGGCCGGCAGCATGGTGCTGCTGCGACGCGCGATCCGCGGATCGCTGGCCGGCCGGCATGCGGTCGTTGTGGGGCGCTCGAACCTCGTCGGCAAGCCGATCGCGCAATTGCTGCTCGCCGCCGACTGTACCGTGACGATCGCCCATTCGCGCACCGTCGACCTGCCGGGGCTTTGCCGCAGCGCCGACATCCTGGTCGCGGCCGTCGGCCGCCCCGAGATGGTCCGCGGCGACTGGGTCAAGCGCGGCGCGGTCGTCATCGACGTCGGGATCAACCGGGTCGCGGGCTCGGAGGGCAGGACGCGGCTCGTCGGCGACGTGGCGACGGCGGAGGCGGCCGAGGTCGCCGCAGCGATCACGCCCGTGCCGGGTGGCGTCGGGCCGATGACCATCGCCATGCTGCTAGCCAACACGCTGCGCTCGGCCTACCGCCACGCCGGGCTCGATGCGCCGGATGTGCTGGGCGCTGCGACCTCGGCACAATAGTCCTTTACGCCTAAGCGATCCGGCGGCGCCGTCATGAGTCTACGGCTGGTCGACCCATTGTCACGTGCCGATGAGCCCACCCAAGAGCCGGCTGCCCAGCCAAGCCATGGCGCCGACCTCGACCATGCCGATCATCACGATCATCAGCAGAAAGGCCCTCTCCGCGATCGTCAGGCGGGAATTGTCGTTCGCCACGTCAGTGTTCATCGCGGTCCCCATCGCGAGAGTCGGCAGCAACGCGTCTGGCCGTCCTGCCTCTACAACCTCCGGGATTGACCAACGGTTCGGTCCGGCCCTCAAATTTTCCGCACGGCAGAAACGTCGCATGCCGGCGGCAAGGCGACGCACCGGCTTCTTCGCTCTCGCACGATCGCGGCGTGTCCGGACACCACCGACGAAACCTTCACGGAAGACTTCCGTTCAGCTCAGACCGGTTCCGTTTCGCGTACCGGGCGAGGAGATCGTTATGGCTGCTACGGAAAAGACCCTGAGCGACGCGTTCTACGAGACGCTGAAGGACGTCTATTATGCCGAGAAACAATCTGTGCGAGCGCTCGGCAAATCAGCCAAAGCAGCGAAGTCGAGCGACCTGAAACAGGCTTTCGAGATGCATCGCGAGGAGAGCACGCATCAGGTCGAGAGGCTCGAGCAGGTCTTCGAGATCATCGGAAAGACGGCGCGCGCCAAGACCTGCGAGGCCATGAAGGGCATCACGACCGAGATGGAAGAGGATCTCGAGGATTTCGGCGGGACCGCGGCGGCGGATGCCGTGCTCATCGGTTGCGCGCAGGCCATCGAACATTATGAGATCGCACGCTACGGCATGCTCAAGACCTGGGCCAAGCAGCTCGGCCTGGCCGAGGCCGCCCGCCTTCTCGAACAGACGCTTCAGGAGGAAAAGACGGCGGATGAAAAGCTGACCAAGATCGCCGAAACGATAGTCAATCCCAAAGCGAGCGGTGCACACACCAAGGCGGCATGACAAGGTCATGCCGGATGGGAGACATCCGCCGAGTGGTCCTTGGGCGGGCGTCCCGACGGTCGGCTTCGCCGGATAGCCGTCCGGCTGTCGTCGCTCGGCCGACGCGGTCAACTCGCGTCAGCCGGCTTCCCCCCAGGCATGTTCGGCTGTCGTCGAACTGGTCCAGCTTTGAAATGCGAGCAGCTTCATCGAGATAGAGCTCCAGCCGACGAAACGGCAGCGGAGCCCTTATCCCATTTGCCGCCCCATCAGCTTTTGATGCGGACAGGCACCGCTTTCGCCGCCGGCGTCTTCGATCGCCTGTCATGGTGCGCCAGCGCGATCAGCGGGTTCATCTCCGGATAATAGGCGCCGAGACAGCCGTCCGGCAGGTCGAACGGCGTGATCTTGAGCGGGCCGGCCTCGCGATGCACGCCATCCTGCGCATCGCCGACGAGCGATACCATCTGGCCTTCGCGGAGCCCGGCGCGAGCGATTTCCTTGGGGTTCATCAGCAGCACCTGGCGCGTGCCCTCGATGCCGCGCAGGCGGTCGCTGAAACCGTAGATCGTCGTGTTGAACTGGTCGTTGCTGCGCATCGTGATGAGCCGGTAGCGGTCAGGCGCATCGGCGAAATCGACGGCGGTCAATGTGTCGGGCGCCGTGAATTCGGCCTTGCCGGTCTTGGTCTTCCAGATCCGCTCGCGGGCCTTGTTGCCCTTGTAGAAGCCGCCGGGCGTCCACAGGCGGGCGTTGAAGTCGTGGAACATGTCCGCATAGGTCCCGGCGATGAGGTCGCGGATCAGGCCGTAATCGCCGATCCAGGTATCCCACTTCACTTTCGGGTTGGGCTGCAACACCGCCTTGGCGAGCCCGCCCACGATCGCGACCTCACTTCGCAAGTGTTCGCTCGCCGGCTTGCGCCGCGCGATCGATCCGTGGATGGAGCTGAACGTATCCTCCACCGTCACCGCCTGCGGGCCGCCGGCCTGGATGTCCTCCTCGGTCCGGCCGAGACAGGGCAGAAGGTAGGCGACCTCGCCGTTGACGAGATGGCTGCGGTTGAGCTTGGTCGCGACCTGCACCGTCAGGCGCATCCCCGTCCAGGCCTTTTCCATTATGTCCCGCTCGGGAATCGCGCGGACGAAGTTGCCGCCCAACCCGATGAACGCACGGACCTTGCCGGCGACGATGCCCTCGCAGGCTTCGACCGTGTTCATGCCCTTGTCGCGCGGTGGTTCGAAATTGAATTGCGCGGCATATTTGTCGAGCGGCACGAGATCGGGCTTCTCGGAGATGCCGACCGTGCGCTGGCCCTGCACGTTGGAATGACCGCGCACGGGCGAGACGCCCGTCCCCTCGCGGCCGATATTACCCCTGAGCAGCAGCAGGTTGACCAGCATCGCCACGTTCTCGAAGCCATGCACGTGCTGGGTCAGGCCCATGCCGAAGAAAGCGACGACGCGTTCGGCCTTGATATAGACCTCGGCCGCCTCGACGATCGCCGAGCGCGGCAGCGCGGACTGGACCTCGATCTCCTCCCAGGAGGTCGAGCGGACCTTGGCCTCGAACGCTTCGAGGCCGCTCGTGTGCTGCGCGATGAACGCGGCGTCGAGCACGCGCCGCCCTTGCTTCTGCGCCTCGTCGTCGGCGGCGAAGACGTGCTTGCACAGGCCGACGATCACCGCGATGTCGCCGCCGGCCTTGACCTGATGATACTGGCTGGAGATCCGGGTCTCGCGGCCGGTCAGCATCTCGATCGGGCTCTGCGGGTTGACGAAGACCTCGAGGCCTCGCTCGCGCACGGGATTGAAGGTGACGATCGGCACGCCCCGTTTCGCGGCCTCCTGCAGCGGGTGGAGGAGGCGCGGGCTGTTCGACCCCGTGTTCTGGCCGAAGAAAAACATGGCGTCGCATTTGGCCAGGTCGTCGAACACCACCGTGCCGACACCGACGCCGATGACTTTCTTGAGCGCCACCGAGGTGGTCTCGTGGCACATGTTCGACGAGTCGGGCAGATTGTTGTGGCCGTAGAGCCGTGCGAACAGCGCGTAGAGGTAGGAGGCCTCGAGGCTGGCCCGACCCGACGAGTAGAAGATCACGCTCTTGGGATCGAGCGCCTTCAGTTCCGCGCCGATCGCCTGGAACGCCTCGTCCCATGCGCAGGCGACGTAGCGGTCCGTTTCGGGATCGTAGCGCATCGGATGGGTCAGGCGGCCCAGTTGCTCGAGATCGTAGTCGCTCCAGGCGCGCAGCTCGGCAAGCGTGTGCTCAGCGAGGACTTTCGGGGTGCAGCGCCGGCTCGTCAGCTCCCACAAGGTCGCCTTGGCGCCGTTCTCGCAAAACTCGAAGGCATGGTGGTCGGCCGGCTTGGCCCAGGAGCACGAGACGCACATGAAGCCGTGCGGCTTGTTCTGCCGCGCCAGCGTCTCGATCGCCATCGGGGAGGGCCATTCCTTGCCGAAGATGCGGCTGATGCCTTCGAGCGATCCCCAGCCGCCTGACGGCCCGTCATACTCGACCGTCCGTTCGTCTGCCATGATGTCATACTCCTTGTCGGCCAATGGCGCCGACGCTCCGGACGGTTGCCGCCAAAGGCGTCTCACCCATCGCAAGCAAGTCCCGCCATGTGCTTTCCGGTCGCCGCCACCGCGACAGCGAACGACCCCCGACCAGGCGCCCCCGCCTCAGTTCGCCCGCGTCCGTAGTTGTTCGCGCATCAAGGCGGTGCCTCGGGATCATGCGGTCCACGATGGCCTCGATGGCGCGGCCCTCCTCGGAGGTGAAGAAATGCCAGTGGCCGGGCAGCACGGGCTGGGGCGGCGCCCCGGCCGCGGGCGCCCAAGGGACGGCGCCCTGGATCGTTCCGGCGCGGGCCATCGCGCCGAAGGCCGTGCGGGACAGAATCTCGCGCCGGTGGAAATCCCGCATGAAAGCCCCGACTGATCGCTCCGCCGAGCAAGCGACAGAACAACCGCCCACGGCGAAGAGCCAACGCCGAACGATCGATCGGTTGTTCCATGCGCCGAGGACCGGCTCACCTGGAAGCGGCGGCCCCCGACCCCGACAACGAGCGAAGGCCAGGATCCGTGTGATGCATCGCAGCGGGCTACGACGAGGCGTCGGCGAGCGCTTCTTCCATGAGGCGGGTGATGCCGTCCAGCGCGGCCGTGTCGTCGCCCGCCATGCCGTCCATGGCCGCCATCCGGCCCACCACCGTCGCGGCGATCCGCTCCTCGACGGTGTCTTCCGCGTAGGCGTAGTAGATGGTGGCGCGCTGGCCGTCGCGGTGGCAACGGCCTTCCACCTGCTGGAGCTGGATCGCGCTGTGGCGCATGTCGTGGACGATCAGCGACCGAGGTTTCTCGCCGCCCCGCATCTCGTTGCTGTGGAGAGAGATGGATTCCGTGACGGTGAAGACGATTGCGTCGGAGGCGCCGGTCTGGAACGTGAGGCGGGCCGCCTCGTTTTCGTCGCTCGTAGCCGTGCCGTTGATCTCTTCGACGCACCAGCCGCGGCCTCGGAGCGTCTCGGCCAGCGCGGTGCTCGTCTCGAGATAGGCGACGGAGGCCGCGACCTGCTGGCCTTCGAGCAGAAGGTCTTGGGCGAAATCCGCCGTGCCCGCGACCCGCAGGAGGCTCGCCTTCTGTCGAAAGCGCAGGTCGGCGGCCCAGCCGGCGGGCTTGCGCGTGCTGCCGCCGAGAAGCCCGAACTCGCGACGGAACTCGCGCCAGGTCGCTTCGTAAAGGCGGCGCTCCGCCGGCGTCAGGGTCGTGGCGGCGAGCTCGCGCTGGACCTCGGGCCAGCCCGCGATGTCGCCTGGATGTCGCCGCAGGCCAATGGCCTTGGTGCCTTTGTACAGAAGATCGGCCATGACGCGTCGGTCGCGCGCGTTCGGCTCCCACGTCCAGTTCTTCCAGCGCCCCTTGGCCCGCCCAATGCCGAGCGCCTTCATCAAGAGCCGGAAATCCGCCAGCGATTCGGTCGCCCGACCGGCGGCGTCGCCCAGGAGCCGGCCCAGGTAGGACAGCTCGTGCGGCGACTGGCCGGCGGTTGCGCTCATATAAATCACGAAGGACGCGGCGTCGGCCATCTGCCGGCAGGCAAGCGTTTGCTGGGCGTAGGGATTGCGCAGCCGATGGCTTTCGTCGAACACGACAATGGGCCAGGCCCGCTTGGGACGCCCGAGACGCGCATGCTCGTTGTTCTTGGCGCGAACGGAGCGCCTGGTGCTGGCCGGAGGGGGCGCGAGCAGCGACTTCGTCCGTTCGTAGTTGACGAGCGCAATCTGCTTCGACCTGAGGCCGCTCCGCGCGATGGTGCGACGCCATTGCGGCATCGCGCCTTTGGGGCAGACGATCAGCACGGCGTCCTCCGGCATGGCGGCTACGGCGCTCCACACCGAGAGCGTCTTGCCGAGGCCCGTCAGGTCGCCCAGCAGAAACCCCGGCCGGCCCGCCGCCCGCGCGGAGAGGATCGCATCGCGCGCCGCGATCTGATGCGGTCGCGCGACGAAGTCGCCGAGCGGATCCAGGGAAGCGGGGCCCGCCGGGCCGCGCCGGGCCCGATCAGTCAACGGCGACGACCTGGACGTTTCCTCCGACCACCACCGCCGTATCCCCGATTGTCTTGCCGAGCAGCGCTCGCGCCAGTGGCGACACGTAGGACACCGACCCTTGCGCCGCATCGGCCTCGTCTTCCCCGACGATGCGGAACGTTTGCCGGCGTCCGTCCTCACGATCGAAGGTGACGGTGCTTCCAAACTGCACGGTTCCGGAGCTGGTAGGAAGGTCGACCAGCTCTGCGCTGGCGCGCCGGGCTCGGTAATATCGAAGGTCGCGGACGGCGGGCGCCATGGCGGCGCGGTCGCTGCCAGCGTCACCACCACTCGCTTGAGCCGCATGGAAGGCCGCCGTCGCGACACCCAGGGCCGCATCAAGCGCCGCGAGCCCCTCCGAGGTCACCAGATTGCGATGCGGCGAGATGGGCCGGTCCGGCAGGTGCGCCGCGGCGGCTTCCACGTCCTCTTCCCGCGTGAATGCACCGGCCATGACGTCGAACCCCTTGATCTCGTGCATGGGCTTGGGCGCCGACACCGACGAGAGAGATCCCGTGACCTCGCCGGCCGTTGCCCATGAGTATCGATGGAATGGCACTCAGTCGGGGCGCCTTCAAGGACCCTCGCCGTCCGGACCGGGTGCCTTTGCACGCGAACGCATGTTGTCCGGCACGCGGCGTACTCCTTGTACGCGCCCGCCGGAGGGGCTGTAACACACCGCCGTCTGGTTCAGCCGCGGCTGAATGCCGATGATGCACCCCTCCTGTCCCACCGCGAGCCGATTTGGCGGGTTGGCAAGGTCGTGGGGTCGGTCATCTCCGGCGCGCAATCCGCTCTTACGGATGAACTTATGACGCAGTAGAATTAGACCCGGCGCCTCACAAGCCGTAGAGCCGCGCCACCTGCAGGCCGCGACGCGCTTCGGCGACCGTAAAGGACTGGCCGATCGCCTGTCGCGCGGCGTTCAACGCCTTGGCTGGTCCGAGATCGTCAGGTGCGCCGTCCGGGTGGAGTTCGGCGTCCTCGCGGTAGGGACCGAGCCCGATCGCGCTGCCGCTGCCGTCGAGCGCCAGGGCCACGGCAAGTCCGGCGAAATCGGCCGGGTCGGCTTCCGCCAGGCGGGGATCGGCGCGGGCCACGCGATAGCGGTTGACGAAGCTCTTCCTGGCCCGCGGACTGGCACCGGCAAAACCTTGCAGCACCTCGATCAGGCGCGTTTCGAAGGGGCGCCAGGGCAGGTCGAGGACCGATCCGCGCTGCAAGGGTCCGGACGGCGGCGCGTTCGGCGCCTCCGTCTCGGCGTCGAGATCGTAGGCAAGTTGCAGGCAACGCCGCAGATGGGCGGCGGCGAGCGCCGGATCGGTCTCGGAGAATCCCGAGAGCATATGGGTCCGGTCGAAAGCCGCCAGCGTCACGAAGTGGCGTCCGCCGAGGAGACGCCGCGCCGTGTCGAGCCAGCTCGCCGCCGCCTCGGGCGACAGGCGATCGAGCTCGTCGAGGGCGACGACGATGCGGCTCGGGACGGGGACCGACTCGGCCGAGCCCTGACCGTCGATGGCCGCTCGCAACCCACCGAGGAAGGAGGCGGCCATGTCGTGCGACGTGGTGGTGTCACCGAGATCGCTCCCCGCGACAGACAGGCTCGGCTGCAGCAATCCGGCCGCTTTCCTCGCTTCCACGCGGCGTTCGGCGATATCGGCGCCGCGCACCGCCGTCTCGACCTCGCCGGCGAGGTGGTCGACGCGGCGCGTCTGGTGCGCCAGCAGGCTGTCGAGGTCGCGCCGACGACCCTCCAGGTCGCCGCCGAGCAGCGAGGCGCCCCGGAACACCGGCTGCAGGAAGCGGATGGCGCGGATGATGTCGACGAGCACCGACAGGGCCGCCAGCGCGAAGGCCGCATGGGCAAGCGGCATCAGCCACCCGGCACGATCCACGGCCCAGGCCGTCGGGCCGGCCATGCGGTCGCCGAAGCTGTTCAGCCAGTCGACCCACAGGCTCTGATGGCCGGCGAGGAACGTGCAACCCCAGCCGGCCAGGAGCAGCAGCACGGCAAGCACCAGCAGCGTGCCCTGTCCCTTGAAGCCCCAAAGGGCGCGCAGCGCCAATCCGGTCCGCGAGGATCCGCTGCCGGTCTCGGCGGCTTCGCGCACCAGTTCCTTGTAGCTGGCGACGGGATCGGCGACCGGCAGCCCGAAGGCGCGCAGCCGGGTCTCGATGCGGGGACGGTTCTGGCGGGCGTAGGTGTCGATGCGCGAGCCCGGCGAATTGAACAGCACCGTCTCGGCGAGGCGGGCGCGGCGGCCGCCGAGCTCGTCGAGCGTCTGCCGTTCGGCGTCGAGCTGCCGGCGCAGGTCGTTGACCCGCTCGCCTGCCGCATGCGCCGCCTTGAGCGGGTCGCCGCCGGCGTAGACGGCCTCCTCGGCGAGGCTCGGAAAGCTGGTGCTCAACGCGCCGAAGAGGCGGGACAGGAGCGTCGCGGCCGGGTCGGCCCCGGCTGCGGCATCGACCTTGACCGTGACGACCCGGGGCAGGAACGGATCGGCGCGCTCGGCCCCGGTGAGGGCCTGGATCCGGTCGAGGACGAGGCTCATCAGCGATGATTTGCCGGCGCCCGGCCGGCCGAGGAGGCCGATCAGGATCGGCGTTCCGGCGTCGCGATGACAGCACAGCTCGGCCAGGAGGCCGGCCGTGGCGGTCCGCCCGAGCGTGTCCTCGTCGGGCATCGTGTCGGGAGAGAAGAGGGGCGGCCCGGCGTCCTCGGGCGGCGGCGGGGCGGACGTCGATGAGTCCCGGTCGTTCGTCTCGCTTCGTGCGTCCGGATGATACGATGCGGCAGCCGATGAGCTCACGAGCCTCTCCTCTGGTCCGGACACGGCCGCATGACGGCCGGAATGTCCGGCTGGCTAGCACGGCCGCATGGCCGCCGCCAGCCAGCGACGGCACACCACCTTAGCCCGGATCGCGGCAATCGCATGGTCGCCGCGCGCCCGCCTTGTCTCGGCCGGGACCGCCTGCTAACTCTCCCCGCAATCCTCAATCCCGCATCGACAAGCCAAGACGGTAAGCAATGGCCGGCCCTCAATTCGTCTATCATATGCAAGGCCTGACCAAGGCCTATCCCGGCGGCAAGAAGGTTTTGGACAATGTCCATCTCTCCTTCTATCCGACGGCCAAGATCGGCGTGCTCGGCGTCAACGGTTCGGGCAAGTCCACCCTGCTGCGCATCATGGCCGGCATGGATAAGGATTTCGCCGGCGACGGCTTCGTCGCCGAGGGCGCGCGCGTCGGCTACCTGCCGCAGGAGCCGCAGCTCGACGAGACGCTCGGCGTGCGCGGCAACGTCATGCAGGGCGTCAAGGCGAAGCAAGCGATCCTCGACCGTTACAACGAGCTCGCCATGAACTATTCGGACGAGACGGCCGACGAGATGACGCGGCTGCAGGACGAGATCGAGGCTCAGGGCCTGTGGGACCTCGACGCGCAGGTCGACCAGGCCATGGAAGCGCTCGGCTGCCCGCCGGAAGATGCCGATGTGACCACGCTCTCGGGCGGCGAGCGGCGGCGCATTGCCCTCTGCCGGCTGCTGCTCGAAAAGCCCGAGATGCTGCTGCTCGACGAGCCGACGAACCACCTCGACGCCGAGACCGTCTCCTGGCTCGAAGGCCATCTGCGCAACTATCCGGGCGCCATCCTCATCGTCACCCACGACCGCTATTTCCTCGACAATGTCACCGGCTGGATCCTCGAGCTCGACCGCGGCCGTGGCATTCCCTATGAGGGCAATTATTCCTCCTGGCTGAAGCAGAAGCAGAAGCGGCTCGCGCAGGAGGGCCGCGAGGACGAGGCGCGCATGCGTCAGCTCGAGGCCGAAGCCGACTGGATCGCCTCTTCGCCGAAAGCCCGGCAGGCCAAGTCGAAGGCCCGCATCCAGCGCTACGACGAGCTTTTGCAGAAGAATGCCGATCGGGCCCCCTCGACCGCACAGATCGTCATCCCGGTCGCCGAGCGGCTCGGCAACAATGTCGTCGATTTCGAGGGGCTCAAGAAGGGCTACGGCGAGCGCCTGCTGATCGACGATCTCTCGTTCAAGCTCCCTCCCGGGGGGATCGTCGGCGTCATCGGGCCGAACGGCGCCGGCAAGACCACACTGTTCCGCATGATCACCGGCCAGGACAAGCCCGACGACGGCACGATCAGGCTCGGCGAATCGGTGCAACTCGGCTACGTTGACCAGTCGCGCGACGCGCTCGACGGCAAGAAGACCGTATGGGAGGAGATCTCCGGCGGCAACGAGGTGATCTACCTCGGCAAGAAGGAGATCAATTCGCGCGCCTATTGCTCGGCCTTCAACTTCAAGGGTTCCGACCAGCAGAAGAAGGTCGGCATGCTGTCGGGCGGCGAGCGCAACCGCGTGCATCTCGCCAAGATGCTGAAGTCGGGCGCCAATGTGCTGTTGCTCGACGAACCGACCAACGACCTCGACGTCGACACGCTGCGGGCGCTCGAAGATGCGCTCGAAAGCTTCGCCGGCTGCGCCGTCATCATCAGCCACGACCGCTTCTTCCTCGACCGCATCGCCACCCATATGCTGGCCTTCGAGGACGACAGCCATGTCGAATGGTTCGAAGGCAATTTCGCCGATTACGAGGAGGACAAGAAGCGCCGCCTCGGCATCGACAGCGTCATCCCGCACCGCCTGAAGTACAAGAAATTCTCGCGCTGATCCTGCTTCCTGGGCGGAGGAGGATCCGCTTCGCTCATGATGGCCACGCCCTCATCTCGAAGGATGCGGTTCGCCGCGGCGGCGATCGCGCTGATCGCCTGGGCCGGTCTTGCGCTGCAGTTCTCGGCGACGTTCGGCCTCGTCGGCAGCGCTGCGGGAGCCGCCTGGACGATGCTCGCCTATTTCACCATTACGACCAACCTCATCGTCGCGATCCTCTTTTCCCTCATCGCGATTGGGCGCCCCGCGGCGGGTGAGCCGCGTCTCGTGGCGGGCGTGGCGCTCAACATGCTGCTCGTCGGCATCGTCTTCGCCTTGCTGCTGCATGGCCTGCGGGAGCTCAGCGGCGGTGCGGCGAGTGCCGATTTGATCCTGCACAAGGTGACGCCGGTGCTGGTGCCGCTGTTCTGGCTGGCCTTCACTCCCAAGGGATCGCTCAAGGCGTCGGATCCGCCGGTCTGGGCGCTCTATCCGGTGCTCTACCTGGCCTATGCGCTGGCGCGCGGCACCGCGACGGGGCGCTACGCCTATCCGTTCCTCGACGCGGCGGCGCACGGTTGGGCGCGGGTGGCGGTCAACGCGGTCGTCATGGGCATCGGCTTCCTGGCGGCTTCCTACGCACTCGTCCTGGTCGATCGGCGGCTCGCCGGCCGTGGCTGACGGGGTCGCGACACCGGGCCTCCGCGCCCTATATCAATCTCCGGGGAGGCCATTCCGGCGCCTTCCTCAGGGAGAGATTTCGATGCGTGCGACGACTTTTGCGGCCTGCCTCCTGACGGCGGGACTCTTCGTGGCCGGCCCGGCCTTCGCTGAAACCGTGAACTACACGGCGACGCTCAATGCCGCGAGCGAGACGCCGCCCAACACCAGCAAGGGCACCGGCACCCTCAAGGCGACCTACGATACGGCGACCAAGATGCTCGACTGGACGGTGGATTACAGCGGCCTGACCGGCGAGGCCTCGGCGGCCCATTTCCATGGACCGGCTCCGGCCGGCAAGAGCGCGGGCGTGATGGTGCCGATCAAGGGTTCGGTCGCCTCGCCGATCAAAGGCTCGGCGACGCTGAGTGAGCCTCAGGCCAAGGCGCTGATGGACGGCGACATCTATTTCAACGTCCATACCAAGGCCAATACGGGCGGCGAGATCCGCGGCCAGCTCGAAAAAGCGATGTGATCGTGCCGCGGTGGCGGTTGAGCCCTCAGCCGCCGAGTTGCAGGCCATAGAGCGCCGATTGCACGGCGCTCGAGCTTCTCGCCAAGGGCCAGGACGGAGGGGCGTAATTGCCGTCCTGCTGCCGCTCGAGGTTCATGCGGATCGCCTCGACTTGGTTGATGGCGACCGAGCCCGCCGTGTATTCGCCGGTCGCCGTCTTCTCGAGTTTCGACAGCGAGATTGCAGCACCGCCGCTGGCCAGGGCGAGAATGGACATGGGGGTCTCGTGGACTGGTGTTCTCCACGATCATCACTCGGTATGGTTAAAAATATCTTTCCGTTAGCCGGCGCTTAACCTTGATTTCGCCCCGTTCTTAAGCCGGCGCGGTCAGGCAACGCGACGTTAACACTTCTGCAGGTCGCGAATCGCTGCCTCTTCGGCCAACTCAAGGATTGAAGATCAGCGTCAGATAGACCAGGAAGACGACGAGATGCATGGCGCCGTAGAGCGCCGTCGTGCGCGGCCCCGAGAAGGTGAGCATCGCCAGCGCCAGCGTCAGGATCAAGAGCACGGTCTCGCTCGGGGCGAGGCCGAGCACGATGGGCCTGCCGGTGGCGAGGCCGATCATCAGCACCGCCGGCACCGTGAGGCCGATGGTCGAGGCTGCGGCGCCGAGGCACAGGTTGACGGTCCGCTGCAGCTGGTTGACCGAGACCGCGCGGAACGCCGCCAGCGCCTCGGGCATGAAGACGACGAGGGCGATCAGCACGCCGCCGAGCGCCGGCGGGGCGTGCAGGGTCTCGATGGTCCGGTCGAGCACCTTGGCGAGCTGCTTCGCCAGGATCACCACGGGCAGCACCGACACCATGAGAAGCGTCGTGCGGGTCGCGATGAAGCGCCGCGTCGGCGCGCCCGCATGGCCGTGGGTCTCCTCGATCCCGGCCGCCTCGACGAAGAAGTCGCGATGCCGGCCGGTCTGCAGCGCCAGGAAGGTGGCGTAAAGCGCCAGGGTGAAGACCGAGAATGCGACCGACTGCGTGGTGCTCAGCGTGCCGCCTTCGGTCGAGCGCGTATAGTTCGGCAGGATCAGTGCGATGACCGTCAGCGGCAGGATGACGGCAAGGAACGCCATGGCCCCCATCAGGCTGAAGGCCTGCTGCCCGTAGCGCCAGCCGCCGAACAACAACGCCAGGCCGACGACGCCATTGAGCACGATCATCAGCACCGCGAACATCGTGTCGCGGCCCAGCGTCGGCTCGCCGGTGCCGAGCATGACGGCGCTGATCAGCGCCACCTCGATGAGCACGATGGAGAGCGTCAGGATCAGCGTGCCGACCGGCTCCCCGAGGCTCTCGGCCAGATGTTCGGCCTCCTCGACGACGCCGAAGGCGGACCAGACGATCACCCCGAGCAACCCGAGAAACAGCACCGTCGCGGGCAGCGGGGCGCTCGACGCATCGAAGAGCGCCTTGCCGAAAGCCAGGAAGAGGCCGACCGTCGCCCAGGCGACGACGATCCGCAGCACGATCGAAACCTTCATCCGTCTCCCCGAAGCCCAACCTCGGACGATCGCTTCGCCGCACGCCCCGTCCATTCCTCGGGGTGCGTCTCCGGCGTGTCAACCGATGTCCGCCGTCACAAGGGTGTGCAGGGATCGCTCCGACCCCGCCGATCTTTATTCCGGCTTGTGGCACACGGCCTCGATATTGTTGCCGTCGAGGTCGATCACGAAGGCGCCGTAATAGGTCGTGTGATAGTGCGGCCGCTGGCCCGGCGCGCCATTGTCCGTCCCGCCGGCCGCCAGCGCCGCACCGTGGAAGGCGTCGACCTCGGCGCGCGATCCCGCCTTGAAGGCGACATGCACGCCGCCTGCCGGCTTGCCGCCGGTTCCGATCCAGAAGAAGGGCTTGCCGTCGCGGCCGAAGCCGACGTGGGCGTCGCGCCCGGTCTGCTCCGCCGTCACCTCCATGAGCGGTACGATCGACAGCGGTGCCAGGGCCGGCACGAAAAACGCCTTGGCCCGGTCGATGTCGGCCACCGCGAACCCGATATGATCGATCATGGCGATTGGTCTCCGCGATGCCGTCAGGATAGCCCGGCCCGCGGAATGCCGGAAGCGCCACGCCGGAAGCGGCATGCGGCGACGCGCTCACGACGGCTCCCGTCGCGGACACGCAAGTCCGTATCGGCCTGTGGAGAGCAGCCACGCCTGCCGACTGCTTTCCTCGCCGCAAGAGCACGTGACCCAGGCCGGAGCCGATGCGCAAACCCAATATCCTCGTCGTCATGGTCGACCAGCTGGCGCCCGCCTGCCTGCCGATCCACGGTCATCCGCTGGTCAAGACGCCACATCTCGAGGCGCTGGCGGCGCAGGGCGTCGTGTTCGAGAGCGCCTATTGCAACAGCCCCCTCTGCTCACCCTCGCGCACCGCCTTCATGACCGGGTCGCTGCCCTCGCGCACCGGCGGCTACGACAATGCGGCCGAATTCCGCGCCGACCTGCCGACCTTCGCCCATTACCTGCGGTGCCTCGGCTACCGCACCATCCTGTCGGGCAAGATGCATTTCTGCGGTCCCGACCAGATGCACGGCTTCGAGGAGCGGCTGACGACCGACATCTATCCGGCCGACTATGGCTGGACGCCCGACTGGGCGCACCCGCTCGATCGGCCGAGCTGGTACCACAACATGAGCTCGGTCACGGATGCGGGCCTGTGCGTGCGCACCAACCAGATGGATTTCGACGAGGAGGTCGCTTTCGCGGCCGAGCGGGCGATCTACGACCACGTGCGCGGCAAGGACGGGCGGCCCTTCATGATGGTCGCGTCGCTGACCCACCCGCACGACCCCTTCGCCATCACCCGCGAGTATTGGGACCTCTATGACCATGCGGCGATCGACCTGCCGCAGGTCGGCAAGGCCGACGTGCCGCTTGACCCGCATAGCGCGCGGCTGCGCCATGTCTGCGCCATGGATGCGGTGGAGATCGGCGAGGCCGAGATCCGCAACGCGCGGCACGCCTATTACGGGGCGATCTCGTTCTGCGACGCGCAGCTCGGCCGCCTCCTCGGTGCGCTGCGCAAGACCGGGCTCGACGACACGATCGTGCTGTTCCTCGGCGACCACGGCGAGATGCTGGGCGAGCGCGGGCTCTGGTACAAGATGAGCTTCTTCGAGGGCGGCGCGCGGGTGCCGCTGATCGTCTCGGCGCCCGGCCGCTTCGCGGCACGGCGGGTGGCCGCCTCGGTGTCGCTGATCGACGTGCTGCCGACGCTCGTCGATCTCGCAGGGGGCGATGCAGCGACCCTCGCCAGCCCCATCGACGGACGCAGCCTCGTGCCGCATCTCGACGGCCGGCCCGGCGGGCACGACGAGGTGATCGGCGAATATCTGGCCGAGGGCGCCTTGGCGCCGCTCGTCATGATCCGGCGCGGCCGCTGGAAATTCATTCATTCGCCAGCCGATCCCGACCAGCTCTACGACCTCGCATCGGACCCGCGTGAGCTGCGCAACCTCGCCGAGGATCCTACGCAGGTCGAGGTGGTCGCCGATTTTCGGGCGGAGGTCGCGCGACGCTGGGATCTCGAAACGCTCGAGCGGGCGGTGCGCGAGAGCCAGGCACGACGGCGGCTCGTCGATGCGGCGCTGATGACCGGCACGACCAGGCCATGGGACTATCAGCCGTTCCGCGACGCGAGCCGGCAATATATGCGCAACACCATGGACCTCGACGATCTCGAGTCCATGGCGCGTTTTCCGCGGGTCGGATCCACTGGTGCGGCCGAACCCTGACGGGTCAGCCGATCACTTGCCCGCCTTGCACTTGCTCATGAAGGTCTTGCGCGGCTTGCCGTGCAAGCCCTGCTTGTCGGCATCGGCCGAGCAGGCCATCGACTTGGCGGTACGCGGCTTCATGCCCTTCTTCATCGGCGCCATCGGCGTGGCGGGTGCTGCCGGAGCGGCGGCGGGCGCCGGCACGGCGGGGGCCGCCGGCGCGGCCGGGGTCGCGGTCTGCGCGAGGGCTACCCCGGCCCCGAGCGCGAAGGCGAAGCCGGCGGCGGCGATGGCTGACATGCGAATCATGGAGTGTCTCCTCGAACCGTGGGGCGGCGTCGCGTCGCGAGCCGCGACGGCCTGTCGCGGCCTGTCGCGACCGCATTAGGCGTCGATGCAATTCTTAAGCTTGAGCTAACTTTCGAGGCAAGCGTCTTGTGGCTCCCAGGGGCGCAATGTGTTAACTCGGCGCGCAAAATCGCTCGGGAGAGGACGAATGCGCCTGAAAATCTGCCTTGCGGCTTGCGCCATCGTGACCCTGGCGATCCCGCCCGTCTCGGCCAAGGACCTGCCGCGCCGCGAGCCGGAGCCGCGCGTGACGGGCTGCGAATGGGCTGGTCCCGGTTTCGTCAAGCTATCCGGCAGCGACAGTTGCGTGAAGGTCGGTGGATCGGTGCGGATCGAGGGCACCGTGTCGTCGGCGGGGGCAGCCTACGTCCCCTTTGGCAAGTGAGCCGCGCGGCCAACCTACCAGAAGGCACAATCCTTGAACGCCGGGTCGACGCTGCCCTTCCAGGTGCCGTGGTAACGCTCGAGCAGCCGTTCGGCGGAGGTCTTTCCGCTCTCGACGATCTCGATCAGCGGTTTGAGATACACGGTCTCGTCGCGGCCTGAGGCATCGAGCCGCCGGCGGCGCGCGAGGCCGCCCTGCGCGAACCCCAACACATCGCGCGCCACATCCCGCACCGTGCGGCCGTCGATCGTCGCGGCGAGCGCGAGTCTCGGCACCTCGTCGCGCAGCCTCTGGCGGGCCGCCGCGTCCCACGGCCGTATCATCGCCTCGACCGCATCGAGCGCCGTCCCGTCGTAGAGCAGCCCGACAAAAAGGGCGCCGAGCGCCGGGATCGTCGCCTCGGAGCCCACGTCGGCGCCCCGCATCTCGAGGTAGCGCTTGAGCCGGACCTCGGGGAAGATGGTCGAGAGGTGGTTGGCCCAGTCCGACAGCGTGGCGCGCTCGCCCGGCAGCGCCGCGAGCCGCCCGGCGAGCAGGTCGCGGAAGCTCGCCCCCGCCACGTCGTGATAGCGCGCGCCGCGTTTGACGAAATACATCGGCACGTCGAGCGCATAGTCGACGTAGCGTTCGAAACCCATGCCGGGTTCGAAGGCGAAGGGCAGCATGCCAGACCGCGCCCGGTCGGTGTCAAGCCAGATATGGGAGCGCATCGACAGGAAGCCGTTCGGGCGCCCTTCGGTGAAGGGCGAATTGGCGAAGAGCGCGCCGGCGACGGGCTGCAGCGCCAGGGCGACGCGCAATTTCCTCACCATGTCGGCTTCGTCCGCATAATCGAGGTTGACCTGCACGGTCGAGGTCCGGAACATCATGTCGAGGCCGCGGCTGCCGACCTTCGGCATGTAGTTCGCCATGATGCGGTAGCGGCCCTTCGGCATGACCGGCGTCTCCGCCCGGGTCCATTTGGGACTGCTGCCAAGGCCCAGGAAACCGATGCCGAGCGGCTCCGCCACCGTCTTGAGGTGGCGAAGATGCTCCTCTGTCTCGGCCATGGTCTCATGCAGGGTGGCGAGCGGCGCGCCGGACAGTTCGAACTGGCCGCCGGGTTCGAGCGAGATGGCGCCCCCAAGCCCGTCGTTGGCAAGGCCGATCGGACGGTCGTCCTCCTCGATCCGCTCCCACCCGAGACATGTCCCCAGTCCGTCGAGGAGCGCCCGGATGCCGCCGTCGCGTGCCAAAAGCCCGTCGTAGGGAACCGGTGCGAGGTCGGCGCGATAGAACGGGAATTTCTCGTGCTCCGTGCCGATGCGGAAGGCGTCGCGCGACTTCACGCCCGTCTCGAACCAGGCCACAAGATCGTCACGCGACTCGATGGGAGTGGAATCGACGGTATCGCGCGCCATGCTGTTCCTTCACGCCGGTGCCCAGCCGTCGCGGCCGGAAGGAGGATGCGGACCGCAAGGCCCCGCCGCAACGCTAGATAGGGGGCGCCGAGGCGGCTGGCAATTGCCCGGGAATGCCGCCGTCGCTGTGCTCCGTTGTCAAAATCACGGCCGCGCGAGGCAACAAAAGCGAAGTCCCATGCGTTGCGCCCGGACTGGCTCGGAACCCAAGCGCGGCGACGGGGGGCTAGTGAAGGGAGAGAATAATGAATTCGTTGAAGAAATCCTTGGCTTTGGCCTGTGCCGCCTCGGTTCTCAGCCTGGGCGTGGCCTTCGCTCAGGATGCGACGCCCGCGGCCCCGGCCGCGCCCGGCGCCGACACGATGGCGCCCGCTGCTCCCGCCGGCGACACCGCGACGCCGATGAAGCCGATGAAGAAGAAGATGTCGAAGAAGCACATGAAGAAGATGAAGAAGATGAAGAAGACCATGTGATCTTGATTCAACCGAGATTGCATACATTGCCCCTGCGCCTTGCGGCGCGGGGGCTTTTTTTCGCTTCGCCGCGTGGTTTCGAAAAGCCGGGGAGCGATTCGTTAAAGAGTGGCGGCTAGCTTATCGAGACGGTTCCGAGACCCTCACTCATGCGGCGGCTGCGTCTGTTCCTCTCCAATGCCGCCGGAGCGACGTCCATCGAATATGCGATGATCGGCGTGGTGGTCTCGGTGGGGATCGTGGTGGGCGCCACGGCCATCGGGTCGAACATCTCGACCAGATTCTACAACGCCATCCTCAACGGTTTCCAATAGGGCTGATACAAGCCCCCGAGCTCATCAGGATTGTTGATCATTCGGCTGCCGCGGCGAGCCGATCAGCGAAGCTCGACACGTTGTCGAGGCTGGCGATGATATGGCCGGCGAGCGCGTCGACGATCGGCGATGCCTCCAGATGGCTGCGCAGCAGCGCGATCTTGCAGGAGGGCAGCACCGGAAAACCGTCCGACATTCCCAGGATGCGCATGCCCGGCCGCACCGCGCTCTCCGGCAGGACCGACACTGCGAGGCCGGCCAGAACCGCCGCGCCGACGGCGGTCGAATTCCAGCTCGAATAAAGCACCCGATGCTTGCGGCCGATGCTTTCTAGAGCCAGGCTCGCCGCCTGGCGCCACATGCAGATCGCCCGTCCGAGCGCCATCGGCAGGGGGTCGATCTCATGCGTCCCATGGCGGTTCGAGGTAACCCAGAGTAGCGGCTCGCGACGGATCACCGCCGCGGCGCCGCGCGATTCGGTATGCGTGATGATCGCGAGATCGAGGTCGGACACCCCGATCCGCTCGACCAGCATCGGCGTAGGCTCGCAGACGACGGTGACCTCGACCCGCGGATTGGAGCGGGAGAAGCGCGCCAGAATCTCGGGCAGGTAGCGGTCGGCATATTCATCCGGCAGGCCGAGCTTGACCCGGCCGGCGAGTTCCGCCTCGGTGAAACTCGCCAGGGCGTCACCCGACAGGCGCAGGATCCGCCGGGCATAATCGACAAGCTTTTCGCCGTCTTCCGTCATCCGCGTCGAGCGTCCGTCGCGTTCGAAGAGCGCGCGGCCGATCGTCTCTTCGAGCTTCTTCATCTGCATCGAGACGGCCGACTGCGTCTTGTGCACGACATCGGCGGCGCGCGTGAAAGTGCCGCTATCGGCAATGGCGAGGAAGGTGCGCAGCTGGTCGAGGTCGAGCAAGGTTGTCATGGCGGGCTCCGGCCGAATTGTCATATCATCGAAGCGAATGGAATCGATCAAAAACATTCGCTTTTTTGATTCAGCGGGAAGGCTTAGGTTCGGCTTGCTCAGCCGACCCAAGGAATATCGCCATGCGAGCCTCGTCTGCCCTGTCCCGCGCCTTCGGCCTCATCAGGTCCGCAGCCGCCCTGGTCGCCGCCGCGAAGACCGACTGGATGCGCCGCCGCCTCGTCGCCCAGATGATCGGGTTCGACGACCATATGCTACGCGACATCGGCCTCACCCGGACCGATCTCGACTCGGCTCTCTCCGTGGCGGGCTTCAGCGACCCCACGCAGCGCCTCGCCCTGCGAGCCCATGAGGCACGCAGCAACCGGCGGGCGGCGGCGCTCGAGCGGCAGCGCTGGGTGGCCATGGTCGGGGACGCGGAGGCCGCCGCCGAAACGCCGCGCCGCGCCGCCTGACCGGACGTCATCGCGCCTGCGGCGCCGCGCCTCCAAACCAATGTAATCGAGGCCTCTCGATCCACGCCGGGTCCGCACCCCTCGGCGAAGGATCGGGAGGCCGCTCTTCTTTTGAGCCGACGCCATCCCATCTGCGAGAGGCGCGCGGGGCCGTTGCGGCCGGATCGGACCGGCGGCGGAGGGAGGCGGCCGAAAGGCGAGACGGACAACGCGCCGCCTTGACCCTGCGGTCGGCTTCGCCCAAAACGCCCGGAGGCTCCATGGAATCTCGCAGATGACCAAACCGCCCCTGCATATCCTGCTCTGCGCGCCGCGCGGTTTCTGTGCCGGCGTGATCCGGGCGATCGATGCCGTCGAGCAGGCGCTCAAGATGTACGGGCCGCCGGTCTATGTCCGCCACGAGATCGTACACAACAAATATGTCGTCGAGTCGCTCAAGAAGAAGGGCGCCGTCTTCGTCGAGGAACTCAGCGAGATCCCGGTGACGAGCGCGCCGGTGATCTTCTCGGCGCATGGCGTGCCGAAGGCGGTGCCGCTCGAAGCCTCCTCGCGCAACTTCTTCGCCATCGACGCCACCTGTCCGCTGGTCACCAAGGTGCATCGGGAGGCCGAACTACACCATCGGCGCGGCTATACGATCATCCTGGTCGGCCATGCGGGTCACCCGGAGGTCGTCGGCACGCTCGGGCAATTGCCGGACGGCGCCGTCATCCTGGTCGAGAATGTCGCCGACGTGCACCGGCTCGCAGACGAGGCCTCGCCTGCGTTCCGCGACACGCCGCTCGCCTTCGTGACGCAGACGACGCTCTCGGTCGACGACACCCAGGGCATCGTCGACACGCTGAAGCTCCGCTTCCCGGGCATCGTCGGCCCGCACCGGGAGGACATCTGCTATGCCACCACCAACCGGCAGGAGGCGGTCAAACGGATCGCGCCGTCGGTCGATGCCATGCTGGTCGTGGGATCCGCCAATTCGTCGAATTCGCAGCGGCTGAAGGAAGTCTCCGAACGCGCCGGCTGCCGCGTAAGCCAGCTCGTGCTGCGGGCCAGCGACATCGACTGGGCGCCGCTCGACGCGATCCGCACCATCGGCATCACGGCCGGTGCCTCGGCGCCCGAGGTGCTGGTCGAGGAGATCATCGACGCTTTCGCGCAGCGCTACGACATCGAGGTCGAAACGGTGGCGACCGTCACCGAGACCATGTTCTTCCCGCTGCCGCGTGAATTGCGCGAGACCGTGCCGCTCGCGGGTGCGTGACGAGGCCGGAGGGACAGGCAGGTCCCCGTCCCTCCACCAGACTCGCAACACCGTGGCCGTTCCCGCTCTCTCAGCCGCGGTCTCACCCGCTTTGCCATAGGCCCGTCCGCGCTCTTCCGCTTCACGGCGGCAGGCGGCGTGCGTCTCCGCGATCCGAGGATGAGCGGCCGGCGGATCGCTCGCCCGCCGCGTCGAAACCGGCGCCAAGCGTCCGCTTGTCGTCGACCGACCTCTGCAACGACGCCAGGCGGCCGCGTTAGCCGGGGATTAACCAAACATAGTTTCAATAAGGCAGCGGCGATCTTGTGCGGCGCCTCGTCCAAACCTTCGGCATCGCAGGTGCGTGGCCCCTGCGCGGCTATTGCGCGCGCGCAGTGGGGACGGGGGACGCTGTCATGGGGTCGGAACGCGGACGACGTGAACCATTCCGGAAGCGGGACGAATGACACACGCGACGGCCACGGCACTTGATTTCAGTCCATTCGATTGCCGTCATCTGTCGGGGAGATCGTCGCCCCGGACGGTCTTTGCCGCCCTCGCCCTCGCCGTCGTCCTGCTGGCCGGCGCCTGGACGTTGGATCACGTTCGCGACCTCAAATCCTACTCCTCCAGGATCGTGAGCGCGATCGCGTCGAGCGCTGCGGGGCCCCGTATCGCCCGAAAACCTGCGCCGGGCGTCGAGCATCGTGCCCCCACCGTCGCCGAGGTCGAAGAAACGCCAAGGATCGAGGTCGCGACCGCCGGTCCGAAGACTTATGCGGTCCTGCTCGATCCCGACTACTCGCTCGGTCCGGCGCCGGCCTCGCTCGCACAAAGCTCGCCGCTCGGGCCGGGCTTCGAACCGAGTCAACCGGCTCCTCCCGCCGCGGACGCGGCATCCGCGATCGTCCCGCCAGCGACGGCCGTTTCTCCGCTCGTTCAGAGCGGTCCGGTGCCTGCGTCGGCCGTTCCCCCTCTCCCGCAAAGCGCGCCGGTCCTTCCCCCGCTCGAGCCGGGCGCGCCGGTGCCGGCAGTCCCACCGCTCGCGCAGAGCGTCCCGTTGCCCGCGCCACGTCCCTTGGAACTCCACCCACCGGCAGGCCCGAGCCCGTTCCGCGCGGCCGGCCGCCGGTTGGCGCAGCGAAGCATGGGCGTGGCGCCCGCAGCCGCCCCGGCCGACAATCGGACATTCTTCGAAAAGCTCTTCGGGATGCCGCGGCCGTCGGGGCCGCTCCTGGCCTATGCGGCACCGGACGACGGCGATCTCCACCCCGCGCCGCGCCTCGGCATCGCCTCGGCATCCTACGATTCATGGACCGCCGTCTACGATATCGCCGCGCACACCGTCTACATGCCCGACGGAACCAAGCTGGAGGCGCATTCGGGGCTCGGCGACAGGCTGGACGATCCGCGTTACGTGAGCGAGCGGATGCGCGGCCCCACACCGCCCCACATCTATGACCTGCAGCCGCGGGAGCAGCTTTTCCACGGGGTGCAGGCCTTGCGCCTCAACCCCGTCGGTGGCGGCGGCGTCTTCGGGCGCACCGGGCTACTCGCGCACACCTACATGCTCGGCCCGAGCGGCGATTCCAACGGCTGCGTGTCCTTCCGCCACTACGATGCATTTCTGCAGGCGTTTCTGCACGGCGAGGTCAAACGCCTGGTGGTCGTCGCTCGCCGTTAGCAATCAGCCCTGGTCAGCAAGACCAGGGCCGTCCGGATAGACCACCTGCCGATCCATGCCGCCCGCCGACAGAAACAGCGCGAGCGCCTGATAATATCCGCAGATGGCCACGACTTCGCTGGCCGCCGCGCGGCCGATCAGGTCGACCAGTCTCGACAACAGGGCAGGAGCGACGCGGCGCTCAAGGACGGCATCGCGGCACAGCGCGATCGTGGCGGCGTAGGCCGGCTCTATCGGCTGCTGCCGATCGGCGAGCCCACGTGCCGCGGCCGATAGGACGATTTCGGGGATGGCCAGTTGCCGCGCGATCGCCACGTGATAGGTCCATTCGTAGCCGGACCCGAACGCCGCCGCCGTGGCCAGGATGGCAACTTCCCGGAGTTCGGCGCCGATCGCTCCGGAGAAACGGATCGCGGCACCGACGGCTTGCAGAGCCTCGGCCAGGTGCGGCGCATCCATCATGGCCAGGAACGGCAAGGGCACGCTGCCTCTCGGACCGTGCGCAATAGCGTCGTGGACCCGCCTCTGTTCGGGCGACATCCGGTCGGGGTCGCGCGCACCGATGAGCATGAAAGTCCTCCGTGATGCACGCGGCCCGGCTTTAAGCCAAGGAGCGACCAGAGTTTGTCAGATCGACGTCGAGTCGCCGATCCTTCTCCTCCGCTCATCCCCGCGTTCGCGGGGATGAGCGGAACGGGAGTCTACGCCTCGAAATCAGTCTGACGGATTCTACCGTCCGTCGATGCCGCCGGACACCTGGCCCGTGCTCGTGCGGCGATGCCCGAAGATCGCCTTGGCGACGTCCCCGACCGCCTCGACGCTCTCGTCCATGCCCTGGAAGCAGACGATGCGGCACGGGCAGGCCTCCAGCCCCTCGTACCGCCACGGGAAGGCGCCGATGACGGCACGCTGGTTGAGCATCTTGTCGATATCGCCGCCGACGTTTTCGGCGTGGATCAGGCCTTCCTGGAACGCATAGGAATGGAACGGGAAGATGTTCTCAGTCACCTTGCGGCCGGACTTGTTGTGCACATAGTTGTAATCGCCGAAGAATTCCTCGCAGGTCTTGCCGACCTTCGCTTCGAAGCGCTTGGCGAGATCGGGACGCATCATGCGGATGGAGGTGTTCATGGCGTGATCGCCGGAGCCGCAGTCGATGCCGAACCACTTGATCTTCTTTTTCAGCATCCATTCGAGGAGCTCGATGCCACCGCCCGGATGCATGCAGAAATAGCGGACGAGGTCCTGCTGCGGCTGGCCTTCCCAATAGCGGTGCCAGCCGGTGTGGATGATCAGAATGTCGCCGTCCTTCACCTCCACCGGCGCCGCCTCGATCATGGCGGGCGTGATCATGGCCCAGTCGTCCATATGCTCCGATACGTCGACGACCGCCCCCGGACCGACGAGGAAATCCAACGGGTAGGAGGCCATGTCGCCCATGCCGTCGGTGCCGTGCATGGCGCCGTCGATGTGGGTGCCGACATGCAGCGCCGTGTCGATGCGCTGCGCCACGATCATCTTGGTCTGCAGGTTCTGCGCGTAATACATCTGATTGCCCGCATAGCCGACCCAGCCTGGCGTATGCACGTTCATCAAATGACTGAGGTCGACGATCTTCATGGGATTGTCCTTGGTGTTATGATGGCGAACTGAAACGAGACAGTCGTCGGACCGCGCACGTCCGGCGACCCGCGGCTTAAGCTGTCTTGCCGAAGATCCTGCCGAACCAGCTTTTCAAAGCCGCGAAAAACAGCCCGGTGATGTTCAGCGACCGGATCGGTGGCGTGGGCGTCGCGGACGGACCGGCGGGACGGACGGCCGGTGCTTCCTCATGGGTCGCGGATGCGGTCCGGGCCAGTTCGGTCTCGGCATTGCCGACGAAGGCGGCGACGAGCTGGTTGGCGACCTCGGTGACGAGCCCGGTCCGGCCGAACTGCGCGATCGCACCGGACAGCTGAACATCGGCATCGACGCTCACCCGCGTCGACTGCCCCTCCGGGACGAGACGGCACGTCATGCTCATCTTGCCCCGACTGGCGCCCTTGCGGTCGACGCCCTTGCCGTCGAAATCGACCTTGTGGTCCGCGTCGTCGTAAGCGACCTTGGCTTCGCCTTCGAAGCTCGCCTGGAACGGACCGACCTTGGCGGACACCTTGCCGCTCAGGCTGCCGTCTTCCCTGGTCCCAAGATAGTCCGCGCCCGGCAGGCATGCCGCGACCCTCGGGATATCGTGGAAGAACGCCCAGACGACCGGCACCGGCCGCGCCACGACGAAGCTTTGCTGGATCTTCATGGGCCCGCGCTCACGTTTCGAGACCTCCGCCTCACAGCATCGCCGAGCCGAGCCGCACACCATAGACATCAGTCCGCCGGTCGGCGCGCGGCTGGATCAGCGGCGTGCGGTGTTGCGCAGCCCGAACCACCGCCGGATCGAAGCCGGCGACCAGGGTCCGCTCTTCGTCGTCGCCGAGCGGCCCCGCCTGGATCTCCCCGAACGGATCCGCGATCATCGAGGACCCCAGAAAGTGGACGTCGCGGGTCGTGCCGGCCTGCGACGCGCATGCCACGTAAATCTGGTCGAGATTGGCCTGCGCGGACGCGCCGCGCACCTGCCCGATCAGCCCGGCTGCGTCGCGCGGGTTGCGGTCGAAACCCGCCACCCACGCCGTGGGCACCGCCGCGAGTTCGGCGCCTTGCAGCGCCAAGGCGCGCAGCACTTCGACGAAGCGGAGGTCGTAGCAGACGCAGAGGCCGACCCGGCCGAAGGGCGTGTCCGCGACAGCCAGACCTTTATTGCCCGGCGTGAAGATCGTCTTCTCCCGATCGAACAGGTGAAGCTTGCGATAATGCAGGAGGAGGCCGCCAGGCCCGACCAGAATCGCGCTGTTGTAGAGGCGGTCGCCCTCGCGCTCGCAGAAGCCGCCCGCAACCACGAGATTCTCGCGGGCCGCAATCGCTCTCCAGGCGCCGAACGTCGGTCCGAACAGCGGCTCGGCCACGGCGCCGAGGCCTTCGGCATCGAGCACATATCCCGGGATCGTCAGTTCCGGCAGGATCACGATCCGGGCGCCTTCCGCCGCCGCTTCGGCGATCCGCTCGAGACCCCGGGCACGATTGAGGTCCGGCTCGAACGCCTCGCTACGCATCTGAAGGGCGGCCACCTTCATTTCGGTTTGGGCTCGGCGTCGTGGGCGAGCGCGCCGATTTTCTTCAGCATCGCAACGTCGGCCGGGCTGGGACCGCCAACGCTGACGATCGAGACCCCCTTATCGGCGGCGATCGCATGCTCCACGCCGGCCGGCACATGCACGGCGCATCCGGCGCGGAACGGGAGATGGACGTCGTTGGTATAGTCGTGCGCGGTTCCTTCGCCTTCGAGGATGAAGATCGTATCCTCCGACAGCGCGTGGACGTGGGGCGTATTGGCCTCGCCCGGCTCGAGCAGGACGTAGTTGAGGTTGGCCCACCAGGCGTCGGTGCCCGGCCAGATCACGAAGCGCGCGTCCTTCGAGATCAGCGGAACGCGAAGCGTCGGCGACTCTCGGTTGAACAGTCGGATCGTCACGGCCGCTCCCTCCCGCCAGGCGCCAGGCCCGCGTAGAGGCTCTCGTCGGCCGGGCAGGGGCCGCCCAGAACTTTCAAGCCGGCCTTTCCGGCGCGAAACTGGTAGCGGTCGCTCGCGTCGATATGCACCATCGCGCCCTCGGCGAGGTCGAGCGTCGACCCCGTTCCGAGATCGGCGATCGTGCCGGAGCCCCCCATCACGTAATAGGCCGCGTCCGCCGCATGGCGCAAAGGGATCGTGCCGGATCCGCCGCCGAGCGTGACGATCTGGAAGGTCCGATAGCGCGCTCCGTTGCCGGGCCACACCACAACCTTTGCGTTGCCATCGCCCTCCACGATCGATATCTCAGGGCATCCGTGGGAGCTGTCGATCACCTGCAGCGTATTGCTCATCCGCGACGACACTCCTCAGTGACATTGAACAGTTTTCAAATATACAGAACCCCACTCAAAACGCAATCATGTCCCGGGGTGTGCCGCTCGCCTCTGATCGCCGGGCGGCCCGCGGACAGGTGAGGGTGGGAGAAGCGCGTGACGATCGAGGCCGCTACAGTCATTTCGGACGAGGTTTCGGACAGCACCGCCCATACGCTGACCGCGATCGGGCTGCGCATCCGCGAGTTGCGCCAGGTGCGGGGCATGACGCTGCAGGCGCTGGCGGACGCGTCCGATCTCAGTCCGTCCATGCTGAGCCTCGTCGAGCGTGGCCGGGCATCACCCTCGATCGGCTCTCTCGTGGTGATCGCGAGCGCGCTCGGCGTGACGATGTCCGACCTGATCGTCTACGAGCCGGTCTCCGAGGAGCGCCTGGTCGTGCGGGCATCGGACCAGCACACGGTGGAAACCGCGCAGCACGTGGTGCGTCGCCTGCTCCGGGAAGACCGGGCGCGCGGCGTCTCGGTCGCCATCAACGAATACGCGCCGCATACGGGCAATGCCGAAAAGCCGGTGTCGCACGAGGGCTTCGAATATGGCTTCATCCTGGAAGGATCGCTGACCGTGGAGGTCGACGGCGTCGCCTATCAGCTCGGGACCGGCGATCTGATCACCTATAATTCGCGTCGTCCGCATCGCTTTCGAAACAACGGCACCACCAAGGTCCGCACGCTGTGGTTCAACCTCAAGCGCGAGTGAGTTCGCCGGGCTTAAGCTTACCGCGTCCGGAGGGACAACAGCCGCTGAATGCGGTTCGGCGTGATGGGAAGCCGGGTGACGAGCCCGGGGCATGACAGCGCATCGTCGATCGCCGAGGCGATGGCGGCCCCGACGGCCGTCATCCCGCCCTCACCCGCGCCCTTGATGCCGAGCGGGTTCTGGGGGCTCGGCGCGTCCTCGCGCAGCAGCATCTCGACGGCCGGGATCTCGGCGCTCGTCGGCATCAGATAGTCGGCGAAGCTGGTGACGAGCGGCTGGCCCGCCGCGTCGTAGACGAAGTCCTCCAGGAGGGCGCCCCCGATCCCCTGCGCAGCCGCCCCCACGATCTGGCCTTCGACCAGCATCGGATTGACGGCGCGACCGATATCGTAGGCCACCAGATAGCGCTCGATGGCGATGCCGCAGGTCTCGGGATCGACGCAGACCTGGGCGATGTGAATCCCGTAAGGATAGTTCATATGGTCGGCCTTGAACCATCCTTCGGCCTGCAACTCGTCGGGCGCGTGACCCGCGATCTCGGAGAAGGAGACGGAGGCCCCGTTCTCCCCTGCCACCACGCATCCGTCCAGCATGGTCAAGGTCTCGGCGGCCCCCTGGAGCATGCCGGCGGCGACGGCGAGGATCTTTTCGAGCAGGGCGTCGGTCGCGATTTTCACCGCCGAGCCGGTCATCACGGTGACGCGGGACGCATAGGCCCCGAAGCCGACCGCAATGCGATCCGTCTGCCCGTGAATCACCCGGATCCGGTCGATCGGGATCGTCAGGGTCTCGGCGCAGATCTGCGCCATCGCGGTCTCCACCCCTTGGCCGAGCGAGGCGACGCCCGTCACGATCTCGACGATGCCGTCGCGCCCGACCGCAATCCTGACGAATTCATGCGGCCCGAGGCCGCTCTTCTCGATGAGATAGGCGAGCCCCAGGCCGACCTGTTCGCCCTTCGCCCGGCGCGCCGCGTTCTCGGCCTTGAGCGCGTCGTAGCCGACATGCGCGAGCGCCCGGTCCAAGAGGTCGTGGTACTTGCCCGAATCGTAGATGACACGGGTGCCGATCGCCTCGGTGCCGCGATCGAAGGGCATGCGGTCTTCGGGAATCAGATTGATGCGCCGGACCGCGATTGGGTCGAGACCGAGCCGGTGGGCGATCGCGTCGATCAGGCGCTCGCGCGCGAAGGTCGTCTCGTAGCGGCCCGGCGCCCGATAGGTTCCCGCGGGGGTCTTGTTGGTGAGGCGGATGTGGCCTTCCGCCCGGTAGGCCGGAACGATGTAGGGACCGGGCAGCAAGGCCGCCGCGAGGTCTGACACCGTCCCCCCATGCGTGCGGACATAGGCGCCCTGGTCGGTGAAGAACCGATCCTCGATGCCGAGGATGAAGCCGGAAGCATCGACCGCCGCGCGCAGCCGATGCACCTGATCACGCGCGTGGTTGGCCGCGAGCAGGTGTTCGCGGCGGTCTTCGACCCATTTGACGGGCCGCCCGAGCCGCAGCGCCGCGGCGCAGACGAGCACGTCCTCGGGATAGAGCTCGCCGCGGATGCCGAAACCGCCGCCGACATGACCTTCGCTCAAGTGTACGCGGTCGGCCGGAAGCCCGAGCATGCAGGCGATGGCATCGCGATTGTAGTGGGGCACCTTGGCGGCGCCATACATGGTCAGAACGCCGGTCTGCGCATCGACGACGGCGAGCGCACCTCGCGCCTCGAGCGGTACGCCCGTATGGCGCCCCACCGCGACTTCGATATCGACGATTGTATGGGCGGCCGCGAAGGCCGCGTCGAGGTCGCCATAATGTTTGGTGAGGACGGCCGGCTCGCTCATCACGCCGGGCAGGGTTTCCGGCATGAAAGCGACCGGCTCGGCCGTGGCGTCGAGATGCGCCTGGGCTTCCTCGACATCGCAGAACACCAGGTCGGCGGCGTCCTCCGCAAGATAAGCATCCTCAGCGAAGACGACCGCGACGGGATCGCCGACGTAGCGCACGTAATCGCGCGCCAGGACGCGCTGGCGATAGGGCTCGAGCCCCTGGATGCGGGTCATGCGAAAGTCGATCGGCGGCAGGTCCGCGATGTCCGCATCCGTCCAGACCGCCGCGACGCCCGGCAGGGCGCGTGCCTCCTCGACCTCCACCGACAGCAGGCGGCCGAAGGCAACCGGCGAGCGGACCACCCGCATGGAGAGCTGGCTTTCGGCGCGGAAATCGGCCGCGAAACAGCCGCGTCCCATCAGCAACGGCCGGTCTTCGAGCCGTTTCAGCGAACGGCCGATCGAACTCATGCCCGCATCTCGCGCGCCGCCAGCAGGACCGCCTTGATGATGTTCTGGTAGCCGGTGCATCGGCAGAGGTTGGACGACAGGAGGTCACGCAAATCGTCGTCGCTCATCTGCGGCTCGGCCTCGAGCGCGCCGGCCGCAAGCATCAGGAACCCCGGCGTGCAGAAGCCGCATTGCAGGCCGTGGTTTTCCCAGAATTTCTGCTGCAGCGGGTGCAGCGTCTCCCCGTCCGCGAGGCCCTCGACGGTGCGGATCGCCACGCCTTCGGCCTGGACCGCGAACATCAGGCAGGAGCGGACCGTCCTGCCATCCACGATCACGGTACAGGCACCGCAGACACCGTGTTCGCAGCCGAGATGCGTGCCCGTCAGGCGGCAGTCTTCGCGCAAGGCGTCGGCCAGGGTCCGGCGCGGCTCGACCGAGATCGGGTAGGCCGTCCCGTTCACCGAAAAGGTGATGGCCACTTTGTCACTCATGAGGGGATCGTCCCGCGTTTTCGGATGAGGTGCATGATGCGCGGAGGCGTCGCCGGGATCTCGAAGATCTCGACGCCGAACGGCTCCAGCGCGTCGACGACCGCGTTGATCACCGCCGCGGGCGCGCCGATGGAGCCCCCTTCGCCGACGCCCTTGGTCTTGGTGATCGAGGCCTCCGTGACCGTTTCCATGTGGATGATCTCGATGCTCGGCATCTCGGCCGAGGTCGGCGGGAGGTAGTCGGCAAGCGAGGTGGTCAGCAGGTTGCCCGTCTCGTCGTAGACGAGTTCCTCGTAGAGGGCGTTGGCGATGCCCTGCGCCACGCCGCCGTGGATCTGGCCGTCGACGATCATCGGGTTGATGAGCAGGCCGGCGTCCTCGACCACCAGATATCGCTCGATCCGCACCCCGCCGGTCTCGATGTCGACATCGACGATCACGGCATGGCAGGCGTTGGAGAACGTGCCCGCCGGATCGTAGACCGCATTCTCGTGCAGGCCGGCGCCCAGCCCCGCGAAGCGATGGCTCTGGTGATAGGCGGCCCGCGCCACCTGGGCGATCGGCATCGCCTTGTTGCTTCCCGCGACCCGCGCCCAACCATCTCCGAGGGCGACGTCGTCGGGCTCGGCTTCGAGCAGCGTTGCGGCGATCGTCTTCAGCTTGGTCGCGACTTTGCCGGCCGCCAGCTTGCAGGCGCCGCCTGCGATGACCATCGAACGACTGGCGAAGGTGCCCCAGCCATAGGGCGTGGCATCCGTGTCGCCCGAGGTGACCTTGACGGCGCGCGGCTCGATGCCGAGTTCGTCGGCGATCAGCTGCGCGAGACTGGTTTTGAGGCCCTGCCCGTGCGGCGAGGCGCCGATCTTGACTTCGACGAAGCCGGACGGGTCCATGATGCAGTCGACGATCTCGTAGCCCGGAACGATGTCCATGCCGCGCGCCGCATAGGCCGGCGTGCCGTAGCCGGTTCGTTCGCTGAACACCGAAAATCCGAGCCCCAGATATCGGCCCTCGGCGCGGCCCGCCTGCTGGCGCGCGCGGAATGCCGGAATGTCGATCGCCGCGACGGCCGCCTCCATGGCTTGCCGGTACGATCCCTCGTCGTAGACGAGGCCGGTCGGCGAGCGATGCGGAAAGGTGGCGATCAGGTTGCGGCGGCGGATATCGACGGGGTCGAGCCCCAGCCGCTTTGCGGCCGTGTCCATCAGGCGTTCCATGGTGAAGGTCAGCATGGGACGCGACACGCCGCGATACGGTGCCATCATGCAGGTATTGGTCGCGACGCCGCGCGAACGGGCACCATAATCCTTGAAATCGTAAGGCCCGGGCAGTTCGGCAAAAGCCATCAGGGGCTCGACGCCGCAGGTCACGGGATAGCAGGAGAATGCCCCCACATTGCTGCGCAGGTCGGCTTCGACCCCCAGCAATCGCCCATCCGCCGCAAAGGCGCCACGGACGGTGAAGGCTTGATCGCGGCCATGGGCCGAGGCCAGAAAATTCTCGCGCCGGTCCTCGATCCAGGCCACGTCGCGCTTCAGTCGTCGCGCCAGCCAGACCAGCACGACATATTCCGGAAACAGCGACATCTTCTGCCCGAAGCCGCCGCCGACGTCGGGCGCGACGACCCGGAGCTCCGATTCGGGCATGCCGAGCGTGTCGGCGATGCCGGTGCGCAGCATATGGGGCATCTGCACCGAGGCGATCAGCGTGACGCGTCCGCTCGTGCGGTCGTAGGAGGCGACGCCGCCGCGCGCTTCCATCGGCATCGCGGACTGGCGCCGGCACCGGAGCTCGAGATCGACGATCGCTGCGGCCGACGCGAAGGCTCCGTCGAGCCCCGGCGTCCGCATCCGTCCCTCGACCAGGACATTGCCGGCCGCGTGCGGATGCACGGCCGGGGCGTCCGCGCGGAGCGCAAGATCGACGTCGAGAACCGGATCCTCCGCCTCGATATCGACGAACACCTGCTCGGCCAGATCCTCGGCGCCGGCCGCGTCCCCGGCCACCACGACCGCCACGGCCTGGCCGGTGAACATGACCCGATCGCGCGCCAAGACCGGCTGATCGACCGGCACGTAATCGGGTCGATGCAGGATCGGGCGGATCGGCTTGACGCCGTCGAGATCCTCGATGGTGAACACGAGGCCATGCTCAGGCTTCTCGATCCCGAGGATCGCGCCGCAAGCGATGGGGCTGCGGACGAAGCGGACGCTCGCGGCGCCGGCCGCGAGATCGGCAACGTAGCGGCCGCGCCCCATGACCAGCGCGGGATCCTCCAGGCGCGGGAGCGAGCGGCCGACCCAGTTCACGCGATGGCCTCCCGCAAGGCGCGCTTGACAACGGCCCGGATCAGGTCGCGGCGAAACTCCGGCGAGGCATGAATATCCTCGCTCGGCGTGATACTTTCGGAGGCGGCCTGGGCGATCGTCTCGA
Organism: Lichenihabitans sp.; assembly: GCA_965277115.1. Taxonomy (GTDB): domain Bacteria; phylum Pseudomonadota; class Alphaproteobacteria; order Rhizobiales; family Beijerinckiaceae; genus Lichenihabitans. Next base: position 705,905 of record CBDIBY010000013.1, on the reverse strand, counting down.
AGAGGTCGCCGGACGGGGCTTGACCGACCAGCCGCTGCTCCAGCGCGCCGAGCCGGATCGCCCTGTCGGCGACGCCGCCGATGCCGAGGCGGGCTGCCGTGATCCTGCCGCCCTCGACCCGCAGCAGCGCCAGCGCCATGGCGAGCGCAAAATCGCCGGCGCGGCGCGAGAATTCGTTGAAGCCGCCGCACCAGGCTGCATCGAGGAGCGGCAGCCGGATCTCGGTCAGCAATTCGTCGGGCCGCAGATCGGTCGTGAAGGTGCCCTTGAAGAAGGCGTCCGCCCGGACGGTCCGGGTGCCGGCGACGCTGCGCACGATCAGCTCGGCGTCGAGAACGGTCGCCACGAGGCACCATTCCGATGCCGGATCAGCATGCGCCAGGCTGCCGCCGAAGGTGCCGCGCTGGCGGATCGGATAATGCGCGATATGACGCGCCACCTTGGTCAGCAGCGGGCCGAGCGGCGCATCCGCGACCGGCGCGTGGAAGGCCGCGTGCCGGACGAGGGCGCCGATCCGCAGCGTTCCGGCTTCGGTGGAGAGGACCGACAGATCGGCGAGGCAATTGGCATCGAGGATGATCGCCGGCCGCGCCAGCCGGAAGTTCATGGCCGGCACGAGGCTCTGGCCGCCCGCCAGGATCTTCGCGTCCTCGCCGTGGTCCCGCAGCAGATCGAGCATTTCGGCGACGCTGTCCGGACGATGATACGCAAACGGAGCTGGCTTCATGTCGTGCTGGTCTCGCGCAAGCTCACCCGGTCGCCCGTCGTCGTCAGGCCGGGAGTGCCCTTCTCGGGCGGAACGGAGCGTCGGGTCAATCCTCCGATGGAGGATAGCAGCGGCAATGGCAATTTCAACAAGATAGAAAATATTTTAATTATGTTGAAATTCCCTCGCCGAACCCATTCTTCGACCCAGTCTTACGCCGGCACGGGCTCCGACTGGCCGATGCGCCGCGCCGACACCCTGTTCTCGGCTTGACCCCGCCATTCGGCGATCAGATCGTCGCTGTCGGCGACCAGCCCGAGATGCAGCGACACCATCTTCAGCGCGGCCTGCTCCATCTCGACGTCGGTGCCGCGCACCAAATCTCCGAGGACGATGATGCGGTAGCCGAGATTGCTCGCCTCGAAGGCGCTGTTGAGGATGCAGCAATCGGCCATGCACCCGTCGAACACGATCCGCTTGGTCCCAAGATTACGCAGCAGGAAATCGAGATCGGTGGGATAGAAGGCGGAGAGCCGCTTCTTGGTCTCGACGATGAGATCTCCTGCGGCCACCTCGGTCACGAACTCGGTCCAGCGGGATCCCTGGATGGCGTGCTGATCCGCGTTCGGAATCGGGCCGACATGCAGGGGGAAGGTGAACCGCCAGGCCGAGGGTACGCCATTGATGTCGTCGGCCCCGCCCGGGCGCAGGACGCTGCGGACGTGGATGATGGGCACGCCAAGCGACCGCGCCGCCTTGTGGAATGCGTTGACACCTTCGACGACCTCGCGAGCCCGGGGTGCCGGACACGGGCAGTCGGGCGTGTCGGCCAGATGGCCCTGGTGCAGGTCGATCGAGACCACGGCGCTGTCGCGGAGCATGACGAATTGCTCGAATCCGGCCGGCAATGCCCGCGTCTGGCCGTAAACGTAAATGTTCATCCCGTCGCCTCCTGTTGAACGGTTCGTGCGGCCGCGGCTTTCTTGGGCGATCCCTGCGCGTCGAATGTGCTCATTGCCGCGAAGATCGGCAGCTATCGTCCGCGGGCCGCGAAGCCCTCTCAAGTCACTTGCGCATTTATAAAATATGGAACATTTTTGAGTGGTATTCAAATTGCGTCATCGATCGGGCATCGGCGAGGCGTTTTTTGACGGGCGATCGCGCCCCGAGGGAGGGTGAAGATGATCAAGGGATTAATCATCGCGGCCGGCCTGCTGATGGGGCTCTGCACCGCGGCGCAGGCGGAGTTCAAGCTGGCTGGCCCGCCAAAGGTCGCCTTCATCTATCTGAATGCGAAAAACGACGGCGGCTGGCAGCAGGCCATCGACGAGGCGCGGGTGAAGATGGAGAAAGAGCTCCACATGACCATCCCCTATGTCGAAAGCGTGCCGGACGACGCGGCGAAAATCATTCCGGCGGCGGAGCGCTACATCCAGCGCGGCTTCAACATCATCATCGGCAGTTCGTTCGGCTATTCGGACGCCTTCAAGACGCTCGCCGAGAAGCATCCTTCGGTTGCCTTCATCGACATCTCCGGCACGCAGCACGGGCCGAACCTCGGCTCGGTCTATGGCCGGAGCTACGAGAGCCAGTATCTGTGCGGCATGGTGGCGGGCGCCATGTCGAAATCCGGCAACCTCGGCTTCGTGACGGCGCATCCGCTGGGGCTCGTCAACTGGACCATCAATGCCTATGCGCTGGGCGCGCAATCCATGAACCCCAAGGCGAGCGTGCATGCAGTGTTCACGGGGTCCTGGGACGATCCGATCAAGGAGCGCGCCGCCGATTCCGCCCTGATCGACCGAGGTGCCGATGTGCTCGGCCAGAACATCGACACCCCGACCACGCAGATCGTCGCACAGGAACGCGGCGTCTACGGCACCGGCCATGACCGGGACTTTCGTGAGTTCGCGCCCAAGGCGACCCTGTGCTCGTCCGTGTGGGTCTGGGATCGCTACTTTGTTCCGGAGATCAAGAAGATCATCGCGGGCGGATGGACGCCCGACCCCTACGGCGCCTTTCCGGGAATCGCGGACGGCGGCACCGACATCGCCTGCTGCAACGCGGTCGTGCCGAAGGAGGTCGTCGACAAGGTGATGGCGGAGCGCGACGCGATCATGAAAGGCAAGCAGGTCTTCGCCGGCCCGCTCGCCGACCGTGACGGCAAGGTCAGGGTGCCGGCCGGGCAGAAGATCAGCGATGGCGACCTCTGGAAGATGGACTGGTACGTCAAAGGGGTCGTGACGCAAAACTAGCGCGTCGCGATCAAGGTGCCAGGATGCTCGCAGCACTTGAAATGACCGGCATCCGCAAGAGCTTCGGCGGCTTTCTGGCCCTCGACAATGCCGCGATGGATGCCCGGTTCGGAGAGGTCCATGCCCTGCTGGGCGAGAACGGCGCCGGCAAATCGTCGTTGATGAACGTGGCGTCGGGGCTTTACTCGCCCGACGCCGGAACCATCAGGATCGCCGGAGCCGACCTCCGGCTTTCAGGTCCGCGCGACGCGACGCACCATGGGATCGGCATGATCCATCAGCATTTCAAGCTGGTGAAGCGTTTCACGGTCGCCGAAAACATCCTCCTGGCCAATCCGCGCGGGTCCTTCGCCTCCGGCATGGCGGCGATCGAGCGCGAGATTCGGCAGAAGGCCGCCGCCTTGGGGTTCGGCATCGACCCCTCGCGCCGCGTGGACTCGTTGTCCGTGGCCGAGCAGCAGCGCGTCGAGATCATCAAGGTCCTGGTCGCGGGCGCCCGCATCCTGATCCTCGACGAGCCCACGGCCGTGCTCACCGAGGACGAAGCCGGGCGCCTGCTGACGACCATCCGCGACATCGCGCTGGGCGGGGCGGCCGTCATCCTCGTCACGCACAAGCTGCGCGACGTCAAAACCTTCGCACATCGGGTCACCGTGATGCGGGGCGGCCGGACCGTGGCGACCCTCGACCCGCGCCGCACCACGACGGACGAACTGACCACCCTGACGGTCGGCTCGAACGTGGTCGTCCCGAACCGCTCGTCCAAACCCGTCGGAAACCTGCGCCTGGTCGTGCGCGATCTCGCCTGCGGAGGACCGAGCGGCTATTCGGCCCTGGTGAATGCGAGCTTTTCGGTGCGGGCCGGTGAAATCTACGGGATCGCGGGAGTGGGCGGAAACGGTCAGACCGAGCTCGCCGCGGCGCTGGTCGGGGGCGCCAGGCCGAGTGCGGGCCGCATCGAGATCCGCAGCTCCGGTGCCGATGCAACGCGGGATATAACCGCCGCGACGCCGCGCCAGCGCCTCGATATCGGTCTGGCATCGATTCCGGCCGATCGTCAGGCCTTCGCCCTGTCATCGTCATTGTCGGTCGCCGATAATTTCGCCATCGGCCAGGTGCACACGGGCCGGTTCGGATCCCGGTTCCGCATGGCCCGAGGTGCGATGCAGCGGGACGCCGCGGCGGCGGTCGAGGATTTCGAGGTTCTCGGCGTCCGAAGCCTGTCGCAGCGCGCCGGGCTCCTGTCGGGCGGCAACGCGCAGAAGCTCGTTCTGGCGCGCGAGTTCAGCCGTTCGCCGTCGATCATCGTCACCCATAGTCCCAGTCGCGGCCTCGACGCGCGGGCCTGCGCGGCGGTCCACCGGCGGCTGATCGAGGCGCGGGACAAGGGCGTCGCGATCGTTCTCATCAGCGAGGATCTCGACGAAGTCCTGAGCATCGCCGATCGCATCGGCGTCATGACGCGCGGCCGCATCGTGGCCGAGTTCGACTGCCCCGCCGACCGCCAGGCCGTCGGCAAAGCCATGGTCGATCATGCCTGAGGAGCTCGTCGGCGCCCGCCCGCATGCGGTCGAGACATCCGGGGCATCCGCGGCCGAGCGATCCCCGGCCCGCATGCCGCGCGTCACCCTCGAAGTCCGGCTGCAGATGCCGGCCTGGGCACAGGCCCTCATCATCGGCGGCTCCGTCCTGGTCGGTCTCGCGACCTCCGTCGTGATCCTGGCCATGGCGGGCGTTCCGGCCTCCGAGCTCGCCAGCGAATTCGCCGATTCCATCCTCGACGCGCAAAGCTTTCACGCCGTCCTGGTCCAGGCCGCGCCGTTGATCCTGGTCGGCGTCGCGGCATCGATCGGCTTCCAGGCCCGCTTCTGGAATCTCGGCCTCGAAGGCCAGATGGTGTGGGGCGGCATCGCCGCGACCGCCGTCTCGCTCGGCCATGTCGGACCGGACGGGTTGCGACTGTCCCTGATGGCGCTCGCGGCCATGCTGGGCGGCATGATGTGGGTGACGGTCCCCGCAATCCTGAAATACAGGTTCAGGGTCAACGAAATCATCGCCACCCTGCTGCTGAACTATGTTGCTACGTTGTTTTTGTACAATCTGCTGTACGGCGCCTGGAAGGACCCCGGCGATTCCTTCCCGCATTCGGCCGAATACGCGCTCGGCGAGCGCCTCCCCGATATCGGCTTCTCGCTGAACGCGGCCCTGCCGATCGCCCTTCTGGCGGTAATCGCCATCTGGTGGCTGACGCAATTCAGCCGGTTCGGCTTCTATCTCACCTTCATCCATGCCAACGAGCCCATGGCCAGCCGGGTCGGCGTGCCGACCAGGAGCGTGACCTTCGTCGCCATCCTGCTCTCCGGCGCGCTCGCCGCCTTGGCGGGGTTCGTCATCTCGACCGGTCAGGAAGGCCGGCTCACCCAGGGCTTCTTCGAGGGCTACGGTTTTTCCGGGGTGCTCATCGCCTTTTTGGCGCGCAACAATCCATTGCTCGCCGCGATCGTCGCAATATTGATCGCCATGCTGTTCGTCGTGGGACAAAGCCTGCAGATCTTCTATCAGATCCCGTTCGCGATGGTTCAGATGATCCAGGCCATCATCGTGATGTGCGTCGCGGCGTCGGATTTCTTCATCCGCCATCGCATCAACATCCATCGGTAGAGCTGGCATGCAAGCTTTTCTTCTCGACTGGATCCGCAGCATCCCGCCGCTCGCGGTACCTTACGCCCTGGCCTCGCTCGGGCTGATCATCGGCGAGAAGTCAGGGATCCTGTCGCTCGGCGCCGAGGGCCTGATGCTGGTCGGCGCCCTCGCGGGAATCGGCGCCTATCTGAGCCTCGACGCCAACCCGATTCTCGCCTTGTGCGTCGCCATGCTGGCCGCATCCGCCGTGTCGGTGGTCTTCGCGGTCCTGGTGATCCTGTTCCGGGTGAACCAGGTCATCGCGGGCCTGGCGCTGGTGTTTTTCTGCCAGGGCCTGACGAACCTCATCGGGACATTGACGGGCTGGACCAACCATACCGTCGCCGGGCTCGGCCCCCTGCCGCTCTACCCGCTGTCCGATATTCCTCTCCTCGGCCGCACCGTGTTCACGCAGGATGTCATCGTCTATCTGACGGTCCCCATCGTCTTTGCGGTCACCTATTTCCTCTATAGGACGAACAGCGGGCTTCGGCTGCGCTCGGTCGGCGAGAGCCCCGAGACGGCGGATGCCGCGGGTCTGAACATCTACGCCTACCGGTTTGCCGCCGTGGTCGGCGGCTCCGCCCTCGTTGGCCTCGCGGGCGGCTATCTGTCCATCGCCAGCGCCAAGATCTGGATCGTGAACATGACGGGCGGCCGAGGCTGGATCGCCGTGGCGCTCGTCATTTTCGCCCGCTGGCATCCCTGGCGCGCGCTCGCCGGCGCCATCCTGTTCGGCAGCATCGAAGCCCTGATCCCGCAGGTCGCGGCGGCCGGCATTCAGGTGCCGCAATATTACGTCGCGATGACGCCCTATCTGGCCACCCTGGCCGTGATGATCTGGCAGGGAGTCCGCATGGCGGCCGGTTCGGGGGAGCCCGGGGCGCTCGGGCAGCCTTATGTGCGCGAGGAGCGTCGATAAGGGGTGACGAGCGTGGATCCGGCGTTGCCAAGCCATTCCCTGTTCCTGCAGCCGGGCCGCATCGGCCGCCTGCGGCTCAAGAACCGGCTCGTGCGGGCGGCAACCTCCGAGACCATGGCGACCGAACGGGGCGAGGCAACGCCGCGCTTGGCGAGACTTTACTCCGACCTCGCGCGGGGCGGCTGCGGGCTGATCGTCACGGGTCACATCTATGTCGAGCCGCGCGGCCAATACGAGCCTCGCCAAGTCGGCCTCGACCACGACGACCGCGTCCACGCCCTCGCGAGCATCACCGACGCCGTGCATCGGCACGACGGCGTCATCTTCGCCGAACTCAGCCATGCCGGAAGCCAGTCGCTCATCCCGGCCATCCGGCCGATCGCCCCCTCGATCATCCCGAACGCGATCTTCGCACGCACGCCCCAAGAGATGAGCGGGCAGGACATCCTCGATGTCATTTCGGCCTTCGGCAGCGCGGCATTGCGGGCGAAGCGGGCCGGATTCGACGGCATTCACCTCCATTCGGGCAACGGCTACCTGCTGTCCCAGTTCAACTCGCCGGCCACCAACCGACGAACCGACCAATGGGGCGGCGACGCGGAACGCCGCGGCCGGTTCATCATCGCGGCCTATCGGGCCGTGCGAGAGGCGGTCGGGCCGGACTTTCCGGTGACCGCCCGCCTCGGGCTGGCCGATGCGATGACGGGTGGCCTCTCGGTGGACGAGGGCCTGAACATCGCAAAGCGGCTAGAAGACGCTGGTCTCGATGCGATCGAGGTCACCTACGGTGTCATGACCTCCTATCGGGAGAACATCCGCCCCTACGTGGGGGTGGGTCCGGCCCGGGCGATCGCCGACGGCCTCGTCCACCGCGTCTTCGCGAAACGCGTTCCCGAAGCCTACTACCGCGCCTTCGCGCGGGCCGCCAAGGCGGCGCTCCGCATCCCGGTCATCCTGGTCGGCGGCATTCGCTCGACCGAGGTGATGGACGACATCCTCGGCTCGGGCGACGCCGATTTTCTGGCGATGTCGCGCCCCTTCGTGCGCGAGCCGGAGCTCGTCGAGAGATTGATCGCCGGACGCCGCGGACCGGTCAGATGCGTCTCCTGCAACCTATGCTTCAAGCACGAGGGGATCGACGCCTTGAAGTGCTGGCGCACACCGGCGGGGATCATCGAACATATCTATAAGGCCTATCTCCGGGATGGTGTCGCCCGCCGCGGCTCGTCGTAGCGCCCGAGCCGAGACCGATCGGGGCCTTTCGAGCGGATGTCAGGGACGCTCCCATCGCTCGGAACGCGCCGACCGGAAGAAGGCGTCGATCACGCGCATGTTCAGAACGGCGTCGTCAATGGTCCATTCGAGGGGTCGTTCGCCGAGCACCGCGCGGGAAAAAGCATCGCCTTGCAGCGTGTACTGATTGGCGACCGGAAGCTCGATGACCTCCCGGCCGCTCCCCGCGAGATCGCGGCCGTCGTCGACGACGAGCCTCGTCGGCCCATCGACCGGCGCGTTGAACGGGATCTCCACCTCGATGCGGCCCCGCGTGCCCATGATCTGCACGCTTTGGCACGGCACCAATTGCGTCGCGCAGGTGAAAGCGAGCTGACGCCCTTTCCCGAACTCGGCGAGGCCGCTCATCATGCGATCGGTGCGCATCACCGGATCGTTGTCGAACAGCCCGATCACCCGGTCCGGCTCCGCGTCGAACAGATAGCGGGCCGTGTTGATGGCATAGCAGCCGATGTCGTAGAGCCCGCCGCCGCCGATCTCGGCCTGATTCCGGATATTGGCGGGATCGGTGAGATAGTAAGAGAACAGTGTCTGCACGGCCCGCGTCTCACCGATGCGGCCGCTGGCGGCGATCTCCTTGGCCTTTCGCCATTGCGGATGATGGCGGACCATGAAGGCCTCGGCGACGAGGCGTCCCGTGCGCGTGGACGCCTCGACCAGGCGCTGGGCATCGGCTGCATCGAGGGCCACGGGCTTTTCGCAGAGCACGGGCTTGCCCGCCTCGAGCGCCCTGATGGTCCAGGGCACGTGGAGGTGGTTAGGCAGCGGATTGTAGATCGCCTCGATCGACGGGTCGGCCAGAAGCTCTTCGTAGCTGCCGTAGGCGCGGGGAATGCCGAGCCGCGCCGCGACCGCTTCGGCCTTGGCACCATCGCGCGATGCGATGGCGCCGATCGTCGTCACCTCGCCGCGCTGCATGGCGGGGATGACGGTCTCGACCCCGATCTTCGCCGTGCTCAGCACGCCCCAGTTCAACTTGCGCGCCATTGTGCCGTTCTCCCTTCCGATCGCTGTTCCCTGTGGCCTGAAGCACCGGCCTAGCGCTTCGCAGTGCCGGATCAAAGCCTTTCCGACAAGAGGCACCGCAAAGGTGGACTTTGCGGCTCGCCGAAGATCGCGTCGGGCGGATGACCGGCATGAGTTCCGGTTCGAGCGCCAGCGTACGGGCAACGGCCCCCGCTGCTGCCGCCCGCCGGACAGACCGGTGGGTCGATGACGCGTCCGCCTCTGTGGCGCACCTGACCCGGAACGCCGGCCATTCGCCGCCTCCCTCGTAACCCGGCCAAACCTGCCTACATTGGACCTAAAAGCCGGTCCCGCGAGGAGCGGCCAGCCGAGAGGTGCTCATGCCGCGAGAGCCGCAGGATTGGATGTGGTCGGAGGCCGTCGCCCTGCTGGCGCGGGCCGAGCGCATGCACGATCAATTCTTTCAGCCGCGCACGACCGCGCGCCGTCCCGCCTGGGAACCGCCGGTCGACGTCATCGAAACCGAGACGCAGGTGCTGATCCTGATCGCGCTCCCCGGCGTCGCCCCCGACCAGGTCGAGGCGGTGATGGAGGACGGCTGCTTGGTCGTGTCGGGCCGACGCGTCCTGCCGCGCGAACTCCTGACCGCCGTGATCCATCGGCTCGAACTGCCGCAAGGGCGGTTCGAGCGGCGCGTGCCGGTGCCGGCCGGGCGCTACGACGCCGTGAAGAGCACCGCGCAGGACGGCTGCCTCCTGATCAGTCTCCACAAGGCCGCGCGATGAGAACGCTCGCTTCATCCCTGCCGCGTGCCGCCGAGGGCGCGGGCTCCGCCGACCTGGGTGCCATGACGCCGACGGGCCTGCCCGACGATGCCTTGATCATCGTGCCGGTGCGCAACATGGTGGTTTTCCCCGGCACGGTCTTCCCGGTGACGCTGGGGCGCGAGCGCTCGGTGGCGGCCGCGCAGGCCGCGGTGCGGGAAGAGAAGCCGATCGGCCTTCTCATGCAGCGTAACGGAGACGAGCAGGACCCCGCTGCGGTCGACCTCCACCGCACCGGCACGCTGTGCAACGTGCTGCGCTACCTCAGCGCCCCGGACGGCACACAGCATGTCGTCTTGCAGGGCGTGCAGCGGTTCCAGGTGACCGACTTCCTGCGCGAGCAGCCGTTCTTCGTCGCGCACGCGCTGCGGATCGAGGAGGCCGACCAGCACGGGCCGGCGCTCGAGGCCACGCGGCTGAACCTGCAACGGTTGGCGCTCGAAACCCTACAACTCCTGCCCCAGGTCCCCGCGGACCTCGTGCAGGCGGTACAGAATACGACATCGCCCACCGCGCTTCCGGATCTCGTCGCCGCCTACCTCGACATCACTCCTGAGCAGAAACAGGAGCTCTTGGAGACGGTCGACCAGATGGCCCGCATGGAGAAGGTCGCGGCGCTCCTGGCGCATCGGATCGAAGTTCTGCGCATCACCAACGAGATCGGCCGGCAGACCAAGCAGACCTTCGACGAGCGGCAGCGCGAGGCGGTGCTACGCGAGCAGATGGCCTCGATCCAGCGCCAGCTCGGCGAGGGCGAAGGCCAGGGCAAGGCGATCGAGGTCGCGGAGCTCTCGACCAAGATCGACGCCGCGGGCATGCCGGCCGACACGGAAGCCTCCGTGCGCAAGGAACTGCGCCGCTACGAGCGCAGCCCCGAGGCCTCGCCGGAAACCGGCATGCTGCGCAATCACCTCGACTGGATGGTCGAGGTGCCCTGGCGGCTGCCGGACCCGAAACCGATCGATATCGCGGAGGCACGACGGATCCTCGACGCGGACCATTTCGGGTTGACCAAGATCAAGCAGCGGATCGTCGAATATCTCGCGGTGCGGAAACTCGCGCCGGACGGTCATGCACCGATCCTGTGCTTCGTCGGGCCGCCCGGCGTCGGCAAGACCTCGCTCGGCCAATCGATCGCCCGGGCGCTTGGGCGTCCGTTCGTGCGGGTCAGCTTGGGCGGGGTACACGACGAGGCGGAGATTCGCGGTCACCGCTCGACCTATATCGGCGCGCTGCCCGGGACCATCGTCCAGGGGCTGCGCAAGGCCGGCGCCCGCAATTGCGTGATGATGCTCGACGAGATCGACAAGATGGGACGCGGTATCCAAGGCGACCCCTCGGCCGCCATGCTGGAGGTGCTCGACCCCGAACAGAACGGCACCTTCCGCGACAATTACCTCGGCGTGCCGTTCGATCTGTCGCGCGTGGTCTTCATCGCCACCGCCAACATGCTCGACACGGTCCCCGGCCCGCTGCGCGACCGCATGGAGATCATCTCGCTCGCCGGCTATACGCTGGAGGAGAAGTTCCAGATCGCCCGCCGCTATCTCCTTCCCCGTCAGTTCGAGGCGAACGGGCTCAAACCCGATCAGGTGACGATCGACGATGCGGCTTTGCGCGCCATCATCGCCGGCTATACGCGGGAAGCCGGGGTCCGCAGCCTGGAGCGGGAGATCGGCCGGACGCTGCGCAACGCCGCGGTCCGCATCGCCGAGGGCTCGGTCGATCGGGTCGAGATCGAGGCGGGCGACCTGACGCCGATCCTCGGCAGCCCGGTCTTCGAGAACGAGGTGGCGATCCGCACCAGCGTGCCGGGCGTCGCCACCGGGCTGGCCTGGACGCCCGTCGGCGGCGAGATCCTGTTCATCGAGGCGACCCGCAATCCTGGAAAAGGCGGTCTCACGGTGACGGGCCAGCTCGGCGAGGTCATGCGGGAAAGCGTACACGCGGCCCTTAGCCTGCTCAAGAACCGGGCCGCGTCGCTGGGTGTCGAAGCCAATTGGTTCGAGCGCAACGACATCCACGTCCATGTCCCGGCCGGCGCCACGCCGAAGGACGGTCCGAGTGCGGGGGTCGCGATGTTCACGGCGCTCGCCTCCCTGGCGACCGGCCGCGTCGTGCGTTCCGATACGGCCATGACGGGCGAGATCACCTTGCGCGGGCTCGTGCTCCCGGTCGGCGGTATCAAGGAGAAGGTCCTGGCTGCCGCCACGGCCGGGTTGACGCGGGTCATGCTGCCGGCTCGCAACCGGCGCGACTACGACGAGATCCCGGAGGATGCGCGCGCCAAGCTCGAGTTCATCTGGCTGGAGCGGGTCGATCAGGCGGTCGAGGCCGCGTTTCAGGAGCAGGCCGTGGAGGCAGTCACCTGACGGGGTCCGTCGTCCGCAACATCGGTTCGGTCGGGAACGTTCCGTTGCCTGGACACCGAGAGGAGACTGCCATGCCCCGCGGCGACAAGGATGCCTATACCGACAAGCAGAAGCGCAAGGCCGAGCATATCGAGGACAGCTACGAGGATCGCGGCGTTCCCAAAAAGGAGGCTGAGAGCCGGGCCTGGGCGACCGTGAACAAGGAGTCGGGCGGGGGCAACAAGTCCGGCTCGGGCCGGGGCAAGCCCGATACCCATGTCGCGTCGTCGCGCGGCGGACATGCGCACAAGTCGGGATCGCCCGAGCAGCGCACGGCCGCGGCCCGCAAGGGCTGGGCGACCCGACGCACCAAAGTCAGCGCATAGTACGATCGCACCACGTCCTCTTTCTGGCACAGGACCTTTCGCAGCGACGTGGCGTTTGCGCCCATGGGTATCACGCGGGGATCGTGACCGGATGCAGATCCACCTCGATGCGATCGGAGGCGTGGCCGGCGATATGTTCGCGGCCGCCCTGCTCGATGCATTTCCGGAGCACGAGGCCGGCGTGCGCGCCAGCGTCGAGGCGGCGAGCCGCTCCGGCGTCACCTGTGCCCTGCATCCCCATGGCGACGGTACCCTGCACGGTCACCGCTTCTCGGTCACCCAGGCGCAAGGCCAGGACGGGCGCGGCGTCGTCGACCGTCACCACGACGAGGACCACCACCATGCGCAGCCCGGCTCACGGTCGGTTGGCCATGACCATCGCCATTGGGCCGAAATCCGCGCCGCGCTGCGACACGCCCATCTCGAGCCTGCCGTGCGCGATCATGCGCTCGCCATCTTCGGCAATCTCGCGGAGGCCGAAGCGCGGGTGCACGGCATCGCGCTCGACGATGTCGCCTTCCACGAGGTCGGCGCCTGGGACTCGATCGCCGACATCGTGGCGGCGGCCCATCTCGTCGTTGCGCTCGGCGCGACGCGCTGGAGCGTCTCGGCGCTGCCGCTCGGTGCGGGCCGCGTGCGAACGCAGCACGGCATGCTGCCGGTGCCGGCGCCGGCCACCGCGCTCCTTCTCGAAGGCTTTTCCATGATCGACGACGGCGTCGCGGGCGAGCGGGTGACGCCGACCGGTGCGGCGATCCTGCGCCACCTGTGCGGGTCGGCATCGCTCACGCAGGCCGGGCCGCGCGTGCTCATGCGGTCCGGCATCGGCTTCGGCACGCGGACGCTCCCCGGCCTGAGCAACTGTCTTCGCGTTCTCGTCTTCGGCGAGACGGCGGTCTCCGGCGCCACGGGGCATCGCGAATTGGCCGTGATCGAGTTCGAGGTCGACGACCAGTCGGCGGAGGACCTCGCCATGGGGCTGGACCGCCTGCGCGACCATGGCGACATCTTCGACGTCGTGCAGATGCCGGTGTTCGGCAAGAAGGGGCGGTTGATGACCCATGTGCGGGTGCTGGCGCGGACCGAAGCGTTCGATGGCGCGATCGCGGCCTGCTTCCGCGAAACGACGACGATCGGTCTGCGCCATCGCATCGTTGCCGGCGTCGCCCTGCCGCGTAGCGTCGATACGGTCGAGGTCGCCGGCCGTCGGGTGCGGGTGAAGAGCGTCGAGCGGCCGGGGGGCCGCACCGCCAAGGCCGAGGCGGACGATGCGCTGGCCCACGAGGGCCACGCCGGCCGTGTCGCCCTGCGCCACGAGGCCGAACGGTTGGTCCTCGCACGGCGGCCGGAGGACAGGCGATGAGCGAGGCGCAAGCCCGGCTCGAGGCTCTCCTTCGCCCTTCGGGGCCGCTCGCCGTCGCGGTTAGCGGCGGCGTCGACAGCCTGACGCTGGCGACGATGGCGCACCGGCTTCTCGGCGCGAACGCGGCCCTGATGGTGCACGCCACCTCGCCGGCCGTGCCCGCCGAGGCGACCGACAGGGTCCGCTCGGAGGGAACGCGGCAGGGTTGGTCCCTGCGCGTGATCGATGCCGGTGAATTCGCCGACCCGGCCTATCGGGCGAATCCCGTCAACCGTTGCTTCTTCTGCAAGATCAATCTTTACGGCGCGATCCGCCGGGTTACGGACCGCCGGATCGTCTCCGGCGCCAATCTCGACGATCTCGGTGAATACCGCCCCGGCCTCGATGCCGCCGCCCGCCATGACGTGCGCCACCCCTTCGTCGAAGCCGGCCTCGACAAGAGATCGGTGCGCGCCCTGGCGCGGGCCCTCGGCCTCGGAGAGGTCGCCGAATTGCCGGCGGCGCCCTGCCTGTCGAGCCGGGTCGAGACCGGCATCCGCATCGAGCCGGCGCTGCTCGCCTTCGTCCACGCGGTGGAGCAACTCGTCGGCGAGGCTCTGGAGCGGGGCGCCTTTCCCAGCCGCAAGGTGCGCTGCCGCGTGCGGGCCTCAGGCGTCGTGATCGAGCTCGATTCCGACAGTCTCGCGGCTCTCGACGCGCAGCGCCGCACGGATCTCGACGGCAGGATCCTCGCGCAGGCGCCGGCCGGCCTCGTCCACGGTATCGTGAGCTTCTCGCCCTATCGGACCGGAAGTGCCTTCCTGACCGATCGCGCCGGAGCGAAAGGGTGAGCGTCGCGGACGAGATCATGCTCGACTTCGGGCGGTTGGAGCGGATCGGCCTCGAAGAAGCCGTCTATGCGGCCGGCAAGTCACCGGCGCAGCTCGACGCGATCCTCGATCTCGCGGCGGAGCGTGGCGCCCCCCTGCTGATTACGCGGCTCGACGCGGACAAGCATGACAGGTTGTCGCCGCGCCACCGCGATCGCCTCGATTATTGTCCGGTCTCGCGAACCGGCATCTTCGGCGTACGGCGTGCCGTCGCGGGGCTGGCCCGGGTCGCGATCGTCGCCGCCGGCACCTCCGACGTGCCCGTGGCACGGGAAGCCGAACGCACGCTTGCCTACCTGGGCGAAGCGGCGACGCTGATCGCCGATGTCGGGGTTGCCGGCTTGTGGCGTCTCGACCGCCGCCTCGGGGAGATCCGGGCGCATCCGATCACGATCGTCGTCGCCGGCATGGATGCGGCACTGGCGAGCGTCCTCGGGGGCCTCGTCGCCGGGCCGGTGATCGCGGTGCCGACCTCGGTTGGCTATGGCGTCGCCGAGGGCGGCCGGACCGCGCTCGACGCCATGCTGGCGAGCTGCGCCCCGGGCCTCGCTGTCGTCAATATCGACAACGGCTATGGCGCGGCCTGCGCCGCTCTGCGCCTGCTGCATGCGGCGCCCCGCCTCACGGAGACCGGCTGACATGACGACGACCCTTTCATCCCCCTCCCCGGGACGCGATACGCATCCCGCGATTCAGCCACAAGAAGACACGCCATGGAACGTCGTACCTTTCTCCAGGCTGCCGTGGTCGGCACCGGGATCGCGGCCTCGGGCAGCGCGGGTGCGGCCATGACCGGCCCCGGCCTGCCCGACACGCGGCCCGCCGATCCGGCCGACCTGCCCTTTGTCACCGATCCCGGCGAGCGCCGTGGCGAGATGCTGTTCCGCGCCTTCGGGCGCGCTTCGGAGAAAGTTTCGGCGATCGGCATGGGCGGTTTCCACCTCGGCAAGAGCGCGCTGACCGACGACGAGGCGGTCCGGCTGATGCATCAGGGCATCGACCGCGGCATCACCTTCATGGACAATTGCTGGGACTACAACGAGGGGCGCTCGGAGCTGCGCATGGGCGTCGCGCTGGAGCAGGGCGGCTATCGGGACAAGGTCTTCCTGATGTCCAAGATGGACGGCCGCACCAAGGAGGAAGCCGCAAAGCAGATCGATACGTCGCTGAAGCGGCTTCGCACCGACCGGATCGACCTCGTCCAGCATCACGAGATCCTGCGCTACGACGACCCGGACCGGGTCTTCGCCGAGGGTGGCGCCATGGAGGCTTTCGTCGAGGCTAAGAAGGCCGGCAAGCTGCGTCACATCGGCTTCACCGGGCATAAGGATCCCAGGATCCATCTGCAGATGCTGGATGTCGCGACCGAGCACGATTTCCACTTCGACGCGGTGCAGATGCCGCTCAATGTGATGGACGCGCATTTCCGCAGTTTCGGCCACCTCGTGCTGCCCTATCTCGTCTCGAACGGTATCGCCGCGCTTGGCATGAAGACCTTCGGCGACGGCGTTATCCTGAAGAGCGACGCGCCGATCAAGCCGATCGAATATCTGCACTTCTCGCTGAATCTGCCGACCTCGGTGGTGATCACCGGCATCCAGAGCCAGCGTGACCTCGATCAGGCCTTCGAGGCCGTAAAGAGCTTCCGGCCGATGAACAAAGCAACCGTCGCGGAGTTGC
Organism: Lichenihabitans sp.; assembly: GCA_965277115.1. Classification (GTDB taxonomy): domain Bacteria; phylum Pseudomonadota; class Alphaproteobacteria; order Rhizobiales; family Beijerinckiaceae; genus Lichenihabitans. The sequence goes on along the minus strand of CBDIBY010000013.1, from coordinate 689,608 downwards.
TGGCGCGCAGTCGGCCCTATGCCGTCCAGGGCAAATACGAGCTGTTCAAGACGAGCGCCACCTTCGACGGGACGGCCAAGAACGCGGCTTGGCTCGGCGGTGAGGTCCCCGGTGTCCAGAAGCTCGCTCCGACAATGGAATGATCGGATCGACGTCTCGGCTGATGAATGCCGGGCTCAGAGACGCGTGAAGACATCGCCGAGCGTCAGGGCGAACATGACGAGGACGAAGACGAAGCCGGCCGCCGCGGTGAGACGGTTCAGCGCCGTCGTCTTCTCGAGTCCCATGGAAAAGACGCCGACCACGAGGGCCTGGACCGCCGCGATGCCGACATTGACGTCGAGCACCCAGTGCCCGAGTGGCGCATAGGCGAGGCCGATCGACAGCGCCTGCAGGAGAAGCAGCGCCAGCCAGACGAGGCCGTTGCGGCGCCAGGCCGCCGCGAGGCCGCGTCGCGTCGCCTGCGGATGCGCCGATCCGGTTCTGGGGGTCACGCCCGCCCTCCGCCGAGGTAGATCAGCGGGAAGACCATGATCCAGACGACGTCGACGAAGCCCCAGTAGAGCGCCGTCACCTCGAACTGCGGGCTGCGCAGCGCGATGCCGCGCCGCCATGTCAGCAGGGCCAGCCGCCCGACGAGCGCGATGCCGATCGTCAGGTGGATGGCGTGCACGGCGGTGATCCCCCAATAGAAGGAGAAGAAGATCTGGGCCGCCGCCGTCTTCAAGGCGAAACCCTGCCCCGGCAGCAGGTGTTGCTCGAGATCTTCGCGATATTCGAAGCCTTTGAGGACGAGAAAAGCCAGCCCCAGCGCCGTCGTTGCCGCAAGGCAGCCCGCGGCGAGCCGCGGCACGTCGAGGTCGGCGGCGCGCGCCGCCATCACCATCGTGAAGGACGAGGTGATGAGGATCGCCGTATTGGCGGAGCCGAACCAGATGTCCGTGTGCCGAGCGGCCGCGGCGAAATCGGCGGGATGGAGGATTCTGGTGAAGCTGAAGCCCATCAGCAGGGCACCGAAGAACAGGATCTCGCTGGCGATGAAGGTCCACATGCCGAACATCGCGACGCGGCGCTGGTCTTCGAGCGAGGTCCAGGGTTCGCGCAGAGCCGCCGCGCCCTCGTTCATGGCGCCGCGTCCACGTTCTGCCGGGCCGCGCTCTCGCGCCGGCGGGGCGAGGCGGTATCGGCGGCCGGTGCCTTGCCCCGCGCATGATAGTCGTAGACCGTTTCGGGAAGCGCTGGCGGCGTGCGGAAGTTGCGCGGGGGAGGCGGCGACGAGGTCTGCCATTCGAGCCCGCTGGCACCCCAGGGGTCGTCGCCGGCCCGTATCCCCGCGAAGATCGACCAGCCGAGATAGACGGGGGGCAGCAGATAGGCGGCCGCAAGCACCGAGGCGCCGAGCGTCGACATCTCGTGATAGACCTGGAACTCGGGCGGATAGACGTGATAGCGGCGCGGCATTCCCAGATAGCCGAGGATGAACTGCGGGAAGAAGGTGAAGTTGAAGCCGAAGAACATCAGGATCGCGGCGAAGCGCGCCCAGGCCTCCGAATAGAGCTTGCCGGTGATCTTCGGCCACCAGAAATGCAGGCCGCCGAAGAAGGCCGAGACCGAGCCGCCGACCATGATGTAGTGGAAATGCGCAACGACGAAATAGGTGTCGTGGACGTGGACGTCGACCGGAATCGAGGCCAGGAACAGGCCGGTCAGGCCGCCCGCGGTGAACAGGCCGACGAAACCGAGCGCGTAGAGCATCGGCGCCTCGAAGCTGATCTGGCCGCGGTAGAGCGTGGCCGTCCAGTTGAAGACCTTGATCGCCGAGGGAACGGCGATGACGAAGGACAGGAACGAGAAGATCAGGCTCGCATAGGGCGACTGGCCTGACACGAACATGTGATGGCCCCAGACGAAGAAGCCGATGAAGGCGATCGCCACCATCGCATAGACCATGAAGGTGTAGCCGAATACGGCGCGCCGCGCGAAGCAGGTGATGATCTCGGTCACGACCCCCATGGCGGGCAGGATCATGATGTAGACGGCCGGATGGCTGTAGAACCAGAAGAGGTGCTGGAACAGCAGCGGGTCGCCGCCATGGGCGGGATCGAAGATCGGCAGGCCGAACCAGCGCTCGGCGACGATGAGCAGCATGGTGACGGCGAGCACCGGCGTCGCCAGCACCATCACCAGGCTGACCGCATAGATCGACCAGACGAACAGCGGCAGCCGCATCCAGCCCATGCCGGCAATGCGCAGCGTATGGATCGTGGCGATGAAGTTGACGCCCGAGGCGATCGACGAGAAGCCGGCGATGAAGACGCCGAAGGCCGCGAGCAGCACGTTGCCGTTCGAGAACATGGTCGAATAAGGCGTGTAGAAGGTCCAGCCCGTATCGACGCCGCCGGCCAGGAGCGCCGCCAGGGTGAAGAGGCCGCCGGCGAGATTGATGTACCAGCTCGCCAGGTTGAGCTTGGGGAAGGCCATGTCGGGCGCGCCGATCATCAGCGGGACCAGGAAATTGCCGAGCGTGTTGGGGATCGAGGGAATCAGGAAGAACCACACCATGATCACGCCGTGCAGCGTGAAGAGCTTGTTGTAGGTGTCGTCCGAGATGAAGTTGCCGTTCGGCGACACGAGCTCCAGGCGCACGACGGTGATGGCGGCCCCGCCGATCAGGAAGAACAGCGTGATGGTGATGCCGTAGAGAATGGCGATGCGCTTATGGTCGGTCGACAGCAGCCACGAGCGCAGCGTCGAGCCGGCGTGAAGGTAGTCGCGCGCCCGGGCGAGGCCCTGCGGACGGTCGGCGACGATGGCATCGGTCATCCTCGGGTTTCCTTCGCGTCCTTCAACGACCGGATATAGGCGGTCAGCGCCAGGATCTCGTCGTCGCCGACGAGGCCCGAGAAGCTCGGCATGATCGGCTCGTAGCCGGCCGGCACATTGGCCTTGGGCTTGAGGATCATGTCGCGGATGAAGGCGTCGTCGGCCACGACGCTGCGGCCGTCGGCGAGCTGCACCGGCTTGCCGTAGAGGCCGGCGAGCTGCGGCGCATGCACGACCGAGCCCACGTGGCATCCCGAACAGCCGAGCGTGTGGAACAGGCTCGCCCCCGCCGCGGCGAGGTCGTCGCCCTGCGGCTGGGCGGCGCTCCAGCGCGCGTAATCCTCGGGCCGCATCACCACGACGTCGCCCACCATGCGCGCGTGCTCGGTACCGCAGAGCTGGGTGCAGAAGAGATGGAAGGTGCCGAGCGCTGTCGCTTCGAACCAGGTATGGGTGTAGCGGCCCGGCAGCACGTCCTGCTTGATGCGGAACTGCGGCACGGAAAAGGAATGGATCACGTCCTGCGAGGTCATCATCAGCCGCACGGGCTCACCCATCGGCACATGCAGGGCATTGATCTCGCGCGCGCCGTTCGGATGCTCGGTCTTCCACATCCATTGCTTGGCGACGATATGGATCTCCATGGCGCCCGGTTTCGGCGCGAGGCTGCCGAGGCTGGCGGCGATCGTCCACCAGACGATGAACAGCGCCAGGAAGGCGGTGGCGGCCGTCCAGCCTATCTCGACGTCGCGGGCGACCCATTCCGGCAGGTCGCCACGCTTGGCACTCGAGCCGTTGCGGTAGCGGAAGGCGAAGCCGAGGACGAGACCGAAAACAATGAGGACGATCGCGCCGGACAGGACGGTCAGGCCGATGGTGATGTGGTCTGTCGACACCGCCTGGGTCGAGGCCTCGCCCGGGAAGACGGGAAAGCCGCTCACGGAGACGCTCCGGGCGCGGCGCCTCTGCGGCGCGACAGCGCCAGGAGGAAGCCGCCGAGGCCGGCGAGGGTGAGCAGGCCGCCGGCCGTGAGTATCGCCGCGACGGCGCGGTTGGCGAGGCCGTGTGCCGGGTCGAGGCCATAGCAGAGGATATGCAGGCGGTCGCCGAGCGTGCCGATGCGCCCCTCGCCCGCCTCGACCAGCGCGAGCCGCAGCGTCGCCGGGTCGGGCGAGAGGCCGGGCAGCACACGCGACACGGCGCCGCCCGGCGTCAGCACCAGGATGTCGACCGGATGGGCGTAGCGGCCCGCGGCGCCATCATAGGCCGCATGGTAGCCGATGGCCGTCTCGACCCTTGCGACAGTGTCCGGCGTGCCGCTGAGCAGGTGAGCGCTCGACGCGACCTCGCCAAGGCCGGCGAGCTGGCCGTCGCGCATACGCGCGGCATCGGCCGGCAGGGCGGCCGGATCGAGCCCTACGGCGAGAAGCTCGAAGTCCTTGCCGGCCTCGAGACCGGTGCGAGCCAGGGCGCCGCCCGTCACGGCGAGAACCGGGCCGCAGATCTCCCGGCAGCGATAGTCGAGCAGGACGAGGACGATCGGACGCGCTCCGAAAAGCTCGCCGAGCCGGACGGGCCGGCCGGCCTGATCGACGAAGGCGAGATCATTTGGGAGGGCTGCGCCCGGCGGCGGCACTATCCCGACCGCGTCGAGGGCGACCGGGGCGAGGGCCGCGCAGGCAGGGAGCGGAGCCGCGGCGAAAGCCGCAAGCGCGAAAGCCGCGAGCATCGGTCGAATCGATTTGCATGGACCGTGGACATTGGCTCCTTCTCCCCTCGGGGGAGAAGGTCCGCGAGGCGGCGATGAGGGGCGCATCCGGCTATTGAGCGTCCCCTCATCCGGCCGTTCTCGCGGCTTCGCCGCGACGGCCACCTTCTCCCCTGAAGGGAGAAGGGACGAACCGCCCAGCGCCGACATGAACGCCTCTTTGGACGTTCGGCAACGCGGAAATGCGGGGCAGGAATGTGAAGCCTCGCTCCTCACGGCCGTGCTCCATAGGGGCTGGCCGGCAGGCTCGGCACGGCACGCGGAGCGCCGTCCGGCGGCCGGCCCGCAATCGTGGCTTGGGCGGGCGCGGGGTCTGGCGGATCATAGGCCGTCGCGCCCTTGCCGGCGACGAGGCTCATCGCCCGCGCGATGGGGATGTGAACCAGGCTCTTGTCCCGATCGACCCAGGCATAGCCCGCGAGGTCCTGGTTCTGGCGCTCGCGAAACCCGAGATAGTCCTGCGTCGGGTCGGGCTGGATTTGTGGGATCGGAAAGGTGCCGAGCGGCTGGTCGATCCGGTCGGCCACGATGGCGGAGCGGAAGTAGAGCGCAAAGCCGGCCATGACGAGAGCAACGAAGAGCACGAAGCCCACGGCCATGATCAGCACCGTCCGGATGTCGACGGCAGGCGCCTCGCGGTCGCCCCTGACCTCAAACGCCATGGGCGGCTCTCCCCGTCAGCTTCGACAGCGGGGCGGCCACACCAGCCAACAGGATTGCGAGTGTCCCGACGGCCAGGAGCCCGGTGAGCGCCGACCAGGGCTCCGTAGCGGGGGCCACGAGCCATATGTCCTCGATCAGCAGGCCGAGGAGAACCGCGAGCGCGACCGGGCGCAACAGCAGGGGGTCGCGGCGCACGCGGCTGAACAGCAGTGCCAGCATCGGAAGGACCGATCCGAGAAGGGCGCCGGCGATTTCCAGCCAGCGCCAGCCGCCCGCCGTGCGGCTCAGGTACCAATGCGCTTGGTCCGGCAAGTCACCGTACCAGTTTATGCTGAAGCCGATGAGGAGGAGATAGCTTTCGCCAAGCGTCGCGGCGAGGATGAGCGCGCCGAGATCGGCCCAGGCCGGATCGTCGTCGGGGGCCCGGCCGAAGAGGGCGGCCAGGCAGAGGGCCGAGAGGATCTGCGCCACGATCGTCTGTGCGCCGAAGGCCGAAGAGGTGAAGCGCGGGGCGAGCGACAGCAGCCAGTCGTAGCTTGCGAGGTTCATGAAGAGCGCATAGGCGCAGAGTCCGAACCCCGCGCCGAGGCGGCCGAGCCGCCGGGCGACGAGCATCCGGCCGAAGAGGCAGAGGACGAAGAGGCCGACGAGGCTGCGCAGCCCGACGGACCAGGGATTGAGGTAGATCGCCGCGACGCCCGAGCCCGCGCTCGACGGGTCGGCGGCCCAAGGATAGGCGAGACGGGCACCGAGGAGTAACGGCAGCACGAGAAGCAGCGTCAAGGGCAGCGCGGCCGTTGCCGCGGCGAGGACGGGCCGGGCCGCCTCGCCCCATCGACCGCCCGTCAGCCGATGGATCATCATGAGCGCCAGCGCGCCGAGCGGGAAACCGCCGAGAAAGGCGAAGGCGATCAGCCAGCCGTGCAGCGTGGCCCGGGGCGCCGCGATGCCGATCATGACGAGCAGCACCAGACCGACGATCCCGGCGACGAGGCGGCGGCTCACGGCAATTTCTCCCGTGCGTCGGGCACCTCGGCGAGCGCCACCCGCCCGGCGAGCTGGAGCGCGCGCACATAGGCCACGATGGCCCAGCGGTCTTCCGGCTCGACGCGCGCCGCGTAAGCGTACATGGCGCCGTAGCCGTTGCTGATCGTATCGAAGATATGCTGCGCGCTCGCGGCACGGAGGCGTGGGCTCTCGAATGAGGGCGGGGCCGGGAAGCCGCGCTGCACCACCATCCCGTCGCCCATGCCGGCGAGCCCATGGCAGGGCGAGCAATAGATGCCGAAGCGCTCCTGACCGCGCCGCAGCAGAGCCTCGGTGACGGGCGGCGGTTCGGCGATCGCGGTCGCGCGGGCCGCGTCGCCGCGCGCCACCGCATGCTCCGGCAGCGGGCGGGCGGCCGTGCCGTCCGGCCAAAAGTCGGCCCGCGCGTAGGTCTTGTATTTCGGCTGCGCCGTCATCGACTGGTCGCAGGCCGTCAGAGCCAGCGGCAGGAGCAGGACGGCGAGGCGCCTCACGCGCCCACCTCCCCAACCGAGAGGGCGCCGGCGCCGAACAGCGCGTCGCGCAACCGATGCGCGCCGACCTCGTCGTCCGGAGCGTCGACGACGAGGATGAAGCGATCCTGCGTGGCGCGCTCGACGCCCGGCACCGCGAACAGCGGATGATGGAGGCGCGGCAGGCCGCAGCGCCACAGGAAGACGCCGAAGCCCGCCAGCGCCGCCGCCAGCACGCCTGTCTCGAAGGGGACGAGGTAGTAGACCGCCCAGGAGGCGAGCGGCCGACCGCCCGAGTTCAGCGGATAGGCGTAGGCCTGCGAATAGACCTGCAGGGCGACGAACAGCAGCGCGGTGCCGAAACCGAACAGCGCCATCGCGGGGCGCATCACGCGGCTCGACGCGTCGAGCCGCCGGGTCAGTTCGGGGACCGGGAAAGGCGTCAGCGCGTCGGCCACCGCGAAGCCTTCGCGGCGCATGATATCGACGGCCGCGACGAGCGCGTCGGCATCGGCGAAGGCGGCAAGGCGGAGCCTGGTCACCGCGCCCCCTCCCGATGGCCGAGCTCGCGCACCTCATACATCGAGGCGACGGGGAAAAAGCGCGAGAACAGAAGGAACAGGAAGGCGAAGAGCCCAAGCGGTCCCAGGATGAAGATCCAGTCGACCACCGACATCACGAAGACGTGCCGCATGCTGGGGAGATAGGTGTGCGAGAGCGTGTTCCAGATGATGAGGATGCGCTCGAACCACATGCCGATGTTGATGCCGACCGATACCCCGGCCAGAATCCACAGATTGCGCCGGGCCGCGGGCCACCACAGAACCTGCGGCAGGATTATGTTGAACAGCAGCAGCAACCAGTAGAGCGGGCCGTAGAAACCGGCGAACTGGTGTGCGATGAGGCCGCGCGCCGCATGCTCGCCGCCGTACCAGGCCATGAACCATTCGGTGGCGTAGCTCAGCCCCATGACGAGCGAGCACATCAGCATGATGAGCCCCATGGCGTCGAAGTGGCGCAGCGTCACGAAACGCTCGAGGCCGAGGCCCCAGCGGATGAAGATCGCCAGCATCACCACCATCGCGAAGCCCGAATACATGGCGCCGACGACGAAATAGGGCGGGAAGATCGTCTCCTGCCAGCCCGGCATGAGACTCGCCGCGAAATCGAGCCCGACGATGGAATGGACCGAGCAGACGAGCGGCACCGCGAGGGCCGCCATCGTGATGTGCAGCTTCTCGTGCAGCGCCCAGTGCCGGGCCGAGCCGCGCCAGCCGAGGGCGAGCATACCGAAGACGAGCTGCTTGCAGCGGCTCGTGGCGCGGTCGCGCAAGGTGGCAGCATCCGGGATCAGGCCCAAGTACCAGAACAGCAGCGAGAAAATCAGGTAGCTCAGGATCGCCCAGAAATCCCAGACCAGCGCGCTGCGCCACTGCGGCCAGAGCGTCATGGTGTTGGGATAGGGCGCGAGCCAGTAGAAATATTGCGGCCGGCCGAGATGGATGATCGGGAAGATGCCGGCGATCGACACGGCGAAGAGGGTCATCGCCTCGGCGAAGCGGTTGATCGAGGCGCGCCAGCCCTGCCGGGTGATCGCCAGGAGCGAGGAGATCAGCGTCCCGGCATTGCCGATGCCGATCCACCAAACGTAGTTGGCGATGGCGATGCCCCAGACGATGGTCGAGTTGATGCCCCAAGTGCCGACGCCGACGCCGAGGACCACGACGAGGCCAACGAGGGTGGCCACGACGAAAGGCAGCGTGAGCGCCAGCGCGATCCACCAATTGCGCCATCGCCGCTTGACGAGAACGGGGTCGGAGACCGCCCGGGTCACCTCGCCATAGGAGAAGTCCTGCGGCAGCAGTCCTGCGTCGCCCGGGGCGGGCTGCGACACGGCGCTCATCCGCTGCCCTTCTCGAGATCGGGGTTGGGATTGCGGATGCGCGCCAGGTAGGTGGTGCGCGGCTTGGTGTCGAGGTGGTCGAGCAGGGCGTAGTGATGCGGCTCCCGGCGCAGCGCCGCCACCGTGCTGCCGGGCGCCTCCAGGTTGCCGAAGCTGATCGCCTGCGTCGGACAGGCCGACTGGCACGCGGTGACGACGTCCTTGTCGCCGAGCGGACGGTTCTCCTTCTCGGCGGCGCGCCGCGCGCCCGAGATGCGCTGGACGCAATAGGTGCATTTCTCCATCACGCCGCGCGCCCGCACCGTGACGTTGGGATTGTAGTGGGCCTGCATCACCGGCCGGTCGAGGTCGCCATAGGCCTGGTCGGTCGCATAACCGAAGAAGTTGAAGCGGCGCACCTTGTAGGGGCAGTTGGCCTCGCAGAAGCGCGTGCCGATGCAGCGGTTGTAGACCTGCACGTTCAGCCCCTCGCTGTCGTGCACGGAGGCCGCCACCGGGCAGACCGGCTCGCAGGGCGCCGTCTCGCAATGCATGCAGGGCACCGGCTGGAAGCCGCCGCCCGCGTCGTGATCGTAACGATCGATGCGCAGCCAATGCATGTCGCGGTGGCGGTCGATCTCCTCGGGGCCGACGACCGGGATGTTGTTCTCGACCTGGCAGGCCACGACGCAAGCATTGCAGCCGATGCAGGCGCTCGTGTCGATCACCATGGCCCAGCGGGCCGCCGCTTTCGTATAATCATGCGCGGGCAGCATAGTCGGCACTGCCCCGTCATGGGCGTCGAGAGGCTTCGCCTTCAAATCGCCGAGGGCGAGCACCGGATAGAGGTCCCGGTCCTCGCCATCGAGTGCGAACTGGTCCTGCGTGGAATGGATCGGCGCGCGACCCTTGGCCTTCGTCGCGGCCACGGCGAGCACCGACTGGCCTTCCCGCCCGATGAGCCCGAACGTATTGGCGCCGACGCCCGACCCGATGGTGCCGGCCCGCGATCGGCCGTAGCCATAGGTCAGGCTCAGCGTGCCGGGTGCGTGGCCGGAGGCGATGCGCGCCGGCACCTCGATGGTCCGCCCCTCGGTGGAGAGCGCGACGAGGTCGCCGTCGACGACGCCGAGCGCCTTCGCATCCGCGGCGCCTAGGCCGAGCGCATTGCCCCAGACCTCCTTGGTCAGGGGCTTGGGGCATTCCTGCAACCAGGCATTGTTGGCGAAGCTGCCGTCCCAGAGGGCCGGGTCGGGCGCGAGGCACAACGTCAGCCCGGATGCCGCCACGGCCGGGTCGACTTTCGGCAGGGCGGGTGGCGGAAGGTCGAGCTTCGCCGTGGCGCTGCCCGGGACCGTGCCGGCTTCGAGCGCGGCGCGCCACCAGGGCTCGAAATCCGTCGCCTGAGCTTTCCACGTCTCGCGCACCAGCGCGTAGTCGTCGCCATCGAAGCTGCCGCCGAGCGCCGCCAGCACGGTATGCAGCGTGCGGGTGCCGTAGAGGCGGCGGATCAGCGGCTGCACGAGGCTTGCCGTACCGTCGAGCCCGCGCAGGTCGGACCAGCTCTCGAGCGGATGCGATTCAGGCACGTGCCATTGGCATGCCGCGGCGGTCTCGTCGAACATCGGTCCGAGGTGGATCGACAGCTTGGCCTTGGTGATGCTGTCGGCCAGGCGGAGCGGCGCGGGCGCCTCGTAGGCCGGGTTGCAGCCGGTGACGAGGAGGGTGTCGACCGCGCCGGCCTCGAGATCGCGGGCGAGCTCGTCGAGCGACCCCGCATCGGTCGGAACAGCCGGCGCAACGAGGTCGAGCGGCGCGCCGAGCTTCCCGTTGATCCAATGCGCCAAGGCATGCAGCTCGGGCCGCAGGTGCGGCCCGGCGAGCACCAGGGCGCGCCCTGGATGGGCCTGCAGGTCGGCCGCCATCGCAGCGACCGCGTGGGCCGCCTCCGGGGCGAGGCCAGGATCGGCGAGGTCGGCGCCGAGCGCCCGCGCAAGCGCGATCAGGGCGTTCTCGACCCCGGAAAGCGGCCAGACGAAGCGATGGTCGGCATTGGCGCCGGACAGCGTCGGGACGCTCTCGGCGGCATAGACCCGCAACATGGAGGCCGTGCCGGCCCGCACGCGTCGCCGGTCGGCGATGCCGCGCGCGTTGCGCAGCTGCGCCGGTCCGGGCCCGAGCGGATCGGCGTCGAAGCTCGCGAGCACGTCGACTTCCGTCCAGCGCGGCAAGGGCATGACCGGGCGGCCGAAGACGAGCCCCGCGCCGGCCCGGCCCGCCGCATCGCCGAGCGGCTCCGACATGTGCCAGCGCATGGCCGGATAGCGCTGGCGCAATTCGCCGATCTGACGCAACGCGGTCGGCGAGGTCAGCGGGCCGGTGAGGAGGCGCAATCCGGCGCCCTTCGATGCCGCCCAGGTGGTGAAATGCGGCATCATGGCGACCTGCAGGGCCGTCCAGGCAACGATCTCGCCGCCCTTGCGCACCGCCTGGGACCGATCCGGATCATAGAGCGAGAAGACGGCCGCCTCGGCGAAGACGTCGGTCGCGCCGAGGCTCATCGGGTGGGACGGATTGCCCGAGACCTTGATCGGCCGCCCCTCGACCGAGGTGCAGAGCACGCCGCGCCCGTAGCCGCCGAGCGCGAGAGATGAGGCGAATTCGAGCGGAATGCCGGGGATCAATCGCTCCGGCATCCGCACATAGGGCACGATCTCCTCGGGCGGTTTGCCGCAGCCGGCCGCAACGAGCGCGATATTGGCGCTGAGGAGCTTCAGCGCGCCGCGGCGCGACAGACCGGCGTCGGGCGCACTCATCGGTGGCACACGGAGCAGTCGGTCAAGTGATCGGGACCGATACCGTAGGCGGTGAGCAGCGCGTGGCCTTTCGCCATCTGGTCCCGCGGCGGCCGCCAGTCGGTCGAGAACAGGTCGTCGCGCGGGCGCAGATTTTTGGCCGGGTCGCGATGGCAGTCGAGGCACCATTCCATGGTCAGAGGTGCGGCCTGGCGCATCAGCGGCATGTGGTCGACCGCACCGTGGCAGGTCGTGCAACCGACGCCCTTGGCGATGTGAATCGAATGGTCGAAATAGACGTAGTCCGGCAGGCGGTTCACGCGTCGCCAATGGATCGGCATGTCGGAGGCCAGGCTCTCGCGCACCGGCGCGAGCATCGCCGCATTGGTCCACACCTGCGAATGGCAGGTCATGCAGGTCTCGGTCGGCGGCAGGCCGGCGAAGGCGGATTTCTCGACCCCCGTATGACAATAGCGGCAATCGAGCCCCAGGCCGGCGACATGGTGGCTGTGGCTGAACGGCACCGGCTGGGTGACCACGATGGCCTCGTCGGTGACATACGGCGAGCGGTTCAGCGCATAGGCGATACCGACGAAAGTCAAAGGCACGATCAGGACGGCGGCGATGATGCATCGCGCGATCGTGTCAGCCGCTAGCGAGAAGACCTGAGCCATGCAGTCCCGGAGCCGAGCCTTTGAGCCGATCGAGAAGCCGAACTCCAAACGACGATACGGGAGGACAGTTCACCGTGGCGAGGGGTGCCGCGCGACAAGTCGCTCCCTGTGGCAATATCGACACTTGCCCTGTGATCTTGCGCGCTCGATCGGCATAGGACATCTGGAGCTGATCGTTCCGGCCGGATCCGTGCATGGGCAGACCGTGCGGCTGTCCAAGCCGCCCGCGGGGCATCTTCCACCTCGCCGGTTTCGTCCGTAAGGTGCCGGGCGATCCGGCATTCCGACTCGGGATGGCCCGCCGCCGTTTCGAAGACTGCCGGCCGCCTCGTTCTTTTGCGCGTCTCGAGCGTCAGGAGCATCAATGCGTCTCATCCTCTCGCTGCTCATCTGCCTGATCGCCTTGCCCGCCTTGGCGGTCACGCCGACCTGGACCGGCATCTGGGACACGCGATGGCGGCAGGGCGGCGCGCGGATGGACCTGACGCAGGACGGCGACAAGGTCTCCGGAACCTACGCGTCGCTCGACGGCAAGATCGAAGGCCAGGTCAGCGGCAACATCCTGAAGGGCAAGTGGATCCAGGGCGCACGGTCGGGCGGGATCACCTTCGTGCTGTCGTCGGACGGCAATGCTTTCGTGGGGCGCTACGCGAGCGGCGAATGGTGGACGGGCGGACGGCTCTCAAAGAGCGTTGCCGATCAGCGTGCCCCGGATCAGAGGGGTCCGCGCGAGGTGATGCGGACGCTGCTCGATGCCGGCAATGCCGCGCGCTACGACGCTCCCGACGAAATGAGCCGGGCCGTTGCGGTCATCGATTTCGGCGATGCCGGCGCCTCGATGCCGGCCGAACAGAAGATGGATCGGGCGCAGATCCTGTTCGACCTGATCGATCAGACGACCTTCGCGCTGCCCGCGGTTCCCGATCGCACCACCCCCGACGGCGACGTCACTCTGACCTTGACCCAGGCCGGGACGGGGGTCGCCTTTCCGGTCCATTTCGTTCGCAAGAATGACCTTTGGTCGATCGTCATGCCCGACCAGGCGACGCTGGATGCGGGGAAAAAGGCGCTGCTGGCCCGCTCCGGCGGGCGTTTCCCGAGTCCCGAAGCCTACAAGCTCCGCCGGAGCGCGCGTGACGCGATGCGGGCCTTCGTCCGCTCGTTCTACGAGTGGGACGAGGGCGGCGAGGCGCTGGCGCTGGCGAGCATCGACCTGTCGGAACTCCCAGAGGCGGTCCGCCACTATCAGGGCAATCTCGTCGCGCAATATCTCAATGGCATGCTCAACCGGGTCGGTCTCGTCGAGCCGGAAGAGATTTCAGACGATCCGGCCAGCACCGATCCTTTCGTGGTTTTCAGTCATCCGGCCGGGCGAGCCGTCATCGCCCCGCATGGAACGGGCGATGGAGCGACGTGGCAGTTCACCGCGGAAACGGCCACGGTGGCGCGCGCGCTCTATGTCGCCGTCGAGGATATGCCGGTCATCAAGCGGAATTCCCTGCCGTCGCCGCCCTCCCGTTTCTTCACCGTGCGCAAGATCATTCGGGACATGGCGCCCCCGCTGCTCGCGCAGGTCGGCTCGCTGGAACTCTGGCAAGCGCTCGGCTGGGGCTTGAACATCGTGCTGGCTCTGCTGATCGGCTTCGTCCTGATGCGTCTTATCCTTTTCGTGGCCGGACGGAGCGTTCCGCGCATGCGGGAAACGGCGCGGCGGAGCATCTATCGTTGGGCGCTGTGGGGGACGTTCGCCTGCCTCGCCTACAAGGCCTTGATGCCGGCGCTGGGCCTGCCGGATCTGGCCGGGCGGATTTCCATCGGAACCAGCGGCGTCCTGCTCGCCATCTCGATCATGCTGCTCGGCTGGCTGCTGCTCGACTGGATCGTCGAGGCGTTCTTCTCAGGCGCGGCCGCCAGGACCCTTACGATGGACAATATCATCGTGTCGCTCGCGGTGGGCGCGTTGAAGCTTGTGCTGATCGCGATGGGATTGACCTATATCGCGATGGCGCTGTCGCTGCCCTACGAAGGCCTGCTCGCGAGCCTGTCGATCGGCGGCCTGGCGGTGGCCTTCGCGTCGCGCGAAACGCTGTCGAACGTGTTCGGTGCCGGCGTCCTGGCGATCGACCGGCCGTTCCGGCGCGGCGACTGGATCGCGAGCGGCGACACCAAGGGGACGGTCGAGCATGTCGGTATCCGCTCGACCCGGATACGGACCGCGGACGACAGCCTGATCATCGTGCCGAACGGCAAATTGTCGGACGCGACCGTCAACAACCTGGGCACGCGCCGCTTCCACATGAACAGCGCCACCGTGCCCCTCCCGTATAAGACCTCGGCCGAGCAGGTCGAGGCGATGATGAGCGGGATCAGATCGCTGATCGCCACCATCCCGGAAGCGGCGCCGGAGCGAACATCGGTCGTCATCGGCAAGCTAAGCTCAGACGGCATCGACATCCAGGTGGCCTACGGCCTCAATGTGCGCGCCACGACCAAGGAATCCGAGATCGTCAACCGGTTGATGATGAGCATCCTGCAGCTCAGGGAGCAGGTCGGGATCCAGCGGCTGGCCGCGTGACGGAGCCTCTCACCGGACGCGCCACGAGACCGACCCGGTGGCGCTCAAGATTACGCCGTTCGGCCTGCCGGACGGCTGTCTCGGCGCCTGTCATCCGGAGATGAACCGTTGATCGCGCCGTCGCACCAGGACAGGCAATCCAGGACGCCGGCTAAATCGTTCCCCCGCATCGAAGCGACGACATCTCGCCCGCGGCGTGGTCCTCGCCTCGCGCGCCGCCGCCACGGCGACGGGCGCAGAATGTCAGGCGGCGGGATCGCGCTGGGCCATGGCCGCCGCGTCCTGTCGCCTCTTGCGATTCCATGTTAGAAAACTCCAACCATCTTGGCATAGCAGGGGCGCGGGACCCGGCATGACGACACGCGTGACGCTGCGTTTCGACTTCGACGGCGAGCGCCGTCTCGGCCCGGGCAAGATAGCCCTGCTCGAGGCCGTGCGGCGCAGCGGTTCGATCTCGGCGGCGGGCCGCGAGTTCGGCATGGCCTACCGTCGCGCTTGGCTCCTCGTCGCCGACCTCAACCACATGTTCGCGCAGCCGCTCGTCGAGGCACGCGGGGGCGGCCGCAATGGCGGTGGCGCCATCCTCACCCCCATGGGCGAGGAGGTCGTCAGCCTGTACCGGAGCGCGGAGGACAAGGTGCGACGCAGCACCGCGGAGGCGGTCGCCAGCATGGAGCAGTCTCTCGCAGCCTCGACCGCCTGCGGTTGAGTTGGGAGACCCTGCGGCGCTTGACGGGGTCGACGGTACTCCCCACCTCAAATCAACTCCGGGAGCGTTTCCTTCCCTTTCCTACCCGAAAGTCTCATGTCATGGCCGATGCCGCCACTGCGACCGCCAAGGTCACCGATTCCAGCTTCAAGACCGACGTGCTCGAATCGAGCGAGCCGGTTGTGGTGGATTTCTGGGCCGAATGGTGCGGGCCCTGCCGGATGATCGCGCCGGCGCTCGAGGAGATTGCTCTGGAGCTGCAGGGCAAGGTCAAAGTGGTCAAGTTCAACATCGACGAGAACCCCGGCATCCCGGGGCAGCTCGGCATCCAGTCGATTCCGACCCTGCTGTTGTTCAAAGACGGCCAGATTGCGTCGAAGAAGGTCGGCGCCGCCCCCAAGGGCGAGTTGCGCCGCTGGATTTCCGCGTCGATCTGACCCCGGTCAGACCGCGGTGTAGCCGCCGTCGATGAAGATCGTCTCGCCGTTGATCATGTTGGCGGCGCCCGAGGCGAGGAACAGGATCAGGTCGCAGACCTCGACCGTCTGGGCGACTCGGCCGGCCGGGATCTTGGCGAGCAGCGGGCCGAGTTTCGCCGGATCGCTCCACACCTGTTCGCCCATCGGCGTCATCACCACAGTGGGGCAGACGGCGTTGCACTGGATGTTGTGCTGCGCCCATTCGACCGTCATCACCTTGGTGAGGGCGTTGAGGCCGTTCTTGGAGGCGGCATAGGCGCCGTGGTCGACCAGCGCCACGCTGCTCGTCTGCGACGACACATTGACGACCTTGCCGCGCTTCTGCGCGATCATCCCCGGCGCCAGCACGCGGGCGAACAGCCACGGCGCACGCAGGTTGACAGCGAGGATCCGGTCCCAATCGGCGACGCTCTGGTCGATCAGGCTGGCGGGGGCCGAGGTGCCGGCATTGTTGACCAGGATGTCGATCGTTCCCCAGCGCCCGACCGCCTCCTCGGCGGCGGCCGTACAGGCGCGGGCATCGGCGAGATCCGCACTCAGCACCATGGCACGCCGCCCCACCGTCTCGACGGCATTCGACGCAGCCGCGAGACCGGCCGCGTCGCGCGCCACGGCGACGACATCGGCGCCGGCCTCGGCGAGGAGGCGGCAGGTTTCGAGCCCGATTCCCTTCGAGGCACCGGTGACAAGCGCCTTGCGGCCTGCGAGCGACAGGCGATCCGCCATGGTCATTGTCGTCCTCCCACGTCACCGCTGCCCAGACGGCGATCCGATCACGCGCCGTGCTGCGCGAGCCATCCGTGTGCGCTGCGCGTGTCGATCCCGACCGACTGGCCGAAGCCCTGGAGATCCTCGGTCCGCATGCGGCCATCGAGCACTTCGCCGATGACCCAGATGTTGAGCGAACGCGTCCCCGAGCGGCAATGCGCCAGCACCGGCCCGGGGCTCGCCTCGACTGCCCGCTGGAACGCCCGGACATCCGCCTCGGTCAGCGGCGCCGCGCCGATCGGCTGGTGCGCATAGGCGAGGCCGGCTTCGTCGGCAATTTTCTGCTCGGCGGCGGTGCCGGGCTGGGTCGCGTCCTCGCCGTCCGGGCGGTTGTTGACGAGGAGCGCATAGCCCTCGTGTTTGAGAGCCGCGATCTCGTCGAGCGACGGCTGGGAGGCGACGGCGAGCTTGGGCGAGACTTTGACGACGTTCATCGGATATCCTCGATGCGAAAGGCGGCCCGATCAGCGGCGCCGGGCGGCAAGATCGAGGCATGGTGCCGAAGACCCGTGCCGACGTTTCGGCGCCATGCACTAGCTCTGCCCGAACCGAAGCGGAGCCGCAATGCCGAAACTGACCGAGGAGACCGCCGCGCGCCTTGCCGACGTCGCGCTCGGGCACGTCACCCGCGAGTTCCCGCACAAGCCCGACCACGTGTTCGACGGACCGGACGATGTCTATCGGGCGCGGGACCTACATCCCGTGTTCTACGGCAGCTTCGACTGGCATTCCTGCGTGCATTCCTACTGGATGCTGGCGCGGTTGCTGCGGCGTTTCCCCACAATGGCGCCGGCCGCGGCCATCCGGGCGCTCTTCGACAGGCAACTCGCTCCAGCCAAGCTCAGGGTGGAGCTCGACTATCTGAGACGCCCCTCGGCTGCGGGTTTCGAGCGGCCATACGGCTGGGCCTGGCTGCTCAAGCTCGCGGCGGAACTGAAAGTTTTCGACACCGACTGGCTGATCGCCATCGATCCGTTGGCCGAGGCCTTCGTTGACAGGTTCCGCGCCTTGCTGCCCAAGGCCGATTATTCCGTACGCGCCGGCACGCATTTCAACTCAGCCTTCGCGTTGGCGCTGGCGCGCGACTATGCGGTCGCGTCCGGCGATGATGCCTTCCTCGGCCTGCTGTGGCGCAAGGCGGTCGACTGGTTCGGCCGCGACCGCGACTGCCAAGCCTGGGAGCCCGGCGGCGACGAGTTCCTGTCCCCTGCGCTCATCGAAGCGGAAGCGATGCGCCGCTTGCTCCCGCCCGAGGAGTGGCGATTGTGGTTCGACGGCTTCCTGCCGGGTCTGGCGGAGGGCCGGCCCGAGACGTTGTTTCGACCCGTCGTCGTCAGCGACCGCGCCGACGGCAAGATCGCCCATCTCGACGGGCTGAATCTGAGCCGAGCCTGGTGCTGGCGCAGCCTCGCCGAGGCACTGCCCGAAGGGGATCCGCGCCGAGCCTCGATGAACGCTGTGGCCTCTGCCCACCTGGCGACGAGCCTGCCGCATCTGGCGGAGGCTTATATGGGCGAGCACTGGCTCGCCACCTATGCGGTGCTGGCGCTCGACGAGTAGATCCTTGCATTTGCGGAATCGGATCCCGCCACAGCATATTATTGGGGAACCTTACTCCGGGAGCATCGGATCGATCAGGCCGGCCTCGGCCAGCATGGTCCAGAGTGCTTCGGGAATTTCGGCTTGCGCATTGACGACGGTCGCCGCGAGTTCGGCGCTGGTCGCCGCGCCGGGAATGACGGTTCGGAAGTGGAATCGAAGAGATCTCCCATGCCATCGCGCGGCGATCGGATGAAGCGTTTCGTAGAATTGTGACCTCCCGGATCTGGCCCGTGCTGATGCAACGGCCGCCTTCGGCGGTCTCCTACCGCCGCGGCTGCTGCTGGGTGATGCAATGGATGTTGCCGCCGCCGTCGAGAATGCCGTCGCCGGGCACGATCACCACCTCCCGGCCCGGAAAGGCGGCGCCGAGGATTCGCACCGCCTCGGCGTCGGCCGCCGCATCGAAGCCCGGCATGACGACAGCCCCGTTGGCGAGGTAGAAATTGACGTAGGAGCGCGGCATCACCCGACCCTGCGCGTCGCGGCGCCGGGGCGGCATCGGCAGCGAGGTGATGTTGAGCCGGCGCCCGCGCGCGTCGGCGGTCGCCTCGAGCACCGCCCTGGCCTCCGCCAGGACGGCGAAGTCCGGATCGTCCGCATCCGGCGTTGACGGCAGCAGGACATGCCCCGGCGCCGAGAAACAGCAGAGGTTGTCGACATGGCCGCGCGTCTCGTCGTTGGTGAGGCCGCGCGGCAGCCACACGACAGTCTCGACGCCGAGGGCGATACGTAGGTTGGCCTCGATGTCGGCCATGTCGAGATGCGGGTTGCGCAATGGATCGAGCAGGCATTGGGCGGTGGTCAGCAGCGTGCCCTCGCCGTCGACATGGATCGAGCCGCCTTCGAGGATCTGCGGCCCGACGACGCGTCGGGCACCGGCGAGATCGAGGATGCGCCGGGCGACGCGCGCATCCTTCGAAAAGTCTGCATAGACGAGACCCCAGCCGTTGAAGCCCCAGTCGACCCCGGCAAGACCGCCGGCGCCGTCAGTTAGGAAGGTCGGCCCGGTGTCGCGCGTCCAGCTGTCGTCGAGGTCATTGGGCACGAGCTCGGCCAGACCGCGCGTCAGGCGGCGCGCCTCGTCGAGATCCTCGGGCCGCACTAGCAGGCTCACGGGCTCGAACCGGGCGATCGCGATGAGCGCGGCCGCAAAAGCCGCGCGCGCCGGCCCGAGGCCGTTCTTCCAGCCTTCCGGGCGGCAGGGCCAGGACATCCAGCAGCGCTCGTGCGGCGCCCATTCGGCCGGCATCCGGAAGGCGCCGGGAAAAGTCTCAGGCATGCTGCCGCTCCTTGAATCTCGCGCCCTGCCGCAGCAGCGTCGCCGCATGGGCCGTTACGCCGGCCGTCAGCGCGTCGAGCGCGGTCACAAGATCCGCGTCGGGCGCCCCGGCCAGGGCCTGCAGGATTAGGCCGTCGATGCCGGCGAGCATCAGCCGCGCCAATTCCTGCGCCTGTGCCGCGCTCGGCCCCGGCATCTCGTCCCGGCCGCGCAGCAAGGCCGCATAGGCGTCGACATAGGCCTGGTATTGCCGCGCCGCGAGCCATTCGCTGCCCCGGCTGCGCAGCGCATAGAGCGTCAGCTCGTATTGCACGATCTGCTTGGCGCGCGTGCGCCCCGCATAGGCCCAGGCGGCATCAAGCCCGGCCGCGATCCGTTCGTCGAGGGTCGCGCCACCCGCGGCGCTCGCCGCCAGCGTCGCGACGAGTTCGGAGACGAGCACGTCGAGGACCGCGAGCAGCAGCGCTTCCTTGCCGTCGAAATGGTAGTGCAGCGTGGCGAGCCGTACGTCGGCCTCGGCGGCGATCCGCCGCGTCGTCGTCGCCTCGAGCCCATGGGTTTCGAGGGCACGCAGGGCGCCGGCGACGATCCGGGCTTTCGTTCCGGCGCTCTTGAGCGTCGGCCGCGCCGGCGCTCTCGTCTTGGCTGCGGCCGTCACAATCCTGCCGCCTCGGCCGCCGCCGCGACGGCAGCCTCCTGGTGGGGCAGGAGCGCGTGTCCAGGATAGGAGGAAAAGCTCGGCAGGAACGGGTCGGCGACCGCCGTCCGGAGGCCGCTGAGCTCCTCCATCACGGCAAGGCCGCAATAGGGCACGTAGCTCGCCGAATAGCCACCCTCGTGCGACAGCACGAGCCGGCCGCCGCAGAGCGTCTCGGCTGCCTCGCGCATCAGCCGCGTCAGCGCACGAAAACTGTCGCTGTGCAGCATCATGCGGCCCAACGGATCGGCCGCCGCGGCGTCGAAGCCCGAGCAGACGACGATCAGCTCCGGCCGGAAGCGATGGAGTGCCGGCAGGACGATCCGCTCGAAGGCTCGGAGATAGGCGCCTTCGCCGCAGCCGGCCGGCAGCGGCACGTTGATGTTCGACCCCTCCCCTGCCCCCTCGCCGCGTTCGGCGATCGTCCCCGAGCCGAGCGGGAACAGCCTCTCCTGATGCAGCGAGATCGTCAGCGTCTCGGGGTCGGCGTAGAAGGCCTGCTCGGTGCCGTTGCCGTGATGGACGTCCCAATCGACCACCGCGACGCGGCCCAGCCGGTGCGTGGCCCGCGCCTTCAGGATCGCGACCGGCACATTGCCGAAGAGGCAGAAGCCGAGGCCCCGGTCGCGCTCGGCATGGTGGCCGGGCGGCCGGACGAGCGCATAGCCGTTGCGCATGGCGCCGGTGAGCACGGCGTCGACGAGCGCCGTGGTGCCGCCGGCCGCGAGCCGGGCGATCTCGTAGGAGCCGGGGCCGAAGGGCGTGAGGTGGCTCGCCTCGCCGCCGCGCGCCTCGCTCAGCGCCTTGATGCGGGCGATATAGTCGCGGGTGTGGAATCGCGCCAAGTCGTCTTCGCCGAGCGGCAGCGAAGGGACGACGGTCAGCTGGTCGAGCAGCCCCGAGACTTCGAGAAGGTTGCGGAAGCGCCGCTTGGTCGAAGCGTTCTCGGCATGCTCGCCGGGTTCGACCGTCAGCCCGGCCGGATGGATCGCGGCGGCGTTGCCGGTATCGTGCCAGAGATAGAGCTCGTGGAAGTTCCATCCCGTAGCCATGGGGGGTTGCGCGCTCAAAGGACATGCTCCGGAAAAGCTCGCTCGAAAGCTGCCGCGAAGCCGAGGACGCGCGCATCCGCTCCCCGCGCGGCGGCGATCTGCAATCCGACCGGCAGGCCGCCGATCCTGCCGCAGGGGACCGAGATCGCCGGCTGCTGGCTGAGGTTCAGTGGAAAGCTGAAGCCGGCCCATTCGATCCAGCGCTTGAGGCCGCTCCTGGGCGGCACTTCGGCGCCGGCCGTGAAGGCGGTCACGGCGGTCGCCGGCGACACGAGGATGTCGAAGCGCTCGAGCAGCGCATCCATGCGGCGGCCGAAGGCCGCCCGCTCGTCCATGGCGCGGAGATAGTCGACGACGCCGAGGCGCGCACCGGCTTCGGCGATCTGTCGCAGGCCGGGATCGAGCTCCTGGCGCGCTGCCCCGGGTAGCGAAGCGACGCGGTTGGCGGCGCCGGCAAACCAATGGGCGGTGAACGTCTCGATGAGGCCGTCGCCCGGCAGATCGACAGGCTCGACCTCGGCGCCGAGCCCTTCGAGATCTCGCACCACGCCGGCCACGACCATCGCCACCTCGGGGTCGAGCGAGCCGCAGGGCGGAGCCGACCAGAAGCCGATCTTCGCGCCCGCGAAAGTGGCGAAGACATCGTCGAGCCCCGGCAGGCGGCCCGGCCCCTGCAGCCAGTCGTCCCGATGGCGCCCCGCCATGGCGCCGAGCATGAGGGCGACATCCCCGGCGTGGCGCGCCATCGGCCCGAGATGGGCCACCGTGCCGAAAGGGCTCGCCGGATAGGCCGGCACCCGGCCATAGGTCGGCTTGAGGCCGGTGATGCCGGTGAAGGAGGCAGGCACGCGGATCGAGCCGCCGCCGTCCGTACCGAGATGAAGCACGCCGGCGCCGGTCGCGGCCGCCACCGCCGCGCCGCCCGAGGAGCCGCCGGGCGTCATGGCGAGATTCCAGGGGTTGCGGGTGATGCCGGTCAACGGGCCGTCGGTGACGGCCTTCCAGCCGAATTCGGGCGTCGTCGTCTGACCGAGGAAGACGGCGCCCGCGGCTCGCAGTCCGGCGACCGCCGGCGCGTCCTCGCCGCAGAGCCTCTGCGGCGTGGCCGGGCTGCCGTAGCGCACCACCCAGTCGCGCACCCAGACCATGTCCTTGAGGGTCGTCGGCACGCCGTCGATGGTGGATAGCGGCGCGGCGCGCCGCCAGCGCTCCTCCGAGGCCCCGGCCGCGGCAAGCGCCCCCGCATGGTCGATCCGCGTGAAGGCGTTGCAGCGGGCCTGGACCGCCTCGGCTCGCTCGAGACAGGCGATGGCGACCTCGACCGGCGACAGCCGGCCACCCGCATAGGCTGTAGCGAGTTCGGCGGCGGAGAGGCGGCAGACCGGGTCGGCGTCGTCAAGCGGCGTCGCTTCAGGTCCGTCGGTCATCGCCTCTCCTCGGCAGGGTTGCGTCGGAACGGTAGACAGGCGGCACGGGTCGGTCAAACGACGGATCGCGTCGCGACCCGAGCCGTCAGCGGGCGAAGAGCACGGCCGCCGGATCGCAGCGGGTCTCCCAGCCTTCGCGCTCGAGCACCGGCGCGATGTCCTCCTCGATCGGATATCCGAGGCAGAAATAGCCGATGAAGCTCCAGGCCGGCGGCACGTCGAGAACTGCCGTGACGGTTACCGGATCGAGGATCGACACCCAGCCGAGCCCGATCCCCTGGGCGCGCGCCGCCAGCCAGAGCGTATGCACGGCCATGACGGCCGAATAATCGATGGTCTGCGGCATCGTCATGCGGCCGAGGCCATGGCCCTTGGCGGTGGCGTGGTCGGCGAAGACCGCGAACTGGCACGGCGCGTCGTCGAGGCCCGCCAGCTTCAGCCGCGCGTAGAGCGCGGCGCGCTCGCCCGCCTGGCATTGCAGCGCCTGTGCGTTGCAGGCCTCGAATGAGGCGCGGATGGCGCGGCGGCGCGCCGGGCTTTCGACCAGGACGAAGCGCCAGGGCTGGCTCAACCCGACGGAGGGCGCGAGGCAGGCGATCCGCACCAGCCGCTCCATCGTTCCCGAAGGCAGGTGGTCTCGCCGGAACCGCCGGACGTCGCGGCGCCAGACCAGGAGATCGTGCAGCGTGGCACGCGCGTCGTCCCCGAATTTGCCCTCGCCCGTCACAGGCTGGCCTTCGTGCTGCGTGTCGCGCGCCGTGTCGGCCGCTCCTTCCGTGAGGTTAGCAGGACCGGTGACCGGCCTCACGGCGTCTCCTCCTCCTCCAGCACGTCCTCGACATAGATCTTGCGCACCGCGACGACGCCGGCGGCCGTGAGCGGCGTCGCCAGGATCAGCCCGAGCGGCCCGAACAGCGAGCCTAGCACCGTCTGCGACAGGATGGTGAGCACCGGGGCCAGTTCCACGGTCTGTTTCTGGATCAGCGGCGCGATGAGGTTGCCTTCGAGGCTCTGCACGGCGATGAAGAGCAGAGCCACGTAGCCCGCGGTCTGCGGACCCTGGCCGAAGGCCACGACGACCGCCGGCAGGGCGCCGGCCAGCGCTCCCACATAGGGAACGAAATTGAACAGCGCCGCGATCAGCGCCAGGGTAAAGGCGAGCTTCACGCCGAGCAGATAGAGCCCGAGCCCGGTCAACACGCCGATCGCGACCATGTCGACAAGCTGGCCGATGAACCACCAGCGCAGCGTCTGGGCCATGTCGGTCATCACCTCCTGGCCGCGGCGGCGCCACGACCGCGGCAGCAACAGCAGCGTGCCCTTGACGTAGAGGCCCGGATCGACGGCGAAATAGACCGCCGTGACCAGCATGACGATGAGGCTGCCGATACCGCCGAGCGTCTTCGTGCCGACGCCGGCCGCGATGCCGGCGATGCGATGGCTTCCCTCCTCGATGAATCCTTTGAGCCGGCTCACGACCGGCTGCAGCCAGTCGGCCGAGCCGAGCCGCTCCCAAACCGCTTTCATCTGCTCGGAAATCTGCCCCGAGAGATCCTTGATCTCGGTCGCCAGGACCGGCCCGCGCAACCATCCCGTGACGCCGATCGTGGCGACGACCGCAAGGATGATGGCGGCGAGCCACCAGCCGGGCTTGCCGCCGAGCTTGTCGGCCAGGACCTCGGCACCGCCGCGCAGCAACGTCGCCAGCAGCGCGGCGGCGAAAATCAGAAGCACCACGTCGCCGAGGCCCCATAGGACTGCAGCGGCGACGAGCGTGCCGAAGATGAGCGCCAGCGTGTCGGCGAGCCGCTCGGTGGCCGCCGTGCGGCGCTCGTCGGTCGCGAGCGAGACCGAGGGCAACGGCGTCGGCAGCGGGGCGGTCACGTCGGGTCGCCGCGGTCGATCAGTCCTGCCATGACGCGGCCCGAGGCATCGCCCTCGTCTCCGAGCCCGTCGGCGACGCCGCGGCGGTCCGCGAGGCTCCGGTTCTGGCTCAGCTTCCACTTGCCTTCGAGGCGAAGGATGTCGATCTCGATACCGACGATGCCGCGCATCTGCGCCACGACGAACTCTTCCGGCGCGTCGGAAACCGCCCAGGGCGCGCCGCGCCGTGCCTCGTGCTCGGCGGTGAGCGCCTCGATCTGAGCGCGCAGCCAGGCCGCATCGTCGACCACCCTGAGTCGGCCGGAGGCATGGACCGCGACATAGTTCCAGGTTGGCACGACCCGGCCGGTCTCGCGCTTGGTCTCGTACCAGGAGGGCGTGACGTAATGGTCGACGTCGAGGAACAGGACAAGGGCCTCCACCTCGCCCGCGAGCCTCGTCTGCGCGTTGGCGCGGGCTAGATGCGCCTTGAGCAGGCCGAGTCCCTTGGATCCGCCGTCGGGATCGAGCAGCATCGGCACGTGGTTGGCGGTGAGACCAGCCGCCGCCGTGACCAGCGTCGCCAGCGGATTGCGCCGCATCATCTCGTGCAGGGCATCGAGCCTCTCCTCGCGGAAGGCCGGCGGCATATACATGAACCTCTCCTTGGCCGATGCTGCGATCTTAATCCGGACCGGGCGATTTGACGATCCGGCTGCGCTCGAACACCACCACGGCGACGATGCCGAAGGCCAACGGCACGATGAAATAGAGCAGGCGGAACACCAGCAGGGCCGCGATGACATCGGCCTTGGGGATGCCGTCGGACACGTCCGACAGAGCCTTGACGAAGACATATTCGAGCACGCCGATGCCCCCCGGGGCGTGGCTCAGCAAGGCCGCCGAGAAAGAGGCGAGGAAGACGCCGAGCACGACCAGATAACCCGGATTGTACTCGACCGGCAGCGCGCAATAGATGATTCCCGCGGCACCCATCAGTTCGAGCGGACCCGCCATCAGCTGGCGCAGGGTGATGCCGAGGCGCGGATAGACCAGCTTGAACCGGCCGACCACGAGCGGCCGGAAATGCATCGCCGAGCCGGCCACATAAGCGCCGACGGCGAGCAGCATGACGATGCCGACCGCCCGGGCCACGGTCACGTTGAGATCGAACAGCCGCTCCACGATGCTCGGCACCGTGATCAGCACGATGCCGCCGAGCAGAAGCGTGCCGAGGAAGAAAGTGAACGAGCAGAAGGCGACGAGCAGGCCGACGTCGGCGAGCGTCAGGCCGCGGGTCGAATAGGCGCGGTAGCGCACCATGGCGCCCGAGAACATCGACATGCCGATATTGTGGGAAAGCGCATAGGTCGTGAACGACACGGCCGAGATGAAGGTCCAGCTCAGCCTGAAGCCGAGATGCAGGAGCGCGATGCGGTCGTACCACGCGAGCGCCATATAGGCGACGAGCGTGAAGGCGATCGCCAGCACCCAGCGATGGCTCGAAATGGCCGTGAAGGCATCCTCGACCTCCGACACCGAGAGGCCGTGCAGCTCGCGGAACAGCAGCCACCCGGAGAACAGCACGGCGCCGAGCCCGATGGCGGGCCAGATGTAGGCCAGGTAGGCCTTCATCCCGGCGTCGCGGGTCTCGGCGGGCGTGGACGAAGGACCTTCGAGACCTGGCACGGCATCCTCATGAGCTCAGCTGCATCATGCGCCGCCCGACTGAGTTTCTCTTATGCGACGTTTCCCGCAAACTCACGGCATAGTTTGTCCGGATGTTGCAGCGACACGATGGGTGTTCAGCGCGACGCGCCGGCCGCGGCCGGCGGCGCCGGGATCAACCCATGGCGCTCCATGATGGCCCGCATGCGCAGCGGATCGGGCGCGGCACCGGGCTTGAGTTCCGCGCCCGTCTCGCGGAAATAGGCGGGTCCGAGGACGCCGGGGGTCAGCACGCAGAGGCAGGTGGCCGGCGCGCCGCTGCGGTTGTCGAAGCCGTGGACGATGCCGCGGCGGATGAACAGGCTGTCGCCGGGACCGATCGCGACCGGCGTCCCATCGACCATGAAGGTGATGGTGCCCGAGAGGCCGTAGACCGTCTCGTCCCAATCGCGATGATAGTGCGGCACCGGCATGCGCCCGTCCGGCGGGCAGGTCATCTCGAACAGGTCGAGGCTGCCCGACGTGTCGTCCTTGCTGTGCAGGAAGCGCAGGGTCAAGGCGCCGACCTTGATCGTTTCCGCCATGGAATGCTCCGGCTCAGAAGGGCTTGACGACGACGAGGATGACGATGCCGACGAGCAGCACCGTCGGCACCTCGTTGAGGATGCGGTAGAAGCGCGCCGGCTTGGTATTGGCGTCGTTGGCGAAGCGACGCGTGGCACCGGCCAGCATGCCGTGCACGCCGGTCATCAGCACCACCAGCGCCAGCTTGCCATGCAGCCAGCCCGCCTTGAAGAAATCGCCCTCGTAGGCGAGCCAGAGACCGGTGATCCACACGACGATCATGGCGGGCGTACAGATCTGCCGCAGCAGGCGTCCTTCCATCACCTTGAAGGTCTCCGACTGCGGCGTCCGCGGGCCGGCCTCGGCATGGTAGACGAAAAGCCGCGGCAGATAGAGCATCGCCGCCATCCAGGCCACGATGGCGATGACATGGACGGCCTTCAGCCAGAGATAGAAATCACCCATCTGCGATCCTTTGCGACAAAGTCAAACGGCGCCTGTAGCACGGACCGGGGCCGTCTATCAGCCCCTGACCCGGGCGATCATGCGCTCGACATGGGCGATCGGCGTCTCGGGCGTGATGCCGTGACCTAAGTTGAAGACATGCGGGCGGCCCTCGAAGGAAGCGAGGATCGTATCGATGGCGGCATCGAGCGCCGCGCCGCCGGCGATCAGCACCAGCGGATCGAGATTGCCTTGTACGGGCAGGCCCGGCGGCAGCACGGCCTGCGCCCAGCGCAGGTCGACCACCGTATCGAGCCCCAGCGCCGTGACGCCGCTCGAGGCCGCCGCCAGGAGCTGGCCGCCCGAGACGCGCGGAAAGCCGATGATCCGCGCGCCGGGGTGGCGGGCGCGCACGCCCGCGACGATGCGCTCCATCGGCGCCTGCGACCAGCGCAGGTAATCCGCCATCGGCAGCACGCCGGCCCAGGAATCGAAGATCTGCACGGCATCGACGCCGGCCTCGATCTGGGCACAGAGATAGTCGACCGAAACTGCCGTCAGGCGGTCGACGAGCCGCTGGAAAAGCGCAGGATCGCAATAGGCGAGCTGGCGCGCCGGTCCCTGGTCGGGCGTGCCCTGTCCGGCCACCATGTAGCTCGCCACCGTGAAGGGAGCGCCGCAGAAGCCGAGCAGCGCGATCGACGCATCGAGCGCCGCCTTGACGCCGCGGATCGTCTCGAAGACCGGCGCCAGGCGCTCCATGTCGAGCGTCTCGCGCAAGGCATCGACATCGGCGGCGCTCTTGACCGGCTGCAGGCGCGGTCCGTGGCCAGCCTCGAAGGACACGGCGCAGCCGAGTGCGTCCGGCACCACCAGGATGTCGCTGAACAGGATGGCGGCATCGAAGCCGAAGCGCCGCACGGGCTGCAGGGTGACTTCGATCGCCAGGCGCGGCGTGTAGCAGAGGTCGAGGAACGATCCTGCCTTGGTGCGGAGCTCGCGATATTCGGGAAGGTAGCGGCCGGCCTGCCGCATCATCCAGACAGGGGGCCGCGTCAGCGCTTCGCCGTCGAGCACCCGCAGGAGCGGTTTGGGCGTGAGGGAAGCGGAGTCGGGCGAGAATCCGTTCAAAACAAGAATCCTTTTAGAATCGTCATTCTGTGTTGCTTTAGGGGGTCGGAAGGGCCCGTCCCTCATAAGCCACAACTTGACCCCTGTCGCGGGGGTCCGCGGCAGGGTGAAACAATCCTTAACCGGGCGGCGAACAAGGTTGACGAATCCTTAACGGTTAAAACCCGTTAGGATCTGCGGCCGAAACATGTCGACGGCTCGTTCTCCCCGCAATTCCCGCTGCCGACAGCCGCATGGCGCTGCGCGTTCCATGCAGTCTGCCCTGTGGACGGCGGCTGCGGGTTCTCAACACCCCGCGGCGGTGGCCGGCCGGCTCGGCCGCATCATCCCGCAGGTTTCCACAGCACCGGATGCCGGAACGGGATAACAAGGGATTCGCTAGAACATACAGGCCCTCGACGGAGACTTCCGTGGGACGACAATATTTCCACCTGCATCTCGTGTCGGATTCGACCGGCGAGACGCTGATCGCCGCGAGCCGGGCCGTCTCGGCGCAGTTCCAGGACGTGTCTTCGATCGAGCATGTCTATCCGCTGGTCCGCTCGCGCACGCAGATCGACCGTGCCATCGCCGAAATCGAGGCGGCGCCCGGCATCGTGCTCTTCACGCTCGTCGATCAGGACCTGATCCGGCGGCTGGAGGAGGCCTGTCGCGACGCCGGCTCGCCCTGTCTCTCCGTGTTGCAGCCCATCCTGGCGCTGTTCGGCTCCTACCTCGGCACCGCCTCGACGCCGCGTCCCGGCGCGCAGCACACGCTCAACGCCGACTATTTCAAGCGGATCGACGCTTTGAACTTCACCATGCTGCACGACGACGGCCAGCAGCCCGAGCGGATGGCGGAGGCGGATGTGCTGCTGCTCGGCGTCAGCCGTACGTCGAAGACGCCGACGAGCATCTACCTGGCCAACCGCGGCATCAAGACGGCTAACATCCCACTGGTGCCCAACGTGCCGCTGCCCTCGGTGATCTTCAGGTTCAAGACGCCGCTCATCGTCGGCCTGATCGCCTCGCCGGAGCGCATCGTGCAGATCCGACAGAATCGGCTCCTGTCGCTCAACGCCAACGACGAGACGCCTTATGTCGACCGTGTCTCGGTGGCCGAGGAGGTGGCGCAGTCCCGCCGCCTCTTCGCCCAGCACGCCTGGCCGGTGATCGACGTCACGCGCCGCTCGATCGAGGAGACCGCGGCGGCGATCATCGATCTGCACAAGGTGCATCGGCTGAAGTTCATCGCCCAGGCTTGACGACTTGGCCCGATGGCCATTCTGGCCAAAGCTTTTGCCGAACTGCCGCAAGCTTGGCGTTGCGATTCGGGCACTGGCGTGGCATATTAGACGGGCTCGCCAAGTGATGTGGGAGAGACCTCGTCCGTCAGGACGGGGCGCCGACGGAGAAACCACCCCGGAAACTCTCAGGCAAAGAGGACCGCATCACGAGAGCACTCTGGAGAGAGGCGCTTGCGCCCGCCGAAGGGGACGCGGATTTTTAGGATCTGCTAATCTCTCAGGCACCCGTGACAGAGGGGGACGTACCGAGCCGGGCTTGTGCCCGGTTCCGATGTCACTCTGACCACGGGACCATCGTCCATGCAGAATATCGCCGTCGTCGGCGCCGGGATCACCGGCGTGACCACCGCCTATGCGCTCCTCGACCGGGGCATGAACGTCACGGTCTTCGACCGCAACCGCTATCCGGCCATGGAGACCTCATTCGCCAACGGCGGCCAGCTTTCGGCCAGCAATGCCGAGGTCTGGAACAGCTGGTCGACCGTGCTCAAAGGCATGAAATGGCTGCTCAGGAGCGATGCGCCGCTTCTGATCAATCCCCGCCCCAGCCTCCACAAATATTCCTGGCTGGCGGAGTTCGTCGCCAACATCCCGCATGCGCGGCGCAACACCATCGCCACGACCCGCCTCGCCATCGCGGCGCGGGCGCACCTCTTCGCCATGGCGCAGCGCGAAAACATCGACTTCGACCTCGTCGAGCGCGGCATCCTGCACATCTATCGCGGCAAGGCCGGCTACGACCATGCGGCCGCCGTCAACCCGCTGCTCGTCGAGGGCGGCCTCGACCGCTATCCGGTGACGCCCTCCGAGATGCGGGCGATCGAACCGGCGCTCAACGGCAAGTTCTATGGCGGCTTCTTCACGCCGTCGGACGCGACCGGCGACATCCATAAATTCACGCGCAGCCTCGCCCGGGCTGCGGCGCGTCGTGGTGCGCGCTTCGTCCAGGATGCCGAGGTCGGCGACATCGAAGCGAAGAACGGCGGCTTCGAGGTCAGATGGTCGGAGGGCGACGCGGCGATCCGGTCTGCACGGTTCGATGGCGTCGTCATCTGCGCCGGGCTCGCCAGCCGGCGTTTCGCGGCGGCGCTCGGCGACCGGGTCAACATCTATCCGGTCAAGGGCTATTCCATCACGGTCGGGCTCGACGAGCCGAGCCGCGCCTCGGCCCCCGAGGTGAGCCTGCTCGACGACGAGACCAAGATCGTCTCGAGCCGCCTCGGCGCGGACCGGTTCCGCGTCGCCGGCACGGCCGAATTCAACGGCGAGAACCGCGACATCAGGGCCGACCGGGTCAGGCCGCTCGTCGACTGGACGCGCCGCCTGTTCCCGGGCGTCGACACGAGCCGCGTCGTGCCCTGGGCGGGTTTGCGGCCGATGATGCCCGACATGATGCCGCGCGTCGGCCCCGGTCGTCGGCCGGGCGTCTTCTACAACACCGGCCACGGCCATCTCGGCTGGACACTCTCGGCCGCCACCGCCGAAATGGTGGCGGACGCGGTCGCGCCGCACCAGGCGCCGGTCGTGGAGGTTTCGCGCGCCGCGTGAGCGGCGAGCGGACCATCAGCTGCGCCTCGCCAGCATGGCGCGGCGCATGCCGCCGATCGCCTCGGCCCAGCCGACGAAGATCGCCTCGCCGACGATGAAATGGCCGATGTTGAGCTCGACGAGCTCGGGGATGGCGCCGACGGCGCCGACGTTCTCATAATCCAGCCCGTGCCCGGCATGGCACTCGATGCCGAGACGATCTGCCAGCGCAGCACCGGCGACGAGCCGCTGCAATTCGCGGCGCCTCGCCTCGCCGCTGACCTCCGCATAGGCGCCGGTATGAAGCTCGACCACCGGCGCGCCGAGCGCCGCGGCGGTTTCGACTTGGCGGGGGTCGGGATCGATGAACAGCGACACGCGGATGCCGGCCCCGACGAGTTCTGCCACCACCGGCTCCAGCGCGTCGCGCTGCCCGGCGATGTCGAGGCCGCCTTCGGTCGTCACCTCGGTGCGCTTTTCCGGCACCAGGCAAACCGCGTGCGGCCTGAGCCGCATCGCAATCCGCACCATCTCGGGCGTCGCCGCCATTTCGAGGTTGAGCGGCAGGCCGACGTCCGCCCGCAATCGCTCGACGTCCTCGTCCCTGATATGCCGCCGGTCTTCGCGCAGGTGCGCCGTGATGCCGTCGGCCCCCGCCTCGCGCGCCAGGATCGCGGCGCGCACCGGATCTGGGTGACGGCCACCGCGCGCGTTGCGCAGCGTCGCCACGTGGTCGACGTTGACACCGAGACGGAGCAGCGGTCGGGTCATGCATGATCCTTCCTGCGGTGTGCCATGGCCGCCGCAAGGCCGATCGCGGCGATGAGGCTGTCGGCGCGCGCGATCCCCTGCCCGGCAATGTCGAGCGCCGTGCCGTGGTCGGGCGAAGTGCGGATGATCGGCAGGCCGAGCGTGACGTTGACGCCGCCGTCGAAATCGAGCGTCTTCGACGGGATCAGCGCCTGGTCGTGATACATGCAGACGGCGACGTCGTAGCGTTCGCGGGCGCGCGGATGGAACATCGTGTCGGCCGGCAGCGGCCCGGTGATCGCGTGGCCCTCGTGCCGCAATTGCGCGACGGCGGGCGCGACGATATCGCGGTCCTCCGTACCGATGGACCCGTCCTCGCCGGCATGCGGGTTGAGGCCCGCCACCGCGATCCTGGGCGAGGCGATGCCGAAATCGCGGGCGAGATCGCGCACGAGGATGCGGATAGTGTCGACGATGAGGTCCCGGGTCAGCGCCGCCGGCACCGCCGCCAGCGGGACGTGGATCGTCACCGGGACAACGCGCAAGAGGGGCGAGGCGATCATCATCACGGCTCGCGGCGCGCCGGTCAGCGCAGCCAAAAACTCCGTATGGCCCGGATGCGCAAAGCCAGCCGCGTAGAGCGTGCCCTTCTGGATCGGATTGGTGACGACCGCGGCGGCCTCGCCCTTGAGCGCGAAGCCGACGGCACGCTCGATGCTCTCGATCACCGCGGCGCTGTTGGCCGGGTCGGCGCGCCCGAACCCTGCCGCGACCGACGCCTTGAGCGGCAGGACCGGCAGCGCCTCGGCGAAGACCGCCGCGGCCTCCCCCGGCGACGCAATGACGCCGAGCGGGCAGGACGGCAGCAGGCGTCGCAGCCGCTCGGGATCGTCGATCAGGATAAACGGCGGAGCCGACCGGCGCAGGGCCGCCCAGGCCGCGGCGGTGATCTCGGCGCCGATGCCGCCGGGCTCCCCCATGGTGACCGCGATCGGCCGCGCTTCGGTCATGACCGCCCTGCCCTCTCTGTCCCGTCCTCCGGCCGATGCAGCACCGGCTGCGGGCACTCGAACACCTTGCGCCCCGCCTTGTACCCCAGGAGAGCCGGCGACAATGCGGCGACGGCCTCGGCACGCGAATGGCTGTCGAGCAGGACGAGGTCGGCCGGCCGGCCCGGCGCGATCCCATAGGTCTGGCGCCGCATCAGCGCCGCGGCGCGCGACGTTATCATGTCGAAACTCTCCGCCAGCCCCTCGGGCGTGCCGCGCTGCGCCACATTGGCATAGAGGTTCGCCATGCGCAGCGCCGAACCGTCGCCGAAGGGCGTGAACGGGTTCAGCACGTTGTTGGTGGCGAGTGAGCACTCGACCCCGGCCTCGATCAGCCGATGCGCGGGTGCCACCCCGCGCGGCACGGCATGGTCGTGGTCGCGACCCATCAGATAGAGATCGGTCGCGGGCAGGACGGTCACCGCGACGCCGGCCTCGGCAAGGCGCCGGGCGGCGGCCTGGAGCCGCTCAAGCGACAGCATCGACAGCTTGCTTGCGTGACCGATAGCCACCCGCCCGCCCCAATCGTGGGCCTCCGTCTGCCGGCAGACCTCCTCGGCGTCGAGCTGTTTCGCATCGAGGCTGAAGTCGAGATGCAGGTCGATGTCGAGATCGTAGGTCCGGGCAAGCGCGAAGATGCGGGCGATCTGGGCGTGCGGGTCGCGGTCGATATAGGGCGCGCCGCCGACGAGGTCGGCGCCCTGCTCCAGCGCCGAGACCAGCACCGCGTCGCAACCGGGATCGTCGAGCAGGCCCTCCTGTGGAAAGCAGCAGATCTCGATCTCGACCGCCCAGGCGTAATCCCGCTTGAGGCGCTTGAGCGCGTGAAGGCCGGTGAGGCCGATGCGCGGGTCGACCTCGACCTGCGTGCGGATCAGCGTGGTTCCATGGACAATCGCCATCTCGAGCGTCCGGCGGGCCCGCTCGTAGACATCGTCCTCGCTGAAGCCGCGCTTGGCCTGCGCTACGAGGCGCACGGCTTCGGACAGCGTGCCCTCGCGGCAACGGCAGCGGCCGAGGATGCAGGATTTGTCGAGATGGAGATGCGTCTCGACGAAGCCCGGCAGAACCAGCCGGCCGCCGCAATCCTCTTCAGGTCCGGTGCCGGGAGGCAGATCCGCTTCGACGGCCGCGAAAATGCCACCGCTCACGCCGATGTCGACGGTGCGGTCTTCGTGTCCGGCGATACGAGCCTGGCGGAAGACGAGGTCGAAGCCCATGGTGCATCCTCGTAGCAGCCCTGCCCGAAACCGGGTTGTGCCCGGGACGATCGCCGCATAGAACGGCCACTTTCATGCGGAAACCGTCAGGAAAGCCATCGACATGCGCGTCTACTACGATCGGGATGCCGATCTCAATCTGATCAAGGGCAAGAAAGTCGCGGTCGTCGGCTACGGCAGCCAGGGCCATGCCCATGTGCTCAACATGCGCGACAGCGGCGTCAAGGACGTCGTCGTGGCGTTGCGCGCCAGTTCCGCCTCGGTCAAGAAGGCGCAGACCGAAGGCCTCAAGGTGATGGACGTGGCCGAGGCCGCCAAATGGGCCGACCTCGTGATGATGCTCACCCCCGACGAGCTCCAGGCCGACATCTACAAGGCCGACCTCGCGCCCAACATGAAGAATGGCGCCGCGCTGCTGTTCGCGCATGGGCTCAACGTGCATTTCAACCTGATCGAGCCGCGCGCCGACCTCGACGTGCTGATGGTTGCTCCCAAGGGCCCCGGCCATACGGTGCGCTCCGAATACCAGAAGGGCGGCGGCGTGCCCTGCCTCATCGCCATCGCGCAGGACGCGTCGGGCAATGCGCACGACCTCGGCCTCTCCTATGCCTGCGCCATCGGCGGCGGCCGCGCCGGCATCATCGAGACGAGCTTCAAGGAGGAATGCGAGACCGATCTCTTCGGCGAGCAGACGGTGCTCTGCGGCGGCCTGGTCGAGCTGATCCGCGCCGGCTTCGAGACGCTGGTCGAGGCCGGCTACGCCCCCGAGATGGCCTATTTCGAGTGCCTGCACGAGGTGAAGCTGATCGTCGACCTCATCTACGAGGGCGGCATCGCCAACATGAACTATTCGATCTCGAACACCGCCGAATATGGCGAATATGTCACCGGGCCGCGCATCATCACGCCCGAGACCAAGGCCGAGATGAAGCGCATCCTCGTCGACATCCAGTCGGGCAAGTTCACCCGCGACTGGATGCTGGAAAACCGCGTCAACCAGACGTCGTTCAAGGCGACGCGCGCCAAGAACAATGCCCATCAGATCGAGGAGGTCGGCGAGAAGCTGCGCGCCATGATGCCGTGGATTTCCAAGGGCAAGCTGGTCGACAAGGCCCGGAACTGACCTGACTGCTTCGACACGAATGCTGTTGCATCCGCTCTCCGCCGGTTTCTCCAACGAGCTATGCTCGCCGGAGCCTCAAACCGGCTCCGCGCGGCATGAGGGCGGAAAAGGCTTCACCCGACTGCCCTGTCGGGGCCCATCATGGCAATTGACGACGTCCATGGTGCGTCCCTGAAGCGCCTGGGCCGAGCCCAGGCGCGAGAGGCAGAGGGCGATCGCGGCAGGCGGTTTTGCCGTCTCCTGTGCATGACGGAGATCGAGGCGGACAATGCTCTTGCCGACCTCTTTCTCTGCGGCGTAGAATCACGAGCTGCGCGACGTTCGTCGGCGTTGTGGGGCGATCGGCTCCGTTGGCACGGCGATGCCGCCGAATCCGGAGTCGGAGGAGGCAAACATGACCGATCATCTTGCGGATGTGAAGAAATACGCCAAGCACCCCGTCAACGAAGCCGCGCTCAATGCCATGGCCAAGACCTATCGGCTGGTCATGAGCCAGAGCGACACAAGATACGTCGCCTGCTCGGATCCCGCGGAGCGTGATCGCGTCCGCGACAATTTCCTGAAGAAGAAGCTCGGGCTCTCGTCGCCCGACCTCGATGCGGCGATCAAGACGGTCTGCGAGGCCATGAAGGCGGATCGGACGAAATCCCGGCTGACGTTCTACTATCTGCTTGCGGAACATTACGGCAAGCTCGGCACGTTCGGCTGATCG
The DNA here is from genome assembly GCA_965277115.1 of Lichenihabitans sp. GTDB lineage: Bacteria > Pseudomonadota > Alphaproteobacteria > Rhizobiales > Beijerinckiaceae > Lichenihabitans. The sequence goes on along the minus strand of CBDIBY010000013.1, from coordinate 653,579 downwards.
CCGCGAGGCCGCCGCGGCCGTCTCGCTGGGGCGGATCAGGCAGCCTACGGGCTTTCGCCGCGAAAGAACTTTCGTGGCTAAGCGCTTGTACCGTATTGCTTATCGATTGAACTTCACAATAAGCGCCGGCCACAATAAACAATGGCCTCATGAGATCTGCTTCGTGATGGCGAACATCGTTTTTTGACAAGCGCAGGGCCGGCAAGCGTCGGCCGCGCATTGAGACGGCCCTGCCAGACCTCCGCAGCATGAGGGTCGGAAGGTTTCGAACAGATCGTCAGTGGACCGATATACTTCACACCTGGTGCTATGTCAGAAGAACTATTCATGCTTGTACTTGCAATTGCCAGAGGATTAAGCCTAAATTTCATTTTTGCCTAAACTTTATATTTTTGCGCGTTGAGAAAACCCGGAGTCGAAGAGACGTAGACATTATATCCGGAGGCTAGATAGAGTACCTGCGTCGTACCATGAGCCATCGTACTGAACATGACCTGCGGCGTCGGAGTAAATGCAGGCTTTCCAAAATATGTGATCATCTCCTCTACCATAAGTGTAGCGAACCGCAATCATAGGGCGCGGATTGATAGCGGCGGACTTTGACGGTCCGGGCATACAATCATCGCCGATGCCCGCACCGGGATCGCCGCATGAAAACGAGCGCTATTTGCGGTAAGGAAAGCCATGAACATCTTGTCGATCCAATCGCATGTCGCCTATGGCCATGTCGGCAACACCGCGGCGACCTTCCCCATGCAGCGGCTCGGCCATGAGGTCTGGCCCATCCATACCGTGCAGTTTTCGAACCACACGGGCTACGGCGCCTGGCGCGGCCAAGTGTTCGACGCCGGCCTCATCGGCGAATGCGTCGAGGGCCTGACCGAGCTCGGTGTCCTGACGCGCTGCGACGGCGTGCTGTCGGGCTATATGGGGTCGGCCGATACGGGGCTCGCGATTCTTGGCGCCGTCGAGCGGGTGCGGGCCGCCAACCCATCCGCGCTTTATTGCTGCGACCCGGTGATCGGGGACACCGACACCGGGGTCTTCGTGCGGCCCGGCATCGCCGAATTCATGCGCGACAGGGCGGTGCCGGCGGCCGACATCGTCACCCCCAACCAGTTCGAGCTCGAACTGCTGTGCGGCCATCCGGTCGGCACGATCGCCGCGTTGCGGCAGGGGCTCGCGGCGCTGCATGGCTTGGGTCCGCGGACGGTACTGGTCACCTCCTATCTCGGCGAGGAAACGCCGGGCGACGCGATCGACCTCGTCGCCTCCGACGGCTCGACGCTCTGGCGCCTGCGCACGCCGAGGCTCGATCTCGCAATCAACGGGGCGGGCGACGCCATCGCGGCGCTGTTCTTCGTCTCGCTGCTGCAGCATGGCTCGGCGCCCGAGGCCCTGGCGCATGCGGGCTCGGCCATCTTCGGTCTTATGCGGATGACGGCCGAGGCCGGCGCGCGCGAGCTCAGGCTGGTCGCGGCGCAGGACGAGTTCGTGCGGCCGAGCCGCCTGTTCGAGCCCGAGCAGATCTAATGTCCGACAAGGCGCGATCCAGAGCTTCAAAAGCGCAGCATGGGTTCGGACATGTCGGGCTTTCCGGATCGCCGTTCGAACGGATCCGGGAGACGTCTTAGGGCGTCTTGCGCGTCCACAGCATGACGTCGCCGAAGGTCCCGGCCAGACGATAGTCGGCGAGCGCCTGGGCGACATTCGGCTGGCTGGCGAGCCAGGACGACCAGCCGGGTGTCGTGGCGAGCACGGCGTCGGGCCGTCGCTCCCTCATGTCGGAGGCCATGACGCGATCCTGCAGCGCGAGATCGGCGCCGTAGCGGCTGTGCGGGTCGAGCCCGCCCGTCAGGCGGTGGATCTCGAGGCTGATCCAGCTCGACATCAGCGTGCCCACCCACCGGCCGCCTACCTCGCGCACGAAGGGATGGCCGACCGCGATGTCGGACGCCAGCGACATGAGTTTCGGATGCGGCCCGAGGCTCGTCACCGCTTGTTCGAGTCCCGGTGCCTCGGTGCGCAGATCCCGTCGACCGTCGAACCAGACGCCCGCGACGAAACCGATGGAGAGGATCGCCGCGCCCGCCGCCACGACGGGGACCGGGCTTGGCCGGCGCGGTCCGCACATGAGGGCGCCGAGACCGATCAGCGCCGAGGCGATAGCCGGATAGGCGTGGTAGGGCCAGCCTTTGCCCTGCATCAGATAGGCCGCGAAGAAGCCGAGCGAGGCGAGGGTGGCCGAGTCGCTGATCGGTTGGGACCCTCGACGCCATCGCAGCGCCGCATAGGCGAGCAAGGCCGCGCTTTCCAGGATCGCGCTCGGGCAGGTGAGGAGATAGGTCCAGGATTGCCGCTCCGGCAGATAGATGCGCATCAGCAGCGGCAGGACGGTGTGGGTGAAATCCGGGAAGGCCGCGAGCTGCGCCACGCCGAGCAGCAGCGCGACGACCGCGGCCATCCACACCTCGGGTGTGGCGACGAGGCTGCGCCAGCCGCGGGCGCGCCAAAGCATCAGCAGCGGTCCGGCAAGACCTAGGACATATTGCGGCTTGACCGCGAAGCCTATCCCGGCGGCCATGCCGGCGACGATGCGCGGGAGCCGTGCAGCGGGAGGCGCGCCCGCCGTCCGGGCGATCACGGCGCTGAGCAGCGGCAGGCAGGTCATCAGGATGATATGTTCGCGCTGCCCGAAACTGCCGGCCGGCAGCAGCAGAAGCACTGCGGCCGCGACCCAGAAGAGCGGAGCCGACCGGTCGAAATCGGAGAGGTCACGGAGCAGCGCGGCCGACAGCGCAAGGCTCCCTGCAGCGCAAAGCGTCGTCAGCAGTACGACCGCGATCTCTGGCCCAAGCCCCAAGGCGCGGCCGAACAGGACCGCCGGCATATAGAGCAGCACCGAGCCGGGCGGGTTGGTCTCGATGATGTCGACATAAGGTCTGGCGCCGTCGAGGACATGCTCCCCGACGGTCAGCAGCCAGGCGATGTCGGTGTTGCCCGGCGTAAGAACGTGCCAGACGACGGCGGCGACGAAAAGGACCGCGACGGAAGCGAACCGGAGGAAATGAAGGGATGCGCCGCGCACCAGGCCGGCGGGCGTCGTGACGATGCTCATGGGCCGATCCGAGAATCGAAGGCGCAACCGATACTAAGGGCCGTGGGTTAAGGGCACGTGCAGGCGGCCGATTATCGACCCGCCAACCACCGTTCATCGAAACACCATTGCAAGGACGATACCCATGGCCGGCAAGACCCAGGCGCGCGATACAGACGCCGCGGCGCTCAAGACGCCCAACGACCTCGGCGACAATGGGCGGCAGCGGATCGCCCAGTCGGTCAACCGGCTCGTGGCCGACGCTTTCGCGCTCTACGTCAAGACCAAGAATTTCCACTGGCACATGACGGGGCCGCATTTCCGCGACTACCACCTGATGCTCGACGAACAGTCCGACCAGATCTTCGCCACGACCGACCCGCTGGCGGAGCGCGTGCGCAAGCTCGGCAAGCGCACGGTTCATTCGATCGGCGAGATCCATCAATTGTCGCGCATCAAGGATAACGACCGCGACCATGTCGGGCCGCTCGACATGCTGCGCGAATTGGTGGCCGACAACAAGGCCATGGCGGCGGCGATGCGCGAGACGCACAAGCTCTGCGACGAGCACGACGACGTGGCGACCGCGAGCCTGCTCGAAGTCTATATCGACGAAACCGAGCGTCGGACCTGGTTCCTGTTCGAGGCGGTCCAGGAAGCGGACCCGTCGGGACACTGAACCTCGACAAGCCTGGGCAGCTTGCGTGAGCCGCCCACTGTCTTTTTGCGTCTCGTCCCGGCGCTCTCATGCTAGATCTCGGCCATGAAACGCCGCTTCTTCACCCTCGACGTGTTCACCGACACGCCGCTCTCCGGCAACCCCTTGGCCGTCGTGCTCGACGCGGACGGGCTCGACGGTGCGCAGATGCAGGCCGTCGCGCGGGAGTTCAACCTGTCGGAGACGGTCTTCGTGCTCGAGCCGAAGGATCCCATCAACACGGCTCGTGTCCGGATCTTCACGCCGGGACGGGAGCTGCCCTTCGCCGGCCATCCGACGGTGGGGACGGCGGTGCTGATCGCCGAACAGCGGGCACCCGAGATGATCGGCCGGCAGGATCTCTCGATCGTGATCGAGGAGGAGATCGGCGATGTCGGCTGCATCGTGCGGCGGCAGCGGGGCCGCACCCGGGCGAGCTTCACCCTGCCCCGCCTGCCGCTGCCGGCCGGCATGCCGCCCGCCGTGACCGACCTTGCCCGTGCTCTGTCGATCGAGGCGGGCGACATCGGCTTCGGCGGCCATCGGCCGGTTCGCCTTTCGGCCGGCGTCCCTTTCACACTCGTACCGTTGAACAGCGTCGAGGCCGTCGATCGTGCGAAGCCCGACATGGCCCACTGGCCGGACGACCTCGAGACCTTTGTCTATGCCAAGGTGGAGACGGAGACGGCGCTCGTCTTCCACGCCCGCATGTTCGCGCCGACCTTCGGCATCCCCGAGGATCCGGCGACCGGCTCGGCGGTGGCGGCCTTCTCGGGTATTCTGCCGCAAGCGGAGGGACTCGGCGACGGCGACCACACGATCACGATCCGCCAGGGTTTTGCCATGGGTCGCCCGAGCCTCATCACCCTCGGCCTCGACATCGCCGGCGGCGGTCTCGTCTCGGCCTCGATCGGCGGCCATGCCGTGGTCGTGACGGACGGCACGCTCCATCTATGACGGCGGAGCCGGAGGTCGTCGAGATCGCGGCGGTCGACCTCGATTATGCGCCGCAGCCCTGGGCCTTCGCGATCGATCGCGCCGACGAGATCGCGGCGCATTGGCGCGAGGCGCTGCGGCGCAAGCCGAAGATGTTCAACGGCCGCGTGCTGCTCATGCATCGTGGCGCCGTGGAATGCGACGCGGGCCGCAGCGTCTTCCGGGGGGCCTATCTGGAGACAGATTTCGCCGCCTTCCTGGCCTGGAGGGATTCCGGGCTGCCGCCGGCCGGCGTGCGCAACGGTTTTGGCATGGCGGCGCTCTGCGCAGCCGACGGCGCCTATATCCTGGGCGAGATGGCGTCCCATACGGCCAATGCGGGCCGCATCTATTTCGCCTCCGGCACGCCCGACCCCACCGACATCCGGGGCGGCAAGGTCGATATCGAGGGCAGCGTCCGCCGCGAGCTCGCCGAGGAGACGGGCCTCGATCCTGCGACGCTCGTTGTCGAGCCGGGGATGAAAGTGGTCATGGACGACACGCGCGTCGGCTTCATGAAGCGGGTGTACTCGCCGGAGCCGGCCGAGGTGCTGGCCGAGCGCATCAACGCCTTCCTGGCGGGCGATCCCGAGGCGGAGCTGGCGCGCGTGCATGTCGTCCGCCGCGTCGCGGATATCGGTCCCGCGGTGCAGGCGTCCTGCGCGGCCTATCTGCGGGCGGTGCTGAACCATGCATGAGGGGACGCCACGGATCATTGCGGATAGCCGTGACGAGCGCGCGAGGCCGCGACGACCTTGCGGGCTTCGGCGTCGCGTCCCTCCTGGCACACGGCGGAGGCGTGGTCGATCTCGTTCTGGATCTGGTTGTAGACCTTCAGGCTGACGTTGCCGCTGGCGTAATCGTTGGATTGGATGGCCTTCCAGCGGGCGATGTCGCCGGTGCAGCCCGAGCCTTCCGGCAGATGGAAGTCCTTCGGAGTATAGGGCCTTATCCCATAGCCCGCCGGCACACTGCTCTGCGCTTGGGCGGCCATGCCCATCGAGGCCATCGCCATGAGGACGAGGGCGGGACGGAGTGCGGAGGGGCGGCGCATCTTGGGCTCCTGATTCGTGTCCGGGTCCAGGATTATGACGTTCCGGCGGCGGCGGAAAGGGGCGCGCGACCTTCGGATCCTGCGCGCCGGACTGGACGGACGCGTGCGCCGTCGGGTTAGACTGCGCGGGTTCTGTCCTCTTCGCGGATCCGGCCCCATGTCCACGCCGTCCCGGCCCCTGCCCCACAGGCAGCCCCTGCCCCGCCGGCAGGCCGTCGCCTATGCGGCGGCGGCGCTCGGCCCCGTCCTCGTCGCCGTGCTGCTGGGGACGTGGGCCATCCTGCCCAATCTTGGCTGGTACGCGACATTGCATCGGCCGTCGTTCCGGCCGCCGAGCTGGATCTTCGCCCCCGTCTGGGCCGTGCTCTACGCCGCCATGGGCTGGGCTTTCTTCCGGGTGCTGCGACGCCCCGACTGGATGCCCGACCGGCCGGCGGCGATCCGTGCCTTCCTGGTGCAGATCGGGCTTAACGCCTTGTGGCCCTTCGCCTTCTTCGCCGCCCACAGTCCGAAGCTCGGCCTCGCCGCGATCCTGGCGCTGCTCGCCGCCGTGGTCGTGTGCGGGCGGCGCTTCGGTCAAGTCGATCGGTTGGCGGGCTGGTGCCTCGTGCCCTATGGGTTTTGGGTCGGCTTCGCCGCGCTGCTCAACCTGTCGATCGCCATCAGGAATTAATCCTCGACCACGCCGATGAAGGGCAGTTCGCGATGCCAATGGGCCGCATCCATGCCGTAGCCGACGACGAAGACGTCCGGGCATGAAAAGCCGACGAAATCGGCCTCGATGTCGACGGCGCGTTTGCCGCGCTTGTCGAGCATCACGCCGACCAGGACACGGCGTGCCCCGCGGGCTCGCAGCAGGTCCCTGGCAAAAGCCAGCGTGCGGCCCGATTCGAGAATGTCGTCGACGATGAGGACGTCGCGTTCCGCGACTTCGGAATCGATGTCCTTGAGGATGGTGACCGTGCCCGAGGAGGTGTGCCCCGCGCCGTAGCTCGACAGGTGGATAAACTCGACCCGCGGCGCCAGCCCCGCATGGTGGAGCGCGCGCAGTAAGTCGGCGGCGAACATAAACGACCCCTTGAGGATCGCGACGACGAGCAGGTCCTTCGGCCGTTCCGCCGCGATGGCCTCGGCTACCTCGGAGATCCGCCGGCCGATGGTCGGTGCGTCGAACAGGATCCTGATGTTTCGCTCGCCCGTCATCGCCGCTCCGGCCGGTTCGGAAACCGTTCCGACATCCTATGTCGGGTGCCGCCTTACCGCGCAAGTCCGGCCGGCGTCGAGCGGATGGCGCTCGTATCGCCCGCATCCGCGAAACTGACCACGAGGTCGCGACCGTCCTGCGGCGGCGCCGCGAGGCGGCTGCGGAAGGCGATCGTCTCGCCCGCGCCGAGCCGTTGTTTGGGCGCGGCGGCGGTCCAGCTATAGAGCTCGTTCTGCGCCTGGTCGCGCACGGAAAAATGCAGCTCGGGCACGATCGTGGTGCCGGCGCGCAGGTTGGCGATGCGGCCTTCGAGCGTCAGAACGGGCGCCTGGCCAGGCGCGGCATCGGTGATCCGGCTCTCGACATGCTCGAGGGCCAGGCCCCGCAAGTTCACCGGCAGGCCGAGCGCGGCGAAGAGCGCCGCGCTCTGCGGCGCGACGCGCACCACATCCTCCTTGCGGGCGATGCCCGCCATCGCCAGGACGGCCACCATTCCCAGCATCGCGAAGGCGGCGGCGCCGCGCGCGCGCCTGAGGCTCCCGGCGAGACGGGCGCGGGGATGTGGCCGGGGCGGCCGAGCGGCGGAGGGATCGCGCTCCCACCGCGCTTCCGCCACGATTTCCGGGCCGAATAGCGGCAGGACGTTGGCGTCCGGGCCTTCGGCTAGCCAGCACTCGCGGCACTCGGCGCATCTGAGCGTGCGACCGCCGCCGAACAGCAGATCGGCCTGGATCTCATAGGCGCTGGAGCAGTGTGGGCAGCGGATCAGCATGGGCGCGGCGGGTGCGAGGTCGAGTGGCCGCACTTCGCCCCCCGCAAGGTTAAGGCGCGGTTAAATGGATCGTGATACATCTCTCCTGGCGATGGACGAGGCTACCGGAGCGGCGCTTGGTCCGGTTTGAGAATGTCGGTCTGCGCTACGAGATGGGGGACGAGATCCTCAAGGATCTGTGCTTCGCCATCGAGCCGCAGAGTTTCCAGTTTCTGACCGGGCCGTCGGGCGCCGGCAAGACGACGCTGCTCAGGATGATCCTCCTGTCGCTGAAGCCGACGCGGGGGCTCATCACCCTGTTCGGCAAGGATTCGGCGAGCCTCGACAAGGACACGATCACCGACCTCAGGCGCCGCATCGGCGTCGTCTTCCAGGACTTCCGGCTGCTCGACCACCTGACCACCTACGACAATGTCGCGCTGCCGCTCAGGGTCCAGGGTCGCGACGAGACGACCTATCGGAGCGAGGTGGTCGAACTCCTGCGCTGGGTCGGGCTCGGCGAGCGCATGCATGTGCTGCCCCGCGTGCTCTCGGGCGGCGAGAAGCAGCGCGCCGCCATCGCCCGCGCGCTCATCGTGCGCCCCGAACTGCTGCTCGCCGACGAGCCGACCGGCAATGTCGACCCATCGCTGGCGCGCCGCCTGCTGCGCTTGTTCATGGAGCTGCACAGGTCCGGCACCTCGGTGGTCATCGCCACCCACGATCTTGCCTTGATGGACCAGTTCCACGACGTCCGCCGGCTAGTGCTCGGCGACCGTCGTCTCTATGTCTATGATTGAGGCCATGTCCGCCCTGCCAGAGGACGATCCGTCCCGCTCCGCCGAGGCTCCGCCCGACGACTTCCCGTTGCGGCGCGATGTGCCGCTCGTCCCGGCCGCCTCCATCGCCGGCCGGGCGCTCGTGACCGTCATCGCCATCATGACTTTTCTGGCCTCGCTCGCGGCCGGCAGCGCGCTGCTCGTCGCCGGCGCCGCGCACGACTGGCAGCGCTCGGTCGCCGAGGAGGTGACCATCCAGGTACGGCCCACCGACGGGCACGACATCGATGCCGAGGTCAAGAAGGCGGTCGATATCGCCAAAGGCACTCGCGGCATCACCGGCGTCGAGCCTTTCAGCCGGGCGGAGGCGAGCAAGCTCCTCGAACCCTGGCTCGGGTCCGGTCTCGATCTCAACGATCTGCCGATCCCGCAGCTCATCGTGGTCAAGCTCGATCGCGCCGCGGCGCCAGACCTCGGAGCGCTGCGCCAGGCGCTCGGCGCAGAGGTCGCGGGCGTCAGCCTCGACGACCACGGGCTCTGGCTCGCCCGCCTCGCCACCATGGCAAAGACCGTGGTGCTGGTGGCGGTGGTGATCGTCGTGCTCGTCCTCATCGCCATGGGATTGGCGGTCGGGTTCGCCACGCGCGGCGTGATGGCCGGCAACCGCGAGATCGTCAGTATCCTGCATTTCGTGGGCGCCGAGGACCGTTTCATCGCCCGCGAGTTCCAGCGTCATTTCCGCCGCCTGGGACTCAAGGGCGGCATCATCGGCGGCGGCTCGGCGGCGGTGGTCTTTCTCGTCGCCGGCGCGCTCAGGGCCGCGATGTCGACGACGCCCGGCGGCGAGCAGCTCGAGGCCATGTTCGGCGCCTTCAGTCTCGGCCTCGGCGGCTACCTGACCATCGCGATGATCGCGCTCGGCATCGCGGTGGCGACGGGATCGGTGTCGCGCACCATCGTGTTCCGCCACCTGCGGAGCCTGGAATGAGCCTCGTGCGCAGGGCATGGCTGGGCCTGGGGCTCGTGGCGGCTATCGGCGCCGTGGCCTGGAGCTTCGACGGTTTCCTGAGCCAGATCGATCAGGTCGAGGCGCCGCCGGGCCGGCACGCCGACGGGGCCGTCGCGCTGACTGGCGGCGCCGACCGCATCACCGATGCGATCGAGCTCCTGGCCCGGGGCGACGCCGACCGCCTGCTGATCACCGGCGTCAATCCAATGACCTCGCGCGCCGGGCTGCTCAGGACGATGCCGCAGGCGAGCCGTCTGTTCGGCTGCTGCATCGACCTCGGCTACGAGGCCGCCAATACGATCGGCAATGCCAGCGAGACCGAACGCTGGGTCAGGACCAACCACATCCGTTCGCTGATCGTCGTCACCTCGAACTATCACATGCCGCGGGCACTGGCCGAGATCGGCTCGGCGCTGCCCGATGTCGACCTCATGGCCTATCCGGTCGTGACCGAGCGCGACCGCAGCCGGCCCTGGTGGAGCGATGCCGGAGGCGCCCGGCTGATCATTTCGGAATACGTCAAATATGTCGCGAGCCAGCTCCGGCTGAGGCTGGCGCCGCCGCGTTCCGAACCGCAGCAGGAGGTGACGGCGCGATAAGTGTGTCGGACCGACGCGCGCCAGGAACGCAAGCTCCCTTCCCATGCCGCGCCGGCTTTGGCACAAGGGATCCATGCTGGTCCTGCGCTCCGCCCTGTTCAATGTCCTGTTCTACCTCAACCTGCTCGGGCTGATGACTTTCGGCCTGCCGACGCTGCTGTTCGGGCGGCGTGCCGTCATGCGTCTCGCGGCGCTGTGGGGCCGCTCGTCGCTGGCCCTGCTGCGCCTCGTCTGCGGCATCGAGATCGAGGTGCGGGGGCGCGAGAATCTTCGCTCCGGCGCGACGATCGTCGCCGCCAAGCACCAGTCCGTCTGGGAAGTCTTCGTGCTGCCGGCGATCCTCCCCGATTTCACCTATGTGCTGAAGCGCGAACTGGCGCGCGTCCCGCTCTTCGGCCTCTATGTGACGCGGGCCGAGCAGATCGCCATCGACCGGGGGCGCGGCCGGGCGGCGCTGGCTCAGATCTGCCAGGCGGCCGAGCGGGTCTTCGCCGACGGGCGGCAGTTCATCATCTTCCCCGAGGGGACGCGCCGCCCGCCCGCGGCGCCGCCGCAATATAAGTTCGGCGTCTCCTTCATCTATGGCGAGACGGCGACCCGCTGCGTGCCCGTGGCGCTGAATTCCGGCCTGTTCTGGCCGCGCCGTTCCTTCCTGCGCCGCCCAGGCACCGTCGTGATCGAGTTCCTGGAGCCGATCGAGCCCGGTCTCGAGCGGACGCAATTCCTTCGGCTGCTCGAACAGCGGATCGAGACCGCCTCGGACCGCCTGTTCCACGAAGCCGTGGCCCGCGACCCCACGCTGGTGGCGGCGGGCAACATCGCGCCGCAGACCGATCGGCCCGCGCAAAACAGCATTGGAAAACCGGGCCGGCCGGATTGACGGCGGGCGCGCAAAGGTTCTATGTTTGTTCTCATCTCCGGGAGACCAAAGATGGGACAGGCCCTGTCCGTTGCCGCGACCTTCGCGCCCGCCTCGTCCGAGCGCCCCGGAGCAGCCTTGGCGTCGACCGTCGATGCGCCGCTGACCGGGCTGGCGGAGAGCGAGCTCGCCGATCGCTTCCGCTATTGGCGCGGCGCCTCGGGCCGGCGCTATCTGTTCTCGGTCTTTCCGGTCGACGGGCGGCGCTCGCTCGGCGATTGCCCGGCCTACGCGCAAAGCGTGGTGATGGCGGTGCTGCGGCAGGCGGACGGCCGCCGCCGCATCCTCCATGCCGGCGACACCGGCCACCTGCCGGAGGCTGTCCTCGGCGGCGCAAGGCTCGCGGCGGCCATGGCGGCCGGGGCCAATGAGATTCATCTGCACCTCCTGGCGCCAGAGACCGCCGCGCGTGCGGCGATCGTCGTGGACCTGATGGGCTGAGGCCGGAGCAGCCCGCCGGATCCTTCCGCTTTCCACCCAGGCTGTGTGGAAACAGGGGATTTGGTGATTTCGGTGAGCGGCGCCTCCGGTGGCGGCAGTGGTGGGCCGATGTGTCAGGCTTGGATGGCCTGCATGAGTGGGCCGACCCCCAGGATGGCGATCACCCGCTTGAGGTTGTAGGCCAGCACGTGGAGGCTCATCTCCGTGCTGACCCGTTTCAGCGTCCTGGTCAGGAAGTGGGTTGCTCCCATCCAGGCCTTGATGGTGCCGAACGGGTGTTCGACGGTCTGCCGCCGGACCCGCATGCTGGTTGGCGCCTCGTCCAGGCGGCGCTGCATGGCGTCGATGACAGCCTCGTGCTCCCAGCGTTTGATCCGCCGTTCCTTTCCTGTCGTACATTGTGACTTGATCGAACAACTGGAGCAGGCGCTGGCCCAGTAGTTGTGCAGTGTCAGTCCATCCTCGACGTTATTGTATCGCCAAGTCAGCGGCTCGCCGGCTGGACAGCGGTATTCGTTCTTGTCTACATCGTAGACGAAGTCCTGCTTGCCGAACCGCCCTTCGGCCTTGGCTCCCGAGGTCAGCGGCTTGGGCACGAATGGGATGACTCCGGCTTTTTCGCAGGCGAGGATCTCCTCACCCTTGAAGTAACCGCGATCGGCAAGGGCCGTTAGGGCGTCCGCACCCATGACCTGCTTGGCCAATCCGGCCATCTTCGAGAGCTGGCCGCGGTCGTTGCCCACGTTGGTCACCTCATGCACAACGATCAAGTGGTGCTTCGCATCGACAGCCGTCTGCACGTTGTAGCCGACGATCCCGGTTCCCTTGCCGTTGGTGGCCATGGCGCGTGCATCCGGGTCGGTCAGGGAGATCTGCTGGTCCGGCGCAGCCTGGACGGCAACGTCCATGTCTCGAAGGTGCTGCATCTGCTCTTTCAGACGAACGAGCTTGTCCTTCAGGCGCACCCTCTTGGCTTCTGGAACCTGGCCCTCCTGCCGGTCCGCCGTGTCCAAGGCGGCCATGTAGCGGGCGATGCTCGTATCGACCTGCTCGATCCGCCGCTGGATGGCGCCCTTCGTGTAGTTCTTGTCGCGCGTGTTCACCGCCTTGAAGCGGCTGCCATCGATGGCGACCACGGCTTCTGAGAACAAGTTGAGCTTGCGGCAGAGCAGGACAAACTGCCGACACGCAGCTTGGATCGCCGGTCCGTTGTCCCGCCGGAAATCCGCAATGGTCTTGAAGTCCGGCATCAACCGGCCTGTCAGCCACATCACTTCGATATTGCGCTGTGTTTCTCGCTCCAGCCGCCGGCTCGATTGGATGCGGTTGAGATAACCGTAAAGATAAATCTTGAGCAGCGTCGCCGGGTGGTAGGACGGGCGGCCGGTTGCTTCCGGCACGACGCCTTGAAAGCCCAGGCCCACCAGATCCAGACTCTCAATGAACACATCAACGACGCGAACCGGATTGTCCTCGGTCACGTAGTCATCAAGGCAATCCGGAAGCAAGATCGTCCGATTGCGGACCTCGCCCTCAACGAATCGCTTCATATCGACCTCCTACAGTAAGCGTCAGCTTAGCAGTTCGGGCGGTCTTTTCACACAGCCTGCTAGGAGAGCGGGCGCAGGCGCAGGCCCGTCGCGGGATCGAACAGCAGCACGTCGTCGGGCCGGACATCGAGGATCACGGCCTCTGCGGGTTCGAGCCGCGCCCTGTCCGTCGTGAAGAGCTTCAGCGGCTGCCCGTCGAGGTCGAGATGGACCACCGAGCCGAGGCCCGTCGGCTCGATGAGGTCGATCGTGGCCTTGGCCCCTGCCCCGGCCTTGACGAGCGTGATCCGCTCCGGCCGGAGCCCCACCGTAACGCGCCCGTCATCCGTGGGCTGCATAGGCGGCAGCCGCGCCAGCTGCTCCCGGCCGACCGTGATGTTCGTTCCGCCCTCGTGCGATGCCGCCGTGCCGACGAGGAAATTCATCGCCGGCGAGCCGATGAAGCCCGCCACGAAGGTGTTGGCCGGGTCGTCGTAGAGCGCGTCGGGCGTGCCGACCTGCTGCACGACGCCCTCGTTCATGGCGACGATCCGGTCCGCCATGGTCATCGCCTCGATCTGGTCGTGGGTGACGTAGATCGAGGTCGAGCCGAGGTCGCGGTGCAGCTTGCGGATCTCGTAGCGCATCTGCTCACGCAACCGCGCATCGAGGTTCGACAGGGGCTCGTCGAACAGAAAGGCCTTGGGCTGACGCACGATGGCGCGCCCCATGGCGACGCGCTGGCGCTGCCCGCCCGAGAGCGCGCGCGGCTTGCGCTCGAGCAGGCCCGCGAGGCCGAGCTTGGCGGCGGCGCTCTTGATCGCGGCGGCGATGGCGTCGGGCGCCGTGCGCCGCAGCTTCAGGCTGTAGCTCATATTGTCGCGCACCGTCATATGCGGATAGAGCGCATAGGACTGGAACACCATGGCGAGGTCGCGGTCCTTGGGCGCCAGGTCGTTGACCCGGCGTCCGGCGATCGTGATGTCGCCGGCCGAGACGTCCTCGAGCCCGGCGATGACGCGCAGCAGGGTCGACTTGCCGCAGCCCGAGGGTCCGACTAGCACCACGAATTCGCCCGAGGGGATGGCGAGGTCGATGCCACGCAGGACCTGGGTCGCGCCGAACTGCTTGTGGACCCCGACGATGTCGATGGCGCTCATTTAGCTCTCCGGGCTGGATCAATAGGATGGAGCATGATGTCGTCCGAAGACCCGTGCCGACTTTTCGGCATCATGCTCTAACCCTTGACGGCGCCGGCCGTCAGGCCCTGCACCAGGTAGCGTTGGATGAGGAAGAAGAAGGCGCAGACCGGAATCAGGGCGAGGACACCGGCTGCCATCATCTGCCCGAAATCGACCGAGAATTTCGACACGAAGGAGAGCAGCCCGACCGGAAAAGTGCTGGCCTCGGGCGACGAGTTCAGCATCAGTGCGAAGAGCAATTCGCTCCAGGCGGCGGTGAAGACGAAGCCGAGCGTCGCCGCGACCCCCGGCAGGGTCAGCGGCAGGATGATGCGCAACAGCGCGCCGAGCCGCGTCGCGCCGTCGATCATCGCCGCCTCCTCGAGCTCCTTGGGGATGGCGTCGAAGAAGCTCTGCATCAGGAAGGTCGCGAACGGCACGTTGAAGGCCGTGTAGACCAGCACCAGCCCGGTCAGGCTGTTGGTGAGGCCGAGCGGCGCCAGCAGGCGGAAGATCGGCGCGATGATCATCACCAGCGGGAACATCTGGGTGAGCAGCATCAGGCCGACGAGGCCCATCTTGCCCGGGAAGGCGAAGCGCGAGAAGGCGTAGCCGCCGAGCGCCGCGAAGGCCGTCGCGAAGAGCGCGGTCGCGGTCGAGACGATGGTGCTGTTCTTGAAATACAGCGGGAAATCGGTGTGGCGGATCACCGAGGCGTAATGGTCGAGCGTCATATGCGACGGCCATAGCCGCACGCCTTCGCTGTAGAGCAGGTCGTTCGGCGTCACCGAGACCTTGAACAGCCAGTAGAGCGGAAACAGCGCGAAGCCGACGTAGAGCGCCAGCAGCCCGTAATGCACGGTCCAGCCGGCGCGGCGCTGCCAAGGCGGGCCGCGCATTCTCAAAGGCTCCGGATCAGGGTGCGGCGCAGCGCCACGATGGTCATCGCATAGGCGAGCAGCAGCACGAGCAGGACCGCAGCCAGCGCCGAGGCATAGCCGAAATCGAGCCGCTGGAAGGCCTGGGTGAAGATGTAGCTCGCCAGGATCTGGGTCGAATCGGCCGGGCCGCCACGCGTCATGACGACGATGAGGTCGGCGGAATTGGCGATCCAGACGGTGCGCAGCATCACCGTGATGGCGACCGTCGGGGCCAGGAACGGCACGGTGATCGAGCGGAAGCGCTCGAAGGCGCCGGCGCCGTCGATGGACGCGGCCTCGTAGATGTCGGTCGGGATCGACTGCAGCGCCGCGAGCAGCGTGATGGCGAAGAACGGCACGCCCCACCAGACGCTGGCGGTGATCGGCCCCCAGAGCGCATGGGCCGGGTCGGACAGGATATTGTCCGGCGCCGCGACGAGACCGAGCCCGTAGAGCCAGTGCGGGATCGGCCCGACGACGGGGTTGAACAGCCAGGCCCAGTTGAGCCCGGACAGGAAGGTCGGCACCGCCCAGGGCAGGAAAACCAGCGCCTGGATGAGGCCGCGACCCGGGCAGGGCCGGTTGAGCAGCAAAGCCAGCCCGAGCCCGAGCCCGAACTGCAGCACGACGGAGGCAACCGTCCACACGACGGTGTTGCGCAGCGCGTTCCAGAAATTCGCATCCGCCCAGATGTCGCGGAAATGGTCGAGGCCGATGAAACCGCCGCTCATCGGATCAAGCAGCGTGATGTCGCGGAAGGCGTAGCTCAGGCCGATGACGAGCGGCACCAGCATGACGGCGCAGATCAAGACCAGCGCCGGGGCGGTGTAGGCATAAGGCTCCAGGCGGAGCGTCAGGCGACGCAGGCCGCCCTCGCGCCGATGCGCGCGCGGCTCGGCGAGCGTGGTCATGCGGCGCAATCCCCCTCATCCGCCCCTGCGGGGCGCCTTCTCCCGCGAGGGGGGAAGGGCGCCAGCGCCAAGGAACGAAGATCCCCCTTCTCCCCTTGCGGGAGAAGGGGGCACCGCGGAGCGGTGACGGATGAGGGGCGGTCGACCCTCACTTCGTCGCCAAGAACTTCTTCTGCTGCTTGGTCAGGTAGTCGGCCCATTGCTTGGCCATGTCCTCCGGGGTGATCTGGCCCAGCAATGCCTGCTGGCTGGTCTTGACCGCCAGCGAATCGGCGAAATAGGCGAAGCCCTGCAGGTAGGTCGGCATGACGGTCGGCACGACGTCCGGATCGGCCAGTTCCTGGAACCAGCCCTTGAACTGGTCGCCCGCGTAGAATGGGTCCTTCTCGGCGGATTTGTAGATCGGCAGGGCGCCGGTGCGCTTGTTCCAGACGAGATTGCCGTCGGGCCCGTCGAGCGTCGCGATGAGCTTCCAGGCGAGGTCCTTGTGCTGGCTATTGGCGAACATCGACCAGCTCGCGTAGCCGATGGTGGTGAAGGCCTTGCCTGACGGCCCCTTGGGCATCGGCGCCACGCCGAAATCCTCCGGCTTCATGCGCTCGGCGACGGCGATCAGCGCATCGGGGTCCTGATCGAGCATGGCGCAGGTGCCCGAATAGAAGCCGGCGACGATCTCGTTGAAGCCCCAGTTGACGCTGTCCTTGGGCGCGTAACCGTTCTTGTAGAGGTCGACCAGCCAGGCGACGCCCTTGATCCAGCCTGGGTCGGCGAAGGTCGACGTACCGTCCTCCTTGAAGAACTGGTTCGTGCCGGCCTCGGTCGCGGCGAACATTACCCACCCGTTGAGGCCGCCGGGGCCGCCGCGCAGGCAATAGCCGGATTTGCCCGGCAGGGCCGAGACTTTCTTGGCCGCCGCGACGAACTCGTCCATGGTCTTGGGTGGCCCATCGACGCCCGCCTGCTTGAACAACGCCTTGTCGTAGAACAGCGCCCGCAGGTAGAAGCCGTAGGGCAGCGCGTAGGCCGTGTTCTTGACGTAGCGGCCCATCTGCAAAGCGCGGTCGTTGAGTTCGGCGGTGTGATCCCATTTGGCGAGATAGGGTTCGAGATTCTCGAGCCGGCCGCCATTGGCATAGAGCGCCTGCCAGCGGTCGGGCATCTCGACGACATCGGGCGTGTCGCCGGCCGACACCATGGTGGCGAATTTCTCGAAGGCCTGGCCCCAGGGGAGCGAGGTGATCTCGACGTGGACGCCCGGATTGGCGTCCTCGAACGTCTTGACGATCTGCTTGAGCGTGTCGGTCCGCTCCGGGCTGGTGATCACCTCGGTCAGCTTGAGGGTGGTGTCGGCCTTGGCCGGCGCGCCGAGGACGAGGGCGAGCGCGCTCGCCGCCATGAGTGTGGTGGTCAGGCGTCTCATCGGAACTCCCCCTATGTGGCCTTCAGAACCGGGCCTCGCCCATGGCGTTCGCAAGATCTTCCCACAGGACGTCCGGGTTTTCGAGTCCGACATGCAGCCGGACCATGGTGTCGGGCACGCCGAAATCGAGCGCCGAATTGGGACCCGCCGCCTGGGCGCGGGTCACGAGCGCCGGCACGACGAGGCTTTCGTGCCCGCCCCAGGAGACGCCGAGCTTGAAATAGCGCAACGCGTCGCAGAAGCGCGGGATGTCGACCGAGCCGTCGAGCGTGAAAGAGAACAGGCCCGAGGTGCCATGCAGTCCCGGCGGCAGCGGACCGCGCAGCCCCGGATGATAGATCGCGGTGACGGCTGGATGATCGCGCAGCCGCTCGGCGATCTTGAGGGCGGAGGCCTGGTGCTGGACGATCCGCACGGGAAGCGTGCGCAGGCCGCGCAGCAGCAGCCACGCCTCGAATGGCGCGAGCTTGGCTCCGATATAGGGGCAGATGGTGCGCCGGATCGTGTCGATGAGCTCGGCGCGGCCCGCCACGACGCCCGCCACCGTGTCGGAATGGCCCCCGATATATTTCGAGGCCGAATGGATGACGAGGTCGACGCCGAGCGCCGCCGGCTGCTGGAAGACCGGCGTCGCCCAACTGTTGTCGATGAGGCTCAGCGCGCCGTGCCGCCTGGCGAGGGCGCCCAGGGCGCCGACGTCATGCGCCTCCATGATCCAGGAGGTGGGACTCTCCATATAGAACAGCCTGGCGCCCGGAAGGGCGCGCCCGACCGCCGCGAGGTCGCCCCCGTCGACGTAGTCGATGGTGACGCGCAGGCGCTTCAGTAGCGTCTCGAACAGGCGGTAGGCATCGGGATAGAGGTGGCGCATCGCGACGATGCGATCGCCGGGCTCCACGAAGGCCAGCACCGCTCCCGAGATCGCGGCCATGCCGGAGGGGAAGCCGATGGCGGCATCGGTCATCTCCAGCGCCGCCATCTTGGTCTCGAAGGCATCGACGGTCGGGTTGGTGGTGCGCGAATAGACCGGCCGCGTCTTCCTGCCCGCGTAGGTGTCGCGCATGTCCGCGAAGGTGGCGAAGGTGAAGAGCGAGGTCTGTACGATCGGCGGCACCACCGCCTCGAAGGCGTGGTCGCCGTCATGGGCGACGATGGTCGCGGCGCGATCGACGGGCGACAGGCTCGTGGAGGGTGGAGAGGTCGATGTCATCCGGTGCGGGCTTGAACGGCGGGCGAGGGATCTACCGGTCCGCTCCGGGATAAGTCAAGCAAGCGAGAACGAGCGGACAGGCGAGGGGCGGGGCCGGGATGAATTTCCCGGAGGACGCCGGCCGAGGCTTTGGACGAACCTCGCTCAATGAGGGCCGGCTCGCTCTTATGCTTCGACAACCCGCTCTATCCAGAACTGTGCCGGGGAGTGCTGCTCAGCGCCCTGCTCCGCCGATGCGCGCGAGCGACCGAAAGGTCGACGACCTTCACGCGACGCCCTGCCGGGCTCGCCAGCACTCTCGTCAACGTGTGACGAAGTATTGGCAAAGTGAACGGCTTTCTGATGATATTATCGACGTCATCCTCGAAAAATGTCCGATGAGATCCGATATTCCGGTTGAACGAAGACGTAATGACGATGCAGCCCCTGTATGTTTGTTGGCACAGAAATCGTCTAAGGTCATCGTATATCTGTTCATCCTCGATTATTGCAATGTCAAAATACTGATGGTTAATCATTCTGACTGCTTCGCTAGTCGTACTGGAGACATTTATAAATTTGAACCCAATGATATTGAGAAATTCCCGCGCTAGTATAGGGAATATTGGATCGTGATCGACAACAAGTACTCGAAGGTGCCGAAGATTGTCCATTGTCGCGCCTGTTCATCTTGTTCGTATATTCTTAATCATAATTTGGACGGAATTAACAAAATATTGATGTCTCGTGTAAAATTTGACGAGGATGTGAGGCGCCCGAAGAATCATAAGTTTTGGTAATCATTTAGAGTCGAAAATTTTCGTGTGAAGAACTCCGGCCGTCGCGTGCTGCCGGATAAAGCAACTCGCCATCGTGGCGCAGGCGAGCCGCCCCAGGTCGCGAGCAAGGTTCGGCGGATCGGCCGCATGCGCGAATCGGTCGGCGCGCCAAGGGTCCGCGCGCCAAGGGTCCGCGCGCCAAGGGTCAGCGCGCCAAGGGTCAGCGCAAGATGAAACCCGAGCCGAGGAAGATCGCCACCGCCGCCTTGACGCGGGTGTCGAGGGTGCGCGGATCGACCGGGATGCCGAGCAGTGCCTGGCGCGACAGCCGGCCGAGCATCAGGCTGAAGAACAGGTCGGCCGCGAGCTCCGGATCGCCGACCTCGCTCGTCGAGAAATCGATCGCCTTTTCGAGAAAGGCGGCGAGGCACCGCACGCCCTGCATCCAGCCTTCCTCGTGCAGGACGCGGGCGAGTTCCGGAAAGCGCGTGGCCTCCGAGGTCAGGATGCGGCCGAGCGCGATCGTCTCGGGTTTCAGGCAGCCGTCGACGATGTGGCGGCCGAAGGATTCGAGGACCTCGCGGACTTGTGCCCGCCCCAGGGGACGGTCCTGATCGGGGGTCAGTCCGGCGAAGGGTCTTATCCATTGCTTGAGCCGGCGGCGCAGCACCGCGATGAACAGGCCCTGCTTGTCGCCGTAGCGCGCATAGAGCGACGGCTTGCCGATGCCGGCCGCCGCGGCGATGGCGTCGATCGCCGTGCCGTCGAACCCCTGGTCCAGGAACATGGCGGAGGCAACGTCGAGCACGCGTTCCTCGCGCCGGATCGCCTCCTCGCGTGTCGGCCGGCCCCCCGCCCCGCTCCGCGCTCTGACCGCCGCCTCCGCCATGGTGTCGCGCTCTCCCGTCATGTGCATCGCTTTGGCGTGATCGCCTGGAGCGATCGCGACCGAGGACGTCGGCCGACCCCTACGGCCCGATAACTTAACGTAACCGTTTCGTTCTAACACAATTACGCCGTGTTGATCGGAGACGCTGCAGCCCTGACAAAAGTTGCGGATCCCGAGAGAAGATCGGCTGTCGCCAGTCTGCTCCACATTGAAAGAGTGAGCACGTTCATCGGTTTAGGATCGCGAAGCGATCCGATCCAACCGATCGTGCTCTGGGGTTCGCGGGCGACAGGAAAGTCGAACGATGCTGCAGCGTGTTCAGGACGGGGACCAAAACCTGCCGCTCTCCCGCCGGCCGGCCGGTCGTCGCGGCCCCAGGGAGGCGGAACTCGCCCTGATGCGCACCCTGCTCGACGGCCCGCGCCGGATCTCCTCCGGTCCGATCGGGCGCTGCGTCAAGCGCGGCTGGTGCCGGGCGCTGATCGTCGACCCGCCGAAGGAGATCCGCGGCGGGGTCTCCGTGCTCTACGTCCTGACCGACGCCGGCCGCGCGTTGCTCGGGGCAGCCTGAGGACACCCACGGACATGACCGCGTCCGCCGATCCGACCTTCGCCTTCACGGGAGCCTCTGGAACGAAACGTTCATGTCCGTGGGAGCTTTGAGCCCTCCCGGTCGGCGATCGCGGCCGCGAGCCCGTCGAGCCGCGCGTCGCGAATGCCGAGGTCTTCGAGGTGGCGGCAGGTATTGCGGATATAGTCGAGGTTCGAGCCCGCGATGCCGACACCCTGGCTGACCAGCCGGGCCTGTTCCGCCACCGGTAGGCCGCCGGCATATTGGGCGTGACCGCGACGGGCCACATAGGTCAGTGCGCTGAGGCGGCCTCCATGCTCGAGGCGCACAGGCGCCGCAATTTCCTCGTAAACCTCGGTCACCAGTTCGCGCTCGCGGACCGCGGCAAGGGTTGCGGCCGACGCCTCTCGTGCGATACGAAAGCAAAGTCCCACGCAGGAGCCGCCGCGATCGAGGCCAAGCACCAGCCCCGGACGCTCGGCCGTGCCGCGCCAATGGTGCGAATAGATGCAGAGGGCTCGATGGAAGCCGTAGACGCGCGCTCTTTGCCGCTCCGCATAGGCGAAATCGGGACGCCACATCAGAGATCCGTAGGCGAAGATCCACAGGTCGTGGTCGGCGCCCGCTTGCGGCATCGTCATTCTCTCCGTTTCGGAACCGGTGTCTCCCGGCCGGCCGTCTTGCGGCAACGCCTGCTTCGCGGCAAAGACGGCGCGGCGTCAAGCCGGTGCGGTCTTGTCGCCCCGACCGGCGAGGCGCCATGACGCTCGATACGCTCGTCCTGCGGACCGGTCGCCGACGCCGCCCCTGGCTGTCGCTGTGCCTGCTGTCGCTGACGATCCTGGTGCTCGGCTGGTCGGCGTTGTGGCTGTTCGCGCGCTACGAAGCAGCCCGCCGCATGGACCAGTGGATGGCGGCGGAGGCGGCCCGCGGCCGCGATTGGTCATGTCCCAACCGCACCATTGCCGGCTTTCCGCTCGACCTGCGCATCTCGTGCACCCGTCCGACCTTCAGCGGCAAAGTGGGCGGCGTCCAGCTGACCGCGACGCTCGGCGCGCTCGATGCCGAGGTCGTGCTCTATCAGCCCAAGGCGGTCGAGGCCTGGATGAGAGGCCCCCTGACGCTCAGCCGCGAGGGCAAGGGCGATATCGCGGCGAACTGGGCCGCCTTGCTGATCGAGACGAGGCTGCTGTCGGACGACCGCGCCCGCGTTGCGCTGGTGGCCGACGACATCAGTGCGACCGATGCCGATGGCCGCACGAACCGCGTGCGTCACGCGGAATTGCGCGTCGCGCCGGCGCCGTCCCGGCCGGCGGCGGACCAGGCCTACGCGGTCTGGCTCGACCTCTTCGATGCCGCTTGTCCGGCCCTCGACGACGTGCTCGGAACGTCCGATCCGCTCTCGGTCGAGCAGAAGGGGGTGGTCACGGCGGTCCAGGACACCGCGTTCGAACCTTGGCCGCGACTGCTCGAGCAATGGCGCCAAGGCGGCGGCGTCTTCGATCTCGACACGCTGAAACTGACCAAGGGCGATCTGAAGGCCGAGGCGCAGGGGGTGCTCAAGCTCGATGCGGAGCACCGGCTGAGCGGTCGTCTGCAGACCGCGATCTCGGGCTACGAGGGCGTCGCGGCCCGCCTGGGATTGCCGCTCCATGCCGTGTCGGTCGGCGGTGCCCTGGCCGGTCTGCTCGGGCGCAAGGCGGCAGAGCCGGGAAAGTCGATGATCGGGGCCATTCCCCTGCCGGTGATCCTCGCCGACGGTCGGGTGTCGATCGGACCGTTCAAGACGCCGGTACGCCTCAATTCTCTCTATTGACGGCGAAGACCGGTTCGGGGCCGAACGGTGGAGATCACCCGCGTCACGACGGGAAGGTGTAGATTTGCGGCAACTGGCTCTCGCTCTGCTGTCCCTGGTCTTCCTGGCCCTGACCCCTGCCCTGGCACAGGAGCAGGTGCCGCCGAGCGCCGGCGCGAGGCTCGATGCGCTGAAGGCGGCGATCGACGGCGTCGAAGCCCGCCTGGGGCGCGGCGAGTTGCCCGACGGGACACTCGTGACGCTGCGCGCCGAGATCGACCCTGTCGCGGCCCAGGCGACCGCCATCGCCACGGAACTGGCGCCGCGGGTCGAGGCCGTCAAGGCGCGCCTGACCCAACTCGGTCCCGCTCCTGATCCCAAGGCGCCACCCGAGCCCGCCGAAGTGTCGAAGGAGCGGGCCGCGCAGCAGAAGCTCTTCGACGATCTCGATGCGACGGCCAAGCGCGCCAAGGTGCTCGCAGTGCAGGCCGGCCAGATCAGCGACGGGCTCGTGGCGTGGCGCCGCGCCCTCTTCACCCACGCACTCCTGGCTCGCTCGGCGAGTCTGTTCAGCCCTGCCCTGTGGACCGGCGTCATCGCCGACCTGCCCTCGGACTACCGGGCCCTGTCGACGCTGACCGTCGACTTCACCGAGGCGTCCTGGAACAAGCTCTCGAGCCTGCAGCGCGGCGGTCTCGGCGGCCTTCTGGCCTTGCTGGCCCTGCTCTACTGGCCGTTATGGCTGGTCGCCTGCCGGGTCCGTAGCCGGGAGGAGACCTCCGCCCCGAGCCGCCTGCGCAAGGCTCTGGCCGCCCTGCGGGTCACGGCCGCCACGGCCAGCGTGCCGATTTTCGTGGTGCTGGCGCTCGGCGGCATCGTCCAGCTCTTCGAGCTACCGACCCAGTTCCAGCAGATTGGCCACGCCCTGACGATCGGCGTCGCGGTCGTGGCCGTGATGACCGGGATCAGCCGCGGCCTGCTCGCGCCGAAGAGCCCGAACTGGCGTCTGGTGCCGCTCTCCGACATCGGCGCCAAGGCCCTCTACCACGTGACCATCTCGGTCTCGGTCGTGGTCGCCGTGCAGAAGCTCGTCGAGGCGATCAACGAGCTGATCGGCGTCGCCGTGCCGACGGCGGTGGCGACGCGCGGCCTCGGCGCCTTCGCGGTGGCGATGGTCCTGTTGCTCGAGACGCGCAATGCACATCGGGCTGCGGCGGTGGTCAAGGACATGGTCCGCACGCCGCAGATGAACCATTGGACGACGATCCTGAGGTTGATCGCTTGGTCGATCATCGCCGCGCTGATCGGCGCGGCCATGATCGGCTACGTAGCCTTTGCGTCGTTCCTGGTCGAACAGGTCATCGCTGTCGCGTTCACGCTGGCCCTCTTCTACATCCTCCTCACCCTGGCCGACGAAGGCATCGCCTTCGCGTTCCGGCCGAAGGGCGGCCTCGGCCGGATGCTGATCGTCGGCACGGGCCTGCGCGCCGACACGCTGGACCAGATCGGCATCCTTTTCGCCGGTCTCGCCAAGATCGTTCTCTATGTCGCGACCGTGCTGCTGGTTCTAGCGCCCTGGCAGTTCGAATCGGGCGACATGCTCGCCACGCTGAACGCCGCCTTCTTCGGCTTCTCGGTCGGCGACGTCACGATCTCGATCTCGACGATCGTCGTCTCGATCCTGCTGTTCGTCTTCTGCATCGCCGCCACCAGGACCCTGCAGCGCTGGCTCGAAGTCAAATATCTGCCCCACACCAAGCTCGATGCCGGCCTGCGCAACTCGATCAAGACATCGTTGGGCTATGTCGGCGCCGTGCTGGCGCTGGCGCTCGGCCTGGCCCATATGGGCGTTGGGCTCGAGAAGCTCACCATCGTGGCCGGCGGCCTGTCGGTCGGCATCGGTCTCGGCCTGCAGACGATCACCAATAATTTCGTGTCCGGACTGATCCTGCTGTGGGAGCGGGCCGTGCGGGTCGGCGACCGGATCACGGTCGGCGGCGAGCAGGGTTACGTGCGGCGCATCAACGTGCGCTCGACCGAGATCGAGACCTTCGATCGCGCCGTCGTCGTCATGCCCAATGCCAGCCTCGTCACCGGCACGGTGAAGAACTGGGTCCGCAACGACCGCATCGGCCGCATCGACCTGCCCTTCGTGCTGCCGGTGACGACCGACCCGGAAGACGTCCGTGCCATGCTGGTCAGGACCGCCAAGGCGCACGACCTGGTGCTTGCCATCCCGACCCCGCAGCTGTTCTTCACCGCCATGACGGAGACGCACATCCACCTCGAACTGATCTGCTACGTCGAGGATGTCGATGGAGCCACGCGGGTCACGAGCGACCTGTTGTTCGAGATCCATGCCAGTCTCAAGCAGATGGGCCTGATCGCGGCGCCTGCCCCGCCGACCGTGACGAGCCCCGCGCTCGACAAGCTCGATGCCTGGCTGAGCACCAGGGCCGAGGAGATCGCGCTGGCCGATACCCGTAAAGGCCGGCCGGCCGCTGCCGAATAGAAGGATCCAGCCCGCTGCCTGTTCAGGTGCGTCCCCCACGACGCAGCCAATCGCCGAGGAAGGCGCCGGTCCAGCGCGCCACGACGGCGTCGTGCAGGAACCAATCCTCCTTGTGGCTATGGGGCGGGGCGGCATTCGGAAGCGCCAGCCGCGCGGCCCCACGCACCGTCCAGCGGCAGATCATCGCATAGGTGACCTCCGGGTGGAACTGCAGGCCGAAGGCCGCATCGCCATAGGCAAAAGCCTGGCAGGCGAAATCGTCGCCGACGGCAAGGCAGCCGGCGCCGTGCGGCAGTTGAAATCCCTCGCTGTGCCAATGATAGACCCAATGCGGGAAGGGCGCCGAGGCGACTCCTGCCGCCGCCGCGGTCGGCGTGACCCGATAATAGCCCATCTCGACGCGCGCCTGCGGATGGGAGACCACCGGCTGGCCGAGTTTCAGCGCCAGCATCTGCGCTCCGAGACAGATGCCGATCAGCGGCACCGACTCGCGTAGCGGCACCTCGAGCCAATCGATTTCGGCCTTGATGAAGGCGTCGGGATCGTTGGCGCTCATCGGGCCGCCGAAGATGACCGCGCCGGCGTGCCGGTTGAGCGTCGCGGGTAGGGGATCGCCGAACCGCGGACGGCGGATGTCGAGGTCGTGGCCGAGCAGATTCAGCAGCCTGCCGATCCGGCCCGGCGTCGAATGCTCCTGGTGTAGGACGATCAGGACGGGCTTGCGAGGATCTTCATGACGCGGCGCGGGGACGGGCGCCTCGGGCCGGCACGGCTCGATATCGGGAAAGGTCGCGATCGTCGAAGGCACCGAAAGCCAAGGTCTCAATTGCGTTCGCTATGTCCTGTGTTCGTCGTCACGGCGTGATAAGAGCCGAATGGGGCATTCGCAAGCCGGGCGACGGTTCGGCGGCCATCTTCGCCGGCCGGCATGCGATGTCTTTAGAGCAGATCAGCTGTCGCTGATCTGCTCCAGATTAAAATAGCGAGCACGTTCATTGGTTTAGGATCGCGAAGCGATTCGACCTAAACCGATCGTGCTCTGAAGCAAAGCCCGTGCCAGGCTTGATATAATGTCTCGGGTTGAAGTTCGTCGGGTCCGAGCCTCGATCCCGCATGCCGTCCGAGGTTATGCTTCGCGGAGGGCGGCCCGACCGATCGCCCCTGAAATCCGCGCCGATCAATCCCAGATTTCGAAAATGACAAAGGGTTACGGCGATGCTGATAATTAAAGCTGATTTCAGCGACCGACGTGTCCTCGACCTTCTGCAAAACCATCTGACACGTGCCCGATCTGGAACAGCGCCGGGAAGTGCCCATGCGTTGGATCTGGCCGGGCTGCAATTGCCTGGCATTCAGGTCTGGGCGATTCGGAAAGACGAGATGATTCTTGGGTTAGGCGCGCTGAATTGCCTTTCGCTCACTCACGGCGAAGTCAAATCGATGTATATCGATCAGACCGTGCGCAGGATTGGCGCGGGAAGTGTCATGCTTCGCCACATCGTGGCGGTCGCTCAAGCAAGAGGCATATCGCGCCTAAGCTTGGAAACGGGATCATCGCCTTATTTCCAGGCTGCACGAAATTTCTATAAGGCGCATGGTTTTGTGGAATGCGAGCCTTTTGCTCAGTATGTGCCGGACCCGAACAGTGTCTTCATGTCACTCGACTTGACCGCCGTCGCGGTCGCTTCGTAAAATTCAAACCGAGGCAGCACCCGAATCTGCGCCTGATTGACATTGCTGGGCCGATGCGACGCTCTATCTCACCACCGGGGCCGGGGCCGGTCGACCGGCGCGAGCATGACACCGGAGATCCGGCCCCGAGTTTTTTGGGAGCAATCGTGCTCTCATGGTGATCCAAGGAGACGTCCAGCATGACACCTGCTCAAGTCCGAATGGCCCGCGCAGCCCTGGGCCTCACGGTCGAGCGACTGGCCAGGGATGCGGGTCTTCCGCCGAGGGCGATCGCGGCGCTGGAGCAGGGCCATGGGGAACCGGACGCCGCCGCCAAACTCCGCGCGACGTTCGAGGTTGCAGGGGTCGAATTTCTGGGCGAGGACGGCGTGACCTTCCGCGACGGGCGGCCCGATGCGGCACAGACCCTTCCGCTCGAAGAGCTCAACGCGGCGAACGACGAATGATGCCGCGCCGTCCGCCAATCGGGTCGCACCGCCGTGCCGGCTCTACTCTCCTGCTGCTGGTCCTGCTCGGCGGGTCCGCGGCGGCGGCATCGGCCCCCTACCCTTTCGAGGGCACATGGGTCCGAGCCGACCGGATCTGCTCTCCGGCCGCTCCCAGCCTGCGGACCTACACGGCCAGGGAGATCGTCACTCCGAGCGGCCGCTGCATGCTGCGCAAGGCGGTCTTCGGTTCGGGGGATTGGGAGCTCTTCGAGGACTGCCGCCGCTCTGAACATGCCGGCAATGTCATCGAGAAGATCCGCATGATGGGAGCGGACCAGATGATCGTGAAGCGCCAGGTCAATCGCCTGAAGATCCCTCGCGGCCGGAGATATTCCCGCTGCATGGCCGTGGCGCCGAAGCTTGGCGTGCCACCGATCCGCCCAGCAACGCCGACGTCCGGCGTGAAGCCGACCCCGGTGCCCGGTCCGAGGCCAATGCATGTGCCGGATGCCGACGACGAACGACCAAACCATTGACCTATGGGGACTTTATCGCTTCTCAGCGGATAAGCCGCCGGCAGACCTGCTCCAGTTCCTCCAGGGTACGGTAGCGGATCCTGAGTTCCCCGCCGTCCGGGCACGGTTCGAGGGAAACACGCAGGCCGAGAACGTCGCTGAGGCGGTTGGCCAGGGCCAGCGTGTTCGGGTGAATGGCCGGCGTCTCCGGGGCGATCCGACGCGCGGCCGCCTTGTCCGAAGCGGGTAGAGCCTGCTGGCGAACCTGAGCCATCTGCTCGACGTGGCGCACGCTCAATCCCTTGGCGACGATGCGTCTGGCGACCGGCTCCGGATCGTCGAAGCCGAGCAGGGCGCGTGCATGTCCGGCCGTCAGCCTGCCGTCGACGACCATGGCCTCGACGGAGGCGGGCAGCTTCAGCAGGCGCAGCATGTTGGCGACGTGGCTGCGACTCTTGCCGATGACCTTGGCAAGGTCGCCGGGCGAATAGCCGAACTCCTGCGACAGGCGGTCGTAGCCGCGCGCCTCCTCGATGGCGTTGAGATCGGCGCGCTGCACGTTCTCGATGATCGCCAGTTCCAGCGCCTCCTTGTCGCTGGCGTCGATGACGATGACCGGGACTTCGAGCAGCGCGGCGGCCTGGGCGGCGCGCCAGCGTCGCTCGCCGGCGATGATCTCGTAATATCCTTCGTGTCCGGCGGCGGGCCGGACGACGATCGGCTGGATGAGACCTTTTTCGCGGATCGACTGGGCGAGGTCGTTGAGATCGTCCGAGGCGAAATGCCGGCGTGGGTTGCGCGGGTTGGGCCGCAACCGGTCGAGAGCCAAGGCGCGCCTGTCGCGGACCTCCGGCGTAGGCATCTGGACGGCCGAATCGGCGATCAGGGCCGCGAGGCCGCGTCCGAGCCGCGGACGGCTCTGCTCTTCGACCATGCTCATCGCTCCTCCTCCCGGGTTCAGGCGGCCCACCGGCGTTCGCGTTGGATCACCTCCGATGCGAGGCGGAGATAGGCCTGGCTGCCGGCACATTTGAGATCGTAGAGGAGCACCGGCTTGCCGTGGGACGGCGCCTCGGAGACCCGCACATTGCGCGGAATGATGGTGTCGTAGACCTTCTCGCCCATGATCTGGCGCACGTCGGCCACGACCTGCATGGCAAGATTGTTGCGCGGATCGAACATGGTGAGCAGGATGCCGTGGATCGTCAGCGCCGGGTTGAGGCTCTGCTTGACCTGCTCGACCGTCGCCAGCAATTGCGACAGGCCTTCGAGGGCAAAGAACTCGCATTGCAGCGGCACCAGCACCGAATCGGCGGCCGCGAAGGCATTGATGGTGAGCAGGTTCAGGGACGGCGGGCAATCCACCAGCACGTAATCGAAGCGGGGCGCCTCTCCCGCCGCGTCGGCTTGTGCCAGAGCGTTGCGTAGCTTGAAGGCACGGTCCTTGTGGCTGGCGATCTCGAGGTCGAGGCCCAGGAGATCCATGGTCGAGGGGGCGATCGACAGATTCGGCACCGAGGTCGGGCGACAGGCCTGCCGCAGCCTGTGGGCGCCGGTCATCACTCCGTAGGTCGAGACCGTGCGGTCCTTGCGTTCGACCCCGAGTCCGGTCGACGCATTGCCCTGGGGATCGAGGTCGATCAGCAGGACCTGTTCGCCGACGGCGGCGAGCGCGGTGCCAAGGTTGATGGCGGTCGTGGTCTTGCCGACGCCGCCCTTCTGGTTGGCGAGGACGAGGACCCGGGTGCGACCATTCATGATGCTTGACCTCACGCTCCCGCCGGCTGCACGAGCACGATCCGGCCCTCGGCCGACGTCACGCTCGGCAGGATGCTGATGGCCGATGTGGATCGACCGACATCCATGGCACCGAGTTCGCCGGCGCTTTTGAGAAAAAGCCCGAACGCGCCTCTGCTCAGCGGAATCTTGCCCATTTCGAGGAGATCGGGCAAGGGCGCGAGGGCACGAGCGGTGACGACATCAACATGTTCGAGTTCCGGCGTGACATTTTCGACTCGCGCATTGTGGATGACGGCGGCTGCGCCCGTCTCGCGCGCCGCCTCGCGCAGGAAGGCGCATTTGCGGGCATTGCTCTCGACCAGATGGACGACAGAACCGGGCGCGTCGCGCAGCAGCATGGCGATGACCAGCCCGGGAAAGCCGGCGCCGGAGCCCATGTCGAGCCAGCGGCGGCCCTCCGGCATCAGCGCGGCGAGCTGCGCCGAATCGGCGACGTGCCGCGTCCACACCCGGTCGAGGGTCGAAGGGCCGACGAGATTCTTGATCCGCTGCCAGCGCCGCAGTAGCGCGACATAGAGCGCCAGTCGGTCCTCCGTTTCACGTGAAACAGGCACGAGCGCCAGCGCGTGGCGCCGATCCGCCTCGGCGGCCTCGTTCGGCTCAGCGCGTGGCACGGGCGGGTGCGATGCCGGTCGAGAGCCGCGGCTTTGTGACCTGGGCGCGGGCGAGCAACAGGGTCACGGCGGCCGGCGTCATGCCCTCGATCCGCTGCGCCTGGCCGAGCGTCGCCGGCCGGATGCGGCTGAGCTTGTCGCCGAGCTCGCGCGACAGACCGGGAATGGCAGCGTAGTCGAGGGCGTCGGGCAGCGCGGCATCCTCGTCGCGGCTCCGGTCGATGTCGGCCGCCTGGCGGTCGAGATAGACGGAATATTTCGCGTCGGCCTCGATCTGCGCCATCACGCCGGCCGGGATCCCGCCGAGCGCCGGCCAGAGCCGCGCCAGATCTTGCGCGTCGATGGTCGGATAGGAGAGGAGGGCGAAGGCGGAGCGGCGCGCGCCGTCCTGACTGACCGCGATGCCTTGGCAAGCGAGCTGCTGCGGGGTCGCCACGAGGCCCTCGGTCAGCGCGCGCGCCTGTCTGATCGCGGCGAACTTCTCCGCATAGGCCGCGGCACGAGCCGCCCCGACACAGCCCCAAGCGCGCCCGAGGTCGGTCAGCCGCTGGTCGGCATTATCCGCCCGCAACGTCAGGCGGTATTCGGCGCGCGAGGTGAACATGCGATAGGGCTCGGTGACGCCACGCGTCACGAGGTCGTCGATCATCACGCCGATATAGGAGGTGGATCGCTCGAACAGGATCGGCGTTCCCTCCCCGGCCCGCCGGGCCGCGTTCAGGCCGGCGACGAGACCCTGCGCGGCGGCTTCCTCGTAGCCCGTTGTACCGTTGATCTGCCCGGCTAGGAAGAGGCCGGCGATCCGCTTGGTCTCGAGGCTCGGTCGCAATTCGCGCGGATCGACGAAATCATATTCGATCGCATAGCCCGGCTGGGTGATGACGACCTGCTCCAACCCCGCAATGGTACAGACGAAAGCCTGCTGCACCTCGGCGGGAAGAGATGTCGAGATGCCGTTCGGATAGAACAGCGGATCGTCGAGGCCCTCGGGCTCGAGGAAGATCTGATGGCTGTCGCGTTCGGCGAAGCGGGTAATCTTGTCTTCGATCGAGGGGCAGTAACGTGGGCCGCGGCCGGTGATGGCGCCGGAGAACAACGGCGCCCGATTGAGGTTCGCGCGGATCAGGTCGTGCGTGGCGGCGGTGGTGCGCGTGATGAAACAGTCGCGCTGCGGTGTCTCGATGCGGGTCGTGAGGCTGGAGAAGGGCTCGGGCTCCGGGTCCCCCGGCTGGCGCTCCAGCCGGTCGAAGGCGATGGTGCGGCCGTCGAGCCGTGGCGGCGTGCCGGTCTTCAGCCGGCCGAGCGCGAAGCCATGGGCATCGAGCGCCGCCGAAAGGCCGTGGCTCGGCGCCTCGCCCATGCGGCCCGCAGGGATGCGTGTCTCACCGATATGGATCATGCCGCGCAGGAACGTGCCGGTCGTGAGCACCGCCGCGCCGCAGGCCAGACGACGACCGTCGCTAAGGATGATCGCCGCGAGCCGGCCGTCCGCGATGGCCAGCCCATCGGCCTCGCCCTCCACGAGCGTGAGGCCCGGCGTCCGGCCGAGCTCCTGCTGCATCGCGGCACGATAGAGCTTGCGGTCGGCCTGCGCCCGAGGACCACGGACCGCCGGCCCCTTGCGGCGGTTGAGCACGCGAAACTGGATGCCGCTGCGATCGGCGACCCGGCCCATGACGCCGTCGAGGGCATCGATCTCGCGCACCAGATGGCCTTTGCCGAGGCCGCCGATGGCCGGATTGCACGACATCGTGCCTATCGTGGCGAGGGATTGCGTCACGAGCGCCGTGCGGGCGCCCATCCGGGCGCTGGCGGCGGCGGCTTCGCAACCCGCATGGCCGCCGCCGATCACCACGACGTCGAAGGGCAGAATCATTATCGTTATCCGAAGAACGTCGGCGGCTTGGCCCCGGCAACGCACGCCTATACCGTGGATCGCGGCACGCGGAAAGTCGGGTGCAACTTTTGTGTTTCACGTGAAACGTGCGGGCGCGACTATTTGCCGATGCAGAAGCGCGCGAAGATCTGGCCGAGGATCTCTTCCGTGCCGACCTCGCCGACCAGGCCTGACAGGGTGAGGATAGTCGTGCGCAATTCTTCCGCCGCCAGTTCAAGCGGGGCGTCTTCGCCGAGCGCCGCCAGCGTCCGAAGATGGTCGTCAGCGTCCTGTAATCCCAACCGATGCCGCAGCCGCGTGACCAGCGCGTCCTCCGCTCCGACGAGGGCGGTCTCGGCGAAATGGTGCAAACCCGCGACGAGACCATCCATGCCCTCGCCCGTGCGGGCCGAAATGACGTAATCCGCGGCACGACGGACTCCTGTCTGGTCGGCCCCGTCCTGGTCGGCTTTGGTCAGCACCGACCAGCATAAGCCGTCGGTCGGCGGCGGCGCCTCCCGACCACCGGCTTCGTGCAGCCACAGCACGAGGTCCGACGACTGCGTTCGCTGACGGGCGCGGACGATGCCTTCGCGCTCGACCGGATCGTCGGTGTCGCGCAGGCCCGCCGTATCGATCAGCCGCAGCGCATGGCCGCCGAGATCGAGATCGACCTCAATGGCATCGCGCGTCGTGCCGGCATGGACCGAGACGATGGCGATTTCCCTTCCCGCCAAAACATTGAGCAGCGTCGATTTGCCGACATTCGGCGCGCCCGCGATGGTGACGACCAGGCCCTCGCGCAGCTTCTCGCCCCGCCACGCGAGTTCGAGCTCCGCGGCGATCAGGCCGCGCACGGCCTCGATCTCCACGCCGATGTCGCGCCGGAAGGTCGCAACGAGGTCGTCTTCATCGGCGAAATCGATGGCGCCCTCGGCGAGGGCCAGGGCGCTGACGAGCCGCCGCCGCAAGGTCTCGGTCCAGCGACCGAGCGCGCCGTCAGCCGCCCGCAGCGCCTGGCGGCGCTGAGCCTCTGTCTCGGCGTCGATGAGGTCGGCCAGGCCCTCGACTTCACCGAGATTCATCTTGCCGTTTTGGAAGGCCCGGCGGGTGAATTCGCCGGGCAGGGCCGGCCTCAGGCCGTCGAGGCGCGCCAGCACGGCGAGCACGGCGGCGACGACCGCCCGGCCGCCGTGGAGGTGGAATTCCGCGGCATCTTCGCCTGTGAAGGAGGCGGGGCCTGGGAACCACAGCAGCAGCGCACGATCGAGCAGCAGGCCCGTGCCGGGCTCGATCAAGCCGGCCAGCGTCGCCGTCCGGGGGCAGGGCAGGCGGCCGGCCAGATGAAGCAAGGCGTCGCGCGTCTTCGGTCCCGAGAGGCGGATCACCGAGATCGCCGCCCGGCCACCGCCGGAGGCACGGGCGAAGATCGTGTCACGGACCACGGTTGGCCGCTTCGGTCGGCGGTATCGTCATCGCGAGCGAAACCCTCGCCGGCTGGGTGAACTTGCCAGCGACGCGATCCAGTCCGGGCGGCGGGAGTCTAGATTGCTTCGCTGCGCTCGCAATGACGGCTTCCCTGAATCCGGCCTGCTATCACGGACGCCCCTGATCGTCCGATTGTCAGGTGTTCATCGATTCGAAGAACGCGGTATTGCCCTTCGGCGTCTCGCGGAACTTGCCGAGCAGGAACTCGATGCCGTCGACCGTGCCCATCGGGTTCAAGATTCGGCGCAGCACATACATCTTTTTGAGGATGTCGGCCGGCACCAAGAGCTCCTCCTTGCGGGTGCCCGAGCGGGCAATGTCGATCGCCGGATAGGTTCGCTTGTCGGCCACCTTGCGGTCGAGGATGATCTCCGAATTGCCGGTGCCCTTGAACTCCTCGAAGATCACCTCGTCCATGCGCGAGCCGGTATCGATGAGCGCGGTGGCGATGATGGTCAGCGAGCCGCCTTCCTCGATGTTGCGAGCGGCGCCGAAGAAGCGTTTCGGCCGCTGCAGCGCATTGGCGTCGACGCCGCCGGTCAAAACCTTGCCGGAGGAGGGGACGGTGGTGTTGTAGGCGCGCCCGAGCCGGGTGATCGAATCGAGCAGGATGACGACGTCGCGGCCATGTTCGACCAGCCGCTTGGCCTTCTCGATCACCATCTCGGCCACCTGCACGTGGCGGGTCGCCGGCTCGTCGAAGGTCGAGGACACGACCTCGCCCTTCACCGAGCGCTGCATGTCGGTGACTTCCTCGGGCCGCTCGTCGATGAGCAGCACGATGAGATAGCATTCCGGGTGGTTGGCGGTGACCGACTGGGCGATGTTCTGCAGCAGCACCGTCTTGCCGGTGCGCGGCGGGGCGACGATGAGCGCGCGCTGGCCCTTTCCGATCGGCGCGACCACGTCGATGACGCGCGCCGACATGTCCTTGCGCGTCACCTCCTCGGTCTCGAGCTTCAGCCTTTCGTCCGGGTAGAGCGGCGTGAGATTGTCGAAATGGACCTTGTGGCGGACCTTCTCGGGATCCTCGAAATTGATCGTATTGACCTTGAGCAGGGCGAAATAGCGCTCGCCCTCCTTCGGGCTGCGGATCAGCCCTTCGACGGTGTCGCCGGTCCGCAGGCCGAAACGGCGAATCTGCGAGGGCGAGATATAGATGTCGTCCGGCCCGGCGAGGTAATTGGCATCGGGTGAGCGCAGGAAGCCGAAGCCGTCCTGCAGCACCTCGACCACGCCCTGGCCGATGATCTCGATTTCGCGATTGGCGAGTTCCTTGAGGATGGCGAAGAGCAGCTCCTGCTTGCGCATGAGCGAGGCATTCTCGACCTCGTGGCTCTCGGCAAAAGCCAGGAGCTCGGTCGGGGATTTGGACTTCAAGTCCTGGAGTTTGATTTCCCGCATGGGAAGGGATCCTCGGGGGTGCCGCCACGCCACCCGGAGGGCGGGCGCGGCAAAACTGATCTGAAAGGGGAAGGGGAGGGGTTGTCGGCTTGGAGGCCCGGCTAATTCACGGGCGCACTCGCGGTGACATCGTTGAGGGGAGGGGATCGAAAGGGGGACTAGGGGTGAGAGAGGGCAGAAGGTCCGGATTGGGATCGATGGGGTCCGCAAGGCGGCGGCCATCCGGCCGCCCACGCACCCCGCTAACGGTCATTCGTCGGGAATCGGCGCCTCCGCGGGTGCCTCGTCGGTTCCGGGGGCGGCGACCCTCGGGCGTCGGCGGCGGCGCGGCGGGAAGCGGGGCGCTTCGTCGCCCGGGCCTTCCGTCGTGGTTTCTGCCGGGCCGGCCGGGATCGGTTCGGTCACTTCGGGCGACGGGACCGAGCCGATGCGCACCGGTGCCCTGATGAAGGCGGGCAGGTCGGGAGCCTCGGCGGGCATGGGGTCCGGCTGGCGCTGAACCGGGTCCTGCCGGGCGCTCACCTCGGGTTGAACCTCCTCGGCGGGGTCGCCGGGGCGCTCGCGTGACGGGCCATTGAAGGTCCGACCACCCTGCTCGGCCCGACCACCCTCCCGAAACTCCGGACGGGTCTCGGGCTGTCGCTCCGAATAGCCGCGCTCCTGCCCGCGGTACTCCTGATTTCGGAGGTCCTGGCCACGCTGGTCGGGGCGTCCGTCCTGGTCGCGGTAGGGTCGCGGTCCCCGTCCCACGCGGTCGTTTCGCCGGCCACCCTCGTAATTGCCGCGATCCTGGCCCTGCCGGTCCTGCTGGCCGCGATCCTGCCGGTCATGGCGCTCGCCGTTGAACGCCGGCCGTTCGCCGTTATAGGCGGGGCGCTCGCCATTGAAGCCGCCCTGCTGCCGCTCCGCGCCGTTATAGGGCCGTTCCGCATAAGGCTGAGGCGGCTGCTGGGGCGGCTGCGGCTGGCTGTACTGGGGCGGAGGCCGCTCGACCGGAGAGGCGAAACGGTCCGGCAAGGCATTCGCCTCGTCTTCGTCCGCCTCGTCGGGGTCGGGATCGTCGGCCGGACGACTGACGCCCATTTGGGCCTGCTGCGCGGACGCGATCAGCCGGAAGTAATGTTCGGCGTGCTGCAAGTAGCTTTCCGCCGCAACAGGGTCCCCTGACGTCTGAGCATCGCGCGCAAGCTGAAGATATTTCTCCGCGACGTGATGCGCGGTCCCTCTGATCTTGACGTCCGGGCCATTCGATTCATAGGACCGCGTAAGAGGGTTGGGGCCCTTCCGGTTGTTATTATTATTGTTATTGTTGTTGCGCCCACGCATACGCTTGTTCTGACCTGGTCTCATCGATCGTCCTTGAGTGACATCAGGCCCGCAATCCGCACAGGATGATCCCGTGCAAGGCTGATCCCGCGGTGCCGTTCCGATCAGGCCTTGCGGCCGGAGCCGTTCCAGTAAGACAATCGCAGCTCGGCGGCTTGCGCCTGGCCACGATCAATCTGAAAACCTTCTCATGTCGATCGAGGGTCTACCGGAACAAGGTAAGATCGGTCCCGCCCTGATCCCATGACCGATCTCCAAGGGATCAAGGCCAAAAGGGTGGGCAGTTGACAACCGATCTGTGGGCTGCGGAGCATCCACACGGGCGGTGCGTCCCGAATTCTGAGTGAAACAATATACCGTTTCCGGCTCTACGCCAAGCCCCTAGCACCGATCTTCGCCAAAAAAAGGCAGACGGGCTGGATCAGTCCTCCGTCGCGCCGGAAGTTTGGCTCAAAAGCCGTGCCCGCGCCCGCAGCTTCTCCGTCTCGCTTTTGAGCTGGCCGCAAGCGGCGAGGATGTCGCGCCCGCGCGGGGTGCGCACCGGGCTCGCGTAGCCCGCCTTGAAGACGATGTCCGAGAAGGACTCGATCCGGTCCCAGTCGGAGCAGGAATAACGCGTGCCGGGCCAAGGATTGAAGGGGATCAGATTGATCTTGGCCGGAATGCCCTTGAGCAGACGGACGAGGTCGCGCGCCTCCCCGAGGCTGTCGTTGACGTCCTTGAGCATGACATATTCGAAGGTGATGCGCCGCGCATTGGAGAGGCCCGGATAGGCCCGGCAGGCGTCGAGCAGGGCCGCAATCGGGTATTTCCGATTGAGCGGCACGAGCTCGTCGCGCAGCTCGTCGCGCACCGCATGCAGCGAGATGGCGAGCATCGTGGAGCAGTCGCGGCCGAGCGCCTCGATCTGCGGTGCGACGCCGGAGGTCGAGACGGTGATCCGCCGGCGCGATAGGGAGAGGCCGTCGCCGTCCGCCATGATGGCGATCGCCTCGCGCACCGCGTCGAGGTTGTAGAGCGGTTCGCCCATGCCCATGAAGACGATATTCGATACCGCCCTCACGCCGTCGCCGGAGGGCACGAGGCCGTCGACCGGCGGCGCGCGGCCCGGGAAGTCGCCGAGCCGGTCGCGGGCCACCAGGAGCTGGGCGACGATCTCGTGCGCCTCGAGATTGCGCACGAGCTTCTGGGTGCCGGTATGGCAGAAGGTGCAGGTCAGCGTGCAGCCGACCTGGCTCGACACGCAGAGCGTCCCGCGGTCCGATTCCGGGATGTAGACGCATTCGATCTCGGCGCCGCGGTCGTGCGGGCCGGTCGGCGCAAGGCGGATCAGCCATTTGCGCGTGCCGTCGCGCGACACCTGCTCGCTCACCACCTCCGCCCGGGCGAGACTATAGGCCTCGGCAAGCCGGCTCCGCAGCGCCTTGCCGATGTTGAGCATGACATCGAAGCGCGTCGCGCCCTGGCCGTAGATCCACTGCCAGAGCTGGGCGACGCGCATCTTGAGCTCGCGCTCCGGCACGTCGAGCGACCGCAGGGCCTCGGCGAGCTGCGCCCGGCCCAGGCCGGCGAGCGACGTCCTGCCGGCGGCCGGAGCGGCCGGCGGGGCAGGGGGCGCGAGTGAGGCGGCGAGAGCGGACACGACGGTGCGAACTTTCGATTCAGGATCTAGAGCGACGCCAGCATGGCGTCGGCGGAGGACACGTCGACCCGGCCCGGCGCATCCTCGACCGCCAGGCGCTTCACGACGCCGTCATCGACCAGCATGGCATAACGTTTCGACCGGAGACCGAAGCCGCGCCCGGTACCGTCCATGGTCAGGTCGACCGCCTTGGCGAAATCGCCGTTGCCGTCCGACAGGAACTCGATGATGCCCTCGCCGCCCGAGGCATGCGACCAGGCCCGCAGGACAAAGGCGTCGTTGACGCCGGTCACCGCGATGGCGTCAATTCCCTTGGCCCTGAAACTTCCGGCCTTCTCGATATAGCCGGGCAGATGGTTCTTGTCGCAGGTCGGGGTGAAGGCCCCCGGCACCGCGAAGAGCAGGACCTTGCGGCCGTCGAATATTTCCTTGGTCGTGCGCGGTTCGAGCCCATCCGGCCCGATGACGAAGAAAGTGGAGTGCGGCAATCGATCGCCGATCTGAATGGCCATGCGGGCTCCGCGGCAATGAGGGAGAACGATGCGTCTTTAAGGCTTGCGGATCACTGCGTCGAGGGGCACCGACACCTCGATTGCCCCGGTCGTGGCCGTAAGCGTGAGGCGCAGCAGCTTGGAGGGGACCTTGCCGGCCGGCCGCGGATCGGGCGCCGCGAGCGTGAAGCCGAGATGGCCGCCGGGCTCCTCGCGGCCCGCCGATGCCGTGACGTACCAGGGCTCCGGCGCCTCGGCGAACAGCACCGCGCCGGCCGGCGCCGTGGCCTCCACCTGCGCTTTCCCGGCAGGCCCGGGCGTCACGGCATCGATGCGCAGCGGGCCGTCCTCGCCGAGGCGGCGCGGCACGGGAACCGTCCGCAGCGCCTGGCGCACCGCGTCGGTCTCGGCCGCGGTGGCGCTGCCGAGCTCAAGGCGCACCTCGGCCCTGACCGGCACGCAGATCTCCGAGCAGACCGCATAAGCGGTCTTGAGGGCGAGCGTGACCGGCTTTCCGGCCTCTTTTGGTGTGACCTCCACCGGGAAGACGACATCGCCGCGATAGCCGAAGGCTTCGCTGCCCGCCTCGTCGAGCTTCTCGGGCGCCGGATAGAGGATTCTGGCATCGCGGAGATTGTCGGAGCCGGAAAAATCGAAGACGGGCGGCGCGCCCGCATCGCCGGGATTGCGCCAATAGGTGATGAACTTGGGCGCGAGGCGGATCTCGATCCCCGCGAGTTCGGTTGCCGACGGCAGCGTCGCGTCGGCCGCCGGGCCGCCACCGATAAGCCGCGCCGAGGCGAAGCGGCTCGTCGACCAGGCCGATGGCTCCGCCCTCGCGCCATGTGGCGCCGACAGGCCGCCGGCGAGGACCAGGGCCAGGCCGGTGCAGCGGATCGCCGAGGAGGCGGAGCGCGAAAGGGGAATAATCATCCGTGCCACATAGGCCTCTGCGCGGCGTTTCGCCATTCCCATGTCCGATGGCCGCGCCTTTTGCATCGGGTGCCGCGGCCCGGCAGTCCCTTGTCCTTCGGCCGCCCAAGGTCATAAAATGCAGACGATGATCGACCTCACCTCCCTTGCGCCGCATCCGCCGGGCTTTCTCGATGGCCAGCTTCTCGTCGCCATGCCCGGCATGTCGGACACCCGTTTCGCCCGCAGCGTCATCTATGTCTGCGCCCATTCCCAGGACGGTGCCATGGGCATCGTGGTCAACCAGCCGGCGAAGAAGGTGAGTTTCTCCGAGCTCCTGGTACAGCTCGACGTCATCGCGCCCGACGAGGCGATCCGGCTGCCGCGCGGCGCCGGCGCGGTGCCGGTGGTCAAGGGCGGCCCGGTCGAGACGGGCCGTGGCTTCGTGCTGCATTCGGCCGATTATTTCGTCGACAATTCGACCCTCGAGATCGACGACGGCATCTCGCTCACCGCGACGGTCGACATCCTGCGCGCCATCGCCAGCGGCAAGGGGCCGGACCGGGCCATGCTGGCCCTCGGCTACGCCGGCTGGTCGCCCGGCCAGCTCGAGGCCGAGATGCAGCATAACGGCTGGATCAATTGTCCGGCCGACCAAGGGCTGATCTTCGACGGTCGGCTCGACACTAAATATGACCGGGCGCTGCGCAAGCTCGGCATCGACCCGGCCATGCTGTCGTCGGAGGCCGGGCACGCTTGAGACGGGCGACCGCCGGTTTTCAGCCCCGCCAGTCGCCGCGTGTCGCCTGCACCAGGGCCAGCGCCGCTACCGCCGCCGTATCGGCCCGCAGGATACGCGGCCCGAGCGACAGCCGCAGCCGGCGCGGCAGGCCGAGGAGGGCTGCCCGTTCGGCTTCGTCGAAACCACCTTCGGGGCCGACCAGGATGCCGAGCGCGCCACAAGGCGTCCCATCTCCCGCCAGCGCCGCGACGGGATCGGCGGTCTCCGCATCCTCGTCGCAGAAGATCATCAGTCGCTCTGCCGGCCAGCTTTCGAGAAGGTCGGCCAGGCGCAGCGGCGGACGGATCTCGGGCGGCGCGAGCACGCCGCATTGCTCGGCGGCCTCGATGGCATTGGCCCGCATGCGCGCCGCATTGACCCGCGCCGCCTGGGTGCGCCGGGTGATCACCGGCTGGAGCACGTCCGCCCCCATCTCGACCGCTTTCTGCACTAGGTAGTCGAGCCGTGCATGTTTGAGCGGCGCGAAACAATAGACGAGGTCGCCGCGCGCCGGCTGCGGACGAGTGCGAGTCTCGACCGTCAGCACATGTCCGGACTTTCCGCCGGAAAAGCGCGTCCGCCATTCGCCCTCGCGGCCATTGAAGGCGAGGACCGCCGCACCCGGCCCGAGCCGCAGCACATGGCCGAGGTAATGGGCTTGGTCACGCTCGAGCCGGACGGTCGCGCCGGCATCGAGACTCGCCTCGACGAAGAGGCGCGTAGAGGTGAAATCGGGGCGAGGCACGGCTCGGATCGCTCAGGGCAGAGGGAATCATGTCACACCTCTCGCCTGCGTCTACGCCCTGGCCCTGTCAACCCCTGCGGTGGCCCTTTCGGCCATCAAGTCGCCGCTTTTCGCAGGCCTCCGTGACATGGTAAGAGGGTCCCGCGGCAACCGGCAGGAAAGGCCCGCGTCACCGAAGAGATCTGGCGCATGACATTTTCGCTGTCCGTCTTCCGTTCCGTCATGCGTCCGTGCGCGGCCGCGTTCGCCGCCGCCGTGCTCCTGGTGCCGACCCTGGCCCGCGCCGATTGCGGCGACGACCTCGGTGCGCTGATGAAGAAGCGTATGGTCCAGGTGACGGCCCTGAACCAGATCACTAAAACCCACGGCGGCAAGCTCGAACCGATCTCCGCCTGTCCGCGGCTCAGGGCGCTCGCCGCCGCCGAGAGCCAGGTCGTGGCCTACATGACCAAGAACAAGGACTGGTGCAGCCTTCCCGACGACCTTGTCGCGAAGATGAGCCAGAGCCGGGCCCGCACCGCCAGCGTGGCGGTCAAGGCTTGCGATTTCGCGGTCAAGATCAAGAAGATGCAGACACAGCAGTCGCAGCAGGCGCAGCAGGCGGCGAACCAGCAGCCGGTCCTCAAGCTTCCGGCCGGCCCCTTGTGATCGTCTCTGCGGGCGCCGGTCCGTGAGCGGATCCGCTCCGGGTCCCGGCGGCGAGGCCTTGCCCGACGCCGCGTCGGGCCTGTTCTCGCCCTGGCCGGCTCCGTTGCGCCCCTTCGTGCAGCTGGCGCGGATCGATCGGCCGATCGGCTGGCAATTGCTGCTCATGCCGTGCTGGTGGAGCAGCGCGCTCGCCGCCACCGCCGCCGGGCTGCGCCCGAACGCCGTCCATCTCGTCCTGTTCATGCTCGGCGCGATCGTCATGCGCGGCGCCGGGTCGACCTTCAACGATCTCGTCGACCGCGACCTCGACCGCAAGGTCGAGCGGACCCGCGGCCGTCCGCTGGCCAGCGGACGACTCGGCGTCAAGGCGGCGATGGCCTTTCTCGTCGGTCAGGCGCTGATCGGTCTCGCGGTCCTGGTCTGCTTCAACCGCTTCACCATCGGGCTCGGCCTGCTGGCGCTGGTGCCGGTCGCCTTCTACCCGTTCATGAAGCGCATCACCGATTGGCCGCAGATCGTCCTCGGCCTGGCCTTCGCCTGGGGGGCGCTGGTCGGCTGGTCGGCGATCTTCGGTTCGCTATCGCCAGCGCCGGTGCTGCTCTATCTCGGCGCCATCCTGTGGACCATGGGTTACGATACGATCTATGCCATGCAGGATATCGCCGACGACACGACCGTCGGCATCGGCTCGACTGCCATTGCCTTCGGCCGCCACGTCAGGCTCGGCGTGGCGGGGCTCTACGGGGCTGCGGTCCTCGCCTGCGCGGCGGCGCTTTCGGCCGTCGGGACAGGCCCGCTGGCCTGGGTCGGGCTCGCGGGGTTCGCGATCCATCTCGGCTGGCAGGTGTCGCGCATGACCCCAGACGATCCGCGCCGGGCGCTCCGGCTGTTCCGCGCCAATCGCGATGCCGGCCTGATCCTCTTCGCCGGCCTCGCGGCGCAGGCCCTCCTCGGCGCCCGCTGAGGCCATTGCGGGCCAGCCACCTCCGGAACCCCGACCACCTTCGGCGATTGTGATGCTCAGACGGCTGCGCGCCCGGCGCGCGGCCGCCAGAGCAGATCGGCCGTTACCGATCTGCTCAAAATTAAAATGGCGAGCACGTTCATCGGTTTAGGATCGCGAAGCGGTTCAACTAAACCGATCGTGCTCTAAGCGCGCGAGCATCCATGACTGGTACGAAGGTCGCCGCCGCGCCGGAGAAGGGCAAGTCCGCCTATCCGGGCGTCAATCCCTGGATCATCGCGCTGCTCGTCTCGGTCGCCACCTTCATGGAGGTGCTCGACACGACCATCGCCAATGTGGCGCTGCGCTACATCTCGGGCGGCCTCGCCGTGGGGCCGGACCAGGCAGCCTGGGTCATCACCAG
Organism: Lichenihabitans sp.; assembly: GCA_965277115.1. Lineage (GTDB taxonomy): Bacteria > Pseudomonadota > Alphaproteobacteria > Rhizobiales > Beijerinckiaceae > Lichenihabitans. The sequence goes on along the minus strand of CBDIBY010000013.1, from coordinate 610,629 downwards.
CTATCTCGTCGCCAATTCCATCGTGCTCTGCGCCTCCGGCTGGCTCGCCTCAACCTTCGGGCGGCGTAATTTCTTTCTTGCCTGCATCGCGCTCTTCACCCTGAGCTCGGTGCTCTGCGGCATGGCCTGGAATCTCGAATCGCTGCTCGTCTTCCGCGTGCTGCAGGGGCTGGCCGGCGGCGGCATGACGCCGGTGGCCCAGTCGATCCTGGCCGCGGCCTTCCCGCCCGAGAAGCGCAGCCAGGGTTTCGCGCTCTACGGCGTCGCGGTCGTGGTCGCGCCGGTCGTCGGCCCGACGCTCGGCGGCTTCCTCAGCGACAATTACTCCTGGCACTGGTGCTTTCTGATCAACGTTCCGGTCGGCCTCGTTTCGCTCGTCGCGATCTGGTTCATCCTGCCCGAATCCAGGGAGGTCAAGCGGGAGCGGGCCAAGCGCTGGAAAGCGGGGCTCAACTTCGACCTCATCGGCTTCGTCCTGATCGCGACGGTGCTCGGCGCGCTCGAAGTGGTGCTCGACAAGGGTCAGGAGGACGATTGGTTCGGTTCGCGCTTCATCCTCACCTTCGCACTGATCTCGGCGACCGCGCTGGTTCTGTTCATCCCCTGGTCGCTGATCCGCAAGGATCCGATCATCGATACCCGCATGCTGGTCGGACGGCAGTTCGGCACCTGCTTCCTCGTGATGCTCGCCACCGGCGCCATCCTGATCTCGACGACGCAGTTCCTGCCGCAGCTGCTGCAGGACGATTTCGGCTACACCGCGATGCTGAGCGGGCTCGTTCTCGCGCCTGGCGGACTCGTCACCATGGTGATGATGTTCGTCGTCGGCCGGCTCGGCATGGTGCAGCCGAAATATCTCATCGCCACCGGCGCGCTGATCGTCTCGGTGGGGATGATCTACCTCACCAACCTCTACGCGGATCTCGATTTCGGCTTCTTCGCCTTCTCGCGCATGATCATCGGCGTCGGCCTGCCACTGATCTTTATCCCGATCACCACCGCCTCTTATGACGGCATCCCGCCGCACAAGACCGACCAGGCCTCGGCCTTGATCAACATGGCCCGCAATTTCGGCGGCTCGATCGGCGTGTCGCTGGCCCAGACCACCCTGGCGCGGCGCGAGCAGTTCCATCAGACGCGCCTCGCCTCGCATGTCGGCACCTGGAATCCCTGGTACCATGACACGCTGCAGCAGGTGCAGGGCTATTTCGCCACCCGGCCCTCGACCAGCGGGAGCCCGGCGCAGATGGCGACCGCCTGGATCGGCCGGCAGGTGCAGGCGCAGTCGAGCTTCCTCAGCTACATCGATGTCTTCTTCGTCCTGGCGCTGGTCTCCTTCGCGGCCGTGCCGCTGGCCTTGAGCCTTCGTCCGGTCACCCGTAAGGGGTCCCAGGCGGCGCACTGAGGCGGTTGGGCGCGGCAGCACGGCGGCGGCCGTTCCCTTCGCCGCACATCGCGGCTAGAACAAGCGGCCCATCCAGCCGGATTGCGGCGCAACCTCGCCGGCCCCGAAGACACAGCATGACCATCAGAGTCCACAAGGGCGACCTGCCGTCCGATTTCGACTTCGGCTCCAGCGTCGCCATCGATACCGAGACGCTCGGCCTCGTTCCGCACCGCGACAGGCTCTGCGTGGTGCAATTGTCGGGCGGCGACGGATCGGCCGAAGTGGTGCAGATCGCCAAGGGCCAAGGCCGGGCCCCGAACCTCGAGCGCCTGCTGGCCGACGAGACGGTCAAGAAGCTGTTTCACTTCGCGCGCTTCGACATCGCCGTCATGTTCAACGCCTTCGGCGTGATGACGGCCAATCTCTATTGTACCAAGATCGCCTCGAAACTCGTGCGCACCTACACGGACCGGCACGGACTGCGCGACCTCTGCCGCGAGCAGCTCGGCATCGATCTCTCCAAGCAGCAGCAATCGTCCGACTGGGGGGCCGAGAGCTTGAGCGACGCGCAGGTCGCCTACGCGGCCTCCGACGTGCTGCATCTGCATGCGCTGAAGGCCAAGCTCGACGTCCTGCTGGCGCGCGAAGGCCGCGAGCATCTGGCGCAGAGCTGCTTCGCCTTCCTGCCCTCGCGCGCCAGACTCGACCTCATGGGATGGCCTGACATGGATATTTTCGCGCACGAGTGAGTGCGGCGGCGCGGGCCGCAGCGGGGCGCGACTCATTGCGCCTTAACTTGGCCACGGCATAAAGGTTAGATCGACGGTTGAGTTTGCCCGTCGAGTTTGGTCGCCTGCGCGCATGACAGATTTCGCCATGATCGGCTCCCCGGAGCACGTAGAGGCTGCGGCCCGGCAGGACGCGGTCTCGTCCGTGCGCCGCAAGGCCTTCCTTGCCGCGGGGCGCCATTCGGCGCGCGTGAGGCTGCTGCGCCGGCTCATCCTGGCCGGCTCGGTTCTTGGCGTCAGCGGCCTGATCGGCTTCGCCTTCTTCAATCCCTTCCGGTTGGCAATCCCGTCCGTCTCGATCGACGGCGCCGGCTTCAACGGCACCCAGGTGACGATGCAGAATCCCAAGCTCACCGGGTTCAGGAGCGATGGTCGCCCCTACACGCTCGATGCCAAATCCGCCGTGCAGGACGCGCGCACCCCCAATCTGCTCGAACTGCACGACATCGACGCGCACGTCACAATGGCCGACCAGAGCATCGTCCATGTCGTCTCGAGTCTCGGAAACTATGACAGTTCGAAGGAGACCATGACCTTCGATCATGACGTGCATCTGACGAGCGATTCGGGGCTCGACGTGCACATGAAGAGCGCCTACGTGGAGTTCAAGACCGGTGTCGTCGATACCAAGGAGCCGGTGAGCGTCGTCATGAATTCCGGTACCGTCTCGTCCGACCGGATGCATATGGGCGACAACGGCAAGGTCGCGCATTTCGAGGGGCATGTGCATTCCGTCATGCTGCCGGCCGGCACCGGGAAAGCGACGGCTGCGACCCTCAAGGGAACGACGCCATGAACCGTCCGCTGCTGCGGTCGGGCGCGGCCGCGCTGGTGATCTTCGGTATCCTCGCCTCATCTCATCTGGTTCGGGCCGCCGCGCCTTCCGCCAGGCCGGAGGCCGCAAAGCCCACCCCCGCCAAGGGCGCCGGCCCAGGGGTTCCGCTGCTGCCCGGCGCCGGCTCCAAGGAGCCGGTGAATATCGATGCCGACAAGCTCGATTATTTCGACAAGGACCAGAAGCTGATCTACACGGGCGATGTGGTCGCGGTGCAGGGCGAGTCCACCCTCAAGGCCTCGGTGCTGACCATCTTTCTGCAGAAGGATGCGCAAGGGCAGGGCGGTGCCACCGCTCCGACGCCGAACCCCGCGCCCGCCGGCGGCGCGAACGTCGGTCCGGCTGCGGGAAGTTCCGTCAAACACATGGAGGCGGACGGTCCGGTGACGCTGATCTCCAAGGACCAGGTTGGCACCGGCAACCATGCCACCTACGACAAGGCCGAGAACAAGGTCTATCTGACCGGCAACGTCACCTTGTCTCAGGGCACCAACGTGACCCAGGGCGATCACCTGATCTACGATCTGACGACAGGCCAGGCGCAGGTCTTCTCCGGCACGACCAACGCCCGGGTGAAGAGCGTCTTCACCCCCGGGAGCGGGACGACCAATCAGCCGCCGGCCGCTGCGAAGTCGTCGCCGAAGCCGGACAAGCCGACGCCGCACCGCCCGGCCAAAGCCCAGCCGAGGACCCGCCACACCACGGCCGCGCAATGATGTCGGCCGACGCCCCAGTGATCGGCTGAGCGGACCCATGTCCCGCGCCAATCTCTTCGGCAGGGCGATCGGTAGTCTGCTCGGCCGCCGCCGGGCGCCCGGAACTCCGCTGGAGCGTGATGCCGCCGGGGCCGACGGCCTGGATCCCGACGGTTTCGGACCGGACCAGTCCTACCTCGCGGACGCGATCGATGCCGATGGCATCGGGCATGGCGTCGTCCATGGGGCTCTGCCGACATATCAGGCTCAGGGGTCGGATCTCGACGACGGCTCGCATTTCGCGGCCGGCGCTGCGGATGATTGGATCGGTGCGGCCGTTCCAGCTTTCGAACCCGACGCCGCGATGCCGGCCGCGGTTTTCTACGAGGGCCGGCTCGGCGTCAGGAACCTCGGCAAGGCCTACAAGGGACGCAAGGTCGTCCAGGACGTCTCCATCCACCTGCACCGGGGCGAGGCCGTCGGGCTGCTCGGCCCGAACGGGGCCGGCAAGACGACCGTCTTCTACATGATCACGGGCCTGGTGAAGCCCGACAAGGGAACCATCGACCTCGAGGGCCACGACGTCACGGCACTGCCGATGTATCGGCGCGCGCGGCTCGGCATCGGCTATCTGCCGCAGGAGGCTTCCATCTTCCGCGGCCTCAACGTCGAGGACAACATCCGCGCGGTCCTCGAGATCACCGTGAAGGACAAGAATCAGCGCGAGGCAGAACTCGACAACCTGCTCGAGGAATTCAATATCGCCCGGTTGCGCAAGGCGCCCGCCATCGCGCTTTCCGGCGGCGAGCGGCGGCGGTGCGAGATCGCAAGGGCGCTGGCCGGTCGCCCGTCATTCATGCTGCTCGACGAGCCTTTCGCCGGCATCGACCCGATTGCGGTCGGCGACATCCAGGACCTCGTGCGCCACCTCAAGCAGCGCGGCATCGGCGTGCTGATCACCGACCACAACGTGCGCGAGACGCTCGGCCTGATCGACCGCGCCTACATCATCCATTCGGGCCATGTGCTGACCGAGGGAACGGCCGACGAGATCATCGCCCATCCCGACGTGCGGCGCCTCTATCTCGGCCACGATTTCCGCATGTAGCCGCGCCCGCTCGAGACGCGTCGAGGCACGTTGTCAGATCAACTCTGAATCGTCGGATCCTTCCTCGCCGCTCGCTCTTTTAACGCTGGAGCAGATCGGCAACAGCCGATCATGCTCTAGGCCATGCGGATTCGGCGGCCGGTGCTGCGCCCTGTGCCCTCCTGGATCCCCGCTTTCGCGGGGATGAGCGGCATAGCGGGTTTACGCTTCGAAATCAGCCTGACGGATTTTACCCGGAGGTCCGCAGATCCATCGCCTCCCCGACGCCGAGGTTTCGCAGATGCACCCGGCACCTGAGCATCACCATGGAGGCGACCGATCGGTGGACGGTGGCGACATTGGTCACGGAGGCGAGCTTGCCGCGGCGGTAGAGCCGCAGCACGACGTCGATCTGTCCGTTGTCCAAAGGCGTGGGCGAGAGAGTGAAGCTGATCATGGCGGGCCGGGCGAAGGAGATCGTCACGAGCTTGCCATCGGCTGCTGTCGCCAGGCTTGCGTTCGTCTGGGCCCCCGATCGACCGACAAGGATTGTTCCGCCTCTCGTCCCGGCGGTTCTTCGACCGGGCTCTACCGCGTCGGCCGCAGTGGTTCGGCCTTTCCAAGCGCCTGCTCCTGCCTGGCAAGCGCGGCGTCCTTCCAGACTTCGACCCACATCAGCACGGTGAGGACGAAGAGTGTCGTCAGGAAGGCCACGCCGACCATCGGGTAGCGCCAGGCGGTTTCGACGCACCGGGCGATGATCGTGCTGAGCGCCGCATTCGTATTCGAGACAAAGCTGTTCCACATCGGGCCACCTCTGACGAGATGACCGTCATCGGTGCAAGGCAAGGGCCCGGGTTGCGGCCGGGCGCGCCAAGGGGCGCCGATACCCCGTCACAATCACAGCGGGAGGTGGCGCCTCTTCAGTCCCGCGTCGAAGGTCCTGAGGCAGACGCGGCTCAGCATCGCGCGCTTCGAGCGCATGCAGGCGATCAAGCTGTCCTCGTCTTGCGCATCCGAACAAAGCGTAACGGCATCGTTGCCGCAGGCCACATGCTCGGCCGGCGTGATGCTGTACTTGTCCTCGGCGGCGAAGGCGGAGAGACTGCTTACGGCGACGATGGCCATGGCCATCGTGACTTTCGTCTTCATGACGACATCCTGATTGAATTACCCCGATTGTGCACGACCATGAAGCCATCGCGGATTAACAGGGCGTTAACATCCCTTACGTCCGTGGGATGACCAGGCGAGGAAATGCCGGTCGCGAGGATTTTAACGGTTCCTTCAATCGCCGATTGATCATCGTGCTTTACACATCGGCAACGATCTTGGGCGCGAGACCGGGGCATGCGATGCGCAGCGAACCAGCGGGCCTCGATGCGAGGCTGACGATCGTCGAGGCCGGGTTTCTGTTCATCGTGACGATGGTCGGTGCCGCGGAAATCGTCGCCCTGAGCTGGCTCGCCGGCATCATGGTGCGGGGCGCATGACGAGGCGCATGCGTCGATCGCCGCGCCCAAGGGGTCGCGCCTTTTAGGGAGTCCGCTGGGTCGGTCGCGGCACCCGATTCGGCCTCGACATCGGCGCCATGACACCCGATCGTCCTATACGGCCCGGTCGGGATTGGCCGTGATCACGTCGGCGATCGCCCCGGGCGTCGTGATCCAGATCCGGTCGCGGTGCGCGACGATATGGTCCAGTGCCCGCGTCAGCGCCCGCAAGCGGAACGGTGCTCCCGAGATGAAGGAATGGATCACGATGCTCATCACGAGCGGCTGATGGGCGGAGGCCGCCAACTGCTCGTCGAACTCGTCGACGATCATGTCGGCGAAGGTCGTGGCGCTCGCCTGCCGTCCGATGATCGTCGCACTGTCGTTGAGTTCGAGAGCGTAGGGCAGGGCCAGCAGCGGTTTCGCGCGCGTCTTCAGCCAGACCGGCTGATCGTCGAGGCGGAGGTCGAGAACGTAGTGGTATCCGGCCTCCCCCAGCAGGTCGAAGGTGCGTTCGGTCTGAGCCAGCCAGGGGCTCGACCAGCCGCCGGGCGGCTTGCCCTCGTAGGTGCGGATGCGTTCGAAGACCGCCTTCAGATAGGCGGCCTCGTCGGCCTCGCTCAAGCCCGCGAGGGTGTCGGAATTGGTCAGGCCATGGCCGACGATCTCCGCGCCGACGGTCCGCGCGGCTTCGATCAGGTCAGGCGCGTGATCATAGACCTCTGTGTTGAGCAGGATCGCGGGCGTGATGCCGCGCGACACCAAGCGGTCGAGCAGCCGGAAGCCGCCGACGCGGTTGCCGTAATCGCGCCAGGAGGTGTTGACGAAATCGGGCTTCGATGCGCCGGGCAGGATGTCCTCGGTCAGACCCGCGCCGAACACATAATCCTCGATGCCGAGCGCCACGTAGAGGGCGAGCCGGGCGCCGTTGGGCCAGCAATAATCGGGGCGCCGGGTGATCGGCGCATAGCCATAACGGCCGTGGGTCGGCAGCATCAGCGCGCTGCCGCGGGGAAGCCCGCATCGCCGACCCATCGGTTCATTCCCACGTCGTGGGCTGCGGCCTTGGCCAGCATGGCGCGATAAGCGGGCAACCAGGGATCGGCCTGGCGACGTGCTTGCGCCAGCGCGGGTTGGCGGCGACGAAAGAGGTCGCGGGCCTCGTCCAGGAGGTCGCCCTCGTTGACGGTGGTGACCCTGGTCCCGTCGAAGACGATGCGGCCGGCCACGACGGTCAAGCGGACCGAAGACCCGGTCTCGCAATAGACGAGCTGGCGATGCAGGTCGTTCAGGGGGGTGAAGGGGAGCGTGTGAAGGTCGATCAGGACGAGATCGGCCAGGCGCCCGGTCTCGACGGCGCCCAAGCCATCGCCGCGCCGCATGGCCCGGGCTCCCCCGACGAAGAGGCTTTCGAGCACATCGGCGGCACTCGGCCAGCGGTCGGGATCCGGGTCGGTGATGGTGTGGATCAGCCCCGCCATCTTGGCGACGCCCCACATATTGACCGCATCGTCCGCGATGGCTTCGTCGGTGCCGAGGCAGACCGGGATGCCGCGATCCCTGATCTGGCGGAACGGCATCACGCCGGAGCCGAGCCGCAGGTTGCTGACCGGATTATGCGCGACCGTCGCCCCGGCGTCCGCGATCAGGTCGAGATCGCCCGCATCGACCCAGATCGCATGGATGACGTTCATCCGCTCGCTCAAGAGGCCGAGGTCGGCCGTGTAGCGCACCAGGCTGCGGCCGGCGAAGCGCGGCTGCTCGTCCTTGAGCACACGCTGCAGCCTGGTCTCCAGCATATGGGCGTAGATCGGCAGATCATGGGCGCGGCTCAGCGCGTCGAGATCGGCGAAATAATCGGGGCTCACGCGCTGGGGCGCCGACACCGAGACGGCGGCCGCGAGCCGTCCGCCGTCGTGGCCGTGCCAGGTCTCGATCAGGTGCCGATAGGCGGCCAGCAGATCGGACCGGCCGAACGACGGCGGCCTGGCGAGCTCGGCCTTCATGTCGTCCGCCAGGAGATCGGCCAGGAACGGCAGCTTGTCGAGTTCGGGGAGTTCGGGCTGGTCGAGAGCGACCGTGGCCCGGATACCGACATCCGCATAGGCCTGCATGACCGCATCCACGATGTCGGGCGTCGGATGCGGCACGAAGAAGGCGTCGTCCTGCACGGCGGTCGTACCGCCGCGGAGCATCTCCAGCGCCGCCAGCATGGTGCGCAGATAGGCCTCGCGTGGGCTCGGCCGCAGCGCGTCGAGGGCGGGCGATTCGTAGAGCATGAACAGTTCGAGCGGCAGGCCCGGCAGCGCCCCTTTCATGTGATTCACGGGCGAGTGGAAATGGGCGTTGATCAGCCCCGGCATCAGCAGGTGATGCCCAAAGCCCTCGATGATCCTCGCGTCGGGCGACGCCAGGCGCGCGGCCTCGGGCCCGATCGCCTGAATGCGATCGGCGGAGATCAGGACGTCGGTCGGGCCGGTGCTGCCACCGGGCGCGGTGAGCGAGAAGAGGCGGACGCCGCGAAACAGGAGGCTCACGGCCGTCTCCCTCTATGATCCTGGAAACCGGAGCCCGGATGGGCGTAGGTCGAGCGCTTCGACGTGCGCAGTCCCGTCGCCAAAAGACCCTCGACCATTTTCAGCCCCGCCAGCACGCCGTCGATCACCGGGACGCCGAGTGCCTCTTCGAGCGGCGCCACGAGGTCGGAAAGGCCGGCGCATCCCAGGATGACGGCCTCGGCATGGTCTTCCGCCAGGGCCAGAGCGGCTTCGGCCCGCAGGGCGGGGAACATCGCCTCGGCTTCGTGTTCGAGGTCGAGCACGGCGGTATCGATCGCCCTGACCGTGCAGCGGTGGCCCATGCCCGTCTCGTGCAGCACGCGGAGCGCATGCGCGCGGGTCCGCCGCGGCAGGGTGACGATGCTGAACCTGTGTGCAAGCACCGCCGCCGCATAGAGCGCTGCTTCGCTCATCCCGACGACCGGACCCCGCGCCAGCTCGCGCGCCGCATGAACACCCGTGTCGCCGAAACAGGCGATCACATAGCCGTCGACGCCGTCGCGCTCGCCGGCTTCGACCTGCCCGATGACCCCCAAGGCACCCATCACCTCCGCCACATGGCTCTCGATCGAGGCCGGGCCTTCCAAGGGGTTGCCGGCGAGGATCGATGTGCCGGGCGCTGCCATTTTGGCGGCCGCGGCGCGCACCCGTTCGGTGAAGGCCGCGGTGGTATTGGGATTGATGATTTTGATCCGCATGGCGCGTCCCGTCAGGCGAGGTCGGAGGGCCGGTGAAGCCAGCAGGCGGCCGCATGAGCATGGGCGACCGGCAGCAGCCCCGGATCCTCGGTTCGGCAGACCGGCATGACGTGGGGACAGCGGGGATGGAAGCGGCAGCCCGCCGGAGGCCTCGCGGGGGAGGGGAGTTCGCCTTGCAGGCCGCGAACCACCCGCGCCCGTTCGCGCCCCGGATCGGGCACCGGCACCGCCTCGAGCAGCGCCCGCGTGTAGGGATGGGCTGGATCGGTGAACACCGCCTCGGCGGCGCCGAGCTCGACGATGCGCCCGAGATACATGACCGCGACCCGGTCGGCGATGTGGCGCACCACCGCGAGGTCGTGGCTGACGAACAGATAGGTCAGCGCGAACCGCGTCTTGAGGTCGGCGAAGAGGTCGAGGATCTGGGCCTGCACCGAGATGTCGAGGGCCGAGAGGGGTTCGTCGGCCACGATGAAGCGCGGTTGGCCGATCACCGCGCGGGCGATCGCCACGCGTTGGCGCTGTCCTCCGGAGAACTCGTGCGGATAGCGTGCCGCGACCGACGCGTCGAGGCCGACCACGCCGAGCATGTCGGCGACCTGGTCGCGCGCCTCCCGACGCGTGGCGAGCCCGTGAACCAACAAAGGCTCGGCCAGGGTCTCGCCGATCCGCATGCGCGGGTTCAACGAGGAATAGGGGTCCTGGAACACCATGCGCATGGCGGCGCGGCGGCGCCGCAATTGGTCGGGCCGCAGTGCGGTGAGATCGCGGCCCTCGAAACGCACGACGCCGTCGCTCGGCTCCTCGAGACGCAGCAGGGCGCGCCCAAGGGTGGATTTGCCGCAGCCGGATTCGCCTACGAGCGCCACCGTCTCGCCCGCCGCGATGCCGAGGTCGACGCCGTCGACGGCCCGCACGGCCGGTGCGCCCGCCGCCGGCCTTCGCCAGCCGATTCGACCGAGGCAATAATGGATCTTGAGCCCGACGGCTTCCGAGAGCGCGGTCATTCCGGCCCCTCGACGCGCCAGCAGGCCGCCGCGGCCCCGGGTCCGGTCGGGACGAGCGGCGGCGCCTCGGCGCAGCGGGCGAACCGCAAGGCGCAGCGCGGCGCGAAGGCGCAGCCCTCGACGGGACGGTCGAGACGCGGCGGCTGGCCCGGAATGGCGCGGGCCCGGTGACCGCGCGGCTGGTCGAGCCGCGCCACGGTCGAGAGCAGCCCCGCCGTATAGGGATGGCGCGGGGCCGCGTAGAGCTGTGCGGCCGGCGCTTCCTCGACCACCTGGCCGGCATACATGACGAGCACGCGGTCGGCGATGCGGGCCAGCAGCGCGAGATCGTGCGTGACCCAGACGAGGCCCAAGCCGGAGCTCGCCTGGATCGCCTGGATCAGGCGCACGATCTCGGCCTGTACCGTGACGTCGAGCGCCGTCGTCGGCTCGTCGGCGATCAGCAAGCGCGGCCGGCCGGCGAGCGCGGTGGCGATCATGACGCGCTGGCGCATCCCGCCCGAGAACTGATGCGGGTACTGGTCGGCCCGCCGCCGCGGGTCGGGCACGCCGACCTGGGTCAACAGGTCGACGGCGCCTGCCTTGGCTTCGCCTCGCGACAGGCCGCGATGCCGCCGCAGCACTTCGGCGATCTGGAAGCCTGCCGTGTACAAGGGGTTGAGGGCCGTCAGCGGATCCTGGAACACCACGCCGACGGTGCCTCCACGCATGTCGCGCAGCCGACGTTCGGGCGCCCCCCTGATGTCCTCGCCCGCTACCGCGAGGCGCGTGGCCTCGACGCGCGCGGCGCGAGGATCGTGCAGGCCCATGACGGCGAGCATGCTGGCGCTCTTGCCGGACCCGGATTCGCCGACCACGCCCAGGCTCTCGCCCTGCGCGACCGAAAACGACACGCCCCGCACCGCATGGGTCTGGCCGAAGCGGACGCTGAGATCGCGCACATCGAGCAGCGGCGCGCTCATGCGGCGCTCCGCGGGTCGAGCCAGTCGCGCAGCCAGTCGCCGAGCAGGTTCGCGCCGAGCACGGTCAGCGCGATCGCGAGCCCGGGAAAGACCGCGATCCACCAGGCCGATTGCAGGTAGTCGCGTCCCTCGTCCAGCATGGCGCCCCAGGAGGGGACGCTCGGGTCGATGCCGACGCCGAGGAAGCTCAAGGCCGCCTGCGTCAGAATCGCCTGCGCGGTCGAGAAGCTCGCCACCACCACGATCGGCGCAGCCGTGTTCGGCAGAATGTAGCGCCAGAGCATCCGCCGCGTCGGTACGCCGATCGACCGGGCCGCGAGCACATAGTCGCGCGAGCGGATCGCCAGCACCTGGCCGCGCACGATCCTGGCGTAATTGACCCAGGTGGCGAGTGCCAGCACCACCACGACGGCGCCGAACCCCCCGCCGACCGTGCCGAGCAGGAAGATGGCGAGCAGCGTGAACGGGAAGGCGAGCTGGACATTGATCAGCCAGGAGATCACTGCATCGACCCAGCGGCCGAAATAGCCGGCCATGAGGCCGAGGATGCTGCCGAGCAGCATGCCGAGGACCGCGGCGGCGGCACCGACGCTGAGCGAGATGCGGCTGCCCCAGATCACTCGGCTCAGCACGTCGCGCCCGACATTGTCGGTGCCCAGGATATGGTTGGGCTTGCCGCCGTCGAGCCAGGCCGGGGGCGCGAGCCTCGCGCGGAGATCGAGCTGCGTCGGCCGCGCCGGCGAAATGAAAGGGGCCAGCACCGCCATTGCGACGGCCGCCGCGATCAGCGCGCCGCCGATGGCTCCGAGCCAGGGGAAGCGCCTCACCGCAGCACCACGCGCGGATCGATCCGGGTGTAGAGCCAGTCGACCACGAGGTTGATGGTCACGAAACAGACGGCGGCGACCAGCACCGCGCCCTGCAGCAGCGGAAAATCGCGCTGCGCCACCGCCGTGATGGCAAGACGCCCGAGCCCCGGCCAGGCGAAGATCGCCTCGATCACCACGGCGCTCGAGATCAGGTCGCCGAGTTCCAATCCGGCCATAGTGACAAGCGGGATCAAGGCGTTGCGGAAGGCATGGATCCAGAGCACGCGGCTGCGCCACAGTCCCTTAGCGCGCGCCGTGCGGATGTAGTCGGCCTCGAGCACCTCGATCATGCTGGAGCGCAGCAGGCGGGCCAGCCGAGCCGTGCTCTGCAGGCTCAGGGTCACGGCGGGCAGGATGACGGACGCGGCGCTGTCCGCCCCCGACACCGGCAGAAGCTGTAGCCGCACCGCGAAGACGATGATGAGGATCAGCCCCAGCCAGAACGGCGGAATGGCGAGGCCGAGCATGGTGAACCCCGTCACGGCGAGGTCGACGATGCTGTTGCGCTTGAGCGCGGCCAGCACGCCGAGCCCGATGCCGAGAACGAGGGCGATGGCGAAGGCCGCGAGCGCCAGCTCGAAGGTCGCCCAGAGCCGGTTGACCACGAGATCGAGCACGCGCTGCTTGTAGACGAAAGACGAGCCGAGATCGCCCTGGACGGCGTGGAACAAGAACAGGGCATATTGGACCGGCACCGGCCGATCGAGCCCGAGATGCGTGCGCAGCGCGGCCCGCGCCGCCTCCGTCGCATTGGCCGGGACCAGCAGGGTTATCGGGTCGCCGGTCGTCTGCGCCACCATGAAGGTGGCGAGGCTCACCCCGAGGAGGACCAGGCAGGCGCCCAGCAGGCGGCGGACCAGGAAGCTGGAAATCGGACCTCTCCCTGATCGTCCGGTTCAGCCAGCGAGCTTCGCCCGGTAGATCTCGACATAGTCGTCCGGGCGAGGCTGGTAGTCGAGGCGGCTGCTGAGCCCGTAGATTTCCGGTAGGTACCAGAGATAGACCCAGGGGCATTCGTCCCAGATGAAATCCTCGGCCTGCTTGAGGATGTCCTTGCGCTTCGCCGCGTCGAGCGTCACCGAGGCCGTCTTGACCAGCTTGTCGTAGTCCGGGTTATTGTAGCCGTTGGAATTGTCGACCGCGTCGCTGGTCAGGATGACGAGCTCCACCGATGGATTGATGAGCGACGCCCAGCCGTAATAATAGATGCCGGTGAAGGCCTTCTGCTTGAGCATCTCCTCGAAGCGGCCGGTCTCATAGGCTTCGAGCTTCGGCTTGAGGCCGACGGCCTCCAGGTAGGAGGCGACGGCTTCCGAGACCTCCTTGGCGCCGGGATAGCGACCGTAGGCGACCTGCAATTCGAAACCCTCGTGTCCGGCCTCCTTGAGCAAGGCCGTGGCCTTGGCGGCATCGTAGGCGAAGGGTTTCAGCGCGGGGTCGTTGTTGGGCGGGTTGACGATCGAGGCGAGCGGCTTGGTCATGCCACCCTGCAGCGTGTCGATCATGGTCTGGACGTCGACCGCGTGATTGAGCGCCTGCCGGACGCGCTTGTCCTTGAGGGGCGCGATGCCGGTGAAGGAGATGCCCATGTGCATCTTGCGTAGGCCGTTGACCGCGACAACGCGTGACTGCGCCGATTTCGCGCCGCCCGCGGTATCCGGGGTGAGCCCGACCGCGATATCGACGCTGCCGGCTTTGAGCTCGTTGATGCGCGAGGACAGTTCGGGGATGTCGCGGAACACCACGTCCTTGATGGGGGGCGCGCCGTTCCAATAGGACGGATTGGCGCTCAACACCACGCGGTCGCCCTGCCTCCAGGACACGAACTTATAGGGCCCGGACCCGACCGGATTGGCCGAGACCACCTCGGGTGCCGTGTCCTTGAGGTATTTGGGCGCCCCGACGAAGGCTTCCTCGAGCCAATAGAGCATGTTGATGGTGGGCTCGCTGGTGACGAGATCGACGGTCAGCGGATCGACCGCGACGACCTTGCTGAGGTTGGTGCCGGGCCAGAGCTGGCTCTCGGCATTGTAGGGGGAGACGTTCATCCGGTTGAAGTTGAACACCACCGCCTCGGCGTCGAAGGCCTCGCCGTTGTGGAACTTGACGTTCGGGCGGAGCCTGAAGCGCCAGCGCGTCGGCTCGGCCTGTTCCCAGCTCAGGGCCAGCCGCGGCTCGTGCGAGCCGTCGGCGTTGCGGCGCACGAGGCTGTCGAAGACCGACCAGACCACCGACCCGATCGGGTGGTTGTTGCGGATGAGGTGCGGATCGAGCGTCGACACGTCCTCCTCGGAAGCGATGACGACGGGTTTGGCGTCGGCCGCAAAGGCGCCGCGCGGCACCCCGAGCAAGGCGGCAAGCGCCGCGGCACCCTGGCCGAGCTGGCGGCGGTTCATCATCGGACCTGAGCTCATGTTGCGCATTCCTGGCGTGCGGTGACGCGGGGTGTCCACTGGCGGCCGTCGCTCCCGAGGCCGCAGCACGACCGACCCGGATGCTCGCCTGCTTTCAAAGCGAGCGCAACGCAAATTCTTCGAAAGTCGCGCGCTCCCGTGCCTAGCCGCCGTGGGCACTGCCCGGAAAGCAACCATCGTCGTCAGGCCAGGATGAGGCGCAGGCCTTTGCTCTCCAGCACCCGGGCGGCCTCCGGATCGAGCCCGCTGTCGCTGACCAGGACATCGGCGCGCTCGAGACCGGCGATGCGGGCCGAGCCGACATGGCCGAACTTACTGTGGTCGGCCAGGACGATCACCCGGCCGGCCGCGGCCAACATGGCATGTTTGACCTCGGCTTCCTCCCAGTTGCTGTTGGTGAACCCCTTCTCGGGATCGATGCCGGCGCAGGAGACGAAGGCCACGTCGGCATTGACCTGTCCCAGCAGCAGCGTCGCGAAGGGCGCGATCAGCGAGCGCTGCCGGCCGCGCACCGTGCCGCCGGTGACCACCACCTTGATGCCGGGATGCTCCTCCAGTTCGAGGGCGACATCGAGCGCGTTGGTGACCACCGCGACGTCGTTGAGCGTCCGCGGCAAGGCCCGGGCCAGGGCCACCATGGTGCTGCCGGCGTCGATGATGATCGTCTCGCCGTCGCGGATCAGGCTGGCCGCGACGCCGGCGATGCGCATCTTCTCGTCGGAGAAGCTTTCCCCGGCGAGATGCGCCGGTCGCTCGAAGCGGGCGGTGCGGACCGCCACGGCGCCGCCCCGCATGCGTCGCAGCACACCTTGCCGTTCGAGCAGGTCGAGGTCGTTCCTGATCGTCACGACCGATACGCCGAGCGTCGTCGCGAGCGTCATCACCGACACGCGTCCCGCCTGCTGCAGCAGGCCGACGATGTGCTCATGCCGGCCGGAGGCGCCGAAGGCCGCTGTCATCGGACCCTGCCGGATGATGTCCAGGCGGTGGACAATGGTTCCAGCGGCGTTGCGGACAATTTCATCATGATTTTCGGAATCCTGTCATGCGAAGACTTTCGAAAAAATTCCTTGCCGTGGCAAGCGGCAATCCGCACTGTCGGGTGCAAATTGGAGAAAGACCGATGTCCGACGATCCGAACGCGCCCGCCATGCTGGCCGATATCCGCCGGCAGGCCGGCGTGCTCGACGGACTGCTGGCGCGAGCGCCCGAGTTTCATGCGCTTGGTGCCGAGCATCTCCGGCCGGGGCCGGGTGGCCGCCTGTTCGCTTTCGGCTGCGGCGACGGCTGGTTCGCGGCCGATGCGGTGGCGCCCGTCGCCGGGCCGGCCTTCGGCCTGCCGCTGGTCCCGGTCACCAGCCTCGACATGTTGCTCCGCCATGCCGGGACGGCGACGGCCGCCGACCGGGCCGTGGCGATCTCGATGTCGGGCACGGTCGACCGGACCAACGCCGCCGCCGCAGCGTTGCGGACCGGGGGCGCCAGGCATGTGGCCCTGACCAACGACGATGGCGCCGCGCTCGGCGCCGGGGCGAGTGGCGTGGCATCGCTGCGCGTGCCCGACATCGCCGCCTTCCTGACCGGGACGGCGCGCTACAGCGCGACCGTGCTCGGGCTCATGCTGCTGGTCGAAGGCGCGGCGCCGGCTGGGGCCTTGGCGCCGGCCTCGTGTTGCTCGGGGCCGGGGATGCGCAAGCTGATCGCCGACCTGCCGGCGGTGCTCGACGAGGCTGAAACCGTGTTCGGTCCGGCCTGCCGGGAGATCGCGGCGGCGGGGTTCGGCGGCGTTCGCGTGCTCGGCGCCGGGTCGGATTGGGCGACGGCGGGATATGGCGCCGCCAAGCTCGTCAAGCTCATGACGGTGCCGGTCTGGGGCGGGGAGATCGAGGAATTCGCGCATAGCCAGTTCTGGTCGAGCCGGGCGGACGAGGTCGTAGTGCTGCTCGCCAGCACTGCGGAAGTCAGCCGCCTGGCCGAGAATACCGCAGCCGCGCTCGCCACCGCGGGACAGCGGACGATCGCCATCGAAAGCGCCGGCGTCCCGGTCGCTTCGGCGACATACCGGCTGAGCCTGCCGGAGACGCCGTCCTGGCTCGCGCCCTTGCTGATGCCGGCGCCGCTGCAGATCCTGGCCTATGCGCTGGCGCTCGCGACGGGCTTCGACCCGAACCGATCGCAGAACCAGGCCGATCCGAAGCGGTTTCTCGCGGCCCAATTGCTCAGCCGCCGCTGCGAACTCACGGCCGCCTGACCTCGGCCTCCATCCGGGATACCGCATGACCCTCGCCACGCTGCCGACGCCGCTGCTTGCCCCCGGCTCGCCCCTCGGCCCCTCGGCCCAGGCGCTCGTGGCCGATCTCTTCGAGCGGGAAGCCCGCCTGATGGACGGCCTGCCCACCGACGATCCGCTCGATCAGAAGCGCCGCCGTCGCGTCGAGCTCACGCGCGTCGAGATCCTGGCTCAGCCGGCCGCGATCCGCGACACGCTCGACAAGGAGCGCCCAGCCGTCATGCGCGCCGCGCAAGCGATAGCGACGGCCCCGCTCCGCCGCATCGTGATGACGGGATGCGGCGACAGTCTCGCCGTGATGATCGGCGCCCGGCTCTTGTTCGAACGCGTGCTCGGCCTGCCCTGCGAACCGATCCAGGCGCTCGACTTCGCCTATTACGCCAAGGCCGACCTCGGCCCCGACACGCTGGTGATCACGCTCTCGTCGAGCGGCATCACAACCCGGACCGTCGAGGCCGCGCTGATGGCGCGCGCCCGCGGCGCCCGGACGCTGGCGCTCAGCAATACGCCGGGTTCGGCCCTGCTGGTGGAATCCGACCACGGCCTGCTGGTGCGGGCCGAGCGGCGAGGCTGGCCGACCCAGGCCAGCACGGCGGCGCTCGCGCTGCTGCTCCAGTTTGCGCTCGACCTTGCCACGGCCCTCGGTCGCCCACGCGAGCTGATCGCCGGGCTGCGGCAGGCGCTCGACGCCGTGCCCGACCAGATCGCGACGGTGATCGCGGCTCACGAGGACACTATTGCGGCGCTCGCTCGGCACGACGCCCATCGCGCCATCTACCTGTTCGCCGGCGGCGGCCCCGCCTATGCCTGTGCGCTGTTCGGCGCCGCCAAGGTGAAGGAATGTTCGCCCGATCACGCCATCGCCGTCCCGCTCGAAGAGTTCCATCACTATAATTCGCAGAAGCCGGGTGATCCGCTGTTCGTCATCGCGCCACGGGGGCCTTCGGTGGCACGGGCGCGCGACACGGCCTTCGAAGGCAAGCGGTGGGGCGGACGCGTCTATGCCATCGTCTCCGACGGCGAAACGTCGCTCGACCCGCACGCGGATGCGGTGTTGCACCTGCCCACCGTGGCGGAGGAGATGTCCGGGCTCGTCTATTGCGTCCCGCTCCAGCTCTTCGCCTATCATCTGGCGACGGCCAAGTTCGCTGCCGCCGCATCGCCTCACGCCGCCGGCCCACCCGAGGCGCTCCCGTCCTGATGTCCTCGCCGCGCCTCGTCTGCCTCGGCAACCTCACGATCGACGACGTCGTTCTGCCCGATGGCCGGGAGATGCCGGGCTGCATCGGCGGGGACGTGCTCTATGCCGCGCTCGCGGCGCGGCTATGGGACCCGTCGGCGGAGATGGTCGCCCCGGTCGGCTCCGATTTCCCTGACGCCATCCTGGAGCGGATCAACCAGGCAGGGCTTTCGGCTGCCGGTCTCGCGCCTCGGCCCTTGCCGACGCTGCGCAACCGCGTCGCCTACGAGGCCGACGGCGACCGGACCTGGACGCTGTTCTCGACCGAGGACGACTTCCACGCCCTGTCGCCGCGGCCGGACGACATCCCTACCGCCTTCCGTGGCGCGGAGGCTTTCCTGGTTCTGGCGATGACGCTCGAGGCCCAGGAGGCGCTCGTCGACGACCTGAAGCGTCGCACCGGCGCGCTCGTGGCGCTCGATCCCCAGGAAGACTACATCCTCGGCAACGAGGCGCGGCTGCGACGGCTGATCGACGCCGTCGACATCTTCATGCCGAGCGCCGAGGAGGTGCGGCGGTTGCTCGGCCATGACGACTGGACGGCCGCGGCCCGCACCTTCGCGAGCTGGGGGCCGAAGGTCGTCGTGCTCAAGCTCGGCCACGACGGTTGCCTCGTCTACGACCGGGAGAGCGGCAGGGCGTGCCATGTCCCGGCGCTGCGCGCCGACGTGAAGGACACGACCGGCGCCGGCGATTGCTTCTGCGGGGCGTTCATGGCGGCGCTCCTTCAGGAGGGCACGGATCTCCACACCGCCGCCCGTGCTGGGACGGTCGCTGCCTCCTTCGCCGTCGAAGGCTGTGGCGTCGAGCCGATGTTTTCCGTCTCCGCGGACGACGCAGCGGGACGCATACGGGCCTGATCCGCTCCGGCATCGACGGGCCGTTCTCGTCGAGCTCGACCAAGGCTGGTCCGGATCCCTCCATTGCCGTGGCAAACTTGTTGGTCCCGATGCCCGTTATGATGTTGCATGGGCGCGGGCGCTGCATCGGCACCCTGGCGATCGGGGGGCAACGTGGCGAAGGACCGGAAGCTCTCGACCTATCGGTCGAAGCGCGATTTCAGCAAGAGCGCCGAACCGCACGGCGGCGACGCCGCCACGACGTCGAACCGTCTGCGTTTCGTGATCCAGAAGCACGACGCGACCCGGCTGCACTACGATCTGCGGCTCGAGCTTGACGGGGTATTCAAGTCCTGGGCCGTGACCAGGGGGCCGTCCCTCGACCCGCACGACAAGCGGCTCGCCGTCGAGGTCGAGGATCATCCGCTCGACTACGGCGACTTCGAGGGCACCATCCCCAAGGGGCAATACGGTGGCGGCACGGTGCAGCTCTGGGATCGCGGCTATTGGGCGCCGGAGGGTGAGCGGCGTCCCGAGGAGGCGCTGGCGAGCGGCGACCTCAAGTTCAGGCTGGACGGGCGGCGTCTGCACGGCAGCTGGGCGCTCGTCCTCATGAAACACGATCGGGCAGGGGGCAAGCGGCGCAACTGGCTGCTCATCAAGCACCGCGACGAGCATGCGCGCGAGGGCACCGGCGATGCAGTGCTCGCCGAGGACCGCTCCATCGCTTCCGGTCGGCCGATGGCGAAGATCGCCGCCGGCAAGGGCCGAGGGCCGAAGCCCTTCATGTCGGCAAAGAAGACCGCACGCGAGCCGGACGCGACCTGGGACACACGCAGCGGTATCGCGGCCGACGCTCGGACAGCCGCGGGACCCCGCACCACATCGAGGAAAGCGAAACCGCGAGTCTCCGAACCGCTCCCGGCGTTCATCGCACCGCAGCTCTGCCGTCCGGTCGACCGGCCACCGGCTAGCGCCGCGTGGCTGCACGAGATCAAGTTCGACGGCTACCGCATGCAGCTTCGGGTCGAGGCGGGTCGGGCGAGGCTGCTGACCCGCAAGGGGCTCGACTGGACCGCGAAGTTCGGCGCCATCGCCAAGGCCGCCGCGGTCTTGCCGGACGGCATCATCGACGGCGAGATCGTCGCGCTCGACGGCCATGGCGCACCGGACTTCGCCGCGCTCCAGGCGGCCCTTTCGGAAGAACAGACGGACGAGCTGATCTTTTTCGCCTTCGATCTCCTCTACGAAGGTCCGGACGACCTTCGAAAGCTGCCGCTGGAGAAGCGCAAGGGCCGGCTCGACGTTTTGCTGGCCAAGCGCGCCAAGGGAGCATTGATCCGTTTCGTGGAGCATTTCGAGACCGGCGGGGAGGCGGTGCTGCGCGCGGCCTGCCGGCTGTCGCTCGAAGGCATCGTATCGAAGCGCCTGGACGCACCCTACCGATCGGGGCGCAGCGACAGCTGGACCAAGGCCAAATGCCGGGGCGGCCACGAGGTCGTGGTGGGCGGCTGGGCCACGACGAACGACCGTTTCCGCTCGCTCCTGGTCGGGGTCCATCGCGGCGGACATTTCGTCTACATCGGGCGGGTCGGCACGGGTTTCGGCGCCGCGAAGGTGGCGACCCTTCTGCCGCGCCTCGAGGCGGCCGAGGCCGCGCAATCGCCGTTCACCGGCCGCAGCGCGCCGAAGAAAAGCCCGGGCGTCCACTGGACGAAACCGGACCTCGTCGCCGAGGTCGAATTCGCCGGCTGGACCTCCGAGGGCATGGTGCGCCAAGCGGCGTTCAAGGCCTTGCGGGAGGACAAGCCGGCCGAGGAGGTCGAGGCCGAGACGCCGGCGGCCGCCGAGAGCGCAGTGCCGCGACCGGTAAGGCCCGCCTCCTCGGCCCGGACCGGCAACCCAATCGTGATGGGCGTCGTGATCACCCATCCGGACAAGGCGCTCTGGCCCGATGCCGGCGACGGCAAGGCGGTCTCGAAGCTCGATCTCGCGCGCTATCTCGAAGCGGTCGGACCTTGGATGCTCGACCATATCAAGGGCCGCCCGTGCTCGATCATCCGGGCGCCCAACGGATTTGCGGGCGAGCAGTTCTTCCAGCGCCATGCCATGCCCGGCACGTCGAGCCTGCTCGAGCTCGTCACTGTCGCGGGCGATAGGAAGCCCTATCTCGAAATCGACCGGGTCGAGGGACTGGCCGCCGTGGCGCAGGTGGCCGGGCTCGAATTGCATCCGTGGAATTGCCGCCCGAACCATCCGGATGTCCCGGGGCGTCTAGTGTTCGACCTCGATCCCGGCCCGGACGTGACCTTCGCGGATGTGGTCGAGGCGGCGCAGGAGATGCGCGAGCGGCTGGAGGCGCTCGGGCTCACGGGCTTCTGCAAGACGACCGGCGGCAAGGGGCTCCACGTCGTCACCCCGCTGCGGACGAAAGGACGGGGCTGTCCGGATTGGCCGGCCGCCAAGGATTTCGCGCGCGCGGTGTGCACGGCGATGGCTCGCGACGTGCCCGACCGATACGTCGTCACCATGGCGAAGGCGCAGCGGCACGGCCGGATCTTTCTCGACTATCTGCGCAACGATCGCCTCGCCACCGCGGTCGCGCCGCTCTCGCCCCGAGCCCGGCCCGGCGCCACGGTCTCGATGCCGCTGACCTGGGCGCAGGTGAAGGCCGACCTCGATCCCAGGCGGTTCACCGTCCGGACGGTGCCGGCCCTGCTGCGCAAGATGGAGGCGTGGGCCGATTATGCCGAGGGCGAGCGAGCACTGGCGCCCGCGATCAAGCGGCTCGGCAAGATCCGACCCGGCGGGTAAGGGCCGATCGCGTCGGAGCGCATTGACGGAACCCATCGGATTGACCCGCGGCGAGACTTGTTGGATTGTTGCACAATCTAGCGGGGTGGAGGGTAGGAGATGCGCAGGCTCACGGTTCGTCTGAGCGCCGGGGTGGCGATCGGAGTTGTGCTCGCAACGTTTTCGAGCGGTATCGCTGCCGCGCAGGGATCGGATCCGGAGATTGTCAAGCTCGTGCCGGCCGCCGTCCGGGCCGCGGGCACGCTCGCGATCGGTACGGACGCGACCTATCCACCCTTCGAATCCGTCGATTCGGCGACGCATGAGATCGTGGGCTTCGACGCCGACCTCGGGCGCGCCATCGCCGCGCTGATGGGCCTCAAGGCCAACCTGGTGAACACGCCCTTCGACAATCTCATTCCGTCGCTTGCGAGCGGCAAGCTCAGCATCGCCATGTCCTCGATCGGCGATACCAAGGAGCGGGAAGGCGTCGTCGACTTCGTCACCTATTACTGGAACAGCACCAACCTGCTGGTACCCAAAGCCAATCCCAAGACGCTCGGCACCGACAATGTCTGCAACGCCAAGATCGGGGTGGAACGGGGCTCGCTCCAGCAGACCACGATCCTGCCGGCGCTGATGGGCAAGTGCGCCGACAAGGACCCGGCTTTGGCGGCCGGCAGCGTGTTCAAGACCAATACCGACGCGGTGCTGGCGCTCAGCAGCAGGCGGATCGACGGTGTGCTCAACGATGCCGTCGCGAACGATCACGCGGCGGACACATCCGAGGGGCGATTCGTGGCGGTGGGGCCGCTGATGCGCAACAAGAGCCCTGGCGGCGTCGCGATCCGCAAGGATTCGGGGCTGCAGCCGGCGGTTCTCGCGTCCCTCAAGAAGCTGATGGCCGACGGCACCTACGCGACCGCGCTCAAGACCTGGCATCTCGGCGCCATCGCCATCGACGACCCCATGATCAACTGGGCCGGCCAGCAGCACTGACGGGCCGCGGTTCCCCATCGACAGTTTCGGGAAGCTTTTGCGATGACTCAACACCAGCGCGTCCTGGTCATCGGCGCGGGCGTGATCGGTCTCAATGTGGCCTGGCGCCTTGCCGAACGCGGCGCCTCCGTTACCGTCGTGGAAGCGAGCCGGCCGGGAACGGGGACGAGCAGCACGAGCTTCGCTTGGCTGAACGCCAGCAGCAAGGTCGACTACACCGCCGATTATTTCGAGCTCAACGCGCTCGCCATGCGCGAACACGCGGCGCTCACGGCCGAGCCCGGCACCGCCTCCTGGACGCGTTTCACGGGCGACATCGAGGTCGCGGTCGATGCCGCCGCCTCGACGCTCGGCCATAAGGTCGAACGCCTGCGCGCGATGGGCTACGCGGCCGAGATGGTTTCCGCCGACCGGCTCGACGACCTCGAGCCCGGCACCGCGATGCCGGCCGGCGGGGCGGCGAGCTTCTACCCCGAAGAGGGCTGGGCGGACGTCGGGCTCTTCGTGTCGGCCCTACTCGGATTTTGCCGGTCGAGCGGCGTCACGGTGATCGAGAACGATCCGGCCCGGACGGTGTCCCAGGCGGGCGGCCGGATCACGGGTGTGCGGCTCCGCTCCGGCATGCAGATCGATGCCGATGTCGTGATCACGGCCCTCGGGCGGTGGACGCCGGAATTTGCGTCCGCGCTCGGAATCGATGTTCCCCTGGTGGCACCGGAGCCGGCTGGGTCGAAGGCACTCGGGCTGCTGGTCCGGGTGCTGCCGCGCGATGGCGCGCCCCGCCGGCTTCTCCACAGCCCGTCCATCAACTGGTCGCCGCTGGCGGACGGACGTGCGCTTCTGGCGAGCGATGCCGGAGACGAGACCGTGGCCCATGACCGGTCGCTTGAGGCGGCAAGCGCGGGAGCCCGGGCTCTCGTGGCGAAGGCAGCGGGCCTCAATCCCTTGTTCGCCGGCGCGGCCGTGGAACAGGCCGGGATCGGGATTCGCGCCCTGCCGTCCGACGGTGTCGCCATCTGCGGGTGGGTGCGGGAGGTGCAAGGCCTCTATGTGGCCGTGACGCATAGCGGGGTGACTCTGTCGCCCTTGCTTGGCAAGCTGGTCGCGCGGGAGGTCGTGGAAGGAGAGAGCGTGCCGCTTCTTTCCGGCTTCCGACCCGACCGCTTCCGCCCCCGCGTCTGATCGCCTGTCTCCGGCCGACGAGAAACGATGCTTCGCCCGACCGAAAATGCCGTCGTTCCGCTGCCGCGTTCCGGGCGGCGTCTCGCGGCGGCCGCGGCGGTGGTCGGTCTCGCGATGCTGGCCTGGTCGGTGGCGACGAACCCGCGCTTCGGATGGGATACCGTGGCGCGCTATCTGTTCGCGCCCGACATTCTCCACGGCCTATGGCTGACGCTCCAGATCACGGTCTGGGCGATGGCGATCGGCATCGCCGGCGGCGTCGTCCTGGCTCTTATGCGGCTGTCCGCGAGCGGCTTTCTTCGCGCTCTCAGCTTCGGCTACATCTGGTTCTTCCGTGGTACGCCCGTCCTGGTGCAGCTCCTGTTCTGGTTCAACATCCAGGCGCTCTACCCCAACATCGGGCTGCCCTTCGGCCCGGACCTCGACGTCAATGCCCTGATCACGCCGCTCGTGGCCGCCATCTTCGGCCTCGGGCTGAACGAAGCGGCCTATATGGCCGAGATCACCCGGGCGGGCATCGCCTCGATCGACTCCGGGCAGGCCGAGGCCGCGAAGGCACTCGGGATGACGCGGGCCGAAACCCTGCGCCGCATCGTTCTGCCGCAGGCCATGCGGGTCATCATTCCTCCCACGGCCAACGAGACGATCAGCCTGCTCAAGACGAGCTCGATCGCCAGCGTGATCGCCGTGACGGAATTGCTCTACTCCGCCCAGCTGATCTACTCGGTCAACTATCTCACCGTGCCGCTTCTGGTGGTGGCCAGCCTCTGGTACCTGGCGGTGACGACCGTTCTGTCGATCGGACAGCATTACCTCGAACGGCGCTTCAGCCGAGGAGCCTTGCATGCCGCAAACCGGCCCTGAGCGCCCCATGGTGGAAGCTGCCGGGCTGCGCAAACGGTTCGGAACGCATGTCGTCCTGAAGGACGTGTCTCTGGCTGTCCGGCGCGGCGAGGTCGTGTGTATCATCGGCCCTTCAGGATCCGGGAAATCGACGCTGTTGCGCTGCCTCAATCGCCTGGAGGAGGTCGAAGCCGGCCGGATCGTCATAGACGGGGAGGTCCTCGGCTTCCGGGACGTCGGCGGACGCCTTCATGCGCTGCCGGAGCGGGCGATCTGCCGTCAGCGGGCGGCGATCGGCCTGGTGTTCCAACGCTTCAACCTGTTCCCGCATCTGACCGCGCTTGAGAACGTGATCGAGGCGCTCGTGGTCGTAAAGAGAATTCCGCGGCAAGATGCGATGACGCGAGGCCGCGCGTTGCTCGGGCGTGTCGGGCTCGATGACAAAGCGCAACACTATCCCAGCATGATGTCGGGTGGGCAGCAGCAGCGGGTCGCGATTGCCCGCGCCCTCGCGATGGACCCGAAGCTGATGCTCTTCGACGAGCCGACCAGCGCTCTCGACCCCGAGCTCGTCGGCGAAGTGCTGACCGTCATGCGCAAACTGGTCAAGGCGGGCATGACCATGGTGGTCGTTACCCACGAGATGGGCTTCGCGCGGGACGTCGCGGACCGCGTGGTGTTCATGGAAGCGGGGGCGATCGTCGAAGAGGGCCCGCCGAGCGTGCTGTTCACGGCGCCGAGGCAGGATCGCACGCGCGCCTTCCTGTCACGGGTATCATGAGCGTGGGAGAGAAAGCGGAACAGCGGGCGGCTCGCTCGGTCGAAATGCCATCGAGCCGCCCTGCTGCCAACGCTTTCGCCATGGAGCGCCTGACGACGCCCGTTCGCATCGCGGCAGCGCTGCGCGAGCAGATCGCCAAGGGGGCGTTGCCGCCGGGCACGCGGCTTCATGAGGTGGAGTTCACGGCGGCCTTCGGCGTGTCCCGCCACACGCTGCGCGAAGCGATCACGCTGCTCGTCGGCGAAGGCCTGCTCACGCGGGTTTCGTTCAAGGGCGTCGAGGTCACGCGCCTCGAGATCGAGGACGTGCGCGACATCTATTCGGCGCGTCGGCTCATCGAACTGCCGGCCGTGGAGGCCTTGCGCGATGCGTCGCCCGAACGGCGCTCCGCCCTGCTCACGGCAATCGACGACCTCGTGGGGCTTCCCGCGACAATCGACAGCCAGACCATGAATCGGGCGGACGTCGCGGTGCACCTCGCGCTCGTCGCGGTCCACGGGTCGAAGCGCATCTCCGCCGCCTATGCCGCGCTCATCGCCGAGCAGCACATCCTCTTGTTCAGCGGCTACGACACCGACGAAATAGCGACGACGATCGAGAGGCATGCCGTGTTCGGACGCCTTCTGAGGGACGGTGACGACCTCGGCGCGCGCGCTCAGCTCGAGCAGCGCCTGAGGCAGGCGGAGGAGGACCTGGTGCGCGCCTGCGCCCTTTGACGACGGAGCGCCCGTTGGCACGGAGAGACCGCCTGAGTCTGGAGGAGCGGTGCCGGATTGCGGCTGGCGCGGCTCTCCTTCAAAGACGCCAACAAGACGACGTGGCTGAAGCCACGACGTGGCTGAAGCGACCCCCGCAACCGTTCGAGCGGACCAGCTTACGCAAGCGAGCTTGGCGACCTGGAGAAGCGGATTCAAATCTCACCGGCTTCCAGGACGTAGCTGCCCTCGCCAATTCGATTGCGGACCGCGTCGCGGATCGTGGCAGGGATCGACCCGCTATCCTCGCGGAACAAGCCGGCAGAGCGGATCGCCTTGCGGATATCGATGGATTTGCCGAGATGCTCGAGGAGCACGAGTGATGCCGCCGGTCTTCTGCCCCGGATCGCCGGTGCGCCGGTCTGGATACCGGTCAGGTAGGTAATGCGGGCGCGGTAACTCGGGTAAAGAATCATCTCGGTGATGGAATTCTTCAGCAGCGAATGATATTCTACGACGAAGATCCGGTCGGCCAGGAAGAGTAGAACGCCTTTGTATTTCGACACCGCAGGTCGCTGACCAGTATTCGGATCTCCGATGATCTCCAGGTTGGACCAGTAGAAACGGCCGTCCTTCTCGAAGATGCGGGCCAGCGATTTCGTGAGATAACCGGGGTAGCTGAAGGAATAATAATAGCGAAAATAAAATCCCACATAGCGGTCTAGATTGCCGGATGCGTTGAATAAATGCGCTATGTGCTTGAGTGGGTCGGAGAGACTTTCCCCGAGAATCGACGCCTTCGTAGTGAAATGATCTCGACGAAGCGGCCGTGGTCCAGCAGCATCTCGGATTCTGTGACGCCGAAAAAATCACAAATGCGTCGCATGTTGTGGCGCGAGGGGCGCACCTGGCCGCTGAGATATTTGTTGAATTGCTGGCGGTTGAACTTCAGCCGGCGGCAGACGTCGGCGATCGACGGATAATAGGTGCAGATATAGCCGAGATTCTGCGTCACCGGGTCCGGTCGCATCGTCGCTCCCTCGCTCGCCTAGCGCAAACTGAAGCAGGAACCGTGTCAAGTCGCGACGGGGTGCGAAGTTGCGGAAAACGGCTGCGCGTGGCCGAGATCGCCCGTCGGAAACGGAGCGCAGCCCAGGATGCAGATCGTCCACGAGTTTCCGCATAGGGTCAGTGAAATCGAGCACCTCGAGATCCCGATGCCGGACGGATGCCGGCTGGCGGCCCGCCTGTGGATGCCGGACGATGCCGCGACGCGTCCCGTGCCGGCGATCCTCGAATATATCCCCTACCGGAAGAACGACCTGACCGCAGGGCGGGACGCTCTGGCGCATCCCTTCGTCGCCGGGCATGGCTATGCCTGCATCAGGGTCGATCTGCGGGGGAGCGGCGAGTCGGACGGCGTGCTCCGCGACGAGTATCTGCAGCAGGAGCTCGACGACGGGGCGGCGACGATCGCCTGGATCGCGGCGCAACCCTGGTGCGACGGCAATGTCGGCATGATCGGCATTTCGTGGGGCGGCTTCAACGGCCTGCAGATCGCCGCCATGCGGCCGCCGGCGCTCAAGGCGATCATCACCTGCTCCTCGACGGACGACCGCTATGCCGACGACGTGCATTACATGGGCGGCTGCCTGCTGACGGACAATCTCTCCTGGGCCTCGATCATGTTCGGCCGCAACACCTGTCCGCCGGACCCTCGGCTCGTCGGCGAGAGATGGCGGGAGATGTGGCACGCGCGGCTGCGGGAGAGTGGACTTTGGATCGAGCCGTGGCTGGAACACCAGACGCGCGATGATTATTGGCGCCATGGGTCCGTCTGCGAGGATTTCAGCCGCATCCGATGTCCGGTCTATGCGATCGGCGGCTGGGCGGACGGTTACGTCAATGCCGTATTCCGGCTGCTTCAGGGCCTCGACGTCCCGCGCAAGGGCCTGATCGGCCCCTGGGCCCACACCTATCCGCATCTGGGCAAGCCAGGCCCGGCGATCGGCTTCCTTCAAGAATCATTGCGCTGGTGGGACCATTGGCTGAAGGGCCGCAACTCGGGGATCATGGACGAGCCCATGCTGCGGGCCTGGATGCAGGACGGCGCTCCGCCGCGCAGCTCTTATGCGCAGCGTCCGGGCCGCTGGGTGGCCGAGCCGTGCTGGCCGACGCCGAACGCCCGGCTCCAGGATCTGCGCCTCGGTGGCGACGGCCGTCTCGGCAACGCAATCGACGGCGACGCTACGCCGGCGGCACTGTCCGTTTCGTCGCCCCTGACGGTGGGCCTGCTGGCCGGAAAATGGTGCTCCTACGCCGTCCCGGGAGATCAGCCGGGGGACCAGAGGGCCGAGGACGCAGGCAGCCTGGTCTTCGAGACGCCGCCCTTGTCGGACCCCCTGGAGATTCTCGGCGAGGCTGTCCTCGATCTGGACCTGGAAAGCGACAGGCCCGTCGCGATGATCGCCGCGCGGTTGAACGACGTGGCGCCCGACGGCGCTGCAACGCGGGTGACCTACGGTCTGCTCAACCTCACGCACCGGGACAGCCACGACGATCCCGAGCCGCTGGTGCCGGGCCGCCGATACCGCGTGCGCGTCCCTCTGAAGCATGTGGGGCAGCGGTTTGCCGCCGGACATCGGCTGCGCCTCGCCTTGTCGACCTCCTATTGGCCGATCGCCTGGGCGCCTCCGGAGCCGGTGACGCTCACGGTCCACACCGATGCCAGCCGCCTGCGGATTCCCGTGCGCGCCGCGAGGACCGAAGACGCGGCTCTTCCGGTATTTGCGGAAGCGCAAGGCGCGCCGCCGCTCGCCAGGGATGAGATCGAAGCGCCCGAGAGCGTCTGGCGCGTGGTGCATGACCTTGCGCGAGACGAACACGTTCTCGAGATTCGCACCGGCCACGGCACGGTCCGATTTCCCGATACCGGCCTCACTGTGACCACCTGCGGCCTCGAACGCTACAGCGTCGCTGGTGAGGCGTGCGGATCGCAACGAGGCGAGGTGCGCTGGTCCATCGCCTTTTCGCGCGACGGCTGGACGGTGGAGACGATCACGCAGGCCACCCTGACCTGCAGTGCCGAAGCCTTCCATGTGACGGCTGAACTCAAGGCCTTCGAAAACGGCGCGCTCGTCCATGAGCAGGCATGGCAACGCGACATCCGGCGCAATCTCGTGTGAAACTTCGCAATATGACGCAATTTTAGCTTCAGAAAAACTGGAGTGCGAAATTGTCAAAGACGCCCGAGGCGATCTTTATCGTCGCAAGAGAAACGCCGCGGCTCGACGGTGCGAGCGAGACGGCGCCACCGATTGGAGGAAGCGATGGACAACGAGAGCCGCGTGCAATGCGCAAGCCCTTTTATCGGCCGGCCGGCTGAAGCGCAGGTCGGGCGACGCGGCTTCGTCGGCGGTGCCTTGGCGCTCGGCGCCCTCTCGGCGCTCGATCTCTCCATTGTGGGACCCGCCGGGGCCGCGGCGGAAGAAGCGCCGAAGACCGGCGGCACGCTTCGGCTGGGCCTCGGCGGCGGGGGCACCACCGATAGCCTGAGTCCCCTGGCCTGGACCGACTCGGTGATGATCGCGGCCGGCTTCGGGATCTACAATTGCCTGATCGAGAACGGGCCGGACAACCGTCCGATCCCCGAACTGGCGGAGCGCTTCGCGCCGTCCGGGAGCGCCGCCAAATGGGTGCTCGACCTGCGTAAGAACGTCCAGTTCCACAACGGCAAGGAGTTCGATGCGGACGATGCGGTCTATTCGCTGAACCTGCATCGCGGCGACACGAAATCCGGTGCGGCGGGCTCCATGAAAGCCGTCACCGGCATCGACAAGCTCGGAAAATATCAGATTGCCGTAACCCTGGCCTCCGCGGATGCGGATTTCCCGAGCGTCCTCACCGACTACCACCTCATGATGGTGCCGAATGGCTTCACCGATTGGGCCAAGCCCATCGGCACGGGTGCTTTCGCGCTGGACAGTTTCGACCCCGGGGTCAGGATCACGCTCCGTAAGGCTGGCACCTACTGGAAGACCGGACGGGGCCACCTCGACGCCGTCGACATCCTGGTCGTCAACGATACGAGCGCGAGGATGAACGCGCTGATCTCGGGGCAGGTGGACGCGGTCAACCGCATCGATCCCAAGATCGTGGCAAGGCTCGAGAAGAGCCCGAAGCTCGAGATCGTGCGCGCCGCCGGCGGCTGGTTCGCCATCATGGCCATGCAGGTCGACCGCGCGCCCTATACCAGCCTCGATCTCCGCCAGGCGATGAAATATGCGGTCGAGCGCGAGCAGATGATCAAGACGCTGTTCAACGGCTACGGTTCGCTCGGCAACGATCATCCGATCCCGCGCAGCGATCCCTTCTTCAACTCCCAGCTGGCGCAACTCGAATACGATCCGGACAAGGCGAGGTTCCACTTCAAGAAGGCCGGCATCGCCGACCCGAAGCTCGTCCTGCAGACGTCCGACACGGCCTTTAACGGCGCCGTCGACATGGCGACGCTGTTCCAGGCGTCGGCCGGCAAGGCCGGTATTCCGGTCGAGGTCAAGAAGGAGGCGGCCGACGGCTATTTCGAAAACGTCTGGCTCAAGGGCGCCTTCGTGGCGAGCTATTGGGGCGGACGCCCGGCCGCGACGCAGATGCTCAACATCGCCTACAAGAGCGGTGCGCCGTGGAACGAGACGCACTGGAACGATCCGAAATTCGACCAGTTGCTTGCCGCCGCGCAGGCGGAGACCGACGAAGCAAAGCGCAAATCCTCCATCTGGGACATGCAGGCGATGCTGTCGAACGCGAGCGGCTCGCTGATCCCGTGCTTCCGCGACTGGCTCGATGCGCATGCCAAGACCGTCAAGGGCCACACGCCGCACAGCGGATACGACATGGACAACGGCCGCATCGCCGAGAAGGCGTGGCTCGCAGCCTGACCGCAGCGCCGGGGTTGACGGAGCATTCGGCCGTCTCGAGCGCTGCTCGGCGTCTTCGCCTTTCGCGTCGGCCGGCGCACGCTACCAAGACCCGGATACGCGGAGCGGACCAAGCCGGTCATTCGGAATAGTCCGGCCGCTCGATATCCGAGATGATGCCCATCTCTCCTGGCTCCCATCCGAGAACTGCCCTGGTCCTCTCGCTGGAGGCTGGACCGTTGCCCGCCACCCACGTCGCGAGCCAGCCGAAATGTGCCTCGGCTTCTTCGGACGTGAGAGACTTTGCGGGCACGCCGACCTGTCGTCCGATCGCCTCGGCGATCAGCCTGAACGGGACGCCTTCCTCGGCGATGGCATGAAAGGCTTCATTCCGGGCACCCCGTTCAAGAGCGAGGCGAAAGACGCGCGCGGCATCCAGCCGGTGAACGGACGGCCAGAGATTTTGCCCGTCTCCGACATACGCGGAAACGCCTTTTTCGCGAGCTGCGGCGGCAAGCATGGGAACGAAGCCATGGCGTTCCCCGCTGCCGTGAACCGAACGTGGAAGGCGGACGACGGATGCCCGCAAACCGCGCTCGGCGAGCGCGAACGCCGTCTGCTCCGACGCGCGTGGAAACTCAGGGACGATGGACGGCCTTGCGTCTTCCCTGAACGTCTCCCCGGAAGGCAGCAGGCCAACTCCGCCCGTCACGACGATCGGCCGGTCCGAACCGGCGAGCACCTCCCCGAAGGTCTCGATCGCCTGACGGTCCTCCTCGGCCAGTTCCATGATCTTCGACATGTCGATCCCGAATGCCGTGTGTATGACACCATCGGCATCGCCGGCCCCCTCCCTGAGCACGTCCAGATCGCGCAGCGAGCCCAGCAGTGGCGTGACACCGCCGATAGCAAGCGCGTCAGCCTTCTCCTTCGAGCGCACCAGGCCTGTGACAGCATGGCCCGCATCGAGCAGGTCGCGGGCGATCACCGATCCGACCCAGCCGTTCGCTCCTGTCAGAAACACACGCATGCTAACCTCCTTGACTATACCAGGCAGGGACGTTCTGCCCACACTGTCAGTGACTGACATAGGCGCTTTGTCAGTCACTGACAAGAAGGAACAGGTATCGCGGTGGCGAAAAATGAGAGTGACGTGCGCGCTCGACTGCAACGGACGGCGTTGGAGCTGTTTTGGGAGCGGGGCTACGATCAGACCACGGCTGCCGAGATCGCTGCGCGGGCCGGCGTGACGGAGCGGACCTTCTTCCGTCATTTCCCCGACAAACGAGAGGCCCTGTTCGATGGCGAGGCTAAGATGCGAGCGGCCCTGGCGGCCTCAATAGCTGATGCGCCGGGTGGACTCGGACCGCTGGATACGCTGTTTCGAGCGTTCCGGTCGATCCAGCCGGCGCTTGAAGACAACCGGCCATTCTCGAAGCCACGACACGAGGTCATCTCCAACACGCCCGTGCTTCACGAGCGTGAGCTTGCGAAAATGGCCGCGCTGGCCGATGCCCTTGCCGCCGCATTGAAGGCGCGAGGCGTCGCTGACCTGCAGGCTGTTCTTGCAGCACGGACCGGCATGGCTGCGTTCGTGCATGCTACGGTCTCGTGGCTCGACGATCCTGGGCTAGGCCTCGGCGAGCGTCTCGATCTCGCTCATCGTGAGTTGAAAGCGCTGTTGACCGAAAACGACGACTGATCCGAACGCCACCGGCTGAACCGATGTCCGCTTAGGGTCCCCACGGAGATAAGTGCTTCGTTTTATCAAGCTTTCCAAGAGGGAAACCGCCTTGCGGATCGAAGCACTTATCTCCGTGGGAGCCCTTACGCGACTTCGCCTCCTCGAAGCGGACAGGAAGCAAACCACCCAAGCCCGAAATTCAAACTGAGACACTACCCAGCCGCTCCGTTCGCAGCCGTTACGGGCGGCAGCTAGCGGACTTGCCGTCCTTCACGTCGAGGGCTGGCATCGCGCTTCGAGTGCGACGCTTCAATTGCCGGCGCACCCCCCTTGGACATCGGCAGGTAAAGGCCGAGACCGAAGCCTATTCCGATCGTAGTCAACACCACGCAGGCGATCGTACCGAAAAGAAAGTCGCGCGCGTGCAGGAAGAGGGTCGCCATCAGTGCGACGCGGACGACGGGTAGCATGATGACGAGTGCGATGCCGGTCGTGACGATGGTGGTGCCCAATGTCACGGTTTGGCCGGGCGGGACCGCGGGCCTATCGACAAAGGCCGAGATCATCCCGAGCGCGATCATCGCCGACGCCAGCCAGGTACCGTAGTCGAGTTGCCGCGCGAGCATCCATTCCAGTCGACCCCTCCCGTCGACGATCCTCTCGCTCATGATCATGCCGACCTGCCGAACACGTCGATACCGAGCGCGGTGAGCAGCATCTGGATCGCCAGAACGACCAGCACTACGACAAACAGGCGCCGGAGCTTTTCGCCGGAGATCCGCATGAGGATGCGGGCGCCGAGGATGGACCCGAGGACCGACCCCAACACGACGGGGCCGGCGACGGCGGGAACGATAGCGCCGCGCATGAAATACACTCCACCGCTCGCCGCTGCGGTCACCCCGATCATGAAGTTGGACGTTGCCGACGACACCTTGATGGGGAGCCGAAGGGCTGTGTCCATGGCGGGGATCTTGAGCACGCCGCTGCCGATCCCGAGCAGCGCCGAGATGATGCCGGCCCCGAACATCAAGGACATGCCCAAGGGCAGGTGTTGTACCCGATAGCCGACGGTCCGGCCGAGCGTGCGGTCGGGATAGCTCGCATGAAGTCTGAGCGTATCGGCCCAGGTCATGCCACCGCCGTCCGTATCGGCGGCGGTCGGGTCGCGGCGCGGGGCCAGCATCTGTTGCGCCGACACCAGCAGCACCGTCGCGAAAAGAGCGTACAGGATGGAGACCGGGACAAACCCGGCCAACAGAACCCCGGTTAGCGCGCCCAGCGTCGTTGCGGTCTCCAGCACGATGGCAAGGCGAACGTTGGTGAGACCTTCCTTGAGGAAGGATGCCGCGCTGCTGCACGAACAGGCGATCACGGAGACGATGCTTGCGGCAATCGCGGTGCGCAGGCCCACGCCGCCGAAGACGGCAAGGAGAGGCACGACGAAGATGCCGCTGGCCATGCCGAGCATGCCGCCGAGGGCGCTGGCGCCGACCGACATGCCGAACAGCCACAATCCGAAGCTCGACTCCAAGTCAGGCCGCTCCGGTCTTGGCCGACACCTTCGCGCGCCTGGCAAGACGCGTCATGAACCGGATCAGATCGCCGCGGTAGTGCAGCTTCTCGTAATCGACCGGCCGATTGCCGGCCGAATACGACGTGCGCTCGATCAGGAAAATGGGGCTGCCGAGCGGCACCTGAAGCGCTTGGGCCGCGACAGGATCGGCCGCGATGGCCTCCAGCCTATATTCGGCTTCGATCAGCGGCGTGTCGTATTTTTCTTCAAGCAGGGAGAAGACTGGCTCGGCCTCGAGATCGTTGCCGGCGATCTTCTCTCCGATCTCGCGCGGCAGATAGGTCTCGTCGAAGGACATGGCCACGCCGTCGGCCAGGCGAACGCGGCGAAGCCTGACCACGAGCGTGCCCGGCGTCAGTGCGAGATGCTGAGCTACGGCCTCGTCGGCTGCTATGATGCGTTTGTCGAGCAAGCGGGCGGTGGGGTGTCGCCCCACGGCCTGCATGTCCTCGACGAAGCCGGTGAGTTCGGTCAGATCCTGCGTGATCTTGGGCTGGGTGACGAACGTGCCCTTTCCTCTGCGGATCTCGACGAGGCCGCGCTCGATCAGGTTCTGGATGGCTTTTCGCACGGTCGTGCGACTGACCTTGAAACGATCGACCAGGCCTTCTTCCGCAGGCAACTGGCAGTCGGGCGGCAGGCTGCCGTCCGCGATATCGGCCGCCAGAACCGATTCAACGCGCGCATAGAGAGGTGAAGCTATAGACATAGGGACATCATGATGTCATCATGTCGAAAGGTCAAGCTGGAAGGTGGGTGCTCCCAGGGCAATTGGGTGAAGCGTTCTGTGGCGGTTCGACCCCTCATCCGCCCAGCCGGAGGCTGGGCACCTTCTCTCGCAAGGGGAGAAGGGCCCAATCCCGCAGACCGAGACACTCCCTTCTCCCCTTGCGGGAGAAGGTGCCCCGCAGGGGCGGATGAGGGGTCCTTCAGCTTCACCCGATTGCCCTGTGGGTGCTCCCCACAGGCCTGGATTTCGACCCGAGAAAGTTCAATGAGATGCAGGCGACAAGACAATCCGGCCCTCCGGCAAAGTGGCTGGCGTTTCCCGTTGATTTCGTCAGCCGATCACCGATCGCCCGGTGGGCACCGCTGCCGCTTCGGCTGATTGTCGGATACGGATTCATGGAACACGGCATCGCCAAATTGAACAGGGGCTTGGACGCCTTCCCCGCTATTTTGCAGTCGCTCGGTGTGCCTGCGCCCCATCTGATGGGCTGGCTGACTATCGCGGTGCGTATTTCAGACCATCGTGGGCGCGGATTTCACGGGATCATGGGCAGTGATTTCAGAGCATCACGGGCACCCGCTTTAGCGGGGTGACGAAGCCTCGACCGACAGTCTGACCGGGTACTCAGACCCTCGTCTTTGATGACGAGGGGACCTGATGCCGACCGAGAGATTGTCGATGCGCCGAATACGCGACCTGCTGCGTCTAAAGCATGAGAACGGCCTGAGCAGCCGTGTGATCGCGACCTCGCTGGGGCTGAGCAAGGGGGCCGTGGGCGACTATTTGCGTCGGGCGCAAGCGGCCGGTGTCAGGTGGCCGCTGGACGAAGAGATGACCGACACGGGGCTGGAGAGGCTACTGTTTCCCACGGCGTCCGATGTCATGGCGGTGGGCCGGCACGAACCGGACTGGGCCAAGGTCGACCAGGAGCTGCGTCGTAAGGGTGTCACCCGGATGCTGCTTTGGCAGGAGTACCGGGCCGAACACCCGGATGGCTATGGCTACACCTGGTTTTGCGTGCACTTCGAGGCCTGGAAGGGTCGGGCCTCGCCGACGATGCGCCAGAGCCATGCCGCCGGCGAGAAGGTGTTCGTGGACTTTGCGGGCGACACGATCGACGTGATCAATCCTGTGACCGGGGTGGTGCAGCCGATGAAGCTGTTCGTCGCCGCGCTCGGCGCATCGAGCTACATCTACGCCGAAGCTCGTGCCAGTGAGGGGCTGGCCGATTGGATCGGTTGCCATGTCGGCCTGTTCGCCTTCCTGGGCGGCGTGACGGCGATGATCGTCTGCGACAACCTGAAGGCGGCCGTCACCAACCCGGACCGCTACGATCCGGGGATCAACCGCTCCTACCAGGAGATGGCCCGCCATTACGGGACCATCGTGTGTCCGGCCCGGCCCTACAAACCCCGCGACAAGGCCAAGGTGGAGCAATCGGTGCTGCTGGTCGAGCGCTGGGTGCTGGCGCGGTTGCGCAACACGCAATTCTTCAGCCTGGCCGAACTCAACGTGGCAGTCGCCGCCCTGACGGCCGACCTCAACGCCCGCATGATGCGCGGCTATGGCGCCAGCCGCGCCGAGCTGTTCGCGGCCGTGGATGCGCCGGCGCTGAAGCCCTTGCCGGCAGAGCCCTACGCCTTCGCCACCTGGAAGCGCTGCCGGGTCGCACCCGATTATCACGTCGAAGTCGAGGGCTGCTGGTACTCGATTCCCTATCGGCTGATTCGCCAGCTCGTCGATGTGCGCGTCACCGAGCGGACCATCGAGGCCTTCCACAAGGGCGAGAGAGTCGCCAGCCACGCCAAGTCTCCGGGACGGCGCAGCCACATCACCATCGCCGATCATATGCCGAGCGCCCACAAGCGCCATGCGTCCTGGACGCCGGCGCGGATCACAGCCTTTGCCGAGAAGATCGGTCCGGCCACCGCCGCGCTGATCCAGGCGATTATGATCGACCGCCCCCACCCGGAGCAGGGCTTCCGCACCTGCCTGGGGATCCTGTCCCTGGAAAAGATCTACGGCCAGGCCCGCCTGGAGGCGGCCTGCCAGCGTGGCGAACTGATCAAAGCCAGATCCGTCGGGTCGATCCGCTCAATCCTCAAGACCGGCCTCGATCGCGCCTTCCTCGATCCAGCCCCCGAGCCCGAACCCCTGCGCCACGGCAACATCCGTGGCCGCAGCTATTTCCACTAACCGTTCACCACCAGGAGACCCGATGCTCACTCATCCCACTCACGAACGGCTAATCGCGCTCGGACTGCCCGGCATGGCCAAGTCCTTCCAGGACCAGCGATCCGCGCCTGATCTGGCCGCCCTGTCTTTCGAGGAGCGCGTCGGCATCATGGCCGACCGGGAGGCCGCCGAACGCGACACCAAGCGCGTGGCGACGCGTCTCAAGTTCGCGTCCCTGCGCCAGGACGCCTGTGTAGAGGATATCGACCTTCGCACACCCCGCGGCCTCGATCGCGCACTGCTGGCCAGGCTCGTCGCCGGCGACTGGATCGACCGGCATCAGAACCTGTTGATCAGTGGGCCGACCGGCATCGGGAAAAGTTGGCTTGGGTGCGCTCTCGGGCACAAGGCCTGTCGCGACGGCCGCTCCGTCCTCTACCAGCGCGCGCCGCGGCTGTTCGAAGCTCTGGCGCTGGCGCGCGGTGACGGCCGCCACGCCCGCATGCTCAAGGGCCTCGCCCGCCTCGATCTGCTCATCCTCGATGATTGGGGGCTGTCGGTTCTCAATCACAGCCAGCGCCTGGATCTCCTCGAAATTCTCGAGGACCGAAACGGGCACGGATCCACTCTCGTCACCAGCCAGGTTCCGATCGATCAGTGGCACGAGGTCATCGGCGACCCTACCCTGGCCGACGCCATCCTTGATCGTCTTGTCCACAACGCCCACCGCCTCGCCATGACCGGAGAAAGCATGCGCAAGATGACCGGCAAACGATCCCTTGACGCGAGCCGAAACGCCTGACCCCATAGCCACCGTCGGTCAGGTTTCACACTGCCCATGATCGCGCGAAATCGCTGCCCACCATGGCGTGAAATTACTGCCCACGATCCGCGAAATCCGCATATCGCGGTCGAGATTCTCGGCGGCGCGGCCGTCTTACTGGGGGCCTTGGTGCCGCTTGCCAGTATACCGATGGCGATCGTTCTTCTGGTTGCTGCCGTAACCGTGCATCTCCCTTACGGATTCAGTTCCATCAAACTTCAGGCCGTGACGGCCGCCGGAGCACAGTTCGGGCCGCCGGGATATGAAACCGATCTCCTCTACCTCGCATGCCTTGCTACGCTCGTGTTGGGCGGCTCCGGACCGTTGGCGGTCGATGGACTTCTGGCGAGGCGCGGAAAAATCCGGTGATGAGTTTGTTCGTGAATCGACCGCTTCTAAAACCCAGAGGCTTTTTCCCTCTCTCGGCTAGGTTCACCTCGGATCTTGTCCAACCGGGACCGCAGGCCGAGGTTAGCGTAAGCCGAACGGGCGGTGCCGAGACCGGCTTTTGAGCCTGCCGATCTCGGCCTGCAATCCCCCCTGACGTTCGACAATCTTGAGCTTGGCAAGCCAATCAACTGCTTTCCACTCGGCAGACATAAATTCGTGAGCGGCCGTGTAATGCAAAATTTTTGAATGCTGCAGAGCGCTGAGCATTACTCAAAAGACGACGGCTTATATAGTAAGACTCAAGCGTCAATGCCAGTACGTTTTGTGATAAATATTCAATTATGCTATCGCTTTACTCAGCATCGTTTCATGCGCAAGGATCGCGGTCCATCGCTCGTCTATCGCTTCGCGGCGGCGTCGCCGGAGGATTTGAAACCCCGATCAAGCCGGGGAAGACCGGCAAGAACGACAGCGAACTCGACCTCCAAAGCGGCTCGACCAACGGCGGTAGGCAGCAGGACGTCACGGCGGGCGTCAACTGGTATCCGGACCGCAACATCCGGGTCGTCGCGAACTATATCCACGGCGATCCGGCCCCGACCGCGCTGAAAGTCAGCAAGCGACGCCTTTGTCGGGCGCCTGCAGATCGCCTGGTAGGTCGCCCCGCACCGGTCCGCGATCGATCAGCGCGAGTAGAACTCGATGACGAGGTTCGGTTCCATCTGCACCGGATAGGGCACCTCGGTGAGGCCCGGCACGCGCGTCATCTTGGCGGTCTTCTTGCCGTCGTCGTGCTCGTAATAGTCGGGCACGTCGCGCTCGGCGAGCTGGCCCGCTTCGATTACCGTGGCAAGCTCGCGCGACGCGTCCTTGACCGCGATCGCATCGCCGACCTGGATCTGGTAGGAGGCGATGTTAACGCGGCGGCCGTTGACCCTTATATGGCCGTGGTTGACGAACTGCCGCGCGGCGAAGATCGTCGGCACGAACTTGCAGCGGTAGACCACCATGTCGAGCCGCCGCTCGAGCAGACCGACGAGATTTTGGCTCGAATCGCCCTTCTGGCGGATGGCTTCGGCGTAATATTTGCGGAACTGTTTTTCCGAAATGTTGCCGTAGTAGCCCTTCAGCTTCTGCTTGGCCTTGAGCTGGGTGCCGAAATCGGTCGGCTTGCCCTTCCGGCGCTGGCCGTGCTGGCCGGGGCCATATTCGCGGCGGTTGACCGGGCTCTTCGGGCGGCCCCAGATGTTCTGGCCGAGCCGTCGGTCGATCTTGTATTTGGCTTGAATCCGCTTCGTCATCGCGTCCTCGTGCGACAGGGTGAGGAACGCGCCCTCCTTTGCCGCAACCGCCGAAGGTCGCGACCGACAGGCAGCTCACCGGCAAAGAGGTGGGAACGGCCACGGGTGCGTCGCCGAGCGTCATCGACGTCCCGGCATAGATCATCCGCCGGCGCCAGAAGCGCGGCGATGAAGGCGGCTCGTTAGCGGCTCCGAGACCGCCTGTCAACAAACCCGTCCCCGTCCGGGTTGTCGAAACGTCACGCCCGAAGGCTTTTGGCGATCGCGACGTGATCGGACCTTGCATCGATCGCCGCCCCGCGCTTTGGAACCACCGTGCCGACCTGCCGTTCCCATTCCGTGGTTCCGCGCTTCATCCTTGCCCTGGCGCTGCTTGGCCCTGCCCCGGTGCGCGCCGATCCGGGCACCCCGCCCCATAACCTGCCAGGGCCACGCGGCGAGGAGACGGTGCAGCAGGCGCTCTGCCGCCTCATCACCACCGCGGCCACCAACCAGAAGATCCCCGTCGCCTTCCTGACCCGCCTCATCTGGCAGGAATCGAATTTCCGCGCGGGGGTGACGAGCCCGGCCGGGGCGCAGGGCATCGCGCAGTTCATGCCCGGCACCGCGCAGGAGCGCGGCCTCGACGATCCGTTCGATCCCGAGAAGGCGGTGCCGGCCTCGGCGGCGCTGTTGCGCGACCTCGCGACGCGATTCGGCAACCTCGGGCTCGCGGCCGCCGCCTATAACGGTGGCCCCAACCGCGTCGCGGCCTGGCTCCACGGCACGGGCGGCCTGCCGGCCGAGACGGAAGACTACGTGCTGCGCGTCACCGGCCGCTCGGCCGACGACTGGGCCGCGGATGCGAAGACCAAGGTAGCGACGGAGATCAAGGGGGACTCGCAGACGTGCCTCGCACTGGCC
The DNA here is from genome assembly GCA_965277115.1 of Lichenihabitans sp. Taxonomy (GTDB): domain Bacteria; phylum Pseudomonadota; class Alphaproteobacteria; order Rhizobiales; family Beijerinckiaceae; genus Lichenihabitans. The sequence goes on along the minus strand of CBDIBY010000013.1, from coordinate 569,676 downwards.
TCCACCTTGCGGACCGCGGCGTTGGCGCGCGGCTCCGCCAGCCCGGAGGCCCCCTTCGCGCCCTGGGGCGTGCAGCTTGCCGGCAATTTCTCGAAAAGCCTGGCGCTCGCCAGCTTCTCCCGCGCCAGGACGAGCTACGCGGCGATTTTGGGCGACGCGCGGCCGATGATTATCGGAACCCGCCTGCGCAGCCGCGGCTTCCATGCCTTCTATCGCGTACGGGTCCCGGCGCAAACGCGCCAAGCCGCCGAGATTCTGTGCAAGCGCATCAAATCGGCACAGGGAAGTTGCGTGGTGCTCAGGAGTTGAGCCGACCGGCGGCTCCAAACGGAAAAGCCCCGTCAGTACATCCGTGACGGGGCTTTTCCGTTGCTCGCGCAACGTCCTCTTCGAAACAGCATGTTCCGAAAATCGGCACCAACGGCGCCGCCGAACCCCGAAAGACTTCATTCCTTGGAAGGGACGAACCCGCCTCGCCAGTACATCCGTGGCGACGAGGGGATGCCGTGAACGGCATCGGCCAAAAATCGGGATCCGACAGATCCTCCGATCGGGCTCTCAACCCAGATGGGGACCTTTGCCGCAGATGCAAGGCCTGACCCTGCACCTCGATGCGGAGGCATAAGGCCCTGACCTGACGATTTCATGACTAGCACCGAAAGCTTACCCCGGACTTACCGCCGGGCGCCTCAGGCCGCCGCACCGGCGGGAGCGGCATGCGGGAGTACCGCCGGTGCGTCGAGCGTCGGCACGTCGGCGCTCCGATGCGCCTCGCCCAGGCACGTCTCGACCGCCTCCTTCAGCGAATGCGTATAATGGTTCGCGCCGATCACCTGCCTGGCGCGCGTGTCGCTCGTCGCCTCGTCCTCCATCGGCCATAGGCCGACCAGCAAGGGCACGCCGGGCGCCTTGCGACGCAACCGCCGCAGCAGATAGTGGAGATGCGGTGCATTGTCGGCGATCTCCAGATAGCTGATGCACACCATCGCCACGCCGCCGAGATCGAGGCCGGCGATCCCTTCCCGCGAGGCCGCCTCGTGCGGGGCGATGCGGGCTTGCAAGCCGTGTTTCCCGAGGAGCTGCGCCAGCATCGCCGAGGCGGCCTCGTCGAGCGGCCCGCGTCCGGCAAGGCAGAGGACCGGCGACGGACCCTGCCAGTGAGCTGGCAGGGCGTCGGGACCGGGCGCATCGCCCTTTGGGGCGGGCGGCGAGGGGAGCGCCCGTTCGGCCTTTGTCGCGACCGCCGCCGCCTCGGCCTTCTCGTCCGGATGCGGGTCCGCATCGTCGTATTCGGCCAGATCCTCGACGAGCGCCATCACGCTCCGCTTGACGGACTCGACCGTGTCGGGAGCGAGAACGCCGCGCAGGGCGTCGTTGGCGGCGAGCTGCAGCCCCTTGAGCGCCACCTCGTCGTAATAGGCGGTCAGCGGGCGTTCCTTGAGCAGGAGCTCGGCCTGATGTAATGCCTCGTCCGGGTCCTGGGCCAGCATGCGCTGGTAGAAATTCTCGACCGGGGTCAGGGCTGGCCGGTCGCCGAGCAGCACGTCGAGGAACTCGAGACGGTCGACGTGGCGACCGAGGACCACGAGGCACAGCGTCAGCGGCGTCGACAGCACGAGGCCGATCGGCCCCCAGATCCAGGTCCAGAAGATGGCGGCGATCACCACGGCCGCGGGCGACAGGCCCGTCGAGTGACCATAGATCAGGGGCTCGATGACCTGGCCGGTGATCGACTCGACGGCGACGAAGAGACCGATCGTCCAAACGGCCATCGACCAACCCGGATCGACCGCCGCTGCGACCGCCGCCGGCAGCAGGGCGGCGATGATCGCGCCAACGTAGGGCACGAAGCGCAGCAGGGCGCTTGTCACCCCCCACAACACGGGCGAGGGGACGCCGATCAACCACAGGCCGAGCGCGATGATCACGCCGAAGCTGGCGTTGATGCCGAGCTGGGATAGGAAGTAGCGCCCGAGGCGGCCCGCCGCGTCGTCGAGGGCGACCGTCGTGCGGTGCAGATCGCTCGAGCCGAACAGCCGGATCATCCTGTCGCGCAGGTCTGCCCGTTGCATCAGCACGAAGACGGCGATGATGACGATGATGAACAGATTGGAGACAGGCTCGACGATCGGGGCCAGCACGGCTCGGACGATATCGAGCGGTTGGGCCGGTGGCTGTTGGATCTCCACCGGCACCACCTGCGGACCTTTGCCGCGGGGCGTCGGTGCATTCGGGCCGGGCTGGCTCTCGTCCGTCGCCGGCGTCGGGGTCGAGGCGCTTGGCGCCGTGCCCCCCATCTGGTGGTCGAGCTTCTGCATCATGCCCGACAGCCGGCCGAGCGTAGCGCCGCGCACGGCACCGATCTTCCCCTCGATCGTTGTCGCGTAGCGCGGAACTTCCGTCGCAAGGCTCGCGATCTGGACGCCGATGACGCCGCCGATCGACAAGATGATGCCGAGCCCGATCAAAACCGCCAGTATCACCGCCGGCACGTTCGGGATTCGGACCCGGCGCAGCGTATCGACGACCGGCGCCAGCACGAAGGAGAGCAGGATGGCGAGGGTGATCGGGATCAACACCTCGCGGGCCAGATAGAGCGCCGCGACCGCCACGACGCAGACGGAGAGCGTCAAGAGCGAATTCAGGCTGGGCGTTTCCGCCGGAACGACCTTGGCCGGAAGGCGGGGAACATTATCGGACATGTGAGCAAGACCGTCGCGCTGCGGACCGTGCCCGACGCAGATCCCAGCCCGCAACGTGTCGGGGTCTGCTTTTGATCCACGCGGACAGGCCGGGTCGGTCTATCGGAGCTTTACGGAACCTGGATCTCGAGGAGGATCTCGAGCCCAATTTCCGCGGCGAGCTCAGACGATCGACCGGTAATGAGCACGACCTTGTCTCACGACATGCTTGAGCTGCTCGTCGTTCCGTAGCGCTCGAACACTGTCTTCGTCTCCGCCTCCATAAGTCCCGCTCCCTCCAAAAACGACGGGCGCGGCAGGCCGCCGCCGAATCTGCGAAATTCAACCTCGGATCCATGATCGCGTCGTTACCGTCCCGATTTCGAGCAATCCGTTTAGGCATTGGCAAGGAGAAGTCGATACGACTGGCGGTCGTTCTCCAACGCGGCGGTGCGTCCTTGCAGCCAGAGATTTCCGGCATCAGCGAGCAATTCGGCTCCATCATCTTCGTCGCGGGCTCGAAGGCGGGGGTCGGGATGAAACCCGTCCCGGGGCGCGAGCATCGGCTCGCTGCGACCGTCGGCAAGTTCATCGGCCTCGAGGCCGGCCGCTCCTTCATCATCGCCATGGTGACCGAGGTGACGGCCGAGGTCCCGGCCATGGTGCGCGCCCTGGGCTTCGAGGCCTCGGCCATGATCGATCTGCTCGGCGAGATCCGCGAGGCGCCCGACGGCACGAGCCGGTTCAAGCGCGGCGTCTCCGAATACCCGGCTATCGGGGATGCGGCCGTCATGCTCGACGCCGAGGCGCTCCGCCTGATCTCCGCTGCCGACGGTCGTGCGACGATCGACATCGGCACCCTGCACCAGGACGATACGCTCCCGGCCCGCATCAACCTCGACGACCTCCTGTCCAAGCATTTCGCGGTGCTGGGCACGACCGGGGTCGGCAAATCGAGCGGCACGGCAATCATCCTGAGCGAGATCCTCGCCGCCCGGCCCGAGGTGCGGATCTTCCTGCTCGACGGCCACAACGAATACGGGCGCTGCTTCGGCGCCAAGGCCAATGTGATCAATTCACGCTCCCTCAAGCTGCCCTTCTGGCTGTTCAACTTCGAGGAGATGGCCGATGTCGTCTACGGCGGCCGTCCGACGGTCGCCGAGGAGCTCGAGATCCTGGCGGAGGTCATCCCGATCGCCAAGGGCATGTACAACCAGTACAAGGCGCCCGACCGTGCCATAAGGCGCAAGGGGGATCCGCGAAGCTCGGGCTTCACCATCGACACGCCGGTGCCTTATGTGATGCAGGATCTGCTGGCGCAGATCGACGAGCGGATGGGCCGGCTCGAAAACCGTGCCACCCGGATGCACTACCATCGGCTGATGACGCGGATCGAGACGATCCGCAACGATCCCCGCTACGGCTTCATGTTCGAGAACGCCAACGTGGGCGGCGACACGATGGGCGACCTGCTGCGCCAGTTGTTCAGGCTCGACACGCCCGAAAAGCCCGTGAGCGTCATGCAGCTCGCCGGCTTGCCGGCCGAGACGGTGGACGCGGTCGTCTGCGTGCTCTGCCGGCTCGCCTTCGATTTCGGCCTGTGGAGCGATGGCGCCGTGCCGCTGCTCTTCGTCTGCGAGGAAGCCCATCGCTACGCCTCCGCCGATCCGACGAGCGGCTTCCATCCGACCCGCCGCGCGCTGACCCGGATTGCCCGCGAGGGCCGCAAATACGGCGTCTTCCTGGGGCTCGTGACGCAGCGCCCGGCCGAGCTCGATCCGACCATCATCGCCCAGTGCGGCACGCTCTTCGCCATGCGGATGGCCAATGATCGCGACCAGGCGCTGCTGCGCTCGGCGATTTCCGATGCGGCGACGAACCTTTTGTCCTTCATCCCGACGCTCGGAACGCGCGAGGTCGTGGCCTTCGGCGAGGGCGTTTCGGTCCCGGCCCGCATGACCTTCCGCCAGATGCCGAAGGGCCTCCTGCCGCGCAGCGAGGCCTCGCGGGATATCGACGGCGCCGCGGCCGGCCTCGGCGATCCGGAATTCGTCAGGGACGTCATCGAGCGCTGGCGGGGCGCGCATATGAGCTTCAAGCCGCGTCCCGACGAGGGAGAACGGGAGTCCGACGGCATGCCACATCGGTCCGTTGCCTCGACGCCCGACGGCGATCCCGACAACGCCCGCTTCCGCCTGCTCAAGAGCCGGCTCGAAACGGCTCTGCCGCGAGGCGACATCCCCCAGGCCCGCTGACGCGACGTCCTTCACGCTCACCCGGACAGGCATGGTGGCGAAGCCCATGAACGACAGATCGGAATCGCCGGGGGGCGACGCTCCGCCATCGCCCGCGGGCGGGAATGCGTCCCGCGAACGCCTGCTCGATCGGGTCCTCGACGCGCTGCCGGTCGGTGTGGAGGTGCACGATGCCGGCGGCGGCCTGGTGCTGCGCAACCGCGCGGCGCAGGAGGCCGACGAGCCGGGCCGGCACGTCGAACGCTGCGACCTCCGCGTCGCCGGGAAGGATTACGCGCTCACCACCTTTCTCGACCTCGCGGCGCGCACCGAGGCCGAGGACGAGCTGTTTCGGCGCGCATATTTCGACGAGCTCACCGGACTGCCGAACCGCAGCTACCTCCAGCACGTGGTGGGCGATCTCATCGCCGGCACCGCGACCGGCAGCTGCTTTGCGCTGGCCTTCGTCGACATCGATAATTTCAAGCACATCAACGACTATTACAGCCACGCCGTGGGCGACGAGATCCTGGTCAAGATCGCGCGGCGCATCTCGGGAGAATTGCGCGACGGCGACGTGCTGGCCCGCATCGGCGGCGACGAATTCGTGCTGCTGCTGAACCCGGTCGGCGATCCGCAGGATGTCGTGGCGGACATCGGTCACCTGCTGGCGCGGCTGAAGCAGCCGTTCTTCGTCGACGGCCACGAGGTCTTCACCTCGGCCTCGATCGGCATCAGCGTCTGTCCGCAGCATGGCCGCGACTACAATGCGCTGCGGCGCAACGCCGACCTCGCCATGTACCGGGTCAAAGGTGCCCGGAAAGGCGCCGTGGCGATGTTCGACGAGGACATGCGCAATGCCGCCACGACCCGCATGGAGACCGAGCAGCGCCTGCGCCTCGCCATCCGCGACCGCCGGTTCCTGTGTGCCTATCAGCCCAAGGTCGACATCCACAGTCGCGAGATCGTCGGGCTCGAAGTGCTGCTGCGCTGGCGCGACGAACAGGGCATCTTCCACCCGCCGGGTGATTTCATCGGCCTCGCCGTCGAGCTCGGGCTGATCAACGAGATCACCCACCTGGTGCTCGACCAGACCGTCGCGGCGCTCGACGATATCGACGCGACCTTCGGCCCCGGCACGTCGATCAGCCTCAATGTCGCCGCCAGGCAGGCCGGCGACATCGCCTTCATGACCACCTTCGCCGACAATATCGCGGCGACCGGCTGCGCCGAGCGCTTCATGGTGGAACTGACCGAGGAAGCCTTCTTCGCCAAGAGCGAGCTGCAGACGCGCATCCTGCCGCTCTTCCGGCAGATGGGTACCCGCGTCTCCATCGACGATTTCGGCGTCGGCTATTCGTCGCTCTCCGCCCTCGCCGACCTCACGGCCGACGAGATCAAGATCGACCGCTCCTTCATCACCGACATCCACCGCCGGCCACGCAGCCAGAGCATTCTCAAGGCCATCGAATCCCTGGGCCACGCCCTCGGCATGAGCATCATAGCCGAAGGGCTCGAAACCGGGGAGGAACTGACTTACCTGACCGCCGCGACGCGGATCCGCTATGCCCAGGGCTATTATTTCTCGAAGCCCCAGTTCCTGCACCAACTCGCCGCGACGCGGACCGTGTCCTACCTGTACCCATGCCGGTCATGCGCGAGACCGCGGTTCGGCGCGGCGCCCTGAGCCGCAGCTGAGAGCGTCCCGGACACGAGGGGACGTTCCGAGCCGACACCGCTCTTCGGGAGCGCGGTGCGCCCTCAATCCGCCGCCATCGCCAGACTAAGTCGACGCTAAGGTCGAATCGGCACCGTCGCGTCGGGACCGGCGATCGTATGGAACGCCATCGCGCTCATGAGTCCGGATCGATAGCGTCCGAGATCATCGCGATCCAGGGAAGGCGCAGCGTGGGACGCGTTTCGAAACCTTTCATCCGCCATCGCGGCGCGGCTGTCGCCTTGGCGGCGGCGGCGCTCATCGGGGCGGCCTCGGGCGCCGCGGCCCATCCGCATGTCTTCGTCACGGCGAAGGAGCAGGTCCTTTTCGGCCCCGATGGGAAGGTGACCGGCATCCGCGCCGCCTGGACCTTCGACGACATGTATTCGTCCTTCCTGGTCCAGGGGCTCGGCGATCCGGGCAAGGTCCTGACCGACGCCGAACTGGCGCCGCTGGCCAAGACCAACGTCGAATCGCTCGCCGACTTCGGCTATTTCACCATCGCCAAGGCGGCCGGGCGACAGCTCGATTTCGACGCCCCTACCGACTATCTGCTGCACGAAGGCGAGGACAAGCTGCTGACGCTCTATTTCACTTTGCCGCTCAAGCAGCCGGCCAGCGCCGGGCGGGTTTTCTCGCTCAGCGTCTACGATCCGACCTATTTCGTGTCCTTCCAGATGGACGACAAGGATCCGGTCAGCCTCGTCTCGGCGCCGTCCGGCTGTTCGAGCAGCGTCGTCAAGCCGCGCCCGCTCGATGCGGGCGACAACCAAAAGCTCTCGGAAGCCTTCTTCGCCAACATGTCGCCCGGCACCGATTTCGGCATCAAGCTCGCGAGCCGCGCGATCGTCGCCTGCCCATGACGCCGATACGGGCGCGGGCCACACGATTTGTCGTCGCTGCGACGCTGCTCGTCGCGACGCTCTCCGTCGTGCCGGCCCTGGCGCAGGCACATAATCCCTTTGGCGTCGGCATTTCCGAGGGCGGCGGCGCCCCGAGCGGCCTGATGGGTTGGATCATGGCCCAGCAGGGCCTGTTCGAGCGCTCGATCGCCGCCGCGTTGCGCGGCTCGACCCACGACCGCTCGGCCCTGTGGCTGCTGATGGGCTTGAGCTTCCTCTACGGCATCCTGCATGCCGCCGGCCCCGGCCACGGCAAGGCGGTGCTGGCCTCCTACATGGTCGCCAACGAAAGGGCGCTGCGGCGCGGCATCGTGCTCTCCTTCCTGGCGGCGCTGCTGCAGGCTGTCGTCGCCATCACGGTCGTGACCCTCCTGTCCTACGTGTTCCACGCGACGCAGATGGGCATGCGCGCCACCGACGCCATGATCGAGAAGCTTAGCTACGCCGGCGTCGCGGCGCTCGGCCTCTGGCTCTTCTGGCGCAAGGGCCGCGCCTTCCTGGCCGAGTGGCGGAGAGGCTCCGGATCGCTCGTCTTCGCGCAGCGGGAGCCGGAGCTCGCCTTCGCCGGCGGCCCGGTCGGAGCCCCTACGCCGGCGATGCCGCGCGCGGTGCTGTCGCGCTTCTCCTCAGGCAATGGCGGCGTCGGTCCGGCGCCGCGCGGCTTCGTTTGCGAGGAAGCCCATGCGCACGGGCCGACCTGCGGTCATGTCCACGCGCCCGACCCGGCGACCCTCGGCGAGAATTTCTCCTGGCGCGAACAGATCTCGACCGTGCTGGCGGCCGGGGCGCGCCCCTGCTCGGGGGCGATCCTGGTGCTGGTCTACTCGCTGGCGCAGAATTTCTTCCTCGCCGGCATCGCCTCGACGCTGGTGATGGCCTTCGGCACCGCGTTGACGACCGCCGCCCTCGCCTCGACCGCCGTGCTGGCCAAGCCGCTGGCGCTGCGGCTCGCCGGACGCAGCTCGCAGAACGGGCGGCTCGTGGCGCGCGGGCTCGAAGTGGCGGCGGCGCTCATTGTCTTCGCCGTCGGCGTGTCGCTGCTGATCGGCATCGGGCCGCTGCAGTCGCTGGCCTGAGCACGATGTCTGCAGGGTGATCGCATTTGAAATCATGACCTGTACAGGCGCAAAATCCTTCCCCGAACGGGGAAGGTGGACCGGCTGCTGGCAAGTTTACGCAGCCAGCGTAAACTTGGCTGCGGAGCCGGGACGGATGGGGTTCTCGATTCCAAGATCGCCCCTTCCGGCGCCCTGCGGGCGCCACCTTCCCCGTTGCCGGGGAAGGAAAACAACACCATCCGGCGGGCTTTGATCCAAATGCGATCACCCCGATGATGTCTGTGGCGACGCTTGCGCGCGAACGGCACTGGCGGTACACAGGTTGCAAGGAAAGGCTCGACGTCGAGCCATGGTTCATCGAGGCCCTTGTGGCGGCTCCCGTCGGACGGATGACCAGAGATCGGGCGGCGCGCGGCGCAGCCGATTTTCCGCTTGCCCTCGCGACGCTGCTTCTTAGCCGCCCCTGAGAGCCGGCCGGGCCCGAGGCCTGGGCGCTCAGGGGATCTTCGCTTCGACCTCCAGCCTTCTGCCGCGCGGCCGTAGCCGGCCCGGCACCTTTCGCGAGACGACGACCATGAACGAGACTGCTTCCAGCACCGTGTCCTCCGGCAAGGACCGGGTGCTGATCTTCGACACGACCCTGCGCGACGGCGAGCAATGCCCCGGCGCCACCATGAGCTTTGAGGACAAGCTCGAAGTTGCCGAACTCCTCGACGAGATGGGCATCGACATCATCGAGGCCGGCTTTCCCATCGCCTCCGAGGGCGACTTCGAAGCGGTCTCCGAGATCGCCCGGCGCGCCAAGCGGGCCACGGTGGCGGGCCTCGCCCGCGCCGTCGAGGCCGACATCGCCCGCGCCGGCGCCGCGGTGCGTCATGCAAAGAAGCCGCGCATCCATACCTTCGTGTCGACCTCGCCGATCCATCTGGCGCACCAGATGAGGAAATCCGAGGCCGAGGTGCTCGACATCATTAGCCGCACCGTGACCCAGGCGCGCGGCCTCGTCGAGGACGTCGAATGGTCGGCCATGGACGCCACCCGCACGCCGCTCGACTATCTCTGCCGCTGCGTCGAGGCGGCGATCCGCGCCGGCGCCACCACCATCAACCTGCCCGATACGGTGGGCTATGCCACGCCGGCCGAATATGGCGCAATGTTCCGCGCCGTGCGCGAGCGCGTACCGGGCAGCGACAAGGCCGTCTTCTCGGTCCATTGCCACAACGACCTGGGGCTGGCCGTCGCCAATACGATCGCCGGGCTCGATGGCGGCGCCCGGCAGGTCGAATGCACGCTGAACGGCATCGGCGAGCGCGCCGGCAATGCGGCGCTCGAAGAGGTGGTGATGGCGATCAAGACGCGGGGCGACGCGCTGCCTTACTTCACCGGCGTCGAGTCGACCATGCTGACCCGTGCCTCGAAGCTCGTCTCGGCGGTCACCTCCTTCCCGGTGCAATACAACAAGGCGATCGTCGGCCGGAACGCCTTCGCCCACGAGAGCGGCATCCACCAGGACGGCATGCTGAAGAACGCCGAAACCTACGAGATCATGACGCCGTCAAGTGTCGGCGTTACCAAGACCTCACTGGTGATGGGCAAGCATTCGGGCCGCCATGCCTTCAAGGACAAGCTGCGCGACCTCGGTTACGAGCTCGGTGACAATGCCCTGCAGGACGCGTTCAAGCGCTTCAAGGACCTCGCCGACCGCAAGAAGCACATCTATGACGAGGACATCATCGCGCTCGTCGACGACGAGATCGGCAGCGCACACGAGCGCATCGCGCTCGAGGCCATGACGGTGATTGCCGGCACCATGGGCCAGTCGGCGACGCTGACGGTGGCGGTCGACGGGCAACACCGCACCCATCAGGCGACGGGCAACGGGCCGGTCGACGCCATCTTCAACGCCATCAAGGCGCTGGTGCCGCACGACGCCGTGCTCGACCACTTCCAGATCCACGCTGTGACGGAAGGGACCGATGCGCAGGCGGAGGTCTCGGTGCGGCTCAGCGAGGGCGGCCGGTCCTTCACCGCGAGAGGTGCCGATCCCGACACGCTGGTGGCCTGCGCCCGGGCCTATATGGGGGCGCTCAACAAGCTCACCGCGTGGCAGAGCCGAGGCAAGGCGCAGAGCGCGATGCGGCTCGGCTGACCCTCCGGGCCGAAAGCGCGGGCCGTGGCCGGTGAGGCGGGCCTGCAGCGAAACGGGCTGGACAGGCTGCGCCCCGTTTGCTACACGCCGCACCTCGGCCGGGCACGCCCGCCGCGATGTGATGGGCGCTTAGCTCAGTTGGTAGAGCAGCTGACTCTTAATCAGCGGGTCGTAGGTTCGAGACCTACAGCGCCCACCATCACTTTCTAGATAAATCAACGGTTTAGAGACCTCCGCTCCGGCGGAGGCTTCTCGCGTTTCCGAGTTCGGGTAACCCGGCGGGTAACGACAGACGAAATCCATATGCGGTGCTCCGAACGGGGTATTGCGCCGACACCCGGCCTGTGGATAACTGGCGCGGTCGACAGCCTGGCCGCGGATGTACCGGCCGGGCTGCCGTACATGCCCTGCCGGCGCATTGGCGCGCCACGGTGGCGCGTCTACCCCAGCGGGCACCCGACCGCGCTCAGCACGATGGCGGCGCGGGTGGAGGGTTGCGTACAGGCCGTCATGCGCTCGATGTCGGGCGCCTCGGGGAACCAGAACAGCGGCGTCCGCAGGCGGGCGTAATGCCAGTCCGACATCAGGCGGTCGAAGTCGTCGTATTGCGGTTGCGGCGGGTCGCGTTCGAACAGTGCCGCGGCATGCTCGTTGGCGAGCCAGGCGATGTAACGGTCACGTAAGGCCGGCGTGACCGGCACGGCCGCTTTCGTCGGGTTGCCGATGAGCGCCACGCTGCCGCCGATGAGCGGAAGGGTGGCGAGGCCGCGGAGGAAGGTGCGGCGGTCAGACATGGGGGCCTCCGAGCTTCCGCGTCCGCCCCGACCGACTCGGTCGGTCGAACCAGCGGATATCGGCCCCGCAGACGTCCGTCCCGATCGTGACGTCCGGCCGGGCGGGCGCCACGCCGATGCAGCGATGCACGGCATAGACCGTCGACACGTCGATATCGAACTGCCGCGGCGGGTTGAGCGCCTCGACGATGAGCACGGGTTCGATGTTCGATCGCGGGTCGGGCCGGTAGGGAAGCCGCGCCCACGGCGCGAGGCCGACGACGAGGCGCTTCACGAAAGCCTTGATGCGGCCGCTCTGGCCCAGGCTCCAGACGGCGACGAAATCGCCAGCCGCGTACGACGCCTGCCGGTCGATGATGACGCTGGAGCCGTCCGCGATCTCCGGCTCGCAACAATCGCCGAAGCAGCGGAGCGCGTAGACCGCGGGCCAGTCGTCAAAGGGCGGCGGGCGGTCGGGGGTGTACACCGGGCCGACCTGCGGCGCATCCAATCCGGCGATGGCGCGGCGCCGCGCGAAGGCGTCGGGCAGGCTCGGTAGGGGCGCGCTGGACACTAATAACGGCTCGGGCGGCAGCTCGGGAGCGAGGCGCGGTAATAAGCCGTGCTGAACGGCAGGCGCGGGTATGCTATTGGCGTGGATAGCCATCGTCGTGACTCCAGGGTCCGAGGTGGTTAGGGCCGGCGACAAGGCTCCTACCCCTTGTTGCCGCCCGTCTTTTATGGCACCATGGAGCCATGACGTCAAGCCGTGGTGCCATAAAATCGCGTGGCCGTCCCTCAACAGGGACAGGTACATCGCTCAACGTGAGACTCCAGCCAGACCTACTCAGCGCCGTAGACGCTTGGGCGGTCGACCAGGGCGCACCTGTGCCGTCCCGCCCCGAGGCGGTGCGCCGGGCGCTGGCTGAGCACCTGAGGGTGAGGGGATACCTGCCCGCACGAGACGAGAGCAAGCGCCATGACTGAGAAGGTCACCATCTACCGATTCCGCATGTACGACATGTCTTCGGATGAGTTTCGGTTCTCTCGACGTTGGGGTACACGCGAGGCTATCGAGGCAATACGGGGCGCGGAAGTCCAGCTGGACACTGCGGTGCAGGTGGACGCCTCCGAAATATCGTCTGACGTTCCAGGTCTCACGAATCGGGGGTTCAATCCCCTCGTTTCCTCTGGCGGATTTCAGACGCAAGTCCGCTGACGATGGAGCGAACTGACGCATACCCCGCACCTGTCTAGGTGGTCGGGGTTTTTGCGTGTTCGATCCGCGCCGCTTTTAGCACCTCGGAAAACCCTAAGCCGACGGCGCGCAGCATCATTTTATCGATCACGCCCAAGTTCTCAGAGAAGTTGGCCGCGACCGCCGCGCCTGCCACGGCGCCGAGGGCGCCGCAGACCTGCGGCAGGCTGTAGCGATGCTTCCTCACCTCTCGGTCGATGAACTTCGAGAGAGCGTGAACAAGTGGTTTAAAGTCGGCCGACTCGTTGTCGTTCATCCAACCCTCGCCTTCGCCGTAGTCGACGGGCCGCTCGGAGTGGAGATCCAATCGAATGTGCCGCCGTCGTCCGGGTCGCCTCCGTAATAGGCGATGCCGCCCGGCTTCGCAGTATGGACCGCGTCGCCACTGGCCTTCAATTTGACCTTGCTGCCGTCGTCTCGGCTCAGCGTCGCGTTGCCGTCCTTGTCGAAGTAAAGTTGCTGCCCGTCCTGGTGACGCCGCATCATTTCGCCGGCCTCGATCTGTGGCGGAGCGTCCGCGTCACTGAAGATGCGATGCGTCGCCACGATCGTGTTTGTGTCGCCCGTATCGAACTGCACCGCGAACTGGTCCCCGTCGAGTGCATCGGCCGATCCGACCTTCGGTGCCATCAGGTCGCCCGAGCCGTTGCCGATCGCGCCAGCGCCGATGGGTATCCATCCGGTTTCGACCATGTACGGCACGAGCATCCCCTTCAGGGCGTGCTTCCGCTTGTCGTAGGCCGTCACCACGACCGTGCCCTTGAACTGGCGCTGAGCGACGATGATTGCCGCCTCGCGCCTGATCAGATCTATGAACCCGTCATCCATTGGTGCGCCCCTGTTTCGCGGCCTTCGCCGTCACGGTCATGTCGAAGCCGTCATCCCAGCCCACTTCGAATTCGATCGTGTCGATATCGAAGGTCTGATCGAAGATGGTCCCGGTCCCGGTGAGGCCGGCTTGCATCCTGGGATCGATGGCCAGGTCGCCGGGGAGCTGCACCTCGATGCTCAACTCGTGGCGGATACGGTCCTTCAGGTGTGCGGCCGCCTTCTTCTGAAGCTGATCCTGGGTGTTGCCGTTGTAATAGAGGTTGATGTCGACCGGGTCCCCGCTACCGCTCGCTGCGGCCGTCGCTTTGTAGAGCTTCTTCTTGCCGTGGTGCCACCCGCTCGCATTGACATTGTGGGGCCGGGCCGCCGTCGAATTCTTGCTGAGCGTGAGTTCGGTACAATTTCCGACCGCATAGGGTGCCGCCGTGCCAGGCGGGCAATAGAAGATCGGATATACGGTCGTGTCTGATGTCTTGGGCTCGAAATAGAGGTTGTCGCCCTCGACATACCAGCGGAACCCCTCGCGCTCGGCGAACCGGTTCATGGTCTCGTAGTCGGTCCTGTTGAGGACCAGGTGAGCCGTGTCGTCGGTGTAGAGCTTGCCGGAGAAATCCCCCGAGTCCACCACAACCGGGTTCAAGCCGTTGTCCTGCGCGATCTGGGTCGCGCCCTCGCTGGACTTCTGGTTCAGGAACTTCTGGTTCCGGCGCTTTTCCGTGAGGGATGCCGACTTGTCGCGGGCGGTGATGGTGACCATCATGTCGGAACACTTGATCACTGGAAGGTCTATCTTCCCGGCGACCATTGTCGTCACGTCGCTTTGGTCGAAGGCCGTCGAGATCAGGATCGAGACATCTTGGCTTGGGTCCCAATCGGCCCAGGCCGCCATGTCAAAACCATAGGCGGTCGTTGCTGTAATCGCCAGCTCCGCCGAGAACGTGTCGGCGTTCCGCGTCGACTTGCGCGTGACGGAGACCTTGACCGCCGGAACCTGGGCCTCGCCGATCTGGACCCAGCATCGGGGGGCGCGGACAAGGCCCGCTGCTGTAGAGGCGGTACCGATGTAAGTCATGCCGTGTCGATCACGTCAGCGCCGGGGGGCTGGTGCGACCCGTAGCCATCGGCGGCACCAACCGAACGGTGGTGCATGTTGTCGGCGACGATGTGCTTAGAGACGCCCCTGCTCATCACCTTACCGTCCATCACGTTGGTGTGATGAACGGTGAGGTGGATCGGTGGCAGGTTCATCGCCTCGATCTGACCGGCCGGCTTGCCGGGCGACACTCGACGCGGCGGTGGTGCGGAGACGGTGGGCGGAGGAGATGAGGATGGAATAGCAGCGTGAGGGCGGCCGAGCGCGCCCCGAATCCTATCCTCCGAATAGAACCTCCCCGCCGCGCCATGTTCTTGAATGGCAAGTCCATGCAAGAACTTCACCATCTGACCTGGATCATCGAGGTTGAGATCACTCCGGTTCGTCAACCCCATGGCGCGCGCGACATTGACTGAAGCCCCAGGGCCAAGCGCGCCTGGCGTCCAGCCGCCTGGCGCCGCGATGATGTCCCAGGTGGTGTGTCGCCCCTTGTGGAACTTCGCCAAGGCGAGAGACGCCGCAGCGCGGATGCCGTCCTCTTGCGTCGCGAATTTTGCAATGGAATGATCTACGTCACGAGAGTTCGACGGGCCGATCAAGCCTGGTGTGTGCTGGCCGAAGAACCCGATGTTCCCAAGATTATTGTTGCGCATCCCGGCGGTGAGGTGGTCGCCGATGGGCGGCACGAAAGACCCCGCACCGGCACCGCCAGAATAAGGGTTGGCGCCGCCTGCGCGGCTATGTCCGGTCGGCCCATACCGCATGTTGCGGGCCGCCCGCGCGGCGCCGCCACCGAAACCACCCCCGCCGTAGCTGGCGTTGATGATGCCGCCGCCGGAAGAGCCGAGGTCGGCAATCCCTGGAAGGTTTTTCAGCCCCATCATCACGCCGAGCCAAGCGCCGCGCTCTACCGCTTGTTCGATGGAGGACATCCCCGCGGCGCCGCTGGCGAGGGTAACGGGAAGCGCCGACGTGACGCTGGTCAGAGAGACCGGGACGACGCCTGTGTTCAGCGCGCCCCATGAGCCGGAGGCGCCTCCTAAAGGTCGCACGTAGCCTCGATCGGTGCCTTCGCGGGCCGTGTCGGGGTGGAAGGCTGAAGGCAACTCCGCACCATGCGCAGAACCGACCGGATTCAGATTTTTCGTGATCCAACCCCAGATCGCTGCATTGACTTTGCCGGTCGCGAGATCCCAGCCTTTCTGCGTCGCCAAGTCTGGGAGCGCGGCGCCGGCCGCAGTCAATGGCGCACGGTTGCCGGTGAGGATCTGGGCAGCATTCTCAGCCCGCCCCGACCACAGTTTCTTCGTGTCTTCCCAGTTCTTGGGGAGGGCCCTAAGGACCGTGTCGATATCGCGGAGCGCCGCGTTGACCGGAGGCAGGACAGTTTGCCCGAGGTCCAAGAGAATGTTTTCGAAATCTCGCCAGGTCTCGCGCGCCTGTTGCAGCGGCGAGTTCCTTGAATATTCCTCAAGGGCCTGCTCGCCGCCCTTATAGTTTTTCATCTTGTCGGCAATAATCGGCATCTGCTCGATGAAGGTGTTGAGCCCCATCAGAGCCGCGAAGCCGCCGCCCCTCTCGCCCCACACGTTCTTGATGGTTCCGAGGCGCTCATCGATCGGTATCTGATGCAGACGCGGCCCAAGGTTTTGCGCAAGATTTATTACGCTGTCGGTCCAATCGATCTTGCCGTCAGCGCCCGTTTTCCGCCACGTGACGTGGTCATCCGCATCGAGCATACCCAGCCGCCGGAGGCTCGCATTGTGCGCTTTGGCGAGCTTGCTGCTGCCGATCATCGGCTCGGAATTCTCGAAGAACGAGCGCAACCACGTGCCGCTCTTCGTCGAGGTGATGCCAGCGTTTTGCGCCATCGTCGTCAGCATCATGACGCTGCGTGGGTCCATATCAAGCCCAGCGTGCAATATAGGCAGCGAATAGGAGAGGGTCTTCTCCATCTGCGGCAGAGATGCGTCGGTTACGAGTGAGGCAAACGAGAATTGCTTTGCAAGATTTTGAAGTTGCTTTGGATCATAGGTGCCGGTCATGTGAGCGATGCCGACCAAGGCCTTGAATGACTCTTCAAGGGTCGTTTCCTTCAGCCTCGCCTCAGCCCCGGCAATCGGCAGGAGCGTCTGCATAGTCCGTAGGCGGGTGTCGAAGTCGAGGCCGCCCATCATCCGCTCGACGCCAAGGATCGCCTCGCCGGAGTCCTTGAGGCTGAAGCCCGTCGTCGACGCGGTCTTCTTCATCATGTCGCGCATCGCTTGCGCTTGCGGACCGTTCTGAAAATCCCCTCCCATGTCGAGTTGGCCGGTGATGCCGGCTTTTGCGATCACATCCTCCGCCTGCATGGCTTCCCAGAGGCCGAACCCGACGATACCGGCCGCCGCGAGGGCAGGCGTTCCGCCCGTCGAGACGTGACCGCCTGGGATTTCCGTGCCGGCGCGGCCGAAATGAAGGCCGCGCCGATGTCCACGTCCCATACTCGCCACGGCTGAGCCTTCGGTCGCGGCCACAACGCCGCCAGCATCGATAGCGGTGGCGCGGGCGCCCAACTTATTGACCTCGCTCGTGAGCACACCCAGCCGCGCCACCGCGGTCTCGATGGCGGTTGTGACGCCACCAATCGAGGCGATGGCGGAGGCCGATGCATCTTTCGCCGCCACAGTGATCGGCTCGAAAAGCTTGGCGCCCTCGGTTCCGGCGAGGCCGAGCTGTTCGAGCATCCCGTCCTTCAGCCCCTTGGTGGACCCGATCACGTCCGTTGACATGGCGCCGGCCGCGTCTGCGATCCTGCTGAACGACGTGGTCGCGCCCTTGCCGATCTCACCGAACATAGGCGCGGTTTCCGGCCCGAGCGCGCCGAACTTCTTGACAATCGACCCAACGCCGGCATCCGCCAGCAGGCTGATCTCTCGCCATTCGGCGTTCATCTTTGTGACAACGGCGCCGAGCCCGAGTTCGTCGAGCTTGGTTTGCGTCCGTGTGATGCGAATGTCGAACTGGTCGAAACCTTCATAGAGCCGACGCAGGCCCGGAGTGACGTGGTCGATCAAGTCGAAAACCGCGCCGGTTTTGAATGCTTCAGCGCTCAAAGGTTCTCTCCGGGTGTGAGGGCGCGAACTGCAAGTGCGCCAAGTGACTTTTCGATGAGTGGTTCAGCTAGCATCAGTGCCGGGCCGAGAAACGGACGCGGCGGCAACTTCGATGTGCCGTGCTCGTGGAAGATTGCGATCTCATCCGTCGAGCCAACGACACCGCGCACGCCGCCGTAGACGCTCTCGGCTTCGCCGTGGATGCTGTCCTGCAATTCACTCGTACGCTTGAGCGGAGCGGGAACTGGAAAACCTTGACGTTCCTTGTCAGCAATCGTCGAGGGTGTGAGTGGAGCCCATCCGGGTACTTCTTGCCCGATGAAGCTCTTGGCGAGTTCGGCCGCAGCCTCCATCTCAAGCCTGACCTCTCGCTCAAGCGCGAACTTCATGTCGTATTCGGCTCTGCGAAAGTGATCAGCGACTTGGCGAGGTCTGAGCATCATGGCTGCACGAACCACGGCGTGCCAGCATCCTTGGCGGCGCGAGCCGTGGCGATGATCCCGGCGACTTCGACAGGATCGGCCTGAACGAGCTTGCAGAAGCGGGCGAGGCCGGCAGCGTCCCACTGAAAGGCCTGCGCCGCAGCGGCCACGAGGGCGCCCGTATTGGCGGCGTCGAGCGCCTTCAGGGTCGGATAAATGTTCGTGTAGGTCGCCATGATTACCTCGGCTTGTCGGTTTCGGCCTGGATCGGCTCGATGAAAGTATTGAACTGCGCCTCGTTCATGCCGGCGGCCTGGCGCAGCGCGCCCATCGCCATTTCGACCGCAGCGCCGACCGTCGCGATATCCTCACCCTGCGCATCGAGCTCGTCGATCTGCGGCCCGAAGTGCTGGTGCATGTAGCGGGTGCGCAACTCGTCGAACTGAGGCTTCAGGCGGCCGTTGAAACCGGAGAGGGCCGGCGGGGCGTCCACCACGGCCGCGAAGGCGTCCGCGTCGAGCGCAAGCTCGTCGGCGGCGCGCAACTTGTCGACGTCGGGCAGCTTGCG
The DNA here is from genome assembly GCA_965277115.1 of Lichenihabitans sp. GTDB lineage: Bacteria > Pseudomonadota > Alphaproteobacteria > Rhizobiales > Beijerinckiaceae > Lichenihabitans. The sequence goes on along the minus strand of CBDIBY010000013.1, from coordinate 550,895 downwards.
CAGATAGGTGCGGATTTCCTGACGGCGCAGCTCGCCGACCGTGTCGCTCTTGTCGAGAGGCTTCGGCTTCAGCGCGGCCCGGCGTGTGGCATTCTGAGCCTTGGACAGTCGATAGTTGCGCGAAATCTGGCAGAGGTCGCGAGAGAAGGTCTTCTGCACCGCCTCGGCCAATATCGTCCGACGCCCGACGTCGCTTAAATTCGCATCCTTGGCTATGCGGTCCCGCTCGCCTTCGAGGGCAAGGACACAGTCGAAGGCGCCATGGACGATGGTTTGGAAATGATCCCTGTAGGGCGTGTTCGGCTTCAGCCGCTGCAAGATCTGGTCGCGCGCGTAAATGTTCATCTGGTCTCCTCAAGCTTCCATCTGTGGTCGCCGGGTGGATACTTGTCGCCTCGCTTAATCCAGTCGGGCGGAAGCATCGTGCCGATCTTGCTGCCTTGGGCGCCGACGATTATTCCGGTGGTGCGGAAGGTGCCGCTGGAACCCACGGCGGCCTTTCGTGCGGGTGTGGACAGCACGCCGGCAACGGCGTTGGCGAGGTCGTCGCGCCCATTCGGCGGGTGATCGATGCTGTCGCGCCCGCCGCGAGCCGTCCGGCGCTCAAGGGCCGCGAGTTGGTCGACGATCAACGGCACGTCGAGCAATATGGCCTCGCCGCTGTTCAGGCGGGGGAGCAGGTCGACGTAGAGCTGAGATTTCGTGCGCTCCGCCGGCCTGTAGGCGATGCCGTGGCGCTCGAAGGCCTCGCGGGGGAACAAGCCCGCGTAGGCGTCGCCCGTCACCGTAGCGAGCCCGTAACGCCTGAGCAGGTCCGCGAACTCCGTCACCACGCTCTCGGGGGAATGCGGGGCCTTGCGCTCGCGCACCGCGTCGAGGACCTGCCGCTGACCATCGGTATGCGCGATGGCGAGCGCGGCGCTGTCGGAACTGCCGCCGCTCATGTCCACGAAGGCCCGGTAGTGTAGGGCTGGATCGGGAGAGCGCTCGACAACTCCGATGGAGACGAGCCGATCGAGCGTCTCGCGCGCGATGTAGGCTTCGATGTCCTGGCGGAACTGCGCGCCGAATTCTGCCGAGGCCCGCGCCGGATCGTCGACATAGGCCTGTGCGATTTCCTCCTGCGGAAGGCTCGGGTTCATGGTCAACGACGGTGCGCGCACCACCAGCTTGCGGGGATCGCCGTTGGGGCCGTGGTGCCGGCGGAAGGCGTTGAACAGTTCGCCACGCTGGGCATAGGGGCTGCTGATGCCGACGAACATGCCGCCCGTGGTGAGCAGGGCGGGGCGGAGGGCGCCGATCACCTCGGCGTCGGGGTTGGCGCTCGTGTCGCTGTCGCGCCAATATGCCACTTCATCCCCGATCGCCGAGACGGCGCTGATGGACCGGATCGTGCGGAACGAGGCCGGCCTGACCGTGATGTCCACCCGGCTCGACAGGCGGAGCGTGTCGGCCGTCTCGCTCTCCACGAGGGAGCGGAGGCGAGGGACGCTGTCGAAGACGCCACGGGTCAGGTTGAAGAAAGATTGGGCTTGGGCCGTGCTCGCCGCCAGGACGGGCAGGATGCCACGCTCGCCCGGCGCCAGGACCGCCCGATGGTCGCAACAGCCACCGATGAAGGCGGCCAGGACGCTCATGGCGCGGGTTTTGCCGCCGCGACGGCCGATGATGCCCCAGAACTCGCGGACAGGCTCCACGGGTGCCCGCTCGCGCTCCGTCAGGGTAGTGAAGATCGCCTGCTCACCATCAGTCAGGGCTTCGCCCATGATCGCCAGCAGGAGAACGCGCCAGTTGTCCCACGTCGGGCCGCTGAGATAGTCGCCGAAGTAGGATGGGGAAGTCAGGGCCTCGCGCATGGAGATCAGCTTCAGCACGGAACCCCCTTTCGGGCCGGCGGGCGGCTGAAATGGTCCTCAAGCGGGTTGTTGATGGTGCGGGCGACGCGCTTGAGACCGATGCGCGTGAAGGCGCGGCCGAGCCGATCGGTGAGCTGGCCAAAGGTTTCGAGGTCGATCTCCTTGCCGGCGACGGCCTCGGCCTCCATCGCCTCGCATTGGACGCTCATCAGCGCGGCACGGCGGGCGAGCTGGCGCTGGCCTTCGGAGAGCCGATCTGACCCACCAAGGTCGGACACGATTTCAGCCAGCACGTCGCGAAACCGGCGCGCCGCCTCAGTCCGGCCGTCGACCACGCCGAGATGTAGCGTCGACCCGTTGGTGACGCGGCTGCGGGTCGTCTTCGATGGCTTGGCGAGGCTCGAAACGTCGCTCATGGTTCCCCAGGTGTTACCCCTTGAATATAGCGACGTTGAGCATCGTTATACAATATTGACAAAACTAGACATTTTCGGACAGAGCAACTGTCTAACGATCAAGTGCCGCCAGTTTTTTGCGCCGTTCGGTACAGCACGTGCGCCACGATGGTGCGCCTGATTCCGCTCTGTGCACGCGCAGATGACGCCCGAGCTATTCTGTGCGTCCGCAGGTAGCGCAAGCGCCCGGAATGCGGAAACCGGGTGAGGCCGGCGCGGGAAAAGTCTGATGAAGAGGTTTTTGAATTTAAGGGGTCGTGCAACGTGACACGTGGCGGATCGTGACGCGTTTTCCTATTCACCTTCATACACGCGCAGGTGTGGGCGATAATGCTAAAATGTGTCTCAATGTGTCACGTGTCACGTGGGCTTACTCTCCTGCCATCTCGAACTCATTTTTCGGCTTCAATCTGACGCCGCGGAAGCTCCTAACCCCGAAACCGCCCCTATACCGTTCGAACCCCCGCTTCTGCATGGCGTCGGCGAAGCTCTTCTGCGACATCGGCTTCTCACCGGCCTTGGCGGCGTAGTCTCGCCACGAGGCGAACAGTTCGCCGGACGTCCCTGTCTTCCACTGGTTCCCCGGCTCGGCGTCGCACATCTCGTCGAGCCACTGTTCCATGAGATCCTGGTCGCCGAAGTAACTGTCGGTCGCCTCGGTCACCACCTTGGCCCGCACCAGGCCATTTGCCTGCCAATCCAGGCAGCCCTCGATCATCCACCGCAGGATGCCCGACCACTCGGCCTTGAGCTTCTCTTCGAGCTGGCGATCGGGCGCGGCGGGCCGATGGACGAACGGGATGAAGTTCAGCCGGCGCCGGAGCGCGTCATCGACGTTGCGCAACACCGGCCGATGGTTGCCGACGATCACCAGCTTGAATGTCGGGTCGAACTCGAAGAAGTCGCATCGCATAAACCGGGCAGAGATCCGGTCGCCGCCGGTCAGGGCCTTGATCCTGGACTCCGCCCATTGCCGGCCCTCTTCGGTCTCGCTCGCCGTCACCAACCTAGCGCCGTGCAACGCGGCGAGTTCGGTCGGGTGCTTGTCGCTCGCCGAGGCCGTGAACGTGTCCATGCTCGACGTCGAGGCGTAATCACCGAGGATTTTGATCACTACGTTGATGAAGACCCCCTTGCCATTGCACCCGTCGCCGTGGATGAAGAACAAGGCGTGCTCGCTGACGTCTCCGGTCAGCGCGTATCCGCACATCTGTCGCAGAAAGCGCGCGAGCCCGACGTCTCCATTGGTGGTCTCGGCGATGAACTGCCGCCAGCGAGGACACTCGGCCTCCACATAAGGCGTCACGGCGGTGAGCTTCGTGATGCGGTCGCTTGGCTCTGCCGGGAACAGTTCGCCGGTCCGGAGGTCGACCGTGCCGCCCGGCGTCGCCAGCTTGAACGGGTCGCTGTTCCAATCCTCCGAGGTCGTCGCGAAGGTCCGCGACGATCGCGCGAACCGCTCGACCCCGGACGCGAACGACGTCTTCCTGAGGGCGTAGCGCTCCCTTGGCTTCTCGACCCCGGCCGAAAGGTCGCGGACCATGTTGCGCGCCCATTCGAACGCCAGTCCAGTGCGCTCGCGCCGCCATCGGCTCTCGTCCCAGACGAACCAGGACTGTGCATCGTGATCGAACAGCAGCGTACCCTCGAACAGCCGGGCGAACTCCAGTGCGGCCGAATCCTCGGTCAGGACATCGTTCGCACCGTGCCGGATACCGTCGTTGACCCGGCCGTTCATGGCCGCGTAGCGTTCTTCGTCTTCGAGGGGGCGATGCATCACGCCGCCACCTCGGCCGCGGCATTCTGCAGCTTGCGGAGGCCGGCTTCGCGCGATGTGCCAGTTGGCGCATTTGGAACCTCTTGTATATTATCCAAGAGGTCTGTTCGTTGGCCCTGCGGACGCTTCGCCACCTCCACCACGATCCGCGGTGGCGGCCGGTGCAGCATGGCCCGCAGCGTCCGGCCAAACGCCACGGTCGACACGGCGAGCGGCGCGGCATCGGTCAGCACCGTCACCGCCATCCTGGGGTCGATCACCACCACGCCCTCCCGGCCGGCGCGGAGCCAATCGAACACCGTCTCGTGCACGTTCAACGGTTCGCCCAAGCGCGGCACGTCGACCATCTCACCGCCAAGGAGCGGCGCGCGCCCGAGCCATGTAGCGAGCATGCCGGGCCGCCAGGCGGCGATGTCGATCGTGTTGCCATCTTCGTCGAGGCAGGGCACGACATAGGCGCCGCGCGCGCTATCGTGGCGCACGTCGCGCTCGAACTCGAAGGTGCGGCCGTCTTCGGAAAAGACGACGCGGTCGCGGCAGATCACCGAGGGCCAGCCGAGCGCGTTGCGAACCAGTGCGTCGACCGGCACGCCGTCGCCGATAAGGGCGTCGAGCTGCGCCTGCCGGAGATCGCCGCAGCGGCCGAGTTCGGCCTGGATATCGAACGGGGACACCATCACGGCCGTCCCTCCCTCGACATCCCGGCGATCGCGATCAAGCAGGCCTCGGCGCGGCCGTCGTCCTTCTTCCGGGCGAACCGATCGGCCAGCGCCGGCCAGCGCCTGATAGCCTCGGAACGCGCCGCATCCTTCATGTCGGTGCCGGGCGGGATACCGACCCGCCGCTTCCACCAGGCCGGCGCGACCATCTCCAGCGGCACCGCGAGAGCGCCGAGCGTGCCCTCGATGATGCCGCGGCTGCGACCGAACCCGAAGGCGCCGACCGCACCCTCGCCCGGCCGAGGCCCGACCAATTCGACGTAGGCGAGACCCGCGCCCCAAGCCCGTACCGTTGCGGCGAGGAGCGGCGCGTTGATCGCCCTCCGACCCGCGGCGCCGTCCGCCAGGACCGGCATGTCGGCGACGTCGAGGAGAACACCTTCCGCCGTGAGCAGCGCCAGCGCGCCGCCGAGACCCGGATCGATGCCGATGACGAGGGCGCTCATGCGCGCCCCCAGGCATTCAGCTCGGCGAAGACGCGAGCGGTCGATGGCGCGACCCGTGTGCGGGCGACGAGATACGCGACCGGGAATTCCGCTTGGAACTCGGAGCGGGGTTTGGTATTGTCGGGCTTGAAGCTGGCGAGCTTTTCAATCCCGAGGCCGGCCCTGTCCCCACAGGCCGGCTTCGATCGTTTATGGGTCATGTTCGATCTAAGCCGCCTTCTTGTTCGAGTTCGAAGTCGCCCTAGCGCGCTCCCAGGTTTCAATGTCCGCAAGGTCGAAGAACCAGCGGCCGTTGATGATGATTGCTTGGGGGAAGGCAAGATCAGCGTCGGCTACCCACCTCGCAATGGTCCTGTCGGCGCAGTTGTAGCGCTGGCGGACCTGCGCCCGCGTCAGATAAACCTTGTTGAGAGCGTGGCTCATGTCGGCACCTGTCTTGTTTGGACAGATGCGAACATGGATGCTTAGCAGCTTTGCTGAAATTTAATTCGTGCCGGAGTTAGCGCCTTCGGTTGCGGGGGATAGGCAACCCTAACTCCCGCAAAACATCGTCCCGCGCCGCAATGCACGTGCTGCGATGCGCGCCAGCTCCATATGCGGCTGTTAGCTCTTCCTGCTTTATCGCCGCGAGATCAACACCTTTTTGTGCAGCCGCCCTCAGTCTATTCTTGATCGCATCAGTCTTTTCAGGACTTGGACCTGTCCGGTGGCGCAGTTTCCGCACCTTGACTGGGTCCGGCTCTGAAATAGGCAGATCCAGCAACGGTTTTAACTCTTCAAAGATCGTTGGCGGAAGGGATCCTGGCTTATCAAAAAAGGTTGGCTTCGAAACTTGATCCAAAGCATCCATCCACTTCGGCTTGACAAGATTGCCGATATCACGAAGATATTTGGGGGAAGTAGCCTCCTCGATCTCACGAGGCAACCCTGGCCCAAATAAGACATCCCGCAACGTGCGGGGTCGCCGCGGTCCGTCGCTCACCCCACCGCCCTCATCTCGACCACGTTCGCGCCCGGCTCCGCGCACAGCCGCTCGACGAAGCCGCCCCAGGCGTCGAGGGCATGGCGCATCTCGTCGCGGAAGCCGTGGCGCTGGTAGACGCCGACGATGCCGGCAAACGATCCCGACACGTGGTTCAGCACCTTCTCGATCACCGGCAGGGCGATGCCGAGCCGGGCCATGCCGGTGGCCGCGGTGCGGCGGAGGTCGTGGAGGACAAAGTCGGGGATTGGCTTCACGCTCTCCGGGTCCCGTCCGGCTTCCTGTGCCTCCTTCACCCACGCCGCCTGGATGAGCGTGTCGAGCCGCTCCTTGGCCTTGGCAAAGCCGGAGACCGCGGTCACGCCGTTGGTCGAGAACACGAAGGGGCCGACGCGGGGCAGGGCACGCAGGATGGCGAGCGCCGGCCCGCTGAGCGGGATGACATGCTGCGTGTCGTTCTTCGCCCGCTCGCGCGGCAGCGTCCAGAGCGCCTTGTCGAGGTCGAGTTCGGACCATTGCATCTTGCCGACCTCGTCGCGCCGCTGCCCGGTCAGAGCGAGAAGCTTGAATAGCGGGCCGAACGGCCAACCGAGGGCATCGCAGGCCGTCCAGAACAGTTTCAGCTCGTCGTCGCCGAGCACCCGGTCGCGGCTCTTCTCAGCCGTGGGTGCCTTGACCTTGTCGCACGGGCTCGTCTCGACGATGCCGCGCTCGACGGCCCACGCGCACATCTTGCGCACCGCGGCCAACACCCGGTTCGCCATGACGGGGCTGCCCCGGTCCACGACGCCGTCGAGCAACTCATGCACGTCGGCGCGGCGCAGGTCCGCCAGGTGCTTCCCCTTCCACGGCGCCACCACCTCGCGGTCGAGAATGCGCTTGGTCTCCGGCCAGGACTTGGTGTTGGCCTTCGCGTAACGTTCGATGAACTGCTCGACCACCTTCTCGACGAGGTCGCGATCGGCCGGCACCTTGGCGCCGCGCCGTGCCGCCTTCTTCTCAGCCGCCGGGTCGCCGCCCCTGGCCACCGCCACGAGCACTTGCTGCGCCAGCTCGCGCGCGCTCCTGAGATCGATGGCCGGATAGGTGCCGGGAATTGTGTACTTCCGAGGTCGGCCATCAGCGGATCGGTAGCGTACCGCCCACGATTTACCTCCTGACGGCTGCACCACGAGATAGAGCCCGTTCACGAGGCCGTCCGGCACCTCGCGGCGGGTCTCGGGTAACGCCAGGGATTCGATGGCCCGGATGGTGAGCGTTTTCGCCATGGTTTCGACCCCGAAAGTCAGCGGCCCGCGCATATGCGCTCGCTTGGGTTGTAACGGGGTAACAAAACTGGCGTGTCTTGGCCCGTTACCCTTTGTCCTAGACAATAGCGGACAAATCGCACAAGGCAAGAGGGAAACGCGGCCGAAACGCGCGCTGATAGTCACTGATTGTCCAGGCGTGTCGTGGTCCTGATGAGAACTCTTAATCAGCGGGTCGTAGGTTCGAGACCTACAGCGCCCACCATCACTTCCTAGATAAATCAACGGTTTAGAGACCTCCGCTCCGGCGGAGGCTTCTCGCGTTTCTGGGCTAGATCCGGCGCTGCACGTCCCCTCTCGCGCCAACGGAGAGGCTTGTGTCGAACACGCCGCAAAGGGCTGCAGCCCTATTCGGCGGCCACGCTGCACCGGCTGAGCGCGCTCCCCGGGCTCAGCGCCCGTACAACGCCATCGGCATCGCTCACTACACCAAAATGCGTGGCGATGTCGTAGAGGGAACTTTCCTGCTCGCGCACCCCGGTCGCCGCACAGCAATCGTGCGGAACTACCACATCGTAGCCGATGAAGAACGCGTCATGGACAGTGGAGCGCACACAGATATTGGTGACGACTCCGAAGACGATCACCTGACGGATGTTCATGTCCTTCAGCACGAGGTCGAGATCGGTCTGGAAGAAAGCCGAGTAGCGGTGCTTGTTGACGTGGATCTCGTCGTCGCGTGCGCCAAGGTCCTCGATGATTTCGGTGCCCCACGTGCCTTCCACGCAATGGGGCGTGCGCAGGCGCCATTCCCTGTCGTTGCGCATGTTGCGCCGATGGCTGTCGTGGATCCACACGACCGGCGCCCCTACCGCGCGGGCGGCATGGATGACGCAGAGTTGCGGCGGCACCAGCGTTTCGGAGCCGGGCAGCACCATGGCGCCGCCAGGCTTGCAGAAGTCGTTCACCATATCGACCACCAGAATCGCCGCTGCCGTAGGGTCGAGTCGGAGCTGGCCGGTGTGCATATGGGCGGAAAAGACATCTTTGGACATTTGACATCTCCATCGAGTTCGTTTTCGCGAGACACGCGGTGCTGCGAGGTTAGGACTTGCGGAGGCGGACCGCCGCCACGGTTGCCGGTCGGTGCTGTCGGGACCGGTTTCGTGCCGCACGCCATCGATCGAGCCGGACGATGAGTTCACCGAAAATGCCGTTGGGCAGGAGCAGAACCGTCAGCATGAACAACAGGCCCATTACGAGCGGCCAAGTCGACCCGATCGGGCCCGAAAGGCGCCCCTCAAGAAAGCGCAGGGCAATGGCCCCGAGAGCGGAGGCAACCAGGGCGTTGCGGCCCCCGAGTGCCACCCAGATCAGTACGTCGCTCGACAAGCCGAAGCCGATCAGCGAGGGCGACACGAAGCCGAACTGCGCCACGAACAGCGCCCCGGCCAACCCGGCAATGGCGCCCGAGATTGCGAAGGCGGAAATCTTCAGTCGCCGGATGTCCTGGCCCAGGGTCCAGGCGCGCAGCTCGTTTTCGCGGATCGCCGCCAGAACGACGCCAAAAGTTGAGGCATTCAGGGCCAGCATGCCGGCCAGCACCACGGTCAGAACGGCCAGCATCGCCCAATAGAGCGGAAGCGGATCGAAGACGTCAGACCCGTTGCCGTTGAGGCCGAGGTTGAACGGCGGCACGTTCATCAGCCCGTTCAGGCCGCCGAGCCAGTCGACACTCGTCGCGAGCCGCTCGGCCACGACCGCAAGTGCCAGGGTCACGATGCCGAGGAACGCGCCTCGCAAGCCGCGGCTGGCGAAAAAGAACCACCCGAGGAGGCCGGCCACGCCGCCGGCCAGAATGACCGCCGCAAAAATCCCGACCCAGGATGAATGCAGACCGGAGGCGTGAGGCACCATCCCCAGCGTCACGACGCTCATGGCATAGGCGCCCACGCCGAAATAGACGCCATGCCCAAGGCTCAGCAGACCGACCTGGCCCCAGGCAAAGGCCAGGCTGACCGCGAAAAGCGCATAGGTGAAGTAGATCGCGAAATCGGCCAGCGCCCAGGCGGGTGCCCAGGCAGGAAGCGCGGCGAAGAAGGCGAGGGCCACGAGGGCCACGATCGCTTGTGAGGAAAGCGTCATCTCACGCTTCCCTGCGCCGCCGACCCAGAATGCCGCTTGGCAGCAGGCGGATCAGGAGGATCGCCGCGAGAAACACAACGAATTGCGACCAGACAGGCGACGTCAAGGCCGCAGTGAAGCTGTCGAGCCCTCCGACCGCGGCGCCGCCTACGAGTGGTCCCGTGAGCGAACCCAGGCCCCCGACCAGGATCGACAGGAAGGCGGGCGTCAGCCAGCCAAGCCCGGCGCCCGGGTCGATGGAGACGATGGGCGCCGTCGCGGCCCCGGCCAGGCCGGCGAGCCCGGCTCCGAACGCGAACGTGATGCGGTCGAGCCGCCGTATATCGATACCGAGGCAGGCCGCCATGTCGCGGTTCGCGATGACCGCGCGGGCCGCCAAGCCGAACCGGGTTCGGAAAAAGATGAAGAACGTGATCGCGATCGTCATCAGGCTGACCCCCATGATGATCAGCCGGTAGATCGGATAGGGGCTGCCGAACAACATGACCGTTCCGATATCGGGCGCCACTACTCCATGTGCCCCGGGACCGTAGATCAGAACCAGGCCTTGCCGGATTACCAGCGACAGCCCCCAGGTGGCCAGGATCGTGTCGACGAGGCGGTGATAGGTGCGACGGATCAGAAGCTCTTCCACGGCGAGGCCGAACAGCGCGAGGATCAGCGGCGCGGCCCCGAACGCGATCCAGAACGGCACACCGATCGTGCGCAGCGTCATCAGGGCATAGGCACCGAGGATGAGGAACTCGCCATGGGCCATGTTGATGACGTTCATCAAGCCGAAAATGACAGCTAATCCGAGCGAAACAAGAATCAGGACCAGTACGGCGTTGGAACCATCCAGGAGAGCCAGGGCGAAGCGGTCCATATGAGCCTCAGATGCTGAGCCTAGAATCGATCAGGTCGGGATGCGCGCGCAAGACCTCGACCGTCTCGCTCCCGACGATGCGGCCGTGTTCGATGAAGACGACGCGGCTCGCGATCGACAGGGCCATCTCGATGTTTTGTTCGACGAGGATCAACCCCATCCCGCGCCTCATCGCGATGCGATCGAGGATGGTCGCGATTTCCAGGACGATCGAGGGCTGGATGCCTTCGGAGGGTTCGTCGAGCAGCAGCAGCTTCGGGTGGCCCATGAGAGCGCGGGCAATAGCGAGCTGCTGTTGCTGGCCGCCTGAAAGCCGCCCCGCCTGCTGACCTCGCATTCCAGCGAGCGCGGGAAAAATGTCGTAGGCCTCTTGCGCATCGTGCGCCTTCAGGTTCCCGAGGAGGAGGTTTTCCTCGACGGTGAGATCGGTGAAGACTTCGCGCCCCTGCGGCACGTAGCCGATGCCGCGCCGGGCGACCTCGAAAGGCGCCAGGGACGCGATCGGCTCGCCGGCAAAGGCGATCGATCCCGAACGCGCGCGGAGGAGGCCCATGATCGTCTTGAGCAGGGTCGTCTTGCCGGCCCCGTTGCGGCCGACCAGGGCCACCCTCTCGCCCGCCTCGACCGTGAGCGATACCTCCTCGAGCACGACACCCAGTCCGTAGCCGACAACCAGGTCAGTGAGCACCAGGGAGCCGTCAGGCATGGGCCGGTTCCGGTTCGGCTTGGCCGAGATAGGCGTCGCGGACGCGAGCGTCCTTTCGAACCTCCGCCAAAGTGCCTGACGTCACTACGCGCCCCATGATCATCACGGTGACAGGGCAATCCAGAGCCTCGACGAAGGACATGTCGTGTTCGATCACCAGCAGGCTGATGCCGGTTTGCATTCTCAGAGCGTGGATCATGCGGACGGTCTCCGTCTTTTCGGCCCGCGTCATGCCGGCCGCCGGCTCGTCGAGCAGAATGAGCCGCGAGCGGCTCGCCAGCATCATGGCCAGCTCGAGCCACTGCTTGCGCCCGTGGGACAGCGTGCCGGCCACGACATCCTGCTGGCCGTCGAGCCCGATGGTCTCGAGAAGAGTTTTGAGCGCGGCGCTCTGGTCCATGCCACCGAGCGGGCGTGCCCCAGCGACACGAAGATTCTGTGCCACGCTCAGCGCCGGAAACACTGACGGCACCTGGAATTTCCGCACGATCCCGCGGCGTGCGATTTCGTGCAACGGCAGTCCGGAGATGCGGCGGCCACAGAAATGCACGGCGCCGGCCGTCGGCTTCAGATAGCCCGTGATGAGATTGAAAAGCGTGGTCTTGCCGCATCCGTTCGGGCCGATGATGCAGGCCATCGCACCCGAAGGAACCTCGAGATCCACCTTGTCGACGGCCCGTACCCCGCCGAAGACTTTGGTCAGGCCTACGAGCCGAAGGAAGGGGACACGGTCTGTCTCTGGCCGGGAATGCGACTGGGCAACGCCGGCAAGCATGGGATCACGCGCAACCAGACCTGGGTTCGATGGGGCCGAGATTGTTGACCAAGCTCAGCCCTGGCCCTTCGGTCTTCGCCAAAAACATCTCGAGGGTGACGTGATGATCCTTGCCGATCGTCACTTTTCCGGTGGGGCTGTCGATGGTGAGGCCTTCGAGGCCATCGACCAGGGCCTCGCCGTCGATCTTCCCCGACTTTTCGAGCGCCGCCTTGGCGGCGATCAGCGAATTGTAATGCGTGAACACATATTGCGAGATCGGGGTGGAAGCCCCGGCGATCTTCTTCGCCTTTTCGACGAAAGTCTTTGCGCTCTGGGATGGCAGGGACTGCAGGAACGGCACCGCCACCCACATGTTCTGGGCCCTGCCCTCGCCAAATGCGCCGAGATAGAGCTCGCCGAACCCGAGGAAGGCGACCGTCACGTCCTTGAGCAACCCGAACTCTTCGGCTTGGCGAATGAAGGTGATGCCATCGGCACCCGGCAAGGCGAAAACCAGAACCTTGGCACCCGAGTCCTTGATCCTCCGCACCACCGGCGTGAAGTCCTTGACGCCAAACGGAGAAAACTCCTTACCCGCTACGGTGCCGCCCATGCTCTTGACGATGGTCTCCGCAGTCTCGAACATCTTCTGCGGCCAGACGTAGTCGGCGCCGACCATGTAGAAGCTCGATCCCGCCTTGTCCTTCATCACCGGGAGCAGCTTTTCCAGCTCCTGATTGGGCACGGTGTTGAAGGAAAAGAGATAGCGGTTGCACCCGCCGCCCTCGTAGTTGGTCGCGTAGAGCAGCGGCACCTTGGCGCGCGAGAGCGACGGCATCATGGCGTCGCGGTTGTTCGAGGTGATGGGCCCGGAAATGGCGATCACCTGCTCGCGCCGGACCAACGAGGTCGCCCGCTCGACGGCGGTCTTGGGATCGGTCTTGTCGTCCTCGTAGATCAGCTCGATCGGGCGGCCCAGGATGCCACCGGCGGCGTTGATCTCGGCCTTCGCCAGTTCAAGCCCGATCTTGGCCTGATTGCCGAACAATTCGAGCCCGCCCGAAAACGGCTGCACCACGCCGAACTTGATCGGCTCCGCAGCTGCGATCGCAGGCAGCGGAAAGGCGCCGGCCGCGACGATTGCGGAACTGCCGCTCACGAAACCGCGACGATTGATCATGAGTAACAAATCCTACTTACGATGGTCCGGCTCGACGGCGGCCGATGCATCGCCTGCCCACGCTGTCGAAAACCCGAGAATGGCAACGCCTCAGCTTCCGGGCCCTAATTGTTTCAATACGAACAATCGTCGGCGGCCAAGGTGCTGTCAAGAGAAGGCCGTTGGTCGAAGGCCGAGGCTACGGATCGCGACGCAAGCGTCTGCATCGCGCCCAATGACGCCGTTGCTGAAGGGAGCCGAGGAGCCCGAAACCGGTCATTCGCTCACTCGGTCGAGGTCGGCCATCGCCCGTCTCGCTGCCGCGAGGAATTGGAGCACGTCATCCTCACGGGTGCGCTGCCGAGAGAAATAATACCTCGTCTGGATCGGGGTGGGAAAGTATTTCTTCACCCAACATCCGCTGCCACCAGCGCGCAAATAACTCTGGAGAAGGTGTTCCCGCAGAATCCAAGAACGCGATCTGGAACACTGGCCCGACGCCCGCCACCCGCGCTTCGATGTGGTTTTCCTTGGCCGCCTCCCGAAGCCCCGTTGAAGCCATCGCACCTAGAGCATGATCGGCTGTTGCCGATCTGCTCCAGCTTTAAAAGAGCGAGCACGTTCATCGGTTTAGGATCGCGAAGCGATCCAACTTAAACCGATCGTGCTCTGGGGCGCTTGAAGCGCCTAACGTGTCGAGTATCCCGCGGGTTTTGCGCCGTGCAAACGAGAGCGCCTCCTTCCTGTCGTACTGCAGATTGGCGGATCGAAGTCATCCACGGCGCTCGCTGACTGTCCTGCGCGACGGACCGTGACTTTCTCCCAAAGGCCTTGTCAGCGCGATAAAGGCTGTGTACCGTTGTTTAACGATAAACTAGCTTTCGGAATGAGCATGAGCCGATCGGGGTTCCACGGCGTTTATCCCATGGTCTACGCCTTCTTCGATGAGCGTGGTGGCCTGCTTCGCGCACCGGTCGTGGCCAGCATCGAGGCGATGATCCGTCATGGAGCCCACGGACTTGCAGTGCTCGGCCTGGCATCGGAGGTCAACAAACTATCGCGCGCCGAGCGCCTGCAGTTGCTCGACTGGGTGTGCGAGGCCAACGCCGGCCGATTGCCTCTCAGCGTAACCGTGGCCGAAAACAACATCGCCAGCCAGATCGAGTTCGCCAAACTGGCGAAGGATCGCGGCGCGAACTGGCTGGTGCTGCAGCCACCCCCGGTCTCGGGAATCGGAGAGGATCAGCTTCTCGCGTTCTTCGGCCCGATAATCGACGCCATCGATCTGCCGGTCGGGATCCAGAATGCCCCGCAATACCTCGGTATCGGCCTGTCGAATGCCGGCCTGCGTGAACTCGCGCGCCGTCATGCCAATTTCCTGGTCGCCAAGACGGAAGGAAGCGCCGTCGCCATTGCCCGGCTGGTGGAAGAGACCGATGGCCTGTTCGACGTGTTCAACGGGCGTGGCGGGTTGGAATTGCCGGACGTTCTGCGCGCCGGCGCCGCCGGGGTCATCCCGGGCGGCGAGAGTTTCGATCTTTTCGTCGACGTTTACGAGGCGATGCGCGCAGGCGACCAGGCCGAAGCGGAACGACACTATCGCCAAGTGCTGCCGTTGATCGTTTTTCTTGAGGAAAGCATCGATCACCTCGTCGTTTACGGAAAGCGCGTGGCCGCGCTGCGGCTGGGCCTGGATGCAGGCGGTGCGCGCATCCCCTCGACGGTATGCACCGACTTCGGTCGATCGGCGGTCCGCCGCTTCGCCGAAGCACTGCCGAGTCTGCAAGGGAATTAGGACGATCCAGAAGTAGACCTCAAGAATTTCGTCGAGCAACTATAAAAATAGGGAGGACATCATGACCGGAAAGCTCACCCGTCGCAGCTTCGCCACGATGCTGGCGGGCAGTGTCGCCGCATCTACCTTGGCGGGTAGCAATGCCGCACAAGCCCAGGACGAAGACCTGCTCGCGCAGATCAAGAAGCGGGGATTTATGCGCGTCGGAACGTTCAGCATCCCGCCTGAAGCCTGGATCGATATAGATAGCGGCCAGTGGAAGGGCATCGACGCCGACTTCACCCTTGCCATCGCCAAGTCTATCGGGGTCGAGGTCGATCCGGTCGTCCTTGTCCATGCCGCTCTCGCGCCCGCACTCCAAGCCAATCGCGTCGACGCTATCGCGGGCCTCTACCGCACGCCCGAGCGCGAGAAGGTGATGGCCTACAACAAGGAACCCTTCTGGTATGGAATCGACGTGCTGCTGACGCGCAAAACGGGCGGCATCGGCAAAGTCGAGGATCTCAAGGGCAAGGTGCTCGGCACCGTGCGTGGATCGGCACAGGAGCTCGAGGCGGAGGAGCTCAAGAAGCGGTTCGGCGTCGCCGAAATCCGCAAATTCGACTCTGCAGACCCGATGCTCCTCGATCTCAAGGCCGGGCGGCTCGACGGTGCGATCTGGTGGGGCTTCACCTTTGACTATGCAATTCAGAAGAACCCCGACTACGATTTCAAGGTCGTCGAATACCTACCGCCGGAATATCTCGGCAGTTCCACGCTGCCGGCAACGTACTACGTCTTTGCGAAGAACGGTACGCAGTCGCTGATCGAGGCCTTCGACAAGGAGATAAAGACCTTGAAGGCGTCGGGTGAGGACAAGAAGATCATGGCAAGCTACGGATTGACGAATCCATCCTACACCACCGGCGTGTTCAAATGAGCTAATCCCCTGCGTGGGAAGCGCCTCGCGGTGCTGTTGCCGCGGAAGTTCGATGGGCCGGGTCGAGGGGGAGGTGACCACCAGCCCTCTTGATCGAGCCTCCCGTTGATTCCGGCTCATCATGCTCGACTTCATCGATCTCGCCCGGCACTATTTCCCGTATATCGCACGCGGCGCGGTCGTCACCCTGGAACTGACTGCCGTCGCGCTGGCGGGCAGCGTCGTGCTGGGCCTGCTTCTCGCGATCGCACGGCTCACCCATATTGCCTGGCTTCGCGGCATCGCCGGCGTCTATATCGAGCTCATTCGCGCTACCCCGGCCCTGCTCCAGCTCTTCATCATCTATTTCGGCCTGACGACGTTCGGGGTTCGCCTCGATCCCTTCGCCGCCGCCGCTCTCACCCTGGGCCTGATCGGGGGTGCCTATGCGGCGGAGATCTTTCGCGCCGGAATCGAGGCGGTCGACCGTGGCCAGTTCGAGGCCGCTCGAAGCCTGGGCATGCCGGCGCCGCTCGCCATGCGACGGATCATCCTGCCGCAGGCCGCCATCCTCATCCTGCCGCCGTTCACCAATTTCGTCATTGCGATGGTCAAGGACACCTCCCTCGCTCTGACGATCGCGGTGCCCGAAATCATGTACCGCTCCTACGATGCGGCGAGCCAGTCCTTCCGCAGCCTCGAGATCTATGCCATGGCCGGCATCATCTACGTCGCGATATGCTTGCCGCTCGCACAGCTTGCGAAAGCCCTCGAGCGCCGAAAAGCACCCCGATGAGCGAGATCATCCGCATCGAAGGCCTGCGCATGGCTTTCGGTAGCCAGGAGGTGCTGCGCGGCATCGATCTCGCGGTCGAAGAAGGCGAGAGCATCGCGATCATCGGACCGAGCGGCTCGGGCAAGAGCACATTGCTGCGCTGCCTCAATCGACTGGAGGAGCCCTCCGCCGGCCGGGTCACGTTCGAAGGGCGCGAATTCAAGAAGGGTACCGACGTCAACGCGCTGCGCGCCCGGATGGGCATGGTGTTCCAGCATTTCAACCTGTTCCCGCACATGACAGTGCTCGGCAACCTCATCGAGGCGCCGATGCACGTACGGAAGCTCCCCAAGGACCGGGCGGTCGACGAAGCCCGGACGCTGCTGACGAGAGTGGGACTGGCCGAGCGTGCCGACGCCTACCCGTCCCAGCTATCGGGTGGCCAGAAGCAGCGGGTTGCCATCGCGCGGTGCCTGGCAATGCAGCCGCGCTTGTTGTTGCTCGATGAAGTGACCTCGGCCCTCGATCCGGAACTGGTGGGCGAAGTGCTCGCGGTAATCCGTGATCTGGCGAGCCACGGCATGACCATGCTGATCGTCACCCATGAAATGAACTTTGCCCGTGACGTCGCCGACCGGGTGGTCTTCATGGACGGCGGCATCATCATCGAGCAGGGTCCGCCCGAAGCCATATTCGGCAATCCGCGAAACGACCGGTTGCGCAGGTTCCTGCGGGCCGTCGTCGAACGCGCGGCAGATTGATTTGTCCCGGAAGGCGGCAGCTCCGCCGTCGACGGCTGTCAGCTGGCCACCGCCCGGCGACTGAGAAGGGGCCCGGCTCATGAGCGCCTCTCTGATTGGGGTTTGAGGGTCCGAGTGTCCTACTCAGGGGTTGAGGTTCAATCCAGCGGGGCACGTGCTTCTCTTCGCGGTCGGCGCGTAGCCCCCGTATGATGCGGTCTCCGAAGCAGGGTCAAACCACGAGGTCGGCTCCGGTCCTGACGAGCCGGGAAATCGTCGCCTGGCTCACGTTGAAACTTCGTGCCAGAATTGATGGTGTCGCGAGAATCACCGGTGATTCCGATTATCTATTGAAATTGACAAGAATATCTCCGACCGAAGTTGAAAGAGGTGACGGCGAACGCTAAGTCGGTTTCCGTTCTGCCCCTTTGTGCCGTAAGTGTCTGCGGTTCGGCTGCGTCGCGATCCTGACCAGCTGGTTCCGGTCGACGTCGAGACGATCTTCGGAAACCTGCGGGAACTGACACTCGCGTCTGCCTGATCCCCTCGGCTCGGCACCGTTACGGTAACGGAGTGCGGTGCCGGGCCTCATCAGTCTCGGCGCAACTTGCGCCGAAACTCCCCGATCAACCATCGCCCCAACGCGGGGCGAAGCCTTTAGGGGCCCCTCACATGGGAACCTTTCGCAAGAGCGGCGCCAAAACCGGCTAAGTGCTTGATTTGTTGGCGCGCTAGCCAGAACAAAACTGCGAACACGTATGTCATTGAAATAGCAATTTGATTTCGCCTCCCGGTTCCGACCGGCAATGACAAGGCGACATGTCGCGCACTATCCGATGAGCGTCCATCTCGGGCATCCAGCGAAGCAGGACGATATCTCCCGAGCCGCCGTTCTGCGATCATGGTCATCAACTCAGAAACGATCAGCCTGCCTCGACCGCCGTCCAGGTGCCGTCATTGCTCGATGATTGGACGCAGGCCGCGATGAAGGCCATGCCCTTGAGGCCATCGGTGATCATCGGGTAGGTTACGGCTGCGTCAGGAATCTTGCCCGCCTCGGCCGCCTGGATCGCCGTCGCGGCCTCGGCGTAGATCGTCGCGAACCCTTCGAGGTAGCCTTCGGGATGGCCGGCTGGAACACGCGACACGCGCCGGCTTGCCTCGCCCGTGCCGGCGCCATTGCGGGTAAGCAGCTGCTTGGGTTCACCGAAGCGCGTGAACCAGAGCTGGTTCGGGTTCTCCTGATGCCACTCGAGGCCAGCCCTGGTGCCGTAGACACGAAGGCTCAGTCCGTTCTCCTGTCCGACCGCGATCTGGCTCGCCCAGAGCATGCCCTTGCCCCCGCCGACGAAGCGCATCAGCACCTCGACATTGTCGTCGAGGCGGCGCCCCGGCACGAAGCTCGTGAGATCGGCCAGGACGCTGTCGAGCATAAGGTCGGCGACGAAGCTCAGCAGGTTGTAGGCATGCGTGCCGATATCGCCGATCGCGCCGCCCGTGCCCGAGCGCTCGGGGTCGGTGCGCCATTCGGCCTGCTTGGAGCCGCCCGCCTCGGCGGCTCCCGTCAGCCAGTGCTGTGCATATTCGGCCTGCACGTAGCGAATGGTTCCGAGCTCGCCCGCGGCGACCATGGCACGCGCCTGCCGGATCAACGGATAACCCGTGTAGTTGTGGATGAGGATGAAGAGCTTGCCTGAGTGTTTCACCGCCGCCGCCAGTGCTTTCGCATCGTCGATCGTCGCGGTCAGCGGTTTGTCGCAGATGACGTGGATGCCGGCCTCGAGGAACGCTTTCGCGGCAGGCGCATGCATGTGATTGGGCGTGACGATCGCGACCGCCTGGACGCCGTCCGGCAGCGCGGCCTCGGCCTGCGCCATAGCGGTGAAGGAATCATAGACGCGGCCGGAGTCGAGGCCCAGCGCCGCGCCCGAGCGTCGCGCCTTCTCTGGCGTCGACGAAAGCGCGCCCGCTACGAGGTCGAACCTATCGTCGAGCCGGGCCGCGATGCGGTGAATGGCACCGATGAACGCGCCCTCGCCGCCGCCAACCATGCCGAGGCGGATCCTCGAGCCACCGATCGGGGCGGCGCGTCCTTCGATGGCCATGCGGACTCCCTAGATGCCGAGGATGCGGCGGTTCGTGGCCTCGTCCGTGCCGCCTGACGCGAAGTCGTCGAAGGACTTGGCTGTGACCGTGATGATGTGGGCGGCGATGAACGCGGCGCCCTCGCGGGCGCCCGTCTCGGCATCCTTGAGGGCGCATTCCCACTCGAGCACGGCCCAGCCGTCGAAGTCGTTGGCGGCCATCTTGGCGAAGATGCCCGCGAAATCCACCTGCCCGTCGCCGAGCGAGCGGAAACGCCCGGCCCGATCGACCCAAGGCGAATAGCCCGAGTAGACTCCCTGCCGCCCCGTCGGGTTGAACTCGGCATCCTTCACGTGGAAGGCCCGGATACGCTCGTGGTAGATGTCGATGAAGGCTAGGTAGTCGAGCTGCTGCAGCACGAAGTGGCTCGGGTCGTAAAGAATGTTGGCACGCGGGTGGTTCCCGACCGCCTCCAGGAAGCGCTCGAAGGTGGCACCGTCGAACAAGTCCTCGCCGGGGTGGAGCTCGAAGCAGGCGTCGACGCCGGCTTCGTCAAAGGCATCGAGAATCGGCCGCCAGCGGGCCGCGAGTTCCGCGAAGGCAGTCTCGATCAGCCCAGCCGGGCGTTGCGGCCAGGGGTACCAATGGCCTTGCAAACGGCAGCGATCTCGTGGGCCGCAACGTCACGTTCCACGAGTATTCTGCGGCGGTCGGCACCTACGACGATCCCGTCTACGCTTGGGCGGGCGGCGGCTACGTCAGCGCCTCCACGTTCCAACATTACGAGCACGACGCATCGCGCGGCTTCGTCTCGGGCGGCCACATCGCGGTGGCGGGCGTCGGCATTCCACTGCCGATCAACTGGCGCCTGCCCGGCAAGCCGACCTGGGGCGCCGAGGCCAAGGCGGTCGACCGCGAGGAATTCGGCCATTCGCTGGCCATCGCCATGGTGCTGCACGACATGCCTCAGCACGACAACCGCGTCGATCTCGACGACGATGTGGTCGACGCCTGGGGCCTGCCGGTGATCCGCGTCACGCTCAAGCCGCACGCGAACGACCGCGCGCAGGGACGCTACCTCATCGACCGCGGCGCCGACATCCTGGAGGCGAGCAGCGCTCGCTCGGTCACCAAGGTCTATGCCGGCCGGGTCACCGGCAATTGCTCGCACCAGCACGGCACCGCCCGCATGGGCAACGATCCGGCAACCTCCGTGCTCAACCGCTGGTGTCGCGCCCACGAGGTCGAGAACCTCTACGCCGTCGACGGCTCTCCCTTCCCGACCGGCACCGGCGCCAATCCGACCTTGACCATCATGGCCAACGCCTGGCGTGTCGCCGACAAGATCATCGCGGAGCGTGGCGCGGTCGCGAGGACGTAGTCCCCGCCCGCGACCGCAAGTTTGGTGCTGATTTCGATCCGAGCAGCCGTGACCTGCCCTCGCAGTTTGGGCTGATCATTCCCGTTGCAGAGTTTCAACGCGGAGGTCTGTCATAAACATCAACTTCGGTGATCGATATGGAGCCTGCCGAACATCCGGCGCATGGCCCTCGGCCACCATCGGGCAGCGCACGATCACTGATCGTCTCGCAGCGCTCGTCGTCGCGACGGACTGTGCGAGCATCGTTGTCGATGGCAGCGGCCGTGGATTCCGCGAAGGATGCAGTTCCTCGTAGATCGCCTTGCCTGCCAGGAGCCGCTCAGATGTCGCTTATAAACAGCGTGTTCAGCGCTGTGTACATGATGATGAAAAATAAAGCAGCGAGTACAGCGTACTCAATACCGACGGAGCCAGAGCCGCTATAAAAAAATCTGGACATATATGTCTTTTCACGGGTCCATCATGGACTTGAGCGTCCTGACCTAACGTCCAGACGTTAACAAATCATTCGTGGCATTCACGCATTGTGGCACCGACGGACGCCGGATCCGAATCATCGGGCCGATCGTTCACTCGTCCCCGACGGCGCTCGACGCCCCCTCATCCGCCGCCCGTCGCGCCGCCCTCTCTGCCTCGAGCTTTGCCAACGTCAGCAAATAGGCCAAGCTGGATTGACCGCCGGCCTCCGCTACCCGGATCAGAGCCGGCAACGCGTCGGCGACCTCGCGATCCGCTCCGGGCGACGGTTGCTGGAAGGACAAGCGACGCCCGCGCGGCGCCGATCGCTCGAAGACATGGGGACGGCGCATCGAAATCTCCCTGCGCCACCGCGACCCTCTGGCGAGGTTTGGGATAAAACCGAAGGGCAACGGGACGGCATCTAGGTCGCCGTATTTCTAAGACTCGCTAAGATCCTAACCGGTTCCTCTCTGTCCGGGTGTACGATTGGTAACGCGAGTGAGCGGATCGCAGCTACCATCACTGGAACGATCGTCGCAAATTCTTATCTGACTCGCTTGGGAAGGTAGAGAAATGGACAGTGACAATGGCGAGCGGCTGGGCCCGAGACGGGGCGGTTCAGGATCAAATAGACGATACTATTATGGATGCGGTGACGAGCGCGCGGGCGAGCATGCCAATCGGCGAGGGCGAGACGCATTGCCTGGAATGCGGTGACGAAATCCCGGACGCGCGCCGCCGTGCCCTGCCTGGAGCCCGGACCTGTGTGATGTGCCAGTCGGCGCGTGATCGCCGTCCCGTCAACACCGGATTTAACCGAAAGGGCAACAAGGACAGCCAGCTCAGATAGGCTCGCAAAGGATGCGCCGCCTGTTCGGATCACCGCCGATCGCCAGTTGCCGCACCCGGCCGATCGAGCGTGTCCGGTGGTCAGTCCACGGCATGGCCGAGGCTGCCATCAGCTCGACCCCATAGGGATAGTCCCGGTCGATCAGCCGGCCGGTCAACTCGAGCTTGCGCCGCATCAGCCCAGCGAACTCGGATCGACCAGCTGCGGGCCATCGTTGCGCCAGTTGCCCACATCGCGACCGACCGGCCACAGCTTCATGCGGTTGGCCGGGAAGGGGCGCAGCAGGGCCCTCAATTCCGCCTCGGTGGCTGGCACTTCGCCGAGCCAGGCCGGCCAGTCCTCCTCGGCCAGGATCACCGGCATGCGGTCATGCAACGGCTCGATCAATGCGTTGGGCTCGGTCGTGATAATGGTGCAGCTGACGATGCGTTCCTTCGCCCGGCGACAGCCATTCCTCCAGAGGCCGGCCATCACGGTGAGCTGGCCGGTGGCGCGGGCGATAGCGAAGGGCTGCTTGCCGCCGCGCTTTTTGTCCCACTCGTAAAACCCGTCGGTAACGATGAGGCACCGCCGGCCCTCGCGCCAGCCGTCGCGAAAGGCGGGCTTCTGGCTGATCGTGTCGGCGCGGGCGTTGAAGGTGGAGTATCCGATTTTCTCGTCCCTGGCCCATTTTGGAATGAGGCCCCATCGCATCATGATTGCTTGGCGCCCGCCCGTGGCCGGGTCGCGGACCGTGGTCAGCAGTTGCTGCGACGGCGCGATATTCCAGGATGGCCGGATGTTGGGGGCGGCAAACAGGTCGTCGAAGGACAGCTGGATTTTGATTTCCGACCAGTCTTTCGGCAACCGCACGCGACCGCACATAGGATCAGGCCCCTCCAAGGCAGGGCATCCCGCCGCTGACATCGCCTTTCCTTCGGCGGTTCACGACGAGCCCGCAAATCCGATCGACGGCCGCCGGGCAAACCCGGGCGACGCCGCGCGGCGCAAGGCCCGGTTCTCTTCGCCGAGCGCATGAACAAGATCGATCAGCGCCACGACCGCGGCGCGCGGATCGCCGGCAAACTCCACGATCAGCGCGTCGGCGGTTTCCTCGATCGAGACGCCCGCCGGCAGGCCACGCTCGGCGACAGCTTTGGCCGCGTTCGATCCCTTCGGCATGAGCATCCCCTTTGCGCGTACCATCGCCCTGCGTTCTATCTTTGTTCTCATTCCGGCCGGAGTCAAGCCGCTGCCGCCAGGCGTGGCAGTCCGGCGGGCGTCTCCCGCGTTACGGCAAGATATCCGGCGCCATTAGGCCGGTTGTGGCTCGACGACGTAGAGTTCTTGCAGGTGGCTTTGGATCTCCCTTACCGTCAGGCTGCGGGCATAGTGATGGTGCCTCGCCAAAACGGAGGAACATCAGAGAGCGAGACGACCCTGCCGTCGAAGCCGTCGAGCCGCCTCTCGCCCTTCGGCACGAGCCGCGGCTCGAAGGTGCCGGCGCGGTCGCGAGGGATCGCCAGATCGATCTCGCCGTTCTCCGTCAGAACCGTCTCGGCCAAATGGCCATTGCGGCTGTTGCGGCTGCCTCGGCCGGCTGGATCGCCCCGCTCGTAGCCGAGATGATGGGTCAGCTCGGCGCCCAGCACCCGTTCCATCAAGGCCGTCTTCCGCTGCCCGAAAAGACCCGCATTTCCCAAAACATCCGGCGTCGTTACCCCAGCCAGCAGCTCGTCCAAAACCTCAGGCTTGATCGTCGTCGTCGTGGAACCCTTCCTCAAAAATGGGGCCCACAGATCAACTCACACAAAAATCTGACACCATCTCCGGCTGAGCCTCAACCATTCCGCGACGCATCGCCGAGCGTCGTGATCAGCTCGGCCAAGCGCTGCCGTACCCGCCGATTGGCAATCCGCCGGAGCGCCATCACAAGCCTGGCATCTTCACTAGTGAGATGCTCCACACTGCTCTCTCGCTTCTGCCGGTCGGAACCCGTCGGATCCATGAAGCTGCCGACCGGCGTATCCAAGATTTCCGCAATCAGATGAAGCGTGCCCGCACCGATGCGATTGCTTCCTTTTTCGTATTTCTGGAGCTGTTGGAAGGCAATGCCGAGCTCGTTGGCGATCGCCGTTTGCGAGCGGCCGGTAAGCAACCGCGCCGCACGGATCCGAGCGCCGATTCTTGCGTCGATCTCGGCAGTCTTGCGCGACAGTCGACCTCGCGTCTCACTTCGTTTAGCCATGATCGTCCGGCGGCATGGGCCGATTTTATCCATAACGATTGGTTTGGATCGCTCAGCGTGAGGCGCGAGCCTCCTAAGGGCAAACACGGTGTTTACTCCAATCGATCGGCGAATGCAGAATGCCAACTCGTTCGGCGTTCTCGCCAGAGCCTAGGCCGAAGCATCCCAGAGCCTCGACATAGGTACGATCGACCCCCAGTTGTAACGGCGGGTGTTGCGTGCGACAAATTTAATGATCCTGTCAGCGATTTCCTCGTCAGGTATCCACCATGCCGGATCCGCCCGGAGTCACGACCGCGGCAAAAACGGCGCGTCGAGTCCGATACGGCCACCGGCATGAACGTCGCGTCGGGTTGGATCCTCGGTGTTCAAGACAGGTTGCGAGGTTCGAATACCGACTACGCTGCGGGTTCGCTTGCCGATGACCGTCCGGGTCTCCCTGCTCCCGCGTGGCCGCCTCGCCTTTCGCAAGAACGAGGAAAGCCGATCGCTATGCCGACAGACGGTGCTCCTCGGCCAACATGGTCGTTCGCCACGAGCCCGATTGCAGAAACTGCATCACCTCGCCGGCCGGAACTGGCTTGCTGATGTGATAGCCTTGAACCTCGTTGCAGCCCTCGGCTCGGAGCCGATCGAGCTGCTCTACGGTCTCGACGCCTTCCGCTGTGGTGGCGATCCCCAGGCTTCCTCCCAAGCCCGTGACGGCCCGTATGATCGCCTTGCAATCGGCACTGTCCTCGAGGTCCTTGACGAAGCTGCGGTCGATCTTGATCCTATCGAATGGGAAACTGCGCAGGTAGCCGAGGCTGGAATAGCCGGTGCCGAAATCGTCCATCGCGATGCGCACGCCGAGCGCACGAAGGTTTCGAAGCACCGACAATGTGTCGTCGTTGTCTTGCAGAAGCACGGCCTCGGTAATCTCGAGCTCGAGCCGATCCGGCCTCAATCCCGAAGCCTCGAGCGCCGCTTTCACGGTGGCGACCAGGAAACCGCCGCGGAACTGAACGGGTGACAGGTTGACTGCGACCCGTACATCCTTCGGCCACCCCGTCGCCTCAGCACAGGCTCGCTTCAGAACCCACTCGCCCAAGGGCACGATCGCTCCGATCTCCTCGGCCAGCGGCACGAATTCCATGGGAGAAATCATGCCACGGCTCGGGTGGTGCCACCGCAGAAGGGCCTCGAACGCCAGCACCGACTCCGATTGCAGCTCGAGGATCGGTTGATAGAACAATTCGAATTCGCCGACGGCTACGGCGTGACGCAGGTCGAGCTCGAGCAGGCGCCGGGCCTGCAGCCGTGCGTCCATCTCAGGCTCGAACGAGCGGAACGTGCCGCGTCCGTCCGCCTTGGCCCGATAGAGGGCCATGTCCGCCTTCTTAAGAAGCTCATCGGATGCGCTGCTGTCGGTCGGCGACAAGGCGATCCCGATGCTGGCCCCGACGACGATCTGATGTCCGTCGATCTCGTATGGCGCACCGATCACCTCCACAAGACGTCGCGCAAGCGCGCCGGCCTCTTCGGCGGCCGTAATCGGAGCCTGGATGATCGCGAATTCGTCGCCGCCCAGGCGCGCGACAGTATCTTCCTCGCGCAACGAGCGTGACAGTCGCTCGGCCACGGCGCGCAAAAGGGCATCGCCGATCGGGTGCCCGAGCGTATCGTTGACCGCCTTGAACTGATCGAGATCGAGGCACAGCACGGAAAGCTCAGTGTTGCTGCGGCGCGCCCGCGCCAAAGCTTGGGCAAGCTGGCTCGAGAAGAAGGCACGGTTGGGCAGACCGGTCAAGGCATCATGTAAGGCCAAGTGACGGGCCTGCGCCTGCGAACCTGCCAAGTCCTCTGTCATCCGCTGCGCCCGCCTGATCGCCGCGGCCGATATGACGGCGAACAGCAGCAGGCCGAAAACCGTCGCTATGGTGAGTCTGTCCCGCACCGCCATTGCGGTCTGTTTGCTTTCGAGGTCAGCCGCATGGGTATCGGCGCGCAGCAGGTCTCGGGTCGAATCCATCGCTTCTTCGAGTTCGGAGAAGCCATGGCGGAAGCGCTCGAAATTGGCGGCGCCGGCGACAGGATCTCTGAGTGCCAAGTCCACCGCGGCTTGGCCGCTTTCAAAGAAGGGGCCAACCAGCATCGCGATCCGCCTGTAGCCGTTGCCGATCGCCGGACCCAGCCGAAGGCTATTATTCTCGGTGATCGCCGTCTCGATGACGTCGAAGTGATGCTTCAGCTCGGCGCGGATGAAGGTCTCGCCTTCTTTGTTGCTGCCCGAGCTCGACTGCAGCGCGCGCAGCACGTCGGCGCGCACGTCATCCATGAAAGCGTCGGCGTCGTTGTGGTTGCGCAGCGCCTGATCGACGATCGAGACCCGCTCCAGCACGGCGGACAGGCGCAAGACGCCGGACAGTCCAAGAAACGCGATGCCGACCGCTATGGCGGCGCTCAAGATCGTCCAGCCGATAAGCAGGCGGCGGATCGAAAGATGCCGCACCATGATCGATCCCTTGTGTTCGAAGGTCGCTAATGAATCACGTCGATACAAAACGACTTGTTTGCGCCCGACAGGTTAAACGAGCTTTAACACCACGCCCTTAATCGACTAGGAAGATCCAAGGCGAAACGGATTGTGTGATTTTACATCACACAGTGTCTCACGGACGTGGCTGAAGATTGCAGGTCTGTCGCCGGTATTTCTATCGTGCGGGCGGCAGAGATCGACTAAAATGGCCGTGTCCATTCGGGACTCAAGAAATAATATATCGGTCATACTATGAAGATCGCATTCGGATGCATTCTTTTGCCTCTTGGTCATTGATGAATTTGCCGAAGTCGCTCAAGCGAGCGCGAGTAACGTGGAGTTGTGCCTGACCTTGGTGTTTAGCATCAACCTTGCCGCCGACATGGCCGCCACGGTAGCCGTCCACCCGATCTATGATAGAAATCGAGAGCCTTTGCTCCTCACTTCTGTCGGAAGCGAACCGAGCCGCATGCCGAACGCGGGATACTCACTCTGAAGGTGGAGGAGAAACCGGGGGACCCTCAGCTCCGCCGACGCCCAACCCACCTCTGCCGCCACTCCAGCACGACCACCTCCGCCGCCGCTTGGGAATGACATTCTTCCAATTCCCGGCAAAATCTCGGACACCACGACACAGGGACAGGGCTCTGTTGTGAGAATTTAATATCCCGATAACGCAACGTTTCTGGAACGTTGACGTAGGACTTGCATCACACAAGCGGATAATCGTGCAATGTCCGCTTCGATGGGTAGAAGGCCGGCCATGAGCATGAACGTCAGCGAATTCGTCTGGCAGCGTCTCGTCGAATGGGGGCTGACGCGGGTCTACGGCTATCCGGGGGATGGCGTCGGTGGGCTCGACGTGGCGCTCGAGAAGGCCAAGGACAAGATGCACTACGTGCAGGTGCGCCACGAGGAGATGGCGGCGTTCATGGCCTCCGGCCATGCCAAATTCACCGGCGGCGTCGGGCTCTGCTATGCGACCTCGGGGCCCGGGGCGATCCATCTCCTCAACGGGCTCTACGACGCCAAGATGGACCACGTGCCGGTGGTCGCGCTCGTCGGGCAGCAGGCCCGCACCGCCATCGGCGCGAGCTACCAGCAGGAGGTCGACCTGCAGAACCTGTTCAAGGACGTCGCCGGCGACTACGTGCATATGGCCAGCGTACCGGGGCAGGTGCGCCATCTGATCGATCGGGCCGTGCGCATCGCCGCGAACAAGCGCGTCGTCACCTGCGTCATCCTGCCGAACGACCTGCAGGAGCTGGCCTACGAGGATCCGCCGGTCAAGCACGGCACGACCCATACCGGCATCGGCTATGCGGGGCCGGCGCAGCTGCCGGACGAGGGCCTTCTGCAGAAGGCGGCGGAGGTGCTCAACGCCGGCGAGAAAGTGGCGATCCTGGTCGGCGCCGGGGCGCTTGGGGCGACCGACGAGGTGATCGCCGTCGCCGAGCGGCTGCAGGCCGGCGTCGCCAAGGCGCTGCTCGGCAAGGCGGTGCTGCCGGACGACCTGCCCTGGGTGACGGGCTCGCTCGGCCTCCTCGGCACCAAGCCGAGCTGGGACCTGATGCAGGACTGCGATACCTTCCTGATGGTCGGCTCGGCCTTCCCCTACAGCGAGTTCCTGCCGCCGCCGGGCGCCGCGCGCGGCGTGCAGATCGATATCGACGGCGCGCGGCTCAGCCTGCGCTATCCGATGGAGGTCAACATGGTGGGCGACAGCGCCACCACGTTGCGGGCGCTCCTGCCGATGCTGCGGCAGAAACCGGAGGGCAAGTGGCGCAAGGGGATCGAGAAAGGCGTCGCCAGCTGGTGGACCTTGCTCGAGGAGCGCGCCATGGCGGCGGCCGACCCGATCAACCCGCAGCGCATCTTCTGGGAACTGTCCAAACGCCTGCCCGACAATGTCATCATGACGGGCGATTCCGGCTCGGTCGCCAACTGGTATGCGCGCGACATCAAGATCAGGCGCGGCATGATGGGTTCGCTTTCGGGCGGCCTGGCCTCGCTCGGCGCCGCCACGCCCTATGCGGTGGCGGCCAAGATGGCCTTTCCCGATCGCCCGGTGATCGGCTTCATCGGCGACGGCGCCATGCAGATGAACGGCCTCAACGTGATGATCACCGTGTCCAAATACTGGAAGGAGTGGTCGGACCCGCGCTTCGTCATCATGGTGTTGAACAACCGCGACCTCAACCAGGTGACCTGGGAAGAACGCGTCCAGCTCGGCGACGGCAAGACCGAGTCGACCCAGAGCATTCCGGATTTCCCCTACCACCGCTACGCCGAGCTGATCGGCCTCAAGGGCATCTTCGTCGACGATCCCGAGAAGATCGGCGCGGCCTGGGACGAGGCGTTGAGCTCCGACCGGCCGGTCATCCTCGAAGTCTACGCCGACCCCAACGTGCCGCCGCTGCCGCCGCATATCACGCTGAAGGACGCCAAGAACTTCATGTCGATGATGACCGACGAGCCCGAGCTCGGCAGCGTTCTGAAAGGCAGCGCCAAGCAGCTGCTCGCCGGCATCCTGCCGGGGAAAGGCTGAGCGAAGCCGCCATGCCAGACCCCGTCCAAGAAGCGGCCCTGAGACGGCCCGCGCCGCCGCGCGACAGCTTCCCCGAACCCCGTGAGGCCTCGCCGATCGATCGTCGCGCGGAGGCGGCGTCACCCCCGTTCGAACCAGTGCCCCTCCCCCATGAGCGACCCGCCCGCCAATTGCACGGCGCAGCGGCGATGATCGGCGCCTCCGTGCTCATGGACAGTGCCATCGAGCACTATCGCGGCTCGTTCAAGAATCCCGCCATGGTCCTGCCGATCGTCTCCTCGGCGCTCAACATCGCGTCCAGCCTGCACGGCATGGGGGCGGCCGAATCCGACAGCCACAAGCTGCGGACGCTGACCTACGCCACCTCGATCGGCATCGGTGCGCTCGGTACCGGCTTCCATCTCTACAATGTCGCGACGCGGGTCGGCGGCTTCCGCTGGGAGAACCTGTTCTATGGCGCGCCGCTCGGCGCCCCGGCCGCCCTGATGCTGTCGGGAATGGCGGGTCTCACCGGCGACCGGCTGGCCGGCAACGCCAGGCGGCACGGGGAAGCGACCCTGCTCGGGATGCCGGCCGGCCGCGTCGTCGCCGGCCTGACGAGCCTCGGCCTGCTCGGCACGGTGGGCGAGGCCGGGCTCATGCATTTCCGCGGCAACTTCCAGAATCCGGCCATGGTTCTTCCAGTCGTCTTGCCGCCCATCGCCGCGGCTGTCCTGGCCGAGGCGGCGCTCGGTCCGCCGCGCCGCAAGCGCACCGGCGCCAAATTCTGGCTTGGCGTGACCTCCGTCCTCGGCTTCGCCGGCGTAGCGTTCCATTGCTACGGCGTGTCG
This sequence comes from Lichenihabitans sp., assembly GCA_965277115.1. Lineage (GTDB taxonomy): Bacteria > Pseudomonadota > Alphaproteobacteria > Rhizobiales > Beijerinckiaceae > Lichenihabitans. The sequence continues at coordinate 520,675 of CBDIBY010000013.1, read as the reverse complement.
CGCGCCATGGGCGGCTGGAAGAACTGGCGGCAGACCATGATCGACGGTCCGCCGATCCCGGCGCCCCCGAGCTTCTCCGGCCTGGCCGTCGCAGGCCTTGCCGCATTGACGCTGATCGAGCGGGCCGAGCGATGACGGACCGCTTTCCCGGCTACGACGTCCTCGACAAGCGCAACACGCTGTCCTGGAACGCGCCGACCCGTCGCGCCGTCGACCGGCGCCTTGCCGTGCACCCCGGCCCACGCTTCTTCTCGGCGGCCGAATGGGCGACCTTGCAATCCGTCTGCGCGCGCATCGTCCCGCAGCCGAGCGACAGGGCGCCCGTGCCGATCGCGGCCTATGTGGACGAGAAGATGCTGCTCGGGAACACCGACGGCTACCGCTTCGCCAAGCTGTTGCCGCAGGGCGACGCCTGGAAAGCCGCCCTCGCGGCGCTCGATGCGGCGGCGCAGGCGCATCACGGCGGCCGCTTCGCCCGATTGGCCGCCTCCGATCAGGATGCGCTCCTGACCCGCATGCAGACGGGCGACCTCGCCGGCCCGCTCTGGCGGGGCATGCCGTCCGACCTCGTCTTCAGCAAGCGCGTGCTGCACGACATCACCAGCGCCTATTACGCGCACCCGACCGCCTGGAGCGAGATCGGCTGGGCGGGACCGGCGAGCCCGCGCGGCTTCGTCCGCCTCGACAAGGATCGGCGCGACCCCTGGGAGGCGGCGGAAGCCTATCCGGGCGATGAGGCCAAAGCCTACCGGGAGAACAAGCGTGTCGTCTGAACCGGTTCGCGATCCGTTCGAGGCACCGCGCGCGGCGCGGGGTCGAGCCCCCGATGTCTTCGCCCCGGGAGGCTGGGTTTCCATGCGCGAATACCGCGACCACGAGGCGGTCGACTTCGTCGTGGTCGGCACCGGGGCCGGTGGCGGCACGTTGGCCTGCCGCCTCGCCGAGAAGGGCTTTTCCGTCGTCGCGCTCGACGCCGGCCCGTTCTTCCGGCCGCTCGACGATTTCGCCTCCGACGAGACGGAACAGGCCAAGCTCTACTGGACGGACGACCGGATCGTCGAGGGCAACGACTGGATGACCATGGGCGGCAAGAACAGCGGCAAGGCGGTGGGTGGATCGACCGTCCATTTCGCCATGGTGTCGCTGCGCTTCCGGCCCGAATGGTTCAAGGCCCGCACTACGCTCGGTTACGGCGCCGACTGGCCGATCGACTGGCGTGACATGTGGCGCTACTACCGGCAGGCCGAGGAGGCGCTGTCGATCTCCGGGCCGGTGTCCTACCCCTGGGGACCGAAGCGCCCACGCTATCCATACCGCGCCCATCCGGTCAACGCGGCCGGCATGATCCTCGCCAAAGGATGCGAGGCGCGCGGCATGGCCTGGACCCCGACGCCGCTCGCCACCGTCTCGGCGCCGCGCGGCAAGTCGCCGCCCTGCGTCTATCGCGGCTTCTGTCGCTTCGGCTGTTCGACCAATGCCAAGCAGAGCGCCCTCGTCGTGTGGATCCCGCGCGCCATCGCGGCCGGCGCCGAGATCCGGGACCTCGCCATGGCGGGCAAGGTGGAGACCAACCCGGCGGGTCTCGCCACGGGCGTTCACTACCATCGCGAAGGCCGCTGGGCCTTCCAGCGGGCCAGGAACGTCGTAGTGGCGGGCTATGCGGTCGAGACGCCGCGCCTGCTCCTGATGTCGGCCAACGACCTTTTCCCGGACGGGCTCGCCAATTCCTCCGGCCTCGTCGGCAAGAACCTGATGACGCAACCCAACCAGGCCGTGTTCGGCGATGTCGCGGAGGAGATCCGCTGGAGCAAGGCGCCGCCCTCCACCACCATCACCGAGCATTGGAACTACGACGACCGCAAGGATTTCTACGGCGGCTATTGCTGGATGGGACAGGGACCGCTGCCGATCGAATGGGCCTCCGTCCAGGCCGGGTCGCGCGGCCTGTGGGGCGATGCGCTGGTGCGGGAGATGAAGAACTACAACCACGCGGTCGGTATCAAGATGGTCGGCGAAGCCATGCCGGACGAGACCAATCGCGTGACCTTGGCGGACGAGACGGACCGATACGGCCTGCCCATCACCCGCATCCATTATGCCTGGACCGACAACGACTGCGCCCTGATCGATCATGCCCTCGACCAGATGGAGGAGAGCATGCGGGCGGCGGGGGTCAAAAACCTGTTCCGCCAGGAGCAGGACGCCAACCATCTCGGCGGGACCGCACGCATGGGGGACGATCCCCGCACCAGCGTGGTCGATGCCGACTGTCGCGCCTGGGATATCCGCAATCTGTGGGTCTGCGACGGCTCGGTGTTCCCGACGGTCGGCGGCGTCAATCCGTCCCTGACCATCCAGGCGATCGCCCTGCGCACGGCCGACCGGGTCGAGGCTTTGGCGCGACGCGGGGAGTTGTAGGCGCCGGCATGCCGGTGATCCAGGCCTGCCTCACCGCAGGTCGATAGCAAGCAGCCTGTGTTCTGAGGCGATGAACAATCGGCGGCCGTCCGGGCCGCCGAAATCGCAATTGGCGCAGGAGGTCGGGGTCGGGATCAGGCCGAGCGGCGTCGCGTCGTCGGCAAAGACCTGGATGCCGCTGCCCGACGTCGTCCAGAGCCAGCCGCGTGCATCGACGACGAAGCCGTCCGGGATGCCGGGCTCGATCTGGCGGAACAGCCGGCGGTTCGACAGCGAGCCGTCGCGGGCGATGTCGAAGGCCAAGATGTCGTGCGTCGAGCCGTGCAGGGCACGGCCCGTATCGGAGACATAGAGGATGCCTCCGTCGGGCGAGAAGTCGAGGCCGTTGGGCTGTTCGAAATCGGCCACGCGCCGGACCTCGCCGCTGTCGGGGTCGTAGCGGTAGACGCTGCGGTGATCGAGATCGGGCTCCCGCAACGATCCCTGCTTCGGCATGTTGAGGCCGAAGGTGGGATCCGAGAACCACAAGGTTCCGTCCGGGGCGCGGGTGATGTCGTTGGGCGCGTTGAAGCGCTTGCCCTCGAAATGCGTCAGGAACGGGACAGCCTCGCCATCATGGTCCGAGCGGCTGATGCAGCGCCGGCCGTGCTCGCAATGAACGAGACGTCCGTCGCGATCGAGGGCGTTGCCGTTGATGAAGGCCGTGGCGTCGACCACAACTTCGACATGGCCATCCGGCGACCAGCCGAGCACGCGGCGCCCGACGACATCGGACCAGACCAGCCTCCCGCGTGGCGCGTCCCACACCGTCCCCTCGCTGAACGAGGCGTGCTCGTAGAGGGACAGAAGCGGCGCTTCGGGATCGATGACGTCGCGCAGGCGCGGGTCATGGATCACGATCCTTTCCGCCTCATCGAGGGTCGTCGGCGGCCCCGGCTTGCGCAGCAGCGTCCCCGTCACACCCGCGTGCCTCATCCCGGCCTCCCTGATCAAGTGTCCGCTGCTCCGAAGTCCTGCCGATCGTCCGCCGTCGAAGGAGACTAGCCTCAGACCTTCTCCTTCTTCGCCAGGAGATGCAGCCCGAGCAGTCCGGCAAGCCCCAAGGCGCCGATCCAGAAGGCGTCGCGGTGCCGATCGGTGAACATTTCCCAGCTGCCGTCCCTGGCGCGGCTGTCGAAGCGGCCGTGCGCGCCGTAATCGCCAGGAACCGGCTCGTAGAGGTTCGAGGGCGCGTCCGGCGGCAGGCGCTGGTCCGCCAGTTGGCCGGAATAGCCCGCCTTGGCGAGATATTTGTCGATGAGGCCGGGCGCGATGCGGTTGGCGAGGATCGCCTTGATCGTCGGGAAGCCGACCCAGATGTCGCGGCGATGATGGGTTGCCGCGAACAGGATGGCGCGCGCCGGCACTTCCGGCTGAAAGATCGGCGCGACCGGCTTGGCCTTGCGGCCCATCTTGTTCAAGGCCCAGTCGAACTGCGGCGTATTGACGGCCGGCAGGTCCACCATGGTGATATGGATGTCGAGCCCGTCATGGATGATCTCCGAGCGCAGCGCGTCGGTGAAGCCGCGGATGGCGAATTTGGCGCCGCAATAGATCGATTGCAGGGGAACCGAGCGGTAGGCGAGCGCCGAGCCGACGTTGATGATGGTGCCGCGATTGCGCGTCCGCATGCGCTTCAACGCGGACATCATGCCATGGACCTGGCCCAGATAGGTGACCTTGGTGCCCCGCTCGACCTCTTCCGCCGTGAGCTTGGAGACCGGCGCGAAGACGGTCGCCATGGCGACGTTGACCCACACGTCGATGGGCCCGAGTTCCTCCTCCACACGATCGGCGGCCGACTCGACAGCCTTGGCATCGGCGACATCGGTCGGAATCGGCAGGGTACGCACCCCATGCCGCCGCAGTTGCGCCGCAGCCTTGTCCAGCCGGCCGGGGTCGCGCGACAGAAGCGCGACATCGTAGCCCGCCTTGGCGAACTCCTCGACCGTCGCCCGCCCGACGCCCGCGCCGGCTCCTGTGACAACGACGATCTTCGACATGTTCATCTCCGGAATGCTTTATGTTGCAACGCCACATGCTTGGCTTCGATCCGAAGCTTTGGATTAAATTCAGGACAGGCGGGACGGAGGAGTGTCGATACTTGCGTGCCGGTCGACGGAAAGGCCTTCGCCCTGCGAGCGAGCTAACGCGGCACTGCCTGTCCGGCGAGGCTGATCGCCTCGGCCGGGTTCAAAGCGGCAGCCAAGGCCGCTACGATACGATCGGCGCCGGGCGCGAACGCAGCGGCTGGTCGCAGGATGTGCAAGCCGCCATCGTCGAGCATGTCGACCTCGGTGTGGCCCGACGTGTCGCGGTGAAATCGCAGCGACGCACGCGCTGCGCCGACCTGGACGTTGCGGACCGTCACCTCGGGCAGCCACGCCGGCAAGGCGGGATCGACGACCAGGGCGCCGCGCGGCGCGAGCGGCATCAGCCCGAGCATGGTGTTGACGAGGAGAATCACCGCGCCTGCCGACCAGGCTTGCGGCGAACACGCGCCGGGATAGAGGCCGGGATGGGGATGGCGCGCATCGCGCGGATGGCCGCCGAAGACCTCCGGCAGACGGTCGAGATCGAACACCTGGGTGGTGGCGAACAGTCCCTCCGCGACCCTGTGCACCGCCTCGATGAAGCCGTACCGCTTGAGCCCGAAGGCCGCGATCGAGTTCGGCGACGGCCAGATCGAGCCGAGATGATAGGCGAAAGGGTTGAAGGCCGGGTGGCGGCTCGACAGGGTGCGGATACCCCAGCCGCTGAACATGTCCTCCGCGAGGAGGCGGTCGGCGACGGCCCCGGCCTTGTCGTCGTCCACGATGCCGTAAGCAAGGCACGATCCGGGATCGGAGGCCACCGTCTTGACCTGCTTGCCCTCGGGATCGAGAGCGATCGCGAAATAGCGCTCGTCCGGCATCCAGAAGCACGCGTTGAAGCGTCGCTTCAGGATCTTCGCCTCATCGAGCAGCTTGGCTGAAAGCTCGTGCTCGCCCGCGATTCCGAAAGCCAGTCCGACGGCCTGTTTGCCCGCGTAGAACAGACCCTGGACGTCTGCCATGGCGATCGGATTCTTGACCATGCGGCCGTCCGGATAGAGCACCGCATCGCCGGAATCCTTCCAGCTCTGGTTCTTGAGACCTTGCGCCGATCGCGACTGATAGGGGTAGAAGCCTTGCGTATCGGCATTCCCCTCCATCCAGGCAAGCGTGCCGAGGAGCTTGTCCCGCAGGACGCGGAATGCGTCGAGATCGCCCGTATGCGCGAGGTCGGCGGCAGCGGCCATCAGGAACAAGCCTGGGGTCGATTGATCAAGGTAGTAATGCAGGAACGGCGATAGGCCGAGTTCAGCGAGCGGCCCGCGCTGGCGCTGATGCAGGACCTTGCCGGGCTGGGCGTCGAGATGGTCGTCGGTTGTCGTCGCGTTCCAGCGGCTGACGGCCTGCAACGAGCCGCGAAGCGTGGCAGGCGTGAGATTGGCCGTCTGCAGCGAAGTGACTAAGGCGTCGCGACCGAAGAGGCCGGTATAGTTCGGTACTCCGGCGATAATCATGTAGGGCTCGTCGTCTGGCCCGTCGAGCAGTTGCAGCGAGGCGAGATCGGAGACGGCCTGCTCCCAAGCCGCCTGCACGACCGGATTGTCGGCGGTCAGAACGGCGCAGCCCTCCAGCCAGCGTCGGCGGGCCAGCGTGGCGCGGGCGTCCGCCGCAAACGCGCCGTCGCGACCGAAAAAGGGCTCAATGGTAGCGCCGTCGAACACTGGGCTAAGATCGATCGAGATGATGCGGGGCGTGCGCGGCCGCATCAAGAGCGTGCAGGCAATGGCGTCGCCGATGTCGGTGAGGGCGTCCCCGCCCTCGATCCGAAGCTGGCTCGCAAGCTTGAGCGCGGGATGCCTGTAGCGGAGCGTCAACGTGCCGTGACTTTCCTCACCGGCGCCGCGCGCCGCATCCGCTGTCCAGGCGCGTTCGACGAGCGCGTTCTGCTGGCGCCTGCCGGCCTGGGCCTCGTTGAGGTCGGCGAAATCCGCCCCAAGCTCCAACGACAGCGTGACCGACGTCTCCGCGAGGGCATGATTGGTGACGACGAGGTCGAGATGAAGCCCGTTCCCGACGAAGGCGTTGACCTGGAGTTCGATGGCCTTCTGGACGATCTCGTCCCCGGTGCTGCTGTCATCCTCCGGCGTCGGGCCCGCCGCCCGCCCCGCGGGCGAAGGCGCGAGGTGATAGGAGGTCAGGAGATGATGGTCGACCGTGTTGGCCGAGACGAAAGTCGGATCGGAGCCGTCGATCCTGATCCCAAGACTGGAAAGGTATCGGGTCTGGTGGAAGAAGAATCCTTCCTTGCCGCCGTCGATCCTCCCGCGCGTGTCGGTCACGAGCACCGCATAGCCGCGGTGGGTGATGAGGTCGGTCGGCCGGACAGAACAGCGATTGACGTCTCTGAGCGCCAAGGCCGAGGCCTCGCGCTTGCCCGACGTCCGCGTTTCGGCCGGATCATGCCGACTGCCTTGCGTGGTGCCGCTGGCACGGGGCGGTATCGGTTCCCTTGCATCCGTCATGATCATCACTCCAGGCTGATCGTCGGCCTCGACGAAACATGGTGTTCGGATGGCGGACGACCAATGCCGTCTTGCGCGGTGCTGTCGCGAGAGTTGTTGAAATGAAGGATGGCGGAGTCTCCAGCTTGGTGAAGCAAGCAGATTCGGCGTTTGAGCGCCGAAGAAGATTACGCATGGAAATCAATAACAGGCGAGGACGACGGTCGCGGGTTGCCTCCGCTACCGCGGAGCTACACCACACTCAAGGACACGACCAGAACACCAGACAAGGCCTATTTCGACAGGCTGCCGTAGGTCGCGGCAGTCTGAACTTCGCAGTGCTCCGCTTATCCAGCCACGCCGCGCTGTTCAGACAAGCCAAGTCACCTCAGTCATACGGGACTGTTATGGTGCATTTCTGCTCCTTTCCCGTCGCTCTAGCCTGTCTGCGCACAACTGCGGCACCATGGTCATGACGACCAGGGCCCGTCGTCGTATTCGTTCGGCTCCATCCCGGTCAGCATGTCGTGGACCGTGATCCATGGCGTCTGGTGGCCGCCGGCGTGAAGGTTGCTCGCCAGGCGCTCGAAGCGGCGCCGCTCCTTCTCGAACCGCATCAATGCTTCGGCATCGGTGCGGGCGTGGCTGTCCTCAAGGTGATCGATCGTCGATCGGAAGACGTGACAGCGCACAGGCCCGGTGCGGTCGCGCATCGTGAAGCACACGCCGAAGGCGTCGATCTCAGCCGGAAGAACGGTGGCGGTCAGGGGCATCGGCGTCTCAAGTCCGGGCGTGCTGTCATGTCGATCAAGCCAGCGGGACGGCGGCGACGCAAGGGACGGCGCCCGCACCGTCCGCACTCTTATGGGTCGCGGCGTCCGCAGCTCGGCAGCGGCGAGCTTCGCAAACGTCCGCGAGCATCGGCGCGAAGGGGTCAAGGCCGACAAGCGCCACGTGAACGAGGCTGTCGACTTCGAGGCAGGCAAACGCTAGGCCGAGACGCTGGTGCGCAACGGGTTCGCCAGCTTCAGCCGGTCCTGACGTCGAATTTGGCTCGAACGCGCTTCACACAGATGAGGATTAATTCCGATACCCCTCTTCTCGGGGGGCGATCAGCCGCCTGTGGCCGGCGCGGCGTCGCGCCAGCACGAAACGGCCCGACGCCCGAACCTCACGGTGCGGTCTTCGTCTGCGTGAGCGCGACTGCGAGCGCGGGGCTCATGCTGTCGACCAGCGGGGTCGGCATCAGGATCGTGGCCCCGCGTTCTTTCGTCGTCTCGTAGACGATATTCATCGCCCGCAGTTGCAAGGCTGCCGGGGAGCGGGCGTAAATTTCGGCGGCCTCGACGAACTTGCCGGCGACCTCGGCTTCAGCCGAGCCCAGGATCACGCGGGCTTGCTTCTCCCGTTCGGCCTGGGCTTGGCGCGACATGGCGTCCTGCAGCGCCACTGGAATTGCAACGTCGCGAATCTCGACCGACATGATCGATATGCCCCAGGCCGCCGTCTTGGCGCCGATCACCACCCGGAGCTGCTCGTCGCCGGTCTTGCGGTCCGACAACAGCGCCGAAAGCATGGAAGAGCCGATCATCTCGCGCAGCGAGGTCTGCGCTACGCGATCGACCGCCTGCCGATAGTCCGTGATCTCGAGCGCTGCTTTCATGGCGTCGTGCACATGCCAGAAGATAATGGCGTCGACATTGACCGGCACGGTGTCCTTGGTGAGGGCCTGCTCGGCATTGAACGAGGTCGTCTGAATGCGCTGGTGTATAACGGCCGCGACGCGGTCGACGATCGGCAGGATGACGAACAAGCCAGGGCCCTTGACCCCTTGCAACTTGCCGGCCCGCAGCACTACTACCCGTTCCCAGGCATCAGCCACCTTCAGGGAGAAGAAAACCACAATCCCGAGGAGGATGAGGATGCCGCCGAGATAAATGCCCCCATAGACGAGCGCCGCGCCGCTCAGCAGCAGCAGGACGGCAAGGGAAAGGGTGATCGGGTTCAAGGGCCTGCTCCGTGGAAGAGGACGGGTTGGTCACGGCTCGACCATCCGACGCCCAAGCACCGAGTCAACGTCCAGACGCTTCGCCGAGCGTCGCGATCAGCACCGTCAAGCGCTGCCGCACATCCCGTCCTCAGACTGTCCGCCGTGGCAGCCTGATCAACCCTCGGACCTTGCCGAGGACCGAGGCTCCTACGCCGCGCGCCCGGACACGACCGTGAGCCACGGCGGATTTGGTTACGGCATGGACGTCAAAGAACTTGCGCCGGACCTTAGCCGGTTATCAGGAAACAGACATTCCGAGCAAGGTAGCCGCAAGCCCTCGATATCGAGACTCTTGTTCGATTCAAGCGCGACGCGCTTTCGCCCGATGGCGATGCGCCGCCTGCTTCGCACGGTTGCCGCAAATCGCCATGCTGCACCACCGTCGCGCATGCCCCCGCGTGTGGTCGGCGAAGAGGAGCGTGCAGACTGGACCCTCGCAGGCTTTCACGTGCGAAAAATCCTCCGAGCAGACCAGCCGCGCCAATGCCTCTCCGACGGGGAGGAGAAGGGCGTCGGGATTACGCCAACGGCGCACGGCCTGAAGCTCGAAAGGCCACCGCCCGATCGGCTGACAAGATATACGGCAGAAGGATTCGTCGCGCTCCAGTAGACGATTGAGCGGCTCCAGTTCGGCGAGCGCCTCGGTCGTCAGAGGACGACCCCTGCGCATGCGCAAGAAGTCTCTGAACCATTCTCTTAGGGTCCGCGCCTGGTGAGCGACCTTGTCGAGCTCTCCGGGCAGGGCCCGAGACTTGATGCCTCGCAGCACCTCGCTGGGTACGAGATTGGCTTGCTCGAGCCAGCTCAGATAGCCCTCGCCGTCATCGATCCAATCGACGGCGGTATCGACCGGCGTCGCGACCGAGTTCAGAAAATCCAGCCCGGGCGCATCGCCGACAAAGATCGCAGGCTGACGGCGGTGCATCTCGCCTCCTCTTCCAGCCCGGCGGCTGCGCCGGCGGACCTTCGTGAACACCCTCAGACAATAACCTCTACGACGCCTCTTGACAAGTTACGTCCGTCATGAGTAACCACATAAATAATCCTGGTTAGGTTACAAACCTCCGGTCGTTTCGAAGGAGAGCGATGATGTCGTCGAATGGTGTGAGTGTTGTCCTCGTTCACGGCGCATGGGCCGACGGATCGAGTTGGTCGAAGATCATCGGACCACTGGTGGCCGAAGGCCTCAACGTGTCGGCGCCACCGCTGCCTCTGACCTCGTTCGAAGACGATGTGGCGGCGCTCGATCGCGCTCTGGACCGAGTGTCAGGGCCGGTCGTCCTTGCCGGTCACGCCTATGCCGGCGCCGTGATCGCGGCCACGCGCAGCGATAAGGTGAAGGCGCTCGTCTATATCGCGGCCCTGGCCCCCAAAGAGGGCGAGGCGGTCGCGGACGTGTTCTACCGCGCCGAGCCGCATCCGCAGGCGCCCAAGCTCGCGCCCGACAGTCACGGGTTGATCTATCTGCCCGACACAGCCTTTGCCGCCGCCTTCGCACAGAACGCTGCCGCGGAAGATCTGGCGGTGCTGGCGGCCGTGCAGCGCCCGATCTCGCCCGCCTGCATCACCGTCGCTGTGCCGAAGCCCCTGTGGAAGGACTGCCCGGCCTGGTTCCTGGTGGCCGAGCAGGACCGCATGATCGTCCAGGACGCTCAGCGCTTCATGGCGGAGCGTATGCACGCCCGGGTGCATTCGCATGCTGTCGATCACGCGCCGATCGTGACCGCCCCGGCCGTCGTCCTGGACATGCTCCGCCAGGCGATTGCCGTGGTCCGAGCCGAGAGCGCCGCATAGCTTCACGGGCCGATTTAGACTGGTTCAGCGAGTTCCTCGCTCACCATTACATCGATCACAACTCGGTACCGCCAAAGGAGATACGTCATGGCCGCCATCACGTACCAAACCGCCAACGTGGATGGTTTCAAGATCTTCTATCGCGAAGCCGGCGCCGTCGGCGCGCCGAAGCTGCTTCTGCTGCACGGCTTTCCAAGCGCCGGTCACATGTTCCGCGACATCATCCCGCTATTGGCCGACCGCTTCCACATCGTCGCCCCGGATTTGCCGGGCTTCGGCAACTCCGACATGCCAGGCCGCGGACATAGCTTCGACCAGATCGCGGCGAGCACCGACCGTTTCACCGAGATCGTCGGCTTCGACCGCTACGCCGTCTATGTCTTCGACTACGGCGCGCCGAGCGGCTTCCGACTTGCGGCGAAGCATCCCGACCGCATCACGGCGATCATCTCCCAGAATGGCAATGCTTATGAGGAGGGGCTGAGCGACGGCTGGAACCCGATCCGGGCCTACTGGCAAGACGCATCGCCGGCAAACCGCGAGGTCTTGCGCGCCTTCCTGAAGCCCGAGACGACCGTCTGGCAGTACACGCATGGCGTCGCCGATGCGACGAAGGTTTCTCCGGACGGCTACTCGCTGGACAACTTCTACCTGGCCAGGCCTGGCGCCGATGAGGTACAGCTCGATCTGTTCGGCGACTACAAGAGCAACGTCGCGCTCTACCCGACCTTCCAGACCTATTTCCGGACCCACAAGCCGCCCTTCCTGGCCGTTTGGGGCAAGAACGATCCGTTCTTCCTGCCGGCGGGTGCCGAAGCGTTCAAGCGCGACATCCCGGACGCGGTCGTGCGCTTCTTCGACACCGGCCACTTCGCGCTGGAAACGCACGCCGCAGAGATCGCGGCTGCCATCCGCGACTTCCTTCCCCGCTGATCTCCCAACGCGGCGTCCACGCCTTCATCGATCGCGGCGGTCGATCAACTCGGAGCGTTACCATGCGCGCCATCGTACTCGATAAATTCGGCGGCCTCGACAGCCTCGTCTACAAAGACATTCCGGAGCCCGAGCCCAAGGCCGGCCACGTGGTCATCCAGATCAAGGCGTTCGGCATCAACCACGCCGAGGTGCACATGCGCCGGGGCGAGTGGGCCGAGGCGGCGCCAGTCAGCGGCATCGAATGCGTCGGCAGCGTGAAATCCTGCCCGGGCGGCGAGTTCACAGTCGGCGCCAAGGTGGCGGCGCTGATGGGCGGCCTTGGCCGCACGATCAACGGCAGCTACGCCGAATATACACGGGCGCCAGCCTCGAACGTCGCGCTCATTGAGGCCGACCTGCCGTGGGCCGAACTCGCGGCAATACCCGAGACCTTTGCCACGGCCTGGACATGCCTGTTCCGCAACCTCGAGATCAAGAAAGGACAGTTGCTCCTCATCCGCGGCGCGACGTCGTCCTTCGGCCAGTCGGCACTCAAGATGGCGGTCAACGCCGGCGTGCGGGTGATTGCGACGACGCGTAGCCAGGATCGCTTCGCCTTGCTCGAGAAGCTCGGCGCCGAGCGCTGCGAGATCGAGCGGCCGGAGCTCTCGAAGCATGTCGCCGAGGCAAAGCAGATCGATGCGTACTCGACTTGGTCGGCAACAGCGTGGTCCTCGACATCCTCGCCATGCTCCGCCGTGGCGGCCGCGCCTGTCTTGCCGGCTGGCTTGGCGGCTTGGATCCGATCCCCGACTTCAATCCGCTGCTGCAGATGTCGAGCGGTGTTTACTTGACCTTCTTCGGCAGCTTCGTGTTCGGTACGCTAGGCTTCCCGCTCTCGGACGTGCCCCTGCAGGAGATCGCGGAGGATGCTGCGGCCGGACATCTCGACGTGAAGCCGGCCCGGGTCTTCCGCTTCGACGAAATCCGTGAGGCGCACCGCATCATGGAGGCCAACGAAGCCCGCGGAAAGATCGTCGTGGTCCACGACTGACGCTCGCCCCTTCAAAGTCCAGGAGACGTCAAATGTCTAAGTCAGTTGCCATCGTCACCGGATCCAGCCAGGGCATCGGCCAGGCGACAGCAATCCGCCTCGCACGCGACTTCTCGGCACTGGTCCTGGTCGCGCGGAACCGCTCCAACCTGGAACAGACGGCCGAGGCAGTCAGGACTGCCGGCGCAGAAGCGCTGATCATCGACGCCGACATAGCCCGGGCCGAGGCTGCGCAGGCGATTGTCGAACAGACCCTCGCCGCGTTCGGTCGCATCGACGCGCTCCTCAGCATCGCCGGCGCAGTGCCGCAGATCGACCTGTTCGAGATGACCGACGCGCAGTGGGACGGTGGCCTGGCGCTGAAGCTGCACGGCGCACGCCGGCTCACGATCGCGGCGTGGCCGGCGCTGAAGGCGGCCAAGGGCTCCGTCGTGCTGATGTCGGGCAATTCGGCGCTGTTTCCGAAGGCGCCGTATGCGGCCGTCGGTACGATAAATGCCGCCATCGTCGCCTTGGCGAAGGCCTTCTCCGATCGCGGCATCGCCGATGGGGTGCAAGTCAACAGCGTTCTGCCCGGCCCCGTGATGACCGGGCGCCGACGGTCCTATCTCAAGCACTGGGCGCCGCTGCACGACATGACGATCGAGGAAGCAACGGCCAACTTCCCGAAGGAGGCTGGTATCGCGCGATATGGCGAGCCGGAGGAAGTTGCGGAGTTGATGGCGTTCCTGGTGTCGCCCAGCGCCCGCTGGATGACCGGCTCCACGCTCCGCATGGACGGCGGCGAGGTGAAGTCGATCTGAGCGCCTGACGGGCGGAAGTCCGCCCTTTCTCAGACCGCAATTGGTCGCAAGCCGGCAGACGTTCCCCTCGCAACGCGACCCGCTCCAGACGCTATGACCGATCAGCTATCCTCGACCTCAGGAAGGAAGCAATCATGCCTCAGATCGAACATTTTGACGTCGTCGTCCTCGGCAGTGGCCAGGGCGGAAAACTGCTCGCTTGGCATCTCGGCCGGGCCGGCAAAAAGGTCGCTGTCGTCGAGCGCCGCTGGGTCGGCGGCTCGTGTCCGGCTGTGGCCTGCATGCCGTCCAAGAACGAATTGTGGAGCGCCCGGGTCGCTCATCTCGTGCGGGACGCTGCCCGCTTCGGCACGCTCGCGGCTGACGTCAGAACCGATATGCGCCAGGTGCGCCGGCGCAAGCAGGACATGATCGACCGGGAGACCGCGCTCCACCTTCAGGCCTACAAGGAAAGCGACGCCGAACTGATCATGGGCAGCGGCCGCTTCGTCGGCCCGAAAACCCTGGACGTTTCGTTGAACGACGGCGGCACGCGCTCGCTCGCCGGCAACGAGGTCGTCGTCAACGTCGGCTCGCACGCCGCCATTCCGGACATTCCCGGCCTGCGCGAGGCGGCCCCGCTCACCCACATCGAGGCGCTGGAGCTCGATGAGTTGCCGCCGCATCTGATCGTGCTGGGCGGCGGCTACACCGGCATCGAACTGGCGCAAGCCTATAGGCGCTTCGGCAGCCGTGTCACGATCGTCGAGCCCGGACGCCAGCTCATGGCGCGCGAAGATGCAGATGTGGCCGAAGAGATCGGCGAGGCTCTGAGCCGCGAAGGCATCGATATCCTTGTGAACGCAAAGCCTCTGAGCGTCCATGGTCTCTCCGGTGACGCCGTGGCGGTGACGGTCCGGACGGAAGCCGAAGAACGAGAGATCCAGGGCAGCCATCTGCTCGTTGCGACCGGACGGATCGCGAACACGGCCGAGATCGGCCTCGACACGGCCGGAATTGCGCTCGATGCCCGTGGCTTCATTCAGGTCAACGAGCGGCTGGAGACGACCGCACCCGGCGTCTGGGCGATCGGCGAATGCGCCGGAAGCCCGCAGTTTACGCACGTGTCGGTCGATGATTTCAGGATCGTCCGCAACAACATGGCGGGAGGCAACCGCAGGACCGACGATCGTCTTATTCCCTATGTGATGTTTACCGATCCGCCGCTCGCACGCGTCGGCTTGTCCGAAAGCGAGGCGCAGCGTCAGGGTATCCCATTCCGCGCGGCCAAACTCCCGATGCGCAACGTCCTGCGGACGGAGGCGACGGACGAAGCCGAAGGGTTCATGAAGGCGGTGGTCGCAGTCGAGAGCGATCGCATCCTTGGCTTTACGATGATCGGCTCCGAAGCGGGCGAGGTGATGGCCGCGGTCCAGACGGCCATTCTTGCTGAATTGCCTTACACAAAGCTGCGTGACGCCGTGATCGCCCACCTCACCATCGCCGAGGGATTCGGGTCCCTGTTCGAACGATTGACGACGCAGGCCGGATGACTCGCCGGACATCGTGCCACTCCGATCAAGCGCCTCTGTGGTCGATCGCACAGTCCCGGCGCGCCCCGAGCGGTCACTGACTCATCGCCTGGAAGCGGACGTTCGCGGGACAGGTATTTCGGCGCGCGAAGAGTGGCTGAAGCCACTCGTCCGGCATTAGGTAAACCGCGCTCGGAGCCCTGGAAATTAGCGGCTTCCCGGCGGTGGCGGAAGCTTCATCTGAGACAAACACGTCTTCGCGCTCATGACGCTCCCTCTCGTCGTTGGTCGTAAGGCTCGCCGCTCGGCGCGAGGCTCGGCGATCGCCGCAGAAAGTGATCGTCGTGCAGTTGGCGCAGCATGAAATCGGCGACATCGGCGCGCGAGACGCGCAGGAGAGGCGTTTCCTCGCGCAGCGCCTCTCCGGCCCGATAGCGCCCGTCCGCGCACCGTTGGTGAGCATCGGCGGCCGCACGATGACCCCAATCGAGCCGGCTCTGCCGGATCATCGCTTCGCCGATTTCGTGATCGACGGCGGTCGCCGAGAGAAACAGCGGCACGATGATCCGTCGGCGCAGAAAACCCGCGCGCTGCCGGTCGAAGGTGTGGGCGAACGGATAGATCATCGCGTCTGACCAACCGGCCCGATCGAGCGCGCGCTGGGCGGGAAGCTGCCATTCCAGCGTCGCGAGGAAAGCAATTGCCTCCAATCCGAGAGAGAGAGAGAGCAGCACCGGCCAGAGCGGAACCGCAACTGGCCTCCATATCGTCAGCGCCCGCCTCAGCAGCACACTGGCGCCAAGGGCACACGACCAGATAGGCGAGGATCCGCGGCCTCCAGGGAGATCGTGCGTGAGGTCGAGGCCCGCATGACGAGCGGCATGTTATCGGAGGAGAGAGAACAACTATTGCGTGGGCTCGCGACGTGTCTGGATAGTCTGGAAGGCAAGGCCGGCGCCAGAGGCAGTATGATTCCGCCCATTAAAATAACAGTACGCCCGGTTGGTTCGTCAGAATTTCTCATCGCCACCCAAACCTGATCGAGCGAGTGCGAAACGCGCATGAGTGCCACACTGCCCGGTCATCTCAGGCAGAGCGACCGTGCCATCAGCGGATAAGCCCGCTGAGTTGGCGAAGAAGCCCAGACTTGATCTGCGCACGATGTGCGTCGGTGAGTTCTCGTGTTCCAAGCACACGCAACACGGCTTCGCGCCCAAAGCGGAATGACGTGATCTGCCCGTAGAAGCTGAGCGCCGCGACGGCCGCCTCGGGATCGTTTTCCGGAAGGTCCGCGAGCCTGGCGATGAGAGCGGCGCAGGTCCGGATGACCGGCCCCATGATCTTGCCAAACATGCTGTCGAACGCAGATGTCGGATGTGCCTGCTCGCGCAGGATGAAGAGCGCCCAAGCCTCAACATCCGAGCCCAGCAGCATGTCGAGGATCTCCGACAGAAGGCCGTGGAGTTGCAGCAGGATCGCGTCTTTCGGCAGGGTGCTGTCGGCCAGCGCTTGCCGAGCGTCGGCAAGGGAGACTGCCAGTCGCGCTTCGATCGCCGCAGCGATGTGGTCGGCGCAGGCCGAATACAAACCTGGCTTGCCTCCGAAATAATATTGCAAGGCCGGCGCTTTCGCGCCGGCCAATTCGGCGATGACCCGGGTCGAAGCCCCCTCATACCCGTGTAGCCCGAACGCCTCGATGGCGATCTGGATGAAGCGAGATCGAGCTTCGTCGCCGCGGGGATACCCACCGCCTGCCGGGTGGCGACGGCGCGCCGATATGTCTGGTGCTGCGGTCATGCGATTCTCGGCTGACGTCATAGCATCCCTTGACAATATTGGCCAGTTGGAAGATGTTTTCCATATGGAAAACATCGGAGGCGCGCGTGCCGGTACATTCCCCGCTAGAAGCTGACAAGAAGGCACCCGCTTCGGTACTGATCGTGGGCGCGGGACCAACCGGCCTCTCTCTAGCGCTAGGACTCGCGCGCTCCGGCGTGGGCAGCATCGTCCTCGAACAGAAAGAGCGCCTCGACCCGCATTCGCGCGCGACCGTTATCTTGCCGCGAACGCTGGAGATCTTCGCGCAATGGGGAGTGATCGACCGCTTCGTCGAGGCCGGGAACCGGGTAGCGCACATCCGCCTCCGCCGCGCGCCGAAGGGCGAGCAGATCGTTCATTTCGATCTCACCGACCTCACGAACGAAACCTCGACGCCGTTCGCCGTCGCGCTGCCCCAGGATCGGACGGAGCGCCTTCTCCTCGACGCCGTGATCGCCACGGGGATGGTGGACGTCCGTTTCGACACGAAGGTTTTGGGATTCGAGCAGAAGGCCCAGGCGATCAAGCTGCGGATCCAGTCCCCCGGAGGCGAGTACAAACTCCACGGCAGTTTCCTCGTCGGAGCCGACGGCGCCCATAGCGTCGTGCGCGAGACGCTGGGCCTTGAACTCGAAGGCAAGACCTATCCAACCCGCGCCTTGCTGGCGGACGTTCGCGTGCCGCCCGAGGTCGACCAGACAGAGTTCTGGCCCGCGCTCCTGGACGAGGGGCTGGTGGTCGGCATTCGTTTCGGCGACGGCATCTTCCGCATCGTCGCGGATGCCGTCGACGAGAGCGTCGATGAGCACACGGTCGATGATCATGTCGCTCGGCTCGCACGGCGCCTGTTCGGCGCGCAGCCGGTCGAGACGCTCTGGCGAGCCACCTATTACAAACACGAGCGAAGCGCCCCTCGCTACCGGGTCGGGCGCGCGCTTCTGGCCGGCGACGCTGCCCACCTCAACAGCCCCGCAGGCGGCCAGGGGATGAACTCGAGTATCCAGGACGCCCACAATCTCGCCTGGAAGCTCGCGCGCGCCGCCAGCGGTCCCAACGCCAATGTCGATGCGCTGCTCGATTCCTACGCCGAAGAACGCTGGGGATATATCGATCGCATCGTCCAGCCGACGACCGACGTGATGGAACGCTTCGAAAGCGCCCCCACGTTCCTGCGCACGTCGATCGTATGGCTTGGCGACAAATTGCTCGGCATCGGCAAATCGGCGCCGGGCGTCGCCCGAAAAGTGTCGATGCTCGACGTGGCTTACGGCCGGTCCGCCTTGCTCGCATCCGAGCCGCCGGTCGGATCGCGCGTTCCCGATGTCATCGGCGGCGACGGGTCCAGGCTGCTGGGCGGTCAATGGAGCGCCGTGGTTCTCCATGCGGGTTGCGAGGCGGCGGCGCGCCGGCTCGCCTCCGCACTCGAGCTTCCGCTGGTGGACGGCGACATGGCGGATCTTGTGAAGTTCTTCGGCCTCGACCGCTTCGTGGCGCTCGTCCGTCCCGACCGCATCGTCGGTTGGGTCGGCGATGGAGAGGCAATCGATCTCGATGCTTGTGCCGCGGCGCTTGGGATTCGGCTGCAACATCAGCCTGTCGTAGGGCATCGAGAGCCGGAGCGTTGACGGTAGAGGGACGCTCCCACGTCAGCTCGCCAACTTCGCGGAGAGCGGGTTGGGCGAACAGCGAGAGGGCCCAACCGGTCTTGATCCAAAGGTTCTCGCCTTGGTCGCCGTGATCAGGCCGAGCGGCTCCCTGACGCAGAGGAGGCACGATGAGACCGATACCCCTGCCGCTCCGAGCAGGGCGCCAAGACCATCACACGCTCGAACCGCTCACGAGCCTGGACGGTGTTCGACCTCCAATCCTCTCGAAGCGCTTGACTAATTCATTCGAACGAACGAGATTGAGGCATGAGGGACTCGTCACCTACCGATCGTCGCTTGCTGGACGTCGCCATCGACCACTTCGGTCGGCTCGGGCGGGAGGGCGCCAGCACACGCGCCATCGCGAAGAATGCCGACACGCCGATGTCGTCGATCACCTATCATTTCGGTGGCAAGGACGGGCTCTATCTGGCCTGCGCCGAACACATCGCTGCGACGATGCGCGAGAGGCTGACGCCGCTCCTCGACCGCCTCGCCCGGCCGGCGTCGCCGGCCGAGGCGCGCGTCACGGTCGAGGCACTGCTCGGCAGCCTGGTCGTGATCATGATGGGGGAGGACATCGCGTCGTTGGCGCGGTTCGTCGTGCGCGAACAGATGAACCCCAGCTCGGCATTCGACCTGCTCTACGAGCGCGCGATGCGGCATGTGATCGAGCCGCTTGCGGGCCTGCTGAGCATCATCTCGGCTGGCCGGTTGAACGAGGAGGCAGCGCGGGTGCGCGGCTACTCGCTCCTGGGCCAGGTGTTCGCGCTCCGGTTCGGGCGCGCGGCGCTGATGCGGGCGACGGGCTGGACCGAGGTCGGCCCGCGCGAGACGGAGGCGGCGCGCGCCGCGGTGGTCGCCAACGCCCGCGCCATCCTGGGCGATCTGGAAGCGGTTGGCCGGCCGTGACCCGCGCACGAGTCGTCATGCTTGGGATCGTCGCGGCGCTTGCCGTGGCGGCAGTGCTCACCCGCGGCTTCGGGCTACTCGCGCCGAAGCACGACGAGGTGCTGGCGCTCAACGGCAACGTCGACATCCGCCAGGTGGATCTCGGCTTCCGCCTCGGCGGTCGGATCGCGGCGATCCCGTTGGAGGAAGGCGCACACGTGAAGGCAGGCGACCTCCTCGCCGGTCTCGATACGCAGCCGCTTCGGGACCAGCTCGCCGCCGACGAAGCGCAGGTCGCGTCTGCGTCCGCCCAGCTCGAGAAGCTGCGCAACGGCAACCGGCCGCAGGACATCGCCCAGGCCGAAGCACAGCTCGCGCAGCAGCGCGCAACGCTGATCAAGGCCAAGGCAGACTACGACCGGCGTAGCATGCTCGTCTCGACCGGTGCGGTCAGCCGAGCCGACTTCGACACGGCCAAGTCCCAATATGACGCGGCCCAAGCGCAGGTGCGCGCGGCCGAGGACGCGCTGTCGCTGCAGCATGCGGGCGCTCGCGTCGAGGACGTCAAGGCGGCGGAGGCGCAGCGCGCCCAGGCGATGGCGCAGCGCGACAAGACGCGCACCGACATTGCCGACGCGGAGCTGCATGCGCCCAACGACGGCGTGATATTGACCCGCGCGCGGGAGCCCGGCGCCATCGTCCAGCCGGGCGAGACGGTGCTGACGCTGACCATCGACCGGCCGATGCGCGTGCGCGCCTATGTCGACGAGGTCGACCTCGGCCGCATCTCGCCGGACATGGCCGTCGAGGTGACCGCCGACGGCGTAGGCAGGATCTATCACGGCACGATCGGCTTCATCTCGCCGACGGCCGAGTTCACCCCCAAGACGGTGCAGACGCGCGAGCTGCGCACCGACCTCGTCTACCGGATCCGCGTCATCGTGAACGATCCCGACGACGCGCTGCGCCAGGGCCAGCCGGTCACCGTGCGCGTACCCGGCGCGCGCCCGGCGGCGAAGCCATGATCGGGGCCGAGCCGGTCGCCAGCGCGCAGGGCGTGACCAAGCGGTTCGCCAAGGATGGTCCTCCGGCGCTCGACGGTGTCGACCTCACGATCGAGGCGGGCCGGATGACCGGGCTCGTCGGCCCCGACGGCGCCGGTAAGACCACCATGATCCGCATCCTCGCCGGCCTGATCGCGCCCGAGGCGGGCAAGGTGGTCGTACTCGGCCGCCCGGCGCTTCAGGCCGACCATGCCGAGATCGGCTACATGCCGCAACGGTTCGGCCTCTACGAGGACCTGACCGTCCGCGAGAATCTCGACCTCTACGCCGACCTGCGCGGGCTGGTCGGCGACGAGCGCCAGGCGAGCTTCGACCGGCTGCTCGACTTCACCGACCTCAAGCGCTTCGAGACCCGGCTCGCGGGCAAGCTCTCGGGCGGCATGAAGCAGAAGCTTGGTCTCGCCTGCGCGCTGCTGAAGCAGCCCAAGCTGCTGCTGCTCGACGAGCCGGGCGTAGGCGTCGATCCCGTGTCGCGGCGCGAGCTCTGGGGCATGGTCAAGGACCTGATCGGCGATGGCGTCGGCGTCCTCTGGTCGACCGCCTATCTCGACGAGGCCGAGCGCTGCGACACCGTCTACCTGCTGCACGAGGGCAAGCTGCTGTTCTCGGGCGAACCGGGCGAGCTTTCCAAGCGCGTGGAAGGCCGGGTGTTCCGCGTGCCGGTCGATCCGGACCAGCGCCGGCCGCTGCTGCGCCGCGTGCTCGACGGCGAGACCGTGCTCGACGGCGTCATCCAGGGCGCCTCGGTGCGGCTGCTCATGAAGGACGGAGCGCCGGATGGGCAGGTGTTGGGCCATCTCGCGGGCGAGGCCAAGCCGGTGAAGCCGCGCTTCGAGGACGCCTTCGTCGATATCCTGGGCGGCGGGCCGCCGGGCACGAGCGCACTCGCCGAGCATTACGCCGAGGTTGCCGAGCGCGACAAGTCGGTGATCGTCGCCGACGGGCTGACCAAGACCTTCGGCGGCTTCACGGCCGCCAAGGACATTCGCTTCGAGGCGCGGCGCGGGCAGATCTTCGGGCTGCTCGGCCCGAACGGAGCGGGCAAATCCACCACCTTCAAAATGCTTTGCGGCCTGCTCTCGCCCACGTCGGGCACGGGCAGCGTGGCGGGCTACGACCTGCGCACCGCCAAGGCCGATGCCCGCCAGTCGCTCGGCTACATGGCGCAGAAGTTCTCGCTCTATGGCGACCTCAGCGTCCGCCAGAACCTCGACTTCTTTTCCGGCGCCTATGGGCTAGGCGGCCGTGAGCGCCGGGAGGCCATCGAGCGGGCGGTTCAGGTTTTCCATCTCGAACCCTACCTCAGGCAGAACGCCGGCGGCATGCCGCTCGGCTACAAGCAGCGCCTGGCGCTCGCCTGCGCCGTGCTGCACCAGCCTCCGGTGTTGTTCCTCGATGAGCCGACCTCGGGCGTCGACCCGATCGTTCGGCGCGAGTTCTGGACCCACATCAACGGCCTGGTCGAGAAGGGCGTCACCGTCCTCGTCACCACCCACTTCATGGAAGAGGCCGAATATTGCGACCGCATCGCCCTGATCTACCGCGCGCGTGAGATCGCCCAGGGCAGTCCCGATGAGCTGAAGGCCCGGGCGCGTGAAGCGGGCGGCCCCGAGGACCCGACGCTGGAGGACGCATTCGCGACCCTCCTCCAGGCCTTCGACCGAAATGAGGGCCAAACAGAGAGGCGCGCGGCATGAGCGCCTTCGCGCCCCGGCGCCTCATGGCGATGATGCTGAAGGAGGCGCGCCAGATCCTGCGCGATCCCTCGACGCTACTGATCGCCTTCATCCTGCCGCCGATCCTCTTGTTCCTGTTCGGCTATGCGGTGAACCTCGACACCGCGCGCACCCGCATCGGCTTGGCCGCGCTCGACCGCAGCGAACCGGCCCGCAGCCTCACCACCGCATTTCAGCAGTCGCGCTGGTTCGACGTTACGGCCGCAAACAGCGTCGCGCCCCTGAAGGATGCGCTCGTCGCAGGCCGTGTTCGCGGCATCGTGGTGATCCCGCAGGACTTCGGCCGCCAGGTCGCGGCGGGCGGCGGTACCATCCAGGTGATCGCCGACGGGTCGATCCCCAACACCGCCAGCTTCGCCGCGTCCTACGCCGAAGGCGTGCGCGCCAACTGGGCGGCCGGGCGCGCGGCCGAGCGGGGCCAAGCCGGCGCGTCGCCAGGCGTGCAGGTCGTGGACCGCTACTGGTTCAACCCGGAGCTGACCTCCCGCTACTTCCTCGTACCGGGCGCGATGGCGATCGTGCTGACCATGATCGGCACGCTGCTCACCGCGCTCGTCGTCGCGCGCGAATGGGAGCGCGGCACGATGGAAGCGATCATGGCCAGCCCCCTTAGCATGGCCGAGCTGATCGTCACCAAGGTCGTGCCCTATTATCTCCTCGGCCTGGGGTCGGCCGTTGTATGCGCCGTGCTGGCGGTGACGCTCTTCGGGGTGCCGTTCCGCGGCTCGCCGCTGGCGCTGTTCCTGATCGTCTCGGCCTTCCTGCTGCCGGCGCTCGGCCAAGGGTTGTTCATCTCGGCTGCGACCAAGAATCAGTTCGTCGCGAGCCAGATCGCGCTGCTGAGCGCCTTTCTGCCGGCGCTGCTGCTTTCGGGCTTCCTCTTCGAGATCAGCTCGATGCCGCGCTGGATCCGGCTCGTCACCTATGCGGTGCCGGTGCGCTACCTGATGCCGCTGCTCCAGAGCGTGTTTCTCGCCGGCGACCTGTGGGGGCTGTTTCTCCCCGACATCGCCGTCATGCTGGGCTTCGGCCTGTTCTATTTCGCCCTGACGGTGCGTGCGACCAAGCGGAGGATCGCGTGAGCGCAGCCGCCTGGCGCCGGGTCGGCGCGATGATCGTCAAGGAGCTCTGGGCGCTGCTGCGCGATCCGCGCGGCCGCATCACCCTGATTGCACCGCCGCTCCTGCAACTCGCGCTGTTCGGTTACGCCGCCACGCTCGAGGTCAAGAACGTCGATCTCGGCATCTACGACCGCGACGGCGGCGCTTATTCGCGCGAGCTGATCAACCGCTTCGCCGGCAGCCCCAACATCAAGCGCCTGGTGCGGCTGGAGACGCCGGCCGCGGTCCAGGACGCGATCGACAACCAGCGTGTGATCGGGGTGGTCGTGTTCGACGCGAGCTTCTCGCGCGATGTCGCCGCGGGCCGCCCCGCGAGCATCCAGGCGGTCTACGACGGCCGCCGGTCCAACGCCGCCCAGATTGTCAACGGCTATGTCAGCCGGGTCGCCGGCGAGTTCGGCGCCGAACTCAAACCCACCGCGCAAGGATCCGGCGGCGCGACCGCGGTGGTCAACTGGTTCAACCCCAACCTCGATTATATGTGGTTCACCATGCCGGCCCTGATCGTCACGATCGGGGCGCTCTCGGTGCTCTCGGTCACCGGCCAGTCGATCGCCCGCGAACGCGAGCTCGGCACCTACGACCAGCTGCTGGTCTCACCTTTGCGGACCTGGGAGATCCTGGCGGGGAAGGTGACGCCCGCGCTGCTGCTCGGCACGTTCATCGCGACGCTCTATCTGATCTTGATACCGCTCGCCTTCGGCGTGTCGTTCCGGGGCGCGGTTCCGCTCTTTTATCTCGGCCTTGTCTGCTACCTGACCGCGCTCATCGGCCTCGGCCTGTTCATCTCGATCCTGTCGCGCACCCAGCAGCAGGCCTTTCTCGGCATGTTCCTGTCGGTGATCCCGCTGATCCTGCTCTCGGGCTTCACCAGTCCCGTCGACAACATGCCGCCCTGGCTGCAGGTCGTCGCCGCGCTCGACCCGCTCAAATACTTCATCACCATCGTCGAAGGCCTCTTCCTCAAAGGCATGGGTGCGTCGGACGTGCTCGCCAACACTTGGCCCCTCGTCGTGATTGCCGCCGTGACCCTCACCGGCTCGACGCTCTTCTTCCGAGCGCGGATGGAATAGCCGATGCAGCCGCATTGACCTTCTATCGGCGACTCTTCGACTTCGAATTGGGGGGCTGGGCAGACCGCATCGGTCTTCCTCGATACGGGAGGCCGGTTCCAGGTGCTCGCCGAGGGCCGCAGCCAGGCTGCGCGAGCGGGCGGAGGCAGCCGGAGCCGCCGCGCAGCGATGCCCGTTGGTGGTCTCGATCCACTGCCAAAGTTGCCTTCACGCCGCCGCCACAGCGCGCGGACGCGCATCATCGCCGCACACGGACCCTGGCAGCGCCATAGCTCTCGCTCCGCATCATTTCGTGATGAGCTCGCGAGGAAAATTGCAGAGAGACTCGCATCCATCGTCGGTGATGCGGATCGTCTCCGAGATGGAGACTCCCCAATCGTCCAGCCAGATGCCGGGCATGACATGGATCGTCATGTTCGGTGCGAGCACGGTCTCGTCCTCGGCGCGCAGCGAGATGGTGCCCTCACCCCAGTCGGGAGGATAGCCGAGGCCGATCGAATAGCCGCATCGCGACGTCTTCGAAAGCCCGTGGCGCTCGATCGTCTTCGTCCAGGCCGCGTGGACGTCGCGCGTTCGGGCGCCGGGCCGGGCGGCGTCCAAAGCGGCGTGGATGCCCTCGAGCACCGTCTCCGCCGCCTTCCGCATCTTGTCCGGCGGTCTTCCCAGATAGACGGTGCGCGTCAGCGGCGCATGATAATGGTGACGCACGCCCGCGATCTCGATCGTGGTGCCGGTCGCGGCGGCGAAAGCCGCATCGCTCCAGGTAAGATGCGGGCAGGATGTGCCGACCCCCGTGGGCATCAGCGGCACGATGGCGGGATAGTCGCCGCCGAATTCCGCCGTGCCGCGCGTCGCAGCGGCCAGGATCGCGGACGCCACGTCGCACTGGCGCACGCCCACGTCCATGGCATCGATCCCCGCCTGCAAGGCGCGCTCGGTGATGCGGGCCTCCATTAGCTCGGTACGTAGGACATCCTGCGATTTGCCGGTGAAATAGAACGAATCCGCCTCCACCCCGATGTGAATAGGCGTGGAATAAGGCCCCTGTTTTCGGGGGTATAGGCGTCCAAAGGGGACCCCGGGGAACGGTCCACACTGGCTTCCATGGATCATGGGGGCCGAGTTCAGGATGCTTGTGGTGGAGACGATTGCGAAGATCCGGCGAGCATTCCTCGTCCAGGGCAAGTCGATCAAGGCGATCTGCCGCGAGTTCCGCGTATCGCGGAAAGTGGTGCGCAAGGTGATCCGGTCGGATGCGACCGAGTTCCGCTATACGCGGGAGGTGCAGCCGCTTCCCAAGATCGGGCCGGTTCGGGAGCGGCTCGATGAGTTGCTTCTGGCCAATGCCGGCAAGCCTGCGCGCGAGCGGCTCACTTTGATCCGCCTCTACGAAGAGATCCGGGCTCTGGGCTATGAAGGTGGGTACGACGCCGTTCGACGGTACGCCCACAGTTGGGCGGAGGAGCGCGGCGCCACGATGGCCCAGGCCTATGTGCCGCTAACCTTCGATCCCGGGGAGGCCTACCAGTTCGACTGGAGCCACGAGGTCGTGCTGATCAACGATACGACCGTGACCGTGAAGGTGGCCCACGTCCGCCTGTGCCACAGTCGCATGCTGTTCGTGCGGGCGGAGCCTGCCAGAGGCTCCGCTCAGCGAAGCTGAGGGGAGTGATGGGGTGGACGCCCCCTGACGGCATCGGTTGTGCCAGGATGGAAGGTGTTGATCGATCATCACTCACAAGGAGGCGTCCGTGGATCAGGCTATCACGATCGGATTGGATCTCGCCAAGCAGGTTTTTCAGGCACACGGCGCCGATGCGGCCGGCCGCGTTCTGTTCCGCAAGCGGCTCTCACGCTCCAAGCTGCTGGCCTTTTTTGCCGGGCAGCCGCCGTGCACCGTCGCCATGGAGGCCTGTGCCGGTGCGCACCACTGGGGTCGGGAAATCGCGCGCCTCGGCCATGCCGTGCGGCTGATCCCACCGGCCTACGTGAAGCCGTTCGTCAAGCGACAGAAGAACGACGCGGCTGATGCCGAGGCGATCTGCGAAGC
Source organism: Lichenihabitans sp. (assembly GCA_965277115.1). Lineage (GTDB taxonomy): Bacteria > Pseudomonadota > Alphaproteobacteria > Rhizobiales > Beijerinckiaceae > Lichenihabitans. The sequence goes on along the minus strand of CBDIBY010000013.1, from coordinate 494,158 downwards.
GGCGGGGCGCCCGACCATGCGGTTCGTGCCGGTCAAGAGCGAAGAAAGCCAGGCGAGTGGGGTGCTGTTTCGGGCCCGCGACCTCTTGGTTGGGCAGCGCACGCAGTGCATCAACGCCCTGCGTGGCCACTTGGCCGAGTACGGTCACATCTTCCCCAAGGGGATCACCCAGGCCGATCAAGTGATGGCCAGCATTGAGAGCCCGGATACGCGTCTGCCCGAGGCGGCGCGAACCGTGCTCAAGGTGTTGGTCTCGACGTTTCGGACGCTCACGATCCAGATCAAGGACCTCGACGCGGAGATCGGCCGGCGCGCCAAGGCAGACCCGGTCGCGCGGCGCCTGATGACGATTCCCGGCATTGGCCCAATCGCCGCCACGGCGATCACGGCGCTCGTGCCGGCGGCCGAAAGCTTCAAATGCGGCCGAGACTTCGCAGCATGGCTCGGGTTGACACCGTTGCAGCGATCGACCGGTGGCAAGCAAAAGCTCGGCGCCGTGTCGTTACGCGGAGAGCGGACGATCCGCCGTCTGCTCATTCTCGGCGCTAGCGCTGTAGTCCGACATGCCGCGATGCGCAAGGAAGCGACCGGAACCTGGCTCGGCCAGATGCTCGGGCGCAAGCCGAAGATGTTGGTCACCGTGGCCTTGGCCAACAAGACCGCCCGTGTTGTGTGGGCGCTCTTAGTCAAGGGCGGGACCTACAAGGCTCCGGTAGCGGCGGCGTAAGCCAGCCGCTACCGAGAAGGCGGAGGAGAGCGGAAGGAGCGTATGGCGCAACGGTCGGTGAGACGGGGCTGGGATATCCAGGGCCTGCCACAGTGCCTCGAGCACGCTGGAGTGATAGGAACCCGGTCCGCGAACTCCCATACAGGCCGGCGGCAGCTCGCTGTCGCAATCGAGGCCGGACAGATGGCAGCATCCGACCACGCGTTCGTGCAATTCCAACGTTTTTCCTTGCCAAGCAGGGGGCGTCCACAGATGGCAGGCGGAGGGCTATCCGCGCGAGAGCCAGGAGATGGTATTCGACGCCCACGACCGGGCGTTTGCTTTCTTCAAAGGGGCCTGCCGGCGCGGCATCTACGACAACATGAAGACGGCGGTCGAGACGATTTTCGTGGGTAAGGAGCGCGCCTACAATCGCCGCTTCCTGCAGATGTGCGGACACTACCTCGTCGACCCCGTCGCCTGCACGCCAGCGTCGGGCTGGGAGAAGGGGCAGGTCGAGAACCAGGTCGGCGTAGTGCGGGAACGCTTCTTCACCCCGCGGCTGCGGGTGAAGAGCTACGACGAGCTAAACGGGTGGCTGCTCGACCAGTGCGTCACCTATGCCAGAGCCCACCCGCATCCCGAGTTCAAGGATCAGACGGTCTGGCAGATGTTCGAGGCGGAACGCCCGAGCCTGGTGCCCTATGGTGGACGGTTCGATGGCTTCCATGCCGTACCGGCCTCGGTGTCCAAAACCTGCCTGGTCCGGTTCGACAACAACAAATATTCTGTCACGGCGAGCGCCGTCGGTCGTCCCGTCGAGGTCCGCGCCTATGCCGAGCGGATCGAGCTGCGTCAGGACGGCCGGGTCGTCGGCGAGCACGGCCGCTCGTTCGCCCGCGACAAGACCCTGTTCGACCCCTGGCATTACGTTCCGATCCTGGCCCGCAAGCCCGGCGCGTTGCGGAACGGGGCGCCGTTCAAGGATTGGGTTCTGCCGGCGGGCCTTGAGCGGGTCCGACGCAAGCTCACCAGTGCCGATGACGGTGATCGGCAGATGGTCGCCATTCTCTCCGCCGTGCTGAGCGACGGCCTTTCCGCGGTCGAGGCCGCCTGCACCGAGGCCCTGCTGGAGAACGTCCACTCGGCCGACGTCATCCTCAACATCCTGGCGCGGCGCCGCGAGACCGTCGTCCCGCTCACCATCATGACCCCCGAGGCGCTGCGCCTGCGGCACGAACCCGTCGCCGATTGCGCCCGCTACGACAGCCTGAGGAGAGCCGTGTGATGGAACGGTCCGAGATCCTGTCCACCATGGTGGACCTCAAGCTCTACGGCATGAAGGCCGCCTTCGACGAGATCATCACCACGGCGGTGAAGCGGCAGCATGAACCGCAGCGCATCGTGGGCGACCTGCTTCAGGCCGAGATCGCCGAGAAGCAGGCCCGGTCGATCAAGTACCAGATCACCATCGCCAAGCTGCCGCTCGCCAAAGACATTGAAGACTTCCGCTTCACCGGCACGCCGATCAACGAGACCCTGGTGCGCGATCTCGCCGGCGGCGAGTTCCTGGCGCATGAACGCAACCTCGTGCTCGTGGGCGGCACCGGGACCGGCAAGACCCACCTCGCCATCGCGATTGCCCGGGCCTGCATCCGCAACGGCGCCCGCGGCCGCTTCTTCAACGTGGTCGATCTCGTCAACCGGCTCGAGGCCGAGACACGCGCCGGTCGCCAGGGCCGCATGGCCGACTACCTGTCGCGCATGGACCTCATCGTGCTCGACGAACTCGGCTATCTGCCCTTCGCCCAGTCCGGCGGGCAGCTGCTGTTCCACCTCGTCAGCCGCCTTTACGAGCAGGCCTCCGTCATCGTCACCACCAATCTCGCCTTTGGCGAATGGCCCAACGTGTTCGGCGACGCCAAGATGACCACCGCGCTCCTCGACCGGCTCACGCACCATTGCGAAATTGTCGAGACCGGCAACGAAAGCTGGCGCTTCAAAAACCGAGCCTGACCCACTCCGCGCTCGCTTCGGCTGCGCAACCCCGACCAGCTCCGCCGGGCGCGCGCTCGCGTCTCAGCGCACCAAGGGGTCCCTCTTCGACGCCGATCCAGGGTCCCTTTCCAAAGCCGTTTGACACACCCCGATGCGGCCTTTCGCCAGCCCGCGCTCGCGCAGCACCCGCGCGACGAACTGCATCGGATGTCGGCTCGTCGATTGGACGAAATCGTCCGGATAGCCGACGATATTCTCCTCGCGCAAGATGGTGGTGAGGCGCGCGCCATTCACGTCCATACCGCGGCCGATCCAGATCGGCTGGTCGAGATCCGGCCCGGCGACCACGACCTGGTGGACATAGAAAGACCAGCCGTCGTAGCCGGCCAGATAGTTCATGTTGGCGGGATCGCTGACGATGAGAAGGTCGAGGCCGGCCTCGACCATCCGCGTCTTCGTTCGCGCGAGCCGAGCCAGGAATTCCGCCGATGCGAACGGCGTGTTGTTCCTGCCGAAGTCCATGGTTCCCGGTCCTGTTCTGATTGCGTCGCGCCGGCCGAAGCGGAAGGGATACCGAACAGGGCTTGCAACCCCGGCGACGCTGCGGATCAGGCGTCGAGCCACGCCTTTTCGGCGATGCGGCCGTTGTCCATGTCATATCCGCTGTGCGGCGTGTGACCCTTGACGGTCTTGGCGTGCGCATCGAGCCAGTCGCGGAAGCACGGGATCAGCGAGCCGCTCGCGTTCGACAGCATCGCCTGCATCTCCCAGATGGCGGATTTGCGCTTGGCTTCGTCGGTTTCCGCCTGCGCGGCCGCCAGCAACTGATCGAATTTCGGATCGTTCCAGTGCGTCTCGTTCCACGGCGCGCCGCTCTTGTAGGCGATGTTGAGCATCTGCGTCGCCGCCGGTCGCCCACCCCAATAGCTCGCCACGAAGGCGCCCTTGAGCCAGACGTTCTCGAAATAGCCGTCGGCCGCCTCCTTCTTGACCTCGACCGGAATGCCGGTCTTGCCGGCCGAGGCCTGGAACAACGTCGCCATGTCGACGGCGCCGTTGAAGGCCGTATCGGATGTCTGCAGGACGATCTTCGGATCGGCGATGCCGGCCTTCTTGAAATGGAACCTGGCCTTGTCCGGATCATATTCGAGCTGGGCCAACTCGGAATTGAAGAAGGGATCGCTGCGCGGGATCGGATGATCGTTGCCGAGCGAGCCGTAGCCGTTGAACAGCGTCTTGATCATCTGCTCGCGCTCGAGCGCATATTTCATCGCCTGGCGCAGGTCGAGGCTGGTATAGGGAGCGCGGTCGACCTGCATGGCCATGATGGCGAACCAGCCGCCGGCGGCGCGCACGATCTCGAGCTTCGGGCTCTTCTCGAGCCTTGCCACGATCCTCGGATCGACGCGGTTGACGGCATCCACCTGCCCCGAGATCAGCGCGTTCATTCGGGCGCTGGTGTCGTTGACGACCATGATCTCCACCGCGTCGAGGTGGCCTCGCCCGCTCTTCCAATAGGAGCCGGCCTTGCGCAGCGCGATCCGGACGCCGGGATCGAAGCCGTCGAGCCTGAACGCACCGGTGCCGATGGGCTTGGCCCAGTCGGTGAAGCCGTTCGGCACCATCATGAGGTGGTAGTCGGTCAGCACGCTCGGGAAGTCGGCATCCGCCGAGGCCAGGGTTATGGCGATCTGGTGCTTGCCGAGCTTCTCGATCCCGGTGACGGCCTTCATGGAGCCCGCCGCGCCGGAGGTCGTTTTGCCCCGATGCAGGTTCAGCGAATAGATGGCGTCGTCGGTGTCGAAGTCCTTGCCGTTGTGGAACTGGACGCCCTGGCGCAGATCGAGCACCCATTTGGCGGCGCTCCCGGACGGCGCGAAGCGCTCCGCCAGTTCGGGAATCGGGCGGTTGTCCGGTCCGTTCTCGATCAGGCAATTGTAGAGGCCGAAGCCGGCCGCGATCATCACCGAGTCGGTCCAGGCCAGGGGGCTCAGGCTGTCAGTGGTGCCACCGCCGCCGAGGCCCAGCCGAAGCGTGCCGCCACCTTTCGGAGATTCGGCCGCCGCCTTTGCGGCGCCGGTCCTGGAGAGATCGAGTGCCGCAGCGGCGCCGAGTGCCAGGGCGCCGCCGACGAAGCCGCGTCGCCCGACCTGCGGTTCAAGCGGCCGGCCGGTAGAAAAGCTTGCGCATTGCACGCGGCTCTCGTTGTCCATCGCGTCCTCCAACCGTCGGCACCGTCACGCCCTCGCTGGAGCGTCGGTGACGTATTTTCTCTTGCGACGATAAGGATCGCCCCGGACCCCTTTGACAATTTCGCACTTCGGGGTTTCCGAAGCCGAAACAGCGTCATCTTGCGAAAGATCAGACGAAATGGCGCCGGATGGTCCGGCGCCACGCCTGCCTATGGGCCAGTGCCCCGTTTTCGAAGGCTTCGAGTTCGGCCGTCACATGAAAGGCGTCGGCACTGCAGGTCAGGGTCGTCTGCGTGATCGTCTCGACATGCCAGCCATCGCGCGAAAAGGCGATGGACCAGCGTGCCTCGCCCCGTTGCGATCCGAATGCGTCGCCGGTGACGTTGTAGCGCTCGAGACCTCGGGTGGTCACGGTGAGGCCGGTGCCGGGGAACCGGATCGTACCGTGGCCGGCGCGGATCTCGAGACCGTGCTCGTCGCGGGCGAGATCGTGGGTCACGCGCCAGGAGTTCTCCGGGGCTTCGATCTCGTCCTTGGCCAGGGGTGGAGCACCCATCACCTCCGCAAAAGTGGGAAGATCCGCGTCTTCGGGGCTTGCAGCGCGGACCGGAAGCCGCAGCCGGCTGCCGGCGGTATGGACCGAGAGCGTCACCGGCTCCGGGGGTGCCCAGGCGATCGGCCAGTAGGAGGTCGACAAGGCAACCCGCAACCGATGGCCGGCGGCGAAGCGCTGCCCCACATGCTTCAACGGGACGCGTACGCGATAGCGCCGGCCGGGCGCCAACGGCTCGGGATCGTCGTGGCTGTCCCGGTGCGTGAGGTTGAGCAGACCGTAGGTCACGCGCGTCGCCGCGCCGTCCGGCGCCACGTCGTTCAAACGCACCGCGATCATGGCGACGGGCATGTCGCTCTCGATCTCGAGGTCGAGAACAGTCTCGCCGAGAATGTCGAGAGGGTCCGCCAAGGGCGCCGTCTCGAAGACCAGGCTGCCGGCATCTTCGGTCCTCTGGTCTCCCGGCTGATCTCCCGGGACGGCGTAGGAGCACCATTTGCCGCCGAGGAGGCCGACGGTCAGGGGCGAGGACATCGGCAGCGCCGCCGGCGGCGCGCCGCCATCGGCTTCGCTGCCGAGGCGGCCATCGGCGCCGAGCCGCAGATCCTCGCGTCGGATGTTCGGCGTAGGCCAGCACGGTTCCGCCACCCAGCGGCCGGGACGCTGCGCATAGGCGCTGTGCGGAGGAGCGCTGTCCTGGATCCAGGCGCGTAGCATGGGCTCGTCCATGATCCCCGTATCGCGTCCTTTCAGCCAATGGTCCCACCAGCGCAGCGAGTCCTGCAGGAAGCCGATCGCCGGACCCGGCTTGCCGAGATGCGGATAGGTATGAGCCCAGGGGCCGATCAGGCCCTTGCGTGGGACGTCGAGGCCCTGAAGCAGCCGGAATACGGCATTGACGTAACCGTCCGCCCAACCCCCGACCGCATAGACCGGGCATCGGATGCGGCCGAAATCCTCGCAGACGGAGCCGTGGCGCCAATAGGCATCGCGCGTCTGGTGTTCCAGCCACGGCTCGATCCAGAGCCCGCTGCCCTTCAGCCGGGCGTGCCACATCTCGCGCCATCTCTCGCCGACGAGCCGGGGATCGGGCGGGCAGGTGTTGCGGCCGAACATGATCGAGGCCCAGGAGAGATTGTCGGTCAGCAGGCAGCCGCCCATGTAATGCACGTCGTCGGCATAGCGGTCGTCCGTAGAGGAGCAGGTGATGATCGCCTTGAGCGCCGGCGGCCGCATGGCGGCGATCTGCAGGCCGTTGAAGCCGCCCCACGAAATGCCGATAATGCCGACATTGCCGTCGCACCAGGGCTGCGCCGCGATCCAGGCGATCGTCTCCACCCCGTCGTCGAGTTCCTGCTGCAGGTATTCGTCGCGGAGCACGCCCTCCGATTCGCCGCTCCCGCGCAGATCGACCCTGATGCAGGCATAGCCATGCCCGGCGACGAAGGGATGCGCGGCGGCATCCCGGCTCGCGGTCAGGTCGTTCTTCCGGTAGGGGATATATTCGAGGATCGCCGGGACGGGCCGTGTCTCGGCATCGTCCGGCATCCACAGGCGGGCCGCCAGCCGGCATCCGTCAGGCATGGGAATCTCGAAGTGCTCGATCTCTTTGACCCGGTGCGAAAACTCGCGGACGATTTGCATCCTGGGCTGCACTCCCGTGTTCGACAGGCGATCTCGGCCACGGGGACACATCTTCCGCAATTTCGCAGCCCGCCGCAACTTGACACGATCACTGCTTCAGTTTGCGATAGGCGAGCGAGAGGGTGGCGATGCAGCAGGATCCGGTGACGCAGAATCTCAGCTATCTGTGCACCTACTATCCGTCCATCGCCGACGTCTGCCGGCGATTGAAGTTCAACCGGCAGCAGTTCAACAAATATCTCAGCGGCCAGGTGCGCCCATCGCGCCACAACATGCGACGCATCTGCGACTTCTTCGGCGTGACGGAGTCCGAGATGCTGCTGGACCATGGCCGTTTCGTCGAGATCATTTCCCTGCGACGGCGACCGCTTCCGGGCGAAGGCCTCTCCGAGCCGCTCAAGCATATTGCACATCTGTTCGAAATGTCGGGCAGCCTCGACCGCTATGTTGGCTATTATTTCCGTTATTACTATTCCTTCAGCTACCCAGGCTACCTGACGAAATCCCTGGCCCGCATCTTCGAGAAGGATGGTCGCTTCTACTGGTCGAATCTCGAGATCATCGGAGATCCGAGGTCCGGCCAACGTCCCGCAGTGTCGAAATACAAAGGTGTCCTGCTCTTCTTGGCGGACCGGATCTTCATCGTGGAATATCATTCGCTGCTGAAGAACTCCATCACCGAGATGGTCCTCTATCCGAGCTACCGCGCTCGGATCTCCTACCTGACCGGCATTCAGACCGGCGCTCCCGCGATCCGAGGCAGGAGACCGGCGGCCTCGCTCGTGCTCCTCGAACATCTCGGCAAGACCATCGATATCCGCAAAGCGCTCCGGTCGGCGGGCTTGTTCCGCGAGGACAGCGCATCGATCCCTGCTACGATCCGTGACGCGGTCCGCAACCGAATCGGCGAAGGCAGTTACGTCCTGGAAGCCAGCGAAATCTGAAACCCCAAGTCAACGTCCAGGCCTCCGACTCCTCCCGTTCAAAACGCCGGCGCGCGTGATCGGCGTCAACAAGAGCAGCCTCGCGCGCCAGGGAAGCCGGTTCAGTTTCACGAGAGAAAGGTGCGTCCTTCCGAGGTGCTGGCCTTTCGTGCTGTCAATACCGACGTGACCCGATCCGGCCGGCGCGACGGGAGGTTCGACAACCTCGATGAGCCCTCCGCGGCGTCTCCGGTTGATGCGACGCCGCCTCGGGTCTCGCGCGCGTCGTAGAGGCTTGACCGACCAGTATGGCGAGGTTGCGCCGACAACGGCCGAAGCCGAGACGGTTCGTTTTGAGCGCACCCAAATTGGCGGTGGCTGAATCTCGCTCGATCGAAACCGCGGATGGTCGAAGCCCGTTATCAAGATGAGCCGGCCGCGACCCGCCGGCCTGCGCGATCACTTCGCCATACGCCATGAGAACCCCCCTCATAATTCGCGATTGGCTTGGTGTTGGTCGGAATGTGCGCGACCAAACCAATGCTCAGCTTTCGGAACAGGTGGCCGAAACAACTAATCGCCAGCCATCTCATTCAAGCGTTCCGAACTATGAGGCGGCCTGTGAACACGCCAACGACAATCCACGGCTGAACATTGCCGAAATGGGGTTTTTGATGATGCTCGTCTTGATCGGAGCCATCGAGATTGCCGGCATCGCTTGGGTTGCCGCGGTTGCGCTGCGGGGCGTGCTACGCGCACATCCGATATAGCCGATACCTGCGATGCAAGCCGGGCTGGCCCGAGGCGCCGGCGCTGATCGAGGAAATCTACAATGCCGAGGACGCGCTCATCGTCGGGGGCGCCCTGATCACCCTGCTCAACAACGCCGATCGCGTGAAATGCGCCTGCCTCGCGCAGCTCGTCAACGTCATCGGCCCGATCATGACCGAGACGGGCGGTCCGGCCTGGCGGCAGACCATCTTCTATCCTTTCGCCCTGGCATCGAAATACGGGCACGGGCGGGTGCTGCGCATCAATGTCGACAAAGCCCGTCTGAAATATGTGCTCGACGCCGGGGCTTCGAGAGGTTCCTCGGCGAGGTCGAGACGATGCTCGGGCGAAAGCTCGTGCGTCTCGACGCGTCCTTGCTCCCCGCTCGTCCGCCCTACGACAGGCAGGCTCATATCGGCGTCCATCCCCAGCGTCAGCCGGGGCTCAACTGGATCGGCGCCGTGCTGCGGACGGGCAAGCTCACTAGCCACCAGATGCGCGCGCTGTCTCGGCTCTCGGCGGAGATCGGTGACGGCGACATCCGCCTGACCGTCTGGCCGAACCTGCTGGTCTCCGGCGTCGCCGACCGCGACGTCGAGGTCGCCCGGGCGCGCATCGCCGCCATGGGGCTCGCCACGGAGACCTCGGCGATCCGGGCCGGGCTCGTCGCATGCACGGGCAATCGCGGCTGCAAGTTCGCGGCCTCCGACACCAAGGGTCATGCCGAGGAGATCGCCGCCTATTGCGAGCCGCGCGTGGTGCTCGACCAGCCGATCAATATCCATCTGACCGGCTGCCACAATTCCTGCGCCCAGCATCATATCGGCGATATCGGGCTGATCGGCGCCAAGGTAACGGTCAATGACGAGGGCGACCAGGTCGAAGGCTATCACCTGCATGTCGGCGGCGGCTTCGGCGCCGATGCGTCGATCGCCACACTCCTCTATTCGGACGTGGGGGCCGAGGAGGTCCCGCCTAAGGTCGAGAGGCTGCTGCGTGCCTATCTGGCGCACCGCGCCGACCAGGAAGGCTTTGCGGCTTTCGCACGGCGGCACGAGCCTGACCGGCTTCGCAGCATGGCCGAGGAGGCTTTGGCGTGACGTTCCAGCCGATGGTCCCGCCGACCCATCTGGTCCCCCAGACAGCCCCTTCACCGAGGAGCAGCGCGTCTGGCTGTCGGGCTTCCTCGCCGCCGCGCTCGGCCCCATTGCCTCGCCCGCAGCCCTCTCCGGTGCCGCCCTGGCCGGTCTCGACGCCGCCGGGCCGGCCGCACCGAGCGGCCCCGCGCTCGCCAGCAACGACGAGGCGCCCTGGCACGATCCGGCGCTGCCGGCGCCCGATCGCGTCACGATGGCCGAGGGGAGACCGCTGGCGCCGCGCCTGATGGCCGCGATGGCTCAGCAGGATTGCGGCCAGTGTGGCTATAATTGCGTCGATTACGCCAATGCCATTTTCCTCAGGAGCGAGGCGCGGCTGAACCTCTGCGCGCCCGGAGGCAAGGAGACGGCCCGGCTCGTCAAGGCGCTCGCGGCCGAGCTCCACGTCGGGCCGACCGCTTCGGTAACGGTCGAGGCGGCGCTCACGCCGGCGGAGCCGGGCGGCAAGCCGATCCTGGTCTTGGGCACCTCGCGCGATGCGCCGGGCGAGGCAACCTTCCTCGGGCGGCAGCGCCTCAACGGGCAGGACTCCGAGAAGGAGACGATGCATATCGATTTCGAGCTCGGCCCCGGGCTCACCTATGAGGCGGGCGACAGTTTCGGCCTTTTTCCAAAGAACCATCTCGGCAATGTCGACCAGATCATCGCCATGCTGGGTTCCTCGCCGAGGATCGAAGTGCGCGGCCGGACCCTGCGGGAGGTCCTGACGGACGATGTCTCGCAAGGCCTCGCGCCCGACGGCCTCTACGAGCTTTTCTCTTACATCCTTGGCGGCAAGGCCCGCGACACGGCGCGCGCTGGCGCGGGGCGAAGATCCGCACGGCGACGCCGCGGTCCTCGACATCCTCGCCGTCCTGCAGAAGTTCCCCGGGGCCCGGCCACACCCGGAAGCCTTCGTGGACGCGCTGGAGCCGCTCCAGCCCCGGCTCTATTCCATCTCGTCCTCGCCGAAGACCGCGCCGGGGCGCCTGTCGCTGACCGTGGACTCCGTGCGCTATGTCGTCGGCAACCGGCGGCGTCTCGGCGTCGCCTCGACCTATCTCGGCGAACGTGCCGTGCCGGGCGACGTGCTGCGGGCCTATGTGCAGAAGGCGCACGCGTTCTGCCTTCCGAAAGACCCGACGACGCCAGTGATCATGATCGGCCCCGGCACGGGGGTCGCACCCTTCCGAGCCTTTCTGCAGGAGCGCAAGGCCGTCGCGGCGGCGGGACCAAACTGGCTGTTCTTCGGCCACCAGCGGCAGGCCACGGATTTCTTCTATCGTAAGGAATTCCAGGCCATGCAGGCTTCGGGCCTGCTCACGCGTCTATCGCTGGCTTGGTCGCGCGACCGCGAGCGGAAATTCTATGTCCAGGATCGCATGCGCGAGATTGGGCCGGCCCTGTGGCAATGGCTGGAGAATGGCGCTCATCTCTACATCTGCGGCGATGCCAAACGCATGGCCAAGGATGTCGAGGCCGCCCTCATCGAGATCGTGGCGGCGCATGGCCGGCGCAGCGCCGAGAAGGCCGTCGGCGTCGTCAGCGCGCTCAAGAAGGCCGGCCGCTATCAGGCGGATGTCTATTGAATGTTGCGTGAGCCATGGCGGGCGCCAATTTGGTGGATACCCTTCTGGAATCACTGCGATCTCGACCACTCGACCCCGCCCTAAACCGACACTCCTTATCGGTCTCTCAAGAGTGCAGCCGGCGGAACATGAGGGTCCCCGGTTTCTCCTCCACCTTCAGAGTACCGGGAGGCGCCGACACGCTGCTGCGCCTCCTGTGCCTGCACGCAGCACCGACGCCATCCGTCGTTCGCGTCGTCGTCGGCATCGACGATTTCGCCTGTGGCCAGCGCTAAGGAACGATCGTCGGCGGTCTAGGGCCGTCGCCGTACCATCGAAGCCTGCCGGGCCGGAAGAGCGTCAATATCGCGAACTGGCTCGCCGCCCATCCCCACATCGAGGTTCTGTGTCGCGACCGTCTTGGCGGATATCGCGAGGAGAGCCGTCATAGGCGCCCCTCGGGCGCTGCAGATCGCCGATTGTCGGCGTCTGCCGGAGGAACGCGACGGTCGCTTCCGTTGAGAGCATCAAGCGACAGATGAGACCTGTGCGCGGGTGCGGAACGGGCTTGGACGTGGGCATATGAGGTGATTCACTGGCTTGGGGAAACGTACGGAGCGGGCCATGTCGCGGCGGATTGGTCAGGAGACGTTTCAATTTGCCGTTGAACAATCGAGACCGCGATCATCTCTGGTCTCTTTGGCAGGGCTGATCGATTGGACACCGATCGAGCGGCACTTGGACGGGATCAGCGCGGCCGCGAAAGGCGAACCGGCCTGGCCGCCCCTGGCCCTGTTCAAGGCTCTTCTCATTGCTGTCTGGTACGACCTGTCGGATGTGAAGCTCGCTGAAGCGCGGCGGATGCGGCGGCGCTGAAGCGGATCCGGACGGTCGGCTCGCCCTAGGACGAGGCTCTTGGCAGGGCTTTCCGCCGACGGCGCGAATTGATGCGCCGACCCCACATCTTCGAACGTGCTGCGCATGACGCTGTTCGACGGAGGACCATCGCCGAGGTCGCCGGGCTATGTGAAGGCTCGACGGAGCGCATGCAGGTCAACTTCTATGCCCAGACGTTCCGGCGCTCGCTTGAAGCCATCGCGGATCATTGAGCAAAGAGGGCAAAGCCAGGTGAGGAGTTCCGACCGCCAATTGTCTGAATTGTGGGCGGGTTGACGGCAGCGCTGGGGCCCTCATACTGGTGGCATGCCGTCGAAAGCGACCGAGTCCCAGCGGGATTTGATGCGAAAGCTCTACCGTCACCACAACGGCGACGAGACTGCCGTTTGCTCAGCCTACGTTAAGGCTGAGGGTGAAGGCTTCATCTTTCGGACGACCGGTGATCTCAAGATGCCGCCCGAGATCTATGCCAGGGAGCTTTGGCGTGACGGCATCGCGAAAGGCTGGCTCGTGCTTAACGTTAGTGGGTCCGTTTGAAATTCGGTGGGATTGCCGCCCGCGAGGTGTTTAAATCGCCGCAGTGAATTGTTGCGCCTCTGCTTGCCAGGACGTTTTGCGTCTCAAGGATCGCTCGGATCATCTTAGCGAGGTCGCCTACAACCCCGAAACGCGAAGCTGCAGATTTCGCGATCAAGAGCCCGCATCTGCACCCTGGCTAGCGGGCTTTCGTTGTCTATGGGTTATGGACCGCGCCCGCGTTCACGTGGTCGCCAAAGCCCTTCGCGAAATCGAGGGCAAGGATTGGGCAAGCATCATCCCGAGCGATCGGGATCGGTATCTGCGCGGCGCCATCCTGGTCGACCATCGGATCGAAGAGGACGAGATTGCGGTCGAGTCGTCGGAAGTTCAATGTTCTCGGATTTCCGTGATCCCGTCACAAACTGAATACGTCACGGGGCCTGACGGAGGCAGCCCCCGTGGGGCTACCGACGATCCATCGCCTTGATGGCATCACGGCACAGCGGGTGTAGTTCAGCCCGGTGCGATCTCATGCACGCGGCTGCCTTTGCATCGTCGTCGACGACATCAGCGCATAGATCCATGGCGTCGGCGGCACACAGGGTCTGCGCCCGCTGCTCAAGCTGCTGTTTCGTTGCTGGTGTGGCCGCCGTTGCTGTGATCATCCACAGAGTCGCGACGATCCCGATGCCCATGGCTCGCATAGTTCCCTCCCGGTCGATGGACGTAAACGCAGAGCCGCCGAGAGTTGGTCCGGCCTTTAGGGGTCGGTTGGGTCGCGGGATGGTGCGATTTTGCCGATACACTCAGGGTCACCACGACAACGCCTTCGACGGCTTCGCCAACTACGCTCAGACGCTCGGTAGGCAGGGCCTGAAGATCGGCGTCGACGCGGTGAACCAGATTGGCGTCGACACCCGCAACGCGGCAGTTCGTGCAGACCGCCATGGTGCCCGGCCAGGTGCGGCACCTAATCGACCGTGTCCGGTCTGCTAGGCCGACCGCAAGATCGCAGCCCTGATCTTCCCCAACGATCTGCAGGACGTGCCCTACGAGGATCCCCGCGCAAGCATGGCGCCGTCTTCTCCGGTATAGGCTACCTCCCGCCGAAAGTGGTTCCATATGACAAGGACCTGAAAGCAGCGGCCAACATCCTGAACGCCGGTCAGAAGGTCGCCATGCTGATTGGCGCCGGCACGCTCGAGGCCACGACGAGGTGATCGCGGTGGCCGAGCGCCTCGGCGCGGGTGTCACCAAATCGCTGCTCGGCAAGGCCTCGCTGCCCGACGATCTGCCCTGCTCATCGGCTTCAAGGGCATCTATGTCGACGATCCGGAACGCCTCGGCCGCGCCTGGGAGGAGGCTTTGGCGTGCGACCGTCCGGTAGAGCTGGAGGTTAAAACCGACCCCGAAGTGCCGCCGCTGCCGCCGCATATCAGCTTCGCCCAGGCCAAAGCCTTTGCCAAGACGCTGGTCAAAGGCGACAGCCGCGAGGGCGGCATCCTGGCCAATTCGGCCCGGCAGGTGCTGAGGTCGGTTCTGCCAAGGACAGGAGTAGTGGGATTGACCCGGATTGGTGGACACCTCGAACGCTTTCGCGAAAGGTGTCATCATGCCGAAGACCCGTGTTCCGTATTCACCAGAGTTCCGCCGTCAGATGGTTGATCTTGTTCGTGCTGGGCGTGACCCCGACGATCTCGCGCGGGAGTTCGAGCCGACTGCGCAGTCGATCCGCAATTGGATCGTGCTGGCTGACAAAAAAGAGGGCCGCCGGGAGGAAGTGCTTCCAGGCCTGAGTGCTGCTGAACGAGATGAATTGTCCCGTCTACGGCGGGAGAATAAGCAGCTGCGCGTCGAGCGGGACATATTGTCAAAAGCCGCGGCCTGGTTTGCACGGGAGACCGGGGCAGTGTCGTCCGGCTCTTCCGGTTCATGAGCGCGAACCAGGCGCGTTTCCCGGTTGCCACCATGGCGCGCGTGCTCGGCGTGTCCAAGGCGGGCTTCTAGGCGTGGCGGCATCGTGCGCCGTCTCTGCATGCCGTTGCTGACGCAGCGCTCCTGAAACAAATCCGGACGGTGCACGCCATCTCGCGCCAGACCTATGGAGCCCCCCGCGTCCACGCCGATCTGCGAACGCAGGGCGATCGGCATGGCCGCAAACGGATCGCGCGGCTGATGCACGAGGCCGGGCTGGTCGGTGCCAGCCACCGGCGTGGCGGGCCGACGACGACCCGGCGCGACAAGGACGCGCGGCCCGCGCCGGACCTTGTGGATCGCAACTTCACGGCGTCCAGGCCGGATCAGCTTTGGGTGGCCGACATCACCTATGGTGCGCCTCGCTCCGAGCGATCGGAGGCGCATATGTTCGGAATGCATTGAGAAAGGAGGATGATCATCATGCCCGCCGCCTGCTGCGAGGCGGCGCGAGCCCAAGCGGCGTTGACCTGCCGTCGACTGGCAGGGTGACGGAGCCCGCAGGTTAAGGGAATTGAGGCGAAGCCATTACGCCGAGATGGTTCCCGAGGCTGAGTATCGGACGGTTGAGGAACACGAACCGGTTCACCCGCGTCTGAGGGCTGGAATGTCGCCTCCGCCTACATGGCTTAACAGGCGGAATGCTGATGGTGTCGCCGGAAATGTAAGCCGCGACACCGCGAACGCCGGCGGACACGTAAGCCGCCGGGCGGGGAGCCGAGGAGAGAAGGCAGCCAGACCTCGGCGTCGGCATCGACTTGCGGAATGCAAGGGAAAAGACTGCGACCGGCAACCTCGCCGATACGTTTGAAGTCCGACATATGAACGAGGGAAGGCATGCCGGAATGGCAAGGGAGTTGGCCCCGATGTCCGACATGCTGGCAGAGCTTCCGGAGTAGTTCGCGGCCGGGAAAGCCGGTCACATGGCGAAGGGAAGCAGTTTGAGTGGCTTGCACGTGCACACGACCTGACCGAACAAGGTGAAGACCTTTGATAATCAGTGACATGCAACACAAGCTTGCGACCTGGGCCACGGCCGATCGGACCCGCCGGTTCGATCGGCTGATGCGGCTCATCACCAACCGGGTCTGGCTGGCCGAGGCAGCCCGGATCGTGCTGGCGTCGAGCGGCGCCGGCACGCCGGGCATCGATGGAATGGACAAGCAACGGCTCGAATCCCGCCTGGATTTTCATCTGGAGCGGCTTCGGGCGACCCTGCTGGATGGCAGCTACCATCCGACACCGGTCAAGCGCGTCCAACGCCAGCACGCCGAAGACTATCTGCTTGCCGCGGCTCGTGGCGCGGTCGCGCAGGGTCGCGGCATCCGGGATCAGGCCGAGGTACCAGAACAGCAGCGAGAAGATCAGGTAGCTCAGGATCGCCCAGAAATCCCAGACCAGCGCGCTGCGCCACTAGTCGTCGGCCGGCGACGGAAATCCGCAGCTGGCGGGAGACGACATCAAGGAAGGCAATGATGTCCCCTGCCCGCAACGACCGCTCGGCCAGGCGCTTGGCCAGCATCGCAGCCGGCAGCGGCAGGCGCACCACCCGGGTCGGTGTCCCCGGCGGCCATGATGCTTTCGACTTTCTGTTAGAGAAAGTCTCGCAAGCCGCATGTCCCACGGCAAGCAAAATTCGCATCCCGACAATCGGCCCCTCTTCCGCGGGCCACGCCAGAGGTCCTGCGGTCACCGCGGCCTCTATCGTTTTTGAATAAGCCGCCGGAGAGCGCGGTCCTTCGAGAGTGCCCGGTTCTGCCGGAGCGGCGCTCGCCATCAAATCCGAACGGCTTCCCCCTACGGGCTGCCCCCCATTACGGCCGGGGCCAAGGCCCCTTTTGACCGCTTCGCTCGATCCGCGTCCGGCCTTGAACGGGCATCGAGACCCCCAGCCCGGCGAGCTCAGTTCAAGGAGACAGACGATGACAACCGAGACCACCAACGACCAGCCGAGCCACTACGTCTATGCCGTCCGCAAGGGCAATGGCCGCAAGAGCTACTGGACCCGGATCGGCGCCGCCTGGCCCAACCGCGACGGCCAGGGCTTCAGCCTCAAGCTCGACCTGATCCTTGTCAACGGCGCCGATATCATGATCCGCACCCCGCGCGAGGAACACGAAGAAGGCGGTGCCGCATGAAGCTCCTCACCCGGAAGCACTTCGAGCAGCTCCTGGCCGTTAAGGGGACCGACGACGAAATCGACTTCAAGCTGTTCGACCCGTGCGGCGCCGGCACCTGGCTCCTCACCGAGATCGAGCCGGATGACCCCGATATCGCTTGGGGCCTGTGCGACCTTGGCATGGGCTGTCCCGAATTCGGGACGATGAGCCTCGCCGAACTGGCCGCCATCCGGGGCCGCCTCGGGCTCGGCATCGAGCGCGATCTGCACTTCGCGGCCGACAGGCCGATTTCGGCTTACATCGCGGAGGCCACGAGGCTCGGGCATATCCAGGTCTGAGACGCAACCCGCCGGACGGCAGCGTCCGGCGGGTCTGTCAGTCTGTATGGCCGATATTTAATGTTGTCGCAGCAAACCGATCATTGGCGCGATCCGTTTTCATAATACACGCACAATGGAGGCGCTTCGATGAAGAGTATTGTCCTTACGGCCGGATCCGCACTGCTGCTGATCGCTGGTGCAGCGACGGCACAGGCGGCGCAACCGACCAATGCCGGGCCTGTCATCCAGAACAGCCAGGCCATGAAGACGGCCGATCAGGGCAGCACCGCTCCGATGAATATCCGGGAGCAGATTCAGACCCAGCTCACGAAGGACGGCTACACCAACGTGACGATCATGCCGTCCTCGTTCTATGTCCACGCCAAGGACAAGCAAGGTCATCCGGTGGCGATGGTCATCGGCCCGGACTCGTTCACGGAAGTGACGGAGGTGGCGCCGAAGACCGCCGTTAACCCAAATCAGGCGACGCCCAATGCCGCCAACCAGCCGACCACACCAACGGCTCCCAAGTCCTGATCGTTACGCTGCGCACCGGATAGCGCATGGTGCCGGCGTCGGATTGCATCCGGCGCCGGTGGTAGCCCCTGTCGCACCTTTAGGGAGCCGGCATTTCCGCCTCCTTCGTCATTGCTAAGACCGCGGGATCAGGTTCCGGCCGGCCGGAGTGGAGTCCATCCAGATAGCGCGCGGCGGCCGAGGCGGCGCCACGGCAATGAACAGGGCGCGGTTGTCGACCTTCACGATCCCCGATCCCATGCCGGCCTAACTTTCCGCAACTCTCGTTCGGTGGTCGGAATTGTGAATTCAGCAACCTGCACAGTTTACCGCCCGGCGCCCTACGGATCTTACCTTCCATTCGAAGAAAGGGGCTGTGGTTGCGTAGGGGGCGGCCTGCCACCCGCGCGGCATCGCGCGCCTTCATCGGAGGAGTCTGGCTGTATGGATAGCGGATTGAAACGAGTGCGGAAGTTTTCCCAAGCGGCTCGGGTCGCGGCCGCCGAATCCCGCAGACGAAAGGCATTGGAACGACGACCAATCGACGAACCCAGCGTATTCGTGATCCGAGACGAGCGATTACACCATGGCTTCCGTTGGGAGATCAGGAAATACGGCGGTTTCGTCCTGGAAACGAGCGCCGAGATATTCGATTCATCGCGTCAAGCCCGGAGCTTCGGAGAGGCGATGCTTCGGACATTTGCTAGGGCGGATCAAGCGCCCCAATCCGGTGAACACTCCGACCGGTCACCCCGCCAGATGCCGCTGGATGCTACTGTCACCTGACCGTGCATGACGCTATCTTTTTCGCCATCTGGTCCAACGCTTCGGCGACGCCGGGTGGCCGCAAAGCCGGAGCGACGGTAGGCGGGCGCAGGGAGATCCGCCATGTCCGTCACCTATTACGTCGTCGTGCCGTTCAGCATGGATGACGGTGGCAACCTGGCGCCGCTCGAGGCTCAGGAAGCGCCGAACGCCGAGGCTGCCAGGTGCCAGGCCCGGCTTGGGGCGGCCAAGCATGGCGGCGCGATCGCGCTCAGCCGGGTGGGCAACCTCATCGCCGGCGATTTCGGCGAGGCCGTAATCCTGGCCGTCTATGGCGAGGTCGACGTGGACATGCTGGCGGAGTGAGTCCCAATTTCGCTCCGGCGCTCGCCCATGGCGCAGGGTCTCGGCCACCATCGGCAGCGCACGATCACTGATCGTCTCGCCGCGCTCGTCATCGCGACGGACTGTGCGAGCGTCGGTGTTGATGGCAGCGGCCGAGGATTCCGCGAACGATGCAGTTCTTCGTAGATCGCCTTGTAGCCTGCAGGGAGCCGCTCAGAGAAACAGCGTGTTCAGCGCTGTGTACATGACGATGAAAAATAAAGCAGCGAGTACAGCGTACTCAATACTGACGGAGCCAGAGCCATAAAAAAATCTGGACATATATGTCCTTTCACGGGTCCATCATGGACTTGAGCGACCTGACCTAACGTACAGACGTTAACAAATCACTTGTGGTATTCGCGCATTGTGACACCAACGGGCGCCGGATCCGGATCATCGGGCCGATCGTTCACTCGTCCCTGGCGGCGCTCGACGCCCCCCTCATCCGCCACCAGTCGCGCCGCACTCTCTGCCTCGAGCTTTGCCAACGTCAGCAGATAAGCCAAGCTGGATTGACCGCCGGCCTCCGCTACCCGGATCAGGGCCGGCAACGCGTCGGCGACCTAGTGAGCCGCTCCGGGCGACGGTTGCTGGAAGGACAAGCGACGCCCGCGCGACGCCGATCGCTCGAAGACATGGGGACGGCGCATCGAAATCTCCCGGCGCCACCGCGACCCTCCGGCGAGGTTTGGGATAAAACCGAAGGGCCGCGGGACGGCAGCTAGGTCGCCGTATTTCTAAGACTCGCTAAGATCCTAACCGGTTCCTCTCTGCCGGGCGCACGCTGATCGCTTTGACAAATCGACTTGCTAGTGTCCTGTGTCTGACGGTTGATTCACAAATCGGCGCGGACATGCGAGTCTGCGTGGATGAGCAGGATCGAACCGATCACGATTGATGCGGCGGATCGTGAAGAGTTGGAACGGCTGGCCCGCGACCGCAATACCGCCCAGAAAGTGGTTTGGGGAGCTCGGATCGTACTGCAGGCCGGCGACCTTCTGCGCTCGAACGATGAGCTGGAACAGTTCGCTTATGTGGCGTCGCACGATTTGAAGGCGCCGTTGCGCGGCATCGAGAACTTGGTTGCGTCCTTCTCGATTACCGCCTGCCCGACGTGGACGCCTTCGAGATGCTCAAGACCCTGCTGTCCGGTCCCAACGACAACAACGCCGTGCTGATGCTGACCGGCGAGGCTGACCAGGACATCGCCTTTCAGCTCATGCGGGCAGGTGCGCTCGACTACCTTTCCAAAGCCGAGACGACGCCGTCGAGCCTGGCGCGAGCCATCCGCTACGCGCGGGCGCGGCGGGAATTTCTCTCGGAACTCGAAGCGGTTCGCTACGAGGCAGAGGAGAAGTCGCGCGCCCTCGACGCGCTCAACCAGCAGAAGACCTTGCTGTTCTCGGTCGTCGCGCACGACCTGCGCAACCCGTTCCAATCCGTGCTCGGCTTGTCGGATGTTTTGCGAAAATCGGCCCGCGACAAGGACGCCGAGTTCATCGAACGCCGGGCTGACGGCATCTATCAGGCTGCGAGCCAAGCGCATGCTTTGATGGAGAGCCTGTTCGCCTGGGCAAGCCTCCAGATGGAGTCGGTCGCGGTCACGACAAGCGCGGTCGAGTTGGCAGGGATCGCGCGCGAGGTGCTTGGCGCGGTCAACGAAGCCGCGATCGCGAAGCGACTTTCGCTACGATCCGACTGCCACGAGCTTCACGTCGAGGCAAACCGAGACATGCTTTCAGCCGTTTTGCGGAACCTCGTCAGCAACGCGGTCAAATTCTCGCTGCCTGGAGGTGCCGTCACCATCTCGGCACTCCGTGGCGGCGAGTGTGTCGAGGTCGCGGTTGCGGACACCGGCATTGGCATCTCTCCCGACCGTCTCGGCAATATTTTCGGGCTTGATCGCCGCGTCACCACGATCGGACCGGCCGGCGAACGCGGCAGCGGGCTCGGGCTTTTGCTCTGTCGCGACTTGATCGAACGCCAGGGCGGCAAACTCAAAGTGGAAAGTTCGCTTGGCCACGGAACGACATTCCGATTCACCTTGGCCGAGGTTGCCTTTGACCCGAAGATCGATGGCGACCCGCGTGGCGCTGGCGTCGGAACCGCCTGAAGGCAAATCAGTTACGTAGACGTGGACCCACTTGAACCCTCCAATAGCATTCGCGATGATACCGCCAGCCTTGCCTCACTGGCGCGCTATCGGATCATGGACACGTTGCCGGAGCCGGCCTTCGACGATCTGACGCGACTGGCCGCGCTGATCTGCGGCACGTCGATCGCCATCGTCAATATCATCGGCGGCACTCGGCAGTTCTTTAAATCGTGCCACGGCTTCGAGCTCGGATCTTCTCCCCTCGCGGTCGGCTTCTGTCCTCTCGTCGTGGCCCGGTCTGCCCCGCTCGTCATCCCCGACACGCTGGTCGACCCTGCTTATGCGACGGAGGCGGCGATGACAGGACACGACCTGCGGTTCTATGCTGGGGTTCCGCTCGTCATGCCCGACGGGCACGTCATCGGCACCCTATGCGTGCTGGATGAGGGACCGCGATCGCTTGGGCGCGCGCAGTACGATGCACTCGGGGCGCTCGGACGTCAGGTCGTTTCACAGTTGCAGCTGCGATGGACCTTGGCGGAGCGCCTTGGCAACGAAGCACGCTACGCCGCCATTCTCGAAAGCGCCATCGACTTCGCCATCATTGCCACCGATCTTACCGGACATATAACGGAATGGAATGAGGGCGCGCATCGCATCTTCGGTTGGTCTCCCCTCGAGGCTCGTGGCCGACCTGTTCACCTGATCTTCACACCCGAGGACCGCGCGGCGGCCAGACCCGAGACAGAGATGCGCGGGGCGGTGGATCGCGGTCGCGCCAGCGACGAGCGTTGGCACCTGCGCAAGGACGGCACGCGCTTTTGGGCCAATGGCGAGATGGTGCCGCTCAGAAACGCCGATGGCGCAGTCGAGGGCTTTCTCAAGATCCTTCGCGACCGCACCGAACACAAACAGGGCGAAGAACGTCGTAACGCCCTGGTCGAGTTTGGCGACCGCGTCCGCGATCTCGATGATGCCAAGGAGATCGCCGCTCTTGCGGTCGAGTTTGCCGGTCGGACGCTCGGCGTCAGCCGCGCCGGCTACGGCTCGATCGATGTCGACAAAGAAACCATCACGATCGAACGGGATTGGACCGTTCCCGGCGTCGAGAGTCTCGCAGGCACGCGGCGGTTCCGCGACTACGGTTCTTTTATCGACGACCTCAAGCGAGGCAAGGCGGTCATCATCGCGGACGTCGAGCAGGACAGGCGCACATCTGCGAACGCGAAGGCCTTGAACGCCATCGGGGCACGAGCCCTCATCAACGTCCCGGTCAAGGAGCACGGCGGCACAGTGGCCCTGTTCTTTCTCGATCAGCCGACCGTTCGTCAATGGTCCGCCGGTGACACTGCTTTCGTCCGCAACATGGCCGACCGCACGCGTGCGGCAATCGAACGGGCGCGAGCCGAGCGCGAAAGCCGCAATTTCCGGAGCTTGGTCCAGCAATCGTCCGAATTCATCGGCATCTTTGATCTCTCCGGCAAACCGCTGTTCCTGAACAAGGCCGCCAAAGCGATGGTCGGCGATCCGTCGGATCTCGACTGGAGCGAAGTCAACGTCGCCGATCTTGTTCCCGCCGCGCATCTGCCTCCGTTGACCGACGAAATCTGGCCGGCATTGAGGCGCGGCGAGCAATGGCAAGGCGAAATGCATCTTCGCCATCGCGTGACCGGTGCGCTCGTGCCGATCTGGCAAAATGCGTTCCCGATCCGGGACGAGCGCGGCGAGCTTATCATGTTCGCCAGCGTCAGCCGCGATATCTCGGCGCAGAAGCAGGCGGAAGCCGCCGTGCAGGACATCAACGCCACTCTGGAGCGCCGTGTCGAAGAGCGGACGCGCGAGCGGGACCTCGTGTGGCGTGCGAGCCAGGACCTGATCGTCATCGTGGGATTCGATGGTACCTATCGAAGCACGAACCCGGCCTGGACAGACGCGACGGGCTACTCCCCGTCGGAGCTCGCCGGCCTGCGTTACGACGTCCTCATGCATCCCGATGACGTGAAGGCCGCACCGAGGCTCTTCGAGGCGCTGTCGCGCGGCGAGATCGTGCGGGATATCGACATCCGCATCCGCACCCGAGACGGCACGTATCGCCTGTATTCATGGTTTTGCGTGCCGAACGGCGATGAGCTCTACGCGTCCGGCCGGGACATCACCGAACGCCGCGCTCTGGAAGAACAACTCCGTCAATCGCAGAAACTCGAGGCCGTCGGCCAGCTGACCGGCGGCGTCGCGCATGATTTCAACAACATGCTGACGATTATCCGCTCATCCGTCGACCTCTTGCGGCGTCGCGACCTGCCTGAAGACCGCCGCCGCCGCTATGTCGACGCCATTTCGGATACGGCGGACCGGGCTTCCAAGCTCACCGGCCAGCTCCTCGCCTTCGCCCGCCGACAAGCCCTCAAGCCGGAAGTGTTCGACGCCGCTCGGCGCGTCACAGCGGTCGGCGAGATGATTCGGACGATCGTCGGAGCGCGTATCGCCGTCGAAACCCGTTGTCCTGAAGAACCGCGCTTCGTCAACGCGGACGCGAGCCAGTTCGACACCGCGCTCGTCAACATGGCGATGAATGCGCGTGACGCGATGAATGGTGAGGGCCACCTGTCGTTCGTCGTCGAGGACGTGCAGTACCTGCCGAAGGTGCGGGGTCATCTCGGCGGCCCTGGCCGGTTTGTTTCGGTCGCGATCAGCGACACTGGTTCGGGCATTGCGCCTGAGATCATCGCCCAAGTGTTCGAGCCGTTCTTCACGACCAAGGAGGTGGGCCAAGGTACCGGGCTCGGCCTTAGCCAGGTGTTCGGCTTCGCCAAGCAATCTGGCGGCGAGGTGGCAGTCACGAGCGAAGTCGGGCGAGGCACGACCTTCACCCTTTACCTACCTCAGATGGACCACGAGTTTGCCTCTGAAGCGGAAGTTGCCGACGGCGACCTGCCCATAGGCGGGATGGGAGCTCGTGTGCTGGTCGTCGAAGACAACGAGGCCGTGGGTCTGTTCTCCACCCAGACGCTGGAAGAACTTGGATATCGCACAGTTTGGGCCGCGAACGCTCAAGAAGCGCTCACCATCCTGGCGCAAGATCCGCGTCGGGTCGACGCGGTCTTCTCGGACGTGGTCATGCCGGGAATGAGCGGCCTCGAACTGGGTGAAGAGATCCAGCGCCTATACCCTCACCTGCCGGTCGTGCTGACGAGCGGCTACAGTCACGTGCTGGCCAAAGAGGGCGCCCACGGTTTCGAACTGCTGAACAAACCGTATTCGGTGGAAGCCCTATCGCGCGTGCTGCGCCGAGCCGTGAAGCGACCGTGACGATGCTCAGTGGCGCCGTGTCGTCGGTCAACCGCGACGATCGCCTCGCTCAATCGGGTGACCACATCGTCGAAGGAAACCGTCGAGCTCCGCGAATGGCCACCCCAAGGCCATAGTCGTCGACGAGGATCGCTGCCATTCGACTACCTCCGCGGCGGGACGAGCCGGCTTCCAACGATTGGTGGCCGTCCGGAAACCTTGGGGGTCGACTCCGGCCCGTCAGGGATGCGTGACCTGCGTGCCGTTCACAGCCGAAGGGATCCGGTTCCTTGGCGAATATACCTACACGCTCGGCGGGCGAGGTTGCGGCGACCCGGAGCGACCATCTGGAACGACGATCGCCGAGCTCGACGGAGTGGTCGGCGCCGGCGCACCATGGAATTTCCTCCGTTGGTGATGGCGTGACCTCGAGCGCGATCGCTCCCATGGTCGGTATGGACAAACGATCCGTGCATCGGTGGCTGGCCGCCGGTGATAAGCCGGACCATCGTCGGCAGCCAGCTCAATCCACCATCATCGACCCGTTTTGCGACCATCTTGTGCGGCGGTCTGACACCCGCTGAGGTTTATCAGGGTTGCGGTCAGGTCGTCGACTCGAATGGTATCGAACGAACGGCGAACCTCGGGCGCGCTTGCGCGTTGATTGTGAAGTTCATTCCTGAAATCGGCGATGGATTATGCCGCAGAGATCTCTTCGGATCGTGACTGCCGCCATGATCGCGGTGATCGGCTCCGCCAGAGCATCAGCGGCGAAATTATTCCCCGATGTGATCAATTCTGCGATCTTCTCGCCTCTGCCGAAAAAGAGTTCTGAGACTGTTGTACCGGAGATCGTCAAGGCGGAGATCCTCCTCGATCGCGCCCGCTTCTCGCCTGGTTCTATCGACGGCATAGATGGTGACAATTTCCGCAAAGCGTTGAGAGCTTATCAAGCTCAGATAAATCTACCCGTATCGGGCGTCCTGGATCAGGCCACCTGGACCGTCCTGACGAGCCGCGACCGGGCACCCGTGATCGTCGAACGCTCCATCACAGCACAGGACGTGCGAGGCCCCTTCGTGAAAAGCATTCCAGTGGCGTTCGAGAAGCAGGCGGCGTTGAAGCGCATGGCTTATCGGAATGTTCAGGAGGAACTCGCCGAGCAATATCACTCCAGCGTCGGACTTCTCGAAGCCCTGAACAAAGGCGCCAATTGGAAGCGGGCGGGGACGATGATCGCGGTGGCCCAGGTCGTTGTCGACCGTCCCGGTCATCCATCGGTGACGCGCATCGATGTCGACAAGCTCGGTCATGCGGTGCGGGCCTACGCCGTAGACGGTACGCTGGTGGCCTTCTATCCGGCCTCGATCGGTAGCCAAGAGAAGCCGGCACCGAGCGGACGCTTCGAGATCCGCCGCATTGCTCACAATCCGGACTATACCTACAACCCGAAATATGCCTTCAAGGGCGTGAAAACCAAGCATCCATTCACGATCGCGGCGGGCCCGAACAATCCAGTGGGGTCAGTGTGGATGGACTTGTCCTACGAGGGTTATGGCATTCATGGCACGCCGAGGGCCGATCTTGTGGGCAAGACCCAGTCGCATGGATGCATTCGGCTCACCAACTGGGATGCCGAGGATCTCGCCTCAATGGTGTCGAAGGGAACCGAGGTCAATTTCCTCGACGCCCCGGCGCCCGAAGCGGTCGCATCCCAACGCAGCCCGA
Source organism: Lichenihabitans sp. (assembly GCA_965277115.1). Classification (GTDB taxonomy): domain Bacteria; phylum Pseudomonadota; class Alphaproteobacteria; order Rhizobiales; family Beijerinckiaceae; genus Lichenihabitans. Next base: position 468,058 of record CBDIBY010000013.1, on the reverse strand, counting down.
ACGCCGCGCCGGCTCTGACGACGGCCTCCCCGCCGACGATGGTCATGCCGCCACATGCGGCGCCGAAGTAGTCGTGAAAGAAAGTATCGCGGTGATGCGAAACGCACTGGAGGGCACGAGACTTTCTTTAAGGCAGCGATGAAGGAACGGGGCACAAATATTGTTCACGAGTTCAGCTTCATCAAGCTGCCGTTCCGTGGAACCGAATTTAGGCAGGCAATGTCAAGCTCCCGGTACCTTAGGACATAAGGGCGCATGCCGCGCTCCCGCTACCACGACCATCGGTTCCTCCGGCCATCTCCGCGTCGAGGTAACGCCCACGGGCCGGAACACCAACACCTTCACCGGCCGCGTGCTGGGTTTGGGCAACAACATCCTCGGCCTGCCCGCCATCGAGACCGGTGCTGCTCGCCGTCGAGACCATGGGAAGCGAGACGGCGGAGGCCTGGCGTGCCGTCCTCGACGACCTCGACGGCCGCGGGCTGCGCCGGCCGGACTTCCTCATCGTTGACGGTGGGAGCGGCCTCGACCAGGCGCTCGCCGCGCTCTGGAACGACGTGCCGACACAGCGCTGCACGGTCCACAAGCATCGCAACCTCCTGGCCCACGCGCCGGAGAAGCTGCGCGACGAGGTCACGGCCGATTACAGGGACATGATCTACGCCGAGACCGCGGCCGAGATCATGGCGCCGCAAGGCCTTTGTGCGCAAGTGGCAGCTCCGGCACCGGCCGGTAGCCGAAAGCCTGGAAGAGGCCGGCGACCGGCTATTCACCTTCATCCGCCTGCCGTCCAGCCAGCGGAAGAGCGCCAGGACCACCAATGCCATCGAGCGCCTGCACGAGGAGTTCAAGCGCCGCATCAAGACCCAAACGGTCCTGCCCTCGTCCGATACCGCCGCCATGCTGTTCTGGGCGTTGCTCGCCTCCGGCCAGATCCTTATGCGCAAGGTCTACGGCTGGACTTCGCTCGCCACCCCGATCACCGATCAGCCCGTTGCGCTCGCGGCCTGACGCGTACCATCATGCCGCCCGGACCTGCGTCATCGAATTCCAACACACGTCGCGACGGCACCGCGGCGATCATGCGGTGCCACTAACGACCACCAAAGGTCCACTAAAGTACCTCAGGGATAGGGGTCCCACACCTCACGCGCTGAGGCTGCGACAGGCAGCCAAATGGGAACCATCACCAGATTTGACAGTCAAACCGCTTGTTTTTGTAGATAACGCGTAATGCAGCAACTCCGGCGCATGCCGCTCAATCCGTTCTAGACCGACCGACCGCAGACTCGATCTATATTGCCAATTTTTTAACTTCAAAATCGGCTATTCGACTCGTTGAATAGCTCCCTCTGACATTCCGTTATCCTGCCCATTTCGGCGCGACCCTCTTCAATTTTATAGCCAAGCGCCCGATACCCGGCCCGTCGCTTCGCTGCCATTCTCGCCAGCATCGGGACGTTGTCATCGGCGTAATCGATCACGAGAACCTCCGACTTCGCGCCGTGCTGCCGGTGCAAACGTCCGACATACTGCGCCAGAGTGCCCCTCCAGGAAATCGGCATCGTCAGGAAAAGGGTGTCGAGCCTGGAGTCGTCGAAACCCTCACCGATGTAGCGCCCCGTCGCCAGGATGAGGCGTTCCTGATCGTCGTTTACCCGCAGGGCGGCTTCGGATGCCTTGCGGTCTGCAGCGGACATTCCACCGCGCAGAACCACGAGGTTGCGAACGAAGCGCGAAAAGCGCGATTGGAGATGGTCGAGGTGGTCTCTGCGCTCCGTCAGCAGGATCGGCGAGCGTTTCGCCTCCAGCGCCTCCAGCACGTCATCGAAGATCATGGAATTGCGCGCCTCATCCGCGGCAAGGGCCGCATAGACCGCCGGCATAGCGGGGCGGTCCGCCGCCGCCAAAGCCGGCGGCAGCCGGAACCCTGTCAATCGGTGTTTTGCTCGATGCTCGATGCCTCGTTCGGTGGCCTGCGTCCGAGCATCGACCCGATGCCGAACAGGGCCGCATTGCATGAAGATGATCGGGTGATGTCCGTCCTTGCGCGCGACCGTCGCGGATAGTCCGAGGACGAATTTCGCCTTGGCGCGTCTGGCGACCAGTTCGAAACTCGCGGCGGAGAGATGGTGGCATTCGTCGACAATAAGATGGCCGTAAGCGGTCACGAGGTTCGAGACCTCGCCGCGCCGCACGAGACTCTGGATCAGTGCCACATCGATCATGCCCGTCGGCTTGCGGCGTCCGCCACCGATGGTGCCGATGTGCTTGGGATCGATGTCGAGGAAGGTCTGGAGACGCTCGACCCATTGAACGAGCAACTCACGGCGATGGACGAGAACAAGTGTGTTGCGCGCCCGCTGAGCGATGAGCGCGGCGGCCACGACCGTTTTGCCGAAGGCGGTCGTCGCCGCCAGCACGCCATCATCGTGCGGCTTCAAAGCGTCGAGGGCTTTGATCTGGGGGCCATAGAGGTCGCCTCGAAAAGCCGTCGGAATTGGCAGGGGATTGCTCGTCGTCCGATGGTCCTCCAGCACGACCTCCGCGCCATGCCCGCGGATCAGGTCGAGGACTTCGTCGAGGCACCCACTTGGCAATCCCACATGCCGTGGATGAAGTTCGGCGCAGGAGATGATCCGGGGCTTATCGAAGGTCGGGAAACGCATCGATTGCGCGCGATAGAACTCGGGATTCTGAAACGCGGCCAATCGGATCAGCCTCGCCGTGATTGCGGGAGGCAATTCGGTCCGGTCGACATAAACCTGATCGGCGATCACGACGCCGACTTTTTCTGGCAAGGGATCCGCCAAGGATGCCGGTTCCCGACGTCGCGAAGGCGTCTGGCGCCACGACTCATCGGCATTCTCATCCTCGACCGGCATCCGCACGGCCAGCACCCTTCCACGCATTTCGGCATCGCCAGCGATCTGCGATGCGACGGTGGCGGACAGCCTAGGTATCGCGGACAGAAATGCCCACTGATCGTCATAGGGACGCAGGTCCGTGTCGATGAAGACGCTGTTGCCCTGTTCGCGGGCCTTCCGTTGCAGCGGCAAGGCGATAAGATTGCCAAAGCCGCCGATCGGCATCGTGTCCTGGCTCGGAAAGAACCGGTCGTAGGAGCCGAAGCCGATCTCGGGACGACGTTCCATCGTCTCGGTCAGGATCGCGGCACCAAGCTGGCGGGCCGTGCGCGCCGCGATCGGTTCGGAGAAGAAGATCCAGACATGGCCGCCGTTGCCCGACCGGGATCGTTCGAGAGTGGCCGGTATCCCTTTCTCCAGGCACGTGTCGATCATGGCCGTCGCGTCAGCGGTCCAGGTGTCCTTGTCGAAATCGGTTGCCAGAAACCAACAGGTTTCGTCGTGCAGCAACGGGTAGACACCGGCGACGAAATCGCCAGCCGAACCTCGCGGCCCGTCGCCGCCGCGCAGATGCTTCTCGATCGCGTCGTCCGAAACGGAAAGGAAGGCTTGATGAGGGCACGCACCGCACTTGACCTGAGGCTTGCCGCATAGACCCCTGGCCCATTCGTTGGCGCAGGCTGGGGCGTAACCGGAACGTCCCGTCTTTTTACTGTCCCAGCGGACCGGGAAGATGTCGGGACGACCGGCAAAAAGCTGTCGGAAGAGGGCCACCTTGTCCGTCGTCGAAGACGCCGCCGTTACGCCGGGCGCGGCCTCACTCGACATCGCGTGCAGATGGAGCTTTCTGGCCGGCGGCGGCCGGCGCTGCAACTCGTCCAGGGCTGTCTCAAGCTTTGCTCGTTCGGCATCGAGTGATGCCAGTCGTGCTCGAATGCGGGCGATCTCATCGCCTTCGGTGCCGTCATCCATCGGCAGTTCGCATGCAGAGCGACCTCTATAGCCAGCGCACCGTCATGGCGGCTATTCGAAGGCAAACGGTCGCGGATAAGCTAACCGAGCCTAGCACTACAGTTGCGATATCAGAAGTTCTATCATAGGTTGTATAAATGTTGCTCCTTCAAGCTGACGCTGCGTCGGTTTTTAACTCAGGACAGCTTGAGCCAAGCCACACCCAAACTATCAATTTTTGGACTCTCCGAGGTTTGCAACTGTAGTGCTAGCACTCTATCGTCGGTCCCGGTAGCGAACGCCAGATTCACCATGCGTCCGGCGGAGGTCAATGCAGACGCGGTCCGAAGGGTCTGGCTCGCCTTCGTGTAGGCGAGCCGGCGGCGACAACCACCACAGGCGACAATGGATCGAGACCTTACAAAGCCATCAGGACCTCGAAGCAAGCGAAGAAGTGGGAGCATTTCGAAACGCTTCGAATTGCTTCGCTCTGCTTCGAACGCTTCGATCTGCTCTCGCCGGGCGGAAGATAGGGCGGCACAGGGTCCAATCTCCTTTCCTGCTAACACCCTCATTATCTCGCTACCTCGGCGTCGGACGTTGGTCCAGTGGATGGATGATGAGGCGGCGGGGCGAGGTGTCAGTGCCCGATGAACGCGTGGCCGGCGTCCGTGATTCGGACCATCCCGCCTGTGTCGTCTAATGTGGCGAGTTCTCGGTCAACGATGCTACCCGAGCCGCGTTCGGCGGATACTAGGCGTAGCACGTCCTGCCTAAAGTTCTGGCTTTCTGGCGACTGTGCGCTCTTCGAAGTTTCTGCCGTGGAGCCGAGCCGGGCCTCGAGATGAGCAGTCAGGTCCGGCAATGTCATCGCTCCGCCAGGAGAAGCGGCAAGCGCGGTTAAAGCCGAGATCTCGAGATCCTTGATCGCTGCCATGTCGTTTCTCCCTGCGCCGCGGTGCGCTTCAGATAATCGGGTGCTCAAGCGCATCGTTCCTTCAGGCGACGGAACGTCGTGCGGCGCCCGATCTGGCGACCCTCATGGATCTCCTTCATCTCTTCGGCCATGGCTCCACGCAGTTTGTGGCTCATACCGAAAGGAACTCAGAAACGGAGCATCGGGATCGTCGACGACACTGGGCGATGGACCAATGAATCGTTTCGGCGCCACTCGGCGCGCGTGTTGAAGCGCTGATACTGCGCCAAACCACCTCGCATGGAAGGTGGGCTCGAAGCTGCGCTTACTCATCATCGCCGTGCCGTCATGAAGCACGACGTCGATCGCGGATCCTAAGTGCCGCCTTCCCCCGTCTCTCCGCCCTCTTCGTTGGTCTCATCAGGCTTTGCTTGGGGGCCAAGCCGGTCGAGATGCCCGACCCGGGCAATGAAGCGAAGATAGCGTCGATCGTTGCAATCCGAATGGGTCGAGCAACGCCGGATCAGTGATGTTGGAAGCTCAGGCCGCGCGACATCAACTCTTTTTATCATTGGCTGTGCCCATGGAGCCATCTGGCTCGGAGAAGTGTCCGATGACATCTGAACTCCCCGACAAAACCAATCCGGACGACAGCCCCGGCTACTCCTTCGCGGACGCGATCGAACAGCAGACGCCCCGAGCCGATTCGGCCAACCATGACAGGTTCCCCGTCGAGACCTTGGCCGACATGCGAGACTACGCGCATCCCGGCTGGCTCATCAGGGGTCTCCTGCCGGCCCGCGAGAGCATGTTCGTCTTCGGCCAGCCAGGGTCGGGCAAGAGCTTCATCGCACTCGATGCCATGCTCCACGTCGCCGCTGGCCGGGACTGGCTGGGCCGCCGTGTCGAGCAGGCCGGGGTCGTCTATATCGCGGCCGAGGGCGGCCCGGCCCTTCGCACCCGCGTTCGTGCGGCGATCGAGCATCATGGTTTTGCGATCGACATCCCCTTCGGGCTGATCACAAGGGCGCCCGATCTCGGAAGAGTGGACGGCGACATCGCGAGGCTCATCGCCGCGATCAGGACGCAGACGCAACATTGGTCGCCGGGACCGCGCGCGATCGTCATCGACACGATGACGCGAACCACCGTCGGGGCAGACGAGTCGAGCTCAGTCTCGATGGGGATCTTCGCCAAGAACATGTCCCGCCTCGCCACGGCGTTCGAGGGAGTGGTAATTGCGATCCATCACCCCGGCAAAGACGATGATCGGGGAACGCGCGGATCGAGCCTCCTCCAGGCGAGCGCCGATGCCGTCTGGAGAATATCGCGCGACGAGGAGGGTATTCGCGAGTTGACGATCGTCAAGATGAAGGACGGCAAGGACGGCGATGCCTTCCGCTTCGCGCTCAGGACGCTAACCCGCGACGACGAAAAGGCACGGGATCCTGTCACAACCTGCGTCGTCGAATGGAAGCCAGCCGCGATCTCGGATCGAGCGGTGGCGTCCGGACCTGATCTTTCGCCGCCCCAAACGTCGGTGCTTGTGCTTCTCGCCGACGTGATCGCGGCGGAGGGGCATGAGCTGACGAGGGGTATGGTACTGCCCCTGGAACACAGGGCGGCCTCGACGTCCTGCGCGCCAAAGCCGCCGAACGGGGCGTCCTCAGCGCCGACGCCAAGAGCCGCGCGACCCTTCTCAACCGCTACTTGCGCGAGCTGGAAAATCAGGGTCACATCCGGCGGGACATAAACCGGAACCGCGTCTGGATCACGTCGTCAGACCGATCTTAACCATGAATGAAGATTTTTGCAAAATCTACACCACGGAAACACTCTCTAGGATTATATCGTAGAGTGTTTCCGTGAGATTGGCGGCAACGAGAAGCGACCAGCCCTCGCGCGACGGCCTGGTTCGCTAGGGAACTCGGCGTGAACCCGTCCGGATTTTCCGGTTCAAGAAGGCGCACCGGGCCTCGTTCCCGATCACGGCCTCGTCAACGCGGCCTCGATCACGGGTATCGATGCGCAGCCGCGCTGAACGTGGACTACAGGAACGACTCTCGCCCGCCCCATCTCGACCCGACGAAGCCATTTCCGACCGGCTATCAGTCTTCGGCTGTCGTCAGCGACACGAGTACGGCGACTGAAACCCGACGCGAAACGGGAAACACACGTGAAAAGATTTGATTGGGTTCCAGTGTCGAGCGGTGTTAAGCGCCCTCTCTGATTCACATGATGCCAGTTGTGTCAAAGATCATCTGGGTCTTCTCTCCGCTTTGAATGAGGCGACGGACGCGCTCCTCCCCATCGACCTTCTTCAGCGCGGCGGCGACGATGTCTCGCTCGTGCGCCCGTGGGATCACCACCACGCCGTCCATATCGGCAACAAGGAGATCGCCCGGCGCGACGCGGACGCCGTTGCGAAATTCGATGGGGCAGCGATAGTCGATCACGCGGCCACGGACACGCTGGTCCTGCGCATAGGAGCCCATGGAAAAGACCGGAAAATCGAGCGTCAGGATCTCGGTCGTATCGCGATGGTAGCCGTCGACGACGGCGCCGAGCGCACCGAGGCTTCGGGCCTTGGTGCTCATGAGGCCGCCCCAGAGCGCGTAGCGCGGCGACGCACCGCAGCAGATGTAGATCTCCCCGCGCCGCAGATCGTCGAGCGCGCGAAACATGAGACCGAAGGCGACCGCCTCGCCGGAATGGCCCGCCACGTCGCTTGCGCAATCGGCTTCGAGCACCGGCATGGCGCGGCCCACCAGGGTCGCGCCGGGCTTCAGCGCCCGGATCTCAGGCGGTAGGAACTGATGCGTCAAGCCGGCCGCATCCATGACGTCGCCGATCACGGCGGTGAACAGGCCCTCGCGGATGGTGGCGAGCAAGGTGTCGTCGGTCATGATGGCGTCCATGTCAGGCGGCCGGCAGGCAGGCCGGGCCAATGGGCTCGAAGCTCTTGTAGGTCAGCACGAATTCCTGGTGACCGAGCTCCTCGGAGCGACTGCGGCGCCCGCGTCCGAGGTCGAGCACCAGATCGCGGATTTCACGGCCGACCTCGTCGAGGCTCGCCGCCCCTTCGAGGATCCGGCCGGCATCGACGTCCATGTCATCGGCCATGCGCCGGTAGGTTTCCGGATTGGCGCAGATCTTGACGACCGGCGAGATGGCGGAGCCCACCACCGAGCCGCGTCCGGTCACGAACAACACGGCGTGGCACCCGCAGGCGATCAGTTCGACGATCTCGGCCGTGTCGTTGATGTTGGGGAAGCCGAAGCGAACCTCGCCGTCGGGGACCACGTCGAGCAGATAGAGGCCTCCGCGCGGCGGCCGATCCCCCGGCTTCAGCAGGCCCGAAATCATGGCGGCGCCGGATTTGGCATAGGCCCCCATCGACTTCTCTTCGATCGTGGTAAGACCTCCCTCGGCATTGCCGGCCGCGAAGGAGCCATAGCCGAGGGTGGCATAGTAACGGGCAGCCTTGGCGACGCTGTCTTCGAGAATGCGCCCGAGTTCGGGTGTGGCGGCGCGTGAGGCCATGATGTGTTCGCAGCCGATCAGTTCGCCGGTTTCCTCGAACAGGCAGGCCGCGCCGTCGGCGACCAGGAGGTCGAAAGCCCGACCAGCCGCCGGATTGCCGGTGATGCCCGAAGTCCCGTCCGAACCGCCGCAGACCGTGCCGATGATGAGTTCGTCAATCCCCATGGCAACCGTCGTTTGCGCGTCGAGGTCGGCTCTCATCTGCGCGACCAGGGTGCGGCCACGCAGGACGGTGGAACGGGTTCCGCCGACCGACTGGATGGTGAGGACCTCGACAGGCCGGCCGCTGCGGCGCACCTCATCGGCCAGCCGATGCTTGTCGAAGCTTTCGCACCCCAGGGAGACGAGGAGCACCGCCCCCACATTGGGATGGGTGCAGAGCCGCTCCATCATGGTCTGGCCGTAGTCGTTGGGGTAGCAGCCCGAAAACCCGATGACGTGGACATCGGTGTCGCGGAACGGCGTGGCGATCTCCCGGGCCACGTGATGGGCGCATTCGACGAGATAGCCGATGACGAGCGTGTTGCGGATTCCCTTGCGGCCGTCCTGGCGCAGGTGGCCCTGAAGCGGGGTCATGCGCCGGGCTCCGCGGCGATCTCGACCTCGGTCAGATAGTGGGTCTTCGTGTAGTCGCTCGCGACATTATGCACGTGGACGTGGGCTCCAGCCGCGATGGCCTCGGTGGCGCGGCCGATCGGCGCCCCGTATTTGAGAATCTTCGCGCCGGCTTCGATCGGGCGCCGGGCGATCTTATGGCCAAGCGGGATGTCCCGGGTCATGATGACCGCCGCACCCTCGAAAACCACCGCGACGCCCGCAGGAATCCGTTTGCGGGCTACCAGCACGTTGTCGCGGTCATCAAGCAGAAGCACGTGCGGGTCCGACATCGTTCCTCCGCCGTCGATCGCGGTGTGCCGACGGTACGTGCTGGAGGTTACGTCCGCAACATGAGGGCGTCAATTTAAAATATTAGATTTTTTATCTTGCGGGGTGGTCGGCTTTGCGGCAGTCTCCGATCATGAACCTCAAGCGATCGACCCTGGCCCAGCAGGCCTACCAGGAATTGCGAAGCCAGATCGTTTCTGGACAGCTTCCGGCCGGACAGCGGCTTCTGGCCGACGAGCTCGCCGAAGGGCTTTCGATCAGCCAGACGCCGGTCAAGGAAGCCCTGGCGCTTCTCGAGCGCGACGGTCTCGTCGAGGGCGAGTCGCGGCGCGGCTCCGTCGTCCGACGCTTCACGGCGGCCGATATCAAGGAGATCTACGAAGCCCGGATCTGGCTCGAAACCCAATGTATCCGCGCCGGGCTGCTCAGCGGCCGATTGGCCCCCGCGGTCATCGACCACCTGCGGGCCATCCTCGACGACCTGATCGCCCACGCCGAACGCCAGACCCGCAAGGGGCTGGAGGAGGCGATCCGGCTCGACCGCGAGTTCCACGAAGCGGTCGTCAAGCTTGGCGGAAACGGCCTGATGGGAGGGTGGCACAGGGTCATCCTGCGCCAGACCCAAACGATCCGAACCTATTCCATCCAGAGCTACAGCGTCGTGCGGGCAAAACAGGAGCATGCCGCCATCGTCGACGCCCTGAGCCGCGGCGACCTCGAAGCGGCGGTACGCTCGATCGAGACCCATCTGGCTGCAAGCCGCGATGAGCTCCTCGCACGATCACCCGATGACTTGCCGGAACGGCCCTGAGCCGAGACGGTCGACGGGGCATCAACGCGTGCTCAAGCGCCCAGAGCACGTGACCCGCAAGAAGGGCGGACGACAACCGGAGGAATCTCGGAATGACGAACGTGAAGTCGCGCCTGCTGCGCACTGTATCGGGATGGGCCACCGCGAGCCTGATGGTGGTGGCCCAGGCCGCTTTCGCCGCGGAGGCCGGCAAGGTCGGCGTCGACCTGCCGATGCTCGCCTCGCCGTTCTGGCAGGCCTACAACAACTACCTGCCGAAATACGCGAAGGAGGCTGGGCTCGACATGCTGGCGCCGGTCAATTCGCAATATGACGCCGCCCAGCAGATCACCGACATGGGCAACCTGCTCAATCTCGGCGCCAAGGGTCTGGTGACCACGCCCGTCGAATCGGCAGCCATCAATCCCGCGCTGCAGCAGGCGGCGCGCAGAAATGTGCCGGTGGTCGCCGTCGACGTCGCGCCCATCAAGGGGCCGATCGCCATCGTTGTCCGGGCCGACAACCGTGCCTATGGAGACAAGGCCTGCCATTATATCGGCGATCACGTGAAGTCCGGCAAAGCCGTGCAGATCATGGGCGACTTGGCCTCGGTCAACGGCCGCGACCGGGCGGAAGCCTTCCGCGAATGCATGAAAGCCAATTATCCGCAGCTCGGCATTCTGGAAATTGCGGCCAACTGGAAGGCCGATGCCGCCGCCGCGGGGCTCGATACGCTGCTCAACGCCAATCCGGACATCAAGGGGATCTACATGCATGCCGGCGGCGCCTATCTGTCGGCGACGTTGCAGACCCTTCGCCGCAAGTCGATGCTCTTTCCGGTCGGCGATGCCAAGCATATCGTCATCGTCAGCAATGACGGGATCCCGCAGGAATACGAAGCGATCCGCAAGGGCGAGATCGACGCCACCGTATCCCAGCCGGCCGATCTCTATGCCAAATACGGGCTCTCCTATCTGGAGGCCGCGATGGATGGAACGACCTTCAAGGTCGGGCCGACCGACCATGGCAGCAAGATCGTGGAGATCGCGCCCGGCGTTCTGGAAGACCAGCTTCCTGCGCCGCTCATCACCAAGGAGAATGTGGACGACAAGTCCCTCTGGGGCAACCAACTCTGAGGAGAGCCGCCATGGCGATGCTCGCGACAGAAGAGCGGCCGAACACGCTCCAGGCGCACGACCAAGCCCCGGTCGTCGAGGCCCGCTCCGTTGCGAAGCGTTACGGATCGACGATCGCACTCCGGGACGTGAGCCTGACGGTCAAGTCCGGCGAGAGCCATGCTCTCGTCGGGCGCAACGGGGCAGGAAAGTCGACCCTGGTCGGCATCCTGACAGGCCTCCGCGCGGTGAGCGAAGGGAGCATCATGTTCTCCGGTCGGCCGGCACCCCCGCCGGCCGACCGGGATGCGTGGCGGGCCCGCGTCGCCTGCGTATACCAGCATTCGACCATCATTCCGGCGCTCAGCGTCGCGGAGAACCTTTTCATCAATCGCCAGCCGCAGCGCGGTGGCGTCATCGACTGGCGCACGCTGCGGCGTCAGGCCCGCGATCTCCTCGACCGATGGGGCGTCGATGTCTCGCAGGACACGCCGGCCGGCGCTCTCGACGTTGAATCCCGCCAGCTGGTCGAAATCGCCCGCGCCTTGTCCTATGGCGCGCGCTTCATCATCCTCGATGAGCCCACCGCGCAGCTCGATGGCAAGGCCATCCGCCGGCTGTTCCGGCGCATGCGCGAATTGCAGGACGGTGGGGTCACCTTCCTGTTCATCTCCCACCACCTGCAGGAGGTGTATGAGATCTGCCAGACCGTCACCGTGCTGCGCGACGCGCGCCACATCCTGACGGGGCCGGTGGCGGAGGTGCCGAAAGATCGCCTCATCGAGGCGATGACCGGCGAAAGCGCGGCGCTTCGCTCCAGGAGGGCGAAGGCTGAGGCGACGGCCGAGGCCGGCCCCGTGGCCCTCGACATCCGCGGCCTGAAAGCCGAAAGCGTCGTCGATGTCAGCCTTACCGTGCGGCGCGGCGAGGTCGTCGGCCTGACGGGCGCGACGAGCAGCGGCTGTGTCGAGGTGGCCGAGGTGGTGGCCGGCTTGCGCAAGGCGGAGAGCGGCAGCGTGACGGTCAATGGGCAAACCGCCCCGACCGGCGACGTTGCGGCGGCGCTCCGTCTCGGGGTCGGCTGCGTGCCCAAGAGCCGGCACCGCGAGGGCCTGGTTCTCACCCGGTCGGTCGGGGCCAATGCAACGATGAGCATCGAAGGCAAGCTCGGACGCCTCGGCTATGTGCCGCCCGGAAAGGCCTTCGCCTTGGCGTCGCGGGCTATCCGCCGTTTCGGCATTGTCACGGCCGGCCCCGACCAATCGGTGTCGAGCCTCTCGGGCGGCAACCAGCAGAAGGTCGTCATGGCGCGCGCCATGGCGAGCGATCCTTCGGTGCTGGTGCTGATCGACCCGACCGCAGGGGTGGATGTGAAATCCAAGGAGGCCCTGCTGGGCGTCGTCGACCAGATGCGGACGGACGGACGCGCCGTGCTCCTGGTGAGCGCGGAACTCGACGACCTGCGCGTCTGCGACCGCGTCCTGGTCCTGTTTCACGGGCGGATCGAAGCCGAATTCGCGGCCGGTTGGAGCGACCAGGACCTCATCGCCTCGATCGAAGGGCTCTCATCCGATGTCGAATAACATTCCTCTCGACGCCCCGATGGGCACGGATGCCCGCATGCCGGGACGTCCGCTCCTGGCCTGGGCGAAGCTGCGCGACCTGGCGCTCGTTCCCGCCCTGGCGGCGCTGGTCGCGGTCGGCGCCCTTCTCAATCCGGCCTTTTTGACCCAAGCGAACCTCGTCAGCATTCTGAGCGCCTCGGCCGCGCTCGCGCTCGTGGTGCTCGGCGAGGCGCTCATCGTCATCACCGGCAAGTTCGACCTGTCTCTCGAATCGACCGTCGGCATCGCGCCGGCCGTCGGCGCCATGCTGGTGCTGCCCACCGCCTCCTCGGGTTTCGGCACGATGTGGCCGGCCCTCGCGGGCATCGTGGCGACGCTGCTGATCGGCGCCGTCATCGGCTTCGTCAATGGGTTCCTCGTCGTCAAGCTGAAACTCAATGCCTTCATCGTGACGCTGGCGATGCTGATCGTGCTGCGCGGCATGCTCGTCGGCGCGACCCGAGGCGGCACGCTATTCGATTTGCCCGATCCCTTCTTCGTCCTCGCCAGCAGCACGTTTCTGGGCCTGCCGCTCTCGGTCTGGCTCGCGGCGGCCGCCTTTGCGGTCGCCGGCTTCCTGCTGAATTTCCATCGTATCGGCCGGGCGCTCTATGCGATCGGCGGCAATCCCGAGGCGGCTCGGGCCGCCGGCATCAGGGTCGAGCGCATCACCTGGGGCGTCTTCGTCGTCGCCAGTGTGCTGGCCGCGGTCGGCGGGCTCGTGGTGACCGGCTATGTCGGCGCCGTGAATGCCAACCAAGGCAACGGCATGATCTTCACGGTCTTCGCCGCAGCCGTGATCGGCGGCATTTCGCTCGACGGCGGACGCGGTACGATGTTTGGTGCGCTGACGGGTGTACTGCTGCTCGGCGTCGTGCAGAACCTGCTCACCCTTGCCCAGGTCCCCTCTTTCTGGATTCAGGCGATCTATGGCGCCATCATCCTCGGATCGCTGATGGTCGCCAAACTGGCGGGCGGTCCGGCGCTGGACTGAGCCGGGCACAGCGAGGAAGCAAGGGATCCGATGAGAGCTCTGGTGATCGAGACCGAGAACCGCGCGCGGCTTCACGAGATGGCCTCACCGGTGATGGGCGGCGGCGATGTCCGGGTTGCGGTGCGCCATGTCGGCCTCTGCGGCAGCGACTACAACACCTTCAAGGGGCGGAACCCTTTGGCGATGCTGCCGCGCATCCCCGGCCACGAGATCGGCGGCGTCATCGTCGAAGCCGGCCGGGCGGTCGCACCGGATTACACGCCGGGGCGCCGCGTCATCGTCATGCCCTACACGACCTGCGGGCGTTGCAGCGCCTGCCGGACGGGACGCACCAACGCTTGCCGCTACAACCGCACGCTCGGCGTCCAGCAGGAGGGCGGCCTCGCCGACGAGATCGTTCTGCCGGCCGAAAAGCTCATCCTGAACGAGACGCTGGCGCCTCGGCATCTGGCCCTCGTCGAACCCCTATCGGTGGGATTCCACGCGGTGGCGCGGGGCCGTATCGGCGCCGGGGATCGCGTCGTCGTGCTCGGCTGCGGCATGATTGGCCTCGGCGCGGTGATCGGCGCGGCGGCCCGCGAGGCGCAGGTGATCGCCGTCGATTTGAGCCCCAATAAGATGGCGGTCGCCGCGCGACTGGGCGCGGCGCACGTCATCGATGCCTCCACTGAGGATGCCGTCGCCCGCGTGAGCGCTCTCACCGATGGCGACGGCGCCGATGTCGTGATCGAAGCCGTCGGTCTCCCGGAGACCTTTACCCAGGCGATCGATCTCGCCTGTTTCGCCGGACGGGTCGTCTATGTCGGCTATTGCAAGGCGCCTGTGACCTACCAGACGGCGATCTTCAACCTCAAGGAGCTCGACATCTTGGGCTCGCGCAATGCGACCCTCGACGACTTCCACCGCGTCATCACCCACCTCGAAGCGATGGGGGACGCGGCCGGAGAACTGATCTCCAAGGTTTATCCATTCGATGAGGCGGAGGCGGCCTTTCCTTATTGGGACAGTCACCGCAATGCGCTTAAGGTGATGATCGAACGGTGAACACCACGCCGAAGCCGAATAGCTCATGGCAAGCCGCATTCAGCCTTTCGGGCCGCCGCGCCCTCGTGACGGGCGGGGGTAGCGGACTGGGCCTCGCCATCGCGACATGCTTGGCTGCGGCGGGCGCCGAAGTCGTCATCGCCGGACGCCGCCGCGATGTGCTCGAACGCGCAGTCGCCGACATCGGCCCGGGCGCTTCGCTCCATGCGATGGATCTGACCGACGCGGACGACATTCGCGGCGCGGCGAAAACCATTCTCGACCGGCACGGGCGGATCGACATCCTGGTCAACAACGCCGGCAATACGGTCAAGAAGCCGTTCGACCAGTCGACCCTCGACGACTTCGATGCCGTGATGGACGTGCACGTGCGCGGCGCGCTCGAACTGACGCGCCTGCTTCTGCCGGCGCAGCTTGAAGCGGCGTCCGGCACGATCCTGTTCATCGCCTCGATGACCTCCTTTCTTGGCCAGCCCCAAGTCGTCGGCTACACGGCCGCCAAATCCGCGCTTGTCGGGATCGTCCGCGGATTGTCGGCGGAATATGCGTCGCGCGGCATCCGCATCAACGCGGTGGCGCCGGGCTGGATCGATACGCCTCTCTACCGTCAGGCCACGGCCGGCGACCCCGAACGACAGGCCAAAATCCTCGGCCGCATCCAGTCCGGCGTCCTCGGCGCGCCAGAGGACATCGGATGGGCGTGCGTCTATCTCGCCTCCCGCGCCGCGGCTTACGTGACAGGACAGACGTTGGTGGTGGACGGCGGCGCCTTGGTGGGATTCTGACGCTAGCATTCTGGTGCGCCGCACCGGCACCAGCCTCGACGGGAGGCATGCTGGTTGCACGACTGCGACCTTACGCGCAACCAGCATGCCTCGCTTCAATTCGGGATCCAGGCATGGCGCTCGACCCGCTGCGCTGCCTCGACGACGGCGGCGAGCAACGCGTGCTCGTGCCGTAGGATCGGCAGGATGTCATCGAGGGCTGCGATCTTGCGACCAGCCAGCCAGGCTGAATCGACCTGAGCCGCACAGATCCCGGCCACGAGGCTCGTGAGGAGACCGAAGGCGCCCTCGGCTGCCTTGTGGTCGCCTTCCTCGCGCAGACGTGCCATGTCTCGCATGATCGCACTCGCTTTTTCAGCGAGTGGTTGTATACGCAGCGTCATCAGATTACGAAAATACTGATCGAGGTCAGCGGCCGATACCGCCGATGTTGTCCGGCGTGTGGTCGATTTCATCGAAATTCTCCTGGTTTAGCTTCTGAGTATCTTTATGTTGGCAGTTGACTGATCAGTGGCGCCCGACGGCCCAGCGATCCCGAAGCGGGTCTCGGGCTCGCTCGAACGCCACGGCCGCGTCGACCATGCGAGCGATATGGCTTTGGCCTGTGTCATCCAGGCGGGGCACGATATCGTCGAGCAGCGCCAGCTTGGCGCGTTGCTCGTCCGCACTGGCGGGGGTCAGGCCGGCGAGGGCGAGAATGCAGGCGTGTATTTCCAACACCGCGCCGGCAGCATGGATCAGATCGCCAGACGCAAGGAGCGTTTCGTGATCGGCCATGCAGCCGACCATGCGAGCGACGTGATCGCCCATGGTCGGTCCCCGAGCGGCGCGACGATAGGCGGCGCGGCGCTCGCGCGGAACGGCACTCTCGGGTCGGCTGTGGTTGCGGTTCTGTCTGGTATTCATCGTGTTTGCCTTTCGGTTGGGGAGCTCGCTAAGAAGCTCATTGTTCCGTTCATCCGATCTCGTCCTGTCGGCTTCGGCCGCGCTGACCTTCGGTCTGTTGGGGGTTTGTTCCCTCGGATTCACGCCTTCGGTCTTCGGATGCTTGCTGCGTGATCGCCGGCGACGAGGACCGTCGCCGGCGTCCGATGCGCGATGCCGATCAGCCGGAGGTTTCGGCATCGGCCTCGACGGCCGCGATCTCTTGGTCGATCTCGGCCCGGATCGCGTCGAGGCGCGACCGACAGACCGCATAGGCCTGTCGCGCGGCGCGCACGTCCTCGGCCAGGGTATCGATGGTGGCGGCGGTGCTGGCTCCCTTGAGCCGATCGGCGATGGCGCCGAGGGTGGCATAGGCCGCCGCATAGGTATTGGCAGGGGCGGGTTTGGTGATGGTGGTCATGCTGCGTCTCCGATCGTGGCGGTGAGATGAGGCTCGACGCGGGTCGCCACGACCCCGTCGCTGAACCAGAGGGTGAGGGTCCGGGCCGCGAGCGCCGTGGCACGGGTCGGCACCAGCGTGCCGTCCGGCGCGAGCGCGAGGGCGAAGCCGCGGGCCAGCGTGGCGTCGAGACCGAGCGAGTCGGCCAGCGACATGAGGCGGTCGAGGTCGAGCGCCACACCGGCATGACCGCGGCCCGCGTCGAGCAGGGCACCGTCGATGCGGCGTGCCAGGTCGATGTTTGAAGCCTCGACGAGCGCCTGCGCCTGCGCCACGATGCGGGCGATCAGGGCGGCGCCGTCATCCGCCCGACCGACGCGTCGGCCGATCCCGTCGAGCGTATCGTCGCGACGGTGTTGCGCAACCCGCGCCGCCGCCTCAAGACGCAGCGGCGCCAAGTCGAGCACGGCCCCGAGCAGGCGGCGAGCCCCGTCGTCGAGGCGGCCGCAGCGCTCCACCGCGCCGGCGATGCCGGCTCGCGCGGTGGCCCAGGCGGCAGCGACGGCCGAGATCGCGGCGGCGAGCCGGCGTTCCGCCTCGCCCAGCGCGCGATGACGGGCGAGGTCGAGCGCATGAGAGGCGCCGCCGGTCAGCCGGTCGGCTTCGACCGCGATGGTCGCCATATCGGCCCGGGCGCGGCGGGCCGGCTCGGCGATCAGCGACGCCACATGGGCCAGCGCTTTGCTCGGGGTATCGCAAGCGGCCCAGGCGACCTCGTCGAGGAGGCTGCGGTCGATCGCATGGCCGAGCCCGGTGATCACCGGCACGCGGCAGCGGCAGACGGCGCGCGCCACCCGCTCGTCGTCGAGTGCCATCAGCCCGGCGCGATCGCCGCCGCCGCGCACCATCAGCACGAGGTCGGGTGGGGCTATGTCGCTCGTGGCAGCCCGGTCGAGCGCCGCGACCAGGCCCAAAGCGGCGCCCGGCCCCTCGAAGGCGGCCGGCACCGAGGTTACCGCGATGATGCCGGCGCGTTTCCAGCGCTCCAGCTCGGCGGCGATGTCGGCCCAGCCGGCGGCGCCGGCGGGGTGGATCACCGCAACCCGAAGGACGTCGGCCGGCGTCGGCAAGGACCGTTGCCGGCCGTAGAGCCCGTCGCGGCGTAACCTGGCGCGGATCTCCTCGACGGCGCGGCGCAGCAGCGAGTCGCGCGCACCCTCGGACAGGCCGACCACCCGGCCGCTCAGGTGCCACTTTTGATGAAACTCGGGCTCGACTTGCAATACGGCGGTCATGCCGACCAGCAACAGTGGATCGAAGGTCGTGCCAAATTTGCGCTCGATCGTGATGCGGTCTGTCGTCCCCAGGAATGCGCGCATCTGCGCCGGCGCGGCGCCGCCGGCCGGATCGACCAGTTGCAGGCTGTGGCCGGAGGGGCCGCGCTTGACGGCCACGATCGTCGCCTCGATCCAGCTGCGTTGCGGCAAGCCGGCCTGCACAGCGGCGCCGACCATGGCGAGATAGGCGGCCAGCGACAGGGCCGATGGCGTCGTCTCGGGTGCGGAGGGCCGAGCCGGGACTGGCGACGCGGCGAGCGCCGGCGCCGGTCGGTCGCGACCGGACAAGGATGGAGCGTGAGTCATGGCGATTTCCAAAAAAAGCGAGAGAGCTCGGGCGACCAACGGAGCCACTGAGCCAAGGCGCTGCGGGGCGCGAGCCGTGCTCAGGCGGCTTGGCCCATGACGAAGCGGGCGATGATCGCCTCGATGACGGCGGCGACATCCTCCGCCTCGTGGCGGGGCTCGAAGAGCACGAGCTCCCGGGCCGCCGCATAGGACGCTATGCGCTTACCTCGACCGGGCGTGAGGCGCTCGAGGCGCCGCGGATCGAGGTGGAGGTCGGCGCAGCGCCGGGCGCCGGCCGTGCCGCGGAGGAAGCGGAGCAGGCACCAGGGCGCCAGACTTTCGGCGAAGGACCGGTCGAAGGCGTTCGGCGTCAAGCCGTCGGGCAGCGTGACCTCGAAGGTCCTCGCGCCGATGCGCACCGGGCTGCCGGGCGGCCGCTCGAGCCCAATTGGCAACCGGATCGTCTGCCAATCTCCGAAGCCGGGCTCGACGACGATCTCTTGCTCGTCGCGCCACGCTGAGCCGTAGCCCTGATCGCCGAGCGCCGCCATCCGGAGCGCGACGCTCTTGCGGGAGGTCGTCCCGGCCTTGAAGATCGGCCGCCGGAGCCGCCGTGCGAGGCTGGCCAGCCCCTCGCAGCCCGCACATAAGCGTTGGTATAGCCACCTCCGGCCCCGACGCGGTCCCGGTAGGTCGCCGATCCGAAGAGCGCCGGATCGATCCGGGGGACGCCTTTGGCGTCGACCGCGAGCCAGGAGGTGCTGAAGCCGCGATCGCGCTCCCGGTCATGTCGGGGTGCGGCCATTGCTTGCGTCCGTTCGACGGCCGGGATCCTGGCGGTTCCGACCATGGGGGAGCCGTCGTCGCTCGGCAATGCGCCCAGGGCGGACAGGACGTTCGCGAAGGACCTACGATCGCCTTCGCTCAAGGCGAGCCAGGAGCTCAGCGTCGCGCTTACAAGTTCATTCATCGTTCTCTCTCGTGTTCGGGTAGGGGAAGACCGTCCTCAGTCGACATGTCTGCGTCGTCTTGATCGTCACCGCTCGTCGGCCGCGCGAGCCGGCTCCGCCGTCGCGAGGAACCTCCCGCGAGCGGTTCGGCGTCGCCGGTCTCGGGCCGCTGGAACCGCGGTCCTCGGTGCTTTCGCAAGCTGCCTCGACCGCGGCGTTCGGACGCCGATGCGCCCGGTCGTCCTCTCGCGCGGCCACGACTCGTCGGACCTCGGGGCGCTGCATCGGCTCGCCGCGGCAGTGACCGCGGCGGTGTCCTTCGTCGACACCATGAATGAACCGTCATGGCCGCGCAGGACGCGGCACCGCCGTTGCTCGGCAGCGTCGCCGAGGCCCGGCGGCGCCGGACAGAAGGGGCACCTCGAACCCCATCGTGCAACTCGTCAGCTCTTCGGCCGCGGTCGCTTGATCGTCGCCCTGATCGCGGCCTGCTCGTCGGTCGGGAGGCCAAGGCGTCGTGCATCGACATCCAAGGCCGCGTCGATCATCGGGCCGATCAGCCAGGTCGTTTGCGGATCGTCTCCCAGGCAAGCGAGATGGCGGGCCTTCCGCCGCATCCCGACAACGGAGGTCGCCGGCAAGGCCGCGACCTGGAGGGCGGCAGCACGACGCAGCACGAGCGCCGCCTCGAGCGCCGCCGGCTCGTCGAGTCGACGGAGACTTGAGACGTCGTGATCGAACTGCTCGAGCCGGCGTGCCGCGCTCGCGGCCGTTGCGGGCGTGGCAAGCGCTTCGTAGTGGTCCATAAGCTCGGGCGCGAGCAGCAGGCCAAGCATCAATTCGGTGTCTGTGTTCATGATATGTTCTTACTCTCTGGGGCGGCGATCAGTGTGCCGGGAAGCTGGCGATTGCGATCTCCCACCGCGCAGTCTCGGCGGCGACGGCAGCGGCGATCATGACGGCGTAACCGATCGCCTCGGACGCGGTCGGCGACTGCAGCAGGCGATCGATCTCGCCTTGCAGGCACTCCGCTTTCTTGTGGGCTTCCGCGCGGCTTCGCGCCGGCATGGCGGCCACCAAGATCGCGTCCTGAACCCAGGCGCGCTCGGCCGCCGCGGCCATCCGCGTATCGCCGAGGCAGCGGAACAGCTCGCGATGGCTCGCGAACGTTTCGAGGCCGGCCAATTGCTCCGCGATATCCTGGCAGCGGAAGCCCCGATAAAGCTCAAGGCGATCGGGGGTCAGCGGCTGTGGTTTTCGTATTCGTGTCATTTGGGGAAATCCTTGTACGGTTTGCATTGATCGTGTGTCAGCTCAGCGCCTGCCGGTTCGATTGGGGCAGCCAAAGTCAATCGCGGCTCGACAGGCCGGGCCGGAGGAAGCCGATCGGCGTACGGCCCTCGGCACGCAGGAGCGCCACGGCCTCTGCGAGGTCCGCCGAGGTCAGGAAGCGCCGGTCCTGCGCGACGGCGCAGGGAATGGCGATCGCGAAGGCCAGCCGGCATCGGCGCAGCCCGAGCGAGCGGATCGGCGCCAGCGTTTCGGGATTGGCGAGGCTGATCGAGAGGCCGGCTCGACCCGCCACCTCGGCCAGCATGGTTTCGAGGACGCCGCGCCGCTGCTCGGGACTCAGGTCCGCAATGGGAATCGTCACGGCGCGGTCGAGCAACGGCTGCGAAAGACCGTCGAGGCTGTTGCACGCGAACAGCCACAGGACGCTGTCGGCCCGCATCGGAACACGGATGTGCTCATCCTCGAACGCACCGGCGCTCTCGGGCTCGAGCAGCATAAGGAGTCGGTCCAGAGGATGCCGGCTCGCCTCGTAATCGTTGATCTTCTCCGCCTCGTCCACGAAGATCAAAGGCCCACTGGTCGGCGCGGCGACGAGCGCCTTTGCGATCCGGCCGGGTCCCGCGCCACGCCAAACGGGAGGGTATCCGGTGAGCGAGCCAGTGTCCGGGATGGTCGCGCCGTTGATCACGTCGAGCGAGGTGCCGAGCGCCGCCGCCAACGCCCGGGCGTAGCGCGTCTTGCCGGTGCCGGGCGGCCCGAGCATCAGCACGGGCGGGATGCGGAGCGGGCACCCCGTGACCGACGAGAGATGCGCCGCCCGCAGCACCAGCCGGGTGACGGCGGCGAAATTGGGTGAGGCGGCGCCGAGCTGCTCGAGCCGGGCGATCATCGCCGGCGTGCCGATCAGGTGCGGGCGGAACAGGCGGCTGTCACGGTGCTGGAGCAGCAGGCGAACTCGTGCCTCTTCTTCTCGGGACAGGTGGTCGAAGCTGCCGTTGTAGCCCGAGGTCTTCAGGGCCCGCTCGATCGCGGCCCGCTCCATGACCGAATGACCGGGGACTTGGATCGCCGGCTCCGCCTCGTCGACGTCGACGTCCGTGACATCGTCACTGTAATCGTCGGCCTCGTCAGGATCGCCCGCCCAGCCCGGCTCGCTGGTTGCCCGGCGAATGATGTCGGCGGCGGTCAGGCGTCGCCAAGTCTCAGGTCGCGGAGCGATGGTGCCAGTCGAGTCGTCGGAGTCCTCGCGCGGGAATTCGGCGTCCTCCTCATCTTCGGGTCGTCGGATGTCAGGCATGGCGGTTCGATCTTCTGCTGGGGTCAAGAGCAATTTGCCCTCGTGGAATTGTCCTCCTCGCCTTGGGTTGGCTTCCCTGCGGTCGAGGTGTCGGACGCGGAATGGTGCGAGCCGGCACGGCTGCTAGCCTGCTGTCGTCATGACGGCGCGCGCGATGGTCTGGGTGCGAGCGCCGGCGCCGGTCGTGACGCGCGTCGAGGCGGCGTCAGAGAACGCTGCCTCGCGTAGGGCTGGCCCGAAGTCGCGGTCGGGCTCGGCCGTCAGCCGATTGGCGGATCCTGGAGCGCGTCGGTGTCGGTGCGGACCGCGAGCTCGACCATGCGGTGCGCATGCGAGGTCGCGTCGTCGTCCTCGAAGCGCAGGATGGTGGCCACCAGGACCTTGTGGGCCATCGCGTCCCAATTCGGCGCCGGCACGCTGGCGAGCAACAGGGCCGCGGCGCGGATCCGCATCAGCGCTTCGTCGCACCCTCGCTCGTCATGCAACTGCCGGGCACAGAACAGGTCGACTTGCGCGTCGGCCGTCTTTCGGAACAGGTCGGCGATCAGGCCGACGGCGTTGATCGTCGCCGTCGTCTGGCCAGATGGTGCCTCGTCGGGCGGGTCGGTCTCAGGTGGATTGTTCGGGTTAGGTTTGGTCATCGTGGTGCCCTGCACCCCATCTCGGACGCGCCTGGCCTCGCTCGGCATTGGCATCGTCGGGCTTCCGTTGGGGGTCTGAAACTCGGATCGCCTACCCGATTCCTCGCCCTCTCGCCCATCTCTTGGGACAGTCCCGCCGGATACTCGCCTTTGGCTGGAGACAAATGCCGATAACTCATGTGAATAGGCGTGGAATAAGGACCCCATTTTCGGGGATTTAGGCGTCCAAACGGGACCCCTCGGAAGACGGGTCCACAGTGGCTTCCATGGTTTATGGAGGCCGAGTTTAGGATGCTGATCGTGGAAACGATTGCGAAGATCCGCCGAGCGTTCTTCGTTCAAGGCAAGTCGATCAAATCCATTTGTCGAGACTTCAGAGTGTCGCGGAAAGTGGTCCGCAAAGTGATCCGCTCGGATGCGACCGAGTTTCGTTATGAGCGTGAGAACCAACCCTTTCCAAAGATCGGTCCGGTTCGGGAACGGCTCGACGAGTTACTTCTATCCAATGCCGGCAAGTCTTCGCGCGAGCGGTTGACGCTGACCCGGATCTACGAGGAGGCGCGAGCCCTTGGTTATGAAGGCGGATATGATGCCGTCCGCCGCTATGCCAACAGTTGGGCCGAGGAGCGCGGTGCTGCGACGGCCCAGGCCTATGTGCCGCTGATCTTCGATCCGGGCGAGGCCTATCAGTTCGACTGGAGCCACGAGATCGTGCTGATCAACGGCACGACCGTGACCGTGAAGGTGGCCCACGTCCGCCTGTGCCACAGTCGCATGTTGTTCGTGCGGGCGGAGCCTGCCAGAGGCTCCGCTCAGCGAAGCTGAGGGGAGTGATGGGGTGGACGCCCCCTGACGGCATCGGTTGTGCCAGGATGGAAGGTGTTGATCGATCATCACTCACAAGGAGGCGTCCGTGGATCAGGCTATCACGATCGGATTGGATCTCGCCAAGCAGGTTTTTCAGGCACACGGCGCCGATGCGGCCGGCCGCGTTCTGTTCCGCAAGCGGCTCTCACGCTCCAAGCTGCTGGCCTTTTTTGCCGGGCAGCCGCCGTGCACCGTCGCCATGGAGGCCTGTGCCGGTGCGCACCACTGGGGTCGGGAAATCGCGCGCCTCGGCCATGCCGTGCGGCTGATCCCACCGGCCTACGTGAAGCCGTTCGTCAAGCGACAGAAGAACGACGCGGCTGATGCCGAGGCGATCTGCGAAGCGGCGGGGCGCCCGACCATGCGGTTCGTGCCGGTCAAGAGCGAAGAAAGCCAGGCGAGTGGGGTGCTGTTTCGGGCCCGCGACCTCTTGGTTGGGCAGCGCACGCAGTGCATCAACGCCCTGCGTGGCCACTTGGCCGAGTACGGTCACATCTTCCCCAAGGGGATCACCCAGGCCGATCAAGTGATGGCCAGCATTGAGAGCCCGGATACGCGTCTGCCCGAGGCGGCGCGAACCGTGCTCAAGGTGTTGGTCTCGACGTTTCGGACGCTCACGATCCAGATCAAGGACCTCGACGCGGAGATCGGCCGGCGCGCCAAGGCAGACCCGGTCGCGCGGCGCCTGATGACGATTCCCGGCATTGGCCCAATCGCCGCCACGGCGATCACGGCGCTCGTGCCGGCGGCCGAAAGCTTCAAATGCGGCCGAGACTTCGCAGCATGGCTCGGGTTGACACCGTTGCAGCGATCGACCGGTGGCAAGCAAAAGCTCGGCGCCGTGTCGTTACGCGGAGAGCGGACGATCCGCCGTCTGCTCATTCTCGGCGCTAGCGCTGTAGTCCGACATGCCGCGATGCGCAAGGAAGCGACCGGAACCTGGCTCGGCCAGATGCTCGGGCGCAAGCCGAAGATGTTGGTCACCGTGGCCTTGGCCAACAAGACCGCCCGTGTTGTGTGGGCGCTCTTAGTCAAGGGCGGGACCTACAAGGCTCCGGTAGCGGCGGCGTAAGCCAGCCGCTACCGAGAAGGCGGAGGAGAGCGGAAGGAGCGTATGGCGCAACGGTCGGTGAGACGGGGCTGGGATATCCAGGGCCTGCCACAGTGCCTCGAGCACGCTGGAGTGATAGGAACCCGGTCCGCGAACTCCCATACAGGCCGGCGGCAGCTCGCTGTCGCAATCGAGGCCGGACAGATGGCAGCATCCGACCACGCGTTCGTGCAATTCCAACGTTTTTCCTTGCCAAGCAGGGGGCGTCCACAGATGGCAGGCGGAGGGCTATCCTCGCGAAAGCCAGGAGATGGTATTCGACGCCCACGACCGGGCATTCGCGTTCTTCAAGGGTGCCTGCAGGCGCGGCATCTACGACAACATGAAGACGGCGGTCGAGACGATTCTCGTCGGCAAGGAGCGCGCCTACAATCGCCGTTTCCTGCAAATGTGCGGTCACTACCTCGTCGACCCGGTCGCCTGCACGCCGGCCTCGGGTTGGGAAAAGGGTCAGGTCGAAAACCAGGTCGGTCTGGTGCGGGAGCGCTTCTTCACGCCACGCCTGCGCGTCAAGAGCTATGACGAGTTGAACGGGTGGCTGCTCGATCACTGTGTCGCCTACGCCAAGGTGCATCCCCATCCCGAGTTCAAGGACAAGACGGTTTGGCAGGCCTTCGAGGCGGAGCGGCCGAGCCTGGTGTCCTACGGCGTCAGGTTCGATGGCTTCCATGCGGTGCCGGCGTCCGTGTCGAAGACCTGCCTGGTGCGGTTCGACAACAACAAATACTCGGTCGCCGCCAGCGCGATCGGCCGCCCGGTCGAGGTGAGAGCCTATGCGGAGCGGATCGAGTTGCGTCAGAATGGCCGGATCGTCGGCGACCATCCCCGGTGTTTCGGTCGCAACGAGACAATCTTCGATGCTTGGCATTACGTTCCCGTGCTGGCCCGCAAGCCGGGCGCCTTGCGCAACGGAGCGCCGTTCAAGGATTGGGTGCTGCCGGCTGGTCTCGACCGGGTCAGACGCAAGCTTGCCGGCGTCGATGATGGTGATCGGCAGATGGTGGCGATCCTGTCGGCCGTGATGAGCGATGGGCTCTCCGCGGTCGAGGCCGCCTGCCTCGAAGCGCTGAGGGAGAACGTCCACTCCGCCGATGTGATCATCAACATCCTGGCCCGACAGCGTGAGCCTGCGGCCGCCATCACCATCATGACCCCAGAGGCGCTGCGCCTGCAGCACGAGCCTGCCGCAGACTGCCCCTCCGCCTGCAACTCCACCCGGCTTCGCCGCGCGGAGCCTCTTGCAGGCTCCGCCCGCTACGACAGCCTGAGAAGGACGATGTGATGGAGCGTTCCGAGATCCTGGCCACCATGGTCGACCTGAAGCTCTATGGCATGAAGGCCGCCTTCGACGAGATCATCACCACGGCGGTGAAGCGACAACACGAGCCGCAGCGCATCGTCGGCGACCTGCTGCAAGCCGAGATCGCCGAAAAGCAGGCACGCTCGATCAAGTATCAGATCACCATCGCCAAGCTGCCGCTCGCCAAGGACCTCGAGGACTTCCGCTTCGCCGCCACGCCCATCAACGAGACGCTCGTGCGCGACCTCACCGGCGGTGAGTTCCTGGCCCATGAGCGCAACGTCGTGCTGGTCGGCGGCACCGGTACCGGCAAGACCCACCTTGCCATCGCAATCGCACGGGCCTGCATCCGCAACGGCGCCCGCGGCCGCTTCTTCAACGTCGTCGACCTCGTGAACCGGCTCGAGGCCGAAGGACGGGCGGGACGTCAGGGCCGCATGGCCGACTACCTGTCCCGCATGGACTTCATCGTGCTCGACGAACTCGGTTATCTGCCCTTCGCCCAGTCCGGCGGTCAGCTCCTGTTCCACCTGATCAGCCGCCTCTACGAGCAGACCTCGGTCATCGTCACCACCAACCTGGCCTTCGGCGAATGGCCCAACGTGTTCGCCGGCGACGCCAAGATGACCACGGCGCTCCTCGACCGACTGACGCACCACTGTGAGATCGTCGAGACCGGCAACGAAAGCTGGCGCTTCAAAAACCGAGCCTGACCCCGCCGCACGCGCCCGGCTACGCAACCCGACCAGCTTCGCCGGGCGCGCGCTCACGCCTCGGCTCGCCAAAAGGGGGTCCTTTTTCAACGCCGATCCCGGGTCCCTTTTCAACGCTGTTTGACAGTCCTGGCGCAGCGCGAGGCGTGGTTCGAGGCGCAACCCGACCTCGATCCCGCCAAGCTGGTCTTCATTGACGAGACGTGGGCATCGACCAACATGGCGCCCCTTCACGGTTGGGCACCCCGGGGAGAGCGCCTGCGCGCCGGCATTCCGCATGGGCATTGGAAGAGGACGACATTCGTCGCCGGATTGCGCCTGGACGGACTGACGGCGCCGATGATGCTCGACGGCTCGATCAACAGCAAAATCTTCCTCGATTATGTCACGCAAAGGTTGGTACCCACGCTCGCCCCCGGCGACACCGTCATCATGGACAATCTCTCCAGCCACAAGAGCGATCAAATTCGCCAGGCCATCGAGGCCGCCGGGGCGAAGCAACTCTTCCTTCCGCCCTACAGTCCGGATTTCAATCCGATCGAGAAAGCTTTCTCGAAACTCAAGGCGTTGCTGCGTCGTGCCGCCGAACGAACCATCGAGGGATTGTGGAAGGCCATCGCCCGCCTCGTCTACATCGTCACGCCCAAGGAGTGTGCCAACTTCTTCGCCAAAGCCGGATATGACCCAGATTAATCTGAAAACGCTCTAGGCACCTCGGCTGACCTCCTGGGTTCACCTGAACGGGCTACTACCGATGACCGAGGGTTGAAACCGAGGCTTGCCCGACCTGCTTCCTTCGCTCGTCAGCCTTTGACGAGGAGTTCCCCATACAAGGCTTCCCTTTCAAACCGTAAACGCAGGTTTCAAGACTTCAGAATGCGAATGCAGCCCGTGCTGGAGCTTCACACGGCTGCGAGACCGTGAAGGTTCCGGACGGCAAGGCTGGAGCAGCTCTTCTTCCGGCCGGACACGGATCGAGCCACGCCAAACGCTGGTCACGGCGCAGCACGGCCATTTGCCGATCGTGAAACGGCGCAACATCGTGGTTCGCCCCGGCACGATGCCGCCAGCTTCCAGCCAGCGCCCGTCGCGGGCCTCCATCGCCTCGGCACAGGTGACGATGCGGCGCCGGCGCAGGTCCTATCGCAGAAACGAGACAGGGATGGGCGAGCAGCAAGAGCCCGACATGGCCATGGTCCTCGACCACCTCGCCGCCGCCCGCCATCGGCCGCAGCGACACGACCGGCTCCTTGATTTCCGGCACGATCTCTACATCGCGGGCCGAGGCCGCGGCGAAGAGCGGCAGCGGTTCGTCGCGCAGCGCCTTGATCGCCCAGAGCGTCGGCGTTCCGCAGCGACGGCCACAGCCTTTATCTGCGGCAAGAGCCGCAGAATGACGCCGATCGTCAATGCGTTCCTGATTAGGCTCAAGCTCTCTGCGACGCTCACCGCGACCGGCGGCGGCGCCTATCCAGCGCTACCCTCGCTCGCCTCATATTGGTCAATGAGCGACTGCTCAGCGACGAACATACGCTCTGCCTCATCCTTGAGCGAAATGCAAGCTGATGGCCGGTCGTATTCCTCTTCGTCAGAAGCGCGGTGGGCTTGCCGAACGTCGTCTCGCCGGTCCCCTTCGCAGGCCCTGCTTCGACGACGGTCGGTGCTACTCGCGACCGTGAGCTTCCATCTTTTGTGACGCCTTCGCGGTCGCCATGCGCCGCTTTTCCTCCTCCACGAGTTCGGCGCGAATCCGCTGTCGTACCGCCAACAAGCTCTCGAAGCCAATCGCCTCGGCCGATTTCAGTGTCGTCGCCAGGAGGACCTTCCTCTGCGCCTGATCGAGCTTCCGCACATTGCGATGATCGAACCGCTGCTCGCACCGGTCGTGGGCGAGATCGATGACCCCGCGCAGGTCAAGGCCGATCACGTCACCGATGTAGAGGCCGCGCGAACCCGACCAGATATGCGATCGAGAGAGCACCCAGAGGGCGTAATCAGCGACGATCGTCCTTCGGCGGTCGGCGTCGGATCGACCGACAAGCTCGACAGGAGCATCCTTCATTGCGGGACGCTGCAAGGTGGCCGGTGTCACCGAGATCAACTCTTCGGCGACCTGATGAGCGGAGGGCACTGGCGAAAGTGAAGGCGCCGCGTCAACGACCGATGCTTCGCTCGGCCGCTCTTTGGCTCGCTTGTCGGCGCGCCGTACCTGATCGGCCTCGGCGTCATCTCGCTCCCACGCGACCCAAAACGCGACGAGCGTTGGAGAGGCCGCAAGACTCTGCAGGTTGAAGGTCACCCCCTTGGTGACGGTTGTGTCCAATTCGGCGGGATCGGCATGCGGCACGGCCGCGATGCGCTCGAAGGCGTCGCGCTCCATCTCCGCGATTCGGGCCAAAAGAGCCGTTCGCTCCCTCGTGAGCCTGTGCCGCCTGTGGAGCTCGCGAGAGGCCGCGACAGCCGCGCCGACACGATCATCGGCTGCTCTGCCGTTGGGTACAGCCTGCGCACTCTGAACGTCGAACGGGCGCGCGTTCGGCGGCCGATGAAACGATTTGATGGGGCCAAGCACTGATCCGCGCGAGGACTTTCGCCCGAACGTTATTGCACCACCAGGTTTTGCGGTTGGCATCGTCCGCGCAGGCAACCATGACGGACCCGTTCTGTTGTCGCGAACTGCCCGTTCGGCCGCAAATCGCGCGAGGGTCTCTCGACCCAGATCGCGCATGACCTTCTTGTGCCGGCGCGCGTCGGACTCAAGTTCCGCGTCGGGATCGAAACGTGTCGGGTAGCGAGACGGCTCGGTCCCCATGGTGCTTATATCACCATAGGCGGGCGCAGCGGTCGGAGGGAGCGGCATCTCGACGGCCTTGGCTAGCGCAGCGCCGAACGCAAGCGCCGACCCCAATTGCGCCGCCAGATGCGGAGCGACACCGCCGAGATGGCGTTGATCTTCGCTCGCGGGTTGAGCGAAAGGGGGGCCCTGCGCCGATGCGGTCGCGCCAGACAGCTCCTGCCGACGGCCGGTGAGAAATTGCCGCAGCAGCGTCCGGGCCCCCTTCGAGAGATCTTGCAAGATACGACGCTTCAGCTCGCCGGGCTGCTCTGGGCCATTGACCGAGCGCGATCGAGAGTCGACGCCATTGGCTAAAGCAGCCGCGTCGCGACGAGGCGCTTTGGCAACGCCACGATCGATCTGGGTGATGGAAGCGGCTTGGGCGTCTGTTTCGGCACGTGCCCTGAAGGTACCCTCTACCACCGCGTCTGTCCGCACTATGGAGGACGCGAGCTCGATTTCAAGTTCGATATTCCATTCCCCGACGTCGCGGCGGCGGTCACTGACGGCGCCGGTTCGATGCTCGAATCCAAGCGCATGAACGCCGAGCTTGCGACCAGGCTCCGCGTCGATGCCGCGCGCCTCATAGGACCGATGATCGACCCGCTCGCTGCGGCGGGCCGCCGCCAGGCTGGCGTTCGACAGGCTTGCCCAGAGTTCACGGATTGCGACGATCTCGGCGGGCCCGGTCTGCATGGAATCGAGGATCCTGACCTTCGCTCCGAACTGCCCGGGTCCGATCACCCGGCGGGTCGACATGAGGACGTGAGCGTGGTGATTGCGGTTGTCGCCACGGTCCGATGGCGTGTGGACCGCGATGTCGACCATCACGCCATAGCGCTCCACCATCGCGGTGGCGAAGCGCAATGCCAAAGCCTCTCGCTCAGGCGCTGGCAACTCCGCCGGCAGGGCAATCTCAATTTCACGGGCAAGGGTCGAATTGCCCCGTCGCTCCGCCGCCTCAACCGCGTTCCAAATCCGCTCGCGATCCATGGTCCCGCTCTGCGGGGCCAGGATCCGTGTCATGACGACGCCGCGACGCCGCGAATAGTCCGCGACGGTGCCTGTCCGCTCGCAGCGGAGCCTCGCGCCGGCTCGATAGGCGGCCGCACGGACCGCGGACTGACCGCGAACTCGGCTGATCGTCTTGACGGCGCAGTGGAAGATAGCCATCGACCGGTTTTCTCCTTTCTATCGGGCCCGGCCCGATCGCATCGCAAACCCCGCCCCGGGGTTTGCATAAGTGCGCCCTCCGGGTCGTCGGCGCTTCGCCCCAAGCGACCATCGCTTAATGTAACCCAATTTTACATGCAATCAATCGTTACCTGTCAACCCGGCCGCATGGGTAGCCGCGGTCAGCCTGGCAGGCGACCCACCGCTGTAGCGAAGAACGACATCTCGGATATCACGATCTACCCGTCCTTAGGGCGATCTTGCGCCGGAGCTCAGCCAACCCCGGCGCTGGCCGGACTGTACCGGCACCATCGGACCCTCTGCCCAGTACTAGATTAATCCAACATATTGGGCGACAATCCTCGTTGCGGCGATTCGGCCGTCACGCAATTGGAGACAAGACCCATGATCGACCAACCTGATCGTCCTCAAGCCGCCGCCGTCCCAGACCCGCGCCGTCCACTCGCGGAGCCTTCGGGTGCTCACGCGATTTCCCCTGGTGGCGCACGCGCGCCGATGTCCCAAGCGCCCGCTGTCGCGAGGCCGGACCCATCGATCGGCGGCGAGCCGCGACAGGTCCGCATGACAGATCACGCGCCGACGGGCCTGCCGCCGCGACCCACTGAGATCGCAGCGCCACCCGGAGTTCCGCGTTCGCCGGCCGGGCCTCCGGCTCGGACTGCCGCCGGCTCGCCCGAGGACAGCGCGACCATGCGAGAGAGCGGACGCGTCGGCCACACCAATCCGACGCCCGGACAAACGGTCGGTGCACCGCAACAGGTGCGGCCGACTCAGCCTGCGGGATCGGATCGCGTCCCGCCTTCCATGGTGCCGCGCTCGCCGCCGCCTTCGCCGGCGCAACGTATGGCCATCGCATCGTCCGAGGACGGCAGCGTCTCGCGAGAGATCGGTCCCGCGGGCGCCCGACAACACCGCTTACGCAAGACGCTGGCGCAGCAGGGAGAGGCGCTCGCGGATCAGGCCCGGACGCATCGGGCTCGGCTCGAGGCAGCGCGAACGACGTCGAGCATTTTTCTCGGCGCCAGTTTGGTCGCGGCGGCCAAGCGGGCCATGGCGTCGACCGAGGACAAGAGCAAGGAGAGCGAGACCTCCCGCAAGATTGCCGAGCTCGCGCTCGCGCTCGCGCAACACTTCCTCAAGAATGCCAGTCGGCGTGAGTGCCACGCTATTCTGGCGACGCATCCCTGGCTCGGGGAGACCCGTCATGGCTGATCGCGAGCGGCTCGCCGACACGCTCAGGGAGATGATCCTGGCGATAGTGCTGACGCGGAATGTCGCCCTCGCCGACGCCTCGCGGCTCGCGGTCCAGATTGTGGACGAGGCTATTCGTGCGGCCGATCACATCTTGGAGCGCTCGCCCCGCCAGTCGGTCGCGCGATAACAAGATCCATGCGCGAAAGCGACGCCGGGCCGAAACGTCCGGCGTCGCCGCCCCAAAATCCCGCGCACAGTTGGCCGGCAAACCGGCGGGGTTTTGCGGGATCCGTCGTCGACGATCGGTTAGGGTTAGGACCTGTGCATCAATGACTGCTACGATCATTGATCTCTGGGTTTGAAGCTGTAGTTCCAGTCTGGGAGAAAGTCGTCTCCATTGATATGGAGGTCTCGCATGTCCTTGTCGGTGACCTTGATGCCCTTCTGATAAGATCGGGTGTCGATTTCGCAGGATACGGTGAGGCCTGTCGTGGTTGTGGTGTTGGCGATGAGGTCGATGACGGTCATGCGGTCGAGCAACGGCTGCGCGCGCCAGGATTGGGTAACGTAGCAGAACAGACGATGCTCGATGGCGTTCCACTTCGATGTTCCGGGAGGATAATGGCACACCTCGACGGTGAGTCCGGTGTCGTCGGCGAAGCCCTGCAGTTCGCGTTTCCACAGGCGCACCCGCACACCGTTGGAGCCGCCGCAGTCGGCGGTGATCAGCAGCCTCCTGGCCTTGGGATAGCGTGAGTGGCCGACCCGCTCGTACCAGAGGCGGAGCGCGTTGACGGCAAACTCCGCCGTGTCATGATCGATACCCAGGCTGATCCAGCCCTCGTTCTCGGCCACGTCGTAGATGCCATAAGGCACGACCTTGCCCAGTGTCTTGTCGGGAAAATCGTGCACGTCGACATGGTGAGGCTGGCCTTGAAGCCGATAGTCCGTGCCGCCGTTCTTGAAGGCGCCGATCAGTTCTTTCTTTTTCGTATCGACGGAGATCACCGGCTGCCCCTCGGCTTGGCGGGCGCGGACCCGGCTGTTGATATGCTGGAACTGGGCGTCCCGGTCCGCATGCTGGCGGCCTTCGAGGCTCTTGCGGTTGCCCTGCCGGCTGTAGCCCATCTGGCCCAGAAGCTTGCGCACCGTGTTGGGGCAGGCTGAATGTCCCAGGTCGGACAGCGCCGCGGCCAGCTTGCGCAGGCTCTTCGAGACCCAGAGCAGAGGACGCATCGGATCGCCGAGCGTCGCAGGCTCGACGAGGCGACGCAGGTCGTCGAGCAGCGTCGGATCGTCGACCGTCACGGCATGACGGCCGCTCCCCGCCCGTCGCACACGTCCAGCCGGAAGCGGCCCCGCGTCGAGGTCTTTGAGCCCGCGGCCGATCGTGCTCCGGGCGAGGCCCGTGATCCGCGACACGGCATCAAGGCCTCCCCGTCCGGCCGACCGCACCTCCGACGCCGCAAACAAGCGGCGACCGCGCTCGTCCAACTGAGGATCAAGAGCGGCAAAGCGCGCCGCGATGGAAGCGTCGTCAATTATCCCAAAAAGGATAGAGTCCAAAAGCGCCACGGAAACCCGGAGTAGAAATTCTGCTACTCAGCAGGATTCATTCATTCTTGCACGGGCCCTTATTCGGACGATTCTATCGGTGTCGGCGCCCGGATCGCGATCACCGTGACGTCACGGTCGGGCACGCGGAACTCCGCAAGCCAGGATCGGTAAGCCTTGGCGGCCGAGGCATAGGGGATGACCAGAGTGGCAGGATGGCCGATCAGGGCGAGACCGGCCGCCCTTAAAGCGGTCGCGGGGACATCGGCCTCGTAGCGCTTCCCGTCGCGATAGGGGCCGACCACCAGAACCGCCGATCGCGGATTCTCCGCCGACAGGAACTCGATCCACGCGTCGACGGGGAGCCGCTCGCCACGCGTGATGGAGACGAGGCGCTGCTCAGGCTTGAGACGGTTCTGCAGCCGCTCCAGACACGCCATCTTGAAGGCACGGATCACGTCGATCGTTCGAGCCTGCCGGACGGCACCCCCCGGGGGACGCGCCGCGACTTCCGCGCCTAGCATAGCGCGAAAGGTGATCCTGCCTGCCGAATAGTCGTCGAATGCGGCGAAGGCGGCGGCGGGGTCGCGCTCGGCCCATCGCACCACGACATCGGTTACCCCGACGACGGACGTCCGAAGGGAGGCCGGGATCGACACCCCTGACGCGACGAGCCTCTCGATCGAAGTGCGCGCCGCGACGGCCCGGCGCAAGAGAAAGGGACTGATTCCCAGCTCCGCCGAAAGGTCCCCAAGGACTTTGTCCTTGGTGCCGTATCTGGCTTTCGCGATATGGTCGTTGACACGCGATACGATCGATTCCCAATCCCGCACCGTCGCGCTCGGTCCCGCTGGTCTTGCCATCTAGTTCCTGCGATTGGATCGCCGAAGCTCCACAACATACCGCGTTACACTTTCTTCGGCATGCTTGACCACAAGAATGGTCAGGCTGCCCGCTTTGGCGCACCTTCTGAGGGTGGATCGATGTTCGTTCTCGACGTTCAGCACAGGGGCAAGCTGCGCATGGTCGGGCTCATTTGCGCAGCTGGCAAACCGGTCGAAATCACCGAAGCGATGTTCGATGCTATCCACGAAGCGCTGACTCTGCTAGCCGGTCTGGACGCCCATGATAAATCTCGTTCCGATCCGGCTATATCGGAGATCGAGCCGCCCCGAACTTCGCCGATCAGGTTGTCTAATGGTCCGAACAGAACGGTTCATACCTGGAAAGGCCTCGAGCCTATCCCGGTGAAGCCAGTCGTTCGGCTGGATCCCAAACGGATCCGGGGCGTCGTCGGTAGTCTCGACGCTGCGTTGATTTCGATTGGCGCGGCAGGAAGTCCTGAGCGATTGGCGTTTGCGACAGCCTTGCAGCTCAGCAAGAGGACGAATTTCGATCCTGACCGCTGGACGACGAGTGCAGCAGATCCGCGCGAGCCACTCGCAGCCATTGAAGGCCTGGAACGATTGGCGGCATGGTGTCGGGATGCGATCACCGCATCAACGCCCGCGAAGCAGGTCGTCGCCGACCGGGCTTTATACGCCGGTCTCGAGGGCCTATGCCGAGTGCTCGAATCGGCGGGGATTCGAGTCACGCGCCACGAGGATTCGCCGCATTTCTTTTTTCTTCAAACCGCGATCGGCTTCGTCCGACCTAATCCTGAGACGAAGGCGATACTTAGCTTTTTGTCGTACCGCCGCAAGCTCAGAGAAAGTTCCGGAGCGGGTTGGATCGAAATCGTCGAGATCGATCCGGAAACATCGGTGGAACGATCGGTTGATTGATCGTAAACGTAAGGCTCTAACCAATCAGCACGGCGCCACCGTTCGACTAAGGGGTTCCCATATGGGCACATGGCGATGGATTACCGCGCCCGACAAGCCCATGCTGAATATTCGCGCTAACCATAATGCCACTAGCCTATCGACACAAAGCCAAAGCTGCCTCAAAGTTGATCTGTCGCTTGATGTAACTCGTCCCGGCATTGCCGAGTGATGCGACGACTGACCAGGTGACACTCACACAAGATCACCCCATCACCTTGGAAGTCCATCGTGTTTGGCGGTTTAGCGGCATCGCGGGCTCGTGCTTTATCTTGCGAAGACGCCAGGGTTGCAACAGGCGATGGGATTTTTCGGCAATCGGAGTGCGGTATATGGAGTACGAGAGATACCCGGTCGAGGAGCTTGGCTTCACCGGCAGCGAGATCGAGTTGTTCCTGGGAGCAATGCAAGGCGTAACGCCGTTCATGAATCAGCCTTTTACGAGCGCAATGCTGAAGGCCGAGCTCACGGAGGCGGCGGTCGAATCCCACGAAGACATTAGGGAGTTTGGAGTTGATCTGTCTATGATGAAGGACGGTTCGATCGAGACTCCTTATTTTCTGCATGACCTCGCGGAGAAAATTGCAAGATTGACCGACGACCAAGCCATTGCGTTACGTTTCTTCTCGGTCGGATATTGGTCCGGAATCGGAGCCGCAGCAAACCAAGCCGCGTGAGTCCAAAGCAAAGCGGCTGCCAAGGCGGCCGCAATCCGCTGACACGACAGTCGCTCACCGCGCCCGAGCGTCTCTGCGCCAGATTCTGGCGGTCGCTCCGCGCCGCCGGCCCGCTCCGTCCCACTCGGTCGTTCGCTCATCATGCACCTCATCCGGCGAAGACCGTCGGCTTGCGAGGTGTTTCAGGCATTCCTGGAGCGGAGGACATCCATGGTGGGGTTGGCGCAGGTCACCGCGCGCTATCGCGATGGCACCCATGGCGTTGATCAGCCACCTTCCGGTGGCTCCATTGACCGGGGCCGCGTCAGCGGCCCCCCATAGCCGCTTTGAGCGGCTCTCATCCTGAAAGGCCGAGGCTTTGCCGGGGGATTTGTTACCATCCGATCGGCGCCACCCACGGGGAAGTGAGCTGTTTGGCTCGTATTGACGAAGCCTCGGCCGGGGGCGGAAGACCAAAGATCCCAGCGACGCCGATCCTCAGGCTCTGTATCAGGCGAAAAAGTTTCCGGAGCGGATTTGGCCAAAGTAGTCGCTCTGGATCCGAAGACAAAAGTAGAAATCTAGGTCAATTAAAATAATGTAAACCTCCGAACTAGCGCGGCACCGCCGTCCATTTTGAGGTTCCCAATGTCGATCGCCAAGCGAGACCAGTATGCACCGTCGCGTGGCAATCACCCTAGATCGCAAAACAGTTCGAATCAACAAAATGATATCGTAGCGAATACCCGAGACCCGAGCGTGATCGACGACTGGGAGCCGAACATTCCGATCAGCATCGCCGAAATCGAGGCGATCGATCATTTTTTGGCCGAAATTATCGATGCCATGTTCAAACATATTCGCCGATTCAGAGATTAGTCTGTTGTCTATACTGGCAGTTCGGATCAACGATCGGCAAAACTAGAAGCAGCGCGAATACTGTCACGTTTCGAGGTCGCGGTGTCCGGCCTGCGGTGACGCTATGATTGGGATCGCGGCGCTGATTGCTCGAATCGAAGAGCACAGCTCGCGGGCCACCGAATTTCAGGTCATGCTCGGCTGGCTGATCCGGGATTATCGATGTCGCACCGCAGGGATGAGCGGGGCAGCTGAAAAGACGTTTGTCCGTTATTGACATTGTATTACAATAACTTATACGAATATCTAGCGGTCGCTGGAGAGCTCTTTCCGATGAACATCCGACCCAATAGGCATCGCGCTGCGCCGCTGGACCAGCCGGAGGGCGAGCGTCCTCCGGTCGTCTGCACCTATCTGCGCGTCTCGACGGGGCGCCAGGCCGAATCGGATCTCTCTATCCCCGATCAACGGTGGCAGATCGCGGATCATTGCGCACGGCAAGGATGGATTCTTGCCGCCGAATATGTCGATGCCGGCGCGTCCGGTAGGGAGGAAGACCGGAATGAGTTCCAGCGCATGATCGACCGTGCCTGCGACGACGATCATCCCTATGACGTCGTCGTCGTCCATTCGTTCTCCCGCTTCTTCCGCGACGCCTTTGGCCTCGAAATGTATGTTCGTCGAATGGCCAAGGCCGGCGTGCGGCTCGTTTCAATCACCCAAGACCTCGGTGACGACCCGCCCCACGTCATGATGCGCCAGATCCTTGCCCTGTTCGACGAGTATCAGTCGCGCGAGAACGGCAAACATGTCTTGCGGGCCATGCAGGAGAACGCGCGGCAGGGCTTTTACAATGGCTCGCCTCTGCCGCTCGGATATACGACCGAGGAAATCGAAAAGCGGGGTAATCGTATCAAGAAGCGCCTCGTGGTCGATTCCGTCGAGGCCGAAACCGTCAAAACGATCTTCAAGCTCTACCAAATCGGCGACGGCCGTTCGGGACCCCTTGGCATTAAGGCCGTCACCTGCTGGCTCAACGAGCGTGGCTATCGCACCCGGCGCGGCGCGCTATTCGGCGTGGCGTCTGTCCACAAACTGTTGGTCAATCCGATCTATGCCGGCACATGGATATTCAACAAGCGATCGTCCAGGACGGGGCGAGTCAAACCCGAGAACGAACATATCACCGTCGATGTGCCGCCAATCATCGGTCGTGACGCCTTTGATGCGGTCGCTGCAGCCCTCAAAGCCAGGGATCCGCGGGTGACCGCGCCGCGCGTCACGACCGGACCCATTCTTCTCACCGGCCTCGCGACCTGCGCCACCTGCGAGGGCGCCATGACGTTGCGGACCGGGACCTCGAAGTCCGGCACCGTGTATAAGTATTACAATTGCTCAACCTGTGCTCGGATGGGCAAGACCGCTTGCAAAGGCCGCTCCATTCCCATGGAGAAGCTTGACACCCTCGTCACCGTGCATCTCGCCGATCGCCTGTTCAATCCGACCCGTCTGTCGGCGATTTTGGCCTGCATCGCCCAAAGTCGCGCCCAACAGGCTTTGCAGGTCAACACGCGGGTCACGGCACTTCAGGCCGACGTAACGGATGCGGAGGATAAGCTAAAACGTCTCTACAAAATGGTGGAAGATGGCATCACAGACCTGGACGAGATCCTCAAGGAGCGCCTAGGCAGTCTCAAACTGGATCGCGACCGCGCGAAGGCGGCGCTAGTATCCTGAACCAGAAGTTCGTTGTATAATCTCTGTTGTTTGATCGCGGTGGAGGTTGGCATGGGTCGGCCACTTGAACCTGTTGCGCTGAGCGAGGGCGAACGGAGGGACTTGTCGTCGCTCGCGGCGCGACGAAAGACGGCGCAGGCCTTCGCGATGCGGGCCAGGATCGTGCTTCTGTCGAGCGAAGGCGCCGCCAACAAGGAGGTTGCGGCGCGTCTGTCGATCGATGAGGCGACAGTGGGGAAGTGGCGTCGCCGGTTCCTGTCGGATCGACTGGACGGCTTGCGGGACGAGGCGCGCTGCGGCGCTCCACGCACTGTGGATGATGCTCGGGTCGAGGCTGTGATCGTGCGCACATTGGAAAGCCTCCCCTCTGACGCGACACACTGGAGTTCGCGCGGCATGGCCAAAGCGAGCGGTCTGTCGACCTCGACGGTTCAGCGCATCTGGCGCGCGTTCGGCTTGCAGCCGCATCGCGCCGACACGTTCAAACTGTCGACCGACCCGGACTTCGTGGCCAAAGTCCGCGACATCGTCGGGCTCTACATGGCCCCGCCTGCACGCGCCCTTGTCTTGTGTGTCGATGAGAAGAGCCAAATCCAGGCGCTCGACCGCAGCCAGCCGATGCTGCCCATGCGTCCTGGTCAAATCGAGCGACGGGCGCACGATTATACCCGCCATGGCACCACATCGTTGTTCGCCGCGTTGAACGTCGCAACCGGCGCTGTCATCGGCAAGTGCTTTCCCCGGCATCGCGCGACCGAGTTCCGCTGCTTCCTCGACGAGATCGAAAAAGCCGTCCCGGACACCCTCGACGTCCACCTCGTGATGGACAATTACGCCACGCACAAGACACCCATGATCCGCGACTGGCTCGCCAAGCGCCCACGCTGGCAGGTCCACCACACCCCAACGGGTGCATCATGGATCAATCAGGTCGAGCGCTTCTTCGCCTTGCTCAGCGAGCGGAAGATCAAGCGCGGGGCCCATCGCAGCGTCGCCGCCCTTCAGGCCGCCATCACCTCGTTCGTCGACGCCCACAACGCAAACCCAAAGCCGTTCCGATGGACCAAAACAGCAGACGACATCCTCGCATCCGTCGAGCGATTCTGCCTACGGCTCACCCCAGCAAAAAATGCCCCGAACTTCTGATTCAGGATACTAGATCGGATTAGGATCAGCGTCGTCTCCCCGTTTCCCTCAGACCCGGAAACAATCGAGCGGTTTGGCCGGACCATGCGCGACAACATTACGACGGGCGACATCCCCTTCCGCAAGGCCTACATACAAGCGGTCGTCGATCGGATTGAGGTCGATGACAATGTCATCCGAATCATCGGCGATAAAACCACGCTGGAACAGGCGGTTGCTGGAAAAACGGTTGGCCGTAGCGGTGTTCGCAGTTTTGTACGCAAGTGGCGCGCCCAAGGGGAATCGAACCCCTGTTTTCGCCGTGAGAGGGCGACGTCCTGGACCGCTAGACGATGGGCGCCGAAGGGCGTTATGTGACCCTGCCGCCTTCTATAGTTGGCGTCCGAGCCCTTCGCAAGAGCCTCCTTGCGCCTGCTTCGCGCCCGGCGCGATGTAGTTTGCCGCCTTGTCCCGACCCCGCCCGGACCTCATCTTCCGAGTCTCGGTTCGACGATGCCGCGGGGGACTGGTCCATGAGCCTTGCCACAGCAGACGGCCCTATGAGCCCGGTGGCGCGCAAGCGCCCAGAGCGGCCGCCGGCCCCGGTCCCGCTCGAGGCGCCGCTCGGCACGCTCGACCTGCTCCTGGCGCTGCGGCGCAACCCGATCGCCACCTGGACCCGGGCGCATTTCGAAAAGCCCGTGGTGTTCGGCCGCAGCGTCCTCGGCCCGATCGCCGTCGTCTCCGACCCGGCGCTGGTGCGCCACGTCCTGGTCGACAATGCCTCGAACTACCCCAAGGATCTGCTGCAGCGGCGCATGCTCTCGCCGGGCATCGGCAAGGGCCTGCTGATGGCGGAGGGGGCCGACTGGCGCGCCCAGCGCCGCGCCCTGGCGCCGCTGTTCTCGCCCCGGCATGTGCTCGGCTTCGAGGCCGCCATGGCCGAGGAGGCCGCCGCCATGGTGGCGCGCTGGACGTGCCACCGGGACGGGCGGCGCGTCGATGTCGCGGCCGAGATGGCCCGCGTCACGCTGCGCATCCTCGCCCGCACCATCTTCTCGGACGCGCTGACGCGCTCGGCGGAGGATTTCGCCGGCGTCGTCGGGCGCTTTCTGGAGACGGTCGGCAAGCTCGACCCGCTCGACGTGCTCGGCATGCCGGATTGGGTGCCGCGCCTCGGCCGCATCCGTAATCGCCCGCACCTGCGCTTCTTCGAGCAGGCGGTCGCGACCATGATGGCGCGCCGTCGAGCGGCGATGGCGCGCGATCCTGCGGCCGTGCCGCGCGACCTCCTGACCCTCTTGCTCGAGGCTACCGATCCCGAGACCGACGAGCCGCTGTCGGACGAGGAGGTCAAGGCCAATCTCGTCACCTTCATCATCGCCGGCCATGAGACGACGTCGAACGCGCTCACCTGGACGCTGTTCCTGCTGTCGCGCGATGCTGCGGCGCGCGACGCCGTCGAGGTCGAGGTCGACCGGCTGTTGCCCGAAGGCCGCCTCGCGTCGGGGCGGCTCGACGAGCTCCATCGCACCCGCGCCGCCATCGACGAGGCGATGCGCCTCTATCCCCCCGCCGCCACCATCTCGCGGCAGGCCGTGGGTCCGGACCGCCTCGGCACCCTGCGCATCAAGGCCGGCACCACTGTGGTCGTGGCGCCCTACGTGCTGCATCGCCATCGGCTTTTGTGGGACGCGCCGGAGGATTTCGTGCCGGAGCGCTTCCTGCCCGAGAGCCGCGGCCGTATCGACCGCTTCGCTTATCTGCCCTTCGGCGCCGGCCCGCGCGTCTGCATCGGGGCCTCCTTCGCGCTGCAGGAGGCCGTCACGGTGCTTGCCACCGTGATGCGCGGCTTCCGGCTCAGCCTCGCGCCGGGGCATGTGGTCATGCCCGTGCAGCGGGTGGCGCTGCGCGCCAAGGGCGGCATGCCGATGATCGTGCACCGGCGCTGACGGATTTTGGTCACTCGGCGGCGAGGGTCTCCGCGGGGAGCGCGGCCGGCGCGTCGGGGTCGCCGGGCGCCGTCTGCCAGCCGAGATCGGGCAGCACCGCGACACGCCGCCCCGACATGTCGGTGCGCAGGACTACGAGGTCGCCCTTGTCGAGATGGCCGATGCGGCTGCGGGCGCGGCCAGCCGAATGCATGCCGCAGCGCCGGGCCACCTCGGCATCCGACGGGCACGGCTGGCCCGTGAGGGCGGCGGCGGCCAGAATGAGATAGGCCGCCTGCAGGTCGTCCGGGATCGTTCGCGCGACCGCGAGCGCGCGCGACCATTCGGCCAGGTCGATCCGGTCAGGGTCCAGGCCGGCGCGCGCCGCGGCGAGATGCAGCTTGAACTCGGTCATCGACACCGCGCCGATCCCGGCCTTCATCAAGCGGCAGCGCAGCTGGAAATCCGCGTGGAGAATCGGCTCGGGCCGGAAGGCGGCCTCGGGCTCCTGCATCATCGCATGGGCAGCACGACGCATGAGCACCTCGCGCTCGTTCGCCGGCAAGGCTGCCGCCGTCTCGGCCGCCTCGGCGGAGCGGCTGCGCGCGATATCCTCGATGACATCCGCCATCGGCGTTCGAATCGTGGGCGCGGGCCGACGCTCGGCCTGCGCGCGCGCCGGCACCGGCGCCAGGATCAGCTCGCGGGCCGCGTCGGACGGCTGTCCGGGCAGGGGCGTCAGCTTCGGCGGCGCGGCGCGCGAAAGCGTCTCGACGCTGCCGATCCGGATCGTCGATGGGCGCCGCGCGATGGCCGGCCCGAGGCCGACGAAATGGCCCTGGGCGAGTTCGCGGAACATTTCGGCCTGCCGCCGGTCGAGGCCGAGGAGGTCGGCGGCCCGCGCCATGTCGATGTCGAGGAAGGTGCGGCCCATCAAAAAATTGGTGGCCTCCGCCGCGACGTTCTTGGCGAGCTTGGCGAGGCGCTGCGTGGCGATGATGCCGGCAAGCCCTCGCTTGCGCCCGCGACACATCAGGTTGGTCATGGCGCCGAGCGACAGCTTGCGCACCTCCTCGGAGACGTCGCCCGCGACCGCCGGCGCGAAAAGCTGCGCCTCGTCGACGACGACCAGCACGGGGAACCACAGCTCGCGCCCGGCCTCGAACAGCGCGTTGAGCACGGCCGATGCGGCGCGCATCTGGCTCTCGGCATCGAGGCTTTCGAGCGTCAGCACCGCCGAGACCCGGTGCTGCCTGAGCCGCTGCGCGATCGTCTGGAGCTCCGCCGGGCTGCGGTCGCCGTCGACCACGACATGGCCGAAGCGCTCCGCGAGGCCGACGAAATCGCCCTCGGGGTCGATGACGAGCTGCTGCACGTGCGCCGCGCTCTGCTCCAGCAGGCGGCGCAAGAGATGCGACTTGCCCGAACCGGAATTGCCCTGCACCAGCAGGCGCGTCGCCAACAGCTCCTCGAGGTCCACCATGGCGCTGCCGCCGCCTGAAACGGCGGTACCGATGTCGATATCGATCCTCATCGGCTCCTTCGAAGGCATTCAAGTCCGTGTCGCGCCCGTATCGAAGATCAGGGATAGCCGGCTGGCCCCGACGAATAAAGCCGGGACGCAGGCGTCGTTCTCCGGCGTCCACACCTTACCCGCCCGTGACCGAGGCTATCGCCCGGCGACACGGACGGCGCGAGGGCTGGCCTGCGTCTTGTCCAGGAAAATGACCCCGGCCTCGTCATCCCGTCGCCAGACGACGCGGGCGCGCAGCCGCTCCGTGCGGCCGTTGATCTCGAGATCCAGGGTGTCGGGGAGCGTCTGGCCGTCGAGCAGGCTGAGGCGCGCGCCCTGCGGCGACAGGTCGCGCACCATGCAGAACAGGCTCGGATGGTCTCCGCTGCGCGCCGCGAACGCCGCCAGATAGGTCTTCTTCCGATAGCTACGGCGCCGGCTCAGCATGGTGGCCTTCCGATGAACACCTCCAGCAAACATCGCAAAGGTGAACAACTCGCCAATCGGCGATGGCGCGATTGCCGGTCTGCCCACGAATCGGCGAAGCCGCGCAAATTAATTTTTCGGCAATGTCAAGCTCAAGATTGAACTTCCCGCCCCGCTGCGCATTTACCGAGCGTTAAATTTCACGGAGGGTGGCATGAATCGCACATTATGGTTCGCGGCGAGTGCGTTGGCAGCTTGGATCCTGGTCGGCGCCGCAGCGATGAGCTAAAGTGCCTGAGCAATTAAGGAGATGCAACGGCAGTAACGGTGCAAGATGATTTATAGGATATCTCGTGACGTCATGCTGATCGGTTGACGTCGCTTTCATTTGAACTGTTGATTTGACTATAAATTCGTTGCAGTTCGACGTGCCGCGGAAGCCCGGGTTTGGTTCCGCGGCAGTTATCCTGAGTGACTGACGATTCGACGATCCTGCTCTATATGACCGGGAGCACGCGTCAGGGCGACCTCATGAAACCCGTCCATATCAGCTATCTCAACGCCCTCGACATCGAACGACTGGCCCTGACCGACGACGAGGTCATCGCCGCGGTGGAGGAAGGGCTCCGCGCGCAAGGGCTTGGGCAGACCACGATCGAGCCGCGCGTGCACCTGGTGCCGGACCCTGCCTTCAACGGCCATTTCAACGTGCTGCGCGGCTATATCGCGCCCATGAATCTCGCCGGGGTGAAGATCGTGGGCGACTTCGTCGACAATTACCGGCAGGGCCTGCCGTCCGAATTCGGCGTGCTCAACCTTTTCGATCCGCGCACCGGCATGCCGCGCGCCATCCTCGACGCCACGGCCATCACCGATATGCGGACCGGCGCGGTGACGGCGGTCGGCGCCAAGCATCTCGCGCCGCG
This sequence comes from Lichenihabitans sp., assembly GCA_965277115.1. Taxonomy (GTDB): domain Bacteria; phylum Pseudomonadota; class Alphaproteobacteria; order Rhizobiales; family Beijerinckiaceae; genus Lichenihabitans. The sequence goes on along the minus strand of CBDIBY010000013.1, from coordinate 423,670 downwards.
ACGGCCAAGAATCCTCGGCCATGTCGGGGCGCGGGGCACGGCCTATTGGAACGTCCGCCTGCTCGACCAGCTGTTCGGCTTCGACGAGATCCGGGTTCATTCGCGCCGGCCGGAAAGCCGCGACGGTTTCGCGGCGCGCCTGTCGCGCGACCTCGGCAAGCCGGTGCTCGCCACGGCCGACTGGCGGGCCTGCGTCGAGGGCGCCGACATCGTCGTCGAGGCCTCGCGCCTTCCCGCGCCCGAGCCGCTGCTGGTGACAAGCTGGATCAAGCCCGGCGCGCTCGTCGTCCCCTATGGCACGATGAGTGCGGTCGAACTGTCGCTGACCGACATCATGGACAAGATGGTGGTCGACGACTGGGGCCAATGCCGACAGGGGCCGTTCGGTGCGCTGCGCGCTCACGTCGAGGCGGGCAAGCTGTCCGAGGCGACCCTCCATGCCGAGCTGGGCGAGATCGTGGCGGGCCGCAAGTCCGGCCGCGAACGCGACGACGAGACGATCCTGTTCTGGCATCGCGGCCTGTCCCTGAGCGATATCGCGCTCGGCCATGCCATGCTGGAGAAGGCGGCACGACTTGGCATCGGCCAGAGCCTGCGCTTTTGCTGACGACTGTCATCCTCGGCGCCAAACGCGGGCCGAGCGTCGCCGAGATCGAGGCCATCGCCCGGCACGGCGCCCGCGTTACGATCGATGCAGCGGTCATGGCCCGCCTCGCGAGAAGCCGGGAGGCGCTCGACGCCGCGGTGCGCCGCGGCGCCCGGGTCTACGGCTACAATACCGGGCTCGGGGCCAAAAGCGGGCTGGCGCTCGACGGCGACCCGCTTGCCTTCCAGCCGATGTTCCTGCGCGGCCGCGACATGGCGGTCGGCAAGCCGCTGCGGCGCGATCTGGTGCGTGCCGCGATGGCGGCGCGGATCGCGGGGCTCGCGGCCGGCGGTTCGGGCCTGTCTCCCCCGGTGTTCAACGCTCTGGTCGCGGCTCTGAATGCCGGCGTGCATCCGGTGATCTGCCGGCACGGCTCGGTCGGCGCCTCGGACCTTTGCCTGCTGGCGCCGCTCGGGCGCATGCTGATCGGCGAGGGCGAGGCCGAATGGAGTGGGCACATCTTGCCGGCGGCCGAGGCGCTGACCGCCGCCGGCCTCACGCCCGTCGTGCTCGGGCCCAAAGACGGCCTCTCGCTGATCGGCGCCAATGCGGTCTCGACCGGCCACGCCGCCCTGGTCGTCGCCGATGCCGGGCGGCTGCTCGACCGGCAGCTCCGTGCCACGGCCCTGACCATGGAGGGGCTCGGCGCCAATCCGTCGATCCTCGATCCGCGCCTGCAGGCTGCCCGGCCGGCGCCCGGCCAGGCGGAGGTCGCGGCCACGCTGCGCCACCTGCTCGCGGGGAGCGGCCTCTTTAGGCCCGGCGCCGAGATGCCGCTGCAGGATCCGCTGAGCCTGCGATGCGCGCCCGCGATCCTCGGTGCCGCCTCGGCGGCGCGCGATCATGCACGCCGCATGGTCGAGTTGGAGCTCGGTGCGGCGGCCGATAATCCCCTTGTTCTGCCCGAGGCCGGCGAGGTGCTGTCGACGGGCAATTTCCATGCCCCCGCCCTGGCGCTCGCCTTCGAGGCGCTGGGGCTGGCCCTGGCGCAGTCGGCCATCGCTTCCATGGCGCGCTTCATCCTGCTGAGCGCGGGCGGGCGCAACGGCCTGCCGCGGGCACTGTCGCGACGGGGCGGGGCGGCCGCCGGCTTCGTGCCGCTGCAGAAGACGGCCGCGGCGCTCGTCGCGGCGATCCGCCACGCGGCCCAGCCCGTTGTCCTCGACGTCGTGGCCCTCTCGGAAGGCGTCGAGGATCACGCCACCCAGGCGCCGCTCGCGGTCGAGAAATGCGAGCGGATCGTCGATCTCTACGCCCGGCTGGTGGCGCTCGAGATGATGGCCGCGGCCGAGGCCACCGACTTGCGCGACGCCTCGCTCGGCGCGGGGACTGCGGCGCTCAGGGACGAGATCCGCGCGCTGGTGCCCCCGCTCGACGGCGACCGCGCGCTCGGCGCCGAGGCGGAAGCGCTCGCGGTCCGGCTTCTCCGTCCGCCCTCCGGTCTGTCTGAAATCTAACGATCCTCATGGTGTGGAGGTCCTTAAGGACCGTCTCGAAGCACGGCTGACGTTTGCCGGTCTTCGACTCGAATGCTTCGCATTCGCTCTCCACCGGCCTCTCCAAACCGCTTTGCGGCTTGGAGCCTCAGGCCGGCTCCGCTCAGGACGAGGGACGTATGATTCGGGTGGTCTTCAAGGAGAAGAGCTTCGAGGAGTCGAGCTCCCCGCCTGGTCAGCCACCGGCTTTGGGTCGATCTCGACCGTCGCGGTCATGCCTCCCACGAGGCGGATGTCGGGCGGGATATGGTCGAGGTGGATCCTGACCGGCACGCGCTGGGCGAGCCTCACCCAGGTGAAGACCGGGTTGACGGTGGCGAGGCCCACGCCGTTCGGCGTGGCGTTGGACGTGCTGATGCCGCGCGACACGCTGTCGACATGGCCGTCGATGACCTCGCGATAGCCCATCAGCCAGACCTTGGCCGGATCGCCTTCCTTGATCGGCTTGACCAGCGTCTCCTCGAAATAGCCGTCGACCCAGAACGAATCGGCATTGACGATCGACAGCGCCCGCTGGCCCGTGTCGGCGTAATCGCCCTGCTGCAGGATGAGATTGGTGACCCAGCCATTGACCGGCGAGCGGATCTCGGTGCGGTCCAGGTTGACCTTGGCCTTCTCGAGATTCGCCTGCTGTTGTTCGAGCGTCGCCTGGGCCGCCTGCGCGGCGGTGACGTAGGTCTCGCGCTCCTCGGGTGTCGCGGCGAGATTGGAGAGCTGCTGGCGACGCGCGGCCTGGCTCTGCTTGTTCTTGAGGTCGACCTTGGCCTGGTCGACCTGCGCCTGCGCCAGATCGACGGCGATCTTGTAGTCGCGCGGATCGACCTTCATTAGGAGGTCGCTCTTGTGGACGAACTGGTTGTCGCGAACCGGCAGATCGACGACTTTGCCCGAGACCTGGGGCGCCATGCTGACCACATAGACCCGGACGGTGCCGTCGCGCGTCCAAGGCGAAGCCATATAGGCCTGCCACATCTGCCAAGACAGGACGACGGCGACGCCGATGATGCCGAGCGTCATCACGACCCCGAGGAGCCTCAGCCAACGCCGCCGCTTCGGTCTGCGCGGGGGCAGGGCGTCCGCTTCGTTGGCGGGCGCGACGGCCTGCGCAACGGCCGTGTCGCGCATCTCCGCCTCCCGCGCTCGCATCGCCGCGTCAGACATGGAGCCCCCACAGGGAGAAGGCCAGCACCAGGCACGACAGTATGATCATATAGATCCCGAACTGGAACAGGGCAGGGTGCCAGACCCAGCGGAACAGGCCGGCCTCGATCCCGACGAGGCGGATAGCCATGAGGATCAGGTAGGCGGCGACCAGCATGATCGCCATGGGCGAGACATAGACACCGAAGAGGTCGACCTCGACGAACTTCATGAGGCACTTCCGAAATAGGCCTCGTGGTTGGTCAGCGCCTCGCGGATCACCAGGATCGCGGTGCGGGCGCGCTGCCGGGCGAGGCGGCCGCGATGCGCTTGCCCGTCCCCCGCCAGGCGGGCGTCGAGACGGCCGAGCCCGCGATGAAACGCGCCGAGATCGCCTTCGGCGAGGTTGGCCAGTGCGGCCGAGACCTCGCCGTCGAGCCCGTGTACGCCGGCGTAGCGGCGCAAGCGGATGACCTGCCGGCCGATCGACAGCGCCGCCATGATCGCGGCGCCGTGCTTGAGATCGGTGCCGTCCGGCAAGGCCACGAGGCGCAGGAGGATCCGGCGGCGCCAGCCATCGAGCGACGGCATCGCTCGGCGGCGCAGGGCTAGGGCGCGCAGGTCGCGCAGCGTCAGCCGGCTCAGGCGCCGCGCGCGGATCTCGGGCGCGATCGGCGGCAGCACCCGCATCATCAGCGCCCCGAAGGCGCAGCCGCAGACGATGGCGAGGGCACTGTTGTAGAAGGAGGTCGTGTCGTAGGTGATCTGGTTGGTCGGGCCGAGCAGCGGAATGAAATTCATGGCCGCGCCGGTGAAGATGCCCTTGCACGCCGGGACGGTCGACAGCGCCGCGAGCGGTACACCCGCCGTTGCGATGATGAGGGCGAGGCTGGCGAAGCTGTCGTGGTTGGGCAGCAGGGCGAATTTGACGAAACCCGCGACCGCCGCGGCGATCACGGTGCCGAGGCCGAAGCCGACGGCGGCCTTGACACCCTGCTCCTGCTGCGGCGAAAGCAGCATGACGGTCACCGTCGCGAAGAGAATCGCGCTCGGACCCGAGGGCCATTCGGTGGCGATCCAGAACAGCGTGGCGAGCGTGACGGTGAGGAAGACCCGGAGCGCGTTGACGAGAGGCGGCAGGACGTCCGGCACATGGAGCCGGAGCCTGGCGCGAACTGTCCGGGCCTGCGGCGGATCGGTCAGCAGAACGACGCCGTTCGCGGCACGGCCGAGGCCGAGGGCCGTGCGCGCCGTCGCATCGGCGAGCAGCCTGACCGAGGGGTCGTCGGCCTTGAGGCCGGCAAGGGTCTCGACGAGCCGGTTGGCGCGGTCGCGCCGCAGGATCCAATCGCGCTTGGCGGCGCCCGTCGGCAGGGCTGGGATCGCTTCGAGCACCCGATGCGCATGGGAACGGGCCTCGGCCGGGCCGAGGCTCATCAGGTGCAGGACGATGATCCGCCAGGCGATCAGTGCGTCGAACAGGCCGCGCATGGCGCCATAGAGCGTCGAGCGACGATGGCGCAGCTCGGCCGATTCGCCGATGCCCTGATCGATCAGCGGATCGAGCGCCGCGACGCGGGCCACGATGGCGCGCCGCGCCTCCACGTCGTTGCGGATGCGGCCGTCCGTGGCGAGGGCGCCTCGCACATGGGTGGTGATGTCCTCGACGAGGCCTGCAATGCGCTCCGCGAGCTGGCGCCGCGTCGCGCCGAAATCGGTTCCGGCCATGACGATCGCGGCGCAGACGATGCCGATCGCAATCTCCGAGGCGCGCGACACCGCGAGGGTGAAGACGCGGTCCGGCGCGCTGATGGATTCCGAGGCGATGATCACCATCGTGTAGCCGGCCAGCATGGCCGCATAGGCGGCGAAGTTGCGCAGCACCGTCGAGATGAAGGAACAGGCGGCCGTCCACAGCGCCATGCCGAGCAGGAAGCCCAGCCGGTCCTGCGGAAAGACGGCGGTCAGTGCCACGGTCGCCACGGCGCCGACGGCGGTGCCGATCAGCCGGAAGAATCCCTTGCGGATCGACTGGCCGAGCGTCGGCTGCGCCGCGATGCCGGCCGAGGTGCCGGCCCAGCTGGGGGTCTCGAGCTCGAGCCAGAAGGTGACGAACAGCGCGAGGTTGATGGCCGCCGAAAAGCGCACTCCGTAGAGCAGCGGCGGCCACAGGCGGCCGAGGGCCTTCGCCCAGCCGTAGTGCGGCGTATCGGCCACCGCCACGCTCGTCATCCGCCTGTCTCCGGCCCCGGGACACTAGCTGTCGCCCATCGGACCCCGACCCGCAAGACCGCGGGGCTTCGTGCGGGTTGCGTAAGCGGCGGCGTCTTGGCAGCTTATGCGGAGCGGAGGGCTCGTTGCGGCATCCGCCGGACGCCGTCGAACAGGACAAGCATGACCGAGACGCCGAACGTCCTCGACCGACCGCTGCTGATCGACGGCCTGCAGTTCTGCCGCTGGTCGCGCTCCATCTTCGAGGAGATGCGCGAGGCCGGCATGACGGCGGTGCATGTGACGCTCGCCTATCACGAGACCTTCCGTAAGACGGTCGAGCATATCGTCGACTGGAGCTGGCGCTTCCGCGACCATGCGGATCTCATCCTTCCCGGCCGGACGACCGCGGATATCGACCTTGCCCGCGCGACCGGGCGGACCGCCATCGTCTTCGGGCTGCAGAACCCGCTGCCGGTCGAGGACGACCTTGGTCTAGTCGAGGTTTTGCACATGCTGGGCCTGCGCGTCATGCAGCTCACCTACAACAACCAGTCGCTGCTCGGCGCCGGCTGGCAGGAGCCGCAGGACGGCGGGCTCACCCGCATGGGCCGCGCCGTCGTGCGCGAGATGAACCGGCTCGGCATGGTGATCGACCTGTCGCATGGCGGCGAGCGCACCACGCTCGACGCCATCGCCGTCTCGGCGCGCCCCATCGCCATCACCCATGCCAATCCGGCCGCGTGGCGGCCGACCGGTCGCAACCTGTCGCGCGCCGTGCTCGACGCCTTGGCGCAAAGCGGTGGCATGCTCGGCCTGTCGCTCTATCCCCATCACCTGAAGGACGGCTCCGCGACGACGCTCGACAGCTTCTGTGCCATGGCGGCCGAGACCGCGGGGCTCGTCGGCGTCGGCAACCTCGGCATCGGCTCGGATCTGTGCCAGGACCAGCCCGACGAGGTCGTGCGCTGGATGCGCGAGGGCCGCTGGATGCGTCCCGATCCGGCGCCGGTGGTATTTCCCCCGCAGCCCGCCTGGTTCCGCGACAACCGCGACTTTCCCCGTCTGGCCGAGGGCCTGCGTGGCGTGGGCTTCTCGCCCGAGGAAATCGCGGCGGTGCTCGGCGGGAACTGGTATCGCTTCCTGAGCCAGGCCTTCCAGCCCGAGCCCGCAAGCCGAGAGGCCGCATCGTGAGGACTTCTGCGCTCGCCGACCTTCCGTCCGGATCGCCCGTCGAATTGCGAGCGCCCGATATGGTGATGCGGCTCGATCGCATGGGCGCCATGCATGCCACGCGGCTGAGCTTCACCCGGGCCATGCTGCGCCGCGTCGCACGGGAAGGCTGGCGCGTGACGCGGCCGGTCTGGACGATCGACGCAAAAGGGTTCGGCCACGCCGTCTACCGGGTCGGCACGCCCGACCGCTGCTACAGCCTCGTCGCCTTTTCGCAGGAGCTCAGGCCCGAGCAACGCACCGACCGGGTCATCGCGGAGGCCTGGGACACGACCTACGTCCTCTACGACGGCATGCCGGACGCCGCCGCGATCGCCCGGTTGGCGGCCCAGGTCCCCTTGCAGGAGGCCGGCCGCTTCACCGAGAGCGAGCTGATCCTGTCGCGCGCCAACAAGAGCGTCCGCCTGTTCGACACGGTGGTCGCGATCCTGGCGGAGGGGCAGCAGCCGGAGGTCCGGATGCTCGACGAGGTCGGCTATCTGATGCGCACGACGGCCGTCTACGGCAACGGCAAGTTCGGCATCGCGGATCGCGACCTCCTGGCCGGACGGCCGGAATTCGCCGGTCCGTTCAGGGCCGAGATGCTGGCCGTCTGGCTGATCCGCGCCTTCACGGTCGACCTCGCCGATCATTGCGCCGCGGCCCGCGATCCCAGGGCGGTGCGGCTCGCCCCCGACCTGCGGCGACGACTCGGCGTCGGCAATTCCACCGGGCTCGGCATGGCGCCCTTCCTGGTCCGCCACCCGATCCTCATCCACCATTGGATGGAGGCGCGGGAAACCGCGCTGGCGCGCGTGCGCTCCCTCGGCGTGGTCGAGCCGGCCGCCTGGGTCGCGTTCCGCTCCCGGATCGACGAGGCCCGCGCCGATGTGGCGGCCTGGACGACTCAGGACGCGGTCGCCGCCGCCCGCATCGGCGAGCTCGACGCCGATCTCGCGGCCTTCGCCGCCCATGTGGCGGCGGCGCAGCCGGACCTTTGGATATGGGACGGCCTCTACCGATGGGCCGAGGCGCATCTCGGTCTCGAGGCGCAGGAATATACGGTCTCGCTTCTCCTGGAGCCGCATGGCGCGCTCGTCGACGATCTGGCCGACCGGATGAGCGCCGACGAACGCTTGGGCACGGCCATCGACGGCACGGCGGATTGCGCCACCCTGCGCCGCGCGATCGAGGAGACTTATGCCTGGGCGCTCGCCATCGACTATGACGTCCCCGCGGCACAGGCGCGCTTCTGGTACGTCTCGGCGGAAAAACTCGAGCCGCGGCTCGGCGAGCGGTGGGACGAGATGGGCGCCGAGCTCGAACAGCCGCTGGCCTTCGGCCGCGATATGGCAGGGTTGCATCGCGCCCTCGGCGAAGTGCCGGACCGCAGGCGCGTGGCGCAATTCCTGATCGATCACCCGGAGCAGCGGCACGTCGTCCGCAGGGTAGAGATCGCAGCCCGCTACCCCTATGCCGAGATCCGCGGCAACCTGATCGACCGTGCCATGCGGCCGATCGACCTGTTGCGCTGCAAGCTGGCTTTCTTCGGGGCGACGCGCTTCGATCCGCGCTCCGACCGCTGGCTGCGCATCTCGCTGTTCCGCGACGCGCCTTTCCCGGACGAGCTGGCGGCGGCGGCCCGCGACCGGGCCGCGTGATGAGCCAGCCGGCCTTTTCGATCTCGCTCAACGAGGTCGAGCAGATCAGCCTCAAGGCGGCGCGCGGCGCCGGCGCCGGATGGGGCGTCGCCGAAGACGTCGCCCGGGCCACGCGCTGGATGGCGGCGCGCGATCTCGACTGGAACGCGCCGCTGCTTCGGTTGCTCGCCTCCGGCGCTGTCGCGGAGCAAACGCGTTGCGTCTTCGAGGTCGCCGATCTGCTGCCGGGCGCGGGGGCCGCAGATCGATGGACCATCGAGGGCTGCGCGCCGGCCTGGAGTCTGGCGATCCTCTCCGCCGCGCTCTACGACCGCGCCAAGACCCTGGACCTCGCCTGGAACAATGGCGCCGCCCGCCTGCAGGCAGCCGGTGTGACGAGCACGGGCAGGCCGCTACTCGACCTCGGCCTCGTCATGCCGCAGCGGGTCATCGTGACGGCCGGGACCGCGGCATCGCCGCTCGACCATGTCGTCGCGGCGACGGCCCGCCGCAGCGCCGTCGAACGCTCGGTCTGGCGCCAGCTCGAAACCTATGCGGCCCGCACGACTGTGGCGGCGTCGGCGAGGTCGCGTGCCGCCGGGGCAGGCGGCGGGCGGGTCGACGACGATTGAGCATGAGCCACCGTCCGGCTCTTGCCGTCATCAGTCGACCGGCCCGCATGATCGGGACGTCCCGGACTCGCCAAACGGGACCGTATGACCCGCGGCGGCCGTTCGCGTCACATGCCCGCTTGGCCGAGCGCGACGATCCTGGCGTGCAGGTCGGCGTCGACCGCGACCGATCCCCGCGCCTCGGCCTGCCGGCGGAAGGTCGCTTTTCGAGCGCCGGGAAGACGCGCGCCGGGCTGGTCGGCGAAGGCCGCGCACAGGCGTTCGATCCGCTCGGCGAAGACGCCGCCCGAGCTCGCCTGCGCGTCGATGGCGATGAAGAACTGGCCGGTGCGGGGCGGCCCGCCGGCCGGCCCCGAGAACGGGCTCGCGTCGATGCCGAGCGTCGCCCCCGTGGCGGCGGCGGCCATCAGCTCGACGAAGAGCCCGAGCCCGACGCCCTTGTAGCCGCCGAGCGGCGCCATCGTGCCCTTGAGCGCCAAAGCGGGGTCGATCGTCGGTTCGCCCGAGGCATCGAGCGCCCAGCCGGCCGGAATGGGTCTCCCCTCCCGCGCGCGCTTCATCACTTCGCTCTTCGCGACGACGCTGGCGCTCTGGTCGATCGACAGCGCGACGCCGCCGTCCCGATCCGGCACCGCGATGGCGAAGGGGTTGGTGCCGACGACGGCCCGCCGGCCACCGGCCGGCGCGATCGAGGCCGGCGCGTTGGTGAAGCCGATGCCGATGAGTCCTGCCGTGGCCAGCCGGTCGGTGTGGTAGCCGAGCAGGCCGCAATTATAGGAGCTGCGCACAGCCAGCGCTGCGATGCCCATCTGGCGCGCCAGCGGGATCAGGCGCTCGAAGCCAAGCACGATCGCCGGATGGGCGAAGCCCGCGCCCGCATCCGCCACCAGCAGCGCCGGCTTGGCGAGTTCGAGACGCGGCGTAGCGCCTCCGTCGACCTTGCCGACGGAGAGATGTTCGCAATAGATCGGCACATAGAGCAGCCCGTGCGATGGCATGCCGGAGAATTCCGCCTCAGCCGTCGCCTCCGCGACCGGACGGGCTTGCTCCGGCGAAGCCCCGTTCGCCGCCAGCGCCCGCTGCGTGACGTCGGCGATTTCGGCCCGGCTCAGCGAGATCGAGGTCATGGCTGCTGCTTGGTGATGGCGAGGAAGCAATGGACGTAGTCCATGCCGTGCCCTGCGGGGGAGCGGCCCACCTCCGCCTGATAGGCAGCGTAGAACCGGTCGATCAGGCTCTGGCGCTCATCGAGGCCGCGCGCCGGATCGAGCGCGCTCAGGAAGGTGCTCTCCGTCCACGATCGTAGCGTCGGGAGATAGGACCGGGCGAAGCGGTCGGGGTCGCCGTGTCGTTGAAAATCGGCTGCGTAGGGGCATGGCGTGATGCGGGTCGAGACGTGATCGAGTCGTAGGCCGGCGCGCCGTACGGGCGAAGACGGGTCGTCGAAGGGCGCGGTGAATTCCTCGACCGTCCGATAAAACTGCTGCAACGTCCCGGCGCGATATTCGGCCGGCGTGATGGCGCCGCTCTCGGCGAGGGCGCGCCAATGCTTGGCGAAAGTGTCGAACATGTCGACGCCACCCGTGCCCCCGAGATAGCGGCCCTCCGGATCCTTGCAGAAATTGGCGAGCACGAGCCTGCCGCCCGGCTCGAGCTCCCGGGCGCGGGCCAGCAGGATGGTCTCCCAGTCTCGTCTCGCCTGCTCGCGGTAGAGGGCACGCTCCGGTTCCGTTGCGCCGACAGCCTGGACGTGATCGGCGATCGCGCCCGGCCGGGCGCTCAGCCAGTGCATCGCGGTCGCCGAGAAGCCGAAGCTCAGGCTGCCGTCCGGAAAGATCTGGCGATGGAAGCTCGTGCCGCTGGCGAATGTGTAGAGGTTCGGCTCGCCCGCCAGGGGGGACGCGTCCGCCGCGCCGACGAGGCCGTGCAGGCGGCGGAACAGCACCGAGAAGTCGTTGTGCGGCAGGTCCGTGTAGGTCAGCGTGATCGCCTTGTCGGGCTCGGCGGCGCGTACCGCGGCGACCAGGCGCCGCATCAATTCGAGCGAGGTGCCGCCATCCGCCGCGCCGAAATCCGCCATCGCGAACGGCGACCGGCCGGACAGGTCCATCGCGGCGAGCGCGTCGATGGCGAGTTGCCCCGCCGCGTCGATCACCGTCTTGGCGCCGATCGTATTGTCGCTGTAATAGCCCTCTCCGCGCATGGCGATGAGAGGTTTTGCGGTCGCTGCCATCGATCTTTAGTCCCGCTCCGGACGAGAAGCATCGTTCGAGGAACGAGGCCGGTCGGCCGGGATTATGATGGTGCCGGCCTGCCGATCAACGGAAATCGCCGACCGGTCTCGACGTCGAGCGTGCCGGACAGGTCAACCCGACGTGACGAAGGCCGTCGGATCGACCCCTGCACGCCCGGCCGCGGCCTTGACCTGCGACCAGGTTTCGGGGTCCCGCCGCCACGAGGGCCTGGAGATCGTGATCGACCATTGCGCCAAGCCCGATATCGCCGGCGGCCGGTTCGAATCCTGGGCGGCTCACATCGCTGCCCTGGCGAGGCTGCCCCACGTCGATTGCAAGCTCTCGGGCCTGCTCAATTGTGCCGCGCCCGGAGCCGGCGCTCCTTTGGCGGCGATCCACCCCGACGGCCAGCGTGAGCGAGCGGAGGCTGGCGCTGGAGTCGGCCGCAGCCACGCCGACTCGATGTCGAGGCGCCCGGAGGCCGTTTGAAACTTCCGCTTCTCATGCTGAGGTCCGCCAGGACCGTCTCGAAGCACGGCCGCAAGCGACCGCTCTCCGCCGGCTTCTCCAACGCGCTTCGCACGCGGGAGCCCTAAGCCGGTTCCGCCAAGGATTAAGAAATGGGACTTGTCAAACAGTTTAGAGCGGCGACAGGGCCACGTAGTTCGGGTCGAGGCCATTGCTGGCCGTCGTCGGTTCCGGCTTGCCCGGCTTCGCCTTGTGCCGCAACTGAGCCTGCGGCTTCTCCGACGATGTCGCGGGCACCGCCGGGATGGCGCCTACCAGATCGGCCGGCTTCGCGGGGGGCGCCGGATCCGACTGGCCGAAGCTGATCACCCGGTCGAAGAACGCGGCCGTGGCGCTCTTGGGCTCTTCCTTGGCATAGGCCGTCGGGGCCGCGGCGAACGCCGCTGCGACGGTGCCCGTCTGGTCCGCCGGCTTCGGCGAGGCGGCCACGATCGTGGTGGCTGGCGTGCCCTTGGCGACCGGAGGCTTCAGCTTCGCCGCGGCAAGCTGCACCGATACGGGCTTGGCCTTCGAGCCGTCGTCGAGCGCGATGTCGGTCGGGCCGGCCGCCAGCGCGTCGGGGCGCGAGACGTCGACGAAACGGTTGGCGAAGACCGGGTTCTGGCCACCGTCCTGGTAGACCGTGCGGACCGGCTTGACGCCCTTGGCGACAAGATTGGCGATCTCGGCATCGTCATGGCTGGCCTTCTGGCTCAGCAAGGTCTTGATCTGCGGCGTTTCCTCAAGGGGAGGGCAGGCCGATTCGGCATCGAACCGGTCCCCATCCTTCGGCGTACCGAAAACATAATGCTTGGCACAGACCCCGACCGGAGGTTGGGTCTTCGTCGCCTCGAAATAATCCGAGCCGCGCTTCAGCTCGCGCCAGAAGCCGATATTGGGGTCGAGCCGGTACCTGGCCATGTTCTCGGCGGTCATCCGGAACGGGAAGCTCTCCATCTGAATGGCGCGCTGGCCGCCGGCGAAAGCCTCGCGGGCAATGGCGTAGATCTCCTCGATCTGCTTGTCGGTCATCGAGAAACAGCCGGCGGACGAGCAGATCCCGTGCACCATGATCGAGCCGCCCGTATGGCCCCAGGCGCGGTCGTAGGCGTTAGGATAACCGACGTTGAACGACAGGTAATAGGCCGAGTTGGGGTTCATCGACCCCGGCGTGATCGTATAGAAGCCCTCCGGGACCTGGCGGTCGCCCTCGTGCACCTTGGGGCCGAGCTGGCCGGACCACCGGCACATCGGGAAGGTCTTGATATAGACGTAGCGGCCGTCGGCGGCCCGCTTCCAGATCTCGAGTTCGGCTTCCTTCTTGAAGGCGCGGATGAGGATCGGCGCATTCTTGTCGGTGTTCTTGGCCGACATCAGCGCCATCGTGTCGTCCGGGATCGGCGCATAGGCCCGATAGCCGTTCGACCCGCTCAAGTCCTCGTTGCATCCCGCCAGCAGCATGGCACCGAACACCACGAGCGCGAGGCGGGACAGCAACGTGAAACCTCGTCCTACCGGCATGTCGCTCGATCCATCATGGGCCCGGCGCCCCGTCTCGAACGGACCTCACGCCGGCGCTCTACTCGATTACTCAAGGCCACCCCGACGGCGAGGCAGCCTCCACGGACAGGGTTAGTATTCTACCGTTAAGGCAAAGTTACGACAAGCAGCCGAAGCCACATGCTAAAAAGTTCCCGATGAATCATGGAAAATTTTCTGCGGCGTTGCCTCAAGGAGACAGGTCCGGTCAGCGGCGGCCTGCCTCAGCGGCGGCCGATGGCCAGGAACTTGTCCGCGCGCGCGGTACGGATCTGCTCGGGCGTGCGGCCCGCGAGGCTGGCCAGGGCCTGCTCGACCGCGTCGCCGGTCGCAGCGATCGCGGCGTCGGGGTCGCGATGCGCGCCGCCGGCCGGTTCTCCCACGATGGTATCGATGATACCGAACCTGAGCAGGTCCTGCGCGGTGATCTTCATGCTGGTCGCCGCGTCCTGCGCCCGCCCGGCATCGCGCCACAGGATCGAGGCCGCGCCTTCCGGCGAGATGACGCTGTAGATCGCATGTTCGAGCATGATCACCCGGTTGGCGGCAGCGATCGCGATGGCGCCGCCCGAGCCGCCCTCGCCGATGATCACCGCCACGTTGGGGCTGCCGAGATCGAGGCAGGCCTGGGTCGAGCGCGCGATGGCCTCGGCCTGGCCGCGCTCCTCGGCCTCGATCCCCGGGAAGGCCCCGGCGGTGTCGACGAGCGTGATCACCGGCAGGTCGAACCGGTCGGCGAGCTCCATGAGCCGCGTCGCCTTGCGGTAGCCTTCGGGCTTGGCCATGCCGAAATTATGCTTGATGCGGCTGTCGGTATCCGAGCCCTTCTCCTGGCCGATGACGCACACCGAGCGGCCGCGGAACCGGCCGAGACCGCCGACGATGGCTTCGTCCTCGCCATAGGCGCGGTCGCCCGCGAGCGGCGTGAAGTCGGTGATGAGTTTCCTGGCGAAGTCGGAGAAATGCGGGCGTTGCGGATGCCGGGCGACCAGCATCTTCTGCCAGGGCGTCAGGTTCACGTAGAGCTCGGCCAGGGCCTTGCTGGCCTTGATCTCGAGCCGCGTCAGCTCCTCGCCGATGGGGATCGCCTCGTCGCCGCTCGACACCGCCCGGAGCTCTTCTATCTTGGCTTCGATCTCCGCCACGGGCTTTTCGAAGTCGAGATAGGAGCGCATGAACTCGGGCGGGACGGCGCGCCGCGGCAGGCGCTCGGAACGGATCGCGGAGGCAGGACCCCTCGGCGGCAGGGCGGCGAACCTGCCGGGTCGAGGGGGCGAAGTCAATGCGGGCCGCGCGTTCGCCGATGCTTTTGCGCCGGGCCTTTACGCCGGCACCGTGCGGAGCATCTATCGATGCGGATCAATCGGAGGAAACATCCCATGACGATCACCGTCTTCGGTGCGGCTTACAGCACCTATACGCGTTCGGCCCTGATCGCGCTCCATGAGAAGGGCGCGACCTATGAACTGTCCGAGGTCGACATTTTCAAGCCCATTCCGCCCGAGCATATGGCACGGATGCCCTGGGGCAAGATCCCGGTGCTCGATCACGATGGCTTCCTTCTCTACGAGACGGCGGCGATCGAACGCTATGTCGACGACAGCTTCCCGGGGACCGCGCTGCAGCCGACCTCGGCGCGCGACCGGGCGCGGATGATGCAGGTCATCGGCATCATCGATTCCTACGCCTACAAGCCGACCGTCATGGACCTCTTCGTGCAGCGCGCCGCCATGCCGAAGATGGGCCATCCCTCCGACGAGGCGGCGATCAAGGCGGCTCTGCCCGAAGTCGAGAAAGCCTTCGACGCAATCCTCAAAGTCAAGGGCCAGAACAAATGGATTGCAGGCGACAGCTTCAGCCTGGCCGATCTCCATCTCGTGCCCGTCGTCGCCTATCTGGTGCAGACGCCCGAGGGGCAGTCGATCGCCAAGGCGCGGCCGGCCCTCGTCGCCTGGTGGGAGGAGGTGTCGAAGCGCCCGAGCGTCGTGGCGACGAAATCGCCGCTCGAAGCATAGTTGATCGTCCGTCGGTCGAACCCTCATCCGACCTTCGCTGACGCTCAAGCCACCCTCTCCCGTAAACGGGGGAAGGGCGCACACCTCCCCCGACTTCCTTTCTCCAGGCATGGCTGCCCGGGGAAAAGGAAGCTACGCTTTTTGCGTGGCTCAAGACGTGTTTGATCACCCTTTCCGCGTCATGGCCGGGCTTGTCCCGGCCATCCACGCAGATCGGCAGCAGAGTGTTTGCAGCTCTTGCGCAACCGCACGGCGTGGATGCCCGGCACAAGGCCGGGCACGACGTGCCGGGGTCGCAAAATAACACACGATCACAAGCCGGTTTGTTCCCCGGACAGCTATGCCGATTGCGGGGAAGAGCCCGTCCCGAGCTCGTCGATGATGTCACCGCAAGACGATGACGGATGAGGGTAGCGCCCATCCCGCTCTCGGGTCTTCGACCTTCGTTTACGCATCGTTTACGTCGGGACGCCCCACTCCGTCTCGATCGTTGATGACCATCCGGGCGATGACGCGTCCTGCCGAAACTGGGACCCGTCCGATGCTCGATGTCGTCTTTCTCGCGAGCGCAGTCGCGCTCTTCGCCATCGCGGCCGCCTATGTGGCGGCCTGCGACAGGCTGTGAGGCCGGCCATGATCGAGACGATCACAGGGCTCGCCGTCGCGACGGCCCTCGGCCTCTACCTACTCTACACCCTCATCCGTCCCGAACACTTCTAAGAAAAAGGCGCGACCCGTTCGCGAAGGTGTCGCCATGACCGTCGTCGGCTGGCTGGAAATCCTCATTGTTCTCGCGGCCGTGGTGGCCGCCGCCGTGCCGCTCGGCACTTATATCAAGGCCGTGCTCAATGGGGAGCGGACCTTTCTTAGCCCCGTCCTCGTCCCGGTCGAGCGCCTGTTCTACGGCGCGGCGGGCGTCGATCCCAAGCGCGAACAGAGTTGGGCCGGCTATGCCATGGCCGTGCTGGCGTTCAGCGCCGTCGGCTTCTTCACGCTCTACGGCCTCGAGCGCCTGCAGAATTTTCTGCCGCTGAACCCGCAAGGCTTCGACCCCGTCGCGCCTGACCTGTCGTTCAATACGGCGATCAGCTTCATCACCAACACCAACTGGCAGAACTACTCGGGCGAGACGACGATGTCGCATCTCGTCCAGATGCTCGGCCTGACGGTGCACAATTTCGTCTCGGCCGCCACGGGCCTGGCGATCGCGGTCGCAATCGCCCGGGCTTTCTCGCGATCCGAAAGCAAGACGCTCGGCAACTTCTGGGCCGACCTGACCCGAACCACGCTCTACGTCCTGCTGCCAATGTCGGTCGTCGTCGCGCTCGTGATGGTGATGCTCGGCGTGCCCCAGACCCTCGTCGGATCGGTCGACGCGACGACGCTCGAAGGCGCTAAGCAGGTCTTGTCGATGGGGCCGATCGCCAGTCAGGAGGCGATCAAGGAACTCGGCACCAACGGCGGCGGCTTCCTCAACGCCAATTCGTCCCATCCGTTCGAGAACCCGAACATCTGGTCGAACCTGCTGGAAATCTGGGCGCTCCTGGTGATCCCGGTCGCCACCGTCTTCGCCTTCGGGCGGCTGGTCGGCGATCCGAAGCAGGGGCGCGCCATCCTGATCACCATGGGCATCGTGGTCCTCGTCGGGGTGGCGACGCTCTATGCGGCCGAAACCTATGGCAACCCTCTGCTCGCCGCGCTCGGCGTCGACCCGTCCCAGGGCAATATGGAAGGCAAGGAGGTCCGCTTCGGCCAGGCCATGTCGGCGCTGTTCGCCACGGCGACGACCGGAACATCGACCGGCGCCGTCAACACGATGCACGATTCGCTGACCCCGCTCGGCGGCCTCGTGCCGATGTTCAACATGCTGCTCGGCTGCATCACGCCGGGCGGCGTCGGCTCCGGCCTCTACGGCATCCTGGTGCTGGCCGTCGTCGCAGTCTTCGTGGCCGGCCTGATGGTCGGGCGCACGCCCGAATATCTCGGCAAGAAGATCGAGGCGCGCGAGATGAAGTTCGCCATGTTCGCGGTCTTGATCTATCCCCTCGTCGTGCTCGGCTTCACCGGCGCCTCGGTGCTGCTTCAGACCGCGCTTGCCAGCATGAACAATGCCGGCCCGCACGGTCTCTCCGAAGTGCTCTATGCCTTCGCCTCGGCCAACGGCAACAACGGCTCGGCCTTCGCCGGACTGAACGGCAATACGCTGTGGTTCAATTCGACGCTTGGCGTCGCGATGTTCTTCGGTCGCTTCGCCTATATCGTGCCCGTGCTGGCGCTGGCGGGTTCGCTCGCCGGCAAGAAGAAGGTCCCGGCGTCGTCGGGCACCTTTCCGACCGACGGGCCGCTATTCGTCGGCCTGCTGCTCGGCGTGATCGTGATCCTCTACCTCCTGCAATATTTCCCGGCCCTGGCGCTCGGCCCGATCGTCGAACATTTCTCCATGCTGTCGGGCAAGGCCTACTGATCCTGTCCTTCCCCCGTTCCGGGGAAGGTGGCGCGGAGCGCCGGATGGGGGTCTTCAACCCTTCCCCACCCGTCAGGCTTCGCCTGCCACCCTCCCCGATGACGGGGAGGGATGAGGATCGCGCTCTTCTTCAAGGATGATCGTGATGACTTCCACCGCCTCCACCACATCCGCCGCCCGCCTGCTCGATCCCGCCATCGCCGGGCGCGCCGCCGTCGATGCGTTCCGCAAGCTCGATCCGCGCAAGCTCGCCAAGAATCCGGTGATCTTCGTGACCGAGGTCGTGTCGGCCTTCGTCACGCTGCTGTTCCTGCGCGATATCGCCTTCGGCGCGCCGCAGACGCTGTTCTCAGGTCAGATCGCGGCCTGGCTGTGGTTTACCGTGCTCTTCGCCAATTTCGCTGAAGCTGTAGCCGAGGGCCGCGGCAAGGCGCAGGCCGACGCGCTGCGCAAGACGCGCAGCGAGACGCGCGCCAAGCGACTTCTCGACCCCAAGGCGCTCGGCGACATCCACGAAGGCGTCAACGCGCTCGATCTTCGGCCCGGCGACATCGTTCTTGTCGAGGCGGGTGACATCATCCCGTCCGACGGCGAGGTGGTCGCCGGCATCGCCTCGGTCAACGAATCGGCCATCACGGGCGAATCCGCCCCCGTCATCCGCGAATCGGGCGGCGACCGCTCCGCCGTGACGGGAGGCACCACCCTCCTCTCCGACTGGATCAAGGTGCGCATCACCGCGGCGCCCGGCTCGACCTTCATCGACCGCATGATCGCGCTCGTCGAGGGCGCCGAGCGGCAGAAGACGCCGAACGAGCTGGCGCTGTCGATCCTGCTCTCGGGCCTCACCATCATCTTCCTGATCGTCTGCGTGACGCTCTGGCCGCTGGCGCTCTATTCGGGCACGACGCTCTCGGTGACGGTCCTGGTGGCGCTACTGGTCTGTCTCATCCCGACGACGATCGGCGGCCTGCTGTCGGCCATCGGCATCGCCGGCATGGACCGGTTGATCCGCTTCAACGTCGTCGCCACCTCCGGCCGCGCGGTCGAAGCGGCGGGCGACGTCGACACGCTGCTGCTCGACAAGACCGGCACCATCACTTTCGGCAACCGCATGCCGAGCGAGTTCGTGCCGGTGGGGGGCGTCCCGGAACGGACGCTGGCAGAAGCGGTGCTGCTGGCCAGCTTCGCCGACGAGACGCCGGAGGGTCGCGCCATCGTGGCGCTCGCCAGAAACCGCTACGGCCTCGCCGAGCCGAAGTTCGAGGCGGGTTCGGCCAATGTCGTGCCCTTCACGGCACAGACCCGCATTTCGGGCGTCGACCTGCCGGGCCGGAGCCTCCGCAAGGGCGCGGTCGATTCGGTGCTGGCGCTCGCCACGGGCGCCCTCGTGCCGGCGGAGTTCCGTCAGGCGGTCGACCGCATCGCCCGCACCGGCGGCACGCCGCTCGCGGTCGCCGAGAACCACAAGATCCTCGGCGTCATCCACCTCAAGGATACGGTCAAGCCCGACATCAAGGAGCGTTTCGCGGAACTGCGCGCCATGGGCATCCGCACCGTCATGGTGACGGGCGACAACCCGGTGACCGCCGCGGCCATCGCGTCCGAGGCCGGCGTCGACGATTTTCTGGCCGAGGCCAAGCCCGAGGACAAGCTCGCCTATATCCGCAAGGAGCAGCAGGGCGGCCGCCTCATCGCCATGTGCGGCGACGGCACCAACGATGCCCCTGCCTTGGCGCAGGCCGACGTCGGAGTCGCCATGCAGACCGGCACGCAGGCAGCGCGCGAGGCCGGCAACATGGTCGACCTCGACTCGGATCCGACCAAGCTCATTGAGATCGTCGGCATCGGCAAGCAGCTTCTGATGACGCGCGGCGCGCTCACGACCTTCTCGATCTCGAACGACGTCGCCAAATATTTCGCCATCATCCCAGCGTTGTTTCTCGTGGCCTATCCTCAGCTCGGCGCGCTCAACGTCATGCGGCTCGCCTCGCCGGAGAGCGCGATCCTGTCGGCGGTGATCTTCAACGCGCTGATCATCGTGGCGCTGATCCCGCTGGCGCTGAAGGGCGTCAGCTACCGGCCGGTGGGGGCCGCGGCGCTGCTGCGCCGCAACCTCCTCGTCTACGGCCTGGGGGGCATCGTCGTGCCCTTCATCGGCATCAAGGTGATCGACCTCGCGGTCTCGGCGCTCCATCTGGCATAGCTGTCCTACGCAGGAGCGATCTGACTTTTTTTATCGTTCATCGATTCATCCCTCCATTCCCTTTCGGACGCCGTGAATCACAACCCGCTGATCATGCAAACACTTTTATGGGTCCAGACCCTAATTTTAACGTCAATCAATGTGCGATAGAGACGGACGCGACTTGCCCGAGGGGCTGTCGCGCGGCAATGTGAGGTTTGGCCCGCTCCGTTGCTTCGCCCGAACGGAAATTTCCGCGCTGGTCTGGGTTGGACCATTTGAAAAAACATCATCTGTTGGGGAGGGACCGTGGCGCGCAACATTCTGATCCTGGGAGCCTCGTACGGCTCCTTGCTGGCGACCAAGCTTTTGATGGCCGGCCATAACGTGACCCTGGTTTGCCGGAAGAACACCGCGGAACTCATCAATCGCGACGGCACCGAAGTTCGCATCAAGCTGCGTGACGAGGCGGAGCACCGCGCGATCTTCTCGCGCGATCTGCCCGGCAAACTGGATGCGACCACGCCCGCCGAGGTCGATCTTTCCCGCTATGACCTGGTCGGTCTTGCGATGCAGGAACCGCAATACACCAACCACACCATCCGCGTTTTGATGATAAAGATCGCCGCGGCGAAGCTGCCTTGTCTTTCAATCATGAACATGCCGCCGTTGCCTTATCTGAAACGGATACCTGCGCTGGCGGACATGGATCTGGAGGAGGCCTACACCAATGCGCAGGTGTGGGCGCGGTTCGAGCCCGGACTGGTGTCGCTCTGCTCGCCCGATCCGCAAGCCTTCCGCCCGCCGGAAGAGGCGGCGAATGTGCTTCATGTCGGCCTCCCCACCAACTTCAAGGCGGCGGCCTTCGCCGATGAGGCGCATAACCGGCTGCTGCGCGAGCTGGAAGCCGATATCGACGCGGTGAAGCTGGACGGCCGGGATGTTCCGGTAAAACTCAAAGTGTTTGATTCGCTGTTCGTGCCGTTGGCCAAATGGTCGATGCTGCTGACCGGCAATTATCGCTGCATCACGCTGCACGAGCCGCAGTCGATCCGCGACGCGGTGCACGGCGACATGAAGCTCTCGCGGTCGATCTATGACCATGTCGATGCCATCGCCCGGCGCCTCGGCGCGGACCCCGAAGACCAGGTGCCTTTCGAGAAGTATGCCAAGGCGGCCGAAAGCCTTCTCAAACCCTCGTCCGCCGCCCGCGCGGTCGCCAACGGCGCGCCGTTCATCGAGCGGGTCGATCTGTTGGTGAAGCTGATCTCGTACGAGCTTGGCGCACCCAACGCCGAGATCGACCGCACGGTCCAGATCGTCGATCAAAAACTGAATGAGCGGATCGTGGCAGGCGGTTCCAGTGCGACGTGAGTGTGTCTAGCGCGATGCGAGAATTGATTGGCGCCGCATCTTGCATCGTGGCGACGGTCGCCGCCCGGGATCAGAAGCGGCGCCACAAGCCGGTGGTGATGCCCCGCTCGCGCAACGCGTCGGTGCCGCCGACGGTCTCGAAGGCGCCGATCTCGACCGACCATGCGGCCGACAGATCATAGACGAAGCTCAAGCCCAGCTTGGAATAGCGCGAGGCCGGAAACCAGGGTGTCCCGGCCCCCTCCGGAATCGTGTTGAAACTCTGCAGCAGGATCAGAAAGCGCGGCAGCGGACGCGCCCCGAGCGTGAGATCGCCGTGCCATTCGGCGGGGGCGCCGCCGGAGCGAAACCGATAGCCGGCCTCCAGGTCCACGAACATCGGGAACGGTCCGAACGGCAGCGCGACGCCGCCGAGCGCCCGCAGATCCGCGTCGCGCGAGGTGTTGCCGATGAGGGCGTAATTGTTTTGGGCGGTCGTGCCGGGCAGCCGGAAGCCTCCGGCCACGGCCAGCACCGCCGGCCCATAGGCGAGGACGCGAAGCTGGGCCGCCACCTCGCTGGTGCCAAGGCCGGAATAGTGGTGTGCCGAACCGTCCGGCGCCGTCGCCGTGATCGCCGCGAGGTCCGGCTTGACGATCGCCATCAGCCAGTCGGTCACGCCATATTCGAGGTAGCCGTAAAGCTCCTGCTTGCGATAGGCGGCCGCCGGCGACAGCTTTCCCTGACCGTTGAAGTAATGTGCGCCGCCGTCGAACGTGTAATCGACGGCGAGAAGGCCCTGGCCCTGCGGCGCGTTCCAGGCGCTGGCGTGGACCGTCGGGCCATCAAAGGTGACACCGGCCCACAGAGCCAGCGCCCAAGACAGGCACCACCAGCATGATCTTCGCCGCGACGTCCCACAAAACCGCCACATGACGCAAGGGCCCGGCCGGATAAACTCAACGGCCACGGGCACGGCAAGCAAGACACGACGAACCGGCCGGTGAAGACTGCCGGCTCACGTAACGTCATGCACCAGCCTCAGCGTCGCGGCTTCACGAAACCTAGCCGGAGTCTCGTCGGGAGCTCAAGAAAATACTATGAAAAGTTGCATGAAATCCGATCCGAAGGGCGATACCCCGTCAGGCGCCATGAGAACCATGCCGGCATGGGGACGAGGTCCAAGACGAGCCGCTGCCTTGGTCCGGACCAGCTAGTGCCCGGATCCGGCCACGAAGGTTGAGGAAATTTGCGGCCGTCCCTGGCCCCGTTAACCCTGCCACGCCCGCTCTTGGTTGCCATCGGGTCAACGATGTGGGCTCGCCGCACTGCTCATGGTAAATATCGGCGACGGCCGAACCTGATCGCCCCTGTGGCAGCGCTGCTTTAACGCACCCGGCGCATTCATATTTACCCATCGTTCAGACTATAATCGGCCAAGACACAAGTAAATCCAAACCCGTAAAACCCTACATTTTGACTTACATTGCTCGCAGTAAGGCCCTGACATTGTCTGCCTCACCCGAAAGGCGTGAGGATGACCATGACACGGCTGTGGAAGACGGCGATCATCGGCGCAGGACTGGCCGCCATGAGCCTCCTCGCGGCGGGCGGACAAGCCCGCGCCGGCGTGCCGCTGTCGAGCTTCGCGGCGGTCGGTCCGCGCACCAGCGTACCCTACGGCTGGATCGATTTCTGCAACCGCTACGCTCCCGAATGCGATGGGGCGACGACCGAACCGGTCGACATCGACCTCACGCCCCGCATCTATGGCGAGATCGACCACGTCAACCGCCAGGTCAACGCCTCGGTCGAGCCGATCACTGACATGGATCACTGGGGTGTCGTCGACCGCTGGGACTATCCGCTCGACGGCAAGGGCGACTGCGAGGATTATGCCCTGCTCAAGCGCAAGCTCCTGATCGCGGCCGGTCTGCCGCGCCAGGCCTTGCTGGTCACCGTCGTCAAGGACCACGACGGGGAGGGCCATGCCATCCTCACCGTCAAGACCAACCGCGGCGAATTCGTGCTCGACAATCTGAGCGACAAGGTCAAGCCGTGGACCGACACGGGCTACAAGTTCATCAAGCGGCAGTCGCAGTCGAACTCCAATACCTGGGTCTCGATCGGCACCCCCGGCAGCGACCCGATGTTCACCGCCCGCCAATGACGGACGCGCTCAAGCCCCGTACAAGCCTCGTGGATCAGGGTGGTAGCCCGACCGAGGTTCCAGGGCCACGCAGCTTGCGATCACGATCCCGCCATGCCCTGACCTGCATCGTGCTGCTGCTCGGGGCTGGCGTAGCTTTGCCGAGTGCCGCCGAGAACGCGGCGAGCCCGCGGGTCGCGCCGCTGCAGGTCATGGCCGACGTGACGCTCATCGACGCACGGTGCCAGGGATTCGTCGTCGATTTCGGCGCCCTGTTTCGCTACGGCGAGGCCAATGGCATCACGGCCGTCGCCGTGTTGCCGCTCGGCAAGCTGCGCAAGTCCTTCGAGGCCGCCTATGCGCGGCGGGCCAAGACGACCTCGCCCGAGGATCTCTGCACCGGCGTCGCGGACCTCGACGACGAAGCCGCTCCCGGGGTCATCCGGCATCCCTGAAGGGGAAGCGCGCCCGGACCCTGAAGCGCCCCTCCGCCTCGTCCTGAACGAACAGGGCCACCGCGTCGATTGCGATCGTCGGCGGGATGGTCTGGAACAACTCGTCGAGGACCGGCCCGAGACGGATCTGATCGTCGAGTGTGAGAATGCCGGTCAGAGTCATGTGGAAGCGGAAGTCGTCGAAGACGTACGGATAACCCCAGCGGTCGAGGTTCTCGAGCTGGCGCGGACTCAGCCGCTCGGGATGGCGGCGTTCGCGATCCTCCGGCGTCAGCGGCGCCCGGAACGCGTCGAAGTCGCGCACGCAGGCCTCGGCCAGGCGATCGAGTTCCGGCGCCGGATCGCTCGACACGAGGGCGAAGAAGTCGCGCAGCGTGGCCAGTTTCAGCGTGATGTCGAACGTCTCCTGCGCGTCGGCGAAGTCCTTGAGCCTGCGCTCGATCTCTCCGGCGTCGCGGCCCTCCGCGAGCCGGAACGGCGCCTTCAACGTGGCGTGGAAGCCGTAGCGGCGCGGCGCGGCCGTATAGCCCAGCGATTCCGGATCGCGGAACAGCGGATGGTCCGGATAGTCGACATCCGTGAAGGCCGCGGCATCGAAGCCGATCACCGAACAGCCGAAACGCCAGAGCGGCGTATGCTCGGCGGGCATATAGCAGATGGCGTAACGCTGCATCGGAGGCCCCGCGTCGCGACGGTCGGTCGACATCGCGCCAGCATGCCAAAAGCCGGACCGCGACGCCATGGCTCCGGCCGGCTTTATCCGGGCGCCGGTTTTTCCTAACCTCCGCGCCGGTCGACGCCGGGGCGTGATCGGTTCAATATGATAGAGCATGATGCCGAAAACCTGTGCCGACTTTTCGGCATCATGCTCTGGGGGATGGGTCATGACGCGGGCCGACGACGAGACGCCGCGTTATCCGGCGATTGCTTTCCTCTCCTCTGGAACGCCGGACGCCGAAACCGCCCTGGGGCGCCTGGCGGCCCGCTACGGCCATGCCGATCCGGCCGAGGCCGACGTGCTGGTGGCGCTCGGCGGCGATGGCCTGATGCTGCAGGCGCTGCACCGTTTCATGGGATCGGGCAAGCCGATCTACGGCATGAACCGCGGCTCGGTCGGTTTCCTGATGAACGAATATGCGGAGACCAACCTGCACGCGCGGCTTGCCGCAGCCGAGCCTTCGATGGTCCACCCGCTCGTCATGAAGGCCCGCAACCGGAGTGGAGAAACCGCCACGGCCCGGGCCATCAACGAGGTGTCGTTGCTGCGCCAGTCCTCGCAGGTCGCCAAGCTGAAGATCTCGATCGACGGGCGCGAGCGCCTCGGCGAACTCGTCGCCGATGGGCTGCTCGTCGCGACGCCGGCCGGCTCCACCGCCTACAACCTGTCGGCCGACGGTCCGATCCTGCCGCTCGGCGCGCCGCTCGTCGCGTTGACGCCGATCTCTGCCTTCCGCCCGCGACGCTGGCGCGGCGCCCTGCTGCCCGACCGCTGCGCCGTCTCGATCGACGTGCTCGAACCCGACAAGCGACCGGTCGCGGCCACCGCCGACCACTACGAGATCAAGGACGTGATCCATATCGAGATCGTAATGGACCATGCGACGGGTCTGGTGCTGCTTCACGACCCCGGCCACTCGCTCGACGAGCGGATCGTGCGCGAGCAGTTCGTGCATTGACGGAGACCATTGAGGCGCATGTGTCTGCCTCTTCTATAGCCCGCCGCCTTGATCCGCGACGAGCGGACAGACGCCCCGATTTGCGGTTTCGCGCATCACTTCACTGGCAGGTCAGCGTGTCGTCGAGCGTCGCCGACCGCAACTCCACCCGCCGGTTGAGACGGTGGCGTTCCTCGGCCGTGAAACTCTTCGGTTCGTCGGGGAGGAAGGGTTCCGCTCGTCCCTTCGGCTGCGCCTCGAACGTGCCTTTGTAGCCGCCGTCCACGAACATCTTGCGCAGCGTGGCGAGCCGCGCTTCCGACATCGTCTTGTTGGCGGCGTCCCCGCCTCCCTCGTCGGTATGCGCCGAGATCGTGACATGCGAGGCCTTGCGGGCCAGGATACAGCCGAGGAGCGCCTTGGCGGCGTCGAGACCGTCCGGGGTGATGACGGCACCGCGGCCCTGGAAGGTGATGGGCAGCGGCTGGCTGCGCGGGGTGAAGCCGGCCGTCGGGCCCAGGAAGGCCAGCGCGCAGGGCGCGCATTTCGTATGGGCGAACTCGATCGGCATGCCGAGCATGAGGGCCGCCGACATCTTGCGGTAGAGGCTCTCGATGATGGCGGGGGCCGGGCGGGCGGGCTCGTCGTCGCAGAGCACCGGCTCGGCCAGCGCCAGAACCGCCTTCTGATAGTCGAGGCTGGCCGCACCCCAGTCCTTGGCACTGTGGCTGGCATGGGCGCGCGCCGTCGCGGCATCGCCAAGTCCGATCAGGAGAGGCCAGGGCTCGCCGAATTTTCGCCCATCCGCGAGGAGCTTCGCCGCCGCCACGGCTTCACCCTTGTCGGCCGCCGCATAGGCCCGCTCGACATGCGCCAGCGCGATGGCCCGTCCCTCGCAGAACAGCACCTTCGCGTCGCAGCCGGCCTCGGCCTTCGTCATGCCGCCATAGGCCTCGATGGCTTTGGGGAGGTCGCCGGCCTTGCGGGCCGCCTCCAGCGTCGTTCGTGCGGTGGTGCAGGCTGGATCCGGCGTGGCTTTGACAGGCTCGGGCGCCTGGGCGGGCTCGAGTGCAGGTTTGACCGGCTCGGGCGCAGCCTTATCCGGCTCGGCCTTGGCCGGATCCGGCTCGGCCTTGACCTTATCCGGTTCGACCACGGCTTTAGCCGGATCGGGCACGGCTTTAACCGGATCGGATGCGGCTCTTGCGGCATCGCAGATGGCCAGCACGCACAGCGCGACCAAGCAAAGCTTCGCAGCTTTGCTTACAATTGAAAGGTGAAGCAGCATCGATTTGGCCTGTAGGAGCAAAATCAATCGGGGCTTGAGCCACACAAGGCTGCCTGGCGCGGCGCGCATCGCTCACCTCTTCTCCATTGTCCGAACGCCGGACGCCGTGCTCACGGTGCCACCGAATAAGGGACCTTCACGAAAGCCCAGCGGGCCGCGCGGGTCGGCACGTCGGGCTTGGGGCTGACCACGGGCTTGTCGAGCTCCGCCCCGACCACTTCGAGCAACCGCGATGTCTCCTTGATCGGCTTCAAGTCGAGCGCGCCGCCGGTCGCCTTGTCGAGGTCTATCCCCTCCTCCGTCACGAGCACCAGAAGCGTGCCGGGCCCGGCCGGCTTGGTCGCCCTGAAATTGATGCCCCAATAGGCGTCGGGCATGGTCAAGGGCGCATTCGCCCGGATGCGACCGTCGCGACCGGTCTTCTTGTTGGGAAAGATCTGCGTCAGGTCGCCGTCGGGCGTCAGGTCGAAGACCGCCACTTTGCCGGCCTCCCCGGACACGACGCGGAAATGGATCACGTCGCCGAGCTTGAGCGCCGGTCCCGGCAGGATCGTCGCAGCGAGCGAGAAGTCGTTATTGTGGCTCAGCAGGGCAGACATCTTGTCGGCGACGGGGGTCGCGCTGGGCTGAGCCGGGCTCGGCTGGGCCGGATCGGCAGGTTGCGGCGTATCGGGCTGCACGGCGGGCGCCGAGGCAGGCGCGACCGCGGCCGCTTCGAGCGGCGCGATCAGATAGGTGTCCTTCGACAGCAGCTGCGGCGTCAGGCCGGAACTGCAGGCCTGACCGGCATCGGTACAGAACTGCTTGGCCTGATCGCGGATATAGTTGAGCAGCGCCTGGGCCGTCACCTCGCCCTTGTCGTCGAGGGTAGCCTTCTTGTCACGCAAGCCGTCGGCAAAACTCTGGGTGAAGATGCCGCCGGGCTTGCTGCCGAGATCGAAGGTGACCTGGTCCGTCGTTGCCGCGGCCCAGACCGCAAGTGTGCCGTCCGTCTTGGTCTGCGGCGCCGTGGGCTCGATCTCGAGCAGGCGGCCGTTGAGCTTGGTCTTGAGGCGCAGCGGCGCATCGGCGGCAAGCGCCCGCTGGGTCATGCCGACGGCGCCGGCCGGCGTCAGCGTCCGCACCTTGATGTTGGGCGGGATGATGAGCGGATGGAGCGCGTCGCGGCTGACCGACCCGGACGCGCAGCTGTCGGCGATGACGGTCACGTCGCGGCCGGGGAGCTGATCGAGCAGCTGATGCATGTCGGTGCCGAGGATCATGCCCTTGATATCGACCGGCTCGGCCGCGAGCTCGCCGTGGGCATCGGAGGGCACGATGGCCGAGGTCATGCGCGAGGCACCCGTCGCCGGGTCTTCGACCCGGATCGCCGCGCCGTGCCCGGCGTAATAGAAGAACACCCGGTCCCCGGGACCGGTGTCGGCGATCAGCCAGTCGTGGAACTCGCCGAGGATGCGCTCGCGCGTCGCCTCCGCATCGGTCAAGACATGGATGTCGCCCGCCGTAACCCCGAGCTGGTCCTTCAGCAGGCCCTCGAACGTATGGGCGTCGAAGACGGCGCCGCCGAGATCGCGCGCGCCGGGGACCCCGTTCAGCGTGATGCCCGGATATTTGTTGATGCCGACGACGAGCGCCCGGTCCTTGGCCGCCGCCGCGCCGGCCAGGCCGGCGAGCACGGCGAGGGTCAGGGCGAGGGCGACACGGCGCATGAGCCATCCTCCTTGAGCGTCTCGCAGGTGAAGACGGACTGCAGCCCGATCTTGAAGCGGGCCTGCGGCAGCCAGAGCCGAAGCGCATCATAGAGCGGCACCGCGGCATGCTTGCCGTCGAGGCCCGCGAGCGCCGCATGCAGGTCCTTGAGGGCGCGGTCGCTCTCGATGAAGATCAGCGTGTCTTCGCCATAGGGCGGGGTCACCTTGACCTTGAAGGACCAGGGATGGTCGCTCGACCATTCGATCGGGTCCTGATGCTGCGGCCACAGGAACAGGACGGTGCCGTCCGCCGTGAGATCGACCACGGTCAAGAAGTGGAAGGCGCTGTTCGCCGCCTCGATGCCGATCGCTTCGTCGCGCAGATAGTAGCGGTCCGACGCCGGCTTGCCGACGGCGGCCACGCTGGTCGGGACGGCGCCGCCGCGCTCGCCCATCGCCCGCTCGAGCCCGTCGAGCACCCGGCGCGCATCGACCGCGTCCTGAAGCTTTTCAGGGGCGACGCCGGTGGCGACCACGTCGCCATGCCCGTTGAGGACCTCTCCGTCGGCCTTCCAGCCGAGGGTCAGGCGGGTCGGATCGGTCGACAGGGCGACGCCGGCAAGCCCGCTCGGCGGCGTCGCCTCGGTAAACAGCGTGACCTTGCCGAGCGGCGCGATCTGCCCCGGCGCCGCCGGGCCGCCGTCGGCGGCCGCTGACGCATCTTTGGCGAAGAGGACAAAATCGGGATCCGGCGTCACGGCGCGCGGGATCTGCGTGTTGTCCGACAGGACGCGCACCTGGGTCAGGACATAGCGGCCGAGATCACCCTCGGTCAGCACGCCGTTCGGCCCCGCCGCCTTGCCCTCGAGGCCGCGGGCCACGGCGAAGCTCAGCGCGCCGTGCTTCTCGTCGTCGAGCAGGAATTCCTGGATGGTCTGGTTCTCGTCGGCGGCCGAATAGATGGTCAGGCCGGGGATCGGCGGCCGCCGCGCGACGCTCGACGGATCGGGCGGGGGCGGCAGGGCCGCGCCATGCGTCTCAAAGCGCTGAAACTTCGGTGCCGCCGCCTTGGCCGTGACCGCGCGGACGCTCGCGCCCGAATGGCAGGCATCGGCGACGAAGATTATTTTCAGCCCCTTGTCGGAAGCCGCCTTGAAGAGGTCGTAGAGATGCTCGTCGCGCAGCTGCTCCTCGGGAAACTTGAGCTCGTCGTAGCGCGGCAGCAGGAATCCTTTCTCGAAACCGTCCGGCGTATGTTTCGGCTCGCCCTTCTCGGGCGAACGGTTGCCGTGACCGGAGAAGGAGACGAACAGCAGGTCGCCGGGCTTCGAGCGGGCAACCATCGCGGCCCAGTCCGCCTCGACATCGGCCAGTGTGCCGTGCTGTTCCTCGACCATCGTCAGGTCGGTGACGCCGCGGCCGCGAAGCACCTTGGCGAGGTCGGCAGCGTCGTTGTGGGAGCCGGTCAGGTGCTGCTTGGAGACGTAATCCTCGAAGCCGATGATCAGCGCATGCGTCTCGGCCCGCGCCGGGATCGCCGCAAGAAGCAGCGTCGTCGTCAGGGCGGCGAGCGCGCGCCGCCCCATCAGTGGATCTCCCTGAGCTCGACCCGGCGGTTCAACTGATCGATCTCGGCCTGGCTGTGCTGGCCCGGATCGTCCGGCTGGAAGGGCTCGCGCTTGCCCTTCGGTACCAGATGGACGACGCCGGCATAGCCGCCCGCCTTGAGCAGGGCCTGCACGGCACTGAGCCGTTTGGCCGAGAGATCCATGTTATAGGTGTCGCCGCCGTGCAGATCGGTATGGCCGCTCAGCGTGATCTCGGTGAGGTTCTTGGACTTCAGGCATTCGAGCAGGGCCGAGGCGGCCTTCTTGCCCTCGTCCGTCAGCACGGACTTGTCATATTCGAAGGTGATCGGCACCGGCACCGGCTCGACATCGACACCCCGTGTCGTATCGAGGAAGATGCCGCCGCACTCCCCGCCTCTGGTGCGGGCGATCTCGAAATGCGGCGACAGCATCACGGCCTCCTGGGCCCGCCGCCTGATGCGGGCCAGTTCCTCCCCGGTCGGCCGGATCTCGCCGAAAGCGCTGCACAACGGCGGCTCGACGATCTGGTTCAAGGCGAACTGCAGGTTGCTGGCGGCACTGCGATAGAGCGTGGTGTCGTTGGTCTGGCGCGCCAGAGCCGCCTCGACGTCGCCGAGTGCCACGAGCAACTGCCATGGTCCCCCTTGCGTCTTGCCCTTCTGCAGAAACGTCCGCGCGCCCTCCATGTCGGGCGGATCCTGGCCGAGCAGACCATAGGCGCGATCGACGAAGGCGAGCGACAGCTTGAGGCCGACGCAATGGGCGACCCGGTCGCCGCATCCCGGGTCTGGCAGCGCGGTGTCGTCGAACCGCTGCGACAACGCGGAGAGGCGCGCGACATCGAGCTTGTCATGCGCCGCGAGACCGACGTCGCGGTCGACCGCCGCATCCCGGCAGAATGTTCCGGCTTGGGCCGATCCCCCTGCCGTCAGCAGGACGAGCCCGCAGACCCCCGCCAGCATCAGCAACAGCCGCAACCGCACCATCGCCAGCCCCCGCTCCGAACCGATGTCCATCCTGGTCAAGTGGCGGACCCGTCAATGGCCCCGGATCTGCAGCACGACCGACTTCTGCGCCGTGATCGGGATGAGCGGTTCGGACGCATTGGGGATGAGCGCGGTCGGATTGACCTCCTTGGTAACCAGGCCCGGATCGTTGCTCGCCACCGTCGGTTGAGCGGCCTCGATGGCCAGGAGCCGCTTCCTGATCGCCTCCTGCTGGCGCAGTCTCGTATCGGCCTGCGCCGACAAGAGGTCGCGGGTACTCTGGAAGGTGGTGAACTGCCCCTTGCTGAAATCCTGCGGGACGTTCTGATCGAAGGAGGCGTTGCAGGTCGCGGTGATCCGCTCGGTGCCGGCTTCGGTCGCCCGGATCGCGAATCCGCCGATCTGGGGCCCGGGCACCTGGGTCGTCACGTTCGCCTCGATCCTCCCGTCGGGATGATGCGGATTGGGGAACAGAACCGTGCTGCGTCCCTTGTCGTCGGCATCGAACAGCGTCAGGAAGCAGGGCTGCTCGGACTTCAGCGTGAAGGTCACGTGGTCACCGACCTTGAAGCTCGTCGCATTGGCATAGAAGGCGAGATCGAAGCTCTTCGAATAGCTCGCCGGCTGGCTCGTCGCGGTGGCGACCGCCGCTACCGTCGTCCCGGTCTTCTGCGCCAGCTTGCTGAGGTCGATGGCCTTGTCGCCTTCGTCGTTGATCGTGTTGACGAGCGCGGCGAACAAGGCGACGAACTGGTCGCGCGGCACCACGTCCTGTTGCAGGCGCAGCTTCAGGTCATAGGCCTGGCCGCCGGCCGCATTGAGCCGCTCCATGAAGGCGTCCGGCTCCATGCCGACCTCGGCCGCCGCGAGCTTTGCGTTGAGGTTGTCCTCGAAGCGCCGCGACAGGGCGTTGATCATCTCGACGCCGTCGTCCTTGACGTTGACGTTGACGCCGGCCGCGGCGAGCGACTCGGCGTAACGCTTGAGATCGCTCTCCATGCGCTTGTTCAAGGCATCGCCGTTCGGAAAGATCTGCTCGGCGATCTCCTTGGCCTCGGGCGAGAAGCTGCCGCTCCTGACGATCAGGTCGCGGATCTGATCGAGCGGCTGGCCCGGACGGAAGTCGTTGAACTTGATGCCTTTGTCGTGGCAGCCCATGCACGAGATGCCGTTGGTCACCGAAAGATCGCGTTGCGCCGGGTCATGCACGATGTTGGTCGGGCCGATGTTGAGCCGGTCGCCCTTGCCCGTCGCCAGATAGTAGGCATGGAAGCCGTTCGGCAGGGTCCAGATGATCTCGCCGCCGTCCTGGGCGAAGCCGAGCCGGTTGCTGAGATCGCCGAAGGCGCCCGGCGGCCCGAACGGGAACTGGAACAGGCTCTTGCGGCCGCCGCTCGAGCCGAAGTCATAGGATTCCCAATACATGCCGGCCGGGATCGAGTGACGTTCGATCATGCGATTGTTGTCGGAGACACCGGACTTCTGGAAGCCGGCGCGCTCGACCCTGCGTTGGTAGAAGTCGCGGGTCACGTCGGCGCCGATCTGCTTCTGCAATTCGGCCTTCGTCTTCGGCAGGTAGAGAATGTCGTAATAGAGCGGCGGACGCGACGCCGCGAAGGTGAACCAGTCGGCCCGTACGAACGGCACGATGGTCTTGAGGTCGGACTGGAGGGCCCGGAACTGCGCGTTGTGATAGAAGATGACGTAGGGGTCGGAGGCGACGATATTGTCCCAGGTGGCATGGGTCCAGCCGAGGCGGGTGATGTCCACGCGGAAGATCGTCTGGGCCGGGTCGATCGCCACCGGCACCACGGGATCGGCCTCGGTCGAGAGGCTGTTCAAGAGCTTGACGAGGGCCATGCGGTAGACGCGCATGTCCTTCTCGGGTTCGCCCGCGTTGTAGAAATGCGTCAGCGTGAAATAACGATAGTTCGGTCGATCCGTATCCGTGGCGTTGCTGGCGTCGTCGGAAATGGCGCGGATGATCTCGGTATCCGTCACGAATCGCGCCGCCATCGGGGCGGGCGCGGAGACCGGGATGGGAGCGATCGCCGGGGTCGCGGCCGGGGCAGGGGCCGCGGGCGCCTGGGTGACCGGTGCCGGCACGGCCGCAGCCGCCTGGCTCGGCGGCGGGACAGCGGGAGCGGCGGCCGGAGCAGGGGCCGCGGGGGCAGCAGCCGGGATATCGAGAGCCGGAGCGACGGGCGTGGCGGAAGCCGTCTGGCTCGGCGCCGGCGCAACTGGAGCTGCAGCGGGATTAACGGGCGTGGGCGCCGGGACTGGCGGCGAAGGCTCGCCGGCTTTGGCGATCTTGGTCGCCGGCGTCGCCGAAGCCGATGCCTCGGCGACCTTCACTTGCGGCTGCGGCTCTTTTGCGGCGGCTTTCGGCGGCGTGGCGGTGGCCGGCGGAGCATTGTCCGCCACCGGGGTCGCGCCGGCCGGCGCCGCCTTCAGCGCATTGATGGCGTCGTGGAGTTGCACCATCTCGTCCTTCGACAGGCCGCAATAGGTGGTCGCCGAGGCGGTTCCGTCGTAGCAACTGTCGTCGATGTCTTTCGGCATATCGCCTTTCTGTACCTTGACGAAGATCGGCGACGCTTCGGCATTGCCAAGAATGAGCTTGTTGCGCGTGACAAGCTTGTCCTCGTCCAAAATAAAGCCGAAATCATCGGCTGGCTTATCCTTGAATTTGCCCGTCGTCTTGCCGGCCTGGTGGCAGCGGGCGCAGTGTTTGTCGAGCAGTGGGACGACCCTATCCCATCCAGGACCGCTGTCTGCAGCTTTCACCACGGATGGGACTGTGACGGCCACACTCAATCCAAGACAAACAAGCCAGAATACTTTTGAGTAAACCATTGTGGAAACTTCATTTTCAAAAGAATGATGCGAGGCTCGCATATGCTCCCGATCGAGTCAATCGTCTCGATGGCGCCACCAGGGCTCCGACCTCGGGCCAACGCGGGGGCGTCCTTCGTCCCGCTTACGGCCCTCTGCGTGATCGATTCGCGCGACCGGCAGATGATCTCGCTCGGCGCGGCGACGCTGGTCGGTGCCCGGCGGCCGATCGACTGGACCATCGCCGCCGCGGGCGACATCGTGACCGTCGTTCCGATCTTCTCGATCTTCGTGCCGCGTTATATCGTGCGAGGTCTGTCGGCGGGAGCGGTGAAATGAGCCACGATGGCACTGAGGGCGCCCCGAGCCCCTTCGCGACGGGCCTCGGCTGGCCCGAAGGGCCCGCGCTGCGGCCGGACGGCAGCCTCCTCCTCGTCGAGAGTTACCGCAGCCAGGTCACCGCGATCGGCGCCGACGGGAGCGCGACACGCTTCGCCTATGTGGCCGGCGCCCCCAATTCCTGCGTGCTCGGTACCGACGGCGACGTCTATGTCTGCCAGAACGGCGGCACCACCGGCCCCTGGCGGGCCGCCGAGATGACGGTGCCTTCCATCCAGCGCGTCCGCGAGGGCGGCAAGCCCGAGATCCTGCTGACGGAGGTGTCGGGCATCCCGCTCAACGGCCCCAACGACCTCGTTTTCGCGGCCGACGGCCGCCTGATCTTCACCGATCCCGGCACCTACAATCCCAAGGCGCCCGATCCGAGCCGCATCTTCGTCCTGGAACCGGACGGCCGTGCCGACATTCTCGTAGATTTCCCCGAGCCCGTCTTCCCGAACGGGGTCGCGGTCGAGGCCGACGGCTCCGTCGTTTGGGACGAATCCTATACCGGCCGGGTGCGGCGGCGTCGGCCCGACGGCACCATCGAGGACCTGGGGCGCCTGCCCGGCGACAATCCCATTCCAGACGGACTCAAGGTCGGCGCTGACGACCGCCTCTACGTCACCGACATCGTGGCCGGCGGCATCCATGTGCTCAAGCCCGACGGAACCGTCGAGCGCTTCATCGCCTGCGGCACGGCCACGACCAACTGCGTCTTCTCAGGCGACACGCTATGGGTGACCAATGCCGGCGTGCTGGAGATCGGCATCGAACCGTCCTTCGCCGGTACGCTGGTGCGCCTCCATGTGCCGGGCGGCGGCGGCCCGATCTATCGGGGCCGCATCGGTACGGGGGCTCGACGATGAGCGTCGCGCCGCCGAAGGCCGAAGGCCGCGCCGCGCCTGCTGCCGCGTCGGCCGGGTCGGGTCGCGACAGCGGCACGCCGGCGCGCCGCGATCCGTTCAGGTCGCTCTTCAACGTCGCCGAAACCCGCACGGCGGCCCGGACCGTGCTGCCGAGGCCGGTGTTCGACTTCGCCGACGGGGGAGCCGAAGACGAGCGCACGCTGCGCCGCAATGCCGAGGCCTTCGGCGACGTTGACCTTCTCCCGCGTGCGCTGAACGGCGCCGCGAGCCGCGACCTCTCGGTCGACCTGTTCGGCAAACGGCTGTCGATGCCGCTCGCCATCGCGCCGACGGGGCTGGCCGGCCTGTTCTGGCCGGACGGCGAACGCGCCGCCGCGCGCGCCGCCACCGCGGCGGGCATTCCCTATTGCGCCAGCCATGCCTCGGTCTGCACCCTCGAAGACATCGCCGGCACGGGTGCCGACCCGCGCTGGATGCAGGTCTTCGTCTATACCGATCGGGGTTTTACGCGCGCGATGATCGAGCGGGCGCAGGCGGCGGGCTTTTCCGCCCTGGTTCTCACCATCGACAACCAGATGCTCGGCAACCGCGAGCGCGACATCCGCAACGGCTTCTCCATCCCGCCCCGCTTCGGCCTCGCCGGCACGCTCGCGGCGGCGGCGAAATTCTCGTGGCTCATGCGCATGCGCCCGACGCTGCCGCGCCTGACCTTCGGCAATTACCTCGGGCTCGGCACCACGACGGACATCGGCGCGCTGGCGAGCCGCATGGCGGGCCTGCTCGATCCGGGCCTGTGCTGGGCCGACGTCGACTGGCTGCGCGGCCTCTGGCGCGGGCCGTTGCTGCTCAAGGGCGTGCTCCATCCGGCCGAGGCGGCCGACGCGGCGGCTCGCGGGGTCGATGGGATCATCGTGTCGAACCATGGCGGACGCCAGCTCGATGGGGCGAGCGCCGCCTTCGACGCCCTCCCGGCCGTGCTCGATGCCGTCGGCGGGCGCATTCCGGTGCTGATGGACGGCGGGGTCCGGCGGGGCAGCGACGTCGTCAAGGCGCTGGCGACCGGGGCGGCCTGCTGCCTGATCGGCCGGCCGCAACTGTGGGGCCTGGCGATCGGCGGGGAGGCCGGCGTGCGCCACGTGATCGACCTCTACCGCCGCGAGATCGACCGGACGATGGGACTGATGGGTGCCGCAAAGATCGGCGACCTCAGCCCCCATTGCCTGTCGACGCGACGGCGGTGAACGGCGAGCAGTCCCGTCGGCCCTGAACCGATGCAATCAGAGAGGATATCGATGCGCGAACTTTCCGGGATCATCGTCGTCAGCGGTGCGGCATCGGGCATCGGCCGCGCCTCGGCCGAACATTTCGCCGCTTGCGGCGCGACCGTCGTCGCCTGCGACCTCAATGCCGAGGCATTGTCGACCATCGCCGCCGAGCGCATCCATCCGGTGCCGGCCGATCTCACGCTGGATGCGGACGCCCGCCGCGTCGCCGCCAAGGCCGCGGGTCTCGGGCGCGTGACGGGGCTCATGAACTGCACGGGACTCGAGCTGCACGGCAGCGTCGTCACTACGCCGGAGCCGGAATGGGACCGGGTGATCGCCGCCAACCTCAAGACCGTCTTCCTGCTCTCGAAACACGTGATTCCGCTGATGATCGCCGGTGGTGGCGGCGCCGTCGTCAACATGTCCTCCGTGCAGGCGCTCGTGACCCAGCGCGACGTGGCGGCCTATACGGCCTCGAAGGGCGCGGTCATCTCGCTGACGCGCGTCATGGCGGTCGACCATGGGGCTGACAAGGTCCGCGTCACCGCCATCTGCCCCGGCACGATCGAGACGCCGCTGGCCCGCTCGGTCGCCGCCATGTACAGCCCCGACGATCCGCAGAAGCAGTTCGACATCTGGGGCGCCAAGCACGCGCTGAACCGCATCGGACAGCCGATCGAAGTGGCGCGGCTCGCGGCCTTCCTCTTGTCCGACGAAGCGAGCTTCATCACCGGCTCCTATCATCTCGTCGACGGCGGCATGTCGGCGTTGCTCTGAGTTTTGCGCCGATATCGACGACCCTGGCTTTTCCCGATACGCCCAACACCGGAGCATCCGTCATGATCAAGGACCCGCCGCTGCTCTCGATCCGCCGCCGCTTTCTGCGACCATCGGCGGAACTGGTGAGCGCCTTCAAGGGCGTGCCCACGGGCCATCTCGTCGACGCGATGGGCGGACGCGGCTGCCTGCCCCATACGATCCGGCCGCTCTTCCCCGACAAAGCCGAGATGGTCGGCGTCGCGCTCACTTGCCATGCCGGGCCGGCCGACAACCTCGCCCTCTTCGGCACGCTCGATGTCGCGGAGCCCGGCGACGTCATGGTGGCGGCGACCGATGCCTTCCTGAGGACGGCGGTGATCGGCGACCTGCTGCTCGGCATGGCCCGCAACCAGGGAATGGTCGGGTTCGTGACGGATGGCCTCGTCCGCGATATCCCCGGGTTGCGCGGCGTGGGCCTACCGGTCTTCAGCGCCGGCGTTTGCGCCAATTCGCCGGCCCGCAACGGCCCCGGGACGGTCGGCGTCCCGGTCGTCATCGGCGACACGCCGGTCCGCTCGGGCGACATTTTGGTCGGCGATGGCGACGGCGTTGTGGTCGTGCCCCGGGAGGAGGCCGAAGCGGTCCTCGGCCGGCTCGACGCCATCCGCGCCGCGGAGCAAGAATTCGAGGCGAAGGTCAACGCGGGCATGGGCCTGCCCGATTTCATGCGCGCCATCCTCGCCTCGGACCGGATCGAGCATCTGGACTGATACGGCTTCCGGTTGATCGATTCGTGTTCGAGGGGTCAGCGAGCCTGTCAACCGGAAACCGTGTGACGCACCGGTTCCCCAAGGCTGCCCCATATCAGCTTCCCGGCGCCAGCCTGAGATGCCGCATGCGGCGGCCGGGGGCGAGCGCCTGGGCGGCCGCCACGATGCCCTGAGCATCGATGCCGAAGTGCCGGTAGAGGTCGGCGACGCGGCCCGTCTGGCCGAAATGCTCGACGCCGAGCGACCGGGTGCGATGGCCGTGCACCGCGCCGAGCCAGGCCAGCGTCGCCGGATGCCCGTCGATCACCGTGACGAGGCCGCAATGCGAGGGCACCTCGGCCAGCAGCCGTTCGACATGGCTCGTGGCCCCGAGGCGGCCCCCCTCCCGGGCGCGCTGGGCCGCCGTCCAGCCGGCGTTGAGCCGGTCGGCGGAGGTGACGGCGAGCAGCCCGACGTCGCGGCGGTCCTCGCCCATCAGCCCGACGGCCTCGATGGCCTCCGGCGCCACCGTCCCCGTATAGGCGACGACGATCTCGGCATTGGGGCCCGGCCGGCGCAGCCAATAGGCGCCATCGATCATGTTTTTAGCGAGCTCCGCCGTGACGGTGCGCCGCGGCTGGTCGATGGCGCGCGTCGAGAGGCGGAAATAGACCGAGCCGCCGGTCGCATCACGCAGCCAGGTGTGCTCGTCGGGCTCCGCCTCCTCCGAGCGCTGGATATAGTCGAAGGCGAAGCGCAGCAGCACGCCGAGCTCGTCGACGAAGGCCGGCTCGAAACAGGCGAGTCCGTCTTGCGCCATGCCGATCAGCGGCGTCGCGATCGACTGGTGCGCGCCGCCTTCCGGCGCCAGCGTCACCCCGGAGGGCGTCGCCACCAGGATGAACCGGGCATCCTGGTAGCAGGCGTAGTTCAAGGCATCGAGGCCGCGTTCGATGAAGGGATCGTAGAGCGTGCCGACGGGCAGCAGCCGCGTGCCGAAGACCGAATGGGACAGGCCGAGCGCCGACAGCATGACGAACAGGTTCATCTCGGCGATGCCGAGCTCGATATGCTGCCCAGAGGGCGAAAAATCCCAGACGAAGGTCGAGGGGATGCGCTCCTTGCGGAAGGTGTCGGCCATTTCGGCACGGGCGAAGAGGCCGCGCCGGTTGACCCAGGCGCCGAGGTTGGTCGACACCGTCACGTCGGGCGAGGCGGTGACGACGCGGCGCGCGAACTCGCCCTCGCCCTTGGCGATCTCGTGCATGAGAAGGCCGAACCCGGCCTGCGTCGACATGACGGGCTGGATCGCGACGGCAAGGGTT
Source organism: Lichenihabitans sp. (assembly GCA_965277115.1). Taxonomy (GTDB): domain Bacteria; phylum Pseudomonadota; class Alphaproteobacteria; order Rhizobiales; family Beijerinckiaceae; genus Lichenihabitans. Next base: position 384,406 of record CBDIBY010000013.1, on the reverse strand, counting down.
TCCGGCACTGGGACGGGCGCCGCCGCGTAGCGGCGCGGTCCGGACTTGAAAAAGGCCACACCGTCGAGAAAGGCGCGGAGCTCCGTCTCGGGCACCGCCAGGCCTTCGAACGGGTCCCATTCGTGGCCGGGGCGGATGGCCATGCGCTCGCGCAACGTCTCGATCTGCGCCGGGGTCATGAGGCCGGCATGGTTGTCCTTGTGGCCGGCGAGCGGCAGGCCGTGCCCCTTGATCGTATAGGCGATGAAGCAGACGGGCCGGTCATGCTGCCGCGCGGCCTCGAACGCGTCGAGCAGGGCCGGCAGGTCGTGGCCGCCGAGGTTTCCCATGAGGCGCGCCAGCTCGTCGTCGGAGCGGCGCTCGACGAGTTTTGTCACCGCGCCCTGGTCGCCGAGATCGTCGAGGAGCCGTTTGCGCCAGGCCGCGCCGCCCTGGAAGGTCAAGGCGGAATAGAGCTGGTTGGGGCAGCGCTCGATCCAGTCGCGCAGATGCGCGCCGCCGGGCTCGGCGAAGGCCTGCTGCATCAAGGTGCCATGCTTGAGGATGACGACGTCCCAGCCGAAGCCGCGGAACAGGCTTTCGAACCGCTGCCACAGGCCCTCCCGCACCACCGCGTCGAGGCTCTGGCGATTGTAGTCGACCACCCACCAGGTGTTGCGCAGCCCGTGCTTCCAGCCTTCGAGCAGAGCCTCGAAGATGTTGCCTTCGTCCATCTCGGCATCGCCGATGAGCGCCACCATGCGGCCCTCCGGCCGCTCGGGCGCCAGGGCTTTCGCCTGCAGGTAATCCTGCACCAGGGACGCGAACAGCGTCTGCGCCACGCCGAGCCCCACGGAGCCCGTCGAGAAATCGACGTCGTCGCCATCCTTGGTGCGCGACGGATAGGATTGCGCGCCCTTATAGCCGCGGAAGTTCCGTATGCGGTCGAGCGACTGCCGCCCGAACAGGTAGTGCAGGGCGTGAAAGACCGGGCTCGCATGCGGCTTGACCGCCACCCGGTCCTCGGGCCTGAGCACGGCGCAATAGAGCGCCGTCATGACGGTCGCGAGCGAGGCCGACGAGGATTGATGGCCGCCCACCTTCATGCCGTCCGGGTTGTCGCGGATGTGGTTGGCGTGATGGATCATCCAGGTCGAAAGCCACAGCGCCTTGCGTTCGATTTCGGCGAGGATGGGAAGTCGCGGATCGGTCATGACGTCGCTTTCGAGGGCAGCCCGATCCTAGAACGTGCACGAGAGCGAAAGCAGCCAAACTTCGTCGCGATTCCGATAGATATGGCGATTTCCGCCATGATTCCGTCTCAGGAGGACGATCCGTGCCAAAACCGACGCTCGACGCGATCGATCGGAAAATCATTGCCGCGCTGCAGATCGACGCGCGTCTGACGATGCTGCAGCTTGCCGAACAGGTCGGCCTCTCGCCCTCGCCCTGCGCGCGTCGCGTCCGTCTGCTCGAGGCGGCGGGCGTCATTCAGGGCTATGTGGCCGTCATCAGTGAGAAGGATGTCGGCCTGCCGGTCAGCGTCTTCGCCTCGATCAAGCTCGAACGCCAGCGCGAGGAGGAGCTTGACCGCTTTGCCCGCGCCGTCGCGCAATGGCCCGAGGTGCTCGACTGCTACCTGATGACCGGGCAGCGCGACTTCCTGATGCGGATCGTCGTGCGCGATCTCGAAGCCTACGAGCACTTCCTCAAGGACAAGCTGACGCGCCTCGACGGCGTCGCCTCGATCGAATCGAGTTTCGCGCTCGGCCAGGTCAAGCGCTCCAATGCCCTGCCGCTGTAGCCGTGCCGCTCCGGGTTGCGGCACCGGCAGGTTTGCACCGACCAGGGACTATGGTCATCAAGAGTACCGGCGTGCTGCGACGGCGAGCGCGGCAACCGGGTAAAGCTGAATCACCCCTCCGCCCATCGCTTGCGCATGAAGATCCGCCGATGACCCGGCGGCTGGTCCTCGATCTGCCCGAAGGCCTCGAAGCCGAGCGCCGCGTAGAAGGCGGGCGCCTGGAAGTCGTAGGTGTCGAGCCACATGCCGATGCAGCCGCGCGCCCGGGCGATGGCCTCCGCCTGCCGCATGATCGCGGTGCCGGTGCCCTGGCCGCGCAGCTCTTCGGGGACGAACAGCAATTCGACCACGAGCCAGCGGAACAGCGAGGTGCCCCAGAGGCCGCCGATGGTCCGGCCGGCCTCGTCCTTGAGCAGGATCGCCAGCGGCGCCACCTCAAGCGGGCCGGCCTTCTCGGCCTCGAAGGCCGCGAGCCGTCGCAGCAGGACCTCGCGGTCGGCCCGGTCGGGCACCGCCGGCACCACGAGGGTCGCGGAGCCGGAGGCCATGGGGTCAGCCGCGCTCGACGATCGCGATGGCGGCCTCGAAGGCCTCGGCCATCGTGTCGGCCTGCGCCTTGGTCAGCACCAGCGGCGGCGAGATGATGAACGTGTCACCGAGGTTGCGCAGCAGCACGCCGCGCTCCTTGCAGAGCTCGGTGATGCGGCTGCCGTAGCGGGCGGAGAGCGGGAAGGCCTCCTTGGTCTCGGGGTTCTTGACGAGCTCGATGCCGATCATCAGCCCGAGGCCGCGCACGTCGCCCATGGTGGGATGCCGGGTCTGCACGTCCCTGAAACGGTCGATCAGATAGGTCCCGACCTCGCCGGCATTGCGCTCGAGCCCCTCGCGCTCGACGATGTCGAGATTGGCCAGCGCCGCCGCGCAGGCCAGCGGGTGGCCCGCATAGGTATTGCCGTGCCAGAAGGCCGCCATGGTGAACTGGGCCTCGTCCTCGGTCAGGAAGGCATCCGCCACCCGCGCGTTCATCAGCGTGGCGCCGAGCGGCACATAGCCCGAATTGATGCCCTTGGCGAAGACCATGATGTCGGGCTTCACGCCCCAGTGGCGCGCACCGAACATCGAGCCGAGCCGCCCGAAGCCGGTGACGACCTCGTCCGAGATGAACAGCACGCCGTGGCGGTCGCAGATCTCGCGCACCAGCGGCCAGAACGTCTTGGGCGGTACGATGACGCCGCCGGCGCCCTGCACCGGCTCGGCGATGAAGGCCGCCACCGTGTTCGGCCCCTGGTAGAGGATCTCGCGTTCGAGCAGCTCGGCGCAGAGTCGCGCCAGCGCTTCGGGGTCCGTGGTGAAGGGGTTGCGGTAGACGAAGGGCGTCTCGACCTGAATGAAGCCCGGCATCAGCGGCTCGAAATGCGCCCGGTAGGCGGCGCTTCCGTTGGCCGAGAGCGCGCCGAGCGTCACGCCGTGATAGGCGTGCTTGAGCGAGATGATCTTGTGGCGCGTCGGCTCGCCGGCGTGGCGCCAATATTGGCGCGCCAGCTTGAAGGCGGCCTCGTTCGCCTCCGATCCGCCCGAGGAGTAGAAGGCCCGCACCATGCCCTCCGGCCCGGCCATGCGACAGAGCCGGTCGGCGAGCGCGACGGCGGGGGTGGTCGTGGTGCCGCCGAACAGCGGATAGAAGCTCAGCTTGTCGAGCTGCGCCACGATAGCGTCCTTGATCTCGCTGCGGCCATGCCCGGCGTTGACGTTCCACAGGCCCGCCTGGCCGTCGATGTAGCGTCTGCCGTCGCTGTCGGTGATGAAGACGCCCTCGCCGCCTTCGATCACCAGGGGCGGGTTCTTGGCCGCATAGCTCGCGTTGGTGAAGGGATAGAGCATGTGCCGGGTCAGCACGTCGTTCGGGCGGTTTTGGGCGGGCGACATCGGCCGGATCTCCAGGCGGCTTGCTAGGGTGCGACCTTATGGCTGGGGCCGATTTTGGTCAAATGACCGATTCTTGTTCAACCTGCCTATCGACTCTCCCGGGCCGCGCCGGCCCTTCCGAAAAATTGTGTTTGCAACGGCCGCGTCTTCCGCGACAGTCGCGGCACGATCTCTGCAGGACAGCCGAGCGCCAGGCGCGGCGGCGATCGGCGAAACCGTTTGAGGTGACCGGCGGGATGCAAACCTTGACGCTCGGGCGGCCGGCGGAGCCGCAATCCCTCGCAAGCTCCGACAGCGCGGCGACGAGTCCCGCTCCGCGCGATGCGGCGGGGATGGCGCCGCGGGCCGAGGTCGGCACCAGGCTGGTCGAGGTGCAGGGCGTGACCAAGGCCTTCGGTGCCGGCCCGAGCGCGATCAAGGCGCTCGACGACGTCTCGCTGACCATCATGGTCAACGAATTCTTCACCCTGCTCGGCCCCTCGGGCTGCGGCAAGACCACGCTGCTGCGGCTGCTCGCGGGCTTCGAACATCCCACGGCCGGCGTCATCCTGCTCGACGGCAGATATGTGGTCGACGATCCTCCGAACCGGCGGCCGGTCAACACCGTGTTCCAGTCCTATGCGCTGTTCCCGCATATGACGGTCGAGCAGAACATCGCCTTCGGGCTCGAACGGCAGCGGCTGCGCGGTCCGGCCGTCGCCGAGCGCGTTTCCGCCATGCTGCGCCTCGTGCGGCTCGAGGCCTTGGCCAAACGGCGGCCGGACCAGCTCTCCGGCGGCCAGCAGCAGCGTGTCGCCCTGGCGCGGGCGCTCGCGCCGCAACCCCGGCTGCTGCTGCTCGACGAGCCGCTTTCGGCGCTCGACCTCAAGCTGCGCCGCGGCATGCAGGTCGAACTGAAGCGGATCCAGCGCGAGACCGGCATCACCTTCGTGCTCGTGACCCACGACCAGGAGGAGGCGCTTTCCATGTCGGACCGCATCGCCGTCATGGACCACGGCCGCGTGCTGCAGCTCGGTCGGCCCGAAGAGATCTACGAGCGGCCGGTCTGCCGCTTCGTCGCCGATTTCATCGGCGAGGCCAACGTGCTGCCGGGCGCCCTCGTCGGACTCGCCACCCCCTTCGCCGCCATCAGGCCCGAACGGGTGATACTGGTTCCGGTCTCCGCGGTCGAGCGGGCCGCGCTGCCGGGGCGCGTCATCGAGGTCACCTATCTCGGCGCCACGACCTCCTGCGCGGTCAAGCTCGACGACGGGCCGGTCGTCAAGGTCGAGCGCGGCGACCTGCCCTCGCTGCTCCTGCCGGGACAGGCCGTCCGCTGCCTGTTCCCACCGGGCGCGCTGCTGCCGCTGGAGGAGTGAGGTCGTGGCGGCATCCTCGGCGAAGCGGGATCGTGCGCTGCTGCTGGCCGGCCCGGCCCTTCTCGTCATCGTCGTCTTCATGCTGCTGCCGATGGCGATCGCGGCGGTCTATTCCTTCCTGACGCCCGACCCCTACGGTGGGGTCAGCCACCCGTTCACGCCGGCCTCCTATGTCCGCTTTGTCTACGACCGCGACCTCGACGACAAGCTCGTGTTCGACACGACCTATCTGCAGATCTTCGCGCGCTCGGTGATCCAGGCCCTGTTCTGCACGATCTTCTGCCTGCTGATCGGGCTGCCGCTCGCCTGGTATATGGCGACCCGGCCGCCGCGCCTGCGCCAGGTTCTCGTGCTGCTCGTCACCATCCCGTTCTGGACCAATCTGCTGATCCGCACCTACTGCTGGGTGCTGCTCCTGCGCGACCAGGGCCTGGTCAACCAGGTGCTGCAGGCCCTGGGCATCATCAGGGAGCCGATCACCTTCCTCTATTCGGACGGCGCGGTGCAGCTCGGCCTCGTCTATTCGAGCCTACCCTTCATGGTGCTGCCAATCTACGGCGCACTCGAGAAGGTCGACCCGCGCATGGTCGAGGCCGCCTATGATCTTTATGCCGACCGCTGGGCCATCATGCGACGCCTCGTCTGGCCGCTGGCGTGGCCCGGCGTCGTCGCCGGCTGCCTGCTCGTCTTCGTGCCGGCGCTCGGCGCCTTCCTGTCGCCCGACATCCTCGGCGGCGGCAAAAAGCTGATGATCGGCAGCCTGATCCAGCAGCAGTTCACCACCGGCCGCGACTGGTCCTTCGGCGCCGCCCTCTCGATGATCCTGATGGTCTTCGTCCTCGGGGCGCTGATGTGGAGCGCCTGGCGGCGGACCAGGATCGGGGTCGCGACATGAGCGCGAGGCAGGATCAGCAGGTGAGTCTCGCCGCGAACCATACCCCTCATCCGTCGGCGCGTTGCGCCGACACCTTCTCCCGCAAGGGGAGAAGGGCGCCAATCTCGCAGGACAAGCCTTCCCTTCTCCCCTTGCGGGAGAAGGGGCCCTTTGCGGAGCAAAGGGCGGATGAGGGGTATGCCCGCCTCGATCGGCTTTGGCCGCATGCCGGCGCTCGCGCATGAGGGCGAAAGGCTTCGACTGGCGCCGCATGCCGGAATATCGGTTGTTCAGCATGCTGGCGCTGGTCTTCCTCTACGCGCCGCTCGTCGTGCTCATCGTCTATGCCTTCAACGCCAACCGGGTGGCACTGATCTGGAGCGGATTCTCGGTGAAATGGTTCGTCAAGGCCGTCGGCAACGAGGACCTGCGCCGCGCCGCCTGGAACAGCATCATCGTGGCGGCGGTGGCGACGCCGGTTTCTACCCTCGTCTCCGTCCCGGCGGCGCTGGCCTTCGAACGCGGCCGCTTCTTTCCAGGCCGCGCCGCCGGGGAGGCGCTGATCGCCATGCCGCTCGTCGCCCCTGAGATCGTCACCGCCATCGCGACGCTGATCTTCTTCGAGGCCATCGGGCTCCGGGCCGGGCTCGGCAACGTCATCATCGCCCATACGGTCTTCTGCATCCCGTTCGCGCTGCTGCCTATCCGGGCGCGGCTGCGCGAGATGCCGGTCGATATCGAGGATGCAGCCCGCGACCTTTATGCCGATGCCTGGGCGGTGTTCCGCCGGGTGACGCTGCCGCTGCTGATGCCGGCCATCGTGGCGGGCGCCACTTTGGCTTTCGTGGTGTCGCTCGACGACTTCCTGATCACGCTGATGGTGGCGCAGGCCGGCGCCACCACGCTGCCCGTCTATCTCTACAGCATGCTGCGCCTCGGGGTGACGCCCGAGGCCAATGCGGCCGCCACGATCCTTCTTCTTGTGTCGATCACGGCCGTCGTGCTGTCCTATCTTCTGGCCAATCGCCGAAGCGTGAAAGCCTGAGGAAACCTGCCCGGATAAGGACCATTCGCCCATGCAACGTCGCCTGATCAGATCCTGCCTCACCGCCGCCAGCGCGCTCCTGGCGCTCGCTTCCGCGAGCGGCCTCGCCCGCGCCGGGGGCGACCTCTTCATCTACAACTGGACCGACTACACCGCGCCCGACGTCATCAAGAAGTTCGAGAAGGAGACCGGCGTCAAGGTGACGCTCGACACCTACGATTCCAACGAGACGCTGCTGGCCAAGCTGAAGTCGGGCTCGACCGGCTACGACATCGTGGTCGTGTCGTCGGATTTCGTGCCGATCTTCGCCAAGGAAGGGTTGATCCAGAAGATCGACGCCTCGAAGCTCCCGGGCTTCGGCAATATCGAGGCGCGCTGGCAAAACCCGACGTGGGATCCGGACCGCACCTATTCGGTGCCCTACGATTGGGGCGTCACCTCCTTCACGGTCAATACCAAGGAGGTGAAGGGGCCTTACGATTCGCTCAAGATGCTGTTCGATCCGCCGCCCGAGGCCAAGGGCAAGGTCGGCATGTTCGGCTCGCCCAGCGAGGTGATGTCGCTCGTCGAGGTCTATCTCGGCATGACGCCGTGCCAGACCGACACCGCCAACATGAAGAAGGTCTCAGACCTGCTCGAAGCGCAGGCCCCCTCCGTCAAGGTCTACAATTCCGACGGCATCATCGACCGCGAGGGCTCGGGCGAGACCTTGATCCACGAGGCCTGGAACGGCGATGCCGCCCGCACCCGAGCCGTCAACCCGGACGTGAAATTCGTCTTCCCGAAGGAGGGCGTCGTCGGCTGGATGGACAATATGGCGATCCCGACGAGCGCCAAGGACCCCGACAACGCCAAGCTCTTCATCCAGTTCATGATGAAGCCCGAGAACAGCGCCATGTCGTCGAACTTCACCCACTACGCCAGCGCCGTCACGGGGGCTGCTGCCGACTACGACGCGGCCATGAAGGATGCGCCCGAGCTCAAGGTGCCGACCGATATCAAGATGGCCTTCACGCCGTCCTGTCCCGAGGAAGCCACCAAGCTCATGGACCGTGTCTGGACCAAGCTGAAGAAGTAGGAACGCTTCGATACGGGCCAGAACAGGAACGGGTGTCCCTCCCCGAACGGGGAGGGTGGCCGCGAAGCGGACGGGTGGGGGCCCCGTCCGTCTCGGCTGCCGGCTGCTCCGAGGACAGACGCATTGGGTGACCCATGGAACGACCTGCCGCCTGGCGGCCCGCGACGCCGGAGGACCTAGACGCGGTCATGGCGATCCAGGGCGTCGTCCATGCGCTGCTGCCCGAGCGGCGCGAGGTCATGGCGGAGAAGCTCGGGCTCTGCCCCGAAGGCTGCCGGATGCTCGCCCGGGATGGCGACGTGATGGGCTACGGCCTGTCCCATCCCTGGCGGCTCGGCGCGGTGCCGGCGCTCGATGGGTTGCTCGGCGCGATTCCCGACGACGCGGATTGTTTCTACCTGCACGACGTGGCGCTGCTTCCGGCGGCGCGCGGCCAGGGTGCCGGGCGGGCCTTCGTCGAGCACGGCCGGGCCGAGGCGGGGCGGCGCGGCATCGCGGCGCTCGCCCTCGTGTCGGTCTATGGCACCGTGCCGCTATGGGGCAGGCTCGGCTTCGCGACGCGGGACCTGCCGGGACTCGCGGCCAAGCTCGGCCCCTATGGCGCCGAGGCGCGCTATATGGTGTCGGGCCTCGGCGGTCCGGGGTAGGGCCTCGGCTTCAAGGTTCGAGTAACTCGGACGTTGCGACGTGCTGGCGGCAAGGGCGGCAATGGCTCGCCGGAGGCGGACTGTCTGGTTCCGACAGAGCAAGTCACCTCTGCGGACGCAGTCGTCGGGCACGTGCTTCAACAGGCTCCGATCCACTAGGGGCGAGCCTGACATCTGCAAGATCGGTAGGAAGACCAGTTCAACGACCAGACTCACAGCACGAAGCAATACTGCGTCAAGGCAACTTAACTCGGTGATGATTTTTTCACCACCATGAAGAACTCATCAATATTATCATCGACGAGAACTAAATGATCAGCCCAGTTTACGAGGCTGAACGGGCGTCCGGTGATCGGATTATTAGATTGTGGATTGAAGGATGTGTCGAATAAATCAGGGCGTGACCTATGTAAATCCTCACCGTAATTTTCACTATTGTGCTTAAGAGTGTTAACCAGTAATCTAAGCGTTTTTAGGCCAGCCTCATCTAATGATAGATGGGCTGCTTTTAATGCCTTCACGAGATCGTCATGGTTCGGTCTCTTTCCGGCATTTACCCACTGCTGCGCAGATCGCTCCCACTGATGATAAATAAGAGTTATGAATGCTTTACGCAGAGTTTGAAGAGTGTCTATAGCGTCTTGACGACGCTCAGCAAGCACCTCGCCATGGTCGTATGCGTAACCGTCGTCGTCTCGTTCTTCTATCCATGCTGCCTTGCCATCATCGACTTGCGCTTGAAACTCAGCCTCTTCCTTTTCAAGCCCCCGGACCTCTGAGTGGAATGGTTCACTAGCGGCTGAGAACGCATTTTCCAGCCGCTCGATTTTGTTTCTGAACACTGCCCTTCGCACTGCATTTATGATGCTCAAGACATTCTTCCCCCGAAGTAGGCGAGCTGCAAACAATTGCGTCGCATTATCGACATCTGCCCAACCATAATAGCCGACCACGGCGATCAGGACAGCGTCCTTCAGAGTGGCAGGAAACTTCCACTAAGCGGCAGAGTCAGGCGCCATCGGCCCGTCCGCTTGCGCCAGTACGACGTTCGCTCTCCACACCCGAGCGACCGTCGGCCGGCGGCCGCGAACTATCCCAATCCGCCCGGCTTCGTCCGCTCGCCGAAGATGGCGCTTCCCACCCGCACATGGGTGGCGCCGAGCTGGATGGCGAGCGGGTAGTCGGCGCTCATGCCCATCGACAGGCCGGGAATCCCGTTGCGCGCCGCGATCGTGTTCAACAGGGCGAAATGCGGCGAGGCCTGCTCGTCGGCCGGCGGGATGCACATCAGCCCCGCGATCTTCAGGCCGAGTTCGTCGCGGCAGCGACGCACGAAGGCGTCGGCGTCGCCGGGCAGGACGCCGGCCTTCTGCGGCTCGGCCCCGGTATTGACCTCGACGAAGAGTTTCAGCGGCTTGCCGGCGCGGGCGATCTCGGCCGCCAGCGCCTCGGCGATCTTCGGCCGGTCGACCGTCTCGATCACGTCGAAGAGCTCCACCGCCTCGCGCGCCTTGTTGGATTGCAGCGGGCCGATCAGATGCAGGTCCACGCCCGGATGACGCTCCCGCAAGCCCGGCCACTTGGCCTTGGCCTCCTGCACGCGGTTCTCGCCGAAGATGCGGTGGCCGGCCGCGAGCGCCGGCCCGATGGCCTCGGCCGGAAAGGTTTTCGACACCGCCACGAGCGTCACGGAGGCGGGGTCGCGGCCGCTGTCGCGCGCCGCCTGCACAATCCGGGCGCGGACGGCGGCAAGCCGGGCTTCGAGCGTATCGGTCTCGGTCTGCATCGGACACATTTAGCAGCTTTGCGGCTCCTCAAGAAGCGGCGCCGGTCCGGCCGAGCACCCCGACTGCCGCATCGATCGCGTGCATCGCGACGCGGAATGTTCTATGTTTGGTCCATGCAAGACACCGATGCCCTGTTCGACGCGCTGTGCCGTTCGGCCGATGCCGAGGCGGTCCGTGCCATCGCCAGTCTGGTTCGCGACGGCGCGGACGAGGATCTGGCGCGCGTCAACGCGCTCCATCTCGCGGCGCGGCATGACCTCGATGCGGAAGCGGTGATCGCGGCTCTCCTGCACGCGTCGCGGCTCGGCCTCTTCGAGATGTCCTGGAACATCGTATGCCCGAGCTGCCGGGGCGTTCTCGACGCCAATGCGACGCTGAAGAGCGTCCGCCAGGAGGCCTACCGCTGCGCCTTCTGCGCGCTCGACAGCGAGCCGGTCCTCGACGACACGGTGGAGGTTAGCTTCACGGTGAGCCCGCGCATCCGGCGGATCGCCGCGCACGATCCCGACAGCCTCGGCTTCTGGGACTATCAGCGCCAGATCTTCTTCAGCTCGGGCGTCGACCTGCCGATCGCCGACGGCTTCGAGGAGCAGGCTCAGAAATCCATGCTCGAAACCGCAGAGCTGCAGGCCGGCGAGCGGATGATCCTGGCGCTGCAGCTCGCAGGCCAATCGGTCATCGTCTTCGATCCGGTGACCCATACGGCGTGCCATGTGGCGGTCGAGGGCGAAGCGACGCGCGAGCGCCAGGACCTCGCCGTCGTCTTCGACACGGTCCGCTCCTCGGTCGGTCAGACAAAGCTGCGGCCGGGTCCGTTGCGGCTGTCGCTCGACAATCGCACGAAGTCCCGCGTGCTGCCCGGCATCTTCATCGTCTGCCACGCCCTGGAAGAGCTGCTCGGCCGGCGCCGTCCGTTCCTGACTGCCAAGCGGCTCCTCAGCAACCAGACCTTCCGCGACATCTACCGGACCGATACGCTCGACGTCGATCAGCGCCTCAAGATCATGAGCCTGACGTTCCTGTTCACCGACCTCAAGGGATCGACCGAGCTCTACGAGCGCGTCGGCGACCTCGTCGCCTATGACCTGGTCCGGGCGCATTTCCGCATCCTGCACGAGATCGTCGCCTCCGAGAGCGGAGCCGTGGTCAAGACGATCGGCGACGCCGTCATGGCGACCTTTCCGACGCCCGACAAGGCGCTCTCCGCGGCGCTCCGGATGCGCCGGTCGATGCGGCAGATGAACGAGCGGCGCGAGGCGGAGGACCTGATCCTGAAGATCGGGCTGCACGAGGGACCTTGCCTCGCCGTCAACCTGAACGACCGGCAGGATTATTTCGGCCAGACGGTCAACATCGCGTCGCGTGTGCAGGAGCTCGCCACCGCCGATTCGATCTTCGCCAGCGAGGCGATCCTCCGCCATGCCGATTCGGCCGGCCTCCTCGCCGCCAACAAGGTCGATGTCCGGCGGCAGACGCGCAACCTGCGCGGCATCGGCGACCGCATGCCGGTCTTCGAGCTGACCTGAACCGCTTCGGCGAGGCGGCGTTGAGTCCATGCCATGCGGATCGGACTCATCCTCGCGCTTGCGTGTCTCGCAGCCCCGGCGCTGGCCGGCTCGGCGCCGGCGCATCCGTGGGACGACCGAAACCTCGGCCCAGACCAGCGCGCCGCCCTCGTGGTCGCGGCGATGACACAGGCTGAGAAGATCGGCCTCGTGCATGGCGAGCTCGGCGCGCCCTGGGGCGGCGAGCCTAAGCCTGCCGGAGCGGTCGGATCGGCCGGCTTCGTGCCGGGCATTCCCCGCCTCGGCATTCCGCCCCTGCAGGAGACCGATGCCGAGCTCGGCGTCGGCGATCCCGGCAATATCCGCCCCGGCGACACGGCGACCGCCATGCCCTCGAACCTGGCGCTCGCCTCCACCTTCGATCCGGCCCTCGTCTTCGAGCAGGGCAGGGCGGTCGGCGCCGAGGCCCGCGCCAAAGGCTTCGATCTGCTGCTCGGGGGCACCGCCAACATCATCCGCGACCCGCGCGGCGGCCGCGACTTCGAGTATTTTTCGGAAGACCCGCTGCTCACCGGCATGCTGGCCGGGGCGGCGGTCGCCGGCGCGCAGCGCAACCGGATCATCTCGACCGTCAAGCATTTCGCCCTGAACGACCAGGAGACCGACCGCGTCGTGCTCGACGCCCGTATCGACCGGGCGGCGATGCGCGAGTCCGACCTCCTGGCCTTCGAACTCGCCATCGAGCGCGGCCGGCCGGGCAGCGTCATGTGCGCCTATAACCAGGTCGACGGCGCCTATGCGTGCGAGAACGACTGGCTCCTGAACCGCGTGCTGAAGACGGACTGGCACTATCCGGGCTTCGTCATGTCGGACTGGGGCGCGGTCCATTCGACCGTCGCCTCGGCGCGCGCCGGGCTAGACCAGGAGTCGGGCGACCAGCTCGATACGCAGGATTTTTTTGCCGCCCCCTTGGCCGAGGCCGTAGCGCGCGGCGAGGTGCCCGCCGCACGGCTCGACGATATGGCCCGGCGCATCCTGCGCTCGGTCTTAGCCGCCGGGATCGACGACGACCCGCCGCGTCGGGGCGCGTTCGACCCCGCGGCCGGCGCCGCCGTGGCGCAACGGATCGCCGAGGCCGGCACCGTGATGCTCAAGAACGACGGCCTCCTGCCGCTATCTTCGACGCTGAAGGGTATCGCGGTGATCGGTGCCCATGCGGATCGGGGGGTGCTGGCCGGCGGCGGCTCCTCGCAGGTGGTTCCGAGCGGCGGCATCGCGGCGAGCGAGCCGGCGCCCGACGGCTTTCCGGCGACGCTGACCTTCGACCCATCCTCGCCGCTTGATGCGATAAGGCGGCAGGCGCCCGGCGCAACCGTCACCTATGCGGATGGACACGATGTCCCGGCAGCGGCGCGCCTCGCCGCCGTTGCCGACATCGCCATCGTCTTCGCCGACAAATGGATGACCGAGACGGCCGATGCGCCGACTCTCGCGCTGCCCGGCGACCAGGACGGCCTGATCGCGGCGGTCGCCCGCGTCAACCCGCGCACCGTCGTCGTGCTGGAGACCGGCGGCCCGGTGCTCATGCCCTGGCTCGATCGAGTACGGGGCGTGCTGGAGGCGTGGTATCCGGGTCAGCGCGGCGGCGAGGCCATCGCGGCGATCCTGTTCGGGCGGGTGGGGCCTTCGGGCCACCTGCCGGTGACCTGGCCTCTGGCCGAGATGCAATTGCCCCATCCGGCGCTGCAGGGCGATCCCGAAGGCGCGCCGCGCGGCCCCGTGGGGCGCGGCGGCCGCTACGAGCGCATCTTCACGGCGGACTATTCCGAGGGCGCCGACGTCGGCTACAAGTGGTTCGCCAAGCGGAACGAGATGCCGCTGTTCCCGTTCGGCTTCGGCCTGTCCTATACGTCCTTCGGACTTCGCGACCTGTCGGCCGGCATGAAGGAGGGGCGGCTGACCATCGGCTTCACGGTGCGCAATGCCGGTGACCGCGCCGGCGCCGCCGTGCCTCAGGTCTATGTCGAGCGGCCCGGCGATCCGGACTTTCCGATCCGGCTCGTGGGCTTCGAACGCGAAAAGCTCGCGCCAAGCGAAGAACGGCGGGTCACGCTGCGGGTCGACCCGCGTCTCCTGGCGCGCTTCGACGAGGCCGGCCACGCATGGCGGATCTCCGCCGGACGGGTGCGGGTGACGGTGGGCTTCGAGGAGGGCCACCGCGGCCTTGCTGCCGAGACCGATGTCGGTGCCGCGAATCTTCCGCCGTGAGGCGTCGACCCCGAGAGGTCGACGCCGGACTTAAGAGGCAATCAATTCGTGAGTGAATAACTACTGAAAACAACCATCGCCGACCCGGCGAACGACCCACCATCGCAGCCTGCAACGGGCGAATCATCACCCATTTGGGTGAGGCCGAGGAATTTCCTTCGATGCCGAGCCTGGGCCTCGCGTCGACCACGGCAGATGACGAACGGCGCGAACGGGCTATATGCTGAGCGGGAGAGTTCGAGCGGCGGGACGATCGATTGAGGCTTTTGCGAACCATGCGACACCTCGCATCACCCCGAGCGGCGAGGCTGGGATGCGGCTGATCCTGGTCGGCGGGGGGCTCGCCAATTCTCTCATCGCGCATCGGCTCGCGTCGCTTCGGTCGGAAGTCGATTGGACCATCCTCGAGTCGGGCGAGGCGCTCGGCGGAAACCATACCTGGTCTTTTCACGAGACCGACCTGACGCTCGATCAGAACCGCTGGATGGAGCCTTTCCTCGAAGCGCGCTGGCCCTCCTACGAGGTGCGCTTTCCCGGCTATCGTCGCGTGCTGCCGCTCGGCTACCGCTCGGCCTCGGCCGACCGGCTGCGCGCCGTCATGGCGCCGCTCGCGGCTCGCGTCCGGACCGGGAGCAGTGTGACAGCGCTTAACCCGACGAGCGTCACGCTCGCCTCGGGCGAGAGCCTGGCTGGCGCCGTCATCGACGGGCGGGGCTACCGGCCGAGCCCGCATATGCAGATCGCCTATCAGAAATTCCTCGGCCTCGAGATCCGCACGCGGGTGCCGCACGGCCTCGTCCATCCGGTCGTGATGGACGGCACGGTCAAGCAGCGCGACGGCTACCGCTTCGTCTATCTCCTGCCCTTCGATCGCGACCGCATCCTCATCGAGGACACCTATTATTCCGACCGGATCGACCTCGATGCCGGTGCGGCGCGCGATCTCATCCATCGTTATGCAGCGGAGCAGGGTTGGGGAATCGACGCGGTACTGCGGGAGGAAAGCGGCGTGCTGCCGATCGGGCTCGGCGGCGACATCGAGGCCTTCTGGGCGGAGGCCGGCGGCGTGGCGCAGAGCGGCCTCCGGGCGGCGCTGTTCCATCCCACGACCGGCTATTCGCTTCCCGATGCGGTGCGGCTCGCCGACCGCATCGCCGCGAGCCGGGACCTCGGCGCGCCGGCGCTGTTCGAGCTGACGCGGCGGCATTCGCTGCGACGCTGGCGCAGCGCCGGGTTCTGCCGCCTGCTCGACCGGCTGCTATTCCATGCCGCCGAACCCGACGAGCGCTACAAGCTGCTCGCGCGCTTCTATCGCCTGCCGCCCGACCTCATCGGCCGCTTCTATGCCGGGCGCAGCACGCCGTTCGACAAGTTGCGCGTGCTGAGCGGCAAGCCGCCGGTGCCGCTCGGCCGAGCGCTCGGCTGCCTGCCGGAACGGCCGATCGCGGTGGCCCGTCCTTGAGGTCGCTAGGCAAGCGTGCGGTCGTCATAGGCTCGGGTTTCGGCGGCCTGGCCCTTGCCATCAGGCTCCAGGCCGGGGGAGTCGACGCCACCGTGCTGGAGAAGCGCGACAAGCCTGGAGGGCGGGCCTACGTCTATGAGGACGGCGGCTTCGTCTTCGACGGCGGCCCGACCGTCATCACCGATCCGACCTGCCTCGAAGAGCTCTGGCGCGTGGCCGGGCGGCGCATGGCGGACGACGTGACGATGCTGTCCGTCGACCCGTTCTACCGCCTGTGCTGGGAAGACGGCTTCGCCTTCGACTACACCAACGACCAGGCGGTGCTCGATCGGCAGATCGCGGCCGTATCGCCCGTCGATGTTGCCGGCTATCGCCGTTTCCTCGCTTTCTCGGACGCGGTGCTGGAGAAGGGCTATATCGGCCTCGGCGCCGTGCCCTTCCTCGATTTCCGCTCGATGGTGAAGGTGGCGCCGGCGCTCGTCAAACTGCAGAGCTACCGCAGCGTCTATGCGCTCGTCTCCCGCTTCATCGCCGACGAGCACCTGCGCCAGGCCTTCTCGTTCCATTCACTGCTCGTCGGCGGCAATCCCTTCGCGACCTCGTCGATCTACGCGCTGATCCACGCGCTCGAACGGCGCTGGGGCGTGTGGTTCCCGAAAGGCGGCACCGGCGCCCTCATCCGCGCCATGGTCAAGCTCTTCGAGAGCCTCGGCGGCACCATCCGCCTCTCGACGCCGGTCGAGGCGATCCGCACCGCCGACGGCCGCGTGACCGGGGTGACGCTCCCGGGCGGCGAGACGCTCGCCGCCGACATGGTCGCCTCCAACGCCGACGTGATGCACACCTATCGCGACCTGCTACGCGCCGACCCGCGCGGACCCGCCGAGGCCAAGCGTCTCGCGCGCAAGCGTTTCTCCATGTCGCTCTTCGTGGTCTATTTCGGCCTCAAGGGCGACCACCGAGGCCTCGCCCACCACACGGTCTGCTTCGGCCCGCGCTACCGCGCGCTGATCGCCGAAATCTTCGGCGCGCCTGCGCTGGCCGAGGACTTCTCGCTCTACCTCCACGCGCCGAACGCCACCGATCCCTCGCTCGCGCCGCCCGGCCACAGCGCCTATTACGTGCTCTCGCCGGTGCCCCATCTCGGCACCGCGGCCATCGACTGGACGACCGAAGGCCCGCGCTACCGCGACCGCATCCTCGCCTATCTCGAGGCCCGCTACCTGCCGAACCTCAGGCGCGACCTCGTCACCTCGCGCCTGCTCACGCCCTTCGAGTTCCGCGACGAGCTCAACAGCCATCTCGGCTCGGCCTTCTCGCTCGAGCCGATCCTGACCCAGAGCGCCTGGTTCCGGCCGCATAATCGCGACGACCGTATCGCCGGCCTCTACTTCGCCGGGGCGGGCACGCATCCCGGCGCCGGCGTGCCGGGGGTCGTCGGCTCGGCCAAGGCGACCGCCGGACTGATGCTCGGCGACGCCGGGCTCGCGCCGCCGCCCACGGCCAGGGGCGCCGCCGCGTGACCGATGGCGTGCGGCGGGGCGACGCCGTCAGCCAGGCGAGCCGGCAGAGCATCGCGGCGGGATCGAAGAGCTTCGCCACCGCGGCACGGTTGTTCGACCCGGTGACGCGCGACAGCGCCCGCCTGTTCTACAGCTGGTGCCGGCATTGCGACGACGTCGTCGACGGCCAGGTCTCGGGATTCGGCGCGATCGCACGGGCCGAGACGCCGGCGGCACGGCTCGACGACCTCGTCGCGAGGACGCATGCCGCCCTGGCGGCCGAGCCGCAGGACGATCCCGTCTTCGCCGCTCTGCATCGGGTGGCACGGCGGCATGCCATTCCGCCGGGGCTGCCGCTCGCCATCCTCGACGGCTTCCGCATGGATGTCGAGGGCCGGTGCTATGCCACGGTCGACGAGCTGATGGCCTATTGCTACGGCGTCGCCGGCGCCGTCGGCGTCACTATGGCGCTGATCATGGGGGTACGGCCGGACGATGCCGCGACGCTCGACCGGGCCTGCGACCTCGGTCTCGGCTTCCAGCTCACCAATATCGCGCGCGACGTAATGGACGATGCCCGTGCCGGCCGCCTCTACCTGCCGGCGGACCTTTTCGGCGGTGTCACGCCGACGCCCACCTTCGTGCTCGATCCGGCCAACCGCGCCGCGGTCCTGGGCGCCGCCGAAGCGCTGCTCGAACTCGCCGAACGCTATTATGCGTCGGCGCGGATCGGGATTGTACAGCTGCCCTGGCGTTCCGCCTGGGCTGTCGCCACCGCCCGTGGCGTCTACCGCGACATCGGCAAGCGCGTGCGGCGCGCTGGCGACCCCTGGTCGCGGCGCCAGTCCGTGCCGGCCTGGCGCAAGCTCTGGCATGTGGCGATCGGCATCGGCGCGCCGCTGACCTACCGGGTGCTCGGCGACCCGCCCCGTCACGGGTTGTGGAGCCGGCCCTGATCCTCATGCTGAGCAGGTCCCTGAGGACCGTCTCGAGCACGGCCGACGCTTGCCGTCCCTTCGGCAAGCTCAGGGCAGGCTCTTCGACTCGGATGCTGCGCATCCGGCTCAGGATGAGGAAACAGGGTTACACCAACCTCAGGACCGGCGCTCGCGCCTCACAGATGCTCGTGGACCTCGTCGATGGTGGCCTCCGCCACCGGCTTGTCGAAGACGATCTCGCCGCGCGCCATGGCCACGATCCGGTCGCAGGACTGGAACACGTGCTGCATGTTGTGCGAGATGAAGATTCCGGTCACGCCCTGCGCCTTCAGGCCCCTGACGAAGCCGAGCACCTTGTTGGTCTCCTTGACGGACAGATGGTTCGTCGGCTCGTCGAGGATCAACAGCTTCGACTTGAAATGCATGGCGCGGGCGATCGCCACGCCCTGGCGCTGGCCGCCCGACAATTCGCCGACGAGTGCGTCGGGCGAGCGCAGATGCAGGTCGACATCGGCGATGGCCTTGACGCTCTCGGCCCGCATCCGCGCCTGATCGAGCAGGCCGAAGCCGAAGAGCGCTGCCTTGAGCGGCTCGCGGCCGATGAAGAGGTTGCGGGCGATCGACATGGTCGGGACCATGGAATTGTACTGGTAGATGGTCTCGATGCCGGCGCGCATCGCGTCCTTCGGCGCGCGCAGGCGGATCGGCGCCCCGTCGAGCAGGATCTCGCCGCGGTCGGGGCCATGCACGCCCGACAGGATCTTGATCAGCGTCGACTTGCCGGCGCCGTTGTCGCCGACGAGGCCCAGCACCTCGCCCGGCGCGATGGCGAGGCTGACGTCCTTGAGCGCATGCACGCCGGAATACCATTTGTGCAGACGGCGGCATTCGATGAGCGGCGGCGTCATCGGCGTCAAACTCCCACGCGGATGCGGCGGCCCATGCGGCGCAGCCAGGCATTGGCCACCACCGCAAAGATGGTCAGCGTACCGATAGCGAACTGGAACCAGTTGGCGTCGACTTGGCTCAGCACGAGACCGTTGTCGATGACCCGGATCAAGAGCGCGCCGACGATGGCGCCGAAGATCGTGCCGATGCCGCCGGTCAGCGCCGCGCCGCCGATCACCGCCGCGGCCACCGCCTGCAGTTCGAGCCCGATGCCGATCGAGGGCAGCGGCGAGCCGAGGCGCAATACCTGGATGAGGCCGGCGAACCCCGCCAGCACCGAGCACAGGACGAAACAGGCGATCTTCACCCGCACGACCGGGATGCCCATGGAACTCGCCGCATCGAGGAAGCCGCCCACAGCCTTCACCCAATTGCCGAAATTGGTCAGCGACAGCAGCGCCGAGACGAGGATCGCGACGCCGACGAACCACAGGAACGAGGCGCGGAACAGGTCGCCCGGGCCGATGAAGCGGGTGAAGATCGAGGACGGGATGTCGTCGGGTAGGAGCGGCGGGAAGCCGCCCGACACGACCACGGTCAGCGAGCGCGCGATGAACAGCATGCCGAGCGTCGCGATGAAGCTCGGAATACCGAATTTGATCGTCACGATGCCATTGATGAGGCCGATGGCGGCAGAGACCAGGAGACCGAGCGCCACGGCGCCCCAGAAGGGCACGCCGTCGTTCATCAGGATCGCCGCCGTCATCGGCATCAGCGCGAAGACCGAGCCGACCGAAAGGTCGAACTCGCCGCAGATCATCAACAGGGTCACGCCGACGGCGACGAGCGCCACCTCGGGCAGCAGGCCGAGCACGCCGCGGAAATTCTCGGCCGACAGGAACACGCCGTCCGAGCGCCACTGGAACAGCACGATCAGCAGCAGGAGCAGCACGATCCCGGCGAGTTCCGGCTTCTCCAGGTAGATCTTGAGCAGGCGTTTCATGGATGATCCAGGGGGCAATCCCTTCTCGCGCCCCATGTGGGGCCATCCGGGAAAAATCGATCGGTGCTTTTTGCAAGCCCCCGACCGCGATGATTCGGCCATTTCGCGTCATGGCCGGGCCTGTCCCGGCCATCCACGTTGATCGGCTGAGGAGCATTAGCAGCTTTTGCGCCACCGGCATGGCGTGGATGCCCGGCAACAGGCCGGGCATGACGCAGTTGGGTTGTGACGTGACACATGATCCCAACCGATTCTTTGTCTCGGACAGTCGTGCCGCAAGCCGGGGAAGGAAAAGCCTCTATCGCAGACCCTGTTTCGACAGCGCCATGATGGCGTCGACCTTGTCGGGCGTGACGATGCCCTGCCCGGTGTCGATGTCGGCCGGGGTGAGGCCAAAGTTCTTCGCCAGGTAGGCTTCCATCACCGGCATGAAGCCCTGCATGTAGGGCTGCTGGTCGACGGCGGTCTGGATATAGCCGGACTTCATCTGCTGGAGTACTTCGGGCACGAGGTCGAAACCGCCGAGCAGAATCTTGCCGGGCGCCAGGCCGCGGTCCTTGAGCACCCGGGCGACGCCCGCCTCCCAATAGCCGGTGTCGAAATAGGCCGTGGTATCGGGATGGGCGTTGAGATAGGCACCGACGCGGTCGGCCGCGGTGGCGAGATCGGTGCCCGAATCGATCTTCTCGACGGTGACCTGCCGGCCCGGATTGTCCTTCTTGAAATCGTCCATGAATTTTAGGACACCCGCGGCGCGTTGCTCCGACCAGGTCTGGCCCGGCGCCGAGACGCCCATGAGCACGCGGACGGGACCGTCCTTGGGAAAGTTCTTGGCCTGCGCCTTGCCGAGCGAATAGCCGGCGGCGACAAAGCTCTGGCCGATGAAGGCCTGTCGCTCGTTGCCGGCGCCGCCCTGACTGTCGTCGACGTTCACCGCCAGCACGGTGATGCCCTTGGCCCTCGCGTCGGCGACGGGTGCGTCATAGGCCTTGTCGTCGACGATGGCGACGAAGATCGCATCCGGCTTGCGGGCGATGGCGGCCTGCAGGTTGGCGATGGCCTGCTCGACCGAGCCTTCGGTCTGCGTCAGCACGAGCTGGCACTTGGCCTGGACCCGCGTGCAGGCGTCCTCATAGCCCTTCTTGACGGCCTGCCAGAAGGTGTTCGACGGCGACGAGTGGCTGATAAAGACGGTGGTGAGCGGCTCGGCGGCCGTGGCGGCAGCCGTCCCCAGGCATAATGCGAGGGCGCTCGTGGCGAGCAGTCTCTTCATGGTTTCCTCCCTTTGCGTTGAACGAACGAGCGCGTTGGCTCAGGTCTCGTTCGACATGCGATGTGTGACGGTGAAGCGCGCGTCAAGATCGGGCGCGAGATCGAGGCCCAATCCCGGCCCCGGCGGCACGGTGATGAAACCGTTCTCGACCGGCGGCACCGCGGTGACGAGGTCGCGATACCAGGTGCGGTAATAGGCCCGGACGCTCTCCTGCACGAGCGCGTTCGGCGCGTTCAGCGACAGATGGGTCGAGGCGGCCAGCACCACCGGTCCTGTGCAATCGTGCGGTGCCACCGGCAGATGCCAGGCTTCGGCCATGGTGGCGATCTTCTTGGCTTCCGACAGGCCGCCGCACCAGGACAAGTCGAGCATGACGACGCCGGCGACGCCGGTCTCCAGCAGATCGCGGAAGCCCCAGCGGGTCGCCAGCGTCTCGGAGGCGCAGATCGGCGCGATCGAGGCCTCGGCATAGCGTTTGAGCGAGCCGAGGCTGTCCATCTTGATCGGATCCTCGTGCCAGAAGGTACCGAAGGGGGCGAGCGCCCGGGCGATCTGCATGGCGGGCAGAAGCTGCCACATCGAGTGGAACTCGACCATGACGTCCATGCGGTCGCCGACCCGCTTGCGGATCTTTTCGAACGGCTGGAGCGCCGTCTTGAGATCGGCGGCGGAGATATAATGTCCGCCGCTTCGCTCGGCCGGCCCGTCGAAGGGCCAGATCTTCATGGCCGTGATGCCTTCGGCGAGAAGGTCCTCGGCGAGATCGTCGGCGCGCTCCAGGAACCCGTTGAGGTCGTCGTAACGCTCGGCCGCCTGGCCGATGCCGTAATTGGCGAGGTTCTGTCCCGTGTTGCGGCGCATGTAGATGGGGCCGGCGCAGGTGTTGTAGGTGCGGATCGAGGCGCGCGAAAAGCCGCCGAGAAGCTGGGCGATGGGCTGGCCGGTGAGCTTGCCGAGAATATCCCAGAGCGCGATGTCGAGGGCCGAATTGCCGCGCATCTCGACGCCGCTCGAGCGGAAGCCGACATAGCCGACGAGGTCCCTGGCGATCAGGTCGATGGCGCGCGGGTCGCGGCCGATGAGCTTTTGCGCCAGCGTCTCATGCATATAGGCCTCGACCGCGCGCGGCATGAAGAAGGTCTCGCCGAGGCCGGTGATCCCCTCGTCGGTATGGACCCTGAGCCAGAGCAGGTTCTCGAACTCTGCCGCCACGATGGTTTCGAGCGCGGTGATTTTCATCAGGTTATTCCCGCTGCCAGCAGCACCTTGACGGAATTGTCGAAATGCTCGGCCATGGCGGCTTCCGCCCGCCGGGGCGCGCGTTCCGCGATGGCCGCCGCGATTTCGGCGTGGCAGGCCACGTTGGCACGCCGGTCGTCGTCGGTGGGACGCGTCGTCCAGCCGATCGGCCAGGTCTGTCGCGTCACCACGTGGAAGGCCCCGACGATCAGCCCGAACAGCGGGTTGCGGCAGGCCGCGGCGATCGCCTCGTGGAAGGCGATATCGTGTTCCATCACGCGTTCGCTCTCGTAGAAATCGTCGCTCATGGCCTGCGCCAATGCGGCGATCCGCTCCGTCTCGGCCTCGCTGCGGCGCAGCGCCGCCAGCACCACGGTGCGCAATTCGATCGTCCGGCGCACGTCGAGGATCTGCTGCACGCTGGTCTGGTCGATATGCACCGAGTGATCGAGGACCAGCGCCAGGACTTGGCTGTCGGGCGCCGCCACCCGGGCGCGCCGGCCCGTGCCGAGGTCGATCAGCCGCAGGGCGGCCAGCGAGCGAAAGGCCTCGCGGACGACGGCGCGCGACACGCCGAACCGAAGCGCCAGCGCGGTCTCGCTCGGCAGGGCCGCACCGGCATGGAGCGCCTCGGCATGGATCAGGTCGCGCACCGCACGGATCGTGCGATCGACCAGTCCTGCGGACGGCTCGAGCAACGTCGCTTCGGACGACATCACGCTTGGCACACCATGCTATCCTACAGGTTTAGGATTTCTGCATGACAGCTCTACTCACGTCGGTTGTCAATGGGACATGCAAAAAGTGATCGACGGCGTACAGTTGCGTCGTTTCGGTGCGCTGCGTTTACCCGGTCATTCCTTCGAGGCGCGCGAGACCTTCGCATCTCGAGCCGAGCCATACCGGAGCGGCAGCATAAGCCTGCCGGCCGACGCGCCGTCGGGTTGGCGCGCGCCTCGCCGCCCGGCTAAGATGCGCGCCCGGATCCACCGAGCCGTCTTCATGTCCCAAATCCGTCCCATCCAAGCCGGCGACCATGTCTTCCTGGTCGACGGCTCGTCCTTCGTGTTCCGCGCCTATTTCCAGTCGATCCGCCAGGACCAGAAATACAATTATCGCTCCGATAAGCTGCCGACCGGCGCCGTGCGGCTGTTCTGCACCAAGCTCCTGCAGTTCGTTCGCGAGGGTGCGATGGGCGCCAGGCCCACCCATCTCGCCATCATCTTCGACAAGTCGGAGGAGTCCTTCCGGAAGGAACTCTATCCCGATTATAAGGCACACCGGAACGAGCCGCCCGAAGACCTCGTGCCGCAGTTCCCACTGATGCGCGAGGCGGTGCGGGCCTTCGGCCTCGTGCCGGTCGAGCAGGACCGCTACGAGGCCGACGATCTCATCGCCACTTACGCGAAACAGGCGCGCGAGGCGGGCGCCGACGTGCTCATCGTCTCGGCCGATAAGGACCTGATGCAGGTCGTGGGCGAGAAGGTGTGGATGTACGATCCGGCGTCCGGCATCCCCGGTGCGCAGGGATCGCGCGACGAACGGCGCATCGGCATCGAGGAGGTGCGAGCCTATTTCGGCGTCGCGCCCGAGCGCGTGGTCGACGTGCAGGCGCTCGCAGGCGATTCGACCGACAACGTGCCGGGCGCGCCCGGCATCGGGGTCAAGACCGCCGCGCAGCTGCTCGCGATCTACGGCGATCTCGAAACACTGCTCGCCCAGGCGCACGAGATCAAGCAGCCGAAGCGGCGCGAAGCGCTGACCCTGCCCGAGAACGTCGCGCGGATCCGCGTGTCGCGCGAGCTCGTCAAGCTCTGCGACGATGTCGTCCTCGAGACGCCGATCGAGGCGCTGTTCATGCCGCAGCCCGATGCGCAAAAACTCGTCGGCTTCTTGAAGGCACTCGAATTCACCTCGCTGACGCGCCGCGTCGCCGAGATCTACGGCATCGAGCACGGTGACGTCGTGCCCGACCCGGCCCTGCAGGGGCCCGGCGGCTGGCGCATGCGCAACGGCAAGCCGGCGGCGCCCGTCGAGGAGACGGCGGCCGTCACGGCGGCCGCGCCTTCGCCCGCCGTGGAGCGCAAGGACGCGGCGCCGGCCATCGGCAGCCCGGCCGCGCTCGCCGCCAGCCGGATCGCCGAAGGCAAGGCGACCGTCATCGACCACAAGGCCTATCGCACCATCGCCACCGTCGAGGACCTCGACGCGATGATCGCCCGCGCCTTCGATGCCGGCATCGCGGCGGTCGACACCGAAACCACCTCGCTCGATGCCCGCCGCGCCGATTTCGTCGGCATCGCGCTCGCCACGGCGCCGGGCGAGGCATGCTACATTCCGCTCGGCCATCGGGCGCCGAGCGACGGCGGGCTCTTCGGCGAGGGCGCCCTCATGGACGGGCAGCTCGACGCCGCGCTGGTGCTGGAGCGGCTGAAACCGCTGCTCGAAGCACCGGGCGTGCTCAAGATCGCCCAGAACATGAAATACGACTGGCTGGTCTTCGCCGCGCACGGCATCGAAGTCCGGCCCTTTGACGACACCATGCTGCTGAGCTACGTGCTCGATGCGGCGGCCACGACCGACGGTCACGGCCTCGATGGGCTCTCGGAGCGCCATCTCGGACACAAGCCCATCGCCTTCAAGGATCTCGCCGGCTCCGGCAAGGCCTTCATCGGTTTCGCCCGCGTCGCCATCGACAAGGCGACCGACTATGCGGCCGAGGACGCCGACGTGACGCTGCGTCTTTGGCGGACGCTGAAGCCGCGCTTGCCGGCCGAGCGGATGACGGCGGTCTACGAGACGCTGGAACGGCCGCTGGTCGAGGCGCTCGCCCGCATGGAGCGGCGCGGCATCGCCATCGACAGGGAGATCCTGTCGCGTCTCTCGGGCGAGTTCTCACAGACCGCCGCCCGGCTCGAAGCCGAGATCTACGAGATCGCCGGCAGCCCGTTCAACCTCGGCTCGCCGAAGCAGCTCGGCGATATCCTGTTCGGCCGGATGGGCCTGCCGGGCGCCAAGAAGACCGCGACCGGCGCCTGGTCGACCTCCGCCCGGGTGCTCGACGACCTTGCCGAGGAAGGCAACGGCTTCGCCCGCCTGATGCTCGACTGGCGGCAGGTGGCCAAGCTCAAATCGACCTATACGGATGCGCTGCCGACCTTCCTCGACGAGCGCACTGGCCGCGTCCATACCTCGTTCCAGCTCGCCTCGACGACGACGGGACGGCTGTCCTCGTCCGATCCCAACATCCAGAACATCCCGATCCGCACCGAGGCCGGGCGCAAGATCCGCACCGCCTTCGTGGCGACGGCGGGGCACAAGCTCGTCTCGGCCGACTATTCGCAGATCGAGCTGCGGCTGCTGGCCCATATCGCCGACATCCCGCAACTGAAGCTGGCCTTTTCGGAGGGGCTCGACATCCACGCCATGACGGCTTCCGAGATGTTCGGCGTGCCGATCCCCGGCATGCCCTCCGAGGTTCGGCGGCGCGCCAAGGCGATCAATTTCGGCATCATCTACGGCATCTCGGCCTTCGGCCTCGCCAACCAGCTCGGCATCGGGCGCAACGAGGCGGGAGAATACATCAGGACCTATTTTCAGCGCTTCCCGGGCATCCGTGACTACATGGATTCGACCCGGGCGCTGGCCAAGAAACAGGGCTACGTCTCGACGCTGTTCGGCCGCCGCTGCCACTATCCGCGCATCACGAGCCAGAACCCCTCCGAGCGCGCCTTCAACGAGCGCGCTGCGATCAACATGCCGATCCAGGGTTCCGCGGCCGATATCATCCGCCGTGCCATGGTGCGGATGGATGCGGCTTTGGAAGCGGAGAAACTCTCGGCTCGCATGCTGCTCCAGGTGCATGACGAGCTCGTCTTCGAAGTCGCCGACGATGAGGTCGAGGCGACGATCCCGGTCATCCGCCGCGTCATGGTCGATGCGCCGCATCCGGCGGTCGAGCTCTCGGTGCCGCTGGCGGTCGAGGCCGGCGCGGCGCGCAACTGGGACGAGGCGCATTGAGCCCGAGTCCGCTCGAGCATGTTCGGCTGTTGCCGAACTGCTCCAGCTTTAAGATCCTGCTCTGGAGAGTGTCGCGCTTGGTCACGCCTCGGCGAAGAGCAGGTCGAGGTCCGCCTCGGTCATGGCGAGCGTCGGCGCCCCGTCGTGATCGAACAGGCTCTCGGCGAGGGCGCGCTTCTTGTCCTTGAGCGTCTCCATCTTCTCCTCGATGGTCGCCGTCGCGACGAGCTTGTGGACGAACACCGGCTTGTCCTGGCCGATGCGATGCGCGCGGTCGATCGCCTGCTCCTCGACGGCCGGGTTCCACCACGGGTCGTAGAGCACGACCGTATCCGCCGCGGTGAGGTTGAGGCCCGTCCCGCCCGCCTTGAGGCTGACGAGGAAGATCGGCATGCCGCCGTCCTGGAAGCGGCGGATTTCGGTCTCCCGGTCGCGCGTCCGTCCGGTCAGTAGCGCATAGGGCAGGTCCATCGCATCGAGGCGCGGCCGGATCAGGTCGAGCATCGAGGTGAATTGCGAGAAGACCAGGATCCGCCGGTTTTCGGCGACGAGCTCGGCCAGCATCTCCTCCAACCGTTCGAGCTTGGCCGACGTCGCCCGCCGGGCGGCCGCGGAGTCGAGCTTCAGCAGACGCGGATCGCAGCAGGCCTGGCGGAGCTTGAGCAGCGCGTCGAGAATGATGATGCGGCTCTGCGCGAAGCCTTTCCGGGCGACAGCATCGCGCACGCGCTTATGCATCGACAGGCGAATCGATTCATAGAGATCGCGCTGGGCCTGGCCGAATTCGATCCGCTCGACGATCTCGGTCTTGGGCGGAAGGTCGCGCGCCACCTGCTCCTTGGTGCGTCGCAACAGGAACGGCTTGACGCGGCGGGCCAGCAGCCGGCCGCGGGCCGCATCGCCTTGTTTCTCTATCGGAGTGCGCCACCGGCGACGGAAAGCCTGCTGGTCGCCGAGGAAGCCCGGCATCACGAAGGCGAACAGCGACCAGAGCTCGCCCAAGTGGTTTTCGAGCGGCGTGCCGCTGAGGCAGAAGCGGTGGCGCGCCTCGAGGCCCAGGACGAGCTTCGTCGTCGTGGCCTCGGGATTCTTGATCGTCTGCGCCTCGTCGAGGATGACGATGTGCCAGGGTTCGCGTGCCAGCACCTCGTGGTCGCGCGCGATCAGCGGATAGGTGGTCAGCACGAGGTCGCTCGCGCCGATCGCGGCGAAGCGCGCCTTGCGGTCGAGCCCGTGCAGGGTCAGCACGCGAAGGCCCGGCGCGAACCGCTCGGCCTCGAGGCGCCAGTTGGCCATCAGGCTCGTCGGGGCGACGACGAGCGCCGGCCGATCGAGCCGGCCCGCCGCCTTCTCGATGGCGACGAGCGCCAGGGCCTGGACGGTCTTGCCGAGACCCATATCGTCGGCCAAGACGCCGCCAAAGCCGACCTCGCGCAGGAAGGCCAGCCAGGCGACACCCTCGGCCTGATAGGGCCGCAAGGTCGCGGCGAAATCCTCCGGCAGCGCGACGGGCGGAATGCCGCCGGCCGTGCCGAGCTTGCGGCCCATCTGGCGCAGAGCCTCGCCGCCCTGCCAGACGACGCCGGCAGAGCGCGCCGCCTCCTCGAAGGCTGCCAGGGCCACGGCATCCGCCGCCGTGAGGCGCAGGCGACCGTCACCGAGCGTGCCGCCCGCCGCCAGCTCCTCGATCGCCGCGACGATCGGCACGATCCGCGCGAGCGGCAGGCCCAGCACTCGTCCGTCGTCGAGCCGGAGATAGAAGACGTCGTCCTCGGTCAGCCGGTCCTGCAGTCCGGCGACATCGATCGCGGCCCGGGAAATCAGCGAGACGATGGGGCCGATGAGATCGACCCGCTCGCCGTCGATCATCACGCCGAGATCGAGCTCGAACCAGTCGATCCCGGATCCCTCGCTGATCTTGGCATCGAAATCGCCGTCGGCGCGCACGATGCGATACGGGAAATCCTCGGCGACCTCGATCCGCCATCCGGCGGCGGTGAGTTGCGGCAGGTCGGAATAGATGAGGTCGAGCCAGGCCAGCTCGTCCC
This sequence comes from Lichenihabitans sp., assembly GCA_965277115.1. GTDB lineage: Bacteria > Pseudomonadota > Alphaproteobacteria > Rhizobiales > Beijerinckiaceae > Lichenihabitans. The sequence goes on along the minus strand of CBDIBY010000013.1, from coordinate 355,762 downwards.
CGTCGACCAGCAGGTCATGGACGAAAGCCTTGGGCAGGTTCGGCCGCAGCTCCGGCGCCGGCACGAACCCGAGGCGGGCGAGCGCCTCCCGGTGAACCTGTTCGGCCCCGAGATCGCGCCTGACCTCCAGCCGGGCACCGTCCTGCAGCCGGGTCAGGCGTGGCCGCGTCTCGCCCGCGGCGACATGCACGGGACCGTAGTCGAAGCCGAGTCGGGCGAGGGCGACCTCCTCCTTGGGCATCTCGGAGACGAAATAGCCGCGGTAGCCGCCGTAGGATGGCACGGCGGGGAGATCGGCCGCGAACAGCCGCAGGTGCGGGACCGGAGCCGCGTCGACGACCTGGGACGGCCCCGGTTCGGGCGGTCGCAGCTCCGCCAGGGCCGGCATGCGCCAGGCCATCTTCTCGTTGAGGGCCGCAATAAGGTCGACCGCCACGGGTGGCGCGTCGAGGAGCGCGCAGGCGAGCTTCGGCTGGAGGCCGGCGTCGACCGGACCGATTCGTCCGGCGGCGGGGTCGACATAGACCGGCGGCATGGCATTGAGCACCACCACGCCCTCGCCCGCTTCGAGCATCGGGCGCATCGCGTCGTCGCCGTCGGGCCTCCAGGCGATCCGGCCGTCGCGAGGCTCGCCGGGCACCAGCACCGGGCCGTTGACGTCGAGCCAGCGGGCGCGGCCGGTGGCCAGGATCTCGGCCAGGATGTCGGCGCCCGTCTCGCGCGACAGCACATGGCTGGCGGTTCCGTAGCCCTGGCGCAGGCGCGCCAGAGCCGCCATGATGCGGAAATCCGAGGGGCGCAGGAATTTCGCGCCGCCGCCGGGGACGGCTGTCTCGGGCGCATAGGCGCGTCCGCCCTCGGCGAAACGCCCGTCCTTGAGCAGCCGCGTCGAGATGGCGGCGACGCCGAGATGCGGCATGCGCCGTCCCTGGGCAGCGGGAGCCACGACATAGACCAGGCGCTGCGCCAGGCCGGCCGGATAGGTCTCGTCGGCGGTGGCCTGCGCCCGATCGAGGCCGTCGAGCCAACCCATGAGGTCGGGCGGCAGGCCGGATGGCGCGGGGACGGACGACGCACGTGCCGGCATCGGGATCGGATGCAGGACGGCCGCCGGACGGCGTTGCCCGGCCGTGCCGGGATTGCGCAGGTCCTCGAACAGCGCGGCCGCGACATGTTTGCAATTGAACCCGACCGGACAGGTGCAGTGACCCTCGATCCTCACCGCGCCGGACGCCTGCCGTTTCAAGACGATGGTCTGCGCGTAGGGGGTTGGCTCGCTGCCGCGAACCGTCGCGGAGATCTGCCCGTCGCCCTCGTGTTCGATCGACAGGACCCGGCCCTGGCGCTGATAGGTCTGTCCGGCCGCGAAAGCATTGGCGGTGGTGATCCGCCGGATGTCGTGATCCGAATAGATCACGTGTCGCCGACGTCGAAATCGCCGGGCTGGGCCGGCGCGAGCGGCGTGAAGACGCAGCGGTCGGGCTTGAGGTCGACGAGCGGCGTGCCGTCGAGGCAGTCGAGCCCGCGCACCAGCACCGTCGCTCCCTCGATGCCGACGAGCGCGGCGAGCGACGTGCCGATGGGGTTCGGCCGCACGGGTGAGCGCAGCGAAAAGGTGCCGCGCGTCGCCCCGTCGTCCCTGGGGCTCTGGCGCACGAGGTCGCGGCGAGATTTGTCGAGCCAGTAGAGCACCTCGACCCTGGCGTAGGCCGCGAGGCCGTCGAGCGCCTCGACCCAGGGTTCGGCGATCTCGATCCGGCAGAGCGGACCGTCGAGCCGCCCCTGGCGCGGGCAGGCGAGGCGATCCGTCCACGGCGTGCGGATGCGGCCGATGAAGATCAGGCCGGCGTCGGTCGCGGCCGGCATATCGACGGCGACCTCGCCCGTCCGGATTTCGTTCAGCCGCACCATTCCTTCGTCCATCGACTCGCCAGCCGCCCGCAACCTATCCGGCAGATACCGACGACGGAAGCCACACCCGCCCGGCAGATAACAGGGTCAGTCCGGCAGCGTGCCGTTCAAGGCCAGCACGTCGCCGGCGAGATAGAGCGAGCCGGTGATCAGGATGCGTGGCGGCTCGCGCCAGCGCCGGGCCGCGAGATAGCGCAGCGCCGCCTCGACGCCGGCGCAGCAGGCGGCCTCGATGCCGATGCGGCGCGCGATCGACGCGATCTCCTCGGCCTCGCGCCCGCTATGCTCGCCGCCGACCGGCACGGCCAGCAGCTCCTGGGCGAGGCCCTTGAAGGCGATGAGGAACGCGGCGGGATCCTTCGTGCTCAGCATGCCGCAGACGAGGATCAGCGGCCGGCCCTGCCGCTCCTCCATCTCGCCCAGGGCTTCGGCCAGCACGCGCCCGCCGTCCGCATTATGGCCGCCGTCGAGCCACAGCTCGGCACCGTCGGGCGCCACCTCCGGCAGCCGGCCGCGCCGCAGCGGCTGCAGCCGCGCCGGCCAGTCGGCCTTGAGCAGTCCGGCCTCGTGGGCTTCGGCGCCGAGATCCGGCTCGACGCGGCGCAGCGTGGCGACGGCGGTGCCGGCATTGCCGTGCTGATGGCGGCCGACGAGACGCGGCAGCGGCAGGTCGAGAAGACCATTCTCGTCCTGGTAGACCAGCCGGCCATGCTCCTCGTGACAGTGAAAATCCTCGCCGCCGACGATGGGCTTGACGCCGAGCCGCTCGGCCTGCCGGCGCAGCACGGCGAGGGCCGCCGGATCCTGCTCGGCCAGGATCGCCGGGGCGCCGGCCTTCAAGATCCCGGCCTTCTCGAAGGCGATGGCCTCGACGGTCCGCCCCAGGAATTCCGGGTGGTCCATGGAGACGGGCGTGACGACGGTCGCGGCCGGCGCCGGCACGACATTCGTGGCATCGAACCGGCCGCCGAGGCCGACTTCGAGCAGCAGGTAATCGGCCGGATGGGCGGCAAAGAGCGTGAAGGCGGCCGCCGTCGTGATCTCGAAGACGCTGATCGAGCGGCCGTCGTTGACCCGTTCGCAGAGCTCGAAGGCCTCGGCGAGCGTGTCGTCGTCGACCAGCCTTCCGCCGCCCGGATGGGCGAGGCGGATGCGTTCGTGGAAGCGCACGAGATGCGGCGAGGTGTAGACATGCACGGCCTTGCCCGCCGCCTCCAGCATGGCCCGCATGAAGGCCAGCGTCGAGCCCTTGCCGTTGGTGCCGGCGACGTGGATCACCGGCGGCAGGCGTGTCTCGGGATGGTCGAGCTCGCCGAGCAGCCGCTCGATGCGGCCGAGCGACAGGTCGATCTTCTTCGGGTGGAGCGGCAGGAACCGCTCCATCAGCCGGTCGGCACGGCCGGGGCTCGCCAGCATGGGACCTGCAGGCCTCGCGTTCAGGCTGCCGCCGCCGGAGCGGCGGGCATCGGAGCGACGGCGGCCTGGTCCTGGCGCCGCGTGAGCAGGTCGCAGAGCCGTGCCAGGGTGGCGCGCATGTCGCGGCGGTGCACCACCATGTCGACCATGCCGTGGGACCGGAGATATTCGGCCCGCTGGAAACCTTCGGGCAGTTTCTCGCGGACCGTCTGCTCGATGACGCGCGGCCCGGCGAAGCAGATCAGCGCGCCGGGCTCGGCGATATGGATGTCGCCCAGCATGGCGTAGGAGGCCGTGACGCCACCGGTCGTCGGGTTGGTGAGCACCACGATATAGGGCAGCCGGGCGTTGCGCAGACGGTTCAGCGCCACCGTGGTGCGCGGCATCTGCATCAGCGAGAAGACGCCCTCCTGCATGCGGGCGCCCCCCGAAGCGGCGTAGAGGATGAAGGGCGTGCGGCGTTCGAGCGCCCGCTCGACGCCGGTGACGATGGCCTCGCCCGCCGCCATGCCGAGCGAGCCGCCGATGAAATCGAAATCCTGCACCGCGACGGTGACCTCGCGCCCCTCGAGCCGGCCGACACCGACCTTGATCGCGTCGGTGAGGCCGGTCTTGAGGCGCGCCTCCTTGAGCTTGTCGGCATAGCGCTTCTCGTCGCGGAACTTCAGCGGGTCGTTGAGCACCTCGGGGACGACCACGTCCTCCCACTGGCCGTTGTCGAAGGTTGCGGCGAGGCGTCCCTTGGCGCCGAGCCGCATGTGGTAGCCGGACCCCGGCACCACGAAGAGGTTGTTTTCGAGGTCCTTGTGGAACACGAGCTGCCCGCTGTCCGGGCATTTGACCCACAGATTCTCCGCCGTCTCCTTTTTCAGGAATGAGCGGATCTTGGGCGGGACGACGTTATGGATCCAGCTCATGGGCTCTTGTCCTGGGGACGGGGGACGGATCTGACGCCCGAGGCGAGCGCCGAGACGAAACGGGTGGCGGCCGGGATGCTCGCGGGCGTCGCCCGGCCATTCTCGAAGGTCGCGGCCAAGGTATCGATCAGCGCCGTGCCGACCACGACCGCGTCGGCGCCAGCCGCGACGGCGGCCGCGCTTTCCGGACTCTTTACGCCGAAACCCACCGCCACCGGCAGGTCCGTATGCCGCTTGATGCGGGCGACGGCCTCACCGACGCGCTCGTAGTCTGGCACGGCCGAGCCGGTGATGCCGGTCACCGAGACGTAGTAGACGAAACCGCTGGTATTGGCGAGCACGGCCGGCAGGCGCCGGGCGTCGGTCGTCGGCGTCGCCAGGCGGATGAAGCTGAGGCCCGCCCTGAGCGCCGGCAGGCAGAGTTCGTCGTCCTCCTCGGGCGGCAGGTCGACGACGATGAGCCCGTCGACGCCAGCCTCCCGCGCGTCGACGAGGAAACGCTCGACCCCATAGACGTAGATCGGATTGTAATAGCCCATCAGCACGATCGGCGTCGCACCGTCGCCTCGCCGGAAGGTGCGCACCATGCGAATCGTCTTGGCCAGCGTCTGGCCGCCCTTGAGCGCCCGGAGGCCCGCGGCCTGAATGACGGGGCCGTCGGCCATCGGATCGGTGAAGGGCATGCCGAGCTCGATCACGTCGGCGCCGGCCGCCGGCAGTGCCGCGAGCAACGCCGCCGAGGTTTCGAGATCGGGGTCGCCGGCGGTGACGAAGGTGACGAGGCCGGCGCGGCCCTGCCGCCTGAGGTCGGCGAAGCGGGCGTCGAGGCGCTGGGTCACGATCACATCCCGCCGAGGTGGTCGGCGACGGTGAAGATGTCCTTGTCGCCGCGCCCGCACAAATTCATCACCATCAGGTGGTTCGCCGGCCGCTCGGGTGCAAGCTTGAGGACGGCCGCCAGCGCATGGGCCGGCTCGAGCGCGGGAATGATGCCTTCGAGCCGCGAGCAGAGCTGGAAGGCCGCCAGTGCCTCCTTGTCGGTGGCCGAGAGATAGGTGACGCGGCCGATGTCGCGCAGCCAGGCGTGTTCCGGACCGATGCCCGGGTAGTCGAGCCCGGCCGAGATGGAATGGCCCTCCTCGATCTGCCCGTCCTCGTCCATCAGGAGATAGGTGCGGTTGCCGTGCAGCACGCCCGGCCGGCCGCCGGCGAGCGAGGCCGCGTGCGCCGGCGTGTCGAGTCCGTGGCCGGCGGCCTCGACGCCGAAGATCGCGATCCCCGCATCGTCGAGGAAGGGGTGGAACAGGCCGATGGCGTTCGAGCCGCCGCCGATACAGGCGACGAGCGAATCGGGCAGGCGACCCTCGCGCTCCTGCATCTGCGCCCTGACCTCGGTGCCGATGATCGACTGGAAGTCGCGCACCATGGCAGGATAGGGATGCGGCCCGGCGGCGGTGCCGATGCAGTAGAACGTGTCCTCGACATTGGTGACCCAGTCGCGCAGCGCTTCGTTCATGGCGTCCTTGAGCGTCTTTGCGCCGGACTGGACGGGCCGCACCTCGGCGCCGAGCATCTTCATGCGGAACACGTTGGGTTTTTGCCGCTCGATGTCGACGGCCCCCATGTAGACGATGCAGGGCAGGCCGAAGCGGGCGCAGGCGGTGGCGGTGGCGACGCCATGCTGACCGGCGCCGGTCTCGGCGATGATGCGCGTCTTGCCCATGCGCATGGCGAGCAGGATCTGGCCCAGCACGTTGTTGATCTTGTGAGCGCCGGTATGGTTGAGCTCGTCGCGCTTGAAATAGATCTTGGCGCCGCCGCAATGGGCGCTCAGCCGCTCGGCGAAATAGAGCGGCGAGGGGCGCCCGACGTAATGAGTGTGGAGATCGGCGATCTGGGCCGCGAAAGCCGGGTCGGCCTTGGCCGCCTCATAGGCCTTCTCCAGGTCGAGGATCAGCGGCATCAGCGTCTCGGCGACGAAGCGGCCGCCGAAATTGCCGAAACGGCCCCGCTCGTCGGGTCCGTTCCTGAAGGAATTCGGCAGTTCGGGCTTGACCACGGGTTCCACTCCTCGGCTACACGCCTCGAAAGGTCAGCTTTCGCGGACGGCGCGGATGAAGGCGCGGATCTTCTCCGGCGATTTCATGCCGGGCGCGGTCTCGACCCCCGACGAGACGTCGACCGCCGGCGCGTCCGTGACGCTCAGGGCCCGGCCGACATTGTCCGGGCCGAGCCCCCCGGAAAGCATGAACGGAACCGCGAGGTCAAGCCCGGCGAGGATGTGCCAGTCGAAGGCGAGACCGTTGCCGCCCGGCAAGGCGGCGTCGGTCGGCGGCCTGGCGTCGAACAGGATCTCGTCGGCCGCCGCCGCATAGGCCGGCACGGCATCGAGATCGCGTCGGCCGGCGACGCCGAGGGCCTTGATGGTGCGCCGCCCGGTCAGCGCCGCGATCTCCCTCACTCGCGCCGGCGTCTCACGGCCGTGCAGTTGCACCATGTCCGGATCGGCGGCGGCCATGATGGCATCGAGCGCCGCATCCTCGGCATCGACCGTCAGGGCCACGATCTCGGCCCGTCCCCGTGCGCGCTCCGCCAGGGCGCGGGCACGGTCGAGCCCGACATGGCGAGGGCTCTTCGGAAAGAACACCAGGCCGATCCGGTCGGCGCCCGCATCGAGCGCGGCATCGAGCGTCTCCTCGGTCGACAGGCCGCAGATCTTGACGAGGGTTTCAGCCATGGCCCATCCAGAGGCCGCGCCGATGCGACTTTGCCGGACATCTGCGCGTTGGCCTTGCGACCTGCAAGGAGAAACATCATGTCGGATCCGATGAGCCCGCAGCCCGACCCCGGCCCGCAGCCCGCCGATCCCTTCCCCGAGCCGGTGTCTCCGCCGACACCGCCCGAGAACCCGCCCGTCGATCCGATCGGCGTGCCGGATCCGGGTCCCGACGTGAGGAACCCCGGCGTAGGTGAGCCGCTCGGCATCCCGCCCGGCGCACCGCCCGAGATCCCCGGCACGACGCAGCCGCCGGCGGTGTTCTGAACGAAGAGCCCGGTTCTGAACGAAAAAACCCGCCGGTACCGTGCCGGCGGGTAAAGTTCACGTTGGGTCTCCCCCTTAATGCACGAACCCTCTAAAGAGTTCGCTGCGTCGCAAAAATATGGCGATATTCCCTCCGGTAACGCGATCGGCGGATAAGGTTGCAGCACGGCGGGCTTCGCGTGATGCTGGCGCAATGATAGATGCTCGCGCCCGGACGGGGATCTCCCGATGCAAGGACCCGACACACGAAACGCGCCTGCAGTTCCCGACGGCTGGAGCGTGGAAAGCGTCAAGTATCACTACACGGTCGGCTACTGGGTGCTGTACGTGCTCGGGAACCTGTTAACCACGCCGTCGGCCGACAGTCCGGACGTGACCTACACGGTGCGCCACGAGGCCGACCAGACCGTGCGGGCGATCCGGCTGCCCGGCGATCATTCGCCGAACGCGCTCATCGAGACGATCCGGCTGATCCAAGCCGGTTCGACGTCTTGATGTCCAGATGACGCATATCTGGGTTTGACGATTAGTCTTACTGCGTCACAAACTGCTCCGTGGGCTCCGGCTACTCGATTTCCTCATCCTGAGCTTGTCGAAGGACGAGGAAATCGACCCTCGGTGCAGCCCCTCGATCCTTCGACAGGCTCAGGATGAGGGGCTTTTGAGCTTATGACGCAGTAGAATTAGGCGGCCGTCCCGATCGATTGTCCCGGCCCTCGCAATCATGGCCAGCGGGCGCCGGTCAGCCGCGTCGACACCGCCCAGAGCCGGTCTTCAGTGTCGAGATCGTGCGCCTGGGCCTCGACCACCGACGGGCCGACCGGCCCCTTGCGCTCGCCGGAGCCCGTGGGGCCGTAATAGCCGCCGGGCTCCGCCTCGGGCGCCGCCGCGGCATAGAGGATCGGCCGGGCGCCGGCTTCCGCCGACTGGCCCATGAGGCCGAATATCAAATTCATCATGGCGACCTTCCAGGCCGGATCGCTGCGACCCGGGCCGTTGCGGATGATCTGGGTGAGTGCCCAGCCGGGATGAGCCGCGATGCTGCGGACCGGCCAGCCGTTTTCCGTCGCGCGGCGTTGCAGGGTGCGTGCGAACATCAGCATGGCGAGCTTGCTCTGCCGGTAGGCGGTCCAGCCGTCGTAACGCCCCTCGCCCTGCAGGTCGTCGAACGCGATATGGCCCTTGCGGTGCGCCAGGCTGGCGAGACTGACGACGCGCGCGCCGAAGCGGCTTCGGAGCAGGGCCGGCATCAGCGCAGCCGTCAGGGCAAAATGGCCGAGGTAGTTGGTGGCGAACTGCATCTCGAAACCATCGGCCGTGACGTGGCGGTTGGGCAGTGCCATGACCGCGGCATTGTTGACCAGGATGTCGAGGGCAGCCATGCCGCGCCGCGCCGCGAAGCCCTCGACCGAAGCGAGGCTGGCGAGGTCGAGCAGCTCGAAGGTGAGCTTCGCCGCCGGAACCTCCTGCCGGATGAAGCCGAGCGCCGCCGCGCCGCGCTGCGCATTGCGCCCGCTCACGATGACCTGGGCGCCGAGCCGCGCGAGTCCGAGCGCCGTCTCGGTGCCGAGGCCGCCGGCGGAGCCCGTGATGAGGGCGAGGCGGCTGTCGAGGCGTGGCGCATTCGCCAGGGTCCAGTCGCCTGCGCTCATGATCCGGGCCTCCGCTGCGGCATGGTATTTAGGCGGTGGCGGGCGACCTGCAAAGCCCAGGACGTGTCGGACTTCCACCTCCTTCCGCTCGGCCCGCTGCCGCGGGCAGCGGTTGAATAAGCACCCGCGACCTGCCAGAACTCGGCGCGTGGGAACGCCCTCCGTCCTCGGCAGGTAGACATGGTTTCGTCAGGCACCCGGGACGCGCCCTTCGCCGCACTGTCGCGCGAGATCATGACGCAATCGCCCTTGCGCACCGCGGTCACGGCCGCCTGTCGTCGGCCGGAGCCCGATTGCGTCCCGCCGTTGATCGCGGCAGCGAGGCTCGATCCCGCACGCGAGGCCATGGCCGTCGCCACGGCGCGACGGCTCGTCGGCGCGCTCAGGGCCAAGCCGAAACGCGGCGGCGTCGAGGGGCTCGTGCAGGAATATGCCCTGTCGAGCCACGAGGGCGTGGCGCTGATGTGTCTCGCCGAGGCGCTGCTGCGCGTGCCGGACCGGCCGACCCGCGACGCGCTGATCCGCGACAAGATTTCGGCCGGCGACTGGCATTCGCATATCGGGCAGAGTCCGTCGCTGTTCGTCAATGCCGCCACCTGGGGGCTCGTCGTCACCGGAAAGCTGACCGGCTCGGTCAACGAGACGGGCCTCGCCACCGCGCTGCAGCGCCTCATTGCCAAGGGCGGCGAACCGCTGATCCGGCGCGGCGTCGACATGGCCATGCGCATGATGGGCGAGCAGTTCGTCACCGGCCAGACCATCGCCGAGGCGCTCGACCATGCCCGGACCTTCGAGGCGCGGGGCTTCCGCTACTCCTACGACATGCTGGGCGAGGCGGCCATGACCATGGCGGACGCCGACCGCTACTACGGCGACTACGAGGCGGCCATCCATGCCATCGGCCGCGCCGCGGGCGGGCGAGGTGTGATCGAGGGACCCGGCATCTCGGTCAAGCTCTCGGCGCTCCATCCGCGCTATTCGCGCGCCCAGCGCGGCCGTGTCATGGGGGAGCTCCTGCCGCGGCTCACGGCGCTGGCGGTGCTGGCGCGGCGCTACGACATCGGCCTCAATATCGATGCCGAGGAGGCCGACCGGCTCGAGCTATCGCTCGATCTCCTCGAGGCGCTCTGCCTGGCGCCCGAGTTTTCCGGCTGGAACGGCCTCGGCTTCGTGGTGCAAGCCTACGGCAAGCGCGCGCCTTTCGTCATCGACTATCTCGTCGACCTCGCCAAACGCTCCGGCCACCGGCTGATGGTGCGGCTCGTCAAGGGCGCCTATTGGGACAGCGAGATCAAGCGTGCCCAGGTCGACGGGCTCGGCGGCTATCCGGTCTATACGCGCAAGATCTATACCGACCTCGCCTATATGGTCTGCGCCAGGAAGATGCTGGCCGAACCCGAGGCCATCTTCCCGCAATTCGCCACCCACAATGCCCGCACGCTTGCCGCCGTCCATGCGCTGGCCGGGCCGTGGCGCAAGGGCCAGTACGAGTTCCAATGCCTGCACGGCATGGGCGAGCCGCTCTACGAGGAGGTCGTCGGTCCCGACAAGCTCAACCGACCCTGCCGCATCTACGCGCCCGTCGGCACGCATGAGACGCTGCTCGCCTATTTGGTGCGGCGACTGCTCGAGAACGGCGCCAATTCCTCCTTCGTCAACCGCATCGCCGACCCAGACGTGAGCGTCGAGACCTTGATCGCCGATCCGGCGGTCGAGGCTGCGGCCATCGTGCCGCTCGGCGCGCCGCATCCGGCGATCCCGCTGCCGCGCGACCTCTACGGCACTGCGCGGCCGAATTCGGCCGGGCTCGACCTCGCCGACGAGGATCGCCTCGCGGAGCTCGCCACGACGCTCGGCGGAGGGGTCGCAACGCCGCTTCGCGCCGCGCCGATGCTGGCCGAGGGCGAGGGCCGAGGCACCGAGGTCGAGATCCGCAATCCCGCGGATCATGACGATCGCGTCGGCACGGCCGTCTTCGCCGATGCCGAAACCGTCGATGCGGCGCTTGCCGCGGCCGCCACCGGCGCGCCGTCCTGGGCCGCCACGTCCGCTGCGAGTCGCGCGGCCATGCTGCGTCGGGCGGCCGACCTGTTCGAGGCCGAGATGACGGGCTTCATCGGCATCGCGGTGCGCGAGGCGGGAAAGTCGCTGTCGAATGCCGTCGGCGAGGTGCGCGAGGCGGTCGACTTCCTGCGCTACTATGCGAACGAGGCCGAGAAGCTCGGCGACGCCCGCCCGCTCGGGCCGGTGGTCTGCATCTCGCCCTGGAACTTTCCGCTGGCGATCTTCACCGGACAGGTCGCGGCGGCGCTCGCGGCCGGCAATCCGGTGCTGGCCAAGCCCGCCGAGCAGACGACGCTGATCGCCGGTCGCGCGGTCGAGCTGCTTCGTCAGGCGGGCGTGCCGGCCGGCGCGCTGCAATTGCTGCCCGGCGACGGGGAGGTGGGTGCGCGGCTCGTCGCCGACGAGCGCGTCCGCGGCGTGGTTTTTACCGGCTCGACGGAGGTGGCGCGGCTGATCCAGAAGCAACTTGCCGCACGTCTCAACCCGGACGGGCGGCCGGTGCCCTTCGTCGCCGAGACCGGCGGGCAGAACGCCATGATCGTCGATTCGTCCGCCCTGCCCGAGCAGGTGGTCGGCGACGTGCTGGCCTCGGCCTTCGATTCTGCCGGCCAGCGCTGCTCGGCGCTGCGCGTGCTCTGCCTGCAGGAGGACGTCGCCGACAAGATCCTCGCCATGCTCAAGCGGGCGATGGCGGAACTCGCGGTCGGCAACCCCGACCGGCTGGCGACCGATATCGGCCCGGTGATCGACGCCGCCGCGCGGACGACGATCCTCGACCATGTCGCGGCGATGCATGAGGTGGGCCACCGGATCACCGAAGCCCCGCTTCCCGCCGACGCGTCACGGGGCACCTTCGTGGCGCCGACGCTGATCGAGATCGGGGCGCTTTCCCAACTGAAGCGCGAGGTCTTCGGCCCGGTCCTGCATGTGCTGCGTTACCGGCGCGACAGGCTCGACGCGCTCCTCGACAGCATCAACGCCTCGGGTTACGGCCTGACCTTCGGGCTGCATACCCGCATCGACGAGACGGTGGCGCGCGTCACGGCAAAAGTCGCGGCCGGCAACATCTACGTCAACCGCAACATCATCGGGGCGGTCGTCGGTGTGCAGCCCTTCGGCGGCAACGGCCTCTCCGGCACCGGTCCCAAGGCCGGTGGGCCGCTCTATCTGCGCCGGCTCGTCACCGGCGCACCGCCTCTCGCCGTGTCGGAGGGCGGCATCCCGAGCCTGCCGGCGGTCGCCCTCGCCGATTGGCTCGGCAAGCAGGGCCACGAGGCTGCCGCCGCTCGCGCCGCGGCCTATCTCAATGCGGCGCCGGGGCATCGCGAGACGGAGCTGCCGGGCCCGGTCGGCGAGCGCAACGCTTATGGATTCGAGCCCCGTGGCACCGTGCTGGTGATGGCCGAGAGCGCCCGCGGCCTGTTCGCCGCGCTGGCGGCGGCACTGGCCGCCGGCAACCGCGTCGCTGTGGTGGCGCCGCCCGCCGTCCACACCATGTTGGCGAGCCTGCCGCGCGCCGCGGCCGAGATGATCGCGGCGGCGCCCGAGGATTGGACGGCGGCTCACGCCAATGCGGTGCTCTACGAGGGTGATGCCGAGGGCCTCAAGGCCGTGTTGAGGCGCCTGGCGGACGCGCCCGGCGCCGTCGTGCCGGTCCATGCCGTCTCGGCCGCGGGCCTGGCGAGCGGTGCCGAGGATTTTCCCACCGAATGGCTGGTCGAGGAAAAGACGGTCAGCGTCAATACGGCGGCGGCCGGTGGCAATGCCAGCCTGATGGCGATCGGCTGACGCGACGCACCTTACCCGGTCGCCGCGGGATTGCCCGCCGATGGTTCACCGGTTTGAGGTCTGGTCCACCGGCAGGGTGATCGCATTTGAAAATCACTGCCTATCCGCAAAATCCTTCCCCGGAACGGGGAAGGTGGACCGGCGGAGCCGGGCCGGATGGGGTTCTCGATTCCGAGATCGCCCCTTCCGACGCCCTGCGGGCGCCACCTTCCCCGTTCCGGGGAAGGAAAAACAATACCATCCGACGGGCTTCGATCCAAATGCGCTCACCCTGGGTCCACCGGGCGCTTGACACAGGGCAATCGGGTGAAGCCTGCTGAAGGGCCCTCGCCCTGAGCCTGTCGAAGGGCGAGGGCCCTCGTGGTTCGACACGCTCACCATGAGGGCGGCACAGAGCTTCACCCGATTGCCCTGGCGCTTGACATGCAAGGGAAACGAACAGTAATTCCATTGGAATTATTCTAATTCCAAGCTGGTACCTGATGAAAACCTTCGAGACTCTGACGGAACGCGAGATCCTCGCCTTCGCCATCAGCAGCGAGGAAGAGGATGGCCGACTGTTCGCGGATTTCGCCAATGCGGTCCGGGAAGACTATCCGGACACGGCTCGCCTGTTCGCCGACATGGCCGGCGAGGAGAGCGAGCATCGCCGGCAACTCATCGACTTGTTCGTGGAAAAATTCGGCGATCACATTCCGCTGGTCCGCCGCCAGGATGTTCGCGGCACGGTGCCCCGCAAGCCCGTCTGGCAGGTCCGGCCGCTGGGGATCGAGGCGGTACGCCGGCAGGCGGCCCAGATGGAGCGGGATGCCGAGCGGTTCTATCGTGAAGCCGCGCTCCGGTCGACGGATGCCGCCGTCCGCAAGCTTCTTGGCGACCTCGCCGAGGCCGAGGCCGGCCACGAACAGAAGGCCTCAGAGGCCGAGGAACGGCACCTTCCGGATGAGGCGCGAGGCCGGGAGACGGCCAATGCCAGCCGACGCTTCGTGCTGGAGATCATCCAGCCCGGCCTCGTCGGGCTCATGGACGGCTCGGTCTCGACGCTCGCCCCGGTTTTCGCCGCCGCCTTCGCGACCCATGATTCCTGGAAGGCATTTTTGGTCGGCCTCGCGGCCTCGCTCGGGGCCGGCATTTCCATGGGCTTCGCCGAGGCGCTCGCCGACGACGGCAAGCTCTCCGGCCGTGGCAAGCCAATGCTGCGCGGTCTGGTCTGCGGGCTGATGACCATCGCCGGCGGCATCGGCCACACCCTCCCCTACCTCATCCACGACTTCTATACGGCGACCATCGCGGCCGGCGTCGTCGTGGTCTTCGAACTGCTGGCCATCGCCTGGATCCAATGGCGCTTCATGGATACGCCGCCGGTGTCGGCCGCCGCCAAGGTCATGCTCGGCGGCGGCCTGGTGCTGGCGACAGGCATCCTCATCGGCAATGGTTGACCGACCCGATCCGCAAGGCCGTGTCGTCCGACCCAGGACGATGTGGCGGCTGCGGCGGAGCCTGTAACCCTCGGGGTCCGCGCGGCGTAGAGCCAGAGAGGGCCGGGCCGTCGCGCCCGGGACCGCCGACGTGACGTTGGATTACGCAGGCTTGCGAGCCTATACAGGAGCTCGCGGACATCCGACGAAGCACGACCGGAGCGGCATGAACAGCGCGGCCTCAGGAGGCGGCACCGACGTCGACCGGCTCTGGTCGGCCCGGATGGCTGCCGCGCAGACGGGTGACAGGGTGGCCTATGAGGCTCTGCTGAGAGACTGCGTCCCGCACGTGAAACGGATCGTGCGGCGGACCGGTGTCAGAGCGGAGCGGGTCGACGACGTCGTCCAGGAGGTGCTGCTGACCGTGCATCGGGCGCGGCAGACCTACGATCCGGCCCGAAGCTTCACCGCGTGGCTCAACGCCATCGCCCAGCGCCGGGCCATCGACGATCTGCGCCATCGCGGGCGGCAGACCCGGCGCGAGATCGCCGACGATACGACCTATGCGGCCTATCCGGCCGGGGACGCGACGCCCGAAGAGGCCTGGGAGGACGGCGGCCGCAACGAAGAGCTGCAGAGCGCCGTGGCGCGCCTGCCGCCCGGGCAGCGCGAGGCGGTCGAGGCCTTGGCGATGCGCCAGCTCTCGCTGAGCGAGGCCGCGACGGAGACGGGGAAGACGAAAGGGGCATTGAAGGTGAACCTGCATCGCGCGCTCAAGGCCCTGCGCGACCGCTTCGACCGGGCGGAGTGAGACCATGTCGAACCTCGACACGATCGACCACATGATCCAGCGTCTCGGCACCGACCTCAAGCCGGTGCGGCGCCTCAGGCCGCCTGGCGTGCGCGCCCTGCTCTGGCTCGCGGGCGTCGCGGCGCTGGCCTGCGTCCTAGGCTGTTTCGCCGACCTGCCGGCCATCGCGCATCGCCTGATGGGCGCGCCCGACATGTGGCTGGCCGTGCTGGGCTCGACCCTGACGGCGATTCTCGGGGCCTTGGCGGTGTTCCATCTCAGCGTGCCGGGCCGCAGCCCCTGGTGGGCGCTGCTCCCGGTGCCGGGTCTCGCCTTGTGGATCGGCGCCAGCGGCATGGGCTGTCTGCGAAGCTGGCTGATCCCCGAGACCCACGACGCATCGATGGGCGAGGTACGGATCTGCCTCGTCTTTATCGTGGCGGTGTCGGTTCCGTTGTCCGTAGTGATGGTGCTGATGATCCGCCGCGCCTGCCCGCTGCGCCCCAATCTCGCGGCATTGGTCGGCGGCACCGCCATCGCGGCGGGGGCGGCCTCGCTCCTCAACTTCTTCCACCCCTACGACGCCTCGGCCACGGACCTCATGGTTCATCTGCTCGCGGTCGCGATCGTCGTCGTCCTCAACCAGCTCGTCGCACGCTGGGCACTGGCTCATCGGCGACGCCCGCCCGCCGTGTAACCGGCGCCAGGTGCGCGGCGAAGGGGGAGGTGGCGCATGTGAGCCGCGAGGCGGCTGCCGGCGACCCTGAAGAGGACTACGACCAATGACCTTCACGCACCGTTTCGCGCTGGCCCTGACCGCCTCCGCGCTCGCTTTCGGCCTTGTGGCGCCGGCCGCCTATGCGGCGGATTCGATGAAAGGCGACGCCATGATGCACAAGCACATGAAGAAGCATAAGGCCATGAAGGGCGACCACATGAAGGGCGGCGCCATGAAGGCCGATCCGATGCCGGCCGGCGGCGACACTCCCGCCCAATAAGGCGTTTCAGCGTCCGCCCTACGGCTCGCCGATCAGGTCCCGGATGCGGCTCGCCAACTGATCCATCGCGAAGGGCTTGGTCAGAACCCGCATGCCGGGCTCGAGGTGGCCGTTGCCGACCACCGCATTCTCCGCGTAGCCGGTGATGAACAGCACTTTGAGGCCGGGCCGCAGCGCCCGGCCGGCGTCGGCGACCTGGCGCCCGTTCATCCCACCCGGCAGGCCGACATCGGTGACGAGGAGGTCGATGCGAGCCCCGGATTGCAGGATCCGCAGGCCTTCGGCGCCATTGGCCGCCTCGAGCGCGCGATAGCCGAGATCCTCCAAAACTTCGCGCACCAGCATGCGGACGGTCGGCTCGTCGTCGACGACCAGCACGGTTTCGCCCTCGACGGCGGCCATCCTGTCCTGGGCGACGGCGGTCGTCGCCAGGCTTTCCTCCTCGCCGTAGTGGCGCGGCAGGTAGAGGCACACCATCGTGCCGTGACCCGGCTCGGAATAGATGCGCGCCTGGCCGCCCGACTGGCGCACGAAACCATAGGTCATCGACAGGCCGAGCCCCGTGCCGAGCCCGAGCGGCTTGGTGGTGAAGAACGGATCGAAAGCCCGTGCGCTCACCTCGGGCGTCATGCCGGTCCCGGTATCCGAGACGCAGAGCGACAGATATTGCCCCGGTGCCAGGTCGCGCTCGCGCCCGGCGCGCTCGTCGAGCCAGCGGTTGGCCGTCTCGACCGTCAGCCGCCCGCCCTCCGGCATCGCGTCGCGGGCGTTGATGCACAGGTTGAGCAGCGCATTCTCGAGCTGGTTCGGGTCGGCCTGGATAGACCATAGCCCCGCCGTTCCCACGACCTCGACGGTGATCCCAGGGCCGACCGTGCGGCGGATCAGCTCCTCCATGCCGGCGATGAGCCGGTTGACGTCGATCGGCTTCGGCTCGAGCGTCTGCCGGCGCGAGAAAGCGAGGAGCCGATGCGTCAGCGCCGCCGCCCGCTTGGCCGAGCCTTGCGCGGCCGCCACGTAGCGGTCGATATCCTTGATCCGCCCCTGTGCCACCCGCGTCTGCAGGAGCTCGAGGCTGCCGGCGATGCCGGTCAGGAGATTGTTGAAGTCGTGGGCGAGGCCACCGGTGAGCTGGCCCACCGCCTCCATCTTCTGCGACTGACGCAACGCCTCCTGCGCGGCCGCGAGTTCGGCTTGGCGCAGCTTGTCGGCGGTGACGTCGCGTGCCACGGCATAGAAGATGTTCCCTGACGGTGCGCTAACCCAATCGAACCAGCGATAATCGCCGGCCGCCGTGCGGACCCGATTGGTGTGGCGCGCCGTCTCGCCCCGCTGCATCGTCGCGACCGCCTCGGCGCTCAGATGCAGGAGATCGGGATCGATGAGCTCCCAGAACGGCCGCGCCAGGAGTTCGGCTTCGGTATAGCCCAGCACCCGCGTCCAGGCGGGGTTGACCGCCAAAAACCGGCCGTCGAGCGTGCCGGCCACCAGGAGGTCCGGGATCAGCCGCCAGATGTCGTCGCGCTCGGCGGTGCGGTCCTTGACCTGTTGCGCCAGCGACGCCGCCAGCCGGCGCAGGTCGTGCTCGGCGCGGCGGCGCTCGACCGCGGTCCGGGTCCGGTTCGCGACTTCACGGACGAACGCCAGGTCGTCGGCCGACCATGGCCGCACCTCGGCATGGTTGAGATAGAGCAGCGCCACGAAACCGCCCTGCTCGGTGACCGGCATGTTGACCACCGAGCGGGCGCTGATTGCCTTCAGCGCGTCGGCGGTCGCCGCGGTGCGCGGATCGGTCTCGGCGTCGGCGAAGACGACCGTCTTGCCGCGCTTGAGGTCCTCGATATAGGAGCCGTAGTCGCGGAACCTCAGCACGCCGGCCAGGCTCCTGATGCCAGGCGCATTCCAGTCCCGCGCGATGCTGATCGTCTCCGCCACGGGGTCGATGGTGCCATAGCCGGCGCGGCTCACGCCGAGCGTCCGGCCCAAGATTTCGGCCGAGGCGAAGGCGAGGTCGTCGGGATCCTCGCCATCGCGGATGCGATCGCCGAGCTCGACCAGCGCGAGGCGGCGCATCTCGGCGGCCTTGCGCCCGGTCACATCGAGCGAGATGCCGGCCATGCCGAGTGCTGTCCCGTCGGGCGCGCGCGCCCCAGGACACCGCCGGGCTTGATGACGCGGTATTCGATGTCGTAATCCGCGCCCGTCGCGACGCAATGGGCGATCATCTCCTTGACGCGCGCGCGATCCTCGGGGTGGATGGTCTGGTGGAGTTGCGAATAGGTGAACGGCGCCGTCCGGGGGCGGCCGAAGTTCTCCTTGCAGACGGCCGAGGCCGTCAGTTCGCCGCTCGCGAGATCGAGGTCCCAGATGCCGAGCCGGCCAGCCTCGGCGGCGAAATGCAGCCGGCCCTCGCTCTCGCGCTGAGCGTGCAATCGCCCCGCGACTTCCGCCATCAGGGCCGCGTTGTGGCTTTCGAGATCTTCGAGCCGCTCGCGCTCGATCGTCACATCGACCTGGCTCGCGAAGAAATAGGCCGTGACGCCGTCGCCGTCGCGCACCGGCGCCAGCAGGAGACGGTTCCAGAACGTCTCGCCGGACTTGCGATAGTTGCGGATGTCGATCTCGACCGGCCGCTCGGCAGCGACCGCCGCGCGGATGCGGGCGACCGTCGCCGGATCGGTCTCCGGCCCCTGCAGGAAGCGGCAGTTCCGCCCAAGAATCTCCTCGCGCGCATAGCCGGTCAGGCGGCAGAAGGCGTCGTTGGCGAAGACGACGGGATTGTCGGCTTCGCGGGGATTGGTGATGATCATGGGCATGCGGATCGCCCGCACCGCCGCGACGAAGGGATCGGTGCCGAGATCCGTATAGGTCAGCTCGGCCTGGATGCGCGCCGCATCGCGGCGCTTCTCCTCGTTGTCCGGAAATCCCAGAGGCGTGTGTCGCGGCCGATCGTTCATACGGTCACGTCGATAGTCATGCGGTCGCAAACCTCCTTCGCTCGGCCCGGACGACCGACGGCACCGCTATGCGGATGCGAGATGTAACGCATGACACGCTTTTTAAGATCACCGCGACCGCCATCTCAGCCCCATAGTGCAGCGATGCGCCTCCAGCCGGGAGCGAGGACCAGGGCCGCGACCGGAAGGAGGATGGCACCGATGACGAGGCCGACGAGGCCCGATCCGAAGGCGGCGGCGATCCAATGGGCGGCCCCCGCGCCGGCCGGCACGAGCTCGGCCGCGGCTTCCGCGAGACGATCGATCGCATCGCCGATCGCGGGCAGACCGTAGATGTCGAGGCCGTGCACGACGATGCCGCCTCCGACCCAGATCATGGCGGCCGTGCCGACCACGCTCAGCACCGCGAGGAAGACCGGCATGCCGAGCACGAGCCCTCGCCCGAAGGCCCGTGCCGGCGCAGTCCAGGCGGCCGCAGGGCGCCATCCGGCCAGCGCCACGCCGACATCGTCGGCCTTCACGATCAGCGCGACGCCGCCATAGACCGCGCCGGTAATGCCGATGCCGACGAGCGCCAGGACGACCGCCTGCTCCCACAGGCTTCCGTCGGGCAGCGCCCCGAGCGTGATCGCCATGATCTCGGCCGAGAGGATGAAGTCAGTCTTGATCGCGCTCGAGACTTTGTGGGCTTCGAACGCCTCGGGACTGTCCGCCGGCCCGCCGCGACCGGCTTCGGGCGGATGGGCCGTGTGCGGCGCGAAGGCTTCCCACACCTTCTCGGTGCCCTCGTAGCACAGATAGGCGCCGCCGAGCATGAGCAGCGGCGTGATGCCCCAGGGCGCGAAAGCCTCCAGGGCCAGCGCGACCGGCAAGAGGAACAGCAGCTTGTTGCGCAGCGACCCCAGGGCGATCTTGCCGACGATCGGCAATTCGCGCGCCGCGGCGAAGCCCACGACGTAACGTGGCGTCATTGCCGCGTCGTCGATGACGACGCCGGCCGCCTTGACGCCGGCCTTGGCCACCTGCCCGGCCACGTCGTCGAGCGAGGCGGCCGCCACCTTGGCGAGGCCCGCGACATCGTCGAGCAGCGCCAGCAAACCGATGCTCACGAATTTTTCCCGTGCTGGCGCGCCGCCTCGCGGCAGCAAAACGAAGAGAAAGGCCGACCGGACAGGGGTCGAAGGCTGGCGACCATCATCGCCGAAGCCGACTTAAACCGTGTTTAGCTCGGCTGGCTGCGTGGTTCCGCCGCCATTGTCATGCCCGCCGTCGCAGATCCTTCAGGATCTCGCGGCCGGCATTGTAGCCCGGGATGCCCGAGACGCCGCCGCCCGGATGCATGGAGGAACCGCAGATGTAGAGGCCCTGGAGCGGCGTGCGGTAATCCGCATAGCCCGAGACCGGACGCTGGAAGAACAGCTGGTCGGTCGACAATTCGCCGTGGAAGATGTGGCCTTGCGGCAGGGCGACGATCTTCTCGATGTCGGGCGCGACGAGAAGCTGCGCCTCGATCACGTCGTTCGAGAAGCCCGGTGCCCACTCCTCGATCGTGTCGAACACGGTCTTCTTGAAATTTTCCTTCTCGAGCGCCCAGTCGCCGTTCTTCAACGTATAGGGCGCGTGGCCGCCGAAGAGGTTGACGACATGCTTGCCCGGCGGCGCCAGCGTGTCGTCGACGATCGTCGGCACGACGGGCGTGATGAACGGCCGCGACGAGTACCAGCCGTATTTGGCATCGTCATAGGCCCGCTCCAGATAGTCGATGTCGGGCGCGATATGCATGTAGGTCGGATAGGCGAAATTGCCGAGCGAGCCTTCCCGCCGCACCCGGTCGAGGATGCGGTATTGCGGCGGCCGTTCGCAGGCGATGTTCATCTTGAAGGCGGTCGAGAAGGTCCGGTAGGTCTTGATCTCGCGCACCACCTCTGCCGGCAGATGCTGCTCGCCGACGAGGTCGAGATAGAGCACCTTGGCGCTGGCGTTGGAGATGATGCTCCGCGCCGCATAGGTCTCGCCGCCCTCGGTCACGACCGCGGTGGCCCGGCCGCCCCGCACGCGGACCTCGCGGATCGGCGCGCCGGTGACGATGTCGACGCCCTTTTCCCGGGCCGAGGCCGCCAGCGCCTGCGTGATGGCGCCCATGCCGCCCTTGATGAAGCCCCAGCCGCCGGCCCCCGTATGCTCGCCCATGACGTGATGCATGATCACATAGGCCGAGCCCGGCGACTTCGGCCCGGCGAAAGTGCCGATCGAGGCATAATAGGCGAGGACCGCCATGACCCGGTCGTCCTCGAACCATTCGCGCAGGAAGTCGTAGGCGCTCATCGTCAGCATGTCGACGACGCGATACATCTTGCGGCCGATCTTGCGGTGCCGCCACAGGAAAGAGGCGCCGTCCTTGAAGGTGCGCCAGTCGCGCCGCGCAGGGTCGACCGGTGTCTCCCAGAGCAGCTTGCGGACGATGTCGGCCGCCTCGGTGAGGTAGCGGTCGAATTCCGGATAGATGGCGGCGTCGGCCTTCGAGAATTTGGCGAAGCTCGCCTGGGTCTTGGCGGTGTCCTCGGAGAACAGGATGTAGTCGTCGCCGGCGAGCGGCGAGACCATGTCGGAACAGGGCAGCACCGTCAGCCCGTGCCGCTTGAGCTCGAATTCGGCGATGATGCGCGGGTGCAAGAGGCTCATCAGGTAGGAGAAGATCGAGGCGCGGAAGCCCGGCGCGATCTCCTCCGTCACCGCCGCCCCGCCGACGACATCGCGGCGCTCGAGCACCAGCACCTTGAGGCCGGCGCGGGCCAGATAATTGGCGCAGACGAGCCCGTTATGGCCGGCGCCGATGATGATGGAATCGTAGCTCTTGCCGACAGTGAGGTCGGGGGTGGTGGGAGAAGTCAACGTCCTGTCCTTCCGATGCCGAAGGGTTAGTGCGCGCTTTGACACGACCCTGCGGGCCGGCTCGGCATGAGAAAATCGTACGATCCGCTCACCCGGCCTCATCCTGAGCCGGGTGCGAAGCACCCGTGTCGAAGGATGTTCCAGGATGCTTCATCGTGGAGCGGCACCTGGCGAGTGCGTGAAGCGCGGCAAAATTTCCACCCGCATAGGCAAGTTTCTTTGCGTGCGACCAACCTTTGATCCGGCGTTCTGCCGTGATCGCCTCATCGATCCTCGGGTGCCCCTCGCTGTAGATTAGGTCGACCGGTCGTCGGGACGAGGTATAACCCAGCAGCCGGCCGGCGTTGTGCTCGCTAACGCGTTCCTCGACGCCGCGTCGCGTGATACCGGTGTAGAGGCTGCCGTCGGCGCAGCGCAGGATATAGACGAAGGCGCGGTCCACGGGTCAGGGCGTTCTGGAGCATCCTTCGACACGGATGCTTTGCATCCGGCTCAGGATGAGGTGGATTGGTTCCCCAGGACCGTATTCATACATCGTTCATTGTCCTGAGTCAGCCGCACAGCGACTGAGGCGAAGGAGGATTGCGTGTCATCACTCCGCCGCGACGCGCACCGGGTCCTTCGGCGCGAGCGCGCCGCGCACCATGTCCTGGAAGGCTTTCACCGCATATTCGTATTTCGGCGACAGCGGGCCGCGCTCGTAGATCCCGGCATCGAGATTGCGCTGCACGCCGGTGATGATGTCGAGGTCCTCGGTGACGATCTCGGCCGACCACGCCGCCGACTTGCGGTTCTCCTCCTCCTTCTCGGGCGAGACGTCGGTGAAGAAATACCAGTTGAGATGGCGGATGCGGCCCGGTCCGAGCGGCTCGACCGTGGCGATCGACGAGCCCCAGTCGTAGAGGTTCAGCATCAGGGTGGGGAAGCGATAGAAATATAGTCCCCGTGTAAAACCGCCGTCGCGCTTCGGCGCATGCAAGTGGAAGAACTTCTCCTGCGCATAAGTGTCGATCCGGTAGTTGTCGATATCCATTGCGGCGCAGAGACCGGGATGCATGGTTCGGCAATGGTAACATTCGAGATAGTTCTCGCCGTAGGTCTTCCAGTCGACGGCGCAGTCGCGGTCCTTCGACATGAAATAGTGCTGCCGTTCGAGCGGATAATCGGCCGCCATCGTGTCGATCGGGCCGAGCCAGTCCTTCAGGCTCGGGCCGCCGCGCTTGAGGCGCAGGAAGACGAGGCCGCGCCATTCCTCGGCATCGATGGCGTAGAGGCTCCAGGCCTCGGGATCGAAGACCGCCTCGCCACCGAAGTCGACCGCCTTGTTGAGACGGCCGGCGCGGGTGTAGCTCCAGTTGTGATAGGGGCAGACGACGAGCTTGCCACAATGGCCGCTCTCGCCGGTGAGAAGCTGGGCGCCGCGATGCCGGCAGACGTTGTGGAAGGCGCGCACCTGGCCCGCATCGTCCCGGATGGCGAAGACCGGATAACCCGCCAGCATGCCGGTGATGTAATCGCCGGGCGCCTTCAGCCGCTCCGACCAGGAGAACAGCATCCAGTTGCGGGTGAAGATCTCCTGGCGTTCGCGCTCGTAGAGCGAAGGATCGCGGTAATCGCGTGACGGCAGCGTCCAGTCGAACTCGGTTTTGCCGGTCTGGATCATCGTGGTCCTCCCTGATCAGGCGCTCACGCTACGTTCGATAGGATGGATCGAGGGCATCGAGCATGCGCAAATGCGACGCCCATTCGAGCCCGAGGTCGCCATCGTCGAAGGCCATCTGGTCGTATTGCCGGCCGACCCTCTCGCAGACCTCGCGCGGCGGAGTGACGAGTTCGGCGCCCATCGACAGGGCCGCGACCTGAACCTCGCAGGCGAGATTGAGATAATACATCAGGCTGAAGGCCTCGGCGACGCTGCGCCCGACCGTCAGCAGGCCGTGGTTGCGCAGGATCAGGCCGCAGGATGTGCCGAGATCCGCGATGATGCGGGCCCGTTCGTCGAGGTCGAGCGCGATCCCTTCGTAGTCGTGGAGGCCCAGGCGGCCATGGAACTGCAGGGCGATCTGGCTCAGCGGCATGAGTCCCGCCTTCAAGGCCGAGACCGCCATGCCGGCACGCGTATGGGTATGGATGACGCAGGCGGCATCGTGCCGGCCCATATGGACGGCGCTATGGATGGTGAAGCCGGCCGGATTGACCCGGTGCGGGCTGTCGCCGGCCTTGTTGCCGTCGACGTCGATCTTGACCAGCGAGGAGGCCGTGATCTCCTCCCAGCGCAGGCCGTAAGGGTTGATCAGGAACCGGCCGGGCTCGCCCGGCACCCGCACGGTCGAATGGGTGTAGATGAGGTCCGTCATCCGGTAATGGGCGAGCAGGCGATAGCAGGCGGCGAGTTCGACCCGCTGCGGCCATTCGGCCGAGGGTTTTCCGGCATGAAGCGTGGTGACGGACATGGCTTTCCTCGCCGGCTCGGCCATCGACATCGGCCTGCGGTCAAGACTGGCGGCGCGAATGTCTCGCGTCAAGGCGAGAGCACGTGCCCGATTTCCAGTCGGCCGTCAGACCGTCCCCCCGATGCCGCCGAGCCGCACCTCATTCTCCCGGAATGACGGCGGCCCGTCCGAGCGGGCGCGCGACCTCAGCTGCCGGGATCGGATCATCGATCAGCATCCAGTAGCCCGCGGCGCAGACGAGGGCGATGACCGCACCGGTGATCAGCGCCAGCGAGAAATGGCCGGTTCCTTGCACGATGAAGCCGGTGACGGTGGGCGCCAGGGCGCCGCCGATATAGCCGCCGAAATTCTGCATGGCGCCGAGCGAGGCGGTGCAGCTCGGCGGCGCCGCGACCGACGCCATGGCCCAGGCGGATGAAGAGCACAGGTAAACCAGGAACAGCGACAGCGAGATGCAGGCGATCGCCAGCGTGTCGCTCGGCGTCACGGCGGCGACCAGCGTGAACAGGGCGGTCAAGACGAGCGAGGCGGCCATCGGTGCCTTGCGGCTCATCATCGGGTCCACGCCGCGCCGCGCCAGCATGTCGACGACGCGCCCGCCGAGCACGCCGCCGATGACCCCGAAGGCGAAGGGGATGGCCGCCAGGATCCCGGTCTTGCCGATGGTGAAATGCCGCTCGATCTCGAGGTAGCCCGGCAGCCAGGCCGTATAGAGCCAGGTGACATAGATGCAGCCGAAATAGCCGACGATCATGCCCCAGGTCGTGCGGAAGCCGAAGAGGCGCCGCCAATCGGCCCAGGTGACGCGCGAGCGCACGCCGGCCGCATCGCCCTCGTTCAGGAAGGCGCGCTCCTCGGGGGTGAGATCGACCTCCTCGGGATTGCGGAAGACCGCGTAATAGAGGGCGGCGAGCGCCAGTCCCGCGACGCCCATCGACACGAACATGGCGCGCCAGCCGAAGGCCGTCATCAGGAAGGTCAAGAGCGGCAGGGCAATGAAGCTGCCGAGCGAAGAGGCGCAGTTCCAGATGCCCGTCGCAGTTCCGCGCTGGCGCAGGTTGAACCAGTCACGCGAGATCCGCGCACAGGTCGGGAAATGCGGGGCCTCCCCGGCGCCGAGCACGATGCGGGCGCCGATGAACTGCCAGAATGAGGTCACGGCGCCGCCAAGCATCTGCCCGAGCGACCAGACCGACAGGCCGATCGTCAGCATGCGGCGGGAGCCGAGCCGATCGGCCAGTGCGCCGGCCGGTAGCTGCGCGAAGGCATAGGCCCACAGGAAGGCCGAAAGCAGCAGCCCCATGTCGCCGACCGACAGGCCGAGGTCTTGGCGGATCAGCGGATTGGCCACCGCCAGGGTGGCGCGGTCGATGTAGTTGACCGTGCCGGCCGTGACGAGCAGCGCCAGCGAAATGGTCTGGATACGTTTGACGCGCGGCGTGGTGACGGGCTCCGGCAAGAGGGCCTCCCTGACAGGACCCGGCACCGTGGACCGGCCCTCGGGACGCGAACGGCCAAGAACTCGGGCCGCACAAATCATTCGCCATTCTGCATCATAAGGTCGCCGCGGGAAGGCTTTTCTCGTTGCGCGGATCGCCACATCAGCCCGACTTGCTGCCCTGACACAGCACGATCGGGGTCGAGATCTCATAAGAGAAGCCGCTGCCCTGATAGACCGTCACATTGGCCAAGCCAGGCGAGAGCAGGAAGGAGCCGCTGACCACCTGCAGCCCATCCTGCCCCATCAGGGTCCAGCTGAAGTTACACATCTGCGCCGGCGCGGCGGGATCGACGTGACTGCAGAGCAGTTGCGCGCCGCCCTGCAAGGCGAAGCCGCCGCAACTGAAGGCGGGGGCCGCCAGCGCGGGGAATGCCGCGATCATCGCGGCGCACGAGAGCGCGCCTGCCTTCATCATCCGTGACCCTCGATCGCGGCTTGCCGCCAACCGTCGATACCTATATAAGGAGATCATAAGCATGTCTATGATCGGTACGCCTATGACAGGGGACAGATACGATTTCATAGGCAATGCCGGTCATGATGCCGGTGTCGAAACACCGAGGGGCGGGCGCCGATGAATTCGCCGACGGTCGGATTCCTGATCCACGATGTCGCGCGGCTGATGCGCAAGCGCTTCGAGCAGCGCGCGTCCCGGCTGGGCTTCACCCGCTCGCAATGGCAGGTTCTCGTCCATCTCGCCAAGAACGAGGGGATCCATCAGGCCGGCCTCGCCGACATCCTCGAAGTCGAGCCGATCACGCTCGTCCGCATCCTCGACAAGCTCGAGGCGCGCGGCCTGGTCGAGCGCCGCCAGCATCCGAGCGACCGACGCGCCTGGCTCCTCTATCTCACGCCCGATGCCCATCCGAGCCTGTCGCTGCTGCGCGTCATCGGCGACACGACGCGGGCCGAGGCGCTGACCGGACTGAACGATGAACAGCAAGCCTGCCTGATGCAGGCCCTGACCACGATGAAGGCGAATTTGATCGAGGCCTGCATGCTGCCGGTCGTCGAGGCAGAGGCAAGTCATGGTTGAAGGAACGTCCCGACGGGACATGGACATGCATGAGGCGGAGCCCGTCGACGGCGATATGGCGGCCCGCGCAGAACCCCGCCGCGCGTTGCGCGAAGTCCCGCCGCCGCCTGTGGCCAAACAACCCCCAGCGGCCGATGCGCCGCCTGCGGCCGATGAGCCGCCTGCGGCCGAGCGGCTGCCGGCCGCCAAGCAGCCGGCCGAAGCTCCGACCCCTGCGGCTCCGCCGGCCCCGACAGCCGCGCCCACAAAACCCGTCGTCGTCGTGATTTCGCCGCCGAAGCGCCGCCGCCGCCTCCTACGGCCGATCCTCTTCGCGCTGGTGCCGGTGGCGCTGATCTGGGGCGGCTACGACTATGTGGTCGGCGGCCAGGTGATGTCGACCGACAACGCCTATGTGCAGGCCCAGTCCCTCGGCGTCTCGACCGACGTCTCCGGCACGGTGTCGGCGATCGAGGTGCACGACAACGAGCACGTTAAGAAAGGGCAGGCGCTGTTCCGCCTCAAGGGCGACTCCTTCCGCATCGCGCTCGAGGGCGCCGAGGCGCAACTCGGCACGGTGCGCAACCAGGTGCTGACGCTGCAAGCCAGCTACAAGCAGTCGCAGGCGCAGATCGCCCAGGCCAAGGCCGACTTGCCGTATTACGAGACCTCGTTCAAGCGGCAGCAGGACCTCGTCGCCAACGCCGCGGCGTCGAAGGCCGCCTACGACCAGGCCAACCACGACCTCGTCTCGGCG
This sequence comes from Lichenihabitans sp., assembly GCA_965277115.1. Classification (GTDB taxonomy): domain Bacteria; phylum Pseudomonadota; class Alphaproteobacteria; order Rhizobiales; family Beijerinckiaceae; genus Lichenihabitans. Next base: position 328,190 of record CBDIBY010000013.1, on the reverse strand, counting down.
CGCCAGCGGATCCTCGTCGCCGAGGCACAGGCCGGCGCGATGCTGGCCCAGCTCGGCAACGACCCGAACCAGCCCGTCGACCAAAACCCCTTCTACCTGCAGGCCAAGTCGGCGGTCGACAACGCCCGGCGCGACGTCAACGACACGATCGTCAAGGCACCTTTCGACGGCGTCGTGACCAATGTCGACGCGCTCCAGGTCGGCGCCTATCTCAAGGCTTCGCAGCCCGGCTTCAGCCTGATCTCGGACACCGATATGTGGGTCGAGGCGAGCCCCAAGGAGACCGAGCTCACCTATGTGAAGCCAGGCCAGACGGCGACGGTCACGGTCGACACCTATCCGGGGGTCGCGTGGAAGGGGTCGGTCGCGAGCATCAGCCCGGCGTCGGGGTCGAGCTTCTCGCTGCTGCCGGCCCAGAACACCACCGGCAACTGGGTCAAGGTGGTGCAGCGCATCCCGATGCGGATCCGCCTCGATCTCGACCCGGCGAAACCGCCGCTACGCGTCGGCATGAGCGTCGTCGTCGACGTCGATACCGGCCACGCGCGCGGCCTGCCCGAGATGGTGAAGCCTTGGGTCGCCGCGGCGCAGCCGTGGCTCGATCGGGCCGAGCCTTGGATCGCCAAGGCCCGCGCCTTTGCCGATGGCCTGGTGGCGCGCCATGGCTGAGGCCGTCGTCCCCAACCGCGGGGCGATCACCGCCTGCGTCATCCTCGCGGTGATCATGCAGGCGCTCGACACGACCATCGCCAATGTGGCGCTGCCCTACATTCAGGGCAGTGTTTCGGCCAGCGCCGACCAGATCAACTGGGTGCTCACCTCCTATATCGTGGCCGCGGCGATCATGACGCCGCCCTCGGGCTATATCGCCAACCGCTTCGGCCGCAAGCGCGTGCTGTTGGTGTCGATCGCCGGCTTCGTCGTCGCCTCGATCCTGTGCGGCCTGGCGCAGTCGCTGATGCAGATCGTCGGCTTCCGCCTGCTGCAGGGTTTCTTCGGGGCGGCGCTGGTGCCGCTGTCGCAGGCCTTCCTGCTCGACATCTATCCGCCCGCCGAGCGCGGCCGCGCCATGGCGCTCTTCGGTGTCTCGGTGATGGTCGGGCCGGTTCTCGGCCCCGTCATCGGCGGCTGGCTGACCGAGAACGTCAGCTGGCGCTGGGTCTTCTATATCAACCTCGGTATCGGGGCGATCGCCTTCGCCGGGGTCAGCGCCTTTGTCACCGAGACTAAGACCGACATCACCGCGCGGCTCGACTGGCTCGGCTTCGGCACGCTGAGCCTCGCCATCGCCGCCTTCCAGATGTGCCTCGACCGCGGCGAGCAGCTCGACTGGTTCTCGTCTGGCGAGATCCTCATCGAGGCGATCGTCGCGGTCTCCGCCTTCTACATCTTTCTCGTCCACACCTTCACGGCGAAGCAGTCCTTCGTCAATCCGCGCCTGTTCCTCGACCGCAACTTCGCGGTCGGCATGTTTTTCATCTTCATCGTCGGCATCACCTATCTGGCCTCGATGGCGCTGATGACGCCCTATCTGCAGACGCTGATGGGCTATCCGGTGGTCACCGCCGGCATCGTCATGGGGCCGCGGGGCATCGGCACCATGGTGTGCATGTTCGCGGTCGGCAAGCTCGTCGGCAAAATCGAGACGCGCTGGCTCCTGATGATCGGGCTCGGGCTGACCGCCTGGGCGATGTACGACATGACCGGCTGGACCAAGGATGTGTCCGAAGCGCAGATCATCACCACCGGCTTCGTTCAAGGCGCGGGCCTGGGCTTCCTTTTCGTGCCGCTGACGATCGTCACCTTCGCCACCCTGCCGGCCGAGAAGCGGGGCGAGGGCACCGGCCTCTACAACCTGTCGCGCAACATCGGCTCGAGCGTCGGCATCTCGGTCGTCTCGGCCCTGCTGATCGAAAACACCCAGATCAACCACGCCAACATCGCGGCTTATGTCACGCCGTTCAACCCGATGTTCCACCTCCCCGCGGTCGAGCGGATGCTGAGCCCCGTCACGATGGCCGGGCGGGCGGCGCTCGACGCCATCATCACCACCCAGGCCAGCATGATCGGCTATATGGACGACTTCAAGCTGATGATGCTGTTGTCGCTCGGCGCCATACCGCTGGTGTTCCTGCTGAAGAAATCCGCGGCGCCGGTGGCGGTCGACCACAGCGCCGTGATGGAATAGCCGGAGTCCGCCCGAATTATACTCCCGCGTCACAATTCCGGGGCGCGCCATCGGGAACGGGATGGTTTCCTTTGGCAAGGGCGTGTTGCCTCCGCGCCCGATCCTGGCTAAGCCGGGACACATCCTTTCCGGCTCGAAGACCCCCATGACCTTCAACGCGCGCGTCACCGTCACGCTGAAAGACGGCGTCCTCGACCCGCAGGGCAAGGCCATCGAGGGCGCGCTGCATGGCCTCGGCTTCCCGGGCATCGGCAGCGTGCGGCAGGGCAAGATGTTCGAAGTGGCCCTCGAGAGCGCCGACAAGGCCGCCGCCGAGGCGGAGCTGCGCCGGGCCTGCGAGGCGCTCCTCGCCAATACGGTGATCGAGGATTATGCCATCGCCTTCCTGAACGGTCCGGCATGAAGGCCGTCGTCATCCTCTTCCCGGGGATCAACCGCGAACGCGACGTGGCGCGGGCGCTCAGGCTCGCCTCGGGACGCGAGGCTGTGATCGTCTGGCATGCCGAGACGAGCCTGCCCGCCGGCACCGATCTCGTCGTGCTGCCGGGCGGTTTTTCCTACGGCGACTACCTGCGCTGCGGCGCCATCGCGGCCCGCGCCCCCGTCATGGACGCGGTGCGGGCGCATGCGGTGCGTGGCGGCCAGGTGCTCGCCATCTGCAACGGCTTCCAGGTCGCCTGTGAGGCGGGATTGCTGCCGGGCGTGCTGATGCGCAATGCCGATCTCCACTTCGTCTGCCGCATGCAGCCGCTAAGGGTCGAGCGCGCCGACACGGATTTTTCGCGCGCCTACGCGGCGGGCCAGGTGGTGCGCTTCGCCGTCGCGCATGGCGAGGGCAATTACACGGCCGACGAGGAGACGATCCGCCGCCTCGAAGGCGAGGGCCGCGTCGCCTTCCGCTATTGCGGCGAGGAGGGCGACCCCGGCCATGGGCACAACCCGAACGGCTCGCGCAACCACATCGCCGGCCTCTATTCCGAGCGGCTCAACGTGCTGGGGCTGATGCCGCATCCCGAGAATGCCGTCGATCCCCTGACCGGTTGCACCGACGGCTTGCCCTTGTTCGAAAGCCTCATGGCCTGACCCTCCCCGCCTAATCGGCCGGCAGCGTCACGGGCCTGAAGCCGTGCTCGGCCATGATCGTCTGGCCGGCCGGCGAAAGGATGTAGAGGGCAAGCATCGCAGCCTCCGGCCGCGCGCCCTTGAGCACCGCCAGCCCGTATTCGGGGCCGATCCGCAAGCGGGCAGGAAATTCCACCACCTCGGCATCGGGGAGAAGCTTGGCGAAGCGGCCCTTCGCCGAGCAATAGACGATGGCGGCGTCGACGCGGCCGTCGAGGATCGCGTCCGCGTCCTCGTCACCGGTCTTCGATCCCGCGTCGGGGGCTTGGAGCACGACCGCACGGGATTGCAACGTCGCGCCGATCCCCGGCTTCACGCGGTCGGCGAGCCCAAAAAGCCGCACCGTGTAGTCGCCGAGCGGATCGGCCTTCGGCGGCGGCACGCCGATCCGCGTTCCCGGCGCGAGAAGCCTGTCGAGCGCCGTCTCCGTCGTGGCGCCGAATCTGGCCGGCGACAGCAGGCAGACCGTATTGCGGGCGAAGACCGCCATGACGCTGGCGCGGCCGTCCGCCACGAGCTTGCGCGGGCTGCCGACATCGGCCGAGGTGAAGAGATCGGCGTGCTCGCCCGCCTCGATCCGCTCCCGCATCCGGCCCGCATGGCCGAACTGCGTAGCTATGGCGAGACCGTGCGCCTGCCCGAACTCCCGGGCGATCTGCCCGATCGATTCGCGCAGGCTGCCGGCGCCGTAGAGCGTGAGGTCGGCCGCGTTCGCCAGAGCACTAGAGATCATCACCAGCATGGCCGCCAAGATCGCTCGCCGCATCGTCGCCACCCTCTCGTTATATCTCGCAGAGCATAGCGCACCTAGGCGGGGATGTCGCGCGTCGCCTCCCACGACGATTTTTATCCGTGACGCCATCGGGCGGGACTGGAATTTTGCGGTCGCCGCGCGTAGATTGTCAGGGCGGAGCTGCGGGGTACGTGAGGATCTGTATTCCCGGGGCCTTATCGATTCCAAAGGGAGCTGTCCCTGATCTCGTCCGTGGACTTGATCACACGGCGCCCACCTACGTTGTAGGTTCCCGGGATCGATGTCCCACGGCTACTGTGGCCCCGCACTTTCCGGATAGTTCCCTTCCATGACGATCGTCGCGGCCAAGACCGCCATCCGCGCCGCCGTGCTCGCTCGGCGCGCCGGCGTTCCGGCCGAGGTCAGGGAAGCCTTCGCCCAAAGACTCGCCACGATCGGCCCGAGCCTGGTGCGCCGCAACGGCGAGGCGCCCGACGGCATCGTCTCCGTCTACCACCCGATCCGCGACGAGGTCGACACCGTGCCGCTGTTCGATGCCCTTCTGCGCGAGGGCTTCGTGACGGCGCTTCCGGTGACGGTGGCGCGGCGCGAGCCGCTCCGCTTCTACATCTGGCGACCCGGAGATCCTGTGGCGCCCGGACGCTGGACCATTCCCGAACCGCTGCCGACCGCGCCCGAGGTCGACCCGGACGTGCTCTTCGTGCCGCTCGCGGCCTTCGACCGGCGCGGCTTTCGGCTTGGCTATGGCGCCGGCTTCTACGATGCGTCGCTGAACCGGCTCAGGGCGCGCAAGCCGGTGCTGGCGGTCGGCGTCGCCTATGCGGTGCAGGAGGTGGAGGCGGTGCCCTGCGAGGCCCATGACGAGCCGCTCGACGCCGTGATCACCGAGCGCGACATCATCTTCTGCGGGGCACGATAGGGCATGCGCCTCCTGTTCGTCGGCGACATCATGGGCCGCTCCGGCCGCGCCGCCGTCGCGGCCACCCTGCCGCGCCTGCGGGAACAGTTGCGGGCCGATTGCGTCGTGGTCAACGGCGAGAATGCCGCCGGCGGGGCGGGTATCACGGAGGCGATCTGCACCGATATCCTCAACGCCGGCGCCGATGCCGTGACGCTCGGCAACCACGCCTTCGACCAGCGCGAGGCGCTGGTCTTCATCGAGCGGCAGCCGCGTCTCGTCCGCCCGCTCAACTATCCGCCCGGCACGCCGGGGCGGGGCGCGGCCCTCGTCGAGCTCAAGGACGGACGTCGCGTGCTGGTGCTCAACGTCATGGGCCGGGTGTTCATGGACGCGCTCGACGATCCTTTCGCGGGCCTCGAGCGCGAGGTCGAGGCCTGTCCGCTCGGCCAGGCCTGCGACGCCGTCGTCATCGACGTCCATGCCGAGGCGACGAGCGAGAAATATGCGCTCGCCCATGTGTTCGACGGCCGGGCGAGCCTCATCGTCGGCACCCACACCCATACGCCGACCGCCGACCATCAGGTGCTTGTCGGCGGCACCGCCTACATGAGCGACGCCGGCATGACCGGCGACTACGACAGCGTCATCGGCGTGCAGAAGGACGAGCCGATCCGCCGCTTCATCCGCAAGCTGCCGGGCAGCCGTTTCGAGCCCGCCAACGGCCCCGCTACGCTCTGCGGCGTGTTGGTCGAGACCGACGACAAGACCGGGCTCGCGCTGCGAATTGGCCCGGTCAGGGTCGGCGGGCGTCTTAGCCCCGCCATGCCGGAGTTCTGAGTCGTGGTGGACCTCGCTGAGCCGACCGCCGCCAAGCCGCGCATCGTCATCAGCTATTGCACCCAGTGCCAATGGCTGCTGCGCGCCGCCTGGATGGCGCAGGAACTGCTCTCGACCTTTGGCACGGATCTCGGCGAGGTGGCCCTCGTGCCGGCGACCGGCGGGTTGTTTCGCATCGCCTATGACGGCGAAACGATCTGGGACCGCAAGACCGAAGGCGGCTTCCCCGATATCAAAGTGCTCAAGCAGCGCGTCCGCGACCGGCTCGATCCCGGCCGCGACCTCGGCCATGTCGACCGGGCCGCCCGCCCAGAGCCTTAGCGACCGCTTGCGCTCTTGAAACGTGCGTTCTAATCAGGACGAAATCGGAACGCTTCTTCGGGAGGACACAGAGCATGATCTCCATCGGCTTGATCGGTGCGGGCCGGATCGGCACGCTGCACGGCCGCAACGTCGCGATCCGTCCCGGCGCGAAACTCGCCGCCATCGCCGATGCGGTGCCGGCCTCGGCCGAGGCCTTGGGCCATGAACTCGGTGCTCCGGTCCGCTCCGTCGACGACATCCTCGGCGATAAATCCATCCAGGCGCTGATGATCTGTTCCTCGACGGATACGCACTCGGATCTCATCGAAGCGGGTGCCCGGGCCGGCAAGGCGGTGTTCTGCGAGAAGCCCGTCGATTTGTCCTCGGAGCGCATTCGGGCCTGCCTCAAGGTGGTCGAGGCGGCCGGCACGCCGTTGATGATCGGCTTCAATCGCCGCTTCGACCCACATTTCGGCGCGCTGCAGCAGCGCGTCGCGGCGGGCGAGGTCGGTGCCATCGAGCTCGTCACCATCCTGTCGCGCGACCCGGGGCCGCCGCCTCTCGCCTATATCGCGCGCTCGGGCGGCCTGTTCCGCGATATGATGATCCACGATCTCGACATGGCGCGCTTCCTCCTGGGCGAGGAGCCTACGGAAGTGCATGCGGTCGGCTCGTCGCTGGTCGATCCCAAGATCGGCGAAGCGGGCGACGTCGACACCGCGGCGGTGCTGCTCAAGACCGCGGCCGGCCGGATCTGCCAGATCTCCTGCTCGCGGCGCGCCACCTACGGCTACGACCAGCGCATCGAGGTGCATGGCGCGAAGGGCATGATCCGCGCTCACAACTTGACCGAGAACCTGGTCGAGATCGCTACCGGAGAGGGTTTCCGCGGCGCGCCGGTGATGAATTTCTTCCTGGAGCGCTATACGCCCGCCTACCGGCGCGAGCTCGACGCCTTCCTGGATTGCGTCACCTCTGGCAAGGCCCCCTCGCCGAGCGGCCATGACGGGCTACGGGCCCAGATCCTGGCCGACGCGGCGACCGAAGCGGCAAAGACCGGCAAAGCCCAAAGAGTATAGCCGCGAGAATAGGCCATGTACTCTTAAACTGATCAGATTCAGAGTTGGTCGGTGATGCCGACGGAACTTCATGCCCTCGAAGCGACGAGTATTCCGCAAGGCGGCCGGATCGATCGTCCGGCCATCTTCATGCACGATCCGAGCGGTCTTCTCCTTGGCCGCACAGCGCCTCACTCGTCGTCGCGGCTCTCGGTAAAGCGCAGGTCGCGGCTGTAGACCAGGATCTCGCGCTTGCCCGCATTGTTGGCCTGGCCGACGAGGCCCTCCTTCTCCATGCGCTCGACGAGCGAGGCGGCCTTGTTGTAGCCGACCTGAAGCCGGCGCTGGATATAGGAGGTCGAGCATTTCTTGTCGCGCAGCACGACCTTGACGGCCTGCTCGTAAAGGTCGTTGTCGTCGTCGCTGGTACCTGAGGCGCTGCGCTCGAAGACGGGCTTGTCCTCCGCAGCCTCGGCCTTGGCGTCGGCGCCGTCCTCCTCGGCCACGACGACGTCGAGATAGGCCGGATGACCCTGCCTCTTGAGATGCGCCACCACTTTCTCGACCTCGCCGTCCGAGACGAAGGGGCCGTGCACGCGGCTGATCCGCCCGCCGCCGGCCATGTGCAGCATGTCGCCCTGGCCGAGCAGCTGCTCCGCCCCCTGCTCGCCGAGGATGGTGCGCGAATCGATCTTGCTCGTCACCTGGAACGAGATGCGGGTCGGGAAATTGGCCTTGATCGTGCCGGTGATGACATCCACCGAGGGGCGCTGCGTCGCCATGATGAGGTGGATGCCGGCGGCGCGCGCCATCTGGGCCAGGCGCTGGATGGCGCCCTCGATATCCTTGCCGGCGACCATCATCAGGTCGGCCATCTCGTCGACGATCACCACGATATAGGGCAGGGCCGAAAGCTCCATCGCCTCGGTCTCGAAGATCGGCTCGCCGGTCTCGCGGTTGAAGCCGGTCTGCACCGTGCGGGTGATGACCTCGCCCTTCTCCGCCGCCTCCGCGACCCGCACGTTGAAGCCGTCGATGTTGCGCACGCCGACCTTGGACATCTTCTTGTAGCGGTCCTCCATCTCGCGCACCGCCCATTTCAAGGCGACGACGGCCTTCTTGGGGTCGGTGACGACGGGCGTCAGAAGATGCGGGATGCCCTCGTAGATCGACAGCTCCAGCATCTTCGGATCGATCATGATCAGCCGGCACTGGTCGGGGCGCAGGCGATAGAGGATCGACAGGATCATGGTGTTGATGGCGACCGACTTGCCCGAGCCGGTGGTGCCGGCGACGAGCAGGTGCGGCATGCGGGCGAGATCGACGATCACCTCCTCGCCGCCGATCGTCTTGCCGAGCGCGATGGCGAGCTTGTGCTTGGAATCGGTGAAGCCCTGCGATGCGATCAACTCGCGCAGGAAGACCGTCTCGCGCCGCTGGTTCGGCAGTTCGATGCCGATGACGTTGCGGCCCTGCACCACGGCGACGCGGGCCGAGACCGCCGACATGGAGCGGGCGATGTCGTCCGAGAGACCGATGACGCGGGAGGATTTGGTGCCCGGCGCCGGCTCGAGCTCATAGAGGGTCACGACCGGCCCGGGCCGCACGTCGATGATCTCGCCGCGCACACCGAATTCTTCGAGCACGCCTTCGAGCAGGCGGGCGTTCTGCTCGAGCGCCCCGCTCGACAGGTCGAGCGCGACCTCGGGCGGCGGCGGCTCGACCAGGAGCTCGACCGGCGGATCCTCCCAGAGGTCCGGGTCCGTGGCGGCCGCGGCGACGGACTCGAACGGGGCGAGCCCCGCGGTCGTCCCGCGCCGGCGGCCGCTCGAGCGCGCCGGCCCGGCGAAGGCGCGGGCGTCCTCGGGCGAGGCGATGCCGGTCGGCCGCAACGGCGGAGCGGCCTCTGGAGACGCGGCCTCGGGGGAGACGGCCTCGGCGGCCAAGGGTTCGACGAGTTCCAGCGTCGAGGCGATCGCCGCCTCCGGTGGCGGGAGAGGCGTCGAGGGCGGCAGCAGCAGGATCGGCGGCGGCCTCCCCGCATCGAGCGCATGATCGAGCAGCGCCAGCACCGTCTCTTCGATCGGGAAGGAGTCGCCCCCGTCATCGATAGAACCGAAAACATCCGTGCGGTCGTCAAACTCGACCACCGGCGGCGGCACGGTGGCAGCCATTGCCACCTCGTCGATTGCGGCCGGCTCCGCCGTCTCGGTCTCGGTGCACACGACAGGGACGAAATGGCTGGCGAACCAGGCCTCCGCCAGCAGATCGTCCGTCGACAGGTCCGCCGACCCTTCCAGCGCCTCGACCGGGAAGGCCGAATTGTCCTGTTCGTCGACCGGGAGAATCGGCGCCGGCGTGGCCCGGATGATGCCGAACCAGCCCGGAACCCCCTCTTCGGTCATTGGCGCCGCGTTGTCGATCGACGTCGGCACCGAACTCTTCGGCATCTCCGGCGCATCGCCGCCTGGCGCGGGCGCCCTGTCTTCGACCACCCGGCGCTGCGGTCCCCGGTTGATCCGCACATTGGGCGGCAGCGTGAAGGGCCGACGCCAGGCCGGCAGGTCAGGATCGAAGGCGACCTGCTCCGGCACCCTGACTGCCTCCTCAATGGGCATCTCGACCGGCGGCAGCGGCCGCGGTTCATGCCGCAGCAGCGAATCGGGCGTGCGGGTGAAGCGCACCTTCTCGGAAGGAACGAAGGGCTGCAGCCAGGACGGGATGGCGACGGGTTCGGCCACCGGGCGCGCGGCCGACCACCTCGTCGCCCGGGCCGGAGGGATCGGCGCGGCCGCCGGGGCCGGATAGATGCCGTACCGGTCGAGAGCCTGGGCGACGGCAAGATCGATGTAATCGGTCAGCTGATCCAGCATGGCCTTGTACATCATGTCCCAATAGGGACTCTCGGCATGGATCCGGCGGTGGAGCTCGGAGTCGGCATGATGATCGATCGGTGCTCTGGTCGAAGTCATGGGGCTGCGCTACACTCTTGGCGTCAGGGTCTGACGAGTGCCGCCAATCTGGTTCGTTGACCTTAACAGGCCCTTAGGCAGGGCGGCGGCCGTGGGGCGGCCGTCGCCTCGATTGTGGACAGGGGTCCGCAGCCCGTTATCTCCGGGGCGGCCGGCGCTCGTTGCAGGGCCGTCAACCGCCGTGCGCCTTGAGCCCCCGAGCGATGTGATCGGCGACAAGCCGGGCCGAGCGGGAGAGCTCGTCGGCCAGGTGCAAGCGAATCTCGGCGGGCGGCAGGTTCGGCAGCCTGTCGGCTATTGTCCGGAATCCCTCCGGCAACATGCTGCGCTTGAAGATCGTGATAGCCAAGCCGTGCGCCACGACGGCCTCGACGGCCGCCATGCTGGGGCTGACGAAGGTGAGGCGCCAGGCCAAGCCGGCGTCCGACAGGGCGCGCGTGGCCCATTGCCGGAACAGGCAATCGGGATAGGAGAGCGCAAGCGGCAAGGGTTCGCGCTCCTCCGCGGCACCCTGCGGGCCGGTCGCCCAGACCGCCTCGTCGCGACGCAACAGCTCACCTTCGAGACATCCCTCGGCATGCATTGCGATGACGAGCCCGAACGACGTCCCGAGGCGTTTCAGCATTCGCCCCGTGAGGCCGATCTCCATGTCGATCTGCACTTGGGGGAAGCGCTCGGCGGCCGAAGCGATCAGGCCGGGCAGCACCTTGGTGCCGTAGTCTTCCATGACCCCAATCCGCAGCTCGCCGGGCAGCTGTCGCACCGAAAGCCGCGCCAGAGCTTGCTCGTTGAGCGCCAGAATGCGCCGTGCATCGACAAGGAAGTCGCCGCCGCTGCCGGTCAGCTCGACATGCGCGGTCGACCGGCGGAACAAGCCGACGCCGAGCTGCCGCTCAAGGCGTTTCACCTGAAGGCTCACGCTCGCCTGAGTTCGATTGAGCCGCTCGGCGGCACGCGTGAATGAGAGATGGTCGGCGACTGCCACGAAGGCGCGCAGCAATTCAGGATCGAGGCTCGTTGGGCTCATTTCATATCGTTATAAAGATCATTCATCTTATTCGATACAGCGAATGAGAACGTCCTGCTAGCTTCGCGAGCCTGCGAGACGACCGGACGGAATGCATGAGAACCGAAACGCGTGGCCTGTTAGCCGCCATGGTGTCGAGCGCGCTCGGCGGCACTGCGATCGCGGCGACCCGCTATCTCGCCGGGGCGCTCGACCCCATCATGCTTGGCACGATCCGCTTCGGTGGCGGCGTGTTGCTGCTCGTGCCCATCGCGCTCGCACGTCGCGAGACTTGGCCGCGCCGGCGCGATCTTCCGGGCAACATCGCCCTCGGCCTGATGTTCTTCGGGTTGTTTCCGCTCCTGTTCAACGCCTCGCTCATCTTTACGACGGCGGCGCGAGGGGCGTTGGCGCTGTCCACGCTGCCGCTCCAGACGCTTGCGGCCGGGGCGCTGCTCGGCGTCGAGCGGCCCACGACGCGCAAGCTGCTGGGGGTGCTGGTCGCGATGGCCGGCGTCGGGCTGGCGCTCGGTGCCAGTTCTTCGGGGGCGCCAGCGGGCGCCTGGCGCGGCGACCTGCTGATGGTCGCGGCGGCGCTCTGCATGGCGCTCTACAATGTGTGGTCGCGGCCCTTCATTGCCCGGTCAAGTCCGATCGCTTTCGCGTCGATCGGGATGGGAGCCGGCGCCCTTGCGCTGGCGGCTCTCGCCGCGACCCAGAGCCATCTGCAGCGCCTCGCGGCGCTCGACGCCGCACAGGCCGGCGCCGCCCTTTACCTCGCTTGCATCTGCGGGGCGCTGATCTTCTTTCTCTGGGCCTATGCGCTCGGCCGCGCCTCGCCGACCGTCGTGGCCGTGTCGGTCGCCGTCAATCCGATCACGGCCTCGATCGTCGGTGTCCTGTTGCTCGGTGAGAGCGTGAGCCCGTCGCTTTTGTTCGGGCTCGTCGCGGTCCTGGTCGGAATCGCGATTGCGTCGCGACCGACGACGTCAGGCGAAGAGCCCGTTGATCTCCGGGAAGCCGGCCGCGTCCTCGAAGAGCGGCGCGACGTCGCCGGTCTCTAGGAAATGACCGATGGGTCGCTTTAGCGCGCCGAAAGCCTTGAGCAGGGTCATGACCCCGAGGCTGACGCGCGTCGCGCCGGCCTCGCGCAGTTGCGTCGCCTTCGGCAGGTCGGGAACCGCCATGAGGTTCGGGCGCAGCGGCACCGCCGCCGTGACGGCCTGCAGGTCGTCGAGCGCGACGAGGCGCGGCAGGAAGAAGCCGTCCGCGCCGGCCTCGGCATAGAGCCGCCCGCGCCGGATCGCCTCGCCACGGCGCGCGGCGTCGGCGACGAGCGGTTTCAGCCACAGGTCGGTGCGGGCGTTGATGAAGAGCGCGACGCCCTCGCGGCTCGCCGCGGCCCGCGCGGCGGCGATGCGCGCGGCCGTCTCCTCGGCCGGGCGCAATCCGTCCTCGATATTGATGCCGACGGCGCCCACGCCGACGAGGCGGGCGATGGTCTCCCCGACCTCGGCCGGGTCGCCGCCATAGCCGGTCTCCGTGTCGACCGAGACCGGGATGGCCACGGCGCGCGTCACCTCGGCGACGCTGGCGAGGAGCAGGTCGCGCGGCAGGCGCTCGCCGTCCGGGTAGCCGTGCGACCAGGCGAGCGCCGCGCTCGATGTCGCCACCGCCTTGGCGCCGAGTGAGGCCAAGAAAGCGGCGCTGCCGGCATCCCAGGCATTGGGCAGGGCGAGAAAGCGATCCTTGGCCTGCAGGTCGCTGAACAGCGCGGCATTTGCTTGTGCAGTCATGCGGATTCTTCCTGGGTCGCGCCCCGGCGCCGGCCGGTGACTTCGATCTCGATCTTCATGCGCGGATCGGCGAGGCCCGCCACGATCATGGTGGCGGCCGGCTGCACCGGGCCGAAATGCTGCCGCAGCAGCGGCCAGCAGGGCTCGAAATCGGCCGCGTCTGGCAGGATGTACCGGACCCGCACGATATCCTCGATGGCGAAACCGGCGTCCGTCAGCGCCTTGCGGATGTTGACGATGCAGCGGTCGCACTGCGCGACGACATCCTCCGCGATGGTGCCGGCCGCATAGTCGAAGCCGGTCGTGCCGGACACGAAGATCCAGTCGCCGTCGACGACGGCGCGGGCGTAGCCGATGGCGGCCTCGAAGGCCAAACCGGAGGTGATATGACGGCGGGACATGCGCGCTCCTATCGTAAGAGCGGCGGCTCAGGCGGCCGCGGCCTTCTCGACCGGATGGATATAGCGCAGGCCGATGGCGAGCCGGTTCCACAAGTTGATCATGCCGACGAGCGCGGTGAGGTCGACGATGGCCTTGGGCGAGAAATGCGGCAGCAGGTCCCGGTAGGCCTGCTCGCTCGGGTGCACATGGGCGAGGCCGGTCAGGGCTTCGGTCCAGGCGAGCGCGGCCCGCTCGGCCTCGCTATAGAGCGAGGATTCGCGCCAGGCGTTGAGCAGGTAGAGGCGCTGCTCCGTCTCGCCGTGGCGCCGGGCGTCGCGGCTGTGCATATCGAGGCAATAGGCGCAGCCATTGATCTGCGAGGCACGCATCTTGACGAGCTCGATGAGCTTAGGGTCGAGGCCGCTGGCCTTGATGGCCATCTCGGCGCCGCCGAGCGCCTTGTAGACGTCGGGCGAGATATCGGGCGGATAGGCACGTTCTGCAGGCATGGGACCCTTCCAAGGTGATAGGCCTGGATATCTGCCGTCGCCTTGGCCCAGAATACAGGGCCAAATCAACACCAACCGAATAGGCCATGATGGAAAGTCCGATCCCGATGGCTCCGATGACCATCGCCCGCGACCGCGAACGGCCGATCCATCGCCAGATCACCGAGCACCTGCGTCGCGCCGTAACCTCCGGTCAATTGCGGGCGGGCGAGCGGCTCCCCTCGTCCCGCATTCTTGCCGGCCGGCTCGGCGTCGCGCGCGGCACGGTCGATGCCGCCTATGCGACGCTGGCAGGAGAAGGGTTCGTCATCGGGCGCGGCTCAGCCGGCACCATCGTGACGCCGGGACTCAGGCCGGCGCTTCCGCCGACCCCGGCCGAGGGCACGCCACCCCAGGCGGCCGAGCCTCTCTTCGGGCCGGTTCCGGCGATGGAGGCGGCGCTTGCCATGCGCATCTGCCTGCCGGCTTTCGACGCCTTCCCACGCAAGCTCTGGTCACGGCTGATCGCACGGCGGGCGCGGGCGCTGACGGCGAGCGGCCTCGTCTATCCCGATCCGGCGGGCCTGCCGGCGCTGCGGCAAGCGATCGCGGCCTATCTCGCGGTGTCGCGCGGCATTGCCTGCCGTCCGGCCCAGGTCATCGTCACCGGCGGCTACCAGGCGGCGCTGGGGCTGATCGCGGCCGCGCTGCTGCGGCCGGGCGATGCCGCTTGGTGCGAGGACCCGGGCCACCCCCTGGCGCGAGAGGCGATGGCGCTCGCCGGCGCCGAGATCGTTCCGGTGGGAGTCGACGAGGAGGGGATGCGGGTCGGGGATGGCGTGGCCCTTTGTCGCGACGCGCACTTCACCCTGGTGACGCCGTCGCACCAGAGCCCCCTCGGCGTGGCCCTGTCGCTACCACGCCGCCTGGCCCTGCTCGACTGGGCGGCCGAGGCCAAAGCCTTTGTCGTCGAAGACGATTATGATAGCGAGTTCCGCTACATCGGCCAACCGTTGCCGGCGTTGAAAAGCCTCGACCGGCAGGGCCGCGTGCTTTACGTCGGCACCTTCAGCAAAGTGCTCTATCCCGGCCTCAGGCTCGGCTATCTCGTCGTTCCGGAGCGCGAGGTCGCCCGCTTCGCCGCGGCCTGCCGCGCCGCTCACCTCGGCTTGCCGTCGCTCGAACAAGGGGTCGTGGCCGACGCCATGATGGAGGGGCATTTCGCCCGTCACCTCAAGCGGATGCGCAGCCTTTACGCGGCCCGTCGCCGGGCGATGTCACAGGCTCTCGCCGAAACGTTCGGCAGCCGCATCGCGATCACGCTTCAGGCCGGCGGCATGCATCTCCTGGCGCGCTTTCCGGGCGCCAAGGCGAGCGACGTGGCGCTCGCGGAGCGGGCCCGCGCTCACGGGCTCTGGCCGACGCCGCTCTCGGCGCTGTCGCTGACGCATCGTTGCGGCGAGGGCCTGCTGATCGGCTTCACCAACACGCCCGAGGCTCAGGCCCGCGAAACGGCAGGCCGCCTTCAGGCGGCGCTCGGCGAGCTTCTCTGATGCTCCGGCGGGATGCAAGGTCCGTCTCTTGATCGTAACGGGTCGCTCAAGCCACACTGCGCCGGCAGACGATGGTGGGAGAGCACGATGAGCGCGGCGGGCGTGGTGACGCAGGTGATCCCCTATATCTTCTACAAGGACGTGCCGGCCGCCCTGGCGTGGCTGACCAAGGCCTTCGACTTCGTCGAGGTGCTGAGGGTCGCGACGCCGAACGGCGGCATCCATGGCGAGATGCTCTTCGATGGCCAGCGCATCATGATGGGCCAGGGCAATTCCGCCTGGCACATGGCGAGCCCGAGTGCCACCAACCACATCGCCACGCAGGGGATCTTCGTCTATCTCGGCGACGTCGATGCGCATTATGCCCGGGCGCTCGAGGCCGGCGCCGAGATCGTCGACCCGCCGCGCGACCTCTCCTACGGACGCAGCTACACGGCGCGCGACCTCGAAGGCCATCCGTGGTTCTTCACCCAGCCGCCGGCTGAGAACCCCGTCATCACCTGAGGCCGACGAGCCCGTGCCGATGACGCGGCTCTATTGCGTCGGCTGATCCTGAGCGGCCGCCGCCGGACGGACGGCCGTGGCGGTCTCGAAGCGCAGCACCAGCATGGTGGCGGCCGTCGCCAGGCCGACTCCCATGCCCCACCAGGCCCCGGCCGGCCCGAGCGATGTCGTCGTGCTGAGGAGCCAAGCGGCCGGCAGACCGATGACCCAGTAGCCGAACAGCGCCGCGATGATCGGCAGCCGCGTCTCCTTGAGGCCGCGCAAACAGCCGATGGCGATGTTCTGCGTGCCGTCGAACCACTGAAAGAAGCAGGCGACGAGGAGCAGCCTGGTCGCTAGGTCGACGACGGTCGGGGAAGCCGTACCGTCGCCGGCGAGCAGGGTCGCCACTTCGCGGCCGAAGACGCCGAAGATCGCCGCGCTGCCGCTCATGATGCCGAGGCCGATGACGAGCGCCTGGCGCCCGACGCGGCGCGCCTCGGCGATGTCGCCGGCACCGGCCGAGCGGCCGACCCTCACGGTCGCCGCCTGCGACAGGCCGTTGGCCAGCATGAAGGTCAGCGAAATGCATTGGAGGGCGATGGCATTGGCGGCCAGCGCCAGCGGTCCGAACCGCCCGACGATCAGCCCGACGCCGTCGAAGAGCCCCGCCTCGACGCCGAGCGTGAAACCGATCGGCAGTCCGAGCCACAGTGCCTCCCGGAGCGCCGCCGACCGGAGCGTCGGCAGGCGCGGCCGGGACAGATATCCGCCGAGGTGTTTTCGGCAATAGAGCCAGAGCATCAGCGCCATCAGCGCATAGGTCAGCGTATCGGCGGCGCCCGCGAGCTTGAGGCCGGCCGCGGTATGGTCGCCCGGGCCCGAGAGATGCAGGCCAACAAGGATCGCCACGTTGAGCAGCGCCTTGACGAGGAGGCTGGCGACGGTGATCACCCCGACCGGCCGCGAGCGCCCGAGCCCGACGGCAAGGCCGCGCAGCACGGTGAAGATGAGGTTCGGGAGGATGGCAGGTGCGGCGAAGGACAGATATTTGCCGGCATCCGCCACCGTGCCGGAATCTTGGCCGAGACGCAGCAGCGCCGGCCCGGTGTCGGCGACCACGGCCCACAGCAGCAGGCCGACGGCGAGGGCCACGACGAAGCCCGCCGCAACGATGCCGGGAATCGCGCCGCGGTTCGCGGTACTCGCGTAGGCGACCTGGATCGAGGTCGCCGCGAGGATGCCGATGGCGATGATGCTGAAGAAGGTCAGGACGATCGCGCCGAGCCCGCCCCCGGCCAGTGCCGCCGTGCCGATGAAGCCGAAGGTGGCCGTATCGGCGAGGCCCATGCCGACGACCGAGACCTGCGCGGCCATCAGCGGCAGCGCCAGGCCGAGCGTCTCTCCGGTGCCGGCCCAGAAGCTGCGGCCCGGGCGCACCGGCGGGCGGGAGCCGGTGGTCACGGGAGCGAGGTTGGACTCGAGGTCGGTGGAATGGGCGGAATACATGGCTCCGCCTCCTAGCCGAAAAAGGCGCGGATGTCCTGCGCGCCGGCCGCGTGCCAGGGCAATCGGGTGAAGGCCTTTGTCCGTCCTCATGGTGAGCCTGTCGAACCACAAGGCCGGCCCTCCGTCCTTCGACAACCTTAGGAGGAGGGGCCTTCGGCCTTCACCCGATTGCCCCGGCCGCGTGCCGTTAAGGCTTCCGGTGGCCTTCGGCCTATGATACGAGACCGCGCCTATGGACAAGCTTTACGACCCGAGGGCGACCGACCCGATGAGCGAGAAGCGCTCGAGCTTCGACAAGGAGGAGCTCCTGGCCTGCGGGCGCGGCGAATTGTTCGGCCAGGGCAATGCGCAATTGCCGCTGCCGCCGATGCTGATGTTCGACCGGATCGAGACGATCACCGAAGAGGCCGGCGCCTACGGCAAGGGGCTGATCCGTGCCGTCCTCGACATCCGCCCCGACCTCTGGTTCTTCCAATGCCACTTCAAGGGCGACCCGGTGATGCCCGGCTGCCTCGGCCTCGATGCGCTCTGGCAGCTTTGCGGCTTCTATCTCGGCTGGCTCGGCCTGCCGGGCCGCGGCCGGGCGCTCGGCGTCGGCGAGGTGAAGTTCACCGACCAGGTGCTGCCGACCGTCAAGCGCATCATCTACGGCATCGATATCAAGCGGATCTTCCGGGGCAAGCTGGTGCTCGGCATCGCCGACGGCTGGCTCGAGGCCGACGGGCGGCGCATCTACGACGCCAAGGACCTGCGCGTCGGCCTGTTCCGGTCCGACGCCGGACTCACGCCCGAAATGCCGACGGCCTGACGGCGCGGTCCCGCAACCGTTTTTCCCGGAGCTCCCTCCATGCGTCGCGTCGTCGTCACCGGATTGGGCATCGTCTCCTCGCTCGGCAACAATGCGGCCGAGGTGCTGGCCTCCCTGCGCGACGCGCGGCCCGGCATCGTGCGCGCCGACATCTACGCCGAGCTCGGCTTCCGCAGCCAGGTGCATGGCGCACCGACCCTCGACCCCGAGACGGTGCTCGATCGTCGCGCCATGCGCTTCCATGGCGGGGGCAGCGCCTGGGCGCAGGTCGCCATGGAGCAGGCCATCGCCGACGCGCGGCTCGGGCCCGACGAGGTGTCTCATCCGCGCTCCGGCATCATCGTCGGCTCGGGCGGTCCCTCGACCCGCACCATCGTCGAAGCGGCCGATCTCACCCGCTCCAAGGGACCCAAGCGGGTCGGCCCCTTCGCGGTGCCGAAGGCCATGTCCTCGACCGCCTCGGCGACGCTCGCCACCTGGTTCAAGATCAAGGGCATCAATTATTCGATCTCCTCGGCCTGCGCGACCTCGAACCATTGCATCGGCAGCGCCTATGAGGCGATCCGCTACGGCAAGCAGGACCTGATGTTCGCCGGCGGCTGCGAGGAACTGGATTGGACGCTCTCCGTGCTGTTCGACGCCATGGGCGCCATGTCGTCGAACTTCAACGACCGCCCGAGCGTCGCCTCGCGCGCCTTCGACCGCCACCGCGACGGCTTCGTCATCTCGGCCGGCGCCGGGATCCTGGTGCTCGAGGAGCGCGAGCGCGCCTTGGCGCGGGGTGCCCGCATCCACGGCGAGATCGTCGGCTACGGCCTGGCGTCGGACGGCCACGACATGGTGGCGCCCTCGGGCGAGGGGGCGGTGCGCTGCATGCGCATGGCGATCGAGGGCATCGGGGCGCCGGTCGACTACATCAATCCGCACGCCACCTCGACCCCCAGGGGCGACGAAGCCGAGATCGGGGCGATCCGCCAGGTGTTCGGCCCCGGCGAAGCCTGCCCGCCCATCGCGGCGACGAAGTCGTTGAGCGGCCACGCGCAGGGCGCTACCGGCGCCCAGGAGGCGATCTACTCGCTCTTGATGATGAGCAACGACTTCATCTGCGAGAGCGCCAATATCGAGGAGCTCGACCCGGCCTTCGCCGACATGAACATCGTCCGCAAGCGGCGCGACGGCGTCAAGCTCGGCACCGTCCTGTCGAACGGCTTCGGCTTCGGCGGCACCAACGCCTCCCTGGTTTTCCAGCATCCGGACCTTTGAGAGGGGCGCCCGCACCATGATGGACAAGACCCCCGCTCCGGCCTCCGGCCTGATGCGCGGCAAGCGCGGCCTCGTCATGGGTGTCGCCAACGACCATTCGATCGCCTGGGGCATCGCCAAGGCGCTGGCCGCCGAAGGCGCGGAGCTCGCCTTCACCTACCAGGGCGAGGCGCTCGGCCGCCGCGTCAAGCCGCTGGCCCATTCGCTCGGCGCGGAGCTCGTCATCCCCTGCGACGTCGAGAAGCTCGACACGGTCGATGCGGCGTTCGAGACGGTGATGGAGAAGTTCGGGGCGATCGACTTCCTGGTGCACGGCATCGCCTATTCGGACAAGGCCGAGCTCAGGGGCCGCTACGCCGACACGACGCGCGAGAATTTTCTGCGCACCATGGTGATCTCGGCCTTCTCCTTCACCGAGGTGGCGCGCCGCGCGGCGCCGCTGATGGCGGCCGGCAGCGCCATGGTGACGCTGACCTTCGGCGGCTCGACCCGCGTCACGCCGAACTACAACGTGATGGGGATCGCTAAGGCGGCACTCGAAGCCAGCGTCCGCTATCTCGCGGCCGACTACGGTGCCTCCGGGATCAGGGTCAACGCCATCTCGGCCGGGCCGGTGCGCACGCTGGCGGGCGCCGGCATCACCGACGCGCGCTTCATGTTCAACTACCACAAGGCTCATGCGCCGCTGCGCCGCCCGATCACCATCGAGGATATCGGCGGCTCGGCGCTCTATCTCTTGTCGGACCTGTCGCGCGGCGTCACCGGCGAGGTGCATTTCGTCGACGGCGGCTTCAACATCGTCTCGATGCCGCGGCCGGAAAACCTCAAGAGCAGCGAGGCCATGCGGGAGGAGGCGGACGCCCTGGGCTGATCCGCCGGAGCGAGGAGGATGTCGTGGCCGGATGGATCGTCGCGCCCGCCCATATGGCGGATCTGCCGGAGGTCGCCCGGCTGGTGAATTCCGCCTATCGGGGCGAGGGCGCGCGCCTGGGCTGGACCAGCGAGAGCGAGCTCATCGACGGCCAGCGCACCGATCCGGCCTCGCTGGCGGAGGAGCTGGCCGGGCCGAACCCGAGTACCGTCCTGGTGTTGCGCGAGACGGCCACCGGGCCGATCCTGGCCTGCGTGTTTCTGGAGAAGGTGCCGGCCGAGGAAGGGCCGCCGCGCTGCCATCTCGGCATGCTGACCGTGTCGCCCACCCTGCAGGCGCAGGGGCTCGGCCGCGTGCTGATCGAGGCGGCCGAAACCTTCGCGCGCGACTGGGGCGCCGGGCGCATGGCGATGACGGTGATCTCGGTGCGCGACACGCTGATCGGCTATTATGAACGTCGCGGCTACGCCCGCACCGGCGAAACGAAACCCTTCCCCTACGGCGACGCGCGCTTCGGCCTGCCCCGCCGCGACGACCTGCGCTTCGTGGTGCTGGAGAAGGGGCTTTAGGGGGTGGGGATGTGGCGGGAGGGGTGCTTGTTGGGGTACGAGGGCAGCTACATTGGCCGGGGCAGTCGGAGTTGGCTAGACTGCCTGATTTTCGGAAACTGACCCAGAAAAGCTGAGCAGAATGGCGTTTTAGTGTACCCTAGATGGGGCGGTTTCGCTTCCTGTCTTTCAGCCGCGTTCCGGTAAACTTCGGCAACTCGCCTTGCTCCGGCGAAGATGGTAACTGATCTGATGGTCGTACTAACGCTCAAGGCGAAAAACGATCACCTTCGCAAGCTAGCGAGCACCCGCGACTTTGTGAAGGCGCTTGCCGAGTTCGTGTGGAATGCTCTTGATGCCGACGCCACGCGAGTCTCGGTCGAGTTCCTCCGGAACGGTCTCGGAGGCCTTCAGTGCGTCCTGATCCGCGATAATGGGACAGGAATATCGAAGGCCCGCGCGGAGCATGACTTTGAGAGCCTCGGCGAGTCATGGAAGTTGAAGGCGACTCGGACGCCTGTCCATTCGCGTGCCGTGCACGGGAAGGAGGGGCAAGGTCGACTCAAGTTTTTCTCGCTTGCACAGCAAGCACGGTGGAAATCCGTGTTCGAGACAGGTGGCCAGCTTTTTCGGCTGACCATCGAGATTGACTCCGACGCCCTCCAGATTAGTAAGGTTTCGGAACCCGAACCGGCGCTGACCGATACCGATACGGGTACCGTAGTAGAGCTTGACGGTCTCAAAGGAGCTTTCGACTGGTTGGCTGGCGAAGAAGCAAGCTCGGATTTCAGCGCCACCTTTTCTCCGTATGTTCTTCAGTATCCGGGCACCATCATCCTCTATGACGGCCGTCCTGTCGACCCTGCGTCTAAGATCGTCAAATCGCACGCGATCAGCACGAAACCTATCATCTGCACGGGACGGACGGTGCGAGATTTGTCACTTAGGGTCATCGAATGGAAGGCCGGCGTCGGCAGCCGGAAGCTCTACTTTGGCGGCGAGAGTGGAGTTGTCCTCGGCTCGCAACCCGCGAACGTCACGGCGCCCGGCTTTGACTTTTCCGTTTATGCTTATTCGCCCTTCTTCCAAGAGATCGCCGATGCGAACCTATTGGAATTTGACGGACTGACAGATCCCGACTTTGCCCGAGTGCTAGAATACATCCGGGAAGAAGTCAGCGACTACTTCCGCTCTCGTCAAGCAGAACGCTCAGGTGAGCTGATCCAGGACCTCAAGGACGCTGGCGTCTACCCGTACGAAGGCGATCCCAAAGATGAAGTCGAAAGGCGAGAGCGCCAAGTTTTCGATATTGCGACCCACGCGGTCTCGTCATATTCGCGGGACTTCAAGAAAGCGGACAATCCGCTCAAGAAAATTACTCTTCGGCTGCTTCAGGAGGCGGTGAGTCACAATCCCGAATCAGTCTCGCGGATCCTGCACGCCGTTTTCAACTTACCGAAAGTGCGGCAGGATGAATTCTCCAACCTTCTTGATAAAACTGAGTTGGGAAACATAATTTCGACTTCCACGCTCATCTCTGACCGAATTGTCACGCTCAAAGTTCTACGTGAGATGGTATTCGAGCCGCGGTACCGCCGTTTGATACGGGAGCGCGGCGAGCTAGACGTCCTTGTACGCGACGCCACTTGGATTTTTGGAGAAAACTTCCATTTCACGATGCCTGAAGCTGGGCTTACGAAGATAATGAACCGGGTTTCCGACGATCTCGCTCTCAAGCGAGCGAAAGGGACTAAAGGCCGCAAGCCAGACGGGAAAATCGGACGAGCGGACTGCTTTATGGGCCGCGTAGTGCCTCACGCGGATCGCAACCATCGCGAGTATTGCTTGTTGAGTTGAAGAGACCGTCGGTGATCGCCGGACGTAAAGAGCTGGACCAACTCGAAGACTATGTGGCGTCGATCCTTTTGCAGCCCGACTTCGTGAATGCTTCGACCTTCTGGAATTTCTATCTTGTCAGCAGCGAGGTGGACGGCTTCGTGAAGTCCCGCACCAATCAAAAAGACAGGCCAGCCGGTCCCTTCCTGGATAATCCAACTCACAGAGTGTGGGTTAAATCTTGGGCGCAACTCATCCGCGATTGCGAGAGCCGCCTCGCCTTCGTACAGGAACGTTTGCAAATCGATGTCTCGGCCGAGGAAATCGTCGAACGAATTACGCAGCTGAAGTCATCGATACTGAAGGTCGAAGCTCATGCCAAGCCTGCCTCGGGCCCCGACGATCGCACGGAGGTAGTACTCGAGGCCGTGGCTCTCGCTACGTGAGCTGGCCCTAGGATTTCTGAGCGCTAGTCTGCACATTCAACAACTGGCGACCTTAACAAATGGGCACTTCGGGAAACATCTCATGGCCGCCGAACGCGGGCCTTAGGATCATGGCCTTTGTAATCTGCCTTACCACCCACTCCCATCCCCTCGCCGCCTTACCCGCCTCGGCTAAGCTCGGGCCATGCAGCTCTTCGAGCACATGCCGCCGCTCCTGGCCGGAGCGGTGCTGACCGCGACGGCGCACAGGATCTGCGCGCCTATCCGGCGCTGCCGGCACCATTCTGGCACCGCACCGCCGGCGCTCGGCGTCGTCGGACGTGACGACCGCTTGGCGAAGAACCGAGGGGCTCCAACGAAGGTCGATTTCCTCTCCTTCGACAACTCTCCGCTGGCTTCTCCAAACCGCTTTGCGGCTTGGAGCCCCAAGCCGGCTTCGCTCAAGAATGCGGAAATCGGGGAGCCGGATCCCATGACCAGTTTCTGACGCAGTGGAACTAACGCTCCGCTGTCGCCGCTGCCGGCTTGGCACGCTTGCGGGAGTAGCCGACGAAGGACACGCGGTCGCGGTCTTCGGCCTGAAGCTTCAGCCGCACGCGCATCAAATCCTTCCAGCCGACATATCCGACGAGTTTCGCACCGGGTTCGGCGACGACGGGCAGGTGGGCGATATTCGCCTTCAGCAGCTTCTCGGCGAGGCTTTCCAGATATTCGGTCGGATGGGCGACGGTGAGCTTGCTGCCTACGAGGAGTTCGCCGAGCGGCGTCTTGCGGTGTTGTCCCTCCCGCCGCCAGCGCAGCACGGAGGGCGGATCGATGATGCCGAGGACGTGTCCGTCCTCGTCGACGACGGGGAAGCTCGGGTGACGCCGTTCCGGCGCGGTGAGGAAGGCGGCCGCGCCGTGCAGCGTCATGGCGGCCGGCACGGTTTCGACCTCGCGCGTCATCACGTCGCTGACGCGCGTCAAGGCGAACGGATCGACCCGATATTCGCGCACGATATGGTGCCCGCGCCGGGCGATCTTCTCCGTCAGGATCGAGCGCTTCATGAGCAGCACGGTCACCGCATGGGCGGTGGCACAGGCCGCGATCAGCGGCAGCAGGACATAGGTGTCGCCCGTCAGTTCGACCGCGAAGAAGGTCGCGGTCAGCGGCGCGCGCATCGTGCCACCCATCGTGGCCGCCATGGCGAGCAGCGCCCAGAAGCCGGGGGTCGCCGCCGGCAGGACGCCGCTGAGCGCCGCGCCCATCGCCCCGCCCATGATCAGCAACGGAGCCAGGACGCCGCCCGACGTGCCGGAACCGAGCGCCACCGACCAGATGACGGCCTTGACGATCAACAGGACGAGCACCGCCTTCGCCGCGGTCTGACCGTCGAGCATACGCGCGATATTGTCGTAGCCGACGCCGAGCGCGTGCGGCTCGATCAGGCCACCGAGGCCGACGACGAGGCCGCCGATCATCGGCCACCACATCCAATGGATCGGCAGCTTCAGGAAGCCGTCCTCGCAGGCGTAGACGAGCTGCGTGAGCAGGCCGGACAACAATCCGGCGGCAAGGCCGATGAACACCCAGCCGGCAAGCCCCGCCACACTGACGTCCATAGTGCCGTGAAACGGGAACAGGGGGGCCGGCATATGCAGCAGCGTGCGCCCGACCGCGGCGACGATCGCGGCGGTGGCGACGGGGATGAAGCTGCGCGGCGTCCATTCGAACAGCAGTAGTTCGACCGCCAGCATGATCGCCGCGATCGGCGTCCCGAACACCGTGGTCATGCCCGCCGCAGCACCGGCGACGAGCAATGTCTTGCGTTCCCTGTCGCTGACCGGAAGCGCCTGGGCGATCAGCGAACCGATGGCGCCGCCGGTCATGATGATCGGGCCTTCGGCGCCGAACGGGCCGCCCGTCCCGATGGCGATCGCGGAGGAGAGGGGTTTCAGGATCGCGACCTTGGCATCGAGCCGCGAGCGCCCGAGAAGGATCGCCTCGATGGCTTCCGGGATGCCGTGGCCCCTGATCTTCTCGCTGCCGAAACGCGCCATCAGGCCGACGGCGAGCGAGCCCGCGACCGGGACCAGCACGGCCATGAGCCCGAGTGGCGTGTTCTCTATGTTGAGGTCGGCAAGCGTGAACCGTCCGAAATAGGCGAGATTGGTGCAAAGCCGGATCAGATGCAGAAGTACGATGCCGGCGCCGAGGCTCGCCGCCGCGACGACGACGGCGATGGCGGCGATGAGAAGGACGCGCGCGTCCATGGTGAAATCGCCGAGGTGGCGATCGACCTTTTTGATGGTCAATGTGAATTCCGCTTTTCAGGAGAGTGCGCGACCGCCGGCGCGGTACGCCCGCAATGCCGTCGCTCGCATATATCTCGTTCTACGATATAAAAATACAAGCTGGCAAATGGCCTGCACGGGTGGCGAACCTGACGCCTGGTCCCTCCGGCATGAGGGCGGCATCTATGGCGGCATCCCAGCCATGACCGCTTTGCATCGACGCCCGCTCCGCTCGCACCATTCCGCCGGCTCGGCTAAGCTTGGGCCATGCAACTCTTCGAACTCATCATCTCGCTGCTCCTCGGCGGGGCGGTGCTGACCGCGCTGGCGCACAGGATCGGCGCGCCCTATCCGGCGCTGCTGGCGCTCGCCGGCACCGCCCTCGCCCTCCTGCCGCCGGATATCCCGGCGATCAAGCTCGACCCCGAACTGGCGCTGACGCTGTTCATCGCCCCGGCCATCCTCGATGCCGCCTTCGACGTCTCGCCGCGCGACATCAAGGAGAACTGGATTCCGGTCTCGAGCCTCGTGCTCGTCGCGGTCTGCCTCACGGTGGCGGGCGTCGCCGTCGTCGCCCATGCGCTGGTGCCCGACCTGCCCTGGGCGGCGGCGATCGCGCTCGGCGCCATCGTGGCGCCGCCCGACGCGGTGGCGGCGAGCTCGGTGCTGCGGCCATTGTCGCCGCCCCACCGGCTGATGGTGATCCTCGAAGCCGAAGGGCTGTTCAACGACGCCACCGCGCTCCTGATCTACCGCATCGCGGTAGGGGTCGCGATGGGCGGCGCGCTGAGCGCCTGGACGACGCTGCCGCTGCTCCTGTCGAATCTCGTCGGCAGCCTCGCCCTCGGCTACGGGCTGGCCCGGCTCTATCTCTTCTTGACCAAGCGGATCCGCGATCTCGCCATCTCGGTCGTCACCCAGTTCGTCGGCACCTTCGCGGTGTGGATCCTGGCCGAGCGGCTCAACGTCTCGGCGGTGCTCACCATGGTGGCCTATGCGGTCGTCCTCGCCCGGGCCGCCTCGCGCATCCAGGACGCCGAGAACCGCCGCGGTTCCTATGCGGTGTGGGAGGTGGCGATCTACGTGCTGAACGCACTCGCCTTCATCCTCATCGGTCTGCAACTGCAGGAGATCAACAGGCATATCGACGGCAGCGCGCTGCCCTATATCGGCTTCGCCTGCGCCATCCTCGCCACCGTCGTCGTGGTGCGCTTCGCCTGGACCTTCACCTATAATCTCCTGGCCCGCCTGCTCCAGCGCCTCGTCTATCCGAGCTACACGCCGGCCCGCGCGGCGCGTAGCTACAAGGCGGCGCTGATGGTCGGCTGGTCCGGCATGCGCGGGCTCCTGACGCTCGCCACCGCCCTCGCCCTGCCGATGGCCGGCGGCGGAGCGCCAGGCTTTCCGCACCGCGACCTCATCGTGACCGCCGCCTTCGCGGTGGTGCTCGGCACGCTGGTCGTGCAGGGGCTGACGCTCGGGCCGCTGATGCGCCGGCTCGGACTGTCGGACGACGGCGCGGTCGGGCGCGAACTCGACCTCGCCCGGCAGCGGGGCACACGGGCGGCACTCGCCGCGCTCGAGGGGTCGAGCGAGCCCGAGGCAGCCGTGCTACGGCGCGAATATGGCGTCGTGCTGCAGGACGAGAGCATGGACTGGCTGCGCCCGGAGGTGTTCGGGCAATTGCATCTCGAGGCTATCGCGGCCGAGCGGGACATGCTGCACGGCTTGCGCCAGGGCCGGCAGATCGGCGATGATGCCTTCCATGCGCTTGAGGAAGAGCTCGACTGGGCCGAAGGCAATGCGCGCCGCCGGATGCGGGCGGTGCCGCGGCGCGACGATCCGCCGGGCGAATCTCAGCCGTCGGCAGCCGCATCCTGATCGATGCCGCACGGAGCCGGGCCATGATCATCCGCGACGCGACCGAGGCCGATCTTCCCGCGATCCTCGAGATCCACAACGACGCCGTGGCCAATACGACGGCCATCTGGTCGGTGCATCAGGTCGACCTCGACAATCGCCGCGCCTACATGCGCGACCGGCAGGAGCGGGGATTGCCGTTCCTTGTCGCGGCGGACCACGGTGCGGTGCTGGGCTATGCCTCCTTCGGAGACTTCCGTCCGCATGACGGCTATTTCAGAACCGTCGAACATTCGGTCTATGTCGACCGTCACCGTCGCCGGCGCGGCATCGCGGCGCAACTGATGCCGCCGCTGATCGACCGGGCGCGGGCGCTCGGCAAGCATGCCATGATCGGGGGCATCGATGCCGCCAACGAGGCCTCGATCCGCCTGCACGAGAGCCTGGGGTTCCAGCAGGTCGGCCTGCTGCCGCAGGTCGGCTTCAAGTTCGACCGCTACCTCGACCTTTTGTTCATGCAGAAGATCTTGGATTGAGTCGGCGGAGGCGCCGGCAACCATCCGTGCCGTGCGGCGTTTTCCGCAAGCCTCGTCTTGCGGCTCGGCGCCGGCCTGGGCTAGAGCGATCCTCGCGGCGTCGGGCCACGATCCGGCTGGTTCCCGACATACCCGGAGCGACGCGATGAACGATATGGCCGGCCCCGCCGAGACGCCGCCCCTCAGGCTGGCGGCGCTCGACGTCGAGGATCTCGCGATCGTCTCGGCGCATCTCCAGGACGCGACGGTGCGGGTCGGCGACATGGCCTTCCTGCCGCAGAGCCGGCGTTTCGCTCTGGTTGCGGCGCGGTTCGACTGGATGCGGGCTGGGCGTGGTCCATGCGAGCGCTGTTCGACCGGGCTGCATTTCGAGCGCGTGCTGAGCGTCAAGCGGATCGGCTTCGACCAGGAGGCCGGCGCCGTGCTCAACCTTCTGGCCATCGTCTTTCTTCCGGGCGACGCCCCCTCCGGGATCGTGATGCTGAGCTTTTCGGACGGTGCCGCGCTGCGTCTCGAAGTCGAGTGCCTCGAGGCGGCGATGAGCGATCTCGGGCCGCGATGGACCGTCGACGGCAAGCCATGCCCGCCGGATGCGGCCGATGGCTGAGGGCGGTGCCGGCATCGGCCGTAGCCTCGGGCCGCGGCGCCTCGACAGCCGCGGAGCGGATTTCGAGACCGTCTTCCGGACGCTGCTCGGCCTGAAACGGGAGATCGCCGAGGACGTCGACGCGGCGGTCGCCGCGATCATCGCCGATGTCGTGGCGCGCGGCGACGCCGCGCTCCGCGATGCCTCGCTGAAGTTCGATCGGGTGGATCTTGGCGAGCTCGGGCTGCGGGTCGAGACGGCCGAAATCGCAGCCGCGCGGGCCGTGGCGCCGGCCGCGGCGCTGGCGGCCCTCGACGTCGCCCACGACAGGATCCTCGCCTTTCACGAGCGCCAGCGGCCCTCGGACATGCACTGGACCGACGCGCTCGGCGTCGAGCTCGACTGGCGCTGGACTGCGATCGAGGCCGTTGGCCTCTACGTGCCGGGCGGCACGGCGAGCTATCCCTCCTCCGTGCTGATGAACGCCTTGCCCGCCAAGGTGGCCGGCTGCGGGCGGCTGGTCATGGCGGTGCCGGCACCGGACGGCGTGCTGAACCCGCTGGTGCTGGCCGCCGCCAGTCTTGCGGGCGTGGATGAGATCTATCGGGTCGGCGGCGCCCAGGCGATCGCGGCCCTGGCCTATGGCACCGCGACGATCGCGCCGGTCGCCAAGATCGTCGGCCCGGGCAATGCCTTCGTGGCGGCGGCCAAGCGGCGTGTCTTCGGTACAGTCGGTATCGACATGATCGCCGGCCCCTCCGAAGTGGTGGTGCTGGCCGACCGCACCGGCAACCCGGACTGGATCGCCGCCGACCTCCTGGCCCAGGCGGAGCACGACACGGCCGCCCAATCGATCCTGATCACCGACGACGCGGAGCTCGCCGCCGAGGTCGAACGCGCCGTCGAACGCCAGTTGCGCACCCTGCCAAGGGAAAGGATCGCGGCGGCGAGCTGGCGCGACTTCGGCGCCGTGATCCTCGTGCCGGACCTCGCGGCGGCGGTGCCGCTCGTCGACCGGCTGGCGCCCGAACATCTCGAAATCGTGGCGCACGAGGCCGAGGCGCTCGCTGGCCGGATCCGCAATGCGGGAGCCATCTTCCTCGGCGCCTATACGCCCGAAGCGATCGGCGACTATGTCGGCGGCTCGAACCACGTGCTGCCGACGGCCCGCTCGGCCCGCTTCGCCTCGGGCCTCGGCGTGCTCGACTTCATGAAACGCACCTCGATC
Source organism: Lichenihabitans sp. (assembly GCA_965277115.1). GTDB lineage: Bacteria > Pseudomonadota > Alphaproteobacteria > Rhizobiales > Beijerinckiaceae > Lichenihabitans. The sequence continues at coordinate 298,581 of CBDIBY010000013.1, read as the reverse complement.
TTGCGATGCGGTCCCACGGCGCTCGCCGCGCTCGGCCCGGCGGCGATCACGCTCGGCGAGGCGGAAGGGCTCGACGCCCACGCGCGCTCGGTCGCCATGCGCACCGGTTCCCGGTGAGCGAGCGCGACGATGATCCGCGCCGGCGCCTCGTCGAGGTCGTGCTCGACGAGGCCTCGGTCGGGCGCGGCAATCCCGACCAGGAGCACGAGCGGCGGATCGCCATCTACGATCTCGTCGAGGACAATCGTTTCGCGCTGCCGGGCCACGCAGGCGGCCCCTACCGGCTGACGATCGGCCTCGAGGACGGCAAGCTGCGTCTCGCGGTCTCGGCGGAAGCCGGCAACCCGGTGATGACCCACCTGCTGTCGCTGCGGCCGCTGCGCTCGGTGGTGAAGGACTATCTGATGCTCTGTGACAATTATTATGCCGCCATCCGCAGTTCGACGCCGGCCCAGATCGAGGCGATCGATATGGGCCGGCGCGGCCTGCATGACGAGGGCGCGGGCCTCCTCGGCCAACGGCTGAAGGGGAAGGTCGAGTGCGACAAGGGCACGCTGCGCCGCCTCTTCACCCTGGTGACCGCGCTGCACTGGAAGGGATAGGCGCGCCGGCCGCGAGCCCGGAACCGCAGGTCTCCTTCGGCGGTTGCCTGTTGGAGCAGGCGCGCAGCACGCGCTTCGGCATCTCTCGAAGCCGTCGCGCCGCAGGATCGGATCCATCATGAACGGCAAACATTTGGGGCGCGCGGCCATCGTCGCGGCCTGTCTCGGATTCGGCGCAGGTCCCACGCTCGCGGCCGACACGCACGAACGGGGCGCCATCACGGCGGTCGACGGCACGACCGTGAAGGTCGCGACGCGCGACGGCGCGACGGTGTCGCTCGACCTCGCGGACGGCTGGACGATCCTCGGCGTGGCCAAGGCGTCGATGGCCGACATCAAGCAGGGCACCTTCATCGGAACGGCGACCATGCCCGACGCGCAGGACGCCATGAAGGCAGTCGAGGTCGTGGTGTTTCCCGACAAGATGCGCGGAACGGGCGAAGGCTATTATCCGTGGGATCTCGAACCCAAATCGATGATGACCAACGCCACCGTCACCCACGCCGTCAAGGGTGTCGATGGCCAGACCGTGACCCTCGCCTACAAGGGCGGCGAGAAGAAGGTTGCGATCGGCGACGGGACGCCCGTCGTCCAGATCGTGGCGGGCGACAAAGCCGATCTGACGAGCGGCGCCAAGGTCTTCATCTCGACGCCGTCGGTCGCTGACGGCAAGCTCGCCAAGGGCGTGATCCTGGTCGGCAAGGATGGCGTTACGCCGCCGATGTAGGCCTTGCTCGTGGAGCCTGCCTCTGAGGGCGATCGGGCGGGATTGAAAGACCCCATCCGCCCCGCAAGTGGGGAGAAGGGCGCCAATGCAGCAGGACGAGACACCCCCTTCTCCCTTTGCGGGAGAAGGTGGCGGGACGCGGTGACGCCGGATGAGGGGTCAAAGCTCCACGGAACGCTTCATCCGATCACCCTGCTTACCGCTACCAGTACGGTTGAAACCGGCCCTGGACATATTGCAGGCCCAGCCAGAACAGCCCTGCCAGGGTCAGCACGCCGAGCGCGTCGATGCAGATCCGCAAAGCCCGCATCGTGTGGCGCCGGACAGCGCCGCGCGGCCGCCCCGCGCCCCGCGCCGGCGGCAGAGGGGTGGCGGGCGGCGGCGATGGAGGCGCGGGCGGCTTCGCCGGCGGCCGCGGGATGGTGCCGTCGCCGAGGAGCGAGGCGAGCGTCTGCTCGCGCTCCACCATACGCCGTGCGATATATTGCGTCACCGCAGCAGTCATCGCGCCGAGGCTCTCGGTGTCCGAGAGAACCAGCCGTCCATGCCGCGTATCCTGCAGGAAACGGTAGCTGCGCCTGTCGCGGCCCATCTCGACGAAGGAGATCATGTCGATGAACAGCCGCGGCCGTTCGCCGCCGGCGACGATGCCCGCATCGAACATGTCGACATCGGCCGGGACCTGCCGCAGCACGGGCTCGATCGCCTCGCTCAGCAGTTGCAGGCGGGCGATCTCGGCGCCGCGCAGATCGCCGACTGCCTGCGCCCGTTCCGCCTCGTCGAGCCGGGCTGCCCGGATCGCCGATTTCAGGCTCACCGGTTTGCTGGCCTTGTCAAAGCCCGGGTCGTCCATACGCTTCCCCTACGCACACCCATACACAATAGATGAAGAAAGGCTTTACCATCTTCGTTTCTCGCATCACCCTTAACATTGCCCGCCGAGGCCGCGTTTGACCCCGACATCGCTGCCGCCGAGTGTCGTGAAATTCGTCGCCGCGGCGACGGCCCTGGGCTTCACCCCCGAGATCGTGCTTACGCCCGAGCCCGCCCGCTCGGCCGATCAGGCGGCGCTCGCCTGCGGCTGCACGGCCGCCGAGATCGTCAAGTCGCTGATCTTCCGGGGCGAACGCACCGGAGAGCCGCTGCTGTTCCTCGTCTCGGGCGCGCACCGGGTCGATGAGGCGCGGGCGGCCGCGGAGGCCGGCGAGCCGATCGCCCGGCCCGACGCCGTCTTCGTGCGTGCGACGACCGGCTTTGCCATCGGCGGCATTCCGCCCTTCGGCCATGACAATCGGGCCCGGACGTTCATGGATCGCGATCTGCTCGGCCATGACCGTCTGTGGGCGGCGGCCGGCCATCCCAATGCGGTATTTGCCGTCGCACCCGAGGTGCTGCGCGCGCTGTCCCAGGCCACGCTGGTGACACCATGACGCCGCTGGATCGCGAGGTGGCCACGCGCGCGATCCCATTCCGGACACGGCCCGTGTATAGGCGAAGGTCATGCTGAAAACCGCCTTCGTGGCTGCCCGCGACCGCCGCCGCCTCCTCGTCATCGCCAGCGTGCTGTTGGGTTACGGCTTCACCAAGGTCTTCGACAAGCTGGGGCTGAACTTCGTCGCAAGGATCGCGGCCCGCAACGCGCCGCGTCCCAATGTCGCGCGCCTCTCCCAGCCGCAGCGGGTGCGCCGCGCCATCGAGGCGCTGGGGCCGACCTTCATCAAGCTCGGCCAGATCATGGCCGCCCGCCCCGACCTGCTCGGCCCCGAATGGACCAACGAGCTCAGCAAGCTCCATAGCCAGGTGTCGCCCGTGCCCTGGGCCAAGATCGGCCCGCAGCTCGAAGAGGACCTCGGCGGGTCGCCGGAAGAGGTCTTCGCCGAATTCGACAAGGCGCCCATCGCCTCGGCCTCGATCGCCCAGGTCTACAAGGCGCGGCTGCATTCGGGCGAAGAGGTCATCGTCAAGGTGCTGCGCCCGGGACTGCGACGGATCATCGAGGCCGATCTCAGGCTGATGGCGCATGGCGCCCGCATCGTCGAACGCGAATGGAAGGAGATGGGGCGCTACAGGCCGCAGGAGCAGATGCGCCAGCTCGCGCAGGGCATCAACGGCGAGCTCGATCTCGCCAACGAGGCGCGCAATTGCGAGCGGTTGGCGGCGCAATTCTACGGCCGCGACGACATCGTCTTTCCCAAGATCTTCTGGGAATGGACCACCGAGCGGGTCCTGGTGCAGGAATTCCTGCCCGGCATCTTCCTCAACGACCATATCGGGCTCGAGGCCGGCCAGTTCGACAAGGTCGACCTCGCCAAGCGGGGCACCAACGCTTTCCTGAAGATGGCGTTGATCGAGGGCGTGTTCCATGCCGACCCGCATCCGGGCAACCTCATGGCGCTGCCCGGTAACCGGATCGGCTTCATCGACTTCGGCTTGATCGGCCGCCTGTCGCAACGGCGACGCGACCAGCTGCTGATGATGATCGGCGCCATGCTCAACCAGGATGCGGACGGGCTGATGGCCGTGCTGCTCGACTGGAGCGGCACGAGTTCGCCCGACCTCACCAAGCTCGACACCTCGGCCCAGACCTTCATCCATCGCCATGCCGGCAAGATCCTCGACTTCGGCGCGGTGCTGTCGGATTTCATGACCATGGCGCGCGAGAACGACCTCGCCATGCCGAGCGATCTCGTGATCCTGTTCAAGAGCCTGATCTCGGCCGACGGCGTGATGCGACAGCTCGACCCGGATTTCGACCTCTTCACCGCCGCCGGCCCCACCGTGCAGCAGACCATGCAGGCCCGCTTCTCCTGGAAGGGGTTCAAGCGGAAAGCCGAGGCGCTCGGCGCGGGCCTGTTCGGGGCCGCATCCGAACTGCCGACGCTGGTCCACCTCATGCTGGTGCGCCTCAAGCAGGGGCGGATGACGGTCGAGATCGAGATCAAGGGCATGGACACGCTCGTCCATGGCATCGAGGTCGCCGCGACCCGCCTCGCCATCGCGCTCGTGGTGGCGGCCTTCTCGATCGCGATCGCGCCGCGCGTGCTCGACCTCGGCGAGCCGGTGTTCATCACCGCCGTCCTGTTCGTCGCGATGATCGGCGCCGGCTGGCTCCTGCTGCTGCGGCGCCGGCGGTAGGATTCCGTGGCGCCGCGGCGGCGCTCCCTCATTTTTCGTGCGCCCCATCTTTTTTCTGCATTTGCCGAACCGCCGGTGGCGGCGCCCCTATCGTGAAAAGTTCAAGCCGGGATCAGGATATGGCGGTTCATCAGCTTTCCCGCGTGCCCCGCATCACGATCGGGGCTGGCGCCAGGCACGAGATCGCGGTCCTGGCCGGCACCATGGTGGCCCCGGGCGCTCAGGTGCTGCTCTGTGCCGATCCTGGCCTGGAGGCGACCGGCATGATCGAGGACGTCGCCGATCTCCTGAAAGCCGGCGGCTACCGGGTCACGCGCTTCACCGACATCAAGAGCGATCCCTCTGTGGCCCAGGCCGATGCGGCGGCAGACCTGGCGCGCGAGATCCGGGCCGAACTCATGGTCGCGCTCGGCGGCGGCTCGGCGCTCGACCTCGGCAAGGCGGTCGCGGCCATCGCGGGTGATCCCGCGCCCGCCGGGGCTTATGCGCTTGGCGCAAAGCCCTTCCCATCGCGGCGGCTCAAGACGATTCTCATCCCCACCACCTCCGGTACCGGATCGGAGACGACCCGCACCGCCATCCTGTCGGATCCGGACGGCGCCAAGCTCTGGTACTGGGGGGAGGAACTGAAGGCCGACGAGGTGATCCTCGATCCCGAGCTGACGGCGACGCTCCCCGCGGGGCTGACGGCCGCAACCGGCATCGACGCGCTGGTCCATGCGGTCGAGGCCGCCACCAACCGCAACGCCCACCCGGCCAATTCCATGTATGCCCATGAGGCGATCCGCCTCGTGGCGCGCCATCTCGAAGCCGCCGTCGCGCATCCGGACGATCTCAGGGCGCGCGAGGGACTGGCGCGCGCCGCGGCCCTCGCCGGCATCGCCATCGACAATTGCGGCACCGCGATCGCGCATAACATCGGCCATGCCCTGGCCTCGCTCCGGCCCATCCACCACGGGCGGGCCGTCGGCATCGCCATGCTGGCCTCGCTCCCCTGGACCGTCGAGGGCAGCGAGACCGCCTTCGGGGTCTGCGCGCAGGCGATGGGCGCGAAGCCGACGGCGGCGGGGTTCATCGACGCCTACGAGGCTCTGGTGCGCCGCACCGGACTCGACCTGTCGCTCCGGGCGTTCGACGGCGTGACGCCCGAAACCCTCGCCGCCCAGATGGAACGCCCGGAAAACGTCGCCATGCTCCGCTCGACGCGCCGGGAGGCCAAGCCCGACGACCTCCTGGCGCTCGCCGAGGCCACGCTGCGCGCGGCGTGAGGTTGCCCGATCCTGCGGAACCTCACGCGGGAACCATGCCTGCTGCGGCTGTCATCCCGGCCTGAGCCAGGATCCATGTTCCCCTCCCGGTTTGGACGCCGGGTCAAGCCCGGGTGACACCGAGGGAAGGACTTAATCACATGACGTCAAGCCGGACAGAGTCTGCGGTCGCCAAGGTGACGATCACCGGCATCGAGATCACCCATCACCGCCTGCCGCTCGACCCGCCCTTCAACGCGAGCTGGGACACCCAGCCGCGCCAGCAGTTCGACGCCACCATCGTCCGGGTCACGACCGATGCGGGCCTGACCGGCATCGCCTCGGGCGATACGATGCTCGGCTTCGCCGGCCACGAGCACCTCTTCGTCGGCCAGGACGCGCTCGCCATCGAACGCCACTGGCGCATCTTGAACAACATCCAGTTTCATTGGGGCCGGCCGTGGCCGCTCGACCTCGCCTTATGGGACCTCGCGGGAAAAATCACCGGCCAGCCGGTGTGGAAGCTGCTCGGCGGCCTCTCGGGCGAGGTGAAGGCCTACGCCTCCTCGGGCACGTTGCGCGTACCCGAGGCGCTCGCCGATGCCGCCGAACGCTACCTGGCGCTTGGCTTTCCGGCGCTGAAGATCCGCTTCCATCGCGGCGACTGGCGCAAGGATGTGGCGGCGCTCGAAGCGGTGCGGGCTCGGGTCGGTAACAAGCTCGAGCTGATGGTCGACTGCAACCAGGGCTGGCGCATGTCCTGGGACGCCTATCCGTCCTGGTCGTTCAAGGATGCCGTTCCGGTGGCGCGCGAGCTCGAACGGCTTGGCGTCTACTGGATGGAAGAACCGCTCCATCGCGGCGACCGCGAGGGCATGCGCCGGCTGCGCGACAAAGTCGATATCCGCATCGCCGGCGGCGAGATGACGCGCGAACTCTACGAGTTCCGCGATCTCATCGTCGAGGGCGCGCTCGACGTGCTGCAGCCCGACGCCGCCCTCGTCGGCGGCATCACCGGCCTGCGCCGCGTCGCCACTATGGCGCAGGAGCACAACCTCGTCTTCACGCCGCACACCTGGACCAACGGCATCGGCGTGCTGGCCAATGCCCATCTGGTCGCCGGCATCGCCGACGCGCCCTTCCTCGAATACCCCTTCGATCCGCCCGAATGGAGCCTGGAGCGCCGGGACTTCGCCATGACGGAGCCCTTGCGGATCGACGCACGAGGGACCATCGTGCTCCCCGACCGGCCCGGCCTCGGCTTCGACCTCGACGAGGAGGCGCTGCGCCGCACGAGGATCGGATAGGCCGTTGAAGTCCCGCCCCGGAAGCTCGCGTACGATGGATCGGCAATGGCTACCGCTCAACGCGCTGCGCGCCTTCGAGGCGGCCGGCCAGCTGGGGTCTTTCACCGCGGCCGCCCATTCCCTCACCGTGGCGCAGAGCGCGGTCAGCCGCCACGTCATCGTGCTCGAGAAATTCCTCGGCGTGCCGCTCTTCGAGCGCCGCCCGCAGCAGCTCGTGCTGACCGAGGCCGGACGCCACCTGCTGCCCGTCGTCTCGCGCAGTTTCGACCGCATCGATCAGGTGCTGGGCGACATCATCAAGGAATGCGGTACGCCCAAGCGCCTGCTGCGCGTCGCCCTGCCTCCGACCTTCGCCTATCAGCTCGCCATTCCCATCCTGCGCGATTTCCGCGCCGAGCATCCCGAACTCACCATAGAGATCGCCTCGCGCGCCGCGGGCGAGCCCGACGGCGAGGTCGCCATCGCTATCGTGTTCTCGGAACCCAAGGTCGCCGACGCCATCCTCGACCTGCTGTGGATGGAGCGGCTGGCGGTGATCTGCTCGCCCCGGCTGCTCGCGGAGGCGGCCCCGAAAGATCTCGCGGCGCTCGTCGCCAATCGCGACCTGCTGCACATCCGGCTCGGCGGGCGACCGCATCAGCACATGTGGCAATTGATGGCCCGCGCGGCCGGGCGGCCGGACCTCGCCGTCGACCGAGGCCTCGTCTTCGACACGGCCCAGCTCGCCGTCCAATACGCGCTCTCGGGTGAGGGCATCGCGCTCGTCGACCCGATGCTGTTCCGCGAGGACCTCAGAACCGGACGGCTCGTCGCGCCCTTCGAGACCCGCGTCGCCTCGGGATACGGCTACTATCTGGCCACGGCGCCCGAGGATCTCGACGAGGCGGTAGCCTTGTTCCGCTCCTGGCTGATCCGCCGCTTCGCCGAGGTCTCGGCGGAGCCCGTCGCGATCGAAGCGGCACTGGTGGAGGCGCCGTGACGTTTTGCGACAGGCGTCGGCCGCGACTGCTATGCCGAGGCGGCGACCTGGAGGGGGCGCGACGCCTCGTCATGCTGTGCCCATAGCCGCCTGCCGCATTCCTCTGCGGCCAGCGGCATGGCGAAATAATAGCCTTGCCCTTCCGCATAGCCCATGGCCCGAATGAGATCGGCATGCGCTTCGGTTTCGATTCCCTCGGCCGTCGTGGTCAGTCCTAGCTTCCTGGCCAGCATGCCGATCGACTCCACGATCAGCGCGCAATCCGGCTTCAGGGTCATCTGCCGCACGAAGGATTGATCGACCTTGATCTTGTCGATCGGAAAGCGCTGCAGATAGCCGAGCGACGAATAGCCCGTGCCGAAATCGTCGAGCGCGATTCGGATCCCCAGCGTCTTTAATCCGGCCAAGATCCGCAACACCTGCTCGTCGTCGCGCAGAAGGACGGATTCGGTGATCTCGAGCTCGACCCGATCGGCGCTCAATCCGGATGTCGCCAGAGCGTCGCGGATCGTGTCGAGCAGATCGGTCCGGTTGAATTGACACGGAGACAGGTTGACCGAGACCCGGATCGCCTCGGGCCACGACCGAGCCGTCGCGAAAGCCGATCCGATCACCCATTCGCCGATCTGAGCGATAAGCCCCGCTTCCTCCGCGATCGGGATGAACCGCGACGGCGAGATCAGGCCGTAGCGCGGATGGCGCCACCGCGCGAGCGCCTCGCAATTGACGATCGATTGCGTCGCCAAGTCGACGATCGGCTGGAATTGCAGTTCGAGTTCACCGTCGCGAATCGCCACGCGGAGATCGGCTTCGAGGTCGCGCCGCTCCTGCAGGTCCCGTTCCATGCGCGGGTCGAAGAACCGGTACGTGCCGCGGCCGGCCGATTTCGCGGCATAGAGCGCCACGTCGGCATTCTTGAGCAGGACCTGCGGATCGCGACAGTCGGAGGTCGCCACGACGATGCCGACGCTCAGGCTGGTCGAGATCGATTTGCCGTCGAGGTCGAACGGCTCGGTCGCGATCCGGCAGATCCGTTGGGCGATATCCACGGCCTCGATCATGGGGTCGTTCAAGGAAAGCAGGACGGCGAATTCGTCCCCTCCGAGCCGCGATACCGACTCGAGTCCGCCGGGCAATTGCTTCAGGCGGTTCGCCAGAACCCGAAGCAGCGCGTCGCCTGCGGCATGGCCCAGGGCATCGTTGATATGTTTGAACAGGTCGATGTCGAGCAGCATGACGACGGGTCGCCTGGCGCCATCGGCGAGGCGGACCAGATCGGCCAGCCGCGCCTGGAACGCGAGACGGTTCGGCAGCCCGGTCAGATGATCGCAGTGAGCCAGATGATAGACGCTCCGGTTTCGGCGCATCAGCATGACGACGAGGATGAAGCCGCAAACGATCAGGCCGATCGTGAGGCACAGGCCGTTCCAGTAGACCCCGCGCAGACGCTGCCGCTGTTCTTCGCGGCCGACGCTGGCGACCTGGTTCGCCGCCGAAACCAGCATTATGGTCGGCGTGTCGAGGCTCGCCAGGATGTCCAGGATCTTGCGCGGATTGTCCGCATGCGCCAAATCGTCGACCATGGGTTCGATCGCCGCGATCGCGCGCGACAGCCCTGCCAGCGCATCCCGCGAGAATGGCTCGGCTTCGATCACAGCACCGATCGCACCTTGATGCAGGAGCTTGATCCGGCTTTCGACGATGGCGAAGCGAAGCTGCACGTCACCGAGCAGCGCGTCGCTCGGCTGTATGGCGTAGCGTCCGACCTGGGCCTCGAACCGCATCAGTTCGGTCGCGCCTTGGCTCGCATCGAAAACCGTGTTGTAGCCGGATGACTCGATCAGCGATTGCTGTCGGTCGGAGATCAGCATGTTCGTATAGACGGCAGCGAGCGCGAGCGCGATCGTGACCACTTCCAGGCTCACCTGCCAGCGGGTGGTATGCTTCAGCATTCGCGCTTCCACTCACCAACGTCGCGGCGGGATAACGGCCGCGCTTCCGCCAAGGCGCACCTGATTTCGCAAGCTGGACGTTCGTCACTCAGGACAGGAAAGTCCGCGCCGAACGGGGAGAGCCCGATGACGCATTCTGCGCCGATCGGATGAAGCCGGAGTTAAGAGCGTTCTCATTTCGCTTGCAAGGTCTGTGGAGATGACGCGATCCAAAAAACGCATGGGGTTTGCGGATCGATTCGCGCTAGCCTGCCCGGACCGGGCTCGTGCGATGCGGCGCCATGCGGCAGTTGGCGGTTTTCGATCGACGGCTTTCACCCTTCCATGCGGACCCTATCATGAGCGACACGGCGACGGCGGGCGAGGCGAGAGGCGGCCGGCGCCGCGGCCCGAGGGCAGCGGAGCGCGCCGGGCCAGCACCGGTCAGGCCGCAGCCCCGGCTGCCCTTCGCGCCGACATCCGCGGTGTCGGAGGACCAGCTCGAAGCCATCCACCAAGCCTCGCTCCAGGTGCTGAAGGAGATCGGCATCGACGTGCTGCACGCTGGCGCGCGCGATATCCTGAAAGGCGCCGGCGCCGATGTCGAGCCGAATGCGCAGCGCGTGCGCTTCGACCCCGGCCTCGTCGAAAGCGTCATCGGCCTCGCGCCCAAGAGCTTCACGCTTCATTCGCGCAACCCGGCCCGCTCGCTCAGGCTCGGCGACGGCCATATGGCCTTCTGCTCGGTCGCTTCGACGCCCAATTCCTTCGACCGCGACGGCGGCCGCCGCCCGGGCAACCGGCATGACTTCCAGAACTTCGTCCGCCTCGGCCAGTCGCTCGACGCGGTCCATCTCTGGGGCGGCTATCCGGTCGAGCCGATCGATATCCATGCCTCGGTCCGTCATCTCGACGCGCTCTTCGACATGCTGACGCTGTCCGACAAGCCGATCCACGCCTATAGCCTCGGCCGTCAGCGCAACCTCGACGCCTTCGAATTGGTGAAGCTCGCCCGCGGCATCGACGAGGAGACGCTGGAGCGCGAGCCTTCGCTCTTCACCATCATCAATTCCTCCTCCCCGCTGCGCCTCGACGACCCGATGTGCGAGGGCATCATTCAGATGGCGAAGCGCAACCAGATCACCGTGCTGACACCCTTCACGCTGGCCGGCGCCATGGCGCCCGTCACCATCGCGGGGGCCGTGACGCAGCAGAACGCCGAGGCGCTGGCCGGCCTGGTTCTCGCGCAGACGGTCAGGCCAGGGTCGCCCTTCGGCTATGGCGGCTTCACCTCGAATGTCGACATGAAGTCCGGCGCGCCCGCCTTCGGTACGCCCGAATATATGAAGGCGACGCTCATCGGCGGCCAGCTGGCGCGCCGCTACGGCCTGCCCTATCGCTCCTCCAATGCGAACGCCGCCAATTCGCTCGATGCCCAGGCGGCCTACGAGAGCGTCTTCTCGCTCTGGGCGGCGATCATGGGCGGCGTCAACCTGCTGATGCACGGCGCCGGCTGGATGGAGGGCGGCCTGCAGGCCTCGTTCGAGAAGATGGTGCTCGATGCCGACCTCCTCGGCATGGTGTCGGAGTTCCTGAAGCCCGTTGCGGTCGACGATGACGAACTGGCGCTCGACGCCATGCGCGAGGTCGGGCCCGGCGGCCATTTCTTCGGCTGCGCCCATACCCAGGCGCGCTATCGCAATGCTTTCTTCGCCCCGATGATCTCGGATTGGCGCAATTACGAGACGTGGCGCGAGGCCGGCGCCCCCACCGCCTACGACACCGCCAACCGCCTCTACAAGGAAAAGCTCGCCGCCTACGAGCCGCCGCCGATCGAGCCCGAACGGCTCGAGGCGCTCAAGGACTTCGTCGCCCGCCGCAAGGCCGAGGGCGGGGTGAAGACGGATTTTTGATCGACCGCCACGCTTGACAACGTCACGCCATGAAATTGAGTGGGAAGCATAAGGCGACGCTGGATGCGATCTTCGCCGATCCGGTTCTATCGAGTATCGTCTGGACGGATGTCGAAAGCATGCTGATCGCTTGTGGCGCGAAAGTCAGCAGCGGACGCGGCTCTCGGGTTCGGATTGCGCTCAAGGGCGTTCGCGCGGTGTTCCATCGCCCCCATCCGGCGAAGGAAACCGATAAAGGCGCGGTCAGGTCACTGCGGCGCTTCCTGACCGAGGCGGAGACGATACCATGACGATTATGCGCCATCGAGGCTACGAAGCCTTTGTCGACTACGATGACGATGCTGCGCTCTTTCACGGCGAGGTGGTCAACATGCGCGATGTGATCACGTTTCAGGGCCGTTCCGTCGACGAACTCAAACAGGCCTTCGCCGAGAGCCTGGACGACTATCTGGATTTCTGCTGGACGCGCGGCGAGGAGCCGGAGATACCCTATTCGGGAGACATTACGGTGCATGTGGATCCGGCCCTTCATCGGGCGATGATGTCCGCCGCGAAGCGCTCTGGCGTCAGCCTCGACGATTGGCTGAAGCGAACCTTTGAGCGCGCGACCGGATGAACGCCGATCAATCGACGCCCTCTGACCGAAAGGACCTTCCATGAAATCCCACGCGCAAGTGGTCGTGATCGGCGGCGGCGTCGTCGGCGCGAGCGTGCTCTACCACCTCACCAAGGCCGGCTGGCATGACGTCATGCTGATCGAGCGGGCCGAGCTCACGTCGGGCTCGACCTGGCACGCGGCCGGGGGCATGCACACGTTGAACGGCGATCCCAACGTCGCCAAGCTGCAGCAATATACGATCAATCTCTACAAGGAGATCGAGGCGATCTCCGGCCAGTCCTGCGGCATGCATGTCACCGGCGGCCTCAATCTCGCCGGCACCAAGGAGCGGCTCGACTGGCTCAAGATGGCCAAGGCACGCGGGCGCTACCTCGGCATGGATCTCGAGATCATCTCGGTCGACGAGGCCGCGAAAATGTATCCGTTCATCGAGAAGAAGCATTTCGTCGGCGCGATGTACGATCCGATCGAGGGCCATCTCGATCCGTGGGGCGTCACCAACGCCTATGCCAAATGCGCCACCATGGCCGGCGCCGAGATCAACCGCTTCACGCGCGTCGTCGACCTTCAGCCGCGCCCCGACGGCTCCTGGGACGTCATCACCGACAAGGGCAATGTCGTGGCCGAGCACGTCGTCAACTGCGGCGGCCTGTGGGCACGCGAGGTCGGCCGTATGGTGGGTCTCGAACTGCCGATCCTGGCGATGGAGCACCATTACCTGATCACCGAGGATATTCCCGAGGTGATCGACCCGAAGGAGGACAAGTTCCACGTCATCGACTTCGAGGGCGAGATCTACATGCGCCAGGAAGGCGGCGGCATGCTGATTGGCACCTACGAGCAGGCTTGCCAGCCCTGGTCGGAGCGCGAGACGCCCTGGGATTTTGGGCAGAATCTCCTGCCCAACGACCTCGACCGCATCGCCCCGAGTCTCGAGACCGCGTTCGAGCACTTTCCAAAGCTCGGCACGGTCGGCATCCGCAAGGTCGTCAACGGCCCCTTCACCTTCGCGCCCGACGGCAACCCGCTGGTCGGCCCGGTCAAGGGCCTCAAGAACTTCTGGGTCGCCTGCGGCGTCATGGCAGGGTTCAGCCAGGGCGGCGGCGTCGGCCTGGCGCTCGCCAACTGGATGATCGACGGCGATCCCGGCTACGACATCTGGGGCATGGACGTCGCGCGTTTCGGCGATTGGGCCACCCTGCCCTACACCAACGCCAAGGTGCGCGAGAACTATTCGCGCCGCTTCCGCATCCGCTTCCCCAACGAGGAGCTGCCCGCGGCGCGGCCGCTGCGCACGACGCCGATCTACGATCGCCTCGTCGCGGAAAACGCCGTGTTCGGCGATTATTGCTCGCTCGAAAATCCGCTGTGGTTCGCGCCCAAGGGCACGGAGCCACGCGAGGATGTCACCTTCCGTCGCTCCAACGCGCATGAGCACGTCGGCGCGGAATGCCACGCGGTGCGCTCGGGCGTCGGCATGACCGAGATCGCCAATTATGGAAAGATCGAGGTCGAAGGCCCGCGCGCCGCCGAGTTCCTGTCCTATGTGATGGCCAACAAGCTGCCGCCGGTCGGCAAGCTCGCGCTCACTCCGATGCTAAACGAGGGCGGCAAGCTGATCGGCGATTTCACCATCGGCCGCTACGCGCAGGACAAGTTCCTGCTGGTCTGCTCCTACGCGGCGGAGAGCTATTACATCCGATGGTTCGAGCGACACCTGCCCGAGAGCGGCGTCACCGTCCGCGCCGCGTCGATGGACTATCCGGGCCTGTCGATCGCTGGGCCGAAATCGCGCGACCTCCTGCAGGCGCTGACCCATGACGACGTGTCGAACGGAAAATTTCCGTTCCTCTCGTTCCGGCGCATGGATGTCGGCATGATCCCGGCGCTCGTCGGGCGGGTCAGCTTCACCGGCGACCTCGGCTACGAGATCTGGGTCAAGCCCGAATATCAGCGGGCGCTCTACGATCTCTTGCTCGGCGAAGGGAAGCGCTTCGGCCTGACCCAGTTCGGCATGCGCGCGCTTCTGTGCATGCGTCTCGAAAAGGGCTTCGGCACCTGGTTCCGCGAGTATCGCCCGATCTACGGCCCCTATGAGGCCGGTCTCGGCCGCTTCGTCGATCTGAAGAAGAACGATTTCGTCGGCCGCGACGCGGCGGCGCGCGAGAAGGCGAGCGGCGGCAAGCTCAGCCTGCAATGTTTCGCGGTCGAGGCCGACGATGCCGACGCCATCGGCGACGAGCCGGTCTGGCACGGCGACAAGGTGGTCGGCTGGGTCACCTCGGGCGGTTACGGCCATTCCGTCGGCACGTCGCTGGCGCTGGGCTATATCCCGAAGGCGTTGGCGAGCGCGACGGACGGCTTCGAGATCGAGATCATCGGCGAGAAGCGTAAAGCGCGCCGCCTCGACGGCGCGGCCTTCGATCCCGCAGGAACGCGCATGCGGTCCTGAGCCGGGCGGACGGCGGGGAGGCTCTCGGAGGACCGGGCATAGCAATCGTGTGGCTCATCCGCCGCTCACAGCGAGGCCGCCCTGGCCATCCGGGCACGAAAGATGAGGCTTGCCGGAACGCGCGATAGGCGTCGCGCCACAGCGATCTGGAGAGGCGGCCTAGTGATTGAAAGCACGGCACTCGAAATGCGTTGAGCGTTGTCGCGCTCTGACTCTGAAAAGTACAAGCTACTAAAACGCAGGTAGAGCCCGACGATCTCGGCTGATTTGGCGACGAAGTCAGGATCCGTGCTCGGCATCACGACTTGTCGTCCCAAGGTCGATCCGCTGAGCGCGCAAGAAGCGCCAAATGTATTGGTCCGGGACATCGCCCAGCGCAGCCGACGAAAACGGCGCTCGGAACGATCGGGACGAGCCCTTGTATGGTCACCAGGCAGGCCTCCGGTAGCGCGCCGAGAGGATCGGCGGCAGTTTCGGTCGCTGTCTCGGCGGGGCCGGTCGAGTGAAGGTGCTGCACTCGCCGCTGGCGTGTCGCCGGCCGTTGGAACCCGCTGGTCCCGGGAGGCGGGCGGCATGCCGCCATCGCCTCGTTCGTCGCCGTGCCGGCTAATGTGGACCGCTATTTGTCGTTCACGGGTTCGCCAGCGTGGCGTGACCGCCGGCTTCCGCTACCCGGACCAACTCCGGCCGCGCGTCAGCGACCCGGCGAGCCCCTTCGGGGCGGCGGTTCTTGGAAGGCTGGCCGCCCTTCCTCGCGGAGCCGAGCGCTCGAATACGTGCCGGCGGGGCATCAGTTCGCTCCTTCGGTGTCGTTGCGAGGCTTCGCCGGCTCGACTTCAGCGTCGGGCTTTTCCAACTTGTCCGCTTTGGCTTTCAGGCGCTCGGCAACCTTGGCGGCTTTAGCTCGCTCCCGTTCCTTGCGCTCGAACCCATAATTCGGTTTGCGGACCATCATTTGCTCCTTCGGGACCGTCGCAGTGCTTCAAGAGCTCCGCGCCGGCGTCATTCAACGCGGCCGGAACGGGCCGAGCATAACGACGCTGCTCACCATCGGTCTATCGCACAGACACAAACACTCGACCACCTACACAGGTGCGGGGTTTGCGCGGGCAAGGCGCCAGTAAATGCCAAGACTCGATTAAGCCAAAGCCTCCGACCTAATTCCTCGGCCGGGCGCTCCAGTGCCTGCCTCCAGATCGGCCACAATGGCCGATTGTCGCGAATCGTCGTCTCGCCGTGGGCGCCAATCGCTCTGCAGTCCTCCGTCGGGGTGTTGCGACGACCGCTTGAATCCGCCCAATAGGCCGCTGAAGCCTGTCGAAACAGCTCGCCGGCATGACGGCGACCCCGTCGATGAGCTGAACGGGCGGAGGGTGCGGTTACGATAACGCCCCGATGGAAAGGTCCTTCCCCATCTTGAACGTCGAACTCGTCCATCAGCGACGGTGGGCAACCACGAGACGAGGCTCGACGCGACCTATTCGCCTCCATCGAAGCCCACAACCGACATCGAATCCACTCGACCCTCGACTATATCACGCCCGAGCAGGCCGAGCGAAATGCAAGGTGACCTTCGTCCGCGAAACCGCGGGACGATCACTGGTCCGTTCGGCTTTGCAATGGTATGAGCGGTCGCGGTGGCCGAGATGGTGCCCGTTGCGGGTGTAGCTCAATGGTAGAGCAACAGCCTTCCAAGCTGATGACGAGGGTTCGATTCCCTTCGCCCGCTCCAGCACTTTGCCCGTGACATGGAAAATTCCGGTAGCGTCGTCGGGTTGCTCGCGGGGAAAAATGAGGGCAATCTCGGAACGGGATCAAATCGTCTGGGCAGTCGCACCATAAGCGGCACCGATCGGGGAGATGCAGGATGAGGAATGCCGCTTCTATGGGTCATGACTTGCGGCGCGCGATTCTTGTCGGGCTCGCGGCCGCAGCGACCATGGCTTTTGCCGGCGTCGCCCATGCGCAGTCGTCCAAACCGCTGGTCGTGTTCCTGCTGCCCGAGAATGTGACGGCACGATGGGAGAGCCAGGATCGGCCCTTCTTCATCGCGGCGATGAAGAAATATTTTCCCGATGCCGAGGTCAAGGTCGAGAATGCGCTGAACGACGTCTCCAAGCAGCAGGCGCAGGCCGAGGCCGCCCTCGCGAATGGAGCAAAGGTGCTGGTCGTGACCGCCATCGACCAGAAGGGCGCCGCCGTCATCGTCAATGACGCGAAGAAGCAGGGCGTGCCGGTCATCGCCTACGATCGTCTGATCAGGAATGCGCCCCTCGCCTATTACGTCTCGGTCGACGGCATAAAGATCGGCCAGTTGCAGGGATCCTGGCTCGAACAGAACACCAAGGAGGGCGCCAGGATCGCGGTGATCAACGGCTCGCCGGTCGACGACAACGCGCATCTGTTCGCGCAGGGCTACATGGGCGTGCTCAAGCCGCTGTTCGACAAGGGCAGCCGCAAGATGGTGGCCGATGTTTGGACGCCCCTGTGGGATCCGTCCAAGGCGCAGGCCGAAATGGATCAGATCCTCACCAAGAGCGACAATGGCGTCGATGCCGTCCTGTCGGCCAACGACGGCATGGCGGGCGGCGTGATCGCCGCGCTGCAGGCCCAGCAG
The DNA here is from genome assembly GCA_965277115.1 of Lichenihabitans sp. Classification (GTDB taxonomy): domain Bacteria; phylum Pseudomonadota; class Alphaproteobacteria; order Rhizobiales; family Beijerinckiaceae; genus Lichenihabitans. Next base: position 281,052 of record CBDIBY010000013.1, on the reverse strand, counting down.
CTCGCGGGCAAGATACCGGTGACCGGCCTCGACGGAACCCTGAACAGCCTGCAGCTCATCCTGCAGGGCAAGCAATCGATGACCGTATGGCGATCGCTGAAGGAGCAGGCCGGCAAGGCGGCGCAGATCACCGCCGCGCTGCTGAAGGGCGAGAAGCCCGCGGCCGACCTCTTCGACGGCGCCGAGATGAACAACGACAGCGTGCAGGTTCCGTGGGCCAAGGTGACCGCGAACGTCATCACCCTCGACAACATGAACCTCGAGATCGATGACGGCGCCGTCTCGAAGGCCGATCTGTGCAAGGGCATGCCGGCGGTCGGGCCTTGCAAATCATAATCGGCGCGTGAGATGGGTGCGGCGGGGATCGATGCGGCCGGAACAGGCTCCGCGTCCGCCGCGGTGCTTCAGCTCGAAAAGATCTCGAAGCATTTCGGCGCCGTCCAGGCCTTGAGCGATGTGGATTTCGAGGTTTACCCCGCGGAAGTGGTCGCGCTTGCAGGCGACAACGGGGCGGGGAAGTCCACGCTCGTCAAGGTCATGTCGGGAACCCATTCGCCCGATGGCGGCGTGATCCGCTTCCATGGCGAAGAGGTGAGGATTCATTCGCCCCACCAGGCGACCCAGCTCGGGATCGAGACCGTCTATCAGGATCTCGCCTTGTGCGACAATCTCGACGTCGTCGCGAACATGTTTCTCGGCCGGGAGAGCGTCGGCGAACCGGCCCTGCTGGGACGCTTGTCGGAGCTGGAGATGGAGCGGCGTGCGCTCGATGTGCTGCGCAAGCTCAACGTCACCACCATCCGAAGCGTCCGGTCCCCCGTGGCCATGCTTTCGGGCGGGCAGCGGCAGTCGGTGGCGATCTCGCGCGCCGTGATGTGGACCTCGAAGATCGTGCTCCTCGACGAACCCACCGCGGCGCTCGGCGTGGCACAAACTCACCAGGTCCTCGAGCTGATCAAGCAGCTCCGCATCCAGGGCCTCGGCGTTGTGCTGATCTCGCACAACCTGCACGATATTTTCGAAGTGGCGGACAGGATCGTGGTGTTGCGCCTCGGTCGCAGGTCTGCGACGTTCAGGCGCAAGGACACCAACCCTGAAGAGGTCGTGGCGGCCATCACCGGGGCGCGAAAGGCCGCGTGACGACGCCAGGCTCCGAGCCGAGCGTGCACGAGCCCTTGCCAGCGGGACAGGGCCGGTCGGGATCGGGCGCCGCGGCCGCCGTTTTCCTGCGTGACCTGCGCTTGCGCATTTCGTCCGGCGAGCTCGGCGTCGTGCCGGTCGTCCTCGGACTGGCGCTCATCTGGACCTATTTCGAGCTTCAGGACGCGCATTTCCTGACGGCGCGCAATCTTTCGAACCTCGTTCTCCAGATCTCCATCTCGGGGACGATCGCGATCGGCGTCGTACTCGTGTTGCTGCTCGGCGAGATCGATCTGTCAGTCGGCTCCGTCGCGGGCGTCACGGCTGCCGTTCTCGGCGTCCTCGTCGTGGATCATGACTGGCCGTGGTGGGCCGCGATCGTCGCCATGCTGGCGGTCGGCACCTCGATCGGAGCGCTCCAGGGCGCCTGGTTCGCGCTTCTGCGCGTGCCGTCCTTCGTGGTCACGCTCGCCGGCCTGCTCGGCTGGCTCGGCCTGCAGCTGCACGTGCTCGGGGACGCGGGAACGCTGAACGTGTTCGAACCCCACATCACGGCCATCGCGTCGACGTTCCTGCCTGAAGTCTGGGGTTGGGCGGTCGCGGCCGCCGTCATCATCGGGTTCGCGGCTCGCGATATTGTGGAAGACGCGGGCCGCCGCGGCGCCGGAATGTCGACCCGTCCGCGAACCTCGATCCTGGCCCGGACCGCGACCGTGGCGGCCGTGCTCATCGGCAGCGTCGTCGTGCTCGACCGCGCCTATGGCGTTCCGACCGTGGGGGTGGTGCTTCTGGGGCTCGTCATGGTCTTCGACTGGCTGACCAAGCGCACGAAGTTCGGCCGCCACATCTATGCGGTCGGCGGCAATGCCGAGGCGTCGCGGCGCGCCGGGATCGGTGTCGCACGCATCCGGATCTGTGTTTTCGCGCTCGCCGGAACCTTGGCCGCAATCGGTGGCCTGCTGTCGACGGCGCGCCTCCAGGCGTCGAGCACACAGACCGGTGGCGGAACTTTGCTGCTCGAGGCGATCGCCGCGGCCGTCATCGGCGGCACCAGCCTGTTCGGCGGCCGCGGCAACGTCTGGGCGGCGTTGCTCGGCGCGCTCGTGATCGGCAGCGTATCCAACGGGCTCGATCTCGTCGGCCAACCGGCAGACGTCAAATATATGGTGGAGGGCGCGATCCTGCTCCTCGCGGTGACGATCGACGCCTATTCGCGCCGCCGCCTCGCCGTCACGGGGCGGTAGGGCGGATCACTCTCGACCACGAGTGGGCCTATGACAATACCGGAAAGCCAGGCGTGCGGACGGCGCATCACGACCCTTCGATCAGGGTTCTGATCCGGTTGCCGAGCACGTCCATGGCGAAAGGCTTGGTCAGGACCTGCATGCCGGGCTCCAGATGACCATGGCTGAGGACGGCGTTCTCGGCATAGCCGGTGATGAACAGCACCTTCAGATCCGGCCGGGCCACGCGCGCGGCGTCGGCCATCTGTCGGCCGTTCATCGGCCCGGGCAGTCCCACGTCGGAGACGAGCAGGTCGATCCTGACGTTCGACTGCAGGATCTTGAGCCCTGCCGCGCCATCGGTCGCCTCGATCGCGGCGTAGCCGAGGTCGTCGAGGACGTCGGCGACCAGCATGCGGACGGTCGGCTCGTCGTCGACCACGAGCACCGTCTCGCCTGCCTCCGCCCGCCCGACCTCGAACGCGGCTTCGGCCGGTTCGACAATCTCCTCGCCGTTGCGATGCCGCGGCAGATAGATGCAGACCATCGTCCCCTGGCCGGGCTCGGAGTAGATCCGCACATGGCCGCCCGATTGCCTGGCGAAACCGTAGATCATCGACAGGCCGAGACCGGTGCCCATGCCGATCGGCTTTGTCGTGAAGAACGGGTCGAAGGCCCGCGCCGCCACATCGGGCGTCATGCCGGTCCCGGTGTCGCTGACGCAGAGCGACACATATTGCCCCGGCGCTAGATCACGCTGGCGAGCCGCACGCTCGTCGAGCCAGCGATTGGCGGTCTCCAACGTGAGCCGACCGCCCTCAGGCATGGCGTCGCGGGCATTGATGCACAGGTTCAGCAGCGCGTTCTCGAGCTGGTTCGGATCGACCAGCGTGCTCCACAGACCACCGGCGGCGACGATCTCCAACTCGATGTGCGGGCCGACGGTGCGCCGGATCAGCTCCTCCATGCTGCTGATCAGACGATTGACGTCGGTGGCCTTGGGCGAAAGCGTCTGTCGGCGCGAAAATGCCAGAAGCCGGTGTGTCAGCGCGGCGGCGCGCTTGGCTGCACCTTGCGCGGCGCCGACATAGCGCTCGAGCTCGTTGAGCCGGCCCTGACTCAACCGGGCCTGCATCATTTCCAGCGACCCGGAGATGCCGGCCAGCAGGTTGTTGAAGTCGTGCGCGAGGCCCCCGGTGAGCTGGCCCACCGCCTCCATCTTCTGCGATTGGCGGAGCTGCTCCTCGGCCGACCGCAAGGCGTCCGCCGCCTCCCGCGCCGCCGTCACATCACGCCCGACGGCATGGATGAAGCCTTCGTCCGGGACGGCCGTCCAGGCCAGGATGCGATAGCTTCCGTCCTTGTGTCGCGCGCGGTTCTCGAAGCTGAACGTCGTGAGGCCTCCGCCGAGCTTGCCTATCTCGGCGAGCGTCGCGACATGATCATCGGGATGGACGAGGCCCATGAAGGATTGGCCGACCACGTCGGCCTCCGACCAGCCGAGCGTGGCCGTCCACGCCGGATTGACGGCCACGACGCTCGTATCGAACGCCGCCACGAGCATCAGGTCGGTCGAGAGCCGCCACATTCGATCGCGATCGGCGGTTCGGTCGGCGACCTGCTGTTCCAGCGTCTCGTTCAGGCGAGCCAATTGCTGGGCGGCCGCCTTCTGATCCTCGATGTCCGTGTTGGTCCCGATCCAGCGCGACAACACGCCGTCGGCATCTCGAATCGGCATGGCTCGGGCGATGTGCCACCGAACCCGGCCGTCGCTCCTGCGCAGCCGGAACTCGGTCTCGTAGACCGTCTGTTCGCGAAGCGCGCTTTGCCATCGGCCGGCCGCTCTATCGAGGTCGTCGGCGTGGACCATGCGGATCCAGCCGGCGCCGTCGAGTTCGCCAGGCAGATAGCCGCCGTAACGGTAAACCTGATCGTTGAACCAGTCGAGTTGGCCGTCGGCCGTACTTGTCCAGACCTGGTTGGGCATGGCGTTCATGAAGGCCCGAAGCCGTTCCTCGCTGGCGCGGAGCTCCTCGGCCGCCTGCTTCGGATCGGTGATATCCTGAACGGTGCCGATCAGCTTCAGCGGCGCGCCGTCTTCAGCGAGGACGTAGCCGGCACCGCGTGCGATCCAGCGCAACTCGTCCGTGTCGGCGCGGCGGATGCGATATTCGACGGTGTGCGCGTCTTGTCCCAATCGTCGGCCGGCCTCGCTCGAGGTGAGGCAGCGGTCATCGGGAACGATCAAAGCTTCGATCACGGACGCCGCGACGGCCGGCATCGGCGTCAGGCCATGGATCCGCCAGAACTCATCCGACCCGTGCACGTCGTTGCGGCGCAGGTCGGTTTCGAACGTACCGACACGACCGGCCGCCTGCGCCCGGCGCAGAAGATCCTCGCTCGCCGCGAGAGCGGCGTTGGCATCGCTCAGCGTCTGCTCGGTGCGCTTCCTCTCGGTGATGTCGATGACGAAGGCGTGAAAGCCGTCGACCTCGCCTTGGGCGTCCCGCCGGGGCAGGTAGCGGATGTCGACCATTCGTGTTCGACCGTCGTTGTACGGCCATTCCGCATCGAACCGGACCGGCTCCCCGGCCAGCGCCCGCTCCATGTAGGGGCGACGCAGATCGTTGCCGACGTCGCCGACGACGTCGAGGACCGTCCGGCCGACGATCTGCTCGGGCGTGAGGCCGAACCATTGTTCGTAAGTGCCGTTGGCGAAACGGTAGGTCAGCGATCGATCGACGAACGCCACCAGCACCGGAAGCGCGTCGGCCACGAGCCGAAGCTCGGCTTCCTGCTCCCGCCTCTTGGCCTCGGCCCGCCTGCGATCGGTTATGTCGCGGCCGATCGAGACCAGCCGCTCGGGCCTGCCGTCAGGGCCGAACATCGGCGAGATGACGACGTCCCACCACTTCGGGGTTCCTCGATGGGTGGCGCAGAAGCCCTCGAACCGGCCCGTTCCGCCCTCGCGCGCCGAGGCCACCGCCGCCCTTGCCGCCGCGTGATCGGCGCCCGTCCAGACGCGCAGCCACGACAGGCCCAGAATGGCCTCGACATTGGACACCTCCATGCTCTCGATGCCGCCCGGACTGACGAACAGCGTGTGGCCATCGAGGTCGAGCACGACGACGCAGTCGCGGCTCGAACCGAGGATCAGAGAGCTGAGGATCTGCGCTTCGCGGAGTTGTGCGCGCAGGGTCTCGTTCTGCGTTTCGACATCCCCGACGAGGTCGGTGACGACTGCCGCTTGTTCGCCCGACAGGCCGAGCGCGGCGAGCCTTTCATCCACGCTCACGCGCGGCATTCCGATCGCACGACATCCATCGCGGGCCTCCAGCAGGCGAAGAACCGCGACGCTCCGAGGATCGCCGTCCTCAATTCAGGAACGAACCACGGGCCGGGACGGTCTATCGATCGAGCAAGCTTCACGTTAGGAGCATGGCCGCTGAAACCTGGTGGAATGATCGTGGTCGGGAGAGGATCATCGTAGCCTCGATGTGCAATCGTCGACCGGGCGATGCTATCACGGCCCGAACGGGACCGGAGACTGAGCAGCCATGTTGACCGGAATCATAGCGGCGATCGCAAGCTGGATCGTCGGCGTCATCTCGGCGACCGGCTATGCCGGCGTCGCCGGATTGATGGCGATCGAGTCGGCCTGCCTGCCCCTGCCGTCCGAGATCATCATGCCGTTTGCCGGCTACCTGGCCTCCACGGGACGCTTCAATCTCCTGCTTGCCGCGACGGCAGGGGCGGTCGGCTGCAACATCGGCTCCGCCGTCGCCTACGAAATCGGGGCTCGCGGAGGGCGCCCGCTGGTCGAGCGTTGGGGCGGTTACATCCTTCTCAGCCCAGGCGATCTCGACCGCGCCGACCGCTTCTTCCTGCGGTTCGGCGGGCCGGCCGTGCTCATCGGGCGCCTGTTGCCCGTGATACGCACCTTCATCGCGCTTCCGGCCGGGATCGCCCGCATGCCCCGGCTGCGGTTCCACGTCTACACCTTCCTGGGATCGTGGCCATGGTGCTACGCGCTGGCCTATGTGGGTTACCAACTCGGCACCCATTGGGACTCGGACCCGCGACTCCGCGAGATCTTTCACAGCCTCGACTTCGCCATTGTCGGCGTCATCGGCCTGGGCGTGATCTGGCTGGCATGGCGGCATCGACGTAGCGAGCGTTCAAGCTGAACCCGAGACGACAACATCTCGTAACCCGGCCTCGTTGCCCTGGTGCCGGGGATCGCATGGCCCTCGGATCATGGCGACGGAAGGCCCCGCGACCGCAGCACCCCGCAAGCGCCGCTCGGCAGCGCCCACCGCCCGGATCGCTGCCTTGCGCACGGCACCGAGCGCCCGCCCCTCGTTGGCCCTGCACAGCGAGAAGATCAGCGCGGATTGCTTGCCGCCGAGGCCGGCGGCCGTGCGGCAAATCGCATCGACACCGGCCGTCGCGCCGTCTGCCGCCGAACCATCGGCGATGCACGCGCCGAAGTTGATCGCCAAACCGAGCAGCGCCGCCTCAGCGGCCCGCAACATTGTCGATCCGGGTGAAATCGGTGTCGCCGAGATCGATGGTGCGGGGGTCGGCGCGGCGAGCCATCGCGGCCGGCGGCTCGATCGCCAGTCCGAAGCGCCTGACCACCCATTGCCGACCGGACGGCGCCAGCAGCACCAGGCCACAGAGGTCGCTGAGGAACCCCGGGATGATCAGCAGCAGCGCGCCGATGGCGCCGAGCATGCCGTCGATGAAGGCGCCCTCGCGCCCGCGCGGGTTGTCGGCGAGGCCGCGCAGCGCGGCCAGCGCGCTCGTTCCCGAGCGACGCAGCATGACGACGCCGAGCAGACTGAAGGCGAGGCTGAGCCCCACCGCCCCACCGAAACCGATGCGCTCGACGGCGGCGGCGAAGACGCAAAGTTCGGCCAGGAGGCCCAATCCTATGAACGTTCCGAGATTTCTGCGACGAAGCATGGCCGTGCCGTAAGTTGCCGAAGGAGGTGGCTGGGCTCTATACAACCGGAGGGTCGCCCGCGCCGCGCCGGAGACCGGGACGAAGACGAACCTCGCGTGTAGATATTCCGCATCCTATCTCCACATTATACCGGGAATATGGGCGCCTCCGGGCGCTCCCGCAACTCGTGCCACCGATTGAAAGCTTAAGGCCCCGCCATGCATGAGCCCTTCGACGTCACGACGATCGTCTTCGCCGTCCTGGCGGTTTTCGTCGTCTGGAAGTTGCGCTCGGTGCTCGGCACACGCACCGGCAACGAGCGGCCGCCCTACGATCCCTTCGCAGCGCGCCGCAAGGCCGGCCAGGGCAATCCGCCGCCTCCGGGCGATACCGGCAAGGTGATCCGCCTTCCCGGCGCACCCGAAGAGCGAGCGGCCGAGACGGCACAGCCCGCGCCGTCGGCGGAACCCGCCGAGGCCTGGGCGAAGCTCGTGGCGCCGGGCTCTGCCACCGCCACCGCCGGCCTCGAAGCGATCAGGTCCGCCGATCCGGCCTTCTCGGTCCCAGCCTTCATGGAGGGGGCGCGCGCCGCCTACGAGATGATCGTCACGAGCTTCGCCAAGGGCGACCGCGACGCCCTCATGCCGCTGCTGGCCAAGGACGTCTATGACGGATTCGCGGCCTCAATCGCCGAGCGGGAGGCCAAGGGTCATCGGGTCGACACCACCTTCGTCTCGATGAACCAGGCCATCATCGAGGATGCGGCCTTGCGCGGCCGCAACGCCCAGATCGGCGTGAAATTCCAGCCGCAGATGATCACGGTGACGCGCGACCCGAGCGGCGCCATCGTCGGCGGCAGCCCGGACCAGGTCGCTGACGTCATCGATCTTTGGACCTTCGCACGCGACATCGATTCGCGTAATCCGAACTGGAAGCTCGTCGCAACCGAAACCCAGAACTAGGCGCTGCGACGAAACATCCGGTCCGTAATTTCGATCGACGGCCATGTCCGCTGCGGCCCTTGCGTTTTCAGGCTCGCGTCTCGATCCGCCGTTCCGGTTGGCGGAAACCGGTTTCGACAGCCTCGCCGGCTTCGGCGAGGACGACCTCGTGGCGGCATGGCGCACGCTACAACGCTCGGCTTGCGCCGTCGCGCATGGGCTTGACCCGTTGCGCGCCGCCGTCGAGCCGGAGTTTTGGACCGGCGTGGCCCGCCAGCTCGCGACGGTCGCCGAGCCCGCCGATTCGAGAGCGGCGCGGGCGCTGTTCCGGGCCCATTTCACGCCCTATCGGATCGAGCCCGCCAACCCGGCGGCACGCGGCTTCCTGACCGGCTATTACGAGCCCGTCGTTCCGGGCTCGATGGTGCGGACGCCGGACTTCACCGCGCCGGTGCTGGCACGACCGGAAGCCTATGCCAGGCTCGGCCCCGGCGTAGCGGCCGAGCCGTATCCGGAGCGCGCGGCCGTCGAGGCCGCCGCCGAGCGCGGCGAGGGCCGTGCCGTGGCCTGGCTGAGCGACTGGGCGGAGGTCTTCCTCGTCCAGGTGCAGGGCTCGGCGCGCGTGGTGCTTCCCGACGGCAGCGCGCTCCGTCTCGTCTACGACGGCCGCAACGGCCAGCCCTATACGTCGATCGGCCGGATCCTCGTCGAGGAGGGTGCGATCCCGCTCGAAGCCATGTCGCTCGAGCGGCTGAAGGACTGGATCCGCGCCAGCGGCCAGCGACCGGGCGAGGCTGGCCGCGTGCTGATGCAGCGCAACCGCTCCTATGTTTTCTTCCGGAGCGAGCCGGCGACGACCGGGGACGGGCCGATCGGCGGCCAGGGGCTGCCGCTCGAAGCGTTGCGCTCCATCGCGGTCGACCGGACGATCTGGCCCTACGGTCTGCCCTTCTGGATCGAGGCCGACCTGCCCTGGCGGAGCGCCGTTCCGTCCGCCTTCCGTCGCCTGATGGTGGCGCAGGATACCGGCTCGGCGATACTCGGGCCGGCCCGCGCCGACCTCTTCTTCGGCTCGGGCGAGGCGGCGGGGATCCGGGCCGGCGGCATCCGCCACGCGGCCGACTTCACCGTGCTGCTGCCGCGCGGGGTCGCGCCATGACGCCGCGGCGCCTGAGCGACGAGGAGATCGAGATCTGGCTGCAGGTGGCGCGCACCGTCGCGCCGCGGCGTGGCGCGGTCACCCCGAGCCCTGCGCCGCCGCCCGAGCCGCCGACGTCGCGACCGGCCCCCGTCCCGCCGCAGCCGCGGCGCCCCACCGCCGCGAGCTATTCACCGCCGATGTCGGCTCCTCGGCCGACGCCGCTCGCCGCCTTCGAGCGCCGCTACAAGAAGCGCGTCGAGGGCGGCCGGATCGGCATCGACGCGACGCTCGACCTGCATGGCATGACCCAGGCCGAGGCCCACGGCGCACTGATCCATTTCCTGCTCCGGGCGCATGGGAACGATGCCCGCCTCGTGCTGATCGTCACCGGCAAGGGCCGCCCCGACAGGACCCGGGACGGCGTCGAGGCCGGCGTGTTGCGCCGGGCCCTTCCGCATTGGCTGCGCGACCGGATCCTGAAAGGCGTGGTACTCGGCTTCGAGGAGGCCGGGCGCGGCCACGGCGGCGCCGGCGCGCTCTATGTCCGGTTGCGGCGCCGCCATGGGTGAGCCTGATCTTGCCTGGCATGACGCCGAAAAGGCGGTATTTGTCTGGTCCGCATGATGTGATGGCAGCGCCCGGGACAAAGCGGGGTTCACGAGGATCGTGTGGCGACTATGGCGCCTGGTTCGCGCTTCATGGCTATGAAGACTTCGTGTTTGGGAGCTGGAACTGCGCCCCCATTCTGGCCCGGCATCGGCCCGAACACTGGCTTACTGCCGATGGCCGGAGCGTGCTCTCATGAGCTTTCGCCGCCGGAACATTGCTGCCACGGCCCCGATTGTCCTCGCGCGAACGCTGGAGGTGAATGATGAATGGCAACCAGGAGAAATCCGAACTCGAACGTCATTATGGAGATGCAGGTAAAGTGACGGACCAAATCCGAAGTCATACTGCCAATCCTGAAGTTGTCGCCAAGGTCATCAGTGACAACGATCATGCTGCCAGAAATGCCGGAAGGACATCCGACGACGCTCAGCAGCCAGGTCGCCCGCCAAAGGGAAAGCATCTTGAAGACGATCGCAGCAACGAGGTCGGTAAATCCGTTTCCGTCGCAATCGAAGTCACGCCTGCGGCGTCGCTGATCATCGCGGGTGCCCTCGGATACGCGATCGGCTGGATGATACATGGACATCGCAAGGCTACGCTCGCCGAGGCCATCCCAGACTATGCAAGAAAGCGGGCATGACGCCGAACTCACCGGAAGAATGATGTTTGCCTTGCCGAACCAAGAGGAACGCCAGCCCATGACCAAGGACGAGATCAACACCAGGATCGAAGCGTGCGAGGCCAAGCTCGCGAGCGTCAGGGCCGACCTCGTAAACGGTCCCCAATCCGACCCGCCGGTGCATATCGTGCAACGGCGGGACGAACTGACAAAGGAGATCGCGGAATTGAAGGCAATGCTGGACGAGGAATGATGCCCGCGCCGCAAAATGAAACTCAACACGATCGCGCCGCGCATTGATTTGGGGCAAGGCCGTCATCCCATCGCAACGTGGTTGATAGTGCTCAAAATCAAGCGCATCGCGACGAGCGGCTTCACCAACGGAAAGTCCGGCCTGGGCCCAAAACCAAACTGATCCTAATGACATAGCGCTTTGTGCCTTATATGTCGGCGATGATTCGCAGTCGTCTAGAGCCTTGTAGGTTTAGATTGAATCGATTTGCGATCCTGGACTGTTAAACCTGCTCGCTATCTTAGCGCAAGGAGTCCGGCAACAGCCGATCTTCAAGCCACCAGCAAGTTTGCTCGGGACGGATTGGCGAGAGCCGCGACGGAACGTTTCATGGACCTTCCCTGTTTTCCGCATTGTGGGAGGATATTCCGATGAGCAAGTTGACGACGGAAAAGCGAAAAGAACTGCCCGACAGCAAATTCGCCTTGTCCGGCCAAAGATACCCGATCGAGGACGCTGCTCATGCTCGCAATGCGAAGGCACGCAGTGCGCAGCAGGTCAAAGCTGGCAAGTTGTCGAAGGCCGATGAAACGGCCGTTGACGCCAAAGCGGACAAGGTGCTGAAAAAGAAGAAATAGCCCGCTGCCTCATGGAGCTTCACGGCATGCCGCAGGCCGCGTCATTCGCGTCGAATTCCGTCCGCAAGATCGCTTGCAAATGAGAACAAACCAAGTACACTGATGTCGTTGCGGTTCCCTACCGCCCGTGTCAGAAGGATCGATGCCGTGAGCCAAGCCAACCTCCGCCTGGTGGAAGGAACATCCGTGGACAAGACCAAGGCGCTGGACGCGGCGCTCTCGCAGATCGAGCGGGCCTTCGGCAAGGGCTCGATCATGCGGCTCGGCAAGAACCAGAAGGCGGTCGAGATCGAGACTGTGTCGACCGGCTCGCTCGGCCTCGACATCGCGCTCGGCGTCGGCGGCCTGCCGCGCGGCCGCGTCGTCGAGATCTATGGCCCCGAATCCTCCGGCAAGACGACGATGACGCTGCACGTCATCGCCGAGGCGCAGAAGAACGGCGGCGTCTGCGCCTTCGTCGATGCGGAACATGCGCTCGACCCGGTTTATGCGCGCAAGCTCGGCGTCAACCTCGAGGATCTCTTGATCTCGCAGCCCGATACCGGCGAGCAGGCGCTCGAGATCACCGATACGCTGGTTCGATCGGGCGCGGTCGATGTGCTGGTGATCGATTCCGTCGCGGCGCTGACGCCCAAGGCCGAGATCGAGGGCGAGATGGGCGACGTGCAGCCCGGCCTGCAGGCGCGGCTGATGAGCCAGGCTTTGCGCAAGCTGACGGCGTCGATCTCGCGCTCGAACACCATGGTGATCTTCATCAACCAGATCCGCATGAAGATCGGCGTGATGTATGGCTCGCCCGAGACGACGACGGGCGGCAATGCGCTGAAATTCTATGCCTCGGTCAGGCTCGACATCCGGCGCATCGGCGCCATCAAGGACCGCGACGAGGTGGTCGGCAACCAAACGCGCGTCAAGGTGGTGAAGAACAAGGTAGCCCCGCCGTTCAAGCAGGTCGAGTTCGACATCATGTACGGCGAAGGCGTCTCGAAGACCGGCGAGTTGATCGATCTCGGCGTCAAGGCCGGCATCGTCGAGAAGTCGGGCGCCTGGTTCTCCTACGACAGCCAGCGCCTCGGCCAGGGCCGCGAGAATTCCAAGGCCTTCCTCAAGGCCAATCCCGAGATGGCGCGGCGCATCGAACAGGCGATCCGCGAGAATTCGGGCCTGATCGCCGACCGCATCCTGGCTAATGTCGGGGCCGAGGAGGAAGACGACGGGGACGCCTGATCCGCATGGATCGGCTCACGCTGTTCGGGCTTCTGGCGGTTTCGGCGATGCTCGTGACCTATGCACTCGAGCCGCGCAGCCCTTGGTTCACCCTGGCGTTCGCCGGCGCCTGCGGGCTCGGCTCGGCCTATGGATTTCTGCAAGGCGCCTGGCCGTTCGGCCTGGTCGAAGCCATCTGGGCGGGCGTGGCGCTCGACAAGTGGCGGCGGGCGCGCCTGGATTAACGGGCTCGGGGGCACGGCCTCGCCTCGACACCATGCCGGGGCGTCGCTAAATGTGGCCGGTGCCCGCTCGCCCGGGCGTTGTTCCGCAGTCTTTGAGTTCCGCATGACCAGCGTCAACGAGATCCGCTCGACTTTCCTCGGTTTCTTCCGCGAGGCCGGCCACGAGGTCGTGCCGTCGAGCCCGCTCGTGCCCCGCAACGATCCGACGCTGATGTTCACCAGCGCCGGCATGGTGCAGTTCAAGAACCTCTTCACCGGAGTCGAGAAGCGGCCTTATACGCGCGCCACCACCGCGCAGAAATGCCTGCGTGCCGGCGGCAAGCACAACGATCTCGACAATGTCGGCTACACGGCGCGCCATCACACCTTCTTCGAGATGCTCGGTAATTTCTCGTTCGGTGACTATTTCAAGCCGCAGGCGATCGAGCTCGCCTGGACCCTCGTCACGTGCGAGTTCGGGCTCAACAAGGAGCGGCTCATCGTCACCGTCTATCACGACGACGACGAGGCTTTCGATCTCTGGAAGCGGATCGCCGGCCTGCCGGAGAGCAGGATCATCCGCATCGCCACCTCGGATAATTTCTGGGCTGCCGGGGATACGGGACCCTGCGGTCCCTGCTCGGAGATCTTCTACGACCAGGGCGACAAGGTGTTCGGCGGCCCGCCCGGCAGCGCCGACGAGGATGGCGACCGCTTCCTGGAATTCTGGAACCTGGTCTTCATGCAATATGACCAGCTCCGTCCCGGCGAGCGTGTGCCGTTGCCGCGTCCCTCGATCGACACGGGCATGGGGCTGGAGCGCATCTCGGCGATCCTGCAAGGCGTCACGTCGAATTACGACACCGACCTGATGCGGACCATCATCCTGGCGGTCGCGGGCCTGACCGGGGTCGATCCCGACGGCCCGCAGGCAGCGAGCCATCGCATCGTCGCCGATCACCTGCGCGCCTCGGCTTTCCTGGTGGCGGACGGCGTCGACCCGTCGAACGAAGGGCGCGGCTACGTGCTGCGCCGCATCATGCGGCGCGCCATGCGCCACACCCAGATGCTCGGCGCCGCCGAGCCGCTGATGTGGAAGCTCGTGCCGACCCTTGTCGGCCTGATGGGCCAGGCCTATCCCGAGCTCGTCGCGGCGCAGTCGCGTATCGAGGACGTGCTGCGCTCGGAGGAGACGCGCTTCCGCACGACGCTGGCGCGCGGCCTCGCCATCCTCGACGAGGAGACGCGCACCCTCAACGCGGGAGACCGCCTCGCCGGGGACGTCGCCTTCCGGCTCTACGACACCTTTGGTTTCCCCCTCGACCTCACCCAGGAGGCGTTGCGCGGCCGCTCGATGACGGTCGACGAGGATGGCTTCGGCGCGGCCATGGCGCGGCAGAAGGCCGAGGCCCGCCGCGCCTGGGCCGGCTCGGGCGAGGCCGCGACCGATGCGGTCTGGTTCGGCCTGCGCGACAGGATCGGCCCGACGGAGTTCCTGGGCTATGCGACCGAGGGGGCCGAAACGATTGTCACCGCTCTGCTGCGCGACGGGGCCGAGGTCGACGCCCTCGCGCCGGGCGAACGCGGGCTGATCCTGCTCAACCAGACGCCGTTCTATGGCGAGTCGGGCGGCCAGGTCGGCGATACCGGCACCTTGCGGGCGTCCGGCGTCCTCGTGCGCGTCACTGGCACGGCGAAGAAGCTCGGCGATGTCTTCGTCCATGAGGCCGAGGTGGCCGAAGGATCGGTCAGGCCCGGCACGGCGCTGCAGGCCGAAGTCGACCACGCCCGCCGCACGGCGATCCGCGCCAACCACTCGGCTACTCACCTGCTGCACGAGGCGCTGCGCCAGGTTTTGGGCGACCATGTGGCGCAGAAGGGCTCGCTCGTCGACGACGAGCGGCTGCGCTTCGACTTCTCGCACCAGAAGCCGATGACGCTTGACGAGCTCGCTCGGGTCGAGGACATCGCCAACCGGGTCGTCCTGCGGAACGACCCCGTCACGACCCGCATCATGGCGATCGACGATGCGCGGGCGAGCGGCGCGCGCGCGCTCTTCGGCGAGAAATACGGCGACGAGGTGCGCGTCGTCGCGATGGGCCGCGGCGGCCCCGACGGCGGCGCGACGCCGGAGATTTATTCGATCGAGCTCTGCGGCGGCACCCACGCGGCCCGCACCGGCGACATCGGCCTCATCTCCGTCCTAGGCGAGAGCGCCGTCGGCTCGGGCATCCGCCGCATCGAGGCCCGCACCGGGCAGAAAGCGCGCCACGGCCTCAACGCCGACGCGGCCCGCTTGCGCGACATCGCCGGCCTCATCAAGGCGCCGCCCGAGCGCGCGGCGGAACGGCTCGCCTCGCTCCTCGACGAGCGGCGGCGGCTCGAGCGCGAGCTCAACGACGCCCGCAAGAGGCTGGCACTCGGCGGCGGCGCGGGCGGCCAGGCCGCCGAGGCCGTCCGCACGGTCGGCGGCGTCAGCCTCATGGCAAAGGCCGTCAGCGGGATCGAGATGAAGGACCTCAAGGGCCTGGCCGACGCGGCCAAGCAGTCCGTGGGTTCCGGCATCGTGGCCATCGTCGGGGTCGGCCCGGACGGCAAGGCCGGCCTCGTCGTCGCCGTCACCGCCGATTTGACGGCGCGGTTCAGCGCCGTCGACCTGGTTCGCGCCGGATCCACCGAACTTGGCGGCAAGGGCGGCGGTGGCCGGCCCGACATGGCTCAGGCCGGCGGGCCGGATGGCGACAAAGCCGAGGCGGCGCTCGATGCCGTCGCCAGGGCCATCGAGACGACCACGGCCGCCGCTGCCGAATAGACCGGCGTCGGCCGCGATGAGATCGCCGGCCCTCAGGCCATGGCCGCCTTGAGGTTGGCGTCGACCTTGTCGAGAAAACCGGTGGTCGAGAGCCATCGCTGGTCGGGTCCGACCAGCAGCGCCAGGTCCTTGGTCATGAAACCTGCCTCGACCGTGTCGACGCAGACCGTCTCGAGCGTCGTGGTGAAGCGCGCGAGGTCGGCATTGCCGTCGAGCTTGGCGCGGTGGGCAAGCCCGCGCGTCCAGGCGAAGATCGAGGCGATGGAATTGGTCGAGGTCTCGCGGCCCTTCTGATGCTCGCGGTAATGGCGCGTCACCGTCCCATGCGCGGCTTCGGCCTCGACGGTGCGGCCGTCGGGCGTCATCAGCACCGAGGTCATGAGGCCGAGCGATCCGAAACCCTGCGCCACCGTGTCCGACTGAACGTCGCCGTCGTAGTTCTTGCAGGCCCAGACATAGCCGCCCGACCATTTCATCGCCGAGGCTACCATGTCGTCGATCAGCCGGTGCTCGTAGGTGATGCCGAGCGCCTCGAACCGCGACCTGAACTCGGCGTCGTAGACCTCCTGGAACAGGTCCTTGAAGCGGCCGTCGTATTTCTTGAGGATGGTGTTCTTGGTCGAGAGATAGACGGGAAACTTGCGGTTGAGACCGTAGTTCAGCGAGGCGCGGGCGAAGTCGCGGATCGAGTCGTCGAGGTTGTACATGGCCATGGCCACGCCGGCGCCGGGGAACCTGAACACCTCCTTCTCGATCACCTGGCCATCGTCGCCCTCGAACCTGATGGTCATGCGGCCCTTGCCGGGCACGGTGAAATCGGTGGCACGATACTGATCGCCATAGGCATGGCGGCCGATGACGATCGGTTGCGTCCAGCCGGGGACGAGCCGCGGCACGTTCCTGGCGATGATCGGCTCGCGGAAGATCACCCCGCCGAGGATGTTGCGGATCGTGCCGTTCGGCGAGCGCCACATCTCCTTGAGGCCGAATTCCGCCACCCGCGCCTCGTCCGGCGTGATGGTGGCGCATTTGACGCCGACGCCATGCTTCTTGATGGCTTCGGCGGCATCCACCGTCACCTGGTCGGCGGTGGCGTCGCGATGTTCGACCGAGAGGTCGTAGTAGAGGAGGTCGACGTCGAGATAGGGGTGGATCAGCTTCTCGCGGATGGTGTGCCAGATGATGCGGGTCATCTCGTCGCCGTCGAGCTCGACGACCGGATTGGCGACCTTGATCTTGTCCATGCGAAGCTTTCCCTTGTGGCGGTGCGCCGTCCCGAATTCCCGTCTGCCACCGCGCCCGGCGCGCCCGGCATCGTCTCGCCGCTATAGGGCTTTCCCGGCGCGAAGGAAATGCCGCGCCGCCTTTCGGGCAGGGTGATCGCATTTGGATCAAAGCCCGTCGGATGGTGCTGTTTTTCCTTCCCCGGCGACGAGGAAGGTGGCGCCCGCAGGGCGTCGGAAGGGGCGATCTCGGATGGAGAACCCCATCCGTCCCGATCGCCGGGGAAGGATTTGCGCCTCGGATAGGCAATGAATTTCAAATGCGATCACCCTGGCCTGTCGGACGGTCGGCTCCGATCGCGAGTGGACCGATTTTGAGTTGTGGCCTAGATTGGTGCGGTCGCGACTGGTGGGTCGGCGCGACGGTCCGGGGCAGGCCGGTCGTAGCCGGACGTTCTCTCGGACTCGAATGAGCGAGCACGCTCGTGTGGTCGGGATCGCGGCACGCGTCGACCTAAGCGCATCGTGCTCTAGCGGAATCGGTCACGTTCATGACGCCGGGTCTATAGGTCCGACATCGTGACCATGGTCCAAGGTCCAAGATGCCGTCTCCGTCACCCGCCCGCGATCCGCGCGTCGACCTGCTCCGCGGGCTGTCGCTCCTGTCGATCTTCGTCGACCACACGCCCGGCAACCGCCTCGCCGGCCTCACCTTGCGCAATTTCGGCTTCAACGACGCGGCCGAGCTCTTCGTCATCCTGGCCGGATATTCGGCCACCTTCGCCTACGGCCGGGTCTTCGAGCGCGACGGCATCAGCACCGGCATGAAGAGGGTCCTGTTGCGCTGCCTGCAGATCTACGGGGTGCAGGTCGGTCTTCTGCTCCTGACCCTGCTGTTCGTCTCGCAGTGGGAGGAGCTCTACGGCATGGAGGCGACCATCGTGCGGCCCATGCTGCGCGACGGCTGGCACGGCGCCATGCGCGGCGTGTCGCTGCAGGCGCTTCCCGCCAACCTCGACATCCTGCCGCTCTATATCGTCCTGCTGGCGGTGTTTCCGCTGATCAGGGTCGGACTGACTTATGCCGCCCGCGCCACCGTCGCCGTCTCGATCCTCATCTACGCCGTGGCCAACGTCACGCATCTGAACCTGCCGAATGCCGTCGATCCGCTGGACGCCGTCCACTGGTATTTCAACCCTTTCACCTGGCAGCTGATCTTCGTCTTCGGCTGCGTTCTGGCGACGGGCGTGCAGCGGCGGGCGCCGGTCATGACCGATCCGCCGGTCGTCCTGCGCGCCGCTTGCTGGGCCTATCTGGTCCTCGCCTTCCTGGCCCTCGATGCCTGGCAGCTCTGGCCGAACCCGTTCGGCGCGGATTTTTCGGGCACCAGCTTGGCCCTGGCGGTTTTCGGCAACGAACCCAAGACTTTCGTATCGCCGTGGCGGCTCTGCAACGTGCTCGCCATGACCTTTCTGGCCCTGACCTCGCCGAAGCTGGCAAGCTTGGCGCGTCACGCGATCCTGATGCCGATCCTGGCCTGCGGCCGCAATTCGCTGCAGGTTTTCGCGCTCGGTTGCATCATCGCACTGGTCGGCCGGCTGACTTTCAGGTCTTATGGCGTCACAACGCTCACACAAGTGCTCGTCAATACGATAGGGCTAGGCTCGATGCTGCTGCTCGGAGTGATCCTCGACAGGATCAAGGCCGGGAGGGTGGCGGATCGGGACGGAGGGGTCCAGCGCGATGTCGGTCGACGTGTCAAGCCAGGCGAGACCCGCCCGCCGGAGACCGATCCTCGGCCCGTGTCTTGACCTCCTGCTCGTGATCGGCCTCTACCTCTGGCCCGCCGCGACCACGGCCTGGGCGGCGCAAGGTCCGGCGACAGCGCAGCCGGGCGACGCACGGCCCGGACCTAAGACCGCCTCCTTCCGCATCATCGCCTTGGGATCGTCGTCGACGCAGGGCTTGGGCGCGACATCGCCCGCCGCGACCTATCCGGCCCAGCTCGAACGGCTGCTCAACGAGGCCTATCGAACGAAGCTTGCCGTCTCGGTCGTCAATCGCGGGATCGGTGGCGAAGACATCAACGACATGATGAAGCGGCTCAAGGCCGACGTCCTGTTCCGCAAGCCCGACCTGGTCATCTGGCAGGTCGGCAGCAACGACCCGTTGCGAGGCGTGCCGCTCGACCGGTTCAAGACGGAGCTCCGCGACGGCATCGACGAGATCCAGGCGACCGGCGCCGAGGTCGTGCTGATGGAGCCGCAATGGTGTCCTGCCATCGCCAAGGTCGACGGATCGAACCGTTTCGTCGAGGCGGTGCGCGATGTCGGCGCCGAGGAGCATGTCGACGTGGTGCGGCGCTTCGAACTGATGCACCGGTGGATCACCGAGGGGTTCGCGTCCCGGCGGGGTCTCGTCGGACCCGACGGGTTGCACATGACCGACCAGGGCTATGCGATGCTGGCTAAGGCCGTGTTCGACGAGATTTCGGCTCGCTCCGTCGCCTTCCACGACGGCATGGCCCGCACCGTGTCGACGCGTCACTGAGCGCGCGGCGCCCGAGCACGCGGCCATGACCGGTGCCGGAACGGACAGCAGCAAGGCGCCGGCTCGCGGCGGTCCGGTTATCGTGCTGGTCCGTCCGCAACTCGCGGTCAATATCGGCATGGCGGCGCGCGCCATGGCCAATTTCGGCCTGTCGGACCTGCGTCTCGTAGCGCCCAAGGGCGGCTGGCCGCGCACCGACAAATACAAGGACGAAGCGGAGGCCGCCGCGGCTGGGGCGACGCATCTCCTCGACACGCTCACGGTCCACGCCACGCTCGAGGCGGCCGTCGCCGACCTCAATGCGGTCTATGCGACGACGGCGCGCGAGCGCGGCCAGGGCAAGCCGGTCCTCGCGCCGGAGGCCGCGATGGCGGCCTGGAGCGCGCCGGTCGCGGCCGGGGAGCGACGCGGCCTGCTGTTCGGCCCGGAGCGTACGGGTCTCGACAATGACGAGGTCGCACTCGCCGACGCGGTCGTGACCTTCCCGATCGACCCGGCCTATGGGTCGCTGAACCTCGCCCAGGCGGTCCTGCTCGTCGCCTATGAATGGCGCCGGCAAGCGAATGCCGCGCTTCCCTTCACGCAGGTGCATCGCTCGCCGCCGGCGGAGCGCCGCGCCGTCCTGTCCTTCTTCGACTACCTCGAAGCCGAACTGACCGAGGCCGGTTATTTCAGGCCCGACGACAAGCAGCCCGTGATGCGGCGCAACCTGCGCAACATGTTCCACCGCATGGCTCTCACCGAGCAGGACGTGCGCACGCTGCGTGGCGCGGTGGTGCGGCTCGTCGAAGGACCGCGTCGGGCCGGGCGGCGGCGCACGCCGCCGGCCTAGAGCACGATCGGTTTAGGCCGAATCGCTTCGCGATCCTAAACCGATGAACGTGCTCGCTATTTTAATCTGGAGCAGATCAGCGACAGCTGATCATGCTCTAGGATCCGCTCCGCAGGCTTTTCAGGAAGCCGGATAGAGCCGCGGTCCATCCGGTCGCCGGCGGCGGCTTGTCGAGGGGCGGGAAGGTGACGATGGTCCGCATGAAGCGGTCGACGTCGATGTCGTAGCGCAGGTTGATCTCGGGCATGCGCTGGTCACCATCGATGACGTTGCAGAAATAGGCGACGAAATCGCAGCGATTCTGCAGGCAGATATTGCGGACCCATTGGTTTTCCATGCCGGCGGGCTGGATCTCGATGATCAGCGTGCCCGGGTTGCAATAGAGCACGTTGGCGAAAGCCGCGCCGGCGCTGCCGACGACGACCTCGGCGCCGTGGAACAACGCGATCTGCTCGTCGACGCTCATTGTGGCGGGGTCGGCGCAGGTGAAGCCGAGCCGCAGAAGGCGGCGGCGCAGCTCGTCCTCCGACGCCATGGTCCGGTTCGGGTAATTGGCGCGCGATAGGTAGAGCCGCCGTGGGCCGCGTTTGGATGTCGGTCCGAGCGCCGCGAGCTGTCGCGTCCTTACATCCTGATAGTTGAGGTTTGGCGTATGCAGATAGTGGTGCATGCCGGTGGTGTAGACGATCTCGCCGACCCGATAGACTTCGCCGTCGAATTCGCTCGGAACGATGCCGAGGAGCTCGAGATGCCGCCGCTGCCAGGGCTTGAGCGGCGGAAAGCCGAAGGCGAAGTCGCCGAGGACCCCGCTCTTGGCGATCGAGGCGGCCGCCGGCAGGCAATCGAGCACGAAGTGCCCGTAGTTCATTTTGCCGCCGAGCCCCATCGTCAGCGCCACCCGCCCGAGCAGCCCGACCCGATCCGGCACGGTGTAGAGCGTGCCGTCGCCAACCAGAGCGACGCCGGGGACGATCGTCAGATCGGGCGACAGATAAGCCGCATCCGCCATCGGCAGGCGCATCACCGCGCCGGCGGCAGTGACGACCACGCTGAAGGCCGGAAACCAGAAGACGTCGCGCAGCTTGAAGAGATGCAGCGCCGCGACGTTGCTGTCGTCGTCCGACCACCAATCGGGCTTGTCGCGCTCGCCGGTGCGGATCGCCACATGGCCGGGGAAGAGCTCGCCGGCCGTGAGATTCGAATGCGGCATGAGCTCGCAGAAGCACGACCCCTCGCAGTCGCGCAGCTCTTCGACCGTGGAAACCTGCGGCAGGACCTCGGTCTCTTCGACCCGGAGGGTCAGCGGGATGATCTGTGGTATGGCCACTCTCTGCTCGTCACGCTCGAAGCGATATCCTCGACTCGGGAGGAGTCCGGAGCCTGTCGATCCAGGATCGTCGTGATCGAGTCCAGCAATTTAGCGCGAGGCGCAACCGTTTACTGGCTTGCCGCAGCCGGCGGACCGACCATGCGTTCGCCCAACGGGCAGAGCTCGCCGTTCGAGAATTGCACGAAAGCCCGCAGCTTGGCGCCCGCCGTTGCCACCGCATAGCCGGTCCAGGTGCTGGGATCGTCGCCCGGCGGCTCACGCGCGCTGAACCCGACGATCCTGTCGCGATCGTCGGTCACGTAGGTCCGGCCGTTCAACCGGTTGTGATGCAATCCCCAGGCCTGGCCGACGACGCTCACGCCCTCATGGCCGAAGGCGGGGAGGGCA
This sequence comes from Lichenihabitans sp., assembly GCA_965277115.1. Classification (GTDB taxonomy): domain Bacteria; phylum Pseudomonadota; class Alphaproteobacteria; order Rhizobiales; family Beijerinckiaceae; genus Lichenihabitans. The sequence goes on along the minus strand of CBDIBY010000013.1, from coordinate 258,997 downwards.
ATGGCCGCGACGATCCTCCCCCGACAGGCGGCAGCATCGCCGAGCGGGCCGGCCTCCGTCAGCGGGCGGCCGACGAGACGGGTATCCCGCTCGCCGAAAATCGACCAGTCACGTGCCTTCAGCAAGGGCGCGAGGCGGACGATCACCTCCGTCGCATCGTACACATTGCCGAACGTGTCCTTGTCATACAGGCCGAGACGTAGCGCATCGCTCGTCATCGCCTCGGCATAGGCGCGCTGTTCCATGCCGTTCTTCATCGCCCCCTGCGAACGAACCGCACCAGCCACGAGAACCAGCGCCATCGCGGCGACGAGGCCCCGCAGAATGGCCGGCCGGCGCCACTCGGCGCTCACCGACCAGGCGTAGATGAGAAGGGCCGACCAGAAGGCGGCGCTGCCGGTGGAATAGCGGCTCGACAGGGCTTGATCGAGGCCGAAGCCGAGACGGCCGAGCGCGGTGATCGTGGCCGTGCCGGCCGTGAACAGCATGACGCCGACGAGAGCCAGGCGGGCCGGGGCGGGATCGCGGTAGACGTAAGTCCGCGCCACGGCCAGAGCCGTACCGGCGAGCCCCACGAGGCCCAGCAGCCGGGCCCAGGCAATATCGGGATCGAGAAAGTTGCCCAGATAGGTGGACGTGTAGGAAAGCACGCGCAGCGGGTGCCGTATCGAGAAGCCGAGAGGCGTGTGCGCTGTCTGCGGTTCGTAACCGTGGAGATAGGCCGCCGCCAGGACTGCCGTGACGCCCAGGCTGGCGAGGACGATCCGCAGCGGCGCCCGCCACAGCACGGCGAGCACGATCAGCACCACGGCGCACAGGAGGCCGTTGGCCATGGTGAAGGTGGCGACGAAGGCTGCCGCATAGGCCCCGAGGAGCCAGCCGAGACTGGGGCTTCGATCCCGCATGCGCGCCAGCGCCGTCGCGAACAGGATGAAGGCTAGGGTGCCGGCGGCGAAGATGCCGACGAATTGCACCTGGAACCCCCAGGAGAAATTCTCCTCCTGGCGCAGGCAGGAGAGCAGAATCACGACGAGCGAGGCAAGCGCCAGGAAGGCGTGGTCGCGACGGATGAGCACGGGGCGCGGCAGGGCGCGGCGCAGCAGGCCGATGAGCATGGCGGCCTGTCCGACCTGGATCGCCAGGATGGCGACGCGGTCGAGAATGCCGCGGCCGCCGAACAGGAAGTCGTCGGCATAGAAGATCAGCCGGGGAAAGACGATGCGATGCTCGTTGTGCTGGGTGAACAGGCCCGCGAGCCACGACGTGTCGCCGTGCAGCATGTAGGTCAGCTGATCGAGCTCATCCCATTCGTCGAAATAGGGCAGCGCGCTGTGGAGCCGGACGATGGTGGCGACCGTGTCGACAACCATCGCGGCGGCGAGCACCAGACAGACCGCGGTCAGAACCGGCACGGCGACCGCGGCGAGCGCGCGAGGCCTGGCGCGCGCGGCGGCCGAATGTGTCGGTATCGCAATCATCGGTCCTCCCAAAGCGGTGCTCCGGATGCCGGCAGACGAGGCGATCCGGGCTGGCCTCTACCACGCGAAACGCGCGTTAAGAATGGCGAGGTCTGCGACGGCGAGGCTGGAGACGAGCCAGGATCGGAGCGGATGCGCCCATCCGAGGGACCTCGAGCGGCCGGCGGTGCGCGTTCCCCGGCCCTTGCGGGTTCGCGGTTTCACTGCTTCACTCGACACGGAGCCCGTATCGCGGCCTTCCCGAATGCCCAGTCGACGGAGAATTATTGTGCCGACACCGGTTGTCGGCGGGCTGGCTTCGGTCTCGATGTGAAACTGGGGTTGAGCGATGCTGAAACGAGTGATGCGATCGATATCACGCTTCAACAAAGAGGAGATCGCAAGGAACTCCAAGCAGCTCGCACAAGAGACCGCCGCACAGAAGATAAGGGCGAGCCAATTATTCGACGAAGCCTGGTACCTGGATCGCTATCGTGATGTCGCTGCCGCCGGGAGGGACCCGATAACGCATTATATCGAGGCAGGCGCCAGCGAGGGACGCAATCCGAGCCCGGCGTTCGATACGGTCTGGTATATCGGCGAAAATTATAATGTCGCCTCGGCCGGCATCAACCCGCTGCTTCACTACATCGAGGATGGCCGGGCCGCCGGCCTGGCGCCGATGCCTCTCAACGAGGCCCAAAAATTCGAGGCCTTCGACAAGGCTATCAAAAACGGCCTGCTCGACGGAACGCAGATCTACCCGTGGATCGATGGGATCTATTTCGAGCTCGAACCGCAACGCCGCGAGACGGCGGCGGAGCGCCTGCCTTTGCCGCCGTTGGAATTGTCATTGCGCATAGGATCCCCGACCCTGGAAGGGTTCGAGATCATCGGCCAGGAAACGAAGAGAACCATAAAGCGTTGCCTTCCGCCTGATTTCACTTTCGATGGCGCGAGATGTCTCGACTTTGGCTGCGGCGTCGGGCGTGTCATCAGGCATTTCGAAGACGAGGCCCGGACAGGCGAGTTCTGGGGTTGCGACATCGATGGCACCAGCATGCACTGGTGCATGACGAACCTGACGCCGCCCTTTCGGTTCTTTCAGCTCAGCGACAGCCCGGTGTTGCCATTCGAGTCAAGCTCTTTCGACCTGGTCTACGCCGTGGGTGTGTTCAGCCAGGTTTTTGAAAACTGGAGCATGTGGGCGATGGAACTACGGCGTATCCTCAAGCCAGGCGGCTCGCTGTTTCTGACATATAATGGGCAAACACCCTATGAAGAGCAATTTATGCTTTCGTATAAGAATTTGATTCAGAAAAATGGAATGTTCGTTGCTAATCCTTATCAACCTTGGAACAAGGGTGGCCCAACCGTAATTCTTTCGCCGGAATGGATAAAGCGATTATGGGGAGCGATGTTCGATATCGACTTCATCGCGCTGGAAGGTTTGATGGATTATCAGTCGATCTGCATGATGCGCAAACCGATCCCGGGGAAACCACGACGGGCGGAGCCGGTCGTCGTCGCCTTGAGCACCTCGCAGGACTTTCATCCGGACGCCACCGGCAAGCTTGCCCTTTGGCATGACCCTGCCAAGCATTTTCTGGACAGCTACGGCATTCAGAGAAGTAATGAGTTCGATGCCGGCGGATGGATCGTCTTCAGGCAGGACAAGCCAGTGTCGCTGGAGGCGTTCGTCGACGATCGGCCTATCACCAGCACGACGGCTTTCACGTCGATCGGGGCCTATAGGGATTGGACTGCGGAGCAATACAGTTTTCTGGTCAACTGCAAAGCCGCAGGTTTCACCCCTGGCAATCATATGTTGAAGCTGCTGCTTCGCAGCGAGAAAGGCTTGAGCCATTCGCTGTCGATTCCCCTTGAAATTCAGTAGAGCCTGAAGTCCGGGCGGCCTCAGCCGGCGTCGCGCAAGGCCATGTCGGGCTGCAGCACCGCGGCAAGCCGCGCGAATTCGACCGGCTTGGTCAGAACCTCGTCCATGCCGGCATCGAGGAAGATCGCCCGTTCCTCGGCGAAGGCATGAGCGGTGAGGGCCACGATGCGGGTGCGCGGCGCGCCGGCGGCGCGCTCGGCCGAGCGCAGGCGGCGAGCCGCCGCCATGCCGTCGAGCCGCGGCATGGCGACATCCATCAGGATCACGTCGAACGGGGGCCTTTCGGCCCGCACCGCGGCGAGCGCCAGGTCGAGGGCTTGGGCGCCATCCGCGGCATACGCCACCTCGGCGCCGAGGCGCGCGAGGAAGCTCGCGGCGACGAGCCTGTTGATCTCGTTGTCCTCTGCCAAGAGAACGCGCAGCGATGGCCCGCCTCGACGGCGCCTCAAGTCTTCGACCGGCAGCGGTCCGTCGCGGTGTCCGTCGGCGAGCGGGTGAGCGACGGCGTCGGACAGGCGCTCCATCAGCGAACGCGTCCTGACGGGCTTGACCAGCCAGCCGTCGAAACCGGCCGCGAGGCTCTGGCCGAAGGCGCGGCGCTCGTAGGGCGAGAACAGGAGGATACGGCGCCCGACCCCGGCGCGGGTGGCGGCGACGGCAAGTCGCGAGGTCTCGTCGCGGCCGAGCGCGCAATCGACGATGAGCACATCCGGTCGAGGGCGGCTCGCCAGGCGCGACAGTGCCTCCCGGCCCCCGCGCACCAGCGTCACGACGGCGCCGGCGGCTTCCAGGCTCTCGCGCAGGAAATGCGCCTGGACCGGCGCGACGGCGGCGATCAGCACGTGCCGATCCTCGAGGTCGGGATTCGGCGGAGCGCTCGGGGTCGCGCCGTCGCGAGCGGCGGGCTCGAGCGCGATGTCGAAGCCGAAGACCGATCCGCCGCCGGGATTGTCTGACAGGGTCAGAGCGCCACCCATCTGCTCGACGATGCGCCGCGAGATGGCGAGACCGAGGCCGGTGCCGCCGTGCCGGCGCGTGGTCGTCCCGTCGCCCTGCTCGAAATCCTCGAAGATCGAGGCACGATGGGCCTCCGGGACACCGGGGCCGGTATCGAGCACGGCGAAACTCAACACGCCGTCGCGGCCGGCCCTGACGCTGAGGCCGACCCCGCCATGATCGGTGAATTTAACCGCATTGCCGGCGAGGTTGGTGAGCACCTGGCGCAGCCTGACGGCGTCCCCGACGACATTGGCGGAAAGGTCCGGGGCCACGAAGGCCGCGATTTCCAGGCCCTTGTCCTGCGCCCGCGGCGCTAGGAGTTCCACCACGCTTTCGACGAGCCCCGCGAGATCGAAGGGCTCGGCGGCGAGGTCGATCCGGCCAGCCTCGATGCGGGAGAAGTCGAGGATCTCGTCGATCAGGGTCGCGAGCGCCCGGCCGGACGAGCGCACGGCTTCGACATAGGCCTGCTGCTCCCGGTCGAGCGCCGTGCCGCCGAGAAGGTCGGCCATGCCCAGAATGCCATTGAGCGGTGTGCGGATCTCGTGGCTGACGGTGGCGAGAAAGCGCGACTTGGCTTCGCTCGCCGCCTCGGCCCTTTGCCTAGCCTCGACGGCGGCGCGCACCTCCCAGATCTCGTCGCCGAGCTTCTCGTTGCGGTCGCGCAGATGGAGCAGCGAGCGCACGAGACGCCACCGGTCGACGCCCGTCATCGCCAGAAGCGCCGCGAAAGCTCCCAGGATCGCCCAATAGAAATCGCGCATCGCTCGAGTCCTGGCCGGAAGGGCCGCAAGGCGCACGATGCCGATGCGGCCTTGCCATTGCTTGCCCGCGATGCCGGCGGATTCGGTATATTCGGGTTAAGGATTGTGATGGGCGACTCGTAAGACGTCGACCGGTCGCGGCGCACCCGCCGACCTTAGACGGCCGCAAGAACATTCCGCTTGACCCGGAACAGGAATACGGCAGCTTGAGACGCCTCTGGACGCTCTGGAGCTTGCCATGCTCTCGCCGATCCCGCTTTCCGCAGTCATTGAAGCCGACAGAGTTCAGTTTGCGAAGAAAGGAGATGACAAACGAATCTCATCATTCACGAAGAAGTTCTTGCAAGACCTCGCCCGCTCGGCCGGCGTTATGTTGCTTTATGTTACAAGCACGACACGAACGGCGCAAGAGCAGGCAAACGCCATGTACGACAAGGTCAAGCAGGGACAATTTGACAGCTACAAGCCGCCAGGCGCGGCAGTTCAAGATGTTGCGGCCACTGGTCTCAAAGCCGGCTTTGACCGCGAAACAATTGTGAAAAACATGCTCACAGAAATCGACAAGGTCGGTTTCATAAACGTCAGCCAGCATGCTGGCGTCTTTGGTGTCAACGTGGTGGATATCGCACCAAGCATGATGACGTCAGGTGAAATAGCTCGTTTCATTTCTGCTGTCAGGAAGAGATTTGGGGCGCCTGTCTACAAATTCGGGCATCCGACCGGACCGAAGCCGGGTAATTACCCAGCCCCTTGCAGCGGGGCGATTTCGCTGATTCCCTGCTGGGATGAGTCGCATCGATCTTGAACGCCTGAGCAAGGAAGAGCTGATCGAGTTGGTGCTTCGGCTGCAGCGTCCAGCGAAGACGTCACGGACGTCGTCGAAGCCGCCAGCGAGCGACCGCAAGGAGCGCCGGGAGCGATCGAAGCCTGGCGGCGCGAAGTCCGGCCATGAAGGTCACTCGCGCAGCTTGAGCGAGGACGTCGATCGCGTCGTCGACCATCACCCTGACGAATGCCCATGCTGCCGGTCGGCCCTGTCGAGCGAGTTGTCGGCCGAGGTTGTCAGCGAACACGACAAGATCGATCTCCCTGTCATCAAGCCGTTTGTCGAGCGTCATCGGCGCCTGGCCGTGCGCTGTCCTTCATGCGGGGCAATGGTCGTCGCGCCCTTGCCCGAAGCTGCGAAAGGAACGCCGTTCGGGTCACGCCTGCATGCGGTGGCAACCTATTTCAAGACCTTCCAGGCGCTGTCCTATGAGCGGCTTCAGGGCGCCTTCGCGGACCTGTTCGGATTGGCCATCAGCCAGGGTGGCTTGATGAACATGCTCCGCCGCGCACAGGGCCGCTTTGTCGTCGGGCGCGATCAAGCCGTTTCGGCGTTGCGCCAGGCCGAGGTGATCGCCTCGGACGAGACCGGTGTCCGGATCGAGGGCAGCAGCTCATTCCATTGGGTGTTCCGCTGCTCTGACGCTGTGGTCCATCAGGCTTCTCCCACGCGCGGCGCCGTGGTGGTGCGAGACATGATGGACGGCCATCGACCGGCGGTCTGGCTGTCGGATCGCTACTCCGCCCAACAAGGTCATGCCGATGCGCAGCAAACCTGCCTGGCGCATCTGGCACGCGACGTCGCCTACGCGGATGAAGCGGGAGAAGATTTCTTGCCGATGCGCCTCAAGCTTTGGCTCGAAGCGGCGTTCGACCTAGCGGGCAACATCGGAACGCTCGCCGCAACGACAATCGCGACCAGACGACGCGCACTGGAGCGGCGTCTCGCAGATATTCTCGACACTCCAACCTCATGCGATCTGGCGCAGGACATCCAGAACCGGTTCAGGCGAGCGCGCGATCAACTTCTCACCTTCACCCATTGGCCTGGTTTGGTCGACGCCTCCAACAATAGTTGCGAACGTGCGCTCAGACCGGCGGTCATTCAGCGCAAAATCACCAATGGCTATCGCGCCATGTGGTCCGCCGAGGGGGAGGCTGACGTTCGCACCGTCGTCGACACCGCTCGCCTCAAGCCTGGTGCCAACGCCTTCAAGACCATCTTGCAGACCGTCGCCGGCTGAAATCGACCAAGTTGGACCTGGGTAATTACGAAGCCGGGAAACAGGTTCGAATTCAGGGATAATAGTTGTTTTCACATCACTGTAATGCAACCAGACGAACTTGACGTCTTGAGCCGTACGGCATGATCATACAGGGAGTTCTGAGTCAAAACGTCGACGGTTGGACAATGACGAGGCCGTTCAGCAGGCGCCAAAGCTCACGGAACGCTATATCGAGAGCCATTTGACCTCCGGGCAGTCGCCGGAACTCGCGCTCGGAACATCTAAGCCGCCCGTGCCCTCCGGTCCGAGGTCGGCCGGTATGACAAAGCCTCGGCCAGATGCAGCCGGCCGACGGCGGCCACGCCGTCGAGGTCGGCCAGCGTGCGCGCCAGCTTCAGGACGCGGTGGAAGCCGCGTGCCGACAGTCGCGTCTGCTCGGCCATGGCCCGCACCAGGGCCGCACCGCCGGCATCGACCGCGGCGACGCTCTCGATGACGGAGGCCGGCGCCGCCGCGTTGGTGGTGATATGCGGCAGGCCGAGGGCGGCGTAGCGGCTGACCTGGATGGCGCGGGCCGCCGCCACGCGGGCCGCGACCTCAGCCGATCCCTCGCTTGGCGGCGGCAGGATCAGGTCCGTCGCCGCGACGGCGGGCACGTCGATGTGCAGGTCGATGCGGTCGATCAGCGGTCCGGAGAGCCGGGCCTGGTACTGCGCCATGCAGCGCTCGTTCGGCTGCCGCTTGCAGGCGTAGCCGGGTTCGGTTGCGAGGCCGCAGCGGCACGGGTTCATCGCGGCGACGAGCTGGAAGCGCGCCGGATAGGTGACGCGATGGTTGGCCCGGGCGATCGACACCTCGCCGCTCTCGAGCGGCTGGCGCAGCGAATCGAGCACGGGCGTCGAGAATTCGGGAAGTTCGTCGAGGAACAGCACCCCGTTGTGCGCGAGTGACACCTCCCCGGGCCGAGCCCCTACACCGCCGCCGACGAGCGCCGGCATGGAGGCGGAGTGATGCGGGGCGCGGAACGGCCGCCGGTCGGTCAGCGCCCCGCCGGCGAGGGCGCCGGCCACCGAATGGATCATCGACACGGCGAGCAGTTCGCGTGGCGTCATCGGCGGCAGGATCGAGGGCAGGCGCTGCGCCAGCATCGACTTGCCGGCGCCGGGCGGCCCGTTGAACAGAAGGTTGTGGCCACCGGCCGCCGCCACTTCGAGGGCTCGCTTGGCGCTTTCCTGGCCCTTGACGTCGCGCAGATCCGGCAGCGCACCCGAGGCCGTGCGCATGGCGGGCTCCGGGCGGCCGAGGAGCTGATGGCCGGCGAAATGATTGGCGAGCTGGATCAGCGAGCGCGGCGCCAGCACGTCGAGCTCGCCCGAAGCCCAGGCGGCTTCGGGGCCGCAGGCGTGGGGACAGATGAAGCCGTGGCCGGCCGCATTGGCGGCGACGGCCGCCGGCAGCACGCCCGCGACGGCGGAGATTGTGCCGTCGAGCGCCAGTTCGCCGATCACCGTATAGCCGGCAAGCGCGTCCGACGGGATCGCTCCGATGGCGGCCATAACCCCCAGCGCGATCGGCAGGTCGTAGTGGCTGCCTTCCTTCGGCAGATCGGCCGGCGCCAGATTGACGGTGATGCGCTTGGCCGGCAGCGCGAGGCCCGAGGCCGTCAGCGCGGCGCGCACCCGTTCGCGCGATTCGGCGACCGCCTTGTCGCCGAGGCCGACGACGTTGAAGACCACCGAGCCGTTGGTGATCTGCACCTGTACGTCGACGGGGCGGGCCTCGATCCCTTCGAAAGCCACGGTCGCAACCCTGACGACCATCGCGGCGCCCCAATCCTACAGGTGATCGAAGGCTAACGGAGCACCATGCGGGTGGCAAGCAATCCTGCAGACCTCCTCAGGGCAATCGGGTGAAGCCTCCTGAAAGGCCCTCACCCTGAGCCTGTCGAAGGGCGAGGGCCGCCCTCGTGGCTCGGCTTGCTGCGCCAAGCAGCCGCTCACCATGAGGGCGGGACAGAGCTTCACCCGAGTGCCCTGCAGACCTCCCAGGGCCATCTCGCCATGCGCATCGACGCTCCGGCGCGACCGCTAAAAGTCGAACGACCCGCTTGTCGAACCTCTAAGACCCCGTCGCTAGCCTCCGGTCGAGGCGCTTCCGACGGCATCGTCATCGGCGACCTTGTCCACCGTCCGCATACCGTTCCGACCGATCCGACGATGGGCGCCCAATCCCCGCCAGAGGACTTTCATGTCGCCGCCCCACCTTCCGCCGACGCGCACGCTCTCCGACCTGCTGACCGATCTCCTCGGCCACGAGGAGGTCCGGTCGAATTGCATGTTCCAGTTGAGCGTCATGCTGGCCAGCATCTCGCTTCAGCCATGCTCGATGGCCTACAAGGAGGCGACCGCGCAGGCGCTCCTGAACCTGATCCGGCAAAAACCGCGCAGCAACGTGATCAGCCTGTTCGGCTCGGTGGCGAGCCTCGCCCGCGAGTCCGCGACCGAGCGCGACGTCACGGTCGTGCGGTAGGGCATGATGCCGAAAAGTCGGCATCATCGTGATCCAGCGTTCCGCAGCGCCAAGAGCAGGGCCCGGGTCGGATCGCCGTCCCGGACCATGCCGACGCTCGCCTGGGCGGACCTGATCGTGTCGCGCAGCGCGAGGCTGATGCGCCCCTCCCGATTGTCGACCGGATAGCCGAGCGCGACCAGGCGTGCCTGCAAGGCGATGCGGTCGTCGCGCGAAATCGGCGGATCGGTCGGCCACGGGGCCGCGATGCTCGAGCCGCCCTCCATCCGATCGGCCAGCTGTGCGACGCTCAGCACATAGGCATCGGAGAAATTATAGGCCTTCAGCACCTCGAAATTCCCGGTGACCAGGAAGGCCGGCCCGGCCGCGCCGGCCGGGAAGAACAGGATCAGCTCGCCCTCCGCCTCGAGCGGTGTGCCATCTGCGCGCCTGACGCCGAGCGCGACCCAGGTCCGGGCATCGGCGCGGGCGATGTGGTGATCGAAGCCGTTCGGCAGGCTGACCTCGAAGCCCCAGGGGCGTCCCGGCTGCCATCCCTGCGATCGGATGAAATTGGCGATCGAGGCGAGCGCGTCGGGGACGTCGGTCCAGATGTCGCGGCGCCCGTCGCCGTCCCCATCGGCGGCATATTTTTCGAAGCTCGACGGCATGAACTGCGGCTGGCCCATGGCGCCGGCCCAAGAGCCGCGCATCTTCTCCCGCGAGATGCCGCCGGGTTTGAGCATGTCGAGCGCAGCCAGGATCTCGGTGCGATAGAGCTCCGGCCGATAGTTCATCGCCCCGAGCGTCGCGAGCGACCGGATCACGTCCTTGGTGCCGGTGGAGGCGCCGAAATTGCTTTCGAGCCCCCAGACGGCAACGAGGATGGAGGGTGGCACACCATATCGCTGCGCGATTGTCCCGAGCGCCCCGCCCCAGCGTGCCGTCATGGCGCGGCCCTGCGCGATGCGGGCCGGCGTCACCTGCGCCGCAAGATAGGCGCCGATCGGCTTGACGAATTCCGGCTGCTTTCGCGTCATGGCGGCGACGGAAGGGTCGGGGACCATGCCGGCGAAGGTTGCATCGAACAGAGCGGTCGGCACGCCGCGCCGTTCCGCCTCGGGCCGCAGCGACGCGACGAAAGCCTGAAACCTCGGCGCCTGACGCTCCGCCGCCAAGGCCTCGGCAGATGAGAGCGCAAGCGCCAGGCAGGCCATGGCTGTCAACGTGACACCGCGATGAGTCCGTTCGTCTGCCCGCATCGCCCGTCCGCCTCCGCTTCGCGGCTCAGGCGAAGCTGTTACGGCAGATCGAGCCTGGTTGGAACCCGCGAACGGCGGAACATGCGTCATCGGCATGACTCGCCTCGACAAGTCCGGACAAAACGATGCCGATCACGGAACCCAATGTCGTCAAGCTCGACGACGTCGCCCACATCATCCAGCTGGCGCTGACACCCGTTTTCCTGCTGAGCGGCATCGGCACGCTGATCAATGTCTTCACGGCACGCCTCGCCCGCGTGGCGGATCAGGTCGAGCGGATCGCCCAGGCGGTCGGATCGACCGGCGACGATCGCCGCGCCGATCAGCAGATGCGGCTCGTCGCGCTACGGCGCCGGTCCTTCGCGCTCGACATCGCCGTCATCCTGGGCGCGCTCGGCGGGGCCTCGACCTGCGCGGCCGTGCTGACGCTTTTCGTCGGCGCGATCGGGGATGCGGGCGTGGCCTCGGCGCTTTACGGCTTCTTCGGCCTCGCCATCCTGTGCACCATCGGCGCCCTCGGCGCCTTCCTCTACGAGATGATGCTGGCCAGCAAGATCATCCGGGCACGGGTGCGGCGGAGCGAACGGGAAGCCGGAGGCTGAGAAGCGCTCAGTAGCGCCAGCGCTGGGCGTTGGCGACGAGAAAGTCGCGCAGCACCTGGACGCGGGCGACGCTCTTCATCTCCTCGGGATAGACGAAGTAGCAATCGAGTTCCGGCATGTCGTCGCTCTGCAGCACCTGCACGAGGCCGGTATCCTGCTCGGCGAGGTAGTCGGGCAGCACGCCGATGCCGGCACCGTTCTGCACGGCGAGACGGATGGCGATCATATTGTTGACCGAGAGCGCCGAGGGTCGCGGGTTCTTGGCGTCGCGGCCCCCGACCTGCAGGGAGTTCAGCATCGAGACGAGGTAGTTCGACGGCGAGCCGGTATAGCCGAGCAGGCGATGCTTGGCGAGGTCGTCGAGCGTCTTCGGCTGGCCGTGGCGCTTGAGATAGGCCGGCGACGCATAGGCGTGGTAATGCACGGTGAACAGTCGGCGGCGGATCAGGTCGGGTTGGGTCGGCTCGCGCAGTCTGAGGCCGATGTCGGCCTCCCGCATGCCGAGGTCGAGCTCCTCGTCGGTCAGGATCAGGTTCAGCCGGATGTCCGGATAGAGTTCGAGGAACTCGCCGAGGCGCGGTGCCAGCCAGCTCGTGCCGATGCCGAAGGTCGTGGTGATGCGCAGGTCGCCGTGCGGCTTGTCGCGGCTGTCGACGAGGCGGCTGCGCACCGCATCGAGCTTGAGCATGACGTCCTGCACGGTACGGAACAGGAGCTCGCCCTGTTCGGTGAGGATCAGGCCACGCGCGTGGCGATGAAAGAGCGGCGTCTCGAGGTCCTGTTCGAGCGCGCTGATCTGCCGGCTGACCGCGGACTGGCTGAGATTGAGCGCCTGTCCCGCATGGGTGAAGGAGCCGGCGTCGGCGGCTGCCTGAAAGACGCGCAATTTATCCCAATCCACCCCGACCTCCCCCTCGCGACGACCGTGACCCCGGGATCTTTAGTCCCAGGCGCCGATCATCTGCGGTTCACGCGCTTCCTCGGCCCGTGCCGCGGTATCCGCGACATGTTCGGCCAAAAATTTTTCGGCTTCCAGGGCCGCCATACAGCCCATGCCGGCGGCGGTGACGGCTTGCCGGAAGATCTTGTCCTTGACGTCGCCGGCGGCGAAGACGCCCGGAATCCCGGTGGCGGTCGAATCGGGGTGCGTCAGGATATAGCCCTCCGCATCCATCGGCAGCTTGCCGGCGAAGATCGCGGTGGCCGGCGAATGGCCGATGGCCACGAAGACCCCATCCGTCGCACGCCGCGTCAGCGTTCCGTCGAGCCGGTTGCGCAGGGCGACGCCGGTGACACGGGGCGGCGTACCCTCGCCGAGAATATCCTCGACGGTCGAGTCCCAGACCACGTCGATCTTCGGGTTGCGGAACAGCCGCTGCTGCAGGATCTTCTCGGCCCGGAACGAATCGCGCCGATGCACCACGGTGACATGGGCCGCGTGATGGGTGAGATAGAGCGCATCCTCGACCGCGGTATTGCCGCCACCGACGACGATCACGTCCTTGCCGCGGAAGAAGGCGGCGTCGCAGACCGCGCAGCCGCTGACCCCCTGTCCCATGAAGGTTTTTTCCGCCGGCAGCCCGAGCCATTTGGCCTGGGCACCGGTGGCGATGATGAGCGTCTCGGCCAGGTAAGTGTCGCCCGCATCCGTGCGGCAGGCATAGGGACGGCGTGTCAGGTCGACCTCGGTCACGATATCGAAGACGAGCGTCGCGCCGGCATGCTCGGCCTGGGCACGCATCTTCTCGGTGAGGTCCGGCCCCAGGATCGAGACCTCGCCGGGCCAGTTCTCGACATCCGAGGTGATGGTCAGCTGACCGCCGGGCTGCAGGCCTTGGATCACGATCGGTTCGAGCGCCGCCCGCGCCGCATAGATCGCCGCCGTATAGCCGGCAGGGCCGGCGCCGATGATCAGCGCCTTGGTGCGATGCGTCGAGGACATGGACGGACGAACCTGGGATTGAGGCTGCCGGTGCGGAAGCTCCGGCCGGCGCTCGCGGTGTCAGTCCAGGTATAGGAAGCGCTATGCCGTCATGCAAGGATCTGCTGCGTTTCACACAGGGCTCGGGCGAGGGTATCCGCGTGCGGCTGATCCCGCGGCTTGCGGCGCAGCCGCCCGCGCCCTAAATTGCGCGCCCTGACGAAAGCGGCGCCCGACCGCCATGCCGGCCCGTGGTTCGGCACTGTCGCGCGCCGATCCTCAAAGAGCCGTCCGCTGGTCGGCTCGACCCGAAAGGCCCCGCCATGTCCCCGACCCGCGCCTCGCATGCCGCGGTTTCTCCCCCGGCGCCCGCCAGCGTCGACGACATCAAGGCAGCCATAAGGGCGAGCATCGCGGCGCGGCGCAGCTTCGCGAAACCCTACCGGCATGACCTGGTGGAGACGCTGTTTCCAACCGCCGTGGCGGACGAGCTCGCGACCCTGCCCTTCAAGGCTCCGCCGCTCGACGGCGTGTCGGGCAAGCGCGAGCTCCACAACGACACGCGCCGCTATTTCGACAAAGCCACCATGGCGCAGTTCCCGGTCACGGCCCGCGTCGCCGAGGCGCTGCAGGCGAAGGACCTCGTCCGGGACATCGCGCAGACCTTCGCCGCGCCGCTCGACGACACCTTCCTGCGACTCGAATATGCCCAGGACATCGACGGATTCTGGCTCGAGCCGCATACCGATCTCGGCGTGAAGAAGTTCACCTGCCTGATCTACCTGTCGGACGGACCGGGGCACGAAAGCCTGGGCACCGACATCTACGAGAGCCGCGAGCGGCACTTCGGCGCCTCGCCCTTCCGGCGCAATGGGGCGATGATCTTCGTGCCGGGGTCGGACACCTGGCACGGCTTCGAGAAGCGGCCGATCGAGGGGGTACGGCGCTCGGTTATCCTCAATTACGTGACGCATGACTGGCGGGCCAAGGAGCAGCTCTCCTTCCCGGACACGCCGATCAGGCTCTGAGGCGCGAAAGCGCTCCCGGCAGCCTCACGTCCGCCGCTGGCGACGGAGCCGCCGTGATCGCCGTCATTGAGCGCCTGCATGCGGCGTTTGCCGCGCCGATTTGGTGTATCGTGCGGCCATGGCATTCGACGTCTCCACCAGCGCAGATGCCGCGGCACTTCCTGCGGCGCGGCAGCATCGCCTGCTCGATCTGGTGGAACGCCAGGGGCAGGTTACGGTCGGCGAGCTCGTGGCCCTGCTGGAGGTCTCGCGCGACACCGTTCGCCGCGACCTCGCTGTCCTCGAACAACGCGACCTGCTGGTGCGTACGCACGGGGGTGCCGTCCGCAAGGACCGCATGGTGCGCATCGACACCACCCTCGGCCTTCGCATGGACGCCCATGCCGAGGCCAAGCGGCGGATCGGACATTGCGCCGCCGGTCTCGTGCGCGACAGCGAGACGCTGCTGCTGAACGGCGGCTCTTCGACCTGCGCCTTCGCGGCCGCACTGACGGAGCGCCGCAACCTGACGGTCGTCACCAACAATCTCCGCGTGCCGCCGGTCACGCCGGAGGGAGCGGCGCGCGCCATCTACGTGCTCGGGGGAACCTACTGGTCCGTATCGCAGGTCACGATCGGCCCGATCGGCCTGCCGGGTGTCGCCGGTTTCAGCGCCGACACTGCGGTCGTCGGCGTCACCGGCCTTTCGCCGGAAGGCCTGACGATGGGGCGGCTCGAGGAGGCGACGCTGACGGCCGGCATGATCGCCCTCGCCAAGCGCACCATCGTCGTCGCCGACTCTAGCAAATTCGAGGTGTCGGCCTTCGCCACCATCGTCGGCTTCGACCGGATCCAGCACCTGGTCACCGACGCCGCGCCGCCCCCCGAGATCGCCGCGGCGCTGGAGAGTGCCGGCGTGCAGGTCCTGGTCTGCTGAGCGGCGGGACCGCTCAGGGTACCCGACGCCGCGCCTCCGCCTCCTTCATTCGTGCGACGATCGCGGCGAAGAGCGCCAGATCCTTGCGCGAATCGGCAAGGTCGGTCTTGGGCCTCGTGCCTTCCTCGACGTGACGGTGGAACGCCTTCAGCTCGTTGGCGAAGGCGTCTTCGTAATAGGGGCCGAAGACGCGTTGGCGGACCCCCGTCGGCGTGCCTTCGGTGATCTCCAGTCGTGTCGGCAGGCTGCGGATGTAGGGCGTGTCGTAGACGATGCGCAATCGCTTCGCATTGGTGCGCACCTCGATCATCGCGTCGAACAGGCCGATGTCGTCGACCACCGCGTCGTAATAGGCGGCATAATGGCCGTAATCGAACGTCACGGCGGTGTTCGCGCCGCCGTTCGTCCGGTGGGCGGCGATCACGCCGCGCGGCTCTCCCAGCAGCTCGCGCATGGCCGAGAGGTGATGCGACGAGAGCGACAGGAGCCCTTGGTAGGCTCGGACGAGGTCCGCTGGCGCATCGGTGCCGACGACCTCGCGCAGCAAGGCCTCCCGGGCGGTCGCGCCCTCGGCCAGCAGCGCCGGATCGATGTCCGTCGGATAGAGGATCTCCTGGCTGTGGCGCATGATCAGGCGCCCGAGCGAGACGAGATCGACGATGCGGACGTGGGTGATCTCGCTCGGGTCCGGCATCTCCGCCTTGGCGGCGAGGTAGGCCGGCGCGTAGCGGCGCATATAGGCGACGAAGATCACCTTGCCGTAGCCCTCGCTCAGCGGCAGCATCGCATCGATCTCGCGGCCGGTCAGGCACGCCGGCTTCTCGAGCAGGATGTGCTTGTCCGCCGCGATCGCCTGACGCAGGAAGCGGCTGTGGGTCTCGTCGGGGGACAGGATGAAGACCGCGTCGATGCCGGGGTCCGCCATCATCGCCTCGGCCGAGACGAAGGCCCGCACCCCGGCGTAGCGCGACGTGACGAGGTCCATGAGGCTTTGCGAGGCATCGAAGGCGCCCGCAATGGCGAACCGGGATCTGAGGTCGCTCAAGACCGGCAGATGGATGGACTGGGCGACTTCGCCGAGGCCCAGCAGGCCGACGCGGAGGATGCTCATGGTCGTATGGTCCCGAAGGTTTGGGGCGGGTCAGGCGGCGCTGACCGCCCCGGTGATGAGAGCGACCAGTTCGTTGCCGCTGGTCTCGGCGGCGCGCCGGCTCGCGACGACCTGGCCCGCGCGCATGACCCAGATCTGGTCGGCGAGACGCATCACCTGATCGAAGTTGTGGCTGATCAGGATGATGCTGACACCCTCGGTCTTGAGCCGGGTGATCAGCCCCTCGACATTGGCGGTCTCCTGCACGCCGAGCGCGGCGGTGGGCTCGTCCATCACCACGAGCTTGGCGCCCGCACCCACGGCGCGGCAGATCGAGATCGCCTGCCGTTGGCCGCCTGACAGCCGGCGCACCCGACTCTTGACCGATGGCACGTTGATCGACAGCCGCGACAGGAGCGCCCGGGCCTCGGCCCGCATCGTCTTTCGGTCGAGCAGCGCGAAAGGGCCGAAACGGCGGACGATCTCGCGATTGAGGAACAGGTTCTGCATCACCGTGAGCTCGTCGACAAGGGCGAGGGTCTGATGCACGGTCTCGATGCCGGCTCGGCGCGCGTCGTCGGGATCGGCGAAGGCGCTCGGTGCGCCATCGAAGGTGATGGCGCCGCCGTCGGGGCGATGGATGCCGACGAGGCAGCGGATGAGCGTCGACTTGCCGGCGCCGTTGTCGCCGATCACCGCCGTGATCTCGCCGCGCCGGGCGAAGAAGTCGACCTCGCGCAGGGCGTGGATTCCAGCGAAATGCTTGCTGAGCCCGCTGCAACTCAAGATGGCGTCCGCGGGGATGCGGGTCATTTCTGGTACCGCATGATGAGCGCCGCGACGACCACGATGATGCCGACCGCCAGCGGCTGATAGAAAGCCGACACGCTGAGCAGCGTCAGGCCGTTGACCAGCGTCGTCAGCATCAGCGCGCCGAACAGCGGGCCGAGGATGCTGCCGCGGCCGCCGAATAGGCTGACGCCGCCGAGTACAACCGCGGCGACCGCGTTGAGCAGCAGCGTGGTGTTGACCGTGGGCTCGGCCGAGCCGATGCGGGCGACGAGCAGGATCGCGGCGAGCCCGGCACAGAGGCCCGAGATGGTATAGGCGGCGACCTTCACCCGGTTCGTGCGGATGCCCATCGCGCGCGCGCTCTCGGCCTGTCCGCCGGTGGCGAGCAGATGCACGCCGAACCGCGTATGGAACAGCGCGACGTGAGCGACCAGGGCTAGCAGCGCTGCCACGATCACCGGATAGCCGAGGAACGCGACCTCGCCGCTGGCGAAGCGCAGCAGCGTGACGTCGGAGACGAGCCGCGGCTCGCCGTTCGACAGAACGAGGCCGAGGCCGGTGACGGCCGACAGGCTGCCGAGCGTCACCACGAAATCGGGGATGCGGCCCGCCGTGATCACCGTGCCGTTGATGAAGCCGACGAGGCCCGCAGCAAGCAGCGCCGCCAGGCACGCCATGGCGATGCCGAGACCGAGATCGGAGCACAGCCCGAGCACCACGGCCGACAGCATGGTGTTGGCCGCCATCGACAGATCGATGCCGGCGGTGGCGATCACGAAAGTCTGGCCGATCGCGATGACGATCAGGATCGCCGAGGCGAGCAGCACCGCGTGCAGATTGCTGAGCGTGAAGAAGCTCGGCGCGGTCAGCCCGAAGATCACGATCAGGCCGAGCAATCCCACGACCGCCGCCCAGTCGGCCCAGAAGGCGGGATCGAGGATCGCGGCTGGCGCGACGCGGCGCAAGGTCTCCCCCGCGCCGACGGCGGAAACGCCCGATCGGGGCGCACCGCTCATTGCGACGTGCCGAGCATGTCGCGGAACGGGTCCGGATAAGGCCCCGCCGGCTGCGGGAAATTCTTGAGCGCGGTCGCGGCATTGGCCTTAGTGATGAGCTGCACCGGCGCCTCGACATTCGCCGGCAGCGCCTTGCCCCGGGACGCTGCTACGCAGGCCTCGAGACCCATTTCGCCGACGACATAGGGATATTGCGAGACGGTGGCGGTGAGCTGGCCGGAGGCGACGGACTTCAAGGCGTCGGTGATGCCATCGAGGCCGATCACCTTGACGTCCTTGCCGGCCGTCAGCACCGCACGCTCCACGCCGAGCGCCATCGTGTCATTGGCCGAGAAGAAACCCTTGAGGTCGGGGTGCGCGCGCATGATCGTATCGGCGGCGGTCAGTGCCTTTTCACGATCCCAATCGGCACTGACCATCTCGACCACCTTGAGCTTTCCCGCGACGGCCTCCTTGAACCCCTTGATGCGGGCGTTGCTGCCGACGTCGCCGACGATGCCGGCGATGAGCGCCACCTCGGAGCCCTCGGGGAGCAGCCGCACCATCTCCTTGCCGGCGAGGCGGCCGGCTACGACGTTGTCGGTGCCGATGTAGGTGTCCACCGCAAAGCCCGCGGCCTTGGCTTGCGCCGCGTCGATCGTGCTGTCGATGTCGACGATCGGCACTTTCTTCTGCGCCACGGGCACCAGCGCCTGGACGAGATTGCTGACACTGATGGGATTGACGAGATAGCAGCCGTAATCCTGCATCGCCACGGCCGAGAGGCGGTCCGCCTGCCCGGTCGCATCGCCCATGCCGGTGGCGGCCTGGATGTTGACCGTCACGCCGGCAGACTTGGCCGCGGCGTCGATGCCCTGCCGCATGTATTGGAAGAAGGGGTTGTCGAGCCCCTTGATTACGGCGGCGATCTTGGTCGCATCGGCCGCCTGCGCCGCCGACGCCGTCAATGCAAGCGCGACGGCGGTGCCGGCCAGTGCCGTCTTCGTCTTCATCCTCATCGTTCGTCCCTCCATGGTGTGCTTCGCCTTACCTCGGCAGATCCGCGACGATTGCCGGGCGCTGTCGAATTCCGTCGTGCGTCGCGCCCGGATCATCGGACCCACGCTCGCCAGGTCTCGCTGGTTCCGCCGTCTCATCCGGCGCTGCGGGACCCAGTATGAGACAGGCGGCCCCTACGAGGCCCGCCTGTCGCCCGAGCGCCGCCGCCACGACCGGAACGTCGCGATGGGGCGCGAGGGCGCGGGCGCGGACCGTCGCCTCGATGCCGCCCTGCATCAGGTCGAGCGCCGCGCCGAGGCCGCCCCCGACGATGACCCGTTCGGGCGCGTAGAGATGGAGCAGGTTGACGATGCCGACGCCGAGGAGATGGGCCTCCTCGTCGATGAGCGCCCGCGCCAGCCCGTCGTCCTCGCGCGCCGCCGCGACCACGTGGCGCGCCGTGAGCGCGCCGCCCGCGGCCAGCGCCCGCAGACGCGCACCGTTCGGACCTCGGGCGCGCCGCTCGGCTTCGTGCCCGAGCGCGGTGGCGGAGGCGACCGCCTCCCAGGCGCCGGCGGCCCCCCCGAACAAAGCCCGATCCGAGCCGAGCGCGATCGTCATGTGGCCGATTTCCGCCGCGAGCCCGCGGTGACCGTGCAGCAGCCGGCCATCGGCGATGACGCCGCCGCCGATCCCCGTGCTGACGGTGACGAACACCATCGAGCGCGTGCCGCGCCCCGCGCCGAAGCGCCATTCGCCGAGCGCCGCCGCATTGGCATCGTTCTCGATCCGCACCGGCAGGGCAAGGCGCTCGCCGAGGAGCGCGGCGAGCGGAACATTCTGCCAGCCCCGGAGCGTCGGCGGCGCGAGCACGACACCCGTCGCGGGATCGAGCGGACCCGGCGCCGCGACACCCATGCCGACCGGCGCAGCCCCGCCCGCCTCGGCCCGCACGCGGGTGGTCAGCGCCAGGATCTGAGCGATCACGGCCTCGGGGCCTCCTGTGCTGTCGGTCTCCGTCGACGCGAAGGCGACGGTACGGCCGGCCTCGTCGACCACGGCCGCACGAAGCTCCGTTCCACCGAGATCGACCGCGAGCGCGCGGCGCATCAGGCAGCCTGCGGTCCGGGCAGGCCGTGCAGCCAGGCGGTCCGGCGCTCCAGGTCGGGATCACTAAAGGCGAGCGAACCCAGCACCACCGTCTCGGCGCCCGCCGCCCGCAGCAGCGGCACCGTGCTGTCCCGGATGCCGCCGTCCGCCGCGAGGCGGACCGCGTCCTCGCGTCCTGCGGCGCGCATCAGGGCGCGGGCCTCGACGAGCCGTGGGCAGGCTTTCTCCGACAATCCCTGTCCCTTCACCCCGATGGCGGTGCCGAGCAGGGTGACGAAACGGATGCGATCGAGGAAGGGGGCGATCGTCGCGACCGGCGTCTCGACGCGGAGCACGAGGCCGGCGGCGCAGCCGAGGCCGGCGATGAGCGCCAGCGCCTCGCCGACATCGCCTCCGCTTTCCGGGTGGATGGTGACGAGATCGGCGCCAGCCTCGACGAACTGGCGGATCTGGGCCGGCAGGATGTCGTCCTCGACCATCAGATGGACGTGCAGGGGCTTCGCAGTCAACGCGCGGATGCGAGCCACCTGATCCGGGAAGAACAGGAAGGTCGGCGCGAAGCGGCCGTCGGCGACATCGATGTGGAAAAGATCGGCGTACGGCTCGGTGCGGCAGATGTCGTGCTCGAGATTGGCGAGGTCGGCCGACCAGAGCGAATATTCGCCGAGCAGGCGGTGGCGCGGCAGGGCGTCGAGCCAGTTCTCGGGCGGACAAGGGACGGTCACGCGGGCCTCCGTTCGATGATCGGGACCCGGCTCATGATGCGCCGAAGCTCCGCAGATAGGCCGCGACGCCCGGTGCCTCGTCGGGCGAGAGGCCGTGGGCGACGAGCCCGCCGTCGAAGCCGGCCGCCGCGAGCCGGGCGATAAAGTCGGGGAAGTCCACGAGTCCGGTGCCGGCGGTGGCGAAGCGCCCGTCGGCATGCCGGTCCTTGGCATGGGCCATGGCGATATCCCGGCCGCACAGCTCCACGGCCTCGGCGACGATGCGGCGCGCCTCGTCCGGCGTCGCCCGCTCGAACAGGTTGGCAGGGTCGAGCACGACCCTGAGGCGTGGTGAGGCAAGTTCGTCGATGAGCCGGCGCGCGTCGGCGGCCGAGGTCACCACATTGGCCTGCTCCGGCTCGATGCCGAGGTCGACGCCGGCCGCCTCGGCGCTGCGAAGCGCGGTCTCGACTTCGCGCCGCATCTCGGCCCAGGCCTCGGGCGCGGCATTGCCGGGATGGTGGCGCCACTGGTCGTCGGGGTCACGCGTGCCGGTGCAGAGCGTCACCAGCGGCACGCCGAGCGCCTTTGCCGCGCCGAGCATGGTGCGCAGCCGTTGCTGCCCGGCCTCGCGCACCGCCGGATCCGGGTGGATCATGTTGTAGGTGCCCGAGAGCGCCACGAGGCCGACGTCGTGACGCACCGCCGCCGCTTTGATCCGCTCCAGCACGCTGTCCGGGATGTCGTCCGGCATCGGCGGCAGCCCCACGCAGGCCATGTTGAACTGCGTGCAGCCGTAGCCCGCGGCCCGGACGGCGCCGAGCACGGTGTCGGGGTCGGTCCCCGGAAAGGTCTTGGCGAAGATGCCCAGGCGCATCGCGCCGCTCCGGTGTCGCCGCTCGTCCTTCGTGATCATGGCTCAGACCTCGAACTGGCGCATCGTGGCGCGGTTCGTGGCGACGGCCGCGGCCGGATCGCGGGCCGCCGCCTCCGATTCCTCTTCCAGCACCAGCCAGCCGTTGAAGGCGGGAGCCGCGCGGACCGCGTCGACCACGGCCGTCGTGTCGCAGAGGCCTTGCCCGAGCATCTGCCAGTGTCCCGCCGCATCGACATCCTTGAGATGCAGGTAGCGGATGCGGTCCCGATAGGTGCGCAGCGTGTCGAGGATATCCTGCCCGCCGCGCAGGATATGGCCGGTGTCCGGCACCCAGCCGACGCCGGGATCGAGCCGGGCGAAAAGCTCGTCGTAGTCCTCGCGCGTGAACAGCAGCGTATCGTGATGCGACGAGGGGTGGACGGCGACCGGCACACCGGCCTTCAGGCCGAGCTCGGCTGCGCCGTTGTAGAAGCGTGCCGCGGTCACAAATTTTACCGCTCGCGGCCCCGCCGACATGAGCGTGGCGCTGCCGAACGACACATGGGCGTCCGGAAAGGCTCGGGCGAAGCCGATGGCGCGTTCGGCCATCCGCAGATCCTCGGCAAGGGCCGCCGCTTCGGTGAAGCCGCTCCGGCTGCCGCAGGCATAGGCGACGAGCGTGAGATCGCGCGCCGCGAGCGCCTTGGCGAAGGCCTCGGGCTGGCCCTCATAGCCGCCGATCATCGTGTCGGTGATCTCGATTCCCGCATAGCCGGCGCCGGCGATGGCGTCGAGGAGATCGTCGGCGGTGCCCCGCCAGCGCTCGCCGAGCATCTCCCAGGTGAAGGTCTGGCAGCCGACCTTGAGCGGCTTTCGGTTTTCGTGCGTGTTCATTCCTTCACGGCGCCTTGCGTCAGGCCCTCGATGATGTGGCGCTGGAAGAAAAGCACCAGCAGGATCAGGGGCACGGTGACCACGACCGAGGCGGCGGCGATATCGCCCCACGGCACGTAGTAGAGATTGGTGAAGTTGGCGATGCCGACGGGGATCGTCTGGTGGGCGATGTTCGAGGTGAAGGCGAGCGCGAACATGAACTCGTTCCAGGCCGCGATGAAGGCGAGGAGCCCCGTCGTGACGAGCGCCGGGGCCGAGAGCGGAAGCACGATCCGCAAAAGGAGCCCGAGCGGCCCGATGCCGTCCATCCGGGCCGCCTCGTCGAGCTCGCGCGGCAGGGTCTCGAAATAACCGAACAGCACCCAGGTCACCAGCGGCAGGCCGAGCGCCACATAGGTGATCACCAGGCTCGCATAGGTGTCGAGCAGGCCGAGATCGGCGGCGATCAGGTAGAGCGGCCCGACGAGCGCGATCTGCGGGAACATTGAGACCGCTAGGATCACGACGAGAAGGCCGAAGCGCTGTTTGATCCGGAGCCGCGACAGCGAGAAGGCGGCGAGCGCGCCGATGGCAAGGCAGACGAGGGTCGTCAGCCCGGCCACGATGATCGAGTTCAAGACATAGAGCTGGAAATGCTTGGTGGCGAAGACGTTGTAATAATGATCGAGCGTGCCCGGCGACGGCCACAGGCGGGGCGTGTCGGCGGTCAGCACTTTGTCCTCCTGGAAGGAGGTCGAGAACTGCCACACGAAAGGCGCCGCCGACCACAAGAGGATTGCCCAGGCGCCGGCGCCGACCATCGTCCGCCGCAGGATCGTCGGGCGCACACTCATGCGGGGCGTCGCAGCTGGCGCCAGATGAACACCGCAAAGCACGCCGCGATGACTGCCTCGGTGACGAACATCGCCGTCGAGAGGGTCGAGCCGTAGCCGAACTGCAGCGTCGAGAACAGCGTCTTGTAGCTGAGCGTCGACAGCGTCTCGGTCGAATCGGCCGGGCCGCCGCCGGTCAGCACATAGACGAGGTCGAAGATCCGGAAGGCGTCGAGCGCCCGGAACAGGCCGGCGATCAGCAGCGTCGTCCACAGCAGCGGCAGGCGGATGTGGAGGAAGGTCTGCCAGGACTTGGCGCCGTCCATCCGCGCCGCTTCGAGCAGCGAGCCGGGAACCGTCTGCAGGCCGGCCAGCAGCAGCAGCGCCATGAAGGGCGAGGTCTTCCACACGTCGGCGATGATGATCGTGTCGAGCGCGTGGTCGACCGATCCGTACCAGTTGATGTTGGCCTGGATCAGGCCGAGGTGGAGCAACACCCAGTTGACCACGCCATGCTGGCCGTCGAACAGCCATCCGAACATCTTCGAGGTCACGACCGTCGGCATGGCCCAGGGCACGAGCATCGCGGCCCGCACCGCCGACCGTCCGGTGAACCGCTCATAGAGCAGCAGCGCCATGCCGAGCCCGATGAGCGTTTCGAGCACGGTCGACACGAGCGTGAAGAACATTGTGTGTCGCCAGGCGTTCCAGAACTGGCTGTCGCCAAGCAGCGTCGTGTAATTGGCAAGCCCGACGAAATCGTTCTCCTGGGTGACCAGCGAGGTGTTGTGCAGCGACAGCCACAGGCCGTTGAGGATCGGGAACAGCGACACGGCAGCGAGCGAAACCGCCGCGGGCAGCAGCAAAAGCCAGGGGATCGCGTGCGACCATGGTCGGCTCAGCCTCCGCGCCGAGGCGTTTACCGTCGCCGAGGCCGCGCTCACCCTATTTGCCGAGGATCGTGTCGATGCGGCTGTTGGCGGCGGCGAGCTCTTCCTTCACCTTGCCGCTGACCAGCGCCTTGGAGACGCCCGACTGGATGGCGAGCGTCACCTGCGCATATTTGGGCGTGACCGGCCGCGGCGTGGCGCCGGTGAAGACGTCCTTGAGGCTGACCATGAACGGCTGTTCCTTGGCGAGCGTCGCATCGCCGAAAACGGCCGGCCGGGTCGGCGCGATGCCGAGCTGCCGGGCAAAATGCAGCTGCGTCTCGGGCGACGACATCCAGGTCAGGAAGTCGATCGCCGCCTCGCGGTTCTTGGTCGCCGCATTGATCCCGTATTGATAGCCGCCGAGGCAGGCGGCGCTCTTGCCACCGGGGAAATGCGGCAGCGGTGCCACGCCGACCTTGCCGACCACAGAGGATCCCTTCGGGTCCTGGGCGATGCCGTAGACGTAGGACCAGTTGCGCAGGAAGGCCGCCTCGCCCCCGGTGAAGGGCGCGCGCGACGGCTCCTCGTCCCAGGAGAGCACGTCCGGCGGGCTGATCTTGGTCTTGTTGATCGTGTCGTAGAGGAACTGGATGGCCTCGACGGCCTTGTCGCCGTCGAGCGCGCCCGACTTGCCGTCCGGCGCCAGGATCGCGCCGCCGTTCGAGGCAATGACCTCGACCGCGTCGCAGACCAGCACCTCTGCCTGCTTGCCCTGCCAGAGATAGCCGAACTTGGCCTTGCCCTCCTTCTGAAAGCCCGAGGCGAGCGTGGTCAATTCGTCCCAGCTCTCCGGTGGCTTGCTGCTGCCGAGCAGGTCGCTGCGATAATAGAGCATGCCCGAATCGACGAACCACGGCAGCGCCGTCAGCTTGTTCTGATAGGTGCAGGCGGCGATCAGGCCGGGGAAATAGTCGCCGCGCGTCGAGGCGGGGAAATATTGGTCGAGGTCGAGCGCCCAGCCCGCCCCGGCGAATTCGGCGATCCACACCACATCCTGCGTAAAGACGTCCGGCGTGCCGCTGCGGCGGGCGAGCTGTTGGACGAGAGCCTGGTGAACCTCCGTCGAGGCGCTCGGCGGCGGCAGCTCGACATAGGTGACACGCACCTTGCCCTGGGCCTGGTTATAGGCGTCGACCACCTGGGCGATGGTCTCCTTGCCGAAGAATTTCGCGCTGGCGAAGCTGATCTCGGTGCGGTCGGCGGCGCGAGCACGACGGGGCGCCGCCAGCAGGGCCGCGCCGGCCGCGAGGCCCGTCCCTTTCAGAAACTGTCGCCGATCCGTGGCACGTGCGAGCTGAGGCGTCGTTGTCGTCGCGTCCATGGTTCACCTCCCGATGCCGGCGATCGTTCGCGCCGTGTTCATTATATGTCAGCAAAGCCGGGAATCGGCGCTCCGTCAAGCGGCGCCGGGCAAAACACGGCAGGAAGACGCGTAATTGCTTGAAGCTTGGCCCTATTCCGCGCACAAACATGCAAACACTGGAGGAAACTCGGATGACTAGGCTCGGGATCGGCATCGTCGGCTGCGGCAATATCTCGATGACCTATCTGCGCAACGCCGCCCTGTTCCCAGGGGTGGAACTGCGCGCCTGCGCGGATCTGTCGGCCGATCTGGCAGCGGCCCGCGCCGCCGAATACGGCATCCGCGCCGAGCCGCTCGACGCGCTGCTGGCGGCCGATGATGTCGACCTCGTCCTCAACCTCACCGTGCCGAACGCCCATTACGCGGTGTCGATGGCGGCGCTCGCGGCAGGCAAGCACGTCTTCACAGAAAAGCCGCTGGCGGCGACGGCCGCGGAGGGACGCCGGCTCGTCGCCGAGGCGGCGCGGCGCGGTCTTCGTATCGGCTCGGCCCCCGATACGTTCCTCGGCGCCGCTGGCCGAGAGGCTCGCCGCCTGATCGACGAGGGGGCGATCGGCCGTCCAGTGACCGGGACCGCCTTCATGATGGGGCGCGGCATGGAACACTGGCATCCGAACCCGACCTTCTACTACCAGCCCGGCGCCGGCCCGGTGCTCGACATGGGCCCCTATTATCTCACCATGCTGGTCCACCTGCTCGGCCCGGCGCGGCGCGTCATGGCCATGTCCGCCATCGGCTCGCCGGAGCGGCTGATCACCGCCGAAGGACCGCTCAAAGACACCCGCTTCGCGGTCGGCACGCCGACCACGATCAACGCGCTCGTCGAATTCGCCTCGGGCGCCCTGGTGAGCGTCGGGATGAGCTGGGACGTGTTCCGGCACTCGATCCCGCCGATCGAATTGCACGGGACGCTCGGCTCGCTGCGCCTCCCCGACCCGGATACGTTCGGCGGTGCGCTCGCCTTGAGCCGCAACGGTAACGCCTGGGCGGACCATCCGACCGCCGGCGCGGCCTATGGCGCCGAGAACTGGCCCTTCGCCACGCCGGATCGGGCCAACTACCGTATGCTCGGCGTCGCCGATCTGGCGCGCGCCATCGTCGAGGGGCGCCCGCCGCGCGCCTCGGGCGACCTCGCGCTCCACGTGCTGGAGGTCCTCGAGGCGATCCTCGCCGCCGGCAGCTCCGGCCTTGCCCGGGAGATCGAGACGGCCGGCGCGCAGCCGCAGGCCCTCGGGGAGAGCGAGGCGGAGGCCTTGCGCCGACCGTCCTGATTCAATCGCTCTCGAATCCGTAGATCTCCGGCAGGATGAAGATCGCGGCGAGAAGCCCAATCAGCGGGAAGATCGCCACCATCAGCGTCGCGGTGGCCTGCCCGACCGCCGTGAACAGCGACGGGAACAGGAAGATCGCCAGGAACGAGGGCAGCTTGACGAACATATAGGCGAAGCCGCTGGCGGTGCCGCGATAGTCGGGCCTGGCGACGACGGTCGGGATCGTCATGCAGTTCGAGGCGTCCCAATAATGGCCCCACAGCATGGCTGCCGCCGCGAAGGGTAGCACCATCGTGTGCTCGGTGTAGAGCGCCCAGGCCGCCACCAGCAGCGAGACGAAGACGATCGAGAAGCCGGCGATGCCGATGCCGCGCTGGCCAATCCTCGGCGTGATCATCGGCCCGACCCATCCGGCGACCGCCGCGACGCAATAGAGCGCCATTGTGACGAGGTTGATGCCCAGCATCGACGACACGCCGACCATCACGAACAGCACCGGCAGGTAGAAGGCGAAGGTGGAGAACTCGCTCCCCTGGGCGAAACAGGCGATCCAGCCGTAGAGCGTGGCGCGCCAGCGGATCGGGTCGCGGCGGATGTCGGCCAGGAAGGCGGTCGGCCGTGGCTTCGGCACCTCGACGTCGCGGTCGGGCAGCATGGCGAGATCGTCGCCGTAGAGCTGCGTCGCGACCCGCTTGGCCTCGCGGAACCGGCCGTGGCGGATCAGCCAGACCGCGGTCTCGGGCAGGTCGTGGCGCATCAGCAGGATGACGAGCGCCGGCACGGCGCCGAGGCCGAGCGTCACGCGCCAGATGATCTCGTGGTCGAGATTGGCCACCAGGAACACGGCGATGACGGCGAGCGTCATGATCTCGCCGACCGCGAACATGAACTGCCAGCGGTTGCCCATCACCTCGCGCTGGCCCTTGGGCATCGACTCCATGATGTAGGTGTAGCCGTTCGAGATGTCGCTCCCGAGCGGGATGCCGAGGAAGAACCGCACCACGACCAGCAGGCCCACGCTCGTGACGAAGGCCTGCGCCAGGGCCAGCGCAATGAACAGGATCATGGTGGCGAGGAACATGACGCGCCGGCCGATCTTGTCGGACAGCCATCCGCCGATCACCGCCCCGACGAGCGCGCCGCCTTGCGTCCCGGCGGCGGCGAGGCCGAGCAGCAGCGGGTCGGGATGATACTGGTCCTTGATGAAGACCAGCACGAAGGCGATCGAATAGAGATCCCAGGCCTCGACCAGGATCGACGCCAGCATCAGCCAGCCGACCCGGTTGCCCTTCGGGTTGTAGTTGGTCACGAGGTGCCGGACGGCACCATCCATGGCCGATTGCTGCGGCATTGCCATCGACACGTTCGTTCCTCCCGCGGGCCGGGCGCCCCTGCCCATTATACCAACGGTCGCGACGGTGGCGCGTTGGCGCCGGAGCGCGCCACGAACGCCGACCTCGACGACGCCATGTCCGTGCGCCGCCTGGAACGACCTTAGCGCTCCGGCCGGCCCGTCACGGCGAGGCGGACCGCGAGACCGACGAAGACGGCGCCGGCGATGCCGTCGAGCCAGCGGCCGAAGGCCGCGCCCGTCAGCCGATCGCGCATCCGGCCGGACAGAACACCGACGCCGACGAGGTAAGGTACGGCGACGACCGTACCGAGGAGACTCAGCAGGAACAGCTGCAGGTCGACATGACCGCGGCCCGGATCGACGAATTGCGGCAGGATGGCCACGTAGAACAGCGGCACCTTGGGGTTGGTGAGATTGTTGACCAGGCCGCGGCGAAAGATGCCGCCGAGCGACGCCCGCGGCTCCGGTCCTGCTCCGGCGGGCGGCGGGCGCGGGCGGAGCGCGGCATGAAGCGCCTTGAGGCCGAGCCAGCCGAGATAGGCGGCGCCGATGGTCTTCACCACCACGAAGGCGAAGGCCGAGGTCGCGACCAGGGCCGAGAGGCCGAGCGCCGCCGTGAGCCCGTGAATCACGCTGCCGGTTCCGATGCCCAGCGCCGAAACGACGGCGCCACGCGCCCGATGTCGCATGCCGGTCGCGATGACGAACAGTGTATCGGGGCCCGGCGTCAGCGTCAGGGTGAGCGAGACCAGGAGATAGGCGGCGGCGAGCCGCGGGTCGACCGGAAACATCATGGCGACAGCGGCACGATGACGGAAGAGGCGAGGCATAGCGCCGCGCCGGCCGGGCGTAAAGGCACGCTCCCTCGCTTCGGCTGGAACCACAGGGAACCGAAGCGGCCCGTTCTCCATTCATTCATCAGATGTTCATCCGGGGAGGATGCCGTGGCGGATCAGCGAAGCGTGCTCGTCGTCGAGGACGACCCGATGCTGCGGTGCGATGCGGCGGCGCTCCTGGCCGATGCGGGCATCGACGTCGTCGAGATGGAGAGCGCGGACAATGCCCTCGCCTACGTGTTCGAGCAGGCGGAGTCGATCCGCGCGGTCTTCACCGACGTGCAGATGCCTGGCGACACGGACGGGCTCGACCTCGCGCAATATATCGCCGCGAACTGGCCGCACATCACCGTGCTTGTGACTTCGGGCCAGGTGCGTCCCTCTTGCGAACTGCCCGGGAACATCAAGTTCGTGTCCAAGCCTTGGATGCTGTCGGAGGTGCTCGGAACCCTGCAACAGAGCGCCGGCACCGCGTAACGAGAAACCGAACGGTAGCGAAGGTCCGTGCCGTCATAGCGGCAACGCTCCGGACCGTTTCTCGGATCGCCTCTAAACCCAGCGGCGTGTCGCGGCTTCGTCCTTGGCTTTCGGCGCGACCCAGTCGCCTGCCGAGCCGTCGACATGGCGGTTGCGCTTCCAGAACGGCGCGCGCGACTTCAGGAAATCCATGAGGAAATCGGCCGCCGCGAAGGCGTCGCTGCGATGCGCCGAGGCGGTCAGCACGAAGACGATGTTCTGCCCCGGCCTTATCGCGCCGTAGCGGTGGATGACCCGGCAGGCTTGCAAGGGCCAGCGGGCTTCGGCCTCCTCGGTGACGCGAAGCACCTCGGCGTCCGCCATGCCGGGGTAATGCTCGATGTCGAGCGTCGCCAAGCCGTCGTCGTCGCGGCAGCGGCCCGAGAAGGTGACGACGGCCCCGATGTCGGTTCGCCCGCGCGTCGCAGCCTCGATCTCGGCGGCGGCATCGAAGTCGTCCGCCTGGATCGTCACCTGTGCCACGGTCAACCGCCCGTCATCGGCGGGAAGAAGGCGATCTCGCGCGCGCCATGCAGCTCGGTCTCCGGCCGGGCGTGGACCTTGTCGACGGCCGCACGGACGACCTCACGATTCTCGAACGCGTGGGCATAGTTCTCGCCGCGGGCGGCGAGCCAGCCGATCAGCCCGCCGACGGTGCGCACTTCGTCCGGCGGGGCGAGCTCCTCCTCGGCGGTGCCGATGCGTTCGCGCACCCAGGAAAAATACAAAGCCTTCACGTCAATCCACCACGTGCTTGAACCCCGCCTTCATATAGTCCCAGCCGGTGTAGAGCGTAAGGATGGCGGCGATCCAGAGCAGGCCGAGGCCGATCTTGATGCTGCCGGGCAGCAACGCCTCCCCGGCCTGGCCGGCGACGAGGAAGCCGATGGCGAGGAGCTGCACCGTCGTCTTCCATTTGGCGACGGTGCTGACCGGCACCGGCACGCGCAGTTCCGCCAGGAACTCGCGCAATCCCGAGACCAGGATCTCGCGGCACAGGATGACGATGGCCGCCCAGATCGACCAGCTCGTGATGGTCTGGTCGGCGACGAGCATCAGCAGGCAGGCGGCGACGAGCAGCTTGTCGGCGATGGGGTCGAGCATGCGCCCGAGCGCCGATTGCTGCGACCAGGCGCGCGCCAGGTAACCGTCGAAGAAATCCGTCACCGCCGCGACGGTGAAGACCACGATCGCCAGTACCCGCATGCCGAACTGGTTGGGGGCGAAGAGGCAGCCGACGACGATCGGCACCGCCAGCATGCGGCCGTAGGTGAGCAGGTTCGGCAATTGCCATTGCTTGGCGCGTTCGGCGGTCGACATGGCCATAGGGGGAGGGAGCATGGCCGCGTTTCGACGTCAAGAGAGGGCGGCGCGGGTTTGAGGGTTACGGTTTCCGCTCGCCCAGCGTGGCTCGTGCGTTTACCTCACGCGGAGCTGGCCGTCGTCACGCCGACGGGATCGCCGCAGCCTCACCCAACTCCAGCAGGCCCATCTTGCCGAGCCAGACGACGGCGGGCGCGATGGCGAGCGGATGCAGCCCGAGATGGGCGCGCAGCGCCTCGAAGGTCGTGGCCGTGCCGTCCTCGAACCGCGACAGGATGGCCGAGACGAGCTCGTCGCCGGGCAGAAAGAGCTCGGCGAAACGCACCGTCGCAAGCGCCCGGCGGCGGCCCGCGAGATCCACCGACGCGCCGGGCCGCCGGCGCAGAATGGTTCCGGGCGAGAGGGGCGCGGTCGGATATCCGGCGAACATCGTGAAGGGATCGGGGCGCTCTGGGCGAGGGCGAGGCTTCACCGCCGCGGCGCCCTCGGCGGCCGTCCGGCGCATGTCACCGAGTGCCGCCCAGAGCGCCTGGTACTGGCCGAAGACGACCGGCCAGTCGAAGGTCTCGCGCGCCCGGGCGGCGCCGGCGGCGCCCATCCGTCGGCGCAGGGCGGGGTCGGCGGCGAGCCGCCGATAGGCCTCGGCTACCGCCTCGACGTTCACCGCGACGAACTGGCCGACGATGCCGCAATAGGCGTGGTAGTCGTCGAGCCCGACGTCGTAGCGGGTGGCGAGCGGCGAGCCGGTCCCGGCCGGCATGGCGATCGTGGAAACGCGGAAGCCGTCGATGCCGTCGCGCACCGTCTCCCGGTAGCCGTCCCAGTCGCTGACGACGACCGGCAGGCCGGCCGCCATGGCCTCGACCGGCGTCAGGCCGAAGGTCTCCTGGATCGAGTCGGACAGCGAGGTGAAGACATCGGCGGCCGCCAAGGCACGGCGGCGGGCCTCCGGGTCGCGCCCGTCGAGATAGTGGCGGCGCACCGAGGGACACAGGGTTTCCGCATCGACCTCGAAGGCGCGGCGCGCCTCCTCGGTCTCGAACCAGCCGCACTGGATCAGCGTCACCTTGCCCACGGCCGCGCAGGCTTCGAGGCCAAGGAACATCGGCACCGGATGGGCCTTGCTCGAGGCCGAGAGCCGCCCGACGAAGAGGAACACCGTCTCCTCCCCGAGGCCGAGATTCTTGCGCGCCGCGGCGCGTTCCGCTTCCGCAAAGACGAAATCGTCGACGTGCACGCCGAGCGGGATCACCGGCAATTGCGGCAAGGTGAGCCGCGCCGCGCCGAGCCGCTCGCTGAGATAATCGGCCTGCGCTTCGAGGATGACGTGGATCGAGCCGCGCACCGCCTCGGAGGTGCAGATGATCGCGTCCCACGGCTCGACCGGGGCGGTGAGCATCTGGGCGATCTCGCTCATCACCGCGTGATGGGCGGTCGTATGGGTGATGCCGCAGAGGCTATAGGCGGACGGGCTCGCATGCTGCAGGCGGCGCCAGCCGTCGGCCGCGATCGTCGGGTCCGGGCGGTAGAGAAGATCCGCTTGCGCCAGATCGGGGAGGTTATGGGCGCCGATCCAGTCGGTCCGCGTGGCCGGACTGCCGAATGCCGCCAGCGCGGTGACGAAATCGGCGGCGCCGGCGCGCTCGCGCGCAAAACACCAGGCGCGTTCGGGGCGCGTCGCCGCATAGGCCCTGAGGAACCCGGCCCCCGCCGACTGGCGGCCCATCAGGAGACGGGTGTCGACCGAATAGGCTTCGGGTTCGTAGGTGATGGCGATCTTGGTCATGGAAGCGCTTGGAGCCCGTCCGGAGATAACCGAATCGCGTTGCCGATCATAGCGGCTCGTCGGATCCCGTGCCGCGCCGGCGACGCGACGGCCTGTGGATGGCCGACATTCCGCGGCTGGCGCAGGCCACGGCACGCTTTCGATCCGGCGGCTGATGCGCGGGCCGCTATGATGGCGATCGGCCAGACCTTGGCCGATGCGGCGATCGAGGCCCGAAGACCTGACACACGGGGGGAAGAATCATGTCCCATCATGGCAAGTTCGTCTGGTGCGAGTTGATGACGGCCGATCCGGCCGCGGCGGCAACCTTCTACGGCAAGGTGGTGGGCTGGACCGCCAGGGATTGGGGCGCTCCCGAGCGCGCCTATCTGATCCTCAATGCGGGGGAGAGCGGCGTCGGCGGCATCATGGACCTGCCGCCCGGCGCCCAGCCGGGCTGGATCGCCTATGTCGCGGTCGACGACGTCGACGCGACGGCGGGGCGCGTCGAAAAGGCCGGTGGCAAGATCCACAAGCCGGCCGACGACATCCCGTCCATCGGCCGCTTCGCGGTCGTGGTCGATCCGCAGGGCGCGCCCCTCGTGCTGTTCAAGACAATCCCGACCGAGAATCCGCCGCCGGCCGCGAACCCCATGGCGCCGGGCCAGATCAGCTGGCACGAATTGCACACCACGGACTGGCAGCCGGCCTTCGCCTTCTACGCCGACCTCTTCGGCTGGACCAAGGGCGAGGCGATCGACATGGGGCCGATGGGCACCTATCAGATCTTCAACGCCGACGGTGCGATGGCGGGCGGCATGATGACCAAGACCGTGCCGGGCATGCCCTTCTGGCTGAACTATTTCAACGTCGAGGCGGTCGACGCGGCTGTCGCCCGCCTGAAAGAGGCCGGCGGCGAGCTGATGCATGGCCCGCAGGAGGTTCCCGGCGGCTCCTGGATCGTCCAGGCGCGCGATCCGCAAGGCGCCTTCTTCGCTGTCGTGGGCCCGAAGCGCTGATCGTGCCTCGGGCGCCCGAGGCGGGGCGCGATCTGACCGCTCAAGCCGAACCGATGAGGAACAGCGCCGCTTTGCCCTCCCGCACGGCGGCCGTCGAAAATCGCCGGTCGAAAGTCGCAAGCCGGCCGCCGCGAGCTTGGGCGAGGGCCAGAAGATAGGTATCGGTGACCTGACCCGACGTGCGGATGCGCGTCGGGTCGATGCGGTCGGTTCCGACCAGGCTCAGGTCGTCAGGCCAGAACTGATGTCCGGGCAGGCGCCGCAACTCGGCCATGATTGTCGCGACGGCGGCTGGCGATCCCGGCGTGTTCGGATATTTCTGATGGCCGACGATGCGGATCACCCCGTTTTCGGTCAGCGGACAGGTGGCCCACCCCCTTCCGGCGGCCACTTCGAACCACCTGTGGGCAGCATCATGGGCAACATGGATGGGGTCGATCAACGCGACGAGCACGTTGACATCGAGCAAGAACGTCACAGCACCTCATCGCGGAGCGCGTTGACGATCTCGAGCGTGACGGGCGATGCCTCGGGCCGCACGCCGAGCAGCGGAATACCGTTTCGCTTGGCGGTCGGCGCAGGCGTCTCCAGCGACCGGCGCGCCAGGTCTGAAATGACCGCGCCCAAGCTGCGACGCTCGTGCTCCGCAAGTGCCCGCGCCGCAGCAAGCACGCCGTCATCGATCGTCAGCGTGGTTCGCATCGGCGCCTCCCCATGCGCATCGAGCATCAAGCATCACGCATCGATACCGCGTCCTCGCCTCGCCAACAATAGCGTGGCGCGCATCTATGGGCCGCAATCGATGACAGGCATGGCGCTCGCCTGCGACACTCTTCCGCTGCGCCAGCCGAACCACTAGATTCAGCCCCATGAGCCGCGCGCAGCCGACAGCCGACGATGTTTGGGACGGGGACGAGGTAGACCCGACCCGTCCCGACGACGATGAAGCCGTCTCCGGCACGGACCTCGGACTCGACGACGAGAGCGCGGCGCCGGCCTCGGTGCGCCAGGGCGCGGCGGCGATCCGCAAACATTGGGCGACCTTGCCGCTCGGCCCGGGCGTCTATCGCATGCTCGGCGCCGATGGCGAGGTGCTCTATGTCGGCAAGGCGCGCTCGCTCAAGCGCCGCGTCGCGAGCTATACGCGCGCCACCGGCCACTCCCAGCGGATCGCCCGGATGATCTCGCAGACGGCCTCCATGGTCTTCGTCTCGACCGCCACCGAGACCGAGGCGCTGCTGCTCGAAGCCAATTACATCAAGCAGATGAAACCGCGCTTCAACGTCGTGATGCGCGACGACAAGTCGTTTCCCTATATCCTGGTGACAGGCGACCACGCGGCGCCGCAGATCACCAAACATCGCGGCGCCCGCAACCGCAAGGGCGACTATTACGGACCTTTCGCCAGCGTCTGGGCCGTCAACCGCACGCTGAACGCCCTGCAGCGCGCCTTCCTGCTGCGCTCCTGCACCGACAGCTATTTCGACAACCGCTCGCGGCCCTGCCTGCTCTACCAGATCAAGCGCTGCGCGGCGCCCTGCACGGGCGAGATCGAGCCGGCCGACTATGCCGGGCTCGTCGAGGAGGCCCGCGGCTTCCTCTCGGGCAAGAGCCGCGCCGTCAAGGACCATCTCGCGGGCGAGATGATGGCGGCGGCCGAGGCGATGGAATTCGAGCGTGCCGCGCGGCTGCGCGACCGCATCGCGGCACTGTCCGCCATCCAGGGCCAGCAGGGCATCAATCCGAAGGGGGTCGAGGAGGCAGACGTCTTCGGCATCGTCGAGGAGGCCGGGCAATTCGCCGTCGAGGTGTTCTTCTTCCGCACCTACCAGAACTGGGGCAACCGCACCTATTTTCCGCGTGCCGACCGGAGTCTCGAGGCCGGCGAGGTGCTCGACGCGTTCCTGACCCAGTTCTACCTCGACAAGCCGGCGCCCCGGCTGGTGCTGCTCTCGCACGAGGTCGAGAACCGTGCCGTGCTGGCCCAGGCCCTGTCCGAGCGTGCGGGCCGCGCGATCGAGATCGCCGTGCCGCAGCGCGGCGAGAAGCGCGAGCTCGTCGACCATGCGGCGCAGAACGGCCGCGAGGCGCTGAGCCGCAAGCTCGCCGAGACGGCGAGCCAGGAGAAGCTGCTCGGTGCCCTCGGGAGTGCTTTCGGCATGGGCACCCGCACAGTGCAGCGCGTCGAGGTCTACGACAATTCCCACATCATGGGCACCAATGCGGTCGGCGCCATGATCGTGGCCGGGCCGACCGGCTTCGTGAAGACGCAATACCGCACCTTCAACATCAAGGACGTCACGCCGGGCGACGATTTCGGCATGATGCGCCAGATGCTGCGCCGGCGCTTCAGCCGCCTGTTGCGCGAGGCCCGCGAGGCTCGCCAGGGGGGTGGAGGCGGCACGGTGGAGTCGTCCGAGATCGATCTGCCGCCCGAGGCCGTCGAGCCGCTGCACGCGGCTGAACCCGGCGCAGACCAGGACACAGCCTCGCCCTGGCCCGACCTGCTGCTGATCGACGGCGGCAAGGGCCAGCTCGATGCGGTGCGCCAGATCCTCGCCGAGCTCGGCGTTCCGATGATGTTCGGGCCTGACGGTCGGCCCGAGGGCGTCGCGGTCGTCGGTATCGCCAAGGGACCGGACCGCAATGCCGGCCGCGAGACTTTCTTCGCCGCAGGCCGCGACGCGTTCAAGCTGCAGGAGCGCGACCCTGCCTTGTACTTCGTCCAACGTCTCAGGGACGAGGCGCACCGTTTCGCCATCGGCACGCATCGCGCCAAGCGGAAGAAAGACATCACGCGGAGCCCGCTCGACGAGATCGCCGGCATCGGCCCGAACCGCAAGCGCGCCCTGCTGCACGCCTTCGGCACCGCCAAGGCTATCTCGCGCGCCTCGCTCGGCGACCTCGAAAAGGTGCCGGGCGTCAATGCCGCGACGGCGAAGCGGATCTACGACTACTTCCACGAGAAGGGAGGATGACGGTCCGGCCAGAGGCCAGGGTTCGGACCTGCCGCGCCGACGGGTCGCCTCGCTCGCCTCCCAGTGGGGCACATGAGCACGGATCATGAAGGGATCGGCGGCGGTCACGATGTCTCCGCTCTCCTGGTCCGGCGCTCAGCCGAAGACGCGCCGCAGATGCGCGAGCCCGTCGCGTGCCAGCGCATCCTCGCTCGCGGCGAGCGGGCGCCAGAGCGAGACGGCCCGGGCGATCTCCTTGATCTTCGGCGTAAAAGCTTCGATCACCACCGGCCCCGCGTAGCCAACCTCGGTCAGCGCCGCCGCGATCTCAGGCCAGGGCAGATGATCCTCGCCGGGCGTGCCCCGGTCGCTGGAACAGGCATGGAACTCGACGATGTGCGGGCCGGCACGGCGGATGGCCGCCGGAATGTCCTTTTCTTCGATGTTCATGTGGAACGTGTCGACGAGCAGGCCGACATTGTCGCAGCCGAGCGCTGCCACGAGCCCGAGACCCTGGTCGACCGTGTTGACGAGGTCGGTCTCGAAACGGTTCAGCGGCTCGAGACCGAGCCTGACCCCATGCGCAGCGGCATGGTCCGCCACCGGCCGCAGGCTGTCGATCGCGCGGTCGCGCTGCCGGCGGCGCGCCTCGGCGTCGAGCATGCGCGTATTACCGACGCCCGCATACATCGGGCCGACCACGCTCGCGCTGCCGAGCGCTGCCGCGATGTCGATACATTGGCGCGTGTAATGGGAGGCCGCTGCGCGGATCGTCGGATCCTCGGCGCTCATGTCGCGGTTCGGCCCGAAGGCGCCGCAGATCGTGACGCCGAGCCCGGTACGATCGAGCGCAGCGCGGATGAGGTCCGTTTCGATCGTCGCCGGATCCTCGACGCAGATCTCGATGAGGTCGAAGCCAAAGTCCCTGACGCGGTCGATCAGGTCGAGCGTGTCGGTGCCGAAGGGCGACACCCAGATGAATGTGCTGGCTCCGAAGCGCACGGCCGACCCTCCCGTTCCGCCCGGGGCGAGCGAAATTTTCGCTCATACTGGCTCATCGCGATGCCTCGCGCCACCGCCTCGACTGCGTCAGATAAGGCCTTCGGGTGAAAGATTTTGCGAGCGGGACTTGCGCTGAACGTGCCTCGTCATTGCGAGCGAAGCGAAGCAATCTATGACTCCATGAGCCGGTCTGGATCGCTTCCCGCCACGCTTCGCTCGCGATGACGATTTCGCCCGGCTTTCGACCTCAGCAAACCGGGAACATCCCTCAACCGGTGACCTCGCAGGCCGCGTCGTAATCCGCGAGCACCCGCTCGACGGCGGCGCGGCAGAGATCGCCGGCGCGGGCCAGCACGCGCCCCTCGGCGACTGCGGGGAGTAGGGCCGCGAGATACTGGCTGACGAGGGTCGGCGGAATGGGACGGTCGCCGAAGAGTCCGAGGAGACGCGCCACCGCCACCTGCGCCTCGGGGTGCGGCCAGTAATAGCGGATGCGGTCGCTATAGCTGAAATGGCGCTGCAGCCGGAGCTCCTCCGGCGTGCCGTGACAATAGTTGCGCCAGTGCCCGGGCTCGGCCAGCATCAGCCGCTCCAGAGAGGCGAAAAGGCTGTCCTGCCCCTCCTGCCAGCCGAGCGCCGTCGCCATTGCGTCGAGCCCGTAGAGCGCCTCGCGCAGCGCGAAGGTCAGCCCCGGGCCGACCTTGAGGATGGCGAACCCGTCCTCGACCAGCGCCGTCAATGCCGCTGCGGGCTGGTAGTCCGTCGAATGGGCCTCGAAGACGAAGCCCGGCAGATCGGGGAGCACGGCGGCGAGCGGCGCGGCCCTGGCCCGGTCGTAAACCATGACCTTGGCATTGCCGAATTCGACGCCCGGCTGTACCACGACCGCCATCGCCCGGCCGAAAGCCGCCTCGAGGCCCAACGCCGCGAAAGCCGTTCGGTGGACCGCGACGGTCCGTAGCGCCGCATCGGGGGCCGTGACCTCGAGATGATCGAGCGCTTCGAGCGCGCCGCCCGGCACCGGCACCTCGGTGCCGATCACGTAGGACAGCGCCTCGGGCCGGGGCGCCGCAGCTTCGGCGACGCGCGCCAGGCGGGCGGCGCGCCGGGCCGTCACCTCGTCGGGCAGCGCCGCAGTCTCGCCGGCGCAGCCCATGCTGGTGTCGAGATGCAGCTTGGTGAAGCCGGCGCCGGCATAGCCGGCGACCATCGCCTCGGCCCGCGCCATGGCCTCGTCCGGCACCAGAGACTTCCACGGATTGGGGCCGAGATGATCGCCGCCGAGGATGAGATGCGCGGGGTCGAAGCCGACGCGCGCGGCGATGCCCTCGACATGGCGGCGGAACGCCGCCGGTGTCATCCCGGTATAGCCGCCCTCCTGGTTGACCTGGTTGCAGGTGGCCTCGATCAGCACCGCCCGGCCGCGGCGCTTGCCGAAAATCAGTGCCGCCTCGATCGCGACCGGGTGGGCCGTGCAGGCCGAGGTGACGCCGCGCCGCCGCTCGGCGAGACGCTCTCGGCCGCGCCTCGTCAAGATATCGGTCATGGACTGTACCTTCCGGCCGCTTCTCCGGAGTCCGGGTCGGCCAAGGTCACGATCACCCCGGCGTCGCGAACCGCGCGGCACCGGGCGGCATCGACACCGCTATCGGTGATGACGCGCATGGGCGGCGCGAGCCTCGCCACGAGAAAGGTTGCACGACGGCCGAATTTGCCCGATTCGGTCAGCACTACGGTGCTCGCGGCGCGGGCGATCATGCGCTCGGCGAGGCTCCCCTCGGCGGCATCGATGCTGTAGATGCAAGCATCGTCGCCGATGGCGTTGGCGCCGATGAAGAGCCTGTCGAGCCAGAGCCGGCCGAGCATGGCCTCGGCCGCCGGCCCGACCAGCGACGCGTTCTCGCTGCGCAACTGGCCGCCGACCAGGGTGACCTTGAGCTTCGGCACGCCCATCAACTCCTGCGCCACGCGCAGGCCGTTGGTGAAGATGGTCAAGGGCATCGGTTCGAGCCGCAGGCGGCGCGCCAGCTGCAGCACGGTCGTGCCGGCGTCGAGGAAGATCGAGGTCTGCGGCTCGACGAGATCATAGGCCAGGGCCGCGATGGCGCGCTTCTGCGGCAGATTCTGCTGCTCGCGGACCTCGAAGGCGATCTCGACGTCGGCCTTGCCGATCAGCCGGACGCCGCCGTGCGTGCGGCCGACGAAGCCCTGCTGTTCGAGCGTCTGCACGTCGCGCCGGACGGTCGCCGCCGAGACGCCGATCATCGTCGCCAGGGCCTCCATCGAGGAGGCGCCCTGCGCGTAGAGGTGGTGGCGTATGGCTTCGAGACGATCGACTTTCATGGGCCTCGATTGCAAGCTGCGGCCACCAGGCGCCGAAGGTTATAGACCGGAAACGCACCGATGAAGGAGGAAACATGATCACCGGCACGATCCTGACCGTCGGCGAGATCCTCGTCGAGATCATGGCGAGCGAGCGTGGCGAGGGGTTTCGCGAAGCGCAACCCCTCCGCGGCCCGTTTCCGAGCGGCGCACCGGCGATCTTCATCGACCAGGTCGGAAAGCTCGGCCATCCGGCAGCAATCGTCTCGGCGGTCGGGGACGACGATTTCGGCCGGCTGAACCTCGACCGTCTCGCGGCCGACGGCGTCGACACCGGCGCCGTCGCGGTGCTCAAGGGCCATGCCACCGGGTCCGCCTTCGTGCGCTACCGGCCCGACGGGGCGCGCGACTTCGTCTTCAACATCCGCCATAGCGCGAGCGGATGCGTCGCGCCGAGCGAGGCCGCGCGCGCCGCGATCGAGGCCTGCGGACATCTGCATGTCATGGGCTCGTCGCTGTCGATCCCGGCCATGGCGGATTGGATGGCGCAGGCCGCGGCCAGCGTGGGGGCGCGCGGCGGCAAGGTCTCCTTCGATCCGAACATCCGCAAGGAGATCCTCGACGACCCGCAGGCCCGCCACGCGCTCGACACCGTGCTCGGCCACACGGA
This sequence comes from Lichenihabitans sp., assembly GCA_965277115.1. Lineage (GTDB taxonomy): Bacteria > Pseudomonadota > Alphaproteobacteria > Rhizobiales > Beijerinckiaceae > Lichenihabitans. The sequence goes on along the minus strand of CBDIBY010000013.1, from coordinate 218,010 downwards.
CCTGTTCCTCCCGTCGGGCGAGGAACTCCTGATGCTGTCGGGGAAGGCCGGGATCGAGGCGGCGGTGGCCCATCTTCTCAGGCAGGGCATTGCCGAGATTGTGCTGAAATGCGGGGCCGACGGGGCCGTCCACTACGACCGGGGCGGTGCGACCCGCAGCCCCGGCTTCGCGGTCACCGAGGTCGACCCGACCGGCGCCGGCGATTGTTTCGGCGCCACATTCGTGGTGTGCCGCCGGCGCGGCATGGCGGTCGGCGAGGCGCTGCGCTACGCCAATGCGGCCGGCGCGCGAGCCGTAACCGCCATGGGGCCGATGGAGGGTGCTTCGACCTTCGCCCAGCTCGACGCTTTCCTGGCCGCCGCCCGGCCGGGCTGAGCGGCGCTTTACGATGCGGCGGACCGCATCGGCCGCAGGCCTCCTTTGGCCACAATGAAGTCGATCACCGCGCCGACCCCCTCGCCCGCCTTCATATTGGCGAAGACATAGGGTTTGTCGCGCCGCATCCGCTTCGTGTCGCGCTCCATCACCTCGAGCGAGGCGCCGACATGGGGCGCGAGATCGGTCTTGTTGATGACGAGCAGGTCTGAGCGCGTGATCCCCGGACCGCCCTTGCGCGGGATCTTCTCGCCACCCGAGACGTCGATGACGTAGATGGTTAGATCCGCCAATTCGGGCGAGAAGGTCGCCGCAAGGTTGTCGCCGCCCGATTCGATCAGGATCAGGTCGAGGTCGGGGAACTTCCGGATCATCTCATCGATGGCGGCGAGATTGATCGAGGCATCCTCGCGGATCGCCGTATGCGGGCAGCCGCCGGTCTCCACCCCCATGATGCGCTCGATCGGCAGCGCGTCGGCGCGCGCCAGAATCTCCGCGTCCTCCTTGGTATAGATGTCGTTGGTGATCGCCGCGATCTCGTGGTCGGCGCGCAGGCGCTTGCACAGATGCTCCATCAGGGCGGTCTTGCCGGAGCCGACCGGGCCGCCGATGCCGACGCGCAGGGGGCCGTTATGGGGTGTCATGAGCGGAACAGCCTCGAATAGAGCGTTTCATGTTGCAACGACGCGATGTCGGAGCGTTGCGCGCAAGCGCCGAGATCGTCGAGCGTCGTCGCCGAGGCCCAGAGGCCGAGCGCCTCGGCGGGCCCGACCAGCGCCGCGACGATCCGTTGCGCCTCGGTCTGACCGATGATGCCGAGCCTGAGTGCCGCCGAAACCAGGTTGGACACGAAGGCCAGGACGAAGCCCGCAAGACTCGACACGAGCGGCAGGCCGAGCTGCCCGGCCGCCGAGCCGAAGGCGATCGGATAGGCGACATCGCCCTCCGCCGGCAAGCCCGGAGCGATGGCCTGCGGCCAGGCGGTCCGCGTCACCTCGACGAAAGCGCGACCCGTCGAGGCTGTCTCAAGGCGGCGCTCACGCGAGGGGGCGAGCGCCAGGGCGAGGTCGTTGAGGTCGGCGAGGGTTTCGGTCTCCTCGCCATCGCTCGCGCGAAAGGCGGCCGCGGCCAGGACCGCATCCTGGCGAACCGACCCGTGGCGGACGAGGTCGCCGATCCACCTTTCGAGAGCCGGGGCGTCCGTCACGAGGCCCGCATCGAGCGCCGATTCCAGCCCGTGCGAGTAGGCGAAGGCCCCGACCGGATAGGCCGGCGAGAGCCAGGCCAGCAGCGGCAACACCGGGTCAATGGTCGTGCTTGTGGCCGTGTCCATCGTCATGCGCGTCACCGTGCTCATGACCGTGCTTGTGGTCATGATCGTGCTTGTGGCCGTGTTTGTCGTGATCATGCTTGGCGTGCGTGTCGCCATGCTTGTGGTGGTCGACGGTGGCCTGCGACGCGGGCGCATAGGCGCCACCCTCGGGATCGAAGGGCGCCTCGATCTCGACCACAGAGGCATCGAGGCCGCGCACCATCTCCTCGATGACATGATCGCCGCGAAGCCTGATCGCATGGGCGGTGATCTGCGCCGAGATATGCCGGTTGCCGATGTGCCAGGCGAGCCTTACGAGATCGCCCAGCGTGCGTCCCCGCACTTCGATGAGCGGTTCCGGCGCCGCCACGACCTCGATGAGCCGGCCGTCCTCGAGCACCAGCGCGTCGCCGCCACGCAATGCGACGGCTTCGGGCAGGTCGAGCAGGAACTCGAGGCCGCCCAGGCCCGACATGGCGATGCGACGGCGGTGGCGGTCGTCGAAATCGAGCACGACCGTGTCGGCGGGATCGCCGCTCCAGCCGTCCCGGGCTCGCACGTCGGTGGCGCGGATCACATGAAGCTCCTCAGGACTGGTCCAAAAGATCGGGTTCCTTGGGCAGGAACCCGTCGTCGAGCGCCTGCTCGACAGTGAACGGCGCCGCTTCGGGGAACAGCGTGAAATCGATGCCGGTCTCGTCCGATGCCCGAAGCCTCGCCCCCGCATAGATCCGTGGGAAGACCTGTTCGGGATAGGACCTCAGGCTCGGGCTGTCTTCGAACACGCTTGCGAGCTCCGCCCTCTGGTCGCGGATGGTCCGCTGCCAACTCGGCGTCCGGCGACCGGGTTGGAATTTCCACTTCAGCAGGTGGGCGACGAGCACGGTCATCCGGTTGCGGATCTCACGCTTGTCCGAATTACCCACGCCTTCCACCTCGTCGATGAGATTGTCGAGATCGACCTCGTCGAACCTGCGCTCGCGCAGGAGTCGGGCCTGCTCCTGCGACCAGAGGAAGAAATCCTCCTGGTAAAGACCGGTGTTGCGGACGGTGGTGTCGGTCACGGCTCGCTCCGAAGCTTACAGCTCCTCGACCTTGTCGGGGTGGACGATTTCCACCTTCCGCTCGACGACGAAGCCCTCGCAGAGTCGCCGCCATTCGGCGAGATGCGGCGTGTCGAAATGCGCACCGAGCGCGTCGCGCGAGTCCCAGCGCTCGACGAAGACGAACTGGTTCGGCTCGGTGATGCTGCTCAGAAGGTCGTAGGAGAGGCAGCCCTGTTCCTTATGGGTGGCCGCGATCACGGTGCGGGCGTTCTCCAGAAAATCGGCCCGTTTCTCCGGATGGATGGTGAGTGTGGCGACGACATAGATCATGGTTTGATCTCCTCGGGTGGGGCGGGCGCCGGCGGAGCACCTGGGTGTCATTAAGGGCGGCCCGTCGTCGAAAGCAACCTTCGGGGCAAGGATTGCCCCGCCGCCATGTCGGATGGGGTCAGAGCCGTTTCAGGTCGCCGAGGCCGACGAAGTCGCGCTCGCGGCACGTCAGGACCAGCACCTGCAGCGTCTTGGCCGCCGTCTGCAACACGCGGTGCATGCGCTCCAGGCGCCCCGCGTCGGTGTTCACCAAGGCGTCGTCGAGGATCAGCACGGAGGGACGGCCGGAGGTCCGCAGAATGTCGGCCAGCGCCAGCCGGGTGATGACCGCCACCTGCTCGCGCGCGCCCATGCTCAGCGCACCGAAGGGCTCGGCTATGCCGCGCCGCAGCAGGCCCTCGATCTCGAGCGTCTCCTCGTTCAGCACCACATCGGCATCGGGTTCGAGAAAGCGCAGATAGGGCTTGACCCGCTCGCGCACCGGGCCGAGCCACCGGTCCTTCGACTCGCGCTGCGCCTCCGTCAAGGTTTCGTGCAGCAGCCGGCTCGCCTCGGCTTCGAGGTCCTTGGCGCCCTTGTCCCGCCGGAGACGCTCGATAGCCCCATCGAGTTCCGCGAGCTCCTCGCCGAAGCCGGCCTGACCCATGGCGCCGAGCTCAACTTCGAGATCGCGCCTGTCGGCTTTGAGCCTGTCGATATCCACGCGGATGACCCGCTCGGCCGATTCGGCACGCTCCAGATCGAGCCGCAGCAATTCCGGATCGAGGGCGGCGAGACCCGCGGCGGCTCGGCCGACGGCGCCTTCCGCCTCGGTGACGGCACTCGCCGCCGCGGCTTCGCGCTCGCCAAGCAGGCCGTCGGTCGCCTGAGCGCGCGCCGATGCGAGTTCGGCGCGAAGAGTTTCGAGCTGGGTGCGGGCCGTGGCGACCCGGTCCTCGGCGATGGCAAGATCGCGCGCCAACCGGTCGCGATCTCCGAGGCTGGTGAGAGCGGTCGCCTCGGCGCCGAGCTCGGTCTGGCGCAAGTCTTCCGCATAGCGCTGCAGGGCCCCGACACCGGCCTCGCTCGCATCCACGGCGCCGTCCGGCGGCATCCGGCTCAGCGCCACCCGCTCACTCTCGATGGTCTGACGCAGCCCATCGAGTCCCTCGGGAGCGACGGCGGCAAGAAGCTTGTCTTCGACCGCCGCCGCCGCTTCGGCCTCACGCCGCTTGGCGACGGCCTCCCGCGCCTCGCCGAGGCTGGGGCATCCGGCCTCCCGCAAGGCATCGTCGAGCCGGCCCTTCGCCTCCTCGGCCGCACGCGCCAGGATGTCCACTCCGCCTCCGGGCCGGACCGCCAGGCGGCCGAAGCCCTGCAGCGTCAGCACGCCGTCGCGTGACAGGCGCAAGGGCTCGGAGGTCGGGATCTCGCTGCCGTCGAGCATGGCGCCGCCTCCATGCTCCGGCTCGAATATGATCTGCACGCTGGCGGCATCGAGCTTTGCGCGGGCCTGGTCGGCCGCGCGCTGCAGCGCCTCCAGCGACGCGATCCGCTTCGGATCGATCGCGATGCCGGCCACCAAGGCCAGGATCTCACGCCGCGCGCTCGCATGGGCTTCGGCGCGGGCCAGTCGGCGCTCGATGTTCACCAGGGCCTCGGAGCGGCGGCGGTGGACCAGGGCCTCATGCCCGAAACGCCAAGCGGTCTCGGCGTCGAGCCGCGAACGGCGGCTCTCTTCGTGCCGCCTGCGATCCGTCTCGGCCAGTCCTTGCCAATGCGCCAGGACGCGACGAGCCTCGCGGGCTTCACCGAGGCGCCGATCGACGTCGGCTTCGGCCGCGTCGACCTTGCCGATCATCTCCCGGCGACGCTGGCGACGCTCCGTCGCGAGAAGGCGATCCTGCGCGGCACGATCGCGGCGGCTCGTCACCTCGTCGCGGATGCGTTCGAGTCCGGCCAGATGGTCGACGGCCGCTCGCCGAACCCGAACGGTCTCGGCGGCCTTCGCCGGCCGGTCGTCGGCCTCGTGTCGCGCCAACGCCTCCTGTTTCGATGCGAGCAATGTCACCTTGTCGTCGAGGTCCCGCAAGCTTCCGGCGACGTCGCGTCGGCGGGCTTCGAGCTTGTCGAGCTCCACGGCAGCCTGGCGGTAGGCCCCCCGCGGCTTGTCGTTGCGGCCCCAGAACATCTCGCGGCGCTCGGCCGCGGCGGCCAGCAGCGCCCGGCCCCGCTCGCCGCCGACGAGCTGGCCGATCTCGTTTTCGAACGCGGAGGCCAGTGTTTCGCGTCCGCCGCCGACGCCGAGGGAACCGTGAGCGTGACCCTGATCGACCCACAGCAGGCCGTAGAGGCCCTGATGCTCCTCGCGTTTGGATTCGCCACGCCCGGGTGGCGTGAAGCGGAAGAGATCGGCCAGCCGTTCCTCGACCGCATCACCCGCGAGACGTTCGCCGCCGCCGACGAGCTCGGCCTCGGGGCGCTGATGAAACGCCTTGCGCAGGGTGAAGCGGCTGCCTTGAAAATCGAAGTCGATCTTGACCTCGGGCCGCACGATCTGCCGAAAAGGCAGCATGCGCTCGATATGTTTTCCGGTCGACGAGTGGCGCTCGAACAGAACGGCGCGCAGCGCAGCCAGGACCGTCGATTTTCCGGCTTCGTTATCGCCGACGACGACGCTGAGCCCATCGCCGAGATCGTCGATCACCGCATGGTCGAGTTTGCGGAAGTTGCGGATCTCGATGCGCCTGAGCTGCATGGTGGGGTGTTCCGGTGGCGGCCTCGCCGGCCCAGGTCAAGGACGGCCGGTGTGATCGAGATAGATCATGCGCAGCGCCATGCGCGCGGCATCGCGTTGCGGCTCGGCGGGGTCGGCCGCCTTGCGCCTGAGCCGCTCGATCGCGAGACGCACGAAGCCGCCCGTGTCGATGGCATCGAGATCGTCGTCGCCGGGCTCGTCGACCAGGGCCGTGTCGTCGACATCGAGGTGGTGGAAGCGGGCCGCGTGGCGCTCCAGCGCATCGGCCAGTGTCTTGCGTCCCGCGAGGCCGATGACGCCGCGGAATTCGAGGGCCATGACGATGCGGGAGGCCTCGCCTTCGAGCGCGGCAAGAGCCTCGATGGCGCCTTCGGCGGTGCCGTCGAGCAGTTCGATCTCGCGCCTGATCCAGCGATAGTGGCCTGTCGCCACCGTCTCGACCCGTTCCTCGCCGCCCTTGTCGAGGGTCACGATATGGACGGAGCCGCTGTCGTTGGCCCGATGACGATCCGTTTCGGGCGTGCCCGAATACCAAGTGCGCGGCGCGATCCTCAAGGCGCCGTGCCAGTCGCCGAGAGCCAGGTAGCCGAGGCCGGCACGCGCGGCACGGTCCTCCGGGATGGCGTTGGCGGCTTCGGCGCGCTCGGGCAGGCGCGATGGAATGCTGCCATGGGCGAGCCCGACGCGCACCGCACCCTCCGGCGTCGGTGCCGCGTCGAACCACTCGGTCTGGTCGAGAGCCTCATGCCGCCGCCGCAACGGTGCGGGCAGCACGGCAGCACGCGCTCCCCAGACCAGGATCGGCTGAGGTCGATCGGCGACGACGACATTGTCCGGCAGGCCCCAGCGTCTGAGCCGGGTCCAGACGCTGTGCGCGAGCGCGGCATCGTGATTGCCGGGCAAGAACACCCATTGCCCCGGAAACGCCTTGAGGGCATCGATCGTCTGGATCAGCGTCCTGTCGAGGACCTGGTTGCTGTCGAAGGCGTCGCCGGCCACGAGCACCGCGTCGACGCCGCGATCCCGGGCAAGCTCCGCAATGCGTGCGACCGCAGTGATCCGCTGCATGCGCAGGAGGCTGCCCGCATCCCCCGGGATATGCCCGAAGGGTTTGCCGACCTGCCAGTCAGCCGTATGAATGAAACGAAAGCTCATGACCCACCGTGCCCCGCGCGTGGCGGGAGCCCGGGAAGCGGGTTATGGCAAGGAAACCCCGAACGCAACCGGATCCGACGACGACGGTCGAAATCAGGTCGTTGCGGCCCTCACGCCGCCAGGAGGCGCTGCACCTCGCCGACGAGGTCCTTCAGGTGGAAGGGCTTCGACAGGATCTTGGCGTCGCGCGGCGCATTGTTGTCGGGGTTGAGCGCCACGGCCGCGAAGCCGGTGATGAACATGACCTTGATGTCGGGATCGAGTTCGGTCGCCCGGCGGGCGAGTTCGATCCCGTCCATCTCCGGCATGACGATGTCGGTCAGAAGGAGCTCGAAAGGCTCCTCCCGCAGCCGGTGATAGGCCGCGAGGCCGTTGTCGAAGGAAGTGACCGTGAATCCCGCATTCTGCAGCGCCTTGACCAGAAAGCGCCGCATGTCGTTGTCGTCTTCGGCCAACAGGATCTTGGTCGGCGATTCGGCGCCTGCGTCCATCATTCCTTCCTCGATATCGGTCGGCTCGTCGCGCGAGATTTAACCATAAGCCGCAATCCGGTTAAAAGCTCGTAAAACCGCTAGCATTTCTCACTCATCCCCCGCCACGGATGCGCCTCCGGCTCCACCGTTTTCGACAAAGATGGTGAACGGCACCGCGATCGGTCGCCACGGGTCTCTAGCCGATGGACACGGGAGGGCTGGATTGGCACAGTGCAGAGCGCGGTGCGAGACGGGATGAAAGGTTGCGGTGGAGGATATGGGAGCGGGGTCGGAGCAGGGTAATGCGCCGCAAGGACGCACGGGCGCCGGCAGGACCGCGACGGCGCCGGAGTTCGATCCGCCGTGCGACGTGATCGAGCCGCTCCGCCTCACCTCGGGCGTGGTTCTAAGCTCGCCCCATTCGGGCAGTCTCTATCCGGCGAGGTTCCTGCAGAGCGCACGGCTCGACGCCGCCAGCCTGCGCCGATCGGAGGACGCCTTCGTCGACGAGCTCTTCCTTCCCGCCGTCGGTCTCGGCATGCCGCTGCTGCGTGCCCGCTTCCCGCGTTCCTATCTCGACGCCAATCGCGAGCCATACGAACTCGATCCGCGCATGTTCGAGGGACGTCTGCCGCCCTATGCCAACACGCGCTCCGTGCGCGTCGCGGGCGGCCTTGGCACCATCGCGCGGGTGGTCGGCGACGCGCAGGAGATCTATGCGGGCCGGCTGCGCGTCGAGGACGGGCTGCGCCGCATCGAAGACCTGCACAAACCCTACCACGCGGCCCTGCGGACGCTGACCGACCGGGCGGTGCGGCGCTTCGGCCGGACCCTGCTGATCGATTGCCATTCGATGCCGTCCTGCTCTCCGGCACCCGGCCATGCCGCCAGGGACGAGCGGCCCAAGGCCGATGTCGTGCTCGGCGACCGCTACGGCACGAGCTGCGACCGCCTTTTCGCCGACGCCGCCGAATACGAGCTGCGCCGGTCCGGCTATGCGGTCGAGCGCAACAAGCCCTACGCGGGCGGCTACATCACCGAACACTATGGGCAGCCGGGCAGCGGGCGCCACGCCTTGCAGATCGAGATCAACCGCGCCCTCTACATGGACGAGCGAAGCCTGCAGAAGCTCGTTGATTTCGCCACCGTCGCCGAGCATCTCTGTGGCGCCGTCAAGGTCCTGGCCGGGCTTTTGGAGGCCGGCGCCGCAGGCGAGCGCGAGGCCGCGGAATAGCGGCAAGTCGCTGCCGAGCCCGTCCAGCAAAAAAAGAGGCCGCCCGTGTTGCCACAAGGCGGCCCAAGTCTAGGGAGGAAACGCCCAAGGAGGGCATACGGCAACGAATTGCCGCAACGCAATATTGGCATTTGCGGCGCACAAAAACAAGCTCCTTTGCAAGAATTTTGCAAAATGCGTCAAGCTGCCGCATGATTTTGCAAGAATGCGGCCGACAAGCCGGCCGGTCGATGGCCGCCTCGCCGCGGCCGACCGCGCCCCCGATGGGCGGGGGCCGGATGAGGCAGGACACTGGCGACGCAGGCCAGGCCGCGCTAGAAGCGGCGGCGGAGCGGCCCCGAGCCGATCCGGTCGAGACCCTCCGGGAGCGCGCATGACGGCCGTCGATTTCGAGAATTTCGTCGCGGAACTGGCGACCGTCGCGGGCGAAGCCATCCTGCCCTTCTTCCGCACCGCCATCCATGCGCATGACAAGAGCATGGGCGGCGCCTTCGATCCCGTCACCGAGGCCGATCGGGCAGCCGAGACAGTGATGCGCCATCGCATCCTCTCGACCTTTCCGGCGCATGGCATCATCGGCGAGGAGTTCGACGACCACCAGCCCGAAGCGGACTATGTCTGGGTGCTCGATCCGATCGACGGCACAAAGAGCTTCATCTCGGGCTTCCCGACCTGGGGCGTGCTCGTGGCGCTGCAACACAACGGCACGCCGGTCTATGGCATCATGCACCAGCCTTTCACCCGCGAGCGCTTCTTCGGCGACGGGGCGCGGGCCACCTGGACGGGGATCAATTCGCTCGGCACCATGATCCAGCACGCGCTCAGGACAAGGTCCTGCGCGACGCTCGGCGACGCCACGGTGATGACGACGAGCCCGGGCCTGCTCGACGCCACCCAGCGACAGGCCTTCGGGCGCGTGGCCGAGGCGGCGAAACTCTGCCGTTACGGCGGCGATTGCTACAGCTATTGCATGGTGGCGTCGGGCCATGTCGACCTGGTGATCGAGGCGGGGCTGAAACCCTACGACATCGCCGCGCTGATCCCGATCGTCGAAGGGGCGGGCGGCGTCGTCACGACCTGGGAGGGCGGCGGCGCGGCGAAGGGTGGCGCCGTCGTCGCTGCGGGCGACAAGCGGATCCACGCGGCGGCGCTGGCGATGCTCGCGGGTTGACGACCGTGGTGCCATCGAGCGGGCAGGAGGCCGCGCTGCGGATCGCGGCGCTCGAAAGCAGCAACCGGGAGCTTTCGCGTCGGCTGGCCGAACTCGAAGCCGACCTCAAGCGTCGCTCGGGATCCTCTGGCCGTGGCGCGCTGACCGCGTTGCAGCTGCTGCGGCGCATGCGAACGCGCGTGCTGATGCGCACCCTCGGCCGCGGCCTGCCGCAGCAGGCCCAGTGGGTTCTCGACACCGGAGTTTTCGACGCCACGGCCTACAAGGCGCTCGCCGGCCTGACCGGCCTGAGCGACCTCCAGGCGGCCGCGCATTACGCCACGGTCGGCGAGAAGACGGGTCTGCGGCCCAATGCCGAGTTCGATCCGGCCATCTATGTCGAAAGCTATCCCGAGCTCGCGGGCAACCAGATGGGCCTTCTGGTCCATTACGCCCGTTATGGCCGCGCCGAGGGGCGGCTGCCGGCCTTCGACCCGCCTCTCCACATCCATGACGGCGGCCGCGCCTGGGATGCGGCCAAGCCGGCGATGCTGGTCGTCTGCCACGAGGCCTCGCGTACCGGCGCGCCGATCCTCGGCTGGAACCTCGTGCGGGCCTTCGCCGACGCTTATAACGTCATAGCCGTGCTGCTGCGCGGCGGAGAACTCGTGGAGACCTTCGCGACCGATGCCGCGGCGCTCGCCGGACCCTTCCGGCCCAACGCCGTGATCCCGCGGGCCATGGCGCGGCTGGCGGCGGAACTCGACAAGCGGTTCGCGATCGACATCGCCGTCACCAACAGCATGGAATGCCACCCCATGCTGCACGGCCTCGCCGAGGTCGGCATTCCATCGGTCGCGCTGGTGCACGAGTTCCCGGCCAACATCTATCCGCCCGGCACCATGACGGCAGGCCTGATGATGGCGACGCAGGCGGTCTTCGACGCCGAAGTGCAGCGTCAGGCGGCGCTCGATGCCTGGCCGGGCGTCACCAGACAGAACCAGCACGTGTTCCACCAGGGCGCCTCCGAGGTGCCGCGCGACCCCAAGGCGAGCAAAACCAGTCCCGCCGACACGGCGGCCAAACGGGCCGCCCTGCACCGGGTCGTCAAGGGCACCGACGCCGCGCGGCCCGTGGTGCTGGGCCTCGGCACGATCTCGATGCGCAAGGGCGTCGACCTCTTCGTCGCGGTGGCTCAGGCCGTCGTGGCCAAGCTCGGTCCGGACGCGGTGCGTTTCGTCTGGATCGGCAACGAGCCGAAGCCCCATCCCGACGGCAATTACTGCGACTGGCTCGCCGACCAGGTGAAGCGCGCCGGCCTCGGCAAGACGGTGACCTTCCTCGATCCGGTCGACGATCTCGACGGCGCCTACGCGGCGGCCGACGTAGTCGTGTCGCCGTCGCGGCTCGATCCTTTCCCCAATGTCGCCATGGATGCGGCGCTGGCCGGCCTGCCGGTCGTGTGTTTCGACCGGGCTAACGGCTTCGCCGAGTTCCTGACGGGCGACGCGCGGACACGCTCCTTGGCCGTCCCCTATCTCGATGTTGCCGCGGCGGCGGAGGAAGTGCTGCGGCTTCTCGCCGACGCGCCGTTGCGGCGCGACATCGGCCAGGCATTGCAGGCGCGGGCGCGCCGTGACTTCGCCATGGCGCGCTACGTCGAGCGGCTCGGCCCCGTCATTGCCGAGGCCAAGGCCGTCAAGGCGCAGGAGAAGCGCGACATCACCTTTCTCGGCGCCGACGACACTTTCGCGGTCGAGGTCTGGCGCAACCCGCATGAATCGATGTCGCGCGAGGCGGCGATCCGTTTCCACGTGCGCAAATCGGCGTCGGGACAGGAGCGCGCCCAATATTGCCGCCGGCCGGCGCTGGGCTTCGTGCCGCAGACCTACGCCGACTACCACCCGGAGCTCGACGCGGCGCCCTTCGAGAACCCGCTGGCCCATTGGGTGCGGGCCGGCAAGCCCGCCGGGCCGTGGTCGCATCCCGTAACCGTCCCGACCGCCGCGACCCCAAGAGCGCTGACCGGGGCGCTGAAAACGGCGCTCCACATTCACCTGCATTATCCCGAACTTGCGCAGGGCATCCTCGAAGCGCTCGCCGCCAATGCGGCGCGGCCCGACCTCTTCGTCAGCACCACCTCCGAGGACAAGGTCCGGGACCTCGAGTGCCGGTTTGGCGCCTACCGCGCCGCACCGGTCGTCATCGCGGCCTGCCCCAATCGTGGGCGCGACGTCGGGCCCATGCTGACGCTCTTCGCCGAGAGGCTGCAGGCTTATGACGTGGTGGGCCATTTCCACGGCAAGCGCAGCCTGGCGCTGACCTCTGTCGGACTCAGCACCGATCTCGGCGTGCAATGGCACGAGTTCCTGCTGCAGACTCTGCTGGGCGCCAAGTTCCCGATGGTCGACATCATCCTGGGGCGGTTCGCGGCCGAGCCGAGGCTCGGGCTCGTCTTCCCCGAGGATCCGAACCTCACCGGCTGGAGCCTCGACCGCGATCTCGCGATCGAACTGGCGCGCCGCATGGACCCGACGATGAGCATTCCGCGCTCGATCGACTTTCCCATCGGCACCATGTTCTGGATGCGGCCTGCGGCCCTGAAGCCATTGTTCGACCTGAAGCTCGGCTGGGACGATTACCCGGACGAGCCCGTACCGATCGACGGCACCATGCTGCACGCGCTCGAACGCCTGCTGCCGGTGATCTGCCATCATGCGGGCTTCACGCACGAGACGACGCATGTGCCGGGGGTGGTGCGGTAGCAGTGGCCCTGGTCCGAGGCCATGGAGGGCCCGGCTTGCGCGTCGTCCAGATGCTATCATATAGTGCTTGCATAAACAGCAAGCAGACCAGGACGCTCGCTGCTGTTTTTGCCGATCCGGTTTCGGCATCGATCGCGTGGAGCGAGATCGAGCGTCTCCTGCGTGCAATTGGATGCAAAGCGATCGAGGGTTCGGGGTCTCGGGTCCGATTCGAATGCAACGGCCTCGTCGCGTCGTTCCACCGCCCTCATCCGACAAGGGGGCCAAACGATATCAGGTGCGCGACGTGCGCGAGTTCCTCACGAAGATCGGGGTCAAGCCTTGAACATCCTCACCTACAAGAGTCATCTCGCGCGCGTCGAGTTCGATGCCGAAGACGGTCTCTTCGTCGGTCGCCTCGCCGGCATCAACGACGTCGTCGGTTTTCATGCCGACACGGTCAGCGGCCTCACGACGGCCTTCCACGAGGCTGTCGAGGATTATCTCGCGACATGCGAGCGCATCGGCAAGCCGGCGGAGAAACCCTATTCCGGCAAGATGATGTTTCGGGTGGCGCCGGAGGTTCACGCCATGGCTGCGCGGGCCGCGCAACTCTCCGGCAAAAGCCTGAATCAGTGGGGAGAGGAAGCGCTCCGCGCCGCGGCGATGTCGTCCACTCCGACCTGACTACGACGCAGGAGGGATTGTCGCACGCTGGGTCACGGGCGAGCCGTCGCCGGTCGCGGACAGCGCTCCCGATTCCAGCCCACGGCCCGGCACACGGCCCACGAGGCTTGCCGTCTCGGCGGGGCGCCTGTCCGGCCGTACGCCACTCCAACACCGGTCGCGTCCGGTGACTCTGTCGCGCATCGCGGCCGCCGTCGCCGCAACGACCTGTCCTATCCAGTTTCAAAGTGTTCCAAACTGCAATTTCATAGTCGTTCTAAAGAACAGACACTGCAGATTAGTGACATTCCAATCTGCTTTGGTGATCTGCGCCAGATGCGTTTTGCCCTTGATCATCCGGCCTAGCCACTCTATTACCACACGTCAATCCAAGTCTTGAAGGAGCGGGCATCGTGCTGGTGGCCTATCTGATCATGTTACGCGAAGGCATCGAAGGAGCGCTGATCGTCGGCATCGTGGCCGGCTATCTGAAACAGACCGGCCGCGCCCAGTTCATGCCCTATGTCTGGCTCGGCGTCGCGCTGGCCGCCGCCATCTGCGTCGCGCTCGCCGTGGCCCTGACCATCAGCCGGACGGAATTTCCGCAAAAGCAGCAGGAGTTTTTCGCGGGGGTCGTGGCGTTCGTCGCGACCGGTATCCTGACCTCGATGATCTTCTGGATGAAAAAGGCTGCGCGCTCGATCAAGTCCGAAATCCACGACTCGATCGACAGCGCGCTGTTGTCGGGCGACAACCAGGGGCGGGCGCTTGTCGCCATGGCGTTTTTCGCGGTCGTGCGCGAGGGCGTCGAAACGGTGTTCTTCCTGCTCGCAACCTTCCAGCAGAGCGTCGGACCGGCGGTGCCGATCGGGGCCGTCCTCGGTCTCGCCTCGGCGGTCGGGGTCGGCGCCGCCATCACCTACGGCGGCTACAGGCTCGACCTGCGCCGCTTCTTCCGGTGGACCAGCGTCCTGATCGTCTTCGTCGCGGCCGGGCTGCTGGCCGGCGGCCTCAGGGCCTTCCACGAAGCGGGCGCGTGGAACGGACTGCAGGGAACGGCCTTCGATCTCAGCAATGTCCTGCCCGGCGACAGCGTCCTCGGCACGCTGCTGACCGGTTTCTTCGGCTACCAGGACATGCCGAGCGTCGGCGAGGTGCTGATCTATCTGGCCTTCCTGGTGCCGGTGCTGCTGCTGCTGCTGCGCCCTGCCCAGCCGCCGATCCACACCGCCAGACCCGCCTGACCTTCCCGCAAGAGATCGTGACCAAGAGATCGTGACCATGACCCTGTTTGCCCGCCCGACGACGCGCGCCTCCCTCGGCGGGCTCGCCCTTCTCTTCGCCTCGAGTCTTGCCGGCACGGCGCGCGCCGAGGATTCCGCTCCTGTCACGGTGACGATCACCGACAAGGGCTGCGAGCCGGCCTCGCTCAGCGTGCATCCTGGCAAGACCGTGTTCAAGATCAAGAACGCGAGCCGCAGGGTGGTCGAATGGGAGATCCTCAAGGGGGTCAATGTCGTCGAGGAACGCGAGAACATCATTCCCGGGTTCGTCCAGACCGTGACGACGACGCTCGAGGCAGGCCGCTACGACATCACCTGCGGCCTGCTGTCGAACCCCAAGGGCGCGCTGACGGTCGCCGCCGCGGACGGCGCGGCGAGCGTTCAGGCGGCGATCTCGCCGATGGATCTCGTCGGTCCACTCGCCGACTACAAGGCCTATGTCGCCGGCGAGGTCGACACGCTGGCTGCGCAGACCAAGACCTTCACCGACGCCGTCAAGGCGGGCAAGCTCGACGAAGCCATGGCGCTCTACGCCCCGACCCGTCAGCATTACGAGCGGATCGAGCCCATCGCCGAACTGTTCAGCGATCTCGACACCAGCATGGATAGCCGCGAAGACGATTTCGAGCTGAAGGCCAAGGATCCGAAGTTCACCGGCTTCCACCGCATCGAGAAGGCCCTCTTCGCCGACAAGTCGACGGCCGGGCTCGCGCCCCTCGCCGACAAGCTGATGGCGGATGCCGACGACCTGAAATCGCGCATCGCCGGGCTGACGATCACGCCGAAGAGCATGGTGGGTGGGGCCGCCGCCCTCATCGAGGAGGTGGCGTCCAAGAAGATCAGCGGCGAGGAGGATCGCTACAGCCGCACCGACCTGTGGGACTTCCAAGCCAATGTCGACGGCGCGCAGAAGATCCTCGACCTGCTCGATCCGCTGGTCGCCAAGCGCAATCCCGACCTCGTCGCGCGGGTGCGGGACAATTTCGCCAGGATCGACGAGATCCTGTCGAAGTACGGGACCTCGGAAGGCGGCGGCTACGTCTCCTACGACAAGCTCTCGGCGTCCGACCGCAACCGGCTGAAGGGTCCCGTCACGGTGCTGGCCGAGGACCTCTCGACTTTCCGCGGTACGCTCGGCGTCGACTGAGGGAGGCTCTCATGGACGAACGCCCTCCCTCCGGCTGCCCGGCCCATGCCCTCCTGACCGTGCGCGATGCGCCGGCCTGTCCGGGCCGCCGCGGCCTCCTGCTCGGCCTCGCGGGCTCGACGCTGGCCCTCGGCGCGCGGCCTGCCGCCAGCGCCGAAATGCCCGTCCATACCGGGAGCGACGGGACGCAGGACCGGCAGCCCTTCTACGGCGCGCATCAGTCGGGCATCGTCAATCCCGAGCCCGCCGCCGCCCTCGTCGTCTCCTTCGACGTCCTGGCCGACGGCCGCCCCGGCCTGATGCGGCTGATGCGGCTTCTGACCGAGCGCTTCGCCTTCCTGACCCAGGGCGGCGAGGTGAAGGTCGTGGACCCGAAGTTGCCGCCTCCGGACAACGGCCTGCTCGGCCCAAAAGTCTTCCCCGACAACCTCACCCTGACCGTGGCGCTCGGCGCTTCGCTCTTCGACGACCGGTTCGGGCTCAAGGCGCAGAAGCCGAAGCGCCTTGTCGTCATGACGGAATTCCCCAACGACGCGCTCGACGCCGACTGCTGCCACGGCGACCTGCTCGTGCAGATCTGCTCGAACACCGCCGAGACCAATATCCACGCGCTGCGCGATCTCCTGAAGCATACGCCCGACCTTCTGGCGATCCGCTGGAAGCAGGAGGGTTTCCTGCCGCCCCATACGGTCAAGGCGCTCGGCAAGGATACGGTGCGCAATCTCCTCGGCTTCAAGGACGGCACCGCCAATCTGGACGCCGCCGATATCGCTCTGATGGAGAGGATCGTCTGGGTCGACAAAGGCGCCGACGAGCCCGTCTGGACCCTTGGCGGCAGCTACCAGGTGGTGCGCCTCATCCGCACTCTCGTCGAGCGCTGGGACCGGACGCCGCTCGGCGAGCAGGAGACGATCATTGGTCGCGACAAGGCGAGCGGCGCGCCGCTCGGCCTGACGCAGGAACGCGACGACCCGGATTATGCCGGCGACCCGACCGGCAAGCGCGTCCCGCTCGACGCCCATATCCGCCGCGCCAACCCGCGAACGCCCGACACCGCGGCGAACCTCATCCTACGGCGCCCCTTCAACTATTCGAACGGCCTGACCAAGGCCGGCCAGCTCGACATGGGGCTGCTGTTCGTCTGCTTTCAGAACGATCTCGATGCCGGCTTCCTGACGGTGCAGGCCCGGCTCAACGGCGAGCCGCTCGAGGAATATATCAAGCCCGTCGGTGGCGGCTATTTCTTCGCTCTGCCCGGCGTTCCGGCGCCCGGGCACTACCTCGGCCAGGCGCTGCTCGAAGGGACGGTGTGAACGGGCGATCCGCGCCATCTTGCGTCGGTCATCCCGCCTACCAACTCGCCAACCGTCCCGGCACAGATCAGCTCTTCGTACGAAGGCCATCGGGATCGTAGCAGGCGCGGGTTGCAACCTGTCCCGGCAATGCCGTGCCGTCGGCACCGATCACCTCGACGCGGCAACCGTCCACAGCCGCACCTGGCGCAACGTAAGCCATGGCCAGCATATGGCCGACGCTGTGGCCCCTATCGGCCGAGGTGACCTTGCCGATCGTCGCTCCGTCCCTCGTGACGGCGGAGCCGATCGCGGGCAAAGGCGCGTCGGGCGCGAGAACGATCAGAACAAGGCGACGAGACACGCCGTCCGCCTTTTGTTTCGCCAGTGCCGCCCGGCCGACGAAGGCTGGTTTGTCGAGCTTTACCGTCCAGCCGATCCCGGCCTCGAACGGCGTCGTGGTCGCATCGAGGTCGAGCCCATAGAGCGGATAGCGCTTTTCGATGCGTAGGCTCCGCAGGGCGCCGAGACCACAGAGCTGCACGCCATGGCGCTGACCGGCATCCAGAAGCGTACTCAGCATATGGTCGGCATACTCGCTGGGATAGAACAACTCGTAGCCGAGTTCCCCGGAATAGCCTGTGCGGGAGACCAGCACATCCGGCACGTCGGCCAAGGTGGCCTGGGTCAGTGAAAAATAGGGCAGCGCCTCGTTCGCCATATCCGTGGAGGTCAGTCCCTGCAGAAGAGCGCGTGAAAGGGGTCCCTGCACTGAAAGGTAGGCACTCTTGTAGCCGAGGTTAGTGATAGTCGCGTGCCGTCCATCTAACGCATTCTTGACCGCCTCGATGGTCTGCGCGCAGCGGCTCGGTGTGGGGAAAAGCCAGAAACAATCTTCGGTCAACCGAAAGCAGGTCAGATCGTCGATCATGCCGCCCTGCTCATTGCAAGGCGCGGCATAAACGACGCGGCCGACCGGCTGGCGCATGATATCGGCGACGAGCGCCTGAGCCAGCACGGCTGCGGCATCCAGCCCGGCGATTTGGATCGCGACCTGGTAGTAAACATCGAAGAGGCCGACAGCATTCCGGGTCGCATGATGCTCCGCCTCCGTCGTCGTGAAGACGGCCGGCGCCGAGAAGCCCAAGCGATCGACGAATTGCGCGCCGAATTTTTCGAAAAGGTGATGATAGGGAGAGTGCCGAATCATTGAACCATATCCTTACAGCTTTCCCGGAACCGTAGTCTGAAGCGCTTAAGCCCGTCGCAGGAACGGCGCCATGCCCTGGCGGGCGAGTTCGTCCGCCCGCTCGTTCTCGGGATGGCCGGCATGGCCCTTGAGCCAGTGCCAGCGCACCGCATGCACCGCCGCCGCGGCATCGAGCTCTTGCCAAAGTTCGATGTTCTTGACCGGCTTCCGGTCGGCGGTCTTCCAGCCATTGCGCTTCCAGCCGGTGATCCAGCCGGTGACGCCGCCGCGCACATATTGCGAATCAGTGTAGAGATCGACCTCGCAATGCCGTGTCAGGGCCTCGAGCGCCTTGATGGCGGCGGTCAGCTCCATGCGGTTGTTGGTGGTGGCCGGGGCGCCGCCGAACAGTTCCTTCTGGTGATCGCCGGCGCGCAGGATGGCACCCCAGCCTCCTGGTCCGGGATTGCCCGAGCAGGCGCCGTCGGTCCAGATGGTGATCGTCTCGCTCATTGGAGGCCATAGTCCCGTGCCGCGGCGACGCCCTGATGGAAGCGCAGCTTGTTCAGATATTCGAGCGGGTCCTTGGGCTTGACCAGCGCCCCCGGCCGCACGTCGAGCCAATCGACGAGCCGGGTCAGCATGAAGCGCAGTGCCGCACCGCGCGCCAGGAGCGGCAGGGCCTCGACCTCGCGCGCATCGAGCGGCCGCACCGCCTGGTAGGCCTCGATCATCGCGGTCCCCTTGCCGATCTCGTAGCGATCCTCGGCGTCGAAACACCAGGCGTTGAGGCAGATGGCGAGGTCATAGGCGAACGCATCCGTGCAGGCGAAATAGAAGTCGATCAGGCCGGACAGCCGGTCGCCGAGGAAGAAAACATTGTCGACGAAGAGATCGGCGTGGATCACGCCCTGCGGCAGGGTTTTGGGCCAGCGGTCGCGGAGAAAGGCGAGTTCCGCCTCGGTCGCGGCCGCGAGGCCCGGCGAAACGTCGTCGGCCCGCGCTCCGGCGGTCGCAAAAAGCCGCGGCCAGGCCTCGATCGAGAGCGCATTCGGCCGCCGCATCGGGAAATCGGCGCCGGCGAGATGCAGCTCCGCCAAGGCACGACCGAGCTGGGCGCAATGGCCGAGGTGAGGCGCCGCGATCCATACGCCGTCGAGGAAGGTGACGATGACGGCAGGCCGGCCGGCGAGCCGGCCCAGCGCCTGGCCGGCCCGGCTTCTGACCGGCTGCGGGCAGTTGATGCCGCGCGCCGCGAGATGCTCCATGAGGCCGAGGAAGAAGGGCAGGTCCGTCTCGGCGACGCGCTTCTCGTAGAGCGTCAGGATGAAATGCCCGCGCTCGGTCAAGAGCAGGTAGTTGGAGTTCTCGACGCCCTCGGCGATCCCCTTGAGCGAGAGCAGCGCGCCGAGATCGTAGCCGCCGAGGAAGTCTTCGAGCTCGGGCGCGGTGACTGCGGTATAGACGGCCATCGGGTCTCAGCGTCTCGGGTGGGGCTTGTCTGGCGCGCGCATCGCCGGTGCGGGCGCCGGGGGCGCCCGAGGCCGTGTTAGCGACAGCCCCGCCACCGGTCAAACGGCACGCTCCGAGCCCGAAGCACTGATTGCGGGACCTCGTCCCGGCGCACAGACTCTACATCGTCGCGCCGATCTGCCAGGGCACGAATTCGGCGTCGCCGTAGCCGAGCGCCTCTGATTTCGACGGCTCGCCCGAGGCGACGGCCAGGATCTTGGCGAAGATCTCCTTGCCCTTGTCCTCGATCGACACGCCGTCGAGCACGTCGCCGCAATTGATGTCCATGTCGTCCTGCATGCGGCGAAAGGTGTCCGAATTGGTGGCGAGCTTGATCGAGGGCACCGGCTTGCAGCCATAAGCCGAGCCGCGCCCGGTGGTGAAACACAAGATGTTGGCGCCGCCCGCCACCTGGCCGGTGGCCGAGACCGGATCGTAGCCCGGCGTGTCCATGAAGACGAAACCCTTTGCCGTCACCGGCTCGGCGTAATGGTAGACGCCTGCGAGGGTCGAGGTGCCGCCCTTGGCGGCGGCGCCGAGCGACTTTTCCAGGATGGTAGTGAGCCCGCCCGCCTTGTTGCCGGGCGAGGGGTTATTGTTCATCTCGCCGCCGTTGCGCTTGGTGTAGGCCTCCCACCAATGGATGGTGTCGACGAGTTTTTCCCCAATCTCGCGCGTCGCGGCGCGGCGGGTGAGCAGGTGCTCGGCGCCGTAAATCTCCGGCGTCTCCGAGAGGATCGCCGTGCCGCCATGCCTGACCAGGAGGTCGGCGGCCGACCCCAGCGCTGGATTGGCCGTGATCCCCGAATAGCCGTCGGAGCCGCCGCATTGCAGCGCCAGCGTCAGCTCCGAGGCGGGGATCGTCTCGCGCTTCGCCGCATTGGCGGCCGGCATCATGGCGCGGAGCCACTCGACCCCCTGCTCCACGGTCTTGCGGGTACCCCCGGTGTCCTGGATGGTCATGGTCCGGAAATGGTCGGATTCGCCGAGGCCGTATTCGGCCTTCATGCGGCCGATCTGGAACACTTCGCAGCCGAGGCCGACCAGCAGCACGCCGGCGATGTTGGGATTGGTCGCATAGCCCCACTGGGTGCGCTTGAGCGCCTCGAACCCCTCGCCCTTGTCGGCCATGCCACAGCCGGTGCCGTGCACGAGCGCGATAACACCGTCGATGTTGGGATAGTCGCCGAGAAGCCCCGAGCGCTCGAAGTGCTTGGCGATGAAGCGGGCGACCGAGGCCGAACAGTTCACGCTGGTCAGGATGGCGAGGTAGTTGCGCGTGCCGGCGCGGCCGTTCGGACGCCTAAAACCCTGGAACGTCGCCTGATCGCCCACGGGCAGCACCTCCTGCGCATGCGCGCCTTCCGCGAACTGGTAATCGCGGTCGAAGTCCTGGCCCATGGCGAGGTTGTGCTCGTGCACCCAGTCGCCGGGCGCGATCGGCTGGGTGGCGAAGCCGATGATCTGGCCGAATTTCAGCACCGGCGCGCCGGCGGCGATCGGCACCGACGCCATCTTGTGGCCCTTGGGCACGCGGGCCTTGGGCACGATCCCCGCGCTCGTCGGCTTGCCGGGCTCGAGCACGTCGACCGCGACGACGACATTGTCCTGCGGCTGAAGGCGAAGAGTGCGGGCGGAGGAGTTTCCGCCGAGCGGCGGCGTCACGGCGATGGTCATGGGCGGGGACCTACGGTATTCGGGCCGGCGAGGACGGCCGATGACCGGAACCCGTGCGCCGCTCCCTCGTCTCGACGCCGTCTGGCATCGTTGCAAACCTATATGCTGCGGTTCGACCCGGGCCGCAAGCCGGATCGCCGGCCGTACTATTCGGCGTCGGCGGCGAACAGCCGTCCCCAATTCCAGCCGACCGCCTTGGCCTCGTGAAGATAGGCCGAATAGAACCCGTCGCCCCACAGCGGCTCGGCATTGGTCGCCACATAGAGGCTGGGCACGACGAGGTTGGCGACGGCCAGTGCGATGCGTAGCCTCCGGGGCCAGCCGGGCAGGATCCCCGTCGCCAGGAGGAAGAAGGCCAGCGAGCCGAATTCGACGAGGCGCGACGTGTCCGTGCCGATCACGGCGAGGATCAGCGCGGCCAGCACCGCGAAGGCCAAAGGCCGGAGCGTCGGCTGCGCGAGGCCGGCGGGAACCAGGATCCAGTAGAGCTTGTAGGCGAACCCGATGCCGAGCAGCGCCCGCCCCGGATGGGCGAGCACCAGTCCCGGCGCGGTCTCTCCTGCGCCGGGGCTCGGCTTGCCGGCGGTAAGCAGGGCCTGGACAACCTCGCCGCGCCAAGTGAACAGATAGGCCGCCACAAAAATCCCGTAGAGCGCGCCGAAGACCGTGAGCCATTCGGCACGCTCTTCACCCTCCGCCTTGACGACGATCGCCAGCGCCGTCAAGGCGGTCGCGGTCTCATGCGTCGACAGCATCAGGGCGCCCATGACGATCTTCTCGACCAAGCTCGTCCGGACCAGGATTGCGCAGCACCCGATCATCAAAACGAAGACTTCGCTGTAGCCGGGTCCGACGAAAGCATAGGCCAGGATCGACGATGACAGCAGGGACAGCGTCTCGATGCCGGTGAGTCTGCCGCGGTCGAGCAAAGCGAGCCCCGAGGCGACGCTGACGAAGAGCACGCCATACCAGAAGAAGACGTAGCCGTTCTTCTCGAACCCCAGGACATTGGCCAGCACAGGCAACCCGATGCGACGGCTGGTCGAGCCGAACGGATCGGTCAGCCAATAGTTGCTGGCCATCTCGGCGTAGGTAACGCCGTTCGACACCAGCGCGCTGACGCCGATCAGCAGCCCCAGCAGCCCGAAAACCAGCGAGGCCCGCCAGGGCAGGGCCCGCAGGCGGCGCCACGCCGGAGCATCCAGGGCGGAAAGGCGGAACGCCAGCGCCAGGATCACGACGAGCAGATAGGCTCTCGGGTAGAAATGCTTGAAGATGGTGGCGCGGTGTCCGATCCGTTCGGTCACGTTGCAGGCCAGGAGCAGCAGCCCGGAGGCGAGGAGCACCAGGAGCGGCGCGGGCGATGCGAGGCGCCGCAGCGCCTCGGTGAGGCTGGCCGAAAACGACCGCCGCGTGGCGCCGACCGGCACAGGCATGGCGTCGGCGGATGACGGCGTCGTCCGGGTCATGGCGTCTCCGGCCTCGGCGCCCTCCTCCGCCGCTATCGCACGATGGCGTCCTATCGACTCATTTTCAACTCATTTATTCGCTGACGATTTGTGGGGCGACGGCGCTTTATAGAGCGACGGCGCAGCGCCCTTGCCGATGACGCGGCACGAAGGGGACGCGACCGGCGACCGGTGCCAGCGTCAGGGCAACCAGCTCGTAGCCCAATCCGCCATAGCCCTCGACCATGGCCCGATCGATGGCCTCGGCCTCCGCGATCCTCCGCGCCCAGAGGCGGACGGCGCTCCGTCATCAAACTGTCGTCGCCGTGGAGACGCCGGTCAACGCCATTCTCCCTTGCCGCTGCCGAGGAAAAGCGCTTATTGCCCTGAAACGACGTAAAGACCCACGGGCCGCCATGCCAAGTCTCACCCTCGACGCCTCGACCACCCTTCCCTCCGACGGCTTTGCCGGCGCGCTCGCCGGCCGGGTCTGGCGGCCCGAGACGCGTGGCCCGGCCGTGGTGGCGATCCGCGCCGAGGGCGTGTTCGACATCTCGCGCGCCTTCCCGACCATGCGCGATCTCTGCGAGCGCGACGACCCGGCCGAGGCGCTGCGCAGCGTCGAGGGCGAGCGGATTGCCGGGCTCGACGAAGTCCTCGCCAATACGCCCGAGGACAGCCGCAACTGCGGCGTGCCGTGGCTCCTCGCCCCCATCGACCTCCAGACCATCAAGGCGGCGGGCGTCACCTTCGCGATCTCGATGCTCGAGCGCGTCATCGAGGAGCGGGCGCGCGGCGATCTCACGGTCGCGACGGCGATCCGCAGCGAGATCATCGGTCTCGTCGGCGAGGATTTCTCCAAGCTCAAGCCCGGCTCGCCCGAGGCCATGCGGCTCAAGGAGATGCTGATCGAGCAGAACGCCTGGTCGCAATATCTCGAGGTCGGCATCGGGCCGGATGCCGAGATCTTCACCAAGGCGCCGTCGATGGCCGCCGTCGGCAGCGGGAGCGACGCCGGTATCCATCCGAAGAGCGCCTGGAACAACCCCGAGCCCGAGGTGGTGCTGGCGGTCGCCTCGACGGGCCGCATCGTCGGGGCGACGCTCGGCAACGACGTCAACCTGCGCGACTTCGAGGGCCGTTCGGCGCTTTTGCTCAGCAAGGCCAAGGACAATAATGCGAGCTGCGCCATCGGGCCGTTCCTGCGCCTCTTCGACGCCACCTTCTCGCTCGATCACGTGCGTCGCATGGAGCTGCGACTGACCGTCGACGGCCCGGAGGGTTATCGTCTCGAGGGCGCGAGCTCGATGGGCAAGATCAGCCGCGACCCGGCCGAGCTGGTCGGGGAGATGATCGGGCCCAACCATCAATACCCGGACGGGGCGGTGCTGTTCCTCGGCACGCTCTTCGCCCCGACCGAGGACCGGGATGCGCCCGGGCAGGGCTTCACGCACAAGGTGGGCGACATCGTGACGGTCTCGGCGGCGGAGCTCGGCGCGCTCATCAACCACATCCGCCACAGTTGCGACTGCGCCCCCTGGACCTTCGGCGTCGGCCACCTGATGCGGCATCTGGCCAGCCGCGGGCTGCTGTAGCGGACAGTCCTCCGCGCGGCCACCCCTTGCGTCCGGCGCGCGAAGCCTCTTCACTGCGTGAAGTCTGGGCTATCGCCGGCCAATGGGGAGACGAGCGCATGTCGGATCGAACGAAGACGCGGGTGATTATCGGGCTCGCCATGCTGGCGATGACGGGCGTACCCCCGGCGCGCGCCGCGACGCCGGCCGACACGCTGGTGATGGCCAAGAACATCGACGACATGCTGAGCCTCGATCCGGCCGAATGCTACGAGCTGACCGGCGTCGAGATCGACAGCAACCTCTACGATCGGCTGATCCGCAATGACCCCAAGGACGTGACCAAGCTCGTCGGCGGCGTGGCCGAAAGCTGGGCGGTCAGCGCCGACGGCAAGACCATGACATTCACGCTCCGCCCGGGCCTCACCTTCACCGACGGCAAGCCGGTGACGGCCGCGGACGCGGCCTTCTCGCTCGCCCGCGTGATCAAGCTCAACAAGAACCCGGCCTTCCTCATCTCGCAGCTGGGCTGGACCGCGAATAATGTCGACCGGATGGTCAAGGCCGTCGACCCCGCGACGCTCGAGGTCACCATCGTGCCGAACTACGCGCCCTCGCTGGTGCTGGCGCTGATGTCCTCGATCGTCGGCTCGGTGGTCGAGAAGGCGGTCGTGATGGCGCACGACCAGGGTGGCGATCTCGGCAACGGCTGGCTCAAGGCCCATTCGGCCGGCTCCGGCGCCTTCTCGCTGCGCGCCTGGAAAGCCAACGAGAGCGTCGTGCTCGACGCCAACCCGACCTATCGCGAGGGCGCGCCGCCGTTGAAGCGCGTGGTCATCCGCCATGTCCCCGAGCCCGCCGCGCAGCGGCTGCTGATCGAGAAGGGCGATGCCGACATCGCCCGCGATCTCACCCCCGACCAGATCGCCAGCATCGCGGGCGACAAGGATGTCAAGATCGTCGCCTCGCCGCAGGCGACGCTCCATTACATCGGGCTCAACGTCAAGAACCCGTCGCTCGCCAATCCGAAGGTCCGCTTGGCGCTGCACTACTTGGTCGATTATGACGGCATGGCCAATTCGTTCCTGAAAGGCCAGTACCAGGTCCACCAGACCTTCTGGCCCTCGGGTTTCTGGGCCTCGCTCGACAAGAATCCCTTCACCTACGATCCGGCCAAGGCCAAGCAGCTGCTGACCGAGGCGGGGTTTCCCAACGGCCTCGACCTCACGCTCGATGCCGCCAATTCGGCGCCCTACAGCACCATGGCGCAGGCGGTCCAGGCCAGCATGGCGAAAGGCGGCGTCAGGGTCACCATCATCCCCGCCGAGCAGAAGACCCTGCTGACCAAGTACCGGGCGCGCCAGCATCAGATGCTGATGGTCTATTGGGGGCCGGACTACATGGATCCGCACACCAATGCCGACAGCTTCGCTCGCAATACCGACAATACCGACAATCCGCAGACCAAGCCTCTGGCCTGGCGCAACAGCTGGCTGATCCCCGAGATCAGCAAGATGACGGAAGCCGCCGTCGAGGAGCGCGACACCGCCAAGCGCGAGCAGATGTACAAGGACCTGCAGCAGAAACTGCTCGACGACAGCCCCTTCATCATCATGTTCCAGGAGGTCAAGCAGACGGCCGAACGCGCCGATGTCCAGGGTTTTCTGGTCGGCCCGACCCAGGACGTGGTGCTCTACGGCATGACCCGGAAGTAGCGGCGCGGATGGTGCCTCGCCGCTTAGGGGGTCAGGCGTGGAAAGTGAAGTCGCCCGGATTGTGCCTGAGCGCCGCGATGCTCACGTTCTGCAGCGTGATCGTGTCCTTGGCCCCGAGGGTGATGACGGCGTCGTTGCCGGCCTGATGGGTATGGTGGAGCAGGTCGGCCACGGACGAGAACGAGGCGGTCGCGAGGCTCAACGTATCGTGAGCGGCCCCGCCGGCCTGAAAATCGGTGACCATGCTCTGGCCCGGATGCGCCCGGAACACGAAACTATCGGCCGACCCCGTCCCGGTCACGGTCGCATTGTGGCCGATGGCGATCGGCTGGTCGGCGCCTGACACGGCCTGGTTCGTTGCCAGGCCCGAGAGCCGCCCCGCGCGGGTCATGACCGTGTGGGAGGCGCCGTTGCGCCTGACGAAGACGTTGCCGAGGACGTTGCCGTTGTCGTCGTAGATCTGCTGCGCGGTGACGTAGGGCGCGCCCCTTATGCCGGTCGCGATGGCGAAGTTCGGCGTCGCCGTGCTCTGTCCCGCGGCATTGGTGGCTACGGCGGCGATGGCGTCGCCGCTCGGCGCGGGGAGGATGGCGTTGAACGACCACGAACCGTCGCCGTTGACCGTGGCGGCGCCGAGATCGGTCGCGCCGTCGAAGAGCTCGACGGCGGCCGCATGGTCCGAGACCGTGCCGGTGAAGGTGGCGCGGCGTGGACCGTGGAAGGCGACGCTGGTGCCGAAGGTCAGCGAGGGCGGCGTGGCCGGAGCCGAGATGACGGCGATCGTCTGGGCCGCGGCAGCGCCGGGCGTGCCGGCGGCATTGGCGGCGGCCGGGTCGACCGTATAGCCGAGCACGTCCATGACCCGCAGATCCGTTGCGCTCACGGTGCTGGCCACGCCCGCGGTGATGTTGCCGGCGAGGAGGTCGCCGATGACGGACGGTGACCAGTCCGCGGCATCGCCCGAATTGCCGAAGGCCTGCAGCATGATCTGGCCGTCGATGGAGAAATAGCCCGCGCCTTGCGTCGTGGCGTGCTGTCCGGGCGCCGTGTAACGGAACAGGTCGAGCGCCGTCAGGGTGCCGGCACTCTGGCTCGGCAGGTAGGCGGCGCGACCCAGAACCTCCGAGATCTCATGTTCGATGCAGGCGACGGGGTTGTATTTGCCGACCGTCACGGAACCGTCGGCGTTATAGGCCCAGGGCAGCGAGCTCGACAGCCCGACATAGCCGTCGGGCGCGGTCGCGGTGGCGCTGTCGAGGCCCAGGGCCTTCTGCAGGGACGTGGACACGAAATACTGGGACGAAGCGTAGGGATTCGTCGAGCCGAGAGCCGCGACCGCCGTCCGGTCGTCGGCCGAGGTGGCATGGCTCTGGAGCGCGCCATAGAGGGTGGCGTAATCCACATTGGCGCCGTAGGACTGGTTCTGGCCCGCCGTCCCGGCCTTGATCGCGTTGTTGTTCTCCTCGCCCCACGAGAAGGTGACGTTGACGGTGATGGGATTGGTGATCAGGGCATCCATGAAGCTGACGGCGCTGTTGACCGCGCTCTGGAACCAGGACGGCGCCGTGGCTGCACTGTTGTCATAAGAGATGTTGATGTTCACTGTCATAGTCCCCGTGAACTAATTCATGAGGACAAGCTGCCGCCTTCTTGATAAACGGCGCCTAAGAAGCATGATTTATCTGGCATTAACGGCAGACAGTGTAAATAATGTAATATATTGATTGCTGGTAATGTAGATAATATCCGAACATATAGACCTAACGAGGAATTTATGACCATATAAGAATTTCATTAAGCGCCGTTAGGAATCGATAATGTCAGTTTATACTAACGCATATTGACAATTTACGAGACATCGCGGTGACAAATCGGTAAGCTGAAGGTCTTGGAAATTTTAATCCATAACGCCGGCTTAGCGCCGCACCGCCGGCCGCGGGACAGGTGGCCGCGCGCCGCATCCGGGCCGTCCCGCCGCGTTAACCTTTACGCCAGGAAAGGAGAGACGGCGCCACGCAATTGGGTTAAGAAATGATGACCGACAAGGATTGATTGTTACCTAGGTCTCAATAATCCCGCACTATCGACGCTCTCAACCACTAATTCATAATTATCTACAGCAATGTCGGTTCGTTAACGATGTGATTGCTGTCGATTGGGCAGTCGAAATGGCGCGTACCGGGCTGTCGCGACGAGGTTTTTAGGCTGGAGCATGATCGGCTGCTGCCGATCTAGGGTCGGGATCGAGTCCGACGATATTCTTTTCCAGATCGAAACAGGCCGGCAAAGTCTCGCCGTCGATCACGCACAGGAGCCGACATGACGCTGCCGACGATCTCGATCGCCAACCCGGGGGGTCTCACGGATAGCCTGTCGCAGGTGGTGACGGGGCAGACCCAGGACGTCGCCGCCGGCGCTGCGGTGGCCCTCTACGACAACGATGGCACGATGCCGGTCGGCACGGCCACCGTCGCAGCGGACGGAACCTGGTCGACGGACATCGTGCTCCGCTACGGCGACAATGCCCTCGAGGCGCGTACGATAGCGGCGGACGGCGGGACGGCGACCAGCAACACCGTAAGCTATGACCTCGAACCCATCCTGTCGCCGCCGTCGAACCTGCCTGCACCGATAGTGACGACGCCCCCGCCGTCGGAGCCCTCTTCCAGGGCGTTCCAGCATGTCTTCGGCCGGCATCGCCCGCATTCGCTGTTCGTCTTCGGTCCCGCGGCCGGGCAGACGCTGATCACCGATTTTCACCTCGGCGGACACGGTCACGACGTGATCAGCCTGCCGGCGGGCTGTTTCGCCTCGATCGCGGCCGTCCTGCACGGCATTCACGATGTCGGCGGCGACGCCGTCATCTCGCTCAACCCGCGGACGTCGATCACCTTCGAGGGGATCGGCGCCGCGGACTTGCGGGCCCATCCGCAGGATTTCCGCCTGCACTGCTGATCCGGTCCGCGCGTGGCGCACCACGAAACGGCGGTCGACCCGCCCGCGAGCGAAAGCGTCAGCGCAGCGAAGCCCAGGCCTTGAGGAAAAAATCCGGCGCACCGAAATTGCCCGATTTGAGCGCCAGCGCCATGGCGGGTCCGGAGCGGCTCAGCGTCCATGGCACGCCCGGATCGATCTCGGGGCCGATCGACAGCGCCTTGACCCCGAGCGCCTCGACGACCGCGCCCGACGTTTCTCCGCCCGCCACGACGAGGCGCCCGAAGCCGCGCTTCGGCAGCTCGCGCGCCACCCCGGCCAGCAGATCTTCGACCGCGCGACCCGCCGCCTCGCGTCCGAGCCGCGCCTGCACGGCCTCGATCGCCCCTGGATCGTCGCTCGAATAGACGAGCGGGATCGCATCCTCTTTCTGGCGATCGAGCCAGTCGAGCACGGTCGCCGCCGTCAGCTTGCCCTCGGCGATGGCCAGCGGATCGACGCGAAAGGTCGGCAGGCCGGCCTTGGCCGCGGCGGCGACCTGGCCACGCGTCGCCGCCGAGCAGGAGCCCGCCAGGATGGCGGCACGGCCGGGCGGCGCGTCGATGCGCTCGGCCGGCGGCGTCAGTTCGCCGATGAGGCCGCGATCCCGATAGGCCTCAGGCAGGCCGATGGCGACACCCGAGCCGCCGGTGACGAGCCTGAGATCGGCGGCCGCCGCCCCGATGGCGCGCAGATGCGCATCGTTCAGCGCATCGACGATGGCGATCGCGCGCCCCGCTGCCCGTTCGCGCTCGAAAGCCGCGCCGATCGCCGCGGCACCGGCTTCGACATCCGCATAGGCCACGTGGCCGACCTCGCCTTTGGTCTGGCGACGCAGCACGCGGCGCAGGTCACTGTCGCGCATCGGCGTCAGCGGATGGTCGCGCATGCTGCTTTCGGCGAGCGGCACGGTGCCGACGAAAAGCTGGCCCATGTAGATCGAGCGGCCGTTGGCCGGAAAGGCCGGGCAGGCGATGGAGAAATCCGCGCCGAGCCTCGCCATCAGCGCCTCGGCCACCGGGCCGATATTGCCGGCATCGGTCGAATCGAAGGTCGAGCAATATTTGAAGAAGAAGCGCTGCGCACCCGCCGCGGCGAGCCTCTCGGCCGCCTGGAGCGACTGCGCCACCGCCTCGGCGGCCGGGATCGTCCGCGACTTCAGCGCGACGACGAGCGCATCGACGTCGCCGAGGTCGAGATCTTCCTCCGGCAGGCCGGTCGACTGCACTGTACGCAGCCCCTCGCGGGAAAGCGTCAGCGACAGGTCGGTCGCGCCGGTGAGGTCGTCCGCGATACAGCCGAGCAGCATTGTCATCCTCCCGCGACGGCCGCCGCCCAATCCTCTTGCGCCCAGCGCTTGAGCACAAGGGCTTCCTGCCAGCGGTCGGAGAGTTCCTCGCCGTTGACGTCGGTTATCGCATAGTCGCGCGGGCCGAGCTCGCAGAGGAAGATGCAGTCCTCGTCGGCTCCGCTGCGGGCTTGCCATGAGGCGAAGCCGCGCCGCCACCAGTCGCGGAACGTCTCGATCCAGACCCGATGCCGCGGGAAATGCAGCGGCAGCTGCACCTGGCAGCGGTTGGCGACCCGGCCCTGAAAAGAATCCGAGCGCTCCAGGATGCGGGTCACGTAGGCCTGATAGTCCGGCGTGATCGGCTGCATCATCTCGCGGTCGACGACGTAATGGGACAGGTCGGCGCTGAGGCGCATGGCGGGGATCGCATCGAGCAGCAGCAGGGTCGCGTAGAGGTCGTTGGTGATGCAGTTGCGATGCGTCTCGAACTGGAGCCGCACGCCCTCCTCATCGGCAATGCCCATCCAAGCTTCGATCACCGGCACCATGTCGGCGACCGCGAGCGGCATGACCTGGCCGACCACGATGACGAAGGGCGAGCCGATGTCCTTGGCGAGATGCAGCGCCGGGCGCAGCTCGCCGATCGAGCGCGGGAAGGCGGTGAGCAGGCCCTCGAGTCCGGTGCGGACGAAGAGCGGCACGGTGGCGCGGGCCGCCTCGATGTCCATGGCGCCGAGGTCGATGGCGAGCCCATCGAAGCCGGCGTCGCGCACGCGCTCGAAGCGCTCTTCGACGGGCCGCTCAGGCACGCCGGGGCAGCGCAGCTCCGTCGCCCAGAGGGACTGGTAGACACGCAACGCCACGGGCTCACGCCCGCTTCGCCGTGCGGACGCGCGGCGCCGCCACCGGCTCCAGATCCGTATCGTCGCCGATCCAGATCGCATCGTCGGGATAGTCGGCTTCGCTCCGCCCGGCCCAAAAAGCCCGCACCACCGCCCATTGAAAGGCGAGATAGGACATGGTCGGCGGGTTGCGGCCCTTGTCGATGAAGATCTCCTGGTGGAGGCTCGGCAACGCGTAGCAGGGCACGCCCGGAAAGGCGTGGTGGGCCGTGTGGAACTGCATGTTCCAGCCCAGCCAGCGCATCAGCGCATTGGTGCGGGTCGTGCGGGTATTCTCGGTGATCGCGTCGACATGCGGCAGGCCGAGATGCTCGATGGTGTTCTGCAGCTGATGCATCGGCTTCATCGCCAGCATCGGCAGGAGCCAGAGTTTTACCGCGAGCCAGCTCCCCGTCGCGACCGACACGAGCGCGATGGCGACATAGAAGGCGAGGTGCCAGCGCGCCTCGCGGATCACCTCGGCGTGGCGGCTGGCGGGGATGTAGGGCTCGGTGACGATGCCGAGCGCGAAGCGGATGACCCGGCGCACGCGCGTGTACCAATAGGTCGGCCCCAGCATCCAGAGCAGATAGGAGAGAAGCGTATAGCGGTCGCGGCCGAGTTCGCCGTCGGCCTCCCAATCCTGCGTGTAGCGGTGATGGGCAAAATGCTGGATCTGGTCGAAGTCACGTGGATAGATCAGCACGAAGCCAAACAGCCGCCCGAAGAGCTCGTTGAGCTTCTTGGTCTTGAATACCGTCCAATGGCTGAGTTCGTGCTGTCCGGCATAGAGGAAATTGATCAGCGTTCCATGCAGCAGGAAGGCCGGCACCGCCCACCAGCTTCCCCACGCCGCGCCGAGCGCGGCGCCCGTCAGGGCGACCGCGCCAAGGTGGCTGCCGAGCTGCAGGAATCCGCGCCGGTTCGACTTGGTGCTGAGGCTTTTCAGCCGCGCCGGCGCGATCATATCGCGGCGTCCGAAGATTTCATCCATGAGTCTTGTCCTCAGGCGGTCTCGCGGCGCTGGAGCAGCATGCGCCCCACCAGCACCGTGGTCGTGACGACGATCAGCACTACCGAGAGAGCGGCGATCGCCGGGTCGATATTGTCGTGAACACCCATCCACATCATGCGCGGCAGGGTGATGGCATTGACGCTGGTGATGAACAGCGTGACGCCGATCTCCTCCCACGACAGCACGAAGCAGAGCAGCGCCGCCGTCAGCACGCCGAAGCGGATGTTGGGCAGGATGATCCTGAAGGCGCGCTGGAAGACGCCGGCCCCGAGGCCGCGCGCCGCGAGGTCGATGCGGCGGTCGACCTGGGCCAGGGCCACCAGGATCAGTACCACCGCAAAAGGCGCGATCATCACCACATGGGCGAGCGTCACGCCGAGCCAGGTGTCGTAACCGACGAGGCCGCTCACCTGCGACAGGCTGGTCAGGAGGAAGTAGAGGATCATCGCCGAGACGATCGGCGGCACGATCATCGGCAGCAGCACGAAGCCGACGAGGATGGCGGCGAAACGCGGCTGGGCCATCCAGATGCCGAGCGCGAAGGCCAGCGCCAGCGCCGTCGCGACGACACTCGCGACGACGCCGATGCGCAGGCTCAAGAGCATGCTGCGGCCCCAATCCGGATTGTCGACGAGCTCGCGGTAATGGATCAGCGACAGCGCGCCTTTCGGCATGGTGAGGAAGCGCGCCGGCGTAAGCGAGATCGGCACGACGGCCAGGAGCGGCATCAGGAGGAAGATCCCGACGAGGCCGGCGAGCACGAGCGCGAGAGGACCGGGACGCTGGATCATCGGGCACCCGCGAGGCCGGCGGGGCGGATGAAGCGGAACAGCACCGCCATCATCAGGCCGACCAGCACCACCAGAACCACGCTGACCGCCGCCCCGAGCCCCCAGTCGGGGCTCTGGAACATGCGCAGATAGACGAGCTCGGCCACCATGATGCTGCGGCCGCCGCCGAGGATCGCCGGAGTGACGAAGAAGCCGAGCCCGAAGACGAAGGTGATCAGCGCCGCGCCGATCACGCCCGACGCCGTCATCGGCAGGAAGACGGAGCGGAAGATGCGCCAGCGCGAGGCGCCGAGGCCGCGCGCCGCGAGCAGCACGCGCTCGTCGACCGCCCGCATGGCCGAGGCCAGCGGGAAGGCGGCGAAGGGGATCAGGACATGGGTCATGCCGAGGACGACGCCGAATTCGGTGTTGGCGAGCGGCAAGGGGCTTGCGATGAGGCCCGCGGCCTGCAGCCACGTGTTCAGAAGACCGCGGTTCGACAAAAGCGACAGCCAGCCGAAGGCCCGCGTCAGCACCGAGATCCAGAACGGGATGAGGATGCCGAGCTCGGCCAGCCGCCGCTGCGTCTGGGTGCCACGCACCCAGACATAGGTGATCGCATAGGCCGCGGCGACCGCCAGCACGGTGACGGTCGCGCAGATGCGGAAGGTGCGCAGCAGGACGGACAGGACGAGAGGATCGGAGGCGAGCCGCTCGTACTGGCCGAAGCCCGGTTTCGGCAGTGTCACGCTCCACGAGGCGACGCCTAGGAACGGGATCACATAAACGAGCGCCAGAAAGGCGACCAGCGGCGCGGTGAAAAGCAGGGCGGTGAGGCTGGCGCGGCGCGGCATGGGATGAGCGATCATTTCCTCTGCGACGGCCTCCCTTCTCCCGCTCGCGGGAGAAGGTGCCTTGAGCGTCAGCGAAAGGCGGATGAGGGGAACCCGAGACTTGACTCTACCCTCATCCGGCTCTCGCGTTCCGCGAGATCCACCCTTCTCCCGAAGCGGGAGAAGGGAAGAGCGAGTTACGCCGAGATGATCTTGGTATAGGCGTCGAGCGCGGCGCCGTAATTGTCGGCATACCAGGGCATGTCGAGCGCGATCTGCTTCGTCATGTTGGCCGGATCGACCGGGTTGTACTTGCGCTGATCGGCAGGAATCAGCGCGTCGGTCGCCGGATTGGCCGGCCCCTGACCGAGCATGTCGAACATGACGAGCTGCTTCTGCGGATCCGACATCGAGGCGATGAACTTCATCGCCTCCGCCTTGCCGCCGGGGTTGTTCTTGATGACCGCCAGCGCGCCAGGCGAGATGAGGCCCTGGTCCCAGATGAACTTGATCTGGCCGCTGGAATCGCGGTCGAGGAGCGAGGCGCGGGTCGACCAGATGAGGGCCATGGACGCGTCGCCGTTGAGCATCACCTGCTGGCTCTCGGCGCCCCCGCCCCAGTAGGACACGACATTGTCCTTGAAGGCCGCGATCCTGTCGTTGGCGCGCTTCAAGTCGAGCGGATAGAGCTTTTCGGGCGCCACGCCATCGGCGAGCAGCGCCGCCTCCCACATGCCGACGCCCCATTTGTAGAGCGAGCGCTTGCCTGGGAATTTCTTGACGTCGAAGAAATCCGCCATGCCCTTCGGCGGATTGGCGCCGAATTTCTGCGCGTCGTAGGCGATCACATAGGAGAAGAAATAGGTCGAGGCGGCATAATCCCAGCCGAAGCCCGAGCGCATCTTCGACTTGTCGACGACCGTATAGTCGATCGGCTCGATCATGCCCTGCTTGCCGAGCGAGATGGCCGAGAAGGGGTCGGCGTCGACGAGATCCCAGGTCGGCTTGCCGCTCTTGTATTGGGCCGTAATGGCGCCCTCGGTCGGCCCGGTGCCGTCCTCCTTCACGGTGATGCCGGTGGCCTTCATGAAAGGCTCGCCATAGGCCTTGTCGTAGGCCTTGATCGCATCTCCGCCCCAGTTGACCAGGACGAGATCCTTGTCGGCGGCCTGCGCGCTGCCGGCGCGCAGGGCGAAAGGCGCACCGGCCAGGAGCACGGCAGCGAGCTGCGCGAAGCGGCGGCGGTTGATCTCGCCCCGTTCTACCTTGGCGGCGAGGATGTCGAGGCAGTCCTTCTGAAATGCGTCGTTCACCGTCATGCTCCTGCTGCTGCTGTGGAAAGGCCGTCCGGAAGAAGAAAACCCTTGTCGGCCGGCCAGGTGACCCAGAGGTCGCGACCTTGGGCGAGGGCGCGCGCGGCGATCTCGGTCGGTAGCGTCACGCTGAGCCGCGTGCCGCCGCGCGTCGCGAGGCCGAGCCGCATGGCGGAACCGAGATAGGTCGTCGCCGTGACCGAGGCCGCGACGCCGTTGCCATCGTCCGGACAGCATTCTCCCACCACCATATATTCCGGGCGCACCGCCAGCGTGCCGGTCCGCCCGACATGGTCCTGGCGCGGCGCCACCAGGCGCCGGCCCTCGAAGGAGCCGCTGGTGCCGAGGCTGCAATGGCCGACGCCATCGACGGCGATCAGGTTGATCTCGCCCAAAAACTCGGCGACGAAGCGGTTCGCCGGGCGGTCGTAGACGTCCTGTGGGCTCGCGACCTGCAACAGTTCGCCGTGGTTGAAGATGGCGATCCGCGAGGAGAGCGAGAGTGCCTCGCTCTGGTCGTGCGTCACGAAGATGAAGGTCGTGCCGAACTCCTGATGGAGGCGCTTGACTTCCTCCTGCATGCGGCCGCGCAGGTGCTTGTCGAGCGCCGAGAAGGGCTCGTCGAGGAGCAGGATCGCGGGTTCGAAGACGAGCGCCCGGGCGAGCGCCACCCGCTGCTGCTGGCCGCCCGAGAGTTTCGCCGGCAGTTTCGCCTCGTGGCCGGCGAGGCCGACACGCGCGATGATCTCGGCGACACGGCGCGCGGTCTCGTCGCGCGATACTTTCCTCACCTGGAGCGGAAAGGCGATGTTCTGCGCGACCGTCATGTGCGGGAACAGCGCATACCCCTGGAACACCATGCCGAAGGCGCGCTCCTCGGCCGAGCGCACCGTGATGTCGGCACCCTCGCTCGTCAGCCGGCCACCGGTCGGGCGTTCGAAGCCGGCCAGGATCATCAGAAAGGTGGTCTTGCCGGAGCCCGAGGGGCCGAGGAGCGTCAGGAACTCGCCGGGCGCCACGTCGATCGAGACATCCTTCAAGGCTTTGAAGCCCCCGAAGGATTTGTCGATGCCGATCGCGCTCAGTCCGACTGCCCGTGTCGCCACGCGGTTCCTCTCCAATAGAGCACGATCGGTTTAGGTTGGATCGCCCCGCGATCCTAAACCGATGAACGTGCTCGCTCATTTAATCTGGAGCAGATCGGCAACAGCCGATCATGCTCTAATGACCCGAGGTTAGAGGGCGCTCCGCCTCACGACAAACGAATAGTTATGCAGTTTTGGGAAAATAGGATTCACGACATCGCCGCGCCGATGAGCAGCCCTGCCGCGCTTCTATGCAGGCCGCAGCACCGAGGCGGTCTGCACCAGCCGCGATTTCAGCCAGTCCGAGAAGGCCAGCATGGCCGGATTGGCGACGCGGTGGTGCTCCATGACGAGATAATAGGCGCGGCTCGCTCTGATGGCGAGATCGAAGGGCCGCACCAGCCGCCCCGTATCGAGCGCCTGCCGGCAGGTCAGCTCGTCCCCCATGGCAATACCCTGGCTGGCGCTCGCCGCGGCGAGCACGAGGTTCATGTCGGAGAAGACGACGCCTTGGCCGAAGCCCTGCGGCTCCGTGCCCGAGGCCGCGAACCATCGGGTCCAGTCGTCGTAATCGTCGAGATGGAGCAGCACGGCGCGGAAGACGTCCGAGGGCTCGGCGAGGCCGCCGATGCGATTGAGCAGGATCGGGCTGCAGAGCGGCGTGAACTCGACCTGGCTCAAGAGCTCGACCGTGCAGCGCGGCCAATTGCCGTCGCCATAGGCGATGAAGGCGTCGACGTCGGGGTGGCTGACATCGTCGAGCCGCGCCGGCGTCACGATGCGCAGGGTCACGTCCGGATAGACCTGCTTGAATTCCGCCACATGGGTGCAGAGCCACAGCGAGGCGAAACCCGGCGTGCAGCTCACCGTCAGTGAGCCGCGGATGCCCTGGTCGCCGTACTGGACGGCGGCATCGCCGAGCAAGGTCAGCGCCCGGCGCACTTCGACCGCATAGCGCTTGCCCTGCGGCGTCAACGTGACGCCCTTCCCGGCGCGTTTCAGGAGATCGAAGCCGAGGTCCTGCTCGAGGAACCGCAACTGATGGCTGACGGCGCTGCGGGTGAGGTGAAGCTCTTCCGCCGCCCGCCAGACGCTGCCGTGCCGGGCGAAGGCTTCGAGCGCGCGCAACGCCTGGGTCGAGGGGACGCGCACCGGAGGTCTTTATGAGAGCAGGCAGGCTAGCTCGCCTTGCGCCTGCATCAGCTTCACGGCCTTACTATCCAGGGTGAGGAAGACCTCAGCACCGAGCCCGCGTCCTTCGTCAGCGATCACGCCGTCGGCAAAATCGCCGCCGGCGTCGATCATGGCCAAGCCGGCCTCCACGGCCAGTCCATTCGTCACGACACTGGCACCGCCGATCAGGCGCCGCATCGCGTCAGCGATGCCGGTCGACGGGATTTTATAGCCCCGCGACAGGACCCAGGTGAGCTCACACAGCGCGGGCAGCGTCACTGCGACCAAATCCGCGTTGGTCAGTTCGGTTTGCGCAAGCAAGCTCTGATCTGCATCATCCTCCGTGAGTGCCCGAACCAGAATATCGGTGTCCGCCGCGACCTTCATCGCTGACCGGCCCATCCTTCGGAAATGATCTCGTTCATCTGCTCGATGGACAAAGAGGAGCCGCCGTCGCGTTTCAGGAAGCCGAAGGCCTCCGAAATCTTAGCGGTTGGTCGCGCAGCCCGAACCTCGATCTTGCCATCGGGCAGCTTGTCTACGGCGATCTCATCACCGGGCTGCACGCCGAGGTGTTTCAGGAGATCCTTCCGCAGCGTAACCTGGCCTTTGGCGGTGACGGTAAGCGTGCTCATATACGGGTTCCCTCATCGGGGCTCCGTGACCGAAATGCATAGGGTAAGGTAATATTTTCTTACATCAGAAGGAAGTGCCGGGAATCTCTTGTCGTGAACAAAATTCTCAGGAGCCGCGAAAAACTATCACTTTCCGCCGATCTGTCTCACCTCTTATCGTCCGCCCGCGGATCCCTCAAGCGCAGCGGATGTCGATCATGGCCCTCCAGGACTCTCACGCGTCGGACCCTTTCAGCCTGCGCCGCCGCAACCCGCGCGGCGGCACCAAGCCCCTGAGCGGCTGGGGGTTTCGCAACGAGACCGACGTCCTGACCGACGTGCTGCTCGGCTCGCCGGCCCATCTCAAACATCTCGCCACGAGCTCGCTGTCGCGCAAGCACCTGCGCGAGGCGCCCTGCAACGTGCAGATCGCCCAAGCGCAGCACAAGGACCTCGTCGCCGCCTACGAGCATTTCGGCGTGCGCGTGCACTGGCATGAGCCCGAACCGGAGCTGCCGATGCAGGTCTATGCGCGCGATTCGAGTGTCATGACGCCGTACGGGGCGGTCATCACCGCCATGGCCAATTGGTGGCGGCGCGGCGAGAATTATTCCGCCATTCGCACCTATGAGCGGCTCGGCCTGCCGATCTACGACATGGTGACGGCCGGCACGTTCGAGGGCGGCGACTTCAACGTCATCGAGGAGGGTTGCGTGCTGATCGGTTGCGGCGGCGCCCGCACGCAGGAGGAAGGCGCCCGCCAGGTCGAAGGCTGGTTTCGCAAGGAAGGCTGGGAGACGCGCCTCGCCTTCATCGACGAATATTACGTCCACATCGACCTGATGGTCGTGCCCATCGCGCCGAAGCTCACCGCCGTGTGCCTCGCCTGCACCGAGCCCGGCATCGTCGACTGGCTGAAGGGCAAGGGCCATGAGATCATCGACGTGCCCTTCGAGGACACGATGGCGCTCGGCTGCAACTTCATGGCGCTCGGCCGCGATCGTGTCATCGCTCCCACATCGAGCCGCACGCTCGTCGCGGCGCTGCGCGCCCGCGGATTCGAGGTCGCCGAGGTCGAGACCGACGAGATCTCGAAAACCGGCGGTGGCATCCATTGCATGGCCCAGGCGCTGCGCCGCGTCCCAGGCTGACGCGCGGGCCGGATTTCAGACGTCGGGATATTTGATCATTCCTCGGTCATTCCGGGGCTCGCGAAGCGAGAGCCCGGAACCCCCATGAACTCCTTGGTGCCCGAGGCGCCGGGGCATCACCTGATCCTTGCGGCTCAGGTGGCCTTGGGTTCCGACTCTCGCTTCGCTCGCCCCGGAATGTCTGTTGGTAAAGGTGACGGCGGCTCGCCAGATCCTCGGAATCGTCTCGACTGACCCTCCTGGCCTCTTGGCCCGAGCCGCGCCCCTTTCCAGCAGGAGGTGAACCTGCAAAAGACAGACGGGTTCCTGCATATCGCGAACCTTCCAACGCACCACCAAGGACCTCCATGCCTCCCGAAATGATCGTGTTCGATTGCGACGGCGTGCTGGTCGACAGCGAGGTCCTGTCGGTCAAGGGCATGACGGCCGTTCTCGACGAGGCGGGCATGCCGGTGACCCACGCGATGATCGCGCGCTACCTCGGCATGAAGACGGCCGACATCCTGGCCACGATCGCCGTGGAGACCGGCATCGCGGTCGATCCGGCCCTGCTGGCGAAGATCTGGCCGAAGACGCGCGAGATCTTCGCTGCCGAATTGAAGGCCATGCCCGGCGTCATCGAGGTCCTGAAGCGGCATCCGGACGTGAAGCGCTGCGTCGCCTCCTCGTCGAGCCCGGAGCGCATCCGCACCTGCCTCGAGCTCACCGGCCTCCTGCCCTACTTCGGCGAGCACGTCTTCTCGTCGTCGCAGGTCGCGCACGGCAAGCCGGCGCCGGACCTGTTCCTGTTTGCGGCCGCCAGAATGGGCGTCGAGCCGA
The DNA here is from genome assembly GCA_965277115.1 of Lichenihabitans sp. Taxonomy (GTDB): domain Bacteria; phylum Pseudomonadota; class Alphaproteobacteria; order Rhizobiales; family Beijerinckiaceae; genus Lichenihabitans. Next base: position 178,032 of record CBDIBY010000013.1, on the reverse strand, counting down.
AGGGCTGCGTCGTCGTCGAGGATTCGCGCTTCGGGGTGCGCGGGGCGCTCGCGGCGGGCATGACGGCCATCGGCTTCACCGGCGGCAGTCATATCGAACCGCACCATGCCGAGCTGCTGCGAGAGGCGGGCGCCTCGCATGTCGAGAGCACCTGGGCCGCCGTCGAGCGCCGCATCTTCGGCTGAGCGCCGGCTTTCCCCGGCGGTTAAAGAGGCTTAAGACGAGCCGCGAACGGGCACGGAGATCGATTTTTGATGGCGGCCGAAACGGTATCGAACGGCTTCAAGCGTGCGACGATCATCGTCCATGACCTCGTCGCGACCGCTCTCGCGCTCGCCGGCAGCCTGTTCCTGCGTTACCACCTCTATGAGATCGGACCGCTCGGCGGCGAGATCGCCTGGGTGCTGCCCTTCTTCGTCGTGCTGGCGGCGATCGTCTACCGCATCTTTCCGCTCTACGAGTCGAAGTGGCGCTTCGCCTCGCTGCCGGATCTGTTCAACATTTTCCGGGCCGCCACCACCCTGGCACTGCTGCTGCTCGCGCTCGATTACGCGCTCGTGGCGCGCGACATCTATCCGGCTCTGCTCTTCGGCGAGAAGACGGTCGTCGTCTATTGGATGATGCAGATGATCCTGCTCGGCGGTCCCCGCCTGGCCTACCGCTATCTGAAATACGTGCAGGCGCGGCGCCCCAACGAGGGCGAGAACCTGCAGTCGATCCTGGTCCTCGGGCGCGCCAGCGAGGCGGAGGTGGTGCTGCGCTTCCTCGAGACCGGCCTGCGGCGACGCTATGCGGCGCGCGGCATTCTGTCGCCGCGCCGCGGCGACCAGGGCCAGTCGATCCGCGGCGTGCCGGTGTTCGGCGGCTATGCCGAGCTCGAACGGATCGTATCCGAGTTCAAGGACCGTGACCAGCCGATCACCCGGCTCGTCATGGCGCCGCGCGAATTCGTGCCCGAGGCCGAGTCGGAGCTCCTTGTGTCGACCGCCGGCCGGCTCGGCATCGTGCTGTCGCGCATGCAGACGGTCGAGGGCGGCGCCATGGCCGGCGGGGCGCTGAAGCCGGTCGCCATCGAGGATCTGCTGTTCCGCGAGACGGTCGATGTGGATCGGGCGCTGCTCGGCGGCTTCCTGGCCGGCAAGCGCGTCATCGTCACCGGCGGGGGCGGCTCCATCGGCTCGGAGATCTGCGCGCGCGTCATCACCTTCGGCGCCTCGGAGCTGCTGGTGCTCGACAGCTCCGAGCCGGCGCTCTACGCGGTGCTCGAAACGTTGGCGCCGGGGCGCGAGGGATGCGTGATCTCGGGCAAGCTCGCCGACGTGCGCGACCGCGCCCGCATCTTCGCGCTGGTCCGCGACTTCAAGCCGGACGTGCTGTTTCACGCCGCCGCCCTGAAACAGGTGCCCTTCCTCGAGGTCGACTGGGCCGAGGGTATCAAGACCAACGTCTTCGGCAGCGTCAATGTCGCCGACGCCGCGGCCCAGACGGCGAGCGCCGCCGTGCTGATCTCGACCGACAAGGCCGTCGACCCCGTCTCGATCCTCGGCGCTACCAAGCGCTTCTCCGAAATCTATGCGCAATTGCTCGACGGCGAAGCCGCCGCCGCCAGGCGGCCGGTACGGCTGATCTCCGTGCGCTTCGGCAACGTGTTAGGCTCGGTCGGCTCGGTCGTGCCGCGCTTCAAGGCGCAGATCGAGCGCGGCGGCCCGGTCACCGTCACCCACCCCGACATGGTGCGCTACTTCATGACCGTGCGCGAGGCCTGCGACCTCGTGCTGACCGCCTCGGCCCATGCGACCGGCGTCGACACCGGGGATGTCGGCCGCGTCTCGGTCTATGTGCTCAAGATGGGCCAGCCGGCCCGCATCGTCGAACTGGCGCAGCGCATGATCCGCCTCGCCGGCTTCGAGCCGGGGCGCGACATCGAGATCGCCTTCACTGGCGTGCGCAAGGGCGAGCGGCTCAACGAATATATGTTCACGGCCGACGAGCCGGTGGTCGACATCGGCGTCGACGGTGTCACCGCCGCCCGCACCTTCCAGGTCGAGCGGGCGCGCATGACGCGCTGGCTCGACGGACTGAAGGAGGCGACCGAGGCCGGCGACCGCGCCGCGGCCGACCGCATCTTCGCTGACGCCATCCCCTCCTTCCGCAAGATCCTGCACGAGCCGCCGACCAACATCGTTGATCTCGCCGCCGCCCGCGCGCAGAATTGAGACGTCCGGCCTCGGCGCGCGGGGCCGCGAAGCGCGAGTTCGCGCCATGCGTCTCGGCCTCATCGTGCTCCTCGGGCTTGCTCTCCAGGTCGCCGCCGCGGCCCGCGCGGCGGAAAAGGTCGACCTGATGCTGGTGCTGGCGGCGGACGTCTCCCGCTCGATCGATTCCGACAAATACGAGTTGCAGCGCAAGGGCTATGCGGCGGCCATGTCCGACCCCGACGTGCTGCGCGCCATCGCGGCGGGCGCCCACGGCCGCATCGCGGTCGCCTTTGTCGAATGGGCCGGCGCCGGGTCGCAGAAGCTTGTCATCGACTGGACCGAGATCGGCACCGCGGTGCAGGCGCAAGCCTTCGGGGCACGTGTCGCGGTGGCGCCGCGCTCCTTCTACGACCGCACGGCCATCGGCACGGCCATCGATTTTTCCGCCGGGCTCTTCAGCGCCGCTCCCTTCGAGGCCGATCGCCACATCATCGATCTGTCGGGCGACGGCGCCAGCAACGGCGGGCACGACATCCGCGCGGCGCGCGACGATGCCCTCGCCCACGGCATAACCGCCATCAACGGCATCGTCATCATGAGTAGCAGGGACGGCCCGTCCTATCTGGTCGAGCACACCCATCCGCCGGGCGGCCTCGACGGCTACTACCGGCAGAACGTCATCGGCGGGGTCAATGCCTTCGTGACGATCGCGAGCGGCTTCGAAACCTTCGGGCGCTCGCTGGTGGCAAAGCTTATCCAGGAGATATCCTGAGTCTCGCGCGGTTGCCGACCGACCGGCACTCGGTCGCGAGATCCTGTCATGCTGCCGGTGGTGCGGCGATGAGCTGCTCCAGCGCGGCGAAGCGATCTGCTTCGGCCGGCGGCTTGTCCCAGCGAATGCGGGCGATGCGCGGGAGCGGCCTCGACGGCTACTACCGGCAGAACGTCATCGGCGGGGTCAATGCCTTCGTGGCGATCGCGAGCGGCTTCGAGACCTTCGGGCGCTCGCTGGTGGCAAAGCTTATCCAGGAGATATCCTGAGTCTCGCGCGGTTGCCGACCGACCGGCACTCGGTCGCGAGATCCTGTCATGCTGCCGGTGGTGCGGCGATGAGCTGCTCCAGCGCGGCGAAGCGATCCGCTTCGGCCGGCGGCTTGTCCCAGCGAATGCGGGCGATGCGCGGGAACCGCATGGCGACGCCGGATTTGTGCCGGGTCGAGCGGTTCAATCCTTCGAACAGGATCTCCAGCACCAGTCCTTCGCCGGGCTCGTGCCTGACCTCGCGCACCGGCCCGTAGCGCGCCACCGTATTGTTGCGGACGAAGCGGTCGAGTTTCACGAGTTCCTGGTCGGTGAAGCCCGAATAGGCCTTGCCGACCGGCACGAGTTCCTCGCCGGCGGGGCCTTCCTTCCAGACTCCGAACGTATAGTCCGAGTAGAAGGAAGAGCGCTTGCCGTGACCGCGCTGCGCATACATCATCACCGCATCGATGTTGAAAGGCTGGCGCTTCCACTTGAACCAGGGACCCTTCGGCCGGCCCGGCACATAGGAGCTGTCGCGGCGCTTCAGCATCAAGCCTTCGATCGCGTCTACGTTGCCGGCGCCGCCCGCCAGCGTCGGGTCGAGCCGGATCTCGGCGAGATGCTCCCAATCCCGGAAGGCGACGATGGGCGAAAGGTCGATGCGTGGGTCGCCGAGCCGGCGCACGAAACTCTCGAGCCGCTCCCGCCGTGCCGCGAAGGGCAGGGAACGCAGGTCCTCCTCGCCTTCGAGCAGCAGGTCGTAGGCGCGCAGATGGATCGGATAGCGGGCGATGGTCTTTTGCGAGACGGTCTTGCGGTTGAGCCGCTGCTGCAGGCTGCCGAAGGGCTCGACCCTGCCGTCCCTGACCACCAGCAGCTCCCCATCGAGCGCCGCCCGTCCCCAGCGCCCGTCGCCGAGGCTCTCCATCAGGTCCGGGAAGGCGCCCGAAATGTCGTCGCCGCTGCGCGAGTAGAGGCGCGCCGCCGGCCGGCCCGTGGCGTCGGGGCTGGTCACGGCCTGGGCCCTTATGCCGTCCCATTTCCATTCGGCCGAGAAATCGGCTGCGGCGAGGGCGGCGAAGTCCTTCGCTTCGTCGATCGCGTGAGCCAGCATCGGCGTGCGGAACGGTGTCGGGTCGGTGACGTCCGGCCGGCCGGCCTCGCCCGACGCATAGGCGAAGAGGCCCCCGTAGGGCGGGGCGAGGCCGTGCCAGACCTCCTCGATATCGTCGGGCCCGTGCGGGCCGAGGGCGGCGAGCGAGGTCTTGGCGAGCCGCGCCGAGACGCCGACCCTCAGCGCTCCGGTGATCAGCTTCAACAGCGCCCAGCGACCGGTTTCGTCGAGCGCGTCGAGCCACGCGGCCAGCCGCCGGGGCAGATCGAGCCGGCTCGTCGTCGACAATGTCTCGATCACGTCCGATAGGTTTGGCGGCTCGGCGCCGGTCGCCACAGCCGGCCACATCAGCGCCACCGTCTCGCTGAGGTCTCCGACGTAATTATAGGACATCCGGAACAGCACTGGATCAGTGCGCTCCGCGACGAGCGCATGGATCAGCGCCGGCTTGGCATTGGCGAAGGCAAGCGACCCGGTCAGCGCAGCGAGCGCATAGCCGCGCTCGGGGTCGGGCACGGCGCGGAAATAATCGGTGATCAGCCTGAGCTTGCCGTTGCGGCCGGGCTCGAAACTCAAGCGATCGAGCAGGCGGGAGAAGGCTTTCATGCCGCATTAGGCTCCATGGGACGGCGTCGAGCCCTGGCCGATCGGGTCACGTCACCCGAGCAGCGCCTTGCGGCGTTCCAGGCTTGCGGCCGGCCATTCCTGGCGCAAATCATAATAGGCTTCGAAGGCCCTGGCCGCTTCGGGAAGCCTCACCCAAGGCAGCTTCGAGCGCGTGTAGATATGGACGTCGGGAGAAGCACGTCCGGGATCGTCGAGCGTGCCGACCCGGACGAATCGCAAGCTGTCGCGCCCGCCATAGGTGCTCCACAACGCGGTCCGACAGGCCGGGCATCGATGGATGACATGCGGCTGTCTCGAGTCGGTCGGCACCGGAACCGCGTCCGTCGTACCGGAGCGGAGATCGACGCGGTCGGCCTCGATCAATGCGTTTATGACGAAGGCGCTGCCGGTCTGCCGCTGACAATCGCGGCAGTGGCAGCAATGCACGAACATCGGCTGCGAGGTCATCCGATACGTGACGGACCCGCAGGCGCATTGTCCGGAAAAGGCATCCGACATTTTTGCTACTCGCTCAGTTTGGCGCCGGTTCGGCGGTTGCGCCGGGTTCCTCGTCCTCCACCTCGTCGCCATAGCCGATGAGATGGAGCGGCTGCGCCGCGATGCCGAGGCTGGTCGTTGCCCAATGCACCAGGGCTTCGGCTTCGCCGTGGGTGACCCAGAGTTCCTCACAGCCCGTGTCGGTCACGGTCGCGCAGAGCTCGGCCCAATCGGCGTGGTCGGACACGATGAGCGGCAGTTCGACGCCTTTCTGCCGCGCCCGCGCCCTGACGCGCATCCAGCCGGAGGCGGCAGCGGTGATCGGATCGGGGAATTTGCGCGCCCAGAGCTCCTTGATGGCGCCGGGCGGGCACAGCACGATCTCGCCCGCGAGGCTCTGCGGCTCGCCCGCCGCCACCTTGCGGACGTCGCCAAGAGCGATGCCATTGTGCTGATAATAATGCGTGAGCTTTTCGAGCGCGCCGTGAATGTAGAGCGGGCGCTCGTAGCCGGCGGCGCGGAGCAGCGCCATCATGCGTTGCGCCTTGCCGAGCGCGTAGACGCCGAGAATATGGGTCCGCTCCGGAAACAATCGCTGCGAGGCGAGGAGCTTGTCCACCTCGCCCGCCGCCTCCGGATGGCGGAAGACCGGCAGGCCGAAGGTCGCCTCGCTGATGAAGGCATGGCAGCGGATCGGCTCGAAGCCCGCGCAGGTCGGATCGGGCGCGCGCTTGTAGTCTCCGGAGACCACGAGGCGATAGCCGGCTTTCTCGATGACGATCTGCGCCGAGCCCAGCACATGGCCGGCCGGGCGGAACGAAACCTCGACATCACCGACCGCCACGGTTTCGCCGAACCGGGCGACCTGTCGGCTCTGCGTAAAATCCGAGCCGTAGCGCAACGCCATGATGTCGAGCGTGTGATTTGTCGCCATCACCGCCCCATGTCCGGCGCGGGCATGATCCGCATGGCCGTGGGTGACGAGGGCCCGCGCAACGGGACGGATCGGGTCGACATAAAAATCCCCGGCGGGGCAATAAAGCCCGACCGGGGTCAACTTGAGACTGTCACTGGCCGACATTTCTCTACACGGAGGGCGAGGCCCGCCGGATCAATCGTTGCAGATCAGCTTCTTGGCGGTGTGAAGGCTGCCATTCGGCCGCGGCACGCGCCGCAGCACATAGACGCAATCCTCGTCGTTCTCGCCGAAGGCTTTGACGACCCGGATGCTCTTGTTGATCGTCAGCGGCCTGAAATTGAAGTCATGACCATTGTAGGCCAGCGGAGCGGCGGCCAGCGGTGCGCCGATGAAACAGGCGAGGATCACGATGCCGAGCCGGCGCATCGACCGCCCAGAAGACGTCTGGTCCATGACATACCCTCCACTCGAATTACCCAACCGGGAATGTTGCGAAAAGTTCCCTGTCAAGACAAATCATCGACAGGCCTGGATTGGATTGTAGCCGGCGAAATTGCCGGTCGCGTCGTAGACGGGCTGCAGCACCGGCGGGCATCCGGTCGAAGCATAGAGCGGGTTCGGTGCCGCGGGGATGACCGGATAGCCGTAGATGTCGAAGCGGGACGCCTCGGCAAAATAGGGGCGGGCGGCGAAGTTCCGGACGGCCGCCGCCGCAAGGCCGGCGCCCGGTCCGTAAGGCAGGTCGGCAGCGATCGCCGGGCTCGCCATCACCCCACCCCAGAGGAGACCGAGCACCGCACCCAAACTGCCGTATCGCTTCGTCATCTCGGCCCCATCCCCATCGCCGCAATCGCCCCGGACGCATCGCTCGCACTCCGAACCCTGCCATCCCCGATCTTACGAGACCTTAACTCGAACGCCCCTCTGCTTGCGAAGAGCTGTCGCCTGAAGTCAAAACATGGTGCTGTATTATTTTTGCGACAGCGGATAGCTGTTCGGGAGTACCAATATTAAGACAAGATTATCCATGAAGCAGAGATGAACGCCGCTGGCCGCTGCCAGGTTCCATAACCTCTTGCTCCGCGTCAGCCGGCATTGCGGTAGGCGCTCCGGGAGAACAGCGTCTTGAAGATGATGATAAGGTCGAGCAGCAGCGACCAGTTGTCGATGTAATAGAGGTCATGGCGGACGCGACCCTCGATCTTGGCGGGCGTATCCGTCTCGCCGCGCCAGCCGTTGACCTGCGCCCAGCCGGTGATGCCCGGGCGGACGTTGTGGCGCCGGGCGTAGAGCGCGATATCCCGCTCGAACGCCTGGTCATGGGCGAGCGCGTGAGGCCGCGGGCCGACGAGCGACATGTCGCCTAGGAGCACGTTGACCAATTGCGGCAACTCGTCGAGGTTGGTCCTGCGCAGGATTCGCCCGACCCGCGTGATGCGGCTGTCGCGGCGCGTCGCCTGCTTGAGCAGGCGGTCGTCCTCCAGCGTCTGCATCGAGCGGAACTTGTAGATGCGGAACGGCTCCTGATTGAAGCCGTAACGGCGCTGCCGGAAGAAGACGGGGCCGCGGCTGTCCAAGCGGATGGCGAGCGCCACCAGGGCGAAAATTGGTGACAGCAGCAGGAGGGCGGCCAACGCGGCGCCGATGTCGAAGACGCGCTTGAGCACGACCTCGCTCGGCGAGAGCGGCCGGCGCACGAGGTGCAGCGAGGCGATATCGCCGGCTCGGGCGAAATGCAGGTCCTGGAACTGGTCGAAGAAGCGCTCCGAGGACAGATGGATCGAGGCGGGCACGCGCAGGAAGGTGTTGATGCAGGCTTCGAGGGTCACCTGCGCCGCCCACGGCACCAGGATGTAGACGTCGTCGGGCCGCAGCACGCGGGCGGAGGCCGCCGCAAGCGCGAGGTCGTCGCCCAGGCAATCGGGATCGGGCCGCAGCACGGAGGCGCCGACGAGACGCAACCCGACCTGCTGGGGATCGTGCCGGTCGGTGAAGGCGCGGATCATGCCTTCGTCGCCCACCAGGAAGATATAGCGGCCGACGATCCGCCCGGCGGCCATTCGGCTGCGGACCGCCTGGATCAGGATAGCCCGCACCACGAGGATGCCGCCGAAGCCGGCGACGAACAGGATGATGGCGCTCCCCCGCGAAAAGTTCTCGCTGGTCTTGGTCACGAAAGCCAGCACCACGGCGCTGAGCATCGCGATGGCCCAAACCGCGAAAGCCTGCTTGGCGTGGCCCTTGAAGCTCGCATAGCGGTCCATGGCATAGTCGTGGCGAAACGCCATCGGGACGACGAACAGCATGGCGACGGTGAGGCCGAGGACGAGGTCGTTGTGAGGAATGGCGCCCCCGCCATAGGCGATGCCGATCAGGAGGGCTGTACCGACGATCACGGCCGCGTCGCATGCCGCGACGATGGCAGTGAACACCGTCCGGAGCATCGCCGTATTGGGCTTGGTGCGTGCCGCCGATCCGCCGCGCAACCGGCCGAGCCGGCCGTTGGGGCGGCCCGACGGAACGAGCCGCGCGGTGACGGAGGGTGACAGGACGGCACTGCGGGCCAAGACGGTACCCCATTTCGAGACAGGTCCGGCCGGAATAGGAACAAGATCCGGGATCCGGCCGGAGGTTGGGGGTGTGGTCGCAACCCGCGTGCCGTCCGGCTTTGCCCGGTTTCGCGACACGGTTGCAGGATTGACGGCGATGCGCGGCCGGGTCCACAAGGGCTGAAGCAGACCGGCTGTCGCCGATCTGCTCCAAATTGAAAGGGCTCCAGCGGCTCGGTTTGGCGGGGACGGCGATGAAGGCGACGCTCATCCAGATGAACTCGATCAGCGACAAGGCGGCTAATCTCGCCGTGGCTGCCGAGCTGATCGAACGTGCGGTGGCCGAGGACGGTCCCGATTGGGTGCTGCTGCCGGAATGTTTCGACTATCTCGGCGGTGACGCCCGCTCGAAGCGCGCCGCGGCCGAGGCGCTGCCCGACGGCCCGGCCTACCGCATGCTGCGCGATCTCGCCCGCCGGCACGCCATCTTCATCCACGCGGGCTCCATCCTCGAGCGGATCGAGGGCGAGACCCGCCTCGGCAACACCACGCTCGTCTTCGACCGCGACGGTGCCGAGGTGGCGCGCTACCGCAAGATCCATCTCTTCGACATCACCACGCCGGACGGCACCGAATACAAGGAGAGTGCCTCGTTCAAGCCGGGCGAGGCGGTCGTGACCTACGATTGCGAAGGCGTCACGGTCGGCTGCGCCATTTGCTACGACCTGCGCTTCCCGGCGCTGTTCCAGGCGCTCGCCGAGCGTGGCGCGCAGATGATCGCCCTGCCGGCCGCCTTCACCCTGCAGACGGGCAAGGACCATTGGGAGGTGCTCTGCCGCGCGCGGGCGATCGAGACCGAGACCTATTTCTGCGCGGCGGCCCAGACCGGTACCTTCATGCAGGGTGGCCAGCCGCGCCAGACCTACGGTCATTCGATGGTCGTCGACCCTTGGGGCCATGTCGTGGCCCGCGCCAGCGACGGCGTCGGCACGGTCTCGACCCGCCTCGACTTGGCGCGCGTCGCCAAGGTCCGCGCCATGATCCCGGTGGCACAGCATCGCGTCGCCATGCCGTCGCTCGCGCGTGCCGCCGAATAAAGTGCGGAGCGTGTCGCAATGATCCGGAAACGGAAGGATGCGCGCCCGACCGACGAGGTGGCCGAGCTCTACCATTCGGCGTTCCGGCAGTTCGGCGCGATCGCCCTTTGGAACCTGCGGGAGATGGACGATCCGACCATAGCCGACGCCCTGGCGATCACGTGCCAGCTGCGGACCGAGGGCGACATGCGCGCCCGGCGGCTCGCCGAGGCCTTGGAGCGAGCCTGCCGTGCCGATCTCTGACGTTCAGAGTTCCGTCCTCCAAATCGTCGCACGGCATCGCGATCCAGAAAGCTTCGTCGCCGGCGGACTCGCGATCAATCGTGACGGCCCCCGATTCTCCGAGGATATCGATATTTTCCACGATGCGGCCGACCGGGTAGCGAGCGCGGCGGAGTATGATGCCCGGGCATTGCGCCATGCGGGCTACGGCGTGGAATGGGTCCGGCGCCTGCCGGCTCTCTACACCGCGATTGTCAGGAAAGGAGACGGAGCCACCCATCTCGACTGGGTGACCGACAGCGATTTTCGCTTCTTTCCGGCGGTGCGTGACGCCCAATTCGGTTATGTGCTCCACATTGCGGACCTCGCCGTCAACAAGCTCATGGCAGCGGTAGGCCGGCGCGAGCCGCGCGACGCCATCGACCTACTCACGATCGATGAGAACCATCTTTCGCTGGGCGCAGTCGCTTGGGCCGCCGTCGAGGCCGCGCCAGGCTTCACTCCGGAGGGATTGCTCGCCGAACTTTCCAGGACGACGCGGTTCACGGCCACGGACTTCGGGACCCTGTCTATGCAGCGGCCCGTCGATCCGGCCGGGATCGCCCGCAGGCTGAGGGCCGCGCGGGAGAGAGCCGAAGCCTTCGTGGCCAGGATGCCGAGCGCCTATGCGGGTGCTCTTTTCATCCATGACGGCAAGCCCGTGCAGCCTGACCCGTCGCGCCTCGACGCTTACGTGCTTCATCGTCCGAAGCGCCGTGGCCACTGGCCGACATCCTCCGAGATCGGCACCGCGATGATCGAATCGCTCGCCACCTCGGCAGGCAGCGACGGCGCGCGCGACGGGTCCGACGCCGACTAATCTCGCGCAGAACGGTGGCCTTCGGATCGTCCGCTCATTATCTTCGTGCTGGCCTGGATCGTTCCGCCGCCGCGAGGATCATGCATGACCGCCATCGCTTTCCCGGAGCCCGATCCGAAAATCCTCGCCCGCCGGGCCGAGATCGTCGAAGGTCTTCGCGCTCTCGTCCCGGCCGACTGCCTCATCGAGAGCGAGGACGAACGCCGCGCCTTCGAGACCGACGGGCTCACCGCCTACCGCCGGATGCCGCTCGCCGTGGTGCTGCCGCGCACCACCGAGGAGGTGAGCGCCGTGATGCGCTACCTGCACCGGCAGGGCGTCAAGGTGATCCCGCGCGGCGCCGGCACCTCGCTCTGCGGCGGAGCCATCCCGCAGGCCGATGCGGTGGTGGTCGGCGTCTCGAAGATGAACCGGGTGCTCGCCCTCGATTACGAAAACCGCGTCGCCCGCGTCGAGGCCGGCGTCACCAACCTCGCCATCACCGGCGCGGTCTCGGCGCAAGGCTTCTTCTACGCCCCCGACCCGTCCTCGCAGCTCGCCTGCACCATCGCGGGCAATATCGCGATGAATTCGGGCGGCGCCCATTGCCTCAAATACGGCGTCACCACCAATAACGTGCTCGGCGTCCGCCTGGTCCTCGTCGACGGCACGGTCGTCGACCTCGGTGGCGCTCATCTCGACAGCGGCGGGCTCGATCTGCTCGGGCTCATCGTAGGCTCGGAGGGCCAGCTCGGCATCGTCACCGAAGCCACGGTGCGCATCCTGCGCGCCGCCGAAGGGGCCCAGCCGGTGCTGTTCGGCTTTTCGACGGTGGATGGGGCGGGGGCGACGGTCGCCGCCATCATCGCGGCCGGCATCATCCCGGTCGCCATGGAATATATGGACAAGCTGGCGATCAGGATCTGCGAGGATTTCGCCCACGCCGGCTATCCGCTCGACGTCGAGGCCATGCTGATCATCGAGGTCGAGGGATCGGTCGAGGAAATGACGGCCGAGCTCAAGCGCATCGTCGCCATCGCGCGCCAGCACGGCGTCAAGACTATCAAGGAGAGCCGCTCCGCGACCGAGACCGCCGCCATCTGGAAGGGTCGCAAATCGGCCTTCGGGGCGACCGGGCGTGTCGCCGATTATATCTGCATGGACGGCACCATCCCGACGGGGCGGCTGTCAGAGGTGTTGCGCCGCATCGGCGAGATCACCGCCCATTACGGGCTGCGGGCCGCCAATGTCTTCCATGCGGGCGACGGCAACCTGCATCCGCTGGTGCTCTACGACATCAACGATCCGGCCGAACAGGAGAAGGCCGAGGAGGCCGGCAACGATATCCTGCGCCTGTGCGTCGAGGTCGGCGGCTGCCTGACGGGCGAGCATGGCGTCGGCATCGAGAAGCGCGACCTGATGCCCGTGCAGTTCAATGCGGCCGATCTCGACCAGCAGATGCGCGTGCGGGCCGCCTTCGATCCGGCCTGGCTGCTCAACCCGGCGAAAGTCTTCCCGCTCGATCGGCGGGTGGCGGCGTGATCCTTGCGCCCGCCAGCGAGGCGGCGGCGGCCGATCTCATCCGCGAGGCGCGCGGCGCTCACCGCCGGCTGGAACTTCGCGGCGGGGGCACGCGCTCGGGTCTCGGCCGCCCGGTCGAGGCCGAGGCGGTGCTCTCGAGCGTGGCCCTCGTCGGCATTACCTTGCATGAGCCGGCCGAGCTCGTCATCGCGGCGCGGGCCGGCACCCCCGTCCGCGAGCTCGAAGCCGCGCTCGATGCCCATGGCCAGCGGCTTCCCGTCGAGCCCATGGACCATCGCGCGCTTTTCAGCACGAATGGGGAGCCGACGGTCGGCGGGCTCGTCGCCGCCAATGCGTCGGGGCCGCGCCGCATCCAGGCCGGGGCGATCCGCGACCACCTGATCGGTGTAAGATTCGTCAACGGCCGCGGCGAGGCGATCAAATCCGGTGGCCGGGTGATGAAGAACGTGACCGGGCTCGACCTCGTCAAGCTCAACTGTGGCGCCCATGGCACGCTCGGCTTCCTGACCGAGGTGACCTTCAAGGTGCTGCCGAAGCCCGAGGCCAGTGCGACGCTGGCCTGGTCCGGGCTCGATGACGCCCGCGCCGTGGCGGCGCTGACGAAGGCCATGGGCTCGCCTTTCGATGTCTCGGGCGCCGCCCATATCCCCCTGGGACCGGGGCGGGGGGAGGCCAGCACCTTGCTGCGGCTCGAAGGCCATGCCGTGGCCGTCGAGGGTCGCACGGAGCGACTTGCAACCCTGCTGGCGGAGTTCGGAAGGCCGAAACGACTGGCCGACGAGGGCTCGCTCTGGCCGGCGTTGCGCGACGGCGCCATCGTCGCCACCGATGCCGAGGCGGCGGTCTGGCGCATCTCGGTCGCTCCGACGCGCGGGCCGCAACTCGTCGCAAAAATCCGGCCCCTGCTGCGCGACCACGCCTACGATTGGGGAGGCGGCCTCGTCTGGGTGGCGACGGCGCCGGCGGGTGATGCCGGCGCGGCGGAAATTCGCGCGGCGCTCGGCGGGTTCGGCGGCCATGCCACGCTCGTCAGGGCACCGGAGGCACTGCGTCGACAGATCGATGTGTTCGAGCCTCTGACGCCGGCGCTGCGCGCCTTGACGGTCGGGGTCAAGGCGAGCTTCGACCCCGACCACATCCTCAATCCGGGACGGATGTACGCCGGGATATGAGACCAGCCGGGACGGCGTCCTGATCAGCTTCGGGCCTGCGATCGCCGGTAACGTCGTCACGCTCTGCGACGAAGAGCTCTCGACTGGACGACAAGGGCAATGCCGGCGTGACCGCAACCATCGAACTGCCAACCCCGGCCGAGGCCGACGGACTGATCTGCCGGCTGCAGGGCACGTCGCCCCCTTTCATGGTGTTGATGGGCCGTTATGGGACGGCGGCGCCGGCCTTGCGGCATTTCGGGCTGGTCGAATGGCAGAACCAACGCCTCGAGGGTGCTATCGAAGCGTTCAGGGCGGCCTTGCTCCTCGCGCCCGACGATCCGAATCTCTGGCGGGACCTGGCGGGCGCCTTCGAGGCATCGCTCGACGCGGCGCGCGCCGACCGGTGCATACGACAGGCGATCCGGCTCGATCCCGCCGCCGCCCGATCGTGGCTCCTCCTCGCCAATCTGTGCAGCCAGCAGGGGGAGCACGCCGAGGCCGAGACGGCGTTCGACCGCGCCATCGCGGAGGAGCCGGCTCTCGCCGACGCGCATTTCGGTCTGGGCCTCATCTATTTCGCGCAGCGCCGCTTGGACGAGGCCAAGCTCAGCCTGAGGTCCGCGATCCGGCACGGCTACGCCAATGCACTCGGCTTCACCGGGCTCGCCCACGTCCTCTATCTCGCGGGCGACTATGCCGAATGCGCCGCCGCTTTCGAGCAGGCCTTGCGCTTCGGACCCCTGGAGACCAGCGCGCATCGCAAATATCTGCGAGCGCACATGTTCGGCAAGATGGTCGACCGGCGCGTCGACGAGGCCATCGCCGATTACGCGACATTGGCCGGACCCGACAGCGAGGGTGTCGACGACATCCTGCGCAGCGGTTTCGCGGTCCTTAGCGCCTTCGGCCATCGCGACGCCGCCATCCTCGTCGGCCGCAGGCGGCTTGCGCTCAACCCGGATGATCCGTCGCAGCGCTACCTGCTCGAAGCCGTCACCGGCGAGCCGTTGAGTCGCGCACCGAACGATTATCTGGAGAGCCATTTCGACGCCTTCGCCGACGAGTTCGACCGGCAACTCGTCGAGGTGCTCCGTTACAAGGCGCCCGAGGCGATGGCGGCGCTCGTCGCCCGCCACCGGACGCGGTTTGCCCGCAGTCTCGACCTCGGCTGCGGCACCGGCCTCGCGGCCGAGCCCCTGGCGCGGTTCGGCGGCGCTCTCACCGGCGTCGACCTCGCCGGGCGGATGCTGGAGAAGGCGGCCGAGCGCGGCCTTTACGCGGAACTCGTCAAGGCGGAGGCGGTCGCCTTCCTGGACGGGTCTTCCGCTCCGTTCGATCTCGTCTTCGCGGCCGACCTTCTCGTCTATATCGGCGACCTCGAACCGATATTTGCCGGTCTTGCCCGGTCGATGGCGACGGGCGGAATCCTGGCACTGAGCATCGAGATGACGGCGGAGCACGACTATACGCTGTTGTCGTCCGGCCGCTTCGCCCATGATCCCCGCTACATCCGCCGCCTGGCGGAGTGCCATTTCGACAGTCTCGACAGCGTTCCGGCCGTCATCCGGCTCGAGGCCAATCGGCCGGTCGAGGGCATGTTCTTCGTGCTGGAGCGGCGGGACGGGCCGAGTACCGCGCCGGTGAGCGGAGAGGGCGGCCTGCGCCGAGCGCGGAACTTTGCCGCTGCGGCATCGGCTTGAACCGGTCTACAAGGATGCATGTTCGACACCGCGCCTCCGTTGCCGCAGGGCCTGCGCGCCCGCGCCGATACGCTGCGCAATCTGCCGCGGCTGTTCCGGCTGATCTGGGAGACGAGTCCGCGCCTCGCCCTGGCGACGATCGCGCTCCGGCTCAGCCGCGCGGTCCTGCCGGCGCTCATGCTCTATGTCGGCAAGCTGATCCTCGACGACGTGGTGCGGCTCACGCACGCGCCCACGCCCGGCACGACGCTTTCCGACTGGCTCTCCTCCGGCCGCCTGTCTCCCCTCGCCGTCCTGGTCGGGCTCGAGCTGGCCTTGACGGTTGCGGCGGATCTCCTGACCCGGGCGAGTGCGCTCCTCGGCGATCTCCTCTCCGAACGCTACAGCGATTATGCCAGTGTCAGGCTGATGCGCCATGCGGCGACGCTCGACCTCGACCAGTTCGAGGACAGCGAGCAGCAGGACCGGCTCGACCGGGCGCGCCGCCAGGTGACCGGGCGCACGCTGATCCTGACCCAAGTCTTCGGCATGATTCAGGACTTCGTCACCGTCCTGGCGTTGGCTTTCGGCCTCCTGGCCTATGCGCCCTGGCTGCTGCTGATGCTGGCGCTGGCGCTGCTGCCGGCGGCGCTCGCCGAATTGCGCTTCAATGCGGAGGGCTACCGCATCAGCTTCCTGCGCACGCCCGAGCGGCGCCAGCTCGACTATCTGCGCTACCTCGGCTCCAGCGTCGAGACCGCCAAGGAAGTGAAGCTTTTCGGCCTCGGCGACTTCCTCGTCGGCCGCTTCGAGGCCTTCGCGACGCAGATGTATGCCGAGAACCGGCATCTCGCGACCCGCCGGGCGCTGTGGGGCAGCCTGTTCGCGGCGCTGAGTTCGCTCGCCTATTACGCGGCCTATACGGTGATCCTCTGGCGCACGGTCTCGGGCCATCTCACCATCGGCGACATGGGCTTCCTCGCCGGCTCCTTCCTGCGCATGCGCACGCTGCTCGAAGGGATGCTGGTCGGCTTCTCGCAGCTTGCCGGACAGGCCGCCTATCTCGACGATCTCTTCTCCTTCTTCGAGGTCAAGCCGCGCATCGCCTCGCCGGCCCGGCCGCGGCCGTTCCCCGAGCCGATCCGCTCAGGCATCAGGTTCGAGGGGGTCGGCTTCCGCTATCCCGAGACGGAGCGCTGGGCGCTGCGCCATCTCGATCTGGACCTCAAGGCCGGCGAGGTGCTGGCGCTCGTCGGCGAGAACGGCGCCGGCAAGACCACCATCGTCAAGCTGCTCGCCCGCCTCTACGACCCGACCGAGGGGCGCATCCTGCTCGACGGCCATGACCTGCGCGACTACGACCTCGCCGACCTGCGCGCCCGCATCGCGCTGATCCTGCAGGACTTCGTTCGCTATCATTTCAGCGCCTCGGAGAATATCGAGGTCGGCGCCATCACCGAAGCGGGCGATGCGGCGCGCGTCGCCGCGGCGGCCGAGCGGAGCCTTGCCGACCAGGTGATCGGCCGGCTGCCCAAGGGCTATGCGCAGCCGCTCGGGCGGCGCTTCCGCGACGGGGTCGAGCTGTCGGGCGGCGAGTGGCAGAAGATGGCCATCGCCCGCGCCTACATGCGCGACGGCGCCGTGCTGGTCCTCGACGAGCCGACCGCCGCGCTCGACGCGCGCGCCGAATACGAGGTGTTCCAGCGCTTCAAGGACCTGAGCCGGGGTCGCACCTGCCTGATCATCTCGCACCGCTTCTCGACGGTGCGCATGGCCGACCGCATCGTCGTTCTCGAACACGGACGGGTCATCGAGCAGGGCAGCCACGTCGAGCTGCTGGCGCAGGGCGGTCCCTATGCGGCTTTGTTCGAGCTGCAGGCGGCGGGATACCGGTGAGGCGCGTCACGCCACGAGGTTCAGGCGACCCCATCGCGGATCGTCGAGAGATAGGCGGCGTCGCCGTAGCCGGTGAGGAGCAGGCTCACGCGGCGCCTGCCGGTCCGCCGAACTTGGCCATGGAGGCCGCAAGCTCGGGGTGCTCGCGGGCGTAGACGGCGAGAGGGATGCCCGCGACCGTCGCCTGCCAAGCCTGGCGCACGGCGCGCACGCCGGCGGCGGGGCCGCCGGGATGGCTGACGATGCCACCGCCGCAAAGGTAGAGGAGATTCGTCGTGCGGCCGGTGCGGGCGTAGGTCTCGGGCGCCTGGCCGCCCCACTGCCCGGAGCATACGACTGGCATGGCGCAGTCGGCATCGGAGAACAGCGGCGTCGTCACCGCCGCGAAGGCGCGCACGAAACTCTCGTCCGGCTCCCAATATTTGGCGCCGATGCCGTTGATCTGGAACTGGTCGATGCCGAGCAGCCGCCAGACCTGCTGATAGACGGAGAACTCCAGGCCGAGCCCGGGATGGCGGGTCAGCATGTCCCAGCCGGCCCGGTGGGCGTGCAGCGCCAGGCAGGAGCGCTTGCGCAGGTAGGCCAGGCCGCCGAAGCCGATCGCATTGATGCAGATCACCGCGGCATTGCCGCCGGCCTGCGCCACGATGTCGTGGTCGCGGACCATCCGTTCGGGATCGTCGCCGGAGATGTTGAAAGCATACATGACCTTTTTGCCGGTCTTCTGCTCGTGGTCGAGGATGATCGGCATGATCGCCTTCACCCGCGCCTCCAGCGGCGAATAGGCCGGGCTCATCAGCTTCTCGTCGTCCTTGATGAAGTCGACCCCCGCGTCGACCAGTTCCTTGACCAACGCCGCCGTCTCATGCGGGCGCAGCCCGAGCGCCGGCTTGACGATGGAGCCGATGATCGGCCGGCCGTGGACGCCGGTGAGTCGGCGCGTGCCGGACATGCCGAACTGCGGTCCGGGATGAGCCTTGCCGAAAGCCGGTGGCAATTCGAGACCGGTGACCCGGATTCCGGCAAGGTCCTTGATCGCGAAGGGACCGCCGATGGCGATGGTCATCAGCGCGGCGAGGTCGGTGCCGACGGCGTCGAGCGGGAAGTCGATCACCGCCTCGGCGCGGCGATAGCCGCCCGGCGGTGGCGGTCGGTCTTGCGGGAAGGACGGTGTCTTGACCGGCGGCAGCTCCCGCAGGCCGACGACGCGGGCGGCCACGCGGGCTTTCAGCTCCGGCGTCTCGCCGGGCAGCGGCACGAAGGTGCCGGTCGATTGGTCGCTGGCGATCTTGGCGGCGAGCTTTTCGGGCTCGTCGGCCGTCTCGATGCGATAGGTCAGCCGGATGACGTCGTCCGGGGCCGGGGCCGACACGGGTCGGCTCAGGTGATGCGCCGGATGCTGGCTGAGATCTCCCCGGGCTCGAAAACCCGCTTCCAGTCGGGCCGCATCAGCGCCGGCTTGCCGAATTCGATCGCCTTGTTGCAGGCGTCCGAAAAAACCCCCTCGCGTTCCTTGAAGATCACCGCGCCGAGGATGTTGAGATGGCCGAGCAGGAAGTCGCGCGCGGCCTCGGCGGGCACGCCGCGCGCCACGACCTCGTCCATCGCCTCGCGCATCACGTCGAGCAGCGTGGCGCAGACGGTCTCGGACAGGCCGGGCTCGAGCAGCGCCATCTGCTCGACCGTGACGCGGTGCGAGCGCATCACCGGTTTCCAGATCACCTTGGCGATCTCCTCGCCAAGCGCATAGGCGCGCTCCGGCCCCTGCATCAGCGCGTTGACGATATGCTGCTTGGCCGCGACGCCGCCGAAGTGATCGCTCTTGGCCTCCATCTCGGTCTCGTCGTTGAAGATCGGCGGATGGCAGGGGTGGGTGACGAAATAGACGAGGTCGGGCCGCTCCGGCAAATGGCCGGCGAAGGGCGCCGCCGCGTCGAGCGCGACCAGCATGGTGCCGGGTTTCAGCAAGGGGTCGATCGCGGCCGCCACCTTGCCGATGACCGTGTCCGGCACGGCCAGGATGACGACCTCGGCACCCTCGAGCGCCTCGGCCTGCCCGAGCGTGGCGATGCCGAGCTCGTCCCGGAGCCGCCCGCGGCCGGCGTCGCTCACCTCGACGTGCCGCACCTCGAAGCGCGACCCCTTGAGGTTGCTGGCCAGCCGGACGCCCATCTTTCCGCCCGCACCAAATAGAGCGATCGCCGTCATAGCCTGCTCCCACTATCGCCGAGGCAATCGCAGTTGGCATTTTTGCCCTCTGCCTCGTCCCTTCGCCAAGCTCAGGGCCGGCTGAGCCAGGTCCAAGGTCCCGAAGGACGAGGCACAGGGTTTTTGCCCGTCTCAACCCTCGTGCTTCGACGCGAATGCTTTCGCATTCGGCTCAGGGTCAGCGACCCAAATGCGATGGCTTCCCGCGATCATGATGATCGCTTGTAATCCCTATGGTATGATCAGTCTACCACCTTGCGGACCGGAGGTGCAGAACTCGAACTCGTTCATTCCGAAACGCCGAACGCCTGCCGCTCGTCGAGGCCGTACGGGACACCGGAACCCCCATTTCGCCGCCGCCTAACCGCCGCCTAACCTACAGTTGCTTCCGGAACTGCACGAAGCCCGACCGCTCGGCGACCTTGTCGTAGAGCGCCATGGCCTGTGCATTGGTCTCGTGGGTCAGCCAGTAGACCCGGGGGGATCCCGCCTGGCGCGACTTGCCGTAGACCGCCTCGATCAAGGCCCGGCCGACGCCCTTGCCGCGCGCCGCCTCGCTGGTGAACAGGTCCTGCAGGTAGCAGACCGGACCGGCCATCCAGGTGTTGCGGTGAAAGATGTAGTGGACGAGGCCGACGAGCCGGCCCGCGTCCTCGGCCACGAGCGCGTTGACCGGCTCGATCCCGTCGAAGAACCGCGACCAGGTCAGCGCCGTGGTCTCGGGCGGGATCACCACCTTGTAGAAGGCCTGATAGCTCTGCCAGAGCGGCTCCCAATCGGCGCGGTCCGTCGGGGCGAGGGGGCGGATGATCACGGGCATGGATTCGCTCGGGTTGGTGTGGAGTGGTGGATCATCGGGTCCTGCCCGACGAGGTCAGGGGAAAGCCGCTGCTCCCGTCGGGGCGAAGAAGCCGCCTGTCCAGCCATATCAAGCCATGGGTGGCCCCGGCAATCTGCAACTACGACCCGCCCCATCCGCCCGCGAGGCCGTCGTAGCGGGCCGGCCCGGCGGACGAGCCTCCGCCGGTTTGCCGTAGGGATGATCGGCCCCGCCATGCAGCGGCCAATGCGGCGAGTGGCGAGCCCAATACAGAACAGGAGCGACGCAGGGCGATCCGCCCGGAATCACCCCATCCTACGGGCAAAAATCCGAATGCAATCATCCTGGAGCCCGACGAGATTCCGCTTTCGCTCCGTGACGAAGCGGATAGAGTGCCGCTTGATTGAGCTTACTAAGTCGTTTTCGGCCGGTTCATTGCGATGCTGCCAAATTTCGTTGCCAAGGTAACGAACGATCATCGTCTGTGCATCCTGCTCAACGGCGGCATGGTGCTCGAGCGATTTTCGATGCTTCGGGCGCGCGTCATCTCGGCCGCCAGCCGCGAGGCGGCGGCACTTTTTGCCGAGCCTGTCGTCACCCGCAAGGGCGGCCAGATCGAGGTCGCCTGGTACTCGGAACAGGCCGGCGAGCCCAAGCCTCTCGACAGCCTCGACGCCGAGGCCAGGGCCATTGTTGCGGCGAAGCTGAGGTCCCGGCTCGACGGCATCGCGCCGCTCCTCGGCTCCGACCTCGGCCCCTTGCTGGCGCGCGCTTTATACGTCGAAGGGCCGGCCTCGATCCTGGCCATCGGCCAGGAGCCCGTGCTGATCCAGTGGGGCATCCTGCCGGCCGGGGTCTCGGCGGAGGACCAGACCGCTCTCGACGCCCATTTCGCCGCGACGCTGGGACCCTATGCGTCGTTCCCCGCACCGCGCATCGCGACGCGCGCCTCGGCACTCGTCGAGCCGCCGCTGCCCGCGGCCATGGTCGTCCCGCCCCGCTCGGTCCTGGCGCGCCATCCCGTCCTCCTCGGCGCCGGCGGGCTCGCGGCGCTCTGTGCTCTGGCGCTGAGCATTCCCGGCCTGTTGCCGAAGCCCGATCCGGCGGCCGGCGCCGAGGCCCTGGCGCATGCCCGGGAGATCACCAAGGCCATGCAGGACAAGGTCGACCAGGCCAAGGCCGCCCTTGGCACGGCGACCTGCAACCCGGACGGCAATGTCACGCCCGCCCGGGAGAGGCAGGGTCAGCTGCCGCCGTCTCCGATCGCGATCCGCCAGGGCGCGGGGCAATTGCAGGGGGACATGTCGCTCGTGGCCCGGCGGGCGACGGAATCGGTCGTCTTCATCCTGACCTGCACCGATCGCAAGAGTTGGACCGCGGCCCACAAGGACGACAAGGACGGGGGCGAGCCGATCGCCTGCCCGGCCCTCGACGGCGTCGCCGGGACGGCGGACCTCGTCGCCGACGCATCGGGCTCCGGCTTCTTCATTTCGCCGAACCGCGTCGCCACCAACACCCATGTCGTCGAGAACGCCAAAGCCATCTTCGTCACGAGCCACCTGCTGGGACGCGTGTCGCGCGGCGAGGTCGAGGCCGCGACGGTGAAGAGCCGCGTCGACGATCCCGATTTCGCCGTGGTCAAGGTCACCTTCCCGCAGTCGCCGCCGCCGATCGAACTCGCCGCCACGGCCTCCCGCCTGCAGAATGTCGTGGCGGCCGGCTATCCGGGCGTCATTACCCACGAGGATGCGCAGCTCGACAGGCTGCTCGCCGGCGACGCGACCGCCGCGCCCGAGCTCACGACCTTCCCCGGCTTCGTGACCCTCACCATGACCGGCAGCCAGTCGGTGCCGCTGATTTTCAGTTCGGCGGTGATCGGCCACGGCAATAGCGGCGGCCCGCTGATGGACCTCTGCGGTCGGGCGGTCGGGGTCAACACGCTCGGCTGGAGCGGCCTCGCCGAAGACACAGGCTACAAGGTCAATGTGGCGGAGGGTGCCAAGGCGCTCGCCGCCTTCCTCGACCAGCACCATATCGCGCATTCGATCGCCGAAACGCCCTGCCAGCCCGAGGCGCAGGCAGATGCCGCGAGCCCGCCGCCCGGCGGCGGCACGCCCGCGCCGGCTGCCTCCGGCACGGGACAATAGACCGGCCATGGTGATCCTCCTCACGAGCGGCAATCCGCTGGGCCTGAGGCCGGTCGGCAGCGGCGGCAGGACCGCCGCCTCGTCCTATGAGCAGATCACTCGCACGCTGCGGCAGGCGTTCGGGCCCGACCATGCGACGCTCTTCGCCGAGCCGAGCCAACGCAGCGGCTCGGTCGACTGGTTCGCCGAGGCGGAGCCTGACACGGTACCGCTGAAGCTCGTCGATGCGCCGCCCGCCCGCCTTGACCCGGCGCTCGACATCCTCGAACGGCTGGTGCGCGACATCGCGGCCAAGGCGGCCGAGCTGCAAAAATCGGATCGTCAGGACGAGCGCATCCTCGGCGAGATGCTGGCCCAGTCGCTCGACATCCCCGAGGAGGGCGCGGCGTTCCTCGTCGGCGAGCGGCCGGTACTGACCTTCTGGGGCCACGTCAAGGACCGCGACCGGCCGGCCGTCAACCCGATCGACGCGTTGTTGCGGCGCCGGTCGGCGCACAGGCTCTTGCCGGCCGGCGATGCGGAAGCGGCGGGGTTCGCGGCGAGGAACGTTTCGGGCAGATCGCCGGGGCGCCTCCTGCCGGTCGCGCTTTGGGCGATCCTGGTGCTGCTCGTCGCGGTCTGCGCGGTGCAGCTCGTGCGCACCTGCGTCCTGCGGCTCCCGCATGGGCTAACGGGCTGGATCAGCGACGGCTGTGCGGCGTCGGGGAGCAGCGGCACGCAGGCCGGCCTCGACGACGAGACCGCGAGGCAGGCGGCGCTTCAGGCCCAGTTCGAGGACCTGACCCGGCAGGCGGGGCTGAAGCGCCAGGCCTGCCTGGTCAATCCGGGCCAGAACACGCCGCCGCCGATAGGCCCGGTGTCGCTGCCCCCGGAGACGCCGAATCCCAATCCCAGCGTGCCGCCCGGCCCCGTGCAGGCGTCGAAGACGGGCACGCCGCCCGAGGCGACCCAGCCCCCCAAGCCCGGCGTGCCTCCCGGCGACGCGGGAAAGCCGAAACCCGCCACGCCGCTCGTCCCGGTGCAGGTGAAGACGGATACGCCCCCCGACGCGACCCAGCCGCCCAAGCCCGGCACGCCGCCGGCCGACAAGCTGAAGATCCCGCCCGACAGGACCAAGGGCATCGCCTTCCTCGAAGGTTGCTGGCGGGCGCATGAAGGGCTGACCGAGAACCACGGCGGCACGCAGACCGGCAAGGTGCTCAAGGTGACCTATTGCTTCGGCTCGGACGGCACAGGCGCGCGGACCATCCGCTACCTCGAGGACGGCGGCAAATGCGTCGGCCCGATCAAGGCCGCTCTCGACGGCGAGACGCTGACCATGGAGATCGCCACCTCGCCCTGCGACGCGCCGCACGGACGCTTCGACCCCGCCACCGACCGCTGCAAGCGCAGCGCCGACGGCACCGCCCATTGCGACGAAGTCCAGACGGACGGCAAGACGACGAACTTCTCCGACTTCCCCTTCACGCGCACGAGCGAACAGCCCTGAGGACGGCCGCCGATGAGAGGACAGGGTGGAGGGTCGCAGTGTGGCCATGGTGCGTTGAGGCATAATGCGTTGAGGATAGCGTGATGCTCCGACCCTTGCCCCAGTTCCGATCCGTCGTTTCGCTGGTGCCGCAAAGCGGCATCCAGTTCCTCGACTTCGGCATGACGCTCGACGCCCGCGCCAGGGTCAACCGCGCCTTCCTCGA
Source organism: Lichenihabitans sp. (assembly GCA_965277115.1). Lineage (GTDB taxonomy): Bacteria > Pseudomonadota > Alphaproteobacteria > Rhizobiales > Beijerinckiaceae > Lichenihabitans. The sequence continues at coordinate 153,828 of CBDIBY010000013.1, read as the reverse complement.
AGAGGACCTGCCCGGCGAGGGGCCGGTCCTGCATACGCTCGTCAATCGCGACGGCGAGATGGTCCATCCCGTGAGCGAGGCGCCGGTCGAGGAGCCGAGCTACAGCGTCAATGCGGCGCGTGCCCTCGAACCCTTCCTCGATGCCTGGGTACCGCTGCCCTTCATGCGCATCCTCGGCCGCGACGCCGGCGGGCGCGAGGTCTTCGACCAGGGGCCGTCGAACTGGGCGCGCGTGTTCGTCACCGCCGAGGACGCGCCCGCCGCGGAGGGCGGCGCGAGCTGCCGGGTCGTCCTCGCCTTCGACACGGAACTCGATGCGCGCGAGCGCGATACCGACCGCCCCTATCTGATGCCGACGCTCACGGATGCGCGCGGCGAGGACAGTTTCGGCCTCTCGGCCGAGAGCGACGATGTCGCCTGGTTCATCGGCCAGGGCTGGGTCGACCAGTGGGTCGAGGAGATGTTCCACGATCTCCTGCGTCGCCGCGACCGCAACCGCAAGTTCAAGCCCGAGGCCCTGACCCACAAGTTCGAGCACACGGCGCGCTATCTCGGCTTCCTCAGCCTCCTCGTCCAGGCCTGTCCGTTCCCGATCATCCGCCTCATCGACAATGTCTCGCCCGAGCGGAGCTACGTGCCGATCCAGGTCGATCTCGTCATCGACGTCGGCAACAGCCGCACCTGCGGCATTCTGATCGAGAGCGACCCCGACGACAACGACCGGCTCGACCTGTCGAAGAGCTCCGTCCTGTCGCTGCGCGACCTGTCGCGGCCGGTGGAGGTGCATGAACTGCCCTTCGAGAGCCGGGTCGAGTTCTCGAAACCGAGCTTCGGCAAGGACGGCGTCTCGCGCCATTCGGGACGGGCCAATGCCTTCTCCTGGCCGAGCCTCGTGCGCATCGGCCCGGAAGCCATGCGCATCTCGAGCGGCGCCTCGGGGACAGAGGGCGCCACCGGCATGTCGAGCCCCAAGCGCTACCTGTGGGACCAGCGCGCGCTGAACCAGGTGTGGCGCTTCCGGGCCGGCGAGGAGAACGGCGCGCCCGAACCGCAGGTCTCCGGCCCGCTGCTGGCCTATGTGACGGAGACCGGCGACGTGCTGCGCCAGTTGAAGCGCCCGGCGCCGGCCGCCATCCGGCCGAAATTCTCACGCTCCTCGCTCTTCACCTTCCTGATGACCGAGGTGGTGCTGCATGCGGTGCTCGGCATCAATTCGGCCGAGAACCGCGGCCGCCAGCGCAACACCGACATCCCGCGCGAATTGCGCCACATCATCATGACGGTGCCACCCGCGACCCCGCTCGCCGAGCAGCGCATCATGAAGGAACGCGTCGAGGGCGCGGTGAAGCTCGCCTGGCAGGCTCTCGGCTGGACCGAGGCCCGCAAGGTCAAGCCGCTCCCCGAGCCCGCCGTGCAGATCGCCTTCGACGAGGCGACCTGCACGCAGATCGTCTACCTCTATTCCGAGATCACGCAGAAGCTGCGCCGCTCTGCCGCCGACCTTTTCACCATCCTCGGCAAGGTCCGGCCGGCGACGAGCCGCGAGCCCAGCCTGCGGATCGCCTCGATCGACATCGGCGGCGGCACGACCGACCTCATGGTCACCACCTACACATGCGAATCGCGGCGCGCCATCGTGCCCCAGCAGCTCTTCCGCGAGGGGTTCAAGGTCGCCGGCGACGACATCCTCGAAGCCGTCGTCGGCCGCCAGGTCCTGCCCGCCATAGAGGCCCATCTCGAAGCGGCCGGACTCGCCGATCCACGCAGTCTGCTGCGCGGCATCGTCGGCGCCGACCGGGGCGGCCAGTCCGAGCAGGAGCGCCAGTTCCGCCGTCGCTTCGTCATCCAGCTCTGCGTGCCGGCGGCGCTGGCGCTGCTGCGCGACTACGAGGCGACGAAACCCTTCGGCGACAACCCGCCGCGCACCACGAGCCTCGGCGCGCTGATCGGGCGGCCGACGCAGCCGCCGCCGGCGGCGGAGGAATTCGAGCGCCAGGCCGCCGACCTCGGGCTCGAAGGCTTCGCCCTGCTCGACGCTCCCGTGACCTTCATCGCCGACGAGATGGCGGCGACCGTCCAGTCGGTCATGTCGACCGTGATCGGCGACCTGTCGGAGGTCGTCCATGCGCTCGACTGCGACGTGGTGCTGCTCTCCGGCCGGCCGTCGCGCTTCCCCGTGGTGCTCGATCTCCTGCTCTCGCGCATCCCGACGCGGCCGGACCGCATCATCCCGATGCACCAGTACCGGGTCGGCAAATGGTATCCGTTCCGCGACCGCGCCGACCGGATCGACGATCCGAAGACGACGGTCGCCGTCGGCGCGCTGATCTGCAACCTCGCCGAGGCGCAGATCGATGGCTTCGTGCTCGCCAAGAACCAGCTGCAGATGAAGTCGACGGCCCGTTTCATCGGCGTGATGGAACTGTCGAACACGATCCGCAACGACCAGGTGCTGTTCTCGAACGTCGATCTCGACAAGAAGAAGCGGGCCGACGAGAGCGCCAAGCCGCTCGCGGCCTTCCTGCCGCTGACCATCGGCTTCCGGCAGCTCGGCATCGAGCGCTGGCCGGCGAGCCCGCTCTACGCGATCGAATATGCCAATCCGGCCGGGGCGTCGCGGCTCAAGCTGCCGCTCACCATGACCATCGAGCGGGCCGAGGCGGAAGACGGCAACGAGGCGAAGCGCGAGGACTTCCGCATCACCGGGGTCGAGGACGCCGAGGGCACGTCGCTGCGCAGTTCCGACGTCGTCATGCGGCTGCAGACCCTGAAGTCCACCTCCGGCTATTGGCTCGATACGGGGGTTGTGGAATCCTATTGACGGCAGCCTTGGTTTCAATCGCGTGTCTGGTGAGTCCTGCCTTATGACCGGTTCGAGCGTCGATCTTGCCAAACTCTGCCGCGGCACCGCCGAGGCGGCGACGCTTGCCGTGCGCTGGTTTGCGGACAATCCGGGTCAGGTGAAGCAGGAGCATGCCTCGCTGCTGCGCGAGTTCCGCAAGTTCTCCCTCGCGGCGAGCAAGCTGGCGGTCGCGGCGGAGCGGCCGATGTGCGTCGGCGTCTTCGGGCCGAGCCAGGCCGGCAAATCCTACCTGATCTCGGCCTTTGCGCGGCGCGGCACCGAGCCGCTCATCGTCGATTTCGACGGCCTCGGCGCGGGGCTCGACTTCGTCCGGCAGATCAATCCCGAGGGCGGGGCGGAATCGACCGGCCTCGTCACCCGCTTTACCATGCGCCCCAAGGCGGCGCCGCCCGGTTTCCCGGTGCCGGTGCGTCTGCTCTCGCAGGCCGATGTGGTCAAGGTGATCGGCAACACTTTCTTCTCGGATTGCGACCTCAGCGAGGAGGAGGGGGTCGACGCGGCACGCGTCAACGGGCTCGCCGAGGAGGCCAGGCCCGCCGTCCAGGCCGGCCCGCTGCCGGGTCTCACGGACGAGGACGTCTGGGACATCCAGGATTATTTCGAGCGCCAGTTCAAGGGCCAGTCGATCGTCCGCGACCTGTCGAGCGCTGGCTATTGGACCATCCTGGCGGATCTCGCGCCGCGGGTTCCGCTTCAGGCCCGCGCAAAACTCTTCGCGCCGCTGTGGGGCAGCATCGAGCCCTTCACCGAACTCTATGCGCGGCTGACCGGCGCGCTCGAGAGGCTGGGCCATCCGGCGGAAGCCTTCTGCCCGATCGAGGCCCTGGTGACGCGGGCGGGCGACGGGTTCGAGCGCCGCGCCGACAGCGTCATCGACGTGACGACGCTGCAGGGGCTCGGCGCCTCCGACAGCGCGACGCTCGACGTGCGCGGTGCCGGCGGCCAGGTCGCGGCGCTGCCGCGGCCGGTGCTGACCGCACTGATCGCCGAGCTCCACGTCACCATGCATATCCGCACCTGGGACTTCCTGAGCGGCACCGACCTGCTCGATTTCCCCGGCGCACGCAGCCGCGACAACATCAAGGACGTGCGCGCCTATCTCAAGACGAGCGGGCGCGGCGAGGGCCGGCGCGAGGGGGCGCTCGGCGGTATCGAGGGTCTCTTCTTGCGCGGCAAGGTTGCTTATCTGTTCGAGCGCTACAATGCCGAGCAGGAGCTGACCAGCATGCTGCTCTGCATCGCCCCCTCCAATCAGGAGGTGCGCACGGTCCCGGCGATGGTCAAGGACTGGATCGACGCCACGCATGGCGCCGACCCCGAGACCCGCGCCGGCAGCCAGACCGCGCTGTTCTTCGTGCTGACCAAGTTCGATGCCGAATTCGAGGAGGCGGCCGGCAAGTCGGACGATTCCACCGCCCGCTGGACGCGACGCCTGACGACCTCGCTGGTCGATTTCTTCGGCAAGGCCTATCGCTGGCCGCAGGAATGGACGCCGGGCAAACCCTTCGACAATTGCTTCTGGCTGCGCAACCCGAACTTCAAGTCGAAGCACATCCTCGACTACGACGAGGCGGGAGCCGAGACCGTCATCCGGGCGAGCGAGGTGAAGCGGATCGAGCGCCAGCGCAGCGAATATCTGGCGAACGAGGTGGTGCGGCGGCATTTCCGCGATCCGGCGCTGGCCTGGGACGAGGCCTTCCGGCTCAACGACGGCGGCGTCAGCCATCTGGCGCAGGCGGTCGCCCCGGTCTGCAATCCGCTGATCAAGACCCGACAGATCGGCGCCCGGCTCGACCTCCTGCGGCGCACCATGCGCGAGCGGCTGAAGCGCTATCACGTCACCGACGATCTCGCCGAGCAGCGGCTTTTGCGCCAGGGCGCGGCGCGCGACGTGGTGGAAAACCTCCTCGCCTGCGCCTCGGACCAGCGCTTCGGCGGGCTGATGCGGCTCCTGCAATCGAACGACATCGAGCTCAGCGACGTCTTCCTCAACCTCGCCAAGCGCGGCGGTCTGCCGACCGGCCGGCGGATCAGCGACCAGCGGCTGCGCGACGCGCTGGGACTGGAGAGTCAGTCGAACGGGCGCGACATTCTCGATGCGGCGGATGCCTTCGCCCATGCGGCGGTCGAGCATTGGGTCGGCACCATGCGCTCGCTCGCCGAGAGCACGCGCGTGCGGGGCCATTTCCGCATGACGGACACCGCCATGTCGAGCCTCGTCGACGAACTGATCGCCGGCGCGGCGCGGCTCGACCTGCGCGCCCGGGTGGCGGAGCGGATCCGCCCCGCCGTGCCGGCCAATCCGTCGGTCAAGGATGCGGTGATCCAGCCGGCGCTCCATGCCGCCGACGTCATCGGGGCCTTCGTGTTCTGGCTCGGCTACGACGGGGTCGCGCCGGGCGAGCGGCCGGCGCGCCGAGGCAATGGCGGTGTGCGGGTGTTCCAGCCGCGCGTGGCGGTCGATATCCCGGAACTCGACGAGCAGCCGTCGAGCTTCGACGAGCGCTATCTCGGCGACTGGTTCACCGCCTATTTCGACTTCGTCAAGCTCAATTCGGAAAGCTTGGCGGGACGGCAGATCGACGTCGTCCAGAATCAGAGGATCGGGGAGATCATCGTCGGGCTCGGAGAGAGCGGACCCGCCGCGCACCCACCATGACGGTCGAGATAAGCGACGATCCGGCCCATCCGGAGGGCGGCCACGCGTTCATCAGGTTCCGCGGCGCCACCGGGACGGCCGGTCCCGCCAGGCTCGGGATCGAGCCGCTGACCGACGGCTACGACTACCGGGGTCCGCGTCAGGTCGAGGCCGTTGCCGCGATCGAGGCGGACGGTCTCGTTCTCGCGGTCGGCGGCGGCCAGCTCGACCAGCTCGCCACCGGCGTCGCCGTGCTGCTGTCCGTGCCGGAGGCCGGGCTTTCGGCCGAAGTGCTCTGGCCGGAGGTGAGGCCCCTGGTGCTCGCGCCGCGGCGGACGCCCGTCCGAACCTTCGCGCCGCGTCGCGTCGTCGACGGCCTCGCGCCGGCGGCTCGGGCGACCGGGCCATCCCCCGGTGTCACGGCACCGCCCGCGCCGAAGCCGCGCGATCCGGAGGTCCCTCGTCCGGTTCCCATTGCCGCGACGCCGGACCCGATGCCGGCGGCCCGGGCGAAGCCCGAACCGGCCGAAGCTCCTCCCGCGCGTCCTCCGCCGCCCCGGCGCGAGCCGGACCCGGCGCCGAAGCCAATACCCCCACCCGATCCGGTCGAGGACCAAAATCCGCGGCAACCGGAGACGGCCACGCCCGCTCCGATACGCCGTGACGAGCCCCGGGACGTGGCCGTCGTCGTGCCGGTCTCGCGCGCCTCGGTCCACGAGCCCGCCACACAACCGGCGTTGATCCGCCAGGGCTGGCGCTGGCCCGCCGTGGCGGCGGTCGCGGTTCTCGCCTTCGGGATCGGGGCGGCGGCAGTCGGCGCGGTCTGGCTGGCGCGCCCGGTCGCCACTGCACCGCGACCCTCGCTCCCCTCGCTCCCCCCGCTCTTCGACGTCCTGACGACCGGAGACGTCTCGCCGCTCGGGACCTTGGCGGCGACCGTCAAGCCGGACGACCTGTTCGACCAGGCCTCATCCTTCCTCAGGGGCGTCGACGGCCATGCGGTCAATCCCGCCGAGGGCATCTTCTGGTTGAAGCGCGCGCTCGCCGGGGCGCCCGACGATGCCAGGCAGCGGCGACCGTGGGCCCTGATGCGCGTCGGTCTCGAAGTCTATGGCATCGGGGGCATCGCCGACCATGCCGCTGGGCGCGAGCTGCTGCAGATCGCCGCGGCCTGGAACAATGCCTTCGCCATGTGCCGCCTCGGCGACATCGAGGAGCATGGCGACGACATCTCTCCGCCGGATCGCGGCAAGGCGATCCTCTGGTACGAACGGGCCAAGCTGGCGGGCTGCAAGGAGGCGGACGAAGCCCTGGCCCGCCTGAAGCGATGAGCCAACGGGAGCGTCGCGCGAGCGGCCAAACGACCTGGAGCTACCGGCCGGATCCTGACGCTGGGTCGGGTCGACTCGAAGGTCGGCTGTCGACCCTAAGCTGACCTACGGCGAGGTGGGTTCGTCCGCACTGCGCCGAGCACGGAGCCGACTAACATAGTCTCGCAGAAGTGCGACGCGTCGTGGTCTGAAGCTGAAGCCTCCAGCCGCAATCCGCTCCAGGCGATCGTGGCGGAACATCCGGAAGTCTTCGCGCAGGCAGCACCACGCCAGGACGGTGACGACCCGCTCGTTGTAGACTAGCGCTAGCGGAAGGATGGTGCGGTCGCTCGTCGCGCCGTCCGCGTCCCGGTAGCGGATCGCCAAGGCTTCTTCACGCCGGCAGGCGAACCTAAGCGCTGAGAGGTCGAGGCCGTCCGGGTAGCGTGGGGCGGGGCGGAATACCTGCGAGATGGCGTGCACGAGCTGCTGCTCACGCTCGCTGGGAAGGATGGCGGCGATCTTGGCCAACACCGAGCGCGCCGCAGCTGCGAGGGCTGGATCCCCCATCGCCTGAACTTCGGCTATCCCCAGCGCCAGCGCCTCGATCTCTCCCTCGTTCAGCGCCTGCGGCGGTAGTCCTATATCCTCAGTCAGACGGTAGCCGTAGCCGCGCTCGCCCTCGATACGCGCTCCCGCCGCCCGCAAGGCGTCGATGTCACGGTAGAGCGAGCGCACCGAAACACCGGTCTCTTCCGCCAGTCGCGCGGCCGTGACCGGCGCGGGCAAAGTGCGCATGGCCTGGAGCAGGCGAAGGAGGCGGTCTGATCGGGCCATCGGCTACTGACGTATTCTGACAGGAGGGTGCGGCTATGACGACCCTGCGGCAAAATCAAAAGCCGCTTTTGCAGGAGCCGTTCATGAGTTTCACCGTCACGACCCATCTGAATTTTCGCGGTCAGGCGCGAGCCGCACTCGACTTCTACAAGGAGGTCTTCGGTGGCGAGCAGGTCCTGATGACCTATGGCCAGATGGGTCAAGGCTCAGTGGAAGACGCTGAGCGGATCATCTGGGGTCAGGTCGCCTGCGAGGATGGCTTCCGCATCATGGCCTTTGATATCCTGGAGCCGCGTCCGTATGAGCCTGGTGCGAACGCCTTCTTCGTGTCCGTGAGAGGAAACTCAGCGGCCGAGGTGCAGGCGAAGTGGGATGCGCTTACAGCTGGGGCAACGATCCTACAGCCGCTGAACAAGTCCCCGTGGTCGGCGCTCTATGGGATGTTGACCGACCGCTTCGGCATCACCTGGATTGTGGATGTTGCGCCCGACGAAGCGTAAGCGGCGAGGCGTTATGGGTGGAAGGGCGACTTCCACCCACAGCCGAACTTCCGCCGGGGACGCCGAGCATCGAAGTTTGACCTATCCCGGCCCATGGCCGAAGGCGGCGCGCAGGTCGCTCTCGGCGTCGCGCAGATGGGCGCGCATCGCCTGGGCAGCGCCCCGGCCATCGCCTTTGCGCACGCTCTCGAAGATCAGCCGATGGGCCTCGAGCGTCGCCTCATGCGTCTGCCCGCGCAGCGCCCGCCCCCGCGTCGACATGCGGAACGATTCCGCCAGAGGCACCGCCATGGCTTCGAGCAGCAGCGTCAGCATGCGGTTGCCGCTGGAAAGCGCCAGCGCCTCATGGAAGCCGACGTCGCAGCGGTTGAAGCGGGCTTCGGCCGCGATCCTGTCCGGACCGGCCTCGATCTCCTCGACAGCCTCGACCATGCCGGCCAGGGCGGCCTCGATGGCGGCGAGGCCCGCCCGGTTGGCGCGCCTTGCGGCGAGGGTCGCCGACTGTACCTCGAGCGCCTGGCGCACCTCCATCAGGTCGAAGAAGGTCTTGGCGTCATGCCGGGCCGCGATGGAGAAGAAGTCGATGAAGGCCGCGCCGTCGGGCTGCCGGACGGTGGCGCGCCGCCCGCGCGCCGAATCGATGAGCCCGCGCCCGGCCAGCATCTTCACGGCTTCGCGCACCGTCAGGCGGCTGACGCCGTAAGTGCCGGCGATATCAGCCTCGCTGGGCAGACGGGCGCCGGGAGCGAGCTCGTTGCGGATCGTCTGCGTCAGCCCGGCGACGACACGTTCGAGGATCGGCGGCGCGCTGGCCTCGTGCCATGTTTCTGGTGAGTCCATCGAGAGAACTTATCAGATAGGTTTTGAACCGCAATCATGCCCCGGCAGGAAGATCGCCTTGAAACATTAAACCATCCGTGGAGCCAAGGTCTCCGCTTTACAAATTTATCTGACTTCTTCTATGCTCCGTCGCCATACGGACGTCCGGCACGGACGCTGCCATCGGGAGGATGTTATGGCTAAGGTTTTGCGGGTTTCGATCGCGGCGCTTGCGGCATGGGCGGGGCTGGCCACGGCGGCGCATGCGACCGATCCGACTGCCAAATGGTGCGATGGCGTCAGGATCGCGGCCTTCCCCGGCGGCCCGCAGGGCGGCGTCTTCGCCAACAATGTCTATAACGGCTTCCGCCAGGCGGAACTCGATCTCGGTCCGAAGGTCACCTACTATTTCTCGAACTGGGACCCGAACACGATGCTGACCCAGATCAAGCAGGCCATCGCAACCAAGGTCGACGGCATCGCGACCTATGGTTTCGGCGGCGACCCGGCGACCGACCCGCTGGTCGACCAGACCTTTGCCCGCGGCGACATTTTTACGACGCTGAATACGACGCTGCCCGACGCCCAGAAGAAATATGCCTCGAAAGGGCTCGGTTTCGTCGGCGCGCCGAACTACGACGCCGGTCACGCCCTGGCTGACGAGGCGATCAAGCGCGCCGGCCTCAAGAGCGGCGACGAGGCCTTCGTCTGGGGGCTGAAGGGCCAGGGCGGCGACCGCGGCCAGCGTACCGTCGGCGTCGTCGACGCGCTCGAGAAGGCCGGCGTCAAGGTGATCTACCAGGAGATCGACTCGGCCACCAACGCTGACCCCAACGCCGGCGTGGCGACCTTCGTCGGCGTGATGAAGAAGAACCCGGACGTCAAGCTCGTGGTCACCGACCACGGCGGGCTGACCTCCAACGTGCCGGTCTATGCGAAGGCCGCCTCGATCGCGCCCGGCAAGGTGTTCTTCGCCGGCTTCGACATGTCGCCCAACACCGCCCAGGCGGTCGAGGACGGCTACCAGAACCTCGTCATCGACCAGCAGCCGTTTCTGCAGGGCTACCTGCCGATCCTGAACATCTGCCTGACCAAGAAATTCGGCTTCTCGGGCCTCAACATCAACACCGCCGGCGCCTTCGTGGACAAGAGCAACGTCGCCGCCGTGGCGCCGCTCGCCGCCAAGGAGATCCGCTGAACATGGCCGAGCCTGCCGCGACCGGAACGCCTGTCATCGAGCTGCGCAACGTCTCGAAGACGTTTGGCGAGGTGCGCTCGCTGACGGGGGTCGATTTCGCGGTCCATCGCGGAGAGATCGTCGGTCTCCTCGGCGACAATGGCGCCGGCAAGTCGACGCTGGTCAAGACCGTGATGGGCTACCACCGGCCCGACCCCGGCGGCGAGATCTTCTTCCAGGGCAAGCGCATCGAGGACTGGTCGGTGTCGCGCGCCCGGACCTTGGGCATCGAGACCGTCTACCAGGAGCGCGCGCTCTGCGAGAAGCAGCCGATCTGGCGCAACATGTTCATGGGGCGCGAGCCGCGCACCCGCTTCGGCCTCATCGACGTGAAACGCATGCGCGAGGAATCGGCCCGCCTCATGAGCCAGCACATGGGCTTCACCTCGGCCGCCGTGCATCCCGACAATGTCGTCACCACCATGTCGGGCGGCGAGAAGCAGGGCGTCGCCATCACGCGGGCGCTCTATTTCGATGCCGAACTGGTGATCCTCGACGAGCCCACCATGGGGCTGTCGCTGAGCGAGACCCGCAAGACGCTCGACTTCATCGAGAACATCAAGACGATCGGCAAGTCGGCGATCTTCATCGATCACAATATCTTCCACGTCTATCCGGTGGTCGACCGGCTCTATGTGCTCGACCGCGGGCGCGTCGCCGGCATGTTCCGCAAGGAGGAGGTCAGCATGGAGGAGCTGATCGAGCGGCTCTACCGCGTCGCTCGCTCCGGCTCGCTGCATTGAGGACGACGCGATGACCGCCGACGCGCTGAACGCCGCCCCCAAGGACCCTCCGAAGAACAACCGGGTGCGGCCACCCTCTCTGCTGCGCCGCTACGGCTCGCAGATGGGCATCATCGGCGTCGGCATCGCCATGTGGCTGGCCTTCGTCATCGCCGCGCCGACGGTGTTCCTCGACGTCGACATCTACAAGGCCTTCGCCGAGACGACGCCGCTCTTCGCCGTCATCGCGCTGGGTCTCACCTTCGTCGTCATCACCGGCGAGATCGACCTGTCCTTCCCCTCGATCATGGCGCTCGGCACGGCCGTCTTCTGCGTCGCCGACCAGGCCGGCCTGCCGCAGCCGCTCGCCGTGCTTGCGGGCTTTCTCACCGGCGCGCTCTGCGGCTGGGTCAACGGCGCGCTGATCTCGCGCCTCAACATTCCCTCGCTCGTCATCACCATCGGCACCTCCTTCCTCTACCGGGGGATCGAGCTCGTGATGATGAACGGCACCGGCGTGCCGCTGACCGCCGACAAGTTCCCGGTGCTCCAGGCCGTGTTCAACTCGCATCCCTTCGGCTTTCCGGTCGAGACGATGTGGGCGATCCTCTTCGCGGTGATCTGCTGGGTGCTGCTCAACCGCACGCGCTTCGGCGCCCATGTGTTCCTCGTCGGCGACAATGCCACGAGCGCCCGCCTGATGGGCATCAACGCCATCAGCGTGAAGACCCGCGCCTTCATGCTGGTCGGCGTGCTGGCGGTCTTCGCCGGGCTGATGACCTCCTTCGTCGGCTACTACTTCTGGCCGACGACAGGCGACGGCTTCCTGCTCAACACCATCGCCTCGGTGTTCCTCGGCGGTACTTCGGTCTTCGGCGGCACGGGGTCGATCGTCGGCACGCTCGTCGCCTCCTACATCATCGGCGCCATCAATGCGGGCATCGTCTCGGCCGGCATCAATGCCTTCTATACGCAGCTCTGCTTCGGCCTGGTGATCGTGCTCTCGGTCGTGCTGCAGACCATCATCGAGCGCCGCATCCGGCGCCAGTCGATCGCCGGGCGTTAACCACGATGAAGATCACCGGCATCCGCACGGTCGTGGTCAATGCCGAGATGCGCAACTGGGTCTTCGTGCGCGTCGACACCGACGCGGCTGGCCTCTACGGCTGGGGCGAGGCGACGCTCGAATGGAAGACGCGCGCCGTCGTCGGCGCGGTCGAGGACCTGGTGCCGCTGCTGATCGGGCGCGACCCGCGCGACATCGAGCAGGCGGTGCGCGTCATGCGCAAGCAGAGCTTCTGGCGGCTGGGCGCCATCGGCATGAGCGCCGTTTCCGGCATCGAGATCGCGCTCTGGGACATTTTTGGCAAGCATCTCGGCGTGCCGGTCTGGCGCCTCCTCGGCGGCAAGGTGCGCGACAAGGTGCGGGTCTATACCCATCTCGGGCTCGGCGACATGCGCGCCGTCTACGAGACGACCGATGCGGCGCCGCTGGTCGAGCGGGCGCGGGAGGTGGTGGCGCGCGGCTACACGGCCTTCAAGGCGGTGTTCATCCCCTATACCCACATGCACGCGCCGTTGCCGGAGGTCGACAAGGTCGCCCGGATGATGGAGGCGCTGCGCTCGGCCGTTGGCCCCTCGGTCGAGGTGATGGTGGATTTCCACGGCCGGCCGGGAAGCGCCTCGGCGGCGCTGAACTACATCCGGGCGCTGGCGCCGGGCCGCCCGATGTTCGTCGAGGAGCCGGTGCCGCCGGGCGACACCGCGGCGCTGCAGAGCGTCGCGGCGGCCGCCGGCGTGCCGATCGCGACGGGGGAACGTCTCGTCGAACGGAGCGAGTTCGACGAGCTGATCCGCGCCCGCGCGGTCGACATCCTGCAGCCCGACATCTGCCATTGCGGCGGCCTGCTCGAAGCCAAGAAAATCGCCGCCATGGCCGAGACCGCCTCGGCGGGTGTCGCGCCGCACAACCCGCTCGGGCCGATCGCCGGCGTCGCGGCGCTGCATTTCGCCGTCTCGACGCCGAACCACGTGATCCAGGAGGAGATGGTCGGCGCCGTGCCCTGGTATTTCGAGGTGGTCGACGGGCCGATCCGCATGGTCGACGGCTGCTGGCAGGTGCCGGAGGCGCCCGGCCTCGGCATCGAGGTCGACGAGGCCGCCTGCGCGCGCCACCCCTTCGCGCCGGAGGTCATTCACACCCAGGGCGCCGTGCTCGACGACGGCACCATCGTGGATTGGTGAGCGCCATGGCGGGTCGCCTCGCGGGCAAGGTCGCCATCGTGACCGGAGCAGGCCGCGGCATCGGCGAGGCGATCGCGCGCGCCTTCGCCCGCGAGGGGGCGGCGGTGGCCGTGGCCGAAAAGGATACGCGAACCGGCGCGGCGGTGGCCCAAGACCTTCAGGCCCAGGGCGGCCGCGCGGTCTTCGTCGAGACCGACGTGACCGACACGGACTCGGTCGCTCGCGCCGTCGAGGCCACGACCCGAGACCTCGGCCCCATCGACATTCTCGTCAACAATGCCGGCATCAACGTCTTCCATGCGCCGCTCGACACGACCGACGCCGAATGGGCGCGCTGCATGGCGGTCGACCTCGATGGCGTGTGGCGGATGAGTCGGGCGGTGCTGCCAGGCCTCAAGGCGCGCGGCGGCGGGGCGATCGTCAACATCGCCTCGGCCCACGCCTTCACCATCATTCCCGGCTGCTTCCCCTATCCGGTCGCCAAGCACGGGCTGCTCGGGTTGACGCGGGCGCTCGGTATCGATTTCGCCGCCGACAACATCCGCGTCAACGCCATCGCGCCGGGCTATATCGAGACGCAGATCGCCATCGACTACTGGAACACGTTTCCCGATCCCGAAGCCGAGCGGCGGCGCACCTACGCGCTCCATCCGCCGAAGCGGATCGGGCGGCCCGAGGAGGTCGCCATGACGGCATTGTTCCTGGCCTCCGACGAAGCGCCCTTCATCAACGCCGCCTGCATCGTGATCGACGGTGGGCGCTCGGTGCTCTACCACGATTGAAGGTTTCCGGCTGAGTCCTTCACTGTCGTCATCAGCGGTGCAAGGTTGAAACACGCCGCCGCCAAATACCAACCTGCCCTCCTCAACTGAGTTGATGACGCAGATGGATGTTCGACGTTCCGTATTGGCGACAGCGAACCAAGCCATCCGACCCGATCGATCAACGGAAATCGCATCGTCCGGTCAGAATCCGGACTCGGGCGGCGGCGGCCCGAGCCTGCCGCGCAGCCCGTCGCGCAACCCATGGAGGAGCGGCGACAGGGCCGCCCCCGAATAGCCGTGGTGCGACCAGTAGCCGATGACCTGCAGCGCCATATAGGCGGCCTGGCGCAGTTTCCAGCGCAGCGGCACATGGCGCAGCCGGAAGCCGTAGAGCGTGTTGCGCAGGTGGCAATACATGCGGAACGGCTTCTGGTTCGGCATGACGAGGCCGAAGGGCAGGCGGATCGTGCCCGTGCCCACCGTATGTTCCATGAGCGCGCCGGGCGCGATCCACAGGCTCGCACCCCTGGCCCAGGCGCGGAAGCTCCATTCGAGGTCGACGGCATCGATGAAATAGTCGGCGCGGAACAGGCCCGTCTCACGCAGGGTGCGCAAGTTGAACAGCGAACCCGAGGTCGGCAGGAAGTCCGCCGGTTGCAGGGTGCCCTCGGCCTTGACGCCGGGCCGTAGCCGGTAGGTCGGCGCTTTCGAGTCCCGGTCGCCGGCCGGCGCCACCAGCCGTGGGCCGACCGCCGCCGGCCTGCGCCCGGAGGCTTCGAGCTGGTCGAAGGCCAGTTCGAGCTCTTCGACGAGGCCAGGCCAGGCGCGCGAGTCCTGGTCGAAGACGATCAGCCGCTCGAAGCCGTCGCGCGTCGCGGCGAGCGCCACGACGTTGAGCCCGACGCCGATCCCGAAATTGTCGCCGGCGTCGATGAAGCGCAAGGCCGGCTCGCGACCGAGGATGTCGCGCAGGGCAGGTTCGAGCGGGGCGTTGTTGAAGAGATAGATGGCATCGAGGCGCAGCAGCAGTGTCCGCACGAGCCTCAGGAGCTGCGCGCCGTCGGGATGGAACGAGACGATCCCGGCCGCGATCGAGGGATAGTCGTCTCCCATGGCGGCCGCCCTTCCGGCGTGTGCCTCAGGCGGCTTCGCTCGCCGCCCCGATGAGCTTGCGCGCCTCGGCCGCCGAAATCGCCTGGCCGAAGGCGAAGCCCTGCGCATATTCGCAGCCGAGCTGGCTGAGCTCGATCACGTCGCTTTCCGATTCGGCGCCCTCCGCCACCACCTCCATGCCGAGGTCGTGCGCCAGCGTCACGATGGAGCGCAGGATGATGGGGCGCGATCCCTTGCCGTTCTGCCTGACGAAGCTCTGGTCGATCTTGATCGTGTCGAAGGGGAAGCGCTGCAGGTAGGACAGCGACGAATAGCCGGTGCCGAAATCGTCGAGCGAGAGGCCGGCGCCGAGGTCGCGGATGCGCACCAGCATCTGTGCCGCATATTCCGGGTTCTCCATCACCAGGCTCTCGGTCAGTTCGAGCTTCAGCGAGTTGCGCAGGACGCCGGAGCGCGTCAGCACGGCCTTGACGTCGCTGAGCAGGTCATGGCGCAGCAGCTGGCGCGAGGACACGTTGACGGAGGCATAGATCGGCGGCGAGACGTCGAGCGCCTGCTGCCAGGCGGCGAGTTCGCGCGCCGTCCGGTCGAGCGCGAAGAGGCCGAGGTCGACGATGAGGCCCGTACGCTCGGCGATGGGGATGAAATCGGAGGGCGGCACGAGGCCGAGCCGCGGATGCGTCCAGCGCAGCAGCGCCTCGAAGCCGGCGATGGTGCGATCCTCGAGCCGCACGATCGGCTGGAAGTGAACCTTGATCTCGTTACGCTCCAGCGCCCGCTTGAGGTCGCTGTCGAGGGTCACCCGTTCGGGGCGCTGCGCCCGCATCGAGGCCCGGAACATTTCGGTGCGGCTGCCGCCGAGTCGCTTGGCATGGGCCATGGCGATCTCTGCGTCCTGGAGCGGGCTTTCCCGCTTGTCGTGGATCTGTGGGTCGAACAGAGCGAGGCCCGCCGAGGCGGTCAGTACGATCTCGTGTTCGCCGACGCTGATCGGCGTCGTCACTGTCTTGCGCAGCGTCTCGGAGAGGGCGGCGACGGCTTGCGGATCCTGCTCGGAGAGAATGATGAAGGCGAACTGGTCGCCGCCGATGCGCGCCATCGTGTCCTGCTGGCGCAGCAGCCTGCCGAAGCGACGGGCGACGGTGAGCAGGATGGAATCGCCGACCGAGGGCCCGACCTGTTCGTTGACGTGCTTGAACCGGTCGATGTCGATAGTGATCACGCTCGGCTGGATGTCGCCGGCGCTGCGTCCGAGCATGAGCGAGGAGTCAAGCCGGTCGAAGAACAGCTCGCGGTTGGGCAGGCCGGTCAGGTTATCGTGGACGGCATCATGCAGCAGCCGTTCCTCGGAGACCTTGATGTCGGTGACGTCGGCGAGCGTGCCGACGACGCGCATCACCTCGCCGTCGACGCCCACGACCGGACGCGCCTTGAGCGTGAACCAGAAATAATGGCCGTCGGCCGAGCGCAGGCGGAAATATTGCGAGATCCGCCCGCAGCGCTGCTCCAGGATCGTGTCAAGGCAGGCGCGGAAGCGCTCGCGGTCGAAGCTGTGGAGCATGTCGAACCAGCTCGAAGCCGGCCCTTCGAGGGTGCCGCGCCGCAGGCCGAGCTGATGCTCGATCTCGGGCGCCACGAAGATCCGGTCGGCATTCACGTCCCAGTCGAAGATGATGTCGCCCGAGCCGGTCAGGGCAAGCGCCTTGCGCTCGCTGTCGGAGACGATCCCCTGGCCCATGCCGCCGCCGGCGAAGGCGTTCTGCATGATGGTGAAGCCGATCAGCATGACGATGAGCACCAGGCCGCCCATTAGCGCCGGCGAGACGAGGTCGTTCGACAGCCACCCCATGACGGCGAGCCCCGCCGTGCCGACCCAGACCAACAGCAGGAACCAGGTCGGGATCAGCATGACGGCGCGGTCGTAGCCATGCGTCGACAGATAGAGGACGAGGATGAAGCCGACGGCCGCGACCGTCGCCAGCATGATGCGCGCGACGCCGGCCGCGACCGGCGCGTCGAATAGCGCGAAGCCCACGAGGGCGGTGAGGAAGACCAGCCACGCCAGGCCGATATGGCCGTAGCGAACGTGCCATCGATTGAGATGCAGATAGGCGAAGAGGAAGACGAAGAGGGTCGCGGCCAGCACCGCCTCGGCCACCGAGCGGGACAGCCGGTCGGCCTCCCCACCGACCGCGAACAGCTTGTGCCAGAAGCCGAAATCGATGCACACATAACCCAGCACCGCCCAGGCCAGCGCCGCCGCTGCCGGGAAGATGACGGCGCCGCGCACCACGAAGACGATGGTGAGGAACAGCGCCAGCAGCCCCGCGATGCCGATGACGATGCCCTTGTAGAGGCTGAGGCTCGTCACCTGGTCCTTGTAGGCGTCGGGCGCCCACAGATAGAGCTGCGGCAGGTTCGGAGACTGGAGCTCCGCCACATAGGTGACGGTCGAGCCCGGATCGAGCGTGATGCGGAACACGTCGGCATCCGCATTGTCCTGGGATTCGGGCGGGAAGCCCTGGCTCGCGGTGATGGCCGAGATCCGCGTTGCGCCGAGGTCGGGCCAAATCAGGCCCGAGCCCACGAGACGGAAATGCGGCGCGACGAGCAACCGCTCGATCTGCTCGTCGGTGTCATTGGTCAGAGCGAAGACGATCCAGTTCGGCTTGGTGCCAGGAGTCTTGGCGGCGACCTCGATGCGTCGGACGATGCCGTCCGGGCCGGGTGCGGTCGGGACCTTGATACTGTCGCCTTGAGCGCTGAAGCGCTCGACGATACCCGTCAGATCCACCGCTGTGCTGTCTAGCGAGACGCGGACCGGATCGACGGCGCGCGCTGGGCCGCACATCGCCAATCCAACCAGGGCCACGGCAAGCAGGAGGAGGAGACGACGCACGGCAGCAGGGGTTCAAGCGGGGGGATGCGATCCGGACGCCGCGCATGTCCCGCGGGCTAGCCCGTGATCACGTTCGACTCCCGATGTGCCAACGAGTGGTAAAGCGTGAGCGTGGCGAGCGCAAGGCGCGGCTTGCTCCCTGCCGTACTTCGAGACGGTCCCTGCGGACCTCCTCAGCTTTGAGGGTCATCAGTTTTCAAACAGGCTGTCAGGCGGCGTCGCGCAGCGATGATGACGACAGGGCGAAGTCAACCGCCGCGCCGGCATGGATGGCGGTCGAGTCGAAGCCCGGGCAGGGCAGAGCGGCAGGATCGAGGATCATGCAGATCTCCGTGCAGCCCAGGATGACGCCGTCGGCGCCCTCGGCGAGGCCTTGTGCGACAAGGTCCACGAGGTTTCCGCGCGACGTTTCGCTGACGATGCCGCGGCAGAGTTCCTCGAAGATCACCCGATGCACGAGGGCGCGGCCGGGTTCGTCCGGCACCCTGACCTCGATGCCGGATCTCGCCATGCGCTCGGCGTAGAAGCCGTGTTCCATCGTGTAGCGCGTCGCGAGCAGCAGCGGACGGCGGCAGCCGGCCTGCGTCAGCCTCCGCGCGGTCTCGTCGATGATGTTGAGCACCGGCACGCGGGTCTCGCGCTGCACCGCGTCGGCGACGAGATGCATCGTGTTGGTGCAGATCAGGATGCAGCCGGCGCCTGCGGTCTCGAGCCGCGCCGCGACATCGCCGAGGAGCGCTCCCGCCTGATCCCAGGCCTCGGCTTTCTGCAGCCGTACGACGCTGTCGAAATCGAGCGAATGAAGGAGGATGTCGGCCGAGTGCAGGCCGCCGAGGCGCTGGCGAACCGCCTCGTTGATGCGGCGATAATAGACCGCCGTGCTTTCCCAGCTCATGCCACCGATCAGGCCGATCGTCCGCATCGCGCTCTCCCGCTTCAGATGGTGCAGATTAGCCGAGACGGCGCGCAAGCGGGATGCGAATTCGTCGGCCGCCGCGGGATGGTGCGCATCGCGCATGCGCCATGGCCCCGTTTCGCGCATGCCGGTTGCGCCCGCGTGCCTGGAGGGGCAAGTTGATCCCATGCTCGACCGGTTCGACCGCAAGATCCTCGACCTGCTCCAAGCGGATGCCGATCTGCCGGTGATGACCATCGCCGAGCGCGTCTCGCTCTCGGCCTCGGCCTGTTCGCGGCGGATCGCGCGTCTCAAGGCGGAGGGTCACATCGCCCGGCAGGTAGCGGTGCTCGACCGGGCGCGGATGGGCCTGCCGACGACCGTCTTCGTCACGGTCAAGACGGCGCGCCATAGCACGGCCTGGATCGATGCCTTTCGCCAGGCGGTCGCCGAGATCCCGGAGGTCGTCGAGGTCCATCGCCTGACCGGTAACCTCGACTACATCCTGAAGGTCGTCCTGCCCAACGTCGAACATTATGACGTCATCTACAAACAGCTGCTCGGCAGGATCGAGGTCTT
The DNA here is from genome assembly GCA_965277115.1 of Lichenihabitans sp. Lineage (GTDB taxonomy): Bacteria > Pseudomonadota > Alphaproteobacteria > Rhizobiales > Beijerinckiaceae > Lichenihabitans. The sequence goes on along the minus strand of CBDIBY010000013.1, from coordinate 134,408 downwards.
CGACATGTCGGCCTATATTTCCATGGAGACGGTGAAGTCCGGGACGGCGGTGCCTACCGGCTACGGTTGAGCGTCGGCCGCCCGTTCGGCATCATCGAGGGCGGTCTCGGGCTCGATCTTTACTGAGCTTATCGGCCGACCATCGTCCGCAGATGATCGAGGAGCTTCTGCGAATGCCCACCGTCCGCGACGGTGGCCACATAAGCATCGGGACGGATCAGGTAATGCCGCCCCGTCTCATAGGCCGCCTCCCCATTCGCCTCGGCGCGAACGACGAAGTCCGCGAGGTCGTCCGGCAGGTCGGGACCTGGCACGCCGACCGAGAGCAGCGCGAAACGTCCCGAACGCAGCAGCGCGTGCAGCCGGGTCGGCTTGCCTTCGGCGGACCGCAGCGGAACATCCGGCGCCCGGTGTCCGCCGGCAGGATGGCCCGAAGTGCCACGCCCGGTCAGCGGGCTCGCCTCGTAGTGGAGATCGAGTTCAGCCAGCTGGTCGACGAGCCGCTGGCGCAGCGCCGGGATACGGCCGAGCATTCCCGCCGCAAGGTTACGGATCTCCTGCAGGATCGGGTTGCGCAGGATAGCCACATGGGTCATCCGCGACGCGTTGCTGAGCACCTGGTCGCCGATAGCGCTGCGCTCCGGCGAATAGCTGTCGAGGAGGGCGGTCCCGGCCCGTCCGCCGAGCACCATGGCGAGCTTCCAGGCCAGGTTGAAGGCGTCCTGCATGCCGGTGTTCATGCCCTGGCCGCCGGCCGGGCTATGGATGTGGGCGGCGTCGCCGAGCAGGAACACCCGGCCCCGGGCATAGTCCTTGACCTTGCGCTCGTTGATGCGGAAGCGGCTTAACCAGATCGGATCATGCGCTTTGAGGCCGCCCGGTCCGCGCGCATCGAGCAGGCGCTGGATCTCCTCGAGCTCCGGCGGCGCGGTGGTGTCGGCGGGCGCGGTGTCGGCGATCACGCGAAAGCGGTTTCCGATGATGGGGAAGAGCGCCAGGATGCCGTCCGGCTGCCAGAAGAGGGCCAGTTCCCGCGTCGGAAGGTCACCATCGATGCGGACATCCGCCAGCAGAAAATCGGCCGTCTCGGTCAGGCCTTCGAACGGGACGCCGAGCCCATGCCGCACCGTGCTGTGGGCGCCGTCGCAGCCGAGCAGCGCTGCGAACCGCGTCTCCTCGCGGTGGCCCTCCGCATCGAGCAGCGTCGCCGCCACGTCCTTGCCGCTCTCGGCGAAGGCCTCGAGCGTGGTTCCCCGCTCGACCCGCACGCCATGGCGCCCGAGCTGCTCCTCGAGCAGCCGCTCCGTCTCGTTCTGCGGCAGGAAGAGGGCGAAGTTGTACGGGCTTCGTGCGGTCTCCAGCGAGACATGGACGAGCTCACGTCCATTGGCGTGGATTCGCGCGCCCGTCCCCTTGAGCCCGGCGTCGATGAAAGGCTCGACGCAGCCTTCGACGTCGAGGAGCTCGAGCGTGCGCGGCCACAGCACCAGGGCCTTCGATGTTTCGCTCCGTGCCCGAGCCTTGTCGACGATGCGCAGCGCGACGCCGAGCCGCGCCAGGGCGCAGGCCGCCGTCAGGCCGACGGGGCCCGCCCCGGCGATGAGAACCGGTCCTTCCATGATCCACCTCCATGGTGGCCTAACGGGTCGGGCGGCGCGGTGGTTTCATGACGGCCCGCACGGGCCGGCCAGCCGGGTTTCGCGCCGGCGCCCTTGCGTCGACGCGGGATCACCTCTAAGCAAAAATCATACCTGGAGTGCGGCCTTGCGGCTGTCGCTGACGGATGCGTTGGATTAAGGCTGGGTTGATCTTCCCATGGCATGGGTCGGTCGATTGAAGATCATGTCTGCGGGTATCGATGGCGCTGTCAGCCAAGCTTGTGATGCGCCAGGGCCAAAGCCTGGTGATGACGCCGCAACTCATGCAGGCGATCAAGCTTCTGCAATTGTCCAATCTCGAACTGGCCGGCTTCATCGAGGAGGAGCTCGAACGCAACCCGCTGCTCGAGCGGGCCGAGGATGGCGAGGTGCAGGAGTCCGCGGGCGAGCCGGCCGACGCCGCGCGCGACCCCGGCGAGGGCGACTGGTCGCACGAGGAGTTCGAGACCGACCGTGCGTCCCTCGAGGCAGGCCTCGGCACCGAGCTCGGCAACGCCTTCGAGCATGACGGGCCGGGCGCCGCGGCAGCTTCGCCGAGCGATAGTCTCGGCCTCTCGGCGACATCCTGGACCGGAACGTCGTCGGGCGGCGCCGGCTTCGACGGCGAGCCCCCCGACATCGAGCGCTTCGTCGCCGCGACGACGACGCTGCACGATCATCTGGGTGCGCAACTGATGCTGGCGACGAGCGATCCGGTCGACCGGCTGATCGGCCACGCGATCATCGATGCGATCGACGATGCGGGCTATCTGTCCGAACCGCTCGACGCCATCGCAGAGCGCCTCGGCGCGCCGCTATTGAGGGCGCGGGCCGTGCTCGGCACCATCCATGGCTTCGAGCCGACCGGGATCGGCGCGCGCGGCGTCGCCGAATGCCTCGAGCTCCAGTTGCGCGATCGCGACAGGTTCGATCCCGCCATGGCGGCGCTCGTCGGCCATCTCGACCTCCTGGCTCGACGCGACTTCGCCGGCCTCAAGCGCGTCTGCGGCGTCGACGACGAGGACATGGCCGACATGATCGCGGAAATCCGCAATCTCGACCCGAAGCCCGGCCGTGCCTTCGGCGCCGGCACCATCCAGGCCGTGGTGCCCGACGTCTATGTCCGCGAGGCGCCCGACGGCTCCTGGCTCATCGACCTCAATACGGACGTCCTGCCGCGCGTGCTGGTGAGCCAGAGCTACCACGCCCGCGTCAGCCGCAAGCCGGCGAGCGAGGCCGATCGGTCGTTCGTGGCCAGTTGCCTGCAGACCGCGAACTGGCTGACCAAGAGCCTGGAGCAGCGCGCCCGCACCATCCTCAAGGTGTCGAGCGAGATCGTGCGCCAGCAGGATGCCTTCTTCGCCCGGGGCGTCGAATTCCTGCGGCCCCTGAATCTCAAGACCGTGGCGGATGCGATCGGCATGCACGAATCGACCGTGTCGCGCGTCACCTCGAACAAATACATGGCGAGCCCGCGCGGCATGTTCGAGCTCAAATATTTCTTCACCGCCGCCATCGCCTCGACGCGCGCCGGCGGCTCGCATTCGGCCGAGGCGGTCCGCTTCCGAATCAAGCAGATGATCGACGCCGAGAGCCCGGCCGATATCCTGTCGGACGACGCCATCGTCATGCGACTCAAATCCGCCGACATCGATATCGCCCGCCGGACGGTCGCCAAATATCGCGAGAGCCTGCGCATTCCGTCCTCCGTCGAGCGGCGGCGCGAGAAGCAGTCCCTGGCGATGATCGGGGTGTGAATATGAGTCCCACACCGGACAAGGTCGGCCCTGGCATCGAGGTGAAGCTCGGTCCCTTGCTGACGACGCTCGGGCGGCGCAGCCTGGTGGTGGGCATCCTCAACGTCACGCCGGACTCTTTCTCGGACGGCGGTCGCTACGATGCGTTCGGCCCGGCGCTCGCGCATGGCGCCGCCATGGTGGAGGCGGGGGCGTCGATCGTCGATATCGGCGGGGAGTCGACGCGTCCCGGCTTCACGCCGGTCCCGGCTGAGATCGAATGGCAGCGCATCGGCCGGATCCTGGCGGCGCTCGCGGCGCAACTGCCGGTGCCGCTGTCGGTCGATACGACCAAGAGCGAGGTCGCACGGCGCGCCATCCGGGCCGGGGCCACCATGGTCAACGACATCTGGGGCCTGCAGGGCGACCCGGCCATGGCGCCAGCGATCGCGGAGGCCGGCGTCGCCGTCGTCGCCATGCATAACCGCGCCGAGATCGACGCGAGTATCGACATCGTCGCCGACATGCGGCGCTTCTTCGACCGAACGCTCGCCATCGCCGCCGAGGCCGGCATAAGGCAGGACCGGATCATCCTCGATCCGGGCATCGGCTTCGGCAAGACGCCGGCCCAGCAGGTCGCGGCCATCGCCGGCATCGCGGCGCTGCGCGGCTACGGTCTGCCGGTGCTGATCGGGGTGTCGCGCAAGTCGTTCCTGGGCCGGTTGACCGGAACCCCGGCCGGCGAGCGGCTGATCGGCACGGTCGCGGCCAATCTGGCCGCGGCACAGGCTGGCGCCACGCTGTTCCGGGTCCACGACGTCGCCGAACACGTCGCGGCCCTACGCGTCTTCGACGCCATCCGAGAGGTCGCATCCTCATGAACAGCCAGCCGATCGAGGTCGCCTTCGCCCTCGGCAGCAATGTCGGCGACAAGGCGGGCCATATCGAGCGTGCACTCGCGGCGCTGGAGGCGACCGGCCTCGCCTGCGGCCTGGAGGTCTCCGCGCGCTATCGCACCGCGCCCTGGGGGCCGGTGGCGCAGGACTGGTACGTCAATTGCTGCGCCGTCGGCATGACGGCAGTGCCGCCGCGCGACCTCCTCGCCCGCGTGAAGGCGCTCGAAGTCGCGCTCGGCCGCGTCGAGACCGTGCGCTGGGGGCCGCGTGTCATCGACATCGACATCCTCTATTACGGGACCGAGGTCATCGACACGCCGGCCCTGACCCTGCCGCATCCCGAAATGCTCAAGCGGGGCTTCGTGCTGATCCCGCTCGCCGAATTGCGGCCGGAGCGGCGCATCGGCGGCATGACCATCGCCGCTGCCGCCACGCGCTGCGACCCGGAGGGCATCGAGCGGCTCGGGTGACGTTCGCCCATCGGACGACAAGCCTTTGCTCCGCTCGCCGGTTCTGGTCGCCGCGTCTGCTTGGGCGAAGTCGAGCGGGTGGCAGGCCTTTGCCTCGTGAATTCGACCGCGAAGCGGCCTATGAGGACGTGCCGCCATCGGCGGCGCAATCGCGGACATCTCGTCCGAGGAGGCCGCGCCGATGCCGTTCCCCCTGACGCTGGTCGATCTCGCCGGATCCGTGGCGTTGCTGCTCTGGGGCGTCCACATGGTGCAGACCGGCATCCAGCGGGCCTTCGGCGCGAAGCTCAGGGGTTTCCTGGGGCAGGCGCTGCGCAACCGTCTGCGGGCCTTCCTGGCCGGCATCGGCGTCACCGCCGTCCTGCAGAGCAGCACCGCGACGGGCCTGATGGCGACGGGCTTCGCAGCCGGCGGGCTCGTCGACCTCGCACCGGCGCTCGCGGTGATGCTCGGCGCCAATGTCGGGACCACCCTGATCGTGCAGGTGCTCTCCTTCGACGTCGCCGAGGTCGCGCCGGCGCTGATTCTCGTCGGCCTCCTGCTGTTCCGCCGCGCCACGGCGGGCCCGCGCGACTTCGGCCGCGTGCTGATCGGCCTCGGGCTGATGCTGATGGCGCTGCATCAATTCGTTGGATTGCTGACCCCTTATGAGGACGTGCCGAGCCTGCGCCTGCTGCTCGGCGCGATCTCGAGCCAGCCGTTGCTCGACGTGATCCTCGCCGCTGGCATCACCTGGGCGGCCCATTCGAGTGTCGCCATCGTGCTGCTCGTCATGTCCTTCGCGGCCAAGGGGGTGGTGCCGCCGGACGCGGCCTTCGCGCTGGTGCTCGGCGCCAACCTCGGCACCGCCATCAATCCGGTGCTGGAGGGCACGACAGGCAAGGACCCGGCAAGCCGGCGCGTGCCGCTCGGCAACCTGCTGACCCGCGTCATCGGGGTCGGCGTAGCCCTCCCGCTGCTGCCCTGGCTAGGCGCGGTGCTGGTCGGAATGGAGCCGGGCAACGCCCGCGCGGTCGCCGATTTCCATACCGCCTTCAACCTCGTCATTGCCGCGGTCGCCCTGCCCCTGTTGACGCCTTATGCAGACCTGCTGCGCCGCTTTTTGCCGGCGCGGGTCGACGAGACCGATCCGAGCCGGCCGATCTATCTCGATCCGGCGGCGGTCGAGACGCCGACGGTCGCGCTCGGTGGCGCGGCGCGCGAGGCCCTGCGCCTCGCCGACGTGCTCGAGGCCATGTTGCAGGGCGTGCGCGACGCGCTCGGCAATCCGGACCGGCGCCAGATCGCCGAGGCAAAGCAGCTCGACGACATCCTCGACAAGCTCAACGCCGGCATCAAGGCCTATCTGACCTCGCTTGATCCCGAGGCCCTGAGCGACGCCGACCATCGCCGCATCGGCGAGATCCTGGTCTTCGCCACCAACATGGAACAGGCCGGCGACGTGGTTGACAAAGGCCTGCTCGGCCTCTTGGCAAAGAAGGTGAAGCGCGGCCTTGTCCTGTCGCGTGACGACCGCACGCAGATCGTCGAGATGGTCGACCGGCTGATCGCCAACGCCCGGGCCGCGGCGTCGCTCTTCGTCACCGGGGACGGCGGCGCGGCCCGCCTCCTCGCCGCCGAGAAGGAGGCCTTCCGCAGCCTCGAGGCGAGCGCCGTGGCCTCCCACTTCGATCGGCTGCGCTTAGGCGGGGTCGGGGCCGCGGAGACGAGTGGTTTGCACCTTGATGCGCTGCGCGACCTGAAGCAGATCAACACGCATCTCGTCGCCTCGGCGGCCTATCCGGTGCTCGAAGGCCAGGGGCAATTGCTGCCGAGCCGCCTGCGCCAGGACGAGTAGAGCATGATGCCGAAAAGTCGGCACGGGTTTTCGGATGACATCATGCTTTAAATTACGGAATCGATCATGTTCATGATCTTGGATCGACTCGATCCAAGATCATCGTGATCTAGCGTCGGCGAGTCCTTCAGGCCGCGACGCTGAGCGCGTTGCGCATGCTGTCCAGCACGTCCGTCGGCAGCCAAGGCTTGGTGACGTAACGGACGTGAGGATGAAGCTCGTCCGGCAGGCGCAAGATCTGCCCCGACGTCACCAGCACCGCGATCTCGGGGCAGACCTCCGCGACGATGCCCGCAAGTTCCAGCCCCGATGTGTCGCCTGGCAGATAGACGTCGGTGAAAATCGCCGCGACATGGTCTTTGTGGTCGCGAACGTAGTTGATGGCATCGTCTCCATTGGAGAATTCGACGACGTCGATGCCGGCGTCCTCGAACAGGGTCGTGGCATTCAGACGAATCAAAGGCTCGTCCTCGACGACAACGACGGTGCGGCGCATCATGGCTGGCTCCGGGCGGTAACTGCCTATAAAGAGAGGAACCGCATTAACGATGGATTAACGCAGCTTGATCTTTACAGCTCGATGACGCTGCAGTGCACTGGTGGCCGCGTTATGTCACGGCTGTGGCCAAACCATCGCAAATATTGCTGAAGGCGAGCGTGCTATAAATGAGACGCAACCGATGGCCAGTCCCTTTCATCCGCGGCTCGACAGCCTTCCGCCGGCGCAACGCGCGGTGTGGGACGAGCTTTCGGCGACGCCGCCGGATTTCGCGCTCTATGGCGGCACGGCCATCGCTTTGCGGTTCGGGCATCGCACTTCGGTCGATTTCGATTTCTTTTCCTCGACCTCCTTCAGACCGAGCGATCTCATGGCCAAGATCCCTTATCTCGGAGGGGTGACGACGCGGCAATCGGCGCCGAACACGTTGACCGTCACACTGGATCGAGGGGGACCTGTGCAGGTTTCGTTCTTTGGAGGACTTACGCTCGGCCAGGTCGAGCCGCATGTCCGGGCGGAGGGCTCGGATTTGGCGATTGCCTCGCTGATCGATCTCGCCGGCATGAAGGTGGCTGTCGTCACACAGCGCGCGGAGCTCAAGGATTATCTCGATATCCACGCGCTCCTCGTCGATGCGATGTTGCCACTCGATCTGATGCTCTCGGCCGCGGCAATCATCTATGACGACGAATTCAACCCGCTGATTTCGCTCAAGGCCATCAGCTACCATGAGGATCCCGCCCTGGCGGATCTGCCACAACCGGTCCGCCGGACCCTGGTCGAGGCCGTCGCCGGCGTCGATCCGGTGCAATTGCCGCCGATCGAAGCTTTCCGCCGCCGTTCGGCGCGTCGGCCGGGAGGCACCGTGGCCTGATGTCGCCGCTCCCCCAGACCGCCGAGATGCTCGCGGTCGCGCGGCACGTCGTCTGGTTCGAGGCGCCGGAGCGGGCGCTTGCCGAACCGTTTCGCTTCATGGCCTATCTGATGGCCTACGGCACCGTGGACGAGGTCGAGACCGTGCGCCGTCACGTCGGCCGCGACGCCTTCGTCGAGGCGATCGAGCATGCTCCGCCCGGCATCATGGACGTGCGGTCCTGGGCCTATTGGAACATCATGGCCGGCCATTATCCCCCGCCGCCCATGCCGCGGCGGGTTCTGCCCTGAACGACGAAGACGAAGCACAGACAGGCGTCTATGCGGGCGCCAGGCCCCAATTCAGCGTCTCTTTCACGATCTATGGCGCCGCCAGCGCTTCGATCAACGGACAACTCAGCTTTTGGCGCGCGTCGCATTGATGGACCGCGTCGGCAAGGACCAGCTCTATCGCCTTCAGATCGGCGATGCGCGTACGCACGTTGGAAAGATGGCCGGCGCTGATGTCCCGAGCCTCCTCGCACGCGGTCCGCCTGTCGGATGCCAGTCCAAGCAGCGTTCGGACGTCATCGAGCGTAAAGCCGAGTTCCCGCGCTCTTCGCACGAAGGTTAGTTGTCGCACATCCGCGTCGCCGTAAAAGCGGTACCGACCACGGCGACGGGGCGTCGGCAGTAGGCCGATCCGCTCATAGTAGCGGATGGTCTCGATGTGACAGCCCGTGTGCTTCGACAAAGCACCGATCGTGATGCCGTCTGCCATCAGGAATCCAACTCCGAAAAAACCGCTTGAGTCTGTAGTCGCTACAGACAGTAACCTGTCACTCGGAGGCAGACAAGGAGATGGGATTGTGACTGAAACGACAAAAGATCTTCGTTGCGATGAGCGATCGTCGGGACGCCCGATCGCATTGCTGACCGCCGGCGGCGTCGCGGCAGCCTTCGGGTTGGCGTCATGTTGCGGTTTGCCTTTCTTGCTGGCGACGGCAGGGCTAAGCACGACATGGCTCACCGACGTGGCCCTGTTCTCCGCGCCTCATCGCGCGATCCTGTTGGTGGTCGCGCCTTTGTGTCTGGTCGGGGGGAGCGTGCTGCTCTGGCGACAGCAGCGGCGAGCGGCCTGTTTGCCGGGCACCCTATGCGTAAGGCCGGCAGTCAGGGCCGTGACTCTCATTGGGCTGCTGCTCGGGTTCGCGCTGCTCTATGTTGGCTATACTTACGCATGAGCACGCCGCCCGTCACCCAATCCACTATTACTTGCCCTTCGTGCGGCATTTCGAAAATGGAATCGATGCCGATCGACGCTTGCCGGATTATCTACGAGTGCAGCGGCTGCGGACTATCGCTTCGGCCGAAGTCAGGCGATTGCTGCGTGTTCTGCTCTTACGGATCCATGCCTTGCCCACCAATCCAGGACAGCGGCAGGGACGGCTGTTGTCGAGACGCCATGGAGCCAGCGGCAGCGGCTGGTCGGTGACGATGCTGCGAGAGCCTCAAAACCGCTGCACCACGCCGCGTGCCTCGAGCGCCGCGATCACCTGGTCGGCCAGGGCCTCCGGGGCCTGCCCCACCGCATCGAGCACGACCTCGGCGTTCTCCGGCCGCTCATAGGCCTGGTCGATGCCGGTGAAGTTCTTGATCTCGCCCTTGAGCGCCCGCTTGTAGAGCCCCTTGGGGTCGCGGGCGATGCAGGCCTCGATCGGCGCATCGACGAAGACTTCCCAAAACTCGTCCTCGCCGACGAGCTCGCGCACCATGTGCCGCTCGGCCTGGAAGGGCGAGATGAAGGAGCAGAGCACGACGAGGCCGGCCTCGACCATCAGCTTCGCCACCTCGCCGACGCGGCGGATGTTCTCCACCCGGTCGGCATCGGTGAAGCCGAGATCCTTGTTGAGGCCGTGGCGCACGTTGTCGCCGTCGAGCATCAGCGTATGCACGCCGCGCAGGTGGAGCTTGGATTCGACGATATTGGCCACCGTCGACTTGCCGGCGCCCGACAGGCCCGTGAACCACAGGATCGCCGGCTTCTGGTGCTTCAGCGCGGCCCGCGCCTGCTTCGACACCGCGAGGTCCTGGGTGTGGATGTTCGTCGCCCGCCGCAGCGGGAAATCGATCAGCCCGGCGGCGGCGGTCGCATTGGTCATGCGGTCGATGAGGATGAAGGCGCCGGTGTCGCGGTTCTCGCCGTAGGGGTCGAAGGCGATCGGCACGGCGGCCGCAAGGTTGCAGAAGCCGATCTCGTTCAGCCCGAGCGTCTTGCCGGCGCCGTGGTCAAGCGTGTTGACGTCGACCCTGTGTTTCAGGTCGGTCACCGTCACCGGGACCTGCCGCGCGCCAATCTTCATCAGGTAGGAGCGGCCGGGCAGTAGACGCTCCTCGCTCATCCAGATCACATGGGCGGCAAACTGATCGGCCACCGGCGGCCGATGCCTGGGGTCGGCCAGCACATCGCCGCGCGCAATGTCGATCTCGTCGGCGAGCGTCAGCGTCACCGCGTCGCCCGCCCCGGCCGCGCCGAGGTCCTCGCCGCCCGGCCCGATGACCCGCACCACCTTCGACGTGCGGCCCGAGCCCGCCACGACGATCTCGTCGCCGGGCTTGACCGTGCCGCCCGCCACCGTGCCGCAATAGCCGCGGAAGTCGAGGTTCGGCCGGTTGATCCATTGCACCGGCAGGCGGAAGGGTTTTTCGGCACCATCCTCGCCGACATCGACGGTTTCGAGGAAGCCGACGAGCGTCGGCCCGTCGTACCAGGGCATGCGCGACGAGCGCTCCGAGAGGTTGTCGCCGTAGCGGGCCGAGACCGGGATCGCGGTCACCGAGCGGAAATTGAGCTGCGCCGCGAAACCCTCGAAGTCCTTGACGATGGTGGAGAAGACATGCTGGTCGAAGCCCACGAGGTCGATCTTGTTGACCGCTAGGACCACCGTCCGGATGCCGAGCAGCGACACGATATAGGCGTGGCGCCGCGTCTGCGTCAGCAGGCCTTTTCGCGCGTCGACGAGCAGGATGGCGAGGTCGGCGTTCGAGGCGCCCGTCGCCATGTTGCGGGTGAACTGCTCATGGCCAGGCGTGTCGGCGACGATGAAGGCGCGCGTCTTGGTGGCGAAATACCGGTAGGCGACGTCGATGGTGATGCCCTGCTCGCGCTCGGCCTCGAGCCCGTCGACGAGCAGCGCGAAGTCGATGTCGTCGCCGACGGTACCGTGCTTGCGCGAATCCTTCTCGAGCGCCGAGAGCTGGTCGTCGAAGATCGAATTCTGCTCGTAGAGCATGCGGCCGATCAAGGTCGACTTGCCGTCGTCGACCGAGCCGCAGGTGAGGAAACGAAGGGTAGGGCGCTCGGCCATGGCGTCGCTCATCAGAAATACCCCTCGCGTTTCTTCTTTTCCATCGAGCCGGCCTCGTCCGTGTCGATCAGCCGGCCCTGGCGTTCGGATGTGGTGGAGGAGCGCATCTCGTCGATGATCGCATCGAGCGTCGCGGCCTCGGACGGCACCGCGCCGGTCAGCGGATAGCAGCCCAGCGTCCGGAACCGGACCATGCGCATCTCGGGTGTCTCGTCGGGCGCGAGCGGCAGGCGATCGTCGTCGACCATGATCAGCGCGCCGTCGCGTTTCACGACGGGACGTTCCATGGCGAAATAGAGCGGCACCACAGGGATATTTTCGGCCCGGATGTAGTCCCAGACGTCGAGCTCGGTCCAGTTCGACAGCGGGAAGACGCGCACGCTCTCGCCCGGCTTGATACGCGTATTATAGAGATGCCAGAGTTCTGGGCGCTGGTTGCGCGGATCCCAGGCATGGGCCGCCGAGCGGTGCGAGAAGACGCGTTCCTTGGCGCGGCTCTTCTCCTCGTCGCGCCGCGCCCCGCCGAACGCGGCGTCGAACCCGCCCGCGTCGAGCGCCTGGCGCAGGCCTTCCGTCTTCATCACCTGGGTATGGACCGAGGAACCCGAGGCGACAGGCGAGATGCCGCGGCGCACGCCGTCCTGGTTGATATGGACGATGAGTTCCATGCCGGCGCGTTTCGCCGCCGCGTCGCGGAAGGCGATCATCTCGCGGAACTTCCAGGTCGTGTCGACATGCAGCAGCGGGAACGGTGGCTTGGCGGGGGCGAAAGCCTTGAGCGCCACATGCAGCATGACGCTCGAATCCTTGCCGATGGAATAGAGCATCACCGGGCGGCGGAATTCGGCGGCCACCTCGCGCATGATATGGATCGCCTCGGATTCGAGGCGGCGAAGGTGGGTGGACAGATGTCCTGGCATGGGGAACTCGTTTCGGGAACGGCCGGAAGCTGGCCTGATATAATCTCTATCGACGCACTGCAACATGGGGCGGATTACATGGCAGAGGATGCAAATGCAGGAATGACGGTTACGCGCTTGGTGTGCGGACGTCTCGTGGCATTGTCATTGCGAGCGCAGCGAAGCAATCCAGCCTCGGGGCTGACTGGATTGGATCGCTTCGCTGCGCTCGCGGTGACGGATGTGCCGGTCCCGCTCGCCGAACTCCCGATCGGGCGAACCGGCGTGGCGACCCAAGCCTCACGCCGCCCATGACCTCTCGTCTCCCGCAAGGCGTCGAGGCGGTCGGGGCGGCCCTCGTCCTCCTCGCCGGGGCGGCGTTCGGCGCCGTGCTGCTGATCGTCGTGCTGCGGCCGCTGCTTCTGCGCTACGCTTTGGCGCGGCCCAATGTCCGCTCGGGCCATAAAGCGCCGACGCCGCAAGGTGGCGGCATCGCGGTGCTCGGCGCCGCGCTGGCGACGGCGGGGGCAGGGGCCTTATGGCTCGGCCTCGGGGGCGGCCCGTGGTGGCGGCTCGGCCTCGTCGTTGCCGCCGCACTGCTGATGGCGAGCGTCGGCCTCGCCGACGACATCGTCCCGCTGCCGCCGCTGCCGCGGCTCGGCCTGCAGCTCGCCGGCGTGGCGCTCGCCGTCCTCGCCCTGCCGTCCGAGACACGGGTGCTGCCCGTCCTGCCGCTCGGCCTGGAGCGTGCGATCCTGATCCTCGGCGGCGGCTGGTTCGTCAACCTCGCCAATTTCATGGACGGCATGGACCTGATGACGGTGGCCGAATTCGCGCCCGTCACGGCGGCCCTGACGCTGTTCTGGCACTGGGGGTTCTTGTCGGCGCCGGCGGGCCTCGCGGCGCTCGGCCTTTGCGGCGGCCTTCTCGGCTTCGCGCCGTTCAACCGGCCGGTGGCAAAACTCTTTCTCGGCGACGTCGGCAGCCTGCCGATCGGCCTCATCGTCGCCTTCTGCCTGTTCGATCTCGCCGGGCATGGCGGCCTCGCCGCAGCGATCTTGCTGGTGCTCTACTATATCGCCGATGCGACGATCACGCTCGTCTGGCGGTTGAGGCGCGGCGACCGCGTCTGGGAGGCGCATCGCCTGCATTACTACCAGGTGGCGCAGTCGCGCGGCTTCTCGGTCGGAGACGTGCTGGTGCGGGTCTTCGCCGTCAATCTCGCGCTGGCGCTGTTTGCGACCGCGAGCCTGCTGCAGACGAGTGCCGCGCTGGTCTGGCTCGATCTCGGGCTCGGCGGCCTCGTGGTGTTCCGCCTGCTGCGCGACCTCGGCCGGGGCCGGGGAGCGGACCGGATGCTGTGAAACTCAGGCCGGGGGTACCGGATGCAGCCTGCGCCAGGCATAGGCTCCGAAGACACCGATTAGGCCGCCCGCCAAGCCGAACCAGGTCAGCGCGTAAGAGAGGTGGTTGTTGGGGATGTCGAGGACGGTCTCGCCGCCCTGCGGCAGGCCGCCGGGTGTGGCCGAGGCATCGGCGTCGATCGTGAACGGTGCCGCGCGCTCGACGCCATAGGCCTTGGCGATGCCCGCCGGATCGCGCGTGAACCAGCTGTTTTTGGCCGGATCGTCATTCGGCGTGAAGAGGTTGCGCCCCTCGGGCTCGCGCATCAAGCCGGTGACCGTGACGGGTCCAGCGAGCTGGCCGGCCTGGCGCGTCGCGGGGTCGAGCCGCGCCATCGGCGCGAAGCCGCGGTTGACGATGACATGAGCACCCGAGGCGAGTCTGAGCGGCGTCAGCACGAGATCGCCGAGGCCGTGGAACGGCCCGCGCGCCTCCTCGAGCGGCCGGAACACATGCGCCTCCTTGTCGTGCTCGAAGGTGCCGGTCAGCGTCACGTGCCGGTAGGCGTAATCGTCCGGCTTGAGCGTCGGCCAGTCGGCCTCGTCGGGGATCGGCACCGGGGCCGCCGTCGTCCGCTCGGCAATGGTGGCGAGCAGCCCCTCTTTCCAGGCGAGGCGCCGCATCTGCCAGACGCCGAGGCCGATGAGGAGCGCGAGGGCGACGAGCGTCGCCAGGCCCGGCGCGAGAAGGCTGCGCCAGGCGGCGCGCGGCGGCGAGAACAGCGTCGAGGTGGTCAGCGTTCGATCCGTCCCTGTTCGGCCTTGTTGCGGAATTGCAGCGCCACGAGCAGCCCCTTGAGTGGTCGCAGCAGTCCGAGCGACAGGATCAGCACGAGCGGGAGCGAGATGACGAGATGCACCCAGATCGGCGGTTCGTAGAGAACATCAAGCACCAGCGCGAGGCCGACGACGATCAGGCCGACCGCAAAGGAGACGAAGACGGCCGGCCCGTCACCCGCATCGGCGAAGCCGAAATCGAGGCCGCAGACCTCGCATCGGGGCCGGATGGTGAGAAATCCCGTGTAGAGATGACCCTGGCCGCAGCGCGGACAGCGGCCGGCGAGGCCGGGTCCGACGGGCGAAATCGGGGCATAATCCTGATCCATCGTCGCCTTGCGCCCCGAAACGGCCCCGCGCCACCGTGGGCGTAGGCAAGATCCTTCGATTTTTGAGGATCTTAACCATGGGTATCGAGGGGAGGACTGTCAATTCCGCGCCCGCATTGTCGCCGGAACCGGATCTCTTGGCGGGTCAACCGGCGGTCGCCGCGCCCCAAGATCCCCACACGTAGATGCAGACGAAGAGGAACAGCCACACGACGTCGACGAAATGCCAGTACCAGGCGGCGAATTCGAAGCCGAGGTGGCGGCGCGGGGTGAACTGGCCGGCGAAGGCCCGCAGCGTGCATACGATCAGGAAGATCGTGCCGATGATGACATGGAAGCCGTGGAAGCCCGTCGCCATGAAGAAGGTCGAGCCGTAGACGCTGTTCTTGAAGGCGAAAGGCGCGTCGGCATATTCGTGCGCCTGCACCGAGGTGAACAGGATGCCGAGCAGCACCGTCAGGACGAGCCCGATCTTCAGTCCCTTGCGGTCGTCGTGCAGCAGCGCGTGATGGGCCCAGGTGATCGTGGTGCCCGAGGTCAGCAGAATCAGGGTGTTGAACAGCGGCAGTTGGAACGCGTCGAGCGGCTCGATGCCCTTCGGCGGCCAGACGCCGCCGGTGAAGGCGGTGCGCAGATATTCGAGCGGGGCGCCTGGAAACAGCGCCACGTTGAAATAGGCCCAGAACCAGGCGACGAAGAACATCACCTCGGAGGTGATGAACAGGATCATGCCGTAGCGATGGCTGATCTGCACGACGCGGGTGTGGTCGCCGTGCTGCGCCTCGTGCAGCACGTCCGTCCACCAGGCCATCATGGTGTAGAGCACGCCGATCACGCCGACGCCGAAGATGTAGGGCGCGAGATGCAGGCTGCCGAAGGTCAGGTCCTTCATCCAGCAGATGCCGCCGACCGCGGTGACGAAGGTGCTGACGGAGGCGACGAGCGGCCACGGGCTCGGATTGACGAGATGATAGTCGTGGTTCGGCTTGGCATGGGTGTCGGCCATGGCATCTTCCTCTTGAGGCACCCTGAACCGGGATTGCCTTGTTCGTCGCCGCCGGTCAAGGCGGCATCAGCATTTGGTCAAAGTTTCGGCGCGTCCTGGCCTTTATCGATATTGGCGGCCGCCGCGGTCGGCTCCGGCTTGGCCGGATGGAACGTATAGGACAGCGTCAGCGTGGCGACATTGTTCATGGTCCGGTCCTGTTCGAGCGCCGGGTCGAGGAAGAACACCACCGGCAGTTCCGCCGTCTCGTTCGGTCCGAGATATTGCTCGCTGAAGCAGAAGCAGCTGATCTTGTCGAAGTAGGAGCCGCCGATATCGGGCGAGATGTTATATTCAGCGCGCGCCGCGGTCTTGCGGTCGGAGCGGTTGCGGACCTTGAAATAGACCGTCGCGGTCTTGCCGGTCTGGAGCGTGATCTGCGGCGTTTCGGGCTCGAAAGTCCAGGGCAGGCCGGTCCCGACGTTGGCGTCGAAGCGGACGTTGAAGATCCGCTTGCCGGCCGCGGCCGGCGCCGCCTCCGCCACCCGTGGCGTACCGCCGTAGCCCGTCGCCTGGCAGAACACCCGATAGAGCGGCACCGAGGCATAGACGAGCCCGATCATCATCGTGAAGACCGAGAAGGCGATCAGCGCCGTCATGACATGACGGCGGCGGAACTCTTTGGAGGTCTCGCGCATGAACAGCCTCTAGATCACGACGATTTTGGATCCAACCGATCCAAGATCGTGAACGTGACCGATTCCATTACGATGGAGCATGATGTCACCCGAAAACCCGTGCCGACTTTTCGGCATCATGCTCTAGATCACCCGATCGGCCACGTGCGAGCCGAGCTTGGCGATGGTCAGGACATAGACCAGCACCACGAGCAGCCCGACGACGAGCCCGATGGCAATGTTGCGGGCACGCCGGCTCTTCAGCTGTTCGGGGGTGAGGACGACGATGTCCCGGTCCGTCTTGCCTGCCATGATCCCGCTCAGCCCCACAGGCCGAAATGCGTCGCGAGAGCTAGGCCGCGCTCGGCCAGAAGCACGGCGAAGAGGAGGAAGAGATAGAGGATCGAGAAGCCGAAGAGGTGTTTGGCGGCCTTGTCGGCCGCGGCACCCTCGCGCTGACTATAGCAGCGCCAGGCGAACAGCAGGAAGAGCACGCCGGTGACGAGCGCCACGGCGCCGTAGACGTCGCCGCCGAGACCGGTGAACCACGGGGCGAGACCGAGCGGCGCCAGGACCGCGGAATAGATCAGGATCTCGAGCCGCGTACGTGCCGTGCCCTTGACGTTGGGCATCATCGGCACGCCGGCGCGGGCGTAATCCTCCGAGCGCAGCAGGGCCAATGCCCAGAAATGCGGCGGCGTCCAGATGAAAATGATGCCGAACAGGAGCAGGCTGTCGAGCGTCACGGTGCCGGTCACGGCCGCATAGCCGATCAGCGGCGGCAGGGCGCCGGCGGCGCCGCCGATGACGATGTTCTGCGGGGTCCAGCGCTTGAGATAGATCGTGTAGACGATGGAATAGAACAGAATGGTGAAGCCGAGAAGGGCAGCCGCGAGCCCATTGGCCGACAGGCCGATCAGCATCACCGAGAATAGCGACAGGACGCCGCCGAAGGCCAGCGCCTCGCCCGTGGTGACGCGGCCGCTCGGGATCGGCCGGCCGCGGGTGCGCGTCATCAGCCGGTCGATATCGGCGTCATAGGCCATGTTGAGCGCGCCCGAGGCGCCGGCCCCGACGGCGATCGCCAGGAGCGAGGTGAAGGCCAGGACCGGGTTGACGCGGACCGGCGCCGCCACGATGCCGCAAAGCGCGGTGAAGACGACGAGCGACATGACGCGCGGCTTCAGCAGCTCCACGTAATCGCGCGGCGTCGCCGTCGATCTGCGCAGGCCGTCCGTCGCGAAACTGCCGTCCGTCACCAGGCTCATGAGCGTTCTTGGGTCCTTACCGATTTCAAGGCAGAGATGGGCGGCCCCCGTTCGGAACCGCCCAACCCGCTTAGTGGTCCGAGCCCGTGATGCGGGGCAGAGTCTCGTATTGATGGAAGGGCGGCGGCGAGGACAGCGTCCATTCGAGCGTCGTGGCGCCCGGTCCCCAGGGGTTGTCGCCGGCGATGCGCTTCACCTGGAAGGCTTCGTAGATGACGTAGAGGAACAGCACTACACCCGCCGCCGACAAAAAGGCGCCGACCGAGGAGACCTCGTTCCAGAGCAGGTAGGCATCCGGATAGTCGACGTAGCGGCGCGGCATGCCGGCGAGGCCCAGGAAGTGCTGCGGGAAGAAGGTGACGTTGACGCCGACGAACATCAGCCAGAAATGGATCTGCCCCAGCTTCTCGTTGTACATGTAGCCCGACATCTTCGGGAACCAGTAGTAGAAGCCGGCGAAGAGGGCGAAGACCGCGCCGAGCGACAGCACGTAGTGGAAATGCGCCACGACGTAATAAGTCTCGTGCAGCGCCCGGTCGATGCCCGCATTGGCCAGCACCACGCCGGTGACGCCGCCGACCGTGAACAGGAAGATGAAGCCGACCGCCCAGAGCATCGGCGTCTTGAACGAGATGGAGCCGCCCCACATGGTGGCGATCCACGAGAAGACCTTGACGCCCGTCGGCACCGCGATGACCAGTGTCGCGAAGACGAAATAGCGCTGCGTGTCGAGCGACAGGCCCACCGTATACATGTGGTGGGCCCAGACCAGGAAGCCGACGACGCCGATCGCCACCATGGCATAGGCCATGCCGAGATAGCCGAAGACCGGCTTCTTGGAGAAGGTCGAGACGACATGGCTGATGATGCCGAAGCCCGGCAGGATCAGGATGTAGACCTCGGGGTGGCCGAAGAACCAGAACAGATGCTGGAACAGTAGCGGATCGCCGCCGTTGGCGGGATCGAAGAAGGCCGTGCCGAAGTTCCGGTCGGTCAGGAGCATGGTGATGGCGCCGGCCAGCACCGGCAGCGCGAGCACCAGCAGGAAGGCCGTCACCAGCACCGACCAGGCGAACAACGGCATCTTGTGCATGGTCATGCCAGGCGCACGCATGTTGAAGATGGTGGTGATGAAGTTGATGGCCCCGAGGATCGAGGAGGCGCCGGCCAGATGCAGCGACAGGATGACGAAATCCATCGCCGGCCCGGGATGGCCGATGGTCGAGAGCGGCGGATACATGACCCAGCCGCCGCCAAAACCCTTCATGCCCGGCGCGCCTTCCATCTGCATGGAGATCATCAGGAGCAGGAAGGAAAAGGGTAGGAGCCAGAACGAGACGTTGTTGAGCCGCGGGAAGGCCATGTCGGGCGCCCCGATCATCAGCGGCACGAACCAGTTGCCGAAGCCGCCGATCAAGGCCGGCATGACCATGAAGAAGATCATGATCAGCCCGTGCATGGTGATCTGCACGTTGTAGAGGTTCTTGCCCGCATCGACCATGGTGGAGGCGTCGGACTGACCGATCCAGGTCGAGAGATGCGCCATGAACTGCCAATGCGGGTTCATGAGCTGCAGGCGCATCAGGATCGACATGAAGCCGCCGACGCAGCCGGCGCTGATCGCGAAGATCAGGTAGATCGTGCCGATGTCCTTGTGGTTGGTCGAATAGACGTAGCGCCGCCATCCTGTCGGATGGTCGTGGGCGCCCTCGTGAACGGCGGTCGCGGTGGTGGCCATGAGAACCTCGGCGTGGCGTTTACGGGCTGACGGGCGCGGTAGCGGCGACCTTCCGGGTCGCGTTCAGGGCGGCGACCTCAATGGGCGCGCTGCTGCCGGCGTCGGCGAACTTCTTCTTGGCGTCCTGCAGCCAGGCCTCGTATTTGTCCTGGCTTACGACACGGATGGCGATCGGCATATAGGCGTGGTCCTTGCCGCAGAGCTTCGAGCATTCGCCGTAGTAGACGCCCTCGCGGTCGGCCTTGAACCAGGTGGAGTTGAGGCGCCCGGGCACCGCGTCGATGCGGATGCCGAGCGACTGCACGACGAAGCCGTGGATGACGTCGGCGCCGGTCACCTGCACCTCGACGATCTTGTTGACCGGCACCAGGGCTTCGTTGTCGACCGACAGCAGGCGGATGTCGTCGGGCTTGAGATCCTTGTCGTCGATGCGGGTCGAATCGAAGCTGAAGCCACCGCCCTGGTCTTTCGGATAATCGTAGGTCCAGTACCATTGCTTGCCGGTCGCCTTGATGACGATGTCGGGCTTGGGGATCTCAAGCTGATAGGTCAGCAGGCGGAAGGACGGAACGGCAATGAAGACCAGGATCAGCACCGGAACGATGGTCCAGGCCACTTCGAGCAGCGTATTGTGCGTGACCTTCGAGGGGACGGGGTTGGCCTTGTCGTTGAACCTGACGACACAGATCGCCAATAGCGCCAGCACGAAGAGGCTGATGATTACGATGATCGGTGTCAACCAGTGGTTATAGAAGTTATGGATGCGGCGCGCCTGTTCCGAGACCGCGACCTGGAAGCCGATCTGGCCGGGGTCCGGATGGCCGATGCCGTTGGCCCAAGCCGCCGTTCCGAGGACCAGCAGCATCGCGACTGCTGCCGTTCCTGCCGCGACCAAACCGATCTTTCGCATGTATCTCGACGCTCCCGGGGGTGTCCCCGCTTGAAAGACCGGGCGGCGGACATAGCCCGCCTTCAAAAACACAAAGGCCGGTGCAGCGCAATGGCGCGCGCCCGGGCCTGATGCGTCATATGGGCTCAAGGCGCAGCTTTGGTTCGGCGCCTCGGCATTCCGGTGACAGGACCAATCCGCGGTCAGCTCTTGTGATGGACCTCGGCCAATGCATACACCGGCGTCGGAATGCCCTCCAGGCGGGCTTTGAGCTGCAGCGCCAGATACTGGGAATAATGGCGCGACTGGTGCAGGTTGCCGCCCTGGACCCAGAGGTTCGGCTGGCGGGTCGGCTTCCACATGTTGCGCGGCTCGCCCTCCCAGGGGCCGGGGTCTTTGGTTGTGGCGGAGCCGAGGCCCCAGACCTTGCCGACGCGATCGGCCACCTCCTGCCCGATGAGCTTGGCGATCCAGCCGACCATGTTGCCGTAGCCGGTGGCATAGACGACGAGGTCGGCCGGAAGCTCGGTGCCGTCGGCGAGCAGCACGCCGCGTTCGGTGATCCGGTCGACGTCGACGCCGCTCCTAAGCTTGACCTTGCCGCCGGCGATCAGGTCCGAGGCGCCGACGTCGATGTAATAGCCCGAGCCACGACGCATGTATTTCATGTACAGCCCGGACTCGTCGTCGCCGAAGTCGAGCATGAAGCCGGCCTTCTCCAGCCGCCGGTAGAGGTCGGCGTCCTGGGCCTTGATGGCGGCGGTGACCGGCTTGTGGAACTCGCTCATCACCCGGTAGGGCACCGAGGCGTTGATCAGGTCGGCCTTGTCGGTGGTGATGCCGCGATCGAGCGCGGCTTCCGAATAGAGCACGCTCGTGCCGAAGTGGAACAGCGAATCGGAGGTCGACACATGGGTCGAGGTGCGTTGCACCATGGTCACCTCGGCGCCATTCTCCCAGAGGTCGGCACAGATGTCATGGGCTGAATTGTTCGAGCCGATGACGACGGCTCGTTTGCCGCGCCAGGCCTCGCTCCCCGGATGCCGGCTCGAATGGTGGTGCGTGCCCTTGAAGTCCGCCATGCCGGCAAAATCCGGCGCGTTGGGCAGACCCGACATGCCGGTGGCGAAGACGAGATGTTTCGGGCGCAGCGTTACGGGCTCGCCGTCGCGTAGGACCTCGACGGTCCACTCGCCCCTGGTTGCGTCGAAGCTGGCGCGCGTGCACTCGCTCCTGGTCCAGTAATTGAGCTCCATCACCTTGGCGTACATTTCGAGCCAGTCGGCGATCTTGTCCTTGGGCGAATAGACCGGCCAGTCGTCCGGAAAGGGCAGGTAGGGCATATGGTCGTACCAGACCGGATCATGCAGGCAGAGCGACTTGTAGCGCCGGCGCCAGGCGTCGCCGGGACGGTCGTGCTTGTCGAGGATGATGGTCGGCACGCCGAGCCGCTTGAGCCGCGCGCCGAGCGCCAGGCCGCCCTGGCCGCCGCCGATGACGACGCAATAAGGCTGATGTGAGATGCCGAGGCTGCGCTCTTCCTCCTCCCGGCGTTCGAGCCAGGACTGGCGGCCCTGGTGGACGCCATGCTCCGCGCCGAAAACGCGTTTGCGGCCCTTCTTCTCCTCGAAGCCCTTGAGCTCTTCGAGCGAGGTCAGCAGCGTCCAGCAGCGGTCGCCCCGGAGGCGGAGATGGCCTTTGCCGCGCCCGACCGCGGTCTCGAAGGTGAGGCACGCCTCGACTACGCCGTCCTTCTCGTTGGCCTCGCCGTCGAGGCGCCAGCCGGAGGCCGCGGTGCGCCGCAGGGTCTCGGCCAGCATGCCGGCGATGGCCTCGCGCCCCTCCATGGTCGTGATGTTCCAGGTGAAGGCCAGAAGGTCGCGCCAGAAGCAGTCTTCGGCGAACAGCGCCGCGATGCCGGCGGGATCGCCGTCGCGCATCTTCTCGGCGAAGGCCTCGATCCAGCGCCCCGCCGCTTCGGTGGCTTGCGTCACCTGCGGTGCCGCCTCGACCGTTGCCGACCCCGCCATCGTCATCTCTCCCGTAAATCGTTTTAGATCGTAAATCAGCCTACCAGCATCAGACCGGCGCACCAACGCTTACCAGCGCACCATGCCGCCGTCGACGTTGAGCGTCTGGCCGGTGATGAAGCGGGCCTCCTCCGAGGCCAGAAAGACGACGGCATCGGCGATATCCTCCGGCTGGCCCTTGCCGGGCAGCGCCTGGAGCATCTCGACGAAGCCGAAACTGTCGTTGTGGGGGCTCGCCTTTACGCCGTCGGTTTCGGTCAGGCCCGGCGTCACGGCGTTGACGGCGATGCCATATTTGCCGAGCTCGGTGGCGAGCGCCCGGGTGAAGCCGAGCACACCGCCCTTCGAGGCCACATAGGCCGCCATGTTGGGCGTGCCGGCGAAGACGACGTTCGAGCAGATGTTGACGATGCGCCCCTTCCGGCCCTGGCGGCGCATCACGTCGGACGAGGCGCGCGCCATCAGGAAAGTGCCGGTGAGGTTGACGTCGATGAGCTTTCGCCAATGCGCGAGGTCGACGTCGTCCCAGGCGATGAAAGGCACGATGGCGGCATTGTTGACCAGGATGTCGAGGCCGCCGGCTTCCTTTTCGACCTCGGCGTGCAGCGCGGTGACGGCCTCGGGGTCGGAGACGTCGCAGCGGATCGCGAAACACCCGTTGCCCATGGTTTTCGCTGCGGCCGTCGCGCCGTCGAGATTGATGTCGGCCAGCGCCACACGCGCGCCCTCGCGAGCCAATTTTACCGCGATGGCCTTGCCGATGCCCTGCGCGGCGCCGGTGACGACCGCGACCTTGCCTTCGAACCTTTTCGTCATCGTTGAGTTCTCCTCCAGCAAACCACAATCGCAGTCCGTTACCCTTCCGCCTCATCCTGAGCGGCTGCTTGCGCAGCAAGCCGAAGGAGAGGCGAAATAGCACTGGCGTTCCGACCCTCGTCTTTCGACAAGCTCAAGATGAGGGTCGGAATTCCGAGTGGCCGCCGAGACGCGATTGCTCGTCCCTCATCATCCGTCTGCCAGCGCCGCATCGATCGTCGCCATGGCAGCGGCCACGCCCGCCCCGACATCGGCCCGATGCCCGATAGCGTTCAAGGCGCCGCCGAGCGCAGACAAGGCGAGGACCGCATAGAGCGGCCGCGCCGTTGGTCCCATATGGCCGATGCGGACGAGCTTGCCCTTGGTCTCGCTGTGGCCGGACGAGACCATGACGCCGTAGCGGCTATGCATGGCTGCGCGCAGCGCCCCGTCCTCGATTCCGGCCGGGATTTTTATCGCGGTCGTCGTCGGCGAGGCGATGGCCTCGCGCGCCGGCCAGATCTTCAGGCCCATGGCCGCGACGCCGGCCCGGCAGGCCGCGGCGGTCACCGCGTGCCGCGCCCAGACGCGTTCCGGCCCCTCGTCGAGGTAGCGGTCGAGCGCCGCGTCAAGGCCGTTGACCTCGGCGACCGAAGGCGTGAATGGGAAGGGTTTTTCGGGACGCCATGCCTCCTTCCAGTCGAGAAGGCTCAGCATCGAGGCGCGTGGCGCCGCCGGGTTCTTCTCCATCTTGGCCCAGGCGCGGTCGCTGACGCCGAGGAGGCTCAGGCCCGGCGGGCAGCCCAGGCACTTGTTGGGGCCGGTGACGTAGATGTCGGCGTGGCAATCGTCCGGGTGGGCTTTCATGCCGCCGAAGGAGGAGACGGCATCGACGATCAGATAGGCGCCGTGCCGGGCCGCGATGGCGCCGATCTCGTCGACCGGGTTGAGCGTGCCGGAGGGCGTGTCGTGATGGCAGACCGACACGATCTTGATATCGGGACGGCGGCGAAACGCCGCCTCGACCTCGGCGGGGTCGATCGCCTCGTCGTAGGGGACCGCGATCTCGACCAGCTCGGCGCAATAGCGCCTGGCCCAGAAGCCGAAGCCCCGGCCGTAGACGCCGGAGGCGAGGTTCAGCACCACATCCTCGCGGGCGATGAGCGAGGCGGCGGCGGCTTCGAGCCCCAGCACCGGCTCGCCATGCAGGATCACCGGCGGCGTCTTCATGCGCAGCGCCTGCTGGGCCTTCTCGTTCACCCGGGCATAAAAGTCGAGAAAGGCCGGATCGTAGTCGTAGAGCACGGTGCGCGAGAGAGCGCGGAGCACCTCCGGATAGGCGTCGACCGGCCCCGAAGTCAGCGTGAAGACAGTGTCATGCGCGGCCATGGCCATGCTCCTCAGCCGTAGAATTGCGTGCCGGTGCGGTAGTTGGCGAAGTTCTTGGCGTCGTGGGAGAACATCAGTTCGGCCTCGTGCTCCCGCGCCATCGCCTTGAGGCGGCGCATCGATTCGACGCCCTTCACCGCATCGATGTGGAAGGAGGCCTGGCACAGCGTTTCGAGGCTCTGCTGCGTATAGGCGGCGTCGATGGTGAAGAGGATCGGCTTGCGCGTGCCGAATTCGACGAGCAGGCTGTAATGGCCGATGGCATGGCCGGGGGTGAAGATCAGTTTCACGCCCTTGGCGAGTTCGACGTCGCCCGAGATGCCCTCGAACTTGGAATTGTCCCGCGTCGTGCCGGCGAGAAGCTGGTCGGTCTTGCCGCGCGCCTCGGCCGCCTCGGCGGAAAAACTCAGGTCGGAATAGCCCAGCACCTCGAAGGGCTGCGGCTCGGCCGCCTCGCGGATCTCGTCGCGGTGGCAGATCTTCTTGGCATGGGGGAAATATTTGTTGCCGCCGACATGATCGAAATGGAAATGCGAATTGACGACGACCCCGACATCCTTGGGCTCGAGCCCGATGATCTTGAGCGCGCCGGGCAGTTTTTGGGCCTCGGTCTGCATCGGCTTCTCGAAGGGCAGGACCTTCATGACATGGTCGTAGTCGAAGCCCGAATCGATGAGGAAGCGGCCTTCGGCATGGTCGACGAGGATCGAATAGACCGGGAAGCGGATCTCGCCACCCGGCCCGCGGTTCCAGAAGACGTGGTAGCCGTCGAGGACGAGGGAGCCCCCGTCGAGCAGATAGACCTTGGTGTCCGTCATGGTCCGGTCTCCTTTGATCAGCGCGCCCCGCGCAGGTAAGGCAGGCCCAGGGCCGCCGGCAGGCTCGCCCGGCGGCCGAAGGCGATGAGCACGGCCATGACGGCCGCAAAGGGCAGCATCTGGATGACGTCGGTGGGGATGTCGACGCCGGCGACCTGAAGCGCCGTCGTCATCGACAGGCAGGCGCCGAAGAGCAGCGCGCCGAGCAGTACATAGAGCGGGCGCCCGCGTGCCAGCATGGCGAGCACGATGCCGATGAAGCCGGCACCATTGGTCATGAAGGGGATGAAGAGGCCCGCCCCGACATCGGCCAGAAAGGCGCCGCCGATGCCAGCCAGAATCCCGGTCGACAGCACCGCGACCGTGCGGGTGCGGATCACGTCGACGCCCGCGGCGTCGAGCGCGGCGGGCTTGTCGCCGGCGGCCTTGAGGTAAAGGCCGAAATTGGTGAAGCGGTAGAGGCCGGCCAGCACGACGACCAGCGCCACCGCCAGATAGACGATAGCCGGGCGGTTGAACAGCGCCGGGCCGATCACCGGAATGTCGGAGAGGCCGGGGACGGCCAGGGTGGCGACGCCGGGCAGGCGCGGATAGCTCTGCGAGAACTGGACCTGGTGAAGCAGCGCGGTCAGGCCCTCGGCGCCGATGGTCAGAGCGATGCCGATGACGATCTGGCTCAGGCCGAGGCGCACGCAGAGCAGCACCATGAGCGCGGCGACGAGGAGGCCGCCCGCCGCCCCGCCACCGAAGCCGAGCCAGATCGAGCCCGTGCGGTAGGCGACGAGAAAACCCAGATAGGCGCCCGACAACATCATGCCCTCGATGCCGATATTGAGCACGCCGGCCTGCTCCGAGATCTGCTCGCCGAGCCCGGCGAGCAACAGCGGGATGCCGGCCGTCAGCGCGCCGAGGATGAGGGCCGTCAGGAAGGCCTGGGTGAAGAGGTGCTCCATCACGCCCTCGTGCGCTCGCGGTGCCGGTGGTCGGCATATTCGGCGACCGCCAGCAGCAGCAGGAGGATGGCGACGACGACGAGGGTGAAGAAATTGGGCACGCCGGTCAGCCGCGCCGCGCTCTCGCCGCCGATCGACAGCACCGAGAAGAGGAAGACGAAGAGGATCGTCGCATAGCCGTTGAACCGGGCGAGGAAGACGAGTGGCACCACGGTCAAGGAGAAGGCCGGGTTCCAATCGGCCCGCACGTTGCCCTCGACGCCGAGCACCTCGACGGCGCCCGCCAATCCGGCAAAGGCTGCAGAGAGCGCGAAGACCGCCACCGTCAGCCGCGGCACCGCCAGTCCGGCATGGACCGCGGCCCTGGCATTGGCGCCGACGACGCGCAGCTTGAGCCCGAAGGCGGTCCACGTCATCAGGAGATGGACCAGGATAACAGCGACGAGCCCGATCACGAGACCGCTGCTGATGCGCGTGTCGAAAAGGCGGGGCAGGCGATCGTCGACCGGCAGCGTGCGGGTCTGCGGCACGGTGGTGGCGGGATCGAGGAAGACGAGCTTGACCAGCACGTTGGCGAAAGAGGTGCCGAGGAAGGTCATCATCAGCGTCGTGATGATCTCGTTGACGCCCTGATAGGCGCGCAGCAGCGCCGGGACGAGCGACCAGAGCGCGCCGACGATCGCCGCCTCGACCATGCAGAGGGTCAGCACGAGCCAGGTCGGCAGATGGGCGACCAGTAGCGGGGCGGTGGCAGCGACGACCACCGCGGCCAGCAGGAACTGGCCGTCGCCGCCGAGGTTCCAGATCCCGGCTCGAAAGGCCACCGTGAGGCTGGCTGCGACGAGCAGCAGCGGCGCCATGCGGGTCAGCACCTCCTGCAGCCCCGACGGCGACCAGATCCCTCGGTGCAGCACGTCTTGGTAATAGTCGATGGGGCTGACGCCGAAGGCCAGCAGCAGGGCGCCCGAGAGAAGGAGCGTGGCGAGGACCGGGCCGAGACTGAGCAGGACCGGGCGCAGCCATCGCCCGCGAGCGTCCAGGCCCGCGCGTGTTTCGAGGATCGGCCGCGCGGTCTCGGCGCCCGCCTCGGCACTCATGCGCCGGCTCCCACCATCAGGGCGCCGATCCGCTCACGCGCCGTCTCGTCGTTGTCGAGCGTGCCGAGGATGCGGCCACGGGCGACGACTGCGATGCGGTCGCAGAGTTCGATGAGCTCTTCGAGGTCGGTCGAGATCAGGAGGGTGGCGACGCCGCGCTCCGCCATCGCCCGGATGCGGCGGCGCGTCGCGACGATATTCTGCGCGTCGAGCCCATAGGTGGGCTTGGCATAGACGATGGCGCGGGCCGGGCCGGACAATTCACGGGCCAACAGCGCCTTCTGAATATTGCCCCCAGAGAGCCGTCCGATCGGCGTCGCGGGTCCGGGCGTGCGGATGTCGAAGGCCTCGATGAGGGCGCGGGCATGGCCTGCGATGGCGCTTCGCCGCTCGATGCCGTGGCGCCAGTAGGGCGCCTCGCCGATCTCCTTCAGCAACAGGTTGGTGGCGACCGGGAAGCCCGCGACGGTGCCTTCGCCGAGCCGGTCGTCGGTGACGTAGCGCAGGCCGAGCCTTCGCCGGCCCCCGACATCGAGTCCCTCGATCGGCTGGCCGTCGAGCAAGATCTGCCCGCGCCGGGCCTTGCGCTGGCCGGCGAGCGTTTCGGCGAGCTCGCGCTGGCCGTTGCCGTCGATCCCGGCGAGCCCCAGGATCTCCCCTTCGGCCACATCGAGATCGATGCCGGGCGCGCCGTCGTCGCCCTCGATCCCGAGACCGCGGACATCGAGCAGGACGTGGCCCCTGGCACGGCGCGGCGCGCGGGCCGCGCCCGTCTCCTCCGCCACGACCGCGGGGCTCGCCGCGGTGCCGAACATCAGACCCAGCACCTCGGCGGTGAAGGCGGCTTCGCTCATGGCGGTCTTCCGCTCCGGCGCGATCTCGCCGACCTTGCGGCCGAGGCGCAGCACCGAAGTGCGATCGCCATAGGCGAAGGCCTCCTTCAGCTTATGAGTGATGAAGACGACGGCGAGCCCCTGGGCCGCGAGGCGGCGCATCAGGGCGCCGAGCTCGTCGGCGCCCTTGGGCGTCAGCATCGAGGTCGATTCGTCGAGAACCAGCACCCGGCTGCCGCGCATCAGCGCGCGCAGGATCTCGGCCTGCTGCTGCTCGCCGAGCGACAGGTCGCCCGTCACCGCCTCGGGGCGGACCGAAAGCCCCAGGCTGCGGCCGATCTCGCCGAGCCTGCGGCCGAGCGCGGCGCGACCCGGCGACCGCCACCAGGGCGCGCCGAGCGCCATGTTCTCTGCGATCGTCAGACCGGGCACCAGCATGACGTGCTGGAACACGGTGCCGATGCCGAGGTCGAGCGCCCGGCGGGGCGAGGCGATGCGGCGTGGCTCGCCATCGACGCGGATCTCGCCCGTATCGGGCTCGACGAGGCCCGACAGCATGCCGATCAGCGTCGACTTGCCAGCACCGTTCTCGCCGAGCAGCACGTGGATCTCGCCGGCGCGAATGGCGAGGTCCACGTGGTCGTTAGCCAGAACGCCCGGGAAGCGCTTGGTGACGCCGACCATCTCGACGACCGGTACGGCCGTTGAAGGATATGGCGCGCTGCTGTCGTGGGCCATCGCTCGCGGGACCAGAGAAAGGACGTTCCCTTCTCCCGCATGCGGGAGAAGGGAACGAGCTACTTCGCCACCGCGACGTCGGTCACGAGTGCATGCACCGCCGCGGCGTCGAAATGCGGCACGACCTTGATCTTGCCGGAGATAATGTCGCCTCTGAGGGCCTCGATCTCGCTCCACGTCTTATCGGGGATCTGGCTTGTCTTGAGCAGCTGCACCGAATCGTCGGCGAGCTTGATCGAATATTCGTAGGTGCCGAACTTGCCGCTCTTCAGATCCTCGATCATCGCAGTGTAGACCGGCGTCAGGTTCCAGATGACCGAACTCAAGAGGTGGTCCTTGTCGACGCCCGACTTGTCGCCGATGACATCGATGAAATAGACCTTGCCGCCGTCGGTCGCCTTGTCGGTGTCGACCGCCTGCAGCATGCCGAAGCTCGACCCGTTGCCCTGGCCGAAGACGATGTCGGCGCCCGCCGCGATCACCGCATCGGTCACCCGCTTGCCGCCGGCCGCGTCGCTGTAAGCGGCCGGCCCGATCACCGCATATCGGATGTTGACCTTGGGATTCTCGGCCTTGACGCCTTCCGCGAAGGCGGCCGACTGCGAGTTCCAGGAGGGCGGCTCGCCCGAGACGACGATGCCGACCGTGCCGGTGCGCGTCATCTTGGCGGCGAGCCGGCCGGCCAGATAGGCGCCCTCGTGGCCGCTCAGCGTATAATCGGCGACCTTGCCGGGCACGCCGCTGCCGGGCTTGTCGACGATCGCCACGGCGACCTTCTCCTCGGCACCGATCTCCGGGGCCGCGGTATTGTAGCCGCTGGCGTGGGCAATGAGCAGGTTGGCGCCGCCTTCCGCCAGTTCGCGCAGGGTCGGCCGTACGTCGCCATAGCCGAGGTTCTGCGCCACCATGACCTTGACGCCTTCCTTGGCGCCCGCCGCCTTGGCGGCCTCGATCCCCTGCTGGTTCCAGCCGTAGTCGGTGCCCTGTTCGGGCGTCAGGATGGCGATGGCCTTGACCTCGGCCGCCAGCGCCGTGCCCGACAGCCAAGCCGCCAGGCCCGCCGCCCCCAATGCGATTGTCAATCCGCGCGACATGTCCTTATCCTCCCCTCGATGCCGGTCGTCGCCGGCCATTCGTCAATTCGTTGCGATCGAATGCCCTCGTCTATGTACTCTCATCCGCGCCCGTTCAGAATGCGGCCATGGATGATCCACGCAAACCTGGTGGTGGAATGGTCCGAGCGTTTCTGGTCTCCCTGGCGTGCCTTTCGATGGCAACGGTGCAGGCCGCCGAGGCGCCCGAGCCGGTCGTGCGCGGCACCCAGGGACTCGTCGCCGTGCCCTTCTCGGCCGAGAACAGGGGCAAGGATGCGCTCGTCTGCTCCGCGGCGCTGGCCCATTGGTATTCGCTCGACCTCGGCCGGGCCGGCCCCGGCGGACGCATCGAGGGCACATTGTGGTACGACGGGGCGGACGGCAACCTCTTCCTGCTCAACGGCGCGCAGGACCGGATGCCGATACAGGCGCTGTGGTGCGGCAGCGCCGGGCAGGCCTGGACCACCGGCACCCGCGTGACGCTCGAACGCAAAGCGCGGAGCGTACCATTGCCGATCCATCTGATCTGTCGGCCGGAGGCGGACAAGCTTGCGTGCCCGTGATGGCCTTCGAGGGCTTCACCCCTCATCCGCCCCGCTTTGGCGGGGCACCTTCTCCCGCAAGGGGAGAAGGGCGCCAACGTCGCCGGACGTCCCTTCTCCCCTTGCGGGAGAAGGTGGTCCGTCGCGGCAAAGCCGCGCAGCGGACCGGATGAGGGGTGAACCTCCGTAGCGCCGCTCATGAGATCTTTCCCTGCAGTGCCAGGCGCACCGCGACGAATTTCGCCGCCCGCTCGGCCTGCAGCGTCTTGATGCCGTCCGGCGTGTAGTCGTAGACGCCGCCGCCGCTCTTGAGGCCGAGCTTGCCCTCGCGGGTGCGGGTACTGACGAAGGGCGAGACGTCGTCGCGGGTCGAAAGCTCCCGGTTGAGGAAGCTCGAGACGTTCTCGTAGGTGTCGAGGCCTGCCATGTCGAGCAGCGCCATCGGCCCGACGATGCCGAGCTTGTAGCCGATGCCCCAGGAGACGCAGGTGTCGATGTCGGCGGGATCGATCACGCCGTCCTCGACCAGCGCCACGACCTCGCGCAACAGCGCATAGAGCACCCGGTTCTCGACGAAGCCCGGCACGTCCTTCTTCACCACTACGGGCAGAAGCTTCAGGTCACGGATGGTACGCACGATGAAGTCGACGGTGGCGGGCGCGGTCTTCGCGCCGGCGATCACCTCGATCATCGGGATGAGATGCGGCGGGTTCGACCAGTGCATGCCGACGAACCGTTCGGGATGCGAGATGAAGCCCTGGAGCTTCGAGATCGGAATGCCCGACGTGTCGGTCGCGACGATCACCTCCGGGCCGATCAGCGGATCGAGGGCGCGATAGAGTTCGGCCTTGACCTCGACCTTCTCGGGGACGTTCTCGATGACGAGGCCGGCGCCCTCGACCGCCGAGGCGAGGTCGTCGCAGATCGTGACCGGCGCGGCGCCGCCCTCTGGCTCGACCGTGCCGAGCCGGTCCAGCACGCCATAGGCGAGCGCGAGCTGCGCAAGCGCCCGCGCGCCTGCCTGGGGCGCCGCGTCATAGGCTTTGACCGCGATGCCGCCGCGCGACAGGGTCGCCGCGATGCCGGGTCCCATGGTGCCCAAGCCGATCAGGGCAGCCCGCATGGCGCTCTCCTTCCCGGATGACTGCCGTGGCCGTCACACCACAAGCTCCCCTCACCCTGAGCCTGTCGAAGGGCGAGGGGGCCGCAAGCACCGATCATTGGACCGCCCTCGTCCTTCGACAGGCTCAGGATGAGGGCTACTCTATAGGTCAGGATGTTCATTTGATTGCGTGAGGCAGTTAGCGGCTGTGGAGGAAAAGGGGCTCGAAGCATCGGCCGGAACAAAATCGACTGAGATCTTTGGGTTAGGCAGGCGGGGTCACGCGCCGTTGCCCAGAAACGTGTCGGTGAAGAGCCCGTCGCTGGTGAGCTTGGTCTTGAGCGCGCTCTGCGCCTCGAGGCTCTTCAGCGTCTCGTCCCACTTGTCCTTGGTCATCCAGCCGAGCCCGTGCGCCTTGGTATCGGGGCTGGTGAAGGTCGAGGCGACGTCGGCCTTGAGCTGCGCCAGCAGTACATCCGCCTTCCCCGCATAGCCCGGAGCCGCCTTGGCGGTGATCGCCGCCGCCTCGTCCGGATGGGCGATGACGTCGTCGAAGGCCTCGGTGTAGGCCTTGACGAAGCGGCCGACGAGGTCCGGCTTGTCCTTGATCGACTTTTCCGAGGCGAAGAGGCCGGAGCCATAGGCCTTCCAGCCGTAATCGGCGCCGAGCATGATCGACAGCGAACCGCCGCCGCCGGCCTTGGCCTCGAGCTCCGGCACCTCGGCATCGATATAGCCGACGATCACCTGCACCCGCCCGAGCAGCAGGTAGCTCTCGTAGGGCGGCGCGACGCTGGAGATCGTCATGTCCTTCTCGCTCAAGCCGTTGGCGGCGAGGAAGGACTTGAAGAAGATGTAGGTCGAGCCGGCCGGGTGGATGCCGACCGACAGGCCTTTGAGGTCCGAGGGTTTGGTCAGCTTCACGGTCTTGGCGAGCGACACCATGGCGAGCGGCGACTGCTGGTTGACCGCCGAAAGGGCCACGACCGGCACGTCCTGCGAGCGCGCCACCGCGAGCGTCGGGAAATCGCCGAAGCCGAAATCGGCATTGCCGTTGGCGACGAGCCGCATGGCGTCGGGCGAGCCCGTCCCTTTTCGGATGTCGGTCACATCGATGCCGTGCTTGGCGAAAAAACCCTTCTCCTTGCCGACGAAGAATATCGCATGGTCGCCGCGCGGCACCCAGTCGAGCTGCACGCTCACCTTATCGGGGTCGGCGGCGCGCGCCTTGAGCGTTCCGGCCGCAACGGCAAGGGAGGCCGCCCCGCTCAGAAAAGTCCGTCTCAGCATGGTCATCTCCCGTCAGTCTCGATGGAATTTCGGCGCCCAAGGCACCGCGATGGTCTCGGCCAGTTCGACCAGATAATAGAAGCCGACCCCCAGCACCGAGACGAGCAGCAGGGCGGCGAAGACCAGCGCCGTGTCGAGCTGGGTCGAGGCGAACTGGATCGTGTAGCCGAGGCCGGCCGAGGCGCCGGCGAATTCGCCGACGATGGCGCCGATGACGCTGAAGGTCGCGGCGATCTTGAGCCCCGCCATGAGCTGCGGCAGCGAATGCGGCACGCGGATCTTAAGCAGGATGTCGGTCGGCCCCGTGCCGACCGAGCGCATCAGGGCGATGAGCGAGGGGTCGACCGATTCCATGCCGGCCAGCATGGAGAGCGTGACGGGGAAGAAGGCGATGACGGTGATGAGGCCGATCTTCGGCGCGAGATCGTAGCCGAACCAGAGGATGAAGATCGGCGCCAGCGCCACCTTGGGCACGTTCTGGAACAGCACGATCAGCGGATAGAGGGCGCGCCCTAGCCAGTCGAAGCGCACGATGACGAGCGCCAGCGCGATGCCGACGGCGCCGGAGACGACGAAGCCGATCAGGATCTCGCGCGCCGTGACCAACGTGGCCGCGAAGAGCGTCGGCCATTCGCGCCAGAGGGCGGCCACGATGGCCGAGGGCGCCGGCACGATATAGGACGAGACCGAGAAAAGCCGCACCGCGGCTTCCCAGGCCAGGACGGCCAGGAGCGCGAGCAGCACGGCCGGCAGCCAGGCCCCGGTCGCGGCGCGCCAGCCGGGGCGGTCGACGTCGGCGAGGCTGGCGGCGCCAAGACTCATCGGCCGTCTCCCGGTTGGTGACTCATCCGCAACAGCGCGCGCAGGCGACGCTCCGCCTGACCGAATTCGGCGCTGTCGAGCACCGCGTCGCTGCGCGGATAGGGCAGGGGCACGTCGAGGGTCTCGATGATCCGCCCCGGCCTTATGCCCATGACGTGGACCTCGCTCGACAGCATGACGGCCTCGTCGATCGAATGGGTGACGAGCACGACGGTCTTGCGGGTGCGCTCCCAGATGTCGAGCAGCGAGCGGCTCATGACGTCGCGGGTGATGGCGTCGAGCGCGCCAAAAGGCTCGTCCATCAGCAGCACGGCCGGGTCGAGCGCCAGGGCGCGAGCGATGGCGACGCGCTGGCGCATGCCGCCCGAAAGCTCGTGCGGCCGCTTTTGCGCCGCATCGCCGAGCCCGACGAGGTCGAGCATGGCCTGCGCCCGTTCGCGCAACGCGGCGCGCGACAGGCTCTTGTCGGCGATGCCGCGCAGCAGCGCGACATTGTCGAGGGCATTCTTCCAGGGCAGCAGGTTGGCGTCCTGGAAGACGAGGCCAATCATGCGCCGTCGCGCCGCCGCCTCGGGTTCGAGACCCGCCACCGACACGCGGCCGGCGCTCGGCGCCACGAGCCCGGCCAGGGCCTTCAGCAGCGTGCTCTTGCCGCAGCCCGAGGGGCCGATGAGGCAGACGAAGGCCCCCTCCGGCACCGCGAGGTCGATGTCGCGAAGGATCTCCTGCCGCCGCGTGCCGTGGCCCAGGCTGACCGACAGCGCCTCGGTGCGGATCAGCGCCGCCTTGGCGGGCTCCGGCTTGGCCTCCATGGGTCGCAGGGCGCTGAGCGGCACGAGCTTTTTCGCCCTCGTCTAGGCCGCGCTTGCGGGCTTGGCGGGCGTCTCGCCCGTCGCGGCCTGGAAAGCCGGACGCGCTTCGATACGTGCCATCCAGTCTTTGAGGTTCTTGAGGTCCGGCAGCGCGATCGGGAACGCCATGCAGCGCTTGAGGATGGGCGCGAGCGCGATGTCGGCGAGGGTGAGCCGACCGAGGGCAAAGAACTCGCGGCCGGCGAGATGTGCGTCGGCCAGCGCCAGGAGCGAGGCCAGCTCCGTGGCCTGGGCGTCGTAATCGGAGACGCGCTCCCCGGCGGGCTTCTTCGAATCCTTGAACATGGTGAGATAGAGCGCATTGATCGAGGCGAGCAGCCAGTCCATCCAGCGCTCGACCTCGCTCGTCTCGGCGGGCGAGGAGCCGGTGAGTGCTTTGGCGCGGGTCGCCGCCAGATAGCGCAGGATCGAGTTCGATTCCCAGATCACCACGTCGCCTTCGACCAAGGTCGGCACCTTGGAATTTGGGTTCAGCGCCTTGTATTCGGGCGTCTGCGTGTTGTTGAACTGCCGCCCGTAGTCTTCGCGCGTATAGTCGAGGCCTATCTCCTCGAGCCCGAACAGCACCTTCTGCACGTTGCCGGAGGTCGCCCGCCCCAGAACCTTGATCATAGGTCTCTCCTTTTTAAGCGGTGCCTCAAGCCTTGCGCGGGCAATAGGCGATGGCATCCATCTCGATCTTGGTGTTGATGACGGCGCGCGCCTCGACCGTGGTCCGGGCCAGCGCCACGCCCTGGAAATTGCTGGCGAAGACCTTGTTGTAGCGGCCGAAGTCGCGCGTGTCCTCGAGGTAGGTCGTCACCCGCACCACGTCGGTGAGGCTGGCGCCCTCCTGGGCCAGGATGCGCGCGATCGACTCGATGGTCGCCTGCGTCTCGGCCTCGATCGTGCCCTCGACCATGTTGCCCTCGGCATCCTTGCCGACCTGGCCGGAGACGAAAATGAAATCGCCGGCCCGCACCGCCGGATAGAAGGGCAGGTTCGGGTTCTTGGTGCCGATCGGATAGCGATCGGCGGTGCTTGCAGGCTTGTCCATCAGAAAGTGCTCGTCTCGATGACGTCGACGCCATGGATGCGGTCGACCAGATAGAGGATGCCGCGGCGATCGATCGTCACGTCGTTCGACGAGGCGAGGTCGGCCCCGGCTGGGGCGTCGGGCACGAAATGGCCGACCTCGCGCGGCGCGAAGGGATCGGCGATGTCGATAAGGCGCAGCCCTTGCGCGAACCAGGCGAAGGGGATGACCGTGCCCGAGAAGCGCTCGGAGGGCTGATGGCAGCCCATCATCGGTGGTTGCGGCGCGCCGTCGGGGTCGAGCCCCTCGACCTGGAAGGTCGAGATCGGCAGCGGGTTCGTCTCGTCGGTGATGTCGTAGATCCAGGTGAAGGCCGGCGGCGCCGGATAGAGCTTGGCCACGTCCTCGTCCGCCACAACCATGATGCGGCGGCCCTTGAGGGGCTGCGGCACTGGCAGGCAGGTGTGGGTCGGGTGCGGAAAGGCCGGACTTGAGTTGACATGCGACACGACCTTGGGAGAGTGCATATCCGATATATCGAGGATATAGAATCCGTGCTGCCAATAGCTGACGTGGAGGCGGTCGCCCATGCGCAGCGGGTGATGGCAGCGCGGCGTCACGCCGCCGACGAGCGGGCAGTCCTCGCCGCCGCCAGTCCATTGGCCCGGGATCCACCAGCGCCCGACCTCGGTCGGGCGGCCCGGATCCTTAAGGTCGAGGATCATGACGATATTGCCGACATAGCCTTCGGCGGTTGGCGAGATATAGGCGTAGCGGCCGTCGAAGTCGTAGCGGTGCACGCCGCGCCCGCCCGACACCGTCCATTTGGCGATGGGGCGCGGCTCGGCGGGGCGCGACACGTCGTAGATGCCGAGGCCCCCGCCGAACTCGGCCGGGCCGCTCTGGCCGAGCTTCTCGTGGTTGACCAGCATGATGTCGCCCGCCACCCGCACCTTGTGCGAATGCCAGCCTTCCGGCAGGTCGATTCGGGCGAGGGGACGCGGGCGGCGCGGATCCGAGACGTCATAGATCGAGGTGCCGGACGGCCAACGCATGTGGCCAACGTATAGCGTCGTACCCTCGACCCAAACCTGGCCGCCGCCGGGGCAGTCGATATGGGAGAGATGCGCGGTGTTGCGTGCAATCGGCAAGGTTGACCTCGATGCCTTCGTCGGATGCACCCCTCATCCGGTTCGGCTTTGCCGAACCCCCTTCTCCCGCAAGAGGAGAAGGAAGGCCCGGCGACATTGGCGTCCCTTCTCCCCTTGCGGGAGAAGGTGTCGACGCGAAGCGGCGACGGATGAGGGGGAGTTTCTTCTCGATTTCCTCGTCTCTCAGTACAGCCGCACCACGTCGCCCGCCTTGTCGCGACCCCACTTCTTATGCAGATCGAAGGCGCGCAGCGCCGGCTCGTCGCTGGCGACGAAGAGATAGACCGGGTCCTTGTCCGAGCCGTTGTGATGCTCGCACCAGGCGCCGCCCGGCACCGCCAGCGTGTCGAAGCGGTTCCAGTCGAAGCGCTTGCCGTCGACGACCGAATGACCTTGGCCCTCGAAGGGCGCGACGAGCAGGCTCGCGGTCTGGCGCAAGGGCAGGGTCTTCTCGCCGGGCCGCAGCATCTGCACAAAGAAGGTGATCGTCTTGAACACCGGCCGGCCGTTCGACGGGTCGACATATTCGACCATCAAGGCCTCGTAGGGGTCGCCATCCCAGTCCTTGTGCCGCTCGAGCAGATCCTGCATCATCTCCCAGCGGTAGACATACATCGGCGAGGTGATGCCCGTGCCGCGCTTATGCTTGACAAAGCGCGGCATCAAGCCGCCGTTGCCGTAGATCCGCTGCGAATAGTCGGACGGGTATTTGGCGGTCTGCTGCTTCATCTTGACGAATTTGCCCTCGACCATCTCTCCGTAGTCGTGCTCGAAATAGATCGAGTTCAGCGTTTCGACGAGCGGCAGGTCGAGCACCGAGAGGTTGACCGCCGGCTCGTTGCCGACGGTGCCGTGGTTGTGCCAGGTGTCGATCGGGGTGAGCACCATATCGCCGGGGCCGAAGGTGATGTCCTCGCCCTCGACGCTGGTGAAATTGCCTTTGCCGGTCAGGCCGAAGCGGATGGCGTTCGGCGAATGCCGGTGCGGCGGCATGATCTCGTTGGCGTCGTTGAGCCGGTAGGCCGTGTACATGGTCGAGACGGTGGCGCGGCGCGGCTTGAGGCCCGGATTGATCAGGATCAGCGAGCGGCGCTCGCTGTCGTCCATGGTGACGAGCTCGGCGGCGCGGTTGAGGATCGGCTCGATGTCCCGGTCGTAGGACCAGACATGCGGCATGGCCTTCTGGCTGCCCATGAGCTGCTTGATCTCGTCATGGGCGACATCGGTCGAGGTCGCCCAGAACGGAAACATGTCATGGGAATGAATGTCGTCGTAGAGGGATTTGAGGGCGGTGTCGCGATTGCTGCGGTCCTGCCGCGAGGAGGCTACGGCGCTCATCGGCTCGCTCCAGTTCGAGAGGTCGTTCGACCATTTCTGAGCCAACCATATCCTCGTGGTCGGAACCGTCAACCCAAAAATCGCTGATTTTTTCTGAAGTCCGACCAATAGCCAGGGTTACGGTTGGGTCGGAGTCGGGCGCCCGCGGATCAGGTCGGCGGCCTTCTCGGCGATCATCATCACCGCCGCATTGATGTTGCCGCTGACCATGTCGGGCATGACCGAGGCATCCACGACGCGCAGATTCTCGACGCCGCGCACCTTCAGCTCGCCGTCGACGACCGCCTGCTGGTCGTCCGCGGCGCCCATCCGGCAGGTGCCGAGCGGATGGTGGACGGTGATCGAGGTGGCGCGGATATAGGCGTCGATGTCGTCGTCCGTGGTCTTGGTGCCACCTGGCAGGAATTCGGCCGCCACGTAGCGCGCCATCGCGGGTTCTGCCGCGATCCGCCGCGCCATGCGGACACCCTCCCGCATCGTGGCGCGGTCGTTCGGCGTCGAGAGGAAATTCGGCGCGATGCGCGGCGCGGCGAACGGGTCCGCCGATTTGAGCGTGACGGCGCCGCGGCTCTCGGGATGCAGCATGACTAGGCGCGCCGCGAAACTGTCGTTGAACGGCGCCTTGAAGGGCTGGAAATAGGGCCAGGCGCCGAGCGTCGCGGCGGTCAGCAGGATCTGGATGTCCGGCAGCGGTGCGTCCTGCCGCGATTTCAGGAAGGCCGTGATGCCGCCCGGCACGTCCGCCGCAAAACCCTTGCCGAATAAATAGGCCTTCGGCAGTTCGCGGGCGATGCGGTCGGCCCGCATCATGTGGAGGAAGGGCGAGGGTGTCGCCCGGTGGTACATCAGGATGGTCGAGACGTGGTCCTGCAGGTTGCGGCCGACGCCCGGGACGTCCACCTTGACCGCGATCGACGAGGCCGCGAGCTCCTCGGCCGGGCCGATGCCGGAGATCAGCAGCAGTTGCGGCGTGTTGATGACGCCGCCGCAGAGCAGCACCTCGCGCGTCGCGCGCGCCTCCAAAACCTCGCCATTGCGCCGATAGGCGGTGCCGGTGGCCCGCGACCCGTCGAAGAGGATGCGGGTCGCGTGGGCACCGGTCTCGACCGTGAGGTTCGCCCGCCGCAGCGACGGGCGCAGATAGGCCGTCGCGGCGCTCGACCGCCGGCCGTTGCGGATCGTCATCTGCAACCGGCCGAATCCCTCCTGCCGGGCGCTGTTGTAATCCTCGGTGAAGCCGTAGCCGGCGCTCTGGCCGGCTTCCGCATAGGCGCCGAGAAGCCCGTCCTCGTAGCGGCAGAACTGCGTGCCGACGGGTCCGTCCGCACCACGGAACTGGCTCGGCGGGCCGGCCCAGCTCTCGCTGCGGCGGAAATAGGGCAGGGTGCGATTGTAGGACCAGTTCGGCAGGCCGGCCGCGGCCCAGCGGTCGTAGTCGCCGCGGTTGCCGCGCACATAGGCCATGGCATTGGTCGAGGACGAGCCGCCGATGACCTTGCCGCGGGCGCATTCGACGCGCCGGTTGTCGGCGAAGGGCTCCGGCTCGGAGAAATACATCCAGTCGTGCAGCCGTTTCTGCAGGATCTTGCCCCAGCCGAGGGGGATGTGGATCCACGGGTCGCGGTCCCAGCCGCCGGCTTCGAGCAGCAAAACGCTGGCCTCGCCACCCTCGCTCAGCCGCGCCGCCAGCGCGCAACCCGCCGACCCGGCGCCCACGATCACATAGTCATAGGTGCCCCCGGCCATCCCGTCCTCATCCGCTGCCTCGACCGATTCAGTCGACCATGGTCCAACCAATCTTGTCAACCAGTGCGGGGAGTGGTACTTTTTCGGTCACGACCGGTTCGAACGCCATCATGTTGCGAATTCGGCCTGTCGGCGTGCGGGGTTTGATCACGATGCAGATGTCTCGCCAAGGAGGCCGGTGGTGACCGTTGCGGTGCCGCTCGACGGCAGGAGTCTCGAGCCGCTGATCGCGGCCATCCGCGGCATGGTCGCCGAGACCGGCTCCATTCCGTCCGAACGGGCGATCGCCGAGCAGCTCCAGGTCAAGCGGCATCGGTTGCGGCGGGCGCTCGAAACCTTGCGGGCCTCGGGCGAACTCGAGCCGTCGCGGATCGGCCGGCGGCCGGCCTCCGAGATCCGCTTCGGCGGCGATCTCGCCGGCGACACCAACCCGATCGAGATCATCGAATTGCGCAGCGTGCTCGAACCGGCGCTGGCGCGTTTTGCCGCGGTGCGCGCCTCCCCGGCCGAGATCGAGAGGATCGGGCGCGCTGCCCTGACGCCGCCCGGTGCCGAGCCCGGCTCGGTCGACCTCGCCTTCCATCGTGCGGTGGCGGCAGGGTCGCGCAACAGCCTCGCCTCCGAGTTCTATGCGCTGCTGCGCCATGTCGCGACCGACGCGCGCCTCCGGCTCGGGGAGTCCGACGAAAGCCGCCGCTGTCCCAATCGTATCGCCGAGCGCGACGCCGAGCACCAGGCGATCGCCCGCGCCATCGCGGCGCGCGACCCCGACGCGGCCGAGCACGCCATGCGCGACCATCTCGGCGCCGTGCAGCGGCAGATTCTCGGGCGCCTCGGGCCGCCGTTCAGGACCGGCTGACCGCCGCGCCCATCACCGGTAGGCCGAGCAGCGCCAACCTTGGTCGCCGCCCCGGCATGACGACCGGACAACGGGCGTCCCGCTCTCGCGGGCGATCTTGAGCGCGCCCCCCTCGCGAACGAGCGTCAGCCTGATGGTGTTGGCACCCCGTTCGCCGCGCGCTCCGCCGCGGCCGGCCTTCTCCCACGACAGGATCGCCGACACCTGGCATCGGCTCCGGCCCGCATCGCACGTCTTGCTCACCGAGCCCGGTATCACCGCATAGCGGCGCTGCGGCCATTGCCGGATGTAGGCTTGCTTGTCGCGGAAAACCTGTGCCGACGTCATGGATTTTCCGTAGTAGACGACACGGCCCGCGTAGAGGCGGTCGACCGTCTCGGGCGTGATGCGAGCATTGTTGGCCCAGATGGAGAAATAGCGATCCATCGCCGTATCGGCGGGAGCGGCCAGCGTGGTGCCGGTCAGCGCGAAGACCCATAACAGGCTAAGTGTCGCTCGGTTCAAATCGGCCTCCTCGGTCGGCGAGGAGCAAACCGGTTCGATGGCCCTCCGGTTCCGGATCCATTGAGCGTGGCGGCGGGTGCCGGCAAAGCCTTATTCCTAACGCAAGGACTCGTCTTGGCCTATCTGCTGCTCGGTTTCGTCCCGCTCTCGGCGCTGCTCAAATTCTGGCTCGGCGTGGGGCCGATCTGGGTCTTCGCTACGAGCGCCGTCGCGGTCGCGGTCCTGGCGCACTGGATTGCCACCGCGACGGAGGACATCGCCGAGCAGGCGGGGTCGACCGTCGGCGGCCTGCTCAACATCAGCTTCGGGTCGATCGCCGAACTGGTGCTCGCCGTCTTCGTGCTCGTCGACGGCCATGTCGAGGTCGTGCGCGCGCAGATCACCGGCTCGATCATCGGCACGGCGCTGCTCGGCCTGGGCCTCGCCATCATGGTCGGCGGCTTCTCGCGGCCGAAACAGGTGTTCCGTCGCGAGCGGGCCGGGCTGCTGTCGAGCCTGCTGGTGCTGCTGCTCATCGCGCTGCTGCTCCCGGCGGTGTTCGACATGGCGCTGCGGGCCCGTCCGGGAGCGCGTGACATTGCCTGGACCAACGAGGAATTGAGCCTCGGCATCTCGGCCGTGCTGCTGCTGCTCTACGGCGGCAACCTCGTCTATACGCTCGTCACCCACCGCGACGTGTTTTCCGGCGACGAGCCACGCAAGACCAAGCCTGAGCCCGCGACAGGGAACCTCCTCGGGCCGATCGCCATCCTGGTCGCCGGCACGCTCGCCATCGTCTTCGAGGCCGAGCTCGTCTCGGGCGCGCTCGAGGCGACCGCCTCGGAGCTTCACCTATCGACCCTGTTCCTCGGTGTCGTCATCCTGGCCCTCGTCGGCACCTCGGCCGATCTCTTCGCGGCGGTGGTCTTCGCGAGCAAGGACAAGATGGGCCTGGTGATGGAAATCTGCCTCGGCTCGGCCATCCAGATCGCGCTCGTCATCGCGCCGCTGCTAACGTTGATCGGCTTTTTCATCGGCAAGCCGATGAACCTCGTCTTTACCAATCCGCTCGATCTCTTCTCCTTCGGGGCGACCGCGCTCGTCGTCCATTCGGTGGCGGCGGACGGCGAGACCACCTGGTTCGAGGGCCTGCTCCTCGTCGGCATCTATGTGCTGCTGGCGCTGGCGTTTTTCTTTGTGGGGTGAAGTGGACGGACGCCGCATTGCCGCTGCCTCTCAACGTTGGGCTACGTCTTTGTGAAGGATGGGTTTTCAATTGAGCGGCCGGCCGCTACAAAGGTCGGAATTCAGGCTTAATCGAATGACTGACTATCTTGCGCATCGACAAGCGGCCGGTCTTGGAACCGATCGCACTGAGCTGAATGCTAAATTCGAAGCTCTCGCGCGCCACTTCGGGATCGATTGGCTAACAACCGAGGGCGGCAATCCTCTCCAGATCCTATGGAAGAGGCGTGATGCCCTTGCGACTAACGAGCTCCTTAATTTCGGTGACGCGGTTGAGGGCTTTGAATCCGCCGACCCGGCTTGGCTGAAGAGGCAGGTCAAGCACGTTAAAGGTGGTGATGAAGGAAATAGGTCAGGCGCGATCTTCGAGCTTCTCGGCCTCAATACTTTCCTGGCCGCCGGGGCTAAGGTTGTCCCTTCGTCCAGCTCCAATCCCGGCTACGACGCTGTGATCGAACTGCCCGGGCCGACCTCCCTCCTCGTCTCGATCAAAAATCATGGCATGACCTCGCACGAAAGATCGTTTCGCAGGTATGCGAAAGAGTTGGATGATCAGTTTCAGTCCTGGATGACCACAAACGGCATCTCTGGCGAGCTGCGGATTGGCTCTAAACACGCCCTGGACACAGGGTCCTGGATCAAGCTGACACAGGATTTGAGATCAATTCTTGCTGGCCAGCTAGACGGGTCCGCTCGATCTTACCAGGTCCAAGGCGAGTGGCACATAATGCTGAAGGCGATATCAGCCGACTATGAACCTTTGAGTCGCCATAGTAGCTCTTCCATCATCTTCATCATGGCACCTGCCCACAAGAATGAACAAAACAAGTTTTTGGATGATCTGAGGAAAAGTTGCGTTAACATCGTTAAAAATACAAAATGTATATCCGACAACTTTTGCAGAATTCTCTTTGTTCGGCTTTGCGCGAGCGCCTCGATTAAGAATTGCAGCGACTGGGCACGTGACTATTTTGAAGAATACCCTGATGAAAAAGTGGGAGTGGTCATCTTGTACCAAGCCGCAGTCGTGAACGCGCCGACGCAGACGTCCTTGTCGCACTACATCCTGCCAATCCTGGGACCGCAATTTCGGTCTTGGTCACAGCCGGAGCAGGGCATTAATCGGAGCCTGCCCAACATGACCATGCTCGTGGGCGTGATCACTGACCAACCTTTGAGCAAGGTGATCCAAGCGGATGGAACGCAGATTCCGCTCGACAACGTCTATACATACCAGAGAGGCGATATTTATCGACTCTACAAATTAGAAGGTCAGAATGTTGAGGCCAGCCTTTCTAATCCGGCGCCTGGGATCATGATCCATGCCGAAATTGAGCTACCTGATGGTAGCTCTGGAATCATGAAGATGATTGCGTCCGAAAGCAATGAGCTTCTGCTGCTGCCCTGACTGCTCATGATACGCCGCGTTCGAACTAAGGGTTCGCTTCCCGGCTCCTTCCCCGACGCTCGAAGCCCACCCGCCGACAGCCCACATTGCCGCATCCCCGCCCTTCCGGTACAACCCCGCTCCAAACAAGCGGAGAAGCGTGATGGCGTTCAAGGTTGCGGTGGTCGGCGCCACGGGCAATGTCGGCCGCGAGATGCTGAACATCCTGGCGGAGCGGGCCTTTCCCTATAGCGAGGTCGTCGCCCTGGCGTCGAACCGCTCGAAGGGCACGGAGATCTCCTTCGGCGAGAAGACCATCGTTTGCAAGGCGCTCGACACCTACGATTTCACCGGCACCGACATCTGCCTGATGTCGGCCGGCGGCGAGATCTCCAAGATATGGTCGCCGAAGATCGGCCAAATGGGCTGCGTCGTCATCGACAATTCCTCGGCCTGGCGCATGCACCACGACGTGCCGCTCGTCGTGCCGGAAGTGAACGCCGATGCGATCTCAGGCTTCGGCAAGATGAACATCATCGCCAACCCGAACTGCTCGACCGCGCAATTGGTGGTGGCGCTGAAGCCCCTCCACGACAAGGCGAAGATCAAGCGCGTCGTGGTGGCGACCTACCAGTCCGTCTCGGGGGCCGGCAAGGAAGGCATGGACGAGCTCTTCACCCAGACCCGCGCCGTCTTCGTGTCGGATGCCCTCGAAACCAAGAAGTTCCCCAAGCGCATCGCCTTCAACGTCATTCCGCAGATCGACACCTTCATGGAAGACGGCTCGACCCGTGAAGAATGGAAGATGA
Source organism: Lichenihabitans sp. (assembly GCA_965277115.1). Lineage (GTDB taxonomy): Bacteria > Pseudomonadota > Alphaproteobacteria > Rhizobiales > Beijerinckiaceae > Lichenihabitans. The sequence goes on along the minus strand of CBDIBY010000013.1, from coordinate 89,740 downwards.
TGGCAGAGACCAAGAAGATCCTCGACCCCAAGATCAAGCTCACCGCCACCTGCGTGCGCGTGCCGGTCTTCATCGGCCATTCGGAGGCGGTCAACATCGAGTTCGAAAACCCGATCAGCGCCGAGGAGGCCAAGGACATCCTGCGCGAGGCGCCCGGCTGCCTCGTCATCGACCGGCACGAGCCCGGCGGCTACATCACCCCGCATGAGGCGGCCGGCGAGGACGCGACCTATATCTCGCGCATCCGCGAGGACCCGACGGTCGAGAACGGTCTCTCGCTCTGGTGCGTCAGCGACAACCTGCGCAAAGGGGCGGCGCTCAATGCCGTGCAGATCGCCGAGGTGCTGATCAACCGCGGGCTGATCAAGCCGAAGAGGCTCGCCGCGTGAGGCGCGCCGTGGTGCCGTGCCGCGCCTGGCTCGCCGGGATCGCTTTCCTTGGTCTCGCTGTTGGGCCGGCCATGGCCGAGGAGGCGCCGGCAGCGCGGCCAATCCCGAGCATCACGGTTGCGGGCCATGCCACCGTGCCGGTCGTGCCGGATGTGGTGGTGGTGACGCTCGGGGTCGAATCGGAACGGCCGCGCGCCGCCGATGCCGCGGCCGACAACAACCGGACCGCGCAGGCGCTGATGGAGACGATCAAGGCGGCCGGCATCGAGCCGCGCGATGTCGCAACGACCTCCGTCGGTCTCGAGCCGGTCTACGATACGCCGCCGAAAGGGACCGCGAAGCTGACCGGCTATCGCGCCAGCCTCACGCTGCAAGTCCGCGTCAAGCCCGTCGACAAAGCGGGCCCGCTCATCGGCGCGTTGACCGACAAGGGGGCCAATTCGATCGAGAGCGTCGATTTCGTTGTCAGTCCGGACGCGCAGCGCGACGACCAGCTTCGCGTCGACGCGATGCGCGACGCCAGGCATCGGGCCGAGACCTATGTCGGCGCCATCGGCCTCAAGCTCGGACGGGTGTTGCAGATCGCGCCGGGCGAGGTGCCGGTCCCCGGACCGCGTCGGTTCGATTATCGGGCAAAGCTGGCGATGGCCGCCCCCGCTCCGCCCGTGCCGCTCGCGGCGGGCGAGGAGCAACAGCAGGCCGAGGTCTCGGTGACCTTCGAGATCATGCAGTAGGGCTCAACCTCGCGAAGCTTTCCGACGCAGGCCGGCCTTCAGTCGCTCGATCGGCGGCGCATAGAGGAAGCCGAAGGACACGCAGCCATGCTGTCCCTCGACGGCATGATGCAGCTTGTGGGCTTGATAGAGCCGCTTGAGGTAGCCCCGACGCGGCACGTGGCGGAGCGGCCAGCGCTGATGGACCAGCCCATCGTGAGCGATGGAATAGAGCGCCCCGTAGACGATGAGGCCGATCGAGATCCAGAACAGCGGCGTCCACCAATGACCGGCCGCCATCAGCAGGATCGACAGGCCGGCGAAGACCAGCGCATAGGCGTCGTTCTGCTCCAGGAGCCCGTCATGCGGCTCATGATGCGAGCGGTGCCAGGCCCAGCCGAAGCCGTGCATGATGTAGCGATGGCTGAGCGTCGCCACGACCTCCATGGCGATGACGGTCGCGACCACGATGGCCGCAGGTACGAGGGCGTCAGGCATGGCTCAGGCCTCGACCCTCGATGGCGCGGCGGCGGACCGCCGGCAGCCGCCACCAGGGCACGGACGGGTCGTCGTGGTGCTCGTGGTGGTAGCCGAAATGGAAGCAGGTCGCGAGCGAGACCAGATAGGGATAGGCGTTGGAGCGCGTGCGGTGGCGGTCGGCGAAGACCTCGGCCTCGCGACGGTGCGGCAGGTAGGTGCCGAAATAGAAGAGCTGCAGCGAGGAGAGCAGCGCCGGCACCGCCCAGAACAGGACGAGGTTCAGCGGGGGTGCATGCAAAAGCCAGATCTCGACATCGGCCAGGATGCCCATGCGCAGCACCTGGCCCCAGGACAGATATTGCCGGAAGAAGCGGCCGTACCACCGCCAGAGGCCGAGCGTGCCGTCCCCGGCGAAATCCGGATCCTCCCCCGTGCCCGGCAACCGGTGGTGGGCGAAATGGCGCGCCACGAGATCGTCGTACCAGATACCGCCATAGAGCAGGAGCGCGACGCGACCCACGGCACGATTGATTTTAGGCCGGAACGGCGCCAGTGACCCGTGCATGGCGTCATGCGCCACGATGAACAGCCCGACCGAGAGCCAGCATTGCAGCGCGATCACGACGGGCACGAGGATGAGGCCCGCGCCGGCGAGGCGCAGGTGGTAGACGGACAGGACATGCACGGCGAGCCAGGCCCCGACGACGCCCGCCGCCAGCGCGAGCCCGATGGCCGTCTGCCGATCACAGCCGCCGGAGCATCCCGGCCTCGCGCTCATGACGCCCTCCCCGTCCACGGCTTCGGCCCCGACCTGCGGCGGCCTTGCCGAAGGTGACGATGATATAGGCCGCGAAGCGCGACGATGCCATCCTGCGTCACCATGACCAAGCTGCCGTTTTCCCGGTTGACGGAGCGGCCATGGCAATGGTCGGCTCCGGCAGGCGCCTCAAGCCTCGGGCCTCGTATCGATTGGGCAATTCATGATCCCGACCCACTTTCCGAGCGTCGTGCTGTCGACCTGGCAGGCGGCCGTCGCCAAACGGGCCCGGCCGCCCGACCCCGCCTCCGACACGCTCGCCCGGCCGCCGGTCGCCTTCGACGACCCCTATATCCGGGCCGCCAACGAGGCCGCACATGCGGTGCTCCCGGCCTCCGCCGATCAGGCCGCCACCTCGCTGCACCCGTTGTTCGCCGCGGCCAAGGCGGCGCTCGACCTCGGTCTCGCCCTGGTCGATGGCGACTCCGACCGGGTCATCGCCGCCAAGGCCGCCTTCATGCGCTTTGGCGACCGCGACCCATTCTGGCTTGAATGCATCACCGAGTTCGTCGAGCATACCGCCGTCGCTCGCCATGCCGCGGCCTCCTACATCAAATGGCGCAGCCTCACCGATGCCATCCTGCCGCCCGGCACGCTCCCGGAGCGCTGCCGGATCGCTGTGATCAGCGACTGGGGGACGGGCGATGGCCGCGCGCAGGCGCTGATCGGCAATGTCGCCGCCCAGGCCCCCGACATCGTCATCCATCTCGGCGACATCTACTACGCCTGCACCTCCGTCGAGGCCAACGCGTTTCACGCCAACATCACGCGCGGCCTCGCGCCGGCCTGGCCGCGGATCTTCACGCTCTGCGGCAATCACGACATGTATTCGGGCGGCGCGCCCTATTACGCACTCATCGGGCGGCTCGGCCAGCCGTCGAGCTATTTCTGCCTGAGGAACCGGCATTGGCAGATCCTCGCCGCCGACACCGGCTTCAACGATTTCAATCCGTTCCGGCACAAGGAGGACATGACCTGGGTGCGCGACCGCGACGAGGGCGACACCTATAGCGAGCTCGATTGGCACAAGGACAAGCTCGCCAACGCGGCTGGGCGGCGCACCATCCTGATGACCCATCACCCGCTGTTCACCCGCAATTCGACGATCGCCGGACGGGCCGTCAACGGCTATCTCCAAGACCAATTCGGCGACAATCTCCCCGACCTGGCGCTCTGGCTCTGGGGCCACGAGCACACTCTGGCGATCTACGAGCCCTTCGGCGGCCTCGCCAAGGGTCGCTGCGTCGGTGCCGGCGCGGTGCCGGTGCCGGCCGAGGCGGATCTGACCTCGCCGTCGCCGCAACTCGGCGATGAGGTCCTGCCGAGCCTGCTGAAGGGCGGAGCGCTGGCGCTGCGTCCACAATCGACCGGCGGTCTCTATCGGCTCGGCTATGCGCTGATCGATCTCGACGGTGCCGACGGCCGCGCGCGCTACATCGAGTTCGATCCCTCGACCGGAGAGGCTGCGTCACGTCATGAAGAAGCGCTCTGACGAGCGGACAGGCTCGAAAACGATGACGCGCCGGCCATTTTCCTATCGCGACGACCCGGCCGTTCCGCCCTTCCCCGACGACCGTCCGGTCATCGTCTTCGACGGGTTCTGCGTGCTCTGCTCCGGCACGGCCCGTTTCGTCATGCGGCACGATCCCGACAAGCGGTTCAGGCTGCTGGCCGCCCAGACGCCGTTCGGGCAGGCGCTCTACATTCATTACGGCCTCGATCCGCAATACTACGACACGTTCGTCGTGCTCAAGGACGGGCGCGCTTTCTTCAGATCTGCCGCGGCGCTGGAGATCGCTTCGACGCTCGGGCCGCCGTGGTCGGCGGCGGGAATGGTCCGGATCGTTCCGTCAGGGCTGCGCGACGTCATTTACGACCTCATCGCCCGCAACCGGTTCGCCCTGTTCGGCCGGCGCGAGAGCTGCGCCCGCCCGACGCCCGACGATGCCGACCGCTTCCTCGCCTGACGGTCGGCTGCCGCACCCTCGCCGGCCTCAGGTCACCTTGAAGATGCCGAAGCCGTCGATGTCGGCCACCTGTTCGCAGCCGGACCAGCGGGCGAAATCGTGCAGGATGATGATCTTCGACAGGTCGCCGCCGACATGGGCATTGAGGCGGTCGATCGATTTCAGCTGGTCCCAGACGCTGCCGATGCCCGCGCCGAGCGGCAGATAGCAGCCGCAATTGTCGTGGCCGGTGATGTTGCGGGCGCTATAGACGCAGTCGCCCGAGACCGCATAGCGCCCCTTGGCGGTCTCCAGCAGAACGAACTGCTGTCCCATCGTGTGGCCGGGCGCGAGCCGCACATGCAGGCCCGGGAGGACGTCATCCTTGTCGCCCTCGATCAGGGTGAGGCGATGCTCGATGCTGGCGCTCATGGCGGTGATCAGATCGTCGGGATTGAGCACCTCGGCCAGAAACGAGAACCGTTTCGGCAGCGCCAGGATCTCGACCCAGCTCAGCATCTCGCTCTTCTGCAGGTAGAGCTGCGCTTTCGGAAACTGGTCGATCGATCCCATATGGTCGAAATGGGCATGCGACAGCACGATGTCGGTCACGTCCTCGGGGCGTACGCCGAGCTTTTCGAGCATGCGTAGCGGCGACACCCAGTTTGGCACGCCGAACTTCTCCGCCATCCCCGCCCCACGCCGTTCCTTCATGAAGCCGCAGTCGACGAGCGCGATCGTGCCGGGTCGTCGCGCCAACACGAAGCTGAACGGAACGTCGATCGGGGGCTCCGTGAAAGTGCCGAAGACGAGACTCGCCATGGCCTGCCTATGGCTGCGGGCATATTCGATGACGTGGACGTCCCACAGCGGGGTCTCTCGATCGTTTGACATGGCTGATCCTTCCGCGAGGTTCGAAGGGGTGGCGTCGGGCTTAGGCGTCGGCGAAGCGTCGCGACAGGCTCGACAGGCCGACGGCGATGATCAGAATCGCCCCTTGCAGGACGTATTGGTAGAAGGTCGGGGCGCCGAAAATGGCGAGGCCGTTGAAGCCGATGGCGATGATCAGCGCGCCGAACAAGGTTCCGAGGATGTGGAACTCGCCGTCGCGCAGCGTGGCGGAGCCGAGGAACACGGCGGCGAACGCCGTCAGCAGATAGCTGTCGGCGGCGCTCGTGGTGCCGCTGCCGAGCGCCGAGGCGAGCAGGATGCCGGTCAGGGCGGCGCAGCCGCCGGCGATCATGAAGGCGATGATCTTGGTGCGGTCGACCGCGATGCCGCTGAGCCGGGCCGCGACCCTGTTGCCGCCGACGGCCTGAAGGCTCTGGCCGAAGGACGTGCGCTCGACGAGGAGCCACAGGCCGAAGATCAGCGCGGCCATGATCAGCACGTTATGCGGCAGCCCGGCGAAGCGGCCGAGCGAAATGGCGACGAAACTGTCGGGCACCCCGAAGGCGATCGGGGCGCCGGTCGAATAGGCGAAGCTGAGGCCGACGACGATCGTGCCTGTGCCGAGCGTGGCGATCACCGAATTGACGCCCACCTTGGTGACGATCAGGCCGTTGATGAAGCCGTGCAGCACGCCGATGCCGATGACTGCCGCGATGGCGAGCGGCACGGGCAGGCCGGTGTCGACGATGAGTCCGACGACCAGGACGCCGGCGAAACTCGCCAGGAAGCCGACGCTGAGGTCGAGTTCGCCGACGATCACCGTGACGGTCAGTCCGCCCGCGATGATCATGCCGAGGGAGGCCTGGTTGAGCACGTTGAGCGCATTGCCGATGGTCGGAAAGGCGATGGGCGCCATGATCGAGAACAGCGCCACCATGACGAGCAGGCCGACGATCGTGCCGTATTTGGCGAATAGCGACAGAAGGCGCCGGATCGCATCGCCCGACCGGTTCGGCGGCGCGGCATCGGGCGGACGGTTTTGGGACGTCATGGTCGGGGCGTTCCGGGCGGGGGCCGTCGACGGCATCAGGCCGAGGCCCTGTCTTGCGGACCATGCTTGTAGCTTGCTGCCACGATCGCGTCGCGGTTGATGGCCGGACCCTCGAGGCTGTCGACGACGCGGCCTTCGGCCATGACCAGGACGCGGTCGCAGAGCCCAGGCAGCTCCTCGGCCTCCGACGACACGACGATGACGGCGAGGCCGCCCGCGGCGAGCGAGCGGATCAGGCGATGGATCTCGCCGCGTGCGCCGATGTCGACGCCCCGGGACGGCTCGTCGAGAATGAGGATTTTCAGGTCGCGATCGATCCAGCGGCCGATGACGACCTTCTGCTGGTTGCCACCGCTGAGCCGCTGCACGGGCGTGCCGACCGACGGCGTCTTGACTAGCACGCGGGCGGCGGTGCTCCTGGCCCAGCGGTCGCGGCGCGCCCCGCTCAGCAGCGGCAGCGGCGACAGCGCGAAGCGGCGGTTCGACGGCAGCGCCATGTTGAAGGCGACGCTGCGGTTGAGCACCAGCCCCTCAGAGCGGCGCTCCTCCGGAACGAGGCCGATGCCCGCCTCGACCGCATCGCGCGGCGTTCTCGGCGCGAATGGCGATCCGGCCAGGATCATGCTGCCGCCGTGCGGGCGCTCGGCCCCATAGATCAGCCGCATCAATTCGCTGCGCCCGGCGCCGACGAGACCGGCGAAGCCCAGGACCTCGCCGCGATGCAGCACGAAATCGACGCCCCGCACCATGGGCGAGCGTGCCAGCGCCGTGACCGTCAGGACCGGATCGTGCCTGACAACGTCCGCGGTGGGGAGCGACGGCGCCTGCGACAGGCTGCCGCCGACGATCGCTTCGACGAGGCCCGGACGCGTCAAGGCGGCGCGCGTGCTGTGCATGACGCGGGCGCCGTCACGGAACGCCGTGACGCGGTCGCAGAGGTCGAGGATCTCGTCCAATCGGTGCGAGACGTAGAGGATGGCGATCCCCTCCTGACGCAACTGCCTGACGATGCGGAACAGGTTTCCGGCTTCATGCGCCGACAGCGAGGCGGTCGGCTCGTCCATGACGATGAGGCGGGCCTTGCGCATCAGCGCACGGCAGATCGAGACGAGCCACTGCTGCGCGGTGGACAGGGTCGCCACTTTGGCATCGAGCGAGAAATCGATGCCGACGCGGGCCACGGTGGCGGCGGCGTCGGAACGGATCTTGCGCCAGTCGATCAGACCGAGCCGGGTCGGCTTCGGCACGCCCAGCATGATGTTTTCGAGGCCGGTGAGCTGGGTCACCAGATTGAGGTCCTGGTGGATGAAGCCGAGGCCGAGATCGGTGGCCCGATGCGGCGTCGGTATCGTGACTGCCTCCCCGTCCAGCGTGATCGTCCCACTGTCGGGCGCGAAGACACCCGCGAGGATGCGAATCAGCGTCGACTTGCCCGCGCCGTTCGCCCCGACGAGGCCATGGACCTCGCCGGCCCGGATGTCGAGATCGACGCCGCGCAGTGCCTGGACGCCGCCGAAACGCTTCGCGAGGCCGCTCAAGACGAGGAAGGGCGCCGCGACTACCATGCCATATCAGCCCGGATAGGGGTCAGTGCGTCGCTTCGGGATGCTCGGCGATGAACTTGTCGACATTGGCCTTGGTCACGATGACCGGTGGCACCACCACCTCCTTCGGCTGCCATGACGCGCCCGCCTTCGTGGCCTCGCTCATCGTCTCGACCAGCCGCTGGCCCTCGGTGAAACTATCCTGCCAGGCGGTCGCGGTCATGTAGCCGCCCTTGATCGCGGCGAGCGCCTGGGCGTTGCCGTTTTCGCCATAAACCTTGACGTCGGTGCGGGCTTGCTGGCGCAGCGACGAGATCGCACCGATGGCCGGATCGTCCCAGCAACCCCAGATCGCCAGAGGTCCGCTGTTCGCCGGGTGGGAGGCGAGCCAGGCCGTCGCATATTGCGCGCCGTCCTGGAAGAAGCCCGGGATGCGGACCTCGTTCTTGGTCACCTTTATGTCGGGCGACTGCGCCACGATCTTGTCGAATACCTCCTCGCGCTCGCGGCAGACCTGCCCGGTGTGGTAAGTCAGCGCCAAGACGGCGCCCTTGCCGCCGAGATCCTTGACGATCATCTCGGTGATCGGCTGGGCGAGCGGCCCGCCCGCGCCGTCGGTGGCGACCACGCCTGCGCCGAGCCCGCCGCCCCATGTCGCGACGGGTATGTTGGCGGCCTTCGCGGCATTCAGCCCTGCGCCGAGCGAGGATACCGGAAAGACGAGGTCGATCACGGCTTTCGCACCGCGCTGCACGAGGTTCTGGATGGCGGCATTGGCCTGATCGGCGCTGCCGGCCGCGTCGATGACCGAGACGTCCCAGCCCATGGCCGTCGCCGCCTTCGTGGCGCCCTGGATGAAGCGCTGGTTGTTGGCCTCGTTGGCCGAGATCGACACCAGCCCGAGCAGCGGCTTGCCGTCGGCCATCGCCGGCCAGGTCGAAGTCGCCACGGCGGCACCGACCGCCAGGATCGTGATGAAACTCTTGATCATCGTCTCGTCCTCCCGAGAGGCCGGTCCATGCCGACCCAGCCCAGCTTATCGTTTAGCCGATCGTGTCAGAACGGCATTGCCGTGGCAAGCCGTTTACCTGCATCGGGTTCTGCTACTAGCGAGCAAGGGCTCGCGTAGGTCCAGCGAACCGTTTAGTTGTATTGGCATGGCAACGATCAAGGATGTCGCCCGGCTGGCGGGCGTTTCGACCGCGACGGTTTCGGCGACGGTCAACGACACGGCCTATGTCAGCCCGGTGCTGAAGGCCCGGGTGCAGCAGGCGGTTCGATCGTTAGGCTATGCGCCCTCGACCGTCGCACGGAGCCTCAAGATCGGCGTGACGAAACTCATCGGGCTGATCGTACCCGACATCACCAATTCGTTCTTCACCGAACTGGTCCACGTTCTGGAGATCGCCGCGCAGAAGCAGGGCTATACATTGTTGCTGTGCGCCTCGGATGAGGACGTCGCCCGGGAAATCGACATCTTGCGAACCCTGCAGATGCAGCGGGTCGACGGCATCATCCTGGCGCCCTCGGGAAGCGCGTCGGACTATCGTCGGGCGGGGCTGGCGTCCTATGCCGTCCCGCTCGTGCTGATCGACCGGACCCAGCCTTTCTTCGATGCGGATACAGTCGCCATCGACAATTACACCGCGTCGCTCGAAGCCACCTCGCACCTCGTCGCGCATGGCCACCGCAGAATCGCCACCATCTCGGGGTCGCCCCACGTCTCGACCGGCGCCGACCGTCTTCGGGGTTTTCGCGATGCTCTCGGGCGCGCCGGCCTAGCGGTCGACGAAAGCCTCATCCGCGCCGGCAACTTCAGGCAAAGCGACGCCTATGCGGCCTGCAAGGATCTCTTGGCCCAGCCCGAGCCGCCCACGGCGATCTACATCGCCAACAACCTCATGCTGGTCGGTGCCGTCTGTGCCATGGCCGATCTCGGACTGGCGTGCCCCGACGACATCTCCCTCGTCGCGATGGACGACTTGCCGTGGATGGCGGCCTTCTCGCCGCGGATCACGGTGATGCGGCAGCCGATCCGTGCGATGGGGGAGGCTGTCTTCGACGCGATGCTGCGACGCCTCGGCGCCGGCGAACACAGGATCGAACCGAATCTCGCGATGTTCAAGCCCCAACTGATCGTGCGGGAGAGCTGCAAACATCTGGCCGCTTGACGATCGAACTCGGCGACGACCGTCTTAGACCGAAATCGCGCCGTAACGGCGGCCGTCACCCGAAGCACGGAAGGAAGAATACCATGGCCATTACTACGCTCGACGCGATGACCGCTCTCGTCGTCGTCGATCTGCAGAAAGGCGTCGTCGCGCTTCCCACCGTGCACCCCATCGCGGAGGTGGTCAGCCACGCCGGCGCATTGGCGGAGGCGTTCCGTCGCAGAAAACTGCCGGTCGTGCTCGTAAGGGTCGCCGGGGGAGCCCCGGGCCGGACCGAACAAGGTCGCAGCCGCGGGCCGTTTCCCGCAGATTTCGCCGACCTCGTCCCCGAACTGAACCAGCGGCCGGAAGACCACGTGGTGACGAAACGGACGTGGGGTGCCTTCACCGACACGGATCTCGAGAGTTACCTGCAGGGTTTCGGCGTGACGCAGGTCCTGATCGCCGGCGTCGCCACCAGCATCGGCGTCGAATCGACCGCACGCCACGCCTACGAACTCGGGTTCAACATCACCCTCGCGGTCGACGCCATGACCGACCTCAGCGCCGATGCTCACATCAACAGCCTCACGCGGATCTTCCCCAGGCTGGGCGAGACCGGCACGACCCGGGAGATCATCGCTCTGCTCGACGCCGGCTGACAATTTCGAGCCACGCCGGACCGGCGCAGCCACAACCTGAAGCAGCGTCGAGTGTCGTCGGGATCGCGCAACCTCTTACCCCGGGAAGGCGCGCAAAAACTCGGCTTCCGTCGCATAGGCCTTCTGGGTGCCGCGACGGGTGATGGAATCGGCCGCATAGCAGGCCGCCTTGCCGAGCGCCGTCTCGAGATCGTCGCCAGCGACCGTGTAGCGCGCGAAGCTACCGATGAAGGCATCGCCGGCCCCGGTCGTGTCGACCGGCTTGACACTCACCGGGGGGATCGTCTTTGCCAGATCGGCCGTCACCAGGCGCGCGCCACGCGACCCCACGGTGACGATGACGGTCTCGATGCCCTTGGCGATGAGGCTGCGCGCCGCCGCCGTGATCTCGTCGGGGCTGTCGACCGGCATGCCGGTCAGGATGGCGAGCTCGGTCTCGTTCGGCACCAGGAAGGTGGCGTGGCGGATGCGCTCGGGGTCGAGATCGGGCAGCGCGGGCGCCGGGTTGAGCAGCGTCTTGATCCCATGCCGCTTGCCGAAGTCGATCGCCGCATAGACGGTCTCGACCGGGATCTCGAGCTGCAGCAGGATCAGGTCGCAGCGCTTGAGGTCGTCGGCGGCCTTGTCGATGTCGGGCGGCAGCAGGTCGTTGTTGGCGCCCTTGACGATCAGGATCGAATTTTCGCCCGAGGGCTCGACCATGATCGGCGCGACGCCGCTCGACCGGCCCGGAACCTTGACGACATGCCGCGTGTCGACCCCGAAACTCTTCAGGTTGGCGATGGTGTTGTCGGCGAAGCTGTCGTCGCCGACCTTGGTCAGCATCAAGACCTCGGCGCCGAGCTTGGCGGCGGCCACCGCCTGGTTGGCGCCCTTGCCGCCGTGGCCCATCTCGAAGGAGGGCGCCTCGATGGTCTCGCCTCTCTGCGGCATGCGCGCCACATAGGTGACGAGGTCGACCATGTTGCTGCCGATGACGGCGATCCGTCCTGCCATTCAGCCCTCCCCAGCCTGCTGGTCGATGCGCCGAGAAAGATCCGCCGCACTCTTGCGGTCCACATAGCCGAGGTGGGTGGTGAACACCACCCGCGCGCCGCCGGCGAGGCTGCGCACGTGGCCCTTGCGCTTCTCCGCTGTGTAGCCCTCGGGCTCGCAGGTTGCCGGCATGGCGAAAGCGGCGGTGCGCTGGTCGCTGTTGTGCAGCACCCAGCGAACGAGATGAGGCATCGAGGCGGGATCGTAGGCGACGGTGAAGCCATCGCCCTCCGGCCGTTCCAGCATGAAGCGCACAAGCCCGTCGGGGCCGGGCTTCAGTCCCTTGACGTAGCAGACCTGCTCGGGGTCGTAGCGCAAAGGCTCGCGGAGCCGCTCCATGCGGGCCGGATCTTTCGCCAACTGATCGAGGAGCACCCGATAGTCGTCGGTCGGGCGCACATGGCCGGGAATGGCGGTGCGGGTCACGACATGATCGGTGTCGAAGGGCACCGGCTGCACGAAGCGGGCATTTTCCGAAAACGCGAAATTGGCGTGGCAGAGATACATGAGGTCCATCGGCGCGGCCGAGAGGTTTTGCGCCTCCATGGTGACCGCGAGGCTCGTCGCCCCGGCCCGCAGCGTGACGCTCGGTGTCGCCAGATAGTGGGCGCCGAAGCCCATGGCGTAGTCGCGCGATCCGGTGACGGCGAGGAAGGCGCCGTCGGCATCCGCGCCGCAGGCGAGCCCCGCCGTATCCATCGGCATGCAGGGCATCTCACCATGTAGCGGATGGGTGTCCTCCGCCGTGGGCACGCCGTTGCGCAGGATGCCGGCATGATAGGCGAGGGGCCCATAGGTCTCGACGATGGTCTGCGCCGGCCGCGGCATCTCGAACATGCTCTGCATGGCGAGCTCGACGCCGTCGAAATTCGCGCGCCAGATCATCTGGCCCATGTGGGGCAACACGATCACGCTGCCGCGCGAATTGGCGATGCGGATCGCCTCGACCCCTGTCGCATAGCGGAACAAGCTGGCCGTGAGTTCGCCATGCCTGAGCACGACCCGCTCCGTCTCGCCGTAGAAGCTGCGCTCGAGCGCGACCGTCGTCGTCATAGGGGCAGCCTCGGCCACGGATCGTCTCCCTCGATGGTTCGCGCTCAGCGGATGCGGTCGCCGTTCTCGCCGCCGAAGAGATGCAGCGAGCCCTCGTCGAAGCCGACGCCGACCGGCGTGCCGATGCTCTGGACGAAGGCCTTGTCGGCCTTGACCGCGACCGTCGCCTCGCCGCAGCGGCAGGTCACGAGTACGTGGTCGCCCATCAGTTCGGTGGCGTAGACCTCGCCGGCGATCCGGCCGTCGCCCGGTGCGGTGACCCGACAATCCTCGGGCCTGATGCCGGCGACGGCGCCTTTCATCGAGGCGCGGCTGGGCGTCCCGAAACTGCCGGCCGCGGTCGAGAAGCGGCCGTCGGCGAGGTCGCCGTTCAGCATGTTCATCGGCGGGGAGCCGATGAAGCCGGCGACGAACAGATTGGCGGGCGCATTGTAGATGTTGGCCGGCGTGTCGAGCTGCTGCAGCACGCCCTTTTCGAGCAGCGCCACCCGGTGGGCGAGCGTCATCGCCTCGACCTGGTCATGCGTGACATAGATGGTGGTCGTGCCGAGCTGGCTCTGCATGTGCTTGAGCTCGGCCCGCATGTAGCCGCGCAGCTTGGCGTCGAGGTTCGACAGCGGCTCATCCATCAGGAAGGCCGCGGGACGGCGCACGATGGCGCGGGCCAGCGCCACGCGCTGTCGCTGGCCGCCGGAGAGCTGGCGCGGATAGCGGTCGAGCAATTGATCGAGCTGGACCTGCCGGGCCACGTCCCGGACGGTGGCGTCGATCTCGGCGCGCGGGCGCTTCCGCACGCTCAGCGGATAGGCGATATTGGCGAAGACGGTCTTGTGCGGATAGAGCGCATAGGACTGGAACACCATGGCGATGTCGCGATATTTCGGCAGCACCTCGGTGACGTCGCGATCGCCGATCAGTATCCGGCCGGAGGTCACCGATTCGAGACCGGCGAGCATGCGCAGCGCCGTCGTCTTGCCTGAGCCCGAGGCGCCGAGCAGCACCAGGAACTCGCCGTCCTCGACATCGAGGCTCAGCCCCTTGACGACCTCGACCGGGCCGAAGGATTTGTGGACGTCATCGAGCCTGACCCGCATCGCCTAGCCTTTGACGGCGCCAACCAGAAGGCCGCGCGCGATATGTTTCTGGAGGAAGGTGGCGACCACGATCACCGGCGCGATCATGATGACGATCAGCACCGACATGTACCACCATTGCGGGCCGCGCGTCGTATTCTGCGCCGAGACGAGCACCGGCATGGTCTGGGCGTTGGCGTTCGAGAGGAAGAGCGCCAGGAGATATTCGTTCCACGACAGGATCAGGATCAGCAGGAAGGTCGCGGCCAGGCCGGAGCGGACGAGCGGCAGCGCGATGGTGAAGAAGACGCGGAACTTCGAGGCGCCGTCGATCTCGGCGCTCTCCTCGAGATCGAGCGGAATACTGGCGAAGAAGTCGCGCGTCAGCCAAACCACGATCGGCAGGTTGACCGCCGTATAGGTCGAGATCAGCGCGAATTGCGTGTCGAGCAGCCGCAACTGCTGGAACATGACGTAGATCGGCAGCACGGCGACGATCGGCGGCATGATGCGGTTCGAGATCATCCAGAACTCGATGTCGGTGTTGCCGACGGCGGCCTTGAAGCTGCGCACGAAGGTGGCGAGCGCCAGCAGGAACAGCGCGATCGCCACCGCCACCGCCACCGGCCAGGGCACCGCGAAATGCACCACCGCGCCGATGACCGCGAAGGTGAGGAGGATGAAGGTCACGATCGCGGCGAGCTTCACCTTGAACCTGATGCGCACCAGCGCGTAGGCCGCGAGGGAGCCGATCAGCACGGCCAGGATCGTGCTGGTCAGCGCCACGACGATGGAATTGACGTAGGGGCCGAGCGTGTTGTTGCGCAGCAGCATGAAGGTCCAGGCGTCGAGCGTCGGCCGGAAATCCACGAAGGGGATGTAGTAGGGCCCGCTGTCGACCTGGACCTCGATCTTGAACGAGGTCACCACCACCCAATAGAGCGGGAAGAGCACGACGAGCGACCAGAGCGCCAGCACCGTATAGGTGGCGACCTTGGGCACCGGCGCCAGGGCGTCGAGCCGTGTCGGCTCGAACAGGCGCCGCATCAGCGGCCGCGTGTCGGGCGGCCGCGTCACTGGAACCTCCGCGTGCGGCGGACCACATAGTTGAAGAACGATACGCAGGTGATGGTCGAGACGAAGAGCAGGATATAGCCGACGGCCGCCGAACCGCCGAGATCCTGCGTCCGCCAGGCGATGAAGGAATGCAGCGTCAGCGATTCCGTCGCGAGGCCCGGTCCGCCGGCAGTCAGCACGTTCGGCATGTCGATGATCTTGAACGCTTCGATCAGGCGGATCAGGACGACGGTCGCGGCGACGGGCGCGATCGCCGGCCGGGTGATGTCGCGGAAAATCTGCCAGCTGCCGGCGCCATCGACATGGGCCGCCTCGACCTGGTCGCGCGGCTGGTTCTCGATCGCCGCCAGCAGCACGATGAACATGAATGGGATCCACTGCCAGCTGTCGCCGACGAGCACCATCAGCTTGGCTGACCAGGCCTGCGTGGCCCAGGACCAATCGGTGAGGCCGAAGAGGTGGCTCAGCGGCGCGAAGGGCCCCTTCTGCATGTCGGCCAGCATGCGGAACATGTAGGCCACGCCGACCGGCGTCACCATCAGCGGCATGAAGAAGATGACCCGGAACCAGCTGCGGCCGCGGATCGGCTGGGCGCAGATCAGCGCCAGGCTGAGACCGAACAGGAACTGGATCGCGACGCCGATGAAGACATAGAGCAGCGTCGTCAGCAGCGTGCCCATGACGCCGCCCGAGAAGGTCGAGGCCAGGAGCGCCAGGACGACGCTCGCCGCGAGGCTCGCCGACAGCAGCCGGCCGATGAACCCGAGGATCGAGAAACCGGCCGCGGCATAGCGCCCGAGCCAGACCAACAGCAGCGCGGCGAAGACCGCGAAGGCGAGCCACTGGCCCGTGCCCATCGGCTTGAACGTGCCGATCAGGTGATACTGCTGCACGCCGACGATGAGCCGCGTGTAGTTGTAGAGGCCGATGAAGGTGAGCTTGAAACTGCCGGCGAAGAGCGCGAAGCGCGACAGCGACAGATAGGCCGAGACGATCAGCGGGAAGATGGCGAAGACGAGCAGGATCAGCACCGCCGGCAGCACCATGATGCGGCCGCTGTGACGGTCGGCCCATTCACCGAAGCTGGATTGGGCCGGCGGTCCGGCGGCAGTCGGGGTCATGGCTCCGTTATGGCCGGTCGTTGCGGGCGATGTAAACTCCGGCCTCATGACGTTCGCTCATCCGTCCGCCGCCGTCCCTCCCCGGTCCGGAGAGGGTGGTGCCGCGGCAGCGGCACCGGGTGGGGTGGTTTGCAGGCACTGCCCCATCCGTTACCTTCTCCCTTCCGGGGAAGGACTTGGGCGCGGTGGCGGTTCAGCGCTGCACGCCGAGCGTGCCCTTGTAGAACTTGAGCTGATCCTCCTTGCCGATCTGCGCGTTGAGGTCGTTCCAGCCGTCCGCGATGGTCTTGATCGTCGTGGCCTCGTCGATCTCGCCCGACAGGAAGCGCGACACGGCCTCGTCGAGGACGACCTGCTGGTACTTCTGATTCTGCGGGATGCGCAGGTCGAGCACCATGTTCGGGCTGTTGAGGCTGCTCTTGATCGCGCCGAGATAGAAGCCCGCCGCCTTCTCGCTCATGCCGCCCTTCTTCCAGGCGTCGTTGTAGGTCAGCTGCGACGTCCGGTAGGGGTTGAAGCCGGTCGCGCCGATGGTCACGTCGACGTCCGACTGCGCCGGCTGCGACATGTAGGAGAAGAACGCATAGGCCGCATCCTTCACCTTGTCCTGGGCCTTGGCGTTGATGCCGCCGCTCCAGCCACCGAAGGCCGCATAGGGCGCATGGTTGACGCCGTCGACCGCGTAGGGGCAGGTGTCCTTGGTGCAGGCTTCGAGCTTGCCGCTATCCCAATTCAAAACTTCCTTGGACCCCGGGGTGATTGAGGCGCCGGTCTTGTCGATGACCTTTGAAGTCTTGGGATCGATGGCGAGCACGCCGACGTCACCCCAGTCGAGGTTCAACGCGCATTTGCCCGAGACGAACAGCGGCCGGGTGTCGCTGACGTCCATGTTGAGTTCGTCCGGCGGCCCGTATTTCGACGATTCCTTCAGGAATTCGAGCGCCTTGCGGAAAGCGTCGTTGTCGACTAGCGGCGTCATGTCGGCGGTCTTGAAGAAGGTGCCCTGGCTGGTTCCCTTCGCCTGCGTCATGGAACTCACGACGTCGGTCACGAACCAGTAGCTCTGGGCGTTGCGCTTCTTGGCGATGCAGGAGCCGAAGCCTTTCGTGCCGTCGCCGAAATCCTTGCCGTTGAGCGCCTTGGCGTCGGCCAGGTACTCGTCCCAGGTCGTCGGCGGCTTGAGATTGTACTTCTCGAACACGTCGGTCCGATAGTACAGCATGTGGAAGTCGCCATCGAGCGGGACCAGATAGGTCTTGCCGCCGAAGCTCGATGAGAAATCGCGGAAGAACGGCGCGATGTTGGTCCAGTCGATGGCCTTGTCCTTGGCGATGCGGCCGCCGAGGTCCTCGAGATAGCCGCCGGCCACGTAGTCGACCATCCACTGCGGGGCGAAGACCGCGGCATCGACCGAATTGGTGCCGCTCGCCCAGTCGGTGAGGACCTTCTGGTAGAGGTCCGAGAAGGGCACCGCGATGATGTTGATCTTGGCGCCGGTGAGCTTCTCGAAGTCCGGCGCCCGCCGCTGCAGCGGCTCCTGGATGGCGCCCGTCTGCGTCATGACGTTGACGGTCACGCCGTCGAACTGGCCGGCCGCCATGGCGGACCCCGATACGGAGGCAAGAAGCGCTCCCGCGACCATGCCTATCCAGTTTCGCATTGCCATCCGTGTATTCCCTTCCCGATGATCGCGGTCTTGCGCCGCTGGTCGCTGTTTCAGGCGTCGTGGGCCTCCGAGTCCCATCGCGCGATATCGATCTTAGGGCTCATCCGGCCGCCGCCGCAACGGACAATTGCGGAAGGCGGCACGACTCACATGATTGGGCTACCGCAGCAAAGCGTCGAGCGTCTTCGAGGTGCCCTGGCGCGTCAGATCGGCGGCGGTCCGGTCGAAGGCCGAGCGGAAGGCCGCATGGTCGGCGAGGCCGAGTCCGGCGAACGGCGCCATGCGCAGCACGCCGGCAGGCTCGGCCCGCGCCTTCGACCAGTCGTCCGGCGTCAATCCCGGCTCGAAGACCGGGAAGTCCGCGCCTTTGTCGTCGCGGCCGCCGAGATAGCGCCCGAAACAGGCGAGAAGGAAAGCCTCGCGGCGCAGGTCAGCGCCGGCCGCCACCAGGGTCGCGATGGTCTTGCCGTGGAAGATCGGCAGCTTCGCCGCGCCGTCGCCCGCGACCCGCAGCAGCTGGTCGCCGATGGCGGGGTTGGAGAAGCGCTCGACGATCATCGCCTTGTATTTCTCAAGCGACAGGCCGGGCGGCGGTGTCACATGGGGAACGACGTCCCGGTCGAGAAAAATCGTCAGCAGCTCGACGATGCGCGGATCGCGCATGCCCTCGTGAACGATGCGCTCGCCCATCAGCACCGACGGATAGGCCAGCAGCATGTGACAGGCGTTGATCATCCGCCCCTTTACGGCGACATAGGCGGCGACGTCGTCGCGGAACTCGACGCCGACCTCCTCGAGCGGCGGACGGCCGTGGTGGAAGCGGTCCTCCACCACCCATTGGTTGAAGCTCTCCGCCTTGGCCGGCAGGCGATCGTCGACGCCGCTGCGGGTGTTGAGCCTGTCGCGCTCGGCTTGCGGGATCTGCGGCGCGATCCGGTCGACCATGCTGTTGGGAAAATCGACCTCCCGGTCGATGTATTCTGCCAGGTCCCGGTCCCTGGCCTGCGCAAAGGCCACGACGGCACGGCGCGCCGTGTCGCCGTTGCCGCGAAGGTTGTCGCAGGAGGCGATGGTGAAAGGCGGCAGGCCGGCCGCGCGGCGTCGGGCGAGCGCTTCGACCAGGAAGCCGAAGACCGAGCGGGGCGCACCGCCGGCGAGGTCGTGCGCCACCTCCGGCGTGTCGAGCATGAAGCGGCCATCCGTCTCGCCGATGTTGTAGCCGCCCTCGGTGATGGTCAGGGTGACGATGCGGGTGTCGGGATGCGCGAGGCGCGCCAGCACCGCTTCGGGGTCGGAGGGCGCATGAAGGTAGTCGGTCATGGCGCCGATGACACGCGTCTTCGCGGTGCCGTCCGGCGCGAACTCGCTGAGCGTATAAAGACCGTCCTGGGCCTTGTAGGCCTCGGCCTTGGCGCGGGCGGCCGGGCCGTCGGTCAGGCCGACGCCGCAGATGCCCCAGGCCTCGTTGCCGGGCCGGTGCAGCACCTCGTCGACATAGAGCGCCTGGTGCGTGCGGTGGAAATTGCCGACGCCGATATGGACGATCCCGGCCCGCAAGGCGCGGCGGTCGTAGGCCGGGACCGCGATGCTTTCGGGCAGGCGGGACAAGGTGGCGTGCGACAACGCGATCATGCGTCCGCGCCCTTGAGGTTTGTCTCGACCAGCACCGTCGCGGTGCCGAACCGCGCCGCGTGCCAGGTGTTCGGCGGAAAGTGGAACAGGCTACCGGGGCCGAAGGCGGCGCGGCCCTGCTCGGTCTCGAGTTCGCCCGTGCCCTCGATCACCTGGACGAATTGCTCGTGGGCATGGCTGTGGCGCGGCGCCTCGGTGCCGGCCGGAACGATCACGCGGACGAGGTCGACGCCCCCGCCGGGCAGACTGCGCTTGGCAACCCCGTTCGCCGCCCGTCTTTCCGGAACCGCGTCCCAGGTCGTGAGATAATCCGCCATGTCGATGTCCTTCCGCCGACGGAAATAGCATCTTTGCAATAGGCGCCAAGCTCGTTCGAAGGAAGTGCCCCGGCTTCAATCACGTTTGGTGACCCTTAGGCTTGCCAACCAACTGGTTGGTTGATAAACCCGCTGCTGCAGAAACCCTCCTTTCCGAAAGGCCACCTGCCATGCGGATGAATCACATCAATCTTGCCGTCTCTGATGTCGCGGAATCTCGCGCCTTCCTCGAAACCTACTTTGGTCTTCGGATGCTCGCGGCACCAGATCCCGACACGCTGGTCGTTCTCGTGGACGAAAGTGATTGCTTCGTCACGCTGAGTAATTTCAAGAAGACGGATGAGGTCGTCTATCCGAACGGATTCCACATCGGGTTCATGCAGACAACGCGGGAAGCGGTCGATGCGATCTTTGAACGCCTGCGCGGCGATGGGCACCACGTCGGTCGACCCAAGGAATTTCACGGCGCATGGACGTTCTACTTCAAGGCACCCGGCGGCTTCACGATCGAGGTCGGTCATCAGCACGAGATCCCGAACGCGCGCTCGGCAGCCTAGCTCGACCCTCTGGCCGATCGTCGGATATCTCCGGTCGGCTTCAGGTTGCCAAGAGGGCCGGGCGACGGTCCCCGCATGAGCGCGCGCGGCGCTGACAGGAAGGCGGCGATCATCGACGCCGCCATCGAACGGATCGTCAAGCTAGGCTTCGCTGGTCTGCGCGTCCGTGACGTGGCGCAGGATGTCGGCATCAACAACGCCACTCTGCATCACCATTTTCCGACCAAGGCAGCTCTCGTCGGAGCAATCGTGCAACGCTTCGTCGCGCAGTTCTCGGTCGAAGGTGGCGTACCGCCCGAGGGCGCCCTCGAAGACCGCCTCGCCGCTTACGTGGCGTTGAGACAAGAGCAGATGCGGCGCACGCCGGCGACCTTTATCGTGCTCAACGAACTCTTGGTCCTCGCTTCCCGTGACGATGAAGTCTGTCGGGTGATGGCCGGTATGCAGAACGAATGGCGAAGCTATCTCGTCGCGGTGTGCCGCGACGCCGGCGCCGCTCCCGGCGCGGCGGCCAAGCGAGCGGATCGCTGTCGGCGGGAATTGATCGGCTTCAGTCTGGATCTCGCCGTCGACCGGCTCGGTTGATGTCGGGTCCCGGTCGTCGAAACACCTGCATCGCCACGCATCGTGTCCCGGCCGACGATGCTTTGACAAACCAAGTTTCGCGAATCTCCCCTGCGATCAATTCCGTTATCGCTTGACATCGACCCGGGCCCGCGCCTAGGCGCCCCATCATGGCCGACAGCCCCCTCATCCCCTCCCTCGACCGCTTCCGCCGCATCGTCGTCAAGGTCGGCTCGTCGCTCCTCGTCGACAGCCGGGCGGGGCGACTCAAGCGCGGCTGGCTCGAGAGCCTCGCCGACGATATCGCGGGCCTGCATGGCAGAGGCGCCGATGTCCTGGTCGTGTCGTCCGGGGCCATCGCCCTTGGCCGCACCATCCTCAAGCTGCCGGCCGGGACGCTGAGGCTCGAGGACAGCCAGGCGGCAGCCGCCGTCGGGCAGATCGAGCTCGCCCGCACCTGGGCCGAGGTTTTGGCCGCGCGAGGCATCACGGCCGGGCAGGTGCTGCTCACGCTCGGTGATACCGAGGAGCGTCGCCGCTATCTCAACGCGCGCGAGACGCTCGGCCGGCTGCTCGCTTTGCGCGCCGTGCCCGTCATCAACGAAAACGACACGGTGGCGACGAGCGAGATCCGCTACGGCGACAACGACCGGCTCGCGGCGCGCGTCGCCACCATGGCCAGCGCCGACCTCCTCATCCTGCTCTCCGACATCGACGGGCTCTATACGGCGCCCCCTGCCGAAGATTCCGAAGCGACGCTGATCCCGCTCGTGCCGCGCATCGATGCCGCCGTCGAGGCCATGGCGGGCGGCCCGGCCTCCGCACTGTCGCGCGGCGGCATGCGCACCAAGATCGAGGCCGGCAAGATCGCCACGGCGGGCGGCACCCATATGGTGATCGCCGACGGCCGCATCCTCAACCCCGTCGGGCGGATTGGCGCGGGTGGTCCGTGCACCTGGTTCACCACAGGCTCGAACCCTGTCGCAGCGCGAAAAATCTGGATCGCCGGGACGCTCGAGCCGCGCGGTGCGATCGCGATCGACGCGGGCGCGGCGCGGGCGCTCTCCCGCGGTGCGAGCCTGCTGCCGGCCGGAATGACCGGCGTCGCGGGCGAATTTTCACGCGGCGATTGCGTGCGGCTTCTCGATCCCGCCGGCCGCGAGATCGGCCGCGGGCTCGTGGCCTATGGCGCCGCCCATGCGGCGAAGCTCGTCGGCCGCAACTCGCGCGAGATCGAAGGCATCCTCGGCATCACCGGCCGTGCCGAGATGATCCACCGCGACGACATGGTGCTGCGCGGCGAGTGAGCGGGGGCGCGGCCTCTGCACCCTCGGCCCCGCCGTTTCCTTCCATGCCTCCTGGCGCAGGATCATCGAAGAGCTCGGTGTTGCCGCCAAGTCATTGCCGAAAACCTCGGCGTGCTCACAATGCCTGCCGATGCCCCGGAGACGAGATGCGCCCACGATACCGTTCCCCCTTGTCGATGGTCGTGGCCGCCCTGGTGTCGCTCTGGGCGATGACGGTGCCTCACCCCGCAGCGGCGTTCAAGACCGGCGCGTCCCCGGCCGTCCCGGGCTGCAGGATCTGGTTCAACGACCAGGGTCAGCCGTTGCGCACCAAGCAAAATCGACCGATCGGCGAGCAATCGCCCTGCGGGAACCGACCGACGCACGAGGATTCGTTCAGGGTCGTTCCCGGTCTGCAGCAGGGCACGCTCGCCATCAAGGATGACACGCATCATCTCGTCTGCATCCTCAAGCTGGCTCCCGGCTCGGCGACGCTCATCGTGCCGCAAGCCTGCGAGCGCATCGCTCCTTGAAACCGAAGCGGTTCGGCCCGTGGCCGGCCGTGCTCCGGCGGGCGCTTAAGGAATCGTGAATTCTTTCGGTGAGGCCAAGCTTTAGCGCGAGTCCGCGCGGCCGAAAAAAATCTCAGAAAACTCTTGTGCCGGGGGGCTGCTTCGCTTATCTCTCGGCTTGCCCAAATCGCACGTGCCTGTGGTCGTGTGTCGGTTGGCGGGGTTCGGACAAGAGGCCGATAAACCGTCAGTACCAACCGGCAGCCGGAGGCGAACCGGCGAACCCCGCCAAACGGGGGACGCGACTTAAAGCAACGACGGACCGGGCTTTTTTGGTCTCTGTCGGCCCTCCAAAGGTCGGCTTACCGAAGAGGCTTGTCTTTCTTGCCGGGTGTGCGGAAGGGATTCTCCTTTCCAATCGATGGCTGTTCTCGCGGCGGATCATTTCGTCGCGCGCATAGCCAACGGCGCAGCATCTGATCGGCGTCCTCGCCGTCCGTGGATCCACCATGGACATGCGGGGTCCCGGTCGCGGTTGGCTAGTTCCGTCGACGGTCGCGTCTCCACAGCGCGGGCGAACGATAGGCTGTCTCCGCACCCTTTTGTCTCGTTTCCGGCGCCACGCGCCAAAGGGATGCCGCCATGACCGACCGTATCATCGACTTTCTGCGCAACCGCCGCGAAGACGGGCCCTGCATGGTGCTCGACCTTGACGTGGTGCGCGACAATTACGCCTCCTTCGCCAGGGCGCTGCCGGACACGCGCGTCTTCTACGCCGTCAAGGCCAATCCGGCACCGGAGGTGCTCGATCTTTTGGCGCGGCTCGGCTCCTGTTTCGATACGGCCTCCGTGGTCGAGATCGAGCAGGCGCTCGCGGCCGGCGCCAGCGCGGATCGCATCTCCTTCGGCAATACGATCAAGAAGGAGCGCGACATCGCCCGCGCCCATGCGCTCGGCGTCGGGCTCTTCGCGGTCGATTGCGAGGCCGAGGTCGAGAAGGTGGCGCGCGCCGCGCCGGGCGCGAAGGTGTTCTGCCGGATCCTGTGCGACGGTGCCGGGGCAGAATGGCCGCTGTCACGCAAGTTCGGCTGCGCGCCCAAGATGGCGGTCAAGGTGCTGGAGCATGCCCATCGGCTTGGGCTCGTGGCCTATGGCCTGTCGTTCCATGTCGGCTCGCAGCAGCGCAACCCGCGCATGTGGGACGGCGCGCTCGGCGCCAGCGCGGCCATCTTCCGCGAGCTGGCGGAGCGCGGCATCGGGCTGCAGATGGTCAATCTCGGCGGCGGGTTCCCGACCCGCTATCTCAAGGACGTGCCGGCCGTGCGCCAGTACGGCCAGGCGATCTTCCGGGCGCTGCGCAAGCATTTCGGCAACCGGATTCCCGAGACGATCATCGAGCCGGGCCGCGGCATGGTGGGCAATGCCGGGATCATCGAGGCGGAGGTGGTGCTGGTGTCGCGGAAGTCGGAGGGCGACGCGACGCGCTGGGTCTATCTCGACATCGGCAAGTTCAACGGGCTGGCCGAGACCATGGACGAGATGATCCGCTATCCGATCCGCACCGCCTTCGACGACGATGACATGTCGCCTTGCGTCGTCGCCGGGCCGACCTGCGATAGTGTCGACGTGCTCTACGAGAAGGAGCCTTACCTGCTCCCCATCTCGCTGGAGATCGGCTCGAAGGTGCTGATCGAGGGGACCGGCGCCTATACGACGACCTATTCGGCCGTCGGCTTCAACGGCTTCCCGCCGCTGAAGTCCTATGTGATCTGAAGGTTTTCGGGAACCTTCCTGCCGCGGCGGCCGTCAATAGCGTCCGCTGCGGTCTTCCCCTTCCAGTTGCGGATATGAGGATCATGCCGATGGACGCGCATGCGTTCACAGAACTTGCGCTCGGCGCCGTGGAGAGCCCGTTCCGGATTCGCGACGAGCGTTCGCGCGACACCGTGGCGCGCGAGGCGCTGCTCGACCGCAGCTTCGGCCTCGCACGGTTCGCCAAGACCTGCGAGCGGCTGCGCGAGGGGCGCCGGCCGGCCGAGTTCCTGAGCTTCGTCGCGACGGCGGGTGCCACCATCGTCGGCACGTTGCGCTTCTGGCGTGTCGAGGCGGGCGATCGCGCCGCGCTGCTGCTCGGGCCGCTGGCGGTCGATGCCGCGCATCGGTCCGCCGGCATCGGCCGGGCGCTCGTCACCCATGGTCTCGGGAGGGCGAAGGCACGCGGCCACGCGAGCGTGATCCTGGTCGGCGACGCGTCCTATTATGCCCGCTTCGGTTTCGCTCGCGGGCCGGTCGAGGCGTTGACGCTGCCCGGTCCGGTCGATCTTGACCGCTTCCTCGGGCTCGACCTCGTGCCGGGCGCGCTGGCCGGTGCGCGGGGATGGGTGGTCGGCACGGGCCTCATCGTCGACCGCCGTGGCGCCGAGGACCTCCGCCGAGCGGCGTGACATCGTCGTTCCCCACGAAATAATCGTCCGAGCCGCGCGTCGCGGAGCCGTCCCAGACCTGAACCCTCACCCTAGGCCGCAAGTGACGGTCGCGCCAATTGTCCGTCGGTTTCAGTACCGAGGCGGCGGCATGTTGCGGCGCGATCCGCCGGAGGTGTCGTTCCGCGGCACGTCCGGTTTGCGCATGCCGTGACCATGGCGGTCTTGCCGCTTGACCGTGACGGCCCCCTTCGGTCTAAGGCTGGCGCAATTCCAAATTATCGGAGAGCCGGATGACCGAATGGCCGCAGCACGCTCGATTCGACGGCCCCATCGTGATGATCGGCTTCGGTTCGATCGGCCGTGGCACGCTGCCGCTGATCGAGCGTCACATCGGTCACGACAAGGCAAAGTTCACGGTCATCGCGCCCGACGACGACGACCGGGCGCTGCTCGACGACCGGGGCTTGCGCTTCCTGCATGTCGGCCTGACGCGCGAGAATTTCGTCGACGTCCTCAAGCCGTTGCTGACCGCGCAGGGCCGGCAGGGCCTCGTGGTGAACCTCTCGGTCGACACGTCCTCGGTGGCGATCATCGATTTCTGCAAGGATATCGGCGCGCTCTACATCGACACCGTGGTCGAGCCATGGCCGGGCTTCTATACCGACACGAAACTCTCGGTCTCGCAGCGCTCGAACTATGCCTTGCGCGAGACGCTGATGGACCTGCGCCGTCGGCGTCCGGGCGGCCCGACGGCGGTGTCGACCTGCGGCGCCAATCCCGGCATGGTCTCCTGGTTCGTCAAACAGGCGCTCCTCGACGTGGCGCGCGACACCGGTGTGGCGACCGAGGGGCCCCATGACCGCGACGGCTGGGGGGCGCTGGCGCAGCGCCTCGGCGTCAGGGGAATCCATATCGCCGAGCGCGACACGCAGCGCGCCAAGGCGCCGAAACCCCGCGATGTCTTCGTCAACACCTGGTCGGTGGAGGGTTTCGTATCGGAGGGCCTGCAGCCGGCCGAACTCGGTTGGGGCACGCATGAGAGACACCTGCCGCCCGAAGGCCGCCACCATGACTTCGGCCCGGATTGCGCCATCTACCTGATGCGTCCCGGCGCCGGCACGCGGGTGCGATCCTGGACGCCGACCGCCGGCCCGCAGCACGGCTTCCTCGTCACCCACAACGAATCGATCTCGATCGCCGACTATTACACGATGCGCAACGCGGGCGGCCACGTCGTCTATCGGCCGACCTGCCATTACGCCTACCATCCGGCCGACGATGCCGTGCTGTCGCTCCACGAGATGGCCGGGCGGCAATGGCAACGCCAGCCCGACTGGCACATCCTCGGCGAAGACGAGATCGTCGACGGGATCGACGAACTGGGCGTCCTGCTCTACGGCCACCGCAAGAATGCCTATTGGTACGGCTCGCAGCTGTCGATCGAGGAGACGCGCGCGCTCGCCCCCTACCAGAATGCCACGGGGCTGCAGGTGACCTCGGCGGTGCTCGCCGGCATCGTCTGGGCCATCGAGAACCCGCAAGCCGGCATCGTCGAGGCCGACGAGATGGATTTCCGCCGCTGTCTCGACGTGCAATCGCCCTATCTCGGCCCGGTGATCGGCGCCTATACGGACTGGACGCCGCTCGAGGATCGCGGGATCCTGTTTCCCGAAGACGTCGACCGCGACGACCCCTGGCAGTTCAAGAACGTCCTCGTCCGCTAAAGGAGATCCTCGATGAGCAAAGTCACGCTGTATCATGCGCCACAGACGCGCTCCTCGGGCGCCATGGTGCTCGTCGAGGAGCTCGGCGCCGACATCGAGGTGAAGATCCTCAACATGAAGGCCGGCGAGCAGCGCCAGCCGGGCTTCCTCGCCGTCAACCCCATGGGCAAGGTGCCGGCGGTGATCGACGGCGACGCGCTGATCACCGAGCAGGGCGCGATCTATATCTATCTGGCCGACCGGTTTCCCGAGAGGGGCCTGGCGCCGGCGATCGGCGATCCGCTGCGCGGCCCCTATCTGCGCTGGCTGGTGTTTTACGGGTCGTCCTTCGAGCCGGCCTGCGTCGACAAGGCGCTGAAGCGCGAGCCGGGCAATTCTCAGATGATGCCTTACGGCGACTTCGACACGGCGTTCAAAACCGTCACCGACCAGCTGAAGCGTAGTCCCTATATCCTCGGCGAGCGCTTCACCGCGGCCGACCTCCTCTGGGGCGGGGCGCTCAACTGGATCACCATGTTCGGCATCGTCGACAAGACGCCCGAGATCGCCGCCTATATCGAGCGCGTCACCTCTCGGCCGTCCTTCGCCAAAGTCAACGCGCGCGATGCCGAACTGGTGGCGGAGCATGAGAAGGCGGCCAAGGGCGAGGCCAAGGGCGGCGCATAGCGAAACGGCCGCCGCCGCCCTATCTTTCGGGTCGATATGCGATCTACGAGAGGAGCCGACCATGCTCGACCAGACCTTCAAGGTCACGCACAGCGACGCCGAGTGGCGCAAGATCCTGACGCCCGAGCAATATGCCGTGATGCGCGGCCACGGCACGGAGCGGCCGGGATCCTGCGCGCTGCTGTCCGAGAAGCGGGCCGGGACCTTCTCCTGCGTCGGCTGCGATACGCCGCTGTTTAGATCGCAGGTGAAGTTCGAGAGCGGCACGGGCTGGCCGAGCTTCAACGCGCCGGTCGAAGGTGCGGTCGAGACGACGAGCGACCGCAGCCTCGGCATGATGCGCACGGAGGTCCATTGCGCCACCTGCGGCAGCCATCTCGGCCATGTCTTCGACGACGGGCCGCCGCCCACCCGCGAGCGCTACTGCATCAACGGCGTGGCGCTGAGCTTCTCGCCCGAGTGAAGGTGGCCTCGGCGCCGACGTTCGCCCAGGTTAGCTTGAGTGTTCACGCGGGTAAGCGTGAAAGGCTCGATCGAGGAGCGCGGCAGTCCAAGCAGAATCAATAGCCGACCCTCAACGATAGAGAGCAAGAGCCAGCCCCACCAGCGCAACCATCTGCACCGCGCAGGCCGCCCGATAGAGCCTGAGCGCGGCCCGGATGTCGGCGGCGGTCGCGTCGCGCCGTCCCTCGCCCATGAAGGCGTCCTCCACCAGCACGTCGCCATAAACGCGCGGTCCGTTCAGCTTGAGGCCGAGCGCGCCGGCCACGGCCGCCTCGGGCCAGCCGGCATTGGGCGAGCGGTGGCGTGACGCGTCGCGCCGGACCGCGCGCCAGGCCGCGGTCGCCGACAGGCCGCAGAGCGGCGCTGCCGCGAGAATCCACAGAACCGTGAGGCGCGAGGCGGGCAGGTTGACGAGGTCGTCGAACCGCGCCGCCGCCCAGCCGAAAGCGAGATAGCGCTCGCTCCTGTGGCCGATCATGCTGTCGGCTGTGTTGGCGGCCTTGTAGAGGGCGCCGCCCGGCAGACCGCCGAGCGCCAGCCAGACGGCAGGCGCCGCGACACCGTCCGAGAAATTCTCGGCCAGGCTCTCGATGGCGGCCCGCGCCACGCCGGCCTCGTCGAGCATGGCCGGGTTACGGCCGACGATCATCGACACCGCCCGCCGCGCCCCCGTGAGGCCCTTGCGGTCGAGCGCGTCGGCCACCGCGCGGACATGCGCATGGAGGCTGCGCTGCGCCGGCAGGCTGGCCGCAAGGATCGCCAGGACGATCAGCCCAAGCGCGGATTGTCCGAACAGGATTTGCAGCGGCATCGTCACCGCGGCGGTGGCGCCCAGCAGCAGGACCAGCGCCGCCATGCCGGCGGCCCGCCGGGCCGCGAAGGGCAGCGTCGGGCGGTTCAGCCGGGCCTCGAGCCGGCCGAGCAAAGCCCCCATCCAGCCGACCGGATGGCCGATGGCCCGGTAGAGCCGATCCGGATAGCCGAGGGCGGCTTCGATCGCGAGGGCGAGGAGGGCGAGCAGGGTCGTGGCGAGCGGCATCGTCTAAGGGGAAGCGGGCGGCCGCCTGCTCTAGCACGCCGGTCCGGCCCGGTCTCGACCGTCACGGCCTCGCCTTGACACCGTCAGGGAGCGCGGGCCATGTCGCCGCCCATGTTCTTCGTGCTTCCCTATCCGGTCATCGATCCCATCCTGGTCAATGTCGGACCCTTCCCGATCCGCTGGTACGCGCTCGCCTATGTGGCCGGCATCGTGCTCGGCTGGGCCTATGCGCGCGCCCTCGTGCGCTCCGACCGCCTGTGGGGAACGATCCCTCGGCCGACACCCGCCTCGATCGACGACCTCGTGGTCTATGTGGCACTCGGCATCGTGCTCGGCGGCCGGGTCGGCTACGTGCTGTTCTACAACCTCGAATATTATATCCAGCATCCGCTCGAGATGGTTACCGTGTGGAACGGCGGCATGGCGTTCCACGGCGGCCTCCTCGGCGCCACGCTCGGCCTCTATCTCTTCGCCCGCCGTAACCGCTATCCGCTGTTCTCGGTGGCCGATCCCGTCGCCGCCGTCGTGCCGATCGGGCTGTTTCTCGGTCGTATCGCCAATTTCATCAAGCCGGAGCTCTGGGGTCGGGTGACCGACGCCTCGGTGCCCTGGGCCATGGTATTTCCCGGCGCCGGGCCGGAATTGCGCCATCCGAGCCAACTCTACGAGGCCGGGCTCGAAGGCATCGGCCTCTTCGTCCTGCTCGCCGTGGTGATCCGGCTCGGCGGCTTCCGCCGGCCGGGCCTCGTCACCGGCCTGTTCTGCATCGGCTACGGGGTGGCGCGCATCGTCTCGGAATTCTTCCGCCAGCCCGATCCGCAGCTCGGCTTCCTGTTCGGCGGCGCCACCATGGGCATGCTGCTGTCGCTGCCGCTGATCCTCCTCGGCATCGCGGTGATCGTGATCGGCGCGCGCCAGCGCCGCGCCGCCCTGGCATGACCGGGCTCGAGGCCGAGCTTCATGCGCTCATCGCCGAGACCGGCCCGATCAGCGTCGAACGCTACATGGAGCTCGCGCTCGGCCATCCGCGCTTCGGCTATTACAGGACGCGCGATCCGCTCGGCGGAGCCGGCGATTTCGTCACCGCACCGGAGATCAGCCAGATGTTCGGCGAGCTTGTCGGACTCTGGGCGGCCCTGTGCTGGAGTGCCATGGGATCGCCCGATCCCGTGCGCGTCGTCGAGCTCGGCCCCGGACGCGGGACGCTGATGGCCGACGCGCTGCGCGCCGCCAACGCCCTGCCGGCCTTCCGGGCCGCGATCGACCTTCATTTCGTCGAGACGAGCCCGGTGCTGCGCGACCTGCAGGCCGCGGCGATGGCGCGGAGCGGCGTTAAGGGCGCCTGGCACGATGCTGTCGAGACCGTGCCGGCCGGCCCGGCCATCGTGCTCGCCAACGAGTTCTTCGACGCCCTGCCGGTGCGTCACTACCTGCGGACGCCCGTCGGATGGTGTGAAAGGCTCGTCGGGCTGCGCGACGGTATCCTCGCCTTCGGCGCCGCCCCGGAGCCCGAGCCGTCGCTCAAGCTCGAAGCACCGCCGGGCACGATTCTCGAAATCGGCATCGCCGGCCGGCGCATGGCGACGGCGCTCGCGACGCGCCTCGCCCGGCAGGACGGCGGCGCGCTGATCATCGATTACGGCTATGCCGAGCCGCGCTTCGGCGAGACCCTGCAGGCCGTGCGGCGGCATACATTCGTCGATGTGCTGGCGCAGCCGGGCGAGGCGGACCTCACGGCTCACGTCGATTTTTCCGCGCTCGGACGGGCGGCCCGCGCCGCCGGCGCCGAGGTCCACGGCCCAAAGGGGCAGGGCGCCTGGCTGAAGGCGCTCGGCCTCGACGCGAGAGCGCAGGCGCTCAAGCATCAGGCGACGCCGCCGCAGGCCGAGGCGATCGACGCGGCGGTCGACCGGCTGACCGAGCCCGGCACGCCCGATCGGCCCGGCATGGGCACGCTGTTCAAGGTCATGGTCTTCACGGCGCCCGACCTGCCGGTACCGCCGGGCTTCGATTCCGTGGAGAGGATATGACGAGCGCGGATTTCATCACGGCTCCGGCGCTGGATCACCCCTCCGTCGCGCATGGTTTTTTCACCCGCCGCGGCGGCGTCTCGGACGGCCTCTATGCCTCGCTCAACGGGGGCACCGGCTCGCGTGACGCGCGCTCGAGCGTCGTGGAGAACCGGCGCCGCATTGCTGCGGCGCTCGGCGTCGCGCCGGACCACCTGGCCATGCCCTGGCTGGTCCATTCGCCGGATGCTGTGGCCATCGAGGCGCCCTTCACCGAGGGCGCCCGGCCGAAATGCGACGGCCTCGCCACCCGCGCGCGCGGCCTGGCGCTCGGCGTCACCGGCGCCGATTGCGGGGTGGTGCTCTTCGCCTCGGGCGCGGACGGTGTCGTCGGCGCCTGCCATGCGGGCTGGAAAGGTGCCTTCACCGGCGTGTTGGAGGCGACCGTCGCCCGCATGGTGGAGCTTGGCGCGCGACGCGAGACGATCACGGCGGTGCTCGGACCCACCATTGCCCAGGCCTCCTACGAGGTCGGCCCCGAGTTCCGCGAGCGGTTCCTGGCCGAGGACACGGCGCATGGCGAGTTCTTCGTCCCCTCCGGCCGCCCGGACCATCACCTCTTCGACCTGCCGGGCTTCATCGGCGCAAGACTTCGCGCCACCGGCATCGGCCGTTTCGATGACCTCGGGCTCGACACTTATGCGGACGAGGCGCGCTTCTTCTCCTACCGCCGCGCCACCCATCGCGGCGAGGCGGATTACGGCCGCCTCGTCGCCGCCATCGCCCTGCGCTAGACTGGGCCGATGGAACAACGCGACATCAAGCTCATCACCAAATGGGTAGTGGCCCAGGGCCTCGAAGGGGCCAGCGAGCCCGACATGCTGCATGGCTTTTGCCTGCGCTGCCGCGAGGCGGGGCTCGACCTGTCGCGCGGCCTCACCATCATCGACACGCTCCACCCGGTCTACGAGGGCCGCGCCTTCCGTTGGCGTAACGACGGCGTCGCCGAAGACGCCATGGTCGAATACGGCCGCACCAACGAGGGCGAGGCGGCAGAAAGCTGGCGCCGTAGCGTCTTCCACCACATCCTCACCTCGGGTGGAACCGAGCTGCGCCGACGCCTGGGCCTCGGCGAGTCTTGCGACGACTTCGCCCAGCTGCCGGGTTTTCGAGACGAGGGGCACACCGATTATCTGGCGCTGGTGCATCGCTTCGCCGGCGAGGGCCGCTTCGGCGAGATGGATTGCGTCTATTCGCACTGGATGACGCGGCACGCCGATGGGTTCCGCGAGGAGGATCTCGAAGCCTTGCGGCGCCTCGTTCCGGTGCTGGCGCTGGCGGTCAAATGCGCCTCGCTCGCCCGCATCGCCGGCACGCTGGTCGAGGTCTATCTCGGGCGCGACGCCGGCCGGCGGGTTCTGAGCGGGCGCATCTCGCGCGGTGTCGCGGACCGGATCCATGCGGTGCTGTGGTTCTCGGACCTGCGCGGCTACACCAATATCACCGACACGGCCTCGCCGGACGAGATCATCCCGCTGCTCAACGATTATGCCGAGGCGGCGATCGCGGCGATCGACGAGGCCGGCGGCGATGTCCTGAAGCTCATCGGCGACGGCATCCTGGCGATCTTCAAGGCGGAGGATGCGGGGGACGCCTGCGGCGCGGCGTTTAAAGCCGAGGCCGGGCTGCGCCAGAGGCTCGTCGCGCTCAATGACAGGCGAACCGCCGAAGGGCGCCCGATCACCACGGTCTATCTGGGCCTGCATATCGGCGACGTCTTCTACGGCAATATCGGTGCCGAGAACCGGCTCGACTTCACCGTTGTCGGGCCGGCCGTCAACGAGGTCAGCCGCATCGCCGCCATGTGCCGTTCGGCCGATCGCAGCGTGCTGCTGTCGGACGATTTCGCCGCGGCCGCGCCGCCGGAGGCCCGCGCCCGCATCGTGTCCGTCGGGCGCTATGCGCTGCGCGGCGTCGGCCGGGCGCAGGAATTGTTCACGCTCGAGCCGACGACAGCCTCGAGCTGAGTGTCGCAGTCGCGCCGACGGTCGATCGGTTCGTGTAAGTCTTCGCCTAGCCTGCTCGCCTAACCCTTCTCTCGGTCGTAATAGTCGACCGTAGTCTCGGCGCGAAATATTCCCCGCAGCCCTTGATGGCCACGCTTTCCCGATACGACCGATACCTTCTGTGAATCGGGATATTCGCACGCTTCGACCTCGACGAGGGTCGAGAGTGCCAGATAGCGCATCGTCGTCGCGCCGGTATTGATAATCTGATGAGCCACCTCGGGACCGCCCGTCGGGCATGCGATCACGTCGTGCTTTCGGATCGGATAGCGCCTGTCGCCAAACCGCAACTCGCCCTCTCCCTCCAGTATCAAGAACATTTCCTCTTCGCCATGGTGGCAATGGAAGGGGCATTGAACCTTGCCGGGCGGCAGAATCGTCAAATTGTAGCCGAGCTTCTTTGCTCCGATATGGTCGCCGATCCGGCCGCGCTTCGATGTATAGAGGCCGTTCTCCTCCACGTCGTCAAACTCGACCTCATCGAGATTCAGAATAGGTTTCAGCATATCATTCTCCAAGGGCGTGGACCGTCGCAAATCCACCGAAAGCCGACCCTCGACGCGGGCGTGAAGCGTCAGGTTTCGGCCACCCGGCGCGTCGGGCTTTGGCGGCGGGGTCGATCATCGCAAGCCTCACGACATCCTGAGTCTCGGCGTGCCGCTCACGGCGCCGCCAAACCCGCGAGCAGCGCTTTGTGGAAGGCTGCCGGATCCTGCATCTGCGGCGCATGGCCGAGATCCGGGAACTCGATCAGCCGCGCGCGCGGAATGAGCTTGGCGGCCTGTTTCCCGAGCACGGGATAGTTGCCGAGCCTGGCTCGCACCTCGGGCGAGGCCAGATCCTTGCCGATGGCGGTCACGTCCTTGTCGCCGATCATCAGCAGCGTCGGGACTTTCAGGTCGCCCAATTCGTAGACCACCGGCTGAGTGTAGATCATGTCGTAGAGGAGCGCCGAGTTCCAAGCGACGATCTCCTTGCCGGGACCTCGATAAAGGCCGGCCAGCATCTCGACCCAGCGTTCGAACTCGGCATGCCACTGGCCGGCGTAATAGGTCGCCTGTTCATAGGCGCGAATGCCTTGCGCCGTCGTGTCGAGCTCGCGCGCGTACCATTGGTCTATGCTGATCGACGGGACTCCCTCGGCCTTCCAGTCTTCGAGGCCGATCGGATCGACGAGAACGAGCCGCTCGATTCGCTGCGGATACATCAGCGCATAGCGGATCGCCAGCATCCCGCCGGTCGAATGGCCGATAACGATGGCGCGCTCGACGCCGAGCTTCTCGAGCAGCGCCTGGGTGTTTCGCGCGAGCTGCTGGAAGCTGTATTGGTAGTGCTCGGGCTTGCTCGACTTGCAGAAGCCGATCTGGTCCGGCGCAACGACCCGGAACCCGGCATCGGCGAGCACGCGGATCGTCCCCTCCCACGTCGCAGCACAAAAATTCTTGCCATGCAGCAGCACGGCGGTGCGGCCGTTCGGATGGGCCGGCTGGACGTCCATATAGGCCATCGCCAGATCCTCGCGCTGCGAGCGGAAGGCGAAGCGCGCGACGGGGAACGGATAGGCGAAACCTTCGAGCTCCGGCCCGTAGACGGGCGCTTCGCCCGCCCCCGCGCCCGTTGCCGCCAGCACAAGACCGAGAAGCGCCGCGATCAGGGGTCGCCGTATCATATCCGCGCCGCCGGATCGGTGGCCAGCGATGCCGTCGCGTGGCGCGATGCGGACTGATGGCGATCGATCCCCGGCTCGATGCGGCGCAGCCGGCGCTGCAGGACACGGGTGATCGGTCGCTCCACGTAACGATACAAGAGAAACGCGCTTCCGATCGCGCCGAAGAGCATGAGGGCGCCGGTCCACAGCGCCGGGATGCGGTGGATGTTCATGACGCGGCCAAGAAGCCAGAAGAGCGCCATGAAGAAGGCCGTATGGACGAGGTAGAGCGAATAGGAGGCGTTTCCGAGGGCCTCGAAGGACCGCCGGATCGCGCCCGGCGGCAACGGCTCGTGCATCACCGCCGCCGCGACGAGGATGGCCGCCGGCGGTCCCCAGACGAAACCGCGATAGGGAAACCAGTCGCCGGCGACCTGCACCGTGGTCAGCATGATGGCCATCAGCGCCGCGAAGGCAGCGCCGATCGCGACGGGACGGGGCACCCGAAAACCCTTGAGATAGGCCTGGGCCAGAACCATGCCGAAGATGAATTCCAGGAGATCGCTATTGGCCAGGGACGCGATCGGCCAGGGCAGCGTCACCAGGCCATGGAGCCCCGCCACCGCCAGGCCGACGAGGCCGAGGAAGAACAGCGAAAGAGCCAACAGCGCCCGCGGCCGTCTCAGCATCAGGGCCAGCGCGAAACAGACGTAGAAGAACATCTCGTAATTGAGGCTCCAGCCCTGCCGATAGATGGGAAAATCGTCAAAGCCGGGGCGCATGTAGAAGGTGAACAGATACGATGCGATGAAATGCGAGATCGTATAGTCGGGATGGTCGAGGTGCCGCTCGCCCCGGATGGTGACGAAGACGGCGATCGTCGTGAAGATCCAGTAGAGCGGGACGATACGCGCCAGCCGGCGCAGGAAGAAATTCACCGATGCCCAAGGTTTTCGGAACAGGCCGACGGTCGAATAGACCATGATGAAGCCGGAGATGACGAAGAAGATGTCGACCCCCGACGACCCGACCCACATCACCGGGAAGACACTGCTGTCCCAGCCGCGGTCTGCCAGCTCGTCGGGAATGTGATAGAGCACGACGAAAAGCGCCGCGATCCCACGCAGGATCTGCACGTTGGTGAGATCGGGCAGTTTCATGGCGACGGCGGCCTTCGCGGCAGAAGTTCGTACGAAACGCTGCCGGGATAAGGCCGTGGCCCGGAGAAGACAAGGCGGTCGCCCCGGGGCGGCGTCACCGCCAATCCCGACGCGCCTCGACCTTGCGGCGCAGCATCAGGCTCGGGTCGACGTCGGGTGGCAGGCCCGAGACGTCGCGCGAATCTTCGCGCCCGGCAATGTGTTCAGCGCCTCGCATAGCGCGCGGAGCTACCTGCGCTTCAACGTGGCCCGTTGCGCCGAGCCGCGCATCTTCGAGGTGCCGGCCGAGGCGATGGCGGTGCCGAAGGTTTGAAAAACCTCTCATCCGGCCGGCCAAAGGCCGGCCCTCTTCTCCCGCAAGGGGAAAAGGGGGTGTATCGTTCTGTGGCGCTGGCGTCCTTCTCCCCCTGCGGGAGAAGGTGGTTCGGCGAAGCCGAACCGGATGAGGGGTGACCCGACTTACAGCCGCCTGCCGGTGCCGGGATCGAAGACCACCGCCTTGTCGAGGTTGAAGGCGAAGGGGAAGGTCGCGCCGGGCTTCACCACCGTGTCCGAGCGCATGCGGGCCGTGATCGCCTTGCCGCCGAGCTGGGTGACGACGAACGTGTCGGATCCGGCCGGCTCGACCACGTCGACAAGCCCGTCGACCATTTCGAGCGCCCGTGAATTGCGGTCGGCGCCTTCCCGGTCGGTGATGGCCTCGGGCCGGATGCCGAGGATGATGCTGCGCCCCGGGGCGAGCGGCGAGACGGTCAGGGTCGCGGGCGCCGCAAGCGTCACCTCGCTTTGGCTGCCGCGGGCGAGCTTGAGCACGGTGCGCCCGTTCTCCTCGACAGCCTTGGCCTCGATCAGGTTCATGGCCGGCGAGCCCATGAAGTCGGCGACGAAGAGATTGGCCGGATGGTTGTAGATCTCGGCCGGCGTGCCGACCTGCTGCACCTCGCCGTCCTTGAGCACGGCGATCTTGGTGGCGAGCGTCATCGCCTCGATCTGGTCGTGGGTGACATAGACGATGGTCTTGCCGGTCGCGGCATGCAGCCGCTTGATCTCGGTGCGCATGTCGACGCGCAGCTTCGCGTCGAGGTTCGACAAAGGTTCGTCGAACAGGAAGACCCTGGGATCGCGCACCAGTGCCCGTCCCATGGCGACGCGCTGGCGTTGGCCGCCCGAGAGCTGCGACGGCTTGCGGTCGAGCAGATGGCCGATCTGCAGGGTCTTCGCCACCGCGGCGATGGCCTTGTCGCGCTCGGGCTTCGGCACGCCGCGCATCTCCATGCCGAAGGCGATGTTCCCCCTGACCGTCATGTTGGGGTAGAGCGCATAGCTCTGGAACACCATGGCGATGTCGCGCTTGGACGGATGCAGGTCGTTGACGGACTGCCCGTCGATGCGGATCTCGCCGCCCGATATCGCCTCGAGCCCGGCGATGGTGTTGAGCAGGGTCGACTTGCCGCAGCCCGAGGGGCCGACGAGGACGAGGAAGCCGCCCTTGTCGAGGTCGATGTCGATCCCCTTGAGGATCTCGACCGGACCGAAGCGCTTCTGTAAGTTCTTGATTTCGAGGAACGCCATCGGTTTCAGCCCTTGACGGCGCCGGCCATGAGGCCGCGCACGAAGTAACGGCCCGCCACGACATAGACGAGGAGCGTCGGCAGGGCGGCAATCATCGCCGCGGCCATGTTGACGTTATATTCGACGACACCGGTCGAGGTGTTGACGACGTTGTTCAGCGCTACCGTCATCGGCATGGCATCGCCGGTGCCGGCATAGGCTGAGGCGAAGAGGAAGTCGTTCCAGATATTGGTGAACTGGTAGATCACCGTGACCACGATGATGGGCACCGAATTGGGCAGCAGGATGCGCCGGAAGATCTGGAAAAAGCCGGCGCCGTCGACCATAGCGGCGCGCACCAGCTCGGTCGGGAAGGCTTCGTAATAGTTGCGGAAGAACAGGGTGGTGAAGCCGAGGCCGTAGACGACGTGGACGAAGACCAGGTTCGCGGTGGGATTGCCGAAACCGAGGCTCGTGCCGATCATGTTTTCGAGGTTGTTGCCGAAGCGGCCGAAATTGCCGAGGATCGTCGCCATCGGCAGCAGCACCGACTGGAACGGGATGAAACAGGCGAAAAGCATCAGCCCGAACACCAGCGTGTGGCCCTTGAAGCGCCACTTGGTCAGCACGTAGCCGTTGAGCGCGCCGAGTGCGGTCGAGATGGCGACCGCCGGCACCACCATCTTGATGGAGTTCCAGAAATAGCCTTTGATGCCGGCGCAGGTGAGGCCGACGCAGGCTTCGCCCCAGGCCCGCGCCCAAGGGGAGAAGGTCGGGGCGCGCGGCAGGTCCAGCATGTTGCCGTCCTGGATCTCCGACATGGTCTTGAACGAGGTGACCAGCATGACGAAGAGCGGCGTGAGATAGACCACCGCGAAGAGCGCGAGCAGGCCGTAGATGACCACCCGGCTCGGCTTGAGGCCGCCCGCCCGGCGGGGGGCTTCGGCAGCAAGGCTCATCGCACGCGCTCCCGGAGTTCGGAGTAGAGGTAGGGAACGATGATGGAGGAGATGGCGATCAGCATGATCACGGCGCTCGCCGAGCCGACGGCCATCTCGTTGCGCCTGAAGGTGTATTCGTACATGAAGTTCGACGGCAGCCAGGCCGAGCCGCCGGGGCCGCCGCTGGTCAGCGCCACGACCAGGTCGTAGGATTTGATGGCCAGATGGGCCAGCACGATGAAGGCCGAGAGAAAGACCGGCCGCAGCATCGGGATGATGATGCGCCGGTAGATCTGGTAGCTCGAGGCGCCGTCGATCTGCGCCGCCTTGGTGATCTCGGCGTCGATGCCGCGCAGGCCGGCCAGGAACATGGCCATGACGAAGCCGGACGCCTGCCACACCCCGGCGATCACCACGGTATAGATCACGCGGTCCTTGTTCTTGATCCAGTCGAAATGGAAGCTCGTCCAGCCCCAGTGATGCAGCGTCTGTTCGAGACCCAGGCCGGGGTCGAGAAACCATTTCCAGGCGACGCCCGTCACGATGAAGGAGAGCGCCATCGGGTAGAGATAGATCGGCCGCAGCACGCTCTCGAACCGGATCTTCTGGTCGATCAGGATAGCGAGCAGCAAGCCGATGGCCAGCGCGAGGCCGATATACAGCACGCCGAAGATCGCCATGTTGGTGATCGACGTGTACCAGGACGAGGGCGGATCGCTTTCGAGCGTCCAGCGCCACAGCCGCTCATAGGCCCGTGGCCCGGTGATGGCGTAGCTCGGGAAGGCCTTGGAGTTGGTGAAGGAGAGATAGATTGTCCAGACGATGAAACCGTAGACGAAGACCGCCACCGCGATGAAGCTCGGCGCCAGCACCAGCTTGGGGACGGCCGTGCCGAGGCGCGAGCGCAGGGTGAGGCGCGGCGGTTGGGCGCGGGAGGGCGTAAGGAGGGGGTCGACGGTGGCTAACGACGACATGCGGGTCTCGATCAGTCGGTGGAGCTTCCTTCTCCCGCTTGCGGGAGAAGGTGTCGCGACGACGTCGCGACGGATGAGGGGAGTACAGAAGCGGTGCTTGCCCTCATCCGCCCTCCCTTCGGCCGGGCACCTTCTCCCACTTTCGTGGGAGAAGGGACGTGGTGTTTACTTCGCGTCGTCGATCGCCTGGACGAGCTGCTTAACCGCCTCGTCCGAGGTCTTGATCTGGCCGTGCACGAACTTGGTCACGACGTCCTTGTAGGCATCGGCGATCGAGGGCGGCGCGCCATAGCCTTGCGCGAGGGAGCCGAACAGCGTGCCCTTCTCGGTGGCCGCCTTGAGATCGGCGATGCCCTTCTTGCCGCAGACGTCGAATTCGGCGTCCGAGACGTCGGTGCGGGCCGGGACGGACCCCTTGACGATGTTGAAGGCGACCTGGAAGCTCTTCGACAGCGTGTCGGTGGCAAGCTGCTCCTGCGCCGCCTTGCGGTCGGCCGGCACGTCGAACATGCCGAACATGTCGGAATTGTAGATCACACTGCCGTCGGTGCCGGGAAAGCGCGGGCAGAGGTAGTCGGTGCCGGCCGTCTTGCCGGCGGCCTTGAACTCACCCTTGGCCCAGTCGCCCATCACCTGCATCAAGGCATCGCCCTTGATCACCATGGCGGTGGCGAGGTTCCAGTCGCGGCCGGAGAAGTTGGGGTCGACGTAGCCGACGAGCTTGTGCAGGTTGTCGAAGCTCTTCTTCATCGTGTCCGACTTGAGCGACGCGTCGTCGAGCTCGTTCATCGCCTTCTTGTAGAACTCGGGGCCGCCGGTCGCCTCGACGACCGAATCGAACATCGTCGCTTCCTGCCAGTTCTGGCCGCCGAGGGCGAGCGGGATCACGCCGGCCGCCTTGGCCTTGTCGAGCAGGGCGAAGAGGTCGTCCATGGTTTTAGGCTCGGTGCCGCCGATCTTCTCGAGCACCGCCTTGTTGATCCACAGCCAGTTGACCGAATGGACGTTGACCGGCACGGCGACCCACTTGCCATTGTAGACCGCGAATTTCTGCAGCGGGGCGGGCACGACCTTGTCCCAGCCCTCCTTCTTGGCGACGTCCGAGATGTCGCCCATCTTGCCGGCCTGGGCGTAGTCGAGCACCGTGTAGCCGAGCATCTGCGAGGCGGTCGGGTAGTTGCCGGCGGCGACCATGGCTTTCAACGCCGTCATGGCCGAATCGCCGCCGCCGCCCGCCACCGGCACGTCCTTCCAGGCGAAGCCCTGCTTGGCGAGATCCTGCTTCAAGACGTTGAGCGCCGCGGCTTCGCCGCCCGACGTCCACCAGTGCAGCATCTCCACCTGCTTGACCTCGGCGGCGCCGGCGGCCAGCGGAACCGCAAGGGCGGCAATCATCGCCGCGCCTGCGACAGACCTGACGTGCTTCGACATTCCCATCCTCCCCTCGACCCGGCCTTTGTGGCCGCGATCCGCCAACCGGAGCCGCAGATGGCGCAGATGTTCTGCGCGGAAGAAGCGATCGGCCCCCACCAGCGACTATCGGACGCATCAATGCATGGAAGACGGGGGCTTGTACATGGCGCCAACCGCTAAGGGCTTAATGGTCGATACGGTCGGCGAAGAATGCGCGGGCGACGGCTTCCCGCGCCGGGAAAGACAGCCTTCAGCGAGTCGTCGGCGGCGGAATGGCCCCGTCGAGCACGAAGCGCGCCGGGATATGCAGCGACCATTGCAGCCCAGCCGCGCCGAAGGTGAGGCTCACCGTGCCGTCGAGCGCCCGCGCCGCCAGGCGCTCCATCACCTTGTGACCGAAGCCGTAACGCTGCGGCGGCGACACTTCCGGGCCGCCGGTCTCGCGCCATCCGATGTGGAAACGGCGCGGCTCGACGTCGGCGGGATCGAGCGACCAGTCGATCGCCACCTGCCCGATGTCGCTCGACAGCGCGCCGAAGCGCATCGCGTTGGTGGCGAGTTCGTTGAACGCCAGGCCGATATTCTGCGCCGCCTCGGGCTTGAGGAACAGCGTCGGGCCGCTGATCGAGATGCGCGCGGGCGCCTTGTCGAGTGCCGAGGCGAGCTGCCAGCGCACCAGATCCTCGATGGCGGCGCCGTGCCAGTCCTGGGCCGCGAGGAGATCGTGCGACGCGGCGAGGCCGCGCAGCCGGGCGGAGAACCGCTCCTCGAACTCGGCCGCGCTCAAGCTGTCCTTGACGGTCTGGCGCGCCATCGCCTGGATGATGGCGAGCAGGTTCTTCGACCGGTGGGTCACCTCGCGCATCAGGAGATGCATATGCGTCTCCCGATCCTTGCGCGCCGTGATGTCCCGCGCCATGCCGATCAGTTCCACCGGTCCATCCGGTCCCTCGGGTTGAAAGCGGCGGCCATGGATCGCGATCCACCGTTCGGCCCCGTCGCTGCCGCGGCGGATGCGGAACTCGATCTGGCACGCATCGACGCCACCGGGTCCCGCGGCGGCTCGCATCTCGGCCTCGACACGCGCCATATCCCCGGCGCCGAGCGATGTGCGCAGCACGCGCATCGTCATCGCCATGCTGCGCGGCAGTCCCCAAAGCGCCGCCATCCCCGAATCGCCCGCGAAGTCCCCCGTCGCCGAATCCCACACCCAGATGCCGGTGCGGCCGGCATCGAGGGCGAGCTGAACTCGTTCTGCTTTCAAAGGAAACTCGCCGGAAATAAGAGGCCGCCCGGATCCGTCCCGCTGCAAAGTTTCGGGCACATCTCCCCCGCTCTACAAACTGGAACGCCACAGGGTGGACCTCGACGCACCACGAAGCACGCAGCGAGGTCTGGGTACCGAACGTGGATCGGAGGGCAAAGTTGCAGGGCCATCGCCGCGCCGAGCATGCCCGACGAGAATGACAGGGCGACCATCGGCCGCGGGGAAGTTTCGCCGCCGCGCCGCGGTCGCGGTTCCTCAGCCCGCCATGGGCAGGAACATCGTCTTGAGCTTCTTGACGCGCGTCGCCAGCGCATGGCGCCGCTGCTCGCTCGCCACCACATCGGCGCCGGTGACGTAGTTGAGCTGGATGGCGCGCCGCTGGCCCTTGAACGGCTTGTGGCCGTGCCAGGACTTGTCGGACCGCCGGAACACCAGGAGCGTGCCGCCGTTCGGCGACACTTCGGCCACCGGATCCTCGAGGCTCGCGTTCGAGCGCAGCAGCCGCAGCCGGCCTCCGTCGGCCTCCCAACCCTCGTTGAGATAGAGCAGGACGGTAATGATCTTGGTCTTCGAATCGGTGTGGATGTTGCCGTCGCGATCACCGACGAAGCCGCGCACCGTATACATGGTCGGGCGGCCCGTGAGGTCGAGGTCGAACTTGCGCTCGATGGCGGCGCGGAACGCCGGCCCTTCGAGGTCGTCCATCAGGTCCTTGAAGCGCCCGTCGATGGAGAGTTCCGCCGGCGGATGGGAGCCTTCGCCCGGGATACGCGGGAAGTCGGCGACGATGTCCTTGAAGGCCTCCGGCCGGATGAAGCGGTCGACAATGACGAAATCGAACGGGTCGCGAACGAGAGGCATCGCGTCGAACGCCGCAATGTCGATGGTGCTCACTCTCTTGTCTCCAGGCTCGGGGCTCCGATCGGCGCGGCCGCGGAGCGTCGCAATTTTTGAGGCGGGCACCATGAAGCATGCCCCATGGGAAGGCAAACCGAGGACATGGGGCGTCTTCCGGCAATCGGGACGTGATCACGATGGGATCAGCTTGGGGATCGGCGGTCGCGACGGTTTTCCTCCGGCCGAACCTTCGAACTGATTGACAATTCTCGGCGGGCCGACGCAGTCTGCTGCAAAAGGGACTGGGTAAAGCCACGTCGGGTTTGCGGAGGATTCAGGAACGCCAAAGGTGCCGGTCGGCGGAGGTCCGGCTGGGACTTTGCCCCGTTCCGGACGAGACGCCGCCGCCTTCGCGCTTATCGAGCTGAGGTTGAGGCGCGGTCACAAAACTGTTTCGAAAAACCTGCTGTCGGGATCTGACCGGTCCCGGGACCCTAAAATCGGCGCGGGCCGAACGCATCGCCCTCGCGCCAACCAAAACAGACGATCAGGGAGGAAACCACGATGTTCAAAAAAATCCTGTTGGCCGGTAGTATTCTTGCGATGACGACGCTGCCGTCATTGGCCGCCGGCGAAATCATTGGCCTGATTACCAAGACGAATACCAACCCGTTCTTTGTCAAGATGAAGGAAGGCGCGGAAGCCAAGGCCAAGGAGCTCGGCCTGACGCTGCAGGCCTATGCGGGCAAGGCGGACGGCGACAATGACGGCGAGGTGCAGGCCATCGAAGCGCTGATCGCCGCCGGCGCCAAAGGCTTCATGCTCGTTCCGAGCGACTCGACCGCGATCGTGCCGAGCGTCAAGAAGGCCCGCGATGCCGGCCTCCTCGTCATCGTGCTCGATACGCCGCTCGATCCGATCGGCGCCGCCGATGCCACCTTCGCGACCGACAATTTCAAGGCGGGCAAGCTGATCGGCGAATGGGCCAAGGCGACGCTCGGCGAGGACGGCACGAAGAAGGCCAAGATCGCCACGCTCGACCTCGCC
This sequence comes from Lichenihabitans sp., assembly GCA_965277115.1. Lineage (GTDB taxonomy): Bacteria > Pseudomonadota > Alphaproteobacteria > Rhizobiales > Beijerinckiaceae > Lichenihabitans. Next base: position 45,932 of record CBDIBY010000013.1, on the reverse strand, counting down.
GCCAACGAGCCGACCGTGGATTACCTGCGCCACAACGGCTTCCTGACGGGCTTCGGCATTCCGGTGAAGAACCCGAAGCATTACAGCAGCTCCGACGATCCGCGCATCGTCGGCAGCGACGTCACGGCGGGCTCGGAAGAAGGCGGCCGCACGGCGATGGAGAACATCCTGCAGAAGGCCGACGACATCAACGTCGTCTATGCCATCAACGAACCGGCGGCTGCCGGCGGCTACCAGGCGCTGAAGGCGGCCGGCAAGGACAAGGGCGTGCTCTTCGTCGCCATCGACGGTGGGTGTCCTGGGGTGAAGAACGTCGCGGCCGGCATTTTGGGCGCCACCTCGCAGCAATATCCGCTGCTGATGGCGTCGAAGGGCGTCGAGGCCATGGCCGAGTTCATCAAGACCGGCAAGAAGCCGGCAAAGACCCCCGGCCTCGACTTCACCGATACGGGCGCGACCCTGATCACCGACAAGCCGGTGAAGGGCGTTCCGTCGATCACTAGCGCCGAGGGCCTGAAGCTCTGCTGGGGCTGACCTCGGTCACCCTCGGATGGCGTGTGCAGCGCGGGCGGTGAATCGCCGTTCGGCGTTGTGCAGATTGTCCAGGTCCTGAACCTCTCGTGCTCTTGGGCGCTCCGGCTTTCGCCGGCGCGCTCGGCCTGACCCTCCGCCACATCGGGGTACGACCATGTCTCAGCTCCAGGACACGCGTGGGCCGGCCGAGTTCGAGCAGGGCTTGTCGGCGGCAATGGCCGTGCCCGTCGTGTTCGAGGAGAACACCCAGACGCCGCTCAAGCGCCTCCAGCGCTTTCTCCATGCCTATCCGACCATCGTGCCTTTCATCGTGCTGCTGATGGGCGTGGTGCTCGGCGCGTCGGTGAATTGGACGCGCTTCACCACCGGCTCGAACCTGTCGACCATCCTGCTGCAGGTGACCATCATCGGCATCCTCGGCATCGCCCAGACGCTGATCATCCTGACCGCCGGCATCGATCTTTCGGTCGGCATCGTCATGGTGCTCTCCTCCATCGTCATGGGGCGTGTCGCGGTCACCCAAGGTTGGCCCGTCGAGATCGGCTTCACGGTCGGCATCCTGGTCGGAACGGCGTGCGGCTACGTCAACGGGATGCTGGTGACGCGGCTGCGCATGCCGCCGTTCATCGTCACGCTCGGCACGCTGTCGATCTTCACGGCGCTCAACACCTGGTATTCGCAGTCCGAATCGGTCCGCAACGTCGATATCCAGGACAAGGCCGCCTTCCTATTGATGATGGGGCAGCCGATCCAGATCGGTACGGCGCGGATCATCTACGGCTCGGTGTTCATGCTCGTGATCGCCGCGGTCGTCTGGTACGTGCTCAACCGGACGGCCTTCGGCCGGCATGTCTATGCGGTCGGCGATGATCCCGAGGCGGCGCGCCTCGCCGGCATCAATACCGACCGCACGCTGCTGAAGGTCTATGTGATCGCCGGCCTCATCTCGGCCATCGCCGGCTGGGTCCTGATCGGGCGCGTGGGTGCGATCAGTCCGACCAGCGGCCAGGACGCCAACCTCGACAGCATCACCGCCGTCGTGATCGGCGGCACCAGCCTCTTCGGCGGACGCGGCTCGATCGTCGGCACGCTGATCGGCGCCTTGATCGTCGGCGTGTTCCGATCGAGCGTGTCGCTGGCCGGCCTCGACGTGCTCTGGCAGCAGTTTGCCGTCGGTGTCCTGATCATCGTCGCCGTCGCGCTCGATCAATGGATCCGGAAGGTCTCGGCATGAGCGTCGAACCCGTCCTCCAGGCCCGCGGCCTCGTCAAGCGCTACGGCAGCGTCACCGCCCTGGACCACGCCGATTTCGACCTGCTTCCGGGCGAGATCCTGGCGGTGATCGGCGACAACGGCGCCGGCAAGTCGACCTTGATCAAGGCCCTGGCGGGCGCCGTCACCCCCGATGTCGGCGAGATCCGGCTGAACGGCGAGGTGGTGCAGTTCCGCTCCCCCATCGAGGCCCGCGCGGCCGGCATCGAGACCGTCTACCAGAACCTCGCCCTGTCGCCGGCCCTGACCATCGCCGACAACATGTTTTTGGGGCGGGAACGGCGGAAAGCGGGGTTCCTCGGCCAGACCTTCCGCCTGCTCGATCGCTCGGCCATGCAGAAGGAGGCGCGCAAGCATCTGAGCGCCCTCGGCCTGATGACGATCCAGAACATCAACCAGACCGTCGAGACCCTGTCCGGCGGGCAGCGCCAAGGCGTCGCCGTGGCCCGCGCCGCGGCCTTCGGCAGCCGGGTGATCATCATGGACGAGCCGACCGCAGCGCTCGGGGTCAAGGAATCCCGCAAGGTGCTGGAGCTGATCCTGGACGTGCGGGCCAAGGGCCTGCCGATCGTCCTCATCAGCCACAACATGCCGCATGTTTTCGAGGTCGCCGACCGCATCCACATCCACCGGCTGGGGCGACGGGCCTGCGTCATCAAGCCATCGCTTCACACCATGTCGGACGCCGTGGCGATCATGACCGGTGCCATGAAGCCGCCCGAGGGCGAGATGGCGGCGGCCTGAGCAGCCTCGGAAGAGCGGAGGAAATCTTCGACCCCGCAGCGATCGTTCTGACGGGGCATGTTGGCCAACAATTCGCGAGCGTCGGCGTGGATTGCCGACACGGTTGCTCGCTGCTCCGCGGCTACTTCATCGGATCGGCCGATCATCATCGCCCGGCCTTTGGCGGCGCGAACGTGGGCTTGATCGGCGCCGCCGCGTTATTGATCGACAGGCCTCGACGCGACTCGACTTGAGACCTCGTCCACCCATCGACACGCCAAGGTCGCATCGAAGGCGGTGCCCTGCGCGATGCGCCGTGACCGGGCGCCCCGAAAATTGCGTAGGAAAGAGTTGATCTTGCCGCCTCTTCGTCGACGCGCCTTGCCGGGTTCGGCCGGAGATCGATGCCCGATCGTTCCACGTTAAGCGGGCGACCCGACGCAATTGCGCGATCGATCACTGCAGGATACAAAATCGTATCCAACCTCTCTTGGGGAACGAGGGCTTTTGCGGCCGACGGGCGCGCACCAGACCCCGAGCGACGGAGTGAAGCGTGAAGCACCCGGCCACGCGCGACGACGAGGTGACGGATATCGTGGCCCGCCCGGCCGAGGGCCGTTCGGTGCGTCAGAAGACCTATGACGGTCTCAAGGACATGATCCTCGGCGGACGGTTGCGGCCGTTGGAGCGCCTCTCGGAGAGCCGGCTGGCGGACCTCCTCGGCGTCAGCCGCACGCCTTTGCGCGAAGCGCTGATGAAACTCGAAGAAGAAGGGCTGGTGATCGGCAAACGCAACCTCGGCTATACGGTGGTCGATCTCGACGTCGCGGCCGTGTGCAACCTCCTCGTCGTGCGTGAAGCCCTCGACGTCTGCGCGGCGGAACTCGCCTGTTCGGTCGCCACCGAGGACGACCTGCAGCGCATCCGGGATCTCATCGACCAGATGGTCGAACTGAGCAGGACGAAGAAGACGAAGCCGACCGATGCGATCCGCGACCTCGAACTTGGCGTGCGGATCCATGAGGTCATCGCCGAGGCCACCCGCAACGACGCTCTGATCAAGCTGAGCGGACAGGTCTACCAGCAGCTCCGCCTGGCCCTGTGGCTCGAGGTCCTCTGGGTCGACTGGCACGATGTAGGGCTTGCGGAACACCAGGCCATCGCCGAGGCGATCCTGGCTCGCGACGGCGCGGCTGCCGCTGAGGCCGCGCGCCGCCACGTCCGCAGTTCGCTTCAGAACATGGCGAAGGTCCAGGAGATCTATGATCACCGTCGCCTGAGATCGGGGGCCAGGGTCGCCAAAACCAACCCGCGATAGCCACGACGATCGAGGATCGTCCCACGACTCAGGGCAATCGCATTTGGATTTCAGCCAGTCGTACGGCCGCGTTTTCCTTCCCCGGTGACGGGGAAGGTGGCGCCCGCAGGGCGTCGGAAGGGGCGATTCCGGGTGGAGAACCCCATCCGTCCCGGCTTCGCCGTGACACCTTCCCCGTTGCCGGGAGAGGATTTACGCCTCGCATAGACGATGACGTTCAAATGCGATCACCCTACCCCGTGACCGGTGTGGCCTCGACCTGCCGAAGCGAATGTCCGGGATCAAAGCGCGCGCATCATCACGACCGAGGTCTGCGCAAACCCTTGCCGTTCGAAGAAGCGATGGGCGTGGTGATTGTCGATCCCGCTTTCGAGGAACAGGCGGTCGAAGCCGCGGTTTCGGCATTCATCGCAGATCCAGTCGAGGAGGGTGCGTCCGAGCCCCCGGCCGCGCATGTCCGGAGAGGCGAGAAGATCGTCGAGCACCGCGAAGGGGGCGCGCGATCTCGTCACGAACGATACGAAGGCCAGACCTGCGATCGTGTCGCCTTGTCCGGCCAAGGCGAGTCGCGTCCCCGGACCATCGCCATCCATGTGAGCGATTGCCCGCCTCGCCTCCCCGACGAGCATCGCATGCAGATCCTCGCTCCAGTGCCCTGGCGCGGCGGCGCGGCCGAACTGAAGTTCCGAATGCGAGATGTAGGACGGGTCCGCATGCGCCACGAAAAAGTCCGCGATCGCCTCGGCCTTGCCGGGGTCGCGGCACCAGCCGATGTCGATCCCGCTGTGGTGCTCTCCCAGCAGGCCGGTCATGCCGGCATTCCCCTCAGGCCGCGTCACGATCACGCGCCAGCCAGGCCTGCGTATCGTCGAGCGCCAGCTTGATCCGTCCCATCAGGTCGTCGATCTGCGCTTCGGTGATGATCAACGGCGGGCAGAGGTTGACGGTGTCGCCCAGCGCTCGGGTGATCACGCCGTGGGACTGGGCTCGCTTGCCCGCATAGGCGGCGACGCCCCATGCCGGGTCGAAGGGCTCGCGGGTGTTCTTGTCGCGGACCAGCTCCAGGGTGCCGATCAGGCCCATGCCGCGGGCCTCGCCGACCAGGGGGTGCGTGCCGAGCTGCCGCAGGCCGGCCTGGAACCCCGGCGCGATCGCCCGCACGTGCCCGACGATGTCGCGGTCCTCGTAGATCTTCAGCGTCTCCAGCGCCACGGCGGCGGCGACCGGATGGCCGCCGTAGGTGAACCCATGTCCGAAGGTGCCGATCTTGCCGCTCTGGGACACGAGTGCCTGGTAGATCTTCTCGTTGATCATCAGGGCCGAGATCGGCTGATAGGCGGCGGACAGCTGCTTGGCCATCGAGATCATGTCGGGCCTGATGCCGAAGCTCTCGCAGCCGAACATGTTGCCGGTCCGTCCGAAGCCGCAGATCACCTCGTCGGCGACGAACAGGATGTCGTAGCGGTCCAGCACCGCCTGGACTTTGTCGTAATAGGTCGGCGGCGGAACGATGCAGCCGCCGGACGCCATCAGGGGTTCGGCGAAGAAGGCGCCGACCGTCTCCGGCCCCTCCCTTTGGATGAGCTCCTCGAGCGAGGCGGCGCAGCGGGTGGCAAAGTCCTCCTCGGTCTCACCCGGACGGCCGTAGCGGTAGAAGCCGGGACAATCGGTGTGCAGCACGCGATCGATCGGAAGATCGAAGTCGCGGTGATTGTTGGGCAGGCCGGTCAGGCTCGCCGACGCGATGGTGACCCCGTGATAGGCCCGAAGGCGCGAGATGATCTTCTTCTTCTGGGGCTTGCCGATCGCGTTGTGATAATACCATACGAGCTTCATCGCCGTGTCGTTGGCTTCGGACCCGGAATTGGCGAAAAAAACCTTCGACATCGGGACGGGCGCGAGGGCGATGAGGCGCTCCGCGAGCTCGATCCCCGGCTCGTTCGATTTGCCCCCGAACGTGTGGTAGAATGGCAGCTTGCGCATCTGCCGAACAGCGGCTTCGACCAGGCGTTCCTCGCTGAAGCCCAGCGACGCGCAGAACAACCCCCCGAGCCCCTCGATGTAGCGGTTGCCGTCCGTGTCGACGACATGGATGCCGTCGCCATGCGAGATGACCATCGGCCCTTCCGTCTCATGCACCGCCGCGTTGGTGTAGGGATGGAGCACGTGAGCGATGTCGCGCGCCTCGATCGAATTCGGCTGTAGGGACATGGAGGCGCTCCGGGCAGAGGCAGCCCGATCTTCAAATCTGTGGGCTTGCGCCCGGTATTGTATACGATATTGGATGCAAGTCCACGCGGGAGTCTGCGCGACGATGCCTCTCTTCGGGGGAACTAGACGTGCCATGTCGCAGTCATCGGGTTTCGCGAGGCTCTCGGCCGCTCTGCATCTGTCGCCGCTATGGCCCCGATCGGTGTCCATGATCGGGGAAAGCCCGGCAGGCCGCTCATCGCCGCGAGCGTGTAGCGGTCGACGCTCCAGCCCCGTGCCGCGAACTGGACCGCCAGCCAGTCCTGGCAAGGCGCTTCCTGACCGCGCAGGCTCGGAAAGCGGACGAGGGTCTGAAGCCATTCGACCTGCCGGTCCCAGTTCCGATCGACGGCGTCGGCCAAACGGATGAAGCAAGGCAGCTTCGGGCATGATCGATCCTCGCCGACGATCGACCCTAATGAGCGCCGGAGCGGCCGACGGCGGCCTTCATCTGATGCGTCCAATAGACGATCTGTGCCGGCACCTTTCCCCATTTGCCGCCCGCATAGGGCAGGCCGAAAGCTTCGAAGAGACGCCATGTCTCGTCGTCATCGGCGATGGCTGTTGCGATCAGCCGACCGACTGCCGTGGTGAGCGTGACCCCCAATCCGCCGAAGCCCGTGGCGTACCAGACGTCGGGTTCGATCTGGCCGATCACCGGTAGCTTGTGGCGGGTGAACGGCATCAGACCGCCCCAGGCGACATCGATCCGCGCATCGCGGAGCGCCGGGTAAAACCTCACCATGTCCCGCTTGAGGATCTTGGCGATGCGCGCGGGACGCGGCTCCCAGGCTAGAACCCGGCCGCCCCAGAGGATGCGCGTGTCGGCAAGCGGCCTGTAATAGTTGACGCCGACCTGATTGTCGAAGATCGCATAGGGAACCCGGATGGCGTCTTTCAGGTGATCGCCGAGCGGTTCGGTGGCCATGACGAAGGTGGCGATCGGAATCGTGCCGCCCGACACGGAGGATTGCAGGCCGTCGATATAGCCGCCGCAGGTGATCACGATCCGGTCGGCCATGATGCGCCCGGTTCCCGTCCGGACCTGCTTTCGCCCATTGAAGGAGGTCAGGGCCGCGGCGGGCGTGTTCTCGAACACATGCACTCCCTTTTCGGCGCAGGCCCGCGCCATGCCGCAGGTCAGGTTCAGGGGATGAACCGCGAAGGTGCTCGGAATGAACAGCGCGTCCGAATAGCGCTCCGTCGACAGCGCGTCTCGGACCCGATTCCTCGGCCAGTGGTCGTAGTCGAGACCGAAATCCCTCGCCATGACGTCGCGGATCCGGACGAGGTCGTCGCCCAGCCCGGCAACATTGCACCGGAGCGCCCCCTCCTGCAGCGGGCCGCAGTCGATGGCGTAATCCGCGATACGCTTGCGAACCAGCTTGAGACCTTCCCTCGCGATCCCCTGGAACGCGCGAGCCCTGTTTAGGCCGACACGTTCGGCGAGCGCCATATAGCCGCCCGGAAAGGCTTCGGACGCGAAGCCGCCGTTGCGTCCCGAGGCGCCCCAGCCGATCCGCCGGCCTTCGATCAGCGCGACCTTGCGGCCCCGCTCCGCAAGGTCGAGCGCCGTAGCGCAACCGGCGAGCCCGCCGCCGATCACGACCGTTTCGACATCGATGTCGCCATCGAGAGCCGGATAGGTCCGCTTTTCCTTGAGCGTGCGCGCGTAGTAGCTGTCGATGTAGTTTGTCATCCTTGCCTCTTCACCCGCACGCCGGGCACCACCGCGGCGCGCATGGCTTCGCCGCGGCGGGGCCCGGTGCGCGGGGCCTCAGCTCTTCGCCGTGCTATGAATGGCGTAGAACTTGCGGGTCGGCTCGACCGTTTCCCAAACGCCCTTGAAGCCGTTTGGAATGAGAAACGTATCGCCGCGCCGGTAGGTCTCGGCATGGCCGGTCTCGTCGATGAGCCGCACGACCCCTTCGAGAATGACGCAGAGTTCGTCTTTCTGGTAGTGGACCTCCGACCGTCCCGGCCGACTGGCCCAGAAGCCGCTTTTGAAGCAGCCGGTCGGATCGCTGTACCATTGCTTCGTCGTCGTCGACGAAGCGGGCTCGGGCTCGGCGTTAGTATCGAAGCGGATCGGCTTCACGGCGTCGATCATGTCCTGCATGGTGCTTTTCCCGGTTTGCGGCCGCGGGCCGCGCGATCCCCGACGCCCTCAGCGCAGGAGGCGTGTCCAGATCTTGTCGCGCAGATCGAGCGCGGCCTTCGGGCATTCCTTGATCGGCCGGAACAGCGCCATGGTTTCCTTGGACACGTTGACGGCCGGATCATCCCGCAGGCTGGCATCGAGGAACCGTTCCGATCCCTCGATCGTGTTGCTGTAGCCGGTGAAATTCGTTGCCTCGGCGGCGTTCTTGGGGTCGAGCATCCAGTTGATGAAGGTCTTCGCGTTCTCGATGTTCTTGGCACCCTTCGGCACGACGAAGTTGTCGCCCCACAGGTTGACGCCTTCCTTCGGGAACACATAGGCGACGGTCGGAAGCTTCTTGTGGGCGCGGTGGAACGATCCGTTCCACATCAGTTCCATCGCCACCTCGCCGCTGGCGACCCGGTCGACGGTTCCCTCGGCGTTGTAGACCTTGACGGCGGGCTTCTGCTTTTCGAGCAGTTCGAGGATCTTCTGCCCTTCCTTGGGGTCCGCGGTACAATAATCGTAGCCGAGGTAGTAAGCCGCCGCTCCGATGACTTCCCCGACGTCCTTCAGCATGCCGATCTTGCCGACGAATTCCGGTCGTGGCTCGAACAGCTCCTTCCAGCTGTTGTCGATCTTGCCGCCCGGGATCTTCGCCGTGTCGTAGGCAATGGCCGTCGTTCCCCACATGTAGGGCGCCGAATAGGCCCGTTCGGGATCGAACTCCGGCTTGTCGAAGGGCGCACGCACGTTCTTGAAGTTCGGCATCGTGCTCGCGTCGATCTTCAGAACGAGACCATCGCGGATCATGGTCTGGACGGTCGGCCCGGACGGCACGGCGATGTCATAGCCGCTTCCGCCGGCCTGGATTTTCGCCAGCATCGACTCGTTGGTGTCATAGGTGTCGAGGGTGACGGCGATGCCGGTCTCGCTCTGGAAGCGTTTGAGGAGATCGGGGGGCATGTAGTTGGACCAGTTGAAGAGCACGAGTTCCTTCGACTGAGCCAGCGCGGGGCTTTGCGTCGCAATGGCGGCGGCCGCCGCCAAAAGACCTGCAAGAACGTAACGTCTCATCGTGGTTCCCTCCATTGCGGCGCGGCTACTGAAATCGGCGGCCGAGCAGGTACGACATCGTCAGAAGTGCGACGGAAACGGCAATGAGCACCGTCGAAATGGCGTTCACCGCCGGCGTGATCCCCATGCGGACCATGCTGAAGACGTAGACCGGCAGCGTGGTCGAACCCGGCCCGGAAACGAAATAGCTCACTACCACGTCGCCCAACGAGCCGATGAAGGCCAGCATCGCGCCGGACACGATCCCGGGCCATATCAGCGGAAGGATGATCCGCCGGAAGCTCGCCCAGGGCGGCGCATAAAGATCGGCTGCGGCCTCCGCGAGGGAAGGATCGAGGCCCTGGAGGCGCGCCCTGATGGGCAGATACGAGATCGGGATCGCGAAGATCGAATGTGCCAGGATGAGGCTGACGAGGCCGAGCGGAATGCCGACAGCCACGAACAGCAGAAGGATCGCGATCGCGGCGACGATATCGGGGACGATCAGCGGCAGCCCGAGCGTCGCCTCCACGGCACCCTGCCCCTTGAACCTTGTCTTCGAGGTCGCGAGCGCCGCCATGATCGCCATCGTGGTTCCGACCGTGGTCGCGACCGTCGCCACGATCAGCGAGTTCCTGAGCGAGCGAAGCATGTCGGCGTCTCCGGCGACGACGCCATACCAGCGGGTGCTGAAACCTCCCCAGCGCGACAGCGCCGAGTCGCTGTCGCTGAAAGACAGCACCACGAGCACGATGATCGGCACGTAGAGATAGCCGAGAACCAGGAACGCCGTCGGCCGCGCTCCCGGAAAACGCCAAAGCGTCTCCGCTTCGCTCATGATGCGACCTTCCCGGCGCGCCGATAGCGCAGCGCATGCAGCCAGAGGGCGATGAGGATCAGGCCGAGCAGCACGAAGGCGAGAGCCGAACCGAACGGCCAGTTGCGGGCCTGTCCGAACTGCTGCTGGATGAGGCTTCCGATCATCATCGATTTGGCACCGCCCAGCAGTTCAGGGCTGATGAAAGCGCCGAGGCAGGGCACGAAGACGAGGATCAGGCCGCCGGTGATGCCCGGCATGGCGAGCGGTAGAATGATGCGCTCCATCACCCGGATGCGATTGGCGCCAAGATCGAAGGCGGCCTCGATATACCGCCGATCGATCTTCTCCATGCTGACGTAGATGGGCAGGATCATGTAGGGGAGAAACGAATAGACGAGGCCGATGCCGGTCGCGAGCGGCGTATAGAGAAGGTCGAGCGATTCGCTGCGCAGGTGCAGACCGATCAGAACCCAGTCGATGACGCCGCCGTTGCGCAGCATCAGCACCCAGGAATAGTTGCGGACCAGCAGATTGGTCCAAAACGGAACGGTGACGATGAACAGCAGCAGGGTGCGGCGGCTCGGCGGTTGGAACGCCATCCAGAGCGCGGTCGGAACGGCGAGAATCAGCGTAGAGACCGCCGTCATCGCGGCCAGACCGATCGAACGCAGGAAGATGCGGATGTAATCGGTGTTGATCACGAGGTTGTCGGAGAGATCATGTTCGAACAGGAACTGCACATAGGCGTCGATCGAATGCCGGTTCCAGATCACGCCGCCATCGGCACCGCGCTGCAGGGTCGACACGAAGGCCATGAAGCCGAGCGGCACGATGAACAGCACCCCGATCGTCAGCATGGCCGGAAGCAGGAGCGAGACGCGTTGGGCCTGCGGCCTCATGCGGTCAGCACCCTGATCGCATCCGGAGGGAGTGTGATGCCGACGGCGTCGCCGCGACTGAATCGCGGCGTTGCGCCCGTGCGGTTCTGCTCGCAGACGCGGAAGCGGCCGCCTTGCTGAAGCATGACGTAATAGGTCGTGTCGGTTCCCTCATAGACCACCTCATCCACGCTCCCCGGCAGCAAGCCGCCGTTCCGCCCCTCGAGCACCGTGCGCTCCGGCCTGATGACGAGCGTCACGGTCTGTCCGATCGCCCCTCCATCCACGGCGTCCAATTCGATCCCGGAGGCGATCCGGTAGCGTCCGGGGCCGACCTTCTCGGCCTCGACGAGGTTCGTCTCGCCGATGAAATCCGCCACGAAGCGCGCGCTGGGCCGCTCGTAGATCTCCTCGGGCGAGCCGATCTGGAGAATGCGGCCGCCGCTCATCACGGCGATGCGATCCGACATGGTCAGCGCTTCATGCTGATCGTGCGTGACGAACACGAAAGTAATGCCGACGTCGCGCTGCAGCCGCTTCAATTCGAGCTGCATGCCGGTCCGCAGCTTCTGGTCGAGCGCGGACAGAGGTTCGTCGAGAAGGAGCACGCGCGGTCCGGGCGCGAGCGCCCGCGCGAACGCCACCCGCTGCTGCTGCCCACCGGACAACTGGGCCGGCATTCGAGCCTCCATGCCCTCGAGCCGGACCAGCGCAAGCATCTCGTGGACGCGGGCGGCGACCTCGTTCTTCGGATGGCCGCTCATTTCCAGGCCGAAGGCGATATTCCGCGCGACCGACATGTGCGGAAAGACGGCATAGCTCTGGAAGACGGTGTTGACCGGGCGACGGTAGGCCGGGAGCCCGTCGAGGACCTGACCGTGAACCGAGATGGATCCGCTGTCCTGCGTCGAAAAGCCGGCGATCGAGCGCAGCAGCGTCGTCTTCCCGCATCCCGACGGCCCGAGCAGCGTGAAGAACTCGTTGGGCCGGATCGCCAGGTCGACGTTGTCCAGGGCTCTGACCGGCCCATAGGTCTTCACCAGCCCTCGGCACTCGACGGCAGCCTGGTCGTCCGCCGACGACCGACGAACCGGCGCGGCGATATCCAGCTCCCTGGGCGACATATCCGCCACTTGTGCCGCTGCCAAGATCCCTCCCGTAGTCAAGCTCTGCGACCCTGGTTGTAATTGGCCTTAAATTGGCATGTAAGAGATCGGTTCGGAAGTACAAATTTTCAGAGTCTGCGCTCATTTTTCCTCCGCAACGCCTGATGTAGGGGCAGGGGACATTGCGGAAGCCCTGGCGGACTTGTATCTGAATTGGTGCAGAAAATCGCCAAACCGAACGTTGAGGGGTCCGTGCCCGAAAGCCTCCGCGCCACAAATGTCGGTCCCTCGCGGAACATGCGCGTGCGGGCGCGCCAGCAGGCCGATCAAGTCTATGCCTTCATCGAGCGGCACATCGATCAAGGCCGGGTCAGGCCGGGAGACAGGATCGCGACGGAGCGCGAGTTGGCCGAACAGTTCGGCGCGTCGCGAAGCGTCGTGCGCAGCGCCCTCGCCGAGCTTCACAAGGCCGGCAAGATCGTCAGGCGCGTCGGTCACGGCACCATCGTCCAGGCGCCGCCCGCCGCGCGCTCGCGGCCGGAGCCGTTCACGCTGCTCGACACGAGCCCGGCCGAACTGCTGGATTTCAGGATTGCGCTCGAGCCCGGTCTCGCCGAGGCCATCGCGCTCAACGCCAGCGAACGCGACCTCAAGCTCATTCTCGATTGCCTGGACCAGGGCGATGGTGCCGACGGGCTCGAGCAATGGGAGCGCTGCGATCGCTCATTCCACCTCAGTCTCGTGGCCGCCTCCCACAACAGGCTGGCCATTGGCGTCTACGAGGCCGTGATCGGGATAAGGCATGAATGGGCATGGCTGAAGACCAAGCAGGGCCATACGACCGCGACCCTCTGGCAGGGCTATCAGGATGACCATCGCCGGATCGCGGCCTGCCTGGTCGCCCGCGATGCCGCCGCAGGCGCCGAGGCGATCCGCGACCATCTGGGCAAGGTGCGCAGCAAGATGCTGGGCCTGTGAGTCTTCGATCGAGATCGTGAGACGCGTCGCATCGTCCATCGTCACGATCAGGTCGAGCGTCGCCTGGCAAGCCGAGTACGATCGTTGGCAGACACGAGACCTGTCGGCGCGCTGCTACGTTAATGTCTGGGTTGATGGTGTCTAGAATCAGAGTGGCTTCCCAAGCGGGTGCGGATCTGATTCAGGGTGGGGGCTGGCGAGGAGGCCAGCCCTGAGGCGCGAGCCGCTGTTCTTTGATCTCCGCTCCCGCGTTATTGGCGCCATCGAGGCGGGCTTGTCCTGTCGCCAGGCGGTGGCGCTTCGGGTGAGTGCGTCGAGCGATACCGTTTCCAAGTCTTCACCTCGCAACAGCCGCAGCACGGCTGCGGACTTACGTCGACGCGACATCCGCCCACCGCGATCCCCGTCATTCGCGGCACGGTGTCAGGCTTGGCGCGCGTTTGACTGAGTCTCGAGCGCCTCGGCAAGACGTTGCTCTGTCCACCTCTCGGCTAGCGCCCGCGTCAGCAGGGCCTGCTGGCTCTCGGGTGCGATGCCGCCGATCGGCGGATCGCGGTCAAGATTTGTCGGAAACGGATAGCCGTCGGCCGTGGCAGCGATCACCGCAGCCTGTTCGGCCGGTGCAAGCGCCACCAGGTGCGGATAGACGGCACGGCTCATTGCGAGGTGGTCGATGTTTTCCATATGCCGCACAAACGGCGAGGCCACCTGCAGCAGGTTGACCATGCGCACCACGTCGGTCGTGCGGTTCGCGCCTGCCGCATGGAACAGCGCGGGACTGAAGAAGATCGCATCGCCCTTTTCCAACGGCAACTGGACGCAATGCGCTTCGAAATAGGCGCGGAAGTCGGGCAGAAGGGCGGCCACGTAACCCGGAAGGTATCGCTGCGACCAAGGCAGGAGCCTTGTCGTGCCGCTCTCCGCAGGCATGTCACAATGTGCGATCCCGCCCTGCAGGATCAGCATTGGACCGAAGCGATGGATGTGCGGCCCATACTCCGCCATCTGCTGCGCGGTCATGAAGCCCAGGTGATAGTCGCGATGCGGTTGCTGCGCCTTACCCCCGGGACGGACCTGGTTCACCTGCGTGGCCATCTGGTAGCCAGGTCCCAGCCAAGCCCGGCAGGCCAGATCGATCACCGAATTGCCCATATAGCGCGCGAAAACATCGGGCGCGCGGAGACAAAGCTTTTGCAGGCTGTTCCAGACCCGGTCATTCGCTCCGGCAGCAGCAAAATGGTCGCCCGCTGCCGTTCCGGCGGCGCGTTCTTCGGCGATGATCTGCCGAAACACATCCGAAGCCGCATCGATGGCCCGCAGATCCTCCAGGGCACGGCGGATCACGAAGATGCCGGCCCCATCGGACAGGATCCGAGCCCATTCCTGCCCGATGTGCTCGCCTAGCTTTCGCCCATCATAGATCGGCACATTTGCCGTGATCTCGACGGCTGATGGGCAATCCGCCACGGATGTCTCGACCTCGACCTGCGCGCGGAAAGCCGACAGATCCGGCGCCATGATCATTCCGGCCGAGTCGTTCATGAGGCCATCTCCAGGGTCGCAAATGCAGCGTCATTGATATCAAGCGCGCGAGCGAGTTTGGCTCGCGCAAGAATCGAGCAGGTCCAGCACTGACGAGTTCGCGTGGCTACGGCCCATTCGACTGGAGCAAAGCCATGGGCGATATCGGCCTCGACCAACCGACTGTTTGGGTGCGGCGAGCACGCGCTCGAACCGCAAACGTCATCGCGAGCCACTACAACATACCTTCGAGCTCTCCGGACAGATCCTGGAGTTCCTTGTCGCCCGCCATAAGGGCCTGCAGGGCATCCATGGTGATTTCGCTTCTGGGAAATGTACCGAGCGTCCTGCCCCGGTTCAGCACCGTGAAGCGGTTGCCGACCGCATAGGCATGGCGGACATTGTGAGTGATGAAGATCACGCCGAGTCCTTTCCGGCGGACCTGCAGGATATACTTCAGCACCATCGAGGTCTGCGCGACGCCGAGCGCCGAGGTGGGTTCATCGAGGATCAGCACCTTAGCCCCGAAATGGACCGCGCGGGCGATGGCGACGCATTGCCGTTCGCCGCCCGAGAGCGTGCCGACCGCCTGTTGCGGATCGCGCACGTCGATGCCGATGCGGCGCATCTCGTCGCGGGCCATGCGGTCGGCGGATTGCATGTCGAGGAACCGGAACGGGCCGAACTTGTAGGTCGGCTCCCGGCCGAGAAAGAAGTTGCGCGTGACCGACAGCAGCGGAATCATCGCGAGGTCCTGATAGACCGTGGCGATGCCGGCATCGAGCGCTTCACGCGGATTGTCGAAAGCCACGGGCTTGCCCTCGACCAGATATTGGCCCGAGGTGGGCCGATGCACGCCGGCCAGCATCTTGATCAACGTGGATTTACCGGCGCCGTTGTCGCCTAGCAGACACATCACTTCGCCGGGATGGACCGAGAGCGATATGCCGTTCAGGGCGACCACGGCCCCGAAGTGCTTCACGATATCGTGCACCTCGATGAACGGGGCGCCCGCCGGGGCCTGGGATGTCGCGGGGACGACGGTGGCCGCCATCATCGCTCTCCCGTGACCTTGCGGCGGATGACGTTGTTGAACAGCACCGCGATCAGCAACGTGACCCCCAGAAACACCCGGAACCAATCATTCGGCATGCCCGTGAACAGGATGCCGATCTGCACCACGCCGAAGATGAAGGAACCGAGGCAGGCGCCGATGATCGAGCCATAGCCGCCGGTCAGCAGACAGCCCCCGATGACCGCCGCGATGATGGCTTCGAACTCCTTCAGCAGGCCGCGGTCGGCGGCCGCGGAGCCGAACTCGAACACCTGGCAGGCGGCATAGACGGTGGCGCAGAACGCCGTGCCCATGAAGAGCGAGATTTTGACCTTGCTCACCGGTACGCCCATGTTGCGTGCCGCATTGGCATCCCCGCCCGAAGCGAAAATCCAGTTCCCCGTGCGCGTGCGCGTCAGGATGACGTGGCCCACGACAGCGATGGCCATAGCCCAAAGGAGCACCATCGGAATGCCGCGGACGGCAGGTTCCCCGTTAGGCAAGGTGTTGATCACGCCGACCTTCGCCATGTGGACGAAGAGGTCGTGAAACACCACACCGGAGAACAGCCACGAGACGAACGTCCCGTCGGCCACTTCGTGCAAGCCGCCAACGGTTGTGCGGTTGGTGAAGACGATTGAAAGCGCGATGGTCAAGCCGCGCAGAATGTAGAGCGAGGCGAGGGTCACGATGAAGGACGGCAGACGAGTGCGGACGACCACGTAGCCGTTGGCCCAGCCCAGAAATAGCGCGCCCGCGAAGGCGAAGATCACGCTGAGCCAGACGGGCCAATGGAAATACAGCGTCGGGATTGCGATCATCATGCCGGCAAAGCCGATCATCGAGCCGACCGAAAGGTCGAATTCGCCGCCGATCATCAGGAGAGCCGCGCCGCAGGCGATCACCACGAGTTGCGCCGAAACGGTCGTCCAGTTCAATATGCCGTCGGCCGCGAACATGCCCGAACCGCAGGCGCTCAGCGCGAAAAAGACGAAGACGAGGATTAAGCCCGCGCTGGCGCCGAGCTCGGGACTCGACAGCCAGCGCCGCGCGAAGCTCCGCCGCACCAGGCGCTCGTCCCCGCCGCCGCCGACCTCGGCGTGCCTCGCGACACCGGGCGCTTGATTGGACATCATCGTCTCCAGACTGCTCGAAACCGGATCCGGCGAGGCTGCCGTGCCGCTCCCGCTGGCAGGCCGACCACCTAGGCGGGATCAGCCTACCTTAGAGGGTCGCGGAATATCGAGAGGGCGCCGCAGGCCCTGTCGATGAACTGGATCAGCGATACTCGCCGGCATACTTCTCGACGAGGCCGACATTGGTCTTGGTGACGAAACCCGGACCCGTGTAGATGTTGTTGGCCGGCATGACGCCGAACCGGTCATAGTAGGTCAGCAACATCACAGGAAGATAGCCTTGCAGGAACGGCTGCTGATCGATGCCAGCGTTCAAGATACCGTCCTTGATACCCTTGATGATGTCGGGCGAGAGATCGAAGGTGATGAAATTGTACTTTGTGGCGCCCATGTCGCGCAGGAGCTTTATGACCGGCTCCGCCGAGTTCGGACCAAGGGTCAAGATACCGTTCGTTTTCGGATGCGTTTGCAGGAAGGCCTTGGTCTTGTTGTAGACTTCGGTCGGATCGATCGTGCTGTCGATCATCTGATCGCCGAGCGGGACGCCGAGCCCGTCGGCATAACCCTGACAACGTTCGACCGATGCCGGATTGGTGATATAGTGGTTGACGCAGACAAAGCTCGTCACCCCAGCGGCTTTGGCGCGTTCGCCGGCGCCCTTGCCGGCAACATATTCCGGCTGGCCGATGTGCATCAGCGCGCCGAGTTTCTTGGATTGCTCGGCCGTGCCTGAATTGACTGTGATGACGGGAATGCCCTTGGCGATCGCGTCCTTGATTGGCTTTTCGAGGACGTCGTAGTCCGCGATGGTGGTGATGATTCCGTTCGGATTCGAGGCTGCGGCCTGTTGGATGATCCGCGCCATGTCGGCTAGGTCGCCCGTTGCCGGATTGCGGTATTCGACCTTGACCCCAAGATCCTTCTCGGCCTGTTTGATGCCGTTCTTGACCGTGTTGAACCAGGTGTCCGAATCGGGGCCGTGGGTGACGAAGACGAACCGCTCGGCCGCATTCGCGGTGCCCGCCATCAGCCCGATACCGACCGAAACGGACAGCGCGCAGGCGGACGCGACCAACAGCTTTCTCAGGACCTTATGCATCGTGAACCCTCCCTCATTGCGTCTCAGGTAGTCTTCGCCACCCGCCGCCTGCGTGGGCGCCTAGCCGCGGCCGCTTTACCGTAAAGATGCGGACCGGACAGGTCTCTTCCTGATTTTCAGACGAAAATCGACGGCGGCAACAAGGATGGAGAGGGATGCCGTCGCGTGTCAACACGCGACGGCATCGCCTTGGATCCTCGGCAGGTGAATCGCGCCGGGTTTGCCGGAGGCTATTTGGTTTTGAGTCCTACGCGGCGATTGGGGTCACCTCGATCTGGACGTAGTAGCGGGCTTCCGCCTCGGCTGGCAGACGTTGCCGATCGGCTCGAGCAGAGGGCGGTGATTGTCGGCCCCTGGAGGGTCGGCGCTCGTGAAGGGCTTGCTCCAACGCGTCCAGCCGGCATGAGCGGTGGGAGACCCTCCAACCAACGATGCGGCGGGCAAAGACGTCGATGACGAAGGCAAAATACGCGCTCGCCCTGCGCAGGATCTCGTTGGCCTTGCAAATCGCGAACCTCGCGCTCCAGCGCCTCGATGCGCTCGCGCTCCTCCGCCCTCGGACCGGCGCGTGAGCCTTTGCCGCGCTCTGCCTGCTGGATACAGTTGCGCAGGGTTTGCCCTCAGCAGCCGATCTTAGCCGCAATCGATCGGATCACCGCGTGCAGCGAACTGTGCTCGCCTTTGTGCTCTCGAACCATCCGGAACGCCCGTTCGCGGACCTCACGGGAAAATGGGGGTGTTCGTTGCGTCATGGGCTCCATCTCACAAGATCAGGAGCCTCCGGGAAACCCGGAGCGGTTCACCCCAAGCCGTGTGGGCCTAACCAGTCGGCCACTTACCCCATCGCAACGAGGATCGGGCTGACGAGCACGCTACCCATGATGAATAGGGTGCGTTGATCGCGCTGTAGAGGAACGGCCTGGGAAAGAGCGGGTTGATCGCGATGTTGACTGTCATCGGCGTCAGATATCCGATCCCGACCAGCAGACCGAACTCGACCGCACCAGCATAGCTCGCCACGCCCATCAGGCGGATCAGGAGTGCGCAGGTGATCGTCGTTAAGGTGATGCAGGAAAGCGGCCCGACCAACGAGAGCGTACCCGACCGCATCTCGCTTTCGAGCGCGCGTATATAAGCGCGTTTGACAATCAGCGGGAACCAGATGCCGCCGAGGACGAAATAGGCGATCGAGGCCACGATTACCGCGAGCCAGTTCAGATCCGCGAATGCGTCAACCATGTGTCGTCTCCTTACGCGTTTCAGAGTTGTGCGGGACTCAATGCTGTTCCTACAGGCGGCCCGTATCCAACAGCGCCTTGCGCGGCGCATCGGCACTGGCAAACATCCAGCCGGGATATTCGAGCGGGAGCGCGCTCGCCTCGGCAAGCGCCGCGAGTTCATCCTCCGACAGGGTGACTTCCACGGCCTTGAGATTGTCCTCGAGCTGATCGATCCGCTTTACACCGAGGATGACGCTGGTGACCGCAGGCTGACGGAGCAGTCAGGTCAGCGCGATGTCGGCTTACGACACTCCATGCGCCGCCGCGATCCCGTCCATCGCCGCCAGCACGCGCGTCCCCGGGCTTCGTCGATCGGCGGGAACGGGATGGTCTCGCGCCGCCCAATCTCACCGCCGTCACGATATTTGCCGATCAGATAGCCGCCGGCGAGCGGGCTGAACACCAGCAGGCTCAGCCCCTCGGCTTCGATCAGCGGCGCGATCTCGCGATCGAGGTCACGCCCGACAAGCGAATAGTAGGCCTGGACCGACTGGATCAGGTTGGCGTTCAGGCGCTTCGCGACGCCGAGCGCGGTCGCGATCTGCCATGCGGCCGTGAAGCTGGTAAAGATCGATGTGGTCGGTGCCGAGCCGCTTCAGGCTCTCTTGTTCGACCAGATGAACGCGAGGCGCCGCCGTCATTGGGTCCATCGCCTGTCGAATGCGCGGCCTTGGTCGCGATCATGACGTCCTTACGGGCGACGCCGATATTCTTCAGCGCGCGGTCCACAATCTCCTCAGACTGCCCATAGACATTGGCGGGATCGATCATGTTGATCCCGGCATCGAAGGCGCGCCGCACCATCGCGTCGGCCTCGTCCTGCCCGACGCCGCTCGCTGCGGCATATTGGTCGCCGGTGGTGCCGAAGTCATTGTGCCGAGGCACAGTTCGGAAACGACAGGCCGGTCTTGCCCAGGACATTGTATCGCATGATGCTAATCCTTTTCCATTGGAACGTCCGCAGCATATGCGCACAAATACGATACTTTCAGGTTCCGGAACAAGATAGTATCGAAAAGAAGATGGACGAGAGGGCGATGCCATGACCGAAATCAATCTGGATACGCCCGGCGCCAAAGAAGCGCCGCCAAGGCGCGGCCGAAAGCGGGATCACGGCCGCGACGTCCCAATTCTTGAGGCCGCGATCGATCTGCTGGTCGAGACGGGCTATGATGGGATGACGATGGACATGGTCGCGGAGCGCGCGAACGCCGGCAAGGCGACGGTCTATCGGCGCTGGTCGTCCAAGGCGAAGCTCGTTGTCGATGCGGTCGCGCATCTGAAGGGCGACGACCTTGATCTCGACAGGCTCCCCGATACCGGCAGCCTGCGCGGCGATCTGCTCTGGCTCTTCCGGACCAAGTCGCCTGGCGTCAGCGAGCGCAAGATGAAGGCGATGGCGGGACTCGCCGCGATGCTGTCGCAGAATCCGGACCTTGCCAATTCCCTGGGCGGCGATGTCGTGGAGCCCTGGATCGTGGTGAATCATCGGCTGATCCGCCGCGCGATTGATCGCGGCGAGATTCGCAGCGATGCCGATGTCGAAACGGCGTCGCGGGTAATCCCGTCGATGGCGACGCACCGCACGCTGATCGAGCGAACGCCGTTCGACAAGGATTTTCTGATCGCGGTGATCGACCAGATCCTGCTGCCAGCGCTCCGCAAGGATGCGGTATAATGGCGCCTGTTTGGGTCGATCCGGACAAGATTCACGCGTTCGAGAATGCCAAGGGTTTCAACGATTGGCTCGCCCGGCATCATGACACGGCCGATGAACTGTGGGTCAAGATCCACAAGGTCGCATCTGGCCTGCGATCCATCAGCCCCAAGGAAGCGATCGACGTCGGGCTGTGCTGGGGCTGGATCGACGGCATCGGCAAGTCGTTCGACGACAAAAGCTATCTCAAACGCTTCACCGCGCGCCGGCCCAGGAGCATCTGGAGCGAGATCAATGTCACCAATGTCGAGCGCCTGATGGCGCAAGGGCGGATGACCGAACATGGTCTGCGCGACGTCGAGGCGGCCAGGGCCGACGGTCGCTGGGATCGCGCTTATGCCAGCGGCAAGGACCTGAAGATTCCCGACGAGCTGCGCGCAGCGATCGATGCCGAGCCGAAGGCCAAGGCGATGCTGGCCACGCTCACCGAACAGAACCGCTTCGCGCTCGCCTTTCGCATGTGCAATCTGAAGACCGACAAGGGCCGCAAAAACGCCATCACAGCGATCACCGAGATGCTCAAGCGCGGCGAAACGATTCACCCGCAGCGCGATAGGCAAAAAGACTGATCAACGGCAGCTTCTGCTCCCGATATAGAATCGGGCGGTCAGCTGAAAGGTAGGCGTCCGCGGTCGAGGGTAAATGCATCGCTGACCGACTTCGCCCGGCTGGTCGAACTCTTCGACCAGCATGGCGTGTCCTTCGTGTCCGTGACGCAGAGCTTCAACACGACCACCAGCATGGGGCGGTTTGACGCTCAATGTCCTGTTGTCCTTCGCCCAGTTCGAGCGGGAGGTCACGGGCGAGCGCATCCGCGACAAGATCGCGGCCTCGAAGAAGAAGGGCATCTGGGTCGGCGGCGTGGTGCCGATGGGCTATCGGGTCGAGGATCGCAAACTGCTGGTCGAGGAGGCCGAGGCCGCGACCGTGCGGCTCATCTTCGAGCGCTATCTCGTCCTGGGATCGCTGCCCGCCCTCCAACGCTAGCTGCGCCAGAGGGGAGGGGCTGTGTTACCGCTACTACGTTTCCACCATGCTGGTGCAGGGCCGCAAGAGCGAGGCCGGGTCGGTTCCGCAGGTACCCGCCGCCGAACTGGAGAGCATCGTCATGGACGCGATCGGAGCCGCGCTGCCAGCCGGATCCGAGCCCATGACGGATCGGGAGCGCGTCGAGCATCGCCCAGGGACGGTCCTGGCTGGACGAGATCATGACGGGATCCGTTCCCGACATCGAGACCATCGCTCAGCGAGACGGCATCAGCGAGCGCTCGGCCCGCATGGGATTGTCGCTGGCCTTTCTGGCCCCCGATATCGTCGAGGCCGCGGCGGATGGCAGCTTGCCCCGCGGCTTCGGCATCTCGCGCCTGACCGACATGCCCATCAGCTGGGCCGAGTAGAGCGCAAAACTCGGGCTCCCGATCCGATCCTGATCGCCCCACGTATCGTCACTGCAGCCTGTCAAAGGTCGCGGCCGTGCGTGCCCAAGCCGAGCCGCCGACCTGCCAATCAACCCATCGAACCCGAACCTGAGCCTGCAATTTGCGAACCTCTCTCCAGTCTTCGCGAACCGGTCTCCCAATGCCCGAATGCATCCGAGCACGGAAAAGAAGTTTTCTCGGCAGAGACCGAAGTCCAATTTGCCTGGAAAAGTCAGAGAGTGTCCGTATCTGACTTCAATATTACGACGGCGGCGTCGATAACCTGCGGACATATCGACGAAAGTCACGGAACAACCAAATTTATAGGAATCTATACAGTGGTTGGTGGTGGACGCAGCAGAGTACGGACCGGTCTACGGTTCCTCCCTGCTTCAGGGAGAAATGCAGGGAGGAAACCGCAAATTGAGGAAATGCTGGGAGCCTAGAAGCGAGTGCGCTCGAGGATCGCTACAGCCCGGAGTAATCCGGCGCATTAGGCTGCTACTCAGAACAAATAGTGAACATACTGGCTCTCCCGTAGAGTGCCCGCTCATTTAAGACTGCTTCGCGCCCATCCACGCCGTTGCGGTCATGTTCGTCGCTACTCGAAAGCCGACATTGCGTCGCTGAACCACCTTGGTGATCGCGGGAGTCATGTCGCCTGGGCGCGAGGGATAACATTCCACTCGCGTCAATCTCGGGCGCTTGGTTGGATCGAAGTCAGGACGTTCAACGCTTCGGCCACCTCTGGAAACTCGGGCGTCAGTGAAAACCCTCGAGCGCGGGGCCCAGGACGGCGTAGCCTTCGCCGTGGCGGGCTGTCGCTTGATAGAGCTTGGCGAGGGCCAGCGTGGCCCTCCGTTCGAAGCTACAGGTCTCCTGTCGTTGCGTCGTGGCGATGGCGGTGAGGAAGGCTTCTTCGGCGAGGGCGGGGGCGGGGGCACTTTTGTTCGAGCAGAATTTTCGACCGCGCGTTTGCAGCGCGGCTTGGTCGAGCGCGGGGACAGCTGGACGCTATAACCCCAAAAACAGGGGCCTTATCTCTCCATGCCTATTTACAGGTGGTCCCCTCCCAAGTGCTGACGACGGAATAAGCCTCCTGTCATTCTGTGCACTATCACCGAACTTCGACTCGTTCGATCAATCCGGTGAGTTCCAAAGACAGGCCGACGGCGGCCTTTGCCCGCGGGCGGCTAAAGCTGCCAAGCCTTGCTTTGCCCGAAGCCATCGTGACCAATGTCTCGATCTGATGTACGGCTGCCGTGGTTCCATCGACGGTAGGAACCGGTAATCGGTCGGCGACCTTTCGACCGAGCCCCGCCAACGGGCCGCCGCCCAGGATCACTACGTCGGCACCGTCCTGCTCGACTGCCGCGGTGCAAAGCTCGATGAGAGCGTCCGCATGTTCGTCTTGGACGGTTCGAATGTCTCCAAATCGTTCCGAAAGAGTTCGGATGCTGGCAAGACGGCTGCTCAGACCGTTTTGGTGCACGGTGTTCCGCAGCGATGGAATCAGTCTGAGCGATACCGATATGATCGAGAAGCGCTCGCCCAACATGCAGGCCGTCAACATTGCCGCTTCGGCGATGCCGACGACCGGAATATCGAGCAGCTCGCGGGCTCCGCCAAGACCGGGGTCGCCAAACGCCGCAATCACCGCTCCATCGCAGCCGGGCGCATGCTGCGCCAACGCCATCAGCGTGGCATATGACGCGATGGCCATCTCTCCGCGCGTCTCGATATAGGGCACCCCGAACGCAACCGTGGCCGCGACGATTTCGGTCGTCGGCGACGCGGCTCGCTGGGCCTCCTCCACGATCAGCTTGGTCACCCCAGCCGAGGTGTTAGGATTGACGACAAGAATCTTCATGACACCTGGTTCCTGATATTCTTCAACGCCTGGTCGGAGATGCGCGATCACATGACGGAGCGACCTTCGGGCCGATCACACCGCCCAGCTGGCTAAGCCGTTCCTGCGAATTCGACGAGCCAACGAGCCGTTCGCAACAATCTTGCGTCATCATTTCGCAGCCCCACCAATTGTGTCCCAAGCGGCAGTCCGGTGACTCCCTTCAAAATCGGGATCGAGATCGCCGGCAAGCCACAAAGAGTCCAGATCGTGCAGAAAACCGGACTGCCGCTCGGGTTGTACCCGATGGGCGCTTCTCCAATGGCGGCCGGTGTCAGTATGGCATCGTAGCCGTTCACCGCATCCCCAAGCGCTGCGATGAGTTTCGGAATATTTTGCCCGGCACGGATGTAATCGGTTGCGCGACGCTCCTTGCCTCTCTCGATGATCCCGCGCGCGGCGGGACTGAGATGATCGGCGCCCCTGGCATATTCGCCAGCAAGACTTACTGCGACATCGCTTTCCATGATCGTGCCATGATCCTCGATGGCCGTGTCGAAAAGCCCCGGAAGCAGCACTTCATCGACCTGACCGCTAAGCTTCGCAACCAGCCCCTCGAAGGCCGCGCGCGTATGGACCTGAGCCTCGCTCCAGACAGGGGATTTCACGTAGGCGAAGCGAGGCAGCAACGGCGGCCGGGAGTTTACAATTTCCACCAGACGAAGGCGCGCCCGCGCGATCATATCCGGGTCCTTGGAATCGTAGCTCATGAGTTCCTGAGCCAGGATTGCAGCATCTTCGACCGTCCTGCCGAAAACCCCGACCTGATCCAATAGTCTCGATTGTTTCAGGCAGCCATGACGCGAGATCAAGCCATGCGAGGGCTTGTAGCCGACGACGCCGCAAAACGAGGCGGGGCGGATGATGGATCCATTCGTCTGCGTTCCGAGCGCGACGGGCACCATCATCGATGCCACCGCGGCAGCCGATCCGCTGGAGGAGCCCCCCGGGGTTCGGCTAAAATCATGAGGATTCCTTGTTATTCCGGCTTGCGCTATCGCAAGCTCGGTCGTCACGGTCTTTCCCATGATAATGGCGCCGGCCTGTCGCAACAGCGACACAACCGTCGCATCTCGGCGCGGTTGGTAACCGGCATGCAGCACGGTTCCGTATTCCGTGGGCATATCGATGGTGTCGAAGATGTCCTTAACGCCAACCGGAACGCCATGGAGGGGTCCGACCGGCTGTCCGCTCGCCAGCGCTCGGTCGGCATCACGCGCCTGAGACAGTGCATAAGCCGGGTCGACGTAGCTCCATGCGCCGACCGCTTCGTCGAGCGCAGCGATCCGATCCAGGAAGGAACGCACACTCTGTTCTGCCGAGAGATCCCCTGTGCGGATCTGAAGACGCAGCTCCGCCGCCGTCATGGTGAAGGTGTCCGTCATTCCGCCAACTTGCTCATGTGGTTTCGCGGTCGATGATTCCTACTCCTCACCATCACGTCTTCGGTCGCCACCCATTTGCTTTGGCGCGACTCCCTCTACCGGCGCGAGTTCACATTGTAGAAAGGCTCGAACACTTGCTCATTCAAGTATCCCGCGTAAAATCGCCGGACATGCGGGAAGATTTGCCTTCCCAATTTATGCCGTGCTAATTCCGACGCTTCTAAAGGTTTGCGAAGCGAGGCGGCCAGCTCCTCCAAAGCCTCCTGCTTGTTGACGCGCGTGAACCGCCCATCGCGATAGATCGGCTCCCCCGCGACAAGCACGGTCTCCACTCCGCTCATGCGGGCCCGATGAAGGACGGCGTCGACGACCGGAGTCGACGCGTCGAGATACGGGTAGCAGATCTGCCTCCAATTCATGACAACCAGGTCCGCGGCCTTCCCCGGCTCCAATGTTCCTATCTCCGCCGCGAACGGGGTGGTCTTTGCGCCGTCGCTGGTTGCCATCCTCAACACTTGCGAGGAGGTTGGGACTTCCTCCTCGTCCATGCCGGGCACTCGATGCTGCCGCAGAACCATTCGCATCTCCTGCAGCATGTCGCGGTCATCGTTGATGCCCGCCTCGTCCAGCCCGATGCAGACGCACAGGCCCCTCTTTTCAAACGCGTTGAGGGGAGCTACCCCGCTTCGCAGCCTCAGATTCGAGCTGCAATTGTGGCAGATCTTCGTGCCGGTCTCGGCTGCGAGATCGATGTCCTCCTCGTTAAGCCAAACGCCGTGTCCGAGCGTCATGGCCGGCCCAAGCAGACCGCATTGGTGAAGATAGCGCACCGCTGTCGTCCCGGTCCGACGGCGCGCGTATTCCTTCTGGTATACCGTTTCCAGGATGTGCATGTGCATCGGGACCTGGAATTCCTCGGCACATTCGCGAAGCATGCCGAGCGCTCTGTCGGAGCACCAGTGCAGATTGGCCGGCCCGAGTTGAATTCTTACCCTTGGACTTCCAGCATATCTGTTGAACAGGTCCTTGAAGATTCCGAAACTGTCCTCGAGCGATATGGTGTGGAGTTTGAAGAACTCCTGCATCGCCACCCTCATCTCAGGAGGCAGTCTTTTGACAAATTCGTCATCCGCCTCATATGTCATCCGGCTTTGATCTCGGATGAAGTAGGAATAGGAAACGCGCATGCCGATATCTTCATATGCTTTGATGATTTTTACAGAAGCGTCTTCGATCTGTTTCGGCTCTCCGGGAATGAACCCCCGAAGATGCTGAACGGTCGTGATTCCCGACTCGATCATTTCAAACGCGGAGTACAGGGTGTCGAGATAGTGGTCGACGTCCCGTGCGCCTAGGCGCGAAGCGAACCAGAGTTCGAGGGCATGATCCGGCGAGCCGAGTTGAAAGGGTGTGAGCCCGACATGATGGTGACCATTCACGAATCCAGGCGTAACTACATGATCGGCAGACCCTATCACTTCGTCGAAATCATGTTTCTTTGAGAGCTCGTCGAACTTTCCGACCTCCTGAACGATACCGTCACGCTGGAAGACCGCGCCGTCCTCAACGACTACAGCCTTGTTCTGGTCAACCACCTTACAGATGACATACCGACCACGGATCAAAGACGACGCCAATTCTTCCTCCATTGAACGCATGAAAAATTACGGTAGCCACTCAAGTAAATATACCTGTCGTGGTGCCTTGGTTGCTTATGTCACTCTACAGTTCGATCAGTAATGATCCTGGAATCACAAAATCCCACCCTGCTAGATCCGATCATCATCGTAGGTTTCCAGCAATGCAGGGAAACCGACCCGCGGATCCATGGCGGCGCGCTCCGTGAGCTGATCCATGAAGAGCTCGCAGGCCGAAACTTGATCCAGCGAGATGAATTCGTTCGGACGATGCGCCTGCTCGATGCTTCCCGGCCCCATCACGACCGTCGGGATCCCCGCCGCCGAAAACAGGCCGGCTTCGGTTCCAAAGCTGAGCTTGCATGTCCGGTTGGTTTGCCCCAGGGCGGAGGCCAGCGCAACCACCGGATGGCTCCGATCCGTCCGGAGTGCAGGAAAATGCGATAGCGTTTGCCAGGATATGCGAGCATCGTCGCTGGTGCTCTGCAAGTCCGGCGCAACCACGTCGGCGGCGAATTTTTCGATCTCTTCGATGTAAGGCTCGGCGCTAGTGCCTGGCAGTGGCCGAATCTCGAACTCGAACTGACACAGCTTCGGAATGATGTTCGTTGCAATGCCGCCGGCGATCGTCCCAGTCTGCATCGTGGTGTAGGACGGCTCAAGCTCTGGATCGAAAGGCCCTTCCTGGCGCACTCTCCGTGCCATCTGCTTCAGCTTATGGATCAGCGCCGCGCTTGCTTCGATTGCGTTCGCGCCTTGGTGCACGAGACTGGAATGCGCCTCTCGGCCATGAACCGTGCAGCGGAGTTCCGCCTTCCCTTTGTGGGCAACGGCCACCTGCATCTCGGTGGGCTCGCCGACGATGCAAGCCAGCGCCTGCACGCCTTTGCGCCTCAGATCCGCGATAAGATCGGGCACGCCGAGACATCCCACCTCCTCGTCATACGAAAGCGCGATATGAATCGGCGTCTTCGGCCTAGATCGCACCATCGCTTCGGCCCTGGAGAGAATGACGGCGATGAAGGATTTCATGTCACAGGTGCCGCGGCCAAAGAGCAATCCGCCAGATTCCCGTACATTGAATGGATCGGTATTCCAGTCCTGTCCGTCGACCGGCACGACATCGGTGTGACCTGACAGGACTATACCGGGCCTGTCGGGCGGCCCGATGGTGGCGAGCAGATTCGCCTTTCGCGAATGCCGATCGAATGTAAGCGTGCTCTCGACGCCAATCGCCTTAAGATAGGCCTCCGCAAAATCGATGAGGTCGAGATTTGAATTCCGACTCGTCGTATCGAACGCGACGAGCCGCTCAATCAGACGGATGGTTTCGGCGGATGGCTGGCCCATGGGTCTCTTCGATCTGTGCGCGACGACGCGCCGATGTCGGGTTCCTAAGCGGATGCCCGCTCTTGTTGGAGAAACGCCCGATCGACCTCGTCTCTCAGAAGGTCGGTCAGTTGGTCGCGCAGGGCATGAACTGCCGGGTCCTTCGGATCTCGCGGTCGGGAAAGTTCAACCGGGACAACACTCTTGATGCGGCCTGGTTGAGATGTGAAGACCACGATGCTGTCGGCCAGCGCGATCGCTTCGTCGATTCCATGCGTAACGAAGAGCACAGACGCTCCGCTGTCTCGCCACACACTGATGAGGAAATCCTGAAGCTTCGCCCGGGTCTGCACGTCGAGCGCGGCGAAAGGCTCATCCATCAACAGAACGCTTGGTTTCATGGCCAGAGCCCGGGCGACCGCGGCGCGCTGCCGCATGCCGCCCGAAAGTTCATCCGGTCGCTTATCCATACACCCGCGTAAGCCGACCTTTCTCAGGATTTGGTCCGCGGTGGCAGTTCGAACCCCTTTGTCAACCCCCCGCAATTTTAGCCCGAAGGTGACGTTTTCGGAAACTGTAAGCCACGGAAAGAGGGACGCTTCCTGGAAAATAAGGCTGCGATCGCTGCTGGGCCCGGTAACGGACTCACCGTTACAGACGATCGATCCACTGTCCACACCTTCGAGACCGGCGATCATGTAAAGCAGTGTGCTCTTTCCGCAACCGCTTGGGCCGAGGAGGACGACGAACTGACCGGGCTCGACGTTGAGATCTATGTCCACGAGCGCTTCCAGCGCTCGCGCGGTTCCCTTTCCCCAGACCTTCCCGACCGCCTTGCATCGGACCGCGCCCGCATCCTCTGGACGACACTGGTCAACCGCTTTGGCTTGATTCATTTGTAAAGCCCCTATCTCGGCAGCCAATACAGCATCCGACGCTGTATCTGCCGCAACCCCATATCGAGCAGGTACCCAACGAGCCCTATCAAGGTCATGGTGAAAAACGTCAGGCCCGAGTTGAAGGTGTTTCTCGCAAGCATCACCACTTGGCCGAGCCCGCTCCCAACCCCGAGCGCCTCCCCTATCAGAACGATCATCCATGCCGCGAAAAGGTTGAGACGCAAAACTAAGAAGAGTCCAGGCAATATAGATGGAAGCACAACTTCAAACAATAGCTGCCGTCGCGTCGCCCCCATAATCCTAGCGACATTTATATACGATTTCTTGACACTGTCTAATTCAGTAACTGTCGCCAGCGTCATCACAAAAAAGACAGCAATAAACACGAGAAATATCGCCGCATAATTCCCGATGCCAAACGCGATCACCGCGACCGGCAACCAAGCCACCGGCGATATAGGCGACATCAGCGTTATGATGGGCAGTACAAGCTTGCCAAATATCGGGATATACCGAATAGCGACGCCAACCGTCAGGCTGATCGCGAAAGCCAGTGCTAGTCCGAGGAGCACCCGCATCGCCGTCAGGCCCATGGTCGTGGCCATTGCCAATAAGACCGCGCTCAGCGAGGAGGACGGGTTCCTGGTTGCGACACTAAAAAATCTGCCCTGGGCCAGGAAGTTGTGCAGGAAGATGTGGGGTGGCGGCAGAAGCAGCGGATTGGCCCAGCCGAAGAACCACGCGGCCTCCCAGAAGCCGAAGAACAGTCCCACGGAAGCGCACCACCATCCAACCTTCTTCGAGGTTTGAACCATTCTGATGCTTGGAAGCCAGAGGGAGCGCCCTGCGATTGCCTGGACGGTCATGCTCATCTCCCCGCCTCATGACGACGATATGATCGGACCGGCTTCCCCTTTATCTTCCGCTCGGAATTCATATGGCGATCCTGGTTAAGGTTTTCGGAACCCAATATAGCACGCGTGTCTGTACTTGGCGGAGCAGGACGTCAAACACGAAGCCTAGAATACCGATCAATGTCATTGCAAAGAATACGAGCGTGAAGTTGAATGTGTTGCGAGCCAGATTGATGACTTGCCCAAGCCCGTTGCCAACACCCGCGGCCTCCGCCACGAGAACGACCATCCATGCGCCGAAGAGATTAAGTCGGAGGATAACAAAGAGGCCTGGCAAGATAGCCGGAAGTACGACCGATCGATATGTCTGCCATTTCGTCGCACCCATTATCTTAGCGACATTCAAATAGTTAACGTCGATACGTTCTATCTGGTTGACGGTTGCCAGTGTGATCATGAAGAAAATAGCGATGAACACCATGAATATGGCGGGAGCATCGCCCACTCCCAGAATGAAAATGGAAACCGGCAGCCACGCCAGTGGAGATATCGGGGCCAGCAACGTTACAGTCGGCAGCACCAGGTTGCCGAAAATCCTGAAGTAGCAAATTGCGGCACCGAGCACGACGCTAACCGTGAACCCGAGTGTTAGGCCGACCAGAACTCGCAATGCAGTCGCCAGCATCACCGAGAGAACATCGAAGAGAGGACCTGCCGATTCCGAGCCGACAGCCGTAGTTGACCCGAAGTTCTTAGCCTGCTCCGATAAGTGAGCTAGAAAGATGTGAGGTGGCGGAAGTATCGTCTCCTTCACCACCCCCAAGGCCCACAGCAGCTCCCACAGGGACACCAGGCACGCAATCGATGCGAGGCCCCAAACGATATCTGCCATCAGCCCTTCTCGAGAAAGGACGGAAGTTGAGCCTCCAATTTTTGCTAAGCTGGACAAATTTCTCTTGCCTTCTGAGCTGAACAGAATGTTGGACACTTCCGACCTCATCTCAAGAAGAGCGATGTTATGATTTCATCTTCACAGATTTATATAAATCCTGATTTTCTGCGATGACCTCCTCGAGCATAGTCCAGTCGAATATGCTCTTGTCCGGCGCTTTTGTAATGTAGCCCAGCTCGATCATCGACGTTCCACCGTTGATCATGAAATCGGACTGGCCTCGCTGATCGACGACGTTCGGCTGTTTTCCCGACGCGTCTAGAACGACATCGAAACTCGCCTTGTAGTACTTACCGACCGTATCTCGAACGGCCGCGGCTCGGTCATCTTCGGATTGTTTCTGGGCCACGAACAGAGCCTTGATGAGTGCCTTCAATTCCCGCCTGTTCTCCTTTATCAGCGGGGTGCGGGCGGCCAGAACGCAGTCGGTGTATCCGGGGTGATAAATGTCCGTGCCGTCCGAGATCACGTGGGCTCCGGGGCGTGCCGCGCCGACCGCTTGCGTCGCATAGGGCTCGCTGTGACACATGAGGTCGACGCTACCGGCTATGAAGGCTTGGGCTAGTTCAGGCGAGGTGCCAAAATAGCGAACGTCGACGTCGCTGAACGACATGCTCGCCTTCTTTAGCCAGTCGTATGGCAGCATTTCGAGCGTATCGGCTTGGAAAGTCCCGAGTGACTTTCCTCTCGCGTCGGCCTGGGTCTTAATGTGCGCTTGGCCACACAGGATACAGCCCTGGGCTCCTCCGCCCGAGATGATCGTCACGGGAACGCCCTTGTCCCGAAGCGTCAAGAAGTTCGTGTAGGGAATCAATGATACATCGACCAACCCTGCGCCGAAAACGGTCGTGATGTCGGCGTTGCTTGGGGTCTGAACAAATTCCAGCTGGACACCGTCGGCTGCAGCGAGGTTTCGCTCCTTGACCAGAAATATACCAAGGTTGCACAGCCCCGTGCCGTGCGTGGCCTTCAGTGTCTTCATCCCTTGCGCTCGAGCACTCGAGTCCGACCCCGCCCACAGGCACGCCGGCACCGCTGCAACCGTTCCCGCAGCCACGCTGCTGCAGAGGAACTGGCGCCGGTGCATCTCGCTCAAATCCTTTGGGACACCGCTGGAGCGAGTCCTTTGAAGACTACGATCACGTTTCATGTCTGCATCTCCTCCCGATTTGATTCTTCTTGACACCAGCGCTACGCCGGTTCGCCGCAAGAGTCAAATGCATTGTGTACAATCCCTCGGTGGATCGCACGCTATTTCACTTGCTACAGGGGCAGAATGATGTGAAGGTTTAGCTGACCCTCTAGGGATGTAGAGGGTCAGGCCCTAGGATATTGGATAGGGCACTCCGCATGGGGAGGAAGATGCCGTGCGCTGGCGAGGGATTTAAGGTGGACTCTGATTTGGACCGAAGAGCAGGCTTTTCCGTGCGATCGAATCTCCCGAACGGGAGAAAAGTCGGCTCACGCGAAAGCGAGATGTATACCCGGGTGTATGAGGCGATCGTTCAGCATTTGCTGCCTCCTGGCACGAAGCTGAACGAGACGGTTCTCAGTGAGGTATTCGGCGTAAGTCGGACGACTGTGCGTCCGATCCTCGCGCGGCTGGCCCATGAGGGGATGGTGGACCTTGAGCCGAATCGCGGAGCTTTCGTGGCGCGGCCATCCGTCAAACTCACGCGTGACCTGTTTGAGGTTCGGCGGATCTTAGAATGTGATGTCGTTGCTAAGTTGGCGCCGCTGCTTGGGGAGAAGGCCATCGCGTCCCTTCGACGTACAGTAACGGAAGAAGTTGCGGCTACCAGACTGAACGATGTCAAGGTGCAACTGCACCTCTCGGGCCTCTTCCACTTGCAATTGGCGGAGTTCTCGGGCAACCAAGTTTACAATGACATCATCAGAGAGTTGATCTCGCGGACCTCACTGGCAATTGCGCTTTACCAAGCACCTGAAACGTCTGGATGCAGGTGTGAGGATCACTCCCATATTCTCGCATGTCTCGAGACTCGCGACGGCGCCGCTGCGTCGCTTACGATGAGCAAGCATCTTTCAAGCCTTGAGGATGCGCTCAACCTCGACGTCGTGGATACTTCAGCGGTCGATATCCGGGCCGTACTTTCGCATACTTCGGCCGCCATCGATGGTGGCCGTCGTCTGCAGGCGACCCGGGTCCGTAGATCGTAATTTCCAGGGGAATCCTGGCCGGCCGTTCCTGCACCGCGTGACCGGCCCTCACCCCAGCAGTATGCTGCTCGATGGAAGACACTGATGCAATTAACGATGGGGGCCGCACCCTTCCTATTCAAAGGACGAATGGAGGAAAACCTTGCGCCCGCCACGTGCGCGGCCTTCAGGAAACTGCTCCCGTTCAAAAATCAGGTCGTTCACAGTCGCTGGAGCAGCGAAAGGTGGATCCCGTCGGGCGAGCTTGATCTCGGGTCGGGGTACGAAAACCATACAAGTCACCCCGGCGCGGAAGACATAATCCTCCATCAAGGTGGCCTCAGCGAAACGGAGACCCTTCTCGCCTATGGCGGCGTATCGTTTTCGAGCAAGGCTGGTCAACTCGCGAGCAACCGTTTTTTGATCATAACCGAAGGCCGCGCGAATCTTGCCGCTCTTCGGTAAGCAAACGCTCTGGGAGGGCGCCCAGCCGATCGTCTTTGAGGCCGCGGGAGGCGCAGGGTAGCCAATCCGACTGAAATCCGCCGATGGAAGATGGTGATGGCGCGCAGGGTTGGGGGCGTTCAGGCGCGCCCACCCGGCCCGCCTGCGGCAGCGACCCTTCTATGTCCGACCCGCCAAATCGGTCTTTGGTGCGTCCAGGCGGAACAACTGCCCCCACCCGAT
The DNA here is from genome assembly GCA_965277115.1 of Lichenihabitans sp. Lineage (GTDB taxonomy): Bacteria > Pseudomonadota > Alphaproteobacteria > Rhizobiales > Beijerinckiaceae > Lichenihabitans. Next base: position 11,820 of record CBDIBY010000013.1, on the reverse strand, counting down.
CACCCGGGTGGGATCTGCTTGCGCAATCTTCAGGCACTTCCAGACCGAGGTGGCGACCGTATCGTAGATGGGTAAGTTGATCTCCCGTTCCATTCCATCGACAAGAGGGGCAGCGCGCAGATTCGTGCAGAATGTCGTGATCGCTTGCGGTGCCCCTTCCGATGCGCTCTCCCGAATCATATATCGTATCCATTGCGATCCGAGTCCGGAGAACTCCGCATTGATGTGAATGCCCGCGTGACGTTCGCTCACACATTTAAATCCGGCCGCGGCAAAATTGTCCATGATACGGCTCTGAACATCGCCAGTGTAAGGTGTGACCAGTCCAAACCTCTTCACTCCGGCTGTCTCGAAAGCTTCGAGTAGACTCAAAACCGAAGTTGTGGCCGGCTTCCCGGTCTCGCTCGTAATTCGTTCGCAGAGGCGCCTATCTGCCTCGAAACCAAGCCAGCCGCCCGAGGTGCCGTTCCATGCGATCACATCCACGCCCGCATCCGCAAGAAGGGATGCCGCTTCGAGTATTGGCCGATCATTGAACTGGCTGAGAGCCGCCTCGCTTAGGCCAATCTGGGTAACGCGAAACCTGCTGAAATGCGCAGAAGCTCCTTCCACCTCCGCGAGCATAGCCGACGTCTCGGGCTCCAAAACGGTGTTGGAGGACGGGGTCAGCATACCGATAATCAAGCGACCGTTGGGCATGCATTCTCCGTCAGTGAGGTCAGCCGTGTACACGGGTAATAATAACCTATGGTTGGCGAATTGTCGTCCCGTTTATCGTTCCGGATGGTTTCGCCGTATACCGGCGACCAATATATCGCGGAACTGCGCTCAGGAACGGTTGAGGAATTGTATCGATCAGATGCAATCTGAGGTTGAAGGAAACAGCATGCAACTCCACCATTTGAGTGCGACTGATCTGGCGAAGTCTATCCGAAGCAAAGCCTGTTCGGCCAGGGACGCTGTCACGTCATGTCTGAAGTCGATAGAACGGCAGAATCCGGGCTTGAACGCGTTTCTGACAGTAACTGCCGAGGCTGCGCTGGTGGAAGCTGAGAAAGCCGATACCGCTCTCGCACGAGGAGACTCGATCGGACCTCTCCATGGCCTCCCATTGGGCATCAAGGACACCATCGAAACTGAAGGAATACGCACAACTTACGGTTCAACACTTTTTGCGGGGAACGTCCCGACATCGGACGATCTGATCGTCACCCGGTTGAGGAGAGCGGGTGCGATCGTCATCGGGAAAACAAGTACGCCGGAGTTCGGGTTTGGCGGCGTCACAAAGAATGACCTTATCGGCACGACGGTGAATCCCTATGACCGCTCGCGTACGTGTGCCGGGTCGAGTGGGGGGTCGGCTGTCGCGGTGGCCGCCGGAATGGTACCGCTTGCGCACGGCACCGACTTCGCTGGTTCGATCCGGCACCCAGCTAGTTTTTGCGGCGTTGTTGGTTTTCGTCCCTCGATGGGGCGGATTCCGGTATTTCCGAAAATGCCGCTTTCGCAGAACCTCGTAGCGCACGGCGTCTTTAGTCGCAGCGTCGAAGATGCAGCTCTCTTTTTGAGCGCCACGGCGGGTCGCGACGACCGAGATCCCTTATCCCTTGTCGCCGACGCATGGCAACCGCCTCAGTTTTTTGACGGACACCTGTCTCTGCGTATCGGATTCAATCCAAATCTCGGATTTGCTTTGATCGATAAGGAGGTAGAGGAAGCATTTTTTTCTGCTGTCGAGCGAATATCGCAAATCTATCCGGATACGCAAGAAGTAAAATTGGACCTCGGAGACATCGGTAGCCCCTTTCGGATACTACGTGGCACATTAGTTCACGACCAGTATTCAGCTCTTGTGGCTTCCCATCGCGATCACATCTCGAATACACTTATTTGGAATACGGAACTTGGGTCAGACATAACCGCCGCTGAATATTTCAAATCAGAACGTGATAGAAGTATTATATATCTAAAATTGTTGGAATCGTTTGATGAATATGATATTCTGACCACAGTATCTGTTCCGGTTTTACCATTTGCCAACGGCAGTAATACAGTACTAACGATAAACGGAATTCCGCTGAGGGATCCTATCGATTGGTTTACGCTTTCGGCGGTTGTCACCCTCACCGGCTTTCCAGCAATGTCGATTCCGTGCGGGTTCTCAAGGGACGGTCTTCCGGTGGGTATCCAACTGATCGCGAAGCCCTTCAATGAGAGTGCTCTGGTGGCTTGCGCGTTTCGGCTCCAGGAAGAGTTGGACTTTCGACACCAATGGCCTGTTGAGGCGTGAATTCGCGGTAAACCGCGAGTGCCGCCGGCGTTGATTGCCAGCATTCGCCTCGTCCGTTCTAGTGCTCTGATGCGAATGGAGGATTCACAACTCCGCTGAGCCGTGCCAATCGACAATTGGTAGCGGTGAGCGAAGTCAATCTGTTGAGCTCCGGCCAGCAAGCCACAATCGGCTCAAACCAGCCAAATATCTGGTTGACGATAGTCAGAGTCGGCCAAATGTATCGTTCTGCTCCCATTGCATCCGAGTCGATGATCATCAATCGCCCGCACGATTATCGTACCAGCGATACCGGTTTGACAGGCGTAACGTGGTCATCGGTGGTTCTGCGATTGAATCTATCCCTCGTTTACGGACAACCGGGCAGGAAAGGTTGAAGGGGAGATCGGGTGGCAGAGGCAGCGCGCATGGATGCGCTCCAAGGCGGGTAGCATTCGTTGGACGGTGTTCTCCGCCTCTGCGATTCGGGGTGCCAGACCACGATATTCGCTTGCGATTTCGGCCAAGATTGCGGCCTCGTCGATCTTGGTGAGCCGCCCGTCACGCATGATCGGCTCGCCGTCGACGATCACGGCGTCGATCGCCGCGCCCCGTTCCGCATATACGAGTTGCTGGAGCGGGCCGTTCATCGGTACGAACGACGGCGCATCCAGTCTAAACAGGACGAAATCCGCTTTGCGGCCGACCTCGACGGTACCCAACTGCTGATCGAACCCGAACGCGCGTGCGCCGCCGATCGTCGCGGCGTTCCAAGCCTCGCGGGCCGTGACGCCGTCGCGAAAATCGCCACGCAAGCTCTGCAGGGTCGCCGCCAACCCAAGGGAGTTGAGGACATTGCAAGTGTCGCTCGAGGAACAGCCGTCGGTGCCCAGGCTGACGTTCACGCCGGCGTCGAGCAGTGCGCGCATCGGCGCCACGCCCGACCCAAGCCTGAGATTGCTCCATGGGTTGACCTGAACGGTGGCGCCGCTCTCGGCGATCAGCGCAATGTCCTCGGGCGTGAGCCATACTCCGTGGATGAGCGTGGTCTTCGGCTTCAAAAACCCGATGTCGGCGAGATAGCGCACGAAGGTACTCCCGTTCGCGAGCTGGCTGGTGACAACCTGGAGCCGTGTTTCCTGCACGTGAATGATGGCAGGCAGGTCGTACCGATCCGCGATGGTGCGAAGACGTTTCAGGAAGTCTGCGGTGCATCGCTGGGGCGCGGAGGGCGACACGATAAATCCCACTCGGTGGCGGGACGGATGACGCGTGCTCGCCAGCTCGGCAGCCAGATCCAGGAGGTTCGACGCCGAGGCAATCTGGATTTCTCGCAATTCGGCCAGAAGATCGGGCTCGAACTCCTCGTCGACGAACGGCAGCGCTTCGAAAAAGGGGCGGTCCATCATGCTAACCCCGACCAGGGCTCGAAGTCCGATGTCCTCGTACGCTTGATGCACCGCCGCGAGATGGCGGCGGTCCAGGGCGGCCCCAAGGTTCATATCGTCGACAACGGTGGTGGCGCCGGAGCGGACGCTCTCGATTGCCCCCACCAGGGTGCGAAGATAGATTTGTCTCGGCGTGAGCTGAACCGGGTGCGGAGGCCGAACGTAATTCATCCACAGTTCGAGCGGCAGATTCTCGAAGCGACCCTTCTGGAAGTTTTCGTGTGAATGGAGATGTCCGTTGATCAAACCGGCGGTCAGCAGGCGGCCGCGACCGTCGATGGCGCCCTCAGGCGGCTGGACGGCAGCCGCCGTGATCGCCGCGATACGACCGCCCTCGATATCGATGTCGAGCGGCCGACTCAGGGCCCGGCCCTCATCACAGAAGGTACGGCATCCGTGGATTCTGGTTCTAGGTGTCATGCGTTCTCGCCGTTCATGCTCCTTTGTATCTCAAGGCGCCGCGAACGTGACAGTCGCTTTCCGTGACATCGCCGAAGGCCGAGGCTCTGCTGTTCGACAGGCTTCTCGCTCTGTGCCGCGAACACGGGCTCCTGGTCCAGCACGGGCGCCAGCGGACCGATTCCACGCATGTGCTCGGCGCCGTGCGGGCGCTGAACCGCCTCGGCTGTGCGATCGAGACACTGCGCGCCGCGCTTAATGTCCTGGCCGCCGCCGCTCCGGACTGGCTGCGTCTGCATGCCGACCCGACCTGGACCGAACGCTACGAGCGCCGCGCCGACGACATTTATGTTCCGAAGGGCGAAGCTGCGCGCCGGGCCTTCGCCGAAACGGTGGGACGAGGGCTTTGTCACGTTGCCTGGCCGCAGCCGCAAATGGGCCGAGGCGGTCCATGGTGTCATGCACAGGCCGCGGTCGCCCCGCGCCAGTTCGCCATGGCCTCGGCTCGGAACAGCTTCAGGGTCGTGCGGGAGACGAGGTGGCGCTGGGTGTTGAAGGTGTTGTGGACGGCGGCATGGGCCGACAGGAAGCGTTGGGCTGATCCTGCCGACTTGAACCGCTGCATCTTGTGCTCTCGCTGGCGCGTCGGCTGATGGGAGTTCTCGGCCCGGTTGTTTCTGCGCTGCCCCTGCTCGTGACGGGCCAGGAGACCGAGCTTGCGCTGAGCGGCGCCGTAGGAGCCCAGCCGGTCGGTGACCAGAAGCTCGGGCGCGAACCCGAGTTTTCTGATCAGCTTGCGCATGAGGCGGACGGCGGCTCGGGTGTCCCGCCGCGACTGGACCAGGATGTCGAGCACCTCCCCTTCGTCGTCAACTGCCCGCCAGAGCCAATGGCGCTTGCCCGCGATCTTCACGACCATCTCGTCCAGGTGCCATCGCCCGGTTGGGCGCGGCCGTCGCGTCCGAAGCTCCCTAGCAAACAGCGGGCCGAACTTGCCGACCCAGCGCCGGACCGTTTCGTACGACACGTCCAGGCCGCGTTCCGCCAGCATGTCCTCGACATCGCGATAGCTCAGCGTGAAGCGCAGGTAGAGCCAGACCGCGTGCTGGATGATGGCCGGCGGGAAGCGATGGCCGTGAAAGGGGGAGCGCTGCATGCCCCCTTGTACCTCAACACGCCGTGAACGTGACAATGCCCTCTGCGCTTAATACTTCGATAAAGGTCTAACTAACCTGCGGATATGTCGACGCAAGTCACAGAATGTCCAAATATAGGAATCTATACAGTGGTTGGTGGTGGATGTAGTCGACTGCGAACCGGTCTCCGGCCCGTGCGACCGGAGAAAACAATCCCACGCGGCAGGGAATTTGGACGCGGCGAGCAGGGAATTTGCAAACCCCGAGCAGGGAATTTGTAAGCGGCGAGCAGGGAATTTCGAAAACGCCGAAAATGGCAGCTCGTGAGCATCTGGGATCGAACACGCCTGTCCCATTACGAGTAACTTCATTTGGCGACTTGTATGATCAATTTGATGTCGTGGTAATTTGTGTTGTCCCCGGTGGGGCAAGCCATTGCCACCCGATTCGCGCGGTCGGATGAGATTGTATTTGCGATACAATCAATTCATTATTCTGTGCTCGCGATTCTAGATCGAAGCTCGTCGACATGCCCTTCACGCCGAAGCCCCGGATCCGCACGCGGACGATAAGACCGTCTCCTGCCCCCGTACGTCGCACCGCCGGGCAGAAGGCGGGGCTCACCATCGGTCAAATCCTCGCGGCGGCGCGGACGTCGCTCGCGTGCCGTCCGGGCCCCCTCACCGTGCAGGCCGTGGCGGCCAATCTGGGTGTGGCCCACAATTCAATCGGCAGCCGCCTGAGGCGAGGCCGCACGACGCTCGAGCTCGAACTGGCGAAGGAGTTCCTGCTCAACATCTCGAGACCCATGCTGCCGGGCGAAGAGTGGCGATCCTACCTGCGCAGCCTCTTCCAGACCGCGGTGCACGAGGGCGAAACGCACCCCGGGCTCGCCCGAACCGCCGCGCTCTGGATCGCTCACGATCCGAACCTCTGCCGTGACTTCACGGAACGGGTGCTGCACCTGCTCGGATCGGCCGGTCTCTCGGACGAGGCCTGTGTGGTCAACCATGACATCGTCCTGGCCGCTCTTTGCGGTATGCTCGTGATTCGGTTCCCCGACGTCGGCGGCAATCCCGACACATGGGCCGAGGCGATCGCGCAAAACATGACCGGCATCGATGCGCGCCGCCTTCCGCTCATGCACCGCAACCGCGAGGCATTGGCGGCGCTCGCCAGGCAGAAGGTGTCGGCTCGGGAGAAGCCCGACAGCGAGGACGGATTTGCCCTCGCAACCGCCGCACTTGTCATCGGCTGCATCGATGCTATGGTCGGCTGAATCACCGGGCATCACCGCGCTGGCCGATCGGGACCGATCATCAGACGTGGGGAACAACAACGGTCGTCACTGCTTGGCCTGTCCCAGCGAACGATTGAGGTTGTTCAATGAAAAACTATACCCGGCCCGTGGCCGCTTCATCCCATCTGCAAGGTCAAATTCCCGCGCGTCAACCGAAAGGGGGTGCCAGCAAGACTCCGTGGGAGGAATACCAAGCACAAATATTCAAGACAACCAAGTTTCGGACCGCTGACGGCGTGCAAAGCATGACGTTGCTAGAGGCCTACCATAAGAGCCTCCTCGTCAGTGCCAAGGGTGGCGACCTACATGCCACTCGCGAGCTGAACTATCTCATTTGCTATCTGGATCGGCAAGAGCGCCTCGCCCAACCGCACATCAGAAGCGCGGGCAGCATCGATATGGAGAAGCGCATCGAACAGCAGGAACGGATTGCACGAATCGCAACCGTTTTTGTCTCTGCTGCTTTTTGTAAAGTACGATCTCAGCTCATCGCTCATTACGAGAATAAGCACGGAGCCGCTCCGGGCTTCGAGATAACGCCACCTTACTACTTGGAGTCCGGCGACGTGGATGACTGGGTCAGCCGGGTCTCCAAGATCGTGCGAAAGAATCGCCCGCGCGACCCCAATGTCGGCTATGGCAAGCCGCCAGTCGGGACCCGCTGGATCGAGGGTCGAAGCGGCAATCCCTCTGGCGAGCGCAGAAAGCAAGAGGATGACGGCTGGCAGAGTCTCAGAGACGGCCTGACGCAGAACGTCGCCGTCCTGAAGGAGGGGCGAAAGACGAAGCTCACGAGCGTTGCCGTGATCTGCAGGCGCCTGTTCGAGGCTGCCATCAAGGGCGAGGCTCCAGCCCGTCGGGACGTCCGCAAATTGTTGATCGAGCTCGATCGCCGCGGCCTCTTGGTCCGCCCTGCCCCACGTCCTCGACGACGACGATCCCGTCCGCGCGATCTCGATGTGCGCACGATGGCCGGGATCCGATTGGCGAACGCGCTCGCCAAGCTCCAGATCAAGCAGGATTCGAGCGAGGTCTTTCGCGAGGTCTATGGACTTGATTCCAAGTTCCACAAGACGACCGCGCGCGAGCGGCAAGCCGCGCTGACGGAACTCGCTTCCCTGCTTTCGACCAAAGGGGAGCAGCATTGATGGCTCAGTCCGACCGTCTGGCTCCGCCTTCCGACCTTCGGGCCACCCTGCTGGCTCGAGACCGGGACCGTCGGTCGAAGCGAGCCCAATTCGTCAGGGCCGCCTCGAAGGAGGTGTCGCGGCGCAATGACCTGCTGCCAAAACTGCATCTCGTCGATCGCAACCCAGACTCTCTGGCAGCACCCAAGCGCAACGTGCGGGCGCTCGAGGCCGCTCACATCAAGGACGTCGCTCAATCCATCGCTGTTCTCGGATTCTCCGTGCCGGTCGTGATCGATGGCGACGGAAACGTCATCGATGGGCTCGTACGGGTCGAAGCCGCGAAACAGCTCGGCTTGCCGACCGTGCCCTGCGTGATCGCCGAGCATCTGACGCCGCAGGAACGCAAGCTGCTGCGCCTTGCAGCAAACAGGCTCGGCGAGAAAGGGTCGTGGAACCTGCCGGAGCTCAAGCTCGAACTGGAAGAGCTGCTGGTCGTCGATGCCCCGATCGAGATTACCGGCTTCGACCTGACTGAGATCGACGGCATCCTCCTGGACGATGATCCTGCTGGCATCGAGCAGGGTCCACTCGCGCCGGAACAGGGCCAACCTGCCCTGGCGCGGATCGGAGACACATTCATTCTCGGTGCGCACCTGATCCGATGTGGGGATTCCAGGAACCCTGCGGACCTGGCCGCGGTCATGGGACAGGACATGGCGGCGTTCGTCTTCACCGACCAACCCTACAACGTTGCGATCGCCGGCAATGTGACTCGCGGCCCGCATCGGGAATTTGCGATGGCCAGCGGTGAAATGAGCGACGATCAGTTCGGCGTGTTCAACAAGGCCTGGATTGGCGCAGCAGCGGCTCACCTCAAGGATGGCGGCCTGCTTGCAACCTTCATCGACTGGCGAGGGCTGATTTCGGTCACGGCAGCGGCGCGCGCAGCGAAATTGTCGCAGATGAACCTGATCGTCTGGGGCAAGACCAATGCGGGGATGGGCAGCCTCTACCGATCCCAGCACGAGCTCCTGCCTTTGTTCAAAAAGGGCGAGGCGTCCCACGTGAACAACGTCGATCTGGGCCGCAAGGGTCGCCACCGAACGAACCTGTGGTCCTATCCGGGAGCCTCCGCGATGGGCTCGGATGCCAGACGAGGGCTTCAGGATCATCCGACGGTGAAACCCGTTGCCATGCTCGTCGACGCTCTCAACGATGTGACCAACAGAGGTGACATCGTGCTCGATCCCTTTCTCGGATCGGGTTCGACCCTGATCGCCGCCGAGATGTCGGGCCGGATCTGCCGTGGGATCGAATTCGATCCGCTCTACGTCGACGTGATCGTACGCCGATACGAGCAGGTCACCGGCAAAACCGCCTTTCTCGCCTCCACGGGTGAGTCGTTCACTGCGCTCGAGCAAAGCAGGCAGCGCGAATCACCGGAACAACCGCGCTGACGTCCGCTCACTTGACGTTCGGCGCCGATGCCGGTTGGCCACCGACACTGGTCATGGCCGTTGAGTCGGAGGCGGCCTGCGCATCGTCGTTCTCCTCAGGTGCCGGAGGCGCGGGCAACGAGCCTCGGTCGGTGGCGGGGGAGAGCCCGCCTCCATTCGCAGCGCCGCTTCGCGGCGGCAGCTGCTCGACGAACCAATCCATGATGGCCAGGAACTGGTCGATTGCTTGCTTGCGAGCAAAGACCTGCAGCGAAACCAGGGGCCGCTTCGTCAGCGCCGATTTGGGGAGGCTCACTCCGCACGATCCGCGCGTCACCCGCCTTGTGTTCCGCAGCGAGTTGCGCGAATCGGCCGCGGAAAAAGGTGTTAGTATCCCGGGTACTATGTCCAGACTCAGGGATGCCGCACAATGACATCGGAACGATCGACCGCCCTGATCTGGGACGCGGAACGCCTGCGCATCGCCAGTGACGCAGCGGGGGTCGCCCTGTGGTCGTGGAACGTCGACACCGACGAGATCGCCCTGGACGAGCGAGCGCATGAATTATGGGGGGTCCCGAGGAACGGGCCGATCACTTTCGAGGATCTATCCGCACACATTCACCCCCAAGATGCCAGCAGGGTCAGAGAGGCGTTCGAGGCAACCCGTGGTCTCCAAGGCGCCTATGAGGTCAACTTCCGCGTGCTGCACGACAAGGATGTCAGGTGGATCTCAGCGCGAGGTCAGGGCGCCGATGTCGGCATTGCTGGTCGGAACATGTTCGGTGTCTTCCTCGATGTGACGGAGCGTAAGGAGGCCGAGGAGGCTCGCGAGATGCTCGCGGGGGAGATGAGCCATCGGGTCAAAAACCTGTTCTCCCTCGCCTCCGCCCTGACGGCAATTGCCGCGCGCTCGGCGGCAACGACGACCGAAATGGCGCGCGACCTGACCCAACGTCTAAACGCCTTGGGCCGCGTCCACGACCTCGTCGGTCACGTTCCCGGTGTGAAAACGCGGTCAACATTGACCCTGCCATTTGCCGCTCCCAGCTACCTGTAAAATCGAGCGTTTCTAGTTTTTGGAAGGGGTCACATATCGCGCGATAGATGACCCCTCGCCAATTGCGAGAAACCTTTCGTTCGCAATGATTTAGGCGGATTGCTCAAAGGGGTCACCGTTGGCCGCGTTTTCACACCCCGGCCCGCCTCATGCGCTCGGCATCCTCCGTCCAGGTCTCGGGCAGGAAGAGCCGCAGGCCGACCATCACCGGCACCTCGCGGGACGCCAAGGTCACCGAGACCAGCGACTGGCAGTTGGACGTCTTGCCGAGCGCGGAAGCGTATTGTGGCGCGACTCCGACCGAATGCTGCCCCTTCTTCGGCAGCGCCGTGTCGTCGATGACGAGAAAGCCTCGCTCATCACCAACCAGGCGATCAGCCTCCTTCAGCAGGGCGGCCTCGAGCGGGGCGCTGTCCCACACACCCGCGGCGACGAAATGATGAAGCTGGTCATAGCCCACCTCGCCAGAACGGGCGGCCATGGGTTGCACACTCTTGCGGTCCCCTGGGCCGATTAGGCCAGCAACGTAGAGAGGACACATCCGACGGCGCGCCGGATGTGCAAGCCCGGCCAGAAACGGCCCAAGCCATCGCTCCAAATCGTCTCGCCAGTCTTCCCCAAAAGCCATCGCCGCCGCCCGCGCCATCAATCATGGCACGCGAATCCGCGACGATTCCACCCGGTTCCAATCAACCTGCCAAAGTAGTGCTAGTATCCTGAATCAGAAGTTCGGGGCATTTTTGCTGGGGTGAGCCGTAGGCAGAATCGCTCGACGGATGCGAGGATGTCGTCTGCTGTTTTGGTCCATCGGAACGGCTTTGGGTGTGCGTTGTGGGCGTCGACGAACGAGGTGATGGCGGCCTGAAGGGCGGCGACGCTGCGATGGGCCCCGCGCTTGATCTTCCGCTCGCTGAGCAAGGCGAAGAAGCGCTCGACCTGATTGATCCATGATGCACCCGTTGGGGTGTGGTGGACCTGCCAGCGTGGGCGCTTGGCGAGCCAGTCGCGGATCATGGGTGTCTTGTGCGTGGCGTAATTGTCCATCACGAGGTGGACGTCGAGGGTGTCCGGGACGGCTTTTTCGATCTCGTCGAGGAAGCAGCGGAACTCGGTCGCGCGATGCCGGGGAAAGCACTTGCCGATGACAGCGCCGGTTGCGACGTTCAACGCGGCGAACAACGATGTGGTGCCATGGCGGGTATAATCGTGCGTCCGTCGCTCGATTTGACCAGGACGCATGGGCAGCATCGGCTGGCTGCGGTCGAGCGCCTGGATTTGGCTCTTCTCATCGACACACAAGACAAGGGCGCGTGCAGGCGGGGCCATGTAGAGCCCGACGATGTCGCGGACTTTGGCCACGAAGTCCGGGTCGGTCGACAGTTTGAACGTGTCGGCGCGATGCGGCTGCAAGCCGAACGCGCGCCAGATGCGCTGAACCGTCGAGGTCGACAGACCGCTCGCTTTGGCCATGCCGCGCGAACTCCAGTGTGTCGCGTCAGAGGGGAGGCTTTCCAATGTGCGCACGATCACAGCCTCGACCCGAGCATCATCCACAGTGCGTGGAGCGCCGCAGCGCGCCTCGTCCCGCAAGCCGTCCAGTCGATCCGACAGGAACCGGCGACGCCACTTCCCCACTGTCGCC
>CBDIBY010000012.1:0-993354 GCA_965277115.1 Lichenihabitans sp. | reverse complement strand
GCAGAGCTGTCGTCCAGCCTGATCGCCATCAAGGGAAGCGCGGCCCCCGCTGTCGATCCGGTCACCATCGCGCCACCGATAGAGGCCGAAGCGAAGGCGCCCGCCGCCAACGCCAATCCGCTGAATTTTCGGGTGACGGCCAGCTTTCGCCGGAAGTTCAAAACGAGAGCCGCCGAGAACGATCTGTCACTGGTCGAGCTTTTGTATCGCAGTTTCGAGGCATGGGAACGAGAGCAGGGGCGTAGCGACCCCGACGCCGTGGCCCGCGCCTTGAACCCGCAGCTGCGCTGAACGGGTAGGGGCCGACACTACCAGGGGCACTGAAATGGGCGATGACGATATGGAACTGGTGCATGGCAGCGGCAATGTGTTCCGCGATCTTGGCCACCCCAATCCGGAGATCGAGCAGCTCAAGGTTATCCTGGCGGCCAAAATCATCGGCGTGCTCGACGATCAGCGCCTGACGGTTCGCCAGTCTCATGAGATCACCGGCTTCGCAGCGGCGGATTTCTCCCGTGTCCGTCAAGCCAAACTAGCCCGCTTCACGATCAGGCGAGTTTAGGTTGGTTCCCATGATCACTGCTGATCGTGTAAAAACGATGACATCCGGCATCACCTACTAGTATCCTGAACCAGAAGTTCGTTGTATAATCTCTGTTGTTTGATCGCGGTGGAGGTTGGCATGGGTCGGCCACTTGAACCTGTTGCGCTGAGCGAGGGCGAACGGAGGGACTTGTCGTCGCTCGCGGCGCGACGAAAGACGGCGCAGGCCTTCGCGATGCGGGCCAGGATCGTGCTTCTGTCGAGCGAAGGCGCCGCCAACAAGGAGGTTGCGGCGCGTCTGTCGATCGATGAGGCGACAGTGGGGAAGTGGCGTCGCCGGTTCCTGTCGGATCGACTGGACGGCTTGCGGGACGAGGCGCGCTGCGGCGCTCCACGCACTGTGGATGATGCTCGGGTCGAGGCTGTGATCGTGCGCACATTGGAAAGCCTCCCCTCTGACGCGACACACTGGAGTTCGCGCGGCATGGCCAAAGCGAGCGGTCTGTCGACCTCGACGGTTCAGCGCATCTGGCGCGCGTTCGGCTTGCAGCCGCATCGCGCCGACACGTTCAAACTGTCGACCGACCCGGACTTCGTGGCCAAAGTCCGCGACATCGTCGGGCTCTACATGGCCCCGCCTGCACGCGCCCTTGTCTTGTGTGTCGATGAGAAGAGCCAAATCCAGGCGCTCGACCGCAGCCAGCCGATGCTGCCCATGCGTCCTGGTCAAATCGAGCGACGGGCGCACGATTATACCCGCCATGGCACCACATCGTTGTTCGCCGCGTTGAACGTCGCAACCGGCGCTGTCATCGGCAAGTGCTTTCCCCGGCATCGCGCGACCGAGTTCCGCTGCTTCCTCGACGAGATCGAAAAAGCCGTCCCGGACACCCTCGACGTCCACCTCGTGATGGACAATTACGCCACGCACAAGACACCCATGATCCGCGACTGGCTCGCCAAGCGCCCACGCTGGCAGGTCCACCACACCCCAACGGGTGCATCATGGATCAATCAGGTCGAGCGCTTCTTCGCCTTGCTCAGCGAGCGGAAGATCAAGCGCGGGGCCCATCGCAGCGTCGCCGCCCTTCAGGCCGCCATCACCTCGTTCGTCGACGCCCACAACGCACACCCAAAGCCGTTCCGATGGACCAAAACAGCAGACGACATCCTCGCATCCGTCGAGCGATTCTGCCTACGGCTCACCCCAGCAAAAATGCCCCGAACTTCTGATTCAGGATACTAGCAATCGCGAAGATGGTGTTGTGCCTGGATATGGCAAGCCTATAAGAGGATCTAAAATGGGCCGGAGCTATGCGGGAAATTGGGGTGCGCCCCGAAGGCGCGTGTCATCAGTGGAGGAAGGTTCCACCCAGAGAGTTGTCGATTGATCTGGTAGCTGACGAGCGGTTTGGTTGGGTAACTGGCCGGATCGGAGTGAACCGCCCCGGGTATGTCGGAGGCTCCAACTCCTGAGATGGTGGAGCGATGACAAGCAAGACGACGAACAAGTTTTCCGCTGAGGTGCGCGAGCGCGCGGTGCGGATGGTTCTGGATCACGAGCATGAGCATGCTTCACGATGGGCGGCGACTGTTTCGATTGCCGGCAAGATCGGCTGCACGGCGCAGACTGATCCTCCCCCGGTTTCGCGGACACGGGGGTTAGGTCGCTGTCCGCTCGGCCTGTTCCGGCGTGATATAGCCGAGAGCCGAGTGGATACGTTGCCGATTATAGTAGCCTTCGATGTAGGCGAACAGGTCGCGTCGGGCCTCGTCTCGGGTCGCCCATCGGCGCTGGTGGACGAGTTCGACCTTCAGGGTATGGAAGAAGCTCTCCATGGGAGCATTGTCGTAGCAACACGCAGTGCGGCTCATCGACGAGACCGCCTTCATGCCGGCGAGCTGCTTACGGTAGGCCTCAGCGGCATATTGGCTGCCGCGATCCGAGTGGCAGACGAGACCGGCCGCCGGTCTCTGCCGTTGGTGGGCCATCATAAGGGCGGCGCTCGTCAGTTCGGTGCGCATGTGATCGCGCATGGACCAGCCGACCACCTTGCGCGTGGCAAGGTCGAGCACCGCCGCGAGGTAAAGCCAGCCCTCGCCTGTCGGCAGATAGGTGATATCGGCGAGCCAGACCGTATTCGGCACCGAGGCCGAGAAATCCTGCTTCAGGAGATTGGGGGCGATCGGCAGATCGTGGCGGCTGTCGGTCGTGCACGGCCGGAACCGTCGGCCGGCGAGAGCGCGGATGCCGTAGCTGTGCATGAGCCGCTCGACCCGACCGCGGCTGGCCGACCGTCCTTCGGCCCGCAGCGCGGCATGCACGCGAGGCGATCCGTAACGGCCATGGTGGCCGGCATGGATCCGGCGGACATCCGCAAGGAGCTGACGGTTCGCAGCTGCCCGGGCGCTCTCGGGACGAGACCGCCAGCCGTAGTACCCACTGGGAGAAACTTCGAGCACGCGGCACATGAGACGCACCGGCCAGGTGCGCGCATGCTGCTCGATGAAGGAGAACGTCACTTCGGCATCTCCGCGAAGATGCCGATCGCTTTTTTTAGGACATCGCGCTCCATCCGGGTCCGGTCGAGCTCACGACGGAGGCGGGCAATCTCGGCCGCCTGATCGGATGGGAACGCGACAGGGCTCGTTGGCACGGTTGGTAGCGATCCTGCCGGACGCAGACGTGAGGCAGTCCCGTTCACGCTCGTGCGCCATTGTCTCAACATGGAGGGCTGGATCCCGAGTTCGGCCGCGATCTGCATCTGCGGCCGGCCGCTCGCCTCCAAAAGCGCGACCGCCTCTCGCTTGAACTCGGGCGTGAACTCTCGTCTCGTCTTCGCCATCAAACACCATCCTCGCCCGCTCGGAGCGTATCAGAGGTGTCCGTGAAACCAGGGGAGGATCAGACCCTGCACGAGTGGGTCAAGAAGGCCGAGGTGGACGTCGGCAAGCGGGTCGGGGTTCCAACGGAGATGGCGGAGAAGCTGAAGGCCCTGGAGCGTGAGAACCGGGAACTGCGGCAGGCCAACGAGATCCTGCGCAAGGCGTCGGCCTATTTTGCCCAGGCGGAGCTCGACCGCCCGTTCAAGCGATGATCGCCTTCATCGACGATCACCGGGATGGCCACGGGGTCGAGCCGATCTGCAGGGTGCTGCCGATCGCCCCGTCGACTTATCGGGAGCACGTCGCGCAGCGGGCCGATCCCGCCAAGCTGTCGGCTCGCTCGCAGCGTGACCTGAAGCTGAGGCTCGAGATCGCCCGCGTGTTCGCGGAGAACTTCGCGGTCTATGGGGTGCGCAAGGTTTGGCGGCAGCTGCAGCGGGAGGGATTTGCCGTCGCACGCTGCACCGTGGAGCGGCTGATGGGCGAGATGGGCCTCCAGGGGGTTATCCGCGGCAAGACGGTGCGCACGACCGTCAGCGACAAGGCTGCGCTGTGCCCTCTGGACCATGTGAACCGCCGGTTTCATGCGCCCGCGCCTAACAGGCTATGGCTGTCCGATTTCACCTATGTCGCGACCTGGTCGGGTTTCGTCTACGTCGCCTTCGTCATCGATGCCTATGCCCGGCGAATCGTTGGCTGGCGGGTCAGCCGCACGGCGCACGCCAGCTTCGTCCTGGACGCTCTCGAACAAGCCCTGCACGAGCGGCGGCCGCAGCATCGCGGCGGCCTCATCCATCATTCCGACAGTCAATGGATTAACGCCAGTTCCCGGGTGGTCTGACTCCAACACCGATGGACCTCTTGATAGTCTGGCGCCGCAAGGCATCCCGGTGTGGTCTGACCCACACTCCGATCGACCAGCCGTGTCTTTCCCTGGACCCGTCGGCCGCCCGGGAACGCCTTGCGGTGAGGCTTTGCCTCGCCGATGCCTGTGACCCGAGAAGGGCCTGACCGTCTGGTCACGTGACTGTCCTGTCCACGCATTCGGTCTTGGCGGAGCCGTCGAAGCACGGTCGACCCAGGAGGCTTGGAATGGATATCGAGGAACCAGCAAAGCGACACGTTATTGGCGGTGTGGATACCCACAAGGATCTGCATGTCGCGGCCGTCGTCGATGAACGCGATCGTGTTCTGGGAAGCCAAAGCTTCGCCACGACCCGACAGGGCTACCGGCAGATGCTCACCTGGATGGGATCCTTCGGTGAGGTTCAACGGATCGGCATCGAGTCCACCGGCAGCTATGGGGCCGGCTTGCTTCGTTTCGTTCAAAAGGCTGGGATCGAGGTTCTCGAAGTCACGACACCGGACACCCACGATCGGCGTCGACGCGGCAAGAACGATGATCTCGACGCCCAAAATGCGGCTCACGCGGCTTTTGTCGGCCGGCGGACCGTCACGCCCAAAAGCCGGGATGGAATGGTCGAATCCCTCCGCGTCTTGACGGCATGTCGAAAAACCGCCGTCGCCGCCAGGCGCGTGGCTCTGCAGATGATCCAGAACACGATCGTGTGCGCGCCCGACGGATTGCGAGACATGCTGCGCAGCATGACCCGCATGCAACTCATTCGCACCCTCGCCGCCTGGCGGCCGGACCTGACCGCCTATCGCGACGTGGAGGCTGCCTATCGGATCACCTTCAAGTCGCTGGCCCGCCGCTATCTCGAATTGCACGACGAGATCGCCGATCTCGATGTCATGATCGGCGCCATCGTCGACGACCTCGCACCCGACCTCGTCGCACGTAACTCGATCGGCCATATCGGAGCCGCGCAGCTGTTGCTCACGGCTGGCGACAATCCTGACCGTCTCCGATCCGAGGCCAGCTTCGCGGCCCTGTGCGGCACCAGTCCGGTGCCCGCCTCATCCGGCAAAACAATCCGGCATCGGCTCAACAGAGGCGGCGACCGGCATGCCAATAGTGCGTTGCACATCATCGCCATCGGGCGCTTACGCACCGACCCGAAAACCAGGACCTATGTGGATAAACGTATCGCCGAAGGGCATTCCAAGCTCGACGCCATTCGGGCCCTGAAGCGCTACATCGCCCGCGAGGTCTTCACCCTGATCACGCGGCGCCACAAGACGATCAATCAGACCCAGATCGCCGCTTGACAAACAGAAGGGCGTCCGCGGATCTCAATACGTGTCTATCAAGTACACCGAGCGTCTGGCTGAGGCCGGCGTCGAACCCTCGGTCGGTAGCGTCGGCGACAGCTACGACAACGCCTTGGCCGAGACCATCAATGGCCTCTACAAGGCCGAGGTCATCCACCGGCGCGGACCATGGCGCTCGTTCGAGGCCGTCGAGTTCGCCACCCTCGAATGGGTCGATTGGTTCAACAACCGCCGCCTGCTCGCGCCCATCGGCAACATTCCACCCGCCGAGGCCGAGGCCGCCTATTACGCACAGCTTGAGGCCCTGCCGATCGCCGCGTAGGACTTAAACAAACAAGCCTCCGGCAAACCCGGGGCGGTTCAATCTGTCGATTACTTCCCTGCCCGCGCGGCCTTCCCCAAATTGGGGCTGGGTCGGCGTCCACATTGCTTCTTTCGAGGCCTGCTCAGACTTCACATTACATTACGGCCCGCTGGATCGCTCAACCGCCCAACGGCGGCCTTTGTCACGAGGCTCCGATCCGGCCAGTTACCCAACCAAACCGCTCGTCAGCTACCAGATCAATCGACAACTCTCTGGGTGGAACCTTCCTCCACTGATGACACGCGCCTTCGGGGCGCACCCCAGTTTCCTGCATAGCTCCGCCGCATGATCGGCTAGCCTCATCGTGCTGGAGATCGCGCCAAACGCAATTCCAACCAAATTCGCGACGGCACCCCATTTCGAAGGCCGGCTCGTGTGGAGTGGGAGGACGGAATGCTGTCGCCGGCCCACCGACGCCGGAAATCTGCAGCCTGGATCGAAGTTCGTGGAGACACTGATCAAACAACGGCGATATCGTTGACGACATTCGTCACCCCTGGCGCGGCCCAGGCCATAGCCGAGGCGACATACTTGTTACGAAGAGAGTCGACGCTCCCCGTGAGGCGGATCTCGCCATTTTGAGCGCTGACCGTGACGCTTCCGGGATCGACCAACCATGAGCGTTGGAATGCCTGAGCGATGCCATGGCTGATATCGGAGGCATCCGGCTTCTGTTTGATCGTGATGTGATTGACGATCCCTATTACGCCATACAAACGATGAGCGTCTTGCTCGGCTGCTTGTTTTTGAAAATGGTGTTCGACCTGGCCACTAAAAGTGATCCAGCCATTGTCGACTTCGATCTGAACCGTATCCCGAGGTATGTTGACGTCCCAGTCGAGACGGTTGACGACGGCTTCTGCTATCTGCTCATCGGTACGGTGCGAATCGAAAGGGAGTCGAACTTCGATCTCCGTGACGACTGCCTTGGCACCTTTGACACGGCGCACTGCTTTCTCGGCAGCATATTTCTCCGCGAAGCTGCCAACATGACCCATGAGCGTGACGATGCCCGCATTGGTCGTAACGCCAATGTGAATGGCGGCCAGGCTCGGGTCCCAGCTCAACTCCGCCTCGACGGCGTTTCGTAGATCGGTGTCGCGATACATAAAATCCTCTCCTCGCATCGGTGATGGGTTGGGTCTGAACGTCGGAACGCCTCGCGAACGACATCGCATAAGAGTTCGCCCATAGTCTGGCGGCTCGGATGGGCGCGCCGCCTTTCCGACTCATGGGGGAGAACCCAGCCTCCTAAAGACCATACAGATTGAGATCATTTGCTGGGAGTATCGTCAACAATACCTTCCACAAGTTGAGCATATGCACTTGGAGAAAGTGACGCCAGCTTCGGAATATACCTAGGGGCGAGACTCGATCAGAGCCAGAAGGCGATGGCGGTTGCGAGCGTCACGGCTGAGAGGAAGTTGACGGCGAGTTTGTCATAGCGGGTGGCGACGCGGCGGAAGTCTTTGAGGCGGCAGAAGGCGTTCTCGATGAGATGTCGGCCACGGTATCGCTGTTTGTCATAGCGGATCGGGTGCTTGCGGTTGCTTCGGCCGGGGATGACAGGGGTGGCGCCTACTCGCGTAGCGAGCGGCGCAAGCCGTCAGCATCGTGGCCTTTGTCGCCGAGCAGGTATCGCATGCGCCCGGCGCGTTCGAGAAGGACGGGCGCTGCCTTCATGTCGCTGACGTTGCCCGGCGTCAGCATCAGCGCATAGGGACGGCCGATGACGTCGGTGAGCGCGTGGACCTTCGTGGTCCAGCCACCGCGCGGGCGGCCGATCGCCTGCGTCGAGTGCCCCCTTTTCCACCGAAGGCCGCCCGTTGCGCCTTGACGTAGGTGCTGTCGATCGCGGTGCTTCGCGCGACCGCGCCAACGTCCACCAGAGCATCGAGCAGCTTCAGCCAGAAGCCGCGGCGCGACCAGGGCTTGAAGCGGTTGTAGACCGTCGTCGACGGTCCATAGTCGGCCGGACAGTCGCACCAGCGACAGCTGACCTTCAACACGTGCGCAATGCCGGAGATCACCCGCCGGTCTGTTCTCAATTGGTCGGCGCAGCGACGAGCGCGCGATCGATGGCGCACACGAGATCGGCCTCTCGAAAGGGCTTCTGGATCACCACGGTGCCCGGTCCGAACCGCCCGTGCCCGCGAGCATCCCCGGTGGCGAAGACGTGCGGGATAAAACCTGCTCTAAGGATTTCCGCGACGGCCGCGACACCATTGCCTTCGCGTAATTGTGCGTCGACGACCATCAGGTCGGGCCTGTCCCGGGCCGCCGCCGCCACGGCATCGGCCTGTGTCGCCGCGATGGCGCAGATCGCGTGGCCCATGTCTTCCAATACTTCGCTCAGCAAGCCCGCGATTGTGGCCTCGTCTTCGACGATCAGGATCCGGAGCGGTTTCATCGACGAGACTTGCCTTCGGCGTCGGGCACCGGTCGAACGGCCCGCCATAACCATAGCTGATCGCGGCGGCCCAAGAGCAGGGTCGGAAACTACGCAGTCCGCATGACCGCAAGCTGCGATAAGATTTGTCATGCACCAAGATCGACACGTCTCCTTGGGAGTGATAATCAACGGCGCTTCGGTCAAGGAGCCGCCGGAACCAAAAAGAGACACCCCGATGCCAGGGAGCCATAAGCGCCTGGCTAAAATGGCCAAGCTCTCCGGGACGATGCCGTCTGGCGGCCCATCTCGCGATTTTTGCATCGTCGGCGTCGGTGCCTCGGCCGGTGGGCTCGAAGCATGCCGCAAGCTGATCGGAGCCTTGCCGGTCGGCCTCGGCATGGCCTTCATCATCGTCCAGCACCTCGATCCGACCCATGAAAGCATGATGGTGGACCTGCTCGCCGGGCACACGACGATGAGCGTCCTCCAAGCCGCGGACGGGATGCCGGTCGAAGCCAAGCACCTCTATGTCATTCCGCCCGGAACCTATCTGGCCGTCCGCACCGGCACCTTGCATCTCTCGCGGCCGGAGGCGCGTCACGGAGCGCGTCTGCCCTTCGACTTCCTGCTGCACTCCCTTGCGGAAGACTGCGGTGTGCGCGCCATCGGCGTGATCCTGTCGGGAACGGGGGCCGACGGCAGCCTCGGGCTGCAAGCCGTGAAGCGAAAAGGCGGTTTCATCATCGCGCAGGACCCAGACGAGGCCGGCTATGACGGCATGCCGCGCAGCGCGATCCTGACGGGCGCCGTGGATCAGGTTCTGCCAGCCGCCGAGATCGCCGGAGCCCTTGTCGGGTACGGCCGGCCGCAGGCGCCCACGACGCCGGTGGCGCCCGCCAGGACACGGGATTGCCTGCCCGACATCGTCCACCTGCTACGGACGAAGACCGCGCATGATTTTTCGCTCTACAAGCCAGGGACCCTCCGGCGGCAGATCGCGAGGGCCATGGCGCGAACGACGATCGGCGTCGGTGACACGAAACGCTATCTGGATCTCCTGCGCCGCGACGCGCGCGAGCTCGACCGGCTCGCCAAGGACCTGCTCATCAATGTCACGAGCTTCTTTCGTGACCCCAGGATATTCGACCTCCTGGCCCGGCAGACCGTTCCCGATCTGCTCCGCAGCCGGACGAGGGATCATCCGATCCGGATCTGGATCGTCGGCTGCAGCACCGGCGAGGAGGCCTATTCCCTTGCCATGCTGTTCCGCGAAGCGATCGCCGCGGTCGACGGCAGCATCAAGCTCCAGGTCTTCGCCTCCGATATCGACCAGGATGCGATAGACAGCGCCCGCGAGGGCTTCTATCCCAAAGCCATCGAAGCCGAGGTTTCACCCGAACGTCTGGCGCGCTTCTTCTCGAAGGAAGACCACGGCTACCGTGTCCTGCCGGATCTGCGCGCCACCGTCGTCTTCACGGTTCAGGATGTGCTGGCCGACCCGCCATTCTCACGCGTCGACCTCGTGTCTTGCCGGAACCTGCTGATCTATCTCGGTCCGGAGGCTCAGGCCAAGGCCATGGCCGTGTTCCATTTCGCCCTGCGCCAGGGTGGCGTCCTGGTTCTCGGCGGCTCGGAGACGGCGGGCGACATCGACGGCCGCTTCGAGGTGCTGTCGAAGTCCGAGCGGCTGTACCGGCGCATTGGGCGCAATCGCCCGGGCGAGTTCGAGTTTCCCTCAATCGCCGACGGTACCCGGGCGCTCCCACGTCCGGGACAGAACCGCGCGACCTCGCGCCCCGCGGTTCTCGCGGACCTGTGCCGCCGGCTGGTGCTGGAGACCTACGCGCCGGCGGCGGTGCTGATCGACCGCCATCATGAGTGCCTCCATGCGATGGGACCGGTCGACCGCTACCTCAGCGTCGCGCCGGGGCGTCCCAGCCACGATCTCATCGCCATGGTGCGCCAGGACATGAGGACCAGGCTCATCTCGGCCATCCAGAAGGCCTGCCAAGAGAACCTGCAGGTGAGCGTCGCGGGTGGCCGCGTCCATCGCGAAGGCCAGCCGGTCCCGTTCCGCATCGACGTCCAGCCCGTGTCGAACGAGGGCGAGACCCTGTTGCTGATCGGCTTCGTCGACGAGCCGCGGCCCGAGCCGAAACAAGCGCGCGGCGGCGCGTCGCTGGATGGTCCGCGCATGGCGGACCTCGAACGGGAGCTCGACGCCACCAGAGCGGAGCTGCAGGGCGCGATCCGCAATCTCGAACTATCGAACGAGGATCAGAAGGCGATCAACGCGGAAGCCTTGTCGATCAATGAGGAATACCAGGCGACCAACGAGGAGCTGCTGGCGTCGAAGGAGGAATTGCAGTCGCTCAACGAGGAACTCAACGCGCTGAACGGCCAGCTTCAGGAGACGCTGGAGCGGCAGCGTAGGACATCCGACGATCTGCAGAACGTGCTCTACAGCACCGACGTCGCGACCATCTTCCTCGATACGGATCTGAAGATCCGCTTCTTCACGCCGGCGACGAAAAGGCTGTTCAGCGTCATCCCGAGCGATGTCGGCCGGCCGCTCGCCGACCTCCATTCGTTGGCCGCCGACGGCGCCCTGCTGACCGATGCGAAGGTCGTGCTGCAAAACCTCGCGCCGATCGAGCGGGAGATCGCGGCCGAAAGCGGCGCCTGGTACGTCCGCCGGATCCTGCCCTATCGCACCCAGGCCAATGGCGTCGAGGGTGTCGTCGTCACCTTCACCGATACGACCGACCGGAGGCACGCCGCGGACGCGTTGGAGGAGGCAAAGCGGCAAGCCCAAGTCGCCAATTTCGCAAAATCGCGCTTCCTCGCCGCCGCGAGCCACGACCTGCGCCAGCCGCTGCAGACGCTCGTGCTGCTGCAGGGGCTGCTGGCCAAGGTCGTTGAAGGGGAGAGGGCCCAAAAGCTTGTCGCGCGCGTGGATGAGACCTTGAGCACCATGTCCGACATGCTGAACACGCTGCTTGACATCAACCAGATCGAGTCGGGCACCGTCCGCGTCGAAAAGGTCATCTTCCGGATCGATGATCTGGTCGAGCGGCTGAGGGGCGAGTTCGCCTATCCGGCCCAGGCGCAGAATCTGACCCTGCGCGTGGTGCCGTGCAGCCTCTTCGTCGAGAGCGACCCGCGCCTGCTCGAACAGATGGTCCGCAACCTGCTGTCGAACGCCCTCAAATATACCAAGCGCGGCAAGGTTCTGCTCGGCTGCCGCCGACATGAGGACATGCTGAGCATCGAGATCTGGGACACCGGGGTCGGCATCGCCGCCGGAGAATTGCAGGCGATCTTCGAGGAATACCATCAGCTCGACAACGAAGCGCGCGAACGAAGCCGCGGCCTCGGCCTTGGCCTGAGCATCGTGCAGCGCCTGGGGGACCTGCTGAACCACCGGGTCCGCGTCCGTTCCCGTCCGGGCAAGGGCTCGGCCTTCGCCATCGAAGTCCTGCTGCCGCCCGATGGAGCGATATCCAGATCGGAACCGAATCGGCATGACAGCGACGACACAGCGGACGGGGCGGCGCGTCGCACCGGCACGATCCTCGTCGTCGAAGACGATCCCGCACTACGCGAACTTCTCGGCGCCCTCCTCACCGACGAGGGACTTCACGTCGCAACCGCCGCCGACGGCCCCACGGCGCTGGAGATGGTCGCAGGTGGGAGCGTCCGGCCCGACGTCGTCCTCGCGGACTACAAGCTGCCGAACGGATTGGACGGGCTGAAGATCAGCGCGAAAATCCGGGACAGGCTGAACCGCCATATCCCTATCGCCATTCTGACCGGTGATATTTCGACCGACACCCTGCGCAACATCGCCGGCCAGGATTGCGTGCAGCTCAACAAGCCGGTGAAATCACAGGAGATGGTGGCGGTCGTCCGGCGCCTGCTCGCCGGGCCGCTGCCCATGGCGCCCCGGCAGGAACCCGCAACGGCGCCAGTGCAGGCGGCCTCCGGGAATCGACCCACCATCTATGTGGTCGATGACGACAGCCGGATCCGGGAGACGATTCGCGAGGTTCTCGAAGCGGATGGCCGAACCGTGGAGGCCTATCCGAGCTGCGAGGCTTTTCTGGACGCCTACCAGCCGGGGCGCGGCGCCTGCCTGCTGATCGACGCCTATCTGCCTGGCATGAACGGCCTCGCCTTGCTGCAGCGGCTCGCCGATGCCGGCCACCGGCTGCCAGCCATCATGATCACGGGCAACAGCGATGTTCACATTGCCGTTCAGGCCATGAAGGCGGGGGCTTTCGATTTCATCGAAAAGCCGATCGGCAGCCGCGACCTGCTCGCCAGTGTCGAGCGTGCGCTCGAACAATCCTGGGATTCCGAAAAGCTGTTCGCCTGGCGGGAGACGGCGG
This sequence comes from Lichenihabitans sp., assembly GCA_965277115.1. GTDB lineage: Bacteria > Pseudomonadota > Alphaproteobacteria > Rhizobiales > Beijerinckiaceae > Lichenihabitans. The sequence continues at coordinate 980,603 of CBDIBY010000012.1, read as the reverse complement.
CGAGTTCCATTGCGGATCTTACGCCCCGGCAACGCCAGATCATGGACCTCGTCCTCGATGGTCATCCGAGCAAGAACATCGCCGCCGATCTCGGCATCAGCCAGCGGACGGTGGAGAACCACCGCGCCTCGATCATGAAGCGGACCGGATCGACCTCGCTTCCAGCCCTGGCACGCCTGGCGCTGGCCGCGGCCCGGAACACCGCCGCGGAGCCGGTGCCGCCGGCTGTGGCCCACCGGCCCGCGCGTAGGTAGTTTCCGAACCTCCCCTCAGGTCGCCATGCCGTCCTATGCTGGTGCGACCGATCGCAAGGCTCGGCGACCCGGAGTGGCAGCTGATACCGGATTCGAGGTGCGAGGCGAGCATCCGTATCGCCGCCATTCGGCCTGTCTCCAGCTATCGAGGAATATGCTGTGAGCTTCCTCGTTGGATCCATCCGGTTCAGACGTGGCGTGCCCGAGATCCTCGATGCCTTCACCCTCGAAGCCACGAGCGGATCCGCGCCTCTGGACACAACGAGGCAGCTGTTCGAATTCAATTCCGCTCCGATCGAAACCGAGGGGTTTCCGGGTTCTCCAGGATGATGGCCACTGGTTGACCCGCATTATCGCATCTTCGGCGCTCGCCGAATCAGCGCTCACTAAAACCGAGTGGCCACATGGTCCCTCCGCCAGATCTGCCGAACAGGCAGGAGACGTCACATCATGGCCGGTCGCCAAAGCGGTGATTTTCGACTCGCACAGGCTGTTTCCGAGCTTGCCTTTGAGTCGTCTCCAGGTTTTCGTGGCCGCCGGGCGGCGGGATCGCGCTGCGACGGTGGACGGAATGGATGATTGATGCAGCCAGAGACGGAAAGCAATCCTCGCCCTGAGCCAAAATTTTCCCCTGCGCTTGCAGTGATGATCCCGCCCGTGCAGGCCACCAGCGTGTTGCGAAGTCTTGGACCAGGATTGGTCACGGGCGCGGCAGACGATGACCCGAGCGGGATAGCCACCTACAGCCAGGTCGGAGCGCAGTTTGGCTACGGGCTTGCCTGGACCATGCTGTTCAGTTTCCCGCTCATGGCCGTATTCCAAGCCATCTGCGCCCGGGTCGGCGCGGTGACGGGCGTCGGCATCGCGCACAATCTGCGCCGTCACTATTCGGCGTGGCTCCTGCGGATCGTCGTCGTGCTGCTTCTCGTCGCCAATGTCATCAACCTCGGGGCCGACCTCGGGGCCATGGGCGCCGCAGCCCAGCTTCTCGCCGGCGGCTCGCAGCGCCTCTACACTGTCTTATTCGGCGTTGCCTGCATCCTTCTAGAAACCTTCCTCAACTACGCGCGCTATGCGGCCGTGTTGAAATGGCTGACGCTTTCCCTGTTCGCTTACGTGGCCGTTGTTTTTGCAGCTCACGTCTCTTGGGGTGAGGCCCTCTACAACACGTTGGTACCGCGCATTGCTTTCGATGCCCCGCACGCCATGGCGATGGTGGCGATCCTGGGAACGACGATCAGTCCCTACCTATTCTTCTGGCAGAGTTCGCAAGAGGTGGAAGAGAGTCACAGGCGGCACGTTCGGCCGCTGGGCCTCACTCCCCGTGGAGCCGCGACGGAACTCGCCCGCATCCGAACCGACACCGCCGCCGGGATGGGGATCTCGAACCTCATCGCATTGTCCATCATTTTGGCCACGGCGGCGACGCTGAACGCCAGCGGCGTCACGGATATTCAAACATCCTCGCAAGCAGCCGAGGCGCTCCGACCGATTGCGGGCGAGTTCACCTTTGCCCTGTTTGCCGCAGGAATCATCGGCACGGGCCTGCTGGCCGTGCCCGTGCTGGCCGGTTCTGCGGCCTACGCGGCATGCGAGGTCTTTCAATGGACCGGGGGCCTCGACAGCCGCCCCCGCGAGGCCAAGGCCTTTTACGGGATCATTGCCGCAGCCACCCTGGGCGGCGTGGCTCTCAATTTCAGTTCGCTCGATCCAATCAAGGCGCTTTACTGGAGCGCCGTCGTCAATGGCGTGCTCGCCGCCCCGCTGATGGCGGTCATCATGCTGATTGCCGTCAATCCCCGCATCATGGGCCGGCTGACGTTGCCTCTCGCCATGCGGGTTGTGGGCTGGCTGGCGATCGCCGTAATGGCCGTCGTCACGGTCGGCTTCTTCGTGATCTGACGGTTTACAGGGTCCATGCCGAATTGACGCTCGCTGAACCCATTCGCAACCCGGCTTTCCGAGCGGATGTGACAGTAACCCACGATCAGGAGGTTCAGTGCGAGACCAGCGAACAACAGCTCGACCGCATAAGCAGGTCTCGGGTTACGCCACCGAAAACCCACTCGTGAAGGCGGCTGTGCCCGTAGGCACCCGCCACGACGATGTCGGCAGCCCGTTCGGAGACGATGGCGTCCAGCTGCTTGGCATCGTCGCCAACGGAAGGCACTGTCAATGGCTCGGCGGTGATTCCGTGCCGCTCGAGCCACGCGATGACGTCCTTGATGCGCGTGGCCGCCGCTGACTGGTCCCTCTGTGACGCGATCTCCACGACCGTCACTCGGGCGGCCCGCTTCAGAAGCGGCACCGCATCTGAGGCTGCCCGGCGCGCCTCTCGCGTGTCCTTCCAGCAGACGACCGCGTGTTCCAGCTTGCTCGGTGTCGCGGCACGCGGGACGACGAGGACGGGCCTTCCGACCTGCATGACGAGATCGCTCGTGCTAACACCGTGCGAGACGTCCAGCACGCCGTTCGCGACGACGCCGGTGGCGACGAGATCGGCGCTTCTGGCCTCACGGGCTACGTATTCCGACTGCGCCGTGAACAATTGCGTCGAACGCCAGTCGACGGCTCCGACGCGTTTTCGAAGCGCATGGCGGAATTCCGTCTCGGCGGTTTTCACCTCGGCTTCGAATTTGATGCCTTTGACCTCGGCCTGGTAGCCCGCTTCGCCGTCGTAGTCTTGCGTTGGCTGGCGCGCCGCGATGCCGATGACGTGCGCATCGAATCGTACTGCCAGATCGCCCGCGATCTCAAGCAGGGCCGTATTCGATGCTCCGAGTTCCATGTTGACCATGATGGTCGCATAAGTCACGTTCCGCCTCCAATTTCGAAAACCTGCGCAATGGCCATAGCGTGACGACTCCTACCCCGCACTGGGTTCGCCACGGCGAATCGAACAACTCGACGTTTTCCCGACGGATTCGATCCTACGCGAACCCGGAGTTCCCAGAGAAGAGACGGAATCTACTCAGCGCAACCCATCAAGCTGTCCCGTGAGGCAATCGAGCAGTGGAGTGGTCACCGCGATCGCCAGCGGCCTTTGCCGTCCGTTTGTCTTCGAGATGCACGTCGGACGTGCGGGTTGCGCTCGGTAGGCTTTCGCGGCTCAATTGCTGGGCTAATCTGAATTTATGCTACGACGCTCACGTTGGATTGGGCGGGGTAGATCGTTGACATGTTGATCCGCGAAGGTTCAGCCAGGAGCTTTGCCGTCGATCGCCGTTTGGCTTGCGGTTTGGCTCTGATCGCGGGCAGCCTCAACTCTGCGGGATTTTATGCGGTCGGCTTTTTCTCGGCCAACATGACCGGCAACGTCTCCACCATGGCCGACCGCGTCGCGCTGGGCGACGTTCTGACCGGGCTCTTTTACCTCGCCATCGTGGGGACGTTCATCTTCGGGGCTGGGTTGTCGGCGCTCATAACCAGCATGGGCAAGCGTCACAGAATCTATAGGATCTACGCGGTCAGCATCATGGCAGAGGCCGTTCTCATGACAGGGCTCGGCTGTGCCGACATGTGGCTGCCGGCAATTACGCGCGGGCCCGTGGTAGTTTTTGGGCTCAGCTTCCTCATGGGATTCCAGAACGCGATCGTGACCCGCATCTCCAACGCGCGCGTCCGGACCACACACATCTCGGGCATGGCGACCGACGTCGGCATTGAACTGGGTTGCTTGATGGACATCGCTATCCGGAAGGGCGGTATGGAAGACGCCAAACCCTATCGGGACAGGCTTGGCCTGCACAGTGTCACGATCCTGTCGTTCTGCACGGGCGGCGTTCTCGGCGTTGTCGCTTATCGGGCCGTCGGTGCATGGTTTCTCTTCGGGGCTGCGTCCGCGCTTCTGTCGCTTTCGGTGCCGGGCTTTCTGAGCAGGGAGCGAGTTTTCCTGACAGGGCAGACCGACCCTGTGACCTGACAGATTGATCCATGAAGGTGTACCGCGGATCCCTCGTCTGGGCATCAGGTTGAGAGAGGGTCGAAGTCATCCTATGAAGGCTCGACGATCCCCCGTGGTTGCGGAGTTCCGACGCCTGGATCTCCAAAGGCGCGGCGGTACCGCGTCAGATCGCGCAAAACACAGAACGGCTGGTCCGGGAGGGAACACATGCGGTAGCCCGGCACGCGTAAGGATCATGAGCCATCCTCGGGCGGAGCCGGTGCGAGCAGCAAACTTTGCGCCGCTCGGCATTGGCTCACGACCGTGCCGACAAGCCCCTCGCGCTACATTCGGGACACTGCTAAAATTGCTTCTGAAGCGAGGTGGCGGCGGCAAGCAGGGCTCTCAGGCCCGCCGATCCCACCGATCTTACAGCAGGCAGCCTATGCCACTTCATCGTCGAGAGGACGTTCGGGCCTCTCTGGACGCAGATATCTACGCTACCCAGTCCCTCGACAACGTCCTGCTGATCGAAGTTGCCGGGCAAGTTCGAACAGCACGCCAAGTGGAAGTTCAGAGGTGGGAAGATTGGAGCCTTCGTCGTCCCACGAGCTTCGTTCGCCACCACTGAAGTCGAAGACGTCATGGACATTGGGTCATCCCCCGGCCCGCGCTTGCGGCCGACGATAACCTGACCCTAACGATCTCCATCAACTAGAACGAAGTGAAGTTCCTTGCTCGACAGCGAACCAGATATGACAAGAGGCTCATATTCCGGATCGTTGTAGAAAGACTTCGCAGCTTCCCTCGTCGGGAATTCCAACAGAACCACCGATTTGGGGCACTCATCACCCTGAATGACTGCAGGAGCCCCGCCTACTACCAGGTAGCGGCCGCCATATTTATCCAACAAAGACGCCTTCCTTCGATGGTGCTCGGCAAAATCCGATTGATCCGCCCACATCAAACCCAGCAAGTAAGCCTTGGTCATCGCCGTGCCTCCGTCGATTGGAACTGTCCTGCGGCACGCCATCAGTGCGCCGTACGAGGCCGAGCGAGACATCCGTGCCGTAATTACCCAGGTCCAACTTGGTCGATTTCAGCCGGCGACGGTCTGCAAGATGGTCTTGAAGGCGTTGGCACCAGGCTTGAGGCGAGCGGTGTCGACGACGGTGCGAACGTCAGCCTCCCCCTCGGCGGACCACATGGCGCGATAGCCATTGGTGATTTTGCGCTGAATGACCGCCGGTCTGAGCGCACGTTCGCAACTATTGTTGGAGGCGTCGACCAAACCAGGCCAATGGGTGAAGGTGAGAAGTTGATCGCGCGCTCGCCTGAACCGGTTCTGGATGTCCTGCGCCAGATCGCATGAGGTTGGAGTGTCGAGAATATCTGCGAGACGCCGCTCCAGTGCGCGTCGTCTGGTCGCGATTGTCGTTGCGGCGAGCGTTCCGATGTTGCCCGCTAGGTCGAACGCCGCTTCGAGCCAAAGCTTGAGGCGCATCGGCAAGAAATCTTCTCCCGCTTCATCCGCGTAGGCGACGTCGCGTGCCAGATGCGCCAGGCAGGTTTGCTGCGCATCGGCATGACCTTGTTGGGCGGAGTAGCGATCCGACAGCCAGACCGCCGGTCGATGGCCGTCCATCATGTCTCGCACCACCACGGCGCCGCGCGTGGGAGAAGCCTGATGGACCACAGCGTCAGAGCAGCGGAACACCCAATGGAATGAGCTGCTGCCCTCGATCCGGACACCGGTCTCGTCCGAGGCGATCACCTCGGCCTGGCGCAACGCCGAAACGGCTTGATCGCGCCCGACGACAAAGCGGCCCTGTGCGCGGCGGAGCATGTTCATCAAGCCACCCTGGCTGATGGCCAATCCGAACAGGTCCGCGAAGGCGCCCTGAAGCCGCTCATAGGACAGCGCCTGGAAGGTCTTGAAATAGGTTGCCACCGCATGCAGGCGTGACCCGAACGGCGTTCCTTTCGCAGCTTCGGGCAAGGGCGCGACGACCATTGCCCCGCATGAAGGACAGCGCACGGCCAGGCGCCGATGACGCTCGACAAACGGCTTGATGACAGGGAGATCGATCTTGTCGTGTTCGCTGACAACCTCGGCCGACAACTCGCTCGACAGGGCCGACCGGCAGCATGGGCATTCGTCAGGGTGATGGTCGACGACGCGATCGACGTCCTCGCTCAAGCTGCGCGAGTGACCTTCATGGCCGGACTTCGCGCCGCCAGGCTTCGATCGCTCCCGGCGCTCCTTGCGGTCGCTCGCTGGCGGCTTCGACGACGTCCGTGACGTCTTCGCTGGACGCTGCAGCCGAAGCACCAACTCGATCAGCTCTTCCTTGCTCAGGCGTTCAAGATCGATGCGACTCATCCCAGCAGGGAATCAGCGAAATCGCCCCGCTGCAAGGGGCTGGGTAATTACTCCGTGCCGCTACGCAGCTTGCAGGGAGACCGAAAAACCGCGCTCATGGTCGGTCGAGGTCTACTCATGGAGCACCACGAGTTGCCGGTATTGCAGGACGCGGCAGCAAAATCCCCGAGGCGGATCGCGAAGGTGGCAGCGCCGAAGGCAAGACAATCTAGCCCGGCGGGCTTTACGCGCTAGCCTCCGTCGGCCGATTTTTGCGAGGTGCCGCACGAGGTAGCATTTAAGGTCGAATATTCGGTACGTTCCGCTGGGGTCGCACATATGCGTTACTTGGCCTCATGCGCAAGCCGCGCGGCGCCTAAGAGGGCCAGTATGATCCACGCGTTTCCTGTAAGCCTTCGTGGCTTCGGCATAACATAGCCTATTGAAATACCTCATATTTCTTCTGCTGGGTGAAGACTCGGCTAGCGACGTACGGATCCCCCGCCGCCGTGGCCTGATAATAAGATGCTCCGAGGCCAGCGCAGAGCTTATCGCCACCGCCCCTCATCGACATCGTCAGGGGACAGACCGGCCGCAAATCGCGCACCTCATTGCGTTCAACCCAGAGCCTTCGATCGGGCGGACCGCCTTCATCGTCGGACATGCGCCGATCTCATAAAGACACTGAGCCGAAGATGCGTTGTTGGCCAAATCAATCCCATGATGACCGCCGTTGCGTGAAACCTGCTCCACGCGAGACGGAACATCTTGTCCTTTTATGGAACTAATTTGATCAGAACGGAAGAATTTTGCTGCGATTTTAAGTCGAGACAGCCAAGTCATGGATTTACCCTTCTCAATAATACTAGGCTAAATATTATGGCATCTCGCGTTTAAATTAGCGAAAAGCTGGCATATGATATGGGATTTTTGAAACGATTGTACAAGTGCTGGAGGTATTTCATGGAAGAGTGCGCGGTGACGCCCCTTATCAAAGGTAACCGGGGCAGATTTGCAGGCAACGAGGATTGCGTCGCTGGCCGTGGCGTGATTCACGCTGATCATGTCGTTGCCGGATATCGGATCGTTGGATGGGCTGTCGCTGGCTGAGCTGCGCGAGCTTGTTGGCGTTCTGATCGGGGAGGTGCGCCGACGTCAGACAGACAGTCAGGCTTTGCGCGATGAGATAGCTCGGCTGAAGGGTCACCGCCTCGGCCGCCGTTCCGGCCATCGGGGATGGAGAAGGCGACCGAGACGCGAAGTCCGGGGAAGATCGGCCAGGGCTCTGGCCGTCGACGCGAGGCCAAACGCGACCGGGATGCGGTCACGCGAGAGGTCGTGCTCGAAGCCTCGGTTCCGCGCGGATCACGGTTCAAAGGATACCAGGAGATCCTGGTGCGTGATCTGCGTCTGTCGGCCGAGGTTGTGCGCTATCGGCGGGAACGCTGGGTGACGGCATCTGGCGAGACCGTTGTGGCACCGCTGCCGTCTGGGATCGTCGGCGGGTTCGGGCCGGGGTTGCGGCGTTTCATCCTCGCTGCCCATGTTCAAGGCCAGGTGACGACGGAGCGCTTGGTGGCGCTGCTGAACGGCATCGGGGTCGAGATCTCCAAGCGGCAGGTCGTTCGCGTGCTGACGCGTTCGCTGGAGACCTTCGTCAACGAGGACCACGAGGTTCTCCGAGCGGGCTTGGCCACAGCGGGCTGGATCACGGTAGACAACACGGCCGCACGGCATGCCCGGAAGGACGGTTTTTGGACCCAGATCGGCGATGATCGGTTCACGGCCTTCCGGACCGGCACGTCGAAGTCGCGCGAGGCCTTCCTGTCGCTGCTGCGGGCCGGGCACACGGATTATGTCGTCAATGATGCGGCGCTTGGCCTCATGCGCGACCTGTCCCTCGCCGATCCGCTGGTGGCGCGGCTCCCGGCTCATCCGGTCAAGTGCTTCGCCGATGCGCCCGCCTGGAGCGCGCATCTTGCCGATCTCGGTTTCGACCGGCTCGACGTCACCCCTAATCCGGTTCGGGTCGCCACGGAAGGTGCGCTTTGGGGGGCCATCCGCGACCATGGGCTGCTCACCGACACCGTCATCGTCTCCGATGGCGCCGGCCAGTTCCGCGTGGGCACGCATGCCTTGTGTTGGGTGCATGCCGAGCGGTTGGTCCATAAGCTCGTGCCGGCAACGCCGGCGCAGCGACGCGCGGTCGAGACGACACGATCGTTGATCTGGTGGTTTTATGCCGACCTGAAAAGCTGGAAACGTGATCCGTGCCCGCGACGAGCGGCGGCGTTGCGGGCGCGCTTCGACCGGGTCTTCAAACGCCGAACCGGATATGTGATCCTCCCCTGGTTTCACGGACACCTCTGATACGCTCCGAGCGGGCGAGGATGGTGTTTGATGGCGAAGACGAGACGAGAGTTCACGCCCGAGTTCAAGCGAGAGGCGGTCGCGCTTTTGGAGGCGAGCGGCCGGCCGCAGATGCAGATCGCGGCCGAACTCGGGATCCAGCCCTCCATGTTGAGACAATGGCGCACGAGCGTGAACGGGACTGCCTCACGTCTGCGTCCGGCAGGATCGCTACCAACCGTGCCAACGAGCCCTGTCGCGTTCCCATCCGATCAGGCGGCCGAGATTGCCCGCCTCCGTCGTGAGCTCGACCGGACCCGGATGGAGCGCGATGTCCTAAAAAAAGCGATCGGCATCTTCGCGGAGATGCCGAAGTGACGTTCTCCTTCATCGAGCAGCATGCGCGCACCTGGCCGGTGCGTCTCATGTGCCGCGTGCTCGAAGTTTCTCCCAGTGGGTACTACGGCTGGCGGTCTCGTCCCGAGAGCGCCCGGGCAGCTGCGAACCGTCAGCTCCTTGCGGATGTCCGCCGGATCCATGCCGGCCACCATGGCCGTTACGGATCGCCTCGCGTGCATGCCGCGCTGCGGGCCGAAGGACGGTCGGCCAGCCGCGGTCGGGTCGAGCGGCTCATGCACAGCTACGGCATCCGCGCTCTCGCCGGCCGACGGTTCCGGCCGTGCACGACCGACAGCCGCCACGATCTGCCGATCGCCCCCAATCTCCTGAAGCAGGATTTCTCGGCCTCGGTGCCGAATACGGTCTGGCTCGCCGATATCACCTATCTGCCGACAGGCGAGGGCTGGCTTTACCTCGCGGCGGTGCTCGACCTTGCCACGCGCAAGGTGGTCGGCTGGTCCATGCGCGATCACATGCGCACCGAACTGACGAGCGCCGCCCTTATGATGGCCCACCAACGGCAGAGACCGGCGGCCGGTCTCGTCTGCCACTCGGATCGCGGCAGCCAATATGCCGCTGAGGCCTACCGTAAGCAGCTCGCCGGCATGAAGGCGGTCTCGTCGATGAGCCGCACTGCGTGTTGCTACGACAATGCTCCCATGGAGAGCTTCTTCCATACCCTGAAGGTCGAACTCGTCCACCAGCGCCGATGGGCGACCCGAGACGAGGCCCGACGCGACCTGTTCGCCTACATCGAAGGCTACTATAATCGGCAACGTATCCACTCGGCTCTCGGCTATATCACGCCGGAACAGGCCGAGCGGACAGCGACCTAACCCCCGTGTCCGCGAAACCGGGGGAGGATCAATGTGACGCTCGACCGGTTGATGACCCGTCTACACCGGCGAAAGGCAGACCTGCTGCGGGTTCTTCAGCGCCCGGATATACCGCTCCATATCAACGGGTCGGAAAACGACATCCGCGCCTGCGTCATCAAACGCAAGATCTCCGGGGGTACGATGAGCAGTTCCGGCCGCACAGCCCGCGAGGTGATGCTCGGCCTGATGAAGACCTGCGCAAAGCTCCGCATCTCCTTCTTCCGCTATCTCGGCGACCGCCTGTGTGTCCCCGGTCTCGACGCCGTCCCGCCACTGGCCGATCGCGTGCGCCAGGCCTCAACCGTCAGACGGCCTGCTAATCTGCCCCGGTTACCTATCAAAGGGCATAAGGGCTTGAACGACTTAGGCGACCGTTCAAAGCTTCGGCGGTCAAGCTCTACGATCGCTGGCGGATCAATTCGGATGAGAACGGGAGGGCGGCACGAGCTTTGTGGATGAGATTTGGGGGGGCGCCGGCAGGGCGGGCATCGACCGGTCTCGGAGACCGCGCGATCCGTCGAAGAGGGGATCAGCTTCGAAACTTTCATGCGACTCATGTGCGCTGTTCGAAGCCTGAGGTCCGACATGAAACCGAAAACACACCACTTCAGCTTGTGGCCGTCGCCCTGGAGAGTGGACGATGGCGGCCATTCCTTCCAAGGCGACACGCTTCCGAGAAACTATTACGCGCTCGTCTGGCGGGTCAGCGGCGGCGATCAGGTTTGGCTGTGCCTCCTATCGGGATCGATCGCCGTCCTGAATACGGTCCCGATCGAAATCCAGCGCCGTGTGATCGATCGCTCGCTCAAGGAAGGAAGTTTCCGATCGATCGGCCTCTTCGTCCTGGTCTATGCGGGCGCGGTCCTGCTCCAAGGGTCTCTCAAGCTCTTGTTCAACATTTATCGGAGCTGGATCTCGGAACATGCCACGCGGAGCCTGCGATCCTTCATCAACCGGCGGCAAGGCGAAAAGCCCGATGCCGCCGCAATGGCCGCGCGCGAAGGCAAGGAGATTTCCATGATCATCGCCGAGAGCGAGCCGGTCGGCGCCTTCATGGGCGAGTCGATCTCTGAACCCTTGCTGCAGGCCGGGATCATGATCAGCGTGGCGGTCTACCTCGTCGTGCTGCAGCCGATCATGTCGATCGTCCTTGCGGCAGTCTTTGTTCCTCAGTTCGTGTTCGTGCCGCTGATGCAGCATGCGATCACGGTGCGGGCCGAGTCGAGGATCGAGATGCTTCGGTCCGCCAGCGGCGCGCTCGTCGATGAAAATGATGGAGAAGATAGGAGGAACGAGCAGGATGCGCGCTTCGCGAGCGTCTTCGCTCTCAACATGGGGGTCTTCAAGTTCAAGTTTTCGATGAACTTCCTGACGAACCTCTGCCATCAACTCGGCGTTGCCGGCATCTTGGGAATCGGCGGCTGGTTCGTCGTCACCGGCAGGACGCAAGTCGGCACCGTCGTCGCATTCATTTCCGGCCTGGCGACCGTGAAAGATCCATGGGACGACCTGACGACCTGGTTTCAGACCATGATGGTCACGCGCGCCCGCTACAAACTTCTGAGGGACGCGGTGCTCGAACCCATCGGTGAGGAGAAGCCGTTGCATCCGCCGTCTTCGACACCAGGACCGAACCTGGGCTGAGTAGTTTCCGAGCCTTTTCGTGCGAGATCGGCGCCGGATATCGTGGACCGTCCGCCATTTGCGCGTTGGAAATATCAGCTCGCCAATCGCGGCCTCTCTTGCGCGAGGCTTAATGGAACAGAGCGACGCAGTCATGGCCGGCGCCCCGGCGATCTTCGGTGCGCCCGCTCGTTCCCGTCTTGACCCGCATGCCAGCTTGTACGCGGCAGCGCCGACGGATCGTCCCGTGCTCGCGGGCGGCTGAAGACCCATGACGAAGGATGGCGCCGTGAAGTCCGTTCAGGTCAGAACTCCGAGCGCGGAGGCGACGATCACCGCCCGGCAGTCCGCGACAGGCGCTCTGCCGGCCCGGTCGGCATGTGCCGCCAACACCGACCCGCGAAACGGACTGACGAGGGACGAGGCGCGCCGCCGGCTGAAGGCCTCCGGTCCGAACGCCATGCCGGACACGACAGTGCATCCATTGAGGAGCGCCGTCGCCAAGTTCTGGGCGCCCGTCCCATGGATGCTCGAGGCGGCGATCATGCTTCAGGTCGTGCTCGGCGACTATGGCGAGGCCGCGCTCATTGCCGGTCTCCTGGTGTTCAACGCCGTGCTTGGGCTTGTACAGGAGGGACGCGCCCAAGCGACGCTTGCGGCGCTGAAGTCGCGGCTCGCGCTGACCGCGTCCGTGCGGCGGGACGGCGCCTGGGCCACCGTTCCAGCCGCCGGACTGGTGCCGGGCGACGTGGTGAAGCTTTCGCTCGGCGGCGTCGTCGCGGCGGATGTGAGCCTGACCGCGGGAGACGTTCTGCTCGACCAATCCATGCTGACCGGCGAATCGGTACCCATCGAAGCCGGCCCGGGTACGCGAACATATGCGGGAGCGTTGATCCGGCGCGGCGAGGCGGTGGCGGAGGTCACGGCGACCGGAGCGCGCACCAAGTTCGGCCGCACCGCGGAACTCGTCCGTACCGCCCATGTCGTGAGTTCGCAGCAGACGGCTGTGCTGCGCGTCGTACGCAACCTCGCCGTCTTCAACGGCGTCGTGATCGTGATGCTGGTGGCCTATGCCAGTTTCCTCGGGATGCCGCTCGTTGAGATCATCCCGCTCGTCCTGACGGCGGTCCTTGCATCGATACCGGTCGCGCTGCCAGCCACGTTCACGCTTGCGTCGGCGATCGGCGCGCGGGCCTTGGCAAAACTGGGTGTCCTTCCGACGCGCCTCTCGGCGGTGGATGAAGCGGCTTCCATGGATGTCCTGTGCGCCGATAAGACCGGCACGCTGACACGCAACGCGCTGAAGGTGACGACCGTTCGTCCCATGCTCGAATTCGACGCGGCTCATGTTCTGGCGCTTGCGGCGCTGGCCAGTTCGGATGGCGGGCAAGATCCCGTGGACGCGGCGATCCGATCCGCCGCCGCGAGCCGGACCGCATCCGATGCGCCGAAGATGATCACGTTCACGCCGTTCGATCCGGCGACGAAGATGTCCGAGGCGACGATTGCGGACTCGGCAGGTGAAACGCAACGCGTCGTTAAGGGTGCATTTGCCGTGGTCGCCGGCCTCGCCCAGCCCATGCCGGCAGCAATCGAAGCCGCGAAGGAGCTCGAGAGCCAAGGCCTTCGGGTCCTAGCGGTCGCGGCTGGACCATCGATGGCAATGACGCTGATCGGCCTCATCGCGATCAGCGACCCACCGCGGGCGGACTCCGCGGCGCTCGTGACCGAATTGCGCGGATTGGGGGTACGGACCGTGATGGTAACGGGCGACGCGCCGACGACGGCGGCCATCGTGGCGCGTGCGGTGGGGCTCGATGGTGCAGTCTTTCCTCCCGGACCGATCCCGGAAGGCATACGTCCCGAGGCGTTCGCGGTCTTCGCGGGCGTTCTTCCGGAGGGCAAGTACAATCTGGTCAAGGCGTTTCAGAAGGCTGGTCACATCGTCGGCATGTGCGGCGACGGCGCCAACGACGCACCGGCGCTGCGCCAGGCGCAGGTCGGCATCGCGGTGTCGACCGCCACCGACGTCGCCAAATCGGCGGCGGCCATGGTCCTGACGGAGCCTGGGCTCGCCGGCCTCGTCGCCGCGGTCAAGGAAGGGCGCGTGACGTTCCAGCGCATCCTGACCTACACGCTGAACTCCATCACCAAGAAGACGGTGCAGGTGCTCTTCCTCGGCGTCGGCCTGCTGGTGACCGGGCAAGCGATCCTGACGCCCTTGCTGATGGTGCTCATCATGATCACCGGGGATTTTCTTGGCATGGCGCTGACGACCGACAATGTGCGACCGTCTCCCGTGCCGAATGAATGGCGGATCGGCCATCTCACGATCGCCGGCGTCGTTATGGGCTTGGGCGAATTGGTCTTCTGCACATCGGTGATGCTCTTCGGCGCATACCGGTTCGGGTTCGGCATCGAGGCGCTGAGGACGCTGGCTTTCATCACTATCGTGTTCGGCAATCAGGCGACGACCTATACCAATCGTGAACGTCGGCGGATCTGGTCCTCGCGCCCGAGTTCCTGGCTCGTCGCGTCGTCAGCCATCGATGTTCTGATCGCCGCGACCTTGGCCGTGGGCGGAATCGCGATGACGCCGTTGCCGACCTTCGTAGTGGTCGGGACGCTTGGCGTTGCGGCTGTCTTTGCGCTCGTGCTGGACCTGCTGAAGGTCCCGGTATTCGCCCACCTCAGGATTGCCTAAAAAAGACCTGATCGCCCAAGCCCGTCGGCGACCTATTGGGGAAGGGTTTGTCGGAACAATGCTCCGGCATGGCGGGCAATTTGGTCGTCTTCCTGCGAGGGGAGAACGAACACCGCGCAGCGCGATTTTGTTGCGTTGATGGGGTTGCTGGCGGATCGGTTCCGAGCATCGTCGAGCCTGACACCGATCCAGGACATCCCGGCGCAGATGGCGCCGCGTGCTTCCGCATCGTTCTCACCGATGCCACCGGTGAAGACCACCGCGTCAACGCCCTCCAGCGCGGCGATCATCGCGGCGATCTGCTTGCGCACGGAATAACAGAACATCTCGATGGCAAGCCGTGCGTCGGCGTTCGACGAGGCGGCGTCATGCAGGCGACGCATGTCGCTGTCGATGCCGGAGATCCCGAGGAGCCCGGAACGGTGATCGACCAGCTCTTCGAGCATAGCCGCGCCGAACGTCTTCTCACGCATCAAGTAGACCAGGACGCCCGGGTCGAGATCGCCGCTGCGGGTGCCCATGATCACCCCGCCGGTCGGAGTCATTCCCATGCTCGTGTCGATCGATCGACCGCCTTTGACCGCGGTAATGCTTGCGCCGTTGCCGAGATGCGCGATGATCAAACGATCCGGCAGATCGTCCCCAAGTTGGTGCACGACGGATTCGCACGAAAGGCCATGGAACCCGTAGCGTTGCACGCCCTCCGACCGCAGCACCTTCGAGATCGGCAGGACACGCGCGACCTCCGACAGTTCCGCGTGAAAAGCGGTATCGAAACACGCAACCTGCGGAACCGCTGGAAAATGCTCCTGGGCGAAGCGGATGACCGACAAAGCGGACGGGATGTGCAGCGGCGCGAAGGCGCTTGCGGTTTCAAGTTGGCCGAGAACCGAAGCATCGATGAGACAGTGCTGCCGGAGCTTTGGCCCGCCATGCACGATCCGATGCCCGATGGCGGCCGGCGCGGGAACGTGGCAATCGGCAAGAAGCGTCCCGATGCGGATGACCGCCTCGCGTTGGCTGGGAATGGATATCATCTCGGCGACCGTGATCGTGTCGGCCGGGTCCTTCGCGTGGAATTTACTTTGTCCGTCGCCGATCGACTCGGCCGCGCCGGAGAGCAGCGTTTCGATCCGTGACGTTCCGACGCGATACAGCCCGAATTTGAGCGAGGAGGAGCCGCTGTTGAGTGCCAGCACATCCACGGGTTCAGCGTCTTTCATGCCGGATCCCCGTTGCGCTGTCGGGTTCACAAATTCCAGTGCCAGTCGCGAACCTCCTGCATATCGTCGCCGTGCTCGCCGATGTGCCGCTTGTGGCGCTCCATGGTTGTCCAGTACCGCGCCGTCGCGGCCTCAACCTGATCGCCAAGGCGGGGAATGCGCTTGATGGCATCCAGCGCGAGACGGTAGCGGTCGAGGTCGTTCAGCACGACCATGTCGAAGGGGGTCGTGGTCGTGCCCTCCTCCTTGTAGCCGCGCACATGAATGTTGGCCTGATTATGCCGTCGATAGGTCAGCTTATGGATCATCGCGGGATAGCCGTGGAAGGCAAAGATCACCGGCTTGTCCGTCGTGAACAGGTCGTCAAAAGCACGATCGTCCAGGCCGTGGGGATGCTCGGAAGAGGGCTGTAAGACCATCAAATCGACCACGTTGACGACCCGGATCCGAATGTCGGGAACATAGGCACGCAAGAGCGTCACGGCGGCGAGCGTTTCAAGCGTCGGCACATCGCCGGCGCAGGCCATGACCACATCGGGATCGTCGGCGCCGTTGCTGGCCCATGTCCAGATGCCCGCGCCGGCGCTGCAATGGCGGACGGCCGCGTCGATATCCAGCCATTGCCATTCAGGTTGCTTGCCGGCGACGATCAGGTTGATGTAGTTGCGGCTGCGCAAGCAATGATTGGCGACCGACAGAAGGCAGTTCGCGTCCGGCGGCAGGTAGATGCGCACGATATCGGACTTCTTGTTCGCGAGATGATCGATGAAGCCGGGATCCTGGTGGGAAAAGCCGTTGTGGTCCTGGCGCCAGACATGGGACGTGAGCAGGTAGTTCAGCGAAGCGATCGGCTTCCGCCACGGGATCCCCTTGCTGACTTTCAACCATTTGGCATGCTGATTGACCATCGAATCGATGATGTGGATGAAGGCCTCGTAGCAGGAGAACAGGCCGTGGCGTCCCGTCAGGAGATATCCTTCGAGCCAACCTTCGCACAGATGTTCGCTCAGGACCTCCATGACGCGGCCGTCGGCGCTGAGATCGACGTCGACGGCCTCGACCTCAGCCATCCATTCCTTGCCGGAGACTTCATAAACGGCCTCCAACCGGTTCGAGGCGGTCTCGTCGGGGCCGAAGAGCCGGAAATTCTTCTTGCCGAGGTTGAGCTTCATCACGTCGCGCAGAAACTGTCCGAGAACCCGCGTCGCTTCAGCCTTGACGACGCCGGGCGCCTCCGCGTCCACCGCGTAGTCCTGGAACGAGGGCATCGACAAAGTTTGCAGCAGTTCACCGCCATTGGCATGCGGGTTGGAACCCATGCGGCGATGACCGGTCGGGGCGAGCGCGGAAAGCTCCTCGCTGAATCTGCCCTGCTCATCGAACAGATCCTGCGGACGATAGCTCCTCATCCATTCTTCGAGTTGCTGGAGATGTTCGGGCTTCTTGAAGTCCGCGATCGGCACTTGATGCGCGCGCCAGGTCCCTTCGACCGGCTTGCCGTCGACGAATTTCGGTCCTGTCCAGCCTTTCGGCGTGCGGAAGACGATCATGGGCCAACGCGGACGCTCGATGGCTTGCGTTTTGCTGTGAGACCGCGCGGCGCTCTGGATCTGTCGGATCTGCGCCAGGACCACATCGAGCGTGCCGGCGAGGCTTTGATGGACGACCGCCGGGTCGTCGCCCTCGACGAAATGCGGATCGTAGCCGTAGCCCCGAAACAAGTCGGTCAATTCCTGGCGGCTGATGCGGGCCAGCACGGTCGGGTTGGCGATCTTGAACCCGTTGAGGTGCAGTATTGGAAGGACGGCACCGTCGCGCGCCGGGTTCAGGAATTTGTTGGAGTGCCAACTGGTCGCCAGGGCGCCGGTCTCCGCCTCGCCGTCGCCGACGATGCAGGACACGATCAGGTCCGGATTGTCGAAAGCGGCGCCGAAGGCATGGGCCAAGGAATAGCCCAGTTCCCCGCCCTCATGGATGGAGCCAGGTGTTTCCGGCGCGACGTGACTGGGAATCCCATAAGGCCAGGAGAACTGGCGAAACAGGCGGTGCAGTCCGTTCCGGCTGCGCTCGATTGCCGGATAGCGTTCGGTGTAGGACCCTTCCAGATAGGTCTGCGCCACGAGGCCCGGGCCGCCATGCCCCGGACCGATGACGTAGATCATGTTGAGGTCGTTGTCTTTGATCAACCGGTTAAGGTGAACATATAGAAAGTTCAGGCCGGTTGTCGTACCCCAATGTCCGAGCAATCGCGGCTTGAGATGTTCGAGTGTGAGTGGGACATCGAGCAACGGATTGTCTTGCAGGTAGATCTGCCCGACCGATAGATAGTTCGCGGCCTGCCAATAGGCGTTCATTTTCCGAAGGAGATCGGACGATAGAGTATCAGGCATTCGGGGCCTCGTACTTGATTGCTGGTTATTGTTGACGCGCTAAAAATTTCTTAGTGTATTGACAACGCTATTATTGCAGTCGTTTTAATGCATTGATCCTAACCAATGGCCTGTTGCCGGACCATTTAGTGCGACAGAAGCGAGCATAGATGTGAATGCCGCAGAAGCTCGCGGGTTACCCCGCCGAGAACCGATTCGCGCAGGCGGCTGTGCCCATAGGCTCCCGCGACGATCAAGTCGGCATCCTGTTCCTCGGCGATGGTGTTCATCCGGGTCGAGTCGTCACCGATCGAAAGCAGCGCCAGAGACTCCGCATCGATGTCGTGCCGCTTGAGCCAGCCTGCGACCTCCGTGAGGCGCGTCCTGGCCGCGGCAAGATCGTCCGAGGCGGCAATTTCGACGAGGCTCACGTGGGCGGCCTTCTTCAGCAGCGGCAGAGCGTCGGAGATGGCGCGCCGCGTTTCGCGCGTGTCCTTCCAGCCGACAACGACCCGCTCCAGCTTTAACGGCTTCGCGGTCGTGGGCACGATGAGGACGGGTCGCCCGAGCTGCAAGATGAGATCGCCGACGTTCACGCCCTGCGCCGGTGTGAGCCACGCCGAAGGAACGGCGCCGGTGACGACAAGGTCGGCACGACGCGCTTCGCGGGCGATGTAGTCGGACAGCGATGTAAACATCACAGCCGACTGCCACTCCAGATTCGCGACTCGCGGCTCGAGCGCGTTTCGGAATTCTGTCTCAACCTCCTTGATCTGGTTTTCGATGTCCTTGCAGGACTGATCGACCAGATCCCCGGACGCGTAGCCGCAGCCATCGTAGATTTGCATCGGCTGGCATACGGCGATACCCATCACGTTAGCATGAAAGCTCTCCGCGAGATCGCCGGCGACCTGCAGCACTTCCGAATTTGGGTGTCCGACGTCGAGATGGACCATCAAGGTCGTGTAAGTCATGATGCGGCTCCAAGTAGAAGAGAGCCGGCACAAACCAGCTCGCGGTAAGGTTGGGACTTCCTGCAGGACATGAAATTGTCAAGCCTATTGATCCCGCTCCGCCGATACGCCATTCCAAGCGACGATGAAGCATGGCTCTCCGGGCGTGTCCGTCCGGAGGCACTGTGGTATTCGTCGGGTTCGACCCTAGGTAATCCGAAGCCACCAACAGCAGCATCGGAAATTACTCAATTCCAGGCCTGCTGCTCCGGACCGCCTGTTCACCGTCGAGCGAAGTCCGGGATCAGTGCTCCATCAGCACTGGAATTGACGCATGTTTGAGGACGTGAGCCGTAACGCCACCGAGCAGAAACTGCCGCACGCGGCTGTGGGTATAGGCGCCCATAATCATCATGGTGGCGTTTCCCCTGACCGCCCCTGCGAGCAGCGCCGCCCCGGCGGAGTCCTCGGCGGCCGGGACCGCCAGCGGATGGGCCTTGATGCCATGCCAACTCAGGTAGTCTTGCAGATTGGCGAACTGCGCCTCCGAGCTTCGGTCCGATGTCGCCGTTACGATCGACACCCGATCGGCCGCGTGGAGAAGCGAAATCGCGTGTCCGACAACCCGTGCCGCCTCGAGGCTGCCGTTCCAGGCGATGACGACGTGGCGCAGCAAATCGTCCGGCACGTCGTCCGCCACCACCAGCGTCGGCCGTCCGGACGAAAAGACCGCGGCATCGAAAATGCGCTCGGACGCCAGCTTTCTTCCGCTTGGACGGTCCACGACGATCAGGTCGCTGACCCGACCGGCGAGAGCCACGAGGGGTTCGATCTCCCCGACCTGCTCGGCCCAAAATCCGAACGGCGTACTGAGGAGCGACGGCTGGCCGGTGCTCTCGACACCCGCGTTCGCGCAGGAGGCCTCGAAGGCTTTCCTGGCTTCGGCCGCAGCCTCTCGGTCTGCGTTTTCGATCTGTTGCGCTGTCACGCCCGCCGCCATGGCAACTTCGGGCATATTGTCGAAGATAATCCTCGGATCGCTGCGAATATTGAGCAGGCGGACATGAGCTCCAAGGCGCCGGCTCATGCGAAACGCCGCGTTCAGTCGTTGCGTATGATCATCGCCCGGCGTCGAAGGAACCAGGATGCAGCGGACGACCATTGGCGGTGACCTTTCAAAAATCGAGGCGATATTGCGGGCGGACGGGAGCGTCAAACCTCGGGCCTCGACCGAAATCCAAGGCCGGGCCGTCCCGTCCAAAACCAGGTGGCGCTCGCCGGGACGTCCGACGGGGTCATCCTCGACCATGTGCAGTTCTCACGCCCGACAGCGTCGGACGGAGCGCGATCAGTTTTCTAATGGGAGACTATCCCTTGCCCAGGGGCAGCGGCAGACTCGGAAACTACTCAGAGACCGGCACGGCGACCATGTCGGATCGATTGCTAAGATCGTTGCCACCGTCATCGACCTCCGTCGGCGTCAGCGACTTGCCATGATCCATATTGCGCCGAGCAGGAAGGCGACGAATATCGCGCAGAGGAGTGCCCAGGACTGCGTCGCCGTACCCTGGTTGAGCGCCGTGGCGCGCGTGGGCAAATGCGGGCCAGCCCGGCGCGGCAAGAGCGCGACCAGGCGATCGGCGATCACTCCGGGCTCGAGACGTGCCGACGGCAGGTCGGGGAGCGCCGCGATCAACGAGGTCAATCTTCGAGCGGCAGCGTCCCCGGGCAACCGGGTCAGCGCGGCAGCCTCCTGCCAGGGATCGACGTCCAACCGCCAGCGCCGACAGCACGCTGAGCAACATTCCGTTTTTATCTTCACCGATCGGTGCGAACAGAAACTTGTCGAACTCGGTTTCTACGCGAGAAACTGAAGCGATGGCCGTCATTTCGAATACCGAATTTCGTCATGTCTACCGCACGATATAATACCGCTGCGCGCCACATGAGCTTCGGAATATACCCATGGGCCGGATGGTTTTCTGACACAGACGCGAGCCAACCCGCCGGACCTTCTCGATGGGATCGGCCTGGGTAGTTTCCGAGCCTATCCTCGCAGGGTCGCCGCCGCGTACCGTCGCATCGATTGGTAACGCGCTCGAAAGGCCTTCACCGGACGGTCGTCATCGGCTCTCCGCCGCGCCCGCCCCCTACTTTAAGGTCTTCAGACGCTCATCGGACGGTCCATGGATCCTGCTACGTCGCCAGGCGCAGTCGTATCGGTTCGAGGCGCCGTCGTGGACGTGAGCTTCGAGGGCGGCGTGCTGCCTTCGATCAATACAGCGCTGGTGGTCGAATGGGACAGGCCCGAACAGCTCGTCCTTGAAGTGCATAGCCATGTCGATCCCGTCACCGTCCGGGGTATCGCGCTCCAGGCGACAGCGGGTCTCGCCCGCGGCGTGCCGGTGCGCTCGACGGGCGCACCGATTTCGGTTCCAGTCGGCGACGCCGTCCTGGGGCGCCTCATCGATGTCGTCGGGACCATCCGCGATCGCGGGACGGCCCTGCCATCCGACACGCCGCGACGCGGCATCCACAATTCGCCGCCGACCCTTCAGGATGAGACTTCGACGACGGCCGTGTTCGAAACCGGCATCAAGGTCATCGATCTTCTGGCGCCACTCGCCCAGGGCGGCAAGGCCGCGATGTTCGGTGGCGCCGGTGTCGGAAAGACCGTACTGGTGATGGAACTGATCCATGCCATGGTTGAAAAGTACCAAGGCATTTCCGTCTTCGCCGGCGTCGGGGAACGGTCCCGCGAAGGCCATGAACTCCTCACGGACATGCAGGGATCGGGCGTGCTTGCACGCACGGTGCTCGTCTACGGGCAGATGAACGAGCCTCCAGGAGCCCGCTGGCGGGTGCCGCTGGCGGCACTGACGATCGCCGAATATTTCCGCGACGAGAAGCATCAGAACGTGCTCCTTTTGATGGACAACGTCTTCCGCTTCGTCCAGGCCGGAAGCGAAGTGTCGAGCCTGCTGGGACGGTTGCCGTCCCGCGTCGGCTATCAGCCGACGCTGGCGACCGAAGTGGCCTCGCTGCAGGAGCGCATCGCGTCGGTTGCCGGGGCAGCCGTCACCGCGATCCAGGCCGTCTACGTCCCGGCCGACGATTTCACCGACCCGGCCGTGACAGCCATTTCGAGCCATATGGACAGCATCATCATGTTGTCGCGCGCGCTGGTGGCCGAGGGGTTCTACCCGGCCGTCGACCCGCTGGCCTCCTCGTCCGTTCTGCTCGATCCGCTTGTCGTGGGCGAGGAGCATTACCGCATCGCGGAGCGCGCCCGCGAGGCACTCGCCCGCTTCAAGGATCTCCAGGACATCATCGCCCTTCTCGGGGTCGAAGAGCTCAACGCAAGTGACCGCTCGATCGTCAAGCGGGCGCGTCGTCTCCAGCGATTCCTCAGCCAGCCTTTCGTGGTGACCGAGGCCTTCACGGGCACGCCGGGATGCAGCGTCCGTCGTGCCGACACGCTCGCCGGCTGCCGTGCCATCCTGGACGGCGAGACCGACGATTGGGCGGAGAGTTCCCTCTATATGGTCGGCACCTTGGACGAGGCTCGCCGAAAAGAAGCGACGGCGGCCAAGCCGGAGCGCTCGTCTTGAGGCTGCGCATCGTCACGCCGCTGGCGGTGATCGTCGACGAGGACGGCGTGCTGGCGTTGCGCGCCGAGGATGCGACCGGCAATTTCGGGATATTGCCCCGGCACGCGGATTTCCTCACCAGCCTCGCCGTCTCCGTCGTCAGCTGGAAACGCGGCAACGGCACGCTCCACTATTGCGCCGTGCGTCGCGGCGTCCTCTCCGTTACCGCCGGACGGGATATCGCCATCGCGACACGCGAGGCAGTCCCGGGCGATGACCTCGCGACGCTCGACGAGACCGTGCTCGGCCGCTTCCGCGCCGATCTCGAGACGGAGCGGACCGAGCATGTCGAGAGCACGCGCCTGCAGTTGAACGCTATTCGCGAGATCGTGCGCCATCTTCGGCCCGGTGGACGGACCGGCACCGGGAGCTTCGGATGACCGGCCCGGACGCCGAGCCCGGCGAACGAGATCCGCTCGTGAAGGGCGTCCGGCTGCGCGGAGAACGACACCGGCGTTGGCTGCGCGAGGGCGATCCTTCGGTGGCCCGCCGGCTTGCCCAGATTGGCGTGCTCGGCTGGATCATCGTCGTGCCGATGCTGACCGGCGTCTTCGTTGGTCGTTGGCTCGATCGAATGTTCGACACTGGCCTGTTCTGCACGGCGCCGCTCCTGATGCTCGGGCTGGGGCTCGGATGCTGGTCCGCCTGGAAATGGATGGGCGACGCATGAGCATTCTCGCGCTCGACCACCTGCCGCCCTGGGCCGCGCTCATCAGCCTCTGCGCGCATCTCGCCGCCGGAAGCTTGCTCGGCCTGCTCTATTTCCGCGCGGTATGGTGGCAGACCCAGCGGTTCGCCTCCGGTGGTCGCTTGTCGACGACCATTGCCATGATGATCGGCCGCTTCCTCCTGCTGGGTGGGGTGCTGACGCTGGCGAGTCTCGAAGGCGCGCTGCATTTGCTCGTGACAGCCCTCGGCGTCCTTGTCGCGCGCTTCGCGGTCATGCGCCAGCTCCGGGAGGCCGCGCCATGACATCGCCGCTTGCCAGCGTTCCCCTGTTCCATGTCGGTCCAGTGCCGATCGTCGCGGGTGTCCTCGCCACCTGGACGATCATGGTGGTGCTGGTCTTGGGCAGCCTGGTCCTCACCCTCCGCCTGTCACTCGTTCCCTCCGCGACCCAAGCGACCTTCGAGCTGATCGTCGACACGGTCGACGATCAGATCCGCGATACGATGCGGCTTGAGCCCGCGCCCTACCGGGCCTTCATCGGCACAGTGTTCGCCTTCATTTTCCTCGCCAACTGGTCCTCGCTCGTGCCGGGCGTCGAGCCGCCGACGGCCAACCTCGAGACCGACGCCGCACTCGCGCTCCTCGTGTTCATCGCGGTGATCTGGTTCGGCATCCGGGGGGCCGGCGTGCGCGGCTATCTGGCGACCTTCGCCTCGCCCAACCTGATCATGATCCCGCTCAATATCATCGAAAGCCTCACTCGCACCTTCTCGCTGCTCGTCCGGCTGTTCGGCAACGTGATGAGCGGCGTCTTCGTGATCGGCATCGTCCTGTCGCTCGCCGGCTTCCTGGTGCCGATCCCCCTCATGGCGCTCGATCTGCTGACGGGGGCGGTGCAGGCCTACATCTTCGCGATCCTGGCGATGGTCTTCATCGCCGGGGCAGTCGGCGAACGACAACCCGCCCCGGATACCTCCAAAACACGGACGCTTCCATGAACTGGTTAGCCCTTGGCAGCATCATATCGGCCGCGGTCGCGGTCTCCTTCGGCGCGCTCGGTCCGGCTCTTGCCGAAGGCCGCGCGGTGGCGGCGGCCATGGATGCGATCGCCCGACAGCCGGAATCCGCCAATACCATCTCGCGCACGCTGTTCGTCGGCCTCGCCATGATCGAGACCATGGCGATCTACTGTCTGGTGATCGCACTGCTCCTGCTCTTCGCCAACCCGCTGCTGAAATGACGACATGACTATCAACTGGTGGACGCTCGGCATCCAGAGCGTCAACGTCGTCATCCTGATCTGGCTGCTCGGGCGGTTCTTCTGGCGCCCGGTCGCGGCCATGATCGAGCAGCGGCGCGCCTCGGCGCAACGGATCCTGGCGGAGGCGGAGGCGAAGCTCAGCCAGGCAAGCGCGGCGCTTGCCGAAATCGAGCGGACACGGGCGGGTTTTGAGGAGGAGCGCGACGCGATCCTGGCCGCAGCGCACGATGTCGCCGAGAAGACGCGAGCCGCGCGTCTGGACGAAGTCGAGAAGGAAGCGGCATCGAAGGAAGCGGCCGCAAGGGCGGCGATCGAGGCTGAGAAAGCCGCGAGTAATGAAGCTTGGGGCGAGCGGGCGAGCCATCTCGCCATCGAAATCGCGGAACGCCTGATGATCCGTCTGGACGGGTCGGCCGTCCGCGCCGCTTTCCTGGGCTGGCTGCTCGACAAGATCCGCAACCTGCCGGAGCCGGCCCGACAGGCCGTGACGGCAAACGGTGCGGCCCTTGAAGCGATCAGCGCGACGCCGCTCGATCCGGCCGACGAGGAACGCTATCGGACACTGATCGGCGAGGCGTTGGGAGGTCATCCGCGGATCGTCTTCAAGGCTGATCCCGCACTCATCGCAGGCCTTGAGCTGCATGCCCCCAATCTCGTCGTGAGCAACAGCTGGCGCGCCGACCTCAGCCAAATCCTTGTAAAGGTCATGCATGACAACCGACGCTGACGCTCGCGCGAAGTCCTGGTTGAAGCGCGCTCGCACGACGCTTGGCACCGCCGAACTCGGTCCTCATGCCGAACAGATCGGTCGGGTTGAGGAGGTCGGCGACGGTATCGCGTTGGTCTCCGGGCTGCCCGACGTCCGGCTCGATGAACTCCTGCATTTCGGCAAGGGACAATTCGGCTTTGCCCAGGTCCTCGAACCAGACAGGATCGGCTGCGTGCTGCTCGACGATGTTGAGGCGATCGAGGCCGGAGACACGGTGCGCCGTACGGGCGATGTGGTGCGCGTTCCGGTGGGGCCGGCGCTGCTCGGCCGGGTCGTCGATCCACTCGGTCGACCGCTTGACGGAAAGGGGCCGATTGCGACGGACACATTGGAGGCCATCGAGCGGCCGGCACCGGCGATCGTCGACCGGGATCTGGTGATCCAGCCGGTGCAGACCGGCCTCGTCGTCATCGACACGCTCTTCGCCCTCGGCCGCGGCCAGCGCGAGCTCATTATCGGCGACCGGGCCATCGGCAAGTCGACGATCGCGATCGATACGATTATCAATCAGAAGTCGAGCGACATCATCAGCGTCTATGTCGCGATTGGGCAGAAGAGTTCGAGTGTCCGGCGTGCGATCGACGTCATCCACGGCAGTGGCGCACCCGAACGTTGCATCATCGTCGTGGCGGGCGCCGCGAGCTCACCCGGACTGCAATGGATCGCGCCCTTCTCGGGCGTCACCATGGCGGAATATTTCCGCGATCGCGGCCAGCATGCTTTGATCGTGCTCGACGACTTGTCGAAACACGCCGCGACCCATCGCGAGATCGCGCTGTTGACGCGCCAATCACCGGGACGTGAAGCCTTTCCGGGCGACGTCTTCTATGTTCATGCGCGGCTTCTGGAACGGGCCGCGAAACTCTCCAAAGACAAGGGCGGCGGCTCCCTGACGGCGCTGCCGATCGCCGAGACCGATGCGGGCAATCTCAGCGCCTATATCCCGACCAATCTGATCTCGATCACCGATGGCCAGATCGTGCTCGACGCCAAGCTGTTCCATGAAGGGCTGAAACCGGCCGTGGACGTCGGCACCAGCGTCAGCCGCGTCGGCGGCAAGACCCAGGCCCCTGCACTCAGAGAGGCCGCGGCGACGCTGCGCCTCGATTATGCTCAATTCCTTGAATTGGAAATGTTCACCCGCTTCGGCGGAATGCCGGATACGCGCGTCCGCAAGCAGCTGACCCGTGGTGCGCGGATCCGGGCGATCCTCGACCAGCCGCAGCATACGCCCCTGCGGCTCGCCGACGAGGTCGCCCTGGTCCTGGCAGTTCAATCCGGGCTGTTGGATGCTTTGTCTCCTTCGGCGGTTATCGCGTTTCGACAAGGTCTTCGCGATGCGCTCGATCGCGGCGCCCCGGACGCTGTGCGGCTGATCCAGGACACCGGCAAGCTCGACGACGAGCGCAAGCAGGCGCTGCAGAAGGCGCTGCAACATTACATCCAGACCATCGCGCCGGGGGACCTACTTAAAACAGGCGGGACGGCGGCCATTCCCTCATGACCGAACGTCTCGCGGAGATCGGCGCGCACATCGACGGTATCCGCCAGCTCGGCGCTGTGGTGAACGCGATGCGCGGCATCGCCGCGGCGCGGGCCCAGCAGGCCCGCAGCCAGATCGCCGCCGTCGACAGCTATGCGCAGATGATCGCCGTCGCCATCGGACGGGTTCTCGCGTTGGTCCCGGCCGCCAGCACGGGCGGATCGCACAAATCGAGCCGGCCGGCCCTCTTGCTGTTCTGCGCCGAACAGGGGTTTGCGGGGGCGTTCAGTGAGCGCGTGCTCGATGCGGTCGGCGCGATCTCGCGAAGTCCGAACTGTTCCTGATCGGCACTCGGGGCGGCGCGGTCATCGCCGAACGGGGCGTCACCGCTCGCTGGACAAGCACCATGCCGTCCCATTCGCTCGGCGTCCCCAAGCTCGCCGACAATATTGCCGAAGCGCTCTACACCCGGATCGCGATGGGAGAGATCGATCGGCTCGATGCCGTCTTTAGCCAATGGCAGCCTGGCCGAGGCACCCACGTCGAACGCCGGCGCCTGTTCCCCTTCGATATGACGGTCATCCCTCGAGCCGAGGATGTCAACGCGCCGCTTCTGAACCTAGCGCCCGGCGTCCTTCTGAGCGAACTCATGGCGGACTACGTGCACGCGCTGCTTTGCGAAGCCGCACTGCACGCCTTTGCCGCTGAGAATGAGGCTCGCATCGAAGTGATGGCCGCGGCGCGCAACCAGATCGAGCGCCAGCTGTCCTCGTTACAATCGGCGCGGCTCATCGTGCGGCAAGACGAGATCACGGCCGAAATCATCGAACTTGCAGCGGGTGAGACGGCGAGCCAGTCCCACCAGAACAAGAAGAAGCATTCGCTTGCGGCGACCGGCGTTGATCAACGCCGGTCGATCCTTTGAAGCGCATCATGGGAAACAGACGAGGGCCGGTTGCCGAAACGCTCCGCGAGCGCTGCCACCCGCGACCTCGCGCTGCCTGTCAGCCGCACCTTGTCGAGCCTCTCGGGACCATGTGGCCGGAGTCCGCGTCCAACTGCCCGAGACGGCGAGCCCGCTGCCGACGGTCCATCCCGGTTAATCCTTAAATGGGCATGCGGTAGCCGTAGAACTCGTGGTCTTCGTTGTAGCCGCCCTGTCCTGCGCCAAGATCGGCGAAATCGCGGACGAACTCGATCGCCGCGACCCATTTGACCATCTTGAAGCCCAATTCGTTCTCGCAGCGCAGCCGCAGCGGTGCACCATGAAGGACGCTGAGGGGAGCCCCGTTCATCTCATAGGCCAGGATGGTCAACCGGTGCCGCATATTATCGATCCCATGGACGTCGTAATAGCCCCCGCCGGCCGCACCCTCGGAAAACGAGTAGAAGACCACGTAACGAGCGTCGGACCTCGGCTTCACGATGTCCATGATATCGCGCATCGGAACGCCGGCCCACTTTGCGACGCCGGACCAGCCCTGGATGCAAAAGTGAGTGGTGATTTGCTCTTGCTTAGGAAGAGCCTTCAGGTCGGAGAAGGAGAATTCCCGGGGCGTTTCCACCAGTCCGTCGACACGGAGGCGGAAATGGGCGAACTGTTCCGCCACGAGGCCTTCGAACTCGGCGGAGTTCGGCATCGTGCCGTTCGGCCAAAAATGCGGCGAGATGTCATTCTCGGTCAGTTGGGCGTTCGGTTCCCACCATTCGGACAGCCCCTTGATCCAGCCGATCATGAATTGTCCGGTGCGCTGCACGACTCGGGCGTGCCGAATCGTGAACGGTGAGGCGACCCACCAAGCCAGTCCCACGACCGCCATGGCGAGGACGAAGAGCGGGAACCCGGCCCACGAGTGGCTCTGTTCCCCGGCGAACATATGGTTCGTGTTCTGCCGCAGGCCGGTGACGAACACCATGATGCCGTGCGCCAGGATGAACAGCACGAACCAGGAGAAGGAGATGAAGTGGATGGAGCGGGCCGCCTGCCGGTTCAGCACGGTCCCGAGCAGGCCCAGCCTGTTGGAGATCGCCGGGCTCTGCATGAGGCCGGTCGCGATCGAAACCGGCGCCGCGATGAATACCGTGATGAAGTAGCTGAGTTGCTGGAGGCCGTTGTAGCGGGTCCAACTGGATTCGACCGGAAAGTTCAGCGACGCGTATTGGATGGCGGTCGAGAGCGCGCTGGGGAACACTTCCCACGTGACGGGCACCAAACGAAGCCACTGACCGGTCGCGAAGAGCAGCACGTAGAAGGCGATGCCGTTGATCGTCCACAGAAGCAGGACGGAAAAATGCCACCAGCGGGCGAGCCCGATGGAGTGCCGAACGCCGGGGATGCCCAACCAGCCCGGTATGGTCACAGAATCGTCCTTGGAGGTCCAGATCCGGTCCTTCGGAACCGGGTGCTGGAAGCGGAACCACTCCGTTCCGGGCGTGCAGTCCCGAGTCCAATAGAGCCGCGGATGATCGGCCAGGATCTGGATCCCGGCGCGGATGATGAACATCATGAAGAGCATGTTCAGGAAGTGCTGCAGTTGCAACCACCACGGAAAGCCGGAATCGACCGATGGAGCGGACTGCGCGATCCCAGGGTATTGTTTGATGAAGGCCTGGACATCGGGAAGCTCCCGCAAGCTCTGGGCAAAGGCGACCACGAGAACGAGTGATGCGGCTCCTATCGGCAATGCCCACAGGATGCTGATCCATTGGCGGCCTATGCGGATCCGGGGGACTACGCCCTGCTGCGGAGGCAGCCATTCGCTCAGGACAATTCGGTCGTCCGCCATCGTCAGGGTCGACGCACTGCGATCGTGTGGCGGCAGTTTGATTTTCACCGAGTCCGTCATCGCTTCCGGTCTCCCTCTGGACACCTACCGTGTCAGCTCAATCTGCGGCGTCAGCGTGAACTTCTGCACGGCGACCTCACCAGCAGCTACAGAGTTTTTCACGACCGTCTTGATCGATGAGCTGCTGATTGCAACACATGAATTCCCCCGACATATCGCTCAACGCGAGGATGCGAGATGCGCGGCATCACCAGCTCGGAGTGAGCTTCGGTCATCGGCTACTCTCTGGCCGCCGTGACCCCTCGGGGACTCCCTCAGTCGGTGAGCTTTGTGAGCGTCGAGCCCTTATGCATGGCGATATGATCGGTCTTGCTGCTCTTGATTTCGTATTGAGGCGAGTCTGCACTCGCGTGATGAGTGTGGCCTTTATAGGCGACGTCCTGCGTATGGACCCGGATGATCGTGCCGCTGACGTGTCCGGCCTCCGAATTCCAACTGACCCGGTCGCCGAGCTTGAACCTTTCAATCATTGGCGTTCCCTTCATCTTTCAAGTTTTTGGCCGAGCTTGGCGGCGCGCCGTTCAGCCCCTCGGAGCTGTGGCGTGCTAGAGTCCGGAGCGAAGGTCCGCCAACCCCGTGAACCACGGCCATCCCTCTTGCCTTCGTAGCGCCAAGAGCCAACCTTAGCGCCGCGCGCTGTTGTCGTCATTCAGGATCGAGCGCGAAGGCGCGCTCAGCGTCACAAGGCCCCGCCGCGAAACCCATACCGGACATCCCGAAGCGCATTATGGAGAAACTCGAATCGTTGCTGGCGGATGTCCGCGCTTGCGGTGCCTGTGCCGATGCGTTGCCGTTGGGCCCGCGGCCGGTCGTCCAGATGTCAACGACCGCGCGGATTCTGATTGCCAGCCAAGCCCCAGGTACGAAGGTACATGAGACAGGCATACCCTTTTCGGATCTCTCAGGCGACCGTCTGCGCGATTGGATGGGCGTGTCAGAAGATCAGTTCTACGACGCGAGCAGGGTCGCCATCCTGCCTATGGGGATGTGCTATCCTGGACGCTTGCCTAGCGGCGGCGATGCGCCCCCGCGCCCGGAGTGCGCGCGACTTTGGCGTGAGCGACTGCTAGGCCGCATGCCGGAACTGCGCCTGACTTTGTTGGTCGGCACATACGCCCAAGCCTATGCGCTGGGACCGGGTGCGATGACGGATCGAGTCATGCGCTTCCGAAGTCGTCTGCCGAAATACTTCCCGCTGCCGCATCCTTCATGGCGCACAAGATCGTGGGTGGAAAAGAATCCATGGTTCGAAACAGAGGTCCTTTCCGCACTGCGACTTGCGATTCAAAGTGCGTGGCCATAAGGCCCATCGACCACACGGGCGCGCTTTGACGTTGCCGGCCCCGCTCTCTGCCGTTTATCGGCACGTGCCCGATCCGCTTCCCATTCATACGATCGGCCATTCCACGCGAACCATTCCCGAGTTCGTGGAGCTGTTGCGGGTCGGCAACGTCGCCATGGTCGTGGATATCCGTTCGGTGCCGCGATCACGGACCAACCCTCAATTCAACCTGAAGGTGTTGCCGGAGGAGCTTGTTTCCTGGCAAATCGGCTATACGCAGATCCCAGAACTGGGAGGTTTGCGGAGCAAATCGAAGATCGTTCCGGCCGAGGTCAATGGATTCTGGACCAACCAGAGTTTTCATAATTACGCGGATTATGCACTGTCCGCCGAGTTTCATCTCGGCTTGTCGCGCCTCCTGGAGTTGAGTCAGCACCGGCGGTGCGCGATCATGTGTTCCGAAGCGGTCTGGTGGCGCTGTCATAGGCGGATCGTCGCCGATTACCTCCTTCATGGCGGCAAGGGCGTCTTTCATTTGATGGGGTCTGCCCGCGTCGAGCCGGCAACGCTGACCAAAGCCGCGACGGCGGAGGGGGACGCGCTCGTCTATCCGGCCCGCTGATCCGAAGCGCCCGTCCGAGTGTTCCGCTGACACAGACTGTTGGGTTGTGGGCGCTACAGATCGGGCAACCGATTGTAGAACTCGACCTGCACCCGCATGGGTCCGAGCGGCTCGACGAGGTGCGGCTCGTCGGGTCGGATGAGGCCGGGATGGCCAGGATCGAGGATCGCCTCGGAGATCGGGTCGAGCACTCGATAGCGCAGACGGCCGTCGAGCACCCGGATTACTCCCCACACGCCAAGCTTGGTCCGATGTTCCCGGCGCAGTGCGGCCGGGAGCGTGGTTTCATTGAAGACCGGGGTGCGCCTGTACGGCGTCGCCGGGGAGGACGCCTCGGTCGCGCTCATGGCGGCGTCACGATCCGGAAACGTTTCGCTCGTTCGACGAGGTCGATCATGTGGGCTGCGGCGTGGACCGTCAGGGGATGCTGGGTGAATCCCGGTCTTGGAGAGATGTAGGCCGCCATGTCGAGAACTTGGTTGAGCTGCCGCTCGGATGCTTCCGCGAGCAACGCGATGACCAGGTTTTCGAGCGCGATCACGCGAATTTGGAGCTGCACCAACTCGGCGTTGGTCAACTCAGGAGCCGCAGATTGAATGCCTCCCGATGCCGAGCCCTCCTGCGGGCCGTCGGGTCCCGCGCCGCCTTCGGTGTCCCACCTCGAAAGCGCAGTCTGGCGCTGTTGCAAAGGATCCAAGGGCTCTGATCTTTCATCAGGCATGAGGAGAGTTCCTGAATACGGAAGGAAACTGAGGTCAGATTCTGTCGCCTGCCATTCGACCGGCTCGCTCAACCCACTCACGCCGCAGTGACCGCACAAGAAAAAGTTCTCATTGGGGTCGAATTCAGTTCGCCGAGTAGCCGGATGAGTTTGCGTTGCAGCGTCGAGGTTTTATCAGTGAGCCGTCTCTGATTCTCGTTTTGTCTGTCGTCCTAATAGAAGGTCTCAAAACCAGACCAACCGCTGCTCGGCCATCGACGGCCGCACCACCCGGCACCCCGGCTATGCCATCAGCCAGTGCATCCGCAAGCGCATGGAGGAGCCGTTCGGCTGGATGAAGGCCGCCGGCGGCTTCCGGCAAACAAAACACCGCGGACGCGGCAGAGTTGGATGGATGTTCACCATGCGCGCCGCCGCCTACAACCTCATTCGACTGCCGAACCTCTTGGCAACGACTTGAGGGCGAATAGCTCGCCGTCGGCCCGTCCGTGCCCGCCGACACCCTTCGCCATGAGCCTTAAACCAATGATCAACACCGGAAATCAGCTATACTGGATGCGAATTTCCGCAGCCTGCTAATGCCCACCGGACCTGAAGGCGAGAAGCACCCCGCCGACGTGATCCGTTGAAACGCAAAAGCCCCGCCAGCCTTTCGGCCAGCGGGGCGAGGTTTGTAGACGCAAGCATAAGCTGAGGCATTGCGCGCCAGAGTCAATGTATCTTCCGAAGCGACCTCCGTCACCGGGTTCCGCGGCCAGTTGAGGTGCGCCTCCTCACGGCTTGGCGTAGCGAGGCTGGTGCGCGGTGCTCACGCGCCTGTCGGCTTTCCTGGTGCTGTACATCGACGTGCAGATCACCTTGAACGCCGCCACGGACGCCATCCGCGTCAGTGCGGACGTGAGTGGTCGCTGGCGAAAGGAGGTTTCGACTCGACTCCCGGGCGCTTCAGTTCCTATTCTGTTCCCCGAACGAGGGAGCGCAGCGATGGCCGAACCGGCGGAGCCGACTGATGCCGAGGTGGATGCCGTGATCGAGGAATTCGAGGGAGATCTGCGGGAGGCGATCAGGGCGTTGCTGCACGACGTCGCGGTCCTCGCCGCCGATTATTCGAGCGCGGTGTCGCGCGGCTATGTGCGA
Source organism: Lichenihabitans sp. (assembly GCA_965277115.1). Classification (GTDB taxonomy): domain Bacteria; phylum Pseudomonadota; class Alphaproteobacteria; order Rhizobiales; family Beijerinckiaceae; genus Lichenihabitans. The sequence goes on along the minus strand of CBDIBY010000012.1, from coordinate 947,166 downwards.
GGTCGGGGCGCGCGTGGTGCAGACGGACCGGTTCGGACCGGCGATCGACCAGTGAGGGCGGTGAAATGCCCGTGACCTACCATGTCGTGGTGCCATTCGTTCGGGACGACGAGGGAAATCTCGTCCCGCTCGAGCCAGCGGAGGCGCCGAACGCCGAAAGTGCCAAGCGGCGGGCCAGCGTCGCGGCGGAGAAGAATGCCGGCGCGGTCGCCTTCAGCCGGACGGGCGACCTGGCGACCGGAGAGTTCGATGAAGCCCAGGTGATCGCGATCTATGGCGCCGTCGACGTCGGCATGCTGGGGGCGTGAGATCCCTGGCGACGGCGCCACGGGCGGCTCGGTGAAGATTGCGACCTTCAACGTCAACGGCGTCAACGGACGCCTGCCCGTGCTGCTGCGCTGGCTGGCTGCGGCCGAGCCCGACGTCGTTTGCCTCCAAGAGCTCAAGGCGCAGCACTGTCATGTCTGGACGGCGCTCGCGGATCAAGGGCTGTTTTGGACGATGCGCTGGTCGTGGGTGCGGTCATGTCTTCGGCCTTTGACGCGGAGATTGAATCCCCGCTGGCCCTGATGTTGTCCGCTGATCCGTTGCCCCAATCACGGGATCGCGCTTGATTGCGCAGACAATGCCACGGGCTTCTGGATCAATCCGCGTTCTGCGCATCACCTCTCGGTCACCCTCGATTGCTGTGCTGCCTTGGCTTTTGGCGAGCCTCGGCCGCGAACCCTACGGCGCTGGCTAAGCCGGAATTTCTCGATAGCTCGTCTTGCCGCGCAGGATCGCGAAGGCGATGCGCGCCATTTTGTTGGCAAGCGCCACAGCGACAAGCTTGAAGGGCTTCTTCTCGATCAGCTTCTTCGCCCAGGATCGCAGCGCGTCCGTATGGGGTTTGCGATGAAACAGCACGGCATGCGCACCCACGACGAGCAATTTGCGCAGGTATCGATTGCCCATCTTCGAGATGCGCCCGAGCCGCTGCTTGCCGCCCGAAGAGTTCTGCTTGGGCGTCAGCCCGAGAAAAGCAGCAAATTCGCGCGGACCCGCGAAGCTGGATGCGTCCTGAACGGTAGCGGCCATCGCCGAGGCGGTGATCGGGCCGATCCCGGGTATGCTCATCAGCCGGCGCGCCGTTTCATCCCGCTGCGCCATCTTCGTGATCGTTCGATCGAGCCGCACAATCGCTTCATCCAGCCGATGTAATTGATGGACGAGTTCCGCCAGCGCCTCGCACACTTCAATCGGGATCGTCTCGTCGCAAGCTTCGATCAGTCCCGCCAATTCGCGGGCGTGTCTGGGCCCCTGCGCCGCGATCACGCCGATCTCCCCCAAATGGCCGCGCAGCCCATTGAGGAGCTGCGTGCGTTGCGAAACCAGCATCTCGCGCGCCTTGTGACGCATCAACGCCGCCTGGTTCTCCAGCGAGCGCACGCCGACGAACCGCATGGAGGGCCGTGTCACCGCCTCGCAAATCGCCGCAGCGTCCGCCGCGTCGTTCTTCTGCCGGCGCACATAAGGCTTCACATAGGCCGGAGGCATCATCCGCGCGTCATGTCCAAGCTTGATCAATTCGCGTGTCCAGTGATGCGCCGACCCGCAAGCCTCGAGCCCGACAAGGCAAGGCGGCAACGAAGCGAAGAACTCCAAAAGCTTGCTACGCTTGATCGACTTGGCCACGACGATGCGCCCCGAAGCATCAACGCCGTGAACCTGGAAAACGTGCTTGGCCAGATCGAGCCCAACGGTCGTGACTTCAGATAAATCGGTGATAGACTTTCCCATGGACGGCGCTCCTGCAGATGGGTTGCTTGACGACAACCAACTTGGCACAGCTCTCTTTGGGGGCCAGATGCCGGTGCGGGCGCCGTCCACACTGGGATTGCCCCGATTTGGTGGACAGTTAAGGGGCTTGGTCGGCTGGGGGATTCACGGTCACGGTTTGAGCATGCTGATAGTCCTTTTCGTAGTCGATGGGCGATCGATAGCCCAGGCCCGAATGCAGACGGAGCGGGTTGTAGAAGCTCTCGATGTAGGAGAAGCAGGCCATGCGCGCCTCAGCCTGTGAGCCGAGGGGGCGTCGGCTGAGCAACTCGCATTCGAGGGTCGAGAAGAAGCTCTCGGCCATGGCATTGTCGTAGGCATCACCGACCGATCCCATCGACGGCCTTACCCCGGCTTCCCTGCATCGGCTTTCGAAGGCGAGGGACGTGTACTGACTGCCTTGGACGCCCTTCTGTTTGTCAAGCGGCGATCTGGGTCTGATTGATCGTCTTGTGGCGCCGCGTGATCAGGGTGAAGACCTCGCGGGCGATGTAGCGCTTCAGGGCCCGAATGGCGTCGAGCTTGGAATGCCCTTCGGCGATACGTTTATCCACATAGGTCCTGGTTTTCGGGTCGGTGCGTAAGCGCCCGATGGCGATGATGTGCAACGCACTATTGGCATGCCGGTCGCCGCCTCTGTTGAGCCGATGCCGGATTGTTTTGCCGGATGAGGCGGGCACCGGACTGGTGCCGCACAGGGCCGCGAAGCTGGCCTCGGATCGGAGACGGTCAGGATTGTCGCCAGCCGTGAGCAACAGCTGCGCGGCTCCGATATGGCCGATCGAGTTACGTGCGACGAGGTCGGGTGCGAGGTCGTCGACGATGGCGCCGATCATGACATCGAGATCGGCGATCTCGTCGTGCAATTCGAGATAGCGGCGGGCCAGCGACTTGAAGGTGATCCGATAGGCAGCCTCCACGTCGCGATAGGCGGTCAGGTCCGGCCGCCAGGCGGCGAGGGTGCGAATGAGTTGCATGCGGGTCATGCTGCGCAGCATGTCTCGCAATCCGTCGGGCGCGCACACGATCGTGTTCTGGATCATCTGCAGAGCCACGCGCCTGGCGGCGACGGCGGTTTTTCGACATGCCGTCAAGACGCGGAGGGATTCGACCATTCCATCCCGGCTTTTGGGCGTGACGGTCCGCCGGCCGACAAAAGCCGCGTGAGCCGCATTTTGGGCGTCGAGATCATCGTTCTTGCCGCGTCGACGCCGATCGTGGGTGTCCGGTGTCGTGACTTCGAGAACCTCGATCCCAGCCTTTTGAACGAAACGAAGCAAGCCGGCCCCATAGCTGCCGGTGGACTCGATGCCGATCCGTTGAACCTCACCGAAGGATCCCATCCAGGTGAGCATCTGCCGGTAGCCCTGTCGGGTCGTGGCGAAGCTTTGGCTTCCCAGAACACGATCGCGTTCATCGACGACGGCCGCGACATGCAGATCCTTGTGGGTATCCACACCGCCAATAACGTGTCGCTTTGCTGGTTCCTCGATATCCATTCCAAGCCTCCTGGGTCGACCGTGCTTCGACGGCTCCGCCAAGACCGAATGCGTGGACAGGACAGTCACGTGACCAGACGGTCAGGCCCTTCTCGGGTCACAGGCATCGGCGAGGCAAAGCCTCACCGCAAGGCGTTCCCGGGCGGCCGACGGGTCCAGGGAAAGACACGGCTGGTCGATCGGAGTGTGGGTCAGACCACACCGGGATGCCTTGCGGCGCCAGACTATCAAGAGGTCCATCGGTGTTGGAGTCAGACCACCCGGGAACTGGCGTTAATCCATTGACTGTCGGAATGATGGATGACGTCCTTCGGCCGACGTTGGCCGACCGCCATATCCAGGGCATCCAGGATCAGCGTGGCCAGCATGTGGTTGGCCATGGACCAACCGACGATCCGGCGGCTGAAGACATCGAGCACGACGGCGAGATAGAGGAAGCCGGTGAGGGTCGGCACATAGGTTATGTCGGCGACCCACAAAATGTTGGGAGCATCGGCCTTGAAGGAGCGGTCGACGAGATCGGGTGCCGGTCGGGCCTCCTGATCGCGCCGCGTCGTCGCGGGCCCGGTCCCGCGGTGGCAGGCGCCGACAAGGCCTGCCTCACGCATCAGGCGGGCGATCCTCTTGCGGGTGTGCCGATCCTCCTGAGCCCGCAGCGCCGCATGAACCCTCGGGGCTCCGTAGGTGTGGCGCGAGGTGGCGTGGATGGTCCGCACCCGCTTGAGCAGTGCCGCATCCGCCTCGGCATGGGCGCAGGGCGGACGCCGCAGCCAAGCGTAGTAGCCCGCCTTCGAGACGCCGAGGACACGGGCCATGAGGGAAACCGGAAAGGCGGCCTGGTTCGCTTTCATGAATTTGAAGAGCCCGACGGCACCGCGCCGGTCTCCCGCGCGAACCAGGCCGCCGCTCGAGAGAGGATGTCGCGCTCCACTCGCAACTGCTTGTTCTCGCGGCGAAGGCGGACGAGTTCATCGCGCTCGGCCGCGCTGAGGCTGGGGTCGGTCACCGCCGCTTTCTCTTCTCGGCGGCCCTCCGACCGATCGGCTTGCGCAACCCAGTTGCGGATCGCCTGAGACGAGGGCTCAAACTCGCGGGCAAGGTCGGTCGGATCGCGACCGGCACGGACCAGATCGATCATCTGGCGACGGAACTCAGGACTGTAGGGCGGACGGGTCTTGGGCATGATGGAACACCTGGTGCGAAAGCATCATCGGTGTCCACCAAACCGGGGCAATCCCACACCATCACGGGAACTGGACCCAGTTGCCCGTCGGGCCTTTGCCGAGGGGCCTGTCGCAAACTCATGAGCAGGTCGCAATTGGGGCTCGGCCGTTTCTGTTTTTACCCATTGTTAACCTCTGAAAGTCCGGAGCAGAACTCGAGCAGCCGGTTCTCCTCGACGACGGGTCCAGGCGCCGGCAAAGCCGAAGCCCTTGCGCAGCCACAGCATGGCCTCGAACCCCTGGATGGAGCGCCGCACCGTGTTGAAGCTTCGAAAGCCGCCGACCTTTGGCATCGCCTTCTTGACCCGGAAATGGTCGCTCTCGATCCCTTGCTGGAGGTGCTTCGTCACGTAGTGGACGGGATCTTGGGACAGCAGGCCTTCCTTCCTCGCTGCTGCGAGGGCGGGCGGATAGATGCCCGCGCCGTCCGTGCCGATCCCATCGGGCGACAGCAGAGGACTCTCCTTCAGCGCCCTGCGGAAGAACCGCTTGGCGGCGTCGAGATCGCGCTTGGCGGTGAGGAGGAAGTCGACCGCCTTGCCGCGCTTGTCGATGGCGCGATACAGGTAGCGCCACTACCCCGGATACGGACATAGGTCTCGTCGACGCGGATCGATCCGCAGTGGGGCTTGCGGAACGAGCGCAGCCGACGCTCGATCACAGGCGCGTAGGCCAGAACCCAGCGGTTCAAGGTGCTGTGGTCGACCTCGAGGCCGCGCTCGAGCAGCAGTTCCTCGATATCGCGGTAGCTCAGCGGATAACGCAGATACTACGACACCGCCTGTACGATCAGCCCCGCCTCGAAGTGGCGCCCCTTGAAGTCGTCCTTCGACCGGCGTTCAGCTTGGCGGCGATGGCGGACAGGATCATGGAAACCTCCGGACGGGAGGCGGCAAAGTCGTCCGGCGGGGCTAACGAACCGTCGCCGCCAGAAGTTTGCGACACGCCCGCTTGTCGTCCTCAAGGCGCGCCTGGAGGTGGATGCCGTCGCACCAACATAGATGTAGCGCCGGGCCGACAGGTCGCGCTTCTTCCAAAGATCGTGCTCCGCGATCCACCCCTCCTTCAGCCGCCCGATGGTCGAGGCCGACAATCCCGGCGCGTCCTTGCGGAGCAAGGCCGCGAGCGCATCCTGGAAATCACCCGTCGACAGCCCCTTGAGGTAAAGGATCGGCAACAGCACATCGAGGCTCTTCGAGCGCCGCGCATAACGCGGCAGGATCGTGGGGCCTCGGCTCTGAATTGGCGAAGGGTGCGGCGGGAAACGAGGTGGCGCTGGGTGTTGAACGTGTTGTGGACGGCGGCATGGGCGGACAGAAATCGCTGGGCCGATCCGGGCGACTTGAACCATTGTAGCTTGCGCTCCCGCCGGCGTGTCGGCTGGTGCGAGTTCTCGGCCCGGTTGTTCTTGCGCTGCCCCTGGTCGTGGTGGGCCAGAAGCCCGAGCTGTCTCTTCGCGGCTCCGTAAGACCCCAGCCTGTCGGTGACCAGCAAGATCCGGGAAGCACTGGCAAGGGGAGAACTCTTGCGGACTCACGCCTTCGAAATCGCTTGCGCGAAGGCTGGGATCGATCATCGAACCACCAAGCCGAAGCACCCGGACGAGTGGTCAAGTGGAGCGAATGAACCGCACCATCAAGGACGCGACCGTCAAGCGCTTCCACTACGACGATCACGGTCAGCTTCGACGCCGCCTCACCGACTTCGACTCGGCCTACAACTTCGGCCGTAACCTCATGACGGCACATTCAAAAAGGTCGGCAGGCGGGAGTAGCGCCCGCCGACCGGTCTTCATTTGCAAGCCGGCTTCGCGGCCGTGCAGGCGTTCGAGAGCTCAGCGGGCGGGTCCTTCTTGAACACGGTCTTGTAGCCTTCGAGCACTGTCGACTGCACGACGGGCAGCGACTGCACGCCGACCCAGGCCGGCACCGTCTCGCCGATGAGCGCCTTCATCATGGCCATTGCTTCGGCCACTCCCTGGTCGTAGGGGCGCTGCGAGCCCGTGGCCTTCAGTGGGCCGCCCCTGGCGATCTCGATCGACGACTGGAGTCCGAGATCGACCGTCGTCACCGGGATGTCGAGGCCCTGGGCGCGCATGGCCGTGAGCGTATCGAGCGCCGGCTGGTCCCAGACCGCGAAGATCCCCTTCACGTCAGGGTTTGCGGTCAAAAAGTCGCCGGCAATCTGCGTCACCTTCGCCGGGTCGGTGAAGTCGGTCTGCTTGATCTTGATGTCGGGCCGGTTCTTGGCGAGCCAGTCCTTGACGCCCTTGGTGCGCTGGTTGGTGCTGAAATAATCGACACCGAAATTGACGAGGCCGACCGTGCCGCCCTGCGGGATGCAGGAGGCCAGCACCTCGGCCGCGATATAGGCGTTGCCCTGGCTGTCGGCCGAGATCATCGAGGCATATTGGTCGGGGTGCTTCATGCCGGGCGGGACGTTGTCCATGAACACCAGCTTGATACCGGCTTCCGACACTTTCTTGTAGGTCGCCGCCGTCGCCGTGCCATCAACCGGGATCGAGATGATGCCGTCGGGGTGGCGCTGGATCGTGTCCTCGATGTCGGCGATCTGCTTGTCGACCTGGTATTCGGCGGAGGCAACGCCCGTGACCTCGACGCCGTATTTCTTCAGCGTATTGGTAACGCCCTGCACCTGCAGCTGCGACCAGTCGAGGTTCACGGTCTGCATCGTGATGCCGACCTTGAAATGGCCCGCCTTGATCTTCGCCGCATCGGCGTCGCCGATCTGCAGCGTATCGACCGACGCGGCCTGCTCGCCGTTGGGGCCCTGCCCGATGATGGTCTTGGGTCCGAGCGTCGCCATGTCGACGCCCTTGAGGCATGTGCCGGACGACTGCGCGAAGGCAGCGCCAGCTCCGAGGATGCCGCCCGCCATAATGGTCGAGGCGAGCAGAACTTTTGATCTCCGTAACATGATGTCCTCCCTTGGTTTTTATCGGTTACAGTGACGATCGAACGAGCTCACCTCCGCGTGAAGGCGACGGCGGCGACGATGATGCCGCCCTTGATGACGAGCTGCAGCGATGAGCTGACGCCGAGCAGCACGAGCCCGTTGTTAAGGGTGCCGATGATCAGGCTGCCGAGCAGGGTCCCGATGATGTTGCCGCGCCCACCAAATAGGCTGCACCCGCCGAGGATCACCGAGGCAATGACGTCGAGCTCCATCCCCTGGACGACGTCCGGGCGTGCCGCATGCGAGCGGGCCGCGAGGACGAGCGCTGCGAGGCCGGCCAGCATCCCGGTCAGGACGAAGGCGATGGTCGTCACTCGCTTGATGTAGATGCCGGAATAGAGCGCCGCGGTGGGGTTGCCGCCGGACGCATAGATCTGCCGGCCGTAGACGCTGTAATGGAGCAGCAGGATGCCCAGGACGACGGCCAGCAGCGTCCAGGCGATCGGCACCGGAATGCCGAGGATGTGGCCTTCGCCGAAAACGGCGAAGAAGACGTCGTTGGTGATGATGACTGGCTTGGTATCGGTCAGCATCATGGCGAGGCCCCGCGCGGCGCTGAGCGTTCCGAGCGTCACCAGGAAGGACGGTATCGATAGGCGGGTCGTCAGGATCCCGTTGAGGAGCCCGACCAGCCCCCCGGTGCCGACGCCTACCAGAGCGCCGATGATCCAGCTATTGCCGACATGCTGCATGGCTAGGCCGGCACACATGCCCGACAGTGCCAGCGTCGACGCCACCGACAGGTCGATCTGCCGTGCGATGATGACGAAGGTCATGCCGATCGCGATGATCGACACCAACGCCGTCTGCCGGCCGATATTGAGGAAATTGTCGACCGACAGGAACCAGGGCGAGGCGAGGCTGAAGACGACAAGCAGCGCCGCGAAGGCGACGTAGATGACGTATGGCCGATCGCCCTGTAGCAGCGTCCACGCCAAGGTCCGGATGCGATCCGGCCGCCGCGCCGGTGCCGCTCGCCCGGCCGCAGGAGATTCGGCGGTCTTGGTCATTGCACCGGCCCGTCGGTCGGTTGGGACAGCTGGATCAGGTGATGAAGATCCTCCGTTCCGCGGAGCTCGGCGCGCTCGACGGTCTTCACGATCCGGCCGTCGACCACGACCGAGATGCGTTCGCAGAGGAGCAATAGCTCGGCTAGGTCGGAGGACACGACGAGGACGCCGGTTCCGGCCGCGGCGGCGGCGCGAACGACGCCGTAGATTTCCTCGCGGGCCCCGACGTCCACGCCGACCGTCGGCTCATCAAGCAGCAGGATCCTGGGCCGCGGTTGGCTCCATTTGGCGAAGACGACCTTCTGCTGGTTGCCGCCCGAGAGGGTCTTGACCACGGTCCAAGGGCCGGGCGCCTTGACCGCGAGCTTGCCCATCGCGCCCTTGGCCTCCTCGACCGAGGCCTGCTGCCTGAGCCAGCCCCAACGCGAGAAATGCGGCAGCCGAGGCAGCGTGAGGTTCCGCTCGATCGAATGTTCGAGGACGAGGCCCTGCACGTGGCGGTCCTCGGGCACGAGGGCGATGCCGAGATCGATCGCCTCGGCGGGCGACGGCCTGTCGACGGACTGCCCCTCGATCCTGATGTCGCCCGACTCGACGCGACGGAGCCCGAAGATCACCTCGAGGATCTCGGTACGTCCGCTGCCGACGAGCCCGGCCAGGCCATGGATCTCGCCTTTGCGGAGCGTGAGATCGACGTCGTGGAGCCTGTCGTCGGCGACCTGGGACAAGATGAGGACAGGTTCCGCCGCGGCTGCGTCCTGCGGCGAGGCGCCGGCCTCGGTCGTCTCATCCTCGACCGCCGCCCGATCGGCTTTCGAGAGCGCGTGGCCGGGGCCGACGATCGCCGAGACGAGCTCCTTCATGCTGGTCTCGGCCGTCGCGAAGGTGCCGGCATTGACGCCATCGCGGAACACCGTGACGCGCTCGGAAATACGAAACACCTCGTTCAACCGGTGGGTGACGTAGATGACGCCTACCCCCTGGGAGGTGACCCCGCGGATCGCATCGAAGAGGATCTGCTCCTCGTCGCCCGCCAAGGCCGAGGTCGGCTCGTCGAGGATGAGCAGTTGGACGTTGCCCATGAGCGCCTTGCAGATCTCGGTCATCTGCCGATAGGCGAAGGGCAGCGCGCCGACCGAAACGCGCGGATCGAGCGGAATGCCGTGCGTCTTCAGGAAGTCCGAGGCCTCCGCCATCAGCCGGCCTTTCTTGAGAAAGCCTAGGCGGGTGCGCGGCTCGCGTCCGAGCAGGAGATTGGCACCGACCGACAGCGACTCGACGAGGCTCAGGTCCTGGTAGACGACGGCAATCCCGGCCTCGCGCGACTTTGCCGGGGAATCGAAGGCGACCGTGCGGCCCGCGATCTCGATCGAGCCCTCGTCGTGCGCGTAGACACCGCTCAGGATCTTGATCAGGGTGGATTTTCCGGCGCCGTTCTCGCCAAGCAGCGCATGCACCTCTCCAGGACGCACCTCGAGGCTCACGCCGCGCAACGCACGCACGCCACCGAAGCGCTTGGTGACGTTGGCCACCCGCACCAGGGGCGCGTCGGGTCTCGGCGACATCGCAGCCGGATGCGCTTCGGTCATGCTCGCGCCTTGGCTTCCCTCCCGACAGCGGCGTCTGCGCGCGGTCATTCATGTGACTTTTCCATCATGGTCGTGGAATGTCAATCACAAGCGATCTCTGTGCGATGGCGACTCAGGCCTCTGCGGGAGAGGTTTCGCCGTCCTCGGTAATGATCGCCCGGAAGGCCCGGGTCGGCGCGAAAAAGGCGCGCCTGAGCTTGCCGATCTTGCTCTTGTCGACGACGAGATAGCTTTCGCGGGCCAGCGCGATGACCTTCCGCTTCACCTCGGCCTCGTGGAAATGCTCGCAGGTCGCGCCCCTATCCGTGTCGACACCCGCCGCCGACAGGAAGGCGACATTGATGCCGATATTATCCAGCGCCGGGATCTCGGGTTGGCCTGAGAAGGATGCCGAGGCCGGATAGTAGAGGCCGCCCAGCATCACGATCGTGGTGTTTGGCCGCTTCGCCAGCTTCTCGGCGACGTTCAAGGCGTAGCAGATCACCGTGAGCTGGAGGTGCTCCGGAATGAGATCGATCATGGGGAGCAGCGTCGTGCCGCAATCGATGAAGATCGTCTCCTCGCTGCGAATATGACTCGCTGCATGGACGCAAGCTCGGCGCTTCGCGGCCGCGTGGCTGCCGGCCGCAGTCGCGAGCTCGTAGGGCCGATCGAGGTCGATCTCGGTCGACAGCATGATGTGGCCGCCGAGAGAAGTGAAGCGGTCAGCATGGCCGGCGATGTCGCGGCGCACCGTCATCTCGGAGACGCCGAGGAGTTGCGCCGCGTCGCGGAGATGGATCACCCGACGTTCCGACAGCGCGGAGACGAGGACGGCGACGCGTTTCGCGTTTCGCGCAGCCATGGATTGTAGAACCTCCTGGATGATCGTTCTGTGAGAATATTCACAGAAGATCGAGAGAATCGCAAGCTATCGCAGGATCGCTCCGCTGGAACAGTCGCTTCTGCCCGGCTGTAAGGCCGTTCTCCCGCATAAGACGGGCTGTGCGGCGACGGCCCACTATAAGGCTCTCGTCGCGCAATTCGCGCGTCATCCTCGGACTGCCGTAGCTGCCGTTGGACAGCGCGAGGCCGAGCAGACGTGTGCCCGCAGGACCATGTCGTCGCGCTGACGCCGGCAAGCCGACCGGCCGCGCCAGGCAAAGTAACCGCTCGAGCTGACGTTCAACACCCGACACGTGCGATCGATGGGGATGGTCGCTTTTCCGCCTCGATGAACGCGAACATCATCGACTTCCGTCTCTGGCAAAACAAGCGTGGCCTTCTCCAAAATGTCGCGCGCCCGACGGAGCACCTCGTTCTCCGCCCAGCCGCTGCAAATCGGCCGCGAGATCACCTTCGCCGGCCGGGCATCGTCGATCCACCGCTCACGACTGCGGCTGACCCAGCGCACCAACGTCGAAAGCGCCCCAGATCGGCGGCGACTTCGCGCTGGGTGCGGCCGCTGCTCTCAACCAGACGTACGGCCTCGCTCTCAGAGTTCACCTTTATGTTTCGGCCGAGGCTTAACCATCCCTCGGCGCATCACCTAGTGTCGCGATCAGATCGGCCAAGCGCTGCCGCACACGTCGACCTGTAATCCGCCTGAGCGCCATCACAAACCTGACATCTTCGCTGGTGAGATGCTCCACACTGCTCTCTCGCTTCTGCCGGTCGGAACCCCTCGGATCCATAAAGCTGGCGACCGGCGTATCCAAGATTTCCGCAATCAGATGAAGCGTGCCAACACCAATGCGATTGCTTCCTTTTTCGTATTTCTGGAGCTGTTGGAAGGCAATGCCGAGCTCGTCGGCGATCGCCGTTTGCGAACGACCCCGGAGCAAACGAGCCGCACGGATCCGTGCGCCGATCCTCGCGTCGATCTCGGCAGTCTTGCGCGCCAATCGACCTCGCGTCTCACTTCGTTTAGCCATGTAGTCCAGCGGCATGGGTCGATTTTGTCCCTAACGATTGATTCTGACCGCTCAGCGTCAGGCGCGAGCCGCCGAACGACCAACGCTGGCGCTGACCCCGATCGATCGTCGAGTGCGAGGCGAGATAGCAGCTTTTCAGGCGCTCTCGCCAGCCAAGGCCGAAGCATCCCTGAGCCCCGACATAGGTGCGATCGACCCCGAGTTGTAGCGGCGAGTGTTGAGCGCAGCAAATTTGATGACCTCGTCCGCGCGACCTGCTCGGCAGGCACCCAGACCATGCCGGCCTCGATCGGGAGTAAAACCAGGTCAAAGTGACACGTGGAAGCCGTACGTCGCCGGCATGGACGTAACGCCGGCTGGATCCAGGCATTCGTTCAAGACAGGTGGCAGGGTGAGATACCGAGGGCTGACTACCGATGGCCGTCCGGGTTTCCCGGCTCCTAGCACGGTCGTCTATGGTCAGGATGGAGAAAGGTGATCTTATGCCGAAGGCGTTGTCACGTTCGCGGCGGCTTGAGATAAAAGGAGCCATGTCACGCTCTCCCTACAATGGCCATCGGTTCCCTCCGCCCATCATCCAGCACGTGGTCTGGCTGTACTTACGGTTCACGCTGAGCCTGCGGGATGTGGAAGACATCCTGGCCGAGCGCGGCCTCGACCTGACCTACGAGACTGTCCGCCGCTGGGTCTGCAAGTTCGGCCCGCTGTTTGCCCGCGAATTGCGGAAGCGGCGGTCGCGCCCGACAGCGCGATGGCACCTGGACGAGATGGTGGTCACGATCGCGGGCAAGCGGCATTGGCTCTGGCGGGCGGTGGACGACGAAGGGGAGGTGCTCGAAATCCTTGTGCAATCCCGACGGGACACCCGGGCAGCCCTCAGGATTATGCGTAAGCTCGTGAGGAAGCTCGGTTTTGCGCCCGAGACGATCACCACCGACAAGCTCGGGTCATACGGGGCCGCCAAGCGGCAGCTCGGTCTCCTGGCCCGCCATGAGCAAGGACAGCGCCGGAACAACCGGGCCGAGAACTCCCATCAGCCGACGCGTCGACGGGAACGGAAGATGCAGCGGTTCAAGTCGGTCGGGTCCACGCAACGCTTTCTGTCGGCCCATGCTGCCGTCCACAACACCTTCTACACCCAGCGCCACCTTGTCTCCCGCAAAACCCTGAAAACCTTCCGAGCAGAGGCGATTGAGAACTGGCGCGGTGCGACGGCCGCTTGCGCATGACAAAATGGACCGTCTCGGCCCCTTCGCGGCCCGGCGGCTCAAGTTGACAATGCCATGATGCGAGCGGTTCCGGGCTGGCGGCTGATGAGGCCTTGGTGCTCGAGTGTGAGGATCATCTGGTGGATGGACGGTGGCGTTGATCGCGGTAGGGGCGCCCATTACTGAGCGCCCCCCGCACAGATCCGAGCGGGCCTCGCTTGTGCCGACATCACCGGGGAGCGAGGGCTTGGCGGGAGTAGCAAATGTCAAACCAGCGTGCAGGCCACATCATGCTGGAGAACAAACAACAGCATGAGATCAGTTTGAGTCGAGCGGACCGCGAAGCACGGCCTACAAGTGAAGGAGCATCGGTGTCTCCTCTTCATCTCGGCGCCTTCGTGCCGGGTGACAACACACGTCGCTCTGGCACTCGGGGTGCGCTGCTGCAGGGGCTGACCTTTGCGGCCAAGGATCTTTTCGATATCGACGGGACGGTGACCGGGTGCGGGAACCCCGATTGGGCTTCGAGCCATGGACCGGCGCAAAAATCGGCTTGGGCCGTGCGGACCCTTCTTGACGCTGGGGCAGATCTCGTCGGTAAGACCATCACGGATGAGATTTCACTGGGGCTGCTCGGCATCAACCGTCATCAGGGAACGCCCTTGAACCCACGCGCCGAAGACCGTGTGCCTGGGGGCTCGTCGAGCGGGTCGGCCTCGGCCGTCGCGGGCGGCGCGGTCGACCTCGCGCTTGGGACCGACTCCGGTGGCTCGATCCGTGTTCCCGCGAGTTTCTGCGGGCTCTACGGCCTTCGTCCGACCCACGGGAAAATCCCGGTCGATGGGCTGATGACCCAATCCCCGACGTTCGACACGGTCGGGTTCTTTGCACGCGATGCAGCGACCTTCGCGCGCGCTGGTTCGATGATGCTGGGCGAAACAAGCGCTGCGGATTTGCCGGCCGAGATCGTGTTCCCGCTCGACTGCTTCGCAATCGCGGACCCGGAAGTCCGGAACGCGCTCGATCCTGTCGTTGCACGCTTGCGGTCGGTGATTCCGAACGTGTCCGATCTTCAGCTCGCCGAGGGAGCGCTCGACCAGTGGGCGCGTCACCAGCGTGTGCTCCAGAGCGACGAATTCAGCCGGACCTTCGCGGACTGGATCGAAAGGTGCAACCCGCGCTTTTCATTCGAGGTGGCCAGCGCACTTGCACTTGCGGCGCGATTGAACGCCGTTGAGGCCGCTGAGAGCCGTGCATTCCGCGAAGCAGCCCGGCACCGACTCGAGACGCTGCTCGATGGCCGGCGCGTGCTTGTCCTGCCGACGACGCCGATCTTGCCGATCCGTCGCGATGCACGGCTCTCCTCGATGAACCACGCAGTCGGTCGGCTCGTTGAACTCACCTGCATCGCAGGTCTGACCGGCCTACCCCAGATCAACCTGCCGTTTGGATGGGCGGGGTCCATCCCGGTCGGTTTGTCGCTGATCGGATGGCGCGGGTCAGACGCGCAGTTGATAGGGATGGCGCAAGCGCTCGAGCAGCTCGAGTTCGCGAGCTTGCCGTCGGCCGGATAGAACCGGTCAGGGCGGAAGCGCTCGATCGTCAGGGCTGTGGGATTACGCTGACATGGGCTGCGACCACGCGCCATCCTTCGGGCGTGCGCATCCAGGTCTGCATCTGGCGGCCGATCGTTCCGGGCGGCGTCTCGAGGAACAGTGTCGATACCGTCGCTGCGTCGTCGCCGTAGGTCGTGATCACGGTGTCGCCGAGCGTGCGGCTGGAACCGAGCGGGCGCCGCCGCGCGTTGAAGGCCGCAATCTCGATGTGGCCGTGAAGGTTCTCGTCGGCGCCGTATCGGATCGTATGCGGGCTGTTCCAGAACAATCGATCGAGGATCGCGGCGTCCGCGTTTCTTAGTCCCGTCTCGTATTCGGCGAAGGCGTCCCGCACCTCCGCCACGACCCGGGGTTTGTTGATGTCCATCATGCTCTCCGCGCTCTATGAGCCGCGATCGGCTCTTGCGCGTGCAGCCAGCTGCAAACGACGAGCCGGCGCTCCTTGCGACTCGCGCTCCTGCTAAATCCGCGGGCGAGTCCGCCTGGAACTCAATCTTTCAGTCCGTGCATGATCCTGCAACCCTTGTGATCACGATTCGATTCCAAGCCCCGTCGGAGACGGCACGTTTTTGCGGAAATCGAATCCTTGCAAGATCATCGTACGACCTTCAGAATGTAAGCGGTTTACCAAAGCGGTTTCTCATGGCTGACGGGATCGTACGATTGGTCGATGTCGCGCAGCGATCGGGAGTCTCGGTTGCGACGGTCTCACGTCACCTCAACGGCCGCATCCAGCTGCCGGGCCCGACCGCTGAGCGGATCGAGCGCGCCATTCAGGATCTCGGCTATCACCCCAATCCGCGCGCTCGCAGGCTCAGCCGGGATCGGTCGGACACGATCGGGGACCGGTCCTGCCGGACACCGTCCTCGCGTTCCGCAACGGCATGCCCGCCATCGCGCGCGACTATTTCGACGGCATCGTGATCGTGGCGGCGGCCGAGTGGATGTATGCGACCTGGCGAGGCCGGGCCGCCCGTCCGTCCATCTTCAATCCCGAACCGAAGCGCTGGGTCGAGCTTCACGCCGAGCCTGAGTTCCACGCCCAGGCCGAATGGCTCGGACGCCAGATCGACGAAGGTGGTGATCTGGACGCCGAACAGCACCGGCGTCTGTCGAGGCTGGTTGGTAGGGCGCTCGAGCTCGAGACCGGGTTTCATGACGCGCCCTTCGCGCCGGTTGGACGCTCGCCCTGATGCTGGCCTCCGCGCCCGCAAGCCCCCTCCTCGCCGTCCGCGATCTCTCGAAACGGTTCGGGGCACTCACGGCCCTGTCCGGCATCGACCTCGACATCCGGGCCGGCGAGGTGCTGGCCCTGCTGGGCGACAACGGGGCAGGCAAATCCACCTTCATCAAGATCTTGGCCGGCGCCCATGAGCCGAGCGGCGGGGAGCTTCTGCTGGAGGGAAAGCCCGTGACCTTTGCGTCGCCCCAGGATGCGGCCGATCACGGCATTGCGACGATTTTCCAGGAGCTCGCGCTCTCGGAGAACCTGTCGATCGCCGAGAATGTTTTCCTCGGCCGTGAGCTGGTCACCCGCGTGGTGGGCCTGCCTTTCCTTCGCCGAGCCGCGATGAAGACGCGGGTGGCGGCGCTGTTGCGCGACCTCGAAGCCCATATTGCCGATCCGGACGCGCCGGTCGGGAGCCTGTCCGGCGGGCAGCGCCAAGCGGTCGCGATCTGCAGAGCTCTCAACCTCGAAGCGCGCCTCGTCATCATGGACGAGCCGACCGCCGCCCTGGCGGTGGCCGAAACCCGCAAGGTTCTCAGCGTGGCGCGGCGGCTTGCCGAGCGGGGCTGCGCGGTGGTTCTCATCTCCCACAATCTGGTCGATGTTTTCGACGTCGCCGACCGGATGGCGGTTTTTCGCCGGGGTCGTAAGATCGCCGAGCGACGACGCGACGCCACCACTTCCGAAGAGATCGTCTCCCTCATCACGGGCGCCCATCCCGACGCGCGGGCGTTCGAGATCACCGCATGAGCAAAGCGCGCCGTTCCGAACGAAGGACTGAACCGATGACGTTGAAACAGCTCAGCTCCCTGCTGGCGGGCGCTGCCCTGCTCGCGCTTGCATCGGCCCCGGCCTCCGCGGCCGAGGAACACAACACCGTGGCCTTCGTGCCGGCGCTCGTCGGCATTCCCTATTTCGACGCCATGGAGGCCGGCGGCAAGAAAGCCGCGGACGCATTGGGCATCAAATTCATCTATTCTGGGCCCGTCGATACAAATCCGATCGACCAGCTCCAGATCGTTCAGAACCTCGTCAACCAAGGCGTCGGTGCCGTGGCGGTCAGCGTGCTCGACGCGTCCAGCATCGCTCCGGTGGTGGAGGCCGCGAAGGCCAAAGGCGTGAAGCTCTTCACGGCCGACAGTGATGCGCCGAAATCGGGCCGGGCCGTCTTCGTGGCCCAGGCCACCGATGAGGGGCTCGGCTTCACGATCATCGATGAGCTGGTCAAGCGCGTCGGCCCCGACGCCAAGGTCGGCATCGTGTCGGGCGAAGCCACAGCATCGAACCTGAACGCCTGGATCCGTTTCATGCAGCAGCGCGCCAAGGAAAAGTATCCGAAGCTGACGCTGCTCGCACCGCAGTTTTCGGGTGGCACAGCGGAGCGGGCCGCTCAGATCGCCGGTGATCTCATGACGGCCAACCCCGACCTCAAGGCGCTTATCGGCGTGGCCTCCACAACCTGCCCGGGCGTGGCCCAGGCGATCGAGACGGCGGGCAAGATCGGCAAGGTGATCGGCACCGGCTATTGCAGCCCAAATACGGCGCGCAACTATCTCAAGAGCGGCGCCTTCGGCTTCAGCGTTCTCTGGAACCCGTCGGACCTCGGTTATCTGACGGTTTGGGCCGGCAAGCAACTCATCGACGGCAAGCCGTTCGAAGCCAGCAACACGGTGCCTGGGCTGAACCATCCGGTCACCTACGACAAGGCAACCGGCATATTGCTGCTCGGCGATCCCGCGGTCTTCACGGCCGAGAACGTCGACAAATACAACTTCTGACGTCGCGGTGGCACGGCCTCGGCTTACCCTGCTGATTGGCCGAGGGCGCGAGCTGATGCTGCTCGTGGCCTTGCTGCTCGCCGTCGGAGTGTTCGCGATCGCCTCGCCCGCATTCGCGACCGCCGACAATCTGCTGATCGTACTACGCAACAGCAACGAACTCATGCTCGTCAGCCTTGGCATGACCTTGCTGCTTGCGATGGGCGGCATCGATGTGTCGGTCGGCATGGTCTTGGGTTTAGCCGCCATCGCGGTCGGGCACCTGCTCCTGGCGGGCTGGCCGCCAATTTTGGCGACGCTCGCGGGGCCGCTCGTCGGCGGACTGCTAGGGCTTGTCACGGCAAGCGTCGTGGTGTCCGGCGGCGTTCCCGCGATCGTGGGAACGCTGGGCCTTTTGGGCGTCTACCGGGCTGCGATTTTCCTGGTGCTCGGCGGTTCGTGGCTGTCCGGCCTTCCGGCCGGGTTGACCGATCTCCTCGGCGCCCGGCTGGCCGGCGTGCCGCTCTCCCTCCTCGTCATCGGCGTGGCCTACGGGCTGATCTGGATCGCGCTCCGCCGCATGCCCTACGGGGTGCATCTCCTGAGCATCGGGAACGCCGAGGAGCGCGCCCGGCTATCAGGCGTCGCGGTCGTGCGGACGCGGTTCATCACCTTCGTGCTCAGCGGCATCCTGTGCGGTCTGGCCGCCGCGTTTTATATCGCCACCTACCGCAACGTGGCCACCACGATCGGGGGCACCCTGGCCCTCGAGGCGATCGCGGCCGCGGTGCTCGGCGGAACGAGCGTGACCGGCGGATCCTGCAGCCTGCTCGGGACCGCACTGGGCGTCGTCCTGCTGCGTCTGGTGCAGAACGGCCTGCTGTTGGTGGGTGTGCCATCGCTGTGGCAGTCGGTCGTGACGGGCGGCCTTCTCCTAGCAGTGCTCGGCCTCGAAGCTGTCCAGGGACGGCTGACGCTTCCGCGCTGGGCCGTGGGGGCATG
This sequence comes from Lichenihabitans sp., assembly GCA_965277115.1. Classification (GTDB taxonomy): domain Bacteria; phylum Pseudomonadota; class Alphaproteobacteria; order Rhizobiales; family Beijerinckiaceae; genus Lichenihabitans. Next base: position 928,327 of record CBDIBY010000012.1, on the reverse strand, counting down.
ATGACACTCGTGCGGCCGAGCCGATCACCCACGCTGGCCATCCTGTGCGCGCTGTGGACCGTCGTAGTCGTCGGCCTCGTGGTCCTGCAGCCGGGCGCCTTCGCGGTGACCACGATCACGACCGTGCTGCAATTTTCCACGCTGCTGGCGCTCGTTGCGCTCGGCCAAAGCCTCGTGGTGCTGTGCGGCGGCGCGGGGATCGACCTTTCGGTCGGCGGCATCACATCGCTTGCGGCAGTCACATCGCTGATGGCCTCGCGGGCCGGCATGCCGGCCATCCTTGTGCCGACGGCCTGTCTAGTGATCGGCGGTGCGCTCGGCGCCTTCAACGGTGCCATCGTCACACGCCTTCGCATTTTGCCGCTCATCGCGACGCTGGGCACCTTCTACGCCTATTCCGGCCTCGCGCTGGCGCTCACCAACGGCGCGGCCCAGAGCGGCGTGCCGACGTGGCTCATCCCCTGGGGTCGCGGCATGATCGCCGGAATGCCGTTGCCCTTCGTGACGCTGGCGCTCCCCGCCTTCATCCTGGCCGGTGGACTACTCGCCGCGACCTCCTGGGGCCGCTGGATCTATGCTCTCGGTCACAACGAGCGATCGGCACGACTCGTCGGCATTCCCGTCAATCGCGTGCGATGGATCGCCTACACCGTGAGCGGCGTTCTGGCCGGAATGGCCGCCCTTGTGTCGCTAGCGTGGCTCGGCAGCGGACGCCCAAATATCGGCCAGAACCTGGAGCTCACCTCGCTCACGGCCGCGATGCTGGGCGGCATCGGCATCTTCGGCGGCAAGGGCGGCGTTGCCGGCGTCCTGGCAGCCGTGCTGCTTCTTGTCACGCTGCAGACCGGGCTTCTGCAATTGAACGTGAACAGCGTGTGGCAGGTCGGGATCGTCGGTGCCTTGCTGATCGCCGTTCTGCTAATCGACCGCCTTTCGACGCGCGGAACATGACGCGATCGCCTCACGCGATCGAGGACACATTTCCGGCCTTATGTAGGAAACGCAACATTTGCCATCTTTAATGATGGCGTTTGGTTATTTTCTGCCGAGGCCTCGGATATTCGAGGCGCAACATGAACATACAGAAAGGCACTACCGCTCCAAGCGGCGGCGGGCGATCCTGGCACAACGAATCGGATGTGTGCGAGGGGAGTGACGACATGGCGACAACCACGAATGTCGTTAATCTGGATGCGTTGATTCCGCGCGCTGATCTTGCTGCGCCTGGGGATCTGAGTGAAGACATACCTGCTCTTGCGATCACAGGCTTGGAACCTAGAGGGCTTCTTTATCCGGCTTTGCGAAAGCCAGACTTTCAACGCGAAACGGCCAGTTGGACCCCTGAGCAGGTTGCTGATCTCGTTATAACTTTTGTCAACCGTGATCTGATACCGGCCGTCATCTTGTGGCGCGCCGGGCACGATGTGTTTGTCATCGATGGCGCCCATCGGCTCAGTGCCCTTATCGCATGGGTTCATGATGACTACGGAGATCGGGAACGTTCAAGGAGATATTTTCATAATGCGATACCGGAAGAACAGACTAAGGCTGCCGATAAGGCCAGATTTCTAGTGCATACCTCAATAGGTTCTTACGAGGACCATCGTACAGCTATAGAGTCACCTTCAAACAAGACAGCCGAAATTGTAGAGAGGGCCTCAAGAATTGGCTGGATTAACATCCCGGCGCAGTGGATTAGAAACTCAGATCACGAAAAAGCAGAAAAAGCCTTTTTCAGGATTAATCAGGGTGGAACAAAACTTGACTCTATAGAGCGTAGGCTGCTTGTTTCCCGGGATTCGCCGACTGCACTTGCTGCTAGAGCCATTCTAAGAGCAGGCACAGGTCATAATTATTGGAACAAATTTGCTCCAAATATAAGAGAAAAAATAGAGGAACTGGGTGCAGAGATATTTAAGTTACTTTATGAGCCGGCTCTTTCTTTACCTATTAAAACATTAGATCTACCTGTAGCTGGGCAGGGCTATGGTCCCCGCGCGCTCCCATTTGTGGCAGCAGTTTCAGTCGATGATCTTTTGGACAACGAGGAAGGAACATTTTCCCACGATGTAAAAGGCGCCGCCTTCCTGAGAGAAGCTCTGCCGAGCGCTCCAAAATGCCCGACCTGCGGAGGAGTTCTCCACCACAATGGGATGCAGGTTGGACACAAAATAGCTCGGCGGGAAGGAGGTCACGGAAGCTTAAACAACGCCATGATGCAGCACCCCTTCTGCAACAGCACGGTAGCGAATTAGCTCAGCCGGATCTCGTTCGCACCGATAGCCGCCATCACCTGCACCATGAACACCGCAGTGAACCGACCCCGTGCCAGCTTGTTGCGGATGTTCGGCTCGTTCTCTGAGACGCCGATCGTCCCGAGCCGGTCCGCCAATTCCTTGTAACCGATCCCCCGGCGCTTCAGCTCCGCTTTGAGGACGTTCTTCACCTTGGCTTCCCATTGCTCGCCTTGGTCGGCGGGTTCAGGGGCTGGGCTCACTTGGTTAAGCATGACATCGTCTCCGTCGCGAATGCCATCATACGCGCCACATTTGCCGTTGACAACGATGCTGATATGCCATCAAATGCGATGCATAAGCAGCGCGGACGATGGCAATGGCGCAGCACTTCCTTCTTTCGGCCCAGGCCCGCACCCTTTCCCTGGCCTCGATCTTCAAGGCCGGTGAAGACGCCGCTTACGCCACCTTCTGCCGCATGCGCTGGACTGAGACTGAAGGCGCCCCGGTCTGCCCGCGTTGCGGCGGTCTCAAGCATTACGACGTGAAGGGCAGGCGCAAGTTCGAATGCGCCGCTTGTACCCATCAGTTCAGCGTGACCAGCGGGACGATTTTTGCCTCCCGCAAGATGGCCTTCGTCGAGCTCTGTGCCGCGATTTGCATCAGCGTCAACGCCGTAAAGGGCCTCTCCGCCCTCCAGCTCGGCCGGGACATCGATTGCCAGTACAAGACGGCTTTCGTCCTCGCGCACAAGATCCGTGAGGCCCTGGCATTGGAGGTCGAGGGCATGACGCTCGGCGGGCACGTCGAGATCGACGGCGCCTATTTCGGCGGGAAGGTCCGCCCGGCGAACCACAAGGAGAACCGGAAGGACCGCCGCAAGACCGAAAACCAGAATGGCAAGCGCCGGGTCGTGATCGCCCTCCGCGAGCGGGACGGTGCCATCAAGACGTTTGTCGCCGAGCACGAGGCCGCAGGCGTCGCTCTCGCCGTCGAGAACTTCGCGCCCGACGCCACGGTTTATGCCGATGAAGCCCTGCATTGGGGACGCTTTGCACAGCAAGTTCCGACCGTCGGCCGGATCAATCACTCTGAGAGCTACGCGACCGAGGAAGCCAACACGAACCAGGCCGAGTCATACTTTTCCAGACTTCGCCGCATGGTCGACGGCCAGCACCACCGCGTCTCGGCCCGTTACCTCTATGAGTACGCCGCCGAGGCGGCTTGGAAGGAAGACAACCGCCGCCTGCCGAACGGCGACGCCTTCCGGCGCACGGTCGGGCTGGCGATGGGCTCACCGGTCAGCCGGACGTGGAAGGGGTATTGGGAGCGGGCGAAGGGATAGGGCTCTTGCGGTATCCTAGTACCGCCTTTATGGTAAGGTATCCTGATACCTTCAGGTGCGATCATGGACTTTATCGAACGTGAGTTAGAGCGGATATCGGCGGCGCTGCGCGAACAGACCACCGCCGAAAAATATGATCGCCTTTATGCGGCACAACAAGCTCTCTCTTGGGCTCTAGAGCCTAGCGGCTTTATGGCACCCTTCAAGTCAATCACCGACACTGAGGAAGGCTCAGAAGGTTGTCTTTCTGAGTTGCGTCCGGCTTCGTCTTGACGTAATCGACCCCATTGCGCGAAGCTAACTCGACAGAGATCGCGTAGCCGTCGGCCTCAACGTGGAAGCTGTAATTTCCGCTTCGGATTTTCGTGATTACGTCTTCACGGCTCTCCTTCCAATGCCTTCCATCAGAGGTATCACCGCCTAGACTAGTGATATGCTCCAATGGACTATGAGCATTGGGTTTAGTGATGCAGGTTACACGGTTTGACATCTGGTTTTCCTATCCACAACGGGAATGGAAGAACCGTCTTGACTACCTACACAGATTGACTCACAAAGAGTTGCACTACAGGTCGATCCGCAGACGGTTCCAAGGCTTGCGGGTCACCATGAAGCCGGGGCGCCAACCCCGGTTTTTTCATGGCGCAGTCGACCTTACCGATTCCCGCGAACGAACCGAGAATCAAGCGCGATGCTTGTGGATGCATCACTTATCAACCGATGAATCCCCGGTGCGAGCATAATCAGACGTTTGACACCACCCGCCACACCCAAACACCCTTCCTGAGCCCCTCGCTTCCGAGCTTCCCCGTTTCCACTGCAGCGTCATCGCCTGGACGATGCGGTAAGCGATGGCCTTGCAGAGTACCGGATCGGCCGCATCCATACCCTTCGCTTCGGCGACGCGCTTCGATAGCTCTCGGGTGTCCTGTGGCCCATGCTCACCGAGAAACTTGAGGCAGAGCATCCATAGCTCGCCGCGACGGAAAAGGCGGGACGTGTCTGTATAGGCCCGGATGTCACCCGGATCGGAGGTGGTGAAGATCGCCAGCGTCGCGTTGACATGGGCGAGATCGCGCTTGGCCTGAGCGAGCTTCCCGTCATAAAGCTTGATGGAGGTCTCAATGTCATGGCGCTTGGCCTTGAGGGTCGAGATGATTTGCGGCTGAGTGTCGGTCATACGCCATTATATAAGATGGCGAATGCATCTCATAGAGTGGTTTTTGTTGCGTTTCCTACATAAGGCCGCACATTTCCAAGCGCGGTCCGGAGCCTCGCGTCACGATCGGCCGGATCGGGTCGCTCGGTTTCGAGCGCTCCGCAGGTTTCCACGACCTAGGATGCGGATATCATGGCGGCGCATTCGGCAAGCGGCCGACCGGCAGTGAGTCGGGCCAGGAAACCGCCGCAATAGCCGTTGCCGGCGCCTGTCGTGTCGACGGCACGCGCTGGGAAGGCCGGGACATGGGTCAGCGCGCCAGTCCGGGCGTCGCACACGATCGAGCCTAGCTGGCCGAGCTTCGCGCCCGTGTGGCAGCCGCGGGCCGACGACTGTTCGCGCAGCCAAGCCTTCAGGACGGGCGGAACCGAGATCCTGGTAGAGGCTGCGGCCCGGTGCGCAGGCCGAAGGCGTGCCGCTTTCGGTTGGCGAACCAAAAGATCCTCTCGACAAACCTGTCATTACGTTACTACGATACGGCATGCGGTGGAACGACAATGCCTTGTCTCCGGGTGCGACCCCTCTGTGGTTTCGGATCGCCGAACGCCTGCGTGCCTCCATCATGGCCGGCGAGTTCAGACCCGGCGATATCCTGCCGTCGGAGGCGGAGCTCAATGCCGCGTTTAAGGTGAGCCGAACGACCGCCCGAGCCTCGCTCGATCGGCTCCGGCAGGAAGGTTTGATCAGCCGGCAGTCCGGGCGGGGCTCGATCGTGCTGAAACCGAAGGTTGAGCAGCCGGCGAACCAGCTCGCGAGCTTCTCGGAAGACATGCGGCGGCGAGGCCTCGAACCGTCCTATGCGACGTTCAGCGCGGCTTCGGCCGACGCCTCGGCCGACGCCGCCGACGCCCTCGGGATCGCCCGCGGCTCCGCGGCATTCTTCATCCGTCGTCTTCTGCTGGCCGATCGCGAGCCGATGGGCATGTCCGAATCCTGGTTGCCGCCTTCGACTCTCGGCGAGAACCCGGGCCCGACGCCGAACGAGCTCGATGCCGGCTCGCTTTACGGGTGGCTGGCCACCCGGCTCGGGGTCCGGATCGCGGGTGCCAAGGAGTTTATCGAGGCTGCGATCGCCGACGCGGCCATGGCGCGCGGACTGGGCGTGAACCCGGGGTCCGCCCTGCTGGTGGCGCGCCGTCGCTCGCATGCTGAGGACGGCACACCCATCGAATATGCCGTCATGCATTATCGGGCAGACCGGTATCGGTTCAGCGTCGAGTTGGTGGGGCAGTAAGGGCAGGCTCCGCGGGCATCGCCGGGCCCGCGGACCATTGACGACAAGATGCGGCGACAGGACAGCGTAGCGGAATGGCCAAGCCACAAGTTCATCCTCCCAAGCCGAATGTGCTGGAGGCTCTTTTTCCGGTCAGGAAGCCGATCATCGGCGTCATTCACCTCCAGGCGCTGCCCGGCGCACCGCGCTACGCCGGGCAGCCGGTGAAGGATGTGTATGCAGCCGCCGTGACCGATGCCCGGACGCTGACCGAGGGCGGGGTCGACGGCATCATCCTGGAGAATGCGAGCGACATGCCGTTCTCTCGTCCGGAGCATATCGGGCCCGAGACCGTGGCGGCGCTGACCGCCGCCTGCCTGGCCGTACGCGCCGCCGTACCGACGCCGATCGGCATCACCTGCGTGGCCAACGGCGTCATCCCGGCGCTCGGCATCGCCAAGGCGGTCGGGGCGGGTTGGGTGCGGGCCAATCAATGGGTCAATGCCTATGTGGCGAACGAGGGCATCCTCAACGGGCCGGCGCCCGAAGCTATGCGCTATCGCTCGCGCATCCGGGCGGACGAGGTGGCGATCTTCGCCGATGTCCACGTCAAGTTCGGCGCGCACGCGATTACCGCCGATCGCAGCATCGCCGAGCAGGCGACTGACGCCGAATGGTTCGACGCCGATGTCTTGATCGCCTCGGGAACGCGGACCGGATCGCCCACCGAGCCGCGCGAGGTCGAGGACGTCCGCAGCGGCACCAATCTGCCCGTGATCGTCGGCTCAGGCCTGTCGGCGGAGCAGGTCCCGGCGCTCTTCGCAACCGCCGACGGCGCCATCGTCGGCCAGTGGCTGAAGCGGGACGGCCGCTGGTGGAATCCGGTCGACCCCCGCCGGGTCGAGCAGCTCATGAAAGCCGTCGCCAAGGTCCGGAACGCCCGATGACTCTGCTGACCGAAGCCACCGACGTCTTCGCAGCCACCGGAAGCTCGGGCCGCTGTATCGTGGCGTTCCTGGCCAGGCGGCAACCGGTCCCGCCCGGGGTCTTCGGGGCAGGCGAGCGCGAGGCGATCGCGGCCGTGCTCGATGCTTTGCAGGGGGAGGGCTGGTGCCTGTCCGTGCGCGCCATGTTCGATCCCGAAGGCGGCGCGGAACCTGCAGCCTTCGACACCGGTTTCGCCCATTCCGTGGATATGGCGGGAGCTTTCGAGGCGCCCAGCCTGTCGAGCGCCCTGGCGGGTACGGTGCGGCTCGAACGGGCTGGCTGGTCGCGCCGCTTCGCCACCGAATGGCTCCTCGGCCCGCGCGAATTCGCGACGTTGGGCGGGCTGGGCGATGCCGCCGCGCATGAATGGGGCTTTCTCGCCTTCTGGGAATGGAACGACGCCTGGGCGGCCGCCATGAGGTCAGAGCGACGCGACTATGACGCGGAATGCGACGTCGCCTTTGCGGGCGACGTGGCGCTCGATATCGGCATTGCGGGCCGGCATCGGCTCGACTGGGCGAGTTCCTGGCATCACATCGGCCTCTGGGAGGCCCCGTCCCTGGCGACGATCGACCGGGCCATGCGGGGTCACGAGGACGCGGCCGACTTCAAGTTCACCACCTCGCGCCACCTCGTCGGGCGACGCCGGCCCCTGGCCGATCTCATCGCGGCGGATTGAAATCTCACCATGAGCGATTGCATCTGGATCCACTACGCTCGCCCTCGGCCGCACTGGTACGGGCTCGATGAGGGTGCGAAAGTCGAAAGGCTCGAGGCCTGGAAGGCCGTGGCCGACGCGTCCTCGCGGGACGGCGGCGTCCGTCTCGGCCGCTACCACGTGCGCGGCCAGCACGATTTCGAAATCGTCGAGATCTGGCGGTTTTCGGACGCGGAGGCGGCGTTCCGGCACTGGTCGGGACTGACCGCCGCGGGCTATGGCGAGTTCAACGCCTTCGCAAATAACATTGGCCTGTCGGCCGAGGCGCCGCGCTGATGACGACGCCGCTCCTCGAGGCCCGCGGGATCAAGCGCCGGTTCGGCCATGTCCGGGCGCTCGATAGAGCGGATTTTTCGGTCTTTCCGGGCGAGATCTGCGCCCTCATCGGCGACAATGGCGCCGGCAAGTCGACGCTGGTCAAGATCCTGTCGGGCGCCGACCGGCCCGACGAGGGCGAGATCAGGCTCGCCGGCCGGCCCGTCGCCTTCGACTCGCCCACCGCCGCGCAGGCGCGCGGCATCGCCACGGTCTATCAGGATCTGGCGCTCGCCTCCGAGCTCACCCCATTCGAAAACCTGTTCCTGGGACGAGAGGAGATGCGGCCCGGCGTCCTCGGCCGCCTCGGCTTCGTCGACCGGCCGTCGATGCGGCGCAAGGCGACGGAACAGTTCGCCCGCCTCGGCGTTCGCCTCCGCTCGGCCAGCGTGCCGGTGTCCTCGCTGTCGGGCGGGCAGCGCCAGTCGGTCGCCATCGCCCGTGCCGCCATGTGGGCCGACCAGGTGATCTTCATGGACGAGCCGACCGCGGCGTTGGGCGTGGTGCAGACCGGCCGGGTCGTCGACTTGATCCGGCAGGTGCGCGACCAGGGCATTGCGGTCGTGCTGGTCAGCCATAACATGCCGCAGGTGCTCGCCGTAGCGGATCGGATCGAGGTGCTGCGTCTCGGCCGCCGCGTCGCGCGCCTCAGAGCCGCCGAGGCCAGCGTCGAGCGCCTAGTTGCCGCCATGACGAGCGGCGCCGTCGACGAGGGAGCGCCCGTCGGATGACGGCAGCGGTGCCTGTCCAGGACGCGGAAGTCGAGCGCGCCCCGACGGGGGAGCGATGGGCCCGCCTCATCGGCGGCGGGTGGATCTTCCTGCTGCTGATCGGGCTGGTGCTCGTCTTCGGAATCATGCGCCCGACGCAGTTCGGATCGAGCTACAACCTCTCGATGCTGGCCGTGAACGCGGCCATCCTGCTCGTACTGTCGGTGGGCCAGACCTTCGTCATCATCGCGGCCGGCATCGACCTGTCGGTCGGCGCCGTTCTGGTGTTCGCGTCGATCGCCTCTGCCGAAGTCATGCTGTGCCTCTCCGGTGCCGCAGGCGGCACCTACGGCAGCACGCAGGGCGGCTGGGGCGTCGTGACGGCAGGCCTGCTGGTCGCTCTTCTGAGCGGGGCCTTCTGGGGCGCGGCGAACGGGATCCTTGTTGCCGTGGCGCGTGTGCCCGCGCTCATCGTGACGCTCGGCACTTTCGGCATGGCGCTCGGCTTTGCCCAGATCCTTACCAACGGCGTCGACGTACGCGCCGTCCCCGATACACTGGTTGAGGGGATCGGCACCGGCACCGTGGGCGGCATCCCGATGCTGGTGTTGATTGCGGCGACCGTCGCGGCGCTCGGTGCCGTGGTGCTGCACCTGACCCGCTTCGGCGTGCATGTCTTCGCGGTCGGCTCCGATCGCGAGGCGGCCCGCCGGGCAGGGATCAACGTCAGGGGCCGCCTGATCGCCATCTACACGCTGTCGGGCACGCTCGCGGGGCTCGCCGCGATGATGTCGACGGCGCGTTTCGCCACCACGACGATCGGCGGCCACGCCATGGACAATCTCGCGACGATCTCGGCGGTGGTTCTGGGCGGCACGAGCCTCTTTGGCGGCATCGGCTCCATCGCCGGGACGGTCGTGGGCGTATTCATCCCGATCGTATTGCTGAACGGTTTCGTGATCCTCGGCATCCCGCCGTTCTGGCAGACGGTCGCGACCGGTGCCGTCCTCATCCTCGCGGTGTGGATCGACCAACTCAAGCGCCGCGCACGAGACCGCGGCTGAGCTTTTTGCTAGAAGGGAGTGGAGATGGCGATGAAGAGCATGGATATCGCGGCCGGCGTCGTGCTGAGCGGCCTCGGCCTGGCGGGCGCCGCCCTCGCGGCCGACAATTCCGTGGCCCTGGTGCTTGGCGTCAAGGGCAGTCCCTTCTACCAGGCTCTGGCCTGCGGCGCGCAGGCCAAGGCCAAGGAACTCGGCCTCACCCTCACGGTGTCGGCCCCAGATCAGTTCGCGGCCGATAGCCAGATCCCGGTCGTCAACGCCGTCGCGGCGACGAAACCGGCTGTCGCCGTGGTCGTCCCCACCGACGCCAAGGCTTTGATTCCGCCTTTGAAGGACTTGGCCCAGCGCGGGACCAAGGTCGTGACGGTCGACCAGACCGTGCTCGACCCGTCCTTCGTTCAGACGCAGATCGTCACGGACAACGCGCAGGGCGGCAAGCTCGCGGCCGATGCAATGAACGGGCTTCTGGGCGGGAAAGGCAAGGTGCTCGTGATCACGCAGCCGCCCGGGTCGGCCGCGCAGGACGCCCGCACGACCGGCTTCGAGGAGGAGCTGAAGACAGTTCCCGGCATCACCTATCTCGGACCGCAGTTCCAGAGCGACGATCCGCAGAAGGCGGCCGAGATCGTCACCTCGACGCTTTCGGCCCATCCGGACCTCGCGGGCATCTTCTCGACCAACGACCAGGGTGCGATCGGCGCCCTGACCGGCCTGCGTCAGGCGGGCGCCCTCGGCAAGGTCAAGGTCGTGGCCTACGACGCCGCCACCGCCGAGGTGAACGCTTTCAAGAAGGGCGAGATCTCGGCGCTGATCGCGCAGAATCCCAAGCAGGAAGGCGAGGTCGCCATCGAATCGGCCGCCAAGCTGATCAAGGGACACCCCCTGGACAAGACCACGCTGACCGATATCGTGACGATCAAGAGCGGCGACACGGCGACGGCGGAAAAATACGAATACAAAGGCGATTGCCAATAGGATGGACAGCCAACTCGCCGCGCAAGATGCGTCCAGGCGATCGGCTTATGCCGCGTAGACGACATGAGTCTGGCAGCCGCGAGAGTTCGGCGGATGGCCGGCGCGGCGTCCGGGGAAGACGCCGCTCACTCAGCGCCCATTCTTAGGCACGAGCCGAATGGACGGCGAGGCGCGCCCGCGGTGAATGGGACGCGCGCCGTGCTTTTGGCGCGAGAAAGCAAAACGGTCAGCCGATCGCGAACGCACTCGGTCATTTGGAGGAGCCACGATGAAAGCGCATAGCCCGACCCCGCTTCGAGACGCACGCATGCAGCCCGTCTTCAGCGCCCTTCTCGTGGCCGGAACCATCATAGTCGGTGCGTCCACCATGGGCCACGCTGCCGAAACCAAGATGGTCGGCGGAGAATTTGCGCTGAAGGGCGAGGTGACGAAGACGGTCGGACCCAATGGCGCGACCGGCGAGCCGGCGAGCGTGCTGACATTCACGGGCGACGAGATCAAGAAACTCCAGGCCGGTCATTACTCGGTAGCACTGCTGTTCCAGACGAGTTCCGACTGGGCCAACGCGGTCACCGCAGGGGCGCAGGACGAACTCAAGACGCTCGGAATCGAGGTCGCCGGCCTGAGCAACTCCAACTACAGCGCCTCCGATCAGGCGCATGCCGTTCAGACCATTCTGGCGAAAAAGCCCTCCGGCATCGTGGTGTGGCCCGTCAACCCGGATGAACTGCGGCCCGCATTGCAGAAGGCCGCGGACGCCAGCGTCAAGCTTGCGCTGATCAGCAACATGCCGACCGGTTTCCAGCAGGGCAAGGATTACGTCGGCCTCGTCGGCGACGATCTGTTCGCCATGGGGCAAAAGACCGCCCAGGGTCTCGCCAAGGCGATCGGCGAGGAAGGCGAGCTCGGCTTTCTCTACTTCGACGCCAACGCCTATGTGGTAAACCAGCGCGACGCCGCCTTCCGGACCACGATCGAGAAGGAATTCCCCAAGATCAAGATCACGGCGACCCAGGGCTTTTCCGATCCGCAGCGCGCCTTCCAGATCGCCAGCGCCATGATCCTGCAGCATCCCAAGCTGAAAGCCATCTACGTACCCTGGGCCGAGCCTGCGGCAGGCGTGCTCCAGGCCGTCCGCGCAGCCCACCGCACCGATATCGCGGTCGGCACGATGGACCTCTCGAACACGGTTGCGGTGTCGCTTGTGGAAGGCGGCGCCATCAAGGCACTCACGGTCGACGATCCCTATTCGATCGGAAAATCGCTTGTCGCCGAGATTGGCTATTCATTGATCGGCAAGACCGCTCCCGCCTATATCCAGGTGCCGGCCATCGCGGTGATCAAGGACAATGTGCTCGAGGCCTATGCGCAAAGCTACCATGCCGCCCCCCCGCCCGAAGTCACGCAGGCGCTCGGCAAGTAGCGTCGGGTCCTGGAGCGCGCGGACGGCCGGCCCGCTCGCTTCACCTCCCGCGATGACACGATGACCGATCGACCCACGATGAAGGTCGAGATGCAGCCGGTCGCTCCGGCGGCTGGCGTGACCGAACGACACCCATTCCGCTGGACCGACCTCACGGTCTATTTCGGCTTCGTCCTCGTTTTCGGCTTCTTTGCCGTCACGTTGAGCGACAAGGGCTTTCTGACGACGCAGAACGCCACGTCGATCGTGTCGCAAGTGACGCCGATCGCCCTGATGGCTTTCGGCGCCGTGTTCGTGCTCACCGCGGGCGAGATCGATCTGTCGATCGGCTCGGTCGTGGCCATGTCGTCCCTGTTCACCGCGCTGGGGCTCCGGCATTTCGGCTTGCCGGCCGGGATCGCATTTGGGCTGCTCACCGGTCTCGGGGCAGGCATGCTCAACGGCCTGCTGATCGTTGGCCTGCGGGTGCCATCCTTCCTGATCACGCTCGGCACCATGCAGTTGTTCAGCGGCATCGCGCAGATGTCGACGCAATTGCAGGACGTGCCGATCATGAACGGGACCTACAACACCCTGTTCGGGTCGGGCACGATCGGGCCGCTGTCGGATGCGGTGATCTGGCTTCTGGCCAGCTTCGCCGTCGCCCAGATCGCCTACCGCAATCTGGCCTTCGGCTGGCGCGTGATGGCGACCGGCAGCAGCCGGGCGAGCGCGCGCGCCCTCGGCATCGACACGCGCCGGGTGCGCGTCGGCGTCATGGTGATCTCGTCGTGCACCGCCGCGCTGGCGGGGATGATTTACGCGGGCGAAGTGCAGGGCGCCGTCTATACGCTGGGCTCGGGCGATCTCTTGACCGTGCTGGCTGGCGTCGTGATCGGCGGCACCAGCCTGTTCGGCGGCCAGGGCAGCATCCCGGGTGCGCTGCTCGGCTCGCTCCTGATGGCCATGATCGTGAACGGACTGGTGCTGATGGGCGCAACGGTCCAGCAGCAGATCGTCGTCCAGGGCATCATCATCGTGATCGCCGTGGCGGTGAGCCAAAGGCAGCCGGCGGAATGAGCGCCGTGACGCGGGACAAGGCAGCCGAGCCGCTGCTCCGGGTCACCGGTCTCGGCAAGGCCTTCGGCGGCCTACGGGCGCTCGAGAGCATCGACATGGAGGTCTGGCCGGGCGAGGTGGTCGGGCTCGTAGGGGATAACGGCGCCGGGAAATCGACGCTCGTCCGCTGCATCGCCGGTGTCTACGCCCCCGAAGAGGGCCAGGTTGCGGTGAGCGGGATCGTCATGGGGCACGGCGGCCCCAAGCGCGCCGCGGAACTCGGCATCGAGGTGGTGCATCAAGACCTCTCGCTGGTGATGCACGGCGACGTTGCCCAAAATCTCTACCTCAACCGCGAGCTTCGCTCCCGGCTGCCGGGACTGAAGCAGATCGGCTGGCTCGACAAGAAGGCGATGCGCGCCGGCGCCCGTACGATCCTCGATCAGGTCGGCATGGGCGGCACCGTGTCGGTCCGCCAACGCATTCGCGACCTGTCCGGCGGACAGCGGCAGTGCGTCGCGATCGGCCGTGCGGTCGGCTGGAGCCGGAAGATCGTCTTCCTCGACGAACCGACCGCGGCCCTTGGCGTGCGCCAGACGCGACATGTCCTCGATCTGATCGCGCGCCTGCGGGACCGGGGCATCGCGATCGTGCTGATCAGCCACAACATGGAACAGGTTCTGGACGTCTGCGACCGGGTCGTGGTGCTCCGGCTCGGCCGCAAGGTCGCGGACGAGGCGGTCGCGACGCTCGACGGACCGACGCTCGTCGGCTACGTCACGGGCCTTCGCCGGGCCGAGGCTTAGATCATGCGGCGTGAGATCAGGCTGGGCCTGTATGCGGACGGCGACGCTGCCGATGGCTGGGCGCGGGTGTTTCGTCAAGACAGGCTCCCCTGGGACCCGGTCGACGGCCCTGGCCGGCCGATCATCGTCTTCGATGGCGCGCTGCCGTCCTGGTGCGCGGACTTCGTTGAGCGCGGCGGCGTGGCGGTGATCACGGGCGCACCGAGGGCCGACGCGATCCTCGGCCCGAGCATCGCCGCCACGCTGACCCGCTTCAGGCCGCCGGCGCGCGACTGTGAAGCCGCAATGCCCTGTCTGGCTCGGATCTTCGACGGACAAGGCGAGGGGGAGATCCGGCTGCACGAGAATCGCAAGGCGCGGGGTGGCCATCTGGCCGACGTGCGCCCGGCGGTTTTGACGCGATCGCATGGCCAGGGATGGTTCGTCTTCACCGGACTGCCGCTGGCGCAGCATCTTGGGGCCACCGGCGACAGCCTGCGGGCCTTCACTTCAACGTCGAACGTCACCGAGCGGGTTGCCACCGTCGACAAGGCCGAGGTCGCCGATGCGATGACCTGGATGCTCCTTGAGGCCTTCGCCAAGGCAAGCCTACCGTTCATCCGCATCGCCCGCTACCCCAAGGCAGCCCGATCCGTGTTCCTGTTCCGCATCGATGTCGACGGCCTGTTCGGCCGCAATTGCCGGACACTCGCCGAAACCGCCGAAGCCCATGGCATCGAAGGCTCCTTCTACTTCAATGCCTCGATCTGCCGAGCCCATCCCGGCGAGCTATCGCGCGACTGGCTCGTCAATCACGAAATCGCCCATCATGCAGACATCCACGACCTTTTCGACGGCGTGGACGCCAACAGAGCCAATCTCATCGGCGGCATGGCCTGGGTCGCAGAGCAGCTTGGCGTGCATACGACGGGTTATGTGGCGCCGCGCGGACTGTGGAACCCGGCACTCGACCGGGCCATGGCGGATCTCGGCCACATCTATTCGTCCGACTTCGGGCTCGATTTCGATTCGCTGCCCTTTTTTACGCAGGCCGGTGTTCTGCAGATCCCCGTGCATCCGTTTTCGCCCGAACGTTATGCGATCCACCAGGAGGACGCAGGCCTCGGGCCGCCGAGCAGCAACGCCGTGCTGCACCACTATCTGTCGGCGCTCGATCGCCAGGTCGCCCTGCGACGACCCGCCCACCTCTACGGGCACCCAGAAGTGCTCGGCCGCCTTGCGCGTACGGTCTTGCCCGACCTGTTCGACGCCGTCGCCCGCCTAGGCATTCCCAATATGACATTGGCGGCTTTCGCGGACTGGTGGCTGAAGCGAGACAAGGCAAGCCTGATGCTGTCCATCGACGACGCGAACGGCGCGCTCGCGGTGGAGACCACGGGAGAGGCCCTCGAGGCCTACGGGACTGAGCCGGCACGAGTGACCTGGGACGGCAAGAGACATCAATTGGCCCCTGGGCGCTGGACGGCTCTGCGCCGCGACCTCGAGGTCCCGCCGTGATAGATCTCGTGACCGTCACGCCGCGCTTTCTCTGCATCGGGGATATCGATGTCGACATCCTGATCCGCATCGATCGCCTGCCGACGCGCGACGGCAAGGTCAACGGCGGCCTGCTGCAGCGCGTGCCGGGCGGAATGGCCGGCAATGTCTCGGTTGCCCTCTCGAGACTTGGCGCCGCCGTGCGCATCCTCGGGCGGGTGGGCGACGACGACGAGGCCGCCTTCGCGCTCGACGGGCTTGGGCGGGCAGGTGTCGATACCGCCTTCGTGTCGCGCCTCGCCGGCGTGCGGACCTTCAGCTGCATCGGCTTGATCACGCCAGACGGCGAGAAATCGCTGATCAAACTGATGACGGCCGCCTACCGGCCAAGTGCAGATGATCTGACCGATCAAGCCTGCCAGGACATAACGCATGTTCACCTGACCTCGGTGGGCGACTCGGCGCTCTGCCGACGGGTGATCGAAATCGCGCGTGCCCGAGGCGCGACCACGTCGCTCGATGTCGAGAGGGCCGATTGCCCAGCCGCGCCAGCCGATCTGGCGGCGGCGATCGGCGGTTTCGATATCCTCTTCTGCAATGCCGAATCGCGGGCGATTCTCGATACTGGGCTCGGCCGGGCGATCACGGCCTTCGTGCCGACGGTGATCACCACTCTTGGCGAGAGCGGGGCTCGGGTCGAGACTGGAAGCCGGTCGGTCGAGGCCGCGGGGTTCGAGGCGGATGTCGTCGACACCACCGGGGCAGGAGATTGCTTCGCGGCCGCTTGCCTCCATGCGAGGCTAGTCCAGCGGCTCGACTGGCCCGAGGCCTTGCTCTTCGCTAATCGGGCCGCTGCCCTCTCGACGCAGGGCTACGGCGCGCAGGCCGCGCTACCGACCTTGGCCGAGGTCACTGCCGCCGTGACCAGCTGAGCGAGTGAAAGGTCGATACAGGAGAGGTCATGTTTCTCGACGGATTGAGGCGGCGCAACCTAGGCCTGATCGAACAGGCAATCACCCTGCACCAAGCTGGCGCCATACCGGCCAACACCTATGTGATCGACCTCGACGCGGTCGCCGAGAACGCGGCTCTCATCCGGGCCGAAGCCGACAGGGCAGGCGTCAAGGTCTTTGCCATGACCAAGCAGATGGGGCGGAACGGCGATTTCTGTCGAGCCGTCAAAGCTGGCGGACTCGGAAAAGCCGTGGCGGTCGACATGGGTTGTGCCCGGGCCTGCACGCGCGCCGGGCTCGACCTTGGCCACCTCGGACACCTTGTCCAGGTGCCGCGTCACGAGGCGCTGGCCGCCGGACACATGGCACCAGACTATTGGACAGTGTTCAATAACGACAAGGCGGGGGAGGCGGCTCGCGCTTCCGCGGCCCATGGGCGAAGACAGGCGCTCCTGGCGCGGGTTCACGCGCCTGGCGATCAATTCTACAACGGGCACGAGGGCGGCTTTCCGGCCGAAACAATCGTCGCCGTGGCGGACGATATGGATCGGCTCGACGGCGGGCGATTCGCGGGAATCACGACCTTCCCGGCGCTCCTGTTCGAGAATCAGGCAGGTGCTGTGCGCCCTACGCACAACTTCGAGACCCTGGCCCGCTGCGCCGAGGCTCTTCGCGGAGCCGGACGCCACGACATCGAAGTGAATGCGCCGGGAACCACCTCGTCGGTTACGATCCAGATGCTTGCGGACCACGGGGCCACCCAGTGCGAGCCGGGCCATGGTCTGACCGGAACCACACCGCTCCATGCGATCGGCGACCTGCCCGAAACGCCGGCCGTGTGTTACGTCAGCGAGATCTCCCACCTTAATGCCGGCCGGGCCTATTGCTTCGGCGGCGGTCTTTATATCGATCCGGTTTTCCCCGACTACGTCGTCAAGGCGGTGGTCGGCCGTGATCCCGACGCCGCGCGCGGGCCGCTCCGCGCGGTCGATATCCCGCCGCCTGCCGCCATCGACTACTACGGCATGATCGACGCGTCCGGCACGGACACCCCGCGGGTCGGCGACACCGTCGTTTTCGGGTTCAGACCGCAAGTCTTCGTGACGCGCGCCTCCACGGTGGGTCTCTCCGGCGTCAAGGCTGGCCGACCGACCGTAAACGTCATACACGACGCGTTCGGAAGACCTGCGCATTGACAGCAAGCTATGCAAGGACATCAATGATGCGGTGAACTGAGGTGGACCCCATGCATGGGACCATCTGAGCCGGTTCGTTAGTTGGAGATCGGCCCCCGCAGCTGGCCGGTCAGGGAGACAATGCCTCTCCACCAAAACGGGGCAAGTCCAAAGGGGCTGGGTTTCTGGTCGATCTCACGAATGCCGACTGGACTAGTGCTTCGAACGGAGCATTGGTGTGGACGTGAGCCACGGCCCGGAGGTGGTCGAGGCGCCTCCCCGAGAACCCTGCTGGCCTGGGCGCCGAAGCGGGGTCGCGGTGGTGACGGGCGATCTTGCCTCGTCAGCACACTGCCGCGGAGGCAATCATGACCAAGCCCAACATTTCTCTCGGATCCACCGCGCTTACCGCCTCGCAGTCGCTGACGCTCGCGACCGCCGCCGCACGCGACGACGGCGCACTGGTCTTGCCGGCTCGGCTGAAGGGCAAAGCGGCAGAGAGCCTTGTCGCCGCCCTGATCGATAAGGGCCTCGCGCGCGAGATCCGGGCCAAGCCCGGCATGCCGGTCTGCCGGCGCGACACTGAGACCGGCCGATCTTATTCCCTCGTCGTCACCAAGCTGGGGCGAACTTCGATCCAACGCCAGCACGCTGAAGTGATCTCCCCTGAGTCGGCAGCGATCAAGGCGGTCCCGGTCGCCAAGCACGATAGCCCGAAGGTGGATGCGCCGGCCACGAGCACCGACCCTGAGCTTTGCCAGGCCAGTCCCACCAACATCAACGCACCGCGGCAGGGCAGCAAGCTTGCCGGAGTCATGGCGCTGCTGTTCCGCGAAACAGGAGCCAGCATCGAGGAGCTGACGGCAACGACCGGCTGGCTGCCCCATACCACCCGGGCCGCTCTGACCGGTTTGCGGAAGCGCGGCTATGCGATCTTGCGGGAGCAAAGGAACGGAAAGGACTCGGTTTACCGCATCGAGTTCATGTCCTGCACCGAAGCCGCGTGATCCATGGCCGGGTCTGCTAAAGCAAACATCGCCCGACGGCCGGCGGTCGCGCCGGCCGCGGCGGAGCCCGTCGCGGCCGAACTCCAAGCCTTGCACGGGCTCGACCTCGGCCAGCTTCGGGTACAGTATCGCAACCGGACCGGGCGGATCGCGCCAGCGCGGATCTCACGTGCCTTGCTGCTCCGTGTCCTGGCCCATCAGATCCAGGTCGAGGCTTTCGGCGATCTTGGCCGCGACACAAGGCGCATGCTCGATCGCCTGGCAGCGGCATCGACCGAAGCCCAGGACAGGGGCGTGCCCGAGCGAGCCGTGGCCGAGGCGCCCTTCAGCCTCAAGCCGGGCACGATGCTCAGCCGCGAATGGCGGGGCCGCATGGAACAGGTGATGGCGCTCGAAGAAGGTTTTGCCTGGAACGGCAAAGCCCATGCCAGCCTGTCGGCAGTGGCCTTCGCCATCACCGGCACCAAATGGAACGGCCACCGGTTCTTCGGATTGCGGGATCGCCAGAAAAATCCTGCCTCCCTCGATCATCACACGACGAGCGCTTCGGCATCGCTGGGCTATGGATCCGAACCTGCACGCGCAAGTGTTGGAGGTCAGCCATGAAGCCGGTTGCGCCAAAAACGTTCCGCTGCGCCATCTACACCCGGGTATCGACCGACCATGGGCTCGAGCAGGAATTCAACTCGCTCGACAACCAGCGTGAAGCCGCCGAGGCCTATGTCAAAAGCCAGGCGCATGAAGGCTGGAAGCTCCTCCGCGACCGCTACGACGATGGCGGGTTCTCGGGCGGCTCTATGGAACGCCCCGCCCTGCAACAGCTGCTCGCGGCCATCCGGGAGAAGAGGATCGACATCGTGGTGGTCTACAAGGTCGATCGCCTCACCCGTTCACTGACCGACTTCGCCCGGCTGGTCGAACTCTTCGACCAGCATGGGGTGTCCTTTGTATCGGTGACGCAGAGCTTCAACACGACGAGCAGCATGGGGCGGCTGACGCTGAACGTCCTCTTGTCCTTCGCCCAGTTCGAGCGGGAGGTCACGGGCGAGCGCATCCGCGACAAGATCGCGGCCTCGAAGAAGAAGGGCATCTGGGTCGGCGGCGTGGTGCCGATGGGCTATCGGGTCGAGGATCGCAAACTGCTGGTCGAGGAGGCCGAGGCCACGACCGTGCGGCTCATCTTCGAGCGCTATCTCGTCCTGGGATCGCTGCCCGCCCTGCAACGCGAGCTGCGCGAAAGAGGCATCATCACCCGCCAACGCGCCATGGCGTCGGGCGGAACCCGTGGCGGCGTAGCTTTGACCAACGGCCCGCTCGACCACATGCTGCGCAACCGCATGTATCTGGGCGAGCTGAACCACCGGGACTGCAGCTACCCCGGCGAGCACGCACCGATCATCGACCCTGACCTCTTCGATGCCGTGCAGGCCAGGCTCACCGGAAACCTGCATGAGCGGCGATCAGCCCGGTCGCATTCGGATGCTCTGCTGAAGGGCCGCCTCTATGATGATCGCGGCAACCGCATGAGCCCGACCTATGCGCTCAAGAAGGGGCTGCGCTACCGCTACTACGTTTCCACCATGCTGGTGCAGGGTCGCAAGAGCGAGGCCGGCTCGGTTCCGCGGGTACCCGCAGCCGAACTGGAGAGCATCGTCATGGAGGCGATCGGAGCCGCGCTGCCAGCCGGATCCGAGCCCGTGACGGCTTTTGAACGCGTCGCGCACAGCGTCGAGCGCGTGGTGATCGGCAAAGGCGCAGTCGAGATCCATCTCGGCGAGGAGGCAGCAGCGACCAGCGCAGCCAACCCGATCGTGGTGTGCTGGTCGCCGCAACCCATGCGGCGCAAGCGCGAGGTGATCGGGCCAAGCGGTCAAGACGGTGCCGCTCGTCCGATCCGGGCCGAAGCCCGCTCCAAGCTGCTTCGCGGGATCGCCCAGGGACGGTCCTGGCTGGACGAGATCATGACGGGATCCGTTCCTGACATCGAGACCATCGCCATGCGCGAAAACATCAGCGAGCGATCGGCCCGCATGGGATTGTCGCTGGTCTTTCTGGCGCCCGATATCGTCGAGGCCGCGGCGGATGGCAGCTTGCCCCGCGGCTTCGGCATCTCGCGCCTGACCGACATGCCCATCAGCTGGGCCGAGCAGCGCGCAAAGCTAGGGCTCCCCATCCGATCCTGATCCCCAAGTACCGTCACCGGAACATGCATAAGCGTGCGGTAGATCGCCACCGCTCGATCGACTCGGTGGCACGGAGTCTTGCAACCTTCGACGATCGAGCCTCGGGCGAAAGATCCGGCAGCTCACTCGCTTGAACTCTGCGAGAGCAGCATTGCGTTGCTGTCATGCGCGTCCAGGCCGAGCCGCCACCTGCCATTCAACACATGGAACCCGAACCTGAGTCTGCAGTTTGCGAACCTCTCTCCGGTCTTCGCGAACCGGTCTCCCAATGCCCGACTGCATCCGAGCACGGAAAAGAAGTTTTAGCGGCGGAGACTGAAGTCTATTTCGGCCGTAGAAACCCGACCGTGGCGGTCTCTGAGCTTAATACTTCGATAACGGTCTAGCTAACCTGCGGATATGTCGACGCAAGTCACAGAATGTCCAAACATAGGTAGATCTATACAGTGGTTGGTGGAGCCAGACGGAATCGAACCGACGACCTCTTCAATGCCATTGAAGCGCTCTCCCAACTGAGCTATGGCCCCATCGTGTCCCGGATGCCGCTTGGGCCGACATCCCTGCCGAGCATCGTCGGCGAGGAGGCGGCTGTATAGCCCCGGCCCTGCCAGGCCACAAGTCCGGATTTCGCCGCGCGACTTAATTTTGCCGCGCCCGACGATTTCGGGGCGCTGTGCAGGACGGCGGTCGGATCCCCGGGTCCAGGGACACCCAGCGCATCGCCGAGCTTGCCTGGCTGCGTCGGCTGCCTTAACCAAGGCCCATGCTCATTCTCGTCGTGGGGGCAGGCGTCATCGGCCTCGCGGTCGGTCGGGCTCTGGCGCTCGGAAACTGCGACGTCATCGTGGCCGAGAAAGCCGATGGTTTCGGGACCGGTATATCGTCCCGGAACTCCGAGGTCGTCCATGGCGGCATGTATTACCCGCACGGCAGTCTTCGGCAACTGCACTGCGTCGCGGGACGACGACGGCTCTACGATTATTGCGACAGCCACGGCATCGCTCATCGGCGGTGCGGCAAGCTCATCGTCGCGACGACAGCCGCTGAGACGGCGAAGATCGCCACGATCTTCGCCCAGGGTCTCGCCAATGGCGTCGAAGGCCTGAGGCTGTTGGACGGGGACGAGGCGAGGCGCCTGGAGCCGGCGCTGCGGTGCTCGGCGGCGGTCCTCTCGAGCGAATCCGGCATCGTCGAGTCCCACGCCCTCATGCGCGCCTTCCTGGGCGACATCGAAGACAACGGCGGGAGCCTCGCTGTGCGCACGCCGATCGAGACGCTGACGCCCAAGGCCGGCGGCTGGATCGTCGGTTTCGGAGGCGCCGATCCCGATACCATCCTGGTCGATGCAATCGTCAACTGTGCCGGGCTCGGCGCGCAGCGGCTGGCGAGGGCGGTCGACGGCTATCCGCCGGACAGGATCCCGCCGCTGGTCTTCGCCAAAGGCAACTACTTCGCCTGTGCCGGTCCCCAGGTCTTCTCGCGGCTCATCTATCCGGCACCGGTCGACGGTGGGCTCGGCATCCATGCCACGCTCGACCTGAGCGGCCATCTGCGCTTTGGCCCGGATGTCGAATGGGTCGACCATCTCGATTATGCCGTGGCGCCGGAGCGCGCGGCGAGTTTTTACGAGGCGATCCGGCGCTATTGGCCAAGCCTGCCGGACGGCGCGCTCGCGCCCGACTATTCCGGCATCCGGCCCAAGCTGACGGGACCCGGCCAACCGCCCGCCGATTTCATCATCGACGGCCCGGCCCAGCATGGCTGGCCAGGGCTGGTTCATCTCTTCGGGGTGGAAAGCCCGGGCCTGACCTGCAGCCTCTCCATCGCCGAGGAGGTCGTGCAACAGCTCGGGCTTTGAAATCCGCGGCATGATCGGCGAGCGGCCGATGGACTCGGCCGCCTTGGTCCGCGGGGCGACGGAGGGGGTCGACAGGATTGCTTTTCCGTGGTCCTAAACATGAACCGGCGCGACAATGCCGCCGCTCAGGAGGACCACGTGGCGTCGACCCAGCCGTACAAGGGCATCTTCCCCGTTGCCCCGACCCCGTTCACTGCATCCGGTGATCTCGATCTCGACGGGCAGCGCCGGGTGATGGACTGCATGATCGACCAGGGCGTCGACGGCCTCTGCATCCTGGCCAATTATTCCGAGCAGTTCCTGCTCGACGATGCCGAGCGCGACACTTTGACCGAGCTCTGCCTCGGCCACGTCGCCGGCCGCGTGCCGGTGATCGTGACCTGCTCGCATTTCTCGACCCGGATCGCGGCCGAACGCGCCGCCAAGGCCGCCAAGGCCGGGGCCGCAATGCTGATGCTGATGCCGCCCTATCACGGCACGGGGCTCAAGGCCGACGAGACCGGCATGATGGAGCATTTTTCGCGCATCGCGGAGGCGGCGAACATCCCCATTATGGTGCAGGATGCGCCGCTGAGCGGCGTGGCCCTTTCGGTGCCCTTTCTGGTGCGGCTGGCGCGGGAGATCGACCTCGTGCGCTATTTCAAGATCGAGACGCCGCAGGCCGCCGCCAAGCTCAGGGCGCTGATCTCGGCCGGCGGCGCCGCGATCGAAGGTCCCTTCGACGGCGAGGAGGGGATCACGCTGATGGCCGATCTCGACGCCGGCGCCACCGGCACGATGACCAGCGCCATGACGCCGGACCTCATGAAGATCGTGGTCGACAAACATGCCGCCGGCGACCGCAAGGGTGCGGCCGAACACTATGCCCGCATTCTACCGCTGATCAATTACGAGAACCGCCAGTGCGGCTTGCGGGCCACCAAGACCGTGATGATGGCGGGGGGCGTGATCAAGAGCGACCATGTGCGCCATCCAATGGAGCAGATCCATCCCGCCACCCGCGCCGGCCTGCTGGAGCTCGCGGCCGACGTGCAGCCGCTGGCGTTAAGGTGGGGGAAATAGAGCGGTGCCCGCGAGGCCCTAGGGACTGATGTCTGCCCATGCCCTGTTGCAAAACCCGACATGGACATCGGCGAACGCCCGATCATCGCTTTGAAAACACTACGGGTGCTCTGCTCGGCCAATGCTCAATTCGCGCTTTGAGCCGGCCGTGGTGCGCTGACCGCGTTGCGTCCGGTGTCGCGGCCTCGGCGCGACGGTGCCCGCCGATGGATCGCGCGTAATATCTATCGGATCTTCGCTCGAGGGGAGACGTGCTGGATGCCGACCTTCGGACAGGCTATTCGAATAATGTGAGCCGGATCCTCGTTCTCGGTGGATATGGCGGGTTCGGCGCCCGCATCTCCCGCAGACTCGCCGCCGCGAACCATGAGGTGCTGATCGCCGGCCGCTCGGAGGCCAAGGCGCGGCGCTTCTGCGCAGCGGTGGCCGGCACCGTGCCGCTGGCGCTCGATCGTGAGGACATAGCGCGCTCGCTCGGCGAGCACCGACCGGCGATCGTCGTCGACGCCTCAGGGCCTTTCCAGGCGATGGATTATCGGGTGCCGCAAGCCTGCATCGACGCCCGCGTCCACTATTGCGACATTGCCGACGGCCGGGACTTCGTGTGCGGGATCGAGGCGCTCGACGCCGCGGCGCGGGCGGCGGGGGTCGCCATCATTGCCGGCGCTTCGAGCGTGCCGGCCCTGTCGGGTGCCGTGGTGCGTGCACTGGGCCAAGGGATTGCCCCAGTGCACTGCGTCGAAATGGCGATCAGCGCATCCAATCGGGCGACCGCCGGCCCGGCCGTCGCCGCTGCCATTCTCGGCCAGGTCGGGCAGAAATTGCGCCTGCGTCGCGCCGGAGGCTGGATCGATCGCTTCGGTTGGCAGGAGATGCGGCGGCAGGACTTTTTCGTCCCGCAAACGACGCCGATCCGCGGACGGCTGGTCGCGCTCGTCGATGTGCCGGATCTGGAGCTGCTGCCCAAACGTCTGCCGGGAGCTCCCGCGTGCAGCTTTCGTGCCGGGACGGAGCTCGACGTCCAAAACCTTGCCCTGTGGCTGGCGAGCTGGCCGGTCCGGTGGGGGTGGATCTTCGGCCTGAGGAGCCTCGCGAACCGGCTTGCGCCGCTCCAACGGCTGACCGAACGCTGGGGCAGCGATCGCTCGGCGATGATCGTGCGGCTGTTCGGGGAACGTGACGGCAAGCGGATCGAACGGCGCTGGACGCTGATTGCCGACCAGGGCAGTGGTCCGGAAATTCCGGCCCTGTCGGTGCCGCCGCTGATCGAGCGAATCCTTGCAGGCGAAGAACCCACCGGGGCGCGTGATGCCGGCCGATCTCTGGCGTTGAAGGACTATGCCTCCGCCTTTGCCGGCTTGCCGATCAGGTCGGCCATCGAAGAACTGGCGGAGCCACCATCCCTTTATCGGCGCGTCATGGGCCCGGCCTTCGAGCGGCTACCGGCCGCAGTGCGCACCATGCACCAGCCGTGGCGCGACTCCTGGGTCGAAGGCGAGGCCGACGTGGCGGGCTCCGCCAATCCGCTGGGGCGTGTGGTCGCCCGGATCATGGGCTTCCCCTCGCCGGGCCGCCATAGATTGCGCGTCGACTTCGCCGAATGCGACGGGGTCGAGCGATGGACGCGCAATTTCGGCGGGCGTGTTTTCACCAGCGCGTTGAGCGCCGAGGACGGACGCTTGATCGAGCGCTTCGGGCCCTTGCGATTCGGGTTCGACCTTCCGGTCGAGAGCGCGGGACTGACCATGAGGATGTGCTGGTGGTCCGTCTTCCGCATTCCGCTGCCATTGATCCTGGCACCCAGATCGATCGCGCGGGAGTGGGAGGAGGATGGGCGATTCCAGTTCGATGTTCCGATCGCACTACCCTTGATCGGACCGATCGTCCGCTATCGCGGCTGGCTCAGCCCGGGCGGGCAGTAAGACGCCCCCTTCGGAGAAACTGCGACAATCGGCCAAACGGCCGAGGGGGGCGCAACTCGGACCGCGATCCTCATGCCGATCTGCTCCAAGACTACCGTGTCATCCGTCCGGCCAGCGCCACCGTCGCCAGAAAGCCCGCGAGGTCGTCGGTGACGAAATCGACATTGGGATCGGTCGTGCCGAGCCGCTCCCAGGCCTCGCGGTGTTGGTCGTCCTCGGCCTTGGGGGCGACCAGCACGGTGACCATGCCGCGGCGGTGTGGCACATGGAGGTTGCGGGCGATGTCCTCGAACATGGCGGCCCTGGCGGGGTCGACGCCATGCGCCGCGAAGAAACGGTCGTAGGTCGCGGCATCGGGTTTGGGCACGAGATCGGCTGAAATGATGTCGAAGACGTCCTCGAAGCTCGTCGCGGCGAAACCGAGCTGCGCCGTGGTGCGCAGGGCGTGGTCGCGCGACCCGTTGGTGAGGATCAGCTTGCGGCCGGGAAGGGAGGCCACGGCCTCGACCAGCGCCGGATGGGGCGCCAGCGACGAGCGGTCGATGTCATGGACGAAATCGAGGAAGGCCTTGGGGCTGACGGCGTGATCGGCCATCAGCCCGCGCAGCGTCGTGCCGTGATGCTGGTAATAGAACTTCTGCAGCGCCCGGGCCGACAGGCCGTCGAGGCCGAAGATGTCGGCGAGATAGCGCGTGATGCGCTCGTCGATGCGCGGCCAGATGGGGCTTCCCGCAGGGTAGAGCGTATTGTCGAGATCGAAGACCCAGGTGTCGACATGCGCGAACCGCGTCTCGACCGCGGCGGGGAGGGTCGGCTGCGCGACGTCGTTCATCAGGGGAGTGTCTCCGGACACATCAGCGGGTGATCAAGGTGCCGGCGCCGTGGTCGGTCAGGAGCTCGAGCAGCACCGCATGCTTGACCTTGCCGTCGAGGATCACCACGCCCTCGACACCCTGGTCGAGCGCATAGATGCAGGTCTCGACCTTGGGGATCATGCCGCCCGTGATGGTGCCGTCGGCGACGAGGTCGCGGATCTTGTCGACGCTGAGCTCCTTGATCAGCTGCTTGTCCTTGTCGAGCACGCCCGGCACGTCGGTCAGCAGCAAGAGGCGCTTGGCCTTGAGCGCGCCCGCGATGGCACCCGCGAACGTGTCGGCATTGACGTTGTAGGTCTCCCCGTCCTCGCCCTGGGCGACCGGCGCCAGCACCGGGATCAGCTCGCGGCCCAGGATCTGGTCGAGCACGATCGTATCGACGCGCGACGGCTCGCCGACAAAACCCAGATCGACGTCCTCCTCCGGCCCCGAGCCGGCGCGGTCGAGCTTGACCGCCGAGACCATGTTGCCGTCCTTGCCGCAGAGCCCGATGGCGCGGCCGCCCTCGGCATTGATGAAGCCGACGATCTGCTTGTTGATCGAGCCGCAGAGCACCATCTCGACGATCTCGATCGTCGACTTGTCGGTGACGCGCAGGCCGTTCGAGAACTGCGACCTGATGCCTAGCTTCGCCAGCATGGCGCCGATCTGCGGGCCGCCGCCGTGCACCACCACTGGATTGACGCCGGATTGCTCGAGCAGCACCATGTCGCGCGCGAAGGAGCGGGCGAAGCTCTCGTCGCCCATGGCATGGCCGCCGTATTTCACCACGACGATCTCGTCGTCGTAGCGCAGCATGTGCGGCAGCGCCTGGATCAGGATCTCGGCCTGCTCCTCGGGACTGCCCTTCGGCACATCGGTCATGATCCGCTCCCTTGCGTCATGAGGGTCGAGCCCGTGCGCTCGCTGAGGAGCCGGGCGATGCCGGCACGGAGCTCGGCGATGCCGTCGCTGCTGTCGGCGGAGGTCAGCACCACCTCCGGGAAGGCCGCCGGATGGCGGGCGAGCGCCGCCAGGGTCGCCTCGATCAGCGCCTCGCGGTCGCGCGCCTTGACGGCATCGCCCTTGGTCAGCACCACCGCATAGGAGGTCGCGGCCCGGTCGAAAGCGGTCATCTGGTCATGGTCGATGTCTTTCAGGCCGTGCCGTCCGTCGACCAGCAGATAGACGCGCATCAGCGATGCCCGGCCGGCGAGGAAGCGGCCGACGAGCTTCGACCAGGCCTCGATCGTCGTCTTGCTCACGGCCGCGTAGCCGTAGCCCGGCATGTCGACGAGGCCGAGCCGGCCACCGAGATCGAAGAAGTTGAGCTGCTGGGTCCGCCCTGGGGTGTGGGAGACCCGCGCCAGGGTCTTGCGGCCGGTCAGCGCGTTGACGAGCGAGGATTTTCCCACGTTCGAGCGGCCGGCGAAGGCGATCTCGGGTCCGCGCATCGGCGGCAGGACCTCGATCGAGGGCGCGCCGGCGACGAAGAGACATTCGCGGGCGAAGAGCAGCCGGCCGGCCTCGGTGAAGTCCTCGCCCGGCATCACGGAGCTAGCTGGTCCGCTGCTTCGACTTGCGGAACATGCCCATGAGATTGTCCCACAATTCCACCTTGATCCCGGCGCGCCGCGCGATGAGATATTGCTGGAGCACCGAGAGCGTGTTGTTCCACGTCCAGTAGATCACCAGGCCCGAGGGGAAGCGGCCGAGCATGAAGGTGAAGATCACCGGCATCCAGGTGAACATGGTCTTCTGCACCGGATCCGGCGGCTCCGGATTCATCTTCATCTGCAGGAACATGGAGAAGCCCATGATGATCGGCCAGATGCCGATCATCAGAAAGGCCGGCGGAGCGAAGGGCAGGTGCGGCAGGAACGCGAAGATGTTGGTCGGATCGGGCGCCGAGAGATCCTTGATCCACCCGAAGAAGGGCGCGTGCCGCATCTCGATGGTGATGAAGATCACCTTGTAGAGGGCGAAGAACACCGGCACCTGGATGATCATTGGCAGGCAACCGGCCACGGGATTGACCTTCTCCCGCTTGTAGAGCTCCATCGTCGCCTGCTGCTGCTTCTGCTTGTCGTCGGGGAAGCGTTCGCGCAGCGCCGCCATCTGCGGCTGCAGCTTCTTCATCTTCGCCATCGACATGTAGGACTTGTTGGCGAGCGGGAAGAAAATGGTCTTGATCAGCACGGTCACGATCAGGATGGCGATGCCGAAATTGCCGGTCAGCTTGTAGAAGAAGTCGATGACGTGGAACAGCGGCTTGGTGATGAAGTAGAACCAGCCCCAATCGATTAGGTTGCCGAAGTTCCTGATACCGAAGTCCTTCTCGTATTTATCGAGGGTAGCGGTCTCCTTGGCGCCGGCGAAGACATGCGTGGTCACTTCGGTCGAAGCGCCGGGCGCGACAGTATGGGCCGTGCCGAGCGCGTCGGTCTGATAGTTCTTCGGCTGGGCCGCGCCCGAGACCGAGAAGCGTCCCTGGAACCGGCTCGCCTGGTCGGGAGCGACGACGGCGGCCCAGTATTTGTCGGTGATGCCGAGCCAGCCGCCCGTCCCGTCGAGCGTGCGCGAGCCGCCCGTCTCCTTCTCCATACCGTCGTAGGTGATATCCGTCTCGCGGTTATCGCCGATCTCGCCGACGAGCCCCTCATGCAGTACGGAATAATTGGAGGTCGGCGGTTTGCCGTGGCGCGAGATCAGCGCATAGGGATAAAGCGTGACGGGGTCGCCGCCCTTGTTCTCGACGCTGTCCTTGACGGTGAACATATACTGGTTGTCGACCGCGATCTGCCGGTGGAAGACGAGGCCCTGGCCGTTGTCCCAGGTGAGGTCGAGCGGCTTGTCCGCCGTCAGCTTGTCGGCGCCGGCCGTCCACACCGTGTCGGCATTCGGCAGCGCCGTCTTGGCGCCGGGCGCGCCGACGAAGCCCGCCTCCGCGTAGAATGGATCCGGCGAGCCGGAGGGCGACAGCAGTTCGATGATCGGACTGCCGGGATCGGTCGTCTGGTGGTAGGATTTGAGCGCCACATCGTCGATGCGGGCGCCCTTGAGATTGATCGAGCCGGCGATATTTTCGGTGTCGATCGGCACGCGGGGGCTCGCCGCCAGGGCCGCCTCGCGGGTCATGACGGCGGCCGGCTGACTTGCCGGATTGGCGACGGTCGGCGGCGCGCCCGGCTGGGCCGGCGCGGTCCCGCTTTCGGCCGGCGGCGTGGTGGTGGTGGGCTGGCTCTGTTGCGCCTGCTGCTGTTGCTGGGTCTGCTGCTGCGCCTGACGGGCTTTCTCCATCTGCGGCCAGCCGTAGAAGAAGTTCCAGCCGATGATCACCACGACGGACAGCGCGATCGCGATGTAAACGTTCTTGTTGTCCTGGGTCATTGCGTCACGCTGCTGCGGTCGGTCGAAGACGGATCTCGAAAAAGTCCGGAAATGCGCGCCTCAAGTCCGCGATCCATGCGGCGTCTTGATGGCCGCATGGGAACCGGAGGTACCGGATCGCGTGCGTTCGTGCGCTCTGCGATCATCGCCGTCGCGCCCCGGCCGCAACGCCCTGGCGAGCTCGGCCGCGAGCGCCGGAAACGGCATGGAGAGCGCATCCCGCCGCGCGACGATGACATAATCATGCCCCGCCTGCGGTTGCAGGTCCTGCGTCATCAGCACCGCGCGCAACCGCCGCTTGATCCGGTTGCGCTCGACGGCGCAGCCGACCTTGCGGGTGACCGTCAGGCCGAAGCGCGGCGTGGCGTCGGCATCCTGCGCGCGGCGCAGGATCTGCAGGCTCATGGCCCGGCAGTGGGCCCGCCGGCCCTTGGCGGCGCGCAGGAAATCGGCCCGGCTCTTCAGGCCGATGCGAAAGCCGCGGCGTCCATCGGTGCGGGGCTGCGCGGCAGCGTCGAGGGCAAGCTCGCCTGAATCCTGGTCATGCGAGCCGGTCACGGCGATCAGGCAGACAGGCGCTTGCGGCCTCGGTTCCGCCGTGCCGCGATGATCTTGCGGCCACCGACGGTCGCCATCCTGGCGCGGAAGCCGTGGCGGCGCTTGCGCACGATCTTGCTGGGCTGGAAGGTCCGCTTCACTGGTCTTGCTCCACTCAATCGCCACCGGGGGCACCCGCGCTCGATGCGTGGAACGGCGACCCACATATGCCAAGGGCGCCACATTCGGGCGGGCCGCGTCATGACCAAGACGACGACGGCCCGTGGCAGCGCGGCGCTGACAGGCTCGTAAAAACGTGGCGCTTATAGGATCAAGCGGGGCGGCAAGTCAATCGTCGTGGCGCTCGCGGCCGGGGCCGCTGGCGGCGGCGGCGCGGACGCGCGGCTCGGAGGCGACGAACACCATCGTCTGTTCCGAGCGTTGGAGCAATGTGTCGGCGGTCGAGCCGAACGGCACCGTGTCGCTCGGCCGCTGACTGACGCCCAGCACCACGAGCGTATGGACCGCGCGGCGCGTCTGCCGCAGGATCGCTTCGGCCGGGGCGTCGGCGATGCGCACGCGGGTGCGCAGGCGCAAGTTCTGCTGGGCCGCCTTGGCCTCGATCTCGGCGAATATGCCGCGTTCGAGCGCCCGCGACGTCTCCGGCCGGCCGAGCAGCGGGGCGCCGGCCCGGGCCTGGCGGTTGGCGGGCGCCGAAACGTAAAGCACCGTCACGGTGGCGTCGCGTTGCCGCGCCAGGGCGAAGGCGAATTCGGCCGCCCGGCGCGAGGCTTCCGACCCGGTGACCGGCACCAGGATGCGCAGCGGCCCGGTCAACGGATCGGCGCGCAGCACGCCCCGCGCCACGACGACGACGCGCGGCGCTTCGAGCTCGGCGAGGATCGCGGCGATCTCCGGCGCGAAGCCGCCGCCCGGCTTGAGAGCCGGCTCGCGCCCGACGATTGTGAGGTCGTAGCCCTTGGCCGCCTCCCCGGCGATGCCGCCGGCCTCGGTCGGCGCGCGCCCCTTGCGGGTGATGACGTCGACCGTGCCGCTCGCCTCCTCGGCGACCGTCTCGCGGACTGCCTCGGCGCTCGCCTCGACGCTCTCGGCCGTGGTTTCGACGGCCTCGGGCGGGGCCGCGTCGCCGAGCTGGATGACGGTCGTGGGAAGGCCCCGCAGGCCGCCGACGAGGCCCACGACGCGCGCCGCGAAGCGCCCGCCGGGACTTTCGTCGGCGGCCAGCAACAGCCGCTCCAGTCCGGCGACGAAGTCGTTGCGCTCGAAGGCCTCGCGCTCGAGCCGCGCCGCCTCCTCCTCGCCGATCGGCAGCCGGGCGAGCGCCCAGCGCAGCGTCGGCGGCATCACCATTGTCGTTACCACCGCCATGGTGACGATCATGGTGAAGAGATCTCGGTTGAGCGCGCCGATCGACAGGCCGATCGTGGCGACGATCACCTCGGTCGAACCGCGGGCGTTCATGCCGAGCGCCAGCGCCAGGCATTCGCGCCGGCTCAGGCCGCCGATCTTGCCGCCGAGGAAAGCGCCGGCGAACTTGCCGAGGCTCGCCACGAGGATCAGGCCGCCGGTGGCGGCGAGGAGCCGCGGGTCTTTGAGGATGGAAATGTCGGTGCCGAGCCCGGCCAGCGCGAAGAACACCGGCATGAACAGCGCCGTGATGAGGCCGCGCAGCTGCCCTTCGATATGGCCGGTCAGGATCGGCGACTCGCCGACCAGCACCCCCGCCACGAAGGCGCCGAGCACCGTATGCACGCCGATGGCATCGGTCATGATCGCCATCACGCCCATGATGACGAGGATCGCCGTGATGACCGGATATTCGCTGCGCAGATTGTCGTTGGCCCAGCGGATCACCACCGAGACGACGCGGCGCCCGAGCGTGTAGCTCAGCCCCAGGAAGGCGAGCGTGCCGAGGATCGAAACGGCGAGCGAGCGGGCGTCGAGACCGCCGGGCCGCGCCAGGCCGAAGGTCACGGCGATGATGATCCAGCCGATCGTGTCGTCGATGATGGCCGAGGCGACGATCACCTGGCCGAGGTTGCGGCGCATGAAGTTCATCTCGCGCACCACGATGGCGACGATCTTGATCGAGGAGATCGACAAGGCCGTGCCGAGGAACAGCGCCGTGACGAGGCGGTGCGCGGGCGATGGCAGGATCGCGTCCGGCAGCACGAAATAACCGAGCGCGAAACCGCAGACGAAGGGAATCGCAATGCCGGTGACCGAAACGCTGAAGGCCGTGCGGCCGGCGCGGCGCACCAGGGGGACGTCGGTCTCCATGCCCGTCAGCAGCAGCAGCATCAGGATGCCGAGCTGGGCGACGCCGTTGATCATCGCCTTCTGGGAGGGCGCGTCGGGGAAGACCCAATGGTGCAGCGACGGCAGCAAGGAACCAAAGACGGAAGGGCCGAGCAGGATGCCCGCCAGCAATTGCCCGACGACCGCCGGCTGGCGCAGCCGCTGCATGACTTCGCCAAGCGCCCGCCCGACGAGCAGCAGTAGCACGAACTCGGCGACGAATATGGCTTCGGACGGTTCCTGCCTGGCGGCGTCGGCCGCCAAGGCCGGCAGGGCCGCGAACGCCAGGCCTGCGCCAAGCAGGGCCGCCACGGGAGACAGGCCGGATCGAGGTTTATCGGAGATCATCGGGATAGTTCGCCGCGGGGGCCGTAGGGCGTCGCACGACCCTCGTGCCTCATCGCACGGGGCGGATCGGAGCGACAAGCGCCGTCTCAATGCTTAGGATCGACATCGGCGCCAACGCCCCGCACGCCCTAACGTTCATCGGACGATCATGCGTGGGGGGCGTGGGCGCCGATCCTGTTTCCACAACCAATGCCGAAAGCCTCCCCATGCCGCATGACCTCGAATTCCTGCGCGACAGCGCCTTCATCGCCGGCCGCTGGAACGCGGCCGAAAGCCGCAAGACCATCGAGGTTACCGACCCGGCCACCGGAGAGACGCTGGGTACGGTGCCCGATTGCGGGGCGGCGGAGACGGCGAGCGCCATCGCGGCGGCCGAGAACGCCCTGCCGGCCTGGCGGGCCCGGCCGGCCAAGGAGCGCGCCGGGATCCTCCACAAGATGGCCGGTCTCATCGAGGCGAACGCCGCCGAGCTCGGGCGGCTGCTCACCATGGAGCAGGGCAAGTCGCTGACCGAGGCCAAGGGCGAGGTCAATTTCTCGGCCGCCTACATCCGCTGGTTCGCCGAGGAAGCGCAACGGGTCTACGGCGAGGTCATCCCGTCGCCGTGGCCGGGTCGGCGCATCCTCGTTACCCGTGAGCCGGTCGGCGTCGTCGGCGCCATCACGCCGTGGAACTTCCCCTCCTCGATGATCGCCCGCAAGCTCGGGCCGGCGCTGGCGGCCGGCTGCACCATCGTGATCAAGCCGGCGACGCAGACGCCCTATTCGGGCCTCGCCTGGGGCGCACTGGCCGAGATGGCCGGTGTGCCGGAAGGCGTCGTCAGCGTGCTGACCGGATCGGCCAGCGCCATCGGCGGCGAATTGACCCGCAACCCGGCGGTACGCAAGATCACCTTCACGGGCTCGACGCCGGTCGGCAAGATGCTGGTCGAGCAATGCGCCAGGACGCTCAAGCGCGTGTCGATGGAGCTCGGCGGCAACGCCCCCTTCATCGTCTTCGACGATGCGGATCTCGAGCGCGCGGTCGAAGGCGCCATGATCGCCAAATACCGCAACTCCGGCCAGACCTGCGTCTGCACCAACCGCTTCATCGTGCAGGCCGGCATCCATGATGCCTTCGTGGAAAAGCTCGCCAAGGCGGCCGGCGCGCTCAAGATCGGCAACGGGCTCGAGGCCGGCGTGCAGCAGGGACCGCTCATCGATGCCAAGGCGGTGGCCAAGGTCGAGGAGCATATCGGGGACGCGCTGGCCAAGGGCGCGCGCGTCGTGACGGGCGGCCGGCGCCACGCCCTCGGCGGGACCTTCTTCGAGCCGACGGTGCTCGTCGGCGTCGCGCCCGACGCGCTCGTGGCGCGCGACGAGACCTTCGGGCCGCTCGCCCCGGTGTTCCGCTTCGAGACCGAGGAGGAGGCCGTCGCCATGGCCAACGACACCGAATTCGGCCTCGCTTCCTATTTCTACACGCGCGACCTCGGCCGGACCTTCCGGGTCGCCGAGGCGCTGAAATATGGCATGGTCGGCATCAACGAGGGGTTGATCACGACGGAGGTCGCGCCCTTCGGCGGCGTCAAGCAGTCCGGCATGGGCCGCGAGGGGTCGCGGCACGGGATCGAGGACTATCTCGACATGAAATATCTCTGCGTCGGCGGCCTTTAGAATCGCGGCCGAGCGCCCCGACCGATGAAACATCGGGCAGCCGAGCGGGTTGTAGGAAAGCCGTCCGGGCACCATCCGGACGGCCGAATAGGTCAAGCGTAACAACACGCTGGAGGAGCCGACCGATGACGCCGGGCAGGCTAACCTATGTGTATGACGGCGACACGTTCCTGGGTTCATTCGATGTACGCCAACAAGGTCCGACAACCATCGTCGACGTCCGGTACAAGGAGGCTATCGCCTCGGCCAGCGCCGGCGGGCTCGATCCGGAGATCGTCGCGCGGGTGCTGCTCGGCGAACTCGTCCGCGACGACCTCGGGCCCGGCCGGCCACGACCCCAGGCAGGACCGCTGCCTGAGCCACTGACCGCGGCGACTCAGTAGAGGCCCACCATGAAGCGGACAAGGAAAGCGAGGTCACCGGCGACCTCGCCGACCTTCGTGATCATTGATCGCACGAGGTTCATGCCCATGGATGCGCGAGAGGGCCAGGACCGTGTCTACCACGTCCCTGGCCTGTAAGCGGGAACGGATTCCGCCGGCCTTGAGCGGCCGACCGGACGTGGCCCTACCCCGCGCCGGCGTAACCAAACTCTATCGTTCCATTTTTACAGATTTCAGCCGAAGTCGGCAAGCGCCATCACGGGCGGCTTCTCCGTTCCCGCAGCACCGTCGTCCATCGGCCGCGCGTGCCGGCATAACGACGCGGCGCGATGCTGCGGCCGCGATATCCTGCGGGTGGCTTCCGCCGCTACCGATCGAACGGGCCACATTCGCGACGTGACGGAAAGCGCCGGGGCCCGTGGCTTCCCTGGGCCGTCTGGACCACCTCCGGCGGCATGGGCCTGATCGACGATGGCACGTGGCGCCGCGACCCGGCGATGATCACCGCGCTCGGCCTCAGGATGCGACCGGCTGAAAGCATTGCCATGCGCTTCGCGCCATGCCTAATCTGCCGGCGGCTTCCTCGGACGGGTGACGACCATGCGTGCAACCGCGCTGATCACCATAGCGTGCGTGTTACTTTTCCTGACGGCGTCGGCCGAGGCCGGGACCAAGATGACGATGCAATGCCAGCAGAACCTGTCGGACGGGCGCGTCCTGGTCAGCGACGGCACGCTGCTGCCGGAAAACGCCCGCTTCAAGGTGCTGAGCTACAAGCCGGCCAGAAAGAGCGACGGCTGGAGTTACGGCACCTGCGTGCTCGACGTCACGCAGGGCGCCGTCGACTAAGGCATCGTCCGGTAGAAACGCGTGAAGCCCGCGTTGACAGGGGCGCAAAAGTCCCTATCGTCGTGTGTTGCGTGAGTCATGGGTGCGGAAGCCGGTGGAAGTCCGGCACGGTCGCGCCACTGTAACCGGTTCGCCGGGAGTCAGACCCCCTCATGACGCTGCAGGCTCGAACGGGACGCGATATCCCAGGAGGTTTTGATGACGACGACGACTTTCGCTCCGGCAACCCGGCCCGTGGCCATTCCGATCGGCCAGATTTTGCCCTGGGCCGTGTTTGGGGGTCTGCTGGCGCTTCTCGCCCTCTATTTCGTCGGTGCCGAAGAAGGCGCCACCTCTCTCATCCGCGGCATGTATGTGCACGAATTCGTGCATGACGCCCGCCATCTCCTGGGTTTCCCCTGCCACTGACCAGGATGTCCGCGTCATGGTCGGAACCCTGCTGTTGCGCGGGATGCTGGTCGGCATCCTGGCGGGATTTCTGTGTTTCGGTTTCCTCAAGCTCCTCGGCGAGCCGTCGGTCGATCGCGCCATAGCCTTCGAGAGGCAATTGGATGAAGCCAAGGCCAAGGCGGCTGCCGATGAAGCGATTGCCAAGGGCCTGCCGCCGCCCGAGGAGGAAGCTGAGCCCGAACTCGTGAGCCGGCCGGTACAATCCGGTATCGGCCTCTTCACCGGCACGATCGTCTACGGCGCGGCCTTCGGCGGGCTGTTCGCGCTGGGCTTCGCGTTGCTCTACGGGCGGGCCGGCGCCTTGGGCGCCAGGGCCACGTCGGCGCTTCTGGCGGCATCGGGCTTCGTCGCGATCTATCTCGTGCCCAACCTGAAATATCCCGCCAATCCGCCCTCGGTCGGC
Organism: Lichenihabitans sp.; assembly: GCA_965277115.1. GTDB lineage: Bacteria > Pseudomonadota > Alphaproteobacteria > Rhizobiales > Beijerinckiaceae > Lichenihabitans. The sequence continues at coordinate 891,456 of CBDIBY010000012.1, read as the reverse complement.
AACCCCGAGACGATCGGCTCGCGCACGGCGCTCTACTTCGCCGCCATCGCACTATCCGTCACAGCAATGATCGCTTGCGTGATGCTGGGGCGGATGCTGGTCGGGCGACTGGGCGCCTGGAACGCCTGGCTCGCCGCGGGGGCGGCCTACCTGCTGGCGATCGTCGTCTTGGCCTTCGCGCTGCCCGCCGTCAACGAAGTGCCGGCCGCGTTTCCGGCCGTCGTCCTCTGGCAGTTCAGGGTCGCCGCGCTCGGGGCGCAGGTAGTGATGTGGGCGACGCTCGGACTCCTGTTCGGGGCGGTGACCGAGCGTACGTTCGGCGAGCGACGTGTCCCGTGGCTCAGGCCCGCAGCGCCCTGAAAGACGCGCGGGCGTGACGACACGCCTGATCTTCGTTTGTCACGGCGCGACCGTGGCGACGCGGTCGGCTACCTTCCCGGACGACGAACCGCTCGGCGACCACGCGCGGCGGCGGCTCGCGACGGCATCGCTCCGGCTGCCGCGGGCGGATCGTGCGCTGACCAGCCCGGCACGAGCCGCGATCGAAACCGCCGCCGGCCTCGGCCTCGATACCAAGGTCGACAACGATCTGCGCGACTGCGATTACGGACATTGGCGGGGGCGGCGGCTCGACGAGATCGCTGGGCAGGATCCCAGCGCCATCGCCCGGTGGCTCGAGGATCCCGCATCCGCCCCGCATGGCGGCGAACCGATCCTCGGCCTGCTCGGACGGGTCGCGGCCTGGCTCGACCAGCGACGGGGTATCGAGGGCCGCACATTGGCCGTGACCCACGCGGCGGTGATCCGCGCCGCACTGGTTCACGCGCTCGGCGCGCCACCGCAATCCTTCTGGCGTATCGACATCGCCCCGCTCTCGCTGACGGCACTCGGCGGCGATAGGAGACGCTGGACGGTGACGTCGCTGGGGCGCGGACTGTCCGAGCGAGCATGACCTCGCCGGGACGCCGCTCCGGTGTCAAGATGCCGTAATTGAGCGGTTTCAAGGAATCGATGAACTGGGCTGCGATTGAGCCGCTCCTGCCCCGCATTCGGGTCGCTGAAAAATCCAAATTCCGGGGCTGTAAAATCCTCCGCCCGATTGTCCGACGCCGCTCTGTGTAACAGTCGCCAGCGCCCTAAATTTCCGTTAATGTCGGCGGTGATGCGCGGACGGCTCCGGCCGGTGCGGCGCGGTCCTTTCCAGCCAGGCTGGGTGAAGCGGAGATCACGGGAACGGTATGGAGGCCAGTCTTTTCAAATATGTCTGGAACCAGACCAAGATGGAGCAGCTGTGGATCCTGCTCGTTATCCTGGCATCGATGCCGTTCAACTTCATCATGCTGGATCTGCCGAAATATATCGTGAACGGTCCGATCCAGGCGAAGGGGTTCGAACAGGCCTCCGCCACCCAGCATTACTTCCAGATCCGGGTTCCGGTGCCGACGGCGGTCAAGGGCGACGGTTTCATCGAGCTTCTGCACGGCTTCGACCTCAATCGTGTGTGGTCGCTGGTGGTGCTGAGTGCCCTGTTCCTGATCCTGGTGATCGTCAACGGCCTGTTCAAGTATTACATCAACTTCTACAAGGGGCGCCTCGGCGAACGCATGCTGGCGCAGCTCCGCTACGAGCTCGTCGATCGCGTGCTGCGCTTTCCGCCGAGCGAGTTCCGGCGCGTCAAAGGCGCCGAGATCGCCACCATGATCCGCGACGAGGTGGAGCCGCTTGGCGGCTTCATCGGCGATTCCTTCGTCCAGCCGGTCTTCCTCGGCGGCCAGATCGTCGTGTCCATCGTTTTCATCCTGGTGCAGAACTTCGCGCTCGGGCTGATCGCGCTGACGCTGCTGCTGGTGCAGGGCGTGATCATCCCGCGCCTGCGGCGCAAGCAGCTCCTGCTCGGCCGCCAGCGGCAGACGGCGTCGCGCGCGCTGGCCGGGCGCGTCGGCGAGATCGTCGAAGACATCTCCTCGATCCACACCAACGATGCCTCCGATTATCAGCGGGCCGATATCGCCAGCCGGCTCATCAAGATCTTCTCGATCCGCTTCGAGCTCTACCAGCGGAAGTTCTTCGTCAAGTTCCTCAACAACCTTCTGGCGCAGATCACGCCCTTCCTGTTCTACATGGTGGGCGGGTTCCTGGCCATCGTGGGACGCCTCGACATCGGCCAGCTCGTCGCCGTGATCTCCGCCTACAAGGACTTGCCCTCGCCGGTGAAGGACCTGATCGACTGGGACCAGCAGCGGCTCGACGTCCAGGTCAAATACGATCAGATCATCGAGCAGTTCTCGGTCGACCCCTCCGTCGAGCTGCTGCCGCCGCCCGACCACGAGGGCCCGATCCCGCATATCGAGGGCGACATCGTCTTCACCAACGTCACGGTCGTCAGCCCGGACGGGACGCGGATGCTCGACAACCTCTCCTGCCGCCTCGGCTCGGGCGAGCTGGTGGCGATCGAAGGCGGCTCGACAAGCGGCAACGGGACGCTGCTCGAGGTGGTGGCACGGCTTGTCTGGACCGATTCCGGCCGCGTCACCATCGGCGAGAAGGACATCCGGGACGTGCCTCTCGCCGTGACGGGCCGCCGCCTGTCCTTCGTGCCGCCGGACAGCTTCTTTCCGCAGAGCACCATCGCCGAGGCGCTCTATTACGGCGTCCGGCATACGGCGGATCCGGGCAAGCCGCGGGGCCGCTACGACATCATCAAGTCGCGCGGCAACACCCTCGATTTCGACGTGGACTGGCTCGACTACGAGGCGGTCGGCGCGACCGGCGCCGCCGATATCGTCGAGAAGGTCAGGCTCGCGGTGGCGATCGTCGATTTCGAGAACGAGATCGTGAGCTTCGGGCTGGCGCGGCGCCTGCCGGCGCCCGACGAGGATGTCGAGCGGCGCCTCGTCCAGGCGCGCTCCATGTTGCGCGACAAACTCTCCGGCGAGAACATGACGCAGCTCGTCGAGCCCTTCGATCCGGAGCGCTACAACAGCCAGTCCTCGATCGGCGAGAATCTGATCTTCGGCCGGCCGCTTGACGAGACCTTCAACCTGCGCCAGCTCGGCGGCAACCCGACGGCCCGCAAAGTCCTGGCCGACCGCGACCTCGATACAGCGCTGTTCGGCATGGGCAAGGACATCGCCTCGACCATCATCGAAGTGTTCGAGGGGCTCGATGCGGACAGCCCGCTGTTCGAGCAGCTGAGCCTGATGACGCCCGAACAATTCCCCGACTACAAGGCGGCACTGAAGCGCGTCGGCTCGCGCGCCCTCGGCCAGGCTGCGGCGGGAGACCAGGCCATCTTCCTCGACCTGGCTTTCGGCTACATCGAGCCCCGCGACCGCCTGGGCCTGCTCGAGGACGAGCTCGCGGGGAAGCTGGTCGAGGCGCGCCACGCCTTCCACGAGGCACTCGGCGAGGGACAGGACAAGATCGCCTTCTACGACCCGGACCAGTACAATCCGGCGGCGACGATCAAGGACAACATGCTCCTCGGCCGCATCGCCTTCGGCATCGCGGAGGCCGAGACGCGCGTCACCGGCATCGTGCGCGAGATCATCGACGAGGTCGAACTGCGCCCCGTCGTGTTCGAGGCGGGCCTGACCTTCAACATCGGCAACGGCGGCAAGCGGCTCGGCTCGGCCCAGCGCCAGAAGCTGGCGATGGCGCGCGCCATCCTGCGCCGACCCGATGTGCTGCTCGTCCATCGCGGCCTCGGGCAGCTCAACGGCACGACACAGAGCGAAATTCTGGCTCGCATCATGCAAGAGGCGCGCGGCCAGGACGGCCGGCCAGGCTTCGGCGTGTTCTGGAGCCTGGAAAGCGGGCGTCTCGCATCCCATTTCGATCGAATCATAAGGATGGACGCCGGCAAGATCCTCGAAGACGCCAAGTCGTCGGACGAGGATGCGCCCTTCGGCGATCGCGAAAAATTGCGGGCTTCCGCCTGAACGATGTGGTGACGGCGGCGGGGAGAGAGTGGAAGGGGAGATGACGTGAGCCTGCTCAAGGAAGATGTCGAGGTCTTGCGCGAGGTGCCGATTTTCGCCTCGGTGGACCCGTCGAAGCTCAAGCTCCTGGCTTTCGCGTCGCAGCGGCTCAAGTTCGATTCGGGCCAGGTGCTGTGCAAGGAGGGCGAGGTCGGCGACAAGGCGTTCGTCATCATCAAGGGCTCGGCCGACGTCTTCGTGCGGGCCGGCGACGAGGACATCAAGGTCGCGACGGTGAGCCGCAACGACTTCATCGGCGACATGGCCATCCTGTGCGACCGGCCGCGCTCGGCCACCGTCACCGCGACCTGCCCGTGCGAGACCCTGGTCATCGGCAAGTCGCAGCTCATGGGGCTGCTGAAGAGCTTCCCCGACATGGGCATCGCCATGATGCGCGTGCTGGCCTTCCGGCTGGAGCGCACCAACAAGGCCCTGGCGCAGGCGCAGAGCGACCATCACCATTGAACGTTTGATAGTCCGACCCACACGAGCGATTCACACCGACGTGCTTTGATCTGCCTCCGTCGGTTCCGTCATTGCGAGGAGCGGGAGCGACGACGCAATCCAGACGGCCGCGCTCCGGGATCGCGTTGCAGGCGAGTGTACGCAGCCAGCGTAGACTTGGGTCATGTCTCAGGTTGCATTTCCGCTCGCGACCCATTGCAGAGGTCTCGAACGTCTGCGTTCCGGGCCTACGGTATGCCGGTTCGTTTTGCAGGTTCGGCCGAAGTGAATGCTTCCGGCATCCCGTAGCCGAACAAAGAGAGAGGTGATGGAAGAAAATGATGACGATCGGCTGGCGAGAATAATTCACGCTCGCCGACAAAGTGCCAAGATTCTCCCCGCTCTGCTGACGCACACTCAGACGCTGTCGACAGGCATCATTGTTCGTCAGAACTTCCACGAGTGCTCGCGACCCGTGCTCTTCGTCACAGGATTCGAAGACTTCGAGTATGCGACCGGCGGAGGAACCCTGCTCGTCGCGCTTTTTCGCGACCGCTATTACGCCATTACATGCGCTCACGTATTCAGGAAGTTCGAGTGGGCCGACCTCATCATCCCTGACAGTCACCTCGGCATACGAGGAGTTGGACCAATCGAATCACGCGTTCCGACCGCGCCAACTGGAGAGGCGATAGACAGCGACATCGTGGACGTATGCATTCTTCGGCTGCCGCCTGATTTAAATCCTAACTTCTTCGGGCGAGCCGCCTACATTCTCGACCCGAATACGGTCTGCTCAAGCGAGGCCGGTGATCGTTTGATGGTGAGCGGAGTTCTAAAGGCGCCGAGCTATATCGCGCCGCCCAACATCCACTCGGCTCATGCAATTCTCGAATTTACAGATAAAGGCCCGCGGTCCGATCCATTCCTGCGCGACGCTGCGGCGGTGATCGACCCGCCACCGGAGTTTGACCGCCTCACTGGTTTAAGCGGTGCTCCCGTCTACAACATGTCGCAGAGCGCACTTTGCGGCATGGCAATGCGTGGAGGTATGAGCGGAACGAAACTCTCCGTGATCTACATGGAAATGTCGGACATCGTCAGGTTACTCGAGGCGATAGCGGATGGGCGCAGGAACATCAACTATACCAAGCTTCGAACCCGGTCGTGAGCCGGGTCCATCACCGGCGAGTTCGGTTTGATCATGGTAAAACGAAGCGAGCCCGGAAGGCTCTTACCTATCCGCTTTGCGCGTCGGAACCAATGGCAACTTCCCCCCAACCTTGCAATTCGAACAGGGGCACCGCCTGACCTTGGCTTCGCTCGCAATGACGGCGCCGGGCGAAACGCGCAGGTTTGGATCGGCGCGGTCCGGTATCGTTTGTCTGGACCAGCCGGCCCACCAGCTCGAGAGCCGGTGCATTCACTCACGGCAACGAGCCCAGGTTGACGCATCCGATGAGCGGGGAAATGACCATGCCAAGGCCCGTCCGTTGACCTGAACAAGATGCCCTGTGCATTCACCTCCCGCGTTTGCCTTGGCCGTTCCGAGCTTGCTACATCGCTCTCCGTGACGCGGGAGGAACAATGGACAGGTTGAGCGGAAATGCCGAACCGGGCACCGGCCCGCTCGTCCAGGGGCAGCGCGCCAGCATCGCCGCTCGGCTCGACCGGCTGCCGCCCTCGCGCCACGTCTGGGGGCTGGTCCTGCTCATCTCGGCGGGCGCCTTCTTCGAATTCTACGAGCTCTTCGTCACCGGCTATGTGGCGCCCGGCATGGCCAAGGACGGCCTCTTCGCCGAGGCCTCGCTCGCCGGCTTCGGGGCGCTTGCCTCGATCGGCGTCACCGGGTTCGGTACCTTCGTCTTCGCCACCTTCGCCGGTCTCTTCGTCGGCTCGACGCTGTTCGGCGCGGTCGCCGACCGCTACGGCCGCCGCACCGTCTTCACCGGCTCGCTGATCTGGTATTCGGTGGCGGGCCTCGTCATGGCGACCCGGACGACGGGCTTCGAGGTCGACCTCTGGCGCTTCATCGCCGGCATCGGGCTCGGCGTCGAACTCGTCACCGTCGACACTTACGTGGCCGAGTTGATCCCAGCCGCCGAGCGCGGCCGCGCCTTCGCGGCGAACCAGGTCTTAGCCTTCCTGGCCGTGCCGGTCGTGGCACTCCTGGCCTGGCTGCTGGTGCCCGAAGCGCCGTTCGGCATCGCCGGATGGCGCTGGGTCGCGGCCCTCGGCTGTCTCGGCGCCGCCGTGATCTGGGTCATCCGGCTCGGCGTGCCGGAATCGCCGCGCTGGCTCGAGCGCGTCGGCCGGCGCGCCGAGGCGGACCGGATCACGACGGCCATCGAGGCGGCGGTGGAGCGTGAGCAGGGTCGGGCCTTGCCGGATCCCGCCGCCGGGCCGGCTGCCGAGGTGGAGGGCGCGACGGGCTTCGGGGAGATCTGGCGTCGGCCCTACCGTCGGCGGACGCTGATGATGTCGGTGTTCCAGATCTGCCAGACGATCGGCTTCTACGGCTTTGCCGCCTGGGTGCCGAGCCTGCTCGTCGCCAAGGGCATCCACGTCACGCAGAGCCTGTATTATTCCTTCATCATCGCGGTGGCGAACCCGATCGCGCCGCTCATCGGCTTTTTCGTCGCCGACCGGATCGAGCGCAAATGGCAGATCGTGGCGGCCGCGACCTCGGCCGCCGTCTTCGGCCTGATCTTCGCCGAGCAGACCGCGGCCGTGCCGCTGATCGGGCTCGGGGTCCTCGTCACCCTGGCGAACAACTGGATGTCCTTCGCCTTCCACAACTATCAGGCCGAACTCTTCCCGACCCGCATCAGGGCACGGGCGGTCGGCTTCGTCTATTCCTGGAGCCGCCTGTCGGCCGCCTTCGCCGGGCTCGCCATCTCGGTCCTGCTGGCCCGCGGCGGCGTTGTCAGCGTCTTCCTATTCATCGCCGCCGCCATGGCCGTGGTGGTCGTCTCGATCGGCGTCTTCGGGCCGAAGAGCCGGGGCCTCGCGCTGGAGGAGATCGCGCAGTGACGGGCGGCGCGCTGCCGGTGGCGGACCCCTGGTTCGTGCTCGACGCCGTTGCACCGGGCATCATCCGCATCGCCGAGCCGCATCTCGACGTCTTGATCCGCGCCAATTTCTACCTGATCGAGGGCCGCACGCATGACCTCCTCGTCGACAGCGGCATGGGCGTCGCCCGCCTCCGTCCCGCGCTCGACCGCCGGGTCACGAAGCCGCTGATCCTGTTCACCACCCACGCCCATGTCGACCATATCGGCGGCCATCACGAATTTCCGGACGCCGAGATCCTCGTTCATCCGGCCGAGGCCGAGGCGCTGCGGCGCCCCGACCTGCCGCCTGGCCTCGGCTTCGGACAGTTCGAGCCGGCGACGCTCGCCGACCTCGAGGCGCTCGGCTTCCGCACCGAGGGCCTGCTGATCGATGCGCTTCCCCATGCCGGCTACGATCCGGACCGCTACCGCTGCATCGGCGTCGAACCGAGCCGCTTGGTCGGGGAGGGCGATACATTGGACCTCGGCGACCGGCGCTTCGAGATCCTGCACTTGCCCGGCCATTCGCCGGGCGGTATCGCGCTGTGGGAGCCGGAGAGCGGCATTCTCGTGGCGGGCGACACGCTCTATGACGGGTTGTTGCTCGATACGATCGGGGGCGCCAGCATCCCGGATTATCGCGCGAGCCTGCGGCGGCTGCGCGACCTGCCGGTCACCCGCGTCCTCGGCGGCCACCGCGAGCCATTCGGCCGCGACCGCATGGTCGAGCTCATCGACCTCTACCTGGCCTGGCGAGTCGCTTGAGGCGGCTTCCGGGTCGTTCCGTCCGCGTTGTCAATTCCGAGGCGAGCCAAGCGAGAACCCGGAATGACCCCGGTGAAGGGATCACCCGGAAAGCGTATCACTGGTATTTCTTGCATTCCGGCGTATCGCGGCTCGGCAGGCCGATCTTGGCGAAGGTCGCCTTGTCGAGTCCGAGCGTCTGGGTGACGTTCGGTACGATCTTGACCAGCTTGTTCGCCAGGTCGCCGTTCGGCTCCGCGGCGACCTCCGTCACGAAATTAGTGCCGATCGCCTGGCGGTTGTCGTCGAGCTTGATCTCGCCGTTCGGCGCCTTGAGATCGGTCTTGGCGAGCGCCTCGCGGAAGGCCTTCTGGCCGTCCGAGAGGTCGCCCTTGACCTTGTCGAGCGCATCGAGGGTGGCGGTCGCGGCGTTATAATAGCCGACCGCGAACAGCGAAGGGGTCGGGAAGCGCTTGTCCGGCGGATAATCGTCCTGGTAGCGCTTCACGAAAGCTTTCCAGGCGGGATCGTCCCAGGTGTCGGCCTGCGGACCGGACGATGGCGTCCCGATCAGCGCTTTCTTGGCGCTGCCCTTGGCCGAGAGCACCGACTGGTCGACCATGATGGTGCCGCCGATCAGATGGGCCGAGCCGCCGGCCTGCTGGTACTGGTTGAGAAAATTGATCGCGTCGCCGCCGCCGAGTCCCAGGAAGATGGCGTCGACATCGTCCGGGAGCGCCGAGATGATCGAGGCGAAATCCTTGGTGCCGAGCGGCACCCAGAAGCGCTTCTCGATCTTGCCGCCGGCATTGCAGAAGCCGAGCGCGAACCCAAGGAAGTTGGTGTAGCCGAAGGAATAGTCGTCGGCGAGGGTGGCGACGGTCTTCCAGCCCTTCGTGTTGACGACATAGTCGCCGAGACCGGCGCCCCATTGCGCGCCGTCCATGTTGAAGCGGAAGAAGTTCGGCGCCGGATCGACCATCGTGGTCTCCTGGGCGCCGGAAATGCCGTTGATCACGGTGATGTCGGGGTGCTGGCGGGCGAAGTCTCGCATGGCGAGCCCTTCCGAGCCCGACAGCGGCCCGACGATGATCTTCACCCCGTCCTGTTCGACGAGCTTGGTGGCGGCGCGCACCGCCGAATCGGGCGACGCATCCGTCGGGGCGACCGTATAGGTGATCTTCTTGCCGCCGGCTTCGTCATGATGCTCCTTGAGCGCCATCTCAAAGCCGCGCAGGCCGTCCTGCCCCGGCACCGTATAGGTGCCCTCGAGCGTCGTCATGAAGCCGAGCTTGATCTCGCCGTCCGCCGCCCGCGCGGCATTGGCGGTCGCGAGGGCCGCGATGGCCAGACCGCACAACCATAGATGTCTCATGTGTCCGCACCTCCCTGCCGGCTCGTTGTCCCGGAATCTTTGCTCCGGAGCGGCAGCCAGCATAAGCGGTTCGGCCTCTGGTCAAGGGGCGTCTGGCCCGAAGTGCGTACCCCGGAGTATCAAAATCGACGTGCCGGAGGCGGGCGCCGAACCTTACACGGCGCTCGTCGCCATCAATCGAGCGGCGCGACCGGGACGTCGGCCGGCTTGGCCGGCGCAACGGGCTTGGCTGGGGCCGGCGGCTTAGCCGGGGCGGGATCGCCGGTGACGCCCGGAATTACGCGGGCCGTGGCGTCGCCCGAGAATGGCTTGGGTTTCGCCTCACCGCCCGGGATGGCCAGAGGATCGCGCAGGCGGGTCGTCGTGGTCGGAACGGTGTCCGGCTTCGGGGCGTCAGGCTTCGAGGCGGGGGCCGAGGCGGCAGGCGCCGGCGCCGCGGGGGCAACCGTCGCATTCTGTCGGTGCGGTTGCGGCGCATCGAGAGGCCGGCGTGTCACGGGCGCGTCGGGCCTGATTGTGTCGGGCGTGCGCTCGACCACGCGCGGCTTCGGCTTGACGATCTTGACCGGCGGCCGCGGCCTAAGCGGCTCAATCAGGTTCTCGTCCTGGCCGCGGCTGTAGACCCGAGCGCGGGGCGCCTGGTTCTGCGGATCATTGCGCGGGTCGGTATAGCCGCGCCCGCCGCCGACGTTGGGAATATCGGCCGGCGGCACGAGGTCTGCCCGATCCACCCGGTCCGCCGGCTGCTCGTTCGGATCGCGTGGCATGGCCGCCATGCCGCGCGGCACGCGGCCGGGCAGTCGCGGATCGTCGAGGAAGAAGCGCTGCAGGATCTGGCCGTCGCCCGCCGCGACGATGAGCCTCTCGCGCTGACCGCGTCGATCGAGGACGTCGGCTACGAAGACGGCGCCGTTGCGGCGCAGCGGCGCGATGAGGCGGAAGCCCTGCTGTCCAATGCTCTGCCGGATATTGCCGCGATCCAGGCCGCCCCAGCCGCCGCCATCGTTCCAGCCACCCCAGAACTGCGCCTGCGCGGCGTGCGGCGCGCCGAGCCCGGCAATGCAGAGGCCGAGAGCAGCCACGGGCAACCATCCCTTGAACAGGGGTGCGACCTTGCCTTTCGCCAGACCACGCATCGAGGCATCTCCTGAATAGTCTTTTCGGGGGCGAAGTCTCGGCCGTCAATGCGGCGAAGCTGCGACACCGCGCTTCGCGGCAAGCCTTCCGGCTAGGCCGCCACCCCGATCATGGCAGTCTCGACCCATGAGACTGAATTGCATATGAACGCCGTCACAGCGTCTCGCGCGCGATCCCGACGAGCCGGTCGACCTCGTCATCCCCCGTTTCGAAGGAGCAGATGAGGCGGATCATGACTTCGCCTGGCCGCGGCGTCTCCCCGGCGGGAAGCGAGCGCGTGATCCAGGGATAGTAGAGCGCGCCGGCGTGCCGCAGGCGTTCGTCGAGGCGGCGCGGCACGATGGCGAAGACTTCGTTCGCCTGGCTCGGCCATGGACATCGCACGCCCGGCAGCGCCGCCAGGCCTTCCGCCAGCCGTCGCGCGGCGCGGTTGGCGTGGCGCGCATTGTCGAGCCAATGGCTGTCGGCGAGGTAGCCGTTCATCTGCGCGCCGAGAAAGCGCCCCTTGGAGAGCGTATGGCCGCCGCGCTTGCGGCGGATGCCGAAATCCTCGGCCCGCGCCTTGTCGAAGACAATCACGGCCTCGCAGGCGAGCGCCCCGTTCTTGGTGGCGCCAAAGCTCAGCACGTCGATGCCGGCCTGCCACGTCATCGCGGCCGGGCTTGCGCCGAGCGTCACCAGGGCATTGGCGAAGCGGGCGCCATCCATGTGGACGCCGAGGCCGGCTGCATGCGCCGTCCCGGCGAGCGCAGCGATCTCCGCCAGCGTGTAGAGCGTGCCGGCCTCGGTCGCCTGCGACAGCGACAGCGCGGCCGGCGGGACCTGGCGCACGACACCGCGCGGGAAGCGCTCCAGCATGGTCTCGAGCGCCTCGGGCGTCACCTTTCCGGCGGCGCCCGGGATGCCGACGAGCTTGGCGCCGCCCGCGAAGAACTCGGGCGCCCCGCATTCGTCCTCGATGACATGCGCCTCCTCGTGGCAGAAGATAGCCATGCCGGGCTGAGCCAGGCTCGCCAGCGCCAGGGCGTTGGCCCCGGTCCCGGTGGCGACCAGGAACACCGCGACCTCGCGTTCAAAGATCTCGCAGAGTCTGCGGGTCGCCTCGCTCGTGGCGTCGTCATGGCCGTAGGGCCTGGCGGCGCCCGCGTTGGCTGAGACGATCGCGTCGAGAACGGGTCGGCTCGCCCCGGTGATATTGTCACTGCTGAAGTTCATCGCGCGATCCTAGGGAGGCTTCCGATCCCTGTAGAGCCGGAACAAGGTCCTTCCTAAGGAACAAAGTCGTTACAAAGCGGGCCGATGCGCTCATGCTGACGGATTCCAGGTCAGCAAGGCTAACATGCTCAGTCACTTCGCCGCGAGAGTCTGCCGGCGTGCGACCGATGCAGGCGCAAGCTCATGAAGGAAAAGGCTCGGAACACGGCGTTGGCCGACGAGGTCGAAGACTTCAGTGCGGGCAAAGACTGGCATATCGCGGGCGAGGCCGCGGATCCCATCATGGCCCGGGGCATGATCGCTCCAGCGAAAGGCCGGATAGATTTGCGCACCCAAAGCCGGGATCGTCGTCTGACGTCGTCTTGCCGCGGGAGGCGTCCATAGATTGTCGTAAGCGTCACCGACGCTGCCGACGGACGACGGCCTCCCTACATCGGCTTCCGACGGCGATGGACGTGGACTGGGCGGATTCAAGCGGTCGTCGCAACAGGCGCTATTTGATGTGATTTCAGGAAGGCGTCCAGTGCTTCGGCCGGCGAGATGATGATCACGCTGCTTGTCAGCGGCACGCAGCGCACCTTGCCTGTGCGCCTACGGGCAATGATGCGGCTCGGCTTCACGCCCGACATGAATGCGCTGATGGCGCTGATTCTCCTGTTCACCACGGCGCTGTGTCTGGCCACCGTGCGCTTCCTCATGCCGGCAGACGTCCCCCTCGGGATGGAAAGCTAGCTTCGATGTCGGCAACAATCGACGGGACACACCAATGACGATCGACTTCGCCTCGCTTAAATCCGTTCTCTATTCGGCCGTCCTCTCTGACGTGCTCGACGCCTTCGGCCGACGCAACCAAGCCATGAAGCCCTACGTTCGTCCGCTCGACGAGGATCTCGTCGTGTTCGGGCGGGCGCGGACCGGCCTCTACATGAACACCTATTCGGTGGCGGACGGCGAGAAATTGGCCTCCCAGACCCGCTGGATGTCCGGCCGCAGCGCAGCGCAGCGTCGCGCCCGGGCGAAAAGCCTGGCGGACTCGACGCGGCGCGCGAGGTTGGCGTGATACGTCGATGGAGCGATCGGCAGCCCGCGGCAGATCGGGTCCAGTGTAGAGCGTACCGTTGCGCCGCAGGACGCTATTTCCCGCCCCAGCGCTGCGGATAGCCCGGCATGTCCTGGCAGCCGCACATGGCATAGAACAGCGGCGGCATGTTCGGGATGACGTATTTGGCGAGCGTGTCCTGGGTAATGGTCGGCTGCGGCAGCTTCCAGGTCGGCCCGATCACCGGCTCGCCCTTGAGGATCTTGACCGCCGCGATGACCGGCGAACGCCACTGATAGGTCGGATAGGTCGGCGCGATGGCGGCCAGCTTGTCCTTCTGCCAGGCGGTGAGGAAGTCCATCTGGTCCTCGCCGGTGATGATCGGATAGGGCTGGCCGGCGTCCTCGAAGGCCTCGATGGCCGCGACCGACGTCGCTCCGGCATCCATCCAGACCGCGTCGATCTTGCCGAAGCGGTTGATGTAGTCCTCGACGATGCTCTTGGTCTTGGCATTGTCGCCGCCGGTGAATTCTGCGCCGACCACATTGATGTTGTTGGCCTTAAAGATGCGGTTGGCGGCGGCCCAGCGGGTTTCGAGCACGTCGACCCCGGGCAAGATCCTGAGGCCCAGCACCTTGCCGCCCTTGGGCAGCTTCGAGACTATGAAGTCGGCGGTCACGATGCCCCAGCCGTAGCCGCCGATCGGGTTGACGAAGGTCACGGGGCACTCCGTCTGCACGCCACGGTCGAACACCACTACGGGCAGTTTCTTGCAGGCAGCCTCGACCGCCGGCGTCAGCGCCGCCGTGGTGTTGGGCGACACGATCAGGATGTCGCATTTGCCGCTGGCGACGAAGGAATTGATGTCGGAGATCTGCTTGTCGTCCTTGCCTTCGGCGTCCGCCGCCGTGAAGGACTTGATGTCGGATTTCAGCATCTCGACCTCAGCCTGCATGTCGGTCCAGCCGACGACGCGCCAGGGATTGTCGACGCCCGCGTTGGAGAAGCAGACGTTGTAGGGGCCGGGCTTCTTGTATTTCGAGGTGTCGATCTCCTTGCCGCCGAGGTTCTGCTCCCAGGGTTTGCCTTCGGGTCCCTGCGGCGTCATGGCCAGCAACTGCTTGGCGTAGTCGAAGTCCTTCTGGCTGTCGAACTCCTGCGCCCGGGCGCCCGCGCCGAACGTCAATGCGAGCGCCACGGCGCCGCAACGTGTCATCAAGGTCTTCATTGGTCGTCCTCCCTCTGCGTCAGTCGAGCGGCTTTGCCGCGTGTTATCCGCCGCTCCTCTGGCGATAGGCGCCCGAGGCGACGGCGAAGATCAGGATCAGGCCTTGCGCCGTATCGCGGAGCGCCTGCGGCAGGCCGATGAGATTGAGTAGCGTGAACAGGGCGAAGAGGCTCAAGGCGCCGAACACGACGCCGACGACGCTGCCGCGGCCGCCCATGAGCTCGGCGCCGCCGATGACGCAGGCCGCGATGGCCTGCAGTTCGAGGCCATGCCCAACATCGGTCGAGACGCCGGCGAAGCCGCCGAGCAGGATGCCGGCCGTCACCGCGCTGAGCGCTGAAAGCACGAAGGCCGCGATCCGGGTGAGATCGACTCTTACGCCGGCGAGTTCGGCGGCGCGCGGATTGTCGCCGACCACGAAGACGCGGCGCCCGAACACCGTGCCGTGCAGCCCCCACCAGGCGACAAGCGTCACGAGGACGAGGACGATGACGGAGAGCGGCAGCAGGCCGACCACCGGGACGTCGCGGAAGACGAAACGGCCGAAAGCGCGGAAGTTCTCCGGAAGGTAGCCGCGCGGCGAGCCGCCCGACCACATCATCGCCACGCCGTTGACCGACAGCAGCATACCGAGCGTGGCGATGATCGAGGGCACCTTGAGATAGGCCACCGCAATACCGTTGATGAGTCCGACCGCCAGCCCCATGGCGTAGAGCGCGCCGATCGTGCCCCAGGTCAGCGCCGGGTCGCCGCCGGTCATCATCGAGGCGCCGATCACGACGAGCGTGACCAGCGAGCCGACCGAGAGATCGAAACCGCCCGAGACGATGACGAAGAGCTGGCCCGCGGCCAGAATGGCGAGCGGCGCGGCGCGGCGCAGGAAATTCATGACGCCGGCCGGCTCGACATAGGAGGGCTGCCTCAGGGCCACCGCGGCGTAGAGGACGACGAAGATCGCGACCCCGATATTGACCTGCCGCGACAGGTCGGCGATGCGCGGGCGCGGCGGCCGGTCCTTCAGGGCGACCGTCATGCCACATGTCCCCGGCCGCGTGCCGAATAGACGGCGACCGCCGCGATGACGATGGCGCCGCGCAGCACCTGCTTCGGGAAGGCCGGCACGCCCAGCATGTTGAACGACGCGTCGATGACGGCGAAGAGCAGCACGCCCGCGATCGTGCCCCAGACGCCGCCGCGCCCGCCCGAAAGCAGCGTGCCGCCGATGACGACGACGGCGATCGATTCGAGGTCGTAGACGCCGTCGCGGCCGACCCAGGGTGCGCCGGAGCGCAGGCGGCTCGCGAGATAGAGACCGGTCATGCCGGCGAAGAGGCTGCACAGCACATGGGCCGCGACGATGATGCGGTCGGTGCGGATCCCCGCGAGCCGGGCGCCGGCGGCATTGCCGCCGACCGCATAGAGATGGGCGCCGAAGCGCGTCTTGCGGAGCAGCCACGCGCTCGCCAGCGCCAGGCCGAAGAGGCCGAGCACCGACCAGGGCAGCGGCCCGAGCGCGCCGTAGGCGAAAGCCTGGAACTCGGGCGGCACCGAGCCGGCGAAATCGGTGAATTTGGCCGACAGCACGCCTTGCATGATGAGCCCCGTCCCGAGCGTCGCGATGAGCGGGCTGACCTTGAGCTTGGCAATGACGAGGCCGTTGACGACCCCGACGGCCGCCGCGACGGCGAGGACCGCCGCGATGGCCGGTAGCATCATCATGGGATCGCCCCGCATGATGACGGAGGCGAGCACCGCGCCGACGCTGATCAGGCTGGCGACGGACAGATCGATCGACCCGCAGAGGATGACGAAGGTCTGCCCGAGCGCCACGGTGCCGAGCGCCGCCATGCGCTGCAAGAGGCCAACGATGCCGTTGACGTCGAGCTGGTTGAAGGAGCGGGTCCAGAGCGCCGCGCCGAGATAGAGCGCGACCGAGCCCAAGAGCAGCAGCAGCGGGATCGAGACGGCCCGACGGGGCGGACGGGCGGACCGCAGTGCCACGCTCATGAGGCGAGGCCGAGCCCGGCTTGCGGGGCGGCTGCATGATGGCCGACCGCCAGCGCCATCACCTCCTCTTCCGGAGCGCCGCCCGCGGCCTCGCCGGCGACGCGTCCCATATGCATGACGACGATGCGGTCGCTGACGCCGATGACCTCGGGCAGGTCCGACGAGATCATCAGAATGCCGTGGCCGCGCGTCGCGAGGTCGCGCATGATGGCGTAGATGGCGGCCTTGGCGGCGACGTCGATGCCGCGCGTCGGCTCGGCGAAGATCAGGAGCTGCGGCGCGCGGGCCAGCCAGCGGGCGATGATGACCTTCTGCTGGTTGCCGCCGGACAAGAGCCGGATCTCGCCGTCGAAGCGCGCCGCACGCACGTCGAGCGCCCGCATGTGAGTGTCGAGCGCCCGGTCGGCCATGGCGCCGCACCTCGGCCGGCCGAGCGCCGGCGCGAAGGCCCGCAGCGTCAGGGCCGCATTGTCGCGCAGCGACTGCGCCAGCGCGAGCCCCTCCCGCTTGCGGTCGTCGGGCAGGAAGCCGACGCCGGCCCGGATTCCGTCGCGCGGCGAGCGCGGCGCGAGCGCCCGGCCGGAGAACCGCATTGTGCCGCGCGTGAACGGGCGGTCGCCGAAGATGGCGCGGGCCAGCGCAGTCTTGCCCGAACCTTCGAGCCCCGCGACGCCGACGATCTCACCCCGTCGCACGACGAGGTCGATGTCCGACAGGCCGGCGTTGCCGCCGCCCGACACCTCGAGCAGGACCTCGCCGGTGTCGTTGCCGCGCGGGGGGAAGAACTCGGCGAGATCGCGCCCGACCATGGCGCGCACCAGGCGCTCCGGCGGCACGGCCGCGGTCGCGTCGGTCAGCACCTTGCGGCCGTCCTTGAGCACGCTCACGCGGTCCGAGACCGCGGCGATCTCGGGGATGCGGTGCGAGATATAGATCACCGCGACGCCGTCCCGGCGCAGCCGCCGCACGAGGTCGATGAGGCGCGCCGCCTCGGTGTCGTCGAGCGCCGCGGTCGGCTCGTCCATCACCAGGATCTGTGGCTTCGAGGCGAGCGCCTTGGCGATCTCGACCATCTGCTGCTCGGCGATGGCGAGGTCGCCCGCGCGTGCCGCAGGGTCGATCGTAGAGTGCAGACGGCCGAGGATGTGGCGAGCACCCGTCCGCATGGCGGCGCGGTCGAGGATGCCGCGCCGCGTCGGCTCGTCGCCCAAAAAGATGTTCTCGGCAACCGAGCGGTCCGGCAGCAGGCTCAGCTCCTGGTGGACGATGCCGATGCCGGCCCGTCGTGCCGCGACCGGATGGGCGAAATCCACGATCGTGCCGCCGATCCGGATGGTGCCCGCGTCCGGCCGATAGATCCCGCCGAGGATCTTGATCAGCGTCGACTTGCCGGCACCGTTCTCGCCGCAGATGGCGTGGACTTCGCCCGGCGCGCATTCGATACTGACATCCGCGAGCGCCCGCACGCCGGGGAAGGCCTTCGAAATGCCGATCATCTCAAGCGCCGGAGCGGTCAAGCTCGTGTCCCTCGATCGGAGGCCGTCGGGCTATTCGGCGGCGATGCGCCGTGCCGCGCCGAGGCGCGACCGGGGATCACGATGCATCTGCCCGTCTTTCATGATCATGAGGAAGCGGTCGGGGCCGACCAGCACCGACTGGTCCTTCAGCGGATTGCCGTCGACGAGCAGCAGGTCTGCCAGCGCGCCCTCGCGGATCATGCCGAGCTCGCCACTGTGGCCCATCAGTTCGCCGCCGACGATGGTGGCGCATTTCAGCGCCTCGGCCGGCGTGTAGCCGAAGAATTTCACGAAATGGCCGATGTCCCGCGCGTTCTCGCCCATGGGCGTAAGCGTGAAGCCATAGTCGCCGCCGACCACCACCTTGACGCCGGCCTTGCGCAATTGCTCGTAGACCCGGCAGGTCGCTTCGAGCTTGCGTTGCAGCCCCATGCGGGCGACCGTCGCGGCGCTCATGCCGACCCGATCGTGCTCGTAGACCGCGTTGTGGACGAGGCCGAAGGCGGGACCGACGAAGATGCGGTCCTTCGCGGCGATCAGCATGTCGATCGCTTCCTCGTCGGCGAAATCGCAATGGTAGATGCAGTCGACCTTGTTGCGCACGGCGCGCTTGACCGCCTCGGCGGCGCGCGAATGGGAGGAGACGCGCTTGCCCCAGTCATGCGCCACCTCGACGGCGGCGGCGACCTCGACCTCGGTCATCGAGGTCGCCTCGGCCCGCACGTTGCTGGTGAATTCGTCGCCGGAAATATTGATCTTGATGTTTTCGATGCCCTCTCGGACGCACAGGCGCACCGCCTTGCGCATGCCGTCGGGGCCGTCGGCCACGAGGCCGAAGCTTTCCGCCACGATGCCCTGGCGGTTCTCGTCGCCGAGCCCGCCGGTGACCGTGATCTCGGGGCCGGCGGTGCGGTAGCGCGGCCCGGCCAGATGGCCGTTCTCGATCTCGTCCTTGACCACGACGTCGAGCCGGAGCTTGGCGGAGGCGGCCGAATAGCAGCTGGTGAAGCCGTGATCGAGGATCTTCGTGGCATTGCGGCAGGTGCGCAGCAGGTGCTCCTCGACCGGGATCTCGCCGAGCTCCTTGTTTTGGCCGACGCCGACGAAGGAGAGGTGGCAATGGCCCTCGACGAGGCCCGGCATGAGGAAGAGGCCTTGCGCGTCGATGGTGCTCGCCGCCCGGCTGCCGTCGATCTCATCGCGCCCGCGCGCCACCGCCTTGATGCGGTTGCCTTCGACCAGAACTTCGCCCGGATAGGCCTCGTCCTGGAGCGCATCCCACACCAGCGCGTTCCTGAACAGCGTCGCCGTCATCGCCAGATCCTCCCTAAAATCCGCATTGGGTCCGGCCGTCTTCTGCGGCCGTTGATCGCAGGCTAGAGGGTAACCGCCTGCCGTTCCACAGGAAAGATGAGGCCCGGAACATCCTCCTCTGCTGTGGCGGGCACCGGCTCACATGTCCGAGGAATGGCGCGGCGCCTCCCTGTCCCGCACGGGGCACGGCTGTCCAGGGAAGATAAACCGGTTGTGATACCGTGGCTTTAGGCAACCCAAGCGCGTCATGCCCGGCTTTGTGCCGGGCATCCACGCCGTGCCGTTGCGCAAAAGCTGCAAACCCCTCGCTGTCGGTTGGCGTGGATGGCCGGGACAAGCCCGGCCATGACGCAAAAGGGCTGATTCGTCATGCTTTAATTCTCGCTAAACGAGTAGGATCACTGTCCCTGGACAGCCGTGCGCATGGGGAGAACGGAATGTTCCCCTGGCGGATGAGGAGCGCCGACGCGCCGGCCTCCTCGCTACAGCGTCACCACCTGGCCCTCGTGGATCGACCGGTCGGCGGCGAGCACAATTTTCAGGCTCTTCACCCCGTCCTCCATGTGATCGGAGAGGTCGAGGTCCTCCTCGATCGCCTTCAGCAGATAAAGCTGCTCGCGCTCGCAGAGCGCCTCGTGGTCGGGCTCGTCGGTCATGTCGATCCGCTCGTCGGGCTTCGACATGTCGGCGTAATGGCGCAGGATCTGGTTGGTTTTGGTGTGGGCGTTGATGTCGTCCGAGCGCACCGCGCCCGCCGTCTCCGCCATGACGATCGACACCGAGCCCTTGGGGCCGATGACGTCCTTCACGAAGAAGGCGGTCTCGCTCATCATCGGGCCCCAGCCGGCCTCGTACCAGCCGACCGAGCCGTCTTCGAACATCACCTGCAGCATGCCGTAATTATTGACCGGCACCTCGTCGGTCAGCCTCGCGCCGATGGCATGGACCTTGACCGGCTTCGCCGAGGTCATCTGGCACATGATATCGACGTAATGGACCCCGCAATCGACGATCGGCGGAAAAGAGTCCATTAGCCGCTTGTGCCAGGCCCAGGTCTCGCCGTTCGACTGCTGGTTGAGGTTCATCCGGAAGACGAGCGGCGTGCCGAGCTCGCGCGCGATCTCGACGAACCTGATCCAGGACGGGTGCTGGCGCAGGATATAGCCGATGACGAGCTTGCGCCCGGTGCGACGCGCCGTATCGACCACCGTCTCGGCATTGGCCGCACTGTCGGCGAGGGGCTTCTCGACGAAGACATGGGCGCCGGCCTCCATCGCCTTGATGGCGAAATCGGCATGGGTATCGGGCAGCGTGTTGATCGATACGACATCGGGTTTGAGCGCGGCCAGCGCCGTCTCGAACCTGTCGAAGCGGGCGGCGCCCTTTAGCGCCGCGGGCAGGTCGCGCGATTGGATCCGCCGCTCGCACACGCCCGCCACCTCGAAGCCCGGGATGCGCGTATAGGCCAGCGCATGGCTCATGCCCATGTTACCCAAGCCCACCACCAGAACCCGATAGGTCATCGTCGTTCCCCTGTTGTGGTTGTCCTTCCCCGGAACGGGGAAGGTGGCGCGGTCGCCGGCAAGTTTACGCAGCCTGCGTAAACTTGGCTGCGCGGCCGGGCCGGATGGGGTCGACCACTGTCCCCCACCCGGTGCCGCAATCGCGGCACCACCCTCCCCGGCGCGGGGAGGGAAAACCCGAAGGGTAGCCCGCCGTCACGGACCGATATCCTACGAGGTCGCCGTAAATGACGCCGCGTATCCCTCAAGGGTTGGTCGCGATCGCCGCGACGTCCACCGCCTTGTAGGCGTCCGACAGCGCGAAGCCCTCGGCGTCCGATTTCACCTTGGCGGCGTCATACTGGTTGGCGACATCGATCCAATCGTTCTTGACGACGTCTTCCAGCTTGAAGTCGCCGGTGATCTGGCCGATGGCGCGCCCGGTGTCGAAGAACAGCTTCCAGCTGTCGAGGATGTGGAAGCCCCATTTCTTCCGCTCGTCCCAGCGCCCGTGGTAGACGTCGTTGAGCTCCATCATCGACTGGGTGGCGACGGCAGGGCTCATCTGCGAGCCGAGGCCGGGGAACTGCTCCATGACGATCTGCGTCGCGGCGCGCGGGTTCAGCAGGCCGAACTGCAGACCCGCGGCCCAGGCCCGGAAATAGCGGCCGTAGACGTCCGTCTTGCTTTTGTCCTCGAAATCCGCCTTGCGGATGACGAAGCTATTCGCCGGAAGCTTCGAGAATGTCTTGCCGAGGATATAGTCGAAGTCGAGCCCCTGGCCCTTCCACTGCGCGCGCAGGCCCTCCCAGGTCAGCGCCGCGTCGCCCTTGCCCTGTGCCACGGCGGTGCCCCAGGTCGGCCAGCCGGCGTCGACATAGGTGACCTTGGTGATGTCGACGCCCGCGGCCTTGAGCATCGGGTCGGCGATCGACTGCCAGCCGGCGCTGCCGAGCACGATGGTCTTGCCTTCGAGGCCCTTGACGCTCGATGGCGCCTGGCCCTTGCGGAAGGCGAAATCGAAGACGTCGCCGCCGCCCATCTCGAACACCGAGACGAGCGGAATGCCCTGCGCCAGGGCGAGCGAGAAGACGCCCGGCGACGGATAGCCGACGTCGGCCTGCTTCTGGTCGACGAGCTTGACGGTGGCGGTGGCGTCGGACGGCCCCGGCTCGATCGTCGTGGCGATGTCGCCGAAATAGCCGAATTTCTTGGCGACCCAATAGGGATAGTCGTCGAGCACTTCGAGGGTACCGCGCGGCGACACCCAGCGGATCGGATCGGCCGCATAGGCGCGGCGGGTGCCGGCGGCGCTGCCGAGCGCCAGCGCCGCGACGCCCGTGGCGCCGATGGTGAGCAGGCGGCGGCGATCGATGGCCGGCCCTATGATCGTCCCGTTCGTCATGCTGACCCTCCCGAATTCATGCGTTTTGCAATGATTGAGGCGATGGGCCTCGGCCTTCTTTACAAGCTATGCTTCCCAGCTCGCCCACCGCTTGCCCAGCCAGAAGAAGAAGACGTAGAGCGAGATGCCGATGATCGCCAGGATCAGGATGATGGCGAAGAACTGCGGCATGCGGATCAGCGACGAATAATAGGTGAGCCGATTGCCGAGGCCCTCGGCACCACCGACCATCTCGGCGCCGATGGTGGTGAGCAGGCCGAAGATCGAGCCGACCATGAGGCCGACGATGATCATCGGCATGGCCATCGGGATGCGGATCTTGGTGAAGATCTGGAACGTCGTGGCACCGAAGGACCGGGCCAGCGCGATCTTAGCGAGATCGACCCGGCGAAAACCGGTGGCCGAATTGATCATCACCATGGGGCCGGAGGCCAAGGCCACGGCGATGATGCGCGGCTCGCTGCCGAAGCCGAAGCGCAGGATCAGGAGTGGCACGAGCGCCAGCATCGGCGTCGTCACCAGGAGCAGGATGTAGGGCGTGACGATCTTCTCGACGAAGGGATATTGGGTGATCACCGCGGCCAGCACGAAGCCGATGGCGCCCCCGATGGCGAAGCCGACGAGGAGTTCGTAGAGCGTCACCAGGAGATGGTGCCACAGGAACGGCCATTCCGTGACGAGCGCCACGACGATTTGGCTCGGCCGCGGCATGATATATTGCGGCACCTTGAAGGAGATCAGCAGCAGTTCGGCGCCACCGACGATCACCACCGCGACGAGGACGATGGCGAGGACCTCGAGCTTGGACCGGTGTTCGCCGAAGGCAAAGGCGGAGAGGCCGGCGAGGGCCGAGCCTCCGGCGGCGTCCTGCCTGCGGTTGAACTGCGGGATCTTGTCGCCGAGGACCTTGTCCACCCGTTGCTCCGTTCCGGCCCGTGACCTCAGACGATGGCGAGACCGGGCGCCGGTCCGCGCCCGTGATCGATGCTGGCCTTGACCGCCAGCACCCGCTCGATGAACTCGGGCCGCGTCTGGATGTCGACCGGCCGGGGGCGCGGGATGTCGATGTCGTAGGTCGCCGCGACCCGTCCGGGCCGGGCCGACATGACGACGACGCGGTCCGCCAGGAAGATGGCCTCGGAGATCGAATGGGTGACGAAGACGATGGTCTTGCGCGTCTCCATCCAGATCTCCTGGATCAAGAGGTTCATCTCGTCGCGCGTGAAGGCATCGAGCGCGCCGAAGGGCTCGTCCATCAGGAGCACGGAGGGGTCGACCGCGAGGCTCCTGACGATCGAGGCGCGCTGCTGCATGCCGCCCGAAAGCTCGCGCGGATATTTCGTCTCGAAGCCGTTGAGCGCCACCCGGGTCAACAGCCCGGCGATGCGCTCACGGTCCGGCCGCTTGCCCTTGATCTCGAACGGGAAGGCGATGTTGTCGGCGAGATTGCGCCAGGGCAGCAGGTTGGCGTCCTGGAAGATCATGGCGATCTCCGGATGCGGCTTGACGATCCGGTCGCTGCCGAGACGGATCTCGCCGGAACTCAGCTCGTGCAGGCCCGCCATCGACCACAACAGGGTCGACTTGCCGCAGCCGGACGGGCCGAGGACGCAGAGGAACTCGCCCTCGCGGATCTCGAGGGACACCGCATCGAGCGCATGCACCGCGCCGGACCGGGTCTGGTAGAACTTGGTGGCGCTCCGCACCGCCATCTTGGTCGATGCCGCCGTGGCCGGTGGAGGCTGCGGCAGAAGGGCGCTCCGGCTCATGTTTTCATCTCCGGTCCAGGACACGGGCGTCGACACGACAACAGCAGCCTTCGTGCTCATCCCCGTGCCGCAGGGACCCGGGAGCATCGTTCTGAAATCATGTTACAGAACCTCGCGGGGTGCAACAGCCTTTTTAGACCGCCGGTTTTCGATTGTCTTTTTGCCGATGCTCGCGCAGACTGCGTCGAATACAAGGTTGGGAATTTTGTTTCGGCCCTCGGCCCTGGAACCGACTGTATAGGGACCGCGGTTGCAAACGCCACGGCGCGTGGTGTTGAAACTCAATTTCTCCGTGTGGCGCCACGGTTTGTCCGCGTCTCGCCCGGTTCGCCGGCCACGGGTCGACAAGGAAAGCAGCTTCCGTCATGGGACGCGCCGACCGCTCTGGCTCCCTGAGCGCTCTCGAGGGGATCGCATCCGCGTCGGATCCTGCCGGCCAGGCGACGCAAGCCTCCGAGCCTCCCTCGACCGCCCATTCCGCCATCGACGTCGTGTCGCGCATCCAGCGCGTTGAGGCCGAGTTGTCACCGGCGGAGCGTCTCGTGGCGGAGGCCGTGCGTGCCGATTTCGAAGGTACGACGCGCATCACCATCGCCGAACTGGCGCTCAAGGCCGGCGTCAGCCAGCCGACCATCAGCCGTTTCTGCCGGTCGGTCGGCTGCAGCTCGTTCAACGATTTCAAGATGCAGCTCGCGACGACGCTCGCCGTCGCGGCCGTCTACCTGCGCTCGGACCGGGTCTTCGACGACGATGTGGGCCATCTGGCGCGATCCGTGATGATGCGGGCCGCGGGCGCCGTGCGCGAGGCGCTCGACCAGCTCGACACGGCCGCGACCGAGACGGCGATCGCGGTCTTCAGCGCCAGCCGGCGGATCGACATCTACGGGCAGGGCGGCGGCTCGGCGGTGATGGCGGAGGACGCCAAGCTGCGCCTGTTCCGCCTCGGCATCCCGGTCGCGGCCTTCGTCGACGGCCACCAGCAGCGCATGTCGGCCGCGACGCTGCGGCCGGGCGATGCCGTCTTCGCCATCTCCAACAGCGGCCGCTCGAAGCCCGTCGTCGAGGCGGTCGCCATCGCCCGCTCGCTCGGCGCCCATACGGTGGCCCTCACCCGGCCGGACACGCCGCTCGCCGAGGCGGCCGAGACGGTGATCCCCATCGTCATCGCCGAATGCGAGGACATATTGGTGCCGACGCCATCGCGCTACGCCCACCTGGCGGTCATCGACACGATTGCGACCGGCGTCGCGGCCCGGCTCGGCGCGGCCGGCCGCGAGGCGCTGCGCCGCGTCCGCTACACCGTCGCCAACATCGGCATCGCCATTCCGGCACCCCTGACCGATCCGACGCCGCTGATGAACTCGCGGACGCCGCAAGAATAAACCCTACCGCTGCCTGATCACGGCGCGAACGCCGGATTTTTACTCGGGAGGAAACCGATGCAGACCGACACAATGTCCGCCGCCGAGATCGCGGCCGCGATCCGCCGCCGCGCCGTCTCGCCGGTCGAGGTGATGGACGCCGCCATTGCCCGGATCGAGGCCCGCAATCCCGCCCTCAACGCTTTCGTCCATACCGCCTTCGACGAGGCCCGCACCCGGGCGCGCGAGGCCGAGGCCGCCGTCATGGCAGGCGAGGCGCTCGGGCCGTTGCACGGCGTGCCGACGGCGATCAAGGACCTCTTCGACTTCAAGCCGGGCTGGCCCGCCACCTTCGGCGGCATCCGCGCGCTCAAGGGCTTCAAGACGGATTTCGCCTGCCCGTTCGCCGAACGGATCGAAAGGCGCGGCGGCGCCATCGTGGTCGGCAAGACCAACAGCCCGGTCATGGGGTTTCGCGGGGCGTGCGACAATTACCTGTTCGGCCCGACCCGCAACCCGTTCGATACGACGCGCAACAGCGGCGGCTCCTCGGGTGGCTCAGCCGCAGCGGTCGCCGGCGGCCTGCTGCCGCTGGCCGAGGGGACGGATGGGGGCGGTTCGATCCGCATCCCCTCCGCCTGGTGCGGCACGTTCGGTTTCAAGCCGTCCTTCGGGCGGGTGCCGGTCGTGAGCCGACCGAACGCTTTCGGCGGCACGCGGCCCTTCGTCTTCGAGGGGCCGATCACGCGCACCGTGGAGGATGCCGCCCTCGCCATGTCGGCGCTCGCCGGCTACGACCCGCGCGACCCCTTCTGTCTCGACGAGACGCTCGATTTTTCCGCCGCGCTGCGGCGCCCGGTGCGCGGGATGCGCATCGCTTATAGCCCCAACCTCGACGTCTTCCCGGTCGACCCCGAGGTCGCCGAGATCGTCGCCAAGGCGGCGCGGGCTTTCGAGGCGGCCGGGGCGCATGTCGAGGAGGTCAAGGTCGGCCTCAAGCGCTCGCAGCGCGAATTGTCCGATCTCTGGTGCCGGCTGATCATGCCGATGAACATCGGCGCGCTCGATGGGTTCGCCGCCGCCGGCACCGATCTTTTGGGCGAGCACCGCGCCGATCTGCCGCCCGAATATCTGGCCTGGGTCGACGCCTGCCGCGGCATGACCGTGCCGCAGTTGAACGCCGACCAGGCGATGCGCAGCGAGGTCTATGACGCGATCCAGGGAGTCTTCGCCGGCTATGACCTCTTGGTGACGCCGACCGTCGCCTGCCTGCCAGTAAAGAACGCCACCGACGGTAATACGGTCGGGCCGTCCGAGGTCGCCGGCGAGGCCGTCGACCCGCTGATCGGCTGGTGCCTGACCTATCCGTTCAATTTCACCGGCCATCCCGCGGCCTCCGTGCCGGCGGGGCTGTCGCGCTCCGGCCTGCCGGTCGGCCTGCAGATCGTCGGGCGGCGCTATGCCGATCTCGACGTACTGGCCGCCAGCGCCGCCTTCGAGCGGCTGCGTCCCTGGGCCGGAACTTATGCGCGGACCGCGGCCAGCGCTTGAGGCTCGGGGGCAGCCCGACCCCACCCTGCGCAGCAGGAGCCACGTCGATCGCCTCCCACGACCTCTCCACGGCGACGAATTCGGTTTAACAGGTTGTGCACCAAATCCTCATGGCCGGGCTTGTGTAGACCGTGCAACCGACAGGCCTGCGGATTCGTCGGCCTGAATTTGTCGCCCGCACGACCCTCGCGCCGCATCGACAGACTCGATGGTATATTATACATCAACGACAGATGAGCGGGGATAGATCGACGTGACGGGTGGGGACAAGGGCGAGGCGGAGGGCGCGGCCTGGACCGGCCCGATGGCCGTGCTGGCCGCACGAAGCCCTGACCTGGCGACGGGCGAGGCGACCGTCATCCTGCAGGCGACCTATGGGATCGTGGCCGAGGCCTCGCCTCTGCGCAGTGAGCGCGACCAGAACTTCCTGATGCGGACCGCGGACGGGGCGAACTACGTCCTCAAGCTCGCCAATGCGGTGCAGGATCCGGCCATCGCCACCTTCCAGACCCGAGCGCTCGTCCATGTCGCAGCGGTCGATCCCTTGCTTGCCGTTCCCCGGGTGATCGCCACCCGGACCGGCGACTGGGAGTTCCGCTGGGCGTCAGACGACGGCGTCCTGCGGATCGGGCGGCTCGTGACCTTCCTGTCCGGCGTGCCGCTCGCCGGCCAATCGCGCAGCCTCGCGCAGGCGACCGCTCTCGGTCGGCTCGCCTCGGCCATCGGCCGAGCGCTGCGCGGCTTCTTCGATCCCGCGGCGGGCCACGAATTGTTGTGGGACTTGAAACATGCCGCGCGGCTCGCCGACCTCACCGGCTTCATCGACGCCGCCGCCGATCGGCGCCTTGTCGCGGAGGCGATTGAAACCTTCCGCCGCACGGCCCTGCCGCGGCTTCCGGCGCTGCGCGGACAGGTCATCCACAACGATCTCAATCCGCACAATATCCTGGTCGATCCGGATCATCCGGAGGTGCCGTGCGGCGTCATCGACTTCGGCGACCTGGTGTTCGGCGCGCTGATCGGCGACGTCGCCATCGCGTCGGCCTATCTGGTGGGTGGCGCGGACGACCCGCTCGAGCCCGTCTGCCGCTTCGTCGCCGCCTATCACGCCGTGACGCCGCTCGAAGCCGAGGAGGTCCGCCTGCTGCCGGCGCTGATCGCCACGCGCCTCGCCATGACCTGCGCCATCACGGCCTGGCGGGCGAAGCGCTATCCGGAGAACGAAGCCTATATCATGCGCAACCGGGGCGGCGCGGCGGCCGGGCTCGAAACCCTGTCGGCGCTGCGGTCCGATACCCTCGCGGCACGGCTTCTCGCCGCCTGTGGCCTGGAGTAGGGCGATGGAGCGGCCCGTCATGGTGAACGCCTTCGATCCGAACCGCGCCGCGGCGCTGCCCGAGTCAGACGCCGCCCTCGTCGAGCGGCGCCGGCGCCTGCTCGGGCCGGCCTACCGCCTGTTCTACGACCATCCGGTGCATCTCGTCCGGGGCGAGGGGGTTTGGCTCTATGATGCGGCAGGCACGCCCTATCTCGACGTCTACAACAACGTGCCGGTCGTCGGACACTGCCACCCGCGCGTCGTCGAGGCGATGGCGCGGCAGGCCGCCACGCTCAACACGCATACGCGCTATCTCCACGATGCTATTCTGGATTATGCCGAGGCGCTGCTCGCGACCGTGCCGGCCGATCTCGGTCATGTCATGTTCACCTGCACGGGGAGCGAGGCCAACGACCTGGCACTCCGCGTGGCGAAATCCGCCACAGGCGGCACCGGCTTCATCGTCACTGCCAATGCCTATCACGGCGTCACCGATGCGGTGGCGGGATTGTCGCCGTCGCTCGGGCCGGCGGTGGCGCCCACTCCGCATGTCGTCTGCGTCGCGGCGCCGGACCGGCGGCGCGCTGAGGACGTGGGCGCCGCTTTTGCGGCCGGGATCGACGCGGCCCTGGATCGCATGGCGGCCGAAGGCATCCGGCCGGCGGCGCTGATCGTCGACACGATCTTTTCGAGCGACGGGGTGTTCGCCGACCCGCCCGGGTTCCTGAACGCCGCCGTCGCGCGCATCCGCGCCGCGGGCGGCCTTTTCATCGCCGACGAGGTGCAGGCCGGTTTCGGGCGCACCGGTGCGGGCCTGTGGGGCTTCGCCCGCCACGGCATCGTGCCGGACCTCGTCACCCTGGGCAAACCGATGGGCAACGGCCATCCCGTCGCCGCCATGCTGGCGCGGCCGGCCCTGCTCGAACGGTTCGGCGCCGCATCGCGCTACTTCAACACCTTCGGCGGCAATCCGGTGTCGATTGCCGTCGCCCAGGCCGTGCTCGACGTCATCGCCGAGGAAGGCCTGGTGGCGCGGGCGCGGGAGACCGGCGACTATCTCATGCAGGAGCTCGTGGCGCGGGCGGCGCGTCATCCCTGTCTCGGCGAGGTGCGCGGTAGCGGCCTCTTCATCGGCCTCGACGTCCTGCCGGAGGCGGCGGGGCAGGGGACGGGCGAGCGCGAGGCGGCCCGCATCGTCAACGGCCTGCGTGAGCGTCGCGTGCTGATCAGCGCCTCGGGGCCGGGCGGCAACGTGCTGAAGATCCGGCCGCCGCTACCTTTCGGACGAGCGGAGGCGGACATCTTTCTCGCCGCCCTCGACGACGTGCTGAAAACCATCGAATAGGGGAGCGTCGCATGCCGGATGCCGGTCTCGTCGAGGACATCAAGGGCGCGGTCGATGCGCTGTTCGACCGGCAATGCACCTTTCTGGCTGATCTGGTGCGCATCCCCTCGCAGCGCGGCGAGGAGAGGGCGGCGCAGGACGCCATGGCGGCCGCCTATGCCGTAGACGGCTATGCGGTCGACCAGTGGCGGATCGACGTCGAGGCGATCCGCGATCTGCCCGGCTTCTCTCCCGTCGCGGTCTCCTATGACGAGGCCTGGAACGTCGTGGCGCACCATCGGCCGCGGCAGGCCGCGGGGCGCTCGCTGATCCTCAACGGCCATATCGACGTCGTGCCGACCGGCCCGCGCCAGCACTGGTCGCGCGATCCCTACGATCCCGTCGTCGTGGACGGCTGGATGCATGGCCGCGGCGCCGGTGACATGAAGGCGGGCCTCTCGGCCTGCCTCTATGCACTCAAGGCGCTTCGGCGCATCGGACGCCAGCCGGCCGCGGAGGTCTTCCTGCAATCGGTTGTCGAGGAGGAATGCACCGGCAATGGTGCACTTGCCTGCCTGCAGCGCGGCTATCGGGCGGATGCGGCCTTCATCCCCGAGCCGCTCGAGCCCAAGCTCTTGCGCGCCCAGATCGGGCCGATCTGGTTCCAGGTCCAGGTCGAGGGCGACCCGCAGCATGCCTCGGGCGCCTTCAGCGCGGGTTCGAACGCCATCGAGAAGGCTTTTCTGATCATCGAGGCGCTGAAGCGCCTCGAAATCGTCTGGAACGCCCGCAAGGTCGATCACCCGCATTTCCGCGACCATCCCCATCCGATCCGCTTCAACCTCGGCAGAATCGCCGGCGGCGACTGGACGTCGAGCGTGCCGGCCTGGTGCCATTTCGATATGCGCGTTGCGATCTATCCGGGCGAGGATCCGGTCACCGCTTGCGCCGAGCTCGAAGCCTGCATCGACGCGGCGGCGCGCGCCGACAGCTTTCTCGCCAACCGGCGGCCCAAGGTGGTCTACAACGGTTTCATGGCCGAGGGCTATGTGCTCACCGGCGCCGAGGACCTCGAAGCCGCCCTGCGGCGCAGCCATGCGGCGGTGTGGGACGCGCCGTTGCAGGAGTATGTGTCCTCGGCTACCACCGACGCCCGCTTCTTCGGCCTTTACGGGAACACACCGGCGATCGTCTACGGCCCCGTCTGTCGCCTGCCGCACGGCTACGACGAGGCGGTCGACCTCGACTCGGTCCGCAAGGTGACCCAGACGCTGGCGCTGTTCATCGCCGACTGGTGCGGCTTGGAAGAATTTTCGGGCGAGGCCGGCGCTTGACCTCGGCCTCGGACCGGCCCGAGGACGCCGGCGCGGTGCTGTCCCAGGATGCGCCACCCGTCGGGGTGGAGGAGGCAGCCGTCCTCCTGCGGCGCCTCTACGGCGTCGAAGGCGCGATCGAGCCGCTGCCGAGCGAGCGCGACCACAATTTTCGCGTGCGCACCGGCGGCGGGAAAGATTTCGTCCTCAAGATCGCCCATCCGGGCGAGGCGCGGGCGGTGACCGAGTTTCAGACGCAGGCGCTGCGCCATATCGCCGATGTCGATCCCGGCCTGCCGGTGCCGCGCGTCGTCCCGTCGCTCGACGGCCGTTTCGACTCCGAACTCGCCCCCGGCGGCGGCCCGCGCCGCATCGTGCGCCTGCTGACCTATCTGCCCGGTCGGCTCCTGATCCAGGCGCCGCGCTCGGGCCGCCAGGATCGCGCGCTTGGCACCTTCCTGGCGCGGCTGGGGCGGGCGATGCGCGGCTTCATCCACCCGGCCGCGGCCCAGAGCGACCTCCTGTGGGACATCAGGCAGATGCCGCGCTGCCGCACGCTCCTGCCCGCCATCGCCGACCTGCACCGGCGGGCGCTGGTCGAACGCACGATCGACGAAGCCGAGGCGCACGCTTTGCCGATCTTGCCCGGGCTGCGCGCCCAGGTCGTCCACAACGACCTCAACCCGTCGAATGTCGTGGTGGCTGAGGCCGACCCTGACCGCGTCGCCGGGGTGCTCGATTTCGGCGATATGCTGCATGGCCCGCTGGTCTGCGATATTGCGGTCGGCGCCGCCTACCGCTGGTCGGAGGGCGAGCATCCGCTCGCCGGCGCGGCGCGCTTCGTCGCCGGCTACGATACCGTCACGCGGCTCGAAGACGCCGAGATCGACGTCCTCTACGACCTGATCCGCGGCCGGCTGGCGCTGACGCTCGCCATCGTCGACTGGCAGGCCGCCCGATACCCGCACAAGCGCGCCTATGTGCTGCGCCTCAATGCGGAGCTGTGGCGCTTCCTGGAGAGTCTATCGGGCCTTTCGCGTGACGAGGCGCAGGCCTTTTTTCGCGCGGCGATCCGTGGGGACACGAGCCCCATGCCCACCGCGGCGCGCGGGAGAACGGAAGAGCCGATCCAGGCGCGCCGGCGGCGGCTGCTCGGCCCGACCTATTCGCTGTTCTACGACGAGCCGGTCCATCCGGTGCGCGGCGAAGGCATCTGGCTCCATGCGGCGGACGGCACGCGCTACCTCGATTGCTACAACAATGTCGTCTCGGTCGGCCATTGCCATCCGCATGTGGTCGCGGCCCTGTCGCGCCAGGCCGCGTGCCTCAACACCCATACGCGCTACCTCGACGATATGGTGCTCGACCTCGCCGAACGACTCGTCGCCACGATGCCCGACCATCTCGGCCATGCGCTCTTCACCTGCACGGGGAGCGAGGCCAACGACCTCGCCCTGCGCATCGCCGAACACGCCACGGGCGGGCGCGGCGCCATCGTCACCGCCTTCGCCTATCACGGCAACACGGTGGCGACGGCCGCGCTCTCGCCCGCCGCCGGCGGCCCGAACGTGCTTGGTGATCGGAACGTCGCCATACCGGCGCCAGACACGTTCCGCGATGGCGGTGCGGCGGCCGCGCGCTTCCTCGACAACCTGCGCGCCGCGATCGCTCGCCTGCGGGAAGGCGGCCGGCGCCCGGCGGCGCTGATCCTCGATGCCAGCTTCTCCAGCGACGGCATCTTCTTCCCGGCACCCGAGATGCTGGCCGAGGCGGGGGCGATCATCCGCTCGGCCGGGGGCCTGATGATCGCCGACGAGGTGCAGGCGGGCTTCGGTCGTCTCGGCCGATCCATGTGGGGCTTCGAGCATTACGGCTATGCACCTGACATCGTCACCATGGGCAAGCCGATGGGCGACGGGCATCCGGTCGCGGGTCTCATGATCCGCCCGGCGCTGGTCGAGGGCTTCGGCGCGAAAGAAGGCTATTTCAACACGTTCGGCGGCAATCCAGTGGCGGCCGCGGTGGCGATCGCAGTGCTCGAGGTCATCGATCGCGAAGGGTTGATCGCGAACGCCGGACAGGTGGGCGGCTACCTTCGGCAGAGGCTGGACGGGCTGCGCGGCCGACACGCCGCGATCGCCGACGTCAGGGGGATGGGGCTCTATTGCGGCGTCGAGATCGCCGGTGCGCCGGCCGAGGCACGCCGCCGGGCGGCGGCGATCGTCAACGGCCTGCGCCGCCGCCATGTGTTGATCGGCGCCTGCGCGCCGGACGGCAACGTGCTCAAGATCCGGCCGCCGCTGCCTTTCTCGACCGAGCATGCGGATCTGCTGGTCGAAGCGCTCGACGCGGTGTTGTTGCAAACCGAAGCGGCCGCGGCATGCTGAGGCTCGACCGCGAGACCCTCAACGACCGCGCCTATGGGGCCTTGCGGCAGAGCCTCATCTCCGGCCAGTTCAATCCCGGCCAGGTGCTGGTGATCCGCAAGCTCGCCGATACGTTGGGGATTTCCACGACGCCGATCCGCGAGGCGTTGCAGCGCCTCGTCGCCGAGCGCATCCTGGAAGTGAAGCACAACCGCTCGACGGCCGTGCCGCTGCTGTCCGCAGAGACGTTTCGCGAACTGGTGCGCATCCGCTCGGCCATCGAGGGCCTCGCGGCGGAGATGGCCGCCGACAGCGTGCGGGAGCCCGATCTCAAGCGGATGCGCAAGGCGATCTCCGGCATGGACCGGGCGATCGGCGCGAGCGACGGCCGGGACTATCTGACGCTCAACGAACAGTTCCACTTCGCCGTCTACAGGCTCGCCGGCGCGCCGATCCTGTTCAACATGATCGAGGATCTCTGGGGGCGGGTCGGCCCCTATATGCATTTCCTGATGGAGAGCGAATCCTACGTGCCGCAATCGAACGCCTATCATCGGCAGCTCGTCGCGGCCCTGGAGGGACGGGACGGAGCCGCGGCGCGGCTGAGCGTGGTCGAGGACATCACCGCGGCGGCCGAGGCGCTGCTGCCTCGCCTGGCACTCGATCCGAGCTGAGGGACGCATGGCCGAGACCACCGACCTGCCGAACGGCTATTACATCGTGCCCCCGGGCAGGCTCGCCAATGCGGTGACCTGGCTCGAGATGCGGAAAAAGCCCGTGGCGCGGCTGGCGGAGCCGCTGCGTCTCGCGCCCGTCGGCGATGCGCAGACGGCCGAGTGCCGCAGCCTCTATGCCGCGATCGGTACGCCCTGGCTGTGGAGTCGCGCCTTCGGGGTCGATCCGGAACCCGAGCGTGGGGCGCGCAACTACTTCGCGCTCGACGGTGCCGGCGTGCGGGTTGGCATCGTGGAGCTGACCGGCCGGGAGGCAGGCGAGGTCGAGATCACCTATTTCGGCCTTCTACCCGGCGCCACCGGTGCCGGGCTCGGGCGTCGCATGATGGCGGCGGCGCTCGACCTCGCTTTTGCCACCGCCGGACGCGTCTGGCTGCATACCTGCAACTTCGACCATCCGGCGGCACTGCGCTTCTACATCGCCTGCGGCTTCACGCCGTTTGCGACCGGCTTCGAGATCATGGGCGATCCCCGGCTCGACGGCTCGGCTCCGCGTGACGCCGCGCCGCACGTGCCGCTGATCGGAAAAGGCTGACCGCCTCTTCTATCGCTTGCGGGATCTGATTCTCGTCCCCGTACCGTATGGCTGTCCGGGAAGACCTGATCTGCAGGAAACGCGATCGATTCGGCGTTGTCTTCGCCCTCTCCGCGTCATGGCCGGGTTTGTCCCGGCCACCCACGCCGCGACACCGCGAGAACATTGCCGAATATGCTGCCTTGGCTTCGCGTGGATGCCCGGCACAAGGCCGGGCATGACGTGCTTGAGTCTCAGGCCCCGTTGATCGACAGCCGATTTCTATTCCCCGAACGGCCCTCCCCGGGACCGGGAAGGTGCCATTGCACGATCGCGACGATGGGGGGCAGGGATCTCACAGCTTGCAATAAGGCGTGACCGGCGCGATCACGCCGAAATCCTTGACGATCTTGTAGCCGATGCCGTCGGCGGCCGCTTGGCCGACGAAGGAATGCACGACGCAATGGTTGTTGGAAGCCTCGATCCTGACGAGGCCCTGCGGCGCGTCGAACTCGACCGTCGGCAGGGCCGTGACCACCTTGTCGTCGTCGAAGGAGCCGGCCTTCGCCACCGCCAGCGCGTAGAGGTTCAGCCCGTTGTAGCCCGCCTCCCCGATGCCGTTGACCATCTTCTCCTGCCCGAACTTGTCCTTGAAGGCCTTGATGAAAGCCTTGTTGACCGGCGTGTCGATGGCCATCCAGTAGGGCTGCGGCGCATAGGTTCCGGCCGCGATGCCGGGCGGCAGGGCGTCGCGGTTGAACACCTCGTCGAGCGGGGCGATCAGCGGCTGCTTGATCTCGAAGCTGCGGTATTGCTTGAGCTGGCTCACCGCGTCGTTGCCAACCACCATGCTCCACACGACGTCCGGCTTCAGGTCCTTGATGCGCTGGAAGGCCGGCCCGAAATCCTGCGTGCCGAAGGGATAGAAGTCGGCGCCGACGATTCTGCCGCCGGCCTTCTCGAAGGCCGCGGTGATCGCCTCTGTCATCTTGCGCGGCCAGGCATAGTCGGACGCCATGATGTAGATCGATTTGCCGAGGGTCGCGGCGATCCACGGCGCCATCGGGTCGACCTGCTGCATGGGGATCGGCCCGGTCGCCACGAAATAGCGGTTGCATTCGCCGCCCTCGAAATTGGTCGGATAGAAGAACAGCTTCTTGGCGCGCGAGGTCACCGACAGCGTGCCGGCCCGCTCTGGCGAGATGATCGTGCCCATGATGGCCGCCACCTTGTCTTCGCCGATCAGCTTGCGGGCCTTGTCGACGGCACCCTTGGTGGTCGTCTGGTTGTCCTCGACGACGAGCTCGATGCGGCGCCCGGCGATGCCGTTCTTGGCGTTGAGCTCGTCGGCGGCGAGCTTGTAGCAGCTGAGCAGGGTCTCGCCGAGTATGGCTTGCAGTCCGGTGATGGGGATCGAGAGGCCGATCTTCACCGTGTCGGCGGCGCGCAGGATGGCCGGAAAACCGAGCCCGGCCCCGGCGACGGACGCGGCGGCGGCCGAGCCTTTCAGGATGGTCCGTCGGTCGATCAGATGGCGCATGCGACACTCCTTCTCAGTCTTCCGCGGGCCTGGTCCCGCTCACAATGCCAGGAGCTCCTTGAGCAGGGCTTCGTCGTCGAGCCGGTCCGGCGTGGTCGCGTGGACGATGCGGCCCTTCTCCATGACGAGACAGCGCGAGGCCGCCCGACGGACGAGATCGAGGTTCTGCTCGACGAGCAGCACGCCCATGCCGCGATCGCGGGCGAGGGACGGGATGAGGTCGGCGATCTGGTGCACGATATTGGGCTGGATGCCCTCCGCCGGCTCGTCGAGGAGCAGCAGCTTCGGCGCACCGCAGAGTGCGCGGGCGATGGCCAGCATCTGCTGCTGGCCGCCCGACAGCGTGCCCGCCACCTGCCGGAGCCGCTCGGCGAGAACCGGGAAATCGGCCAGGATCGCGTCGCGCGACCCCGCCGATCCGCGCCCGGCGGCGGCGCGGCCGCCGACGTCGAGGTTTTCCGCGACCGTGAGGTGCCCGAAGATGCCACGGCCTTGCGGCACATGCGCGATGCCGGCCCTGGCGCGGCGGAAGGCGGGGTGGCGCGCCAGGTCGTGCCCGTCGAGCGTGATGCGGCCGGCCGCCATCGGCTGGGCGCCGGCGATGGTGCGCAAGAGCGTCGTCTTGCCGGCGCCGTTGCGGCCGAGGACGGCCACGACCTCGCCTGCCGCGACCGAGAGGTCGATGCCGTGCAGGACGGGAAGCAGGCCGTAGCCGGCGCGCAAGCCCTCGAGGGCGAACATCATCGCCTCCCCAGGTAGACGTCGCGCACCGCCTCGTCGGCTTCGATTTCGGCGAAGGGTCCCCGTCGGAAGGTCTTGCCCTGGTGCAGCACCAGCGTGTCGGCCCCGAGCGCCCGCACGAAGCCGATGTCGTGCTCCACCGCCACGATGGCGATCTCGTCGCGCAGCCGGAGCAGCATTTTGGCAGTGGCCAGCGTCTCCTGCGGCGTCATGCCGGCGGTCGGCTCGTCGAGCAGCAGGAGCTTCGGGCCGGTGGCGATCGCCATGCCGATCTCGAGCCATTGCCGCTCGCCATGCGAGAGCGCCGCGGCAATCTCGCCTGAGCGCTCGCGAAGGCCGATCATGCCGAGCACGTCGCTGCTGTCCGCCGGAGCGGCCCCGGTGCCCCAGCGCGCGACGTCGAGATTGTCCGCCACGCTCATCGACTGGAAGACCGAGGGGATCTGGAACTTGCGGGCGATGCCGAGCCGGGCGATGCGGTGCAGCGGCAGGGCGCTGATGCTCTCGCCACTGAATCGCACCGTGCCGCGCGTCGGCTTCACGGTGCCGGTCAAGACGTTGAGGAAGGTGCTCTTGCCGGCGCCGTTCGGGCCGATGATCGACACGAGCGCGCGTGCGTCGAGATCGAAATCGATGCCCGACAGGACCTCGACGCCGCCGAAGCGGACCGCGATCCCTCGCGCTTCGAGCAAGGCGCCGCTCATCGTGCGCTCCGCCGCCGGAGCAGGCTCAGCCGTTCCGCGACCGACATCACGCCGTCCGGAAAGGCGAAGACCACGACGATGAAGACGCAGCCGATGATCAGCGGCCACAGGCTCGGGTTGAGGCTGCTGATCACCTGCTGGGCGCGCTGCGCCAGCACGGCGCCGATGACCGGGCCGATGAGCGTGCCGCGCCCCCCGATCGCCACCCAAACGACGACTTCGGTCGAGAGCAGAAGGCCGCTCAGATCCGGCGCCATCAGCCCGGCCATGGCGACGTAGAGCGCCCCCGCCAGCCCCGCGACGGCGGCGGAGAGCACGAAGGTCAGGGTCAGGCGCAGGGCGGCATTGTGGCCCAGCGCCGACGCCCGCATCTCGTTGTCGTTGATGGCGGTGAGCACCCTGCCCCAGCGGCCGCGCGCCAGCGCCCGAAAGCCGAGGAGCGCCACGCCGAGGATGCCCGCGACGAACAGATAGCTCGCGAGATTGCCCGACAGGTCGAGGTGGGCGGAGCCGAGTCCGAGGACCAGCGGCGGCACGCCGAGCAGGCCGGAATCGCCGCCCGTCACGCTGCTCCAGGAGACCGCCACCTGCTGGGCGATGACCGCGAGCGCCAGGGTGACGATGGTGAAATAGCTGCTCCGGACGCCGCCGAAGAACAGGAAATAGCCGACGACGCCGGCGAGCGCCGCGGCGGCGGCCATCGCGCCCAGGAGGCCGAGGAGCTCGGCCTGGGGAAGGTCCGGCATCATCGACAGGATCGCCATGACATAGCCGCCGATGCCGAAGAAGGCGGCATGGCCGAAGCACAGGATGCCGGTGCGCCCCCAGAACAGATCGAGGCTGGCGGCGAAGAGGCCGAAGATCAAAGTGTCGCGCACGACCGACAGATCGTAGCTGTCGACCAGGACGGGATAGATCGCGAGGCCCGCGGCGCAGACCGCGAAGACGATGAGGAAGGCACGCTCGCTCACCGGCGCCGCCCCGACGCCAGGCCGTTCGGACGGAAGCGCACGATGACGATGGCGGCGAGCAGCACCAGGGCCTGCGCCAGTGACGGCGAGATCTGGTAGTCGAGGACGCTGGTGAGCCCGCCGACGAAGGTGCTGCCGGCGACGAGGCCCGCGAGCGATCCGGCGCCGCCGACGATCACCACGAAGAAGGCGTTGGCGAGATAATTGACGCCCATCTGCGGCAGAACGGTCGCCATCGGCGAGACGAGCGCCCCGGCGAGGCCCGCGACCGCCGCGCCGAACGCGAAGGCCACCGCGTAGGTGAAGCGCGTGTCGATGCCGACCGCTTCCGCCATCTCGCGGTTCTGGATGACGGTGCGGATGTCGAGCCCGAAGCGGGTGAAGCGCACCAGAGCCGCGACGAGGCCGAGCGTCGCCGCTGCGACGAGGATCAGGATCAGCCGGTAGGCCGGATAGGCGGTGACGAGGAGATCGAGCGTGCCGTCGACCGGCGGCACGACCGGTTTCGCGCCGCGGCCGAAGATCAGCTCGAGGCTTTGCTGCAGCACCAGGCTCACGCCCCAGGTCGCCAGGATGCCGCCGACCGGTCGCTCGTAAAGCCGACGCAGGATCGCCGCTTCGAGCACCAGTCCGACGAGCGCCGCCGCGACCGGCGCCAGCGCCAGGCCGAGCCAGAACGAGCCGCCGAGATGCTGGACGAGGTAGACGGTGAAGGCACCGACCGTCACGAATTCGCCGTGGGCGAGATTGGTGACGTTCATCAGGCCGAAGCTGATCGCGAGCCCCAGGCCGACGAGCGAGAAGATGCTGATCAGCGTCAGAGCATTGAGGAGCGTCGCCAGCGCCGTGCCCATCCGGGGTCGTCAGCCGGCCGAGGCGAGGCGTCGGCGCAGCAGCGGCAGCGCGGCCTCCGCGCGCTCGATCGCTGCCGCCTGATGCGGCTGAAGCGGGTGGCCGGCCCAGTCGCCGATATGGTCGCTCAGGGGATCGATCACCTCGGTACGGACCCCGGCGAGCGTCTCGATCACCGCGAGGCCGCAGAACGGCACATAGCCCTCCGAATAGCCGCCCTCGTGCGACATGGCGATTCTGCCGCCGCAGAGCGTCGCAGCCGTCTCCATCAGGCGCTGCGCCAGGCGGCGATAGGCCTCGCTGTCGAGCATCATACGTCCCAGCGGATCGAAGGCCGAGGCGTCGAATCCGCAGGCCACGACGATCATCTCAGGCTTGAACGCCTCGAGCGCCGGCAGGACGATGCGGTCGAAGGCCGCCTCGTAGGCACCCGACCCGCTGCCGGCCGGAAGCGGGATGTTGATGTTGCAGCCTTCTCCGGCACCGCGCCCATGGTCGGCGAGCCCGCCGCGCCCGACGGGGTAGAGGTTGTCCTGATGCAGCGAGATCGTGAGGACGGACGGATCCTCGTAGAAGATCGCCTCGGTGCCGTTGCCGTGATGCACGTCCCAGTCCACCACCGCCACGCGGTCGAGAATGCCTTCCGCCTTAAGGCGGTGGAGCGCTACGCCGATGTTGGAAAAGAGGCAGTTGCCCATGGCCCCGCCGGGCTCGGCATGGTGGCCGGGCGGCCGCACCAGCGCATAGGCATTGTCGACCGCGCCCGACGCGACCGCCTCGAAGGCCGCATAGGTGCCGCCCGCCGAGAGGCAGGCGATGTCGAAGCTGCCGATGCCGATCGGCGCCTGCGGGCCGGCGAAGCCGTTGGCTCCCCGGCTTTGGGCCTGGATGGCCTCGACATGATCGCGGGTGTGGACGCGCAGCAGGTCGTCGACCGAGACGGGACGGGCTTTGATCGGCGTCAGGTGGTCGATCAATCCGCAGACTTGCACGAGATTATGCAGCCGCCGCTTGCTGCCCGGGCTTTCGAGGTGACGGCCGGGCTCGACGAAGGGGCCGGGCGGCATCATATCCGCGCTCGATCCCGTATCGTGCCACATCATGCGCTCGTGGAACACGTAGCCCGTCATCCGGCCGCACCCTCCTTTGGCGTGATATGATACATCATCGCGATCGGGTCAATCGCCCACGGTCGCCGGCCGCGGATCAAGCGCCGCGGGGCTCGATCTTCAAGCACGCTGCCTGCTGCAGCTTGCCGGAAACGGGCCGAACAGCTCAGGCGGGCTCGGGGGCATCGTGCTTCGTTACCACGCCGAACGTCGCCGCGAGCGCGTCGATGCTACGCGCCGCATGGGCGAGGGCGCCGGCCACGTCGTGCGGCAGATGGGCATCGCCGACGACGAGCGTCGCGAGGCCGGCAGCGCCGAGCGGCGCCGCGAGCCCGTCGACGCTGCGGGCGTCGATCAGCGACACGATGGCGTCGACGTCCTCGATCGGCGGGCGAACCTCGCCGAACACGCCCTCGATGCGCACGCTCCGCCCGTCCACGGCCGAAACCCTGGCGCGGTCGATCAGGACGATGCCGCGCGCCGCGAGATCGCGGATCAGCGGATAGACGGTGGTCAGGCCGTCGCCCTCCCCAGGGTGAAGCAGCGACGTCACCAGGGTCACGCGCTGCGCCGCGAGCGACAGCCGCTCCGCCGTCAGCAAGGCGGCGAGCCGGCCCATCTCGTCGCGCACAAGAACATGGCCGCCTTCCTGCACCGGATCGTAGGGGCCGACCTGGACGAGGTCGTGTCCGCGCTGGGGAACCGGTGTCGCGACCGTCTCGGAGCCGGTCGCCACAACCACCAGGTCGGGCGCACGGGCGATCAACGCATCGGCCGCGATCGCCTCGCCTTTGCGCACCGTGATTGCGAGGCGCGCGATCTCGGTCTCCCACCACTCGACGAGGCGGAAAAACTCCTCACGCGAGGGCGTCGCCGACCAGCGCGCCATCTGGCCGCCGAGCCGCATGTCGCGCTCGGCGAGCGTCACCGACCAGCCGCCGAGGGCGAGCCGCCGGGCGGCTTCGAGCCCCGCCGGCCCGGCCCCGACGACGAAAGCCGTGCGGCCCGCGCCCCAGGCTGCCGGCGGCCCATCGCCTTTGCGTCCGACATCCGGGTTGGCCATACAGGAGAGCGGCTTGTGATCCAGGAGGCCGTTGATGCAGACGTTGGCGCCGATGCAGGGCCGCACCGCGACGGCCTGGCCGGCCCGGCTCTTCGGCATGAGCTCGGGGTCGGCGATATGAGCCCGCACCATGCCGACGAGGTCGGCATCGCCCGATGCCAGGATCGCCTCGGCGAGGACGAGGGTCGTCACCCGCCCGACGGTCGCGACCGGGGACCGTGACGGCGGCCTTGACGGCGCGCGACAGATG
Source organism: Lichenihabitans sp. (assembly GCA_965277115.1). GTDB lineage: Bacteria > Pseudomonadota > Alphaproteobacteria > Rhizobiales > Beijerinckiaceae > Lichenihabitans. The sequence continues at coordinate 850,016 of CBDIBY010000012.1, read as the reverse complement.
CCGGAAGGCCCCGAAGGGTGCCGGCGTCGGCGGCCAATGGTCGACGCGGGCCAGTTTGCGGGTATTGTTGCCGGCCGTGACGCTGACGTAATCAACCTGGCCGGTGCGTACCAGTCGCGCCGCGATGGCGGCCGCCTCTTCCGCCGCGATGCCGCCCACCACGAGTTCGTCGCCCGGAATGCGGATCCCGAGGATCGCGTCGGGGCCGAGCGCATCGCGCACTGCGGCGAGGACCTGGCGCGGAAAGAGGGTGCGGCCATCGAGGTCACCGCCATAGCGGTCGGCGCGCCGGTTCATCAGCGGCGACAGGAAGCTCGCGAGCAGCATGCCATGCGCCATGGTGATCTCGATCCCGTCGAGGTCGCCGGCCCGGCAGCGCTCGGCCGCGGCGCGGTAGAGCCCGGTGATCTCCGCGAGTTCTTCCGCCGAGGCCTCGCGGGCCGTGCGCTGCGAGATCTCCGAGCGCGTCCACGAGGCGCTGAGGATAGCATCGCCCGTCGTCTCCATGGCGCCGACATGGGCGAGTTGGGCCAGCATCAGGCCGCCCTCCGCATGGACGGCGGCGGCGAGGCGACGGTAGCCCGGCACGATGCGGTCGTCGATATTGACCAGCGTCAGCCCGTCGGCCCAGACCTCCGACCAGAGGACGGGCGTCGCCCCCGTGATCTGCATGCCGAGCCCAGCGCGAGCGCGGCGGCGGTGATAATCGATGTAGCGCTCGCCCGGCAGGCCGTTCTCGGCAAGGCCGGGCTGATGGGCCGGCAGGTAGACGCGGCTGCGCAGCCGCTTGCCGCGCAGGTCCAGCGTCTCGTCGACCTTGGGAAAGGATTTTGGCGCGGCACCGGTCATCGGGCTCTCCCTTCGCTGCGGCGCAGCGCTCTGGATCTCAGGCCGAAGCCCTCCCCAAGACCTTGTCGAGCTCGGCCCGCGTCGGCGGGTCGGCACCCGGCCGCGTGCACGTGATCGCCGCCGCGGCAATGGCGACCATCAGCCAGTCGGCGACCTGCCTTTCGCCTGGCACGCGGGCACGGCCGGCGCCGAGCGCGCCCGACTCCGCCATGGCGGCGAGCAGCGCCGCCATGAAACTGTCCCCGGCCCCGACCGTATCCACGACCTCGATGGCCGGGGCGGCCTGCGTCAGACGCTCGCCGCCGAAATAGGCTTCCGCACCGCCGCCTCCCTTGGTCATGACAACCATTTGCGGACCTGCGCCGGCCCAGCGGGCCGCCGCATCGGCAGGCCGGGTGCCGGGATAGAGCCAGCCGAAATCCTCCTCGCTCGCCTTGACGAGGGTCGAGAGCCGCACCCGATCCTCGACGAGCTTGACGGTCTCGTCGCGTGGCGGCACGACGAAAGGCCGGATGTTGGGATCGAAGCTCGTCGTGGCCCGGCTGCCCGCCGCCGCGAGCCCGGCCAGCGCCGCCTCGCCGAGCCGGCCGTCGATCGTCGAGAAGGAGCCGATGTGGAGATGAGCCGCGTGGTCCGGCCAATCGAGCGGCAAGGTGGAGGGCGTATCGTAGGCGGTGGACTTCAGGTAGAAGCTATAGCAGGCGCCGGTGACGGCCGTGCCGCGGGTCACGAAGGCGAGCGGCGAGGATGCTGGCGTGCGCGGGACGAACCGCATGTCGACGCCGGTCTCCGCCAGCCGGGCCGCGAAGTCGTCGCCCATGGTGTCGGTCGAGAGTCGGCCCGTGTAACCGGTCTTGATCCCGAGCCTGCCGAGCCCGACGGCGGTGTTGAAGGGCGAGCCGCCCAGCACCGCTTCGTAGGTCGAACCTTCCCGCGGAATGAGGTCGACCAGAGCTTCATGCCCAAAGACGAGAACCATTGTGTCGGGCTTGTCCATGGGGCGGCAGTCCTCCTCGCGTCAAGGAAACCTACAAGCGGCCATCGCGGCTGTACAGGCGGCGGGAGGACGGCGCTGCTGATGCTGGCGCCTCAACCCAACGCCCCTCGCGGCCGGGCGCTCAAGATCGAGTCCTTGCCGAACGGCATTGACGAAAGCGCTCGTTTGGCTGTTCTGCTTGGCGCATGAATTCGCAGACGCCGCCATCCCGGGCCGGATCGCTGCCGCTGGTCGGCGGGGTTTTGGCCTTCGACTTCTGCAACACGTCCTCGGGGCGCGGCACGCAGACCCATCAGGAGCATCTGCGCACCGCCGCCGACCTCTTGGCCTGGGCCCGCCACGCCGGCGTCCTGGACGATTCGAAGGAAACCCATCTGCGCCGGCGCTGCGATGCCGATTTCGCTCTCGCGGCGCGCCTCCTCGATCGGGCGCTGAGGCTGCGCGACGCGATCTACGACGTCGATGTCGCGCTGGCGGGAGGCCGGATGCCCGGCCAGCCGGCCATCGATGTCGTGGCCGGAACCCATGCGGCCTGCCTGGCCAAGGGCCGCCTGTCGACGCGCGACGGCGGCTTCGGCTGGACATGGGATGTGGCGCTCGCGCCCGAGGAGGCGGTTCTCGGGCCGATCGCCGCCTCCGCCATGGCGATCATCACCACCGCCGACCGCGCCCGGCTGAAGCAATGCCAGGGTCACCACTGCGGCTGGCTGTTCCTCGATACGACCAAGAGCAACAACCGCCGCTGGTGCGAGATGGAGGTCTGCGGCAACCGGGCCAAGCAGAAACGCCGGCGCGGGCGGCAGGCGGCTGATGTGGTGCCCTGATCCTCCTGGAAGTCACCCCCCTCATCCGACCCTTCGGGCCCCCTTCTCCCCTTGCGGGAGAAGGTGTCACGGCGAAAGCCGTGACGGATGAAGGGTACGTCCTGCATGGCAAACCTCAGCTCTGCCAGAAATTCACGTCGAGATCAAAATGCCGGACGAGCGGCTCGTGATCGATCAGGAACTCCTTGTCGCGCGGCAGGTCATGCACCTGCGTATAGTTCGGCCCGGCATAGCCCTTGATGGCCTCGATCGAATCCCAATACGAGACGACCATGAACTCGCCCTGCTCGGCGGTCTTCGACATCATCATCTGAACGCCCCGATTGCCAGGGAGCGTGGCGATCTTCTTCACGCCAGCCTCGTAGAGATATTGCCGGTACTCGTCGGCTTTGGCGGCCGGCGTGCGACCGTGCCAGATGCGCGCCACCATCGGATGATCCGCCAGCATCGGCATGCCGGCCGCGAAGGCTTCGCCAACCCAGCCGGAGGCCGCGAGTCCGGCCACCAATCCCATCATGCCGCGTCGTGTCTGATCCATGTCGTCCTCCCTGAGAGGACCGTACACTAACCTCCAAAATATCTTTTGCCAGTGCTTATTCAGCCTCGTCTGCCATCTGCGCTTCGGCGTCGCGCCGAAACCCGCGGCTCGCGGCGACGAGGCCGCGCGTGTAGGCGTGGCCGATCTCGCCCCGCCGCAACGCCTCGACGCTCAGGATCTCCACGATCGCCCCGCGCCGCATCACGGCGATGCGCCGGCACAGATGCGCCACGACCGCGAGGTCATGGCTGACCAGGATGCCGGTGAGGCTGCGGGCGGCCCGGATGCGGGTGAGGAGATTGAGCACCTCGGCCTGGACCGAGACATCGAGCGCCGAGGTGGGCTCGTCGAGCAGCAGGATTTTCGGCTCGAGGATCAGCGCCCGCGCGATGGCGACCCGCTGCCGCTGGCCGCCCGAGAGCTGGTGCGGGTAGCGGAACCGGAATGCCGGGGCCAAGTCGACGTCCGCCATGGCCTCGACGATCCTGCGATCCGCATCGGGCAGCGCGTGGATGGCGAGCGGCTCGCGCAAAGCCCGGTCGACGGTCTGGCGCGGATGCAACGAACCGTAGGGGTCCTGGAAGACGAATTGCAGGGCGCGCCGCTGCGCCCTCGAGCGGCGCTGCCCGACGGTTTCGCCGGCGATCGCGATGCGCCCGCCGGTGGGCCGGACCAGCCCCGCGATGGCGCGCAGCAGCGTCGACTTGCCCGACCCCGATTCGCCGACGATGCCGAAGGTCTCGCCGGGCGCCACCGCGAGCGAGACGTCGCGGACCGCGGCGAGGAGGCCGCCGGCGTAGCGGAAGGTGACGGAGAGGCCGTCGAGCTCGACGAGAGGGTCGACACACCCGCCGCTCACGCGAGCCACGCGGGATCGCGCGCCACAGTGCTCAGCGTCTGGCGGGGATGGTCGAGGTCGGGCGCCGCGGCCAGGAGGGCGCGGGTATAGGGGTGTCGCGCGGCCTGGAGCGAACCGGCGTCGCATTCCTCCATCACCCGGCCGCCGTACATGACCAGAACGCGGTCGCAGAAACTCGCCACCGCCGTCAGATTGTGGCTGATGAAGATCAGCCCCATGCCGCGCCCCGCGACCAGCCGGTCGAGCACGCCGAGCACCTCGTTCTGCACCGCCACATCGAGCGCCGAGACGGCCTCGTCGGCGATCAGCAGATCCGGCTCGGCGATCAGCATGGCGGCGATCATCACCCGCTGGGCCATGCCGCCGGAGAGCTGGTGCGGGTAAAGCCGCGCCACTTTCTCGGGATCGGCGATGGCGACGGCGTCGAGCATGTCGAGCGCCCGGCGCCGAGCGGCTCGGGCGCCACCGCCATGGTGCAGCCGGTAGGCCTCCGTCACCTGGGCCTCGACGTTCATCACCGGGTTCAGCGAGAATTTCGGGTCCTGGGTGATCATCGCGATGCGGCGGCCGCGGTAGCGGCTCCATTGCCGCCCCGATAGGCCGGCGAGATCCTCGCCCTTGAAGGCGAGCCGCCGCGCCGTGACGACGCCCGGCCGAGGCACGAGACCCAGGACGGCGCGGCCGGTGGTCGATTTGCCCGAACCCGATTCCCCCACGATGCCGAGCCGCTCGCGCCCGAGCGTGAAGGAAACGCCGCTGACCGCCCGGGTCGTCACGCCCTCGGCCGTAAAGGCGACCGAGAGGTCTTGAACGTCGAGGAGAGCTACGTCGTTCATGCGTCCTTCGGGTCGAAGACGTCGCGCAGGCCGTCGCCCACGAGGTTGAAGGCGAGGCTGACGCAGAAGATGGCAAGGCCCGGGATGGTCGAGACCCACCAATGATCGAAGACGACGTTGCGTCCGGCGGCGACCATGGCGCCCCATTCGGGGGTCGGGGGCTGGGCGCCGAGTCCCAGGAAGCCCAGGCCCGCCGCGACGAGGATGATGCCCGCCATGTCGAGCGTCAGCCGGATGATCACGGAGGAGAGGCAGAGCGGCACCACGTGGCGCAGCAGGATGCGCGGTGTCGAGGCACCCTGCAGCACCACCGCGGCGATGAAGTCGCTCCGGGCGATCGAGGCGGTCTCGGCGCGGGCGAGGCGCGCATAGGGCGGCCAGGCGGTGAGCGAGATGGCGATCACCGCATTGACGATGCCGGGGCCGAGCGCCGCCGCGAAGGCCAGCGCCAGTACGAGGCTCGGAAAGGCGAGGAAGATGTCGGTCAGCCGCATCAGCACGGCATCGAGGATACCGCCGGCATAGCCCGCGGCGGTGCCGACGGCGAGCCCGGTCGGCACGACGATGACACCGACGAGCGCCACGATGGCGAGGGTGGCGCGCGCGCCGTAGACCGTGCGGGCAAAGATATCGCGGCCGAGCTCATCGGTGCCGAACCAATGCGCGGCGTCCGGCGGCTGCAGGCGGGCCGCAAGATCCTGCGCCAGCGGCGACACCCCATGCGCGACGAGCGGCGCCAGAAGGGCCGCGAGCACCAGGGCCGCGACGATGGCGAGCCCCAGCACCGCGAGCGGGCTGCGGCAGAGCCGGCGCGCGCCGCCCGCGACGCGCCTGAGCCTCGCTTGTCCGGGCGAGGTCGGCGCCGCCTCGGCCAGCCAGCCGCCGAGCTCATCCGTCGCCGTCATGGCGCCCGCAGCCGCGGATCGGCGATCTTGTAGAGCAGGTCGCTCAGGAGGTTGATGCCGATGAAGACCGTGCCGACCACGATGGTGCCGCCGAGCACCGCGTTCATGTCGGCGTTGAACAGGGATTGCGTGATGTAGAGGCCGAGCCCCGGCCAGGCGAAGACGGTCTCGGTCAGCACCGCGCCTTCGAGCAGCGTCGCGTAGCTCAGGCCGATCACCGTGATCAGCGGCACCAGGATGTTCGGAAAGGCGTGGCGCCAGACGGTGCCCCAATAGCTGCGACCCTTGATCAGCGCCGTGGTGGCGTAATCCTGCGACATCTGGGCGATGGTGAAGCTGCGCGTCATCCGTGCCACGTACGCGAGCGACAGATAGCCGAGCAGCATCGCGGGCAGGACGAGGTGGGCCGCGGCATTGCGAAACACGTCCCAGTCGCCCGCCCTGGCGCTGTCGATGAGCAGGACGCCGGTGACCGGATCGACCAGGTCCTCGTAGCCGGCATCGATCCGCCCCGGCCCCGCCGTCCAGCCGAGCTTGCCGTAGAACAGGAAGAGGCCCATCAGGCCCATCCAGAACACCGGCATCGAATAACCGAAGAGGCCGACGACGCGCACCGCATGGTCCGGCCACCGCCCCTTGCAGGCGCCGGCGACGACACCGGCCGGCACGCCGAAGATCACGCCGATGATGGTGGCGAGCGTGGCGAGTTCGAAGGTCGCAGGAAAGAAATGGACGAGGTCGGCGAGCACCGGATTGGAGGTGATGACCGACGTGCCGAGATCGCCATGCAGCAGCTTGCCGAGATAGATCAGATATTGCTCAGGGATCGGGCGGTCGAGGCCCATGGCGAGCCGGGTCTGCTCATAGGTCGACCGCGTCGCATGGTCGCCGACGATGGCGAGCACGGGATCGACCGGGATGAAGCGCCCGATCACGAAGGTGACGCAGGTCAGGCCGAGGATACTCAGCGCCGCCGAAACCAGGACGCCTGCGACGGTCCGGCCGAGCCGCCGAACGGTCGCGACCCGAATGGCCGGACTCAAGGCGCCGGACGCGCCATCGCGCCCCAAGTCATCGGTCACCCCATACCCGCCATGAGCCCTCATCGGTCGGCGCGCTGCCCTCGGTGGTCCTTGCAGCGGGCGTGCCCGGATCGCGGCCGACATTCCGCCGGACGGCGCCGCAAGGCAAGTCTTCCGGACGGAACTCCGGAATTCGAAGGGGTGCCTGACCACCGCTCCGACCAGATCCGGGAGCGCCGCGGACCATTCGGCACTCGCCGGCGGCGTGTCGAGCGGCGAAAAGGCAGCGCAGCAGGACGGAATGTTTACGACGATCCGGTGCTATTTCGCCTGGAAACGAAACGGCTCGAGCTTGTCCGCCAGCTCCGATCGCGAAATCGGCTTGGCAATGACCGCCATACAGACGTCGCGATGCTGCGCCGCCGTTTGCTCTTGTCCCGTGACGAAGATCGCGGGTATGCCGCGCGCCTGGAGCCAGGCTGCCGCCTGCGGACCGGTGGATCCGTCCGCGAGGTCGATGTCCACAAGCGCGACATCGATCCGGACCGCGGCGACGTACCGCTCGATGCCCTCGAAGCTGTCTGTCGATCCCACGAACACATGGCCGAGATCCTCGATCATCTGTTCAACGTGGAAAACGATGAGCGGATTGTCCTCCAGGTAGAAAACGCGCAGGGGCTGGAGGCATCGAGAAGCAGGCTCGTTCATCGCAGGGCAACGCGGCAGGGTGCTATGGGTTGCGCACGAATCGCAATAAGGCGCCGTGCGCCAGACATTGCAGGCCGTCAGGATTGAACGCGATGTCAGGCTTTCGCCCAAACAGGCTGGCCAGGGCGGACCGGATATACCGAGTTCCATAGCCGGCACTGGCCGGCTCTTCCACTCTCGGGCCACCACTTTCACGCCACGTTATGGTCAGCTCGCGCGGCTCGCCCTCCGACAAGGCCCAGTCGAAGCGCACGCGCCCCTCCGGCCGCGACAGCGCGCCGTATTTGATAGCGTTAGTCGTCAGTTCGTGCAGACATAGCGCCAGCGTTGTACCAGCCTCACGATTCAAAATGATCGCAGGCCCGCTCGTGATGATCCGGTCTTCGCCCGTCAGGTAGTAAGGGCCAAAGGTGAGGTCGACGATCTCACGGATCGTCACGGTCTCGCCTGCTGCATGGAAGATCGCCGAATGGACTCGGGCGAGCGCATCGAGACGCCCCCTGAAGTCCCCTGCGAACTCCCCTACGGAGCTCGCCCCGCGCAGCGTCATCTCGAAAATCGAGGTCACGCTGGCGAGGATGTTTTTCACCCGATGGTTGAGTTCCCGCCGCAGCTCCGTCTCACGCGCGATATGATCACGCACATCGCGCTGCCGAAGACGGGCCAGCAGGGCCGACTGCACGCCGCTGACGAGTTCCACCGGGGTCACCGGCCTCTGATAGAACAATTGGCGAGACCGCGGCCAGACCCGACTGAGCTCGGCGCGCACCCGGGCATCCGGAGAGGCGCGGTCGAGCAGGACGACGATGGGCATCTCGGACCAGGGCGGCTGGCCGATCAGGTGTGACGCGACCGCCTGGAGTACCGCTGGCGTCAGCGCTTCCAGGGTCGCGACGAGGAGCCCGGGGAAGGCGGCGAGTGCTTCTGGGAGAGTCTCGGCGCCGACGTCGACCCGGACGTCGATGTCGTGCTCCGACAGCAGACGGCCCAGATAGTCGGCGTCCTTGCGGTAAGGCGCTAGGATCAGCACGTGATCCAGCGCCGAGAGGTCGTCCGCTGGCGGACCGATCACGATTCCGGCAGCGGGTTGAAAGCCACCACGGACACCCCCGAGGTCTTGATGAACAGTTCACGGACGTCCATGTCGTGCGGTCCGTGCCTCTTCTTCACCACCGTGATGTTACGCCGCAACCGACCCTCATGCTCGATGATCCGCAGCAAAAGAACGGTGTCGCCCAAAAAGCTGACATCGACGTCGATGCCCACATTCTGGCCTAAAAGACCGTGTTGGGCGACGATCAGCATCGTCAGAACGCCTGCCCGCGCAAGCCATTTGAGCAATGCCAAGATATCGCGGACGGCCTTGTCCCGATGCGGGAGCGAGTTGATATAGCCCGTGAAACTATCGATCACCACGACGCGGCTACTGTCCTGGGTGACGATTTTTTGGACGACCTGTGCGAACTCGCCCGGAGAGATCTCGTTCGGATTGAAGTCGCGAATGATCAATTGCCCTGCTTCGTAGAATTCGCGCAGGTTCATGCCCAGCCCTTCCGAACGCCGGAAAAACGTTTCCAATCGCTCCTCGAAGAGAAAAAGTGCCACGCTTTCGCCGCGGGTCAGCGCAGCGGTCGCGTAGAGCGACGCCATCGTGGATTTTCCGGTCCCGGACTGACCGATGACGAGGGTCGTGGTCCCCGATTCCTGCCCGCCGCCGAACATTTCGTCCAAGGCGGCGACGCCCGACTTGATCAGTGTCGGCTTGTTCGCCTCCACGACCGAGCCCGGCACGATGCGCGGGAACACGACGACCCCCTGACCTTCCCGGATCGCCATGTCATGGTAGCCGTCGGCGATCGGCACGCCCCGCATCTTGCTGACCTCGACTCGCCGGCGTACGGACCCGTAGTCTTCGAGCGACTTGTCGAATCGGATCACACCGTGGGCAATGCCCTCGACCTCCTTGCCGTTCATGCCTTCGCTTTTCTGCGTATCGAGCAAGAGTGCCACGATGTTGCGCTTGGCCAGAAAGGCCTTGAAGCCAATCAGTTCGCGGCGGAAGCGAGGCGTGTCCCCCGTGATCAGCCTCACTTCCAGAAGCGAATCGTAGACGAGGCGACTTGGCTTATGCTCCTCGATCGCAAGTTCAATCGCCCGGCGCGTCTGATCCAACCGCAATTCCGCGGTCTGAAAGATCGTCTGATCGGCCGCTCCATTGACCGCTTCCGAAGCAGACAGTTCCTCGACGCGAATGCCGTCCAATGTCCAACCGTGAGAAATGGCAATCGATTCAAGCTCGGCCGCGGTCTGCGACAAACTGACATAGATGCAACGCTCACCCGCTTCGACCCCTGCCCGCAGAAACTGGAGCGCGGCGGTCGTCTTGCCCGCGCCAGGAACTCCCTGCAGCATGTAGAGGTTCGACGGCGGCAGGCCGCCACGCAGGATCTCGTCAAGTCCGCCGACTCCGGTCGCGACCGGCCCAGGCGTGTCATGTTTCACCACAGTGTTCTCCTGCTGGCGGTAAGAAGTCGCCGAGCCCGAAAAGACAGATTTATTCGGCGGTCTGCTGCGAAAACGCAAGCCTTCATCATACTCATGCGCGACCGCCGTCAGGGCGCTGTCAAGCGACTTGCGGTATAGCTGGCCGTTCGCGTGCGGATGAGCGCGGCAACGGAACCCTCCTCTGGCCTTCGTCCGCCGAGTCTCGCGCGCGGAGCTCGGCCGTCGTGCAGGCGGGCCTGCAATCGTGTGGACGCGATCCTGCGCGTCATCATTTAAATCGTGGCGGTTCTGGACCGGATCGTGCCAAAATCACGGCGAGGCCGTTCCGATCCGACGTGGCGCGACGGAGGACGCATGATCCGGCATATCGTCCTGGTGAAGGTCCGCGCCGAGGTAGGCGGCGACGTGGTCGCCGGCATCCTCCGGCGGGTTGGCGACTTGCGTGACGTGCTGCCCGGAATGGTCGGCTTTGCCGGCGGGCTGCAGGTCAGCCCCGAAGGGCTCGGGCGCGGCTTCACCCACGCCTTGATCTGCGATTTCACGGACGAGGCGGCACGCGACGCCTATCTGGTTCATCCGCGCCACCAGGCGGTCGGCGCCGAGATCGTCGCTGCGGCGGAGGGAGGGCTCGACGGGTTGACGGTGGTCGATTTCCTCCTGGATTGAGCGGCCGGCGGCAAGCGTGAGCCGGTGGTCGGCGCCGGCCATGAACCATCCTGGCGCGTCCACACGGAATTCAACGTCAGACGATGCCGTCGATATCAATGATGAGCGGAAGAATCGGGCGTGTTGTGTCATTCCGTCTTGTTGGGCCGATGGCCATCCCTTAAGATGGAATTTCGCCCGCGCCATTCATGCGTCGGTGACATTGCTTGATTGTTTTTAAAGGAGGTTCTTATGAAATTCGTATCCCGGACCGCCATGGCATTTCTTGTTCTGTCCGTATTTTCGCTGTCTACGGCAGCAATGACAACGCCAGCGTCGGCCTATTGTTATTCAAATTGCTACCAGTACCATCATTATCATGCCAAGAAATACTATAATAACGGCTACTAAATCCGGTTGGAACGTCACGCCGGCGGCAGGCACCGGGGCGAAGCCGCGCCGGCGGATTTATCGATAAGCAGAGCGAGTTCGTGGCGGCGACCGATGACCTCAGGCATTTTTGCGGGCGGGGACGGCCTTGACAAGGCCCGAACGTTCGGGCCAATTTTGGCCGTCTTTGTTCTTTTTCGTGGCGGTGATGCCGGGTCTTTTCAGCGTGGCAGGTCTGGCGGAGGGGCCGTGCCTGATCCGGGTGCGGCCGAAGATACGTCCGAATAAATTGTCATCGAAAATGTTTAGACACCGACGAATCCCACGCGCTTGCAGAGCCGAGGGACGCGGTGTCCGCGTATCATGAGACTTTGATCCTCGAGGGGAGCCTTAGCTTGTTGCGAAACGTCATCATCGTCACCGCCCTGTGCGGTTTTGCCACCGTGGCCCTCGCCCAGAACGTCGCGGTGATCGAGCAGCGGCAACAGATCTACAAGGGCTTCGGCGAGGCGACGAAGCCGATCGGTCCCATGCTGAAGGGCGATGCGCCCTTCGATGCCGCGGTCGTCAAGAAGGCGCTCTCCACCTACGTGGAAGGCACCAAGAAGCTCCCCGATCTGTTCCCCGACGATACGAAGACGGGGCACGATACGGAGGCGCTGCCGGCGATCTGGGAGAAGAAGGACCAATTCGTCGGGGGCTTCAAGAAGCTCGGAGATGACGCCCAGGCCGCGATGACCACCATCACCGACCAGGCGAGCTTCACCGCCACGATGCCCAAGGTCGTCGGCGATTGCGCCGCCTGCCACAAAGAGTTCCGCGCCAAGAAATGAGCGTTCTGGCGCGTCCTTCGGCCGATAGGAAGCAGGTCCGCGCCTGGGATGGCGCGACCCGTTTCTTCCATTGGGCGCTGCTGATCCTCATCCTCGACGCTTATGCGACGCGCAATTTCAGCCATGACCCGACGCTCTATCTGCATCGGCTCAACGGCTATGCGATCCTGACCCTGCTGCTGTTCCGGCTGCTGTGGGGTCTCGTCGGATCGAGCACGTCGCGCTTCGCGTCGTTCTTTCCGCTGCCCGGCCCTGCGATCCGCTACGGACTCGCATTGCTGCGCCGGCGGCCGCTGCATTACCTCGGCCATAACCCGCTCGGCGCCTGCCTCATCTTCGCCATGCTGCTCGCCGTCGCGGCGCAGGCCTGCACGGGGCTGTTCACGTCGGACGACGTTCTGGCCCAGGGGCCGCTCTACGATCACGCGTCGGAGGTCGTGACAGGACGCGCCTCGTCCTATCACGCGCGGGGATTCTGGATCATCATGGCCCTCGCGGCGATCCATCTCGTCGCCAATCTGGTCTATCAGTTCGTGCTCAAGGACCGGCTGATCACCTCGATGGTCACCGGTCGCAAGCCGGCCGCCGACTACATCGACCAGCGCCAGGCCCAGATCGCGCCGGTCTGGCGGGCGGTGGCCTGTCTCGCGGTTGCCGCCGTCATCGTGGGAGGAGGCGTCCTGCTCTCGGGCGACAGCCTGCTGAGGTAGGCGATAGGCGGCGTTCGAGCTTGGCAGGACAATCGGGTGAAACGCCGTCGCCGATGCGTTGCGATGTCAGGATGTAGAAAATCGTCATCGCGAGCGCAGCCGAGTCTACGCAGGCTGCGTAAACTTGCCAGCGAAGCGACCCGGGCCGGCCAGCTTGGGTGGTGGATTGCTTCGCTGCGCTCGCAATGATGCCGCCTAAGGCCTGATTGACGCGCTTTTCCTGCCACGGAATCGTTCATCCGATTGCCCAATCGAGCGTCGCCCGAAAGCTTGACAGTTCAGGCTTCGTTCTATATCGCACGACCATCCGATCACGTGGTGCGAAGACCGTATGCGCAAGGCCGCAAGACGGTTCTCCGTGTCGCCGGTCGGTCCCAGCAGGTCTCTACTGCAAAGAAGCCGGCCGCTCCTCAGGGGCAGAGCCGGCACGAACACGAGGATCAAGATGTTCGCAGTGATCAAGACCGGCGGCAAGCAATACAAGGTCGCCGCCGAGGATGAAATTATTGTGATGGCTCTCGACGGTGAGGCCGGCGACGCCGTGACCTTCGGCGAGGTGCTGAGCTTCGGCGAAGGAGCGACGCTCGAAGTCGGCGCCCCCTTCGTGGCCGGCGCATCGGTCGCTGCCGAGATCGTCGGCCAGAAGCGCGGACCCAAGGTCATCGCCTTCAAGAAGCGTCGCCGGCAGAATTCGCGCCGCAAGCGCGGTCACCGGCAGGACCTGACCGTCGTGCGGATCACCGAGATCGTCACAGCCGGGCAGAGCCCGCGGGCCAGCCGCAAGGCGGCCGCTGAAACTTCGGCCGACGTGCCGGCAGCCCATGCGCCGGAAACCGGCGCGCTGGAAGCCGCCGTCGCGTAAGGACATCATCCCGGCCCGTCGAGGCGGGCGGCCTTTGCCGCCCCGCCACCGGGCCGATCACCAGGGTTCAGGAGCAGCATCATGGCTCATAAGAAAGCAGGCGGGTCGTCCCGAAACGGCCGCGATTCCGACGGGCGCCGCCTCGGCGTGAAGAAGTTCGGCGGCGAACGCGTGCGCGGCGGCAACATTATCGTGCGGCAACGCGGCACCAAATGGCATCCCGGCACGAATGTCGGGCTCGGCAAGGACCATACCTTGTTCGCCCTCTGTGACGGCCACGTCGCCTTCCAGAAAAAAGCCAATGGACGCGCCTATGTAGCGGTCCTCAAAATGGCCTCGGTCGCCGAGGCCGCCGAATAGGTGGGGTCAGACGAAGAACCCCACCCGGTGCCAGCAGCCCCCGGTGGACGGTTCTTCGACGGGACCCCTGAGCGGTTCCAGAGAGGCGAAAGTCCAGAGCCTGACGGCGAGGGGGAGGCGGGCCACCGTCTCCTTTCGTCGTTTCCGGAGCGCCGCCCATGGCGGTTCTCCCGTTCAAGGAGCCCTGGCATGTTTCCAGATATCGTGCGGGAAGAGATCTTCCGTCTCGAAACGCAGCGCCTTTGGCTGCGATGGCCGCTGGCGACGGACGCCGTCGTGCCGGCCGAGCTTTCGCCCCGGGCGGAGGGGGAGCAGGGCCGCGAGGCCTTGCCCGAAGCCGCGAGCGGCGATCCCTATGGCCACCCGTCGGGCGAGGGAGCGGGCGGCAGCGCCGGCCGCATCGAGACGCAGCGGGCAGCGAATGCGGCCGGGACGACACTTCATCTCGCTCTCACCGGGCGCGGCCCCGACCGCCGCGTCTTCGGCGCGATCGGCCTCGTGCCGATCCGCGAGCGGATCGAGAATTGCGGGCTGAAGCTCGCCGGCACGCTCGACCCGGACCGCTGCGGCCAGGGCCTGATGACCGAGGCCGTGCAGGCCGTGGTCGATGCGGCCTTCATGCTGACCGATACGCCGCTCATCGCGGCCTCGGCCCGCGTGCTCGACCCCGGCTTCCGCCGCGTGCTCGAGAAATGCGGCTTCTCCTATTGCGGCAACGGCCTCGACACGGCCGACGCCGGCACAGGCCTCGTGGCCTCGGACCGGTTTCGGCTCGACCGCAAGGCCTGGGCGAGCCTGAAAGCGTGGCGCATCCCGGGGGTCGTCCATGCCCGGGGTCGCCGCACGGCAGACTGCCGCCCGGGTGCGTGAACCGATCCTCCTCCCCGCTACGACGGGGAGGAGCCGTCAGCGGCTCAGCGGCCGCGTCGCCGCATCGAGCCAGGCCTCTACATCGGGCTCGACCAGCGGCGTCACCTTGGCTCTCACCTCGGCGTGGTAGCGGTCGAGCCAGGCGATCTCCTCGACCGTCATCAGCCTCGGCTCGATCAGCCGGCGCTCGATCGGCGCGAAGGTCAGCGTCTCGAAACCGAGGCTCGGCCGCTCGCCGCCGGCGACCTCGCGCGGCTCGACCATCAGCAGGTTCTCGATGCGGATGCCCCACTGACCGGCGCGGTAATAACCGGGCTCGTTCGACAGGATCATACCCTCCGCAAGCGGCGTCGTCCCGAGCTTGCTGATCCGCTGCGGACCCTCGTGCACCGAAAGGTAGGAGCCGACGCCGTGGCCGGTGCCATGGTCGAAATCGAGCCCCGCCTGCCACAAGGCCTGCCGGGCCAGCGGATCGATCTGGGCGCCGGAGGTCCCCTTGGGAAACACCGCGCGCGCCACCGCGATATGACCCTTGAGTACCAGGGTGAAGCAGCGCCGCATCTCGGTGTCCGCCTCGCCCACCACGAGTGTGCGGGTGATGTCGGTCGTGCCGTCCTCGTATTGCGCGCCGCTGTCGATGAGGAAGATGCCGGCGCCGATCTTGAGGTTCGAGGCCGTGGTGACCCGGTAATGCGGGATGGCCGCATGTGGGCCGAAGCCGGCGATGCTCGGAAAGGATACGTCCTTGAGCGCGCCGGTGTCGCGCCGGAAGGTCTCCAGCGCCTCGACGGCCGCGATCTCGGTGAGATGGCCGCCCGGAGCCTCGCGCTCGAACCAGTGCAGGAACCGGGCGAAGGCCGCGGCGTCGCGCAGATGGGCGCTGCGCGCGCCCCGGCGTTCGGCCTCGGCCTTGCCGGCCTTGAGCAGCGCGATCGGGTCAGCTGAGACATCCGGCCGGCCGCCGGCTTCGCGCAGCGTTTCGACCAGGCGATAGGGCGCCGTGGCCGCGTCGAAGCGGAGCCTCGCGCCGTCGCGCCCGAGTCGCGCCAGGTCGATGGCTAGCATGCCGGGTTCCGAGATCTCGGCCGCGCTGGCCAGCGTGTCGCGCACGCTGTTCGACAGCTTGCGACCATCGGCGTAGAGCGTCGGCGCGCCGTCGCGCCGCACCAGGGCGAAACTCAGGGGGAGCGGGGTATGGTTGACGTCGGCGCCGCGGATGTTGAACAGCCAGGCGACCGCATGCGGGTCGCTGACCACGAGCCCGTCGGCCGGGCCGAGCGCGGCCTTGACCGCGGCGAGTTTCTGGCTGCGATCCTGCCCGGCGAGATCCTCGGGATGAAGTGCGATGGCGCCGAGCGGCGGCGGCGGCCGGTCGGTCCAGATTGCGTCGATCGGGTTGGTGTCGACCGCTTCGAGCGCCCCGCCGGCAGCCTCGGCGGCACGGGTCAGGCGCTCGACCTGGGCGGGCGTATGCAGCCAGGGATCGTAGCCGAGCTTGCCGCCGGCGCCGAGATGCGCCTCGATCCAGGTGTCCGGCGGATCGTCGATCAAGGATTCGGGAGCGAAGACCTTGGTGTCGACCTGCTCGCGGACCTGGACCGTATAGCGTCCGTCGACGAAAATGGCGGCGACCTCGCGCAACACGACGGCGATACCGGCCGAGCCGGTGAAGCCCGTCAGCCAGGCGAGCC
Source organism: Lichenihabitans sp. (assembly GCA_965277115.1). Classification (GTDB taxonomy): domain Bacteria; phylum Pseudomonadota; class Alphaproteobacteria; order Rhizobiales; family Beijerinckiaceae; genus Lichenihabitans. The sequence goes on along the minus strand of CBDIBY010000012.1, from coordinate 833,612 downwards.
GCTCCGCGCCTTTGGGGACATATTCGTTCTGGTGCTCGTCGGCGCGCGGCACGACGAAACCGTCCAGGCCGCGACGGTGGATCTCTTCCCGCAGCGCGGCCGTGCGCGCGGCGCCATGCGAGGGGTCGGCGGTCTCGTCGAACGACTGGTGCAAGGCTTCAAACATGCCCGCCACTCTAGCGCCGCCCTGCCGCAGGCGCAATTTGGCCCGGCGGCCTAAGGCAAGTTGAGGCGCGAGCCCTGCGCACTCCGCATGCCAGTGCTGTTTTGCAGTGCAATATGGATCTGCTGCGGTGCAAAAAGGAGGCGCATGCTTATATGAACGGCAACGGGGCCAGAGAGTCCTCGTCCACTCCTTAAACCACAAGAAACGATGAAGACCGAGACCAGACTTGCCCCGATACGCGACGCCCTGCAGAAACTGCACCTTCACGCCGTCGTGGCCACCGCCCGCCGGGCGATTTATAGCACGATGGGGCGCTACGGCCAGAGGCCGCTGCGCGACATCGACGGCTGGTCCGACCAGGCCGAGGTCGCCTTCTACGAGGAGCATTGCAGCCTCAAGGCCTGAGCGCTCAGGCCTTGCGCAGCATGAGCGTCGCCCAGCCTTCGAGGTCGCGGCGCCGTTCCAGCCGGAACCCCTGCGGACTATAGGCCGATAGGATCCCCGCGACATCCGCCGGCAGCAGGCCGGAGAGGATGAGATCGGCCCCTGGCGCCGCATGGGCCGCGATCGACGGCGCCAGGCGCCGCAGGGGTTTCGCCAGGATGTTGGCGAAGATCAGGTCATAGGGCGCGCCGGCGCGAAGCGCCGCGTGCCGCAGCCCCGCCGCGACGACGGGGCGGACGCAGGCCACGACGCCGTTGAGGCGCGCATTGGCGGTGGCCGCCTCGACGGCGACGGCATCGAGATCCCCGCAATAGATGGGCCGCTTCAGCGCTTTGGCGGCCGCCATGGCCAGCACGCCCGTGCCGGTGCCGAGGTCGAGCACGCGGCGGGGCCGTCGCCGCTTGAGCACGCGGTCGAGCGCCAGCAGGCAGCCGCGCGTCGTGCCGTGATGGCCGGTGCCGAAGGCCAGCGCGGCCTCGATCTGCAAGGCGAGGTCGTTCGGTCTCACCGCGGCCCGGCCATGGCTTCCATGCACGAGGAAGCGGCCGGCCCGCACCGCCGAGAGGCCATCGAGCGCCTTGGCCACCCAGTCCTGCTCGGCCACCGTCTCGCTGGTCATGGCCGCCGCCATGTCGTCGCCGATCACCGGGGCGAGGAGCGCGCGGACCTGCGCGGCGGCAATCTTCGGCCCGAGGTAGATCTCCAGCACCCAGGGCTTTGGCCGAAGCGGGCTCGCCTCCTCCTCGAAGGCCGCCGCGGCGGTCTCCGCCGGATCGAGCAGCTCGACGACGGCATCGGCCATGCGCCGGGCGGTCGCCTCGTCGCAGACGAGGCGCAGCAGCGTGGCGGCATCGTTGGGAGGCAGGCCTTCGAGCATGGACGTCAGGATCCGGCGTCGAGCCCGGACGGGCTCGCATCCGCTGCGCTAGCATGGGGCCAGCCCCGTCGTCATGTCCGGGACATGGCGCTGCCTTCTCACGCCAGCCGGGCGCGGCTCGGCACAATCCTTCCGCTCGTTTCCGGTATTGGGTAGCAAGCTCACCTAGTATCCTGAATCAGAAGTTCGGGGCATTTTTGCTGGGGTGAGCCGTAGGCAGAATCGCTCGACGGATGCGAGGATGTCGTCTGCTGTTTTGGTCCATCGGAACGGCTTTGGGTGTGCGTTGTGGGCGTCGACGAACGAGGTGATGGCGGCCTGAAGGGCGGCGACGCTGCGATGGGCCCCGCGCTTGATCTTCCGCTCGCTGAGCAAGGCGAAGAAGCGCTCGACCTGATTGATCCATGATGCACCCGTTGGGGTGTGGTGGACCTGCCAGCGTGGGCGCTTGGCGAGCCAGTCGCGGATCATGGGTGTCTTGTGCGTGGCGTAATTGTCCATCACGAGGTGGACGTCGAGGGTGTCCGGGACGGCTTTTTCGATCTCGTCGAGGAAGCAGCGGAACTCGGTCGCGCGATGCCGGGGAAAGCACTTGCCGATGACAGCGCCGGTTGCGACGTTCAACGCGGCGAACAACGATGTGGTGCCATGGCGGGTATAATCGTGCGTCCGTCGCTCGATTTGACCAGGACGCATGGGCAGCATCGGCTGGCTGCGGTCGAGCGCCTGGATTTGGCTCTTCTCATCGACACACAAGACAAGGGCGCGTGCAGGCGGGGCCATGTAGAGCCCGACGATGTCGCGGACTTTGGCCACGAAGTCCGGGTCGGTCGACAGTTTGAACGTGTCGGCGCGATGCGGCTGCAAGCCGAACGCGCGCCAGATGCGCTGAACCGTCGAGGTCGACAGACCGCTCGCTTTGGCCATGCCGCGCGAACTCCAGTGTGTCGCGTCAGAGGGGAGGCTTTCCAATGTGCGCACGATCACAGCCTCGACCCGAGCATCATCCACAGTGCGTGGAGCGCCGCAGCGCGCCTCGTCCCGCAAGCCGTCCAGTCGATCCGACAGGAACCGGCGACGCCACTTCCCCACTGTCGCCTCATCGATCGACAGACGCGCCGCAACCTCCTTGTTGGCGGCGCCTTCGCTCGACAGAAGCACGATCCTGGCCCGCATCGCGAAGGCCTGCGCCGTCTTTCGTCGCGCCGCGAGCGACGACAAGTCCCTCCGTTCGCCCTCGCTCAGCGCAACAGGTTCAAGTGGCCGACCCATGCCAACCTCCACCGCGATCAAACAACAGAGATTATACAACGAACTTCTGGTTCAGGATACTAGCAAACAGACCGATCCAGCCAGACAGAGCCAATTCGAAACGGCGCATGGCCAGTCTGGCGAGCGTCGCGGCATCTGGCGCGAAGGCAGAAGTCCCCAAAAGGATCATGATTAGGTTCAGCCAACTGAACCCAATGACGAAAAACCAAAACTGCCATGGTTCTTTCGCTCGATTCACGACGCCAGCTCGCAGGCGAAGCTCTCCGTTTCGAACGGCAAGGCCTAGGCGAACGAACAGCCAAATGGCCAAGGACACCAGGAAGGTGCCAAAGAGCTTCAGTGTGAATGGATCAATTCGCCCTGGCATCGCACCATCAGAAACCCGCCCTTCGGCGGCAGCTTCCTCGTTTGTTGCGGATTTCGCGGATCGTGGGCAGTAATTTCACGCCATGGTGGGCAGCGATTTCGCGCGATCATGGGCAGTGTGAAACCTGACCGACGGTGGCTATGGGGTCAGGCGTTTCGGCTCGCGTCAAGGGATCGTTTGCCGGTCATCTTGCGCATGCTTTCTCCGGTCATGGCGAGGCGGTGGGCGTTGTGGACAAGACGATCAAGGATGGCGTCGGCCAGGGTAGGGTCGCCGATGACCTCGTGCCACTGATCGATCGGAACCTGGCTGGTGACGAGAGTGGATCCGTGCCCGTTTCGGTCCTCGAGAATTTCGAGGAGATCCAGGCGCTGGCTGTGATTGAGAACCGACAGCCCCCAATCATCGAGGATGAGCAGATCGAGGCGGGCGAGGCCCTTGAGCATGCGGGCGTGGCGGCCGTCACCGCGCGCCAGCGCCAGAGCTTCGAACAGCCGCGGCGCGCGCTGGTAGAGGACGGAGCGGCCGTCGCGACAGGCCTTGTGCCCGAGAGCGCACCCAAGCCAACTTTTCCCGATGCCGGTCGGCCCACTGATCAACAGGTTCTGATGCCGGTCGATCCAGTCGCCGGCGACGAGCCTGGCCAGCAGTGCGCGATCGAGGCCGCGGGGTGTGCGAAGGTCGATATCCTCTACACAGGCGTCCTGGCGCAGGGACGCGAACTTGAGACGCGTCGCCACGCGCTTGGTGTCGCGTTCGGCGGCCTCCCGGTCGGCCATGATGCCGACGCGCTCCTCGAAAGACAGGGCGGCCAGATCAGGCGCGGATCGCTGGTCCTGGAAGGACTTGGCCATGCCGGGCAGTCCGAGCGCGATTAGCCGTTCGTGAGTGGGATGAGTGAGCATCGGGTCTCCTGGTGGTGAACGGTTAGTGGAAATAGCTGCGGCCACGGATGTTGCCGTGGCGCAGGGGTTCGGGCTCGGGGGCTGGATCGAGGAAGGCGCGATCGAGGCCGGTCTTGAGGATTGAGCGGATCGACCCGACGGATCTGGCTTTGATCAGTTCGCCACGCTGGCAGGCCGCCTCCAGGCGGGCCTGGCCGTAGATCTTTTCCAGGGACAGGATCCCCAGGCAGGTGCGGAAGCCCTGCTCCGGGTGGGGGCGGTCGATCATAATCGCCTGGATCAGCGCGGCGGTGGCCGGACCGATCTTCTCGGCAAAGGCTGTGATCCGCGCCGGCGTCCAGGACGCATGGCGCTTGTGGGCGCTCGGCATATGATCGGCGATGGTGATGTGGCTGCGCCGTCCCGGAGACTTGGCGTGGCTGGCGACTCTCTCGCCCTTGTGGAAGGCCTCGATGGTCCGCTCGGTGACGCGCACATCGACGAGCTGGCGAATCAGCCGATAGGGAATCGAGTACCAGCAGCCCTCGACTTCGACGTGATAATCGGGTGCGACCCGGCAGCGCTTCCAGGTGGCGAAGGCGTAGGGCTCTGCCGGCAAGGGCTTCAGCGCCGGCGCATCCACGGCCGCGAACAGCTCGGCGCGGCTGGCGCCATAGCCGCGCATCATGCGGGCGTTGAGGTCGGCCGTCAGGGCGGCGACTGCCACGTTGAGTTCGGCCAGGCTGAAGAATTGCGTGTTGCGCAACCGCGCCAGCACCCAGCGCTCGACCAGCAGCACCGATTGCTCCACCTTGGCCTTGTCGCGGGGTTTGTAGGGCCGGGCCGGACACACGATGGTCCCGTAATGGCGGGCCATCTCCTGGTAGGAGCGGTTGATCCCCGGATCGTAGCGGTCCGGGTTGGTGACGGCCGCCTTCAGGTTGTCGCAGACGATCATCGCCGTCACGCCGCCCAGGAAGGCGAACAGGCCGACATGGCAACCGATCCAATCGGCCAGCCCCTCACTGGCACGAGCTTCGGCGTAGATGTAGCTCGATGCGCCGAGCGCGGCGACGAACAGCTTCATCGGCTGCACCACCCCGGTCACAGGATTGATCACGTCGATCGTGTCGCCCGCAAAGTCCACGAACACCTTCTCGCCGGCGGCATGGCTCTGGCGCATCGTCGGCGAGGCCCGACCCTTCCAGGCCTCGAAGTGCACGCAAAACCAGGTGTAGCCATAGCCATCCGGGTGTTCGGCCCGGTACTCCTGCCAAAGCAGCATCCGGGTGACACCCTTACGACGCAGCTCCTGGTCGACCTTGGCCCAGTCCGGTTCGTGCCGGCCCACCGCCATGACATCGGACGCCGTGGGAAACAGTAGCCTCTCCAGCCCCGTGTCGGTCATCTCTTCGTCCAGCGGCCACCTGACACCGGCCGCTTGCGCCCGACGCAAATAGTCGCCCACGGCCCCCTTGCTCAGCCCCAGCGAGGTCGCGATCACACGGCTGCTCAGGCCGTTCTCATGCTTTAGACGCAGCAGGTCGCGTATTCGGCGCATCGACAATCTCTCGGTCGGCATCAGGTCCCCTCGTCATCAAAGACGAGGGTCTGAGTACCCGGTCAGACTGTCGGTCGAGGCTTCGTCACCCCGCTAAAGCGGGTGCCCGTGATGCTCTGAAATCACTGCCCATGATCCCGTGAAATCCGCGCCCACGATGGTCTGAAATACGCATCGTTTGTGGCATTTGCGCCATAAGATCGCAATTATCTGGGTTACCGGCCGATGCGCGCGCCCTACGGCTTCAGCCAGACCGAGGTCGGGCTGATCTTCAGCATCTCGCTCGTCGGCATCCTGAGCTCGGCCTGGGTCGGCGACGTGGCGAGCCGCATCGGACGGACGCGGATCTTCCCGGCGCTGGTGATCCTGATCCTCGTCAGCGTCGCGCTGACGCTGGCCGCGAGCCTCTATGCGATCCTCGGCGGCATGGCGCTCCTGACCTTCGCCTTCTACGGCGCCCATACGGTGGCCTCGAGCCAGGTCGGCCAGCAGGCCCGCGTCGCCAAGGCGCAGGCCTCGTCCCTCTACCTCTTCAGCTACTATAGCGGCTCGAGTCTCATCGGCTCGCTCGGCGGCATCGCCTTCGAGCGCGATGGGCGGAACGGGCTCGTCGGATTATGCTCGCTCGTCCTCGTCGCGGCGCTCGCCCTGGCGCTGACGATGCTGCGAACGGCTTGAGGAGGTCGGATCGACGTGCCACCCCACGACATTTTCGAGCGAGGCCTGAGGGCGCGGGGCGCGGATATCGTCGCCGGGATCGACGAGGCCGGCCGCGGCCCGCTGGCCGGCCCCGTCGCGGCGGCGGCGGTGATCCTCGACCCGGGCGACGTGCCTGACGGCCTCGACGATTCGAAGCTCCTGCCGGCCGCGCGGCGCGAGGCGCTCTACGACGAGATCATGGGGCGGGCGCTGGCGGTCGGCATAGGCTTCGCCAGCGTCGCCGTGATCGACCGGATCAACATCCGGCAAGCGACCTTCGCGGCGATGCGCCAGGCGGTGGCGGCGCTCTCCCTCGCACCCGGCTATCTGCTGATCGACGGCAACGACCCACCGCCGCATCTGCCCTGTCCGGCCGAGACGCTGATCAAGGGCGACAGCCTGTCGGTGTCGATCGCTGCGGCCTCGATCGTCGCCAAGGTGCTCCGCGACCGGCTGATGGTGCGGCTGCACGAGATCCATCCGGTCTATGATTTCAGGGCCCACAAGGGCTATGGCACCGTGGCACACCGCGCCGCCATAGCGGTACACGGGCTGTCGCCCCATCATCGCAAGTTGTTCTGCACGCCGCATGCCGAGGCGGCTCGTAACGGTTTGGCAAAGAAGTCGTAGCGAAACAGGACAGCATTTTTTTCAAATGCTCAACGTAGGCTTTACCTTAACGCCGGCATAGTCGCGACCATGAGTTGCGTATCCCGGTCGGTGTTTCATGTCCGCAAGACAGGCCGGAACGGCCGCTTCGAAGCTCCAGTCAAAGGTCCCGCGTCCTGGAGCTTCGACGGCTCGGCCGTCTCGGCCGCAACTCCTTCCCCTCGACACGATCATCGAGGGCGACTGTCTCGAAGCGCTGGCGCGCCTGCCCGCGGCGAGCGTCGATCTCGTCTTTGCCGATCCACCCTATAACCTGCAGCTTGCCGGGAGCTTGTCGCGACCCGACCAGAGCCTCGTCGACGCAGTCGACGACGACTGGGACAAGTTCGCGAGCTTCACCGATTACGACGCCTTCACCCGCGCCTGGCTTGCCGGCGTCAGGCGGGCGATGAAACCGCAGGCGACGCTCTTCGTCATCGGCTCCTATCACAACATCTTCCGCGTCGGCACGGCGCTGCAGGATCTCGGCTTCTGGATCCTCAACGACATCGTCTGGCTCAAGGCCAATCCGATGCCGAATTTTCGCGGCCGGCGCTTCACCAATGCGCATGAGACGCTGATCTGGGCGTCGCGCGACGCGGCGGCGAAGACCTATACGTTCAACTACGAGGTCATGAAGGGTTCGAACGACGACGTGCAGATGCGCTCGGACTGGTTCTTCCCGATCTGCTCGGGCGGCGAGCGGCTGAAGGACGCGGCCGGCCGCAAGCTGCATCCGACGCAGAAGCCCGAAGCGCTGCTCTCCCGCATCCTGACGAGCGCCACGAAGCCCGGCGACGTCGTGCTCGACCCGTTCTTCGGTTCGGGGACCACCGGCGCCGTGGCGCGCCGGCTCGGCCGCGCCTTCGTCGGTATCGAGCGCGACGCCGGCTATGCGGCAGCGGCCCGCGCCCGCATCGCCGCGGTCACCCCGGCGCCGCCCGACAGCCTGGGAGAACTGCCGACGAAACGCAGCGAGCCGCGCCTGCCCTTCGCCACGCTGCTCGACACTGGCCTCGTGACACCGGGAGAAAGCCTCTACGACGCGCGCCGCCGCGTCGAGGCGAAGGTCAGGGCCGACGGGCTCGTCGCCATCGGCGGCACGATCGCCGGCTCGATCCACAAGGTCGGGGCGCTGGCCCAGGGACTGCCGGCCTGCAACGGCTGGACTTTCTGGCATGTCGAGCGGCAAGGGCGCCTGCTGCCGATCGACGCGTTGCGCGAAAAGATCCGCGCCGCCGGGCGAACTGCATGAGGCATAAACCATTCTCGGAAAGCTTTCGCTAAGCCTTCCCGAAGATGAGGCCAAATTGCCACTGGCGGAACCTTAAGCGACGATGCAGCATTGCGTTCGGGAAGGCCTCGATCGAGGCAGCCCGTGGAGCGCGACATGACCCGCTGGATTCTGGCACTGACCGCCCTATGCGTCGCATCGGCCGTGCTCGCGTCGCGCGAGGTCGGGTCATTCTCGAGTCCTTTGGGTGCCGTTTGCCTTGCCGCGCTGGCGTCCTGCGCCGCCGTCCTGCTCTCGGGCAACCGCGAGACCAGGCAGCTGCAGCCGGTCCGCATCCGCCGCAGGAACCGTTGAGCCTTCGGCGGCCGCGATGACCTTGGCCATCAGGTTCGGAAAGGCTTCCGATCCGATATCTTCCTTGGCGACCCAGCGCCATCCGGCCGGCGCGTCGAGGCGGGACGTCCGCCCGGCGTAGACATCGATCCGCAGGGCGAAATGGGTGAAGACGTGGTCGACCGTGCCGCGCCGCGCCAAGCCGAGATCCGCCAGTCGCTCCAAGGCCGCGGGAGACGCGGCAACCTCCGCCCAATCGGTTCCGAACACTTCCGTCATGCCGCCGAGAAGGCCCGACGCGGGCCGCGTGCGGACCAGCATGGAACCGTCCGGGCGGCGCAGCACCATGGCGGCGCCGAAGCGCTGCGGACGCATCGGCTTCGGCAAGCGGCGCGGCAGAACCTGCTGGAGGCCGATGGCTTGCGCCCGGCAGGCAGGCCGCACCGGACAGATGGCGCAGGCCGGCGACTTCGGCGTGCAGAGCGTGGCGCCGAGATCCATCATAGCCTGCGCAAAATCGCCCGGCCTGTCGGTGGGGACCAGCGCCGCGGCCAGCCGGCGGATCTCCGGTCGCGCCTTGGGCAGCGGCGTCTCGAGGGCGAACAGCCGCGCGATGACGCGCTCGACGTTGCCGTCGACCACGGTCGCCGCCTCGCCGAAGGCGATCGACGCGACGGCAGCCGCCGTATAGTCGCCGATGCCGGGAAGGTCGCGCAACGCGGCCTCCGTCTGGGGGAAATGACTGTCGAAACGCGCCACGATCGCCTTGGCACAAGCGTGGAGGTTGCGCGCCCGCGCATAATAGCCGAGGCCGGCCCATTCGCGCATTACCGCCTCGCTCGATGCTTCGGCCAGGTCGGCGACGGTCGGCCAAAGCGTGAGAAAGCGGGCAAAATAGGGTTTGACGGCCGCGACGGTGGTCTGCTGCAGCATGATCTCCGACAGCCAGACCCGATAGGGATCGGGCTCCTCGCCCGGGCCGGCCCGCCACGGCAGGATCCGGCGATGCCGATCGTACCAATCGAGCAGGCTTCGGGTTATGCTTGCGGTGCCGGATGTCGCCGGGGCGGGGACAGGGTCGGTTTTGGCGATCTTGCGCGGCATGCGGTCCGGGACACGGCGGCGAGGACAGGAGCGGGACGGAACCACGCGCCATGCGCAACTTCAACGCCAAATCCGCCTGGTCGCGTCCGCTGGCCGATCTCGTCGACGGCTGCATCGGTCCAGCCCTGGCGCGCCAGGGTTTCGCGCGGGCGGATCTCGTCACGCTCTGGCCCGATATCGTCGGCGAGCGGATCGCCGCCTATGCGGAGCCGATCAAGCTGCAATGGCCACGCGGCACGGCGCGCGAGGATGCGGCGGGTGGCCGCGTGCCGGCGACGCTGGTGCTGCGCGTCGAGGGCGGGGGAGCGCTCGAGCTCCAGCACATGACCGCGACCGTGATCGAACGGATCAACGCCCATCTCGGCTGGCGCTGCGTCGGCAAGCTCGCCATGCGCCAGGGACCGCTCGTCGGGCGGCCGGCGCGGGCGTCGAAGCCGAAACCGCCCTCCGCCGAGGCGCTCGCTGCGGCGCGCGCCGCGACGCAGGGCATCGCGGACGAGGCCTTGCGCGGCGCGCTGATGCGTCTCGGCGCGCGTCTCGTGAAATCCGCCTGAACAAGGCCGCCACCCGATTTCCTCGGCGCACCGGTTCCGCTAATGATGGCCGGAACGGCGGGTTCGGGCGAACTCTTGGGCCTTCTTCAAGCGAGGTTTTCATGAACCAGGATGGTTTTTCCGGCCGCAGGCATTTTCTGAAGATCGGTGCGGTGGCAGGCCTCACGGTCGCCTGCGGCGCAGGATGGGCGCAGGCCGACAGCGTGCCGATCGCCACGCTGATGGCCGAGGGTCCGCTGCCGGACGTCTGGCTCGGCTCGAAGGACGCGCCGGTCACCATGATCGAATATGCGTCGATGACCTGCACGCATTGCGCGGCCTTCAACGCCGAGACCTGGCCGACGCTGAAGTCGAAATATATCGACACCGGCAAGGTGCGCTACGCGATGCGCGAATTCCCGCTCGATCCGCTGGCGACCGCGGCCTTCATGCTGGCGCGCTGCGCGGGGCCCGACAAGCGCTACGCCATCATCGACCTCCTGTTCAGCCAGCAGCAGAACTGGGCCTTCGTGCCCAAGCCCGTCGAGGCGCTGGCGAGCACCGTCAAGCAGGCCGGCATCACGCAGGGCGACTTCGACACCTGCCTCAAGGACCAGAAGCTCTACGACCAGGTCAACAAGGTCCGCGACGACGCCGACAAGGCGTTCAAGGTGAGTGCGACGCCGACCTTCTTCATCAACGGCGAGAAACATGCGGGCGAACTGACCGTCGCCGAGCTCGACAAGATCCTGGGGCCGCTCGTCAAGAGCTGAGGCGGCATGTCGGACGGGCTACGGATCGAGCTCACCGAGGCGCCGGCCGAAGGCGACATCGCTTTCGTCGAGCGGGAGCTGATCGGCTTCAACGAAACCCGGGCGCTGCCCTATGATCGCCGGCCGCTCTGCGTCTTCGTGCGCAATGACGCCGGCACGCTGATCGGCGGGGTGACCGGCGACACCAATTGGGGCTGGCTCTACCTCGATTGCTTCTGGCTGCCCGACACGCTGCGCCAGGAGGGCCTGGGCGGCCGTATCCTCGCCATGGCCGAAGCGGAGGCCGTGGCGCGGGGCTGCACCCGCTCACGTCTCTTCAGCTACAGTTTTCAAGCGCCGGGCTTCTACGAGAGGCATGGCTACGAGGTCTTCGGCATCCTCGACGATTACCCGCCGGGCCACACGCAGGTCTGGCTGCGCAAGCGGCTCACCGGCGGGCGATAGGGGTTCTGGCTCGCTGTCGTCAAAAAAGAAACGATCGACTGGAAGCCGTATGGCAGCCCTTACGCCGGCAGCGTCAGCAGGCCCGCCTTGCCGCCTCGGGTGCCGAAGACGAGGCGGCGTCCCTCGCGGTCCCAGGCGAAGGCCGAGACCGCGCCGCCCGCGGGCTCCTCCCGGCGCACAGGAATCTCGGACCCGTCGTTGAGCCGGGCGAGCAGGATGAAGCCGTCCTCGTAGCCGAGCGCGACGACGGCCGCAGCCGGATGGAACGCCACCTGCGACACCCGCGCCGGCCGCACCCCGCATTCGCGCGGCGCCTTGCCCATCGGGCCGTCCTTGCTGTCGAACGGCCAGACCACGCAGGCATCGGCGCCGGAGGTGGCGAGCCATTTGCCGTCCGGCGACCAGGACATCGAACGGACCTTGGCCGGATAGCCCGACATGCGCATGTGCTTGCCGTCGGACAGCCGCCAGCCGTGCATGGCGTTCTCCTGCATGGAGGTGACCAGGAAGGCGCCGTCGGGTGAGAAGACCGCGTCGAGATGCGAGCCCTTCCAGCTCAGCGTCTCGGGTGCCTCGACGCTGTTCGGGAACCACAGCGAGGCACCGTTGTAATGCGAGAAGGCGAGCCGGTAGCCTTTCGGCGCGAAGGCGAGGCCGCGCGCCGAGGAGGGCGCGGTCGCGGATTTCACCTCGCCTTTGGCCGAGCGGGCCTGCACGCTGCGGCCCGACGCCCAGGCGACCGCCCCGGAGGAATGGATCGCCACCGCGTCGACCCAGCCGTTTGGCAGAGCGGCGAGTTCTGTCGACGATCCGTCCGCGGCGGTCGCGACGACGCGGCCGTCGTCCCCGCCGGTGACGATGCGGTTGCGGTCGGAGGCGGCCGACAGGATGGCGCCCTCCGGATGAGCCGCGACCCGTCGCCCGTCCGCGAACAGCACCGCGCCGTCGCCGAGCGCCAGCACGGCGGTGTCGCCTCCGAGGAAGGCCGCGGCCGTGACATGCGCGCCGGCCTCGATCGGCTGCACCGCGCCGCTCAGTCCGTCCGTGGGAGAGGGGGAATTCGGCATGGCCGCTATAGCGCGAAGCCGCCGTCCGCCAGATGGATCTGGCCGGTGGTGTAGCTCGATTCGTCCGAAGCCAGATAGACGGCCAGCATGGCAATCTCGTGCGCCGTGCCGAGCCGGCCCATGGGCTGGCGGTCGACGAAGGCCTGCTGCACGGAATTCCGCCCCTGGTTGGTCGAGCGCGCCAGCGTATCGATGCGCTCGCCGAGCGAGGGGCTCTCGATCGTGCCCGGGCAGATGGCGTTGCAGCGGATGCCGCGCTTGATGAAATCGGCCGCCACCGCCTTCGAGAGGCCGATCACCGCGGCCTTGCTGGCGCCGTAGACGTAGCGGTTGGGGATGCCGCGCACGGAAGACGCGCCCGAGGCGACGTTGACGATGGAGCCCTTGCCCCTCTCCAGCATGCCGGGCAGCACGGCCCTGATGGTCCGGTGCATGGATTTTACGTTGAGGTCGAAGGAGAAGTCCCAATCCTCCTCGCTGCAGTCGAGGATGGAGCCATGGTGCACGTGGCCGGCGCAATTGAACAGGATGTCGACCGGGCCGATTGTCTTCGCCAGCGCATCGACGGCCGTCGTCGAGCGAACGTCGAGCGCATGGATCTCGGCGTCGAGCCCCGCCATCTTGCCGGCGTCGAGGTCGGTCGCGATGACTCTCGCCCCCTCGGCCAGGAAAGCCTCGGCGGTCGCGCGGCCGATGCCCTGGCCCGCCGCCGTCAACAATGCCGTCTTGCCGGCCAAACGTCCCGCCACCCTTGCGCTCCCTGATCGCCGCATGTCGCATTCGGGGTAGGAGCCTCGCGGCGGCTTGTCAAACGCTCTGCCGGCCAAAGGCAGGGCTCTGGCTTGGGTTCATGATCGCTGGGCGGAACCTCCCCTGGACCGCGTCGGACACGAGCTATAGTTTCACGGAGATCGGCGCGCCGCGCGGCCGCCGGCGCCAGCGGGAGAGCGTCTTGGTCGAGATCCGATGTGCCGTCGACGCCAAGGCCCGGCTGGGCGAGAGCACCTATTGGGACTCGGCGGCACAGGTCCTGTGGTGGATCGACATTTACGGCCCGACCATCCACCGCTACGACCCGGCGAGCGGGCGCGACGACATGTTCGAGGCGCCCGAATATCTGGGCTGCCTGGCGGTGCGGGCATCGGGCGGCCTCGTCGTCTCGATGGCCAGCGGGTTCCACTTTTTCGACCCGGCGACGCGGCGCTTCGCGCCGATCCATGATCCCGAGGCCCATCTCGCCGACACCCGCTTCAACGACGGCAAGACCGACCGGCAGGGACGCTTCTGGTCGGGCTCGATGTTCGAGGCCGCCGGCAAGACGCCGGCGAAGCTCGGCGCGCTCTACCGCCTCGATACGGACCTCGGCTGTCACCGCATCTTCGAGGGCGTGGGATGTTCCAACGGCCTCGCCTGGAGTCCCGACAGCCGCGTCATGTATTTTGCCGACAGCCACACGCCCTACGTCTGGGCGCATGATTTCGATGCGGCGACCGGGGCGGTGGCAGGCCGGCGCGTCTTCATCGACCTCTCGGACATGGACGCCATCGTCGACGGCGCCACCGTGGATGCCGAGGGCTGCTACTGGGCCACCCTCCCGTTCAAGGGAAAGGTGATGCGCTTCGATCCCGACGGCCGGCCGATGCAGACGATCGACCTGCCGACCGACATTCCAACCTGTTGCGAGTTTGGTGGCCGCGACCTCGACGTGCTCTACGTCACCACCGCCGTCTACGACCGCACGCCCGAGCAGCTTGCGGTCCAGCCGATGGCCGGCGGCCTCTTGGCGCTCGACGTCGGCGTCCGCGGCCTGCCGCTCACACCCTTCGCGGGGTGAGCGATGGCCACCCTCACGACGAAATCGGCGCCATGGGGGCCGAGATGCGGGCGCTGGAGCCCTACGACGCCTCGCGAGCCGTCCGGACGCCCATGTCGAGATCTCGACGGCCGAGACGCTGGCCGGGCGGGTGCAGAGGCTGTCAGAATGATTTAGAAGCGGAACCCCTATTCCGCTCAACCCGGCGAAAGCTGACATCCAGGAGGGCGTCAAGCTCAGCCCTGGCCCGCGGAAGGCCGTATGCTATCGGGGCGGTGGGCAGCGTCATCCGCCCGTCCAGCCATGATAGAAGCGGCGCTTCGGTAGCAGGAGCAGCTCCCATGTCCGGCGATCCCGACAGTCTCGACCTCGACGCGCTACGGGCCTGGATCGGCCGCCGGGAGACGGCCACCGATATCGTCACCCCGCGTCTCGAGGCGTCGCTGCGCGCGGTCTTCGACCGGGAGCCGGGAGAGCCCGCCGCCGGCGAGCCGGCGACGCCGACGATCCACTGGTGCCTGACCCCCACCATCGTGCGCATGGCCGAGCTCGGCGAGGACGGCCATCCCCGGCGCGGCGGCTTCCTGCCGCCTGTGCCGCTGCCGCGCCGCATGTGGGCCGGCGGGGAGGTTACGATGATCGATCCGCTGCGCGTCGGCGATATGGTGACGCGCGATTCGCAAATCGAGGCCATCGACGCCAAGACCGGACGCTCCGGCCCGCTCTGCTTCGTCACGGTGCGACACCTCTATGCGACGGCGCGCGGGCCGGCGATCGAGGAGCGGCAGGACATCGTCTACCGGGCCGCATCGCCGAGCGGGGCAGGAGTCCCCGCCGCGCCGGGACCCGTCCCGCCGAAGGCCGAGCGGCAGCGTGAAGTCGCTTGCGATCCGGTGCTGCTGTTCCGCTATTCGGCGCTGACCTTCAACGGCCATCGCATCCACTACGACCGCGACTATGCCTTGACGCGGGAAGGCTATCCGGGCCTCGTGGTCCATGGCCCGCTGCAGGCCGCCGCGCTGATCGGCTTCGCCGCCGACGTCCACGGCGCCCCGCCACGGACCTTCACGTTCAGGGGTATCAACCCGCTCATCGCCGGCGTGTCCTTCACGGTCAATGCGGCAAGCGATGCCGACGGCCTCCGGCTCTGGGCGAGCGACACGGGCGGGCGCGTCACCATGCAGGCCACGGCGCAGTGGTCGTAACCCGCGTCCCGACGAGGCGAGCGATGTCGATGGCCGAGCCGGCGCCGGCAAGGGTGGATGAGGGGCGAAGCCGTCAAGAAGAGAAAGCCAATTCACTCCGCGTAGTGCTGCACGACGGTCTTCATCACGGTGAATTCTTCGAGCGCGGCAAATCCCTTCTCGCGGCCGTGGCCGCTCTTCTTGACGCCGCCGAAGGGCAGTTCGACACCGCCGCCTGCGCCGTAGCAGTTGATGAAGACCTGACCGGCGCGGATCGCCTTGGCCATGCGGATCTGGCGGGCGCCGTCGCGCGTCCACACCGCCGCGACGAGCCCATAATCGGTGGCGTTAGCGAGCCCGATCGCATCGGCCTCGTCCTCGAAGGGCATGACCGACAGGACCGGGCCGAAGATCTCGTCGCAGGCTAGCCGGTTCGACCGTGGCACGGGGCCGAACAGCGTCGGCGTGACGTAGAAGCCGCCGCGCGGCAGGTCGTCGCCAAGACGTCCTTCGGCCAGCACCGGAATGCCCGCACGCCGCGCCTCCTCGACGAAGCCGCGCACCCGGTCGCGCTGGACCGCCGAGATCATCGGGCCGCAATCGAGGTTCATGGCCGACGTTCCGACCCGCACCTTGGCGAAGGCCTCGGCCACCTCGCCGACGAACTCATCGTAGATCCTGCGCTCGACGAGCAGCCGGCTTCCCGCCGAGCAGGTCTGCCCGCCGTTCTGGGTGATAGCCTTGACGATGACGGGCAGGGCCTTGCGCCGGTCGGCATCGGCGAAAACGATCTGCGGCGACTTGCCGCCGAGTTCGAGCACGCATTTGACATGCCGCTCGGCCGCCGCCTTCTGCACGACGGTTCCGACCTCGGGCGAGCCGGTGAAGGTCACGAAATCGATGCCCGGATGGGCGGTCAGCGCGGCGCCGGCCTCCTTGCCGAGGCCGGTCACGACGTTGAGGGCCCCGGCCGGAAGGCCGGCCTCTGCGGCAATGCCGGCGAGCATGATCGGCGTCATGCAGGCCTCTTCGGCGGGCTTGAGCACCACCGCATTGCCGGCGGCGAGCGCCGGCGCCAGCGATCGGCCGAACATCTGCGCCGGATAGTTCCAGGGCAGGATATGCGCCGTGACGCCATAGGGCTCGCGCATCGCCTGGACATGGAAGCCCGCCTGGTAGGGAATGATCTGCCCGTGCAGCTTGTCGGCGGCGCCGCCGTAGAACTCGAAATAGCGCGCGGTCAGTCCCATATCGGCCCGCGCCTGGCCGATCGGCTTGCCGGTGTCGCGCGCCTCGGCCTGGGCCAGGTCCTCGGCCCGCGTGGTGACGATAGCCGCCATCCTGTACAGAATACGCCCGCGCTCGGCGGCGGTCAGCGCGCCCCAGGCGCCCTCGTAGGCCGCGCGCGCCGCCTTGACCGCGAGGTCGATGTCCTGGGCGGTGCCGCGCGCGATCGTGTCGTAGGTCTCGCCCGTCGACGGATCGGCGACCGGCAAGGTGGCGCCGCCCTGAGCGTCGCGCCACGCCCCACCGATGAACAGTTTTTGCATGATCGTCGCCTCCTTGCTGGGCCTGGACGTGATCCGCTAGTGCCCTGCCCGTGAAATCCGACCTAGAATTTCAACGATAAGCAGACCATCAAGTGACTGACCCGCTAGCCGCATCCGAAGTTCGGGTGCGAACCTCAGATGCGGCTAGCGGGTCAGTGAAATCTCACGCTCTTGACCCTGCTCGCACCCATCCCCTAGGTCCTATACGCTACACGAGAAGCATGGGAGCGACGATGGGCGCGCGCCGAATTGAGACAAGCATCATGATTGAGGCTCCGCCGAAACGGGTATGGGAGCTTCTAACGGATTTCATCCGTATGCCGGACTGGAACCCGTTCATGAAGTCAATTTCGGGATCTCCAACGGCGGGCAGCCGTTTATCCGTCGAAATCGCGCCGCCAGGAAAGAGCGGAATGCGCTTCAAACCTACCATTATAGCGGTGAACCCGGAACGGGAGTTGCGTTGGTTAGGCCATTTCTTGGTGCCCGGAGTGTTTGACGGGGAGCACTATTTTTTGCTCGACCCCACGGGGGATGCCCGGACCGGCTTCACTCAAGGTGAGAAGTTCACCGGCTTTCTCGTCACCATGCTTGGCGGAACCCTGTCTGCAACTGAGGAAGGGTTTAAGGCTATGAACGTAGCCCTGAAACAGCGGGCAGAACAGAAGAACTCGCAGAATACCCGCTGAACCTAAGCATTCCAAGCGTCCCCGCGACACGAATCAGCTCGGAGCAGATCGGCAACAGCCGATCATGCTCTACGGCGTCATCACGACGCGGCCGACGATGCGGCCGCCGCGCAGATCATCGATCGTCTCGGTCGCCGCGCTCAACGGCCGCCGGCTGATCGGGATCGCCGCCACCGCACCGCGTTTGGCGAGGTCGAGCAGTTCCCGCGTCTCCGCGAGACTGCCCGTATAGCTGCCCTGGATGGTGATCGCCTTCATCGGGATCAGCGGCAGCGACCAGGGCGAGGAGCCGCCGAAGAGACCGATCAGGATCATCTTGCCGCCCTTCGACAGAGCATTGAAGGCCTGCGCCGTCGTGGCGGGACTGCCGACGAGGTCGATCGCCGACCAGCAGCCGCCGGGAAAGGCCGCGGCGATCCGCTGCGCGGCGTCCGGCGCTGCCCCATCGATGACCGCGAGGGCGCCGGCGTCGAGCGCCGCCTCGCGCCGTTCCGCGCTGATGTCCACCACGATGGCACCGAGCCCGCCCATGCCCTTGAGGATGCTCAGCGCGATGAGGCCGAGGCCGCCGGCTCCGATGATGAGGATCGGCTCGTCCCTGATGACGTCGCCGAGCTTCTTCAGCGCCGAATAGGTCGTGACGCCGGAACAGGAGAGCGGCGCCGCGATCACCGGATCGAGCCCGTCGAGCGGCAGCAGGTAGCGGGAGCGCGGCACGACCATGTGGTCGGCATAGCCGCCGTCGCAATGGATGCCGAGACAGCATGGTTGCATGCACAGGTTGTCAAAGCCGTCGCGGCAGACCCGACACTGCCCGCAGCCGATCCACGGATAGACGAGACAGAGCTCGCCGACCTTGCGCTCCTCGACGTCGGGACCGATTGCGACGATCTCGCCCGCCGTCTCGTGACCCATGGTCAGCGGCAGGGCGATGCCGCGATCCTTGAGCAGCAGCCGCTTGCCCGCGCCGAGGTCGTAGCCACCGTCCCAGATATGCAGGTCGCTGTGGCAGACGCCGGCAGCGCGGACCCTGAGCACCACCTCGTCGCCGGAGGGCTGCGGCGTCGGCGCCTCGATCTCCTCGAGCGGCTGTCCGTAGTCGACGAGCTTAAAGCTCCGCATCGCCCATCCCCCTCGCGGCGCCGGTCGCCGGCATTGCGGCGTCATTCTGGTGGACGCTGAATCAACATCCGAGCCTGTCGGTTACAATGGGATCGTGGCGGGCATGCGGCCGCGTCTGTCCTCGACCGCCATCTAGGCGGCGACGCAGGCCCCGGCGTCCGATGTCTCGAGGGCGTCGGCACGCTGGCGTAGCGCGATCTCGAGGCCCATGAGCTTGCGCAGCATCGCCCGGGCGTCGCCGCTCTCCTGTCCGGCCTCGCTCAGCTCCGTCACGAGCCGCATCTGCGTCTCGATCAGGAAGACCACGTTCCGCAAGCCGCGTTCGGTCGCCGTCAGTTCATCCTCAGGCTTCGGCATAGCGCCCTCCGACCCGGATTTTCCGCGATCCGAGACTAGCCGAACCGCCTTAATTTTAGCTTTCGTCGAGGCTGTCTTCGAGGATGGCCCGGATGCGGGCCGCGAGTTCGTCGACCGCGAAGGGCTTGGTCATCATCTTCATGCCGGCTTCGAGATGGCCCGCCCCGAAGGCGGCGTTCTCGGCATAGCCCGTGATGAACAGCACCTTGAGATCCGGTCGCTCGATGCGCCCGTGCTCGGCGAGCTGGCGGCCGTTCATGCCCGGCAGGCCGACATCGGTGACGAGCAGGTCGATCCGGCGCGAGGACTGCAGCACCCGGAGGCCGGTCGGACCGTCGGCAGCCTCGATGGCGAGATAGCCGAGCTCGTTCAGCACTTCGAGGACGAGGCTGCGCACCGTGACGTCGTCTTCGACGACGAGCACCGTCTCGCCCGCGCCGGGCAGCGGCGCGGCGCCATCCGGTGCCGGGTCGCTCGGCGCGTCGCGACCGCGGAACCGGGGCAGGAAGATCTTGACGGTCGTCCCGCGCCCGACCTCCGACTCGATCCGGATATGGCCCTCCGACTGCTTGGCGAAACCGTAGATCATCGACAAGCCGAGGCCGGTCCCCTGACCGATCGGCTTGGTGGTGAAGAACGGGTCGAAGGCCCGCGCGATGACGTCCGGCGGCATGCCGGTGCCCGTGTCGGTGACCGCGACGACGACATATTGGCCGGGGCTTATGCCCGGTTCCCGCCCGGCGAAGGCCGTGTCGACGGCGACGTTCGCGGTGGTGATCGTGAGTCGGCCGCCATCCGGCATGGCGTCGCGGCCGTTGATGGCAAGATTCAGCAGGGCGTTTTCGAGCTGGTGCGGATCGCACAGCGTCAGCCAGACGTCGTCGGCGACGCCGGTCTCGAGCGCGACGCCCTCGCCGAGGGTGCGGCGCAGCAGGTCGTCCATGGCGACGACGAGCGTGTTGACATCGACGGCCTTGGATTCGAGCGGCTGGCGCCGCGAGAAGGCGAGAAGCCGGTGGGTCAGGGCGGCGGCCCGGTTGGCCGAGGCCATGGCGAGGCCGACGTAGCGCGCGATCGCCTCCGTCTTGCCCTGGGCGAGGCGCTTCTCCATCAGCGCCAGGGAGCCGATGATGCCGGTCAGGAGATTGTTGAAATCATGCGCGATGCCGCCGGTGAGCTGGCCGATCGCCTCCATCTTTTGCGCCTGGAGCAATTGCTCCTCGGCATTGCGTTGGGCCGTGACATCGCGCCCGATGCCGATGAGGAGCTGCGTGTCGTCATCCTCGATGGGAAGCGGCGCCAGCACCCATTCCGCGGTGCGCGCGCCGCCCTGATCCTCGACCGTCAACTCATATTGCACGGGTTGCCCGGTCTCGGCGCAGCGCAGGCAGACCTCGGCCATGCTCTCGCCGAGCCGGGTCGTGCCGGCGACAGGCTCGCCGTGCAACCCCAGCGTCAACCGGCCGAAAAAACGTCCGGCGGCGGCATTGAGCGCGTCGATTATGGGCACCCCGTCCGGGTCGACCCGGATCAGGGAAATCGGCGCCGGGGCGTTCTCGAACAGCGTCCGGAACCGCACCTCGCTGGCGGTCAGTTCCTGCGTGCGCTGAACCACGCGGTTCTCGAGCGTCACGTTGAGGTCCTGCAGCGCCGCCTCGGCCCGCGCCCGCTCCAGCGCCTCCCAAAGCCGCGCCGCGACTTCCCCCGCGAGCGCAATCTCTTCCGCCAGCCAGCGATGGTCCTGACGATGGCCGAGCACCAGCGCGCCGCGCAACGTGCCGTCGCGGATCAGCGGCACCGCCACGAGTGCCCGCAGGCCCGCCATGACGGGCGGCGGGATGGCGCGGGCCTCGCGGGCCGCGAGCGGGTCGAACGTGGTCGTCAATCCGCGCGACAGGTCCGCCACGTGCCCGTCGCCGAGGTTGTCGAGCGGAAAGCGGCCCATCAGCGGCGGTATGGTGCCGTCCGACCAGCCGGTGCTGAAGACGATCTCGTCGCCCGCGGCGATCTCGCCGTAGCCGACGCGTCCGAGCCTGAGGTGCTGGCCCAGCGACTCGGCGACGGTCTCCATGATCTCGCCGAGATCCTCGAGTTCCCGCAAACGGTCGCCGAGAACGAGCAGGAAGCCCTGCCGCGCCTGGTTTCGCCGCAGGATGGCGGCGGCCTGGGCGCGCTCCACCGCATCGAAGCAGCGCGCCGCGGCCTCTTCGGCGAGGGCGGCTTCCGGCGGCTTGAAACCGGCAGGGTCGCGGGTCTCCACGACGAAGACGGCGCGCAGCCGTCCTTCGCGCACCAGCGGGACGACGATTCCCGCCTCGGGCCGCTCCCCGTCAGGCACGATGGCGATGGTGCGCCCCTCGCGCAGTTCCGCTGCCCGCTTGCCCGCCAGGCGGTCGATGGCGAGCGTCCCCATCCGCGGCGGCAGCGCGCCGTCCGACCAGCCCGAGGCAAAGGCGGCCTCCTCGTGGGCGGGGTCGATCTCGCCGTAGCCGACCCGGCTCGCGCCCAGTTCACGCCCGACCGCCGCCGTCGCGATGGACACGATCTCCTCGGCGCTCTTGGCCGAGCGGAACTGGTCGGTCAGCGCCAGCAGAAGCGCCTGGCGCCATTCGACCGCCTTTCGCTCGGCAGCCGTGTCGCTTCGGGTCGTCTCGACCGCAATGCAGAAGACGCCGTCGTGATCCGGCCCCAGCGGGGCCGCGTGGAGATCGAACCTGCGGCCATGCTGCGGGGCTCCGTTCGGCGCCGCCAGGAGGACACAGCCACGCAGATGAACGCGCTCCCCCGACCGTACGCGTTCGACCAGGGCCCGGTCGAGCCCGGACAGCAGCAGGGCGCCGGTCTCAGGCAACCGCCGCCCGAGCAGCGCCTCGCGGTCTCCGCCGCTGAGGGCGTCGGCGGCGTCGTTGCAGATCAGGATCGCCTCGCGTCCCCAGACGGTAAGGGTCGGCAGCGGCGAGATCAGCATGGCGTCGATGATGCCGCGCATTCGCTCCGGCCAGCTCACCGAGGCGCCGAGGAGCGTCTGCGACCAGTCGAAACGCTCGATCCGGCGGCGCAGATTATCGTCCCCGGCGGGCAGGGGAGGATGCGGCACGGCGCTTCGGGAGGAGGCTTGCGCCGTCATCGAGCGACAAGCCGAAACCTCGGCCCAGGGTTTCGGGAGACGTCATGCGCGATCTTGTCTAAGCCGACGGTTCCTCTGACAAGGTGGAGGTGCTGCACGCTGGCGCTCGCTTCGACATGCCGGATAGGCTTGGTCACGGCCCGGACCGAGGGCGCCAAGCAGTGTCGCGGCTTTCGTGCCGCACCGAAGCAATGACTATCATCAACGCGACGACGCGGCAAAGACGGGGTCGACGCGCTATCGCCGGTTGTGGTCGTGGCACGCACGTTCAAGACGGAGCCTGCGCCCTGGTACCACCACCCCGGCTCGAACGGGGGACCTCTAGATCCACAATCTAGCGCTCTAACCAACTGAGCTATGGCGGCCCGCGCAGGCAAGGCAATACCTATGGGCAAATGTCCCGGAAGGCAAGTATCCGCCAGCGCCCGGGATCAGGTTAGGCGGCCGCCGTCGCGGCCCGCGAAGGTGCCGATCGCGTCAACGGCGAGCTTGTGGGCCAGGGTGGTCAGTTCACGGCTTTGCGAGGCGAAGGCGCTCATCTGGCGCTGCATATGATGCCGGTTCAGGTCCGCCGCCTGCGCGAGCGAGCGGACGTCGAATAGCGAGGTCAGGAACGAGATGTTCGCTTCGACATTGCTGCGCATCGCCTCGGCGACCTTGGCATTGAGTTCGGTGAGGGTGACGGCTGCACCTTGCGGGGCGGCCGTGGCCTCGAGCAGGGCCCGCGAGACCGCGGCGCGCATCGCCTCGGCCTGCGCTCCAACCTCATGAATCGCGGCTTCACCGGCCAGTGCCGCGTCATGCTGCGCGGCATCGATCATCTGGTGAAGGGGGTCGGCCACCGTCGCCCCTGCCTCGAGGTCTTGTTGCGTGGCCTGCTCGACGGATCCGATCGTCTCCTCGGCGGCATCGGTCATGCGTTGAGCCACGACCGGCTCCGGTTCCATGATCTGCTCGGCGTCGATCGGCAGTGTCGCTTCGGTGGGCGCCACCGGCCGAGGCTCGGCGGCGGGTTTTCGCGAAATCTTCTTCCCCACCGCAGGCGTGGCGTCGCGAGCGTGGGCCACGGCATCCGCCAGTTTTGCGGCCCGGCGCCCGACATTCTGGATGGCGGCGGCTGAAACGGACGGCATGGCCGTGGTGGATTCGAGCTCGTCTGTGGCCGGCTGTCGCGGACCGGGGCCTCGGGCCATGGGGTGCTCCTTTTAACGAAAGCAGGCCGGACGGGTCGCGATCGTGCGCCATCCGGCCGTCGGCAGATCAGTCCTGACGCGTCGCCGAATGGACCGTCGAGGTCGCCGACTGGACGGCGCCCTGCGCGGCGCTCTGGACGATCGTGCCGAGTTCCTTGGCCTGATCCTGGATGGTCGTCATCTGGTTCCGCGCGTAGTCGGTCTGCAACGACAGGACTTCCTGCAGGTCCTTGGCGCGGACGAGCTTCTGGGCCAGATCGAAAGCGCTGCGCACGTTCTGTTCGGCGAAGCCCATGGCCTTGGTACCGATGCTCTTGGCATTGCTCTGGACGGAGTTTGCGGTGGTGTCCGCCTGGCCCGCGGCGCGCTGGGCGGCATTGACGAAGCCCTCGAAGGCCTTGCGGGCCTGATCGACGCTCTTCTCGGCCAGATCACGCATTTCGCTCGGGATTTCGTAGTTCGGCGTATTCATGGTGCTCTCCTTGGCTAAGCAGTGTCGCGTGGTGTCCGCGCCGATTGATTTGCCTTTTTCTGAGCAAAATCAATGCTGCTGAACATCTCAGGTGTAAGCGAGCCTGTGCGAACCAAACTAGGCGGATGTCACGCCGGGCCTGATGCGCTCGACAAGTGTCGCCACCGCCACGCCTCGATATCAACCAATTCATGGTGCGACGCAACATATTTGTGCAACGCACCATAGCAAATGTAGTGAACAAAGTCACCGTCGCGACGGCCGCGATCCTCCGCGCGGTGGACCTTGCCTGCGCAAATGCTTAATCTTGCATTAAGATCCCGCTTGGGTTTGCCCGCTAAAGGGGCGCATCCGGCTTGTCTGGCGGCGTGCGGACCGGACGAGCGGGCGCGGCAGGCGGTCTGGACGGTGACGATGAGTGAGTCCATGACGGTGAACGACGCCAGCCGCGGCATCCTCGATGGCGCTTTCGCTCATCCGGCTTTCGTCGCATCGCGTCGCAAGGGTGCTGCCGCGATTCTGCTGGCCGGCGCGCCGCTGCGTATCCGTTGGGCGAACGCCGCCGCCGCCGCGGCGTTCGAGGCGCGGGGCTACGACGATCTCGGCGCGCGATTGCTGCGATCCGATCGCGGATCCGCGCGCCGGCTCGAGCATCTGGCCGCGGGTCTGGTGCCGGGGGCAGCGCCGCGCCTGGAGCGGTTGCGCTTCATGTGGGGCTTTTCGCCCCACAGCGTCACCGTCCTCTGCGCCCGGCCGCATGGCTTCGGCGAAATCCCGGCCCTGGTGTTGGCGGCCGCGAGCCCGGGCTATGAGGTCGGGCAATGGTACGAGGAGGTGGGCGGGGCACCCGCACCATTTGGCACCGGTCGAAATCCGGCTGCGCCCGACGGCGTATCGGCGGCCGATGCCGAGCCCGGCACAGGCGGCGGCCAGGACGCGATCGAGCGGGCGCGGCAGACGCTGCGCGCGGCCGGCGGCGGAACGGATCTGGTCCGTTTCGTCTGGCGGACGGATGCGGCGGGCCTGGTCGGCGAGATCGACCAGGCGTGGCTCGAGCGTCTCGGCCTCGACTGGCAACCGCACGGGCTCGATCTCCCAGCTAGCGCCGCGCGGTTCGATCCGGCGGGCGCCGAGGCCCTCGATCGTGCACTGGGCCGGCGCGCCACCTTTACGGGCCTCGATCTCGATGTTCCGCTGACCGGCCATGATTCGGCGGGGCAAGGTCTTCGGGTGCCGATCGGGCTCGGCGGTTCGCCGGTGATCGAGCCCGGGGGAAGGTTCGCCGGCTACAAGGGGTTCGGCCGCCTCGACCTGCAGCGTCTCCACGCAGCTCCGGCGCCGGTCGCCCCCGCCACGCCGGCGACTGCCGGCGCCGGGCCGGACGAGGTCGATGACACTGCTGCCGCGACTGACACAGTCGCCGCCGCGGAACCGCCCCCGCCGGGCGGGCCTACCTCGGTACCATGTCCTGAGCCTTTGACGGAGCTCGCGACCGTAGAGTCCGACGCCGAACCGGCGCCTTCGCCAGAGATCGCGGAACTGCCGCCGCGCCCGGCCAATGTCGTGCATCTGCGACCTCTGGGGCTCGTCGGTCGCGGGATCCCCGGACGGCAGGACGGCGCGGCCGGCCAGGCGGATGCCGATGGCCTCGACGCCGCGCGGGGCCTGAGCGACAGCGAGCATGTCAATTTCCAGGAGATCGGACGCACGCTGTCGGCGGCGATCGGCGCAATTTCGTCGACCGACGCCCCCGGCCGTGCCGCGCGGCCCGCGTCCTCCGAGAGCAGGCCGGTATCGCGCGCGGACGACCCCATCGACCGTGCGGCGCTGCTGGTGGAGACGATGGCGGCGGGGCTCCTGGTGGTGCGCCATCCGCGGGTGCTCTTCGCCAATGACGCGCTGTTGGCCGACCTGCGCTACGACAACCACCCGGCGCTGGCGGATGCGCTCGGCCTGTTCTTTGCCGGCGCGCCCCCGCTCGCGGCGGCAAAGAGCGTCGCGATGCACCTACCGGATGCGTTCGCCGCGTTCACGGACTTCGTGGCCGCAGGCCGCGCCATCGATTGGGACGGTGAACCCGCCATCCTGTGGACCCTGCACCCGGCCGAAATCGCGTCCTCCCCGCGCCCGGCGGACCCTGCCCCGGGCGACGCCGGTCTGCGGGCCATGCTCGACGCGGTCGCGGATGCGGTCGCCTGCATCGACGGCAGCGGGCGCGTGCTCATGGTGAACCGGCGGGCCGCCGCCTGGTTCGGGCCGGACGAGCGGAGCGACGGCGACCCCCCGACGCTCGACCTCGCGGCTCTCCTGGCGCCGGAAAGCCGGGCCGGCGTTGCGGCAAGACTAGCCGAGCTCAACAACGCCTCCGGAGACGATGCCCGCTCGCACGCCGACCACGTGGCTCGGACGGCGAACGGCGGTATGGCGCCTATCGGCCTGACCCTGACGCGCCTCGGTCCGGGACGCTTTGCCGCCGTCTGGCGCGATCTCTCCGCCGAGCGGGAGGTCGAATGGGAAATGTCGCGGCTGA
Organism: Lichenihabitans sp.; assembly: GCA_965277115.1. Classification (GTDB taxonomy): domain Bacteria; phylum Pseudomonadota; class Alphaproteobacteria; order Rhizobiales; family Beijerinckiaceae; genus Lichenihabitans. Next base: position 807,169 of record CBDIBY010000012.1, on the reverse strand, counting down.
GAAGCCAGACCGAACGCGTCAACGAGCAGCAGCCGGAATTCCTCGCCAAGATCAGCCACGAGATCAGGACGCCGCTTAACGCCATCCTGGGGTTCGCGGAAATCATGATCGACGAGCGCTTCGGGCCGCTCGGCAACGTGCGCTACAAGGACTATCTGCAGGACATCCACGCCTCCGGCGTTCACGTGATGAAGCTGATCAGCGACCTGCTCGACCTGTCGCGCATCGAAACGGGACGGGTCGACCTCGACGTCGGCGCCGTCGACGTCAACAAGATCATCACCGACTGCGTCGCCGAGCGGCAGGCCGAGGCGCATCGTCAGCGCGTGATCGTGCGCACCTCGCTCGCGCCCCGTCTGCCAATGGTGATGGCGGACGAGCGCTCGGCCCGTCAGATCATCGCCAACATCCTGTCGAACGCGGTCAAGTTCAACGAGCCTGGAGGGCAGGTGATCGTGTCGAGCGCCGTCAACGAGAAGGGAGTCGTCACGGTAAGGCTTCGCGACACGGGCATCGGCATGACCGATGCGGAGATCGCCACCGCGCTCGAGCCGTTCCGGCAACTGACGCCGTCCAGGAGCCCGGGGGGAACCGGCCTCGGACTGCCGCTCACGCGGGCACTCGTGGTCGCCAACGGCGCCGCCCTATCGATCCGCAGCCAGCCCGGCGAGGGCACGATGGTCGAAGTGACTTTCCAGCCGTCGGTCATGCCCGCGGCGCGCGTTCCGGCCTGATCAATCCCCCCTGGGGAGGATCAGAGCTCGATGAGCGGAAAGGGCGGGCTGGCTCACGGTCCGTCTCCCGCGGCATCGACGTAGCGGCGCCAGCCGCCGAAGGTCGAGACATCCTTGGCGCCAGCAAGCCCCGCCGCTTCGCAGAGGAAGCCCTTGGCGGTGGTACCGTCTGCGAGGCGGACGGTACCGATACCGAGCGGGGACGGGATGTCGGTCATGAAAAATCCGAAACGCGCTGACGGAAGCGCCCAGACCTCCGTCGCGATCGGCATGCCGGTACCGTCCGGCACGCGGACGAGGCCGGGGCGCCGGACCGGGCCGCCGGGCAGCGCATAGAGACGGTAGTCCGGCGTCGTGTCGATGCTGCGGATGAGGCGGCCGTCGATCGCGGTCAGGTCCGGGTTAAGCGGCATGCCGGAGAGATGAGCCCCGACGACGACGATCTCGATCTCGTCGGCACCCGCCCCGAAGGGCTTCGCGAAGGCGTCGCCGACTGGCATGGGGGCGCCCGTCGCGCCGAGCGTCAGGCCGGCCGCCGCCTGCAGCGCCACGCCGAGTGCCGCCAGCAGGGCGTCGCGGCCGGCCGGCGCGATGAGCGTCGTGCCGCCCGGCAGGCCATCGGCGCGGAACGGTCCCGGCACCGCCAGGGCGCAGAGGTCGAGCAGGTTGACGAAACTGGCATAGGTGCCGAGCGCCGAATTGGGCCCGATCGGGTCGGTGTCGAGTTCCGCGATCGCGTAGGCGCGCGGCACCGTCGGGACCACCAGAACATCGATGTCGGCCCAGACGGTTTCGGTGACGCGGCGGAGCGCCGCCAGGCGGTGGAGGCCCGCGAAGGCGTCGGCGGCCGAGAGGCGCTCGGCGCCGAGGATGATGCGCGCCGTCGTCGGATGCAGCGAGGCGCGGTGCTTCTCGATGAACGGCCGGATGGCGGCATAGCGTTCCGCCACCCAGCCGCCATCGTAAAGCAGACCCGCCACATCGAAGAAGGGCGCGAGATCGCACTCGACGAAGGTCACCCCTTGCGCCGCATGGAGGGCCAGGGCCGCGGCGAAGGCCTCCTCGGCCCGGGCGTCGCCGAAGAAGCGCCGGCTCGCCCGGTCGGGGACGCCGGCGCGCAGGCCCTCGGGCACGGAGCCCGGCACGCCGAGGGCGACCCGCTTCGACCAGGGATCCTCGGCATCGTAACCGGCCATGGCCGTGAAGATTGACCAGGCATCCGCCACCGTCAGGCCGAAGACCGAGACGCAATCGAGTGTCTGGCAGGCCGGCACGACGCCCCTGACCGGCACGGCGCCGAGCGTCGGCTTGAGCCCGACGAGATTATTGAGCCCGGCCGGGATACGGCCCGAACCGGCCGTGTCGGTGCCGAGCGCGAAACTGGCGATGCCGCGCGCCACCGCGACCGCCGAACCGGACGAGGAGCCGCCGGGAACGATGGCGGGATCAAAGGCGTTCTTTGGCGCCGGATAAGGGGTGCGAACCCCGACGAGGCCGGTGGCGAACTGGTCGAGGTTGGTCTTGCCGAGGGGAATTGCACCCGCCGCCATCAGCCGCTCGACGACGGTCGCGGAACGCTGCGGCACATAAGCATAATCCGGGCAGGCGGCGGTCGTCGGCACGCCGGCGAGGTCGATATTGTCCTTGATGGCGAAGGGCAGGCCCCACAGCGGCCGCCGCGCGGGATCGAAGGGTCCGAGCGTCGCCAAGGCGGCGTCGGCCGCCGCCTCGGCCAGGGCGATGAAGATTCCCTCGTGCCGCGGCGCCGCGGCCTCCGCGAGACAGGCCGAGATCACCGTGCGCGGATCGAGCCCGTTCCGATAGGCGGCATGCAGGCTCGATCGATCGAGAGACAGGGTCACGGCATGAGTCCCCGCTTTACATCGCTCCGCCACCGTCACACGCAAGCTTCGGGCCAGTGGCGTGCGGTGGCAGACTAATACTACTTTGGCAAGTTGAAGGAACCGGGTGAATCGTCGCGGATTCGCGTGTCATGGCGGCACGATAGGCGGCGATGGCTGGAGGAGAAGACTGGCGCGGCGATCTGGAGCGTTGGCTCGAGCCGTTTTTGACGGGGCTTTCACATCCGGCGCGGCGCAGGATGTATCCGCGAGCGTGGTCTGCTGCGGGCGGTGGGTTTGTCGCGCCGCCAGACCGTCTATCCGGCCGACGTCGGCCTGATCTTCCCGGTCGCAAAGGTCGGAAAGCGGCGCAAATACCACGTCCCCGATCGGCCCCCTGGGATTGCTCCGTTTTGGTTTTGGTAGACAGGCTGACCTATCTCAAGGATCCTGAGACCGGCCGACGCCGCTCGCGGCCGAATCGGCCGAGGCGATCAAGCAGGTCGCGGTCTCGCAACTGCGCATCATTATCATTGATGACGGACTCTGGCACTGCGTTCGTCGACGGCAAGCGAAGCTTGACCGGCCCGCTCGGCTGCCTCCACGTTTCAGTCGAAGCAGGGGAGGCGGTCCGTGCCAACCGCCATGGCCAAGGGCCGGATCGTCGCCGAACTGGACCACGACGACATCGACCCGCGCGGCGAAACGATCATCGCCCGCTGCGGCTGAGATGAGCATGGGACATGCAAGACCCGTCAACCGCGCCGGGGAGGCCGCAGTGACCGTGAAATCCGAAGAAGCGGCCCGCCTGCCGGAAACATCGCGGGAACGAAGTGGCGTGAGCAGTCTGAAGCGGCTGCACGGCAAAAGCTACCTGCTGCTGGTGCTCCTCGTCATCATCGCTGCCGGCCATGTGGTGTCGCCGAATTTCCTGACGGTTCGCAACGCCGGCAACATGGTGGCATTCTCGTCGATCATCGCCCTTCTTGCGGTGGGGCAGTTCTACGTGATCCTGACCGGCGGCATAGATCTTTCCGTCGGCGCGGTGCTCGCGTTGTCGACGGTCATCGCGGCCCTGCTGCTGAGAACCGAGATGAATGCCGTTTTGGCCGCCGTCCTGACCTCGTGGCCAGCGGCATCGTCGGGCTGATCAACGGGTTTCTGGTGGTCTGGCTCGGCATCACGCCCTTCATCGCGACGTTGGCGATGATGAGCATGGTGCAGGGCTTCAGCTACATCATCCACTCCACCAGCCTGAACGGTATCGACAACGATCTGTTCATCACGATGTTCTCGGAAGGCCATGTCGCCGGCATCGCCTCGCCGGTGCTGATTTTCGTGGTGATCACCATCATCGCCGCCTTCTGCAGCCGCTACACGATGTTCGGACGCCGCCTCTACACCATCGGCGGCAACCGCGAAGCGGCGCGCCTGTCCGGTCTCCCCGTCGCCCGCGATCTCCTTGTCACCTACGCGTTGTCGGGCCTGCTGGCCGGGCTGGCGGGCCTGCTCGCGGCGGCGCAGCTGATGCAGGGCAGCTCCCTGATCGGGCGCGGTTACGAGCTCGACGCCATCGCGGCGGTGGTGGTCGGGGGCGCCTCGCTGGTCGGCGGTAAGGCGATCCGCTCAGCGCCGTCATCGGTGTCTTCGTGCTCGCCACGATCGTCAACATGATGCACGGAAAGGCTCACAAAGCCGCGACGCCGCCGCCGCCACAGCTGATCGTTCGATCGAGTACCGCTGTGCCCTGCCGCTGACCTTTTGCTGATCCGTCGAAGCGTAACCTCGCGCCCGCAGGCGGAGCTTTGACCGCAGACTCTGAACGGAGGACGTCATGGAGTTGCATCCCCTCGGCTTGGACCCCGGTCCAGGAGCAATTGCCGGCTCGTTGACCAGATCGGGTGATTTCGCTGACGCGGCAGATTCGATTTGGGCCCAGACCGCGCTACCGCAGTCTCTTCGATCACGGTAGAGTTTCGGCGTCCCACTCGAGGCGGTTGTCGAGACACATTGCGACGCTTTCTGAAATTTCTCCACACGATCGGGGCGATCGGGCTCATGGGGGCGATGGCGTCCCTGCTTGTGTTGCTAAGCTTCGTTCCTCCGCCGACCTCTTTGGCCGGATATGCCTTGATGCGCGGCGCGATGGGCGCCATCGCCACGTGGATTCTTCTTCCGGCACTCGCGCTGACGCTGGTTGCCGGCCTGTTGGCGATCGCTCTAAACCAGGGCTATCAAAACGCCGGCTGGGCCTGGGTAAAGCTCGCGACCGGCATCCTGATTTTCGAGGGTGGCTTACGCGTTCAAGGCCCGATGCAGGAGGAGGCAGGACGAAGCGCGAGGGCACTTGCGAGCCAAATTGACCCGACGACGCTCGTTGGAACGATCGGGGCCGAACGAAGCACCCTTTGGGTGATGCTCGTCGTCGCGACGGCCAATGTCGTACTCGGCATCTGGCGGCCACGATTCACCCAGCGTCCCGGTTAGCTGTTCCAACGGCGCCCGGCAATCATGCAGGCCCTCACGCATCAGTTTGTTGAACCATCCTGGTCCTCCAATGGCGTCCGAGGAAACCGCTGGTGTCCTACATGAAATGTGGGTTGAATCGAGGGATACGCTCAAGATTCTATTCTAAAAATTGTTTATTTTGAACGCCTTATTGCAAGTATCTGGCGGAAGGGGTGGGATTCGAACCCACGGTGGGCTTGCACCCACGGCGGTTTTCAAGACCGCTGCCTTAAACCACTCGGCCACCCTTCCTCGATCACGATACCAGAGTTTCAGCGCGTCGAGCCAATACGAATCGGCGGGTCTCAAAGGCAAAGGGCGCAATGCTGCGAAGGACCGCAACAGGATCCGTCGGATCCTCATGGATCCGATCGCAACGCGCGCCATTGTCAGCCCGGGGCCGCGGACATTGCAGCCTGAGACGCGCGAACCGCGTTCCCGAGCGTCGACGCCCGGGTCGCCTCGCCCGCTGCGCTACCACGTCACAATGCGAGGTGACGGTGCCGCATCGAAACCATCCGGCACGATGCCGCGTGGCGCCATCGCCGCGCAGAGATCGGCGGCGAGATAGCGGCCGGCGCCGGCCTCGGCCGTCACGCGCCCGGCCTCCATCACCACCCGCCCGCGGGCGATCGTCATGACCGGCCATCCGGTGACCTCGATGCCCTCGTAGGGCGTGTAGTCGATGGCATGCTGCATCAGCGCATTGGTCAGCGTCACCTGCCGTTCGGCGTCCCAGAGCACGAGATCGGCGTCGACGCCGGGCGCGATCGTGCCCTTGCGTGGATAGAGGCCGAAGCGCTTGGCGGGAGTCGTCGCTGTCAGGCGCACGAAGGCATTGAGGTCGATGCGGCCCTTGGCAACGCCCTCGGTGAAGGTCAAGGGGAGTCGGGCCGCGAGTCCCGGAATGCCGTTGGGGATACGAGTGAAGTCGACGTTCGGGCCGTTGAGCCACTTGCCACGGTCGCCGGCGAAACTGTAGCCGCAATGGTCGGAGGAGACGATATCGAGCGTCCCGGCGCGGATCGCGCCCCACAGGCCCTCGGCGTCGCCGGGGCCGCGCGGGCTCGGGCTGCACATGAACTTCGCGCCCTCGCGTCCCGGCCGCGCCATGTCGGCGGCGCTCAGCACCAGATATTGAGGACAGGTCTCGCCCGTCACCTTGACGCCGCGCGCTTGCGCCCGGGCGATCTCCTCGGCGACCTCCGAACAGGAGACGTGGAAGATGTGGATCGGCTGGTCGACGAGTTCGGCGAGCGCGATGGCCCGGTAGGTTGCCTCGCGCTCCACGACCTTGGGGCGCGACAGCGCATGGGAGGCCGGCTCCGGCCGCCCGGCGCCGAGCAGTGCCGCCGAGCGCCAGCGGATCGCCTCGTAGTTCTCGCAATGGACGCAGACGAGCGCGCCGAGCCGTTTGGCGGCGGCGAGCACGGCGAGATATTGCCGATCGTCGACATGCAGCGGGTCGTAGGTCAGGAAGACCTTGAGGCTGCGCACCCCCGATGCGACGATCCCCGGCAGCTCGCTCTCGATCACCGCATCGGTCGGGTCGGTCACGATCTGGTGCAGCGCATGGTCGATCGGCGAGCGAGCGGCGCGGCCGCGATAGTCGTGGAGATGGGCCGCGATCGGCTGGCCCTTGAACTGCGGCGCGAAGGGGATCAGCGTCGTGGTGCCGCCGGCGAAGGCCGAGACGGCGGCGGTGCCGAAGCTCTCCTCATGGATCGAGCCGTCCGCCTCGAGCTGCTCGACGTGGCAATGGCTGTCGACGCCGCCGGGCAGCACGAGCTTGCCGGTGGCGTCGATGACCGTCGCGCCGTCGAGCTCCTCGCCGAGTGCCACGATCCGCTCGCCGCGGATGCCGATGTCGCAGCGGATGATGTCGGCGGCGGTGACCAATGTGCCGCCGCGAATCACCAGATCGAACGTGCTCATCCCCGTGCCCTCCGCCTCGACGGGCCGGGCTCGCGGCCGCTGACGATATCCAGGATCTCGGCCGCCACGTTACGCAGGTGGGTCACCATTGCGGTCCGCGCCCGTCGGGCATCGCCCTTGGCGAAAGCATCGAGGACGGCGACATGCTCGGCCGCATCGGCCGCGACCCGCCCGGACGGGCTCGTCAGCTCGAAGAGCCGCGTGCTGACGCGGAGCTGCCGGATCACCCGCACCAGGACGCCGTTGCCGAGCGCCTCCGGGAAGAGCATGTGAAGCCGGTCGTCCATCTCCCAATGGGCGGCTTCCTGGGTGCCGCGGTCGCCGAGCGCCAGGATCCCCTGCCGCAGGTCGTCGATTATCGGCCGCGGCACGCGGCCGATGGCGAGCTCGACGGCCTCGCCTTCGAGCAGCTCCCGCACCTTCAACGCCTGGAAGAATTCGACCGGCTGAACCTGGCGCACCGCATAGGAGCGCGAACCGTGCTTGACCAGCAGGCCCTCGGCGGCGAGGCGCAGGATCGCCTCGCGCATCGGCGTGCGCGAGATGTCGAGCTGGCTGGCGAGACGACCCTCGACGACGAGGCTGCCGCCGGGCAACTGGCGCGTCAGGATGCGGCGGCCGAGCTCGTCATAAGCCTGCTCGGCAAGACTGGCTTCGCCGTCGGCGGCGATTGCGGCGGCGGGTTCGAGACTCATCGCGCGCCGCCGATCAGACCCGCGCTCACGAGAGCCTTGCGCAGTCGGTCGATCTCGGCTTCGGGAAGCGCGGCGATGGGCGTGCGGGCCGCACCGTTGCGCCAATGGCCGAGCAGCACCATGCAGGCCTTGAGCCGCGCCGTCGCGTGGCCCGTGGGCGCCGCCCCGTAGATCGCATTGGCCAGCGGCTGGATGCGCCCATGCAGTGCCAGCGCGCTCGTCATGTCGCCCTTCGCCACGGCGCGGTCGAGGGCGACGATCTCGGCCGGCATCAGGGCGGCAAGGCTGACGAGGCTGCCGTCGCTGCCGAGCACGAAGCAGGAAAGGAGATGCTCGTCGCCCGACGCCATCATCTCGACATGCGGGGCGATGCGTTTCACCAGCCGGCGGTTGCGGTCGTAGGCGTTGCTCTCCCAGCTTCCCTCCTTGATGCCGACGACGTCGGGCAGCCCCACGAGCTCTTCCAGCACCTCGGGCGTGTAGGCCAGTGCCGAGCCGACGCCGGCCTGATAGAGCATCATCGGCGCGCCGGTCGCGGCCGCGATGCGCCTGTGGTGGTTTAGCGCCATCGTGTCGTCCTGCGACAGCGCCCAGGAGAAGGGCGGAAAGACGAGGATGACGTCCGCGCCAGCCTCGAGCGCATCCGCGGCATGCCGGGCTGCCTCCTGGCTCGCCTCGCAGAGGACCCCCGAGACGATGATGTGGCTCCGGCCGATCGTCTCGGCCGCGATCGCGGCGACGCGCCGGCGCTCCGCCCGGCTGAGCAGGAAGTTCTCGCCCGCATGACCGTTGCAGAGCACACCGGCGATGCCGGGCACCGCTGTCGCCGTGCGGAAATGTTCCGCCAGTTCATCCTCGTCGATCGTCCCGTCGTCGCGGAACGGCGTCAGCGCGGCCACGTAGATCCCGCGCAAGGGATGATCGGTGCGGGGGATCAAGCCGTCGTCTCCAGGGTTGCGGCGCGCCGAACGAGCCTCGCCGGGTCGAACAGCGGCATCTCGGGCTCGCGGCCGAGGATCGCCTCGGCGAGAAGCCAGCCCATATAGGGCGCGCTGGTATAGCCCGAATGGACAGCTCCGATGACGAAGGCGTCCTCGATGCCGGGGATCGGCCCGATCATCGGCATGGCGTCGGCGGTTTCCGCCTCGAGCCCGAGCCAGATGCGCAAGATGCGCGTCTCCCGCAGCGCCGGGATCGCATGCTGGGCCAGCCGCACGTTGCCGACGAGATTCTCGGGTTGGATCTCGACGCCGCCGCGCACGGGATCGCCGATCCCCTGCCATCCGCCCCCGATCAGCACCGAGCCGGTCTCGAACTGCTTCAACGACAGGAGGCCGTTGGCGATGCCGACGACGCTGTGCATGACCGGCCGCATCCGCTCGGTCACGATGAGCTGGTTGACGAGGCACTTGACCCTCACGCGAAGCCCGAGCCAGCCGAGCATCGCCTCAAGCCAGACACCGCCCGCCAGCACCAGGCGCTTCGCCTCGACGCGGCGGTCGCCCCCGGCCAGCACCACGAAGCCGCCTCGGTCGCGGTCGATCGCCCGCACCGGCATGTCCTCGGCGAGTGTGGCGCCTGCCTCGACGAGCGCCCGGCGATAGGCACGTCCAGTCAGATAGGCCGTGACATGGCCGTCGAGCGCGCAGAAGGCCGCCGCCCGCACATTGGGATTGAGGCCCGGCTCGACGGCCATGGCTTCGGCCGGCGTGACGAGCCGGATCGGCGCGCCCATGGCGGCCCTCGCGGCAGCCCGCTGCTCCAGCATGTCCTGCTCGGCCGGCGTAAAGGCGAGCGACAGTCCGGGCGCGCTGCGCGCGCCGACGTCCATGCCGAGCCAGGCCGGCGCATCCAGCCACAGCTGACGCCCCTTGATCGCGTAGGGGATCAGCGCCGCCCGCGTCATGTGCAGCGTGAGCGTCCCGGCATTGACGCCTGAGGCCTCCCGGCAGATGGCACCGCGGTCGAGCAGCACGGTGCGCAGGCCGCTGCGCGCCAGGTGGAGCGCGGTGGTGGCTCCCATGACGCCGGCGCCGATCACGGCGGCGTCGAAGCGTGTCGGCTGCGTCGCCTTCGTCATAGCGGTGCCGGCGGCGGCAGCTCGAGATCGGCGTAGGCGATCTCGCCGACCAGCTGGTCGAGGGGAAGGGGGCGGAAGGGCGGGCGCCCGGTGAAGGGTCTTTCGGGCGCATGGCGGCCGGTCGCCTGCGCCAGCAGCGCGCCGACGATGTCGCCGCAGACGCGTCCCTGGCACGGCCCCATGCCGCAGCGCGTCCAGGCCTTGAGCTGGTTCACGTCCGCCGCGCCGTCGGCGATGGCGGCATCGAGTTCGGCCCGGGTGACGTCCTCGCAACGGCAGACGATCGTCTCGGCGGGAATCGCGTCGACCTGGCCGGGTCGCAGCGTCATCAGCGCCGCCATGGTGTGGCCGAAGCGCCGGGCACGCGCCGCCTTGCGCCGTAGCGGAGCCATATGCTGCTCCTTGTCGGCAGGCGCAAACGCCGCGAGGTCATGCGCCGCTGCCCAGCCCGCAAGTCTCCCGTCGAGATGGGCCGCCGCGGCACCCGAGATACCGGCGCCATCGCCCGCCACGTAGAGACCCGGGATACTGGTGCGGCCATCGGCATCGACGCGGGGCCGCCAGCCGCCGCGCGCCGTATCGTGAACATGCTCGGCGCGCATGAGACGGGTCACGTCGCTCGAGGGCGCGAGGCCGTGGCCGACCGCGACGGCATCGACCTCGAAGCGGCGCGTTGCGGCGTCCCGAACAGGACGTCCATCGATCTCAACAGGGCCGACCTGCACGGCGATGCGGCCGCCCGGTACGGGATCGGCACGCCGGATGGTGTGGCGCGACAGCAGCGGTACCCTGGCAGCGCCGAGGCGGCCGAGCCAACCCAGGCCGCGCCCCGAGAGATCGGGTCGCCGCAGCATGGCCGGCAATGTCGCGAGCCATTCGCGCCGCGCTGCGAGGTCGACCACGGCCGCGACCTCGCTGCCGGCATCGAGCAGGCCGGCGGCCACCGCGAACAGCAGCGGTCCGCAGCCCGCCACGAGCGTCCGCCGGCCCGGCAGCATATGCTGCGACTTGAGAAGGATGGTGGCGCCGGCGAGGCCGAGGATTCCCGGCTGCGTCCAGCCCGGAAAGGGCACGACGCGCTCCTGCGCGCCGGTCGCCACGATTACCGCGCGCGCCGTGAAGGCGCGCGGGCCCGCCGGTCCGAGCGCATCGACGCGGAAGCCGGGCGATGCCGACCATATTGCATGGTCGAACACCGCCTTCACCCGGCTCGCGGCGAGGCTGGCCCGCAGCGCGTCGCCACGGCGGGAGTCTGGGCTGGCGTGCCCGGACCGGAAACCTTTCGGCGAGGCGCGGTAGACCTGTCCGCCGGCCGCCGGTGCCTCGTCGACGAGCGTCACGGCAAGGCCCTGCGCGGCGGCTGTCATCGCGGCCTCGACCCCGGCCGGACCGCCGCCGATCACCAGGATGTCGCAGGCCTCGCTCACCCGATCGTCCCCGACCGCACGACTAGACCGTCCCGTGCTTCGACGCGACAGGCCGGGCGGCGCACGCCCTCGACCGTCACGGTGCATTCCTGGCAGAGGCCCATCCAGCAGAAGGCGCCGCGCGGTGCGCCATCGCGTGGGCTCCGCCGCAGCATCCGGATACCGGCTGCCAGTAGCGCGGCCGCGAGGCTTTCGCCCGCATGGGCCTCGACCGGTCGGCCGTCCATGGTGAAGCTCACGATGGTCCCTCGAAAAACCCTCGCGTCGCGCAGCGTTCGACCCTTTGGAGCGGATTGACTTCGGCTCATATCGATGCTTGGTTAGATCGGAACGGTATACGATACGTACACCGTTGATGAGGGCTGCGCAACATGGGCCGCTGCCGGCCAGGGGCCGGTCAGGCGCGTCCCGGCGCGACACAAAAGGGGATCCAGATGCGCATTTGGCAGGCCATTTGGGCGGCGGCTGCCGCCGCGATCCTCGGCGTCGCGGGGGCGCCCGCCTCGGCGCACAGCCTCGACGAGATCCTGTCGGCCAAGAAGCTGGTCGTCGGCATCAACCCCAACCTGCCGCCGCTCGGCAAATTCAACGACAAGAACGAGATCGAGGGCTTCGACGTCGACCTCGCCAATAAGCTCGGCCAGATGCTCGGCGTCGATGTGTCGCTGGTGCAGGTGAATTCTGCCGACCGGGTTCCCTTCCTCGCGACCGGCAAGGCCGACCTCGTGCTCGGCGCCCTGACGCGCACGCCCGACCGCGCCAAGGTGATCGATTTCTCGCTGCCGATCCAGACCGAGGCGATCAGCGCCCTCATGCTCAAAGACAAGCCCTACCAGAGCATCGCCGATCTCGATTCGGCCGATGTTCGTCTCATCGAGGTGCGTGGCACGACGCCCGTCGATTTCGTCAAGACCCACATGCCCAAGGCCCAGGTGACCCTGTTCGACAATTATCCCGATGCGGTGCGAGCCCTGTTCCAGGGCCGGGGTGATGCGATCGTCGACGTCGTCGACTATCTCGGCCTCTATACCAAGTCCTACAAGACCGAGACGCGCGTGATTACCGACAAGAACGCGGAGGTCGACTATGATTGCATCGGCCTCGCGCATGGCAACGAAGCGCTGAAATCCTGGGTCAACACAGCCCTGTTCCAGCTCCAGACCAACGGCTTCATGAGCCAGACCTACAAGAAATGGTTCGGCATCGACATGGTCTATCCCATCCCGGTCACGCCCTATTTCTGATCCGCCGACGAGGGCCGGCCGATGCACTATGAACTGCATTACGGCCAGGTCACGCAATACCTGCCGTACCTGATCGGCGGCGCGTTCCTGAGCCTCGAACTGAGCGTGCTCGCCTTCGCCGGCGGGATGATCATCGGCATGGCCGGGGCGATTGCCCGTACGGACGGTGGCCCGATCCTCTCGCGCCTGGTGCGGGCCTATGTGGTGTTCTTCACCAACACGCCGCAACTCGTGCAGATCTACGTGATCTTCTTCGGCCTGCCGGATTTCGGCATCCTGTTCTCGCCCATCGCGGCGGTGCTGATCGGCATGACGCTCAATGCCGGCGCCTATCTGACCGAGATCCTGCGGGCCGGGCTCGCCTCCGTCCACCAGCAGGAGCTCGACGCGGCCGAAACCCTCGGCATGAACCGCTTGCAGACGCTGCGGCATGTCGTGCTGCCGCACATCTTCCGCGTCGTCATGCCGGCCCTGAGCAACCAATATATCCTGATGACGCTCGGCACCTCGATGGCCGCCATCTTCGGCGTCGAGGAGCTGACCGGCCGCGCCTTCAACATCAATGCCACCACCTTCCGGTCGATCGAGATCTTCACCCTCGTCGCCGGGCTCTACGTCATCGTCACCTTCGCGGCGACGATCCTGCTCGCGCTCGTCGGACGGCTGGCCTTCCGCGCCAGGGTCAGCGTGCTCTGATGCTCGCCGACATTCTCGGGCAGATCCCGCAGGTCTTCACGAGCTACAACCTGATCCTGCTCGGCGAAGCGGCGCTCACGACGCTGCTGCTCTCTGCCGTCGGCTGCCTCGTCGGCCTCGTGCTGGGGTTCGGACTGACGCTCGCACGCCTGTCCCGGAGCCCGGTGCTGCTGCCGGCACGGATCGCCGCGCTGCTCTATGTCGAGATCGTGCGCCGCGTGCCCTTCCTGGTCACGCTGATGCTGTTTTTCTTCGGTGCGCAGGTCCTGGGCTTCGATCTGTCGCCGCTGACCATCGCGCTGATCGCCACCTCGGTCATCTCGACCGCCTTCGTGGCGGAGATCGTCCGCGGCGGGCTTGAGGCGGTCCGGCCGGCCCAGATCGAGGCCGCGGCGGTGATGAACTTCTCTGCCTGGCAGAGCTTGCGGCTGGTGCGCGTGCCGCAGGCGCTGCCGGTGATCCTGCCGCCGGTCTTCGGCTATTTCGTTCTGTTCATCAAGGATACGGCGCTCGCCTCGCAGGCCGGCGTGCTGGAGCTGACGCAGGCGGGCAAGATCCTCAACACCAAGGGCTTCTCGGCTTCGCTGGTGTTCGGCGCCGTGCTCCTCCTCTATTTCATGATCTCCTACCCCCTGGCTCGCCTCGGCGCGCATCTGGAGAGCCGGCTTGGCGCATCTCGACATCCGTGACCTTTGCGCCCGCTACGACGGCGCCGCGGTGCTCGAGGGCATCGACCTCGGCGTCGAGCGCGGCGAGATCGTCAGCCTGATCGGCCCCTCGGGCTCCGGCAAGAGCACGCTCTTGCGAGTGATCACCGGCCTGCTGCGGCCCGAGCGCGGCAGCGTGGCGCTCGACGGCCGGCCCATCGACTATGCCGACCGCCGCTCGGTCAAGGCGGCGCGTGACCGCCTCGCCATCGTATTCCAGCAGTACAACCTCTTCGGCAACATGAGCGTGCTGAAGAACGTCACGGTGGCGCCCGTCACCATCAAGAAGCGCGACCGGCGCGAGGTCGAGGCGCAGGCGCGGGCGCTGCTCGACAAGGTCGGCCTCGGCGACAAGCTCGAGGCCTATCCGGACCAATTGTCCGGCGGCCAGCAGCAGCGGGTCGCGATCGCCCGCGCGCTCTGCCTCGATCCCGAGATCCTGCTGCTCGACGAGGTCACTTCGGCGCTCGATCCCGAGCGCGTCAGCGAGGTGCTCGACACGATCCGCATGCTCGCCGAGGGGCGGATGACCATGCTGATCGTGTCGCACGAGATGAGCTTCGTGCGCGACGTGTCGCATCGCGTCGCCTTCATGGCGGACGGTCGCATCCAGGAGATCGGGCCGCCCGAGCAGATCTTCGGCGCGCCGACCGTCGCCCGCACCCGCGACTTCGTCGGCAAGATCTCGCGGCGGCCGGCGTCCGCAGTCTCATAGTCTTCAGCCGAGGCGCACGGGCCATCATTCGTGCGACAGTGCAACGATCCGTGCTCGAGCGCGGCGAAATCTCGACCGCAACGCTGCTACCATGGTCGCTAGAGCACGATCGGCTTAGGTTGAATCGCTTCGCGATCCTAAACCGATGAACGTGCTCGCTCTTTTAATGCTGGAGCAGATCGGCAGCAGCCGATCATGCTCTAGCCGACCCGAGAGTTAGATCGGCGGAGCCTCCCGTGGCGATGCCGGCGGCAGGAGTGTCCGCAGACGTCGACCCGCAGCAACAAGGTGCGCGCGCATCGCCTCGCCCGCCGCATCGCTGTCGCCCGACGTGATCGCCTCGGCGATCGCACGATGTTCGGCAACGGTACGGCCCTTCGTCTCCGGGATGTAATAGGTTTTTGGGTACCAGATCCGCACGATGGACTGGATGGTCGACCCGACGTTCTCGAAGATCGGGTTCGCGGCCGCATGCGCGATGGCGAGATGGAAGCGCGTGTCGCTATCCATGAAGACGTCGTGGTCCATGGGCTCGGCCATCATCTCCTTCAGTGAGGTCTCGAGCTGGGCGACGAACTCGCGGTTGCGGTTGGCCGCGGCGCGACGCGCGCATTCCGCCTCGATCAACACGCGCACGTCGACGAAATCCTCGAGATTGCCCTCGCTGAGGAGCAGGCCCCAGCGGAACGCCCCGGAAAGCAGCTCCGACGTCGGCTCGCGAACGAAGGACCCTTCGCCGGCGCGCGCCTCGAGCACGCCGAGCACCACGAGGCTTTTGACGGCCTCGCGGATCGTCGAGCGACCGACCTGAAAGCGGACCGCCAACTCCTTTTCGGACGGGATCAGGTCACCCGGCTTCCAGACCCGCTTCATGATCAGGTCCGTCAGGGACTTGACGATTTCCTGCGGAAGCGTGGCGCGGCTCACGGGCCTGATGAGCATGCTCGCATCGTTCATCGGGCGATCCTGAACCAGAAAGTCGACCGCGACCAGCGATCAAACCGTGGCGCCGAGCTACCAAGGGGCGAACTCATCGTCGCCGAAGCCCATCTGCCGAACACCGCCCCTCGCCCCGTGGCGAGGCAGAGCACGCTGGCTCCGACCGAAAGAGTCGACGCATTCCAACCCTGCATTGAGGTTCTCCCAAAAATGCGCCTTGACAGCCAGCCATCTCTGCATTTCATAATATCAGACATTCAGAATAACAAAAGTGGGACTGGGATGTTTAAGCAGGCACTCGACCGGCGGGCGGAACAGGGCAGGCCAATTCAAGTCGGCTTTGTCGGCGCGGGCCGGATGGGCACCGGCGCGATCTGCCAGATCGGCCTGATGAAAGGCATCCGCAACGCGATCATCGCCGACGTCACCACCGATAGGGTGGTCCGCGCGTTCGAACTTTGCGGCCATGCTCGCGAAGACGTGGTTGTGACCAACAGGGTCTCGGCTGCGGCGGACGCGATTCGGGCCGGCAAGCCTGTCGCCACCCAGGATGCCGAAATCCTGTCTGAACTCGACGTCGACGTCGTCGTCGAGGCAACCGGCAATCCCGACATCGGCGCCCGCGTCGCCATGCGGTCGATCCTCGCCCGCAAGCATGTTGTGATGCTCAACGTCGAGACCGACGTCGTCGTGGGCCCGATCCTCTACAGCATGGCCCAGGCGGCGGGCGTAGTTTACACGGTGTCTTCAGGCGACGAGCCGGGCCTGATCGCCGAATATTACGACCGTTACGCGGGCCTCGGCTTCGAGATCGTCGCGGTCGGCAAGGCGCCGTCGAGCATCGGCCTGTTCGATCGCTATGCGACGCCCGACAGCGTCGCCGAGGACGCAAAGCGCCTGGGCGTGAACCCGCACTTCCTGGTGACGTTCCGCGATGCCACCAAGACCATGATCGAAATGGCCTGCATCTCGAATTACACGGGCCTCGTGCCGGATATCCGCGGCATGCACGGGCCGGTCGCGGGCGTGAACGAGATCCCCAAGCTGTTCCGGCCGAAGAGCGAAGGCGGTCTGCTCAACCGGCGCGGCGTGGTCGACTACGCGCGTCCGCTGAAACATCCGGACGGGTCGATCGACTTCGACCGCAGCGTCACGCCGGGCGTCTTCCTGTGCGTCTATACCGACCATCCGCAGATTCGCGAAGACTTGAACTATCTCGATGTGACCGGGTCGGACGGCTATTACAACATGTATACGCCCTACCATCTCGTCACCAACGAGATCCCGCTGTCGATCGTCAATGCCGTCGAGTTCGGGCATCCGACGATCGTGCCGAAGCTGGGCCTTGTGACGGAGGTGTTCGGCGCCGCCAAACGGCCACTCAAGGCGGGCGAGATCATTGACGGTGCCGGCGGCTCGACCGTCTACGCGATGAACGACCTCTACGAGGTCACCAGGAGCGAGAACGTCGTGCCGCTTGGATTACTCACCGGTGCCAAGCTGCGCTGCGACGTACCAACGGACGCGGCGGTGACCTACGACATGGTGGACGTGGTCGATGACACGACCCTGTATCACCTGCGCGCCATGCAGGATGCAGGTGGGGCTGGCACGTTCGGGCGCAAGGCCGGGCCCGCGAGCGTGTTGGCTCAGCCATCGCCAAGGGTCGCCGCCGAGTAGAGCTCGGTCCGCTTGGCCAATGCCGGCAGGTCACTCGATCAACGAAGTGGTCGACAAGAAATCATCAGGGAGGAAATACATGTTCAATCGTCCATGCACGCGTCTATTCGGGTCTGACGTAATGCGGTCGGCCTTGGCCGGCGCAGCCTTGCTCGGGGCTGCCGTCGTCTCGGGCCACGCCGTCGCGGAAACCCGCGCCGAGCCATTCCCGGCTTGGCCCGAGCCGGTCGTCCAGGATAAAATCTCCGTCGACGAAGCGAAGGCCATCGTGGCCGAGCGCACCAAGCCGCAGACCGAATGGAAAGGCCCGACCGAAGGACCGAAGGCGCCCGAGGGCAACTTCACCATCGCTTATGTATCGCCCGACCAATCCTACACGCCGCACGTGCTGTGGGGCAAAGGCGTCGAGGAAGGCGCGAAAGCACTCGGCTGGACGGTCATGACGTTCAACGGCCAGGGTACGGTCAGCGGCACGCTGGCGGCCATGCAGCAGGCGCTCGCCGCCAACCCCGCCGCGATCATCACCCCGGCAGACGCCAATGCCCTGCAGAAGCCGATCAAGGACGCGGTCGCCCGCCACATCCCGGTGATCGGCATCCACGCCACGGCGTTTCCCGGCCCGAGCCCGGAACTCGGCCTTTACCAGAACATCGTGTCGAACCCGGCCGAAATCGGCGGGACGGAGGCCGCCTACGTGATCGCCATGTCCGACGGCAAAGCCCAGGACATCCACATGGTGGACAACAGCTACGCCATCGCGCGCTTCAAGGCGAAAGCGACGACGACGCCGATCGCCAACTGCTCCGGCTGCAAGATGCTGGAAACGGTGAACATGCCGCTCGGCGAGGCTTCGGCGCGCATGAACCCCGCGATTTCGGGTCTGACGGCCCGGTATGGCGACAGCTGGTGGATGACCACGTGCTGCGATGGCTATTACACCAACGTTGCCGCGGCTTTGAGGGCGGGCGGTGCCTCCATGGAGAAGATCAAGCTCGTGGGCGCCGACGCGCCGCCATCCGCCTACGACATGATCCGCAAGGGTGGATTCGAGGTGGCGAGCGTGCCGGAGCCGAGTTCGCTTTTCGGCTATGAAGCCATCGACGCCGTGGTTCGTGCCATGGCAGGCCAGGAGCCGGCGCACTTCCTCCAACCGGTCTTCCTGATCGTGAAAGACAACGTGGACACCGAAGGCGGCAAGAACAACGAGTTCGTGCCCAGCAACAACTTCGCCTGCCACTACGTGAATATCTGGAAGGGTACGAACAAAGGCTGCTGATCCTGCTCGGGGCCGGTGAAGGTCTCGACTGGAGAAGACGCCGAACACCTGCCGCGTATCCCTTCGCCCGCTCGCGGGAGAAGGGCTCTGTGCCGTTATCGACAGTCCCACATCCGTAGCGAGCCATCATGGCGACCGATGCGCCTCCCGCGATCGAGATCCGCGGCCTCACCAAGCACTTCCTCGGCACGCTGGCGCTGGATGGTGTCGACCTGACGATCGATGAAGGCGAGATCCATGCCCTGGTGGGTGAGAACGGCGCCGGAAAATCGACGCTGATCAAGATTCTGGCCGGTCTTCATCAGCCTGACGGCGGCGAGATCTTCGTCGGCGGCCGCCGCGTCAATCCATATGCCGAATCCGTCCCGATCTCGTTCGTGCACCAGGATCTCGGTCTCGTCGACGAACTCAGCATCGGCGAGAACGTGGCGCTCGTGGCGGGCTTTCCCCGCTTCGGCGGCCTGATTTCTTGGCCGAAGGTTTGGCAGCAGGCCGAACGGATCTACGAGGGCATGGCGATCGATCCGCCGGACCCGCGCGCGCCGGTCGGCTCGTTGAGCGCAGCCGGTAAGGCCATCCTCGGCATCGTGCGCGCGCTGTCGCGCGACGCCCGCATCGTCGTTCTAGACGAGCCCACGGCGTCTCTGCCGGGCCCCGATGCGCTCCACCTTTTCGAGGTCCTTCGGCGGTTGCGGGCTTCGGGAACGAGCATCCTCTACGTCAGCCATCGACTGAGCGAGTTGTTCGGCCTGGTCGACCGCGTGACTGTCTTCCGTGATGGCCGCCATGTCCGGTCGAGCGACATCGAGACGCTCACCCCGGAATCGATCGTGCGCGACATGCTGGGCCGCGACCTCGACCTGCGCCATGCGCCCGTCGCCGATCGTCGGGAGACAACGCCTCTGCTAGCGGTGGAGGGGCTTTGCGCCGGCAACCAGGGCCCGCTGTCGTTCACGGTCGGCGAGGGCGAGGTGGTCGGCCTCGTGGGCCTGCGCGGCGCCGGGCATGAAGTGATCGGCCGGACGATCTTCGGGGCGCATCCTCAGATCGCCGGATTGATTCGGCTCGGGACCGAAATCATCCCCGCCGGTCTGCCGACCGGCGCGCGAATCGCCAAGGGCATCGCGCTTCTGGCGGGCGACCGACTGAGCGAGAGCGCGCTCAGCGGCATGTCGGTGCGCGAAAACCTGTTCCCCAACACGCAGAACGTGGCCGGCGGCCTGTTCACGCCGATCAGCGCGAACCGAGAAGCCGAGGAAGTCCGCGATGTGCTTGAACGATTCGACGTCCGTCCCCGCAATGGGGCTGCGCTGATCGATTGGCTGAGCGGCGGCAACCAGCAGAAGGTATTCGTGGGCCGCTGGCTCGCGACCGGCGCGCGCCTCTTCATCATGGAGGAGCCGACCGCGGGCGTGGATATCGGCGCCAAGGGCATCATTCATCGCATGCTCCGGGACATCGCCGCCGAGGGTGCGGCAGTTCTGGTCGTGTCCTCGGATTTCGAGGAGGTCGCCGCCTTATGCGACCGGGCGCTCGTGATCGGACGTGGCAGCATCATGGCGGATCTGGTCGGCCCGGCCCTGACGCTCGAAAGTCTGCTCACGCGATCGTCTATGGCGGTCGAGCCGCTCGCGCAGGTGCATTGATGTCGGAGAAGGACATGTCCAATCCTACGTTCCAGCGCAGCGTCGTGCCGCCGCGCGCGCGCTTTTCGAATTCGACGCTGTCCAACGTGGTTGCGGTCTACGGGCTGCTGCTGGTCTTCCTTCTGATCATGCTGGTCTTCGGCCTGCTCCGCCCGTCGAGCTTCTTCAGCGCCACCAACATCAACACGATCCTGGTCAGCCAGTCGGTGACCGCGATCCTGGCCTTGGCCGAAATGATGCCGCTGGCCACGAAACAGTTCGATCTCTCGATCGGCTATCATCTCGGCATGGCCCAGGTGCTCATCGTCGGCCTGCAGGTGACCCAGGGCCTGGGCTGGCCGGTCGCGGCGGCGCTGATCCTCCTCGCATCCATGCTGATTGGCCTCGTCAACGGCGTGCTGGTCACGTTCTTTCGGATCGACTCCTTCATCGCCACGATGGGAACGGGCACGTTGCTCTACGGCGTGACGAACTGGTATTCGAACGGCGAGCAGATCAGTGGCATGAACCTGCCGGACAGCTTCACCAACCTGACGCAGATCGTCCACGGTATCCCCCTGCCGGCCATCTACGTGGCCGTGATCTCGGTGGTGTTGTGGCTGATCACCGAACGTCTGCCGATCGGTCGCAACCTCTACGTCATCGGCGCCAACGTCCGCGCGGCCGAACTGACCGGCATCGATGTGCGCCGCCACGTGATGGGCGCTTTCGTGGTCTCCGGCCTGCTCAGCGGCTTCGCCGGCATCGTGCTCGGCAGCATCCTCCAAACCGGAACCCCAAGCGTCGGCCCCGAATACCTCCTGCCGGCTTTTGCGGCCACCCTGCTCGGCGCAACCTCGATCAAGCCGGGCCGCGTCAACGTGATCGGAACGCTCCTGTCCGTGCTGGTGCTCGCCTTCTCGTTCTCCGGCGTGCAGCAGCTCGGCGCGCCCTTCTATGTCCAGTATTTCTTCAACGGCGGCATCCTGGTCATAGCCGTCGCATTGTCGGTCTACGCCGCGCGGCGGCGTCAACGCGCCGCCACAAGTGCAAAGCCGCGCGTAGCTTGAGAGGAGCAGCCGCATGGAGCCGTTCGAGATCTACGACAAGCGCTTCGCGGGCTACACGATCCCGATCGTCTTCTTGGAGAAGCTCCACACCGGCTTGCGCTGGGCCGAAGGGCCTGTCTATTTCGCCGACCAGCGCTGCCTGCTGTTCAGCGATCTTCCCAACAACCGCATCTTGCGCTTCGACGAGGAAACCGCGCAGGTGACGGTGTTCCGCTCGAATTCGAACTTTTCAAACGGCAACACGCGGGACCGCCAGGGCCGCCTCGTCACCTGCGAGCATCGCGGCCGTCGCGTCACGCGCACCGAATACGACGGGAGGATCATGGTCCTGGCCGATCGCTACGAGGGCAAGCGGCTCAATTCGCCGAACGACGTCGTGGTCAAGTCCGACGGCACGGTCTGGTTCACCGACCCGACCTACGGCATCAGCGCCGAATATGAAGGCAGCAAGGCCGAGAGCGAAATCGGCAGTTGCAACGTCTATCGCTTCGATCCGCAGGACGGCAGCCTGCGCGTGGTCGCGGATGACTTCAAACGACCGAACGGCCTCGCCTTCTCGCCCGACGAATCGATCCTCTACATCGCCGATTCCGGCTTCTGGCCGAACCCCGATTGGCCGCACCACATCCGTGCCTTCGACGTCGCGGACGGCATGCTGCGACACAGCCGCGTCGTCGCCGAGGTATCGCCCGGCATTCCGGACGGCTTCCGCGTCGATGTCGATGGCAACATCTGGACGAGCTCGGGCGATGGCGTCCGGTGCATCACGCCGGACGGCGACATCATCGGCAGGATTCCGGTCCCCGAGAAGGTGGCCAATGTCTGTTTCGGCGGCCCGACGCGCGATCGCCTCTACATCTGCGGACACACGTCGCTCTACGCCATGCATGTGAACACCCGCGGCGCGCAGGTGCCGTGAGCGCGGCTTCAGGTTTCAGGATCGGTCGATGACACGTGTTGCACTGGTCGGCGCCGGCGTCGTCGGCTCCTCATGGTCCCTCGTCTTCGCACGCGCTGGCTTCGAGGTCGCGGTCTACGACGTCGACTTGGCTTCGGCCGAGCGGTCGGTCGGCTTCGTGCGCGAGGCCCTCGCCGGCTTCGAGGCGCAGGGCCTGCCCGCGGCGGAGCCTGCGAATACGATCGTAGCTCGCATCAAACCGACCGCCCGCCTCGAAGACGCCCTCGCCGGCGTGGACTACGTCCAGGAAAGCGCGCCCGAACGGGTCGAGATCAAGATCGAGCTTTACAAGACACTCGATCGGATCGCGGAGCCTGGGACGATCCTGGCCAGTTCGACGTCGGGCCTGCCGGCCTCGGCCTTCACCGAAGGTTTGCAGTACCGCCAGCGCTGCCTCGTCGTTCACCCGATCAACCCGCCGCATCTGATCCCGCTCGTCGAGATCGTGCCGGCGCCCTGGACGGGGGCGCAGGCGGTGCAGCGATCGATGGAGCTGATGCGCCGCGTCGGCCAGTCACCCATACGGCTCCGCCGCGAGATCAACGGCTTCGTCGTCAACAGGCTGCAGAGCGCGCTGCTCGGCGAGGCGTTCCGGCTCGTCGAGGACGGCATCGTGAGCGCCGACGAGGTCGACCTGGCGGTGTCGGACGGTCTCGGCTTGCGCTGGTGCTTCATGGGCCCGTTCCAGACGATCGACCTCAATGCCAAAACAGGCGTCGCCGAATACTGCCGCAACCTCGGTCCGATGTATCACGGTCTTGCCAAGGAACAGGCCGATCCGCGCCCTTGGACGACCGCGCTCGTCGAGACGGTCGAACGGCAGCTGCGGAGGCAGACGCCCGCCCACGCCATCGCGTCGAAACAGCGCTGGAGAGACGGCTACCTGGCCAAGCTCGCCCTCTTTAAGCGCCGGCAGGCCTGAAAGTCGTTCTTCAGCGCGCAGGCGGCGACATCGACGATCGGGTACGACAGCCCGCGCTGACAAATCGCCGCACCATTGCGTCGCTCGGCAATCCACCCCATCGACCTCCGCGCCCAACAAGAGAGCACCGTCAGGTCCTAAAATGCTTCTCTGAATCGCCCTGCGCGGCCTGCGCCCGCCCCTTGAAACCGGGCTGGCGCTGGGATACCGGGTCGAGGGATAGCGTCCGGCGTATCGGGGCCACAGGTCGACAGGCGGCGCGGGAGGACCATCATGCCGACATTCGCGGCGGCCCGGCAGTTCCTCCTCGATCATCGGCTCGCTTACGACAAAGCCGTGGCAGAATTCGCTTGGCCCGAGCCGGTCCCCTTCAACTGGGCGCTCGACTGGTTCGATGCGCGGCTCGCCGCCGATCCCGATAGCCGCGACCGGCCGGCCCTGCGCATCGTCGAGACTGCGATGGGGCGCGACGAAAGCTGGAGCTTCGCCGAACTGGCGTGGCGCTCCAACCGGACCGCCAATTTCCTTCGCGGTCTCGGGCTTGGGCGCGGCGACCATCTGCTGCTGCTGCTCGGCAACGTGTTGCCGCTGTGGGAGACGATGCTCGCCGCCATGAAGCTCGGCGCCGTGGTGATCCCGGCCACCACATTACTGACCGCCGAGGAGCTCGCCGATCGCCTCGACCGCGGCCGGGTGAAGCTCGTCGTGGCCGGGGCGGATCAGGTCGGCAAGTTCGACGGGCTGCCGACGCGAGGCATCGTCCGCGTGGCGGTCGGCGCCGATCCGGTGCCGGGCTGGCACGATTATGCCGGCGCTGCCGCTTGTTCCGAGGTCTTCGTGCCGGACGGGCCGACCGGGCCGGAGGATCCGCTGCTGCTTTACTTCACCTCCGGCACCACCTCGAAACCGAAGCTCGTGCGCCACAGCCATCGCTCCTATCCGATAGGCGCGCTCTCGACCATGTACTGGCTGGGGTTGCAGCCGGGCGACCTGCATCTCAACGTCTCCTCGCCCGGCTGGGCCAAGCATGCCTGGAGCTCATTCTTCGCGCCCTGGAGCGCCGGCGCCACCGTCCTGGCGGTGAGCCAGCCGAAATTCGACGCCAAGGTATTGCTCTGTGCGATCGAGCGCTGCGGCGTCAGCACGCTCTGCGCGCCGCCGACCGTCTGGCGGCTCCTGATCCAGGAGGATCTTGCCGCCCACAGGATGGCGCTGCGCGAGCTCTGCGCCGCGGGCGAACCGCTCAACCCCGAGGTGATCGGCCGGGTGCGCGACGCTTGGGGTCTCGTGATCCGCGACGGCTACGGCCAGACCGAGACGACCGCGCTCGTCGCCAACGCGCCCGGCCAGGCCGTGAAGCCTGGCGCCATGGGGCGGCCGCTGCCGGGATATGCGGTCTCGGTCCTCGATGCCGACGGCCGCCCGGCGAGCGAAGGCGAGGTCTGCCTGGCGCGGACCGGCCCGGCGCGGCCGGCCGGGCTGATGCAGGGCTACGAGGGGCCGGCGGGCGAGTTGCTGCCGGCCGAGGGCGACATCTACCGCACCGGCGACGTGGCCCTGCGCGACGCCGACGGCACCCTGACCTTCGTCGGGCGCACCGACGACGTGTTCAAATCCTCCGACTACCGCATCAGCCCGTTCGAGCTCGAAAGCGTCCTGATCGAGCACACGGCGGTGGTCGAAGCCGCAGTGGTGCCGGCGCCCGACCCGATCCGCCTCGCCATCCCCAAGGCCTATGTGACGCTGGCGGCCGGCGTGGCGCCCTCGGCCGAGACGGCGGCCTCGATCTTCGCCCATGTCAACGGCAAGCTGGCGCCGTTCAAGCGCATCCGCCGGATCGAGATCGTCCGCGAGCTGCCCAAGACCATTTCGGGCAAGATCCGCCGCGTCCAGCTCCGCCGACTGGAACTGGCGAACGACCGCTCCGACCCGCTGCGCGGCGTGGAGTTTTTGGCACCGGAGGAGGGGAGAAGGGGCGGGTGAGGGGGGCGGGTTCGACCTGGCTTGGTTTGGGTCCGACAAATGGTTGTCACTGACGGCGAGGTCTGGCGCTGACTGCGAAAGTGCGCGCCCAAAATCGTCACCGGCGAACACCGCACTGCCTCTCGGAGCGGGCATTTAATCCGCCCATCGCATAAGTACGACGTGCTTTCTGGTATGCTACATGGCAGCTAAGCTGCGAATCAGGAGCGCTGGGATTGGTCCCCGACGAGGTAAGTAGGCAGGTCCAAGGCCTCTTTAGACCCTCGCCCATATTATTAGTCGGGAGCGGCTTCTCCTGTGGATTTGGCCTTCCCGGTATGCGGGAAGTGGCCCAGCATCTTCTTACGTCAATGACTCCGCATGCGGTATCTGAAGATGCGTTCGCGCTATGGGAAGCTCATAAGGTAGGAATCGGCCAAGATTTCGAGAAGGGTCTCGACCAGATCCCAAGCGGCGCATCCGGAAGGGAAGAGCTTACCGAAGAAATCCGAAGACTGATCTCTGGCCTTATCATCGCCCGCACCGCGAACGCCGAGGCCGAGATACTAAACGGCCAAAGCCCCCATCTCAGAGCACCGGCTAGGCTGCTTCGGCGCATCTTTGAGGGTGTCCCTCAGAACGCTGAATGTGCTCCGGTAATCACAACAAACTACGACACTTTGATTGAGTTGTTCTGTGATTTTGCGCGACTGCCAATAGATACGGGGTTTGAGGGACACCGACACCGATATTTCCGCGAAAACAATATCTACCGCTCGACTTTCCGTCGCGAGAACGTTCTAGCTAAGAACGAGATGTTGTTAAGATACCGTCAACTATCGAATATTCGGTTAATAAAGCCGCATGGCTCCATTACATGGCATTCCACAAATCAGGGTCCTGTTGAAATACTATACAAAGTCACTGATCTATCTAGAGCAATAGTAATTCCTGGTCCGTCAAAATATGAGGATTCGTTAATAACAACCCTATTTGATACAATTAGAACTGAAATGAATAACTCTATTAGAAATGCGACGGGAATGATGTGCGTAGGTTTCGGTTTTAACGACGTTCATTTGCAAGGAGTTATTCGAGAAAGACTTAAAAATGGAATGCCGATGTTGATATTAGCCAAACAATTTACACATAATATTATTAGTCTTTTGTTAGATCATCCTAATATTATTGCAATCCGTGAGGACGCGGCCGGTTCGGCATGTCATGTTGATGGTCAGGTGTATATTTCGGATAAACCGCTCTGGGAGCTAGACAGCTTCCTTGATAACTTCTTGGAGTGAGCGCAATGGCGATTTTTTCATTTGTAGAAGAACATTCCGTAGGGGAAGTTCGAAGCGTGGAAAGTTCGAAAATTGTAGTCCGTGTCACCGATTCCCATCGTCTTCAGAGAGCGAGGGTCGGCCGACTGGTGGCAATTCAGTCGGTTGGTGACGAATGGCTTATAGGCCTTATCGACCGCGTGTGGCGTCACGCGATCGAGGTCGAAAAAGTCGAGGGAATGATTGAAGGGGGCGCCGCCCCAGAGGTTCCGGTCGAGGAGAACGGGATAACAATTACGTTAGTAGGAACTTACCGTGAGCGAGATGGGCAGCGCCGTGATATATTCTCTCGAGCAGTATTCTCGCTGCCCGAAATCAATCGTCCAGTATACCCACTGGACGAAAAATCGCTTGAGAATTTTATGGGAATTCTGAGTGCTTCTACGAAAAGCGGAGCGAAGACACCTCTAAAGCTTGGGCGCTACACGCTGGATCAACGAGCAGTCGCCTATGTGGACGCCGACAAATTACTTCAAAGACATATGGCGCTGCTAGGTAGCACTGGCTCCGGAAAGTCTTACGCGGTCGCCTCAATTCTTGAGCAAGCAGCAGAGTTGCCTCACGCTAACGCTATTGTTCTGGACCTTCATGGTGAATATTCAAGCATGGTTTTCGCAAGGCATTTCAGGATCGCGGGAATCGGCGACCTGAAGGCGCCAAGCGAGCAGTCCCTTTTCTTACCGTTCTGGCTTCTGTCTTATGAGGAAATGCAGTCATTATTTATCGATAGATCTGGGGAGAATGCCCCAAATCAAGCACTGGCACTTATGGAAACGGTGATCGACCTAAAACGAAAGGCAATTGATGCCTTTCATAAACCTGACCTCCTTGAGGGGTTCACCATCGATACGCCGGTTCCATTTAAGCTCGAGGATCTTATCTCACATCTTACAAATAAAAACGAAGATCAGACCGATACTGGCGAGATATTTGCGACGAGGCCAAGAAAGGGGCAGCCCAAAATGGAAAGAGGTCCCCTATATGGGAAACTCTCCCGCTTCCTGGTCCGTATGCAGACCAAATTCAAAGATCGACGCTACGCCTTCATGTACCAGCCCCCTTGCCAGTATGAAGAATACGAAGCGCTGCATCGTTTGGCCGAGAAGCTCCTTGGATCCGGCACTTCCTCGAAGAGCGTGAACTCTGGTATCAAGATCATCGACTTCTCGGAGGTTCCATCCGACATTCTGCCCGTAGTCGTGGGCCTTGTTGCAAGGCTTGTCTACCAAATTCAGTTCTGGAGCAATCCCGGTATTGACGGTGACGACCGACATCCGGTCGCTTTGGTTTGTGACGAAGCTCATCTTTACCTTCCGAGCCATCAAAATGAATCTAGCCCAATAGAGCGAAGAGCACTTGAGAATTTCGAGCGTATCGCCAAGGAAGGTAGAAAGTATGGGGTTAGCCTGGTAGTCGTGAGTCAGCGGCCTTCTGACGTTAGCACGACGATCCTCAGCCAGTGTAGCAACATCGTCAGCCTGCGTCTCGCGAACAAGATCGATCAGAACGTCGTGCGCCAACTTCTGCCGGAGAGTCTCGAAAGCCTCATGGAAATTCTGCCGACACTCGACATTGGAGAGGCCGTCGTCGTAGGAGACGCCGTCCTCCTTCCTACCAGGATTAAGCTCGACACGCCGAGGAGTTTGCCTCGGAGTGCAACGATTCCATTTTGGAGTCGTTGGGAGTCGCCAAAGGCGCCCGTCGATCTTATTGAAGCAGTCGAGAACATGCGTCGGCAATCTCGATTCTGATAGTCGAAGCCTCGAAGAATCCTGGTGGCAGTGATTCCAAGCGCCGACTGTGTCCGGCTTGGTCACAGATGCGGACTATCGGTGTTGCGAAGTTCCCCTCGCTGTTCGGAGCAGATCGAGCGGCTGACAAGGCTCGAACGCTCCGATGGAGCACATCCCATGCCACCCCTGGCCTCCCCGCCCGCGACCCATTATAGCAACGAGCCGACCGGGCGGCGGCGGGGGCCGGAGATCATGGGGGACACCACAGCATATCCGCTCGGCCCGGGCTCGCCCGAGCCGCGCGGCGTGACGTCGGTCGGCGACGGCGTCGACGTGGCTGTCTTCTCCGCCCATGCCGAGGCGGTCGAATTCTGCCTGTTCGACGAGACCGGCAACCGCGAGATCGCGCGTCTGCCCCTGCCGGAGCGGACCGGCGACGTCTTCCATGGCCACGTGGCCGGGGTGGGGCTCGGCGCCCGCTACGGGCTGCGCGCCCGCGGACCCTTTGCGCCCAAGCAAGGCCACAGGTTCGATCCTGACAAGCTGCTCGTCGACCCATACGCGCTCGCCCTCGACCGGCCCTTCGCGCTGCATCCGACGATGATGCAGGCGCGCGACGGCACCGACAGCGCGCCCGTCGTGCCCAAGGGCATCGTCGTGGCGCCCGTGGTCGCCGAGCCCTGGACCGGCGCACCCCCATGGTCGCGCACCAGCATCGCTGAAGTGCATGTGCGCGGCTTCTCCATGCGCCATCCCGGCATCCCGGAGGCGATCCGCGGCACCTGGGCCGGGCTCGCCGCGCCGGCCGCGCTCGATCATTTCAAGGCGCTCGGCATCACCACGATCGAGATCATGCCGGCGGCCGCCTGGGTCGACGAGCGCCACCTCGGGCCGCTTGGCCTGACCAACTACTGGGGCTACAATCCGGTGGCCTTCTTGGCGCCCGACCCGCGCCTCGCGCCGGGCGGCTGGGACGAGATCCGCTTGGCCGTCGCGGCGCTCAACGCCGCCGGCATCGAGGTGCTGCTCGACGTCGTCTACAACCACAGCGGCGAGGGCGACGAACTCGGCCCGACGCTGTCGCTGCGCGGTCTCGACAACGCCACCTACTACCGGCTCGATCCCGCCGATCCGGCCCGCTACGTCAACGATGCCGGCTGCGGCAATATCCTGGCGGCCGAGCGTCGGCCGGTGGTGCGGCTGGTGCTCGACGCGCTACGCGCCTGGGCCCGTTACGGCGGCCTCAACGGCTTCCGTTTCGACCTGATGGCGACGCTCGGCCGCCGCCCCGACGGCTTCGACCCCGATGCGCCGATCATCGCCGCGATCGAACAAGATCCGCTGCTCCGCCGGCTGAAGCTCGTCGCCGAGCCCTGGGACATCGGCCCCGGCGGCTACCGGCTCGGCGCCTTCGACGCGGCCTGGGGCGAGTGGAACGACAAATATCGCGACGACGTGCGCCGCTTCTGGCGCGGCGACGGCGGCCCGGCGACGCTGGCGACGCGGCTCGCGGGGTCGAGCGATGTCTTCTGGTCGAAGCGCAAGCCGTCGTGCTCGGTCAATTTCGTCACCGCGCATGACGGCTTCACGCTCGCCGACCTCGTCGCCTACGACGCAAGCACAACGAGGCCAACGGCGAAGGCAACCGCGACGGCACCGATCAGAACTGGTCGTGGAACCACGGCGCCGAGGGGCCGACCGCCGATCCGGCGATCCTCGCGGCGCGCCGCCGCGACCAGCGCAACCTGCTCGCGACGCTCCTGCTGTCGCGCGGCACGCCGATGCTCGGTCCCGGCGTCGAACTCGGCCAGAGCCAGGGCGGCAACAGCAACGCCTATGCGCAGGACAATGTTTTGGGCTGGCTCGACTGGTCGCGGCCCGAGGCGGCGCTGACCGGTTTCATCCGCGCGTTGCTCGACCTGCGCGCCGCCCATCCGGCGCTCGGCGACGACCATTTTCTGCTCGGACGGCAGCATGACCGCGGGAGCTTCCCGGACGTCGCCTGGCGCCTGCCGGATGGCCGCGAGCCCTCGCCGGACGACTGGAACCATCCGGCGACGCCGACGCTGATCGGGATCTTCGCCGCGCCGCGTCCGGGGCAGCCCGACGACCGCGTGCTCGTCGTGCTCCATGCGGGCGCCGAGGGCCTGACATTATCGCTTCCGGCGCCGCAGCGGAACTCGCGATGGCGCGTCGCCGTCGATACCGCGACCGAGGCGTCCGCCACGCCGCGCCTGTTCGACGCCACGATGCCCGCCGCCATCGCGCCCCGGTCGGTGGTGGTCATGATCGAGGACCCCGATGCCGCCTGAGTCAGACCACATCCCCGACGGCGATCTGCTCGACGCGCTTGCTTGGACGGCCGGCATCGCGCCCGACTGGCACGAGATCGGCGGTCGTCACCATCAGGTCTCGCCCGACACCAAGCGGACGCTGCTCGCCGCCATGGGACTCGAGGCCGGCACGCCAGGGGAGGCGCGCGACAGCCTCGGGCGGCTCGCCGGGCGCGACCGTCGCCCGCTGCCGCCGAGCGCCTATGCGCGCGAGGGTGCCGCGGCGGTGCTGCGCGTCGTCGGCGATGCCCCTCCGAGGGGCATCGCCATCCGGCGGCAGGACGGCGAAGAGATGCGCCTTTCCGTGGCGGCCGGCGAGGCGCGGCGCCTCGACATCCGGGCCGCCGATGGACGGCGCCATGCGGTCCATGAGATCGATCTGCCGGTGCTGCCGGTTGGCCGGCACCAGGTTCGGCTCGACGGCGTGCCCGAAACACCCTGCCGTCTCGTCGTGGTGCCGCAACGCTGCTTCCTGCCCGACGATGTCCGGGCCGGCGCCCGGCTCTTCGGCGTCGCGGCCCATCTCTACACGCTGCGCCGCGCGCAGGATGGCGGCATCGGCGATTTTACCACGCTCGGAGACTTGTGCGAGGGCGCGGCACGCCGCGGCGCGGCCTTTGTCGGCTTGAACCCGATGCATGCGCAATTCGCGCAAGACCGTGACCGGGCGAGCCCCTACAACCCGTCCGACCGCCGTTTCGTCGACCCGATCTATATCGACGTCGCGGCGCCCGAGGTCACCGGCGAAGCGCCGGAGGTCGGGCGGATGCTCGAGGGTGCGGGCGATCTGCTCAGGGCGCTGCGAGCGCAGCCGCTGGTCGACTATCCCAATGTCTGGCGGGTCAAGGAAGCGGTGCTTGGGGCCGCCTTCGCGGCTTTTGACATGCGGGCGCGCAGCCAGCCGCGCGATGCCGATGTCCGGGCTTTCGAAGCTTTCGTGAAAGCCGGCGGCGAGCGGCTGCATCACTTCGCCGCCTTCGAGGCGCTGAGCGAGGCCCATCCCGGAACACCCTGGTTCCAATGGGACGCGAGCCTGCAGGATCCGGCGTCGCCGGCCGTCGCGGCATTCGTCGCGGCGCATGCGTCGCGGCTGCGCTACCATGCCTATCTGCAATGGCTCGCGGACGCCCAGTTCGCGGCTGCGGCCGAGAAAGGCCGGGCGGCGGGCCTGGCGCTCGGGCTCTATCGCGACATCGCGGTCGGCATGGCGCCCGACGGCGCCGAAGCCTGGGCCGGTGCGGGCCACTTCGCGCGCGGCGTCTCGGTCGGCTCGCCGCCGGATCCGTTCTCGGCCGACGGCCAGATCTGGTCGCTGCCACCGCCGAACCCTGTGGCCGAAAACCCGGGCGAGACCTTCGCGCATCTGCTCGCGGCCAACATGCGCCATGCCGGCGCGCTGCGCATCGATCACGCCATGGGCCTGCAGCGCCTGTTCTGGGTGCCGGACGGCGCCAGGGGGGCGGAGGGCGCCTATGTGGGCTACAGGCTCGAGAACAACCTGGCCGAGCTGGCGCTCGCCAGCCAGGCGGCGCGCTGCCTCGTCATCGGCGAGGATCTCGGCACCGTGCCGGAGGGGTTTCGCGACCGGATCGCCGCGGCCGATATCCTGAGCTACCGGGTGCTGTTTTTCGAGCGCGACTGGCCGCGTTTCCTGCCGCCGGAAACCTATCCGGAGAAGGCCGTCGCCTGCGTCTCGACGCATGATCTGCCGACGCTCGCCGGCTGGTGGGCCGGCGCCGAGATCGCCGAGCGACAGGCGCTCGGCATCTTGCGGCCCGAGGAGGCCGACCGGCAGATGCAGGAACGCGAAGGCGAGAAGGCGCTGCTCTGCGACGCCTTGCAGGTGCCGGCGCCCACCGACGGGAATTTCGGGCCGCTCGTCGCGGCGGCGCATGACTATATCGGCCGCACGCCCGCGATGCTGGCGGTGGCGCAGATCGACGACATCGTCGGCGAAACGGTGGCGGTCAACCTGCCCGGGACCGACCGCGAGCGGCCCAACTGGCGGCGGCGGTTGGTGCCGGATGTCGCGGATATGTTCGATGCGATTCCCGAGGGCCTGCCGAAGCGGAGGTAAGGGGCATCAGGGACGGCTGCTACCAGGGTTCCCTGCCCGCGCGAAAGGGCGGGGCGGCAGATGCAGGGTAGGAGCACGCCCCCGAACCGAAAGCACCACCGATGACCCAACCCGTGCCGGCAGGGTCGAGGCTTTCCTCTTTGGGCGTGTCCACTTTTCCTTCTATAAACGGCAAGAACCCGCATACCGCCTCGACCAGCAGACACCGGCCGAGGCCTATTTCACCTGGCTTTCGCACTCCGCGGCAGCCAAAACCCGGCAGGACCCCACCTTCCCGCCCGCAAGGCGGTTCAGACAAAACCGAGCCACCTCTATTTTCTGGCCTGGTCGGAGCCCGATAGTCGTGCACCCTCTTGCTGGCGCCGACATTCGTTCAGAACGCAATCAAATGATTGAGGTCTGTGCTCGGCCTAAGCGGCTCGGTTTCCTCGATTTGCAAGAGGAGTGTCCCTCAATGGCTCAGAATCTAAGCGAATACGTGGCTGGCAAGACATCAGACAAGTCTTTGATCGCAATCATACGGTTCTCGACCGACAGCGCGGTTATCGACGATGCCGGCTTGGCGGTCTTGAGCCTGTTGTTTCGCAACTTCAGGGTGATACTGGATATCGATCGAGTGCAATTCACCTGCGTCGGATTGGCCGACCGGCGCGGCTCCTTCGGGTACAATATAGATCTCGGAATGAGACGATCTGCCGAGGTCAAGGCGCATATCGACCGCGTCTTCGGATTTCTCCCCAACTACACTGGTATGGCTGCGTATTCGTTGGGAGAGCTCGAAGCCAACCAGCGCACTTCGAAAGCAAGCGACCTGGCTATGGACCGGCAGGTCAAGATCTACTCGACATGGACGTCGGTGCCAGTGAAAATCATCGTAAAACCACCTCAAGCGGAACACCCGAAGGTGATGCGGGTGCTTAGCAAGCATTTTGAGACCTTCACCTCCGAGAATTTAACTAGGGACAACAGTAGCGCGGATTTCAAATCTGGGGTGAAATCTATCATATCTATAATTGGAGGCGATCTGGATACGTTCAAAAACGTGTGGGGAAGTGAGGACAAATCGCAGCAGATTATCGGCAACAGAGACGGCTCGTATCGCGTGAACAAGGTTACGATCGACACGTCTTTCAGTTTTGATACTCGCGGTGCCGCACTTATGTCCTTCTACTCCGCTGACGTGAAATATGAATGGGGAGAGTCCCACGACTATGTTCGCGTCGAGGGCAATCAAACCATAGATGGCAAGGAAGATCATACAGCAAAATACGTCATTAGGACGGAAGCAGACAGGAGTGATTTGCTGACGCCGCCCGACCCATAGGAACGGCGATTTACGTTCGGCCCACGAAAGGGCACAATATACGGTTCGCTCCTCCATCGCTGGCCGAGGCCTGAGTATGGTTGATTCCTGGAATAGGAAGGAAGCCGACGCCCATGCTCGAACTCCATGATTTTCGCGCTCGCCATTCGTCACGGCGGTGCACGCTTCTCACCGGTGCATTCATGCTTTTTGGGTTCCCCGCCGCCGCGCTGGGCGTCAAGGATTGCCGGGATGCGGGCGTCGGCATCGAGAGCATAACGAGGCCAGTCGAGAAAGCTCACATCGCGCTCTATGACGGCAAGGTTGATGCCTACAATATCGACACGGTCGAGCCGGCTTGCTGCTCGAGCGGCATTGCCGTGGTTCTGCCTGCCAAGGACGACCCGTCCGGGGGCAGCAATTGCTGGGCCGTCATCGGATTGGCTTCGCTCGACGTCAGAGCCGCGACGCGCAGCTACGATAAGGCCAAGGGGCTGCTCCTGGTCATGCCGACCAGGCGACGCAACGAGAACGGCGATACGGTCAAGGGGCCACCCTTGAAGCTGCGCATCAACCTCGGCGAGGGAACCGTCTCGCTCGAATGATCGGCCGGCCCGGCCAGGCCTGCCGCATGCCGGTGCTCAGGGGCAGGTCGTGACCTGGTTGCTGCAAAGGCGCTGGACCCATCCGGTGTGGAGCGTCTTGGTCGGTGGGTCCTCGACTTCGACCAAGGTCCAGGTCTGGTTGCAGGCGAGGATACGCCGGATCGGCACACTGTCCGGTCCGTAGCTGGAATCGCCGAGTGTTCCGCTCAACTTCAAGACGACGCCGGCATCGTCATGCGGGCTGGACAGGAGGTCGGGGCTGGCGATCGAGCTCATTATCAGCGTCCCGGCAACCCAGCCGCGGCCGGTATAGATCCGCCGACCCTTCGGGGCGGTCTGCTCGTAGTCGGGATTGTCGGAATTCTCGATGAGGAACCAGCCATCCTTGAATCCGATGATACGGAACTCGATCCCATAGGGGCTCGAAAGATGGGGAAGCGTGGCAACAACCCTGCCCTTGGCCGATGGCTCGGATCGCAGGTTCAGGCCCTTGGGATCGGAATCGTTCGTCCAGCCGCCGATCGAGCATGCCGTCGTTCCCATCGGAAGGTGGGATGCCGGCTCGAAATCGTCCTCGCGAGACGGCGCCGAGTTCGTTTGAAAGAAGATGTGCTCGGTGGGCCTCTTGTCGCGCATCGTCGCGGAGGATCGAATGGGATGGGTGCTGCCATCCAGCCTGACCTCGAGGGCCTTTCCACGTGTCGTGGGGGCGTCATCGTCCTTGGGGTAGAGCGCGATCACGCCGGTCTTCGCGGCCGCATTGAAGCCGATCACCTGGCCGCCGACCCAACCATCGGGGGCCAGCGCGCGAGCCTCGGCTGCCCAAGGAAAATCACCGTCGGCCGCGCTTGCTTGGCAGATGGCGGCCAGCAGCAGCAGGGCGGACAAACAGCCAAGTGGGTAGGGAGCCATAGGGTGTTCCAATTGAACCAACCCGGTGCGTTGCGGCGGTTCGGGGCGCGCTTCGCCCAATCCCTTTAGGCCGATTTCGCGTGTTCGTCGCCACTTGGGGTTCGATAGGCGCCGCGTCGAACGCCCGCTATTTCGATCTTTGCTCCTATAAGCGGACTTACTGAAGCCGGCCAGTTACGGCCGGAAAGCATAAGTTGCTGAAGATCGGATGAGTCGTAGATCGTCTGTGCGGTCGTGCCTGAGTCCGCCCCGCTCACCTATCCTCCCGTCGCAGCAACCCCTCCAATCCCTCCCGATAGGTCGAGTACTGCAGCCTCACCCCGAGATCGCGCTTCATGGCGTCGTTCGAGACGCGGCGATTGGCGCCGTAGAAGCTCCGCGCCATCGGCGACAGGTCCGCTTTCGCGAACGGGATCAGCGGCGGCGGCGCGATGCCGAGAAGTTTCGCGCCGTAGGCCACGACATCGGGGGCCGGCGCCGGCTCGTCGTCGGCGATGTTCCAGGTCCCGTGCGCGCGCTCGGCCAAGGCGCCCGCGATCGCCTGGCCGATATCGGCGACATGGATGCGGTTGAACACCTGGCCCGGCTTGTCGATGCGGCGGGCCTCGCCGGCCCGAAGATCGTCGAGCACGTTGCGGTCCGGCCCGTAGATGCCGGCGAGGCGGAGCACCGCGACCGATTTGGCGCTGAGCGCGCCGAGCGCCAGCCATTCGTCCTCGACCATGAGGCGCTGCCGGCCGCGTTCGCTCTCGGGAATGGGGATGGTCGTCTCGTCGATCCAGGCGCCGCCATGGTCGCCGTAGACGCCGATCGTCGACAGATAGACGATCCTGCGCGCCCGGCTCTCCCGGATGTGGTCGGCGAAGCGGTCGAGCACAGGATCGTGCCCGGCCCGGGGCTGGACGCTGACCAGGATGGCGTCGGCCCCGACGAGCGCCGGCAGGATGGGCGCATCGACGACATCGCCGTCGAACACGAAGGCCGTGATGCCGTCGCGCGCCAGCTCGTCGCAGCGCTGGCGCGTGCGCACCGTGCCCGCGACTTGGGCGAAGCGCGACCTCTGGTCGCGAAGAAAATGGCCGGCGGTATAGCCGATGCCGAAGACGAAGAGGTTCACGCGTGCTCCCATTCGGCGAGGACCGAGGCGTCGGTCTCGGCGGCGCGCATCTTCCCGGCGCGGGCCGCGAGCCCGTCACAGCCCACCAGCCGTCCCGCGGCCCAGACCGCCATGGCCCGCACCAGCGGCGAGGCATGAGCGAGATGATCGAGCGCCCGCTCCGCTAGCTCCCGGCTTCCGCTGTTGCCGATGGCGATCATGACGTTGCGCAGGAAGCGGTCGATGCCGATCCGCTTGATCGGGCTGCCGGAGAACATGGTGCGAAAGTCCGCATCGTCGAGCCGCGCGAGATGGTCGAGTGCCGGAGCGTCGAGGTCGGGGCGCGCCTTGAGCTTCGCCTCCCTGCCGGCCTCGGCGAACTTGTTCCAGGGGCAGACGGCGAGGCAGTCGTCGCAGCCGTAGATTCGGTTGCCGATCAGCGGGCGCAGCGCCCGCTCGATGTGGCCCTTGTGCTCGATCGTCAGGTAGGAGATGCAGCGGCGCGCATCGAGGCTGTAGGGCGCCGTGAAGGCCGACGTCGGGCAGATGTCGAGGCAGGCGCGGCAGGAGCCGCAATGGTCGCCCTCCGGCGAATCGGGTTCGAGGTCAAGCGTCGTGAAGATGGCGCCGAGGAACAGCCAGGAGCCGAGCTCGGTCGAGACGAGGTTCGTGTGCTTGCCGACCCAGCCGAGGCCGGCGGCGGCGGCGAGCGGCTTTTCCATCACCGGCGCCGTGTCGACGAAGACCTTCACCTCCGGTCGCTCCGGGGCGGCGACCAGCACCGCGGCGAGCGTCTTGAGCTTGCCCTTGAGGACGTCGTGATAGTCGCGGTTGCGGGCGTAGACCGAGATGGTGGCGCGCTCCGGGTGGGCGAGGCTCGCGCGCGGGTCGCTGTCCGGCCCGTAATTGAGCCCGAGCATGACGATGGAGCGCGCCTCGGGCCAGAGATGGCGCGGGTCGGCGCGACGCCAGGCGCTCTCCGCCATCCAGTCCATATCGCCGTGCCGGCCGGCGGCGAGCCAATCGTCGAGGCGCGCACCGGCCTCGGGGATCGCGTCGGGCGTCGTCACCCGGCAGAGGTCGAAGCCGAGCGCTGCGGCCCGCGCTCTGAGCCGCGCCTTCAGAAGTCGAGATCGGCGTAGGTGGGGCTCGGGGTCAGGCCCGGTATCCGATCGGCGAGCAGCGTCCGGAAGGACGGGCGGGATTTCACCCGCGCGTACCAGTTCCTCGCCGTCTCGTCCTCCGCCCATGGCACGTCGCCCAGAAAATCGATGCTCGAGAGATGCGCCGCCGCCGCGAGGTCGGCATAGCTCATCCGATCGCCGGCGAGCCAATTCCGCGCCCGGATCAGGTAGCCCAGATAGCGCAGATGGTAGCGGATATTGGCCCGCGCCACCCGAACGAGATCCATGTCAGGCGCGCCGCCGCCCTGGTCGGCGCCCATGAAGCGCTTGTAGACCTTCTGGGTGATGAGGTCGTCCGAGACTTCGGTGAAGAACTTGCCGTTGAACCAGTCGAGCAGGCGACGGACTTCGACCCGGCCGGAGGGGTCGTCGGGCATGAGCCGGCGGTCGCCGAGGCCTAGGCCGCGCGTCTCGTCGAGATATTCGGCGATCGGCCCCGCTCCCGGCACGGGCGCGAAGGGCTGCTCGACGAGCACCGGCGTGGTACCGGCCGGGTTCATCGTCAAAAAGTCGCGCCGGCGGTCGACGACCCGTTCCTCGATCAGTCTCGGCTCCATGCCGAACTCACCCAGCGCCAAGCGGATGAAACGCGAATGAGGACACAGGGGGTGGTGGTATAGATCCGTCATCTGGCCCGCGATCGCTTGAAACCCAATCCGCCGTTCCGCTGGGGACTGCGGCAGAGCACGACCCAGACGTCTACCAACAGATGCATGGCAAAATCTTAACCGGGCGGCCACCGGCGGCCGAACGCCGACTCTTCCTATAGGCCCGCTTCGGAACCGCCCACAACCGATTTGACCGGAGCGCATTTGGCGGCGATGCAACCCCGACCGAGCGACGCCGTTGACCTCGCAAGGATGCAGACCGCCAATCGCAATCGGGAGGACTTCATGAGCATGACCAATCCAGCGGCGCCGGGCACCCAGCCGGCAGGGGCTGCCTCGGGCCGTACCGTCACCGCCTTCTTCGATACGCGCGCCGCGGCGCAGACGGCGGTCGACGACCTCGTCGCCGCGGGGATTGCGCGCGAGCGGATCAGCATGGTCGAAGGCGGCTCCGAGCCGGTCGAGACGGAACCCGTGCCGTCGGCCTCAGAAGGGGTTCTGGGAGACATTGAAGGATCTGTTCATGCCCGACGAGGACCGGCACAGCTACGGCGAAGGCCTGCGCCGCGGCGGGTTTCTGCTGGCCGTGCGCGACGACGGCCCCCAGCACGATCAGATCGTCGACATCCTCGATCGCGAGGGCACTGTGAACATGGACGAGCGCGAGAGCCTGTGGCGCACCGAAGGGTGGGATCCGGCGCGCGCCGGCCGCGACCTCATGGCCGAGGAAAGTTTGGGGCGAGCCCCAGTCCTCCCGCCTGTCGGCGGGGCCATCCCGATAGCGCCGCAGGCCGCGACCGGCCTCGGTGCGACCGTGCCGACCGATGATCTCAGGGACGCCTATAGGGATGCGCCGGCGGCTCCGGAGGTTCCCGAGCCCGGTGCCATTCCGGCCGACGAGGCGACGCCGGGCCGCGCTGCCCGGCGCGACGGCGATCCCGGGCGTGCGCGCGTGCGCTCCTACCTCGACGAAGGACTCTAACCTCAGGCCATCTTGTCGGGCCAGCGGCAGAGGTCGCTGACCACGCAGGTCGCGCAGAGCGGCTTGCGGGCTATGCAGGTGTAGCGCCCATGCAGAATCAGCCAGTGATGGGCGTGGCGCTTGAACTCGGCCGGCACCGCTCGGTCGAGCCCGAGTTCGACCGCCAACGGCGTCGCGCCCGAGGCGATAGGCAAGCGGTTCGAGACCCGGAACACATGGGTGTCGACCGCGATCACCGCATCGCCGAACAGATTGTTGACCACCACATTGGCGGTCTTGCGGCCGACGCCGGGCAGGGTCTCGAGCACATCGCGCTCGCGCGGAATCTCGCCGCCATGCTGGCGGAGCAGGATCTCGCAGAGTGCCATGACGTTCCTGGCCTTGCCGTTGTAGAGGCCGATCGTCTTGATGAAGCCGCGAAGTCCCTCCTCGCCGAGCGCGAGCATCTTTTCGGGCGTGTCGGCGATGGCGAAGAGCTCCGCCGTGGCCTTGTTGACGGAGACGTCGGTCGCCTGCGCCGACAAAAGGACTGCGACGAGCAGCGTGAAGGGATTGCGGTAGGTCAGTTCGGTGCGCGGCTCCGGGTTCGCCGCCCGCAACCTGGCGAAGATCTCGGCGATCCGCCCGGCGTCGTCAGTCGCATCGCGCGAGGGGGCGGGGGACGCCGCCGCGACGACCCGTGCGCTGCCCGGCGTGGGGTTGGACTGCCGTTCCCGTGCAGCTCCGCTCGAAACCTTGCGTCGGGGCGCCAGGGGGCTCATCTTTGTGGGCGGCATGATGCCTTATAGTCCGTCGTGGCGCCGTCGCACAATGTGAGGCCAAGCGTGACCGAGATCGAACCGGCTGCGACCGATCCGAGCGACGCCGTCCTGTTCGCGACGCGGCTGCATCCGCACCGCTCGCTGACGCGGCGCAAGGTGCGCGTCCTGCTGGCCGTGGTAGCCCTGATCAGTACGGCGGCGACGCTGCCTTTCGTGATCCTCGGCGCCTGGCCGGTGGCGGGCTTCATGGGCCTCGACGTGCTGGCGCTCTATCTCGCCTTCGAGGCGAGCTTCCGCGCCGCCCGGGCCTATGAGGACGTGAAGGTCACGGTGCTCGACCTGCTGCTCGCCAAGGTCAGCCCCAAGGGGGCGCGGGCCGAATGGCATTTCAACCCCTCCTGGGTGCGGCTCGAACGCCGGACGCA
Source organism: Lichenihabitans sp. (assembly GCA_965277115.1). GTDB lineage: Bacteria > Pseudomonadota > Alphaproteobacteria > Rhizobiales > Beijerinckiaceae > Lichenihabitans. The sequence goes on along the minus strand of CBDIBY010000012.1, from coordinate 766,796 downwards.
CGAGGAGTTCGGCATGATGCGGCTCGATGTCGTGTCGCGCGGCGCCCGCGTCGAGGTGGCGCCGTTCCTCGGTCCGGAGCAGAAGGCGGCGCTGGCCGACGACCTGGCGCGGGCGCTCGCCGCAGCTCGCCGCGGCGTCCGCTACTCCTGAGCTTCGCTTGGCACATAGACTGTGACGGCGCCATGCAGCAGGCGAAACCGCGCCGGGGTCTTCGTCACGATCTCGCCGTCTGCATTGACCGAGCGGACGCGCCGCGTCGTGACCCTGATCTCCTGGCCTTCGAGCGTGCGGATCTCGGTCCAATCCTGTGTGCGACCCGCGCGCAGTGCCGGCAGGAGGCGCAGCAGCCGCCAGACGTTCTCGACCTCGAGGCTGTAGACATCGAGGCGGCCGTCGTCGATGAAAACATGTTCGCCGACCACCATGCCGCCGCCGTAGTGGCGCCCGTTGCCCACGGCCAGGTGAATGGTGCGCGACTCGGTGACCCGGCCCTCGATGTCGATCGAGGCATGGAAGGGGCGCAGCCGGTTGAGCACCCTCATGCCGGCGATCGCATAGCCCAGAAGTCCCCAGCGGCGCTTGGCGTCGCGGGTCAGCGCCCGCGTCAGGTCGACGCCGAGCCCGAGGCTCGCGACGTTGAAATAGGGGATGCCGTTGACCTCGCCGAGGTCGATCGGTCGCGTATGGCCGGTGGCCACAAGCTCGACGGCGCCAGCGAGGTCGAGCGGGAGGCCGAGGGTGCGGGCGAGGTCGTTGGCCGTGCCGAGCGGCAGGATGCCCATCGGCAGGCCGGTCTCGATCAAGGCGGGGGCGGCGGCGTTCAATGTACCGTCGCCGCCGCCGATGACGACGCGGTCGACGTCGTCGCGAGCCTCGCGGATCAGCCGGGCCACATCCTCGCGGCCTTTTCCCTGGCGGTGGTCGACCTCGATCCCCGCATCCCGCAAGGCCTGCGTCGCCTGGCCAAGGCCGTCTCGTCCCTGGCGGCTGTGCTCGTTGACGAGCAGCAGGGCGCGTCGTCGAGGGCGACAGGATGCGGGTTGTTCGGCGGCCATGAAACGTCCGGGTCGGCGGCGAAGCGGGATGCTCGATCGAAGGGCCCGTCTGGCTCCTATGTCACTGAGGCAGGCATGAATTCGTGCCGCGATCGGTGCGGCGGCTCTGCGCCGCCGCAGGCGTCAGCCGAAGGTGTCCGGATCCGGACCGGTCCGTCCTTTCGGATCGTCGAGACCGGCCATCCGGCCGAGATCCTCGTCGTCCAGGCGGAAATCGAAGATCGCGATATTCTCCTTGATCCGTGATGGCGTCACCGATTTCGGGATCACCACGAGGCCCTGGTCGAGATGCCAGCGCAGCACCACCTGGGCCGGGGTCTTGCGATGCTTTTCGGCCAGCGCCAGGACGACGGGCTCTTCGAGCAGCCGGCCGCGCCCGAGCGGGCTCCACGATTCGATCACGATGCCGGCCTTGGCGTGGTAGTCGCGCAAAGTCCGCTGCTGGAAGCGCGGATGCAGCTCGATCTGGTTCAAGGCCGGCACGATGCCGGTCTCGTCCTTCAGCCGTTCGAGATGCGCCATGGTGAAGTTCGACACGCCGATGGAGCGTAGCCTGCCCTGCTTGCGCAGCTCGATGAAGGCGCGCCAGGTCTCGACATAGAGGTTCTTCTTCGGGATCGGCCAATGGACGAGATAGAGGTCCAGCGCGTCGAGCTTGAGCTTGCGCAGGCTCTCCTCGGTCGCCCGCATCGTCTCGTCGTAGCCGTGACGCGAATTGGCGAGCTTGGTGGTGACGAACAGGCCCGAGCGCGGCCGGCCCGAGGCGGCGATGGCTCTGCCGACCCCCGCCTCGTTCTCGTAGCCCTGCGCCGTATCGATCGACAGGTAGCCGGCGGCGATCGCCTGTTCGACGACGCCCGGCGCCTCGGCCTCGGGGATCTGCCAGGTGCCGAAGCCGAGCTGCGGGATCGCGTTCCCGTCATTGAAGATGATCCTGGGTTGGTCTGTCATGTGTGACCCTTTTGCCGTTCCGATGCTGGAGCGAAAACAGCCCTGCGGCGTGCCGGTTCCATCCTCGGCGGGATCCGGTCTCCGGCGGAACTGCTACCAGCCCCAGGTGCCGGGCGCGCCCTTGACGGGACCGACGATCCTCGAGGTCATCCAGCCGCCGTAGAAACCGCCCGGCTGCGGCGTCGCTTGCTCCTCCCCGACCCAGCAGCCGTCCATTGGTCCGGCATAGAAGGCTACGTAATCGCGGATCGGTGCGAAATCGCCGTCGGCCTCCGGATAGGACCAGGCGGCGCGCGGCGCTCTGCGGTCGCTGGCGACGATATCGAAATAGACCGCGACGCCCTTCCATTCGCAGAAGGAACCGCCACCCGACCGCCTGAGCGTGCCCGCAGCAATGCTCTCGGGCGGCAGGTAATAGGTCGGCGGATGGCTCGTCTCGATCGCCCGATAGCCGCACGGCGTGTCAGCGATCGTCGCTCCGCCGAACACGACGCGAAGGCGCTCGGCCACCCTTTCGAGGCGCGGCGGCCGCGGATAGTCCCAGACGCTTTCCTGGCCTGGCCCGGGTGGAACGGGGTGTGGTCGCATGACGATCCTCCGGGGGTGTCGGCCGCAGAATAACCCGAAGCCACGCCCGAGGTTCGTCGACGACATCAGGTCATGCAGAAAAGTGGTGCGGAAGTTGGGTCCGCAGGGAAGCCTGGACTGGAGGGGGCAACCGGGCTTCGTGCGGACCCTCGACGAGAGTGCCGGCCAAACATGTCGGGCCTGGGCCGGAATGCGCCCGAAACTTGGTGCGGCGGATCGTTTTGTTGCCGAACCTGTCTCAAAGCCCGCACAGCAAAACTTCGCCGTAAAATAACCGGTCGTCCGGCCGGCGAGATCGTCTAAAAGGCGGAAGCCGGACATGGGACGACGATGCAGCAGGACCACCATATTCTGGTCGTCGACGACGACGAGGAGATCCGCACGCTTCTCGGCCGCTATCTCGCGGCCCAAGGTTTCCGCGTCACGCTCGCCGCGGACCGCCGCGAACTTTTGCAGAAGCTCGACACGAGCAATTTCCAGCTGATCGTCCTCGACGTGCTGCTACCGGACGGTTCGGGTCTCGACATCTGCCGCGACCTCAGGGGCAGGTCGTCGATTCCGATCATCCTCTTGACCGCGCTCAAGGAGGATGTGGATCGGATCATCGGCCTCGAGATCGGCGCCGACGATTATCTCGGCAAGCCGTTCAATCCGCGCGAGCTTGTGGCACGCATCAGGGCCATCCTGCGCCGCGCTCCGGCCCAGCCGGTGACCGGCGCGAGCCGCAACTACCGTTTCGAGGGCTTCACGCTCGAGCCGGCGCTGCGCCGGGTCTCCAATCCCGAGGGTGGCGAGGTGGCTCTGACCGGGGCCGAGTTCGACCTGCTGCAGACCCTGCTGGAGCGGCCCGGACGGGTGCTCTCGCGCGAGCAGCTCATCGATCTCACCAAAGGGCGCGAGGGCGACCAGTTCGACCGGTCGATCGACGTGCTGATGAGCCGCGTCCGCCGCAAGCTCGGCGACGACAAGGCGCTGCGGCTGATCAAGACCGTGCGCAACGGCGGCTATCAGTTCGTGGCGCCCGTCACGGTGTTCGGCGCGTGAAGTCGCTGCGGGCCAAATTCGCCCTGATCCTGGTCACCGCGATCATCTGCGTCGTCGGCCTGGCGACGGTCATCACCATCTTCGTCCTCACCATCAACCATTCGCGCCGGCTGCCGCTGTTGACGGCGCGCCAGCTCGTCCTCGTCCGCGACCTCGCCCGCGACGCTGGGCCGGGCGGCGGCCTGCGCTTCCTCAAGGCGCCGGTAGGCGGGGCGCCGGAAGCGGATACGACGCATATGATCCGCGACGGTCTCGCGCTCCTCGGCAGCGACCTCAAGGTGGTGGTCACGCGGCCGACGGACGAGCACGGGCCGGTGGCCTCCATTGAGGTCTCGCCCGGCGGTTGGGTCGCCGTCCCGGTGCTCGACAAGCCGCGCCACGAGGGCTGGCTGATCCTCGCCGGCTACATGGCGCTGATCGTCGCCGGCACCGCCGGCGTGGCCGTGGTCGTGTCGAACCGGGTGACGCGCCCGCTGCTGCTGCTCGAAGACGCGGCGCTGGCGGCGGCGAGTTCGGACGGCAACCTGTCGCCGCTTCCCGAGACCGGGCCGGCCGAGATCCGCGCCACGGCGAGCGCCGTGAACCGCCTGTCGCGCAGCCTGCGCCACGCCATGGAGGGGCGCATGCGTCTCGTCGCCGCGGCGGGCCACGACCTGCGCACCCCGATGACCCGTATGCGGCTCAGGGCCGAATTCCTGGCCGACGCGGAGCGCGACGTCTGGCTGCGCGACCTCGATGAGCTCGAGCGGATCGCCGACAGCGCCATCCGCCTGGTACGCGAGAGCACGGACGCGAGCCCCAAGGAGGAGATCCGGCTCGACGGCCTGGTGCGGCGGATCGCCTCCGAGCTCGGCGAGCTCGGCCTGTCCGTCGATTGTGCCGAGACGGCCGAATGCGAGATCGTCGCAAGCCCGCTCGCGCTGACCCGTGCCCTGCGCAATGTCGTGACCAACGCGGCGACGCACGGCGGGGGCGCCGTCCTGCACCTGCGCCGCGACGGCGCGACCGCGGTGCTGACGATCGTGGATCGAGGCCCGGGCATCCCGGACGAAGCCATGGGGCGCGTCTTCGAGCCCTTCTTCCGTGTCGATCCGGCGCGCCGCCAGGCCGTGCCCGGCGCGGGCCTGGGTCTCGCCATCGCCAAGGAGATCGTGATGCGGCACGGTGGCACGATCACGCTCGCCAACCGGCCGGGGGGCGGCCTCGCGCAGCGGCTGACCTTCACTCTCGCCGCCGTTCAGGGGCGTGTTTCGCGAGAGAGCACGGACAGGGCCGCGTCGAGATCCGCAGGGGAGACCTCGGCGACGCGCGGACCGGTGGTCCAGACCAGATAGGCGCGGACCGGTCGGTCCGGATAGAGCGGCGCCACCGCCGATCGATAGAGCGCGAGCTGCAGCCGGTGTTGTGGTGTCGGCGCATCGGCCGGACGGCCGGTCTTGAAGTCGGCGATATGGACGGCGTCGGCCTCGACCGCGATCCGGTCGATCTGTCCCGCGACCTCGACGGCATGACCCGGCGCGAGCGTGAGCGTCGCCGCCACCGCGACCTCGGCCCGCGAGCCGGGACCGAACAGCGCCGCCAGCACGGGGTCGCCGATCACCCCGAGCACCTGGTCGAGCAGGGCGGCCCGGTATGCGGCGTCGAGGCCCTGGCCCCGGCTCGCGAGGAAGCGCATCGCGGCCTCGCGCCGCCGATCGGGCTCGACGTCGGGGAGATGCTGCAGCAGCGCGTGAGTGAGTCGGCCGGCGGTGAGGCCGAGGCGCCGCCCGCCGCGGCGCCGGTCGCCGAAGGCCCAGGCGACAGGCGCGAACTGGTCGGCGGCGCCGAGCGGGTTCGAGGGGCGCACCGGGGGAACGGCGGGGTCGTGCTCGGGCTGCGGCGGCCGCGTCAGCCAGTCGGGCAAGGTGACGGCGGCGGGACGGCGCGGGGGCGGCGCGACCACCTCTCCACCTGCGGCACCCGCATCGGTGCGGCGCAGCACGGTCTCGTCCGGGTCCCAGACGGCCGGGACGGGCTCGAGCTCGAGGCCGGCATCCTCGATCATCCGGTACCACGAGCCCTCGGCCGGCCCTCTGTCGCCGCAGAAACCCGCCACATATAGCCGTTCCTCAGCCCGCGTCATGGCGACGTAGAGCAGCCGGTTGTGTTCCTCGACGGCATGCTGCCGCACCCGTGATCGCGCCGCGCCGAGCGGGCCGGCGTCGGCGTCCTGTTTCGGCGACCAGAGGAGGGCAGCCGCCTCCGGGCCGTCATCGCCATCGAGCCGGAACAGTTTCGGGTCGTGCCGGCCACTCGGGGCGCCACAGGTGTCCGGCAGGATGACGACCTTGGCCTCGAGCCCCTTGGCCGCATGGACGGTCATCACCCGCACGGCATCGCCGGCTGCCTCCATGTCGCGCTTGACCGAAAGCTCGACGCCGTCGAGCCGCGCCAGGAAGCCCATGAGCGAGGGCGGGCTATCGTGCTCGTGCCTGAGCGTCAGGGCGATGAATTCGTCGATGGCGTCGCCGGCCTCGGGTCCGAGCCGGCCGAGGAGGGCGCGGCGTCCGCCGTCGGCCGAAAGGAGCCGGGTGTAGAAGCCGAAGGGCGTGAGTTGTTCCGCACGTTGCCGCCAGGCGGAAAGACGCTCCGCGGCGCGCCGGTGGGGCGGCTCGGCAGAGCCTTCGAGCGCCCTGAGCAGCGTCCCCTCGCGTTCGGGCGCGAGGCGGATCAGGTCGTCGTCGTCGAGCCCGATCAGCGGTGACTTCAACACGCAGGCGAGGGTGAAGTCGTCATCCGGGGTGAGCGCCGCGCGGCCGGCGGCGACGAGGTCCATGACCGCGATATGCTGGGTCAGCGCCAGCCGGTCGGCGCCTGCCACGGGCACGCGCCGGTCCTTTAGCGCCCGGATCACGGCCTCGAAGACGGCGTTGCGGGACCGCACCAGCACCAGGACATCGCCGGGCCGCATGGGGCGGCGCGCCGCCCCGTCCTGCACGGTCTCGGCCGATCCGGGTGCCGTCCACCGGGCGACCGAAACAGCGATGCGCCGCGCCAGGACGACGGCGGGCTCGCTCGCGTCGAGCGCGTCGACCGGCAGCCGCCAGTCGCGCGGCTCCTCGTGCGGCACGGCGGTGACCACCGGCCAGACTTCGACGGTGCCGGGAAACTGCCGCAGGGCCTCGTGCGGAGGCGGGACGGCCTCGCTCGTCAGGCCGCGGGCATTGGGCGGATGGGCGAAGACGCGGTCGACCGCCTGCAGGACCGCCCGCGCCGAGCGGAATGAGAGCAGCAGGCCGACATCCTCGAAGGTTTGGCTTGCGCCCTTCGCGGCTGCGCCGAAGTGCCGGCGCATCCTGTCGAACATGTCCGGGCGGGCGCCCTGGAAGGAATAGATCGACTGTTTCTCGTCGCCGACCGCGAAGAAGGTGCGGGCCGGGCGCGGCACGCCCGCGCCGGCGAAGAAATCGCCGCTGATGGCCTGCAGGATCTCCCATTGTTCGGGCGAGGTGTCCTGCGCCTCGTCGACCAGGATATGGTCGATGCCGCTGTCGAGCTTGTAGAGCACCCAGGCGGCCTCCGAACGCTTGAGCAACGTGCGCGTGCGCTCGGTGAGATCGTCGAAGTCGAGGAGCCCGCGGCGCCCCTTGGCGATGTCGTAGTGCTTGAGGACGGCAGCCGCGACCGTCAGCAGCGCGGCGGTGCCTTCGACGAGGCGCGCCGCCTTGCGCCGCTCGGCGAGGTCGTGGACGCGGTCGCGTTCGGCGTCGAGCCGGGCGCAGAGGGCGGGCTCGGCGGCGCGGAGCGCCTTAACGAGATATTTGTCGTCGCGCGGCTTTCCCTTGGTCAGGAAGACGTCGAGATAGGCGTCGCAGCGCGCCGCGACCGAGCTGGCGGCGGCGTGTGCCAGGCGATTGCCGGTCGTGGGCTTGCTGCTGCCGTCGGCGCCGAGGCGATGCGCGATGCCGAGCCATTCGGCCGGCGGGATGCCGGCCTGGACGATGGCATGTTCGATGGCCGCGATGGTCTCGTCCGGGCGCAGGCCGAGACTGTCGCGCAGCCGTGCCGCCGTCGTGCCCGAGCGGAGCGCCCGCAAGAGCTCGCGATGACCGAGGGCCTCGCCGACGAGTTTCTCGAATGTCTCGGCGGCCACCTCCCGGGACAGCGTAGCGACGGCCTCCGCCAGGGCGGGATCGGTCCCGGCGAGAGCCTCGGCGAGCGCGGTCTCGCGGGCGCGGGACAGCAGATCGGCGCTACGCATATCGTCGAGCACCTCGAAGCGCGCCGGCACATTGGCCTCGAAGGGGAAGACATGCAGCAGGCGCTCGCAGAAGGCGTGGATGGTCTGCACCTTGAGGCCGCCCGGCGTCTCGACCGTGCGGGCGAAGAGCCGGCGGGCGAAGTCGAGGTCGGCCGTAGCGGGGCGGGGCGCCCCGGTCGCCGCGACGGCCTCGCCGAGCGCCGCCTCGTCGAGCGCCGTCCAGGCCGCAAGGTCGCGAAAGACGCGGATCGACATGTTGGCGGCTGCGGCCTTGGTGAAGGTGACGCAGAGGATTCGCGAGGGCGCCACCCCGGCGAGCAGCAGGCGTATGACGCGCTGCGCCAGCACATGGGTCTTGCCCGACCCGGCATTGGCCGAGACCCAGGCCGAGGCGCCCGGCGCGGAGGCCCGGCGCTGCCGCGCGAGCGTATCCGCCGGAACGGTCGCAGGCCCGGTCACGACCCTTCCCCCTCCGTATCCTCGCCCGCGCCGCCCGTCGCCGACCATTCCTTGACGCGCGCCAGGTGGTCGTAGGCGCCGAAGCGCGAGGCATATTTGGGGAAGGGCCGCGCCACATAGCCGGTCTCGACCCGCCGGAAGGCGTCGAGCAGGCCGGCGAGTTCGTTGCGGTGGATTGCGACGACCTCTTCGAACGCCGGGTCGCCCTTCCAATCGAGCCGGATCGTCTGCGCCTCCGCGGTGCTGCCGAACTTGACATAGACGGCCTCGGTCACCCGCCCGCCGCCGAGCGAGGCGAACGCGCCCGCCGCCGCCATATGGGCTTCGAGCGTCAGTTGCGGGGCGAAACCGGCCTTCACTTCGCGCAAGGTGGGCGGCAGGCCGGTCTTGAAGTCGACGAGGGCGATGCCGCCCTGCGCGTCGATCTCGATCCGGTCGGCCTCGGCGGTGAGGTCGAAAGTCGAACCATCGGCGAGATTGAGCGTCAGCCGGCCCTTCTCTTCGATCAGCATCCGTGGCGTGGCGCCGCGCCGCGCCGCATCCCAGCCGAGATAGGCCTGGATCCATCGGTCGATCCGCGGCCAGGCGAAGGCGCGGAATGCCGGCTCGCGGAGCGGCTCCGCCAAGGCCTCGAGCAATTGCGTCGCGACGGCCGCGTCGTCCCGTGCGGGCGCTGCGGCATGGGCCGCGATGGCGGCATGGAAGGCCGTGCCGATCTCGCGGGGGCCGACGGGAGCGGCGATCCGCTCGGGCGGCACCAGCTTGAGGATCCGCTCGGCATAGATGGCGTAGGGGTCGCGCCGCAGCACCTCGATCCGGGTGACGCTCAGCGTCGTCGGGCGCAGCCGGACCTCCGGCTTCGGCGCGGGGCGCGCGATCGGGCGGATCGCGGCCGGCCGGTCGAGTGCCCGCGCCAGGTCGAGATGGGCCGCGCCACGTGCCACGCAGGCGGTCCAGGCCGTGCCGGAGACGGCCGCGAGGCGCTGCAGGAAGCGCGACGGGACGGTCGGCGCGCCGGCCCGCTTCATGGCGCGCGTCATGATCACCTCGGCATGGCCCAGCGCCATCTCGAAATCATGCGCGGTGCGGCCGATGCGCCGTTCGGGCGGCGTCAGGCCCAGCGCCGCGCGCATCGGCCGGTTGAGAAACGGGTCGGTACGGACCTGCGGCGGCCAGAGGGTCTCGTCGAGCCCGCCGAGGATGACCCGGTCGACGTCGAGCAGCCGGGCTTCGAGCAGGCCCAGGATCTTGATGCGGGGATGGCTGCGGTTCGGGCCGCGCACCGGCGTCTCGGCCGCGAGCCGGTCGAACAGCGCCGCATAGTCGCTGGCGTGGAGCTGGATGGCGGGGTCGGCGGCGGCGTCGAGCTCTTCGAACAGGCCGCTCAACACCGGATAGCCGGGACCGTCCGGCGCGGCCTCGCCAGTCTCGTCGCTCAGCAGCGCGGCGAGTGCGGCTTCGTGAGCCTCGAGCCAGGCGGGCAGGGGCGTCGATGGTTTGCATCCGCGTAACGGTGCGAATGCCGCGAGCAGCCGGTCGAGGACGGCCTGGAGCTCGGCGAAGTCCGTCTCGCCCAGGCGTTTGAGGGCGCGCGAGGCGTGAGGCGCCGTCGCTGCCGCGCGCAGCCGGTCGGCCAGGGCGTCGGGATCGTGCAGCGCGCGCGCCGGCAGCACGCCGCGCAGCGCGGCCTCCTCCAATCGTCGGGCGAGGCGGAGGACGTCGCGGCGTGGCAGGCCGAGCCTGACATCCGGATGGTGGAGCAGCGCCAGGACCTCGACGGGGGCCAGGTCCTGCAGCGCGCAATCGAGGACGAGGCGCGCCAGCGTGCCGGCCCGCGTCTGGCCCAAAGGTTCGCCGCTCGAGTCCTCGATGTCGATGTCCCAGCGCATCAGCTCTTCGCGTACCCGCCGGGCGATCTCGCGGTCGGGCGTGACCAGCGCCGCGGTGCCGGGCTTTTCGAGCGCCTCGCGCAGGGCGACGGCGATGGCGAGCGCCTCCTCGCGCGCGTCGGCGGCCTCGATCACCGTGATGCCGTCGAGCGCGGCGGTCCGATCGAGATCGACGAGGGATCGCCAATGCTCGGTCGTTTCGGCCGGGCGCAGCGCCTCGGCGACGAGTTTTCCGCGCATTTCGCGGCTCGGCGCGATCGTGCCGAGGTCCGTAACCGCCTCGCGCGGCAGGCCGATGACGACGAGGAGCTGGCGCAGGGCGTATTGCGGATGGCCGGCGGCGGTGTCGGCCGCCTTCGGGTCGCCGACGAGGTCCCAGGCCGTGGGGTCGAGGTGACGGTCGAGACCCGGCAGCACGACCGCACCGTTCGGCAGCCGCGCCACGGCGGCGATCAGCCGGGCGGTGGCGCTGGTGCTGCCCGTCGAGCCGGCGACGATGACCGGCCCCCGATGATGACCCGCGGCGAGCCGGGCGGCCTCGGCCTCGATCAGCCTGACCTGGCGGGTCGCCCGATCGACCTCGCCGCGAGCCCGCAGGATCTCCGGATAGCGGGTCATGGCGATGTCGAGGAAATCGAGGGTGATCCGCCAGTAGCGGTCGAAGGCTTCGGTGCCGAGCCCATCCATGCGGCTCCATGCGACGCCCTCGATGGCGAGCTCGTCGATCAGCCGGGCGAGGTCGCCGGAGAGATGCCAGGCGTCGGCCGGCGAGGTCGATACGAGCAGCGGTTCGTCGCCGGCGAGGCTGCGGCGCCCCGCGCCATCGACCGCGACGATGGCATGGCCGACGGCCTTTCCCCAGGCGAGGGTCAGTCGGGTCAGGATCATACGGCGCGCGATATCGCCGATGGCGACCGGCAGCGCGGGGTCGAAGGCGTCGTCGAGGCCGCCGTCCTCGAACAGAAGCTCGCTGTCGTCGAGCGCGCCGAGCGGGACGATGCGCGGCAAGAGTGCCGCGGGGCCGCCGAGCGCCTGCGCCAGGACGGCGGCGAAGGCACGGGCCGAGCGGCGCGTCGGCACGTAGATGGTGGCGGCGGCGAGGCCGAGCGGCGCATCCGCGCGGGAAAAGCCGGGTACGAGCGCGCCATCGAGCAGCGCCTCGGCGAGCGTATCGAGGAAGACGGCCCCGGGCGGGATCGAAAAGACGCGCGGCAGCGTGCCCGTCACTGCACCGACCGTTCGAGCGCCGCCTCCGCCTCGGCGATGGCCTCGGGCGTGCCGACATGCATCCAGACGCCTTCGAGCCGGGTGCCGAAGAGACGACCCGCCTCGGCGGCGCGGAAGAAGAAGGGGGCGAGCCGCACCGGCTTCTCCTCGAGGTCGGCGAAGAGCTCCGGCTTGACGATGCCGATCCCGGCATAGACGAAGGGGGCGACCTCGCGCTCGTCGCGGCGGCGCAGCCGGCCGTCGGCCTCCATGCCGAAATCGCCCGGCCAGTCGACCCCGACGCTGGTGGCGGCGGCCGCGACGAGCAGCAGCACATCCATGCGCGCCGCGTCCCAATGCGCGATGAGCCGGCCGAGGTTCGAGCGCGGCCCCTCGACCCAGAGCGCATCGGTGTTGCAGATCAGGAAAGGGCGGGAGCCGAAATGGGGCAGGGCGCGCCTGATGCCGCCAGCCTGGTCGAGCAGCAGGGAGCGTTCGTCGGAGACGACGATGGCCGGGCTGCGCCGCCCTTCGAGATGGGTCTCGATCTGGTCGGCGAGGTGATGGACGTTGACGACCGCGCGCCCGATGCCGGCGTCGGCCAGGCGGTCCAGCGTATGGTCCAGCATGGTTCGCCCGCCGACCGTGACGAGCGGCTTCGGCAGCCTGTCGGTCAGCGGCCGCATGCGGGTGCCGAGCCCGGCGGCGAAGACCATCGCCGAATCGGGGAGGGATACGGTCATGGTCGTCCGTCGGTCAGCTTGCGGGGCCGGCGCCGAGTACCCGCGGCAGATAGGCGTCGTACCAGCCCTTGAGCTCGGCCAGGGCCGGATGGGCGAGGCCCTTGCCGAGATAGGCTTCGATGCGCGGCAGCATGGCAAGGTATTGCGGCTTGCCGTCGCGCTTGTCGAGTCTGGCGAAGATGCCGAGGATCTTGGTCGAGCGCTGCACGCCCATGATCGCATAGGCCCGCACGAAGGCCGCCATGTCGAAGCCGGGATCGGCGGCCTTACGCAGCTGTGCATAGGCGCCGAGCAGCTTCAGCTCCAGCGCATCCGGCACGGTGACGCGTGCATCCTGGAGCAGCGAGACGAGGTCGTAGGCCGGATTGCCGATGACCGTGTCCTGGAAATCGACCATCCCGACGCGCGCCAGCCCCTGCCGCTGCGCCAGCCAGAGGAGATTGGGGGAATGAAAGTCGCGCAGGCACCAGGTCGCGTCCTGCGCCAAGATCTCCTCGAAGAGCCGCGTGCAGGCGGCCATGAAAGCGGCCCGTCCGCTCGCCGGTATCGCGATCTTGGCGATCGCCGGCGCGTACCAGTCGATGACGAGCTCCACCTCGATCAGCAGCGCGTCGAGGTCGTAGGGCGGGATCGGGTAGATCGTCGCGCCCTGGGGCACGATGCGGGGCAGGCTCGTGGCATGGAGCCGCGCCAGGAGCGCGACCGCCTCGAGGTAGCGCTCGGGCAGCGGACCGTCGGCGTCGACGAATGGCTCGGCCCCGAGATCCTCGATGACCGCGAGGCCGGCCTCGGCATTCTCGGCCAGGATGGCCGGTGCCGACACGCCCTGCGCCCGCAGCGCCCGGTCCATGGCGAGGTAGGGGCGGATGTCGTAGGCGAGCCGCGCGATCTCGTAATAGGGCTTGCCGAAGCGCACGACCGGCGCATCGGTGCGCGGCGGCGAGATCATCAGGATGGCGGTGCGGCCGTCGGGCGCGATCAGCCGCTCATAGGCGCGGGTCGAGGCGTCCCCGGTCAGGAAGCGGCGCTCCGCCTTGTCGAAGCCGGCCTCGGCCAGGAGGCCGTTGACCGCCTGCGCCGCGGCGATCCGCACGGCGAAGCTGCCGTGGCCGGTGATGCGGGCGGTGCGTCCCGTCTCGGGATTGTCGGGATGGAGCGCCAGGGCGATATCGAGGCGGTCGGGCGGCAGGACGCCGCTCCGCTCCGCCCATTCGACCACCACCAGCGCGCCTTCGGCGGCCTCGTCCCAGCCGAGCTCGGCGAGTTCGTCCGGACCGCGGATGCGGTAGAGGTCGGCATGGACGATGGGGAAGGCGGGCGACGGGTAGACCTGGATCAGCGTGAAGGTCGGGCTCGGGACGTCGAGCGCCGGATCCTGGGCGAAATGCCGGATCAGCGCCCGCGCGAAGGTAGTCTTGCCGGCGCCGAGATCGCCCGACAGGGTGACGAGATCGCCGGCCTTTAGGAATTCGGCGATCTCGACCGCGAAACGCTCCGTCTCCTCGGGCGACCTGAGATCGACCGACCAGATCGCTCGCGATGACGCTTCCGTGGTCAAACGCTGGCCTCCCGGCTCGAGATCACGATGCGAGGCTCAGCGAGCCTGCCCTGCGCACATAGCGTCGCATTCATGAACAATGAAGGTGAACGCGGGGTAAAAGAACCATGGTCGGGGTTAATTCCGGAGCAGACGCACGCGGTCGAGATCGCGCAGCTGATCGTGGTGGAGCAACAGCACGCCGTTGACGCGCGCCAGGTCGCGCGCCGCGCGGGTGAAGGCCTGGTTCGAGACGACGGCGGCGCGGTTGCCGCCGTGGAAGCCGAGCGCCGCGAAGGCCTCCTGCACCGCCTTGTTGCCGACGGGCTTCGAATGGAACTTGCACTGGACGACGAGCCGACAACCGTCCGCGTCGGCGACGAGGTCGGCGCCCTGGTCGCCGGTGACCGGCGTCATGGTTACGATCCAGCCCGCCGCTTCGAGAATGTTGTGGCAGAGCGTCTCGTAATGCTGTCCCGATATGATCTCGGCGTCCGGAACGGCGCCGGCCGTCTCGCCGTCGAACTCCTGCAGCACCGCCAGGAAGCGGCGGGTGACCGCCTTGCGCCACGGCATGCCCTCCTCGGCATCGCCGGTGCGCAGGCCCTGCGCCCGGGCCTCGCGCAAGGCGACGTGATCGACGAAATAATTGGCATGCCGGATCCAGCCGTCGAGATGGTAGTTGCCGTAGCCGTCATGGATCACGAGCTGGGTGCGCTTGACGATCAGCAGCCGAGCGTGCCGGCGGGTGACGCGCTCGACGATCCGCAGGAGTTTCCGGCGCCGGGCCGCCCGCCATGCCTTGCCGAGCACGAGCGTGATCAAGGCAAGTCCCGCGAAGGCGGCTAGGACGAGGACGCCGGCGCTCATCCTCCCGCGCCTAGAGCATGATGCCGAAAAGTCGGCACGGGTTTTCGGATGACATCATGCTCTAAGTTACCGGAACCGATCACGTTCACGATTTTGGATCGACTCGATCCAAAATCATCGTGATCTAGAACACGATGCCGAAACGTCGGCACGGGCTTTCGGGTGAGATCACGACCTACTGCATCGTCGTGGCGGAGGCCTGCTCGCTCCGCAGCACGGGGAACAGGCAGGTGACGGTCGTTCCCTCGCCGGGAGCCGAGTCGATCAGCACCTTGCCGCCGTGCAGCTCGACCAGCGAGCGCACGATGGAGAGACCGAGCCCGACACCGCGATGGCGCGATCCGAGCGTATCCGATTGGAATCGCTCGAAGACGCGGTCGAGCACCTCCATCGGAATGCCGCGCCCCTGGTCCGAGACCTTGAACACCACCTCGTCATCGCGGCGCATGGCGGCGAGCGTCACGCTCTGCCCCCGCGACGAGAATCCTATGGCATTCGACAGCAGGTTGAACAGGATCTGCCGCAGCCGCTTGCCGTCGGCCCGGAAGGTGCCGATCCCGTCGAGCGCCACGATCTGCAGCTTGATCGCGTGTTCGACGAGGCGGTCCTGGACGCCTTCGGCCGCCTCCGTCATGGTCTGCCTTATGTCGACCATGCCGAGGTTGAGCTCCATCGCATCCATGTCGATCGTGGCGAGATCCAGTATGTCGTTGATGATCGCCAGAAGGGCGCCCGACGACTTCGAGATGTAGCCGGCATATTCGACCTGCCGGGTGTTGAGCGGCCCGACGGTGCCGTCGCTCAGGAGCTGGATGAAGCCGATGATGTTGGTCAGCGGCGAGCGCAGTTCGTAGGACACGTGGTGGACGAAATCGTTGCGCAGCTTCTCGGCTTCGAGCAGCGCATTGTTGCGTTCGGTCAGGGCGCGCTCGACGTCCATCCGGGCGGTCACGTCGGTGAAGGTGAGCAGCGTCGCCCCGTCGGGCAGCGGCGCAGCGGCGCCGTCGATCACCGAGCCGTCGCGGCGCTGCACGCGGCGCTCGAAGCCGTGGCGCGCGTCGTGCAGGCCCGCGACGTTCGAGCGGATATCCGACCAGACGTCGCCGTCGACGCTGAGCATCTGGCAATGGTCGGCGAGCAGGTCGACATGCGGCTGTTCGCCGAGCCGGCCGGGATCGAGCTGCCACATCGCGGCGAAGGCCGGATTGAACAGCTTCAGGCGGCCGTCGGTCCCGAACACCGCCACCGCCTCCTTCAGCGTATCCAGCGTCTCGCCCTGCACCCGGATCAGCGCGTTGAAGCGCGATTCGAGGTGATAGCGCTCGGTGACATTGTCGAAGAGGTAGATGACGCCGCCCTTGGGATTGGGGTTGGTGACGACGCGCAAGGTGCGCCCATCCGGCAAGTACCAGACGGTCTCGCTCGTCTCGACCGCCTGGTAGGCGGACATGACGCCGGCCTTCCAGGCCCGGTAATCGGCCTGTTCGGGCAGCCGCCGTTCGGCCCGCAGCCGGTCGAGGATCTCGGCGTCGAGCGGGCGGCTGTCGAGGAAGGCCGGGTCGAGGCCCCAGAGTGACCGGTAGGCGGCGTTGTAGAAGGTCATCCGCCGGGCGCCGTCGAATATGGCGACGGCGGTGGAAAGCTGGTCGAGCGTGCGGGCCTGCGAATCCATCTGCTTGCGCAGGTCGTCGCGCAGCGTCTCGACTTCGGCGAGATCGACCCCGATGCCGGCCGATCCCGCCGTCCCCGGGACCTCGATGACATTGAGGCTGTGGCGTTCGCCGGCCATGACCGCGCCGACCCGCGCCTGCCAGGCGGCGCCGGAGCGGCGCGCGCCGAGCGCCGCCTCGCGCGCCTGCTGATCGAGCAATTCGACATTGCCGACGATGGCCTCGCCCCCGTCCCGCAGGTCCACCGCGCCGGCATAGGCCTTGTTGACCCAGGCCAGCCGGCCGTCGCCGTCGCGCAGCCAGACCGGGTCCGGGATGGCGTCGAGCAGGCCGCGCCAGAGCTCGGTCTCCGCGGCGAGGGCCGAGAAGCGTTCCTTGAGCCGCGTCAGTTCCAGCCGATCACCCGAAACGTCGCGGATGCGCAGGATGGCGCGGCCCCCGATGGCCCGCCCCTCGGCTTCGAGATGCCGGCCGGCGCTCGTCACCAGCGCCATGCGGAACCCGCCGCCGTGGCTGCGCAGGTGGTCGACCGCATGGTCCAATGCCTGGGCGGTGGCGGGAGGCAGCCAGGAGCCGAAGCCGAGGATGCGTCGCGGCACCGGTACGTCGGTCACCAGCGCCGGCTCGCCCTCGATATCGGGCTCGCTCGTGGCGGAGCGCCAGGCGATGACGATCTGCGGTTCGGCGGAGAGGAACACCTGGGCGCGATCGAGCCGCGCGCGGACCTCCGTCAGTTCGCCGCTGAGATGGCGTTCGCGCTCCGTCCAGCGCCGCCGGCCCATCAGGTGCAGGAGGGCGGTGACGGTCGAGAACAGGATCAGGCCGACGAAGACCGACAAGCCGGCGATTTCGCCATGTCCGGCCATGCTGTCGAGCGAGAAGCGGCCGTCGTATTGGGCTGCGGCCGGGAGCGCCGAGCCCCCCCACCAGAGCAGCACCAGGCCAGTCGACCGCAGCGAAGCCGACGACGGGAGGCAGCGCAGGTCTGCCGAACTACGTGGGCCTAAACGCCGCCCGTACGCAGACTCAGCCCCTTTCGGGTGCCGCTGCCGATCCATGTGCCATGCCCCCTCAGCCAGGCCGTCGGCCTCGCTGAAAAGGGGCCGACGGACCGTTCCGGACTGCTCCGCCAAGCCGCCCGAATCGCTTCGTCCCTATTCATAACCGATCGCGGCAAGAAAGCTGTCGATAAATGGCCGCCTCGGGCAGACTTCGCATCAAGTCGGAGCAGACATTGCAGCGGCGCAACAATCGGCCTTGGTGGAACGGTCAGTAGCGATAGGCTTCGGGCTTGAACGGCCCCTGTTCAGGCAAGCCCAGATAGGCCGCCTGTTTCGGCGTGAGGGTCGAGAGCCTGACACCGATCTTGGCGAGATGCAGCGCCGCGACCTTCTCGTCGAGCGCCTTCGGCAGCACGTAGACCTGCCGCTGGTACTGGCCCTGCTTGGTCCACAGTTCGATCTGCGCCAGCGTCTGGTTGGTGAAGGAGGCCGACATGACGAAGGACGGGTGGCCGGTGGCGTTGCCGAGGTTCACGAGCCGCCCCTCGGACAGCAGGATGATGCGCTTGCCGTCGGCGAACTCGACCTCGTCGACCTGCGGCTTGACGTTGTGCCACCGGAAGTTCTTGAGCGCCGCGACCTGGATCTCGGAGTCGAAGTGGCCGATATTGCAGACGATGGCGCGGTCCTTCATGGCCCGCATATGGTCGAGCGTGATGACGTCGACATTGCCGGTCGCGGTGACGAAGATGTCGGCGCGCGGCGCCGCATCCTCCATGGTGGTCACCTCGTAACCCTCCATGGCGGCCTGGAGCGCGCAGATCGGATCGATCTCCGACACCATGACGCGGCAGCCGGCGTTGCGCAGCGAGGCGGCCGAACCCTTGCCGACGTCGCCGAAGCCGGCGATCATCGCCACCTTGCCGGCCATCATCACGTCGGTGCCGCGGCGGATCCCGTCGACCAGCGACTCACGGCAGCCGTAGAGGTTGTCGAACTTGGACTTGGTGACCGAGTCGTTGACGTTGATGGCCGGGAAAAGCAGCTTGCCCTCCTTGGCCATCAGATAGAGGCGGTGGACGCCGGTGGTGGTCTCCTCCGTCACGCCCTTGATGGTTTTGCCGTTGCGGCCGTACCAGCCGTGGTCGGACGCCAGCCGTGCCTTGATGGCGGCGAAGAGCACCTCCTCCTCCTCGTTCTCCGCTTTGTCCAGGAAGGCCGTGTCGCCGCCCTCGGCCCGGATGCCGAGATGGATCAGCGCCGTCGCGTCGCCGCCGTCGTCGAGGATCATGTTGGGGGTGCCGCCGTCCGCCCATTCGAAGATGCGATGCGTGTAGTTCCAATAGTCGACGAGGCTCTCGCCCTTGATGGCGAAGACTGGCGTGCCGGTGGCCGCGATCGCCGCCGCCGCATGGTCCTGGGTCGAATAGATGTTGCACGAGGCCCAGCGGATATCGGCGCCGAGCGCCTGCAAGGTCTCGATCAGCACGGCGGTCTGGATGGTCATATGGAGCGAGCCGGCGACGCGGGCGCCTTTCAACGGCTGCGCCGCGCCGAACTCCTTGCGCACCGCCATGAGGCCGGGCATCTCGGTCTCGGCGATGGTGATTTCCTTGCGGCCCCATGGAGCGAGGCCGATATCGGCGATGGCACAATCGGCGGGCGTGGCGGAGGCCGTGGGGTGAGTCATGGGGTTGCGGTCCGGCTTGGGTTGCGTTGCCGGGGGACATAGCAGGGGGGATGCGGGATGGCAATATTAAGATATAAGGACATGTTTATGTGAAATTCGAACGCATTGCGGGACGCAAACACGTCGCACGCCCGTAGCGCTTCACCCAGGTAATTGACCCCAACGTCACGGACCACCAGATCAAGCTTATACCACAGGCCTAATCCAGGTCTGGTGGCGATCGAAAGTTGGCGCGAAATATCAACGCAGAACAATGTTTGAAACTATTGCAAACGGAACCATCACTAGCCATAAATTTTCCGTACGTTGTTCGTTCGGTCCGGTGCGATGAAGCTGAGGTTGATAAGCTTGTAACTTCAATGAACAGACCGGATGACCGTTCCCATGAGTGGGCTGTTTAGCGCCATTTGTTCGAGAGCGTCTCATCCGGCAAATAGAGCGCAGGCTGATGCCGGAAGGCGCTGCAGGAAGCACGGGCGCCGGCCGTGCGATCCGCGCCCGTGGCGCGATCGCAAAACAGGGATAGATTGCACCTGTGAGCCTCGAATCCGAAAACCTCGTCCTGCAACTGCTGCGCGACATGCGCGCCGAGATCACGGACATGCGCGTTGACGTGAAGTCCGACATGCACTCGCTTCGTGCGGATATCGCTTCGGGCCTGCTGGCAATGGAAGCGCGGCAGGCCGCCGAACACAAGCAGACGCGCAAGGACCTCGGCGAGCAGATCGTCGGGTTGCGTCGCGCCGTCGTCGAATACACCTCCGTCATCGGGCATGGCACCCTCATCAGCGAGCTCGAGGCGCGCCTCCGCCGTGTCGAGCTGCACCTGGATCTGCCGCCGCTCGACGCGCACTGAGGGCCCCCACCGAAACAGTTTGCATGACAGAAGGAATCCCGGTTCGATAGGGCCGTGGGTTCGGACGGGCGCGGCCTGCGTCCGGCCTGGATCGGAGCGGCATCGGTCGGCAGAGCTCGGCCCGCGCCATGCGAAGAAGGATGACCAATGAGAGTGCTCAACGGGGCCGGTCTGGGGCTTCTCGCCCTAATGCTCGCCAGCACGGCCGCCTCGGCCAAAACGCTGGTCTATTGTTCCGAAGGGTCGCCCGAGAATTTCACGCCGGCGCTGAACACCACCGGCACCAGCCTCGACGCGGCCCGCCCTGCCTTCGACCAGCTAGTCGAGTTCGAACGTGGCACCGTCAACATCATGCCGGGGCTCGCCGAGAGCTGGGACATCAGCCCCGACGGCAAGACCATCACCTTCCACCTCCGCCACGGCGTCAAGTTCCACGCGACCAAGACATTCAAGCCGACGCGCGATTTCAACGCCGACGACGTGCTGTTCTCCTTCGGTCGCCAGTACGACGACAAGAACCCCTATCACAAGGTGTCCGGCGGCCAGTTCAACTACTACAGCGACATGGACATGCCGAAGCTGGTGAAGAGCATCGAAAAGAAGGACGACTATACTGTCGTCTTCACCTTGTCGGAGCCGAACGTCACCATCCTGGCCGACCTCGCCATGGATTTCGCCACGATCCAGTCGGCCGAATTCGCCGATGCGATGATGAAGGCGAAGACGCCGGAACTGTTCGACCAGATCCCGGTCGGCACGGGTCCCTTCGTCTTCTCGGCCTACCAGAAGGATGCGATCATCCGCTACAAGGCCAACCCCAATTATTGGGGTGGCAAGCCGAAGATCGACGACCTGATCTACGCCATCACGCCCGACCCGACCGCCCGCTACGAGAAGCTCAAGACCGGCGAATGCCAGGTCGCGGCCTATCCGCGCCCGTCCGACATCCCCGAGATGCAGAAGGACCCGAATATCAACGTCATGTCCCAGGCGGGGCTCAACATCGGCTATCTCGCCTTCAACGCCAAGAAGCCGCCCTTCGACAAAAAGGAGGTGCGCCAGGCGCTCTCCATGGCGATCGACAAGGCGGCGATCATCAAGGACGTCTATCAAGGCGCCGGTCAGCCGGCGAAAAACCTGATCCCGCCGACCATGTGGGCCTATGACGACGCCGTGGTCGACTGGCCCTACGATCCGGAAAAGGCCAAGGCCATGCTCAAGGCGGCCGGCGTGACCGGATCGATCGACATCGACCTCTGGTACATGCCGGTACAGCGGCCCTACAACCCCGACGCCAAGCGCATCGCCGAGATGATGCAGTCGGATCTCGCCAAGGTCGGCGTCAACGCCAAGCTCGTCACCTACGAATGGGGCGAGTATCGCAAACGCATCCAGAACGGCGAGGCGACGACGGCCGAGTTCGGCTGGACGGGCGACAACGGCGATCCGGACAATTTCTTCTTCTTCCTCGGCTGCCCGGGCGGTGAGCCTGCCGCCTCCAACATCGGCAAGTGGTGCGACGCCAAATTCAACGCCGATCTCGAAAAGGGCCGCCAGGTCACCGACCAGGCCGAGCGCAAAAAGATCTACGGCGAGATGCAGGTGATCGAGCACGAGGAGGAGCCGGTGCTCAACATCGCCCATTCGGTGGTCTACGAGCCGATCAGCAAGAAGATAGTGGATTTCAAGATGAGCCCGCTCGGCCGCAACCAGTTCGACGGCGTCGACCTGAAGTGAGGCGAGCGGCGGCCGGGCGGTCCGGCCGCGGCCCATTGCCATGATCCGCTTCCTCATCAAGCGCCTCGCGCTGACGGTCCCGACCTTCGTGGCGCTGACCTTCCTGGTCTTCGTCGCGATCAGGCTGGTGCCGGGCGATCCGGTCGAGGTGCGCACCGGCGAGCATGGCATCGCACCCGAGCGCCTCGCTTTGCTGCGCCATCAACTCGGCCTCGATCAGCCGGTGTGGCAGCAATTCCTGCACTACGCGGGGGGTCTGCTGCACGGCGACTTCGGCACCTCGCTCTCGACCAGCGGCAACGTCTTGACCGAGTTCCTGACGCTGTTCCCGGCGACGGTCGAACTCTCGGTCATGGCGATGCTGTTCGCCATCGTGCTCGGCCTGCCGATGGGGGTCTTCGCCGCCGTCAAGCGTGGCTCCTGGTACGATCAGGTGCTGATGGGGCTCTCGGTCACCGGCTATTCCATGCCGATCTTCTGGTGGGGCCTCTTGCTGATCATGCTGGTGGCCGAGCGCTGGGGCCTTGCGCCGGTCTCGGGCCGCCTCGACCTCATCCGCTTCGATTATGACCCCGTCACCGGCTTCATGCTGATCGACAGCCTGCTCTCGGGCGAGGACGGTGCCTTCCTCGATGCGCTGCATCACCTGATGCTGCCCGCGATCGTGCTCGGCACCATCCCGCTCGCCGTCATCGCCCGCATGACGCGCTCCTCGATGCTCGAGGTACTGAGCGAGGATTACGTCCGCACGGCGCGCGCCAAGGGTCTGTCGCCGTTCCGGGTCGTCGGCCTGCATGCGCTGCGCAACGCGCTGATCCCGGTCGTAACCGTCATCGGGCTGATGACCGGTACGCTGCTCGCCGGCGCGGTGTTGACCGAGACCATCTTCTCCTGGCCCGGCGTCGGCCACTGGCTGATCGAATCGATCTCGCGGCGCGATTATCCGGCGCTGCAGGGCGGCATCCTCTTGATCTCGGTCGTGGTGATCCTGGTCAACCTCGTCGTCGATGTCGTCTACGGCATCATCAACCCGAGAATCCTGCATGGCCGCTGACGTCGCTTCGACCGGCACGCTGGTCTCGCCCGTCGCGGCGCCGCCGTCCTCCATCGCGGCCTTCTGGTCGGCCTTCAGCGAGAACCGCGGCGCGGTTGTGGGCGCCGCGGTGGCGATCCTGATCGCGCTGGCCGCGATCTTCGCCGGCATCGTGGCGCCGCATTCGCCCCTCGAGCAGTACCGCGACGCCGTCAAGGCGCCGCCGATCTGGGACCACGGCGGCAGCTGGACCTATGTGCTCGGCACCGACGGCCTCGGCCGCGACATCCTCTCGCGCCTGATCTACGGCGCCCGCGTGTCGCTGTTCATCGGGCTCGCGGTCGTCGTGGTCTCCTTCGGCCTCGGTATCCTGCTGGGTCTGGCGGCGGCGTTCAATTCGGTTGCCGACGTCCTGGTAACGCGGGTCATGGACCTCATCATGTCGGTGCCGGACCTGGTGCTGGCGATCCTGGCCGTGGCGATCCTGGGACCGAGCCTCGTCAACACGATCATCGCGGTGACCATCGTCTTCCTGCCGCGCTACGTGCGCCTCGTCCGCGCCTCGGCGATGGCTGAGCTCGACAAGGATTATGTCGTTGCGGCGCGGGTGTCGGGCGTGTCCGGCCTCAGGCTGGCCTTCGTGACCGTGCTGCCGAACTGCCTCGGGCCGCTGATCGTTCAGGCGACGCTCGGCGTGTCCGATGCGATCCTCGAGGCGGCGGCCCTGGGCTTTCTCGGCTTAGGCGCGCAGCCGCCGACGCCCGAATGGGGCTCGATGCTGGCCGACGCGCGGGAATTCATCCGGTCCGATCCCTGGATCGTCACCCTGCCGGGCCTCGCCATCCTCGTCACCGCCGTGTCGATCAACCTCGCCGGCGATGGCTTGCGCGATGCGCTCGACCCGAAGATGAGGCGGAGCTGATGCCCCCGCCTGCCGACGGCGGCGGCTTCTGGACGAATGCGGCCTTCATGGCGGCGGCCCTGACGGCCGCGGCTGGATTCATCAGTCTCGTTGCGGGCAAGATCTACGAACAGGCAATGCGACGATCGGACTTCTGGGAAGGTCGGCGGGCATCGATCGTTCGCTTCAGGGTGGATGTCGAACTCCGCCGCGAAGGCCTCCTTTCCAAGCGAGAGGCTTTCGACGACCCGGCTTACGTCGAGCGGATCAAGGACATGATCCGGCAGCATGCCGCAGCCGGAAAGCCGCTGCGGCTGTATGGCGTCGAGGTTTCGGATACGAAGGTGCAAGATGAGATCAGCGGCTATCTGGCCACGTTTCCGGAGGCATCGCAGAAGAACATACGTCAAACGATCCTTAAGGATCGGCAGATGACGGCGCTCTACACCATGATGACGACGAAGGCATTCGAGACGTTGGATCCCGAGCGCCAGATTGCGGCTTTTGAAAGCTGGCTCGACAGCGTGCGAGACCTGATCGGCAGCCTTGATGCTGTCAAGGCGGATCAGCCTAACTGGGCGCCCGATCCCAATGCCTGGGTCAGGAAGCTCGCCCGACGATCAAGGGAAGGATGATTGGTCCCATGCGCCTTCTCCTTTTGAAAAGTCATCATATCACAGGTGGCTGCCCACGGCACGCAATGCAATGAGCCTCCTCGACATCCGCAACCTTTCGGTCTCTTTCGCCACGCGCTCCGGTCGCTTCACCGCGGTCGACGGCATCGACCTCACGGTCGAGCCTCGCGAGATCGTCGCCATCGTGGGCGAATCGGGCTCGGGGAAATCGGTCGCCATGCTGGCCGTCATGGGCCTGCTGCCCTGGACCGCCACGGTCACGGCCGACCGCATGGCGTTCGATGGCAAGGACCTGTTGTCGATGAATGCGCGGGCGCGGCGCAGAATCGTCGGGCGCGACATGGCGATGATCTTCCAGGAGCCGATGTCCTCGCTCAATCCCTGCTTCACCGTGGGCTTTCAGATCGGCGAGATGCTGGCCGCCCACAGCGGGCTCGGGCGCGCCGCCCGCAAGGCTCGTGCGGTCGAGCTTCTCGCGCAGGTCGGCATCCCCGAGCCCGAGCGGCGGCTCAAGGCCTATCCGCATCAGCTCTCCGGCGGTATGAGCCAGCGCGTCATGATCGCCATGGCGATTAGTTGCAACCCCAAGCTGCTCATCGCCGACGAGCCGACGACGGCGCTCGACGTCACCATTCAGGCGCAGATCCTCGACCTCCTGATGACGCTCCGGCGCGACACCGATGTCGGGCTCGTGCTGATCACCCATGACATGGGCGTCGTGGCCGAGGTCGCGGAGCGGGTCACCGTGCAATATGCCGGACGTCAGGTCGAGACCAACGATACCGCGGCGCTCTTCGCCGATCGCCACCACCCTTATACCGAGGCCTTGCTGGCGGCCTTGCCCGAACGGGCGCATGCGCGGCGCCTGCCGGCGATTCCCGGCGTGGTTCCGGGCCAGTTCGACCGGCCGCCGGCCTGCGTCTTCGAGCCCCGCTGCGCCTTCCGCTTCGATCTCTGCCGGTCGGTCAAGCCGACGCATGCCGCGCCGGAGCTCGGCCGCGCGCTCTGCCACACGCCGCTCGTGCAGGGCCGGCCGACGACCTCGCGCGTCGCCGCGCCAGGAGACGCGGCATGACCGCGCTCGGCAGCGCATCACCTCCCGTCCTGCAGGCGCGCGACCTCAGCCGCGACTACCAGGTCAAGCGCGGGTTCTTCGGGCGGCCCGTCGTGGTCAGGGCCCTGGCCGGGATCTCGCTGTCGCTCGACGCGGGCGAGACGCTCGCGGTCGTCGGCGAGTCGGGCTCCGGCAAATCGACGTTGAGCCGGCTTCTGACCTTGATCGAGCAGCCCACCGGCGGCCGCCTCGACATCGAGGGCAAGGATGTAGCGGGGGCTGATGCCGAGACGCGCAAGCGCCTTCGCCGCGACATCCAGATGGTGTTTCAGAACCCCTACGGCTCGCTCAACCCGCGCCAGACCATCGGCGCGACCCTCGAGGAGCCGCTGATCGTCAATACGCGCATGGCCGCCGCCGAGCGCAAGGCCGCGGTGCGCGCCGCCATGGAACGGGTCGGCTTGCGGCCCGAATTCGCCGGCCGCTACCCGCATATGTTCTCAGGCGGGCAGCGCCAGCGTATCGCCATCGCCCGTGCCCTCATGCTGCGGCCGCGCATCCTGGTGCTCGACGAGCCGGTCTCGGCGCTCGATGTGTCGATCCGCGCCCAGGTGCTCAACCTCCTGGCCGACCTGCAGGACGAGTTCCGCCTCGCCTATCTGTTCGTGTCGCACGATCTGTCGGTGGTACGGCACATCGCCGACCGGATCCTCGTCATCTATCTCGGTCATGCGGTCGAGGTCGGCACGCGCGACGCGATCTTCGAGCGGCCGCAGCATCCCTATACGCAGGCGCTGCTCTCGGCGACGCCGGTGGCCGACCCTTCCGCCCGCAAGACCCGCGTGGTGCTCAAGGGCGAGCCGCCCTCGCCGATCAATCCGCCCAAGGGCTGCGTCTTCCATCCGCGCTGCCCGCTGGCCTTCGAGCGCTGCCGCACCGAGGAGCCGCCACTCGAGGTCAAGCAGGGCCGCGAAGTCGCCTGCTGGGCGGTGGCGGGTTGAGGCCGTAGAGGCTCAGTCGGAACAGACCTGGAACAGACGGAATCGCGATGCTAGCCTGCAGCCTCGATGATTCGTATGATGCGGTTCGGCCAGGGATGATGCAGGCGGCGCAACTGGACCTGCCCGAAGACGGGCGGCAATCGGAGACGGCGCGCGAGGTGGCGCGCGGCACGCGCCGCCTGCTGCGGGCCCTGGGCATCTCGACCGTGGCGGAGATGCGGCTCGGCGATGGCCGGCGTGCCGATCTCGTCGGCGTCGCGCCGGACGGCACCATTACTATCGTCGAGATCAAGTCGTCGATCGCCGACCTCCGCGCCGACCAGAAATGGCCCTTCTACCAGACCTATTGCGACCGGCTGTTCTTCGCCGTTCCGGTCACCATGCCGGCGGCGATCATGCCGAGCGACGCGGGGCTCATCGTCGCCGATGCCTACGGGGCCGAGATCGTACGTCACGCGGAGGACCGGCGGCTTGGCTCCGCGACCCGCAAGGCGATGCTGATCCGCTTCGCCAGGATGGCCGCCGACCGGCTGCACCTCCTGGCCGACCCCGAAGCGCCGTCGTGAGGCCGATCCGGCCATATCGGAACAAGCCGAATAAGGCATACGTTGCCATGGTTGAGACAGAAAGCTATGAGGCTCGGCATGCATGCGCCAGGTAAGTCCGACGACGTCTTGAACCAAGCCGAAGACCCGCGGTCGGTCGATATCGAGCCGGTCGAGCCACGCAGCCCGGATCTTGAGGGACGCGACCGTTCCATGGACCCCGACCGCATGACGCTTGACGATATCGCCGAGGCGGAGGCCGCCAGGCCCGATCTGCCGGGCGAGACCGATGACGGGCTCGACGAGTTGGAAGAGAGCGTACGGCGGCAGGCCGAAGACCTGCCGATCGATGCACCAAGGAGGGACCGATGACCAAGGATCCGGACTTCGAGCGTATCCGCCGCAAGGCGCATGAGCTCTGGCAGGCCGAGGGCCATCCTCACGGCCGCGATCGGGATCATTGGGATCAGGCGCGGGAGATCATCGCGCTCGAGGACAGCCAGGCCTCGACGCTTCTGCCTCGCACGACGGGCGCCGCGGAGCCCAGCGAGCCGCGACTGGCCGTCGACAGTCTCGGCGACGTGCCCGGGTTGACCGATCAGGGCCGGGACGACCTCCTCGACACGCGCCGTGAGCCCGCGGTAACCTCGGCAGGAACATCCGCGGCCGCCCCGGGCAAGACCAGGCCTGCCATTCAACCGATCGGGGGCAAGGTCGCCGAGAAGCCCGTTACGCCGACGCAGCTTGCGCCGAAACCGGGCGTCGCCGCGCCGAAGCCCGCCATGGCGCCCAAGCCGGGCGCATCAATGCCAAAGCCGGCCACGGCAACGAATCCGCCGGTGTCCGCGGCCAAGCCCACAACCCCGCCGGGACCCCCTGCTACCAAGGTCTCGATGCCTCCGTCGAAGGGGCCGGCGCCGGCCAAGCCGAAAGGCTAGAGCACGATCGGTTTAGGATCGCTTCGCGATCCTAAACCGATGAACGTGCTCGCTCTTTTAGAGCTGGAGCAGATCGGCAACAGCCGATCATGCTCTAGGCGCCCGATCATGCGGCCGGCCATCTGGTGCCGGGTCACCACTTTCCGCGGAGCCGAGACGGGCCTGATCCTGCAACGACGAGCAATGCCCGGAGCGGCGGAATTCAGGCCACCGGCGTGCGCATCGGCGCCGGGATCTTGCGTCGCGCCAGAACCTCGTCGAGCCAGTCCGCGCGCATCTGCGGCACCGACGAGAGCAGCAGTTCCGTATAGGGGTGATAGGGCGGCGCGAAGACGTCCGCCGTCGCGCCCGAGGCCACGAGCTGGCCCTTCAGCATCACCGCGACCTTGTTGGCGATGCGCTTCACCGTGCCGAGGTCGTGGGTGATGAACAGATAGGCGACGCCGAGTTCGTCCTGCAGCCGTTTCAGGAGCCGCAGGATCTCCTCGCCGACGAGCTGGTCGAGCGCCGAGGTGACCTCGTCGCAGATGATGAGGTCGGGCTCGGCCGCAAGCGCCCGGGCGATCGAGACACGCTGCTTCTGGCCGCCCGAAAGCTCGGTCGGATAGCGGCCGATGAAGCTCTCGGGCAGGTCGATGAGCTTCAGCAGTTCGACCACGCGGGCCTGCACCTGCTGCGGGTTGCGGCGGAAATAGAAGCGCACCGGACGGCCGATGATTTCAAGCAGCGTCTGGCGCGGGTTGAGCGCCACATCGGGGATCTGGTAGATCATCTGCACGCGCCGCAGCTGCTCCTTCGAGCGGTCGACGAGGCGTGCCGGCAGGGACGTGCCTTCGAAGCGGACGTCGCCCTTGTGGCGCGGCAGCAGGCCCATGACCACCCGCGCCAGCGTGCTCTTGCCGGAGCCCGACTCGCCCACTACGGCCAATGTGTCGCCGCGCCACACGTCGATGCTGACATCGTTGATGACATTGGCGAATTTCGCATAGCTCGCCGACACGTGCTCGACGCTCAGCAGCGGCAGCTCGTTGTCCTGGGCGGCCTGCGAGGTCGTGTGACCGAAGGTCCGCTCGGCGACGAGCCTCTGCGTATATTCCTCCTTGGGCGCGTAGAGCACCTGCGCGGCCGTGCCGAGCTCGACCATCTTGCCGTAGCGCAGTACCATGATGCGGTCGGCGATCTGGGCGACTACGGCGAGGTCGTGGGTGATGTAGAGCGCGGCCGTGCCGTACTCGCGGATCAGCTTGCGAAAGGCGGCCAGCACCTCGACCTGGGTCGTGACGTCGAGCGCCGTCGTCGGCTCGTCGAAGACGAGCAGGTCGGGCTTGGCGGCCATGGCCATGGCGGCCATGGCGCGCTGCAGCTGG
The DNA here is from genome assembly GCA_965277115.1 of Lichenihabitans sp. Classification (GTDB taxonomy): domain Bacteria; phylum Pseudomonadota; class Alphaproteobacteria; order Rhizobiales; family Beijerinckiaceae; genus Lichenihabitans. Next base: position 737,785 of record CBDIBY010000012.1, on the reverse strand, counting down.
CCGCCGGAGACCTGGTGCGGATAGCGGTCACCGAAACTGTCGGGATTGGGCAGGTCGAGCTGCCTGAACAGCGCGACGGCCTCGACCCTCGCGTCCGCATCCTTCATCAGCCCCTGCCGGACCGCGACCTCGCAGACCTGGTCCATGATGGTCATAGCGGGGTTGAAGGAGGCGGCGGCGCTCTGCGCGATATAGGCGACGCCGTGGCCGCGCAGATCGCGCCGCTCGGCCGCCGACATGGTGCGGATGTCGCGGCCCTCGAACAGGATCGAGCCGCCGGTGATGAAGCAGCCGGAGCGCGTATATCCAAGGGTCGAGAGGCCGATGGTCGATTTGCCGGCCCCCGATTCCCCGATCAGTCCGAGGACGTCGCCTCGCTTGAGCGTGAACGAGACGTCGTCGACGAGCACCGACTGGCCCCGGTCGGACTTGGCCTCGATCCTGAGCTTGTCGACGTCGAGAATGTCGCCGCCGCGGTCCTGGCTCATGCGCCTTCTCCGTAGCCCTTGGAGTGGATCGCCAGCATCCAGTCGACGACGAAATTCACGCCGACCGTGAGCAGGGCGATGGCGCCCGCGGGATAGAGCGGCGCCGGGCTGTCTAGGTTGATCATGTCGCGGTAGTCCTTGACCATGCTGCCCCAGTCGGCGAGCGGCGGCTGGATGCCCAATCCGAGGAAGCTCAGCGCCGCGACAAGCAGAAGGATGAAGCAGAATCTCAAGCCGAACTCGGCGACCAGCGGCGGCACCGCATTGGGCAGGATCTCGCGCCGGATGATCCACCACAGGCCTTCGCCGCGCACTTTCGCGGCCTCGACGAATTCGAGGCTGGCGATGTTCATCGCGACCGCCCGGGCGAGGCGGAAGACGAGCGTGGAATTGAGGATGGCGATCGTGCCGATCAGCACCGGGATGTCCGTGCCGAGCACCGACAGGATCATGAAGGCGAAGATCAGGAGCGGCATCGACAGCAGCAGATCGACGATGCGCGACAGGACCATGTCGACCCAGCCGCCAAGCGCTGCCGCCGAGAACCCCGCCACGATGCCGAGGAAGAAGGCGAGGCAGGTGATGAGCACCGACAGGCCGATCGACAGCCGGGCGCCGTAGATGAGCCGGCTTAGGATGTCGCGGCCGAGATTGTCGAGGCCGAGCCAATGCAGCTTGTCGGGGTCGGCCCAGGCGTCGCCCACGATATCGGCCTGGCCGTAGGGCGCGATGAGCGGCGCCAGGATGGCGATGGCCGCATAGACGATGACGAGGGCGAAGCCGATGGTCGCCGTGATGTTCAACCGATGTCCGAACAGCCGCATCTCAGCCCGCATCCTTAGATCGAGGTGGGTCCGCAAGTCCGAGGCAGGGCGTCTTCCACCTGCCTAGCGCGGATGCCGCAGCCGTGGATTGCTCATGATGGCCAGGATGTCGGCCGTCATGTTGAGCATGATGAAGGCCGCCGCGAAGATGAGGCCGCAGGCCTGCACCACCGGGACGTCGTGTTTGGACACCGCATCGACCATGAGCTGGCCGAGGCCGGGATAGACGAAGACCGCCTCGACCACCACGACACCGGTGACCAGATAGGCCAGGTTCAGCGCGATGACGTTGATGATCGGCGCCAGCGCATTGGGGAAGGCGTGCTCGACGACGATCCGCCACTTCGGCAGACCTTTCAGCATCGCCATCTCGATGTAGGGGCTCGCCATGACGGCGAGCACCGAGGCACGCGTCATCCGCATCATATGGGCTACGATGACGAGCACCAGCGTCATCATCGGCAGGAAACCGAGGTCGAGCCGATCGAAGAAGCTCGTGTCGGGCGTGACGTTGGCGAGCGACGGGAACAGGCCCCAGCCGACCGACAGATATTTGATCAGGATATAGGCCAGGAAATATTCCGGGACCGAGATGGTCATCAGCGTGACCACGTTGACCAGCCGATCGTACACTCCGCCCTGACGAATCGCCGCCAGCAGCCCGAGACCGACCGCGAGCGGCACGGCGATCAGCGCCGCGTAGAGCGCCAGGAACAGCGTGTTCTTGAGCCGCGGCGTGATCTCCTCCGCCACGCTGCGATTGTTGGCGAGCGACTTGCCGAAATCACCATGCACCGCGCCGCCGAGCCATTCGCCGTAACGCACATAGGCGGGACGGTCGAGGCCGAGGTCCCGGCGCATGGCGGCGAGCGATTCGGGCGTCGCGTTGTTCTGCAGGATGGCCGAGGCCAGATCGCCCGGCAGGATCTCCGTGCCCGCGAAGATGAGCAAGGAGGCCGCGAAGAGCGTTATCAGGCCGAGCCCGAAACGTTGCCCGATCAGGCGAAGCACGCGTTCAGGCCTTCATCCAGGCTTTTTCGGCGATCAGGCCGTTGTCCATGTCGAAGCCGCTATGCGGCGTATGGCCTCCGACCTTCTTGTTATGGGCGTCGAGCCAGTCGCGGAAGCAGGGAACGATCGATCCGCCGCGCTCGGTGAGGATGGCCTGCAGCTCCCAGATCATCGTCTTGCGCTTGGCGTCGTCGGTCTCAGCCTTGGCGTCGGACAGCAGCTTCTGGAACGGCGGGTCGTCCCAATGCGTCTCGTTCCAAGGTGCATCCTTGCCATAGGCGACCGAGAGCATGTCGGTCGCCGATGGGCGACCGCCCCAATAGCTCGCCACGAAGGCGCCCTTGAGCCAGATGTTGCTGAAATAGCCGTCGGCCGGCTCCTTCTGCACCTTGACCGCGATGTCGCATTTCCCGGCCGTCGCCTGGAGCAGGACGCCCATGTCGACGGCGCCGTTGAAGGCGGCGTCCGAGGTCTGCAGGACGATGTTCGGCGAGGCGATCCCGGCCTTCTTGAAGAAGGACTTCGCCTTGTCGGGGTCGTAGGCGATCTGCTTCAGCTCGCTGTTGAAGAACGGATCGCTCGGCGGGATCGGATTGTCGTTGCCGAGCGAGCCGTAGCCCGAAAACAACGTCTTGATCATCTGCTCGCGGTCGACCGCATATTTCATCGCCTTGCGCAGGTCGATATTGGTATAGGGGTCCCGGTCGACCTGCATGGCCATGATCGGGAACCAGCCGCCCTTGGCCCGGACGATCTGCAGCGTCGGGCTCTTCTCGATGCGCGAGACCGTCTTGGGATCGGCACGGTTGATGGCATCGACCTGGCCCGAGATCAGCGCGTTCATGCGGGCGCTGGTATCGTTGATCACGTTATATTCGATGCCGTCGAGGAAGCCGCGATCCGGCATCCAATATTTGCCGGCCTTCTTCAGCGAGATGCGCACGCCCGGGTCGAACCGCTCGACCGTGAAGGGGCCGGTGCCGATCGGCTTCGACCAGTCCTTGAAGCCGTTCGGCACCATCATGATGTGGTAGTCGGTCAAAACGGTCGGGAAATCGGCGTTGCCGGAGGTGAGCGTCACCTGGATCTGGTATTTGCCGAGCTTCTTGACCTCCTTCACCTGCTTCATCGAGCCGGCGGCGCCCGACTTCGTGTCGCCGATGTGGAGGTTCAGCGAATAGACCGCATCGTCGGCATCGAATTCCTTGCCGTTGTGGAACTGGATGCCCTTGCGCAGGTCGACGATCCAGTCGGTCGCGCCCGGCTTCGGCTCGAATTTCTCGGCGAGCTTCGCCACGGCACGATTGTCGGAGCCGTTCTCGACGAGCCCGTTGTAGATGCCGAAATTGACATCGATCATCACCGAATCATTGGCCTCGAGCGGATTGAGACTGTCCGTCGTCGAGCCGCCGCCGAGGCCGAGACGGAGCGTGCCGCCGCTCTTGGGTGTCTCTTCAGTTGCCGCCTGCGCGCCGGTGCCGGCCGAGAGGCTCGACAAGAGCGGCGCCGCGACGCCGAGCGCCGCGGCCCGGCCGATAAAATCGCGCCGCGACAGGCGGCCGCTGGCCAGTAATTCCTTGAGGTGATCGAACTCGCTCATCCGCCACGTTTCCCTGACTGTCGACCGGCCCACATTCGCCGCGGAGACCTTCGTCTCCACATTGCGCCTTGCGCGTCGCGGCATAATCATGGCGAAAACGTGCCGGAGTCAAATGAACAACCGGCAATGGCGCGTTCAAAAAAGCGATGGGCCTCCGTATCGACGCCACGATCGCCGGAGGCGAAACGCGAGAATCCATTTTGACGGCCGCCACTCACCGTAGCGCGACACAAACGCGTCCGGATCAGACGTCGAGCATCAGCCGCGCCGGATCTTCCAGCGCCTCCTTGACGCGGACCAGGAAGGTCACGGCCTCGCGCCCATCGACGATGCGGTGATCGTAGGACAGGGCGAGATACATCATCGGCCGAATCTCGACCTTGCCGGCAACGACGACCGGCCGATCCTGGATCTTGTGCATGCCGAGGATCCCCGATTGCGGCGCGTTGAGGATCGGCGTCGACATCAGCGAACCGTAGATGCCGCCGTTGGTGATGGTGAAGGTGCCGCCCTGCATCTCGTCCATGCGGAGCTGGCCGTCGCGCGCCCGGCGGCCGAAATCGGCGATGGCCGTCTCGATGCCGGCGATCCCGAGCCGATCGGCATCGCGCACCACAGGCACGACGAGACCCTTCTCGGTGCCAACCGCGATGCCGACATGGTAGTAGTTCTTGTAGACGATGTCGCTGCCGTCGATCTCGGCATTGACGGCCGGCAGTTCCTTCAGCGCGCCGACCACCGCTTTGACGAAGAGGCCCATGAAGCCGAGCTTGGCGCCGTGCTTCTTCTCGAACACCTCCTTGTAGCGGGCGCGAAGCGCCATGACGCCGCTCATGTCGACCTCGTTGAAGGTCGTCAGCATGGCGGCGGTGTTCTGCGCATCCTTCAGCCGCCGGGCGATCGTCTGGCGGAGCTTGGTCATCCGCACCCGCTCCTCGCGCGCCGCGTCGTCGGCCGGCGAGGGGGCGCGGCGAGCGGCGGGAGCCGGTGGCGCCTCGGCTCTCGCGGGTGCCGGCGCCGCAGGGACGGCGAGCACGTCGCCCTTGAGCACCTGGCCGCGCCGGCCGGACCCTTCGACCGCGGCGAGGTCGATGCCGCGCTCGGTGGCGATCTTGGCCGCCGAAGGGGCGGCCGGCATTGCGGACCTCGCCGGACCGGATGCGGTCGGTGCCGGGGAGGGCGCGGCAGCGGGCGCGGCCCCGGAGGATGCGCCGATCCGGCCGAGCACGGCGCCGGGCGTGACCGTGCCGCCGTCGGCGACCGCGATCTCGGCGAGCACGCCCGACGCCGGGGCATTGACTTCGAGCGTCACCTTGTCGGTCTCGAGTTCGAGCAGCGGCTCGTCGGCCTTCACCGCCGCGCCCGCCGCCTTGAACCAGCGCCCGACGGTCGCCTCGCTGACCGACTCGCCGAGCGTCGGCACGAGGATGGGCGTGGCCTTGGCGCCCTTGCCCGACGCGGCCGGCGCCGCGCCGGCCGCCGGCTTGCCGGGCTCGGGTTTGGCCGAGTCCGGCTTAGCAGACTCCGGCTTGGCGCCCGCCGCCTTCCTCGCTCCGGCCTCGGGCTTGGCGCCCGCGCCGCCCGCCTCGATCTGGCCCAGCAGCGCGCCGACGCCGACCGTCTCGCCGTCCTTGACGATGATCTCGGCCAGTACTCCCGCCGAGGGAGCATTGACTTCGAGCGTCACCTTGTCGGTCTCGAGCTCGAGCAGCGGCTCGTCGGCCTTCACGGCCTCTCCGGCCTGCTTGAACCATTTCCCGATCGTGGCCTCGCTGACCGATTCGCCAAGGGTCGGGACGCGGATCTCGGTAGCCATGGATCGAAGCCTCGACTAGATCACGATGAGCTTGGATCGGGTCGATCCAAGCTCATGAAGTGATCGATTCTAATAACTTGGAGCATGATGTCACCCGAAAACCGCTCCGCACTTTTCGGCATCATACTCTGGTGACGCGTCCGCTATAGCGGATCACGCCCCGGGAGAGAACAGGAAGGATGCGGCGGCGGGTTCAGGCCGAGAAGGCGTCGTCGAGGAAGATCTTGAGCTGCGCCTGATGCTTGGACATCAGGCCGGTGGCGGTCGCGGCCGCTGCCGGCCGGCCGACGTAGCGCGGGCGCCGCACCTTGGCCTTGACTTGTTCGAGAACCCATTCGAGGTAGCTGTCGACGAAGGTCCAGGCGCCCATGTTCTTCGGCTCCTCCTGGCACCAGACGACATCGGCATTGCGGAAGCGCGACAGTTCGTTGACGAGCGACTTCAGCGGGAACGGATAGAGCTGCTCGACCCGCAGCAGATAGACGTCGTCGATGCCGCGCTTCTCGCGCTCGTCGTAGAGGTCGTAATAGACCTTGCCGGCGGAGAGGACCACGCGACGGATCCTGTCGTCGCCGGCGAGCGGCGTCCCGCCGGGCAGACGTTCCGCATCGTCGCGCAGCACGCGGTGGAAGGTCGAGCCTTCGTCCATCTCGGCGAGCGTCGAGGTGGCGCGCTTGTGGCGCAGCAGGGACTTCGGCGTCATCAGGATCAGCGGCTTGCGGATGTCGCGCTTGAGCTGCCGGCGCAGGATGTGGAAGTAATTGGCCGGGGTGGTGACGTTGGCGACCTGCATGTTGTCTTCGGCACACATCTGCAGGAAGCGTTCGAGGCGGGCCGAGGAATGTTCCGGCCCCTGGCCCTCGTAGCCATGCGGCAGCAGGCAGACGAGGCCGGACATGCGCAGCCACTTGCGCTCGCCCGACGAGACGAACTGGTCGAAGACGACCTGCGCTCCGTTGGCGAAGTCGCCGAACTGCGCCTCCCACAGCACGAGGGCGTTGGGTTCGCTCAGCGAATAGCCATATTCGAAGCCGAGCACGGCCTCTTCCGAGAGCATCGAGTTGATGACCTCGTAGCGGGCCTGGGTGTCGCCGATATTGTTGAGCGGCACATAGCGCGCTTCGGTGTCCTGGTCGATCAGCACCGAATGGCGCTGCGAGAAGGTGCCGCGCTCCGAATCCTGACCCGACAGACGCACCGGCGTGCCCTCTTCGAGCAGCGTGCCGAGGGACAGCGACTCGGCGGTCGCCCAGTCGATGCCCTGGCCGGTCTCGATCGCGGTCCGCCGGTTGTCGAGGAAGCGGCCGATCGTCTTGTGCAGGTTGAAATCGGGCGGCACGGCGGTGATCTTGGCGCCGATCTCGCGCAGCGTCCCGATCGCGACGCCGGTCTTGCCGCGCCGGTCGTCGTCGGACTCGGCCGAGGCCTTGAGCCCCGACCAGCGTCCGTCGAGCCAGTCGGCGCGGTTGGGCCGGAAGGCGGTCGCGGCGTCGAACTCCTCGTCGAGCCGCTTGCGCCACTCGGCCTTCAGCGCTTCCACCTCGGCCTCGGTGACGACGCCCTCCTCGACGAGCTTGCGCGAATAGATCTCGAGCACGGAGGGGTGCGAGCGGATCACCTTATACATCAGGGGCTGGGTAAAGCTCGGCTCGTCGCCCTCGTTGTGCCCGAAGCGGCGATAGCAGAACATGTCGATGACGACCGGCTTGTGGAACTGCTGCCGGAACTCGATCGCCACCTTGGCCGCGAAGGTCACGGCTTCGGGATCGTCGCCGTTGACGTGGAAGATCGGCGCCTCGATCATTTTCGCCGTATCGGACGGATAGGGCGAGGAGCGCGAATAGCGCGGATAGGTGGTGAAGCCGATCTGGTTGTTGACGATGAAATGGATCGAGCCGCCGGTGCGGTGGCCCTTGAGCCCCGAGAGGCCGAAACATTCGGCGATCACACCCTGGCCGGCGAAGGCCGCGTCCCCGTGCAGCAGCAGCGGCAGCACCTTGGCGCGGTCGACGAAGTCGGCGAGCTGGTCCTGCTTGGCCCGGACCTTGCCGAGCACGACGGGGTCGACGATCTCGAGGTGGGACGGGTTGGCGGTCAGCGACAGATGCACCTTGTTGCCGTCGAACTCGCGGTCCGACGAGGCGCCGAGGTGATATTTGACGTCGCCCGAGCCTTCGACGTCGCTGGGCGAGGCGGAGCCGCCCTTGAACTCGTTGAAGATGGCGCGATGCGGCTTGCCCATCACCTGGGAGAGCACGTTGAGCCGGCCGCGATGCGCCATGCCGAGGACGATATCCTGCACCCCCAGGGCACCGCCGCGCTTGATGATCTGCTCCAGCGCCGGGATCATGGCCTCGCCGCCGTCGAGTCCGAAGCGCTTGGTGCCGGTGTAGCGCACGTCGAGGAATTTCTCGAAACCTTCGGCCTCGACGATCTTGTTGAGGATGGCGCGCTTGCCCTCCTTGGTGAAGGAGATCTCCTTGTCCGGACCCTCGACGCGGATCTGCATCCACTGCTTCTCGTCCGGATCCGAGATATGCATGAACTCGAAGCCGATGGTCGAGCAATAGGTCCGATGCAACAGCGCCAGCATCTCGCGGATGGTGGCGTATTCGAGCCCCAGCACGTTGTCGATGAAGATCGGCCGGTCGTAGTCGGCCTCGGTGAAGCCGTAGGTCGCGGGGTTGAGTTCGCCGTGGTCGCGCTGCGGTTCGAGGCCGAGCGGATCGAGGTTGGCGTGCAGATGGCCGCGCATGCGGAAGGCGCGGATCATCATCAGCGCGCGAATGCAGTCGCGGGTGGCGCGCTTGAGATCGTCCTCGGAGACGCCGCCCTTCGGGGCAGCCTTGGCCTTGAGCTTCTCGGTGACGACGGCTTCCGTCGCACCCCAATTGCCGTCGAGCGCCGCGACGGTCTCACCATTGGCATATTGCGGCCAGTTCGGCGCTTTCCAGGAGGCGCCGCGCGCGTTGGACTTTCCGGCCGAGGGATCGTCCTGCAGGCTCTCGAAGAAGGCGCGCCACGCCGGATCGACGCTCGCCGGATCGGTCTCGTATCGCGCCTGGAGGCTTTCGATATAGCTGGCGTTGACGCCGGTCAGGAAGCTCGGTTCGAGCGGGGCATCGTCATCCCGGAGTGACATGAGAAAAGGTCCCAGAACCGGCCCCGTGGCATGGCGCGGGCCGGCATCGCTTTCATCGGAGAAATGGTGACGGACGGTGGCGAAAGAAAGGTCGGCAATCGTCTCGCCGATACCAGGAAAGATTTAACCTTTCAAAACGTCAACCAAGGTTTTTCCGAGGCGCGCCGGGGAGGGCGAGACCCTGATGCCGGCGGCCTCCATCGCCGCGATCTTGCTCTCGGCATCGCCCTTGCCGCCCGAGATGATGGCGCCCGCATGGCCCATGCGACGGCCCGGCGGGGCGGTGCGGCCGGCGATGAACCCGACGACCGGCTTCCGGCGGCCGCGCTTGGCTTCGTCGGTGAGAAACTGCGCCGCCTCCTCTTCGGCCGAGCCGCCGATCTCGCCGATCATGACGATGGATTGGGTTTTCGGGTCGGCCAGGAACATCTCGAGGACATCGATGAATTCGGTTCCCTTGACCGGATCGCCGCCGATGCCGACGGCCGTCGTCTGGCCGAGACCCTCTGCGGTGGTCTGGAACACCGCCTCGTAGGTCAGCGTGCCCGAGCGCGACACGATGCCGACCGAGCCCGGCTTGAAGATGCTGCCGGGCATGATGCCGATCTTGCACTCGCCGGCCGTCATCACGCCCGGGCAGTTGGGACCGATGAGCCGCGATTTCGAGCCCGACAACGCCCGCTTGACCTTGATCATGTCGGTGACCGGGATGCCCTCGGTGATGCACACGATGAGCGGGATCTCGGCCGCGACGGCCTCGAGAATCGCGTCGGCGGCGCCGGGCGGCGGCACGTAGACCACGCTCGCATCGGCACCGGTCTCGGCCTTGGCCTGCGCCACCGTGTCGAAGACCGGCCGGCCGAGGTGGGTGAGGCCACCCTTGCCGGGCGAGGTGCCCCCGACCATCTGCGTGCCGTAGGCGATGGCCTGTTCCGAATGGAAGGTGCCGTTCTTGCCGGTAAATCCCTGGCAGAGAACCTTGGTGTTCTTGTCGATCAGGACGGACATCTTCACCTTCTATAAGTAGTATCGGAAGCCGCGCTTCGATGCTTTGGACAGTCGATAGGAGCGCTCGCTCACGCGTTCGATGAGCAGTAGATCGCCGTCGGCAACACCCTCGCCCTCAAAAAATCTACGAATGGCGCCGCGTTCACGAAAGATCGCTTTGCCCTCGTCGATGTCGGTGTCCACGGTCTCCGCGCCGATCTCCAGGCGGATCGACTTGGCAGCCATCGACACGTCGCATCCGCCCAAGCAGTCGTCCGGAAACAGACCGAACGCCCCGCGAAGGTTGACGTGATCGTTGCGGACGTTACCGCCGCTTACTTCGAGGATGACGGCTCTGAGGTTCGTGTTCATCGTTTCGATCTGGGCCCTGTCATGGCGCCACCGAGTGCCCACTCGGCCCCGCCTTGCGTACCGCCGCCACGATCTTCTGTGCCGCGTCGTCGAGGTCGTCGGCCGGGATGACGTTGAGGCCCGACTTCGAGATGATGTCCTTGCCGAGCGCGACGTTGGTGCCTTCGAGCCGCACGACGAGCGGCACCTGGAGGCCCACGTCCTTCACCGCCGCGATGACGCCCTCCGCGATCACGTCGCAGCGCATGATGCCGCCGAAGATGTTGACCAGGATGCCCTTCACGTTGGGGTCGGCGGTGATGATCTTGAAGGCCGCCGTCACCTTCTCCTTGGTGGCGCCGCCGCCGACGTCGAGGAAATTGGCCGGCGCCTCGCCGTAGAGCTTGATGATGTCCATCGTCGCCATGGCGAGGCCGGCGCCGTTGACCATGCAGCCGATGGTGCCCTCGAGCGTCACGTAGTTGAGGTCGTATTTCGACGCCTCGATCTCCTTGGCATCCTCCTCGGCCTCGTCGCGCAGCGCGGCGATATCCGGATGCCGGTAGAGGGCATTGCCGTCGAAGGACATCTTGGCGTCGAGGCAGCGCAGCTCGCCCGATTTGGTGATGATCAGCGGATTGATCTCGAGGAGATCCATGTCCTTCGACGTGAAGGCCGCGTAGAGCTGGCGCAGCAGCTTGTCCACGCTCTTGGCGAGGTCGCCCGAAAGCCCGAGCGCCTGGGCGACGGCGCGGCCGTGATGCGGCATGACGCCGGTGGCGGGATCGATCGCGACCGTGTGGATCCGGTCGGGCGTCTTATGGGCGACCTCCTCGATGTCCATGCCGCCTTCGGTCGAGACCACGAAGGAGATGCGCGAGGTGGCGCGGTCGACGAGGGCCGAGAGGTAGAGCTCCTTGGCGATGTCGGACCCTTCCTCGACGTAGAGCCGCCCGACCTTGCGGCCGGCCGGCCCGGTCTGCGCTGTGACGAGCGTCGCGCCGAGCATCTCGCGGGCGAATTGCTCGACCTCGTCGGCGGAGCGGGCGAGGCGCACGCCGCCCTTGTCCCCCGCCGAGGCCTCCTTGAACTTGCCCTTGCCGCGGCCGCCGGCGTGGATCTGCGACTTGACCACCCACAGCGGTCCGCCGAGTTCGGCCGCCGCCGCCCGCGCCGCACCTCCGTCGGTGATGGCGACGCCGCGCGACACCGGCACGCCGAACTCCTTCAACACCGCCTTGGCCTGGTATTCATGGACGTTCATGGGCTTATCCTGATAGAGTGGCGAAAGACCGATGATCCCGGCGTCGCAAGGGCGGAGTGGGGCCACCCCTCATCCGCCCAGCTTCCGGCTGGGCACCTTCTCCCGCAAAGGGGGAGAAGGGCGCCAATGCCGCAGGAAGGTGTCGGCGCGAAGCGACGACGGATGAGGGGTTACGGGCCATCGTGACCGTTGGAGGTTGATCGCAGGAGAATTATTCTAGGCGAAGGCCGGGTTGATGGTCTTGCAGGCCTCGACCAGCGTCCTCACCGCCTCGACCGATTTCGTGAACATGGCGCGCTCGGTCTCGGCAAGTTCGATCTCGAGGACACGCTCGACGCCGCCCTCGCCGATCACCACCGGCACGCCGACATACATCCCCTTGACGCCATATTGCCCGTCGAGGAAGGCGGCGCAGGGCAGCACGCGCTTCTTGTCCCTGAGATAGCTCTCCGCCATGGCGATGGCGGAGGCGGCCGGCGCATAGAAGGCGGAGCCGGTCTTGAGCAGGTTGACGATCTCGCCGCCGCCTTTGCGGGTGCGCTCGACGATGGCGTCGATCTTCGCGGCCGTGGTCCAGCCCATCTTGACGAGGTCGGGCAGCGGTACCCCGGCGACGGTCGAATAGCGGATCAGCGGCACCATGTCGTCGCCATGGCCACCGAGCACGAAGGCGGTGACGTCCTCGACCGATACGTCGAATTCCTCCGCCAGGAAATAGCGGAAGCGGGCCGAATCGAGCACGCCCGCCATGCCGACGACCTTGTTGGTCGGCAGGCCGGAGGCCTTCTGCAGCGCCCAGACCATGGCGTCGAGCGGGTTGGTGATGCAGATGACAAATGCATCCGGCGCATGCTGCTTGATGCCGCCCCCGACCGCGTCCATCACCTTGAGGTTGATGCCGAGGAGGTCGTCGCGGCTCATGCCGGGCTTGCGCGGCACGCCGGCCGTAACGATGATCACATCGGCCCCGGCAAGGCCCGAATAATCGTTGACCCCCTTGATGCTGGCATCGAAACCTTCGACCGGCGCGGCTTCGGAAATGTCGAGCGCCTTGCCCTGCGGGGCGCCTTCGATGATGTCGAAGAGTACGATGTCGCCGAGTTCCTTGAGCCCGGCCAGGAGCGCGAGCGTGCCGCCGATCTGGCCGGCCCCGACCAGAGCGATTGTCTTGCGTGCCATGCAGCGAAATTCCCGTATGAGGCCGCAGGCGGCCGCCCGTCGGGCCTAAAAACCATCAAGCCAGGGCTCTTTCACTCCAATCCGCCCCGACTTGCAAGCCTCCTTCGCCAGGCCGGCCGAGGCCGAACCGCCTCAGCCGCCGATGTTGAAGGCGGCGAGCGCCGCCATGTTGACGATGTCGCTGTCGCGCGCCCCGAGCGGCACGATCTGCACCGGCCGGTCGAGCCCGACGATCAGCGGCCCGATCAGCGTGGCGCCGCCGAGCTCCTGGAGCATGTGGGTCGAGATCGAGGCCGAGTGGAAGGCCGGCATCACCAGCACGTTGGCGGTGTCCGAGAGCCGACTGAACGGATAGGCCGCCATACGCTCGCGGTTGAGCGCCACGTCGGCGGCCATCTCGCCGTCATATTCGAAATCGACGTGCTTCGCGTCGAGGATGCGCACCGCCTCCTGCACCTGCTGCGAGCGCTCGCCCCGCGGATGGCCGAAGGTCGAGAAGGCGAGTAGCGCCACGCGCGGCTCGTAGCCGAGCCGCCGCGCCACGCCGGCCGCCTCGATGGCGATCATGGCGAGGTCCTCCGCATTGGGCATCTCGGTGATGGCGGTATCGGCGACGAGGACGGTGCGGCCGCGCGACAGCACCAGCGAGGCGCCCATCAGCCGATGCCCGGGCTTGGGATCGATGACGCGGCGTACCTCGCCGAGCGCGATGGAAAAGTTGCGGGTGACGCCCGTCACCATGGCATCGGCGTCGCCGTTCGAGATCATCGCGGCGGCGAAATGGTTTCGATCCTGGTTGATCAGGCGCTGGCAGTCGCGGAACAGGAATCCCTGGCGCTGCAGGCGCTCATAGAGGAATTGCGCATAGATCGTGTTGCGGTGCGACAGGCGCGCATTGTGGATCTCGATGCCGCGCTCGTTGATGTCGAGGCCGGCGGCTTCGGCCGAATCCTTGATGCGGTCCTCGCGTCCCACCAGCATCGCCGTGCCAAGGCCCTGCGCGACAAAGCTCAAGGCGGCACGGATCACCTGCTCCTCCTCGCCCTCGGCGAAGACGACGCGCTTGGGGAAGCGCCGCACGCGCTCGATGATGCGCTGGAGCGCTCCCGCCACGGGATCGCGCCGGGCCGAGAGCTGGGCCTTGTAGGCCGCCATGTCGACGATCGGCTTCCTGGCGACGCCGGTCTCCATCGCAGCCTTGGCCACGGCGGGCGGGATGGTGTGGATCAGCCGTGGATCGAAGGGCACCGGGATGATGTAGTCGCGCCCGAAGCGTGGCCGCGCGCCACCATAGGCGGCCGTCACCTCGTCGGGCACGTCCTCGCGGGCGAGATGGGCCAGCGCCTCGGCGGCGGCGATCTTCATCTCCATGTTGATGGTGGTGGCCCGCACGTCGAGGGCGCCGCGGAAGATGTAGGGGAAGCCCAGGACGTTGTTGACCTGGTTGGGGTAATCCGACCGGCCGGTCGCCACGATGGCGTCCTCGCGCACCGCATGGACCTCCTCGGGCGTGATCTCGGGGTCGGGATTGGCCATGGCGAAGATGATCGGCTTCGGCGCCATGCTCCTGACCATGTCCTGCGAAAGCGCGCCACGGGCCGAAAGACCGAAGAAGATGTCGACGCCCTCGCAGGCCTCGGCGAGAGTGCGCTTCGAGGTCGAGGACGCGTGGGCCGACTTCCACTGGTTCATGCCCTCGGTGCGGCCCTGGTAGACGACGCCCTTGGTGTCGCAGAGAATCACGTTCTGCGGCTGGAAGCCGATCGCCTTGATCAGGTCGAGGCAGGCGATGCCGGCCGCGCCGGCGCCGTTGCACACGAGCGTCGTCTCGCGGATGTCGCGGCCGGTCAGGCGGATGGCGTTGAGCATGCCGGCGGCGGTGATGATGGCGGTCCCGTGCTGGTCGTCATGGAACACGGGAATGTCCATGAGCTCGCGCAGGCGCTCCTCGATGAGGAAGCACTCGGGCGCCTTGATGTCTTCGAGGTTGATGCCGCCGAACGAGGGTCCGAGATAGCGCACCGCGCCGATGAAGGCGTCCGCGTCCTCGGTGTCGACTTCGATATCGATCGAATCGATGTCGGCGAAGCGCTTGAACAGCACCGCCTTGCCCTCCATCACGGGCTTCGAGGCGAGCGCCCCGAGGTTGCCGAGGCCGAGGATCGCCGTGCCGTTCGAGATGACCGCCACCATATTGCCTTTGGACGTATAGTCGTAGGCGCGCGACGGATCCTCGTGAATCGCCTTCACCGGCACGGCGACGCCGGGCGAATAGGCGAGCGAGAGGTCGCGTTGCGTCGACATGGGCTTGGTCGGCAGCACTTCGAGCTTGCCGGGCCGTCCCTGGGCGTGGAACTGGAGCGCTTCCTGGTCGGTGATCGTCGGCCGTTTGGGTCGGCCGCTCGTCGTGTCGTTCATGGTTCGCGCTCATTCTGGTGGGGGCGTCGAAGAGGAGCGGAGCATAGTCCGCGCATCCGGCGCTCCACAAGCACGGACCTCGGTCCGACGGCAGGCCCCCGGACCTATCGCAAGAGCCGCGCGGTTCGCGCGCCGCTCAGATGGTGAAGTCTATGCCGCCCGGCGTGGCCTCCGCCGCGGCTTCCGCTCGGCGACACAGGGTGTCGATCGTGATGCGGTCGAGTTCGTCGAGCAACAGCGTGCCCGCGCCTGCCAACGCCGGCTCGATCACCTGGGTGACGAGTTTCGGGCGGGGCTTCGGCTTGGCCGAGCCGGCGGGTTTGGCGGCGACCCGGACGATCTCGCCCACCGTGATGCGACGGCGCTCGCGCGCCAACTCGTAGCCGCCGCGCGGCCCCCGGAAGGCCTTGAGGATATTGGCGTGAACCAGGTCCTGCAGCAGCGTCTCGAAATGCCGCGGCATCAGCCCATGGCGCGCGGCAAGCGCCTTGGCGGCGACCGGCGCCGTACGCGCATGCAGCGCCACGTCGGTCACCGCGGCAATGGCGAGCAGGCAGCGGGCGGGAAGGACCCTCACGGGTGCGGCGGGACGTCGGCCTCGGCCGGCGCGGCGAGACCGGTGGAGCCGAAACCGCCGGCGCCGCGCGCCGTCGCGTCGAGATCGCCTTCGCTGAGACGGATCCGCTCGACGCGGCTGAAGACGATCTGGGCGATGCGGGCGCCACGGACGATCTCGTAGGCCGCGCGGCCGTGGTTGACGAGGATCACGCCGATCTCGCCGCGATAGTCGCAATCGATGGTGCCGGGCGCATTGAGCACCGTCACGCCGTGCCGCAGCGCGAGGCCCGATCGCGGCCGGACCTGCGCCTCGTAGCCGGGCGGCAGCGCCAAAGCGATCCCCGTCGGAACGAGGTCGCGCGCGCCGGGCTCCAGCACGATCTTGGCCTGCGGCGCGATGGCGGCGAGGAGGTCCATCCCGGCCGCGCCGGCGCTCTGGTAGGCCGGCAGGGCGAGCCCTGCCGCGTGCGGCAGGCGCTTCAGCGAAACCGAGACCGTCATGCGCCGCCTCCCCGCGGAACCCCGCCGCGCAGCGTCGCGGCAAACAGGCCGACGAGGCGTCGCGCCACGTCGGCCTTGGTCATGCGGGGCCAGGATTCGGCACCGCCGCGCGTCACGATATGGACCTGGTTCGACGTGCCTCCCATGGTGCCGGTGGCCGGGCTGACGTCGTTGGCCACCACCATGTCGCAGCCCTTGGTGTCGAGCTTAGCGGTGGCGAAGGGGATGACGTTCTCGGTCTCGGCCGCGAAGCCCACCACCAGCCGCGGGCGAGCGTGCGTGCGGCGACCGACGCTGGCCAGGATGTCGGGATTCTCCTCGACCTCGATGGTCGTCGTCGCCCCGGCGGATTTCTTGAGCTTCTCGGTGGCCTCTACCACGGGCCGCCAGTCGGCCACTGCCGCCGCGGCGACGAAGATATCGGCCGGCAGGGCGGATTCGACCGCCCGCAACATGTCGCGCGCCGTCTCGACATGGATCGGCGCGGTCCCTGGCGGGTCCGGGAGGTCGACGGGCCCGCTGACGAGCACCACCTCGGCGCCGGCCGCCGCGGCGGCTTCCGCGATGGCATGGCCCTGGCGGCCCGACGAGCGGTTGGCGAGATAGCGCACCGGATCGAGCGGCTCGCGGGTCGGGCCGGAGGTCACGATCACCTTCAGGCCCGCCAGAGGCTTGCCGGATTCGGAGCGGCCGTTGGCGAGCGCCACGATCTCGGGCGGCAGCGGCACCAGCGTGCCGGCCTCGAGCGCCGCGGCGATGGCCGCGACGATGTCGAGCGGCTCCGCCATGCGGCCCGGGCCATATTCGCCGCAGGCCATGGCGCCGTCGTCCGGCCCGACGAGCCTGACGCCGTCGGCCTCGATCAGCGCAAGATTGCGTCGCATCGCCGGATGCAGCCACATCCTGAGGTTCATGGCCGGGGCGACCAGGACCCGCTTGTCGGTGGCCAGAAGCAGCGTCGAGGCGAGATCGTCGGCGAGGCCCTGCGCCATCTTGGCGACGAGGCCCGCCGTGGCGGGCGCGACGACGAGGAGATCGGCATCGCGCGACAGCTCGATATGGCCCATCGTCGCCTCGGCGGTCAGCGAGAAGAGATCGTCGTAGACCACGCCGCCGGTGAGGCTCGCGACCGACAGCGGCGTGACGAACTGTTTGGCCGCGGCTGTCATGACGGCGCGCACCTCGGCGCCGCGCTCGCGCAGGCGGCGGATGAGATCGAGGCTCTTATAGGCCGCGATACCTCCTCCGATGATCAGCAGGATACGCTTGCCGGTGAAGATCCGCTCCGAATCCTTCATTCGCCCAACCTTCAGGTGAAGCCGCGCCCCGGCAGGCGGGCGTCCGCCTCACCGTTCTAAAACGTTCGGACGCGGATGAGAACAGCCGACCTGGCCCAGAGACAGGGATTTCGGGCCTGCCCTGGCCCAAACATCGCTGTTTGCCCCTCCAATGTGCAAATTCAGGGTTCAAAAGCCACAAACCATGGCTTGACAGTATTGTCGGGTGCAAGAGGTCGTGATCTACTTTCTCTCCTCCATGGAGGAAAATGACGATGGCGACGACGAAGAAGGCGGCTGCTCCGAAGAAGGAAGCCCCCAAAGCGAAGACCGCAAAGCCTGCCGCGGCCGAAGAGGCCAAGAAAAAGCCGGCGAAGAAGAAGTGAGAACGGCCCGCCGCTTCGCGCCATAGCGGAGCGGCGGCGTCCTCGTTCAGGCTCCAGGGCCGCCCGGTCTCACCAGAATGACTTGACGATCAGCAGGATGGCGATGAGCCACAGGGCTGCGGCGAGCCAGCGGACCCGTTTGGCCTCGGCATGGGCGATGGCCTCGATCGTTTCGGTCGACAGGCCCAGGCCGCCCTCGGCGGCCTCTTCGAGCGCCATGACGATCTTTTCGCCGCGGATCAGGATCTCGGGGATCGCGAGGCCGCCGCGCATCAGCGACAACAGGGTGGAGGAGGCGTCGGCGAGCTTGCCGGCCGGCCCGAGATTGTCCTCGATCCAGGTGCGGACCACGGGCTCCGAGGTCGCCCACATGTCGAGGCGCGGATCGAGCGAGCGGCCGACGCCCTCGACCACCACCATGGTCTTCTGCAGCATGACGAGTTCGGTGCGCGTGCGCATGTCGAACAGCGCCGTGATCTCGAACAGCAGCGTCAGGAGCTTGGCCATCGAGATCTGGTCGGCGGTGCGCGCATGGATCGGCTCGCCGATGGCCCGGATGGCTTGCGCGAAATCCTCGACGCGATGCTTGCGCGGCACGTAGCCGGCCTGGAAATGGACCTCGGCGACGCGGCGGTAGTCACGGGTGATGAAGCCGTAGAGGATCTCGGCGAGGAAGCGCCGCTCCTTGAGGCCAAGCCGGCCCATGATGCCGAAGTCGACCGCCGTGAGGCGCCCCTGCGCGTCGACGAAAAGGTTGCCCTGGTGCATGTCGGCGTGGAACAGGCCGTCGCGCATGGCATGGCGAAGAAAGGCCTGGATCACGGTGCGGCCGAGCGCCGGCAGGTCGTGGCCGTGCTCGCGCAGGCTCGCGATGTCGGAGAGCGACACGCCATCGACCCATTCGAGCGTCAGCACCTCCTTGGCGGTCAGGTCCCAGTCGATGGAGGGGACGTGGAAATCCGGATCGGAGGCGACGTTCTCGCCGAATTCGGAGGCCGCCGCCGCCTCGATGCGGAAGTCCATTTCCATGGTGACGGAGCGCGACAGCGTGTCCATCACATCGACGAGCTTCAGCCGCTTGGCATCCGGGAACCAGCGCTCGGCGAGGCGGGCCGCGAAATACATGTCGGACAGGTCGCGCCGGAAGCGCCGCTCGACGCCGGGCCGCATGATCTTGACCGCGACATCGCCGCCGCCGCGCGTCGCGCTGAGCTTGGCCCTGTGGACCTGGGCGACGGAAGCCGCCGCCACTGGTTCGCTGAAGGTGGCGAAGATCTCCCCGATCGGCCGGTCGAAGGCGGCTTCGATGATCTCGACCGCCACGGCGCGCGGAAAGGCGGGGACGCGGTCCTGCAGCCGCTCGAGGTCCTTGACGGCTGCGGCGCCGACGACATCGGGCCGGGTCGCCAGGAACTGGCCGAGCTTGATGTAGGAGGGCCCGAGGCGCCCGATGGCGACCGCGAGCCGATCCGCCTTCGCCGCGGCCCGCGGCCGCGCGATGAGCTTGGCCAGTGCCAGCGGCAGGCGGGCGCCGACGGGCACCGCCCGCGCGTCGACGCCCGCGAAGACGCCCTCGCGCGCCAGCCGGTAGCCCGCGCGGCCGAGGCGCGCGAGATGGCTCAGGGTCGACAGCATAGGCTCAGATTTTCCACGCCGAATGGATGGCCACGACCGATCCGGTCAGCCGCGTGGCGCTGACCCGCCTGAACCCCGCCTCGGCGATCATGTCGGAGAAGCTGTCGACGCCGGGAAAGCGCCTGATCGATTCGACCAGATAGCGGTAGGGCTCGGCATCGCCCGCGATGAGCCGCCCCAGGCGCGGGATCACGTTGAACGAGAAGGCGTCGTAGAGGCGGTCGAGGCCCGGCACGTCGACGGCCGAGAATTCGAGGCAGAGGAACTGGCCGCCGCGCCTCAGCACGCGATAGGCCTCGCTGAGCGCCAGCGGGATGCGCGGCACGTTGCGGATGCCGAAGGCGATCGTGTAGCAATCGTAGGTCTTGTCGGGCAGGGGCAGGCATTCGGCATTACCGGCGACGAAGCTGAGGTTTCCGGCGGCCCGGCCGAGGCGGCTCATGCCGACGCGCAGCATCTCGGGGTTGATGTCGAGGACGGTCACCTCGGTGCGACGGCCGCCGGCCGCGACGACGCGCCGCGCCACGTCGCCGGTCCCGCCGGCCACGTCGAGATGGCGGAACCGCAAGTGCCGCGACGGCTTCACCCGGGCGACCAGCACGTCCTTCCAGACACGGTGCAGGCCGCCCGACATGACGTCGTTCATGATGTCGTAGCGCTGGGCCACCTTGTGGAACACGTCGTCGACGAGCCCTTGCTTGCGATCGAGGGCGACGTCGGCGAAGCCGAAATGGGTCGTTTCCGCGGCCGGCCGGCCGCTGCGGGAGCGAGGCGGAGAGGTCATCAGGCCCTTCTGCGGCGTGGCGCCGGGACGCCGCCATGCCTATGTGAGACGAACTTGTCCCCGCTGTAGCATCATGCCCGAACTTCCCGAAGTCGAAACCGTGCGCCGTGGCCTCGCCCTCGCTTTCGCCGGCGATCGCGTCAGCCGCGTGGCGCTGAACCGCCCGGACCTGCGCTTCCCGTTCCCCGAGCGTTTCGCCGAGCGGCTCGAAGGGCGCCGGATCCTGGCGGTCGGGCGGCGCGCCAAATATCTGATGATCGATCTCGACGACGGTACGCTCCTCGCAGCGCATCTCGGCATGTCGGGCTCGTTCCGCATCGCCGCACCGTCGCGCGAGGCGGCGGTGCCGGGCAGCTACTACCATGCGCGAAGCCCCGCCGCCCTCCGCCAGCTTCTCCAGCCAGCGTTGCTGGCCGGAGCCTCAAGCTGGCTCCGCCCGCACGACCACGTGCGCTTCGATTTCGACAGCGGGCTCGCGCTGACCTACAACGACCCGCGCCGCTTCGGCTTCATGACACTGTTGCGGCGCGAGGAGATCGAGGCCCATCCGCTGTTTCGCGGCCTCGGCATCGAGCCGCTCGGCAATGAATTCGACGGCCCTCGGCTGGCGCGGCTCCTGGCCGGAAAGGCGGCGCCGCTCAAGGCGGCTTTGCTCGACCAGCGGCTCGTCGCGGGCTTAGGCAATATCTACGTCTGCGAGGCGCTGCACCGGGCCGGCCTGTCGCCGCGCCGGGAGGCCGGCAGCATCGTACGGCGCGACGGGTCTGCGACCGTGCGCGCGTTGCGTCTCGCCACGACGATCCGGGCCGTGCTGAGCGAGGCGGTCGAGGCGGGCGGCTCGACGCTGCGCGACTATCGCCACGCCGACGGCGCGCTCGGCACGTTCCAGCACGGCTTCCGGGCCTACGATCGGGAGGGCCAGGCCTGCCTGACGGCGGGCTGCCGCGGGATCATCGGCCGCATCGTGCAGTCGGGCCGCTCGACCTTCTTCTGCCCGCAGTGTCAGAGGTAGGTGCGATTCGCTGATCGCGGAGGAAGTCATGCACAAAAAGGTTGCCGATGCCTGAATATCGGGCTCTGTGGCAGATCGACATGCGGAATTAGTGTAGCTGCACTGCAACAAGTCTATATTGCGATGCACAATAAAGTGACCTACCTTCGACCTGTCTACAGGGAGAAACGGCCTGGAGGTCCATCGTCAAAGGACCAACCTCATGCCCATCAGCCGCCTCATCAGCTTCGCCCAGCAACGCCTGGCCAAGCACCGCGAATACCGCCGCCTCATCGCCGAAATCGATGCTCTTTCGCAGAACGATCTAATCGACATCGGCGCCTTCCGGATCGATCTCTACCGCGCCGCGCACCGGGAAGTCTTCGGCTGAGCCGTGCGCTCTCCGATGTAACGACAGCGAACGGCTCGACGGTCGTATTGGACCTGTCGCCTCATGCGGCCTGGCCTGTCGCTCCGCGTCCGTTCAGCGGATTGTCGGGATCCCAGCCGTAGCGCAGGGTCTCGAAGCGCATCGAGCGCGCATCGACGAGCAGCAGACGTCCGACGAGCCCTTCGCCGAAGGGCACGATCTCCCGAATGGCTTCGAGCGCCATCAGCGAGCCGATCAGGCCCGTCAGGGCACCGAGGACGCCTGCCTCGGCGCAGGTCGGCACGCTGCCCTCGGGCGGGGGTGCCGGAAACAGGCATCGATAGGTCGGGTTGGGCGTTCCGTCAGGACCGGTCTCATGCGGACGCAGTGTCGTGACCGAGCCGTCGAAGCTGCCGACCGAGCCCGTCACCAGGGGTCGCCCGACCCTGAAGCAGCAGTCGGATGCCAGATAGCGCGTCGTCCAATTGTCCGAGCCGTCGACCACCACGTCGTAACGGCCGGCGAGAGCCTCCGCATTATCCGCCGTGAAGCGCATCGTGTGGGGCTCGATCCCGACATGCGGGTTGAGGTCGCGCAAGGCCGCCGCGGCACGCTCCACCTTCGAACTTCCGACATCGCGCGTGTCGAACAGGATCTGCCGCTGCAGGTTCGACAGCGCGACGATATCGTCGTCGACGATGCCGAGCGTGCCGACACCCGCCGCGGCCAGATAGAGCAGCACGGGGCTGCCGAGCCCGCCGGCGCCGATCACCAGCACGCGCGCCTGTTTCAGCTTCGCCTGGCCGGGCCCGCCGACCTCCCGCAGCACGATGTGGCGCGCATAGCGTGCGATCTCGTCGCGCGACAGAATCATTCGCCTCGTCCCTCCATGCTAGAAGCCCTCGCGTCTTAAGCTGGGATCGTCGGGTCCCCGATTCGAGGTGGCTATGATCGATCTCTCCGCGCCGGCTCTCCGGGACGAGCCGCCCTTGTCCCGGGCCGGGCGGACGCTGCTGTCGGGTCCGGCGCTCGGCATCGCGCTCGGGCTCGTCGTGGTCTCGCTCCTGCTCTTCGGCTTCGCGTCACGCCTCGACCTCGCGGCGGCGGGCCTGTTCTATGCCGGCGACAACCATTTCGTCGGGCAGACGCCGTTTGGCAATGCGCTGCGCCGCGCCCTCTACCTCATCCCTTTCGTGATCCTCGCGGCCCTCGCGCTGCTCTGGGCGGCGCGGCGCTTCGGGCAGACGCTCGCCTGGGCATCCCGCCTCTGGGCGCCGAGCGGGCGCGGCATGGTCGCCCTGCTGCTGAGCCTCGCGCTCGGTCCCGGGCTCCTGGTAAACGTGGCGCTGAAGGACCATTCGCATCGGCCGCGCCCCATCCAGGTCGAGGAGTTCGGCGGCACGCTGCCGTTCCGGCCGGTCGGCCGTTTCGACGGCGGCTGCGCGCGCAACTGCTCCTTCGTGTCGGGCGAAGGCTCGCTGGGGTTCTGGATGCTGGCCCCGGCGCTCCTGGCGCCACCACCCCTGCAACCCCTGCTGCTCGCGGGAGCAGCGCTGTTCGGGCTGGCGACGGCGCTGCTGCGCATGGCTTTCGGCGGCCATTTCCTGTCCGACACGATCCTCGCCGCCCTGTCGAGCTGGATCGTCATAATCGCCTCCTGGCGGCTGATCTTCGGGTGGCCGCGCCGCGATGGATCCTAACCGACCAAGGAGGGCAATTGCGTTCGCTCGTTGCAAATGCGCGAGCCTATATCTCGGCCGCGGTGTTTTCGCTTCCTCAAACAGGAGCTTTTGCAGCTTGACAGCAGCTCAGTGACCGATAAATTGCCCAGCGACGCGAAAAATGCTCGTCAGTCGATCAAGACTGCGATGTCACTGTGGAGGAAGGCAATGAGAAGATCGGTTCTGTGCTTCGGAGGCGTGGCCGCGCTGTCGTTGGCTGTCGCGATGGCGGCGACCGCGCCGGCTTCGGCCGCTGGAAAACGGATCGGCATCGCGTCGCGTGAAATCGTCAACGACTACAATCGCGGCATCATCGCAGGCGCGCGGAAGGTGATCGAGGCCGCCGGCGATACCGTCGTGGTCGCGGATGGCCAGGGCGACCCGCGCAAGCACAACGACAATATCGAGAACCTCATCAATTCCCATGTCGACGGGCTGATCATCCAGCTCGGCGACGCGCAGCAGCTCGCTCCCGAAGTAGCCAAGGCCAAGGCCGCCGGCATCCCGGTCGTGACCACATCGGTGGGTGCCAAGACCGAAGGCGCGCTGACCGAGGTCGGCGGCGACGAGGACCTGATGGCGACGCTGATGACCCGGGCTCTGTTGTCGAGCATCGACTACCAGGGCGATGTCTACGTCGTCTGGGTGCCGGGCGCACCGCTGCTCGAGACCCGCAAGCGGATTCTCGAGGCGATGGTCAAGGATTACCCGAAGATCAAGCTTCACGAGGTGCCAACGGAGCACAGCGCCGCCAAGGTGCAGGCCCAGATGGAAGACCTGCTCACGGCCAACCCGGAGAAAGGCAGCATCGCCGCCGTCTGGGGCGCCTACGATCTCCTGACCTCGGGTGCCGTTCAGGCCATCAGGCAGGCCGGGCGCAACGAGATCAAGGTCGCCTCGATCGATGGCGACCGCGTCGGCTTTCAGATGCTGCTGTCTCCGGACAGCCCGTTCATCGCGACCGTCGCGCAGGACGTGCCCCATATCGGCGAGCTTGCCGGCCAAACCGTTCTGGCGGCGCTCGGCGGCAAGAAGGATTTTCCGAGCGCGATGTTCACGGATGCCTATGTCGCGGTGCGTTCGAACGGCGTTGCGGCCGCCGAGATGCGCTGGGGCCCGGGCGTGTGGAAGGACATCGGTATGGACCCCAAGGAGATCGCGACCCGCGACCCGCAGACGGACAAGGTTTTGGTCGTTCACCCGACGCTCCCCTGAGCATGGCAGCGAGATGGCCGGCCGGTGCGACCCGGCCGATCGCCGTGGACGAAGGGCATCGCATGGCGACCACTCAAGCCGAACGCAGCGCCGGGCTGGCCGCTCCGTCGCGGTCCCCGCCTAACGCGCTCCAGTGCCAGGGCATCCGGAAAGTGTTTCCGGGCGTGGTAGCGCTCGAGGGTGTCGATCTCGACATTCGGGCCGGCGAGATCCACGCTTTCGTCGGCCAGAACGGCGCCGGCAAGTCGACCCTCGTCAAGGTGCTGACGGGGGTCTATCCAGCGACGTCCGGAGAGATTCTCGTCGATGGGCGGCCGGCGCGCATCGGCGGCCCGGCGGACGCGGAGGCGGCGGGAATCGTCATCGTCCACCAGGACCAGCAGCTCGTCGGTCAGTTCGACATCACCCGCAACGTCTTCCTGGGTCGCGAGATCGTGCGCGCGGGCCTGCTCGATCTCGGCCGCATGCGCGCCGAGACGGAGGCCCTGCTGAAGCGCGTCGGCGCGACGTTTCCCGCCACGACATTGGGTCGTGACCTGAGCGTCGCGCAACGCGAGCTGGTCTCGATCGCGGCGGCGCTGCTGCGCGAGCCTCGCATTCTCATCCTCGACGAGCCCACGGCCTCGCTCAGCAATGCCGAAGCCGAGATGATCTTCGCGATCGTGCGACGGCTGCGCCAAACCGGCGTCACGATCATCTACATCTCGCATTATCTCGACGAGGTCTTCGACCTCGTCGACCGGATCACGGTGTTGCGCGACGGCCGGCTCGTCGCCACGGTCCCGGTCGCGGAGACCTCCCGGCAGCAGATCATCGACCAGATGGTCGGCAGGTCCTTGAGCCAGCTTTACCCCAAGGAAAGCGTCGGCCTCGGTGAACCGGTGCTCGCCATCGAGGGGCTGTCGCAGGCGCTTGCCGTCAAGGACGTCTCCTTGTCGATCCGCTCGGGCGAGATCTTCGGCATCGCCGGCCTGGTCGGTGCCGGGCGCACCGAACTTGCCATGACGCTCGTCGGCGCGCTGCCCCGGTCCGGCGGAACGGTGACGCTGGCCGGGCGTCCCTCCGCGCCGCGCTCGCCGCGTGCGGCCAAGCGCGAAGGCTTTGCGCTCATTCCCGAGGATCGGCGCCACGAGGGGCTCGTCACCGACCTCAGCGTCCGCGAGAACCTGTCGCTTCCCGGCATGTCCCGCTTTGCCCGCTGGGGACTTTTGAATCTGCGCGCCGAGCGGGCCGCCGCGATGGACCTCGTCCAAAGGCTCGGGATCGCGCCTCCCGACATCCGGCGCCTCGCCCGCAACCTGTCGGGTGGCAACCAGCAGAAGGTCGTGATCGGCCGATGGCTGCTCGGCGGGGCCCGCATCTTCATCTTCGACGAACCGACCACGGGCGTCGACGTCGGCTCGAAGGTCGAGATCTACAAGCAGATGACGGAACTGGCCCGGGACGGGGCAGCCGTGCTGTTCATCTCGTCCGATTTCGAGGAACTGGTCGGCATGTGCGATCGCATCGCGGTGATGCGCAAGGGCGTGGTGACGTCGACGCACGCCGCCGAGGAGGTCGACGTCGCGCGCCTGATGGATCTCGCGACGGGCGGCGACGCCGTGGCCGAGCCTTCCGAGGGGCGAGAGGCGCCGGTTCTGGCCGCCACCGCGCCGAACGGGCTCCCGACCGGTTCCGCATTCGGCTCGTTCCTGACCCGCTGGGGCACGATCGCGGGGATGGGTCTCGCTTTCGCGGCGATCGGCGCGCTGGCGCCCGATTTTCTCTCGTCCACCAATCTGCTCGACATCGTGAAGCAGGGAAGCCTGCTCGCCTTCGTGGCGCTCGGCCTGACGGCCGTCCTGGTGGCGGGCGGCTTCGACATGTCGGCGGGCGCCGTCAACCAGCTCGCGTCCAATCTCGCGGCCGGAACCGTCGCGGCCGGTTTCGGCACCGCCGCCGCCCTTGCGGTGGGGGCGGGCGCCGGTCTCGTGACCGGGCTGTGCAATGCGGGGCTCGTGCTGCTGTTCCGCATGCCACCCTTCGTGGCGACGCTCGGCAGCATGTTCGTGGCGATGGGGCTGGCCCTGCTCTACAACCATGGGCAGGCCCTCACGCTCTACGATCAGCCGGCGTTCTTCTTCGTCGGCCAGGGCTATATCGGCCGCGTCCCGTTCATCGCCGTCCTGCTCGGTCTGCTGGTGCTGGCCCTCCACGTCTTGTTCAAGCACACCCGCGCCGGACTGCGGATGTATGCGGTCGGCGAGAATCTCGCGGCGGCCGAGCTGCGCGGCATCAGCCGCCGCACCGCCGTCGTCACCTCGTTCATGGTCGGCGGCCTCGTGCTGGGACTCTCGGGCGTGGTGCTCGCCTCCTACAGCTACGGCGCGTCGGCCCTGGCGACCGGACTGGATTTCCTCATCAGCGCGCTTGCCGCGGCCTTCCTCGGCACCAGCCTGTCGCGGACCGGGGAACTCGACATGGTCGGGACGACCGTCGCGGCGCTGTTCCTCGCCTCGCTGTCGAACGGTCTCGTTCTCATGGGCGTGTCCAATCTGGCGCTGCCCGGCATCCAGGGCGCCGTCCTGATCGTCTCGATCCTGCTCGGCGTGATCGGCAAGCGCGGCATCGGTCAGGTCACCATTTTCTAAAGGTGCGGCATGAATACGAACACGACGACGTTCGGCGGCCGATCGTCTTTCGCACCCGGCGAGGTCCTGCGAGCCTACGGCGCGCTCTTCGGCATGGTCGCGGTGCTGCTCGTCGTCTCGTTCTTGAAGCCGGCGTTCCTCTCCCCAGCCAACGTCGAGAACGTGCTCCGGCAGAGCACGATCCTGATCATCATCGCGCTCGGGCTCACCGTGGTGATGGTGCTGCGCGGGGTCGACCTCAGCGTCGCGCAGATCACCGACCTCGGCGGCCTGACCGCGGCGGCACTGCTGATCCACGGCGAGCCGGCGTGGGTAGCATTCGTCTTGCCCGTCGTTCTGGGTGGACTCGTCGGTGCGTGCAACGCCCTGATGATGGCTTATCTGGGGGTCCCGGCCATCATCGGGACGCTCGGGACCATGTTCATCATCCGCAGCGCCGAGCTCATCTACACGCATGGCTCCGAGCCGCAGATCCTCTTCACGCTCCCGAGTTCCGTGACGCAGACCTTCCTGTTCCTCGGCCAGAAGGCGGTCGGCTCGGTCCCGGCGCTGATCGTTCTGGCCGTCTGCATGCTGGCGCTGGCCTACGGGCTCATGGGCCTCACGCCCTTCGGCCGTTACGCCAAGGCGGTCGGCAGCAACGTCCGGGCTTCGTTCCTGGCCGGCGTCGACGTCCGCATGGTATTCGGCGCGGGCTTCGTCGTGAGCGGCCTGTTCGCGGCGGTCGCCGGGGTCGCCATGGCGTCGCGCACCGGTATCGCCGTGCCGCGTGGCGCGGAACCCTATCTGTTGGATGCCTTCGCGGCCTGCTACCTCGGCACCCTCGCCTCGCGCACCGGTGCCATGACGATTCCCGGCACGCTGCTCGGCGGCTTGTTCGTCTCCTTCCTGGGCAACGGATTGACGATCCTCGGCCTCGGCGCATCCTTTCGCTTCGCCCTGAACGGCGCCTTCATCCTTCTCGCCATGGCGGTCGGCGCGCTGCGCCGGCCCGCTTGAACCTCGATCCGGAGACCGTCATGCCGCTCGTCGTCGATGCCCACAACCACATCGGAATCAGGCCCGGTGCCAGCCAGACCGGAGCGGACCTCGTCGCCAAGATGGATGGTGCCGGCGTCGACAGGGCCGTGATCTTCCCCTTCACCGAGGGCAATTTCACCAATGACGCCGTGAAGACGGCCTATGACGCCTTCCCGGAGCGCCTGATCCCCTATTGCGCCGTCAATCCGTGGCAGCCCGATGCTGCCGCGGAGGTCAGGCGCTGCGGGCGCGACTGGGGGTTCAAGGGGCTGAAACTGCACCCGACGCTGAACGGCTATCACCTGTCGGATCCGCTCCTCGTCAACCCGCTGTTCGAGGAGGCGGAGGCGCTCGGCATCCCGGTCATCGTCCATGGCGCGAGCGACCTGTACAATGCGCCGCCGGAATTCGCCGAGATGGCGCGCCGCTTCCCCCGCGTGACGCTTCTCATGGCCCACATGGGCTTCTTCTGGTCGGTCGGCCAGGCGATCGCTTTTGCCAAGGACCTGCCGAACCTTTATCTCGAGACATCGCGCGCACCGATCTTCGAGATCACGACCGCGGTGCGCGAACTCGGTCCCGGCAGGGTGATCTGGGGCACCGATTCGCCCTTCGTCGACTACGAGTGGGAATTCAGGAAGATGGAGCGCTGCTCGCCGGATCGCGCGGTCTACGATCTTGTGGTCGGCGGCACCATGGCCGAGATCCTGCAACTCGATGCCCGTTGAGAACGGCTTTGGCGTCGACGTCCGCACCAAGACGGGACCCTTCGGCCGAGGCGGCGGACCGGCCCGATCCGTTGACCGATCGCAAGCTGGATCTCGCCGCGCGAGCGGCCTGGCTCTATCATGCCAAGGGCAAGCGCCAGGACCAGATCGCCGCGGACCTCAACCTGTCCCGGCAGGTGGTCCAGCGGCTGATCGCGATCGCGGCGAGCGAGAACCTGATCCGGTTCCAGCTGATCCATCCGCTCTCAGAGTGTATCGAGCTCGCCGAGCGGCTGCGCGAACGGTTCGGCCTCGTCTACTGCGACGTCGCCCCGAGCGCGGGGGGCGTCGACGAAGACATCGCCACGGTCGCCACGGCCGCGGCCTTCTATCTCGAAAACCTGCTCTCCCAGAAGGCACCGATCACGGTCGGAATCGGCAACGGAAGGGCCTTGCGGGAGACCACGTCGCGCATCGCGCCGATGGCGCGGCCACAGCACAAATGCGTGTCGTTGATGGGCAACCTGACCCGCCATGGCCGCGCGAGCCATTACGATGTCGTCATGCGGCTGGCCGAGCGCGTCGGCGCGCAATGCTATCCGCTTCCCATGCCGGTCGTGACCAATACGGTCGCCGAACGGGAGGTGCTGCAGGCGCAGCTCGCCTATCAGTCGTTCCTGTCGCTCGTGGATGAGGCCAGTGTCCTGATGATGGGGATCGGCTACATGGGATGGCAGGCGCCGCTCCATCTCGACGGCTTCATCACCGACGTCGAGTTGGCGCAGGCCATGGAGGCCGGCGCGATCGGCGAACTGCTTGGTCATGGCGTCGACGCCTCCGGCAATCTCCTCACGGGCGGCTATCATGATCGGCTGACATCCTTCAGGCTGAAGGCTCCCGCCCAGCGCCCCACTATGATCGTCCAGTCCGGGACGATCCGCGTACCCGCAATCTGCGCCGCGCTCGACGAGCGGCTTGCGAACGCCCTGATCACCGACGAGAGCACGGCCCGGTCACTGCTGGAGCGGTGACGGCCGCTCGGCGATCACCCCACGGGAACGCGATACCGCGCCACGACCGCGGCATCGGGATCGCAGCCGAGACCGGGTCCCTGCGGCACCGGCACGCAGCCCGCAAGCGGCTCGGTATAGGGTTCGAACAGACTCGCTTCGAACGTCATGAACAATCGTTCCAGCGGCGTCTCCTCGCCCAAGCTCGCTGCCAGGTGCAGCGAGGCGAGATACCCTGGGCCGAAATAAGCGCAGTGCGGCACGACGCGAACCCCGAAGCCTTGCGACAGGGCGATGATCTTTCGCATCTCGGTGATGCCGCCGATCTTGGTCACGCTGGGCTGCGCGACGTCGAGCGCGCCGATCTCGAACATCGCCTGGAAATCATGGAGCCCGGCCGCATTCTCGCCGGCCGCGATCACCGTTCCGTCGCGCCTCAGTTGGGTCAGCCCGCGGTGGTCTTCCGGCGGCCACACCGGCTCCTCGAGCCAATGCAGGTCGAACGGGCGCATGGCGGCCGCCATGTCGCGGGCCCGCGCCGAGGTCCAGGCGCAGTTGGTGTCGACTGTCAGCCTGCGGCGGGGACCGATGGCCTGTCGCGCCAGCCCGACGAGGGCCGGCTCCACTTCGTGGAGCTTGATCTCTTCATAACCAAGGTCAAGCGCGTGTCCGATGTTGCGCTTCAATGCGGTAGGCTCGCCGTAGCGCAGCAGACTCGCATAGGCCCGGACCCGCTCGGGGGACGGTCCGCCCAGCATCCGATGCAGCGGCAGATCGGCGCGCTTGCCCGCGATGTCCCAGAGCGCGATGTCGATGCCCGAAATGCCGTAGACCACCGGACCGTTGCGCCCGAACAGGTGCAGGCCCTGGCTCAACTCCAGCATCAGCCCGTCGATATCCGAGGGATCGCGGCCGATCAGTATCGGCGCGATCAGGCTGTCGATGGCGAGCTTGGTGGTGGGAGCGACCCCATGCCCGAAGGCCTCTCCCCATCCCGTGATGCCGCCGTCGGTATCGACGCGCACCAAAAGGATGTTCAGCCTGGTGGCCGGCCGTCCCGCGATAGCCAGCAGGCCGCCGCCGATGGAATAGGGGATCTGGACCAGGATCGTTTCGATCGCGGTGATCTTCATCGTGGGCTTTCCTGTACCGCTAAGCAGCCTTGCGTGGCGAAAGCCACGGTTGATTTCACTTTTTCAAAGCGAAATCAAAGCTGCTTGACCTTTAAGTGTAAGCAGGTTCGAGAGAACCCGCTTAGCTATCGACGATCGTCGATTTGGCAGCGAGGTCGCCACCGCGCCAGACATAGAGCGCCAGCAGCGGCTCCGCCGCGGTGCGCATTGCATGCGCCGTCCATGGCGGATGGTGGATCGCCTCGCCCGGCGCCCGTGCCGTCCAGGGTCCGGCGCCGCGCTGCCAGAATGCGGTGCCGGCGAGCGGCACATAGAGTTCCTCGGCCTCGTGGGCGTGCGACGGGTAGTCCGTCCCGGCGCCGAGCAGCAGGAAGCCGCAGGCGACGCGCTCGCTCGCGATCGGGCCGCGCAGCCCGACGAGTTCCGTCCAGCCATAGCGTTCGAGAAAGTCGACGCCGAAATCCTCCGGCCCATAGGTCTGCCGCCAGGCCAGGCGCTCCGCCGCCTCGGCAAGGCGCTCGACGATGCCGCGCGTGGCCGTAGAAGCGAGCGCGGCGAGCCCTGGCAGCACGCACGTCACCGGCAGGCGGGACGGCGCGATGGTCCGATACCCTGGCGCCGCCAGCCAGTGGTCGAGGAAGGCCCCGCCGCCCGGCACCGCGCGGAGCAACGCGCGGGCCATGTCGGCGAGGTCTTTTGCCGGTTCGCTCGTCACCGCTTTCCCCCGCCGCGCAGCGGCGCCTCGCGCGCCTTCGAAGGCTTGCGCCGCGCCCGCCCCTGAATGGTGCTTCGCATCGGTCCGATTCCACAGACATTCACAGGTTTGCCAGGCCGCGCCGGACACCGGCCTTTCCCCGCATCGCGGGCCACGCTATCGTGTACCTGTTTCGTTCCGAAGCCAAGCCATGCGACCGCAGAGCATCGACGCGCGCAACTTCTGGACGCCCGGGCCGACGGAGCCCTCGCCAGCCGAAGGATTGCGCAAGATCATCCACATCGACATGGATGCCTTCTATGCGTCCGTCGAGCAGCGCGACAATCCGGACTTGCGCGGCAAACCGGTCGCGGTCGGGGGTGCGCGCGAACGCGGCGTCGTCGCGGCGGCGAGCTACGAGGCGCGCAAGTTCGGCGTGCGCTCCGCCATGGCCTCCGTGACGGCGCGGCGGCGTTGCCCCGACCTCGTCTTCGTCAAGCCGCGGTTCCCGGTCTACAAGGCGATCTCGCTCCAGATCCGCGCCATCTTTGCCGACTTCACCGCGGCGATCGAGCCGCTGTCGCTCGACGAGGCCTATCTCGACGTCACCTGCAGCCTCAGCGGCCTCGCCTCGGCGACCGCCGTGGCCGAAGCGATCCGGGCGAGAATCCTGGCAGAGACCGGGCTCACTGCCTCGGCTGGCGTCTCCTACAACAAGTTCCTGGCCAAGCTCGCCTCGGACCACCGCAAGCCGAACGGTCTCTGCGTCATCCCGCCTGCGCTCGGGCCGCGGTTCGTCGAGGATTTGCCTGTCGGCCGGTTCCACGGAGTCGGTCCGGTCACCGCCGCCAGGATGAACCGCCTCGGCATCGAGACCGGCCGCGACCTGCGCGAGCGCCCGCGCGCCTTTCTCGATGCGGAATTCGGCAAGGCGGGCGCCTATTACTACGATCTCGCCCGCGGCATCGACCATCGCATCGTCAAGCCCGACCGGACCCGCAAGTCGGTCGGCTCTGAGACGACCTTCTTCAGCGACCTCGAGACCCTGGACGCCATGGCGGATGGATTGCGGCCGTCGATCCGATCGGTCTGGGAGCATTGCGAAAAGTATGACCTCGCCGGCCGCACCGTGACCGTGAAGATCAAATATTCGGATTTCCGCCAGGTGACGCGCAGCCGGACGCTCGCCCGCGTGATCGCGAGCCTCGCCGAGCTCGAAGGCCTGGGGCTCGAGCTTCTCGGCACCGTGCTGCCGCTGCGCCGCAGTGTCCGGCTGCTCGGCCTGTCGATGTCGAGTTTCGAGCCCTCCGAGCCGCAGGCGGATGCTGGGCAGCTTGCCTTGGGATTTTAACCGGAGAGGCAAGGATGGGTAGAGCATTCTTCGACAAGCATCGCCCGGCGGCTGCCAGGCCGCGGTCTTGCGGTCGCTGCCGGGTGCTGATCGTCGCCGGTCTCTGCCTCATGCTGCTGGGCTGCGCTGCGCCCGCGGGTGGCGGGTCCTCGTTCGGCGGTCCTTACGGCGGGATCACCGGAGGGACGAGCGGAGTGGACGGCCGCTGATCCTATTGCGTGCGGATGGCACCGCTTTCGGCATCGACCGTGAGGTTCGGCGAGTAATAGGGGTCGTCGAGCAGTGCCTCCCCCCAACGCAGGCGCAGGTCGAGGTTCTCCCGGTCGAACCGCTCGGCGGTGCGCGGGCTGAGGTCGCGGCCTCGGCTGACGCTCTCGTGATGGTTCAGTTCCGCGAAGGGCGTCCACAGGTTGCGGTAGCCTCTGGCGCGCACCTTGAGGCAGAAGTCGACATCGTTGTAGGCGACTGCGAAACCCTCGGCATCGAGGCCGCCGACCTCCTCGTAGATCGACTTGCGGACGACAAGACAGGCGGCGGTCACGCCCGAAACCTCGTTGACGGTGACAAGCTCGTCGAGCATGCCGGGCTCGCCGCGGGCGGCGCGCTTTCGCCGGTGGCCGGCGGCGCCCGCGATGCCCGTTATGACGCCGCCATGCTGCAGGCGTCCGTCGGGATAGGTGAGCTTGGCGCCGACGCAGCCGATGCCGGGCCGGAGCGCCCAGCCGACCATCTCGCCGAGCCAGCCGTCGTCGAGCACCGCGATGTCGTTGTTGACGAGGCCGACGAGCGTGCCTTTGGCCGTGGCGACGGCGCGGTTGTTGAGCGCCGCATAGTTGAACGGGTTCGCATCGGGCAGCACGCGGATGACCGGATCGCCGGCCCAGCTCTCGAAGAGGCGCAGCGTCTCGGGCTCGCGCGAGCCATTGTCGACGACGATGATCTCGTAGGGTGCATAGCGGGTCTTGGCTCGGATCGAGCCGATCGCCATACGCAACAGGTCGGCACGGTCGCGCGTCGGGATGATCAGCGAGATGAGCGGCGCGGGCTCGGGGATCGCCGGGATCAGCCGCGGGTGGGGCGAGCGCGGATCGGCTACGACGGCAAAGCCGGGAGGGGCCGTGAGCGTGGCGGACCGCGGCGGCGTCGGGGCAGAGCGCCGGTGGCTCAGCACCTGGGCGATATGGACGATCGCCGCAGGGTCGATATCGGCCGCGACACGTCGCAGCAGATCGTGCCGATCTCCCGACCCGAGGCCGCCGGCCGCCGCCACGCGCGCCGTCGCGATGCAGCAGGGGTCGCCGATATAGTCGAAGGTCAGCGCCCGCACCGGCGACCAGGCCGGCTTGAAGCGCGGATTGTCCCTGCCTCCTGCCGAAAGGTCGTCGTCGTCCGCGTAGAGCAGTTCGGCCGCCGGGCGAGCCTCGATCGCCGCCGCGAAGACGGCGAGCGCATGCGGGCGGAACACTGTGCCGGGGTGGGGCAAGATGATGAACCGTCCGGCCGCTCCGGCGAGCGCGGCGGCCAGGCTGTCGGCGCGCGGGCCGGCCTGGGGGACCACGAGATCCCAGGCGTCATAGACTTGTGCCTCGAGGCTGGCCCGGAGCCCGCCGAGTTGCGTCGCATCGGGATCGGCGATCACCGTGAAGCGCGGACCTGCCCCGAGCCGGTCGGCGCGCGCGCGCTGGAGCGCGATGTCATCCTCGCGCTCGTCGAACCGGTCGCGCCAGAGCGCATAGGCCTCGCGCGGCGGGAGCGCCGCTGCCGCGATCGGGATGGTGGTGCGGCCCTGGCGTCGCACCTGCACGGCGAAACGCGCCGCCCGCCAGGGGAAGGAGCGCGGGTCGCCGCGCAACACGTCGAGCGAACGCCGCAGCAGCGCCAACCGCCGCTCCCAGGCCGACACGGGCCGCAGGGAGCAGACGAGCGGCGTGCCGAGCGGCGCCGAGCCCGACAGATGGACCTCGACTGCCGCCAGGGGCGAGGCGGGGCGGAACAGGCCGCGGAACCGGTTGCGGCCGACCTTGGCGAGGCGTTGCGGCAGGCGCGCTTCGTCGGCGAAGACGAAGACCAGCTGGGCATCCACCACACCGTCCGGCGGATAGGCGAGGTCGAAGCGCAGCCAGGCCGGCGGCAGCGGCGGCGAGAAGCGACGGCGTAGCACGACCGGCGGCGTGGGATGGCGCAGCGTGAGCGGCGTCCCGGTGGGCGGCGCCCCGGGTCCGACGATCCAGCCTGAGAACGCGTCGCGGTCAGGCCGCGGGGCCATGCTCGCTCAGCACCTTGAACATATATTGGCCATAGGTGCTCTTGCTCAGCGCCTCGGCCTGGCGGGCGAAGTCACGGGCGTCGATCCAGCCCTGCATCAAGGCGATTTCCTCGAGGCAGGCGATGCGGAACCCCTGGCGCTTCTCGTAGACGCGCACGAACTCGCCCGCCTCCAAGAGCGAATCGGGCGTACCCGTATCGAGCCAGGCGAAGCCGCGGCCCATCCGCTCGACCTGGAGCTTGCCGCGCTCGAGATAGATCCGGTTGAGGTCGGTGATCTCGAGCTCGCCGCGCGGCGAGGGTTTCAGGGCGCGCGCGATCTCGACCACCTCGGCATCGTAGAAATAGAGGCCGGTGACGGCCCAGTTGGTCTTGGGATGAGCCGGTTTCTCCTCGATCGAGACGGCCTTGCCGTCGGCATCGAAGTCGACGACTCCATAGCGTTCGGGATCGGTGACATGATAGGCGAAGACCGTCGCGCCCTCGCGACGCTCGGTGGCCGGCCGCATCAGTTCGGGCAGGCCGTGGCCATAGAAGACGTTGTCGCCGAGAATCAGGCTTGACATCTCGTTGCCGATGAACTGCGCCCCGATCAGGAAGGCCTGGGCCAGCCCCTCGGGCTGCGGCTGTTCCGCGTAAGTGAGATCGATGCCCCAGCGCGAGCCGTCGCCGAGGAGGTCGCGGAACAGCGGCAGGTCGCGCGGGGTCGAGATCACCAGGATCTCGCGAATACCGGCCAGCATCAGGGTCGACAGCGGATAATAGATCATCGGCTTGTCGTAGATGGGCAGCAGTTGCTTCGAGAGGACATGCGTCATCGGGTGAAGCCGAGTGCCGCTGCCTCCCGCCAGGATGATACCGCGCATCGATGATCTCTCGCTCCGTTGCCGCACACGAACCCTTCGCAAGACAGGGTCAGCGGACGCCAGAGCTACCCTGCCGGGCAGCGCATCGCAACCCGAAGGCCGTCAGCGCCTCGATTTGAAACTTTCCCTCGCGTCGCGCCAGCTCTGGACGCCGCTCTCGACGAAGCGCACCGTCACGATTTCAGATAAGGAGCGCTGCGATGCCGCAATTCGTCATTGAACAAAAAGATGCAGGGCGTTGGGGCAGCTTGGGCCCGGCGATCTCAAGCACGCCTCTCAGGGGGCACGCAAAGTGATTCGTAAACTTGGCCCGACATCCAATGGGTCCATAGCTATGTCACCGACGACAAGATTTATTGCATATACCGGGTACCGAGCGAAGACCTGATCCGCAAACACGCCGAGACCGCAGGCTTTCCTGCCAACGGCATTGCGCGAATTCGAGCCACTATCGACCCGACAATTGCCGAGTAGTCATCGGGTTACGGTACACCCGGTTATTGGCGGCCGATGATGCGGCTCCTTGGCTGGGCGCGCCGAACAGGGGCGGTGCGCCAACGGGACGGACCGCAATCAGCCGGTCGCGACGGCTCGCCTGCGGCGGGCGAAGGTCACCGCGCGATGGCCGATGAAATTCACCACCGCGCCGGTGACGATGGCGGCGCCGTGGGCGAGAGCCTCGGCGTGGCCGACCGAGAGAAGGTCGCCAAGGCTCAGCACGAGTACGAAAAGCCTGGCCGAGACGACGACCGTCGCCAGGCCGAGGGCGTTGACGGCGACGAAGCGGACCGCCTGGGCGCCGATAGACAGCGTCGACCCCGGAAACACCCAGGAGCGGTAGAGCTTGAAACCGATCACCATCCCGACCGCATAGGCGAGAGCGACCGCGGCCATGAAGGGCATGACGACGGATAGCGGAAACCGCACCAGCCAGTTGACCAGCGACGACAGGCCACCGGCGACCAGAAACCGTGCGGCGCCGTCCGGCATGCGAAAGGTCGGCCATCGTAGCGCAAGGCGGGGCCGCGTGGACGAGACAGCGAGCACGTCGGACATCGGTTCCATCCTCGAAGAAGGCGACGATCACCCTGCCATAGGGCCGCCGCCGTGCAAGGCTTGCCGCGTCGTAGGCTTAGCGTTCGGTTTCGGCCATCGATGTTTCGGACCATCGCCGCCGTCGCCGGTCCCGTCGCGGGATCAAGTTGCCGGCCCGGGGCGTTGCCTGTCGCATGTCGAACGATGATCCCGGAACCCGCTCCAAGCTCGGTCGCAAGCAGCTCCACAAGCTGCTGGCGCGCTACCGCGTGACCTCCGCCAAGGCCTTTCGCCTCGAGGACTTCCCGACCGATGATCCGGCCCCCGATATCGTGGACAAGCACCAGGCCGAAGCCTTGCTGAGCCAGGGCGTCGAGCGCCTTTCGGCGCTGCAGGAGCTGCTCTACGCCAACGGCACGTGGTCGCTGCTCATCGTGTTTCAGGCGATGGACGCGGCCGGCAAGGATTCGACCATCAAGCACGTGATGACCGGCGTGAACCCGCAAGGCGTCGCCGTCACTCCGTTCAAGGGGCCGGGTCCCGAGGACCTCGCCCACGACTTCCTCTGGCGCGTCAACCGTGCCCTGCCGGCACGCGGCATGATCGGCATTTTCAACCGGTCGCACTACGAGGAGGTGCTGGTCACCCGTGTCCATCCGGATGTCATCGACAAGCAGCGCCTGCCTCCGTCGCTGCGCCACCGGAAGGCGTTTTGGAAACACCGGCTCGACGACATCGCGTGTTTCGAGAACCACCTCACCCGCCAGGGCACGCGGGTGCTGAAGTTCTTCCTCAACGTCGGCCGCGACGAGCAGAAGGCGCGTTTCCTGGCTAGGCTCGACGAGCCGGACAAGACCTGGAAGTTCAGCCCGGACGACATCAGGGAGCGCGGCTTCTGGGACGATTATATGCACGCCTATGAGGAGGCGATCGCCGCGACCGCGACCGAGGAGGCGCCCTGGTTCGTCGTGCCGGCCGATCAGAAATGGTTCATGCGGCTCGTCGTGGTGGCGGCGATCGTCGAGGCGTTGGGCGAGCTCGACCTCGCCGCCCCAAAAATCTCGCCTGAGCGGCAGGCGGATTTCGCCGAGGCGCGGCGGATGCTCAAAGACGGCGCCTGACGACGTTTCGGCGAGCGGCGGAACATGCCCGCAACTGGCGTCGTAGCGCAGGTGATGGCCGATATCGGCATGCGGGCGCTGATCGGGCAGGTCTCGCCGTGCGGACGTGATCTTGGCATGGGAATTGTCGATATGAGCACCGAAGCCAAGTTGATTGTCGCCGGCTGCGTCCTCGCCATCATCGTTCCAATGATGGTGGTGGTCATTCGCCGCATGGTCAAAGGTCAGCCCTTCGAGAACAAGGGGACAGGCACGATGATGCCGCCTTTGCCCCCCTCCATCGATATCGATTGAGGGTGAACGAGAATGCCGCGCGACGGCCGGGCGAAAACGGTGAGCGGGCGAATTGTCCGCCTCAACCTTCTCCGACGACCGCAAGGGCAAAGCCGTCCCATCCCTTTTCGCCGACAGTCTGGATGACCGTGCCGCTCAAACGCGGCTCCTGGGCCAGGATCTGCAAGAACTCGCGGACACCTCGAACATTGGGGTCGCTGCTGGCCGGATCGATGACGGCGCCACCACGAACCACATTGTCGCCGATGATCACTGTGCCGGGTCGGGCTAGCTTCAAGGCCCATCGCAGATAGTCGGGATAGTTGGCTTTGTCGGCGTCGATGAAGATCAGATCGAAATGGCCTTCGAGTGATGGCAGCACATCGAGTGCCGCCCCGACCCGGAGCTCGACGCGATCGCCCAGCCCGGCGCGCTCGACGTTCTTCCGTGCGACCGCCGCGTGCCGCTCGCTCATCTCGATCGTGACGAGCTTGCCGCCGTCCGGCAGGGCACCTGCCATCCAGATCGTGCTGTAGCCGCCGAGCGTGCCGATCTCGAGGATGCGAGACGCGTTGGTCATGCGGACGAAAAAGCCGAGCATCTTGCCTTGCGTCACGGAGACATCGATCTTCGGCAGGCCAGCCGCCGCGTTTTCCGCGAGGGCGGCATCGGGGCGGCCCTCCGGCGCGATCAGGAGATCCGCCAGGTAATGGTCGACCGCCGACCAGCGCGCGGCATCGGTGGAGCAGTCGTCGTGATTAGGCATGGGGGCCTTCCTTCACAGGTCCTTCGATGGTTCCCGGGTGCTGGCTCGCGCGACCCGGCGCAGCGTCAGGTTGATGCGACCGCCGCCGGGCAGCAGGGTGGACGAGCCGCCGAGCACCCGGTCGATGCCGTGGAAGGCGAGCCGCGCCGGGCCGCCGAGCACGAGCGCGTCGCCGCTCGCAAGCCTGATCGATCGCGTCGGCCCTTTGCGCGTCGTGCCGCCGAAACGGAACAATGCCGTGTCGCCGAGCGACAGCGAGAGCACCGGTGCATCAAAATCCTCCTCGTCGCGGTCCTGGTGCAGCCCCATGCGGGCCTCCGCGTCGTAGAGGTTGATGAGGCAGGCCTCGGGCGGCGGCGGACAATCGGCGAGCGTCGCCCAAGCCTCCATCGCGGCAGGCGGGATCGGCGGCCAGGGCCGGCCGGTTTCGGGATGATGCGGCTGGTAGCGATAGCCGCTTTCATCCGACACCCAGCCGAGCGGCCCGCAATTGCTCATCCGCACCGAGAAGGGCGTGCCGGTGCGCGGCATGCGGGGCCGGAACGGCGGCGCCTCGGTCAGAATCTCGAACACGGCATCGCGCAGCGCCGCCTGCGCTATGGCGTCAAGAAAGCTCGGCGCGTAGCGCAGTCCCGGCGCGAGATCGAGCATCAGGGCCGAGCGACGGCAAGCTTACCCTCGATGGCGTCCCACAGGCTCTCGGCGAGGTCGGGGCCGCCGAGCCGCTTGATGGCGCGCAGGCCGGTCGGCGAGGTGACGTTGATCTCGGTGAGATAGTCGCCGATGACGTCGATGCCGGTGAAGATCAGTCCGCGCCGCCTGAGCTCCGGTGCGATGGTGCGGCAGATCTCCTGCTCGCGCGGCGTGAGGTCGGTCGCCGAGGCGGCGCCCCCGCGCACCATGTTGGAGCGGATGTCGTCCTCCGCCGGCACGCGGTTGACCGCACCCATGGCCTCGCCGTCGACCAGGATGATCCGCTTGTCGCCCTTGGCCACCGCCGGCAGGAAGCGCTGGATCACCCAGGGCTCGCGGAAGGTGGCGGAGAAGAGGTCGAAGAGCGAGCCGAAGTTCGGGTCACGCCGCGTCATCTTGAACACGGCGGCGCCGCCGGCGCCGTAGAGCGGCTTCATCACGACGTCGCCATGTTCGGTCCGGAAGGCCTCGATCTCGGCGCGGTCGCGCGAGATCAGGGTCGGCGGCATGAGCTCTGGAAAATCCATGACGAAGAGCTTTTCGGGCGCATTCCGCACCCCGGCAGGGTCGTTGACCACCAGCGTCTTCGGATGGACGCGTTCAAGCAGGTGCGTCGAGGCGATATAGGCGAGATCGAAGGGCGGATCCT
The DNA here is from genome assembly GCA_965277115.1 of Lichenihabitans sp. Taxonomy (GTDB): domain Bacteria; phylum Pseudomonadota; class Alphaproteobacteria; order Rhizobiales; family Beijerinckiaceae; genus Lichenihabitans. The sequence continues at coordinate 697,054 of CBDIBY010000012.1, read as the reverse complement.
GGCGCAGCAGCACGACGTCGACTTCGGCGAGGTCGACCATGCGAGGCTCGCCCAGGGTGAAATGCCGGCCCACCTCGTCGCGAACCTCGAGCGGCTGCATGGTCGCCCGCACGCTCGTGCCGGACTGGGACAGCCGCTCGGGCGTATAATAGAGCATCTGATGGCCGCGCCGCGCCGCGGCGAGCAGCAGCGCGAAGGTCGAATCACCGGCGATGTTGATGCGGTCGATCGGGTCCATCTGGACGGCGACTGTGATGGCCATGAGGCGCCCCTTTTAGCATCCGGCCGGACGCGCCGGCCTGTTGCGTGCACTGCGCATGAGGCCGGGGGCGGCGTCAACCGGTGGCCCCCTCAACGCTCTCGCGGGCTGACCCAGACGCGGCGCGGATCCGAGCGGCGCAGGATGTCGAGCGGTACCGTGCGGCCGATCGTGCCCGCGTCGAGTCGCCGGATCAGGTCCTCGGTGCCGGTCACCGGGGCGCCGTCGAGGCCGATGACGATGTCGCCTGTCAGAAGGCCTGCCGCGTCGGCCGGGCTGTCGGCTTCGACCGCGATGATGGCCGCGCCGGTGGCTTGCGCCAGGCCGAGCCGCAGCGCGACGCGCCGCGGCAGGCTGACCGTACCGGCGCCGATGCCGATCGTGCCGCGCCGCACGCGCCCGTGGCGCAAGATCTCGCTCAGCGCGAAGCTCGCGGTGTTCGAGGCGACCGCGAAGCAGATGCCCTGTGCCCCCATGATGATGGCCGTGTTGATGCCGATCACCTCGCCGCTCGACGAGACCAGCGGCCCGCCGGAATTGCCCGGGTTCAGCGCCGCATCGGTCTGGATCACGTCTTCGATCGGCCGGCCGGATTTCGAGCGCAGCGAGCGGCCGAGGGCCGAGACGACGCCGGCCGTCACCGTCGCGTCGAAGCCGAGCGGATTGCCGATGGCGATGGCGATCTGGCCGCGCCGCAGCCGCCTCGAATCGCCGAGGCGCGCCGCCGGCAGGCGGATGTCGCTGTCGACCCGCAGCACCGCGAGGTCGGTGTCGGGATCGTCGCCGAGCACGCGGGCCTCGAGCACGCGGCCATCGAGCAGCGTCACCTTGGCGCGGCGCGCCCCGCCGACCACATGGCTGTTGGTGATGGCGAGGCCGTCCGGGGACACGACGAAGCCCGAGCCCGTGCCGCCGTGCGAGCCGTCGCCGCGGCGCATATCGACGCGGAGCACGCTTGGGCCGACGGCATCGACGACGCTCGCGACGGTGCGCGAATAGGCATCGAGCAGCGCATCCTCTGGCGAGGATGGGACCGGCGTCCGCGGCTCCGGGCCGGAGGTCTCCGGATCGAGGATCAGGGTTGGCGAGATGTGCAACATGGCGTGAGATGTGGGAAGCCCGCGCGGCGCTGAGAAGGGGTCTTCAGCTTGCTGGACTTGGACCGTTCATCCGGCGTGGCAGGCGCGGTCTCACGTGCTATGGGACGGCATGACGCCAGCGGGCCGGAGGGCCGCGCCGGCTTGAAGCGCAAGAGGGGAGCCTCCATGAAGCCGATGAAGTTCGGATTGGGTCAGCCGGTCAGACGGGTCGAGGACCAGAAGTTCGTGACCGGCCAGGGTCAATATACCGCCGATGTCGAGCCGGCCGGAACCTTGCATGCGGTGGTGCTCCGCTCGCCTCACGCCCATGCCGCCTTCACCATCGACGATCGGGAGACCGCCGCGGGGCTCCCCGGCGTCAAGCTCGTGCTGACCGCGGCGGATCTCGGCCATTTGGGCGGTATCCCGTGCCTGGCGCCGCTTGAGAACACGGACGGCTCCGCCATGGCGCTGCCGCCCTATCCGGTGCTGGCCACGGGCATCGTGCGCCACGTCGGCGACGGCATCGCCATGATCGTGGCGGAGACGCTCGACCAGGCCCGCGAGGCGGCGGAGGCGCTCTCGGTCAGCTACGAGCCGTCGCCGGCGGTCGCCGAAGTGACGGCGGCAATCGGCAAGGGCGCGCCGCAGGTCTGGCCCGACATCGCCGGCAATATCGCCTATGACCGCGAGCTCGGCGACAAGGCCGCGACCGACGCGGCCTTCGCGGCGGCGGCCCGCACCGTCAGCCTGACGGTCGTCAACAACCGTCTCGTCGCCAATTACCTCGAGCCGCGCGCGGCGCTCGGCGAATATGATGCCGAGAAGGGGCGCTATACGCTGACCGCGGGCAGCCAGGGCGTGCATGGCCTGCATGGCCAGCTCTGCGAGCCGATCATGAAGATCAAGCCCGAGCAGCTGCGCGTCGTGACCCCCGACGTCGGCGGCGGCTTCGGCACCAAGGCGGTGATGTATCGCGAATATCCGCTGGTGCTCGAAGCCGCCAAACGGACCGGGCGTCCGGTGAAATGGGTGGGCGACCGCTCGGAGCATTTCCTCGGCGATGCGCAGGGTCGCGACAACTATACGACGGCCGAGATGGCGCTCGACAAGGACGGACGCTTCCTGGCCATGCGGGTCGACATCCTCGGCAATCTCGGCGCCTATCTGTCGCAGTTCGGGCCCTACGTGCCGTGGCTCGGCGCCACCATGGCGACCGGCCCCTACGACATTGCCGTCGTGCATGCGCGTTGCCGCGGCGTCTACACCAATACGGTGCCGGTCGACGCCTATCGCGGTGCGGGGCGGCCCGAGGCGGCCTACGTGCTCGAGCGGCTCGTCGACAATTGCGCCCGGGCGGCCGGGCTGGCGCGCGAGGAAATCCGCGCCCGCAACTTCGTCAAGCCGTCGCAGATGCCCTACAAGACCGTGACCGACCGGGATTATGATGTCGGCGAGTTCGAGGAGGCCATGCGTGAATCGCTGAAGGAGGCCGATTACGCCGGCTTCGAAGCGCGCGCCAAGACCTCGGCCGCGCGTGGCCTGGTGCGCGGCATCGGCTTCTCCAGCTATATCGAATGCACCGCCTGGGGCGAGGGCGAGGAGGGCTCGGTCTCGCTCGACCCGGACGGCAATTTCACCGTGCTGGTCGGCACCCAGTCGAACGGCCAGGGCCATGCTACGGCCTATGCGCAGACGGTCTCGCAATATCTCGACGTGCCGCTCGAGCGCGTGCGCGTCGTGCAGGGCGACACGGACCGGGTGAAGACCGGCAACGGCACCGGCGGGTCGCGCTCGATCCCGGTCGGCGCCGCGATGGTGTCGCGTGCCTCGGATTCGCTCGCCAGGAAGCTCAAGGACCTCGCCGCCGAGGCGCTCGAAGCCGCAGTGGCGGATCTGGAAATCGCCGACGGTGCGATCGGCGTCGCCGGCACCGACCGATCGATCAGCTACGAGGCCATCGCCAAGCTGCCGGGCGCGACGCGGGAGATCCGCACGGCGACCGAGGATTTCACGCCGCCCGCTCCCACCTATCCCAACGGCACCCATGTCTGCGAAGTCGAGCTCGACCCGCAGACCGGGACGATCGAGGTGCTGAACTACACGATCTGCGACGATTTCGGCATGACGCTGAACCCGTTGCTGCTGGCCGGACAGGTGCATGGCGGGGTGGCGCAGGGCCTCGGCCAGGCGCTGCTCGAACATACGGTCTATGGTGAGGACGGCCAGCTCATCACGGCGAGCCTGATGGATTATTGCCTGCCGCGGGCCGCCAACCTCCCCTTCGTGTCGTTCAAGACCCGCAACGTGCCCTCGACCACCAATCCGCTCGGCCTGAAGGGGGCGGGCGAAGCGGGGACGATCGGGGCTTGCCCGGCCGTGATGAACGCCGTCGTCGATGCGCTCCACCGCGCCAAGGGCATCACCCATATCGACATGCCGGCGACGCCGGCGCGCGTCTTCGCCGCGCTCAACGGGTGAGCGACGGGCTCGCTGCAACCGCCGTCGGAGCGATCGGATGGAGCCTTATGTCGCTCTCATGGTGAGCGGCTGCTTGCGCGGCAAGCCGAACCAAGAGGGCGGCTCCTCGTCCTTCGACAAGCCCAGGACGAGGGGCGGCGGGGCTTTACCGATCGTCTTGGGCCGCCGCGAGCTTGGCTTGACAGAACCGGTCTATTTGTTACGCCAGCCGGGACGGGACGGCGGGAGCGATCCGCCGTCTCCCGCCGCACAGGACGGCAGCAAGGGTTGGAGCAGGATGGCGAAGGCGAAGCGAGCGACGCCGGCCTGGCGGTCGGCTCTGATGGTCGGGCTGGCGGCCGTCCTCGGCACGGCGCTGGCGGCGTCGCCCTTGATGTCGGTCGGGGTCGCCGCGCAGGGCGTGGTCAAGGGCAAGTACGGCGACTGGGAGATGCGCTGCGAGACGCCGCCCGGCGCCAGCCGCGACCAGTGCGCCCTGATCCAGAGCGTCGCCGCGGAAGATCGCCCCAACGTCAATCTCGTCGTCATCGTGCTGAAGACGGCGGATGGCAAGAGCCGCCTGCTGCGCGTGGTGGCGCCGCTCGGCGTGCTGCTGCCCTCGGGCCTCGGCCTCAAGATCGACGACCGGGACGTCGGCCGGGCCGGTTTCGTCCGTTGCCTGCCGACCGGCTGCGTCGCGGAAGTGACGATGAAGGACGACCTCATCGACCAACTCGGCAAGGGCAAGACGGCGACCTTCATCGTCTTTCAGACGCCGGAGGAGGGCATCGGCATTCCGCTGACCCTGGCCGGCTTCAAGGACGGGTTCGATAAGCTTCCCTGAGAAACGCGGGGCGCGGGGCAATGGTCAGGAGTGGGCGAATGGGATGGGGCGCGCGAGCGACGGCACTGTGCCTTGCTTCAGGCCTGCTGGGCGGGTGCGCGGGCGGCGAGCATTTCTTCACGCCCTCGGCGGGCGGTGGCGGCTCGACCTTCGGCAACCTGCTCGCCTTCAACACGACCGATCCCGGCCCGGTGCCGAAGGCCGGTTCCAAGGAGCCGCCGCTGCAATGTCCGACGATCGAGGTGCTCGACGGCACCTCCTCGCTGCGCAGCTACGGCGGTGCCGATCAGGGCAACGGCGACGTCAAATACCAGTATTCGATGGGCGATGTCGCCCGCGAATGTTCCAAGTCGGGCAAAGAGGTGTTGATCAAGGTCGGCGTCGAAGGCCGGGTGCTGCTCGGCCCCGTCGGCAAGGCGGGCAGTTTCACCGTACCGGTGCGCATCGCCATCAGGCGCGACAGCGACCAGAAGGCGGTCACCGGCAAGCTCTACGACGTACCGGTGACGGTCCCCTTCGGCCAGACGGAGGGCCAGTTCAGCGTGGTTACCGAGCCGCTCGCCGTGCCCTACATCCAGCCGCACGCCGACGCGGACTATACGATCCTCGTCGGCTTCGACGAGAAGAGCAATGCGCCGGCCGCCAAGCCGCCGCGCGGCAAGCGCCGCAAAGGCGGCGGCTGACATCCTCGATTCTCCAGCGCGTTCACCATTCGTCCCGGAGTGGAGGAAAGGCACGGCCGAGCGCGGAACATTGGCGAGCCTGGGCAGTTTTGCGCAAGGGTTCGTCGACGGAGAACAGATATGGATACCGACCGTTTGAAGGGTACAGCCAAGGAAGTCGGCGGAAAGGTCCAGGCCGCGGCCGGCGATCTGATCGGCGATTCCAAGACCGAACTGGAGGGCCGGATGCGCCAGGCCCAAGGCGTGGGGCAGAATGTCTTCGGACAGGCGCAGGACGCCGTGCGCAACGCCGCCGGCGCGGCGTCCGACATGGCGCAGGACGCCTACGAGAACAGCGGCAGCTATGTCGGCCAGGCTCGGGACGCGGTCCGCAATGCGGCGGGCAGCGCCCAGGATTTCGCACAGGACGCCTACAACAAATCCGGGCGGTACGCGGGCCAGGCCCAGGATGCGGTCCGCAATGCAGCCGGCAGCGCATCTGATTATGCCCAGGACGTCTACAACAATCCCGGACGCCACATGCGCAAGGGTCAGCACGCCCTCGAACATCAGGTCGAGGAGAACCCGCTGATCGCCCTCTTGGTCGCCGGCGCGGTCGGCTACGGCCTGGCGCTGCTGATCCACGGCCGAAATTAGGTCGACGACGGACGCTGCGCCTGCTTGCCGCGCACACGCCTTCGCCGCCTCATGGTGAGGTCATAATCGCCGTGTTAGATGTCGATCGAGGTCGTGGGAACCGGAGGCGTGGATTTCCGTTAACCCCACGGCGATAAACTTGATGAGGTCGCGTCCTGAAAAACCGTATCGAGGAGGGACCATGATCACCCATTTTCGCATCGGTGCGCTGGCGGTCGGCTGGGTTCTGGTGCAAATCATCCTCGTGGTCGACGTGCTGGTCCGCGTGGCGCACGTCGGGTCCTGAGATTGGACTGGTCCGTCCGGCCATGCGAACGACAAAAAGGCCGGGGCTGGCGCGAGCCCCCGGCCTTTTTTTAATCGTTACGTCGGGAGGGCCGTCGGCCCGCCTGATTGTCTAATTCGATCTGCCTCGTCGGACTTACAATCGACGCCCGCTGAGAAACCATACCACGGCGATGATCACCAACAGCCCGACGATGCCGATGCCACCAAAGCCGGCCCCGCCGTAGTAGCCCGCGCCCATGCCGTAATATCCGCCGCCGCCGAACAGCAGCAAGATGACGATGATGGCGATAATCAGAGCCATGATGAAAGCCTCCTTGGTTTCAACTTGAACGGGGCCATACAGGAACGGGTTGCAGGGCTGATCGTGACGGCTGGATTTGAAACGCAAAACGCCCCCAGCAAGCCGAGGCGCAGCGATTCACCGTGGCGATTTTAAGCGCATAAGTCCGCGCGGACATCAAGCGAGGGCAGTGTCTACTCCAGGGCAATCAGGTGAAGCTCTGTTTCGCCCTCATGGTGAGCTTGTCGAACCACGAGGGCGGCCCTCGCCCTTCGACAGGCTCAGGGTGAGGGCCTTTCAACAGGTTTCACCCGATTGCCCTGGTGTCTACTCGCCACACCTCAAGCGGGTCGGCTTGGCCAAGCGGATCGGCAACAGCCGATCGTGCTCTAATGCAGCCTGGTCTTGAGCTGATCGATTTCGCGCCCGACGAGGTCTTTGACGCCCGTCCCCTTGGGATCGGTCCGAAAGACGAATTCCGCCGCCTTCACCGCGGCATCCGCCGCCGCGGCGCGCACGTCGGAGGTAGCCTGCGTCTCGGCCATGGCGATCTTGGCTTCGGCCTGCTTGGTGCGGCGCGCCACGAAGTCGGCCATCCGGGCGGCGGTCTCCTGCGCCATCATCTCGGCCTCGCGCCTGGCCTGGGCCACGATGGCGGCCGCCTCGGATTCGGCCGCTGCCGCCCGGCGCTTGAACGTGTCGAGAACCGCCGCCGCCTCGTCACGCAGCCGCTTGGCCTCGGCCAGTTCGGTGCGGATCCGGGTGGCGCGCGAATCGAGCGCCGCCGTCAGCGTCTTGTGGACGCCGAGGTAGCCGAGCAGGCCAAGGAAGATCAGGAAGCCGACAGCGACATAGAATTCGGCATCGAAATGCATCGCGAGGGTCCTATTCAGGCCGGACGGCAGTCATGGCGGCGTCGATGGCCTCGCCGCTCGCCGGCTTGCCGGTCAGATGTTCGACGATGGCGGAGGCGGCGTCGCGCGCGATGCCCTCGACGTTCGACATGGCGCGCGTCTTGGTGTCGGCGATCTGCGCCTCGGCGTCAGCAAGCTTGCGGTTGAGCTTCTCGTCGAGGGCATGGCGCTTGGCCTCGGTCTCGGCATGAAGCTTGTCGTGCGTCTCCTGCGCCAGCCCCTGCGCCCGCATCTTGGCTTCGGCCAGCTTGGCGTCGTAGGCGGCGCTGGCCGCGGCGGCCTGCTCCTGCATCTTCGTCGCCTCGGCGAGGTGGCCGCCGATCTTCGCGCTGCGCGCCTCCAGGATGCCGCCGACGCGCGGCAGGGCGACGCGCGACATCAGCCAGTAGAGCGCGCCGAAGATGATCGCCAGCCAGACGACCTGCGGCAGGAAATTATGCACGTCGAAGGGGGGGAAGGCGGCGGGCGCGGTCTCGGCTAAGGCCGCACTCGGATCGGGGGTGGCCATGATGGCTCCTGGATAATCGAAAGAGGCCGGATCGCGGCCGGCCGGACCGGCCGGCCCGAACCGCGTCACTTCACGAAAAGCAGCAGGATCGCGACCAGGAAGGCGAAGATGCCCAACCCTTCGGACAGCGCCGCGCCAATGAAGGCACGGGGAAGCTGGCCGTCGGCGGCCGACGGGTTGCGCAGGGCGCCCGACAGGAAATTGCCGAAGATCACGCCGACGCCGATGGCGGACGCGCCCATGCCGATGGCGGCGAGGCCGGCACCGATATATTTGGCTGCGTCGACATATGCCGCGGCCATTTCCTTCGCAGTAGTCGGATCCATTGCAAACTCCGTTGGGATGAAGATCGGGCACTCTTTGTTGTTGCGATCTTTATCAGTGGCCCGGATGGATTGCGTCGTTGAGGTAGACGCAAGTCAGGATGGCAAACACATAGGCCTGCAGCACGGCGACGAGCAGTTCGAGCGCGCTGAGCAGGATGATGCCGATGAGCGGGAGCGGGGCCAGCAGCATGGCGAAGCCGCCGGCGCCGAGCAGCAGCACGATGAAGCCGCCGAACACCTTGAGCGTGATGTGGCCGGCCAGCATGTTGGCGAAAAGACGGACAGAGAGGGTGACGGGCCGCGCCGCGAAGGAGATCACCTCGATCGGCACGAGAAAGGCGAGCATGGCCGGATGGACGCCCGAGGGGACGAAGAGGCCCAAGAAATGCATGCCATGGCGATAGAAGCCATAGCCGATGACGAGACCGATGACGAGAAGCGCCAAGGCGGCGGTCACCACGATCTGGCTCGTCACCGTGTAGCTGAACGGCAGGAGTCCGAGCAGATTGGCGAAGAAGACGAACATGAACAGGCTGAAGACGAAGGGGAAGAACCGCATCCCCTCGTTTCCGGCGGTTCCGCGCAGCGTATCGGCCACGAATTCGTAGGACATTTCCGCCGCGGCCTGCAGCCGCCCCGGCACCAACGACCGCTTCGACGTGCCATAGATCATGAGCAGCGTCACGAGGCCGAGGATGATCACCATCAAGAGCGACGCGTTGGTGAAGGACACGTCGACGCCCATCGGGCGCATGGACAGGATGCGCTCGATATTGAACTGGTGAATCGGATCGATCGGATTCTCGGGCACGTCCCAACCTCGTTCCTGTCCGTCCCGGCGCGGGACCTACGATTAGCCTCGGGGGCCGGCGTTCACCGCCCCGACGGACGGGTCGGCCGCGCCGCGATCCGGTACACGTTCCAGAATCCCGCGGCCGTGCCGAGCACCAGGAACACGACCAGCGCCACCGGCGCCGAACCGAGCCACCGGTCGATGGCCCAGCCGATCACCGCCCCGACCACCACGGCGGACACGAGTTCGGTCACGACCCGGGCACCGACGTTCATGGCCGAGCCCATCCCATCCGATGCCGATGCGCCTGGCGCGGTCTCGGGCGCGGCCGATGTCTTGCGGTGGCTGTCGATGGCGCTCGACAGATCCTTCAGGCGCGCCCGCATGGCCGCATCGTCCTCGCCAGGCCCCGGGCCTCCCATGCTCGTCTCCGCTCGCCCCCGTCGCGGCCGTCTCTGCCCGTATGTCAAGTCCAGTCATGCCTATGCGACGGCGGAAGTTTAGCCCCCGTCGCAGGCGGGCGCACCATAGGGAGGCGCTCGGGCGCGTGTCAAGGACGCTCTGCCTTCGATTGAACGCAATCCCGCCACGCCGGATGGCCGTGTTCGCCGCGACCGTCTTACGCTGTTCGGGCCTCGTAGCGCGCCCTGGTCTCGTCGCTCATCGGATAGAGACCAGGCAGCGGCACGCCGCGCTCGACCTCCTGCATGATCCAGGCTTCGAGCCGCTCCTGCTCGGGCGCCTCGGCGAGCACGGTGTCGAGGAGGGCCGCGGGGATCACCACCGCGCCGTCACCATCCGCCACGATCGTGTCTTCGGGGACGACCGCGACCCCGCCACAGCCGATCGGCTGCTGCCAGCCGACGAAGGTCAGCCCGGCCACCGAGGGAGGCGCCGCCTGTCCCTGGCACCAGACGGGCAGGCCGGTCGCCAGCACGCCTTCGAGGTCGCGCACGACGCCGTCGGTGACGAGCGCCGCCGCGCCGCGCTTCGCCATGCGGGCGCAGAGAATGTCGCCGAAGATGCCAGCGTCGGTCACCCCCATGGCGTCGACGACGGCGATCGCGCCGTCCGGCATGGCCTCGATTGCCGCCCGGGTCGAGACCGGCGAGGCCCAGGAGGCGGGCGTCGCGAGGTCCTCGCGGGCCGGCACGAAGCGCAGCGTGAAGGCGGAGCCGACGATGCGGGGCTGTCCGGGGCGCAGCGCCCGCGGACCGCGCATCCAGACGTTGCGCAGGCCCTTCTTCAGGAGGATCGTGGTGATGGTGGCGGTCGTGACGCCGCGCAGGATGTCGATGGCCTCGGCGGGCAGGGGCATGGGGCGCCTTGTCGAAAGAAGAAGCATCTTTCCGGCACTATATGCATTGCGCGGAAGCGCGTCCTGTCGGGCGCCGGGGGAAGGTCCGTTCATCGCCCGAGCATGTTGAGCCGCACGGTCACGAGATGGGCCAGCATCGCGTCGCGCGCGGCGTCGGGATCGCGGCGCAGCAGCGCCTCCAGCACGGCGGCATGCTCGACGCAATAGTGGTGGCGGCGGTCTTCCGAGAACGAGCGGCGCTTCATCTCGAACCATGGGTTCTGGTTGCGTAGCGCGCGCAGCAGTTCATGGAAATCCTTGAGCAGGTCATTGCGCGAGCAGGCGACGATGCGATGATGGAACTCGGCGTCCCAGCGCTCGAAATCGGGCAAGTCGACGGCCGCGACCGCCTGCTCGTGCGCCTCCTCCACGGTCGCGATGTCCGATCGGCTGGCATCGGTCGCCGCGAAACCCGCGGCCCCCGGCTCCAGCATGATCCGGATCTCCATGACATCGGCGGGGCTCGCACCCTGCATCCGCGCGACGACGTCGCTCATCGAGCGATCGTTCAACACGAAGGTGCCGCGCCCGACGTGACCTGCGACCGACCCGTCCTGCTTGAGCAGCGCCATGGCCCGACGCACGGTGTTGCGGGCGACGCCGAAGTCCTGGGCCAGGGTGCGCTCCGGCGGCATCCGATCGTCGGCCCATTCGCCGGCCTCGATCCTGCTCCTCAGGGTGCGGGCAATGTCTCGGGCGATGGCGCGGGGCATGGGGCCAACCGTAAGTAGACCAATGTGAGCCAATTATCAGCATTGTCGCCACTGGTCCATGTCGGATGTGCGAAATTTCGCCGCGCCTGATCCACGAAGGCGCTTGTCGGAGCACCAATGCGCAGATAGGACTATCCCAAACAGCCTGTTTGGCTCATAAATTCGGGGCAGGGACGGATATGCGGGTTGCGACCTTTTCGGTCGGCGGAGAGCGCCGGGTCGGGCGTGTCGACATCGCGCGCGGGACGATCGCCGCCTTCGACCTTCCCTCGCACGAGGCGGAGCGCGGCATCCTCGCCCTGATCGACCGGGACGAGACAGGGTCTGGCGCCCAGCCTGCGACGCTGTCCGAGATGCCGCTGTCACGCGTCACGATCGAGGCGCCGATCCCAAGACCTCGGCGCAACATCTTCTGCGTCGGCAAGAACTATCACGAACACGCCCACGAATTCTCGAAGAGCGGCTTCGATTCGAGCGCGGCGGCCGGCGTCGTGCCAAAAGAGCCGATCTTCTTCTCCAAGGTGCCCGAGACGGTGATCGCGGCGGGCGTTCCGGTGCGGATCGATCCCGCCGTGTCTCGGGCGATCGACTACGAGGCGGAACTCGCCGTCGTCATCGGCAAGGGCGGACGCGGTATCCGGCGCGAAGAGGCCTTCGATCATGTCTGGGGCTATACGATCATCAACGACGTGACGGCGCGCGACCTGCAGGGGCGCTACAGCCAGTGGCTGGTGGGCAAGTCGCAGGACACGTTCTGCCCGATGGGGCCTTGGGCCGTCACCCGCGACGAATTGGACGTGCGCGACACCGCGATCCGCTGCTTCGTCAATGGCGAATTGCGGCAGAGCTCCAATACCGGCCTGCTGATCTTCGACATCCCGACGATCATCGCCGCGATCTCCGCCGGCCTGACGCTGCAGCCGGGCGATGTCATCGCGACGGGCACGCCCGCCGGTGTCGGCATCGGCTTCACGCCGCCACGCTATCTTGGGCACGGCGATGTCGTGCGCATCGAGATCGACGGTATCGGCACGCTGGAGAACCGCTTCGAGGAGGTCGCGGCGTGACCATGGTCACGGTCAACCGCATGGCGATCGAGATCGCCGGCGACGGCGTGCCGGTCGTGATGTTGCACGGCCTCGGCGGGACGTCCAACACGTTCCAGCCCCAGATGGAGGCCTTGCGCGACTATCGGGTGGTCCGCATCGACCTGCCGGGCGCCGGCCTGTCGCTTCCGGGGTTCGGCACGCCCTCGATCGAGAGCTTCGCCGATGCCGTCGTGAGCGCCGCAAGGATCCTCGGCATCGGCCGGGCGCATTTCGTCGGCCATTCGATGGGAACGATCGTCTGCCAGGCGATCGCCGCGGCCCGGCCCGATCTCGTGGCGTCGCTGACCCTGTTCGGACCGCTGATCGAGCCGTCCGACGCCATGCGGGCGGGGTTGGCCGGCCGGGCGCGGCTTGCCCGGACCGAGGGCATGGCGCCGATCGCCGACGAGAGCATCGCGGGGGCGCTGTCGGCGGAGACCCGATCCGCGAGGCCCGCCGCCGTCGCCTTTGTGCGCGAATCGATCATGCGGCAGGACCCTGAAGGTTATGCCGGACATTGCGAGGCGCTGGCGAAGGCGCAAGCCGTCGACCATCGGCTGATCGTGGCGCCGTCCCTGCTGGTCGCCGGAGAGGCGGACGCGATCGCCTCCGCCGGCACGGCGCGAACCTTGGCAGACCGGCTGAAAGGTGCGAGCGTCGTGGTGATCGAGCGCAGCGGCCATTGGCTGACGATCGAGAAGCCGGTCGAATGCGCCGAGAAGCTGCGTGATTTCCTGAAGCGCGCGCCCGTCGGCTAAAGCCTCGCGGGGCGGCAGCGGGCGCGCGCCGGCGAAACGTGTGAACGGCCAGGGAGGAGATGATGGCGGATAACGGCAATTACGGCCCGAACTGGGCCGGCAACGGACGGCAGTCCGATGCCGTGCTGTTCACCAACGTGCGCATCCTCGACGGCACGGGCGAATACCCCTACACCGGCGAGGTGCTGGTCCAGGGCAATCGGATCAAGCAGGTCACGCGGGGCGGCGGCTCGCGCTTCGGCGCCTCGGCCGGCGGCATGGGCGGCGCGCAGACCATCGACGGCATGGGCGCCACGCTGATGCCGGGTATGATCGACGCGCATCTCCACCTCTCCTGGAACAACGCGCCAGGCATCGACCCGATCCAGATGATGCCGCCCGAGGAACATATCCTGGTGACGGCCGAGATGGCCAAGCTCGTGCTCGATTCAGGCTTCACGGCGGGACGCGGCGCGGCCGCCGCCAAGCCCCGCCTCGACGTCGTGATCCGCAACTTCATCAACGCCGGCCGGCTGCCGGGGCCGCGCTACACCGCCGCCGGTCCCGAGATCACCACGGTCGGCGGCCTCGGCGATGCGGCGCCCTCGCATATCCCGCACGAGGGCCTGAACCTGGGCATCGTCGTCTCCGGTCCCGAGGAGGTGCGCCGCACCGTGCGCCAGCTCATCAAATACGGCGTCGATTCGATCAAGCTCAACCTCTCCGGCGAGGAGATCACCGGCATGCGGGCCGAGGATACGCCGATGTCGGAGGAAGAGGTGGCCATGGCCTGCAAGGAGGCACGCGCGCGGGGCAAGGTCGTCGCCGCCCATGCCCGATCCTCGGAATCGGTCAAGCAATGCGTCCGCCACGGCATCCAGAACATCTACCATGCCTCCTTCGCCGACGAGGAGGCGCTCGACATGCTGGAGGCCGCCAAGGACCGGCATTTCGTGGCGCCGGGCCTCGCCTGGCTCATCCGCACGGCGCGCCACGCCGGCGATTACGGCATCAAGCCGGGCTCGCCGATGGCCATGCTCTATGAGCGCGAGCTCGAAATGGCGGTCGAGAGCATGCGCAAGATGCATCGCCGCGGCATCCGCGTCCTGATCGGCGGCGATTACGGCTTCGCCTGGACCCCGCAGGGCACCAATGCCAAGGACATCGAATATTTCGTCGACCTGCTCGGCATGTCGCCGATGGAGGCCATCCTGGCGGCCACCAAATACGGCGGCCAGATCATGGGCATGGGCGACGAGCTCGGCATGCTGAAGGAGGGCTATCTGGCCGACATGATCCTGGTCGACGGCGATCCGATCGCCAACGTGCGCATCCTGCAGGAGCATGACCGGATCCTCGCCATCATGAAAGACGGCAAGTTCCACAAGCGCCCGCAGATGCAGGAGCAGCGCCGCCGCCTGACCGCCTGACGCCATGATTTCCTCTCTAGGAAAGGGCAGGGCGGCCTTGGCCATGGCCGCTCATCCCCGCGCAGGCGGGGATCCAGCGCAGGAGGTCGGCCGGAGGCCGTCCGCGACGGGCAGTTCAGGCGACTTGATCCTGGATCCCCGCCTGCGCGGGGATGAGCGGAGTGAATTGGGGCCATGAAGCACCCCGCCGTCGCCGTCTCCTCAGCGATCCTCGCCGCGCTGGTCCTGTGGCTGTTTCTCGCCATCTGGCCGACGTGGCTCGTCGCGGCGATCGGCCCCAAGAAGGTGCTGGTCAACACCATCTTCAACGGCGTGACCCTGGCCGGCCTCTATTTCCTGGTGGCGAGCGGCTTCACCCTCGTCTTCGGCCTGATGCGCAACGTCAATCTGGCGCATGGCTCGCTCTATCTGTTCGGTGCCTATATCGGCTATGCTGCGGCCAACTGGACCGGCTATTGGCTGCTCGGCGTGGCGGCCGGCTTCGCCTCGGCGGCGCTGGCCGGCGTGCTCATGCAAGTCCTGATCTTCCGGCGCATGGAGGGCGACGACCTGCGCCAGACGCTGGTGACGATCGGCATCTCGATCGTCGCCGCCGACCAGATGCTCGCCTTCTTCTCCGGCAACACCTACCAGTTCGTGGTGCCGTCCTGGCTCGACGGCGCCGTGGCGACCCCGATCGTCACCGCGATCAAGTCCAACGGCGACCCCGTCGTCATGATGTATCCGCTCTATCGATTGGCCGTCTTGGCCATGGCGGTGGCGATCGGCGTGGCGCTCTGGCTGTTCCTCAATCGGACCCGGATCGGCATGATGATCCGCGCCGGGGTCGACGACCGCGGCATGCTGTCGGTGACGGGCGTCAACGTCCACGTGGTCTTCGCGACCGTCTTCGCCATCGGCGCGGGCCTCGCGGGTCTCGCCGGCGTCGTCGGCGGCACCGCGCTCTCGATCGCACCGGGAGAGGACGTCCGCTACCTCCTGGCCTCGCTCGTCGTGGTGATCGTCGGCGGCATGGGGTCGGTCACCGGCGCCGCCGTCGGGGCGCTGCTGATCGGCCTCGCCGAACAGATCGGCCTCGCCTATTTCCCGACCTACGGCGTGGTGCTGACCTTCGTCATCATGGTTGTCGTGCTCGCGGTCCGGCCGCAGGGCATTTTAGGACGGCCCGCATGACGATCGCTCGCGCCGATAGGCCCGCGGTGGCCGCCGGGACCGCCGAGCCCGGATCGTCGGCCGATGCCGTCTACGTCGTCGGCGCGATCGTGCTGCTCGCCTTTCCGCTGTTCGCCTCGCCCTTCTTCACCTTCCAGATCGGCGCCTATTCGCTGGTGCTCGGAACGATTGCGCTCTCCGTCATGGTGCTCGGCGGCTATGGCGGCATGGTCAGCCTGGCCCAGATGACGGTGGCCGGCATCGCCGGCTACACGATCGCCATCCTGGGCCACAACGGGTCGAACGTCATGGGGCTCGGCTGGCCCTGGTGGCTCGCGGTCCCGGTCGCGATCCTGTTCGGCGCGGTGGCGGCGGCTTTGATCGGCGCGCTGGCAGTCCGCACGGCGGGCATCTACACGATCATGATCACGCTGGCCATCGCCACGGCCTTCTTCTACTTCGTCCGGCAGAACTACGCCCTGTTCAACGGCTTCAACGGCTTTCACGGGGTCGAGCCGCCGACAATGTTCGGCGTCTACCTGCGTGATCCCGTGCCGTTCTACTATCTGAGCCTGGCGGTCGCGGTCATCTTCTATGTCGCCACGATCTATGCCGAGCGCTCGACCTTCGGCCTGACGCTCCAGGCGCTGCGCGACAATCCGCGGCGGGCGCGCGCCATCGGCTTCGATGTCTCGGCGCATCGCATCTTCGCCTTCTTCCTGGCCGGGATCGTCGCCTCGACGGCCGGCGTCCTGCTGGTGTGGTTCAACAGCCAGATCTCGCCCGGATCGGTCAGCGTGGGCGCCGCGGTCGACAGTCTCGTCGTCACGGTGGTCGGCGGCATCCGGCGCCCGATCGGCCCGTTCATCGGCGCCCTGCTGTTCGTCATCCTGCAGAACTTCGCCGTCGACCTCGTCAACCCGGATCGCTTCAACACCGTGATCGGCGTCGTCTTTTTGGTCGTCCTGTTCGCGTCACCCGACGGGCTGCTCGGGCTCGTCGACAAGCTCAGGACGCTCGCCGTCGCCCAATCCCTGCGCCAACCCTTCCCGCCGCAGGGCCAGATGCCGAACCGAGGGAAGGCAGAAGAATGACACCGGAGGGAAACAGATGACGATCGCCAGGAAGAGATTGCCGGCCATGGCCGCGGCCTTAGCGCTGCTGGTCGGGACGGGCGCGGCCCACGCCGAGGACACGATCAAGATGGGCGGTCTCGCCACGCTCGAAGGCGCGTTCGCGGTGCTCGGGCAGGACTCGTTCCGCGGCATGGATCTCGCGCTGCAGGAGGTCAATTACACGGTCGCCGGCAAGAAGATCGTGGTCGTGAAGGGCTCGTCAGACGCCTCGCCGGAAAGCGCGGTCAAGGCGACCCGCAAGCTCGTGGAGGAGGACGGGGTGCAGATCCTCATCGGGCCGCTGTCGGGCTCCGAGGGCATCGCGGTCAAGGACTATGCCAAGACCCAGCCGAAGGTGACCTTCCTCAACGGCTCCTCGGCCGCGCAGGACACCACGCTGATCAATCCTGCCGAAAACTTCTTCCGCTTCAATACCGACGGCGTGCAGTGGATGGCCGGTCTCGGCGACTACATCTACAACAAGAAGGGATACAAGAAGGTCGCCATCGTGGCGGAGGACTATTCATTCCCCTACAGCCAGGTGGAAGGATTCATGCTGCCCTTCTGCAAGCTCGGCGGCCATGTGCCCTCCAAGTCCTGGGTGCCGATCGGCAACAAGGACTTCTCCTCCGTCATCGCGGCGCTGCCGGACGATGTCGATGCCATCATGGTGGTGCTCGGCGGTGCCGATGCCATCAACTTCCTGACCCAGTACCAGCAAGCCGGGGGCACGCTGCCGCTGATCGGCGGCTCCATCACGGCGGACCAGACTGTGCTCGGTGCCAAGGGCCAGCAGCGCAAGGCGGTGGTCGGCATGCCGTCGGCCGGCCCGACCGCCGACACCTGGGACGATCCGCGCTGGAAGGCTTTCGTGGCCCAATATCGCAAGGCCTTCCCCGACGGCTTCCCGGTCCCCTCGCTCTTCGCCGACGCCTATTACATGAACACCAAGGCGGCGTTGCTGGCGCTGGCGCAGGTCAACGGCGACCTCTCCGACGGCGGCGTGAAATACCGCGAGGCCTTGGCGAAACTGAGTTTCGAGACGCCGACCGGCATGGTCAAGCTCGACAAGAACCGCAACGCCATCGCCGACATCTTCGTCACCGAGGTGACGGAATCAGCGGATGGAACGCTGCTCAACAAGGTCGTGTCCATCGCCAAGGACGTCGACGAGACCTTGGGCGTCCCGCAGGCCGAGTTCCTAAAGAACGGGCCGGCGAGCCGCGACAATCCCGACTGCAAGTAGGCGTCGGCACGCACCGCCATGACCGCCACCGACAGCCAGACGCTGAGCGACACCGGGGCCTATGCCCTGGAGCTGCGCGGCGTCGGCCGCCGGTTCGGCGCGCTGACGGCGCTTGCCGATATCGATCTCTTGGTGCGGGCCGGCGAACGCCGGGCCGTGCTGGGATCGAACGGCGCCGGCAAGACGACGCTGTTCAACACGATCACGGGTGATTTCCTGCCGTCGAGCGGCACGATCCGATTCTTTGGCGAAGACGTCACCGCCCTCCCGGCGCAGGAGCGCATCCGCCGGGGGCTCAGGCGGACCTACCAGATCTCGCTGCTGTTCGGCAGCCTGAGCGTGCTCGACAACGTCTATCTCGCCTGCCGGGGCGTGTCGCGGCGACGCTTCTCGCTCGCGCGGGCGCGGCGCGACGATGCCGTCATGGCGCAGGCCGAGCGCATCCTGCGCGCCGTCAAGCTCGATGCGATCGGGTCGCGCCGGGTGAACACCCTCAGCCATGGGCAGCAGCGGCAGCTCGAAGTCGCCCTGGCGCTCACCGGCGCCCCGCGTTTCATCCTGTTCGACGAGCCCGCCGCCGGCCTGTCGCCGACCGAGCGGCGCGACCTCGTGGCGATCCTGAACTCGCTGCCCGCCCACATCGGCTATATCATCATCGAACACGATCTCGACGTCGCGCTCAGGGTCTCCGAGAGCGTCACGATGATGCACAACGGCCGCATCTTCAAAGAAGGCACGCCCGGCGAGATCGAGAAGGATCCGCAGGTGCAGGCGATCTATCTCGGGGACGGGCGTGGCTAGGGCGACCGACCCGGAGCAAGGGGTGTCGCGCCGTGCCGGGACGCCGATTCTGCGCGTCTCAGACCTGCAGGTCTACTATGGCGAATCCCATGCCATCCAGGGCGTCGACCTCCTGCTTGAATCGGGCGTCCTGTCGATCGTCGGACGCAACGGCATGGGGAAAACGACCCTGTGCAACACGATCGTCGGCCTGAAGCGCTCCCGGTCGGGCTCGATCGCCTTCGCCGGCCGCGAGATCTCCGGGCTCGAGCCGCACGAGATCGCCAAACGCGGCATCGGCTACGTGCCGCAGGGCCGGCGCGTCTGGCGAAGCCTGTCGGTCGACGAACATCTGCGCCTGGCGCAGCGCGGCGGTCGCGACGCCGCCTGGAGCGTCGACCGGGTCTATGGCATCTTTCCGCGCCTGGCCGAGCGGCGCGGCAACGGCGGCGCCGAGCTTTCGGGCGGCGAGCAGCAGATGCTGGCCATCGGGCGGGCGCTGCTCGGCAACCCGCGCCTGCTCATCATGGACGAGCCGACCGAGGGCCTCGCGCCGATCATCGTCGACCAGCTCGCCGAGATGCTGACGCGGCTCGGGGAGGAGGGCGAACTCGCGGTCCTCGTCATCGAACAGAACATCGGCGTCGCGACCCGCGTGGCCGAGACCGTGGGCATCATGGTCAACGGGCAGATCAACCGCCTCATGCCGTCGGCCGCGCTCGCCGCCGACCGCGACCTGCAGCAGCGGCTGCTCGGCGTCGGCCGCCATGCCGAGGATCCCGAGACCGGCGCGACTGCGGCCGAAACCGCTGAAGCGCGTGAACGGATCGGCGAGGTGTTCCGGGTGGCGCGCCAGGGCGATGCCCGCTTGGACTCGGAGACCTCGGGCTTCCGCACCGTGACCTCCATGCCGAACCGCTGGGCTTTGTCGGACGAGGACCTCGGCCGCGGCGTCCGCTCCGCCCCGATCGCGCCGGCCCGATCCGGCTCTGCCGCGGACGAATCCGTCGCCACGGCAGTGTTCGACATCCCGGCCGGCGAGCAGGCGGGGCGCACGGCCTTCGTGGTCGGCACGTTCGACACCAAGGGCCGCGAGCTCAAGTTCCTCCGCGACCGGCTGCGCGACCTCGGCCTGCGCACCCGGACGGTCGATCTGTCGACCTCCGGCAAGCCGTCGAGCGCCGACGTGTCGCCGCAGGAGGTGGCAAACGCGCATCCGCGCGGCGGCACCCGCGTCTTCGGCACCGACCGGGGTCAGTCCGTCACCGCCATGGCGGAGGCTTTCGCGGCCTGGATGGCGCGGCAGCGCGACGTCGGCGGCATCGTCTCGGCCGGCGGATCGGGCGGCACGTCGCTCGCCACCGCCGGCATGCGGCGCCTGCCGATCGGCATCCCGAAGGTGATGGTCTCGACCGTCGCCTCGGGCGAGGTCGGCCGTTATGTCGGCCCCGCCGATATCATGATGCTGCATTCGGTCGCCGACATCCAGGGCCTCAATTCCATCACCGAAACCGTGCTGGCCAACGCCGCCCATGCGCTCGCCGGGATGATCGCCCGCGCCCCCACCCCCGCGCAGCGAACGGCCGCGAAACGTCGCGGAAAGCCCGCGCTCGGGCTCACCATGTTCGGCGTCACCACGCCTTGCGTGCAGGCCGTCGCGGCGGCGCTCGAGGACGCCTACGAATGTCTCGTGTTCCACGCCACGGGAACCGGCGGCCTGTCGATGGAGGCGCTCGCCGGCTCGGGGCTGCTGGCGGGCGCCATCGACGTCTCGACCACCGAGGTCGCCGATCTGCTCTGCGGCGGCGTCTTCGCCGCGACACAAGACCGGTTCGGCGTCTTCGCGCGGCAGAGCCTGCCTTATGTCGGGTCCTGCGGCGCGCTCGACATGGTTAATTTCGGGCCGCACGACACGGTGCCGGAGCGGTTTCGCGGCCGCAACCTCGTGGTCCACAACGCCAATGTCACGCTGATGCGCACGACGCGCGAGGAAAATGTGGCGATCGGCGGCTGGATCGGCGAGCGCCTCAACCGCATGCGCGGGCCAGTGCGCTTCCTGATCCCCGAGCACGGCGTCTCTGCCCTCGACGCGCCCGGCAAGCCGTTCCACGATCCCGTGGCCGACCGGGCGCTGTTCGAAGCGATCGAGGCGACGGTCTCGGCGACCGGCCGGCGGCGCGTCGTCCGGGTTCCGGCCCATATCAACGATCCCGCCTTCGCCGAGGCGCTGGTATCGGCCTTCCGCGACATCGCCGCGCCCGCCCGCAGGAGCGCCTGAGCGTGCCGCGGTTCGATCGTCGCAGTCTTGCGATTCGACGCTCCGCCGGCATCGGAGCACACTGAGCGAAGGCTCGCCGACGCCACGATGTGAGGGGATACGACAATGGGAATGCAGATCCTGGGAGCCGTCATTCTATGGCTGATCGTCGCGGCGGTCGCGGTGGTGGTCGCGGTCTATCTGCTGCGCTGGCTTTACCGCCGCTCCACCAAGGAGACGGCCTTCGTGCGCACCGGCTTCGGCGGCGAACGGGTTGTGATCAACGGCGGCGCCTTCGTGGTGCCGGTGCTGCACGAGGTCAGCCCCGTCAACATGAACGTGATGCGCATCGAAGTGAGGCGCGGCCAGACCAATGGGCTGATCACGCGCGACCGGATGCGGATCGACCTGATCGCCGAGTTTTTCCTCAAGGTCGCGCCGACGCGCGAAGCGGTGGCGCTGGCCTCGCAGACGCTCGGCCGGCGCGCCCTGATGCCCGACGGCATCCGCGACCTGTTCGAGGGCAAGTTCGCTTCCTCGCTGCGGGCGGTCGCGGCCGAAATGTCGCTGCAGGAGATCCACGAGAAGCGCGCCCTGTTCATGACGCGCGTGCGTGAGCTTGCCGGCGAGGCGCTGGCCTTCAATGGGCTCGAGCTCGAAACCGTCTCGCTGGTCGATCTCGACCAGACCCGGCTCGAGCATTTCGATCCGTCCAATGCCTTCGACGCCGAGGGTCTGACGCAGTTGACCGAGGTCATCGAGACGCGCCGCAAGATGCGCAACCAGATCGAGCAGGACACGATGCTGGCGATCCGCAACCAGAACCTCGACGCGGAGCGGCGATCGCTCGAGATCGACCGGGACAGCGAATATGCCCGGCTCGAACAGGAGCGCGAACTGGAGATCCGCCGGGCGGTGCAGCGCGCCGAATTGATCCGCGAGCGGGCGTTGCGCGAGCACGAGGCGCAACGGGCCGAGATCGAGGCCGGAGAGGCGACCGAGAAGGCCAGGATCGCGCAGGACCGCAGCCTCGCCGAAGTGCGCACGGCCCGGGACGAGCAGGTCCAGCAGCGCGAGATCGCGCGCCGGCGGGCGATCGAGGCCGCCGAGCTCGAAAGCCGCGAGGCGATCGAACGGGACGAGATCCAGGCCCAGTTGCGGCTCGAGCTCGACCGCATCCGCCAGCGCCAGGAGCAGGAGGAGCTCGAAGTGGTCCGCAAGCGTGCCGTGCTTCTGGCCGAGCGCGAGAGCGAGATAAGCCTGGCGCGCAAGGCGGTCGAGGTGGCGCAGGCCGAGATCGAGGCCCGGCGCGCCGAGATCGCCTCGCGTACCGAGGTCGAGCGCGAGCGGACGGCCGGGGAGCGCAGACTCGACGAGGCGCGCGTCGAACGCGAGCGCGCCCTCCAAGCCCTCGAAATCGCCAGGCGGCAGGCTTTCGAGGAGGCGGAGATCGTGTCCGGCGAGGAGATCGAGCGGGCGCGCATCGCCACGGAGCGAGGCCTCGGCGAGGCGCGGGTGATCCGCGACCGCGACCTCCGCAAGCTTGAGATCGACAAGGAGCGGGTGCTCGAAGTCGCCGAGATCGACAAGGCCATCGAGATCGCCGGTCGCATCAAGGCGCGCTCCGTCGCCGTCGCGGAGGCCGAGGAGGCCCGCAAGATCGCCGTGCTGGCGGAAGAGCAGACGTTCACGGTCCGCGAGCGGGAGATCGCCGAACGGCGGCGGACCGTCGACCTCATTGCCGCACGCCGGGATACCGAACGGGAGGGATTGCGGCTGACCTCCAAGGCGGAGGCCGAGCGCGACGCGGCGCTCGGCTTCGCCGATGCGCAGCGAACCGCCGCCAGGGGCGAAGCGGATGCGATCCTGATCCGCAACGGCGCCGAGGCCGAACGATTCAAGGTCACTGCCGAGGGCGCGCGCGTCGCCAACGAAGCCGACAACGTGCTCAGCGTCGAGGCCCGCGCCTCGCGGGCGCGCATGAAGCTGCTCGACAAGATCGAGGGGATCGTGCGCGAGAGCGTCAGGCCGATGGAGAAGATCGAGGGCATCAACATTCTGCACGTCGATGGCCTCGCTGGCGGCGGCAACGGCGGCCACAGGAATGTCACCGACGAGGTGATCGACAGCGCGCTCCGCTACCGCGTGCAGGCGCCGATGATCGACAGCCTGATGAAGGAGGTCGGCATCGAGGGCGGCAGCATCGGACGCATGACGGACGTGCTGCGCGACGCCAAGGATATCGACGCGATCGTCCGCAACCGCCAGCAAGGGGCGGCGCCGAACGGGGCGGCGGCACCTTCGCCCGAGCGCGACGACGACCGAGACCGCTAATCATCGTGATCGATTCTAATACGATAGAGCATGATGTCGTCAGAAAACCCGTGCCGACTTTTCGGCATCGTGCTCGAAGGCCAAGCCCTTGCCCCACGTCTATGTCTCGACCGTGATCGACGCGCCCGTGGCGGCCGTCTGGGCGGTCGTCCGGGATTTCAACGGCCTGCCGGCCTGGACGCCTTTCGTGGCCGAGAGCCGGATCGAGGCGAACATGCCGGCGGATAAGATCGGCTGCATCCGGGCCTTCCGGCTCAAGGACGGCGGCCGCATCCGCGAGCGCCTCTTGGCGCTGTCGGACTATGAGTTCAGCCAGAGCTACGCGATCCTCGAAAGCCCGTTGGGCGTGGACGACTATGTCGCGACGCTGCGCCTGCTGCCGGTCACGGAAGGGGGCCGCAGCTTCGCCGAATGGAGCGCCGACTTCGCCTGTCCGGCCGCACGCGAAGCGGAGCTCGTAACCCATATCGGCCGCAACGTGTTTCTGGCCGGATTGCAGGCGCTCCAGGCGCGCTTTGCCGGCGCCGGCCGCCGATGATCGTACGGGTGGCACGGAGCTGCGTCATCGACGCGCCCGTCGAGACGGTGTGGCGACTGCTGCGGGATTTCAACAGCCATGCGGACTGGCATCCGGCGGTCGCCGCGAGCCATATCGAGGGCGGCGAGCCGCCGGACCATGTCGGCGCAGTCCGGGCCTTTCGGCTCCGCGACCGTGGATTGTTGCGCGAGCAACTGATCGCGCTGTCCGACCGCGACATGAGCCTGACCACTTGCCTGCTCGACGCGCCGATCCGGCTCGACGGCTATGTCGCGACAATGCGATTGCGTCGGGTCACCGAGGGCGAGCGCACGTTCCTACAGTGGCAGTCGCGTTTCGACGCCCCGCCCGACGAGGCGGAAACGCTGACTCGCCTGGTCGGTGAGACGATCTACGAGGTCGGGATGGCGGCGCTGCAGGCGCGTCTGCGCCGGACGCCGAGCGGACCAGCTCCGGAGCCGCTGCCGCCATCCGCGCCGGGCGTTCATGCGACGCGATCCGAGCCTCGCCCGGCAGTGTCCTCCGGACCCTTGCAGGCCACGGCCATCGTGATCGAGCGCCACGGCGGACCAGAGGTGCTGATTCCGCGCCGTATCGACGTTCCGCCGCCCGGTGCGGGTGAGGTGCGGCTCCGGCACCTCGCCATCGGGGTCAATATGGTCGACTTGCACGGACGGGCCGGCGATTTCGGCCTCGACCTCCTTCCAGCCATCCCAGGTATGGAAGCGGCCGGGGTGGTGATCGACGTCGGGCCGGGCGTCGCCCATCTGGCGGCCGGCGACCCCGTGGTCTACGCCTGTCCGCCGCCCGGTGCCTATGCGGAGGCGCGCACCATGTCGTCCGCCATGGTGCTCCGCCTGCCGTCCGACATCGCGCCCGAGACGGCCGCCGCGGTTTTCCTCAAGGGCATCACGGCCGATCTTCTGCTGCACGACGTCCATCCGCTCCGGGCCGGCGAGGCGGTGCTGGTTCACGCGGCGGCCGGCGGCCTCGGCCTCCTGCTTTGCGGCTGGGCTCGCGCGCTCGGCGCCAGCGTGATCGGCGTGGTGTCGAGCGACGCCAAGGCCGACGCGGCAATCGACGCCGGCGCGACGCATGCCATCGTCGGCAGCCGGCAGGATGTCGCGGCCGCCGTGCGCGAGCTGACGGGCGGGCGCGGCGTCGACATCGTCTATGACGGCATCGGCCGGGCCACGTTCGAGGCCTCCTTGGCGTCTCTGGCGCGGCGCGGGCACCTGGTCAGTTATGGCCAGGTCTCCGGGCCGGTCGGCCCGCGGGACATCGACGGCCTGGCGGCGAAGTCGGTCCGCCTGTCGCGACCGAACTTCCTTCACTTCACCGAAGCCGCCGACGAACTTCGCCTGCGCTCCGACCGCCTGTTCGAGGCGCTACGGCAGGGAAAGCTTCGCCCGACGATCGACCGGCGCTTTCCCCTCCGCGATGCCGCGGCGGCCCATCGCCGCCTGGAGGCGCGCCAGAATATCGGCTCGATCGTCCTGGTGCCGTGATCGTCAGGTCCGGGCCTGTAACCGCAGCAAGGATGGGTCACGCGTCGCCATCCGGCATCGGGTGCCGGAGCGCCCAAAGCTCGATGAATTGCGCAAAAACCGCATCCGCGAAGGCGGGATCGTTGATGTTGCGGTCGATCTCGATCAGCGGGATGTCGGGCCGCAGCCCTTTGCGGAGCGCGTCGCAGAAGGCGCCGTCGATCTCAGGATCGATCCATGGGCCATCGGGCGGCCTCTGGTAGCTGTCGAACCCGACGAGGGGCAGGACGACCGCTGTGGGACCCATCGCGGCGCTCGCCTTGCCGGCCAGGAGTTTGCCGAGGGTTACGGCCTCCTCGCGCGTGGTCCGGACCGCGGTGACATTCTCGTTATGCACGATCAGGCGCCGCTCCGGAGCGTCGAAACGGGGCGGCACCGTCGATCGCGGGCCGAAATTCAGCACCTCGATGGCGCCGGGCACGATCACCTGGGGAATGCCGGCGCGACCGGCCGCTTCGAGCCGCTGCGGCCCGGCCGAGAAGATGCCGCCGAGCAGCTCGTCGGTGAGTTCGCTGACCGTATAGTCGATGACGCCGTCGATCATGCCGGCCTCGATCATCTCCTCCATGGCCCGCCCGCCGGTTCCGACCGCATGGAACGTCACGGTCTCGAAGCCCGCCTCGCGCAGGCGCTTTTCCACGCGCAGCACGCCGGGGGTGGTGACGCCGAACATGGTGAGCGCGACGAGCGGTGCGGCCCTCTCGGTTCGCGTCGCGGAACCGCTCGCCCCGGCTGCCGCCATGCCGGCGGCGGCGAAGGCGGCGTTGCGCAGGATGCGCCGCGAGATGCGGTTCAGCCCGGCGATGTCGGTCACCGATTGCATAATCGTCACGTCGCGGGTTTTCGGCAGGCTGGCCAGATAACCGCCCATCGTGGTCACGAGAAGTTTCGGGGTTCCGAGCGGCACCTCGGCAAAGATCCTAGCCGCGATGCTCGCGCCGCCCGAGCCCGTCGCCATCAGGACGGCATCGCAGCGCCCCTCCCGCAGCAGCCCCATGACGACGGCCGCCGCCCCGATCCCCATCGCGGCGAGCGCCATCGCGCGGGTGTCGCTGCCTTCGCGCGAATGACGGAGCGTCTCGATGGACAGGCCCGCTGCCGCCGCGACCTCGGCGGCCGGGATGTCGGCGGCGACAGCGGATGTGGCGAGGATGCCAACATCGACCAGGACCGTGGTGGCGCCTGCTTCGGCGAGGCAGTGCCTCAGGAACGCATATTCGGCGCCCTTCGTATCGAGCGTGCCGATCAGGACGACGTGGCCCATTGCCGCGACCTCAATGCGGCTTGAGGGTCAACCGGCGGAAGCCCGCGACGGTCTCGGCCAAGGCGCGTTCCACCGGCAGGCGCTCGATGCTGGAGGCGCCCAGGAAGCCATGCACGTCGACGCGGTCGTAGCAGGCCTGCACGCTCGCCGGATCCTCGAAGGGGCCGCCATGGGCCACGACGATGACGTCGGCGCGCGCCGCCACTGCTGCGTCCCGCATCCGTGCGATGCGCTCGCAGGCTTCATCGATATCCGCCGCGACGCCGGCGCCGATCAGGCCGCCGGTGGTCAGGCCGACATGCGCGCCGATGACGTCGGCCCCCGCCTCGGCCATGCGGTGGGCCTCATCGGGGTCGAACGCATAGGCCACCGTGAAGACGTCCCGCGCACGGCATTTCGCGACGAGCTCGATCTCCTTCGGATAACCCAGCCCGGTATGGTCGATCTGCTGGCGGAAGGTGCCGTCGTAGATGCCGGCGGTCGGCACGTTGGTCACGCCGGAATAGCCCGCAGCCATGACGGCATCGATCATCGCCTCCATGGGCCGATACGGATCGGCCGCGCCGATGCCGCCGACGACCGGCGTATCCTCGACGACCGGCAGGATTTTCGCTGCGAGGTCGAGCGTGATCGCGTTGCTGTCGCCATAGGCCAGATAGCCCGCCAGCGACCCGTGTCCGTCCATCCGGAACGGCCCGGTATTATAGGCCATGATGATGTCGATGCCGGCGCGGTCGATGGCCTTGGCGACGAGGCCGATCCCGGCACCGCCCATGACGATCGGCTCGCGTCGATCGACCTTGCGCCTGAGGCGGACGAGCACCTCCGCTCGCGTGAACCCCATACCGCCCTCCCTCCCGAACCCATCGCGACGCCCGGAGCGTCGGGACGCGGCATTCGTCTCTTGGCGGGACCGATCGTAACTCGCCTCGTCCTCCCACGTCACGCGGGCGATGCAGGTCCATCGAGCCCGGTCCCCGCCCTCGTTCTTCGACAAGCTCAGAATGAGGGCGAAAGTGGCCTCATGGCGCATGAGGATTACGGAGATTGGCGCCAAGTCGAACGTCCGTTTCTCGTCGGCCATGCCGGCCGGACGCCGCCTCAGGCCGCCGCGCGCTGCTCCTCGGGCTTCAGGCCAAGCAGATGGCAGATCGCATAGACCAGCTCGGCGCGGTTCATCGTGTAGAAATGGAAGTCCTGCACGCCGTGCTTGACGAGGTCGAGTACCTGTTCGGCAGCGACGGCCGCCGCCACGAGCTGGCGCGTCGCGGGGTCGTCGTCGAGCCCCTCGAACCGGCGGCGCAGCCAATCCGGCACGGAGGCGCCAGTCTTCTTGGCAAAGGACGCGGTCTGCTTGAAATTCTGCACCGGCACGATGCCGGGCACGATCGGCACCGTGATGCCCCGTGCCCGGACGCGGTCGAGGTAGCGCAGGTAGCTGGCATTGTCGAAGAAGAACTGAGTGATGGCGCGCGTCGCGCCCGCGTCGACCTTGCGGGCCAGCATGTCGAGATCGGCCTCGACGGACGGGCTCTCGGGATGCTTCTCCGGATAGGCCGAGACAGACACCTCGAAATCGCCGAGCCGCCTTATGCCGGCGACGAGCGCGGGTGTGTCCGCGTAGCCGCCCGGGAAGGGCCTGTAGGCGGTGCCGACCCCGTCGGCGGGATCGCCGCGCAGCGCCACGATATGGCAGACACCGGCCTGCCCATAGGCACACACGACCTCGTCGACCTCGGCGCGCGTGGCCCCGACGCAGGTCAGATGCGCCGCCGGCCGTAGCGCCGTCTCGCGCACCAGCCGCGCCACGGTCGCATGGGTGCGCTCGCGCGTCGAGCCGCCGGCCCCGTAGGTGACGGAGACGAAGTCGGGACGGAGCGGCGCCAGGCGCCCGATGCTGTGCCAGAGCGCCGCCTCGCCTTCGTCGTTCTTCGGCGGAAAGAACTCGAAGGAGACGCGGATCGGCGCCTCGGAATGACGGCTCGGGTGCGCGGCGCCGGGAGAGATCATGCGACCACCTGCAGGTTGGGAGGGGCATCGGAGAGCATGCGGCGGTCGCGGCCGACCCACAGCGACACGGTGAGGAGGTCGGCCTCGCCCGGGCCGGGCTTGAGGTCGCGGCCTGCCAGGATGTCGAGGCCGGCGTCGCGCATGAAGCGCTCGATCTCCTCGCGGGCGAAGCCGAGGCGCCGATGCGCATGGTCCTGGCGCAGGCTCTCGTCCCCGTGCGGCGCGAAATCCACGACGACCATGCGACCGCCGGGACGCAGCACGCGCGCCGCCTCGCGCAGCGCCCGGGCCGGATCTTCGAGATAGTGCAGCACCTGATGGACGATGACGAGATCGTAACCGTCGCGCTCGACCGGCAAGGCGTAGAGATCACCCTGGCGGAGCTGCACGTTGCGCAGGCCCAGGCGTTCCAGGCTGGCGCGGGCGACGTTCAGCATGGCGTGGCTGCCGTCGATGCCGACCGTCCGGTCGCAGCGGCGCGCCAGGAGCTCGAGCATCCGCCCGGTGCCGGTGCCGAGATCGAGAAGCGCGCGAACCGGTCCCGGGCCGACCACCTCGACGATGGCGGTCTCGACCCGTTCCTCGGCCACATGCAGCGCCCTGATGCGGTCCCAGACCGGTGCCTGGGTGGCGAAATAGAGTTCGGCTGAGGCGACGCGCGCCGCCCTCACCTCGGCGAGGCGCGACCGGTCGGCCTGCAGGAGAGGGTCATGGTCATCGAGGCGCCCGAGAATGTCGCGCCCGAGGCCCGCCGTGGCACCGCGGTCGGCAGCGGAGAAGAAGGCCCACGCCCCCTCCCGGTGCCGCTCGACGAGCCCGGCCTCGACCAGGAGCCTGAGGTGGCGCGAGACGCGCGGCTGCGACTGGCCCAGGATGGTGACGAGCTCGCTGACCGTCAGCTCGGCCTCGGCCAGGAGCGCCAGCAGGCGCAGTCGCGTGCCTTCGCCGGCCGCTTCGAGCGCCGCCAGCGCCGGTTCGAACGAAAGGTGATGCTTGGTCATCCTGCCTCGCTAAAACACATAAACATATCTTTATGTCATTGTGAGTATCGATGCAAGGGACTTCAAAGCGCTTGACCAGGCGCCGGCACGCGTGAGGAGGACACCGTCTTCACATATCCGTGATCATGACGATTCCCGTAACATTCCGGCGATCCGCTCCGTATCTCCCTTCATGAAGCAAGGTCGGGAGTCCCTCATCATGACAGGCAGGCGCCAGTTTCTCATCCGCGGCATGCTCGGTCTCGTCGCGGCATCGCTCGTCCCGTTGACCGCGCGCCTGGCGCAAGCCAAGGCCTTCGCGGTGACCCTGAGCGATGCCGACTGGCGCAAGCGCCTGACGGCCGGCCAATTCGCCGTGCTGCGCAAGAGCGGCACCGAAGCGCCCTTCTCGAGTCCGCTGCTGCACGAGGCGCGCCACGGCGACTTCGCCTGCGCCGGTTGTGACGAGAAGCTCTTCTCGTCGAGCACCAAATTCGACAGCGGAACCGGTTGGCCGAGCTTTTGGGCGCCGCTCGACGGCGCGGTGAGCCAGGTCGACGACGCATCCTTCGGCATGGCGCGCACCGCGGTCGACTGCGCCCACTGCGGCGGCCATCTTGGCCATGTCTTCAACGACGGCCCCAAGCCGACGGGGCTACGCTATTGCATGAACGGCATCGCCATGACGTTCCATCCGTCGGCGGCCTGAGGCCCTCGCGAACGCCATTCGCGCTCGATCGATCAAGGAGAAACGCATATGTTGCATATGAGAATCAACGGATCGGCCACGCGCGTGATAGCGCGTGCTCCCACCCTCCTGGCTGCGGCGCTGCTGACGCTCGGCGTCGGCTGGGCGGCTTCGAAATCCTCCGCCGAGGAGGGCCGAGCCGTGCCGGCGCCCGTCGTCGATGAGGCCAAGACCGGGGCACCGTCGTCCGAGGTGGCAGTGCTGGCGGGCGGCTGCTTCTGGGGCGTGCAGGGCGTGTTCCAGCACGTCCGCGGGGTGACTGACGCGGTCTCGGGCTATGCGGGCGGCAAGAAGGATACGGCCAGCTACGACGAGGTGAGCACGGGCGACACCGGCCACGCCGAATCCGTCCGCATCACCTTCGATCCGCACCAGATCACCTACGGGCAGATCCTGCAGATCTATTTCTCGGCCGCGCATGACCCGACGGAACTCAACTTTCAGGGTCCGGACGATGGGACGCAGTACCGTTCGGCCATCTTCCCGACCTCGCCCGAGCAGCAGCGGATCGCCGAAGCCTACAAGGCCCAGCTCGGCGCGGCGCATGTCTACAACGCTCCGATCGTGACCAAGATCGAGCCCGACAAGGCCTTCTATCCGGCCGAGGCGCATCACCAGAACTTCCTGGTCCGCAACCCGAATTATCCCTACATAGTGGCCAACGACCTGCCGAAGATCGCCGAGCTCAAGCACCTCTATCCGGGTCTCTATCGCCCCGATCCGGTGCTGGTCGCCGCCGCCGACATGCAGAACTGACGCTTTCGGCTCACGCCCTTCCGGTCACCCTTGGCGCGCCCTCCCGCGCCAGGGATGCCGGAAGACTTCAATCCCCTGCGAAGCCGAACACTTCGACCGGCGCGCCGACGCCGTGTAGCGGAAAGCTGCCGAGGCGCCCGAGCCGCGCGCCGTCCTCCAGCCTGGCTACGAAGTCCCGGGAAAAGAGCGCGTCGTGGCCGACCTGCTTGGTGAGGCTCTCGAGGCGCGCCGCGACATTGACCGCCGGGCCGATCACCGTGAAGTCGAGCCGTGTCCGGGAGCCGATGTTGCCGTACATGACATCGCCGGCATGGACGCCGATGCCGTAACCGAGCGCGGCGAGCCCGCGGCCGGCGCGACCCTGGTTCAGCACCGTCATCGCCTCGCGCGCCTCCGTGACGGCGCGCAGCAGGCCGTCGCAGGCGCCGGGATCGGCGAGCGGAAAAATCGCCAGGAGGCCGTCGCCGATGAACTTCAGGATCTCGCCGCCGTGGCGCTCGATCGGCGTCGACATGGCGTCGAAATAATCGTTGAGCAGTGCGATGACGTCGTCGCGCGGCCACAATTCGGAGATGGCCGTGAAGCCGCGCAGGTCGCAGACCAGGATGGCGGCCCCGACCGTGACGCCGCTGCCGCGCCGCGTCGAGCCGTTGAGGATATGCTCGCTGGCATGGGGGCCGACATAGGTTTCGAGCAGGGTCCGGGCCAGCCGGTTTTTCAGCCGGATCTCGGTCACCAGCGCCAGGGCTGGCAGCAGGTCGGCGAGCAGCGTCAGATCCTCGTCCGAAAAGCCGCCCGGCCGGTCGGCCGCGAAGCTGATGACGTGGCGCTTGCCGAGCGTATGGTCGAGCGGCCAGACGACATAGTCGGTCAGCCCCTCGCGCCGCAGATCGTCGATCACGGGATAGGCGGCGAGCGCGTCGCCCGGTCCGTCGAGACGCTCACGGATCCGGTCCGCGCCGCCAAGGATGGCGCTGATCGGGCTGTCCCGGAACTGGTCGGTCTCGATCACCCCGTACTCGGTCGGCCGGATCTCGGCCTCCGCCATTCCTGTCCGCCAGAGAATGCGCGCGCCGAGCCATTGCGGATGGTCGGTGCGCAGATGGAGCGTCGCGCGCGCCACCGGTACGCCGGCGCCGCGAAGCCGCTGGCAGCATTGCGCCAGGATGTTGTCGAGGAACCGCTCGCCGCGCGTCTCGCCGACCAACCAGTCGAGGATGGCGGTGCGCCGGCGCGGCCAGCGCCCTTCGTCTGCGGCGGGCGAAAGAGCCTCCATGGCGGCCTCCTCTCGGGGTTCGGACGTCATGGTGTCACGCCGGCGCCTGCGGTTCCGCGGCGCGGGGCTCGCGCCGGAACCGTAGCTGGATCTTGCGGATCACCACATAGAACACCGGGGTGAGGAACAGGCCGAAGACAGTCGCGCCGATCATCCCGAACAGCACGGCGGTGCCGAGCGCCTGGCGCATCTCGGCGCCCGGACCGGTGGCGATCGCCAGCGGCACGACGCCGAGGATGAAGGCGAAGGCGGTCATCAGAATCGGCCGCAGGCGCAAGCGGCAGGCCTCGATGGCGGCGGCGACCGGTCCGCGCCCGTCGCGTCCCTCGAGCTGATGGGCGAATTCGACGATCAGGATGGCATTCTTGGCCGCGAGGCCGATCAGCACGATGAGCCCGATCTGCGTCAGGATATTGTTGTCCTGGGCGCGCAGCTGCACGCCGCCGAGCGCCGCCAGCACGCCCGTCGGCACGACGAGCAGGATGGCGAGCGGCAGCGCCCAGGATTCGTATTGCGCCGCCAGCACCAGGAACACCAGCACGATGCCGAGCGCGAAGACATAGACGGCCGTGTTGCCCGCCGCCTTCTCCTGATAGGCGATGTCGGTCCACTCATAGCTCATGCCCTCGGGCAGGGTCTGGCTGGCGATCCTCTCCATGGCGTCGAGCGATTGCCCGCTCGAAATGCCGGGCGGCGAATCGCCTTGGATCGGCACCGAATAGAACAGGTTGTAGCGCTGCACGATCTGCGGCCCGGCGATGGTGCGCAGCTCCGCGAGCGACCCCATCGGCACGAGCGCCCCGGTCGAGGAGCGCACCTTCAGCCGCTCGATATCCTGGGGCTCGAGCCGGAACGGCGCGTCGGCTTGCGCGCGGACCTGGTAGATGCGGCCGAAGGTGTTGAAGTCGTTGATATAGGCTCCGCCGAGATTGACCTGCAGGGTGGAGAACAGGCTGGCCAGGGGAACGTTGAGCATGCGCGCCTTGGTGCGGTCGACGTCGAGGTAGAGCTGCGGCGTGTCGTTGCCGAAGGTGGTGAAGACGCGCGTCAGCGCCGGGTCCTGGTTGGCGGCGGCGATGATGTTGCCGGAGGCTTCCAGAAGCGGTCCGATCTCGGAGCTCTGACGGCTCTGCACCTGCATCTTGAAGCCGCCGCCGTTGCCCAAGCCCCGCACCGACGGGGGCGGGATGGCGATGATGCGGGCCTCCTGGATCGGGCTCAGCTGCTTCAGCACGTCGGCCAGGATGGCGCCGGCGTTGCGGCCCGACTTCACCCGCTCGTCGAAGGGCTTCAGCGTCAGGAACACCACGCCGCCGTTGGTGGTGTTGGTGAAGGTGGCGCCATCGAAGCCCGAGATGATGACCGCATTGGCCACGCCGTCGACCTGGTCGGCCCGCCGCGCCACCTCGCGCACGACGGCGGTGGTGCGTTCGAGCGACGCGCCGGAGGGGAGCTGCACCACGGTGATGAGGTAGCCCTGGTCCTGCTGGGGGATGAAGCCGGTCGGGGTGACGCGGGCGAGATGCACGACGCCGGCGATGACGCAGACATAGACGATCAGCATGGCGCCGAGACCGACCACGCGGCCGGTGAGGCCGCCGACGAGGCGCGAATAGCCGTGGCTCAGCCCGTCGAAGCCGCGGTTGAACGTATGGCCGAGCCAGCGCCCGAAGCGGGCCAGGAAGAAGCCCGAATGGCGGTCCGCGTCATGCGGTTTCAGGAGCAGCTTGCAAAGCGCCGGCGACAGGGTGAGCGAATTGAACATCGAGATGATGGTCGAAGCCGCGATGGTCAGCGCGAACTGCCGGTAGAACTGGCCCGAGATGCCGGGAATGAAGGCGGTCGGCACGAAGACCGCGGAAAGCACCAGCGCGATGGCGACGACGGCGCCGCCGACCTCATCCATAGTCTTGTGCGCGGCATCGCCCGGCGATAGGCCGTCGGCGATGTTGCGCTCGACGTTCTCGACCACCACAATGGCGTCGTCGACCACGATGCCGATGGCGAGTACGAGGCCGAACAGGGTGAGATTGTTGAGCGAGAAGCCGAGCGCCTTCATCACCGCGAAAGTGCCGACGAGCGACACAGGGATCGCCACGACCGGGATGAGCGCCGTGCGCCAGCTCTGCAGGAAGATCAGCACGACCACGACGACGAGCGCCAGCGCCTCGAACAGCGTCTTGTAGACCTCGTTGACCGACTGGGCGATGAAGTCGGTCGGGTTATAGGCGATCTTGTATTCGACGTCGGCCGGGAAGTTCTTCTTCAGACGCTCCATCAGCGCCTTGACCTGGGCGGCGGCCTCGAGCGCGTTGGTGCCGGGGCGCTGGAACACGCCGATGCCGACCGCCGGCTGGGCGTTCAGGTACGACTGGGTGACGTAGTCCTTCTGACCGAGCTCCACCCGCGCGATGTCGGAGATGCGCACGAGCCGGCCTTGCGTCGCCTTGACGATGACCTTCCTGAACTCGGGGATGTCCTTGAAGCGGCCCTGCGTCTGCACGACGAGCTGGAAGGCGTTGCTCGCGGGCGAGGGCGGCGCGCCGAGCGCGCCCGAGGCGACCTGGACATTCTGCTCCTGGAGAGCCGAGATGACGTCCGTCGTGGTGAGGCCGTAGGCCGCCATCTTGTCCGGGTCGAGCCACAGCCGCAGCGCATATTCGTTGCCGCCGAAGATGGTGATGTCGCCGACCCCATCGAGCCGCAGCAGGTCGTCGCGGATGTTGAGGTAGATGTAGTTCGACAGGTAGTTCTGATCGTAGGTGTTGTTCGGCGACAGCATGTGCACGACCATCATCAGGTCGGGCGATGCTTTGCGCACGGTCACGCCGAGATTGCGCACGTCCGGCGGCAGGCGCGGCTGGGCGACGGACAGCCGGTTCTGCACCAGCACGTTGGCGATATCGAGATCGGTGCCGAGCTTGAAGGTGACGGTCAATTGCATGTTGCCGTCGTTGGTCGAGAGCGACGACATGTAGAGCATGTTGTCGACGCCGTTGATCTCCTGCTCGATCGGCGTCGCGATGGTGGCCGCCACCGTCTCGGCATTGGCGCCCGGATAGGAGGCCCTGACCACGACCGTCGGCGGCGCGATCTCGGGATATTGCGCCACCGGCAGCGTGACGTAGGCGACATAGCCGACGATCAGCAGCACGATCGAGGTCACCGAGGCGAAGATCGGCCGGTCGACGAAGAAATGGGCAAAACGCATGGGGTGCTCGGGGCAACGGCCGGAAGGAGGGCGGGCGGGCCGGGGTCAGGACCGGGTCGGCGGCAGCTCCTTGCGCTCGGGCGTCACCTTGGCGCCCGGACGTACCCGCGTCAGGCCCGAGATCACGATGGTTTCGGTTCCCTCGAGGCCCTTGCGGACGATGCGGTAGCCGTCGATCTTGCCGCCGATGCGAACCTCGCGTGCGCTGACCGTGCCGTCGTCCGCCACAACATAGACGATGCGCCTGTCCTGGTTGGTCGCCACCGCCTCGTCCGGGATCAGCACGCCCTTGTAGCGCGGCGAAGCCGGCATGGAGATGATGCCGAAGAGCCCCGGCTTGATCAGCGTGTCGTGGTTCTCGACGGTGGCGCGCAGCAGCACCGTGCCGGTCGCGTCGTCGACCTTGTTGTCGACGAAGTCGAGCACGCCCTTGTGGGTCGGCGTGTCCTCGCCGGTCAAGGCGATCAGCACGCTCGGCTTGGCGACGCCGAGCGTGCGGCCCATGCCGATGCCGAGCGTCCGCTCGTAGTCGAGGAAGGAGCGCTCGTCGACCGTGAACGAGAAATAGATCGGATCGAGCGACACGATGGTGGTGAGCTCGGTCTGGTCGGCCACCACGATATTGCCTTGGCTCACCAGGCGCTGGCTGATCTTGCCCGACACCGGCGCTCGTACCTGGGTGAAATCGAGGTTGAGCGCCGCCTGGGTGACGGTCGCCTTGGCGCTGTCGAGGTCGCCCTGTGCGGTCAGTGCCGACTGGCGGCGCTGATCCGTGGTCTGTTCGGTGATGTTGCCGGTCTTGGTCAGCGCCTGGGCGCGTTCGAGGTCGGTCTTCGAGAAGGAGACGCGGGCCTGGGCGGAGGCCTCGGCGGCCTTGGCCTGGTCGAGCGCCGCCTGGTACGGCCGCTGGTCGACGACGAAGAGCACGTCGCCCTTCTTGACGAAGGCGCCGTCCTCGAAATTGATCTTCTCGAGATAGCCTGTGACGCGGGCCCGCACCTCGACATAGTCGATGGCGTTGAAGCGGCCGGTGTAGTCGTCGTGCTCCATCACCTCCTTGACCACGGGCTTGGCGACGGTGACGGTCGGGGGCGCCGGCTGGGCCTGCGCGAAAGCGGCGACGGTCCCGGCCGCCAGTATCGGCAGCACGGCCAGGGCCGCGAGGGCGGCGCGGCGAGCTACGATCGTTTCAGCAGAGCGTCGAACTCCGAACATGTCGATCCCGAACCGATGAGCCCATTG
The DNA here is from genome assembly GCA_965277115.1 of Lichenihabitans sp. Classification (GTDB taxonomy): domain Bacteria; phylum Pseudomonadota; class Alphaproteobacteria; order Rhizobiales; family Beijerinckiaceae; genus Lichenihabitans. Next base: position 660,203 of record CBDIBY010000012.1, on the reverse strand, counting down.
CGGCGCGGCGACATCGCCTGGCCGGATGCACCTCCGCGCGCCCCCCGGCGTTGGCTGGTCACGGTCGTTCGACCTGTGGTGGTGGCAACGGCCACCGGGTCCCATGATGGGGGTTGTGCCGGTCGTGCGCAAGGAGGGCGTCTCCGGCTCGGGCTTTTGTCGGCGCCCAAAGATTGTTCGGCGGGCCGCCCGAAAAGAGCCGCGAAGGGGTTGTGAAGCATCGACCCTCTTGAAATGATGCATCAGGCACGCCGCTCGGCGGAACCCGGTCGGTACGACGCGGGGTTCGGCCGCAGCCAGGCACCAAGCAAACGGGGGTTCAGGGAGGATTCGATGAAAATCAGCGATCATGACAGGCTTCTCGGCATGCAGGCGAACCGCCGCGACGTTCTCAAGGCTACGGCGTCGCTCGGTGCGCTCGGTCTCGCGGCGGGCGGCGGCCTTGGGGCTCTCACCGGATCGGCCGCGGCGGACGATTCCGTGCGCAAGGCGATCCTGCAGGTCCCCGGGGTCGGCAAGGGATCGCCGACCGATGCCGACTGGCAGAAGGTGGGCGAGCTCTGCCTCGGGCCGACCAAGGCCAACGTCCAGGCCGGCGAGTTCAAGGGCGTCGAACTGACCTTCATGGGGCTCAACAACCAGAATCTGCACGACTTCCTGTTCCGCGGCTTCCTCAAGCCCTGGGAGGCCTATACCGGCGCCAAAATCACCTGGATCGACCTGGCCCAGGCCGATTACAACCCCCGCCTGCAGCAGGCCATCGCCACGGGCACGGTCGATTGGGATCTGCTCGAAATGGGTGCGCCGTTCGAAGGCGACGTCTGCGGCAAGGGCCTGGCCTCGGTCATGCCCGACTGGGTCAAGCAGCAGATCGACTACGACGACTATGTCGCCTACCTGAAGCCGCCGGTGGGCACCTGGGACGGCAAGCCCTACCGGATCACCATCGACGGCGATTGCCACAACTTCAACTATCGCACCGACTATTTCGCCGACGCCGACCTCGCCAAGGCGTGGAAGGCCGCCGGCAACACCACCGAATGGGCGGTGCCGCGCACGTGGCAGCAGGTGCAGGCCGTCACCAAGTTCCTCAAAGGCAAGAAGATCGCCGGGCGGGATGCCGTCGGCTATCTGGATGCGCCGAAGGCCTGGGGCGGCTTCGGCTTCTACTTCCTCGGCAGCCGCGCCACCGCCTATGCCAAGCATCCGGACGACAAGGCCTGGCTGTTCGACATCGACACGATGAAGCCGCGCATCAACAACCCGGCCTGGGTCCGCGCCATCCAGGACGAGATCGACGCGTTGCCTTCCGAGCCCGCCGACCAGCTCAACGCCGACCCGAACACGACGGGATTCCAGGAGTTTCTGAGCGGCACCGGCTCGATGTGCGTCTGGTGGGGCGACATCGGCCAGATCGCCAACACCAGCGACACCTCGACCATCGGCGACGTCGTCGGTTTCGACATCCTGCCCGGCTCGGACGACGTCTACAATTCCAAGACCGGCAAGTGGGAAAAGCTCGCCAGCGGCCCGAACTTCTCGCCGAACTGCGCCTACCTGGGCTGGGGCGTCTATGTGATGGCGCGGGTCGACGGCGACACGAAGAAGCACAAGGCCGCCTGGAGCGCCGCCGCGCATCTCGGGGGGAAGGATCTCTCCCTTTGGACCGTGATGTATCCGTCGGGCTTCCAGGTGCATCGCCAGAGCCATTCGAATATCGATGAATGGGTCGGAGCCGGCTACGACAGGAAGTACATCACCTCTTATCTCAACTCACAGTTCGGCTCCTACAACCACCCGAACCGGGCGATCGAGCCGCGCATCCCCGGCATCTTCCAGTACTACTCGACCGCCGAGGACGAACTCGCCCGCATTTTCGCCGGCGGGATCTCGGCGCAGGCCGGCGCCGACAATATCGCGGCGGCCTGGGAGAAGATCACCGACGGCATCGGCCGCGAAAAGCAGATCGCGCTCTACAAGGCCTCGCTCGGATTGTGAGGGCCGTTCGTGGAGAGTCGGGTTACGTCCCCTTGCCCAATCGGCCGAGCCGGGCACCTTCTCCCGTAAACGGGAGAAGGGCAGGGTCTTCCCTTCTCCCGCGGAGCGGAAGAAGGTGTCATGGCCTCGCGGCGGAGCCGCCAAAGGCCATGACGGAGGAGGGAATGCAACTCTCCCTGACCCGGCGCCCGGTCGTAGGGACGCGGTCCGCATGACTCTGCCGTCCCTGTCCTCGGATCTGGCCGTGCCGGTCGAAAGCCTGGCGACGCTCCATGTCGGCATCTCGCCCGGCCGCAAGCGCGCCGGACGCGCGCTGATCATCGGCGCCTCGCTCCTGCTCGCCGCGGCGCTGCTGCTCCAGACGCTCCATACGGTCGGCGCCATCGCGCCGGGCTTCGCCACCTGGCGGCCGGTGCTCTACGCCTATCTGCTGTGGGCCGTGGCGCTCGGCGCCGGCCAGGTGATGATCCGCGGCGAGCGCGGACAGAAGGCGCTGTTCCTGCTGCCGGCCCTGCTGTTCACCGTTGCGGTGGTGATCTTCCCGACGCTGTTCGGCCTCTACATCGCCTTCACGGACTGGAACCTGTCGTCGCTCACGGGCCGGCATTTCAACGGGCTCGACAATCTCCGGCACCTCCTCGGCGATTCCTATTTCTGGGGCGCTCTCGCCAACATGGGCTTCTACGTGCTCAGCGTGTTCGGCCAATATGCGGTGGCTTTCGGCTTGGCGCTGCTGCTCAATGCCGACATCAGAGCCCGGAAATTCTTCCGCGTCGTCTTCCTGATCCCGCTGATGTTGAGCCCCGTCGCGGTGAGCTGGATGATCGGCAAGTCGATCATGGAATATCGCTACGGCCCGATGGGCAACCTGTTCCGCGACGTCGGCCTCGACGCCCCCGCCTTCTTCGCCACACCCTGGCTGGCGCGCGTCAGCCTGATGGCGATGGATGCCTGGACCTATATCCCGTTCCTGATGATCCTGCTGCTCGCCGGGCTCCAGGCGCTGCCGGGCGAGATCCTCGAGGCGGCGCGCGTCGACGGCGCCAAGCCCTGGCAGAGTTTCTGGCAGATCACCTTCCCGCTGATGCTGCCGGTCAGCGTCACGGCGCTGGTGCTCAAGATCATCTTCGAGTTGAAGCTCGCCGACGTCGTCATCAACATCACCTCGGGCGGCCCGGGCGGGGCGACCGACACCGTGTCGAGCTTCGTCTATCGCACATATCGCGACCGCTCGAACGTCGGCTACGGCACGATGATCGCCGAGGTCTATCTCGTGGCGATCATCGTGTTCATGACGCTTCTGCTCAACCTGACCGGCCGCTGGATGCGCCGGGTCACGGCGGCGCCGTGAGGGAGGATCCGTGACGAGCCTTGCCGCGTCCATCGCCGAGGCCCAGTCGCGCCATGCGCGCCGCCGCGCCGGCCGGATCACTGCCCGCGTGCTGATCTACGCGGCGTTGATCGCCTGGGCCTTCGTCTGCCTGTTCCCGATCTACTGGACGGTCACGACCTCGTTCAAGAGCGCGGTCGACGTGACGCGCGGCCACCTCATTCCCTGGCTCGACTTCCGGCCCGATTGGAAGGGCTGGCGCTCGCTCGGACTGTCGCCCGACACGATCGGCGACGTCTCGACCGTGCGGGGCGAATTCCTGCAGCGCTTCGGCAACAGCATCGTGGCCTCGCTCGGCGGCTCGGTCCTGGCGATCGGGCTCGGCTCGCTCGCGGCCTACGGACTGACGCGCTTCGAATACAAGTTCGGGCCGTGGCGCAACAAGGACATCTCCTTCTTCTTCCTGTCGCAGCTGATCCTGCCGCCGGTCGTCCTCGCGCTGCCTTTCCTCGTGCTCTACAAGGAGCTGGCGCTGCTCGATACCAAGATCGGGCTCGTCGTCATCTATGCGCTGATGGTGCTGCCGATCGTGATCTGGATCATGCGTGACCAGTTCCTGGCGATCCCGATCGAGCTCGAACAGGCGGCGCGGGTCGACGGCGCCTCGGTGTGGACGACCTTCATCCTGATCGTCCTGCCGATCGCGCTGCCCGGCATGGTGGCGGCCTTCATCCTGTCGGTCGTCTTGTGCTGGAACGAATATTTCTTCGCGGCGCTGCTGACCAGCACAGATGCCACGACCTTGCCCGTGATGGTGGCGAGCCAGACCGGGTCGCAGGGCATCAACTGGTGGTCGATGGCGGCGCTCTCGACCGCGGCCATCGCGCCGCTCGTCGTCGTCGGCGTCCTGCTCGAACGCTACATCGTCAAGGGCCTGACGGCGGGCGCGGTGAAGTGAGCGGATATCGGCCGATGCGCTACGCCACGCGGCTCAACGCCTTCGCGTCGCGTCCCGAGCTCTTCGAGCGACACGGGTCGGGCGAAAAACTCGGCGTCGCCGAGCAGGTCCGCCGCGCAAGGCGATCTCCTCGGGGCCGCCGGGCCCGCCGGCCACCGTGACCTCCGCCCGCGCCGGCTGCGCCGCGCCATGGCGGCTACCAGAAGCGCCGACGTGCCCACGCGTTTCAGTCGCAGCTGCATCATGATGAAAACTCCGCTGGTGTGATGGCGAGATCGGCAATCCCGATCAGGCCGGCATCGGCGCCGAGCGCGGCGGCGCAAACCCTGGGCCGCAGCAGCGCCGGAACCGGCTCGAGGTGGCGGCGAAGGCGGTCGATATAGCCGGGTGCGAGGCCGAGGCCGCCGCCGATGACGATCCTCTCGGGATCGAGCTCGAGCTGCAACCGGCGCAGCGCGAGGGCGAGCGGCGCCACGACATCGTCCATCAGCGCCGCCGCCCGGGCCTCGCCGCGCTGCGCGGCGGCCGCGACAGCCGGCGCGCCTCCCTCGGCTCGGCTCAAGCGGCCCAGGGCACGCCCCGAGGCGAGCTCTTCGAGGAGACGCACGCCCTGCGGGGTTGCGACCGGGGTGATCCCGATGTGCCCTGCCAGTCCGGTGCGGCCGTCGAGGAGCCGGCCTCCGGCGACGATGCCGCCGCCGATTCCGGTCGAGACCGTCACGAAGACCATGTCGCCGGCCAGCCCGCCGCAGCGATATTCACCCCAGGCGGCGGCCTGCGCATCGTTGCGGGCGATCACCGGGACGCCGAGCCCCTCGCGGAGCATCGCGACCAGGGGAAAATCATCCGGAACGGGCAGCGTCTCCGGGTTGAGGGCACGCCAGAGGCCGTCGCTGACCAGGCCCGTCACGGCCGCTCCGGCCGTTCGGAAACCGTGCCAGCCCTCGACGAGACGGATAATGGAGGCGATCCAAGCCGCCGCCCCGGCCCGGCGGTCGGTCGGTATCTCGCGCCGATCGAGGATCTGCGGGCCGTCGACCAGCGCCGCCGCGAGCTTGGTGCCGCCGAGATCGATGGCCAGGACCGGTGCGTGTGGCACGGGTCAGTCCGTCAGCGGGCTCGGGATCGGCTCGCGCATGACGGCGGCGAACCAGCTCGTCACATGCTCGGGCCGGGTGATGGCCGATCCGACGACCACAGCCGCGGCGCCGGCCGCACGCGCCGCGCGGACCCCGTCGACGGTCCGGTAGCGCCCCTCGGCGAACACGGGCTTCGGCAGGCTTGCGCACAGGCGCACCAGAGCAACGTCGGGCTCTTCCGGCACGGGGCCGCCGGTATAGCCCGACAGCGTCGTGCCAAGGATGTCGACGCCGGCACGCACGGCATCCTGGGCGTCCGCGAAGCTCGAAATATCGGCCATGGCCAGGCACCCGGCGGCGCGGGCGGTCTCCGCCAGGGCTTCGACGCTGGCCGGACGGCCGGGCCGCCCCGTGGCATCGAAGGCGACGATGTCCGCCCCGGCCTCGGCCAGCGCGCGGACATCCGCGCTCGTCGCCGTGATGATGATCGGGGTCCCCGGATCGATCCGCTTGATCAGTCCGATGATCGGCAGCGAGGTTACGGCCCTGACGGCGCGCAGGTTGGCGAGTCCCTCGATCCTGAGCCCGCGTGCCCCGCCCGCCTGCGCCGCAAGAGCGAAGGCGGCGACGATCTCCGGCCGGTCGAGGGCACCGCCCTCGACCGGCTGGCAGGACACGATCAGCCCGTCCTCGAGATCGGAGGGCAGGCGTGAACCGGTATTGCTCGATCTCGCATTTGCCGGCATGAGACCACTATGCATCGCCGCAACGGTCGAGCGCAATCGGAGTACCGGGGCGCACCGGGACAATCGCTTGATAAGCGTTTCACTGGTTCTGAGGCCGTCGAACGCTCTCCAAAGCCCTCATCCTTGTTGACTTTCGCTGGACCCACAATGGTTTTGAGTGCGGAGGCAAGGGAAACCAGGCAGCGCCCGGTTCAGTGGGGGAGATGAGAGCGATCCGGTGAAGCAATGTTCCTTGGAGCTTCACCCGATTGGCCTATCGCGGGGCGGATCGGTATTCTCCATCGCCGCGGTGTCGCGTATGAAGGCCGGGCGCAACCCCGGACAGCCGATGCCTTCAATCCTGGCCTCTCTCGAAAGCGTCAACCCGATCCTTTGGATCGTCCTGATCCTGGTGGTTTTCGCCCTCGTGCGCTCGATCCGCATCGCCGAGCAATACGAGCGCGCCGTGGTCTTCCGGTTGGGCCGCTATCATCGCACCGCCGGTCCTGGCCTCTATCTGCTGTTTCCCTTCGTCGACCGGCAGGTGAAGCTCGACCTGCGCACCGTCACGCGCGCGGTCGAGCCGCAGGAGGGCATCACCCGCGACAACGTGCCGATCAAGGTCAATGCGGTGATCTGGTTCCGCATCACCGATCCGCAGCGTGCCGTGCTCGTAGTACGCGACGTCGACAATGCGGTCGTCCAGGTGTCGCTGACGACGCTGCGCACCGTCTTCGGGCAGAGCACCCTCGACGACCTGCTGAAAAGCCAGGACGCGATCGCCGAGACCATGCAGAAATCGATCGACGCCGTCACCGAACCGTGGGGCGTCGAGGTCGAGCGCGTGCAGATGAAGAACATCGAGATCCCGCCGACCATGCAGCGCGCCATGGCGCAGGAAGCCGAGGCTTTGCGTGAAAAACGCTCGCGGCTCATCAAGGCCGAGGCCGAGCTCGACGCAGCCGAATTGCTGCGCAAGGCCGCCGAAGTGATCATGCAGAACCCGGCCGGCCTCGAATTGCGGCGCATGCAGATGATCACCGAGGTCGGGGCCGAGCAGAACACGATGACCATCATCATGATGCCGAGCGAGTTCGTCGAGGCCGCGCGCAGCCTCTCCGTGCTGGCCGCCGGGAAGGGCGCATGAGCGAAAGCACCATTGCAACCAATCCCGGCTCGGACGAGGCGGAGGTCAGGAAGGACCGGGCCAAGGCCTGGTTCGAGACGCTGCAGGAGCTGTTGGTGGCGGCCTTCGAACGCCTCGAAGACGAGGGGCCCGGGGCGCCGGGAGCCGGGGAGGGTACCGCGCCTGGCCGGTTCGAGCGCAAGCCCTGGACACGCACCGATCACACCGGCGCGTCCGGCGGCGGCGGTACGATGGCGATGCTGAAGGGCCGCGTCTTCGAGAAGGCCGGCATCCATGCCTCGACCGTGCATGGCAGCTTCGCGCCGGAATTCGCCAAGCAGATTCCGGGCGCCGAGGCGGACCCGCGCTTCTGGGCCTCGGGCGTGTCGCTGATCGCCCATCCGTGGAACCCGCATGTGCCGGCGGTCCACATGAACACGCGCTTCGTGGTGACGAGCCGGGCTTGGTTCGGCGGCGGCGCCGACCTCACCCCGGTGCTCGACCGCCGTCGCAACCAGGCCGATCCCGACACCATCGCCTTCCATGCCGCCTTCGAGGCCGCCTGTGCCGCCCATGCGGCGCCCTACGACAAGTACAAACGCTGGTGCGACGACTATTTCCACCTCAAGCACCGCGGCGAGCCGCGCGGCATCGGCGGCATCTTCTTCGACTATCTCGGCGACGATTTCGACGCCGAATTTGCCTTCACGCGCGCCGTCGGCGAGGCCTTCGTCGGCGTCTATCCGGGGCTTGTGACCGGCAATGTCGCGACGCCCGCGACCGAGGCCGACCGGCGCGAGCAGCTGATCCGGCGCGGCCGCTACGTCGAGTTCAACCTGCTTTACGACCGCGGCACGATCTTCGGCCTCAAGACCGGCGGTAACGTCGAATCGATCCTCTCGTCGCTGCCCCCGGTCGTGCTGTGGCCATGATCCGATATCGTGTCGAGCTCGCACCGGACGACAACGGAACGATCGTCGTCACCAGTCCGGACGTGCCCATCGTCACCTATGGCGAGGATCGGCCGTCCGCCTTGCGACAGGCCGTCGATGCGAGTCCATCCTGGCAAGCATGATCGAGCGTCGGGAGGTCATTCCGATTCCCTGTCGGCTCGATGATGCACCGGGCGATTTCATACGTCTTTCGGTGCAGACGGAACTCAAGCTCAGGCTTTACCTCGCCTTGCGCGAAAGCGGCCGCACCCGGGCCGATCTCCAGCGCCGGCTCGGCTGGCAACGCGAGTCGGTCGATCGTCTCTTCCGCCTCGACCATAGATCGCGTATCGGGCAATTGGAGGAGGCGTTCCGGGCGCTCGATCAGGTTGTCGATATCGACGTGCGGCCCTCGGTGAAGGTCGCCTGAAGCGGCGCTCCCTCGAGGCATCGCGGGCAATACAAGGCGATGTCCTTCGGTGTTCAGCGGGCCTCTCCTTCTTCGGCAGCCGCAGGGGACCTTGCGGCATCCTTCGCCCGCGTTCCCCAGACCACCAGCCCGGCCATGGCGCAGAGCAGCGCGACCGCGAGGATCGCGCCGGCATGCAGGCCGCCGACAATGTCCCCTGTCTGCTCTCCCGCCAGGGCGCCGAAGATCGCCACCCCGATCGCGCCCGCGGCCTGCCGCGCCGCGTTGAGCGCCGCCGACGCGACGCCGGAGGCGCCCTTGTCGACGCTCGACAGCACCAGCACCGTCATGGCCGGCACGCCGGTCCCCATACCGGCCGGCATCAGGGCGAACGGCAGGAGCATCGCCCAGTATGAGCTTCCCGCCCCGAGCCCGAGCAACAGGCCGAAGCCCAGCGCATCGACCAGCGCGCCGAGCGCCATCGGCCAGCGCGGCCCGATCCGTCCGACGAGCCAGCCGCTTAGCAGATTGACGCCGAAGAAGGTGGCGGTCAGCGGCAGATAGGCGAGGCCGGCCTCGGTGGCGCCATAGCCGCGCACCCGCTGCAGGTAGAGGCTCAGCACGAAGACCACGCCGTAATAGGTGAGGTTGACGACGATGCCATAGGCCGTGGCGATGCCGAAGGCGGGCGTGGCGAAGAGCCGGATCGGCAGCAAGGGCTGCGGCGTGCGCCGCTCGACTACGACGAAGAGCGGTCCGCAGACAAGAAAAAGTGCGAGACCGCCGAGCACCAACGGATGGGCGAAGCCGAGCGGCCGGGCCTCGATCACCGCGCCGATGAGGCCCGTCAGTGCCAGGATGGCCAGCGCCTGTCCGGGCAGGTCGAAGGCGTGCGCCGCGGCCCGATCCGTCTCCGTTTCCGCGACCCGCGACGCCAGCACCAGTCCGGCGAGGCAGAACGGCAGATTGATCAGGAAGATGCTGCGCCAGGTGCCGAGGCCGAGCAGCAGGCCGGCGACGATGGGACCCGCGGCGATCGAGATGCTGCCAGCCGCCGTCCACCAGCCGACGGCGACCGCCCGCAGCTTGGTGTCGTGCCCGCAGGCATGGTTGAGCAGGGTCAGCGAGGTCGGCAGCATGGCCGCGGCACCGAGACCCTGGACGGCACGAGCCGCGATCAGGGCCTCCATGCCGGGCGCCAGGCCGCAGCCGAGCGAGGCGAGGCCGAACACCGCCATGCCGCCGACATAGACTTTGCGGGCGCCGATGCGGTCGCCCAGCACGCCGGCGCTCAGCATCAGCACGGCGAAGACCAGCGCATAGGCGTCGACCACCCATTGCAGGGCAGCGACATCCGCATGAAGCTCCGTGGCGATGCGCGGCAGGGCGACGTTGACCACGGTGACGTCGAGCTGGACGATGGCGAAGGCGAAGCTCGCCACCACGACCGTCAGCACGATGGGGCCCGATCGGGCGCGCTCCTTGATCGGCATTGCATGGTCCTAATTCGGTTTCGACGGGCGGACCATGCCGTCCGCCGACGGCGGTGTCATGCGCGAACGCTTCGGCCACGACCGAAGTATTTCGGCGCGCACTGTGGCCGGACATTGCATAGGATGCCGCCATGAGACCGGGCGTGACCATGGCGGAGGTCGCCGCGCTGATCGGCGACCCGGGACGGGCCAATATGCTGGCCGCCCTGATGGACGGCCGCGCGTTGACCGCGACCGAACTCGCCTTTGCGGCGGGCATCGGCGCGCCGACCGCGAGCGGCCATCTGAAGAAGCTCACCGAGGGTGGCCTCTTGGTCCTGTCACGGCAGGGCCGGCACCGCTATTTCGGCCTGGCCTCGGCCGAGGTGGCGCAAATGCTCGAGGCGATCCTGGTGGTGGCGGGCAGCGAGATCGGTGCGGCGCGGCCCCGCGCCACGCCGCGCGTGCCCCCGGAGCTCGCGGAATGCCGTACCTGCTACGACCATCTGGCCGGCCGCGTAGCGGTCGCCATCGCGGAAGCGCTGGTGGCGCGCGGCGCCATCGACCTCGACACCGAGGCGGCTGTCGTGACCGCGCGGGGCCATGCCTTCTTCGAAGCCAGTGGTCTTCTCGCCGGGGGGCCGGGCGGACGGCGGCTCCTTTGCCGCCCTTGCCTCGACTGGTCGGAGCGGCGGCCGCATCTCGCCGGGCGCCTCGGCGCCGCCATCCTCGACCTGTCACTGGAGCGCGGCTTCGTGCGACGTCGGCCGGGCAGCCGCGCCGTCAGCGTGACGCCGGCCGGGCGGCAAGGTTTCGCGGATCTCTTCGGCGTCGGCTTCTGCGACTGAAGTCCCGACCCCGGGTCGCGTCGATGCACCGTCATCATGATCTGGTAGCGCGAGGGCATGCCGGCTATAGCAGGGCACGCCCAAGCGAAATTGCGAGCGGGGTAACGCGTTCAGATCGCGAAGCGGGTCCACCCGCATCGTGCCCGGACGGGTTGGATGGGGACTGACGTCGATGCGGGTTGGTGTCATCGGATCGGGATATGTGGGCCTGGTATCGGGGGCTTGTTTTGCGGATTTCGGCCATGTCGTGACCTGTATCGACAAGGATGCGGAGAAGATCGAGGCGCTGAACCGCGGACAGATGCCGATCTACGAGCCGGGCCTCGGAGATCTCGTCGCCAAGAACGCGCGCGAGGGGCGGCTGCGCTTCAGCGGCGACATGGCCGAGGGCATCGCCGGCGCCGAGGTGGTGCTGATCGCGGTCGGCACCCCGTCGCGTCGCGGCGACGGCCATGCCGACCTGAGCTACATCTACCAGGCGGCGCGCGAGATCGCCGAGGCGCTGACGACGACGGCGGTGGTCGTGACCAAGTCGACGGTGCCGGTCGGCACGGGCGACGAGGTCGAGCGGATCATCCGCTCCGCCCGGCCGGAGCTCGGCACAGCCGTCGTGTCGAACCCGGAATTCCTGCGCGAAGGCGCCGCCATCACCGATTTCAAGCGGCCGGACCGCATCGTCATCGGCACCGAGGATGCCGCCGCCCACAAGGTGATGGAAGCGCTCTACCGGCCGCTGTTCCTCAACCAGCCGCCGCTGATGTTCACCGGACGGCGCACGGCCGAACTCATCAAATACGCGGGCAACGCGTTCCTCGCCACCAAGATCACCTTTATCAACGAGATCGCCGACCTCTGCGAGCGCGTCGGCGCCGACGTGCAGGATGTCGCCCGCGGCATCGGGCTCGACAACCGCATCGGCCCGAAATTCCTGCATGCCGGGCCGGGCTACGGCGGCTCCTGCTTTCCCAAGGACACGCTGGCGCTGATCAAGACCGGGCAGGACAGGGGCGCGCCGGTGCGGCTCGTCGAGACGGTGGTGGCGGTCAACGAGCAGCGCAAGCGCGCCATGGGGCGCAAGATCATCCAGGCTTGCGGCGGCGAGGTGCGCGGCCGAACGATCGCGCTGCTCGGCCTCACCTTCAAGCCGAATACCGACGACATGCGCGAGGCTCCCTCGCTCGCCATCGTCACGGCCCTGCAGGATGCGGGCGCTCTCGTCAGGGCCTATGATCCCGAGGGCATGGCGAATGCGAAAGCACTGCTCGACGACGTGACCTACTGCCACGACCCCTACGACTGCGTGGAAGGTGCCGATGCCGTGACCATCGTCACCGAATGGGACATGTTCCGGGCGCTCGACTGGGACCGGGTCCAACGCCTGCTCCGGCAGCCGATCCTGGTCGACCTGCGCAACGTCTACAGCCCCGCCGAAATGACGGCTCGCGGTTTCAGCTATTTCAGCGTCGGCCAGGCCGGTGCCCGGCCGACCCCGCCCAGTGCTGACGAGGCTCTCTATTCTCCATAGGGTACCCAGATGGTTTTGACCTGCGTGGCGCGGCGCAGGTACTCGCGGCCCTGGCCCTCGACAGGCGAGAACCAGTCGCGGGCGCGGCCGTCGCTGACCCAGGTCGGTTTCAGGTTCGAGGCCGAGGCTTTCTCGACCATGGCGCTGCCGGCCCGCGAGCCGCAGTACCAGAGCGCCGCCACCTCGTGGTGCTCGGCGAGGGTTTTGGCGAGCGTGTCGGGCTCACCGGTGACGATGTTCACGACGCCCGCCGGCACGTCGCTGGTGTCGAAGACCTGATAGAGGTCGGTGGCACTGAGCGGATGCTGGCCTGACGGAACGACGATCGCGCAATTGCCCATCGCCAGCACCGGCATCAGCAGCGACACGAGGCCGAGCAGCGGCGCCTCCTCGGGACAGACGAGCCCCAGCACGCCATAGGGTTCGTGCATGGCGAGCGTGACGTGGCGCGCCTTCGTCGCCTGCACCTGCCCGTCGTATTTGTCGGCCCAGGCGGCATAGAAGAAGCACCGCTCGATCGCGGACGCGACCTCGCGCGCCGCCTCCTTGCGCGAGGCGCCGGTCATGGCGAGAAGGCGCGCCTCGAATTCCGCCGCCCGGGCGGCGAGATTCTCGGCCACGTAATAGAGCACCTGGGCGCGGTTATGGGCGGTCGCGGCGCCCCAGGCTGAGGCCTTGGCGGCGGCCTCGACCGCATTGCGGATATCCTTGCGGTTGCCCAAGCCCGCCTGGCCGAGCGGCACGCCATGAGGATCGCGCACCGTATAGGAATAGCCGGAGTCGGGCCGCGCCTGCTTGCCGCCGATGTAGAGTTTCGCGGTCCGGTCAATAGTTGGCGTGGCGCCGTCCGCGGCCTCCGCCTCGGACGGCAGCGCCGAGAGCTTCGCCGCCTGCATCTCGACCGCGGCCGGCAGGCCCTTCAGCCAGGCCGGCACCAGATATTCGGCCTGGCCCTCGCGGCCGCCCTCCCGCCCGAAGCCGCTCTCGCGATAGCCGCCGAAGCCTGCCGCGGCATCGAACATGTTGGTCGAATTGATCCAGACCACACCGGCTTTGAGCTTGGCGGCGGTGTCGAGCGACAGGTTGATGTTCTCCGACCAGACCGAGGCGGCGAGGCCGTAGCGCGTGTTGTTGGCGAGCGCCACCGCCTCGTCGGGGGTGCGGAAGGTCATGGCGACCGCGACGGGTCCGAAGATCTCCACTTCGGCGATGGTCGAGGCGGGCTCGACGTCGGTGAACAGCGTCGGCTTGAAGAAGCAGCCGGTTTTCGGCAGCGCGCCCGCCGCCTGGTGCAGCGTCGCGCCTTCGGCCTTGCCCTTTTCGACGAGGCCGCGGATGCGCTCGAGTTGTACCGGCGCCACGATAGCACCGACGTCGGTCGACTTGTCGAGCGGGTCGCCGACCCGAAGCGTCGCCATGCGGCGCACGAGCTTGGCGTAGAACCGCTCGGCGACGCCTTCCTGCACCAGCAGGCGCGAGCCGGCGCAGCAGACCTGGCCGCCGTTGAACCAGATGGCATCGACCACGCCCTCGACGGCGCCGTCGAGGTCGGCATCGGCGAAAACCATGAAAGGCGACTTGCCGCCGAGCTCGAGGCTCAGCTTCTTGCCCGAGCCCGCGGTCGCCTCGCGGATGAGCCGGCCGACCTCGGTCGAGCCGGTGAAGGCGATCTTGTCGACGTCCGGATGCTCGACGAGGGCCGCGCCGGTCGCCCCGTCGCCCGTCACGATATTGACGACGCCCCTGGGCAGGCCGACCTCGCGGCAGATCTCCGCGAAAGCGAGGGCGGTCAGCGGCGTGAACTCGGCCGGTTTCAGCACGACCGTGTTGCCGGCGGCGAGCGCCGGCGCGATCTTCCAGGCCAGCATCAGCAGCGGGAAGTTCCACGGGATGATCTGGCCACAGACGCCGACCGGCTTGTGGTCGGGAAACTCGCTGGCGATAAGCTCGGCCCAGCCAGCGTGATGGTAGAAGTGCCGGGCGACCAGCGGGATGTCGATGTCGCGCGACTCGCGGATCGACTTGCCGTTGTCGAGCGACTCCAGCACCGAGAGGAAGCGCTCGCGCTTCTGGATGTGGCGGGCCAGCGCATAGAGATGGCGGGCGCGCAGGTGCCCGGGCAGGGCCGACCAGGCCGGGAAGGCGGCGCGGGCGGCTTTGACCGCGGCGTCGACATCGGCGGCCGTGCCCTGAGTGACGCGAGCGAGAGTTTCGTCCCGCGCCGGGTCACGCACCTCGAAGCTCTTGGACGGCGTCGTGAAGGCGCCGTCGATGAAATGGCCGAAGCCGGCCTTATGCGCATCGAGCCACGCGCGGACGTGATCGGAGGCTTCGGGCGCCGGGCCGTAATCCATGGTGGCGAGGATCTCTTTGATCTTGGGCATGGTGTCAGGCCATTGCGTGGTGGGAGGCGGCGGCGTAGCGACCGGTGACGAAATGCTCGATCTGCCGCTCGATGTCGGCCAGCATCGAGGAGGCGCCGATGCGGAACAGGTCGGGTTCGAGCCAGGGCCGGCCGAGCTCCTCCTTCATCAGCGTCAGCCAGGTCAGCGCGTCTTTGGCGGTCTTGAGGCCGCCGGCCGGCTTGAAGCCGACCCTCGCGCCCGTCAGCTCGCCATAGTCGCGCAGCGCCCGGATCATCACGAGGCTCACCGGCAGGGTGGCGTTGACGTCCTCCTTGCCGGTCGAGGTCTTGATGAAGTCCGCGCCGGCCTGCATTGCGACCATCGAGGCCTTGTAGACGTTGCGCAGCGTCTTCAGATCCCCCGTGCCCAGGATCGCCTTGAGATGGGCCGGTCCGCAGGCCTCGCGCATGGCCGCGACCTCGTCGTAGAGCGCGGTCCATTCGCCGAGCAGCACATGGGCGCGGGTGATGACGATGTCGATCTCGGCGGCGCCTTCCGCGACCGCGTAGCGGATCTCGGCGAGGCGCTGGGGCAGGGGGGTCAGGCCCGCCGGGAAGCCCGTGGCGACCGAGGCGACCGGGATGTCCGAGCCGCGCAAGGCCTTGACGGCCGGTCCCACCATGGTGGGGTAGACGCAGACGGCGCCGACCCTGGGCGGTGTGTCCGAGAGGCCGAGGGCCTCGACGAGATCGTCGCGCAAGGGGCGCCGCGCCTTCATGGCGAGGCGATGCACGCGCCCCGGCGTATCGTCGCCCGCGAGCGTCGTCAGGTCGATGCAGGTGATCGCCTTCACCAGCCATGCGGCCTGGAACTCCTTCTTGACCGACCGGCGGGTCGCCATCGTCGCCGCGCGGCGCTCGACCGCGCTGAGGTTGACCTCGATCGCGTCGAACCATTCGGGCTTGAGCGGCGTCCCCGGATTGCGATGCTCGTCGGGGTGGGCGAGTTCGGCGGACCGTCGGTCCGGCACAGTCTGCAGCATGGCCTTCTTGGCGGTCCTGACGCCGGCGTCATGGGAGGCTTTGTCATTCATGGGACTGATCCGGCAGGAGGGCGCGGTCGCGGCATCGGTCACGATAGCATCGACATATCGACCCCGCAGCACCGCCGGCACGGCAGCGAGGCCCATCATGCGATCGTCGGCATCGACGATCCGGCGGTTACGCCGCGTGCCGAGCGGTGTCAACGGCTTGACGGTCGGGCGAGAAGGGTTCCAGGGTCGCGTGCCCGGTGCCGCGGCCAGCCTGGGCGTAACCGTGGCGAGGAGGCGCATGAGCGCGAAGACGAGAACGGTCGGCGAGGCCTTGATCGACCTCCTGGAGCTGCATGGCGTCGAGGTGGTGTTCGGCATCCCCGGCGTCCATACGATCGAGCTCTATCGCGGGCTCGCCGCCTCCCGCATCCGCCACGTGACGCCGCGCCACGAGCAGGGCGCCGGCTTCATGGCCGACGGCTATGCGCGCGTCTCGGGCAAGCCGGGCGTGGCGCTCGTCATCACCGGTCCGGGCCTGACCAATATCATCACGGCCATGGCCCAGGCGCGCCAGGATTCGATCTCGATGCTGGTTATCTCCGGCGTCAACCGCCGGGCCTCCCTGGGCCTTGGCCATGGGCTGCTGCACGAACTGCCCGACCAGCGGGCGGTGATCGCGAGCTTCGCGCTCTGGTCGCAGACGCTGCTCGATCCGGCCGAGCTTCCGCTCGTGGTCGGCCGCGCCTTCGCCGTCCTGTCCTCCGGTCGGCCGGGACCGGTGCACATCGAGATTCCGACCGACGTCATGCCGCTCGCCATGGACGCGCCGATGATGACACCGGCCGTGCTCGCGAGACCGCGGGCCGGGGCAGACGAGGTGCGCCGGATGGCGGAGCGCTGTGCCGCGGCGCGCCGCCCGGTCCTTCTCTGCGGCGGCGGCGCGGTCTCGGCCGCCGAACGCGTGACGGCGCTGGCCGAAAAGCTCGACGCGCCGGCGGTCCTCACGGTCAATGCGCGGGGCCTGCTCGGCAACCATCCGCTGCGCGTGCCGGCCTCGGCAAGCCTCGGCGCGGTGCGGGTGCTGATCGCCGACGCCGACCTCGTGATCGGGCTCGGCACCGAGATGGGGCCGACCGATTACGACATGTATGGCGACGGCGGGATGCCGGCGCTCGCCGACTTCGTCCGGATCGACGTCGATGCCTTGCAACTGATGCGGCCACCGCTCCCGGCCCTGCCGGTGCTCTCGACGGTCGAGGCCGCGCTCGACGGGCTGCTGCCGCTTCTCGCAGGCCGGACCGGCGACGGCGCGACCCGGGCGGCGCGAACCAGGGCGGCTGCGCTCGCGGCGCTGACCCCCAAGATGCGGGCGGGAGATCGCCGTGATCGACTGCATCTACCGGACGCTGCCGGACGCGATCGTCGTCGGCGATTCGACGCAGGCCGTCTATGCCGGCGACCTCTACCTCGACATCGACCGTCCCCGCGCCTGGTTCAATTCGGCGACCGGTTATGGCGCGCTCGGCTATGCGGCGCCCGCGGCGATCGGCGCCGCCGTGGCGGCTCCCTCCGCACCCGTCGTGTGCCTCACGGGCGATGGCGGCTTTCAGTTCTCGCTCGCCGAGATCGGATCGGCCGTCGACGCGCGGGCCCAGGTGATCTTCCTCGTTTGGAACAACAACGGCTACCAGGAGATCGAGACGGTCATGATCGGCGCCGGCATTGCCCCCGAAGGTGTAAAGCCCTCGGCGCCCGACTTCCTCCTGGTCGCCGCCGCCTACGGCATCCCGGCCGAGCGCCTCGCCGACGTGGCGGAGCTTCCCGCCGCGCTGCACCGGGCGCACAACCGGCGCGGGCCGGCCTTGATCGAGATCCATCAGGCGCGGACCAGGCGCGCGACCGCCTGAGGCCGATCCGGCACGTCCGCGATCAGGACGGACGCTGTACGGTCACCCGATCACTCCTGCGTCGAACACCGGCGGCAATTGCTCGAAGGTCGCGAGGATCGTGGAGCAGACATCGCGCAGCCCGTCGAGCGACAGGCGGCCGCCGATGCAGAGCCGGATTTTTCCGGCCGGGCGGTCGCCGCCGGCGATGAACGGGTCGGACGAGGTCACCGCGATGCCCCGCGACGCGAGCGCGCGCACCAGTCCCTCCTCGGTCCAGCGCGGCGGCACTTTGAGCAGCGCGCAGAGCGACAACGGATGGGTCGAGGCGAGCACCGGCCCCAGGCTCTCGGCGACGATCGCCTGGCGCGCCTCGGTCTCGCGCCGCTGCACCTCGACCAGCGCCCGCGCCGTGCCATCCTCAACCCAGCGCGAGGCGATCTCGGCCATCAGGACCGTGCCGCTCCAGCCGGTGACGCGCAGGATGCTGGCGGCGCGGATCGAATAGGTCGGGGGCACCACCAGATAGCCGACGCGCAGCCCGGTCATCACCGATTTGGTGAAGCTCGTCACGAAGAAGCCGAGGTCGGGGATCAGCTCCGTGATGGCCGGCAGCGGCACGTCGATCAGCGGCTTATAGACCTCGTCCTCGATGACGAAGACGCCGTGGCGGCGAGCGATGGCCGCGACCGCGCGGCGCCGCTCGGCCCCCATGACATGGCTCGTCGGGTTGTTGAGCGTCGGGATCAGCACCAGGGCGCGGACTTCGCCACCGGCGCAGGCGGCCGCGAAGGCCTCCGGCTCGACCCCCTCGTCGTCGGTCGGCAAGCCGCGCAGCGTGAAGCCGAGCACGGAGGCGAGGCCGATGATGCCGTGGTCGGTGAGTTCCTCGGTCAGCACTACGTCGCCCGGATGGACGACCGAGGCGACCGCCAGGAAAAGGCCGTGCGCGGCGCCGTTGGTGACGATGATGCGGTCGCGCTCCGCCGTGACGCCGAGCGAAAGCAGCCAGGGCCGCGCCGCATCGCGATGGCGGTCGAGCCCGGCGATCGGCCGGCAGGGCCGCATGAAGGCGCTGTTGTCGTCCTCGGCGAGGGCGCGCATCAGGGCGCGCGATGCCGCCTCGTGCGCCTCGGTGTAGACGGCGCGGATGATCGACAGGTCGGTCGTGCCGCGCGAATTGCGGTCGAGCATGAAGCGGTCGGCGCGCTCGGTGATGCGGGGGCGCACGAAGGTGCCGCGGCCGACCTCGCCCGACAGATAGCCGCGCTGCTCGGCCTCCTTGTAGGCGAGGCTTACCGTCTGCACCGAAACGCGCAGCGTATGCGCAAGATCGCGATGCGTCGGCATGCGGGTGCCGGGGGCCAGCGCGCCGCTTTCGACATCGGCGATGATCCGATCCGTCAGGAGCTTATGCTTGGTGGTGCCCTTGCGTCTGTCGAGCACCGGATCCCAGGGAATAGGCCGCACAAGGGCGGCCTCGGCGGCTTGGCGGGTTTCGTTCCGATCCAGCACTGTGTTCACGCGGTCAGGTGAAACGCATTCATGACAATATGCGACAGGTGCCAGGACAAGGCCAGCGTGTCATGACATGCCCGCAAGGCCGGGCCTATCGCACGGTGATGTCGTAGTCGAAGGAGACCGGGGGAGAGCCGCCAACGCTCATCTCGACGGTCAAACTGCCGTGCCGTGATAGCCCCTGTCCGGTCTGTAGTAGAGCTCGAGAACCTTCGTCGGTCTGCCCGCACACGCCCCGGACGAGCCGATCCTGGCGTCGTCGCTGATTCTCCCACGGCGATATGGACCGAAACCGACCCATGCGAAGGCTTCGACACCGCGTCGACCTTGATCTCCTTGAAGGAACAATCGTCGTTCCACCCCGTGTAATGATCGATTTTGGACGGTCGACCCGCGGGGACAGATTTCGTGACCGTTTCGGCGAACGCCGCATTGTAGGTCGCCAAAGCGCCCAGTGTGAATGCTACGAGTCCGGTCCATTCGTGCATGTCCCCACCCTCCACCGCCCGCGTCTCAGTCGAGAAACGGGGGACGGTATCAGCTTGCAACCATCGTTCAAGGCCCGCCTGGATCGAGATGGGAAAACGAACGTGGGTCAACGAAACTTGCTGGCTCGTTGTTTGCCCAGTCTACACAAACGTCATGGTCGAGCTTGTCCCGGCCATGACGACTTTGGTCCACACCTTCTCACCCCTCGCGCTGAGCGGAGCCGCCCCGCGGCGACGCAAGATGAAGGGCATCAGAATTATCAAGGACTGTGATCGATATGAATTACGGCCAGTTCAGGCCAATTTTCGCAGTTTTTCATTGCAAGACGGCCTGACGATGCCGCCAAGCGGGTGCCGCGAGGGCCTAGACTAGCGGGCACAAGCTTCTCATTGCCAGGATTGCCCATGAACGCTGTCGCGCCGCCGCTCCACCTCGACCGTCTCGTGCGGCAGGATTTCCGCGACGGCCGCGCCTCGGTGGCGGGCGATCGGGTCGAGGGCGCGGGCACGATCGCGGTCGAGGATCCGGCGACGGGCGCCGTCATCGGCACCGTGGCGATGCTGGGCACGGCCGAGGTCGATCGTGCCGTCGACGCGGCCGAGGCGGCCTTTCCGGCGTGGCGCGCCAAGCTGCCGGCCGAACGCGGACAAATCCTGCGGCGCTGGGCGGAGCTGATGCGTCTCCATGCCGAGGACCTCGCCGTGCTGATGACGGTCGAGCAGGGCAAGCCGCTCGCCGAGTCGCGCTACGAGATCGGCTATGCGTCGGGCTTCCTCGACTGGTTCGCGGCCGAGGGCGAGCGTGCCTACGGCGAGACGATCCCGAGCCACAAGCCCTCGATCCTGATCCATACGCGGCTGCAACCGGTCGGCGTCACGGCCGCCGTGACGCCGTGGAATTTCCCGAGCGCCATGATCACGCGCAAAGCCGGCGCGGCGCTCGCCGCAGGCTGCCCGATGATCGTCAAGCCCGCATCCGAGACGCCCTTCTCGGCCCTCGCGCTGGCTCGGCTCGCGGCCGAGGCGGGGATGCCGCTCGGCGTGTTCCAGATCGTGACCGGGCGCTCCGAACTCCTCGTCGGGCATCTGATCGACCAACCGAAGGTCCGCGCCCTGTCCTTCACCGGGTCGACCGAGATCGGCCGGCTGCTGCTCGGACGCGCCGCCGCGACGGTGAAGAAAGTGGCGATGGAGCTCGGCGGCCACGCGCCTTTCATCGTCTTCGACGATGCGCGGCTCGATCTCGCGGTCGAAGGCGCGCTTGCCGCGAAATTCGCCACCTCCGGCCAGGATTGCCTCGCCGCCAACCGCATCTACGTGCAGCGCGGGCACTACGACGCCTTCGTCGAGGCCTTCGGCGCGCGTGTCGCGGCGCTGCGCGTCGGCCACGGCCTCGATCCCAGGACCGACATCGGCCCGATGACGCGCCTGTCGGTTGCCGACAAATGCCGCGCCCATGTCGAGGATGCAGTGTCGAAGGGTGCTCGGCTCGTCGCCGGCACCGGCATCCTGCCGGAGCGCGGCAATTTCGTGCGTCCGACGCTGCTTGCCGGCGTCACCGACGACATGCGCCTCGTGCGCGAGGAGACGTTCGGGCCGGTCGCGGCGGTGCTGCCGTTCGACACCGAGGAGGAGGTGGTGCGCCGCGCCAACGACACCGAGATGGGCCTCGCCTCCTACCTCTACACGGACGACCTGCGGCGGGCTTTACGCGTCTCCGAGGCGCTGCAATACGGCCTCGTCGGCGTCAACACAGCCTCCTTCACCGGGCCGCCGATTCCCTTCGGCGGCTGGAAACAATCCGGTCTCGGCCGCGAAGGGTCGCGCCACGGCCTCGCCGACTATATGGAACTCAAGACCGTCTGCTTCGGCGATCTGGCTGCATAAGAAGGAGCTAACCCATGAACGACCTCGCCCGCATCGCGGAGCTCGACCGCCGCACCGTCCTCCACCCCTTCACCCAGCTCAAGGATTTCGCCAGCGGCAAGCTCGGCGATCCGGTCGTCGTCGAGACCGCCAAGGGCATCCGCATAACGGACGCCACCGGCAAGACGCTGATCGACGGCTTCGCCGGCCTCTATTGCGTCAACATCGGCTACGGCCGGACCGAGGTGGCCGAGGCGATCTCGCGCCAGGCGCATCGGCTCGCCTACTACCACACCTATGCGGCCCATACGACGGACGAGCTCGCGATCCTGTCGGACCGGCTCGTGCGCATGGCACCGGGCAAGATGGCGCGCGTTTTCTACGGGATGTCGGGCTCGGACGCCAACGAGACCCAGGCCAAGCTCGTCTGGTACTACAACAACCTGCGCGGCCAACCGAAGAAGAAGAAGATCATTTCGCGCGAGCGGGGCTATCACGGCTGCTCGGTCGTCTCGGGCTCGATGACCGGCATGAGCTTCTACCACGACCATATGGACCTGCCTCTGCCGGGCATCCTCCACACCGGCGTGCCGCACTATTACTGGGGCGGGGATCCGGGCGAGACCGAGACCGAATTCTCAGCGCGCCGGGCCGAGGAGCTCGACGCGCTGATCCGCAAGGAAGGTCCCGAGACGGTCGGCGCCTTCATCGCCGAGCCGGTGCTCGGCACGGGCGGCATTATCCCTTCGCCCGAGGGCTACTGGCCGGCGATCCAGGCGGTGCTGAAGCGGCACGACGTGCTGCTCATCGCCGACGAAGTGATCTGCGGCTTCGGCCGGGTTGGCGCGCCCTTCGGCTCGCATCTCTATGGCATGGAACCCGACCTCGTGACGGTCGCCAAGGGCCTCACGTCCGCCTATGTGCCGCTGTCGGCGGCGATCGTCGGCGAAAAGGTCTGCAAGGTGATGGAGGACAATGCCGACCGCATCGGCGCCTTCTCGCACGGCTACACCTATTCGGGCCATCCGATCGGGGCCGCGGCCGCCAATGCGGTGCTCGACATCGTCGAGAAGGAAGACCTCGCCGGCAAGGCCCGCGACACCGGCGCCTATATGCAGAGCCGGATGAAGGCGGTCTTCGCGCAATTACCGATCGTGGGTGAGGTGCGCGGCGTCGGCATGCTCGCTGGAATCGAATTCGTCGCCGACCGCGAGAAGAAGACCCGCTTCGAGCCCGGCCTCAAGGTCGGCGCTCGCATCTCGAAGGCCGCGCGCGACCGGGGATTGATCGCCCGCGCCATGCCGCATGGCGACATCCTGGGCTTCGCGCCGCCGCTGGTGACGACGAAGGCCGAGGTGGACGAGATCGTCGACATCGCCGAAAAAGCGGTACGGCAGGTCATGGACGAACTCAGCGCGGCGAAGTAGGTCTCGGGTCCTGGGGCTGCGTTCCCGCGAGAGCGGGAATGCAGCCCCGGCTGAGATCTGGATCCCCCACATGCGCGGGGACGAGTGGAGAAGAGTCGCGCAGCATGGCCTCGCTCGATCGCTTCGATCTGAAACTTCTCGATCTCGTGCAATACGACAACCGGCTGACCAGCGAGGTGCTCGGCGAGCGCGTCGGCCTCAGCGCCACCGCCGTGCAGCGCCGGCTGAAGCGCCTGCGCGACACGGGCGTGATCGAGGCTGATGTCGCCGTGGTCTCGCCCAAGGCCGTCGGCCAGCGCGTGCAGATGATCGTGCTGGTGTCGCTTGAGCGCGAGCGCGCCGATATCATCGACCGTTTCAAGAAGAGCATCCGGGCGACGCCCGAGGTGATGAACGGCTACTACGTCACCGGCGACGCCGATTTTCTGCTGCTGGTGACGACGCCGGACATCGAGGCCTACGAACTCTTCACCCGCCGCTTCTTCTACGAGAATCCCGACATCAAGAACTTCAAGACCATGGTGGTGATGGACCGGGTCAAGATCGGCTTCGGCCTGGCGCTCGATGCCGAGGCGGAGTGAACATCCTCGCTGGCGCCATTGCTGCGGCATCATTAGCTTTCGAGGGCCCCCTTCTCCCGCAAGGGGAGAAGGAAACACCCTGCCCTTCGTCAGGTGAGCGAATCCGGTCGCGTACTATTGGGAAATCACCCGCAGGCTGTCGCGCAGTTGTTGAGGACCGTCGTCGTCTTCCATACCTATTCGTCCTACGCGCGCGGGTCGGAGAAGCTCATCGGTACGCTGATGATCCTCGATCGCGCGCCCAAGGGGCGCAACGAGGACAGCACCATGGATTTCGTACGCCGGCACGACGAATATCCGCGAGCCGAACCCCGGGCTTAGGCTGTCCCGGGAGACAAACCAATCGAGTTGCCAAGCGTCGCGGCGGGATTCGGACGCGTCGCCGCCATCGCCGCCGGGAACGCTGGGTTGCTAAGAGCCGTTTGAAAACCCATGGATCCAGCACAACCCAACAAGGAGGAGGGCATGGGCGTTATCAGCCTCTGAGGGTCCTCCGGGGAAAACCGCATCCTTCAGGTTCCCGAGCGGACCACCCGCGGCGGCGCCACCGGATGGGGCCGCTGCGTCTGCATGGGAGCGTGGTCGGCCGAGGACGGGAGCGGCGCGCTCTCGAACAGGCTCGACACGCTGGCTTCCTGCGAGATGCGGCCGATGGCTTCCCCGATCAGCGGCGCGATCGGGATGACGCGGATGTTGCGGGCGCCCAGCACCGCCTCGGTCGGCCGGATCGTGTCGGTGACGACGAGTTCCGTGAGGCGCGAGGCGGCGATGCGCGCCACCGCGCCCCCCGACAGGACCCCGTGGGTACAATAGGCGTAGACCTCGCGCGCGCCCTGGTCGAGCAGCGCATCGGCGGCATTGCAGAGCGTGCCGCCCGAATCGGCGATGTCGTCGAGCAGGATGCAGGTCTTGCCGCGCACGTCGCCGATGATGTTCATGACCTCCGATTCGCCGGCGCGCTCGCGACGCTTGTCGACGATGGCGAGCGGCGCGTCGATGCGCTTGGCGAGCGCCCGCGCCCGCACGACGCCCCCGACATCGGGCGAGATCACCATGGCGTTCTTGAGGTCGACACGCTCGGCGATGTCGCGCACCATGACCGGCGCGGCGAACAGGTTGTCGGTGGGGATGTCGAAGAAGCCCTGGATCTGCGCGGCATGGAGGTCGACGGTCAGCACCCGGTCCGCGCCCGCATGGGTGATAAGGTTGGCGACGAGCTTGGCCGAGATCGGGGTGCGCGGCCCCGCCTTGCGGTCCTGCCGGGCATAGCCGAAATAGGGTAGCACGGCGGTGATGCGGCGCGCCGAGGCGCGGCGCAGCGCATCCGTCATGATCAGGAGTTCCATCAGGTGGTCGTTGGCCGGATAGGCCGTCGACTGGATGATGAACGTATCTTCGCCGCGCACATTCTCGAGAATCTCGACGAAGATCTCCATGTCGGCGAAGCGCTTGACGTTGCATTTGGTCAACGGCACGCCGAGATGGGCCGCGATGGCCTTGGTCAGCGGCTCGTTGGAATTCCCGGCCAGGATCTTGATCGTTCCAGCCATGGCCACTCCTCGGGTGACGGCCCAGCTCGCCGGGGATGCGATCCTCCGCGCGCCGGCCCGACCTCTCGGTCGCGCCGGCAGGCGCATGCGGGGCATCCGAGATCGAGCCCGAACCTGTGACACTGCCGCAAGCCTGGGCCGGGGCGCCCGAGGCGAGGCCGCGGCGCCCTGCGCACCGCACGCGCCTCTTAGCAGGGCGCGACGGCCGCGACAACGGAGGTTCTCGTATGTCGGTGCCGCGACGTCGAGTTGACGATGGTTTGCGGGTTGGACATAGAGGCTGCCGGAGCGCTGGCGGCTTTCCTCTACGCCTTCCGCGGCCCCGCAGACAAACACGTGACGCGGGCTGGTCCGAGACGACGTCGACGCCTCGATGATCTCAAAGCTGCCTGCGCTTATCGTTAAAGATCAAGGCATTGAGATAGGCGACATCGCTCGGGTCGCCCCACACCGACCGGGCCTGATCGTTCGCCGTGGCGCCTGACTGCATGTACCCGATGCGCAGGTTCTTGTTGCTCCAATCCTTCGCCTTCGTCATGAACGCCACCGGATAATCGACAGCAGGGCAGCAGAGCGTCGCCCAAGGATCGACCACCCAAAGGGATTCGGGCCAGCTTCTCATGTCCGCCGGCAGGTTGCTGTTGACGGGCGTATTGGTTTCGCCAACCACGCAGAACACATGGTCCGGCGCGTTCACCTTGCTGTACCCGCCAAGGTTCGTATCCGTTGCTGTCCACGACAGCTCGAACAGGCTGACCGCGGCCTGAGCGTTCTTGCCGAGGACGAAGTCGCGCGCGAACTTGGCCTGTTCGTTACAGTTGCCGGCCTTGAGTTGCACAAGATTTTGCGCGTTCTGAGCAGTGAAATTCACCGTGTTCCGGTTCTCCTGGACGAAGATGGCGCTGGCCTGCGCCTGGCGGGCACCGGAGATCTGTGCGGCTAGAATATTGCCCAGAGTCCGCCGCTTGTCTCCCACCTCGAACTCGAAGATCATCTTGTTGGTCGATTTCGGACCGTGCTGATAGTGGTCCCGGGCGGCCTTGAAGGCTTCGCGAGCCAGTTCCCCGTTTTCAGCGACGACCATCCGTCCTTCCGCCCAGGTCTTCAGGTTCGCGCCGTGAATGATCCATTCGAACTTATCGTTCTTGTCCTGCCAGGCCGCTACGGCATCCAGGATCGCCTGGACCAGCGCGACACCTTTGTCCGATTTCGGATCCTCGAACGCGAGGAGAGCCGCGTCCACCGCCCCTAGCAAGGTCGACCTCTTGGCCAGCAACCCGCCATACGTGTTCGTCTTCCACTCGCTCAGTTGCATCGTGCCGTCCTTCGGCTGGCGGCGGGACCGCTTGGAAATGCCGCGGATTGCGAAAAGGTCGAACGATCCGGAACAATTCTAACGGGGGGCGCCAAACACGCAAGCGCGCTACCTATGGCCACCCGGAGGTCTGCAAGCATGACCCGCGACGACGTTTCGACAAGCCGGGTCCGGGAAGCGAAGTCCTCCGGCAGCCGGCACCGTTCCGTGGTGGCTCGCGGCGACGATTTTGCATCGCGGCGGACCACGGACCTCCTCACTCAAATCGGCCTGCAAAACCGCGTCGACCTCGATCCGTCCCCCTGGCAACCCCTCACCTCAGTTCACGGTCCGCGCCGGGGTCGATACGGTGTCCGAAGCGCTCGGTCCCGGCACCTCCCCCGCCGCCTCCGGCATGCCGGACAGAGCGAGCGCGATATCGTCGGCGCTGCGCGCCGCCATGGTGGCCAGCATCGCATCGTCGACACCGTTCCAGGGATCGCCGCCCGCGCCGGCATGGGGAAGTTCGAACGCCTCCTCGAGCCTGCGCAGGCGCTGCTTGGACGAATCGAACAGGTCCCAGACATAATGCACCGAGGTCCCGCTCTCGGTCGGATAGGCATCGAGATAGCCGCGCAGGAAATAATGGGCGAGCGACGGATCGCCGAGACTGACCTGCCGCCCCGCGGCCTCGCCGGCCAGCTCCTGCCGGAAGCGCGCCGCCAACGGCTCGGGCAAGCCATCGAGGCTCGCCAGCGCCACGGTGGCGGCGTGCGGACTATGCATGTCGCCGCGCGAGATGGCCGCGCGGATATCGAGCGCACTCGCCTGTTCTGCCGGGGACGTCGTCTCGACGCAGCCGCCGAGCATCACCGGGAGCGCCACCGCGATCACCGCCAACCAAGCGCTGTGCATGGACCGAAGATCCTCCTCCGACGCCGCTCCAGCCGTCGCGGGTGGGGTGCGGCGCGACGGCGGTTAACAAATGCTTAAGATCATTTGACCACGAGGTCCAGACTCGGCGCGTTGAGCGGCTCGGCGCCGTGCTGGGTGACGAGCGACGTCCGGCCGAGGCAGAGCGCCGTCTCGCTCTGCGAATCCATCAGGATCATGTGGGCGAAATAGACCTGGTTCGGCGCGATCTCCCAATCGTTGTCGGCGTAGAACATCGGCAAGTCCATCCAGGAGGGCGTGAACTTGGCGCCGAGCGCGTAGCCACAGGCATTGAGGCGGTGGGCGGACAGGCCGTGGGCGTCGAGCACCCGGACATGCGCCGCGAAGACATCGCCTGCCGTCCGTCCAGGCCGCAGTTCGGCCTCGCAGGCAAGGAGCGCTTCGCGTGCCGCGGCATGGTAGGAGACATGCAGCGGACGCGGTTCGCCGACCACGTGGGTGCGCATGACGGCGGCGTGGTAGTGCCGCCACACTCCGGCGAATTCGAGCGTGATCTGGTCCGTGGCGTCGAGCCGGCGCCGGCCGCTCTTGTAGCGGCAGAGCAGCGCGTCGCGGCCCGAGCCGATAATGAACTCGTTGCCCGGATAGTCGCCGCCGGCCGTGAAGATGGCGGCGTGCTGCGCGGCGAGGATGTCGCCTTCCTCGGCGCCGGGACCGAGTTGCTCGACGGCCGCTCGGTCGGCCGCGTCCGAGAGCGCCGCCGCCCGCCTGACGCAACCGATCTCGTCGTCGGATTTGGTCAGGCGAAGGCGGGGCACGATGAGCGAGGCATCCTCGAGCTCGACGAGGCCGTCGAGCGACGTCGCCACCTTGCGGCCGTTGGCGTAGGTCAGGCCATAGGAGTCGAATTCCGCGCCGAGCCGCTGGCCGGCGCAGCCGAGGTCGGCCAGCATGGCCTTCAGATCGCGCGCGGGCTCCGAGGCGACACCGTCGCGCCAGATCCTGACATCGGTGATGGTCGAGGTATGCTGCGCCTGCCGGAGGTCGGCCGAACGGGTCAGGAGCGCCGTGCGGCCGTCCTGACCGACGTAGAGGCACTGGAAGAAGCAGAACCCGAACGTGTCGTAGCCCGTCAGCCAATACATGCTTTCCTGGGCGAAGAGCAGGATGCCGTCGAGCCGGCGCGCCGTGAGGGCCTCGCGGAGCCGGGCCATGCGGCCCTCCATCTCGGCGGCGGAAAAATGAACGGGCATGGCCAGGCTCCGGTCGCGATGCCGCCCGCCGGACGAGGGCCTTTCCGGCGGCTGCGAACAAGGCAGGGAATGATCAGGGCGATCGGGTGGACGCTAGGGAAATATTCGGTAAGACGTCAACCTTGTGCGGCACGCCGCGCCGCAGCGATCACCACAGCGCGCCGCCCGTCACCTGGATGTTCTCGGCCGTGATGCCGCGCGCCTCGTCGCCGCAGAGAAAGGCCGCGAGGCCGGCGATCTCGCTTGGCTGGATGATGCGCTGCTGCGGGTTCTGGTGCGCGATGTCGGCCATGGCGGCCTCGAGCGTGCGCCTGCCGCCCTCGCGGCCGCTGCCCTCGCGGTCGAGCACTTGCGCGACGTTGCGGCGCATCAGCTCGGTCTCGACCCAGGTCGGGCTGATCATCACCGCCGAGACGCCGTGCGGCGCCCCTTCGAGCGCGACGCAGCGCGTCAGACCAAGGAGCCCCGCCTTCGAGGCGCAATAGGCCGGATTGTCCTTCCAGCCGACGCTGGCCGCGGTCGAGCCGATGTTGATCACCCGGCCCCATCCGCGCGCCATCATGCCCGGCAGGAGCTTGCGCGTCATGCGGAACGCGCCGTTGAGGTTGGTGTCGATGATCTTCAGCCACAGCGCGTCCGTGTGGCCGCAGACGGGCTGCTCGGCCGTGGTGCCGGCGGCATTGACGAGGATATCGAAGGGACCGCAGACCGCTTCCGCCTTCGACACGAACTCGTCGATCACGGCCGCGTCGCGCACATCGAGATGGCCGGCGAAGACCGGGCCGCCGAGCCCGATCAGCGCGTCGCGCACCTCGGCGACCTCGGCCGGGTCCGGATAGGCCGCGGCATCCTCTTGCCGTCCGGCCATGCCACCGACGAAGGAGCCGACCGCCACCGCCGCGCCCTGCCGGGCGAGCGCCGCGGCGATGGCGAACCCCTGGCCGGTGAGGCCGCCGGTGACGAGCGCCGCGCGCCCTTTCAGCCTGTCGTTCATGGTCGGAGCAGATCCCGGTCTTCGGCCTCGTGATAGGAGGCCGTGCCGCGGTAATAACGTTTCGAGGCGTCCTCCACCGGCTGGAAGTCCCATGGCGTCACTCGGCCGGTGGCAAGCGCCTTGTAGACCAGCCGTCGGCGGCGCTGGCTGCGCAGCACTTCCGCCTTGATCCGCGGCATGTCCCAGCGACGATCTACCTCGGCTTCGAGCTCGACCATGAGCGCCGCGTGGGCCGGCTCGCCGGCGAGATCGTGCAGTTCGTCGGGGTCGGCCTCCATGTCGAAGAGCTGCGGCGGGTCGTGCTCGACGCTTGTCAGCTTGTAGCGGCCTCGGCGCAGCATGAAGTAGGGCGCCGCAACCCCTTCCGAGAAGAGCTCGCTCACCGCGACCCGATCAGGCTCCTCGGCTGCGAGCAGCGGCAGCAGGCTCGCGCCGTCGGGCGGCTCCGGATAGAATTCCGGTCCGGGACCGCCGGCAATCTCGACCAGCGTCGGCAGGATGTCGACGAGCCCGCAGTTGGAGCCCACGCGATGACCTTGCGGGATGTCCGGGCCGGCCATGATCAGCGGCACGCGCGACGACCAGTCGTAAAAACTCATCTTGTACCAGAGGCCGCGCTCGCCGATCATATCGCCGTGGTCGGCGCACAGGATCACGACCGTGTCGTCCATCAGCTTGGCACGGGTCAGCGCCTCCAGCACCTCGCCGATGCGCTCGTCGACATAGGCGATGCTGCCGTAATAGGCGTGCCGCGCCCGGCGGATCTCCTCGTCGGAGGCGCCGGTTTCGCTGCGGTCGTATTGCTCCCAGAGCCGCCGGCTGTGCGGATCTCGGTCTTGCGGCGGGATGAAGGGGACGCGCGGCAGATCGACCTCGTCGTCGCGGTAGAGGTCCCAGAAGCGCTGCGGCGTGACATAGGGGTCGTGCGGATGGGTAAAGGAGGCGACGAGCAGGAAGGGCCGCTCGCCGGGCTCGCGCGCCCAATCGAAGATTTTCCGCTTGGCGTGAAACGCGACCTCCTCGTCGTAATCCTGCTGCAGCGAGCGCTCGGCGATGCCGGCGCCGCTGACGTTGTTCATGGAGTGGAACCAATCCATCGTGCGCCACGGATCGTCCCAATCGGCCGTCCAGTTGAAGTCCGAGGGGCAGATGTCGGTCGTCACCCGCTCCTCGAAGCCGTGCAACTGGTCGGGGCCGATGAAATGCATCTTGCCCGACAGGCAGGTCCGGTAGCCGAGAAGCCGCAGGTAGTGGGCGAAGGTCGGGATGTCGGGCGGCAGTTGCGCGGCATTGTCCCAGGCACCGATGTTCGAGCACAATCGTCCGGTCATGAAGGCGAGGCGCGCCGGCGCGCAGAGCGGGAAATTCGAATAGAAATTGTCGAAGATTGTGCCGCGCCCGGCGAGCCTGTCGATGTTCGGCGACTTGACGACGGGATGGCCATAGGCCGGCAGCGCCGCCGCGCCGAGTTGGTCGCACATGAGGATGACGATGTTCGGCCGGCGATGCATCGGATCGGACCCTTTCTTCACACCATGAGATAGCCGCCGTCGACGACCATCTCGGCGCCGGTGACGAATTTCGATTCGTCCGAGGCGAGGTAGAGGACCATGTAGGCGATGTCCTTCGGCTCGCCGAGGACGCCGAGGGGATGGCGGCGCAGCGCCTTCTGGCGCTCCTCGTCGAGCCGGCCGAGGTCGCGCAGGTAGGTTTCGGTCTGCGGCGTCCAGATGTAGCCCGGATGAATCGAGTTGCAGCGGATGCTGTACCGCTTCTCCGCGCAATGGACCGCGACTGCCTTGGTCAGCGTCCGCACGGCGCCCTTGCTGGCGCAATAGGCGGCGAGATCGGCCTCCCCGATGATGCCGTCGATCGACGACAGGTTGACGATCGAGCCGCCGCCCGCGCGGCGCATCGCGGGAATGGCATATTTGCAGCCGAAGAAGACGCCGTCGGCATTGACCGCCATGGTGCGCCGCCAGTCTTCGAGCGTCGTCTCCTCGACGTTTTTGGCGATGGCGATTCCGGCATTGTTGACCAGGATGTCGAGCCGGCCGAAACGCTCTTCGGCGTCGCGCAATGCGCTCTGCCAATGCTCGGGATCGGTAACGTCATGCGGGAAGAAGGCGGCCTCGCCGCCGGCCGCGGCGATCTGCCCGACCGTCTCGGCGCCGGCCACCGGATCGATGTCGGTCACGGCGATTCGTGCGCCCTCGGCGGCCAGCAGGACAGCCGCGGCGCGCCCGAGACCCATGCCGGCGCCGGTGATCAGCGCGACCTTGCCCGCGACGCGACCCATGGCGGTCAACGGGCCGGTAGCGGCTGGTTCAGCCAGTCGCGGTAGAAACCCTCGAGATCGGGCTCGAAATCGTGGACGATCGGATAGCCCGGTGCGCAGGCTTCGACCTCGTGGAGCGTGCCGCAGCCTTGGCAGACAAACTCGCGGATCTCCATCCACGCCGGGTCCGGGATATCGCTGTTGGGGTATAGCTCGCGCAGCGCTTCAGGCGTGTCGCGCACGCGGATATGGGCGCCGAGCTTCCAATTCTGCTTGTAGGGACCGAAGACCTGGCCGCATTCGCATCTGGTGATGCGGCCGTCCTCGCCCTCGACGATGAATAGATGATCGCCGACCGGCAGCAGGATCTTCTCCGGCCACGCGACGCGCTCCTGCAGAACTTGGAGATATTTGAAGAAGCGATCCTCGTCCTTGTAGGCGCTCATGATGCGCTTTGTCTGCGGCCAGGGCAGCGTGCCGGCGACGAGCTCGCGGATGGTGTCCTTGGTGTAGGTGGTCATTGTTGCCTCGGAATGGTTCTGAGATCACGACGCAGGCTCGTGTCCCTCCCCGGCACGGGGAGGGTGTCATCCGAAGGATGACGGGTGGGGTGAACAGTCGGGAGACCCCATCCGGCTCGGCCTTCGGCCGATCCACCTTCCCCGGAACGGGGAAGGTGGATCGGGATTCACCGCTTCATCTCGAACGCGGCATCAAGGCCCCAGAAGGCGCGGAAGTCGGCGGCGAAGCGCGGCGACAGTTTCATGGCGCTGGCATACATCTTGGCGACCTCGGGTGCGAAGTCCGACGCCGCCGCGCGTTTCGATTGCTGGGCGATCCACTCCGTCACCGGAACCGAGGTTGCGATCCGCTCCCGCCGTATGATCTTTCGCCGGGCGGCCGTCGCCTCGAGGTCGGCCTCGACCCGGTCGATCTCGATGTTCTCGCGGGTGACGATGCCGAACACCTTTTCGGCGGCCTCGGCGGTGAGGAAGCCGTTCTCGACGTCCCAGGCGGTCTTGACCGGATCGCGCTCCAGCACGTCGCCGTAGCCGCCGCCGCCGTTATACGAATGGGTGAAGATGTCGCCCGACTTGTGCGGCGCCGTGATGTAGGGACCCTCGTCGGTGACGTGCCGTCCCTCGACCAGCTTTTCGAGATCGGAGCGGGCCGGATCGGTGCCGATCCCGTGCGGCAGCGGCTTCCGCGCCGCCACGAGTTCGGCGATGTTGGTGTCGCGCACGGCGCGATGCTTCTGGCAGGTCGGGGCCGGATAGCCGCCGCACATGCCGGCGTTGTCGAACACGCGCGAGGAATGTTCGGAGGTATGAAGCCGAAGATGCGGCGTCTTGTGGATCAGCCAGGTCGAGATGAAGGCGCAGCCGCCGCGATATTTTCCGCTGCCGCCGGAGTTGGGCAGGATCGAGCGACCGATGTAGAGCATCGGCATGTTCTGTTCCCAGATCTCGATATTGCCCATGTCGGATTCGGGGTTCCAGCCCACATAGGCGGTGTCGAGCCCGTCCTTGATGGCGAGCGCGCCGGAGCCCGCCGCGGCGCATTCGAAATGCGCCATGCCGAAGGGCGTGCCGTACTGGCTCTCACCGCCCATCTCGATCATCGGGCTGTTGACCTGCCCGACGAAGACCTCCTCGACGAAGCCGCGCGCCAGAAAGCCGCGCGACAGCAGCCGCTGGAAGACCCCATAGGCCGGCAGCAGCAGTGCCCACGAGGTGGCGGTTGCCACCATCTCGTTGTCCGGATTGGTCCAGGTGCCTTTCGGCAGCTTGAGCTCGGTGGCGAGCCAGGCGCCGTCGTTGACTAGGCCCTCGAAGTTCATGTGCTGAGTCAGGGTCACGAACATACCGCCGTCCATGCCGGCCGGCGTGCAGTTCATCGAATGGTAGCCCCAGGGCTGGGTACCCTCGAAATCGACCTTGATCTTGCCGTCGGTGGAGATCTCCATCTCGAGCGGCATGTTGTAGAGCCAGTTCGGATCGCCGAGCGGCTGGAAGCCGGGCTTGCCCTCGGTGACATGGCCGTAGAACGTGTGGCCGCGGTAGATCCCGGGCACGGTCAGCTGGCGCGTGCGCGCGAGCTGGCCGACGCGGCCCTCCTCGATGAATTCCTTCGAGACCCTCATCCAGTAGTCGAGGCCGATCTCCTCGATGAGACCCAGGAGGTTCTCGCGCATGTCGATGCAAGAGGCGACCTTGGCCTTCTCGTCGAGCACCCAGTAGATCGGCATGCGCAGGTTGCGCTCGCAGCGGATCACGTAGTCGCGGCGGATCTCGTCGTTGGTGCCGATTTTTTCCGCGCAGACGAACAGACCTTCAGTGAAGCGCTCCTGCGCCAGGCAGACGTCGCCGCCCGGCGTGATGCCGCCCGCTTCGAGCTCGTGGCAGACGGCGCCGGCCCAGGCCACGAGTTCGCCGCCATAGAAGATCGGCACGACATCCATCACGTCGGGCACCTGCACCGTGCCGATGAAGGCATCGTTGTTGGCGAAGATGTCGCCGGGGTCTATGCCCGGGTTCGTCTCGTAGCCCTCGCGGATCATCCATTTGATGAAGCGGCTCATGGTATGGACATGGACCATGATGCCGTTCGACAGCGCGATGGCGTCGCCTTCGGGCGTATAGATCGCCACCACCATCTCGCCGACCTCGCGCACGCCGGGTGAGGCCGAGATGCGCCGCGCCATCTCGCGGGCCGAGACGCAGAAGGCGCGCAGCTTCGTGTGCAGCGTCTCGAACCGCAGCGGATCCTGCTTGCGTAAGGTGAGTTCGGTGATGCCGTCGTAGCAGCCGGTCTCGGCCATCAGCCGTTCGGACTGGAGCATCCGGTCGCGCAGCGGGGTCTTCGGATCGAGTTTCTGGAGCATGGTCTTTGGTTCCGAATTCTCTGCAGCACCCCTCATCCGCCCCGGATCAAGTCCGGGGCACCTTCTCCCGCAAGGGTGAAGGATATCCGGCGAGGTTCGCGCCCTTCTCCCCTTGCGGGAGAAGGTGTCGCGCGAAGCGTGACGGATGAGGGGTGAAACTACGTTTTCATCGATCCTGTCCGTCTAAGCGTGCCGATAGTGCAGCAGCGTCCAGTCGTCGACGAAGACCTCGTCGCCGGGATGGACCACGAGGGTGGTGGCCGGATGTTCGACGATGGCCGGCCCATGCACCTCGTGGCCGGGTTCGAGCCGGTCCATCTCGTAGAGCTGAGCCGCGTGCCACCGTCCGCCGATGTAGGCCTGCCGGACACCCTTGTGGGCCGCGGCCGGATTAGAAGCGCCGAGCGGCCGCTTGAGCAGGATCGGCTTGACCTTGTCGGCCGTGGCGATCACGCCGAGCTCGGTGATAGTGGTGCCGGCCGCGCCGTAGCGCGACACGCGGTGGTTGACCTTGGCATAGACCTCCTCG
This sequence comes from Lichenihabitans sp., assembly GCA_965277115.1. GTDB lineage: Bacteria > Pseudomonadota > Alphaproteobacteria > Rhizobiales > Beijerinckiaceae > Lichenihabitans. Next base: position 624,981 of record CBDIBY010000012.1, on the reverse strand, counting down.
AAACCCGCCAGCACCTCGCGCATGTCGTCGCCGGAGGTCACCGACAGAGTGGACGAGGGAACTTCGACGTCTTCGAGTTGGCCGGTGTAGCGCATCATCAGGAAGGGCCTGATGTCGAGCTTTTCGCGCGGATGCCCGTCGGCGATCATCTCGCCGACCGCCGCGTCGTTGAGATCCGCCCAGATCCGCGACACTTTCGCGCCGAAACTCACGAGAGCCCCATCGGCGGCGTCGGGCGGGATGTCGATCTGCGTCGAGACCGAATGGCGGCGCATATAGTCGGCCGTGGTGCAGCCGAAAGCCGAGAAGGCCGCCGCGAACTGGAAGGTGATGATGTCCTTGAAGCCGATGCCGCGGCTGCAGCCGGCGAGATGCAGCGGCCCCGAGCCGCCGTAGGAGAGCAGCGTGAACTCGGACGGATGGATGCCGGCGCCGGAGATGACGCGGCGGAGCGCGTTGTTGGCGTCCTGATCGAGCATCGCGATCATGCCCTCGGCCGCCTCCTCGAGGCCGACGCCGAGGAGATCCGAACATTGCCGCCGGAAGGCCTCCCTGGCCGTGGCGACGTCGAGCTTGACCTTGCCGCCGAGGAAATAATCCGGGTTGAGGCGGCCGAGGATCGCGTCGCAATCGGCGATGGTCGGCGCGGTGCCGCCGCGCCCGAAGCAGATCGGGCCGGGGTCCGAGCCGGCGCTCTCCGGCCCCAGGCTGATCTTGCGGGTCAGCGGATCGACCTTGAGGATCATGCCGGCGCCGGCGCCGATCGTGTCGAGATGGAGCGTCGGCACGTTGAGCTTGAACCGGTCCATGATCGGCTCGTTCTCGATCCGCGTCTGGCCGCGGGTGATCACGCCCATGTCGAAGCTGGTGCCGCCCATGTCCGAGCAGATCAGCGAATCGTTGCCGATGAGCTTGCCCACGTAGGCCGCGCCCAAGATGCCGCCGATCGGACCCGAGATCATCGTCTCGTGCAGCCGCGGATGGTTGATCGAGGTCAGGCCGCCGAAGGAGAGCAGCGTCTGCACGCCGTAGCGGAAGCCGTATTTCTTCGCGGCGTCCTCGATGCCCTTGAGCTGCTGGCGGCCACGGGACGTCGCATAGGCCTCGATCAGAACGCTGTTCAATCGCGACTGCTCGCGGATGACGGGCCTGACCTCGTGGCTGGTGTAGACCAGGATCGAGGCGCCGGCGGTGGCGATCTCCTCGTGCACGATCTCGGCGATGCGCCGCTCATGCGCCGGGTTCACATGGGCGAAGAGCGTCATGATGCAGATCGAGTCGACGCGGTCGGCAATGAGCTTTTTCGAGGCGGCCCGCACATCGTGTTCGTAGAGCGGGATGACGATGTCGCCGAACTGGTCGATCCGCTCGGTGACGCCATGGGTGCGGCGGCGCGGCACCAGCGGGTCCGGATGATGGTGGGTCACCGCATGCAGCCGGTCGGCGTAGGAATAATCGGCCCAGGCCTGCAGGCCGCGGCCCATGAGGATCATGTCCTCGACGCCCCGGGTGGTGATGAGCCCGAGCCGGCGTCCGGTGCGCGACAGCAGCGTGTTCAGCATGCCGGTGCCCGAATAGAGCACCACGTCGACCCCGGTGAAGAGGTCGTCGAGCGAGATGCCCCAGGCGTCGGCCGCGTCCTCCGCCGAGGCCATGAAGCCCTCAGCCTCGTCGCGCGGCGTGGTCGCGGCCTTGCCGATCTTGAAGTGGCCGTGCCGGTCGACCAGGATCGTATCCGTCATGGTGCCGCCGGCATCGATCCCGATGACGATAGGATTGGCCATGGACATGATGCAGGTGTCCCGTTGCTGACGCGCGTTCCTGATTCAGCAAGCTAGAAGCCTCGGCGCCACGCGGCTATGTGCCTCCGGGCACAAGCGGGCACAAGCGGGCACAAGCGGGCGCGAGGGGTGTCGTCGCGTCAAAGCCAAAAGCGGGCGGTGATCTGCTCGTCCTCCGTCAGACCCGAGGTCGGTTCGAGACCGAGCTCCGCATGCAGTTGCTCGATGCCGATATCCGGGATGTGCCAGCTCATCATGTCGCGCACGCAGGCTTGATAGGAGTCCGACAGCGCCCGGCTGGACGGATCCAGGTTCGTGACGATGACCAGGCCGGTCGGGTCCGCGTCCAGCACGGTCATGACGAGGTCCGGTCGCCGCCGCTTGAGAAGAAGCGCGGCGCGCCACACATCGCCCGTCCACCAGTCCGACCGGCTCTCACCTTCGCCGCGGCGCCTGTGAGGCACGCGGTCGGTGATGCCATCGTCCACCGGCACACAATCATGAAGCATGACGACCGAGTTCGTCTTGCAGACCTTCTCGGTGTTGATGAAATCCCTCAGGAGGAACTCGCACCGATGCATCCCGTCCAGGAACGCCATGTCGAGGGGAGCCTTGAGGATCTCCCGCGGATCGTGAGCGGCGAAGAAGTCGTCGCTCGGCATGCGGTAGAAGGAAACCTGCGAACGCAGCAGGACCTTGGCGAAAATCTCCGGATCGGTGATTTCGAAACCCGGATCCACCGCGATCGACGGACAGGACGCCAGCGCCAGTGTCGCGCCGGCAAACACGCCGACTTCCAGATAGGTCTTCGGGCGCAGCACCCGGTGGAGGCGCGCCATCACGTCCTCGTAATATTCGCCGGGAAGATCCTCGCCGCTGACCGATTTCTTTTGGGGATTGGCTTTCAGGCGCACATGCTCACTCCGGCTGATGCGGACGTTGCCGCCCGGCAGCGCCGGAGCGCGATCGCCCGGCCGGCGCGGTGTCGCGCGGATCGGCCTCCCGCCGCAAGCGTCATATTGCGTATTCGGCGACTCCGCCTGGCTGTCGCCTTTACGCCTGCAGAACGGCCAGCAGGCTGCGGCAGTCCTTGCGTCTCATGATAGACTCGAGCCCCTGATCGGGTCGGGGATGTCGCGATGCTGGAACGGACGGCGGATGGCGGGCGGGTCGTCGACGCGCTGGCGGCCGCCATCGGCGGCGCCGGGGCCGAGCACCATCTCGACCGTCTCATGGATCTCATCGGCGAACTGGTGCCGCACGACCTGATCACGGTCACGCGCTATTCGACCGCACACCGGCCCGAATTCGTCTCGCATCGACACTATTCGGACGCGATGATCCGCAGATATCTGGATATCTACTATGCTTACGATCCCTTCTACGCCTATTGGCGGCGCGAGCGGCGCCCCGGCATCGTGCCGCTGCGGAGCCTCGCCACCGATGAGGTCAAGCGCGGCCAATATATCGCGGAATTCCTCAATCAGTCGGTCATCTGCGACGAGGTCGGCGTGCTGGTCGCCGACGGCGAGGATTGCTGTCTCGGCATCTTCCTCGACCGGTCGGCGCGCAGCTTCACCTCGGCCGACATCGCCTGCCTCGACGCAGGCTTCCCCGTGCTGGCGGCGGTCCATGCCCTCGACGTCAGATCGCGCCAGCCGAAAGGCCACGCCACCCCGCCCGTCGCCGGACGCGCGCCGCCAAGCGGCGGTCCGGCGGCGCTGCCTGCGGACCTCTGGCCGGAGCTCAGCGCGCGCGAACGGGAGCTGGTCGCCCTGATCCTGGCGGGCCATCCCAGCGCCACGCTGGCGCGGCGGCTAGGCATCACCATCGGCACGGTCAAGAACCACCGCCGCCGCATCTATGCCAAGCTCGACATCACCACCGAGCGCGAGCTCTTCCTGCAATATTTCGACTGTCTGGCGCGGCCGGCCGCTTGAGGCCGCCGGTGCCACATTCGCCGCCGACCGGAAGCAGTTTCAAAGCGATTGCGAAACACGGTTGGCGCGCAAAGCGGGTATGATGCCGCCATGGCGCATCTCTCCACCCATGTCCTCGATACGTCGAGCGGCCGCCCGGCCGCGGGCGTCGCCTTGACCCTCACGCGGCTCGAACCCGACGGCACCCGGACGCGCCTCGCCGAGACCCGCACCAATGCGGACGGGCGCACCGACAAGCCGCTGCTCTCCGGCGACGATCTCACCGCCGGGACGTACGAGATCGAATTCCGCATCGGCGACTATTTTCGCGCCCAAGGCACGGTGCTGTCGGCGCCGGCCTTTCTCGACACGATTCCATTGCGGTTCGGCATCGCCGACCCGGCGGCGAAATATCACGTCCCGCTGCTCGTCTCGCCGTGGAGCTATTCCACCTATCGGGGAAGCTGACGACCGCTCCCGCCGGCCGTCAGGCCCAGGTGCGCTCGAGAAGGTCGAGCCAATTGTCGCAGGCGATGCGGCGCAGCAGCGCCTCCGGGTAGCCGGCACCCCGCAGATGCTCGATGAGCCGCGGCAGTCCGGCGACGTCGCCGATCTCCTTCGGCACCACCGCCCCGTCGAAATCCGAGCCGAAGCCGACGCCGCCCTCCCCGAGCCGTTCGATCAGCGCGTCGAGGTGGCGCCGCATCAGGTCGAGCTCCGTGTCGGCCCGCATGGCGCCGTCGGGCCGCAGGAAACAGGTGGCGAAGTTGAGGCCGACCAGCCCGCGGCTTTCGCGGATCGCGTCGAGCTGCCGGTCGGTGAGGTTGCGCGCCGAGGGGCAGAGCGCGTGGACGTTGGAATGGGTCGCGACGAGCGGCGCCGACGTGACGGCGGCGGCATCCCAGAAACCCTTCTCGTTGAGGTGCGAAAGGTCGACGAGGATGCGCCGCGCATTGCAGGCCTTGACCAGCGCGCGGCCGGCCTCGGTCAGCCCCTCGCCGGTATCGGGCGAACTCGGGAAGCGGAACGGCACGCGTGGGCAAAGATGTTCGATCGGCTCCAGACGAGGCCGAGCGAGCGCAGACCGGCGGCATGGAATACGTCGAGCGCCAGGAAATCGGCGTCGATCGGCTCGGCGCCTTCGATGTGAAGCACGGCCGCGATCCGGCCCGAGGCCATGGCGGCGCGGATTTCGGCCGTGCTCCGGCAGACCGCCAGGGCGTCAGGCAAGGCGCGTTCGAGCCGCAGCAGGATCGCCATCATGCCGAGGCTCGAGGCCTGCGCGTGTTCGAGCGCGAGGTACGGCGGAAGCGGCATGTCATAGGCGGGGCCGCGCATCGAGCCCGCCATGTTGGCCATCGTCAGCGGTGGCGGGAAGACGGCGAAAAGACCGCCGGCGAAATTTCCCGCCCTGGCGCGCGGCAGATCGATGTGACCCCCGCCGCTCCCGGCGAAGAGCTCGGCGGCCTTGTCGGCGCCCCGCTTGGCGAGACGCAGCAGCGTGTCGTTGTGGCCGTCGAAGACGGGAATCGGCACGCCGGTCAAGGGCACGCCGCGCGGCATGCGCCGCACCGCCCATGCACCGTCACGGCGATCTCCTCGACCTCGCAGTCGAGCCGCGCCAGCTCAGCCCCGATCGTGGCGACCGGCAGATCGAGGGCGAGATCGCTGACGCGGCCGCAGCTCCGGCAGATGAAATGCGAATGGTCGGCGCTAGCCGCCTCGTAGAGCGCCGCACCGCCGCCAGGCACATGCAGCGGCTTGATCAGCTCCAGCGCGCAGAGTCGGTCGAGCGCCCGATAGACCGTCGAGTGGCCGAAGCCGGGCTTCTGCGCCCTGACCCGCTCGAAGATCTCCTCCGCCGCGAGATGGCGGCCGGGCGCGAGCTCGCGCAGCACGTCATGAACGAGCCGGTAGTTCGATGGCAGGCGCTTCGATCGGTCGGGCATCGTCATGCAGCTTCGCTTTCGGCTCCAGGCCACGCGGCGGTCGCTTTCGGCCTTGCCTTCATAGCAGAAATGAATATGGTTCTCACTCTCGAAATAGAACCTTGCTCAACCTGTGTCGCGCCGCGCGGCACCTGTTGTCGAGCCGCCTACCTGCGGCGTCCGCCGGACCAATCCGGCAACCCCGGTCCGGGTTGCGCTCAGTCATTCCCCTTCCAGCCGAAGAGCCAAGCCATGCCGATCAACGACAAGCCGATCCTGACGACGACGGCCGGCGCCCCCTGGCCCGACAATCAGAACAGCATGAGCGCCGGGCCGCGCGGCCCGCTGCTGCTGCAGGATTATCAGCTGATCGAGAAGCTGGCGCATCAGAACCGCGAGCGCATCCCGGAGCGCGTCGTCCACGCCAAGGGCTCCGGCGCCTACGGCACCTTCACGGTCACCAAAGACCTCGGCAAATACACCAAGGCCAAGCTCTTCGGCCAGGTCGGCAAGAAAACCGACATCCTGATGCGCTTCTCGACGGTTGCGGGCGAGCGCGGCGCGGCCGATGCCGAGCGCGACGTGCGCGGCTTCGCGGTGAAGTTCTACACCGAGGACGGCAACTGGGACCTCGTCGGCAACAACACGCCGGTCTTCTTCGTCCGCGATCCGCTGAAGTTCCCCGATTTCATCCGCACCCAGAAGCGGCATCCGAAGACCAACCTTCGCTCGGCCACCGCCATGTGGGACTTCTGGTCGCTCTCGCCCGAGAGCCTGCACCAGGTGACGATCCTGTTCAGCGATCGCGGCCTGCCGCAGGGCTACCGGCACATGAACGGCTACGGCAGCCACACTTTCAGCCTGTGGAACGACGCCGGCGAACGCCATTGGGTCAAGTTCCATTTCAAGACCCTCGACGGCCACAAGCACTGGAGCAACGACGAGGGCAACGCGATCATCGCGACGGACCGGGAAAGCGCGCAGCGCGACCTCTTCGAGGCGATCGAGAAGGGCCAGGGCCCGAAATGGCGCGTCTGCGTGCAGATCATGCCCGAAATGGACGCCGAGAAGACCTCCTACAATCCCTTCGACGTCACCAAGGTCTGGCCGCACAAGGACTATCCGCTGATCGAGGTCGGCATCGCCGAGCTCAACCGCAACCCTGAGCATTATTTCGCCGAGATCGAGCAATCCTCCTTCTCGCCGAGCAATATCGTGCCGGGCATCGGCTTCAGCCCGGACAAGATGCTGCAGGGCCGCATCTTCGCCTACGCGGATGCGCATCGCTATCGCATCGGCACCCATTACGAGGCGCTGCCGGTCAACAAGCCGAAGACCGCGGTCGACACCTACCACGCCGACGGCGCCATGCGCTTCGACGCACCCAAGGGCCGGGACGCCTATTACGAGCCGAATTCGTTCAGCGGGCCGGTCGAGGTGCCTTCCGCCAAGGAGCCGCCGCTGCGCATCAGCGGCGATGCGGCGCGCTACGATCATCGCGCCGGCAACGACGATTACGGACAGGTCAAGGCGCTGTTCGACGTGCTCGGCTCGGCCCAGCAGCAGCGGCTCTACGGCAATATCGCGGCCGCGATGCAGGGTGTGCCACAAGAGATCGTCGAGCGGCAGGTGATGCATTTCAACCGCGTCGACCCGGCCTACGGCGCCGGCGTCAAGGCGGCATTGGCGAGATTGAAGCTGCCGCCGAACTCCGACCCTGTCTCGGCGTCGGACGGAATGCGCCCGATCGCCGACGCCGCGGAATAGCGGCCCGGCCGGCCTCGCGCCTCCTAAGCGGAAGCACCGTGTTCTCCGCTTAGAGGCCGTTCGGGAACTCCCATGTTCTCCCCCTTGAGCGGAGCCGGCTTGAGGCTCCGACGAGCTTCGCTCGTTGGAGAAGCCGGGCGAACCTCAGTGGGGCCGCACCGGCTCGGCGGAACGGGCGGGGCCGAACGTCGCCACGTCGTTGAGCAGTCGGACGAGGTCGGCCTGCTTTCTCGTGCCCGTTTTTTCCATCAGTCGCGCGAGATGGCTGCGCACGGTGTTGAAGCTCCGCCCGCTCGTCTCGGCAATCATGCGCAACGTGCGGCCGCCCATGAGCGCCTGCGCCAGCGCGGCCTCCGATTTCGTCAGCGCAAAGGCGTCCCGTAGCACGCTCTGCGACAGCAGCGAGGCGGCAGCTGTGCGCAGGAACGCCACCGCGGCCGGCGGGCGGGACAGGGTCCAGTCGCCCGCGTTCGACATGGGCAGGACCATCATGTTCGACGAGCCCGATCCCAAAGGGCCGGGAAGCGGAACGTTGACGCCTCGTCGAAGCGATCCTGCGGCCCCGGTGGCCTGCGCGACAGCGTGACGGATGGCTCGCGTCGCCGGCGGCGAGCGGCTCTGAAGCTCCAGGTCCGTGATCCTGATGACCTCCCCTTCGGCCAGCAGGTTTCGGGCGGCCGTGTTGAACCAGAACGGCACGCCCGCCGCGTCGAACACGATCACGGCGAAACGGCTTGCGCCCGAGTCCTCCGAGCGCGTATCGAACCGGAACTCCGCCTCCCTCAATCGGCGCGTCACCGAGGCGGCGCGCTGAAGATGCGGGAGCAGAACCTCCCCCAAGGTCACCTCCGCCGGCCCGAATGCCCCGCGCGACCACGGCCGCAGAATCGAGATGTCCTGGAGTTCCGTCGCTCCCACCCAGAGCGAAAGACGGAGCCCCTCGTGCAGCCCGCGGGGACGAAGATATTCATTGTAGATCTCGCTGCGGCGGAGTTCGCCGGGATCCACCATGCGGCGCGTCGAGATCACCTCACCGGCGACACGCACCGGCTTCCTGAGAGCCCAGACGTTCCGTCTGAACCAGAAGCCGAGGAAATTGTCCTCGTAATCGGCGCGGTCGAGACCATGCGCCAGGCCGTTGAAATGCTCCCGATCATGACTGCGCGTGAAAAGGTCGACGAAGCCGCTGTGGAACAGGGACGCAAGCTTATCTAAAGTAGCTGGCCACAAGGCCGAAGAGACGGCAGCATCGTAAACCGCATCGATGCATTGGCGCAGGCGCGGCTCATCGACGTCGCAGATCACACCTACGCTCCAAACGACCGATATCGCTCAGTGAGAGCAAAACCCGATCTGCGAGTCAACGCGGATCTGCGAGGTGCCGTCGCGCCGCGCGGACATGGCCAGACCGGCCGGCATCGATGCCGAAGGACTTCACCCCGCCCTGGCCAGCAGCACCTGGTTGCGGCCCGATCGCTTGGCCGCATAGAGCGCCTGGTCGGCGCGGCGATAGAGCGCTTCCACGCTGTCGCCGGGCTGCCAGCCGGCGATCCCGGCGGAAAAGGTGCACGACGCGCCTTGCAGCCCGTTGCGTTTCGAATGCGCGAGGCGCGCCCGCAGCCGCGCCAGGACGGCTTCGGCATCGTCTTGCGGACCGCTGACGATGACCATGAACTCCTCGCCCCCGACACGGCCGAACATGTCCTCGCGCCGCACCGATGCGCGCCCGGCCTCGGCGAAGTTTCGCAGCACCGTGTCGCCGAAATCATGCCCGTAGGTGTCGTTGACGGCCTTGAAATGATCGAGATCGACGAGGCCCAGGCTGAAGCGATCTCCGGCGCCCTGGCTCTGCGCCGCGAGTTCGCCGAGGCGCTGCATCATCCTGCGCCGGTTGGGTGCGCCGGTCAGCCAGTCCGTTTCCGCAGCCGAAACGGCGAGGTCGTGGGCGTAGCGCAGCGCCTTCTCGTTGGTCTTGAGCGCGGTGATATCGGCGAAGGTCGACAGCAGGGCTCCGTCCGGAAAGGTGGCCTCGGTCACCATGAGCCAGCTACCATCCACCATGTCCACCTCGAAGCGTCGGAACGGCGCGCTGCGGCGCTTGGATTGCGCCATGGCGAGCCACGCATCCTCGGCGAGCGTAAAGACCGGGCCCCGGCCGAGCCGGTGGCAGCGGCGCATGATGGTCGAAAAGCTCTGCGGGCCGGGTTCGACATCGAACCAGAGAGCGAAATTGCCGCCCGCGAAGATGAGGTTGTCCCGCGCATCGTAGAGCGACAGGCCGATCCCGGTGCTGCACAGCCCCGCGGCGAGCAGCGCGGCCACGCTCGGGTCCGGCCACAGCGGCACGAGGGGCGGCTGCGTCGGCACGCCCTGGTTTCCGCGAGGATCGGACATGCTCCTGCCATCGGTTGGATGATCCGGAGCGTACACCTAACACCGACTGCTTAATCCAGAGTGCATGCCGGGACAAAATCCTATCAGTGGTTGATATCGGCAAGGCGACCCGGCGGGGAGGCTGATCCACCACCGAGCTCGGCCGCAAGACGGGGATAGACCCCAGGCGTCGCCGCGGCGAGCGGGTTGCCGGACCACAAGCCGTCGTCGGCGAGGAAATCGTTGACCTTGCCGCCGGCCGCCTCGATGACCGCCGCCGCCCCGAGGCAGTCCCATGAATTGATGTGCATCTCGATGTAGCCGACGAGCCGGCCGGCCGCTACGTAGCAGAGCGACAGGGCGCCCGAGCCCTCGCGATGAAACATCGCGCCGTCCCGGATCAGACGGCCGAAGACATCGAGGAACCTGTCCGGCGGCCGGCGCGTCGAATAGCCGACCGCCAGGATGCCATCGGTGATGGAGGCGGCGCCCGAGACGCGGATCGGTTGGCCGTTCAGCGTCGCCGCCCCGCCGCGGCGCCCGACGAAGAGCTCGCCGCGCGCCGGGGCGTTGACGAAGCCCATCTCGAGGCGACCCTCCGCCACGAAAGCGATCGACACGCACCAGCCCGACATGCCGCTGACGAAGGGCTGGGTGCCGTCGATCGGGTCGACGACCCAGACGCCGCCGGCGCCGGAAGACTCTGCCCGGCCGGTTTCCTCGCCGAGGAACCCGTCCTCCGGGAAACGGTCCTTCAGGCGCGACCTGATCAGGAGCTCGGTCTCGACATCGGCTTCGCTGACGACGTCCTGCGGGCCTTTGCTCCTGACGGTGAGCGTGTCGAGCCGCCGGAAGAAGCTCAGTGCCAGCGCGCCAGCCTCCTCGATCAGGGCCGAGGCGAAGGCAAAGCGGGCGTCCAGTGCGGCTTGATCCATGCGTATCCTTAGGGGTTGGGATTCTGGTCCTTCCAGAGCCAGGCGGCGCCACGAACGCCGCTCGAATCGCCGTGGACGGCCTTGCGGACCGGCGTGAGGAACACCGGCGAGAAGGTATAGCGGCCGATGGCCTCCGGCAGCCCGCCATAGAGCTCGTCGACGTTCGACATACCGCCACCCATCACCAGGACGTCGGGATCGAGCGTGTTGACGACCACGGAAAGGCCGCGGGCGGCGCGATCGACATAACGGGTCCAGGCCAGCCGGGCCAGCGGATCGCCGTCGCGCATCCGGGCGACGACCTCCTGGGCCGGCACCTTCGCGCCGGCGTGGCGCGCATAATCGGCCGCCAGGCTCGGGCCCGACACCCAGGTCTCCATGCAGCCGTGCTTGCCGCAGTAGCAAGGCGACCCCGGGATTTCGGCCAGCGTCGGGTAGGGCAGCGGATTGTGGCCCCATTCGCCGGCCGCATTGTTGGGGCCGTGATGGGCCCGGCCGCCGATCGCGATGCCGGCGCCCGCGCCGCTGCCGAGAATGACGGCGAAGACCACATGGAAGCCGGCGCCAGCGCCGTCGACGGCCTCGGAGGCCGCTAGGCAATCGGCGTCGTTCTCGACCCGGATCTCGCGGCCCAGCGCCTCGCGGAGATCGTGTTCAACGGGGCGGCCGATGAGCCAGGTCGAGCTGGCGCCCTTGCCGCGCCGCGTCGACGGATCGAGCGAGCCCGGAATGCCGATCCCGATGTTGCCGCGCTCGCCGGTCTCGGCCTCGATGCGCGCCACGAGCCCGACAATGGCGCGGATGCAGCCGGCATAATCTTGCCGCGGCGTGTCCTGCCGGACGCGCCCAAGCTCGGCTCCGTCCGACGCGAGCGCGATCCCCTCGATCTTGGTGCCGCCCCAGTCGATCCCGATCAGCATCACTCTGCCTTTTCGTCCGCCGCGCCGACCGCTAGCCCAGCCGCCGGCGAGCGTCAAACAAGAGCCATCATCCTTGACCAGGATGGCATTGCTGCCGCAGCGTCTCCGAACCTCGGCGATCGAGACCCATGTCACCGCTGCCCTCAGGAGAGTCGACGGAAACCGAACCGGGCGCCACCGGTCTGCGCCGAGGGATCTACGGCGCCGCCGGACTCGTCGTCCTGCTCATCGGCCTCGCGGTCGGCGCGCTGTTGTGGCAGTCCTGGGCGAATAATATCCGGGACGCCCGCGACAGGGGGGCGACCCTCGCCTACCTCCTGGCCGAGCAGACGACGCGGACGTTCCAGGCCGTCGACCTGACGCTCGTCGGCCTCGAACCGCTGATCGTGGCCGCTCCCTTGCCGGACCATGCACCGGCATTCGAGCGGCTGTTGCGCCAGCGCGTCGCGGAGGTCGATTTCATCCACGCCCTCGTCGTCACCGATGCGGATGGGCGCGTGACGCAGACCTCGGACGCCACCATCGCCGGAGCCCTGTCGGGGCAGAGCTATTTCCCGTCCCTCAGGCGCGACCCGAAGCTGAAGATGCTGATCGGCCGTCCGTCCAACGACAGCGCCGCGCTCGAGGGCGCGATTCCCGTCGTTCGCCGCCTCGATATGGCCGATGGGCGGTTCGCCGGCGTCATCATGGCCAGCGTGGATCCGCGCTACTTCCGGGATTTCTATCGCAACCTCGATCTCGGCCCGCATGCCTCGATCGACCTCTACCAGGACAACGGCCGCATCCTGCTCGCCTCGACGGGCGTCGGGACTGGCCAGGGCGTGCCCGACGCATCCCCGCCCTTCGACCTCGCGGCGAAGCTCGGCCAGTTCCGCTCGTCCTCCTCCGACGCCGACCCGCGGATCGTCGCCTATCACCGGGCGCAGGGCTACCCGCTCGTCGTCGCGGTCGGCACGGATATCGCCGATCTGCGCGCGCGCTGGCTGAGGGCCGTCGCGCCGATCCTCGGCGCCGCCGGCATCGCGGCGCTCCTCGTCGTCGCGCTCGCCATCGTGATCGAGCGCCGCCTGGCCGAGCGCCGCCGCGCCCAGAACCGAGCCATCACCATGCAGAAGCTCGAGGCGCTGGGCCAGATGACCGCGAGCGTCGCCCATGACTTCCGCAACTTGCTGAGCGTGATGCAATCGACGCTGACGCTGGTGCGCAAGCAGGGCCCGCGCGAGCCGCTGCTCCAGGCGGCCGAGGCGGCGCTCGAGCGCGGCAGCGGCCTCATCACGCAACTCCTGGCCTTCTCGAAGCGCCATGAGATGGAGGTTCGCCCGGCCGACCTCAACGGGCTTGTCTCGGGCATCGGCACCGTGCTGCGCCACGCGGCCGGCTCCGCCGTCACGCTCGATTTCGACCTGGCGCCTGCACTGCCTCGATGCCGGGCCGACCGCACCCAGTTCGACGCGGCGCTGATGAACCTCGTCTTCAATGCCCGCCAGGCGATGCCGCAGGGTGGCACGGTCCGGATCGCGACCTGCCTCGACACGTCCGAGAACGGGTCAGGCTTCGTCACGCTGAGCGTAGCCGATGGCGGCACAGGCATCGCGCCGGGCGATCTCAAGCGCATCTTCGAACCCTTCTTCACCACCAAGGCGGACTTCGGCACCGGGCTCGGCCTCGCCCAGGTTCATGGCTTCATGCGCCGGATCGGCGGTGACGTGACGGTGACGAGCACGCCCGGCACGGGCACGACCTTCCGGCTGCTGTTCCCCGTGGCCGAGGACGCCCTCGACACCTCCCACATCACGCCCGCAGCTGCCTGAGCGAAGCTTCAACGATGCTCCGCTGCCGGACCCCGAGGCCGACATGGTCGAGCCTGGGATGCGGGCACATCTGAGCGTGTAGGATCGGGTGATTCGCGATGGCCCGGCACAAAACGCCCTGCCGCGCATTAGCGCGGGCGGAGGCCGAACGTGGAGGAAACCATGCGCCTAATGTTCAACGCCGTCGCGGCGAGACTCGTCGTCGCGGCCATGGCGTCGACCTCGCTTCTCGCCGTGAGCCAGACGGGCTTCGCCCAGGATGCGCCGCTCCCGCCGGCGGCGACCCCCGCACCGGACCAGGTGAAGCAGATCCCGCTGACGGAGGCGCAAGTCCAGCATTTCCTGGCGGCCCGCAAGGATATCAGCGCCCTGCTGGACGCGCTGCCCGACAATAGTTCCGGCCAGCCCGATGCGGCCACGCTCGCCAAGCTCGACGCCATCGCCAAGAAGAACAGCTTCGTCAGCGGCACCGAATATCAGACGGTAGCGGACAATATCGACCTGGTCATGGCCGGCATAGATCCTCGCACTAAGACCTATATCGGCGCAGATGGCATGATCAAGCAGCAGATCGATCAGGTCAAGGGCGACAAGTCGATGAAGCCGAAGGACAAGTCGGACATGCTCGAACAGCTCGGCGAGGACCTCAAGGAAACCACGCCGGTGCAGAACAAGGGCAATATCGATCTCGTCACAAAATACTTCGACAAGCTCGGTGCGGCCATGTCACAGGACTGACGTGGTAGGCACGAGGTCGGAACGTTCGTTATAACGGGGCCGCGTGGCCGCGCGGTTATAACGAAACTATCGCTAACTCCTGCAACGGATGACAATGGCTCTGAAGAATCGGTATTCTGGACGCTGTCCATGAACTTTCGGCATCTGCGTTACTTCGTCGCCCTGGCTCGCGAGGGACATCATGGCCGCGCGGCGGCGGCCTGTCACGTGACGCAACCGACGCTGTCCGAGGCGATCAAACAGCTCGAAGCCGAATTGCGTGTCCCGCTGATCGACCGCGGCGGACAGCGATTCCGCGGCCTGACCGAGGAAGGCCGGCGCGTGCTCGGCTGGGCGCACCTCATCCTCTCCGACCAGGATGGGCTGGAGCAGGACCTGGCAGAGATGAAGCAGGGCTTGACCGGACGTTTGCGACTCGGGGTCATTCCGGCCGCAATGGCGGCGGCGCCGCTGGTCGTCACCCCGTTCTGTCGGCAATATTCCAACGTTACGGTGCAGATTGATTCTATGACCTCGATGCAGATCCAGCGCGGCTTGGATGACTTCGAGCTGGAGGCCGGATTGACCTATCTGGACAACGAGCCGCTGAACAATGTGCGCTCGCTGCCTCTCTATCAGGAACGATACGTGCTGCTGACCGCGCAGCCTCACCTGTTCCCTGGCCTCGACCGCGTGCCCTGGTATGACGCGGCTCAATTGCCGCTCTGCCTGCTGTCGCCGGCCATGCAGAACCGGCGGATCATCGACCGCATCATCCAGGAGGCCGGCGCCGCACCTGCCGCGCCCAGGATGGAAAGCGCTTCGATGCTGGCGATCTGCGCCCATGTGCGGATGGGCGAGTGGTCGAGCATCGTGCCGCACAGCCTGCTCGCGGCGCTGGGCGGCGGCCTGCGCGCGGTGCCGCTGGATCGCCCGTCGGCCTTCCAGACGGTGGGGCTCGTCACCAGCAATCGTGATCCGCTCTCGCCGATGGCACGGGCGTTTCTGGCCGTATCGGGCTCCGTCGACGTCGCGGCAGGACTGACCGGCGCCGCCGTCTCGATGGATCGCTGATCGGATTTTCCGATGGCGCCTCCCGAATTTCCAGTTTGATCCGAGGCTGATCGTCACGACTCTCCGTCCATCATCGATCGGAGTTTGTCATGACCCTGGCCGCCATCCTGCCGCGCACCAAGCTCCTGATCGGCGGCGACTGGGCCGACGCGCAGAGCAACGAACGTTTCGCCACCCTCAATCCCGCGACCGAGGAGACGATCGCCGAAGTCGCCAGGGGCGGCGCGGCGGACGTGGATGCCGCGGTGGCCGTCGCCCGCGAAGCGCTGGCCGGCCCCTGGAGCGCCATGACGGGCGCGCAGCGCGGACGCATCCTGAACCGCCTGGCGGACATCCTGCGGCAGCGCTTCGAGGAGATCGTGCTGCTCGAGAGCATCGACGCCGGCAAGCCCCTCGCCGCCACCCGCCGCCAGGACGTCGCCAACGCCATCGATACGCTAGACCATTTCGCCGGCTGGGCCGACAAGCTCGCCGGCGACGTGATCCCGGTCCGCACGGACGCGCTGACCTATACGCGCAGAAGCCCTGTGGGCGTCGTGGCGGCGATCGTGCCCTGGAATTTTCCGCTGATGAACGCGGTCTGGAAGATCGCCCCGGCGCTCGCCTGCGGTTGCACCGTGGTTCTGAAGCCGGCGGAGCTGACGCCCTTGTCGGCCCTCTGGCTGGGCGCTGCGGCGCTGGATGCCGGACTGCCGCCGGGCGTCCTGAACGTGGTGCCGGGCCCCGGCACCGTGGCCGGCAGCGCGCTGGTGTCGCATCCGGGGATCGACAAGATTGCCTTCACCGGTTCCCCGGGCGTCGGCAAGACCATCATGCGGGTGGCCGCCGAGCACGTAACGCGCGTCGGGCTGGAACTCGGCGGCAAGGCGGCCAGCGTGGTGTTTGCCGACGCTGATCTCGAGGTGGCAGTGCGCCAGGTCACCGCGGGCGCGTTCTTCAACGCCGGCCAGGTGTGCTCGGCGGCAACGCGGATCATCGTGGAAGATTGCGTCCACGACGAATTCGTGGCGCGCCTCGCCGCCCGGGCGGCGACCCTGCGCGTCGGCGATCCCATCGACCCGGCCACGACGATGGGGCCGGTGATCTCCGGCAAGCAGCTGGACACGGTCCTGAATTATATCGATATCGGCCGCAAGGAGGGGGCGAGGCTGGTGACGGGCGGCGAGCGGGTCGGCAATCGGGGATATCTGGTGCAGCCGACGGTGTTCGCCGGGGTGGACGGCGCCATGCGCATCGCCCAGGAGGAGATCTTCGGCCCGGTCGTCTCCGTCCTGCGCTTCGGCGACGAGGCGGAAGCGCTGCGCCTGACCAACAACACCGCCTACAGCCTTGCCTCCGCGGTGTGGACCCGAAACCTCGACCGGGCACACCGTTTCGCTGACCGCATCCGGGCCGGCACCGTCTGGATCAACACCTACGGCCCGACCGATCCTCGCTTGCCCTGGGGCGGCATGGGTGGCGAGTCCGGGATCGGCCGCGACTTGGGGCGCGCGGCGCTGGAGGCCTATACGGAGACGAAGACGATATGGCTGCAGTTCGGTGGAGACCTTCCGGCGCGTTGAGGATCTGGCCGCCCGCTCCCCATAAAGGCGGATCCGGAAAGTTTTGGTCCGTCCAGGCCCGATCGCAGGAAAGCAACGAGCGTTTCGCAATTTTTTGGACCCGACGGGCACCGAATTTGCGTAAAGAGCGCTGAGAGGGGCCGCGTCGCCCCGGCAAGGCCGGTCGCAGCATTGCCAGTTGCGGCCGTTCGTGTCACCTCGTCGCCGTTCAGTGCCCCTTCCGGAGCCCGCATGCCCCGACTAGACCGCCGAACCATCGTGGCCGGCATCGCCGCCGGTCTCGTCGAGGTCCTTGCGTCCCCGATCCTGGCGCAATCTGCTGCCGGAGAGCCGCCGGTGAACCATTTCGGTTTCGAGGATGTGCTGAAACGCGCCCGCGAGCTCGCCGCCGCGCCCTTCGAGGCCAATCCGCCGCCGCTGCCCGAGGCGCTGGCCAAGCTCGATTTCGACGCCTGGCGCGATATCCGCTTCCGGCGGGACAAGGCGCTGCTCGGCAATGACGGAGGTCCCTTCCGGCTGGAAATGTTCCATCTGGGCCACCTCTATCCGCGTCCCGTCACCGTCGACATCATCCATGAGGGCATCGCCACCCCGGTCCCCTATTCATCGGCGCTCTTCGACTACGGCCGCAACAAGATCGACAAGCCGCTGCCGCTCAACCTCGGTTTCGCAGGGTTCCGCCTGCTTTATCCGCTGAACCGCCCGGATGTGCTCGACGAGGTCTGCGCCTTTCTGGGTGCCAGCTATTTCCGCTTCCTGGGGCGCAAGCAGCGCTACGGCATCTCGGCCCGCAGCCTCACGGTCGGCGCCGGCACGGAGGGGGAGGAATTTCCTTTCTTCCGCGAATTCTGGATCGAGACGCCCGGCCCCGGGGCCGAGCGGGTGACGATCTTCGGCCTGCTCGACGGCGCCTCGGTGACGGGAGCCTACAGGTTCGATCTCTATCCGGGCGGGGAGAGCGTGATGGAGGTCTCGGCGACGGTCTTTCCGCGCCGTTCGGGCGCCAAGATCGGCATCGCGCCGCTGACCTCGATGTTCTTCACCAGCCAGAACGACCGGCGCTTTCCGGACGACTTCCGGCCCGAACTGCACGATTCGGACGGGTTGCTGCTACATACCGGCAGCGGTGAATGGGTCTGGCGCCCGTTGCGCAACCCGGTCGGACTCGAAGTCTCGGCCTTCCTCGACAAGGGCATGCAGGGCTTCGGGCTGCTGCAGCGCGACCGCGTCTTCGAGGACTATCAGGACCTCGACCTCGCCTACGAGCTCCGGCCGAGCTACTGGATCGAGCCGCGCGGCAACTGGGGCAATGGCCAGGTCGAGCTCGACGAACTGCCGACCCAGGACGAGACCAACGACAATATCGTGGCGAGCTGGATGCCCAACGACAAGACCGAGGCCGGCAAGGCGATCGCCTTCGCCTATACGGTCACGGCGAGCCTCAACCTCGCCAAATTGTCCCCCGGCGGGCGGGTGCTCAAGACCTACCAGACGCAGGCCCGGGCGCTGGGCTCGACCGAGGTCGCGCCGCCCGGATCACGACGCTTCATCATCGATTTCTCGGGCGGGGATCTGCCTTATTACACCGCCGATCCGTCGCTCGTCTCGGTGGTGCCGACCGCGACCAACGGCACGATCACACGCTCCTTCCTGGTGCCGAACCCGCATATCGACGGGTTCAGGGCCGGCATCGACATCGCCTTGCCGTCCGGCCAGTCGACCGACCTGCGCGCCTTCCTCAAGGCCGGCAACCGGGCCCTGACCGAGACCTGGACTTTTCCCTGGAAGGCGCCGTGAGCGAGGCGCCGCGCCAGGCATAGCGTCTGCCGCGCTCTAACTCGCGACGGATGCGGCCGTCGGCACCTTCGATCCAGCGATAGTCGAATCATCGCGATCGAGCCGCAGCGGATATCGCGGCGGTCGCCGGCGCATCGGATTTTCCGTCCCGCGTTCCAGGCCCGTGATTTCCCTCGCCGGTCCGCCCGTGTTAGCCCTTGCGGCATCTGCGTGGCAATCGTGAGGTAAACCGGCGCCCGACGGCGCTGAGGAAAGCCGATGAGGACAAGTGTCAATCTGCAAAGCTTGCGGGGCGTCGCGGCATTGATTGTTGTCCTGATGCATTGTTTCATCGGCGAAGGCGGCTTTCTTCCCGACGCCTCCCGGGTTATGGCCCGAGCGACAAGGTTCGTGTCGACCTTCGGTCCAGCGGGCGTCGATCTTTTTTTCGTTCTCTCCGGCTTCATCATCTATTGCGTTGCTGTTCGGACGTGCCGGCATAGACCGGAAGGCAGCGCGCTTGCGTCGGGAACCGAGTTCGGGCTGTCGCGCATTCTGCGTATCTATCCCATGTACTGGATTGTGTTTCTGCTGGCTCTGCTACAACACTATCACGCCGGCGGATTTGATTATGCCATGGACAAGCTGATACCTAGCGAGCTCGCGTTTTTTCTTATATCTAAAAATAATGATGTCGTCATTGTCGCGTGGACATTAGCATTCGAGATGTATTTCTATCTATTTGTCACTATTTTTGTTTTGTTTTTCTTTAAGTATTTGAAGATAGCATTCTGTTTATGGAGTTTTTTGCAAGCGATTCTCATCATCTCATGGATACACTCGGATCATCTAAAGCAGATGATGCCTGCCTTGGACGGGTCAGTTGCCGTGTCTTCTAACGTCCTGGAGTTCATCTTCGGGGCGATCGTGGGCGAAGCGTGCCTCCGGCGAAAGTTCCTGCCCGCAAAACTAACGCTCGGACTTGCCACGATCCTCTTCGTGGTGGGCTGCATCAAGGCCTATGCGATACTGATCACGAATATCGGAGGCTTTACCGAAGTCGAGCGGGTCATCTGGTATGGGCTGCCGGCAGCTCTTTTGCTGTATGGCATGATGGCCCTGGAGGTAATTACCCAGCCCCTTGCAGCGGGGCGATTTCGCTGATTCCCTGCTGGGATGAGTCGCATCGATCTTGAACGCCTGAGCAAGGAAGAGCTGATCGAGTTGGTGCTTCGGCTGCAGCGTCCAGCGAAGACGTCACGGACGTCGTCGAAGCCGCCAGCGAGCGACCGCAAGGAGCGCCGGGAGCGATCGAAGCCTGGCGGCGCGAAGTCCGGCCATGAAGGTCACTCGCGCAGCTTGAGCGAGGACGTCGATCGCGTCGTCGACCATCACCCTGACGAATGCCCATGCTGCCGGTCGGCCCTGTCGAGCGAGTTGTCGGCCGAGGTTGTCAGCGAACACGACAAGATCGATCTCCCTGTCATCAAGCCGTTTGTCGAGCGTCATCGGCGCCTGGCCGTGCGCTGTCCTTCATGCGGGGCAATGGTCGTCGCGCCCTTGCCCGAAGCTGCGAAAGGAACGCCGTTCGGGTCACGCCTGCATGCGGTGGCAACCTATTTCAAGACCTTCCAGGCGCTGTCCTATGAGCGGCTTCAGGGCGCCTTCGCGGACCTGTTCGGATTGGCCATCAGCCAGGGTGGCTTGATGAACATGCTCCGCCGCGCACAGGGCCGCTTTGTCGTCGGGCGCGATCAAGCCGTTTCGGCGTTGCGCCAGGCCGAGGTGATCGCCTCGGACGAGACCGGTGTCCGGATCGAGGGCAGCAGCTCATTCCATTGGGTGTTCCGCTGCTCTGACGCTGTGGTCCATCAGGCTTCTCCCACGCGCGGCGCCGTGGTGGTGCGAGACATGATGGACGGCCATCGACCGGCGGTCTGGCTGTCGGATCGCTACTCCGCCCAACAAGGTCATGCCGATGCGCAGCAAACCTGCCTGGCGCATCTGGCACGCGACGTCGCCTACGCGGATGAAGCGGGAGAAGATTTCTTGCCGATGCGCCTCAAGCTTTGGCTCGAAGCGGCGTTCGACCTAGCGGGCAACATCGGAACGCTCGCCGCAACGACAATCGCGACCAGACGACGCGCACTGGAGCGGCGTCTCGCAGATATTCTCGACACTCCAACCTCATGCGATCTGGCGCAGGACATCCAGAACCGGTTCAGGCGAGCGCGCGATCAACTTCTCACCTTCACCCATTGGCCTGGTTTGGTCGACGCCTCCAACAATAGTTGCGAACGTGCGCTCAGACCGGCGGTCATTCAGCGCAAAATCACCAATGGCTATCGCGCCATGTGGTCCGCCGAGGGGGAGGCTGACGTTCGCACCGTCGTCGACACCGCTCGCCTCAAGCCTGGTGCCAACGCCTTCAAGACCATCTTGCAGACCGTCGCCGGCTGAAATCGACCAAGTTGGACCTGGGTAATTACCCCTGGAGGATATGAATATCGTGTTATCAGGGTTGCTGTATCAAATTGGCAATGCGTCCTATTCGATCTACCTGACACATCTCGTCGTGTTCCCCGAAATTCAGATGACAGCGGTAACACTCGGTTTTTACGGCAATATTCCGCGCCCTGTGTTCGCCTTGGCGTCGGCCTGCATTTGCACGCTCTTGGGTTACGGCATTTACCGTGTCGCCGAAGCACCCCTGCACCGGGTCGGACGACGTCTTGCCAGGGCCGGCGGCGCCTATGCGCAGAATCTCGACTGGAGCCGCAGGCAAAGGGCCAGAGCGTGAAGATCGCGACTGGGTGACCGCCCGAAGCCCTCGTACATTCTGGGAGCACCTTTTGCCGCCCTTTTCACCGCGCCAGCCCGAGCAGCCGGTCGAGGTCGATGTGGCGGGCCAAATGCTCGGCGAGGCCGTCCAGCGTCGCGTCGACCTCCGCCTCATAGGCGAGGTTTGAACCCGAACCTCCGAGCCGCATAAGCCAGGCGGCGCGCTGGCGGTCGTCGCCGAAGAGCCCATGAACATAGGCGCCGAAGACGCGCCCGTCCGACGACATGGCGCCATCCTGCGTGCCATCTGCGAAGCGCAGGGCGGGCTTGCCGCACCCTGGCCCCCAGGTCGTGCCGACATGCATCTCGTAGCCCGCGAAGGGCATGCCGTCCGCCGCCGAGACACCGGCGACCGCAGTCAGCGTCTTCCGGCCGCCGAGCACCGTTTCGACATCGAGAAGGCCGAGGCCCGCCGCTTCGCCCGGCGGCCCCTCGACACCCTCTGGATCGGCGACCGACCGGCCGAGCATCTGGTAGCCGCCGCAGAGCCCGAGCACGTGGCCGCCGCGCCGGGCATGGGCCAGGATGTCGATGTCCCAGCCGTTGCGGCGCAGCGCCGCGAGATCCGACAACGTCGCCTTCGAGCCCGGCAGCACGACGAGGTCGGCGACCGGCAGCGCGTCGCCGGCCCGCACCATGACGAGACGGACGCAAGGCTCCAGCCGCAGCGGATCGAGATCGTCGAAATTGCTGATCTGCGGCAGCACCGGAACCGCCACCACGATGCGCCCGTCCTGTCGCGCAGTCCGGTAGGCCGCATGGCTCAACGCCACCGCATCCTCGGCCGGCAGGCGGGAGGCCGCGGCGAAATGCGGGACGAGGCCGAGCGCCGGCCAGTAGGTATGCGCCGCGATGATGCGCAGCCCGTCCTCGAACAGGCTCGGGTCGCCACGGAACTTGTTGACCAGGAACCCCACGATCATCGCCGCGTCCTCGGGCGGGAGCACGGCCTTGGTCCCGACGATCTGGGCGATGACGCCGCCCCGATCGATATCGCCGATCAGCACCACAGGCACGTCCGTGGCCCGGGCGAAGCCCATGTTGGCGATGTCGCCGGCGCGCAGGTTGACCTCGGCCGGGCTGCCGGCGCCCTCGACCAGCACCAGGTCGGCTTCGGCCTTCATCCGGGCGAAGCTGTCCAGCACGGCGCCCATCAGGCCCGGCTTCATGGCCTGGTAATCCCGCGCGCGGGCATTGCCGATGACGCGCCCCTGGACCACGATCTGCGATCCCACCTCGCTCTGCGGCTTCAACAGCACCGGGTTCATGTGGATGCTCGGCGCAACCCCGGCAGCGCGCGCCTGGAGCGCCTGGGCGCGGCCGATCTCGCCGCCCTCGGCCGTCACCGCGGCATTGTTCGACATGTTCTGCGGCTTGAAGGGCCGCACGCGAAGCCCTTTGTGCGCGAAGGCGCGGGCGAGGCCGGCGACGATGAGCGACTTGCCGACATCCGACCCCGTACCCTGCAGCATAAGGGCGCGGGCGACCGGCCCCGCCGTCAAAACTCGATGCCCTGCTGCGCCTTGACCCCGGCCGCGAAGGGATGTTTCACGGCCACCATCTCGGTGACGAGATCGGCCGCCTCGATCAGCGACGGTTTGGCGTTGCGGCCGGTCACGACGACATGGAGGTCGGGCCGGCGCGCCCGCAACGCGGCGACCACGTCGTCGAGCGGCAGGTAATCGTAGCGCAGCGCGACGTTGAGCTCGTCGAGCACGACGAGGCGGATGGCGGGGTCGGCCATGAGCTCGCGCGCCTTGTCCCAGGCGGCCGTCGCGGCTGCGACATCCCGCGCGCGGTCCTGCGTCTCCCAGGTGAACCCCTCGCCCATCGAATGCCAGCGCACCAGGGCCGAGCCTTCGAGGATGCGCCGCTCGCCCGTGTCCCAGGCGCCCTTGATGAACTGCACGACCCCCACCGGCCAACCGTAGCCGGTGGCGCGCAGCACGAGGCCGAAGGCGGCCGTCGACTTGCCCTTGCCGGGGCCGGTATGGACCATCAGCAGGCCTTTCGACGCAATGGTCTTGGAGGCGACCTCCGCGTCCTGCACCGCCTTGCGGTGCGCCATCTTGAGCTTGTGGCGGGTGTCGTCGGCGTCGTTCATCGGGTCAGACCATGCTCTCCTTCACCTTCTCGACCAGTTGCTTGAGCGAGAAGGGTTTGGGCAGGAAGCCGAACTCCTGCCCCTCGGGGAGGTTGCGCGCGAAGGCCTCCTCGGCATAGCCCGAGACGAAGATGACCTTGGCGGTGACGCCGCGCTTGCGCAATTCGCCGAACATGGTCGGCCCGTCCATCTCCGGCATGACGACGTCGGAGACGATGAGGTCGATCGGCTGCCTGGCCTGGCTGACGACCTCGAGCGCCTCCGCCCCCGAGGCCGCCTCGATCACGGTGTAGCCGCGCGAGGTCAGCGCCCGCGCCCCGAAGGCCCGCACCGCATCCTCGTCCTCGACGAGAAGGATGATGCCGTGGCCGGTCAGGTCGTTCGAGACGGGCTTGACGGGCTCCTTGCGGACAGCTTCCTCGACCGGCAGCGGCTTGTGGCGCGGCAGAAAGATGCGGAACGTCGTTCCCTTGCCGACCACCGAATCGGTGAAGACGAAGCCACCGGTCTGCTTGATGATGCCATAGACCATGGAGAGGCCCAGGCCCGTCCCCTTGCCGACCTCCTTGGTGGTGAAGAAGGGTTCGAAGATCTTGGGCAGCACCTCGGGCGGGATGCCGCTGCCCGAATCCTCGATCTCGATCAGCACGTAGTCGGCCGGGGTCAGCGATTTATCGCCGAAGGCCGCGCATTCGGCTTCGACCACGTTGCGGCTGCGCACCAGAATGCGACCGCCCTCCGGCATGGCGTCGCGGGCATTGACCACGAGGTTGATGACGACCTGCTCGAACTGGTTGAGGTCGGCTTTCACCAGCCACAGGTCGCGGCCGTGCTTGACGTCGATCTCGATCTTTTCGCCGACGAGGCGCCGCATCATGTTCTGCAGCTCCGCAAGGACGTCGCCGAGTTGCAGCACCTCGGGTCGCAACGTCTGGCGCCGCGAGAAGGCCAGGAGCTGGCGCACGAGCCCCGCCGCCCGGTTGGCGTTCTGCTTGATCTGCATGATGTCCTGGAAGGACGGATCGGTCGGCCGGTGGTTGGCGAGCAGCAGGTCGGAATAGCCGAGAATGGCGGTCAGCACGTTGTTGAAGTCATGCGCCACCCCGCCGGCGAGCTGACCGATGGCCTGCATCTTCTGCGCCTGGACGAAGCTCTCCTGAAGCGTGCGCTGCTCGGTCGTGTCCAGCGCGAAGATGTTGACGGAAGCCTGTTCGGCCCCCTTGGCCTCGCCACCCGAGACGAAGAGCTTGACCGAACGGTCGTCACTGCCGCTCAGCGTCGCGTCGAGCGGTGGGACGTCGCTCCTGCCGAGCAGCGCCGCCGCGACCGCCCCCTGCAGCGCCGGCCGATCGCTCTCGACCACCCCGGCATAGATCGAGCGGAACGTATCGTCCTGGCCGCGCAGCGCCTTGCCGAACAATCGGATGAACGCCGCGTTGGAGCGGATGATGGTGCCGACGCCGTCGAGGGAGGCGATGGCGATCGGGGTGGAGTTGAAGAAGCGGGCGAAGCGGACCTCGGCCGCCCTCAGATCCTCGGCCGGCTCCTCGCCGGGTGCCCGGTTGATGACGAGCGTGCGCGATGGACCGGGCAGCCGGTCCTCGGCGAAGGCGATGCGGTGCAGGAGCCGCACCGGCAGGTTTTGGCCGCCACGCTTTTTGAGATCGAAATCGAACTGCTCCGTCTTTACGTCGCCCGGTGCGCCGACGACGGCGCCGAGCATGGAGGCCCCGTCGGCCGACATGATGTCGGAGAGCGATAGGCCGCCGGAGCCGACCTGGGCCAGGTCGTAGTCGAGCCAGTCCGCTAGGGTCGCGTTGAGATAGGAGATCCGCCCGTCGGCCGCCGCCGAGAAAAAACCGGCCGGCGCATGGTCGAGGAAATCGATCGCATGCTGGAGTTCCTGGAAGACATTCTCGTGCCGCTCGCGCTCCCGGGTCACATCCGCGACGCTCCACAGCGTCGCGCGCCGATACCCGCCGCGATCGAGCGGCCGCACCTTGACGCGATACCAGCCGACCGCCGTCTCGCCGCCGAGCGACGGCGAGAGGCGCAATTCCTCGACGGCGCGCTTCTGTTCCTGCGCCGCCTTCGCCAGGCGGAACACCGCCTCGGAAATCTCCGCCGGGCCGGAAAACAGCCGCTCGACCGGCCGCAGATCGGTCACGTCGGGCGCGCCCGACATCGCCAGATAGGCCTCGTTGGCATAGAGGACGCGGCCATCCCCCTCGGTGACGAACAGGCCTTCGGTGTTGGTGTCGGCGACGAGCTTGGTGATGTCGTTGCGCGCCGCCTGCCCGGAAAACTGCAGAAAGCCGACGGCGTAGAAGAACAATGCGATCAGGCCGATGATGGCCAGGGAGGCGAGGAAGGCGAGGGTCAGCCGGCCCGCCTGATCCTGCGGCAGGAAGGAATAGGAGGCGGCGGCCGCGACGAGCATAAGCGCGATCGCCAGAACCAGGAGCGGGCTGCCGGTGCGTTCCGTCCTGTCGATCGCCGCGATGGGCGTGTCCGTCATGATCCCCTCGGTTGGCCGCCGCGGCCCGACGCGATGGGAGCGACGCGGCGAATATGGTGTATGCTCAAGATGGCCTCAGGCATAGAGCAGCGGTAGGATGCACGCGTCGGGGGCGCCGACCGGCTCCCGTCATGGGGCCGCGCCGGCAACCTGGCGCCGAGTCATTAACCATTGATTAACCTTATTGGAGCGTTCCCGCTCCCTTATGCTACACTTCAGCATTGAGTCAGTACGTGTGTCGAGAGGCGAACCGCAGCATGCAGTCTTTGAGCACTTTTTTCGAGGACAACAAGCCGCTGGCCTTCATCTCGATTTTCGTGGCCCTGCTGGCTCTCTTCGTCATCCTCCTCGTTCTTCGCCGCATGCTGTTCGGACGGCGGCTGAAGGCGTCCGGGGGAGCCCGGACCCGGCAGCCGCGCCTGGGTTACGTCGATGCGGTCGATCTCGACCGTCACCGCCAGCTGGTCCTGGTCAGGCGGGACAACGTCGAACATCTGGTCATGATCGGCGGCCCCAACGACCTCCTCATCGAATCGACGATCGTCCGCGCCCAGTCGGTTGCACCGATGTCGGGCGGCCGGGACAAGGATGCGGCGATGGCGCAAGCCGCGCCGATGCCACAGCCGCCCGCGATCCCGCCAGGGATGGGGCAGCCGTCCATGCCACCGCTGGTCGCGCCACCGATCTCCGCCGCCGGACCAGGGCAGGGCGCACCACCTGTGGCCGCGCCCTTCCCGCCGAACGGCGTCGTGGCGCCCCCACCCCTCGCCGCGTCGCCGCCGACCGACCGCCAGCAGCCTCGCCCGGCGCCCACCGCGCCTTCGCGGCCGGCGGCCTTCTCCGGCCCCGCGCCGCCGCCGCGCCCCGACGACCGGACCGGCGCCGGACCGTCCTTCGATAGTGAGGCTGCGGCGACCCGGCCCGGCCAGGCCCCTGCCGCGAGCCGCCTGGCACCCGCCACGCCTCCGGCGCGCCCGAGCGGCCTGCCGCCCCGGCCCGTCCCTTCCGCAATTCCGGTACGCGCCGCCCCGCCGCCGAGACCGGGTGGCCTGCCACCACGGCCGAGCCTTGCCTCCACGCTGCCGCCGCGTCCGCTTCGCCCCGCCGGTCTCCAGAGCGTTCCCCGCCCGGATGCGGGACAGGCAGCCGAATCATCGCCAGCACCGGACGCCAATCCGGCGGCTGCGTCGCGCCCCGGGCCCGACCAGGCCGGCGCGGTTGCGCAAGCGCCCCCGCCGAAGAACCTCGAAACGCTGGAGTCGCTCGAAGAGGAAATGGCCAAGCTGCTCGGCCGCCCGGCTCCGCGCCGGGACGGGTGAGGCGACCGTAAGCCGATCGGCGCGCCGCGGCCCTCCGGCGATATCGGCACAGGCCAAAGAAAAAGCGCCGATCGGACCGATCGGCGCTTTTCTTGTCGCGGTATTGCCGGGCGATTATTCGTCGCGATAGACCCGCTCGCGCCGCTCGTGGCGCTCCTGGGCTTCGACCGAGAGCGTGGCGATCGGCCGGGCATCGAGCCGCCGCAGCGCGATCGGGTCGCCGGTCTCCTCGCAATAGCCGTAGGTCCCGTCGTCGATCCGGCTCAGCGCGGCGTTGATCTTGGCGATCAGCTTGCGCTGACGATCGCGCGCCCGAAGTTCGATGGCGCGATCCGTTTCGGAGGAAGCCCGATCGGCAAGATCGGGATGGTTTTCGTTCTCGCTCTGCAGGGTCGCCAGCGTCTCGCGGCTCTCGCGCAGGATTTCATCTTTCCAGGCCAGGAGCTTGCGGCGGAAATAATCGCGGTGCCGCTCGCTCATGAACACTTCATCCGAATCCGACGGCCTGTAGCCGCCGTCGATGGCATCAGACAGCACCATGCGTGACAAACTCCCGCCGCATTTTGAGGCCTTCGCCGTGTCGTTGCCACGCGGCGAGATGCGGCGCAAGAGGGTCCGGCGCACATCCTCAACGGGAGCGCGTGCCTTGCAAAGAATTTAACCTGCCGACGCGGGCGCAGCGATGCGTCGCGGAGGCCTCCGCGACAAGGCGAAGCCCTCGCATTGCGGCCCGGCTTGCGGTAGAGCCCATCCATGGTCGAGCTCATCCTCATGCGTCACAGCAAGGCCGTCGCCTCGGCGCCGGCGGGGGATCACGCGCGCGGCCTGAGCCCGCGCGGCCTTGCCGAGGCGGCCGAGGCGGGCGCGGCGCTCCTCCGCCTCGCCCTGCCGGATTTCGCGCTCGTCTCCGATGCGCGGCGCACACGGGAAACCTTCGACCGGGTCGTCGACGCCGCCGGCCGCCCGATCGCGCATCGGTTCGAACCGGAACTTTACGGCGCCTCTCCGCAGGCCATCCTCGCCGCGCTCGCGTCGGCCCCCGAAGATTGCCGCCGCCTGCTCGTCATCGGCCACAATCCGGGCATCGGTGACCTGGCGCGCCGCCTCTCCCGGCCGGATGGAACCGACCTCGCGACAACCATGGACGCGCATTTCCCGACCTCGGCCCTGGCCCTCATCCGGCTCGATATCGGCAGCTGGACGGCGGTCAAGGCCGGCGGGCGGCTCGAGGCCTATATCGTGGCGCAGGCCTGGCAGGACAGCCGATGAGCCGCAGGATCGACCGCCGGACGGCCGCATGCTGTTCGGATTGATCGGGCTCGTGCTGGCAGCGTGGCTCGGCCAAGCCGCGCCCGACCGCACGCTCGCGGCCTGGATGAGGCCGGAGGTGATCTTCCGGCCGCGTCAGCGCGCTGTGAGCAACTGGCATCTCGAAGGCTTCGCTCATCTCGACGCGTCCCCGGGTACGGCCCTGACCTTGCTGCTCGGTCGGGACCCGCGCAGCGTCACGCGCTGCGTGCGGCTCAATAACTACTGGTGCATCAAGCGGGCCGGCTGGGCTGGCGAGATCGCGGCGGATGCCGAAGGCCATGTGGCCTTCGCCTCGGCGGCCGAGGGCGCCGATGTCGCGGCGCTGCTGCTGCGCCGCTACTATATCGACTACGGCCGCCATTCGGCGCTCGCCATCGTGTCGCACTGGGCACCGGCCTCGTGCGGCGCCCCCGTCATCACCCGCGGCGGCGCCCGGCGCGCCGACCATCTCGCCGTCCACGGCATCGGCGGGACGCTGCGGGCCCGCTTCCTGGCCCATCGCGGCCGACGGGTCGCCGGCGGCGGGCGGCGCCTGCGGATGCGTGCCTCCGTCGTCCCGGACCGGCTGATCGACCTGCCCGCCCCGGCGCCGACGATCGCGGTCGGCCTCGGCGAGACGCCGGTCAAACTCGTTTCGACGCCGCTCGCCTCCCTGCCGCTGGGCGCGCTTGCCGCAATCCCCGAGCCCAAGCGGCAGGTCGTCTGCGCGGGTGACACGGCCCGCATCCAGGCCTATGCGGCGCGCGCGGCGGCGGGGATCGCACCGCGCCCGACCGACGACCTGAAGCTTTTCGACGCGACCGGTCGCCCGACCGGCAACCTCGCGCGCCTCATGCGCAACATGGCGGCGGTGGAAATCGGCCCCCTTGGGGCCAGCACTTGGCTGATCGAGGCCGCGGTCGAGCGCGCCGCGGCGATGGCAGGGCGCAGGGGCAGCGAGGCGGCACGCTAGAGCACGATGCGTTTAGGAGGAATCGCTTCGCGGTCCTAAACGCATGAACGTGCTCGCCATTTTTGGTCTGGAGCATGGCTG
Organism: Lichenihabitans sp.; assembly: GCA_965277115.1. Lineage (GTDB taxonomy): Bacteria > Pseudomonadota > Alphaproteobacteria > Rhizobiales > Beijerinckiaceae > Lichenihabitans. The sequence continues at coordinate 595,292 of CBDIBY010000012.1, read as the reverse complement.
CCTATAGGCGCCATGCTCTAGGTGTCGGCAGGGCAATCGGGTGACGCTAGTCTAAAGGACCCTCATCCGGCCTGCTTCCGCCAGGCCATCTTGCCGTCTTGCGATGCAAGGGATGGGCGTCGCCCTTCACCGGTCGTGGTGGTCATGGGTTCCGGGTCCTCGCCTGCGGCGACCTCCGCCAACCACCCCGCTGAGCCTCGCTCAGCGTGGCCCCTGGCTGGCTTCGCCCCGGAATGACCGAGAGCGAAGCAGTTTCCAAGGGTTGCCGCTGCCGGTTCCGGTCACTTGCCCCCGTCGACGCTGAGCACCTGTCCGCTCACCCAGCCGGCGAGGTCCGCGACGAAGAACAGCACCGCATGGGCGATGTCGGCGGGCACACCGAGCCGCTTCAGCGCGATGCCCTCGAGGAGGCGCGCCTGGCCGGCGGCGCCCATCGCCTCCCACTGCCGCTCGGTCGTGGGGTTCGAGCGCACGAAGCCTGGCGCGACGGTGTTGACCGTGATGCCGAAGGGTCCGAGTTCGTGGGCGAGTTGGCGCGTCAGGCCGATCTGCCCGGCCTTTGCACTGGCATAGGCCTGGATGCCCGTGATGCTGATGCCTAAGCCGGCGCCCGAGGAGATGTTGACGATGCGACCCCAGCCGCGCGCCTTCATGCCGGGTGCGACCGCCTGGGCCATGAGGAAGGCGCCGGTGAGGTTGACGTCGAAGATCGCCTGCCAGTCGTGCAGGCTGATCTCTTCCAGCGGGCGGCCGACTTGGCCGAGCACGCCGCCGGCATTGTTGACCAGGATGTCGACCGCGCGGCCGGCGGCTTCGAACTCGGCCACCAGGGTCGCCACGGCGGCGGCGTCCGTGACGTCGAGGCGGCGCACCGTGCAGCTCGGCCCCGCCTCGGCGGCCGTGACCGGCAGATCCTCGTCGCGGATATCGCAGGCGATGACCTGCGCGCCGACGCCCGCCAGCGCGACCGCAATGGCGCGACCGAAGCCGTGGCCCGCGCCGGTCACCAGCGCCGTGCGGCCATCGAGCGCGATCCTCATGGCGCACCTGTCGGGGCGAGCGCCGCGAGTTCGTCGAGCGTGGCGCGGTCGAGACTTCGGCGGCCCTCTTCGATCTCATGGATCCGCGCGATGATCCCGGCCGTGACCGGGGTCGGCACGCCGTGGCGGCGTCCCGCCTCGACGATCGGGCCGAGCTGGGCATCGACTTCTGTGCGGCGCTTGCGCACCGCGAGGTCGCGCCAGACGCCCGAATGCGATTTCGCCGATCTGCGGTTGAAGGCCACCATCTCGTCGAAGGAGCGCCGGGTGTCGTCGGACGCAGCCTCGGGCAGGAAGGCCGAGGGATCGAAGCCGTTGAAGGCCTCGAGCCTGATGCCTTCGGCCCGCGATACGGCGACGACCTCATGCGCCAAGCGCGTCAGCACCGGACGGAAGCGCTCCGTCGCCAGCACGTCGGCGATGCTGTCGTCGCTGAGCGCCGTGGCGAAGAGCTGCGCCCCGTAGATCAGCTTCGACCACAGATAGCCCCAGATGTTGGGGGTTGTGATGGCGGCAGGATCAAACTGCTGGAACAGGCGGTGCAGGGCCGCCAGTCGCTCGGTCGATGCGCCATCGAGCTCGCCCAGCACCACGGCGCCGCGGCCGCCGTAGAGCACCACGCCGGGTTCCAAATAGTCGGCGCCGAAGTTGACGAAGCAGCCGACCGTGCGCTCGGCACCGACCCGCGCCGCGATGACCCGTTCGTTCAATCCGTTCTGTGCCGAGACGACGAAACCGTCGGGCGCCACATGCGGCGCCAGCGCCGCGACGGCGCTCTCCGTATGATGGGCCTTCACGGCCAGGATGCAGCGCCGATAGGCGCCCGAGACGTCATCGGGCAGCAAGGCGCGGGCTTCTACATGATGCGGCGCCACGGGACCGGTGATGGTCAGGCCGCGGGCGTTGATGGCCGCGGCATGGTCGGCCGCCGTGTCGACGAAGACGACCTCCTCGCCGGCCCGGATGAAGGCGGCTCCGAGCACGCCACCGATGGCGCCGGCGCCCCAGATCAGGATGGGGTCGCTCATGACCACGGCCCTTCCAGAAGCGCGCGGGTCTCCGCCACAGCGACATCCCAGAGCGCCAGCATATTCGCGTCGGGCTTCTCGTAATGGCCGCCGAAATTGCCGTCGCCGAGGAGGTCACGGACGGCCTGCGGCCCCTTCACCCGCAGGCGGTCGAAATCGACCATCGGCTTCCGCTGGCTCGGCTGCACCACGTCCTTGAGCCGCGTCCAGGGAAAGTTCTCCATCCAGGAGGCATGGCTTGCAACGGGATCGATTTCCTGCACCTTGGCGAAAGTTTTTGGCGCGTTCCACCAGTTGTGGAACTTTACCGCGCAGTCCGGGTGATCGGCCATCCATTCGATGGCGAGGCTCGCCGCCGGCTGGTTGCCGCCATGGCCGTTGACGATCAGGATGCGCCGGAACCCGTGGCGCCGCAGGCTGTCGAGAATGTCGCGCACCAGCGCCACATAGGTCTCGACCCGAAGGCTGATCGAGCCCGGATAGGCCAGGAAGTATGGGGTGATGCCGTAGGGTAGAGCCGGGAAGACCGGGATGCCCAACGGCTTGGCGGCCTCGGTCGCCACCCGTTCCGACAGGATGGAATCGACGGAAAGGCTCAATCCGCCATGCTGCTCGGTGCTGCCGAGCGGCAGGACGGCGCGGTCGTCGGTCTTGAGATAGGCCTCGACCTGAGACCAGTTCATGTCGCGGATCGTCATGGGAGACCGGTAGCACCCTCGGCGCCCGGGCGGCAAATGGAGCGACCGCGCGTATCCTCCCCCACAACGTGGGGAGGAACTTCGCAAGATTGCGCGTTCTGCCGCGCTCCGCCACGTTGACGGAGCGGAACCGCGGGCGATAGCCTGGACCCGTGGCACGCCCGAAGGATTCTTATGACCGACCTTCCCGACCTGTATACCGGGCGCCCGCGTCGGGAGCAGGGCTTTTGCCATCCCGTCGAGGGTCTGGAGCTTCCCTTCGCGATCCTGGAGGGACCCGAGCCCGGCCCCTGCCTCCTCGTAACCGCCGGCGTGCACGGGTCGGAATTCTGCTCGATCGAGGCCGCCCTGCGGATGACGCGTCTCGACCCGCAGGAGATCCGCGGCACGCTCCTCGTCCTGCCGATCTTGAACCTCGCGGGCTTCCGGGCGCGCAGCATCTATGTGATGCCGCAGGATGGCAAGAACCTGAACCGCATGTTCCCCGGCCGCGCCGACGGGACAGCGGGCGAAAGGCTCGCGCACTGGCTGGTGACACGCGTCTATCCGCAGGCCGACGCCTATCTCGACCTGCATGGCGGCGACCTTAGCGAGAGCCTGATGCCCTTCTCGCTGTTCCCTAAGGGCAGCGACGCCTCCAAGACCCTGGCGACCGTGTTCGGCTTGCCCGTCGCGGTCGAGGCTGGCGGCGAGGGCTATACGATCAATGCCGCGGGAAAGCTCGGCGTGCCGAGCGTGCTGGCCGAGGTCGGCGGCAACGGCCTGTGGGACGAGACCGGCGTGGCTCAGCTCCACGACGGCATCCTCCGCACCATGCGCCATCTCGGCATGCTCGCGCGGGACGTGCCGCCGCCGCCGCAGGCCGCGCCTCAGGTCGTCACCATGTGGGTGCCTCAGGCCCCCGCCGACGGCCTGTGGTACCCGGCGAAGGAGCTGTCCGAGCCGGTCGAGGCCGGCGAGGTGCTCGGCGAGATCCGCGACGTCTTCGGCAAGGTCCTCGCTGCCGTACCCTCGGAGAGGACGGGCTTCATCCTCTACCGGCTGACGAGCCTTTCGGTGAACGCGGGCGAGGCGCTGCTCGGCGTCGGCACCCCAATCGCCGATGCGGCGCCAACCGGCATGCCGGCCCGATGACGGGCTATGTGCTCAACCGGTTGGGACAACTGCTGCTGGTGCTCGTCGGCATCAGCGTCATCGTCTTCTTCACCATGCACGTGCTGCCCGGAGACGTCGCCACCATGCTGCTCGGCGAACGCGCGACCCAGGCCCAGCTCGTCGACCTGCGCCACCAGCTCGGCCTCGATCAGCCGGTCGTGGTGCAATATTTCGATTTCGTCAGGCAGATGCTGCACGGCGATTTCGGCACCTCGCTGCGCTCGAGCCGCCCGGCTCTGTCGGACGTCTGGGTCGCCTTTCCGGTCACCCTGCAGCTGTCGCTGGCCTCGCTCGGCATCGCGACCGCCTTCGGCGTGCCGATCGGCGTGATCGCCGCGACGCGGCCGGGCGGGATCCTGGACAACGTCCTGATGACCGCGACCCTGTTCGGCGTCTCGATGCCGATCTTCTGGCTCGGGCTGATGCTGCTCCTGGTGTTCGGCGGCTGGCTCGGCTGGCTGCCGATCGGCGGCCTGATGCCGACGGGCGTCGACGTGCCGCGCTGGACGGGGATGACGGTGATCGACGCCCTGATCAGCGGCCGGCCCGATCTCGTCGTCGAGAGCGTCACCTACCTCGTGCTGCCCGCCGTGACGCTCGCCACAATCCCGCTCGCCATGATCGCGCGGATCACCCGCTCCGAAATGCTGGCCATGGCGAGCCTCGATCACGTGCGCACCGCGCGCGCCAAGGGCATGCCGGAGGGCCAAGTGATCCTGCGCCACATCCTGCGCAATGCGATGATTCCGGTTATCACCGTGATCGGCCTGCAGCTCGGCCTGCTGCTGTCGGGCGCCGTGCTGACCGAGACGATCTTCGCCCTGCCGGGCCTGGGACGGCTGATGGTCGACAGCATCCTGTCGCGCGACTATCCGGTGGTCCAGGCGGGCGCGCTCTTCGTGGCGCTGGTCTTCGTGATGGTGAACCTCGCCGTCGACCTCACCTACGGCCTGCTCGATCCGCGGATCCGCCGCGCATGAGCACCGACGCCGCCCTGGTCGGAGCGCCGCTCCGCCGCCCGGCCGGCGGCCTGCGCGCCCTGCGCCGGACCTCGGCCAAGGTCGGACTCGCCCTGACGCTGATTTTCCTCCTGCTCATGCTCGTGGCGCCGCTCGTCTCCCCCTACGATCCCTACGATCAGGACCTGTCGAACGCGCTCTCACCGCCCTCGGCCGCGCATCTCCTCGGCGCCGACCAGTACGGGCGCGACATGCTGAGCCGGGTGATCTACGGCACCCGCACCGCCTTTCTGGCCGTCCTCGTGGCGGACGGTCTGGCCCTCGTCGTCGGCTGCGCGATGGGCCTCGTGGCGGGATTCTTCGGCGGCTGGCCCGAAGCCGTGATCATGCGGCTCGTCGACATGCTGCTCGCCTTTCCCTACCTGCTGCTGGCACTGATCATCGTGGCGGCGCTGGGCCCTGGCCTGACCAATTCGATGATCGCCATCGGCATCGTCTACACGCCGCAATATGCCCGACTGATCCGCGGTCAGGTGCTGGCCGTCCGCCAGGCCGACTATATCCGGGCGGCGCGGGCGCTCGGCGCCTCGCGGCTGCGGCTGATGCTGCGCCACGTGCTGCCGAACAGCTTTCCGCCGATCCTGGTGATGGCGACGCTGCAGGCCGGGTCGGTCGTGGTGGAGACGGCCGGCCTGTCCTTCCTCGGCCTCGGGGCGCAGCCGCCCTCGCCCGATTGGGGCGCGCTGCTCGCCGACGGGCAGAGCTATTTCCTCACCGCCTGGTGGATCGCGACCTTCCCGGGGCTCGCGATCTTCCTCCTGGTGCTCGGCTTCAACCTCCTCGGCGACGCTCTGCGCGACCATTTCGACCCGCGGCGCGGCGCATGAGCGCACAGCTCCTCGACGTGCGCGACCTTTGTGTCGAGTTTTCGAGCGACGCCGGCCCGCTGCAGGCGGTGTCGGGCGTGTCCTTTTCGGTGGCGCGCGGCGAAACCTTGGTGATCGTCGGCGAATCGGGCTCCGGCAAATCGGTGACGAGCCTCGCCGTCATGGGGCTGATCCCGCAGCCGCCCGGCCGCATCGCGGGGGGCGAGATCCTGTTCCATGCCCGTGACGGCAAGCTCCGCGACCTCACGAAGGAAAGCCCGCGCGCCATGCAGCGGCTGCGCGGCGCCGAGATCGCCATGATCTTCCAGGAGCCGATGAGCGCGCTGAACCCGGTCTATACGGTCGGCGCGCAGATCGTCGAGACGCTGCGCCTGCACGAGCCGCTCGGCAAAAAAGCGGCGCGTACCCGTGCCATCGACATGCTCGAGGCGCTCGGCGTGCCGGATCCGGGCCGCCGCGTCGATGCCTATCCGCACGAGCTCTCGGGCGGGCTGCGCCAGCGCGCCATGATCGCCATGGCGCTCTCCTGCCGGCCCTCGCTGCTCATCGCCGACGAGCCGACTACTGCCCTCGATGTCACCGTGCAGGCGCAGATCCTGGAGCTGATCCGAAAGCTCCAGGGCGAACTCGCGATGGGGGTGATCTTCATCACCCACAATCTCGGCGTGGCGGCCGAGATCGCCGACCGGATCCTCGTCATGTATGCGGGGCAGACGGTCGAGGCGGCGCCGACGCGCGCCATCTTCGACCATACGCGTATGCCCTATACGCAAGGGTTGCTGGGCTCGATCCCGCGTCTCGGCATGGACCGCGACGCCGGCCCGCTGCCCACGATTCCGGGCAGCGTGCCGCGCCTCGGCAACCTGCCGCGGGGCTGCGCCTTCCACCCGCGCTGCGCCCATATGCGGCCGGAGATCTGCGTCGCGCGCCGCCCCGATCTCGAACGCGTCGAGGCCGACCATGTGGTGCGCTGCGCCCGCTGGCGCGAGCTGACGCTAGCGTGAGCGCGCTCCTGGAGGTCACCGACCTCAAGCGACATTTCCCGATGCCCGGCCGCCTGCTGCGCGCCGGGCCGGTGCTCAAGGCCGTCGACGGCGTCTCGTTCTCGGTGGCGCCCGGCGAGGTTTTGGGCCTCGTCGGCGAATCCGGCTCGGGCAAGAGCACGATCGGCAACCTCGCTTTGCGGCTCGACCAGCCGACGGCCGGCCGCGTCACCTTCGATGGCCAAGATATCACGCATATGCGGGACGCCGCGCTGCACGGCTTCCGCCGCCGGGCGCAACCGATCTTCCAGGACCCCTACGGTTCGCTCGACCCGCGCATGACGGTCGAGCAGATCATCGGCGAGGCGCTGGTCATCCATCGGCTGGCGCGCGGCCAGCGCGCCTTGCACGAAAGGGTGGTCGAGTTGCTGGAACTGGTCGGGTTGGATGGCGATCACCTCGGCCGCTTTCCGCACCAATTTTCGGGCGGCCAGCGCCAGCGCATCGGCATCGCGCGGGCCATGGCGGTCAAGCCCGACCTCATCGTCGCCGACGAGGCCGTCTCGGCGCTCGACGTCTCGATCCAGGCACAGATCGTCAACCTGTTGCGCGACCTGCAGCGCCGCCTCGGCCTCGCGATGATCTTCATCTCGCACGACCTCGCCGTCGTCGACTATATTTCGGACCGCGTCGCCGTGCTCTACCTCGGCCACATCATGGAGATCGGCCCCGCGCGGGAGCTGGTGAGCCGACCCAAGCACCCCTATACCGAGGCCCTGCTCTCGGCGGTGCCCGAGCCCGTGCCCGGCCGGGTGCAAAAGCGCATCATCCTCGAAGGCGACCTGCCGAGCCCAACCGCGCCGCCCTCAGGCTGCGTGTTCCGCACCCGCTGCCCCTATGCGATCGGAGCCTGCGCCGACGCTATCCCGCCCTTCCGCGACATCGGGCCGGGGCACCGGAGCGCGTGCATCAGGACGGAGGTGTTGTAGGGAGCGGACGTGCGATAACATGCCTGGACACAGAGCTTTCGCCGAGGCGCTTTGCCTTATCTTGAGCGCATGGCGAAGCATCGCAATCTTTCCATGGACTATTAGCCTGGCCTGTCCGGAGCCGGGCGCAGGTCGGCTCGGCGATCCTCTTTGCCGGCCGAGGACACCCGCGCGCCGGAGCCGATCGATCCGGGCTACAGCGGCTCGGTCCGGAGCGGCCTCGAGCAATCGCGGCGGCGAGACTATGCGACGGAGGCTGAAATCGACGCGGCATTCGATCATTTCGATCGGTGAAGGTCAGGTTCACGCCCGAGGCTGCCGCCAACATCGCGGCGATTGGGCGGTACATCCGCGAGCGCAACCCGTCATTGGCCAACCGCGTGCGCTCCGACATCCGGGCATCCGCCCGCGCGCGCATCATGCACCGAATCGACGTGATCGAGGGCACTCTCGCCAAAGCGTTCGGCTGCCTCGGGAGCTATATCGCCGGGACGGCCTCGTCATCGACGCGGTGCCCTCGCACGCCCCTGGCTTCATCTTCCCCACCGCGCTGCCGCCAGCGATTTGCGCCGCGATTCGCCTTCTCAAGGCGTCGCAATGGGAACGCGACCGGCATCAGGGACGCGCCGCCCGGGTTCAGCGCGCACTGAGCGCGGCGGCGCTGCCGATCATGGCGAGCAACAGCCACATCATACCGGTGGCGGTGGGCGATCCGGAAAAGTGCAAGGATGCCAGCGATCTGTTGCTTGCCGAGCATAGCATCTACATCCAACCGATCAATTATCCCACGGTGCCGAAGGGAACCGAACGGCTGCTGCTCGACGAGGCGACGTCGGCCCGGAAAATGAAACTGCAGTTCAAGCGGCACTGCTGGATTTGACGGGCTGGCGCACCAAGATCGTCATAGCGCACCGGCTGGCAACCATGCTGTCGCCGATCGCATCCCTCGTTATGGACAAGGGCCGCCGAGGAAGGCACCCATGCGACGCTGGATCGCGCAACGCGGACTCTACGATCGCCTGGCGCACCAGGCGCCAAGCCGCAAAACCGTCTACCGGTTTGGTGGCTCTTGCTCACTTTGCGTGGATTAAGCGGCGAGGACCATGCGACGACGGAGGAGGTCGAGGCCGCGTTGGTCCTGTCCGTTGCGGCCGTAAAGCTGCGCGGTCGGATCTTTCAGCTCGTCCTGAAACAGCGGCACGCAGTTTCGCTCAAATGCGGCGGCGTCTATGGGCTTCGGAATCTGATGGCCGAGGCGTCCCAGAAGCGGGAGATGCAAGGCAGCCGTCGAGGCGTCGGCCTGCGCGGGTTCGGCGCTGGAGACGAATGCTTCGCCTCGACGGCCTGCCTGGAGTGTGACGTCGAGCTTTTCGCAACGCGGATTTGGTTTGTCTGATCGGGCATCCTGCCCGATGGATTATGCGTCTCACGGGCCTCCGTTAGCGCCGGGGCCGATCAGCTGGCATGGAAAGGATGTGGATCAGCGAGGCCGGCAACGGACAGACTTACGGGCTCTTCGCGGCCGCTGAGGACAAAAATCGATTTTTTCGTCGACTATGGTTCCGATCGCGGAAGAATTATGGGTATTCGAGGAAGTTTTTTGCGTCCTTTCATAAAAGGACAAACTATGGGGTCATTTGCGGACACTGCGGACAAACTATGGTTGCCTTCACACACATCAACTATTTCCTTGCTCACGAGCACCCGGTGGTCGCGCCGCAGGTTTCACACTTCAGGCAGGTGCCGTTGCGCACCAGGGTAAAATTGGCGCATTCCGGGCAGGCTTCGCCCACATAGCCCTTCATCCGCGCCTCCGCCCGTTTCTCGGCTGCCGCGCCCTTGGCCGAATAGTCGGGCTCGCTCCAGGCCAGCGCCGAAAGTTCGGCTTCCGCCTGCTCCACGAGGTCCTGCTTCAGGGCCGTGGCACCGGCAAGCGCCAGACCTTTGGCCATCGTGGCGGGTCGCGCCTCGGGTGTCGCCAGCGGCGCCGAGGGATTGCCGCGCACCAGCATCAGCCGGTCTGTCTTCGAGCGCACGAGACCCTTGGAGACGACGCTCGCCGGCGCGCCCCGCGGTTCGCCACCGCCCGCACGCCCTTCCGATTCGCCCGTGCCGAGCACGTCGAAGCCGATGTCGGCCGGTTGCACATGGGCGAGATCGCTGCGGTCGAGATAGGAGACGGCGAGTTCTCGGAACACGTAATCGAGGATCGAGGTGGCATTCTTTATCGCGTCGTTGCCCTGCACAGGGCCCGCCGGCTCGAAGCGCGTGAAGGTGAAGGCCTCCACATATTCGTCGAGCGGCACGCCATATTGCAGGCCGATCGAGATCGCGATGGCGAAGGAGTTCATCAGCGAGCGGAAGGCGGCGCCCTCCTTGTGCATGTCGATGAAGATCTCGCCGATGCGCCCGTCCACATATTCGCCGGTGCGCAGATAGACCTTGTGGCCGCCGACGGTCGCCTTCTGGGTATAGCCCTTGCGGCGGTTCGGCAGCTTTTCGCGCTCGCGCCGGCGCTCGACCCGCTCGACCACGCGTTCGACGATTCGCTCGGCGACTTCCGCCGCGCGCGCCGGCACCGAGGCCGTGAGTAGCTCCTCAATGGCCTCGTCCTCGTCCTCGTCGGCGATAAGCTGGGAGTTCAGCGGCTGCGACAGTTTCGAGCCGTCGCGGTAGAGCGCATTGGCCTTGAGGCCGAGCCGCCAGGACAGCAGATAAGCCTCCTTGCAGGCCTCGACGGTGGCCTCGTTCGGCATGTTGATGGTCTTCGAGATGGCGCCCGAGATGAACGGCTGCGAGGCCGCCATCATGCGGATATGGCTCTCGACCGAGAGATAGCGCTTGCCGGTGCGCCCGCAGGGATTGGCGCAGTCGAACACCCGGTAATGCTCGGGACGGAGGTACGGCGCGCCTTCGAGCGTCATGGCGCCGCAGCAAAAGATGTTGGCGGCCTCGATCTCGGCCTTGCTGAAGCCGAGGAAAGGCAGGAGCTCGAAGCCCGGATCGTCCAGCCTCTCGGCCGGCACCTTGAGGTCGCGCACCAAAAAGTCGGCGCCGAGCGACCATTTGTTGAAGGCGAACTTGATGTCGAAGGCGCTACCCAGCGCCGCCTCCAGCACCTCGAGCTTGTCCGGGGTGAAGCCGCGCGCGGTCAGCGTCGCCGTATTGACGCCGGGCGCCTGGCGCAGGTTGCCGTGGCCGACCGCATAAACCTCCATCTCGGCGATCTCGGACGGTCGGTAGCCGAGCGCTCTCAGCGCCTCCGGCACGGCGCGGTTGACCATCTTGAAATAGCCGCCGCCGGCGAGCTTCTTGAACTTCACCAGCGCGAAATCGGGCTCGATGCCGGTCGTGTCGCAATCCATCACGAGGCCGATGGTGCCGGTCGGCGCCACCACCGAGACCTGGGCATTGCGGTAGCCATGCTGTTCGCCGAGCTGCAGCGCGAGGTCCCAGGCGGCGCCGGCAGCATCGACCAAGGCAGGTTCGCGGCAGGCGCCGCGGTCGAGCGGCACGGGCGCGACCGACAGGCCCTCGTAGCCCGCAGCCTCGCCATGCGCGGCGCGGCGATGGTTGCGGATCACCCGCAGCATGGATTGCGCGTTCGGCGCATGGCCCGGGAAGGCGCCGAGCTCGCGCGCCATTTCGGCGGACGTGGCATAGGCGATGCCGGTCATCAGCGCGGAGAGTGCGCCGCCGATCGCCCGACCCTCGTCCGAATCATAGCCGATGCCGGACGCCATCAACAGGCCGCCGAGATTGGCGAAGCCGAGCCCCAGCGTGCGGTACTTGTAGGACAGCGTGGCGATCTCGGCCGAGGGGAACTGCGCCATCAGGACGGAGGCTTCGAGCACGATGGTCCACAGCCGCACCGCATGCTCATAGGAGGCGACGTCGATCTTGCCCGAGCCGTCGCGAAACTGCATGAGGTTCAGCGACGCCAGATTGCAGGCCGTGTCGTCGAGGAACATGTATTCGGAGCACGGGTTCGACGCCCGGATCTCGCCACCGGCCGGGCAGGTGTGCCAGTCGTTGATCGTCGTGTGGAACTGCAGGCCCGGGTCGGCCGAGGCCCAGGCCGCATAGCCGATCTTGTCCCACAGCGCCCGGGCAGGAAGCGTCTTCGCCACCCGGCCGTCGAGGCGCCGGGTCAACTCCCACGGCTTGTCCTGCTCGACCGCCTGCAGGAAGGCGTCGGTGACGCGCACCGAATTGTTGGAGTTCTGCCCGGCGACGGTGACATAGGCCTCCGAATCCCAATCCGTCGTAAACTCGTCGAAATCGAGCCCCGTATGACCCTGCTGGGCGAGCTGGATCACCCGCTTGATCATATTGTCCGAAACGGCGGCGCGGCGCGCCAGCCTGATCTCGCGCTTCAGCGCCGGGTTCTTCTCGGGATCGAAGCAATCGTCGCCCGGGCCTTCACAGTTGACGCAAGCGCGCAGGATCGCCTTGAGGTGTCGACGCACGACCTTGGAGCCGGTGACGAGGGCCGCGACCTTCTGCTCTTCCTTCACCTTCCAGTCGATATAGGCTTCGATATCCGGATGGTCGGCGTCGACCACTACCATCTTGGCGGCGCGTCGCGTCGTGCCACCCGATTTGATGGCACCCGCCGCCCGGTCGCCGATCTTGAGGAAGCTCATCAGCCCCGAGGACTTGCCGCCCCCGCTGAGCTTCTCGTTCTCGCCGCGCAGCGCCGAGAAATTGGTGCCCGTGCCCGAGCCGTATTTGAACAGGCGCGCCTCGCGCACCCAGAGGTCCATGATGCCGCCCTCGTTGACGAGGTCGTCCTTGACCGACTGGATGAAGCAGGCGTGCGGCTGGGGATGTTCGTAGGACGAGGTCGAGCGCGTCAAGACCCCCGTCTCGTGGTCGACGTAGAAATGGCCCTGGCCGGGGCCGTCGATCCCGTAGGCCCAATGAAGGCCCGTGTTGAACCATTGCGGCGAATTCGGCGCTGCCATCTGGCGGGCCAGCATGAAGCGCAGCTCATCGTGGAAGGCCTGGGCATCGGCCTCGCTGTCGAAGACCTTGCCCTTCCAGGCCCAGTAGGTCCACGTGCCGGCCATGCGGTCGAAGACCTGGCGGGCCGAGGTCTCCGAGCCGTAACGCTCGGCCTCGGGGAGGGCTTCGAGCGCCGCCGCGTCGGCGACGGAGCGCCATAGGAAGGACGGCACGGTATTTTCCTCGACGCGCTTCAGCCGCGCCGGCACGCCCGCCTTGCGGAAATATTTCTGCGCCAGCACGTCGGCCGCGACCTGGCTCCAGGCCGCCGGGACTTCGAAATCCTGGAGCGAAAACACCACCGAGCCGTCCGGGTTGCGGATCTCGCTTTTCGCGTTGCGGAATTCGATCTCCGCATAGGGGAGGCCGACGGCTTTGGTGTAGCGACGCTCGATCCGCATTATCTTCGATCCTGATTGTCCGCGGCATTAGCCGCGACCCGACCCGCCGAGAGAGCGGAAGCCCCACGGACGCCGCATTTTTCGGCATCGCGCGACCGGTCACATTACGCTAAATATGGCGATCCGACCCTCCAATGTCGACTCCGGCGGAACCCGGGCCATCACCGGACCGGGCTCCTCCGGCCCCGCCTAACCTTCGGATCCGCTGGCTCATTTCGCGCTCGCTGATGGGCCGTGGCGCGCCGCACACAGGCAGCCCGGCTCGAAACTTATCAACCGCGAAATGCTCGAGACCGAGGTTAACGAAAGCTTGGCTTCGGAGCCTGCCCGCCGGTCCGCATGGTCGCCTCGCGATGGCCAGCCTTTACTCGGGGACGACAGCGCCCTATGCCAGAGCGCATCGCCGAAAGCATGGAAGTCAAGGCTTTGAGCGCTACCGAATCGCGGCCGTCCCGGCCGACCTTCATGACCCATCTGCTTCGCGTCCTCACCTGGTGGAACGGCGCCACGATCAACACGCGCTTCTACACCTGGCGGCACGGCGAAGCGGTCGGCACGGACGAATTCGGCAACACCTACTACCGCACGCGCGGTGGCGGCATCGATCCGGTACTCGGCTTCCAACGCCGATGGGTGATCTATGCGGGCGAGAGCGAGGCCTCGGCGTCGCCGCCGGGCTGGTACGGCTGGCTGCGCCAGCTCACCGACGAGCTGCCGACCGAGGCAAACTACAAGCCACGCTCCTGGGAACTGCCCTACGAGCCGAACATGACCGGCACGGCCGCGGCCTACCGGCCGCCGGGGTCGGTGTTGCGCTCCGGCAACCGTCCGACGACCGGTGGCGATTACGACCCCTGGACCCCGAATTAGGCCCTCGATTCGCCACAACGGCCGGCCAAAGCGGCCGGCGTCGCGCTTCGCCCTCGGACGCGCATCGCTATGGTCGGTACATGACGCAGGTATTTCGCGCCTTACTGCAGGTGGGGCGCCATGGTGGTCTGGCGCTGGCCGTGCTGATGTGCGGCGCCGGCCTGGCCCGGGCCGACAAGATCAAGAACGGGACGGCGGTCTTTTCCGGCCTCGACAAGATCACCGGCCGCATCATCTCGTTCCAGGCCGCGATGGGTGAAACGGTGCAGTTCGGCACGCTGAAGGTGACCTCGCGCGCCTGCTACACCCGGCCACCGACCGAGGCGCCGCAGACCGACACGTTCGTCGAGGTGGACGAAGTCTCCGCCGGCAAGCCGGACAAGCGGATCTTCTCGGGTTGGATGTTCGCCGCGAGCCCTGGCCTGCACGGCATAGAACACCCGATCTACGATATCTGGCTGACCAACTGCAAGGAGCCCGGCGAGACCATCGTGGACGCGCCGCAGACGGCCGATGTCGACGACCCGAACGCCTTGCCGCCGGCGAGCGCCACGCCAGGTGCTGCGCCGCGCCCGTCCGAGACGCCGACGAAGCCCGTGGTAGCACCGGCCCCCAAGCCCAAGCGTGTCGTGCGGCGGGCGCCGGCTCCGGCGCAGGCTGCTCCGGAGGCCTCCAACCGCCAGCCGTCGCAGAGTTTCTTCCCGGCCAGCCAGTATCCGAGCGACTTCGCCGGTCGCGACCCGGCCGGCAGCAGCCGACGCTGATCGATTGCCCGCCGACGGAGCCGGACCCTCAGCTTTCGTCCGCCGCCGCAAGCCGATCGAGTTCGGCCGCTGCCATCATCGGGAAGAAGCTCGCGCCCGACGCGATCCCGCAGGTCGGCACGCCGTCGACCTCGCGCGTCTCGCTGCCGGCGACGAGGTCGTAGAAGACCGGCCGCGACACCAGCGCCCAGAGATCGCCGCGCACCTTCACATAGGGCTTGAGGCCGCCTGACGGGCCGGGCTCGAAACGCAGCGGATGGTCGGGGCCGGCCTCGACCCAGTCGCCGACGTTGGTGCGCAGCCTCAGCGCCTCCCCCTCGCGGTTCATTTCGACGGCAAGGAACGGCGCGTCCTCGACCCGAATGCCGACCTTCTCGACCGGCGTCACCAGGACGTAGCGGTCGGCGTCGCGCCGCAGGATGGTCGAGAAGAGCCGCACCAAGGCCGGCCGGCCGATCGGCGTGCCGCCATAGAACCAGGTGCCGTCGCGCGCGATGCGCATGTCGATATCGCCGCAGAACGGCGGGTTCCACAGGTGGACGGGCGGCAGGCCGCGAGTCTCTGCACCCCCGGCGCGGGTTGCGCCGGCGACGAGCGTGTCGAGCGTGGCGCCGGCCTGGCCCGTGAGCCTACTTTCTTTCGCCATCATCGCCCACCATCAGCTTGTCCACATGACCCTGAACTATGCGACGCGGGCGCGCATCGACAAGAGGCCGCGACGTCGTAATCTCGGCGGAGTCCGGGCCTGGTCCTTGCATCGGCCGCCCGGCTGGCGTTGGAGTGGGTCCGAGGCGCCGACCGCAGCCGGCCTTGCCGATCCGCTCCGCCCTTCGCGAAGGATGTCCGCATGAGTAACCAGGATACCAACGTGCTCTCCCTCGACCTGGAGGCGTCGCGGGCCGCCGACCAGGCACTCGAGCGGATCGCCGCGGCGCGGGACGCCGTGGGCGCGGTGATCTTCGGCCAGGAAAAGGTCGTCGAAGACGTGCTGGTGTCGATCCTGTCGGGCGGCCATGTGCTGCTCGTCGGCGTGCCGGGTCTCGCCAAGACGAAGCTCGTCGACACGCTTGGCACCGTCCTCGGCCTCGATGCGCGGCGGGTGCAGTTCACGCCCGACCTGATGCCGGCCGACATCCTCGGATCGGAGGTGCTCGAAGAGAGCGCCGACCACCGCCGCAGCTTCCGCTTCGTCAAGGGGCCGATCTTCGCCCAGCTCCTGATGGCCGACGAGGTCAACCGCGCCAGTCCGCGCACGCAATCGGCCCTGCTCCAGGCGATGCAGGAACAGCACGTGACGGTCGCCGGCGAGCGCTTCGATCTGCCGCGGCCGTTCCACGTGCTGGCGACCCAAAACCCCATCGAGCAGGAGGGGACCTATCCGCTGCCCGAGGCACAGCTCGACCGTTTCCTGATGCAGGTCGACGTCAACTATCCGGACCGCGCGGCAGAGAAGCGCGTGCTGATCGACACGACGAGCGACCACGAGGCCGTCCCCCGGCCGGCCATGACGGCGGAAGACCTCGGCATGATCCAGCGTCTCGTCCGTCGCCTGCCGGTCGGCGACAGCGTGGTCGAGGCGATCCTCGATCTCGTCCGCGCGGCCCGGCCGGGCGAGGGCGACGCCGCCATCACCAAGCACCTCTCCTGGGGTCCCGGCCCGCGCGCCGCCCAGTCGCTGATGCTCGCCTCCCGCGCCCGGGCCTTGGTCGACGGGCGGCTGTCGCCGTCGAAGGACGATGTCGCGGCGCTGGCTCTGCCCGTCTTGAAGCACCGCATGGCGTTGACCTTCTCGGCCCGGGCGGAGGGCGAGACGGTGCCCGGTCTCGTCAAGCGCCTGCTGGACAAGATCGGATGATGCCGAAGGGTCTTTCATGAGCGAGGCCCGGCTTCTTGGACCGTCGGATCCCGAGATCGGCGCCGCCCAGGGGCGCCAGGCGCTGGCCCTGGCGCGGCTGCTGCCCGCCGTCTGCGTCTCGGCGCGCGAAGTCGCCTCGAGCGTGATGCATGGCGTGCATGGCCGGCGGCGTGCCGGGAGCGGGGAGAATTTCTGGCAGTTCCGGCCCTTCTCGCAAGGGGAATCGACGAGCCGTATCGACTGGCGCCGCTCGGCGCGCGACGACCGCACCTATATCCGCGAGCGAGAGTGGGAGGCGGCGCAGACGCTCTGGCTGTGGATGGACCGCTCGCCCTCGATGCGCTTCGTCTCGAACCTCGCCCGACAATCGAAACTCGAACGCTGTCTCGTGGTCGGGCTCGCCATGGCGGACCTCCTGGTGCGCGGCGGCGAACGCGTCGGCCTCGTCGAGCGCACGCGCCCGATCGCGTCGCGCGCCGTGGTCGACCGTCTGGCCGAGGCCCTTGTCGACGATCCGTCCGAGATGGCCGAACTGCCGCGTCCTGTGCCGTTGCCGGCCCGGGCGCGCGGCCTCCTCGTCGGCGACTGGCTGAGCGATCCGGCGGAGATCGCCAAGACCCTCCAGGCGCTCTCGGGCGAAGGCGCCCGCGGCCATCTCGTCGCCGTCGCCGATCCGATCGAGGAAAGCTTTCCCTTCGCCGGCCATGTCGAATTCGCCGATGTCGACAGCACCGCGCGCCTCAGGCTCGGCAAGGCGCGGGCGCTGCGCGAGGCCTATCTGGAGCGCCTTGCGGCGCACCGGGAGGCCATCGCCGCCACCTGTCGGCGGCTCGGCTGGAGCTTCACTCTCCACCGCACTGACAAGCCGGCCACCGAGGCGGTCATGCGCCTCTCGGTGCTGGTCGCCGACGCCGGCGGCGCGTCCGCCACGAGGGCGCACTGATCATGCTGGGCCTGCCCCTAGCTTTCACCGTTCCGGCCGTGCTCGGTGCGCTGGTGCTGCTGCCGGCGCTTTACTACCTGCTGAGGGTGACGCCGCCGCGGCCGCGCCAGATCCCCTTCCCACCGCTCAGGCTGATCCTCGATCTCACGCCGCGCGAGGAGAAGCCAGCGCGTACGCCGCCCTGGCTTTTGCTGCTGCGGCTCGCCATCGCGTCCGTGATCATCCTGGCCATGGCGGGTCCCATCTGGAATCCACCACCCGCGACGCTCTCCGGCAAGGGTCCGCTGCTGCTGGTCATAGACGACGGGTTTGCCGCCGCGCCCGACTGGACCACCCGGATCGCCGCCGCGACCGAGCGCCTGACGGAGGCCGGTCGCCGGGGTACGACGGCCGCCGTTGTGCCGGTGTCGGACGGGGTCCGGCAGATCCTGCCGACGACGGCCGCCCGGGCACTCGACCGGCTGCGCTCCTTGCAGCCGATGCCCTACCTCCCCGACCGCATGGCGGCGCTGCCCGCCATCGCGGCCGCCGTCGCCGCGTATCCCAACGCCGACCTGGTGTGGATCGCCGACGGGCTCGACAACGGCCACGGTCGTGCCTTTGCGGAAGGTCTCGAAGCGCTCAAGACCGCGACGGCGCCGGTCGTGCTCGTCGGCGACACGACGCCGGTGGCGCTTGCGGGCGCCGACAACAAACCCGATGCCCTGGCGGTCCGGCTCATCCGGGCGGATGTGCATGCGACGGCGAAGGGCACGCTCAAGGCCTATGATCTCAAGGGCCTGCCGATCGGCGCGGCCGCCTTCGATTTCGGCACGGCCGTCGTGACCGAGGCCCGCTTCGTCCTGCCGGTCGAGCTGCGTAACTCGATCGCCAGCGTCGCAGTCGACGGCGACGCCTCGGCCGGCGCCGTGACGCTGCTCGACGGCCGCTGGAAGCGACGCCGCGTCGAGATCGTGTCAGGCGAGACGGCCGACGTGTCGCAGCCGCTGCTGAGCCCCGGCTTTTTCCTGCAGAAGGCGCTGGCGCCCTATGCCGATGTCCACGAGGTCAGGTCCGGCACCCCCGACCCGATTGTCGCCGGGCTCGACGAGAAACCTTCGGTGATGATTCTCGCCGATGTCGGCCAGGTGACCGGGCCGGCGCATGACAGGCTCGTCCAGTTCCTCGAGGAGGGCGGCGTGCTGCTGCGCTTCGCCGGATCGCGGCTGGCGAGCGGCACGGGCGACGACCTCGAGCCGGTCACCCTGCGGCGCGGCGGGCGCACCTTCGGCGGCGCGCTCTCTTGGGACAAGCCGAAGCCGCTGGCGCCCTTCGACCGCACGAGCCCCTTCTACGGCCTCACCGTGCCGCCCGACGTGACCGTCACCCGCCAGGTGCTGGCCGAGCCCGACGCCGGCCTCGCCGGCCATAGCTGGGCGCAGCTCGACGACGGCACGCCCCTGGTGACGGCGGAGAAGCGCGGCAAGGGGACGATCGTGCTGTTCCACGTCACCGCCGACACCACCTGGTCGAACCTGCCGCTCTCGGGCCTCTTCGTCGACATGCTGCGCCGCGTCGTGGCGCTCGGCGGCGAGACCGCAGCGACCAACCCGACCGCCGCCGGCAAGGCTGAGGCCGATGCGACGGCATTGGCGCCGAACCGCATCCTCGACGGCTTCGGCACGCTCGGGCCGCCCCCGGTCACCGCCAAACCGATCCCTCCCGCCTTCTCGGGCGCCGCCACGGCCGACCACCCGCCCGGCTTCTACGGACCGACCGACGCCCTCGTGGCTGTCAATGCGCTGGCGCCCGACGCCAAGCTCGTGCCGGCCGATTTCGCCGGTCTCAAGATCGACCGGCAGATGTTGAAGGCAGCACAGCCCGTCGACCTGCGCGCCGCGCTGCTGGTGCTGGCCTTCGCCGGTTTCCTGCTCGACACCCTGGTGACGCTCTGGCTCGGCGGCGGCCTCGCGGCCGGACGCGGGCGCCGGGCCGTCACGGCGGCGCTCGTGGCCTTCGGCCTGCTGACGCTGATTGGTGCGCCGCATCGAGCCTGGGCCGCGGGCGACCCGCCGGTGTCGAAGCACGACATGGACTCGGCGCTCACCACCCGTCTCGCCTACGTCGGGAGCGGCGACCCGAGCGTCGACGAGACGAGCCTGCTCGGCCTCAAGGCGCTGTCTCGCGCGCTCGCCAACCGCACATCGCTCGATCCCGGCGACCCCGTCGAGGTCGATCCCGGCCGCGACGAACTGGCCTTCTATCCGCTGCTCTACTGGCCGGTCGTCGCCAGTGCACCGCAGCCTTCGACCGAGGCGGTGGCCAAGGTCGCGGCCTTCATGAAGAACGGCGGGACCATCGTCTTCGACACGCGCGACGCCCTGAGCAGCCGTCAGGGCGGCCCGCCGACGGCGGAAGGCCTGTGGCTGCAGACCCTGCTCGCCGGTGTCGACGTGCCCGAGCTAGAGCCGGTGCCGCGCGACCATGTGATTACCAAGACCTTCTACCTCATCGACGGCTTCGTCGGCCGCTACGCCAGCGGCCAGACCTGGGTCCAGGCCCTGCCGCCGGCGCCACCCGAACAGGTCAATCGCCCGGCCCGCTCAGGCGACAGCGTCTCGCCGATCGTCATCACCTCGAACGACCTCGCGGCCGGCTGGGCGACCGATCCGGACGGAGATCCGCTCTACCCGCTGGTGCCCGGCGGCAACCGGCAGCGCGAATTGTCGATCCGCGGCGGCATCAACCTCGTGATGTACACGCTGACCGGCAATTACAAGGCGGACCAGGTTCACGTCCGCGACCTGCTCGAACGGTTGGCGCATTGATGGCCGCGGCGGATCGGTGTGAGCCGTCTCCTCCCCTGCGAAGCGGGGGAGGGGAGCCATGCGGTGCCGAGCTTGCTCGGCTAGCATGCGAGCTGGCTCGGCCAGCATGGTGGAGGGAGATCATAGGCGCCTCCGTCAACGGGTCGTCCTCAGTCCTCAGGCCGGTCATCGCTCGCCGATCGCTCCGACCGTATGCTGCCGCCCCCTCCACCGCGCTTCGCGCAGTCCCCCTCCCCCGCTTCGCGAGTGAGGACAAGCCCCGACGGGTGTTCCCGGCATGACGCGGTTCACGCTCTCCTTCGCGCCCTTCCTGCCGGTCGCGGTCCTCATCGGCCTGGCGGTGGCGGCGGCGATCCTGGCGGTGCTCGGCTACCGGGCGCGGCGGCGCGGCACGACGCTGCGGCTCGCCGCGATGGCGCTGATTCTCCTGGCGCTGGCCGACCCGTCCTTCGTGCGCGAGGACCGCCAGGGCCTCAAGGACGTCGTCGCGGTGGTGCTCGACGAGAGCGGCAGCCAGACGATCGGCGAGCGCGCCGCCCAGACCGTGCGCGCCAAAGCCGCCATCGAGAAGGATCTGGCCGCGCTCGGCAATGTGGAGCCGCGCTTCATCGAGGGCGGCCGGACTGACGGAACCAACGACGGCACCCGCCTCTTCGCCTCCCTCGCCGACGGTCTCTCCGACGTGCCGCCCGACCATGTCGCCGGCGCAATTATGGTGACGGACGGGATCGTGCACGATATTCCGGCCAACGCCGATCAGCTCGGCTTCAAGGCGCCGCTGCACGTGCTGATCACCGGCCACGAGGGCGAGCGCGACCGCCGCATCGAGCTCGTCGAGGCGCCGCGCTTCGGCATCGTCGGCAAGACGCAGACGATTGTGCTGCGCGTGCTCGACACGGGCGACAAGGGCGAGCCGGTCGGGCTCACGGTCAGGCGCGACGGCGTCGAGGTGGCGTCGCAGCAGGCATCCGTCGGCCAGCGCATCGAGGTGCCGATCAAGATCGACCATCCGGGGCCGAACGTCGTCGAACTCGACGTGCCGACGATCCCGGGCGAGCTGACGGCCCTCAACAACAAGGCGGTCGTCACCATCGACGGGGTGCGCGACAAGCTGAAGGTGCTGCTGGTCTCGGGCGAGCCGCATGCCGGCGAGCGGATGTGGCGCAACATCCTGAAGTCCGACGCCAACGTCGACCTCGTCCATTTCACCATCCTGCGGCCGCCCGAGAAGCAGGACGGCACGCCGATCAACGAGCTGGCGCTGATCGCCTTCCCGACGAGCGAGCTGTTCGGCTCGAAGATCGGCGATTTCGACCTCATCATCTTCGACCGCTATTCGAACCAGTCGATCCTGCCCTACGCCTATTTCGAGAATATCGCCCGCTACGTGCGCAAGGGCGGCGCGCTGCTGATGGCGGTCGGGCCGGATTTCTCAGGTCCCGACGGACTCTATTATTCGCCGCTCGGCTCGCTCTCGCCGGTGCGCCCCGACGGCCGGGTGTTCGAGGAACCGTTCCGCGCCTTCGTCACCGCCGACGGCCAGAAACATCCGGTGACGCGCGGCCTGCCGGGCGCCGACCTTTCGCCGCCGGGCTGGAGCCAGTGGTTCCGCCAGGTCGACGCCGATCCCGTCAAGGGGATCGCGGTGATGGGCGGCGCCGAGAAGCGGCCGCTGCTGGTGCTGTCGCGGGAGGACAAGGGCCGGGTGGCGCTGATGCTGTCCGACCAGATCTGGCTCTGGGCCCGCGGCTACGAGAACGGCGGCCCCTATCTCGACCTGACGCGGCGCCTCGCCCACTGGCTGATGAAGGAGCCCGAGCTCGAGGAAGAGGCGCTGCGCGCCACCGTGCGCGGCCGCGAGATCGCCATCGAGAAGCAGAGCGTCAAGGGCGACACCTCGCCGGTCACGGTGACGGCGCCCTCGGGCAAGCAGGCGGTGGTGACGCTCAAGCCCGACGCGCCCGGCCTCTCGCGCGGCGACGCCGTGGCCGACGAACTCGGCCTCTATCGCCTGAGCGACGGCACCCTGTCGGTGTTGGTCAATGTCGGCCCGGAGAACCCGCGCGAGTTCCAGGACGTCGTCTCGACGCCCGACAAGCTTCGCCCGATCGCGGAAGCGACCGGCGGCACGGTGCGGCGCATCGGCACCGGAACCGGCGCCGACATCGTCATGCCGCGCCTCGTCGCCATGCACGAGGCGCCGAGCTACGGCGGCAGCGACTATATCGGCATCAAGCGGACCGACAGCAGCGTGGTGCGCGGCGTCGGCGTGCTGCCGCTCGCCATCGGCGGGCTCGGCCTGCTGGCACTGCTCGGCTCGCTGGTGCTGGCCTGGGTCGTCGAGGGCCGTGGCTTCGGGCGGCGACGGCCGTCGGTTTGACGGAGCGGGCTGGGCCGGCGACGGGTCGTCGGCATGGCGTCATCGCAGCCGTTAAAAATGCGCCAAGCCTGTCGGATCGCGGTCGATTGGATCGTCCTAGGCTCAGTACCGAAGGAGGGTCCAAAAATGTCGAAACTCATTGTCGTGGCCGCGGCGACGGCTTTGGCGCTCGCCCAAGGCGCCCCCGCCCTGGCTCAATTGCCTGCCGGTATCTTTGCCGGCGAGCATGACTACAAATCGGCGCCTGCCGGCCTCTACGCCATCGACCCGGCCCATACGGCCGTGATCGCCAAAGTGCCCCACATCGGCTATTCGCTCAGCGTGTTCCGCTTCGGCAAGGTCGACGGCTCCCTGACCTGGGACCCTGACCAACCGGCAAAATCGTCACTGACCGCGTCGGTCGAAACCGCGTCCATCTCGACGCCGGTTCCCGACTTCGCGGCCCAGCTGTCCGGCGACGAATTCCTGAAATCCGCCGCCTTCCCAAAAGCGTCCTTCGTCTCCACCGCCTTCCATCAGACCGACGCCAGCCACGGCCGGGTCGAAGGCCGGTTCACGCTGCTGGGCAAGACGCGGCCGCTGACCTTCGATGTCGAGCTCGTCGGCGCCGGCAAGGGCTTCATGGGCCACCCGCGCATCGGGATGGAGGCGAAAGCCGAGATCGATCCCCAGGACTACGGGATCACCCCCATGCTCGGCGGTCCGATCCAGCTTGTGATCGACGCCGAATTCGCCCAGACGTAAGGGGTCCCCACGGACACAAGTGCTTCGAATCATCCGGGTCTCCCAGAGGGGAATCGCCTTGCGGATCGAAGCACTTGTTTCCGTGGGAGCCCTAAGGCGCCTCGTCATGACATCCTATGCTCCCGCGGTGATCGGGCCGTGGGCCGCATCGAACGCGCCCGCGGCCAATTCGCGATAGAGCAACCGCGCTGCGTCGACCGGGCCCGGCATGGTGAGGCGGCCGGGCGGCACGCGCTTGAAGTCGAACCGCCGATAATAGGGCTCGTCCCCGACCAGGATCACCAGGCCATGGCCGGCGGCAACCGCGGCGTCCAGCGTCGCCTTGACCAGCGCCGCCGCGATGCCGCGGTCCTGGAAGGCAGGATCGACCGTGAGCGGCCCGAGCAGCAGGGCCGGCACGGCGCCGGCCCGGATCGGCGTCATCCGGTTCGAGCCGACGAGCAGCGTCGACACGCGCGCGACGAAACATAGCGCCGGATCGGGCGCCGCCGCCTCGCGCAGCCGATAGGCGGTGCGGGCGAAGCGCCCCGGCCCAAAAGCCCGCTCGATCAGCTTTTCGACGGGGGGCACATCGGCCGGGGTCTCGCGGGCCACGACGATGGACAGGTTCAGCGCGGGATCGGTCATGGCGGCTGTCTTGCGGCAGGGGCGCGAGTCCGTCAATGCACGGCGAGGATCACCAACGCTCCGCAGGCTCGGCGCCGGTCTCGATCTCGTGCAGGCGCGCCAACGTGGCCGCAGTCGTGCTTTCCGGCAGGTTCCCGAGCGCGAAGAAGCCGGTGCCGACGATCTCCCAATCGGGCGGCCGGGCCCCGAGTTGCGCGAAGTCGCGGACCACATAGACCGCCACGTGGTCGCGCCGCGACGGAACGGCATTAAAGAACATGCCGTGCAACGCGGGCCGGCCGCGGACCGCGATGTTGCATTCCTCCTGGACCTCGCGCACCAGGGCCTCGAGCATTGTCTCGCCGGCCTCGACCGCGCCGCCCGGGAAATGCCAGCCCGGCACGTAGGAATGTTTGACCAGGAACACGCGGCCGGCGTCATCGAGCACCACGGCCCGCACGCCGATCGTCAGCGGGCGGGTGAACCGAGCGACCAGGTGGAGCAGCCGTTGCACGAGGCCGGCCGCGGAGGCCGGCACGCGGAGCCCCATGGTCAGGGGAAGGCCGCCGCGGCGCCACGGCCCACGGACACCCCGAGATCGAAGCTCAGATTCGGGGTCAGGGCGTAAGCGACACCCGCGCCGACCCGCGGCGCGGCCTCCAGGGTACCCGGCGTTCCGAGCAGCGCATTGACCGAATCACTCGTCGAGAATCCGAGGCCCGGACCGGTGTTCGCCTTGGCTAGGATGAGGCCGGTGGTCAGGTAGGGCGTCAAGCGGCCCATGGCATAGCCGACCCTGGCGTCGAGCGCGGCGAAGTCGTAGCCGCGGACGAAACTGTGACCGTACAGGTTGGGGGCGTAGCCCACCGAGCCCTGCACGCCGAGAACCACATTGTTGGGAAAGACCCGATCATAGCCAGCGAAAGCATCGCCGCCGAACGCGCCCTTGGTGCCTTTGCGGGAGATTGCGAAGATCTCGCTGCCGACATAGAGGCCCTTCCAGATCGAGGGGGGCGGCGGCGGGTCGAGCGCCAGGATCGGCAGCGCGGGCGCCGGCGCGTCCGCTGCGATGACCGTGCCGGCCAAGCTGCAAAGAGCTGCGAGCGACAGAACCAGCCTCGTCATCATCACGCCATCTCCACGCGGCCGTCGACCGGGCACCATGATAGCCGGCTCCGAGGCGATGCTCAACGCCGGCGCGGCGCCTATGGGCTTGCGCCCGTCGGCGCACGGTGGCATCGACGCATTCGCACCATTCCCGAACGATCCTCGTGCAATGCGCGGTGGTCGCGAACGAGCAGCGCATGGCCGACCGGCACCTTGACGAGATCCGCGCCTACCTCGAGCAGTCGTGCGACGCCATCGCGGCGAGCCTCGCCGACGCCGCCTTTATGGGCGCGGTCCGCGCCGCCGCCGAGGCCGTCACCCGGGCGCTCGCCGGCGGCCGCAAGATCCTGCTGGCCGGCAACGGCGGCAGCGCCGCCGACGCGCAGCATATTGCAGGCGAGATCGTCGGCCGTTTCATGTTCGATCGCGCCCCTCTGCCCGCGCTCGCCTTGACGGTCGACAGCTCGATCCTGACCGCGGTGGCCAACGATTACGGCATCGCACATATCTTCGAGCGGCAGGTGCGCGGCCTCGGCCAGGCCGGCGACGTCTTCCTCGGCATTTCGACCTCGGGTGGGTCACCCAACATCGTGGCGGCGCTCGAGACAGCCCGCCACCTCGGCATCACCACCGTCGGGCTCACCGGCAACCGGAAAGGGCCGATGCTCGCCCATTGCGACATCGCCATCGAGGTCCCGAGCCCGTCGACGCCGCTGATCCAGCAGGTGCATATGACGGTCGGCCATATCCTGTGCGCCATCGCCGAGGAGCGGATCTTCGGCGGCCAGCGGAACGCCTGATGGCGACGGCCGGCGGCGATCTTCGCCCGGCGGTGTTCTTCGACCGCGACGGCGTGCTGAACCACGATCTCGGCTATGTGGGCGACCGGGCGCGGTTCCGTTGGATCGACGGCGCCATCGCGGGCATCCGGGCCGCCAACGATTTGGGCGCCCTCGCCTTCGTGGTCACCAACCAGTCCGGCGTGGCACGCGGCTTCTACGACGAGGCGGCCGTGCGAGCGCTGCACCAGACGATGCAGGCCGAGCTCGCCGCGCACGGCGCCCGCCTCGACGACATCCGCTATTGCCCGCACCTGCCCGATGCCGAGGTCGAGGCCTACCGGCAGACGTGCTCCTGCCGCAAGCCCGCGCCGGGCATGATCCTCGATCTCATGCGTTGCTGGCCCGTCGACCCCGCCCGCAGCGTGATGATCGGCGATAAGCCGGGCGACATGGAGGCGGCGCGGCGTGCCGGCATCCGCGGCATTCTCTACCCGGGTGGTCCGCTGGCCGATGTGGTAGCCGGAGCCTCGGGCGCGCCGCGCCCAGGATCTGCCCGTCCCGCCTGATGCGTCTCGATGCGGTGCATCGACGGCCCCACGCCGGGATGCATGGGCGGCCTGTGTCGAAATGAAGTCGGTCTACGTAGACCCGGCAACCTCGTCCGGCAGCGCCACGTCGACCCCAAAGGCAAGAAAGTGCCGCACGTTGCGGGTGACGATCACGAGATCGTGCGCCCTGGCGATACCGGCGATCATGGCATCCGCCATGCCGGGATCATGCCCCGCGGAGATTGCCTTGGCTTCCAACTGTCCGGAGAGCACGGCGGCTGCGGCGTCGAGGCCGAGAATTTTGTCGCCGTGGGTGGCGACGAGGCCGGAGAGCCAGATCCGTAAGGCGGCTGCCTTCGCCGCCGAGCCCTTGTGTTCGAGACGCGCAATGCCCTTCTCGATCTCGTGGATCGTGACGACGGACAGGAAAATCCTGCCTTCGCCATCCATGCCGTCCAGCCATTCCAGGAATCGCCGGGAGGCGTCGGTCCTGGACGGCGAGAGCATCGAGATGACGTCGGTGTCGGGCAGAAATCCGCTCAGAGCGAGACATTCCGAGACGGCGACAGGTTACGCTCGAACTCGCCGCCGGGGAACGTCCTCAGATACGCGGCAAGGCCGGAGCGTCTCTGTTGCAGGGCCTTACGGGCGATCTCGGCGGCCTCGACGGAAACCAGCGCAGCGACCGGCTTGCCCCGACGGGTGATCGTCACGACTTCGCCCATCAGCGCTTCGTCGACGAAGCTGGAAAGGCCGGCTTTGGCATCCTTCAAGCTGACAATCGGCATGAAACATTCGGGAGTGCACCATCGTCACAACTCCTACCATAGGCTCTGCGCCTTGTGCATTCAATCAAGCAGATGGTAGTGGGTCCCGTTAGAATCTGCCCCCGTTGACCTCAAAACACGAACACACGAATTTCTACAACGCGCGCGCCTCGTGACTCGACAATGCTCACCGTGAACTCGATGCCGCTGTTGCTGCCGCGTATGGCTGGCCGGAGATATCTCAACGGAGGACGCTCTGTCGGCGCTCTTGAACCTGAACCGGGAACGGGTGGCGGAACAGGAGAGGGTGTGATGGCCGCACAGCGCATCAAGTTCGTGCCTCAACGCGGACATGGATGCGGGATCGCGTGCGTCGCGATGCTCGCCGGGGTCAGCTACGACGAAGCTAAAACTGCCTTCCCGCCAGATCCAGATAGGGAAGCGCAGGGCACCTCCGCGAAAGACGTTATGGAAGCCCTCGCTCGGTTCGGGATCAGAGCAGAAGCCCTGAAACCGTCAGCTAGGGAGGCCTATCTCTCGTTTGAGAGCGACGCTGTTCTGAGAGGCGAGATCAAAGAGCCTGGGGAGAACAACGATTGGCATTGGGTCGTGTGGGACGGGGAACGGCGGAAGATACTCGATCCCTATCGGCCAAAGCATGAGTTTCGTTGCACGTCGTTTCTAAGGATCACTAATCGGCCGTGACGGCCCATGAAAGGGTGCGGCAATCTGTCAGCCGCCGCAGAAATTTCAAATGGACCCGCTCCCAAGCAGAGGGGTTCGCTATCGGTATTGCGGCTGTCCGCTCAAGGACCTTCGTACACCCGCCCCTTGCGATCAGCCCTCGGTCCTGA
Source organism: Lichenihabitans sp. (assembly GCA_965277115.1). Lineage (GTDB taxonomy): Bacteria > Pseudomonadota > Alphaproteobacteria > Rhizobiales > Beijerinckiaceae > Lichenihabitans. The sequence goes on along the minus strand of CBDIBY010000012.1, from coordinate 567,118 downwards.
GCCGCTTCAGCGCATAGATCGCCTCGAGCGCGCCTTTGGGGGTCAGGTCGTCGGGGTCGATTGTGTCGAGTTTTTCGCGCAAAGGGTCGCTGATCGGCGCGGGGGACGACAGGTCGAGCGTCGGCGCGGGCAGGCGCGGGGCGAAGAGCGGCAATTCGTCGAGGAGCCGCTCGACCGGCGAGGCGCGGGCGCCGGCTTCGAGCTCGGCCAGGATAGTTCGCGCCCGCGCGACGGCGGAGGCCGGCAGGCCGGCGAGCTTGGCGACCTGGATCCCGTAAGAGCGGTCGGCGGCGCCCGGCACCACCTCGTGCAGGAAGACCACCTCGCCGTTCCAGTCGGTGACCCGCATGGTGAGGTTGGTCAGCCGCGGCAGCTTGCCGGTGAGCTGCGTCAATTCGTGGAAATGGGTGGCGAAGAGCCCGCGTGCGCGGTTCGCGTCATGCAGATGCTCGATCGCCGCCCAGGCGATCGACAGGCCGTCGAAGGTCGCGGTGCCGCGCCCGATCTCGTCGAGGATCACCAGCGATTTCGGCCCGGCCTGGTTCAGGATGGCGGCGGTCTCGACCATCTCGACCATGAAGGTCGAGCGGCCACGCGCCAAGTCGTCGGCCGCCCCGACGCGCGAGAACAGCCGGTCAACGACCCCGATATGGGCCTCCGTGGCGGGCACGTAGGAGCCCATCTGGGCGAGGACGGCGATCAGCGCGTTCTGGCGCAGGAAGGTGGACTTGCCGGCCATGTTCGGGCCGGTCACCACCGCGATACGGCCGCCGCCGGCCTTGCGGCCCCGCCCTGCCTCCTCGACGCCCGAAAGGTCGCAGGCGTTGGAGACGAAGCTCGCCCCCTTGTGCTTGAGCGCCGCCTCGACGACTGGATGCCGCCCGCCCGCGATGCGGAAGGCCAGCGAGGCATCGACCTTCGGCCGCGTCCAGCCGCGCGTGTCGGCGAGTTCGGCCAACGCAAAGGCCACGTCGATCGAAGCCAGCGCATCGGCCGCCGCCCGGATCGCCGAAGCCTGGGCCAGCGCCTTATCGCAGAGTTGCGCGAACAGGTCGCGTTCGATGGCGAGCGCCCGGTCGGCGGCCGAGGCGATGCGGCTTTCGAGCTCGCCGAGTTCCGTCGTCGAGAAGCGCATGGCGCCCGCCATGGTCTGGCGGTGGATGAAGAGCGCATTATGCGGCGGCTGGCGCCAGGCCTCGCCGACCGCCGCCGGCACCTCGATGAAGAAGCCGAGGAAATTGTTGTGCTTGACCTTGAGCTGACGCGTGCCGGCCGTCTCGGCGTAGCGGGCCTGCAGGCCCGCCACGACCTTGCGGGTATCGTCGCGCAGGAGCCGCAGTTCGTCGAGGGCGAGGTCGAACCCCTCGCGGATGAAGCCGCCGTCGCGCATCATGAGCGGCAGCTCGAGGCCGAGCGCGTCGGCAAGGCGGGCGCCGAGCGCCGTATCGATCGCGCCCGCGGCTGCGGCCGAGGCCGCGAGTTCGGCCGGCAGGTCCTGCTCGCCGAGGAGCGTCTCGGCGATGTCGCAGGCCGCCGCGACTCCGTCCCGGAGCGCCGCGAGGTCGCGTGGCCCGCCGCGTCCGAGCCCGAGCCGCGACAGCGCGCGCGCGACATCGGGCGTGCGCTTGAGCGCCGCGCGGATCTCGGCCCGAAGCCGGCGCGCACCAACCGCGAATTCCACGCCATCGAGGCGACCGGCGATCGCCGCGGGGTCGGTCAGCGGACCGGCGAGCCGTTCGCCCATCAGCCTGTGGCCCGCCGGGGTGATGGAGAGGTCGATCGCCGACAGGAGCGATCCCGTACGCTCGCCGGCGAGGGTGCGGGTCAGTTCCAGGTTGGCGCGGGTCGAGGCGTCGATCTCGACGACGAGGCCGCCATCGGCGCGCGACGGCGGGCGCAGGGCAGGCCGGGCGCGGATCTGCGTGCGGGCCACGTAGCCCAGGGCGATCGCGGCGGCGGCAAGCTCGGCGCGGCTGAAGCTGCCGAACCCGTCGAGCGTCTCGACGCCGTACCAGTCGCAGAGGCGCCGCTCGGCGCTTGCCGTATCAGCCATGTCGCGGCCGACACGCGTCAGCACATGGCCGAGATCGTCGAGGAGCGCCCTGACCGCGGGCTCGTCCGCAAGGGCGTCGGAGACCAGGAGTTCCTGCGGCTCGAGCCGCGCCAGCAATCCCGGCAGGCCGGCCTCGCTCGCCTCGGTCACCGTGAAATCCCCGGTCGAGAGGTCGAGCGCCGCAGCGCCGAAGACGAACGAAGTCTCGTCGGCGCGCAGCCGCGACAGCGCGACGAGCAGGTTCGAGCGGCCGGGGTCGAGCAGCCGCTCCTCGGTGATCGTGCCGGGGGTGACGAGCCGCACCACCTCGCGGCGGACCACCGACTTGCCGCCGCGCCTCCTGGCCTCGGCCGGGTCCTCGGTTTGCTCGCAGATGGCCACCTTGTGGCCCGCCGCGATCAGCGTGTGGAGATAGTCGTCCGACCGCTCGACCGGCACGCCGCACATGGCGATGTCTTCGCCATTGTGCTTGCCCCGCTTGGTCAGGACGATGCCGAGCACGCGCGAGGCGATCACCGCATCCTCGAGAAAAAGCTCGTAGAAGTCGCCCATCCGGTAGAACAGCAGGGCATCGGAATGGTGCGCCTTGATGCCGAGATATTGCGCCATCATGGGGGTTGTAGCCCCACCCGCCCGGCCGGGATCGGTCTCGGCGGCCGCAGGCGGCGAATCTCCGTGCGTCGCGGATCGGGGAAGCGGAACGGGCGCGTTCATCGGCACGATGATAGCTTAAACGTTCGCGGCGCACAGGATCGAGGTCATGCCGTCCACCGGAGTTGCGGGATCGGACCGCCGTGTCTTCCGATCACCGCGCAGGCCGATGAACGGATGCTGCTCGAACGGCTCTGCCTCACGGGCTTGCGGACGTAACGAGGGAACCGCCCTACGTAGCGAGATATCTGGGACCGCCCCTGTTCGGTCGGGCGGACGGACAATCAGGGGAGGACCCACGTGACGCTGAATCCGCTGCTGGTCGCAACCGATGGCCCGCCGATTCCCGCCGCGGCCGCATGGCGGGCCGGTTACGACGGTCGGCTCGGTCCTCTGATCGATCTCGCCCAGGCGGTCCCGGGACGGCCGCCGGACGGCCTGCTCGACCGGCTCGGCGGCGCCGCGCGAGAACCGGCGACCGCGGCCTATGGTCCAATCCTCGGCGACACCGACCTGCGCGAGGCGCTGGCACGCGATATCGGCGACATCTACGGCGCCGGCGTCGGACCGGAGGACATCGCCATCACGGCCGGCTGCAACCAGGCCTTCTTCGTCGCCATGCTGGCCCTGGCCAAGGCCGGCGACGCCGTGATCCTGCCCGCGCCGTGGTACTTCAACCACAAGATGACGCTCGACCTGCTCGGCGTCGAGGCGGTGCCCCTGCCCTGCCGGGCCGAAGACGGTTTCGTGCCTGCCGTCGCGGATGCCGGCGCGCTGATCGGTCCCAGGACGCGCGCCATCGTCCTCGTCTCGCCCAACAATCCCACCGGCGCCACATATCCTGCCGCGGTGTTGCAGGCCTTCCAGGACCTCGCGCGGGAGACGGGTCTCGCCCTCGTCCTCGACGAGACCTATCGCGACCTCCTGCCGGAGGGCCGGACCCGTCCGCATGCGCTGTTCGAGAGCCCCGACTGGCGCGACACGACGATCCAGCTCTATTCGTTCTCGAAAAGCTACGCGATCCCCGGTCACCGGCTAGGCGCCATGATGGCCGACGCGCGCCGCCTCGCGGAGATCGCCAAGATCCTCGATTGCATGACCATCTGCCCGCCGCGGAGCGCGCAAGGTCCGGTCGCCTGGGCGGTCGAGGGGACGCGGGCCTGGCGGGCCGAGGTGCGTGCTGCCGTCAACCGGCGCGCGGCCTTGTTCGGCGGCGCCATCGCCGCCTCGCCGGGCTGGTCGGTGTCGGCGATCGGCGCCTATTTCGCCTATGTGCGGCACCCCTTCGCCGGATCGGCCGAGGCAGCCGCCGAACGTCTCGCCCGTCATTCGGGCATCGTCACCCTTCCGGGGTCATTCTTCGGCCCCGGACAGGAGGATCACCTGAGATTCGCCTTCGCCAATGTCGACGAGGCGGAGATTTCAGCCGTCGCAGGGCGTCTCGGGGAGGCGGGACCACCGATCACTCGGCCGCGATGAGGCGCGGGATCTCGTCCGGATCCGGATGCGCTGCCGCCGGCGGAACGCCCGGCCTGCGCGGCGGGAAGTGACATTGCTGCCTCAGCGGACGATGAGCGGGATGGTCATGGCATGGACTTTACCGCCCGCGCTTGCGCCCGGCCTTCAACTGAGCCGCCTTCGCGCGGTCGACCATGGCACCGCGCCCGGCTAAAAATCGGGCAATGCAAAAATGTGGCCCAGCCACACGCGCGTGCCGCATAGCTGCCTTGCATTCCGGCGCGGGGCGTGCAAAAAAGAGCGCAATGTGGAGCGGCGAGCTCACAAAAAAGGGCCGCTCGAAAGCGGCCCAAGTCTAGGGAGGAAACGCCCAATGAGGGCACGCGGCGACCAGCGCCACACTCAACAAATTATTGTGCGTTGCACATTTCCGCAAGCCTCACATTTGGTCAGGCGTTTCTTTTCAGATATGTGTGATTTTTTTGCGACATATGGCCGTCGCCTGGGCACAGGCGATATACTACGTCGCCACCGATGCTGTGTATCTACGCCCCTGCCAGACACCGATGTTCCGGCACCGCATAGATCCGGTCACGGCCCAGGGCGTGGGCGACGCGGTGCCCGGCGGTCAGCAGGCCCGCAAAGGCCGAGTGGCGGAAGTTGAGGCCGCCCGCATAGGCGCCGAAGGCCGGCATGATGCAGCGCGCCCCGTCCGAGACGAAGCATTTGCGGCGCACCGCGCCCGCCCTGCCGGCCACGATGGCCACCGGATGGAGATGGCCGGCGATCTCGCCCCGCGCCGCGCCCGCCGTTGGCTCATGCCGCAGGGTCAACCCGCATAACCGCCACTCCGCTGCTGTGACACCCCCGAGGCCCTCGGGCGGTGTTGGATCGTGGTTGCCGGCGAGCCAGATCCAGTCGCGACCGCGCATGAGATGGGAGAGTGCGTCCCGGTCCGTGGCGCCGAGCCGCGCGGCGCCTTCGCGATCATGGAAGCTGTCGCCGAGCGCGACGACCTGCCGGGGCGCGTAGCGGGCGACGAGCAGGGTGAGCTTGGCCAATGTCGCGGCCGTGTCGTAGGGCGGCAGCAACATGCCGCGCCGCGCCAGCGACGAGCCTTTCTCCAGATGGAGATCGGCCACCAGCAGCACGCGGTCGGCCTCATGGAACAGCGCGCCGAACACATCGACGGGAAGGTCGACGCCCGCCACATGCACATGGGTCTGCATCAGCGCAGTCTCACCCCGGCTCCGTCCCGACGCCATCCGCTGCAAAAGCCTCTCCGACCAGAACGTCTGCGGCTTCGGCCAGGATCGCATCCTCGGCCTCGCCGTAGACGGGCTCGCGACCGATCTCGAGCATGATCGGCACGGCGAGCGGTGAAATCCGCATCAGGGGCTTGTGGGTGATTCGGCCCCGGATTCGCGACAATAGCGCACCGAGGCGCTTGAGATCGAGGAGTCCGGTTGCCGCATCGGCGCGGGCGGCACGCAACAGCAGGTGATCCGGCTCGTGGCGGCGCAGCACGTCATAGACGAGATTGGTCGAGACCGTCATCTGGCGGCCGGTCTTCTCCTGTCCGGGATGGCGGCGCTCGATCAGCCCGGCAATGGTCGCGCAGATGCCGAAAGTCCGCTTCATCAGCGCGGATTCGTCGAGCCAGGCTTCGAGGTCGTCGCCGAGCATGTCCTGCGCGAACAGGTCGTCGAGCGTCACGAGGCCGCGCGCGATGTGGGCCGAGACGTCGTGCACCGACCATACCGCGAGCGCATAATCGTTGGCGACGAAGCCAAGCGGACGCAGCCGCGCTCGTTCCATGCGCCGCGTCAGCAGCATGCCGAGCGTCTGGTGCGCCAGGCGCCCCTCGAACGCATAGGCGACGAGGTAGTGCCGCGCTCCGCGTGGAAAGGTCTCGACCAGCATGGCGTCCTTGGGCGGCAGCGCCGATCGCTCGCGCTGCAGGTCGAGCCAGTGGCCGACCTGTTCGGGCAGCGCCCAGCCCTGCGGATCGGCGGCCATGGCGCGCACCTGGGCGGCCAGATAGGTGGAGAGCGGAAACTTGCCGCCCGCATAGGACGGGACCTTGGGCGTGTCGCTGGCCGAGCGGCTACACAACGCCTCGTTGTCGACGATGGCTTCGAGGGACAGCACCTCGCCGGCGAAGATGAAGGTGTCGCCCGGCAGCAGCGTTTCGAGAAAACCCTCCTCGATCTCGCCGAGCACCCGGCCGCCGCGGCCCACCGGTGGCGAACGCGACGCGCTTGCGGCGCCCCGCGCGCGCACCAGCCGCACTTTCAGCATGGCGGCCTCGACGATGGTGCCGACATTCATGCGATACTGCTGCGCGACGCGGCCGTTCGAGACACGCCAGCACCCGTCCTGGCCCTGGCGGATCTTGGCGAAGCGATCGTAGGCGCGGAGCGCGTAGCCGCCATGCGCGACGAAATCGAGCGCCGTGTCGAACTCTTCCCGGCCGAGATCCGCGTAGGGCGGCGCATCGAGCACTTCGTCATAGAGTTCGTCGGCCGCGAAGGGCCGAGCGCAGGCCATGCCGAGGATGTGCTGCGCCAGCACGTCGAGGGCGCCTTGGCGCGGCACCGGCGTATCCTGCGCGCCCTCCTCGGCAGCCCTGATGGCCGCGATACATTCGAGCACCTCGAAGCGGTTGGCCGGCACCAGGATGGCACGCGACGGCTCGTCGAGCCGATGGTTGGCGCGCCCGATCCGCTGGATCAGCCGGCTCGCGCCCTTGGGCGCCCCGACGTTGATGCAGAGGTCGACGCCGCCCCAGTCGACGCCGAGGTCGAGCGTCGCGGTCGCCACCACGGCCTTGAGACGCCCCTCGGCCATGGCGGCCTCGACCTTGCGTCGCTGGCCGACATCGAGCGAGCCGTGGTGGAGCGCGATCGGCAAATTGTCGGCGTTGACGCGCCACAGGTCCCAGAATAATTGCTCGGCCTGGAAGCGCGTGTTGACGAAGAGCAGCGTCAGGTTGGCGGCCTTGATCTCGGCGTAGATCTCGCCGATCGCGTGGCGGGCGCCGTGTCCCGCCCAAGGCAGCCGCTCCCGCGTGTCGAGCATGGTGATATGGGCCGCAGCGCCTTCGGGCGCCACCACGAGCGCCGCCGGCGGGTCCGTCCTGCGGGTCAGATAGGCGCGAAGCTCGTCCGGCTCGCGCACGGTGGCCGAGAGGGCGACCGTCTGGACGCCAGGCGCGATGCGACGCAGCCGGGCGAGGTCGAGCGCCATGAGGTCGCCGCGCTTCGACAGGACGAGCGCATGGAGTTCGTCGAGCACGATGCGCTTGAGGTCGGCGAACAGCGTCGCGGCGTCCGGGCTCGCCAGCAGCAGCGCGATCTGCTCCGGGGTGGTGAGCAGGATATCGGGCGGCTCGCGCCGCTGGCGCTGACGCTTCGAGGCCGAGGTGTCGCCGGTGCGCGTCTCGATGCGGACGGCCAAGCCCATCTCGGCCACGGGGACCTCCAGGTTGCGCGCCACGTCGACCGACAGGGCTTTCAGCGGCGAGATGTAGAGCGTGTGCAGCCGCGCGCGGCGCGACGGGGCCACGGCGAGCTCGACGAGGCTTGGCAGGAAGCCGGCGAGCGTCTTGCCGGCGCCGGTCGGCGCGATGAGCAGCGTGCTGCGACCCGCCTCGGCATGGGCCAGGAGGTCGAGCTGATGCGCGCGGGGCGTCCAGCCGCGCGTGGCGAACCAGGCGAGGAATGGCGTCGGGAGAAGGCCTTGCGGGCTTTTATCGAGCACGCCCTAACTTAGGGGCGGCGGGCCGCGGCGACGAGATCCGGCGTCGGGCGAAGGGGCTTTCCGTCTCCCGCTCATGGGAGAAGGCGGCGCTCGAAGCGCGTCGGATGATGGGGCAAAACTTTACGGAAGGCTTCGCCCTGATCGGCCGGTATGGGGAGGAGGCTTCGTCTTGCGGCGCCGGACTCCAGGATCTAAGACGGCGCTCATGTCCGAAATCCGCCGAACCAATCGCCCGCTGGTGCTGGCGTCCGTCATCGTCGCGACGTTCATGGTCGCGATCGAGGCGACGATCGTCGCGACCGCCATGCCGCAGATCGTCGGCGATCTCGGCGGCCTCGACCTCTATTCCTGGGTGTTCTCCGCCTTCCTGCTGACCCAGACCGCCACGACCGTCGTCTTCGGCAAGCTGTCGGATCTCTACGGCCGCAAGCCGGTGATGCTGTTCGGCATCGCGGTCTTCCTGGTCGGCTCGGTGCTGGCGGGCTTCGCCTGGTCGATGCCCTCGATGATCGTCTTCCGCCTGATCCAAGGGATCGGCGCGGGCTCGGTCCAGCCGATCGCGGTCACCATCGTCGGCGACCTCTATTCGGCGCACGAGCGCGGCAAGATCCAGGGGTTCCTGGCGAGCGTGTGGGCCGTGTCCGCGGTGCTCGGCCCGCTGGCGGGCGGCCTCATCATCCAGAAACTCTCCTGGTCGTGGATCTTCTGGATCAACGTGCCGATCGCGATCCTGGCAACCGCGGGCTTCCTGCTGTTCCTGCACGAGACCGTCGCGACGCGGCAGCGCACGATCGACGCTTTCGGTGCCGTGCTGTTCACCATCGCGGTCGCGGCGCTGATGATCGCGCTGACCGAGTTCGGCACCTCGAACGGCGCGGTGGCCTGGAGCGCTCTGGCGCTTGCCGCTCTCAGCGCGGCGCTGTTCCTGTGGCAGGAGCGCCGGGCCGCGGACCCCATGGTGGCGCTGGCGCTGTGGGGACGGCGACCGATCGCCGCCGCCAACGGCACGGCGCTCCTCTCCGGCATGGCCGTCATCGGGCTGACCACCTTCTTGCCGATGTATGTGCAGGGCGTGCTGCGGCAGTCGGCGCTGGTGGCCGGCTTCGCGCTCACCATGGTGACGTTCGGCTGGCCGATCGGCGCCACGCTCGCGGCCCGGGCCTTCGTCCGCTACGGCCTGCGGCCGGTGCTGATGACGGGAGGCCTGCTCATCCCGCTCGGCTCGATCGCCTTCGTGATGCTCGGCAGCGGGTCGTCGCCCGTCGTGGCCGGCGCCGGCTCCTTCGTCATGGGCTTCGGCATGGGCCTGCTGTCGACCGCCTCGCTGGTGCTGATCCAGGAGATCGTCGACTGGGCGCAGCGCGGCAGCGCCACGGCCTCGAACATCTTCGCCCGCAACCTCGGCTCGACCCTCGGCGCGACGGTCTTCGGCGCCGTGCTGAACTATGGCCTGACGCATTCTCCGGGAGGCGCCGTCAGCTCCGACCACCTTCGCCGCCTCCTCGAAGGCGATGCGGCCGAAGCGGGGATCCGGAGCGTGCTGGCGACCTCGCTCCACCTCACCTTCTGGGCGGTCCTGGTGGTGTCGGTGCTGACCTTCGTCTGCGCCATGCTGGTGCCGCCGGTGGCGCTCGGCCGCGCCAAGGAGGCGGCGGCCGCGGCCGAATAGACCCTCATGCTGCACCGCGACTTCTTCGCCCGGCCGGTCGTGGAGGTGGCGCGCGATCTCCTCGGCACGCTGCTCTGCGTCGAGGGCGTCGGCGGCAGGGTGGTCGAGACCGAGGCCTATGACCGCGACGATCCCGCCTCGCACAGCTTCCGTGGGCCGACCCCGCGCAACGCCCCGATGTTCGGCGCACCGGGCCATGCCTATGTGTACCGCTCCTACGGCATGCACTGGTGCCTCAACCTGGTCTGTCTGCCCGGCAGCGCCGTGCTGATCCGGGCGCTCGAGCCGGCCCTGAGACTCGAGCTCATGCGGGCGAGGCGGGGCGTCGCGGCGGCGGCGTTGCTCTGCAGCGGGCCGGGCAGGCTCACGCAGGCGCTCGGCGTGACGCTCGCCCATAACGGCCTGCCGCTCGACGCGATGCCGTTCGAGCTCGACGCGAGGGTCGGCGCGGTCGAGATCGACGCGGGTCCGCGCATCGGCATCAGCAAGGGCATGGCGACGCCGTGGCGTTTCGGCCTGGCCGGATCGCTCTTTCTCAGCCGTCGCTTTCCCTCGGCAGGAGCGGGTTAGCCGGCACCCTGCCGTCGCCTCGATAAACATTGAGTTAGGAAAGTAACTCTATCTTGCGTCATGGCCGTCCGGCCGGGCGCGTCCGACCGCGTCGAACGAGACGACGTGGGTGGAAGGCTTTTGCGATGTTCTTCGGTGGTGCGAAAAAGCGGCAGCTGAACGCCGAGAGAGAAGCGGCCTATAACAATCTGAAGGAACGATCCGAGCTTCTGGATGACGCGTGCGGCATCGGTCTCTGGGAGGCGGTTCTTCACAACGGCGACGCCCTCAGCCCCAAGAGTGTTTGGACATGGTCGCCCGAATTCAGACGCCTGATCGGTTACGCCAGCGATGCCGAGTTTCCGAACGTCGTCCAGTCGTGGTCGGACAGGCTGTACCCGGATGATGTAGCCGCGACATTCGCTGCTTTCGGTAGCCATCTGACCGACAAGAGCGGGAAGGCTCGTTACGATGTCACCTATCGGCTGAAGGTGCGGAACGGTTCCTACCGCTGGTTCCGTGCGACCGGCGGTTGCCGCCACTCCGCCGACGGGACCACGATCAGGGCTTGTGGCTCGCTGACCGACATCCACGACGCCAAGAGTATCGAAGCCACACAGGCCGAGGCCGCCCGCCACGGTGCCGAGGTGGTCCGGATTCTGTCGAAGAGCTGCGAGAGCCTGGCGGAGGGCCATCTCGACGTGCGGATCGGCGACGAGATCGGCGCAGATCAGGAGACGTTGCGCCGGGCCTTCAACCAGGCCGTCGAGCAGTTGCGGGACGTCATGCAGTCGGTCAGCCTCTCGTCGGAGACCATGCGGTCGGGTACGGACGAGATGTCGGCCGCCGTCGACAACCTGTCGCGCCGCACCGAACAGCAGGCGGCGAGCCTGGAGGAGACCGCCGCCGCCCTCGACGAGATCACCGCGACGGTACGCAAGACCGCGGCCGGGGCCGCCCATGCGCGCCAGGCGGTCGGCACGGCCAAGAAGGATGCCGAACAGTCGGGCTCGGTCGTCAGGCAGGCGGTCGAGGCGATGAGCGGGATCGAGAAGTCCTCGCAGCAGATCGGCCAGATCATCGGCGTCATCGACGAGATCGCCTTCCAGACCAACCTTCTCGCCTTGAACGCCGGCGTCGAGGCGGCCCGGGCCGGTGACGCGGGCCGTGGCTTCGCGGTCGTGGCCTCCGAAGTCCGCGCCCTGGCGCAGCGCTCCGCCGAAGCCGCCAAGGAGATCAAGGCGCTCGTCACCACCTCGACCCATCAGGTCGACCAGGGCGTCGAACTCGTGGGGCAGACCGGCGTCGCGCTCGAACGTATCGTGGCGCAGGTGACGGAGATCAACGGCATCGTCGTCGAGATCGCCAATTCGGCCCAGGAGCAGGCGACCGGCCTCGATCAGGTCAATACGGCCGTCAACCAGATGGACCAGATGACCCAGCAGAACGCCGTGATGGTGGAGCAGACGACTGCCGCGAGCCATGCGCTGTCGGGCGAGGCGAACGAACTGAACCAGTTGATCAGCCGTTTCCGGCTTGGCGAAGCGGAAATCGTCCGTGCCGGCGTGCCGGCGCTGCGCCACCGTGGCTCGGCGCTGGCGACGCGTCCTGCCGCTTCGCTGTCGAGCGGCGGCGCGAAGGCCGCTGCCCGGACGCCCAAATCCTCGCTGATGTCGAGGCTCGCCGCGGCTCCGCGATCCGCTCCGGCCATGAAGCAGATCGGGCGCAGCGGCGCGCTACCGAAGGCGGTGCCGGCCGCGGCGGAGGCGGGCTGGGAGGAATTCTAGAGCATGATCGGCTGTTGCCGATCTGCTCCAGCTTCAAAAGAGCGAGCACGTTCATCGGTTTAGGATCGCGAAGCGATCCAACTAAACCGATCGTGCTCTAATGTCGCATGCAAACGAGAGGGCTGCGAGGACATCCAGACTCGATTGCCAGTGGATAAAGCCCGATCGCGATTCACGGAACGCTATACGCGATAGTTGGAGAAAATAGCGTCTATGCAGGAGGTTAGCCGATCCTGAGTCGAGCGGCCGACGGAACTCCTGACTAGGATTTCAATGATCGTCAGGCCGCAAAATTAATCATCCATGATCCTTATCGATCCGAGGCGCGATCGCAGGTTTCGATCGGGGCCGAGGTGAATTCCACCCATGCCGGCTCGATGCCAATCCGGGTTTGACCATGACCGACACGCGACAGACCATCGACCGGGGGACGCCGGCCGTCCCGACCGGCGCGCGAGGGTCCCGTGTCGATGTCATGGCGGCTTGATCCGTGATGATCGACGTCGATGTAATCGGGGCTCCGGCCTTTGCGGTTGCCGTCCGCGGCGGGACCTTCGTCTACGCGGCCATCAACCGGCGCCTGTCCGACGTGACCGGCCTTACGCCCGAGGCGTTCGTCGGTAGCAGCCCGCATGAATGCCTGCCGGGCCCGGCCGCCGACTACGTCTCGAAACAATACCGGATCTGCATCGAGACCCGGGCGGCCATCGAGTTCCAGGATGTCTACGTCCTGCCGGGCGGCACGCAGTGGTGGCAGACGACGGTGACCCCGGTCTTCGACGCCGATCATGGCGAGATCGTTTCGCTGATCGGCGTCGCAAGCAACATCACGGCGCGCAAGCTGGCCGAGCAGGCCGAGCGCGAGGCCTCGGCCCGCCTGTCGCTGGTCATGGAGGTGCTCGAGGGCGGCTTCTGGCACTTCGATCTTGCGACGCAGGTGCTCGACACATCGCCGAAGCTGATCCGCATCCTCGCCGAGGAGGACCGTCGCACCATGAGCTGGGACGACTACCTCGCCTTCGTCCATCCCGACGACGTCGGGCTGACCGACGTCACGCCGCTGGTGCTGGGCCGTGCTGAAGACATGCTGACGGAATATCGCGTGGTCTCGCCCTCGGGCCGGACCAGATGGCTGCAGTGCAAGCGGCGGCTGGTGCGCAACGAATTCGGTCGGCCGGACAGTATCATCGGCGTCGTGGTCGACATCTCCGAGCAGAAGCGCGTCCAGGCCATCCTGCAGCGTCAGGCCACGACCGACAGCCTCACCAGGCTCTACAACCGTCGCGGCTTCGAGGATTGCGCCACCCTCTATGCGGCCAAGGCCAGAGCGGATGGACTGGGCTTCGGCGTCGTTCTCGTCGACCTCGACTACTTCAAGCCCGTAAACGACCGGCACGGCCATGCGATCGGCGACGCGGTGCTGCGCGAGGTCGCCCGGCGGCTCGCCACGCAGGTGCGGGCGAGCGATATCGTATCGCGGATGGGCGGCGACGAATTCGCCATCCTGGTGGCGGATGTCACCGAGGGAGCGGTCCCCCGGCTCGCGGAACGGATCGTGCGGGCCGTGGAAATCTCGATCGACACGCCGGCCGGCCCGGTCAGGATCGGCGCGAGCGTCGGTTGTGCCTGCACCTTCGACCCCGACGTGCCGCTATCCGAACTTTTGGCTCGCGCCGACCGGGCCCTCTACGACATCAAGGACAGCGGCCGGGGCGCCTGGAAGATCGCAGCCTGATCGGCCATGACCGGCACAGCAATCCCGGCCTCTGCCAGGCTGGGCCGTTCGGCGAAACCATGCTCGGTCTTGTTCCAGCGCTGCGGCTCCATGACGACTTCGGCCAGGGCGCGCCACGCGGCGATGCTCACTAGCAGGAGGTAGACGGGCAGGGTAAGACTCCAGACGAGCAGGTCGGGGCGCCGCATCCGCCATAGCACGATCAGTTGCGGCCAGACCGCGCTGGCCGTTCCCACGACGAGCAGATAGAGGCTTGCCGACCCGGCGAGTGCGGCCGACGGGGAGACCGGGCTGAACCAGCCGCCGCGCCAGACGGCGTAGAGCGCCAGCGGCCCGAAGAGCGGCCCGAGCAGGCTGCTCGAGATCGTGCCGAGCAGCGAGAGGGTGACCGCGGCCCCACTGAAGAGGCCGAGTTCGCGGAACAGTCGACACGGCTGCCGGGTGTGGACCATCAGCGTCACCATCCAGCCCTTGAGCCAGCGGCTGCGCTGCGGCAGCCAGCGGGCAAGAGTCAGCGGCGCCTCCTCGTAGGTCGTCGAGTCGAGCGCCTCGATGCGGTAGCCGAGCCGCGCCAGCCGGAAGCCGAGATCGATATCCTCGGTGACGTTCCAGGCGTCCCAGCCTCCGGCGCGGCGCAGGGCGGCGGTGCGGAAGTGGTTGGACGTGCCCCCGAGCGGCAGCGGCAGCCGGAGTGCGGCGAGCCCGGGCTTGATCACCCCGAACAGGGCGGCGTAGTCGAGCCCGAACATCAGGCTCAGCGGTATTATGGCGCAGATGCCACAAGCATCCTAACCGGTCAGGCTCCATCTTCGGGGCATGACCGAAGCAACCGATTACACCAACCGCTATGCGCTCGCCGCCCTTCGCGAGCGCCGCGCCGAGATGGCCGGCGAGATCATCACGCTTGAGCGGAAGCTGCGCTATCTGCGCGAGTCGATCGTCAACCTGGATGGCACGATCCGGCTGTTCGATCCCGGCGCGGAACCCACACCCGCCAAGCTGCCGCGCAAGCGAACGAAGCTGTTCGGCGCCGGCGGCCTCAACCGCATGATCCTGGACGCGCTACGCCGCGCTGAACGGCCGATGACGACCGGCGAGGTCATCGATGCCGTGACGGCCGCAGCGGGCTTCGGCGACGACGCCAGGAAGGGCATGGCGCACCGGGTGCGAGCTGGATTGCTCTATCTCGCGACGCGGCGCGGCCTCGTGGTCAAGGACGGGGAGCGCGAGGGCGTGAGGTGGGGGTTGTCGGTTGCTCCGCCGGCTAGACTGGCGGAGCAATAACTTTGACTACTCGCCCTTCCGACCGTCCGGCTGTTTGGCGACGCCCTTGTAAGGTGAGCCATGCTCCTTCTGGCCGATAAAGCGTCCGGTAGTGTCGTTCCGCTTGGTGTAGTTGCCTGTCAGAGGCGTTTTGACTTGCGATCGGCTCATTACCGATCCGATGCGAGAGCCGCGTCCAGTGTTGGTAGCCACAGACGCCTCCCTTAAGCTGCCGACCGCCGTCGAAGCGCTTCGTCAAGGCTTTTGGGATGCAAGCGACCAAATTTGACGTCGGCAATGCGCCCTTGATTGACGTCGTAATCGGCGGCGATGCGGGAGTACATTTCGCCTCGCATGAGGCGGATCTGAACCTCCACGGCCTCCTCAAATGTGAGGCGGTGGCAGGGCATTCGAACGTGAGACATGAAGGGTTCCTTATGGAACCCTCAGAAAGCCGTTGACAAAGAGTCAGTCCGCCGGTTAACGTGCGGGTGTCAATACTTCATCTCGCAAGGCTTTCTGAGGGCTTCTTGCGAATGGCTTGAGGGCTGGAGCCGTGAGGCTCTGGCCCTTTTGCCGTTAACTATATGCCCAGAACTCGGCTGTAGAGTCAAGCCTCTGATCAGAAGGCTGTTTCTTGGCCCTGGGAAGGGGTCTCGGCGCCCAAAAGGGGGTAGTTGGGGGTTTCCTTAGGGTCTAAGGAAAAATCCTGCCCACCAGCCTGGACAAGGCATGAACATTGTATGGCAGGCGTCGAAGGCTGTCTCAGGAATTGATATGCCGCTGCCAGTACCCGACGAAGTCCGGGCTGGTCCGCTTGCCCATCGCCAGCCCGGCCAAACGCCGCACCTGATCCCCGTTGCTGATCCGGCGGTTATCCTCCCGCCATGAGGCTTCCTGGGCATAGCGGAGCAGGTAGGCGCCCGCGATATGGTGATGATGCCCGGCCTCGGCGCGACGAAGGCGGCTGAAATATTCCTCCGCCATGTTCGTGCAAGCGCCGTCGAAGCTGTACGCCTGCGAATGGTCGATCCGCTTCATCTCGAACTGAGCATGCAGGGCGTCCCAGCCCGGCGCTTCGTCGGCATTGACAATCGTGCCCTTGGCGATGCGGGCCTTGATGAAGCCGAGCGCCGCGCTCTCAGAACCGAACACGGCCGGAACGGAATGGCCGTTGCGCTCGCGGATGATGATGACGGACTTGCGCTTGCCGCTCTGGTTCGCGGCGAGGCGACGGTCGAGGCGATCGGCCTTGAGATTGGCCGGCTTCACGTAACCACCGAAATACGCGCCGTCGATCTCGGCGACCTTGCCCTCTCCGCCGACAACACGACCCTTCATCTCCTCCGCCATGGCCTCGCGCAGCTTGTGGCTCAGCACGAATGCGGCCTTGTAGGACACGCCAAGGTCGCGGGAGAGCGCCAGGGCGGCCTTGCCCTTCACCTCATTGCAGAAGATGGCGATGGCCGCCAGGTAGGAGCGGAGCGGCAGCTTGTGCGAAGCGAACAGGGTGCCCGAGGTGATCGTGAAATCCTTCTGGCAAGCCTTGCAGCGGAACCGGAGGGCTCCGTTCGGCCGGCGACACTCATAGGCGTTCAACCCGCCGCAGCTCGGGCAGACCGGAGCGCCGTTCGTCGCGGGCCAGCGGACGGCGCGGAAAGCAGTCTCGGCTTCCAGGTCCGTCATGCGGAACACCTGGGCGAGGCTCAGGGTCTTAGCAGGACGGGTGAGGAGGAAGTGCTGGGCCACGGCCGCTACCTATCGTTTTCGATAGCTAACGAATATGGGAGCTTTGACACTCAGTCAAGGACAATCTATCGTTTTTGGGAGCTTTCTTAAACGGTAGGTTCTACCATGGAAATCGCCAAGACCGAGGAAGAGTGGCAGGCCCGCGCAAGCGCCTTTCTGAAGGCTAAGATGAAGGAGGCTGGCGTCACCTATACCGAATTGGTCAGGCGGCTTGATGCACACGGCTTTGCGGAGACGGAGGCCTCGATTACGATGAAGCTAAAGCGAGGGACCTTCGCCGCGACATTCCTACTCGCCTGTCTTGCGGCCTTGGAGATGGAAGGGATACGGTTAGAGGACCTCTAGGGCACGTTGGGCGGAGATCGGATGCGAGGCCAACGGGTTGGAAGAGGCTTGGCCCTTGTTCTGGCGCTCCTCGCTGTTGCGTTCGGCATCGAGTGGTATGCGCTACAACACTCCCCGTTTGACGAGGTGAATTGCTACGAACAGACCGAAAACGCCAGCGAAGAACATCAAGCCATCTTCGACGGCTTCCTTTCGCGGCCGTGGTCGACTTCGATTAACACCGGATGCCGTATCGCTGCGAGCCTTAGTGATTTCATCGACAGGCGACACGACCTGATAAATGCTCTCGCTGCCGTCGCTGTCGCCTTGTTTACCTACACTCTCTGGAGATCGACTGAAAAGCTCTTTGCCGCCGCTAAACAGCAGGGCATTGATATGGCAGCATCCATCGCCACTGCCAAACGATCCGCGGACCTCACTCAACTGGCCTTGGAAGCTGCCGAAACTCCGTACCTCGTCCCGATTGTCGCAAGGTTCATCAAAGGCAAGGATGTTGAGCCTCCCAGCCCATCCGTCATTCCCCTGGGCAGTTATCGCTTTGAAAACTGCGGCAGATCTCCAGCTATCATTCTCGAAAGCCGGATTGAGAAATATGCCACCGGAAGAATGCCTGATCCTGTCCACTTTCCCTTTCTTGAAACCAACCTGTATCACACCTCTATTCTGCCCCAAGGGCGGCTGACTGACAAAATTTACATCACTCAAGGTATGTTCGAGGGCTGGACACCAGCCGATCAAGAGCGAGTCGCATGGCTTGTCGGTGCCGTTCGTTATACAGATGTTTTCGGGAATCACTTCATCACAGGTTTCTGTTTTTACAGAAACGCGCGATACGGTCACTGGATCGCCATTGGCTCGATTTCCCACAACTTCCGTCGAAAGCTTGAGGGCGATGACCTGCGGCGCGCGAAAGAAAGGGACAGCCTGACCGGCCCCGGTGCTGGGCACGGCTGGGGTGAGACCGATACCTAACCCCACTGCCCATGCAACCCGCAACACGGCATTTACCCCGAACCACCTTTTTGAAGCGGCCTCGAAGGCGCGTCGAAGCTTGTGGCACTTGCGCCATAATACCGAGGCTCAGCCAGTTCGTCTCGAGATGGTCGATGAGGAGGCGCGCCTGGAGGCAGGCGACACTCGAGGGTCGCGCCTGGAAACGTGCCGCCGCGGCGCGCAACTGGCTTGGATCGGGCACGTCCTCCGCATCGTAGACGACGATGAGGTCGCCGCGCGCGTAATGGAGGCCGATATTGAGGGCCCGCGGCTTGGTCTGCGGCCAGCCGGGCGGCCCGACGATGATGTCGTAGTGATCGGGCAGCCGAAGCGCCTCGAGAGCCGCGAGCGTCTCGGGGTCGTCGGCTTCGATCATCAGCTTGATGTCGAGCTTCGCCCGCGGATAGTCGAGACGATCCAGGGCCGCGATCAGCTGGGGCACGACCGCGGCCTCGCGGTAGAGCGGAATGATCACGGTGTAGAGCGGCAGCTCATGATCCGGCAGCGGCCGGTCGTGGCAGGGCGTCGGCGCGACATTGGCGGCGGTGGCGACGAGACGCAGCAGGACGGCCGCGAAGAACAGCAGCGAGACGGCGAACATCCCGGTCACGAAGGTCGCCGCCGGATAGCAGATCAGGCCCGCGCCGAAGAGAGCGAAGAGCACGGCCAGCGTTACGCCCTGGCCCGGCCGGAGCCCTGCCTGCGCCGACAGGGTCGCATCCCATCCGCCGAGGCCGTGGCTCGCCTCCTCGGCGACCGTCGCAGCGTCGCGACGGCGTACCATGGCTTCGAGCCGGCGCCGGGAGGTGATCCCGAAACGCATCGTCTGTCCGCGCCCGGGCGGCGCATGGCGCAGGAGAGCCGCAAGGCCCGATCCCTGCGGGGCAAGCAGGAGATCGAGACGGCGGGTGTTCGGCGCGAGGGGAACGATGCCGGCCGCGATGCCTTCGAGGCTCCGTCCGGGCGGCAGCGCCAGCCGCATGGGTTCGTCGACGAAAGGCACGCCGAGATGGCGCGCCAGCAGCGCGTAGAACCTGTCGGCCGCAAAGCCCTCGCCGAGCAAGGCCCGGTCCGCGCTGACGCCGGTCTGCCGGGCGACGGCCGAGGCCCGCAGGAGGATATCCGGCGCGGCGCCCTGGGCCGCCAGGAAGGCGATCTCGACCGGCAGGCCGGACGGGGATGGTGATCGTTCGGCACCGCGCGGCCCCTGCCGGGGGAGGCGCGAGGCGTCCCCGGCAAGCGCCATGGGCATGCCGGTCCACTGACGCGCCTCGATCCCCATGATAGAACTCAAAGCCGGAAGTCAATCGGATCAGGCCATGATAGCGGCGACCATCGATAGTTGCATTTGTAAATTTGCCGATTCCCTCCGCTGGTCGCTGGTCGGTGGCCTGGTGTTCCTGCTGCTCCCCGGGGCCGCCCTGGCCGGGGATACTGCCCCGTCGCCGCCATCGGGCGGCCCGCCCGCGGTGTTCGTGCCGAGCTTCTGGGACCCGGCCGTGACCCCGGAGAAACCGGATCCCGCCACGCTCGGAAGCATCCGCTTCATCACGGAGGGAGACGATCCGCCCTTCGGCTTCACGCTCTCCGACGGCACGCTCGCGGGCTTCGATGTCGACCTCGCCCGCGCGCTCTGCGCCGAGCTCGAGGTGACCTGCACGATCCAGGTGAGACCGTTCGACACGATCGTGCCGGCGCTCAAGGCCGGGTTGGCCGATGCCGCCATAGCGTCGCTGGCGATTACCGACGACGCCCTGACGCAGGTCGACTTCACCTCGCCCTACTACAGGACGCCGGCGCGCTTCGCGGCCCGCTCCGAGGCGGGCGCCGGCGTCATCACGCCCGATGCCCTTGCCGGCAAGCGCGTCGGCGTGGCGCGCGGCACCGCCCATGAAGCTTTCCTCAAGGCCTTCTTCCCCAAGGCGGACCTGCGTCTCTACGGCGATGCGGCCGAGGCCAGGGCGGCGCTCAAGGCGGGCACGGTGGATCTCGTCTTCGGCGACGGCATCGCCCTGGCGCAATGGCTCGGCGGACCCGACGCGGCCGCCTGCTGCGGCTTTGCGGGCGGTCCCTATACGGAGAGCCGGTTCTTCGGCGACGGAGCCGGGATCGCGGTGAGGCACGGCGACGGCCCGCTTCGCGCCGCGCTCGACTATGCCTTGGCCCGCGTCGCCGCCAAGGGCCGCTACGCCGACCTCTACCTCAAATATTTCCCGATCGGCGTCTACTGAAGGTACCGGCGATGGCGGTGTCCGGGCGAGCTGTCCGGACCGTGGCTACCGAAACCGATCCCTAGGGCGGCGGCGAGGCGCCGCCGTCGCTATTGCCTCACGCCTGGGCCTGGAATGTGAAATCGCTTCTGTGCTGCTTGAGCTCGGCCGCGGTGACGCCGGCGATGGTGATGGTGTCGTGGGCGTTGAGGTGCAGCGTGGTGTCGCCCGCCGCATCGGTGGTGGCGTGGTTCAGGATAGCGCCGAGTTTTGTCGCGTCGCTGTCGGGCAGGCCGATGGTGTCGTGGTGGGCGCCACCGAGCACGAAGGAGGTGATCGTGTCCTGGCCGAAGCCCGGCGTGAACACGAATGTATTGCCGCCGCCTTTCGAGTAGAACGTGTCGTTGGAAATCGAATGAAGGGTCTGGCCCGGCGCGAGGCCCGAGACGGTCTGGTGCCCGTCCTTGTAATAGACGTCCTCCTCGACCGGCTGGCCCGAGGCGTCGTAGCGGTCGACGAAGGCGAAATAAGGCGTATGCGCGAAGGCCGTGCCGCCGCTCGACAATTCGGTGTAGCCGCCGTCGGGGGTCGGCGTGTCGACCGTCTTCATGTCGAGCGAGCCGTTGCGGTTGAAGAAGGTCTGGCCTTCGAAGGCGCCGGTCGTCGGGTCGTAGCTGTCCTGGTAGACGGCGTAGGGCGCGCTGCGCACGCCGGTCGTCAGATCATAGCTGCTGGGCACCGAGGTGGTGGCGCCTTCGGCCCCCGTGACGAGCGCGCTGAGACCGGTGTGGAAGCCGGGTCCGTCGTTGAAGGCGAAGGACCAGGTGCCGTCGCCGTTCAGCGTCGCGGCCCCGAGGTCCTTGCTGCCCTCGAAGATCTCGACCGACTTGACGCCGCTCGGGTCCGACGCCGTGCCGGTGAGGGTGACGCTGTCCGGCCCCGTGACGCTGACGCTGGGATCGAAGGCGGCGAGCGGCGAGGTGGCGTTGTTGGTCGGCGGCGTGATCGTCGACCCGGCCGCCCCGGTGGCCCCGGTGGCACCCATGGCGCCCGTTGCACCTGCGGCGCCGGTCGCGCCCGTGGCACCCATCGCGCCGGTTGCCCCCATGGCACCCGTCGCACCCGTGGCACCCGTCGACCCGGTGTCGCCCGTATCCCCAGTGAGGCCGGTCGGGCCTGTGGCCCCGGTCGCGCCCGTATTGCCGGTGAGGCCTGTAGCTCCCGTCGCGCCCGTCGACCCGGTGTCGCCCGTATCCCCAGTGAGGCCGGTGGCGCCGGTCGCGCCCGTGTCGCCGTTGAGGCCTGTGGCGCCCTGGGCGCCGGTCGCGCCCGCCGGGCCGGTCGCGCCTGCGGGGCCGGTCGAACCTGCGGGACCGGTCGGGCCAACAGAATTATAGCTGAATGTAACCCCTTTGACCGTGTCACCCGTTACGGCCGATGTACTACCTGCTCCGCCACTCGGTGTATATGCGCCAACGACATTACTACTTGAGTCTCCGATTACATACTGATCATAAGTTTTTTCAGTAGTGACCGTAGCAGAATAGTTGTTTCCACTTGAATCTTTATATGGTGATAGAGGTACTTCTGAGAGTAATGTAACAGTCGCGCCGTTATCTCTTACCAGATCGAGATTGCCACTCAATGAATTGTTCTCGCTAGGGAAAATAGAAAAGCTGCCAAAACCACCATTACTTAATCCATAAACATACAATGAGCCTGCAGGTGCGCTATCATCACCACTGATAGTAATTGTGTTAACTGTGGTCATCTTCGTCTCCGCTCGTTGGATTAGGATTACGGTAACACTCCACTGTATCCCTGTGTGTTCGATTTGCACCGCTTCGCCTGGCCGTACTGACCGGCTCGAGTTGCGGCTTTGCGACGATGCCCGCGCGTAGCGCCGGGTTCTGCCGCGGCAGCGCCACGAGCAAGTCTAACCGGAACGCGACGACCCCGAGATGAAGTGGAATTGGTCAGCCGTGCCCGAGGGAGCCATCCACCCGAAGTCAACGCCGTCTCCGCCCAGCACTATGCCTTCACGCGACAGGCTTGTTGTCGACGGTAACGCTAGCAGAACGAATAAGTGAGGCGAGTCCATTTGCAACAAGAGAAGGGTTTTATTTCAGAAATCGTTAACCGTTGCGGATCGGCCACGATCGTTTAGCCTCGTCGCGGCGCAGGCCGCCTCGAGCGTGCCCCAGCCACTCGCGACGAGGCCGACGCTGGAACCCTAATTGGCGCGCTGGGACGCGACAGCTCGACGGCGGTGAACCTTCCGTGACGCACGGATCGACCAGTTGCCGCGGCATGGAAATCGCGCCTCGATGCGGGCCTGCGCGGCGCATCGACCGTGCGGAGCGGGACGCGTCGACGACATCATCCCGTCGCCGGAGACCCTAGCCCGCCTGAGCGCCTCTTCTCGTTGCGGCGCCAGATGATCTTGGGTCGCTCCGCGCTCCGCCCGCCTAAAGGAACTTGCTGAAGGCGACCGCCGCCTGCTTGGGTTTTTCGAGCTCCGGATTGAAGGATTGGATGAAGCTGCCGGACTTGTCCACCAGGTAGACGAGGGCCGTATGATCCATCGTATAGTCGCCGCCGTCGGTCGGCACTTTCTTGGCATAGACCCGGTAGTCCTGCAGCACCTTGGCGATGGCCGCGGGGCTGCCCGTCAGGCCGGTGATGCGCGGATCGAAGCTCGTGAGGTAATCCTTGAGCACGGCGGGCGTGTCACGCTCCGGGTCGACGGTGATGAACAGCACGGCCGCCTTCTTGTCGGCGCCGAGCGCGCCGAGCATGGTCGTGATGTCGGCGAGCGTCGTCGGACACACGTCGGGGCAATGGGTGTAGCCGAAGAAGACGAGCTTCGGCTCACCGGCAAAATCGGCGTCCGTTACCGTCTTGCCGTTCTGGTCGGTCAGCGTGAAGGGGCCACCGATGCCGGAGGCATTGGGTCCGGCGCCGCTTTGGAACACGAAGCCCACCGCCAGGAGCAGGATGCCGAAGGCGATGCCGGCGATGGGCAGGAGAATGCGGCGGGACGGCAAGGTCATCGGGGATCTTCCTGGCGTGCGAGCGGAGGCGCACCGCCCGGATAGTCCGGCCTTTGGCCCGTTTCGAGGCGGCCCGTCAGAGTCCGCCGACGACCTGGGAGATGACGCGGGCCGTGTAATCCACCATGGGCACCACGCGGGCATAGTTGAGCCGCGTCGGGCCGATGATGCCGAGCACGCCGACGATACGCTGCTGGCCGTCGCGGAACGGTGCCGCGACCATCGAGGAGCCCGATAGCGAGAACAGCTTGTTCTCGGCGCCGATGAAGATGCGCACGCCCTCGCCCGTCTCCGCCCGGTTGAGCAGCTCGATCACGTCCGTCTTGGTCTCGAGGTCGGCGAAGAGCAGCCGGATACGTTCCAGGTCGTCGAGTGCCGTCAGGTCCTCGAGCAGGTTCGCCTGGCCGCGCACGATGAGCTGCCGCCCCTCGCCCTGCAGGCCCGCCCAGCTGGCGAGGCCCGCGTCGACGAGTTTTTCGGTCAGGAGATCGAGCTCGCTCTCCGCCGCGCAGCGCTCGGTCTCGATCTCGGTCCGGGCCTCGGTCAGGGTGCGGCCCCTGATCCGCGCGTTGAGGTAGTTGGCGGCCTCGACGAGCGCCGAGGCAGGGAGGCCCCTCGGGGTCTGGACGACGCGGTTCTCGACCGAACCGTCCTCCGCGACAAGAATCGCCAAGCCCCGCTCCGGGTCGAGCCGGATGAACTCGATGTGCTTCAGGCGCGCATTGTCCTTGGTGGTCACGACCAGGCCAGCGCCGCGCGTCAGGCCCGAAAGCAGGCTCATCGCCTCGGCCAGCGCGCCTTCGAACGTGCGGGCATGGGAAGCGGCCTTGACCTCGGTCTCGATGCGTCGCCGTTCCGCTTCGCTCAGGTCGCCGATCTCGAGCATCGCGTCGACGAAGAAGCGCAAGCCGAGCTGCGTCGGCAGGCGACCGGCGCTGGTATGCGGCGCATAGATCAGGCCGAGCTCCTCGAGATCCTGCATGACGCTGCGCACGGAGGCGGGGGACAGCGTCACCGGCAGGAGGCGCGACAGGCTGCGCGAACCCAGGGGCTCGCCGGTGGCGAGATAGGAATCGACGACGCGCCGGAAAATATCGCGGGACCGTTGGTTTAGCGTCGCGAGGACGCCCTGCGACGTGGGATCCTGCCGGGCATCGAAAGGAGGGACCATGGCCGGAGGATGCGCCCTGTCGCTGGGCCGCGCAAGCCTTCGGAGTCCCGATGCGCCGGCCGGTTCGTCGCGCACGTCGGCCACGATTGACGGCCGTCACGGGATTGACGCCTCGCGCAACCAGCATAGATGCGACCGATAGGGGATCAAGGGGGACACAATGAACATGCGCTGTTCGATCATGCGATCCGGCGTGGCGGCTGTCGCCGCGCTGGCGATCGCCGCGCCGCTTTGCACGGCTCGTGCCCAGACCACACCGCCGGCCCCGACGCCCGCCCCGGCTGCGGGAGCAGCCACCGAACCAAGCCCCGAGGCGACCCGCCTCGCCGACGAGATCATCGCCAAGACCAGCGCCAATCGCCAGGCGACGATCCGCGCCATGAGCGCGCCCATGGTCGGCATGATGCAGCAGTTCGGGGTGCATCAGCCGGACCGGGCGAAGACCATGGTCGACGAGGTCATCATGCCGATGCTGAGCGCCCATATCGACGAGCTCTTCGCGCTGCAGGCGCGCTCCTACGCGGTGACGTTCAGCGTCGACGACCTCAAGGGCCTCAACGCCTTCTACGACACGCCGGCCGGCCGCGACGTTCTCGCGCTGCAGCCGAAGCTGAGCTCGAGCCTGATCAGCAACACCACGCAATGGCTGCGTGCGCTCTCGCCCGAACTGCAGACCAAGATGCAGGCCGCCATCAAGGCGCATGGCTGGGACAAGGACGACAATTCCAACTCGCCGGAGCCCCAATAAGACCCGCTCCGTGGCTCCCGCTGAATTTTAGGGCTGTGCAGCGGGTGCGATGGCGGGCAAGCTGATCCCCGGCGGCGACAGAGGCCGCCGCCGATGAGGAGAGCCAAGGTGTCCGCGGCATTCGACGACCATCTCGACCGCGTGCTCGACGAGATCCGCCTCGACGGGCTCTATAAGCGCGAACGGCTCATCGCCGGGCCGCAGGGTGGCCGCATCGACGTCGTGGCGCCGCGCAACCTGCGCAACGTCGTCAACCTCTGCTCGAACAATTACCTCGGCCTCGCCGACCATCCGCAAGTGATCGCCGCCGCCAAGGAGGCGCTCGACCGGTTCGGCTTCGGCATGGCCTCGGTGCGTTTCATCTGCGGCGCGCAGACGCTGCACCGCGATCTCGAGACCGCCATCGCGGCGCATCTCGGCAAGGACGACGCGATCCTCTTCGCCGCCTGTTTCGATGCCAACGGCGGGGTGTTCGAGCCGCTGCTCGGGGCCGAGGACGCCATCATCTCGGATGCGCTCAATCATGCTTCGATCATCGACGGCGTGCGGCTGTCGAAGGCGAAACGCTACCGCTATGCCAACGGTGACATGGAGGATCTCGACCGGCAGCTTGTCGAGGCTGACAAGGCCGGCGCCCGCTTCAAGTTGATCGCCACCGACGGCGTCTTCTCCATGGACGGGCATGTGGCCAACCTGCCTGCCATCTGCGACCTCGCCGAACGCCACGACGCCCTGGTGATGGTGGACGATTGCCACGCCACCGGCCATCTCGGGGCGATGGGCAAGGGCACGCCGGCGCTGACCGGCGTGCACGAGCGCGTCGACATCGTCACCGGCACCTTCGGCAAGACGCTCGGCGGCGCCATGGGCGGCTTCGTGGCGGCGAGCCAGTCGATCATCGAATTGCTGCGCCAGCGGGCGCGACCCTATCTGTTCTCGAACTCGCTGGCGCCGGCGGTAGCGGCCGGCTCGCTCAAAGCGCTGGAGATCGCCCGCGCCGCCGACGACCGCCGCGCGCGCCTGATGAGCCACACCCGGCGCTTCCGGGCCGGGCTCGCCGAGGCCGGCTTCGAGCTGATCCCGGGCGAGACGCCGATCATCCCGGTCATGCTGCATGAGGCCAAACGCGCCCAGGAACTGGCGGCGGCGCTCGACGAGCGCGACGTCTATGTGGCGGGCTTCTTCTTCCCCGTCGTGCCCAAGGGCAAGGCCCGCATCCGCACCCAGATGTCGGCGGCCTTGAGCGAGGCGGACGTCGATTTCGCGATTCGTGCGTTCACGGATGCCGGGAAGGCGTTGGGGGTGGTGTGAGGACGGCCCTTTGCCCGATATCTTCAGCGTGGTCCGAGAGTATTTGATGCTTTGTCGAGTCCCGCCGCATGACAAATCATGCTGCGCCCTCGGATGAACGGCACTGTTTCGTGAACAAACACGGCCGAGGCCGGATTAACCCGCATTTCTCACGATCGCACGTCCCGACGCTGCCCGATCGCGACTATCTCGAGATCGTCTGACGGAGATCGTCCGGCGAGCGAGGCCGATCAGGTCGCGGGCGCGCCTTGGCGGCGTGCCTCGCCGCGACGACCGAGGTGGCCGTCGTTCAGGACGTCGGCCAGCACGCTGATCCGTCTGGCGATGTCGATGACGGACCGCATGCTCTCGCCCTCCTTGTCGCGCTGGTAGGCCGCGAAGAACCTCGGTTCCGGAATCTTCGGAGACGCGTTCAGGACGCGAACCTGCTTCGACGCGATCTCCTCGGCCACGATGGCCAGGGGGAGAAAGCTGACCGTTTCGCCGGCCGCGACCATGCGGACGATCACCGAGAGCGAGTTGCAGGTGCTCACCCTTTGCGGTTCGAGGCCGGCCGTGCCGAACCACGACCTGACGATCCGCATGAGCATGGACCCGTCGGGGTTGGTCACGATGTGGTGGCGCGCCAGCACCGCGGGCGTCACGATCCGTTCGGGAATGCGCACCTTCGGGCTCGCCACCCAGACATGGGCCATCGCTCCGATCAGTTCGATCCGGACATGGTTCTCGACCTCCGGTTCGGCGAGGAAACCGACGTCGAGTTCGCGGCGATTGAGCCGCTCTCGCAGGACGAGGCTGTTGTCGATCGTCATGGCGACGGAGAGTTCCGGGTGGCTCCGGCTCAGGGCGGACAGCAGGCTCGGCATGCAGACCATGCCGAAACTGTCCGAGGCGCCGAGCCGCAGCTTGCCGCGCAGCTGATTTCCGCTGGTTCTCCGCCGGGTGAACTGAGTCGCGAGATTGACGATCCGTTCCGCCTCGGGAAGCAGGTCGGCACCGGTTTGCGTAAGCCGCAGGCGCCGTCCCGCCCGTTCGAACAATTTGCAGCCCAGCGCATGTTCGAGATCCCGGACGCGCAGGCTGATCGTCGGCTGACTGAGGTTGAGCTCGTCCGCCGCCGCCTGGAAGCTCTGCAGGCGGGCGATCCAGAAGAACGTCTCGATTTGGTTCAGCGTGGCGCGCATAACATTTGAAATTCCAATGTGTGGGTGATCGATAATCTCATTTGTCTCAATGGTACAGCTACCGCTAACTTGCCGGAAAGGGCTCCTGGCAGCGAGAGAGGAATCATTATGACGGGTTCGGTGGCACAGCGCCTCGGCTTGGCGGCTTTGCTGATCGCGGGCGCGATCGGACCTCTGGCGACGAGGGTTCGGGCGGAGGACGTCACCCTCTCGGTCTGGAGCCATGAAGCCGACGAGCCTGCCAAGGTGGCGTTGCGGGAGAGCGCCGCCCGAAATGTCGAGAAGGCCCATCCCGGCGTTCACGTGAAGATCACCTGGTACGAGAAGACCGGCCTCGACGCGGCGCTGAAGACGGCCTTGCCGGCCGGCCAAGGACCCGACGTCTTCTATGTGGAGCCCGACCAGACGCAGTATATCACGGCCGGCTACCTGGCTCCGCTCGACGACTTGGTCGATTGGAGCCGGATTCACGACTGGGCGCGACAGACCTGGATCCACGACGGCAAGACCTGGGCGGTGCCGCAGGAGGCCTATACCGACGAACTATACTATAACAAGGACCTGCTCAAGAAGCTCGGCTTCACTTTGCCGGCCAACGCGCAATTCACCCAAGCGCAGTTCCTCGACATCGTCAAGAAGGCGAGGGCGGCGGGCATCACGCCGATCGCGCAGGGCGTCGGCGATCGCCCCTATCCGGGCGCCTACATGCTGGCCGAGTCGCTTCTGCGCAAGCTCGGCAGCGACGATTTCGGCAAGCTGATGGGCGGCCATCTGTCCTACAAGGACCCGCGGGTCGTCGAGGTCTTCGCCTGGATCAGGCAACTCGTCGATGCCGGTGCCTATCCGAAGAACTTCATGACACTCAAGCTCGGCGAATCGCACGCCTATTTTTACCAGAAACCGGGCGCGCTCACCTTGCCGATGGGAAGCTGGTACACGGGGCGTGCCTTCGTGCCGGTGGACCAAGGCGGCCAGCCGGCGGACTTTCCGCTCGGCATCATGCAGTTTCCCGCCATGGACGCGGGCGCCTGCAACACGTGCAAGACGCTCGCCGTCGGGGCCAGCTTCGGCATCAACGCGGCCAGCAAGCACAAGGACCTCGCGGCCGATTTTCTGAACGCCATGACGACGCCCGAGATGGGCAAGCAATGGGTCGAGACGGTGTTCCTGCAGACGGCGGTCAAGACCGGTGCGACATCGTTCAGCGGTCCGCACGCCCCCTATTTCACCGAGCTGATGGAGCGCCAGCGGGGTCAAAAATACTTCGTCGGGATGCCCGTCGACCTGCTCCAGGGGCAATGCCGCGACACCTTCACCCAGGTCATGAATTCCGGCTTTCCGGGCGGCCTGCTGTCGGTCGACGACGCCGTCGGCATGATGGATCAGGGCTGCTACAAGGGCTGACCCTTCGGCTCGCCGATCGCTTCACCGAACCACAGAGCACCGCCCGTGACCCGTTCGGCTGACCTCTCGGCGAACCCGCCTCGGATCCGTCGCGAGCGGCGGCTCACCTCCGCGCGCCAGGCGTCGTGGCCGACGCTCGCCGTCTTCCTCCTGCCCGGCATCGCCTTCTATGGCCTGTTGATCATCCATCCGATCCTGCTGACCTTCTACAACAGCCTGCATACGATCACGCCGCCGCACGGCGCGACCTATGTCGGCTTGGCGAACTTCCACACCCTGTTGGCCAGCGACCGGACCTTCTGGAAGGCCGTCTGGAACACGGCGCTGTTTTCGCTCGTCGGCACGCTCGCGGATGTCGCCGGCGGTCTTGTCCTCGCGCTCTGCCTGTTTTCCGGGGTTCCCCTCGCCCGGATCTATCGGATCATCTGGTTCGCCCCTGTGCTCATGTCCTATGTCGTGGTCGGCATCGTCTGGGTGTGGATCTACGATTACGACTGGGGCCTGGTGAACCAGGTCCTGCGGGCGATCGGCCTCGGCGCGCTCGAACATTCCTGGCTCGGCGACCCGAAGACGGCGCTCTGGGCCGTGCTCGTCACCCATCTCTGGAAGTGGCTCGGCTTCAACATGATCATCTGCCTGGCCGCCCTCCACGCGCTGCCCAAGGAGGTCCTGGGCGCCGCGGAGCTCGACAATTGCGGCTGGTGGGCCAAGCTCTTCTACATCGTCATCCCGATGCTGCGCCCGACGCTGATCAATCTTCTGATACTGTCGCTGATCGGCAAGATGATGGTCTTCGATCTCGTGTGGATCATGACCGGCGGCGGGCCGCTCTGGTCGACGGAGACGGTGTCGACCTATGTCTACAAGCGCGCCTTCGACTGGAACACCTTCGATCTCGGCTATCCGTCGGCCATCGCGGTGCTGTGGTTCGCCATCATCCTGGTCTTCGTCGTCGCCATGAACCTGCTGCTGCGGCGGCGCGAGCGGCTCGAGTTCTGAGCATGAATTCCGCCCTCGCCTTCGCGCGTCATGTCCGGCGCACGCCGCTCCTCGCTTTCCTGATCCTCTACACGATCATCTCCGGTGGCCCCTTCCTTTGGGTCGCAGCCATGTCGGTACGCACCACGCCGGAGATCCTCGCCGACCCCTACGCCTGGCCGACCACATGGCACTGGGAGAAGTTCGTCACCGCCTGGAACAATTCGAACTACGGCACTTATTTCTGGAACAGCACCATCGTCGTCACGACGGCCGTGGTGCTGGTGACGATCATCGGCGCCATGACGGCGCATTGCCTGGCCCGTTTCCAGTTCCGCGGCAGCGGCGTGGTCCGCTTCTGCATCCTCGCCGGGATGATCATCCCGCCGCAGCTGCTGATCCTGTCGCTGTTCGAGATCCTTCTCGACTACGGCCTCTACAACTCCCTGGTAGGTCTGATCCTCGTCTATGTCGCGACGCAGCTCGCCATGACGGTCTATATCCTGGAGGGCTTCTTCGCGCAGATCCCGCAGGATCTGTTCGATGCGGCGCAGATGGACGGCTATTCGCAGTTCGAGATCTTCTGGCGGATCACGCTGCCGATCGGCCTGCCGGCGATCTTCACCTCGGTCGTGCTGAACTTCATCCTCCTGTGGAACGAGTTCCTCTACGCGGTCGTGCTGCTGACCGACGAGGGCAAGCGGACCCTGCCGCTGGGACTGATGCGCTTCATGGGCGGCCACCAGCTCGATGTTGGGATGCTGTCCACCGGGCTGATGATCGCCATGCTTCCCGTGCTCGTCATCTACGCCCTGTCGTCCGAGACGATGATCCGAGGCATGACGGCCGGCGCCGTCCGCTAACATCAGGAAAGATTCAGGTGGCAGTCGTTTCCATTTCGGGCCTCGGCAAGAGCTATGGCGGCGGCACCGAGCCCGCGGTGAAGAATGTCGATCTCACGGTCGCGGACGGCGAGTTCATGGTGCTCCTGGGGCCGTCCGGATGCGGAAAATCCTCCGTGCTGCGGATGATCGCCGGCCTCGAACCCATCACCTCGGGACGCATCAGCATCGACGGCGAGGTCATGAACGACGTTCCGGCGAAAGGCCGCGACATCGCCATGGTGTTCCAGTCCTACGCGCTCTACCCGCATATGAAGGTCTACGAGAACTTAGCCTTCGGGCTGCGGCGCCGCGGCCTGGACAAGCCCGAGATCGAGCGCCGCGTGCTCGGCGCGGCGCGGCGCCTCGGCCTCTCCGAGTTCCTCCAGCGCAAGCCCCACGCCCTCTCGGGCGGGCAGAGGCAGCGGGTCGCGCTCGGGCGCGCCATCGTTCGCGACCCGAAGGTGCTGCTGCTCGACGAGCCCCTGTCGAACCTCGATGCGGCGCTGCGGATGACGACGCGCAACGAGCTCATCAAGCAGCAGGCGGACCTCGGCACGACGACCATCTACGTCACCCATGATCAGATCGAGGCGATGACGATGGGCCATCGCATCTGTATCATGAACAAGGGCGTGGTGGTCCAGGTCGGCCGGCCCATGGACGTCTATCGCGACCCGGCGGACATGTTCGTGGCCCAGTTCCTCGGCAGCCCGCCGATGAACCTGTTACCGGCGCGGATCGAGGCCGAGGGCGCGGGTGCCAGGATCGTCCTCGACGCGCTGAGCTTTGAGCTGGAACAGCTTCCGCCGGAGGCGGCCGCCCTCGTGACGCAGGGTCAGGCGGTGCTGGGGCTAAGGCCGGAGGACATCTACGAGGCCACCGACCCCCATGCGCAGCCGCATATGCGCCAGCTGCAGGTCCGTGTCGTGACGATCGAGCCACTGGGCGCGGAAACGCTGGCGATCCTCGCCCTCGACCCTTCGGGCCAGGAGATCACGGCGCGCTTCGGTCGCGACTGCGCACTGCGGGCCGGCGAGGCGACGACGGTCGCGCTCGACCTCCATGCCGCCCATCTGTTCGATCCCGTGTCGACCAGGGCGATCCGCGGCATTGCCGCGCAGATCCGTTAGGGGACGCCGATGTCCAACCCCGTCCGCATCATCGATTGCCATGCGCATATCATCGACCCCGCCCGCTTCCCGTTCGCCGCGGGCCCGGGCTACAGGCCGCGTGCCGACGAGGTCTGCACCGCCGAGGATTTCGACGCCGTGCTCGGCCGCAACGGCGTGCATGGCGCGGTCCTGGTGCAGCCGAGCGGCTACGGCTTCGACAATGCGGCGATGCTCGACGCGATAGCCGGTCGGCCCGCGTCGCTGAAGGGCCTCGCCATGCTCGATCTCGATGCCGGCGACGCGACGCTCGAAGCATTGTCGCAGCGCGGCGTAGTGGGCGTCCGCTTCAATCTCGGGACCTACGATCCCCATGCGCTCGACCGCCCCGGGATCCGGCCGTTCCTGGCGCGGCTCAAGGCGTTCGGCTGGTTCGCCGAAGTCTTCGCCGACGACACGCAATGGGTGCGGGCCGCGCCGCTGCTCCGCTCGGCGCAGGTCAAGGTCCTGATCGATCATTTCGGCGTCGGTGATGTGCGCGCGGGCGTGCGGCAGCCGGGCTTCGCGGCCGTGCTGTCGCTCGGACGGGAGGGATTGTCTTCGATCAAGCTCTCGGCGCCGTTCCGCATCTCCGCGCGACCCGGCACCTACGAGGATCTCGCGCCTTTTGCCGAAGCCGTCATCGACGCTTTTGGTCCCGACCGCTGCGTCTGGGGATCCGACTGGCCTTTCCTCGGCACCAGCGCGACGCTGTCCTATGCCGACCAGCTCGCCGCGCTCGGCCGCTGGCTGCCCGACGCGGACGACCGCGACCGCGTCCTGTGGCGCAATCCGGCCCGCCTCTTCGGCTTCGGAGGCGCCCCATGAGCCGGACGAGGGATTTTCCGATCAGGGTCGCGCTGGCCGGTGCCGGCATGATCAGCTGGCATCACCTCCTGGCCTGGCGCAAGCTCGCGGGCAAGGCGGAAGTGGTCGCGGTCTGCGATCCCGACGTGGAGAAGGCTCGCCGACGGCAGCAGGACTTCGGCATCGCCGCGATCTATCGGGATCGCGACGAGATGTTCGAGCGCGAGACGATCGACGCCGTCGACATCGCCTCGCCGCGCGACACCCATGTCGGCTGGATCGATGCGGCGGCGCAGCGCGGTATCGATGTCCTCTGCCAGAAGCCGCTGGCGCCGACGCTGGCGGAAGCCGAGGCCGTCGTGGCGCGCGGGCGCGGCAAGATCCGCATCATGGCGCACGAGAACTGGCGCTTCCGCCCCTGGTATCGCGACCTGTCGAAGATCATGGCGGATGGCACGCTGGGCGAGCCGCTCGAAGCCTGCATGAGCATGCTGTCGTCGGGGCTCATTCCCGATGCCGGCGGTCGCAGCCCGGGACTGGAACGCCAGCCGTTCATGGCGCACGAACCGCGGCTGATGATCGCCGAAGTTCTCGTCCATCACCTCGACGTCATGCGCTTCCTGTGCGGCGAGCTCACGGTCGTCTATGCGAAGAACCGGCATGCGAGCCCGAACGTCGTCGGCGAGGCCCTCTCCACCATCGCGCTCGAGACCCGCGCGGGGGCTCCGATCATCGTGCGCGGCACGATGGCGGCGGCGGGGTTTCCGGCGGGCTCGCACGACCGTCTCGAGATCGTCGGATCGAAGGCGAGCGCGGTCGTCGACGGCTGCGACCTTCACATCCTCTCGGATGCGCCACACAGCCGGCACTATGCGTTCGAGGCGAGCTATCAGCAGAGTTTCGACGACACGATCGGCCATTTCGTCGATCGCCTGAAGACGGGCGCCGCATTCGAGACCGATGCCGAGGACAATCTCGAGACGCTGCGGCTCGTCGAGCAGGCCTATCGCGCGGCTGAGCGGAGGCCCGTCGCATCGGGCCCGGCGCTCCGATGAGTGCCGACACGCCGATCGGCCGGCCGAAAGCGGCCCTCGATACGCCGGCCCTCCTGGTCGACCTCGACATCCTCGATCGCAATATCGGGCATATCGCGGCGACCTGCCGCGCCCATGGCGTAAATTGGCGCCCGCATGTCAAGTCGCACAAGTCCCCGGCCATCGCCCGCCGTCAGCTCGCAGCGGGTGCCGTCGGCATCACCTGCGCCAAGCTTGGCGAGGCGGAGACGATGGCGGATGCCGGCATCGCCAACATCCTCATCGCCAACCAGATCGTCGGCGACATCAAGATCGAAAGGCTGCTGCGACTGGCCGAGCGGGCCGAGCCCATCGTCGCCGTGGACGGCGTGGCCAACGTGGCCGCCCTGGCCGACGCGAGCCGAGCCCGCGGCGCCGAGCTCTCGGTCGTCGTCGAGGTCGATCTCGGCATGCGGCGCGCCGGGGTTGTTCCGGGCAAGGCCGTGCTCGCCCTGGCGAATGCGATTTCCCGGCACAAGGGATTGCGGTTTCGCGGCGTCATGGGGTGGGAAAGCCACACCGTGGCGATCGCCGATCCCGACGACAAGGCGCGCGCCATCGAACGGGCGCTCGCCGCCCTGACGCTGAGCGCCGAACTCTGTCGCAGCCAGGGGCACCCCGTCGAGATCGTCAGCTGCGGAGGAACTGGAACCTTCCCCTGCTGCTGCAGCCAGGCGGGGATAACGGAAGTGCAGGTCGGCGGCGGGATTTTTTCCGACATGCATTATGCCACTCACTACCGCGTGGATCTTCCTTTCGCGCTGACGCTGCTCGCCACCGTCACCAGCCGGCCGACGGCGACACGCATCATCCTCGACATCGGCAAGAAGGAGATGAGCGGCGATGCGGCCTTGCCGGAACCGCTCGGACTCGGGCCGGTCGCTTCGATCCGGCTCTCGGCGGAACACGCGACGATAGAACTGGCGGCGCCGAGCCCGACGCCGCGGGTTGGAGATGTCGTCGAACTGGTGGTCGGTTATTCGGACACGACCGTTCATCTCCACGAGGAGATCGTGGCGTTGCGAAACGGGGTCGTCGAAGAGGTCTGGCCCATATCCGGGCGCGGGAAATTCAAATAGATCAAGATGACGGCTTGGTATGCGGAGACGAGGTTCGCCGCCGCCAGCCCGGCTCCTCGATCCCGGCATAGGCAGCGCATGCCGCGAACGATCGCGCATGACGATTGACGTTGCGCCCGACATCCCGTTCGGTGACCGCCATCGAGGCGGGACGGAATTGGCATCGAGCGATTGAACACGACGAGCATTCTCCGCCACATCAACGCGACGCGGTGCCTCCGGCTTCTCCGGCGCTCGGAGCCGATGTCGCGCTCCGACCTCGCGCGCGAGCTTGGGCTGACGCGAACCACGGTCGGCAACGCCATCAAGGTCCTGCTCGACGCGGATCTGGTCTTCGAGCCGGCGGGTCTCGCCGAGACCGCGCGCGTCGGGCGGCCGAGCGTCGGCGTGTCGCTCAAGGCCGAGGGGGCCTATTTCGTCGGCCTCGACATTTCGACCACCACGCTGACGGCGGTGCTGATCGATTTCACCATGGCCGCCGTGGCCGAATTCGCCGTTCCGATCGGCCCTGACGCCCGCGATGTCGCGGTGGTGACGGACCGGCTGGCGGCGCTGGCGACGCGCGCCATCGGGGCTGCCGGCACGGGCCGCGACAAGGTGCGCGGCATCGGCGTCTCGATTCCGGGGCTCGTCGGCCGCGACGGGCGCGTGGCGATCGCGCCGTTCCTGGACTGGCGCGAGGTCGATCTCAAGATGCTGCTGACCGAGCGGCTCGGGAGCGATTTCAAGATCCGCCTCTGCAACGACGCGGTCGCCCTGGCGAATGCGGTCTCTTCGTCCGCGAGCGAGGCGGAGACCCGGGATATGCTGCTGATCCTGATGTCGGAAGGCATCGGTAGTGCCATCGTTCGGCAGGGCCGTGTCGTCGACGGGTTCAACGGCTATGCCGGCGAGATCGGCCAGATGGTCATGGCCCCATGCTGTACCGACGGCACGAGGCAGACGTTCCAGCTGCTCGCCGGCCATCGGTTCTTCTCGCCCTTCCTGTCGAAGGACAGGCCGGTCGAGGCCGCGATCCTCGACCTGTCCAGGTGCGTGAACGAGCCGGCGGGCTTCGGCGAGGCGCTCGATACATGGGCCGACCGCCTGGCGGCAGGCTTCCTCAATGCCATAAGGCTGCTCGATCCCGAACGCATCGTGCTCGGCGGACCGCTCGCGGCACTCTATCCGAGAGTCGCCGCGGAGGTCCGCTCGATCCTGAGCGAGGCCATGCGCGGACTTCGAGTCCCGCCCGTGACCTTGTCCCGGTACGGTGCCGAGGGTGCGGCCATCGGCGCGGCCGCGATGATCCGGGAAGACCTCTTCGCCATTCCCGAACTTGGCGAGGCGGGTGGCGCTTGACCCTGCCGGCCTGGGCATTTCCTGGCTTGCAATGGCTTTGTTTATGTCCTACACATATACAAAATACAGGAGGAATGGGTGAGGGAAGACGAACGGCAGCTGCGCGTCGGCATTCTCGGCTGCGGGCCGATCGCCCAGTTTGCTCATCTCGAATCGGTCCAGAAGGCCCGGAACGCCACGCTCCATGCCGTCTGCGACGCCGACGAGGGCCTGGCCCGGCGCTTCGGCGACTTTTACGACGCCGCGCGGATCTATTTCGACTACGACGCGATGCTGGCGGACCCCCAGGTCGAGGCCGTGCTCATCGGCATCTCGGACGCGTTCCATGTGCCGGCCGCGCTGCGGGCGCTCGCGGCGGGCAAGCATGTCCTGTGCGAAAAGCCCATCGGCACCTCGGTCGAGGAGGTGGAGGATCTCGCCGCCGCGGTAGCGAAGAGCGGGCGCCTTCTCCAGATCGGCCACATGCTGCGCTTCGATCCCGGCATCCAGTCCGCCAAGGCTTTCGTCGAGGGCGAGATGGGTGAGTTGCTGGCCCTCAAGGCCTGGTACTGCGACTCGACCCATCGCTACACGATGACCGACGCGGTCCAGCCGCTGGCCCGCCAAGGCACCGGCGCGCTGCGGCCGGCCGGCAATCCGAAAGCGGACCGGCAGCGCTATCTCATGCTCGCTCACGGCAGCCACTTGGTCGACCTCGCCCGCTATCTCGGTGGGCCGATCCGCTCGGTGAATGCCAGGCTGCGGGAGAAATTCGGCGCCTATTGCTGGTTCGTGGACGTCGATTTCGAAAGCGGCGCGCTCGGCCATCTCGACCTGACCGTCGCGGTCCGCATGGACTGGCACGAAGGCTTCCAGATCTATGGCCAGAACGGCAGCGTATCCGCCAAGATTTACAATCCCTGGTACTATAAATCGAGCGATGTCGAGATCTTCCACGAGACGGATGCGACCACCACGCGCGTGCTCGGCGCGGACGGGCATTTCTATCGCCGGCAGCTCGAGAGCTTCGCCGAGGCGGCGCTGAACGGTGGTCCCCTGCGTGGGGCGGATATCGGCGACGGCGTCGCCTCTATCCGGGCCATGGTGGCGATCGCCCGATCGGTCGGCAGCGGCAGGCCTGTCGATCTGGCCGATGCGGCGGGAGCGTTGTGATGGGACCGGAAGAACCTGCTCCGATCTCCCGATCGGACGGCGCGCGATGAGCCTGGGAACGTTCGAGACACGCGACGGCTGCGCCCTGGCTTTCGCCGATGTCGGGCAGGGGCTGCCCGTGCTCTGGCAGCACGGCCTCGGGGCCGATCGCAGCCAGCCGGCAGAGGTCTTTCCGGGCATCGACGGCCTTCGCCGGATCACGCTCGAATGCCGAGGTCATGGCGCCTCGGCGCTCGGCGACGAGACGGCGATCTCCATTGCGCAGTTCACCGAGGATGCCGTGGCGCTCCTCGACCATCTGGGGGTCGAGCGGGCGATCGTCGGCGGCATCTCGCTCGGCGCGGCGGTCGCCTTGCGGATCGCGGTATTCTATCCTGATCGCGTGCTCGGCCTCGTCCTGGCGCGGCCGGCCTGGGTGGACGAAGACGCGCCGGACGCGCTGCGCATCTACCGCGATGTCGCCGAGCTGCTGTCCGTTTATGGCCCGGGGGAGGGCAGGCGACGTTTCGAGGCGCTGCCCCGGTTGGCGGAAGTCGAGGCCGTTTCGCCCGACAATGCTGCCTCGCTGCGCGGCTTCTTCGAACGGCGCGATCCGTCATCGACCATCGCCCTGTTGAGCCGCATTCCGGCAGGTGGGCTGGGCGTCTCCCGCCAACGGATGCAGGCGCTCGATGTGGCGACGCTGATCATCGCCAACGACCGCGACTACGTGCATCCCCTGGCGACGGCGCGCACGCTGGCCGGACTGATACCGGGCGCGCAATTCCGGGAGATCACCTCGAAGACGATCGACCGGACCCGCTATGTCGATGAGTTCAAGGAGGCCCTGCGCGCCTTTCTCGGCGCCCGAAAGGGCGCCTCGTGACGGCCGCCCCGGCGCTTCGTGCCGCGACGATGGGCAATCCGGTTCTGGTCATCGACATCGGCGGCACGAACGTCAAATTCGGCTATTCGCTCGACGGCCGGCCGCATGGCTTCGTCCGGCTGTTTCCGACGCAGATTCTCAGGGACGCCGATCCCGTCGACGCTCTCGCCGGGATGGTCGACGCCGTCGTGGCTGAGGCCGGCTTGTCGCCGTGGGCCATTGTCGCCACCGTCCCGGGCTTCATCGACACGGACGAGGATCGTGTCCTCTTCGCCGGCAAC
The DNA here is from genome assembly GCA_965277115.1 of Lichenihabitans sp. Classification (GTDB taxonomy): domain Bacteria; phylum Pseudomonadota; class Alphaproteobacteria; order Rhizobiales; family Beijerinckiaceae; genus Lichenihabitans. Next base: position 528,415 of record CBDIBY010000012.1, on the reverse strand, counting down.
ATCCCCGGCCTGAACGGGCGGGCTTTGGCGAGTGACTTGAGCCGCCGCACCGGCTGTCCCGTCCTGCTGGAGCGGGATGCCGTTCTGACCCTTACGGGCGAGACCCTGACCGGGGTGGCGCAAGGCAAGGACAACGTGCTCGGCATCTTTTTCGGCACCGGCATCGGGGCCGCCTTCATCCAGCACGGACGCGTGTTCCGGGGCAACGGCTGGGCCCTTGAGATTGGCCTCATGCCGTTTCGCGGCGACGGACGCCTCCTGTCCGGCATGCGCACCGACTGCCTCGAGGCCTATGCGTCCGGCCGTGCGCTGCAGGAGATTGCCGACCGCCACGGCGAAGCGATCGGCACCGTCTTCAACGCCGCGGCGTACAAGGCCGCCCTTGCCGACGAGATGGTCCTGTTCGTCCGTCATCAAGCCTTTGCGGTCGCGACGGCGATCGCGCTGTTTTCCCCGCAGACGATCGTCCTCGGCGGCGGCGTCCTCGACATCGACGGCTACCCCCGAGATCGTCTGAGCGAGCTTGTCGAAGTGCATGCGCCGATCGCCGAAACAGGTCGCGCGATGGATCTGCGCTGGGCCCGTCACGGCTGGACCAGCGTGCTGCACGGCGCGCCGCTGGTGGTGGCCGAACATCTTGCCCGCCGTCCCGAATTGTTCCGATCCCACCGAACCAGCGCGGCCGGACAACCGGCTTAGGGCTCCCACGGAATGAGTGCTTCAGACAATGGACGCTTTCCCGAGAGACCACGGGCGGAAAAACGAAGCGCTTATTTCCGTGCGGTCCCTTAGCGCGTCCGGCCACGGACCTCGATGAGGAAATGCCGATGCCGCTCCTGGAACTGCGCAACGTGTCCCGTCATTTCGGCGCGATCCGCGCCCTCGACGGCGTCACCCTGGCCATCGAGCCCGGCGAGATCGTCGGCCTTATGGGCGACAATGGCGCCGGCAAGTCGACGCTGGTCAAGATCATCGGCGGCAATCACCCGCCGAGCGGCGGCGACTATCTGCTCGACGGCAAGGCGGTTCATCTCGCGAATGCGGCGGAGGCCCGGCACGAGGGGATCGAGGTCGTCTACCAGGACCTCGCCTTGTGCGACAACCTCAGCTCGGCGGCCAACGTCTTTCTCGGGCGCGAGCTGACCCGCGGCTTCGGACCGTTTCGCATCCTCGACCACGCGGCGATGCGCAGACGCGCCGGCGAGCTGTTCCGCGAATTGAAGACCGAGACGCGCCCGCGCGACCTCGTCATGCGGATGTCGGGCGGCCAGAGGCAGGCGGTGGCCATCGCCCGCACGCGCCTCGGCCGCTCCAGGATCGTGCTGATGGACGAGCCCACGGCCGCCATTTCGGTGCGCCAGATCACCGAGGTGCTGGCGCTCATCAGGCGGCTGCGGGACCAGGGGACGGCCGTCGTCCTGATTTCCCATCGCATGCCCGACGTCTTCGACGTCTGCGATCGCATCGTCGTGATGCGCCGAGGCCGCAAGGTCGCCGACAAGCCGATCGCCCGGACCTCGCCCGAAGAAGTCACCGCGCTGATCACCGGCGCCAAAGCCGCAGCCTGAGCGAGGGTCACCATGAGCACGCTCGAACAGCCCCCGTTGAATGTCGCGGACATCGAGACCGTGCTGGCGGCACGGGAACGGGGTGTCGTTGCCGCGATCGTCCACAGCCAGGAAGTCTGGATCCTGGTCGCCGTCCTCGCCATCGGCGCGATCGTCGGCACCGTCGCGCCGAATTTCCTGAGCGGCGTGAATATCGCCAACATCGCCACCAACTTCTGCTTCATCGCCCTGATCGCGATCGGTATGACGCCGGTCATCATGACGGGCGGGATCGATATTTCGGTCGGCTCGACGCTCGGCCTGGCCGGCGTGACGCTCGGCCTCGTCTTCAGCGCCGGCTATCCGTTCGCCGTCGGCGTGCTCGCCGTCATCGTCGTCGGCGCCCTGGTCGGCCTGGTGAACGGGCTCTTCATCACCTATTTCAAATTGCCGCCGTTCATCGTCACGCTCGCCATGATGAGCATGGCCCGTGCCCTGACCCTGGTCGTCACCAACAACCAGGTCGTCTACGATTTCGGTCCGGCGCAGGACACGCTGCTGGCGCTCGGCAGCGGCAAGACGTTGGGCCTGCCGAACGTGCTCTGGGCCGTCATCCTCCTCGCCGTCGTGCTTCAGTTCCTCCTGTCGATGACGCGGTGGGGACGCTACGTGCGGGCTGTCGGCGGCAACGAGAAGGCCGCGCGGATGACCGGCATTCCGGTCGATGCCGTGAAGGTCTCGGTCTACATGCTGGTCGGCGCCATCACCGGGCTGACGGCGCTCTTCCTCGTCGGCTGGCTCGGCGCGGCCACCAACGCGCTCGGCCAGGGCCAGGAGCTACAGGTGATCGCCGCGACCGTGATCGGCGGCGCCAATCTGCTGGGCGGCTTCGGATCGGCCATCGGCGCGGTGATCGGCTCGCTGCTGCTCGAAGTGATCCGCAACGCGCTGCTGCTCGCCGGCGTGAACCCGTTCTGGCAGGGCCTGTTCGTCGGCGCCTTCATCCTCTTCGCTGTGCTGCTCGAACATGTCCGATCCCTCCGGTCGTGAGGGGCAGTAGCGCGCCGCACATGGCGTTCAAAGGAGGTGACACGGCAAGCACGGACCAGATCGATCATAATCTGCGAATGCAACGCGACAACTGTTCATAAACTGGAGGAACGCTTCGATGTACCATTTCCCATACACTCGCCTCGGCATGGCGACGCTATTGGCCGGGGTTGCGCTCGGTGGGATCGCCCCGGCCTCGGCCAAGACCTTCGCGGTCGTGGTGAAGACGGTGAACGACGTGTTCAGCGCCCCTATCAAGGAGGGCTGCGAAAAGGCCGCCAAGGAATTGGGCGACACCTGCTACTACATCGGCCCGTCGCAGGTCGACGAAGGCCAGCAGATCCAGGTCGTCAACGACGTCATCAGCAAGGGCATCGATGGGCTCGCCGTCTCCGCCACCAACCCGAAATCCATGGCCCGCGTCCTCGCTCGCCTCAAGGACCGCAATATGCCGATCGTCACCTTCGATGGCGATCTGCTGCCCGAGGATGCGAAGCTCCGTTCGGCCTTCATCGGCACGGACAATTACCAGTTCGGCGTCGAGCTCGCCAAGAAGGTCGTCGAGATGAAGCCGCATGGTGGCTCGGTCTGCATTCAGACCGGCACGGCCGGCTCCCTGAACCTCGACCTCCGTGTCCAGGGCATCCGCGACACGCTCGGCGGCGGCAGCAAGGACAAGCCCATCGCCCGCCTGACCAGCCAGAACGGCTGGACGGAACCCAGCTCTTGCCCCGTCTACAACAACGACAACATCAGCCTGGCGGTGCAGCAGCTCAACGACGTGCTGACCGCCAACCCCAAGCTCGACGCTTTCGTCGCCGTCGGCGGATGGGCGCAATATGCGCCGGCCGCCTACCGGGCCGCTATCGGGCGGGTCAAGGCGCGGGTCGATTCGAAGGATCTGGTGATCTCGTTCGGCGATGCCTTCGCGCCGCAAATGCCCCTTCTGAAGGACGGCCTGAGCGACTACCAGGTCGGGCAGAGCCCCTACCAGATGGGCTACCAGGCGATCAAGGCGCTGGACGCCCTCGGCAAGGGCCAGTCGATTTCGCCCTATATCGACACCGGCTTCGTGAAATGCACGCCGGACATGGCCGACACCTGCGGCAAGAACTGACCAGGCGACCGCTACCCGCCTCGCCGCTCATCCCCGCGAAAGCGGGTACCTGAGTTCTCAAACGAAGTGCAACACCCTTTTGCGGGGTGTTGTGATGGGACGCAGGCTCAGCGACGGTCCTCGACCACCGGCGGCATGGCCGCCAAGGCTTGGCGGCCGAGGCCCGATTTGACGATGCGGATCAGGTCCGCCTCGCTCGTCTCCGAGGTCGATGCGTCGAGCACGATCTCGCCCGCGTGCAGGAAGTTGATGCGGTCGCAGACTTCGAAGATCTGGCTGTAATTGTGCACGATGAGCACGACGGAGACCTCGCGCTTTCGACGCAGGTTCTGGATCAGTCCGAGGACGTGGCCGCTCTCGCGCACGCCGAGCGCCGCCAGGGGCTCGTCGAGCACCAGGATCGAGGGAGAGGAGTAGATCGAGCGGGCGACCGCGATACACTGTCGCTGGCCGCCCGAGAGCAGGTCGACCGTGCCGTTCACGTCGGGGATCGAAATGCCGAGCGTGCCGAGATAGGTCTTGGCGAGCTCCCGCATCTTGCGGTTGTCGAGCAGCTTCAGGCCGAAGATGTGTTTGTGGTACTCCCGGCCGAGGAACATGTTGTGGTAGACCGAGAGGTCGCCGATCATCGCCAGGTCCTGGTAGACTGTCTCGATGCCTTGGGCGCGGGCATCGCGCGGCGAGGCGAACCTGACCTCCTGTCCCCCCGACCGGATCGTGCCCTTGTCGGGCTGGTGGAAGCCGGACAGGATCTTGATCAGGGTCGACTTGCCGGCGCCGTTGTCGCCGACGAGCGCCAGCACTTCGCCCTGGCGGAGCCGGATACTCACGTCGACGAGCGCCGTCACGGCACCGAAGCTTTTGGCGATATTGGACATTTCGAGGACGACCGGGCTGTCCGCGCCGAGGGGGAGGATGTCCTGGCTCATCGGCCTTTCCGGATGCGCAACCTGTCGACCTGCACGTTCAGGATCATGGCCCCGATGATGGCGGCGCCGAGGTAGATGTCGGACACGGTCGCCTGCGCGCCGACCATGACGAGGCCGTTGTTGAGCGAGGCGACCACGAAGGCGCCGATCAGCGCGCCGACCACGGTGCCCGAGCCGCCGAGCAGCGACGTTCCCCCGATCACGGCCGCGGCGATCGCCTGGAGCGTCAGGGTGGGGCTGCCGGCCTGCGGGTCGGCCGAAGCGAACTGGGCGGTGTTGACGATGCCGGCGAAAGCCGCGCAGCCACCGGCGATCATGAAGTTCAGGACCTTGATGCGGTCGGTCCTGACCCCGATCTCGCGCGCCCCGACGATGTTGCTTCCCGTGGCCACCGTATGCAGGCCGAAGGTCGTCCGGTTGAGGATCAGCGCCAGCGCCGCGATGACGAGCGCGGTCCACAGGAACGGCGTGAAGGCCGTCACGATGTGCCAGGAAAAGAGAGGGTCGGTCGGCTCGTAAAGGCTTTCGCCGAAAATGGCGTTGAAGGGCTCCTGGACCGGCGCCACGATGGGCTGGCTGTTGTAGATCGAGACCACTACGCCCTGCAGCAGGAACAGCGTCCCGACCGTGGTGATCAGCGAGGGCACGCGGAAGCGGACCGTGACGATGCCGTTGATCCAGCCGACCCCGACCCCGATCAGGACGCCCACGAGCGCGCCGATCCACAGCGGCACGCCCCAGCCGACCGCCATCAGGGCCATGACGTAGGGCGCCATCGAGAAGGTGCCGCTGACCGACAGGTCGATCTCGCCCGTGATCATCAACATGACCTCGGCCGCCGCGATGAGGCCGAGGCGGCCGGTCTCCCTGAGCACGACGCTCAGGAACTGCGACGTCAGGAACTGGCCGCCGCTGCCGAACTGGAAATAGAGGACCAGTACGATCGCCACGACCGCGATGCTGGCTTCACGATAGCGCGACATGACCACGACGAGCCGTCGCCGGATCTTCACCCCGGGTTCCGCCGGGCCGGCGGTCGGACCGGACGCCGCCAGCGCGTCCGGATCGCGCGTCTTCGCCGTCGGCGGCATTTCAAGCGATCTCCGCTGTCGCGCCTTCAGGTCGGCTCGACGTCCGAGCGGCCCTCGAAGCGGCTCTGCCCCGTATAGGCGTCGACGTTGTCCTTGGTCACATAGGCCTGGCTGGTGTCGCTGTTGGCCGGCCCGACGAGGCCGCCCGACACCTTGTAGAGGAACATCTGCTGCACCGGCAGGAAGCCCTGCAGATAGGCTTGCTGGTCGGTGGTGAAGGTGGCGTCGCCCGATTTGATGAGGTCGAGCGTCTGCGGGAACAGGTCGAAGCCCGCCACCGTGCCGCCCTTCTTCACCAGGCCATACTTCTGCGAGACGAAGGCGCACGCATAGGTGTCCGAGCCGCCGGTGCCGAACAGGCCGGCCACGGTCTTGTGGCTGAGATAATAGCTCTCGACGCGGGAGATCTCGGTGGCCGGATCGGCGCCCGTGTTGACTACGTCGTAGGTCACGCCCTCGCCGTGGTCCTTGATGGCCTGGATATAGCCATCGAGGCGGGGCTGGGTGTTGAGCGAGCCCGGCACGCCGATCGACAGCATCACGTGGGCGGCCTTGGGCACCAACTTGAGCCATTTCAGAGCGACGTTGTAGCCGGCCTGGTAGAGCGGCTGGCCGATATAGGACAGGCGCTTGTTGGGGCTGCCGGCCGGCACGTCGGCATTGAAGGCCACGACCGGGATGCCGGCCGCCGTCGCGGTGGCGGTCGCGGCGTCGAAGGCCTTGGGGTCGACGAGGCAGACCGCGATGCCGTCGGCCTTCTGGGCGATCGCCACCTGCATGGCATTGACCATTTCGGAGACGACGTTCTTCTGCGAGCCGGTCCACTGGTACGAGCAGCCGAAGGCCGCGCAGGCGTCCTGGATGCCGTAAATCGTCGGCGTGAAGAACTGGTCGAGCGTGACGTGGCAGACGAAGAAGAACTTGTAGGGCCGCTTCGGCAGACCGCGCGACGAGTCAGCCGCAAGTGCCCCACGCAGCGTGCCGCCGAGCCCCGCGGCGCCGAGGCCGAGGGCGGCGGCGGTCGAAAAGGCGGTGCGCCGGGTGACGAGATGGCCCCCTGTGGCGGCTCCTGGCCGATGGTCGAATTCGTCAGTCATCCGGTCCTCCCTGCGATCGGTCGACATGATCCACTTCCGGACCGCCAGCCAACCATGTTGTCCAGTCATATTGTTGTAGGGCAAGTTTCGTGTCAACGTCCTTCGTGCCGTTGGAGGAGCGTCCGCCAGCTTCATGTCGGCACATCGGATCGGGACAGGTGAAGGGATCGGGAATGCCGGCAATCGAATCGAGGGCCATCAACGACCGTCTGAGGGTGACGACCATGGGGCTCGGCGGCACGGGCCTCGGCAATATGTATCGCGCCGTCGACCCCGCGGCGGCGATCGCGACCGTGCACGCCGCCTTCGCGAGAGGCCTGCGCTACTTCGACACCGCGCCGGTCTATGGCTTCGGCCTCAGCGAGACCCGTCTAGGCGAAGCGGTACGGTCGCTGCCGCGCGGAGAGATCGTGATCTCGTCCAAGGTCGGCTACGATCTCGTGCCGATTTCCCCGGACCAGCTCAAGCCGACCTTGTGGGACAAGCCGCCGCCGTTCCGCGCCGACTTCGATTATTCCCGTGAAGGCGTCCTGCGCTCGCTCGAGGGTACGCTGAAGCGGCTCGGAGTGGACTATCTCGACATGGTCTCGATCCACGATCCGGACGAGGCGATCGACGTCGGCCCCGGGCAGGATCCCCGCGCCAGGAGCCATTTCAGGGAAGCAATGGACGGCGCCTATCCGGTGCTCGACGAATTGAGGTCGCAGGGCGTGATCAAGGCGATCGGCGTCGGCATCAACCAGTGGCAGATGCTGTCCGATTTCGTGGTGGCGGGCCGGTTCGACTATTTCCTGCTGGCGGGCCGCTACACGCTCCTGGAGCAGGAGCCGCTCGCGACGCTGCTGCCGGTCTGTGCGGCGCGGGGCACCAAGCTCGTCATCGGCGGCCCGTATAATTCGGGGATCCTGGCGGTAGGCGCCGTGTCGGGCGCGACCTTCAACACCAAGCCGGCTCCGGCCGCGGTGCTCGAGCGCGTCCGCCGCATCGAGAGGGTCTGTGCCCGGCACGGCGTGGCGCTGCCGGCGGCGGCCCTGCAGTTCCCACTCGGCCATCCGCTCGTCGTCAGCGTGATCCCCGGCGCGCGCTCGGTCGAGGAACTCGATGGCAACCTCGCGTTTATGAAGGAGCCGATCCCGGCGGCCCTATGGTCCGACCTGAAGCATGAGGGGCTGATCGATCCCGCCGCACCGGCGCCGGCTGGGACCGATTGATGCTCTGGAGGACTGCAGCGATGGGTTGCAAGCGGGCCGGTCCCGAGGCTTTCCTCGACCGCGTCGATGCCGTATCGCTGGCGCCCGTCCAGAGGCTCGCGCGGAAAGTCGATCCGCGGCCTATCCTGCGGGTGGAGCGCATCCTGCCCGCGGGAGCGTGGTCGTCATTGGAGGTGGCATGATGTCGCTGAAGCTTGGCAAGGTCAGCCGCGGCCCGCATCTCCCGACGCTGGTGGCGAGTTCGCTGTCACGCGAGATCGCCCAGGGACGCCTGCTTCCCGGCGCGCAATTGCCGACCGAGCAGTCGCTGGCGCAGACGTTCGGGGTCAGCCGCAACGTCATCCGCGAGGCCATCGCCCGCCTGCGCTCGGAAGGCCGCGTCTGGTCGCAGCAGGGGCGCGGCGCCTTCGTTTCCGACACGCCGCATACGACCGTCCTGACCATCGACCACGAGGTCCGCGAAGGCGCGGACGCCTTCCGCAGCCTGTTCGAGCTGCGCGGCATCCTCGAAGTGGAGGCGGCCTCCCTGTCGGCCGAGCGGCGGACGGCCGAGGACCTCGACATCATGCGGGCCGCGCAGGCCGCGATGACCGGGGCGCTCTATGGCAGCACCGCCTGGCTCGATGCCGATCTGGCGCTGCATCGCGCGGTCGCGACCGCGACGCGCAACAACTACATCGTCCAGTTCCTCGGCGTGGTGGCCGAGCGGGTCCGCGACAGCATCCTGGTGTCCGGCAACAAGCATCGCTCCGACGACCTGTCGCAACTGACGCTCGGCGAACACGAGGCGATCCTGGACGCGATAGAGGCGCGGGATGCGGCGGAGGCGCGGCGCGCCATGGCGCATCATCTGGTGAATGCGGCGCGGCGCGTGGGCGTGCCGGAGACCGCCGTGGCTGCGGAGGTCACGGCCATACCGGCTACCGCGGCGGCACATGCGCCGGCCAAGGCCGGCGGGTCCCGATCGGCTCGCACCGCCGCGCGGAGCGGAGCGCCGCAGCGCTCCTGATCGAGACGACACGCGCCCGCAGCGCTCACCGCGCCAGCCAGCCCCCGTCGACCGGCAGCACGATCCCATGCACGTAGCGGGCGGCCGGCGACGCCAGGAACACCGCCGCGCCCCCGATATCCTCCGGCTCGCCCCAGGTCCCGGCCGGGATGCGGGCCAGGATCGCGGCCGAGCGCGCCTCGTCGTCGCGCAGCGCCCGCGTGTTGTTGGTGGCGAAATAGCCCGGCGCGATGGCGTTGACGTTGATGCCTCGCGCCGCCCATTCGCAGGCGAGGAGCCGAGTCAGCCCCGCGAGACCGCTCTTCGCCGCCGTATAGGAGGGGACGCGGATCCCGCCCTGAAAGGACAGCAGCGAGGCGATGTTGATGATCTTGCCGCCGCCTCCGTCGGCGAGCATCCGGCGGGCGCAGGCCTGGGACAGGAAGAAGACGGATTTGAGATTGACGTTCATCACGTCGTCCCAGTCGGCTTCCGTGAAGTCGATCGCATCGGCGCGACGGATGATGCCGGCATTGTTGACCAGCACGTCGATGCGCCCTCCCGCCGAGGCCTCGGCCACGATGCGCTCGATCGGCTCCAGCGTCTCCAGATCGGCTGCGATAGCGCGGAACGGACGGCCGGTCGGCCGGACCAGCGCCGCGGTCTCGTCCATGGCCGATCGACCGATGGCGACGATACCGGCCCCGGCGCGGGCCAGCGCCAAAGCGATGGCCTGGCCGAGCCCCGTATTGGCGCCGGTGACGAGCGCCGTCTTGCCGCCGAGGTCGAAGGGACCCGTCATCGCAGCATGTCCATCGTCACCGGGTCCATGTCGGTGTAGTCGATATTGTCGCCGCCCATGCCCCAGATGAACGAATAGGCGCGCGTCCCGACGCCCGAATGGATCGACCAGTTGGGCGACAGGATCGCCTCCTCGTTGGCGACCACGAGATGGCGCGTCTCGCTCGGTTCGCCCATCAGGTGGATGACCCGGGCATCGACCGGAAGGTCGAAATAGAGGTAGGCCTCCGACCGGCGGTCGTGCACATGGGTCGGCATGGTGTTCCAGATCGAGCCCTCGTCGAGCACCGTCATGCCCATGACGAGCTGGCAGGTGCGGCACACCTCGGGATGCAGCATCTGGCGGATGGTGCGGCGGTTGGCGGTCGCCTGGTTGCCGAGCGTCATGGTCTTGGCCTTGGCCAGCGGCACCACCACGGTGTCGCAGGCCGCGTGCGCGGGGGTCGACAGGAAATAGAATCGGGCGGGCGCGACCCTGTCGAGGCTCTCGAAGGCGACCTCGCCGGCCCCCATGCCGGCGTAGAGCGCGTCGCGATAGGCGAGGTCATGCGATGTTCCGCCGACCTTGACCCGCCCGGGACCGCCGATGTTGAAGATGCCGATCTCGCGCCGCGCCAGGAAGGAGGCGGTCCCGAGTGGCTTCGGGCAGGGCAGGGCGAGCGCGGTTTCGCCCGGCACGGCGCCGCCGATGACGAAACGCTCCATATGGCTGTAGGTCAGCGACACCTCGCCCGGCCGGAACAGGCGCTGCACGAGAAAATGACGGCGCAGCGTCTCGGTGTCGAAGCCGCGCACGGCGTCGGGGTGGCTCGCCTGTCTGATGTCGATCGTCGTCATGGCCCGGTCCGACATGGAAGACACCATCACCAGCGCTGATGCACGGACGGACGGATGTCCTCGTCGTAGATCGCCTTGAGCTTCGCCATGGTGTCGGAGCCGAGCGCCGGCAGGTTGGCCGCGGCCGCATTGGCGCGGGCCTGCGCAGGCGACTTGGCCCCCGGGATCGCCACGGTGACGGCGTCGAACATCAAGATCCAGCGCAGCGCGAACTGCGCCATGGTGGCGTTGCCGCCGACGAGCGGGCGGATCCGTTCGACGGCCCTGAGCCCCGCCGCATAATCGACGCCCGAGAAGGTTTCGCCGACGTCGAAGGCCTCGCCCTTGCGGTTGTATTGGCGATGGTCCGACGCCTCGAAGCGCGTGTCGGGCGCGAACTTGCCCGACAGCAGTCCCGACGCCAGCGGCACCCGCGCGATGATCGCCACCTGCCGCGCCTTGGCCTCCCTGAAGAACAGGTCGAGCGGCCGCTGCCGAAAGATGTTGAAGATGATCTGAACGCTGACGACGCCCGGGAACGTGATGGCCTTCAGCGCCTCCTCGACCCGCTCGACGCTGACGCCGTAGGCGCGGATCTTGCCGGCCTCGACGAGACGGTCGAGCCGCTCGAAGACTTCCGGATGATAGTAGAGATCGGTCGGCGGGCAGTGGAGCTGCACGAGGTCGAGCGCGTCGACCTCGAGGTTCTTGAGGCTCCGGTCGATCCAGCCGGCCAGATTCTCCGCGGTATAACCGGCGACCGATTGCTGCGGCAGGCGCTTGCCCGTCTTGGTGGCGACGAAGGGGCGGGGGCCGCGGCGCTCGCGCAGGACCTCCGCGATCAATCGTTCCGACCGGCCATCGCCATAGACGTCGGCGGTATCGATGAACGTCATGCCGTCGTCGAGGGCTGCGTTGAGCGCGGCGCGCGCATCGCTCGCATCGACCTGTCCCCAATCGGCCCCGATCGCCCAGGCGCCGAAGCCTATCTCGCTGACGGCGCGGCCGGTGCGGCCAAATTTCCTCGAATGCATGACGTCTCCCGGACAATGCGCGATCGTGCGTCGTGTGGTCGGATTGAAGGGTTATCGGACAAATCACCACGTGTTGGCAAGAGGTTCAAGATAACGTGCCATGCCGGTGCCGGATCTCCTAAGATGGCAGCGTTACCCGGAGGAGCCTCCTCCTCCGGTTCGTCGCTAACGGCCGGCGCGTACCCACCTTGCGAGAACGGACCCGGCGCTGTATCGTTACCCGATTGAAGGGTTGTCGTACGAATTATCGCAGCACTCCGGACCAGCGCCCGAAGACGACGCAGCCGGCAAAGACGCAGGGAGGACCACTCAGATGACGTTCGATCCTAAGCAGGCTCACCTCAGCCGCCGCCATGTATTGGGAGGGGCCGCGGGCCTGATCGCAGCGGGGCTGCCCGGCCGCTTGTTCGCGGCCGGCGACAAGCCGACACTCGTGACCTCGATCCGCTCGCTGTCGAACCCCTACCACGCCGTGTGGAAGATGGGTGCCGATGCCTTCGCCAAGAAGATCGGCCTGCCCAACGTGACGCTGGTGACGGAGGCCAACAGCGAAAAGGGCATTGCCGACATCCGCGCCATCATCGCCAAGACAGGCGGCAACATGGTGCTGAACGTCGACCCCAACAACACGCCCGACGCCCGCCCGATCATCGAGGCCTGCGCCCAGGCCAAGGTCTATGTGGTGTCCTGGTGGAACAAGCCCGCCGATCTCCACCCCTGGGATTTCAACCCCTATTACATCGCTCATATCGAGTTCGACGGCGTCACCAACGGCGGCTACATCACCGACGAATTGTTCAAGGCGATGGGCGGGGAGGGCGGCTTCGTCGCGCTCGGCGGCATGATCTCCGATTCCGCCGCCATCGATCGCCGGAAGGGCATGATGGCGAGCCTCGGCAAGACCCCGAAGGTCAAGCTCCTCGATTTCCAGACCGCCGACTGGCAGTCGCAGAAGGCCTTCGACATCACGAGCTCCTGGCTGACCCGCTTTGGCGATCAGATCAAGGGCATCTGGGCCGCCAACGACGACATGGGCACGGGCGCGCTCGAAGCCCTGCGGGCGCAGGGCCTGGCCGGCAAGGTCCCGATCGTCGGGATCGACGGCATCAAGGCGGCGGTCGAGGCCGTCAAGGCGGGCGAGTTCGTCTGCACCGTGACGTCCGACCCCTATTGGCAGGGCGGCATCGGCCTCTCGATGGGGCTGCAGGCGGCGCAGAGCAAGTTCGACCCCGCCAAAGAGCCCAAGCTGCACCGCGAGTTCAACGCCAAGACGGTCAAGATCACCCGCGAAAACGTCGACGAGTACATCAAGACGGAGGTTCAGTCGCATCCGGATATCGACTGGAGCAACCTCTGGGACCGTGTGGCCAGTCCGATCGCCTATAGCTGACGCGAGGGGCCAGCGGTGCCGACGTTGGAGACGACCAGGGCCGGCACCAGCACGGTCGTACGCCGGCCCGCGGATGTGGATGCGCGCCCTCCGGCACGGCGATACCCTTGGCGCGGTCGCCTCGCCGAGATCGCGCCGGTCGTCGTGCTGGTCGCGCTTTGCCTCTGCATCGGCGTGCTCAGCCCCGCCTTCTTCTCCGTTCGCAACGCCATCTGGGGCGTGGGGAACCAGGCCGCCATCCCGCTGATCCTGGCGATGGGGGCGACACCGATCATCGTGATGGGGAGCATCGACCTCTCGGTCGAGGGGGTGCTCACGGTGGGCGCGACGATCGTCGTGCTGCTCTGCGCCAACGACAGCAATGCCCATGATCTCGGCTGGTGGGGGCCGCTTCTCGCCGTGCTGGCCTGTACCGGGCTCGGCCTCGTCAACGGCCTGGTACATGTCGGCCTCAGGATCCCGTCCTTCATGGCGACCCTCGGCCTGTGGTTCGTCGGGCTGGGCATCGGCACGGTCGCGCTCGGCGGATCCGCCGTCCGAGTCCTCGATCCGCGGATCCGCGCGGTGGCCTTCGAGCGCATTCTCACCTTCCCCATGGCGGTGTGGATCGCCACGGCGGCATTCCTGCTGGCGCTGCTCCTGGAACGCAGGACGCGGTACGGGCGCTACATCTACGCGATCGGGGGAGGGGAGGACATCGCCCTTCTGTCCGGCGTGCCGGTAAAACGCATCCGCATCCTGGCCTTCACCGTGGCCGGCTTCTTCACGGGCCTCGCGGCTGTCGTCGCCGCGGCGCAACTCGGACAGGCCAACACCACCATCGCCGACGGACGCCTGTTCACCACCGTGACCGCCGTCGTCGTCGGCGGCACGGCGCTGACCGGCGGCGTGGGCGGCGTGGTCAATTCGCTGATCGGGGTGCTGATCGTCGCGGTGCTCGCCAACGGAATGGTTCTCCTCGGCATCTCGCCTTACATCCACGAAAGCGTGCAGGGCCTGATGATCATCGCCGCGGTGGCGCTGTCCATCCGCCGCGGCGGATCGCTGGTCATCAAGTGAGGCTCGCGTGCTGAAGGTCGAGGACGTCAGCAAGAGTTTCGGCAGCGTCAGGGCGCTGCGCGACGTTTCGTTCGAGATCCGTCGCAACGAAGTCGTCGGCCTGGTCGGCGAGAACGGCGCCGGCAAGTCGACGCTGATGCGCATCCTGTCCGGCACGATGCGGCCCGATGCCGGCCGCCTTCTCGTCGACGGGCGGCCCGTGGTGCTGAGCGACACGCGTCGGGCCAACGATGTCGGCATCGCCATGGTGTTCCAGGAGCAGTCGCTCCTTCTCAATATGTCGGTCGCCGAGAACATCCACCTGGCGCAGGAGAAGCAGTTCACGAGGTTCGGCCTCCTCGCCCGCCGCCGCATGGTCGAAGCGGCGCGCGCTCACCTAGCCAAGGTCGGGCTCGACGTCGATCCGACCGTGAAGGCCGGAGAGCTGAATTTCGCCGCCCGCCAGATGTTGGAGCTCGCCAAGGCGCTGGCGCTCGAAGAGCGCACCGACGCCCCGCTCACCATCCTGCTCGACGAGCCGACCTCGGTTCTCGAAGCCAAGGATATCGACGTCCTGTTCGAGCGCATGCGGTCGCTGAAATCTCGCGCGAGCTTCCTCTTCGTGTCGCACCGACTCGACGAGGTGCTCGCGATCAGCGACCGTGTCTATGTGATGAAGGACGGCATGGTGGTGGCCGAGCGTGCATCCGACGCTTCCACCGTGCCCGATCTGCACGCCATGATGGTCGGGCGGGATCTGCATTCCGAATATTACCGGGAGGCGAGGCAGGTGCCGCCGCAGGACCACGTCCTCCTCGAGGCGCGGGCCCTGACCGTGCGCGGCCTCTTCCACGACGTCGATTTCACGCTCCGTCGCGGCGAGGTGCTCGGGATCGCGGGCGTCATCGGCTCCGGCCGGGAAGAACTGACGCGGACGCTGTTCGGCTTCCTGCCGCAGACCTCGGGCAGCCTGCATGTCGATGGCGCCGCGAGCGTGCTCAGATCGCCGAGCGAGGCGGTCGCGGCCGGCATCGGCTACATCCCGCGCGAGCGGCGCGCCGAGGGGCTGGTGATGGACCTCTCGGTCGCCGCCAACATCACGCTCGCCAGGCTCGACGTGGCGATGAACCATGGCTTCATCGCCCACGCCCGCGAACGCGCCATCGCCGCGGACTGGATCCGGCGATTGAGAATCCGGACGCCGAGTTCCGCCCAGGTCTGCCGAAACTTGAGCGGCGGCAATCAGCAGAAGATAGTGCTGGCCCGCTGGATGACCGCGCGCTCTCACATCCTGATCCTCGACCACCCCACGCGCGGGCTCGACGTCGGCGCCAAGGAGGAGGTCTACGACCTGATCCGCGACCTGTCGGCCGAGGGCATCGGCATCGTCCTAACGTCGGACACGCTGGAGGAGACGATCGGCCTCTGCCACGCGATCCTCGTGATGCGGGACGGGGCGATCACGGCACGCTTCGACGCACCGGCGCGCGCCAAGCCGACGCAGGTGGCTCTCCTCGAACACATGGTGTGACACGAAGCGCTGCGGGAGCGAAGCGGCGCACGGCTGCAACGGAGCTACGGATGGCCAAGAGCGCGGCTGCGGGGATCCCGGTCACGGATGCGATGGAACGGCTGCGCCCTTTCGCGCCGCTGCTGCTGCTCATCGTCCTCGTCGTCGGGATCGATATGGCCGAGCCGGGTTTCGCCAGCCTCGGCACCCTGTCGGTCGTGCTGTCCGACGCCTCGATCCTGTTCGTTCTCTCGGCAGGCATGACCTTCGTCATCATGCTCGGCGGCATCGACCTGTCCGTGCAGGCGGCCGCCTCCTTCGCCAGCATGGTCTTGGCGATCCTGTTGCCGCTGATCGGCTATGCGGCCTTTCCGGTGGCCGTGCTCGCCGGGCTTTTGGCCGGACTGGTGAGCGGCGTCGTGCATGTGAAGCTGCGCATCTCCTCCTTCATCGCCACGCTCGCCACGGCCGGCATCATGACCGGCCTGTCGCTTCTGTCGGCCGACGGGCGGACGGTGGGCTTCCTCGACGCCGGCCGCGATCAGTCGCAATGGATCACCGGGGCATGGCTGTTCGACGTTCCGAACGTCATCCCCATCGCCGCGCTCGTCGCCGGATTTGGCATGCTGCTGCAGCGTTATACCCGGTTCGGACGCTACAGCACCGCGATCGGGGCCGGCGAGCCGGCGGCCCGCGCGGCCGGGATCTCCGTTGACCGCTACAAGATTCTCGCCTTCGGCCTCTCGGGCGCCTTCGCGGCGCTCGCCGGCGTGCTGCTCGCCGCGCGGCTGTCGAGCGGCTCGCCGGAGCTCGCCAATCAGCTGCTGCTGCCGACCATCGCGGCCGTGGTGGTCGGCGGAACCGCGATCACCGGCGGCGTCGGCAATATCGGCCGCACGGTGGTCGGCGCCCTGATCGTGTCGATCGTGCGCATCGGCATGACCTTCGTCGGCGTCGACATCTTCGCCCAGCAGATCGTCTTCGGCGCGGCGCTGGTGCTGGCGGTCTGCGTCACGATCGACCGCAGCAAGATCGCGATCATCAAGTGAAAGGCTGCCGGCGGAGACCGAAGACCTCATGCTCGCCGGAGCCTCGGACGAAGCTCTCCCCGTCGCCCGGCGCGGAAATCCTGCGTGACGTCGGCAACCGGCGCCGCCGCGAGACATTGACGTCGGACGACGATGGAGCATCGACATGGGTCATTTGGACAAGAGACTGGATCCCGACAAGGATGCATCGAGCACTCAGGACGGCGACGTGAAGGGCGGCGTGTCCGGCAATGTGCCGGACAGCGCCGACTACGAGCGCAACAAGCACCGTGAAGAGGGTGGGAAGGCCGCGCCCGATGTCATCCGCAAAGAGGCTGACAACGCCTCGCAGAAGCCGCGCTGACCGCGTAAGTGTCGTGCCGATCCTACAGCAGCGCCGCATAGGAAACGAACGGAACGACCGTGCCGCTTTCGACCGACGTCAGCTCCTCCGACAGGATGACGAGGCCATCGGCTTCGGTCAGCGAGGTGAGGATGCCGGCGCCGATCTTAGGGAACTTGCGGGCCTGCAGCCCGCCATCGGCGCCCGCCACGACATTGACGCGCACGAATTCGCGCCGACCCTGCTTTTTCCGGTAATCGAAGGCCAGGGCCACCGGCAGCATCGGCGGCATCTGTGGTACGGCGCCCGACAGGCGGGCAATGATCGGCCGCACGACGTAGCAGAAGGTCACGAAGGCGGCGACCGGATTGCCGGGCAATCCGACGAATGGGATCCCGCCGATGACGCCCATCGCGACCGGGCGGCCGGGCTTGATGCCAATCCGCCAGAAGACCAGCGTGCCCGCGGCCTCGACGGCAGCCTTGACATGGTCCTCCTCGCCCATCGACACGCCGCCCGAGGTGACGATGAGGTCGTGGCCTGCCGCCGCGCCCGCGAGTCGATCTCGCAAGGCGTCGCGATCGTCGCGAAGGATGCCGAGATCGGTCACGACCGCTCCGGCGCGCTCGATTAGAGCGCGCAGCATGGCCCGATTGGCGTCGTAGATGGCGCCGAGGGGGAGGTCCGATCCCGGCTCGCGCAATTCGTTGCCGGTGGAAAACAGCGCGACCCGCAGCCGCGTCCGCACCGGCAGGTTCACTCGCCCGACCGCCGAGGCGAGCGCGAGATCCTGCGGGCGTAAGGATCGTCCCGCCGGCAGGACGACAGCGCCTTCCGCGACGTCTTCCCCGACCGGCCGCAGATTGGAGCCACGCTTGAGCCCGGGCGGCAGGACGACATGATCTCCATTGCCGACGACGTCCTCCTGCATGAAGACGGTGTCGGCCCCGGCTGGGATCGGCGCTCCGGTGAACAGTCTTACGGCGCAGCCGCGTGCCGCAATGCCCTCGGCCGGGTCCCCGGCAGCGACGCGGCCGCGGACCGGCAGGCTGGTCTCGCCCTGGGGGGCGAGATCGGCGAAGGCCACCGCCCAGCCATCGACCGCCGAATTGGCGAAAGAGGGCAGGGCAATCCCGGCCCGAACGTCTTCGGCGAGCACCCGCCGGTCCGCCTGCACGAGCGGCCGGTCTTCGATGCCGGCGACCACATCGACGCGCGCGGCGATCAGCGCCACCGCCTCGTCGATCGACATCAGCGGGCCGCCGAAGGCGAAGCAATCATCGCTGAGTTGCGCCATGGGCTTCCAACCTTTGCCGGACCTCCGCTAGAGGCCGCGCTTGCGCGATCACCAGATCGGCGATCGCCTCGATGTCGTCGAGATGAACGCGGAGGATGCGACTATTGGGTAATTCTTCGTCCGACGCGACGGCGACGATCGAATCGTCCGTCGGATGCAGCGGCGGGCGATCGTTGCACCTCCGGAACACTTCGAGCTTGGGATGGGTCTCGCGCTTGAACCCTTCGATGAGCACCAGATCGCAGGGCGAGACGCGTTGCAGGAGATCGATCAGCCGGGGTTCGGGCGCGCCGCGCAACTCCTGGATCTGCGCCACGCGCCGCGCCGACGAGACGATCACTTCGCTGGCACCGGCGGAACGGTGCTCGAACGAATCCTTGCCGGGCACATCGACATCGAAGTCATGGTGTGCATGCTTGATCGTCGCCACGCGCAGGCCGCGCGCGACGAGAAGCGGGATGAGCCGCGTGATCAGAACCGTCTTGCCCGAGCCGCTCCAGCCCGCGATGCCGAGGATCTTCATGGCCACGCGCCGTTTGCAAAATTGCCGAGGTGCAGGGCGATTGGATGAAGCATTTACGCTGTACCGCTCTGGTTTGATGCTTTTCCCGAGCCCTCATTCTGAGCGAGCCGCGTAGCGGCTGAGTCGAGAGACGAGGGCATCGACCTCTGGAGTCCTCGTCCTTCGACACGGATCCTGCGGACCCTCTCTCCGCCGGCTTCTCCAAACCGCTTCGCGGCATGAAGCCTCAAGCCGGCTCCGCTCAGGATGAAGGGGCTTTCACTTGCTCGCCACAAGATCCCGGAACCAAGCATGACCGATACAACATTGGATCTGCGCGGCCTCAAATGCCCATTGCCTGCCTTGCGGACCCGCAAGGCCCTCAAGGCGCGCGCGCCGGGGGATATCGTCATCGTCGAATGTACCGATCCGCTGGCGGCGATCGACATTCCGCACCTGCTGCGTGAGACCGGCGACACCCTCGATGGCCAGGAGGCCACGGATGGCGTCCTCATCTTCCGCATCCGCAAAGGGATGCGCTGAAGTTTTCCGCCTTGCAAGCCGCTCACCATGATGGCGGATCCGTGCTTTTGCCCCGCCGCAACGCTAAGTCTTCGTTTCGTCGATACGCCGGGCGATGTCTTCGGCCTCCTCGATATCCTGCGGTGCGTTGGCGTTGAAGAAGGGATCGAAGGGCTCGACCGGCCATTCGGCCTCAGCCACGCCGTGGCGTGACGTGAACAGGTCGATCTTGCGCAATCCCTCCTCAACCAGGAAGGTGCGCAACTCGTGCCGCAACGAAACCGGCCAGAGGCCGATGACGGGATGGGTTCGTCCGCCCGACGCGGCACAGGCGAGCCGCGCGCCCGCGTCGGCCCGCGCCGCATGCAACCGCGCCACGAGGTCGTCCGGAATGAAGGGCGTGTCGCCTGCGACGCTGACGGCCCAGCGGGTGTCCGGTGAATGCCCGGCCAGCCAGTCGAGCCCGGCCACTATGCCGGCGAGCGGACCGGCGAAATCCTCGAGGTCGTCGGCGACGACGGGGAGGCCGAAGGTGGCGAAGCGGCCCGGATCGCCGTTCGCATTGATGAGCAGGCCTGCGCATTGCGGTTCCAGGCGACGGATGACACGCGCCAGGATCGCCTCGCCGCCGATCGTGCGCAGGGTCTTGTCGCCCCCGCCCATCCGCCGCGACAGGCCTCCGGCCAAGAGCAGGCCGCACGTCGGCTCAATCATCGGAGGCTGCGCCCTTGCGGCGATGTTTCACGGCTTCCTCCTCGACGTAGGAAAGGTCGAGATCGAAGACGATCCGCTCTTCCCCCGCAAGCGCTATGAAGCGCTTGCCCCGCGCCCGCCCGATCAGAGTCAGACCGGCTCGGCGCGCGAGCTCGACGCCCCAGGCCGTGAAGCCGGATCGCGACACCAGGATCGGGATGCCCATCCGCACGGTCTTGAGGACCATTTCCGAGGTCAGCCGCCCGGTCGTGTAGAAGATCTTGTTGCCGGCCTCGACCCTGTGCTGAAACATCCAGCCGGCGATCTTGTCGACCGCGTTGTGGCGGCCGACGTCTTCCATATAGACGAGGGGCCGGTCTTCCTCGCAGAGCACGCAACCGTGGATCGCACCCGCTTCGAGATAGAGTGACGGCGTGACGTTGATGATGTGGGCGAGGCGGTACAGCCACGACGTCCGCAACGACGTCTTGGGCAGATCGACGCCCTCGATCGCCTCCATGAGGTCACCGAAGGCGGTTCCCTGCGCGCAGCCCGAGGTCAGCGTCCGCTTCTTGAGCTTGTCCTCGTAATTGGTGCGGCGCTCGGTCCGCACCACGACGACGTCGAGTTCGGCATCGAAATCGACGCCCGTCACCGCGTCGTCGGGCTTGAGCATCATCTGGTTGAGCAGATAGCCCAGCGCCAGATAGTCGGGATGGTCGCCGATCGTCATCATGGTGACGATCTCCTGCGCGTTGAGATAGAGGGTCAGCGGCCGCTCCACGACGACGCGCGTCGACACCCTGCGACCGGCCTGGTCCAGGCCCGCGACCTCGCGGCTGAGCCGCTCGTCCGCCGGGTCCGGGCGGAGCAGGTAGCTCGACAGGAGTGCCTCTGGATCCGCCGACTGGCTCGGCCCCGCGACTGAACCCCGATAAGTGACACCGGCGTCCCGTGTCATCGCATCCGACCCTTCGCGGCGGCGCGCTGCGAGGCTGCGCCTCTCACTCCGCCGCCGTCTGCAACTCGGCACGGCTGGCCCGCACCGCGCAGAACTTGAACTCCGGGATCATGCCGAACGGATCGAGCGCCGGATTGGTCAGCAGGTTGGCGGCCGCCTCTGCATAGCAGAACGGCATGAAGATCATGTTTTCCGGCACGTCGCGGTCGGAGCGAATTTTTATGTCGACGGCGCCGCGACGTGTCTCCAGCCGTACGAAATCTCCGGGAAGCAGCGACATACGCCGCATGTCCTTCGGCGACAGGAAGGCGACCGCCTCGGGCTCGATCTGGTCGAGCACGCCCGAACGCCGCGTCATCGAGCCGGTATGCCAATGTTCGAGCACCCGGCCGGTCGAGAGCACCATCGGATAGTCCGCGTCCGGGACCTCATCGGGCGGCAGCACATTGGCCGGCACGATCTTGCCGCGGCCGCTCTCGGTCGGGAAGCCGGTGGCGAAGATGATCTCGTTGCCGGGCTTGTCGGGCGCATCGACCGGATAGGTCACGGCGCCCTCGCGCTCCAGCCGCTCCCAGGTGATGTTCTTCAAGGACGGCATCACCTGGGCCATCTCGGCGAAGACATCGGCCGGCCCCGTATAGGTCCAGGGCAGGCCCATGCGCTTGCCGAGCTCGGTGATGATCCAGAGGTCCTGGCGCGCCTCGCCCGGCGGCTTCACCACCTCGCGGGCGAGCTGCACCCGCCGATCGGTGTTGGTGAAGGTGCCGACCTTCTCGGCGAAGGCGGACGCCGGCAGGATCACGTCGGCATGGAAGGCCGTCTCGGTGACGAAGAGGTCCTGCACCACCAGGTGGTCGAGCATGGCCAGCGCCGCCCGCGCATGCTGGAGATCGGGGTCTGACATGGCCGGGTTCTCGCCCTCGACATACATGCCCTTGATCTCGCCATGATGGATGGCGCGCATGATCTCGACGACGGTCAGGCCGCGCTTGGGGTCGAGCGACTGGCCCCAGAACTCCTCGAAGAGCTCGGCGACCTGGGCTTTCTCGACCGGCTGGTAGTCCGGATAGAACATCGGGATGAGCCCGGCGTCGGACGCGCCCTGGACGTTGTTCTGCCCGCGTAGCGGATGCAGCCCCGTCCCCGGCCGGCCGACCTGGCCGGTCGTGAGCGCCAGGGCGATGAGGCAGCGCGCATTGTCGGTACCGTGGACGTGCTGGCTGATGCCCATGCCCCAGAAGATGATCGAGGCCTTGGCCTTGGCATAGGTCCGCGCGACCGTCTTGATCGTCTCGGCCGGGATGCCGCAGACGGCTTCCATCTTCTCCGGCGGGAAATCCCCGATGCGCTCCTTGAGCTTGTCGAATCCTTCCGTATAGCCGGCCACATATTGCTGGTCGGTCAGGCCTTCGGTGATGATCGTGTGCAGCATCGCGTTGAGCAGGGCGACGTCGCTACCCGGCTTGAACGCCAGGTGATGCGTGGCATGCCGCGACAGGGCCTGGCGCCGGGGGTCGATGACGATGAGCTTGGCGCCGCGCTTGACCGCATTCTTGATGAAGGTCGCGGCGACCGGGTGGTTGACGGTCGGATTGGCGCCGATGACGACGATGACCTCGGCGTCGAGCGCCGCCGCGAAGGGGGCCGACACGGCGCCCGAGTTCAGCCCTTCCATCAGGGCCGCGACCGAGGAGGAGTGACAGAGGCGAGTGCAGTGGTCGACATTGTTCACGCCGAAACCGGTGCGCACCAGCTTCTGGAACAGATAGGCCTCCTCGTTGGAGCCCTTGGCGGAGCCGAAGCCGGCGAGCGCCTTGGGTCCATCCCGGTCGCGGATCGCCACGAGGCCGCGTGCCGCGACATCGAGCGCTTCCTCCCACGTGGCTTCGCGGAAATGCGTCCAAGGATTGGCCGGATCGACCTGATCGTTGGCATCCTTGGCGGCGTTCGGCAGGCGGATCAGCGGCTTCGTCAGCCGATGCGGATGCTGGATGTAATCGAAACCGAAGCGGCCCTTGACGCAGAGCCGGTTGTGGTTGGCCGGCCCGTCACGCCCCTCGGCGTAGACGATCTTCTCGTCCTTGACCTCGTAGGTGACTTGGCAGCCGACCCCGCAATAGGGGCAGAGCGAATCGACCTTGCGGTCGGCCCACACCACGCGGGTCTGGTTGGCGTCGAGCAACGAGGAGGGCATCAGCGCGCCGGTGGGGCAGGCCTGCACGCATTCGCCGCAGGCCACACAGGTGCTCTCGCCCATCGGATCGTCGAAGTCGAAGACGATCTTTGAATCGTGGTTGCGATAGGCCATGCCGATGACGTCGTTGACCTGCACCTCGCGGCAAGCGCGCACGCAGAGGCCGCATTGGATGCAGGAATCGAGATTGACCCGCATGGCCGGGTGGCTCGCATCGCCGTTCCAGCGCGGCGCTGTCGGAAACCGGCTGGTTGTGACGCCGACCTCGTCGGCCCAGTGCCAGAATTTCGAATCCGGATCGTGCGATGTCTCGCGGGCCGGCTGGTCGGCGACCAGCAGTTCCATCACCATCTTTCGAGCCCTGGTCGCACGCTCGGTCTGCGTCTTGACCTTCATGCCCACGGCGGGCTGGCGCTTGCAGGAGGCCGCCAGTACCCGCTCGCCCTCGACCTCGACCATGCAGACGCGGCAATTGCCGTCGGCCCGATAGTCAGGCGCCGGGGAATAGCACAGGTGCGGGATACGGGTGCCGAGCCGTTGTGCAACCTGCCAGATCGATTCGCCCGGGTTTGCTTCGACCTGTTGTCCGTCGAGCTCGAACGTGATGGTCTGTGTCATTCCGCGGCCTCCCGGGGGGCGAATGCGTCGGGAAAATATTTGATCACGCTGAGCAGCGGGTTCGGGGCAGCCTGGCCGAGGCCACAGATCGACGCGTCGCGCATGGTGTCGGACAGTTCCGTCAGCAAGGCCTTGTCCCAATCCGTTCGCTGCATCAGCTTTACCGCCTTTTCGGTCCCCGACCGGCACGGCGTGCACTGGCCGCAGCTCTCGTCCTCGAAGAAACGCATCAGGTTCAGCGCCGCCGCCTTAATGTCGTCCTTGTCCGACAGCACGACCACGGCCGCCGAGCCGATGAAGCAGCCGTGTTTCTCGAGCGTCCCGAAGTCGAGCGGGATGTCGTCCATCGCGGCCGGAAGAATGCCGCCGGAGGCGCCTCCCGGAAGATAGGCCTGGAGGCTATGGCCTTCCAGCATGCCGCCGCAGAATTCGTCGACGAGCTGGCGCAGGGTGATGCCTGCCGGCGCGAGCTTCACGCCAGGCTCGCGCACGCGGCCCGAGACCGAGAAGCTACGCAATCCCTGGCGACCGTTGCGGCCTTGCCCCGTCCACCAGGCGGCGCCCTTCTCGACGATGTCGCGCACCCAAAACAGCGTCTCGATATTGTTGATGAGGGTCGGCCGGCCGAACAGCCCGACCTCGAATGGATAGGGCGGCTTGTGGCGTGGCAGGCCGCGCTTGCCCTCGAGGCTCTCGAGGAGCGAGGATTCCTCGCCGCAAATGTAGGCGCCGGCGCCGCGCCGCATATGCAGGACCGGGCCGCCGGGCGGCAGCCTGGCGATCTCGCGTGCGAGGATGTCGCGGGATGCCGGATATTCGTCGCGGATGTAGATGTAGACGTCCGTCGCCTCGACCACCTGGGCGCCGATTAGCATGCCCTCGATGAAGCGATGCGGATCGGTCTCGAGATAGTAGCGGTCCTTGAAGGTGCCGGGCTCGCCCTCGTCGCCGTTGATCGCCATCAGGCGCGGGCCGTCGACGCCGAGCACCGCCCGCCACTTGCGTCCCGTCGGGAATCCGGCGCCGCCGAGGCCGCGCAGGCTGGCGTCATCGAGGGCTTTCAGCAGCTCTTCAGTCGGCAAGGCGCCCGAGCGCAGACGCTCGAGCAGGCGATAGCCGCCTTGCGCCACATAGGCGTCGTAATCGACGTAGGTCGGAAGATGGGCATGCGTATCGTCCCGCACCACAGCGGCCGCGACGGTTTCGACGCTCGCACGGTCGATGAAATTGTGGCCGACCTCGACGGCGGGCGCCGTGTCGCAGCGGCCGACGCAAGGCGCGCGCACGACGCGCACGGCCGGCCCCAATGCGCTCGTCAGCCGGTGGAACAGTTCGTCCGCGCCAAAAAGCGCACAGGTGATGCTGTCGCAGACGCGCACCGTCAGCGGCGCGATATCCGCATCATCCTCTTTCACCACGTCGAAATGGGCGTAGAAGGTCGCCGTCTCGAACACTTCGGCGAAGGCAAGCTTCATCTCGTCGGCGAGCGCCGCCAGATGCGCCGCGGTGATCTGGTGATACTTGTCCTGAATGAGGTGAAGATATTCGATCAGCAGGTCACGCTGCCTCGGCCGGTCGCCGAGCAAGGCCGCGATCTCGTGCAGTGCGCCGGGCTCGACCTGGCGCCCCTTCGGCGTCGGCTTGGCGCGCTTTCGCCCCTGGCCCGGATGCTCGAAGCGTCGGACCTCGGCGGCGTTCTGGTTCAGCATGAGAGGCTCGCTTTCGTCGCCGACACCGGCGGACCCTTTGCAGGATAGTGTGTCAACGATCCGATATCGAGGGTGGCGCCGGCCTCAAGACCGATGGTCGCAACTTTGTCGCGTGTCGCTCAAGGGACGCCCACAAGGGCTTTCGCGCAGCAGCCCTCACGCCCCGTAAACGCGGTCGACACCGTCGCGACGGTGCCGACATTTCGTTCGATAAGACAGGGCGGAAGGAGCCCGCCTGAATCGACAAAAGATCTTCGAAGACCTCAGCTGGGCTTGGCCATCTCGAACACGTCGACCTTGTTGCTCTCGTTGCGATAGACGTAGACGGCGTGGGTTTTGGTGTCGACCGCAAGCGTGTGCATGTTTTTTTCGGACGGGATGGTGTCGACGACCTTGTTGGTGTCGAGGTCGATGACCTCGACGACGCCGGACTTGTCGCCTTCGTAGGCGCGCCGCGCCGTCTCGTCGACGATGGTGGCGTCGATGGCGCCGGCCACCGGTATCGAGGCGACCACCTTGCCGGTGTCGGCATCGAGCACCAGCACCTTCTTCTCGCCGGTTCCGATGATCAGGTGGTTGGTCTTGCCGTCAAAGGCGGCGGCCTTGGTCGACCCCTTGATGCCGACGTCCCAGGTGCTGAGGATCTTGCCGGTCTTGGCATCGATCACGTCGATCATGTTGTCGTTGGGCTGGTAGATCTTGTCCTTGGAGGGGACGTACACCGCGATATCGGGTCCGTCCTTGGCAGGGTCGGGCTGCAGCCGCATCTTCGCCTCGGTCTTGAACGGCTTCTTGTCGCTGAAGACGGTCGCATCGTCGCTGTTCGAGGAAGTGTAGATCCGCCCTTCCTTGGACAGATAATTGACCGTGTCGGGACCTTTCCCGCCCGGATTGAGGGTCGCCACCTTCTCGAAGGTCTTCTGATCGATCACGACGATCGTGTTGGAATCGTTGTCGGCCGCGAAAGCATAGTCCCCGCCGAAGGCGATGCCGTTGCTGTTGGCGACGTCCGGAACCACATGGGCGACCGTGTTGGTCTTGGTGTCGATGACCACGATGTTGTGGTCGGGGGACTGCGACAGCCAGACCATGCCGGTCGTGGGATTGAAGGTCGTCCAGTCGCCGTGGCCGCCCTTGTCGCCGGGCAGATCGATGGTCTTGACGAGCTTGTAGGCGCTGCCGGCCGCGGCCGCCGGAACGGCAGCGACGGCGAGCAGAGCTGCGGTGCACAGGACCGCACGCGGCGAACGAAACATGATTCTCTCCCTTGAAACTTATTGTCCCGGACGCCTCTGGCATCCAACCGTCATGGTATACCTCATACCAGTGATCGTCTAGGCCGGCGTTGCGGCGGGCGCGGCGAAGCGCGTCCTCACAGCAAACCGGCGCCGCGCGCCCATTTGTATTTGGCGCCGAGCACCTCGACCGGCAGTTCGGTCGAATAAGGATAGGCCGGTATGCCGTTCAAGTAGAGGTACTCTGAGGCCTCCTCGACCTCGACGTCGCCGGCCAGCGAGGCAACCATCGGCTTCTCGATGCCTTTGGCCTTCATCTCCTCCTTCACCTCGACCATCAGCTTGGCGAAGACCATCGGCGGCGTGACGATCGTGTGCCAGTAGCCCAGGATCAAGGCGTGGATGCGCGGGTCTTCGAGGCCGAGCTTCACCGTGTTCTGGTAGGTCCGGGGCGGCTCGCCGCCGGTGATGTCGACCGGGTTTCCGGCGGCGCCGAAGGGCGGGATGAACTTGCGGAACGCCGCGTCGAGATCCTGCGGCATGCTCATCAGCGACAGGCCGTTGTCGATGCAAGCGTCCGACAGCAGCACGCCCGATCCGCCGGCGCCGGTGATGATGAGGACGTTCTCGCCCTTCGGCGTCGGCATCACCGGGATGCCGCGGGCGAATTCGAGCAGCTGGCGTAGCGAGCGGGCGCGGATCACGCCGACCTGCTTGAACACGTCCTCGTAGATCTTATCGTTACCTGCCAGCGCGCCGGTGTGCGAGCTCGCCGCCTTGGCGCCGGCCGAGGTGCGGCCGGCCTTCAGCACCACTATCGGCTTCTTCTTCGACACGCGTCGCGCCGCATCGGCGAAGGCACGGCCGTCCTTCAGGTCTTCGCAGTGCTGGGCGATGATATTGGTGTTGGGGTCCTGTTCGAAGAAGGCCAGGAGATCGTCCTCGTCGATATCCGCCTTGTTGCCGAGGCCGACGATCGCGGAGACGCCCATCTTGGCAGAGCGCGAGAAGCCGATGATCGCCATGCCAATGCCGCCCGACTGCGACGACAGCGCCGCGGAGCCCTTGACGTCATAGGCAGTGCAGAAGGTCGCACAGAGGTTTTCGGGCGTGTAGTAGAAGCCGTAGATGTTCGGCCCCATCAGCCGGATTCTGTACTTCTTGCCGATCTCGACGATCTCGGCCTGCAGCTCCGGCTCGTTGGCCTCGGCGAAACCCGACGGGATCAGCACCGCGCCCGGAACCTGCTTCTCGCCGCATTCGATCAGGGCTGAGGCCACGAATTTGGCCGGAATCGCGAAGACCGCCGTATCCACCACGCCGGGCACGTCCTTGATCGACTTGTAAGCCTTGTACCCGAGGATTTCCTCGGCCTTCGGGTGGACCGGATAAATCTGCCCCTTGTAGCCGCCGTTGATGAGGTTCTTCATCACCGAATTACCGATCTTGCCGGCTTCGGCCGAGGCGCCGATCACCGCGATCGCCTTCGGCCGCATGATGCGGTTCATCGCGGTGAGGATCTCGTCCTGCGAGTAAAGTGCCTTGCGCGGTTCGTAGGCGAAGTCGAGCACGATGCGGACGTCGGCCGCGATCGCATCGGATTTGGTGGCGAAGACCGGGTTGAGATCGAGTTCGACGATTTCCGGGAAGTCGGTGACCAGCTTCGACACGCGCACGATGATGTCGGCCAAAGCCTCGCGGTCGACTCCCTCGCCGCCACGCACGCCGTGCAGCATCTCCTTGGCCTGGATGCCGTCGAGCATGGACAGCGCATCCTCCTTGGTGGCGGGCGCGAGGCGGAAGGTGATGTCCTTGAGCACTTCGACCAGCACGCCCCCGAGCCCGAACGCGACCAGCTTGCCGAACGAGCCGTCGGTGATCGAGCCGACGATCACCTCCGTGCCCCCTTGCAGCATCTGCTGGATCTGCACGCCGACGATCTGGGCATCGGACTTGTAGCGCTTGGCGTTGGCCAGGATGGTGTCGTAGCCTTTTTCGACCTCCTCGGCGCTCTTCAGGCCGACCAGCACGCCGCCGGCTTCCGTCTTGTGCAAGATGTCGGGCGACACGATCTTCGCCACCACTGGAAAGCCCATGCCCTGAGCGAGCGTGGCAGCCTCGCCCGCCGAGCGGGCGACGCCTTCCCCGGGGACCCTTATGCCGTAGGCGTCGCAGACGAGCTTGCCTTCCGGCGCGGTGAGACTGGTGCGCCCGTCCGCCTTGACCTGATCGAGCACGTTGCGGACCGTGTCCGTCTTGGCATCTGTGCGCTCGGGCATGATTTTCCTCCGTTGAAGTCCGCTTCGGCAGCCGCGTTGAATACGGACGGCCATCGACCGGGGCCGGTGCCTGCCGTTCAAGTCCAGCCACAATGATCGACGTTGTTGTGGCATTTGGCATGCCAGACTGCAGGGATGTCAAGCCCCGTCTTGACGATTGGCATTTGGCATGCCAAAAACAACTTATCCTTGGGATGACGCGCAACAATGGACAGAGGTGAAATGGTAAGCGTGCGAGCGGCGTCGCGACGGGTCAATGCAGAAGCCGGCTTCCTGGTTCAGCGCATTGCGCCGGAAGCGAGCTTCAAGAGCAAGGCCTATGCGGCGCTCAAGGACGCGATCCTGCGGATGGATATTTACGCGTCGTCGGAGCCGATGATGCTCGACGAACGGGCGCTCTCGGATCGTCTCGGCATCAGCCGGACCCCGATCAGGGAAGCGGTGGCGATGTTGGAGCAGGACGGATTTTTGCGCACCGTTCCGCGGCGCGGCATCCTGGTCGTCAAGAAAACCAAGGTCGAGGTCGTCGAGATGATCCAGGCCTGGGCGGCCTTGGAAGCCATGGCGGCGCGCCTCATCACCCAGGTCGCCAGCATCGAAAGCATCGCAGCGCTCCGCGATTTTTTCGTAGGCTTCTCACCGGATCATCCGCCCCAGACGGATATCCAGGTCTATTCCGACGCAAATATCGCGTTTCATCAAGCGCTGATCTCGCTCAGCGGCTCCGAGGTTCTGGTGGGAATGACGGACGGCATTCTCATGCACGTGCGCGGCTTCCGCAAGCTGACCATCGGCCGCCAGGAGCGCATCAGCCGGTCGCTGCCCGAGCACTACGAGATCATCGGCGCGCTTGAATCGCGCGATACGGAACGGGCCGAGAAGCTCTCGCGTGACCACACGCTGGGTCTTGCGGCTTACGTCAATGCCCATGGGCATGAACTCTTCGACTGAACCGCCCCTCGACAAGAAACGCCCAAGAATCAGGGAGACGAAATGACGCTGAACACCGCCGCACCGGCCGGCACTCCGCAGAACGTCGATGTCGATACCGCCGACGCCCAGCGCGACCTGACCGACGGCTTTCATCTTGTCATCGACGCGCTCAAGCTCAACGGCATCAAGACGATTTATGGCGTGCCCGGCATCCCGATCACGGATTTTGGCCGCATGGCCCAGGCCGAAGGTCTTCGCGTCATTTCGTTCCGGCATGAGCAGAACGCCGGCAATGCGGCGGCGATCGCCGGCTTCCTGACCAAGACGCCCGGCATCTGCCTCACGGTGTCGGCGCCCGGCTTTCTCAACGGCCTGACGGCGCTGGCAAATGCCACGACCAACTGCTTTCCGATGATCCTGATCTCGGGTTCTTCCGAGCGCGAGGTCGTCGACCTGCAGCAGGGCGACTATGAAGAGATGGACCAGCTGGCCGTCGCCAAGCCGCTCTGCAAGGCGGCCTTCCGCGTGCTGCACGCCGCCGATATCGGCATCGGCGTGGCGCGCGCCATCCGCGCTGCCCTGTCCGGCCGTCCGGGCGGCGTCTATCTCGATCTCCCGGCCAAGCTCTTCTCTCAGGTCATCGACGCCGAGGCGGGCGCCAGGTCGCTGATCAAGGTCGTCGACCCGGCGCCGGCCCAGCGTCCCGCTCCGGTCGCGGTCAAGCGTGCCCTCGATGTCCTAAAGGGTGCCAAGCGCCCCCTGATCATCCTCGGCAAGGGCGCCGCCTATGCCCAGGCCGACGACCAGATCCGCGCTTTCGTCGAAAAAAGCGGCATTCCGTTCCTGCCGATGAGCATGGCCAAGGGTCTTCTGCCCGACACGCATCCGCAATGCGCGGGCGCGGCGCGCTCGACGGTGCTCAAGGATTCCGACGTCGTGCTGCTGATCGGCGCGCGCCTCAACTGGCTCCTGTCGCACGGTAAGGGCAAGAGCTGGGGCGAGCCCGGATCGAAGAGCTTCATCCAGGTCGACATCGAGCCCAGGGAGATGGACTCGAATGTCGGGATCGTCGCGCCGCTGGTCGGCGACATCGGTTCCTGCGTCGCGGCGCTTCTCGAGGGCATCGACGGCCAATGGCCGGCCCCGCCGGCCGGCTGGACGGACACCGTCAAGGCCAAGAAGGACGACAACATCGCCAAGATGGCGCCGCGGCTGATGAAGAATTCGGCGCCGATGGACTTTCACGGCGCGCTCGGTGCGCTGCGCACCATCATCAAGGAGCGGCCGGACGCGATCCTCGTCAACGAAGGCGCCAACACGCTCGATCTCGCGCGCGGCGTCATCGACATGTATCAGCCGCGCAAACGCCTCGACGTCGGCACCTGGGGCGTCATGGGCATCGGCATGGGCTTTGCCATCGCGGCCGCGATCGAGACCGGCAAACCGGTGCTCGCGGTCGAAGGCGACAGCGCCTTCGGCTTCTCCGGCATGGAGGTCGAGACGATCTGCCGGTACAAGCTTCCGGTCTGCATCGTCGTCTTCAACAATGACGGCATCTATCGCGGCACCGACGTCAACCCCACGGGCGGGCCGGATGTCGCGCCGACGGTCTTCGTCAAGGGCTCGCGTTACGACAAGATGATGGAAGCCTTCGGCGGCGTCGGCGTCCATGTGACGACCCCCGACGAGCTGAAACGCGCGGTGAACGAGGCGATGGACTCCGGTCGACCGACCCTCGTCAACGCGGCGATCGATCCGGCGGCCGGCAGCGAGAGCGGCCGAATCGGCAACCTCAACCCGCAAAGCAAGCTTCGCAAGAAGCCGGCGCAATAACAGCCGGTTCTTCGAAACAACGAGCGGCCTGTTCTTCGCAGAGCAGACCGGGTGCAAGAAACTCTGACCTACGTCGGGAGGATATCATGACCAAGGCACTGGACGGCGTCCGCATTCTCGATTTCACCCATGTCCAATCAGGCCCGACCTGCACGCAGTTGCTGGCCTGGTTCGGTGCCGACGTGATCAAGGTCGAACGCCCCGGCATCGGCGACATCACGCGCGGCCAGCTGCGCGACATCCCTAATGTGGACAGCCTGTATTTCACTATGCTGAACCACAACAAGCGCTCGATCACGCTCGACACCAAGAACCCGACCGGCAAGGAAGTCCTGACCGAACTGATCAAGACCTGCGACGTGCTGGTCGAGAACTTCGGTCCCGGTGTGCTCGATCGGATGGGCTTTCCCTGGGAGAAGATCCACGCCATCAACCCCAAGATGGTTGTCGCCTCGATCAAGGGCTTCGGCCCGGGCCCCTTCGAGGATTGCAAGGTTTACGAGAATGTCGCCCAATGTACCGGCGGCGCCGCCTCGACGACGGGCTTCGACGACGGTCCGCCGGTGGTGACCGGCGCGCAGATCGGCGATTCCGGAACCGGGCTGCATCTGGCCCTCGGCATCGTGACCGCGCTCTACCAGCGCACCCAGACCGGAGAGGGCCAGCGCGTCACCGCTGCCATGCAGGACGGCGTGCTCAACCTCTGCCGGGTCAAGATGCGTGACCAGCAGCGCCTGGCGCACGGCCCGTTGAACGAATATCCGCAGTTCGGCGAGGGCAAGGAATTCGGCGACGCGGTGCCGCGCGCCGGCAACGCCTCGGGTGGCGGCCAGCCGGGCTGGATCCTCAAATGCAAGGGTTACGAGACCGACCCCAACGCCTATATCTACTTCATCACACAGGCCCCGGTCTGGGACAAGATCTGCAAGGTCATCGGCAAGGAGGAGTGGATCACCCATCCCGACTATGCCAAGCCGGCCGCGCGGCTGTCCCGGCTGAAGCATATCTTCGATACGATCGAAGCCTGGACGATGACCAAGACCAAGTTCGAGGTCATGGAGATCTGCAATCCGCTCGACATCCCGTGCGGCCCGATCCTTTCGATGAAGGAGATCGCCGAAGACCAATCGCTGCGGGCCACCGGCACGCTGGTCGAGGTGGATCATCCCGAGCGCGGCAAATATCTGTCGGTGGGCAATCCGATCAAACTGTCGGCCAGCCCGACCGTCGTGACGCGCTCGCCGCTGCTTGGCGAGCATACCGACGAGATCCTCCGGCAGGTGCTGAAGTTTCCCGACCAGAAGGTTGCGGCTGTCCACGCATCCGGCGCGCTCGACCCGCCGACCCGTGCCGCCGCGGAATAGGGACCGTATAGACAAGCCTACCGGTCGGGCGATGTTCGCCGGCCGATATTCCGCCGAGACCGCATTGCAGCGCGATTATGCTGCAACGCACAAGTCTGAGGCCGTGGACAGACTGAACAGGGGCGTCCGATCGACGTCCCTGTTTCTCTTTGTATCGGCCTTTGCGAAATTAGCCCTTGTGTTGCATGTGGTATGCCAGATATATTGATGCCAGAAGACACAGGATAGTGTTCGAGGCCATAGAGGGAGGATCGCATGACCATGAACGCGACAACCGCCGAGGGCGGTTTACCCGTAAATCGATGGACCCAATTGATCATCGGGGTCGTCTGCATGGTGCTCATCGCCAACATGCAGTACGGCTGGACCTTGTTCGTCCATCCCATGGCCAAAGCCCATAATTGGGACGTTGCGGGCATTCAGGTCGCCTTCAGCATCTTCATCGCGCTGGAAACCTGGCTGACGCCGGTCGAAGGCTGGCTCGCCGATAGTCTCGGGCCGCATCGCGGGCCGAAGCTGGTGATTGCGTTCGGCGGCCTCTGCGTAGCGCTCGGCTGGGTCATCAACTCGTACGCCGATTCGCTGGGAATGCTCTATCTCGGGGCCGCCGTTTCGGGTGTCGGCGGCGGCGCGGTCTATACGACCTGCGTCGGCAATGCGGTCAAGTGGTTCCCAGATCGCCGCGGCCTCGCGGTCGGCATCACGGCGGCCGGCTATGGCGCGGGCGCGGTGCTGACGGTCATCCCGATCCGGATGATGATCGAGACCATGGGCTATGCTTCGACCTTCTTCTGGTTCGGGTTGATCCAGGGCCTCGTCGTCTTCGCCGTGGCCTGGATGCTCAAGGCACCGCTGCCGCACGAGGTGCCGCCGGCGACCCAGGTGAAGGTCCTGCAGTCGCGCAACAGCAGCACGCCGCGGGAGATGCTCACCTCTCCGGTGTTCTGGGTCCTCTACGTCATGTTCGTGCTGGTTTCGGCCAGCGGGCTGATGGCAACGGCGCAGATCGCCCTGATCGCCAAGAGCTACAACGTCGCCGAAAGCGTGATCTTCTTCGGTGCCTCCACCTTGACGGTGGCGCTGATTGTCGATGGCGTCGCGAACGGCGGGGCACGGCCGTTCTTCGGCTGGGTGTCCGACCAGATCGGGCGCGAATATACCATGGCCATCGCTTTCGGCCTCGGCGGGATCGCGTACTGGCTGCTCAGCACGCTGGGGGCCAATCCCTGGGGTTTCGTCATCTGCGCGGCGCTGATCTTCTTCACCTGGGGCGAGATCTTCAGCCTGTTCCCGTCGACCTGCACGGACACGTTCGGTCCGAAATACGCGACCACGAATGCGAGCTTCCTCTATACCGCGAAGGGTCTCTCGGCATTCCTCGTTCCGTTGGCGAATGTGCTGAAGTCCCATACCGGAAGCTGGCACATGGTCTTCGTCGTCGCCGCGATCATGAATTTCGCTGTCGTGGCCATGGCGCTCTTCGTGCTTCGGCCGATGCGCCTGTCGGTCAAGGCGGCCGAACCGCTGGTCGGCCATCCGGCCGAGTAGCATCTACCCGCCACGGTGCGCGCGCCGCCTTTTCGGGCGAGGGCGCGCGGACGCCGGCCGGCGCAGGGGCCGGACCTTGAAACATCGGCTGGCGGGTCGCGATGAAAATCTGCATCTTCGGCGCCGGCGCCATCGGCGGCTATCTCGCGGTCGAACTGGCGCTGGCGGGTTGCGAGGTTTCCGTGGTCGCGCGGGGCGCCCAGCTTCAGGCGATCAGGGACCGCGGCCTTCTGCTGCTCATCGACGGGACGGAAAAGCGCGCCAAAGTGGCGGCGAGCGAGGATCCGTCGGAGTTGGGACCACAGGATTTCGTGATCTGCGCCCTCAAGGCGCATCAGGCTTGCGAGAACGCGGAACGGTTCGCGCCGCTGCTGGGGCCGGACACCGCCGTCGTCACGGCCATGAACGGAATTCCGTGGTGGTATTTCTACAAGGAAGGCGGCCCTTTCGAGGGACGCCACCTCGACTCCATCGATCCCGATCGACGGCAATGGAACCTCATCGGCCCGGACCGCGCCATCGGCTGCGTGGTCGATCCGGCCTGCGAAGTGATCCGGCCCGGCGTCATCGAGCATAACGAGTTCAAGCGGTTCACGATCGGCGAACCCGACGGAACCCGCTCCAAGCGGATCCTCGCTCTTGCCGAGGCTTTGACCGCGGCAGGCTTCGAGGCTCCGATCCGCGACCAGATCCGCTGGAACATCTGGCTCAAGCTCTGGGGCAACGTCTGTTTCAACCCGATCAGCGCCCTGACCCATGCGACGCTCGATCGCATCACATCCGAGCCCGGCCTCCGGACGGTCTGCGTGGCGGCGATGCATGAAGCCAGGGCCGTGTCCGAAGCGCTCGGTATCGAGATTCCGGACGACATGATGGACCGCCGTCTGGCCAAGGCGGGGGCCGTCGTCGGCCACAAGATGTCCATGCTGCAGGATCTCGAGCGGGGCCGCTCGATGGAGATCGACGCGCTTGTCGCGGCCGTGCAGGAACTTGCCCGCCTGTCGGGGGTGCCCACGCCCACCATCGACGTGCTTCTGAGCCTCGTGCAGGAGCGCGCCCGTCAGGCAGGCCTTTATCAGGCGCTGCGACCCGCCCACTGACCTCGTCGCGAAAGCCTCCTGAAGCGATTGTCGGCAGGCTCCTTGTCGGCAGGCTCTGGATCAGGCGTCCTCCCGCTGGCTAGGTGACATTTGACATCTGGCATTATGTATACCAGAATGGCAGCAGGGTCGGGAAACAGGGCTCGGTGCCCGTCTCCAGGGAGGCGATTATGAGGGTCGAAGACATCCTTCGCGGCAAAGGAACGCGCATCATCACGGTCGACATGAACGAGACCGTGGCGATCGCCATCGAGCTCTTGAACCGCGAGGGCATTGGCGCCCTGGTGGTCAAGGATGTCGTCCATACCGAGGGCAATACGGTCGTCGGCATGTTTTCGGAACGCGACGTGGTGCGCGCGCTCGCCGCTCATGCGGGAGCGGCCCTCAAGATGCGGGTGGCGGCCTTCATGTCGATGAAGGTGATCGCGTGCGGGCCGAGGGACGCGCTCGACGATGTCCGCCAGCTCATGAGCGCGAACAATATCCGCCACGTCCCGGTGCTCGACGATTTCACCTTGATCGGAGTGATCAGCGTCCGGGATCTGATCGGTGTGCTGGAGGCCGACCCGACGACCGCACCGACGCTTTTTGCGAGCTCGGGGCGCGCCGGGACGCACGCCAGAACCCCAGGATCGGCTCAGGATTGGGGCGTCGCCGCCCTCAACCGGTAAGCGTCATCACTCTTCGGCGGACGCTCGACATGTCGACATGTCCGGGCGCGGTCATCGCCGGGACCAGATGATCACGGCATTTCGCGTCGGCCAGGTGCGGCCAGATAGGCCGCGATCACGGCTCCGCTGCCGCAGGCCGCAAGCACCAGGAAGGCCGTGTCTGGCCCGTAGCGCTCGGCCAGCGTGCCGCCGAGCGCGGTCGAGAGGGAGGCGCCGATCCCGGTCGCGACGCCCAACAGGCCGAGGCAAAGGTTGAAGCTGTTGGTACCGCGGGTGAGATCGGCAGCCACGAGCGGTACCACGGTGCCGAAGGCCGCGGCACCCAGGCCGTCGAGCGCCTGCACGGCGATGAAGGGCACGGGCGACGACACAAACGCCAGCATCAGGGCGCGTAGCGGCACGGCCGCGAAGCCGATGGCCAGAACGATGCGTGGACCACGGTGGTCCGCCGCGCGGCCTACGGCCGGCGAGATCAGCGCCACGATGGCCTGGGGTACGACGACGGCACCTGCGACGGCGAGGTTCGTCGCGGCGCCGAGGCTCTGGGCCAAATGAGCTGAGGCTAGCGGAAGGAGCGCCGCATTGCCGAAGTGGAACAGCGCTACGCAGCCCGCGAAGCCGAGCACGGCCGGCCGCCGAAGCAGAGTTTCGAGATCCCGCCACGCGCTCGCCAGTGCCGATCCTTGCGGTACGGACGCCCCCGTTCCGTCACCATTGTCCGGCGGATCGATCTGCCGCAACGCCGCCAGGCCGGGCAGCATGAAGCTCGCCGTGAGCCAGAACACGGCGCGCGGTGACAACCAGGTGCCGGCAGCGCCAAGCAAGGCCGCCGCGGCGCCGTTGCCGATCGCCGCGAAACGCGCGTTGCGGCCGAGCCGCGAACCCAGCCCGACGCGGCCCACCACCGCGAGACTTACGGCCGCGACGGCAGGCCCCAGCATGGCGCTGCCGAAGCTGTGCAGGATCTCGGCGACGGTCACGGCGATGCCCGAACTCGACAGCGCGAAGAGCAGCGCGGCAAATCCGACCACCAGGCAGGCCGCCGCCGCGGCGATGCGCTTGTCGGCCAACCGATCGACCAGGGCGCCCCCGGGCAGTTGACTCAGGAGCGCCGCGAGCGACCCGATGCTCAGCGCCCGCCCGATCTCTCCATCGCTCCAGCCGGAGGTCGCGAGATAAACCGCGATGAACGGACCGAAGCCGGTTTGAACGTCGGCGATGAAGAAGCTCAAGGCGTCGAGGGCGAAACGGCTACGGCGATTATCCATGCGGCCGGATGCTATCCGCTTCGGGCTCCGGCGTCATGCCTGAGGCGGGCAACGGGCAACGGGCAACGGACGCGGACGTTGGACGTCCGAGGATGCGGGGCTGGGGTACTCTGCGGTGAGAGTCGAGCGGTCGCGGGGCGAGCATCGGTTGCGCCGTCCGCGCCTGTGAAGCGAAAAATTCGAAGCAGGTTCGGACGAACGAATCCTGTCAGGACACCTTGGCCTTCGCGGCACGAACGATCGCGCTCTGAGCCTGGTCGATGCCTTCCTTGACCTCTTCGAGTTCGTTCTGAGCCTCGCCGAGTTCGGCGCCGATGGCGCCTTGTGCCGCCAGCCTCGCGAAGGCCCCCTTGACCTGATCGAGCTCGGATTCGGTGAGATCCTCGAGAGCCAGGAGCTTGTTGCGGGCGTCCTGGTTCACCCGGATCAACTCGTCGAGCTTGAGCTGGATCGCGGTCGAGTCGCGATTCTGCGCGTGCTGGAGCAGGAACACCATCAGGAAGGTCACGATCGTGGTCCCCGTGTTGATGACGAGCTGCCAGGTGTCGGAGAACTGAAACACCGGCCCCGAGGCGCCCCACACGACGACCACCAGGCATGCCAGCGCGAAGGTGGAGCCACGCCCCATCTGGCGGGCCGTCCACTGCGCTGCGGCGGAAAAGGCATTGGTCAAGCGGATCACGTCTGTAGCCTACCGTACTTCGAAATCCGTGCCCTGGCCGGAGCGATGGGTCCGGCAGGATATCATCCTGATTCTATACGGGAGCGAAACATGGCCCCGACCGATCACGGTAGTCTTGGGTCGAGGCATCCGAACGCACTGCGCCCCGCTCAGTTTCGGCGCAAGCGGAAACCGACGAGGCGCAGCGCGATGTCACGCAATCAGTGATGGAACAGGAGAAACAGCACGATGATCACGGGGATCGGTATGCCGATCAGCCAGAGTAATGCAGCCTTGCCCATTGTTGCCTCCCAGCTTGAGCGGGAGACCAACGCACCGAGGCTAGTGGGGTTCCAGAACGGCGGGATTGACGTCGTCGCAGAGACGAGTGCTTCTCGCCTCGCCTCTTGCTTACCGTCTGCTTCCAAATTCAATTCCTGGGACGCAGGATTTCAGCAATGGAGGTCAAAAAAGTGGGTGATCGGGCTCGCGCCGCGATCTCCGTTGCTTTTCCTGCAACATTGAACCGGATGCAGTCAACCTGACGGAGTCGGAATTGCCGGACGCACACGATTCTGGCGCGGATGGGCAAATCCGTGCAACGATCTCACGATCGTCCGGATTTGGGCGGTGGTAGGAGGTTTTCATGACCTATAAAATATACGATACTGCGGGAATATATATTGATACAACCAATAGTACTCAGTATGTGTACGCAAACAACGTAACCTTCATATCATCGTTTAATAGTGGAACCCAGGACGTTTTCGTAAACTCCAAAAATGTGAATTTGAAAGTTGGTGCCTCCGGAGTCTATTATTACCTCGACTATCTCACGTCTGGTAGCGTAAATATGAATACAATCTTAAATTTTGTTTACACGGCAGGAGATTTATTCCAGATAACAGTTAATGTTTACGCATCGCACATATGGAAATCTGTCAATCAGCTAAAATTATGATAGCGGTTCCTACATAGGCGGCGCGGGCGGAGCGATCGTCAACGTGAATGGTGATAATTCAACCGTCGTAGGTGGATACGGCAACGATACGATCACCGCCAATCTGGCCTTGGCGGCTAACGCGCACATCGATGGCGGCGGGGGCACGGATACGCTCGATCTCATCGATTACGTCACCGACAGCAACGCGCTAGGCATCGATCTCGGTAAGGGCACGGTGGCGAATGGCGGCGGTCTGTCGATAGCAAATGTCAAAAACCTCAATTATTCCATTAAAAACCCGTTCACGTCGACCCGGCGCTCTGCCTCGACCCAGTTCACGCTTGAGTCGGGTACGAACACGTTGGACTTCAGCTATTCGTCCGGTTCCAATACTGTCTACAACACGGGCGGATCGACCACTGTCTATGGCGGCTCAGGTATCGATAACGTGGTCGGCGGAACGGGCTTGACCACGCTCGTCAGCGAAGGCGGCACTGACACGCTCTATGGCGGATCGGGCGCGAACGTGTTCTAGCCGGCGAGCGCGACCGGGGGGACCGATCGGTTCTACGGTGGCTCCGGCACGGATTACTTCTTCGGTGGCGGGGGAACGGGCAATCTGTACATGTATGGCGCTGGCGGGACCGACTACTTCCAGGGCGGCGGTGGCAACAATGTCCTGGTCGAAGGCACCTATTCGGACGAGTTCCACGGCACGGTGGGTACCGACTACGTCTACGGCAGCTCCGCGGCTTCGAAGGTCTACGGCGGCTCGGGAACCGATTTCGTCTATACGGGAGCAAGCAACCAATATTTCTTCTCAGGGACCGGCAAGGAGTATCTCTTCGAGCAAGCCAACACCATGACCAACGGGCGCCTCGATGTCGTCGACAACTTCCAGACGCAAGGCGTAGGCGGCAAAGGCACCTTCATCTTCGAGCCCACAGCGGATGCGAGCTTGACCACCTTCGTCGGCTCGAACGGCGGCACCTGTATCGTCAACCCGACGACGGACGGCTCGGGTGGAACCTCCGACGTGTTCGTGGCCAATGTCGCGCCCTCCATCGTCAAGGCGCAGACCTACTTCAACATCTGAGGGCGAGATTGGCCGGCTTGGAAGCGGTCGAGCTTCGAATTGTATGGCGGCGTTCATCTGCGCCGCCTTCCGCATTTCTAAGTTGCAGCCGGTCGAGGTTTGTGAGATCAGCGCGGGGCGAGCCAAGCGTTCGGCGCTCGCGGTCGTAGCTCAGTGGCAGAGCACAGC
Source organism: Lichenihabitans sp. (assembly GCA_965277115.1). Lineage (GTDB taxonomy): Bacteria > Pseudomonadota > Alphaproteobacteria > Rhizobiales > Beijerinckiaceae > Lichenihabitans. The sequence continues at coordinate 487,830 of CBDIBY010000012.1, read as the reverse complement.
CTTACCCAGGTTGAGGCAGAGGTTCGATTCCTCTCGGCCGCTCCCCTTTCCTGGCAGGAGCGATGCGGCCATAGTCTCGAATAGCGCGCGGGCTGCCTGGCCGTGCGTCTTCCCGTTATGGACTTCCGTTCACCGCGCCGAGATCGACCGTGACCGCCGTCACATGGACGTGGGCGTCGCACAGACCGGGCAGGAGCACCCGCCCGTCGAGCTTCAGTGTCCGCACGCCGCGAGGCGAACCGGTGCCGCCGCTCTCGGGACCGATGCTTCGAAGGTCGGGCTCGATTCCCGATCTGGCCGCTTGAGTCTTTCACTACGGGAAGCCGAACGAGTACGAGCACGGATCCACGGACGTGCCAATAGTGCCGGGTAAGAATCTTCTCGTTCGTTTGGTCAAATGTTCGCAGGCGATTCCAAGCGGATCTTTCACGATCCAAGCAAATCGTCGCCTCGTTGATTGATTTGTTAAATTAAAGCAGCGTTAATTTTGCTTGAAAAAGGCAAAATCAATCGTCGCTATTCGTTCGGCCACGGCACTGCGCGGGAGAGACGGGGCCGCCAGCAGCCTCCGCCTCACTGCGACCCATATCCTCCCCCGGTAGGGGTGCGCACGATGACCGCATCGCCCGGCTCGACCGTCGTCTGGTCGCAGCCGTCGAGGTCTTCGACTCGGCCGTCAGCACGCCGGATGAAGGTCGCGCCGAGGTCTCCGGCCTCGCCGCCGAGGAGGCCATGCGGGCGGATCTTGCGATGCGACGACAGGATGGCGCAATCCATCGCCTCCAGGAACCGTATCGTGCGCTCCGTACCCGCGCCGGCGCTCCACTTGCCCCGCCCGCCCGAGCCGGGCCGAATGTGGAAGTCTTCGAGCACGACCGGGAAGCGCATCTCCAGCACTTCCGGGTCGGTCAGGCGGGAATTCGTCATATGCGTATGCACGGCGTCGGCCCCGTCGAACCCCGTGGCGTCGTTCATCGTGCCGGCGGGCGCCCCCGAGCAGATCGTCTCGTAATATTGGTGGCGCGCATTGCCGAAGGTGAGATTGTTCATCGAGCCCTGCGAAGCGGCAAGCGCCCCGAGCGCTCCGAACAGGGCATTGGTGACGTGCTGGCTGGTCTCGACGTTGCCAGCCACCACCGCGCGCGGATATTGCGGGGCCAGCATGGAACCTTCCGGAATGACGATGTCGATCGGCTCCAGGCAGCCCGCGTTCATCGGGATGTTGCCTTCCACCATGACGCGGAACGCGTAGAGCACGGCGGCCCGCGTCACCGGGGCCGGCGCATTGAAATTGTTGGGCTGCGCCTCGCTGGTGCCGGTGAAGTCGACCTTCGCCCGGCGGTTTTCGCGATCTACGCTGATCCTCACCTTGATCAAGGCGCCTTGATCGGTCCGATACTCGAACTCGGACTCCTTCAGCCGTTCGATCACCCGCCGAACCGACTCGGCCGCGTTCTCGCGCACATGGCGCATATAGGCCTGGACCGTCTCCGCGCCGAACTCGCGCACCATCCTGCCGATTTCCGCGACCCCTTTGCCGTTCGCCGCGATCTGGGCCTTGAGATCGGCGATGTTCTGGGTCGGATTGCGGCATGGCCACGGATGGTTGGTCAGCAGGTCGAGAAGCTCCGCCTCGCGAAACCGCCCGCGCTCCACGAGCTTGAAATTGTCGATCAGCACGCCTTCCTCATCGACCGTGGTGGCGCGCGGCGTCATCGAGCCCGGCGCCGTGCCGCCGACATCGGCATGGTGGCCACGGCTCGCCACCCAGAACCTGATCTCGCGGTCCGTTTCATCGAATACCGGCGTTACGACGGTGATGTCCGGCAGATGCGTGCCGCCGTTGTAGGGGGCGTTCAACGCGTAGACGTCGCCCGGGGCGATATCGGGATTGAGGCGGCGGACGATCTCCACCGACCGGTCCATGGAGCCGAGATGGACCGGCATATGGGGCGCGTTGGCAACCAGCGCGCCGGAGGCGTCGAACAGAGCGCAGGAGAAATCGAGCCGCTCCTTGATGTTCACCGAATAGGCGGTGTTCTGCAGCGTCAGGCCCATCTGTTCCGCAATCGACATGAAGAGGTTGTTGAACACCTCCAGCATCACCGGGTCGGCATCCGTGCCCAGGGCTTGCAGGCGCGGGCGAGGTACGGCGCGGCGCAGCAGGATGTGGTTGCGATCGGTGATTTCGGCGGCCCAGCCGGGCTCCAGGACGACGGTCTGGTTGGGCTCGATGATCAGCGCCGGACCGGCGATCCGGTGTCCCGGACGGAGCGCCTCCCGCCGGAGAATGCCGGCCTCGTGCCATCGCCCGCCGGTGAAGATCGGCCGCGTTTCGCTGGCGACGGCCTCGGCTTCGACGCATGCCGCCCGCGGTTCCGCGATCCTCGCGGCGCCGCCGAGCGCCTCCACCTCGAGGGCCTCGATGACCAGAGGCTTGTCATCGTAGACGAAGCCGAAACGGGCGCGATGCTCCGTCTCGAAAGCGGCCTTCACCGCGCCCGTTTCCCCATGCGGCACGGCGATCGGCGTGTCGGTCCCGCCATAGCGCACATGGACCCGGGCCATGACGTCGATCTCGCCGCCTTTCAAGCCCTGGCTCTCGAGTTCGGCCACAACCTCCCCGGCGAGGAGCGCCAGCACCCTCGCGAGTTCCGGCTCGGCCGAAAGCTCGAGCGGCAAGACCAGGGCGCGACTGCGGTTTGCTCGGATGTCGGCAAGGCCCATGCCGTAGGCCGACAGGACGCCCGACAACGGGTGAATATGAACGGTTTCTATGCCGAGCCGGTCGGCGATGGCACAGGCGTGCTGGCCTCCGGCGCCGCCGAAACACGACAGCGCGTAGCGGGTCACGTCGTAGCCGCGGGCCACCGAGATCTTCTTGATGGCGTTCGCCATGTTCTCGACCGCGACCTCGAGGAAGCCGGCCGCCACCGCTTCGGGCGCGCGGCCGAGTTCGGACGCTAGCGCGTCAAACTTTTCCCGCACCGCCGCGGCATCGAGGAGCTGATCCTGGCGGGGGCCGAAGATCGCCGGGAAATGCTGCGGAGGAAGCTTGCCGACCATCACGTTGGCATCGGTCACCGTAAGCGGCCCGCCGCGCCGATAGGATGCCGGGCCAGGGTCGGCGCCCGCCGACTCCGGCCCGACCCGGAACCGCCCCGCCTCGTAGGTCAGGACGGACCCGCCGCCGGCGGCCACGGTGTGGATATGCATCATCGGCGCTCGCATGCGCACGCCCGCCACCTCGGTCTCGAAGGTGCGTTCGAGTTCTCCGGCGTAGTGCGACACGTCGGTCGAGGTTCCGCCCATGTCGAAGCCGATGATGCGATCGAGTCCCGCCATCCGGGCCGTTTCGACCGCGCCGACGACGCCGCCCGCGGGACCCGACAGGATCGCGTCCTTGCCCTTGAACAGGTGTGCCGCGGTGAGCCCGCCCGAGGACATCATGAACATCAGGCGAGGCCCATCCGCCCGATCGATTTCGCCGAGGCCCAGATCGGACGCCACCTGGACCACGTAGCGGCTCAGGATCGGGCTGAGATAGGCGTCCACCACCGTCGTGTCGCCGCGGCCGATGAGCTTGACCAGGCGCGAGACTTCGTGGCTGACGGAGACCTGCGGGAACATCTCGCGCGCGATCAGCGCGGCGCGCCGTTCGTGCTCGCTGAATTTCCAGGCATGCATGAACACGATGGCGACGGACCGGTATCCGTCCGCTCGGATGGCGTTGAGGAGGCGGCGCAGCTCGGCTTCGTCGAGCTGGCGCTCGACGGTTCCGTCGGCCAGAACCCGCTCGGATATTTCCTCGACGCGCGAATAGAGCAGCTCCGGCAAGACGATCGCCTTGGCGAAAATATCCGGTCTTGCCTGGTAGCCGATCCGAAGCGCGTCCCGAAATCCTCTGGTGATCAGCAAGGCGGTCCGCTCGCCCCGGCGTTCAAGCAAGGCGTTGGTGGCGACCGTCGTTCCCATCTTGACGGCGCCGATCGATCCCGCCGGCAAAGCGGCCCCCGCGGGCACGCGCAGAAACCGGCGGATCGCTTCGACGGCGGCATCGCGATAGGTTCCCGGGTTTTCCGAAAGCAGCTTCATCGCGTGAAGCCCTCCCGATGGGTCGCGCGCCACCACGTCCGTGAAGGTGCCGCCCCGGTCGACCCAGAAATCCCAAGCAGCAGCCACGTCCATCTCCTCCGACACGCTCACGAGGCCACCGGAAGGACGACGGTCTCGTAGCCGTGCTCGATCGCCCGGCCGCGCAACGGATCCTTCAGTTCCATCCGAAAGAACCGGCTGGCGCGGACGCCGCCGGCGAGAACCCCGAGCGTGTCGCACATCATCATGGTCGCCGACGGCAGGGCGCCCTCCGGATCCGCGATCGGCGAGGCCTTCGCCAGGTCGAGAAGCGATCGCATCGCCGCAAGGGTGCCTGGCTGGTAGATGGTCCAGTCTTCCGATTGGTGCTGCCTCGTCCAAGCCCGCAACTCGAAACTGTCAAGGCGATCGGCCAGATTGGCGACGGTCCACAGGACCGGCGCGACCGGCTTGGCGCAGACCTGCTTGGACAAGGCGACGGAATGGGACTCGAGCTTCCGGTCCGTATGGTCCGAACCGAGGCCGAGCCACACTCGTCCATTCTCGGTGTAGAGCACCGGCTCGATCTCGCCGGACGAATGCGCCCCGACGACCTCGATCCTCGATGCCGTGGTGAACAACGACGACGCAACCCGGTAGAAGAGAGGCACCGTCGACGGCGGCGGCACCCCGAGGGCGGCGAGTTCCGCGATGTGGTGATCCACGGTGGAGCGGTCGCGCGCGGTCCAGCCCGCAATCACGCCGGCTGCGACTCGAATGGACCGCCGCCCTTCGTGCTCGACTGCAATTTCCATGCTGATCGCCAACTCCCACGATCCGAGAATGTCTTAGGTCCTGATAGCTATGTCGCGAAGCTTCCCTCGCAGTCGAAGCGTGATCGGCCCTTGTTCGGCAGATCGGCGCGACCGATGATCCCCCGCTTGATCGGGGATCGCGCTCCACCGTGAGCTGCCCGATCTTGGCATGAAGCTTCTCGACCTCGCGCTTCCCGCATCGCCTCCAAGGCGATCTGCGCCTTCAGCGACCCGTCAACCTAGGCCGCGATGCAACGCCCACAGAGGCCTTCGAGCTCGACGGTCCGCTTGTCCAGCCGGAAGCCGGCGCGAGCGGCCGTCTGCAAAAGCGCGGCATCGAGCGCAAGATCGTCGACCTCGCGGGCCGCGCCGCACCGTGAGCAGATCAACATGACGCCATGGTGGTCATGTCCGGGATGGTCGCAGAGCGCGAAAGCGTTGCGGCTCTCGACACGCACCACAAAACCGTTCTCGACGAGGAAATCGAGCGTCCGATAGACCGTCGGCGGCGCCACGGGCCTGCCCTGCGCCTTGGCGAGGCCGTCGATCAGCGCGTAGGCCGTGAGCGGCGCGCCGCCATCCCCGATCATCGTCAGGATCTGCCGCCGCAGCGCCGTCAGTTGCAGGCCACGCTCGCCGCAAAGCGCCTCGATCCGCTTGAGCCACGCCTGCTGCGGCATGTGCTCCGCAATGCTCTCAATCATCGATGATCTCCGCCCTCCATGTGAGGCGCAGGGGCGCCGGCTTCAACCGGATCGTCTCCGCGGCCACGCGAATGATATGTTGTAACAATAAGAGTTATATTATAACAAAGTCGCGTTCCATGCATGTGGAGGTCGCATGTCGCCGCTCAAGCTTATCGCCCTTTCGAGCCTGCTGTCCGCTGCCGGGCCGGTCATGGCCGGATCGGCGCCCGTTCCGATCGTCGCTGCCGAAAACTTCTACGGCGATCTCGCCCGGCAGATCGGTGGCGCCGACGTAAAAGTGACCAGCATCCTGTCCAATCCCGACCAGGATCCGCATCTTTTCGAGGCCGATCCTTCGACGGCCCGGGCCTTGAAGACGGCCAGGATCGTCATCGCCAACGGCATCGACTACGATCCCTGGATGGAGAAGCTGCTCAAGGCCGATGCGGGGCAGGGCCGCACCGAGATCGTCGTCGCCGATCTTTTGGGCAAGAAGGCCGGCGACAATCCGCATCTCTGGTACGATCCCGCGACCATGGCGGTGCTGGCGAAGGCGTTGGCAGCCGACCTCAGCGAGGCCGAGCCTGGCCGCAAGGCCGCCTTCGCCAAGGCTGCCGCGACGTTCGACGCGTCCCTCGAGCCGCTCGACGCTAAAATCACCGCCATGAAGGCTCGATATGCCGGCGTTCCGGTCACGGCCTCCGAGCCGGTATTCGGCTATATGGCGGAGGCGCTCGGCCTCGCCATGCGCAACAAGGGCTTCCAGTTGGCGGTCATGAACAATACCGAGCCGAGCGCCACCGATGTCGCTGCCTTCGAGGACGATCTCACGGGACACCGGGTCAAGGTGATGATCTACAACAGCCAGGCCGACGACCAGGCGGTCAAGCGGCTCGTCGAGATCGCCAAAGCGAGCAAGGTGCCGGTCCTCGGCGTCACCGAGACGGAGCCCGCCGGCAAGACCTACCAGGAGTGGATGCTGGGCCAACTCGACGCGCTCGAACACGCGCTCGCGGGTTCCGGCTCGTGAGCGTCGTCGCCTTCGACGACGTGACGCTGGAGCTCGCCGGCCGGCCGATCCTGTCGGATGTCGGCTTCGCCATCGAGCCGGGCGAGTTCATCGGTCTGCTCGGTCCGAACGGGGCCGGCAAGACGACGCTGATCCGGGCCATCCTGGGGCTCGTGCCACCGCGCCGGGGAACGATCTCCGTGCTCGGCCGCGCGACGGTGCGCGGCAATCCTGCCGTCGGCTATCTGCCGCAGGTGCGCGGGCAGACGGACCTTAGGCTCAGCGGCTGGGACTTCGTCGCCAGCGCCGCCTCCGGCCACCGCTGGGGGTTACCGCGGCTCGCGGCGGCGGAGCGGCGCGAGATCGCCCTCGCACTCGACAGGGTGGGCGCCACAGCGCTGGCGGTCCGGCCCCTTGGCGAACTGTCTGGCGGCGAGCGGCAGCGGCTCCTGCTGTCGCAGGCGCTGCTCGGGCGGCCGAAGCTTTTGCTGCTCGACGAGCCGCTGGTCAATCTCGATCCGGCCCATCAGCGCGGCGTGATCGAGCTTGTCGCCCGGCTCAACCGGGAGCTCGGCTGCGCGGTCCTGTTCAGCGCCCACGAGCTCAATCCGCTGCTCGGCGCCATGCATCGGGTGCTCTATGTCGGGCGCGGGCAGGCGGTGCTGGGTACGGTCGACGAGGTCATCACCGGACCGGTCCTGTCGCGGCTTTACGGGTCCGACATCGAGGTCTTGCGCATCGGCCGTCGCATCTTCGTCATGGCCGGGGACAGCGAGGCGGAAGGGGAGGCGCATCGGCACGACGGCGACGACCATGGCCCGCACGCGCACGGCGACCATGGTCCTGGAGCGCACCATCACCATGCTTGACTACGACTTCATGCGCACCGCCTTCATGGCGAGCGGCGTGGTGGCGATCCTCTCCGGGCTCGTCGGCTATTTTCTGGTGCTGCGCAACCAGACCTTCGCCGGCCACGCGCTGTCTCATGTCGGCTTCACCGGCGCGACCGGTGCGATCCTCGTCGGGATCTCGCCCTTCTGGGGGCTCGTCGGCTTCACGTTGATGGCGGGCCTCGCCATGGGGGCGCTTGGCGAGAAGCTCGGCGCGCGCGACGTCGCCATCGGCATGACGCTCTCGGTGGCGCTCGGGCTCGGTCTCCTGTTTCTGCATTTCTATACGGCCTTCGCGAGCCAGGCGACGGCGCTGCTCTTCGGCAACGTGCTCGGCGTCGACCGCTCCGCTTTGGTGTCGCTCGCCTCGCTCGCCCTCGTCAGTACCGTCGCGCTCGGGATCATCGCGCGGCCGCTGCTCTTCGCCTCGCTGCAGCCCGAACTAGCCGAGGCCAAGGGCGTGCCGGTGCGATTTCTCGCCATCGCCTTCATGGCCATCGTCGCGGTGGCGGTGGCCGAATCGACTCAGGTCGTCGGCGTGCTCCTCGTCTTCACCCTGATGGTCGGACCGGCGGCGGCGGCGCGCAATCTCACCTCCCGCGTCGGGACGGCGGTGACGCTGTCGGCGGGCCTGGCGCTCGTCGAGGCCTGGGCCGGCCTGACGCTCGCCTGGTTCACCGGCTGGCCGACAAGCTTCTGGATCACGGCTCTATCGGGACTGGTCTATGGGTTGAGCCTTTGGGCCGGAGCGCTGCGCCTCGACCCGTTTCGTCGCAGGACCTCACAGCCGCCCGAGCGGACGGCGGCGATCGACCGGGCGGAGTCTGTCACGTCTCGATGAGGGCATTGCCCTGCCGGCGGTCCCGGTCGACGTCGGAATAATAGGCGCGCTTCGAGGCATACATGGCCCGATCGGCGCGGGTGAAGACGGCCTCGAGCCTCTCGCCCGCGCGGCCGGTGGCAGCCCCCATCGATAGGCTGAGCTTCGCCCCGCCGTAGAACTGGTTGTTGATGTCGACCAGCTTCTCGACATTCTCCATCATCGACTGGCCCGCCTCCTCGCCACCGCCCGGCAGGATGATGGCGAATTCGTCGCCGCCGATCCTCGCCGCGCAGTCCGGCTTGTGGGCCGCCTCGGTCAGCACCTCGCCGAAGCGGCGCAAAAGGGCGTCGCCGGCCGCGTGGCCGAGTTCGTCGTTGACGTCCTTGAGGCCGTTGAGGTCGATGACCACGATGGTGACGGGGACGATGTGCCGGCGCTCCAGGCGGTTCAGCTCGTCGGCATAGAACGAGCGGTTGTAGAGCCGGGTGATCACGTCGTGCTTGCCGAGGAATTCCAGATAGGCCTCGGCCTTCTTTCGCGCCGTGATGTCGGTCAGCGCCACCAGCACGAGACCCCAGTCGAGCTCGTGCCCGGGGAAGACCGAGAACTGCAAGTGGACGTTGAGCTCGGCCCCGTCGAGCGCGTAGTTGACGACCTCGCGCTGCATGAACAACCGGCCTTCCCAGAGGTCGACCAATTGCTCGCGGAAATGCGCCCGCATGTCGTCGCGGAAGATGTCGGAGAGGTGGGTCAGCAGCGTCGCCTTGTCGGGCGCCTTGAACATCGACAAGGTATGCGAATTGACGTCGAGCACGCGGATCTCGCTCATGCAGCGCTCGACGAATTCCGGATGCACGTCGGTGAAGACGCGGAAATCGACGATGCTGTTGGCGCGGACGCCATCCATCAGGGTCTTGACGGCGCCGAAGTCCTCGACCCAGAGCGAGATCGGCGAATATTGGAACAGGCCGCGCGCATAGGCCTCGCTCTGGGCCAGTTCGCGCCGCGCCATCTCGCGTCCCGTCACGTCCTCGATCGACACCAGCACCCGGCTCCAGTCGGCCTCGTGGCCCGGCAGGATGCTGCCGTTCAACTGGATGTCGAGGCGGCGACCGGACATCGTGTAATTGACCGTATGGCTGCTGAAATGGCTGCCGCCGTCCCAGAGCTGGCCGAGTTCCTCGACATGAGTGTCGAACATGTCGTCGCGGAAGACGAGGGCGAGGTTCTCGACGAGATGCTCCTGCGAGCGCGCCTCGAACAGCGCCAGCGTCTTCGGATTGACCTTGATCACCTTAATGGCGGCCGAGCAAACGGCGACGCGGCTCGGATCCTCGCGGAAATAGGCACGGATGTCGCTCACGCCGTCGCGGCGCCAGCCCTCGAAGAGATGAAAGATGCCGCTGTAATCCTCGAGCCAGAGCGAGACCGGGGCGAGGTCGAACAGGTCGGACTCTCGAGCGTCGTTGTTCGCGGCCGCCGAGGGCCGATGAGACTTTGCAGCGACCAAGGCGCGTCATCCCAAGGCAAGAGGTCCATCACATCGATCGCTACGGTTAAAGCATTCCGCCTCTCAACAGAAACTTAAGCGTGCGTTTTTGCCGCGCGGCAGGCGGCGATCCTCCGGCCGTGCCGGCAGACGTGATAGGATCGACGACCTTGGAGTGGGGTCTATCCACGCTATCTTTAGGCCAGGGACGAAGCGTGATGATTCTCGGGGGCGAGCTTTGAGCGATGTGAAGACGGAACCCGTGCGGGGCGAGGGCTGGAACATTTTTCAGCACGTCACGGACCGCGCACTCTGGTGCGCCGTTCCCCCGCACCGGCCTATTCCCGGCTTTCTGTTTTCCGGGCGATGGCTGTTCAGCCGGCACGACATCAGGAGCGGCAACGCCTTGCCCGAGTTCCGCGACAGTATCGCTGACCATGCGGTCCATCTCAAGGGTTTCTACCTGTTCCATCGCTTCGAGGCGGAGGTCCTCAAGGCCGCGAGCGATCTCGAAAGCAGCGGCGCGCTTGGCGACGATTGATCGTCCGCCGCACCGATCACTCCGTGTCGGGCTGCCCGCGCAGACCTTTGACGCTCGAGCGGACTCGTTTCGATTCGAGCCGCCGCTCCTTCGAGCCTCGCGTCGGCCGCGTCGCCCGCCGGGGCGGGGGCGGGGGCGTGGCGGCCTCGCGCAGCAGGGCGACGAGGCGCTCGCGCGCGTCGGCTCGGTTGCGCTCCTGCGTGCGGAAGCGCTGTGCCGCGATGACGATGACGCCGTCCTTGGTCATGCGCCGGCCAGCGAGCCTCGCCAGACGCTGCTTGACCGGCGGCGGCAGGTTCGGCGAGCCGCGGACGTCCATGCGCAACTGCACGGCGGTCTCGACTTTGTTGACATTTTGACCGCCCGCGCCCGAGGCGCGCAGGAAACTCTCTTCGAGTTCGGCCTCGTCGATCGTGATGCCATGGCCGATATGGATCATGTGGCGCGTCCCGCTTAGCGCGGCTCCTACCACATCGCACGCCGTTTCAGCGCTTTTGCCGAGGGTGGCCGAAGGGAATGCCGGTCACAAACGGCACGAGGCCGCCCGGCGCGCGAAACCTGCCGGTGGCGATCAGTTCTGGCGGGCGATCATCATGCCCTTGATCTCGGAGATCGCCTTGGCCGGGTTGAGACCTTTGGGGCAAGCCTTGGCGCAGTTCATGATCGTGTGGCAGCGATAGAGCCGGAACGGGTCCTCCAGCGTGTCGAGCCGCTCGCCGGTGGCCTCGTCGCGGCTGTCGATCAGCCAGCGATAGGCCTGCAGCAGCGCCGCCGGACCGAGATAGCGGTCGCCGTTCCACCAGTAGCTCGGGCACGAGGTCGAGCAGCAGGCGCACAGGATGCACTCATAGAGCCCGTCGAGCTTGTGGCGGGACTCGGGCGACTGCCGCCATTCCTTTTCGGGCTGCGGGCTGTCCGTCTTGAGCCAGGGCTCGATCAGCGCGTGCTGGGCATAGAAGCGGGTCAGGTCGGGAACGAGGTCCTTGACCACCTCCATATGCGGCAGCGGATAGAGTTTGACGGCGCCTCGCACCTCGTCCATGGCCTTGGTGCAGGCGAGCGTGTTGGTGCCGTCGATGTTCATGGCGCAGGAGCCGCAGATGCCCTCGCGGCACGAACGGCGGAAGCTCAGGGTGGAATCGATCTTCGACTTGATCCAGATGATGCCGTCGAGCACCATCGGCCCGCAGTCGTCGAGGTCGACCCAATAGGTGTCGACGCGCGGGTTGCCGCCGGTGTCCGGGTCCCAGCGGTAGATGCGGAACTCCTTGGTCTTCGTCGCGCCCTGCGGTTCGGGCCAGGTCTTGCCGGCCTTAACCTGGGAATTCTTGGGAAGCGTGAGCTGAACCATGGAGGGAGAACCTGAAAGTTTAGAGCGATGATTGGTCAAGGAGCAAATTATTGTCCAATCGTCAGATCTGACCGCCGCATCCAGCTCGCTCGATTTTGCCCGCGAAATGCGTGTCTGCCGTGATCACCGTCGTGCCGAGCGAAGCAGCGCAGGCCAGATAAACGCAGTCATAGACGGGATGATCGAGCTCGATGGCCAATTGAACCGCAGCCTTTATCAGTCCGGAAGATGGAAGAAGCCAATCGAAATAACTTGGTAAGGCTTCGATTACGCGTTGCCATTGCTCCTGGCTGAGCTCGCCCCTCTTGCATTTACGCCGGAGGACGTTCGCGGTTTCCAGGAGAACGAGATCAGGCGACACCAGTTCGGTTCCAGATCTAAGCACCTCCATTGCCTTTTCATGGCCCGGCTCTGCCACGAACCATTTCACTGCGACCGACGCATCTATCACGCTCACCGGTTGCGATTCTCGCGCAGGAGTAGGACCGAATCCGTTTGCGCAACCCCTTTCGGCGTCATGGCCGCAATGGCCTCGGCGCGCTCCGCCAGCTCCGATCGGTCTCGCCGGACCATGGCTTGCTCCAGCAGGCGCTTGGCCTGCTGCTCGACAGTGATGCTGTTCCGCTCGGCGAGCCGAACCAAGCCGTCCAACAATCCCTTGTCCACGTCTTCGATTACAAGCGTGCCCATCATCCCATCCTCAATGCAGCTTCTTGCCCTTGAGCCGCTCCAGCACCCGCACCGGCGCCTGCGCGGGGTCGGCCATGCCGTCGAGCGCGAGCATATAGGTCTGCTCCAGCGCGTGCTGGCCCGACATGGCGGCATGCGAGACCTGGTCGGTGAAGACGATCCAGGTCGCGCCGGGCGGGAATTCGACCACCTGGTGCGGCACGGTGCGCTGGTAGTCGTCGTCGAGCTTCATACGATCGTGCATCTGCAGCATGTAATGGTCGGCGGCACTGCGCCGCGCCTTGGTGATGCCGACCAGCTGCATCAGCGCGGCGCTGCCCGGCAGGGGAACCGAAATCTTCGGCAGGAAGCGCTGCGCCACCGCCTCGAAAGGCTCGCCGACCCGCCAGACGCGCGGCTTGTCGCCGGGATGGACGTTGGTGAAGACCCGCATGATGCGCTCGCCGTGGCTCGGCCGCGACGGAAAGGCGTCGACATGCAAGAGCGTGTCGTCATGCCGCTTCGACTGCGCCCGCCCTTGCGCCTCGACCGGCCTGAACGATGTGTTGCCGATCTTCAGCGCCATGCCGTAGCTCGGGATCAAGGCGTCGAGCAGCGCGCGCGTGGAGCGTGCGTAGCGATCCATCATGGATTTCAGCGCCGCCGCGTCACCCTCGCCGGCCATGCCCCAAACGCGGCCGGTGTCCGGATCGAACTTGATCGTCTTGGTGCCTTCTTTCACGCTCGCGGGGCGCAGGAGCCTGGCTTCTTCGGCGCTGAGCGCGAAGGGGAGATGGGGAAAGAGCAGCACGTCGCCGCGTTCCAGCGCCGCCACCGCCTCGTGGCGCTGCCCGGCATCGGGCTTGCCATGCCAGTCGGTGATGGCCAGGGGCACGCAGACGCTGGTCGGGCGGCCGTTCCCTGCGGACGCCCCGGAGGCGTCAGTCATCGTCGTCATCGAGCGCAATCCGTAAATCGTTGTTCTCTTCGATCCGTAGCATCCGAATGTCCCGGACCGAAGGTGTGAACCATTGGTGCTTCTTTGCCAGTTTCTGGACCGTACGGACGCAGCGAACGGCGTCGATCGACTCGTCGCCAAAATAGGTCGATCCCTGCATCCAGGTGAAGCCTCGTACCGTCATATATCGCCTGACATCGTCATAGGCATTGTTCCAGCTCGAATTTGGGTAGTTCTGCTGAAGCAACTTGGTATCGAAGTCAAAAACGATAGCATACATCCGCCCTGTCCCTCGCCGATTATGACCGATACCGACGCTCAGAGACATGACAGCAATTCCTCATCAATACACCCGCGCCTTGGGCTCGATATATTGCACGTCGTTGGTCATGGTGTAGGTGTGCACCGGCCGGTAGTCGATCGTCACCTTATGGGCGGCTTCGTCGAGCCAGGCGAGCGTGTGCTTCATCCACACCTTGTCGTCGCGGTCCGGGAAATCCTCGCGCGCATGGGCGCCGCGCGATTCCTGCCGGTTCTCGGCGCATTGCATGGTGACGACCGCCTGGGCGATGAGGTTGTCGAATTCCATCGTCTCGACCAGGTCCGAGTTCCAGATCAGCGAGCGGTCGGTGACGCGGATGTCGGACGCGCCGCGCCACACGTCGTGGATCAGCTTGACGCCCTCCTCCAGCACCTCGCCGGTGCGAAAGACGGCGCAGTTGGTCTGCATGGTGCGCTGCATGCCGAGCCGCAGCTCGGCCGTCGGCGTACCGCCGGAGGCACGGCGGAAGCGGTCGAGCCGTCCGAGCGCGAGGTCCGCGGAGCCCTTCGACAGTTCCATCTGCTTCTCGCCGGGCGTCACCAGTTCGGCGGCGCGCGCGCCGGCGGCGCGGCCGAAGACCACGAGATCGGTCAGCGAATTCGATCCTAGCCGATTGGCCCCATGCACCGAGACGCAGGCGGCTTCGCCAATGGCCATCAGGCCCGGAACGACGGCATCGGGGTCGCCATTCACCTTGGTCAGCACCTCGCCGTGATAGTTCGTCGGGATGCCGCCCATGTTGTAATGGACCGTCGGCAGCACCGGGATCGGCTCCTTGGTCACGTCGACGCCGGCGAAGATCCGGGCCGACTCCGAGATGCCGGGCAGGCGCTCGTGCAGGATCTTCGGGTCGAGGTGGTCGAGGTGCAGGTAGATATGGTCCTTGTCCTTGCCGACCCCGCGTCCTTCGCGGATTTCCATGGTCATGGCGCGCGAGACGACGTCGCGCGAGGCGAGGTCCTTGGCCGAGGGCGCATAGCGCTCCATGAAGCGCTCGCCCTCCGAATTGGTGAGGTAGCCGCCCTCGCCCCGCGCGCCCTCGGTGATGAGGCAGCCGGCGCCGTAGATGCCGGTCGGATGGAACTGGACGAACTCCATGTCCTGCAGCGGCAGGCCGGCGCGCAGCAGCATGGCGTTGCCGTCGCCCGTGCAGGTATGGGCCGAGGTCGCGGAGAAATAGGCGCGACCGTAGCCGCCGGTGGCGAGCATGGTCACGTTGGCGCGGAACCGATGCAGCGTGCCGTCGTCGAGCTTGAGCGCGACCACGCCGCGGCAGCGCCCGTCCTCCATGATCAGGTCGAGGGCGAAATATTCGATGAAGAACTCGGTCTTGGCGCGTAGCGCCTGGCCGTAGAGCGTGTGCAGGATGGCGTGGCCGGTACGGTCGGCGGCCGCGCAGGTGCGCTGCGCCGTGCCCTTGCCATAGTCCGTGGTCATGCCGCCGAACGGCCGCTGGTAGATCTTGCCCTCCTCGGTCCGCGAAAAGGGCACGCCCCAATGTTCGAGCTCGTAGACGGCCTCGGGCGCGTTGCGGACCAGATATTCGATGGCGTCCTGATCGCCTAGCCAGTCTGAGCCCTTGACGGTGTCGTACATGTGCCAGCGCCAGTCGTCCTGGCCCATGTTCCCGAGCGAGGCCGAAATACCGCCCTGCGCCGCCACCGTATGCGAGCGTGTCGGAAACACCTTGGTGATGCAGGCCGTGCGCAGCCCCGCCTGGGCGCAGCCGACCGTCGCCCGCAGGCCCGCTCCGCCGGCACCGACGACGATCACGTCGAACGTATGATCGGTGATCGGATAGGCGGGACCGGCCTTGCCATTGCCGACCTTGCCGTTGCCTTCGGCCATGAACCCATCTCCACAATTCGAGCCCGGGCGCCGACAGGCCTCGGGCCTAAACGAAACTGAGCCGCAGCACGGAATAGACACAGGCCATGCCGACCGCGATGCAAAAGAACAGGTTTGCCGCCAGCGCCCAGTCCCTGGCCTGCGTGCCGTGGACATAGTCCTCGATGACGGCCCGCATGCCGAGCTGCATGTGGTAGATCCCGGCGAGCACGACGAGCAACATCAGGATCGAGGGCAGGGGGCGCGACAGCACGCCGTAGACTTCGGCATAGGGCCGGCCGGCGAGCCCCAGCAGGAGCCAGACGAAGCCAATGGTGAGCGGCACCAGGGCCAGCGAGGTCAGGCGCATGTGCCAGGCATGGCTGGTGCCCGAGCGGGCCGAGCCGAGATGGCGGACGCGGCGCATGTCGTCGTGCAGGGTGCGGGGGTTGTCGCTCACGAAAGGTCCTCAGCGGATCACGAAGGCCAGGATCCAGACCAGCACGGTCAGCCCCAGGCCGCCGGCAAGCGTCGCCCGGGCCAGATATTCGCGCGCTGGATGGTCCATGCCGTAGCCGGCGTCCCAGATGAAATGCCGGATGCCGCCGACCAGGTGATGGAACAGCGCCCAACTGAAGCCGAACAGGATCAGCAGGCCGAACCACGAGCCCATGAAGCCCGATGCCACCCCGAAGGCGCGCGGGCCGGCGGCCGCGGCGATCAGGAACCAGGCGAGAAGCAGCGTGCCGGCATAGAGCGCCATACCGGTAGCGCGATGCATGATCGACATCATCATGGTCAGCATCGGCCGGTAGATCTGCAGATGCGGCGACAGTGGCCTTTGATGCCGAACCGCCGCGCCGTGCCGTGGCGCCTCCGCCATGAGAACCTCGCTCCCCATCTTTCGACGTTTGAGATATAAGGTTCGTTGCCGCACTGCAACAGGCGCCGCGGAGGCGCAGCCATGCCGGGCGCAGCCGTGCCGCGACGGCGCCGCCGAGGCAAGCGAGCGTGGGCCGTGTGCCGTGGTCGAACGGGCACCTCATCTTCAAAGGCTTTTTGAAGGAGCTGACGAGGCCGAGCCAGGCCTCGTTCGAACCGAGTCCGTATATAAAGTCGCACGCGGCCGGATACATCCGGTTGCGCGAGTCCCGGGCACGCATCCGGGACCTTCTGGAGGACGCCACCATGCTGCAAGCCGTTCATCCGGTCGACGAGCGATTGCCGCCGCCAAAGCTCGTGGCGCTCGGCTTGCAGCACGTGCTCGTCATGTATGCGGGCGCGATCGCGGTGCCGCTGATCATCGGCCGCGCGCTCAAGCTGCCGCCCGAGAGCATTGCGGTGCTGGTCAATGCCGACCTCTTCGTCGCCGGCGTCACCACGCTGATCCAGTCGCTCGGCCTCGGCCGCTTCTTTGGCATAAGGCTGCCCGTGATGATGGGGGTGACCTTTGCGGCGGTGGGGCCGATGGCCGCCATGGCGGCCGATCCGAACCTCGGGGCGACCGGCATCTTCGGTTCGACCATCGTGGCGGGCCTGTTCACCATCCTCGTCGCGCCGTTCTTCGGGCGCATGATGCCGCTCTTCCCGCCGGTCGTCACCGGCAGCGTCATCCTGATGATCGGCATCTCGCTGATGCGCGTCGGCATCAACTGGGCAGCGGGCGCCGCGGTCGACACGCTGCCGGGCTACGGCGAGCCGCTTCACCTCGCCATGGCCGGCGCGGTGTTGGTACTGATCCTCCTGATCGCGCGTTTCGCGAAAGGTTTTCTCGCCAATATCTCGGTCCTGGCCGGGATCGTCGCCGGCTGCATCGCCGCCGTGCTCATCGGCGAGATGAGCTTCGCTGCGGTCGGTCGGGCCGGCTGGTTCGCCGTGGTGACACCCTTCGCCTTCGGGGCGCCGCGCTTCGATATCGTCGCCTGCGTGACGCTCTGCGTCGTCATGGCCGTGGTGATGATCGAATCGGCCGGCATGTTCCTCGCCCTCGGCGACCTGACGGACCGCGCGGTCGACCGCGAGGCGATGACGCGCGGCTTGCGGGTCGACGGCCTCGGCACAATGCTTGCCGGCGTCTTCAACACCTTTCCACACACATCCTTCTCGCAGAACATCGGCCTCGTCGGCGTGACCGGCGTCCGCTCGCGCTATGTCACGGCGGTCGGCGGCCTGATGCTGCTGGTGATGGGGCTCGTGCCCAAGCTCGGGGCGCTCGTCGCCTCGGTGCCGCTGTTCGTGCTCGGCGGCGCCGGCATCGTCATGTTCGGCATGGTGGCGGCGACCGGCATCCGCATCCTGACGGAGGTCGACTACCGCACCAACCGCAACAACCTCTATGTGGTGGCCATCGCCAGCGGATTCGGCATGATCCCGCTCGTCGCGCCGAACTTCTTCAAGGCGCTGCCGGACCAGCTCGGGCCGATCCTGCATTCCGGCATCCTGTTGTCGGCGCTCTCGGCGGTCGTGCTCAACCTGTTCTTCAACGGGACGCGGCAGACCGAGCCGCCGCGCGACGAGGTCGTGCTGCCGCCGCCCGCCGGCGTGGCGGGCGTCCGGTCGCATTGAAGGGAGCCGGGGCCGGCCCGGACCCCTCGTGCCGGCGCGCTCAGTGGTTGTCGCGCGGCGCGCTCGACTGGGCGACGCGCTGGTACTTGACCGCTGGCTTGAGCACCATGCCCTCGTCGAACTGATCCACCATGGAGCGCTGGATCTCCTGCCAAGGCGTCTGGCTGCCGGGATAGCTGAAGCCGCCGTGGCCCTGCAGGGCGGCGCGGCGCTCATGGAGTTCCGCCTCCGGGATGAGGATGTTGGCGCTGCGCTTGTTGAGGTCGATGCGCACCTTGTCGCCGGTCTTGAGCAGGGCGAGGCCGCCGCCGGCCGCGGCTTCCGGCGAGGCGTTGAGGATCGAGGGCGAGGCCGAGGTGCCGGATTGGCGGCCGTCCCCGATACACGGCAGCGAATGGATGCCGCGCTTGATCAGCGCCGCCGGCGGCTGCATGTTGACCACCTCCGCGCCCCCCGGATAGCCGATCGGCCCGGTGCCGCGGATGAACAGCAGGCAATGCTCGTCGATCTTGAGCGCGGGGTCGTCGATGCGATGATGGTAGTCCTCCGGTCCCTCGAACACGATGGCCCGCCCCTCGAAGGCCTCGGGGTCCTTCGGGTTCGACAGGTAGCGCTTGCGGAACTCCTCCGAGATCACGCTGGTCTTCATGATCGCATTGTCGAAGAGGTTGCCCTTCAGCACGATGAAGCCGGCCTCCTCCTTGAGCGGCGTCTCGATCGGCGTGATGACGTCCGGGTCGAGGGACTTGCGGCCGCGGTTGTTGTCGCCGAAACTCCTGCCGTTGACGGTCTGCGCATCCTCGTGGACGAGCTTGCGCTTCATCAATTCGCTGACCACGGCCGGCACCCCGCCGGCGCGATGGAACTCCTCGCCGAGATATTTGCCGGCCGGCTGCATGTTGACCAGCAGCGGCACGTCGTGGCCGATCGTCTCCCAGTCCTCGATGGCGAGCGGCACGCCGATATGGCGCGCGATGGCGTTGATGTGGATCGTCGCATTGGTCGAGCCGCCGATGGCGCTGTTGACGCGGATCGCGTTCTCCAGCGCCTTGCGGGTTATGATGTCGGAGGGCTTGAGGTCCTCCCACACCATGTCGACGATGCGCCGTCCGGTCTCGTAGGCCATCTGGCCGCGCTCGCGATAGGGCGCCGGAATGGCGGCGCAGCCGGGCAGCGTCATGCCGAGCGCTTCGGCGAGCGCGTTCATGGTCGAGGCGGTGCCCATCGTGTTGCAATGGCCGATCGAGGGCGCCGACGAGGTCACGATCTCCATGAACTCCTCGTAGTCGATATTGCCGGCGGCAAGCTCCTCGCGGCTCTTCCACACGATGGTGCCCGAGCCGGTGCGCTCGCCGTTGTGCCAGCCGTTGAGCATCGGCCCGCCGCAGAGCACGATGGCAGGTATGTTGACGGTCGCGGCCGCCATGATGCAGGCCGGCGTGGTCTTGTCGCAGCCGGTGGTCAGCACCACGCCGTCGAGCGGATAGCCGTAGAGCGTCTCGACGAGGCCCAGATAGGCGAGGTTGCGGTCGAGCGCCGCGGTCGGCCGCTTGCCGGTCTCCTGGATCGGATGGACCGGAAATTCCATCGGCACGCCGCCCATGGAAAGAATGCCCTCACGCACCCGTTTGGCGAGCTCCAGGTGGTGCCGGTTGCAGGGCGACAGGTCGCTGCCCGTCTGGGCGATGCCGATGATCGGCTTGCCGGAGCGCAATTCGCCGGGCGTCAGGCCGAAATTGAGATAGCGCTCGATATAAAGCGCGGTCATTCCGGGATTGTCCGGATTGTCGAACCACAGTTTCGAGCGAAGCTTGGCCTTGTCGTGGCCCTTCGGCCCCGACCCGTTGGTGTTGCGAACCATTGTCTCCTCCACGACGCCGAGCGTTTTAGGCCCGTGCGCGGCGCGTCACAAGCCTTGATCGGCGATCAGGCCCGGCGACCGTGGCGACGACGGTTCTGTGCCTCTCCTGACCGCTAGGCAGATCCGAAGGCCTCGGCCGCCTTTGCACCGCCCTCGAAATCCCCTAAATCCCGCCCATGTCCATCCTTCCCGACGACCCCGTCGCGCGCCGGCGCACCTTCGCCATCATCTCGCACCCGGACGCGGGCAAGACGACGCTGACCGAGAAGCTCCTGCTCTTCGGCGGCGCCATCCAGCTCGCCGGCGAGGTGCGGGCCAAGGCCAACCGGCGCCAGACGCGCTCCGACTGGATGGACATCGAGCGCCAGCGCGGCATCTCGGTCGTCACCTCGGTGATGACCTTCGAGCACGCCGGCTGCGTCTTCAACCTGCTCGACACGCCGGGTCACGAGGACTTTTCCGAGGACACCTACCGCACGTTGTCGGCGGTCGATTCCGCCGTGATGGTGATCGACGCGGCGCGCGGCATCGAGAGCCGTACCAGAAAGCTCTTCGAGGTCTGCCGGCTGCGCGACATCCCCATCACCACCTTCATCAACAAGCTCGATCGCGAGACCCGCGACCCCTTCGATCTCCTCGACGAGATCGAGAAGGTGCTGGCATTGGATACAGCGCCGATCACCTGGCCGATCGGCCGGGGCCGCGCCTTCGCCGGCACCTACGATCTCGCCCGCAACCATATCCGCAAGCTCGACGCCGACGTCGAGGCGCCGACCGTGCCGGTCGACGGCCCGCGCGATCCGCGCATCGCGGCGCTTTTGCCGGCGCATGAAGCCGAGGCCGCGATCGAGGAGCTCGAACTTGCCCGCGAGGCCTGCCGGCCCTTCGACGAGATGGCCTATCGCGAGGGGCACCTAACGCCGGTTTTCTTCGGCTCGGCTTTGCGCACCTTCGGGGTCGCCGATCTGATCGGCGCGCTGGCCCGCTTCGCGCCGCCGCCGCGCGGCCTGCAGGCCGAGAGCCGCTACGTCGACGCGCACGAGCCGAAGATGAGCGGCTTCGTCTTCAAGATTCAGGCCAACATGGACCCGAACCACCGCGACCGCATCGCCTTCATGCGCGTCTCCTCGGGTCGTTTGACCCGGGGCATGAAGGCCAAGCTCGTGCGCACCGGCAAGCCGATGGCGCTCAACGCGCCGCAGTTCTTCTTCGCCCAGGAGCGGGCGCTGGCCGACGAGGCCTATCCGGGCGATGTCGTCGGCATCCCGAACCACGGCACGCTGCGGATCGGCGACACGCTGACCGAGGGCGAGAACCTCGTCTTTCGCGGCGTGCCGAGCTTCGCGCCCGAAATCCTGCGGCGGGTCAAGCTCAACGACGCCATGAAGAACAAGAAGCTGCGCGAGGCGCTCCAGCAGATGGCCGAGGAGGGTGTCGTGCAGACCTTCGTGCCCTATGACGGCTCGGGGGCGCTCGTCGGTGTCGTCGGGGCGCTGCAGCTCGACGTGCTGGCCGAGCGGCTCGGCGCCGAATACGGCCTGCCGGTGAGCTTCGAGACGAGCCGCTTCGAGGTGGCGCGCTGGGTGACGGCGCCCGCACCGGAGCTGGCGAAATTCCTCGCCGCCTATCCGTCCTCGACCGCCGAGGACCTCGACGGGGCGCCGGTGTTCCTGGCCTCCTCGGCCTTCACTTTGAAATACGAGCAGGACCGCTGGCCGCAGGTGACCTTCTCCGACATCAAGGATTACCAGCGCGCGGCGGCTTAGAGGCCGATCGATGATCCTCACCCTCGCGGTCGCGGGTTACAGATCGCTTCGCGATATCCGCGTCGCGCTCGGGCCGCTCAACGTCGTCACCGGCGCGAATGGAAGCGGCAAGTCGAGCCTCTACCGGGCGCTGCGGCTCCTGGCCGATATCGCGCAGGGGCGGATCATCGGTTCGCTCGCCGCCGAGGGCGGTCTGGGGTCGACGCTCTGGGCGGGGCCGGAATCGTTCGGCATTGCCGTGAAACGCGGCGATCATCCGGTGCAGGGGACGCGGCGGCAGAAGGTGGTCAGCCTCAAGCTCGGCTTTTCGGGCGAGGATTACGGTTATGCCATCGACCTCGGCCTGCCGGTCGCCCATCCGGCCGCGGTGTTCGGTCGCGATCCGGACATCAAGGCCGAGGCGCAATGGGCCGGCGAGCAGCTGAAGCGGAGCAATGTCTTCGCGGCGCGGAACGGGCCGAATGTCCGTCTACGAGGGCGTAACGGCGAGTGGCGGCAGGCCATCCCGCATCTCGCGCCCTACGACAGCATGATGACCCATTGTGCCGACCCGCGCGAGGCGCCGGAGCTTCTGGTGCTGCGCGAGCGGATGCGGGACTGGCGCTTCTATGATCACCTGCGCACCGATCGGGAGGCGCCGGCGCGCCGGCCGCAGGTCGGCACCGCGACGCCGATCCTCGCCGGCGACGGCTCGGACCTCGCGGCGGCCTGGCTGACCATTGGGGCGATCGGTGACGAAAAAGCCCTGGTAGCGGCGGTCGACGACGCCTTCCCGAAATCGAGCGTCGTCGTGACCGAAGCCGATGGCTATTTCGAACTCGCCATGCAGCAGCATGGCCTGCTGCGTCCGCTGAAAGCCGCCGAACTCTCCGAAGGGACGCTGCGCTACCTGCTTCTCGTCGCGGCGCTGCTGTCGCCGCGGCCGCCGCCGCTGATGATCCTGAACGAACCCGAAGCGAGCCTTCATCCCGATCTGCTGCGGCCGCTGGCCCGGCTGATCGCGGAGGCGGCGAAGCGCTCGCAGGTCATCGTCGTCTCGCATGCGCCTATGCTGGTGGAGGCGCTGGCGTCGGAGCCGGATTGCGGGCGGATCGGCCTCGTCAAGCACTTTGGCGAGACGATCGTCGAGGATCGAGACGAGCCGCCTTGGACGTGGCCCACCCGGTGAACGGCGGATCGAACGATCTTTTGGCGGATCGGCGCTTCGCCTGGGCCAAGGGGCTGGCGGACGAGGGCGATCACGCAGCTGCCAGCGATCTCTTGGAGCAGGTCGTCGAGATCGCGCCCGGCTGGGCACCGGCCTGGTGCGCGTTGGCGCAGGCCCGCGAGCATGCCGGCGGCGTGGAAGGCGCACGGCGCGCCTGGCGCCAAGCTGCGGCGCTCGACCCGGACGGCCGCCTTGGTGCCGCTCTGCATCTGGCGCGGCTCGATGGTACGACGCCTGCCGCCATGCCGGCGCCCTACATCCAGGCATTGTTCGACGATTATGCGCCACGTTTCGAGGCACATCTCAGGCAGTCGCTCGCCTATCGCGGGCCGGAGGTTATCGGCGCTGCGATCGAGACCGTGGCGCCTGGCCGGCGGTTCGACCGCGTCCTCGACCTCGGGTGCGGCACCGGCCTGATGGGCCTCGCGCTGGCCTCGCGCGTCGAAAAGATCGAGGGCGTCGACCTGTCGCCCCGGATGATCGAGGCGGCGCGCCGGACCGGCGCCTATGCGGCACTGACCACAGGATCGCTCGATGAGGCGCTCGCCGCCGCGGCATCCGAAACCTTCGATCTCGTCACCGCCGCCGACGTGCTGATCTATTTTGGCGATCTTGCCCCGGTCATGGCCGGGGTGGCGCGCGTCCTCGCGCCGGCCGGCCTGTTCGGCTTCACGGTGCAGCGCGCCACGGGGCAGGACATCGTGATCGGTCCGGATCTGCGCTTCGCGCACGGCGAGGCCTATATCCGCCGTGTCGTCCGGGATGCCGGTCTCGACATGGCATATTTGACCGACTCGTCGATCCGGACCGAGAGCGGCCGGCCCGTGCCGGGTCTCGTCGCGGTGGCAATCCCAACGCCTGCAAAAAGCCGGCATCACAGTCTGCGACCGGTTCGGCGCAAGACGCGCCGTGGGCATCGGCCCGGTGTCGACAGCGTGCCCGACGCAGGCGCATATGCGGCCCGGATCGGCTACGAGCGTCAGGGCCGCGTGCCGGCCGCCGGAGGGTTGCCTTGAACCAGATGCCTCTATCCGCCAGGGCCGCCGAGGAGGTGCCGGGTCTGTCGAGGACGACCACGCTGCTTCTCGCTGCAGCCTGCGGCGCGCTCGCTGCCAACCTCTATTATGCGCAACCGCTGATCGCCGTCATCGGACCGGCCATCGACCTGCGGCCGGAGTTCTACAGCCTGGTCGTGACCCTGACCCAGGTCGGCTATGTGCTAGGCCTCGTCTTCGTCGTGCCGCTCGGCGACATGACGGACAGTCGCCGCTCCATCTCCACGTTGGTGCTGTGCACCGGCGTGGCGCTCCTGGGTGCAGCCGTGGCGCCCAATGCCTGGGCCTTCCTTCTCGCCTCACTCATGGTCGGCATTTTCGCCAGCGGCCTCCAGATGCTCGTCCCGCTGGCCGCCCATCTTTCGCCCGAGGCGGCCCGAGGGCGGACGGTCGGCAATGTCATGAGCGGGCTGATCGTCGGCGTCCTGCTGGCGCGCCCCGTCGCCAGTCTCGCGTCGGAATATCTGGGATGGCGTGGCCTGTTCATCGCCGCCGCCATGGTTGCGGCGGCCCTCGCCGCCCTGATGCTGCGCACGCTGCCGGACCGTCGCCCGCGCGATCCGCCGCGCTACGGTGCCTTGATCGCTTCGCTGTGGGAGGTACTGCGCCGCAATCCCGTATTGCGCCGGCGCATGGCCTATCAGGCGCCGCTCTTCGGCGCCTTCACCCTGTTCTGGACGACGGTGCCGCTCGAACTCGCCGGACCGCCGTTCCACTTCACTCAGACCGGGATCGCCGTCTTCGCTTTGGCCGGCGCGGCCGGCGCGCTTTCGGCGCCATTCGCCGGCCGTGCCGCGGACCGGGGTCACACCTGGGCCGGTACGGCGCTCGCCATCGCGATGGTGATCGCGAGCTTCGGCCTTTGCTGGCTCGGCGGCCGGGGTTCGCTCGGCGCGCTGGTTGCCGCAGCCATCGTGCTCGATGCCGGCGTGCAGGGCAACCAGGTGTTTGGCCAGCGCGCCATCTACAGCCTCGCTCCCGAGATCCGCTCGCGTCTTAACGGCCTGTTCGTCGCCGCCGCCTTCGTCGGCGGGGCTTGCGGCTCGGCACTCGCCAGCACTGTCTTCATCCGCGGCGGATGGAACGGCGTCGCGGCGCTCGGCGCCGGCGCGGGCGGGCTCTCGGTCCTGGTGTGGCTAACCGAGAGCCGCACTCCCCGATAAACGGTTTATTAACCATATCCAGCGAAGCTCGATGAGCCGCAGTCCAAGCCCTGCTCCGCGAGAGGTCTCATGCCCCCCACCGCCAATTCCTATCCGCGCGTCGAAGATGCGCCGCGTGGCAATGACGCGCCCGAAGCCCGGCGTTTCGCCGACCGCAGCGTGGGGGCCGAACTCGACAATATCTTCAGGCTGGCGCGGGCCGACCGCACGCCCGCCGCGCCGGCGACCGAGCCGCGCCGCGTGACGCAGACCGACCTCGACGCCGCGCTCGACATGCTCAACCGTGCCGCGCGGGCCATGGACATCCTGCAAAGCCGCTATCAGGAGGTCGAATCCTATGCGCGGGACGTCGCCGATCGGGCCGAGCGCGACCTCTCGTCGGCACATGAGCACGCGAGAGAATGGGAGGCACGGGCGGCCGCCGGCGAGAGCCTGGTGGAAGACCTGAGGATGCGCCTCGTCGCCGCGGAGCGCCGGACCGAGGTCGCCGAGCGGCGGGCCGACGTGGCCGAGCGCGGCGCCATGGACGCCCGCGACTGGCTGGAAAGCTTCTACGATAAGATCGTTGCCGCCTTTGACGGCCGACCCTTCCCGAAGGCTGCCGCAGCCTGACCAAGATCGGTCGTCCGCATGGATCACGGCCTTTGCGGCCGCTGTCCACGCGACCGGCAAATCGCCGGCACGATTAAGCTTTCGGAAACCATCCTGCACCATCCTCCCCCGTCGATGCCTGAGGACAGGCCCTATCGAACCGGAGACGTCCCATGAGTGAAGCCGCCCTCCTTCGCGTCCTCGCCGACAGGCTCGACGAACTCGACAGCCTGAAGCAGTTTCCTGCCGACATGACCGATCCGGGCATCGTCACGGTGGGCTGGACGGCGGGCAACGACCACCCCGGCTATGCGGTGTTGAGCCAGGCGATCAGCGCCATGGTGGAGCAGCACTGGAACGCGCTGCGCTCGCAGGTCGTGAAAAAGAAGGAAACCGAGGTCCAGGAAGCCCGGCAGAGCTGGAGCAGCATCGCGGTCGAGCCCGAGGCAGAGCCGGCCGCGCCGGAGAACGACATGCCCGCGCCGGGCCTGAGCGTTCCACAGCAATTGTCACGCGTCCAACTCGTCCAGCGCCACGCCTGACCTAGAGCACGATCGGTTTAGGTTGGATCGCTTCGCGATCCTAAACCGATGAACGTGCTCGCTCTTTTAATGCTGGAGCAGATCGGCAACAGCCGATCATGCTCTAACCGCCGGTCAGCCCGCGGGATTGACAGGACCGGCTGCGAAAAGCTCGAGGAGCGCAAAATCCGAGACCAGCTGCCGGTCCGCTACATGGACCGGTACGCCGCGCCGCCGCGCATCACGAACCACGCAGTTTTCTCGGCTTATGTCGCCCATCGCGACGAGGACGGCAGCCGCCCCCGCGAGATCCGAACCCCAGGCGGCGCGATGCCGATGTTCCACCGCGAAACGATCGATGAAGCGGCGGGTCGCCGCATCGATCCGCTCCGCGAAGAAAACCACATCATCGCTGCGGATCACCGCGAGCCTCAGCAAATCCAGCGACCGCGAGGCACCGCCGATCACCACGATGCGGTCGTGGTGGGGCGCTGAAGCCGTCTCACGCCCCTCATCCGCCGTTCGGGCGTCCCCGTCGACAAAGACGCTCTCCGGATCGATCCACGGCGGGTGTTTCGGCGGACGACGCAAGACCGACATGAAGCATGACACGACACCTTCGAAGCGACTGGAGCGGATCCGAGCGGGAGGGAGAGTACCGCTCGGGGCCGATCCCGGACGCAAACCGCGTCCGAGATAGGATATTAAGTCTATAAATTTTGTCAATATAATTTAGGGCTGGATGGGTCTAACCGAAGCGCCTTGCGTTGATGCCGAAATCAGACCAGAATTGGTCGTTCTGACATCAGGACTCGCCGTCGAGCCCAGGACGGGTGTTGCTGGCGACTCGATCGCGGGAGCAAGCCATGACGATCGATCTTTTCGCCGCCTCATTCATCTGTCGCCATGCCGATTTCAACATCGGCCTGCCTTGGCGGCGAGGCTCCGGCAACCGGGATCGCTGGCGTCACCTGCGGATCGGCCTTGCAATGGTCCTTCGACGTCTTCGACGTCGTATCGTACCTTTTTGACCGCGCCACCGCCTCACGCGACGGTGCGATGCGGACGATCAGCGGACGCGCGCCTCAGATGTCGTAGACGAGCTCGTGCCGCGGCCCCGCCACGCGCCGCCGCATATCCTCGATCGACGTGCCATCGAGCAGCTTGGCGGAAAGGTCGCGGACTTCCGTCATCAGCAGGCGGATCGCACAGGCTCGCACGTCGTCGCAGTCCGAACAGGGTCGGTAGCCGGTGCGGCTGGCGCAGGCGATCGGGGCAAGCGGGCCGTCGAGCGCCCGTATCGCAGCGCCGGCCATGATCTCGTCCGGCGGGCGAGAGAGCATGTAGCCGCCATTCTTGCCCTTGCGGGTGACGATCATCCCCGCCACCCGGAGTTCGCCGAGGATCGCGTCCAGAAACTTCTTCGGGATGGCGTTGGCATTGGCGATCTCGACCGATTGTGCGGTCCGGCCCGGCGGCAGCGCCGCCAGATGGACGAGCGCCTTCAATCCGTACTTGCCCTTGTTGGTCAGCATCGCGATCCGCTTTTCGTCTGCGGACTTTATATATGATCGGCACCGAACGAAGGCGAGGGAAAGCTGCGTCTTACCGGCGTCCTTTGCCGATGATCAACCCGCGTCCCGCGCCGGCGAAAAGACTCACGCCGCCTCGGGCGGCGAGCGCTGCGCCAGCCGCTCGGCGACGAGGCGGGCCACGGCGGGATGGTCGAGCTTGCCCGAGCCGAGCAGCGGCACCGCATCGACGACGATCACCTCGGCGGGCACGGCGATCTCGGCCGTGCCGCGCTCCCGGGCGAAGCTCTGGACGGCGGCGCGCGTCGCGTCGCGGCGGTCGGTGACGAGCACGATGCGCTCGCCCTTGCGCGGATCGGGCACGGCGGTCGTGGCCGAGGCCGACTCGGGCCAGAGCTCGGCCACCAGCGTCTCAATGGCGGCGAGCGACACCATCTCCCCGCCGATCTTGGCGAAACGCTTGGCCCGGCCCCGGATGGCGATGAAGCCGTCGGCGTCGATCGCGACGATGTCGCCGGTGTCGTGCCAGCCCCCGGCGGGCGTTTCGATCGCGCCCGGCCTGTCGGCCCTGAGATAGCCCAGCATGACGTTGGGGCCACGCACCGCGAGCCGGCCAGCGTCCTCGATCCCCGGAACAGGGTCGAGCCGCGCCTCCATGCCGGGCAGCAGCTTGCCGACGGTGCCGAAGCGGTTGAACATCGGCGTGTTGACGGCGAGCACCGGGGCGGTCTCGGTGATCCCGTAGCCCTCCAGTATGCGCAGGCCGAATTTCTCCATATAGGCGGCCCGCGTCGCCTCCTTGACCGGCTCGCCGCCGGCCACGACGAAGCGCAGCGAACGGAAATCGTAGGCATTGGCCATGCGCGCGTAGCCGTTGAGGAACGTGTCGGTGCCGAACAGCGCGGTGGCATTGGAACTGTAGACGAGCTCCGGAACGATCCGGTAGTGGAGCGGCGACGGATAGAGGAACACCGGCACGCCCGATACGAGCGGCAGCACGAGCCCGGCGGTGAGCCCGAAGGCGTGGAACACCGGCAGCACGTTGAAGATCTTGTCGTTGAGGCCGAAATCGATGCGGGCCGCGACCTGGGCCACGTTGGTCAGCATGTTGCGGTGGGACAGGACGACGCCTTTGGGCACGCCTTCGCTGCCCGAGGTGAAGAGAATGACGGCGGGGTCGTCGGGCGCCCGCCGGACGAGCGGCGTCTTCGCCTTGAGAAGACCTTTCAGCTTGTCCGCCGAGCCGATACCGGCCCGAAGGTCCTCGAGATAGACGAGCTTGACCTTGGCCGAGAGCGCCTCGGCGAGCTTGTCGAGCTTGCCCTTCTCGATGAAGGCCCGCGAGGTCAGGATCGTGTCGACCCGCGCCGCCCGGCAGGCCGCGAGAATATTGGCAGCGCCGGCGGTGAAGTTGATCATCGCCGGCACGCGGCCGGCCGACATCAGCGCCAGTATGGTGACGGCGGCGCCGTTGGCGTTGGGCAGCATGACGCCGAGCGCCCGGCCTTCGGCGGCGAGCGGCATCAGCTTGGTGCCGAGGATGCGGGCGGCGAGCGCCAGCCGCTTGTAGGTCAGCGTGCCGGTGACGGGATCTTCGACCGCCGTGCGGCTCCAGCCGTTGCGCTTCGCCGCCGCGATCACCGCCTCGACCACGCTCATGCCGGTCGGCGTGGTGCGGAACACCATGTCCGACATCACGTCGTAGAGCGCCGCGCCGGCCGCCTGCCGGCGCCGCTTGCCGACGAGATCCGGGTCGATGACGAGCTTCACCGGTTCGAGGATCGTCACCACGAGCTTCGGCCACCAGCCGAGGCGCGTCTGATGCGCGGTGAGGCGCGAGAAGGGGCTGCGCTCCAGGCCCTCGATGCG
Organism: Lichenihabitans sp.; assembly: GCA_965277115.1. GTDB lineage: Bacteria > Pseudomonadota > Alphaproteobacteria > Rhizobiales > Beijerinckiaceae > Lichenihabitans. Next base: position 458,246 of record CBDIBY010000012.1, on the reverse strand, counting down.
CACCGGCACGACCTCCACCCCGGTCTTGTCGGCGATGAGCCCGGCCCCGTCGTAAACCTTCATCAGGCTGCCGGTGACGGTGAGCCGGCCCTCGGGGAAGATCACCAGCGTCTCGCCGGCCTTGACGGCGTTGATGAGGGTGCGGGTCGCCATCGGCGCAGCGGGGTCGATCGGCAGGGCGCGCGTCATCCGCATGAAGGGCTTGACCCACCAGCGCTGGGCGATGGTGCGGTCGATGGCGAAGACGGGGTCGCGGTCGAGCAGCGAGAGCGCCAGGCCTGCGTCGAGGAAGGAGACGTGGTTCAGCGCCACGATCGGGTTCGGCCCCGCCTTGGCGAGATTGTCGCGACCCCTGATCTCCAGCCGGTAGAAGGCCCGGAAGACGATCGACAGGAAATCGCGGAAGGCACTCGTCGGCAGGGTCGCCCAGATGAGCGCGGCGGCGCCGAGGTTGGCGAGGCCGATGAGGCCCATCAGCATCGGTGCCCGGAGCCCCGCCGCCTGCAGCAGCGCCACCGCCACCGCGCCCGCCACCATGAACACCGAGGACAGCACATTCACGGCGGCGATGTTGCGGGCCCGTTTCGGCGGATCGCTCCACACCTGGATGGCGGTGAAGACCGGCACCACGAAGAGGCCGCCCGCCACCGCGAGGCCGAACATGTCGATCGCCGCATGGACGGCCGCGCCGCGGCCGAAGAAGGCGGCGACGCCCAAGGCCGCGGAGGCCGGCGGGGCGCCGGCGACGGTGACGCCGAGGTCGATCGCGAAGGCGCCCATCAGCACGGCGGCGAGCGGCGTCGGCAGCAGGATGACGCGGCCCGCCGCGAGCCACGATGCGAGGCCGGAGCCGAGCGCGATGCCGACCGAGAAGACGGCGAGGAGCATCGTGACGGCATTCTCGGCGCCGCCGAGCCCGTTCTTGACGAGGCCCGGCAGCAGCGTCAGCACCACGGCGCCGACGAGCCAGAACCACGAGACGTAGAGGCCGGTCCGCCACAGCCGGCCGTCCGATCGGAGATCGCGTAGCAGGCTCGCGGTCGAGCGCAGGATGTTCGGGTCGACCCGGAGCTCCGGCGCACCCTCGCCGGAGGGCGGGATCAGCGCCGCCGAGGCCCAGCACAGTACCGCGAAGCCGATGACGATGCCGCCATAGACCGCGAGGTCGACGAGTCCGGCCGACGCCTGGCCGCCGACGATGGTGCCGAACAGGATCGCCAGGAACGTGCCGCCTTCGACGAGCGCATTGCCGGAGGGCAGCGCCTCGGGCGCCAGATGGTCCGGCAGGATGCCGTATTTGATCGGCGCGAAGAGCGCCGCGATGGCGCTGAACAGCACCAGCGCCGCGAACAGGATCGGCAGCGACGACAGAGCGAACCCCAGGACCGAGAAGCCTGCCGCGGCGATTTCGAAGAGTTTCAGACGCCGCGCGACGAGCGCCTTGTCGTAGCGGTCGGCGATCTCGCCGCCGATGCCCGAGAGCAGCAGCGGTGGCGCGACGAAGAGCGCGCCGGCGATCGTGACCAAGAGATCCGCCCGACCGCCGCCGACCTTGAACAGGATGAGGAAAACCAGCGCGTTCTTCAGCACGTTGTCGTTGAACGCGGAGAAGAACTGGCACCAGAACAAGGGCGCGAAGCGCCGGGACATCATCAAAGACCGGATCATCTGGTCCTCCGCGCGGCGATCCGCCTGCCTCTAGCAAGATTCACGTGGCCACGACACCGTATTCGTCGCTCGTTGGCGCGGCGGAGGCCGCGGCGAGCGGGAACTTGGCCCGGCCGGTGATTTGAACGATGTGCAAACTATCGTGGGATCAATCTTGGTGCAAGAGAATTTGCGCACCGTTCAAACTTGTGTTTGCACAGCGTTCAGACAAGATGCGCGGATGAAGCGGAGCGAGGCGAGGCCAGGGCCGCGCGGCGAGCATAGCCGCATGGAATTCGAAGCGCTGGTGATCGACGCCGCCGAGGCCATCGCCCGGGCGGAGGGGCTGCGCGGCCTCGGCATGCGCCGCATCGCGGCCGCGGTCGGCTACGCGCCGAATTCCATCTACAACGCCATCGGCGATCTCGACGAGGTCATCCTGCGGCTCAACGCCCGCACGCTCGATCGCCTGCATGCCCGTCTGGCAACGCTCGCCGGTGAACCGCGTGCCGTGCGGGCTCGCGTGCTGCGCCTGGCCGACGGCTATCTCGATTTCGTCATGGCGGAGCCGCGGCTCTGGAGCCTTCTATTCGACCATAGATTGCCGGCGGAGGCCGCCTATCCGCACTATTACGACGTGGCGCTGGCGCAGGCGACGAGCCTCGTCGAGGAGGTTCTGATCCCGCTCATCGGTGCGCCGGCAGAGCGGCATCGGGCGGTGGCGGCGCTCTGGGCCGCGCTGCACGGGCTGGCGTCGCTGGCGAGTTCGGGCAAGCTCGCCGTCGTCACGCGCGACGATCCGCGGCGCCTGGCGCGGCTCCTGATCGGCGGCTTCCTGGATGGAATCGGGGCCGACCGGGAACCTTGACCGGCTCGCACGATCTCATCGGCCATGCCGGCCTACGGCGAGCCTCGATGGCTCAGGGGCGGAGGCGGAAATCGTTCGGGTGGGTCAGGAGTTGAGCCTTCGTCACGCCGTCGAGCTTGATCGAGTTGCTCGGATCGATGTGGATGACGGCGCTCCCGTCCAAAGCCGTCGTGGTATGGCGGAGGACGGCTGCCACGCTGGCGAAATCCGCGTGCGGCAGGCTGATGAAGTCGTGGGTCGGCCCGGAGGCGGTGAAGTTCGTGATTTCGTCGCGGCCGAAATGCGAGGTGAAGACGAAAGCCGTATTCGCTCCGCCGCCGGTCATGAGATCGTTCTGCACGCTTCGAAGGAGCTGCCCGGGCTGGCTGCCCGTGATCGTGTTGGTGTGATTGCCGTTGCTCCGGCGCAGGCTCACGAGCGTTCCATCGGCGGCGTAGTTGCTGAGTCCGACCACCGCGCCGCTGCCGGCGTGATCGATTTCCTGATAGACGTAGGGCTGGTTGTTGATCCCGGTGACCAGCGAATAGGGGCTTTCAGCAACCGAAGACTGGCCCGTCACATTGGTCGCGATCGCCGTAAGCGTGTGAGTGCCGGGGCTCAAATGCGCGTCGAACGTCCAGGCTCCCGGGACATAGAGGGTCGCCGCCCCGAGGTCCTTCGATCCGTCGTAGATCTCGACGCTAACCGGCCCGAGATTGTCCGATGCCGTGCCGGATAAAATCGCCTCGGTCGCGCCCGCGAATGCCGCGCTGGAGTTGAAGGCGACCGAGGGAGGTGAGGTATTGGACATCGGATTTACACCGTGACTCTGCCGGGCTTTGGCTACGGGTCCGAATACTAAAATGGCTGGATTAATATTCGCCTAAATGGCTGTGCATACGCGCAAATACTACGATTGGTTCAAACCGACAGAATTTCGGAACGAAAGAAGAACTCAGGGCAATCGGGTGAAGCTCTGTTGCGCCCTCATGGTGAGCGGCTGCTTGCGCAGCAAGCCGAGCCACGAGGGCGGCCCTCGCCCTTCGACAGGCTCAGGGTGAGGGCCTTTCAGCAGGCTTCACCCGATTGCCCTGAAGAAGCACTCCGTTGCCGTCGACTGAGATCAGTCGATCATGTAGCGCACGCCCACCCGGATCTGATGCGCCGTCAGGTCCTTCTGGACCGAGGTCAGCGGATAGAGCGGAATCGTCGTCTTGCCGAGATCGAGGTAGCGGTAGCCGACATCGAGCAGCAGGTGCGGCGAGACGGAGTAGGAGAAGCCCGCCATGGCGGCCCAGGCGAAGCGGTAATCGGTCCGGCTCGGGATGCTCTGCGTGGTGAGCGTGCCGGTCGGCGTCAGGATCGGCGTCGGCAATGCGCTGCCGTTCTGCGAGACCGACCCGTCCTGATGGGTGCCGCTGACGCCGGCGCCGGCACCGATATAGGGCGTGATGCCGAACCAGTTGCCGAGGTCGACGTAGCCGTTGGCGAGGCCGTCCCACCGCCAGACGCGGGTCTGCAGGGAATAGGCGCAGAGGCTCCCGCAGCTTTCGATCGCCTTGTACTCGAAAGGATCGAGGTAATCGGCAGTGATGTCGGCGCGCAGCCAGGAATTGAACTTGTATCCTGCGCCGAGGCCGAAGGCATAGCCGGCCGATTTGGCGTTGCGGTCGAAGCTGCCGAGCGTCGCGTTGAACTTCGGGTGGTCCTCGTCCGAATAGGCGGCGTCGCCGCGCAGATACCATCCGGTGCCGAAGTCGAGCGGCTGTTGCGGCTCGGCCTCTTCGGCATTGGGCGCATAGAAGGCTCCGAGATCCGCGGCGCGGGCCGCGTGGCCGAATCCGGCGATGCCTGTCGCGGCGAGGACCAGAGCCCCGATCGTTGCTGTGAGCCGCATGAACGCCCCCTCGCCGGCCGCTGCGGCCGAACCTGATGTCAACTCTCCGGAAACCATAAATCGTAAGATTTAAGAAGAGTTTAACCATAACGAAGAACGCGGCGTCGTGCCGGCGAGCGATGCGGCGGGGATCGTAGGCAACGCCGAAAGGCGGCGTCGAGGACGCCGCCCGCCAGCCCTGCGAGGGCCGGGCTCATGATGAGGGCTCGTGGCCGGCGCCGCCGCGAGCGTGTCGTCCCGGCTCAGTATTTGCGGACGAGCGGGGCCGGCGGCGGCACCGGATAATAGGCCGGCATGATCGGCGCTGCAGCCAGCGTATCGTTGAACATCCAGCGCATGCCGAGCTTGATGTCCTGCGCCTCGAGCTTGTATTTCTGGGTCTCGTGCGGGCAGCCACCAGGCCCGACGTTCTGGCACTGGATGCCGTTCGACGTCACATCGCCCATGTTGAGGTAGCGATAGGCCAGTTCCAGCTTGAGGTTTGGCGTGACCGCATAGGCCAAGCCGGCATGGGCCGCGTAGGCCAGGTTGAACTTGCCGCTGTCGCGGGCGAAGCCGACGCCCTCTGCGACGCCGCCCTGGCCGTAGTCAGTCAGGCCGTAGATGCGGTTGTAGGAGCCGCCGACGCCAGCGCCGATGAAGGGCGTGATGCCATACCAGGTGCCGAGGTCGAAATAGCCGTTCGCCAGGAAGACGGAGCTCTGCAGGTTGCCGACATACTGGTCGTAGCCGCGGGTCGTGAAGCCCGAGGCGAGGCCGGGGGGCAGACTATAGCTTTCCGTGGCGTTGATCGACTGCGAGGTGCGATATTCGCCAGTGACGTCCGCGCGGAACCAGTTGTTGAACTGATAGCCGAAGCCGCCGCCCACGAAGGCTGCGTCGCTGAGGCGTTCCTCGTCGAACCGGGCGTTCGGCACCGAGAAATTGGCGTCGAAGCTGGAGCGGATGGCGGGCTTGGAGGCGATGCCGACGCCGACGTCGCCGCGCAGATACCAGCCGCCGAATTCGACGGGCTCGACCGGCACGGGTTCGAGAATGGGCGGCGGCGGCAGATCGGCGGCTTTGGCGGTGCCGGCGGCGGCGCAGGCGACCGTTCCCACGAGTAGAAGGGCCTGGAGTTTGCCCATGACACGGTTTCCCTTTGAAAATCGCGCAAGGGCTTTGACCCCGGCGTCTGGCGGACCGTGCAACCATTCCAGGTAAACTTTAAAAGGGTCTTAAGCTTAAGATTTAACCTTGACGCGGGTCGGTCCGGCCCTTTTCAAGGCTCCAACCTGATGCGGCGGAGCCACAGGCGGGGCACGATCGTGCGTCGCGGCACAACTCAGGTCCGGCTAAGCTTGCGATCCTCCGCCGATTTGCCTAGGAATTTTGCTGTAATTGCATGGAAATGCGGCCTCCGCCGGCGGACTCCCTCGGGATGCGGTCACAATGGGCGAGGCGGGAGACTGTCTTCATGAAGGTCGTCTTGGCGCAACCGCGCGGGTTTTGCGCGGGCGTCGTCCGCGCCATCGAGATCGTCGAACGAGCCCTGGCCAAGCACGGGTCGCCGGTCTACGTCCGGCACGAGATCGTCCATAACCGGCATGTGGTGGAAAGCCTGAAGGCGAAGGGCGCGGTCTTCGTCAAGGAGGTGTCCGAGATCCCGCCCGGCGCCGTGACGATCTTCAGTGCCCACGGGGTTTCGCGCGAGGTGGAGCGGGAGGCGGCCCGACGCGGCCTGCCGGTGCTCGACGCGACCTGCCCGCTCGTCGCCAAGGTGCACAACCAGGGGCGGCGCTATCTGGCGCAGGGCCGCGCGGTGATCCTGATCGGCCATGCCGGCCATCCGGAGGTCGAGGGCACGATGGGCCAGCTCGACGGGCCGGTCCATCTCGTCCAGAGGGTCGCGGATGTGGCGGGCCTGGCGCTCGATCGCGACGCGCCGGTGGCCTATGTCACGCAGACGACGCTCAGCGTCGACGACACGCGCGGCATCATCGCCGCGCTCACGGCACATTTCACCGATATCGTCGGCCCCGACACGCGCGACATCTGCTACGCGACCCAGAACCGGCAGACGGCGGTGCGTGAACTCAGCAAGGTCGCCGACGTCATCCTTGTCGTCGGTGCCGACAACAGTTCGAATTCGAATCGGCTCAGGGAAATCGGCACCGAGCACAATGTTCCGAGCTACCTCGTCGCCGACGGCAAGGCGCTCGATCTCGCCTGGGTGAAGGACGCCCGCGTCGTCGGCGTGACGGCCGGCGCCTCGGCGCCGGAAGTGCTTGTCGACGACGTGATCGGAGCGTTGCGCCGGGCCGGGCCGGTGGAGCTGTCCACCTTGCCGGGAATGGAAGAAACCGTATCGTTCCGCCTGCCGGCGGGGCTCGTCAACGCGTAAAACCCCGTCCAGAGGCCGGTTGCAGCGGCCTGAAGGAGAAGACCTTGGGCATACCCTTCCATCAGACGGCGCGCATCGGCGCCTACGTGCTCAAGCAGCACCTGACGGGGCGCAAACGCTATCCGCTCGTGCTGATGCTCGAGCCCCTGTTCCGCTGCAACCTCGCCTGCGCGGGTTGCGGCAAGATCGACTATCCGGACAAGATCCTCAACCAGCGCGTCTCCTACGACGACGCCATGCGCGCCATCGACGAATGCGGCGCGCCGGTGATCTCGGTCGCCGGCGGCGAGCCGCTGCTGCACAAGGAGATGCCGCAGATCGTGAAAGGCGCCGTCGCCAAGCGCAAATATGTGGTGCTCTGCACCAATGCGCTGCTGATGGAGAAGAAGCTCGACCAGTACCAGCCGAGCCCGTTCTTCACCTGGTCCGTCCATCTCGACGGCGATGAGCAGATGCACGACAAGTCGGTGTGCCAGGCGGGCGTCTACGACAAGGCGGTCGCGGCCATCAAGGCGGCCAAGGCCAAGGGGTTTCGCGTCAATATCAACACGACGCTGTTCAACGACGCCGACCCGGAGAAGGCGGCGCGGTTCTTCGACACCGTCACCGAGATGGGCATCGACGGCATTACCGTGTCGCCGGGCTATGCCTACGAACGGGCGCCCGACCAGCAGCATTTCCTCAATCGCGCCAAGACGAAGGAACTGTTCCGCGGCATTTTCGCGCGCGGCAAGGGCGGCAAGGCGTGGCCGTGGTTCCAGTCGACGCTGTTCCTCGACTTCCTGGCCGGCAACCAGACCTATAGCTGCACGCCCTGGGGCAACCCGACCTATACGGTGTTCGGCTGGCAGAAGCCCTGCTACCTGCTCGGCGAAGGCTATGCCAAAAGCTTCAGGGAGCTGATGGACACCACCGAATGGGATAAATACGGCACCGGCAATTACGAGAAATGCGCCGACTGCATGGTCCATTGCGGATTCGAGGCGACCGCCGTGAGGGACGCGCTGCAGAAGCCCTGGAAGATGCTCGGCCTCGCGGTCAAGGGCATCAGGACCGAGGGGCCGACGGCACCCGAGATCTCGCTTAGCCATCAGCGGCCGGCCGAATTCGTCTTCTCCCGCACCGTGCAGGCCAAGATGGATGATATCGCCAAGGTCGAGGCGGATAAGCCGGGGAAGACGGGCCGCGCCGTGCCGATGCAGGCCGCCGAATAGGCCCGGAGGGGGAGGCCGGACAGCGTTCGGCCAAAGTGGCTCGTTGATTCATCGCCTGGCTTAACCCCGCCGCAAACTTTGCCCCTCATTCTGCATGGAGCCGGCCGCCATCGATGGCGGCCTTAGTTCCGCAGGGGCGGCATGACGGCTTCCTTCACGCAGGCTGCGGCGCCGCCGCGCGCCGCCTTTCGGGCGCGGCTCGATCCGCTCACCGGAATCCCTGATCGGACCTATGCGGTCGTGCGCGCCGGCGGTCCGATCTGCCCGACGTTCCGGACGGCACGGCCGTGACGGTTCTCGTCGATCCGGGACTTGGAGCGCGGCGCCGCGTCGGCACCCTGCGGCTCGACAGCGTCGCGACGGTGACGCTCATTCTCTTCCCGTTGGCGCTGCTCCTGTCCTGGCCGCGGGTCGTCGCGGTCTGGCAGACCGGCATCTTCTACGATACCGACGATGCCATGCGCATGGTGCAGGTGCGCGACTGGATGGCGGGGCAGGGGTGGTTCGACCTCGTCGCCCATCGGCTCGACCCGCCGGCCGGCACGCTCATGCACTGGTCGCGCGTCGTCGATGTGCAGCTGGCGGTACTGATCCGGCTGTTCGGCCTTTTTGCAGATGCCGTCCATGCCGAGCGCCTGGCCCGCCTCGCCTTTCCGCTGGCCCTCCAGGCTGCGATGATCGCAGCGACGGCCTGGACGGCCAGGGCACTGGTCGGCTCGCGCGCCGTGCTGCCGGCCGCCATCTTGGTCCTGCTTAGCGGCATCTCGTTCGACCAGTTCCAGCCTGGCCGCATCGATCACCACGCGCCGCAGATCCTGCTACTGATGCTGGCGACCGGCGCGACCGTACTGAGCCTCGATCCGCGCCGTGCCGTTTGGGCCGCGCTGACCGGCGCGCTGGTCGCCCTCTCGCTCGCCATCAGCCTGGAGAACCTGCCGTTCTTTGCCGTGCTGCTGGCCGCCCCGCCGTTGGCCTGGGCGGTCTATGGCGCGCCTTATCGGCGGAGCCTGCAGGCCCTCGCGTGCGGCCTCGGCCTTGCCGCACCGACGCTTTTCGCGCTGACGGTTCCGCCGTGGTACTATCTCGTCCCGACGCCCGATGCTTTCTCGATCGCGCATCTCGCCGCGATCATGACGGGTGCCGCGGGGCTCGCCGGCCTCGCGGCCTTGTCGCCGAAGCTGAGAAGTCCGGTGCCGCGGAGCATGGGGCTAGGGGTCGCCCTCGCCGCCGTCCTAGCGACGGTGCTCGCCATCGATCCGGCCTGTCTCGGCGATCCCTATGCGGGCATGGATCCGCTCATCAAACGGCTCTGGCTCGACAATGTCACGGAGGCGGAGCCGATCTTTCGCCTCGCCCGGCTGCATCCCGAAATCATCACCACGACCGTCTGCCCCATCGTCTGCGGGGCCGTCGCCACGCTGATCGGCCTATGGCGCCATCGCCGGCGCGATCCAGCGCCCTGGCTCGTCGTGACGGGGCTGGTCTCGATCGGTCTCGCCGGGACCTTCTGGCAGATCCGGGTGGCCTCGTCGCTCTCGCCGCTGGCGCTTCTTGGCGGCGCCTGGGCCGTTGCGGCGACCCTCGATCTGGCGCAGGCGAGAAATCGGGCCGTCTATGCGGTCCTGCCGTTCGTCTGCCTGGGCCTGTTCTCGAGCCTCGCCTGGGCCATGGTTCCGGTCGGCGCGCCGGCCAAGCCCGGAACGCCGGGCGCCGATCCCGAGTCCTGCCGCGTCAGCGCCGCGCTGGCGCCGCTCGCGGCCTTCCCGGCCGTCACGGCCTTCGCGCCGATCGACGCTGGCGCCCATCTCCTCGCCTATACGCCGATGAGCGTTCTGGCCGGGCCCTACCACCGCGACCGGCGGGGCATGCGGATGGCGCTCGATGCGTTCCTGGCCGCGCCGGACGCTGCGCGCGGCATCGTCGCGGGCTCGGGCGCCAAGCTCCTGGTCTATTGCAGCGCCGATCCGCTGCTCCGCATCATCCGCAAGGAAACGCCGGGCGGCCTCGCTGCCGCGCTTCTCGACGGCCGCCCGCCCGCCTGGCTCAAGCCAGTCACGCTCGACGGCCCGACGCCTTACCGGGCCTTCGAGGTCGCGGCCGACCCATGAAAAAAGCGAACATGTAGTTCACAAGCTACGGGAGCGTAGCGTGCTAAAAGCGGCGCGGGAGGACGCCTCAATGCCGATCACGTTCACCGATTTGCTAAAAGGCGAAAAGATCGAACCCGAGTCCGTCCATCTTGTTCGGCATCAAGACAAGAAGTGGGGTCGTAGAACGCCGGATTGGCTTTGGCGAACGAACCGGCCGGAGTTTGAGCGCTATCAGTGCATTCAAAGTCGGCCTGTATTTCGGGTCGGCAATCTAATTGCTAGCTTTGTGGCTACAGCGAACACCGACACACTTTTTGTAGACCTCTACTCAATCATCGCTGACGGGATGGTGCCTGATGGAACGCTTGATCCGCTAGGCGGCCATCCGGTCGGCGGCCTGCACCTTTACCAGATAATCCCGGATAGACGGCTGGAAGAGTATGCGGGCAAGCTGACGATCGACTGGGGGCCGGGTTACCGTTCGTGGGTTCAGCGAGCGCACAAGGTCTCCAAGCCTCTACTGGAGCTTCGCAGGAGATTGGGAGATCCGGCCTTTCCAGGCTATTTACGCTTCATGGTGCCGCTATCCGAGATCGAGACCTTGCACGAATCCTGGGTCGCTCGCCTACGTGAGGTCAAGGGCGTCTATGTCCTGACGTGCCCACGTACCCGTGAGTTGTACGTCGGATCGGCAACCGGCGAGGGTGGCTTCTACGAACGATGGCGCCAGCACGCCGGCGAAAGTGGGGATGCTGTCCAGTTCCGAAGCCGGGAGCAGAGCGATTATCAGGTAGCGATCTTGGAAGTGGCAGGAAGCAACGCCTCCGATCGCGATATTCTTCATGCCGAGCAGCTTTGGATGAAAAAGCTCCAAACCAGCGAGATGGGGCTGAATGGCGGCACCCTACGCGATGGCGAAGCGCGTTCTCTCAAGGATATTTCTTCTTCCTCACAGTCCTTTGCGCCCGCTTAACCAAGAGTTTCTTGGCGTGGCGGCGGGTCAAAGAGAGCGTCTGCGAACTGCATATAATCGCCATGAGAAAGCCGCCGCAGGGTGCTGCGGCGGCTTTGCCTTCAATATCGCGACGCGGGGGGGGCTCAGTGCGCTTCGGCCGCCACCGCGTCCTGTCGCTTCTCGATGTCCTCGCCGGTCTTCTGGTCGACCACGCGCATCGAGAGCCGCACCTTGCCGCGATCGTCGAAGCCGAGGAGCTTGACCTTGACCTTGTCGCCCTCCTTGAGGACGTCCGATGTCTTGTTCACGCGTCCCTGCGTGATCTGCGAGATGTGAACGAGACCGTCCTTCGAACCGAAGAAGTTCACGAAGGCGCCGAAATCGACGACCTTGACGACCGTGCCCTCGTAGATCTGCCCGACCTCGGGGTCACTGGCGATCGACTTGATCCAGTTGATGGCCGCCTTGATCGAATTGGCGTCGCTCGAGGCGACCTTGACCGTGCCGTCGTCCTCGATATTGACCTTGGCGCCGGTCTTCTCGACGATCTCGCGGATCACCTTGCCGCCGGTGCCGATCACTTCGCGGATCTTGTCGGTCGGGATCTTCAAGGTCTCGATGCGCGGCGCGAATTCGCCGAGTTCGGAGCGAGCGCCGCTGAGCGCCTTGCTCATCTCGCCGAGAATATGCAGCCGGCCTTCACGCGCCTGATCGAGCGCGACGCCCATGATCTCCTCGGTGATGCCGGAGATCTTGATGTCCATCTGCAGCGAGGTGACGCCTTCGGCCGTGCCGGCCACCTTGAAGTCCATGTCGCCGAGATGGTCCTCGTCGCCCAGAATGTCGGAGAGCACCGCGAAGCGCTCGCCTTCGAGAATCAGGCCCATGGCGATGCCGGCCGTCGGCGCCTTGAGCGGCACGCCGGCATCCATCAGGGCGAGCGAGGAGCCGCAGACGGTCGCCATCGAGGAGGAGCCGTTCGATTCGGTGATCTCGGAGACGATGCGGACCGTATAGGGGAACTCGGCCGCGGTCGGCAACATCGGGCGGATGGCGCGCCAGGCGAGCTTGCCGTGGCCGATCTCGCGGCGGCCGGGCGACCCCATGCGGCCCGTCTCGCCCACCGAATAGGGGGGGAAATTGTAGTGGAGCAGGAAGCGTTCCTTGTAGGAGCCTTCCAGGCTGTCGATATATTGCTCGTCCTCGCCGGTGCCGAGCGTCGCCACCACCAGGGCCTGCGTCTCGCCGCGCGTGAACAGCGCCGAGCCGTGGGTGCGCGGCAGCATGCCGACCTGCGCCAGGATGGGGCGGACGGTCTTCAGGTCGCGTCCGTCGATGCGGGTGCCCTGGTCGAGAATGTTCCAGCGCACCACCTTGGCCTGCACGGCGTGGAACGCCTCGGCCAGCAGGCTGGCGGCGAACTTGGCTTCGCCTTCGGCCGGCGCGAGCGTCGCCATCATCTTGGCGCGGGCGGCGTCGACCGCCTTGTAGCGCTCGGCCTTGGCGGTGATCGCGTAAGCGGCGCGCAAGTCGCCCTCGATCACCGACAGCACGACCTGTTCGACCGCCGACATGTCGGGGATGGTGAAGTCGCGCGGCTCCTTGGCGGCCTTCTCGGCCAGCCGGATGATCGCCTCGATGACCGGTTGGAAGCCGGCATGGCCGGTCATCACGGCCTTGAGCATCAGCTCCTCGGAGAGCTGCTTGGCCTCGGACTCGACCATCAGCACCGCCTCGCCCGTCCCGGCGACAACGAGGTCGAGAGCGCTCTCCTTCATCTCGTCGATGGTGGGGTTGAGCTTGAGCTCGTTCTTGATCAGGCCGACCCGGGCGCCCCCGACCGGGCCCATGAAGGGGATGCCCGAGATCGTCAGCGCCGCCGAAGCCGCCACCATGGCGAGGACGTCGGGATCGTTCTCGAGATCGTGCGACAGGACCGTCACGACGACCTGCGTGTCGTGACGGTAGCCCTCAGGAAAGAGCGGACGGATCGGCCGGTCGATCAGGCGCGAAACCAGGGTTTCCTTCTCGCTCGGCCGCCCTTCGCGCTTGAAATAGCCGCCCGGGATGCGTCCGGCCGCGAAGGCCTTCTCCTGGTAGTTGACGGTCAGGGGAAAGAAGTCCTGGCCGGGCTTGGCGACCTTGGCCGAGACCACGGTTGCCAGCACGGTCGTCTCGCCATAGGTCGCGAGGACCGCGCCGTCGGCCTGCCGGGCGATCCGGCCCGTTTCGAGCACGAGCTTGCGCCCGGCCCAGTCTAGTTCTTCACGATGAATCTCGAACATGTCTCGTCTTTCATGGCGGGCTCGATGCTCGGCCATGCGCAAGACGGCGAGAGATTGCGACGCTCATCGCCTCAATCTCCGGCGATCCTGCCATGGCCCTGCCTGCCGATAGGCCCGAGGGCAGCCCCATGCCGTCCTTCGGGGTGTCGTGGATAATGGTGGGGTCACGCCGCCGGTCGCGCGGTCGGCGCCGAAATCATCGGCGGATGCCGAGGCGCTCGATCAGCGCGCGGTAGCGCGCTTCATCCTGCTTCTTGACATAATCGAGCAGCGAGCGGCGGTTCGACACGAGCTTCAGCAGACCTCGCCGGGAATGGTTGTCCTTGGTATGGGTCTTGAAATGCTCGGTGAGGTTGACGATCCGCTCGGTCAGGATGGCCACCTGGACCTCAGGCGAACCGGTGTCGCCGGACTTCGTCGCATAATCCTTCATGAGCGCGGTCTTGCGCTCTGCCGTGATCGACATCGGGAAATCCTTTCTGTCTCGGGAAAGGCCGAAAATATCAGCCTTGCTTCGCCCGATCGGCGCGAGATGCCGGGATGTCGTCCAGCCGAACCGCGCAGGTTGCAAATGACGGGCAAGCCGCCTCTATACACGAAAACCGGGTCGGGGCCAGAGTTTTGTTGCGGGATCGACGGCGCCGGCCGGCCCGGTCAGGGCCGGGACATTCTGGCGCCGATCAGCACCCGGCTCGGCCGGCGCTCCACCACGACAGCGCGGGCAAATCCCTTGCGGTCCGTCGAGGTCAGCGTGATCGGCTTGCGCCGGGACGCCAGCTTCTTCATTTCGACCTTGATGTCGGCGACCGGCATGCCGATCAATTCCGAGGCCAGTTCGGCCTGATGGTCGGGGTCCTCGGTCAGCCCCGCCGCGGCAGCGATCGCCTCGGCGACGTCCGGCGGGTCGTGCCGGACCCGTCTCGGGCCATATTTCGTCTTCCAGACTTCGCTCATCGTCCCCTCCGACCGTCGGCTCCTCTTACCTCTCTTGCTGCATTGCAACAACAACTGTTGCGGCGCAGCAGGGTTCCACGCAAGGCATAGGTGCCCGTCGCGTCTGTCGTTCCGACCGCCTGCGATCAGAACGGCAGGTTGAACACCCGGTAGGGCTGCAACGCCCCGGTCTCGATCGGCCCGAACGCGACCACCACGCCGCCACAGGATGCATAAGCCATGCCTTCGCTCGGCGCGTCGCGGCCACGCAGGATGAGCGGCTGGCCGCGCCGCAAGCGAACGGCGTCATTGCGATGGATGGGGATTTCCGCGACCTCCTGCAAGCCCGCCTCGACACCGAGCAGCGGCGGCGGCTCGCCGTCACCGTCGGGAAGGTCCACTGCCTGAGCCTCATCGAAAGCACCGACCCGCGTCCGCCGCAGCGCATTGACGTGGCCCAAGCAGCCCAGGGCCGCTCCGAGATCGCGCGCGATGGCACGCACGTAGGTGCCCTTGCCGCATTCCGCCTCGAAAATTGCCTCGTCCGGCGTTGTTTCCAGCAGATGGAGCGCGTAGATGGTCACCGGCCGGGCATCGAGCTCGAAAGTCTCGCCGTCGCGTGCCCGGTCATAGGCGCGCTCGCCCGCGACCTTGATAGCGGAATAGGACGGCGGCCGCTGCATCAGCGTCCCGACGAAGCCCGGGAGCGCCACGACGATAGCCTCGTGGCTCGGCCGCAGGGCAGAGGTCGCGACCGCCTGCCCTTCCGAATCGTCGCTGTCTGTCTGCGTGCCCCAGCGCACCCGGAACCGGTAGCTCTTCCGCCCGTCCTGCACGAAAGGCACGGTCTTGGTGGCCTCGCCAAGGGCGATCGGCAGGATGCCCGAAGCGAGCGGGTCGAGCGTGCCGGCATGGCCGACCTTCTTGGCCTTGAACAGATGCTTGATGCGGCTCACGGCTTGTGTCGAGGTCATCCCCATCGGCTTGTCGAGGACAACCCAGCCGTTCACGTCGAAGCGCTGCTTCCTGGCCTGACCCTTGGGCTGCGAAACCGGCCCCTCAACCATCGTCATTCCTCGTCATCCCCCGCGCGCCGGTCCGCGGACCGATCCGCATCGCCCTCATCCTCCTCGCCCAGCGCGGCCAGATCGCGCCTGACCTCGGGCGAGTCGAGCAGCCGGTCGATCCGCGAAGACTTCTCGAAACTGTCGTCGAGGCGGAACCTGATGTCGGGTGCGTAGCGCAGGTTGACCTTGTGGGCGAGTTCGACCCGCAAGGCTTTCTTGTGCCGGTCGAGCGCCTCGATCACCGTCGAAACGTCTTGGCCGCCGAGCGGCATGACAAAGACCGTGGCGAGCTTGAGGTCCGGCGACATGCGGACCTCCGGCACGGTCACGACGTGGCTTTCGAGCACCGGATCGGCGACGACGCCGCGCGAGAGCGCGTCCGCCATGACGTGGCGGACGAGTTCGGCGACGCGCAGCATGCGCTGCGACGGCTGGGCTCCGGAATGATGGGCTCTGGACATGATCGAAAATGTCTTCCTCAACGATCCGAGCCGGAGCCCGGACCGGCACGGCGAACTTTAGGCCGCGTCATAGTTGCGCTTCAGCGCTGCTGCGCTCCGCCAATACTGCAGTATCCAATGGATCGCCCCGATCAGGGCCAGCCGCGCCTTCGCTTCCGAGAGACCGAAGGTCACGGAGAGCGGAGCCGCATCGGTACCGGCGGCTCGGTCATCGGGCCGTCGCCCGAGGCGCAGCCGCGTCAGAGGGACCGCTTCTCCTCGTGCACGCGATAGCATTCGATCACGTCGCCCTGCCGCATGTCCTGATAGCTCTCGAAGGCCATGCCGCATTCCTGGCCGGCCACGACTTCCCTGACCTCGTCCTTGAAACGCTTGAGGGTCGAGAGCTTGCCCTCGTGGACCACCACATTGTCGCGGATCAGCCGGACGTTGGCGCCGCGCTGCACCGTGCCGTCGGTGACCCGACAACCGGCCACCTTGCCGACCTTGGAGATGTTGAACACCTCGAGGATCAGGGCGTTGCCGAGCATCTCTTCGCGCAAGGTCGGCGGAAGCAGGCCCGACATGGCCGCCTTCACATCGTCCACCAGGTTGTAGATGATGTTGTAGTAGCGCACCTCGACGCCGGCCTGCTCGGCGGCGGTGCGGGCCTCCTTGTGGGCGCGGACGTTGAAGCCCAGCACCACGGCGCCGGAGGCTTCGGCCAGGGTGACGTCGGATTCGGTGACCCCGCCGACGCCGGAATGGACGACGCGCGCGCCGACCTCGTCGTTGCCGAGCTTCTCGAGCGTCGCCATGATGGCTTCGACCGAGCCCTGCACATCGCCCTTGATGATCAGCGGGAAGTCCTTGCGGCCCACAGTCTTGATCTGGCTCATCATGTCGGCCAGCGAGCCGCGCACGGTGCCGCCTCGCGCGGCGAGCTTTTCGCGCTTCTGCCGCTCGCGATATTCGGTGACTTCGCGCGCCCGCGCCTCGTTCGCGACCACCGCGACGCGGTCGCCCGCATCCGGCGCGCCGGAAAAGCCCAGCACCTCGACAGGGAAGGACGGCCCGGCGTCCTCCACGTGGGCGCCCTTGTCGTCGAGCAGCGCACGCACGCGTCCCCATTGCGAGCCGGCGACGACGAGGTCGCCCACCCGCAGGGTGCCGCGCTGCACCAGCACGGTGGCCACCGAACCGCGGCCGCGGTCGAGCCGCGCCTCGATGACCGTACCTTCGGCGTCGCGCTCCGCATTGGCCTTGAGGTCGAGCACCTCGGCCTGGAGCTCGATGGCCTCGAGCAGCTTGTCGAGGTTGGTGCGCTTGAGCGCCGAAACCTCGATCTCCAGCGTGTCGCCGCCCATGCTCTCGACCTGCACGTCGTAGTGCAGCAACTCCGAGCGGACCCGCTCGGGCTTGGCATCAGGCTTGTCGATCTTGTTGATCGCCACGATCATCGGCACCTTGGCCGCCTTGGCGTGGTTGATGGCCTCGATCGTCTGCGGCATGACCCCGTCGTCCGCCGCCACGACGAGCACCACCACGTCCGTGACCTTGGCGCCACGCGCCCGCATGGCGGTGAAGGCGGCATGGCCCGGCGTGTCGATGAAGGTGATCGGCGCGCCGTTGGGCGAGCGCACCTGATAGGCGCCGATATGCTGCGTGATGCCGCCGGCTTCGCCCGAAACCACGTTGGCTTGGCGAATGGCGTCGAGCAGCGAGGTCTTGCCGTGGTCGACATGGCCCATGATGGTCACGACCGGCGGACGCGGTTCGAGCTCGGCTTCCTCGTCCGGCGCATCGAAGAGGCCTTCCTCGACGTCCGATTCCGCCACGCGCCTGACCGTGTGGCCGAGCTCCTCGGCCACGAGCTGGGCCGTGTCGGCATCGATCACGTCGGTGATCTTGGCCATGTTGCCCTGCTTCATCAAGAGTTTGATGACGTCGACCGCGCGCTCCGACATGCGGTTCGCCAGTTCCTGGATGGTGATCGTCTCGGGCAGCACCACGTCGCGCGACAGCCTTTCCTTGGGTTCGTTGGCTCCGAAGCCCTTCATGCGCTGGGTGCGGCGACGGAAGGCCGCGACCGAGCGGGTGCGGTCCTCCTGTTCGGAGGTGGCGCTCGTCACCGTGAGCCGGCCGCGGCTCTTCTCGCCGCCCCGTGTCGGGCGCGGCGGCATGACGCGCGGCACCGGCAGGCCGAGACGGCGCACGGGCCGGCCTAGAGCCTCCTCGCCGGCGACGGCCGTTCGCGGCCCGGCCGATGTCGCCTCGCTGCCGGCCGGCAGCCGGCGCTTGGCCTCGTCCTCGGCCTTGCGCTTGGATTCGAGTTCCTGGGCGCGGCGGGTGTCTTCCTCGCGCTTGCGCGCCTCGGCGGCGTCGCGCTCGCGCCGGTCGCGCTCCTCGCGCTCGGTGCGCAGCTTGGCGTCGGCCTCGGCCCTGCGGCGGTCCTCCTCCTCGCGCGACTTGGCGCCGACGAGCGCGCGGGCGCGAGCCTCGCGTTCCTCCTCGGTGAGGGTGCGCAGCACGACGCCGGTCTGCGGGCGTCCACCGGTCGGGCTCTTGGCGGCAGGCGGCGTGGCGCGGGCCGGGGTCGCGGCGGACGTCGATCTGGTCTGCGGCGTGGCGCTGCGCGGCGCGCTCGCCGAGGCGCGGCCGGGCGCTGCCGGAGCGGCGGCAGCGCGCCCTCCTGCAGGGGCCGCCGAACGAGGCGCAGTTGGCGTTGCGGCCGCGCGGGGTGCGAAGGGAGGCGGGGCGGGAGCGGCGGCGGCAACGGCGGGAGAAACCGTCGTCGTCGGCTCGGTCACTTCCGGCGTGGGGGTAGAAACTGCAGGGCTTGCCGCCGGTGGTGCGGCTTTGGCCATCGCCGGTACGGCTGCGGCGGGTGCCTCGGCGGCCGGTTGCACGGCTGAGGCGGGAGCCGGACGCGGCGCCAGGTCGGGCTCGGGCATCGCCGGCGTCGCAGGGGGACGCGGAGCGGGCGCCGCCGGTGCGGCCTGCGCAGGCCGGGAGGCAGCGGCCGGTGCCGAAGCCGGTGCCGTCGGTGGTCGGGCGACGACGGCCGGCGCGGCCGCGGGGGCATGTTGGGCACCAGGCGCGGTATCGCCGGGGCCAAGCGTGCGCCGCTTGACCTTCTCGACGACCACCTGCTTGGTGCGTCCGTGGGAAAAGCTCTGCCGCACCGTTCCCTGCTCGACAGGACGCTTCAAAGACAGCGTCTTCGTCTGGCTCACGGTCAAAGTCTTTTCGCCAACGTTGTTCGATTCACTCATCAGTCATTCGTCCCAGGGCTATATGCCCGTTGCCCAAACCGCCAAGCTCCGCATGCCGCCACCATGCGACCGAGCCGGCAAGCGTCTCGCCTATTCCTCGATGGACCGGGCTGTCCCGGCCGCGGCTTCCGCCGCCTGGGCCTCGCAGCGGAACCGGTCCAACCGCTGGGAGCGCGACACGAAGCCTTGACTTGCCGATCCGACAGCCAGCGCAGCGTGTATCACATTTGTCCGCCCCAATGCCAAATCCAATTGGCCGGACGCGAAGATTTGAACGCGGGGAATCTCCCCCGCCGCCTCTCCCAGCCGCCCCCTGATCGCCGCCTCGAGCTTACGGCGGCCGTCTTGGCTTCCATCCGCCGCATGGATCACGGCCGCCACGGGCCGCTTCGCCAGGAGGCTCTCGACTTTGGTCATCCCCGCCACCACCAGGCCGGCCTTGTTGGCCAGCGACAGCGCCTGCAAGGCGTCCTTCTCCAGCAAGGCATCGATCAGGGCCGGCAGCTCCGGGCTTGCCTTGACCTCGGCCTTGAAGGCACGGGCGAAGGCCTTTCGACGCACCGCCTCGGCGACCGTCGAGGCCCGTCCGATCACCCAGGCGCCACGGCCTGGCAGCTTCGCCCGGATGTCGGGAACCACCGTTCCGTCGGGCGAAAGCACGAAGCGGATAAGATCCTCCGGTGTGCCTTTGGTCCGCGTGACGATGCAGCTGCGCTCCGGCCGATCCGAGTCCTCGCCATCCGCCACCAGGGTCTCGGATCCGGACATGCGCGTCGCCGCCTCTAGGCCTGGCCCTCGACCGGCTCGTCTTCCACCGCCGGCTCGGGCTCGACGGCCTCGATCCAGCCGGCTTGGACCCGCGCCGCCATGATCATCCGTTCGGCATCCTCGCGCGACAGCTCGAAACTTTCGAGGAAGCCGCTGTGGCGGGTCGCCTCGCCGTCCTTGCGCTCGGTCCAGCCGACGAGGTCGTCCGGAACGGAGCCTGCCAGATCCTCCACCGTCTTGACGTCGTTCTCCCCCAGGCTGACCATCATGGCTGTCGTGACGCCGTCGATCTCCTTCAGGTCGTCGGCGACGCCGAGCTCCCGGCGCCTGGCATCATGCGCCGCCTCGATCGCCGCGAGCCGGTCGCGTGCCCGCGTCTGGATCTCGGCGGCCGTATCGTCGTCGAAGCCCTCGATGGCGCTCAGCTCCGCGACATCCACGTAGGCAAGTTCCTCCACAGACCGAAAGCCTTCCGAGGCGAGGAGCTGGCCGACCGTCTCGTCGACGTCGAGCGCCGCCATGAAGATGTCGGTGCGCTCGACGAATTCCTTCTGCCGGCGCTCGGACTCCTCGGCTTCCGTCAGGATGTCGATGTCCCAGCCGGTCAGCTGCGAGGCGAGGCGCACGTTCTGGCCGCGCCGCCCGATCGCCAGGGAGAGTTGGTCATCCGGGACCACGACTTCAATACGCGAGGAATCCTCGTCGAGCACGACCTTGACGACCTCCGCCGGCTGCAGCGCATTGACGATGAAGGTCGCCGAATCCACCGACCAGGGGATGATGTCGATCTTCTCGCCCTGGAGCTCGTTGACGACGGCTTGGACTCTGGAGCCGCGCATGCCGACGCAGGCGCCGACCGGATCGATCGACGAGTCGCGCGACACGACGCCGATCTTGGCCCGCGAGCCGGGGTCGCGCGCCACCGCCTTGATCTCGATGATGCCGTCGTAGATCTCCGGCACCTCCTGGGTGAAGAGCTTGGTCATGAACTGCGGATGGGTGCGCGACAGGAAGATCTGCGGGCCGCGCTGCTCGCGCCGCACGTCGTACACATAGGCCCGGATGCGGTCGCCGGGCCGGAAGGTCTCGCGCGGGATCAGCTCGTCGCGCCGCACGATGGCCTCGCCCTTGCCGGCGAGATCGACCACCACATTGCCGTATTCGACCCGCTTGACGAGACCGTTGATGATGTCGCCGATCCGGTCCTTGTAGTCGTCGTACTGCTTGTCGCGCTCGGCCTCGCGCACCTTCTGCACGATGACCTGCTTGGCCGATTGCGCGGCGATGCGGCCGAAATCGAAGGGCGGCAGGGTCTCGGCGATCCAGTCTCCGACCTCGGCGGCGGGGTTGCGGCGCCGCGCGTCGGCCGTGGTGATCTGCGTCGCGTCGTTCTCGACCTGGTCGACGACGAGCAGCAGGCGGGAGAAGCGCAGTTCGCCGGTCTTGGGGTTGATCTCTGCCCGGACCTCGGTCTCCTGCCCGTAGCGCGAGCGGGCGGCCTTCTGGATCGCCTCTTCCATCGACGACAGCACGATCTGCCGGTCGATGGATTTCTCCCGCGCGACGGCGTCGGCGATCTGCAGAAGTTCGAGCCTGTTGGCGCTGACGGCCATGGATGTCTCCTTAGGAGGTCTTTTTGCGCGGAACGCTCTGGCGCGGGCCGGCCGGCGCCGCGCGTTTCGGTTTATGGACGTAGCGCTCGGGCGCCGGCGATGCCTCGCCGGCAGGCTCCTCGCCGCGTTCGCCCCGGAGCGAGGCGCGGATCAGGGCTTCGGTCAGCGCCAGCTTCGCTTCGCCGATATCGGCCAGAGGAAGTATCACGGCACTGTCGGCGCCCGGCTTGGCGTCCATCAATTCAAGCGAGAGCTTCGTATCGTCGACGCCGCGCACAATCCCCTTGAACCGCTTGCGGCCGTCCATCGGCACGGCGAGCTCGATGCGGGCCTCGTGGCCGAGGGCGCGGGAGTAGTCGGAGCGCCGCACCAGCGGGCGGTCGATGCCGGGCGACGAGATTTCCAGCCGATAGGCGCCGGAGATGGGGTCGTTGAGGTCGAGCACCGGAGAGAGGGCCTTGCTGATGAGCTCGCAACCCTCGATGGACATCGAGCCGTCCGGGCGTTCGGCCATGATCTGCAGCGTCGCGGGTGGGCCCGCCATCAGCTTGACGCGGACCAGGCGATAGCCGAACTCCGCCAGGACCGGAATGGCGGTCGTGGCGATGCGCGCCGCCGTGCCGGTCTCGCGGCCGAAACGCGGCTCGTCGATCCCAGCGGTGTCGGGCGGTCCGTCACCGGAAAGCGGTGCCTGAAGGGTCGTCATCCTGTCCGACTATCGTCCTCGAAGGCGGCGGCCGGTGCGGCAAGGGCCGGCCCGACCATCCTCGCCGCGGCTCGCGCGGCAATAAAAAAGAGCGGGTCCGGCAGGAGCCCACTCTCAATCTTCAGCCGAACCTTGCAGTCGACCGTAATCGACTGGGCCGTATATACACTTTCGTGGCCGGTCCGCAAGGGCGGAGACGGCGTGAAAGGGAGACGGCGGCGAGCCCCGCCTTCCCGCAACATTGTATCCATGGGTTCCGGGCTCTCGCCTGCGGCGCGCCCCGGAATGACGGAGAGGGGGTGATGCCCTATTTCGTGTACCTGCTCGCCAGCCGTCGCCACGGGACCGTCTATCTCGGCGTTACCAATGATCTCGGCCGCCGGGTATGGGAACACAAGGAAAAGCTCCACTCAGGCTTTTCGGCCAGATATGGCGTCGACCGGCTCGTCTGGTACGAGGCGCATGAACGGATCGATGAGGCCATCGCACGGGAGAAAAGCCTCAAGAAATGGCGGCGCGACTGGAAGGTCAGCCTGATCGAGAATTTCAATCCCGACTGGCTGGATCTCTATCCCACGCTCAATCGCTAAACCCACTCCGTCATTCCGGGGCGCGCCAGAGGCGCGAACCCGGAACCCATAAACACCATGACGCCTAAGGAGACGCGGTGCCTTTGCCTCGCCGGATGATCGGGGTCCTGGGGTCTCGCTTCGCTTCGGCGGTGGCCTATCCGACCCTCAGCCATCTCCCCTCCTGGTCCGACACGAAACAGAGGTCGAGCAGCTTCTGCGTTCCGGCGGCGTCGCGGAAGGTCGGCTCGCCGTTGCGGCCGGCGACGAGCGCCTCAGTGAAGCGGGCCTCGTTGCGCGGCGTCGGCGGGCAGTCCACCCGCGTCCAGGTCTGTGTCGCCATATCGGGGCCGAGGCAGGTGTCGAGCCGCGAGTCGAGGTGGTTGGCCCAGATCTTCAGCGCGCCGCCATCGCCGTAGACGGCAAGGTTGAGGTCGTTGAGATTGCCGGTGGCGAAACGCGTCATGTGAACGACGCCGAGCGCTCCGTTGGACAGCTCCACCGTCATGGCGACGGAATCGTTGGCATCGAGCCTGTAGGCGCCGATGCTGCCGCCGGCGACCTTGTCGAAGGTCTTGACCCGGGCCTGGAGCGCCGCGACCTCGAGCCCGGTGCCGAAGGTGACGAAATCGAGAATATGGATGCCGATGTCGCCGAGGACGCCCTTGGATCCATGCGCCGAGGACAGGCGCCAGAGCCAGCGTTCGTCGGTGCGCCAGTCGCCCCAATGGCCGGCGGTGAGCCAGCTCTGCAGATAGCTCGCCTCGATGTGCCGGACCGTGCCGATCTCCCCGGCCGCGATCATCCGCCGGGCGAACTGGATCGCGGCGGCGTTGCGGTAGGTGAGGTTGACCATGGCGACGAGCCCGGCCTTCTCGGCCGCATCGGTCATTACCATGGCGTCCTCGAAATTCACCGCCAACGGCTTCTCGCAGAACACAGCCTTGCCGGCCGCGGCGAGCTTGAGGGTCGTCGGCATGTGGACCGCGTCGGGCGTCGCATTGATTGCGGCGTCGAAGGCGCCCCAGGCGATGACCGCGTCGAGATCGGCGAAGGCCTCGGGGATGTGATGCAGATCGGCGAAGACTTTTGCCCGCTCGGCATTGGTGTCGACACCGGCGACGAGCGTGCAGCTCGGGATGCGGCCGAACTCCTCGGCATGCTTATGCGCGATATGGCCCGTGCCGAGGATGATCAGGCGTTTCGGCGCCGAGGGGCTCATCGGAACCCGGCCTCGCCGGCCTTGTGCAGCGACGGCCCGCGCGCTTCGATCCGTTCCGGCGCCTGATCGACCGGCACGTTCGGCGCCTCCGACACCTCCGTCCAGGCCGGCGCCGGATTATGCGCCCAATGGACGGCGTTGCGCAGCACGGCCTGCACCTTGGCGTGATGATAGATCGGATAGGTCTCGTGCCCGGGACCGAAATAGAAGATATGGCCGGCGCCGCGCCTGAAGGTCAGGCCGGATCGGAACACCTCGCCGCCCTGGTACCAGGAGATGAACACCGTCTCCAGCGGCTCCGGCACGAGAAACGGTTCGCCATACATTTCGGAGTTCGGAAGCTCGATGTTCGGCCCGATGCCCCGGGCGATCGGATGCGACGGGTTGATGGCCCAAACGCGCTCTCGCTCGCCCGCCTCACGCCAGCGCAGGGCACAGGGTGCTCCCATCAGCCGCTTGAAGATCTTCGAGAAATGACCGGAATGGAGCACGATCAGCCCCATGCCCTCGAACACCCGCTGCGCCACGCGCTCCACGATCGCATCGGAGACTTGCCCGTGCGCTTTGTGACCCCACCAGAGCAGCACGTCCGTCTCGGCAAGCCGATCCGCGGGAAGCCCGTGCTCATCCTCGCCGAGGGTGGCGGTCGAGACGCTGAGCCCGGCATCGGTCGAAAGCGCCTCGGCGATCGTCGCATGGATGCCGTTGGGATAGATGTCGCGGACGGCCGCGTTCTCCCGTTCGTGGAAAAATTCGTTCCAGACCACAACCTTGATCGGCATCGGTGCGTCTTTCTCTCGGAGGATTGCTGGCAGCATAACCGTTGAGGCGGGTTTTGGGTCGCGCCTCCGAGGCCTGCTGCGACGCGGAGACTCGCTTTCCACAAGGTTGGGCGCTATAGAACAAAGCAGGAACTCAGCCGAGGTAAGATGGGTCAGCGGGACCTGACGTCGAAATTGGCTATTCTGGCCGATGCGGCCAAATACGACGCCTCCTGCGCGTCGAGCGGCGGCGTGGCGCGCAAAGCGCCGAAAACGGCCAACGGCATCGGCTCGATCACCGGCGCCGGGATTTGCCATTCTTATGCGCCGGACGGGCGCTGCATCTCGCTGCTCAAGCTGCTCCTGACCAACCATTGCGTCTACGATTGCCTTTATTGCGTCAACCGCGTGTCGAGCGACGTCGAGCGGGCGCGGTTTACGGCGGAGGAGGTGGTCAAGCTGACGCTCGACTTCTATCGCCGCAACTATATCGAGGGGCTGTTCCTCTCCTCGGGCATCATCCGTTCGCCCGATTATACGATGGAGCAGATCGTCCGGGTGGCGCGGCTGCTGCGCACCGAGCACGGCTTCCGCGGCTACATCCATTTGAAGACCATCCCCGAGGCCGACCCCAGGCTGATCGAAGAGGCCGGGCGCCATGCCGATCGGCTTTCGATCAATATCGAGTTGCCGCGCGAAGCATCGCTGCGCAAGCTCGCGCCGCAGAAGCGGGGCGGCACCATCCGCCGTGCCATGGCCGGCCTGCGGGAGAAGCTCGATGAGGCGCAGGACGAGCGCCGGCGCTCACACCGCGCGCCGCTCTTCGCGCCGGCCGGGCAAAGCACGCAGATGATCGTCGGCGCCGACGACGAGAGCGACAGCGACATCATCCGCGCGAGCACGGCGCTCTACGGCGGCTATGCACTGAAGCGGGTCTATTATTCGGCCTATAGTCCGATTCCCGGGTCGAGCCGGTCGCTGCCAGCCAGAAAGCCCCCTTTGATGCGCGAGCACCGGCTTTATCAGGCCGACTGGCTCTATCGTTTCTACGGCTTTTCGGTCGACGACCTGATGGGCGCGACCGATGCGGGAATGCTCGATCTCGCCATCGATCCCAAGCTGGCCTGGGCGCTGAAGCACCGCGAGCTTTACCCGATCGATGTCAACCGGGCGCCGCGCGAAGCGCTGCTGCGGATCCCAGGCCTTGGAGTGAAAAGCGTCGAGGCGATCCTGCGCATCCGCCGACTGACGGCGCTCAGGCGCGACGACGTGGCGCGGCTGACGCGCTCGCTCAAGACCGTCGGCAGCTTCATCACGACCGCGGACTGGACACCGGGCGCGGCGCTCGACGGCGCGGCGCTGGCCGGGAGCCTAAAACCGCCGGCGCAGCAGTTGAGCCTGTTCTGATGCGCGAGATCGTGCTCCAGCGCCAGGATGATCTCGAAGGCTGGCGCGATGCCGCGCGGCGGCTGGCGGAAGCCTCCGTGTTGCCGGAGGATGTGACGTGGCGTGTCGAGGGCGATACGGCCGACCTTCTAGCCGCAGCCGACACCGATCCTCTGCCCGCGGGAGAGCGGGCGCTCAGGGTACCGCGCCGCTTCATCGATCTCGCCGAATGGGTCGTCTGCCACCGCGACCCGGAGCGGTTCGCGCTGCTCTACCGGTTGCTCTGCCGCTTGCAGGACGAGCCGAAGCTGCTCGATTTCACCACCGACGATGACGTGTTTCGCGTCGAGATGATGGCCAAGGCGGTGCGGCGCGACCGGCACAAGATGACGGCTTTCGTGCGCTTCAAGGAATTGTCGACCGACGAGGGGCCGCGCTATCTCGCCTGGTTCGAGCCGGACCATCATATCGTGGCGCTGGCGGCGCCGTTCTTCGTCGAGCGCTTCCGCTCGATGCGCTGGAGCATCGTCACGCCCGAGGCGAGCGTCGCCTGGGATCTGGACAAGCTCGCCTTCGGCCCTGGCGGCGTGCGCGAGGACGTGCCGGCGCAGGATGCGGCCGAGGACGCGTGGAAAACCTATTACGCCCATGTCTTCAATCCGGCGCGGCTCAAGATCGACGCCATGAAGCGCGAAATGCCGGTCAAATATTGGAAGAACCTGCCCGAGGCACCGCTGATCGCACCGCTGATCCGGTCGGCGGGAAACAGTGAGGCCGCCATGGTGAAAAGACCACAGGGCGAGGTCCCGAAACGCGCCGCGACGATCCTGGCTCGCAGCGCGAGCAAGGCCCGAACCGAGACTGCTCGGGCCGCGCCGCCCGCGCCTGGCGACAACGGCCTCAATGCGCTGCGCCGCGAGGCCATGGCGTGCCAACGCTGCGACCTCTACCGGTTTGCGACGCAGACGGTGTTCGGCGAGGGCGAGCCCGACGCGGATCTCGTCTTCGTCGGCGAGCAGCCCGGCGACAAGGAGGATCTCGCGGGAAGGCCTTTCGTCGGGCCGGCGGGCGTCCTCTTCGACCGGGCGCTCGCCGAGGCCGGCATCGATCGCAAGCGCGCCTATGTGACCAATGCGGTCAAACATTTCAAATTCGAGCCGCGCGGCAAGCGGCGCATCCACAAGAAACCCGGCGTCGGCGAGATCAATGCGTGCCATGGCTGGCTGGAGCAGGAACTCGCCATCCTCAAGCCGCGGCTCGTGATCGCGCTCGGCGCTAGCGCCATCCGCGCGCTGACCGGCAAGAGCGCCTCGGTGCTGTCCGTGCGCGGCCAGGTGCTGCCCTCGCCGGACGTCGGGCCGGTCTTCGTGACCGTGCATCCGTCGTTCTTGCTGCGGCTGCCCGACGAGGCGTCGCAACAGGACGAATACGAAAAGTTCGTGGCCGATCTCCGGGGCGCCAAGGCGATCGCGGCAGGTGCCGACCGAACGCAAGCAGCCGAACCGCCGCTGCTTTGAGATGGTATCCTGCTGCTGTCATCCCGGAAGCCACGGCACGCGGCTATCCGGGACCATAACCACGAGGCCCGGGCTACGTGCCGAACGTGGCGCTTATCCTAGGACACCGTATGGATCCCGGCTCTTTGCTTCGCTCCGGCCGGGATGACACAAGGTCATCGAGCGCAAGCTTTACGAGATGGGTGGTCCACCGGCGCTGCGCTTCTGCCCGACGCCAACGGCGAGCGTCATGGCCAGCGCGAAGGTGCCCGAAATGGCCCGGAAGGCGCCGAAATCCGCCTCCGCCACCTCGAACCAGATTTTTGCGCTCTGCGTCAGCGGCGAGAAGGCCGAATCGGTGATGGCGACGACCGGGATCTTCTGCGCCAGCCGATTGGCGATCTCGACGGTCGCCGGCGTGTAGGGCGTGAAGCTCACCGCGAGCAACGCGTCCCGCTCCGTCGCGAAGGCGACCTGGTCGGGTCCGAGCGAGGCGAGGTTGTCGACCAGCACGCTGCGGATCTTGAGCTTGGCGAAGGCGTAGGCCAGATAGGCCGTGACCGGGAAGGCGCGCCGCTGGCCGAGGAGATAGATGGTTTCGGCCCGGGCCAGGATCTCGATGCCGCGCTCGAGCGCCTCCCCGCTGATGCGCTCGCGCAGCCGCATGAGCGACATGGCGGAACTCTCGCAGAAGCCGGCGAGCAGCGCCTCGGCTCCTCCGGCAGTGCCGGGCGAGAGGAATTTCAGCCGGTCCTCGTAGTCGGGCCAGCGGTTGCGCAGCAGAGAGTGGAACACGGTCTGCAGGTCGGAAAAACCTTCGTAGCCGAGGGCCTGCGCGAATCTCACCAGCGTCGAGGGCTGCACCTTGGCGAGTTCGGCGACGCTGGCGACCGTCCCGAAGGCCATGTCCTCCGGATTGTCGAGGGCGAATTCGGCGACCTGGAGCAGGCGCTTCGGCATGGACGAGCGCCGTTCGAGCAAGAGGTCGCGCAATGCGCTGAAGCTGCGCGGCGCCCCCGCCGGCGCATCTTCGCTGACCGTCTGCGACATGGATCCTGAACCGGATATTTCTTTGTCCGGCGAATTTGGTCCAGCCATTCCGTTCCGTCAAATAGTCTTCCAAGTTTCGAAGGTCGATCGCGCCCGGGAACTGCCGTCCGTTCCGGAAATGGATAGTTTCGGTCAACGAGCCGAAGCTTGACCCGAAAGCCCCGAAATCCTATACGACGGACGAACCGTTCTGAATAGAGAACGCAGAAAGGGTCGTCGTGGCGCTCCTCGTCCCGTCCCGGCCGCGGCGCCGGGAAGCCGATCAACCCACAAGCCAGGTCGTGACCTTTTCGGGCGATCCCCCGCTGCACCTCGACGCCGGCGGCATCCTGTCTCCGCTGACCATCGCCTATCAGACCTACGGCACGCTCGATGCGAACCGCGCCAATGCCGTGCTGGTCTGCCACGCGCTGACCGGCGATCAGCATGTCGCCAACGAGCACCCTCTGACCGGCAAGCCCGGCTGGTGGACGACGCTGATCGGCCCCGGCAAGCCGATCGACACCGATCGGTTCTTCGTCATCTGCTCGAATGTTCTCGGCGGCTGTCTCGGCACGACCGGCCCTGCCTCGCTCAATCCCGCGACGGGCCGCGCCTACGGGCTCGACCTTCCGGTGGTGACTATCCGCGACATGGTGCGGGCCCAGGCCATGCTCGTCGACCATCTCGGCATCGAGACGCTTTTCTGTGTCGCCGGCGGCTCGATGGGCGGCATGCAGGTGCTGCAATGGGCGGCGCTCTACCCCGAACGCGTTTTTTCCGCCATGCCGATCGCCACCGGTGCCCGCCACTCGTCGCAGAACATCGCCTTTCACGAGGTCGGCCGCCAGGCCATCATGGCCGACCCCGACTGGCGTGGCGGCCGTTATCTGGAAGAAGGCACGCGGCCCGGAAAGGGGCTGTCGGTGGCCCGCATGGCGGCTCATATCACCTACCTGTCCGACCAGGCGTTGCACGCCAAGTTCGGCCGTAAGCTGCAGGACCGCGCCGCGCCGACCTTCTCCTTCGACGCCGATTTCCAGATCGAGAGCTATCTGCGCTACCAGGGCCGCAGCTTCGTCGAACGCTTCGACGCCAATTCGTATCTCTACATGACCCGCGCGATGGATTATTTCGACCTCGCGGCCGACTACGGCGGCCAGCTGGCGCGCGCCTTCCGCCAGACCAAGACGCGCTTCTGCGTCGTGTCCTTCACCTCGGACTGGCTGTTCCCGACTTCGGAATCACGCGCGGTGGTGCACGCGCTCAACGCGGGGGGCGCCTCCGTCTCCTTCGTCGAGATCGAGACCGACAGGGGCCACGACGCCTTCCTACTCGACGTGCCGGAGCTTTTCGCCACGACACGCGGCTTCATCGATGCCGCTGCCCGCGTGCGGGGTCTCGGCATCGGCGCGCCGGCGAGCCGCTCATGAGCATCGACACCACGCTTCCGACGCCCCATCAGGCGACGCGCGCCGACCTCCTGCTCGTCACCGCCATGGTCGAGCCCGACACGCGCGTGCTCGATCTCGGCTGCGGCGACGGGACCCTGCTGCGCCTGCTCGCCGACACCCGGCGGGTGGACGCGCGCGGGCTGGAGCTCTCGCAGAAAGGCGTCAACGATTGCGTCGCCAAGGGTCTGTCGGTGATCCAGGGCGATGCCGACACCGACCTTTCGGCCTATCCGGACGACGCCTTCGACTATGTCATACTGTCGCAGACCTTGCAGGCGACGCGCCGGCCGCGCGACGTGCTCGAGCACATGCTGCGCATCGGGCGCCGCGCCATCGTCTCTTTCCCGAACTTCGCCCATTGGCGCATCCGCTGGGAACTCGCGACGCGCGGCCGCATGCCGATCACCGAGCACCTTCCGGTGTCGTGGTACGAGACGCCCAACATCCATTTCTGCTCGATCCGCGACTTCATGGGTCTCGCGGCCGAGATCGGCGCCGTGATCGAGAGCGGCGTGGTGCTCGACGGGCAGGGGCGTCCCCTTGGCGACCGGGCGCCTTGGGTGTGGAACCTCGTTGGCCAGCAGGCGGTGTTCCTGCTCAGGCGGTGAGAAAGATGCCTGCCGACGGCACGCCGTCGGCGTCATAGACGTTGACAGATGAGGGGTGGAATCAGGGTCGCAGCCCGGGGATCAATGAAGCAGTCCGACGGCTACCGCACGTCGACCCTATCCGGCGATTTTGTAAATCCTGATTCCCGTTCCCCAGTGACCCGATACGAGATTATTTTCATAAATTATATACAGTTCGCCGTCGAACATATAAGATTCGAATTTCTCGATCACCTTTTCATTATCCAACGGCGGTTCAAGCTCAACGATGGAGGTGACATTCTGAAAGAGTGGGTCCGCGCTTAAGCCTGCTGTCAGCATGATTTTTTCTCTATTGGGTCGTGAGTAGTAGAAAAATACATGTTGACCGCCCAGGCGAATGCTGGTGGCGAGATTTCCGCCGGACCGAGCTGCGATATAATCTTTGGGAAGCAGGGGCAGCGGGTTTTGCGGGCTCTTATCAACGAGCGCGACATTGCGCGATTGCTTATCGATCCGAACCTTTGCCCACCCCAATTGACCAGCCGTCTTGTCGACGTGATACGAGTCGTAACCCAACCACAGAGTGACGAACTGATCGTTCTCGTCGATAAGGACATGGGCACCATTGCTTTCCAGGCTCTGTTTTTCACCTCCCTGCTTTTCCCACGGGTCGGTGACCTCGATCTTGAAATCGGGAACGGCCTTGAACATGCCATCCGGACTGTCGCTTATCGCAGCCCTGATCCCACCGTTCGTCGAGTAGAAAGCGACGAACATCGTGTCGTTCACTTTCACCACGTCATGGATGACGGCCCACTGATCGGCATCCGCCAAGCCGAGAACGATCTTCTTTTCTCCCGAAACCAGCGTCTTGACATTGAATTCGCGCACATGACTGATCCATTTGCCGTACCAGTCGCGCTGACCGCCGGTCGGGGCGGCGAATAGCCCGGTCGTGTAGAGCCACGTCTTATTCCCGTCGTGCAGGACGAGTTCGCCTTTTTCATCGTAAAGGAGGGCACTGAAGCCGGCATGTTCGCGATCGGGCAGAAGGTTCTCATTGTGATAGACACGTTCCAGCCGCACCGAACCGACAGTCACCGTATTTTCTATCTTTTCCTGGGACTGGGCCGCAGCCGGAGCCGAGGCTAAGAGACAAGTTCCGATCAGACACAGGACACCTCGACGGAAGGGGCGTCCAAAGCCCATATTCTCACTTTCGATCATTTTGTAAGCCTTGCTTTATTGGTGGTTGCATCACGCCACGACGCTCTGTCATCCTATGCGCGCGCGCAACCAGCAAGGCTGAATCGGCCAGCCAACCGTGCTTTTCATCAGGGGTCGCGATCGCGGTCCATGCGGCGACGCACATACAGGTCGGGCAAGAGTACCGCGATCCGATATGGCGCAGTAGGCCGGTCCCCCACGACCAATCTTGTCGGACAGTCGCCTCTCACCCCATCTTCTTCTCGATCGCGCCGAGCAGCACCAGATGCTCCTTGATCATGCCGCGGGCGAGCTTGGCGATATTGGTGTCGTCGGCGTCGTCGGCGACCTTCAGGTAATCCTCCTGAATGCCGAGCAGGTCGCGATGGCCCTCGATCTGCGCCTTCACGTAGTCGCGATCGAAATCCACCCCGCCTTTCATCACGCGCATCTTCTGCAGAAGATCCTTGCCTTTCTGGTCGATATTCATCGCCAGCTCGGCATCGTTCGGCGGTTTGACCTCGCCCATGGGCTTCAGGTCCGGCATCATCCGCGACTTGAGGATGTCGGCGATCGTGTTCTGCTCCGCCGTCTCGAAGTCGGCGAATTGTTTCACGGGGGCGGCCTTGGCCTTGGTCAACGCGATGCGACTCGTGGCGAGCGAGAGGGCGCCTGTCGCCATCGTCTTCTTCATCCAGGCGCTCGACGCGTCCGAGACCCCGCCACCCGTCGGCGGCGCCATCTTCATGGCGGGCGCCGGCGAAGGTTCGACCGGGGTGGGCTTGCCGGGCAACGGGGCGGCGGGGGCATCGGTTGGCGGCGCGGGGCTCGACTGCGCGAGGGCCGGGCCGGCAGCCAGCGTCGCGATGCCGACCAGAACGATGCGTCTGTCCATCATGTTCCTCCGCTACTCCTTATGGCGTCGTCTGCCGGTCTGCACCGGGACGCGCCTCCGGCTCAACCCGGGCTGTCGATGAATGGTTGCCGCATTGACGCCTATGCCCCTGCGAACCTAGATGACGGGAACGGCGACCGGCGATCGCGGCGCTCTGGGAAGGCGGGCTTTATCGGAATGGTGGAAGGCAAGGAATTCGACCGGCGCCCGGGCCTCAGGGTCGGCCTTTTCATAACCTGTTTGGTCGATCTGTTCCGACCGAGCGTCGGCTTCGCCGCTGTCAAGCTGTTGCAGGATGCCGGCTGCACGGTCGACGTGCCGCTCCAGACTTGCTGCGGCCAGCCGGCCTACAATTCAGGCGATCGGGCCACGACGGCGCGGATCGCCGAACAGGTCTTCAAAGCCTTTCGCCCCTACGACTACGTGGTGGCGCCCTCGGGCTCCTGCGCCGGCATGATCCGGCGGCATTATCCGGAACTGTTCGAGGGCGATCCCAACCTCGGCGCCGAGGCCCGCGCGCTCGCCGACAGGACCTATGAGCTCGTTTCGTTCCTGACGGACGTCCGCGGCGTCACGCGGGTCGATGCGACCTTCGACGGCACCATCACCTATCACGATGCCTGCTCCGGCCTGCGCGAGCTCGGCGTGCGCTCGCAGCCGCGCAAGCTGCTCGGCACGGTTCGCGGCCTCGATCTCGTCGAGCTGAAGAATGCCGACGTCTGCTGCGGCTTCGGCGGCACCTTCGCGGTCAAGTACGGCGAACTGTCGAATGCCATCGTCGGGCGCAAGGCCGACGACGTCGTCGCCTCGGGTGCCCGGACGCTGGTGGCGGGCGATCTCGGCTGTCTGATGAACATGGCCGGCAAGCTGTCGCGCCGTGGTGCCAATACCGACGTCCGCCACGTCGCCGAGATCCTGGCCGGCATGGGCGACCTGCCGCCGATCGGCGCTCCCGAGGAGCCGCGCCGATGACGGTTCATCCTACGTCGCCGCAGTTCAAGGACAATGCCCATCGCGCCATGGGCGACCCCGCGCTGCAGAAGGCGATGAGCCATGTGCGCCAGGCCTTCATCGAGAAGCGCGCCAAGGCCGCCGCGGCGCTGCCCGAGTTCGAGGCGCTGCGCGACAGCGCCCGCGACATCAAGGCCCATACGCTGCGCCACCTCGACCTCTACCTCGAACGCTACGAGGAGCGGCTGACGGAAGCCGGCGGGCAACTGCACTTCGCCCGAGACGCCGCGGAGGCCTGCCGGACCGTCGTCGACATATGCCGCTCGGTCGGGGCGAAGACCGTCACCAAGGGCAAGTCGATGATCTCCGAGGAGATTGGCCTCAACCACGCGATCGAGGCGGCCGGCCTCATGCCGATCGAGACCGACCTCGGCGAATATATCGTCCAGATCCGCGGCGAGACGCCCTCCCATATCATCGCGCCGGCCGTGCACCTGACGCGCGACCAGGTCGAAGCCGACTTCCGCCGCGTCCACACACATTTGCCCGCCGACCGCGACCTCTCCGAAGCCGTCATGCTGCAGAGCGAGGCGCGCGCCGTGTTGCGCGACCGCTTCCTCGCCGCCGACGTCGGCATCACGGGAGCGAATTTCCTCATTGCCGAGACCGGCACCTCGATCATCGTCACCAACGAAGGCAACGGCGACCTGACGCAGACCCTGCCCAAGGTGCATGTCGTGATCGCCTCGATCGAGAAGCTCGTGCCGACGCTGGAAGACCTGGCGCAGCTGTTGCGCGTCCTCGCCCGCTCGGCCACCGGACAGGAGATGTCGGTCTATACCACGCTCTCGACCGGGCCGCGGCGCCCGGAGGACCCGGACGGGCCTGAGCAATATCACGTCGTCCTCGTCGACAACGGCCGCTCGGCGATGCTCGGCACGAGCTTCGAGGAGATGCTGCGCTGCATCCGCTGCGGCGCCTGCATGAACCATTGCCCGGTCTATCACGAGATCGGTGGCCATGCTTACGGCTGGATCTATCCGGGCCCGATGGGAGCCGTGCTGACGCCGAGTCTCATCGGCGTCGACAAGGCCGGCCACCTGCCCAACGCCTCGACCTTCTGCGGGCGCTGCGAATCGGTCTGCCCGGTGCGCATCCCGCTACCGAAGCTGATGCGCCATTGGCGCGAGCGCGAGTTCGAGCGGCACCTGTCGCCCGCCGCCGTCCGCTCCGGCCTGAGGCTGTGGGGCTTCTTCGCGACGCGGCCGCGCCTCTATCGTGCCGCCACGGGCCTGGCGATGCGGGCGTTGAACCTCGTCGGTCGGAGCAAGGGCCGCTTCGCCTCGCTGCCGCTCGCCGGCGGCTGGACGCGCTACCGCGACATGCCGGCGCCACAGGGCGAGACCTTTCAGCACCGCTGGGCGCGTCAGACGCGCCGTGGGGCCGCGCGGTGAGGGCGCCGGGCAGCGATCCTCGCGGCGATGTGATGGCCGCGATCCGCCGTTCGCTCGGCGTCACGGGGGAGGAGGCGCCGCGCCGCTCGGCGGTCGAGGGCAGGCTCGCCGCGGCGCCGCGCGGCATCGTCCCGGCGCGCGGCCAGCTCGACCCGGTCGCGCGCGTCGCCCTGTTCCGCCGCATGGCGGAGGCGGCCTCGGCGACCGTCGCGGAAGTGGAGAATGCCGATGCGGTGCCGGGTGAGGTCGCCCGCTTCCTGCGCGACCACAACCTGCCGGCCACGGTGCGCACCGGAGAGGATCCGCGCCTCGCCGCCATGCCGTGGAGCGGCACGGCACTCGATATGACGCGCGGGCGCTCGCTCGGCCAGGATCCCAATGCCGTCTCCCATGCGCTCGGCGCCGTGGCCGAGAGCGGTACGCTGGCGTTGGTCTCCGGACCGGACAACCCCACCACGCTCAACTTCCTGCCCGAGAACCACGTGGTGGTGGTCGCCGCCGAGGATGTCGCGGGCGACTACGAGACGATCCTCGACCGGGTGCGTGCGACGGCCGGCAAGGGCCGCATGCCGCGCACCTTGAATTTCGTCACCGGGCCGTCGCGGTCCGCCGACATCGAGCAGAAGCTGGTGCTGGGCGCACACGGCCCGCGGCGGCTTCATATCGTCATCGTGAAACCCTGAGCCGTCCCGCGAGTTTGCAATGGTCAGGCTTACGCCATAATCCGGGTCGGTGCGACCGTCCGAAGGGGAATTGATGATGAGGGGACCGATCTTTGCCTGCGCCGCGGCGGCCGTCCTGGTTGCCGCCGGCCCGGCCTGGGCCTGCCGGGGCGACAAGACCTTGTTCAGCGACGATTTCAAGCAGGTCGATTCGAGCTGGGGCTTCGACTCGCCCGACGTCAGCGTCGAGGAAGGCAAGGTCAAGGTCAAGCCGCAGCCGGACATCTCCAACCTACTGATCTACAAAGCTATATTATTCTCGAACGCCGATTATTGCATCACGGTGCGCACGCCCAACAGCCTCACCGATACCGACAACACGATGGCCGGTCCGCTGTTCTGGGCCACCGATTACGACAATTACTACATGTTCATGATCACACCGAGCGGCTATGCGGAACTGACCCGCAAGGTCGCCGGCAAGTGGATCAACGTCGTCGAGTGGAAGCAGGATCCGAACATCAAGCGCAATCCCGGGTCCAAGAACCTCCTCGAGGTGGAGACCAACGGCGACACGATCACGACGTTCATCAACGGCCAGCAATTCGCCACGGTGAAGGGTCAGATGCCCGAGGGCGGCGGCCAGATCGGCATGCGGGCGCAATCCGAAAAAGCCCAGGTCGACACCTGGAAGTTCACCGCGCTCAAGGTGACCGACCTGCCGTCCGGCACGGCTCCGCAACCCGCCGCCCAATCCGAGGCGCCTGCTCCCGCGGCGGCGCCCCCGGCCCCGGCGGGCGCGCCTGCCGTCGTGACGCCGGCGAGTCCCGCCAACCCAACGACGCCGGCGCAGTAGGTCACGATGATTTTGGGTCGAGTCGATCCAAGATCATCGACGCGACCGATTCCAGCAACTTGGAGCCGCCGCCTGTCGGGCGAAGCGCAAATCCGCGATCGGAGGCATGGCCTCATCGTCGGCGGCCCCGCCAACAAGAACGATCTGGCCGGCTATGACGGCTGGTCACTGGCTCGGCCTTCGTTCAGGTGATCCTGGCCTCCATGCCTTCCGGCTTGCGTCGCGTTGCCGCGAGCCAGAGCGCTCCGGCCGTGACGAGGAACACGACGGCAAGGTAGAGCAAGGGCTGGCGAAGCGCCTCCGGCGGCGGATCGAAGACGCCGCCGAGGAGCCGGACCAACATCGCGGCGACGAGTTCGCCCAGAGCGAAGCCGCACACCGCCCCGCCGATCAGGATGATGCCCGCCTCGGCGCGCGCGAAAAGCCGGATATCGGCCACAGATGCGCCGAGAGCCGACAGGATCGCCGCGCTACGCTGCCGTTCGGATAGGCCGAGCCAGAGCACGAGGCCGGTTGACCCGATGGCGAGGACGATCGCGAAGGCTAGCTCGATGCCGGTCAGGGCGTGCAGGTCGACGGCTGTGAGGCTGGAACCGATCGTTCGCTGCGCCTGGGCGAGGTCTGTCACCTTCAGGGGCGAGGATGGGCCGAGGGCCGTCCTGATCGCCGCGGCGGGACGGCTCGGGTCGCCGGCGCTGCGCACCAGAACCGTCTCGGCGTGCGCGTTGCCGGTCTGGGCCGCCACATAGGCCGCATTCGCCACGAGAAAGCTGTCGCGCGGCGCGGTGGGAAACTCGGAGACGACACCCACGAGATGGAACGGAACGGGGCGATACTGGCGATCCGGACCGGTCTGCAGCCGCAGATTGATCAGGTCGCCGATGGCGAGCTGGAAATCGTTGACCGTCTCCTGCGAGACCAGGACGCCATCCGCCGTCTTCGCCAGCCCGGCAAGGGTCGCCCGCGCATCGTGGTTGGCGAAATAGGCGTCGGCGATGGCCGTAGCCTCGCCGATCGAGGCTGGATCGATGCCGTAGAGATCCTGCAGGTCGTTGCCCACATAGGCATAGCGATGCTGCATCGGCTCGGCCGCCACGACGCCGGGCTGACGTCTTATGACATCGAGGCGCGTGCCAGCCGGATCGGCGATCGTGCCTGATACCGTGACGTCGGCGCCGTTGGTCAACTGGGCATCGACGAGCGACTGGGCATTATATGTCGCGGCGAAGACCGCCACCGCCGTGGCGAAGGCGAAAGCGAGCGTCGCCAAAGCGATCCCGCCGGCGATCCTGCCGTTCTGACGGGCGATCGAGGCCGCGATCGGACCACTGAGACCCTTCGCCATCGGCCTGAGCGCGGCGGCCAAGGGGTCGCGTCCTGCCCCCAGACCCATCGCCGCAAAGCGGAGCACGATGAGGCCGGCCCCGACCCATAGGCAGAGCGGCGCCAGGAAGGCCGTGTAGTCGACGGATGTCGCCGCCACGCCCTCCGGCGCCAGGACGATCTGGTAGCCGGTGTCGGCGGCCCGCCAGAACAGCAGGCCAGCGATCACCAGGAGAATGATGTCGAGATAGGTCCGCTTCCATAGAGGCTTTGCGGTCGGCACAAGCATCGCGCGCCGTGCCGCCACTGTGTCGCCGCGCAGATCGACGAGCGCCGGGCCGAGGACCGAGGCGACGGCGAGGATCAGTCCGGCCGCGAAGGCAATGCCGAGCCAGACCACGACGGCCCGCGTTCCCGGGCTGGCGCCGAGAATCGTCACTGAAAGGACGGCAGCGGCACAGACGCCTGCAACCGCTCCAAGCGCGGCCACGCAACCGCTCTCGGCCACCGCGATCCGGGTGATCGCCGAGGTCGAGGCGCCGCGCAGGCTCAGAAGCGCATAGTCACGTCGCCGGCTACCCGACTGGGACCGCCCGATCGCGACCGTCAGCAGCGCCGCGAGCGCGATGCCTGGAAGACCCAGGAAGAGCAGCAGGATGCTGGCGAACAAGGCGTCCTCGCGCACGGCGTCGAGCCGCGCCGCGAGATTGTCGCCGACCTGCGCCAGGCCGGCCGCGCGGACCTCGAAATTCTTGGCGCGGCCCGTCGCCGCGGCCAGGGCGGCGCTCGGCGACGAAGGCAGCGCGGCATGATCGAGCTTCGCATGGATCTGCAGACGCGCGCCGCCTCCCTGCACTCCCAGATCCTTGCCAAAGATCGAGGTCCACTGATCGAAGGGGAGCAGGATGACGTCGTCCGGCGGCGCGGTCGGGGCCGGTCCCTTCTGCGGGCCGATGGTCTGGAACATCGCGTCGGCATTCGGCAGTTCGACGACGCCATCGATCTTGACCGAGACCGGGTCCTTGCCGGTCCGCAGGATCGATATGGTGTCGCCCACGGACCCATGCAGGTTCGCCGCCGCCTGCTGGGCGATCAGCACGCCTTCGGTGGCGCCCAGCAGCGGCCGGATCTGGCCGGGAAAGGCCGCCGCGTAACCCGCCGGCAGGCCGAGGACCTGGCCCGCGCCGGTGGTCTGCGTGGTGCCGCCCGTCATGGCCTGGAAGCCAGAGACATCCGCATAGCCGACCGTGCGGGCGACCTTGATGGGTGCAGAGGCGGCGAGCTTTTGCGTGAGCGCAGCGGCATCCGCGGTCGGCGCGACCGCCACTTGCCAGTCGACCGGAAGGTCGGCGATGGCGCGTCGCGTCATGGTGCTGCCGCTGATGCTGGCAAAAACCCCGACGATGCCGATCAGCGCCGTCGCCGCGGCGAGGCCGCTCGCCGCCAGCACCAGGGTGCGCCACCGATGGGTGAGGACGCCTTTGATCCATGTCGCCATCATGCGGCCTGCTCCCGGGTTGCGGCGCCCGTCATCCGGCCGGCCTGCATCAGCCACGACCGCTCGAGACGGGCCGCGATGGTGGCGTCGTGCGTGGCGACGACGAGCGCGGTCTCGGTGCCGTCGAGGGCCGACAGCAGAGCGTCGAAGACGCGCCGGCCGGTCTCCCGGTCGAGCTGACCTGTCGGCTCGTCAGCGAGCAGGACCTTGGGCTTAGTCACCAGGGCACGGGCCAACGCCACCCGCTGCATCTGGCCGCCCGAGAGCTGGTCGGGCAGTTTATCGGCGAGATCGAGCAGTCCCAGCCGATCGAGGGCGACGACGGGATCCATCGCGCTCGCCGGGTCGAGTCCGGCGATGTCGAGAGCCAGTCTGACGTTCTCGATCGCGCTCAAGGCGGGCAGGAGCGAGGGGGCCTGGAACACGACGCCGATCTGGCGTGGCCGCAAGGGCTGGTCCTGACGCAGCCCCGGCCACGACACTTCGCCGCCGTCCGCGCGCTGAAGCCCGGCCAGGATGTCGAGCAAGGTGGATTTGCCGCTGCCCGATGGTCCGACCAGCGCGATGCGGTCGCCGGCGCGGATGCGGCAGGATATGCCGGCAAGCGCCTCGATGCGCTGCGATCCGATCGCGAAAGAGCGCGAGACGTCGGAAAGCTCGATCAGAAGCGTGCCGTTGCGCTCGGCGACGTCCATGCTCGTCGTCCGCGCGCGGCTCGCCGCCGCCGGCACCGACCGGCCCGCGGCTTGCGGGAGCGGTCCCTCGGCGATGCGCCCGTCCTCGATCTTCA
Organism: Lichenihabitans sp.; assembly: GCA_965277115.1. Classification (GTDB taxonomy): domain Bacteria; phylum Pseudomonadota; class Alphaproteobacteria; order Rhizobiales; family Beijerinckiaceae; genus Lichenihabitans. Next base: position 417,984 of record CBDIBY010000012.1, on the reverse strand, counting down.
GCACGCGCGACGCCCAGCTCGTCAGGGCGGAACTATGGGTGGCGATGAGTGCGCCGCCGCCCGCGGCGCGTCGCTCATCGAGGAGTTCCAGGATTTTGGTCTCGGTCTGCGCGTCGACCTCCGCCGTGGGTTCGTCGGCGAGCAGCAGCGGCGGATCGGCCGCGAGGGCGACCGCCAGGCCGGCGCGGGCGCGCTCGCCGCCCGAGAGGGTCGCGGGCAACGCATCGGCCCGATGCGCGAGACCCACTTTATCGAGCAAGGAGCCGATTGCGGCGTCGGTCCGAGCCGTGCCTTTGAGGCTCGTCCGAAGCGCGACGTTCTGCGCGACGCTCAGATGGTCGAACAGGTTGCGCGATTGCGCGAGGATGCCGATCGAGCGGGCGCGCAGCGCCGCGCGCTCGGCCTCGGGGCGGCGCGTCATGCGCGCACCGCCGATCGTGACCAGGCCTCCATCCGGTTCGTCGAGGCCCGCCAGACAGGCGAGCAGGGTCGACTTGCCGCTGCCCGAAGGCCCGAGCAGCGCGACGGTCTCGCCCGGCTCGACCGTCAGCGAAGCGCCGCGCAGGGCTCGCACCTCCGCCTCGCCGGGGTGGTAGAAGCGGTAGAGGTCGTCCGCGACGAGAAGCGGCATGTCATTTCCACCGGAACGAGTCGTTCATCAGCTTCCACTGATCGACATTGTCGGCGCCGGCCGGTGCCGACATGGTCAGCGTCGCGACCTTGCCGCCATGCCCGAGGATGGTACGTTCGTTCTCCTGCCTGATCTGCCTGTTGGTGACCGGATTGGGTTCGGAGTTCGATGTATAGGCGATACGGACCGCCTCGCCGGAGGGCAGGGTCACGGTCTTGATCGAGCCGATCTTCACCGCATGGCCGGTCTTCTCCATCGTGGCGGCCTCGCCCGCGCGGACGCTCGCGACGGTCGGCGCAGGCCCCGATGTGATGGCGACGTCGACGCTGTCGTATTTGTCGGCGAAGGAGATGCCATCCGGCCGGTCGGTACGGGCCCAGCCTTCGGGAACCTTGATGGCGAAGCCCTGCGGTGCCGTGTAGACGATGAAGACCTGGTCGTCGGGGATGTCGCCCGGCGGGTTGGTCTCCGGGGCGACCGCGGTTTCCCTGGCCAGCGCGGACAGCGCGGGGGCGATCATCCCCGCTCCGGCGGTGAGGCCCAGGACGGCGCCCAGGAGAACGCGTCGTCGCGTCGAGCGAACAGCCGCTCCGTTCACGGCGCCCTCGTCGTGGGGCGCGCTCATTTCTGGCCCTCGGCCGTGTTTTGCAGCGGAGCGCCGGTCTTGGCGTCGATGCCGACCTCGTGGGTCACGCTTCCGACCTTGATGTCGAACGAGTAGCGCAGCCCGGACCCGCCTTTGCGATGCTCCAGCTCCTGGTCGAGAATGGTGCCGGGCTGGGCCTTGAGGGCTGCCGCGCGGGCCTGGTCGAGGGTCAGCGTCGCCTCGTTGGCGAGGGCGCCCCCTTCGAGGGCGAAGGCGGTGCCCGGGGCGGAGGCGAACAGTACGACGGCCGCAATGCAAATGGATGTTCGGTTCATGGCAAAGGTCCTTCATGGCTTCGACTGGCAGCCATTAAGGGCGAGGCCGGCTTGGGCCTCCATGACGTGAGATTTACTTATCGGTAAGCTTGTAAAAGCAAAGCCTTAGGCTTCGCCCGCGACAGGCTGGGAGGGGATCATCGCTCGCTCCGCGTCGCGATCGGACCGGCCTCGCCGCCGCGACCCGCGTGACGGATGAGAAACGAGGGGCAGATGCGTTCGCCGAGACGCGTGATGGCGAGCGTCACGGCCTTGCCCGGCCGCGACGCGACGCAAGCCGCGGCGGCCCCCGCGACGAGCGCCGCCCCGACGATGTCGAGCGGGTAATGGGCGCTGAGAAAGACGCGCGACCAGCCGACCGCAAGCGCCAGAGCGAAGAAGACGATCCATAGCGGCCGACATCGGGCCGGGGGTCTGGCGAGGAAGGCGAAGGCCAGCCCAAAGAGCAGCGTGCAGTGATCGCTCGGGAAGGAACTGTCGGGCGGGTGGTCCAGGAAATTCGTCGCCGAGCCGTCCATGAAGGGGCGCGGGCTCACGATCAGCCCGGACGACACAGCGGCGATTGCGAGCGCAAGAAAGCCGGTCACGGCCGCCGCAACCGCGGCGCGGCGCTCCTGATGCAGCCCGAACACCCATATCAGGACGAGGGTCGCGGGCGCCGCCAGGACGGGCCATTGCGCCAGGAAGGTCGCCGCCCAAAGCCCGGCGCCGTGCAAGCCGGGCGGTGCCGCCAGAAGCGCGAAGGCCTGATGGTTCAACGTGGCGAGCACGGGGACGACTCCGGCCTCACGATCGGTTTGGCTTCGTCGTCTTCGCCCTGCTTTTCGGGTGCGGCGCCGGGTCGATCACCTGGCGACAGGCGGGATTGAGTTCGGCCACGCGTCGCTGCAAGCAAGCGACGATCTCCGTTTCGTCGGGAATCGCATCGGCACACAGGCGAAAGACCTCCGGACGACAGGCGTCCTGGTCGCTCTGCGATCCGCGGTCCTGACCGAGACTGGTGGCGGGAAACACCGGAATCAAGAGGAAGGCTGCCACAATCCAAAACTTCATCTTGCGGTTCCGCTGTAAGAATCGGCGGAGACGGCGCATGCGCATGGCGCCTCGCCGCATGTCCGCTCCTCCAAATCAGTGATCTGGCGTTCTTTTCGGTCTTGAACTTGACCTTCGCGACCGGGCCACGCCAAAGACGGCCCCATCGCTTATCGGTCTTGGCGCCGATCGTGTGGGACCACGGCGCATGGAACCACACTCATCCTTCGCGCAACTTGGCCGCCACCATACGGATCGGTAAGGTTGGCGGGGAACGAAAGGGTTGCGGCGCGTTCGCCTGGTCACGCCGCGATCTAGATTCCGCTCGCCCGCCCACGGCCATCGCGGCGGTAGCCGCTGACCTGCACGCCGTCTTCCGGCCGAAGATGCAAGAACCCCGGCACGGCGATCAGCGGCAGCACCGCGATGAGCAGGAACACGTCGTGGAACCGCTGCGGGCTCAGCACATGGTCGCCCGAGCTCACGAGTCCGAGCAGCATGGCGCCGAGCGAGACGCCGAAACTGACGGTGAGTTGCTGCAACACGCCGCCGAGGCTCGTGGCACGGCTGAGCTTGTCGGCGGGCATGTCGGCATAGGAGAGCGTGTTCGACGTCATGAACTGGGTCGAGCGGACCAGGCCGAAGACGAAGACATAGCCGGCGATCAGCCAATGCGGCGTTTGCGGTTCGAGGAGCGCGAAGCCCGCCAGGATGGCGGCACCGGCGACGGCGCTGCCGCCGAGCACCCGGTCGAAGCCGAACCGGCGCAGGAGCCGCTGGGCAACCGTGCGGACCAGGAGCGCGCCGAGGCTGCTGACGAAGGTCAGCGACCCGGACATCACCGGGCTCATGCCGAAGCCGACCTGCAGCATGAGCGGCAGCAGGAAGGGTGGCGCGTTCAGGGCGATCCGGCAGAGGCCGCCGGCGAGCGTGCCGACCGCGAAGGAGCGCAGGCGGAACAGGCCGAGATCGACCGCCGGCGCGGCGACGCGGCGCGCATAGGCGCCATAGCCGACGAGAAGGACGGTCGCCGCGCCGAACAGGCCTGAGATTTCGGCGAGCGAGACGTCCGGCCGGCCGATGTTCTCCATGCCGAACTGGAGCAGCGCCACGCCGCAGCCGACCATCAGGAAGCCGACGACGTCGAACCTGGCGATACTGGCCTCCCGCACGTCCTCGACGAAACGCATCGCCAGCAGGATGCCGGCGAGGCCGAAGGGCAGGTTGACGTAGAAGATCCACCGCCAGGAGACGTAGGTGGTGATGAGGCCGCCGAGCAGCGGGCCGATGACGGGTCCGACGATGGCCGGCAGCGTCATATAGGTCATCGCGGTCACGAACTCGCTGCGCGGAAAGCTGCGCAGCAGGATCAGCCGGCCGACCGGCGTCATCATGGCGCCGCCGAGCCCCTGCAGCGCTCGCGTCGCGACCAGCATCGCAAAACCGTCGGCCATGCCGCAGAGCGCCGAGCCGAGGGTGAAGACGGCCAGCGCCAGCACGAAGATGCGCCGCGCCCCGAAGCGGTCGGCGAACCAGCCGCTGACCGGGATAAAGACGGCGAGCGTCAGCACGTAGGCCGTCACGGCGAGGTTCATGCGGATCGGCGTCGTGGCGAGGCTCTTCGCCATGTCCGGGATCGCGGTGGTGATGATCGTCGAGTCGAGCTGTTCCATCAGGAAGGCGATGGCGACGATCATCGGGATCAGGAGCCGCAGGCGCGGGTCGCGCTCGGTGGCGAAGCGGTGCTCGTCCGTCGCCGTGGCGGGTGTCGTCATCGGTCGGCCTCTATGGTGACGGGCCGACATTCGCAAGAGATTTCCGCACGAGACGCCGGCCTTCCGTTGCGAGCATCTCCGGTCCAAGCCCGATCGGCATCGGTACCGCGGTGAGCGCCGGCGACATAGTGAATGATCTGTTAACCGACCCGGATTAGCGTCTTGGCATTCTCCTGTTCGCAATCGTCGCCAGGTTCGCGAGCCGATGTCGATCATCCCTGACGAGACTCCGGTTCTGCAGCGCCCGCACGACCGGCCTATTCCGACGCCGCCCCTGCCTGCCGGCTGCCGCTGGCCCGAGGGGCTGTCGCTGCGGCATCGCAGCCAGGGGGACAGCGCGGCGCTGTATACCTTGCTCAGTCAGGATGGCGTCCAGCGCAGCGGCTCGGTGCTGGAGCCCCTCACCTCGCCCGAAGAGGTCGAGGCCTTCCTCGATTGCCACGAGCCCGGCAAGTTCGAGGTCGTGGCGACGATCGGTCAGGCGATCGTCGGCTATGCCGCGCTCTACCCGCTCGCCGGCCGCCAGAGCCATGTCGGATATTTCATGCTCGCCGTCGACGAGCGGGTCCAGCGCCGAGGCGTCGGGACCGCCTTGCTGGCGGCTGTCGTCGAGACCGCCTGGACGCTGATCGGCCTCGAGCGCCTTCAACTGACGGTCTTCGCAGACAACGCGCCCGCCATCGCGCTCTACCGCCGCTTCGGTTTCGCGACGGAGGGGCGTCTCTCACGTTTTGCCCGAACCGACGATGGTTTCGTCGACGCCTATCTGATGGCAATGGTGGGCGGCCACCTGGCGTGATCGGCTGGGCCGCCGCCGCGCCTCTCAACCGTCCCTCTTCCGCAGCCACAGGCTCGCCTCGAAGGCGCCCGGCGACAGCGGCAGGTCTGCGATGAGGCTTCCGGCCAGCAGGTTGGTCCGGGTCGCGACATAGCGGCTGGCGAAAACTACCTCGTAGGCGGCGCCCTGCAGCAGCGCGCCGACCGCGATCTGCTCGTTGTAGCCGCGCCGCGCCCAGGCGGCCGGATAGGCATCCGGCAGGAAGATGTCGTGCAGGTGCACCAGGACGCCGGGGCCGAGCCGCGGCAGCACGTCGAGCAGCAGCCGGTCGACCTCGGTGCCGGGCATGGCCACATGGCTCGAATCGATGAACAGGATGTCGCCCGGTCCGAGCGCCGCCGCTTCCTCCGCGTCGGCGGTTCCGAAGAGACGCGCCCGATGGCGCAGCGGCAAGCCCGCCAACGGGGCGCGGGGCGCGGGATCGACGCAGGTGAGATCGGTCGCAAGCTCGCCGTCGACGATCGCCTGCGCCAGGAAGCGGGTCGAATGGCCGGAGCCGACCTCGATGATGCGCCTCGGCTGCGCGCCGCGAACGAGCGCATAGGCCGCGATCGCGTCGAGACGCGGGAACCACTCCTGCCCGAAGCGGGCCGGCCGCGCGCCGACGAGGCCCGGGCCGCCGCGGGCGATGCGCTCGAGATCGGCCGCATAGGCATCGACCGAGGCGATGAGGTCACGAAAGGTCGATAGCGCCGCGACGAAGCGAGGCTCCAGGGCGGGATAGTCCTGCGGCCGGCACGCGGCCGCACCCTCGTAGGGGATGAAGAAGCCGTCCCGCCCGCCGCCGGGCCGCGCCTCGAGCTCCCGGCGGCCACGACGCATGAGATTCAACGCCGCGCGCAAAGTCCCCGTCATCCGCTCCCTCGTTCGGCGCCTCGGCGGCGTGCCATGCCGGCACAATCCCTGCCGGACGACGCCGAACGGTGCCTTCTGCACCGATCGGGGCCGGCTCGCAAAGACCCTGCGCGGCGCGCGTTAATCTCACCAGGCGAATTTCGTGACCTCGGCCCGCTTCGAGGCCGGCCGCGCTGTTGAGCCGCGAGCCTTCCATGATAGGTTCCGGCTGGGATCAGAACCGACCGACGGATACGAGGCCAGGATGGACGACACGCCTCTCACCCCGGAGCTTCTGGCGCTCGACCTCGCGCTCATTGCCTTCCCTCGACAGCGTTGGCGGAGCGCGGCCGCCTTCGCGCCGCGATGCATTTGCAAGGATAATCCGATGTATACCCTCAGCAAGGCCAAGGAAGAGATCGACACCGTCGCCAAGCACGCCACCGACATCGCCGCCCATGCCATGCATATGTCGGACGACATGAACGCAAAGTTGGAAAGCTTCAAGGCAGAGCTCCTGAACATCATCGAGGAGAAGTTCAACGAGCTTGGCCGGAAGCTGCACGGCGACGTGGAGACCGTCGAAACCACGGCCGTGAGCGACCTCGGCACGAAGGTGTCGCTGCTCACCCGCGGCGGCATCAGCCCTCCGCCGACGACCGGTGAGGGCGCTCCGCACCACGCCTCGCAGGCCGACCACGCCTCGCAGGCCGACCACGGCGAGCCTCGATACGACCCGCATTCACACCACGACGAGTCCCAATACGACCCGCAGCCCCAGCACGACGACCACCAGTGGAACCAGGGCCATCAGCCCGAGACCCGTCAGTACTGAGCGCCGCACCCTGGGATATCGTCTGCAAGACGCGGTGAACGGCACCGAGGCCTAAATCGGATCTCGCGGTCCCTGTGGCAATTCGGCTGCCTTCGCTCTGCCCGCTGTCCGGCCCCGCTCGCCCCGGGAGCGCCATTTCGGCGGGCCTAGGGGAGCGGGATATCTTGTCGCCGCACATCCCGACAGTCGCCGTGGACTTTCAGGCGCGACCGCACCGCACAATCGCCGACGACACTGGCTCGATCGCCGACCGGGTGGTGCTGTTCATCCTTCCCCGGCGACGGGGAAGGATTTTGCGCCTCGCATAGGCGATGATTTGCAAATGCGGTCACCAGCACCGGCTTGATGCCGACGTCTGGATCAGGCGTCGGCACCGGAGAGGCTAATAGCCTTCGTGATCGTAGGATGGCTGGTCGTAGGACGGCTGCTGCTCGTGATACTGCTGGTGATGATGATACTGCGGCGGATGGTAGTAATGGTGGTGATGATGATGGTGGTGGTAATGGCGGGGCGGCGGCGGCGGCCGATAGTGATGATGATGATGGTGGTGATACTGGTCGTACTGCGCCAGTTGCACGCCGGACTCCGCCCCGGTCGGCGTGCCGCGGGCCGCATCGATGGCGCGCAGCATGGCTGCCGCGTTGGGGATGGGCTCCAGCAGATCGCCGAAGGACCGGGCCTCGATCGCCGGCGCCGGGCTCGGCGACACCGCCGCCGAGGCGCAGGCGATATCCATGGTCGCGAGCGCCGATACGGCGCCGATGATACTTATAATCGTCTTGTCCATCTCAATACTCCTTGCGCAGGACGATCCCTGCCTCCCAATCAACAGAAAACCGGCCGCCTCGCGCCGGCTCGCACAATATCTTGAGCAACACGCCCCCAGGCTTCCGGTCATCCAGTGAGGGCTCTCCTCGGTCTTCGGTGGAGGCGAGTGGCTCGGATGAATGACCTTGCACCATCATAGGTGCAGCGCCCGGGAAGATACAAGCGCGGGGCTCGCGCAAGGCGCTTCGGACGGCGGAACTTTCTGCCGAAATCTTCACGAGGCGACCGGCCGGGCGTTTTGGGATGGCGCAAGGCCGTCATCCCGGGCTGGTGGCGTTCCCGTCCGTGAAGGGATTCGACCGATGCCTCGGCCGCGAGCTTGACCGGGTCGCGGGGATCGGGGACGGGTCCGAAGATGACTGGGAGCTGAAGGGCGTCTTGTGCTGCCGTTCAGGCAGGCGGGATCATTCTCGATATAGCCGGTTGCCGTCGAGCGTCTCCCGGTAAGGCCCCTGCCGCGCCGCTGCGCCTATAGGCGCGGTGGGGGCCGCTCTCGATCCGACCTTCGGCAAGTCCCGCTAGAGCACGATCGGTTTAAGTTGGATCGCCTCGCGATCCTAAACCGATGAACGTGCTCGCTCTTTTAAAGCTGGAGCAGATCGGCAACAGCCGATCATGCTCTAGCCGCGCGGGCTAACCTTTCGTTCAGCCTGATTGCAACTCTATCGGTCTCGATAACGGTTGGCTCACCGCTGTCTCGCAGGCTCGGCCCGGCATCCGCGTACCGGGATGCGGAGCAGAGCGATGACGAGCATCGGGGGGCGCGATCTTTCAGTCTGGTTCGAGGACTTGCCGTTGCCGCGGGCGCCGAGACTGGGCCGCGGTCTGCGCCGGGCGTTGCTCGGCGCCGCCAAGCTGGCAGGCCTCGTCGGGCTCACCGGCCTGGGGCTCGCGCTGGCGATCGCACTGGTGCCGGCTCGCGACGCCTCGGACCGCAGGCCTGAGACCGTTGCCGACGCCTGGGTCGAGGTCAATCGCCCGATCGCGATCTTCGGCCTTGCCGGCACCGACTTCGCCCGATTGCCCCAGACCTACAGGGCCCGCCGCCATCCGGCGGGCGGCGGTCGTCAGGACATCGTCACCTTTGGCGAGGCCCGCGTCGACGCGCCCTTCCTGGCCCTGTCCTTCGATCGGCTCGGACGGACGCCGACCGCAGCGCGCGCCTTCGCCGACGACATCGAGGGCATGGCGCGCGACAGCGGTCTCGGCGCCGTCCATGCCTCGGCCCCGACAGCGCTCGCCACGCGATTCGGACCCTTCGAGGCAGCCGATATCAGGCTCGCCGAAGGCGGGGTGCAGACGCCCTGTCTCGGCTTCCGCAATTCATCCGGCGGAAACGGGATCCTGCGGATCGCGGGGCTCTTGTGCGGCGGCGCCGGACGGCCGGCGGCGCGCGACAGCCTGCGCTGCGTCATCGACCGGATCGACCTCGTCTCGGCCGGCGACGACACCGCCCTGCAGCGAATGTTCGTCGAGGCGGAACGCCGGCGCGGATCCGCTTGCAGCCCATCGCCGTTGACCGCGGCCGGTAGCCGGATCACCTGGCTCGACGTCAACGCCGGGCTGCCGGTGCTGCGCGGCTTGTCGAAGGACGTCGCGGCGAAAGATTAAATTCATCCTGAACGACGAAATCGCATCGTAAGGGAAACTTAATCCCGTCAGCCTGATTATCTTGTCAAGATCAAGCTCTCGAGGATCACATGCCGAATCGCCATCTTCGCCTGGCTACCGTTGCGGTTGCGGCGGCGCTCCTGAGCACCGCGGCCGCCCAGGCCCAGGTTCATCACCACGCCCGCCGGCCCGTGGCGGCAAGTCGTGCCGTGTTGCTGGCTGAGGTCAAGGCGCCGCCGCTGACCATCCAGAAGCGGTCCTTCCTCGACCCCGGCAATGTCGTGCCGGTCGGGTCGGACACGCCGGAATATGTCGCGGCCAACACGACCGAACTCGTCCCGGTCTATGCCGGCTATGCGCCGTCGCGGTTTGGCGAGTCGACGCTGCCGGGCCGGTTCGACCTGCCGAACAACCCGCGCTTCTATCCGCAGCAGAATCTCGACTTCAGTCCTTTCTGAAGCTGTCGAGCGCTTTGAGGACTGCATCGCCCATGGCGGCGGTGGAGACGGCCGTCGCGCCAGGCGCGACGATGTCCGAGGTGCGGTTGCCATCGGAGAGCGCCAGGGCGATGGACCGGTCGAGCATGTCGGCCTCGGCACCGAGGTCGAACGAATAGCGCAGCGCCATGGCGAAGGACGCGATCATAGCGAGCGGGTTGGCGACGCTCTTGCCGGCGATGTCCGGCGCCGAGCCGTGCACCGGCTCGTAGAGGGCCTTGCGCCGGCCGGTCTGCGGATGGGTCTCGCCGAGCGAGGCAGAGGGAAGCATGCCGAGCGAGCCCGTCAGCATGGCGGCGACGTCTGACAGCATGTCGCCGAAGAGATTGTCGGTGACGATGACGTCGAACTGCTTGGGCCAGCGCACGAGCTGCATGCCGAGCGCGTCGGCCAGCTGATGGTTGAGCTCGACGTCCGGATATTCGCGGGCGTGGAGCGCGTTGACGGTTTCGAACCAGAGCACGCCCGACTTCATCACATTGCGCTTTTCCGACGACGTCACCTTGTTGCCGCGTAGCCGCGCCAGATCGAAGGCGACGCGCGCGATGCGCTCGATCTCGAACGTGTCGTAGACCTGCGTGTCGATACCGCGCCTCTGACCGTTGCCGAGATCGACGATCTGTTTCGGTTCGCCGAAATAGACGCCGCCGGTCAATTCGCGCACGATGAGGATGTCGAGCCCTTCGACCACCTCGCGCTTGAGCGAGGAGGCATCCGCCAGCGCCGGGTGGCAGATGGCGGGCCGGAGGTTGGCGAAGAGGCCGAGATCCTTGCGCAGGCGTAGCAGGCCGGCCTCGGGGCGGACGTCGTAGGGCACGTCGATCCATTTCGGGCCGCCGACCGCGCCGAGCATGACCGCGTCGGCGGCCCGCGCCTTGGCCATGTCGGCGTCGCTGATGGCGGCGCCATGCGCATCAAAGGCACAGCCGCCAACGAGGCCGCGCTCGACCTCGAATTGAGCGATGCCGCTGCGGCCGAACCATTCGACGACCTTCTCGACCTCGGCCATGACCTCCGGGCCGATGCCGTCGCCCGGCAGAAGAAAGAGTTTGTGGGTCGGCATGGGTCCTCGCGCGTGTCAGGGGTTGGCGCGATGCATTAGAGCATGTTCGGCTGTTGCCGAACTGCTCCAGCTTCGAAATGCGAGCATTTTCATCGGGATGGAATCGCAATGCGATTCCATCTTATCCGATACTGCTCTAAGCGCGGAGGTTCGGCTTGGCAAGCGCGCCGGCCTCACTCCCAGGGCTCCGAACCCGGGGGTTAAAGGGGCAGCTTCGGGATCGTCCCTTCGTCCCGCTTGCGGGGAGGTGGAGTTACCCGGCGATTATTACCCTGGATTCGGAACCCTGGCCTCACTCCGGCGATCCCGTGAGATAAGGCTGCATGGCCGACGAAAGTAGCGTCGACCCTGGTTGTCTCACGATGCAAATGCTCGCGGGCGTGGTGATGGCGCTTGTCGCCCCTAATGTTAGGTCACAAGCCTGCCGTCTCGTCGTCGAGCTTCGCATTTTTCGTGAAATCGGCCAGATCGGTGACTCCGAGCATGCCGGCGACCCGATCGAGCATGTCAGGCTTGATCATCGGGGCTTTCAGGCCGCGCAGCTGGTAATCCCTGACCCGCATGATCTTGCCCTTGTAGTTCGGCTGCACGACGGCCTCGCCTTCCCACCAGCTTGCGTTGAGGTTCATGAAGCTGCGCATGTTGACGTCGGATGGGCGGTAATGGCCGCTGCCGCTGTTCAGGTAGTTCATGCCACCGTCGATCACGACCCAGTCTCCGGCCGCGATCACCGGCTCGCCCGAAAGGAAGCTGGAATGGTGAATGAAGTTCGCTGTGGACTTATAGCTGTAGACCTTCCGGCTCGTGGCCGAGCAGACGTAGATCCATGTATTCTTCAGACCCGTATAGGTGCCGATGCCGCCGCTCGTATCGAGCGGCTGATCGGCCTGCATGAGCACCTTGCCCTCGGCCCGCACCTCGTAACGCGCTCGACGTTGAGCATCGAAATATTGGAGAACTTGCGAGGAAGACGTACTGGTGCTGGTGAATTGACCTTTTCCCATGTTACCCGACAACCAGAATACGAAATCGTCGTAGAGTTGGTCGCTGGCATTTCCAGGCGCGGCGCGCTCGAGCCAATAGTTGAAGCCGCCCTCCTTGCCGGAGAAGTCCGCCTCGAGGAACTTGACCCCGAAGAAATCTGCGTGTTCTTCGGCCTGCACTTTGACCGCGATGACGTCGTCCCACTTAGCCTTGCCGGTCGCCTTGCGCACGCCCTTGGGCTTGTGCAGGAGGTAGACCCAAATGGCGGCGCAGATCAGGTCCAGCTCGACCACGGCCTTTCGATCAAGCAGGTAGTTGGCATTGGCCCGCTTCTGGTTCAGAAGCGTCGGCAGAAGCAGGTTGTAGGCCCGGATGCGCGCGATCAGGTCATGGAGGGTCGGATTGCGCGACGCAGCGAGTGCGCCGGAGTAGGTCAAAGCGGAGATCGCCATCGGCATACGTCGTCGGTTGGCGTGGAAGCTGTGGCCGGCAGTCTTCAGCGCAATGAAACCGTCCCGGACCTCGTCGGCCACCTTGCGGCGGCATCTTGGTAAGGGCTCGGCCGATCGGCCAGTGGTCAGGATGGCATCAGATGGACAACGGCCTGTCAATGCCGTGATCGGGGGGCGTGTCGGGACGGCGCACCGTCTGCAAACACGGCCCACCGGCTTCACCATGGCGCAACGGATTCCCCGCCCCTGTGTAAAGCGCGTGACATGCAGGGCGGCGGAAGCGTGCGAAGACACGGCCGACGCAGGGGAAGCCGCGAGTTTTCGACATGGGTCGGACCATCATTGGAGCGGGCCGCCGCCGATCCCAGCGAAGCCTCGTCCGTCTCGCCGGATGCGTGGCCGTTCTCGCCTTGTGTCTGCCACACCCGACCCGAGCGCAGGATCAGGCGCAACCGGGCGCGGCGGTGCCGGCCGGCGGCTCGCAGCCGGGCAACAAGGCGGATGCCGGTGCCATGCCATCCTGGGCAGGCGATCTTTCGACGCGGTCCAATCTGTTCGGAAGCATCGGCGGCCTTCGACCTCTGCTCGATCGCTACGGCGTCAGTTTCGGCCTGTCGGAGACCGCCGAGGTCTTCGGCAATGCGACTGGAGGCGTCAGGCGCGGGGCGATCGTCGAAGGGCTGACGCAGGTGAGCGTCGGCATCGATACGGCCAAGGCCTTCGGTCTCGATGGCGGCATCGTCAATGTCAGCGCCTTGCAGATCCACGGACGCGGCCTGACCAGCCGAAATCTTCAGAACCTGAACGTCGTCAGCAGCATCGAGGCCGATCCCTCCACCCGGCTCAACGAGCTCTGGTACCAGCAGAGTTTCTGGAACGGCAAAGTCGACGTGAAGATCGGGCAGCAAAGCGCCGATCTCGAATTCATCACCTCGGAATACGAGGATCTCTTCATCAACTCGGGGTTCGGCTGGCCGACCCTGCCGGCTACGGATCTGCCATCCGGTGGACCGGACTACCCGCTCCCGACGCCAGGCATCCGCATTCGTGCCCGACCGACGGATCAACTCACGGCTCTGCTCGGCCTATACAATGGTAGCCCGGCCGGCTTGCGGCCTGGCGATCCTCAACGCAACGATTCCTCCGGCACCAATTTCGATGTGTCGAGCGGCGCCTTCGCGATCGGCGAACTTCAATATGCGGTCAATCGCGAAAAGCATGCCGCCGGCCTGCCCGGGACCTACAAGGTCGGCGCCTGGTACAATTCCAACCGCTTTGCCGATGCGTTCTATCAGAGCGGCGCCACGGCGCAGCCGCCCGGCGTGCTGGTCGGCATTCCGCGCTCGAAGAGGGGCGACTGGAGCGTCTACGGCACGCTCGACCAGCTCGTTCATCGTCCGAGCCCAGACAGCGACGGCGGGCTCGGCGTGACGGCGCGCATCATGGGAGCGCCGAGCGACCGCAACCTCGTCGATTTTTTTGTCCAGGGCGGCGTCACCTACAAGGGTCCGTTCGGCCGAGCCAACGATACGACCGGGATCGGCGTCGAATGGGCCAGGATCGGTGCGCGGGCGCGGGCCGGCGACATCGCCGCCGGACAGGGGGCGCCGGTCGGTCCCGTCCGTTCGAGCGAGACCGTGATCGAGGCGACCTATCAGGCTCAGATCGAGCCGTGGTGGCAGGTGCAACCGGATTTCCAGTATGTGTTCAATCCTGGCGGAGGTATCGCCGACCCTGGCAACCCAACCAGACGGATCGGCGATGCGGCTGTGTTCGGACTCCGCAGCGTCGTGACGTTCTGAAGCTCGCAACGGGTGGTCGCCTTGCTCTGGCGTAGCCGCAGGAGGCAAAAACCCGCTCGAAGCAGACGTGCCGGGTGGACGAACCCGCGCCGCGCCCCACCCTTGGAGTGATCGCACCCGGAGACGAGAATGCCGCTGCCCAAAACCATGATCGCCATCGCCATCTCCGAGCATGGCGGCCCGGAGGTGCTCAAGCCCGAAGAGCGGCCGGTGCCGGTGCCCTGCCCGGGCGAGATCCTCATCGCGGTCGAGGCGGCGGGGGTCAATCGGCCGGACGTGGCGCAGCGCTCCGGCGCCTATCCGCCGCCGCCCGGCGCCTCCGACCTGCCGGGGCTGGAAGTCGCTGGAACCGTCGCGGCCTGCGGCGCGGGCGCGACCCGTTTCAAGCCGGGCGACGCGGTCTGCGCGCTCGTGCCGGGTGGCGGCTATGCGCCTTATGTCAAGACACCCGAGCCGCAGGCGCTGCCGGTGCCGGCCGGCCTCTCGATGATCGAAGCCGGCGCGCTCCCCGAGACCTTCTTCACCGTCTGGGTCAACGTGTTCGGTCACGGCCGGCTCCAGCCCGGCGAGACGCTGCTCGTGCATGGCGGCACCTCGGGCATCGGCACGACCGCCATCCAGCTCGGCAGGGCGTTCGGCGCGAAGGTCCTGGCGACCGCCGGCTCGCCGGAGAAATGCGCGGCGATCCGCAGCCTCGGCGCCGACCGGGCCATCGATTACAAGCAGGAGGACTTCGTCAAGGCCGTCAAGGAGGCGACGGGGGGAAAAGGCGCCGACGTCATCCTCGACATGGTCGGCGGCAGCTATGTGGACCGCAACTATCGGGCGGCCGCCGAACGCGGTCGCATTGTGCAGATCGCGGTTCTCGGCGGCGCCAAGGCCGAGGTGAATGTCACGCTGCTGATGACCAAGCGCCTGATCCACACCGGCTCGACCCTGCGGCCGCGCACGATCGAGGAGAAGGCTGCCATCGCGCAGGCGTTGGAGGCCAAGGTCTGGCCGCTGCTGGCGTCAGGCAAGGTTAAGCCGGTGATCGACAAGGTCTATCCGCTGGCCGAGGCGGCTGAGGCGCACCGCCGCATGGAGGCGGGCGACCATATCGGCAAGATCGTCCTCTCCGTCGGAGCGACGCCATGATCCGCGACGACGAGGACCGCGCCCTGCGCAAGCCGCCGCTGCGTCACGAGGTCGGCGAGCCGCTCGACACGTTGTCGGTCGAGGAGCTTCATGCCCGCATCGCTTTGCTGCGTGGCGAGATCATCCGACTCGAGGGCGCGATCGACGCCAAGCAGATGTCGCGGAATGCCGCGGACGCGTTCTTCAAGACATAGCGCGCCTTTACGATGGCGCGGGCGTCGCCGACAATCCTGTCCACCGACGCGACACAGGAGCGGGAGACGCGATGGCCAATCACCTGTGGGACGAGATCCGCGCCCGCATGCCGGCGCCAGGGTGCCACCTGATCGAGACCTCGGACGGTCGCATCATAAGCTACGGCGACATGCTCGATCTCGCGGCCCGCATGGCCCGGACGCTCTGCGACCTCGGCGTCGCGCCGGGCGATCGGGTGGCGGTGCAGGCGGAGAAGAGCCCCGAAGTCATCGGGCTCTATCTCGGCTGCATCATGTCCGGCGCCGTCTACCTGCCGCTCAACACCGCCTACACGCGGGCCGAGCTCGACTATTTCGTCGGCGATGCCGAGCCGCGGCTCCTGGTCGTCGATCCGGCGCGCCGCGACATGGTTGCGGGCATCGGCGGGAGCTCGCCTCCCCGGATCGAGACGCTCGGCGCCGCGGGCGACGGCACGCTGATGGAACGCGTGGGCGCGTCGCCTTCCGTCTTCGACCCGGTGGCGCGCGGACCCGACGACCTTGCCGCCATCCTCTACACCTCCGGCACGACAGGCCGCTCCAAGGGTGCCATGCTGAGCCACGAGAACCTGGCCTCCAACGCCCGCACGCTCACGGCGCTGTGGAGGTTCACCTGCGAAGATGTGCTGATCCATGCGCTGCCGATCTTCCACACCCACGGGCTCTTCGTCGCCACCAATACGCTCCTCTTCGCCGGTGGCGCCATGCTGTTCCTGCCGCGCTTCGATCCGGCCGAGGTGGTGCGGCTGCTGCCGCGCGCCACGGTTCTCATGGGCGTGCCGACGTTCTACACCCGTCTGCTGCAGCAGGGCGGGCTTACGCCGGAAGCCACGGCCGGCATGCGGCTCTTCATCTCGGGCTCGGCGCCACTCCTCGCCGACACGCATGCGGAATTCGAGGCCCGCACCGGCCGTGCCATCCTCGAACGCTACGGCATGACCGAGACCAACATGAACACTTCGAACCCCTACGAGGGCCGACGGATCGCCGGCACCGTCGGCCTGCCGCTGCCGGGCGTCGAGGTGCGGGTCACCGCCGAAGGCCAGGTTCTGCCGCCGGGCAGGATCGGCATGGTCGAGATCAGAGGTCCCAACGTCTTCATGGGCTACTGGCGCAACCCGGAGAAGACCGAGGCCGAGTTCACCGCGGACGGCTTCTTCGTCTCGGGCGACCTCGGAACCCGTGACGAGGCGGGCTATCTGACCATCGTCGGGCGCGGCAAGGACATCGTCATCACCGGCGGCTACAACGTCTATCCGAAGGAAGTGGAGAGCGCGCTCGACGCGCTCGACGGCGTGCTCGAGAGCGCCGTGATCGGCCTGCCCGATGCCGATCTCGGCGAGGCGGTCGCAGCCGTCGTTGTCCGCGAACCTGGCGCGGCCATCGATGACGCGGCCATCGCCGCCGCCCTCAAGAGCCGGCTCGCCGGCTACAAGCGGCCGAAGCGCATCCTCTTCGTCGACGAATTGCCGCGCAATGCGATGGGCAAGGTGCAGAAGGCGGCGCTGCGTCAGCGTTTCGGAGAGTGAGTGGTCGGGATGAATGACGGTCGCGGTGGTTGGGTGGACAGACGGCGTCTCCTGCAGACGGCAGCGAGCCTCGCCGTCGCCTTGCCGGGCCTCGGGTCGTGGCAGGCCGAGGCCGCGACGCCGCGCGTCCTGCGCCGCGTCCGGCCCGGCGACGCCACATGGCCGCCGCGGGCGAGCTGGGATCAGCTCCGCGCCGATGTCGGCGGCAACCTCATCGAGGTGCATTCGCCTTTCGACGGCTGCAAGGCGGCGCCGGAGAGCACCGATTGTGCCCGGCTCTTCAAGGAATTGAAGAACCCCTATTACATCGGCGACGAGGTCGCCCTGACCCAGACGCTCGGTTGGGTCGATGCCTGGACGTCGCAGCCGAGCGTCTACGCGGTTGCGGCGCAGACCACGGCGGATGTGGTCGCGGCCGTCGACTTCGCCCGCGACCATGACCTTCGGCTCGTCGTCAAGGGCGGCGGCCACAGCTATCAGGGCACGTCGAACGCGGCTGATTCGCTGCTGATCTGGACCCGCCGGATGAAGGCCGTGATCGTTCATGACGCCTTCGTCGGCCAGGGCTGCGCCGCGCACTATGACCCGCAGCCCGCCGTCACGGTGGAATCAGGCGCCCTCTGGAACGAGGTTTACGACGCGGTGACCACCAGGGCCGGTCGCTACGTCCAGGGCGGCGGATGCCTGACTGTCGGCGCTGCCGGCCTCGTTCTCAACGGCGGCTTCGGCAGCTTCTCCAAGGCCTTCGGTTCGGCTGCGGCGAGCCTGATCGAGGCCGGGATCGTACTGGCCGACGGCTCGGTGAAGACCGTCAACGCCTGCACCGACGCCGATCTGTTCTGGGCGCTCAAGGGGGGCGGGGGCGGCAGCTTCGGCGTCGTCACGCGGCTGACGCTGCGCACCCATGATCTCCCGGCCACCTTCGGCGGCGTCTTCGCGACCGTCACGGCCACGTCGGACGAGGCCTTCCGCCGGCTCGTCGGTCGCATGGTCGATTTCTATCGTGAGGCGCTGTTCAACCCGCAGTGGGGCGAGCAGATCGCGTTGCGGCCCGGCAACGTGCTCGCCATCTCGATGGTGTTCCAGGGGCTCGACCAGGAGGCGGCGGATGCGGTCTGGCGGCCGTTCTTCGCCTGGCTGGCCGCATCGCCGCAAGACTACAGGCTTGATCGGCCGCCTGTCATCATCGCGGTGCCGGCGCGCCACTTCTGGGATCCGACGTTCCTCAAGACGCTGCCTGGCTTGGTGCTCGCCGACGACCGCCCGGGCGCCCCTGCCGGCAACGTCTTTTGGGCCAGCAACCTCAACGAGACGGGGCAGGTCCTGCACGGCTACCGGTCAGCCTGGCTGCCGGCCTCGCTGCTGCACGGTGATCGACGCTCCGCCTTGGCCGACGCGCTCTTCGCCGCCTCGCGCCACTGGGGCGTCGCTCTCCACTGCAACAAGGGCCTCGCAGGCGCGCCGGCGAGCGCGATCGATGCGGCCCGCGACACGGCCATGAACCCGGCGGTGCTCGACGCCTTCGCGCTCTTGATCAGCGGCGCCGAAGGGCCACCGGCCTATCCGGGCATCGTCGGGCACGAGCCCGATGCCGCGACCGCGCGACGACAGGCGAAGGCCATCGACGACGCAATGGCCGAGATCCACGCCCTCGTCCCGAAGCCCGGTTCCTACCTGTCGGAGAGCGATTTTTTCGACGCCGACTGGCGCACGGCCTTCTGGGGCCCGAACTATCCGCGGCTCCTTGCCGTCAAGGACCATTACGATCCGGATGGCCTGTTCTTCATGCATCACGGTGTGGGCAGCGAGCGCTGGAGTTCTGACGGCTTCTTGCGCGTGACCTGACGACCGGTGCTTGGCGCGGTTGCCCTTCCGTCCGGCCCCATATTCGGCGTAAACATTCGCCTTCTGTTCTCTTGAGCAAAGCCCGAATCGCCGACGCGATCCGGATTCTGGAGCCTGCCTTGGCCGAAAGCGCCACCACTACCACGCCCGCACCGTAGGCTGCTCGGCGCGGCCGAGGTCCGTCACGAGAAGGCGAACGCGCTCAATCCCTGCGATGCGCGTATCATGGCATTGCGGTCGCTACGGGCCATGACCGAACGCCCGCGGCTCGCACGCCTGGTCGTGAATGTGCCTCAGGCGCTCAATCACGTGATACGCCTGCCGGATCTCGGGCTGATTCGGCTGGACACGCGGCTTCCCTTCGTGGAGTCTCAGAGACGGAAAGTGAGTCTTGGGTCGGTGTGCCGCGTCCTGCCGCGTTCCAGGTGGCGACCCAAGCGATTGCATCGGAGCTTTCGTCTCAGGCCAAGGATCATCTGCGCGCGCTAGGAGAGGTTATGCCTGACGGACCCAATCCGACTGTCCCGTCACAACCGGGCAATATCAATTCAGTAGAGCGATCTACTCCGTTGGATATGGTAAACGATTCAACTCAGCTTGCTGTCGATATTGTGCAATCGAATAATATTCAAAGACAGATTTTCAACAGACGCAACTCCATCGAGGATGGCGCGCAGAATGAAAATCTCGATATTGCCGCGGCGACGAAATCAGCCGAGAAGCTTATAGAAAAGGACAAATTTGCTCAACACAGAGAGAACGAAAATATAAAGATCCAGAAAGAACTCATAACCAAGCATGCCAATGTTCTTCAGGCAAAGCAGAAGCTGGAATCGCAGATGACGGGCTTGTCAGCCGCCGCCAATACGGGAAACGCGAAGAAATATGTTCCCGCCGCTGGGATGGCAGTCGCGGATCACTTTGCCTCTGTCCCATTGGGAGGCGTCAAGCCGTTTGCGGTCGCCAATGCGGTTATCGTGACCAAGCAAGCCTACAACAAGATCGGCCGACTTGAGGAGATAAGTAAGATACAAGGGATCACCGACAACCAGGCGGCCACCGTTAATTTCATTCAGAAACAACAGTTAAAGAAGATAAAGAACGTGAGTCTCAATACCCATGTGGTGACCGGTACTGCCAACACCGTTTTCAAGACGGGAAAATATGTCGTCAAAAAAATCGTCGGAATACAAGGTCAGCTTCGGGAAGAGCATGCGGCCCAGTTGGTGCAAGGGGTAAAGAATAATAACCCGATAGCGACGACGATACTGAACGTCCTTGACAGCGACAATGTTCAGAATGTCAAAGAAGGGCCGACCGATGCCAGCGTGGCGTTGGTCAAGGGGCTTATGACAACGTAGCCAGGGGCCGTGCCCCATAACTCGCCCGGTATGGCCGCAGCGACCGGCTTATAGACGGCCAGGATCATGGCGTTCGTCATCTCGCCCGACGTTGGATCGCTCGTCCCGGCGAAGCACGTCAGGCTGCGAGACTCGGGGCCTTGCCCGCGCCGGACCGCAGCCCCGTTCGGCACCGGACGGGTCGGGGGCGGACCCCGACGCGTAACGCCGCAGGCGGATGACAGGACGTGCGTCTCGAGGCACCGGCGCGGATGTCCTGCCAGCCCTTCCGTTTGGCCCCATATTCGGCGTAAACATTCGCCTTCTGTTCTCTCGATCGAAGCCCGAATCGCCATGGTGGCCGGGCTTGGGGAGCCTGCCTTGGCCGAAAGCGCCACTTCTATCACGCCCCGCGCCGGGGGCATCGCGGCCCGCGCCCGCGCAGCCATCGCGCCGCCTTATCTCGACGGGCTCAACCCCGAGCAGCGCCGTGCCGTCGAGGCGATCGAAGGTCCGGTGCTGGTGCTGGCCGGCGCCGGCACCGGCAAGACGCGGGTGCTCACCACCCGCATCGCCCATATCCTGGCCTCGGGTCACGCCCGCACCCACGAGATCCTCGCCGTCACCTTCACCAACAAGGCGGCGCGCGAGATGAAGGAGCGCGTCGCGGCGCTGATCGGTCCGGCCGGCGAGGGCATGCCCTGGCTCGGCACCTTCCACGCCGTCGGCACCAAGATCCTGCGCCGCCACGCCGAACTCGTCGGGCTGAAGTCGAACTTCACCATCCTCGACACCGACGACCAGATCCGGTTGCTCAAACAGGTCCTGCAGGCCGAAAACGTCGACGACAAGCGCTGGCCGGCGCGCGGCCTCGCCCATATGATCGACGGCTGGAAGAACCGCGGCCTCGATCCCTCGCGCGTCTCCGCCGGCGAGGCCCAGGCTTTCGCCAATGGCAAGGGTCAGCGTCTCTACCAAGCCTACCAGGCGCGGCTGAAGGTGCTCAACGCCGTCGATTTCGGCGACCTGCTGCTTGAGGGCTTGCGGCTGTTTCGCGACAACGGCGACGTGCTGGCCCAGTACCAGAACCGCTTCCGCTTCATGCTGGTCGATGAATACCAGGACACCAACGTCGTCCAATATCTGTGGCTGCGGCTTCTGGCGCAGGGCCGCCATAACCTGTGCTGCGTCGGCGACGACGATCAGTCGATCTACGGCTGGCGCGGCGCCGAGGTCGACAACATCCTGCGCTTCGAGCACGACTTTCCCGGTGCCACCGTGGTGCGGCTCGAGAACAATTACCGCTCGACCGGCCACATCCTGGGCGCTGCTGCGGGTCTCATCGCGCATAACGAGGATCGGCTCGGCAAGACGCTCTTCACCGAAGGCGAGCCGGGCGAGAAGCCGGTCGTCACGGGCGTCTGGGACTCGGAGGAGGAAGCCCGCCAGGTCGGCGAGGAGATCGAGCAGCTGCAGCGCCAGGGCCAGTCGCTCGACGAGATCGCCATCCTGGTGCGCGCTTCCTTCCAGATGCGCGAGTTCGAGGAGCGCTTCATCACGCTCGGCCTGCCGTACCGCGTGATCGGCGGTCCGCGCTTCTATGAGCGGCTCGAGATCCGCGATGCGTTGGCGTACCTACGCTGTGTCGCGCAGCCCGACGACGGCCTCGCCTTCGAGCGCATCGTCAATACGCCGAAGCGGGGCTTGGGCGATTCGACCCTGCAGATGATCCAGCTCTTCGCCCGCGCCCGTGAGCTGCCGCTGATGGCCGCGGCCCGCATGATGGTCGAGACCGAGGAGATCAAGCCGAAGCAGCGCCAGACGCTGCGCGCGCTGCTCGACGATTTCGGCCGCTGGCGCGGTAGCCTCGGTGCCGTGCCGCATGCGCGGCTCGCCGAAACGGTGCTGGAGGAATCGGGTTATACCGACTTCTGGCAGAAGGACCGGACCGCCGACGCGGCGGGGCGGCTCGAGAACCTGAAGGAGCTCATCCGCTCGATGGAGGAGTTTCCCGACCTCGCCTCCTTCCTCGAACATGTGTCGCTGGTGATGGAGGCGGATAGCGCCGGCGACACGGAGCGTGTGTCGATCATGACGCTGCATGGCGCCAAGGGGCTCGAATTCGGCACCGTCTTCCTGCCCGGCTGGGAGGAGGGCCTGTTCCCGCATCAGCGCTCGCTCGACGACAACGGCCGCGCCGGGCTCGAAGAGGAGCGCCGTCTCGCCTATGTGGGCTTGACACGGGCCAAGCGGCGGGCGCGCATCTATTTCGCCACCAACCGGCGCATCCACGGCCTTTGGCAGACCACGATCCCGTCGCGCTTCCTCGACGAACTGCCCGAGGAGCATGTCACGGTGAGCGAGGGCGCGCAGGCGCGGCGCCAGGGCTACGCGCCGTCGCGCTTCGACCGGATGGAAAGCTTCGCCTCGTCCTATGCGACGCCCGGCTGGCAGCGGGCGCAGCGCAGCGGCGCGGCGCGCGCCACCTCCGGTACGGCGCGGATGCCGGGCGTGATCGAGGGCGAACTCATCGCCAAATCGACGCAAGCCGCGCATTACGCGTCCGGAGCGCGCGTGCTGCACCAGAAGTTCGGGCCCGGGACGATCGCGGCAGTCGACGGCAACAAGCTGACCGTCGATTTCGACCGGGCCGGCCGCAAGATGGTGCTCGACAGCTTCGTTCAGGCGGCCTGACGCCGCGAGGGGCGTCGCGATTTGGCAGCTTGATCGTTTCAGAACTGATCGTTGGCGAAGAACCAGTCGATGGAGGGTTCGTGGCCCGCACCGACTGCACCGTCGTAATAGGCGGTAATGGATTCGACCGCCGTGCCCAGCGCCAGATGCGGCGTCAGATGGGTGAGGTTCGTCGTGCTGAACGGCGCGTCCTGCATCGGCGTCTTGATGAAATGACTCTGCACGAAAAAAAAGCGGCCGTCGTTTGTCTCGTAAATGCGGATCGTCACCCGAAAACGTTCGTTGCCGGCTGCGATCCAGAACTGGAACTCGGAATAGAACTTATGAAATTCAAGGATCCGGGCGTGGCCCAGGGTCCTCATTTCTTCGTCCGACATCATTCCGGGCGTTCCTCAACCGACATCAGCCGGGCGATGCGGCTGAATCCGACCATTCGCCGACAGGACCTGTCAAGCGCAACGTCAAGACCGCCGCAAGGTTCACCGACGGACGCAAAGATTATCTCGACGACCGGGCGAGACCGTCGTAGACGCCGCAGGCCGTCGAGCTGCCTGCGGCGGAGCCGTCGCGTCGCGGCTGACGCTTGGCCCGGCGGATACGGCGCGGCGATCGATCGCTCCGTCCCCGACCGGTTCCGGCGTCACCCGCAGCAGCGAGGGCGTCGCTCTTCCCTCACTTGAGGTGGGCGGACAGCAGCTTGTTCATCTCGAACATCGTGGTCTTGTCCTTGCCGAACACGGCCCTCAGCTTGGGATCGGCAACGATCTCACGCTTGTTTGCGGGGTTCTGCAGATTGTGCTTTCGGATGTATTCCCACACCTTGCTGACGACCTCGGTGCGCGGCAGCGCCGCCTTGCCGACGATCTCGCCCAATGCCGGGGAGGGGGTCAGCGGCTTCATCAGGGCCGCGTTTGGCTTCCTGGCGGGAGCCGCCGCCTTGGCCTTGGCGGGGTCCGCCTTAGTGCTTTCAGCTTTCTTCGTCGCCACGTCCTGTTCTCCTGTGGTTGTCCCGCTTGACCCGCAGCGGCCCGCTGCCGCGACCAATCCCGACAGAGGGGTCCTTGACCCCATATAGGGCCTGTCGCGAGCAAGTCTGCCGTCTCAACCCCGGTCTTTCGACCCGATTGGCGGAAAATGCGCGGTCTATGACCCTCGCCGAGGCTCCGTCCTGCCGCCGCCGATCCGGTTGACCAGCAAATCCCAGATTTGAACCGGACACCAGATGGGATCGTCCTTTGCCAGGCCGTTAGGGCGATTGGCAGGGGAAAAGCCATTCGCGACGGCCGAATTCTTCGCCCGGGACCGCCGCGGCAGCGCGGGACGACACCCGGGACGCAGGCCGGCGGCGCTTGGTCGAATCGGCGTCCGGCGCCCCTCGGGAGCAAGTCGCGGCGTGTGGGCAGGCGCTCCGCTTGGCGGACAGCCGGCTCGGACCTCAGCGGCGCTGTTAGCCAAATAGCCTGCGTTGGCCGAGGCCGGGGAATGCTAGCGTTCCGGGCGGTTGGCTGTGCTAGGTTCGGCGCTTCGATCCCACCACCGTGCCCAGGCTGATCATGCCGGCTTCCGTCGAAGAGCGCGCCTTCCTTCCCCTCGGCATCGCCGTCATCACCGTCTCGGACACGCGCGACCCCGCGCAGGACCGCTCCGGCGACGTCCTGGCCGACAGGCTCCTCGCCGCGGGCCATCGGCTCTCCGGCCGCATCGTCGTGAAGGACGACCGGGAGGCGATCGCCGAGGCAGTGCGGACCCTTGTGGCGGATCCCGGGACGGATGTGATCATCACGACCGGAGGCACGGGCTTCACCGGCCGCGACGTGACGCCGGAGGCCATCGAGCCGCTGTTCATCAAGCGGATGGACGGCTTCTCGGGCGTCTTCCATCAGATCAGCTTCGCCAAGATCGGCACGTCGACGATCCAGTCGCGCGCCACGGCGGGGCTCGTCGGCACGACCTTCGTCTTCGTCCTGCCCGGCTCGCCCGGCGCCTGCCGCGATGCCTGGGACGGAATCCTCGACCAGCAGCTCGACTACCGGCACCGGCCGTGCAATTTCGTCGAGATCATGCCGCGGCTCGACGAGCATTTGCGTCGCAAATAGGCGCTCAGGCCACCATGGCGACGCGGCCGAGCAGCGTGCGCGCCGGGCGCGCGTTACGCAGCAGATCGGCGAAACTGGCGCAGGCGCGGCCGCTGAAGCGTTGGCGCGGCGCAATGACCCCGGCGACGGCCGCCAGCGACGGGAAGATCCGCCCGAACCGGCCGCCTTCGCCGCGCAGCAGCAGCGCGTGAGGCGGATCGCCTGCTTCCTCGAGCGCGTTGGCGACATCTTCGGCAAAGCCACGCCCTGGCAGCGCGCCGGCCTGCAGCACGCAGATCCAGGTCGCCCGCGCCTCGGCGATGCCGCGCGCCATCGCGGCCTCGAAGCTCGCCTCCCGGATGAACCCGCAACCGGCTTCGTCGGCGATGGCCGAAACCTCGCCGCCATCGCCGACGACGAGCAGCGCGACGTCGCGCACCGCACCGTCGATCGTGGCCGGCACGAGCGCCGACAAGGTGCGCAGCACCGCCGCCAGCGAAGGCTGTCGACCGGGGCTTTCGAGCGAGGGGACGATGACGATCACGGACAGCATGGAAAGGCTTTTACTCTTACTGCGTGACCGATGTATAGGTCGATCTGGTTCCTCGGTTTCCTCATCCCGAACCTGTCGAAGGGCGAGGACATCGAGACCGCCAATCCCGTTCTCCTCCGGCAAGATCAGAATGAGCGGCAAAAGAACTTGCGACGTATTAAGTATGGAGCATGTCCGGTTGTTTTCGAACATGCTCCTGCATTGGATGCGAGCGGTTTGACCGGGACGGAATCGCAGAGCAATCCTTCTTGAACCGATACTGCTTTATGCGGCAAGCGCGCCGCTCTTCTTGGCCGTATAGGTGGCGATGGCGTCCATAAGCGGCGGCGACAGGACGTCGTAGGGTTCGAGGCCGATCGACTTCAGCTTGCCGCGGACGTCGTCCATGCGCTTGGGATCGAACCCCTGCTCGATGATCGAGGAGACGAAGGCGGCGAATTGCGGCTCCTGCCAGCCCGCCGCGTCGCTGAGCTCGACGTGGACGAAGTCGAGGCCCTTGAACGGATGGTCCTTGACGATACGGCCGAACATGTGGACGCCGCACTGCCGGCAGGCATGGCGCTGGATCGTCGCGGCCTCGTCGACGACGTGGAGCTTCTCCTCGTGCGCCGTGACCTTGAGCTTGTCGGCCGGCACGACCGCCACCACGGAGAAGAGGGCGCCCGAAGGCTTCCAGCATTTCGAGCAACCGCAGGCGTGATTATGCGCGACATCGCCCGTGATCGTGACCTCGACCTTGTCGGAGGGGCAGTGGCAATGCAGCTTGCCCCCGGCAACGGCGCCGCTGCCCTTCTTCAAACCGTTGTCGATCGAGGGGTGAAGAGACGGACTGGCCATGGTGTTGATCCTCCCTGATGCGTGCTTGTTGTCTCGGCGGCGGACGACGAGGGGGCCGCCGCCTTGATCCGAGGCGCCGGGCGGCCAGGCGTGAGCCAACAGCGCGGCGCATCCGATTTGTAGCCTATCAGGCCGCCCTGGCTAGCTCCAGATCGACGGAGCGCGTTCGAAAGCGACCACAGCTGTAGCCTTGCCCGACGCCAGGAAGGTGCGCCATATGGCGCTTGTCCGGCACCGGCATTCTTGGTTCTATCGCCGGGTGCTGGCGCGCCGCCCGATAGGCGTTGGACAAGCCAGCCGAGAGGGGGATCTCATGCCGTCGATCGTCATTGCGCAGGGGGGCGGCCCCACCGCCGTGATCAACCAGACCCTCTGCGGTGCCATCGCCACGGCGCGGCGGCTCGATCCAGGCCTGCGCATCCTCGGCGCCCGGCACGGGGTGCGCGGCCTCGTGGCGCGCGATGTCGTCGATCTCACGGGGCTCAGCGAGGACGATTTGCGCCGCCTCGCCAATACGCCGAGCGCCGGCCTCGGCTCGACCCGCGACAAGCCGGACCCGAAGGCCTGCGAGGCGATCTTCGCCGCGCTCGAGGCCGTGGAGGCGCGCGGCTTGATCTATATCGGTGGCAACGACACCGCCGGGACGCTCGAGCTGCTCCGCGCCCAGTCTTCCGGCGAATGCCGTTTCGTCCATGCGCCAAAGACCATCGACAACGACTTGATGGAGAACGACCATGTTCCGGGTTTCATTTCGGCCGGCGGCTTCGTGGCGCATGCCTTCGCCAGCGTCGACCTCGACGTGAGGGCGTTCGGCGGCATCTACGTCGCCATCGTCATGGGGCGCCATGCCGGCTTCCTGTGCGCATCGCCCGCCGCCTGGCAGGACGGCCCCGACGATGCGCCGCATCTCGTCTACGCGCCCGAGAAGCATTTCGGCGTCGCCCGCTTCCTCGACGACGTCGGGGCGGTCTACGACCGGCTCGGGCGCTGCGTGGTCTCGATCTCGGAGGGCGTGCAGGACGAGAACGGGTTGCCCTTCGTCGAGGCGTTGGCGCAGTCGGCCGGCGGCGTGGTCGAGCGCGACGCTCACGGCAACGTGCAGCTGACGGGCGGCGATCTCGGCATGGAGCTTCAACGGGTGGTCAAGGCGCATTTCCCGAAGGCCCGGACGCGGGTCGACACCTTCGGTTATCTGCCGCGCGGCTTTCTGGGCCTGATCGACCGGACCGACCAGGAGGAAGCCTTCGCGGCGGGTGCCTTCGCGGCCGAACAAGTCTTTTCCCAGAGCGGCTCGGTGGCGCTCGATTTCGACGGCGAGCGGACCTCGCCGAAGCTCGTGCCGCTCGATCGGGTCGCGGCGCGCACGCGCCACATGCCTGACAGCTTCTTCGACGGCACCCATGCGATCTCCGACGAGGGCCGACGCTATTTCCGCCGCCTCCTGCCGCCGCGCCCCGATATGTTCACGTCCTTCCTGTGACCACCAGGACGGCGCGTCAGTCGCCTTGCGCGAGCTGTGCCCGGACCGCCGCCTCGAAGGCGTCGAGCTCCTCGGGTGCTACGTCCGACACCGCCCAATAGTGCATGCCACCGGTCGTCCAGTCCCGGACTTCGAAGCCACGATCCGACGCGCCGGCGCCCGCGCCGGAGGAGGATCCGATGGGCTGCGAGATCAGGCTGATGACATGCTTGCCGTGACGGAACACCAGCGCGGCGGCGGGCTGGCCGTTCAGCACGTCGACACGCCCCCCGATCAAGGCGAAGCCGGCCGGGGCGAGATCGAAGACCTGGGGCGCGAAGGACAGGCGGCCGGTGAACCAGGGTTTGACCGTATGCTGGTCGGTGGACGCGACATCGAAAGGCTGCGGCGCCATGACGGCGCGCAGGTGATCAGACACGATTTCGGCCACCGTCGAAGACGGCTGCCGCGGCGGCGTGACGAGCGTCGTCAATCCGGCGCCGAGGACCATGCCGACAAGGCCGGCGGCGAGCGCCATGCCCCACGCCGGCGCCCTGGCGCGTGCTGCGAAAGCTGAGGCGCGAAGCCGCGCCGGCCATGATGACGCGGCGGTCCCGCGCGTGGCCGCCTCGGGCGCTCCGATCCGGGCCAGAGCCTGCCGGAGGCTGTCCGGGGCCGTCTCGCGCGGCAGGGCCTCGTGCAGCAAGGTTCTGAGGCCGATGATCGTTTCGTGGTCCCGGGCGAGATCCGGCTCGGCGGCGAGGCGCCGTTCGAAGGCGAGCGCCGTGGCCGCGTCGAGCTCCCCGTCCACATAGGCGTTGAGCAGAAGGTGCGTGTCGGTCTCGTCGGCCGGCGTGGTCATCGTCTCTCCTCCGCCAGACGCTCCTGGAGCAGCGCCCTGGCGCGCGCCAGCCGCGACATGACCGTGCCGACGGGGACGTCGAGGATCTCGGCGATCTCGCGGTAGCTCATGGTCTCCAACTCCCGCAACACGATGGCCTCCCGAAAGCGCACCGGCAGGGCCTGGACGGCAGCGGCGACCCGGTCGCTCCGCTGGCTGCGCAGCAAGGATTGCTCGGGCGTCGCCGAACGCTCCGCACCGAAGGCCGGCTCCGCGTCAGGATGTGCTCGTTCGGCCTGTTCGAGATCCTCCGTGAGAACGAGATCCTTCGGGCGGTTCTTGGCTAGCCAGGTGAAGGCTGTCCGCCGGACGATGGTCAGGAACCAGGCCCGCGCGTTGGTGCCGTGGAACTCGTCGATCGCCTGGAAGGCCCGCAACGCGGCATCCTGCACGATATCCTCGGCGTCGTGCGGACTCCGCGTCAGCCACCGGGCCAGGCGGAAGGCATGATCCGCCTGCGGAAGGACCACCTCGGCAAAACGCCGCCCGGCTCCGTCCTGCGTCACGGTTTGAGGTCCTCAGGGGATGACGGTGATCCTGGCATGCATGAACGGATGCAGCCCGCAGAAATACTCGACGGTGCCCGTCTTGACAAAGGTGAATGTGGCCTCGTCAAGCGTATCGAGGGGTTTCGAGCGAAACGACTTGTCCGCCAGGACGACCGAGTGAGGAATGTCGTCGGTATTTTCCCAGATGACCTTGGTCCCGGCTTTGACCGTCAGATCGGTCGGGACGAAACTGAAATTCTCGATCCTGATCCTGGCGGGGTCTTCGGCCCGGGCGGCGGGCGGGCGGGTGACGATGCCGCCGACCAGAAGGCCGAGGGCAATCGCGCCGGCGGCGAGCCGCCGGCTGTCCATTATCGTCTTCATCGTCATTGTCTCCCGGGTGCTCTGCGGCACCCTCATCCGGCCAGCGGCGTGTCGATGATGGCGAGCGGCTTGGAGCCCTGATTGATCGCCACCTGCGTGACGCCCAGCATCGTCCGGAGCTTGTCGGCGGCGACCACCATCGGCCCGGGGGACGGGGCGGAGCCGGGCGCGGGTTGCGGGAAAGCGGTCGAGCGTGCCGTATGGAAGGTGACGCTGCCCTCGACCTTCTGGACCAGCTGATGAATATGGCCGTTCAGCACCGTCACCGAACCGAACCGGCGCAGCAGGGCCAAGGCCTGTTCGGCATCGGCGGTTCCCCAGCCCCAGGTCGGATAGAGCGCCCAGAGCGGGATATGGGCGAAGACGACGATCGGCGTCGAGGCCGAGCGGCCCTTGAGGTCATCGGCGAGCCAGGCCAACTGCTCGGCGCCGAGATTGCCCATACCGCCCGCCTTGAGGTCGACGACATTGACCAGCCCGATGAAATGGACGCCATGGTCGTCGAAACTGTACCAGCCGGCGCCCTTCGATCCCTTGCCGTACCGGTCGAGGTAGAGTTTGCCGTTGCCCTCGTCGATCATGTCGTGTTCGCCCGGCACATAGTGCACCTTCAGCCCGGCGCCGCCGATGACCTGATCGGCGTCGTCGAACTGGCCGACCTTCGACAGATGGCTGATGTCGCCCGTGTGGATCATGAAGGCGGCGGGCTTTGCCGGCAACTCCTTGACGAGGCCGATCGCCTCCTTGAGCGTCCCGAGCGCATCGGGGTTGGCGGGTTTGTCGAAGCCCACATGGCTGTCGCTGATCTGCAGGAAGCTCAAGGCTCCCGCCGATGCCTCGGCCGCTGCCGCCTCGCCGATCAGCATTGAGGTCGGCACGCCGCCACTGACCGTCCACAGCACTCCCGTTCCGACCCACACCATGCATTCGAGCGCATGCCGGCGCGTCAGGTGGTCGGCGTCATCGTCGTGGGCCATACGAATAGCTCCGGTTCGGCTAAGCGAGGCCGTGCGGCGTCGCTGCCACCAAGACCGGTCCGCTCCCCAGTTTATTCCCGCGGGACGTCGTTTTTTTTTCGGATGCGCCGACCCGGGCTTCACCGAATATTGTGACACGATGGGAATAAAGGTCCTGGCCGACAGGTCTTCCTCATGTCTTCGCATCGAGGAGAAGGACCATGTTCAAGTTCATCTACACTCTTACCGCCTGCATGATGCTGACATCGGGAGCCATGGCGGCGCCTATTCATGTCGCCCCGTCGGGCGATCAATACCAGGCGCGACATTCCTTGACCGGACTGCCAAGCCCGGCCGGCACCGGGAGCTGCGTTGCGATCTGCGGCGGCGATGCCTACCCTTGCGATCCCGCGAGCTTCAAGAGAGCGGATGGACGCTGCTCGCTGTGATCAATCAAGTTTACGACACTGTGTCGAGCTGAACAGACGATGAATATGGCGATCGGCGCGATGGCTTTCCGATCTCTGTGCGGTTCAGACGCAAGCAAAGCGGAACCATCGACAGCGCAATACGTTCATCCGACTTGTGCCAGATGGAGGTATGCGATGCGTTATAGTATGTTTGCGGCGGCTTTCGCCTTGTCGACGCTCGGCGGCCTGCCGGCAGTTCAGGCGCAAGTCGTCCAGGGGACGGTCAACGGGGCGCAGCGCGGTGCCAACGAGGGCGAGAGAACCGGCGGGCCGCTTGGCGGGGTCGTGGGCGGCGCCATCGGGGCCGGCGTCGGCGCGGCGACCGGTGCGGTCGGCACGGCGGGCCGGATCGTCGGAGGCGTCCTCGATCCCGTGGCTCGGCCGCGGTTCCGCGAATATGTGGTGCGCGAGCACCGTCCTTCCTTTCGTTATGTCCAGCCGCTTCGCGTCGGCGTCGTCCTGCCGCGGGCCGGCGTAACCTATTACGAGGTGCCCGGCGAGTTCAAGGCGCGGCCGGGTCTGCGCTACACGGTCGTCAACGACCGCCCGGTGCTGGTCGACCCCGCCACTCGACGGGTGGTCGAAGTCGTCGAATAGCCTGCGGGTCGTCGCGATAGCAAACCCGCTCCGGCCAGCCGGGGCGGTTTTTTTCACGCCCGTCAGCCGCGTCCCACATAGGGCATCTTGGTGGCCATCACGGTGATCGACTGCACGTTGGCGTCGAGCGGCAGTCCGGCCATGTAGACCACGGCCTCCGCGACATGTTTAACGTCGAAGGTCGGCTCAGGCTTGGTTGACAGATCCGCCTGCAGCACGCCGCCGCCCATCTTGGCGGCCATCGGCGTCGCCGTATTGCCGATGTCGATCTGTCCGCAGGCGATGTCGTATTTGCGCCCGTCGAGCGAGGTCGAGCGCGTCAGCCCGCTGACCGCATGTTTCGAGGCCGTATAGGGGGCCGAATTCGGCCGCGGCATGGTGGCGGAGATCGAGCCGTTGTTGATGATGCGGCCGCCGCGCGGGCTCTGGTCCTTCATCAGGCGGAAGGCCTCCTGCGTGCAGAGGAAGACGCCCGTTACATTGGTGTCGATCACCGATTTCCACTGCTCGACGCTGAGCTCTTCCAGCGGGATCGGCGGCGCGTTGGTGCCGGCATTGTTGAACAGCACATCGAGGCGTCCGAAAGCCGTCTTGATTTCGGCGAACAGCGCCGTGACCGATTTCGGATCGGTGAGGTCGGAACGCACGACCAGGGTCCTGCCCTTCGCCTGGCTAGCGACGCGCTCGAGCTGCTCCTTCCGCCGTCCCGTCAGCACCACCGTGAAGCCGGCGCCCGAAAGGGCCTGCGCAACAGCCTCCCCGATGCCCGAGCCGGCGCCGGTGACGAGCGCGATCTTCTGTTCGGTGGTCATGGTCGGACATTCTCCCGTAAGGCTCGTTGATGGCGGCGGCGCTCGAAGCCGACAAGCGTGAGGCTGCTCGCGGCGATCAGCGCTGCGCCCACATAGACATGAGGCGCCGGCCGATCACCCCAGATCGCGTAGCCGTAGAGGAAGGCCCAGACAAGCCCGCTATATTCGATCGGCGCCACCACGGATGCGGGGGCGAATCGAAAGCCCTCATAGAGCAGGTACTGGCCGACGCCCCCGATAACCCCGAGACCGAGCATCAGCACGAGGCCGAACGTGTCGGGCGTCGTCCACCCCCAGGGCAGCGCCGGAAGGCACGAGACACACGACAGCAGGTTCGCCGCGAGCATCTGTGTCACCGTGGAATCCGAGCGGCCGATCCGGCGGACCAGGATGGTCGAGGCCGCCCAGCAGAAGGCTGCCGCCAGCACGGCGAGCGAGGGGATCGGGTTCATCGAACGGCTAGGGCCCGCCGCGACCACGACGCCGAGAAAGCCCAGCAGCACGACGAACCAGCGGGAGACGTCGACCCGTTCCTTGAGGACCAGCGTGGCCAATGCCACCGCGATCATCGGCGCTGCGAAATACAGCGTCGTCATCTCGGCCAGGCCGAGGTGGCGCGACGCCATGTAGTAGAGCAGCCAGGCAACCATGATCAGTCCGGCGCGCAGCAGGATAGGGCCCTTGTTGCGTCTCCGCGCCAGAGCCTTGACACCGCCGCGCCCACCGAGCCCGAGCGCGATGGCGACGATGACGAGCGAGCGCAGGAACAGGATCTGCGGGACCGCATAGTCCTGCGCCAGCCACTTCACTGTCGCGTCCTGGACCGAGAAGATCGCGTAGCCGCCCGCCGCCAGCGCGACGCCGGTGAGGGTTCCGGAGGACTGGGACGCCGTTCCCTCGGTTTTCGCCGCGCTGCCGGGAGACATTAACTTGGCAGGATCTGGTTCACGCGGCGCTCGGGAACGCCTTGTCCACGCCGCCCGATACCTGCTTCGAGGCATCGAGCAATTCGATGGCCACGATCCGCCCATCCACATCGAGGTCGAGGACGACGCCCGGACGCGTTTCCTCACTGTCGAAAACCGCCGTCTCCGCGAAACGGACGTAGAGTGTGTCGGTCTCCGGATCGTACTTTGTTCTCATCGTCTTCGCTTTCGATCGAAGAATGCCGTCACGACGCGGTAGGTTTCATCGTCTCTAACATGGACGACGCGCAACATCCTCATATCCCGCTCGGGAATGGCCCGAAAGCTGCGAATTCGTTCAGGATTATGGGGATCGAGTTCCGTCCAATCCGGATCGCTGATCGTGCGTTCTATCCAGGCTCGCATAAGCGCCCGTTCAGTCAGCATGTCTTCGGCATGCTGACTGAAGATGATATTCATGGTGGCGCCCCCAGCGTCTTGTGCTGGACGGGCCCTCGCTTTTACGAACCCACCTTGCCCCCCAACTCGTCCTCGACATGGGCGCGGACGATCTCGTCGAAGGTCTTTTCCGCCTTGAAGCCGAGCGCCTCGGCGCGTGAGGCATCAAAGTCGGTGGCCCAACCGTCGACGATCTTGATGATGGTCGGATCGGGCTCGCGGCGGATCAGTTTCACCGCCTTGTCGCCGGCGGCGCGGCGCAGCGCCTCGATCTCCTCGCCGACCGTCGCCGACAGACCCGGCAGCGAGATGTTGCGACGCGCGCCTAGGGGCGCGAGATCGATCCGGGCCGCATGGATCAGGAAACCCACGGCGGCGCGCGGGCTGGCGAACCAGTGGCGCACGTCCTCGGAGACCGGCAGCACCGCCTCCTGTCCGGCGAGCGGCTCGCGCAGGATGCCGGAGAAGAAGCCCGAGGCCGCCTTGTTGGGCTTGCCGGGGCGGACGCAGATCGTCGGCAGCCTGATGCCGATCCCGTCGAAGAAACCGCGCCGCGAATAGTCGGCGAGCAGCAACTCGCCGATCGCCTTCTGCGTGCCGTAGCTCGTCAGCGGGGTCGAGAAGAACTCGTCGCCGATCTTCTTCGGAAACGGCGCGCCGAACACCGCGATCGAGGAGGTGAAGACGACGCGCGGCTTGTAGGGGCTTTTCAAGCCCTCCTGGCGGATCGCCTCGAAGAGAGTGCGCGTCCCGTCGAGGTTGATGCGATAGCCCTTGTCGAAATCGGCCTCGGCCTCGCCCGACACGATGGCGGCGAGGTGGTAGATCAGGTCAGGCCGCGCAGCGACGAGCTTTTCCGCCTCGCCCGGCGCCGACAGATCGGCCGTGACCGTCTTCACCTTGCCAGAAAAGCCCTGCGGGGCGGCGGGCGCAACGATGTCGACCAGGGTCAGCGCCGTGACCTCCTCCCTGCCGATGCGCCCGTCCGCGACCAGCCGCTGGGTGAGCTTGCAGCCGACCATGCCGGCCGCGCCGATCACCAGGATATGCATGGAATCACCCTTTCATTCGATCTTGAACTCTACCGTCCCACCCGGGCACTGACCAGACGCTCGACGAGCAGCGCCAGAATGATGATCGTGCCGATGGCCGTGCCCTGCCAGAACGGCGACACGCCCATCAGGTTCAGGCCGTTGCGGATCATCACCATGATCAGGACGCCGAGCAGCGTGCCGATCATCGAGCCGCGCCCGCCGAAGAGGCTGGCGCCGCCGATCACCACGGCCGCGATGGCGTCGAGTTCCATGCCCTGGCCGGCGAGCGGGTCGACCGACATGATCTGCGAGATCGAGAACACCATCGCGACCGCCGCCAGCGCGCCGGACAGCACGTAGGGCAGCACCGCGTAGAGGAAGACGTTGAGCCCGGCGGCGCGGGCCGCCTCCCTGTTCGAGCCGACCGCATAGATGGTGCGGCCGCCCTTGGTATAGGTCAGATAGGCCCAGGCCAGCGCATAGAGGCAGACGAGGAAGAGAACGTTCGACGGGATGCCGAGGATGTTGGTGTAGTCTATGTTCTGCATGCCGGGCGGGAAGGACGAGATCGCCGTCTGGCCGGAGAAGATGTAGCAGAGGCTGCGACCGATCGCCATGATTCCGAGCGTCACCACGAAGGCGGCGAGCCCGAAGCCGATGATCAGGACACCCGAGACGAGGCCTATGAAGGCGCCCGCGGCAACCGCGGCGAGGATCGCCAGCGGCAGGTCGACGTGCTGGACCGCGAGCCCCAGGATGATGCCGGTCAGCCCCGCCACGGAACCGACCGAGAGATCGATGCCGCCGGTCAGGATGACGAAGGTCATGCCGACCGAGACGATGCCGATGACCACCGACTGGTCGAGGATGTTGAAGATGTTGGAGCGGGTCAGGAAATAGGGCGACAGGATCGACAGCGCGATGGCGATGACGAGCGCCAGCCCGAGCATGCGGATCTCGAGGCTGCGGCCCATCGTCAGCAGCGGCGAGCGGCGGGGCGGGGTGCCTGCGGTAGGACTCATGACATCGTCTGCCGGAGAGGTCGCGTCACGCGGTCTACGCCCGATCGGCCCGCGTACCCCTCATCCGGCCGCTCGCAGGACAAGGCATTCCCTTCTCCCCTTGCGGGAGAAGGTGGTTCGGCGGAGCCGAACCGGATGAGGGGTCGAACGCCGCCGAACCTGTCGAACGGAGACCGCATCACAAGTTTCCCGCCATGGCATTGACCCGCCCGACGAGCGCCTCCATCGGCGGCAGCGGCCGGCCTTCCGGCACGGTGAGGCCGATCCAGCCCATGTCGTGGCCGCGCGGGCTTCTGAGCGGCACCATGGCGGTTCGGCGCAGCCCGTCGGCTTCCGCGACGAAGGCGGGTTCGCAGCGGCCGAGCGCCTCGGGAATGAGCGTCGCGGCGATGGGCTTGGCCTCGCCGCTGGCGAAGCCCGGGTCGGCGGCTGCGGCGCTCACGCAAGCATTGAGGCAGATCATCCGCTCGTGCTCGATCAGCGCCCAGAAGCCGGCGCCCCCGTTGCCCTCGGCGAGTTCGGCCAGGGCCGCGGTGTTGCGCGCCATGGAGGTGCGGGGCGCCGCGAGCAGGGTGAGCTTCTCCTCGTCGAGGAGCGCGCTCGGCAGGTCGGCGACCGACAGGCCGTCGCTGATCACCACGACGCGGTTCGAAATGCCGAGCAGTTCCTCGAAATCGGAGGACACTACGACCACCGCGACGCCCTTGGCGGCGATCTCGCGCAGCATGGCGTAGATCGACGAGCGGGTGCCAATGTCGACCCCCTTGGTCGGCTCGTCGAGGATCAGGATTTTCGGCTCGAGCAGCAGCCAGCGTGCGATGATGATCTTCTGCTGCATGCCGCCGGAGAAGTTCAGCATATTGGCGTCGAGCAGCCGGTCGGGCGGCAGGCCGAGCTGGTGCAGCAGCCGTTCGACGGCCTTCTGCCGCGCCGCGTAGCCGCAACCGAACCCCCTGTGTGCGCCGAGATGGGCGAGCAGCAGGTTCTCCTTGACGCTCAGATCCGGCACGATGTTCTGGGTGCGCCGGTCCTCGGCGACGAAGCCGATGCCGGCCCGGATGGCATCGCCGGGCTTGCGGATCGCGACCGGACGACCATCGATCGCGATGGTCCCGCGCGTGCGCGGCCGCAGACCGAAGATCGCCTCGACCGCTTCCGACCGCCCGGCGCCGACGAGGCCGCCGAGCCCGAGGATCTCGCCGCGCCGCACCGCGAAGGAGACGTTCTTGACCAGCGGCGGTGCCGCCAGTCCCTCCACCGCGAAGGCCACCGGCGCCTCGCGGCCGCGGGGCGCCCCGGCCCCGCCGGCAAAGATGGCGCCGAGGTCCTGCCCCACCATGGCGCGGATCAGGTCGGCCTGGCTCAAGGTTGCGGTGGCGCGCGAGGCCAGCACGGTGCGGCCCTCGCGCAGGATGGTGACGCGGTCGGTGACGGCGAAGACCTCCTCCAGGCGATGCGAGACGAAGACAAGGCCGCGGCCGTCCTGGCGCAGCCGGCCCATGATGCCGAACAGGCGCTCGACCTCGCTCGGCGAGAGCGAGGCCGTCGGCTCGTCGAAGATGATGAGCTTGGCGCCGAGGCCGAGCGCCTTGGCGATCTCGACGAGCTGCTTCTGCGCGGCCGAAAGGCGCCGCACCTCGACGTCGAGCGGGACGAGCCCCTCCTGGCCGAGGCTCGCCAGGAGCTCGCCGCCGCGTCGCCGCATGGCGCTGAAGGAAAGCCGCCCCGGCTTGCCGAGCTCGGGCAGGAAGATGTTCTCGAGCACGCTGAGGTCGGGGACGAGGCTCGTCTCCTGCATCACGATGGCGATGCCGACGGCGAGCGCATCGCGCGTCGAGCGCAGGCGGATCTCGTGGCCCCGATAGGTCACGGTGCCGCCGTCCGGCACCACATGGCCGGAGATCACCTTGGAGAGGGTCGACTTGCCGGCGCCGTTGGCGCCGAGCAAACCATGCACCTCGCCGGCCGCGAGCTCGAAGGTGGCGCCATCGAGCGCCCGCGTCCGGTCGAAGGTCTTGGTAATGCCTTCGGCGCGCAGCAGAGGCTCGGGCGCCAGGGCCTCGCTCACGGAGAGGTTTCGCCGAACACGGTCTTCTTCACCGTCGGCAGGACCTGGTCGATATTCTCGCTGGTGACGGTGAGGATCGGCACCAGGATCTGCTTCTCGGGCGTGCCGCCGTCGAGCTTTGTCAGCATGGCCTCGGCCGATTTCTGCCCCATCAGATAGGGCTGCTGCATGCCCGAGGCGACAAGCGCGCCGGACTTCAGCAGATCGACGAATTCGGGAATGCCGTCGAAGGCCGCGACCAGCAGGTCGCCGTCGCGCCGCGCCGCCTTGACGGCCCTAAGCGCGCCGAGCGTCGGCTGGTCGGTCTGGATGAACAGGCCGCGCATGGTCGGGTTGGCGGTCAACATGTCCTGCGCGAACTTGAAGGTCTCGTCGGCTGTATAGGATTGCATCTGCTGCAGGCCCGCCTGCTTGCCCGTGGCACCGCCTTCCTTCAACCCGTCGAGGAAGCCCTTGGTGCGGGCCTGGCCGTTCTTGCGGGCCTGCGAGATCGTGATGAGACCGACTGAACCGTCCTGCCAGCCCTTCTTTTTCAGCGCGGCGGCCAGCGCCACGCCGACATCATGCGCCCCTTTGAAGTTGTCCGAGATGATGAACGAGGCATAGTCGCCGCTGTTGGTGCCGATGTCGGCGATGACGACGGGGATGTTGTTGCGCTGGGCGAGGGTCAGCACGCTCGGGGCGGTCGAGGAATCGGTCGGCGAGATGATGATGCCGGAGACGCCGCGGGTCACCGCATCCTGGGCGTTCTGCAGCTGCGTCTGAGGATTGTTGTGGGAATCGAGCGCCTGGAACTCGTAACCTTTGGCCTTAGCCGTATCCTCGATCCCCTTGGAGAGGGCGCGCCAGAACGGCAGGTCGAGGCCGGGGGTTAGATAGACGAGCGTCTTGCCGGCCGCGAACGCCGGCGTGAGCTGGGCCAGGCCCAGGGTGGCCGCGACAGTGATCGCCGCGACGGCTGTCCCGGCGACGAGACGCAGGAAGGCTCTACGCATGGGGTTTCCTCGGGGGTTGCGCCGCGCTGCGACGGCAGCGTCTTGATGTTGGGGCAGCGCCGAGGAGAGAAGGGCCGGCCCAGGCACTTGTCAAGAACCATGGGGCGGAGTTGCGACCCAGTCAGGAATTCGCGTTTCCCCCTGCCGCGGCCCCAGCGCACCTGAAACCATCATGTCGAGGCTCCGACCCGCGGCGCGGGCCGGACGCTTGAGAACCCGCCGAGCGGGGGAAGCAGGCGAGCGGACGTCGCTCTGCCCGCCGCTACGCAAGGTCGTTGCGGTGCCGCGCCTCACCACCTGCGACGGTGCCATCCCCCATGATGGTGCCAACCTCCCCGATGGTGCCAGCCCCGGTGGTGATGCCAACCACGATGACCGCCCCAACCATGATGCCAGCGCGCCTGCTGCACCTGCCCGACGGTTCCTGAGCCGGCGGAAGCGCTCACGGGGGCGAGATCGCCGACCGGCATGGCCTGAGCCGGCAACCCGGCGAGACCGAAGCCGCGGAGCACGGTTGCAACGAAAAAAAAATCTGTCGGAAAGATCGGGTCATGGTCCTCTCACTGTTTGATCTAAGGTTACGCTAACGGTTATGGGCCGCCTCGGGTTCAACGCCGCCGCGTTTGCAATCGCCGGGGCCGTGGCGGCCCTGCGCCGGACAGGCGTGCCCCGCGGCCCGCGAGGCGTGCCGGCCGCCGGCGCGCACTTGACGAGGACCCGCGGCTCGGCGACAGGAGCGGCCGTGAGTTTCCTCCTCGCCCATCTCTCCGACGCCCATATCGGCCCGTTGCCCCGGCCGCGCACCAGGGAACTCATCGGCAAGCGTCTGACCGGCTATGTCAACTGGCGGCGGCGCGGCCGCCTGCACGACATGGCAGTGCTGGGAAAGATCGTGGCCGACCTCAAGGCCCACGCGCCCGACCATATCGCCATGACCGGGGACATCCTCAATATCGGGCTCGCGGCCGAATTCCCGCTGGCCCGGGGCTGGCTCGAGACGCTGGGGCCGCCGCACGACGTCTCCTTCGTGCCCGGCAACCACGACGCCTATGTGCGGGGATCCGTCCCGCACCTTGCCCGCACCTTTCTGCCGTGGGTAAGCGAGGGCGACTCCATCGATCCCGCATTTGCGTTTCCCTATCTACGGCGGCGCGGCGACGTCGCCCTCATCGGTCTCTCCTCGGCGGTGCCGACCGCTCCTCTGCTTGCCTCGGGCGCGCTCGGGCGCCAGCAATGCCAGGCGCTCGGGGCGCTGCTGGAGGAGACCGGCCGCCAGGGGCTCGCCCGCGTCGTCATGATCCATCATCCGCCGCACCGCACCGGCGCGCGCGAGGGCCGCGGCCTGCGCGATGCCGGACGGCTCGAACGGATCCTCGCCGGCTCCGGCGCCGAGATCATCATTCACGGCCACAATCATCGTGCCTCGGTGGCGCACTTGCCGGGGCCGGACGGCACGGGGATCCCCGTGGTGGGCGTGCCCTCCTGTTCGGCGGTCCCCGGGACGCACGGCCACCGCGCCACTTATCACCTGATCCGCATCGACCGGAGGGCCGGAGGCGGTGTCGACCTCGCGGTGACGCAGCGCGGCCTGCCGCCGGGACGGCCCGAGGTCGCCGACCTGGGTCCGCTGGCGCTCTGAAGCGTTGCCGCGGCTTTGCGGATTGGTCGCGCTTCCGTAAGCTAGAGCATGATCGGCTGCTGCCGATCTGCTCCAGCATTAAAAGAGCGAGCACGTTCATTGGTTTAGGATCGCGAAGCGATTCAACCTAAACCGATCGTGCTCTAGTATCCTGAACCAGAAGTTCGTTGTATAATCTCTGTTGTTTGATCGCGGTGGAGGTTGGCATGGGTCGGCCACTTGAACCTGTTGCGCTGAGCGAGGGCGAACGGAGGGACTTGTCGTCGCTCGCGGCGCGACGAAAGACGGCGCAGGCCTTCGCGATGCGGGCCAGGATCGTGCTTCTGTCGAGCGAAGGCGCCGCCAACAAGGAGGTTGCGGCGCGTCTGTCGATCGATGAGGCGACAGTGGGGAAGTGGCGTCGCCGGTTCCTGTCGGATCGACTGGACGGCTTGCGGGACGAGGCGCGCTGCGGCGCTCCACGCACTGTGGATGATGCTCGGGTCGAGGCTGTGATCGTGCGCACATTGGAAAGCCTCCCCTCTGACGCGACACACTGGAGTTCGCGCGGCATGGCCAAAGCGAGCGGTCTGTCGACCTCGACGGTTCAGCGCATCTGGCGCGCGTTCGGCTTGCAGCCGCATCGCGCCGACACGTTCAAACTGTCGACCGACCCGGACTTCGTGGCCAAAGTCCGCGACATCGTCGGGCTCTACATGGCCCCGCCTGCACGCGCCCTTGTCTTGTGTGTCGATGAGAAGAGCCAAATCCAGGCGCTCGACCGCAGCCAGCCGATGCTGCCCATGCGTCCTGGTCAAATCGAGCGACGGGCGCACGATTATACCCGCCATGGCACCACATCGTTGTTCGCCGCGTTGAACGTCGCAACCGGCGCTGTCATCGGCAAGTGCTTTCCCCGGCATCGCGCGACCGAGTTCCGCTGCTTCCTCGACGAGATCGAAAAAGCCGTCCCGGACACCCTCGACGTCCACCTCGTGATGGACAATTACGCCACGCACAAGACACCCATGATCCGCGACTGGCTCGCCAAGCGCCCACGCTGGCAGGTCCACCACACCCCAACGGGTGCATCATGGATCAATCAGGTCGAGCGCTTCTTCGCCTTGCTCAGCGAGCGGAAGATCAAGCGCGGGGCCCATCGCAGCGTCGCCGCCCTTCAGGCCGCCATCACCTCGTTCGTCGACGCCCACAACGCACACCCAAAGCCGTTCCGATGGACCAAAACAGCAGACGACATCCTCGCATCCGTCGAGCGATTCTGCCTACGGCTCACCCCAGCAAAAATGCCCCGAACTTCTGATTCAGGATACTAGCGCAAACAGCCCGAGGCCCGCATGATCCCGCCCCACGACGACCTGAAGGATTCGATCCGCACCATCGCGGACTATCCCAAGCCCGGCATCTTGTTCCGCGACATCACCACCTTGCTTGGCAACGCCCGCGCCTTCCGCCGCGCCATCGACGAACTGGTGCAGCCCTGGGCCGGCACCAAGATCGACAAGGTGGCCGGCATCGAGGCGCGTGGTTTCATCCTCGGCGGGGCGGTGGCGCATCAGCTCTCGGCCGGCTTCGTGCCGATCCGCAAGAAGGGCAAGCTGCCGCATACGACCGTGTCGATCGCCTATTCGCTCGAATACGGACTCGACGAGATGGAGATGCACCGCGACGCCGTGGCGCCGGGCGAACGCGTAATCCTCGTCGACGACCTCATCGCCACTGGGGGAACCGCGACGGGCGCCGCGACCCTGCTCAAGCAGATGGGCGCCGAGGTGATGGCGGCCTGTTTCGTGATCGACCTGCCCGATCTCGGCGGGGCGCAGAAGATCCGCGACCTCGGCGTGCCGGTGCGAACCCTCATGAGCTTCGAGGGACATTGAGCGGCCTCGTCGCGCGTCGTCGCTGGTCGAGCTTCGCCGATCTCGGCCCGGACGAGCTCTATGCGCTGCTGAAGCTGCGCTGCGACGTCTTCGTGGTCGAGCAGCACTGCGCCTATGCGGATGTCGACGGCCGCGACCCCGATGCGCTTCACCTCATGGCATGGCTTGCCGACCACGCACCGCTTGCCGGCACGCTGCGGCTCTTCGGGCCGAGCGCGGACGAGCCGCGGGCCCGCATCGGCCGGGTTGCGACGGCGGTTTTTGCGCGCGGTTGCGGTCTCGGCCGCTGGATGATGCATGAAGCATTGGCGCAGAGCCTGCGGCGCTTCGGCCGGATCGGCGTCGAGATCGGCGCGCAGACGGCGGTCGAGCCCTTCTATGCGGCCCTCGGCTTTCACCGCGTCTCGGCGGATTTCGACGAGGACGGCATCGCGCATTGCATGATGCGCTTCGTCCACCCTGACGCCATATATGCCGCAACCCGCAGCCGACGAGACATGAAGCCATGACGAGATTGTTGGACCATGCGGTCGAGACGGTGCGGGGCCTGCCCCCCGAGGTGCAGGACGACTTAGCGCGCGCCCTGCTACAACTCGCCGGGCACGATCAGCCAAGGATCCAATTGACCCCCGAGGAATGTGCCGACCTCACCGAAGCAGACGCAGAGATCGAACGCGGTGAATTCGCGTCGGACGAGGAGATCAAAGCACTCTGGACGAAGCCCATCCCGTGAAGCTGGTTTTCACCAGACGCGCGGCACGGCAGATCGATGCAATCATCGGCTACATTGCGGAACAATCACCGCAAGGCGCGTTTCGTGTCCGGGAACGGTTGCAGATTGTGACGAGCCTGCTGACACACCATCCCTATATAGGACAGGCGACCGACCTCGAGGGCGTCAGGCGTATTACGGTCAGCCCTTATCCTTACTTGGTCTTCTAGAGCATGATCGGCTGTTGCCGATCTGCTCCAGCTTGAAATAGCGAGCACGTTCATCGGTTTAGGATCGCGAAGCGATCCAACCTAAACCGATCGTGCTCTATCGCGTAATTGCTGGCACGGTGATCATTCAGCGCGTTCGCCACGCCGCGCGTGATCCGTCGGGAACACCTAATCGCGTATGACAGGTGACGCTCCTCAAGGTC
Organism: Lichenihabitans sp.; assembly: GCA_965277115.1. Lineage (GTDB taxonomy): Bacteria > Pseudomonadota > Alphaproteobacteria > Rhizobiales > Beijerinckiaceae > Lichenihabitans. Next base: position 374,427 of record CBDIBY010000012.1, on the reverse strand, counting down.
GGATCGAGGAAGGCCGCGTATCCCCGCGATGGAACCGTTCCTTGTGCCCGGCTCCCTGAGGCTCGCTGCCGCTGTCGCCGGCACAGTCGAAATCGGCTTCGCTCGGTCACGCCGCCCGCCGCTGCCAGAACACCGATCCGTCGAATTCGAACACCACCTCGTCGTTCTGATTGGTGCCGGTATTGTGGTGGAAGATCAGCCCCCACTCCGGCGTCGAGGTCACCCGCTTGCCGATCAGCCTGGAGGCATAGCGGATCGTATCGCCGACATGGACCGGCCGCTTCCACTTCATCCGGCGAAAGCCGGGCGACGGCCCCGGCCGCGACGGCGTCTCGCCGCGCGACAGGAGCGCCGCCATCGTGGCCTGCCGATGCGCGACGTAGAGCTTCATCCACACCGCCGCCGTATGCCAGCCCGAGGCGGCGAGCCGGCCGAAATGCGACAGCGCCGCCGCGGCATTGTCGAGATGGAAGGGCTGCGGGTCGTAGCGTTGTGCGAAGCTGATGATCTCCTCCTCGGTGAAGGTGTAGCTGCCGAGGTCGAGTTCGGTGCCGATGACGAGGTCTTCGAAGAAATCGCTCATGCCCCACCTCGTGGTGTCCGCCGCTGCACGAGAATCACATTGCTCTGCGTCATCACGCAATCGTCGTGCTGGTTGAACAGCGCGAAGCCGAAGGTGACGAGGCCAATGCCGGGCCGCGATTGCGACGGGCGCGTCGCCTTGACCTCGCTGCGCAGGCTTAGTCGATCACCTACGACGACCGGATGCGGCCATTCGACCACCTCGATCCCCGGCGCACCGAGACCCGCCGTCTGCTGCAGGAAAGCATCGAAGATCAGCCGCATGCAAAGCGCCGCCACGTGGAAGCCGGAGACGGCGTCACCATCGGCCCCGGGTACCGACGGGGCCAGCACGCCGAAGGCACCGGCGAAGCACGCCGCGTCGCCCGCCGAGACGGTCGTCCGCGCGTCCGGCAGCCTCTGCCCGGCAGTGAAATCCTCGAAGAACAGCCGCGTCATGCGGATCCCGCATCCGACATCGGAAAAGCTCCCCTCGGCCGCCGCTCACCGTTCGACGGAATCGGCCACGACGAGTTCACCCTGCCTGGCATCTTCGGGGCGAGTTTCGGCCGAAGCATGGCCGATGCAGAGCGCCAGCGCCTCGGCGAGCGTCGCCGCGTGGCCGTCGCCGAGCGTCTCGTCGGGCGCCGGGCCGCGCCCTTCCGCGCCCCGCCACCAGGTCCCGATGAAGATCCTGGCCCGTGGCGCCTTGCGGCGCAGCCGCCGCATCACGAAGCGCAGGTAGGCGGGGGTCGAGCCATGAAGGCAGCAGAGCACGATCAGCTTGGACGAGGCCATGTCGGCTTTGTCGATATTGGCCTTCAGCATCGTCTCGAAGGAGGCATAGCGCGCCCCGAAGCCATGTTTCTGCAGGAGTTGCGCGAGCAGCATCGCACCGGCGTCGTCGAGCGGGCCGCGCGCGCCGAGGCACAGAACGGTATCCGGCGCGTTCCAGGGCGGACCGGCCTTCGCGGGGGACGCGGCCTCGGCCGGAGCGACGTCACCCTCCGCCTCGGATTTCCGCCCCGTCACCCTTTCGATCAGCGCCTGGGGAGGCGCCGCATCGGGCCCTGCCGCATCGGCGTCGGCGAGATCCTCGATGACCTCGGCCGTCGCCTGAGCCAGGCGCTGCTGGCGTTCGCCATCGAGACGCCCTTGGTCGGCATCCTCCTGCGCCAGTAGGAGCCCCGTCAGGACGACGTCGTCGTAATAGTCGGTCAAGCCGGTTTGGCGCAGCGCCTCCCGGGCCTGGTCGGCGGCGTCGACTGGATCTTCGGCAAGGAGACGCTGATAGAACGCCTCGGGGGGTGTCAGCGCGGGCCGGTCGCCGAGCAGCAGTTCGAGGAAGCTCAATTGTTCGACATGGCGGCCGAGCACCACGAGGCACGCCGTCATCGGCGTCGACAGGATGAGGCCGATCGGTCCCCAAAGGGCGGTCCAGAACGTGGCGGCGACGACGACCGCGACCGGCGACAGGCCGGTATTGTGGCCGTAAAGAAAAGGCTCGATCACCTGGCCGACCACGACCTCGATCAGGACGAAGACCGCCGTGGTCCACAAGGCGGTCGACCAGCCCGGCGAGACCGCGGCGGCCAGCAGGATCGGCAGGATGGCGCCGAGCGGCGGCCCGACATAGGGCACGAAGCGCAGGCAGCCGAAGAGGATACCCCACAGGACCGGGCTCGGCACGCCGATGATCCACAGCGCCAGGGTCACGAGCAGCCCGGAGATCGTGTTGACCGCCAGCTGCGCGAGCAGGTAGCGGCTCAGGCGCCTGGCGGCATCGTCGATGGCCGCGGTGCTGCGGTGGATTTCGCCGGCGCCGAGAATGCGGATCAGGCGGTTGCGCAGGTCTTCCCTCTGCAGGAGGATGAAGATGACGAACACGGCGACGATGCCGCCGATGGCGAGCGGATGGAGCAGCGGCCGCAGGATCTGGCTCAGCGTTTCGATCGGCGTCGGATCCGGCTGGCGGATGATGACCGGCAGTGGGGCGGCCACATTCGCCCCGGGGGTCGTCGCCTGGACCTGAGCGGCGGCCGGAGGCTTGGCGATGTCCTGCGACAGGGTCGAGAACAGATTGCCGATCTGCTTCAGCGCGCCGCCGCTCATCAGGCCGCGCACCGCCTCGACCTTGGCGCTGATCGTCGCCTGGTATTGCGGCAGGCCCATCGCGAGGTTGCGCAACTGGGCTCCCATCAGGCCGCTTAACCCGAAGATGATCAGGAAGGCGAGCGCCGTCATGATGCCGACGGGGAGCACGCGACCGAGATGCGCCTTGCGCAGCAGCCGCACGCCCGGCGCGAGCACGAAGCTCAGCAGAATCGCGAGAGCGATCGGCACGAAGATCTCGCTGCCGAAATAGAGGGCCGCGATGACGGCCCCGACTGTCGCCAGGGCGCGTGTCGGGTCCCTGGGCGCGGGGCCGGTCGGTCGTGGTATCGTTGCCATGGACCTCTGTGACCCCGAGGGCCATAAGCTGATGCGGCAGGCCGCCATTGCCGAAGGCAGCGGATCTTCGAGCCGGCAGCGGGGCTGCGACCCCGCACGGCGTCCACCCGTGGGTCTGGAACGTCAGGCCGCCCGGCGCGGTTCCGCCGCCGGCCCGGTTCCGCCGCCGGCGCGATCCCGTCGGACCGGACCCTGCGTGACGGGATCGCCCTGGCGACTTGCAACCGGCACGCGCGACGCTACACTCCAATCATTCGAAAGAAGCTCGAAGCTTCGCGTGCGCGCGCTAAAGAGCAACGGATCCGCATCGTCCATGCGCGATCCGGTAAAGAGACCGTGGCACGTCGCCCAGCACCCTTTCCGGGAGGGAAACCCATGTGTCGGCTCTTCGCTCATCAACCGCAGGACAATTACGACCATCAGACACGGTCGCTGCGGATCGGCGGCCACGCCACCTCGATCAGGCTCGAAAACACCTTCTGGGATACATTGGAAAGCCTTGCCCAGCACGAGAACATGAGCCTCGCCAAGTTCGTCACCAAACTCTATGACGAAGTGCTGGATCATCACGGCGAAGTCAGGAACTTCGCCTCGTTGCTGCGCTGCTGCTGCCTGATGCATGCGTCCCGGCAGAATGCCGAGAAGCCGCCCGAGGCTTTCCCGGACGGCTATCTGGCGGCGGCGGAGCAGGCCGGCGCCCGCGAGACGGGCAACGGTCGACGACCGCTTATTGCTTAGGCTTGTTCACTCCCGTCGGAGATGTGGTCGTGTCGCTTGTATCGGCCTTGCCCGACGGCGGCGGACTGTTGGAGCAAGCCGGCGTCGCGGCAGTGCCACATGTCGGATCCGTCGTGACGGGCTTGCCGTTGTCGGTCGTCGCCGGACTGCCGTTCGGGCTTCCCGGGAATGCGGTCGTGTCGGCGGCCTTGGGCGGTGTCGTTTGCGCGACGCGCATCGGGACCGCGGAGGCGCTGCCGGGCGGACAGGCCCGGGCCGGAGAGGCCAGGGCGAGGGTTGCACAGGCGACGGCGAGGGCGATGGTGCGCATGGGTTCGTCCTTCCGGTTCAGATCTCGCGGCGCTGCATGGCGCCGGCGATATGGTCGGCCTGCCGGATCGCCAGAGACACGATGGTCAGCGTCGGGTTGCAGGCAGCCCCGCTGGTGAACTGCGACCCGTCCGAGACGAACAGGTTCGGGACGTCGTGGGTCTGGCCGAACTTGTTGACGACGCCGTCGCGCGGCTTCTCGCTCATCCGGTTGGTGCCCATGTTGTGGGTCGAGGGATAGGGCGGCGTCGGCAGCGTCACGGTCGCGCCGACCGCGTCATAAACCGCGGCACCCTGCTGGTAGGCGTGGTTGCGCATGGCGATGTCATTCGGATGGTCGTCGAAATGCACGCTCGCCACCGGCATGCCGTGCTTGTCCTTGACCGCGGGATCGAGCGTCACGCGATTCGTCTCCTGCGGCATGTCCTCGCCGATGAGCCACATGCCGGCCATGCGCGAATAGGCTTCCATCGAAGAGGTGAAGCTGCGGCCCCAGCTGCCGGGGTTCATGAAAGCGGCCATGAAGGGAAGGCCGATCGACAGCGTCTCCATCTCGTAACCGCCGACGAAGCCGCGCTTCGGGTTGTTCGGCGCCTCGTCGCGGATGATGCCGGCCATGGTGGTGCCCCGGTACATATGCACCGGCCGGTCGAAGATGCCGTAGACCGATCCGGTCATGTGCCGCATGTAGTTGCGGCCGACCTGCCCGGATGAATTGGCGAGCCCGTCGGGGAACATCGAGGAGGCGCTGTTGAGCAGCAGGCGCGGGCTTTCGAGCGAATTGCCGGCGACAGCGACGATGCGCGCCTTCTGGCGCTGCGTGGCGCCGGCGGCGTCGACATAGACGACACCCGTCACCTTGCCCGAGGCGTCGTGCTCGACCTTCAGCACCATGCTGTCGGGTCGGACTTCGAGATTGCCGGTCGCCTCGCCCTTGGGGATCTCGGTGTAGAGCGTCGACCATTTGGCGCCCGACTTGCAGCCCTGGAAGCAGAAGCCGATCTGCTGGCATGAGCCGCGGCCGTCGCGCGGCTGCGAGTTGATGGCCATGCGCCCGGTATGGACCTCCTGGTAGCCGATCTTGCGGGCACCAGCCTCCATGACCTTGAAGTTGTTGTTGCCGGGGAGGCCGGGGATGCCGTTGGTGCGGGTCACGCCCATCTTGTCTTCGGCCTTGGCGTACCAGGGATCAAGCTCAGTCTTGGTGATCGGCCAGTCGAGGAGGTTGGCGCCCGGCATGTTGCCGTAGGTCGATTTGGTCTTGAATTCGTGCTCCTCGAAGCGCAGCGAGGCACCGGCCCAGTGGACCGTCGAGCCGCCGACCGATTTGACGATCCAGGCCGGCAGATTGGGGAAGTCGCGTGCCACCCGCCAGGTGCCGGAGGTTGTGCGCATGTCGGTCCAGGCGAGCTGGGCGAAGCTCGCCCATTCGTCGTTGACGAAGTCCTGGATCTCGTTGCGGGCGCCCGCCTCCAGGATCACGACCTTGATGCCCTTCTGCGCCAGTTCGTTGCCGAGCGTGCCGCCGCCCGCGCCAGAGCCGACGATGACGACGAGCGAGTCGTCGTTGAGATCGAATTTAGCCATGGGGTTGTCCTCCGACTGAGAGCTGATGCCTGGTTCCGATGTTCCTCAGACCTTGGGCAGCCAGTCGATGTCGTTGAAGCCGCGGTGGATGTAGCCGCCGTGTTCGGCGGAGGAGCCCTCGTAGCCGAACTTCGGCCAGATCTCGTGCTGGTTGTAGAGCGAGACGATCATGTCGGACCGGATCTTCTTGAAGAAGTCGGTGTGCTCGATGCTGCGCAGCAGCGTCACGCGGTCGACCTCCCAGGGAACGTCGAGATAGGCGACCTTGAACGTGTCCTGCGCGTCCTGGTCGAGGCGTTTCACGCCCTCGCTCAGCATGGTCTTGACGGCCGGGTCGCCGGCGGCCTTCTTGTCCCACGGCTTGATGGCGGTGATGTAATAGACATCGCCGAGGAAATCGTGCGGATAGGTGTCCCTCGCCATCTTGACCATGGTCTTGAGCTCGGCCGGGGTCAGCGCCTGGGCATCCTCGGCCCAAGCTTGCGAAACGCCGAGGCCGGTCTTGGCCGCGATGGCGGCGGCCGGCACCGCGCTCGCGGCGCCGGTCAGGACGGTGCGCCGGCTGTAGCGGCGGCGGGGGTCGACGTCTCTCATGGGGTTTCCTCCTGTCCTGGGCGGCCCGATCAGCCGAAGCGGCCGCCGCGCTCGATGACCTCGATCTTGTAGCCGTCGGGATCGGTGGCGAAAAAGAAGCGCGCCAGCGTCGCGCCCCGATGCTTGAAGTCGCGCACCGGTCCGGCCGCGAGGCCCTCGGCCTCGAAGCGGCGGTACTCCGCATCGATATTCTCAACCACGACCGCGAGGTGGCCGTAGCCATCGCCGAGGGCATAAGGCTCGGTGCGGTCGAAATTGACGGTCAGCTCCACCTCGAAGGGCGATGACGGGTGACGCAGGTAGATCAGCGCGAAGCCGTCGAACTCCAGCCGCTCGGCGAGCTCCAGACCGAAGGCGCGGGCGTAGAAGCCACGCGATCGCGCCTCGTCGAGCACCCGGATCATGGCATGAACCGGCTTGGCCATCTATTTCGTCCCCTTGAGATAGGCGACGATGGCCGTCCTGACCTCGGGCTTGGCCTGCTTGTAGGGCATGATGGCACCGGGAATGACGGCCTGCGGATTGGTCAGCCAGGCGTCGAGACGCGCCTCGTCCCAGGTCCAGCCGGCCTTGGCGAAGCCGGGCGAATAGTGGAAGCCCGCGACGCTGCCCGCCTTGCGGCCATAGACGCCGTCGAGCGTCGGCCCCTGCCGCGGCGGATCGGAAGTCTTGAGCGTGTGGCAGGTGGCGCACTGGTTCTTGAACAGCGTCGCCCCGTCCGGTGGCGCGGCCGTCGGCAGCGTCATCTGGGCCCAGGCGGGTCCGGCGATCATCGGGATGAGAAGAAACGCCGCTCCGGCCAGTCGCACCAGGCTCTCCCTTTCGTCGCCCGTTCCAGGCAATCATCGGGAGAGTTTAGAAGCTCGCCGCGCCAAGTGGTGGTATCCGGCTGTGACGACCTTGGAATTCTCGATCCTCAGCCCACCGGCGCGGGCTCGGCCACCTCGCGGCCCATCGCGTCGAGGCCGAGATGGCAGCGGATGGCGTGGCCCGTCTCGCGCTCCGTGAGCGGTGGCTCCTCGGTATCGCAGATCGGCCCGATGCGGCGCGGGCAGCGGGTATGGAAGACGCAGCCCGGCGGTGGCGCGAGCGCGCTCGGGATCTCGCCGTCGAGCCGCACGCGTCGCGTCGTCCCGTCATGGCCCGGCGTGGCCGAGAGCAGCGCCTCGGTATAGGGATGATGCGGGCCGCCGAGCACGCGCTCCGCAGGGCCGATCTCCATCAGCCGGCCGAGATAGAGCACGGCGATGCGGTCAGCGACGTAGCGCACGATTGCCAGGTCGTGGCTTATGAACAGATAGCTCACGCCCGCCTCCGCCTGAAGGTCGGCGAGAAGGTTCAGGATCGCGGCCTGTACCGAGACGTCGAGCGCGGACGTGGGCTCGTCGCAGACGATCAGCCGGGGCTTGCCGGCGAAGGCCCGCGCGATGGCGACACGCTGCTTGAGACCGCCCGAGAGCTGGCGCGGCTTGGCGGCAAGATAATGATCGGCGAGTTGCACGCCGCGGGTCAGCGCCAGCATCCGCTGGGTGAGGGCCGTGCCCTTGAGGCCGGCGAGCTTGCGCAGCGCGCGGCCGATGATCCGGCCGATCGTATGGGCGCGGTTCAGCGCCGAATCGGGGTTCTGGAAGACCATTTGCACGGCATCGAGCCGCCGGCGGCGGCCGAGCGGCGGCAGCGGCGTCGCGTCGAGCGTCAGGATGCTGCCGTCATCGGGCGGCGTCAGGCCGAGCAGGACGCGGGCGAGCGTCGACTTGCCGCTGCCCGATTCCCCGACGAGTCCCAAGGTCTCGCCCGGCGATATGGAGAGGGAGATGTCGCGCAGCGCATGGACCTTCCGGCCGCCGGAGGCGAAGGTCTTGCCGAGTCCGGCCACGCTGAGCAACGCATCCCGGGCTTGCGCACGGGCTTCGTGCGACGGCGGCTGCTGTCGGGTGTTGCGCGGCAGGCGCGGGGCTTCCTCGTGGAAGAAGCAGCGGCTGGCGCGGCCTTGGCCGAGATCGATGAGCGGCGGCTCCGTGCTGCGACAACGCTCGCGCACGAGCCCGCAGCGCGGCGCGAAGACACAGGCTTCGGGCGCGTCCGCGCCGGCCGGCTGGCTCGCCGGCAGGAAGCCCGGGATGGTGTCGAGCCGCTCGGCATGTCGTCCCGCGCCGCGCTGCGGCAGGCAGCGCAGCAGCCCGACCGTGTAGGGATGGCGAGGATCCGCGAAGACCTCTCGCGTCGGCCCCTCTTCGACGAGCCGGCCGGCATAGAGCACGCCGACTTGCGCGCACATCCGGGCGATGACGCCGAGGTTGTGGCCGATGAACAGCACCGCCGTCGCATATTCGCGGCGCAGGGTCTCGATGAGGTCGAGTACCTCCGCTTCCACCGTGGCGTCGAGGCCGGTCGTCGGTTCGTCGAGGACGATGAGCTTGCGATCGAGCGCCAGCGCCATGGCGATCACCACGCGCTGCTGCATGCCGCCCGAGAGCTGGTGCGGATAGCGCTCCATCACGTTTCCCGGATCGGCGATGCGCACGCGTTTCAGCATGGCGAGCGCTTTTTCGCGCGCCTCCTCGGCCCCGAGACCGGCGACGCCATAGACCTCGGCCACCTGCCGGCCGACCCGGATCGACGGGTTGAGCGCCCGGCCGGGATCCTGGTAGACCATCGAAACGGTGCGCTCGCGCAGGCGGCGCAGCGCCTGGCGCGGCATGACGGCGACGTCCTGCCCATCGATGAGGATACGGCCCGCATCGATGCGGCCGTTGCGCGGCAGGTAGCGCATCGCCGCCATGGCGGCGGTCGACTTGCCGCAGCCCGATTCGCCGACGAGCCCGTAGCTGCCGCCACGCGGGATGGTGAGATCGAGGCCCCGCAGCACGGGACGCGCCCGGCCCCTGACGCGGTAGGAGACGTCGAGACCCTCGATCCGCAGAGCGTCCGCACCATCTGGCGCGGGCTCGCTCATTCCACGATCTCCTGCAGGGCGTCGGCGATCAGGTTGATGGCGATGACGAGCGCGGCGATGGCGAGCGCGTCGAACAGCACCGTCCACCAGTAGCCGCCGCCGATGAGTCCATAATTCTCCGAGATGGCGAGGCCCCAGTCGGAGGAGGGCGGCTGCAGCCCGACCCCGAGGAAGGAGAGCGTTGCCACCGTGAAGATCGCATAACCGAGCCGCACTGTGAGCTCGACCACGATCGGCGGCAGGATGTTCGGCAGGATCTCGACGAACATCAGATGGAAGGAATTCTCGCCCCGGAGCTGCGCCGCCGCCACGTAATCGAGGCTGCGCTCGGTCGTCACCGCAGCCCGCACCGTCCGAGCCACGATCGGCATGAAGCTCAACCCGATGGCGACGACGACCGTCACGTTCGAGGCGCCGAGCGCGCTCAGCGCCAGCAGCGCCAGGATCAGCAGCGGCAGGGCCAGCACGGCCTCGACGATCCGGCTCAGGATGTCGTCGACGAGGCCGGGAAAGAAGCCCATGACGAGGCCGAGCGCGGTGCCGAGCGAGACGCCGAGGAGGGTGGCGAGCGGCGCCACGATCAGGATGTCGCGCGCCCCGCAAAGAACGCGGGCGAACATGTCGCGGCCGAGCTGGTCGGTGCCGAACCAATGGTCGGCCGAGGGGGGCGCCAGCCCATTGAGGATGTCGTCGGCGTAAGGATCGACGAAATGGCGGGCAAAAAGGGCGCAAGCGACCCAGAACAGCAGGATGACGAGGCCGACCAAAAACCCCGGCGAGCGCAGGAGCAGGCGGAGCCGCTCGAAACGCGGCCCCTGACGGAGGCCGGCCGATGCGGCCACGGCGCTCACGCGCCGACCCCATAGCGGATGCGGGGATTGAGGGCGGCGGTGGCGAGATCGGCGATCAGGGTCGAGACCACATAGATCACCCCGACGCTCAGGATACCCGCCTCGAGCATCGGGAAATCATGACCCCGCGCCGCCGTGTAGATCAGGCTGCCGACGCCCTGGTAGTGGAAGAGCGTCTCGATCACCACGAGGCCGCCGACGAGGTAGCCGGTCTGCGAGGCGATGACCGTAATGGTCGGCAGCAAGGCGTTGCGCAGCACGTGGCGCAGGATGACGGTGCGCCAAGGCAGGCCCTTGAGGACGGCGGTGCGCGTGTAGTCGCTGTCGAGCGCCTCGATGGTGCCGGCCCTCGCCATGCGGGCGATATAACCGAAGACGATGAAGACGAGCGGAATCGACGGCAGGATCAAGTAATAGAGCTGCGTCAACGCGCCGGAGCCGGCGGGAGATGTCGCCGAGACCGGAAACAGGCGCAGGCCGATGCCGAAGATCAGGATCAGCACGATGCCGGAGACGAATTCCGGCACGATCGTCGCCGACAGGCCAGTTAGAATGATGACGCGGTCGAGCGGCCGTCCCCGATTGAGGGCCGCGACCACGCCTCCGAAAATGCCGAGCGGCACCACCAGCACGAAGGCCACGGCGCCGAGCTTGAGCGAGTTCAGGAGCGCCGCGCCGATGAAGGGTGCGACCGGCGCCCGATAGGCCGTCGAGGTGCTCATGTCGCCCTGAACGAAATGGCTGATCCAGTCCCAATATTGCACCAGCAGGGGGCGGTCCGCCCCGAGCTGGTGATCGAGCACCGCCACCGCCCGCGGATCGGCGAGCGGCCCGAGGATCGCCCGCCCGACATCGCCCGGCAAAAGCTGCCCGCCCGCGAAGACCAGCACGCTCAAGATGAACAGTGTCACGAGCGCGTAGGGCAGGCGGCGGAGCAGGAGTTTTAGGATGGGCGGGCTCCGTTTATGGTCGAGGCGAGAACCCCTCATCCGCCTCGTCTTCGACGAGGCACCTTCTCCCGCAAGGGGAGAAGGGAGAGCCTCGTTCTGCGAGATTGGCGCCCTTCCTCCCCTTGCGGGAGAAGGTGCCCGAGCGTCGCGGCATAGCCGCGATGCGCGATGCGCGATGCGCGATGCGCGAGAGCGGATGAGGGGGTCAGGCCGATTATCCGATGCTCGCCTTATCGAGGAACAGGCGATTGGCGATCGGCGGGATGCCGCTCACCGTCTTCTTGGTCGGCACCAAATAGTCGAAGAAATAGCCGAAGATGATCGGCGTCTCGTCGAGCAGCAGCGTCTCGATCTTGGCGGCGAGGTCGCGCTGGGCGCCGATCTCGGCGGTGCGGCCGAACTGGCCGACGAGGTCGTCGTAGTCCTTGTTCTTGAAATGCGCGGCGTTCCACGGCCCGTCGCTGAGCAATGGTGCGCGCAGGAAGACGTTGGGGACCCCGCGATGGCCGTAGTCGGTGATGCCCATCGGGCTGTCGAGCCAGTCCGACTGGCCGAAGACCGCTTTGCCGTAATAGGCATCCTGGGCCTCGATCTTGAGGTCGATGTCGACGCCGATCTCGCGGGCGAAGTTCTGGATCAGCACGGCATATTGCGGGATCTCCAGATAGGTCTCGGTGGTGAGCGTCACCTTGACCCGGTTGCCGCCGGCGGCCGCCTCGACGAGCTGCTTGGCCTTCGCGAGATCCTGCTGGCGCTGGGCGACGGAGGTCGCGGTCGAGGGGAAGGCGGGCGCGAAGGGGCCGTCGTTGCCGAGCTCGCCGTAGCCGTGCAGCAGGCCCGCGACGATCTTCTTGCGGTCGAGGCTCAGCGCGATGGCCTGGCGGATGCGCTTGTCGGCGAGGGGCCCCGTGTCGCAGCGCATGTGCACCTGCTGGTGGGCGCTGCTCTTCTCGCGGATGACGGTGATGTTCGGGTCGTTCAGCAGCGCCTGGCCGCCGATGACCGGCACCTGGTCGAGCAGGTCGATCTGGCCGCTCTGCAGCGCGATGATGCGCGGCTGCAAGGCGTCGAAGAAGGTGAATTCGGTGCGCGCCGGCAGGGCCTTCTCGCCCCAATAGTCGTCGTTGCGCACGAAGCTGGCACCGACCTTCTGGGTGAATTTCTCGAGCTTGAACGGCCCGGTCCCGTCCCAGTTCTTCTCGTAGTCGCCCTTGTAGCTGGCTGGCAGGATGATGCAGTTGTAATTGTCCGATGAGACAACGTAAGGGAAGGCGCCGTAGGGTGCGTCGAGATGGAACTCGACGGTCAGGTCGTCGATCTTCTTCGTGTTGCCCTTCGACAGGATGCCCTTGAAGGCCGAGAGTGCGTTGGAGGCGTTGGCGGGGTCGGCCAGCCGGTCGATGCTGGCGATCACGTCCTCCGCCTTCATCGTGCCGCCGCTGATGAACTTGACGTTGGGGCGCAGCTTGAAGGTCCAGACCGAACTGTCGTCGTTGTGGCTCCAGCTTTCCGCCAGCGCCGGCTTCAGGGTGAGGTCGGGTTGGGTGACGCAGAGGAACTCGCCGGCCTGGATCAGCATCGTCAGGCCGGCGTCGTCGGCGACCGTGATGGGGTCGACCGCGCCGGCCGGCGACGCTATGCCGACCTTGATCGTGCTGCCGGCCTTCCCCTGCGCCCGTGCCCGCTGCGGCGCGACAAGGCCTGCCATGCCGGCGGCGACGCCGAGCAGCGGCAGCGATAGGCCTAGCATGCTGCCGTGGCGCAGGAAGGTCCGGCGGTCGATCCGCCCAGCCAGCAACTCGTCTATGAGGTCGTTTTCGAGGGGGCCGATCCGCCGCCGGACCGTGTCGAGTGCCTTGCGATGCGTCATCTGGAACGGCCTATGCTAAGGGATGGGATATCAAAGCCTGGGCAATTGAGCAGGTGTCCGGCCTATGGGTCAACCCGGATCCAGATGCCGTGTCCTTGGGGCGTTCCAGCATGTTCGATGCCAGCAGCGCCTATCCGCGCGATCTCGTCGGCTACGGCGCCAATCCGCCGCATCCGGGCTGGCCCGGAGACGCCGCCGTGGCGGTGTCGATCGTGCTCAATTACGAGGAGGGCGGCGAATATTCGATCCTGCATGGCGATGCGCAATCGGAGAGCGCGCTGACCGACATGGACCGTCCTGCGGCGCTCCTCGGCGAGCGCAACCCCAATGTCGAGCAGAACTTCGAATATGGCAGCCGCGTCGGCGTCTGGGAGATCATGCGGCTTCTGCGCAGCCGCGGCGTTGAGGCGACGGTCTACGCGGTCGGCATGGCGCTCGAGCGCAATCCGGAGGTCGCGGCGGCGTTGCGCGACTGGGGCGTCGAGGTCGCCTGCCACGGCCAGCGCTGGATCGATTACCAGTTCGTGCCCGAGGCGGTCGAGCGGTCCGACATGGCGCGCTGCATCGAGGTCGTGACGCGCGCCGTCGGGCGGCGCCCGGTCGGCTGGTATACCGGCCGGCCGAGCCTCAACACGCGGCGGCTCGTCGCCGAGACCGGCGGCTTTCTCTACGACAGCGACGCCTATAATGACGACCTGCCCTATTGGCTGCGGGTCGAGGGACGGCCGCATCTGGTGCTGCCCTACAGCTTCGACAACAACGACAGCCGCATGAACCGCAGCCAGGGGTTCGAGACCGGCGACCAATTCTTCGCCTATGTGCGCGACGCCTTCGATTGGCTCCATCGATCGGGCCAGGAGGGTCGGCCCAAGATGATGTCGATCGGGCTGCACGCGCGGATCATCGGCCGGCCCGGCCGCCTCGGGGCGCTGGCGCGTCTCATCGATCATATGCAGGCGCGGCCCGGCGTATGGGTCGCCTCGCGCGAAAACATCGCGCGTCATTGGCGGCAGCGGTTTCCCGCGGAAGCGCAGGCCTGACCTTTCCGAAGCCGGATCTTCGTCGATTGATTCCACCGCCAATTCTTAGCGCATTTACTTCAAATCATCCGCTTCACGTAATCGAACCTTTGCCGAGATAGGCGTTCATGATTGCTTTGGTGGAGCAATCCCGTAACATCGCGACTGTTTACTTCGATGATTAGCAGGTGGACTGCAAAAATCGGCGCGATCCAGGCCGGCAAGTCTGGCGCGCCAGCATGACGACGACGCGATCGGTGGCAACCGATCCGACTCAGTTTGATCGGCTCGGGGATGAACGACTCGCAGGCAACGGTTCGGCAGGAGGAACGGGGGCGCGCCGGATCGCACATCCGTCATCTGATTTTCCTCGCGATATTTCCGGTCCTAGCCCTTCTCAGCGCGTCGCCGCTCTCAGCACAGGAGGCCGAGGATCCGATCCTCGCCGCCGTGGATAGTCGCAACCGGCCTGAGGCGCCGGTCGATGCCTCCGCATCCGGCGCGCATCTGGTCATGGCCAAGCATGGCGACATCCTGACCTTCACGGTTCCGCCCCATTGCGCCGCCTGGCCAGCCGGCGGTAGCGCGGTCGTCATGGCCTGCGCCAAGGCAAACTGGCCGAAGCTCGAAGGCCCGGTGACGATCAGCCTGATCGCGCGCCGCGCCGCGGTCCCGGCCGCCCGCCTCGACCCCGACTGGGCCGGCCTGCCGCCGCCCCATCACCAGTACCGGCTGCAGGCGCGCGAGGCGCTGGTGCTCGGCGAGCACATGGGCAATGTCGAGGCCTATTGCGACAATCACTGGTTCTATTGCACCCAGGTCCGGGTCGACGGCGACCTGTTCGGGGTGCGCACCGAACTGCGCTTCGCCGCGACGACCTGGGATGGCGGCGCGGCCGTGGTGCTCGGCCGGGCCATCGTCGCCGCGTCGAGCATCACGGATGTTGACGAGACGGCGAGCCTCCGGCGTCAGGGCGTGTCAGCCGCAGGAGCCGACGCTCCCGGCGTCATCTGCACGGGCTTGGGCCGGCCGCCTTCAAGTCCCTGAACGAGATCAGCCGCTGACGAGCTTCGTCCCACAACACGAGACGGACGCAACCGAGGCTCTGCCAAAGGCTTAGCCGTCCGATGCCCTTCAATTCCGGGTAATCCCGCAACACCTCGGGCAGACGATAGAATGGAATCTTGCTGACCAGATGGTGCACGTGATGAACACCGATGTTGGCCGTGAACCAGCGCAGGATACCGGGCAGGTCATAATGCGAGCTTCCGTAAAGACCGGCGTCATGAGCATTCCAGGACGCGCCATCGGACCAGTGAGTGCCCTCGAACTGATGCTGTACGTAAAAAAGCCAGACGCCGACCGATGCTGCAATGATGACGAGCGGCACATGGACAAGCATGAACGGCCAAAACCCACATATCCAGATCATCATCAACGATATGACTGCAACCGTCAGGTTCGTCGCCATCGTGCTGACCCAAAACTGGCGTTTGCGCATTAGCCCGAACGGCAGTCTGTATTGGAAGAGAAACAGGTAAATCGGGCCAACTCCGAACATTATCGCCGGATTTCGATATAAGCGATAACGCAGGCGGTGCCAGAATGAGCCGGCGAGATATTCCCGTAGGGTCATCGTCGTGACATCGCCGATGCCACGGCTGTCGAGGTCGCCCGTCGTGGCATGGTGGACCGCATGGGTACGCCGCCAGTAGTCGTAAGGCGTCAACGTCAGTATGCCGAGCACCCGTCCTGTCCAATCGTTCGCCGCCCGTCCGGGAAAGAACGCGCCATGTCCGCAATCATGTTGGATCATGAACAATCGCACGACCAGCCCGGATGTCGGCAGCAACAAGAGGCCGGAAATCCATATATGACCGAGCTTTACGGCGACGACCATGACGATCCATGCCGTCACGAACGGTAGAAGCGTGACCATGAGCTCCATCACGCTGCGCTCGGTGCTTGGCCGGCAATATTTTCGGAGCTTGCGCATCCAATCCTGGGCGATCACGGACGGAGGCGTGGGACCGTGAGATTGCGACGCCATGGCTTGCTCCTATCGACGCGTGTACCGGGCGCTTTAGGCGCATCCACGAAACGATGGCATCGGCATCGGCAGGGATTGCGAACTCATGGGGTTCGAAGGAGGCGGAACTAGGTCGGACCGGTTTGTCCGTTCTTCACCTCTGAATACTCCCCGACCGGCGGCCTTGGCTGCCCCGTGCAACGCACCGACCTGTCGGCAGTCGGGCGGTCAATATCGCGACCCTGCGGGGTTCGGCGGGTCGAGAGCCGCCGGCGCGAGGGGATAGTTATCGGGCCGCCGCGCCCGCGCCGGGCACGGCGGCCGCGCCGGCGAACTACTTCTTCGACTTGCCGTGGGCTGCGCCCGAGGAGGCGTGCGCCTTGGTCGAATGGCCATGCGCTTCGTCCGCATGTTTTGAAGCGGCGGTATGATCGCCCTTCTCATGATGTTCGGCCGCCATGCGATGGGACTTGGCCGCCTTTTCGTGATGCTCGGCAGCTTCGTGATGTGCGGTCTTCGGCATCTTGCTCTCCCTTATGGACGCGGTCATCGCGTCGCCCACTAACCGAGCCGCGTCGCCGAAGGTTTCATCGGCCGCGGGCAGGCCTGCTCCGCTCCAAGCAAACCCTCGCGGCGCCGCGGCCTCGCTCGTCTCGGCCGGCATCGATCCTTGCGGCTTAAACGCGCACCAACTCTGGTGTAGAAGGCTATCTGGGTCGTCAAGGAGGATCGGATGACGGATCGTGCAAAGCCCGAACGCCCGCGTGACGGTGTCACGCCCTTTCTCACCATCGCGGACGGCCGCGGCAGCGAGGCGCTCGCGTTTTATAGCCGGGCCTTTGGCGGTGACATCGTCGAGCAGAACCCGGCCGAGGACGGCAAGCGGCTCATGCAGGCAACCCTGCGAATCAACGGCGGCTGGGTGATGCTCTCCGATGAATTCCCCGAATGGATGGGCGGACGCGTCACCCCGCCGCCGGCGGCCGTGACACTGCATTTGCAGGTCGACGATGCCGACCGATGGTGGACGCGGGCACTCGGCGCCGGGGCCATGGTGGCGATGCCGATCGCCGATCAGTTCTGGGGTGACCGCTACGGCCAGCTGCGCGATCCCTTCGGCCACACCTGGTCGATCGGCAGCCCGATCGGACGATGAACGCCGACCCGCTCAGAAGCTGGACGGGTTGGCGGCGAAGCTGCGCGGCGCCGGGCTCACGGTGCGGGCCGCGCCATTGTCGATCTGCAGCACCGCGAGGCCGCGTTCGTTCGGCCCGTCCTGGCGGAAGCGGAACAGGCCGTCCGCACCATTGAATCCGGACGTATTGGTCAGCGTGTCCTGGGTGAAACGTCGTGCGCCCTGGCTTCGGGCGAGCGCCGCCGCCAGCGTGACGGCGTCATAGGAGAGCGTCGCGATGCGCGCCGGCTCGACGCCGTATTTGGCCTTGTAGCGCTGCGCGAAGGCGTTGAAGCCGGCGTTCTCCGGTGCCGCGAACCAAGCACCCTGGAGGGCCGACAGCTTGAACACGCGGGCGTCGTTCCAGACGCCGGTCCCGAGCAGTTGCACCTTGTGGCTGTCGATGCCGTTCTGCGTCAAAGCCTGGGCGACCGCCTGCATGCCATCGGCCTGTTCGGGAATGAACAGCGCGTCGATGCGGGGCAGGGCGGACGCGATGCGGGCCACGGCGGCGGCCGCGGCGCCCGGCTTGTAGCGCTCGATTGCTTCGACGCGGCCGCCAGCCTTGGCCACCGCCTGCTGGAACTCGCCGAGGGCCACATTGCCGTAATCGTTCTCCGGGACCAGCGCGCCGTAGCTTTTCTTGCCTTGCGACGAGGCGTAGTCGACGATGCGGTCGACATAGTTCTCGATCAGGAACGACAGCAGGTAAACGCCGCGCGAGGCGGATCCTGTGTCGGTGGAAAAACCGATGACGGGCTTGTCGGCCGCGCGCGCGACCCGCGCCGCCTCCCTTACGTCGGCCGCGAAGACCGGGCCAAGCACGAGTTCCGCGCCTTCGCCGATGGCGGCCTCGGCCGCTGCCCTCGCACCGTCCGGCGTCGAGCGGTCGTCCTTGACCAGGATCGTCAGGTCGTTGGCGCCCGCTTCCGCATAGGCCAGTTCGGCGGCGTTGCGCAGCGAGGTGCCGATGGCGCTCGGCGCGCCGTTCTGGGTCAGCGGCAGGATCAGCGCCACCTTGTCCGGACCGCTGCCGATGGTGCTGCCCTGCTGCGCGGCAGGGCTGCCGAGGGGCGCCGACTGGACCGGCGTCGTCGGCGCCGAAAGATCGGGTTGCTGCGGCTGGGCGGCGAAATTCGGGCCGCCGCCGCTCAGCCCGTTGGGTCCGCAGGCGGCCAGCAGGCCGCTGAGGCCGATCGCTCCCGCAAGACTCGAAAATCGACGTACAAGTGCCAGCAAAGTCCCGCACCCTGTGGAAACATCTCTTTACAATACCATCAACCGCGCGCCGCCGGTAGCCTTTGCGGCGTACTTTCACGGAATGAAACCTCGCCTGGCGCGATCGGTGCCGGACATCGGTTTGAAAGAGGACCCGCACGGAGCGGGCGGCGATGATGACATCAGGCGGGAGGAGTGATGGCGAGGAGGGGCGGGGCGGCGCTTCGGCGAATCGCGGAGCGCCGTCCCACCGGACCTTTTCGGCGTTTGGAACGGAGGTCGCGGCCGCCCTGATCGCGCCCGGCCTCCATGTCGTCGCGACGCCGATCGGCAACCTTGGCGACATCACCTTGCGCGCCCTCGCGGTCCTGGCTGCAGCCGATGCGGTGCTGGCCGAGGACACCCGCGTCTCCCGCGTGCTGCTCGATCACTACGCCATCGACACGCCGCTCGTGCCCTATCACGAGCATAATGCGGCGGCGATGCGGCCGCAGATCCTGGCCCGGCTCGGGCGCGGCGAGACGCTCGCTCTGATCTCGGACGCCGGCACGCCGCTGATCTCGGATCCCGGCTACAGGCTCGTCGTCGAGACGCTCGCTGCCGGCCATGGCTTGACGGCGGCGCCCGGGGCCTCGGCGGTGATGACCGGGCTCGTCCTCGCCGGACTGCCGACCGACCGCTTCTTCTTCGAGGGATTCCTGCCGCCCAGGAGCGGCGCGCGACGCAGCCGGATCGCGGAGATCGCCGCGATTCCCGGAACCCTCGTCCTGTTCGAATCGGCCCGCCGCCTGCCCGAAACCCTGGCCGACCTCGCCGCCGTGCTGGGGCCGCGGGTCGCTGCCGTGGCGCGCGAACTGACCAAGCGGTTCGAGACAGTGCGGCGCGGCACGCTGGTCGAGCTCGCCGCGCTCTACGAGGCGGAAGGACCGCCCAAGGGCGAGGTTGTCGTCCTGGTATCGCCGCCGGGCGAAGCCGCGCCCTCGAGCGTTGCCGATGTCGAGGACGCGCTTGCCGCTGCGATGGCGACGATGTCGCTCAAGGATGCGGCGACCGTGGTGGCCGCCGGGACCGGCCTACCGCGCCGCGAGGTTTATGCCCGGGCCCTGGCGCTCGCAGCGGCGAAGCGCGGGCGCGAGTGATGCGGCGGCCGGGCAGAGGCGGGCGGCTCCGGGCCAACCGGCGGGGCCGGCGCGCCGAGCGGATCGCGGCGCTCTGGCTCATGCTGCGCGGCTACCGCATCCTCGATCGCGGCTTCAAGGTCGCGGGCGGCGAGATCGACATCGTGGCGCGGCGCGGCGCCACCCTGGCCTTCGTCGAGGTGAAGCGCCGGGCGAGCCTCGAGGAGGCGTTGCTGGCCGTGACTGGAACCAAACGCGGACGCATCGCGCGGGCCGCGGGAGTTTGGCTCAGCCGCAACGCCTGGGCCGCCGGCCTGACCTATCGTGGCGATGCCGTGCTGATCGCGCCGCGGTGCTGGCCGCGCCACCTTGCCGATGCTTTCCCCGTCATCATCGGCCATTAGGACGCGTTGGATTCTAATCGTGGCCGTCAGGCGGCCTGGCCGGCGACCGCGCCGAAATGGGCGACGTAGCGCGGGTTGGCGGCCGCCAGCGGCAGGATCGTGAAGAGGTCCGTCGTCCCGAACTGTGCGTCCAGCGCGGCCTGCGACGCGAAGGTGCCTCCGGCCCGGACATAGGCCTTCATGAGCGGCGGCAGCATCGCCAGGCCCTGCTTGGGATCGCCGTCGGTCCTCTCGACCCAGTCCATGCGGACCCTTCGGTGCGCGACCGGCTCGACCTGCCAGGCATCGGCCGCCGCGGCGTGATGGAAGGCGAAGCTGAGAGGGAGCGCCAGGCGCTCGACGGCTGTGCCTGGGAGGCTCGAACAGCCGATCAGCACGTCCGTTCCATGATGGACCGCGTAGATCCCGATCCCCTGCCAGAGCAGGTCGATCACCCGCCGGGACCGGTAGGCCGGATGAACGCAGGAGCGGCCGAGTTCGAGGAAGCGCTTGTCGCGGTGCCGGCGCAGGAGAGGTGCGATCTCGAAGGCCGTCGCGCTATAGAAGCCCGTGCGCTGCGCCGCCCGGTCGCCGCGCAGCAGGCGATAGGTGCCGACCACACCGCTCTCCGCCCCTCTAAGACCCTCCTGGGCGGTATCGACTACGAGCAGATGGTCGCAGACCCTGTCGAAGGGGCACTTGTCGCGCCGCAGCCAGACGGCGAACCTGTCTGGGACGGCGTCGCCCTGCTCGTAGAAAATCTCGTAGCGCAGCCGCTGAGCGTGCCTGATTTCCTGTCGCGTCGTGGCGAGTCTCGCTTCGAGCGATCCGGCCCGGGCCAGCACCGCTGACAAACCCTTCAGGTCGCGAATCTTCGGCGACATGCTCGGCCACGGGCGGGACAGGCCGAACGGCGCAGCCGTTGGTTCCACGACGCCTTGTTCCATGTCGCACCAGATTCGTCCTCGATGACGGCCGGATAGGTGGTGCCCGCGAAACCGGCGTGACGGCCGCATGACGCTTGCGTCACATCTGCGAAGATTGTCCGCGCTAGATCACGATGATTTTGGATCGAGTCGATCCAAAATCATCGTGATCGATTCGGTAACTTGGAGCATGATGTCATCCGAAAACCCGTGCCGACTTTTCGGCGTCATGCTCTGGAGATTTGCCCGATCTCGTCGCGGGGAGATGGTCGTGGCCGTCGTTCGTGCCGTCTTGATCGGCCTATGGATCTTCGTCTTCTGTGTCGTTTCGGTCATGCTCGGCTGGGGTCCGCGGGTCGCCGACAGGGCTGTCGCGATCCGGCTGGCGCCTCGTTCTGTCGAGGCCTCCTGTATCTGCTGCGGGTCCGCGTCGTCGCGGGTACAGGGGACGCGGGCGGCGTCGGGCGTCTTGTCGCGGCCAATCACCTGTCCTGGATTGACATCCTCGTGCTCGGCAGCCGGGAACCGCTGTGTTTCCTGGCCAAGACGGAAGTCCGTTCCTGGCCGATGATCTCCGCCATCGCCAGAACGCATGGCACGGTCTTCCTCGACCGCCGGCGGCGACGCGACATCCCCTTGGTGAACCGGCTCATGGCCGAGCGGCTAAGCGGCGGGCGCAGCGTGCTCTTGTTCCCGGAGGGCACGACGAACGACGGAACCCGGCGCGGTCGGTTCCTGACATCGCACCTGGCCTGCCTGCGCGACCGCATGACCGCGGAGCCGAGCCTCGACCATTGTGTCGTCCAGGCGGCGATCCTGACCTATTCCGATGCCAGCGCGGCCTGGGTGGGAGATGCGACCCTGCTGCCGCACGTGTGGAGCGTACTGGCTGGGACGCCCATCACCTGCACGCTCGCTTATGGCGAGGTGCGCAGGATCGTGCGCGGCTTCGACCGCAAGCGCCTCGGTGCCGGCCTGGCGGCGGAGGTCGAGGAAATCTTGCGCGACACGGACACGCCGCGCCGGACGGTCCAAGCCTCAGAACGACAGCTTGGCACCGACGATCGCGAGCGTGCTGGCCAGCACCGGACGCAGCACGCGATCCGGCACATAGGCGGCGAGCTGGCTGCCGATGGCGATGCCGGGCAGCGAGCCGATCAGCAGTGAGACCAGCATGGCCCAGTCGACCGAGCCGAGATACCAGTGGCCGGCGCCGGCCAGCAGGGTCAGCGGCACCGCATGCGCAATGTCCGAGCCGACGATCCGCGCGGTCGGCATTTTCGGGTAGAGCACCAGCAGCACCGTCACCCCGATGGCGCCCGCCCCGACCGAGGACAACGACACCAGCACGCCGACCGCCGCCCCGAGGACGATCGTGTAGAGCCGGATGCGGCGTTCGGTCAGCCGCTCGGCATGGCGCGCCAGCCGGCCGAGGATCCAGCCGCGGAACAAAAGCGTGATCGCAGTCAGGATCAGCGCGAATCCCAGCACCGAGGTGATGAGGCTGCTCGCGCCGTGGCTGTCCCGGTCGATGCGCGACAGCACCAGCAGCGTCACGGCCGCCGCCGGGATGCTGCCGGCCGCCAGACGTCGGGTGATGCGCCAATCGACGGTGCGGTTCAGCCCGTGCACGATGGTGCCGCCGGTCTTGGTCAGCCCGGCATAGAGCAGATCGGTGCCGACCGCCGTGGCAGGGTGGATGCCGAACACCAGCACCAGGAGCGGCGTCATCAGGGAGCCGCCGCCGACGCCGGTGAATCCCACCAGGGCTCCGACCGCAAGCCCCGAGACCGAATACCAGGGGTTGATATGGCTGAGGATATCCATCGCCCGTCGTCCCGCGCTCGCGGCGTATTACCGACCGCACCAGATCGCAGGCCTCGCGTGCGAGGTAAATCCTGCTTATCGACATTCTTTATAGACGAACAGTGTGTCGGGGTCAAACGGCGGCAATCGCATGAACGATGCAAGTGTTTAGCCGACGGCCATCGCCCGGCGGTCGAGCTGATCGAGGCCCGTGACGCCGGTCAGATTCTCGATCGCGGCATCCGACAATGCGAATTGCGGCGCCGACATCAGCACCTTCGCCGGCCCGTCAAAGGCAGCCTGCGGGCCCGTCTTCAAGCGGCGCAGCAAGCCCTGCTGCACGAGCCTCTCGGCGGCCGGCAGCAGCTTGGCGGTGGGAAAGAGGCCCGGATAGCTGATGCCGTGATCCTCGGCGAGGTCGATCACCGGGCGCAAGTCGTGGCCGGAGACGAAAACATAGGCCAGGAGCTGGTCGCCCGGGTCCGTCGTGCCAAGGAACCGGCGGGTCAACTGGCGGCGACGGCTGGCGAAGTCGCGGACCCTCACCGCCACATCGTCCCAGGTGCCGACCTCGTAGAGCCTGAACACGGCGTCGGCGGTGCGTTCGAAGCGCCCGGTCAGATCGATGGCGGGCAGGGTGTAGAGGTTGCCGGCCGTGCGCAGGCGGCCGACCGAGGCGGCATCCGCATCGTCGGTGATGAGGATACAGTCCGAATTCTCCGGCTTGCCGAGGTCGAAGACCCGATCGAGCTGCATCCGGGTCGCGGCGCCCGGGCGGGTCGCGAAACGGCCGCGCGGGCAGCGGTCGAGCCCTCGCGCCCGCCAGGCGTCGAGCACCTTGTCGGTCGCCGCCGCCTCACGCACATGCCGCAGGCTCGCCTCCACGACATCGATCAGGCATTCGATGTTGATCGGCTTCTGCACGATGGCGTCGAAGATGCCGTGGGTCTGGTTTCGCTCTTCGAGCCCGTCCGGATCGGCCGTGATGCCGATGAAGCGCGGCCGCCCGGCCTTGCCGGACAGTTCGTGGACCTTGCGCGCCGCCCCGACGCCGTCGAGGAGCGGCATGTGATAGTCCAGGATGGCGAGATCGAAACGGCGGCTGCCCAGCAGCTTGACGGCCGCCAGGCCATCGTCGGCCACGGTCACGGAATCGCCGCGGCCGCTCAAGACCGCTTCGAGGATGGTGCGCGAGAATGGATCGTCGTCGGCGATCAGGATACGAGACGGCATGTCCGTGAGGCTCGGGCTGGCAACTGCCATCAGACAAGTTTCGGCCGAATTGGTAAATTCTCCGTTCAAGCCGAAGCGTGGCCGTGCCGGTGCTCTCCGCGATTGCTGCAGCGCCTGCCGAGGTTCCTAAGTCTCAGCAAAGTCTTAGGCGTTGCGCGACACCTTGGGCTTAACCGAATATCAAGCCGATCAAGCTTAATCGTACGCAGATCGAGGAGCAGCGTTACAGGAAGGCGACATGCTCGCGGTTCGATCGACATCGGCCCGGACCGACGCGTGGGTTGCGGATACGCGCCACCTGATCGTCGAGGATCGAGCCTACTACGTGATCATCGGTCTGTTCGTGCTGTGCGCGGGCGTGACCGCCGGGTTGGTGGGGCGGGACTACCTGGTCTTCACCGTCGTCGACTATGTGAAGAGTTGGGCCATCCTGGCCGTCGGCGCAATCATCGCCGTCCTGTCGCCGAGGTTTGTCGTCAGGGCGTGGCGAGAGCGTCCCGCAAGGCCCCTTGCCCTCGCCTGGGAGATCCTGCTCGAGTTTCTCGCGCCGAACATCGCCGCCGGGCTGGCGCTCTACCTCGCCATGGCGGTCTTCATGGGCGCCTTTACCACGCTGAAGACCGTGCTGCCCTGCCTCAACGGATTCTGGGCCGATCCATGGCTGGCAAGGATCGACTGCGCCGTCCATTTCGGACAGCAGCCATGGCGATGGATTCAGCCGCTCCTCGGCTTCCCGCCCGTCACTCGTCTGATCGAATTTGCTTACGGGCCGGTCTGGATGGCATGCATGACGCTGGTTCCGCTGTATTTCTGCATGGGCCGGCTCCAGCCCGAGCATCGCCGGCGGTTCCTGATCGGGTTCATGCTCACCTGGGTCGTCAACGGCATCGTCCTGGCCGGCATATTCATGTCCGGCGGCCCGGCCTTCTACGGCAGGATCACGCATGACAACGAGCCGTTCGGCGACCTCGTGCGCTATCTCAGCTTCGATGCCGACACCGCGCTTTCGGCGGCCTGGACGCAGCACGAGCTCTGGCAGGCGTACCGGGTCGCGTCATCCGGAGTGGGTGCGGGAATCTCGGCCTTCCCGAGCCTGCATGTCAGCATGATCCTCCTGTGCTGCCTCGGCATGTGGAAGATCGGCCGTCCGGTCGCCTATGCGCTCGTCGCCGTGGCGGCGGTCATCGTCGTGGGATCGGTCCATCTCGGATGGCATTATGCCATCGGCAATTATGTCGTCTTCGTGCTGATGGGCGCCATCTGGTGGGCGAGCGGCCGCCTCGCGGTCGCGCCACGCCGCATCCAAGAGCCACGGAGCATCATGTCCCCCGACGATCGGCTGCCGGATGCCATCGGCCAGCGAGCGGCATGATCAAGGAACCGCGTCGCCGCCCAATCCCGCCATGAGCTCTCGGATCTTGTCCGCCGACCAGCGCGATTCGTCGCGAACGCGCTCGAGGTGAAGGGCGAAGTCCGGCACGTCGTCGGCCGCCGATTCGAGGCAGCGGCACCGCTCCGCGAGGCCCCGGAAGCCGATGATGCCGGCGGCGCCGATCATGGCGTGAGCGTCGCGCCTGAGGCGCGCTCGGATCTCGGGTTCGGCGGCGTCGCCCTCGAAACGCGAGGTAACCTGCGCGGCCAGCTGGTCGAGCATGGCCGCTGTCCTCGCTTTGCCCAGGAGCCGCGTCAGGTAGGCATAGGCCCGCATGTCGATCCGCTCGCAGCCGTCGTCATCGGCCGTCGCGTCGAAATCTGGTTCCGTCCGGCCGCGGCCGACCCAGCGATCGACGACCGCGTAAAGGGTGGCGCGCTTGAACGGCTTGCCGACGTGGTCGTCCATGCCGGCCTGCCGGAACTGGCGGATCTGCTCGGGGAAGACGCTGGCCGACATGGCGATGATCGGCAGGGTGCTGGCCGGATGGGCGAGTGCCCGGATGGCGCGGGTGGCTGCCATCCCGTCCATCCCGGGCATCTGGATGTCCATCAGCACGAGATCGTATGGCGCCGCCTGCACCGCGGCGACGGCGTCGTGGCCGTCGCCGACGATGTCCACGCGGTAGCCGCGGGCTTCGAGGACCGCCTTGGCCACCTCCTGGTTGGCCGGGGTGTCCTCGACGAGCAACAGCCGGCCGGTGCCGACCGGCGTCGCCGCTACCTCGAGATCCGCGGCTTGGGTCGACGGTTCGGGGCCCGCTTCCAGCGTCACTTCGAACCAGAAGGTCGCGCCTGCGCCGAGCTCGCTGACGACGCCGATGGTGCCGCCCATCAATTCGATGAGCTGACGTGAAATGGCGAGACCGAGGCCGGTGCCGCCAAAGGTGCGGCTGACGGACCCGTCGAGCTGGCTGAAGCGCCGGAACAGGCGGCCCTGCCGCTCTCTGGCGATTCCCGGACCCGTGTCGATCACCGACACCCGCAGCGTCTGGGCCGCGTCCGACTGCCACAACAGCTCGGCGCGCAGTGTCACCCGTCCGGCCTCCGTGAACTTCACCGCGTTGTTGAGCAGGTTTAGCAGGATCTGGCGCAGGCGCGCTTCGTCGCCGACGAGCGCCGCGGCGATCTCCGGATCGATCTCGACTGCGACCGGGAGGCCCTTCGCGTCGGCGCCGCCGCGCAGGAGGGTCACGGTCGCCTCGACGAGGCCGGCGAAGTCGAAGCGGCGCCGCTCGATCTCGATCGCTCCGGCCTCGACCTTCGAGAAATCGAGAATGTCGTTGAGCAGGGTCAGTAGCGCGTCGCTGGCGAAGCGGATCAGATCGACATGGCGACGATCCTGGGGGGCGAGATGCCCGGAGGCGGACAGTAGGTCGGAGAAGCCGATGACGCTGTTGAGCGGCGTCCGGATCTCGTGGCTCATGGCGGCGAGGAATTCGGTCTTGGCCTGGTTGGCGAGCTCGGCCCGGGCCTGAGCCAGCTCGGCCATGGTCTTGGCCGTGCGCAGCTCGGTGGCCTGGTTCTGTCGCTCGGTCACGTCGCGGATCACCGCGATGATGTCCGGGGCGCCGCGATCCGCCCCGGCGATGCGCCGGTAGGTGGCCTCGACCCAGACCCAATAGCCTCGGGCGTGGAGCATGCGGTGGATGCTGGTCGTCTGCCCTTCGGCGCCGAGCGCCTCGGTCGCCGCCATCATGCCCGCCAGGTCGTCCGGATGAACCTGGGCAGCGACCGGCAGCCCGGCAAAATCATCGAGCGAATAGCCCAGGACGGCAACGACCGCCGGCGACACATAGGTGCGCGCGTGATCCGCCGACTGGAGGACGATGATGTCGGAGGCGTTTTCCGCCAGAAGGCGATAGCGTGCCTCGCTGTCCCGCATCGCCGTTTCGGCGCGGCGCAGATAGGTCGTGTCGCGCGACATGACCACGAGCCGCTCCGGGGCCGCCCCCGTCGCCTGGATCGGTGTCACCAGCACGTCGAGATGTTTCGCCGTGCCCTCTTGCGTGATGAAGCGTGCTGAGAAATGGGCAGCCGCGCCCGAACCCGCCGCCGCGAGCGCGGCCCGCACCTCGCCATGGGTTGCCGGAGGCCACAGGTCGGCGAAAGGCCGGTCGAGGATCTGTTCTTCGGATCCGATCCCCATGAGATAGAGGCCGTTGCGGCTGGTGAACTGCAGCCTGCCGTCGAGATCGAGCACCTGGATGCAGTCCGCGCTGCTCTCGATGATGCTGCGCAGGAAGGTCTCTGTCTCATGCGCGGCGGAGGGTGGCGGATCCGGCGGCGCCTCGCGCAGCCAGACCGCATGGCCAGGCGCGCGGCCTGGCGGTCCCGAAAGGACGCAATGTTCTATGTCGAGGTCGACGAAACGGCCATCCAGGCGGCGCATCCGGCAACGGCAGGCTGCCGCATGTCCGGCGAAAACGGCTCGCAGGGCGGCTTTATCCTCCGGATGGGCGAAATCGAGGATGCACGCTCCGGCCGTGAGGTGGAACGGCCGGTCCCTAAGGGCCTCGCCTCCCGGCGAGCCGACGATGCATCCGGCGGCATCGGTTTCGATCAGCAGGGCCGGCCCGGCATCGATCAGCGACCGCAACCGCGCTTCGCGATGGAGCAAAGCCCGGAGCCTGCCGAGGGCGAGCACCGTCGCGGCGAGAGCCCCGACAAGGACCACAACGGCCGCGCAGGCCCAAAAAACCGGGGAGGATGCTGCCATCATTCGGACGTCTCGGATCCGGCAAGCCCCATCACCCCATCGTGCAACCGGCATTCGAGCGAACGTTTACACGCTGCAGAGTCCTGCGCTGTTGCCGGACTGCGTCAGCGGCCAGGAAAATCCCCACGCTGCCGTCCATCCGGCGATCCGTAACTGAAGATCGCTTCCGATGTGTCGACACTCCTTCCGAGTCATCGTATATTGGCAGTCATTCCCCTCGGACCTGACGTATTGATGAACGCCGAATTGCACTGAAACATCTATTGCGCACGGTTCTTGCTTTTGGTGGCGATGGTGGAGGTGGCTTGTCGGCGGAACACGATACGGGATCATTTCGGGATGAAGAGAGCGGTGTTGACGGCAGCGTTGATCTGCTTTGGGACCTACGGCAGTGTGTTGGCGCAGGTCGACAAATATAACGTCACCCCGCTGGAGAAAGCGGCCTGCCAGGAGGATGCGATGACGTTGTGCAGCAGTGCCTATCCGGACGAGGACAGGCTCATCGCCTGCATGCGGCACAACAGATCGCAACTGAGCACGGTCTGCCGGGCGGCTTTCGAGGCCGGCATGAAGCGGCGCCATATGGCGTTGTAGATCGCTGTCAGACTGATTTTGAGGCGTGAATCCATTTCGCTCATCCCCGCGAAGCCGGGGATCCAGGAGGGCGTAGGGCTCGGTCCTGGCTGCCGAAATCCGGACGGACGGTTTTGGTGGGCTGCGCTGGATCCCCCCTTCGCGGGGATGAGCGGCGAGTCTCTGCTCATTGCCGTGATGCGATATCGGCGCTGGTGACCAGTCTGATGCCGCGAGCCGTCATGCGGCGCCGCGCCGCGTCGAGGCTGGTGCCGCCGTCGGGATCGGGGAGCCCGATGCCGCGGCAGGCATCCTCGATCACGACAACCTCGTAGCCGAGATCGATGGCATCATCCGCCGACCAGGCGACGCAAAAATCCGTCGCGAGACCGCAGAGGAAGATGCGGTGGATGCCGCGCGCGCGGAGCCAGCCGTCGAGGCCCGTGACCGTTTTCCTGTCGTTTTCCCGGAACGCCGAATAGCTGTCGATGCCGGCACGGAACCCCTTGCGCAGCACGAGCGCGATGCGGTCCTGGTCGAGGTCCGGATGCAGCGCGGCGCCGGGGCTGCCGATGACCGCATGATCCGGCCAGAGCGTCTGCGGCCCATAGGGCATCTCCGCGATATCGAAGGGTACCCGCCCGGGATGGGCGCTGGCGAAGGAGGAATGGCACTGCGGATGCCAGTCCTGCGTCGCGAAGGCGTGGGCGAAGGGGCCGGCGAGCAGCCGGTTGATGATCGGGACCACGGCATCGCCTTCCGCAACCGGCAGCTCCCCGCCCGGCATGAAGGTCGGCTGCACATCGATGAGGCCGAGGATGTCGCGGTCGGGATCAAGGGTGATCATGGGAGGTCAGGAGTGCCTGCGGGCAGGAGTTTATGCTGCCGACCCCCGAAGGCAAGCGCGGCGATGAGGGGCGGATGCCCTCGAGCCAAGCCGAACTCCGCCGCCATCTCGCGACGACCCGAATGGAGATCGCGGGCCGGCGCCGCAGGCGTAGCGAAAATCAAGACATACGCGTCGAACACGGGTGCAGGCGACGACGCATGAACAGCGTGCCGGCAACCGGCGTGTCGTAGTAGGGCGCGATGACCTCGAACCCCAACCGGAGGTACAGCGATTGCGCGCCCGTCATGGACGGCAGGGTGTCGAGCCTGATTTCGCTATAGCCGATGCCCTCGGCAACCATCGTCAGCGCGTCGACCAGGCTCCGTCCCACGCCGCTGCCCCGTCCTTCTGGAGAAACATACAGGCGCTTCATCTCGCAACAGCCGGGGTGATCCAGCGACCGAAGCCCGACGCAGCCCACGGCTCCGCCGTCGGCGCTCCGGGCCAGCAGCAGTTCGCCCGCAGGAGGAGCGTATTTGCCCGGCATGTCGGCCATCTCCCGCTCGAAATCCTGATAGGCCAAGTCGACATCGAGCGAGGCCGCATAGGCCCTGAAGAGCGCTGTCGTCGCGGCGAGATCGTCGGCCGTCCGGACGGGACTTATCTGAAACGCCGCAGCGACCATGGGCAGACTTTGCTCGCTCACACCTTCTTCCGCCGCCGCTGGCGGTACTGGTCGGCGACGACCGCGGCGACGATGATGATCCCCTTGACGATGCCCTGCACATAGGCGTCGATGCCGATGAAGGTGAAACCCGAGGTCATCACGCCGAGGATCACCGTGCCGATGACGGTGCCGGAGATGCGGCCGGCGCCGCCCGCCAGGCTGACGCCGCCGATGACCGCCGCCGCAATGGCATCGAGTTCGTAGCCGAGGCCCATGCTCGACTGGCCGCTCTGCGCCCGCGCCGCGGTCAGGAGCCCGGCAAGCCCCGACAGCAGGCCGGCGAGCGTATAGACCAGGATGAGATGCCGGCTGACGTTGATGCCGCTGACCCGGGCGGCCTGCGGATTGGCGCCGATCGCATAGGTGAACTTGCCGTAGCGGGTGTAACGCAGGGCGATGTGGAAGACTACGGCGGTGGCGAGGAAGATGATCACCGGCACGGCACCCGAGCCGATCCAGGTGTAGTTCTCGGCCAGCATCGAGATCGGCTGGCCGCGCGTGTAGAGCTGGGCGACGGAGCGGGCCGTGACCATCATGCCGAGCGTGGCGATGAAGGGCGGGATGGCGGTGACCGCGATCAGCGCGCCGTTGATAGAGCCCGCGATGGCACCGATCACGAGACCGCAGACGACCGGGACCACGAAGGGCAGGCCGGTCAGCGCGGGGAAGACGGCACGAGCATAGCCGGGCTCCTGCGCCAGGCTCGCCGCCACCATCGCCGAGACGGCCAGCACCGAGCCCGAGGAGAGGTCGATGCCGCCGGTGATGATCACCTGCGTGACGCCGATGGCGATCACGCCGACGGTCGAGACCTGCAGCACCATGATCAGCAGGCGTTCCGGGTTGAACAGAAAGCTCTGGTGGCGGATGTCCCAGCCGAGCGCTTCGAACAGCAGCGCGATGCCGATCAGCACCAGCAGGATGCCGGCCTCGTTGGGCAGGCGGCGGCGCCCCTGCTTGCGCTCGGAGACGGCGATCGTGTTGGAGAGGGGCTCGACCATGGCGTTCCTCGTAATCCTCGGACCTGGGCTGCCGGCCTTGTTCTTCGGCTGAAATCGCTTGTTTCGCGTCAGGCCGCCGCCAGCTGCATGATCCTCACCTGGTCGGCCTCGGCGCGATCGAGGATGCCGGTCATCCGGCCTTCGTGCATGACCGCGATGCGGTCGCTCATGCCGAGGATCTCCGGCATCTCCGAGGAGATCATCAGCACCGCGACCCCCTGGCCGGCGAGGCGCGTGATGAGGCGGTGGATTTCGGCCTTGGCGCCGACGTCGATGCCGCGCGTCGGCTCGTCGAGGATCAGGATCCTCGGGTTGGTCAGGAGCCAGCGGCCGATCAGAACCTTCTGCTGGTTGCCGCCTGAGAGGTTCTCGATGCATTCGTCGAGGTTCGGCGTCTTGACCCGCATGGCGTCCTTCATCTTCGCGCATTCGGCGTTGACCGCGCCCTGCCGCACGAACCCGCCCTGGACGAATTTATCGGTCAGCACCGCCATCTGCATGTTCTCGAGCACGGAGAGCATGAGGAAGCAGCCGGTGTCCTTGCGGTCCTCGGTCAGAAGCGCCATGCCGGCTTTCATGCCGTCGCGCGGCGAGGCGATGGTCACTTTTTTGCCGTTGAGAAAGATCTCGCCCGCGGTCGCCGGCGTCACTCCGAAGATGGTTTCGGCCACGTTGGTGCGGCCGGAGCCGACGAGGCCCGCGAGCCCGAGAATCTCGCCCTTCCTGAGGTCGAACGACACGTCCTGGAACACCCCGTCGAGGCCGAGATTCTTGACCGACAGGACGACCTCGCCGATCGGCACCGTCTCCTTGGGGAACATCTGGGTGATCTCGCGGCCGACCATCATCTGGATGACCTGGTCGCGGGTGAGGTCCTTGGCGGGGTGGGTGGCGATGTAGCGACCGTCGCGGAAGATCGATACGTCGTCCGCGATGGTGAAGAGCTCGTTCATCTTGTGGGTGATGTAGACGATGCCTTTGCCTTGCGCCTTGAGGCCCGCGATGATGCGGAACAGGTGGTCGACCTCGCGGTCGGTCAGGGCGGAGGTCGGCTCGTCCATGATCAGGATGTCGGATTCGTAGGACACCGCCTTGGCGATCTCGATCATTTGGCGGGTCGCGACGGAATGATCGCGGACCTCCGAGGCCGGGTCGACGTCGATATTGAGCCGCTTGAACAGGTCGGCGGTGCGGCGGTTGAGCTCGCGATGGTTGACGAGGCGGAAGGCATTGAGCGGCTCGCGGCGGATCCAGATGTTCTCGGCCACCGTCATGAAGGGCATCAGGTTCAGTTCCTGATGGATCATGGCGATGCCGGCTTCGAGCGCGTCGAGCGGCGTCTTGATCTCGATCCGGTTGCCTTTCAGGCGGATCTCGCCGGTATCGGGCTGGTAGACGCCGGCGATGATCTTCATCAGCGTCGACTTGCCGGCGCCGTTCTCGCCCATCAGCGCATGCACGGTGCCCGGCCTGACCCGCAGATTGACGTTGTCGAGCGCCACGACGCCGGGGAACTCCTTGCGGACGTTGTCGACCTCGAGCAGGTAGTCGGCCTTGGGCGCGACGCCGGCCTCGCCGATCGTCTTGAAGGCCTGCGGACTGAGCATGGCGAAGCTCCCGGCATCGCGACGATGAGGCCACCCCGGCGCGGGCCGGGGCGGCGCGGGCGGCTTACTGCGAATATTGCTTGTAATTGTCCTTGGTGACCTTCTCGAAGGGCACGTCGACGGTGGAGGGCACCTTGTCGCCCTTGATCAGGGCGAGCGCGGTGTCGATGGCGCCCTTGCCCTGGCCCTTGGAATTCTGGAAGACGGTGACGTAGAGGTTGCCGTTGGCGATCTCTGCGAGGCCGTCGGCCGTCGCGTCGACGCCCCCGACACACATCGTCTTTGGGTCGATACCGGCCTGTTTCAGCGCCAGGATCGCGCCGATCGCCATCTCGTCGTTGTTGGAGGCGACGCCATTGATCTTGTCGCCCGAGGTGATCCAGTTGTTCATCAGGTCGATCGCCTTGTTGCGATCCCACTCGGCCGTCTGCTTCTCGATGATCTTGACGTCCGGATGCTTCTTCATCACCTCCTCGATGTCGGCGGTGCGGTCGAGGGCGGCATTGTTGGAGAGCTGGCCCTCCATGATGACGATATTGCCCTTGTCATGCAGGCATTGGGCGAGCGCCTCGCCTTCCAGCGTGCCGGACACCTTCTCGTTCGAGCCGACGAAGGCGACGCCCGGCGGCAGCTCCTTGTCCTCGGGCTTGCGGTTGACGTAGACGAGCGGGATCTTGGCCGCCGCGGCGAGCTGCGTCATCTTCGGCGTGGCGGAGGTGTCGACCGGGTTGACGATGATCGCGTCGACCTTCTGGGCGATGAAGTTCTGGATCTGGCTGATCTGCTTGCCGGTGTCGTCGTTGGCGTCCTCGTCCTGCACCGTCACGCCCTTGGCCTTGGCCTCGGCGTCGATGGCGTTGCGCACGCTGGTCAGGAAGTTGTCGTCGAACTTGTCCATCGTGACGCCGATGGTCGTGGCGGAGGCCGTGCCCGGCAGCGCGAGAGTGGCGAGAGCGACGGACGTCGTCAGCGCGAGAATCAAACGCTTCATCTTGGTTTCCTCCTTAAGAGCCGGTGGGCATTTCCCCTCGGCTTTCCCGATTGACGGGAAGTCCATCATCCATAGTTGCCGGGTCGGGCCGCGCGGGCAAGGCCCCGCCGCATCGCACCCATGCTCCGGCGCAGCCGCTCGACTTTGGGTGGCGCGAAGGCCGCGTCGTTGAGCGGGCGAAGCACCGGCGCATCGGCGCCGCAGGCCTTCGCGGTGTCGATCAGCCGGCCAGCCTCGACTGCCCGCGCCTCCGCCCAATGGTCGAAACATTGCAACGCGTCGATCGAGCGGATCGCGAATCCTGCCGCTTCGGCCTGCCGGCGGACTTCCTCGGCCGGCGTGCCGTCACCGATAGCGACATCGTCGAGATCGTTGTGGATCTCGATCTGCCGAACGCCGAGACGGTCCGGCAGGGCGCAAAGCCCGGCGATTTCGAGGCACGGAGCGACCATATGGCTGAGCGCGAAGCGCAGGGGAACATTCATTCCAGCAACCCGGTCGATCCGAATATGGCCCGCGGCGCGTGCCGTCTGGCATAGCTTGTCGGCAAGCCAAGTCCGGACCCGACTCTGGACCCAAGTCCGGACCCAAGTCTGGACGGGTGGGCCGGGCTGCAACCTCCCTTGACCGCGTCGCACCCAAGACGAAGCAAATCAACCATTTTTAGATCTCGATGGAACTGGTATTCTAAAATATAAGTTTGGTCAACTGCCTATGGGGCTCGGTCTGCCCGAATTCACGATCACATTCAAAGGCTGCTTGAAAATTGACGATCCTCATGGTGAGGAGGTTCGCGAGCACCGCTTCGACGCATGGCTGACGCGTGCCGTCCTTTTGCAGGCTCTGGGCAAACCTGCTCCGCCGGAGCCCGGTCGCTGGCGCCGGTGCTTGCGGCGTGACTATCGTTGAAGAGGAGGAAAGCCATGAGTTGGGTGGACGCCTGCGCAGCCGACGACATCGACGAGGAAGACGTGATCCGCTTCGATCACTCAGCCAGGACCTTCGCGATCTACCGCAGTCCGGACGACGATTATTTCGCCACCGACGGCCTGTGCACCCATGAGCAGGTCCATCTTGCCGACGGCCTGGTGATGGACAACATCATCGAATGTCCCAAGCACAACGGGCGCTTCGACTACACGACCGGGCAGGCCAAGGGCGCACCGGTGTGCATCAACCTCAAGACCTATCCGGTCAAGGTCGAGGGCGGTCGGGTCTTCATCGACATTGCCTGAAGAGTGTCCCGCGCCCGGCTCGATCGTCAGCCGGCGCCTCCGAGGGCATGGTCGGCGGTAAAATCGAGTTCGCGGCACGCGAACCGCCGGATCACGTCGTCGGCCACATGGGCGAAATCCGCGACCGCCCGCGCCCGGCGCTTATAGCGGCGCAGCGGCTGATGGCGGCCGAAGGCTTCCGACACAGCCATGTCGCTGCGCACTCCGCCTGCCACCTGGGCGAGGCCGAAGGTCCGGGTGAGGTCGTCGAGCACGTGTTTCTGCACCTTGGAGCGCAGATCGACCCGCATAGGCAGGATGACGAGGCCCAGAAGCGCGGCATTGAGCGTCAGCATGAGGTCGTCGTAGCTGCGGGCGAATTGCCGGACGCCGTCGAGCGAGAGATGTTCGAGCGCCGTCGGCACCACCACCCCCTCCGCCGCCATGAGCGCGCAGGTCAGCACGTTGGCCGAGGCCGGCGGCGTGTCGATCAGTACGATGTCATAGGCGTCGCGCAGCGGATCGAGCGCCTTGGCGAGGCATCGCGGGTCCTGCACCCTCACGGCGCCGTCGAAATCACGGTCGGCGGGCAAGATATCGAGGCGAGGCTCGGGCGATGGCCTCACGCCGCGGGCGAGGATCGGCTGGCGCTCCCGCAGTGCCGTGTGGCTGGTCACCGCGCCGGGACCGGACCAGATGCCGAGGCCGAAACCCGCGTGCCCCTGAGGGTCGAGGTCGACGATCAGCACCTGATAGCCGCGGGCTGCAAATTCCGCCCCGAGATTGACGACCGCAGTCGATTTTCCCGTACCACCCTTCCGATTGGCAATCGCGAGGACGCGGGCTTTTGCGAATGAATCCATGACATCAGAATGTCATACTCGGACCAGGGGGGGAATATTATTTCACGTGGAGGAGGCGCTGGCTGGTGTCCGACACAAGCCTCGGGCAAGCCGCGTGGCGGCCGATGCCCTGTTTCAGTGGTCGCACGCATTGGCCTCGGAGCGGAAAGCCGCTAAGCCATCACCGCCCGTCTGCACGAGGCTCGCCGCCGTTTCTGTGACCGACCTTCAGTTCCCGTTTCCTACGCCTCCACAAGGCGGCCGGACGATCGTTCTCGCGCCGGGACTCCTGTGGCTGCGCCTGCCGCTGCCGTTCCGGCTCAATCACGTCAACATCTATCTTTTGGAAGACGGTGACGGCTGGGCAGTCATCGATGCCGGCGTCGATGATCCGCGTACGCGCGCCGCCTGGGAAACGGTGCTCGTCGAAGCGCTCGGCGACAAGCCGGTCACGCGGATCTTCGTCACCCACTACCACCCGGACCATGTCGGTGCGGCCGCCTTTCTGGCCGAGCGCACCGGCGCGACCGTGCTGATGGGCGAGACCGAATATCTGACGGCGCGGGCCCATCTCACCGCCGGCGAGGCCGATCTCGCCACCGAGGAGGTGTTCTATCGGGGGCACGGTCTCGCGGACGAGGCGATCGGTTTCATGCGCCAGCGCCTCACGCGCTACCGACGGGTGGTTCCGGCGCTGCCGCGCCGCTATCAGCCGCTGCGGGCCGGGGATCGGCTGGTCATCGGCGCCCGACGCTTCGACGTGCTCTGCCATGCCGGCCATTCGCCGGCGCAGATGCTGCTCCACGCGCCCGCGGACAACCTCCTCTTCGCGGCTGACCATGTGCTGGCGCAGATCTCGCCCAATGTCTCGGTCGCCGAAGAGAAGCCGCACGACGATCCGCTCGGACTTTATCTCGCGTCGTTTCCGATATTGCGAGAGATTGTGTCCGACGAGGCGCTGGTGCTCCCCGGCCACCGGCTGCCGTTCCGCGGGCTCCATGCCCGCACGCACCAGCTCGCGGTCCACCATGAGGAGCGTTGCGGAGCCATCATGGCCGCCTGTCGGACGAGGCCGCTCACGGCCGCGGAGCTCGTGCCGGCGCTTTTTCCCATGGACCTCGACCCCCACCAGCTCTGGTTCGCCTTCAGCGAGGCCCTCGCCCACGTCAATTATCTGGCGGCGCGGGGGCGGCTCGCCGAAATGCCGTCGGGCGGCGTCAGCCGTTGGCAGGCACCATGACTCTGACGACCCGGCTCAAGCTCAAGGGCGGATGGATCGACGCTACCTTCGCCGACGAGACGCTGGCGCTGGCGGCGGTGGGACCGAGCCTGCATTATCTGGTGAAGCCGCCGACCTCGATCCCCGCGCGGCACCGGCAGACGGAAGAGCGTGGGCGGCTGCGGCGGCTGGCGGTCGAAGGATTGCGCGAGGCGGGTGCGCCCGACGCCATCGACGATGCCGACGTGATCTGGACCTATCGGGCCGGCTGAAACGGCGCCGCGGATCGAGGCCCCTGTTCCAGGGAAAGGGGGAACAGGGACCACGAGATGGGGCCTTGTAGGCGCGCGACTCCCATCGCCGACACC
Organism: Lichenihabitans sp.; assembly: GCA_965277115.1. Classification (GTDB taxonomy): domain Bacteria; phylum Pseudomonadota; class Alphaproteobacteria; order Rhizobiales; family Beijerinckiaceae; genus Lichenihabitans. Next base: position 337,133 of record CBDIBY010000012.1, on the reverse strand, counting down.
ATAGCCGAAGCGACTGAGATGAGGCTTAACCCGGGGCGGAAGCTGCGGCGGCGCCGACTTTCGCGGCGAAGGTCAGCGCGTTCGCGGTCGCGGCGCCAAGGGCGGTATTGTCGAAGACGCACCAGATCGTCCGGGCCGGACTGCGCCCGACCCTCGTCGCGAGCGCGTCGAGAAAGGCCGCGTCATAGTCCGAGTAGTAGATCCGCGGCGACCCGTGCAGACGGAAGTAGGCGAGCTCATCCGACCCGGCGGGCTCCGCCGCCTCCGGCATAGGCGGCGGGTCGGCTGCGACCCGGGCGATGCGCCGTTCGATCATCAATCGTTCCGCCGCAGGCGTGAACCAGGAGGCGTGGCGCGGCTCCAAGGCCACGGTTCCGTCGAAGCGGTCGCGCAGCATCCCGGTGAATCCGTCCGCCACGTCGATATCGAACCGCAGGCTGGGCGGCAATTGCACCAGGATCGGGCCGAGCTTGTGTCCGAGATGCCGGATTTCGGCGACGAAAGCCGTCACGGCATTTTCCGCTTGGGCGAGACGGAGGACGTGGGTGATATGTCGCGACATCTTCACCGCGAAGCGGAAATCATCGTGAACTGCCGCCGCCCAGCGTTCATAGGTCTGCGGCCGATGGTCCCGATAGAAGGACGAATTGATCTCGACCGCACCGAACCGCGAGGCATAGCGCTGGAGCACGCTGCCGCCCTCACCGAACGCCGCCGCCATCCGGCCCGGTATAGCCCAGGACGCCGTCGCGACCCGCGGGCGCGCGATGGCGACGCTCAATGCAGGCGCGGCCCCTTGAGGAAGCTGCGGCGGTCGGCCGAGGTCACGCGGACCTCGAAGACGTCGCCCTCCCGTTCGAGCGTCAACGGAATGTCGACGCCGGCCGGTCCCAGCGCCCACATGCTGCGGTAGAAATCGGCGAGATTGGTGATGTCCATGTCGCCGGCGGCGCGGATCACGTCGCCAGCCTTGAGGCCGGCCCGGTCGGCCGGACCCTTGCCGGCGATGCCGACGACGACGACGTGCTTATGGAGTTCCTGGGCATAGACGCCGAGCCAGGGACGGGCCTGGCGCATTCCATTGCCTTTCACGAGGTCGTCGTAGACCGGCAGCAGCAGTTCGGTCGGCACAACCATGTTCAGCGGCACGATGCGGCCGCCCGAGGTCTGCTGCTGGAGGTGCAGCGAACCGATTCCCAAAAGATCGCCCTGTGGCCCGATCAATGCCGTCCCGCCCCAGTTGGGGTGGCTCGGCGCCGTGAAGATGGCTTCCTCGATCAGATATTCCCAGTAGCCGGCGAATTCCTGTCGCGCCACGATCCGGCCGGCGAGGGATCGCCGCCGCCCGCCCGCCCCGCCGATCACCACCGTTTCGCCGGCGCCCGCGTGGCGCGAATCGCCGAGGCTCGCCGCCGGAATGTCGAGCGGCTCGAAGGCCTGGATCAGGCCGAAGCCCGAGGTCTGGTCGTAGCCGAGCACATGGCCCTGGACCACCTGGCCCAGATTGGTCCTGAGGTGGATCTCCTGCGCCTCGGTGATCAGATAGCCGATGGTCAAAAGAATGCCGTCGTCATGGATCAGCACGGCATTGCCGCCGCGCTCGACGCCGAGGGTCTCGGCCGTGAAGGCGTCGTCCGGGACACGCGCGCTCAGCGCCACGACGGAGGCCAGCGCGTCCTCGAGGTCGAACGCATAATCCGCCGGCCGCGGCTGCAGCCCCGGCGGGACTTCCCAATCTTCAGACTCCATGCCGGCGGTGACTCTCGAATTCCATCGGTCATCCTGATGTCATGCATCGGCAGCGCAGGCGCAAGGCCTTATCGGCCTTGGCACGGGCAGAAACGGACGTGGGCGCAGCCCGTCGCCGCATCGGACCACTCGTCCGCTCAAAAAAGCCTGGGCTTGCGACGCGTGATGCTGGCATGTGCCTCACCGGGTTTGTAACCTCGCCGGCATGATGGGGAGCGGAGGCGGATGAGACGGCGGGAGACGGCGGAGGGACGCGTCGAGGGCGAAGGAGAGGTCGAACTCGCGGCGCGGGCGGCGTGGCTCTATCACGTCGGCGGGCTGCTGCAGGCGGAGGTCGCCAAGGAGCTCGACCTGTCGCTGTTCAAGGTCAACCGGCTCATCGCGTACGCGACAGAGCGCGGCATCGTGCGCGTCATGGTCGACGGACCGATCGCCGATTGCATGGCGCTGGAGCAGCGCCTCATACAGCGCTTCGGGCTCGCCTTCGTCCGCGTCGTGCCGGACCTCGGCGACAAGCGGCTACCGCTGCGCGCGCTCGGCATCGCCGCGGCCGGCTTCCTGCACGGCATGATCGAGAGCAAGCGCCACCGCGTCATCGGCGTCGGCCACGGCCGCACGCTGGCCGCCATGGGCCAGCAGATGCCGGCCCGCAAGGCCTCGCACATCCAGTTCGTCACGCTGCTCGGCAGCCTGCCGTCGCGGCTCAGCGCCTATCCGTTCGAGGTCGTCTATGGCTTGAGCGACCGCACCGGCAGCATGGCCCACCTGCTCTCGGTGCCGCTCTATGCCAATGACGCGGCCGACCGCGAGGTGCTGCTGCGCCAGGCGGGCGTGCGCCGCGCCTTCGAGATCGCCGAGGAGGCGAGCCTGTGCCTGATGGGCATCGGCGCCGTCATGGACAAGGAACTGACCGACCTGCGCATGGAGGCGATCGGCCCCGAGGATCTGGCGGAGGTCCGCCGGGCCGGCGCCGTCGGCGAGATCCTCGGCTACTACTATGACGTCGAAGGCCGCAAGGTCGACGCCTCGCTGCATGATCGGGTGATCGCGTTTGCGCCCGAGCGGCTGCAGGGTCGCGAGGCGATCGGCGTCGCCGGCGGGGAGCACAAGACGGACGCCATCCTCGGCGTGCTCAAGGCCGGCATCCTCAGTGGCCTGATCACCACCGAATCGACCGCCCGCAAGGTGCTCGGCCGCAAGCCCTGAGCGCTGCCGTGGTCTTGTGTCAATAAAAGTTATAGGACTGCAATTTATTGCGCCCGGATCGACCCGGCCGCTAGACTGACGCCAGTGCGGTCGCTTGAAGCGAATGGCCGGAGGGAATGCCGTGAGTTTTCGCCTGTCGCTCAGCACCAATCCCTTCGTCAACCGTTTCGCGGAGCCCGAGGATCTGGTGCATACGCTCGCCGCCGACGTCGGCATCGGCTACGTGCAGCTCACCCATGAATTCATCAATCCGGCGTGGCCGGTGCCGTTGGTCCGACGCTTGACTGACCGCATGGCGAAAGCCTGCGCGGCGGAGCGGCTCGCGGTCACCTCGCTGATGACGGGTCCCTACGGCCGCCTCAACCATTTCGGCCATCCCGACGCCGAGGTGCGGCACTATTACGTCGGCTGGTTCAAGCGCCTGGCCGATATCGCGGCCGACCTCGGCTGCCCCGCCATCGGCACCCAATATGCCATCCTGACCTACAAGGACTTCGACGACGAGGATCGCCGCAGGACTTTGATGGGCCAGGCGCTTGCCTGCTGGCGCGAGGTCGCCGAGCACGCGCAGAGGCGAGGCCTCGCCTATCTGTTCTGGGAGCCGATGTCGGTGGGGCGCGAGGTCGGCCATACCCAGGCCGCGACGCTGGCGCTGCAGGATGAGATCGATGCCGCCGGCCTGCCGCTCCCGCTGAAGCCCATGATCGATATCGACCATGGCGACGTGACGTCGAGCGACCCTGCCGACATCGACCCCTTCGCCTGGGCGCGAAACTTCGCCACCCGGTCGCCGATCATCCACATCAAGCAGAGCTCGATGAACAAGAGTGGCCATTGGCCCTTCACGGCCGCCTATAACCACAACGGCCGCATCCAGCCTGGGCCGTTCATCGCGGCCGTCGAGGCGGGTGGCGGACGCGACAACGAGCTCTGCCTCGAACTCGCCTTTCGGGAGCGCGAGCCGACGGACCGCGCCGTGGTGGCGGCGATGCGCGACTCCGTCGCCTTCTGGGCGCCCTACGTGGATGTGGGAAGAACCGCGGCCGGTGCCCGGGCGGCCCAGTGAGGCTTTCGCCCTGCGGGACTTGGACACCGGGCTATCGCGCATCTGTGGTGAGCATCGGGTCATGACGCCAGGGCAGCGTCCGGACGCCGAACCAGCAGCAAGGTTAGGCGTCGATCTCGAAAGTTCATAGCGAGAACTGCACCGAACAACGGCGCGCCTTGACTAGCCCTGACGAGCCGCTACAACAAAATCTTGCCGACGAAGCGTTCGGCGTCATGCCTAGTCGTCGACCTCCGCGCTGCGGATGAGCGATCTAGTTGCGACGCCGGGATAAGAGGGAGCACATTGATAAAGAATCGATGCGGCTTACTTTGTTCACGCATTAGTGCATTCACACGCATGACTGCATAAGTGCGTTCTGCTTCGACTGAAGTTAAGGCCGAGCTGGTGGAATTCTAGAGCTGGCGCAGAGGGTTGACGGAAGCCTGCGCGGGACGAGGAGCGGGACGAGCCAGGCTGTCGCCGGTTCACCGTCCGCACCGCTAACCGGCCGTCGGCCCGTAATAACAGATGGTCCTGCTGGACCGGGCGCGCCATCTCAGCCGACAAGGGAATCCAATGATGGCGAATACGAGCGTACTGTCGACCGACGCGTCCGGGAACCTTCTTCCAAACGCCAACGACCCATCCATCTCGGCGGACGGAACGCTTGTGGCTTTCGATGCCTCGGCACGTAGGGCGGCAAATTATCTCGGCCCCCATGCCATTTACGTGAAGAACCTGATCACCGGGGACACGACGCTCGTGTCGACAGCCAGCGACGGCACTCGGACAGGGAATGCCTTCGGCTCCAGCATTTCGGCGGATGGCGGGAGCGTCGTGTTCTCGGCCTACGTCCCGCTCTCACGCACGTATCAGGTGTACGAAAAGAACCTGTCCACGGGCGACCTTACCCCCGTATCGCGGACAGCAACCGGCACAGCCCTCAATGTCGACGAAAATGCTACTCCCCCTGCCGTATCCGCTCACGGCAGGTTCGTGGCGTTCGACACCCTGAGCCTCGGGCCCCCTACGGACACGAACCACGTCGAACTCAAAGACATGCGAACCGGCAAATTGCGCGTCGTTTCGACGAATGCGGGAGGCGAAACCGAGAACGGGGCCAGCACTCTCGATTCCATGTCGCCCGGCGGCCGCCTGATCGCCTTTACCAGTTCTTCCAGCAATCTGGTGCCCAACCCGATCAACGGCGACGAGGAAATCTACGTCAAGAACATGCGGACCGGCGCCGTGACCCTCGTCTCGCAAACCGCCGACGGCGTCTCGGCCGACGGATCAAGTGATAACGGGTCGCTCTCGGCCGACGGGACTAAAATCGCCTTTTCCAGCTCCGCCGGCAACCTTCTCCCCGGCGTGTCCGGGCAGGGGGGACAGATCTACGTCAAGAACCTCGTCACAGGCGACCTCAGCTTGGTGTCGAGCACCGCAGACGGCACACCCGCCAATGGCAATACCAGTTCGCCCGTCATCTCGCCGGACGGCCGCTACGCGATGTTCCGCAGCAACGCGACCAACCTGGTTCCGGGTGGAGCGGCCGGCCCGGACCAAGTCTATGTCAAGGACCTCGGAAACGGCGCGATCACGCGGCTCTCGCAGGATGCGAGCGGTTCCCCGGGAACATCGCTGAGCCACCCGGGCTTCCCAAGTGAACAGGCTTTTTCATACGACGGATCGCAGGCCGTGTTCACGTCGAGCGCGTTGAACCTCACGGGAAGCATGGGCGGCAATTCTGCCGTTATCGGGGCTACGCAGTCGGTCACGACCGCTCAGGAGAACCACGCGCCGGATGGCACCTTGACCGGCTATACCTTCCTTCATTCCGACGGTTCGGTACTTTACAACAGTGATTACTCCGTGCTTGCTAACAACGATGTTCAGTACGTCTATTCGGGTGGGACGTTCTTCGACAACAAGCATTATTCGTCCTTCACGGACACCTATTCGCCATCGGGGAATCTTCTCACGTATTCGCAAACCAACAACAACGGTTCGCATACGGTCGAAGGGGGTGGTGGCGACGGCCTGACCCTGCACAGCATCGGCAATGACACGTTGACGGGCGGGGGCGCAAACGAGCGCTTCGTGTTCACGCCTGGCTTCGGACACGACACGATCACGGATTTCATCCCCGGCGGACCGGGCCATGACCATCTGGGGCTGTCACGATCCGACTTCGGCACCATCGCGGCCGTGCTCCAAGACACCTCTCAGCATGGCGCCAACACCGTCATCGCCGATCCCTTCTCAGGCGATCATCTGACGCTCGTCGGCGTGAACCAGTCCGATCTCGTGGCGCACAAGCGGGACATCCACCTGTTCGGGTGAAGGGCGGTTGGGCAACGCGGGCGCCCATGGACCTCACACGATTGCCTGGCCGGTCTTCGGATCGAAGACGTGGATCCGGTCCATGTCGACGTCGAGGCGGACGTTTGTGCCGCGTTCGGGCAGGCGGGCGGGCTCGACCCGGACCGTTATACGGGTGAGCGCGCCGTGGCTCGGCGGCGCGTCTTCGCCGTCCACCCGCCCGAGTTGGACAGGCGGGACCGCGAGTTCGAAGAACAGATAGGCGTCGGCGCCCGTCATTTCGGTCAGCGCGACCTTGCCGCCGAGGTCGCCGGGCGCGTCGACTTGCGCCAGCCGGAACGCTTCGGGGCGGATCCCGATGACGAGATCCTGGCCGACGCGGGCTTGCAGGGCGGGACGCGCGCCCAGCATGGACGGCGGCACGGGCAGTCGAACGCCCGCGCCGTGGTGCTCGAAGCGCAGGCCCTCGTCGGCGCGCATGAGCCGCATCTCGAGAAGGTTCATGGCCGGCGAGCCGATGAAGGCGGCGACGAAGAGGTTGACCGGGTTCTCGTAGAGCTCGCGCGGCGCGGCGCATTGCTGGAGATTGCTCTCCCCGTCCTCGCTCACTGGCCGCAGCACGGCGACGCGGTCGCCCATGGTCATGGCCTCGATCTGGTCATGGGTCACGTAGAGCGTCGTCACGCCGAGGTCGGCGTTCAGGAGTTTCAGCTCCGCCCGCATCTGCACGCGCAGCTTGGCATCGAGGTTCGACAGAGGCTCGTCCATCAGGAAACATTGCGGGTCGCGCACGATGGCGCGGCCCATGGCGACCCGCTGACGCTGGCCGCCCGACAGCTGGCCGGGTTTGCGCCTGAGGCAGGATACGAGGTCGAGCGTGCGGGCGGCCTTCTCGATCTTCTGCCGGATCAAAGCCTTGGGCACGTTGCGCTGGCCGAGGCCGAAGGCCATGTTCTCGTAGACGTCCATATGCGGGTAGAGCGCGTAGTTCTGGAACACCATGGCGATGTCACGGTCGCCCGGCGCCATATGGGTCACGTCGCGGTCGCCGATCACCACACGGCCGGCCGTGAGCTCCTCGAGGCCCGCGGCGCTGCGCAGAAGCGTGGATTTGCCGCATCCCGACGGTCCGACCAGGACCAGAAACTCGCCGTCGCGGACATCGAGGTCCACATTGGCGAGCGCCAGGGTGCCGTCGGAATAGCGCTTGCCGACCGCCTCGAACCGCAGCCCGGCCATCAGCCGCGGCCGCCGGGGAGCGTGACGGCCCGGCCGGTCTTGGCGGCCTCCTCGATCGCGACCAGCACCCGCGTGACGGCGAGCCCGTCCTGCGCGTCGGCGAGCAGCGGCGCATCGGCGGTGACCGCATCGACGAAACGCGCGATCGCCTCGGTGACGAAGCCGCCGAGCCGGCCGCCCGCGGCCGGCGTGAGGCCCAGCATGTCGGCCGTCCTGAGGCCCTGGCCAGCATATTTGCGGAAGGTGCCGTTCTGCGCCGTGTCGATCTGGATGGCGCCGGCCTCGCCGACGATCTCGGCGCGGAAGTCGAACACGAGCGGCAGATCGCGCGGCAACACCCAGCTATTCTCGAGGCTCGCGACGACACCATTGTCGAATTCGAGCAGCGACAGGTGGATGTCGTCGGTGTCCACCCCGAGCGAGGCGAGATGGCCGCGCCGGCGCAGGGCCTGCACGCGGACGACCTCGGCCTGAAGCGTGAAGCGCAGCACATCGACGGCATGGCTGCCGAGAAACCACAGGGCCGACGAGCGGGCCGCCCAGGACAGCAGCTCGAGCGGCACGAACAGGGTGTTCGACAGGCGCGCCGAGGCATGCAGCGGCGTGCCGATCTCCCCAGCCGCGATCGACTCGCGCAAGGCGTGGACGGCCGGGTTCACGCGGTTGTGGAAATCCACCATCACCTTGACGCCCTTGCGGGCCGCCGCCTCGGCGATCGCCTCAGCCTCGGGCAACGTCGTCGCGAGTGGCTTCTCGCTCATCACATGCTTGCCCGCCGCGATGGCCGCGAGCACGATATCCGCATGGGCGAAATCGGGCGTGGCGACCGTCACGGCGTCGATGTCGGGATCTTCGACCAGGGCGCGATAGTCGGTGTGGACCTTGCGCGGCCCGAACTGCTTCTGCATCTCCGCAGCCCGCGCCGGGTCGAGGTCGCAGACCGCGACGAGCTCGGCGGCCGCGATAGCATTCAGCGTCTTGCAGTGGAACGAGCCCCAGAGGCCCGCGCCGACGACACCGAAGCGGGCGCGACCGGCGGGGCGGGGCGTAGCGGGAACCGACATGTCCTATCCTTTCACCGAACCGAAGGTCAGGCCGCGCACCACGTAGCGGTCGAGGGCCAGAAAGATGATCATCGGGGGCAGCATGGCGGCGACCGCCGCCGCGGCGATGAACCCCCAGGTCACGCCGGCCGTGCCGAAATAGTTGAGCGTGCCGACCGGCAGCGTCGCGGTCGAGCGGTTGGCGAGCACCAGCGGGAAGGCGGCGTTGTTCCACGAGAACACGAAGGCGAACATCGAGGTGACGATGACGCCGGGCCGCACCAGCGGGAAGATCACGCGCGTAATGATGGCGCGCGTCGAGGCACCGTCGACCCGCGCGGCCTCCTCGATCTCGAACGGTACCTCGTCGATGAAGCTTTTCATCAGCCAGACCGAGAAGGGGATGGTGAGCGTCTGCAGGATGAGGATCATGGAGAAATAGGTCCCCTTGAGCCCGACGGCGCTGGCCAGGATGGAGTAGGGGATCAGGAACGCGACCGGCGGCGCCATCAATAGCCCGAGATACCACAGCATGATGTTCTTGCGGCCGCGGACGCGGTAGCGCGACAGCGCATAGGCGGCCGGCAGCGAGAACGGCAGGTTGAGCGCCACGGCCCCGACCGCGACCACGATGCTGTTGATCAGTTGCGGCAGGTTGTTGCCGGGATCGCGGAACGTATAGATGAAGGACGACCAGTCGGGCTTGAACGCCAGCACCGGCGGCATGGTGAAATAGGTGTCGGACGGGCGGATCGCGAGCATCGCGAACCACAGGATCGGCCCGATGAAGATGCCGAGCAGCGCGATCGCGGCGAGCGTGAGAAGAACGTTCCCGGTAAGGCGGACTGGCTGGCGCATCGCGCTAATCGAGATCCTTGAAGGCGAAGAAGGCGAAGAGCCCGATGATGGCATTGACGATGATGACCATCATCCAAGTCATGGCGCTGGAGAGGCCGATGTTGAAATCCATCAGACCCTGCTGGTAGAGGCTGTAGCCGAGCGTGCGCGATGACGTTCCGGGGCCGCCGCGCGTCAGCACCAGCACAAGATCGAAGGTGTTGAAGAGCTGCATGAAGCGCAGCATCACGACGATCAGCGCGGTCCTGCGGATCAGCGGCAGCTTGATGCGCGTCAGCATGGCCCAGGCGGAGGCGCGGTCGAGGCGGGCGGCCTCGATGATGTCGGCCGGCACCGAGAGCAGGCCGGCGTAGAGTACGATGGCGAAGAACGGCGTCCATTGCCACACGTCGGCGAACAGCACCGAGGCGAGCGCGGTCTCGCCCGACCCGAGCAGGCCTTGCGGGGGCAGGGGGATGCCGACCGCATGCAGCAGCCAGGGGATCAGGCCGCCGCCGGGATCGTACATGTAGCGGAACAGGAAGCCGACCACGATCGGGGCGATGGTGGTGGGCAGGATCAAGAGGGCACGCACGACGTTGAGGCCCGGCAATTGCCGCACCAGCAGGAGCGCGATGGCGAGACCGAGCACGAATTCGATGGCCGTGCCGAGGATTGTCAGCACCAGCGTGTTCCACAGTGCGCCGAGGAACAGCGACCCGGACCAGGCCATGGTGTAGTTGCCGAACCCGATGAACCCCATCGGGTTGGGGCTCATCTGCAGGTTCCAGAAATAGAAGCTGTTCTTGAGCGCGAAGAGCAGCGGAAAGGCGATCAGCGCCAGCAGCAGGACGATCGAGGGGCTGATCAACAGATAGGGCAGAAAGGAGCGCAGCCGCCGGGGCGGCCGCGCGACAGGGTCCGCACGCAGCGTGGCGATCACGCCTCGTCTCCCAGCGCCGGCCGGTTCCGGCTCATCGCCGTCCCGGTTCGGAATCGCCCAGGCCGATCAGCCAAGCGACGCCATCAGCTGCTTGGTGGCGTCGAGCGTGTCGTCGTAGGACGGCTGCTTGTATGGGATGAGGAAATTGCCCTTCAGGATGGTCGAGAAGAAGGTCTGCGTGTCCTTCAGCGCCTGCGCCGGTTCGAGATCGCCGGCCAGGACCTTGTTGAGATTGAGGCCGTAGATTCCCTCGAGGGTGGTGTAGACCGGGCAGGGCGGGCGCACGATCTTGCCGTTGCCGCGTTGAAGATCCGCCATCTGGGCCGGCAGATAGGGATAGAGCTTGAGCAGGTCCGGGTCCTTGTAGAGCGAAGGCCGGGCGAAGTCCGAGAACTGGTGGCCGTATTTGTCGTAGAGCGCCATGGCCTTCTGGGTCTTGGCGGAGGTCGCCCATTTGATGAACTTCCAGGCGGAATCGCGCTCGGCGGTATTGGCCGTGATGCCGAGACTGTGGCCGCCGATGCTGACCACCTGCTCCTTGCCGGGCGCCATCGGCAGCCGCACGATGCCGATCTTGTCGGCGATCACCGCATCCTTGCCCGACATATAGCCGTCCTTGCGGCACAGGTAGGAATAGGGCGTCCACCAGTAGAACATGCCGATATTACCCTTGGCGAAGCGCATACCGGCGTCGAACCAGTTATAGCCGACCGCTTCGGGCGGGGAATTCTTGTAGAGTTCGACGAAGAGCTTGAGGGCGTCGAGGTTCTCGGGCGTGTCGATGGTGGGGTCGAAGTCCCAGGCGTTCGATGCGGGGAAGCTCTTGAACCAGCGCGTGCCCATGCTGGCGGCGAGCTGCGTATACATGTGGACGACCGGCGCCGGCTGCTGGCCGGCCACGACCGTCCCGGTCATCTTGCCGCCGTCGAACGTCTGGCCGTTCATCTTCTTGATCATGGCCAGGTAGTCGGCCCAGCTCCAGCTCCCGTCGGTCGGGATGGTGAAGCCCGCGGCCTCGGCGAAATCCTTGCGATAGAGGACGCACTGGCCATAGGTTGCGACCGGCAGCGTGCCGACCTGGCCGCGCCATGTGTTCATCGAATAGAGGACCTCGGGGATGTAGTCCTTGATGTCGACATCCGCATCCGCCTTGATGAGGTCGTTCAGCGGCAGGATCCACTTGCTTTCGAGATATTGGCCGAGCCACATCTGGTCGACCGAAATCACGTCCGAGTCCGGCTGGTTGCTGACGAAGGACGAGGTGAGGCGGGCTTGCAGGGCTTCGAGCGAGATGCTCTCGATCTGCGGATCGATCCCCGTCTCGTCCTTGAACTGCTGCTTCAGCCCGTCGAGGGCGTAGTAGAAGGGATCGCCCGCGACCAGGATCCGCAGCGATTTCGACTGCGCCCGGGCGCGCCGCGGCACGCTGCCGAGGGCCGCCGCGCCGGCCAGCGCCCCGGTGCCTTTCAGGAGACCGCGCCGGGATACGGCCGGAGGAACTATGGTCGTCATGGCAAATCTCTCCCGTTTCGGATCGAGGGTCGTTCGGGCGCCCTATCCCATGTAGACGCCGCCCGTGACGTTGATGGCCTGTCCGGTCATGAAGCGGGCGCCGTCGGACAGAAGGAAGGCGACGAGCGGCGCGATATCCTCGGGCGTCTCGATGCGGCCGAGCGGCGTCTGCGTGACATAGTCGGCCAGCACGGCCTCCGGCGTCATGCCGCGCAGCTCCGCCTCCCAGGCGACTTCGCGATCCTGCATGGAGGTGCGCACGAAGCCGGGGCAAACGCAGTTCACCCGGATGCCGTGGGGTGCCATCTCGCGCGCCAGCGCCTGCGTCCAGCCCGCGACCGCGAACTTGCTCGCGGAATAATGGGCGAGCAGCGGCGCGCCGACCTTGGCCGCAAGCGAGGCCGTGTTGACGATCACTCCCTTCGTCCCGGCCGCCAGGAAGTGGCGCACCGCCGCCTGATTGGTCAGGAAGATTCCCTTGGCGTTGACGTCGAAATTGAAGTCCCAGTCCTCGTCGGTCAGGTCGACAGCGCGCTTCATGGTCGAGACGCCAGCATTGCCGACCAGGATGTCGTAGCCGCCCCAATCGCGCGCGATCTCGCCAAAGGCGCCCTCCACGGAGGACCGGCGCCGGACGTCGATCTCGACGGCGCGATGGCCTGCGCCGAGTTCGGCCGCAAAGGCGGCGGCCCGCGCGGCGTCGCGGTCGGCCACCGCGATGCGAACGCCGAGCCCCGCCAGATGATCGGCGATCGCCCGGCCGATGCCCGAGGCGGCCCCCGTCACGATCGCCTTCCTGCCCGCAATGTCCTGCAACGCACGCCTCCCTGTCGCGCCCCGATTGGATCGCACATCAGGGAACAATGTCAATCAGCCAATTCGAGCAACTCGTGCTTCAATGTTCTGCGTTGTGCGAGCTTTGAGGGCAAGGTTGCCATTCCACGGGTGATGCACGTCAAATTACGGGATATGGGCGGGAAGCGACTCGAATTCGGACTTGCTTGTCCCGCCTCGCCGGGCCATCTTGCACATCTAAATGTGCGAACGTGTTGGCGTCCGACATCATGGCGCCGGGTTGGAGCGGGCACGCGCGTGGCGATTGGTTCCGAACGGGCGGGCGGTCCACGTTATCTGGCGTCCACGCGCCGCAACGTTCTCGTCCGGATGATCGATCAGCGCGGCCATATTGCGGTATCCGAGATGGCGACCGAGCTGAACGTCTCGGAGATGACCATCCGCCGCGACCTCGACCACCTCGCGGGCGCCGGGCTCGTCAGCCGCGACCACGGCGGCGCGACGGCGATCGCGGCGAAGTCCGGCGTGGACCGGGACGAGCCGGCCTTCGAGCTTCGCGGCCGACGCCAGGCCGAGGCCAAGGCGTCGATCGCGCGGGCCGCGGCCAAGCTGGTCAAGCCCGGCCAGACCATCGGCCTCGATACCGGGAGCACCACCCATCGCTTCGCCGAGGAGCTGCTGCCGGTCGCCGGCCTGCGCATCTTCTCGAGCAACCTGCGCACCGCCGGCATGCTGGCGGCGGGGGCGAGCCCGGTCTACCTGCTCGGCGGACACGTGCGGCCGCGCGAGCTTTCCGTCTGTGGCCCGGTCGCCAGCGCCCAGCTCAAGGCCCTGTGGCTCGACACCGTCTTCATCGGCATCGCGGGCCTCAACGAGCTGGGCGGCTCCGACTATTCGCTGGAAGACGGCGAGATCAAGCGTGTCTATATCGAGCGTGCGAGCCATGTCGTCGTGCTCTGCGATTCGAGCAAGCTCGACCGGCGCGCGCTGGTGCTGGTGGCGCAGCTCGGCGAGATCGACACGCTGGTGATCGAGGCGCGCCCCGCCGGCCCCCTGGCCGAAGCCCTTGCCCGCGCCGACGTGCGGGTCGTCGTCGCCGGCGAGACGGACGGCGTTCAGGGAGACCGCCGTGGTCTATAGGATCGACCCCGACAATGACCGGCGCTACGTCGAGGAGTTCCGGCGCTGCCCGATCGGGGCGCACAGCCCCGGCCTCATGCGGGTGCTCAACACCATGCGCGCCGACCCCTCCGGCAACCAGGTCATCCTGGTCTGCCGCCGGCCCTTCGCCGAATGGGTGCTGGCCAACATGCCGCCGCGGCGCGCCGACCCGATCGTATTCGAGGACGGTCCCGTCTTCACCAGCCGCGAGGAGGCCGAATGGGCCATGTTCTGCCGCCGCTGGCGCCGGCTGACCGGCGAGAGCATCAACCTGCCGCTGCACGACTGATCGAAGTTCCGCCGGAGGTTCATCCTTGCTGAAGATCACTGGATATCCGGACCGCTACAGCGTGGCGCCGGGGGAGCGAATCGCCTTCAAGATCTCGGTCGAGGAGGGCGACGGGTTCGACGCCCGCGTCGTGCGGGTGGTCCATGGCGATTGCAACCCCGAAGGGCCGGGGCTGAAGTTCAGGCACGTGCCGACCGCCGCCGACGGGCGCCACCGGGGGTGGCCGCAGCGCGTCGATGCCGGCTCCTACCTGCGGGCCGCGACCGTGCCGCCGCTCGCCGCCGGGCCCTTCACTTTCTTCGCCATGATCTGGCCGACCCTGCCCGACAGGGCGGACCAGACGCTCGCGGCGCAATGGGACGCGGCGCGCGAGTGCGGCTTCCGCATCGGGCTCGATCGTGGACGCCTGACCCTCACGGTCGCCGACGGCGCGGGCGGGAGCGCGAGCGTTTCGACGAGCAAGCCGATACTCAGGCGGCAATGGTACGCGCTCGCCGTCTCGATCGATCCTGTGAGCCGCAGGTTCACGCTCGACCAGCGTCCGCTCAAGCCCTACGCCCATGTCGACGACGTGGCCCACGAGAGCGGCACGCTCGTCATCGCGCCGGCCGCCTGCGCCGCGCCGTTCTTCATCGCCGGATGCCCCAATGGCGATGGGACGGTCGGCCGTCATTACGACGGCAAGATCGACGCACCGGCGCTCCTCGCCGGCCTTCATTCATGCGCCGTCCAGGACGTCCTGGTGCGCTCCCCGGTGCCGCCCGCTGCCATCGCCGAGGCGATCATCGCCCGATGGGATTTTTCGCGCGACATCGGCACGCTGCGGGCGGTCGATGTCGGCCCGTCAGGTCATGACGGCGAGCTCGTCCATCTGCCCACACGCGGCATGAAGGGCTGGAACTGGACCGGCGAGGAGCACGACTTCAAGCGAAAGCCCGAGCATTACGGCGCCATCCATTTCCACCACGACGACGTCTATGACGCGGCCTGGGACACCTCCGTCGAGGTCGTGATCCCGGACGATCTCGCGAGCGGCCCCTATGCGCTGCACGTCAGCTGCGGGGAGAGCGACGAGACCGCGACCCGCGAGGATTATCTCGCCTTCTTCGTCCGGCCGCCGCGCGGGCCCGCAGGACGCCGAAACCGTCCCAAGGTCGCGCTCCTCGCGCCGACCGCCGCCTATATGGCCTATGCCAACCACGGCGAGCATATCACGGCGCGCGGCGCCGAGATGCAGATGAGCCGGCTGCTCACCTTCGGCCATACCGACCTCTACCTCTACGAGCATCCCGAACTCGGCGGCTCGCTCTACGACAGTCATGCGGACGGGTCCGGCGTCTCCACTTCGAGCCGCCTGCGGCCGGTACTGAATTTCTCCGCCCGCTACCATTCCTGGCTCGGTGGGCATGGCTCGGCGCTCTACCAGTACAATGCCGACACGCATCTCTTCGACTGGCTCGACCACAGGCAAGTCGACTACGACCTCATCACCGACGAGGACCTGCACCAGGACGGCTACGAGCTGCTGCGGCCCTATCGGGTCGTCATCACCGGCACCCATCCCGAATATCATTCCACCCGGATGTGGGATGCCATGAAGACCTGGATCGATCGCGGCGGCCGGCTGATGTATATGGGCGGCAACGGCTGGTACTGGCGCATCGCCTTCCACGACACGCTGCCCGGCGTGATCGAGCTGCGCCGGGCGGAGGACGGCATCCGCACCTGGGCTTCCGAGCCCGGCGAATATTATCAGAGCTTCAACGGCGAATATGGCGGCCTGTGGCGCCGCCTCGGCCGGGCGCCCAACGTCATCTGCGGCGTCGGCTTCATCGCCCAGGGCTTCGACGTCTCCTCCTTCTACCGGCGGGCGCCCGATGCCGACAATCCGCGCGCCGCTTTCATCTTCGAGGGCGTGCCGGACGAGGTCATTGGGGATTTCGGCCTGATCGGCGGCGGCGCGGCGGGCATCGAGCTCGACTGCCTCACGACGGATCTCGGCTCGCCGCCCAACATGCTGCGGCTCGCCTCGTCCGACGATCACTCGTCGATGATGATGCTGGTCAACGAGGAATTCGGCGTCGTGCCGCCCAATCTCGGCGGCGACGTCAATCCGCGCGTGCATGCCGACCTGGCCTTCGGCGAGACGCCGGCCGGCGGCGCCCTCTTTGCGACTTCGTCCATCGCCTGGTGCGGCTCGCTGTCCCACAACGGTTATGACAACAACGTGTCGCGCATCACCTGGAACGTCCTTAAGCGATTCATGACGGAGGAGCCGTTTCCGGTGCGCTGATACGGACCTGGTTGACGTTGCGCACAGCCGTCATTCCGGGACGCCGAAGGCGGACCCGCAACCCAAGAACACCGCGGCCGGAGAGGAAGCTCGAGAACCGCTGCATAGCACTACAGTCGTCGTGTTCATTGGTCCCGGATCGCCGCTGACGCGGCGTCCGGGATGACATCGAGGCGAGCCGATCGACCGAAAATGATTAGCCGAACAGCGCTAGGATACGTGTGAGATCGGTCACTAAGATGACCGGATGGGTCAAGGGCGCGGGCGGCGCGATGCAGAAGGCGACCGGCAGGCCGGCTTGGTAGGCCGAGAGGGCACCGGTCGCGCTATCCTCCACCGCCAGCACGGTGCCGGGGTCGAGCCCCAGTTTCGTGCAGGCCAGCCGATAGGGCTCGGGATCGGGCTTGCCGGCCGCGACGTCCTCGATCGCGACGAGAAAGCGCATGTGGGACGTGATGCCGAGCGCATCGAGGTTGGCCTCGACGATGCGGCGGTGCGAGTTCGACACGCAGACCTGGGGGATATTCCGCGCCGCCAGGGCTTCGATCGTCTCGAGTGCGCCGGGCAGGGGAGCGAGGGAGCGCCGGTTGTCGATGTAATGGTCGATGATCGCGGCCTGCCATTCGGCTTCGGCCAGGGTTTTTGGCAGGCGCGGCCGCAGCGCCGTCCACACATCGCCCATATGGATGCCGCGGAACGCTTGGTCCGACAGGTCGGAGAAGTCGACGCCCCAGCGTCGGCTGCCTGCCAGCAACGCGGCATGGTGCAGCGGCTCGCTATCCACCAGCGTGCCGTCAACATCCCAGGCAACGGCCCGGAGGTTCGAGATGCGGGTGTTAGTCATCCGTCCTGTGGCGCGGGGACGATGGAGGTCGCCATTCGCTGCTGTCATTCCGGGGCTCGCCGCAGGCGAGAACCCGGAACCCAAGATCTCGATCTCGCAATATGAAAGATTGGCATCGCCGCGTCCCCGCCCGCATCATTGTGTTCATGGGTTCCGGGTTCTCGCCTCTGGCGAGCCCCGGAATGACCCAGAACGAACCGATCAAAAAGAGACCGTGTCACGTCAGCTTCGCCGTCGCCCGGTAGAGGTCGTGGAAGCGGCGGTAGCCCGCGGCATAGACGTCGCGATGCGCCGGATTGGGCGCGATCACCTCGCCGAACCGCACGAAATTCGCGATGTCCTGCCAGCTTTCGGTCAGGCCGGCCGCGACCGCGGCGGTCCAGGCGGCCCCGATACAGGAGCCCGGATGGCCGGTGAGACGTTGCACGGGCTGCTGCAGGACATCGGCGACGATGCTCATCCAGACGTGGCTGCCGGCGCCCCCGTCCGAGACGATGAAACGCTCGGTGCGGTGGCCCATGTGGTTCAGCACCTCGACATGGTGCGCGATCGCATACGCATAGGCTTCGAGCAGCGCTCGCCACAGATGACCGAGATCGTGGCTCAGCGTGAGGCCACCGAAGAGCCCGCGGGCATTCGCGTCGTGGATCGGCGTCTTCTCGCCGAGAAAGTAGGGAAGCACGCTCACGCCATCCGCGCCGGCCGGTCGCGCCTCGGCCAGGCGGTCGAGCCGCTGGTGGAGCGTAAGACCCTCCGCTTCGGCTCGCGCCGCCTCGCCGCCCGCGAAGGTCGCCGCGAACCAGTTGAGCCCGGAGCCGCCGGTCGACATGCAGCCGTTCGGCATGTAGAGGCCCGGCACAAGGTGGTAGTCGAGGAACATGCGTGCATCAGGCTTCACCTGATCCGTCGCGATGAGCACGTCGACCGAGCCGCCGAACTTGAGCAGGACGTCGCCGGGGCGCGTGACACCGGCCCCGAGCGCTGAGGCGACGAGGTCGGCCGCGCCACCGCAGACCGGCACCCCCGCCGGCAGGTCCGTCTCGGCAGCGGCCGCCTGCGTGACGTGGCCGAGGATCGCATGCGAAGTGGTCTTGCGAGGAACGGCGGCGCGCGGGCAGTGGGCGAAGGCGACGAGCGCGTCGTCGATCGCATGCGTGGCGAGGTCAAGGAAGCCGGCTTCGAGCGCCCAGTTCTGCTCGATCGCGCGTTCGCCGGTCAGGCGCCAGTTCACATAATCATAGGAGCCGAAAACGGTGGCGATGCGGGCGTGGACCTCGGGCTCGTGCGTCTCGAGCCAGCGCAGCTTCGCGCCGACGAGCTGCTGGTTGATGCCGTTGCCGGCCCTCTCGAGGAAGGCCACCTCGTCCCATTCGCGGCGCATGGCCGCGACCTCGGCGCCGCACCGGCCATCGCTCTGCTGGATGCTCGGCCGGAGCACCTTGCCATCCGTGTCGAGCAGCACGACGGCGGGCAGCATGCCGGTGACGCCGATCGCCGCCAGATCGCCGGCCGCGAGGTCCGCGCCGGTCATCAGCTCGCGCGTGATGGCGCAGACATTGTCCCACCACTGCGCCGGATCCTCCTCGGCCCAGCCCGGGTGCGGCGAGCGCAGGTCGACCGGGCGGGACGCGACGGCAAGGATGGTCGACGGCAGCTCGATCAGGATGCCGATCGTCGACGTGGTGCCGATGTCGAGACCGAGGACGCAGGCCATGCCGCCACCTTACCTCAGACGGCCCACCGCATCCATGAAGCGCTTCACCCGAGCGCCGTCGACCGGGTTCCAGGTGATGCCGTCGACCTTGAAATGCGTGCCGATGACGACCCCGCTCGCGAGCGACAGCACCTCTGCGACATTGTCGATGTTGACGCCGGTATTGGCGAAGACCGGGACGTCGCGGACGGTCTCGCACACCTTGCGCAGGTCGCTCGCATCGGCCGGCTGCCCGGTGATCGGGCCGGACACCAGGATGGCGTCGGCGAGGGACGAGAACACCGCGCTCCTGGCCCGCAGCTCGATCGGCCGCTGGTCGAGCGAATAGGCGAATTCGGCATTGATGTTGAACAGCATCTTCATATCTGGGCGGCCGAGCTGGCCACGCAGCCGCGACGCTGAGGCGCAGTCCGGCTGCCAGAGACCCATGTCGGACGCGAAGAGCCCGGTGAAGATCTCGCGCACGAAACTGGCGCCCGTGGCCGCGCCGATGGCCACGCTGGCGACCGGATCCCACAGATAGTTGACCCCGAACGGCACCTTGAGCATCGATTTCGAGGCCTGTACCACGGCCGTCATGGCGGCGACGCTTTCCGGCGTCGCCTTGAACACATAGGGCCGGTCGTTCTCGTTGCCGAACATGATGGCGTCGACGCCGCCGGCCTGGAGCGCCTCGATGTCGCGCCCGACATCGTCGACGAGTTTTGCGATGCCGCCTTTGGCGTCGAACAGCGGCGCTCCCGGCAGCGCTCCGATGTGGGCCATGGCGATCACGGCCTTTTTCTTCGGCCCGAAGAAGTCGAACACCATAAGGGACTCCTGATGCCCTGCGAAGCCGCAGGTGGGGAGGTGTGAGGAAAGTTCTTTTTTTTGCGTATATGTTCAAATCGGAGCCTTGTCCAGATTGCCTCGGGTCGCCCTTCTCCCGTTCACGGAAGAAGGTGTAGACGCGAAGCGGCGACGGATGAGGGCGAACACAGCCCTCGGTCTCCCTCGTCCGACCATCGCGGTTCGCGGTTTTGCCGCGACGCGAATGGCCACCTTCTCCCGCAGGCGGGAGAAGGGATCGCCCTGCGGCTCATCTCCCGGCATGGGGTGTCGATCTCTGCGAGAGCCCTCCCGTGGGGACAGGCATTCGCAGCCCGATCAAACAAAATTCCGCAAATTCGCGCTTGAACTGTTCGGCTCTGTGTTCTTACTATGCCGCCACGGCGCGGCACCGCCCGCGTCTCGCAGGGACCACGGATGGCCTCGATCGAACTCCAGCACGTCTCGAAGCTCTACGCGCCCGGCGTCTACGGCGTGAAGGACGTATCGTTGCGGATCGAGGACGGGGAGTTCATCATCTTCCTCGGACCCTCCGGCTGCGGCAAATCCACCACGCTGCGGGTCATCGCGGGGCTGGAAAGCCATTCCGAAGGCCGCGTGCTGATCGACGACAAGCTGGTCAACGGCCTGGCGCCGCGCGACCGCAACGTCGCGGTGGTGTTCCAGAGCTATGCCCTCTACCCGCATATGAGCGTCGGCCAGAACATGGCCTTCGGGCTCAAGATGCGCGGCCTGCCGCGCGCCGAGATCGAAACCAAGGTGATGGGTGCCGCGACGCTACTCGGCCTCGGCGATTACCTCGACCGCAAGCCCGCGGCACTGTCGGGCGGCCAGCGGCAGCGGGTGGCGCTCGGGCGGGCGATCGTGCGTGAGCCTGCCGCCTTCCTGCTCGACGAGCCCTTATCGAACCTCGATGCGCAGTTGCGGGCCGAGATGCGTCTCGAACTGGTCAAGCTGCATCGGCGGCTGGGGCGCACCATCGTCCATGTGACGCACGATCAGGTCGAGGCGATGACTATGGGTGACCGCATCTGCATCATGCGCGGGGGCGCCATGGTCCAGGTCGGCCGCCCGCTCGACGTCTATGCCAATCCGGCCGACACATTCGTCGCGAAATTCCTGGCGAGCCCGCCGATGAACCTCGTCCCGGCGACGCTCCACGCCACGCCTGAGGGCGGCCTGACGCTCGCGATCGCGACCGGCGTGAGCCTAGCGGTGCCCCCCGCCTATGCGGCCGCCTACCGGGCCTTCGTGGGCCGGCCAGTCATTCTCGGCCTGCGTCCGGAGGATTTCTACGAGGCGCCCCGGAACTTAACCTGGCAACCCGTCGCGCTCGCCGTCGTCGCCCTCGAGGCGCTGGGCGCGGAGACCGTTCTCGTCGGCCAGATCGGGGCAGACCCGCCGGTCGAAGTGTCGGCGCGGCTATCGCGCCACGTATCCGGAGCCGCTGGGCAGACGGTCACGCTCTATCTCGATCCGGACCCGATGCATCTTTTCGATCCGGCGACCACGCGGCTCATTCCGAGGCCGGCCGTGCCGGCGCGCGCCCGGATCGCCGCTTGAGCGCCGAGCGCGCCAGTCCCCGCCGGCTCGGGTCGCATGTCGGTCTCGTGCTCGCCTGCGCGCTCATCCTGCTGCCGCCACTCTGGGTGCTGCGCACGAGTTTCGTGCCCGAGCCGCAGACCTATTCGTCCGACCTCATCCCAGGCGTGACGCTCGACAATTACGTCGGCCTGCTGACGCGCAACAAATTCGGATTCTTCTATCTCAATAGCGTCGTCGTGGCTTTGGGCTCGGTCGTGCTGGCGCTGCCCTTCGCCGCCATGACCGGCTATGCCTTCGCCCGCTTCCGCACCGGTGGCCGCCTCACGCGGTTCGCCGTGCTGGCGACCCAGATGCTGCCGCCGGTCGCCCTGGTGCTGCCGACTTTCGCCATCTTCCGCGCCTTCGGCCTGACCGATTCCCGCGTCGGCCTGACGCTCGCCTATGCGGCGCTCAACCTGCCGTTCCTCACCTGGATCCTGATGGGGTTTTTCGAGGGCGTGCCGGTCGATCTCGAATGGGCCGCCATGACGGACGGCACCACGGCCTGGGGCGCCTTCTGGCGGATCGTCATCCCGGTCTCGCTGCCCGGCCTCGCCGCCGCGGGCGTGCTCGGCTTCATCCTGGCCTGGAACGAGTTCCTGTTCGCCCTCGTCCTGACCGGCCCCGTGACGCAGACGATCCCGGTGGCGCTCGCGTCGCTGCAGAGCTCGAACGGGGTCCAGATCGGCAAGGTCTCGGCCGGTGTCGTCCTGGCCGTGGTGCCGCTGGTGATCGCCTCGCGCTTCATCCAGCGCTTCATCGTGCAGGGGCTGAGTTTCGGTGGCGTCAAATAATGAACCTCAGGAGGACCGCTCCGGCGTGTCGGATGCGGCGTGACCTGAAACAGATGGAGGAATGTCATGGGTTTGCGATCGATCCTTTATGCAGGTGCCGGCCTCGCGGCCATGATGGCCTTGGCCACCCCCGCCTGGGCCGACCCGATCACGCTGCGCGCCCTGATGGAGGACGTGCCCGAAACACAGATCATCGAAGCCATGCTGCCGGAGTTCCAGAAGGAGACCGGCATCACGGTCGAATTCGAGAAGCTCGCCTACGGCGACATGCACGACAAGCTCGTGACGCAGCTCACCAGCGCCAGCAGCGCCTATAATTTGCTGGAGGTCGATTTCCTCTGGGCCGGCGAGTTCCCGGCCGCCGGCTGGCTCACCGAACTGACGCCCTTCGTGGAAAAGTCGAAGTTCGATCTTTCGCCTTTCATTCCCTCGATGATGGACCTCGTCGGCCGCAACAAGACCGGCCTCTTCCTGATCCCGATGTATAATTACAGCATGGGCATGATCTACCGGACGGATCTGCTCAAGGACGCGAAGCTGACCGACGCCTGGAAGGCGACCGGCAAGGGCGCGCTCGATCTGCCGAAGAGCCTGGCCGATTACGTGGCACTGTCGAAGTTCATGAAAGCCAATGCCGGCATCGCGGGCGCGGCGATGCAAGGGCAGCGCGGCGACCCGAACAGCATGGAATTCTCCAACTACCTGTTCTCCTCGGGCGGCGCCTATCTCGACAAGGACGGCAAGGTCGCCCTCGACAGCCCGCAGGCCAAGACGGCGCTCGACCTCTACGTCGACAACATCAAGAATGGCGCGCAGCAGGGCGCGCTCTCGGCGACGCTCGACGACACGCTGCGGCTCATGTGCGACGGCAAGGCCTTCAGCATGATCACCTATTGGTGGATGCTGCCGCAGGTCGACGACGCCAAGAAATGCCCTACCGTGGCCGGCAAGGTGGCGCTGACCGTCATGCCCGGCGGCCATGGCGAGAGCGGCGGCTGGGGCTGGGGCATCCCGAAGAACACGGATGCAGCGACCCAGCAGGCGGCCTGGACCTTCATCCAATGGGTGCAGAGCAAGAAGGTCGCCGTGGCGCGTGCGATGCAAGGCCACGCGCCGGTGCGCTCCGACGTCTATGCCGACAAGGCGGTGCTCGCCAAATACCCGGACTATCCCATCGCCGAACAGGTCGTGGCCACCGGCGAAGCTTTCCCTGTCTTCGCCTATTCGGCGCAATACGAGGACGTGCTCGGCACCCAGCTGTCGCTGGCGGCCGGCGGGCAGACGGACAGCGCCGCGGCGCTGAAAGCGGCGGCGAGCGGGCTCGGAGATCTGCTGAAGAAGGCAAAATAGCGCGATCCGCGGCGAACCATACCGCAGATGTCTCAAGTCTGGACCCGTGAATGGCGCATCGGGTGGGGTTTTGCCCTCCCGGGGCTGACCCTTCTCCTAATCGTCATGGGATTTCCGCTGGTCTATTCGGCCATCATGGCGGTGTCCTCGCTGACCCTGATGCACCCGAGCCTGATGCCGCTGGTCGGCGGCGGCAATTTCGCCGCCATCCTCGCCAGTCCGGGCTTCTGGCACGCGCTCTGGCTGACCTTCGGCTATTCGCTCGTCACGGTGACGGGCGAATTCGTGATCGGGCTCGGGGTGGCCCTGATGCTCGATCGCGTGGTGGCGTTCAAGCCGGTCTATTTCGCCATCCTGACGGTCCCGATGGCCATGTCGCCGGTCAGCGTCGGGTTGATCTGGCGCATGCTGCTCCAACCCAACCTCGGCATCGCCAACCACCTCCTGGAGCGCGCCGGCCTGCCGCGGCTCGACTGGCTCGGCTCGCCGGATCTCGCCTTCTGGACGATGGCGGGCATCGACATCTGGCAGCAGGTGTCCTTCGTCGTGCTGATCCTCGCCGCCGGCCTTGCGGCCCTGCCGCGCGAGCCTTACGAGGCGGCCGAGGTGGACGGCGCGACGGGCTTGCAGCAGTTCTGGTTCCTGACGCTGCCGATGCTGCGGCCGGTCGCGGCCATCGCGATCATCATCCAGCTCATCAACGAGTTCCGCACCTACGACCTCACCTACGTGCTGACCAAGGGTGGGCCAGGCACATCGACCGAGGTCTTGAGTTTCTTCGCCTACCGCCGGGCCTTCCTGGGCCTGTCGTTGAACGAGGGGGCGGCCGCGAGCTTCATGCTGCTCGCCGTGGTTCTCGCCATGACGCTCGCCTTCTTCGCCAGCCTGGAGCGCCGGGCCCGTCCTGCGGCCCCAGCTGCGGCGGAAGGTCCGGTCGCGCGGCCGGGGTTCGAGGCCGACGGCGAGGCTTCGTCTTGAGGGCCTCCGCGAAGGGATCGAGGGCCTAGGCGATAAAATAATTCCACCTTCGAAAAACGGCATAATTCTTCACGAGGGTTTCCTTGTCGGATGCGGAGGAGCGGGATGGCTGATCTCCCAGGGCGCGCACAAGTCGTGATCGTCGGTGGCGGCATTGTCGGATGCAGCGTCGCCTATCACCTCGCGCTGCGCGGCTGCACCGATGTCGTCCTGCTGGAGCGCAAGACGCTGACCAGCGGCACCACCTGGCACGCGGCGGGGCTCGTCGGCCAGCTCAGGGCTACGCACAACCTGACTCGCCTGGCCCAATACACTACCGAGCTCTACGCGACGCTCGAACGGGAAACCGGCCAGGCGACGGGATTCCACCAGATCGGTTCCGTGGCGGTCGCCACCAACGACCAGCGTTTCGAGGAGCTGAAACGCGGCGCCTCCATGGCGCGCTGCTTCGGTCTTGAGGTGGATATACTCAGCCCCGAGCGCGCCCGAGAGCTTTGGCCGCTGCTCAACATCGACGGCGTGGTGGGCGCGGTGCATCTGCCCAAGGACGGCCAGACCAACCCGATCGACACCACCCAGGCCCTTGCCAAAGGAGCGCGCAGCCGGGGCACGCGCATCTTCGAACACACGGAAGTTGCCGATATCGTGGTCGAGAACGGCCGCGCCGTCGGGGTTCGCACGGCCAGGGGCGATATCCGGGCCGATGTGGTGGTCAATTGCGCCGGCATGTGGGCGCGCGAATTCGGCGCCAAGGCGGGCGCGAGTGTGCCGCTCCATGCGGCGGAGCATTTCTACATCGTCACCGAGCCCGTGCCGGATCTGCCGCGCCATCTGCCGGTGCTGCGGGACGCCGACAATTGCACCTATTTCAAGGAGGACGCCGGCAAGCTTCTGGTCGGCTGGTTCGAGCCGGTCGCCAAACCCTGGGGCATGGCGGGCATCCCGAACAGTTTCTGCTTCGACACGCTTCCCCCGGATTTCGACCATATCGAACCGTTGCTGGACGGCGCCATCCGCCGCGTTCCGGTGCTCGGCAAGGTCGGAATCCAGCTGTTTTTCAATGGTCCCGAAAGCTTCACGCCCGACGTGCGCTACCTGCTGGGCGAAACCCCGGAGGTGAGGAACCTCTTCGTCGCGGCCGGCTTCAACTCGATCGGCATCCAGTCCGCCGGGGGCGCCGGCAAGGTCCTGGCCGACTGGATCGTCGACGGGCATCCGCCGGTGGATCTGTGGGACGTCGACATCCGGCGCATGATGCCGTTCCAGCGCAACCGCCGATATCTCGAAGCGCGGACGGCCGAAGCGCTCGGGCTGCTCTATGCGATGCATTGGCCGTTCCGGCAGCCCGAAACGGCGCGCGGCGTGCGCCGCTCGGTGCTGCACGACAGGGTGCAGGCGCGCGGCGCCTGTTTTGGCGAAGCGGCCGGGTGGGAGCGCCCGAACTGGTATGCTCCCCCGGGCGTCGTGCCGGACTACGCCTATAGCTATGGCCGTCAGAACTGGTTCGATCATTCGGCCGCGGAGCACAAGGCGGTACGCGAAGCGGTAGGTCTTTTCGACCAGTCCTCGTTCGCCAAATATGTGCTGGAGGGCGCGGACGCCGCGGCCGTGCTCAACCGCATCTGCGCCAATGACGTCGACGTACCCGTCGGCAGGATCGTCTATACCCAGTGGCTGAACGAACGCGCGGGAATCGAGGCCGATCTCACGGTGACGCGCGAAGCCGAGGATCGCTTCCTCGTCGTGACGGCGGCGGCGGCGCAGACGCGGGACCTTGCGTGGCTCAAGCGCCATATCCCCGAGGATGCGCGGACTGTGGCACTCGATGTCACTTCGGGCCAGGCGGTGCTGGGCGTCATGGGACCGCGGTCGCGCGACCTGCTGGCGTCCCTCACGGATGCCGACCTCTCCAACGCGGCCTTTCCGTTCGGGACGTCGCAGGTGATCGACCTCGGCCTCGCGCGGGTCCGGGCGAGCCGCATCACCTATGTGGGCGAACTCGGCTGGGAACTCTACATTCCGACCGAATTCGCTCAAGGCCTCTACGATGCCGTCCTGGCCGGAGGCGACGCGGTCGCACTCAAGCTGGCCGGATACCACGCAATGAACTCGCTGCGCATGGAGAAGGGCTATCGCCATTGGGGGCATGACATCACCGACGAGGACACGCCGCTCGAGGCAGGCCTCGGCTTCGCGGTAGCCTGGTCGAAGCCGGGCGGCTTCATCGGCCGCGACGCCCTGCTGCGGCAGAAAGAGCGTGGGATCGCTCGGCGGCTGGCGCAATTCGCCTTGCAAGACCCGGAACCGCTGCTCTACGGCAACGAGCCGATCTGGCGCGACGGAGCGCTGGTCGGCCGTGTCAGCTCCGGCATGTTCGGCCACACGATCGGGCGCGCCATCGGGCTCGGCTACGTCGAGAACGGGGGCGCCACGATCGGCACGGATTTCGTCACCTCGGGCCGTTTCGAGATCGAGGTCGCAGGCTGTCGCGTGCCGGCGACGGCGTCGCTGAAACCGCTCTATGATCCCGCCAATTCACGCGTGAAGGATGTTGCGGACACGGGGGCGCGGCGCGTAGCTTGACCGGGACGACGAACAGGGAGGATCGGAATGGTGGCTGCCTCGGAGATCCGCTCCGGTAGGTCCGCCTCGACCATGCGACTGGGGCTCCTGACGGCGCCGCTCATCGCCTATCTCGTCATCTTCTATGCGGTCCCCGTCCTGTCGATGCTGTCGCGCTCGACTTACGACAACGGCTGGACCTTCCAAGTCTTCGCCAAGGTGTTCACCGATGCGTCGTTCTGGCGGGTGATGCAGATCACCGGTGTCATCAGCCTCGTCACCACGCTCGTCTGCCTGGTCGTCGCCTATCCGCTGGCCCTGTTCATGGCGCGGCTGAAGAAGACCACGGCCAATCTCGTCATGATCCTGGTGCTGGTGCCGTTCTGGACCAGCATTCTGGTACGGACCTATGCCTGGATGGTGATCTTAGGCCGCCGCGGCATGGTGAACGACGCTCTGATCGGGCTCGGCCTTTCAGCCCATCCGATCCAGATCCTCAATACCCGGACGGCCGTCTATGTCGCCATGGTCCATGTGCTGCTGCCCTTCATGGTGCTGCCGCTCTACGGCGTCCTGCGTTCCATGGATTGGCGGTTGGTGCAGGCTGCACAGGGCCTCGGGGCGGGAATGTTCGCGGCGTTCCGGCAGGTCATTTTGCCGCTCTCCATGCCCGGCGTGGCTGCGGGCTGCATCCTGGTGTTCACGCTCTCGATCGGCTTCTACATCACGCCCGCGCTGGTCGGGGGCCCGTCGGACCTGATGATCTCCATGCTGATCGAAAACGAGGTGCGCCGCTTCGACTGGCCCTCGGCTGCCGCCATGGCGACGGTTCTCCTCGCCATGGTTCTCATCCTGTTCGGCCTGTTCGCGCGCTTCGTCCCCTTCAATCCGATCGTGCGGAGATAGAGGTGCGGCAGATCGGCGGCACGGTTCTCGCGCTGTTTTCGGGGTTGGTGCTGCTCTTTCTCATGGCGCCGGTGCTGATCGTCCTCATCCTGTCGTTTTCGTCCGCCCGCTTCTTGAGTTTTCCGCCCCCTGGGCTCAGCCTGCAGTGGTACGCCCATTTCTTTTCGACCTCGGCCTGGACCGGCGCGGCCGTGACGAGCCTTTGGATCGGGCTGGTCGTGACCGTGCTCTCGATTCTGCTTGGTACGCCGGCGGCTATCGGGCTGGTGCGCGGCAATTTTCCGGGGAAGAAGCTGGCGAACGGGCTGATCCTGTCGCCCATCATCGTGCCCGGCATCATCGTGGCGATCGGCGTCTACTACGCCTATGCGCGCTACCAGCTCGTCGGCAATCCGCTGGCGCTCGTTCTGGCGCACACGAGCCTGGCGGCCCCCTTCGTCGTCATCAATGTCGCCTCGGCGCTCACCGGAGTGGATCCGCGGCTCGAACAGGCGGCCCGCAATCTCGGCGCCGGTCCACTCGCGACCTTCCGGCAGGTCACGCTTCCGCTGGTGCAGCCCGGCATCTTCGCCGGCGCCATCTTCGCCTTCTCGACATCCTTCGACGAGCTCCTGGTGGCGCTGTTCCTCTCGGGCTCGACGGCCGTCACGCTGCCGCGGCGGATCTGGGAACAGATCCGCTTCGATATCGAGCCGACCATCGCGGCCGCATCCAGTCTATTGATCGGACTGACGTTCGGGCTGATGCT
Organism: Lichenihabitans sp.; assembly: GCA_965277115.1. GTDB lineage: Bacteria > Pseudomonadota > Alphaproteobacteria > Rhizobiales > Beijerinckiaceae > Lichenihabitans. The sequence continues at coordinate 308,388 of CBDIBY010000012.1, read as the reverse complement.
GGTGGCCGAGCTGCTGCGACGGCGATCGGAACGCCTCCGGTCCGCGCCGGCGGATTAATGACAGTGCAGCCAGGGAGTAGATCGATGCGCAACAAGGATTCGATACCGGGAGTGCTGGCCATGATGGCGTCCCAGTCGCCCCACGCTGCCGACCTGACTCGTCGGCGGTTCATTGCCGGCGCGGCTAAATTGGGCATCACCGCTGCCGCGGCGACGGCGCTCACCCGCGCTTTCGCTCTGCCGGCTCTCGCTGCCGACGATGCGCTGCCGGCCATCACCTCGATCCCGGACAAGCTCAAGGGAACCGGCGTCGTGCGTTATTGCTCCTTCGGGGGCGCCTTGCAGGACGCGCAGCGCAAGGCCTACCTGAAGCCGTTCGAGGAACTCAGCGGCATCAAGGTCATCGAGAGCGAGGGTCCGGACGCGGCCAAGGTCAAGGCCATGGTCGATACCGGCAACATCGAATGGGACGTCTACGAGGACGACGCCGGTTCCGTCCTCAACCTGCTCAAGAAAGGGGATTACTACGAACCCATCGATTATTCGCTGTTCGACGCGGACAACATCGATGCGTCGGCCAAGCAGAAATTCTATTTCAACATGCTGCCCTATGCGCAGATCATTGCCTACAGGAAGGATGCCTTCGGCGGAAAGACGCCGAAGGACGTCCACGATTTCTGGGACACGGGCGCCTTCCCCGGACCGCGCAGCATGCAGTCGGGCGGGGCCGGGCTGAACGCCGATCTCGAGCTCGCCGCGATGGCGGCCGGCGCGTCCCCCGACAAGCTCTACCCGATCAATCTCGACCAGGCCTTCGCCAGTCTCGCCAAGATCAAGCCGAGCGTCGTGAAGTGGTGGGAGGCGGGCGCGATCCCGGCGCAAATGCTGAGCGACGACGAAGTCGTCATGGCCACCGCCTGGAACGGGCGCATCGACGCCATCCAGAGGAACGGCGCACCGGTCGAGATCATCTGGAAAAATCAGCTTCTGAGAAACGACATCTGGGCCATTCCGAAAGGCGCCCCGAACAAGGAGAATGGCCAGAAACTCTCTGCCTTCATCACCATGGCGGCGCCGCAGGCGCGCCTGTCGATGCTGATCCCCTACGGCTTCGTCAACAAGAAGGCCGAAGCTCTGATCCCGCCCGAGCGGCTCAAGATCCTGCCGACCTTCAGCGAGCATCGCAAAGATCTCATCGACTACGACACGAAGTGGTGGGCCGACAATTACGACGCCATCACCGAGCGGTGGAACAAGTTCATCCTCGGCTGAAGTTTCGTTCGCTGGTTTCAGTCGCGCGCTAGGATTCCCGGCGCGCTTCTACGGGAGATCCGATGCAAGACCCGAACGCTGCTTCAGGCGCCCGCATCCTGCTCGAGCAGATCCGCAAGCAATATGCGTCCTTCGTGGCGGTCGGGAACCTGAGCCTGGACATTCGAAAGGGCGAGTTCATCAGCCTGCTCGGACCGTCGGGATCGGGCAAATCGACCCTTCTGATGATGATGGCGGGGTTCGAGCAGCCGACCTCCGGCAGGATTCTCATCGACGAGCGCGACGTCACGCGCGTTCCGCCGGAGAGACGCAACATCGGCATGGTGTTTCAGAACTATGCGTTGTTCCCGCACCTGACCGTTGCGGAGAATGTCGGCTTCGCCCTGAAACAGCGCGGCGTGGCGCGGGCGGATATCCGCACCCGGGTTCGCCAGGCGCTCGATCTGGTGCAGCTTTCGGGATTGGAAGGCCGCTTTCCGCAGCAGCTCTCGGGCGGACAGCAACAACGCGTCGCCATCGCGCGGGCGGTCATCTTCAACCCGACGCTGCTCTTGATGGACGAACCTTTGAGCGCGCTCGACAAGCAGTTGCGCGAGGGCATGCAGCACGAGATCAAGCGCCTGCACGACAGGCTTGGGATCACCTTCGTCTACGTGACGCATGACCAGAAGGAAGCGCTGGTCATGTCCGATCGCGTCGCCGTGCTCAACCACGGCGCCATCGAGCAGATCGGCACTCCGACGGCGCTCTACGACGAGCCGGAAAATCAGTTCGTCGCCGCGTTCATCGGCGAAGCGAATTTCCTGAAGGTCGAGGATGGCGGTGCGGCGGCCCCCGGTACCCGCGCGGTGCGGCTGGGCGACATACACCTGCGCGCCCGGACCGGCGGGGCCTGGGCCTCCGGGTCGCTGTGCATGGTGCGGCCCGAGAAGATCCGGCTGGTGAACGGCGAGGGGCAAGCGACGGATCCACGCTGCAACCGCGTGTCTGGCACCGTGCGCGAGACGACGTTCATGGGCGACGCATTTCGCTACCTGATCGAGGCGGCGGGCCAGACCGTGATCGTGAAGCAGCCGCATCGTGCCGAACTTCCGGGCTTCGCGTGCGGCGATCCGGCCGTCATCGAATGGGCGGTGAGCGACACGCATCTGGTTTGATGGTTCGCCTACGAGACCTAGGAGTCTGCCTCATAATTTTTTGGATGGGATACCATGGGCTTGCGAGCCTATGCGCCATGAGCTGTACGGAAGCGATTAGATGCCATGCGGTTGAGCTTTCGATGAATCGCGCCGGGTTTCTCGGAGGCTCCAATTCTTGAGAGGATGGAGCCATGACGAAGCGAACCCGCCAAGCCACAGCTACGCCTTCCGCGCTTGGTCACAGGTAACGAGACCGTGCAGGACAATCTTGGGCCGACGCGCACGGTCGTCGGCATTTCGGTAATAGAGGAAGTAGACACGCTTGCCTGTCGGTGTCACCTTCAGGCCGAAGCCCTTAATCGCGGTGTCCCACTGATGGTGTCACGGGTGTTGGGCGCGACGCCCTCCACCAGTCGCTCGGTAAGCTTGGCGCGCATGATCGGCTCCGTCTCCAGGTCGCAGGTAGGTCGCGGCCGACGGCAAACCGGCGGGCCCTGCAGCGTAGGTCGAAGTAGTATGCGCGAGCGAAGTCGTTGAAAAACTCAGCCAGGCGCAGTCGAGGGTGCCCCGGCGTAGCTGCCAGCCCATGTTAGGAAACCGCTGCTCTATCCTCCTGAGCTACGGCGCCACGCGGGAACTCTCTAACATTGGACGACGCAGAATAAAGCCCTCCCGACCGAGCGCCGGACATGCCTGCCTGATCGGCGGGATGGCGGCGCTCGTCGTCCTCGTCGCATCCCCCGCGGCGCGGGCGGGGAACTGCGATGCTATCCCCGAGGACGCCCGCGTCGCCGTCGTGCTCGACGACTTCGACCTGGCGCTCGACGACGGCCGCGAATTACGGCTGGCCGGCATCGACCCGGCCCGGGGCACGCCGGCCCGGCCCGGTTTGGCTGAAGACCTGCGGCAAAAGCTATCCGCCTGGCTGTCGGGCCGGGCGGTGCGTGTCGCTCCGCTTGCTGCACCGGACCGGTGGGATCGCGTGCCCGCCCTGGTCTGGGCCGTAGGCGACCCACCCACCGAATCGGCGCCGCTCACCGCGCCGGCGTCAGGCTCGGTCGCCGAGGCGGTGCTCGGCTCGGGCTTCGGCCGGGCCAGGCCGGAGCCTCTATTGCCGCCATGTTTCTCCACCTTTCGGACACTGGAAGGGCAAGCGCGCACGAGCGGGCTTGGCCTGTGGAGCGATCCGTATTATGCGATCCTGGACGCCAACGATCGCGACGGGCTGGCGCAGCGGACCGGGGCCATGGCCCTGGTGGAAGGGCGGCTCAGTCTCGGTTCGGGCCGGGCATGGACGTTCCTCAGGCTCGGCCGGGGATCCGGCGCCTTCGCTGCGACACTGTCGAGACGGGGGACCAAATTGCTGGCGAAAGCCGGGCTCGATCCCGGCACGCTGACGGGGAGGCGGATCAGAATCAGGGGCTTTCTGGACGACCGTTTCGGTCCGCAGATCGATGTGACGTCGGCCGATCAGATCGAGGTGCTGGACGGGGCGGCACCGGGCGCGGGCGACGTCGGATCCTCGGATCCCGCGGCGAGGGAATGAACGGACCTTAAACCCGTAGGACGGCAAAGTTGCCTCGGGCGGTGTCGAGACGGAAGGACGGGCGACCGGACCAGAATGGTGCAGGCGACAAGGCTGAGGGGGTTCCGCGCGAGACGCGGCATGATCGGCGGGCTGATCCTTGCCGCGGCGGCCCTGATGCTCGCCGGATGTTCCGGCGTGGTCGAGGACAAGCCGAAAGTCGTCCAGATCAGCATTCCGGTGCCGTCCTCCGCGCCGAAGACGACCGGCGTCGAGACGCCGGCGATGCGCGAGCACAAACAGCTCGTCGCCTATTTCGGCGGGGAATACCGCGCACCGGCCACCGAGAGATATCTCGACGAGATCCTGGCGAAGCTCGCCCCCGCCAGCGACACGCCCGGGCAGACCTACAAGATCACCATCCTCAATTCACCCGTCGTCAACGCTTTTGCGCTGCCCTCGGGAAACATCTATGTGACGCGCGGCCTGTTGGCGCTTGCCGACGATACATCGGAGGTCGCGGCCGTGATGGCCCATGAGATCGCCCATGTGACGGCGCGCCATGCCCTCCAGCGCGCCGAGCTCGAAAAGCGCTCGGCGGTGATCAGCCAGGCGGCCGACGTCATCGACAATCCCCAGAAGGGCAAGACCTTCAAGACCTACGCGCAGCTGACGCTTGCGAGCTTCTCGCGCCAGCAGGAATTCGAGGCCGACCAGATCGGCATCAAGGTCATCGCCAAGGCGGGTTACGATCCCTTCGCGGCCTCGCGTTTCCTGGTCTCGCTCGGCCGCTCGACCGACCTGCGCCGGGCGACCCATCCCAACGGCAACGGCGGCAAGCCGGACATGATGGCAACCCATCCCTCGACGCCGGAGCGCGTCGCCCATGCGGTGGCGATCGCCCGTGGCATCAGCGCGCCCGGCATCGGCGACATCGGCCACGACCGCTATCTCGCGGCCATCGAAGGCATGCTCTACGGCGACGACCCGGCGGAGGGTTTCGTGCGCGGGCGCACCTTCATCCACCCCAAGCTCGGCTTCGCCTTCACGGCGCCGGAGAGTTTCGTGCTCGAGAATTCCGCCCAGGCGGTGCTGGGCGTCACCGAGGACGGCAGCGAGGCGCTACGGCTCGATCGCGTCCATGTCGCGGCGGATACGACGCTGCAGGCCTATCTGAGTTCCGGCTGGATCGATGGCCTGCAGCCGAGCTCGGCCGAGGTGATCGTGGTCAACGGCCTGCCCGCCATCACGGCCATCGCGAAGGCCGAATCCTGGACCTTCCGCCTCGCGGCGATCAGGGTCGGCCCCGAAGTCTACCGGCTTACCTTCGCGGCCCGCGACCTGACGCCTGCGATCGACGCCGATTTCAGGGCGGCGATCGACACCTTCCGTCGCATCACGCCCGAGGAGGTGCGCGCGATCAAGCCGATGCGCATCGCGGTCGTCACCGCGGCGCCGGGCGATACGATCGACAGCCTGTCCGCTCGCATGGCAGTGCCTGACCATCCGCTCGAAATCTTCAGGGTTCTCAATGGTATGGATGGTAGTTCGGTCGTCGCAGGCCAGCGTTACAAACTCATCGTGGAATGATCTGCGTGGTGCCCTATATGACGAGGGCCAGGGCCTTTGTCGCAGACCGTCGTAAGACAAATCCCCGAGGGGGCGTGAACCGAATCGGCGCGTGAGGCGTATCTCCCTTGAGTCCAGGGGAGATGATCATGTTGCAACTGGCCGGCGTGCGTCGACAATTCGTCAAGGCCGCCATGGCGGCGAAGTTCCTCGAACGGGACGAGGAGCGGGCCCTGGCGGAGAGCTGGCGTCACCGCGGCGACGAGGCGGCGCTCCATGAACTGGCCTCTGCCCATATGCGCCTGGTCATCGCGCTGGCCGCCCGCTTCCGTCATTACGGTCTGCCGATCGCCGATCTGATCCAGGAAGGCCATGTCGGGCTGCTCGAGGCCGCGGCCCGCTTCGAGCCGGAGCGTGAGGTCCGCTTCTCCACCTATGCGACCTGGTGGATAAGGGCGTCGATCCAGGACTATATCCTGCGCAACTGGTCGATCGTCCGCGGCGGCACGAGTTCCGCTCAGAAGGCGCTCTTCTTCAATCTCCGACGCCTGCGCGCCAAGCTGTCGCGGGACGGGGGCGCCGGCGGGAACGCCTCGATGTTCGCCACGATTGCTATGGCGATCGGCGTGTCGCCGGCCGATGTCGAACTCATGGACACCCGCCTCTCGGCGCCCGACGTGTCGCTGAATGCGCCCGTCATGGAGACCGACAGTTCCGGACAGGCCGAACGGGTGGAGTTTCTGGTCGACGATCGCCCGCTTCCCGACGAGACGGTCAGCGACCTGATCGACGGCGACCGCCGCGTGCTGTGGCTGCGCGAGGCGCTCAAGGTTTTGTCCGAGCGCGAACTCAAGATCGTCCGCGAGCGGCGGTTAGCCGAGGATTCGGCGACGCTCGAAGCCCTCGGCGGCCGGCTCGGGATCTCGAAGGAGCGTGTGCGACAGATCGAGAACCGGGCCATGGAGAAGCTGCGCCGCGCCTTGGCGGACCGCTCCATTTCGGAGGCGCAGATCGCCGCGATCTGACCCCTGGCATCGCTCGGCGCGACGGCGCGAAAAGCGTCTCCGGGTGATCGACAAAAGCCCTGGCCGGGTGTATAGGCGCCGCTCAACTCAACAACAGCGGGCCGAAACGCTGCCGTCCCCAAGGACGGCCACGGCAAAGGATCACCCATGAACATCATAGCGACGCTGGACGCCGAAGAGGCTGCCCGGCTCTCCGTCGGCAAGACCCTTCCCGATTTCCAGCCCGGCGACACGATCGTCGTGAACGTCAAGGTCAAGGAAGGCGAGCGCGTCCGCGTTCAGGCCTACGAGGGAGTCTGCATCGCCCGCACGGGCGGCGGCCTGCAGGAAAGCTTCACGGTCCGCAAGATCTCTTACGGCGAAGGCGTCGAGCGCGTCTTCCCGATCTTCTCCCCAAACATCGACTCGATCAAGGTCGTGCGTCGCGGCAAGGTGCGGCGGGCCAAGCTCTATTACCTGCGTGACCGGCGCGGCAAGTCGGCCCGCATCGCCGAGCGCACCGAGACGGTGCAGAAGACCAAGCCGAAGGCCAAGGCCAAGCCCACCGCGACGGCCAGGTGACCGAAGGCTTTGGCCGGTACGATGACCAGGACGGATGAAGGCAGATGGCGGACAGTAAGGCCGTGACCCCGAGGACCCTCTACGACAAGATCTGGGACGATCACGTCGTCGACCGTCAGGACGATGGCACCTGTCTGCTCTATATCGACCGCCATCTCGTTCACGAGGTCACGAGCCCGCAGGCCTTCGAGGGCCTGAGGGCGACGGGTCGCCGCGTGCGTGCGCCGGAAAAGACGCTCGCCGTCGTCGATCACAACGTGCCGACGACCGACCGCCGCGGCGGCATCGAGGATCCCGAAAGCCGCACGCAGGTCGAGGCGCTGGCCGAGAACGCCCGCGAATTCGGCATCGAATATTTCAACGAACTCGATCCGCGCCAGGGCATCGTCCATATCATCGGTCCCGAGCAGGGCTTCACCCTGCCGGGCACGACGATCGTCTGCGGCGACAGCCATACCTCGACCCACGGTGCCTTCGGCGCCTTGGCGCATGGCATCGGCACCTCCGAGGTCGAGCATGTGCTGGCGACGCAGACCCTGATCCAGGGCAAGGCCAGGAACATGCTGGTCCAGGTCGACGGCGTCTTGCCCGCCGGCGTCACCGCCAAGGACATCATCCTGGCCATCATCGGCGAGATCGGCACCGCGGGCGGCACGGGCCATGTCATCGAATATGCCGGCGAAGCCATCCGCGCCTTGTCGATGGAAGGCCGCATGACGGTCTGCAACATGTCGATCGAAGGCGGAGCGCGCGCCGGCATGGTGGCGCCCGACGACAAGACTTTCGCCTATCTGAAAGACCGCCCCAAGTCGCCGCAGGGGGACCTGTGGGAGCGCGCCGTCGACTACTGGCGTGGGCTCCACAGCGATTTCGGCGCGCATTTCGACCGCATCGTCAAGCTCGACGCCGCCAAGCTGCCGCCGATCGTCTCCTGGGGCACGAGCCCGCAGGACGTGGCCTCGGTGACCGGCATCGTTCCGCGGGTCGACGACGCTTTGAGCGACGACAAGCGCGCCTCGCTGAAACAGGCGCTGAGCTATATGGGCCTCAAGGGCGGCGAGAAGATCACCGACATCGCCGTCGATCGGGTCTTCATCGGCTCGTGCACCAACGGCCGCATCGAGGATCTGCGAGAGGTGGCGAAGATCGTCGAAGGCAAGCGGGTCGCGGCGAGCGTCAGTGCCATGATCGTGCCGGGCTCGGGCCTGGTGAAGATGCAGGCCGAGGCGGAAGGTCTCGACCGGATCTTCACCTCGGCGGGCTTCGACTGGCGCGAGCCCGGCTGCTCGATGTGCCTCGCCATGAATCCCGACCGTCTCGAGCCGGGCGAGCGCTGCGCCTCGACCTCCAACCGCAACTTCGAGGGGCGGCAGGGCTACAAAGGCCGCAGCCACCTCGTCTCGCCGGCCATGGCGGCGGCGGCGGCCATCGCGGGTCGGTTCGTCGACGTCCGCGAGTGGAGCGTCAACGGCTGAGAGCGAACCGGCCTACGGTTCGAGTACCGAATCCCAATAGAGATAATCCATCCAGGACTCGTGCAGGAAATTCGGCGGAAACTGCCGTCCGTTGTGATGCAGGTCGTGCACGGTCGGCTGGAACGGCGCCTTCGCCGGCACCATGCCGACTTCGAGCGGCATCCTGTCGCCTTTCTTGAGGTTGCACGGCGAGCAGGCGGCGACGACGTTCTCCCAGGTGGTCGACCCGCCGCGCGAGCGCGGGACGACGTGGTCGAAGGTCAGGTCGTCGCGCATGCCGCAATATTGGCAGGTGAAACGGTCACGCAGGAAGACGTTGAACCGGGTGAAGGCCGGATGTCGCGAGGGCTTGATGTAGGTCTTGAGCGACACGACGGATGGCAGACGCATCTCGAAGGTGGGGCTGCGCACCGTCCGGTCATATTCGGACACGATGTTCACCCGGTCGAGAAACACCGCCTTGATGGCATCCTGCCAGGACCACAGCGACAGAGGATAGTAACTCAGAGGGCGGAAATCCGCATTCAAGACAAGAGCCGGACAGGCCTCGGGAGAGGCATTCATAACGTGAACCGTCAATGCAGAGCCTTTCTCCCAAGGCCCCGGCCCGTCCGGGGCTCTGGAAATCTTAGTCTACATGCGATGACGGCCTTGTGAAGGCCTTTCAAAAGGCTGTCCCGGATCCCCGTTGACAAGCCGCAGCGCGTCCGAAAACGCGGCCGGCGGTCTCCCGTATGTGCGAGCCGCTTCGCCGGACCCTCGGCGGTCGCAATAGACCTCACTCGATCTTCTCCGGCTTCTTGCCCGGCTCGGGCCGGAGAGGCGACGTCGCTTCGGGCGCTTTCTTCGGGAGAGCGGCCTCGGGAAGAATGATCGGCGGCGCATGGTTGCGGCAAAAAATGCCCTCGCCGTCGCTTTGTCTTGGCGCGGGCACGATTGCCCATTACACCACGCTCAGCACCCTTTTTTGTCAGGTCGATTTGTCATGCCTCCGTTCCGCTCCCGCACCACGACTCATGGCCGCAACATGGCCGGCGCCCGCGGTCTCTGGCGCGCCACCGGCATGAAGGACTCGGATTTCGGCAAGCCGATCATCGCGGTCGTCAACAGCTTCACCCAATTCGTGCCCGGCCACGTGCATCTGAAGGACCTCGGCCAGCTCGTCGCCCGCGAGATCGAGGCCGCCGGCGGCGTCGCCAAGGAATTCAACACGATCGCCGTCGACGACGGCATCGCCATGGGCCACGACGGCATGCTCTATAGCCTGCCCTCGCGGGAGATCATCGCCGACAGCGTCGAATACATGGTCAACGCGCATTGCGCCGACGGCATGGTCTGCATCTCCAACTGCGACAAGATCACCCCCGGCATGCTGATGGCGACGCTGCGCCTCAACATCCCGACCGTCTTCGTCTCCGGTGGACCGATGGAGGCCGGCAAGATCACCCTGCGTGGCAAGGTGAAGGCAGTCGATCTCATCGACGCCATGGTGGCGGCGGCCGACGACACGATGACGGACGAGGAGGTCGACGTCATCGAGCGCTCGGCCTGCCCGACCTGCGGCTCGTGCTCCGGCATGTTCACCGCGAATTCGATGAACTGCCTGACCGAGGCGCTGGGCCTGGCGCTGCCCGGCAACGGCTCGACCCTCGCCACCCACGCGGATCGCAAGCGCCTCTTCGTCGAGGCCGGCCATCTCGTGGTCGACCTCGCCCGCCGCTACTACGAGCAGGACGATGCCTCGGTGCTGCCGCGCGCGGTCGCCAGTTTCGAGGCCTTCGAGAATGCCATGACGCTCGACATCGCCATGGGCGGCTCGACCAATACGGTGCTCCACCTGCTGGCGGCCGCCCACGAGGGCGAGGTTCCTTTCACCATGGCGGATATCGACCGGCTGTCGCGGCGCGTGCCGTGCCTGTGCAAGGTGGCGCCCGCCAAAAGCGACGTGCATATGGAGGATGTGCACCGCGCCGGCGGCATCATGGCGATCCTCGGCGAACTCGACCGAGCCGGACTCCTGCACGCGGAGGCCGGATCGGTCCATGCCGAGTCGCTCGGCGCGGCGCTCGACCGCTGGGACATCGCCCGCGCCCCCGCCGACAGCGTGCGCAAGTTCTACCAGGCGGCGCCGGGCGGCGTGCCGACGCAGGTGGCCTTCAGCCAGGAGCGGCGCTACGAAGAACTCGACCTCGACCGCGCGACGGGCGTCATCCGCGACAAGAACCATGCCTTCAGCCAGGACGGCGGCCTGGCCGTGCTCTACGGCAATCTGGCGGAGGAGGGCTGCATCGTGAAGACGGCGGGCGTCGACCCGTCGAACCTCACCTTCACCGGCACGGCGCGGGTGTTCGAGAGCCAGGACGCGGCGGTCGAGGGCATTCTGGGCGGCAAGGTCGTGGCCGGCCAGATCGTGCTGATCCGCTACGAGGGACCGCGCGGCGGCCCCGGCATGCAGGAGATGCTCTACCCGACAAGCTATCTGAAGGCGAAAGGGCTTGGAAAACTCTGCGCGCTGGTGACCGACGGACGCTTCTCGGGCGGCTCCTCGGGCCTGTCGATCGGCCATGTGTCGCCCGAGGCGGCGGAGGGCGGCGCCATCGCGCTGGTCAAGGAAGGCGACCGGATCGAGATCGACATTCCGAACCGCAGGATCCACCTCGATGTGTCGGAAGAAGAGCTGGCGCATCGCCGCGCCGCCGAGGTGGCCAGGGGCAAGGACGGGTTCAAGCCCGCCGCCCATCGTCCCCGCAAGGTGACGACGGCGCTGAAAGCCTATGCGTCGATGGCGACCAGCGCCTCGCGCGGCGCCGTGCGGGTGGTGGCGGAGTGAGATGATGCGGGATCGTTGACCTTGAAGGTCCGGCAGGCGATCAGGATGATAGAAAGTGATGGATGGGGGCTTGTCGCGACGCGCGGCTCGCATCGACAATTCAAATATCCTGAAAAGCCGGGGGGCGTGTGACCGTGCCGGGACAACTCTCTGACGAGCTTGCGCCGGGAACTGAGGCCAGCATTCGAAAACAGGCCGGATTGGAGAAGGGGCGGTGATGCGCTACGCTGTCGTTATCGAAAACGCTGGCCGAAACTATTCGGCTTATGTGCCGGATCTGCCGGGTTGCGTCTCGACAGGGGCGACGGTCGCGGAGACCGAGCGTAACATTCGAGAGGCCATTCGCTTCCATATCGAAGGGCTCCACGAGGACGGCCTGCCGATACCCGAGCCGTTGAGCCTCGTCGAATATGTCGATGCCTGATTGCTAGCGATGCCCAACCCCATCCCCAACGCAGACCAGATCGACTATTGGAACGGCGAGGTCGGTCAGCGCTGGGCGCGGCTGCAGTCAGACCTCGACGCCCTGTTCGTCAACGTGACGACCGTCGTCATCAAGGCGGCGGACCCCCGCGCCGGCGAGCGCGTGCTCGATATCGGCTGCGGCTGCGGCGGCAGCCTGATGGCGCTGTCGCGCTGGGTCGGCCCGACCGGCCGCGTGCTCGGCCTCGACATCTCGCAACCCATGCTCGACGTGGCGCGGGAGCGGATCGCAGCCGCGACGGCCCGCAACGCCACGGTGGTGCTCGGCGATGCCGCCGCGCATCCGTTCGAGGCCGGTTCGGCCGATCTCGCCGTGTCGCGCTTCGGCGTGATGTTCTTCGACCGGCCGGCCGCGGCTTTCGCCAATATCCGCGAAGCGCTGAAGCCCGACGGCCGTCTCGTCTTCGTGTGCTGGCGTCCCTACAAGGATAACCCGTTCTTCGCGGCGCCGCACTGGGCCGCAAAGCCCCATCTGCCGCCGGACGAGACGCCGAAGCCCGATCCCGACGCGCCCGGCCCGTTCGCCCTGGCGGATCTGGACCGCCTGCGCGCCATCCTGGGCGATGCGAAATTTCGCGACATCGCGATCGACCCCGTCGACGTCATGCTGCCGCTCGCGGGCGCGGGAGACCTCGACACTGCGACGGGTCTCATCAGCCAGGTCGGCCCCGTAGCCCGGGCGCTCGCGACCGCCGACGCGGCACAGCGGGAGGCTGCCGTGGCCGCGATCCGCGAGACGCTCAAGGATTTCGACGGGCCTGACGGCGTCTCGGTTCCGGCCCGGATCTGGGTGGTGACGGCGAGGAATTCGGATGGCGGGTCAGCCCGAGATTTAGCCACCCCAGGGTGATCGCATTTGAAATCATGACCTGTACAGGCGCAACCTCCTTCCCCGGAACGGGGAAGGAAAAACAACACCATCCGGCGGGCTTTGATCCAAATGCGATCACCCTGTTGACCGCCTTGACGGTGCTCGCGCCGTTCCCCACGTCGCCTGTATGATAGTGGTCGCGGCCATCGGAGCGTGCCATGTCGCTGACGGTCTATCTCGCCTTCCTGCTCGCCTGCGTGGTGGTGATCATCGTGCCGGGTCCCACGGTGACCCTGATCGTCGCCAACAGCCTGCGCCACGGGCGGCGCGCCGGCATGCTGAACGTGGCCGGCACCCAGCTCGGGCTGGCGCTCACCGTGGGCGTCGTGCTGCTGGGTCTCGCCTCGCTCATCGCGGCGATGGGCGCCTGGTTCCTGTGGGTGCGCCTCGCCGGCGCCGCCTATCTGATCTGGCTGGGCTTTAGGCTGCTGACGGCTTCGGGTGAGATCGCGACACCGCGCAAGCCGCGCGGCGGTTTCTTCGTGCAGGGCTTGGCGGTGGCGCTCAGCAATCCCAAGACGCTGCTGTTCTTCGGCGCCTTCTTCCCGCAGTTCATGGACGCCAGCCGCAACTTCGCGCTCCAGGTGCTGATCATGGGCGTCACGGCGATGGCGGTGGCGGCGGTCTCCGACAGCGCCTACGCGCTCCTGGCCTCGCGGGCCGGGGCGGCGCTGTCGCGCCGGCGCGTGCGGCTGATGACGCGAGCCAGCGGCGGCATGCTGATCGGTGGTGGGCTGTGGTTGGCGCTGTCGCGCGCGAAGTGAGGTTCGATCGGTCTTGCTTCGGCGGCGGGAGTGGCTGCTCTGCGACTGGAGCATTTCAGGCTGACAGTTACTGGCACTTCAAAGCTGTGTGGTGCTCTTTTTGTACGACTTTCGCGTCTTTGTCGGCGCATCCGCCTTGAGCGACACTAGGATGGCAATGCCGTCGCGATTGCCTGGATCAGCGTTGACCTCGCCGGCCGACGACGGTTCGGGCAAAGCTTCGCCATCTTCCGTTATCCCGGCGACATGAAACGCGAGGGCCTCCTCGGCGCCCTGGCGTGCTTCGTCCAAAGTCGTCCCCGCGGCGATGCAGCCCGGAAAATCCGGAAATGAAACACCGTAGTCGCTGTCCGGCTCCTTATGGACCACGGCGATATACTGTCGCATGGGGCTATCTCAACCTGATGCCGGCCTGCTTTTCGATGCTACGCAATGTACCAGCAGGAATATCGCGGCGCGGATGCGGAACGGTGACACGGCCCGGCTTGTTCGGATGTTTGAACTGAACATGACTGCCAGCGTGAGTAACCTCGAACCAGCCGTCGGACCTGATCGCCGCGATCACGTCGCGACTGTTCATGGGCATGCCATAAGCCCAGGTGGCGGCACAATGGACAGGCGGGCCACCGTCATGGCTCTGGCTGGCTTCCTCACGGAACGCTACAACGTCATCCATCATCAGGCAATCGATAGAGATGCCGACAGGTGCAGGACTTCGGAGGAGGCTCCCTTGAAAGAACTCTGTGATCTCGGCGTGATGGGCTTGGCCGTCATGGGCGCCAACCTCGCCCGCAACGCAGCCCGCAAGGGTTTTGGAGTGGCGCTCTACAACCGCCACGGCGAGCGCACCGACAAGCTTATTGGGGAGTTCGGCCACGAGGGGCGGTTCACGCCGGCCAAGGACCTGAAAGGTTTCGTCGCGGCACTGGCCAAGCCCCGCGTCGTCATCATCATGGTCAAGGCCGGCAAGCCCGTCGACGACGTGATCGACGAGCTCGCGCCCCTGCTCGATGAGGGTGACATCGTCATCGACGGCGGCAATTCGCTGTTCACCGATACCAACCGGCGCTTCCATGACCTGAAGGAGAAAAGACTCCGCTTCATCGGCATGGGTGTTTCGGGCGGCGAGGAAGGCGCGCTGCTTGGCCCCTCGATGATGCCGGGCGGCGAGCCGGAGGCCTATGCCCGCATCGAGCCGATGGTGCGCAAGATGGCGGCAGAGGTCGACGGCATGCCCTGCGCCACCTATATCGGCCCCGAGGGCGCCGGCCACTACGTCAAGATGGTGCATAACGGCATCGAATATGCCGACATGCAGTTGATCACCGAGGCCTACGACCTGTTCAAGACGGTCTACGGCATGGATGCCGGCACCATTGCGGGCATTTTCGAGGACTGGAAGACGGGCGACCTCGACAGTTATCTCATCGAGATCACCGCGGCGGTGCTGCGCAAGACGGATGCCGCCACCGGTAAGCCGCTCGTCGACGTCATCATGGACGAGGCCGAGCAGAAGGGCACCGGCCGCTGGACGGCGCGCAACGCGCTCGACCTCGGTGTGCCGCTGACCGGTATCACCGAGGCCGTCTTCGCTCGCGCTCTGTCGGGCCAGCGCAAGCTGCGTGCCGAGGCGGAGAAGATCCTGCCGCACGAGACGCCGGCGCCGCGCAAGGCCACGCAGGCCGATATCGACGCCATACGCGATGCGCTCTACGCATCGAAGATCATCGCTTATGCGCAAGGCTTCGAGCAGATGACGGCTGCCTCGAAAGAGTATGGCTGGAACCTCAAGCTCGGCGAGGTCGCCACCATCTGGCGCGGCGGCTGCATCATCAGGGCGCGCTTCCTCGATCGCATCCGCGAGGCCTATGCCCGAAATGCCGACATCCCGAACCTCGTTCTCGAGGATTATTTCCGCGACGCCGTGCTCAAGGCGGAAGGCGCCTGGCGCCGCACCGTGGCGCTTGCGGTCGAGCACGGCGTGGCGATCCCGGCCTTTTCGTCGTCGCTGAGCTACTATGATGGGTTGCGCCGCGCCCGCGGTCCCGCCAACCTGTTGCAGGGCCTGCGCGATTATTTCGGCGCCCACACCTATCGGCGGCTCGACAAGGAGGGGTCCTTTCACACCCGCTGGAGCCAGGACGGCAGCGAAGTGGAGGTGTAAACCCGAGGTTCTTCTCCGGAAACGGCAGGGCTGTCTGGAGTGGGCCCCTGGCGGCGGACGGGACGCAGTTTCGCAAGTCATGCCCGGCTTCGTGCCGGGCATCCACGCCGTGCCATTGCGCAAAAGCTGTAAGCACCCTGCTGCCGATCGGCGTGGATGGCCGGGACAAGCCCGGCCATGACGCGGAAAGGGTGATCAAATACGTATTGAGTGACGCAAAAGCGCTCCCTTATTTTCCCCGGACGGCCGTGCGTGACCGGGGGAAGGGTCGCCTCACGCGCTGAGGTTCGAGATCTCGATCAGGTTGCCGTCCGGATCGCGGAGATAGACAGAGAGCAGCGGGCCCGAGGCACCCTCGCGCTCGACCGGGCCGACCTCGACAGGGACGCCACACCGCGCCAGATGCGCCATCACGTCGGCGATCGGCACGGCCGTGATGAAGCAGAGGTCGCCCGAGCCGGGCGTCGGATGGTTCGCCTTCGGCTCGAATTCGTGGCCTTGCCGGTGCAGGTTGATCTTCTGCGATCCGAAATGCAGCGAATGGCGGCCGGCTGCCTCACGATGCTCCAGGCCGAGCACTGTTTCATAGAAGGTCGCGGTGCGGCCGAGATCGGCGACGGTCAGCACCAGGTGGTCGAGAGCGTCGATCTTCATGGTTGGTTCGATCCTCGTCGCGGCTGATGACGACATTTTAGCGGTTCTGCCTTAGAACCCCTGTCCATGCGCTTTGGCTCCTCCTTCGTCTCGACCGCCCTGCCGGCCAGGATCGCGTGCGGCGCGGACCGCGCGGCGTGAAGATCGTCCTGCCCTTCCTGACCAACACGCTGATGAATTTCGTCATCGGCCTGTTGCTGGCGCGCTTCCTGGGGCCGGCCGAATATGGTCGTCTGGCGCTGGCGCTGGCGACCGGCCAGGTCATGCAGACCTTGATGTTCGACTGGCTGCGTCTCGCCGCCACGCGCTTCTACTCCGAGCGCACGCGGCGCGAGCAGCCGCAACTGCGGGCGAGCTTCGACCTGAGCTTCGCGGGTGCCATCGTCGTCATCTGTTCGGGCGCCGTGGCCTTCATGCTGACCGGCGTCGAGGTGCCCCTGTCGCACGGCCTGATCGGTCTTGCGGTCGGCGCCGCGGTCGCCAACGGCCTCTTCGACTATCACACGGCGCTGGTCCGCGCCCGCTTCCTCGACGGGGCCTATGCGCGCATCATCATGGGCAAGAACGTCCTCTCGCTGTTGCTGACGGTCGGCGGCGCCTGGATCTTCGGCTCGGCCGTCATGGCGCTGACCGGCCTCTGCCTGTCGATGACGGGCTCGCTCGTCGCGGCCCGCCGTTCGCTCACCGATCCGGAGGCTGCTCCACAGATCGCCCAGAAGGCACTGGTCGCGCAGGCCTTCCGCTACGCCATGCCGATCGTCACGGCGAGCATGCTCTACCAGCTCATTCCGCTGATCGACCGGGCCTTGATCGCCCAGAAATACGGCTTCGCCGAATCGGGCCAGTTCTCGCTCGCCTACGACCTCGGCATCCGCATCGCGCTCGCGGTCGGCTCGACGCTCGACGTGCTGCTGTTCCAGATCGCGGTGCGGGCGGAGGAATCGCACGGCGTCCACCATGCGGGACAGCAGATCGCCCGCAACATCGGCGTCGTTCTCGCCATCATCGTGCCGACCATGACCGGCGTCTGGCTGGTGATGCCAAGCTTCGAGCATCTCGTGGTGCCGCCCGAATTCCGCGGCCCCTTCGGCCATTTCCTCGGCCTGATGCTGCCCGGCTTCTGCTGCTACGGGCTGATTCACTACGCGGTACATCCGATCTTCCAGATCAGGACGCGCACGAAGCCGCTGATCGCGGCCGGCGCGCTGGCGAGCGTCTGCAATCTCGCCCTCATCCATGGCCTTCCGGCCCAGAACGGCGCCACCAATTTCGCCTATGCGCTGACGGGCTCGCTCGGCCTTGCGCTCTCGCTGCTCGTTCTCATGGCGACGCTGACGCGGGCGACCTGGCCGCGGCCGAGGGACGTCGTGGTGACGGCGCTCGGCACCCTCGCCATGGTGGCGGCCGTCCTGCCGTTGCGCTCGCTCACCCCCGGCGTCGCGACCCTGGCTCTGCAGGCCTGCGTTGGCGCCGCGATCTATGGCGTCTTCGTCTTCGGCTTCGATGTGGCGGGGCTGCGCCGCGTGGCGCTCGATCATCTGCCACGCGCCGGCCGCTTTGGCCGGCAGCAGGAAGTCTAAACCTGCATTGGGATCGCTTACGGTCCGCTAACCTTGTCCATTAGTCTTCGATTCATGATTACGAAGCAATAACCATTAAAATAGATGATTAACAACGCGATCGCCTAAGCCTGTATAGTCTGATCATCGGAGACCCTGGACCTCCCGGATCGGATCATCAGCATGAAGCGCTTTTGGGCAATAAGCGGCCTCGCGGCCGTTCTGGCGGCCTGGTGCGGGCCGGCGGCGGCCGGATGTTGCCGCACGCCGCATGTCGTGCGGGGAATCGGCCCCGGCACCCCGGGCGTCGATGTCTATATCGAGAACCCTGACCCGCAGCCGCCGATCACCTGGTCGCAGGGGACGGCGCCTCCGCCGCCGCAGGGCGACTACGGCGGCGGCTTCATCCAATATATGCTGACCGGTACCGAGCGGCGGCCGGTGGCGCCCCCCGTCTATCGCGCCGTTCGGCCCGCCTATTACGGCCAAGCCTATGCGCCGGGACCGGTCGCCTACGCGGCGCCGGCCTATGCGGCAGAGCCCGTGCAGGCCGCCATCAACCCCATCTACCGCCGCCAGGACGTCGCCTATGGGGGTCGGCAATCGCCGGGCACGATCGTCATCGATACGGCGAGCAAGTTTCTCTATCTCGTCGAAAGCGGCGGCCACGCGCTGCGTTACGGCATCGGGGTGGCGAAGCCGGGCTTCCTCTGGGCCGGCGAGAAGACCATCACCCGCAAGGCGGAATGGCCGGACTGGACGCCGCCGTCCGAGATGATCGCGCGGCGACCCGACCTGCCTCGTCACATGGTCGGCGGCATCGAAAACCCGCTCGGCGCGCGCGCCATGTATCTCGGCTCGTCGCTTTATCGCATCCACGGCACCAACGAGCCCGACACGATCGGCACCAACGTCTCCTCGGGCTGCATCCGCCTGCTCAACGCGGACGTGAGCGACCTCTACGGCCGCGTCCATGTCGGCACCAGGGTCGTCGTGATGTGAGCCCTCGCCCCCGCTACTCGGCCGCGTCCTGCTTCGAGACGCCGAAGCGGCGGACGATGTAGTCGTCGACGAGCTGCTTGAACTCGGCGGCGATACGGGGGCCGCGCAACGTCAGCGCCTTCTTGCCGTCGATGAAGACCGGGGCGGCGGGCGTCTCGCCGGTGCCGGGCAGCGAGATGCCGATATCGGCATGTTTCGACTCGCCCGGCCCGTTGACGATGCAGCCCATCACCGCGACGTTGAGGGTCTCGACGCCGGGATAGCGCGTCTTCC
Organism: Lichenihabitans sp.; assembly: GCA_965277115.1. Classification (GTDB taxonomy): domain Bacteria; phylum Pseudomonadota; class Alphaproteobacteria; order Rhizobiales; family Beijerinckiaceae; genus Lichenihabitans. The sequence goes on along the minus strand of CBDIBY010000012.1, from coordinate 289,222 downwards.
ACTCGGGCATTTCGGTGACGATGTAATTTTGGATGTCGCGGGCCAGTTCCTGGAACACGGTTGACGTGGTGCGCCCGCAGCCCGGGCAAGCGGCGACGAGCGGCACGAAGGTGCGGAACCCCATGGTCTGCAGGATCTCCTGCGCGACCTTGACCTCGACCGTCCGGTCGCCGCCGGGCTCGGGCGTCAGCGAGACGCGGATGGTGTCGCCGATCCCGTCCTGCAGCAGGATGCCGAGCGCCGCCGAGGAGGCGACGATGCCCTTCGAGCCCATTCCAGCCTCGGTGAGCCCCAAGTGAATGGCGTAGTCCGAGCGCGAGGCCAGCGTCTTGTAGACGGCGATGAGGTCCTGCACCGCCGAGACCTTGGCGGATAGGATGATGCGGTCCTTGGCGAGGCCGATCTCCTCGGCCCGTTCGGCCGAATAGAGCGCCGAGCGCACCATCGCCTCGCGCGTCACGGCGCGAGCCTCGACCGGGTTCGGCGACTTGGCGTTCTCGTCCATCATGGCGGTCAGGAGCTCGCCGTCGAGCGAGCCCCAGTTGGCGCCGATCCTGACCGCCTTGCCGTAGCGGATCGCCGCCTCGACGATGGCGGAGAACTGCCGGTCCTTCTTGTCCTTGAAACCGACGTTGCCGGGGTTGATACGGTATTTGTCGAGCGCTTCGGCGCAGGCGGGATGGTCGGCGAGCAGTTTGTGGCCGATATAGTGGAAGTCGCCGACGAGCGGCACGTCGACGTGCATCTGTGCCAGCCGGTCGCGGATATGCGGCACGGCGGCGGCGGCCTCGTCCCGATCGACCGTGATGCGGACGATCTCGGAGCCGGCCCGCGCCAGGGCCGCGACCTGCCGGGCGGTGCCCTCGATGTCGGCCGTGTCGGTATTGGTCATCGACTGCACGACGATCGGCGCGCCGCCGCCGACCGTGACCTTGCCGACCTTGATGCCGACGGTCTGCCGCCGGGCCGCTGGACCGGCTCTGTCCTCGGGAATGGTCGGCATAGCCTCTGGCATGGAGAAACGTATCCGCTTGCAGAAAGGGTCGAGCCTTACATCATGGAGAAAGATGACGCGGTCAAGACGCGCCATCCGCAGACGTGGCATCCGGAGACGTTCCGTCCGGACCTCCGGGAGCTGCGAGCTTGGCCTCGACGCGGCGATCCGGAACCAGCCACATGAGCGCCACGCCGGCATAAATGAGGTCGGAGACGACCGGAACGACGAAGGCCAGGCCGATACCGGCGACGTAGAGAAAGGGCGACACCTTGCCCTTGAGGTCGCGGCCGATCGCCTGACGGAGGGTCGATTCCGCGCCCTGCGAGCGGACGATGACGCTCTGCATCAGGTACCAGGCCAGAGCACAGGCCAGCAGCGATACGCCGTAGGCGGCGGTCGGCACCGCGGCGGACGCATGCTCGCCCATCCAGGCCGTCGTGAACGGAACGAGCGACAGCCAGAACAGGAGATGGAGATTGGCCCAGAGCACGGCACCGTTCACCTGCGGCACCAGGTGGAAGAAATGGTGGTGATTGTTCCAGTAGATCGCCACATAGATGAAGCTCAGCACGTAGCTCAGGAACACCGGCCAGACGGCCGCGAGCGCCTCGAGGTCCGTGTCGTGAGGCGCCTTCATCTCCAGCACCATGATGGTGATGATCACGGCGATGACGCCGTCGGTCAGCGCCGTTAGCCTTTCCGGCCGCATGAGTCCCTCGCTCCGTTCGCCGTCCACGGTGCCACAAGCCTACCATCGACGTCCTGGGTTGCGGCGTCCCCGGCATTGTTCTGCCGCTGGGATGAGCTTAGAGGCTAGTCTCGTCACCCAAGTCGTCGAGGAGATCCCATGCCGCTGCAATCGCGCAATGCCGTCGTCACCGGCTCGACGAGCGGCATCGGCCTCGGCATCGCCCGCGCGCTCGCGGCCGCGGGGGCGAGCCTCATGCTCAACGGTTTCGGCGAGGCCGCCGCGATCAAGGCGGACTGTGCCAGGATCGAATCGGAATTCCGCGTGCGCTGCCTCCACTCGCCGGCCGACATGTCGAAGCCTGCCGAGATCTCGACCATGATGCGCGAGGCCGAAGAGAGGCTCGGAACGGTCGACATCCTGGTCAACAATGCCGGCATCCAGCGCGTGTCGCCGATCGAGGACTTTCCCCCGGAAGATTGGGACGCGATCATCGCCACCAACCTTTCCTCGGCCTTCCACACCATCCGGGCGGCAGTGCCGGGCATGAAGACGCGGCGCTGGGGCCGCATCATCAATACCGCGTCCGCCCATTCGCTCGTCGCCTCGCCGTTCAAGGCCGCCTATGTGGCGGCCAAGCATGGCATGGCCGGGCTCACCAAGACGGTGGCGCTGGAACTCGCGACGTTCCGCGTGACGGTGAACTGCATCTCGCCCGGCTATGTCTGGACGCCACTCGTCGAGCGCCAGATCCCGGATACGATGAAGGCCCGCAATCTCACGCAGGAACAGGTGATCAACGACGTCATGCTGGCCGGCCAGCCGACCCGGCAGTTCGTCACCATCGACCAGGTGGCCTCGCTCGCGATCTATCTGTGCTCCGACGCCGCCGCCTCGATCACCGGAGCTAACCTGTCGATCGACGGCGGCTGGACGGCGGCCTGAAGCACCATACGCTCGAGCGCTTGATGGGAACGTCTTCCAGCGCGCGGCTGACCGGCACGTCGTAGGTCGCGACCGCCTCGAGCAGGCTGCGGTCGAGATAGCTGCGGCCCGGATCACCGACCAGCACGCGGGTGCCGCGCTCGGCGAGCCCCTCCAGCCAGGGCAGCACGCGCGCGGCCGTGTCGCGCTCATAGAAGATGTCGGCTGCCAGGACGGCGTCCCAACCCCCGTCCTGGCCGACGAGGTCGCCTCCCTGCGCCCTCACGGCCACGCCATTGGCGGCCGCGTTGAGCGCAATCGCGGCGAGTGCGAAGGCGTCGATGTCGTTGGCGGTGGTCTCGGCTGCACCGGCTCGCGCCGCCGCGATCGCGACGAGGCCGGAGCCGGAGGCGAAATCGAGCACGCGGGCGCCCCGCACCGTTTCCGGATGATCGAGGACGTGGCGAGCGAGCGCCTGCCCGCCGGCCCAGGCGAAGGCCCAGAAAGGCGGAGGCAGGCCGATGGCGTCGAGCTCGTCCTCGGTCTTCTGCCAGAGGTCCGTCGCCTCCTCGGCCATGTGGAGGCGAAGCTCCGGCGCGTGCGGCACCGGCAGAAGGCGCGTCTGGGCGCGGATGAACGCCGCGCGGTCGAGATCGGCCCGCATCAGCCGGACGCCAGGGCGCGGTAGACCGCAACGAAGCTCTTCGCCACCGCCTCGGTGGTGAAGCCGTCGAGCACCCTGGCGCGCGCCGCATGGCCGAAGCGGGCGACGAGGTCGGGGTCGCTGGCCAGCGACGCGAAGGCCTTCGCCATGGCGCCGGCGTCGTCCGGCGGGACCACGAAACCCTCTAGGCCGTCGCGTGTAAAAGTGGCGCAGCCGGGCGTCCGGGTAGTGACAATAGCGCGGCCGGCCGCCGCCCCTTCGAGCAGGGCGCGCGGCAGGCCCTCGCCGCCGCGCGAAGGGACGCAGACCACGTGATGGTCGCGCCACACGGCCCGCACATCCGCCGCATGACCGCGCCAGGCGATGCCGGGTTCGCGCGACCAAGCCTCGAGCGTCGTGGCCGAGAGGCTGCGCGGATTTTCTGGGTCCGGGGCGCCGTAGATCGACAGCGCGACATCGACGCCGGTGCTCCGCGTGCGCCGCACGGCCTCGACCGCGACGTCCACTCCCTTGGAGCGGACCATGCGAGCTACGACCGCGATGCGGAGTGGCGGTATCGGCGGAAGCGGCAATTCCGTCTCGCGCAGCGCATCGATGCCGGCGCCGCCCACGATGGTGAGCGCGGGATCGTCCGGACCCATGCCGAGCGCCACCGGGTCCTCGCGGTTCTCGAAGACATAGCGCACGCGCCGACCGCCGAGCGGACCGCGCAGCAGCCAGCCGAGAAACCGAAGCGCGACCTTTGCCCTCGCGCCCGTGCTGGCGCCGATCAATCCGAGCCCGGTGATGGCTTGGACGCGCCATCTCACCCCCGCCAGAACCGCCCCTAGGCCTGCGAGGACGATGAGCCTGACCGAGATCAGATGCACGATATCCGGCCGCTCGGCACGGAACAGTCTCGCGAACCAGACAATGTGCCCCAGCATCGCGAGCGGACCGAACTGGCCGCGCTCGTGACGCGAAGCGATCAGCCTGACGCCGGCGGCTTCGATTCGGCGGGCCAGGGCGGGATCGCGGATCCGCACGACGACGCCGACGGCAAAGCCCGCCTCCCGGGCCGCCGCCGCGACGGACAGGAAATGCGAGGCGAAAAACCAGTCTTCGGTGACGACGTAGAGGAGTTTCGGCGAAACTGTCATGGCTGGGCTGTTTAGGGTCAATCAGCGGCGCCGGGAAGGCGGACGCTTGGTGCAGTTTCGGGTTGACGGCCTCGTCCTCCCCTCATCCGCCTTGCTTTCGGCAAGGCCCCTTCTCCCGCAAGGGGAGAAGGGGCCTCCGGCGAGATTTGCTTCCTTCTCCCCTTGCGGGAGAAGGTGCCCAAGCGAAGCTAGGGCGGATGAGGGGTAAGCACGCCGGTCAAGCGGAAACCATGGATAGGCTTTGGAGGGCTCGGCGTCAGCTGCGCTTCGCGATCTCCCGCTTGAGGATGGCGCGGCTGCCGGCGGCTCCGGCGAGCGCAAGCGCGGGACCAGGCGACGGGAGGTCCAGCGCCCGGTCGATCGCCGCCGCGAGGCGCGCCGGCGTCAGATCGGCCTCCGGCAGCGCCACCCCCCAGCCTCGCTCGTCGAGCAGGACGGCCCGCCGTGTCTGCTCGGTCTCGCCGCCGCGCGCGAAGGGCACGAGCACCGCCCGGCAGCACGCCGCCGCGAGATCCGCCACCGTATTGTAGCCGGCCTGCGACACCGACACCCGCGCCCGGGCGAGCCGGGCCGGCAGGTCGGGCGCAAAGGCCCGGACCTCGACGCCCTCGGCAGCCTGCGGCCGATCCTGCGTCGCAAGGTTCGGCCCGGTCAGCACCAGCCAGCGGGCCTCGCGCAAGCGCGTCAAAGGACGTGCCGCGACGGCGACCTGGAAGAGACCGGCGCCCACCGCCCCGCCGCCGGCCGAGACGATGACGTCGAAGACCTCCTCCGGCGGGACGCAGCCCAGCGCCTCGGGGCCGACCATGCCGGTATAGCGGAGCTTGTCCACGATCGCGGCCGCCGCCGGAAAGCTCGTCGCCAGCGGAAATAGTTCGGGATCGCCATGCACCAGCACGAGGTCGAAGAATTGCCGGACGAGCGCGATCGTCTCGGCCTGCCGCTCCGGGCGAGTGTCCTGCAGGATGTCGCGCACCGAGGCGGCGATCAGCGGGCGCGGGCGCGCCGCCACAGCTGCCTCCAGCAGGGGCAAAAGCTCGAAACACATCTGCCGGCGGCCGAACGGAAAGGCCTCGGTCAGCAGAACCTCGGGCCGCAATCGGGCGAAGGCAGCGAGCAGCAGGTCGCGTCGCGCCGCCCGGTCGGCCTCGTCGAAGGGGCGGCCGTCCGGATGGACGAGGCTCGAAAACCCAGCCTCTCCGACCTTGACCGGCGGCAATTGCAGGATGTCGACGCCCGTCGGGACCAGCCCGGCCGCCATCTCGCCGCCGACCGCGAGGGTCACGTCGAAACCCTCCGCCAGCGCCGCGGCGACGCGGCCGGCGCGCACCAGATGGCCGATGCCGAGGAGGTGCTGGACGTAGAAGAAGAGGCGCCGTCTCAACCGTTCGTCACTCCGCCGCCGCGCTCGATGCCGGTATCTGATCCTCACCCCGCAGCAGCCCGACGAGCACCCGTGCCGCGGTCTCGGCATCGAAATCGCGCCGCACCCGGGCGGCGCCGGCACGGCCGAACCGTTGGCGCAGGTCGGGATCGCGCATCAGGCTGGCGAGCGCTGCCGCCAGAGCCTCGGGATCCTCGGGCGCGACGAGCAGGCCGTTGGCGCCGTGCTCGATCAGTTCGGGAACGCCGCCGACCCGGGTCGAGACGCAGGCGAGGCCCTGGCTCTGCGCTTCCACGATCACATTGGGCAGGCCGTCGCGGTCGCCGTCGGCCGCCACCCGGCAGGGCAGCGCGAAGAGATCGGCCCGGCGGTAGTGCGTGAGCACCTCGGTCTGGTCGCAGGCGCCGAGCCAGTCGATGCGTCCGGCGATGCCCGTCGCTCCCGCCAGCGCCTTGAGCCGTTCGAGCTCCGGGCCGCCGCCGATATGGGTGAGGCGCCAGGCGAGGTCACGCGGCAGGCCGGCGAGCGCCCGGACCAAGAGATCGAGACCCTTCTTCTCGACCGCGCGGCCGACCGTGAGGAGGCGCACCGGGTCGGCCGCATCGGCACCGTCGCGGCGCGAGCCCGAGGGCCGCAGCGGCACGAAGCGGTCGAGCCGCAGGCCGTGATAGACGAGATGCACCGGCTTGCCGGCCGGGCTCAGCTTCGCCAGCCGATCGCGGCCGGCGCGGGTGCAAGTCACGGCCCAGGTTGCCTCCTGAAGCTTCTCGGCGAGGTCCCAGTCCGGCGAGGTCCAGATGTCCTTGGCATGGGCCGAGCACGACCAGGGCAGGCCGGTGAGCAGGCTCGCATAGCGCACGACGCTTGCGGGCGTATGGATGAAGTGGGCGTGCAGCCGTGCGACCCCGGCCGGCATCTCGGCGGCGAGCACCAGGGCCTGGCCGAAGCGGCGCAGCCGGTTGCGCGACGGATCGCGGCGGAGGTCTCGGACGAAGGCGGCCCGGGCGGCGCCGTAGCCCGGGACGCGGCGCTGCCCGAGCCAGGCCCGCAGCACTCGCAGCGGGGCATGGTGCAGATACTCCGGCATATAGGCGACCGGCGCCGCGATCTCGCGATGCACCGGATGGAGGCGGCCGTCGGTCGGGCGGCGGAGCGCCACGATGCGAATGTCGAGGCCGGCCCGTTCGAGCCCACGGATCTCCTCGGCGATGAAGGTCTCCGACAAGCGAGGATAGCCCTTCAGGACCACGACGATGGGGTCGGTCACTTCTCCGCCCGGCCTCCGGCAAGGAGCGTCAGGCGCGGTCCCTGCCGGGCCGCCACATAGTCGTGGACGAGGTCGCCGATGCGCGCCAACCCTTCAAGCGGACACCCATAGGCGGTCTCGGAGGGTTTGCGCCGTCGCGGCAGGCGGCTCAACGCCGCGGCGAGCCGCGCCGGATCCTGCGCCTCGCAGGGCAGCATCATGTCGACGAGGCCGAGGGCCGCCGCACGGCGGGCCCGGATGAGCTGCTCCTCCCGCGGTGCGATGCGCGGCACGATCAGCGCCCGCTTGTCAAGCGAGAGGATCTCACAGAAGGTGTTGTAGCCGCCCATGCTGACGACGCCCGCCGCGGTTTCGATCAGCGTCTCGATGCGGTTGTCGAAATCGATCAGGTGAAGGGCCGGGAGCGGCGCGGCGCGGCGGCGCATCTCCTCGCGCTCCTCCGCCTTCATGAACGGCCCGAGCACCATGACCACCGGCCAGCGCAGGCTCGGGTCATGCTCATGCGCGGCGATGATCTGGCGCATGAGCTCGACGCCGTCGCCGCCGCCGCCCGCCGTCACCAGCAAGGCATCGTCCGGCAGGCTGGCGCCGAGGGGCGTCGGCTGGGCCGGCACCTCACGGCGCAGGAAGCCGGTAAAGGTCAGCCGGGCCCTGAGAGCTCGCGACGCCTTGAGGCCGGCCAACGGATCATGAAAATCCTGCGGGCCGTAGACCCAGATCCGGTCGTAGAGCGCGTCCATCTTGCGCAGCACGTCGGCCTGGGCCCATTCGGCCTCGAGGTGGGCGGCCGAGTCCATCACGTCGCGCAGGCCTAGCACCAGCATGGTGCCGCGCGTCTTGAGCAGGGTGAGGGTCGATTCGAGCTCGCCCCTGAGGCCGAGCGGCTCCTTGTCGACGATGAACAGATCCGGCTCGAAGGTCTCGGCCGTGCTCTGGATGATCGAGCGGCGCAGCGCCAGCGTCTCGTCGAGGTCGGTGTGCCGGGAGAGCGGCGTGTATTCGCCGTTGAACAGCTTGATGACGCTCGGCACCTTGACGAAGTCGACGCGCGTGCGGAACTCGAAGGCGCCGGCGATCGAGGAGCCGGAGACGATCAGGACATGCAGGCCCTTGAAGCGCTCGACGAGCGCATGGGCGATCGCCCGGCAGCGGCGCAGATGGCCGAGCCCGAATGTGTCGTGGCTGTACATGAGGATGCGGGCATGCCGGAAGCGTTCGGCAGACTGCTGCATCGTCGATCCCCCGCTCACCCGTCGCACCGAAGCCGGGTCCCTGCCGTCCGGGGCAAGATAGCGGCGCCGGATTATGTTGGAAAGTGCGGCCGTGGCCAGGATTTTCCAGCTCCGCCGGTTCGCGTCGCGGCGGTTCGCCCGCTCGGAACTCGCGACCCCGAACGGATCGGAAAGGTTCAGGCGAGCGCTTTGCCCGTGCTCACCGTGTCGAGGAACGTGTGAACAGGAGGAAGTCCCTCGATCAGGGGTCTCGCGAAGTAATAGCCCTGCATCAGGGAAATGCCGGCCGCGGCCAAGGCATTCGCCTCGTCCGAGGTCTCCACGCCCTCGCCGAGCACCTCGATGCCGAGGTCACGGCCGATGCCCACGACGCCGGCGACGATCGCCTGGCGCGCCGGGTCCCGATTGACATTGCGGATCAGCTCCATGTCGAGCTTGATCAGATTGGGCTGAAAGGACGCCAGCAGGCCCAACCCCGCATAGCCGCTGCCGAAATCGTCGAGCGCGGTGATGAAGCCGAACCGCTTGTACTCCTGCACGATATGCCTGACCTTTGCGATGTCCTCCATCTTCTCGTTCTCCGTGAACTCGAACATGAGCTGGTCGCGCGCGAAGCCGACGCGGTCTGCCGCCTGGAGCGAGGTCCTTATGCAGGCGGCCGGTTCATAGACGGCATTGGGCATGAAGTTGATCGACAGTTTGTACGGCCTGCCTTCGTAGAGGCGCCCCGCGAGCTCGATGGCCTTGACCCGGCACGCCTGGTCGAACCGGTAGCGGTTCTCCGCCGTCACCAGACTCAGCACATGGCCGGCCGGTTCACCGGATATGCCCCGAACCAGTGCTTCGTAGCCCCAGACCGCTCGGCTCCCGAGGTCGACGATCGGCTGAAACGCCATGGTGAAATCGAAGTCGAGCGCGAGTCCGTCGCCGCACCCCTTGCACGCATTGCCGCGCGTCATCGACGGACTCCAAGCATAGTTCGGCCGCAGGCGGCGGTGATTTCATGTCCGAATATTCTCACCCCGTATTAATATCCCGTTTCTCTACGTCAGCGCGCGTGCTCTGCCTGCGGCAGCCCGATCTCGACCTTCAAGCCGCCCATGGTCGAGGCACCGAGCGCGACGCCGCCGCCATAGAGTTCAGCGAGTTCGCGGGTGATTGGCAGCCCAAAACCGTAGCCGGGCGCGGCCTCGTCGAGCCGCCGCCCGGGCAGCAGCATGGCGGCCGCCTCGGCGGAGGGCAGGCCTGGCCCGTCATCCTCGACTGTCACGATCGCCGTCTTGCCGTCGCCCCGAGCCGAGATCCGGATACGGCTCCGCGCCCACTTGAAGGCGTTGTCGAGGATATTGCCCAGCATCTCGTCGCAATCCTGCGGGTCGCAGGCGAGCGCGAGATCGGCGGCGACGTCGATCTCGCAACCGAGCTGCCTGCCGGCATAGATGCGGGGCAGGGCGATGGCGAGATCCGCCACGCGCGGCGCCAGCAGCGTCCGGCTGCGCACGGGCCCGCCGAGCGCCGCGGCGCGGGCGCGGCCGAGATGGTGGCGGATGCGCCGATCCATCAGCAGCACCAGCCGTTCGAGACCGCCGTCCGGATCGCGGCCCGGTTCGGCGAGCTGCACGGCGAGCGTCGCGAGCGGCGTCTTCAGCCCATGGGCCAGATTGGCCACGTGCTTGCGGGCACGATCGAGGTTGGCGGCATTCTGGTCGAGCAGCGAATTGAGCTCGCCGACGATCGGGCCGATCTCGGCCGGCTGGCGACCCCGGATGCGGTCGAGCCGGCCTTCGCGAACGGCGGCGAGCTGGGCCTGCAGCCGGCGCAGCGGATCGAGGCCGATGCGCACCTGGACCAGCACCGCGCCGAGCAGCCCCGCGCCGAGTAGCCCAAGTGGAAGAATTAGGCTCGTCAGCACGTCGCGTAGCGGCCCGGTCAACGCCCGCAGTGGGGCGGCCGCCATGACGGTGGCTTCGAGCAACCCGACCCGCGTTTCCGCGATGCGGATGCGCAGCGGCTCGCCCAGCGGCCCGGCGAGTTCGGCCGCGCGCGGCGGGCCGGCCAGCTCCGGCGGCACGGGATGTTTCAGTTTGCCGTGCGGTGGCGGCGCGTCCGGATCGGGCAGGGGCGGGGGCGGCAGTTGCGCCTCGTCGAGCGAGGCCGAGCGCAACACGACACGGTCACCGTCGAGCACCTGCCAGAACCAACCGGTGGCCCGCCGGTCGAAGGGCGGCCCGTCGACATTGCGCGACAGGGCGAGGCCGTCGGGCCCCCCCGGCACCAGTGCCGACGCCACGGTGCGTAGCTGCGTGTCGAGCCGGCTGTCGACCTGCCCGCGGATGAAATGGCGCAACACGAGGCCGGTGACCAGAACCGTCACCAGCAGCGTGCCGACGACGAGGAGGGCGGCGCCCGCGACGAGTCGCGCCCTGAGCGAGCGCGGCCAGAAGCGATCGAGGCCGCGGCCTTTCATCCGGCCGCCGCCGTCAACCGGTAGCCGCGCCCGCGCACCGTCTCGATCAAAGCGTGCCCGATCTTGCGCCGCAGCCGGGCGACGATGACCTCGAGCGAATTCGAATCGACCTCGGCATCGCCGTCGTAGACCCGGTCGAGCAGGTGGCTCCTGTCGACCACGATCTCCTTGCGCAGGATGAGGCAGGCCAGCACGCGCCATTCGAGCCCGGTCAGGCGCAACGGCAGGCCATTGAATTCGAAAGTGCCGAGCTGGGCGTCGAAGACGAGCGGCCCGCAGGCGATGCGCGCCTCGGCGTGGCCCTCCGACCGGCGGATCAGCGCGCGCAGGCGCAGCACCACTTCGTCGACCCGGAAGGGCTTCGTCAGATAGTCGTCGGCGCCGGCCTTGAAGCCCTCGACCTTGTCCGACCAGCCGTCGCGCGCCGTCAGAATCAGCACGGGGAGCTTGCGGCCGAGGCGGCGCCATTCCTTGAGCACCGTGATGCCATCGACGACCGGCAGGCCGAGGTCGAGTACGGCCGCGTCATAAGGCTCGGTGTCGCCGAGATGCTGCCCGTCCTCGCCGTTCGCCGCGATGTCGACCGCGAAATGCTCGCGCCGCAGCACCGTGGCGATGCTGTCGGCCAGCGCGCGGTCGTCTTCGACAAGCAGGATGCGCATGATCGGTCCACTTCACGGGCCTCGGGGTCTAGCCCCGGCATCTTAACCCGACCTGAACCGGCCGGTTCAGCGCGCATTGCCGGCCACGGGCTAGACCGGCGCCATCGGCACCAAGCTTCGGCGTGCCGCAGACATGAGGAGTTTTCCCGATGCGCAGATTGATCCTGGCCGGCGTGGCGCTGGCCGCCCTGGCCCCCCTGGCCTTTGCACAGAGCCAAGCCCCGGTCCTGGCGGACGCCGCGCCGCAGGTGCGGATGGCCCAGGCCGACGACATGCCCCCTCCGCCGCCACCCCCCGGCGGCAAGCATGGCCGAAAGGGTCCCGGCGGCTGGGGAATGATGCCGCCCCCGCCGCCGCGCGGCCCGCACATTCGGGTCGAGCGTGGCGACACCGCCCTCGACGTGAACTGCGGCGAGGCCGAGACCCTCAAGAGCTGCGCCGACACCGCCAACCAGTTGCTCGACAAGCTCGCCGGCATGCCGGTCGGCGCTATGCCCGCCGCTCCGGTTCCCGGTACGCCGCCGGCGCCTCCGGCCGCTTCCCCGCCAGTTCCGGCCAACTGACGATAAGGGCCGGGGCGGCACGCGCCGCCCTGGCTTTTTCCGCCGGCGCTTGGCGAGCCTTTTGACCTGACAGGTCCGCGTCAGACGGCCGTCAGAGAGCCGCGGATAACGTGGCCTGCACCGCCACGATTGCCGGCAGCGGACGCCATAGCACCGTCATCTCCTTGATCAAGCCCGCCCCGTCGAGCTGCCAGTAGTCCATGCCGTCCAGCTCGTTCGCGCCGACCGTAACCCTGAAGAACGAAGACACATGCTCGGGGCCTTGCATGATTTCGCGGAAATCGAACGCGTCGACGATGCCAAGGAGCGTCCCGACAACCTGTCTTATCGCCGGCTTGCCTCTGACGGGCTCGGCGAGGAGCGGGGTGTTGAGGATGATGTCGTCGGCCATGTGAGTGAGCATGGCCTCGACGTCCTTGCGCTGCATTGCAGCGGTGAAGGCGTGGATGTGGGTGAGATCCATGGAAGCGATCCTATTCGAAGAATTACGATCTCATGACCGTCGGGATGGTGTGCGGCCGGTCGACGGGAGCGCCGATCGTCCTGCATCATCACTGGTAAGATAGGGAAGCCGGCTTAGGCAAAAGTGCCAATCATCCCTCGCTTCCCGCCAAATGCCTCGGCGCGATCGAGATGTTCGGGTTGGATCGAAAGCGGCTCATCCGGTGGGCGCGGCGATGCCGAGGCTGGCCGCCACCCGCCGCGCCGTCGCCTCCCGCTGCGCCGTGATGCTCGCCATCGATCGCCGTGCCTGCGCCAGGATCGCAACCGGGGCGGTCTTCGGCGTGCCGCTGTCGAAGGGCGGCTCCGGCGCATAGGCCATGTGAAGCTGGATGGCCTGTGCGGCCTCGTCGCCGCGCAACTCGGCGGCAAGGCGCAAGGCGCCGTCGATGCCGGCCGTGACGCCGGCGGCAAAGACCCAGGTTCCGTCGACGACCACCCTTTGATCGACAGGGATTGCGCCGAAGAACGGCAGCAGGTGAAACGACGCCCAATGCGTTGTCGCCCGGCGCCCTTTGAGCAGGCCGGCCGCGCCACAGAGCAATGCGCCCGTGCACACGGAGAAGATGCTGCGCGCGCCTGCCGCCTGCCGCCTGATCCAGGCCAGCACTTCCGCGTCGCCCATCAAGGCCTCCTGGCCGAAGCCGCCCGGCACGTGAAGCACGTCGAGGCGAGGGGCATCGGCGAGGACCGCGTCCGGCGTCAGCCGCAATCCCTTGAGATCGCGAACGGGCTTGGCCGTCTTGCCGTAGATCCGATAGGTCGCGTTCGGAATGCGCGACAGCACCTCGAACGGTCCTGTCAGATCGATCTGATCCATGCCTTCGAACAGCAGGGAGCCGATGGTCAGGTGGGTGTCATGCGGGATCATGGGGCGTCTCCGGACGGAGGTTCTGGATAGACAGGGCGAGCCTACCCGGGCATGCTCTGGCGGAAATGCCAAAATCCCCTCGCTCCGCGCCAAATGCGGTCCGCATCGTCGAGATGCTGGCCTACCCTGCGGTTCAATTGCTCGATGTCGCGGGCCCGCTCCAGGTATTCGTCTCGGCCAACGATCTCGTCGTCGGAGCGGGAGGCGTGCCGCCATACGCGCCTCGGGTCGTGGCGCAAGGCGGCCAGGGCGTGGCGGCCTCGGCCGGGTTAAAACTCCTGGCGGCCCCGCTGCCGCGCGTCGGAACGCCGGTGGATACGCTGATGGTCGCGGGTGGGCAGGGCGTCGATGCCGCGGCCGCGGACCCGGTGCTGGTCGATTGGGTGCGGGAGCGCGCGGCGGAGGCGCGGCGCGTCGCCTCCGTCTGCACGGGGGCGTTCCTTCTGGCTGCGTCGGGTGTGTTGGACGGCCGACGAGCGGCGACCCACTGGTCGTTCTGCGCCGAGCTTGCCCGCCGCTTCCCCGCCGTTCATGTCGAGCCCGATCCAATCTTCGTGCGCGACGGGCCGGTCTGGACCTCGGCCGGGGTGACGGCCGGCATCGACTTGGCGCTGGCGCTCGTGGAACAGGACCTCGGCCGTACCGTGGCTCTGGCCGTGGCGCGCTACCTGGTCGTCTTCCTCAAGCGCCCGGGCGGACAGGCGCAGTTCAGCGCCACGCTGTCCCTGCAAGCCGCAGAGGACAAGTTCGGGGCGCTGCATGACTGGATCAACGGGCATTTGGCCGACGACATCTCGCTTCCGGTCCTGGCCCGTCAGGCCGGGATGAGCGAGCGCAGTTTCAGCCGGCGCTACGCGGAGGCGACCGGGCTGACGCCCGCCCGTGCCGTCGAGCGGCTGAGGGTGGAAGCGGCGCGGCGACTGCTGTCGGAGTCGCGCCTGCCCGTCAAGCGCGTCTCACGGCGTTGCGGCTTCGGTTCCGAGGAAACGATGCGCCGCAGCTTCCTGCGCCTGCTGGCCGCCACGCCGCAGGATTACCGCGCCCGGTTCAGTTCTTGAATATCGCAAGCCGACATCCCAATCGTTCCGCGCGTCGTTTCGCCGCCCGCCGCCGTGGGGTTCAACCGAAAGGCACCGCCTCTCCTACACCGACACCTGCGCGCCGAGCTCGACCACGCGGTCGGACGGGATCGAGAAGAAGTCGGTCGCCGTCGCGGCCTGTTTCGAGAGCGCGATGAACAGGTGGTCCTGCCACTTGGGCATGAAGGAATTGGCCGACGTCTTCAGCGTTCGGCGGCCTAGGAAGAACGACGTCGTCATGATGTCGAACTTGAGTCCCCCTTTGCGCAGGGTGGCGAGCGCCGCCGGCATGCGCGGGATCTCCATGTAGCCGTAATAGAGCACGATGGAGGTGAAGTCGTCCGACAGCCTCTCGACGGTGAAGCGCTTGGAGGGCGGCACGCGCGGCGTGTCGAGCGTGCGCACCGTCATGAGGATGATGCGCTCGTGCAGCACCTTGTTGTGCTTGAGGTTGTGCATCAGCGAGGACGGCGCCGACTCCGGGTCGTTGGTCAGGAAGATCGCCGTGCCCGGCACCCGCACCGGCTTGCTCTTGGCGAGCATGGCGATGAGGCCCTTGATCGAGATCGCATCGCGGTGGGTCTTGGCCGCCAGAAGGCCCGTGCCGCGCACCCAGGTCCACATCAAGAGCATCGAGCCGCCGGCGAGCAGCAGCGGTACCCAGCCGCCGTCGATGACCTTGGCGAGGTTGGCGAACAGGAAGGCCAGGTCGATCACCAGGAAGAAGCCGGTGAACGGAATGGCCCAGATCAGCGGCCATTGCCAGCGCTTCCACACGACGAAGAAGGCGAGCGCCGTCGTCACCACCATGGTGCCGGTTACCGCGATGCCATAGGCATTGGCGAGCGAATCCGAGGACTTGAACAGGAAGACCAGCAGCAGCACGCCGACCAGCATCAGCCGGTTGGCCCGCGGCACGAAGATCTGCCCTTCCGTGGTTTCCGACGTGTGCAGGATCTCCATGCGCGGCAGGAGGCCGAGCTGGATCGCCTGCCGGATCAGCGAGAAGGCGCCGGTGATCACCGCCTGGCTGGCGATGACGGTCGCGGCCGTCGACAGGATCACGAAGGGAATCAGCGCCCAGGCCGGCACCATAAGGAAGAACGGGTCCCTGACGGCCGCGGGATCATGCAGCACCAGCGCGCCCTGGCCGAGATAGTTGAGCAGCAGCGCCGGCAGGACGAAGACGGTCCAGGCCGTCTGGATCGGCTTGCGGCCGAAATGCCCCATGTCGGCATAGAGCGCCTCGGCGCCGGTCACCGCCAGGAAGACGAGGCCGAGCGTGACGAAGCCGGTGGCCCCGTTGCCGAACAGGAATACAAGGCCTTTCAACGGGTTGAACGCCGTCAGGATGAATGGCGCGTCGGCGATGTGCTGCAGGCCGAGGATGCCGATCAGCGCGAAGAACACCACCATGATCGGGCCGAAGAAGGTCGCCACGCGCGCCGTCCCGCTGCGCTGGACCGCGAAGAGCGTGATCAGGACCGCCACGGTGATTGGCAGCACGTAGGGCTGCAGCGACGCCTCGGCGACGCCGAGGCCCTCGACGGCGGACAGCACCGAGATGGCGGGCGTGATGATGGCGTCGCCGGAGAACAGCGCCGCGCCGGTGACGCCAAGAAGGAACACCGCCCCGGCCCGGCGCCCGAGCGCCTTCTGCGCCAGCGCCATCAGCGAGAGCGTGCCGCCCTCGCCCTTGTTGTCGGCGCGCATCAGAAAAAGGACGTATTTCACGGTCACGGTGAAGATCAAGGCGTAGACGAGCAGCGAGACGATGCCCACTACCTCCTGGCTTGTGACTTTGGCCTCGCCGCCGTGTGCGAGGGCGGTCTTGAGCGCATAGAGCGGGCTCGTACCGATATCGCCGAAGACGACGCCGACCGAGCCCAGCGTCAGGGCGAAGAATCCTCCTGACGTATGATGGGGACCGGCGTGGGTCGGTGCGGTTCTGCCATGGCCGCCGGGATCGACCGGCGCGGCGCCATCGCGGCTCAAGGCGGCAGCCGGTGCGCCACCTACGGGTTCCTGCGACATCACTGGGCCTTCGGCGGCGGTACTCGAACGGGGTCCGCGGCGGTGCCGCGCGCCTGCAGATACTCCTTTCCGGCGTCGGCGAGAAGGGGGGGCGCCACATGTCGCGGGCCGCGTTTTCGCGGGGCTGAGCCGGTTGCCCTCATGGTTCTGGCGACCGAGGCCGTGATAAAGGCGGCGGATGATCGATCTCTCCGCGCCCCTGCCGATCGACGCCGTGCTGCCGGCCCTGCGGACCGCGCTCTCCCAAGCCCCCATGGCGGTGCTGGTGGCGCCGCCCGGCGCAGGAAAGACGACGCGGGTGCCGCTGGCGCTCCTTGACGAGGCCTGGATGCGGGCCGGCAAGCTCATCCTGCTCGAGCCGCGGCGGCTCGCCGCACGCGCCGCCGCCGAGCGCATGGCGGCAAGCCTCGACGAGCGGCTGGGGGAGCGGGTGGGTCTCAGGGCGCGCTTCGATACGGTGGTCTCGCGTCGCACCCGCATCGAGGTCGTCACCGAAGGCGTCTTCACCCGCATGGCGCTCGACGACCCGTCGCTCGACGGCGTCGCGGCGGTGATCTTCGACGAATACCACGAGCGCTCGCTCGACGCGGACCTCGGCCTCGCGCTAGCGCTCGACGTGGCCGGCGCCTTGCGGGCGGACCTGCGTCTCCTCGTCATGTCGGCGACGCTCGATGGCGCCCGCGTCGCGACGCTGCTCGACGGCGCCCCGGTGATCACATCGCAAGGCCGCACCTTCCCGGTCGAGACGCGCTACATCGGCCGCGATCCGAACCGACGCATCGAGGAGGCGGTGGCGGACGCCATCGTGGCGGCGCTCAGGGCCGAGCCGGGTTCGGTCCTGGCCTTCCTGCCGGGCCAGGCCGAGATCACCAGAACGGCCGCCCTGCTCGGTCCGCGCCTGCGTCCCGGCGAGGCCGAGATCGCGCCGCTTTACGGCGCGCTCGACCGTGCCGCGCAGGACCGCGCCGTGCGCCCCTCCCCGGATGGGGCGCGGAGAATCGTGCTCGCGACTTCGATCGCCGAAAGCGCGCTGACCATCGAGGGCGTGCGCGTCGTCATCGACTCTGGGCTTGCCCGCGTGCCGCGCTTCGAGCCCGACCTCGGCCTGACCCGACTCGAAACGGTGCGGGCGTCGCGCGCTTCGGCGGACCAGCGGCGCGGCCGCGCCGGGCGCACCGAGGCTGGGGTCTGTTATCGGCTGTGGGAGGAGGCTGCGACGGGTGCACTGCCAACCTTCTCCCGTCCCGAGATCCTCGACGCGGACCTCTCCGGCCTCATGCTCGACCTGGCGCTCTGGGGGACGCGCGACCCCTCGACGCTGCGCTGGCTCGATCCGCCGCCGGCGCCGGCCGTCGCTGAGGCCAGGGCGCTTCTTCAGAGCATCGATGCGCTCGACGCCGTGGGCGGCATCACGCCGGAGGGGCGGGCCGTCGCGGCGCTGGCGGCGCCGCCGCGCATCGCCCGCATGGTGATCGAGGCCGCGCGGCGGGGATCGGCCCGGTTCGGAGGCGAGGTCGCGGCGCTGCTGGTCGAGCACGGCTTGGGGGGCGCCGGCGTCGATCTCGCCATGCGACTGGAGCGCTGGCGGCGCGATCGCGGGCCGCGGGCGGAAGCCGCGCGGGGACTGGCGCGGAATTTTGCCAGACAGGCGGAGATCGCCGGCTCCGCCGCGACCGACGACGCCGAGCTTTCCGCCGGGCAGATCCTGGCGCTGGCCTTCCCGGAACGCATCGCCAAGGCGCGCGGGCGGCGGGGCACCTTCCTGCTCGCCAACGGCCGGGCCGCCGCGGTCGACGAGGCCGATCCGCTGGCCGCCGCTCCGTTCCTGGCGGTCGGCGAGGTGACCGGACGGGCCGCCGCATCGCGCATCCTGCTGGCCGCGCCCCTCGACGCGGCCGAGCTCGAAGCTATTGCCGGCGCGCGGATCACC
Source organism: Lichenihabitans sp. (assembly GCA_965277115.1). Classification (GTDB taxonomy): domain Bacteria; phylum Pseudomonadota; class Alphaproteobacteria; order Rhizobiales; family Beijerinckiaceae; genus Lichenihabitans. The sequence goes on along the minus strand of CBDIBY010000012.1, from coordinate 270,820 downwards.
GTGCGCGACGAGGTCTCCTTCGACGAGGCCAGGGCGGGGCTCGGCGCCAGGCGGGTGCGGCGGCTCGGCGCCATTCCGCTCGGCGAGCAGCCGCTGCCTGTCACGCCAGGTGACGCGGCGGTGCGCATCCTGGCCCGCGGCATCGCCAGGATCGGCATCGGGCGTCTGCCCTGGAGCAAGGCGCTGAGCCAATGGCGGGAGCGCGTCGCTTTTCTGCGCGCGGCCGGCGGCGAAGACTGGCCGGACCTTTCGGACGCCCATCTCGCCGATACGGTCGAGGATTGGCTCGCCCCCTATCTCGTCGGCATCACGGCCCTGGCGGCTCTCTCCGCCGACGACCTCGATCAGGCGCTCCACGCGCTGCTGCCCTACGGCCTGTCCCGCCAGCTCGACGCCGAGGCGCCGACCCATTGGCAGGCGCCGACCGGCTCACGCCTGCCGGTCGACTACGCGGCCGAAGGCGGCCCCTCCATCGCGGTCCGGGTACAGGAACTGTTCGGGCTCGGACACCATCCGGCGATCGCCGGGGGCCGCATGCCCCTGACCCTCCATCTGCTGTCGCCGGCGCATCGGCCGATTCAGATCACGCGCGACCTGCCCGGCTTCTGGCGCGGCTCCTGGACGGCGGTGAAATCCGAGATGCGCGGTCGCTATCCGCGCCATCCGTGGCCCGACGACCCCGCCACGGCGGCGCCAACGACGCGGGCCAAGCCGCGGGGGTAGGCGATTCATCCTTTGAGAAATCTGAGCTAAGATGGCGCGCCAGCCGCTGGAGATTCCTGCCGATGTTCGCCGATGCGTCCTCCGAGGCCGTGCCGATCCATGTCCTCACCGAGCAAAGGTGGGCGGACCAGGCGCCCCGCATCGCCGGCGAGGCCCTGGGATTCGCCAAGGCAAGCGGCTTCCAGGCCAAGTCCGGACAGCATTGCCTGCTGCCGGGACCGGGCGGCGGCCTCGGCGCGATCCTGTTCGGTGCTCATGAACCCGGGGCGCGCGGCTATGACCCGCTCCTGCCCGGCAAGCTCGCGACATTGCTCCCGGCCGGCACCTACGCTTTCGCGGAAGGTTCGCCCGACATCGACCTTGCGGCCCTCTCCTGGCTACTCTCCGGCTATCGCTTCACCCGCTTCAAGGCGGCCAAGACCGAGCCGGCCAAATTGCGCGCGCCCACTTCGGCCGATGCGGCGCGGCTCGAGCGCATCGCCCGGGCCATCTGTCTCGCGCGGGACCTCGTCAACCGTCCGGCCAACGATCTCGGTCCCGACGCGCTGGAACAGGCGGCGATCGAGCTGGCACAACGCCACGGCGCGGTCAGCCGCACCATAAAGGGCGAGAAGCTCGCGCGCGACTTCCCGCTGATCCATGCGGTCGGCCAGGCGGCTCACGAGGCGCCGCGCCTCGTCGAGCTCACCTTCGGGCCGAAGACCGCGCCCAAGGTCACGCTGGTCGGCAAGGGCGTCACCTTCGATACCGGCGGCCTCGACATCAAGCCGGCTTCCGCCATGGCGATGATGAAGAAGGACATGGCCGGCGCCGCCACCGCCATGGCGCTCGCCGACATGGCGATGGACGCGAAGCTCGACCTCAACCTGCGCGTGCTGCTGCCGATCGTCGAGAATGCTATTTCGGCGCCGGCCTTCCGGCCCGGCGATATCTACCGGAGCCGCAAGGGGCTCACGGTCGAGATCGGCAATACGGATGCCGAGGGCCGGCTGATCCTGGCCGACGCGCTGGCGCTGGCGGTCGAGGACAAGCCCGACCTCCTGATCGACTTCTCGACCCTGACCGGCGCCGCCCGTGTGGCGCTCGGTCCCGACCTGCCGGCCTTCTTCACCGACGACGAGGATCTGGCGGCTTCGATCGCGAGGCTTGGGCGAAGCAGTCACGATCCTGTCTGGCGGCTGCCGCTCTGGCCTGGCTACGAATCGCTCGTCGAGGGCAAGGCCGCCGACTTCACAAACGCACCCGACAGCTCTTTCGCCGGTGCCATCACGGCGGCGCTGTTTCTGCAGAAATTCGTCGAGCCTGGCACGGCCTGGGTCCATTTCGACCTCTACGGCTGGAACCCGAGCAGCAAGCCCGGCCGGCCGGAGGGGGGCGAGGCGCCGACCGCGCGGCTGCTCTACGACCTGCTCTGCGAGAGGGCCGCGTCATGACCAAGCCCGTGATGATGCAGGTGGTGGCGGCGACGGCCGCCTTGCGTCGCGAGCCGCAGTCCGACGCTCCGCTCGACACCGAGGCGCTCTATGGCGAACGCGTCACTCTGTTCGAGGACCATGAAGGCTGGGCGCGGGCGAAGCTCGACAGCGACGGCTACGAAGGCTTCCTGGCCAGCGAGGATCTTCGTCCCGCCTGGGCGGAAGCGCCGACCCACTGGATCGCGGCGTTGCGCTCCTTCGTCTTCCCCGGCCCGAACATCAAGCTGCCGCCGCTGATGGCGCTGCCCTTGGGTGCGAGAGTCGTCGGGCGCGAGATCCGCGGCGATTTTCTCCGAATCGACGAAGGCTTCCTCTGGGCGCGCCATCTCGCCGACGCGACGACGACCGAGCCCGACTTCGTCGCCGTGGCCGAGCGCTTCCTGGGCGTGCCCTATCTCTGGGGCGGCAAGACGGTGCTCGGCCTCGATTGCTCGGGACTGGTGCAGCTCTCGCTCGCCGCCGCCGGCCGTACGGCACCGCGCGACAGCGGACCGCAGGAGCGTGCGCTCGGCAAACCGCTCGCCGAGAGCGAACCTTTGCGACGCGGCGACTTCATCTTCTGGCGCGGCCATGTCGGCATCATGCGCGATGCCGACATGCTGCTCCATGCCAACGGCCACGCCATGGCGGTCACGTCCGAGCCCTTGGCCGAGGCCCGGACCCGGATCGTCGCCGCAGGCGCCGGCGAGGTGACGAGCCTGCGCAGGGTGTGACGCGCCCGGTCTGATGTCCGTCCGCGGGGATGGCGTGCCGGGGCTTCCTCTCGGCGCCGACTTGAGGCAGGCTCCTTCGCATACGGGAGGACCCATGTTCATCGGCATCGATATCGGCACGACCTCCGTCAAATCCGTCCTGGTCGAGGCTGGCGGCCATGTGGCGGCGACCGCGACATTCCCGCTTGCCGTCTCGCGGCCGCGCCCGGGATGGTCCGAGCAGGATCCCGAGGCCTGGTGGGCGGCGGTCTGCGAGACGCTCGACGCCCTGCAGGCGGCGGAACCGGCCCTCATGGCCGCCACCCGCGCCATCGGCCTGTCGGGACAGCAGCATGGCGCCACCTTGCTCGATGCGAAGGACGCGGTGCTGCGGCCGGCGATCCTGTGGAACGACGGCCGCGCGTCGGCCGAATGCGCCGAATTCGAAGCTGCCTGCCCGCAGGCGCGCCAGATTACCGGCAACATCACCATGGCCGGGTTTACGGCGCCGAAGCTGCTCTGGGTCCGCAAGCACGAGCCAGAGATCTTCGACCGCGTTCGCAGGGTACTGCTGCCCAAGGATTATGTGCGGCTGAGGCTCACCGGCGAGGCCGTCTCGGACATGTCGGATGCGTCGGGCACCGCCTGGCTCGACGTCGGCCGGCGCGACTGGTCCGACGCGCTGCTTGCCGCCACCCATCTCGACCGATCCCATATGCCGCGTCTCGTCGAGGGCTCGGCGCCGAGCGGGCGGATCGTCGAGGCGCTGCGAGCCCGCTGGGGTTTCGACAGGGGGCCCGTCGTGGCGGGGGGCGGCGGCGACAACGCGGCCTCGGCCTGCGGCATTGGCGCGGTGACGCCCGGCTCGGCCTTCCTCTCGCTCGGCACCTCGGGGGTGCTGTTCGTCTCGAACGACCGGTTCCTGCCCAATACGGCGGGCGCCGTGCATGCCTTCTGTCACGCCGTGCCCGCCACCTGGCACCAGATGGGCGTGATCCTGTCGGCGACCGACAGCCTCAACTGGCTGGCGCGGCTCCTCGACGAGACGGCGATCACGCTCGCCAACAGACTTGGCGATACGGTCGATGCACCTTCGCCGGTGCTTTTCCTGCCCTACCTGTCCGGCGAGCGCACGCCACATAACGATGCCGGCGCGCGCGGCGGCTTCGTCGGCCTCGACCAGACGAGCGACCGGAAAGCCATGACGCAGGCGGTGCTCGAAGGCGTGGCCTTCGCGTTCCGCGACTGCCAGCGCGTGCTCGCCGATGCGGGCACCGATTTCCCGCGCGCCTTCGCGGTCGGCGGCGGCGCCAATTCGGCCGTCTGGCTGGCCATCATGGCGAGCGTTCTCGACCGGCCGCTTGATCTCTCGGCGGAGGCCGATGTCGGCGCGGCCTTCGGCGCGGCGCGGCTCGCCATGGCGTCGGAGACCGGCGCCGACCCGGTCTCGCTCATGCCGAAACCGCGCGTCGAGCGGACGGTCGAGCCCGACAAGCACCTCGTCTCCGCTTATGCCGAGCGCTACGAGCGCTACCGCGCTCTCTATCCCCTGAGCCAGGGGGCACGACCATGACGCGCTCCGAGATCAATCGACTGATCAAGCAGGCCGAGACGAGCTTCCTCGGCCGCGGTCTGGCGCTGCCACCCTGGGCCTCCTGGGGACCGGCGGAGTGGCGCGCCCGGCCCGAGGAAGCGCGTTTTTGCGCCGCGCATCAGATGGGCTGGGACATCACCGATTTCGGTTCGGGCCGCTTCGCGGAGCGCGGCCTCGTGCTGCTCTGCACCCGCAATGGGATCGGCGGGCGGACGGGCGAGCGCACCTATGCGGAGAAGCTGATGATCGTGGGCGAGGCGCAGGAAACGCCCTTCCACTGCCACCGGATCAAGATGGAGGACATCATCAATCGGGGCGGCGGCGTTCTGATCGTCGAGGTGATGCGGGCCGAGGCGCCGGACGAGCCGGTGAGTGTGCTGATCGACAGCAGGACCCGGGAGGTCGGCCCCCGCGCGCCGATCCGCCTGTCGCCGGGCGAGAGCATCACGCTGTTCCCGGGCCAGATGCACCGGTTCTATGGCGAGCCGGGCCGCGGCGAGCTCGTGGCCGGCGAGGTCAGCCAGGTCAACGACGATCTGACCGACAATATCTTCCTGGAGCCGCTCGGCCGCTTCGCCACGATCGAGGACGACGAGCCGGCCCACCGTCCGCTCTGGTCGGAACTGTCGAGCCTGTATGGCGGCTGAAAAGGCGCGCCGCGCGCGGCGCGTGCCACGAACCAAGAGGCCGCCTTGCGACTTGATTAGGCCTGGAAGCCCTGGACGGGTCGGCCTTGCCACGGAGGATCAGCTTGCTCTTTCCCTATCCGGTCGTCGTCTGCGACGTCGGCGGCACCAATTGCCGGGTCGCCATCCAGGAGCAGCCCGGCGGGCCGCTGCGCGGCTTCCCGCATCTCCTGACGGGCGATTTTCCCGGGCTCGGCGAGGCCATCCTAGCCGCCACGGCGGAAGAGAAAGTGCAGCCACGCTCGGTCGTCGCCTGCGGGGCCGGGCCGGTCGAGGGACGCCGTCTGAAGCTCACCAACGCGCCCTGGGTGCTCGACGGCCCGCAGATGGCCGCCATGCTCGGTCTCGACAACGGCCTGCTGCTCAACGATTTCGAGGCGCAGGCGCTGTCCCTGCCGGCGATCCAGCCGGCCTGGGTGCGCATCATCGGCCCGGACCTGCAGACCGATGCCGGACCCCGGGCGATCCTGGGCCCTGGGACGGGTCTCGGCATCGCCTGCCTGGTCGAGAGCGGCGGCCGCCTCGTGGCGCTGGCCAGCGAGGCCTGCCACATCGGCTTCGCACCGGAAACCGAGGACGAGGCGGGCTTCTGGCCTCATCTCGATCGCGCCCATGGGCGCATCACCACCGAGAGCGTGCTCTCCGGCACCGGTCTCGAGCGGCTGCATCGCGCTCGCCTCGCCGCCAAGGGGGCGCCGTCGTCGCCGAGCGTGACCGCCGCCGATATCGTCACCACGGCCCTGTCGAGCCGCGACAGCGAGGCGGCGGCCTCGGTCGCGGCCTATTGGAAACTCATCGGGCGCTTCGCCGGGGATATCGCCATCACCTTCAAATCGACCGGCGGCGTGACGCTCGCCGGCGGCATCCTGCCACGCATCGTGGACCTCGTCGACGTGGCGGCCTTCCGCACCGCTTTCGAGGCCAAGGCGCCGGTCGCCGCTCTGGCGCGTCTCATTCCCACACGATTGATCGTCAGGTCGGATTCGGTGCTCGGCGGCATGGCGGCCATCGCGACCGAACCGGGCCGCTACGCGATCGACTACGACAGCCGCCAATGGCGGCACTGACGCTGGGCTGCGTCAGGCGGCGTTCGAGGTCTGAAGCTGGGTCAGCACTCCGAACAAGGCTGGGGCGTCGCGCGTGGCCCTGAGCCTCGACACGATCCGCGGGTCCCGCAGGATGCGCGCGATGCGGGCCAGGGCCTTGAGATGATCGGCGCCGGCCGTTTCGGGCGCCACCAGCAGGAACAAAAGGTCGACCGGAGCGCCGTCGAGGGCCTCGAACTCGATCGGCTTTTCGAGTCTCGCGAAAACGCCGAAGATTCTTGAGCAAGAGGTGAGCTTGCCATGCGGGATGGCGATGCCGTTGCCGACTCCGGTGGACCCCAGCCGTTCCCGCTGGAGCACCGCATCGAAGATCTCCCTGGCCTGGAGGCCGGACACCGTGCCGGCGCGCTCGCTGATCTCGTGCAGGGCCGCCTTCTTGGTGTTCACCCGGAGCGCCGGCAGAATCGCGCCTTCCGTGATGAGATCGTTCAGCGGCATGGGAATCATCGGTCCTGGGGCTCGCACGGGTCCGGTCGCAATTAGCGTGCCATCCGCGGCGGGGCGCGGAAGGTCGCTGCGAAACGCAAGGGGTGCATCGGTCAGGCCCGCCCCGCCGGCTTGTCCGCCGTGCCGGCCGGATCGATCCAGCCGATATGCCCGTCCGCCCGGCGGTAGACCACGTTCACCTCCGCTGTCGTCGAGTGGCGGAAGACCAGCAGTGGCGCGCCCGACATGTCGAGTTCGAGCACGGCCGCCGAAACCGAGAGATCGCGCAACCGGGATTTGCTCTCGGCCACCACGATCGGGCTGAAATCGGGCGCGATCTCCTCGGCGTCCGGCGCTTCGATGACGTAATTGGCCACGACGGAGGCAGGCGCTGCATCGCTGTGCTGGGTCCCGCCCGCGCCATGCCGGTCCTTGAAGCGGCGCTTGTGGCGGCGCAGTCGCGTCTCGACCCGGTCCGCCGCCTGGTCGAAACTCGCATAAGGATCATGCGCTCGCCCTTCCGCCTGGACCGTCACGCCATTGGCCAGATGGACGAACATGTCTGCCCTGAATCCCGAGCCCTCCGGCTCCAAGGTGACGTGACCTGCGGGTTCTGTATCGAAATACTTGCCGATGATGGCTGCGATCCTGGCTCGCGCATGGTCCTGCAACGCGGTACCGATTTCGAGATTCTTGCCCGACACCCGAAAAGACATGAACCCGCCTCCTGGCCTTGTAACGAAAGCGGCATGGCCGCAGCGTTAGAAGCCTTGCCGAGGGAAGTCAAATAGAGGCGGATACCCCTCCCGAGCAGGGGTGGGCACGACGATTTCGGAGGCCGACGGCGCCTGTTTTCGGCGGCGCGTCGCAGCCGATAGGGTGTCGCCATATTGACTGCTTGCGTCCACATTGACTGCTTGCGTCCGCCGCCGCCGTATCCTACTTGCCCTGAAGAGGGCGGCACCTGAAAGGCCTACCTAAGTCTATGGCCTTACCGTGCCGGGCCCTGTCCCCGAGGTCTCCAAGTGCCTTTGCCGACGAGTGCCGCGAGCCTGTCCCCGCCTTGCGTGGCGAACGCCTTCCAGGGCGCCGTCGAGGCCGCCAAGCGGTTTCGCGGAGCCACGGCGCCTAACCCGCCGGTGGGCTGCGCGCTGCTCGACGATGCCGGCGACAGCCTGGCCATCGCTGCCCATGCCCGCGCGGGCCAACCCCATGCCGAGGCGGCGGCGATCGACTTCTGCCGGCGCAACGGCACCGTTGCGCGGATCGATACGGTCGTAGTCACGCTCGAGCCTTGCAACCACCGGGGTCGCACCCCGCCGTGCACCGGGGCGATCCTGGCGACGCCCGCGCGGCACGTGTGGATCGGCGCCGCTGATCCTGATCCCTCAGTGGGCGGGGGCGGCATGAGGCGGCTTCGGGAAGCTGGTCTCGACGTGCATCTCCTCGACGACGGGAAAGATGGCGAACTTCAAGCGTGTGCCGAGGCCTGCCGGGAACTGATCGCTCCCTTCGCCAGGCAGCGATTGTCGGGACGGCCGTGGGTCACGGTCAAGCAGGCGCTCGACGAGCGGGGTTCGATGATCCCGCCGTCGGGATGCAAGACCTTCACCTCCGATGCGGCCCTGACCATCGGCCATCGGCTGCGCAAGCGAGCCGACGCCATCCTGACCGGGTCCGGCACGGTGCTCGCCGACGACCCGGCCTTCACGGTACGCCGCGTCCCCGATCATCCCGGCAAGCGGCGGCGGCTCGTGATCCTCGATCGCCGCGGGCGCGTGCCCCGCGCCTACCGGGAGGCCGCCGAGTTGCGCGGCTTCGAGGTGGCGATCGCGCGGGATCTCGGCCAGGCTCTCGACGATCTGGGGCGGCAGGGCGTGCTGGAGGTGCTGGTCGAGGCCGGCCCTGCCGTGACTGCCAGCGTGCTCGATGGGACTCTCTGGGACGAGCATGTGGTGCTCCGCAAGGCGGCCGGCGGGGAGCCGGACAGGATCGAGATCGAGACCCGCGGTGGGCACCGCGGTCGCCGGTCCTATGCGGCCGCGGCCGATCTCGACATCTGAGGAATTTGGCGTTGATGTCGCGGATCGAGACGGCGGTCGAAACCTTGGCGCGCGGCGGCATCGCGGTGCTGATCGACGAGAATCTACCTGCCGTCGGACATCTCATGGTCGCCGCCGATGCAGCCGACCGGGACGCCTGGCTGACCATCGCCGGCCATGGGCGGGGCGCTCCGACGCTGGTGTTCGGCGCGCCGTTAGCGGAGCATGCCGGTCTTCCCCCGGCCGAAGACGCGGCCGCGACGCTCGGGCCCGCCGGAGGCAAAGCCGATGCGGATCTGGCGGCCCGGCGTGCCACGTTCGCCGCCGCCGCCGCGGCAGGGCGGATCTTGGCCGGTGACGCGCGGCACTCAGGCCTCATGCTTCGAGCGGCGGCGCGTCATGGTGTCTTCGGCCGCGCGGCGGTGGACGAGGCGGCCGTCGACGCCCTCGCCCTCGCCCGCCGGGCGCCCGTCGCAGTCACGGTGCCGCTGGCCCTGTCCGGTGGGATTCTGGCGAGCGACGATGCGGCCGAGCGCTTCGCCCGCGCCGAGGCACTTCCCTGGTTCAGCGTTCAGGACGTCGTGGCCCATCGGCTCGGCTGCGAGACGATCGTGGAGCGCGCCGCGACGGCCCGGCTGCCTTCGTCCTATGCGGAGCGGCCGCTCGAGGTCGAGGCCTTTCGCAGCCTCGTCGACGGCAGCGAGCATCTGGCCATGGTACATCGGCCGCTCGGCCGTGAGCCGCTGGTGCGGCTTCATTCCGAATGCTTGACCGGGGATGCGCTGGGCTCGCTGCGCTGCGACTGCGGCGACCAGCTGCGCCGCAGCCTGCAGCTCGTCGCGGAGCATGAGGACGGCGGCGCCGTGCTCTATCTCCGGGGCCACGAGGGTCGCGGCATCGGCCTCGTCAACAAGATCCGTGCCTATGCGCTGCAGGATCGCGGCCGGGATACAGTCGAGGCCAATGCGGAACTCGGCTTCGACGCCGACCTCCGCGACTACGGGGTCGCGGTGCAGATGCTGCGGCTCCTCGGCATCGATGCCCTGAAGCTGCTGACCAACAACCCGCGCAAGGCTGCGGCGCTCGAACGCTACGGCATCGCCGTGCGCAAGAGGGTGCCGCTGCGCATCGGACCCAATCCCCAGAACGCCGCCTATCTTGAGACCAAGCGCCGCAAGCTCGGCCACGACCTCGCGTCGCGGCCGGCGCCGGATCGGATCGCTCTCGGCATGACGACTAAGACCGGAAATTAGCGCCGGCTTGCGCGGAAGCTTTGCTTGGAATGCCGCTTAAGGTAGCGTCCAGCCGGTTTTAATTCGGGGCTGCAGCATGACCGCGCAGGTTCATCAGTTTCCTTGTCTCAGCGACAATTACGGCGTGCTGATCCACGATTCGGGGACCGGCGCGACGGCCGCCATCGACGCGCCGGACGGCGCGGCGGTGCTCGCCGCGCTCGAAGCCCGCGGCTGGCGCCTGACCGACATCCTCGTGACCCACCACCACGGCGATCATACGGCCGGCATCGCCGGCCTCAAGGAGCGTTTCCCCGAGGTGCGGGTGGTGGCGCCGGCCCTCGAAGCCACAAAAATCGGCCATGTCGACCTCGGCGTCGGGGAGGACGACGTCGTGGTGGTCGGCAATCTGCAGGCCAAGGTCATCGCCACGCCCGGCCACACCGCCGGCCACATCGTCTACTGGTTCGAGGACAACGATATCCTCTTCGCCGGCGACACGCTGTTCTCGCTCGGCTGCGGCCGGGTGATGGAGACGCCGCTCGCCACCATGTGGGAGTCGCTGGTCAAGCTCGCGCAGCTGCCGGGAGAGACACAGGTCTATTGCGGCCATGAATATACCGCGGCCAACGCGAAATTCGCGCTGACGATCGAGCCCGGCAACGACGTGCTCAAGGAGCGGGCCCGCGAGGTCGAGGATCTCCGCCGCGAGGGGCGCGCCACGCTGCCGACCACGATCGCTCTGGAGCTTGCCGCCAATCCCTTCCTGCGCGCCGAGCAGGCCGACGTGAAGCGGGGCGTCGCCATGGCGGATGCCGACGCGGCGCAAGTCTTCGCCGAGCTGCGCGAGCGCAAGAACCGCTTCTGACCCCGTGACCGGCGATCCATCCAACATGACGGCCCGGGCCGTCATCGATCGCCTCGGCCTCAAGCCTCATCCCGAGGGCGGCCATTACCGCGAGACCTTCCGCGATCCTTTGACCGATGCCGAAGGCCGCGGCCGCTCGACCGCCATCCTGTTTCTGCTCGCGGGCGGCGAGGTCTCGGCCTGGCACCGCGTCGACGCGGTGGAGATCTGGCACTACCACGCCGGGGCGCCACTGGTGCTGACCGTCTCGCCCGACGGCCACGACGCGGCGGCGCGCCACCTCGGTCCCGAGATCACGGCCGGGCAGATGCCGCAACTCGTCGTGCCGGCCGGCCACTGGCAGACGGCCGCGAGCGTCGGCCCTTGGACCCTCGTCGGCTGCACGGTGGCGCCGGGCTTCCGCTTCGAGGGATTCGAGCTCGCCCCGCCCGACTGGCGCCCGGTGGCGCGGCCGAAATAGTTTGACAGACCCTAATTCTCGCCGGCCGATGTGGTGCGGGCGAGCACGCTCCGCCCGACGATCCGGTCGATGTAGATGGCCAATAACTCGGTCTGCGAAGAGATCTCGAGCTTGCGATAGACGTTGCGGCGATGCACTTTCACGGTGCCGGGTGCGATGGCGAGCCGGGCGGCGATCGATTCAGACGAGTGACCTTGCAGCACGAGGTCCACGATGGCGCTCTCGCGGGCCGTGAGGCCCAAGGCCCGCCAGGACGTACCGTCGACCTTCCGGGGAAGAGACAGCCGCGACGCCCCGGAGATCCGGGCGGCGCCGGTGGCCTCGGCGAACCGGGTTCCGACGCCGTTCCAAAACCGCGCCATCAAGGCTCTGACGGTCGGCTCGCAGCTCGACAGGATCGCGGCCTCCGCCTTCGAGAAAGGGCCGGAGCGCTTCAACCGCATCAGCGACAGGACGACGACGGTCGACGCATCGGTGGCGACGAAGAAGCCGACCTCTTCGGCGAGGCCGGTCTCGAAATAATAGGAGCGGAAATATTCGCTCCGGAAGAACCGGTCGGGCGCCAGGTCGCGCATGCGCCAGAATCCCTGCCGCCGCTGGCTCGCGGCCCGGAAGAACGGGTCGAGCAGGTAGGGGCCGGGTCGATAAAGCGTGACATGGACGCGGTATTGCGGCGGCGTGAAGGTGTCGAAAAGGTCGATCGGGCTCGCCTCGCCCCGATAGGCGAAGATCACGCAATTGTCGAACCGCGCCAGCGATCTCAGGAAGCGAACCAGAGACATGCCGAAACCGGCGTCGTCGCCTGCCTGGACCTTGAGCGTTTCGGCCAGGCCGACGAACATCTCTGCTGAAGCGACGCGCATTCCGACAGGCCCCTTCGCCGGCAAGCCGTCTACCCCCGGATTCGGCGATATCAGCGACAATACCTCTTGACGGGTATATAGCGAGCGCGGATCTTTTCTTAACCTCCTGGCAAGAAACGTGCATCGGTGGGCCAATGGCGCGCGGGCCGGGCGGGCGCCAAGCTGCCGCGCCGATCGCCGGTCCACATGCTTGAGGGAGGGGATGCTGAGATGACCAGCCTAAGGACCGGCGACGGGCGCGGCAGCCGCCCCAGTCTCGACGTGACGGCGCGCAGCGACGTCGACCTGCTCCATGGCAAGGCCGTGGGCCTCATGGGCGTGCTTTTCCTCACCGTCACCGGCGCGGCCCCGATCACGGCCATGCTGCTCAACGTGCCGATCGTCGTGGGCAACGGCGTCGGCCTCGGCGCGGCGGCCGCATTCCTGGTCGCCACCGTGATCCTGCTCGTCTTCTCGATCGGCTATGCGGCGATGGCCGGGAAAGTCTCGGCCGTCGGCGGCTTCTATTCCTTCATCAGCCATGGACTCGGGCGCGAACTCGGCATGGGCATGGGTTTTGCCGCGGTGGTGGCCTATTCGGTCTTCGAGCCGTCGCTCGCCGGCGGCTTCGCCTATTTCGCCAACCTGAAGCTCGCGCAATTCGGCATCAACGTGCCATGGCCCTGGCTGGCACTCGCCATGGTCTTGCTCATCTCGGTCCTGACCTATCTCGACGTGAAGATCTCGACCGCCGTCCTCGGCGTGGCGCTCATCGGCGAGGTCGTCATGCTGCTGATCTTCGACATCGGCGTCTTCTCCCATAGCGGCAACGGCGCGGTGGTCACCGCTGCGGCGCTCAACCCGGTCAATGCCTTCGTCGGTTATGCCGGCAACCCGTCGGCCAAGCTCTCGGCCGGCGCTGCGGGCATCGGCCTGTTCTTCGCCTTCTGGTCCTGGGTCGGCTTCGAGTCGGCGCCGAACTATGCCGAGGAATCGCGCGATCCGAAGCGCATCGTGCCGCTCTCGCTCTACATCTCGGTGCTGTTCCTGGGCGTGCTCTACACGGTCACGACCTGGGCTGCGACCTCGGGCTATGCGGATACCGATGCCTCCGTGACGGCCGCGACGGGCAATGCCGCCACCTATTTCTTCACCACCTCCGACAAGCTCATTGGCCCCTGGGCGACGGTGCTCATGAGCTATCTCATCCTGACCGGCTCCTTCGCCTGCGGCATGGCGTTCCACAATACCGCGTCGCGCTATCTCTATTCGCTCGGCCGCGAAGAGATCCTGCCCAAGGCGCTCGGCCGCACGCACAAGCGGTTCAAGACCCCGTATATCGCCTCCTTCGTCCAGACCGGCGCGAGCATCGTCATCGTCCTGCTCTTCGCCTATTTCGGCGGCACGAACGATCCGAACACGCAGGCCTATGGCGAGCTCTACGGCCTGATGGCGCTGCTCGGGACGATCATCATCCTCGTCGCCCAGGCCGTGGTCTCGATCGCGATCATCGTCTATTTCCACCGCGAGCACCCGGAAGACCATCACCTGCTCAAGACCATGGTGGCGCCGGCCCTGGCGTTCGTGTCGCAGGCCGTCGTGGTTTATCTGTGCCTCACCAACATGGATTTTCTCGGCGGCGGCTTCTCCTTCGCCAGCTGGATCCCGTGGATCGACCTCGTCGTCCTGGTGCTCGGCATCGCCGGCGCCTTCTATCTCAAGCGCAGCAATCCGAGCCGCTACGAGAAGATCGGCCGCATGATCTACGAGGGATTCCCCGAAGGCGGCGACGGGCCGATGCACGGCGCGGAAGTGGCGGGCGGCGCGCTGCGCTGATCCTCCGCCGCGTCGGCCGTTCCCACGCGGATCCCGGATAGCCGCCACGCGGCGTCCGGGATGACGGTGCGCGTGAATCGAGCGGAAGCCGTATCCACATCCATCGACCGGAGACGGCAGCGCGCTTGCGCCGACCCCCGGCTGCCAAATCCACGCCCAGGGGTGGCGGGGAAGCCATTCTCCACGTCTTGCCGTTACATCGTCATTCATCGTACTTTTCGAGTCCATCTGGCGCGCGGGCGCGACAGGCTGTGGACAGACCGGGATCGCTAGATCATATTTTAAGCGGCGCGAGCCGGAAGACCCTGCGATGGCCGCGGGATCGACCGGGTGCCGCCCGAACGAGCGGGCGTCATCCGCTCGCGCTCGCGATGCATGTCCACCCGAACCCATTTAGAACCGATAACGTGACAGCCCGCTTATCCCTGAAACTCGACAACGAATTTCAGGCGCAGACCATAAAAGGAGGGAAGGATGCTCAGAACCGCATGTATTGCCCTGTTTGTCGCCATGGCCAGCATGGCCTCGGCACAGGAGTTCAAGACCGAAGCGCAGCCGCTGTTCGACAATTGCGGCGACCCGTCGCTGGCCAATGCCAGGCAGAACGGGATCACCTTGGGGATCTCGCCGTCGCCGCCCTATTCTTCGCTCGACCCCGGGTCCAACAAGGCCTCGGGCCTCGACGTGGAGATCCATGAGGCGGCGCTGAAATGGATCGGCATCGACAAGATCCATTACGAGGTGATGCCGTTCGGCCAGCTCATTCCGGCGATGCTGGCCAAGCGCATCGACGTCATTGCGGCCAATATCCACGTCACGCCCGACCGGCTGAAGGCCGTCTCGTTCACCGGCCCGGCGTGGTGGTACGGGCCGGCGATCGTCACGCAGAAGGCCAATCCCGACAAGATCGCCAGTTTCGACGACCTCAAGGGCAAGAAGACGGGCGCCATCGCCGGGTCGGCGGCGGACGAATATCTACGCAAGATCGGCGTCGACGTGACGGCGTTCCAGACCGATGCCGAGGAATTCTCCGCCATCAGCACGGGCCGGGTCGCGGCCATCGTCGAGGACGACGTCAAGGTCCTGGCGTTCATGTCCAACAACAAGAGCACGCCGATCGAGATCGTCCCCAACGTCACCGTGCCCGATGACCTGATCTTCAAATATGGCTACGGCTATGCGCGCTATGCGCTGCGCAAGGAGGATTGCAGCCTGCGCGCCGCCTATACCCAGGCGCTGGCGGAAATGCGCGGCAACGGACACGTGTCGGCCATCCTGAAGAAATTCGGGCTGTCGAACCGCAATCTGTTCTTCTTCCCGCTCTGACGCGTCGTGCCGAGCGGGACACATCCTGAATGACGCTGTTCGACCCCTCGGTCGTCTGGGAGTACGGCTGGGTTCTGCTGCATGGGCTGATGGTGACGACGATCCTGACCTTCGTCGTCATCATCCTTGCCGGGGTCTGCGCCATTCCGGTGGCCGTCGCGCGCATGGCGAAGTCGCGCGCGCTGCGCTGGTCGGCGGATTTCTTCGTCGAGGTGGTCCGGGCGACGCCGCTGATCCTACAGCTCGTCTATATCTACTATGTGCTCCCCAGCATCGGCATCCGCTTGGAGCCTTTTACAGCGGCCATCGTCGGACTGACGATCAACTATTCCGCCTATATGAGCGAAGTGTACCGCACCGGCCTCGTCGCCGTGCCGCAGGGCCAGCACGAGGCGGCTTTGAGCCTCGGGCTCGGCGTTTGGGTCAAGTTCCGCAAGGTCATCCTGCCGCAGGCGTTCCGCATCGTCCTCCCGACCCTTGGGAACTATCTCATCGCCCTGTTCAAGGATACGGCTCTGGCGTCGGTGGTAACCGTGCAGGAATTGATGTTCAGCGGCCAGATCATCGCGGCGCGCGACTATCAGTATTTCACCATCTACACGGTCACCGGAATCCTGTATTTCGCGGTCGGCTATCCGTCGGCCCTGCTGGTGCGCCGGCTGGAGGTATGGTCGCGCCGCAGCCTGAAAGTGTCGAGCGACAAGAGGGTCTGATACGATTTCCGCTTGATGATGGGGTTGGTTTACCCCTCATCCGCCCATGATCCGACCGGGTCACGGAATTTCTTCCCCTCAGTCCGAGCGGAGCCCGAGGACCGTCTCCCGCCACTCCTGATCGCCCAGCGGCACGAGAGCCATGACTGGATCGGGTCCCAGCGGTTCGTCGAGGATCCGGCTTTTCTGGTGCTTCACGCCACCGCCGGCGCGGAGCAAATCGCCGAGCCTTGAGGCGAGGCCGGCCATCGCCTGGCAGCGGCCGACGTCATAGGCGTCCTTCATCTCGACCTCCTCGCTGAAACCGAAGGGCCGGAACGGGATGCCCCGGCGCCGCATGGCATCGTCGAGCACCGGCCACACCGGCGCGCCGATCATGAAGCAGATCGTCGCGTCCTCGAGATCGCGCGGCGCCTGCGCGGCCGAGGCCTCGGGCACCATGAGCGCGAACCGGTCATCGTAGGCCACCCCCGCTGCCGCGAACCCCGTCAGCCTCTGTTCGGCAATCTCGCGCGGCGTCAGGAACAGAAGGTCGACCTTTCCGGCGCGAGCGGGATCGAAATCGGCATCGATGTCGAGCAGCCTGAAGCCGAGGCGGCTTTGCGGGCCGAGCACGGCGCGGGCCGCCGCCTTGCAGAGGTCGACAGCGCGTCCATGCGGGCCGTCCTGCTCCATCGCGGCGAAACCGGGGCGTTCGACCGCCGCGCACCGCACGATCCCCTCGTGCCGGATGCGATCGAGCACCGGGCCCGCCGCCGCGGCGCATGACCAGACCAGCGCAAGCGCCGCGGCGGCGGCGAGCGCAAGAGACCTCACCTCAATTATAGGCCGGGAAGGTGATCGGCAGGCTGTTGAAGCCCGGCGGCACCTTGGTCTCGATGCCCTGGCGCTTGTCCTCCGGCACCATGCCGATGGCCGAGCAGCCCTTGCCGCCGTAATGCGGCAGCGTCTCGACATCGGTGGCCGGAATGGTTGCGTAATCGGCCGGTAGCGGCGGCATTTCGCCCGTCAGCCGCTTCGGTTCGAAGGCCGAGAGCAGGTCGTCGGTGATCGGCGAGTTGATGTCGCGCGGCCCGAGATAGTGCTGCACGAAGCCGTTCGGCCCGTTGAACGCGGCGTCCTCGCCCTTGAGCAGCGCCTGCGCCTCGTCCGGCAGCGAGGCCAGCGACGGCAGGTCGAAGATGGCGCTGATCGTCTCGATCACCGCGTTGTGGTCGCCTTCGGCGCGCGACACGGCATGCGCCCGGGCATAGGGCGAGATGACGATCATCGGCACGCGGATGCCGCGCGCCAGCGGCAGCTGGTCCGGCCCGTAGGACAGTACGCGCGGCGGCACGTGGTCGTAGAAGCCGTCCGATTCGTCGTAGGTGATGATGATGGCGCTCTGCGACCAGATGTCGGGCTTGGCGGCGATCGCGTTGATGACGCGTGCCGCCATGCCTTCGCTGAGCTGGCGGTCGCTGTAGCTCGGATGGTCGTCGTCGCCGCCCTTGTTCGAATTGATGGTGGCGATCTCGGACGGCGTCAGCCCGGCCGGGTTGGGATAGTTCGGGTTCTGGATCGGCGGATGCTGTTTCGACACCGCCTCGAAGCCGCCGCGGATGTAGAAGACGCCGCCGTCGGAGGGGATATCGCCCGATTGCACGTCGCGGAAGAAGTCGCCCAGGCCACGCATGTTCGAATGGTATGTCGGATTGTTCGACAGATAGCCGAAATATTGCGGCGCCGAATGATGGCTGACGTAGCTGTCGTGGGTGGCCGTGCCCTCGGCGTCGGTCGGTTCGTGGTCGTAGCCTTCCTGGTACCAGCGCCATACGACGGGCGCGCCGCCCTTCGCGGCGACGTAGGGGATGTCCTGCTTGATGTCGGGCAAGTCGAAGTCGGGGTTGAAGTCCTCTTTGGTGATCTTCGCGGCGTCACGTCCCGCCAGCGTCAGCGGCACAGTGGCGAAGGTGAGGTTCGAGGCGATGTTGCCGTTGCCATAATATTCGCCGCCACCGCCAGCCGGCTTGCGGCCCGCCGCCGTCGAGTCGAACTGCGAGCCGTAGAAGGGCTGCGGGTCATTGACGAGGGGTGGCCCCTGGGTCTTGCCGTGGTTCTCGCCGGCCGCGTAGCTCTTGCCGTCGGCGCCGTGCTCGACCCACTGCGTCTCGCCCGACTGGCCGGCGATCATGGCGATGGCGTTCGGCGTCGAGGGCGTGTCCTCGGTGGCGAAGATATTGTCGAACAGCGTGAAGCGGCTGGCATAGCGCCACAAGAAGGGGATCGTGTCGCAATCGACGTAGCTCATTACCAGCCGGGCATATTGGGTGGCCAGCGCCGCGCTCTTCGGGCCGCCGCTGGCGATGAAACGGCCGAACTCGTCTTCCGCGAAGCCCGCCATGGTCGGAGAGCCGTCTTTCAGCGCGAGCTTCCTGGCAAGACCCTTGTGGCTATGGTCGACGCTGTCGATGAAGGTCGCATTCTGCTCCGGGCCGATGCGGAACGGCGTCAAGGTAAGCTCGGTGCCGGCGTGGTCCTTGTAGCGCTGGACGAAGCCTGGCGTATGGTCCGCATCGCGCGGTTCGAGCCCGTCCGAGAAGAGGCCGTTGGCGCCCGGGAAGGTGCCGAACTCGTTGTCGAAGGAATGGTTCTCGTTGAAGACGACGAAGACGTATTTCACCTTTTTCCGCAGCGCGGCGATCAGCGCGTCACGCGACATCTGCGGGTCCTGGGCCGGATCGACCACATATGGCGCGATGTCGGCGCCGGCGTCGGGCTGGAGATGCACGAGGGCCGGCGGGATCGGAACTGGCGCAGGGGCATCCTGGGCTAAAGCCATCCCGTTGGTGGCGAGGGAGACGGCAAGGAGCGTCGTGGCGATAAGCTTCATCGGGAACTCCTGGCAGCGACCGTGTCATCGGGGAGTCTAGGCCTTGAGAGGTGACGGTTCCACGACAAACAGGATCGGCGCTACACCCCCGCCCGCAGGTGCCGCTCGACCCGCTCGATCTCCGTCTTGGAGCCAAAAATCAGTCCGACACGTTCGTGCAGGCTTTTCGGCGTGACGTCGAGCAGCGAACCCCGACCCGTCGTCGTCGCTCCCCCCGCCTGCTCGACGATCATGGCGATGGGTGCGGCTTCGTAGAGCACCCGGACGCGGCCCGACGCATAGCCGGGGCGGGCGTCGCCGGGGTACAGGAACACCCCGCCGCGCATCAGCAGCCGGTTGCAGTCGGCGACGAGCGAGGCGATCCAGCGCATGTTGGTGTTCTCGCCGCGCGGCCCTTCGGCGCCGTCGAGGCATTCCTTGACGTAATTCTGGATCGCCGTCGGCCAATGCCGCCAGTTCGACATGTTGATGGCGAATTCGCGCGTCCGCTCGGGCACCTGAAGCGCTGGATGACTGATTGCGAAGGCGTTGCGGCGGCGATCGAGCGTGAAGGCGAGCGCGCCTTGGCCGAGCGTCAGCACGAGCGTCGTCTGCGGGCCGTAGAGCACGTATCCGGCAGCGAGCTGGTTGCGGCCCTTCTGCAGGAAGGCCTGCGGGCTCGCCGGATCGACTCTCTCCGGCCGCGGCAGGATCGAGAAGATCGTGCCGATCGACACGTTGATGTCGATGTTGGACGAGCCATCGAGCGGGTCGAAGGCGACGAGCAGGCGCGCCATGGGATCGCAGGCGATCGGCGCCTCGTTCTCCTCCGAGGCCACGGCCGCGACCGGCGCCGTCCGGCAAGCCTCGATGAGGCGTCCATCGGCGAGCGCGTCGAGCTGCTTCTGCATCTCGCCCTGCACGTTCTCGGCGACCGAAGCGCCGAGGTCCCGGTCGAGATTGCCTTCGGCGATGAGCGACGAGATGTCCCGGCAGGTCGCGGCGATGACCCGCACCGTCGCGGCGACGGTGCGCCGCCCTTCGTCGTCGCCGGCCCATTCGTATAGATGGTCTTCGAGCGTATCGGCCGTCATCCTGCCGCTCCTTGCGACCGTGGCCGCTGCGACTTGTTAAGCGAAGATCGCCGACGGTTCGATGACGGGGCCTACGCGGCCTGCATCCAGTCCTCGAACCCGCGTTTTTCCACTTCGCTGAGATGCAGTCCGTGCTTGGTCCGCCGGGTGAGGATGTCGGCGGCGGTGCGGGCCCATTCGGTCTCCTTGAGGAACCGGGCTTCGCGTTCGTAGAGCAGGCCGCCCATGGGCCGGCCGAGATCTTCGAGCCGCCTGGCGTCGCCGACGAGCGCGCGCGCCCGCGTACCATAGAGACGGGCATAGTGATGGGCGAGGTCCGCCGGCAGCCAGGAATGTTCGCCGCGCAAGCGCTTCAGGAAGCCGTCGAAATCCGCATTCGGAATGTCGCCGCCGGGCAGCGAGGCATCGGCGGTCCAGGCCCGGCCGGCGCGCGGGAAGGTCTTGGCGAGCCTATCGAGCGCATGTTCGGCGAGCTTGCGAAAGGTCGTGATCTTGCCGCCGAACACGGAGAGCAGCGGTGCTTGCCCCTCCGCCTCGTCGACCTCGAAGACGTAGTCGCGGGTCAGCGCCGAGGCATCGGCGTCGGCATCGTTGTCGTAGAGCGGGCGCACTCCGGAAAAGCTGTGGCGGATGTCGCTCGCCCGAAGCGGTTTCGCCGCATAGCGGTTGATCACCTGCAAAAGGTAGTCGATCTCGCTCTGCTCGATCCTCACATCCTCGGGTCGGCCCTTATAGGGGATGTCGGTCGTGCCGATGAGGCAGAGGTCTCCCTCGTAGGGATTGACGAAGATCACCCGCTTGTCGTCGTTCTGGAACAGATAGGCCTGGGGTCCGTCCCAGAACTTCGGCACGACGATGTGGCTGCCCTTGACGAGGCGCACCTTGTAGCTCGAATTGCGGCCGGCGACGCGGCCGATCACATCTTCCACCCAGGGGCCGGCGCAATTGGCCAGCGCCTTGGCCTTGACGATCGACGTCGTGCCGTCCTGCGCCTTCATGTCGAGCACCCAGAACCCGTCCGCGCGGCGGGCCGAGGTTGCGGCCGTGCGGGTCAGAACGGTGGCGCTCCGATCCTTGGCGTCGAGCGCATTGAGCACCACGAGCCGCGCGTCGTCGACCCAGCAGTCTGAATATTCGAAGGCCGTCCTGAACTCCGGCTTGACGGCCTTGCCTTCCGGCGCGGTGCGCAGATCGAGCTTGCGCGAGCCGGGCAGCAGCTTGCGGCCGCCGAGATTGTCGTAGAGGAAGAGGCCGGTGCGCACCATCCAGGCCGGGCGCTGCTCGGGTGAATGGGGCAGTACGAAGCGCATGGGCCAGATGATGTGCGGTGCGGCGCGCAGCAGCACCTCGCGTTCGATCAGGGCTTCGCGCACCAGGCGGAACTCGTAATATTCGAGATAGCGCAGGCCGCCGTGGACCAGCTTGCCCGAGCGCGAGCTCGTCCCTTCGGCGAGGTCGTCCTTCTCGCAGAGCAGCACCTTGAGGCCGCGGCCGGCCGCGTCGCGCGCGATGCCGGCACCATTGATGCCGCCGCCGATGACAGCCAGATCCACCGTGCCGTAATCCGTCATGTCGCAGGTCCGATCGTTCAGCAGAGGTTGCGCGGCGGCTCGCCCTCGAGGAAGCGCCGCACCTCCTCGGCCACCTGTTCGGCCGCAAAGGTGACGGTGCGCAGCGAGGCGCCCGCCATATGGGGCGAAAGGGTCACGTTTGACAGGCGCAGCAGCGGCTCGTTCGGCGGCACGGGCTCGATCGCGAATGTGTCGAGCGCCGCGCCGCCGAGATGGCCCGAGGCCAGCGCCTCGTAGAGTGCCGCATGGTCGACGAGCGGCCCGCGCGCCGTGTTGACGAAGACCGTGCCGGGCCGCATGCGGGCGAATTGCTCCGCGCCGATGAAGCCCGTCGTCTCGGGGGTGACGCGGGCATGCAGGGTGACGACGTCGGCGCGCTTGAGCAGCGTGTCGAGCCCGACGTGCTCGACGCCGGCCGCGCGGTCCTCGGCGCTGAGCTGCACGTAAGGATCGGCGACGAGGATGCGGGCGCCGAAAGCGCGCAGCAGACGCACCACACGCGTGCCGACCGCCCCATAGCCGACGACGCCGACGCTCAGTTCGTTGAGTTCGCGGCCCATGATGTCGGCGCGGTAGAGGTCGCCGCGCCATTCGCCCCGCGCCAGCGCCGCATGGCCGGCGGTGATCTTGCGCGTCTCGGCGAGGATCGCGCCAAGCGTGAACTCGGCCACCGCGCTGGCGTTGCGGCCGGGCACGTTGACCACCTTGATGCCGTGGCGGCGTGCCGCGTCCATGTCGATATTGACCGGGCCGCCGCGCGATACGGCAACGAGTTTCAGGCCTGGGCAGGCCTCCATCATTGTGCCCGTGAGCGGCGCCAGATGCGTGACGAAGATCTCGGCGTCGCCGATGAAGTGCACGATCTCGACCGGCTCACCGTAGAACTCGCGCAAGCCGTCGAGCCCACTCGCGCGCATCGGTTCGTCCGGCCAATTCTGTTCGAGCGCATGGATATCGACGCCGTCACCGCAGGCTGCCGTGATCTTTTCGACGAAGACGCCGGGCAGCATGAAGCGATCGCCGATCACGGCGATGCGAGCGGAGGGGCGGTCCGGAAGATTTGGCCTCACCGGCGTCATTTCACCCCTCATCCGGTTCGGCGAAGCCGAACCACCTTCTCCCGTAAGGGGAGAAGGGCGCGAACCTCGCCGGACGAGGCATCTCCTTCGCCCCGCTTGCGGAGAGAAGGTGTCACCACGAAGCGGTGACGGATGCGGGGTTCGCCGCTAGCCATGAACCGCCTTTTCACGCTCCGCGCGCCGATACGCGTGCATCGCGTGCCATACCGGCACGCTGGCCTTGCGGGCCGCCACATAGGCCGGAAACAGGGTCTCGTAACGACCTGCCAGGGTCGCGTCGGGCTCGGTCGCCGCATTGAGGAGCGGCGTCACCCACCGGGCGATGCAGGCCTCCATGTCCGGATAGGCGCCGATCGAAACCGCCGCGGTCATGGCGGCGCCCGCGGCGCCCGCCTCTTCGCGTGCCGATGTGCGGATCGTGGTGCCGAGCGCCGCACCGAGGATGGTGCGCAGCGCCTTCGACCGCGCCGCGCCGCCGGTGACCCGCACTTCGGATGGAATCCGACCCATGGCAGCGTAGCAATCGCGCGCCGCGAAGGCGAGCCCCTCGTAGACGGCACGCATGAGGTCGTTGAAGCCATGCCGCATCGAGAGGCCGAAGATCTGCGCCCGAGCGGCCGTGTCGACGAAGGGGCCGCGCTCGCCGGCCTCGGAGATATAGGGATGGAACAGCAGCGTACCGGGCTCGGCAGCGAGAACGTGGTCGTCGAGATCGGCCAAGATGTCCTGGCGCGATCGCTCGACGCCATGCTGGCGCAGCAGGCCGCGCCCGAGATCAACCAGCCAGTCGATGTTGAGCGTCGAGGCCATGTTCGACTGCATTTGGGCATAGGCGCCCGGCACCGGAAAGGCCAGCGTGTAGCCGGTCTGGTCGGCGTTGAGCACGACCTCCGCGGCCGAGGGAACGAGGCCCACATGGATGCCGGTCGAGCCCACGACGGTGCAGCCGAGGCGCGTTTCCGGCTCGTAAAGTCCCGCGCCGAGGACGGTGGCGATGATGTCGATCGGCGCCAGTACGACCGGCAGCCCGGCGGGAAGGCCCGTCTCGGCACCGGGCGTCTCGCCGAGCCGGCCGGCCTCGCGCAGCCCGTCGACGATCGGCGGCAGGAGGCGGCGCTCGGCCGACAGGCCAAGCGCATCGAAGACATGGTCCGCATAATCCGCCGTGCGGAAGTCGCCGAAGGAATGGATCGCCTCGGAGCGGTCGGCCGCCCGCGTTCCGGTCAGCTTGAAATAGAGCCAGTCCTTGGCATGGAAGGCGGTCGCGGCGCGCCCCATCACCTCTGGCCGATGCCGCTTGAGCCAGAGGAGCTGCGGCCCCATCTGGCAGGCGGCCAGGCCGGAGCCCGTCGCGTTGAAGCAGATCCCGCCCGCCGGTCCGGCGCGCAGGTCCTCGGTGAGGTCGCCGGCGCGGGCGTCGAGCCAGATCAGCGCCGGGCCAGCCGGCTCGCCCTCGGCGTCGACGAGCCAGGTGCCGTCGCCCTGCGCCGTCACCGCGATCGCTGCGGCGCGCCGGCCGAGGTCGGGCACGACGGTGCCGAGGCCCCTGAGGGTCGCAGCGGTGTCTGTCCAAGCCCGCGCCATGTCCTGCTCGGCGCCGACGCCCTCGACGGTGGTATAGACGTTGGGCAGGGCGAAACTGCCGATCTGCGTCCCATCGAGCCCGAAGGCCACCGACTTGATGACGGAGGTCCCCGCATCGATGCCGATCAGCACGTCTCGCGTCATGGAGTTTGCGTCCCGGGGTCGATGCACGTCATGCGGGCTCGAGCCCATGCGCGAGCGCCACGCCGGTCTCGAGATCGAAGACATGCAGGTCCTCGGGCGCGATGTCGTAGGGGATGCTGTCGCCGGGCCTCGCACGGACGCGCGTCGACGAGACGCCGACCATCAGCTTGCCGGCGACATCCGCAGCGACATGCGACTGGTCGCCGAGCCATTGGTTGGACACGACCTTGGCCGCGAAGGGCCCGGTGCCGAGCCGCACCTTGTGGGGGCGCACGCCGACCACGACCTTGGGCCGTTTGCCGATGGCCTGGCGGACGGGCGCCGCCACGCCGCGTCCGCCGAAATCGAGCGCCGGTCCGCCGGCGACGTCGAGCACCGCGAGATTGCCGCGATTTAGCACATGGGCCTCGAAGACGTTCATCGGCGGCTCGCCGATGAAAGTGGCGACGAAGAGATTGGCGGGCCGGGCCTTGAGGTCCTTCTCGCCGGCGAACTGTTGGAGCGTGCCGCCCTCCATCACCGCGATCCGGTCGGCGAGCGCATTGGCCTCCGTCTGGTCGTGGGTGACGAAGATCGCCGTCATGTTGTTCTCGTTGAGCAGGTTCTTGATGCGGCCGCGCAGCACCGAGCGCAACTGCGGCTCGAGCTGGCCCATCGGCTCGTCGAGGAGGTAGAGGTCGGCGCGGCGCACCAGGGCGCGGGCCAGCGAGGCGCGCTGCTGCTGGCCGCCCGAGATCGAGGAGGGGTAGCGGTCGAGAATCGATTCGATCTCGACCAGGGCGGCGATGGCCGCGACGCGCTTGCCGGTCTCCTGGCGCGACACGCGCGCGCTCTTGAGCGCGAAGGCGATGTTCTCGCGCACGGTCAGCGGCGGATAGAGCGAATAGCCCTCGAAGGCCATGGCGACGTTGCGGCCCGAGGGCGGCAGCCGGTTGATGACCCGTCCGGCGAGGTTGATCGACCCCGAGGACGCTTCCTCGAAGCCGGCGATCATGCGCAGGGTCGAGGTCTTGCCGCAGCCCGAGGAGCCGAGCAGCGCGATGATCTCGCCTTGCTCGACCACCATGTCGAGCGACTTCACCGCATGGACCGGCGGCTTGCCGCGCCGCTGATAGATCTTGTCGACATTGTCGAGCGTAAGGGCCGTGGCCATGTCAGGCTCTTTGCGGAGTTCGAGCAGAATGCGGGGCCGCGGCGACGCTCGGGCGCCTCCCTCCCCGGCACGGGGAGGGTGTCAGGCAAAGCCTGACGGGTGGGGTGGCGGCGCATGGCTCATGAGTTCCCTGCGGCTTTGCCCCACCCGTCGCCCTGCGGGCGCCGCCCTCCCCATTCTGGGGAGGGACGATCGTTGTCTCACACCGCATGATCGACGGCGACGCGCGGCGTCGCTCCCTGGTTGGCGCGCGAAATTCGCTCGCCGCTTGCCGCGTCGAAGAGCAGGATGCGCTCGGGGTTGAAATCGAGGTAGGCGCGGCCTGTCACGCGGCCGCCGAGCGGCGCCTCGGTGGCGGAGACCAGGATCTCGCGCCCGTCGAGCGTCCTGGTCAGCAGCACCAGGCGCTCGTTCAGCGGTGTCGAGGCCATGACGTCGACTGGAATCGATTCCGGCGAGGCCTCGTCCTTGAGCGTGAGGTCGTCCGGCCGCAGGCCGAGGATGCAGCTTCGCCCGGCCACCTGATCGAAGCCCTGGCCGAGGTGGACGCGGGTATTGGCGATGGTCGCGGCGACCCCAGCCTCATCGCGCGCCGGTGCGATGTCGACGAGGTTGATGGTCGGGTCGCCGAAAAGCCGGGCGATCGCGACATTGGCCGGTTCGTCGTAGATCGCTTCGGGCGCATCGGCCTGGACACCCCGGCCGTCGATCATCACCACGATGCGGTCGGCGAGCGCCATGGCCTCCTTGTAGTCCTGGGTGACGTAGAGCACCGCCGACCCCGAGCGGCGCAGGAGGTTGGGCAATTCGAGCCGCATCTCGTAGCGCAGCTTGGCGTCGACGTTGCGTAGCGGATCGTCGAGCAGCAGGATCTTGGGCGCGGCGACCAGCGCCCGGGCGAGGGCGGTGCGCTGCTTCTGCCCGTTCGACAGTTCCTTCGGCCGATGCCCCATCACGTGGGAGATCTTCAGCATCTTGGCGACGGCCTCGACCTTGGCCTTGATTACCGCCTTGTCGCGTTCCGTCGCGGTCAGGCCGCTCGCCACATTGTCGAAGGCCGACATGTGCGGGAACAAGGCGAAGTTCTGGAACGCCATGCCGACGCCGCGCACCTCGGGGCTGTCCTGCGTCACGTCGCGGCCGCCGATGCGGACCTCGCCTGAATCGGGCTCGTGGATGCCGGCAATGATGCGCAGCAGCACGGTCTTGCCGGCGCCGGACGGTCCGAAGACGGCGACGATCTCCCCCGCCTCCACCGTGAGCGACAAGTCGTCGACCGCCTTGCCGGTCTTGAAGCTCTGCGTGACGTGGGCGATTTCGAGCTGCGCCATGGATCAGCCTTTCACCGCACCGAGGGAGAGGCCTTCGACGAGATAGCGTTGCGCATAAAGGGCCAGCAGGAGAGTGGGCGTCACCGAGAGCACGATGGCGGCGGCGATCTGCCCGTACTGGATCCCCGAGGCGGTGACGAAGGCGAGCGCGCCGACCGTCACCGGCTGCTTGTCGGCCGAGGCCAGGATCAGGGCGAAGACGAAATTGTTCCAGCAGAAGATGAAGGAGAGCAGGCCCGCCGCCGCGATGCCCGGCCCGGCCAGGGGAATGGCGATGCGGATCAGCGTCTGCCACCAATTATGCCCCGAGACCCGGTAGGCGCTCTCGATATCGGTGCTGATATCCTCGAAATAGCCGCGCACGATCCACAGGATCAGCGGCAGCGCGATGAGCTGATAGACCCAGATCAACCCCGTATAGGTGTTGTTGAGGTTGATTTCCTGGAAATACAGCGACAGCGGCAGCAGCACCAGAAGCGGCGGCGCAAAGCGAAAGGAGAGCAGCGTGAAGGCGATGTCCTCCTTGCCGACGAACTTGAAGCGGGCGAAGGCATAGGCCGCCGGCACGCCGAGGATCAGCGCGATGACGACCGAGAAGGTCGACAGGATGACGCTGTTCAAGAGGTTGTGCATGAACGGAATGTCGAGCGTGCCGGCGGTCGTCACCAGCTTGCCGGATATGATGGCCTGGTAGTTCGACAGGGTCGGCGAAAAGAACAGGCTCGGCGGGATGCGCAGCACGGTCTCGTTCGTCTGGAACGACATCAGGAAGATCCAGAGAATCGGAAACATGAAGAACAGCACCACGGCCGTCAGCGCGATGCCTCTCAGGATGCGGCCGAGGGGGGATGAGTGATCCATGAAACTCCCTCCTCAGGCGTAGCCGCGGGCGCGTTCGCGCAGCTTCAGCCAGTTCTTGATGAAGACGTTCGACAGCACATAGGTGATGGCCCACAAGATCATCAGCAGCGCCGCCGACTTGCCGACATTCGTATACTGGAAAAACTGCAGATAGGCCTCGACCTGGAAGACCATCAGCTTGTTGCCCGGCCCCCCTTGCGTCGACGCATAGATGATATCGAACTGCTGGATCGAATCGAGCAGCCGGAACAGCACCGCCGTGATGATGTAGGGGGTCAGCATCGGCAGCGTGATGCGGAAGAAGATGAAGCTTGCCGGCACGCCGTCGAGCGCCGCGGCCTCGAAGGGCTGCGGCGGCAGCGAGCGCAAACCCGCCAGCAGCAGGATCATCATAAAGGGCGTGTAGACCCAGGTGTCGACCAGAACCACGGTGAACAGGGCCGAGGCCGGACTCGACGCCCAGCGGAAGTCGGTGATGCCGACGAGGCTGACCAGGTAGGACAGCACCCCGAAATTCGGGTTCGTCATCAGTTTCCACATCAGCGCCGCGATGGCGGGTGCCGTCATCAGCGGCAGCAGCAGCATGATCGAGACGAAATTATTGATGCGGCTCTGCTTGCGCAGCAAGAGCGCGATGCCGAGCCCGAGCAGCAGTTCGACGACGACCGTGAGAACCGTATAGGCGAGCGAGATCCATACGGTGTTCCAGAATTCGCTGTCGCTGAGAAAGCTCAGATAATTGCCGAACCAGATGAAGCCCTTGAGATAGGGCTGGCTCAGCCGGTAGCGCAGCATCGAGTAATAGACAGCCGTGACGAACGGCACCAGGACAGCGACGCAGACCAGGAGGGCGGGTAGGCTCAGCAGATAGGGAAGGGCGCGGCGGAACGCGGGCGAACTGCCACGGCGGTGCTCGGTCCTGTCGGCGGTCGTGATGGCCATGGCATAGGGTCCGCATCAAAGGGGACGCACGACGCTGCCCTCATCCGCCGTCGCTCCGCTCCGTCACCTTCTCCCGTTCACGGGAGAAGGAAACACCGGCTCCCTTCTCCCGTGAACGGGAGAAGGTGACGCGAAGCGCCGGATGAGGGGAAGCGTTCAGCCCAGCCCGGCGTCCTTCAACTGCTTGTCGAGGCTGTCGGCAAGCTTGTCGAGACCTTCGTCGACGGGTACTTCCTTGGACACCATCTGCTGCAGCGTCGATGCCCATTCGGTGGTGAGATCCGAGAACAGCGGCTGCGGCGTGAAATAGATCTTGGCGCCGGGGGCCGAGGCGTCGAGGTCGGCCAGGTAACCCGCATAGCTCTTGTCGATCTTGGCGCGCCACTGGCTGTCGTCCGCCACCGATTTGCGCACCGGATTGACGAAGTCCATCTTGCGGGCACCGAACAGGCCGTGTTCGGTCGATGAGGCCCACTGCATGAAGTACCAGGCGGCATCCTTCTGTTTCGAGAAGGTCGACATGGCAAGCGACCAGATCCAGACGTTGGGGGTCGGCGCCTTGGCGGCCGGGTTCGGGGCGAAGGCATGGAAGCCCAGATTGCCGGCTTCCTTGTTGTCGCCGCCGTCTTCGAAATAGCCGAGGATGTCGGCGTCGTAGATCATGCCGGAAGCGCCGGCTCCGAGATCGGTGCCGACCTGATACCAGGTGTAGGTCGACCAGTTCTTCGGGCCGGAATCCTGGATCATCTTGACCCAGTCGGCGTGGAAGGCCTTCGATTCCTTGGTGTTCATGGCGGCCTTGAGCTTGCCGTCCGTGACCGTGAAATCACGCTGGCCGAAATTGGTATAGGCCGAGAGGAACCCCGGATGGATCGTCGCCCAGGAGCGTGAACCGCGCACGCCGATGCCGTAGGGGCCGCCTGCATCCTTCTGGAACTTCGCCGCGGTCTCGAGCAACTCGTTCATGTTGTTCGGCGGCTGCAGCTTCAGCTTGTCGTACATCTTCTTATTGTAGCTGATGCTGTTGAGCTCATAGCCCCATGGGATGCACCATTGCTTGGCGTCGGCCGAGCCGAGCGCCGCACCGGCCACGCCGTTCCAGGCGGTCGAGGAGCGCAGGCCCGGCAGCACGTCCTCCCAATTGTAGTTGGGGTTGGTCTTGTCGGCGCTCTTGATATAGGGGCCGAGGTCCTCGATCCAGCCGGCCGGCCCGTAGGTCCAGGTCTGGTAGGCGCCCGTCATGAAGGCGTCATACTGGTCCGACTTCGACGACAACGCCGCGACGACCTTGTCGAAATAGACATCCTCGGGAAAGACGTCATAGGTGAGGCTCATGCCCGTCATCTTCTTGAACGCGTCGAGGTCGGCGATCATCGCATCGGCGTAAGGATGCTTGTTGAGCAGCAGCTTGACCGTCTGCCCCTTGTATTTCATCCAGTCGAAATCGGCCGCCATCGCGTCGGACGAGGCCAGGCCGAGCAGCGAATTGGCGGCGGCGGCCCCGATGCCGAGCTTGGCCGTGGCCGATATCAGCTCGCGGCGGCTGAGCCGCCGAGCCGCATAGGCGGCGAAGAGATCCATTTCCTTGTCGTACATGGGCTGTCCTCAGCGTTTCCTGGAAAGGATTGATCTTGTCGTCTTATTGCGAGCCGTCGGCTCGAGGCAGTCATCAAAAAAAATTTCAACTTGCAAAATTTTTCACGAGCAGACCGATCCGTCAAGCGTCATTCGATTGTGCGGCGCACAACCCCGCGCTCCGCATTGTCAACGCGAGGGCCTTTGGAAAAGGTCACGTCTGCCGCCTCCGGGGCAGCCGGCGTCGTCAAGCAAAAATGCCGGCCCAAGGGCCGGCATCAATGACATTCGGTTACTTCGACCCGCGAAAGGTGGCTCAACCTTTCGCCAGGCCTGAGACGTCTCAGAGGCCGGTGGCGCCGAGAATGGTGAACGGCGTCTGGGCGATCGTGCCGGCCGCGCGAATCGGCGCGCCGATGAAGGTCAGGGGCGAAATCGTCGGATCGCCGTTCTCGACCACATAGATCGGGCCCGAACGGTCGACCGGAACCGGCTCGGCGAAGCCTTCGTCGATCTTGGCCTGCTCGGCACCGGCGTTCTCGTAGCGCACCGCAGTCACGCCGCCCTTGCGCGGGCCCGGCGCCGGGAAGATGCCGCCAAGAACCTGGAACGGCAGGCCGACGAGCGTGCTGGCCGTCCCCGTGATGACACCCGGAGCTGCGACAATCGGCGCCACGACGGGGGCGGCGACGACGACCGGCGCTCGGCGGCGCACGACCGTCAACGGACGATAATGATAGGGCGCGGCGTGGTGCTTGCGGTACTGCGGCATTTCGTTCTGCAGCGGATCCGCCGACGCCGCGATCGTCGTACCGACGAGACCGGCGATTGTCAGGGCCGCAACGGCCGGCAGGGCAGCCTTCGTGTTGAACTTGAACATTGAGATCTCCTATCGTGGGTGCATGTTCTTGAGTGCTACGCGCCGGCGTTTCGTCATTCGCCTTCGCCCGACCCGGCCTGGACCGACGCTCGCATGGCCTTCAAACGTGCAGCCAAGCTTTTGGTTGCACCATGAGGATTGCGCCAGACCTATGTCGTGATTCGTTCGATTCAAGGTGAATAGCCAAGGGCAGCGCTCGCATGCTGTGGTTTCCAATCGCTGCGGAGCTTACCGGCACGCACCATTGGAAGCCGAAGCTCTTCTCAAACGGCGTACCACCATCTCACCATACTCTACCAATGGTCAAGACATAGCTTGGCCTTGAACCGGCAATCGGCCGTTCCGTACGGTAGATGCCTTGCCGGTTGTGGCATTTTCGTTGCACCGCCGCGGCAGGCTCCCGGCGAGCCGAAGGGCTTGACCGGCGGCGGATCCATGGGTCACTGCTTGCCGATGGTCGCCTCGCGTCCGCCGCCCAAGATCACTGCCGAGATCCTGCTTCGCGCCTATGCGGCGGGCCTCTTTCCGATGGCGGAAAGCGCCGACGATCCTGATCTGTTCTGGGTCGATCCGGAGCGGCGCGGCATTTTTCCGCTCGACGGCCTCGCCGTTTCGCACAGCCTCGCCAAGACGGTGCGGTCCGACCGGTTCGAGGTCCATGTCGACCGCGACTTCGAGGCTGTGATCGACGGTTGCGCGGCGACCGGCCCGGCCCGGCACGAGACCTGGATCAATGCCACGATCCGCGACCTCTACGGGACGCTGTTTCGACGCGGCCATGTCCATACGGTCGAAGCCTATCGGGACGGCGCCCTGGTCGGCGGCCTCTACGGCGTCTCGCTCCGCGGCGTTTTCTTCGGCGAGAGCATGTTCCATCGCGCCACCGACGCCTCCAAGGTCTGTCTGCTGCATCTCGCGGCGCGCCTGCGTACCGGCAGCTATCGCCTCCTCGACACGCAATTCGTCACGCCGCATCTCGCGACGCTCGGCGCCGTCGAGGTGCCGCGAGCGACCTATCGTCACCTGCTTGCTGCGGCGTTGACATGCGACGCCGACTTTCGGCGCTGGCCGATGCAGCCCGTGGCGGGGCGCGCGGTCCTTGCCGCGCTCGGGCCGGGTTGAGACCCTCAGCACAGGTCCGGCGACGGCCGGAGGGCGATTTGTCGACCCGGCGCCCCTTGCGGTTTGGTGCCCGCGCCGCATAGTTCTGCATCGGATGGATCGAGCGTACATGCGAAGAGGGTGGACGACGTCGGGCTTCGGGTGCCCTTGCCGGTCAAGCAGGCCATGAGGGGACTTGTGGGGGAGACGGATTTCGAGTGCCGTGCGCGCCAGCGCCTGACCTTCGATCTTCCGGGCGCCTCGATCGAAACGTCCGACCTCGGTGATCACAACCTCGATCGCGGTCCTCGTCCGACGATGCCGTTGCGCGCGGCCGCCGTGCTGGTGCCCGTCGTGTGTCATCCCGCGGGTGCCACGGTGATCCTAACGCAGCGGCCGCACGGGATGCGTGATCATTCCGGGCAGATCGCCTTTCCGGGCGGCAAGATCGACCCCGGCGACGCCTCCCCCTGCGCTGCCGCCCTGCGCGAGGCTGCCGAGGAGATCGGCCTGCAGGCGGACAGGATCCTACCGCTCGGCTATCTCGATCCCTATGTGACCGGCACCGGCTTCAGGGTGGTGCCCACCGTGGCCCGGGTGTTGCCGCCGTTCAGCCTGGCGCTCGATCCGCGCGAGGTCGTCGATGCCTTTGAGGTGCCGCTCGCCTTCCTCATGGACCCGGCCAACCACGCACAGCACGTCCGCGAGGTGGGCGCGCGGCGGCGGCGGTTCTACGCCATGCCGTTCGAGGACCGGTTCATCTGGGGGGCGACGGCCGGCATTTTGCGCAACCTCTACGACCGGCTCTATGGGCTCCCGCCGAAATGACTATTTCGGACACTCATGAGGTGATACCTGAATAATATCAATAGGTTATTTCGATTGGGACCCCCCGCCTGATGGAGCGCGGCTTTCTCGATGCCCTGGCGCTGTTCGCGCTGCCCTTCCTGGCTTACGCGATCTGGCTCGCCCTGCGCCGGCGATATCCGTTCCTGCTGCGAAACTGGACCGAGGGGCCGCTCGCCATGCTGATCGTCGCGGGCCTGGCGCTGGCCATCCTGGGAACGCTGGTCACCGGCTTCGTCGGCAACCGGCATCGCGGCGCCTACGTCCCGGCCCATATCGAGAACGGGGTGCTGGTGCCCGGACGGCTGCAATGACACCCTTCGCCACCACGCCGGATGGCCGCCGTCTTGCCGGCGGTCCGCTCGACGATCCGTGCCTGCGCCGCGTACTCGACCTTCTCAATCCCGAAGGCGAGGAGACCCGGCTCGTCGGCGGCGCGGTTCGCAACATGCTGCTCGGCCTGCCGCCCGGCGACCTCGATCTCGCCACGACCCTGCGCCCCGAGGCGGTCCGCACCCTCGCCCGGTCGGCGCGCCTGCGCACCATCCCGACCGGGATCGCGCATGGCACCGTCACGGTCCTGGCCGGCGGTCTGCCGTTCGAGGTGACGACGCTGCGCGAAGATGTCGAGACCGATGGCCGGCATGCCGTCGTGCGCTTCGGCCGCGACTTTGAGGCCGATGCGCGCCGTCGCGACTTCACCATCAACGCGCTGTCGGTCGGTCGCGACGGCCGCGTCTTCGATTACGTCGAAGGTGTCGCCGACCTCGAGCAGCGGCGCATCCGCTTCATCGGCGAGGCCGGCCGGCGGATCCGCGAGGATTATCTGCGCATCCTGCGGTTCTTCCGGTTTCACGCGACCTACGGCCTGGGCCCGCTCGATGCGGACGGTTATGCGGCGGTCATCGCCAATCGGGCCGGGCTCGGCAGTCTGTCACGCGAACGCGTGCGCTCGGAGATGCTGAAGATCCTGGCGGCACCGCGCGCCGCGGCGGCCGTCGCGGCGATGCACGAGGCCGAGATCCTGACGTCGATCCTCGGCCGGCCGGGCGACCCCGGCAGGCTGGCGCGACTTGCCGCACTCGATCCGCCCGACGCCCTGCTGCGGCTCGGCGCGCTCGCGCTCGGCCACGACAGCGAGGTCGAGACTTTGGGCGCCGCACTGCGCCTGTCGAATGCGGAAGCCGGCCGCCTCTCGGCGGCCCTCGCGGCACACCGCGATCTCGGCGCCCGTGCCGCGCCATCGTCTGTCGAGCTCCGTCGCCTGCTGTTCTTCCACGGCCGCGAGGCGACGGCCGATGCGCTACGCCTCGCCTATGCCGACGAGGATCGGCCCGATGCGCGGGAATGGCGGCACGCGATGGTCGATATCGCCGGCACCCCGGCTCCGATCCTCCCGGTCTCGGGCCGCGACCTCATGGCACGCGGCCTCGCCGGACCGGCCCTGGGCGCGGGCTTGGCGAAGTTCAAGTTAGCCTGGGCCGACGCCGGCTTCCCGGCGGACCCGCCCACGATCGGGCGCCTCCTCGACGCGGCGGCCTCGGGCGAGACCGACGATCCTCAGGCCACGTCGTAGGTCGGCAGCAGCTTCTCGATCTCGGGGATTGGATGATGGGTCAGATCCTTGGCGATTTCGCCCTTCACGCGGCGCTGCGCCTCGCCCGAGAGGTCGCGCCGGATCTCGGCCAGCGCCTTCGGCGGAGCCACGATGATCACCTCCTTGAACGCATTGTCATGGGCGGCCTGGTTCAGTTCCGCCGCGATCGTCGCGGCGAAGCGGTCTTCCTCGATCTGGTGCCAGTCCGTCTGTCTGACGGCACCCTGGCGCGTGCCGATGCCGGCGCCGACCGCGCGCCCCGGCGCGTCCGTGCCCTGGTCTCGCGTCGCAGGATTGTCCTGTTCGCGGACCTCGATGCGGCGAAGGTTCAACAATTCGGCGTCGCCTTCGTTATGCAGCAATAGTGCTTTCTTGCCGTCGCCGATCAGCACCCAGGCACCATAGTGAACCCTGAGCTTGCCCATGAAGCTTTCCTCCTTGCTTCTGAGGCGGACACGGCGCCTCGGAGCCGTCCTGACCTGGAGAAAACGGTGCGCGGGCGCGATGGTTGCGATGCCGAATTTGCGGCATGATCCCGCGCCTTGCGGGCGCCGCGTTGCGGTGGTTGCGCGACGCGCCAGATGGGTGGAGAGCCGGTCTCCGCGACCGCTGTGCCGCTCGACGCCCCGGGGTCCCCGTCGGCGTGCCGGCGTTTCACCGACAGATGATGAGAGACCTCGCCATGCCGCTCGTCCGTATCGACCTCGCCAGGGGAAAGCCGGCGGAGCATCGCCGTGCCATCGGCGACGTGATCTATGAGGCCATGCGGGCGACGCTCGAGGTTCCCGAGAACGACCGCTTCCAGATTATCGCCGAACATGCGCCCGAAAACCTGATCGTCGATCTGAGCTATCTCGGCATCGCGCGCGGCCCCGATTGCGTTCTGATCCAGGTGACGCTCAACTCCGGGCGCTCGACCGAAATGAAGCAAGCCTTCTACCGAACCGTGGCGGACGGGCTGCATGGGCGGCTCGGCATGCGACGGGAAGACGTCGTCATCAACCTCGTCGAGGTTGCGAAGGCGAACTGGTCGTTCGGCAACGGCATCGCCCAATACGTCTGAAACATCGTGGCAACCTGCTTGTCCTTGTACTTCGGATCGCATGTCGGGGCTAGGCACCGGTGTCCCACCCGTGGTCTCCGGCCTTGGTGAATAGAACGGGCCCGGTCTTCAGCAACCAGCTTGTGCGGTCGGTCGAGGCTGACAACAGGAGCCTTCGACGACCGGACGATGACATTGATCCGACCGAATCAAGAGCTTTAGCGACCATCGAGAATACGATGTAGTCCAGTGCAGAAAATCGTTTCGACGTCCGGGAAACATGCCGTAAGCTACGATCGGCAGAGGGATGACCGATGATGAAGCATAAGGCCCTGAACCATGGCGTCGCCCGAGCGTCTCCTGCGACCTCCTCGGTCGCCGCTCTGGTCGGCGCGGTTTCGGGGTCGACTGGACAGGGCGTGACGGTCGGGATCATCTCCGACAGTTTCGACGCGCTCGGTGGAGCGTCGCTCGACGAGGCCGCGGGTCAGCTTCCCGCTGCGGGGGCCGTCAACGTCCTGAAGGACGATCCCAACGGCACGGATGAAGGCCGCGCCATCGCACAGCTCGTCAACGCCATCGCGCCGAATGCGGGAATCGACTTCTATTCCGGCGATTTCGGCCAGGCGGATTTCGCCGCCGGCATCGCGGCCTTGCGGGCGGCCGGCGCCAAAGTCATCATCGACGACCTCAGTTACCCCGACGAACCCTTCTACCAGCTCGGGAGCCCCATCGACCGGGCGATCCACAATTTCGTCGCCGGAGGCGGTACCTATGTGACCGCGGCGGGCAATGCAGGGCCGTTGAGCTTCTATGAGGGCAGCTTCGCCGGCGCCGCAACGGATCTGCCCGGCGTCGGGCCGGTGACGGCCATGAACTTCGGCACCGCCGCTGCGCCCGATTACCGCGAGCCGCTCAGCGTGACGGGCGGTGCTGCGACGATGCTCGACCTGCAATGGGCGCAGCCTTGGCTCTACGGAGGCGGCGCCGGGAGTTCGTACAGTCTCGCCGTCGCACTCTACGGTCCACGCGGCAAGCTCGTCCAGACCTTCGCCGCCGATGCGAAAGGCGGCAATCCCGTGCAGATCGGCACGTTCACGCCCCAGCGCAGCGGCATCTATTCGGTAGCCGTCTATGCCAATGACGGCACCGATCCCGGTGGATTGTTCAAGATCGTCGGCGACAACAATAGCGAGCCCCCGGTGATCTTCGCTGGGTCGAGCGGCAGCGGCTCCG
Organism: Lichenihabitans sp.; assembly: GCA_965277115.1. Lineage (GTDB taxonomy): Bacteria > Pseudomonadota > Alphaproteobacteria > Rhizobiales > Beijerinckiaceae > Lichenihabitans. The sequence continues at coordinate 233,912 of CBDIBY010000012.1, read as the reverse complement.
ATTTCGGGCATGCGCTCAACCCTTCCGCGATCACCGTGGGGGCGGACGATTATCTCGGTTCGCCGTCCCTCGGGGGGGCGCCCTCGGCCGAGGACTTCTCCTCTTCCGGACCGGGAGAACTGCTGTTCTCGCCCAATGGGCAAGCCCTGCCGGCCCCGGTCGGGCTGACCAAGACCGACGTCGCCGGGCCGGACGGACTCGGGACATCGGTGCCGAATATCTCGCCCTTTTTCGGCACATCGGCCGCGGCGGCAGCGGTCGCGGCGGATGCGGCCCTGCTGCTGCAGAACGGTCCCGGCCTTACCGCCCGCCAGATCAGGCGCATCCTGGCGCTCAGCGCCACCCCCGACGGCTCGCCGCTGCAGAGCGGCGCAGGGCTCGTCGACCCACAGACCGCCCTGGGCGAGATCCTGCGAAACCCGCCCGCGGGCGCGACCGCTGGCCTCACCGAGGGTCAGCTGCGCGTCGCGACGAACTCGCTTGCGATGCCGGCCGTCGCCTCGCCCGACGCGACGCCGTCGCATCTGCACGTGCGGGGCGCCTTCGACTTCGGGTCTTGAGGGTCGCTACATGAAGAGCTTTTCACCCTTCAGATCGGCATAGGGCGACGCCACTTCCTCGCCGTAGCCGTTGTATAGGACAGTCGGCCCGCAGTGGTCGGTCCCGAGCATCGCCTCGCTGGCCCGGCTCAGCGCGGATGCGGCACGTTCGGGTTGACGTTGGCCCAGAGGCCATGGTCGCCCGGAGACAGTACCTTGTCGACGCAACAAAAAGCCCGCCGGGGAACCGGCGGGCCTTTGCATCCGAGCAGCGGCGCGACCGCGCCAGAGACTAGAACTTGTAGTTGAGGCCGATACGGGCGATGTTGCCCTCGTTCTTGACCTTGACGCCGGCCGGAAGCACGATCGTGCCCGCGCCGCCGTCCTGCAGGTTGCTGCTGTCGAGCTGGTAGCGCAGATATTCGGCCTTCAGCGTCACGGCGCTCGAGTGGAAGAAGTTCAGGAATGAGCTGGTCGGAAGCGCATATTCGATGCCGCCGCCGTAGACGTAGCCGGTGTTGAAACCCGTGCTGTTGCCGATGGTGTTCACCGTCGCGCCGTTCGGCCCGTAAGACACGAGGCGGCTGTTGACGTTGCCATAGGCGAAACCGCCCGTGCCGTAGACCAGGAACTGGTTGAAGGCGTAGCCGATTCGGCCGCGAGCCGTGCCGAGGAAGTTGAGGCCCGAACGATAGGTGGTATTGCCGGTCGTTCCGACCACGTTGATCGACTTGGACGTGTCCATATATTCGGCATCGGCTTCGAGGCCGACCACGACGCCGCTGCCCGCGCCGAACTGGTAGTTGTAGCCGATCTGGCCACCGGCCGTGAAGCCGCTGTCACTGAGATTGGTGTTGCCGAAGCCGCCCGTCGTGGAGGTCGGGGTGACGAATTTTTCCTTGTTGTCGAACGAGGCGCCGGCATTGATACCGAAATAGGCGCCCGTCCAGGTGAACACCGGCAGCGGCGCGATATAAGGCGGCGGAGCGACCCGCGCCGGAAGGTCGGCAGCCATGGCGGCGCCGGAAACGATAGTCAGGGCCGTCGCTGCGGCGATCCGGGTGAAGCTGGTCATTTACGCAAGTCCTTATGTCCGCGATGCTTGATTGAAGCTATAATTCCCCGGACGCCGAAAGGACAAGCAGAAAGCCGGACGGGTTTGCGGTTACGAAGCCGATGTGACCAATAGATCACAGAAATCGTGACCAAATTCAGGCTTCGTTTACTACGTGGCGGGGCGAACGCCAGGACAATGAATTTGTTCCGAAGGAAGGAAGGAATTTTTGGAGCGACAATACGGTGAGAATGAGGCAAGCAATCTCGGTCGTAGCTTGCTTTTTGTTAATTTCGCGGGCCATGGTTAGACACTCTCGAGCGGCATGACGTGCCCGCGACGAATGATTTGGCGGGCATGCCGTCGGTGGCGCGGGCTGCGCCGTCGCGGGGGGTCGGTGCCCGTCCGGCCTATCCGAGTCGGTAGAGATCCGGGCGGCGGTCGATCAGATAGGGCTCGCCGACGACCGACGCGTCGAGGCGCGAGATCAGCAGGGTCGGTCCCAGCCCGGCGCGGGCCAGATCCTCGCCGTCCCGGCCGACGATGACGGAACCGCCCTGATAGCTCTGGCCGTTCTCGCACCCGCAGAGGCCCGCATAGGCGACGAACACGCGATTCTCGAGCGCGCGACTGGCCACCAGCGACCGTGACACGCGCGCGCTGGTGCCGCCTTTCGGCAGGGCCGTGGGCACCAGCAGCAGTTCCGCTCCGGCGAGCGCCAAAGTTCGAGTTAGCTCGGGAAATTCGACGTCGTAGCAGATCAGCAGGCCGGCCTTGAGGCCGCCGATCTCGAAGAGCGGCGATGGATCGCCGCCCGCCCTGAACGCGCCCTTCTCGTGTGGACCATAGAGATGGCACTTGCGATAGAGATGCGTCACGCCGTCGGGAAGCGCCGCGACGGCGGTATTGTAGAGGGCGGCGCCGTCGCGCTCGGGGAAGCCGGCCACGATGGCGATGCGCTGCGCTTGCGCCATCGCGCGGAGGCTCCCCACGATAGCGCCGTCCCGCGGCTCGGCGAGGCGCGGGATGTCGCCCCAGATCGCATATCCGGTGGCACTCATCTCTGGGGTCACCAGAAGGGATGCGCCGAACGCGGCTGCGGCTCGCGCGGCGGCGGCGATGTGCGCCAGGTTGGCGGCGACATCCGCCGGCGCCGACTCCATCTGCAGGACCGCTATGATCACCTCACGCCTGACGCCGTCGCCGTCGATGTCGCGGGTCATCGGCCTGTCCTTTGCGCTCACCTGTGGATTGGTTGGCGGCCCGTGCCGTCCGAGCCTCTCTTAACCCTTCACGCCGCCGGTAGTGAGGCCCGAGACCAGCGACCTTTGCAAAAATATCCCGATCAGCACCGGCGGCAGCGCCACCAGCACACCGGCGGCCGAGAGCAGCCCATAGTCCGACACCCGGCCGTTGGCCAGGTTGGCGATGACGACGGTCAGCGTCTGCGCGTTCTGATCGCTGGTGAAGATCATGGCGTAGAGGAATTCGTCCCACACCATCAAGACGCCGAACAGGATCGTCGTGCTGATGATCGGCCGGGCTAGCGGAAGAGTGATCGCCAGCCAGATGTACCAGAGCTTCGCCCCGTCCATCGCGGCGGCCTGTTCGAGCTCGGCCGGGATCGATTCGATGCCGCCCTTGAGCAGCCAGGCCGTGAACGGGAGCACGACCGTGCTGTCGGCGATCATCAACGCCCAGGGGGAGTTGAGCAAGGTCATGCTCGAGAAGACATGATAGAGCGGCACGACGAAGAGCAGCGGCGGCAGCATGTAGGTCGCAACCACCAGCAGCAGCAGCCACTGTAATCTGCCCTGGCTGCGGGCGATGAGCCAGGCCGCCGGCACGGCCACCAGGAACGACACCGCGACCGTACCGGCGGCAATCTCGAGCGTATTGCGCAGCGCGAAGAGGAACACCTCGCCGTCGCTGTTCGGCGAGAGCGTCAGCAGCCGGGCGTAGTGCGAGAAGTCGAGCTCATGCGGGATCCAGCGCAGCGGCAGCGTCGTCAGGTCGCGCGTGGTGCTGACGCTCATGATCAGCAGCCAGACGAGCGGCGCCGCCACCACGAGGCCGACGAGCACCATGGCGCCATAGGCGAGGACGCGGCCGGTGAGCGTCATGCGCATCGGGGAACCCTCAAGCCGGCAACGGCGCGCCGCGGGAGGCGCGCAGATAGGCGCCGATCAGCACGACGCTGATGGCGACCGAGAGCAGCGCGATGGCCGCGCCATAGCCCGCCTTGCCGAAAGAGAAGGCCTGCTCGTAGACCATGATGCTGAGGGATTTCGTCGCGTTGGCCGGGCCGCCCCGCGTCATGATCCAGATGATGTCGAAGACTTTGATCGTATCGATGACGCGGAGCACCGCGGCGATGGTCAGCGGCGTGGCGATGGCCGGCAGGATGACGAAGCGGAAGCGGTTCCAGGCGCCGGCACCGTCCATGGCGGCCGCCTCCTTGAGGTCGCGTGGCACGTTCTGCAAGCCCGCGAGCGTGATCAGCGCCACGAACGGGAAGGTCTTCCAGATGTCGGCGGCCGAGATGGCGACAAGTGCCAGGGTCGGCTCGCCAAGCCAGGAGCGGTAGCTGCCGATGACATGAAACTGGGTCAAGAGGGCGTTCAACGCGCCGAAATCCGGGTTGAAGATCACTCGCCAGGCCATGGCGTTGATCACCGTCGGCAGCGCCCAGGGAATGAGCAGAAGGCCGCGCAGCAGCGCCCGGCCGCGCAGAGGGAGATCGAGCAGCAGCCCGACCACGAGCCCCAGCAGCATCTCGATCACGACCGTCGAGAGGCTGAAGGTGAGCGTCACGCCGAGCGCGCGACGGAAGGCCGGGGAGCGCAGGGCATGGGCGAAATTCTCCAGCCCGACGAAATTGCCCGAAGCGTCGCCGAGCCCGGCATCGGTGAAGCTCAGCCACACCGTCTGCAGGAAGGGCCAGGCGATGACGGCGAGAAGGCCGATGCAGAGCGGCGACAGGAGCAGGTAGGATCGTCGCCCCGGCATGACCCGCGTTTCGTCAGTCGTTGTTGAGGCTGTCAGCCGCAGCCTTGAGCGCCGCCTCGGGCGCCACCTTGCCGAGCAGCGCCTGCTGGATGTTGGTCTGCAGCGCCGCCGAGAACTGCTGGTAGTTCGGCACCGAAGGCCGCGGGAACATCTGGGTCAGGCCCGTGCTCATGGCGGCGATCAATTCCGGCCGGCCCTTGGTGACGGCCGGATTGTCGAAGGAGGCCTTCCACATCGGCAACTCGTTGGCCGAATACTGGTCTTCGACCGGCTGCGACGTCAGATAGGTGATGAACGACCAGGCGGCGTCCTTGCTCTTGCTGTCGGCCGGAATGCCGAGGCCCATGGAGCCGTTGACACTCGAGAACTTGGAGAGGCCGTCAACGCCCGGCGCTACCACGACCCCGACCTTGCCGGTGATCTGGCTTTCCTTGGTGGAGTTGTTCGCCTGGTCCCACATATAGGTCCAGTTGAGCGCGAAGGCCGCCTTGCCGGCGGAGAAGACGCGGCGCACGTCCTCTTCCAGATATTCGGTGGAATGCGGGTTGGTGGTGCCGTTCTTCAGGCTGTCTGTCATGAACTGCAGGGCCTTGAGGCCGCCCCCGGTCTGGAACACGGGCTTGCCGGCGTCGTCGACGAACTTGCCGCCGAAGGCCGACAGCAGGATGGTGTAGTCGCAGATCATCGCCTCGTTCTGGCTCCAGCTCCACACGAGCGGATAGTCGACGATGCCCTTCTGCTTGATGATCTCGGCGTCCTTCTCGACCTCGGGCCAGGTCTTGGGGACGTCGGTGATCCCTGCCTTGGCCAGCATGTCCTTGTTGTAGAACAGGAATTTGTTGTCCGGTCCCCACGGCATGCCATAATACTGGCCCTTGTAGGTGACGGTGGTCCAGGCGCCTGGGATGATCCCGTCCTTCATGGCGGGCGTGACGCGGTCGGTGATGTCGGTCAAGACGTGCTTGGTGGCGAATTCGGCTGGCCAGATGACGTCGAAGAGCACGACGTCGTAGCCCTGGGCGGAGCCCTTCGACAGCATGATCTTGTCGTGCAGCGCCTCATAGGGGACGAATTCGAGGTCGACCTTGATGTCGGGATGGGCCTTGGTGAAGGCGTCGGTCATCGCCCGGATCTCGGTCTCGCTGTAGCCGGCCTGCGCCATGAACAGCGCATGGAGCGTAGTCTCGGCGCGGGCCGCCTGGGTAGCGGCGACGATGGAGGCGAGGGCGAGCGCCCAAGCTAGGCGATTGGTCTTCCTCATGGTCAAATCCCTCCGCGAACGCTGATTAAATCAACTTATTTTCCGAATGTGCGGCGCCGTGGCCGGACTTGTCAACCGAAATCCGAGGGGAGGGCAGGGTGATCGCATTTGGATCAAAGCCCGCCGGATGGTGTTGTTTTTCCCTTCCCCGGCAACGGGGAAGGTGGCGCCCGCAGGGCGTCGTAAGGGGCGGTCTCGGAATCGAGAACCCCATCCGGCCCGGCCTCGCAGCCAAGTTTACGCTGGCTGCGCAAACTTGCCGGCGGCCGGTCCACCTTCCCCGGTCCGGGGAAGGATTTTGCGCCTGTACAGGTCATGATTTCAAATGCGATCATCCTGGAGGGGACGGCAGCCCCTCAACGGCTGGCTGTGATCGGCCTGCCGAGCACCGCCTGCGCCTGCGTCAGCCGGCTGCCGTCGCCTCCCCGCGCCTTCCATAAGAGATCGAGACTCGGTTGCACCATCGCGGCGATGGGCAGCGCCGCCGCGCCGAGCGCCGGCATGTCCTGCGCCTCGGCGCGCATCAGGCGAGGAAGTCGGGGCCTGGCGTCGGGATAGACGGAGGGCAGCAGCGGCAGGGTCCGTTCGATCAGTGCTTCCTGGATGCCTTCCGGGAGGTCGCCGCCGATCACCACGGTCTCCGGATCGAACATGACTTCGATATTGTGGATGGCGATCCGCAGATATTGGGCGGCATGGTCGATCCAGGCCGTGAGGCGCGCATCGCCCGCGGCATGGCGGCGGCCGAGCTCCTCGACCAGCAGAGCATCGGGCGCCAGATCCGGACCGCACACCGCCTCGACGGCGGCAAAGACCGAGACATATTGCTCGAGGCAGCCGCGGTTGCCGCAGGCGCAGGGACGGCCGCCCGGCTTGACGATCATGTGGCCGATCTCGCCGGCCCCTCCCGATCCGCCGCGATAATGCTGCCCCGCGACGACGACACCGCCGCCGGTGCCGAAGCCGAAGTGGATGTAGAGGAAATGCTGGATCTGCCGCCCGATGCCGTGCAGGCGCTCGCCGATCGCGGCGGCCCTGGCGTCGTTTTCGGCGATCACCGGCAGGCCGAGCCGCCGGCTCAGCACCTGGGCAAGCGGATAGTTGATCGTGGGCGTGTCCGCCACGAAGGTCTCCACGGTGAAGATGCCGTCGCGCACCAGGCCCGGCAAGCCACAGCCGACACCCCACAGGCGCTCTCGCGGCAAGCCGTGCCTGCGCATCAAGGTCTCGACGAGATCCGCCATTTCGCCGACCAGCAGCTCGATCGGGGCGTCGGCCCGGGGCAGGGCACGCCCCTCGAAAGCGAGCGCCGCGCCGGTTAGGTCGACCAGTACGCCGGTCAGCGTCTGATGACCGAGGTTGAGGCCGACCGCGTAGCCGCCGCAAGGATCGATGGAGAGTTCGGCCGCCGGCTGCCCGCGCCGCCCGCGCCGCCGCTCGCCCTCGCGGATCAATCCGGCCTCGACCAGTTCCGCCGAGATGTTGGAGACAGCCTGAGGCGTGAGGCCGGTGATCCTCGCCACGTCGGCCCGCGTCGTCGGTCCGCCTCGGCGCACCGCCTCGAGCACCACGCGGCGATTCAGCGATTTGGCATGTTCGATATTGGTGCCGAGCAGCATGAAGCCCATCCTTGCATGCCGACCCTTGATTAAGTCAATGTAATTGATTTAATGGGCGCGGCCGATGAGACAGGGGAAGCCGATGAGGATCGAAGACTACATCCGGCAGCAGCCCGCCGTGCTGGCCGCGCTGCCCGCGATCGTCGGGCCGCTCCTGCGCCGCGTCGAGGTCCTGAAGCAGCGGCCGGAGCGGCTGATCCTCGTCGGTACAGGTTCGTCGATGAACGCTCTCGTCGCGGCCGGTCCGGCGCTCGAAGCCGCGACAGGGGCGACGGTGTCGTTCAAGGAGCCGGAGGCTTTTCTGCGCCAGCCGCCCCGCGCGGAGGGTCCGCGCGCCCTGGTGCTCGTTTTGTCGCAGACCGGCTTCAGCCTTACCCCGATCGAGGTGGTGCGCCGCAGCCGCGAATTCGGCCTGCCGACCGTGGCCGTGGTGGCGGACGATGCGAGTCCCCTGGCCCGGACCGGCGTCGAGATGGTGCCGATCCCCATCGGCGAGGAAACCGTCGGCCCCAAGACCAAGGGCTATACGGCGAGCGTGCTAACCCTGCTGACGATCGCGGGCCATTTCGGTGGCGACATGCCCGATACGATGGGGCTCGAAAGCGCGATGCAGGCAGCGGTCGAGGCATCGGAGGAGGCGTCACGCCGGCTCGTCGCCACAATCGGCGTTCCGGGCTATATCCTGGTCGCCGGCCAGTTCGGTCATGTCGGCACGGCGATCGAGGGGGCGCTGAAGATCGCCGAGATCACCGGCATCCCGACCTCGGGCTACGACATCGAGGAGGCGCTGCACGGCCACGTCTATGGCACCGACCGCAACAGCCTGCTCGTCGTCATCGCGCGCGACGAAGCGGAGGCGCGCGTCGCCGACAACCTCGGCACGGCTTTGAGCGACCTCGGGCCGCGCTGCGCCGTCGTCAACCTGTCGGACCATGCGACGCGCTTCGACATGGACATCCGCTGGCCGGCCTCCGAGGCGGGCTGGGCCGACGCGACCTGGGCGCTCTTCCCTTTCCAGTGGCTGGCGCTGCACCTTTCCGCCGCCAAGGGAATCGCGGAGGCGGGGATGATCTACCCCGACCTCGGGAAAAGGCTGAACGTCAGGATCCGGACGGCCTGACGGGAAGCTCGGCCATGCGCAATGCCATCGGCATCGATATCGGCGGCACCTCGATCAAGCTCGGGCTGGTGCGCGAGGACGGCACCGTGCTCGACCGCCGCGCCGTGCCGCTGGACCAGACCCTCGCCTTCGATGCCTTCGCCGACGAGATCGGCGACCGCGTCGCGGCCCTGACGGCACAAGGATTGTCGGCGGCCGCGATCGGGGTCGGCGTGCCGGCCTATCCGCATCCAGAGACGGGCGCGCTGATGAAGCCCGTCCCCAACGCGCGGCCGCTGGCGAAAGGCTCGCTCAAGGCCGCCTTCTCATCGAGGTTTGGTCTGCCCACCGTCGTCGGCAACGACGGGGTCTGCGCCGCCATGGGCGAGATGGACTGCGGCGCGGGGCGTGCCTTCCGGCGCTTCTGCGTGCTGACGCTCGGCACCGGCATCGGTGGCGCCGTCGTCATCGACGGACAGGTCATCGACGGCCCGGACGGGCTGCCACCCGAGATCGGCGCCATCTGTCTCGACCCCAACCGCACCGATCTGCCGAGTCGCATTCCGGGGACCTTCGAGTTCCTGGCGAGCGCCACCTCCCTGCTGCGGCGCTACCAATCGCTCGTGCCGGGCACGGAGGTCGCGACTGCGAAGGACCTGTTCGATTGCGCCAAGGCGGACGACGAGCGTGCCCTGACGGTCGTGCGCGACGGCGGACGCTGGATCGCCCAGGCCATCGGCATGCTGTCGAACACGCTGAACCTCGAAGCCGTGATCCTCGGCGGCGGCCTGTCCCAGGCCGGCCCGTTCCTGCTCGATTGCGTGACGCCTTTCCTCGAAGCCTTCTACTGGGCACCGTTCGGCCGACCCCCCAAACTACTGCTGGCGGAAACCGGCAACGACGCCGGCATCATCGGCGCCGCGGCCCTGGCGCTGCATCGGATGCGCTGAGGCGGCGCGCGCCGGTCGATCGAGGCGGATGTCGAGCGTCGTCAGGGCAATCGGGTGAAGCTCTGTTCCGCCCTCATGGTGAGTTATCGAACCACGAGGGCGGCCATCGCCCTTCGACAGGCTCAGGGCGAGGGCCTTTCAGGAGGCTTCGCCCGATAACCCTGCGAGCTTCACGACGCTCGCTGGTTCGCCTTTCGCCGGTCCGCTATAACGTCGAGATCGCCGACGATGCCGGCCATCTGTCTAAGCCCCGGCGCACCCCCATCGTCCGATCGAACCTTGGCGGCTTGAGATGGCAATCGTACGACTTCCTCAATCCGACGGCCGGATCGAAGCCTATACGGTGCGCAACGCTCCGCTGCCGATGGCGGCCGCCGGTGGCGCGCCGCCTGCCTTCAACCGGATCGCCTATGCGGCCGGCCATGTGGTGGTCGATCCGCTTGCCGAGAGCGATCCCTTCCACGATGCGACCGTCGACTGGGACAGGACGCTCGAGTTCCGCCACTATCTCTGGGACCTCGGCTTCGGCGTCGCGGAAGCCATGGACACGGCGCAGCGCGGCATGGGCCTCGACTGGCCCGGGGCGCTCGAACTTGTTCGGCGCACGCTTTCGGAGGCGAAATCCCGCCCCGGCGCCGTCGTCGGCTGCGGTGCCGGGACCGACCACCTCGCGGCTGACGAGGCACGCACGCTCGACGAGGTGATCGCCGCCTATGAAAGCCAGATCGAGGCGATCGAGGCGCTCGATGGCCGCATCATCCTCATGGCGAGCCGGGCGTTGGCCCGCATCGCCATGGGACCGGACGACTACGTCCGGGTCTACGACCGCATCCTCCGGCAGGTCCGCCACCCCGTGATCATCCACTGGCTCGGCGAGATGTTCGATCCGGCGCTGGCCGGCTATTGGGGTATGCCGGACCATAGGGCGGCCATGGAGATCGTCCTGTCGGTCATCGCCGACCATGCCGCGAAGGTCGACGGCGTGAAGATCTCGCTCCTGTCGCAGGAGAAGGAGATTGCCATGCGGCGGCGCCTGCCGCGCGGTGTGCGCATGTATACGGGCGACGACTTCAACTATGCCGAGCTGATCGCCGGCGACCGGGACGGATATTCGGACGCGTTGCTCGGCATTTTCGATCCCATCGCCCCGGCCGCCTCGCTGGCGCTGACGCGGCTCGCCGCGGGCGACGAAGCCGGGTTCCACGCGCTGCTCGGGCCGACCGTTCCCCTGTCCCGGCACATCTTCAAGGCGCCGACGCAGTTCTACAAGACGGGCGTTGTGTTCCTGGCCTATCTCAACGGCCTGCAGGACCATTTCCACATGATCGGCGGCCAGCAGGGCGCCCGCTCGCTGCAGCATTTCGCGGACCTGTTCCGGATGGCCGATGCGGCCCGCGTGCTGCACGACCCGGATCTCGCGGCGGACCGCATCGGCAAGGTGATGGCACTCGGCGGCGTGGCCTGAGGGGGGGCCGAAGCGTCAGCCGAACAGGTTCAGCTGCGTGCCGGCCGGCACCGGCGGGCGGAACAGGTCGGTCCTGAGCCGCGACCTCTGCTTCGGAAAGCCGAGCTTCTCGGCCGCGATCTCGAAGCGTCGCCCGATCATCCAGGCATAGGGGCCGGTGCCGGTCATCCGCTCGCCCCAGGTGCTGTCGTAGTCCTTGCCCTCGCGCATCGACTGCGCGAGGCTCATCACATGCCGCAGCCGGTCGGGGAAATGGTGCAACAGCCATTCGCGGAAGAGGTCGCGCACTTCGAGCGGCAGGCGCAGCACGACGTAGCCGGCCTCCCGCGCGCCGGCCCCATGGGCGCGAGCGAGGATCGTCTCGATCTCGGCGTCGTTGATCGCCGGGATCAGCGGCGCCACCATCACGGTGACCGGAATGCCGGCCTTGGCCAGCACCTCGATGGTCGCGATCCGCTTCTCGGGCGCCGCGGCGCGCGGCTCCATGGTGCGGGCGAGCGCGCCATCGAGCGTCGTGACCGAGAGTGCAACCTTGGCCAGGCCCTTGGCGGCCATCGGCGCCAGCAGGTCGATATCGCGCGCGACCAGCGCCGATTTGGTGACGATGCCGACCGGATGATCGGCGCGGGCCAGGACTTCGAGCACCTCGCGCATGACGCGGTGCTGCCGCTCGATCGGCTGGTAGGGGTCGGTATTGGTGCCGATGGCGATGGTACGCGGCTTGTATCGCGGGGCGGCGAGCTCGCGTTCGAGACGCTCCGCCGCGCCCTGCTTGACGAAGAGCTTCGTCTCGAAATCGAGGCCCGGCGACAGCCCCACGAAGGCGTGGGTGGGCCGCGCGAAGCAATAGACGCAGCCGTGCTCGCATCCCCGGTAGGGATTGATCGAGCGATCGAAGCCGATATCGGGCGAATCGTTGCGGGTGATGAGGGTCTTCACCCGCTCCGGCGTGACCGAGGTCACGATCGAGGGCTGATCGCGCGCCTCGTCCCAGCCGTCCGAGACCTCGACGCGCTCCGCCGGCTCGAACCGTCCTGTGGGGTTGCCGACCGCGCCGCGGCCCTTGACCGGCGTGGCGAGGATCTCCTCAAGCCCCGGCGCCTGGGCCGTCTTGCGGACCCGGCCGAGGCGCGGCTTGGCCGCGGGTCGCGCAGGGGCGATGTCGCCGAAGCTCAGCATGCGCGCGCCCTCCATCGCTTCACCGCGATGAGAGAACAAATAAAGAACAAAAGGCCGGAGTCAAGCCGGTCGGCGAGCGGGAGAGGGGCCGGCGATCATTGACCTCGATTCGGAGCCCTGCTCCCTCCGCGAGCGGGAGGAGGGAGGCCCGAACCCTCACATCAAGCGTGATCGAAGGCCGGCCGGCGGCCTGACCGAGGGCGCGGCAGGTCCTTGCGCTCGTCGGACAGCGCGGTCGCTAGAGCATGATCGGCTGCTGCCGATCTGCTCCAGCATTAAAAGAGCGAGCACGTTCATCGGCTTAGGATCGCGAAGCGATTCAACCTAAACCGATCGTGCTCTAATAGGTGGCACGGCCCCCCGAAATGTCGAAGACCGCCCCGGTCGTGAAGGAATTCTCCTTCGAGACGAGCCACGCCACCATGGCGGCGATCTCCTCGACCGTGACGAAGCGGCCGCGCGGGATCTTCGAGAGCATATAGTCGATATGCGCCTGCGAGACCTGCTCGAGGATCTTCGTCTGCGCCGCCGCGGGCGTGATGGCATTGACCGCGATATCCATCCCGGCCAGCTCCTTGCCGAGGCTCTTGGTCATGGCGAGCAGCCCCGCCTTGGCGGCGCTATAGGCCGAGGCGTTGGGGTTGCCCTCCTTGCCGGCCACCGAGGCGATGTTGACGATGCGGCCGTAGCGGCGCTCGATCATGCGGCGCACGACCGCCTGGTTGACCGTAAAGGCACCGTAGAGGTCGATATCGACGATCCGCCGCCACTCCGCGGCCGGGAAGTCGGCCAGCGGCACGGTCGGCCCGGAAATGCCGGCGGAATGGACCAGGATGTCGATCCGGCCATGCGTCGAGGCGGTGCGGGCCGCCGTGGCCTCGACCGCCTCCGCATCGGTGATCTCGACGGCGGCGATATCGACGGCCCCGCCGGTTTCGCCGAGGGCGCGACGCGCGTCCTCCAGCGCTCCCGCATTCATGTCCCACAGGCATACGCTGGCGCCATCCTGCAGCAGCCGCTGGGCCACGGCAAAACCGATCCCCTGGGCACCGCCGGTGACGACGGCCACCTGGTTCTCGAACCGCATCATCTGATCCTCCTTAAACCTCGACCTGGGTGCCGAGTTCGATCACCCGCTTCGCCGGAATACGGAAATAGTCCGTCGCGCCGACCGCGTTGCGGGTCATCAGAGCGAAGAGCTTTTCGCGCCACGGCGCAAGCCCCGGCCGCACCGATGCCACCGCCCGCTCCCGGCCGACGAAGAAGGATGTGTCGTCGAGATCGATCGGATAACGGTCCTTGTTGGCGGCGAGCGCGGCCGGCACGTCGGGACGCTCGGCGAAGCCGAAATGCAGGATTATTCGGCTCATGTCGAGGCCGATGTCGCGCACCTCCATGCGTCGCTCCGCGCTGATGAAAGGCTGTCGCTCGGTGAGCACGGTCAGCAGCGCCACGCGTTCGTGCAGTACCTTGTTGTGGCGGATGTTGTCGGCGAGCGCGAAGGGGATGGTGTCGCGCGGCGAGGCCAGGAAAATGGCGGTGCCCTTCACCCGTGGCAGGTTCGGCGCGCCCCGCTCGAGGAAAGCGTCGATGGCGACCGTCTCCTCGTCCGTGCGTTCGAGGATGAGGCGGCGCCCGGCGCGCCAGGTCGACATCAGCGTGAAGACGATCAGGCCGATCAGCAACGGGAACCAGCCCCCGTCGAGGATTTTCAGCGCATTGGCGCCGAAAAAGGCGAGATCGACGATCCCGAAGGCCCCGACGATGAGCGCCGTCTTAGCCAGCCCCCAGCCCCAGGCCCTATGCGCCACGACGGCGAGCAGCAGCGTCGTCGTCACCATGGTGCCCGAGACCGCGATGCCGTAGGCCGAGGCGAGGGCGTCGGAGGAGCGGAAGCCGAGCACGAGGCCGATCACGCCGATCATCAGGATCCAGTTGATCGTCGGCACATAGACCTGGCCTTTCGCTTCGCTCGAGGTCTGGAGGACGTCGAGGCGCGGCAGGAGGGTCGTCTGCATGGCCTGCTGGGCAAGCGAGAAGGCGCCGGAGATGACCGCCTGGGAGGCGATGACGGTCGCGGCCGTCGCCAGCAGCACGACGGGATAGAGCGACCAGCCCGGGAACATGCGGTAGAACGGGCTGTCCGTGCCTCCGGTGGCCATGACGCTCGCGCCCTGGCCGAAGTAGTTGAGCACCAGCGCCGGGAAGACGATGGCGAACCACGAGATGCGGATCGGGCCGCGGCCGAAATGGCCCATGTCGGCGTAGAGCGCCTCGGCGCCGGTGACCGCCAGGAATGCCGAGCCCAGGACCGCCAGCGCCGTGCCGCCATGCGATGCCAGGAAGCCTACGGCATGGCGCGGATCGAGCGCCATCAGCACGGCGGGGTTACGCCCGATGTGAATGAGCCCGGCAAGGCCGATGACCGTGAACCAGATCGCCATGACCGGGCCGAAGAACTTGCCGATGCGGGCGCTGCCGCGCGACTGCACGAGAAACAGCACGACCAGGATGACGACGACGATCGGCACCACATAGGGCTGGAAGATCGGCGTCGCGACATTGAGTCCTTCGATGGCGGAGAGCACCGAGATGGCCGGCGTGATCATGCCGTCGCCGAAGAACAGCGCCGCGCCGGCGATTCCCGCCATCAGCAAGACGGCGGCAAGCCTCTTGTCGGGCTCGCAGGCGCAGGCGAGGTCGAGCAGGGCGACGATGCCGCCCTCTCCGGCATTGTCGGCGCGCATGACGAAGACGACATATTTGGCGGTGACGATGATTGTCAGTGTCCAGACGATGAGCGAGAGCAGGCCCATCACGGCCTCGGGGGCCGCGCCCTGGCCGGCTGCCTTCAGGCATTCGCGGAACGTGTAGATGGGACTCGTGCCGATGTCGCCGAAGACGATGCCGAGCGCCCCGAGCATGACGGCGAATCTGGATTTGTCGGCCTGCGCCATGAAAGTCCCGCCGTCCCGGTGCCCGCCGATCGTTATCGTCGGGGGCGGATTTGGTTCCAGACAAGTCTCGGCTTGGCGGCGCGGTCCGTTTCTGGCAGCGTCCCGTCGTTCAAGCGTCGGCGTCACCATGATCGAACCCGCACTCTCCGTCGAGCGTATCGAGGCGTTGGAAACGCGCGCGGCCTATCAGGAGAAGGCCTTCGAGGATCTCGACGCAAGTCTCACCGAGGCCTGGCGCGCGATCGAGGCCTTGAAGCGGCAGGTGGCCGGCCTCAAGGATCGCCTGACGGACGCCGAAGCGGCCACGCCGGCGCCGCCCGAAAAGCGGCCGCCACATTTTTGAGGAGGAACCGCCATGTCGGGCGATGTCGTTCTGGTGACGGGCGCGGGGGGCTGCATCGCGGCCTGGGTGATGAAAGAGCTCGACGAGCGCGGCGCGAGCGTCGTCGGCTTTGACTTGAGCGACAGCAGGCGCCGGGCGCGGCTGGCGATGGATGAGGCGGCCGTGTCGCGCATCGCCTGGGAGACCGGCGACATCGCCGACGGCGATCTCTTGCGCCGGATCGCCGAGGCGCATGGCGTCACGGCGATCGTGCATCTGGCGGCGCTGCAGGTGCCGTTCTGCAAGGCGGATCCGGTGGCCGGCGCCAAGGTCAACGTGCTCGGCACCGTCAACGTGCTGGAGACGGCTCGCAGTCTCGGCCTCAAGCGGCTGGCTTACGCGAGTTCCATCGCCATCCAGGGCATGACGCCCGACAGTCCGTGGCTGGCGACGCTTTACGGCGCCCACAAGGCCTGCGGCGAGGCGATGGCGGGAGTTTATTGGCAGGATTGGCAGGTGCCGAGCATCGGCATCAGGCCGGGGGTGGTCTACGGGCCGGCGCGCGACCAGGGCATGAGCGCAGCGCCGACCTTCGCCATGCTCGCCGCCGCGCTCGGCAAAGCCTACGAGGTGCCGTTCACCGGCCCGTTCCCGTTCCTCTATGTCAGGGAGGCGGCGGCCGCCTTCGTGCGGGCCGTCGCCGAAGATCGCACCGGCGCCGAGGTCTTCGACCTCAATGGTATCGGCTCGACCATCGAGGACGTGCTCGACCTTATCCGCGGAGCGCGGGGCGAAGCGCAGGTAAGCTGCCGCGGCGCGCCGTTCCCGTTCCCAGCCGAGCTCTCCGACGCGCCGCTGCGCCGCGCTATCGGAGACTATCGCCGATGGGATCTTAAGGCCGGCGTCGGCGAGACGCTCGACCTGTTCGGCGAACTTATCGCGGCGGGCAAGCTCGGGGCGGCAGACTTGTCGTAGGGACGTGAACGCCGGCTCGGGTCACATTGTGCTTGATTGGGCTTCGAAACTCCCCTCATCCGGCTTTCGCGTTCCGCGAAATCCACCTTCTCCCGCAAGGGGAGAAGGGCGCTTACGTCGCAGACCGAGGCACCCCCTTCTCCCCTTGCGGGAGAAGGTGCCTCGCCATCGGCGAGGCGGATGAGGGGTCAGCCCACAGGCGGGGGGTTGCGCTCGGCGAAGCCCACCTGGTGCCAGTACGGATAGGCAGCGGGCCTGGCGCTCGCCGCGTCGAGCCGTTTGACCTGGTCGGCCGAGAGCGTCCAGCCCACGGCGCCGAGATTCTGCCGGAGTTGCTCCTCGTTGCGAGCGCCGACGATGACGCTCGAGACCGTCGGCCGGCCCAGCACCCAGTTCAGCGCCACCTGCGGCACGCTCTTGCCGGTCTCCTCGGCAACCGCGTCGAGGGCGTCGACGACCTTGTAGACATACTCGTCCTCGAGCGGCGGCCCCATCTCGGCGGTCTTGTGCAGGCGGCTCGTCTGCGGCAACGGTTGCCCGCGCCGGATCTTGCCGGTGAGCCGTCCCCAGCCGAGCGGGCTCCAGACGACGGCGCCGAGCCCTTCCGCGAGCCCGAGCGGCATCAGCTCCCACTCGTAGTCGCGGCCGACCAGCGAATAATAGGTCTGGTTGGCGACATAGCGCGGGAAGCCGTGGCGGTCGGCGACCGACAGCGCCTTCATGATGTGCCAGCCTGAGAAGTTGGAGACGCCGATGTAGCGGATCTTGCCGGCGCGCACGAGGGTATCGAGCGTCGACAGGACCTCCTCCGCGGGCGTCCTGGCATCGAAGCCGTGCAGCTGGAAGAGGTCGATGTAATCGGTCCCCAGGCGCTTCAGCGACTGATGAACTGCATCGATCAGGTGGTAACGGGACGAGCCGACCTGATTGGGCCCCTCGCCCGAGCGGAAGGTCGCCTTGGTCGAGATGATGATCGCGTCGCGCGGCCGGCCTTCGATCGCCTTGCCGAGAACCTCCTCGGCGCCCCCGGCCGAATAGACGTCGGCGCTGTCGAACATGGTGACGCCGGCCTCGAGGCAGATGTCGATCAGGCGGCGCGCTTCGGCGACATCCGTCGAACCCCAGGCCTGGAACTGCTCGCCGCGGCCGGCGAAGGTCGCGGTGCCGAAACTCAAGGCCGGCACGCTGAAGCCGGACGCGCCGAGGCGCCGATAATCCATGGTTGTCTCCGTGTTGCCGATGGCCCGCGTCTATCTTTGGCGGTCGATCCGTCCGGGCGCTTCGTCAGGCGATTGGCGAAACACTTCACCCGTGCGAGCCCGGGCAGCAGATAGGTACGGCTCGCGGCGGATCAAGCCAGGACGCTCAGCCCAGGATGCCGGGCAGATCGAGCTGCGCTTCTCGCGCGCAGTCGATCGCCGCCTCGTAGCCGGCATCGGCGTGGCGCATGACACCTGTCGCAGGATCGTTCCACAGCACGCGTTCGAGCCGGCGCGCCGCCTCGGGCGTGCCGTCGGCCACGATGACCATGCCGGCATGCTGCGAGAAGCCCATGCCGACGCCGCCGCCGTGGTGCAGGGACACCCAGGTGGCGCCCGACGCCGTGTTGAGGAGCGCGTTGAGCAGCGGCCAGTCGGAGACGGCGTCCGAGCCGTCCTTCATGGCTTCGGTCTCACGGTTGGGCGAGGCGACGGAGCCCGAATCGAGGTGGTCGCGACCGATGACGATCGGCGCCTTGAGCTCGCCCGAAGCCACCATGTCGTTGAAGGCGAGGCCGAGCCGGTGGCGGTCGCCGAGGCCCACCCAGCAGATGCGCGCCGGCAGGCCCTGGAACTTGATCCGCGCCTTGGCCATGTCGAGCCAATTGTGCAGATGCGCGTTGTCGGGCAGCAGTTCCTTCACCTTGGCGTCGGTGCGGTAGATGTCCTCCGGATCGCCAGAGAGCGCGCACCAGCGGAACGGCCCGATGCCGCGGCAGAACAGCGGCCTGATATAGGCCGGAACGAAGCCCGGGAAGGCGAAGGCATCGGCGACGCCCTCCTCCAGCGCCATCTGGCGGATGTTGTTGCCGTAGTCTACGGTCGGCACGCCGGCCTTATGGAAGTCGAGCATGGCGCGCACGTGCTCGGCCATCGACTTTTTGGCGGCCCGCGTCACACCGGCGGGGTCGGTCTCGCGCTTCGCCTCCCATTCGGCCAGCGTCCAGCCCCTGGGCAGATAGCCGTTGACGGGATCGTGGGCGGAGGTCTGGTCGGTGACGCAATCGGGGCGGACGCCGCGCCGCACCAGTTCAGGGAAGACGTCGGCGGCATTGCCGAGCAGCGCCACCGAGACGGGCTTTTTGTCCACGCCGGCCTGTCGCATGATGGCGAGCGCCTCGTCGAGATCCTTCGCCTGGCGGTCGACATAGCCGGTGCGCAGGCGGAACTCGATTCGGCTCGCCTGGCATTCCACCGCGAGGCAGGAGGCCCGGGCCATGGTCGCGGCAAGCGGCTGCGCCCCACCCATGCCGCCGAGACCGGCCGTAAGAATCCAGCGGCCCGCGAGGTCGCCGCCGTAATGCTGCCGGCCCATCTCGACGAAGGTCTCGTAGGTGCCCTGCACGATGCCTTGCGTGCCGATGTAGATCCACGAGCCGGCCGTCATCTGGCCGTACATCATCAGGCCCTTGCGATCGAGCGCGTTGAAATGCTCCCAGGTGGCCCAGCGCGGCACGAGGTTGGAATTGGCGATCAGCACCCGGGGGGCGTCCAGGTGCGTACGGAATACGCCGACCGGCTTGCCGGACTGCACCAGCAGCGTCTGGTCGGCCTCGAGCGTGCGCAGGGCCGCGACGATGCGGTCGAAGCTCGCCCAGTCGCGCGCGGCGCGCCCAATGCCGCCATAGACCACGAGCTCGCCAGGTTTTTCCGCGACGTCGGGATCGAGGTTGTTCATCAGCATGCGCAAGGGCGCTTCGGTGAGCCAGCTCTTGGCGGAAAGTTCGGAGCCGCGGGGCGCGCGGACGATGCGCTCGTTGTCGATGCGGGTCATGGCGATCTTCTCAAGTGTCATCTCGGGACGAGTGTTGCGGGACGAGAGTGTCATTCCGGGGCTCGCCGCAGGCGAGAACCCGGAACCCATGAACACGAGGATCAAAGGTAGCCGGAGCCCGTCTCATCGTGCCGTCACCGTGTTCATGGGTTCCGGGTTCGCCAACGCGACGAGGTCGCGTCCGGCGCCCCGGAATGACGGCACGAGAGATGCTGGTCATGCCAAGGCCGGCAAGGTGATCGGATCGGCGGCGGCCGCGACCGCGCCGTCGCGTACCAGCCCGATCGCGGCGGCGATGTCGGGATGGAAATGCCGGTCCTCGTCGAGATGTGGCACCTGCTCGCGCAGAAGCGCCCGCAGGGCCTCGAGCGGCGGGCTCGAACGAAGCGGCGCATGGAAGTCGCAGCCCTGAGCAGCGGCCAGAAGCTCGATGGCGATGACGCCCCGCGCATTCTCGACCATCGGCATGAGGCGGCGCGCGCCGTGCGCCGCCATCGAGACGTGGTCCTCCTGGTTGGCGGAGGTCGGGATCGAATCGACGCTCGCCGGGGTGGCGCGCTGCTTGTTCTCGGAGACGAGGGCTGCCGCCGTCACCTGCGGGATCATGAAGCCGGAATTGAGCCCCGGCTTCGGCGTCAGGAAGGCCGGCAGGCCGGACAGCGCCGGGTCGACCAGCATGGCGATGCGGCGCTCGGCGAGCGAGCCGATCTCGCACAGCGCCAGCGCGATCGTGTCGGCCGCGAAGGCCACGGGCTCGGCGTGAAAATTGCCGCCCGAGAGCGCCTCGCCCGCGTCGGGAAAGATCAGCGGATTGTCGGAGACGCCGTTGGCCTCGGTACCGAGCGTCGTCGCCGCATTGCGCAAGATGTCGAGGCAGGCGCCCATCACCTGGGGCTGGCAGCGCAGGCAATAGGGGTCCTGCACGCGCTCGTCCCCGGTCCGATGCGATTCGCGGATGGCGCTGCTCGCCATGAGGCGGCGCAGCGCCTCGGCCGTCTCGATCTGTCCGCGATGACGGCGCAGCGCATGGATGCGCGGATCGAAGGGAGCGTCGGAGCCGCGCGCCGCGTCGGTCGACAGCGCTCCCGTCATCAGCGCCGAGCCGAACAGCACCTCGGCTTCGAACAGGGCGGCGAGCGCGTAGGCGCACGAGAATTGCGTGCCGTTGAGCAGCGCCAGCCCTTCCTTCGGCCCGAGCGTCAGCGGCGCGAGATCGATTTGCGCCAGGGCCGCACCGGCCGGCATGCGCTGCCCGTCCAACCAGGCCTCGCCGACCCCGATCATCACGGCCGCCAGATGAGCGAGCGGCGCGAGATCGCCCGAGGCGCCGACCGAGCCCTGCGCCGGGACCACCGGGACGAGGCCGCGGGTCAGCATGGTTTCGAGGCAGCCGAGCGTCTGCCGCGTGACGCCCGAAGCGCCCTGCGCGAGGCTCGCGAGCTTCAGCGCCATCATCAGCCGCGCCACCTCGGCCGGCATGGGCTCGCCGACGCCCGCCGCATGCGACAGCACGATGTTGCGCTGCAGGGTCTCGAGATCCGCGGCCGCGATGCGGACGCTGGCGAGCTTCCCGAAGCCGGTGTTGATGCCATAGACCGGCTCGCCCCTCGACACGATGGCCGCGACCGCGGCGGCGCTCGCCTCGACGCGTGGGTGGCAGGCCGGATCGAGCCGCGGCACGGCGCCGCCATAGACGTCGCGCCAGCCCGCCAGCGGGACATTCCCAGGTTGCAGAACGATCTCCATCGGCGCCTCCGGCTCTTTACCTGGGACGCCATTATGTATAGACATAAAAAGTCTTTGGCAAGCGATCTCGCAATCTCGTGCCGGCCCAATGGGGGAGGGGAATGACCGCGTTGCGCCCAACCGGCGATCGGCCGGCATCGGTGTCGCTGCACCGGCGCATCCTCGATGAGATCGAGGCGCGGATCCTCTCCGGCGCCTGGCCGCCCGGCCACCGCATTCCCTCCGAGCATGAGTTGGCCGCCTTTTACGGCTGTTCGCGCATGACGGTGAACAAGGTGCTGTCTCAGCTCGCCGGGACGGGTCTGATCGAGCGGCGGCGCAAGGCGGGAAGCTTCGTGCGACGCCCACAGTCCCAGTCGGCGGTGCTGGAAATCAAGGACATCCGGGCCGAGGTGATCGAGCTAGGCATGGCTCATCGTCACGAGATCGGCGCGCGGGAGAGGCGGCGAAGCCGCCAGCGCGATCGTGAACGGCTCGGCCTCTCGATACCCGGCGTGGTGCTCGACGTCGCCTGCCGCCACTTCGCCGGGGAGCGGCCCTTCTGCCTGGAAGACCGGTTGATCAACCTCGCGGCGGTGCCCGAAGCGGGGGCGGAGAGTTTTGCCGAGGTCGCGCCCGGCGCCTGGCTGGTCGCCCGCGTGCCCTGGACGGCGGCCGAGCACCGGATCAGGGCGGTCGCGGCCGATGCCGACACCGCCGCGCGCCTCGCGATACTCCCGGGCGCGGCCTGCCTCGTCGTCGAGCGACGCACCTGGATGACGGACCGGCCGGTGACCTTCGTGCGACTGACCTATCCGGGCGAGGCGCACGGACTCGTGGCCCGCTTCTCGCCCTGATCGTCCGCAGATCCGGAAGACGCGTTCGCACCGTCCTGAAAGCTGCATCATTCCCGGCGCGCATACGGCACAATGGCGGGGCCGCGCCGATTGGGCGCGTCGGGCGACGGAGCGTCATGGTCGGACACGCCTTTCCAGACGGCACGCGCGAGGCCCTGCTGTTCCTGGCAACGGCGGGCGTCGTCGTGCCGGTCTTCGCCCGGCTGCGCGTCAGCCCGGTGCTTGGCTTCCTTCTGGCCGGTGTCGGCCTCGGGCCCTTCGGGCTCGGCGCGCTCGCCCAGCATAGCCCTGTCCTGGCCGAACTCGCCATCACCGACCCGGCTCGGATCGAAGGCGTCGCCGAGTTCGGCGTGGTCTTCCTTCTATTCATGGTTGGGCTCGAGCTCTCGTTTGAACGGCTGTCGCGGCTGCGGCGCCTGGTCTTCGGGCTCGGGGCGTTGCAGGTCGCCGGATCGGCGGCGATCATCACGGGGGGCGCCTTGTGGTTCGGTGTCGCGCCCGCCGCCGCCACGGTGATCGGGCTGGCACTGGCGCTCTCGTCGACGGCCGTGGTCGTGCCGGTCCTGGCGGAGAGCGGGCGGCTGAGGTCGGCGGCGGGCCGGACCGCCTTCTCGGTGCTGCTGTTCCAGGACCTCGCGGTGGCGCCGCTGCTATTCACCGTAGCGGCCCTGTCGGCGCCGGGTGGCCAGAATCTCGGCTCGGAACTCCTGCTGGCGCTGGGGCCGGCCGCGGCGGCACTCGCCGCCGTGGTGGTGCTCGGCCGCCTTGTGCTGCGGCCGCTGTTCCATGTGGTGGCGGCAACCCGCTCGACCGAATTCTTCATGGCCGCCTGCCTGCTGGTGGTGATCGGCGCGGGCGCTGTCACGGCGGCGAGCGGCCTTTCGATGTCGCTCGGCGCCTTCATGGCCGGCCTGCTGCTGGCCGAGACCGAGTTCCGCCGCGAGATCGAGGTGACGATCGAGCCCTTCAAGGGCCTGCTGCTGGGCCTATTTTTTGTTTCGATCGGCGTCGGCCTCGACCTCTCGGCGCTCATCGCTCATCCGATCTGGATCCTTCTGCTGTGCCTCGGCCTGGTCGGGGTGAAGGCTGTGGTGATCGTCGGCGCCGCGCTCATGTTCCGGCTGCCGCGTCGGGTGGCGATGGAAGTCGCGTTGCTACTCGGCCCGAGCGGGGAATTCGCCTTCGTGCTGATCGCCCAGGCCTTTGCCGGCGGGCTTCTGCCGGGGCCGGTCGCGCATCTCCTGGTCGTCGCCGTCACGCTCACCATGATGGTCATTCCGCTGCTGGCGCGGCTGGCCGAGCGGCTCGGCCGCATCCCGAAGCGGCAGGTCGCCGAGAGCTTCGAGCCGCCGCCCGAGGACGAGACGGCGCGCGTCATCATCGTCGGCTTCGGTCGGGTCGGGCGCCTCGTCAGCGAGATGGTGGCGATCCATGGCTTGCCGTTCATCGCCATCGACGACGATGTCGGCCTCGTGCGGCGGGAGCGCGAGGCCGGCACGCCGATCTACTACGGCGACGCGACGTGGCGCGACTTCCTGCATCGCTGTGGCCTCGCCAATGCCAAGGGTCTCGTCGCAACGATCAACAATTCGCGCGTCGTCGAGCTTGTGGTCGAGGCGGCGCGCGCCGAACGGGCGGACCTCACCATCGTGGCTCGCGCCCGCGATGCCGCTCATGCGCGAAAGCTCTACGACCTCGGCGCCACCGACGCGGTGCCCGAGACGATCGAGGCGAGCCTGCAACTCTCCGAAGCCGTGCTGGTCGATATGGGCGTCGCCATGGGCCATGTGATCGCCTCGATCCACGAGAAGCGCGACGAATACCGCAAGCTCTTGAACGAGACGCCGGAGGGCGAGCCGGACCGGCGGGCGATCCGGCGGAAGGCGCGACGGTGAGGGGGCTCTTAAACATCACGGCACGGGCGGCGTCTGAATAAAATCGGGTGACCGGTGTTTACCCACCGAGGCGCAACCCCGGACTTGTGGATCGCGCGGCATGAAACCGGGGTCAGGGTCTTGCGTCCAGTCGCACTCGTCTCGCTCGAGACCGCCGTGCCGTCCTACAGCATCGATCAGGTTGACGTGGCCGCCTTGGCCCGATCCGTATTCGAAGGACGGCACGAAGATTTTCCGCGACTCGCAAACGTGTTCGCCACGGCCGGAATTCGTACTCGCCATGCGGTTCGGCCGCTGGAATGGTTCCAACGGCCGCGCGACTGGGCCGAGCGTATGACAGCCTATGCGGAGGGTGCACAAGGCCTGTTCACCGCCGTCGCGCGCAAGGCGCTCGCCGCCGCCGGACTGACGGGGCGCGACATCGACACGATTGTCACGGTGTCCTCGACCGGTATCGCAGCCCCGACGCTCGAAGCGCGCGCCTTCGCGGATCTCGGATTTCGCGAGGACGTCCGCCGCGTTCCGGTCTTCGGACTCGGCTGTGCGGGGGGCGCCTCCGGTCTGGGCCTGGCCGCGCGCCTCGCCGTCGCCGAACCGGGCGACCGCGTCCTCCTTGTCGTGGTCGAGCTCTGCACGCTGGCGTTCCGGCTCGACAAGCCGACCAAGTCCAATATCGTGGCGAGTGCCCTGTTCGGCGACGGTGCGGCGGCCTGCGTGCTGCAGTCGGTCTCTGCGTCCGACGACGGTCCCGGACGCAGGCTTGCCACCGTCGAATCGAGCGGAGAGCACCTCTGGCCCGACACGCTCGACATCATGGGTTGGGCCATCGATCCGCAGGGCTTCGATGTGATCTTCTCCCGCGCGATCCCGCCTTTCGCCCAGGCGAACGCTCGGACCGCCGCCGCAGCCATCCTGGCCCGCAGCGACCTTCGGCTCGACGACATCGACCGTTTCGTCTTTCACCCCGGCGGCGCCAAGGTGATCACGGCGCTCGAGCGCGGCTTGTCGCTTGACCCTGGAACGCTGGAGGATGAGCGGGCGGTGCTGGCCGCCTACGGCAACATGTCGGCACCGACCGTTCTGTTCGTCCTCAAGCGGGCACTTGCCGCGGGCACCCACGGCCGGATCCTGATGAGCGCGATGGGGCCGGGCTTCACGATGAACTGCGTGACACTGCGGACCGCCGCTTGATGCTGGCGCCGCTCATCCTCGCCGCCGTGACCGCCGAGCGCCTCGCCGAACTGGCCCTTGCCCGGCGCAACACCCGTGCCCTCGAGGCCCGAGGCGCATGGGAGGCTGCGCCTGCTCACTACCGGGTGATCGTGATTGTCCATACGGCGTGGCTCGCTTCCCTCTGGACATGGGGCTGGAATATCATCGCACCGGGATGGTTCGGTGCATTCCTTGTGTTCCAGGTGCTCCGGGTGTGGGTTCTCGCGACACTCGGTCGGCGTTGGACGACGCGCATCATCATCCTTCCCGGTGCGCCGCTGGTGTCGACAGGCCCATACAGGATCCTGCGGCATCCCAACTACATCGTCGTGATCGGTGAGATCGCGTGTCTGCCCCTCGCCCTCGGCCTTCCGGCGGTGGCGGCGGTTTTCACGACCCTCAACCTGTTGATCCTTTCGGTGCGTGTCCACGCCGAGAACAAGGCCCTGGCAACGGTCCGATGAGCCGATCGGCGCCGGAGTGCGGGCGATGGATCGCGCCTATTTGCCGCTCCCGCATTTCTCGTTGAGCGCGTCGAATACCTCCGGCGTGGTCTTGCGGGTGATCGTCTGGCCGAAGAAATTCGACTGCGTCGAATTGTTCGGCCCATAGGTCAGCGAGACCGAGTCGGCGTACCAGCTGCCATCCCCGTTGCGTTTGAAATCGCTGCACGTGATCGCGTCCTTGAGCGTCACCTCTGCCGCCCGGGCGATGGGCACGGCAAGAAGCGTTGCGGCGCAAATCGTGCATAGTCCGACCATTCGCATTGCGTTCCCTCCGCCCTTAACCGACCGCCGTCCCTCCGTTTAGGCCTATGCGACGACACGGTCCACAATGCCGGCGTCGGCATCATGGCGGTCGGCGCTCCAAAAAGGCGGCGATCGTGCCGAGATTTCGTCGGGAGAAGGTCAATTTTCCCGTGCACCGCGGCTTTCAGGTCATCGCGCCATCACGCGGGCTGGTGCACAAATCGGTTCCATGATCACGGTCTACGACAGCCGCTGCGCCATGACGGTCGTTCCCGGCGATGCCGGCGCCATTCCTGCCGACGTCGTCTGGATCGATCTCAAGGACGAGACGGACGAAGAGGTCGCCTTCGTCGAGCACCACAGCAGCTTGCGCCTGCCGAGCCGCCACCGCCTCGCCGAGGTCGAGACATCGAGCCGTCTGTCGCAAGACGGTGCGACCTTGGTCATGTCGTCGCCGGTGCTGTTTCGTGAGGACGGCGGCGTCGACACCACGCCGGTCGGCTTCGTGCTCAACCCCAAGGTCCTGGTCACCCTGCGGTCGACCGAACTGCGCGCCTTCGGCGATTTCGTCACCCGCATCCGCGACCACGACGTCGAGCCGCTGAAATCCGGCGCCGACGCCTTCGTCGGGCTGCTCGAGGAGATCGTCGACCGGATGGCCGACGGCATGGAGGCGGTCGGGGCCGACCTCGACATGGTCTCCAAAGGGATCTTCCGCCAGTCGAGCGTTGCCACGAGGTCGAAGCCGAACAAGATCGAAGCACGGCTCCGCGCTACCCTCCAGACCATCGGCCGCAGCGGCGACACGACGGCCAATGTGCGCGACAGCTTGCTCGGCTTGACCCGCATGGTCGCCTATGTGGCGTCGAATGCGGAAAAGTGGATCGCGCCCGCCGCCCATGCCCGGCTCGACACCCTCCGCCAGGACATCGCCTCGCTCAACGACTACGAGAGTCACCTGACCGACAAGGTGCAGTTCCTGCTCGATTCGACCCTGGGCTTCATCAACATCGAGCAGAACAGGACCTTCAAGCTCCTGACCATCGCCTCGGTAATCGGCATTCCGCCGACCTTCGTGGTCGGGCTTTACGGCATGAACTTCAAGAACATGCACGAATATGACTGGGCCTGGGGCTATCAGTGGGGTCTGCTGCTGGTGTTGCTGTCGATCGTCGTGCCGGTCGTCTGGCTCAAGCGGCGCGGATGGTTCTGACGCGAGCGGCCGCCGGAGCGCTTGCCCGGCGGATGCGGAACCTTCGCAGCGCGCGCTATCGCTGCTAAGGGTTCCCGGGGCTCTGCAAAGAGCCTGTCGAGGCGGCAGCCCACGTCCGAGGGGAGACATGCGATGCGATGGGAAGACGGTCCGCGCTCCGACAATATCGAGGATCGCCGCGGCGATGGCGGCGGCGGGGGCGGCGGTGGCTTCAGCCTGCCGGTCGGCACCGGCGGCCTCGGCATCGGCACCGTCATCATCCTGTGCGTCATCGGCTATTTCACCGGGATCGACCCGCGCATCCTGATCGGCGGCGCGCAGGTCATCACCGGTAGCGGCGGCTCGCAATATTCCCGTCCCAGCGACGATGGCCAGTCTTCCGGCAACCGCCAGGCGCAGCGGCCATCCGGCGGCCAGCAGGCCGACAATCAACAGGCTGGAGGTCAGCAGGCCGGGGGCGCCCAGCAGCGCCGCCCGAGCGACCAGATGGGCGATTTCGTCTCCGCCGTGCTCGGCGACACCGAGGCCGTGTGGGGCGAGGTCCTGCCCGCCCAGAAGGGTATCGACTACGTGCCGCCGCGCCTCGTGCTCTACAACGGCGTGACGCGCTCCGGCTGCGGCCAGGCCCAGTCCGCCATGGGGCCGTTCTATTGCCCGGTCGACCGCAAGGTCTATCTCGACATGTCGTTCTTCAACGACATGAAGCGCAAGCTCGGGGGAGGCGGGGATTTCGCCTATGCCTATGTGATCGCGCACGAGATCGGCCACCACGTGCAGAACCTGCTGGGCATCCTCGGCAAGGCGCATCA
Source organism: Lichenihabitans sp. (assembly GCA_965277115.1). Classification (GTDB taxonomy): domain Bacteria; phylum Pseudomonadota; class Alphaproteobacteria; order Rhizobiales; family Beijerinckiaceae; genus Lichenihabitans. Next base: position 205,990 of record CBDIBY010000012.1, on the reverse strand, counting down.
GGCCATGCAGGACGGCGGCGAGCAGCAGTCCAATGCCATTTCGGTGCGGCTCGAATTGCAGGCCGACTGTTTCGCCGGCGTCTGGGCCAACCATGCCGACCAGAAGTTCCATATCCTGGAGCAGGGCGACGTCGACAAGGCCTTGTCGACGGCGGCGGCCATTGGCGACGACCGGCTGCAGAAGCAGTCGCAGGGCTATGCGGTGCCCGACAGCTTCACCCATGGAACCTCGCAGCAGCGCCAGCAATGGCTGACGGCCGGACTCAAATCCGGCAAGATCGACAGCTGCAATACGTTCGCGCCGCGATGAGGGGCGCGGGCTGTCGGGTGAGGCGCGAAGGCCCTCATCCGCGGGCGCTTCGCGGCGCCTCGTCGGATTTGCGTTCTCCCCTTAGGGGAGAACGCGGTCCGAAGAACCGGGGTTGGCACCCGGCCTGAGGCAAGTTCTCCAATCCTGGGAGGCGGCATGGAAGCCCATAAGGTTCTGACCTCGCGCCAGCGGCTCGAAGCCGGCGGCGCCGCGGCCGTGCTCGTCCTGGCCTTGCTGTCGATCGGCGCCCCTTATGTAGCCTCCGTCTGCCTCGTCGCGGCGCTCGGCGCGGCGGGTCTCGGCCTCGTGCGCCGCATGGCAGGCGTCGAGGCTCGGGTGGCCGACGTGGCGCTCGACGCCGTGATCCTGGGCATCTTCGCCACCTCGCGCGACGACAGTTTCTCCGTCTGGCAATTGCCCAACCAGTGGATCCACCTGCTGCGCATGACGCCTGTCGGCGTCGTCGCCACCGTGCTGATCTACCTCGGCGCGACGCTCGCCTTCGCGCTGCACAGCGGCCGGCTTCTCGCCCTGCGCGAACGGTTGGCGATCCTGATCCTGCCGTTGTTGTTCAACATGGCGCTGAGCCTCGGCAACGGCGGCATGATGCACGACCTCGGGGCCACCGTCCTCGCGCATGTGACCTTTCCCGAGCCGATCGCCCTCGTCATCGGCCGAACCTTGATGCTCTTCGCCTTCGGCGAGATCCTGGTCGTCCTGCTGCGCACGCTCGTCGTCGGGCGGATGATCTGGGACTGGCGGGTGCATGCGCTGATGCTCGGCGCAGCCCTCCATGCCGCCATGGGACCGCATCTGGCCGACCTGCCGCCGCTCGTCGGTGGTCTCGGCTATCTGTCGCAAGCGATCGTCGCGGTGGCGGCGGCGGCTGCGGCTCAAGCGGGCCTCTGGGCCGTCGTCTATATCGTCACGGGGCTGACCATCGACGCGTTGAACGGCACTCCGCCGACCTTCGCGGCGGCCTACGGCCAATGGCGCAGCGGCGCCATGAAGGGGGCGATCTACGGCGGCGTCTTCATGGTCATCATCGTGGTGGGCGCCATGCTGATCCGCTTCCCCGGCGTCGCCGCCTTGGCCTCCGCCGTGCCCTACCTCGCCGGCCCAATCGGCGGTGCGCTGCTCTTTCCCCTGGCCCTTACCATCATTTCGAGCGCCGACGGCACGCCGCCGTTCTATGGCAGGCTGAGGAAGAACTACCGCAGCAGGCGGTCCTATGCGCGCGGCGTGGTCCTGGGGCTCGCGGTCGCGGTCTTTCTCGCGACCCACCTGCGCAACGAGAGCGGCCTCGCCCGCTTCGTCGCCATGTTCGCCTTCGGCGCCATCGCCTATGCGGGCGTCGACGTCGCGGCCGACCTCCTGGCGAAACTCCAGGGCCGCCGCAGCGTCATGGAGAACTGGCAGTTCTACGGCATCGGCATCCTGTTCGGTGGTCTCGTGGCCGGCGCCATCGGCTGGTATTTCGAGGCGGCGCAGATCGATGTGGTCGCCACCAAGTTCTGGAGCTATGCCGATCTCGGCTACGGCGGTGCCGGCCACCCGATCAGCAATTTCGCCACCTATCCGCTGTTCAACAAATATGGCGCGGTCGACCTCGGGCCGATCACCGGCGGCACGCGGCTGTTCTTCAACGAATCGCTTTCGGGCGTGATCAACTGGGCCATCGCGGCGCCGCTCTTCTCGATCAACTTCTTCGTGCTCGCGGCGATCTTCCAGCGTTCGCTCGCGCCGCTGAAGCAGCTGGTCAGCCCGCGCGGCTTCGAGGGCCTGGTCGAGCAGGCGGTGCGGGTGCTGCGCTGGGGCCTATGGATGGCGCCCGTCATCAATTCCTTCCTGCGCCAGTCGCCCGATCCGTCCTGGTACAATCAGGACGGCGCCGTTCGGACCGGCGCCGCCACCATCGCCCAGATGTTCATGCCCGCCGGCGCGTTCCGCGACTGGAGCCTGGCGATCTTCACCGGGCTTCTCGCCTACGACTGGCTGCGCGTGCTGATCTGGTTCGACCACATGGGCCTCAGGGTCGCGACCCTCGTCAACCTGACCTTCATCGGCGGCGACCGACTCGACGAGGCCTCGGCCCGCTTTGCCGGCCATGCAGGGCGCACCCGCATCATCCCGGAAGGCATCCGCCGCTTCGCCACCTGGGCGCCGCTGCTGATCCCCTTCTACATCCCCAAGGGGCCGGACTGGGACAAGGCCTGGACCGGGGCCGAGCAGATCCGCAACACCGCGCCGCTTCCGGCCCATGCGGTGTGGGACATGATCGGCGTCTATACGGCGGCGGCGGCGGCGGCCGGCCTCATCGTCTGGTGGCTGTCGCGGCACTGGAACGGCCGCAGCGATACCGTCGCGCCCATCGCGCCCGCCACGCCCCGCGCGCTGCTGCGTGGCCCGCAGGCTTTCGGCCTGTCGAACGGCTGCATGACCGTCGATCTCACCGCCGATGGCCGCGGCCATACCGCCGTCGCCGGCGTCGTGCGCCAGAGCTTCGCCATCGATGTGACGCGGCGCCCGAGCGATCCGCTGCAACAGCGCGGCCCCTTCGTCTACCTCAGGGAGGCGGACGACGACGGCCGACTGTGGAGCCTCGGCTATCAGCCGACGCGGGTCGTCGGCGAGGATTACCGCGTCAAGCAATCGGGGCCGGCCCGGATCAAGATCCGCAACACCTTCGCCGATATCCGCGCCGAGGCCTGGATCACCTTGGCCGAAGGCAAGCCGATCGAATTCTTCCGCCTCAGGCTGCAGAACCTCGGACCGACGCCGCGCCGCATCGAAGTGACGAGCTTCCGCGAGCTTGCGCTGCACGAGCCGGGCGCCTATTTCCGCGACCCCGATTTCAACGCGATGCATATCGAGAGCTGGTTCGTGCGCCCGCTCAACGCCGTGCTGGCGCGCAACCGGCTGCTGCGCGATCCCGCGACCTACCGCATGTCGCATGAGACCTGTTTTCACGCGGTCCGGCTCCGACCCGGCATGGATCTCGTCGGCTACGAGGATTCGCGCACGCGCTTCATCGGCCCGGGCGGCCTCAGGCATCCGCGCGGCATCGGCAGCGGCGGCACCCGGCGCAGCCCCGAAGACCAGGGGTCGCTCTATACGTTCGATCCCGCCGCGAGCCTCACGGTCGCGCTCGACATCGTCGCGAGCGGCGAGGCGGAATTGCTCTTCGTGACCGGCCGCGCCGCCAACGAGGCGGCCGCCGCGGCGCTTGTCGCGGCCGAACTCGGCATCCCGCCGATGGGCGAGGACCTGCTGCGCACGACGCTCGGCCGCAAGCGGGCGATCGAGCCAGGCCCTCCCCTGCCGGCCTCGACCTGGCCGTTCCACTTCGCCGGCGAGACCTGGCCGGGGTCCGACAAGCGAAAGGCGCCGCGCTTGCGCCTCTCCGAAAAGACACCGCGGCCCTGGGCCCATGTGCTCGCCAATCCCATCGGCTACGGCACTTTGGTGTCGAACGAGGGCGAGATCCACTCCTTCAACGCCAACGAGCGGCAGAACGCGCTGACCCCGTTCCGCCTCGAATCGGGTGCGACGCTGCTGCCCGGCCAGTTGATCTACGTGGTCGATCTCGAGACCGGCGAGGCCGATACGCCCGGCTTCGTGCCGTTCCGACGCAAGGATGCGGTCTACGAGGTCGACTACAAGCTCGGCTCCGCCGTCTTCCGCTGCATGCGCGGCGACACCGAGCTCGACCTCACGGTCTTCGTCTTCACCGACGCGCCCGCCGACGTGCGCTTGCTGACGATCCGCAATCGCAGCGACAGGACGAAATCCTACCGTGTGGTGCCCTATTTCGAGATGGCGCTCGCGGAAAGCACCGGCGACAGCCTCGGCGACCTCGACGTGATCCGCGATGAGGCGACCGAATCGCTGCTCTTCTCCAACCCGCACAACGACTTCCAGCGCGGCTGGGCCTTCGCGGTGACGAGCCTCACGGCCGCCCTGGCCGAGACGGTGCGCAGCCGCTTCATCGGTTCGCCCGGGCGCGACCTGACCGACCCGGTGATGGTCGAGACGGGCCTGCCCGATGGTTCGCGTGAGGACGACGGCCGCCGCATCGCGGCCTTCGCGGGCGACATCGAGATCCCCGCCGGCGCCACCTATGACATCGCCATCGTGCTGGGTCAGACCGCGACCAAGCGCGAGGCGCTGATGGCCGCCTCGCACCTGCGCGATCCCGCCGCCGCCCGGGCGGCGCTGAAGGCGACGGAAGCCTGGTGGGCGGAGCGTCTCGGCGCCGTGCAGGTCGAGACCAACGATCCGGCCTTCGATCGCCTCGTCAACCACTGGCTGCCCTATCAGGCGCTGGCCTCCCGCCTCTGGGGCCGCACCGGTCCCAACCAGCGCGGCGGCGCCTTCGGCTTCCGCGACCAGCTCCAGGACGTGCTGCCCTTCATGTTCTTCGATCCGAGCCTGACGCGGCGGCAGATCGTCATCCACGCGGGCGTGCAGTTCCCCGAGGGCGACGTGTTCAAATGGTGGCACGTGGCGCCCGATGGCCGCGTCGCCTTCGGCCAGCGCACCCGGGCCTCCGATCCGCATCTCTGGCTGCCCTATGTGGTGACGCGCTATGTCGAGGCGACCGGCGACTGGTCGGTCCTCGGCGAGGAGCAGCCTTATCTCGAAGGGCCGCCGATCCCCGACGGGGTGATCGATCTGCTCATTCCGCCGCGCCTGTCGCGCGAGACGGGCGACGTCTACGACCATTGCCGCCGCGCCATCGAATACGCCATGGCCCGGATGGGCAGCCATGGCCTGCCGCTGATCGGCACCGGCGACTGGAACGACGGGATCGACGCGGCCGGTCCGGAAGGGCGCGGCGAGGGGACCTGGCTCGCCTGCTTCTTCTACGACATCCTGGTTCGTTTCGTGCCGATCGCCGAGCGGCGCGGCGGCCGGGGTGCGGCGGAGCGATATGCCAGGGAGGCCGAGCGCCTCGCCAAGGCGATCGACGGCGTATGGACCGGCGATCATTTCATCTTCGATTTCGCCGACGACGGCCGGCCGCTCGATCCGCCGAGCATCATGGCGGCGGCCTGGCCGGTGCTCTCCGGCGCGGCGGGGCTCGAGCGTGGCCTCGGGGCGCTCGAGCACGGCCTCAAGTCGCTCGAGAAAGACAACCGCATCCTGCTCGTGACGCCGCCCTTCGACGAACATTCCGACCCCTATCCGGGCCGCATCGCCGATTATCCGCCGGGCGTGCGCGAGAACGGCGGCCAGTATACCCATGGCGCGTCCTGGACCGTCGATGCCTTCGTCAAGGTCGCGGAGCTGGCCCGGCAGAAGGGCGACGACGACCTCGCCCGGCATGCCATGGGCCGCGCTTTTACCTGCTGGCGCAAGCTTTCGCCGCTCGGCAAGACGGACGGCGGCGAACTCGCGGTCTACGGCCTCGCGCCGCATCAGCAGCCGGCCGATGTCTACGACGGGGAGAGCTATGGCGGGCGCGGCGGCTGGAGCTGGTATACGGGCTCGGCCTCGCGCATGCTTTCGGCGGCTTACGCCGTGCTGGGGCTGAAGCTCGAGAACGGCCGCGTGATCCTGCCCGACGACCTCCTCGACGCCAAGGGCGACCTCCAGGTCCGCCGCATCTGGGTCAAGGGCCAGACCTGGGATCCGGACGAGGAGGATCGGGCTGACGAGGAAGACATGGCGCTGCCGGCCGAATGAACCGAAGCTGAACGGCCGGGTTCAGCGCCGGTTGGCGGCGGGGCTTTAGGAACGGACATGGTGGAGGCGCGGTGCCGCTGGATGGGCGTCCCCCGTCGGACCACCCCCAAAGGAAGCCCGCAATGAGCGACAAACCGTCCGATACCGTCTCCGGCACCGTCCGGGACGTCTTCGCCCACCGCTTCGTGCTGCAGACTGACGCCGGCAGCCTGCTGGCCGACCTCGGCCCGCACGGCGCCGAAATCCTCAAGCTCGACGTCGGCGACGCAATCACCATCAAGGGCGAACGCAAACGGTCGGAGCTCAAGGCCTCCAGCGTCGAGCGCAACGGTCGCAGTTTCGAGATCCCGCACGGCGAGAGGCATCGGGACGATACCGATCCCGAGATCGGCCGGCGTGCCGCCGCTGCGGAAGGTCTCACCGTGCTCGGCGATGCTCGCAGCAAGCCGAAGCATGTCGAAGTCCTCGGGCGCGACGCGACCGGCCGGCTCGTCGAGCTCCATGTCGAGCTCGACGGCCGCATCCGCAAGCGCAAGGATGTCGACGGGCGCGAGGAGAAATGGGCGCAAGCCCTCACCTCGACCTGATATGGCCGGCCTGCGAGGAACAATGACGGCCCGGCCGGCGTCAAAGCGCCGGGGCGGGGCGCCTTACGGCCGGAGAAGGGCCGTCGACAAGGATCGTCATCATGAAAGCAGCTTATCTCGGCCTCTGCCTGAGCTTTCTCGGCGGGGTTGCCATGGCGCAGTCCGCACCGAGCGGCGACACGCCGCCTCCCGCCAATGCGCCGCATGCCGTGATGCCGTCGACGGGCGGCCCGGCGCCCGGCCAGGAAGAGGCCGACCAGGGTCATGCTCCGGCCGGTTCGCCGGGCGCCCAGATGGGACCGGGACAAGGCTATCAAGGCGAGATCATCCAGACGCCGAACGGCACCTATGTGGTCGGCCCGCATCCTAACCAGATGGGTGGGTCGGGCGACGACATGGAGGATGTGCCCGAGGTTCCCGGTGGCCCCGGCGGGATGATGCCGCATCCGCCGCATCCGCCGCACATGAAGCCGCCGGCGGGCAAGGCGGCGGGCTTCCGCATCAAGGGCCCAAATCTCGAGCTCCGTGTCAAATGTGCCGAGGACGAGAGCATGAAGGCCTGCGTGGATGCGCTCATGCCGCTGCTCGACAGGATCGAGCCGGCCCATCCCTGAGGAAGCCCGGCCATTGGCCCCGCGCCCGCCGATCGGCCCTCACCACCGGCCGGCGAGCGCAAGCCGCTAGAGAAGGCAGGCGACAAACGGTCGAAAGGCATCAATAACCAGCCGTGAAAACTGGCTGGGGTAAAGGCGATGACGATCGAGCTGAAGCTTCTGGCCTGGACGCTGGTGCTGGCCCTCGTGCAGATCATGCTGCCCTCGCATCTACGCAACCGTGAGACCGGGGTTGCCTATAATGCCGGGCCGCGCGACGAGCCCGGGCCGCCCATCGGCGTCATGACCGGGCGCCTGCAGCGGGCGCGCGCCAATCTCTATGAGACGCTGCCGCTGTTCGGCCTCGCCATCCTCATCGCCCACGTCGCAGGGCGCGAAGGCGGGCTCACGCTCTGGGGGGCCTGGATCTATCTCGTCGGTCGCATCGCCTATGTGCCCCTCTATGCCTTCGGCATTCCCTACGTGCGTTCGCTGGTGTGGGTCATCTCCTTCGCCGGCTTCCTCATGGTGCTCGTCGCCGTGCTGCGGCCCTGACTGTTCAGTCCCGCAGCGCCGGGACGATCGAGGCGACGAGCAGCACCGCCATGGTCCAGTTGAAGATCCGCAGGATTTTCGGGTCGCCGAGGGCGCGGCGCAGCGTCGAGCCGAACAGCACCCAGCACCAAACCGAGGGCAGGGTGATAACGCCGATGACGGCGGCGACGATGAGTACGGTCAGCGCATAGCGGTCCGGCAGCGTATAGGTTGCGGCCGCCGTCAGCGCGATGATCCAGGCCTTGGGATTGATCCACTGAAACGCGGCGGCCTGCAAAAAGGTCAGTGGCTTGCCCGCCGAAGCACCCTCGCGCACCGGCTTGGCGCGGGCGAGCTTCCAGGCCAGGAAGACCATGTAGGCTGCGCCGAGCCATTTCATCCAGACGAGCAGCGCCGGCACGCGGGCGAAGATGCCGGCGAGCCCCAAGCCCACCAACCCAACCATCAGCATGAAGCCCAGTGTCACGCCGAGCGCGTGCGGCAAGGTCCGGCGCATGCCGAAATTCACACCGGAGGCCATCAGCATCACATTGTTGGGGCCAGGGGTGATCGACATCACGAAGGCGAAGGCGACGAGCGCCCAGAACAAGGCGGCGGGCATCATTGCGGACTCACATGGCCTCGGGTCCGCGCGAGATGGCGGCGACGCCGGTGCGCGACACTTCGACGAGGCCGACCGGGCGCATGAGCTCGATGAAACTGTCGATCTTGGACGGCGCGCCGGTGAGTTCGAAGACGAAGCTCTCGGTGGTGGCGTCGATCACCCGGCAGCGGAAGGCCTCCGAGAGGCGGAGCGCCTCGACGCGGTTCTCGCCCTTGCCGCGCACCTTGACCATCGCGAGTTCGCGCTCGACCGCGCGGCCCTCGGTGGTGAGGTCGGTGACGCGGTGCACCGGCACAAGGCGTTCGAGCTGATGGCGGATCTGCTCGATCGCCTCGGGCGTCCCGGAGGTCACGATGGTGATGCGCGACAGATGCTCGGCATGGGCCACCTCGGCGACCGTGAGGCTCTCGATATTGTAGCCGCGGCCGGAGAACAGGCCGACGACGCGGGCGAGTACGCCCGGCTCGTTGTCGACCAGCACCGACAGCGTGTGGCTCTCGGTGTTGGAACTGGCCAGCGCCGAGGAATATGGAGACGGCGGCGAGGGGGGAAGCGTCGGGGCGTTCATGGCGTTTCTCGGATATTCCCTTCTCCCGCTTGCGGGAGAAGGTGGCGCGAAGCGCCGGATGAGGGGAGCGTCAATACGGCCTTGATGCGTTCGATGACGATATCCCCGCCGCCGATCACGATGTCATTCGGTATTCGCAAGACGCGCCAACCATGTTCGGCCAGCCATGCGTCGCGCTCCCGATCACGATCTTGCCGCTCGATGTCGTCATGCGGCCTTCCGTCGAGTTCCACCACAAGATGCGCGGCCACGCAGGCGAAATCGGCGATGTAGGGACCGATTGGCACCTGCCTGCGAAACTTGGGTCCGACGCCGCGGCTCCTGAGGCTGCGCCATAGCATGGTCTCGGCCGCGGTCATCTCTTTACGAAGCTTGCGGGCAAAATCCAGTTGCTCGTCGGAAACACGCGGCGGCATTGTGCCTCTCTTGATCGAAGGAGTTTTCCCTCATCCAACCTGCCTGCGGCAGGCTACCTTCTCCCGTAAACGGGAGAAGGGGTTCCGGTCTCACACCAGCATCTTGCCCTTTTCGTCGATGACCGCGCCGATCTCGATGCCGGCATCGTCGCCGAGGTCGGCCAGGATCATTTCGTTATGTGCCTTGCCGGACGGGATCATCGGGAAGCAGTTCTCGGCCCGGTCGACCACGCAATCGACGATCACCGGTCCAGGCGTCTCGATCATCTTGGTGATGCAGGCATCGAGATCGGCCGGATCCTCGCAGCGCAGGCCCGTGCCGCCATAGGCTTCGGCGAGCTTGACGAAATCCGGCAGCGCCTCCGAATAGCTCTCCGAATAGCGCCCGCCATGCAAGAGTTCCTGCCACTGACGCACCATCCCCATGTAGCTGTTGTTGAGGATGAAGACCTTGACCGGCAGGCGATACTGCAACGCCGTCGACATTTCCTGCATGTTCATGAGAATCGAGGCCTCGCCGGCGATGTCGATGACGAGCGCCTGCGGGTGCGCCATCTGCACGCCGATGGCCGCCGGCAGGCCGTAACCCATGGTGCCGAGGCCTCCGCTGGTCATCCAGCGGTTCGGCTTGTCGAAGTGATAGTGCTGCGCCGCCCACATCTGGTGCTGGCCGACCTCGGTGGTGATGTAGGTGTCGCGATTCTTGGTCAACTCGTAGAGCCGCTGCACCGCATGCTGCGGCTTGATGGTCTTCCTCGACGGCCGGAAGGCGAGCGAGTTGCGCTTGCGCCAGCCGTCGATGCGGCCCCACCAGTCGCCGAGCGCGCTTCTGTCGACCGCCGGATTCTGGCTGCGCCACAGCCGCACCATGTCTTCGAGCACGTAAGCGCAGTCGCCGACGATGCCGAGGTCGACCTTCACCACCTTGTTGATGGACGAGGGGTCGATGTCGATGTGGATCTTTTTCGACCCCGGCGAGAAGGCGTCGAGCCGCCCGGTGATGCGGTCGTCGAAGCGCGCCCCGACCGCGATCATCAGGTCGCAATCGTGCATCGCATGGTTCGCCTCGTAGGTGCCGTGCATGCCGAGCATGCCGAGCCAGTTCTTGCCCGAGGCCGGATAGGCGCCGAGGCCCATCAGCGTCGAAGTGACCGGGAAGCCGGTGAGCTGCGCCAGCTCGCGCAGCAGGGTCGAGGCATTGGGCCCGGCGTTGATGACGCCGCCGCCGGTGTAGAACACCGGGCGCTTGGCTGCGGCCATCATGGCCACCGCCTGGCGGATCTTGTCGAGGTCGCCCTTGACCTTGGGCTGGTAGGTCTTGTGGACGATGTTCTGCGGGCCGACATAGGTGCCGGCCGCGAACTGCACGTCCTTCGGGATGTCGATGACGACCGGGCCGGGCCGGCCGTGCGAGGCGACCCAAAAAGCCTCGTGCAGGATGCGCGGCAGATCCTCGATGCGCCGCACCAGGTAATTGTGCTTGGTGCAATGGCGCGTGATGCCGGTCGTGTCGCATTCCTGGAAGGCGTCCGAGCCGATGAGATGGGTTGGCACCTGGCCGGTGATGCACACGAGCGGGACCGAATCCATCAGCGCGTCGGTCAGGCCGGTGATGGCGTTGGTGGCGCCCGGCCCGGAGGTGACGAGCAGCACCCCGACCTTGCCGGAGGAGCGCGCATAGCCCTCCGCCGCATGGGCCGCGCCCTGCTCGTGGCGCACCAGCACGTGGCGGACGTGGTTCTGGTGGAAGATCGCATCGTATATCGGCAGGACGGCGCCGCCCGGATAGCCGAAGAGCGTGTCGACCCCCTGGTCCTTCAAGGCCTGCACCACCATTTCGGCGCCGGTCATCTGTCTTGACATGGTCCGCTCCGCTGATGTCGTCTGCGTCGTGCGTCAGGAAAAAAGGCAACAAAAAAGGCCCGCGAGGGGCCTTGGGTAGCGCCAGGGTCGGAAGCCGAGATCAGTCTCGGTCCGCTCCAGGCGCTTCGGTTACGATAAGGGTCTTGGACATGGCTTCGGCAGATGACTGGAAAACCTGAGCCTGTTGGCTAGCACCGTGCCGTCGGCTCGTCAAGATCCGTCGACCGCCGATTCGTCCGCTCACGTTAGTCACTCCGTCCCCATGACCAAGCCTTCGATGTCGTGCTTCTGGGTGATAGGCACGAGCGCGTCGACGATCCGGCACACGAGGTGATCGCGGACGCGCTGCGGAAGCGCCGCATGATAGTGCGGCGTCACCATCGGGTCGTGGAGGGCAGCATGGCCGGCGCCCGGCGCATCGACGCCGAGGACGAGCACCGGCCGGGCGACCGGCGACGGATGGGCGGTGCCGCGATGCACCGTCAGGGCGGATCGGCATGAGATGTCACCCCCCTGCGGATATTTGCGTGAGCCCCGCTCCGCATAGCGGTCCCAGACGTCTTTCGGCGGGAACATCTCGTGGGGCCAGGCGCGGCCATCATCCCATTGGGTGCCGGGCGCGATCTCGAAAGGACCCATGTCGGGGGTGACATCGACGCCGGTGAGGTTGAAGGCCAACGAGGTGATGCGCCGACCCTCGCAGGACTCGGGCGGCGAGGGGAAGTCGCGATGCCAGGGCTGGGTCTTGGCGCCCTGGAAGGGCGTGTCGAAGCCGAGCTCGACGAGCTGGTACTCCGACCCCAGCACGCCCTCGCACATGGCGACGACCCATGGATGTGTCACGAGCTCCACGAAGCCGCCGAACTGCTGCGGATGGATCTCGACATACCAGCGGCGCGGACCGCGGCCGATCGCGCCGCCGGGGCGCTGGATCGCGTCCCAGAAGGCCGTCATCATGTCCTCGCGCATCGCCTCGGCGAAGTCGCGCGAGAAGGCGCCTCGGCGCGCCACGATGCCATCGGCATTCAAGGTGGCGAGATCGGCTGCGACAGTCTCGATGGCGGCATCGACGGCGGTCATCACTGCATCCTCCCCAGATGTCCCGATGGGCGGTATCCTGGTGAACCGACTCAAACGGAAGGTTCACCTTCCGTTTGAGATGATTCGGTGCACCGACTCTAAGCTGGTGGGCCGACTGGTCCAGACGGATGAATCATCCGTCTGGGTCGGACCACTAGCGCACGAACGGTTTAGGTTGAATCGCTTCGCGATCCTAAACCGATGAACGTGCTCGCTCTTTTAATGCTGGAGCAGATCGGCGGCAGCCGATCATGCTCTAGCGCATATTCGGTCGTCGTGGAGCCGCCAGCTTTGCCCCGCCGACGATGTGCGCGGACCTGTTCGGCCATCTCTCATTTGTGATGCGAGCAGACGGCGAGCCGCCAGGCGATCGGCGCATCGTCCTCGTGGCGATGGTGGACCGGCCCCGGCAGCGTCCGGCCGTTGAGCGCCGTGACGCTGGTGCCGCAGGCGTCGCAGACATAGACGCCGGACAAGGGTGCGACCGTGCCGGCCGGATGACGGTCGTCGAACTCCACGCCGTCGCGACGCTCGAGAAACTGCCGGTATTTGTAGAAGGCCATCGCTGTCCGCTCCCTCAGCCGTGATCGCGGACGGCCGCGATCTCGCGGTAGATGGCGACGAAATCGTCGGTCTGGCGGGTCGCCGGGCGGGGCTCGAACGCCACGGCAGGCGAGCGGGTGAAACGCTCTGGATCGGCGTCGATGAGGCGCAGTACGCGAACGAGGTCGCGCGCGTGGCCGACGTCGATCACGAAGCCGTTCTGCCCCTCGACCACGTCTTCGGCCAGCGCCCCGAGGCCGCTCACCACGACCCAGAGGCCGAGCGTGAGCGCCTCGCGCGACACGAGCCCGAAGCTCTCCGGCCAGGTCGAGGGCGCGACGAGGACGTCGAGGCTGTCGTAGAGGTCGAAGACGCCGTCCTGCGGGATCGAGCCGCGCACCGTGACGGGCGTCGTGCCCCACAATTCCTGCGCCTCGTATCCCACTTCTTCCGCGTGGTCGATGACGAGCGCCTCGAGATGGGTGAAGGCGCCCTGTTGCAGCGCGATCTGCAGGAGATGGATGCCCTTGTGGTGCGAGCGGCCGCCGATATGGCCGATCCGCACCCGCTGGTGGCGGCCCGCTCCGGCACGATCACGCCGGCCCAGGCGGTGGCGGGCCTCTATGAAGCGCTCCGAAAGCCCGTTCGGCGTGACGCGTGTCTCCGTGAAGCCGCAGTGCCGGTAGATGTCGGCGAAACTCGCCGAGACGGCGGTCACCACCGCCGCCTCGTTCAGGCGGTCGGCGAGGTAGCGCTTGCGGTCCGCCACCGCCAGCGCGTCCTTGCCGAACGGTGCGTCGGCGAGCGCCCGCGATCCGGGCATGCGCAGGAACAGATCCTCGTCGACCAGGAACTGCGCGGGCGATACCCACCAGCCGTCGTGCGCCGTCACCATATAGGGGATGCCGGCGGCGTGGCATCGCTCGACGATCGCGCCGGTGAGGAACTGGATGCAGTGGACATGCACGAGGTCGGGCGCCCACGCCCCGATCACCGTCGCGAAATGGTCGCCGGCGGCCTCATCCCGATAATCGAATACGTCAATGGACTGGCGGCCGTAGCGGAACACCGGAACCGCTCCGTAGCGGCCGACGCGAGAGGTCTCCGGCAGCGCGTCGAAATCGGTCGCGTAAACCGCGAGTTCGAATTCGTCGCCGTAGCGTGCGACGAGATCGTCGACATTGTCGCGCACGACACGCGTGGCGCCCCCGAAGGTCTGCGGCGGAAAGAGGACGTTGACGATCATGAGCCGCGTCTTGCGCCGCGTCGGCGGGGCGGGTTCGGGCTTGGCCAGGACCGCGGCGAGGCGGGTCGTGGTGGCGTCGAGACCATAGCCCGCGATCGCCTTGGCGCGTGCCGCCGTGCCGATCGCCCGGCGCAAGGCTGCATCGTCCACGAGGCGAAACAGCGCTGCGCGCCAGTCCTCCGGCGTCGTGCAGAGCAGCGCGTCATGGCCGTCTTGGAGCACGGCACGGTATGTCGCCGTGGCGCTGACGATGGAGGGCACGGCGGAAACCGCCGCCTCGAGCCATTTGATCTCGCTCTTGGCGTCGTTCATGACGCCGGGCACGAGAACCGCAAGGTTGATGTCGGCTTCCGACAGCGCCGCCCAATAGGCTTCGAGGTCCCGGCTGAAGTCGAAGCGAAGGATCCGGTCGGCGAAGGGTGCCAGACCGGCGCCGAGATCGAGATAGCCGACGACGACGAGCCTGACCTTGGGTCGGGCGGCGAAAAGCTCGATCAGCGCCGGGCCGACTGTTTCGTTGAAGTTGCGATCGTGGGCTTTCGTCCCCGAACCGTAGAAGATGAGGATGTCGTCGGCGCTCGATCGGGCGACCGGGGCCGCCGCGAGGAAACGGGCATTGCGCCCGTCGAGGCCGTTCGGGATCACGGCGCAGGCGCCAGAGCGCGTCAACGGGCCGAGATGGCTCGCCAGCGCTTCGGTCGAGGCGATGCCGGCGTCGCAGAGCGTCGCCGCGAAGCGGAACAGGGGCACGCCGTAGAGCAGGCCGACGTAGTCCTCGAACGGGATCTGCTTTTCGTAAGCCTCGAAGCCGTCCGGATAATGGGCCGCGTCGAAGATCAGGTCGTCGATCTCGTAGAAGACCGGAATTCCTATGGCGCGGGCGTGCAGGATCAGCCGGATCGTCTCCACATAGGCCGGCTCGCGATAGACGACGAGGGCACGCGCGCCGACGAGCGCCTCGCGGGCCTTGACCGCCCCATCGCTGTCGAACAGCCGGTAAGGGATGGCGAGTTGGTCGAGCTGCTGGCATCGCTGTTCCACCCGATAGTGCCGGCATTGCGGCAGGCCGTGGTTGGCGAAGAGCACGACATGACCGTCGGGTTTGGGCGGCAGCGTCGCCGGCAAGTCATCGAGCTCTTCGAGCTGGCGCGCGATGCGAACGAGGGTTGTGGTCAGCAGGGCGTCCCCCTCGCTGCGCTCGCCCTTGCGGTAATAATCGAGCGCCGCCTCGGCGGCGGCCGCAAAATCCTGGTTCAGCGTGGCATCGAGCGCTTCGCTCCAGGGTCCGTAGCCGGCAAAGGCCGCGCGCCCGGCCCGCAGCTCTCCATAGGCCTGATCGAACTCGCTCCGACCCGCCGCGAGCGCGGCAAGCTTGGCCACGAGATAAACGGAGCGGTAATCAAATCTTTCCGCCTCGCGGTAGTGGGTTTCCGCCTTGGCGAGATCACCCAGCTCCTCGCTCCATGCCGCCAGCGTCCAATGCTGGCGAGGATGATCGGGCCGGAGCGTGATCGCCCGCTCGATGAGGCCTGTTGCGAGGCGACGGCGCGCCCGCTTCCATTGGCTGGCGGCCGCCGCCTCCAAGAACGACGCCGCATCCTTGCTGGCGACCGGCATGTGAGCCGGATCGTCGACGCCGGTCTCGATCGCATGTTCGAGCGCGTCCGAGCGCGTCATGCCGGCCTGCGGCCCGACGCGGCGCAAATAGGCTTCCCAGTCGAATCCGGCGGGAAACACCCGGGCGCCGATCAGCGCCTCGACGAGTTCGCTTTCCGATCCGGCGCGCCCCGCGGTCATGCCGACATCAAGCCAGTGCCGGTAGGCCTCGGGCGGAGCGAGCATCGCCGCCTCCGGCGTGCGCCGACGGTAGAAATCGGCCTCGAAGGAATCGTCGAGCGACAGCGGCGTCAGCCGCATGATGCCGTCGGTCTCGAACAGCCGCATCGCGTCCGCCCGATCGTGGGTCCGGTCGGCCAGATCGGGATTGAGCGCGCGGAAATCCGCGGCGTTGAACCGGTTGCGCCAGTCGCGGCGATCCGGGACGGCAAACTCCGTCCGGATTATCTTTGCGTCGAGATCGACCGGCCTGGCGGCTTTGGTGATGGCCGACAGTCTCTTATAGCGGCGACCCTCGGCGCGACCGCTCTGCAGGTAATGGGCGGCGGCGGCATCCGCCTCGGACCGGAAGATTTCGAGGTCCGGATGAAGATCGACATAGCGCGCGGCGTCGAAGTCGGCGGGAAGCTGGCCATGGCGCTCCTCCAGCCGTTCGAGGTGGCTCTTGTAGATTCGGCCTTCGTTGCGACCCCAACGCAGGTAATGTTCGATGGCCCCGTCCGGATTGCCGCGGAAACGCGCCAGATCCCCATGGAGCGCAACATAGCGCTCGGCGTCGAAATTCGCAGGTAATGCGCCATGCTGGGATTCGAGCCGCCCGATCCTTGCCGGGCCTTCGTGACCGCCCTCGCGCCCGCCGGCCAGGCGACGACGCCATGGCCGCCTCGTCTCGCCGCGTGGATCGTCCGTGTCCGCCACCCATCTTCCCCAAACCGGCCTGCGCGTCCCATAGCGCGGGCTTGTCTTAGAGGAGCCCCGAACCGGGCGCCAGTGCGTGCGGATGGGCTCGGGGCTCACGCCACTGCATCTCCCGCTTGTCGCCGCCGTCCTTGCCGATCAGCACCGCGCAGAAGTCTCCGACGCCGAGGCGCCGGCGCAGCGCCTGCACTCCTGCCGCCTTGCCGATCCCCTCGACGAGCACCGGATCCGCTCGCGTGCGCCGGAGCGCATGGCAGTATAGAGCTTCCGCTGCTCTGCGAGGCGCGAGTCCGACGCGTCGGGAGCCACGACGGAGAGCAGGGGCGACCTGTCCTGGAAGGAGCCGGGCGGATTGTCTTCCGAGGCCACTGTCACGAGGCCGAGGCCGGCCAATATCGCGAGGAAAATCATGCCGTTGCTCCGTTTTCTGACCGCAGGCCTCGCCGGGGCCCGGACCGTCATGTCCAACGCCGCGACGCCAAGCTTGTGCGGACGCGGGCGGACATCCGGGATCGTTGGCTACGCACCGTCCGATCACTTCGACGGCAAGCGCTTTTTCAACCCCGGCGTCGACACGGACCGCAGCTTCGGCGATCTCCTACGCTGGCGCCGGGAGCGACGGCCAGCCGCTTGGCCTGAGCCTCGGGCCAATGAGCTCCGGCGCGCGGCGCCGCCGCGCCCATCGTCGGGCGAGATGCTGCTGACATTCATCGGCCAGTCGACCGTGCTGATCCAGACCGAGAGCTGCACCCTGCTCACCGATCCGATCTTCTCGGAGCGGGCGAGTCCGGTCGGCTTCGCCGGTCCGCGGCGGATACGGCCGCCGGGCCTCGCCCTCGCGACGATGCCCAAGATCGACATCGTCCTCCTGAGCCACAACCATTACGACCATATGGACCTGGCGAGCCTCGCATGGCTCGATCGGCACTGGTGGCCGCTCATCGTCACGGGGCTCGGCAACGGGCGGGCGCTGCGCCGTGCCGGCATCGAGCGCGTGGTCGAGCTCGACTGGTGGGATCGCGCCCCGTCCGTTCCGGCGGACGGGATCGAGGTGACCTTTGTGCCGGCGCAGCACTGGTCGAGCCGCACCGGTTTCGACCGCCGCCGGAGTCTGTGGGGTGGCCACGTGGTCCGCACGCCCGCCGGCACGCTGTTTTTCGCCGGGGACAGCGGCTATGGGCCGCATTTCGCCGCGATCGGCCGGCGCTTCGCCATCGACGTGGCGCTGCTGCCGATCGGCGCCTACGAACCGCGCTGGTTCATGCAGGCGCAGCATATGAACCCGGACGACGCCGTCATGGCCCATGCCGATCTCGAGGCGCGCCAGAGTCACGCCATTCATTGGGGCACGTTCCAACTGACCGACGAGGCCATCGACGCGCCGGTCGAGGCGCTTCACGCGGCACGGGCGGCGCGAGGCCTCGATCCGGACGCCTTTACGGCGCCGGGGATCGGCGAAACGGTCCGGTGGCGCGACGCGACCAGGGGCGCGTGATCAGATGAGCAGCGGGTCGAGCGACGTATTGGTCGCGGCGGCACTCTGGGACGCATAGCTGTCGAGCGCCGCCAGCAGGCCGCTGCTGGAAGTCGTACCCGACGGCGCCGGAGCGGAGGCGCTCGTGTCGCTCGACGAAGTCGCCGCGGCGAAGGGGTCGTTCGCCGAGTTCGCCGCGCCGGCGTCGGCGTCGGCTTGATGATGGTGGCCGCCGTGGTGATGCGGCTTGTCGACCGCTCCGGTCTGGTCGGTGCCGGCCGCGCCGCCGGGCGGAGATGTCGATGTCGTCGTGCCCGCAGCCGTCTGCAACGCCTGGATCAGGTCCGTCATCGACGTCGCGAGATCGCTCGAGACGGTGGAGGCGGTATTGGAGCCTGTCACTGAGGCGTCTCCAGCCCCGGACGCCGCGACGGCATTCGTCGCCTGGCTGGCCTGGGTTGTGGCGTCGCCCGATCCGCTCCCCGGCTGGCTCGTGCTCAATTGCGTCAGTGCCGCCAGAAAGCTGGACGCGGCCTGGGCCAGACTATTCGGGTCGATCGTGGCACCGGACGAGGCCGAGCTCGCCGCCAGCGGATCCGGATTGCCGCCGGACTCTTCCTGACTCGTCGGCGGCTTGCGCTGGACGAGCTGGCTGGCGGAGGCGGCGCTGTTGAGATTGGAAAGCGAAACGGACACAGGAGCCCCCTGCCGGTTGGGTCATGGAGATTGCGGTCGATGAACAGTCGTCGCCGTCGGCGACCGCCGTCTTCGCCTTCAAGGTCGATGATCGTGGTAAAGATTGCCTTAAGTTTTACCGACGATCGTAGAACGGAAAGTAAAAGCCGATCGGAAACGTCACGCCTTCCTCGGATTTGTTTCTCGATTTTGATCCTGAGCCCAAATTTATGTTTCGATGTTGCGAAACATGTCCAGTCGAAACGGAGCTATCCTAGTATCCTGAATCAGAAGTTCGGGGCATTTTTGCTGGGGTGAGCCGTAGGCAGAATCGCTCGACGGATGCGAGGATGTCGTCTGCTGTTTTGGTCCATCGGAACGGCTTTGGGTGTGCGTTGTGGGCGTCGACGAACGAGGTGATGGCGGCCTGAAGGGCGGCGACGCTGCGATGGGCCCCGCGCTTGATCTTCCGCTCGCTGAGCAAGGCGAAGAAGCGCTCGACCTGATTGATCCATGATGCACCCGTTGGGGTGTGGTGGACCTGCCAGCGTGGGCGCTTGGCGAGCCAGTCGCGGATCATGGGTGTCTTGTGCGTGGCGTAATTGTCCATCACGAGGTGGACGTCGAGGGTGTCCGGGACGGCTTTTTCGATCTCGTCGAGGAAGCAGCGGAACTCGGTCGCGCGATGCCGGGGAAAGCACTTGCCGATGACAGCGCCGGTTGCGACGTTCAACGCGGCGAACAACGATGTGGTGCCATGGCGGGTATAATCGTGCGCCCGTCGCTCGATTTGACCAGGACGCATGGGCAGCATCGGCTGGCTGCGGTCGAGCGCCTGGATTTGGCTCTTCTCATCGACACACAAGACAAGGGCGCGTGCAGGCGGGGCCATGTAGAGCCCGACGATGTCGCGGACTTTGGCCACGAAGTCCGGGTCGGTCGACAGTTTGAACGTGTCGGCGCGATGCGGCTGCAAGCCGAACGCGCGCCAGATGCGCTGAACCGTCGAGGTCGACAGACCGCTCGCTTTGGCCATGCCGCGCGAACTCCAGTGTGTCGCGTCAGAGGGGAGGCTTTCCAATGTGCGCACGATCACAGCCTCGACCCGAGCATCATCCACAGTGCGTGGAGCGCCGCAGCGCGCCTCGTCCCGCAAGCCGTCCAGTCGATCCGACAGGAACCGGCGACGCCACTTCCCCACTGTCGCCTCATCGATCGACAGACGCGCCGCAACCTCCTTGTTGGCGGCGCCTTCGCTCGACAGAAGCACGATCCTGGCCCGCATCGCGAAGGCCTGCGCCGTCTTTCGTCGCGCCGCGAGCGACGACAAGTCCCTCCGTTCGCCCTCGCTCAGCGCAACAGGTTCAAGTGGCCGACCCATGCCAACCTCCACCGCGATCAAACAACAGAGATTATACAACGAACTTCTGGTTCAGGATACTAGGGCCGCGGTAAGGGGGCTCGCAACCGGCGCGACCGGTCCGGCGGGCCGGATGATCTCCGCAGGCACCGTCCAGCCATAGGGGTCGGGGCCGCCGCGGGCCCAGTCGAGCAGTTCCACCGTATGCACGATCGGGATGGCGGTGCCGGCGGCGATCTGGGTGATGCAGCCGACATTGCCGGTGGCGATCACGGTCGGCCGGGTCGCCTCGATATTGTCGATCTTTCGGGCGCGGAGCTTTGTCGCCAGTTCCGGCTGCAGCAGGTTGTAGGTGCCGGCCGAGCCGCAGCAGATATGCCCTTCCGGCACGTCCTTCACGGTGAAGCCGGAGTTTCTCAGCAGCAGCTTGGGCGCCTCGGTGATCTTCTGCCCATGCTGCATCGAGCAGGCGGAGTGATAGGCGACCGCCCCGTCAAGGGTCCGCATCGGCGGAGCGAGGTCGAGCTCGGCCAGATATTCGGTGATGTCCTTGGCCAGAGCCGAGACATGCCGCGCCTTCTCCGCATAGGCGGGGTCGTCGCGCAACATGAAGCCGTAATCCTTGATCGTCGTGCCGCAGCCCGAGGCGGTGATCAGGATGGCGTCGAGGCCGCCCAACGCCTCCTGGCGCAGCCAGGCGTCGATATTGGCACGAGCGTAGCGCAACGCCTCGGCGTCGCGCCCCATGTGATGCACGAGCGCGCCGCAGCAGCCCTCGCCGGGAGGCAGTACCACCTCGATGCCCTGGCGGCCGAGCAGGCGGAGGGTCGCCTCGTTGATGGAGGGCCGCAGCACCGGCTGGGCACAGCCGGTCAACAGCGCGACCCGCTTCGCCGCGCCGCCGCCGGCCGGCCGGATCACTGGCCTCGTGGGCGAAGCCGCCTTCGGCAGCGGGCCGGCCGGCGCGAGGTCGAGACTCGCTGCGAGCCGCGTGCCGAGGCCCGGCACTTTGGCCAGCAGCGGATGCAACGGCTTGCCGATCCGTGCGGCCTGAAGCGCCAGGCGGAAGCGCCTGGGATGGGGCAGCACGGCCGCATAAAGCGCGCGCAGAAAACGGTCGCCGAACGGACGCCGGTAGGTCTCCTCGATATGGCTGCGGGCATGATCGATCAGGTGCATGTAGTGCACGCCGGACGGGCAGGTCGTCATGCACGACAGGCAGGAGAGGCAACGGTCGATATGCGTGACCACGGCTGCCGTCGCCGGCTTGCCCCCCTCCAGCATGTCCTTGATCAGGTAGATGCGGCCGCGCGGCGAATCGAGCTCGTCGCCGAGCAGCAGATAGGTCGGGCAGGTGGCCGTGCAGAAGCCGCAGTGCACGCAGCTCCGCAGGATCTTCTCCGAGACGGCGGTGCGGCTGTCATCGAGCTGGGCTGCACCGAAGCGGGTCTGCACTCTCGTCCTCCGGGTGGGAAAGCCGACGCGGCTTCCGTCCGACCTTACCGGTTTCGCACCCGGAAGCGAAGCCGGTCACACCGTCCACCGACAGGCGCCGGCGGCCGATCAGAGGATGATGTCGGGATTGCACAGGGAAGGGTCGATCGGCTTGACGAACAGGAACACCATGCCGAGGGCGATGGGCCGACCCCGATGCACCGGGCGCGAGCCGACCATGACGACGGGATCGGTGCCGATTTGCGACAGGTTCACCTCGACCGCGACACCTGCCGCCGACAGATTGACGATGCGGCCGTCGATCCTTTTGCCCTTCGCCGTCGTCAGCGACGTACCCGTCCGGCGCGGCACGAAACGTTCCGTGCTCCGGGTCTGCGTGGCGTTCGGTTCGACCGGTTGCAAGACGTCGACGTGGGGCTGCGTCGGGCTCGACACGGAACCCCGGGTCTTTTCCTGGCTCTCGCCGCGGGAAGTCTTGGCTGGCTTGCCGAAGTCGAACATGCGCGCGACGGACCTCACTGGGGCTTGGCGAAGGATCAAGGCAACTTCATTTCACCACAGGCTCGTTGACAATTCGTAAGCTTGGCCGACTCAATACAGGCCGTAGTGCGATCGGGCGGCTCAGTCGGAGAAGAAATTCATGGCGGAACGATCCCGGGCAGTCATCACGTCTTTCGATGACCAGCCGCGCGAGACATGGCAGGATCCCGGTCGCGGTGAACTCTCCTGGGTCACCCTGTTCAGCAGCGACCGGACGCCGACCGACAGCATGACCGCCGGAATCGCGGAACTGCCGCCGGGCGGCGGCGGCCGGACATCCCATCGTCATGAGCAGCCGGAGCTCTACTACGTCATCGAGGGGACGGGGCTTCTCACCATCGACGGCCAGGAGAGTGTCGTGACATCCGGGTCGGCGGTGTTCATTCCGGGAAACGCTGCCCATTGCCTGCGCAACAATTCGGCGACGATGCTGAAACTCCTCTACGTGTTTCCCACAAATTCGTTTTCGGAGATCATCTACCGGTTCGACGAAGCACCTGATTCGGGGCCGGCTTGACGGTTCACGGCGCGATCTGCCGGGAGTGCTGTAAATTTAATCAAACGTCGTGACGAACTTGCCTTGCGTTCAGCCAGCGTTCGTGCTGAAAAAGCATCACAGGTTAAAAAAAGACCGCCCCGAAGGGCGGCCCAAGTCTAGGGAGGAAACGCCCAACAAGGGCATGCAGCCAAAGGCTGCAACCGGCAATGTATGACGCGACGTAAACTTCGCAACCCCTTTCACGGGGTTTTTTGCGTTTTGCATGGCTAGCCTAACGGGGACGCGGCTCGCTTATCGATGCTCGTCGGGTTGCGGTAGTCCGCCTTCATCATCCCTTTGTCCGAAGCCTGGGAGTCGCGCCATGGCCGAGCCTGTCATCCTCGTCGATCCGTTGCCGCGCACGCTCGACCTGATCATGGAGCCGTCCGTCCGTCGCAGGCTCGAGCAGCTCGGCCGCGTCGTGCTGTCGCAGGACAGGCCGATGCCGGACGAGGTCATCGAGGCCCATCTCCCGGAGACGGCCCTGATCATCGGCCAGACGGCAATGCCGCGCGAACGGCTCGACCGGGCGCGGCAATTGCGGGCCGTCGTCAACGTCGAGACAAACTTTCTCCCCAACATCGACTACCAGGCGTGCCAGGAGCGCGGCATCTGGGTTCTTGCGCCAGGGTCCGCCTTCGCCTCGCCCGTGGCGGAAGCGGCGCTCGGCATGGCGCTCGACCTCGCCCGCGGCATCACGGCGGCGGATCGGGCGTTCAGGGCGGGCACGGAGCGCTACGGCCTCGCCGGCAACGCCGAGACCTTCCGCTTCGCCGGGGCGCCGGTCGGCATCATCGGCCTCGGCGATCTCGGCAAGACCCTGCGCGACCTGATCCGCCCATTCCGCAACGCGGTAAAGGTCTACGACCCCTGGCTGCCGGACGAGGTGGTGGCACGGCACGACTGCCTTCCGGCGACGCTCGACGACCTGCTGGCCACGAGCCGCGTCGTCTTCATGTTCGCCACCGTCACCAGCGAGAACGAGGCGATGATCGGCGCGCGGGAGTTCGGCCTCATGCCGCAGGGCGCGGCCTTCCTGCTGATGAGCCGCGCGGCGGTCGTCGATTTCCCCGCCATGCTCGACGCGGTGCGCCGCGGCCATATCCGGGCCGCCACCGACGTCTTTCCGGAGGAGCCGGTGGCGGCGGACGATCCGGTCCGCCGGGTCGAGGGCCTGCTTCTCTCGGCGCACCGCACCGGCGGCACGACCGATGCCCTGTTCGACATCGGCCGGCAGACGGTAGCGGATGCCGAGCTCGTCATGCGCGGCCTGCCGCCACAACTGTGCCGGCGCGCCGATCCCGCGCTCGCCGCGCGGATGCGCTCGAAGCCGATATCGATCACCTGAGCCGGGTGGTCATCCGTAGCTTCACAACGTGCTCGACACGACGTCCGCCTGATCCACCCGCAAAATGCAAGGGGTCGCCGACCAAACGACCCGTTACAGCATCGTCTCAGCCCTTCCTGCCGATGAAGGCGTCGATGCCGGCCTTGGCCTCGTCCTCCATCATGTTGCAGGCCATGGCGTCGCCCGTGTAGGCATAGGCATCCGCGAGTCCCATGGCGGCCTGCCTGTAGAACAGCGTCTTGCCGAGCCGCACGGCGGCCGGGCTCTTCGACGCGA
This sequence comes from Lichenihabitans sp., assembly GCA_965277115.1. GTDB lineage: Bacteria > Pseudomonadota > Alphaproteobacteria > Rhizobiales > Beijerinckiaceae > Lichenihabitans. The sequence goes on along the minus strand of CBDIBY010000012.1, from coordinate 181,736 downwards.
TCTCGGTCGCATAGGCTCGCGCCGCCTCGCCCAGCGCCGCATCGTCGACGACCGCATTGACGAGGCCCCTCGCCAGCGCCGTCTCGGCATCGATGAAACGGCCGGTCATCAGCATGTCGAAGGCGGCCTTCGGCAGGATGTTGCGGGAGAGCGCCACCGCCGGGGTCGAGCAGAAGAGGCCGACATTGATCCCGGAGACGGCGAAGCGCGCCGAACGTGCCGCGACCGCGAGGTCGCAGGTGGCGACGAGCTGGCAGCCGGCCGCGGTGGCGATGCCCTGCACGGCGGCGATGACCGGCACCGGCAGGGCGCGGATCGACTGCATGACGCGGCCGCAGCGGGTGAAGAGATCCTTGTAATAGGCCTCCTCGGCGCGCGCGCGCATCTGCTTGAGGTCATGGCCGGCCGAGAAGGCGCGTCCCTCGGCGGCCAGCACCACGCAGCGCACCGCCTTGTCTTGGGCGAGGTCGTCGAGCTCGGCCTGCAGCGCGCCGAGCAGCGCTTCGGACAGGGCATTGTATTGTGCCGGTCGGTTGAGCGTCAGCGTCGTGATGCCGTCCGCATTGCGGCGGAGCAGGACGGGCGCCGTTTCCCTTGTATCCATCAGCCTGTATCCCTCGGCATCGCGCGCTCGCGCAGCAACCGCTTCTGGATTTTTCCCGTCGAGGTGCGCGGCAGCGCCTCGAAATAGATTTGGCGCGGACATTTGTAATGCGCCAGCCTGTCCCGGCAGAAGGCGATGATCTCCTCCTGGCTCGGCACCGCGGCGCCCGGCGCGAGCTCGATGAAGGCCGCCGGCACCTCGCCCCATTTGTCGTCCGGCAGCCCCACCACCGCCACGGCGCCGACCGCCGGATGGTAGTTGAGCGCATCCTCGACCTCGATCGACGAGATGTTCTCGCCGCCCGAGATGATGATGTCCTTCAGCCGGTCGCGGATCTGAATATAGCCGTCGGGATGGCGAACCGCGAGGTCGCCCGAGTGGAAATAGCCGCCCGCGAAGGCGGCCTCGGTCGCGGCTTCGTCGCGGTGATATCCCTTCATCACGACGTTGCCGCGGAACCAGATCTCGCCGAGCGCGGCGCCGTCCGCGGCGACAGGCATGCCGCTCGCCGGATCCACCACCGCGACCTCCTCGCACACGCCGTAGGCGAGGCCTTGCCGGGCGCGTTTGGCGGCCTGCGCTTCGGCGTCGAGCGCGTTCCATTCCTCGCGCCAGTCGCAGACGACCGCCGGGCCGTAGGTCTCGGTCAGGCCGTAGACATGGGTCACGTCGAAACCCTGGTCCTGCATCTTGTGCAGCACCGCGGCGGGCGGCGGCGCAGCGGCCGTCATCACCTTGACCCTTTGGGGCAAGGGACGGCGCTCGCCCGCACCGGCGTCGATCATGAGTTTCAGCACGATCGGCGCCCCGCAGAGATAGCCCACGCCCTCGTTCGCGATCGCGTCGTAGATGCCCTTGGCGGTGACCTTGCGCAGGCAGACGCTGGTGCCGGCCTTGGCGGCGAGCGTCCAGGGGAAGCACCAGCCGTTGCAATGGAACATCGGCAGAGTCCAGAGATAGACCGGGGCCTCGCCCATATGCCATTCGAGCGTATTGCCGAGCGCCAGCAGATAGGCGCCGCGATGGTGGTAGAGCACGCCCTTCGGCCGGCCGGTGGTGCCGGACGTGTAGTTGAGCGTGATCGAGGCCCATTCGTCTTCGGGCAGCGCCACCGGAAAGGCGGGGTCGCCCGAGGCCAGCAGGGCCTCGTAGTGCGTCGTGCCGAGCCTCTCGCCGGGCGCCGCCGGATCGAGGATGTCGACGACCGTCGGGGGACGGTCGAGCCGTACCAAGGCAGCGCGCACGGCGGGCGCGAATTCACTGTCGGTCAGCAGCACCTCGGCCCGGCTGTGCTCCAGGATATAGGCGATGGTGCCGGCATCGAGCCGGATGTTCAGCGCGTTGAGCACGGCGCCCGCCATGGGCACGCCGAAATGCGCCTCGAAGAGTTCCGGCGTGTTGGCCGCCATGACGGCGACCGTATCGCCGGGTTCGACCCCGAGCGCGCGGAGCGCCGAGGCGAGGCGGCGGCAGCGCTCCAGCGTCTGGGCCCAGGTGCGGCGCCAGTCGCCATAGACCGTGGCGAGCCGGTCGGGATGCCCGAGGGCAGCGCGGGTGAGAAAGGAGATCGGCGAGAGGGGGACGTAATTGGCCGAGCGGGGCGCGAGGTAAGGCTCGTCGCCCGCGCAGCCAAGCCTTGGCCTGGTTTCCTCTCCTCGTTCCATGGTCGCCGTCCCGCGCTTCTGCGGTCCTTATCAAGGCCGGTTTCGGCGCGCTTGTCGAGGGAGCGATCCCAAGTGGCCGCTTGTCAGGACGGCTGCGGCCGGCTTAGCCTTCCGGTGGCGTAGCGCCGCAGCGTGAGGGACATCATGGACGACGACACGAGCCCTGCGTTCACCTGGTCCGGGCCGAAGAGCACCTGGACCGAGCAGGACTGGGCCAACTATCGCAGCATGCCGTGGTGGCTGCAGCGGCCGGTAGACCTGTTCTCGATGATCGCGAGCCTCGTGAACCGGATGAAGCGCAGCGCGGACACCACGGGGCGTCGATAGTCGAGCGGTCTGCGCGGATGCAGAGCTGGCTCGGGGCGCAGGGCGAGCGTGTCGCTCTGAATCGTCATGCGATGCGTCTGGATGGCGTGGCGCAGCGCCGTGGGTTCGGTGGTTTGACGCGGCACGGGACAATGGATGACCGCGTGACCGGCTTGCAGTAGGATGGCCATATGAACCGCAGCGAGGTCATCGCCAGGTTGAAAGCCGTGGAGCCGCAACTGCGGGCCCGAGGCGTTGCCGCCCTGTATCTCTTCGGTTCCTATGGCCGCGACGAGGCTGGACCGGACTCGGACGTCGATCTCTTCGTGGATGCGGACCACGAGCAACTTTACGAGCTCAGTAATTACATGGGCGCCTATGCTACGCTCCGCGCCATTTTGCCGAACTTCAACATAGGTTATTCGACGCGGAGCGGCCTCGCCGACCGGGTCCGCGCAGTGGTCGAACGCGAAGCCGTGCGCGTCTTCTGATGGCGGCCAGCAAAAATCCGCTCGTTCGACTTGACCATATCCGCGACGAAATCGATGCACTCGCGGCCGCCTTCGATGGCGTGACATACGAGGCTTTTGCAGCGAACTACATGTTCCGCCGAACGGCCGAACATGCGGTTCTCATCATTTCCGAAGCCGTGAGGTCGCTCCACCCATCAGTGACGGCGCCCTATCCGATCATCGACTGGCGCGCCATCCGCGATGTAGGAAACATTCTTCGGCACGAATATTTCAGCGTCGATCCCCAGGTCCTTTGGCGAATCGTCAATCATAGCCTGCCGCAACTGCGGCCGGTGATCCAGGCCATGATTCAAGATCTGGCGCGATAGGTCTTCACGCCGCCTCGACCCGCGCCACGATGAGCCGCAATTCGTTACCGTCGAGCGTGTCGGCGGTGATGCCGGCCGCGTCCTTGGGCAATTCGCCGTCGACGTCGAGGTGCAGCGCCAGCGTGTCGCTCTGAATCGTCGCGCGATGCGTCTGAATGGCGTGGCGCAGCGCCCCATGCGCCTGGATGGCGACGCTGATCCGGTCGGTCAGGTTGAAGTTGGCCTCCTTGCGGGCGCTTTGGATGAGACGCACGACATCGCGCGCCCAGCCTTCCGCCTGAAGCTCTTCCGTCACGGCGATGTCGAGTACGACGACGCCGCGGCCACGGTCGAACGGCGCGGCGGCGACGCCCTCGGTCGTCTTGATCCGCATGTCGAACTGGCCCGGCTCGAGCGTGAGTTCGCCGATTTCGACGCGGCCGTCGGGCAGAAGCGTCCAGTCGCCGGCGCGCTGAGCCGCGAAGACGGCCTTCATCCGGGGGCCGAAAATCTTGCCGATCGAGGGATCGACCTTGACCTCGCGCGAACCATGGGCCGCGACGTCTGTCGCCAGCTCGACGCTCTTGACGTTGACCTCCTCCTTGAGGATGCCGACGAAGTCGCGCAGCGTCTCGGCCTCGGGATGAGCCACGACGAGATGGCGCAGCGGCAGCCGCACGCGGCGGCGGCTCTCCTCGCGCACGGTGAGGACGGCGGAGGCGACCTCCCGCGCCAGGTCCATGTGGCGAACCAGTTCGGAGTCCGACGGCAGCGCCGCCACGTCCGGCCAGTCGGTGAGATGCACCGAGGCCTCGCCGGTCAGGCCGGTATAGATCTTCTCCGAGATCAGCGGCATCAGCGGCGCGAGCGCCCGGCAGATCACGGTCAGGGCCGTGAACAGCGTGTCATAGGCGGCCTGCTTGTCGGCATTGCCCTGGCTCGACCAGAAGGTCGAACGGCGGTTCCGAATGTACCAGTTGTTGAGCGCCTCGATGAACGGGTTCACCTGCTCGTAGGCGCCGGGGATGTCGAAGGCATCGAGCCTGGCCTCGATCGCCGCCACCGTCTCGCGCGCCTTCGCCAGGATGTACCGGTCGAGCACGTCGATGCTGTCGGCCGAGACCTTGGCTTTCACACCGTCGATATTGGCGTAGAGCGTGAAAAACACATAGGCGTTCCACAGCCGCAGGATGACGGGCCGCGTCGCCTTGCCGATATCCTTGCCATCCTTGGCCATGGCGAGGTCACCGCCGGCCATCAGCGGCGAGGACATCATGTACCAGCGCAGCGCGTCCGCCCCGTAGGTGTCGAAGACCTCGACGGGATCGGGATAGTTCTTGAGGCGCTTCGAGAGCTTCTGGTTGTCCTCGTCCAAGACCACGCCGTGGCAGACGCAGTTGCGGAACGGCGCCCGGCCGAACAGCGCCGCCGAGAGCACCATCATGGTGTAGAACCAGCCGCGCGTCTGGGCGACATATTCGACGATGAAATCGCCGGGAAAGTTTTGGTCGAACCTGTCCTTGTTCTCGAACGGGTAATGCAGCTGGGCGAAGGGCATCGAGCCCGATTCGAACCAGCAGTCGAGCACGTCCGGCACGCGGCGCATGGTCGACTTGCCGGTGGGATCGTCCGGATTCGGCCGCGTCAGCGCGTCGATCATCGGCCGATGCAGGTTGTCGACCTTTGTCCCAAAATCGCGTTCGAGCTCGGCGATCGAGCCGTAGACGTCGGTGCGCGGATAGGCGGGATCGTCGCTCTGCCAGACTGGGATCGGCGCGCCCCAGAAGCGGTTGCGCGAGATGTTCCAGTCGCGTGCATTTTCGAGCCATTTGCCGAAGGCACCGTCGCGCACATGGAACGGCGTCCAGTCGATGCCCTGGTTGAGCGCGACCATACGGTCCTTGAAGCGGCTCACCGCCACGTACCAGGAGTTGATCGCCTTGTAGATCAGCGGCTCGTCGGTGCGCCAGCAATGCGGATAGGAATGCAGAACCTGGTCGTGGCGCACGACGGTGCCGTCGCGGCGCGCCTTCAGTGCCGCGATGACGCTCGGGTTGCCCTCGTAGATGACGTTCTGGCCGACGAAATCGGGCACGGCGTCGGTGAAGCGGCCCGCCTCGTCGACGGGCACAACGACCGGGATCTTCTCGGCTGTGCAGAGCGCCAGATCGTCCTCGCCAAAACCCGGCGCCATATGCACGATGCCGGTGCCGTCCTCCGCCGTGACGAAGTCGCCGCCGAGCACCCGGAAGGCGTTCTCCGTATCCTTGAAGTAGGGGAACAGCGGCTCGTAGGTGCGGCCGACAAGGGCGCTGCCCGGCAAACGCGCCGCGACCTCGGGCTCGGGGAATTCGCGGGCGTAGCGGGCCAAAGCCTCCTCGGCCATGATCCAATAGTCGCCGTCGCGCTTGACCGCGACGTAAGTGAGCCTGGGGCTGACCGCGAGCGCCAGGTTCGAGGGCAGCGTCCAGGGCGTCGTCGTCCAGGCGAGGATGCGCATCGGGCCGGGGTCGCCGGCTTTGGGGTCGAGCCGGAAGGCGACCGTCAGCGTCGGGTCGGTGCGCTCGCGATAGGAATTGTCGAGGCGCGTCTCGAAGTTCGACAGCGGCGTCTGCACGGCCCAGCTGTAGGGCACGACCCGGTAGCCCTCGTAGACGAGGCCCTTGTCCCACAGCGTCTTGAAGGCCCAGACGACGCTCTCCATGAAGCTCTTGTCCATGGTGCGGTAGGCGTTCTCGAAACTCACCCAGCGCGCGGCGCGGTTGACGTACCATTCCCAGTCATGGGTGTAGCGCTGCACGGAAAGCCGGCACTGCTCGTTGAATTTTTCCATGCCGTAGTCGAGGATCGCGGTGCGGCCGAAGACCTGGATCTCCTTCTCGACCTCGAGCTCGGCCGGCAGGCCGTGGCAGTCCCAGCCGAAGCGGCGCTCGACATGGCGGCCGCGCATCGCCTGGTAGCGCGGCACGATGTCCTTGATGAAACCCGTGGCGATGTGCCCGTAATGCGGCAGGCCGTTGGCGAAGGGCGGCCCGTCGTAGAAGACGAATTCGTTTGACGACCCGTTGGGGTTCAGCTTCGGCCGCGCCGCGACCTGGCGCTCGAAGGTGCCCTCGCGCGCCCAGCGCTCCAAAATCTCCTGCTCGATGGCCGGGAAGCTCGGGGCCTGGTCGGCATCGGGATAGGGCTTCGGTCTGGCGGACATCGGAAAACAGGCCTTCGGAGAAACGGCGCGGGGTCGACCCGGGGATCGAGCCGCGCGGAGCCAAAATCGCTCCGACGCCCCTTAGCTCAGTCCGGTCCGCAAGGGAACCATGCCGGTCACGAAGGCCGGAAGATGGGGACGAGGCGAGGGTAAATCCATGCAAGCGTGCAAACAGGGCTGGCAACGGGCCGGAGACCTGCCATGATCCTGCCCGCCGGAGGTGCCCGCGACGCCGGGCCAGGGTTTTGGAGGAACCGTGAACCTTACGTCCGAACAGAAGAAAACAGTTGTCGCCGCCTTCCTGGGCTGGACGCTCGATGCCTTCGATTTCTTTCTCCTGGTCTTCGTCCTCGGCGATATCGCCAAGGAGTTCGGGGTCGAGACATCGGACGTGGCCTACGCCTTGTTCCTGACGCTCGCCATGCGTTTCGTCGGCGCCTTCGTGTTCGGGCGGCTCGCCGATCGGTTCGGGCGCAAGCCGATCCTCATGGTCGATATCATCTGCTACGCCGTCGTCGGTGCGGCCGCGGCTTTCGCGCCCACGCTCACCGCCTTCCTGGTGTTGCGCGCGCTGTTTGGCGTGGCCATGGGCGGTGAATGGGGCCTGGGCAGTTCCCTCGCGCTCGAATCGGTGCCTCCGCAATCGCGCGGCATGGTCTCGGGCATCCTGCAATGCGGCTATCCGACCGGCTACCTCCTGGCGGCGGTCGTCTACGGTCTCACCTACGGGCACAGCTTCGGCGGCTACACGATCGGTTGGCGCGCGCTGTTTCTGTTCTCGATCGTTCCGGCCTTCGTGGTGCTGTTCATCCGCTCGCACGTTCCCGAATCGCCGACCTTCGCAACGGCGCAGGCTCGCGCCAAGCCGAGCCTCGTCGAGACTTTGTCGTTGAACTGGCGCATCACGGTCTACGCCATCCTGATCATGATGCTGTTCAACCTGTTCAGCCATGGCACGCAGGACCTCTACCCGACCTTCCTCAAGAAGCAGCACGGCTTCGATCCGGGCACGGTGAGCTGGATTACGATCGTGGCCAATCTCGGCGCCATTGCCGGCGGCCTGAGCTTCGGGGCCTGGTCCGAACGCATCGGCCGCGCCAACGCGATCACCATCGCTTGCCTGATCGCGCTACCGGCGGTGACGCTGTGGGCCTATGGTTCGACGCCGTTCTGGCTCGCCATCGGCGCCTTCGTCATGCAGATCTCGGTGCAGGGTGCCTGGGGCGTCATCCCGGTGCATCTCAACGAATTGTCGCCCGGGGTGATCCGTGCCACCTGGCCCGGCACCATCTACCAGATCGGCAATTTCCTCGCGTCCTACAACGCACCCTTCCAGGCCCGCCTCGCCGAACAGCCCGGCAACAGCTACGCTTTTGCCCTGGCCGTCGTGGCCGTGGTCGTCGCCTTGGCGCTCATCGTCGCCATCAGGTTCAGTCCGGAACGGCGAGGCGTGATCCTGACGGCCGCGGCGTGATCCGCCAGCGGGATTCGAACGTCGTCGCCCGAAACATTAACGCGGCCCGGCCGGCACGGCTTCCGGGTCGATCGCCTGGCGGGACATCGGCGGCTCCGGCGCGTCGGCGTGTGGCCGGGACACTGTCCAGGGACTCAACCGCGTTTGTGGTTCGGTCCAGGCCGGCCCGCTCGCGCCACCGCGGACGATGACCGGCAGGAGCAGCAGAATTGCGACGGTGAGGAGAGCCAGCAGCGCCAGGCGAAGCACGGCCAGATGGTTCGCATCGAACGCCGGCCCGTCGCTCCCCGCTGTCGCCGGGGCGGCTCGCTGCGTGGGCGGCCGACCGTCCTTTGCATGGAAAGAAGTCCGCATGTCGATTCCCGAATAGGCTCGGTCCGATCTAAGTGGGAAAAATTCCCACGTCAAGCTTGCGGGAGCGCGCCGATTTGGCTAATGAAAGGTACCCGATGCCGCGCGGAACCCCACCTTCCGATCGGCAGCCTCGGGTCGTCGGGGAAGGAGCAATCGAGGCCTTCCCCGACGTTGCTTCATCCATCCGGGTCGGATCCGATAGAGCGGAGCATGATGTCGTCCGAAATCCCGTGCTGACATCTCGTCATCTCGCCCTAAGGTCACGCGGTGGTCGCTCCTCCTTCGTCCCCTCCCGCCGATGCGACAAAGCTGCAGGGCGCCCTTGCACGCCTGCTGCGGCCGCTGGTTCGGCTGTTCATCCGGCGCGGGCTGACGTTCCCGGTCATCGCGGCGCTGCTGCGCGAGCTATACGTCAACGTCGCCGAGCATGAATTCGCACTGCCCGGCAAGGCGCAGACGGATAGTCGCGTCAGCCTGCTGACGGGCATCCATCGCAAGGAGATCAGCCGGTTGCGCGGCGCGGGCGCGCCGGTGACCACGGTGCCGGCCGGCCTGTCGCGCACCAGCCGCATCATGGCGCGCTGGCTGGCCGATCCGACCTTCGCCGATCGGGGCGGCGGGCCGGCGGCCTTGCCGAGGCTCGCCGGTGCCGGCATCGCCTCCTTCGAGGCGCTGGTGGCCGCGGTCACCCGCGACGTGCGGCCGCGCGCGGTGCTCGACGAGTGGCTCGACCGCAAGCTCGTGAGGCTCGACGACGACGACCGCGTGACGCTCTGCCAGCAGGCCTTCGTGCCGCGCGGCGGCGACGAGCAGCAGCTCTATTATTTCGGCCGCAATCTGCACGACCATATCGCGGCGGCGGTAAGCAATATCAGCGAGGATGCGCCGCGCTTTCTCGAACGCGCCGTCCATTACGACGGCCTCTCGGCCGACCTCGCCGCGGCGCTCGAAGGGCGCGCCAGGGCGCTCGCCATGGAGGTGCTGCAGCAAGCCAATCGCGAAGCGCACGCGGCCTGCGAAACGGACGCCGGCGGCGCGTGGCGCTGGAACTTCGGCATCTACATCTACGCCGAGCCGGCGGCTACGCCGCCCGCGGGCGACGACGCCGGGGAGCCGGCGCCGTGAGCCCGCCGTTCCCCATCAGCCGGCGCGGGCTGATCAAGCGGGCATTGACGGGCGCCGCGGCCCTGATCGGCGCCGGAGCCCGCGCCCGGGGCGCCAGCCCGGAAGATCGCGGCATCGGCGGCACCGGCGCCGCGCCCGCCGAGCGGCCGGGCGAGGACCGTGGCATTGGCGGCACCGGCGTCGTCGGCACTATCCGCCGCTTCGGCAGCATCGTGGTCAACGATCTGCGCATCGGCTATCCACGCGGCGTCGCCGTGACGATCGACGGCGAGGCCGCGACCGCGGCGGATCTGCGCCTCGGCCAGGTCGTCGCCGTCCTGGCGGTGCGCAAGCGCGGCCGCCTGGCGACGCGACGTATCGCGGTGACGCACGAGGTCGTCGGGCCGGTCGAGGTACTCGGGCCGCACAGGCTGAAGATCCTGGGTCAGATCGTCGAAATCGCCTCGGCGGACGCGACCTCGAGCTGGCGGGAGGGTGACATCGTCGCGGTCAGCGGGCTGCGGCGGCCGGATGGCACCATCGAGGCGTCGCTGCTCGAACCAGGAGATTCGGCGGCCCTGCGGGTCACCGGCCTCGTCGAGGCCGGCCCCGACGGAATGTCGCAGATCGGCGGCCTCCCCCTCGAGGGGCACCTGCAGCCTTTCCTCGGCCGGCACGTCACGCTCAAGGGACAGCTCGTCGACGGCCAGTTCGAGATCCGTGACTTGGTGGCATCGGCGTCGGCGATCGCGTCCTTCCGGGCGGCGCGACTCTCGATCGAATCCTACGTGTTGCGACGCGGCGGCAGGCTGCATCTTGCCGCGGGGCTCGATATCGCCGGCGGAGAGCGGATACGCGGGATTTCTCAAGACCAGGCGACGCTGGCCGTCGTGACGGCCAGCGTCGAGCCCGGCGGCGGCCTGCGGCTAGACGGCGTGCGGATGGAGCGCGGCCCGCGTGGGCGCGGCGGGCGCCGGGGCCGCGGGGCATCGGAGACGGGCCCCGGCCGAAAGGGCGAGCACGGAGGATCGAGAGGTGAAGGCGCCGAAGCGACCGGCCAGGAGTCTGGTCCGAGCACCGGCAGATCCGGTCCGCGATCCGGCCCCGGGGCGAGCGGGCAAGGCCCCGGAGGATCCGACGGCGGCGATGCTCCGGGCGGCGGCTCTTCGGGCAGGGGAAGGGGCCGACGCTGACCGGCATGCAAATCGTGACCGGCGTCTCGCAACCGTCGCCGGACCGTGCTAGCCACGCCGTCATGAAAGCTCCGTTCTCGACCCTCACCATTTGCGGCCTCGAAGAACTCGAGGCGCAGGGGACGCGCGGCGTGACCCACGTCCTGTCGATCATCGATCCCGACCTGCCGGACCCGCCGGTCTTCGGCGGATGGGGAGCGCATCGCCGCACGGTGCTGCGCTTTCACGATGCCATCGCGCCCGACCCCGGCATCCTGCTGCCGGAGCCAAGCGACGTGGAGGCCGTGCTGGCCTTCGGGCGGGACGTCGAGGCGGATGGCGGCGACGTCGACGGCCACCTGTTGGTCCATTGCCACATGGGGATCTCGCGTTCCAGCGCGGCGATGATCATGCTGGTCGCCCAGGCCCATCCCGAGGAGGCCGAGACGGCGGTTGCGGGCAGGATCCGGGAACTGCGGCCGATCGCATGGCCCAACCTGCGCATGATCGAATTCGCCGACGCGATTCTCGGCCGCGATGGCAGGCTCGTCGACGCCGCCGGCGGCCTCTATGCCAGGAGCCTCGCCGCCAAGCCCGAGCTCGCCGAGGTCATGACGCGGATCAACCGCCGTCAGGAGGTCGAGCTCGGCCTCAGGACCGCGGCCTGACCCGTGGCGGCGCTGGCCGCGGTCTGCGGCGTCCTCATCGTCGCCTTCGGTCTCGTCTCGACGAGCCGCGCCCCGTCGGCCGCCGACTTGGCGATCGAGGTCACCGCCTTCGTCGGCGGCATCCTTTTGTGCTTCCTGGCGGTTGTCCTGGCCCGACTGGCGCGGCTCGAACGGAAGCTCGACGGTATGGCGCAACAACCTGAAGACGGGCCGTTTACCGAATGAAGGCCCTGTTCCCGTCTAGACTAGCCACCCGCCGGCCGCCCCGACGAGCAGCACGACGCCGAGGACCACCCGGTAGACCACGAAGGGCCACGCCGAGAAGCGCTCGAGGATCCGCATCAGCAGCGCGATAGCCGCGAAGGCCGAGACCGAGCCTATGACGAGGCCAACGGCCAGGATCGACCAGCCGTGGGTGTCGAGATGCACCTTGTGCAACTCGTAGAGTTCCTTCAGGCCGGCCAGCGTGATGGCCGGCAGGCCGAGCAGGAAAGAGAAGCGCGCCGCCTCCTCGCGCTTGAGGTCGAGGAACAGCGCCGCCGTCAGGGTCGAGCCGGAGCGCGAGACGCCGGGGATCAGCGCGCCGATCTGCGCGATGCCGACGACCATCGCGTCGAACAGCGTCATCCCGGCCAGCACGCGGCGGTGCTGGCAATAGATCTCCGCGATCGCCAGCAGCGCCCCCATAACGATGCAGGAGATGCCGATGACTGCGATGCCGCGCAGCGACGAGCCGCAGGCGTTGAGCCGCGAGGAGAGCAGCAGGCCGGCGATGGCGATGGGGATGGTGGCGAGCACGATCCACACGACGAAGCGAAAGTCCCAGGTGCCGAACTCGCGACGCACCACGGCGCGGATCGCGCCGGACCCGATGGTGGTGATGTCCTTCCAGAAATAGGCCACGACCGCGGCCAGCGCCGCGAGCTGCATGGAGGCCGAGAAAGCCGAGCCCGGGTCCTGCCAGCCGAGCAGCGCCGGTACGATGCGCATATGCGCGGTCGAGGAGATCGGCATCAGCTCGGTCAGCCCCTGGACGATGCCCAGGAATGCCACCTTGCCGTAGCCGAGCGCCACGAAGCCGGTATCGAGCCCTGCCGTGCAACCGCTGGCCATGAATGCTCCTTGTCGCCGAATCGCGCCGCCGACCTGTTTGGCCGGGTCACGATCTAAGATCAACCTCCTGTCCGTCAGCCATGACGGCAACGCCTGTCAACCATGCCGGAGCGAAGATGCATCAATCGCGAGGCGATGGCGTTAATCCAGCGAGATCGGATCGGAGGGCAGTCATGAGAACGGGCTTGGGGTTCGGGCCGGCGACGCGCGGCGCAGTGTTGGCGCTTGCTGCGGGCGCCATGGTGGCGGCCGGATCCGCCGGGGCCTTGGCGCAGGACAAGCCGCTCCGGCATCGGGCATCGCCGGGCCATCACCTGCGGACGGCCACGATGCGTCCCTTGACCGTGCATCGCCGCGTCTATCGGATCGTGCGCGGCCCGGTCTTCGTCGACCGGGGCTATGTGCGGGCGCCGGGGCTGTTCCGGCGCTGGAACGACCCGGACCTCGACAGTTTCGGCGGCTGGCGCATCGGCGGCGACAATTTCTATGGCGACGAGCGCGGCGACACCATCACGCGGGGCAATGCCACGATCGGCCAGATCGCCGGTTACGGACCAGCGCGGGGCGGCTATGGCGGACCGCATTTCGACAGCGTCGGCGGCTTCCATAACGGGCCTGGGCCGGACGCGCAGGAAGATGCCGACTATGCGTCGGGCAGCATCTCCCAGCCCGATTACGGCGGCATCGTGCCGCATTACGCCAGCGTCAGGCAGCGCGTGGCCGCGCTCGGCACCGGCATCCCGATACGGGTCAGGCCGAGTCCCGTGGCCTACCGGGCGTCTGCGGCACCGGCGTACGACGAGCCTTATGCGCGGCCGGACGATATCTTTCCCAATTTCGGCCTTGGCGAGGATGGCGGTTTCTAACCGATAGGGTCAAAGCTTGCCCATGATCTCGCCGCGGAAGCCGTAGACCGCCCGCGCTCCGGCGAGAGCCACGAGGCGAACCTCGCGGCTCTGCCCGGGCTCGAAGCGCACGGCGGTGCCGGCCGGAATGTCGAGGCGGAAGCCGCGCGCCTTGCCCCGTTCGAAATCGAGCGCCGGGTTGGTCTCGAAGAAATGGTAGTGCGAGCCGACCTGGATCGGCCGGTCGCCGGCGTTGGACACCGTAAGCGACAGCGTCTCGCGATCCGCGTTCATGACGATGTCGCCCGGCGCGGGGAGCGTCTCGCCGGGCACGAGGTTCGAGGCGTCGCCGCGGATCGGGTTATGCACCGTCACGAGCTTGGTGCCGTCCGGGAAGGTCGCCTCGACCTGGATGTCATGGATCATGCTGGCGATGCCCTCCATCACCTGCGAGGCATGGAGGACCTGGGCGCCGGCCTCCATCAGTTCGGCGACGCTGCGGCCGTCACGCGCCCCCTCCACCACGACATCCGTGATGAGCGCCACCGCCTCGGGATGGTTGAGCTTGACGCCGCGTTCGAGCCGCCGTCGGGCGACGTTTGCCGCCATGGCGACGAGCAGTTTGTCCTTCTCGCGGGGAGTGAGGTTCATGGCCAAGTTCCCATGATCAGAGCCAGGAGCGGGGCAGGGGACGCCCATGCAGGATGGTGAGCACGGGCAGGATAGCGGAGCGCAGATGCGCTGGCGAGGCCGAGAGCGCCCGAACCGAAAGAAGGCCGTTCCAGGCGCTGGCCCCGGCGGTCCATCCGTCCGAGGCTTCGATCGCGGCGCGTACTGCGTCGAGGCGGCTCTCGGCATCGGGCGCGACATGGAGCAGGGTGGCTGAAGCTCGCGCTCCGGCCCCGAGAGCCGGGCGGTCGAGCGTCTCGGCGATGGCGCCCTCGAGACGCAGCGCCTCGGCGAAGACGAGGCGTCCGTCGCGCCGCACCTGCCAGCGGTCCTCGACGAGGCCGTGCCGCATCGTCTCGCCCATCGCAAGGCGGCCGAAGACCAGGATCTCCCCGATCAGCAGGTTGGCATTGCTAGCGATCATGACATCGAGGCGTCGCGACAGCCTCGCCGCGTCGAACAGGATGGTCTCCTGCGGCAGCCAGCGGAGGGTTGCAGCCGCCTCCACCGTCAGGTCGACCTCGACCCGGGTGGTGGCGCCGTCGCTGCGGTAGATCTTCTCGGCCGCCGTCGTGGTCAGCGTCACGTCGCTCCCGGCTCCGGCCGTGGCGTGGATCCGCATGTGGTCGCCGCCCACCATGCCGCCGCCGGTGTTCACGATAACGGCGTCGCATCCGGAGCCGTGGCTGCGCGGCATGCGCAGCCGGTAGCCGCCGGTCTCGAAAACGCGCCGCGCCTCGGTGCGCGGGCCGCTGCGGCCGAACTCCGCCCGCACCTCGCCCCGGGCGCGATTGGCATTGGCATCGAGCTCGCCCGGGACAATCTTCAGCAAGGAAGGCGCATCACGAAAATCTTCGAGAAGTTCGAAGCGCTACGCACCCTTCAGGCATGAGCGCGATCCAGATCGTAGGGCTGGGCTAAAGCTTCGAGCGGGAGCTTCCAGGCCGTGCTGATCGCGCGAATCATATCCAAGGTCAGCGGACGCTGACGCCTGAGGATTTCGGAGGCGCGCGATCGCGAGCCTAGGATCTCCGCAAGTTCGCTCTGCGAACGGCCCAGGTGATCTATGGCGAAGGCCAGGATATCGACTGGATCGGCAGTCGGGATGTCGTAGCGCTTCCGTTCATAAGCTTCGATCAGAATGGCGAGAACATCAAACCGATTCCCATCCGGCGAGCCGGGTTCGGGCTCGTGCTCGAAATATTGCTCGATCTCGCGCAAGGCCCAAGCATAGTCAGCCTCGTCATGGATCGGACGAACGTGCATCACACTGTCTCCGGATCTATGCTGTCGTACTCCGCGTGGGTGCCGATGAACTTGATGAGCACACGTTTGAATTTACATGCCACGTGGAAAATCAGGCGATATTTGTTACCGCCAACGTCGAAAATCATCCGGTTGTCGGCAACAAAGTCGACCCTCGTCCCGAATGTCGCCTTGGCATCGGTTGGAGTTCTCCACTCGGCTTTGTCCACGATCACATACCAAGCCGCAAGTGGCGACCGAGCTTTCGGATGTCTGGTCCAAAACTCGCGCAGCGTTCGCTTTACGATGACCTGCATGCAGTATCCTACGACAACCTTGACGATGGGGCAATGACAATGTTCCCGAAACGGGAACAAGGCGATGCCAACCCGTCGCGCTGCAACATCTCAGTTACGCGACGGCGGATCATGGCTCGTCCGGTGTTGCGGACGCCGCATGCACGGAACCCGGCACGACCTCGAAGCGCACGATCCCGGCGGCGGCGTCGAACAGGGTCGGGTCCGCCCCGGTCATGAAGACCTGGGCACCGAGCTCGTCGAGCTGCTCGAACAGGGCCGCGCGGCGCAGCAGGTCGAAGTGGGCGGCGATCTCGTCGAGCAGAACCAGCGGCGCGATGCCGCTCATTGCATCGACGAGCCGCGCCTGCGCCAGGACGAGGCCGACGAGCAGCGCCTTCTGCTCGCCGGTCGAGGAGCGCGCCGCGTCGGCCGCCTTCGGTCCATGGCGCACGAAAAGGTCGGAGAGGTGCGGGCCGATGGAAGTGCGTCCTGCAGCGGCGTCGCGGGAGCGTGCGTCGCGTAGCAGGGCACGATAGCGGTCCTCGGCTTCGATCGCCGGCCCTTCGGCCACCATGGCCTCGACCGTGCCCTGCAAGGCGAGATCCGCCCAGGGAAACGGCGAGGCGTCGTCGCGCGAGGCCTCGATCAGCGCGGCGAGGCGCGCCACGGTCTCGTGCCGCGCGGCCGCGACCGCCACGCCGAGCGTCGCCACCTCGTGCTCGGCGGCCTCCGCCCAGCCGCGGTCGAGGCGCCCGGACTGACGCCCTTCCTCCAGCACCCGGTTGCGGTTGCGCAAGGCCCGTTCGAGCGAGGAAACGCGCGCCGCATGGTCGCGATCGAGCGTCAGCACGATGCGGTCGAGGAAGCGCCGCCGCTCCGAGGCCGGCCCCATGAAGAGCCCGTCCATGGCCGGCGTCAGCCAGACGATCCTGACGTGATCGGCGAAGGCGCTCGCCGAAGGCACCGGCGCGCGGTCGATGCGGCACTTGCGCGAGGCTTCGCCGGGCTCGATCCCGGTGCCGAGGCGGACCGCAGGCTCGTCCGATCCGGTCTCGACCTCGACCGAGACAGCCCAGCCGCCGGCGCCGCCCTCACGGGTGCAATCGCCGAGTTCCGCCCGGCGCAGGCCGCGGCCGGGCGTCAGGACGGACAGGGCTTCGAGGAGATTGGTCTTGCCGGCGCCGTTCTGGCCGCTCAACACCACATTGGCGCGCGGCAGGGCGAGGTCGAGGCGCGCATAGGAACGGAAATCGGTCAGCAGCAGACGACGGACGTGCGGGCGGCGCGGGTCCACCGATCGGGCTAGAGGCCGTTATGGTTCATGACAGCCTCTAAACCCGCATCGGCATCAGCACGTAGAGCGCCGGTGCATCCTCATAGTCCTGCACGAGGGTCGGAGAGCCGGGATCGGCGAGTTTCAAAAGCGCCGTGTCGCCTTCGAGCTGCGCCGTGATGTCGAGCAGGTAGCGGGCGTTGAAGCCGATATCGAGGGGGGTCGAGTCGTAGTCGACGTCGAGTTCCTCGGTGGCGGAGCCCGAATCGGGGTTGTTGACGCTCAAGGTCAGCTTGCCGTCGCCGATCGCCAGCTTGACCGCCCGGCCGCGCTCGGCCGAGAGGGTCGAGACGCGATCGACCGCGGCCGCGAACGGACCCTTCTCGACCAGCAGCGACTTGTCGTTGCCGGTCGGGATGACGCGGCCGTAGTCCGGGAAGGTGCCGTCGATCAGCTTCGAGGTCAGCACCACGTCGCCGAAGGTGAAGCGGATCTTGGTGGCGGACAGTTCGCAGGTGATCGCGGCTGTGGGGTCCTCGATCAACTTCTGGATCTCGGCCACCGCCTTGCGTGGCACGATGACGCCCGGCATGCCGTCCGAGCCTTCCGGCGCGGGAATCTCGACGCGCGCCAGCCGGTGGCCGTCGGTCGAGACGACGCGCAGCACCTTGCGGCCGCCGACATCCATGGTGTGGAGATAGATTCCATTGAGGTAGTAGCGCGTTTCCTCGGTCGAGATGGCGAACTGGGTCCGGTCGATCAACTGCTTGAGATCCTTCGCCGCGAGCGTGAAGCGATTCGGCAGGTCGCCCGTGGTGAGGTCCGGGAAATCGCTCTGCGGCAGGCACTGCAGGCGGAAGCGCGAGCGCCCGGAACTCAGGGTGATCTGCCCCGTGTCGCCGCTCATGTCGAACGTCACCTGGCAGCCCTCGGGCAGCTTGCGGACGATGTCGTGGAGCACATGCGCCGGCAGGGTCGTGCCGCCGGACTGGGTCACCTCGGCGGGTACCATTTCGGTGACTTCGAGATCGAGGTCGGTCGCCTTGAGGTGCAAGGCGCCCTCGGTCGCCCGCACCAGGACGTTGGAGAGAATCGGGATCGTCGTGCGGCGCTCGACCACCCGGTGGACATGGCCGAGCGCCTTGAGCAACGAGGTGCGTTCGAGTGTGACTTTCATGGCGGTCGCCCGATCCTCGTTCGTGGACCTCGGCCGAACCGGCGAGGGGGTCGCGACTGTTGCCAAGTTTGCGCGGAATCGCAAGTCGCTTGCGCCTCGCGTGGTCCGACCCGGATGCATGAATCATGCGTCTGGATCAGTCGGCCGGCCAGCTCAAAGGCGCTGATCGGGGGACCGCGTATCCGGTCGCCGATGGCGGCGCAGCGACACGCCGGCCCTCTCGACACGAGCCTAAGAAAAGTCTTAAATCGGGTGCCTCGCGCGACCGGGGCCAGATACATTTAGAAATGTTGTTTTGTGATAGGATGTCGGCGTCTTTTCCGGTGTTGGCGGAAAAGCTGGCGGGAGTCGTGGACTGATGCTCGGTTCGCCGGTGTTCCAGGGCAATCGCTGCCCGAGGTGCGGAGATGCTGATCGCCGCGACGGGGAGAGCTGTGCGGCATGCGGTACCGATCCGACGATCGACTGTGCCGCATGTAGCGCGTCCAATCCTGTTTCGAACAGGTTCTGCGGGCAATGCGGCGGCGTTCTTGTAGGGACGGAGCCACCGGTGGGCCGCGCGGCGGAGAGCGATGCGCCGATCGTGACCATCGTGCCGGCGCGGCGGCAGATCACCACGCTCATCATCGAGACGGCCGCCGCGACCGACCTCGATCGGGATCGCGTCGTCGCGCTGATCGGCGCCGGGCGGGTCCTTGTCCGGGAGGCCGTCGAGCCCTTCGGCGGACCGCGTGGGCAGGAGGTCGGGACCGGCGGTCCTCTGCGGTTCGAGTTCCGGCGCGCGCAGGACAATGACGTGCGGCGGGCCGTCGAGGCGGCGCTTGCCGTCGTCGAGAGGGTGCGCGCCGCGCGGGACGGCCTCATGACGCAGTTCGGCGCGGCGGTGGACGTCCGTATCGGCGTTTATACGGCGATCTTGAACCCCGGCCTCAGCGACAGTGCCAGAACGTGCAACCGGCGAGAGCGATCGGACGATGGGACGGCCGGCGCGATCGGCCTGCGAGACCTGGCCGAGCCTAATTCCATCGTGATCTGTGCCTTGACGGCGCGGCTAGCCGGCGCGGTGGCCGGTCTGGTACCGCTCGGAACGACGCGCATCGACGGCGTCGATCGCCCGATCGAGGCGTTCCGCCTCAGTCCGTCGCAGAAGGCGGTCGCACGCCCCGAGGAGCTGCCGTTTCCGGTCGAGGACATGACCGTCCTGCAGGTCGCGGCCGTCATCGGGCAAGGTTTCGCCGCCGCCGACGTCGCCGCGCTCATGGACCGGACGCCGGACAGCATCGAGACCGAGCTTGAAACTCTCCTCGCGGCAGGCCTGGTGGAAAGCCTCGGAGCCGGCGAAATCTTCCGGTTCCGCCGCGATGGCCTTCGCGACGCGGCCTATGACAGGTTGCCGCTCGACGGTCGGAGGGATCTGCACGGCCGTTATGCAGCTATGCTGGCCGCTCGGCCCGGAGCACCGGATGACCGGTTCGGCACGATCGGCGTCCATTGGGCCCGGGCTCATGATCCCGAGAAGGCTCAGGACGCTTTCTACGCGGCCGGCACCGGAGCGCGCGGCCGCGGCGCTTTGACCGAGGCCATGCAGCACTTCGACGATGCCCTCGACCAGGCCCATCTCATGCATGACGCGACGGAGATCCAGAAGGCGAAATTCGCGGTCGAACTCAACCGCGGCCAGCTATTCGTGCAACTCAGGGGTTATGCGGCACCCGAGGTGGAACAGTGTTTCACCCGGACGGCGGATCTCGCCCAGGCGGTTGCCGACGACCACGACCTCTTCGCCTCGCTCTGGGGGCGGGCCAGCTTCCATCTGTCGCGCGGGCCTTTCGGACGGGCCGCAGATATCGCCCGCCAGATGATCGATCTGGCGGCGCTGACCGGCGATGCACTGTTGAAGGGCGAGGCTTACCGTCTCTCGGCCTGGGCCGAGTTCACGCAAGGGGACTTCGGCGCGGCCGAGACGCTTTACGCTCAGGCCTTCGATATTTTCGACCGGCTCGATCCGGGCGCTACCCTCTACGGCATCCGACCGGCGATCCTGGCGCGAATCGGCCGAGCATGGCTTCTGTGGTTCCTCGGGCGTCCGAACCTCGCCATGGACGAGATCCGGATCGCCGAGCAGCAGGCCCGGACCGTCGGCGATCCGTTTGCCCGTGCCTTTGCCTTCGGCGTCGAGGCCGCGCTCGGTCATCTGCGTCAGGAACCGGCCACGGTCGCCATGGCCGGCGAGACCTGCGCCCGCATCGGCCGCGAACATTCGTTCCCCTATTGGGCCGCCTGGGGCGACATCTTCGCCGGCTGGGCGGGCGCGGTCGAGGGCGACGGCGCCGGCATCGATCGGACGCGCGACGGATGGCACCGATATCGGGCGACGGGTGCCGTGCAGCTCGACCTCTACGCCCGAACTCTCCTCGCCGATGGCCTCCGCCGGCACCGCCGCGCCGACGAGGCCCTCGACCTGCTCGACTTCGACCAGGTCGGCTCGGATACGGCGGCGCCCTACGCCCTCGCCGAGGCCTATCTGACGCGCGGACGGATCCAGGCCGCGCTCGGCCGCCACGCTGACGTTGCCACCGATCTCTCGGCTGCCGCCGCCACTGCGCGACGACAAGGTTCGATCATGATGGAGCGCCGCGCCGCGCTCTACCTGCGGCACCGGCGACGGGTTCCGATGATCCACGACGAGGGCGCGGGCTTCGACCTGATGCTCGTCGAGCTCTCGCGGCCGTAAAACAAGGTTTTGGATCGATCCAGGCGATATGAGACTTGAGACCAGTCGGCCTGAACCGGGCCTCAGGGCCGACCCGTCTCCCGCATGCTCAGAACGGCGAGGAAGCTTATGATCGCGGCGGCGGTGACGTAATAGCCGACGAAGGCGAGGCCGCCGCGCTCGAGCAGAAGCTGCGCGAGCGAGGGCGCCAGCGAGGCGCCGAGGATCCCACCGAGATTATAGGCGCTCGAGGCTCCCGTGTAGCGGACCGGCGTCGGAAAGAGTTCGGGCAGCAGAGCGCCCATCGGCGCGAACGTCAGCCCCATCACGCCGAGCTCGAGGGACAGGAAGGCGAGCACCTCGCCGGTGCCGCCGTGGCCCAGCATCTCCGGCATGGCGAAGCCCGAGACGGCCGCCAGCGCGCTCGCGACGAGAAGCACTGGGCGACGGCCGAAACGATCGGCAAGCGCAGCCGAGACCGGCGTCGCGACCGCCATGAAAACTACCGCGACGCAGAGCAGCCCGAGGAAATCCGAACGCGGAATGTGGCGCGTGCCGGTACCATAGCCGAGCGCGAAGACCGTCGAAATATAGAACAGGGCGTAGCAGACCACCATGGCGAGCGAGCCCTGCAACAGCGGCCAGGCATGGTTCCGCAGCACCTTGGCCAGCGGCACCTCGACGCGCTCATTGCGGGCGAGCGCCGCCCGGAAGGCCGGGGTCTCCTCGATCGAGACGCGCAGGTAGAGGCCGATCAAAACAAGGACGGCGCTGACCAGGAAGGGGATACGCCAGGCCCAGGCGACGAAATCGGCCTCACCGAGGCCAAGCAGGAGCCCGAGGAACAGGCCGTTGGCCATGAGAAAGCCGAGCGGTGGCCCGAGCTGCGGAAACATGCCGAACCAGGCGCGCTTCCCCGGTGGCGCGTTCTCGGTGGCGAGGAGCGCCGCCCCGCCCCATTCGCCGCCGAGCCCGATCCCTTGGCCGAAACGCAGGAGGCAGAGCAGCCAAGGCGCCAGGGCGCCCGCCGTCGCATAGCCGGGGAGCAGGCCGATCAGCGTGGTCGACAGGCCCATGACCAGCATCGAGGCGACGAGCGTCGACTTGCGCCCGATACGATCGCCGAAATGGCCGAACAGCACCGCGCCGACGGGCCGCGCCAGGAAGGCGATGCCGAAGGTCAGGAATGCGTTCAGCGCCTGCGATCCCGGCGCCGAATGCGGGAAGAACGTCTCCCCGATGACGAGCGCGGCCGCTGTGCCGTAAATGTAGAAGTCATAGAATTCGATGGTGGTGCCGACGAGGCTCGCCAGCACGATCCGTCCGGTCGAGGAGGGCGCGGTGGCCTCGACGCTTCGCGATGGCGCCATCGTCGCGCCGGCCTTGCCTGTCATCTTCTTGCCCCTGTGCCGATGCGTCTGCCGGAGACGGCGCTACGGCACTCGGAGGCGCGGCGTCAAGGACGACGCCGGGCCGGATGCGGGATCCAGCCGAAGCCGGCCTTCGGCGACGGCGGTCCGAGCCAAGGCTTCCGCATGGGCCTTGCTTCCACTAAAGGAGAAGGATGATGCCGAGAGCCCTTCGTCTGTCTTCGGTCTGGCTGCTGTTTCTCGGCGCCTCCGCTTGGGCGGATTCGTTCGGGACACCGCCGGTCCATCTCGGTCCGAAGATCTCGGTCCAGGGGTATGGCAAGCAGAATCCCGCCTGCCGGGCCTGGACCAACGGCTGTGTCCTGTGCGTCGGCGACGGCGCGACCGGGTCCCAGTGCTCGACGACGGGAATCGCCTGCCAGCCGCATGGCATTACCTGCAAGGTCCTACGCCAGGACTAACCGCTCGACATGACCTCGGGACGGATCGGCGCTTTAAGGATCCATTAGGGTTAACGATTTACGACTGGCCGAGCCGGCGGAGCGTCTCTGTTCCGCCTCAACCTCCGGCAGGCGAGCCGTCCGATGCTTCGATTCGGTTCCAAAGCCCGTGCGGCCCGTCGCACGTCTCGATCGGCGAGCGTCGGAGCGCTCCTGGTGCTGGTTTCGGGGCTCGCCGGCTGCATGACGGATCGCGACGCCACCGGCTCGATCGCCCTGGCGCCGCCGCAATCGGAATCCGGCTTGCGCGACTACGCGGCCACCTGGGGCAAGCGGCACGATGCCGATCCGGGAGATGTCGCGGCGGCCATCAATTATGCGCGTGCCCTGCGCGGCCTGACCCAATATGCCCAGGCCGCCGCCGTGCTCGAAAGCACAGCCGTCAAACATCCCTACGACCGAGCGGTGCTTGGCGCCTATGGCAAGGCGCTGGTCGACACCGGCCGGCTCAAGGAAGCGGCCGACGTCCTGGAACGGGCTCACACGCCAGAGAAGCCGGACTGGACGATCCTGTCGGCCCAGGGCGCGGTGGCCGACCAACTCGGCGACCATGCCGCGGCCCTCGGCTATTACGAGGCCGCCCTCAAGATCGCCCCGAGCGAGCCGAGCGTCATGTCCAACCTAGGCCTCTCCTACGCCTTGGCCAAGCAATTGCCGCAGGCGGATCAGATGCTGCGTGCCGCGACATCGAGCCCGCGTGCCGACATGCGGATCAGGCAGAATTTCGCTCTCGTGCTGGCGCTCGAAGGCCGGTTCACGGAGGCTGAGGCCATGGCGCGACGCGACCTTTCGCCGACGGATGCGGCGGCGAGCGTCGCCGCGATCAAGGAGGCGATCGCCCAGCCGGACAGCTGGGACAGGATCCGGACGATCGGCCGCCGCAAGGTTGCGAAAGTCGATCCCCGGCTGCCGCCCGCCGCGGGAGCGTCGGCGCGGTCCGAATAAACCCGCCCGGCGTCAGGGCACGCCGGCGGTCTCCATGGCAGCCCGCGCCGGCACGGCGGCCGGTTCACCCATCCACCCGACCGCGGGCTTTGGCTGCGAGGAGCGGATGGCCTTCTTCGCCGTGCGCATGCCGCGCACCACGATCTCGAGCGGCTTCGGTAGCTGGCGCCGGAAGAATGCCAGCTTGCGGACATGCGTCTCGACCTCCCAGCGCACCACGGCGCCGGCGGGGAAGAAGACGATATCTCCGGGGCCGAGGCGGTGGGCCGGTTCGATGCCGTCGTCGAGGATGACCGACCCTTCGAGGATGTGAATGGTCTCCTCGGTTTGGTAACGCCACTCGAACCGGCCGGGCGTGCAGTCCCAGATCAAGGTGCAGGCCGTTCCGTCGCGGCTACGGGACAGTTCGGCATTGCGGGCCATCGGTGTCCCGTCCAGAATCCACGCCGGATTGATCGGCGCCGGCTTGAGATCAACGGCAATATTTCCATGAACCATTGACGGTCGCACCACAGCCACTCCCATGATGATCGAAATTCCATGACAGAAGATCTAATAGCCGCTTATAGGTCGGTCCGTGCCCGGAGGACAAGACAAATCATAGTATACAGAAATTAATATTTAAGACGTCGTTAATAGTGTGATTAATGTATTTAGTGATTTGCGGAGATTGGCATAATTTCGACGAAAGGCCCGGTTCGATACGGATCCCCGGCTTCCGCCATGAGGGCTGGACCTGCTTGGCTCCCGAAGGCACGATCGTCCTGGCCCGGCGAGGCGTGACGGAGGAGGACAGCGGCTCCGCCATTTCACGCCCCTTCCGGGCGACACGCTTCCCGCTCCTGGAGGACATTTCTCATGGCCACGGCACGACGCTGAGCTTTGGGCCGGCCTGGCCGATTTCGGCAAAGGGTCGATCCGTAGATAAGCCGACCCCGAACCTGATTCCCAGGTGTCCTACAGCCCGCGCTGATAGATCTCACGGCAGTCCGGGTCCAACTTCGAGAGATTGCGGCCCATGCAGGCGGCGATCTTGGTCTCGTCCGGCACGTCGTCGTTGCAGAATTTCATCACGTTGTTGTAGCAGGCCTGCTCGGCGCGCTGCCGGACCGCATCCTGATGAACCCGGGCGGAAGCCAGGCCGGGCCACAGCAAGGCCAGGCCGACGACGCAGACATATATCTTGGTCATTCCGATCTCCTTGGGGTGCCGACGGGATTCGACCGACGAACTCGGCTCCCTGAGTGCGCCCTCTTGTGTTAGCGCCGGCTTAGAGCCAATTTGGAACCTGCGATCCTCATGCTGAGAAGGTCCGCAAGGACCGTCTCGAAGCACGGCTGAGTTGCCGTCCTTCGACTCGGCCGCCGCAGCCAAGTTTATGCAGCCATCGTAAGCTTGGCTGCGACGGCCGGCTCAGGACATGGGAGTTGTCAAACCGCCTCTCGGGATGGGCTCGATCGCCGGCGCAGCTTTTAGGCGTCGCCGGTCAGTTGATCCGGCAGGCCAATCCGGCCGGGCCGAGATGATATCCGGGAGGGCAAGGGCGCGGGCGCGCACAGCCGCTCACCATGAGGATCGACAAGGTCAGCGCGACGGCGACAGCACAGAGTTTCATAGGATCTCCGCAGGTTGAGAAAAGCTTACCCCATTCGGACAGATGCCATCCGAATCGATAAGGAAGTCCCAACGCCCCGGGGATCCCGACCGATCACTTGCCGCGCTTCTTCAATCCGGCATCGAAGACCTTGCGGCATTCCGGGCTGAGCGAGCGGCGGTTCGCCTTCATGCAGGCGATGATGCGGTCCTCGTCCGGGACATAGTCGTTGCAGAGCCGGAAGACGTCGGGCTGGCAGAGCGACTGCTCGACGTCGCTATAGTCCTGCTGGGGAGAGGTGATCGCCCAGGCTGAGGTCGCGCCGGCAGCGAACGTGCCGAGAGCGACGGCGAGCACCGCAGCATGTCTGATCATCATTCTATGTCCTGTCGATGGGCGCCGCGTCATCAGGACAAGCCGAAGATCGCGCGTCGTTTCCGGTGCGATCCATATCCTTGTGGTCGGGTCGCACAGTCAAGCCCGCAGGATTCGGACGGATATTTTTGCGTTGCGGTGAGCTTTACGGGTCGCAACGGCTTAGAACAATCCCGCCACGATGTTGATGGTGAGACCGAGGATCGCGGCATTGAACGCGAAGGACACGATGCTGTGCACCGTGCCGATTCGCCTAAGCCGCTGCGCCGTGAAGGTTATGTCGGCGGTCTGCGACGCGACGCCGATGACGACGGCGAAATGCAGGAAATCCCAGTAGTCGGGCAGCGTACCGCCGGGGAAGCCGAGTCCGCCCTGCTCCTGTGTCGAGGGGTCGTCGTCATCGTCGGGAGCATAATATTCATGCGCGTAGTGAAGCGCGAAGATGAGCTGGACGACGAGCCAGGAGCAGGCGACCGTGCCGAAGCTGAGCCCCACCCTTACGGCTTTAGCGAGACCGTGCGCATCCTTGGCGGCGGCGAGTTCGACCGCGACCGCGGCCAGGCTGGCGATCGCCAGCAGCAGTACGAGGCCGAGGATCAGGCCTTGGCCCTCGTCCATCCTGGCCGCCACGGCCCGGATGGAGACAGGATCGCCATTGCGGAAGCTCGCCAGCACAAGGGCGATGAATGTGAGGCAGCCGGCGTCCCAGGCGATCGGGGCGCGCGTCGTCGGCTCGAGCCCCATGGGGAGGACGGCGAGGACGCCAGCAAAGAGGACGCCGACGCCGATTGCGCTCAACAGGCGCGGGCGCGAACGGAACGGGCCGAGGTAACGCTGGCGGGACAAGACTGAGCTGGACATGAGGCGCCCCCGAATGACGGACCCTTCCTGGACGCGCGTTCGCCGTCGTGCAAGCTCAGGCTTCGCCGATACTTTTCGAAGCGGGCGGCGACAGGGCATGATCGCTGTCGTCCTTGAGCTCGACGCCGGTCAGCGACAGTGCGAAGGCTCGCTCGACGAGCCAGGCGATTTTTCCCGCGGCCCGCGAGGGCGAGAGGCCGCCGGAGCGGATGTTCGACACGCAGTTGCGCTCCGCGTCGCTGCGGCCGAGGCGCGGACCATAGGTCAGGTAGGCGCCGAGGCTGTCCGAGGCCGAGAGTCCCGGGCGCTCGCCGATCAGCATCACGCAGACCCTTGCCCCGACGAGCGCGCCGATCTCGTCGCCGAGCGCCACGCGCCCCTGTCGCGCGACGCAGGCCGTGCCGAGGCGCAAGCCCGAGGCCTGCAGCCGCGGCAGCAGGTCGGTGACCACGGCCACGGCATTGTGGTTCACCGCGGTGGCCGACAGGCCGTCCGCCACCACGATGACGACGTCGCTCGGTCGCGGCGCCTGCGCGACAAGCAGGTCGCGGCTCCTGGCCGAAAGGCGGCGGCCGAAATCGGGCCGACGCAGATAGGTCTCGCGATCCAGCGCCGCGCTTTCGACCTCGATCGCGGCGTGGCCGAGCGCCGCCAGGGCTTGGGCGAGGCCGTCGGCGTCGAAGGCATCATGCACCGCGTCTCTTGCCCGGGCATGGGCCAGGGCGAGGGCCAGCACCTCGCGCGTCGGCAGGGCGCTGCCGGCCCGGCCGAGGGCGAGGCGCGCCGGCGTCAGTTGCGCGAGCCCGATCCAGGGGTCCGGCGTGACCGGCTCGGCCGGCAGCGGAGCCACCGGGCGCTCGGCCGTCATGCGGCGGCGGCGAAGCCGAGCAGCGGATGACCTGCGGCCTGCGGGACAAGCCGCCCGTCGGCCCCGGCGATCCCCATGCGCTCGAGCCAAGCCTCGAATTCCGGCGCGCGCTTCAGGCCGAGCAGCTCGCGGATGTAGAGCTGGTCGTGGAACGAGGTCGACTGGTAGTTCAGCATGATGTCGTCGGTGCCGGGGATGCCCATCACATAGGTGACGCCGGCGGTCGCGAGCAGCGTCAAGAGCGTGTCCATGTCGTCGGCGTCGGCCTCCGCATGGTTCGTGTAGCAGACGTCGCAGCCGAGCGGCAGGCCCATCAGCTTACCGCAGAAATGGTCTTCGAGCCCGGCCCTTATGATCTGCTTGCCGTCGTAGAGATATTCCGGCCCGATGAAGCCGACCACGGTATTGACTAGCAGCGGTTTGTATTTGCGGCAGACCGCATAGGCGCGCGCCTCGCAGGTCTGCTGGTCAATGCCGTGATGCGCGCCGGCCGAGAGCGCCGAGCCCTGGCCGGTCTCGAAATACATGACGTTCTTGCCCAGGGTCCCCCTATTGAGGGACAGACCGGCCGCATAAGCCTCGTCGAGCAGCGCCAGCGTCACGCCGAACGAGGCATTGGCGGCCTCGGTGCCGGCGACCGACTGGAACACCAGATCGACCGGCAGGCCGCGCCCGATGAGGTCGATCGAGGTCGTCGCATGGGTCAGGACGCAGCTCTGCGTCGGGATCTCGTAGCGACGGATGACCTCGTCGAGCAGCCGCACGAGGTCGCCGAGCGCGGCCGGAGAATCGGAGGCGGGGTTGATGCCGATGACGGCATCGCCGCAGCCGTACATCAGGCCCTCGACGACGGTGGCGGCGATGCCGTCGCGATCGTCGGTCGGGTGGTTCGGCTGTAACCGAACCGCAAGCGTTCCGGGCAGGCCGATCGTATTGCGGAAGCGTGTCATGACGCGGCATTTCTTGGCGACCTGGATCAGGTCCTGGTTGCGCATGATCTTCGAGACGGCCGCCGCCATCTCGGGCGTGATGCCCGGCGCGATGCGGGCGAGCATATCGGAGCTGGCGGCCGCCGACAGCAGCCAGTCGCGGAAGGAACCGATGGTCAGATGCGCGACCGGGCCGAAGGCGGCATCGTCGTGGCCGTCGATGATGAGGCGGGTCACCTCGTCGGCTTCGTAGGGGATAAGCGGCTGCGCCAGCACGTCCTTCAACGACACGTCGGCAAGGCAGAGGCGGGCGGCGACGCTTTCCTCGGCCGAGGCGGCCGCGATGCCGGCCAGCATGTCGCCC
This sequence comes from Lichenihabitans sp., assembly GCA_965277115.1. Lineage (GTDB taxonomy): Bacteria > Pseudomonadota > Alphaproteobacteria > Rhizobiales > Beijerinckiaceae > Lichenihabitans. Next base: position 153,225 of record CBDIBY010000012.1, on the reverse strand, counting down.
GAGCGGCGCGGCGTCGCCTTGGCCAGCAGCTCCTTGAGATCGCCGAAGACCCAAGTCTGCCGGCCGACCGTGTGGCGAAATCCCATGGCTCCGTCCTCCGGCACGTTCGGGCGAGCTTAGGGCCATTCCGGCAGCGGCCACAACCGCTTGGTACGGTGATCGTGTCTCGGCGGGACATTGGGCGAAGGGTGGAAAGCGCGCCCAGTGCAGTGTCCCTCGTCGTCAAGACACGGACGCCGGCGGAAAAGGGGTCACGGAGCGCCGCGTCGGTCGATTAGGCAGCGAGGAGGGATCGTGGCATCAAGGTTACAACAGGCGTCAAACCTCGATGAGCCGCATTCGACTATTGGGCTGAAGACCTGTTCAGGGCCACGGCAGCACGTATGAGCGTCTTGAAGGCATCCCCATCGATTTCATCGCCCTCATGGAAATCTATAGCGCGCCTGGTGTTGCCTTCAAGGCTAGAGTTGAACAGGCCTTAAGGGTCCTCGAGCGAGGCACCTTTGGAGAAAGTCACCTTCACAACGCTCTTGTAAGTCTCGCCGGTGCAGATCAGTCCATCGTGAGACCACACCGGAACGCCTCTCCACTTCCATTCCTCGACCACTTCGGGGTCCGCCTGCTTGATGAGCGCGCGGACATGGGAGAGCATCTTGCCCCTCCAGTCGTCCAGCGCCTTGATCCTCGCGTCGATCAGCCGAGACGGGGATTCTCCCGGGGTCGTTGCGCCCTTTGTCATCGTGCTTGCAGCTCCTTCGGCAGCTTTTCTATCTTGCGGCGGGTAGGGCTCCCAAGACGCTCGCCATGCTGATTCTACTCCGATCTGCGGTTGCTTGGGAGTCTGCAATGGTCGATCGCGGAAAGCCCAAAAGACACTACCCGTGCGGCTCACGGTTCCGCGATCGTCGGCAGGACGTGGATGGTCCAGACCGTCGTGCCCGCAAGACTCCGATCGCGCTCTCCCGCATAGTCGCAAGAGTCGGCGGCGGCCACGACGACGAGGTCCTCGGCCGGGCGGATGTAGCCGGCGACGCGCAGGATCGCGCCGACGACCTTGACACTGCCGTTATTGCAGTGCCGCCGCCATCATCATCATTTGAATGCTGAGGGCAGGCCCTGGCGTTCCTGCACCGCGGTCGGCCGGTAGTCGTAGGTCGGATAGAATTCGGTGCGGTAGCCGCCCCAGGCGGTCTGTTCGATGGCGCGGTTCACCTCGCGCAGCCGCTCGGCCGGAAAGCGCAGGGTGACGACCTGGCCGATCCCCATCACGACGCTCCAGGACAGGACCTCGATGCCCTTGGGCGGAAAACTCTCGAAATAATGCTGGCGCCGCAGCCGGTCGTTGATCTCGCCGAGCGTCTGGGTCTCGTCGTGACGCAGGAAGATGGTCAGCGTCATCAGGCCGGGTTGAGGCGCCGACATAGCGCTCGCAGGCGGCGTGGCGGGCGGGTTTTCCTGGGCTGCGGCAGCCTGGGCCACGCAGCAGCACAGTAGAAGGGCGAGGCGAGATTTCGACATCGGCGGGCTTCTCCGGGGGGCGGCGGGCGACCCATGCCGAGGTCCCGCTGCGGCAGGGAAAGCGCGCGGCAGATGCGCCCGGTTCCCGCACGAGTCCGGCTCGGCCATCCCGGATGTCGCATGGCACGCGGCCGAGGTCGCCGGGACGACGTTATGCGTTTGTTAAAATGACATGCTAGCGCGAAGGCGAACCGTGTGGCAGCTTCATGTCGACCGGTCGCCTGAAGCACCCTTGGGGGATGGAATGAAACTCGCCGCAACGTCACTCTGCACGATCTCGACGATGGCCCTGCTCACGGCGATCTCCGCCCGGGCGCAGACGGCGGACGCCCTGGCGACGGCGGCCAAGGGCGAGGGTCAGCTCACCGTGATCGCGCTGCCGCACGACTGGTGCGGCTATGGCGCCATGATCGACGGCTTCAAGGCGAAATACGGCCTCAAGTTGAACGAGCTCAACCCCGATGCGGGGTCCGGCGACGAGGTCCAGGCGATCCGCGCCAACAAGGACAATAAGGGCCCGCAGGCCCCGGACGTGATCGATGTCGGCCTCTCCTTCGGCCCGACCGCCAAGACCGAAGGCCTGATCATGCCCTACAAGGTGCCGACCTGGTCGACCATTCCGGACGACCGCAAGGATGCCGACGGCTCCTGGTACGGCGACTACTACGGCGTGCTGGCCTTCGAGGTGAACAAGGACATCGTCAAGACCTCGCCGACCGACTGGCAGGATTTGCTCGGCGCGGACTACAAGAACACCGTGGCGCTGGCCGGCGACCCGCGCACCTCGAACCAGGCGATCCAGGGCGTCTATGCGGCGGGCCTCTCCGGGTCGAGCGGTGCGGCCAACAAGGGCGATGCCGCCAAGGCCGCGCAGGCCGGGCTCGACTTCTTCGCCAAGCTCAACAAGGACGGCAATTTCGTGCCGACCATCGGCAAGGTCGCCTCGCTCGCCCAGGGCGCCACGCCGATCGTCATCCGCTGGGACTATAATGCGCTCGCTGACCGCGATACGCTGAAGGGCAACCCGCCGATCGACGTCGTGGTGCCGAAGACCGGCGTTGTGGCGGGCGTCTATGTCCAGGCGATCAGCGCCTACGCGCCCCATCCGAACGCCGCCAAGCTGTGGATGGACTACATCTATTCGGACGAAGGGCAGCTCAACTACCTCAAGGGCTATTGCCACCCGATCCGCTTCCAGGACCTCGTCAAGACCGGCAAGGTGCCGGCCGACCTGATGTCGAAGCTGCCGCCGGCCGCCGCCTATGACGAGGCGGTCTTCCCGACCCTGGCCGACCAGAAAGCCTCGAACGAGATCATCACCAAGCAGTGGGACAAGGTCGTCGGCGCCAACGTGAAATAGGGCGCCGCTATCCTTCCCCGGAACGGGGAAGGTGGATCGGCCGCACGCAGTTTAAGCGGCCAGCGTAAACCTGCGTGCGGGGCCGAGACGGATGGGGCGAAGCGGTACGAGGGGCAGCCTCGGCTCCTGCGGAGCCCAGCGACCCCACCCGTCAGGCTTCGCCTGACATCCTCCCCGTTCCGGGGAGGGATAACCGGGCCCGCGTCGGCTCGGATCGAGTGATGTGAATGCCGTCGCGGGCATGGAGACAGCGGGCAGGATGGAACAGCCGGTCGAGGTCCTGGGACGGGCGGCGCTCGTAGCGCCACGCCGCGTGCCCCTGTCCTGGGCCTGGGCCTGGGTCGGCGTCGTGCCCTTCTTCGCCTTCGCGATGCTGTTTTTGCTGGTGCCGACCTTCTATCTGGTGGTCGGGGCCTTCCAGGACGATACCGGCCGCTGGACGCTCGCCAATATCGGCGCGCTGTTCCAGCCCGAGGTGATGAGCGCCTATGAGATCAGCCTCGAGATCAGCGCCGCCTCGGCGCTGATCGGCGCCGCGCTCGGCTTCATGCTGGCCTGGGCGGTGGTGCTCGGCAACCTGCCGGGCTGGCTCCGGCCGACGCTGATGACCTTCAGCGGCGTCGCATCGAATTTCGCCGGCATCCCGCTCGCCTTCGCCTTCCTGGCGACGCTCGGCCGCATGGGCCTCGTCACCGTGCTGCTGCAGGATGCCTTCGGCTTCAATCTCTATCGCACGGGGTTCAACGTCCTGAGCTTCTCCGGGCTGACGCTGGCCTATCTCTATTTTCAGATCCCGCTGATGGTGCTGATCATCGCGCCGGCGCTCGACGGGCTGAAACGGGAATGGCGTGAGGCCGCGACCATCCTCGGCGCTTCGCCCTTTGGCTACTGGCGCCGGGTGGTGCTGCCGATCCTGTGGCCGAGCCTGCTCGGCACGACGCTTCTGCTCTTCGCCAATGCCTTCGGGGCCATCGCCACGGCCTACGGCCTGACTGGCTCGACGCTGAACCTCGTCACCATCCTGCTCTATGCGCAGATCCGCGGCGACGTGCTGCACAACCCCAACCTCGGCTATGCTTTGGCGCTCGGCATGGTGGTGATCACCGGGCTGTCGAATGCCGCCTACATCATCCTGCGCACGCGCTCCGAACGATGGCTCAGATGAAGCTTGGCCGCATCCTGCCCTGGCTGGCGCTCTCGATCGGCGTCGTCTATTTCGTGGTCCCGCTGATCGCGACCTTCGAATTCTCGCTGCGCATTCTGCGCGGCCAGTATAGTTTCCAGGCCTATGCCAATGTGCTGGGCGATCCGCAGTTCCAATCGACCTTCCTGTTCTCGGTGATCGTGGCAGTCGCCACCATCGTGGTCGGCACGCTGCTGGTGGTGCCGACCGCCTACTGGATCCGCCTCAAGCTGCCGCGCATGCGCCCCTATGTGGAATTCGTGACGCTGCTGCCGCTGGTCATTCCGGCTATCGTGCTCGTCTTCGGCTATCTCAAGCTCTACAATTCTTCCTCCATGCTGCCGCTGACCGCGGCGGACTGGAGCACCAACGTGCTGCTCGTCTTCGGTTATGTGACGCTGGCGCTGCCTTACATGTACCGGGCGGTCGACACGGGCCTCCGCGCCATCGACGTGCGCAGCCTGACCGAGGCGGCCGAGAGCCTTGGCGCGGCGCGCACCACGATCCTGTTCAAGGTCATCCTGCCCAACGTCAAGGTGGCGGTGATGAGCGGCGCCTTCCTGACCTTCGCCATCGTCATCGGTGAATTCACCCTGGCGAGCCTGCTCGACCGGCCGGCCTTCGGGCCTTACCTGCAGCTCGTCGGCGCCAACAAGGCCTACGAGCCGGCGGCGCTCGCCATCATCGCGTTTGCCATCACCTGGGCCTGTATGGGGCTGATCCAGATTTTCGGGCGCGATCCGCGCACCGCCTCGCGTCCCGCCTTCTGAGGTCCCATGAGCTTCCTCGTCATCGAGAACCTGCGCAAGACCTATGGCGAGCATCAGGTGGTGCAGACCTTCGACATCGCCGTGAAGCGCGGCGAGTTCGTCTCCTTCCTGGGGCCGAGCGGCTGCGGCAAGACCACCACGTTGCGCATGATCGCCGGCTTCGAGACCGCCACCGCCGGGACGATCCGCATCGACGGGCGTGACGTCACCCACCTGCCGCCGAACCAGCGCAACGTCGGGATGGTGTTCCAGTCCTATGCGCTGTTCCCGAACATGACGGCGGCACAGAACGTCGCCTTCGGCCTCAAGGTCGCCAAGAAGCCGGCGGGCGAGGTCACGCGGCGCGTCGCCGAAATGCTCGACGTCGTCAAGCTGCCGCATCTCGCCGAGCGCTACCCCTACCAGATGTCGGGCGGCCAGCAGCAGCGCGTGGCGCTCGCCAGGGCGCTCGCCACGAGCCCGCAGCTCCTGCTGCTCGACGAGCCGCTCTCAGCGCTCGACGCCAAGGTGCGGGTGGCCCTTCGCGAGGAGCTCAAGAACCTGCAGCGCGACCTCGGCATCACCACGGTCTACGTCACGCATGATCAGGAGGAGGCCCTGTCGATGTCGGACAGGATCGTGGTCATGAGCGAGGGCCGCATCGAGCAACTCGGCACGCCCTTCGAGATCTACAACAACCCGCGCACGCGCTTCGTGGCGGCCTTCGTCGGTACGCTGAACATCCTCAAGGCCCAGGTGATCGATGCCGCGCAGGGCGCGATCCGCATCGACGGCCAGGATTTCCGCGCCGCCCGGCAATTGCCAGAGCGCAACGGCGAGACCTGCTCGATCGCGCTCCGGCCAGAGGCGGTGACGCTTCAGGATCCGGGCAACGGCTGCAACCGGGTCAAGGGCACGATCGAAGACGTGTCCTTCCTCGGCGCCGTGGTGCGCATCAAGGTCGGCGTCGGCGACAGCCGCATCATGCTCGACCGCTTCAACACGCCGAACCTGCCGCCGCCGGTTCGCGGCGAGGCTGTGACCTTGCATTTCGCGCCGGAGGACGTGCTGCCGCTCGAAAGCGTGGTGGCTTAGATCGAGGCATGTATCCTCCCGTGCCGTATCGCGGCGGGGAGGGGGATCATGCGAAGCATGGTGGAGGGGGCTACGTTTGCCCCAATCTATCTCCCCTTGGATACCGATCGCCGAAAGCCGAAACCGTGCTCGCCTCCTCCACCGCCTGCGGCGGTCCCCCTCCTCCGCGAGCGGAGGAGGACCTCAGCTTGAACGCCTATGAAAGGCAACGCATCATGGCCGACCTGACGCTCGCCGAAGCGCAGACCATCGTCACGACGGCGCTCGCCGCCGGGCGCGACAAGCGGTTGAAGCCGCTGGCCGTCGCGGTCTTCGACGCGCGCGGCGCGCTCAAGGCCTTCGCGGCCGAGGAAGGCACGAGCCTCAAGCGGGACAAGATCGCCTGCGGCAAGGCGGAGGGGGCGCTGGCGCTGGGCCTCGGCTCGCGCGCCGTCGCCGCCATGGCGCTCGACCGGCCGCATTTCGTCGCGGCGGTGGGTCAGGCGGTCGGCGGCTCGCTGGTCCCGGCCGCCGGCGGGGTGCTGATCCGCAAGGACGGGGCGCTCATCGGTGCCGTCGGTATCTCGGGCGACACGTCGGACAACGACGAGGCCTGCGCGCTCGCCGGAATCGCGGCGGCGGGTTTCGAGGCGGATCCGGGGGCGTGACCGCTCAACTCCGGGCGACCTTCATGGCGAGATCGTCGCTCAGGGTGCGGTTTAAGGCTATTCTCAGCGCGTTATGTCGCTCGAGATGCCGGCGCAGACTGGACGTCGACCATTCGAGGTAGCGGGTGCCCGGCGCAATGGCGACCGTGGCCGAGGCGGGGCTGCCGCGCAGAAAAGCCACTTCGCCGATGAAGGCCGGCGGCTCCAGCGTGATGGAGCGGCCGGCCTTCAAGACCTCGATCGTCCCTTGATGAATGTAGAACAGGGACGTCGGCACGATACCTTCGGTGGTGACGAGCCGGCTGTCTTCGGCGCTGCGCCACTGCCCGATGCGGATCAATTTGCGGAACTCGCCTGGGGTGAGGCTCAGGAAGCCCGACAGCACCCCCTTCTCTTCCCTGGTGAGACCGAACGTCGTCCGGTCGAGAATGATCTCGGTCAGGACATAAAGATTGATGCAGAAGAAAAGCCCGTTCCAAAGCTGGTATTGCCAAGCGTGGTCCACATAGCCGAAGTAATCGTCAGCGGAGTAGAACACGAAGCTTAGCAAAAGGACGAGGCGGAGTTGCAATTGTCCGCGCAGCGCCAGGGCAGTGACCGAGATCAGCGCACCGAGATGATACAGCGGATGAAGGGTGGAGAAGGTCCCCATGAAGCTCCGGGCGATCAGGGTTGGCGCTCCGGCGGAAGGCCAAACCCGGTACCGAGGTTTCTACCGTGGCGGGACCGCCCTCCGCAATCACGAGGTGCGACATCCCGATCCCGCTTGCGGGAAAAACGTCCTTGTAGTGCCAAGGCCGCAAAGAGGTAGATCCGATGAAGGAACGCCGCGCGCTCAGGCCACGCCGTGGTCCTTGAACCAGGCGAGCGCCTTTGGCCATGCGTCCTTGGCGTCCGCCGGCCGATAGCTTGGCCGGTAGTCGGCGAAAAAGCCGTGCGGTGCATCGGGGTAGACGACGATCTCGCTGCCGTGGCCGCCCTGCTTGAGTTCGGCCTGCATCTTCGCGATGAGATCGCCGGGGATGTTCGAGTCCTGCCCGCCGTAGAGGCCGAGGACGGGAACCGTGACTTTGGCGCCGAAATCGATCGGGTTCGTTGGCTTTATGGAGGACGTGGGCGAAGCCATGCCGCCCAAAATGCCGTAGAAGGCGACGGCCGCCTTGAGCTTCGGGTCGTGTTCGGCGAAGAGCCAGACCATGCGGCCGCCCCAGCAGAAGCCGATGGTGCCGCGCTTGTCGGTGTCGGCCTTGCCGGAGGCCTTGGCGAAGGCGACCGTGGCATCGAGGTCGCTCATCGCCTGCGCGTCCGGCACTTTCGGGACGATGTCCTTGAGGATGGTGTTTATGTCGGCGGTCAGCGGGTTGCCCTCGCGGGCGAAGAGCTCCGGCGCGACGGCGTAATAGCCGAGCTTGGCCAGGCGCCGGCAGATGTCCTTGATGTACTCGTGGAGCCCGAAGATCTCCTCGATGACCACGATGGTGGGAAAAGGTCCGCCCTGGGCCGGCATGGCCCGATAGCCTGGGATGTCGCCGTCGCTCGTCGGGATTTTTATTTCGCTCGCCTCGATCCCCTCGGCCGTGGTGTGGACGACCTGCGCCAGGAGCGGATTGGCCGCCAGGGCGAAGCCGACGCCCAAGCCCGTCATCAGGATTCGTCTGCGCTGCGGGCTATGTCCCGGTCCGGCTTCGGGGAGTTGGCCGGCGTGCTGCGGCTGATCGTTGTAGAGGTTCATGTGGGATCCTTTTCGCGGCGGCGATCGCAAGCCGGTCTGCCGTTGAATGGTGACACAACGCGCCGCACCTCGATCCGGCCCCGTGCGGCGGCATTTTTGCGCGACTTAAAACTTAAGCTCTTGCCTAACTGTCGCGATGTGATACTAAAGCACATGCTTAACCAATTGGTTTCGCTCGACCTGACGTTCCAGGCGCTGTCCGACCCCACCCGGCGGGCGATGGTGGAGCGCCTGTCGCGCGGTCCGGCGTCCGTCGGCGAATTGGCGAAGCCGCTCGCCATGTCGCTGCCGGCCGTCCTGCAGCATCTCGCGGTCCTGGAAGGTGCGGGTCTGGTGACGTCGAAGAAGACCGGCCGGGTCAGGACTTGCCGGATGGAGGCCGCGGCGCTGAGCCTGGCGGAGGACTGGATCAACGGGCGGCGGACCGAATGGGAGCAGCGCTTCGACCGGCTCGGTCGCTATCTCGAAACGATGAAGAAGGGCAAGGACAATGACGCAACCGAATGAGCAGCCGGCGCCGGTGAAACTGACGAGAGTGTTCGACGCGCCGCGCGACTTGGTGTTCCAAGCCTGGAGCTCGGCCGAGCACGTCCGGCATTGGTTCAGCCCGGAGGCCTACAGCGTTCCGGAGGCCAGGGTGGAGATGCGTGTCGGCGGTGCGTTCGACGTCTGCATGCGCGGGCCGGGCGGGCACGACGTCTGGACGCGCGGCACGTTCACCGAAATCTCGCCCAACGAGCGTCTGGTGCTCGATCTTTATGCCGTCGATGATCAGGGACGCCGGCTGTTTCGCGCCTATACGGAAGTCAACTTCACCGATGACGTGGGCAAGACGCGTCTCGACATCGTGCAGACCTATACGTTCGAGGATCCGGTCAAGGCGGCCGCGATGGTGAAGGGCGCACCCGTCGGCTGGGCGCAGACGCTCGACAAGCTCGAGGTGGAGATCAGGCGGATGCAGGCGGGCGGGCGTCCTTAACCGCGTCGGGTGAAATCAGACGGACGGCCGGTTCTTCAGGGCATCCGCCTCAGCCACGGCCGCCTCTCGTCTACCGCCGCCTCGGTGCCGAGTCCCGGCTGGTAGAACTCGTCCATGAATGGCTTTTTACCCGCGTCGAGCGCCTTCAACGTGGGCTCGTTGTCGATCAGGAAGGCATCGAAGCCGCAGCGCCGCATCAGCTGGAGTTGGTCCCACAGCACATCGCCGACGGCGCGGATCTCGCCCTTGAATCCATACTGGCCGCGCAGCATCGAGGCTTTCGAGAAGGAGCGGCCATCGGCCCATTTGGGAAAGACGAGCTCGATCAGCGACAGCCGGTCGAGATCGGGCAGGATGGCGTCGATCGTCTCGCCGGCCTCGAGCCTGACGCCGAGCGGCACATTGATGCCCTCGCGCGCTTCGCCCAGCGCCTGCCATTGCTTCAGCGACAGGATCGAGGCTTCGGGGCCGAGTGCCGCATCCTCGGCGATCGCGCGCCAGCCATCCTCGACGAAGGCACCGTTCTTGTAGAGACGCATCAATTCGCTTTCGAAGAGATCGAGCAACAAGCGCGACGTTCTCTACCCCTCATCCGCCTTGCCTGCGGTAAGGCACCTTCCCGCAAGGGGAGAAGGGAAAGCCTCGTTCTGCGGCATTGGCGCCCGTCTCCCCTTGCGGGAGAAGGTGCCCCGAACGTGATCCGGGGCGGTGAGGGGTGAGCGACACCGCTCAACCGGAACCCGTATCAGATGTCCGAGCCGGCATCGAGCGTGCCGAGATGGATGCCGCATTCAACCTTGCCGCGACCACGCCAGCGGCCGGCCCGCGCGTCCTCGCCGGGCCTGACCGGCGAGGTGCAGGGGATGCAGCCGATCGACGGATAGCCCTTGGCCACCAGCCGGTGGCGCGGCAGGTCGTGCCGGTCGAGATAGCCGAGGAGCTCGGAGGCGTCCCAGCCGGCGAGCGGGTTGATCTTCACCCGCTCCCCTTCGGCCTCGAACAGCGGCAGGGTGGCGCGGGTCGCGCTCTGGAAGCGCTTGCGGCCGGTGATCCAGGCGTCATAGCCTTCGACCGCCTTGGCGAGCGGGCGGACTTTGCGGATATCGCAGCAGGCATCGGGATCGCTCGACCATAGAAAGGCTTCCGGGTCGAGCTCGGCCAGGTCCTCGATCGAGGGTTGCACGGATCTGACGTCGGTCAAGCCGAGCAAGGCCACCAATTCGTCCCGATAGGCCAGCGTCTCGGGGAACAAGTGGCCGGTGTCGACGAAGATCACCGGCGTCGCCTTGTCGATCTCGGAGACCATGTGCAAGAGCACGGCCGAATCGGCGCCAAAACTCGAAACTAGCGCGATGCGGCCGGGGTAGAGGTCCTTGATCGCCAGGCGCAGGAACGCTGGTGCATCCATCGCGGCGAAGCGCTGGCCGAGCCGGGAGGCTGCGACCTGGTCGCCGAACAGCGTCACATCATGAACGCTCATGGTTCAGATCCCTTCGCCGACGTTCCGCTCGTAGAGCGCCTTCTTGAACGGCGCCATGCCGACCCGGCGGTAGGCCGAGAGGAAGTCCTCGTCCTTGCCCTGGCGCAGGCCCAGATAGGTGTCGACCACGGTCTCGACCGCATCGACCACGTCGTCGGTGGAAAACCCCGGCCCGGTCAGGTCGCCGAGCGAGGCATGCTCGTCGCCCGAGCCGCCGAGCGTGATCTGGTAGGTCTCTTCGCCCTTCCGATCGAGGCCGAGGATGCCGATATGGCCGACGTGATGGTGGCCGCAGGCGTTGATGCAGCCGGAGATCTTGATCTTCAGCGGCCCGATCTCGTCGGCGCGCGGGCCTTCGCCGAAGCGTTCCGAGATGCGCTGCGCCACCGGAATCGAACGTGCCGTCGCCAAGGCGCAATAGTCGAGGCCGGGGCAGGCGATGATGTCGGTGACGAGCCCGGCATTGGGCGTGGCCAGTTTCGCCGCCTCGAGCGCGTCGTAGAGCGCCGGCAGGTCGTCGAGCCGGACGTCGGTTAGCACCAGGTTCTGCTCGTGTGAGACGCGCAATTCCCCATGCGAGAAGCGGTCGGCCAGATCGGCCACGAGGTCCATCTGCTCGGCCGAGGCGTCGCCCGGCACGCCGCCGATGGGCTTCAGCGAAATCGTCACGATGCCGTGGCCCGGCACACGATGCGCCACGACATTGGTGTCGACGAAGGCCGCGAAGCGCGGATCGTCGTTGCGGCGCGCCTCGACGGCGGCCGAGACGGCCGGCCCGGCGAGAAGCTCAGGCGGGGTGAAATAGGCGCGGATTCGTTCGACATCCTCGGCCGGCAGGGTCAAGCCCTTCGGCCCCTTGGCGAACTCGGCCTCGACCGCGGCACGCATCGCCTCGGCGCCCTTCTCGTGCACCAGGATCTTTATGCGCGCCTTGAACTTGTTGTCGCGGCGGCCTTCGAGGTTATAGACGCGCACGATCGCATCCACATAGGCGAGAAGGTCCGCCTCGGGCAGGAAGTCGCGGATCTTGAAGCCGATCATCGGCGTGCGGCCGAGCCCACCCCCGACATAGACCCTGAAGCCGAGCCCGCCCGCGTCGTCGCGGACCACCTGCAGGCCGATGTCATGCGCCTGGATGACGGCGCGGTCGCGCGGCGCGCCCGTCACCGCGATCTTGAACTTGCGCGGCAGGAACGAATATTCGGGATGGAGCGAGGACCATTGCCGCAGGATCTCCGCATAGGGGCGCGGGTCGGCGACCTCGTCGGCGGCGGCGCCGGCGAAATGGTCTGCAGTGACGTTGCGGATGCAATTGCCGGAGGTCTGGATGGCGTGCATCTCGACGGTGGCGAGGTCGGCCAGGATATCCGGGCAGTCCTTCAGCGCCGGCCAGTTGAACTGGATGTTCTGCCGCGTGGTGAAGTGGCCGTAGCCGCGGTCGTAGCGGCGCGCGATATGGGCCAGCATGCGCAATTGCTGCGAGCGCAGCGAGCCGTAAGGCACGGCGATGCGCAGCATATAGGCGTGCAGCTGCAGGTAGACGCCGTTCATCAGCCGGTGCAGCTTGAACTGGTCTTCGGTCAATTCGCCCGAGAGGCGGCGGGAGACCTGGTCGCGGAACTGCGCGACGCGCTCCGCCACGAAGCGGGCGTCGAATTCGTCATACCGATACATGGTCGTCCTCTTCCGCGACGGGCGGCTGCGAGCCTGGTTTCGCCATCTCCGGATGGATGGTCGGGCCGCGCGCCCGGATCGCTTCCCGGAGCTTCGTCGGTACCACGCCGCCGCTCTTGGTAGAGACGTCGATGGCGTAGACGTCGACGACGAGGTTCATCGCCTCGGCCTCGGTGCCTTGCGCGAGGCCGGCCGCCACCGCCTCCTTGCCGTCGAGCAGGGCGGCCTGATCCAGCCGCTCCACCCAGCCGCCGTCCTGTCCCAGGAACACGACCATGCCGTCATGGAGACGGCTCGCGGTGATCAGCTGATTCATCGGTTCTTCACCCTGGCAGACCCTATAACCGGCGTCGCGGCAAAGACTATAGGGATTCCCCCGGCAAAAAACGATAATTAAAAAATAGGCCGTATAAAATTTGTATTTTCCTGCCGCTTATTGCCGCGCAAGCGGAAGCGAGCGGAGGGGGCTATGTCGTGCCGCGCTGATTGGCGGTCAGAGCGTCGCCGCCAAGGCGGCGAGCTGGTCGGTGCATTGACCCCAGCCTTGATGGAAGCCCATGTCCTCGTGGGCCTGCCGGTCGGCCGACGTCCAATGGCGGACGCGGGCCGTGTAGCGGGTCCCATCGCCTTCGTCCTCGAATGTCACGATGACAGTCATGAACGGCTTCTCGGACGGCTCCCAGGCCTTGGTGTAGGCGTCGGTGAAGACGAGCCGTTGGTTCGGCACGACTTCGAGATAGACGCCGCGATTGGGGAAGTCTTTCCCATCGGGACCGCGCATGACGATCAGGGTCGCGCCGCCCGGCCGAACGTCGAGCTCGGCCGATGGCGTGGTCCAGGGCAGCGGCGCGAACCATTGCTTGAGCAGCTCCGGCTCCGTCCAGGCCCGGTACAGCTTTTCGCGAGCCGCCGGGATGAGGCGGGTAAGGACAAGCTCGCGGTCGCCGCCCGCAGCGGCTTCGGTCGGGGTGGCCATGGGTGTTTCCTTTCGAACGTGATCGAATCCCGTAACTTGGAGCATGGTGTCGACCGAAAACCCGTGCCGACTTTTCGGCACCATGCTCTATCGCCGGATGGGGAACAGGGCGCGCAGCCGCGCGTCGCGCAACCATAGGCCGCCCCAGGCGAAAAGGGCGAGGTAGACGCCGAAGAGCACGTGGCTGAGCCAGGGCGAGTCCGCCCTGACATGGCTCGCGACGGTGCCGCCGAAGAGCCCGGTGCACAGCACCGCGCCGAGGAGCGATGTCCGCGGCACGAGGTAGAGGATCAGCAGGATGGCTTCCATCACGCCGATCGCGAAGCCGAGGCCTGGAGGATAGCCGAGACCCGCCAGCGTCTGCTCGACGATCGGCAGCCGGATCAGCTTGATCGCGATGTCGAAAGCCATGAACAGCACGAAGACGGCCGTCAGGGTCCATCCGGTCCAGATCAAGGCTCGCGACGGCGACCGGAGGCGGGGCAGGGCGGGCTCAGTCTCCATCGGAGGCCCGCTCCAGGTCCGCGATGTCGAGCTTCTTCATCTTGACCATGGCCCGCATGGTCCGCGACGCCTTGCCGGCATCGTCGTTCTGCAGCAGCTTGCCGAGATTGCGCGGTACGATCTGCCAGGACAGGCCGAACTTGTCCGTCAGCCAGCCGCCGCGCTGTGCCGAACCGCCCTCGACGAGCTTCGCCCACAGGGTGTCGACCTCGGCCTGGGTGTCGCAGCCGACGAAGAACGAGACCGCCGGCGTGAAGCTGTAGTGCGGGCCACCGTTCAACGCGATGAAGTCCTGCCCGAGAAGATGGAACGTCAAGGTCAGCGGCTTGCCGTTGGGGCCGGCCATGGTGTCGATGATCCTCCCCTCGGGAAAGATCGAGAGGTAGAAGTCGACGGCGTCTTCGGCGTTGCCGTCGAACCATAGGCACGGCGTGATCTTTGTCATGACATCTTCCCTCCCGCTGCCCTGGTTCAGGCTGCGGGCGTCTTGATCGGTGCGTTGATCGCCCAGACGACGCCGAACGGGTCGCGCAACTGGGCGTAGCGGTCGCCCCAGAACATGTCCTGGACCGGCATGACGACCTTGGCGCCGGCCTCGGTGGCGCGCTTGAACCAGGCGTCGATATCCTCGACGGGCAGCATCAGATTGAACGCCTGCGGCGGCTGCAGCGGAAATCCGTGCTCGGGATAGGCGTCGCCGAGCATCACCGAGCTGCCGTTGATGTAGAGATGGACGTGCATGGTGCGGCCCTTCTCGTCGACCGGCATGGCCATGGCCACTTCGGCGCCGAAGGCGCGCGCGTAGAATTCGGCCGCCTTCATGGCGCCGTCGACCTGCAGATAGGCGACGACGCCGCCCTTGACGGCGGGAGTGGGCTTGGACTGTGTATCGGTCATCGTTCGTCTCCGGTTCGTCTGCCCCGAGGACGGTGAGCAGGACGGGATCCCGACAGACGGCCCGAAAATTATTTTGTGGGGTCGGCCGGCGTGGTCTCGCCTGCGAGACGGTCGAGGTGGCGGCGGATATGGGCGGCCTCGGCCGGCGTGCCGGCGAGCGCGATGGCCCGATCGAAAGCGATATGGGCCTCCTCGATCCGGCCGAGCTGTTTCAGCAGGGCGCCCTTCACGCCAAAAAAATAGAAATAGCCCGACAGGCGCTGTCCAAGCGGTTCGATCATCGCCAACGCCGCAGCGGAACCTTGGAGCTTGCCGATCGCGACCGCCCGGTTGAGGGTGACGACCGGCGACGGCTCGAACCGTTCGAGCGTCGCGTAGAGCGCTTCGATCCCGGCCCAGTCGGTGTCTTGCGGTCGGGACGCTCTCGCGTGCAAGGCGGCGATGGCGGCCTGGATCTGGTAGGGGCCCGGCCGGCGGTGGCGCATCGCCTTGTCGATCAGCGCCAGGCCCTCGGCGATCGCCTTGCCGTCCCAGAGCGCGCGGTCCTGGTCGTCGAGCAGCACGATGTCGCCCGCCGCGTCGAAGCGCGCGGCGCTACGTGCGTGCTGGAGCAGCATCAGCGCCGTGAGCCCCATCATCTCGGGCTCGGTCTGGAACAGGCGCAGCAGCAGCCGGGCAAGCCGGATCGCTTCGCCGCAGAAATGCGCGCGCTCCGATCCGGTGCCGGCCGAATAGCCCGAGTTGAAGACCAGATAGATCATCGCCGAGACGGCGGCGAGGCGCTCGGCGCGCTCGACGGGACCGGGCGGATCGAAGGGAACGTCGGCCTTGGCGATGCGCGCCTTGGCCCGGGTGATGCGCTGCTCCATGGCGCTCTCGCCGACGAGGAAGGCGCGGGCGATCTCGCCGAGCGACAGGCCCGAGACGATGCGCAGCGCAAGCGCGATCTGCTGCGTCGCCGGCAGGTCCGGATGGCAGCAGATGAACAGGAGGCGCAGCACGTCGTCGCGGTAATGGGCGCCGTCGAGCCGCTCGGCGAGCTCGGCCTCGGCATCGTCGAGGTCCGATAGCGCGGCCTCGTCCGGCAGCGCCGTGAGGCGAGAGCTGCGGCGCACCCCGTCGAGCCCGGCGTTGCGGCCGACGAGGATCAGCCAGGCCGTAGGATCGCGCGGCGGCCCGTTGCGCGGCCAATTCTGCAGTGCGCGCAGGCACGCCTCCTGGAAGGCTTCCTCGGCGGTGTCGAGGTCCCGGAAATAGCGCAGGAGGGCGCTCAGCGCCTGCGGACGGGCGGCGACGAGCGTCGTCTCGATGCAGGCGAGGTCGGTCACCTCGCCGCGCCGTCCCGTTTGTCGGGGATATAGAGCGCGATGGGGCGGATCTCGTAGGCGCCGCCGGGATTGGCCTCGGCGAGTTCGCGCGCCACAGCGAGCGCCGCATCGAGATCGGCGACGTCGACGACGTAGAATCCGAGAAGCTGTTCCTTGGTCTCGGCGAAGGGGCCGTCGATGACGAGTGGTGGGTCGCTCTTGCGCAGCGTCGTGGCGGCGGTCGTCGGCAACAGGCGCAACGCCGGCCCGAGCTTGCCGGCCTCGGTCAACCGGTCATGGACCACGCCGAGGCGCGCCATCACGGCGTCGTCCTGCTCCTTGGTCCAGGACCAGATGACGTCCTCGTCATTGTAGCACAAGATGGCGTAATGCATGCGGATCGGCTCCCGTCGCCCCTTTGAAGACGAAGCACTATGCCGGCTGCCGACAGCATGATGCAAAAATCGCTTGGGCGTTTGGATCGATGGCGCCGAGGAGCTGCTATCCGAAACGCCCCGGCCGGTCCACCGTAGGCGGGATGTCGAGCCCGGTGACGATCATCGTGCAGGGCACGTCGCCGACCGTGCCGGAGCGATGCCCCTTGCGGTCTCGCGTGTTCTGATCCTCGCCCATCATGAGCTCGCCGGGACCCATCTCGACGCGCGTGCCGTCCATCGTCTCGACGAACCAGCGCCCGCCGAGGATCGCGATCCACTGGGGCTTCGGGTTCTCGTGCCACTCCCCGATCCAGCCGACCGGCAGAACCGTGAAAGTGACGGCGGCCTGAGCGGGCTCCATCTTGTCGTTCCATTGGGGCGCGATGCCGGGACCGATGCCCTGGAGCATGAACGCCGCGAGGTCGCAGCGCTTCTGCCGGCTCGTGCCGTCGGCGTCGACATAGACGTGCCAGTAGGACATCGTCGGCTTGGGCTGCGTTTCATCCATGCGGTCACCTCTCCCGGTGCCCCTCCCAAGAAGGGCCGGCGACCGCGTTTGTTCCAGGCGCCGCGTCGCGACCGTCGCCGTCCGCCGCGAAGGACGCGGAAACTCCGCCGATCCTTGCACGTTCAACCGACAGGGGCTCAGATCCGATCGAGGTGCATACCCGATGGCCACTAAAATCCTGCTCAAGAGTGCGGCCATCGCCATAATCGCGGCCTGCGCCTCCGTGCCCATGGTCGCGGCTTCGGCGGCCCCCGCGCATCTTCACCACGACAGGTATCGCGTGGTGCATCGCACTCCGCGCTATCACGTCAATCGCTACGGCTACGGCAATTACGTTCACGGTCCCAACGGAAGTTACGGCGGCTATCCGGCCGGTAGCGCCGGCGCGCGCGAGCTCCAGATCAACCACGAGATAAAGTGCCGCTATTCGCCGGAAACCTGCTGAAGGTCAGGCCGGCGCCAGCATCCGGACGGAAGCATAGGCATAACGTCCCGATCATCGGTGGTCGGTGGTCGGGCGCCTCTCTCATTTGGCTCCACGGCCGAGGCGACGGAGCGACGATGCCGGACCGTCGCCGGGCAGCCCGCCGGGCGCCGGGCGCGCCGTGCGCTACGGACAGTGTGGCCTAAATGCCGCTTGCGTGGGCCGTGAAGGATTGTGACGTCATCGCGGCTTGATCATGACGCAGGCTGCCGCCAAGGCTATTCGTCAAGCGAGACGGCCCAGAATTCTCCAAAAACCGCCGTTGTTGCCGAAAAACTACAACAATAAACACAGTACGGATTATGACACTCAACAAAAAACATTGTCATAAATCTGTAATCATCGACGTGTTGAAGTCGTCTAACCTTGTATAATGTGGGGCTGGGTAGCGATATGACGATCTTGAAACATTCACTCCTTGCCGGCGCCGCGCTGCTGGCGGCAGTCGGCGGCGCCGCAGCGGCGGATCTGCCGGCCTACAAGTCGGCTCCCGTGGAATATGTGCGCGTCTGCGACGCCTACGGCGCAGGCTTCTTCTATATCCCGGGGACGGACACCTGCCTGCGCGTCAACGGCGCGGTGCGGGCGGAATATACGATCCGCCCGAACGCCCCGACCGACAACCAGTTCTCGTATGCGCGCAACCTCGCCGGCACGGTCTACAAACGCGACATCGGCGTCTTCCGAGCGCGGGCCTATCTCAATGCCGACGCCAGGACGGCGACCGCCTACGGCACAATCCGCACCTACATCGCCTACCGCATGACCACGCAGTCGACGCAGGCCGGCCCGACCGGCGGCGGCAGCTTCACCCCGGCGGGCGCCACCTTCTCCGAGAAGACCAGCATCTTCCAGGGTAACCCCAGCCCGCAGGCCAACCTCGACAAGGCCTTCATCCAGTTCGGCGGCATCACGGCCGGCCGGGCGCAGTCCTTCTTCGATTTCGATGCACAGAGCCACGAACTGCTGACCAACTCGCTGGCCAACTCCAACCAGCCGACCCAGTTGTTCGCCTATACGGCGACGTTCGGAAAGAGCTTCTCGGCGACCATCTCGGTGGAGGACGCGAGCGAGCGCGAGGTCGGCGACAACGGCTTCCTGCAGTCCAACCTCAACCCCACCGCCACCAAGGCCGGCTATCAGGCTTACGCGGGCCAGAAGATCCCCGATGTCGTCGCGAGCCTGCGCGTCGATGAGGCGTGGGGCTCAGCCCAGCTCGCCGGGGCCTACCACGATGTCTCGTCCCTTCAGGTGCAACTGCCGAACGGCGTGGCCGTCGCTCCCAAGGACGAGGCCGGCTTCGCGGCGATCGCAGGCGTCAAGCTGCTCGTTCCGCAACTCGCCAAGGGCGACAATTTCGTCATCCAGGGCACCTACGAGAGCGGCGCCACCGACTACATCAACTCCGTCAACTACGACAACGGACCGACCAACGTCTATGACCACGGCACGCAGGTCGGCATCCCCAACAACGACGCCTTCATCCTGCCCGGCGGCAGGATCGGTCTTCAGCATGCGTTCGGTGGCTATGCGGCCTTCCAGCACTACTGGGCACCGGAATGGAACAGCTCGATCTACGGGGATTATGTCCGCTATCATAACCCCTATGCTGCGAACCTGCTGACCGCGGGCGCCGACAATGCCACGGTCTATCAGGTCGGCGGCAATCTGATCTGGACGCCGGTCAAGGACCTGATCATCGGCGGCGAGGTTCTCTATACCAACCTCAAGCTTGCGGGCGGCGCCGATCTGTCGAAGGCCGTCCAGCTGGGGGATGGGTCGAAGGTGGCCTTGCCGCCCGACTCGAACGATATCCGCGCCCGCCTGTCCATCCGCCGCGCTTTCTGACGCGGGCTTTCAAACCAGAAGCACCCCGGGCTCGTTCGATCGAGCCCGGGGTTTTCCATTTTTGGGGACTGACGCGCCGCCGATCACAAGTTATGGTAGGCCCCAACGTCATGACGGAGGTTCCATGGCAGACGATCGGTTTTCGCTCGGCACCCAGTTGAAGCAGTTCCGCGACTTCGCCCTCAAGGGTAACGTCATCGATCTCGCCTTCGCCGTCATCATCGGTGCGGCCTTCGGCAAGATCGTCGACAGTCTGGTCAAGGACATCGTCATGCCAATCATCGGCATGGTCGGGAACGCGGACTTTTCCAACTATTTCCTGCCGTTGAGCCACAATGTCACGGCCACCAACCTGGCCGATGCGCAGAAGCAGGGCGCGGTGCTGGCCTGGGGGAGCTTCCTCACCTATGTGGTCAACTTCGCCATCGTCGCCCTGGCGCTTTTCGTCATCTTCAAGCTGATCAAGGTGGTGCGCGACCGCATGGCTGCCGAACCTGCCGCAGCGGAGGCGGCCCCCTCGCGCCAGGAAATTCTGCTGACCGAGATCCGCGACCTGCTGGGCCGCGAGCGCACCTGATCGTTCGGCACGACCGCTCATGTCCGCCTCTCATGCCGAGGCCCAGCCGGCACCGCCCGATGCCACGCCGCGTGGGCGAAGCTTCCTCGACGGGCTGCGGCCCGAGGCGCTCGGGCCGCCCGACAGCGGCATTGTCGAGATCTTCAACTACGGCCGCAACCGCCAGGGGCTGATCCCGCTCTGGGTCGGCGAGGGAGACTTGCCGACGCCGGGCTTCATCGCCGACGCCGCGGCGCGCTCCTTCACAGCGGGCGAGACCTTCTACACCTACCAGCGCGGCATCCCGGAGCTCAGGGCCGCCATCGCGGCCTATATGACGCGCTGCTACGGCAAGCCCTTTGCCGGCGACCCCACGCCTTTCTCGCCCGAGCGCTTCCATGTCACGATCGGTGGCATGCATGCGCTCCAGATCGCCATCCGCATGGTGGCGGGGTCGGGCGACGAGGTGCTGGTGCCGACGCCGGGCTGGCCGAACTTCCGCGGTGCCATCATGGCGGCCGGAGGGGCCGTGGCGGAGGTGCCGATGCAGTTCTCCGGCCGGGGGGCCGACGGCCGGTGGTCGCTCGACCTCGAGCGGCTCGCCGGCGCCGTCACCGGCCGGACGCGGGCGATCGTGGTCAATTCGCCGTCGAACCCGACCGGCTGGGTCGCCTCGCGCGCGGATATCGAGGCCCTCCTCGGCCTGTCGCGCCGGCATGGCCTGTGGATCGTCGCCGACGAGATCTACGGTCGGCTGGTCTACGAGGGAGCGCGCGCGCCCTCGTTCCACGACGTCATGGCTCCTGACGACCGCGTCCTCTTCGTCCAGACCCTGTCGAAGAACTGGGCCATGACCGGATGGCGTGTCGGCTGGCTCGAAGCGCCGCCCGAACTCGGCGGCGTGATCGAGAACCTCGTGCAATATTCGACCTCCGGCGTCCCGGTGCCGCTCCAGCGCGGTGCCGCGCTCGCCCTCGACGAGGGCGAGGAACTGGTGCAGGCGATGGTCGTCCGCTCGCGCCGCAGCCGCGACATCCTCTGCGAGGCGCTCTCCGGCTCCGGCCGGCTGCATTTCGCCAGGCCTGGGGGCGCCTTCTATCTGTTCGCCCAGGCCGACGGCTTCGCCGACAGCCGCGCCCTCGCCTTCAGTCTGGTGGACGAGATCGGCGTCGGTGTCGCGCCGGGCTCCGCTTTTGGCGAGGCCGGCGAGGGCTTCATGCGGCTATGTTTCGCGCGCGATCCCGCTTCGATCGCGGAGGTGGCTCGGCGGCTCGCGGGCTGGCTCCATCGCTGAAGCGATGCAACGATCCCGGCCGGCGAACCGTTCTCCGTCGATCTCGACCGGAGGAATTTTGCCATGGTCTCGATTGCGTCCAAGACCTGCACACCCTGCCAGGGCGGCGTAGAGCCGCTGACCCCGGAGGAAGCGGACAAGCGCCAGGTCGATGTCCCCGAGTGGAGCCTGCCGGACGTCGCCAAGCGGCTCGAGCGGCGCTACGGCTTCAAGGATTTCGCCGCGGCGTTCGCCTTCGTGTCGAAAGCCGCCGATATCGCCGAGGCGGAGGGCCACCATCCCGACATCACCTTCGGCTGGGGCTATGCCACGGTCTCGCTTTTCACCCACAAGATCAACGGGCTGCACGAGAACGACTTCATCATGGCCGCCAAATATGACGCGGTCTATGCGGGCATGGACAGGGCGCAGACGGCCTGACGCGGCGACTTTGCCGAAGGCGCAAGAGGTTGTCGCGGAGCGGACATCGGCGGTCGTTGCATCGCTTTGCCGCAACCCTTAAGAGATTTGTCGGACCAGCCGGTGCGAGACGACCTCGCAGGATCAGAGCCAAGACCGGTCCGGGAGGAATTCTCATGCGTTATGTCACCCATGCGCTGCTGGCGACAGCCGCCGTTCTCACCGTCACGTCGGCCTCGGCCGAGACTAAGGACGCGAAGATCGCGTTCTCCAACAATTACGCCGGCAACTCATGGCGCCAGGCGATGCTGAAAAGCTATGCCGCCATCGCCGACAAGGCCGTGGCCGACCATGTCGTGGGCGCCGCCGATGTCTTCACCACCGCCGACAAGGAAGTGCCGACCCAGGCGGCGCAGATCCAGAACCTGATCCTGCAGGGCTACAACGCCATCGTCATCAACGCCGCTTCGCCCGATGCGCTAAACGGCGCCGTCAAGCAGGCCTGCGACGCCGGTATCGTGGTCGTCTCCTTCGATGGCATCGTGACGGAGCCGTGCGCCTATCGGGTGGTGGTCGACTACAAGGATATGGGCGAGAAGCAGGTCGAGTTCCTGGCCGGGCAATTGCCCAAGGGCGGCAACCTGCTCGAGATCCGCGGCGTCGCCGGCACCTCGATCGACGATGCCATCCACGCCGGCATCCTCGACGGCGTGAAGAAACATCCGGACTTCAAGATCGTCAATTCGGTCGAGGGCGACTGGGACCAGACGACGGCCCAGAAGGCGGTCGCCACCGTGCTGCCGTCGCTGCCGCCGATCGCCGCGATCGTCGACCAGGGCGGCGACGGCTATGGCGCTGCCCAGGCTTTCAAGACCGCCGGCCGCCCGACGCCCGTCATTATCATGGGCAACCGCCAGGACGAACTCGAATGGTGGAAGCAGCAGAAGGCGGCCAACGGCTACAAGACCTGGTCGGCTTCGATCGCGCCAGGTGTCTCGACGCTGGCCTTCTGGGTCGCCCAGCAGGTGCTCGACGGCCGCAAGGACATTCCGCACGACCTGCTCGTGCCCTATCTGGCCTTCACCCAGGACGATTTTGAAGCCGCCCTGCCCAAGATCCCGGTCGGCGGCGTCGCCAGCACCGAATATACGCTCGCCGACGCCAAGAAGGCGATCGACGCCAACATGAAAAAATGACCCCTCATCCGACGCCGCTTTGCGGCGCCACCTTCTCCCGCGAGGGGAGAAGGTGGCTGATGTCGCCGGATCTCCCTTCTCCCCTCGCGGGAGAAGGTGACCGGCCGAAGGCAGGGCGGATGAGGGGGTAACGGGCTGATGTCCTCGTCGCCTTCCGTCATCGCCATCGGCGGCGCCGCCAAGAGCTTCGGCGCCGTCAAGGCGCTCGGCGGCGTCGATCTCGCGATGTCGGCCGGCGAATGCGTCGGCCTGATCGGCCACAACGGTGCCGGCAAATCCACCCTAATGCATGTGCTGGCCGGCACGTTGGCGCCCGACACGGCGACGATCGCGGTCGGCGGCGTGGCGCAGGCGGCCTACGGCGTGAGGCTGGCGCACCGGCTCGGCATACGCTGCGTGTTCCAGGAGCTGTCGCTCTGCCCCAATCTCACCGTGGCCGAGAATGCCCGCGTCCTGCACGCCTCGCTGACTGGCATCGGCTGGCGCCGCAGGGCCGCCCGCCTAATCGGCGCGAAGCTCGACGAGATCTTCCCCCGCCACGGCATCGCGACGGACGCGATCGTCGGCGATCTGCCGATCGGCAAGCGCCAGATGATCGAGATCGCCCGCGCCTTCACGGTCACGACCGACCCCTTGCGTCTCGTCATCCTCGACGAGCCGACCTCCTCGCTCGATGCCCATACGGCGGAGCAATTGTTCGCCTATCTGCGCCGGGCGGTCGCGGCCGGCGTGAGCTGCATCCTCATCTCCCATCTCTTGGGCGAGATCCTGGGCACCGCCGACCGGGTCTTGGTGATGCGCGACGGGCGCATCGTGACGCAAGGCCCGACCGCGAGCTTCGACCGTGACAAGCTCATCGTCGCCATGGGGGGCGCGGAGGCGCATGACGCGGTTCCGGCGGCGACCGCCGCGCCCAAGTCCGATGCGCCGCTGCTCGTGCGCTTCAGGCCGGCGCGCCAGCGCGACGGCCGCGAGCTCGTGGCGCGCGAGGGCGAGGTGATCGGCCTCGCCGGCCTTGCGGGTCACGGCCAGACGGATCTCATCATCGGCGTCTTCGACCTCGCGGGTCGCCGCAACGCGCAAGGCGAGGTCAATGCCCCGGTGGCGCTCGTCGCCGGCGATCGGCAGAGCGACGGCATCTTCCCGCTCTGGTCGATCGCCGAGAATATTGGGGCACGCTCGCTGGCGAAATTCCGGCGCGGCCCGCTGCTCTCCGCCGCCGCCGAGGACGAGCTCGCGGCCCGCTGGAAGACGCGGATCGGCATCCGCACGCCCGACATGCGCAACCCCATCCTGTCGCTCTCCGGCGGCAACCAGCAGAAGGCGCTCTTCGCCCGCGCGCTCGGCTCGGACGCCCGCATCGTCTTGATGGACGACCCGATGCGCGGCGTCGACATCGGCACCAAGCTCGATGTCTACGACCTGATCCGCGAGGAGGCCAAGGCCCGGCGCACCTTCCTCTGGTACACGACCGAGATGGACGAGCTCAGCCATTGCGACCGGACTTACGTGTTCCGTGACGGCGCCATCGTGGCCGAGATCGACCGCGACGCGCTGAGCGAGGACGCCATCATCGCCGCCTCCTTTGCCGACGAAACGTCGGCCGCCGATGTCGCCTGAATGACGATCGCCGCCGCCGTTCCGGCCCCGGTGACGCAGGCGAGCGCCGCCTCGGCCGCCTTAAGGCGCGGCTTGCGCAAGGCGCTGCCGGGGCTCTCGCTGGCCCTCATCGTGGTGGCGATCTGGGCGATCAATCCGCGGGCGATCAGCTATTTCGGCTTCACCCTGATGCTCAACCTCGCCGTGCCGGTGGCGCTCGCCACGGTGGGCCAGATGTGCGTGATGGCGGTCAACGACCTCGACCTGTCGATCGGCACGTTCGTCGGCTTCGTCGGCTGCGTCACGGCCACGATCCTCAACGACACGCCCTGGCTTGGCGTGCTGATCCTCCTCGGTTGCATCCTGGCTTATGCGGTGCTCGGCGCGCTGATCCACCTGCGCCGCCTGCCGTCGATCGTCGTGACGCTCGGCATGTTTTTCGTCTGGCAGGGCCTCGCCATCCTTCTCCTGCCGAGGCCCGGTGGCCATGCGCCGGCGTGGCTGCACGCCCTGATGAGCCTCAAGACGCCGATCGTGCCGTTTCCCATCCTCGCCGCCCTCGCCATCGGCCTCGTCGGCCATGTCGGCCTGATGCGCACTTCCTATGGGGCAGTGCTGCGCGGTGCCGGGGGCAATCCGGTGGCGGTCGAGCGCGCCGGATGGTCGCTGCTCAAGGCCAAGATGGCGATGTTCGGGTTGGCCGGGGTCTGCGGCGTGTTGAGCGGCCTGGCGCTGATCGGGCTCACGACCTCGGCCGACGCCAATCTCGGCAATGGCTACACGCTGCTCTCCATCGCCGGCACGATCCTCGGCGGCGGCGAATTCGTCGGCGGCCGGATCTCGCCGATCGGCGCCGTGATCGGCGCGCTGACGCTGACGCTCGCCGGCTCGCTGCTCAACTTCATGCATATCTCGCCCGACTGGCAGGTGGCGGCGCAGGGCGTCATCCTCATCGTAGTTCTGGCGGCGCGTGTCCTCATCAACCGCACCGGCGTGTCACGATGAGCCGGTTTGGCAGAATACTCCTGGCGCAGCCGTGGCTATGGTCCTTCCTTGGGGCCATCGCGGTTTGGATCGCCGCCATCGTCTATACGGGCGGGGTCGGGGCCGGCGGCATGGTCTCGGCCACGGTCGCGCTCGCGGCCTTCTCGGCGCTGGTCGGCACGGCGCAGATGTTCGTCATCACGCTCGGGCCCGGCAATGTCGACCTGTCGCTGCCGGCCAATATCGGCCTCGCCAGCGCGGTGGCCATGAAGCTGATGGACGGCAACGACGCGCTGGTGGCCTATGGGCTCGCCGGCGCGGTCGGCTCGGGGATTGCGATCGGCCTCGCCAACTACCTCTTGATCCGTCTGCTGCGCATCCCGCCGATCATCGCCACGCTCTCGGCGAGCTTCGTTATCCAGTCGGTGGGCATTTCCTACGGGCGCGGACTGCAGATCAAGCCGCCGCCGGGCTTCGCGGAGGCGACGAGCGCCGCGGTCGCGGGTGTCTCGCTGATCGCGCTGGCGGTCGCCCTGTTCAGCCTCGTGACCGGCATCGTGCTGCACCGCACGGTGTTCGGCCGCTCGGTCGCGGCCATCGGCCAGAATGCCCGGGCGGCGCGGCTCGCCGGCATCCCGGTGGAACGGATACGCCTGATGACCTATGCGCTCTCCGGCGCGCTCGGCGGCCTCGCGGGCGCGCTGCTTGCAGGCTATTTCCGCGGCTCGTCGCTCGACATCGGCAACGAATATCTCCTGACCTCGATCGCGGTGGTAGTGATCGGCGGCACCTCGGTCACCGGCGGCAAGGCCAATGTGACCGGCCTTTGGGGCGCCTCGCTATTCCTGGTGATGCTGCTGACGATGCTCAACACCTACGGGGTCAGCGCCGGCGTGCGCCTGCTGGTCACCGGACTGGTGATCATCGGCGTGATCGTGGTGGCAGGCGGCGAGAAGTCGGCACGGTGACGAGCGGCGGCTCGGAACGTTGTGGTCAGCGATCGAGGCGCTGGATGCGCAGACCGAGCCCCGCCTGACGCTGGAGATGGCCTATGACAGCCATCAGGTTCTTGGCCGTCGGGTTGCCAGCCGGGCCGAACATGCGCATGAGACTCTTGGGTTGCGTGCCGGTCGCTTCAGCCAATGGCCCGAAGCCGACCGTCGCATTGATGTAGTTGCGCAGGATCGCCTTGCCGATCGCCACGTCGCCCGCCAGCAGCGTTTCGATGCCCTCCGCCAGGAGCGCGGCTCGGAAAGCGGGGTCGCGTTCGGCGCGAGCTTGCACGGTATCCCTGAAGGCCCGCGTCAGTGCCATGTCAACCTGCTCCTTTCAGGCGCAGCTTGTAGTCTCGCCATCGTTGCTGCGCGGTGGCGATATCGCGCTGTTGTCGTCGCTTCGAGCCGCCGGCAAGCAGGATGACCAGATGCTTTCCGTCTTGGCCGAAATAGACCCGATAGCCCGGCCCGACGTCGATCTTGAGTTCGAGAACACCCGCTCCGACGCCTTTGACATTCGACGTGTTGTCCAAAGCCAAGCGGGTGATCGCCGTCGTGACCCTGGCCGCAGACTGTGGATCGAGCTCATTGAACCAAGCCCCAAACGGGCTACGGTCTTGGACATCGAGATATTCGAGCACGTCCATCGACTGGCATAGTACCATATACGCGACTATTGACCAAGGCCTTCTGACGCACGTCTGGTTGCGGGTCTCCAAAGACAGTCTTGAACAAAACAGGAACAAGCGCCATTATGCCTTCGCGGCGATTCGGAAGAGGAGGCCATTATGGCGACGCTGAAGGACTTCGAAGAGGCCCTGCAGGCCCAGGGGATGACGACCGCGCTGGCGATCCTCGCGGACTTGCGCAAGCGCGACCGTGCGATCCGAGTCGCGGCCCCGGCGCGCCGGATCACGGGACAGAAGATGACGCCGGACCTGGCGCAGCGCATCCGCGACCTGCATGGCTCGACGACGATGACCCAACAGGAGATCGCCTTCAAGGTCGGCGTCAACCAGGGCCGGGTCAACGAGGTGATCAAGCGCGGCAAGTGGCTCGACGGCAATCCCGCCGCGCCCGAGGCCCAGGCGCGCGACAAGGCGCTGGCGAGGCTCAAGGCCGGAGCGCGCAAGCCTTCGCCTTTGCGCAAGCGCGACGTTCAGCCGGTGCGGCGGCCCCCGGGCACGGAACCGAGCCGTTCGGCGGAGCGGCCGGCCGTGCCGCCGCGGCGCCAGCTCAGCTTTGCGGACTGGGGCTGAGGTTGAGCGCGTCGCGCGAGCCGACCGCGACGACGACGAACAGGAAGGCGCCGCGGATCACCGACTACCAATAGGCGCTGAGGCTGATCCAGCCGAGGCCGTTCTCGAAGTTCAGCACGTTGAAGATGAGGCCGAGCAGCAGCACGCCGGTCAGCGTCGTGCCGACCGACCCGGCGCTGGTTCGGCACGGCGACTGGCAGCCGTCCTCGGGATACGAGCAGACGAAGGCGCTGCTCGGTCTCGGCCGTCCGCCGACGGCGATCTTCTGCGGCAGCGACCTGATGGCGATGGGCTGTTTCGACGCTTTGCGGGAACGCGGCCTGCGCATCCCGGATGACATCGCGGTCATCGGCTACGACGACCGCGAGATCGCTCAGCACCTGCATCCGCCGCTGACGACCGTCCTGCTGCCGCACCAGGAGATGGGTGCGCTCGCCGCCGACAGGCTGATCGATCCGAGCCACCGAGATTTGGGCCGGCCGCGCCAGATCAAGGTCGAATGTCCGCTCGTGCCGCGCGCCTCAGCGTGATTTATGGCGACGCATCCGGCCCGAACGGGTCTTCGACCCGCGGCCAGATCGGTCGTGTCAGCTTGCGATAGGCGGTGACCCTTGGGTTCGACGGATAGGGCGCCCCCGCGTCGATGTAGATCACCTCGGCGGCGATCGGCGCGAAGCCGGCGTAGAAATGGTTGGTCGATTTGATCAGCAGGATGTCCTGCGTGAGCGGATCGAGGCCGAGGTTCGAGAAGATGTCGGGCTCGAAGGTCTGCGTGCGGTTGGTGTTGAGGATCACGTGGATCGAGCTCTGCGCGATCCGCACCAGCGCCGCGGCGCCGAGCGTCACTCGGCTTGCGCCAAAGCTCTGCCAGCTTTCAGGCACGGCCTTGACGACCTCGACATCGGCATCGATCGGCGCGCCGCCGTCCGGTCCCGCCTTGCCGCCGAAGCGCAGCCCGATCCGCGCCCCATCGCCAGCCGCGAGGCAGAATTTTACGGCGATCGGGTCCCAGATGGTGGCGACCGCGACCCGTTCGAGGCGACGGGCCAGGATCTCGCGCAGGATCAGCGTGCCGTCGCCGGCGACCCCGCCACCGGGATTGTCCCAGACGTCGGCCACCACCACCGGCCTGCCGGGCCGCTCGGCCGCGAAGGCCGCGGCGCGGTCGAGCCCCGCCGATGTCGAGAGCATCGGCATGGCGGTGGTGCCGCGCATGGCAAAAACCTCGCGCGCCAGGCGCTGGGCCAGCGCGTCGCCGCCTGTCTTGTCGTCGTCGGTGACGACCAGGATCCGCGTGCCCATCTCCGGCACGTCGCCCGCCATGAAACCGTGGATCAGCGACACCGAGAGCACGCCGTCGCGGCCCTGCATGGCCTTCAGCCGGTCGACGAAGGACCGGTTGGGCTCGCGACTCGTCGGAAAGATGTCGATCATCCGGCAGTCGCAGGTCGAGATCTTCGGGCGGATCTCGCCCTTGAGCGCGCGCAGCGCCAGGTCGACAACGTGCTCGCCGCGCTCGAGGAAATCGGTATGCGGAAATTCCAGGAAGGCCGCGAGGATGTCGGCGCTTTCGGTTCGCAGCCTCGTGAGGTGGCTATGGGGATCGAGTTCGGCGGCGATCAGCACCCCCTCGCCGACCATCTCCCGGACGCGCGACAGGAGGTCGCCCTCGCAATCGTCGTAGCCCTGCGCCACCATGGCGCCGTGCAGGCCTAGCACCACGCCGTCGACCGGCAGGGCGGCACGGAGCTGGTCCAGGATCTCGTCCCGCAGCCCCTCGTAGGCTTGTCGTTGCAGGAGCCCGCCCGGCTCCGCCCAGGCGGCGGTGCCCTCGATCAGCACAAAACCCTCCTGCCGGGCGCGCTGCCGCAGCACCACCATGGGCGAGGAGCAGAGCGTCGGCGTCTCGGGATGGGCGCCGGGCGCCGCATAGAAGGCCGCCTCGAAGCTCGTCCGGTCGGTCGGCACCGGCGAGAAGGTGTTGGTCTCGGTGGCGAGCGAGGCGGTGAAGATGCGCATGGCAAGCGATGTTGGTTCTGGTTGAAGCGGTGGTCAGGGTAGGAGGCGGATCGGCTTGCTACCCCTCATCCGCCCCGGATCAAGTCCGGGGCACCTTCTCCCGCAAGGGGAGAAGGGCAGCCTATCCTGCGACGTTGGCGCCCTTCTCCCCTTGCGGGAGAAGGTGGCGCGCGTAGCGCGTCGGATGAGAGGTAAGATTGCCCTTCTGGAAGACCTGTCACAGCGGCTTGTAGGCCACCGCTTCAATCTCGACGGCGATATCGATCATCAGCCCCGCCTCCATGGTGGTCCGGGCCGGCGGGTTCTTCGGAAAGTAGCCGCCGTAGACCGCGTTGAAGGCGGCGAAATCGCTCGCCTTGGTGAGGATTATCAAAGTCTTGATCACGTCCGAGATCTCCGCGCCGGCGAGCGCCAGGGCGGCCTTGACGTTCTCCATTACCTGCCGCGTCTGCGCCTCGATGCCGCCCTCGACGACCTTGCCGTCGACGCCGACCGGCACTTGGCCCGAGATATAGATGAAGTCGCCGGCCCGCACGGCCGGGGAAAGCGGCACGTGCGAGGTGCCGAAATGCTGTCTGGTCATGATCTCCTCAAGGGTCATTTGACGGCGCCGAGCGCCAGGCCGCGCACCAGGTAGCGCTGCAGCCAGGCGAAGACGATCGCCACCGGGACGGAGGCCAGGAAGGCCGCCGCCATCACATATTGCCAATCCACGGTGTATCGCCCGGAGACGAGTGAGAAGACGCGGATCGGCAGGGTGTAATTATCTTCCTTGCGCAGCATGGTCAGCGCGATGACGAATTCGTTCCAGGCGTTGATGAAGGTGAAGACCGCCGTCACTACCATGGCCGGGGTCGCCAGCGGCAGGAACACCAGGACGAGCGTCCGCCAGCGGCTCGCGCCTTCGATCCAGGCGGCCTCCTCGAGGTCGCGCGGGATAGTCGAGAAATAGCTCTGCAGCATCCAGACGCAGAAGGCGATGTTGAAGGCGACGTAGATCACCGTCAGGACGTTGAGGTTGTCGATGAAGCCGATGCCGGCGACGAGCCTGAACAGGCCGATGACGAGCACGATCGGCGACAGCATCTGCGAGACGAGCAGGAACTGGCGGAAGGCGTCGCGCCCGGCGAAATGGAAGCGGCTCAGCGCATAGGCCGCGGGGATCGAGACCACGATGGTGAGCACCGTCGTCAGTGCGGAGACGTAAAGCGAGTTCCACAATGCCGGGGCGATGCCCGAGGTCTCCCACATCTCGGGGAAGTTCTGCCAGTGCCAGTCGCGCGGCCACCAGTTCGGGTCGAGCACCTCGGTCGCCGGCTTGAACGCCGTGATGACCATCACCGCATAGGGAAACAGGATCGCCACGACCAGCGGCGAGAGCAGCACCCAGAACAGGATCGATCGCCGGCCCTTGCGCGTCACGATGCCCGCTCCTCGCGCATCGCCAGCCTGACATAGACGACGGTGAAGACGATCAGGATGGCGAACATGATCAGCGAGACGGCTGAGGCCTCGCCGAGTTTTCCGAGCCGGAAGCCGAGGCGGTAGAGATAGGTGACCAGGATGTCGGTGGAATTGGCTGGGCCGCCTTCGGTCAAGGCCCAGATGATCGGGAAGGAATTGAAGACGTAGATCGTGTTCAGCACGAAGGCGATGTTGATGAAGGGCTTGAGCAGCGGCAGCGTGATCAGCCGGAACTGGTCCCAGCTGCCGGCGCCCTCGACCGCGGCGGCGTCGTAAAGGTCTTCCGGGACCGAGGACAGGCCGCCCAGGAAGATCGTTACAGTAAACGGGACCGAGGCCAGGATGCCGATCAGGATCTGCATCGGAAAGGCGGTCGAGGCATCGGCCAGCCATTGGATGTTGCGGTTCATCAGGCCGAGATCGCGCAGCGCCGAATTGAGCATGCCGCTCTCTCCGTTCAGCGCCCAGCGCCAGACGATGGCGGTCATGGTCAGCGACACCGCCCAGGGCAGCATGACGAGGATGCGGGCGAAGCCGCGCCCATAGAAATCCTCGTTGAGGATCAGCGCGACCGGCACCGACAGGGCGAGCGTGCCGAGCACGACGGCCGCCGTCCAGAGCAGCGTGCGCCACAGCGCCGCAAAGAAATCCGGGTCGCCGAAGAGTTCGCGGAAATTGGCAAGCCCTGTGAAGCCCTTGAGGATGCCGAACCGGTTCACGTCATGGAGCGCCAGCGCCACGATCTCCTTCAACGGCCACAGGATGATCAGCGCCGCGAGCAAAAAACTCGGCAGGATGAGGAGGTAAGGCGTCAGGTTGCGGGTCATGAGGCGCGGGCCTGGATGGTCGCGGAGGTGCCGTGATTTTCCGTCTCCCGCAAGCGGCACGGCTGTCCGGGGAAAATAAAGCGGTTGTGATACTGTGGCTTTGGGCAACCGAAATGCGTCATGCCCGGCCTTGTGCCGGGCATCCACGCCGTGCCGCTGCGCAAAAGCTGCAAAATCCTTGTGGTCGGTCGGCGTGGATGGCCGGGACAAGCCCGGCCATGACGCGAAGAAACCGATCCGTCACGCTTTAATTCTCGCAAAACGTGTAGGTTCATTATCCTCCTGACGGTCGTACGCGAGCGGGAGAAGGAAATCCCTCACTTCTGGGTCAGCGTCTGGTTGATCTTGCTCGCCGCTTCCTTGAGCGTCGGCTCGATCTCGCCCTGGCCGAGATAGATCTTCTGCACGGCGTTGGACGTCGTCTGGGCGATATCCTCCCAGCCCGGGATCACCGGCGCGAAGCGCGCCTTGGGCAGCAGCGAGGTGAATACCTTGAGGTCGGGATTGTCGGCGAACATCGGCATCCTGGATTCATCGACATTCACCGGCAGGAAGCCCTCGACCTCGTCGAACTTGGCCCGCTGCTGCGTGGTGAACAGGAAGTCGAGGAACTTCCAGGCCTCGTCCTTCACCTTCGAGTTCTGGAACATGACGATCGAGTCGGTCACGCCATACGTCCCCTGGTCGCCTGAGGGGCCGGCCGGGATCGGCGCCACGCCGTAGTTGAGGTTCGGCGCCTCCTTCTTGATCTGGCCCGACAGGAAAGGCGCCGTGATGACGGTCGCGACCTTGCCCTGCTTGAACAGGTTCTGCACGTCCTCGCGGTTGTAGGAGGTGACGCCGGGCTCCGTCAGGCCCGCGTCGATGAAGCCCTTGTAGAGCTTGGCGGCGTCGATGCCGGCCTGCGAGTCGATGCCAGACTTGCCATCCTTGATGATGTCGCCGCCGTAGGACCAGAAGCCATAGTAGAAATAAACGTCGGTCTCGATCTCCTTGCCCTGCAGGCCGAAGGGGAAGACGCCGCCGCCGGTCGACTTGATCTTCTCGGCGGCGGTCTTGAAGTCGGCCCAGGTGCCAGGCGGCGTGTCGTAGCCGGCCTTCTTGAACACATCCTTGTTATAGTACATGGCGCGGGCCGAGGCGGCGATCGGCAGGCCATAGACCTTGCCGTTCATGACCGATGGTTTCAGGAAGGTGTCGATGAAACGCGCCTTGAAGTCGGGCGTCACGTAGCTGTCGAGCGGCGCCACGATCCCTTGGCTGACGTAGTCGAGTAGCCAGCGTGTGCCGATGATCGAGAGGTCCGCGTTGGCGCCGGCCGAGATGTCGGTCGTCAGCTTCTGCTGCAGGTTGTCCCAGGGCACGATCTCGATCTCGATCTTGGTGCCCGGATTGGCGGCCTCGAAGGCCTTGGCGGCGTCGTTGAAATAAGGGCTGGTGCCCTTGGAATATTCGGCGATGGTCACACGGACGGTCGCGGCATCCGCTACGCCGGCGAGGGCCAGCAGGCTGGCGCCCGCCAAAACCAAAGCTTTGATCCCGTTGCTCATGTGGTGACGTCCCCTTTCCAATCCGCCGGCCGAACGCAGGCTTGGTACGATTGTCGGCTGTAATTTTATTTCTCGCAAGGGGGTTTTCGTGTAAATTTCAGGCCTTGGAATGTTGCTTTTTTTCATGGACGACGATCTACTCGGGTTTTGCCGCACGCATCGCGGCTCTGGGTGAGACATGGCGACAAGCGGCTCGGTACTTCCCTTGGGTCTCGACGGGCGGCACGTGCTGATCACCGGCGCCGGCGGGGGCATCGGGCGGGCCCTGGTCGCGGCCTTCGCCGGTGCAGGCGCGTTGGTCTCGGGCGCCGACCGCGAGACGGCCCTGATGGACGGGCTCGACCTCGCCCATCGTCTAGCCTTCGATCTCACCGACGGACCGGCGGCCGACGACGCCCTCGCGCGGCTCGATGCGGCCGGCGCGGCGCCCGCGGTGCTGATCAGCAATGCCGGCTTCACCCGCGGCGAGAGGCTCGAGCAGGTCGATCGGGCCGTCTGGGAGCGCGAGCTCGCGATCAACCTCACCGGCGCCTTCAACATCGCGGCCCCGGCGATCGAGCGCATGGTGGCGCGCGGTGGCGGCGCGCTGGTCTTCATCGCCTCGGTCAATGCCCTGGCCCATTACGGCAATCCGGCCTATTCGGCCGCTAAGGCCGGGCTCGTCGCCTATGCCAAGGCGATCGCGACGGAGCGTGGGCGCCAGGGCATCCGGGCCAATGTGGTGGCGCCCGGCTCGGTGCGGACGCAAGTCTGGGACCGCCGCCTGGCGCGCACGCCCGACCTGATGGACCGCTTGCTGCCGCATTATCCGCTTGGCCGCCTCGTCGTGCCGGAGGAGGTGGCGCGCGCCGCGCTGTTCCTCGCCTCCGACGCCGCCTCGGGCATCACCGGCGCGGTTCTGCCGGTCGATGCGGGCCTGACGGCCGGCAACCTCCGCTTCGTCCGGGATGTCATCGCGGGAGACTGACATGGCGTCTTTGCGCATCAGGGATCTGGTCAAGGCCTACGGGTCCACCCGCGTGCTGCATGGCGTCGGCCTCGACGTCACGGACGGCGAGTTCGTCGTGCTGGTCGGCCCTTCGGGCTGCGGCAAGTCCACGCTGCTGCGCATGATCGCCGGGCTCGACGACATTTCCTCGGGCGAGATGTGGATCGGCGACAAGCTCGCCAATGCGCTGCCGCCGCAGCGCCGCAACATCTCGATGGTGTTCCAGAGCTATGCGCTCTTCCCGCATATGGACGTGCGCCGCAACGTCGGCTTCGGCCCGCGCATCCGGCGCGAGGCGGCCGCGGGCATCGCCGCCAAAGTGGCCAAGGCGGCCGCCACGCTGAACCTCGGCGACTACCTCGACCGACTGCCGCGCCAGCTCTCGGGCGGCCAGCGCCAGCGCGTCGCCATGGGCCGCACCATCGTGCGCGAGCCCGACCTGTTCCTGTTCGACGAGCCGCTGTCGAACCTCGACGCCAAGCTCAGGGTGCAGATGCGCACCGAGATCAAGGCGCTGCATCAGGCGCTGAAGACCACCATCGTCTACGTCACCCACGACCAGATCGAGGCCATGACCATGGCCGACCGCATCGTGGTGATGAACGCCGGGCGGATCGAGCAGGTCGGTGGCCCGCTGGAGCTCTACGACCGGCCGTTGAACCGCTTCGTCGCCGGCTTCCTCGGCTCGCCGGCCATGAGCTTCATCCCCGGCACGCTGGAGCGCGGCGATGGCCCGGCGCGGCTGCGCACCGCGAGCGGCGTCACCCTGCCGGTCGGCGAGACGACGGCCGCCTCGGGCCTGCCGGTCGAGATCGGCATCAGGCCGGAACATTACCGCCTCGCCGAAGACGGTTCGGGCTTTCCGTTTGAGGTCGCGGTGGTCGAGCCGACGGGCGCCGAGACCCATGTCTTCGGCACGATCGCTGGGGTCGCGGTGCGCTGCGTGTTCCGCGAGCGCGTCGCGGTCGCGCCCGGCGAGGTGCTGCGCCTCACGGTCGACCCGGCCCGCGTCCATGTCTTCGACGCGGCGTCCGGCGTCCGTCTCTGACCGTGCCGGCGTTGCCGCAGATCGACATCGTGGCGCGGCTGCGCGAGACGGCGGTCTCGGGCAGCCGCTCGGACCAGCGCCTCGCGACCGCGATCCTGGCCGACCCGGATTTCGCCACCCGCGCCGCCATCGCGCGCCTCGCGGCGCGGGCCGAGGTCAGCGAGCCGACGGTGACCCGCTTCTGCCGCGGCCTCGGTTGCGGCGGCCTGCGCGAGTTCAAGCTGCGGCTGGCTCAGGCGGTCGCCACATCGGGGCGCTACATCCGGCCGGAGACCGGCGGGCGCGAGAGCGGCGCCCGCGTGCCCGACGTCGTTGCGGCCGGCGCGCACGGTGCCATCGAGGCGGCCTGCAGCGGCGTGAAGGCCGAAATGCTCGATCGGGCCGCGGGGCTCGTCGCCGGAGCCCGCATGGTCAGGGCCTATGGGTCGGGCGGCGCCTCGTCGCTCGCCGCGACGGAGCTCGAGAACCGGCTGTTCCGCCTGGGCCTTCTCGCCGCCGCCCATGTCGACGGCGAGATGCAACGCATGACGGCCGCCGCCGCCGATCCGGGTACCGTCGTTGTCGCCTATTCGGTGTCGGGCGAAGTGGCGTCGGTCGTCGATGCCGTGACGACGGCGCGTCTCTACGGCGCCTCGGCCGTCGCCGTCACGGCGGCAGGCTCCTCGCTCGCCGCCGCCGCCTCGCTGGTGCTGCCGTTCCGCGTCGACGAGGGCATCGACATCTTCCGCCCCTCGCCGGCCCGCTATGCTCTCTTGGCCATCACCGACATGCTGGCCATGGCGGTGGCGGAGCGGATCGGTCCGCCGGCGGTCGAGCGGATGCGCCGCATCAAGCACCACCAAGGCACAGGCAAGCGCGACGCCGCCCACCTGCCGATCGGAGACTGACCATGCGCCTCGACGACCTCGACACCCCCTGCGTATTGATCGACATCGAGCGCACGGAGGCCAATCTGGCGCGGGCACAGTCCTACGCACAGACGAACGGCCTCGCCTTGCGTCCGCATATCAAGACGCACAAGCTGCCGCGCTTCGCCCTGCGTCAGGTGGAACTCGGCGCCGTCGGCATCACCTGCCAAAAACTCGGCGAGGCAGAGGTCATGGCCGACGCCGGCGTCAAAGATATCTTCCTGCCCTATAACATCCTCGGCGAGGCCAAGCTCGCTCGCCTCAAGGCGCTGGCGGCCCGCGTCCGGATGTCGGTGACCGCCGACAGCGAGGCCGTCGTCGCGGGCCTGGCGCGCACCTTTGCAGGGGCGGCGCGCTCGCTGCCGGTGCTGGTCGAATGTGATACCGGCATGGGGCGCTGCGGCGTGCAGACGCCGGCCGAGGCGCTGGCCCTGTCTCGCGCCATCGCGGCGGCGCCCGGCCTCGAATTCGGCGGCCTGATGACTTACCCGGCGGCCGGCAAGGTCGAGGCCAACGCCTCCTGGCTCGCCGAGGCCGTCGACATGTTGCGCCGCGAGGGGCTGCCGCCCGCCGTCGTCTCGAACGGCGGCACGCCCGATCTCTGGCACGCGGGCGAGGTCGCGGTCGCGACCGAGCATCGGCCGGGCACCTATATCTACCTCGACCGCTTCCAGGTCGCCAAAGGCGTCGGCACGCTGGACGACTGTGCCTTGAGCGTGCTCGCCACCGTCGTCAGCAGGCCGACGCCCGAGCGCGCCGTCATCGACGCCGGCTCGAAGGCGCTCACCAGCGACACGCTCGGCCTCGATGGTTTCGGGCTGGTGCTCGGCTATCCGGAGGCGGTGATCCGCAGCTTGAGCGAGGAGCACGGCACGATCGACCTTTCGGGCTGCGCCAGGAAGCCCGCCATCGGGGAGCGGCTGCGCATCGTGCCGAACCATGCCTGCGTGGTGTCGAACCTCTTCGACGCCGTGGTGCTGGTGTCGGGCGACGAGGTTCTGGAGATCGTCCCGGTCGCAGCGCGGGGCCGCGTCGGCTGACGGGTCTCGGCTGAGTCAGCACGGGCTGCCTTGACGGCTTCGCCTTCCCCTCATCCGACGTCGCTTCGCGACGCCACCTTCTCCCGCCTGCGTATGGCTGTTCGGGGGACAATGACCCTACTCGTTTTGCGAGAATTAAAGCGTGACGGATGAGCCTTTTCACGTCATGGCCGGGCTCGTCCCGGCCATCCACGCCGACCGACAGCAGGGAGTTTGCAGCTTTTGAGCTGCGGCACGGCGTCATGCCAGGCACAAGGCCGGGCATGACGCATTTGGGTTGCCCAAAGCCACGGTATCGCGACCGCCTTATCTTCCCCGGACAGCCTTGCGCAAATGGGGAGAAGGTGGCCTGCCGAAGGCAGGCCGAATGAGGGGCGAACCACCTGCCGATCGGAAACGCGTTCGACCGCTTATCGCGGCGTGATCCACCAGTGCAGGCCTTCCGCGACCCCGGCGACCACGATGACGCTCGCGGCCCAGATGCCGAGGAACCAGAGCAATTGCTTCATCTTCAATGGTAGTGCATCCCGGCCGAAATCTTGCCGCGGAAGATCCAGTAGCTGTAGCCGCTGTAGATGAGGATGATCGGGATCATGATCACCGCGCCGACGAGCAGGAAACCGAGGCTCGCATCGGGCGCCGCCGCCTGCCAGATCGAGATCGAGGGTGGCACGATCGAGGGATAGAAGCTGATGCCGAGGCCGGCGTAACAGAGCACGAAGAGCGCTTCCGCGCAGAGCAGCGGCGTCAGGTGGTGCTTGAGCCTCAGCCCTCGCCAGAAGCCCCATGCGGTCAGCGCGACGAGCAGCGGCACGGGGCTGGTGAACAGGATCCCCGGCCAGCCGAACCAGCGATGCATGAAGCGCGGGTTGAGCATCGGCGTCCACAGGCTGACGACGACGATGAGGGCGAGCGTCGCGGTGACCAGCGTGCGGGCGTGGCGGCGGCAGCGCCGTTGCAGCGATCCCTCCGTGCGCCAGATGAGCCAGGAGGATCCGAGCAGCGCATAGCCGATGACGACCGCGATGCCGCAGAGCAGGGTGAAGCCGGTCAGCCAGTCCCACCAGCCGCCCGCATAAGCGTTGTGCGAGACCCGGATCCCCTGCAAGAGGCCGCCGAGCGCCATGCCCTGGCAGGCGGCGGCCAACGTCGAGCCACCGCAGAAGGCCAGGTCCCACCAGCGCCGCCCGAACGGCGTGACCGCGCGGAAACGGAACTCGAAGGCGACGCCGCGCAGGATCAGGGCCAGCAGCATGGCGATCATCAGCGGATAGAGCGCCGGCAGGATCACCGCATAGGCGAGCGGGAAGACGGCGAAGAGCCCGCCGCCGCCAAGCACCAGCCAGGTCTCATTGCCGTCCCAGACGGGCGCGATGGAATTGACCATCACGTCGCGGTCCTCGGCCTCACGCTCGACGAGGAACAGGATGCCGACGCCGAGGTCGAAACCGTCGAGCACCACATAGGCCAGCACCGCGAAGGCGAGGAGGGCGGCCCAGATCAAAGGCAGGTCGAGATGGGAGAGATCCATGATCCTACTCCGCGGGCTCGGGTTGCTCCCGCACCGCCCCGGCCGGCCCCGGCGTGAGGCCGGCCGAGCGCTGCGGCACTTTGGGGGGACCCGGCTCACCGGGATGCGGCGGCACGGCCATCAGGCGCAGCAGGAACAGCACGGCGGCGCTGAACACCACGAGATAGATCGCCGCGAAGGCGGCGAGCGACACCGCCACCCCCGCCGCGCCGACCGGCGAGACGCTCTCGGCGGTGCGCATCAGGCCGTAGACCGTATAGGGCTGCCGGCCGGCCTCGGTCACCGTCCATCCGGCCAGCATGGCAAGGAAGCCCGCCGGCCCCATTGCGACGACGAGCCGCAGGAACGGCCGCGTCTCGTAGATGCGGCCGTTGCGGCGCAGGAGCAGGCCGATCGCCCCGACCCCGGCCATCAGGAGGCCCAGCCCGACCATGATGCGGAAGGCGAAGAACACCACCGGCACATAGGGGATGTCGCCCGGCGGAAACTCGTTCAACGCCTTGATGGTGCCGCTCCACGAATGGGTCAGGTAGAGCGAGCCGATATGCGGGATGGCGATCTCGTCGTGGTTGGTCTGCGCCGCCTGGTCGGGCAGGCCGAAGAGCACCAGCGGCTCGCCTTCGCCGGGCGCGTGGCGCTGCCAGTCGCCCTCCATGGCGGCGACCTTCTGGGGTTGATATTGCAGCGTGTTGTCGCCCTGCAGATCGCCGGCGACGATCTGCGCCGGCGCCGCGACGACCGCCATCCACATCGCCATGGAGAACATTATCCGCGCCGCGGCATTGTGCCGGTCGCGCAGCAGGTGGAAGGCGCCGACCGCGCCGACCACGAAGGCGACGCTGAGATAGGCGGCGCCGAGCATATGGGCGAAGCGATACGGATAGGACGGGTTGAAGATGATGGCGAGCCAGCTGTCGGGAAAGAAGCGGCCGTCGACGATTCTGTAGCCCTGCGGCGTCTGCATCCAGGAATTGCTGGCGAGGATCCAGGCGGCGCTGATATGCGTGCCGATGACCACGAGGCAGGTGGCGGCGAAATGCAGGCCACGCCCGACCCTCTTCATGCCGAACAGCATGACGCCGAGGAAGCCGGCTTCGAGGAAGAAGGCGGTCAGCGTTTCGTAGCCGAGCAGCGGACCCAGGATCGGTCCGGCCCGGTAGGCGAATTGCGACCAGTTGGTGCCGAACTCGTAGGACATGACGAGGCCCGAGACGACGCCGACGCCGAACACCACCGCGAAGATCTTCAGCCAATATTGGAAGACGTCGAGATAGACCTGCCTACCGGTCCTGAGCCAAGCGCCTTCGAGCACCATCAGATAGGCCGCGAGGCCGATGGAGAAGGCCGGGAAGACGATATGAAAGCCGACCGTGAAGGCGAATTGCACGCGGGCCAGGGTCAGGGCATCGAGGCTCATCACGGCCTTGGGTTCCTTGTCGTCGTCGCCGCGTCGGCGGCGGCGCCCGAAGCCTTGCGGCAAGATCATGTCGTTGTTGTTGCCGGCCGGCGCCGCGCGCGGCGGTCGAGTGACGCAGGCCAAGGACATCGACAGCGGCCACCCGCCGTCTCAGTCTTGCCGCCGTGCGAAACGAATCCATCTCCCAGTACGGGATGTTCAGCAAGGCGGCCATCATGAAGAAAGCCAATGGGTCGGAGCGAGGCGGCGGACAGGGAGAGGGGGATTTACGGCCGATCCATCACACCGCGGCGAAACTGCCCACCGGCTTCAAGATCGTCAGCTGGAACCTGCTGCGCATGATCGGCGCCTCGGTCGGGGACGTGGTGCAACTGATCGAACGCGAGGCGCCCGACCTGCTGCTGATGCAGGAGGCGACGAGCCAGTTCGAGAGCCTGAGCCGCCATGCCGGCGGCCACTATGCCTGGGCGCCGTTGCCAGGGCGGATCCATGGCCTCGCCATGTGGAGCCCCGTGCCGTGGCAGCATCCCCCCACCGTCAGCCTGCTGCCACCCGGCTCCCTGATCGAGCGGGTCTGCCAGATCCTGACGCTCGGCGATCTCGGCATCGCCAACGTCCATCTGTCGCATGGCCAGAGGCTCAACCGCCAGCAGCTCAGGGCCATCTCGGCCCTGCTGCCGCCGCGCGCCGCCGTGCTCGGCGACTTCAACCTCGTGGGTCCGGCGCTGCTTCCGGGCTTCCGCGACGTCGGCCCGCGCCGCGCCACGCACCGGATGGGCGACATCGTGCCGCTCAGGATCGACCGCTGCCTGGTGCGGGGGATGACCTGCGAGGAGGCGCGGGTGCTGCCGCGGGAACGCTCCGACCATCGGCCGATCGCCGTCATGTTGAAGCATGGCGCCATGCCGAGCGAGCGCCGGTTCCTCAGATATAGGGAAGCAGCAGCCGGATACCGGCATCGCGCAGCCGCACTGGCAAGGTTCTCGCGGTAAGGTTGCGCAGGCGTAGCCGCTTCAGCTGGCGCGCCTTCATGATGGCGTCGAGTTCGGCCGCCAGCTCGGTGCTGTGGACCTCGACATTCAGCTCGAAATTCAGCCGCAGGCTGCGCATGTCCCAGTTGGCGCTGCCGACGAGGCACCATTCCCGGTCGACGACGAGGAGCTTGGAATGGTTGAAGGGCGGTGGCCCCAACCAGAAGCGTACGCCGCGCTCGAGCAGCGGCGCGACATGGGCGCGCATGGCGAGATCGACGAAGCGATGGTCGCTGCGGCTCGGCACGATGATGTCGACCTTGACCCCGCGCACCGCGGCGAGCGCCAGCGAGGTGACGATCTCTTCGCCGGGCAGAAAATAGGGCGTCATCAGCTTGATCGAGCTTCGGGCGCAGGCGATGGCCTCGAGCAGCACCGATTGGATCTTCTCGAAGTCCTGGTCCGGTCCCGACGAGATGACGCGAGCCGCCGCCGAGCCCTTGCCGCGCAGCTCCGGGAACCAGGCTTCTCCCTGCAGTTCCTCGTCCGTAGTGAAGGACCAGTCCCGCGCGAAATCGTCGGCGAGCTGCGCCACCACGGGACCTTCGAAGCGGAAATGCGTATCGGAGACCGGCGCGCGCGGATGGTCGGCCAACACGTTCGCCGCGGAGATGTTGACGCCGCCCGCGAACCCGACCGCGCCGTCGAGCACCAGCAGCTTCTTGTGGCTACGCAGGTTGAGGAAGGGCATGCGCCAGGGCAGGGCGGAATGCATGAAGAGCTCGACCCGGATGCCGTCGCGGCGCAGCCGGCGCACGATCGGCGGGAAATAGCCGCTGCCGATGCCGTCGATCAGCACCCGGACCTCGACGCCGCGCGCTCGCGCCGCAACCAAGGCCTCGACGAAGCGCCGGCCAAGCGCATCGTCCCGCATGATATAGGTCGAGAGCGCGACGCTGGCGCGCGCGCCTTCGATGGCGGCGAGCATGGCCGGATAGGCTTCGTCGCCGTTGCGCAAGACCGTGACTGCGGTCTCGCCTTCGGCCAGCCGGTTGGTAATCTCCCGCACGGCGCGTTCGAGCGGCGCCAGATGCTCGGCGATCTCGTAGACGGGCAGGTACGGGGTCCGCTTTCGATCGCGGCGCGCGCGGGTCAGCCGCCGGGCGCGGCGTTCGACCCGGTTGACACCGAACATCAAATAGATCAGCGCGCCCCAGGTCGGCGCCAGCCAAGCGAGCCCGATCCAGCCGATGCAGGCCGCGACGTCGCGCTTCTTGAGCAGCGCGTGCCCCGTGACCGCCAGCGCCAGGACGAGGCCGAGCGGGGTCGCCACCGGCGCCCAGACCCGGCCCATGCCGGCGAGCAGCCAATCCAGATCCGTCGACACGCGCCACCCTCGTTTCCCGCTCGGGCCGATCGATAGAGGTTGCGCCTGGCGAGGTCCAGAGCAGGATCGCTGTTGCCGATCCTGCTCCATGGCCCGCTGCGGCCTATCCTGAGGGAGCGGCGGCCGGCCGTTGCCGCTTGCCGATCTCGTGCCGCGAGACGACGCGCAGATGCACCTCGTCCGGCCCGTCGATGAAGCGCAGCGCCCGACCCCAAGTCCAGAGATACGCCAGGGGTGTGTCGTTGGAGAGCCCCATGGCGCCGAAGATCTGGATGGCGCGATCGAGCACCTGGGTCTGCAGCCGCGTTGCGACGAGTTTGATCGCCGAGACGTCGACCCGAGCCGCCTGGTTGCCCTCCCGGTCCATCCGCCAGGCGGCGCG
This sequence comes from Lichenihabitans sp., assembly GCA_965277115.1. Taxonomy (GTDB): domain Bacteria; phylum Pseudomonadota; class Alphaproteobacteria; order Rhizobiales; family Beijerinckiaceae; genus Lichenihabitans. Next base: position 110,033 of record CBDIBY010000012.1, on the reverse strand, counting down.
CAGGCACAGGAGCCGCGCCTGGTCGATCTCGATCCGCGACAGGGCGATGGCGTCCTGATTGTTGGCGAAATCGGCCAGGGAGCGCCCGAAGGCCCGGCGCGCCAGGGCGCGGTCGATCATCAGCTCCAGCGCCAGCTCGCATTGCCCGATGGTGCGCATGCAATGATGGATGCGGCCCGGACCGAGCCGCGCCTGGGCGATGGCGAAGCCGTGCCCTTCCTGGCCGAGCAGGTTTGCGGCCGGCACGCGCACGCCGGCGAAGCTGACCTCGCAATGGCCCTCGGGCGCATGGTGGTTCATGATGGGCACGTTGCGCTCGATCCTGAAGCCCGGCGCATCCATCGGCACGATGACGAAGGAATGTCGGGCGTGGCGCGGCGCCTCGGGGTTTTGGTCCGACACGCCCATCACGATCAGAATGCGGGCGTTGGGATGCAGGGCGCCGGTGTTGAACCATTTGCGGCCGTCGACGACATAATAGTCGCCGTCGCGCCGGATGGTCGTTTGCAGGTTGGTCAGATCGGAGGAGGCGACGTCGGGTTCCGTGATCGAGACGACGGAGCGGATCTCGCCCTCGAGCAGCGGATCGAGCCAGAGCTTACGCTGCTCGGGCGTCGCGAAGAGATGCAGCACCTCCATGTTGCCGGTATCGGGCGCTGAGCAGTTGAAAACCTCGGAAGCCCAGGGAATACGGCCCATGATCTCGGCGAGCGGCGCGTAATCGAGGTTGGAGAGCCGGGTGCCGGGCTCATCCTCCTTGAGGCCGGGCAAGAACAGGTTCCAAAGCCCTCGCCGCCGGGCCTCCGCCTTGAGCGGCTCGATCACCGCGAGCGGATAGGTGCCGGCGTCCGCCAGCGCTCGCCAGCGCGCATCCTCGGGCTGAACCCGCGCCTCGATGAAAGCCGAGAGGTCTTCCCGCAAGGCCTGTGCCTTGGCCGAATAGGCGAAATCCATCGCCGTCTCCTCAGTTCCGCATCCCGCCGGTGTCGATGATTTCGAGCGCGCGGCCTGAGCAATTGGCGGCGAGGCGGCCGACCGCCCCGGCATTGCCGGCCGCTGCAGTGCCGGCGCGGGCGCGGTCGGCGATGCCGAGGAAGATCACCGCGAAACGGAACAGCGCGAAGACCAGGTGGGCCGGTTCGAGCGGCCCTGCGCCCGGCGCATGGTTCTGGTAGTGGGCGACGAACTCCGCCTGGCTTGGGATGCCGAGCGCCGCATGGTCGAGGCCGGCGATGCCCTGATATTCGTCGGGTTTGAGGTGCCAGGCGAGGCAGCAGAAGGCAAGGTCGGCCAGCGGATGGCCGAGGGTGGACAATTCCCAGTCGAGCACCGCCGCGACGCGGGGCTCGCTCGGATGGATCATCAGGTTGCCGAGGCGGAAATCGCCGTGCGCGACGGCGCTTCGGCTATTGTCGGCCGGCAGGCTGTCGCCGAGCCAGCGGGCGATCCTGCCGAGGCCTGGAACCGTCTCTGCAGACGGCGAGGCGCGCCATTGCCGCGCCCAGCGCTCAGTCTGGCGCGCAAAATAATCGCCCGGCCGGCCGAAATCGCCGAGGCCGACCGCGTCTGGGACGACCGCATGGAGGCGCGCCAGCGTCTCGGCCATGGCGAGATAGACGGCGCGGCGCTCCGTCGGCACGAGGCCGGGCAGGGCGCAATCGTGGAAGACCCGACCCTCGACCCGCTCCATCAGGTAGAAAGGCGTCCCGAGAAGGTCGGGATTCTCATGGAACAGCACGACCTTCGGCACCGGGACGCCGGTGCCGGCGAGCGCCTGCATGACGCGAGCTTCGCGGTCGATGCGGTGCGCCGAAGGCAGCAGCGGGCCCGCCGGCTGCTTGCGCAGGACGTAACGCCTCGCGCCGAGGTCGAGGAAGAAGGTCGGGTTCGACTGGCCGCCCGCGATCGGAACGAGCCGCAACGGACCATCCGTATCCGGCAGCGCCCGCCGAAGAAAGGCACCGAGCCGGTCGATGTCGAAGGGCGGCGCGCCCAGGGCGGTGATCTCCATGTCGAGGACGGTCGGGCAAAGCCAGGCGAGCGTCAAGTCGCGGCGGAGGGCATGACACCGCGGCAAACCGGCCGAGATTTCGGCAGCATAGCGCCCCGGGAATTCACAGCGCCGGAAGCAGTTTCGAGTAACGGGCAATCAGGCAATTTTCAAATGACGTTCAATCTAAACGCATATATGATTTAACTGTGGCAGTTCGGCGCAATCGAGCCATCATCGGGTGAAACGCCGAGGTCTACTGGGGGGTAGTATGCATAGCGACATGCAGCGGCGCCTGACGGCGGAATTCATCGGCACATTCTGGTTGGTTTTCGGCGGTTGCGGCGCAGCCGTGGTCTCGGCGGCCTATCCCCAGCTTGGCATCGGATTCACCGGGGTCGCCTTCGCCTTCGGGCTGACGGTACTCACCATGGCCTATGCGGTCGGCCATATCTCCGGCGGTCATTTCAACCCCGCCGTGACGCTCGGTCTGTGGGCCGCCGGCCGCTGCGCCAACAAGCATGTCGTACCCTATATCGTGGTCCAGGTGATCGGCGCCGTGCTGGCGTCGGCCGTTCTCTGGGTCATCGCTTCCGGAAAGCCCGAATGGGCGGCCGGCGGCTTCGCGTCGAACGGCTACGGCGACCTCAGCCCCGGCCATTATTCGATGGTGGCCTGCTTCCTGGCAGAACTGCTGCTCACCTTCTTCTTCCTGATGATCATCATCGGCACGACCTCGAAAGGCGCCGCCACGGGCTTCGCCGGCATTCCGATCGGGTTGGCGCTGACGCTCATCCACCTGATCTCGATCCCGATCACCAATACCTCGGTCAATCCGGCCCGCAGCATCGCGCCTGCGCTGTTCGCCGGGGGGGCCTATATCGCGCAGCTCTGGCTGTTCATCGTGGCGCCGATTGCCGGCGCGATGATCGCCGGGGCGGTCGCCCGCATGCTCTACGAGGATTCGTCCATCGTGGACACGGTGGTCGTCGAGGAGCGCCGCGCGACCTGAAACGGCTCTATCACGACGATGTTCTTGGATCGATTCGACCCAAGAACATCGTGCAGACGCCTCAGTAGCGCTTGAGCAGGCGTTCGAGATAGTCCTGTTCGTCCTGCGGGCGTAGCCGGTCGCCGAGGCGGCGGCGCAGTTCCTCGAGCACCTGACGGGCCCGCTCCGCCAGTCCCTCGCCGGAATCGAGCCCGTGCTGCGCGTCGAGATGGCCGTTGCGGTCGCGTCCGAGCGGGTCGGTGCCGGTCTGCTCGCCGGTGCCGTCGGCTCGCCCCATGCCCTCAACGCCCTGCTGCTCGCCTTCGCCGCCGCCCTGGCCCTGCGCCATCTGTTTCTGCAGGCCGCGGGCACCCTGCTGCAACCCCTGCAAGGCCCGTCCCTGCGCTTCGACCGCCCGGTCTCCGCCGGGCTTGCCTTGGCCGAGGGCATTCTCGGCGTCCTTCATCGCCCGCTCGGCGTCGTCGAAACCCTTCTCGCCGTCGAGCCCGAGATCGCGCATCTGCTTTTGCATCTGCTGGAGCTGCTGGCGCAGCGCCTGCTGCTGGCCTTCGAGATCCTTGTTCGAATCGTCGTTGCCGGCCTGCGGGTCGCCGTCCTGGTTGTCCTGGCCGGCCTGCGGTTGGTCGCCGGGCCGGCTCTCCGGATCGTCGTCCATCTCCGGGGGGCGAAGCCGCTGCTGCTGGTTGCCGCGCTTGAAGGTATTGTCGCGCAGCGCCTGCTGGTCGCGCATCATGCGGTCGAGCACGCCCATCGACTGGTTCATCTTGCCGTTCCGACCGCCCGACGGATCGCCATGGGCGGAGCGCAGGTTCTCGAGGATGTTCTGAAGCTGGTCGAGCAGGCTCTGGGCTTCGGCCATGTCGCCGTTCTTGGCGCTGCGTTCCATCCTGTCGAGCAGGTTCTGCAGATCCTGCGGGGTGATCGTCTTGGTGCCTTGCGGATTAGGTCCCTGGTTCGGCGGCCGTCCGGCGTTGTTCTGCGCCATCTCGGCCAGCATCTTATCGAGCTGCTGGCGCAGCGCGTCGGCAAGCTTCGCGATCTCCTCAGGCGGCGCGTTGCGCACGATGGCGTCGCGCAACTCGCGTTGGAGGGCGCGCAGGTCACGCTCCGTCTGGCTGAGGTCGCCGTCCTCGATGGTCAGGGCCATCGACCAGAGGAGGTCGGCGACGCCGAGGAGGTCGGCATCGCCCTTGGCGTCGTCGAGGCGGTTCTGCGCCGCCTGGAGGCCGAGGAAGACGGCGGGCGTGACGCCGAACAGGTCCGGCGCGATGGTCAGCGCCTCGAGCGCGGTCTTCACCTTGTCCCGATGGTCGGGGTCGAGCACGAGGTTGCGGCGCTGCTCGACGAGGGCCTTGGCCAGCGGCTTGTGGAAGGGTCGGGTGGGCAGTCGCAGGGTGAAGGGCGTGCTCCTGCCGACATCGCCGCCTTCGTCGCGCGCGCTCAGAACCGCCGTGACCTCCGCTCCGGCCCACGGATGGGAGGACAGGTCGGTTGTGGTGGCACCGTCGCCGAGCCCCCGGGCCCCGTTCGGCAGGCCGAGCGGCATCTTGGGCGGCTCGACGAGCGTGCGGCCGGTGATCGGCTTGCCGTCCAGCATCGGCTGGCTGAAATCCGCCGCGGCACCGACGACCCCATAGTCGTCGTCGATCTTATAGCTCAGCGTCACCGAGCCGCGCAGGTTGGCTTTCGGCGGCTTCGTCATGGCGATCGTCGGCGGCCGGTCGGGGATCGCGTGCAGCGCGAAGCCGGCGATGGAGGCTCCGTCCCGGCCGACCTGAAGCTTGCCGTCCCCGGTGAGGGTGAAGCGCGCCTCGGCGATCCCCAAGCCACCGGTGCCCTCGGCCTTCGCCTTGGCCGGCACCTCGACCGGCTTGAGCCCGCCGTCGGCCGCGATCTCGACCTTGCCGTCGCCGGACGAGCGGACCACCACCGTCGAGCGGACCGGGGCGTCGATCGTACCCGTTCCGGCCGGCAATGCTGCGCCGTTAGGGCCCGAGAGGAGGACCGGCGCGCGGCCCGTGTAGGGCGGCGGATCGATCCAGGCATCGAGCCTGAAGCCTGCGGCATGGGCATCCGTGCCGCCGCGCCAGTCGAAGGCCGCCGCCAGCCGACCCTCCTTGTCGGAGCCGGCCACGAAAGCCGCCACGATCAAGGTCAGCAGGGCGACCGCCCGGATCGCGAAGCGGTCCCGGTCGACGAGGCGCGGCGACGGCGGCCTGATCTTGACCGCGCCGACGGCCTCGCTCAGCCGGCGTCGATGCGCCTCCCACAGGGCCAGCGTGACCGGGTCGGGGGCCGGGTCGGCGAGCCGGTCCTCGGCCGAGGAGATGGGGCGATGGCTGCGGCCTGAGTCGCGGTCGAGCCGGCCCAGGATGTCGCGGCGCTTGACGACGATTGCGCGCCAGCCGAGCACCGCGGTGCAACACAGGCCGGCCGCGACGAGGACGAGCCCGACGATCCGTGACCAGACCGGCAGGATGAGCCACAGGCCCAGCCAGGACAGTGCGACGAAGCTCGCCAGGATGGCGGCCGCCAGCACCAGCGGCGGCCAGAGCCGCTCGAAGACCAGCACCAGCCTGGCGCGGCCGATGAGGCGCTCGAACGCGGTCTCGCGGTGGGGTGCATCCGGCACGGGTTCTGCTCCGGTCATGGCCTCCGCGCTCGGCGGCTGCCGCCCGTCATGCTACGCCAAGCCGCTTCGGAAGACCAAGCATGGCCCGAAGCAGCATGGCGGCGCGACGGGCCCCGTTCTTATTTGGCGGCGATCTGGCCGCGGATGCGCTCGAAGACGTCGCGGCGTAGGACGCGCTTCCTCATCAGATCGTCGACCGAGCGATACGGGCGATGCCGGGCGATGGCCTGGCCGATATGGCCGCCGCCACGCAGACGGTCGAGGGCCGCGACGGACGCGCTGTTGATGTTGATGGTCCGGCTCGCGGCAGGATTGGGCGCTGCGACAGGGGTCTGGTCGGCGGGAGCTTCGGCCGGTGCGGCCGGTTCGACCGAGGCCACCTCGTCGGGCGCGGGCGCCGATGAGGGCATGGCGGGGCCGGGGGATGCCGCGACAGGCGCGGGCGGCGCAGGCGCGACCTGGGGCCTGGATATCGGCGCGACCATGGCGACCGGGATGAGGCCTGTAGTCGGCTGGGCGTTGGGGGATGGGTCAGGTGTCGTCGGGGCGGGTGCGGTGGCGGCCGACACTGCCGGAGCCGTCGGCACGGACGGAGCCCCCGGCTGGGTGGTGGGAGCGGAGGGAACCGACTCGGTGATCTTGGCGGTCGTCTTGGGCGTGTCGGCATCCGGATAGACGACGCGGACCGGCGGCTGCGCGGGCTCGATCGTGTCGGCCTTGGCCTGCGGCTTGACGGGCAGGGCGGGGTTGCCAGGTGCGGCTGCCGCGCTCGACGCCATGTCGACCCCGCGAGCGGCGGGCATCCGGCCCTTGGACGTCAGCAGCACCGTGAGCTGCCATATCAGTCCCGCCGCGCAGACGGCGGCTGCGAGGAGGAGAACGCGGTCGATGATCGATTTACTGGCCATTGTGGAACTCGCTGCCGCCCCGATCTTTCAATCTCGTCAACAAGTTATGACGACCGAAACCGCCACTGCACAGTGTTGGCGTCGCAGGCACTGAACGCGTATACCACGAGAACAGCACCCTATCCGGTAAGCCAAAACACCAAATGTGTGGCAAGAGTACGGACGATGACGAGGATAGATCGCAACGTAATCGCAGCTCAATACACCAAATCGGGGTCGGAGCGATCTCGTCCACACTGAACGTCGGCGGCGACCGGTCAAAGATCCGTGAACCAGTCCGTTGCGACTGAAAGATCTTGACGCGGCCCCTTGCGGATCGCCAGGGCGAGAATATGGCAGCGGGTCGGTGCGGCCGCGTGGAACTGCCAATGCGTCGGATCCGATCCCATCTCCGGGCCGAAGGCGACCTTGATCTCCTGGCCGAGCGTCTCGACCTGCAACGCATCGATCGGCATGGCGAGGCCTAAGCCCAGCGCCTTGTAGCAGGCTTCCTTGAGCGTCCAATACTGCAGGAAACGCCGGCTGCGGTCTTCCGGTGCCAGGCCGAGTATGGCCTCGGCTTCGGTCTTCGCGAAGAACCGTACGGCAACGGCCTCGACGTCGCCGGCATTGTCGAGATGCTCGACATCGACGCCGAGATCGAAGCGGGCGCTCATGGCGCAGGCGATGAGGCCGCGCGTATGCGACAGGCTGAAGCGCATGGAGCGGAACGGCGGCGGCGCCGCGATCTCGGGGCGCGCGCCCGGCGGCGCGACGAAGCGCCAGTCGGCCGGATCGACGCCTGTGACCTGCGACAGGCTCAAGCGCTGCACGATCCGCGTACATAGATGCTCGTGGCGAAGCCGCGGTCGCGCAAAGGCTTCGGCGCGCCGCCGTTCCTCGGCGGTCAGTAGCCTGTCGGTCCAGACCGCGATCCGGTCCGCCGTGACCTGGTCGGGATCGAGCAGCCTGACGATGGCGCGATCCTCGTCGAGCGACGATGCCATTCCGGCCGTTCTGCCCTGGCTCGGGGTCAACCGGCCTTCGCCGCGTCGCCGCTTTTGTTGGGTTTGGCCAAGTGACCTTTCTGGCGCAGGTGCTTGGCGAGGATCTGCCGGATCGCGTCGGAGACGTTGGGGATCGGCGTGCGGCCGCGCCGCCACGCATCGACGGCCCGCAGCAACTCCTTGTCGAAACCGATGACCTTCTTGACGGGGTAGATCTGCGATCTCGGCATGGCGATCGGTCCGAAGCGACGAGATCAATCTACGGGCGAAAGCTCATATGCGCAATATGCGCAACAACGCCCTTCGCCGCTGGCTCGGGCCCCTGACGCCGGCGCGGCGAGGCCCCATATCGAGATCGCGCCGCCGTGGCGCCACGAAGGCGCCGCATGAGCCGAAGTTTCTTCCATCGCCTGATCGACTTCTTCCGCCGGCCGCCGGCGGCCGGCCCGAGCGCGCCCGTTCGGTCTGCCGCGCTGCCGGGGGGATTGCGCATCTATGCGATCGGCGACATTCACGGCCATGCGGACCTTCTCGACCTCATGGCGGCCACGATCGAGACCGACCTCGTACGGAACCCGGCGCACGACGCTCGGGCCGTCTTCATCGGCGACTATATCGATCGTGGCCCGGACTCGGCCGGCGTGATCGAACGCTTGGCGTCGGGCCGCTTCCCGCTTCCCTTCGAGACGCTGCGCGGCAATCACGAGGACGTGCTGATGAGCGCGCTCGCGGCCTCCGACGATGCGGTCGCCGCCGGTCTGGATCACTGGTACCACATCGGCGGCCTCGAAACGCTCCGCTCCTATGGGGTCGACGTCGGCAAGGCGGCACGCGGCAAAAGCCCCGGCCGGCTGCGCAGCGCCCTCCTCGATCGCTTGCCGGAAACGCATCAGGCCTTTCTGCGGCAGACGCGGCTGTCACTGACCCTCGGCGACTATTTCTTCGTCCACGCGGGCGCGCGGCCGGGCGTGCCGCTCGATGCGCAATCGCCGGAGGACCTCATGTGGATCCGTGAAGAATGCTACGGCTCGGACTACGATTTCGGCAAAGTGCTGGTGCATGGCCATACGCCGCGCCGGCGACCGGAGGACCTGCCGCGACGCATCAATATCGACACGGGCGCCTTCAAGTGGGGCGTGCTGAGCGCCGTCGTCCTCGAAGCCGGTACGCGCCGCTTCCTGTCGACGCGGGATTGACGGTGGCCGCCGCTTCATTCTCTCGTGCGGCGATGACGATCGACGCGCGCTCCCACGGTCTGTGGCAATTGACGGCTCCGCCGGCCCCGGCAACCCCGCCGCTCGACGGCGAGATCGAGGCCGATGTGGCGATCATCGGCGCCGGTTTCACGGGACTCTCAGCAGCGCTCCATCTCGCCGAGGGTGGCGCCAGGGTCGCCGTCCTCGAGGCGGCCGAGATCGGCTTCGGCGGATCGGGACGCAATGTCGGCCTCGTCAATGCCGGCCTCTGGGTCATGCCCGACGACGTGCCGAAGGTATTGGGCGCGGATTACGGCGAGCGACTGCTGCGGGTTCTCGGCGAAGCGCCGGCGCTGGTCTTCGACCTCATCGCTAAACATGGCATCGCCTGCGAGCCCGAGCGGGCCGGCACGCTCCATTGCGCGGTCGGCGACGCGGGCCTCGCCGAGATCACCGCCCGCGCGGCGCAATGGCGGGCGCGGGGCGCGCCGGTCCGGCTTCTCGGTGCGGCGGAGGCCGCGGCCCGCATCGGCAGCACGGCTTACGCCGGCGCGCTGCTCGACGAGCGGGCCGGCACCATCCAGCCGCTCGCCTATGTCCGCGGCCTGGCCCGGGCGGCGATCGGCGCCGGGGCGAGGATCTTCACGCAAAGCCCGTTGTGTCGTGCGATACGAGACGGCGAGGCCGCCTGGCGGCTCGAGGCCCCGGGAGGCACGGTGCGGGCGCCCTGGGTCGTCGTCGCCACCAACGCCTACGGGGCGGCCTCGCCGTTCCCGCAGGTGGCCGAAGAACTGGTGCTCCTGCCCTACTTCCAGTTCGCGACGCCACCGCTGGGCCACAACATTCGCGCCACGATCCTGGCGGGCCGCGAAGGCGCCTGGGATACGAAGGAGATCCTGTCGTCGTTCCGGCTCGACGCGGCCGGCCGCCTGCTGTTCGGCAGCGTCGGCGCTTTGCGCGGCACGGGCGAAGCCGTGCATCGGGCCTGGGCGCGCCGCGCCGTGCGCCGCATCTTTCCGCAACTCGGCGACGTGGCGTTCGAAACGGGTTGGTTCGGCCGCATCGGCATGACCTCGGACAACACGCCGCGCTTCCACGCGCTCGCCCCGAAGGTCATAAGCTTTTCCGGCTATAACGGGCGCGGCATCGCGCCCGGCACGATCTTCGGCCGCATGCTGGCACGCCACATCCTGGGGCAGGGCGGTCCGGAGGAGATGCCCCTGCCCGTCACCGTCCCGCAGGCCGTATCGTTTCGCGCGGTCAAAGGCGCCTATTACGAATATGGCGCGCAGGCCGCTCACCTGGCCGAGGGCCGGTCGCGCGGCCGCTCCGAGCCGGCGAGACGCGCCCGATAATGGCTTGCACAGCCCCTTGGCAGCCGCTATATCGCGCTTTCCCGGGCGCGTAGCTCAGCGGGAGAGCACTCCCTTGACATGGGAGGGGTCACAGGTTCAATCCCTGTCGTGCCCACCATCTAACCCTCTGAAATGTCTGCGTTTTTATAGGCGCGATTTCACCTGCCGGCCGAAGCGGCTACACCGGGGCTACACCGCTTTTCCCAGCCGCTCGATTTGCGGGACGGCTTGGCGCTCTTCGTAGTCATTCGAAGCCGTTGCCGATGGCGCCTCATTGCCTATCCACTTCCGCCCGGATTGCACGCTCCAGGATGCGATACGAACCTCCCGGCCGCAGGAAGTAGAATTGGCTGACCTCATCTATAACGCGCTGCTGCTGGGCGTCTGGCGCCAGCCGCCATTGCGATTTCATGTGCTCCAAGGCCTCCTGCTCGCTTTGGATACAGTAGCGTCGCAAAACCTCGGGGTCTCCACCGTTGGCCTGCAACGTCGCGAAGGTGCACGTCCATTCTATGTTGTAGTTGGGCAGCTCATAGGCCACTGCGACTCTGGGCGGGCTGGTCAAGGTGAATAGCACCAGAAGTCCGAGCAGGGAGCGTAAAGGCGTGTGGCGGTGCATGGCGCCTCGATATTCGAAATAGCATTGAAGACAAAATAGAGGCCGCGGCCTTGCTCCGAGATGAACGGCCCAGGGTTCATCGTCGTGGCCCGGGCGCTCGGCCACACCGACACCCGCACGGTCGATAAGCTTTACGCCTACCTGGCGCCATCTTACGCGGCGGACACCATCAGGAGCACGGCGCCGGACCTGGTGGTTTGAACGACCACGCTGAGTTTGAGGCGGAAACGATTTGGTCGCGTTAGAGCACGATCGGTTTAGGTTGCATCGCTTCGCGATCCTAAACCGATGAACGTGCTCGCTCTTTTAATGCTGGAGCAGATCGGCAGCAGCCGATCATGCTCTAGACTAATCTGGAGCGATCGGCGACAGCCGATCATGCTTTGGCATTCAGTTTGAGCACATCGTCGGCGACCTTGCGGATGGCCTCGCGCAGCGCATCGAGGTCGGCCTCGCCGGCGACCGTCGGGCTGCGCACCGCGGCCTCCGCCCGCATCTCTTCGACCCGGGCAGCGCTCGTCCGGGCTGCCTCGCTCTGCATCGACAATTGAGCGCGCAGATCCGCGATGGTCTCGGCCTGGGCGGCCGCGGCCTGCGTCCGGTCCATGGCCCGTCGCTCCGCCTCGCCGGTTCGGTCCTTTTCCATCGCCAGTTGGGCCTGCAGCCGGTCGAGGCTCGACGCCAGGAGGTCGCGTTTGCCGGCAAGCGTCTCGGCCGCCTGCCGGGCCGCGTCGCGCTCCGTGGTGATCTGGCGTTCGGCCGCGACCTTGCGGACGAGGTCGGCCGTCACCTTGTCGAGCGCCAGGCCGAGATCCGCGACCCTGGTGTCGAGGCCGAGCACGCGGGTCTCGAAGGCCGCGATGGAGGCGCGATCCTCGTTCACCCGGCCTTGCAGGGCATCGAGCCCGCGGCGGGCCTCGGCGGCATCGTAGAGGCGCCGTTCGGCCAGCCCCTCGAGCTCATGGAGCGCGAGGTTGGCGGCGGCCATCTGGCTGGTGAGGCTCACGACCTCGCGCTGCGCAGCGTCGTGCTCGGTCTTGAGCTCCGCGATGCTCGCGCCATCCCGCGAGGCCGCCTCGGTCATGGCGGACAAGGCGGCCTCGCGACGTCCCAATCCGGCCATGAGATCGGAGCGGTGGGTCTCGCCTTCGGTGATCCGCTGTTCGAGACGGTGCTGCTCGACGGCGAACTGCGCCCTGAGGCCGGCCCGGTCGGCCGCGATCTCGTCGGCGGAGAGCGGCACGAGCTGGCGCAGCCGATAGCTCGTCAGCCGAAGCGCGCGACGCCACACGGCGGGCAGGCAGGCCAGCGCCAGGAGCCCGGCCGTGAAGAAGCCGAGCCCGAAGACCATTTCATATTCAAGCACGAGGGTTCGATCCCGGCGTCATGGTCTCCAGAATGCCATGCCGGCCGGCCGGCTCAAAGGCCGTCCGCCTCGCTCAGAACGGATTCCAGGTCGGGCGCGGGGTGAATTTCAGGTAGGAGAGGGCTACCCCGAGCCGCGCTCCGAGCCCGGAGCGGATCGGCACGACGATGACCCGGTCGTCGGTCAGGGCCGTGAAGCCGAAGCCGCCGACCAGATAGGCGGAGCCATCGATGCCGCCGAACCGGCGGAAGATGCCCTGCGTCGAGGGAAGGTTGTAGATCAGCATCATGGTACGATCGCCATCGCCGCCGGCGTCGAAACCGACCGATGGGCCCTCCCAATAGACGTGAAGGTCGCCGGCGTTGCGGGTATACATCGTGCCCTCGCCGTAGCGCAGGCCGCCGATGAAGGCCGCCCCAGCTTCCTGGCCGAGGACATAGCCGTTGGGCTGCCCCCAGCGCCGGCCGGCCTCCTCGACGACCTGGGCGAGGCCGCGCGACACCGAGCCGAAAAAACGGTGGCCGTTCTCGATCAGCTCGGCCGTCGAAAAGCGTTCCGGCGGGCCGGACTGGGCCACGGCCACGCCCGGCACGGCCAGGGTGGCGGCGCCCATCACGAAAATCCTGCGCGACACTCCGCACATGCCTTAAGCCCTCGGACCCGACCGCCCCAAGGCTGCGTCTAAGCTAACACTATGTCGCTCCCGTGGCGGATGGAGCATCCGCTGTTTCTCGCCAGAAATCCGTCAATGCATCAGCCGCGGCATCGCGGCGTGGTCCGAGGCAAGCGCGCTGCGGAAAGCCGGGCGCGCCGGCGCGAACCCCGGCTGCGCCCAGTTCGGCGCATTGCCGACGAGAAGATCGAGAAAGCCGATCGCCCGCGAGGGGTCTTCGCGGCTGTTTTCCCGGAAGGAGGCCCACATGCGCGGATCGTGCGCCTCGGGGCTCAGCCGGAACGGCGCAGCGAAGTCCTGCGCCGCCACGGCATTGAGCACGCTGAGACAGTAGCTGGTCGCCAGGAACCCGACCGGCCAGACCGCGACCACGTCGGCGTGCGCGACAAGCTCGTGCCCGCGGCGCGGAGGCTGCGCCTCGGCAAGCTTGTGCCGCAGCAACTCCTGCAGCATCAGCCCCCCGGCGAAAACCGCAAAGTCGCGCGGCGCGGTGCGGCTATAGGGCTTCTGCGTCTCGAAGAGTTCGGCCCAGTTCAGAAAGGCCGCGGCGAGCCGGCGGTCGTCGATATCGATCGGCAGGCCGAAATGCGCCCGCATCAGATCGGCGCAGCGGTGAAACGACCGCCGGAACCATTTGAGATGTCGGACGCGGTGGCGCAGATCAGACGTCCCGGCGATTTCTTGTTCCAGGCTGAGATCCATCGAGCCTCCGGCCCTGCCGTTGCTTTCCCGGCGCGAGAGCGGCGATCATCCGAGCCGCATATGGCCAATTTGCGGACGCCTCGCCGCGGCGGCACGGCGGGAGAGATCCGCGGCGCAGATGCCCGATTCCGGCCCCAGAGTGGTGCGGTTGCCGCCGATGTCTTCTGGTTCAACGGTGGGTGCCTCGGGCCGTCGGCCCGCCGGCGTCCTGTCGTTCGAGAGCCGCGAGCCCATGAGCCATTTCCTTCAGTCCGTCATAACGGCGGTGGGACACGACGTCTTCGGGCTCCTCGAAGGCAGGGTCCTCATCCTCTACGGGCTCGACGCGCCGCCCGGCCTCGCCGAGCTCTCGGTCCTGCACAGGGTCGAACGCGAGCCGGCGCGGACGGCACCCTCGATTGGCGCGATCATCCGAATCGGCACGATCGAGAGCCGGATCACCGCCATCGGCGAGCGGGCCTGGCCGACGCTGGCGGATATCGGCCATGTGCTGGTCAGCTTCAACGGCGCGGCGGCCACCGAGCGTCCGGGCGAGATCTGCGCCGAGCTGGTCGATACGGCGGCGCTCGCGGCGATGCTGGCGGCGGGTAACCCGATCGCGGTCGCCGAGGCTTGAGCCGGCTGCCCGTCAGGGAAGATGCGGCACCACGGCCATGAATTCGCGGGTCAGGGCGGCCAGCGGATCGCGGGCCCGCACCGCCGCGGTGATGCGGGTGAAGCGCACGTCGACGACCGTGCCGGCGGCATCGATCACGTCGGCTGCGGCGTCCTCGGTTGAGGCCGTGGTCGAGACTACGGCCTCGGCGAGGCCGATCAGGGTGAAAATATAGAGATTGGGGGCCAGTAGCAGATGCTGCGCGGCGGTCTTGCTGGAGCCTAGGTCGAGGCGACGGATCGGCCGTGCCTGCTCGAGCGCCAGCGCCACCGCCGCGCAGAGGCCGACCCGCTGCGTCCGTTCGGTCGCCGAGAGGTCGGCGGCAGCCCGATCCGAGACGGCGGCGACGAGATCCCCGTGCACAGCCTGCAGCCGGTGACAGGCGTTGCCGATCGCCTGTTCGGACAGCAAAAGGTTGACGACGCCGAGGCTCCGCAGGACGTCGTGAGCGAGGCGATAATGGCGGCGCACGAAGGCGCCCTCGTCGAGGCGGCGCACGTCGTCTTCCGGCCGTATCAGGGTCGAGACGGAGCCGAGGCTGCCATAGGGTCGCGGGTCCTGATCCGGCGCGAGGGCTCTGACGGCGGCCTTCTCGATCCTGCCGAAGACGGCGTCGGCCAGCCGCAGCACCGAGGATTCCGGCGTCGGGATCGCGCCGAGAGCGCGGCGTAGATGCGGCAGATCGGCGGTCGCCGACCTGGCCTTGGCCTTGAGGCCGCCGCCGACTGCATCAATGGTGCGGTCGATCATCCCCGCCTCGTGCCGTACCGCGAAGCGCATCTCGCGCAGCGCCTCCCGGACGGAGAGGACGAAAATGGCGGGGGACGGGCTCATCGGCGCGGACTCCAGGGACGGCGTCTATCCACCATAACTCTCCTGGCTTGCGGACCGTTTCGGGTCGTCGGCGGGACTTTTCCGTGTCGATGTCAGGCCGATGCCGGCACCCGAGGGGTCGCTCCGACCGCCTTCAGCGCGGCCGCGGCCGTCAGTTCGTCGGTGATCAGTACCGTCGGTCGCACGAGCCGGATCGCCGCCACCAGGACATCCGTCTTGGCGGCCCCGCCGGAGGTCAGCACCCGGTCCGGGGTCGCGGCAATGTTCTCAAGCGGCATGGCCATTACGCGGCTGTTCAGCGGGTGGTCGACGGGCTTGCCGGTGATGTCGATGAAATTATAGAGGAGGTCTCCCACTGCGCCCGCCTCGAGCAGCGATCGCCGTTCCTCCTCCGAGAACATGCCGAACCTGAACGAGGTCGTGTCCGTCGTCATGCCGCCGACGCTCAGGATCACCGTATCGAGCGAGCGGCCGAGCTCGAAGATCTCGTCCAGGCCGCAGCGCTCGATCAGCGCCCGCTTGGTCTCGACGCTGTCGACGACGGCCGGCGCCGGGATGAGGAAGCAATCGGCCTGCAGCAGCCGCGAGAACTGCCAGGCAAAATCGGTCGGATTGTACTGCCAGGCCTTGGCGATGCCGCCGAGCAGCGAGACGACGGAGAGGCCCGCGACGGGCTTCTCCGCGATATAGGGCAGGGCGCTGATCAGCGTCTTGCCCCAGCCGACGCCGATCTTCATGCCGGGGCGCAGCGCCTCGGAGATATACTGGCCGGTGGCGGCGCCGATCGGCACCGTCGGGTCGCCCTCCGGTCCGGACACCGGCGCCACGATCGCCTCGCCAATGCCAAAGGCGCGCTCCAGCGCCATTTCAAGCGCGGTAAGCTCGGCGATGTCGCGGCTCAGCGAAATCCTGACCTCGTGGAACGCATGAGCGTCCGACAGCAGGCGGACGACGGTGATGCGGCCGATGCCGAGGACTTCGGCGATGGCGCTCTGCGTCATCTCCTCGACGTGGTACATCCACGCGGCCCGCAGGCGCAGCCGTCGCGACCGCCGGCCGAGTTGCACCGGCCCCGTCGCGATCTCCTCCCCGGGGGCGACAGGCTTTTTCCGCGATTTTTCTCTCGACATCGCGCAAGCGTAGAGCAGGGTGCAGGGTCGAACAAGCGGCTTGCGGGGCGCGACCGGAGCAATCGGGTGAAGCGTCCTCCCACTGCATAGGGCGTCCGTTCAGCGCGTTTCGCGGATCCCGAGATCGTGCCGCATGACGTCGATGAGGTCCGACTTCGCCTCGAAACCGATGCCAGGCAGGTCCGGCATCGTGACATGGCCGTTCTCGACACATGTGCCGTCCGGAAAGCCTCCGAAGGGTTGGAAGAGGTCGGGATAGCTCTCGTTTCCGCCGAGGCCCAATCCCGCCGCGATGTTTAACGACATCTGGTGGCCGCCGTGCGGAATGCAGCGCGATGGCGACCAACCCATGGAGCGCAGGACGTCGAGCGTGCGCTGGTATTCGCACAGGCCATAGGAGAGGGCACAGTCGAATTGCAGCCAGTCGCGGTCCGCGCGGAGTCCGCCGTACCGGAGCAGGTTTCTTGCGTCCTGGTGACTGAACAGGTTTTCGCCCGTAGCCATCGCCGCTGGGTAGAGTTCGGCGAGTGTCGCCTGCAACGCATAGTCGAGCGGGTCGCCCGCTTCCTCGTACCAGAAAAGCGGGTAATTGCGCAGGACCTTGGCATATAGGATCGCGGTTTTGAGGTCGAAGCGGCCGTTGGCATCGACCGCCAACCGGGCCTCCCCGCCGATTTCGGCCAGCACCGCCTCGATGCGGGCTTGGTCTTCGGCCAGCGATGCGCCGCCGATCTTCATTTTGACGACGGTGTAGCCCCGATCGAGGTAGCCGCGCATCTCGGCCCGCAGGGCACCGAGATCCTTGCCCGGATAGTAGTATCCGCCGGCTGCATAGACGAAGACGCGCAAATTCGGCTCGCGGCCATGCCGCTCGGCTAGAAGACGGAACAATGGCTTGCCTGCGATCTTCGCCACGGCATCCCACACCGCCATGTCCAGCGTGCCCACAGCCACGGAGCGCTCCCCGTGACCGCCTGGCTTCTCGTTGGCCATGAGAGCAGCCCAGATCCGATCAGGATCGAGGTTGTCCCCCAAATCGCTCAGCAACGACCTGGCGTCCGCCCCCATCAGGCGCGGCGCGAACCGCTCCCGGATCAGTCCTCCTTGGCCATAGCGCCCGTTCGAGTTGAATCCGTAACCAACCACCGGCCTGCCGTCACGCACCACATCCGTTACGATCGCGACGAGGCTGGTCGTCATTTGGCTGAAATCGACATAGGCATTGCGGATCGGCGAGGCGATCGTCACGGTCTTCTCGCGAACGTCGACGATGCGCATGTTGTCTCACGGCTTGAGGCCGATTGCGGCCTTCAGATGAATCGGAGCTACACGATGTCGCCGGCGAGCAGGATGCCGAGTCGCTCGGCGCTGCGCACAATATGCGATTGCATGTAGTAGCGGGCTTCGTCCGGATCACGAAGACGGAGCGCCTCCAGGACGCGTTCGTGTTCGACAACCGGCTCCCAGCCGCGATAACGGGAGGCGGTCGGGATGGTCAGAGCGCCGAGGAGAAGATCGCGCATGCCCCGATGCAGGTCGGTAAACAAATCCACGCCGGCGATCGCGACGATGGCGTGATGGAACGCGAGGTCGGTCCGTGCGCTCGCCTCGAAGTCGCCGTCCCGTGTTTCCTCCTTGAACGAGGCGAGATTGGCGACGAGCTGGTTGATCTCGTCATCGGTGATCCGCATCGCTGCGAGCCGCGCGGAATGGCCCTCGACGAGGTGTCGAAACCGGCAAACGTCAAGCTTGGTGTAGGATCGGCCTTCGCGGAGCGGGAAGACATCGTCGGGCTGCCCCACAGGGGCGCATGTTTTTTGTACATAGGTCCCGCGACCGGCTTCCGTCCGAAGTGTTCCTGACGCTGCAAGGAGGGAAATCGCCTCCCGCAGAACCGTGCGACTGACGCCGAAGCTCGCCGAAAGCTCTCGCTGCGGCGGCAGCTTGTCTCCCAGCGCGAGTTCGCCCGTTGCGATCATGGCCCGGACGCGCTTGGCGACGTGCTTCGGAAGTGTCCGGCTCTCGTTCGGCTGTTCGCTAATTTCCACCACTGGTCTGACCGCGCCTCCATCGCTATGTTCGAATCTCCCAAACTTATCTTGACACCCTCGCCATTCGCCTGCAACTCTTGGGGAGATGATCTTCAAACCGCACTGCGTTCAGCCAGTCGTGGTCTGACCGGTATGATCGATTTTTGGATTTTGCGTCGCATCGATGGGCCCTGACGGTCTTCGAGTTGGGCCGAACGTCGAGGTCGATCAGGCTCACCCGTTTCCGACGACAGTGGAGATGACCGTGAAGCGAAATATTCTATGCAAGGCTTTGGGCGCGGTGGCCATTCTGGCTTCGCTCGCCATCTCGATCGGCACGGCCGACGCGCAAGGCAAGCTGAAGGTCTACGTCAGCGCCGGCTTCGATGGAAACACCTGGATGGACGCGTCGCTGAACCTGATGCGCGCCCTGGCGAAAACGCCGGCCTACAAGGATCGCGTCGAGCTCGAGGTGCAATCCGCCCGTGGGGACGCGCAGGTCCAGCTTCAGCAGATCAACGCCATGGTCCAGGCCGGCGCCGACATCATCATAACCTGGCCGATCTCCCCGACAGCGCTCAATCGCGGCATCAAGCAGGCCTGCCGGCAGGGCGTGACGGTCGTCAGCTGGGATGCCGATGTTACCGAATCCTGCGTGCATCACGTCGGCATCGATCAGGGCGAGGCCGGGGGCGGGCCGGCGAAGTGGCTTGCCAAGAAGCTCGATGGCAAGGGCAATATCATCTTCATGACCGGCATTCCCGGGACGCGTGCCGATACGTTGCGCGACGATGCCGCGAAGGCGGTGTTCGCCAAATATCCGGGCATCAAGATCGTCGCCGATGTCCCGAGCATGTGGAATCCTGCCATCGCGCGCCAACACTTCTCGGAAATCGTGGCGGCGAAGGGCTGGGACAGTATCGACGGCGTGTGGACTCAGACGGGATGCTATGAATTCTCGCAGCTCGAGGTCGAGGCGGGCCGCAAGGTCTTCAAGCCTTGTGCCGGCAACGGCTCCAACGGCGAACGCATCGTGCAGTTGCCGGCCGGTTCCACTCCGGGCGCTCTCGGAGTGCCGGGCGTATCCATGGGCTCGCCGCCCTGGGCCGCGCCGCTGGCGCTCAAGCTCGCCGTCGAGATTCACGACGGGGCCAAGGTCGATCAACTGACCAGCATTCCGCTGCCCTTGGTTTCGAGCGAGGATACCGTCCTGTGCGAGAAGGCCGATCTCGCCGAATTGAAGGCCAAGGATTGGAAGTGCAACGCCGTGCCGCTGAGCGTGGCTCCGGCAAACTACTTCATCGACGTCTGGTCGAAGGAGGTGCCGGATCTCGATCTCTATTCGGCCCTCAACGCCACCGTTCCAAACTAGCAGGCGGTGTGGCAAGCCGATGTCTGCCGCACTCGCCCTCGATGTCCGAAACCTGAGGAAAAAATACGACGCGACCGTCGCCCTCGACGGCGTGTCACTCCGTGCCGCGACGGGCGAGGTCCACGCGTTGCTGGGTGAGAACGGCGCCGGCAAGTCGACCTTCGTCAAGGTTCTGAGCGGGCTGGTGCGGCCGGACGAGGGCGCCGTGGCCGTCGAGGGGCGCGACATGCCCCTCGGCCAGACCTTGGCGGCACGGGCCTGCGGCATTCGCACGGCATTCCAGGAAATGACCTTGGTGCGGGACCTCACGGTCGCGCAGAACTTCCTTCTCGGGGAGGAGCCGACCGGTCCCTTCGGCCTGGTCCGCGCCCGCGCTGCGGAACGTCGCGTCGCCGCCGACCTCGATCGGGTCGGCCTGTCGTCGATCGATCCGCGCGCCATTGCGGGCACGCTCGACTTGCCGACCCGGCAGAAGATCGAGATCGCGCGCGCGGTCAGCCGGGATCCGAAAGTGCTGCTGCTCGACGAGCCGACCGCCTCGCTTTCGGCCCAGGACGTGCTGTGGCTGGGCGATCTCGTCGATCGGTTGAAGGCGCGGGGCACCTGCATCCTGTTCATCTCGCACCGGATGCAGGAGGTCCGGGACTTCTGCGACACCATCACCATTCTGCGGAACGGACGGACGATCGAGACCGTTGCGGTCGACGCGGTAAGTGACGAACAGGTCATCGAGGCGACGATCGGCCGGTCGCTCACGTCCGCCTACCCGACGCGGCACGCGGCACCGATCCGAGCCGAGGCGCCGGCGGCCCTCGCGGTCGGGCGTCTGGCATCGGCGCCGGCGCTGGTCGATGTCTCCTTCGAGTTGGCGGCGGGGCGCATTCTCGGCATCGGCGGCCTCGACGGGATGGGTCAGCGCGATCTCTTCCTGGCCCTGTTTGGTGTCGCCGAGCTCACGGGAGGCGAAATCCGCCTGGATGGCAAGCGCACCCGCATCGCTTCCCCGCGCGACGCCATCCGAGCCGGGATCGGCCTTGTGCCAGAGGATCGGAAGACCGAGGGCTTGTTCCCGGAATTGAGCGGCGGCGAGAATGCCAGCCTGCCGAGCCTCGGCCACTTCTCCCGCTTCGGCATCGTCGGGGCAAGCCGGCAGCAAGCCGCAGCCCGCGCGGCGTTCTCGGCGGTGCAGCTGGCGACGCGCGCCTTGTGGAGTCCCGTCCGCATGCTCAGCGGCGGCAACCAGCAAAAGATCGTGCTTGCCAAATGGCTACTCACCGGCAGCCGCATTCTTCTGCTTTACGACCCGACTCGCGGTGTCGACGTCGGGACCAAAGCCGAAATCTATGCGCTCATGCATCGTTTTGTCGAAGAGAGCGGAACGATTCTGTTCTATTCGACCGAGATCGCCGAACTCGTGAACATGTGCGATGAAGTCCTGGTGCTCTACCGGGGGCGCGTGGCCGAGCGATTGGCGGGAGACGACATCACCGAAACCGCGATCATGCGGTCCGCCCTCGGCGGCTCCGCCAATGCCGGGGGGCAGCATGGTCGCGCTCACCAAGAATAACGCGGCGACTTCACGGGCCCGTCCCGGCTCGCTCCGGTTCGACAAGGGCGTGGTCGTCGCGTTTCTGACGCTCGTCTTGAGCCTCCTTGTCCTGCACGGTCTCAAGCCCCGCGGCCTTTCGTATTTCGATGCGTCGTCTCTCGCCGCGAGTGGCGCTTCACTCGCGCTGGCCGCCCTGGGACAAACGATCGTCATCGTATCGGGTGGTCTCGACTTGTCCGCCGGGGCGACGATCTCGCTTGTCAACGTCGTCCTGGTGCGGATCCTCGGGTCCTTGGATCTCGGGCCGGCGCTTTACGCGCCCGCAGCGCTCACGCTGGCCCTCGCGACCGGAGCGGGCGTCGGCGCTCTCAACGGCCTGTTCGTCGGCTACCTCAGGCTGCAGCCCGTCGTGGTGACCTTGGCCATGATGTTCATGGTCCAAGGCGCCGCCCTTCTGATCATGCCGACGCCGGGCGGCGAATTCGCCGATGCGGCCGCGATGCTCTTCGTCGGTGATGCGATCCCAGGGTATTTGCCGGCCTCGATCGTCATCCTGCTGCTCGCGATGGCGGTCTGGATCTTTCTCGCGAAGACGCGGCTTGGAGTGTCCATCAAGGCCATCGGCAGCGATGCGGACAGTGCTTATGCGCACGGCATCGATGTCCGTCGCGTCCGCTTCCTGTCCTACACGTTGGCCGGGGCGGCCTATGGCTGGGCAGGGCTCGCGGTCGCGGCCAACACGGGCTCTGCGGATCCGCTCATCGGGGCGCCGATGCTGCTCAAGATCTTCGCGGCCGTGGTGCTCGGCGGCGTCGTGATCGGTGGCGGCCGAGGCAATGCGCTCGGCGCCATCTTCGGCTCCCTGACGCTGACCACGGTCACGACGGTGCTGCTCCTTTCCGGCATCCAGACCTATTACGTGCCGATCGTCGAAGGCGTAATCCTTCTGGTCGCGGTGCTGCTCCTCTCGGCCGGACGGGATAGTCCGGCAATCGCGGGACTGCGCCGGTGGCGTGCGGGGGGAGCGCCTCGCCCCACTCGGCGAAGCCGCGGTCTCTTTCCGACCCCGGACGTCGCGTCCACCGCCGGCGAGGCGGCCTCGACCGGGGGCGGGTGGCGCGGCTCCGTGCCCCTGCTGCGGCTTCTGCTGCCACCCTACGTCCTGTTCGTGGTCGTGCTGGTCATAACGGCAGGTCTCTATGGCTCGGGCTTCTCGCCCGCTCAATTCCTGGCGACACTGCTCGTCTTCACGACCTTTCTGGCGATCCTCGGCCTGGGGCAGGGGGCGGTGGTGATCTCGGGTGGCCTCGATCTTTCGATCGCGTGGGCCATCACGCTGCCGGCGGTGGTGCTCACGGCCTTCGCCAACGGGTCGGACAGTGCATCCGTCTGGGCGATTCCTCTTGCACTCGCCGTCGGGGTCGCCATCGGACTGATCAATGGCTCGCTGATCGTCGGTTTCGCGCTCTCGCCCATCATCGTGACGCTGGCGGTCGGCGGCGCGATCGAGGGCGCGACCCTTGTGCTGAGCAATGGGGCGCCGACCGGCTATGCGCCGCCGGCGCTTGCCCATTTTGTGAACGGCCGCTGGCTCGGCATGCCCTCGATCGTATGGTTCCTGCTGGCTTTCGTGGTTCTGGCCACCGTGCTGCTCAACCGATCCGTTTACGGCCGGCATCTCGTCGCCGTGGGAAGCAGCCCCTGGGCTGCGCGACTCTCGGGCGTCGACACGGGGCGGGTGACGATCGCTGCCTATGCGCTCAGCGGCTTCTGCGCTGCCCTCGTGGGCGTGCTTCTGGTCGGGTTCAACAGCCAAGCCAACTACGACATGGGCAAGCCATACCTGCTCGCCTCGATCGCCGCGGTCGTGCTCGGCGGCACCGACATCCGGGGCGGCCGCGGGCACTACATCGCCATTTTCGGCGGCGCCCTTCTGTTCACGGCGCTGAGCAGCATGCTGTCGGCGACGTCGCTGCCCGAAGCCTTGCGAAGCGTGATCTACGGCGTCGTTCTTCTCGCGGCGGTCCTGGCCGCACGGGATCGGTAATCTCAAGCCTTTGGAGGAAAGCATGCCCACTCAGAAGGACATTCAGATCTGCATCAACCCCCATTTCGACGCCGTCGCGCTATGGATCGGCTCGTTCGGCGGCGAAGACTCACCGTGCGATATTTCCCGTGGCGTCTTCGCAGCCAAGCGCGGCGTGCCGCGCCTTCTCGATCTTTTCAAGCGTTACGGCATCACGACCACCTGGGGCGTGACAGGCCATTCGATGGAGAGCTTCCCTCGCGCGGCCGAGATGCTCGTCAAGGCGGGGCATGAGATCGCAGTGCATGGCTACCTGCACGAAAATCCTTTGGCCATGACCCGCGAGCAGGAATCCGACGTACTCGACCGAACGATCGCGGTCATCAAGTCGGCCTCGGGCAAGGCACCCACCGGCTATATGGCGCCCTGGTGGGAACTCAGCCCCAATACCATCGATTTACTCGTGTCACGCGGCATCACGTATGACTCGAGCCTGATGGAAGACGATTATCACCCCTATTACCTGCGCTCCGGCGACAGTTGGACCAAGATCGACTATGCGGGTTCGGCCAAGGCCTGGATGAAACCCTGGGTTGCCGGCAAACCCGTCGACCTCGTGGAGATCCCAGCCAGCTGGCACCTCGACGATGCCCCGCCCACCATGTTCGTGAAGGCCTTCCCGAACAGCCATGGCTTCGTCACGGGTCAGGCGCTGGAGCAGATCTGGAAGGACCAGTTCGATTGGGTTTACCGCAACCACGATTATGCCGTGTTCCCGATCACCATCCATCCCGACAGCGCCGGTAAGCCGCATGTGCTGATGACGCTCGAGCGACTGATCGACCATATGATGGCCCATGCCGGGGTCCGCATGGTGACCTTCGCGGCGATGGCCGACGACTTCCGCCGCCGCGCGCCGTTCGGTCAGGATGTCGAGGTCGGCGGGGCCAGCGGCCTCTGACGGGCCGGTCGGCGCAGCAAGGAGGGACGTGATGTGCGGCGCTTGCGGACTCCTGGGCGGAGGCCCCGACTGGCTCGACCGGATCGGCACGCCCGGCAGCATCGGGGCGACCTCCGGCGAAACGAGGCTTGCGGAACGGCACCGCCGGATCGCGCTGGTCAACCGGATGCTCGCGCCTTCGAGCGTGCGGCTCAGCGATTTCGGGAGCAAGCTCATGGTTCGGAGCGCGACCGGAAAAGCGAGGATCGTCGATGACCTCGCCCACGTCTGGCTTGCGGCCGACCAGATCGGACGCACGCCGGTCGATCCGCTGGACGATAACTGGCTCGCGCCGAGCGTCGGGCGGCAATGAACGCCTCGCGCATTCCCGTCACGCTGCTCACCGGATTTCTCGGCAGCGGGAAGACCACGCTGCTCCGGCGCCTGTTGCGGGCGGAAGGCGGCCGGAACGTCGCCGTCCTGATCAACGAACTCGGCGAAATCGGCCTCGACCATCTGCTGGTCAAAGCCGTCACCGAAACCGCCGTCGTGCTGCAGAACGGCTGTATCTGCTGCACCATCCGGTCGGACCTGCGCCGCGGGCTGCGCGACCTCATCGACGGCCGCTCGCGCGGCGACATTCCCCCCTTCGACCGGGTCGTGCTCGAGACGACGGGGTTGGCCGATCCGCTTCCAATCGTGCAGACGATCGCCAACGATCCGATGCTCAGCCGCCAGCTGCGCCTCGCCAATATCGTGACCACGGTCGATGCGCTGCACGGAGCCGATCAACTCGATAGCCACGAGGAAAGTCGCCACCAGGCTGCCATCGCGGATCGGCTGGTGGTGACCAAGACCGATCTGGTCGCGGCGGAGCGCGTCGGGGCCTTGAGAGAACGGCTGTCGACATTAAACGCGACTGCGAGGCTTGCCGACGCGCGGCTCGAGCCATGTCTATGGGACGTTCTGCTCGGCTCCGATCCATTCGACGAGACCACGCGCGGCGGCGAGACGCGACGTTGGCTCCGCTGCTTGCCCGCCCTCGACGCAGGGCCGAGCGCACAGATGTCGTCTCACGCGGATGACATCCGCACGTTTTCCATGAGGATCGAACGCCCGATCGACTGGACCTTCTTTTGCGTCTGGCTCTCGGCGCTGGTGTATCGTCACGGCGCCAAGATCCTGCGGATCAAAGGGCTGCTCGATGTTCCCGACGCCCACGGGCCCGTGGTGCTCGACGCCGTTCAGCGCCACATCCATCCACCCTTCCATCTCGACGCTTGGCCGGATCTCGATCGCGCCTCACGGCTCGTCTTCATCGTGAAGGGACTCGATCCCGATCGCGTCAGGAGGTCCCTCGATCGCGTTCTGGCCTGCGCCGACCGTCCGCGCCTGCCGATCGCACGTCCCGGAGAACAAGACCGCGGACAGCTGTCGCCGGAGGCAAGGCTCTGAGCCATCACGAGAGACAAGGTCATTTCCATGCGCCACGACGAACTCTCCATTCCCGGGCTCGCAGAGCCGGCCAGCATCACGATCGACCCCTGGGGAATCCCCCATATCAGGGCCGGCAACCTGATGGATCTGTTCTTCGCCCAGGGGTTCAATGCCGCCCGTGACCGGCTCTGGCAGATCGACCTGTGGCGCAAACGCGGGCTTGGGCTTCTGGCGGCTGATTTCGGACCGGGCTACCTGGAACAGGATCGTGCCGCGAGGCTGTTCCTCTACCGCGGCGACATGGATGCCGAATGGGCCTGCTACAGCGACGATGCCGAGGCGATCTGCGAGGCGTTCGCCAAGGGCGTCAACGCCTATATCGACCTCGTCGAAGCCGAACCGGAGCGACTGCCGCCGGAATTCTCGGACCTCGGGACGAGACCGGTCAAATGGGCCGCGGAGGATGTCGTGCGTGTACGCAGCCATTCCTGGATGCGCAACGCCCTGTCCGAAGTGACCCGGGCGAACGTCATGGCCAGGGCCGGCTCGGAGACCGACCTTCTGCGGCAGAACCTCAATCCACCGAAAGCGCCCGACATGCCGGGGGGCCTCGACCTGTCCTCGATCCCGATGGAGGTCCTCGACGTGTTCCGGCTCGCGCTGATCCCGGTCACCTTCGGCCGCGACCGTCTCGACGCGAGCCTCGGTGACGTCGCGGCCTGGCGCAAGATCACCCCGCTCGGCGAGGTCGTGCGGGAGGCCAACGGCCAGGGCTCGAACAATTGGGTGATCGCCGGCAGCCGCACCGAGACCGGCCGGCCCATCATGGCCAATGACCCGCACCGCGCCCATGCGGTGCCGGCGCTCCGCTACATCGTGCATCTGAGCTGCCCGGAGTTCGACGGCATAGGTGCGGGGGAGCCGATCCTGCCCGGCATCATGATCGGTCACAACGGCACGATCGCGTTCGGCCTGACGCTCTTCTTCGGGCCGGACGAGGAGGACGTCTATGTCTACGAGACGGCGCCCCACGACCCCGACCTCTACCGTTACAAGGACGGCTGGGAACGCATGACGCGGGTCGAAGAGACGGTGCGCGTCAAGGGCGCGACGGACCAGACTCAGATGCTGAAGTTCACCCGGCACGGACCGGTGATCTTCGAAGACCCGGCCAAGCGCCGGGCCTATGCGGTGCGCTCGGTCTGGTTCGAGCCCGGCGCCGCACCCTATTTCGTCAGCATCTCGTCGATGCGCGCCAAGAGCCATGCCGAATTCGCCAAGGACATGACACGCTGGTCGGTGCCGGCCGTAAACCAGGTCTACGCGGACACGAGCGGGGATATCGCCTGGATCGCCGCCGGCTATAGTCCGGTCCGCCCCAACTGGGACGGCCTGCTGCCGGTCCCGGGCGACGGCCGCTACGAATGGGCAGGGTTTTACCGCGCGGGGGATCTTCCCCACGCGCTCAATCCGGCGTCCGGCGTCTTCGCCACGGCCAACGAGCAGAATATTCCGTCCGACTGGCCGCTGAGCGTCACGAAGGTGGGGCACGAATGGTATGATGTCGCCCGCGCCGATCGCCTCGCCGAGGTTTTCGCGGCGACGCACGTCCACTCCGTCAAAAGCTCCTGCGACCTGCAGACCGACATCGTCTCGCTGCCGGCCCGAAGGATCTTGCGTCTTCTCGCCGGGCTGTCGAGCGAGACATCCGAGGTGGCAGATGCTCTCGCCCTGCTCCGCGCTTGGGAGGGCACGATCGCGCAGACTAGCGCCGCCGCAGCCCTATTCGAGATCTGGTGGTCGAAGCATCTCCGCCCGGGTCTTTTCGCGCGCGCGACATCCGACCCCGCGGTTCAAGCGCTCCTCGGCATAGGTGATCCGGACGGCGTGCTGGCTCGTCTCGAGCGGCCGGAAGGCTGGTTCGACGCCCCGGCCGATCAACATCGGGATCGCCTCCTCCTGGAGACGCTGGCATCCGCGCAGGCGGAAGCCACGCAGCGCATGGGCGATCCATCGAGCTGGGCGTGGGGCCGCCTCCACCACGGCTATTTCGAGCACGCCCTCTCGCCGGTGAGCCCGGCGCAATCCTCGGCCTTCGACGTGGGTCCGCTGCCGATGGGTGGAAGCGATTCGACGCCGATGAACACCATGTACCGGTTCAACGACTTCCGCGTCGTCCTCGGGGCCTCGTTCCGCATCGTGGTCGACGTCGGCGACTGGGACAAGAGCGTGTGCATCAACGCGCCCGGCCAGTCTGGCGATCCCCGTTCGACGCATTACGCCGACCTCGCCGAACAATGGTCGAAAGGGGCCTACGTGCCGCTCCTCTACAGTGCGGCCGCCGTCGACGGGGTCGCGGAACAGCGGATCGAGTTGATGCCCAGGCGCTGAATGTGGAACGGGCGAAGGGAATCGGCTCCCGCAATTAAAAATATTGAGCTGCCGTCATGGCTTAAGGATCCCCACGGAAATAAGTGCTTCGCTTTTCCGGTCACGGTCCCTCGTGACGCGTCCTTTATCCGAAGCACCTATTTCCGTAGGAGTCCTAAAACGCCTTCCAGAACAGCAAGATCATGATCGCATAGGTCGCCACCAGCAAACCGGCACCCTGCAGGTTCACGACGGTTCGCCCCTCATTCGGTGGCGTCAGCCACCAGCCGAGCCGTTTGGCGGTCCACGGCACCAGATACGAGGTGAGGATGACGCTGAACGCGTTGCCGATAAACAATGCGACAGGGAAATCCAGCTTGAACGTCTTTATCAGAATGGGCGTGCCCACCAACAGACCCCACAAAAACACGACCGGATAGAGCGTCAGAAGGACGATCATGTTCATCTTCCACGCGGCAGGTGCCGGCGCACCCGGCGGCGTGGCGTCGCGAAACCATTGCTCGAAGCCGCTTTGCGCCATCCGCGTATGGAATTCCGCCGTCAGGGGGGCGACTTCGTCGAGCAGTTGCCGCCGTTGCGGCGACTCGAGCCAGGTCCGCAGATTGGCCTCGCTGTCGAACCGCAGGATCGCGATGAAGTCGTCTTGAACGCCCGGCACGGCCGGCTCGAAGCGATAGCCTTGCAATCCTGCGGCCTTCGACTGCGCCGCGGCGACCTTCTGCTCCCATTTCAGGTATTCGGCCTCCATGCCGGGCTTCACTCGCGTGCTCATTACCGCGGAGACCGGCGCCGTGCGCGCCGCACTGGCATCGTCGCGCACGATGTGAACATCGTCGCGCCCCACCAGCATTGGGGTGGCGCCCTCGATGCGGGACTGCCGTTCGGAGGAGCCCAGCCATCGCTTGGCATCGTCCAGGCTGACGAAGCGCTGAAGGATCACCCAATCGACCTGCAGCGGTGGATGGGGCGGCATCAATCGCTGCTCGATGAACCCGGGGAAGCCGGCGATCACCGTGCTGGTTTCGCCCTGCCATCGTGCGAACGCGTCGGCGCTGTCTGGCCGAACGCAGGTTTGCGTGACGATGCTGACGCTGGTCGCCGTATCGCTCATTTGGCGGAGCTGAGTTTCGCGAACAGACGATCGGGCGTGAACGGCAGATGGGCGAACCGCACGCCGGTCGCGTTGGCCAAGGCATTCGAGACGGCCGGCGCCACCGGATTGATGCCGCATTCGCCCTGGGATTTCGCACCGAGAGGCCCGATCCGGTCGGTCGTGTCGGCAAAGAAGATGTCGGTGTGCGGCGTATCGGCGAAGGTGGGGATGCGGCAGTTGCGCAGCTGCGGATTGACCATGTGCCCGTCGGCGTCATGCACCATGTTCTCGACCAGCGCCCAGCCATAGCCCATCGCGACCGCGCCATCGAGCTGGCCGCGGCACTGCATCGGATTGATCGGCCGGCCGATATCAGCCGCATGTACGCTGTGCAGCACGCGGATTTCGCCGGTCACGCGATGCACGGCGAGGCGCACCCCCTGCACGTTGAAGGCGATCGTGCGCGGCGACAGATAGGCCCGGCGGCTGACCGAGAAGCGATGCTCGACCCTCGTGCCTTCGGCATGCAGCTCGCGCAGCGAAATCCGCTGGTTGCCGCAGATGACGCCGTCATTGTCGAGGCGGCATTGGTCGATCGGCACGCCGGCGTGGCGGCTGGCAAACTCCCGGATGTCGACCGCCATGGCCTCGGCCGCGAGGTGAACCGCCTTGCCGCCGACCACGACGCCGGTGCTGGCGAAGGTGCCGGTGTCATAGGGTGTGCGATCGGTATCGGCGTTGATGATGTCGATGTCGTCGGCGCGCGTGCCCAGCATCGAGGCGGCGATCTGCTTGTGCGCCGTGGTGATGCCGTTGCCCATTTCGGTCGAGCCGCAGGCCAGATGGTAGGTGCCGTCCGCCAGGAGCTGCATCTCGGCGCCCGAGCGATGCTCGGTCGGCGGCCCGCATTCCAGCATCGCCAATGCGACACCCTGGCCCTCGGCCCAGTCCGTACCTTCGGGTTTCGGAACGCCGTTGCCCTTCTTCAGTTCGCGCTCGACGATATCGAGGCATTGCTCGATGCCGTAGCTGCCGAAGCTGGCGTCGGTCGGTTCCTTCCAGATCGACTCGACGTTGTCGCCCGGGTGCACCACGTTTCTGCGCCGCATCTCGAACGGGTCGATGTCGAGCATTCGGGCCAGTTCGTCGATCGCACATTCCACCGCGAAAGTCGTCTGCGAGGCCCCATAGCCGCGAAAGCCGCCGCCCGGCGTCATGTTGGTGTAGACCGCGTGGCCGATGCCCTTCTTGTTGGCGCAGCGATAGGCTGCGAGCGGACTCGCCATCGCGGCCCCCAGGGTTTCGCCCCCGTGGCCGCCATAGGCGCCGGTGTTGGAAAACACCTGCACGTCGAGCGCCGTCAGCGTGCCGTCCTTTCGCGCACCGATTTTCAAGCGCGTGGTCATCTGGTGGCGCGTGGTGGCGCCGATGAACTCGTCCTCACGGGTCCACTCCCACTTCACTGGGCGGCCCAGCTTCATCGTGGCGAACAGCGGGAGGTCCTCCGAGACGAGTTCCTGCTTGCCGCCGAAGCCGCCTCCCACCCGCTCAGTGAACACATGCAGGGCACGCGGCGGAATTCCCATGATGTAGGCGAGTTTTTGGCGCGCCGCGAAGGGCGCCTGCGAGCTGGTGCGGACATGCCAGCGGTTATCCTCGCCCTTCCAGGCGATCGATCCATGTGTCTCCAGATGGACATGCTGCACGCGCGTGGTCGAATAGGTCTGCTCATGCACCACGTCGGCTTCGGCAAAACCCTTGGCGACGTCGCCGATCTCACCCTGCAAGGTGCAGAAGATGTTGGTGCTCGCCGCCACCGATCGCTTGTCGTGCAGCACGGGCGCATCGGGTTGCACGGCCAGGACCGGATCGAAGACCGCCGGCAGAATCTCGTAGTCCACCTGCAGGGCCCGGCAGCCGGCCTCGGCCGCCGCCTCGGTCTCGGCCACCACGGCTGCAACCCGCTGGCCGACGAAGCGCGCCACATTGTCGAGCAGCAAAATGTCGTCGGGGTCGACGAGATGGTCCTCGTGCAGGGCCGAACTGAACAGGCGCTTGGGAACGTCTTCCCAGGTGTAGACCGCGACGACGCCCGGCACGGCCAGCGCCGCGCGCCGGTCGATGGCGACGATGCGGGCATGGGCATGTGGCGAGCGCAGGACCTTGAGGTGCAGCAGCCCCTCGATCGCCAGATCCATCGTGTAGCGCGCCTTGCCGGTCACGATGGCATCGGTGAACGGATTGGGCAGACTAGCGCCGAGGGCCTTGCCGGCCACATCCGCCTCGATGTTGCATGTGCCATGCAGCGCGTCGTTGATCGACCGGTAGCCGGTGCAGCGGCAAAGATTGCCCTTCAGCGCGTGCGGCAGATCGCGTTTCTGCGCGTCGGTCAGTGTCACGGCCGTCATGATCATGCCGGCGGTGCAGAACCCGCATTGGAAGGCCTGCGCGTCGTGAAACGCCTGCTGCATCGGATGCAGTGCGCCGTTGGTGGACAGGCCCTCGATCGTGGTGATCTCGCGGCCTTCGCCCCGGAACGCCGGCACCAGGCAGGAATGGAACGGCTTGCCGTCGATATGCACCGTACAGGCGCCGCAATCACCGGCGTCGCAGCCCTTCTTGACGCCGAACACGTCAAGATCGCGCAAAAAGGTGCGCAGGCATTGGCCGGCCGCCGGCTCGGCCGCGTAATGACGGCCGTTGACATGATACTGGGTCAAGCGAGCTCCGTGCGGATCTGTTCGGCCAGATAATGCGTGACGTGGCGCTTGTAGGGCGCCGATCCGTGCACGTCGTCGAAATAGGCGTCCGGCGGCAATCGGGCCTCCAAGGACTGATGCAGCTCGTCGGCCGATGGGCAGGTGGAGAAGCGCAACTGCACCGGGCGCGGCGTCGCGGCCGAGACCGTCAGCAGGAAATCTGCGCCATCGTCATTCACGGTGGCGATGATGAGGGCGGCCGAGCGGCCGAATTTGGTCAGCGACACCTGCCGCATGGCGGCGCGTTTGGACAGAGCCGCCGCGGGCAGATGGATCGTGCGCAGCAGCTCGCCCGACTGCAGCACGTTCCGGTGGTTGCCGGTCACGAAATCGACGACCGGCACCTCGCGCGGTTCGCCCTTGCGCGGCCAGAGCGTGCAGACACCTTCGAGGGCCGCGGTCAGCGAGATCATCGCCCCGGCGGGCAGCGACATGCAGACATTGCCGCCGACGGTCGCGGCATTCCAGATCTTGAACGACATCAGGAACGCATCGATCGTTTGCCGGAACAGCGGCACCGCGCGCCATCCGGCCGGACCTTCGAAGTCGTGCAGTTCCACGACCCGGCAGGTCGCGGCGATGTCGAGGCCGGCCTTCGTCGCCGTCAGCGGCGCCCAACAGAGGGCGTCGAGATCGATCAGCGTGTCGACGGCCACCTGCGGCTCAGAGAACAGCCAGGTCCCGCCGGCCAGCCACGAATAGCCATCCCGCCATCCGCCGATGTCGTCAAAAGATGCCGGGCGTTTGACTTCGGCTATTGTGCTTAAATTCATGATCGTCTTCGCTCAGGGCTTGTAGACTTCGACAGTCTGCATCATGCCCATCTCCTCATGATTCATCATGTGGCAATGGACCATGTAGATACCGGTAAAATCGAGAAAGCGTGAGCGGAACACGACTTGGCCGCCCTTGCGGTCGACGACGACGGAATCGCGCCATTGCGGCACCGCCAGCGCCTTGCCGTTGACCGACACGACCTCGAACGGATTGGTGTGGATATGAAAGACGTGGTCGTCATGCTCATGCGTGTTGACGATCGTCCACTCCTCGACCGCCCCGAGCTTGACCCGTTGATCGATGCGGTGGGGATCGAATTTCTTGCCATCGATGAAAAAGGCGAATTCCTGCCAATGGCCGGCGGCGTCCGCCTCCGGCGCGGTTGCCGAAAAGGTCACCGTTCGGCGGTTGGTGATCTCGGATTCCTTGATGGAGGCCAGGGGCGGCGGCGGTAGGGCGCCGGGCAGCGTCATGTCCATCGGCGCGCCGGACACTACTACCCGCGCCAGCGGGCCCGTCGGCGAGGGATGACCCTGATCGTAGGGCTCCGCGTTCAAGACATAGGTGCCGGGGGCGCCCGCCTTCACCAGAAGATCGGCACGCTGGCCCGGCGCGATCAGGAGTTGCTTGAGCGATTGCATGGCACCGAGCTGGATGCCGTCGTAGGCGATGGCGTGCAGGTCGTGCTTCTCGAGATCGAGCAGCATGTCGTCCTGATAGGCCGCATTGAGGATGCGCCAGCGCTGCACCTCGCCGGGACGCATCTCGATCATCGGCCGCCGCTGTCCGTTGATCGCCAGAAAGCGTGTCGCCGTCTCCGGAAACAGCGTCTCGAAATTCTCCACCATGCCGCTCGCGTCATAGACCACCTGGGTCAGCACCAGCAGGCGCTCGCGGGCGGCGGCGATCTCCGGCACATCGGCGAAATCGCCCTCGATGACGATGGCGCCCACCATGCCGCTCGACATCTGGATGTCGGCGCTGCCGTGGTGGTGTGGGTGGTACCAGTAGGTGCCTTTGGTGTGGTCCTCCGGCAGCTTGATTTCGATGTCGTAGGTATGGCCGGGGGCCATCGAGCGCATGACGTTGTCGGCAATGCCGCTCGGGCTGACATGCGCGCCATGGAAGTGGAAATTGGTGTTGTTGAACTGATGCGGCTGACTGATGTCGGCGGGAAGCTGGTCCCGGTTCGGCGGCAGGTCGTTGATCAGCTTGATGCGCAGCGTCTCCCCCGGCTTCATGCGCAAGGTGGGCCCCGGGCTGCCGCCTTCATAAGACCTGACATAGAGCCGCACACCACCGATCTGCCGATAGTCGTAGCGGACCCGCAAGGTCGTGCTCAGCACGCCATCGACCGACCGCCGCACCTCGGGCTCGGAGAGCGGCTGATCCATGGCGGGCGCCGGTTTGTCGGGCACCATGCCCATTGTCGGAGACATGTCCATGGCGGGCGACATGTCCATGGTGGCGAGCATCGGGTCTTCGGCCCTGGCGGCCCCCGCGGTCAGCAGAAAGGCGCCGATCCCGACGCTGTAATCGAGCAGTTGACGTCGCGACAGTTTCGCCACGCTCGTCGCGATTGCGGCGGCACTATCTTTCGGGTAATGTTGCATCTGGTTCCGCCGCGATCGCCGTTCTATCTTTGATATATTGCAATGATTAATAAAACATTAGCACGATCTAATTCGATAATCGAATACCAAAGCATCTGATAATTTAAAACTGCATTGTTTAGCGTTCGGCAGCTGACGTAATGTCGCTTTGGTTACTTAGCAGTCGATCAATGTCGAAACCTTCTAACGACATGAAGCAGGTGCTCGTTCAGGTACTCACACCAGGCGACATCGTAACGACAATCGCAGCATTCGGAAGAGTTGTCCCTCGGATATTATCGGAATCATTTAGATCAATATTAACTTAATCTATTATCTATTCAATGATTAAAATGAATCCCGGAGCGGTGAGGCGCTGGTCGGCGGGCGATGCAGCAACGTAATCGATACGAATGCTCCGATCCAAGACCCGGTGGCAGCGAACAGGACATAAACCCAATTTTCGGTGTAGCTGATCACCGCGAAGGACGAGAGCAGGTACCAGGCACTGCTCCAGGACGCCGCAGAGACGCGTCGGCGTGCGACGACGGCCGATGTGAACATCACATAGACCGCGTCGGTCGCCGCCGTGGCCAGCACGACTCCTGCGGCCACCAGGGGATCGATCCCGAACATCATCGCGGCCTTCTTTCGCCTGCGGGCCGTGCCCAACGCCAGCCTCTTCGTCTAATCATGGCGGCCATGGCCATCATCAGGGTCGCGCGGTTCACCTTGCGGGGACGCCTACCCATGCGCTCCCGCGCTCGTGCCGCGGACAGCCCGGCCGGGGTGCGCTCAGCAACTCGGCGAAGGCTGCGAAGATACCGGAAGCGAGTCGGCCGTTGGCGAGGATGCGGAGACGTACTTCGCAGCGTCAGCCACCGCTTCTAGACTAAGGCCGTCCCGATTAGACTAAGGCCGTCCCGATTAGACTAAGGCCGTCCCGATTAGACTAAGGCCGTCCCGATGGCGGCGTAGGACCCAAGTCGATCAGCCTCCGGAAAACCCGGCGCGGTTCACTTACGCCGCCGCCCCCCCGTTGACAAGCGCGCGTACCTCGTGGGCCATGTCGACTCCATTCTGGCGCAATGCGCCTGACCGCCCATTGGTGCGCGATGATTCGGTTCGATCAGCCGATCGACAGCGCTTCGAACGGGTGGTCGCCCAGGAAACGCGCCTCGTTTTCCGTGAACAACAAGCTCTCGATGGTGAAATACTGCCCGATATGCCGCGGCAGGAAGAACTGGTGCTCGTAGTTGACGCAGGTTCCGGGCTCGAACAGACGGTCGGCGTTGGTCTCCGACATGGGATCCACGACGAAATTGCCGACCCAGTCCGGCGGGAACGCGATGCCCATCTCGTAGCCACCGACCCAGCCCCGCTTGTCCCAGAGGCCTTCCTTCCGCAGCGTCTCGAGAACCACCCGGTTGAACTCGCGGACCGGGAGATTGGGGCGCAGCAAGGCGCGGAGGATCTCCATAGACCGCGCGGCACGGTCGGCCGTGTCTGCGGTGTCCGCATCGGGGCGGCCCATCACGAAGGTCCGTGCCATATTGACGTGGTAGCGCTTGTAGACGCCCGACAGGTCGACCAGCACCACGTCCCCGGGCCCGATCCTGCGACGGCCCGCCATGGCGTGCAGCGCGTTGGTCTTCGTGCCCGACAGGACGGGCATGGTGATGCCTGGATTCTCGCCTCCGGCCTCGGCCATGGCCTGTACCATCGCGCCGTAAACGGAAAGCTCGGTCGCGCCCACCTTTAGCGCGGCCTTGGCGGCCGTCATGCCGATGTTGGCGATCCGGGCGGCCTCGCGCAGGCACTCGACCTCGGCGGCGGATTTGACCCAGCGGACCTCGCGCAGCACGTCGGTGCCGTCCACCACCTTGCAGCCGGCTGCTGCGAAGAGGCTTTCGATCCGTTCGCTGATCATGCGGTTCGGGCGGTAGCTGCGCATTTCGAGCCCGACCGTGCCGTTCAGCCACCCCGCGGCCTTGAGCTCGCCGACCGAGAAAGCGGCGCCGTCCCGCATCGAGTCGCGCGGGAAGTAGCGGGTGTCGACGGACGCGGTGTAGACGCGGCCCAGAACCGCCTCGCGCTCACTGTCGAACAGGATGTAGTGGTCATGGTCGACATGGATCGCGATGGCGGAACTTGCGGGCCATTGCACCGGCGACTGGGCCTGGTACCACTCGTTCTGGTAACCGCTCACATAGTAGAGGCTTTCCGGCGCCATGACGTAGAGGCAGGCGATGCCCGATTGGGCCATGCGCCGCCGGATCCGTTCCAGACGGGCGTGGAACTCTTCTGGAGCGAACGATACCTCGGCTTCCGGTCGGCTGTTGAAATAGACGTCGTCCCGATACTCCATCGCTACCGTTTCCCTCGTTCGTGATGTCTATGGGTTGGAACCCGGAGCCCCGCCCGGTTCACCCGCGCAGGACCACGCAATGGGTCGGGCTCCAGGAAAGCGCCACGAGCGTGCCGGGGCCGAAGAGTTCCATGTCCGCCAGACGCCGGCTGCGGACCTGCAGCATCTCGCCGCCCGCCGTCGCGACCACCAACCGGAATTCGACCCCGAGATAGATGCGTTCGCGCACCGTCGCGGCGCAGGCATTGACCGGGTGTCCGCCGTCGTCTCCCACGACCGGCGCGCCGGGCTTTACCGCGACGTTCTCGGGCCGGATCGCGATCGCCATGGTCGCGCCGTCGACATCGGTCGGCGACGGGTTGGCGACCTCCGCGACCCAGGAGCCGCCCACCACCGCGCTGCGGCCGGGCCGCACGGAGAACCGGCCGCGCAGGATGTTGGCCTCGCCGATGAAGTCGGCCACGAATTCCGTTCGCGGCGCCTCGTAGAGCTCCCGCGGCGAGCCGATCTGGGCCAGCCGACCTTCCGAGAACAGCGCGATGCGGTCGCTCATCACGAGCGCCTCGTCCTGGTCGTGCGTGACCGAAATCGTCGTGATGCCGAGCCCGCGGGAGATTCGCAGGATCTCGAGCTGCATGGCGCCACGCAGCTTCTTGTCGAGGGCGCCGAGCGGCTCGTCCAGCAGCACGATCTCGGGATCGAAGACCAGCGCGCGCGCCAGGGCCACGCGCTGCTGCTGACCGCCGGAAAGCTGTTTCGGAAGGCGGCGACCGAAGGAATCGAGCCCGACCACCTTCAGGATGTCGTTCGTCCGCTTCTTGCGTTCGGCCGCGCCCACGCCGCGCGCCTCGAGTGGAAAGCCGATGTTCTCCTCGACGGACATATGCGGAAACAGCGCATAGTCCTGGAACACCATGCCGATGTTGCGCCTGTGGGGCGGCGTGCGGCTGACGTCGCGCCCGTGCAGGCGGACCTCGCCGCTCTCGGGCGTCATGAAACCGGCAATGATGCGCAGCGTCGTCGTCTTGCCCGAGCCGGAGGGGCCGAGCATCGTCAGGAACTCGCCGCGCCGCAACTGGAACGAGACGTCGTCGAGCGCCTTGATGTCGCCGAAGCTCTTGGCCAGGCCGTTGACCTCGAGGGCCATGTCGGTCGAAGGCAGGCTCGTCATGAGGGTTTCGCCAGTCGAAGCAGGCTGACCAGGCCAAGCCCCGTTGCGGACACGACGATGAGGATGGTGCCGACCGCCGCGATCGCGGGGCTCAGTTCCGTGCGGACCTGGCCCCAGACCAGGACGGGGATGGTCCGCAGCGACGCGGTCGTGAGGAAGATGGCGGTGACCACTTCGTCCCATGAGGTGATGAAGGCGAAGATGGCGCCTGCCACGACGCCCGGCAGAATCAGCGGAAGGGTGACGCGCCGGAACGTCCTCCATGGTCCTGCGCCGAGCCCTCGGCCCGCCAGTTCGAGATTGGGGTTGAGCGTCTGCAGGCTCGCCGTCACGGCGATGACGACGA
The DNA here is from genome assembly GCA_965277115.1 of Lichenihabitans sp. Lineage (GTDB taxonomy): Bacteria > Pseudomonadota > Alphaproteobacteria > Rhizobiales > Beijerinckiaceae > Lichenihabitans. The sequence continues at coordinate 72,124 of CBDIBY010000012.1, read as the reverse complement.
ATGGCAGGGCGAGAACCGTGTGGGCGATGACGAGGCCGAAAGCGGAGCCGGCCAGCCGCCAGGGCACAAACGTCATGAACATGCCGATCGCCAGGACGATAACGGGCGTGACCAACGGACTGAGGATGAGGCCGCGTATCAGGTTGCGGGCGGGAAAGGCGCCGCGATGCAGGGCGAGCGCCGCCGCCGTGCCGAGGCCGACCGCGGCCACCGCGGTCGACAGCGCCACCCCGAGGCTCGTCAGCGTCGCGCTGCGCCACATGTCGTCGCTCATGACCTCCCGATACCAGCGCAACGACAGACCTGCCGGCGGGAATACGATGTCGGTGCCGCCGGTGAACGAGATAGGAATGATGACCATCGTCGGCAGCAGCAGGAAGGCCGCGATCAGAACGACGACGCCCCGGAAGGCGAGATGGGAGAGACGGCTCCCTGTCACGACAGTCCACCCCCGAGCGCCAGGCGATGGCGGCCGAAGCGGAGCAGGAGGCCGAAAGCCACGAAGGCGAGGCCGGTCAGTACGAGCAGAACCACCGCAAGGGCGCTCCCCATCGGGAAATCGTGCTGATCGGATACCTGGCTCGCGATCAATTGGCCGATCATGGTGTCGCGCGGGCCGCCCAGCAGAGCCGGCGTGACGTAGAAACCCAGTCCGAGCGTGAAGGAGAGCAGAGAGCCCGCATAGACGCCCGGCAGCGTGAGCGGGAAGAAAACGCGAACGAAGCCGCGAAGCGGGTGGGCGCCCAGGCCGCTGGCCGCCTCCATCAGCTTCGGATCGATCTTCGACATCACGGCGTAGAGCGGCAGCACCGCGTACGGAAGCAGGATGTGAGTCATGCCGATCGTCACCCCGATCGTGTTCCGGATGAGGGCGAGCGGCTGGTGGATTACGCCCAGCGCCAAGAGCGCCCTGTTGATCAGTCCCGTATCCTGCAGGATGATCATCCAGGCGAAGGTGCGCAGCAGCAGGCTGACCCAGAACGGCACCAGGAGCGCGATCGACAGCGCCACGAAGGTGGCGCCCGCGGCCCGCGTCATCGCATAGGCGTAAGGGTAGGCGAGCAGCAGGCATAGCACCGTCACCATCGCGGACGTCCGGAACGTCTGGAGGATGACCCGGATGTAGACCGGGGTCGCGAAGATTCGCCGGTAGGCGTCCATCGACAGGTCGGGGGCGCTGCGGCCCACCACGTAGACGAGCGGGTAAAGGAAGAAGACCACCAGAAACAGCAGGGCGGGAACGAGCAGCAGCCGCCCGTGGTCTCCCGAGGACGAGCCGCCGGAGGAAACGCCGGCCAGGCCGGCCGGCGCAATCCGAAGCGGGGAGGCCTGGTCGCTCAAAGCAGGCAGACCGCATTGCAGAGTAGGACGGTGAGCGTCATGGAAACGATGCGGCCTTTGTCAGCTGAGGAGCCAATCCTGGAACTGCGGATCGACCTTCGCGAGGTTCTGGTTCCACCAGGCGAAGTCGATGGCGACCCGCGTATCGAAATGCTCGTTCGGTAAGTTGCCCTTGAATCTCGGATCGACCTTGGTGGCTCCCTCCTTGTTGGTCGGGCCGTAGGGCAGGTATTTGGTCAGGTTGGCGGTGGCTTGCGCCGAGGTGAAGAATTTGATCGCTTCCATGGCGACCTTTTTGTTGGGGCTGCCCTTCGGCACGACCCACCAGCCGTTCTGAGTGGTCCATTGCCCCCAGCTGATCGCCACGGGCGCCGTCTCGCCTGCCGCCCCGGCACGTCCGCACCAGACCAAGCCGATGGTGGCCTCGCCGCTGGTCAGGAACTGGACCGATTGCGCGCCGGTGTCCCACCAGATCAGGTTACTCTTGATGGTGTCGAGCTTCTTGAGCGCGCGTGGCACGTCGATTGGGTAGAGCTTGTCCGGCGCGACGCCATCGGCCAGCAGCGCGGCCTCGAAGACACCGCCGGGCGCGTATTTCCAGATTGTGCGCTTACCCGGAAACTTCTGCAGGTCGAAAAAGTCTGCGAACGTCTTGGGTTCACCCTTGAGCTTATCCTTCCGATAGGCAATCACCGTGGCCTCGATGTCGGAGCCGACCCGGTAGGTGTTGGCGTAACCATCGACGAACTGGTTGCGGTCGATCACCGAATAGTCGATCGGCTCCAACCACTTGGCATCGGAATCGAGGCCGAAGTCGTCGGCGAAGTTGACAATGTCCCAGGTGACCTGGCCCGCCTCTACCATCGCCTGCACCTTGGCGGTGCTCGACGGGCTGTCCTGCTTGATCGTGACGTTCGGGTTGGCATCGTGGAAAGGCGTGAACATCGCCTTGTCTTGCGCCTCCTGATAGCTGCCACCGTAGCTGCAGATCGTTAGCGTCGTGACTTCGGCCGCGACGGCCGAACCGGAGTGATCGCCGAGAGTCCCGGGGATCGCGGCGGCGGCCAAGCCGGCCCCGGTTCCGGCCACGAAACCGCGCCTGCTCATCCCATCGTGTTGCACCGTCATCTGTTCCTCCCTCTATTGCCTCGTCCACGTCTGCACGCCGTCCCCACCAGCCGTGAGGATGTTGTCGCCGCCATTTCGATCGGCGGTCTTCGCCGCCTGCTCGATCGATGTTCGGAGCGTAGTTTTCATCGTCCTGAAATTATTTCACTCCTCAATGATTGATGCATGTCCGATCTCTCGGACGGGCCTCGCGGTTGTCCGCGGAGCCCCATCCTCAAAAGCCCGCATCCGGTTCGATGCGGGTGCCATCGGAAAATCGGGAGAAGCGGAAAGCGTACGGATCGACGAGCGGCCGGTCGCCGGCGACGAGATCGGCGGTCAGATGCCCGGCCCCCGGCCCGATCCCGAAGCCGTGGCCCGAATAGCCCGTCGACACGAAGAGGCCGGCCACCTTGTCGGTTTCGGAAATCACCGGAAGCAGGTCGGGCGTCGTGTCGATCATGCCGCCCCAGCTGCCCGCCGTCGGGACGCCTTTGAAGGCGGGAAACCTCTGCTCGAGGGCTTGCCTCGCCTTGCCGATGTCGGCGGCGTTCGGCGCCGGATCCAATGTGCGGACCCGCTCGAAGGGCGAGATCGCGTCCAGGTCCCAGGGGCGGAAGAGCTGCCATTCGTCCAGGAAGGGCTTGCCGATGTTCAGGCTGATGCCACCCCATTCGGCCCGGAGCAACGGCACGAAGGGTTTGAGGAACCGAAAGCTGTCCGGAACCACGGGGGCTATGACATGACCGCTCGCCACGGTGTAGCCGCCGTCCAGGCGCTTCCTCAGAGCGATGTCTGCCGCCCAAGCCGGAGTCGATGGTCCGGCGTCGGTCGGCCCGGTCCGCATCACGGAAGCCAGAACCTTCAGTTGCGGCAAGCGCAGCCCGAGTTGACGCAAAAACAGGCTCGACCACACGCCGCCCGCCACGACCGCCGCGTCGCATGCGACCCGGCCCCGCTCGGTCACGGCGGCACTGACCCGCCCGGCCGCGGTCTCGATGCCGCGGACCGCGCAGCGGCTCAAGATGGTGGCGCCCAGGCGCCTCGCGGCTCGCGCGATGGCCGGCGCGGCGAGCCGCGGCTCGGCAACGCCGTCGGTTGGCGTGTGAAGCCCGCCGGCCCAGCGGGAAACGCTCCCCTCCAGCAGGCGGGCGACGCTTTGGCCATCGACCAGGACCGAGGTCGCGCCGAACTGCCGCGCCCGCGCCAGCCAGGCCTCGCGCTTCGCGTAGGCGGCGGCGTCTGGACAGACGTAGAGCGTGCCGATCTGGCGGAAGCCGGTTTCGTCGCCGATCCGCTCGTTCATGCTGCGCCAGAAACGGAGGCTCTCCGTGGCGAGCGGAAGCTCGCGCAGGTCGCGGCCCATGGTGCGACACCAGCCCCAGTTCCGGCTGGACTGCTCGCCCGCCACCGCGCCCTTCTCGCACAACACGACCTTGAGTCCGCGTCCGGCCAGAAAGAAAGCCGTACAGGCCCCGATGATCCCGCCGCCGATCACCACGACGTCCGCCTTCTTGGGCAGCGTGTCGTCCGATCCGACGCCGTCGACCTCGGCCGGCATCGTCAGACGACTTCGAATGGCACGTCGCCGGAACCGACCAGCATCTCGACCCCCTGGTCGGTCAGCACATAGGTGCCACCATGGATGGTTCCGAGCTGTTCCTCGACGAGCTGCAGGTATGCGTGAAGGACGAAGACCATACCTGATTCGAGAACCTGGTCCGAGCCACGGCTGATCTGCAGGGGCTCGAGCCAGATCGGGGGGTAGGCCACGCCGATGCCGTAGCCGAACCGCATGACGGCCGCGTGTTCCAGGCCGGCCGCGCGGACCGGCCCCAGCGAGGCCTCCTCGACTGCGGACACGCCGACACCGGGCCGGATGGCCCTGATGCCCTCGGCGAGCGATCGGCGGCCGACCTCGTAGATCTCACGGGCGCGGGCACTGGGCTCGCCCGCCGCGAATGTGTGAATGGCGGTCGCGTGATAGCGGCGCGCGACGCCGGCGAATTCGAGGTGGACGAGATCGCCCGCCGCAATGATGCGTTCGCGGGCCGTTCCATGTCCGCCGGCCGAGCGGCTGCCGCTCGCCAGTTCGGTCGGGATCGACGGATAGTCGCTGCCGGCCTCCCGCATCGCAAATTCCACCACGGCGGCCAGCGCCATCTCGCTCATGCCGGGCTTCAGATTGCGGCGGGCCGCATCGAGGCCGATCCGGGCGTAGGACGCCGCCTGCCGCATGTAAGTCATCTCGGCATCGGACTTGATCAGCCGCGGCAGGCCGAGCAGCCGCGTGGCGTCCACGATCGCGGCGGGCTCCAGCGCCTGGGAGAGTGCCAATCCGAGCGCGTGCGGGATCGCGTAGGATTGTGTCTCGATCGCGACTTTTCCGCCGCGCAACCCCTTCTCCCGCGCGACTGCGGCGAACAGCGCAGGCACGTCGTCGCTCATCAGGCGATAGGCTCGGACGTCCTCGATCCAGGAGGTTTCGGCGGCCAGCGCGATATCCGTATCCCGGAGTACAATCGTGGGCTGCTCCTCGTCGTGCGCCGAGAAGATGAGTGCCTGGGGGCTGTTGACGCTGACCCACGTGTCGTAGCCGCCGTAGTAGTAGAGTGACTCCGGCGCGACGCTGATGCAGGCGTCGAAGCCTTCGGCCCGCAACAGCGCCCTCGCGCGAGACAGACGGCGCCGGTGCTCGTCTACTGTGAAGCTCGAGAAGGGTTTCGGCATCGTGAGGCGATCTCGTTCGACATCAAGAGGCGTCGTTGCGCCTCGCGTCCCTTATCACTACGAAATAGTCGATATTGATATATCGCACAACACCTTTGTTGTATCGATATGCGATACGAGATAGATTCTCTGCGATCCACGAGAGGCGCAACGATGGCGGTTCTGAAAGTAGCCCCGGCTCCACGTTCGCGGCCGGGCCGGCCGGCCGAGCCAAAGAATTCGCCGTTGTTCAACACGTCTCTGGCCAAGGGCTTGGCGGTGCTCGAGGCGTTTGACGCGCAGCGCCGATCGCTCAACTTGCCGCAGATTGCTGCGACCGCCGGCATCAGCAAGGGCGCGGCGCAAAGGCTGACCTATACGCTCGAGATTCTAGGCTTCCTTCGTAAGGACCCGGTCTCGAAACGCTATTCGCCGTCCCCACGCTTCGTCGAGTTCGGCCGACGCTATGTCGGTGGAAGCGCTCTGATCGAGACCTCGGTCCCCTACCTTCGCGATCTGAACATCCGGTGCGGTGAAACGGTCAATCTGTCCGAGCCGGACGGGACCGACATGGTCTTCGTGGCGACATTTCCGGGCCTGAAGCAGCTCGCGGTGCAGCTTCCGGCGGGCAGCCGTTTCCCCATGTTCTGCACAGCCTCGGGTCGCGCCTATCTGGCGGGCCTCGACGAGGCCGTAGCTGACGCGCTCATCGATGATTCGGTGATCGTGCGCTACACGCCGCTGACTGTGATGGAGCCCCAGGCCATTCGCTCGATGATCAGGGAGGCCCGCAGTGCGGGCTACGCCTATGCCGAGGGAGAGTTCTATCGCGGCGACATCAATGTCGCGGCGCCCGTCCTCGGTGTTGGGGGCGTGGCGGTCGCGGCGGTCAGTCTCTCGGTCCCGGTCACGCGATGGTCGCTGGCCGACGTGCACCGCGATCTCGCGCCCCAGATCGCACAAGCGGCCCGGGCGATCTCGGCTCCGATAGCGCCCCGGCCGAGTGCGACGGCATAGAAAGGAGCGCTTTAAAGCAGCGTGCTCGCCGTCGATCTTCGACACGCCCTATGGGTAATCATCCGAGCGATCGATAACAGCTTCTACTAGAGCACGATGCGTTTAGGACGAATCGCTTCGCGATCCTAAACGCATGAACGTGCTCGCCATTTTTGGTCTGGAGCATGGCTGCCTATAGGCGCCATGCTCGAGGTCACAAGCGACGATCCCGCTGTTCAGGATGCTGCGCAAAGCGCCCTCCGACATCGTCTGGCATGAATTCCAGGGCGGATGGAACTTATACTATCCACCCCAAAACAACGGAGCTGTAGCGGTAATTCGCGGACAGGCTTCTAGCTCACCGGTGTGTCGGGGCGCTTCCATGAGGCGACGCGGTGCCGACGCAAGTAGTCGGTCGGCGTCATGCCGAAGCGGCCCGTGAATGCTGTCGTGAAGGCTCCCACCCTGGCGAAGCCGACCTCTCGCGAGACCGCGCTGACCGAATGACCATAGGATGCAAGGAGTTCGAGGCTTCGCATCATTCTGACTTCCCGAAGCAGGTCCCGCCAGGACAGACCGAGCTCGGCCTCGCAGCGCCTCTGCAAGGTCCGCATGGAGAGGCCAACGGCGCTCGATAGCCCATCGAGCCGGGCCTCATGCAGATGATCGCGGAGATACAGGATGGCGCTCCGCATGGCGTCGGAGCGCGCCGCCGGGATCCAGAGCATGCGAGGGTTGGAGAACCACTCGGGGCAAAGGCTCGCGAGCGTGCGGAAGAACAGCCGGGGCGTGCCTCCGGCCTGAATTTGCGCCGGCGTCCACCGCACGGCTTGGCCGATCATCGCGCGCGCGAGCGGGGCGGCGCCAGTGGTCCAACACCCATGGTGGGTCCATTCGGCATCGGATGGATCAAGATGCGCAACGTGGAGCGTGGTGAGGGGCGCGGACCTCACCGTGAAGGCGCGGTCTGCCGGAATGAAGATCAGGTGATTGGGTACGATCAGCCATCCCCCGGCGCCTCCCTCGACATCGAGCTGCCCCGTTTCGACCAGGATCAGCTTATGCATCGGATCGCCGAGGGAGCTTTCACATAAGCGATGAACGTCCATCGACTGGGCCGAAGGTACGCCGGGAAGCGGGGGCAGCAGCCGGCGTTCTGTCGAAACCGACGGCTCGAACGGTTTGGTGGCTCGGTCGAGCCGGTCTGGCGTGCTGACGTCTATCAAAAAACTCTTGCGGTCCTTCCGATTATGCGACAACTTAACTCCATAGGATAATGCTGCCTGGAAAACAAGGCGGCCGCGCCGAAACGATTGTGCCTGGTACGCTTTCACCTGAAAGTGTCGGGCATATAGACCTGATGCAGTTCCATTGCTGTCCTAAGCAAGCTCGTGCGAGCTTGCTTACACTTAGAAGCGTTTAGCAGCATTGATTTCGCTTGAAAAAAGCGAAATCAATCGTGGCTTTAGCCACGCAAGGCTGATTGGACGCCGGGACGGTGCGCTATGCGATGGCCTCTGGCATACGGGCGGACGACAGATGATCGGCATGCTGCCGAAGGGCTTCATCCGGCAAAATAACAATCAAGTGGGAGCATAAGAATGCAAAAGTTCGCGATCATGCTGCTTTCGTTTGCATCGGGGCTGGCCCTCGTGTCCGCCGCGCGGGCCGACGCCGTTTCGGACGCCAAGGCCTATGTGGCGTCGGTTTCGGCGCCGGCTGCGCCCTGGAGCGGGCCGAAGACCGGGCCGAAAGCCGCACCGGGCAAAACCATCGTCTATGTTTCGGCGGACCAGAACAATGGCGGCGCGCGCGGCGCCGGCGAAGGTGTGAAAGAGGCAGCCGGCGTGATCGGCTGGACATACCGGCTGATCGACGGACAAGGTTCGGTCTCCGGTCGCACGAGCGCCATGAGCCAGGCCATCGCCACGAAACCTGACGTCATCGTGCTTGGCGCCATTGACGCGACCGAACAATCGGCCGCGATCGAGGCGGCGGTCAAGCAGGGCATCGTTCTGATCGGCTGGCACGCGACCGCCAAGTCCGGGCCGGAGCCCAAGCTGTCGATCTTCACCAACATCACGACCGATCCGCTGGCCGTTGCGCGCGCCGCGGCGTCGCTAGCCTGCGCCGAGTCGGACGGCAAGGCCGGAGTCGTGATCTTCACGGACAGCACCTATGAGATCGCGGTCAAGAAAGCACGCGCCATGGAGGCCGTGATGAAGCAGTGTGGCCAAAGCAAGGTGCTCGACTTCATCGATACGCCTTTGGCCGAGGCCTCGACCCGCATGCCTCAGCTGACAACCTCGCTTCTGCAGAAATACGGCAAGGCCTGGACGCACGCGCTCAGCATCAACGACCTGACCTTCGACTTCATGGCGCCATCGCTGGCGTCAGCCGGCATTGAGGGTGACGGGACGCCGTTCGCCATTTCGGCTGGAGACGGCAGCGAAGCTGCTTTCCAGCGCATCCGACAGAAGCAATACCAGGAGGCGACCGTCGCCGAACCGCTTCGCCTGCAAGGCTGGCAGATCGTCGATGAGGCAAACCGGGCGCTGAACAAGCAGCCGGATAGCGGCTTCGTGGCGCCGGCTCATCTGTTCCTGGCGACGAACATCGGTGCCGACGGCGGAGCGAAGAACACCTACGACCCGGACAACGGCTACACTGCGATCTACAAGAAGATCTGGCTCGGACAATAGTCCCGGCAGATTGCGTCGCGCCGTTTGCGCGCGAAACCCGAAGAGAAGGGCGGCTCCAACGTGCGCCGCCTGCGTCCTGCATTCCGCTTGAACACTGGATCAGCCATGTCACAGGATTTGCCGAAGCCCGACTATGCCCGCAACCTCAAGCTCATCGGCCATTCCGACCAGGGTGGCCGTTCGGACGGCGTCCAGTTGATGATCAACAAGGGCCACGCGTTCATCGGGCACATGTTCTCGAAGGGGTTCAGTGTCGTCGACGTCAGCAACCCGCGCGATCCAAAAGCCGTCAACTACATCCAGGCCCCACCGAATACCTGGAACATCCATCTTCAGACATTCGGAGACCTGCTTCTCGTCATCAATGCCAAGGACATGTTTGCCTCGGCCGAGTTTCAGGACGAGAAGAACTATTATACCGGCGCTTTGGGCGAGAAAGTCGGCACCGCCGGCAAGGCGCCCGCCGCGCGCGATTGGACGGCCGGGCTTGCGGTCTACGACATTTCTCAGCCCGCCAGCCCGCGCCAGATCGGCTTCATGCCGGTCGAGGGAGGCGGCATCCACCGCATCTGGTACGTGGGCGGGCGCTGGGCCTATGTGTCGGCCCTGCTCGACGGGTTCACCGACTATATTTTCATGACGATCGACATGGCCGATCCGACCCGACCTCGCGAGGGCGGGCGGGTTTGGTTGCCCGGCATGAACACGGCCGCCGGAGAGGTGGCCGATTGGCCGTCCAGCCGCCGCTTCGGTCTGCACCACGCGACGGTCAGCGGCACCACCGCCTATGGGGCTTGGCGCGATGCGGGTCTCGTCGTCATGGACGTCGCCGATCCGACCGCCCCGACGCTCAAACTGCACCACAACTGGTCGCCGCCCTTCAACGGGGGCACGCATAATTGCCTGGCGCTGCCCGATCGCGATCTGCTGGTCGTGCTCGACGAGGCGGTGCTCGATGACTATGAGGACGGGCGCAAACCCATCTGGCTGTTCGACATCCGCGACCCGATGAAGCCGATCAGCATCGCGACCTGCCCGATGCCGGGCGACAGGGATTATCGCAAGAAGGGCGGCCACTTCGGTCCCCACAACATCCATGAGAACCGGCCGGACGCCTTCGTCAGTTCGGAGCGCATCTTCGCGACGCAACAGAATGCCGGTGTGCGGGTCTACGACATCCGCGACCCATTCCGGCCCGAAGAGATCGCGGCCTTCGTGCCGCCGCAACCGGCACGGCTGATGGACCATCGCCCGAACCGCGCGCGGGTCGTCCAGTCCTGCGACGTCTATGTCGACAAGGATGGGTTGATCTACAGCAACGACTACAACGGCGGCCTCTACATCATGGAGATGACGGCTTGATCGTCCCCGGTTCCGCGGACACGGGGTTTAGGCCATTTGTTGCTCGGCCTGTTCCGGGGTGATGTAGCCGATCGCCGAGTGGATGCGCTGCCGGTTATAGTAAGCCCTCGATGTAACCGAACGGGTCACGTCGGGCCTCATCCCTGGTCGCCCGGCGTCGCGGGTGGACGAGTTCGACCTTGAGCGTGTGGAAGAAGCTTTCCATGGGGGCGTTATCGTAACAGCATGCCGTTCGGCTCATCGACGGCGTGGCTTTCATCGCGGCGAGTTCCTTGCCGTACGCCTCGGCCGGCGTATTGGCTTCCGCGATCGGAACGACAGATGAGGCCGCCGGCCTCTGCCGCTGGACAGCCATCATGAGAGCGGCTGTCGTCAGCTCGGTCCGCATGTGGTCGCGCATGGACCAACCTCCGCCTGCCACTTGCGGGTCGCCAGATCGAGCACGGCACCCAGGTAGAGCCAACCTTCGCCGGTCGCCAGATAGATTGTCGGCGAGCCAGACACGATCGGGCATCGGGACCGAGAACTCCTGCTTCAGCAGGTTCGGGGCGACCGGCAGGTCATGACGGCTGTCGGTCGTGCGCGGTCGGAACCTTCGGCCCGCGAGAGCCCGGATCCTGTAGCGACGCATCAGACGCTCCACACGCCCGCGGCTGGCCGACCGCCTCCGCCTGCCCCGTGAACGGCTCCGCCGCTCAGGGACCCTGGCAGGCTCCGCCCTCCGCTCGGCGAGCGGCATGAACGCGAGGCGATCCGTAACGGCCATGATGGGCACCATGAATCCGGCGAACATCGTCCAGGAGCTGACGGTTTGCCGCCGACCGGCCACTTGCGGGACGCGACCGCCATCCGTAGTAGCCGCTCGGGGAGACCTGGACCACACGGCACATGAGACGCACCGGCCAGGTGCGGGCATGTTGCTCGACGAAGGAGAAATTCACTTCGGCATCTTCGCGAAGATGCCTCTCAGAACCATTCACGCGCGCTCCAGCACGCGCATAAATCTCAAATCCCCATAGCTTCCAACCTGGACCCCGCGGGTCCGTTCCTCGGCGACTTTCGTACGCCTGCCGGCGCCCGAAACTCTTCACGGAAGTGGCCGGACAGCTTTCGGCAGCGAGACCAGAAAGCGGATGCTCTTGGGAGAGCAGGACTCAGTCACGCAAGATGTCGGAGAGGCGCTTTGGTGCAGCCTCGCTCGGCGCCAAATCGAGACCCGACAGCAGATCGACCAAGTGGACCGTCATCAGTTCGGCCGCTGTGTCGGGCCGGTTGCGAGCGATGGCGTCGAGCAGCGGGTTGTGGGCGTGGCTCGCGCAAAGGGTGTCATGCCGGCTCCAGTATAGAGCAATAATCAACGACGACCGCGTGACGAGATCCGTTATGAATTCGCGCAAGATCGCGTGCGCAGCGACCTCCGCGATGGCGACATGGAACTGAGCGGACAGCATGAGCGCGTCGCTGTCCCGCCCCTCGCGCATCGCATCGTGTTCCTGGTCGAGATGCGCTCGCAGCCTAGCGACGTCGGCCGGTGTAGCATGCTCGGCCGCCAGAGCGGCGGCTCTCGGCTCGACGAGCATGCGCAATTCGAAGATTTCCCGAGCCTCCGTCTGCGACGGCTGCGCCACAAAGGCCCCGCGGTTGGGTTCGAGGCGCACCAGACGATCGTGCGCGAGAGCCTGCAGCGCGGAGCGGACCAAAGTGCGGCTCACGGCATAGATCGAGGCAAGTTCATCTTCCGGCAGCTTGGTTCCCGGGCTGAGCCGATGCGCGAAAATGGCGTTCTTCAGGCTGATGTAGACCTCGGACCATCGCGAGGCCGGTTTCGACTGGATCGGGCTCTTGTCGTTCAACGTGAGCATGGCGTCAGATCCTGAACGGAAGTCGCGACGTCACGATTCCCTTGATGGACACGCAAGAGTGCCGCGAAGGCGTCAGATCGAGCCGACCCGCGGCGCGGCGGCGGCCATCTGTCCCGAAGCGTTAGCCAGGTCCTGCTCTAATTTCGCGGGGCCCGGCGCGAAGGCTCGGAACAGGCCCGTATATGTCTTCGGCCGCGGCGCGGCATAGGCGCCCCGCTTCGATGTCTTGAGCCCCAAGCTCACCAGGCTTTCGGCCAGTTTCACGGCCGCGCCGACGCCGTCCACCACCGGAACGCCGTGCTCGCGGGCCAGGTCGGCGGCGAGATCCGCCATGCCGGCGCAACCCAGCACGATCGCCTCGGCGCGGTCCTGGGCGATGGCCTGGCCGATCTCGGCCGAGATGCGTGCCCGCGCGTCCGATCCGGGGATCTCGAGGTCGAGCACCGGAACGTCGGAGGCCCGCACCCGCGCGCAGCGGCTGGCGAGCCCGTATCTGGCGAGGTTGTGCTCGATCGCCGGAACCGAGCGCGACAGCGTCGTCACCACGCTGAACTGTCCCCCGACAAGGCTCGCCAGGTGGAAGGCGGCCTCGCCGATGCCGATCACGGGAGCCGCCGCGAGGCAGCGAGCGGCGTCGAGCCCGGTATCGTCGAAACAGGCGATCACATAGGCATCCGCGTCAGGCGCCTTCCGGATCTCGGCAAGAAGGCCCGGGATCGAGAGGGCCTCGTCGTAATAGCCCTCGATGCTGGCCGGGCCGAAGTCCGGATTGACGGCCGCGATGACCGTGCCGGGCGAGGCCGCCGCTTCGGCCGCCTGGCCGATCGTCCGCGTCATGGACGCGGTCGTGTTGGGGTTGACGACGAGAATACGCATGGCCTGCCTGCCGGAGCTCACAATTCGCCCCCCAGATAGAGCGCCTTGATCCGCTCGTCATTCAGAAGGTCGGCCGAGGAGCCGGAGAGCGCCACCGTGCCGGTACTGAGCGCGTAGGCCCGCTGCGAGATCTTCAGCGCCATCCGTGAATTCTGCTCCACCAGAAGCACGCTGACCCTCTCGTCGCGGTTGATGGCCACGATGGAGCGGGCGATGTCCTGCACGAGCTTCGGAGCGATGCCGAGCGAGGGCTCGTCGAGCAACAGCAGCGTCGGGCGGCTCATCAGCGCGCGACCGATCACCAGCATCTGCTGCTCGCCGCCGCTCATGGTGCCGGCCGCCTGGCCGTAGCGCTCCTTCAGGCGCGGGAAGCGGGCAAGAACGGCGTCGAGCGTCGATGCGATGCCGGTCTTGTCGGTGCGGGTAAAGGCGCCCATCAGCAGGTTGTCCTTCACCGACATCAGCGGGAAGGAGCGGCGGCCTTCGGGCACCATGGCGATGCCCATCTTGACGAGCTCGTCCGGCGGAAACCCGTCGATGCGCTTGCCGCGGAAGCGGATCTCGCCGGTCCGGACCTTGCGCAGACCCGTGATCGCCCGCAGGATCGAGGACTTGCCGGCCCCGTTGGCACCGATCAGCGCCACCGTCTCGCCCTCGTTGACGTCGAGCGAAACGCCCTTCAGGGCATAGACGTGATCATAGTAGAGTTCGACATGCGAGAACGTGAGAAGCGGCTCCATCGGCTAGAGCCCGATCGATTCGTCGACGCTGCCGAGATAAGCCTCGATCACGCGCGGGTTTGCCTGGATCTCGGTCGGCATGCCTTCGGCAATCTTCTCGCCGAAGTTCAGCACGACGATACGGTCGGAAATCTTCATCACGGCCGGCATGTCGTGCTCCACGAGAAGGATCGTCACGCCGCGGGCGCGAACCGCGCGCACCAACTCGACCGCCCGCCGTGTCTCGTCATGGTTCATGCCGGCGAAAGGCTCGTCCAGCAGCAGGATCTTGGGATTGGTGGCGAGCCCGATGGCGATGCCGAGGGCGCGCAGATGGCCCTGCGGCAGGGTGCTGGCCAGCTCCCCCGCGACCGGGCTGAGGCCGAGGAAGTCGAGGATCTCGTCGGCCGAGCGGGCGAAATCGCGCTCGTCGGCCTGCGCCACGCGCGACCCCAGAAAGAAGCCGACAAGACGCGCCCGCGACCTCAGGTGGTGGGCCGTGATGACGTTGTCGCGTACACTCATGCCTTTGAAGATCGTCGTCTCCTGGAAGGTTCGGACAACGCCCGTTCGGGCCACGATATGCGGCGCGAGCCCGGAAATGCGCGCGCCCCGGAACAGCACCTCGCCGTCGCTCGGCCGCAGGAACGAGGCGATGAGCTTGAACAGAGTGGATTTGCCGGCGCCATTCGGCCCGATCACCGACAGGATCTCGCCCTCTCGTACCGAGAACGAGATGCCGCTGACGGCGACGAGGCCGCCGAAGCGTTTCGTCAGTCCCTTGACTTCGAGGAGCTCAGCCATGCCTCAGCTGCCCTTCCGGCGCAACGCGGCCAGGCTGAGAATGCCGTTCGGCAGCACCACGATCAGGGCGATGAGGATCGTCGAGTAGATGAGCAGCTGGAACTGGCCGGTCTCGAACAGGAGATCCCAGCCGAAATAGAGCACGAAGGTGCCGACGATCGGCCCCACCACGTAGCCGAGGCCGCCGAGAAAGCAGTTCAGCATGAAATTCACCGAATCGGTGACCGCGAAGCTCGATGGATAGATCGATTGCGCGATGGCGACGAACATCGCGCCGCCGATGCCGCCGAGGAACGACGAGATCGCATAGGCGATCACCCGCAGCGCCGCGATGTTCACGCCGATCGAGGACGCCAGCTCCTCGTTCTGCTGGAGCGATTGACACAATCGCCCAATCCGAGAATGCACCAACCGGTAGACGCCCGCGAAGGCCAGCACCATAAGGCCCACGGCGGCGAAGTAGAAGGCTTGGCGCGGATTGGCGAGGGTCGCAAAATCCGGCACCAGGGTGAGGCCGAAGAGGCGGATCGGCCCCGGCGGCGGGATGTCGGTTATGCCCTTCGCGCCGTTGGTGAGCGGAGCCGCCAAGGCGGCAAGTCGCGCGACCTCGGTCAAGACCAGCGTCACCATGGCGAAATAGACGCCGCGCAACCGCAGGATCGGCCAGCCGATCAGGATGCTCACGCCGGCGCAGAACAGTCCGGCGATGGGGAGGCTGAGCCAGAAGGACAGGCCGTAGGCGGTGACGAGGATCGCCGACACATAGCCGCCCGCCAGCGCATAGGCGCCCTGTCCGATGTTGATCCGGCCGATGTAGAAGGTGAGCCACACGCCGGCGCTGGCGATGCTCAACAGCGCCACCGAGGTGAGAGTGTAATAGAGATCGCTGCGGCCGCTGACCACGATGAGCCAGGGCACGACCAAGAAGGCAACAAGCAGGAACAGCGCCAGGGCAGCCAGTTTCGAGGTCGGGGTAGTCATCGTCAGCCCCACGGCTTGCCCATGAGCCCGTTGGGCCGGATGCTCAGAAACACCATCAGGGCGGCGAAGATCACCAGGTAGGTGATGTCGCCGTAGGCGTGAAGAACCGACAAGCCGACAGATTCCAGCATGCCGAGGATGAAGCCCCCCGCGATGGCTCCCCCGACCACGCCGGCGCCGCCGATCATCACCATCAAGAAGGCCTTGATCGAGATCGGGCCGCCGATACCGGAATTGACCCCGGTGATGGCGACCAGCAGGCCGCCGACCACGCCGGCCAGCATGGCCCCGAGCGCGAAGCCGATCATGGAATAGCGATCGACGTTCACGCCCATCAGCTGCGCCGCGACCCGGTCCTGCGCCAGCGCCCGCATGGCCCGGCCGGGACGGCTGAACTGCATGAACGCCATGAATCCGGCGATCAGGAGCACCGCGATGACGCCGACGGCGATCTTGTCATAGGGGATGATCAGCCAATCGGTGTTCAGCACGCCGGACACGATCTTCGGCACGCCGCGCTGCTTCTCGCCGAACAGCAGCAGGATCACCGCGTCGAGGAAGAAGGCGGTGCCGGCCGCGAGCAGCATCGTGCTTTCCTCCCGGAAACTTCGGCGGATGACAGTGCGGAACAGCAGCCTTTCGAACAGGGCGCCGACGACCGCCAGCGTCAGCCCCGAGGCGACGAGCGCGACCACGAAGGGGAGATGAAGCTTGCCGTAGACCGTGTAGGTCGTGAAGCCGCCGAGCACGAACATCTGTCCGTGAGCGAAGTTCAGCACGTTCATGAGGGCGAAGATCAGCGTC
This sequence comes from Lichenihabitans sp., assembly GCA_965277115.1. GTDB lineage: Bacteria > Pseudomonadota > Alphaproteobacteria > Rhizobiales > Beijerinckiaceae > Lichenihabitans. Next base: position 55,861 of record CBDIBY010000012.1, on the reverse strand, counting down.
AGCCCGAGCGCGATGAGCGCATATTGGGCGCCGAGATAGAGACCGTTCACGATGATCTGTGTCATGCGCTGTCCCGTTCAGGGGCTCGACTTCGATCGGACGCTTGGGCTCGCATCGCCTTGCGGGAGAAGGTGGATCGCGCGGAACGCGCGAGACGGACAAGGGGACGCGCCGTGCAAAGCCGCCGCACCCCTCATCGACCCTTCGGGCCCTCCCTCCGCCAGGGGAGACGAGGATCCCGATCGGGCGCCCGGTACAGGCCGCAGGCCAGCACCTCGGCGACGATCAGTCGACGTCGGCAATGAACAGCGTCTCGAATTTGCCGTCCTTGTATTGCGTGACGACCAGAGGAACCGCCAGTTGCCGCTTCTGGCCGAATGAACTCATCCCAACATAGTGCAGCGTCTTGTCACCTTTGAGGTAGGGATTCGGCGCCGAGAAGCCGTCGATCGTCTTCTTGTACTCGGCGACGTCGTCGATGGCCTTCGGGTTGGCTTTCAGCGTGTCGACGATATATTCCAGAGCATAGACCTTGGTATTGGATTCGTCGTTGTATTCGCCGAACATCTTCGTGTAGCGGGCGATGAAGTCGTCCATGGCCTTCGAGCGGATCTCCGGGGTCGACGCGCCGCCGACGGAGATGAAGCCATTGGCGAGATCGCCCGCGCCTTCCTCGATGACCTTGGCATCCTGGGCCGTCTCGGCCGAGATCAGGCCCTGGTAACCCAGTTCGCGCGCGGCACGGATCAGCAGCGGCGCATTGGCGGGCGCGACGCCGGAGAGAACCAGCAGGTCCGGCTTCAGCTTGACGATCGGCGTCAGCACCGGCGTGAAGTCGCGCGTATCGTTCTCGTAGGTGTCCTTGTCGGCGACGATCTGCAGGCCGAGGGCCTTGGCGGCCTCGACCCCGCTGTCGCGCTGACTCAACGGGTCCGATTCGTTCGCCGCCACGAAGGCGATCGTCTTCACACCCTTGTTGTCATGCAGATACTTGTAGATCGCCGGGCCCGACTGGTAGCTGGCGACCATTCCAAGCACCGCATTGGATGCTGGCTTCGTGTAGAGTGCCTTGGGGAAGGCGTAGGGGAAGTACATGATCCCCTTTGATTCAGCCACGGGCCGTACGGCGGCCGCGCCGTCGTCGACATTCGGGCCGACGACATAGTGGATGCCCTCCTGGGCCATCTTTTCCATACCGGCGATGGCGCGCTTGGGGTCCTTCTGATCGTCGAAGGTGACGATGCTGATGTCGTAGGTCTGGTCTCCGATCTTGACCCCGCCGGCCTCGTTCATCTGGGCCGCGAGCGTCTGCATCGAGCGGACGTTCGAGGTGCCCCACGCAGCCGCGGGGCCGCTGGTCACACCGACGAAACCGATCTTCAATTGCTTGTTGGCGGCTTGCGCGGCGGTTCCGGCCATCAGAACCAGGATCGAGGCCCCAAGCAAGGCTGATTGCGAGACAGATCGTTTGCCCATCGTCATCGTTCCCTCCTGTCCTCCCGAGCGATCAGAACTTCAAGCGAGGCTGCCGCACGGCTTGACCTTAAGCAACTCTCAAGACATACATTTGTCAACAGTTAAGCTTCTTTTTGCACCCATTCTGGGCAGATTTTGTATACAGCACCAGCAAGACAGCCTCATTGCCAGCCAGGACCCCACGTGAGGCTCCCAGGCGGCGAGCGGGATCAGAGGAGTTGGAACGGTGAGCGCCCTACAGGTTCGACCTTCGCGGCCGTGGGCCCGTTGGCCGATACAACCCTCGCAGGGCGAGCATCTTCGGGGATGCGATCGTGCCGGCCTGTCGCGCGATCCTCATCGCGCCCGTTCGGGCGCATGATGCTCACCGTGGGTCATGGGCAGAACCCAACCATCATGACCGACGAGCTTACGTGGGCTGAACATTCCGTCGAAGCGGGGCGCGGTTGGCCATAATGATGCCGACCCGATAAGCTTGACGCTGCGTTCACGATCGATAACCGGTCCGTGACAAGAATGGTGACCGACCTTATCGTTCGTGGGCGGGACAAAGATGGCCTTGGCGGGCGTTGGTTCGATCAAGGTCTGCAGGGAGGATTATATGCCGCATTACAAAATTCTGATCATGGGGGCGTCATACGGTTCGCTGCTCGCCTCCAAGATCATGTTCGGGGGCCATGCGGTCACGCTCGTCTGTCTGCCGGCCGAGGCCGATCTCATAAATTCAGAGGGCTTCCGCGTTCGTCTGCCGGTCCGCGGCCTCGAGGCGCCAGTGGAGATCGACTCCCGGAAGCTGCCGGGCAAGGTCTCGGCAGTCGGGCCGGCCGAGGTAGACCCCGCTAGTTTCGACCTGATCGGCCTCGCGATGCAGGAGCCGCAATACGGTTCGCCCGGCGTCCGCGAATTGCTCGATCGAGTGGCGCGATCACGCGTGCCCTGCATGTCGATCATGAACATGCCGCCGCTGCCGTACATGAAGCGCATTCCGGGCCTCGACCCCGAGGCGCTCGAGCCGGCCTACACCGATCCCTCCGTTTGGGACAGTTTCGACCCCGGAACGCTTACCCTGTGCAGTCCCGACCCTCAGGCAATCCGACCTCCCGAGGAGAAGGTCAACGTACTCCAGGTCACCCTGCCAACGAACTTCAAGGTTGCGTGCTTTGCCAATGATGAGAGTAACACTATCCTGCGTAGGCTGGAGCGCGACATCAATGCGGTTCGTTTCGACATGGGCGATCGCAAAGTGGAACTACCGGTCAAGCTTCGGGTCCATGATTCCCTCTTCGTCCCGCTTGCCAAATGGGCGATGCTGATCGCGGGCAACTATCGCTGCATCACCCAAGACGGCATGCGGACTGCCAAGGAGGCGGTTCACAGCGACCTCGACGTGTCGCGCTCCGTTTACGCCTTCGTGGTCGACGTTTGCGTGAAGCTCGGCGCGTCACACGAGGAATTGGTGCCTTTCGAAAAATACGCTGCTGCGGCCGAAAGCCTAACGCGGCCAGCCTCGGCGGCCCGCGCTTTGAATAATGGGGCAAAGAACATCGAGCGCGCCGATAAGCTCGTGCAACTCGTCGCCAGGCAGAGGGGCATGAGCCATCCGGTCCTCGATCAAATCGTGGCGCTGGTCGACCGTCGGCTTGAGGCCAATCGGGCCGCGAAAGCCGCCTAGAGCATGGCGCCTATAGGCAGCCATGCTCCAGACCAAAAATGGCGAGCACGTTCATGCGTTTAGGATCGCGAAGCGATCCCTCCTAAACGCATCGTGCTCTAGAGACGACCGCGCGGCTTCGCCTTCGAATAAGGCTGAGTCGGCAACATGAACCGTAATTACCCATCCCTTGCGGCGAAGCGGTTTCACTGATTCCCTGACGAGATGAGAGACCCCAGATGCCCTATCCTTTGTGTATCCGGGGGTATCCGTTTTCCCGATAACCGCCTGTAGGCACGATATTTTTTCGGATATCGAGTCACCCATACCTAACCGGATGTACGCCACGGTTGGATTTCAGGTGCACCAATGTTGCACCTGAAATCCACCTCAACGGGAGATTAGGAATGCCCAAAATCAAACTCAACAACACCGCTGTAGACGCCGCGACCCCGCAGCCGTGAGGACGATCGGTGTTGCAATAGGGACAGTTTTCATCGCGATCTTGAATCACGACTCTGCCCTCAGCAATAGTGGGCACTAGTTGCATAAGTCGATCATGATCGTAGCGTCGGCGCATGACGATCATAGACTACGCCCGCGTCAGCGCCGACGGGCAGACCATCGACGTCCAACGGCAAGCCCTGCGGAACGCCGGCGCCGATCGCGATTTTGCCGAAACCGCCATCCAACACCATCCTCGCCCGCACAGAGCGTATCAGAGGTGTTCGTGAAACCGAGAGAGGATCAGTGAGTCGATTGATGGAAGCCATGGACCCCACCCCAATTTGTGCCCAAGCAGATGCTCAAGCATGGCGGGAGTCCTTGCCAAGCCTCACGCGATCGCTCCCGCCCTCGCGACGGATGATCCTAGAGGGACAGCTAGTTGGCTATCTTTTGTGACCGCTTGCGATGCCTCGCGGCGGGATGTTGGCGGAGGGACCAGTCACGTGCGAACCTTGCTCCGTTTCTCCCTGCTTCAGGGAGAAAAGCAGGGAGAAACATGCTTCCGTCGAACCGGAAAGCGAACAACGCGCCTGCTCATGGGCGGAGGTCCGCACACCCGTCCTGGCATAAGCTCGTCAGCGAAAGATTAGAACATAACATGAACATTATTCTCGGCCGGCACCTCACCCGGGTGCCGGCGGATAAGGCTTGAGCCCGAGTCAGGAGGTCTGTATGTGTGGAGCCGGTCGGTGATCATATCGGCCGTTCACGGGCGACTGATCCGTCGACCGTGCAGTAGCCTCAGCAGCCCGAGGGACAGCGTCCCGTTCGGCAAGCTCCGGTCGGACAACATTGGCGCGTAGGCGCCAGTGCCGTTCCCGTGCTTGCTGCTCGGCGCAGAAGGATCGGTCTCCCCAGGAGACTGACATGAAGGCTTCAACTCATCCCCAGGAACTGGGAGCTCGGCTTGCGGCCGAACTCACGCCAGGTCTCAACGCACTCCCGATCGACGACGCGCAACGTTGGGACGTTGGCGCCGGCGTATCGGCTCGCTATGGGCTGTGCCCTGTTTCGGCTCTTCAGCTGAACCCGCACAGGGTTCGGACCCACTCCAAGAAGCAGATCCGAAAGATCGCGCGCTCGTATGATGTGTCAGGCACGCTCGCTCCAGTTATCGTCGATGAAAACTGGATGATCCTCGCCGGCCATGCCCGCGTCGAAGCCTGCCGGGTCGCCGGTCGCGCCGAGGTGCCGGTCGTTCAGGTCTTCGATGCGTCTGAAGCTCAGAAGCGGAATTTTCTGATCGCGGATAACCGGATCGGCGAGGATGCCGGGTGGGACAGGCAGAAGCTGGCGCTCGATCTGCCGGAGCTTGCGCTGCTCTTCCGGGAAGCTGACTTTGACCTGACCGACACGGGCTTCGAGGTGGCCGAAATCGACCAGTTCACGGTCGACTTCGAGGACCAGGCAGCCGACCCTGATGACGAGATCGACGAGAGCATCCTTTCCGCGCCACCGGTTCTCAGGATGGGGGATCTTGTCCAACTCGGCGACCATCGTTTGCTGGTCGCCGATGCGCGCGAGGTTGCTGCCCTCGACCGACTACAAGACGGCCTGGTCGCCGCCGCCGCGTTTATGGATCCACCGTATAATCGTCGCGCGCGCGAAATCGGCGGACGCGGTCAGATTCAACACGACGAGTTCGCCTTCGCGTCCGGCGAGATGTCGGATGCTGAATTCGTGATCTTCCTCGTGGAGGCGCTCGGCAACGCCATCCGCATCTCCGAGAAAGGCGCAGTCCATTTCGTCTGCATCGACTGGCAGCACGTGAACGACCTCGTCACGGCCGGAGAGGGGATCTATGGAGCGCAGCTCAATCTCGTGGTGTGGAACAAGACGAATGCAGGGCAAGGAGGCCTGTACCGAAGCCAGCATGAACTAATCGGCGTCTTCCGGGTCGGAGACGAGCCACACCGGGACAACGTGCAGAAGGGACGGTTCGGCCGCAATCGCTCGAACGTCTGGACCTATCCGGGCGCCAACACCTTCAGATCAGGCCGCCTGCAAGACCTGGCCGCTCATCCGACGGTGAAGCCGACCGCGCTCGTGGCCGATGCGATCAAGGATGTTACTCGTCGTGGTGACGTCGTGCTCGACACCTTCGTCGGTTCGGGCACCACGATCCTGGCAGGCGAGAAGGTCGGACGGCGAGTGCTGGCCATGGAGATCGAGCCGACTTATGCCGATGTCGCGGTCCGCCGCTGGCAGGCTATGACGGGCCGGGATGCCGTCCACGTCGACACGGGCTTGACCTTCGAGGCGCTGGGCGCGTCCCGCAACGCCCCGCCGCCGCGTCTTCGCGTGCGGACGCGGGCTGGTTAGCTCGCACACTACACTCCAGGATGTCGCATCTCGTCCGACGACATCCTGGCCGCCCAGCACAGCGATCAACGACGATGCTGCTCATCATGAAGCTCTTCGGGTGGAGAACGGAGTTCCGTGAGTCCAAGACCGTGGCCGATGCCAGCGTGACCAAGAATGTGACATAGTAGCTGGCTTGTTAACTGTTGACAGGCCACGGTATGGCCGATAAACGTCGTTGATCGCTACTTACCAAAGTAGAGACACCGAGCGCCGTCAGGCAACCGGGAATTCGACGCATACGTGCGAAGGCATTCCGGCGACACCGTCCCTCTCGAGGGTCGTGTCTCCGCATGCCGCGATCGGACTCAACACGAGCCGAGCCTGCACGTCATGGTGTTCCCAGCCACCCATCATCGCCAAACCCCGAAGTGGTGTCGGCCTTATCTGTCTGGCGGCCTAGGTCTGGATATCTCCGGCCCGAAGTCCGCGGCGTTGTCGTGCGACCCCCTCGCTCTTGAGGTGACGCTATGACGAAGCGTCCTCCGAAGGACAGTCGCACGTCGGGAGATGATGGCTCCGGACCGTACAAGGTGGGACCTGGACGCCCCCCGCTCGAAACGCGCTTCCAAAAAGGGCAGTCCGGCAACCCAGGGGGACGCAAGAAGGACGCGGTGAACTACGCTGCGGTGCTCCAGGCCGTTCTCGAACAGCCTGTCGACCTCAAAAGTGGCGCCCAGATCACGGCGCTCGAAGCCATACTGCGCGTGCACGTGAAGAACGGCCTCGCCGGTAACCGGCGCGCGATCGAGGACCTTCTCGATCGCCTGGAACGGATCGAACGGCGGAGAGCGGCGCCTCAAGCCGATGCCGACGATACAGAGGAGGATGACGCAATCCTTGAGCGCGCTCTCCGCAGACGATCGAACCAAGCTCCAAGGGACGATGACGGCTCCCGCGTCAGCAGCGCCGACGGCGAGAGCGACGACGATGCGGAGGCGGGTGATGACTAATCGCGCCCGCTTGCTGCGAGCCTTGCTGCGCCAGGACCTCCAGGCCTTCAACGAAAAGGTCTTTGCGACCCTCGAGCCAGGAACGATCTTCATACCGAATTGGCATCTCGCACACTTGGCTTGGCAGCTCGGGCGTGTCGAGCGCGGCGAGATCCGAAGGCTGATCATCACTGTACCGCCGCGGTCCAGCAAGTCGCTGACGGTCTCGGTCGCGTGGCCGCTGTACGTGCTTGGGCACGACCCGACCCGACGCATCATATGCGTCTCGTATACGGAAGATCTCGCCCGCAAGTTCAGCGTCGATCGTCGGACAGTTGCTCAGAGCGCGTGGTACCGAGAGCTCTTCCCTTCCATGCAGCTGTCAGGGCCCCGGCCACGCGATTTGGAGCTCCGCACGACGCAATTCGGTTCGTGTTTCGCGGCCGGCGTCGGCGGCGCCATCCTCGGGCGCGGCGCCGACATCATCGTGGTCGACGACCCGCTGAAAGCGCTCGATGCCCTGTCGCGCGCCGAACGACGGCGAGTGGCCGAGTTTTACGACAACACGCTCCTGACCCGCCTGAACGACAAGCGCCGGGGCGCCATCGTGATCGTCATGCAGCGGCTGCACGAGGACGATCTTGTCGGCCATGTTCTGAGCCGTGACGACTGGGAGGTCGTATCCCTTCCGGCCATCGCCACGGAGGACGCCGCCTACAGGCTCAGTGACGCTCCAGGTGACATCCATAGTCGCCGTCGCGGCGACATTCTCGACCCAGAGCGCGAGCCACTCCACGTGCTCGAACAGATCCGGCGAGCTCAGGGTAGCCTGACGTTTCAGGCGCAGTACCAACAGGCTCCCATCCCGCCGGGCGGACATGTCATCCGCCGCGAATGGTTGCGCTTCTACGATCAAGCACCCGAGCAGTTTGAGCGGGTGGTGGTTTCCTGGGACACGGCGTCGACGTTGGGCGAGTCGAGTGATTGGTCCGTCGGCACGGTCTGGGGGTCGATCGGCCTCGACTTCTACCTTCTGGACGTGTGGCGTGACAAGGTCGAAGTCCCGGATCTGCGGCGCGCTATCGTTGGTCTCGGCCGCGACTGGGAGGCACATGCCACGATCGTGGAGGACACCGAACTCGGCCGCGCCATCGTCCAGGATCTCAGGCGCACCGGGACGGCGCGGCCGCTCTTGAACCGGTCGATCTTCGACAAGGAGGCGCGTCTGCTCGCTCAAGCGGCTCGGTTCGAGGCGGGGCAGGTCCATCTTCCATCGGAGGCGGCCTGGCTCGCCGAATATATTCACGAGTTACTCGCATTTCCGAACGGACGCCACGACGATCAAGTCGACGCCACAAGCCAGGCGCTTCATTGGTTAACGGCTCGGACGCCCGTTCCGCGCGATCTGGTTCGGCGAAATATCGAGCGGAGGAACGTGGTCCGCAGATAGGCTCATTCGACCGAGGTCTACGCTATCATTCAAAGCGCCGGCAAGGGCATCCATGGGCCGAGGCCACAGGTGTGCGATAGACCGCTGTGCGCCCAACCCAGCCGCTCAGCAGCTCTCGCGGAAAGTCATAAGCGGACGCGTGTGTGGCCCTGCCGATCACCCAGCGTCCCGTCCTGGCTGAGAACTTCGACCAGCTGTCGCGATGAGATCGGCGGCCAAGCGGACCACACAGGCCACAACTGAGCGCCGGGAGTCTCGACTTGGCCACGCTGCGAACGGTCAGCCGCGTGCCTCGGCGGCGAGCACGACGAGTTCCGCCATTCGGCCCACGATGTCGTCGAGATAGGCGCGCACGCCCGCGTAGCGGTTCGTCATAAAGCACATCACGACGGGTGTGCCCCGGCAGGGCGTGGCGATCGCGATGTCGGAGCCGATGAACGGCTCGAAGGTGCCGGTCTTGTGGGCGAGGCTGGCGCCCCAGAGGAACTTCGGCGACTGGTTCTTCAGCTGCTGGCCGTTGAGGATCGACAAGATCTCGTCGCAGCTTTCGGCTTGGGCGCAGGTTCGGGCCTGGATGCGCGAGAGCAACTCGCCCAGGGCACGCGGCGTGGCGAGCGAAAACGGGCGGCCGCCCTCGAAATGATAGCGGGCTCGGGCATCGGACAGTTCGTCGGGCTGCGTGAGCGGGTAGCCGCGATGAGCGAAATCGCCTGGGGCGATCCGAGCGAGCTCCGGGTCCATGCTGCCGCCGAGCGCGCGGAACCAGTCGAGCGCCGTGCCGGTCATCTCGATGCCGGAGATACCGAGCGCCGCCATTTCGGCATTCACTGCCTCCGGGCCGCCTGCGGCCGTAAGGCAGAGATCGGTCGCGGTGTTGTCGCTCACCACCTCCATCATCCAAGCCATGTCGCGCAGCGTGAAGGTCGCGCCCGCCTGGAACAGCCGCATGACGCCGGTGCCGAGGCGTTTGTGGTCTTCCTCGAGTGTGATGCGCTGGTCGAGGCTGGCTTCGCCCCGGTCCACGCGACGCATCAAAGCCACCAGGATCGGCACTTTAATGAGACTCATCGTGTCGAGCTTGGCATCCGCATCGATTGCCACCTCGTCGCCGTTGTCGAGAAAGCGGACGTAAATCCCCCATTGCGCCGCAATGGTGCGGGAAAGCGCCGTCAGGCGGCGTTGCAGAACCGCCAGGGGCGTCAGGCCTGCAGCGCTCACGGCAGGCGATCCTCGAGCAGGTCGTGCAGGCGTGCGTCCATGAACTCCGTGTCTGCCTTGTTGGCCCCGGCGTTGCCCGCAACATGGCCCCAGACCGACGGAATGGGAGCGAGCCGGGCCCGGGCCATGTGCTCGACCTCGTAGGCGCTGTCCGCCACGGGAAAATAGAGATCCGTTTCCGACGGCATGACGAGGGCCGCGGCCTTGATGGCCCCAAGCGCCCGCTCGAAATCACCGCCATGGTGGCGTGAAATGTCGGCGTGCTGCCACGTCCACAGCATGGCCAGGAGATCGTTGCCGTCCTTGCCCTGGAACAGCTCGTCCCAGAACTGCTCCAGGAAGGCGTCGACCGAGGAGAAGCCCATCACGTCCATGTCGATCTTCTGGCGGTAGAAGGCCTGCGAGAACGCCCACCCTGCATAGATGCGCCCGAAGGCCTTGAGGCCGCCGACCGGCTTCTCACGGTAGTCGCCCCCGTTCCAATGCGGGTCGATGGTAAGCGCGGCCTTGAGGCTCGCCAGGAAGACGTAATTGTGCCGGGCGCAGCGCGCTGCCCCGCAGATGGGCGCGATGCGCTCCACCATGTCGGGAAAGGCCGCGGCCCACTCGTAGGTCTGAAGGGCGCCCATGGAGAAGCCGGTGACAAGCTTGATCCGCGACAGCCCGAAGCGTTCGGTCACCAGCCGACGCTGGGCCCTCACGTTATCGGCGATCGTCACCTCGGGGAAGCGCGGGCCGTCGAACGGCGCGGGCGTGTTGCTGGGCGAAGACGACTGGCTGTTGCCGAAGAGCGCTACCGTGACGATGAAGTGGCGCGCGGGATCGAGCGCCAGCCCCTCGCCGATCCGCGGTGCATTCTCGTCCAACAGGCTGTTGTAGGCGGTCGGGAAGACGATCGCGTTGTCCTTGGTGGCGTTCAGCGCGCCATAGGTCTTGAAGGCGAGCTTGGCGTTCGGCAGCACCACCCCGCCCTCGAGAGGGTAGTCGCCAAGGTCGAAGAGTTCATAATCCGGCATGGTCCGTCTCACCTGCACATGTAGCCGCCATCGGCGATCAGTTCGGCGCCGGTTACGTAGGAAGCATCGTCCGAGGCCAGGAAGCAGACGACGGCTGCGATTTCCTCCGGCCGCCCGAGGCGAGCCATCGGCACCCGCGCGTCGAGCCAGGCCTGCCCCTTCACCGGATCATCCATGATCCGAACCATCGTGGTGTCGATGACGCCGGGGCTCACCACATTGGCACGGATGCCCTTGCCGGCCCACTCGGCCGCCATGGAGCGCGTCAGGGCAACAAGGCCCGCCTTGCTGGCCTGATAGGAGAGTGCCGCATCGCCGGTGCCGGCCCGGTAGGCGCCGACCGAGGCGATGTTGACGATGGCCATGGGGCGCGCCGACGCGGTCGCGTTCGCCTCGCGTGCCGCAACCGCGGCCTGCGCCACGAAGAAGGGCGCGCGCAGGTTGATGTCCTGATTGACGTTCCAGTCCGCTTCGCGGATGGCGGCAGCAGGCGCGAGCGCATACACCCCCGCGGCGGAGATCACGACGTCCGCGGGGCCTCCCAGTGCCTTGATGGCGTCCCCGACCGCCCGCCCAGTCGCATCCGGGCTTTGCAGGTCCGCCGCGACGCGGATCAGGCCGTCGGGGGCGGGCAGTTGATCGAGCGCGGCGCGATCGCGGTCCAACGCCGCGACCTGGGCGCCCTCGCTCACCAGGCGCGCCACGATGGCCGCGCCGATGCCGCCCGCCGCGCCGGTCACGACCGCCCGGCGGCCGGCGAACCGTCCGTTCATGGTTTCGCTCCGGGCTTGGGCAGGTGCGCATCCGCGCGCTTCGCGACCTCGCCGCAGGTTGTGATCCAGAGCTCGGGACGCGCCTTGATCCGGCGGATCAGACGGTCGAGCAGCGCCACGCGGGAGGGGCGTCCCATCACCTGCGGGTGCATGGTCAGAATGAAGTGCCCGCCAAGCGCCGCGATGCCGTCGAGCTCTTCCATCCACAGGGTTTCGACCGCGCCGGTCGTCTGCACGGGCCGTTCGGTCTGGCCGGGCGCCCAGGCGAAATGCGGCCAATCGTCGATCAGCCATTGGATCGGGAGCTCGATCAGGGGCCGGCCTGCATGCCGGTAGGGACGCAGGTCGTCCATGAACTGGCTGGAATAGAGGAAGCCGTGCTTTTGGAGCAGGTCGAGCGTCACCGGGCTCACGTCCCAGGACGGCGAACGGTACCCCGTAATGGTCCCGCCCGTCGCCTCGAGCAGGGCGCGGGCTTTGAGAAGCTCCTCCTCCTCGGCTTCGGGCGACAACCGCGCCGGTGGCGTATGGGTGTAGCCATGGACCGCGAGTTCATGTCCGCCCTCGAGGATGGCCGCAACGCGGTCGGGGTAGAGCTCGACGTTGCGACCCACCACGAAGAAGGTCGCCTTCACCTCATGCTTGGCCAGCACGTCGAGGATGAGCGGCACCGCGACCTTCGCGCCGTAGTGGCCGACCGAGAGCACCCCGGGCCGGTCGGCATTGGCCGGGTCCATGGCGAGCCAGACCGACTCGGCGTCGAAGTCGAATGTAAAGGAAACGGCCGCGGTGCGGCCATCGGGCCAGGGCAAGGCGTTCATGCGGGTTCCTCGTCGAGATCGAAGGCCGCGCCCGGCGCGGTGGTGCCGTTGCGCCGTCGTGATGCCGTCCAGATCCGGCCGAACGACCATGCCCCACCCGGCAGGAAGCGAAGCACCAGGACGATGAGAACGGCGACGATCATGTAACGGAGGTTGCCGAGGCTGGCGAGTTCCTCGGTCCCGACGGTCAGGGCGAAAGCCGCAAGGATCGGGCCGTAGGTCGTTGCCGCGCCACCGACCAGCACCATCGAGAGCAGCAGGGTGGTCAGCGAAAAGGAGAACACGTCCGGCGAAGCCACGATGAGGTAATGCGCATAGAGCCCGCCCGCGAGGCTGGTCGGGATGCTGCTCGCCACGATGGCGAGCACCCGCTGCCGTGTCGCCGGGATGCCGCGGCTGACCGCGAAGTTCTCGTAGTCCCGCAACGCCACGAGGCTCAGCCCGAAGCTCGACGTCGCCATCAGGCGCAGCGCCACGGTCGAAACGATGAGCAGGATCTCGGCCGCGTAGAAATAGGACCGGTTGTCGGTCCCGAACGCAAAGTCCCCGATCTGAAGGTCGGGTATGCCAACGAGGCCCACGGGTCCCCCGGTCAGGTCCTTCTGCGAATTGATGAGCGCGACGCAGAGTTGGGTCAGGGCGAAGGTGACAAGCGCCACGTAGATCCCGCGCAGGCGCAGCGCCAGGGCCGCCACCACAGCCCCGATGGCCGCAACGAGAACCGCCGCAAGCACGAGATCCCACCAGACCGGCAGGCCGAACTGCACGGTGGAGACGGCCGCCACATAGGCCCCAAGGCCGAAGAAGGCCACGTGGGCGAAGTTGAAGATGCCCGCGTAGCCGATGGTCAGATCCCAGTTCGAGGCCACCACCGCATAGAGCAGCGACAGGATCGCGAGATTCTGCCCGACACTGCCCGTAATGATCTGGGGCGCGACCGCGGCCACGATCACAACGGGGACGAGCAGGAGGAGGGCGCGCACGGTCGGCTTCATGCGTCGCGTCCCATCAGACCGGTCGGACGGATGACGAGCACCGCGATCAGCACACCGAACATGACGACCGGCGTCCAGTAGATGCCGACGTAGTAGGAACTCAGCGCTTCGATCATGCCGACCGCATAGGCTCCGAGGATCGTCCCGGGCAGGCTGCCGAGGCCGCCGAACACCACGACCACAAAGGCGCGCAGCAGGGGATCGGTGCCCATCACCGGACTGAGATTGAACAGGCCGCCGAGCAGGATGCCGGCAAGGCCAGCCAAGACGGCGCTGGTTGCGAAGGTGACGATGTAGGTACGCTCGACGCTGATGCCGAAGAGCCGGGCGGCATCCTGGTTTTGCGCGACGGCCCGGATCGCGAGGCCGATCCGGCTGAACCGAAGCAACAGAGCCAGGCCGCCGAGAAGCGCCGGCGCGAGCAAAATGACGAGCAGGTTCTGCGCCTGCATGGTCGCGCCGGCGAGCGGCACGACGCCTGTGACGACCTGGTCGATGGTCTTGAACCGGCCGCCGAAGAGTTCGAGCACGAGGTTCTCGATGAAGATGGAGCCGGCTATCGTGGTCATGATGACGGCGAGTTCGGCACCGGGCTTGCCCACCCAGGGCCGCACCAGCAGGGCATAAAGCACGAGCCCCGCCGCGATCATGAAGACGATGCTGCCCGCGATCCCCACTGCGAGGCCGAGCCCCAATCCGTCCGGCGACGAGATGTACCAGGCCGCGTAGGCGCCCAGCATCAGAAGAACGCCGTGGGCGAAGTTGAAGACGCCGAGTGCGCCCCAGACGAGCGAGAGCCCGGCGGCCACGAGGGCGTAAAGGGCCCCCGAGACGAGGCCGCTGACCAGAATGGCGCCCATCAGGCCGCACTCCCGAAGTAGCGTTGCAGCACGTCCTTGTGCTCCATCTGGTTGCGATCCTGGACGTCCATGGCGACCCGTCCCTGTTCGATGAGGAACAGCCGGCTGCACAGGCCAAGCAGCATGTCGACATCCTGGTCGACGACGAGCAGGCTTACGCCGCTCTCGGCGATCGCATGGATGCTTCGGGCGAGCTCGCTGCGGATCTTGGGTGCAAGGCCGAGCGTCGGCTCATCGAGCATGAGAAGCTTCGGGCACCCCATCAGCCCGGCGCCGATGGCGGCCATCTGCCGTTCGCCACCCGACAGGGTGCTGCAACGCTGGCCTCGCCGCTCGGTGAGGCGCGGGAACAAGGCGAACACCTTGTCCAGGCTGTCCCGCCGCTTCGGCCAGGCCCGGGCCGAATAGGCGCCGAGGGTCAGGGCCTCGAGCACCGTCATTCGGGCAAAGAGCGTGCTGCCCTGCGGGACGTGGATGAGGCCATGGTCGACAATGGTGCGCGGCGAGGTGCCGGTGATATCGGCGGCTCCGAGCCGGATCGTCCCGGCGCGCGGCCTGACCAGCCCCGAAAGGGTGCGCAGCAGGGTCGTCTTGCCATGACCGTTCGGTCCGAACAGGCCGACGCGCGTCCCCTCTTTCACCTCGATGGAGAGGCCGTGCAGCACCTCGACGCGGCCGTAGCCTGCCACCAGGCCGTCAACCTCCAAGCGCATGGGCGGCCGCCTCCTTCTGCCCACCGAGATAGGCCTCGATCACGCGTTCGTCGCGCGCCACGACGCCCGGCGGCCCTTCGGTCAGCTTGCGACCGAAATCCATCACCATCACGCGCTCCGAGATGCCGAACAGCAGCGGCAGGATGTGCTCAATCAGCAGGATCGCGGTGCCGCCCTTGCGGATATCGAGGATGACCCGCTGCAGATCGGCAACCTCTTGGCTGGTGAGCCCCGACGCGGGCTCATCAAGCATCAGCAGGCGCGGCTGTGTGACGACCGCGGAGGCCAGCATCAGCCGCTTCGTGCCGTAGACGGTCAGCGAGGAGGCCGGGTCCTTGCGCCGGCTCGCGAGGTCGAGACCGTCCAGCACCGCCTCCACGGCCCGCGCAAGCTCCCGCCCGCGGAGACGGCCGCCGTACACGGCCCCGAGGCGCACATTCTGTTCCACCGTAAGATTGGAGAAGGCGGATTCCTTCTGGAACGTGCGCGCCAGCCCCAGCCGAAAGATACGGTTCGGCGCCATTCGGGTGATCGCCGTGCCCGCGAAGGTGACCCTGCCGCGATCAGGGCGGAAGGGGATCCCGGTCACGAGATTGAACAGGGTGGTCTTGCCCGCCCCGTTCGGGCCCGCGATCCCGAGAATCTCGTTCGGCCGCAGGGTGAACGAGACATCGTCTACGGCGACAAGCGCCCCGAAGGTCTTGCGAAGACCTTCGACCACGAGCAGCGGAGTGTCGTCGGCGCTCATCCTGGCGGCTGCGATCCGGTTACTTCTTGGCCTTAGTGGTCATCCAGTAGGGCTGCTTGAACTCGCCCTGAGCGACCTTGGCCGGCGCGATGAGGTAGTGGCCGCCCTTGTCGTCCACCTGGTAGAACAGGGTCGGCATGAAGTCGTCGCCCTGCCTGGCCAGATGGGTCTTCGGGTCGAACGCCATGCGCCCGGCGGGCGTGTCGACGTCGATCGTGCCCAGGCACTGCCCCATGGCGAGGTGATCCGTGGGATCGACGCCCTTGTGGATGCAAAGCGCGTAAAGATGCACGTCGTTGAAGCCGGCGACCGAGAAATAGCCGCCCGGACCGAATTTTTTCTCGTATTTGGCCGTGATGTCCTTGGTGTCCGGGCGCGAGTCGATGGCGCCGCCCAGCATGTTGAAGATGACGCCCGCGGCCTTGTTGTGCGTCATCTTGTTGAACTCGGGGATCACCGGCGCGTATTGCAGGAACAATAGCGAGTCGGTCGGCTGTTCGATGAACTGATTGAAGAAGGTCGCGTCGCTTGCCGGCGACCATTCGGTGACGACGATCGCGCCCGGCTTCAGGTCGCGGATGTGAGCCAGCTGGGTGCGCCAGTCTGTGACGGACTGGAACGGTACCGTCTCGCTGCCGACCACCTTCCAGCCGGCTTCGCCGAAACTCTTTTCGAGGCCCTTGGCGATGGTGGTGCCATAGGGATCGTCCGAGCCGATGATGTAGACGGTCTTGCTGGGAACCGCGAGATTGCCAGCGTCGATCTCCTTGTTGAGCAGAGGCGGCAGGTCGGTGTTGTAGCCGCCGTAGTCGGGCACCCGCGACCAGACCGTCGGATAGCCTGACGGGTTCTTGCCGATGATCCCCTTCGTGGCCTCGGCGCCGCCGGAGATCAAGTAGGGCATCTTGCTCTTGGCCATCAGGTCGATCTCGAAGTTCGACGTGCTGGCATAGGGTGTCATGATGATGTGCACGTCGTGATCGGCGGTGAGGCGCCGGAACCCCGTCACCACAGCGTCGGCGCGCTGCCCTTCGGTGTCCGCCTTTTCGAAGCTCAGCGTGTAGCGGGCGTCCTTGCCGCAGATGCCACCGGCGGCGTTCAGTTCGTCGGCCGCAAGACCGCTGGCATTGGCAAAATCATTGGCGTCCGCCGCCATGCCGCCGCTCAGCGGCGCCAGGATGCCGATCTTGATGGCCTTGGTGGCCTTGGTGTCGCACGTCGTCAGATCAGCGACCGTCGGTGCCGGCGCCATCCCCTCGGCCAGGGCCGGACCGGACGCCGCCGTTAGCATCGTGCCGGCAAGAAGCGCCGCACCTAAAAAGGTTTGGAGGTGTCTCGTCATTATTGGCCGGTCCTTTCGTGGCTCATCGAATGTTGAGGCAGGCGCAAGAGGGAGAGCGCGAGCGCCTGGGCGCGCAGAAGCAGGGAAGGAAGCTCGATATATTCATCGGCCGTATGGGCCTTCCCGCCCACCGGCCCGGTCCCGCATAGCGTGACGGCGCCCGCCGCCGCCGCAAAGCCGGAATCCGCACAACCGCCGGTGGCCTCGCCCTCGACCTGGAAGCCGAGGTCGCGGGCGGCCGTCTGGTAGAGGGCGAGCAGATCCTGCGCGGCTGCCGTCGGTTCAAGCGGCAAAAAGCGGCCGGTGATGTCCAGGTCCGCCGCCGACCCCTCGACAAAGCAACGGGCCGCGATTGCACGGATACGCTTCAGCGCGTCCTCGCCTGTGCTCGCCGTGTCGAAGCGGATGTCGATCAGCGCCTCGGCAGCGGGCGCGACGGTATTGACGGTCTGTCCGCCGGAGATGACACCCACATTGACGGTCACGCCCATGTCGAGATCCGTGAGGGCGTGAAGGGCCACGATCTTGTGGGCGAGTTCGCCGATGGCGCTCACGCCTTCGTGGAAGTTCGCCCCGGAATGGGCGGCCTTGCCCCGCACCGTAAGGCGCATGAAGGTGCCGCCCCGGCGGCGTGACACCAGGTTTCCACTGGCGCGTCCCGGCTCCGCGTTGAACGCATAGGCGCATGCACCCGCTTCGGCCTCGATCAGAGGACGGAAATGTGGCGTGCCGATCTCCTCGTCCCCGGTGCAGAGGACCGCAACCGGACGCTCGGCCCCGCCGCAGGCTTCCAGGGCCGCGGCCACGAAGGCGTTCATCACGAGGCCGCCCTTCATGTCGGCGACCCCGGGCCCGTAGGCGCGGGTGCCCCGAACCGCGAAGGGGCGGCGCGCCGCTTCGCCTTCCGGAAAAACCGTGTCCATGTGGCCCATCAGCAGGACGGCGCCTGGCGCGGCCGGCGGCCCGGCCCGGAAACCCTGGCCGAACACACCGCCATCGATCTGTTCCGAGGCGATGCCGTTATGGTCGAGGAAAGCCCGGAGACGTCCGGCGACGGCCGTCACACCCGCGGCATCGCGGGTGCCGCTGTCGATGTCGACCAAATTCGCGAGCAGGTCCTGCATGGCGCCTTGTCGGGACTCCAGCCATGCCAGGACATCCGTCTCCCGCGCGGTGGCCATTATGCCTGGCCTCCCGCCTTCGCGAAGTCCTGGGAGCCCGCATGGCTGAGGGCGCGCGCGGCCTCTTGAACCAGAGGAGCGAACCGAGACTCGTAATCCTCGGGCAACCACTTGCTGATGCTTCCCGCGATGTGCACGGCCCCGACGGGTCGCGCCGACGCATCGGTGATCGCTGCCGCTACCGTGAGTTCGTTCGGCGCACTCTCGTTGACCACGAAGCCATAGCCCCTTTGGCGGGCCTTCATGACCTCCGCCTCGATCGCGGCCGGGTCGGTCTTCGTGTCGGGCGTCATGGCCCGCCGCGGCGAACGCGCGATGATGTCGCGCATCTCCTCGTCCGGAAGCTTCGCGAGCACCGCCCGGCCACCGGCCGAACAGAAGGTCGGCATGCGCCGCCCGATCAGGTTGGAATATTGCGGATAGCCGCGCCGGCCCGGCAGCCGGATCGCGTAGACCAGATTGAGATCATCGAAGAGACTGAGGTTGGTCCGTTCGCCACAAACCCGGCGCAGTTCGAGCAAGAGCGGCGTCCCTACCAAGACCAGTGGATGCGTCCGCAGGAAATGGAAGCTGAGGTCGAGACATCGGGTCGCCAGGCTGAAGCGGCCGCTCTTCGGATGCTTGTCGAGGTAGCCCGTCTGCACGAGCGTGTGGGTACAGCGCTGCGCCGACGACTTGTCGAGACCGGACAGCCCGACTATCTCGCTCAAACCGAGGTATCGATCGCTCTCTCCAAAGACTTCCAGCACGCGAAAGGCCTTCTCGACCGACTGCATGAACAGCGCGGAACGTGCCATGCCACCCCCGAACGCAACGGGCTCATGTCAACTCTCATGTATCGGCACTCGATACACGGAATTGCAGTGATGGCACATCGGCATCGGCTCCGCCAGCATCAAAGAGAGTGCAGAGAGCCCACACCGTGGATTCCCGCCGCCGCTAAGGGTGACAGACTTGCCGTGGAAGGTCGTCTTAGGCCTCCGCGGCACCAATCCGCGACGAAGACGAACAGCTCTCGGCGGAGACTGAGCCGAAGACAGGTGTTCACCGGATGTCAGGCTGGCGGGTTCGGTTTCAGGCGGCTGTGGAAGCGAGAGCCGGACGAGGCTTAGCGGTGCTGTCGCGGGAGTGGTTGGAATTTGAAGGCGGCGTAATCTCCAGGTTGTCCAACCCCTAACTCGGCGCGTCAACGCCGGGGGAGATTACGCCGTGGAACAGGGTAGTACGAAACCGGCGCCCGATGCGACCGCTGGGACGCTTTTCGACGATTGGTTCGATCCGATCGAAATGGAGGTGCGCATGAAGGTGCGCGGCTTCATCGAAACGATGATCGAGGAAGAGTTGAACATGGCGCTATGCCGCCCGCGCTACGGCCGCCACGCCGGTTCATCGGCTGAAGACGGCAGTGCAGCGCCGGTGGCCGGCCATCGTCATGGCCATCGGAAGCGGTCGCTGACCGGGACATTCGGACCGACCGAGATCTCCGTTCCCCGTGCCCGGTTGGCTGGCGAAGACGGCAAGACGACCGAATGGAAGAGCCAGTCGTTGCGGGCGTATCAGCGCCGCACCCAGGCCGCGGAGGCTCTGATCGCCTCGGCCTATTTGTCCGGCACCAACACGCGCAGGGTGCGCCGCGCGCTAGCGGCTGTGTTCGCGAAGGGCGTCGGCAAGGACATCGTCAGCCGGACGTGGCGGAAAGTGAAGGGCGACTGGGACGACTGGAACGCCCGCTCGCTGGCCGGCGAACCGATCATCCGTCTCATCCTTGACGGGACGGTGGTTAGGGTCAGGCTGGACAAGAAGGCGACCTCGATTTCCCTTCTTGTCGCCCTTGGGGTGCGGCGGGACGGCCAGAAGGTGCTGTTGGCCGTGAAGAACATGGGCGGTGAGAGCGAAGCGGCCTGGCGGGCGCTGCTCGACGATCTCGTCAAACGCGGCCTGAAGACGCCAGAATTGGTGATCGTGGACGGCGGCTCCGGCCTCGACGCGGCCCTGGCGGCGCTCTGGTCCGATGTTACGGTCCAGCGCTGCACGGTCCATAAGCATCGTAACCTCCTGGCGCATGCACCGGAGCGGCTGCACGAGGAGCTCTCCAACGATTACAAGGATATGATCTACGCGGAGACGGCCAAGGAGGTCCAAACCCGTCGCAAGGCCTTCCTCCGGAAATGGCGGCTGAAATGCCCCGCCGTCGCCACCAGCCTCGAGGAAGCCGGCGACCGGCTCTTCACGTTCACACGGTTTCCAGCGAGCCAGCTCGAGCCGACCGAGATCATCGCCCTGTTCGTTCGTCGATGGCAGGTCGAGGTCACCTTCGCCGAAACCCGCGCGCATCTGGGCGTCGAAACCCAGCGGCAATGGTCTGACAAGGCCATCGCTCGTACGACGCCGGCTCTCCTCGGCCTCTACAGCCTCATCACCCTCTGGGCTGGCGATCTCCTGGCGGAAACCGCCAGGCCCCATACGGCGGCTTGGTACCGGAAGAAGACCCTCACCTTCGCCGACGCCATGGGCGCCGTGCGGCTCGCGTTATGGGTCAGCGATATTTTATCGAACATCGCCGCGCACCCGAGACATGCGCGAAATCCCACCAGACCGCATCACGCGCATGGCCGAAGCACTCTGCTTCGCCGCATAATGTACAAAGTCGAGCTCAGCGGAGGGGCACATCGTGCCTCTGGGCCTCTTCGCACTGATTTTTGAGCCA
This sequence comes from Lichenihabitans sp., assembly GCA_965277115.1. Lineage (GTDB taxonomy): Bacteria > Pseudomonadota > Alphaproteobacteria > Rhizobiales > Beijerinckiaceae > Lichenihabitans. The sequence goes on along the minus strand of CBDIBY010000012.1, from coordinate 35,110 downwards.
GACTTTAAACAGGATCGCTTCCGGGCGAATACGTCGCTCGCCAGTCGGAACCAGCAGATAGTGGGATGCCCGGATGGGCAGCTTGTCATCGAACGCGCGGACGAGGCGGCCCTCGTCGAGGTATCGCTTGGCGAAATCCTCGAGAACGATTGTCGGTCCGTATCCAGAGGCGGCGAGTTCCAGAGCAGCCAGGCTCGTATCCACATCGACGCTCGGAGAAGATGGCAAGCTCAACCCATAATGTCGAACCAGCCGTTGCCAGAGATCCTCGTATCCCGTGACACGGATCAAGGGTTCACTCGCCAGTGCTTTCAGGCGCTCGATCGGGTTGCTGTCGGCAAATGCGGACGGTCGACACACGACGATGGCAGGGATGTTGATCAGCAATTGGGCTTCGTGACCCGGCCAGACGCCGTCACCGAGGCGAATGTCGATATCGATCGCGGACTCGGTCGAGGCATGCGCCCATACCGCGGAGGTCAACCGCAATCCGATCTGCGGAAACTGGGTCGTGAAAGCGGCCAGTCGCGGCGCGAGCCAAAGAGCCACGAAGGAGACCGGCGCACTGACCGATATCGTGCATTTGCCCAGTGGGCCGAACAGACCCACCGTTGCTGCCGTCAGGTCATCGAAGGCGCGCCGGAGCGGCGGGGTATAGGCGCTCCCCATCTCGGTCAGGCGCAAGGTTCTGGCCAAGCGCTCGAAGAGCACAACCCCGAGATGTTTCTCGAGCGAGCGCACCTGATGGCTCACGGCGGCCGCTGTCAGGTTCAATTCTGCCGCCGCCGCCGTGAAGCTCGAATGCCGCGCCGCGGCTTCGAATGCCCTCAGCCACGGCAGCGGCGGAAGGTGGTCGTTCGGGGCCGTGCTCGACTTCGCCACTTTATGGCGCACGCATGGTCATCGAGGCTCGTCCTGGGGCATGGTCGCGCTTCAAACCGCCTTCGCATCGTCCAGTACCAGCGCAGCTCCCTTGGCCGCCACCATCATGGTCGGCGCGTTCGTATTCCCCGAGACGATGCACGGGAAAACGGAGGCGTCGATCACACGGAGCGCTTCGATTCCATGGACCCTGAGGCGCGAGTCGACCGCAGCACTGCCGATCTCGGGCCCCATCCGAACGGTCCCGCACGGATGGTACACGGTGCCGGACCGGCGGCGAAAATCGGCTTCGAGGTCCCTGTCGGAGGCGACGGCGGGGCCGGGCGCGAGTTCCGCGTCGATGACGTCGGCGAGGGCCGGTTGAGCGGCGAGGCGCCGCAGCAACTTCACGCCCTCGAGCATGTTGGCGACGTCCTCGGCCGTCCCATAGGCGTTGGGCCTGATCCAAGGCGCGTCGAGAGGACGGCACGAGCGGGCGAGGATCGAACCTCGCGTCGTCGGGCGGCAGGTAGAGAGGCCGATGGAAAATCCGGGAAACGGATCGGGGCGGAGGAGCTGACGCGTCCCGGCGCGACTTGCCATCGTGCTGATCGTCTGGAAGTAGAGCTGGATATTGGGCTCGGTTCGGTCGGGCCGCGTGCGCACGAAGCCGCCGCCCTGGTTCAGGCTTAGCGCCAGGGGACCGCGTCCCACCAGAAGAAATTTGCCCCCGACGATCAGCTTCCCCCACCACGGCCGCAGCACCTGGTTGAGTGTCGCCACCCGCGCCCGGTACGTGTAGTTGATGCCGAGATGATCTTGCAGGTGGCGACCCACCGCCGGGCTGGCGAGCTTCACGGGCACTCCGATAGACGTGAGATGCTCCGCCGGGCCGATGCCGGAGAGCTGCAGCAACAAGGGCGAGTTGACCGCGCCGGCCGCGAGGATCACCTCTCGCCTGGCCCGGATGGTCTCCCGCCCGTCGCCGCGCATGATCTCGACGCCGGTTGCGCGTCGACCCTCGAGGACGACACGGGTTGCGTGCGCCCGTGCGAAGAGCGCGAGATTGGGCCGCCGTAGCGCCGGCCGGAGAAAGGCCTTGGCGGCCGACATGCGCCAACCGTCCTTGGTCGTGATCTGGTAGACGCCGACGCCCTCCTGTCTTTGCCCGTTGAAGTCGGCATTGAACGCGAAACCTGCCTGTCGGCCCGCTGCGATGAACCTCTGCACGAGGGGGTGCAGGTCTGCTGACACATCGCTCACGTGGAGGCGGCCGCCGGTACCCCGCCACGGATCTTCCCCCGCCTGGTTGTGCTCCAACGTCTTGAAGAAGGGGAGGACGTCGGCGAAGGTCCAGCCGGGATTGCCTTCCGCCGCCCAGGCGTCGAAATCGCGATGTGCCCCCCTGATCCAAACCATGGCGTTGATCGAACTCGACCCGCCTAGCAGCTTCCCCCGCGGCCAGAAATCGGCTCGCCCATCAAGGCCCGGATCGGGCTCGGCGGCATAATTCCAGTTGATCGCGCGATCGTAGAAGGTCTTGCCGTAGCCGAGCGGCATCTGGACGTAGAACCGCCGATCGCTTCCTCCAGCCTCGATCACCGCAACGGTATGACGACCGTCGTTCGACAGACGATCGGCGAGCACGCAGCCGGCGGAACCCGCGCCGACGACGACGAAATCGAACGTCTTCTCCACGGTCTCAGCCGACCTCGCCGAGATACCAGTCGATCCAGCGGATGGCGTTGGGTTCGACCGGCGCATAGGGGCCCGGCTCGTAGTAGCGCGAGTTGACGCCTCGCTGATTGTTTTCGGTGATCCGCTTATCGGCCTCGGTCGTGACGCGCCAAAGCCAGGTCAACCGGTCGAGATCGTAGTCGATGCCCTCGCGGGCATCGCCGCGCACCAGCCACACGAGCTCCATGGCGGAGGCGGATGGCGTCAGCGGGATGAAGCGGTAGAGCACCCCGTGGTCGGGATAGGCGATGAAGAAGCTCGACGGGGCACAATGTGCCGAGGTGACGCCGCCGTCATAGCCGGCGAAGCTGCCCATCAGCGGCGCCACGGGTTTGCCTTCCGGCCCGCCCGTCTCGATGCCCTCATAGAGGGCATAGCGAAAGATGAAGACCGACGCGTCGCCGCTGGCCGAGCCGACGCGATGGTCGACCGAGGGAACCGCAAGCCCGAGACCCCGGGTCCGCGCCTCCATCGCGGCGTTGAGGCCCTCGATCGTATCGAGCGGCTGCTCGAGCGCATGCAGCTTCGAATATTCGGGGTGCGAGGGCGTGCAGTGGTAGCATTCGAGGTAGTTCTCCACCGCGAGCTTCCAGTTCGCCTCGACCCGATAGGTCTCGCGATGCGCGACCTTCGCGTCGCCCCAGCCATAGGTGCCGAAGGCGGCCGTGATCGAAGCTCGGGCCGGTCCGAGCGACAGCGGCGCCTCGGCCAAAGAGATGAAGACGAGCCCTTCGATCACCGCAAGGTGGATAGGCTTCAGCCCGTACCGCGTCTTGTCGAAATCCAACGGCATGTGCCGCACGCCGCGCAGCGAGCCGTCGAGATTGTAGCTCCAGGCGTGATACGGGCAGACCAGTACAGAGGAACGGCCCGACGGTGCCGTGCAGATGCGGGAGCCGCGGTGGCGGCAGACATTGGCGAAGGCGCGCAACTGGCCGTCCCGGCCGCGCACGATGACGACGCTTTCCTCCCCCATCTCGTGGGTGAACCAGTCACCGGGCTCAGCTGCGCCGGAGGCATGTCCGGCCAGGATCCAATGGCGGAAGAAGATGCGCTCCATATCGTGCTGGAACGCCCCGGGGCTGTTGTAGAGCGCCCGGTCGAGCGAATGGGCGGTCGGTTGCCGGGCCACGATCGCGCTGATTTGGGCGGCGGTGGTCTCGGCGGTGGCGCTGGTGTGAACGGTCATGGCGGCTGCTCGATGAGGCGGTTCAGGCCCGGATGCGCTGATGCTTGGGGTCGTAGAGCGGCGTGAGGCTCGCGGTGGCACGAACACGCCGCTCGGCCACTTCGATCTCGAATCCGCCGGCCGCGATCCGCTCGGCGACGGTTTCCTCGTCCTCGCGCACGTAGCCCAGCGCGATGGCGCCGCCGAGATGGTGGCCGTAGGCGCCCGACGTGGTGCGGCCGACGAGGCGGCCACCATGCCAGACCGGCTCATCATGATAGAGCAGCGGTTCCGGATCATCGAGGCGGAACTGGACGAGGCGACGCCCCGGCCCGGCCTCGCGCTGCCGGAGCAGCGCCTCGCGACCGATGAAGCCGCCGGGCTTGTCGAGCCTGACCGCGAACATGAGGCCGGCCTGAAGCGGAGTATCCTCGTCGCCGATGTCGTGCCCCCAATGGCGATAGGCCTTCTCGATGCGGCATGAATCGAGCGCATGCAGGCCCGCGAGTCGCAGGCCGAAGGCCGCCCCGGCTTCCATCAGCGCATCGAACACGCCACGCGCGAATTCGCTCGCGACGTAAAGCTCCCAGCCGAGTTCCCCGACATAGGTAACCCGGGCGGCGCGGACGCGCGCATAGCCGACCTCGATGTCGCGCGATGTCGCGAACGGATGCGCCGCGTTCGACAGGTCGGCGCCCGACACGGTCTCCAAAAGCCCGCGGCTGTTCGGACCCATGACGAGCAGCACGGCTTCGGCCGACGTCATGTCGGTCGCGATCGCACGGGCGTCGGAGGAAATGTTCCGGTTGAGCCAGGCGAGATCCCGCCGCGCCGTCGCTCCAGCGGTAACCACCTGGTATGCGGTCTCGGACAGCCGCGTCACTGTCAGATCCGCCTCGATCCCGGCGCGCTCGTTCAGCCACTGCGTGTAGACCACCCGCCCGGACGGCACCGCGACGTCATTGGCACAGATGCGTTGCAGGACCACCTCCGCGTCGCGGCCCTCGACGCGGAACTTGCCGAACGAGGTCATGTCAAAGAGGCCCACCGCCTCGCGCACGGCGCGGTGTTCCGCGGCCGAATGCTCGAACCAGTTCTGCCGGCCGTAGGAATAGACGTAGGCCGGGGTCACGCCTTCTGGCGCGAACCAGTTGGCCCGCTCCCATCCCGCCGCCTCGCCGAAACAGGCGCCACGTGCGGCCAGCCGCTCATGCAGCGGCGAGATGCGGACGTTGCGGGCGGTTTCGTACTGACGATGAGGCCAATGCATCGCATAGAGCAGCCCCAGCGATTCCGAGACCCGTTCCTTGAGATATCGCCGGTTGACCTGGAACGGCTGCACGCGGCGGATATCTACATCGGCCAGATCCATCGGCGGGTGACCGCCCACGATCCATTCGGCCAGCGCCTTGCCCGCCCCGCCGGCCGACTGGATGCCGATCGAGTTGAATCCCGCCGCCACGAACAGGTTCTCGAGGTCCGGCGCTTCCCCCAGCAGGTAGCGAACGTCGGGCGTGAAGCTCTCAGGCCCATTGAAGAACTTGCGGATGCCGACGTTCTCGAGCGCCGGGAGCCGGCGCATCGCCGCCTCCAGGATCGGCTCGAAATGGGCGAAATCTTCCTGCAGCTCGCCGAATTCGAAATCGGCCGGGATGCCGTCGAGCGCCCAGGGCTTGGCGTCGGGCTCGAAAGCCCCGAGCAGCAGCTTGCCGGCATCCTCCTTGAAGTAGGCGCAGTTGTCGGGATCGCGCAGCACCGGCAGGCCGGCGGTCAACCCGGGGAAGGGCTCCGTCACGATATAGAAGTGCTCGCAGGCCTGCAGCGGGATATCGACGCCCACCGCCGCCCCGATCCGCCGCGACCACAGGCCCGATGCGATCACGACATGGTCGGCGGTGACGTCGCCGTCCGCCGTCGAGACCCCGGTGGCCCGCCCGTCCTTGGTGAGGATCGCGGTCACCTCGACGCCCTCGACCACCTTGGCGCCGCCGGTCGTCGCCCCCTTGATCAGCGCCATCGTGGTGTCGATCGGGTTGGTCTGGCCGTCGCCCGGCAGATGTACCCCGCCCAGGATGTCGTCGACGTTCAGCAGCGGCCAGTGCCGCTTGATCTCGGCCGGACTGACGGGAGCGACCGCCAATCCGAAGGTCTTGGCCATCGAGGCGCCGCGCATGAGCTCTTCCATCCGTCCAGGCGTCGTCGCAATGGAGAGGCTGCCGCGCTGGGTGAAACCGGTCGCTTGGCCGGTCTCGGCCTCGAGCCCTGCGTAGAGGTCGGTCGTATATTGCGCGAGTTTCGTCAGGTTGGCGGTGGCGCGGAGCTGGCCGACCAGGCCGGCGGCATGCCAGGTGGTGCCACTCGTCAGGCGCTTGCGCTCCAAGAGCAGAACGTCGCTCCAGCCGAGCTTGGCGAGATGGTAGGCGATCGAGGCGCCGACGATGCCCCCCCCGATGATGACGACACGAGCGTGAGTGGGAAGAGGGTGAGCCATGGACCCCTCGATCAGGCGCGCAGGCGCACGTTGGCGGGGTCCCAGACGGCCTCTGGCAGCACGGTGGCGCTACGGCATTCCCCGAGCAGTACCACCTCGAACACCTTACCGGGGGCCGTCAGCGACGGGTCGACATAGGCGAAGGCCAGCGATCGTCGCGTCGCGTACCCATAGGCGCCGCCCGTCGTGACGCCGACGAGCCGACCGGCATGGTAAACCGGCTCGTTGCCGGAGCTGTCGCTGTCGGCCGCGTCGACATCCAGGTAGACCAGGGTCATACGGGGTCCGCGCTGCCTCAGTGCCAAGGTCGCGGCCTTGCCGACGAACTCCGCCTTGTCGAGCCGAAGGAAGCGCTCCATGGCAGCCTCGACCATGTCGACTTCGCTCGTGAGCTCGCTGCCCCAGCCCCGATAGGCCTTTTCCATCCGCAGGCCGTTCATCGCATAGCTGCCGAAGAGCGCGATCCCGTGCGGTCGGCCCGCCGTCATCAAGGCCTCGAACACTTTTGGCATCGCGGCCATGGGGCAATGCAGCTCCCACCCGAGTTCGCCGACGTAATTGACGCGGAGCAGCCGTACGCCGGCCGCCCCCGCCACCGTCGTCTCCCTGGCGGTCAACCAGCGGAAGGCAGCATTCGACAGGTCGATCTCCGTGCAGGCCACGAGGACGTCGCGGGCCCGCGGGCCGGCGAGCACCAGGACGCCATAGGCATCCGTCACGTCCGCGATCGTGACCCGTTCTCCATCCCTAAGACGCCACGTCAGCTGGTCGAAGTCGTGGATCTGCGCGCCCGCGGCCGACAGCACGTAGAAGCGCTCCGGCCCTAGGCGCGTGATCGTCATCTCGCTTTCGATGAAGCCGTTCTCGTTGAGCAGATGGCCGAGCACCAGGCCGCCGTCCTTGGCCGGGATGCGGTTGGCGCAGATGCGATCAAGAAACGCCGCGGCGTCCGGTCCGCTCACCTCGAATTTGGCGAAGGTCGAAAGGTCCATCAGGCCGACGCGCTCGCGGACCGCCAGCGATTCGGCCCGGACGGCCTCCCACCAATTCGAGCGCTTGAAGGAGAAGCGCTCGCCTTGGTGGCGGGGATCGTACCAGCGCGCCCGCTCCCAGCCGAACACCTGGGCGAATTGCGCGCCTTCGGCTGCGAGCCGCTCGTGAATCGAGGATCGCCGCAGGTCGCGTCCGACCGCATGCTGCTCGCCAGGTTTGTAGCAATGATACATGTGGTGGTAGTCGGAGATCGAGACCGCCTCGGTGTAGTCCTTGGTGGCCCAGGGACCGAAGCGGCGCGGATCGAATTCGCGCATGTTGATCTCGGCCTGGCCGTGCACCATCCATTGGGCCAGATATTTCCCCGCGCCGGCGCCCTGGCAGATACCGATCGAGGCGCCGCAATGCAGCCAGTAGTTCTTCGGTCCGTGAGCCGGGCCGGAGAGGTAGACGCCGTCGGGCGTATGGGTGATGGCGCCGGAGACCACCGACTTGACCCCCGCCTTGCCGAAAAGCGGCAGGCGCTCGGCGGCCTTTTCGAGCCAGGGCAGCAGGCGATCGACCTCCGGCGTCACGAGCTCGCTCTCGAAATCCCAGGCGGGCGGGCGGCCGTCCCAGCACACGTGGGCGGTCGCGGTCTCGTAGGGGCCGATCAGGAGGCCGTTGGCCTCCTCGCGCAGGTAGGCATGCGAATAGGGGTCGCGCACGACGGGCAGTTCCGGTCCGAAGTCGATGAGCTCCCTCATCGGCTCGGTGATCAGATAATGGTGCAGCATGTTGGCGATCGGAACCGCATGCCCCGTCCAGGCGCCGACCACGTCGGCATAGGAGCCGGCCGCGTTCACGACATGCTCGGCCACGATGTCGCCAGCCTCCGTGACGATGCGCCATTCCCCGCGCGGCAGCCGCTCGATGTCCGTCACCCGCGTGCGCCGGACGACCTCGGCGCCGAGCCGCCGCGCCCCGGCGGCCATGGCGTTGGTGACGTCGGCGGCCGCGACATGTCCGTCGTGCAGGGTGTGGAAGGCGGCCTTGACGCCGAACGTGTCGAGGAACGGGTGCACGGCCTCGATCTCGTCCGGCCCGAGTATCGCACATTCGTAGCCGGCCAGGCGCGCGATCCCGTGGACACGCTTCAACCAGCTGACCTCTTCGTCCGTCGTGGCGAGACGCAGACCGCCGCAGCCGTGCCAGGACACAGCCTGTCCGGTGAGCGCTTCGAGCTTGGGATAGAGCTCGGTGCCGTAGACATGCACCTTCGTCATGTTGAGCGACGAGTTGAAATGCGGGCATTGGCCGGCCGCATGCCAAGTCGAGCCCGAGGTGAGCTCACCCTTCTCGACCAGCACGCAATCGGTCCAGCCTTCCAGCGTGAGGTGGTAGAGCAGACCGACACCCATGATGCCGCCGCCCACGATGACGACGCGCGCCTGCGATCTCATCGGGACACCTCCAGGTCGGCCGGGAAGCCGGGTGCCCGCAGGTCGGTGCCGACCACGTCCTCCAGCAGCTTGACGGCCTGGGTCGACATGGCCTGTTCACCGTAGGCGGACCGCGCCCGGATGAAGGTTTGCAGCGCGACCGAGGCCAGGTCGAGCGGAACCCCGAATGCCTTGCCGAAGCCCAAGGCGAAGCCGAGATCCTTGACGGCGAGATCCATGGTGAAATTGATGTTGTAGCTGCCGTTGAGGATCAACTTACCCTCGGTCTCGTGCACGAAGCTCGTTCCCGAGCTGGCCTTGATCACCTCGAAAGCCTGCGCGAGATCGATGCCGCCTCGTTTGGCCAGCATCAGGGCCTCGCCGGTCGCCAGCAGGTGGATGAAGGCCAGCATGTTGGTGATCACCTTGATGACCGCCGCCTTGCCGAGCGGGCCGACATGGAAGATCGCCCGACCCACGGCGTCGAGCGCCGGCCGATGCGCCGCGACGAGGTCGGCCTCTCCCCCCACGATCACCGTGATGTCGCTCGCCGCCGCGCGATGTACCCCGCCGGTCACGGGCGCCTCCAGCATGCGGATGCCCGCCGCCTGCGCCAGGGCCGCCATGCGGAGGATCTCGTCCTCGCCGTTGGTGCTCATCTCGATCCAGGTCCCGCCCGGCTTCAATCCGGCCAGGATGCCGCGCGGCCCGCACAGCACCTGCAACGAGACGGCGGGAGAAGGCAGGCAGGTGACGACGGCATCGACCTGCTCGGCCACCGCCTGAGGATCCTCGGCCCAATGCGCACCTGCTGATAGCAGGCTCGCGGCCGCGGCCCTGTCGCGATCGTGGACTGTAAGCTCGAATCCCGCCCGTAGCAGACTTGCCGCCAGGGGACGACCGAGATGGCCGAGGCCGATGAAACCGTAGCGCAACGCAGATCCTTCCCTCATTGGCCGTGCGGGACCGGGCCGAAGGTGGGCACGAGGTGCAGGTCGGCGCCACCATACGGATGGGCGAGCGCCACGGCCTCGTCCAGTTCCACGCCGAGGCCGGGCCCGGTTGGCGGGATCACGAACCCGTCCTCCCACCGGATCGGCGTCTTGAGGAGCTTGGCCTGAAATCCGTCCCAGCGCCCGATGCTTTCCAGGATCAGAAAATTCGGGCTGCAGGTCGCGATCTGGATGTTGGCGGCGCCTACCACGGGCCCGCAATAGAGATGCGGCGCGATCTGCGCATAATGGGCTTCGGCCATGCCGGCGATCTTCTTGGCTTCCAGAAGACCGCCCACGCGGCCGAGATTAAGCTGGATGATCGAGGCCCCGCGCGTTTCGATGAGCCTGGCGAATTCGTATTTCGTGGTGAGCCGCTCCCCGGCGGCGATCGGGACGGTGGTGGCGCGCGCCACCACCGCCATCTCCTCGGGCATCTCGGGCGGCACGGGCTCTTCGAACCACAGCGGTTCAAAGGGCTCGAGCCGCTTCGCCATCCGGATCGCGCCGGATGTGGTGAATTGGCCATGGGTGCCGAAGAGGAGGTCGCAGCTCGTGCCGACGGCGTCGCGAAGGCGTTTGCAGAAGCGTTCCGCCAAGGCGAGGCGTTCGAGGCTGGGCTGGCGCGGATCATAGGTCGAATAGGCCCCGGCCGGGTCGAACTTGACGGCCGTGAAGCCCATCCGGACATAGTCGAGCGCCCGCGAGGCCGCCGCGTCGGGATCGTCGTAGACGAGCGAGCGCGAGTAGGCGTGCTCGCCCACCGCCTCGTGCGGATAGAGATAGGTGTAGCTGCGCAGCCGATCATGCGTCCTGCCGCCCAGCAGCTGATAGGCCGGCTTGTCGAGGGCTTTGCCGAGGATGTCCCAGCACGCCATCTCGATGCCGCTGAGCACGCCCATCAAGGAGATGTCCGGCCGCGCCGAATAGCCCCGTCCGTAGACGTTCCGCCAGATCTGCTCGATGGCGAACGGGTCGGCGCCGAGCACGTGATGGGAGAACACGTCGGCCACCATCGCCTCGACCACGGTCGGCGAAAAAGTCGCCGCATAGACCTCGCCCACGCCTTCGATCCCGCAGGCCGTCACGAGCTTGAGGAAGATGAAGTAGCGCCCACCGTGGTACGGTGGCGGGTTGCCCACGACGAAGGTTTTCAGGGTCTGGATTTTCATGGGCGATCGCCTGCTCGTCATGTCAGCTTGAACCAGATCTTCAGAAAATCAAACAAAGGATGCTGCCCCTGAGACCTCGTTTGGTTTGTAGGTCTACGCGGCGCGCACTCTGAGCCGAGCCGTCGCCGTCAGCGCTCATAAGACAAGCGGGAAGCTTGAAGGAAGAAGATCTCTCGCGCAGCGTAGCCGCCGAGGATCGAAGACCAGTTCGATGTGGAGCGACGGTTTCTGCCGCCATGGAGTGCGCGACGCGAAGGGTTCGATCGCCCGTCATCGAGTGGTCCGGGATGAGTGCCGGTCGAGGTTGGTCCGAGCGGCGGCACGAGCGTGGCCGGCGGAACAAGTCGAAGTCGGGTCGTCGTTCATGCCGAGGGCGGGGACGAAAACATGATGACCGTCGTTACGACCGGCAGGGGCGTCGCCCGCGGCCTGTCGGTCCGGCACGACCATGGCAGCCAGTATATGTCGCGCGCCTTCCAGGACGCAGTGGCGGCTCAAAAGGCGGCCGAATGAACGCCGGATACTCACCTTCAAAGTAGAGGATAAACCGGGTGACCCTTATGAATACCGGATTCTCACCCTGAAGGCGGAGAAGAAAATAGGGACTCTCAGAAGCCCGACGGCTCGCATAGAAACGAGGTCAGGACCGATGCATAGTGTTAGATAGTAATCGCAGCCGCGATTATCGAGCGCTGCTATTCGTAATGCTTTTGCGAGCGGTGTCGACCCAAAACTTGATGAATGCGATCGCAGCGTTGGCGGCCTTAACCTCATCCTCCATGGACAGACCCTCCGAGTGCGACCTCTTCACATTTTCAATGAATCCACTTTCTAGCTCGTCTAGCCACGGGCCTGGTTTCCCGTCGTGGAATTTTGCGAGTTCCTCGAGCGAACGTCGCAAGGCAGAACCAAGGCCTAACGAGACGCTGGCAAATTGGACGGTTTGATTCGTCGGATGGCTCATGCCGACCACCGATACCATACTGGACCGAGCTTAGCTGCCCGTTGGCCGAACTCGTCATTGGGCTACTGATCCTCTGGAGTTGAGCCGGTTTGGATACTGCTGGCGAATGCAGGTTTCAGGCGGGCGCGGTCATGAGGCGGACGAAGGTGGACTGACTTGTGTGCGCAAGCGGCTTTTCGGCGATCCAATCCGCGATGCGGCCGAGATTGATGGCGGCGGCGGCCAGGAGGTGGTGGAGAGGCGTGCAGGCGCCGGCTGTTGTAAAAATCGATCCACGCGGCAATGCCCGCTCTCGCCTCGAGGCCGTCGGCATAGGTCTTGAGGTAGACGTCTTCGTGCTTGAGCGATCGCCACACCCGCTCGATGAAGACGTTGTCCATCCAGCGGCCGCGGCCATCCATGGAGATCCTGATGCCGGCCGCCGCCAACGCTCCGGTGAAGGCGGCGCTGGTGCATTGCGATCCCTGTCGGTGTTGAAGATCTCCGGCGTGCCGTGTTTCGCCAGCGCGTCTTCGAGCGCGGCGAGGCAGAACGAGACGTCCATCGTGTTGGACAAGCGCCAGGACAGAACCGCCCGGCTCGCCCAATCGATGACCGCCACGAGATAGAGGAAGCCGCGTCCAATCGGGAATGGAGTAAGAAGCGCGAGAGCGCTTCTCCTCCCCGAACCGTACGGGCACCTTTCAGCGCATACGGCTCTCCATTCAAGTCTGGCCCATGGCCATTGCGACGTCATGATATCGTGAGGTGATGGTGCTTCTGGGGGTGTCCCTGACGATGTAGGGGTTCGCCTCCGGGTTGCGCCACCGGAACTGCGCTTTCGGACTGGAGACCAGCCGATAAAGCGCCTTCCCGACACGGTTACCCTGTTCACTGACCCCGTAGACAAGCCAGGTCTTGGCCTGTCCTTCGGCAGACGATCGATGCCAGTTCCGCATCAAAGGCTTGATGCGGCTTCGATATTTCCTCGCCAGCCAATGCGCCATCTTCCAGAACACGACATGGTCGATGTGCCGGAAGACGCGCGCGGTGAAGTCGGTGAACTTGTAGAAGGCCGCCCAGCCCCGCAGTTGGCGGTTCAGGCGGTCCACCATGTCGACTTTCGGGATATGATGATCTTCCGAGAGGGCTTTCGACACTCGATGGGCGAATGCCTCGGCCTTCTCCTGGGGGATGGTCGTGACGACCACCCTGCGTCCAGTCGATCCCCGTTTGCGGATGATCCGGTGCCCGAGGAAGACGAAGCCGTCGTTGACGTGGGTGATATGGGTGTCGCCTACGCGGACGAAGCGGGACAAGATTTCCTGCCGATGCGCCTCAAGCGGTCGCTCGAAGCAGCGTTCGACCTTGCGGGCAACATCGAAACACTGGCCGCAACAACAATCGCGGCCAGACGACGCGCACTGGAGCGGCGCCTCGCAGATATCCTCGACACTCCAACCTCATGCGATCTGGCGCAGGACATCCAGAACCGGTTCAGGCGAGCGCACGATCAACTTCTCACCTTCACCCATTGGCCTGGCCTGGTCGACGCGTCCAACAATAGCTGCGAACGTTCGCTCAGACCGGCGGTCATTCAGCGCAAAGTCACCAATGGCTATCGCGCCATGTGGTCCGCCGAGGGGGAGGCCGACCTTCGCACCGTTGTCGACACCGCTCGCCTAATGCCCGGTGCCAATGCCTTCAAGACCATCTGATCCTCCCCTGGTTTCACGGACACCTCTGATACGCTCCGAGCGGGCGAGGATGGTGTTTGATGGCGAAGACGAGACGAGAGTTCACGCCCGAGTTCAAGCGAGAGGCGGTCGCGCTTTTGGAGGCGAGCGGCCGGCCGCAGATGCAGATCGCGGCCGAACTCGGGATCCAGCCCTCCATGTTGAGACAATGGCGCACGAGCGTGAACGGGACTGCCTCACGTCTGCGTCCGGCAGGATCGCTACCAACCGTGCCAACGAGCCCTGTCGCGTTCCCATCCGATCAGGCGGCCGAGATTGCCCGCCTCCGTCGTGAGCTCGACCGGACCCGGATGGAGCGCGATGTCCTAAAAAAAGCGATCGGCATCTTCGCGGAGATGCCGAAGTGACGTTCTCCTTCATCGAGCAGCATGCGCGCACCTGGCCGGTGCGTCTCATGTGCCGCGTGCTCGAAGTTTCTCCCAGTGGGTACTACGGCTGGCGGTCTCGTCCCGAGAGCGCCCGGGCAGCTGCGAACCGTCAGCTCCTTGCGGATGTCCGCCGGATCCATGCCGGCCACCATGGCCGTTACGGATCGCCTCGCGTGCATGCCGCGCTGCGGGCCGAAGGACGGTCGGCCAGCCGCGGTCGGGTCGAGCGGCTCATGCACAGCTACGGCATCCGCGCTCTCGCCGGCCGACGGTTCCGGCCGTGCACGACCGACAGCCGCCACGATCTGCCGATCGCCCCCAATCTCCTGAAGCAGGATTTCTCGGCCTCGGTGCCGAATACGGTCTGGCTCGCCGATATCACCTATCTGCCGACAGGCGAGGGCTGGCTTTACCTCGCGGCGGTGCTCGACCTTGCCACGCGCAAGGTGGTCGGCTGGTCCATGCGCGATCACATGCGCACCGAACTGACGAGCGCCGCCCTTATGATGGCCCACCAACGGCAGAGACCGGCGGCCGGTCTCGTCTGCCACTCGGATCGCGGCAGCCAATATGCCGCTGAGGCCTACCGTAAGCAGCTCGCCGGCATGAAGGCGGTCTCGTCGATGAGCCGCACTGCGTGTTGCTACGACAATGCTCCCATGGAGAGCTTCTTCCATACCCTGAAGGTCGAACTCGTCCACCAGCGCCGATGGGCGACCCGAGACGAGGCCCGACGCGACCTGTTCGCCTACATCGAAGGCTACTATAATCGGCAACGTATCCACTCGGCTCTCGGCTATATCACGCCGGAACAGGCCGAGCGGACAGCGACCTAACCCCCGTGTCCGCGAAACCGGGGGAGGATCACATCTTGCAGGCCGTCGCCGGCTGAAATCGGCCAAGCTAGGCCTGGGTAATTACCCTTCAACATCGAACGTCACCTTGTCTCCCGCAAAACGATGAAGGCCTTCCGGACCGAGGCTATGGCCGCATGGTGCGCACACTGAAGATCGACCGTTCCTTTCTCAAGGACATCGTTTCCAGGCCGGAGAGCAGGACGATCGTCAAGGCGACTGCGGCTCTGGGCAACAGCCTCGGCATGATCACCACGGCGGAAGGAGTGGAAACGGCAGATCAGCTTCGCATCGTGCGGGAGCATGGGTTCGCGGAAGCGCAGGGATATTTCTTCAGCGTGCCTCTGTCGGTCGCCGACGCGACCAAGCTCCTTAAAGAAGAAGACGGCAGGTGGCCAGGCAAAGGCTCAATCCCGCGCTTGGCGCTTGTCGGATAAACGGAAGCCTTGAGGCCGGCCATCCGTCGACGAGCGGGTCGGGAACGGTCAGCGACGCGATCGAAGAGGCGCTCACCCGCCTCTTCCGTTTCGTGACTTCCCGGCCGGATGACGGGGGACCCGCGAGGCGCGAGCCGCCCGGCACCATTCCGTTCCTCCTGCGTTGCAGCAGAGGGCCACGGAGCATCGAATGAGCACGACGCGCAAAGACGGCAAGCCGGCGTTCGCCGTCATTGAGGGCGGCAAGTCCAGCGCCCCGGAAAATCCCGGCGGCCCCGACTACGGCGCCGGCATCAAGGCCGAAGAGGCCAAGGACCGGCTGAAGCCGCTGACGCCCGAGGAAGTGGACGACATGCACCGCGAGGAGCTGCCTGGGAAGGAGTGACGGCCCGCGCCGCGGGATAGGGCGAGCTTAATTTCGCTGCAATTTCGATTGCGCGGCGCCCGGCATTGCATCACGGTGCACGGATTGCGTGCGGGAGTCGGCGATGCTTCGTTCGGTCTTCGCTATCGTTCGGCCCGGCGCTCGCCGCCTGGTGCGCCACGACTCAAGGATCTGCCGGGCTTGTGGCAGGGGACCGGCTTCGGCCTTATCGCCCGGCCGGATTTCTCCGGTGGCAGCAAGAACGGCATCTATCTCGAACTCAACCTCTTGCGCGAAACGCTCGAATTTATCCCAATCGGCTCACCGGTGTTCAACCGCGGCAGCCGGTAGGACGACATCGCGATCTATGGCCTGACCTACCTGCACCGAGTGACCGATGGCGTGACCGGCGGCGCGCTGCACATCGAGCCGGGGCTCTGGCTCAACAACCCCGAGACCACCGAGCCGAAGGCGAACGCGAGCATCGCTCGGCTGGCCACCATTCCGCACGGCAATGCGGTCTGCACCATGGGCTTCGTACAGGAGGTGGTGCCAGACGGATCGCCGACCATCCCGCCCGCCAACACGACGCTGTTTCCGATAGGCGGCAAGCCGCCCGCGCCCGGCGCGCCGAACCTGTTGGAGGAATTCAACCTCGGCATCCCATGCGATTTCAGGAGCACGCCCGTTCCGGCGTCGATCACCCAGGCCATCATCGACGATCCGAACACGGTGCTGCGGACGGCGCTGGCCGGCCAGACCCTCACCCACATCACGCGGCTGATCACCAGCACCGCCTCGCCGGGGAGCGGTCGGCAACATCCCATTTATAACCGCCAACGCTGATGCACGCAGCCTCGAATCTGTCTTCGCCATTGAGACTGTGAGGCAGACCGACGGCACGGAACTCTTGCAGCTCCAATACTCGCAGACGGCGTTGCTAAACTTCCGGGGTACCAGCTATCCTGGCGTCCCTGTGGGGACGTTGATCAAGGCGTTTTGATCGACAGCCGATCCCGTCGTCGCCTCACTTACTGCGTGGTTGCCGATCAACAATCGAGGTCTCGCTTTCGGCCTCGCTCGGCGCCATCGCTGTTCATGAAGATCATCTCGGAGCAGCCGAAACTCAGGCCTATTAGTCCGAATGGGTCGCACTATCGATCAAGCGCTGCCGCGGGAACGACCGCTTCAGCACTTGTTTGGTTCCAAACCCGCCTTTCTCCTTCCGGCCAGCATGCGCCAACGGACTAAACCGCTCTCGCGGTAGGCGCGTCCGTCGGCTGCGAGGCTGAGATCGAGGGTCGATCGGGCCTGTCCGAAGATCGTGAGGTCACCTCACTTTCGACGGGAGCACCTCATGAGCACCGAAGCCGTTTCGCCGCTGCGTCGGCGGATGATCGAGGACATGGTCATTCGCCAGTTCGGCGAGCACACGAAGCGCGACTACATTCGTCAGGTCCGGGAGTTCACGGCCTTCCTCGGCCGCTCGCCGGACCGAGCCGAGCCGGAGGATCTCCGGCGCTACCAACTCCACCTCGCCTCGCTGGGCGCGAGCTACTCACGCATGAACATGGCCGGCACCGCGCTCCGGTTCTTCTTTCACGTCACGCTCGGCCGACCGAGGTTTGGCGACCGGATGGCCAGGATCCCGTCACCCGAGCGCCTGCCGGTCGTCCTGAGCCCGGAGGAGGTCGCGCTGCTGCTCGCGCATGCGCCGAGCCTGAAGTACCGCGCCGCGCTGAGCGTCGCTTACGGTTGCGGCTTGCGGATCTCCGAGATCGCGAACCTGAAGATCACCGACATCGACAGCGCCCGCATGCTGATCCGGGTCGAGCAAGGCAAGGGGCGCAAGGACCGCTACGTCATGCTGGCGCCGGACCTGCTCGATCTGCTGCGCCGATGGTGGCTGGTGAAGCGGCCGCGCGGCTGGCTCTTTCCCGGACAGCAGCCCGCCCAGCCGATCTCGACCCGTCAGCTCGATCGCGCCTGCCACGCCGCCGCCGCGGCCGCAAAGCTCGACAAGCGGGTCTCGATGCACACGCTGCGGCATAGCTTCGCGACCCATCTGCTCGAGCGCAAGACCGATATTCGCGTCATCCAGGTGCTGCTCGGGCATCGCAAGCTCGAGACGGCCGCCGTCTACACACGGGTAGCGCTGAAAACGATCCGCGATGTCGAGAGCCCGCTCGCGCTGCTGGCGCCGCCACCGCCGCCCTGAGATGCCGCGCCCGTCGTGGCGCGGCCTCTCATCGAGGTTGCGGATGTCCTGAACCGGCATGGCGACGCCTTCGTGGCCCGTCATCGCGGTCATCTGAGCCTCGGCCAGCTCAAGGTGATGTCGGCGATCCGCGCCTGCCGCACGGCGGCGCTCGGCGGTCACGTCGCGCGATGCGAAGGCTGCGCCCACACGGCGATCAGCTACAACTCGTGCCGCAACCGCCACTGTCCGAAGTGCCAGGGGCAAACCGCGCGGGCCTGGATGGAACGGCGGCAGGCCGACCTGCTGCCCGTGCCCTACTACCATGTAGTCTTCACCCTGCCGGCGGCGGTCGCGGCCGTGGCGTTCCAGAACAAGGCCGCAGTCTACGACCTGTTGTTCCGCACGGCAGCCGACACGCTCCTCACCATCGCGGCCGACCCGAAGCATCTCGGCGCCAGGATCGGGCTGACGACCGTGCTCCACACCTGGGGCTCGGCGATGACGCACCATCCGCACGTGCACGTGATCGTGCCCGGCGGCGGTCTCGCGCCGGATGGCAGCCGCTGGATCGCCTGCCGACCCGGCTTCTTCCTGCCCGTGCGCGTCCTCTCGCGCCTGTTCCGGCGGCTGTTCCTCGACAGACTCGTTGCCCTGCACGAGGCCGGTCGCCTCGCCTTCTTCGGCGAGCAGGCCGAACTGGCCGATCCTGCAACTTTCGCGGCTCACCTCGTGCCGCTGCGGAACACCGAATGGGTCGTCTACGCCAAGCGTCCGTTCGGCGGCCCGGACGCCGTGCTGGCGTACCTGTCGCGCTACACGCACCGGGTGGCCATCAGCAACCGCCGGCTCGTCTCGCACGACGAGCGCGGCGTCACGTTCCGCTGGAAGGACTACCGCGCCCGGGACGGCGCGAAAGGCGGCGAGTGGATCAAGACCATGACGCTCGGAGCCGACGAGTTCATCCGCCGCTTCCTGCTGCACGTCCTGCCCGATGGGTTCCACCGGATCCGGCACTACGGGCTTTTCGCAAGCGGCTGCCGTGCCGCCAACATCGCAAGGGCTCGGATCCTGCTCGCCCCCATACCAACACCGACCGGGTCCAATGCCGAGCCGGCATCTACGGGCGATGCGACGATGCCTGCCTGCCCCTGCTGCGGAGGACGGCTCGTCATCGTCGAGCGCTTCCGCCGAGGCGAGATGCCGCGGACACGCCCGACCGCCGTCCGGATCGACACGTCATGACTGCCACCCCGGACACGATCGCGATCTTCAATCAGGTCTCCGCGGGATCGCCGACCCGCCACGAATCCGCTCGCGCTCCCGACCTCAATCCAGGCCTCGCGACCCGCCCCGGAGCGCGCGGTCGGTGCCTCGGCAGGCCCGATCTCCCCATCCAACGTCCGGCCGGTCCTCAGCGACCCACATTACGCCCGGCATCGGATCGGCATCGATGGCCGAAGGCCTGCGCCAAATCTCCATAAGCCACGCCCGTCCCGGCCGAGCCTCACCACCCCCGCGGTTTCCTCCCCTGGAGGTTTTCGAACGCCGGCCCCGGAGCCCCGTCGCAGTGCCGTGCTCGGGCCGGCATCCGAAACCCTTCACAAAAGCCGCCCTCGGCTCGTTGCCAAGAAGCTGACATTGATCGGCTGCTTCTGATCCTTACCCGCCTCAGTCCGACAGAGTTCATCGCGAAGTGACTGTTCTGCTGAGATCGCGATCTACCCTGTTCTTCAGCTGAAATGTGGCTTGGCCTGAGCTGATCAGGCGGAGCCACGGCTGTGTGTGGAAGAGGCACATCAACGCGTACATCGTGGTCATGCCACCGAACGAAGGCACCCCAGTTGCCGAGCAGAGGGTGTTCGACACGGGGTCGCCCACGATCAGGTTTGCCACCGTCATGAGCCCGAAGCTCGGACTTGCGGCCAAGGCGAGCCAGCGGGCGAGCGTCATGCCTTCACCGGCGCCCCGGATCGCGGAACGCCTCTTCCCCGGCCTCCGAAACTGCCAGCCAGGTCGGGTTGTGACTGGTTTCATTGACGTAGTTGTCGTGCCAGTTCCACCACTTGTAAGGCGGCGTCTGCGGGTAGCCGGTGGGCGAGTCTTCCCATGATTCCTGCCGGCCGAGGGGCGTCAGGTCGAGATAGCTCCAGACTGTGCCCATGGCTTCGCCGCGATTGTCGATGAAGTAGGTGCGGAAGACGCTGGCCCCATCGCGGATAAAGACATTGTGCCCGTGCCACTCATCCACGCCGAAATCGGCATCGAACGTGTCGGTGATCGTATACCAGGGGATCTGCTGCCACCCCATGCGCGCCTTGAGCCGTGCGATGTCGCCCTGCGGGGCGCGCGAGGCATAGGCCAGGGTCGTGTCACGCTGGTGCAGATGCGTCAGGTTCGACACCTGGTCGGCTCCCAGCGAGCAGCCACGACAGGCGTGGTCCGGCCAGCCGAACACGCCAGGCTCGAAGAACGCTCGGTAGACGATCAGTTGGCGTCGCCCTTCAAAGACATCGACGAGGCTTACCGGGCCCTTCGGCCCTTCGAAGACGTAGGGCTTCTCGACGGCCATCCAGGGCATTCGGCGTCGCTCCGCCGCCAGCCCATCACGGGCGCGGACGTGGGTCTTCTCTCTGAGCAGCATCGCGGCGCGCGCCGCACGCCACTCCTCGGGCGCGACGACAGGTGGGTGATCGATCGCTAAGGGATGTTCCATGACGTCGTTCCTCCGTTCCGATTGTGAACGCTTCACGCCCCTTCGTCGGTGAGCGCGCGGATCCGGGCGACCACGCCGGTCCACCCGCCGCTCATGCTGCGATAGGCCGTCTCGTTGCGCGGCAGCTCGAAGCCGGAGTGAACCACGCGCAATCGCGTCCCACCCTCGGCCGGTTCCAGCGTGAGGGTGACGGTGGTATCGAGCAGCGAGCCATAGCCGATATTGTCCGCGTGCCCGCCCCGCCAGCGGTAGGCTAGGCGCCGGTTTGGCACGACATCGGTCACCTCGCACCGGATCGTGCCGTCCCAGGCACCCGCGGGACTCGTCGTATAGGTGAAACGGTTGCCGACCACCGGCTCGAAGCCAGCGGGCGTCATCTTCAACCAGCGCGCCATCAGGTCAGGGCGGACCAAAGTCGCCCAGATCATCTCCGGCCGATGCGGGAAGACCTCATCGACCACGATCTCGCGGGACGCTGTCTGCATCGTCTGGTCGGTCATGGATCGATCTCCTTGAGAAGCGTGCGCAGGTCGGCGAAGCGCTCGCGCCAGAAGGCGTCGTAGTGGCTCAGCCAATCGAAGAGCGGCGTGAGGCCGTCCGGCCGCGCCCGGTAGAAAACCTGGCGACCCTGGGGCCGCTCGGACACGAGTCCAACCTGCTTGAGCAGTTTGAGATGTTGTGACACGGCCCCCTGGGTCACGCCGCTCTCGCGCGTCAAATCGGCGACGTTCAGTTCCGTTCGCGTGATGCGTTCGAACAAGGTCCGCCGGGTTGGATCTGACAGCGCTCGCAGTACGGTGTCGACGCGTGTGGTTTCAAGCATGCAATCAAATTAGCAAAAACTAATTGATCAGTCAATACTCATCGTTCGGTCATTGATTGCGCTCGTCTGATCGCGCGGTGACACATGGCGCTCCGAAACCGATGCCCCGCCCAAAGAAAGCTTAGGCCAGCCCTGCGCCAACAGCTTCCGTTGGCTGGCCGCCAGCTTGCGGACATTGGAATGCAACCGCGTTACCAGCTGGAGTCGAGCTGCATCCGACGTCGGTTGGACGTGTCTATCGCCGTCCGGCCTCACTTTCGACGAGGCCCCAGAATCCGGACTTCCGGCCATGCGAGCGCCGCAGCCCGGCACGGTAATCGTCGTGATCGGTCAGACCCGCCGAGGCGAGATCCCCGGTCGAAAGGTCTTCGAGCGTGGCCAGATAGCGGGCCGCGTGGCCGTAGGCCGGTGACCGTCCGCGATCAAGGATGTCGTCCAGCAGGGCGCGATAGAGCACCGTCGCGGCGGCAGGATGATCGTGCTCGAGTGCGTCCGCGCCTGGCACCAGCAAACCGTAGTGCTGCCCGGCCCAGGTCTCCCGGCGGGCGAGGACCAGCTTCGCCGCGAGGTCCAGGCGGGGCCACGCAATGAAGAACGCAAGTGCACGGTGTTGGTCGGCATGCGCCGTCGCGAAGGCGAAGGCGCGGTCGAGCGCATCGAACTCCTCGAAGTCGCCGAGCTGGGCCAGATGATCGCGTAGGATCTCGGCATCGAGAGCGCTCTCGAACGTTCGCCAACGCAGGTCCTGAGCCTCGGTCCTGCGTCCGAGCGTTTCCAGGACGCGGATCTCAAGCCGCACGCGCTCGCGGTCCCTAAGATCGAGACCTACCGATCCGTTGGCCACATCGGCCATCGTCATGACGCGGATCCCGCGAGGGGCGGGCCGGCGGAGCCAATCGAGTGCCTCGACTGATCGCCCGGCGGCGAGCAGGCGCTCCGCGACCCTAATCGTATCCTGCCGCCCCTCCTGGCGTTCGCTGCCCAAAGCGATGTAGGCATCGACGTCGCCCCGCGCGTCGGCGATGCCCTGGCGTGCCGTCACGAGACGGTCACGACGGCCGAGGCGTTCCCACTCGCGACGTGCGTCGCCCATCGGTCCTCCGCAGGCATTGACGGCCGCCGCGAGCCGGTCGTCCACGTCCGCGAGCCCTGCGGTCGGCA
The DNA here is from genome assembly GCA_965277115.1 of Lichenihabitans sp. Lineage (GTDB taxonomy): Bacteria > Pseudomonadota > Alphaproteobacteria > Rhizobiales > Beijerinckiaceae > Lichenihabitans. The sequence goes on along the minus strand of CBDIBY010000012.1, from coordinate 12,655 downwards.
GCAGCGGGATCGTGCTGTGGACTAAGGCTTCGATCAGGCCGTAGCCGTCGGCAGCGAGCAGCGGGATCAGTCGCTCGACGAGATTTACCCTCGTCTCCTCCGGCATCCGGACGACGAGAGGGGGAAACGCGTCCGCGCCGTCGTGGAAGATGCTCTGAATGGACCCGGAGCTGTCGTCGATACGCTCGAACACGCCGTCGGCGCACACCAGGAACCGGACGAGGCGCCCCGCTGCCGCGACCGGGTCGGGCTCTCCGAGTTCGTCCGTGATGGTGGTCAGAAGTCCCCTGAGATCGGCCGCGAAGGCCTTGCGCTTGTCCCAATCGACGAAGCCGCGCGCTCGCTCGAGCCCGGCGAGACGGCGGTCGACGACGGCTGCGACGGCGGCAGGCCCCTGTGCGCCCGCGAGCGCCGCGGCACACAGCTTCTTGAACGCGGCGTTGCGACCCGCTTCGTCGAGCACGAGCTTCGCCAGTCTTTCAGCCCCAAGTGCGGTCAGATTTTCGCTCGTCAGCGCCCCGCGCCGCGCCATGTCGATCCCCTCCGTTAAAGTCCAGGGTTCACGTACGATGTCGTCGCGTACCGTCCCCCGGGCCCGCGGCCTGTCCTATGATCTCTGGCCTTCCGCCACCACATCTTCCGCTCGCCGGCCAGCGGGAACCGGCACGGATCGAAGGCGATCGGGTAGCATCATGCGGGTCTTGATCGTCGGCGGCGGTGTCATCGGTGCCTCCATCGCGTTTCGCCTCTCGATGCGCGGCGCTAAGGTCACGGTCGTCGAGCGCAGCGGCATCGCCTGCGCCGCCTCTGGCAAGGCCGGCGGGTTCCTGGCGCTCGACTGGTGCGATGGGAGCCCGTTGCAGCACCTCGCCCGCCGCAGCTTCGCCCTCCACGCAGACCTCGCGGTCGCTCTCGACGACGACTGAGGGTACCGCCGCCTGCAGACCTACGGTGGGTCCGTTCGCCTGAGCGACGCGGCGCGCGGATTTCGCCTCGCATGGACCACCGGAACCCTGCAGGTGAGAGGCCGACTGGGAACGACGGAGAGCACGGCCCAGGTGAACCCGGCCGCCTTCACGGAAGCCATGATGCGGGCGGCCGCGCGGCACGGGGCGCATCTCCACCGCGGCGAGGCCACCGGGTTGGTGGAGCGGAACGGGCGCGTCGTTGGGGTCCGAACGGGTGGAGCGACGCTCGAAGCCGACGCGGTCGTGATCGCCATGGGACCATGGTCCATGGTGGCGACGGCGTGGCTCCCCTTGCCGCCGGTGTACGGCCTCAAAGGTCACAGCGTCATCTTCGAGATGGCAACGACATCCCGCCCGAGGCTCTGTTCCTCGAGGTCGAGGAAACATCCGGCGCGGTCCTTACGCCCGAGGTCTTCCCGCGGGCCGACGGCACGACCTACGTCTGCGCGATCTCGAGCGAGACGCCGCTCCCGGCCGACCCCCGCGAGGTCGAGCCCGACTACGGTGCCATCGACCGCCTGACCGACCTCTGTCGCCGGATCTCGCCTGCGCTCACGCCCTCGCGCGTGCTGAGAACGCAAGCCTGCTTCCGCCCGATCACGCGGGACGGCCTCCCGATCATCGGGGCCGTGCCTGGCGTCGCCGGCGCTTACGTCGCCACCGGCCACAGCGTGTGGGGCATCCTGAACGCGCCCGCGACGGCGGAGGCGATGGCGGACCTGATCCTCGACGGCGCGACGCGGTCAGTGGATCTCCGTCCTTTCGATCCGGGACGACTGCGGAGCGCCCGGCAGGTGCCGATCCGTCGAGATCCGCCGCCGCATGTGTCGGCCGCGACCTGACGGCGTGCAGGATGTCGCGCGATGGTCACCGGTCTCGGGCCTCGCTACTGCGACGATGGATCGTGGCTCACGCGCTCGGCAGAGCCCTTCTTTCGGGCGCTCGTGCAGCCGGCAGACGAGCCGAACGTCATCCCGCTCGTCATGCGGACCCCGCACGGCGGGTTCAACCGGATGGTCGTGAGCGTCACCGTATGCGAGCCGGGCACCGACCGATGCGCGACGATCGACGACGTGATGGTCGACACAGGCTCGACGGGTCTGAGGCTCGAAGCCTCCGCGGTTCCAGCGTGGTTAAGCCTGCCGCCGGTTCTCGGGCCGGGCAGCAGATCGCTCGCCGAATGCCTGCGGTTCGTCCACGACACCGCCTGGGGCCCCCTGGTCCGGGCCGATGTCCGGCTCGGTGGGCTGACCGCGAGGCAGCTTCCCCTCCAGATCATCGACGATGCCGACGGCCCGCAGCCGGCGGCCTGCCCGCGTTCCGACGTCCGTCCCACATCCAACGGGACGCTCGGCATCGGCCAGCACCTGTTCGACTGCCCCGATGCCTGCGAATAGAGCCTGGAGGCGCCCGGAACCTTCGTCGGGGACGGGCTCGCCTGGACGCCCCTCGTCGGGACCGTCGACGAGGCGTGTCGTTTGCCGAATCCGGTCTCTCGCCTGCCCGTGCACGACAACGGCATCGTCGTCGACCTGCCCTCGCCGCCCGGCGGCGGCTCCGAGGAGGTTGTAGGCATGCTGACCTTTGGCGTCGGGACGGCCGACAACAACCGGCTCGAAGCCTCCGGGATCGTGCGGCTCGACGCGCACGGTCGCTTCACGACGGTGTTCGACGGCAGGAGCTTTCCGGCCAGCACCATCGACAGCGGAACCGAAACCTATGTCCTCGACGATGACCGCCTGCCGCGCTGCGAAGGGATGGCCTGGGCCTACTGCGCCGAGCCCGAGCGGCAGTTCGGCGCCGATATGCTCGGCCAGGGAGGGACGCGAGCGAACATGCGTTTGACGATCGGAGACTACAAGGCGCGACGGGACCGGCGTTTCGGAGCGTCGGATGATGTCGCCGAAGCCGCACAACCGCAATCGGCGGCGTTCACCTGGGGGGCGCCGTTCTTCCTGGGCAGGAGAGTCTTCCTCGCCTTGGAAGGCGAATCCGTCCCAGGTGCGTCGGGCGTCTTCGGGCCGTTCTATGCGGTTAGATGAGGTCGGCGCGCTGAGGTAATCTCGCCCTCTCGGACTGTCGCTGGATCAGTCAATTGCGCCAACAGCTGCCGTTGGCTGGCTGCCAGCTTCCGGACATTCAGGGGAGCGTGCCGATCATCAGGCAATTGCCGACCCATCTCTGAAGTTCAGAAGGGCCGTATTGGGGCGACCTGGTTGCGCCTTTTCGGCGCTTCTTGCGGGGGGCGGACATTCCACCTCGACGCGTGATATATCCAAAGAATGCTGCGCCTGCTGATCGACACCTGCGTATGGTTGGAACTAGCCAAGGATTACCGGCTGAAGCCGCTGCTCACGGCGCTCGAAAGCCTGGTCAAGGACGGGGAGGTCTCGCTGATCGTCCCCCGCCTTGTGATCGACGAGTTCGCCCGGAACAAGGAACGCGTGGTCCGCGAGAGCGGGCAAAGCGTGTCGAGCTTGGTCAAGCGCGCCAAGAAGACCGTCGACCAGTTCGGCAAGGACGAAACCAAGGCCGCGACCTTGGCGGCCCTGGCCGACATCGACCACCGGATCGCGACCATGGGCGAAGCGGTGAACGACTCCATCGCCCAGGTCGAGGCCCTCTTCGCCGCCTCACATGTCGAGGAGACGACGGACGCGCTGAAGATCAAGGCGGCCACTCGGGCCATCGATAAGCGGGCGCCGTTCCACAAGTCGAAGAACAGCATCGATGATGCCATCCTGATCGAGACCTTCGCCGACGTCGTCGCGGCCGAGCGTGGGCCGGGCGTCACGTTCGCCTTCGTCACCGACAACCACCACGATTTCAGCGGAACGGACCGCCGCCACCCGCATCCGGACATCGAGGACTTCTTCAAGGATGAGCACGTCACCTTCTCGGTGAACCTCCAGGAGGTCCTGACCGGTCACGCGCCCGACTGGTTCGTCGACTTCCCCGACGTGGACATGGAGCCGTTCGAAGAGCCCAAGCGGCTTTCTGAGATCCTGGCCGCCATCGAGGAGTTCCACGACAAGGTCTGGTACAACCGGCATTGGGGCTTGCGGAACGACGTCGAGTCCGGCCGGATCAAAATCGTCGAGAAGGTCGACTGGAAGCCTGGGAAGCGCTACCCGCAGGACGTGGTCGTTCGCGAGATTTGGGAAGGCGCCCTGAAGGCGGCCGAACGTGTGGAGGCCAAGTATCCCGACGACCTCGGCCCCTGGGACGATTTCGAGTGGGGCATGATCAACGGGAAGCTGAGTGCCCTGCGATGGGTGCTCGGCGACGAGTGGGACATGCTTGACACTTGATCCCTTGCCCCTTTCGGTTTCAGCCCGAACTTCCGGTTCCGGGCGACCTGCCACGGTCAGCTTCCCACCCGACTCGGGCCTGGAACTTGCGGCGGCGCTCGGCCGCCGCGGCCACAATCACAGGTCAGTTTGCTCGGAAAGCACGAGAGCCTCATCGACCTCGATTCCGAGGTACCGGACGGTGCTTTCCAGCTTGCTGTGTCCGAGCAGAAGCTGGCAGGCGCGTAGATTGCCGGTCCGCTTGTACACGAGCGCGACCTTAGTCCGGCGCATGCTGTGGGTCCCATACGCCGCAGGATCAAGCCCGGCCAGCGTCACCCAGTTGTCGACGAGACGGCTGTACTGGCGCGTCGTGACGTGATCGCCGGGGTGACTTCGGCTCGGGAACAGCCAGTCGCTTGATCGCAGACCGCGCTTCTTCAACCACGCCGCGAGCGCTTCGCGTGTCGGGTCGGTTAGCTCAAAAGGTACGGGGCGGCCAGTCTTCTGCTGGACGATGGTCGTCCGCAGCCGGACCGAGTCGCCGAGGTGGATATCGGACACGCGCAGCTTGACGAGATCGCAACCGCGAAGCTTGCTGTCGATTGCGGTGTTGAACATGGCGAGGTCGCGAACGCGGCCGTCGTGCTGGAGGCGGGTGCGGATGGCCCATATGTGCTTGGGCTTCAGCGGCGGCTTCGGTCCGACGATGCGGCCGTGGTTCCACGAAACGCGAGGAGTTGATTGAGCACTGGTCATAGTGAGGCTCCTTTCGGGAGCTCGCCACGCTGGTCTCGTCGTTGCCCAGGCGCGAATCACTGCGTCGCGCCATGAGGAGACATTGGCCTCGATCCGGAGAAGCGACATTCGCATTGGTGCGGTGTAGCTTGCCACAGCGCCTGGCTTAGAGCGCTCAACGCCTGCCGATTGCTGATTTTGACGATTGAAGTATGTCGACAGCGAAGGCAGGTGGCGGCGCAGGTGGTAAACTAATGACCTTCGTCCCCCTTGATCGCCAATTCATCCCCTGGACTGAGAAAGACGGGGACAAGATTGACGCTCAGCAGTTCGCCGCTCGAAGCTGGGGAACGAAGGGCTGGAGTCACATCCTCTTAAGCCACCGTGTCGTCGTCCTATCGGAAGCGGGCAGCGGAAAATCAGATGAACTCGCTGAGCAGGCGCGCGCGCTGCGGGCAGACGGTAAACACGCGTTCCTGTTCTCCGTCCAGGGCGTCGGTCATGACGGCCTTCCCGCAGTTCTAAGCGCTTCCGACCGCGCCGCTTTCCAGGCGTGGAAAGCATCAAGCGAACCGGCATGGCTTTTCATCGACAGCGTCGATGAGGCGAAGCTCGATGGATTGCGGCTAGAGACGGCGCTCCGAAAAATCAGTGACGGCATCTTCGGCTTTGAGGACCGGGTGCACATAATTCTCTCCGGCCGCTTCACCGATTGGGAATTCAAAGGCGATCTGGCGCGCTTCGATGCAGCGCTCGCCATGCCGGCGCCAACTAACCCGGAGCGTCCGCCGCTGGAACACGCCGAGCTGTTGGCAGTGCTACGAAACGAGTCAAAGAAGGAAAAGACCAATCGCGAGCGTGAGCAGACGGTGGTTGTTCTTATGGCGTCGCTCGATAAAGAACGCGTGCGCATCTTCGCCGAAGGACAACAGGTCCCGGACATCGACGCCTTCATAGCGGCCATCAACGCGCAGGACCTCTGGGATCTGGCGCGACGCCCGCTTGATCTGATTTGGCTTGCCGAGTTTTGGAAAGAGAATCGTCGCTTCGGCACGTTCAGCGAGATGCTGGAAGCCAGCATCGCAGAACGGCTGAAGGAAACAAATGCAGCCTATCTCAGGACCGACCCGATCGCGCCGCTGGACGCGATGAAAATTGCCGAGCGCATCGGCGCAACATTCGTGTTCGGCCAGAAAGATCACCTCGCGACACCGGACCCGTCGGTCAAAGGCCGTGTCGCGAACGACGCCTTCGCTCTTGAAGATGTTGCTCCGGACCTGACGCCGCAACACCGCCAACGGTTACTGCTCAGGCCGGTGTTCGACCCGGCGACGTTCGACCGCATCCGTCTCCACAACGACAATGAGAGCAGAGTCCGGAGCTATCTCGCGGCCCAATGGCTCCGCAAACGTCGGGCGAGCAATGGCTGCTCACAGCAGGAGCTTTTCGATCTCCTCTTCGCCGAGACTTACGGAATCAAAACCATCATTCCGTCGGTGCAACAGACCGCCGCTTGGCTAGCGATCTGGGAGGAGGACGTGGCCCGCCAAGTCATCGCCTGTGATCCCTACTTGCTGCTTTCGAGCGGTGACCCTGCCAGCCTTCCGCTCGCAGCACGACAAGACGCCTTGCGCGGCGTTGCGCAACGAATGCTCAACCCGGATTGGCAGTTTCGACTGTTCGATCGCGATAGTCTGCGACGACTGGCGACGCCCGACATGGTGCCGGTTATCGACGAACTCATGGCGTCACACGGCCACAACACCGACGTGATGCACCTTCTCCTCGGGATGATCGAGCTCGGTTCGCTCGATCAATGCGCCGGCTTCGCGCGCACCGCAGCATTCGATCCAAAGGCCGATTCCACGACGCGAGTGTTCGGCGCGCGGGCATTTCTAAACTTCGCGACACCGACCGATCTCACTGCTTTTGCCACCTACATAAAAGACAATGCAGCGACGTTGCCGGGAACGATGCTTTGGGAAAGCCTCGACAAGCTCTTCCCGCGCGAGATTTCCGTCGATGATCTGATGGCGGTCATCGACAGCCTTCCGGATGGGACGCGCGACGAAACCCTCGGGTCCTCTTATTACGGACCAAAGCTCGTTCAGCGCGTCGAAAACACCGCCGAACTTGAGCGGTTGATCGCGTGGCTTCTCGGCAAAATCGGCGCAACCACGGACAACTACGCGCAGGATACCAACGAAGAGAAGGCATTCAGACCTGCGCTTCAGGAGGCAGCCCTGACGCTGTTGCGCGCCGTCGATTTGAACGCGGCGCCCGAAGTCGCGATCGACGCCGCCTTGAGGATGGGGAGCAATCGCCTATACCGCAACATTCAAACCGAACCGAAGGAGCTAACCGTCGAGCTGCATCGCTCACCGGCTCGGAAACGCGCGGCCTTTTGGCGAGCCGCTGACAGGTTCGACAAACACAAGGTGCTTCACGGCAATCCCGTTGCGAGCGTTCACCAGATGCAGATGCTGGGCTGGACGCCCGGCATTGCCCCGACCGACCTCAGCTGGCTCCTCCACGACATCAAAGAGCAACCGACCGCTGACCGCAGGGCGCTTGCTGCCCATGCGGTGCTGGAGCTTTGGGCTCGTAGCGAGCGCGACCCGGCGATCTTGGGGAGGCTGAAGGAAGCCTGCGCTGGCGTTGATGACCTCGAAAAGCATATCGACGCCTGGGAAAACCCACCGTCGCCGTCCACCGCCGAGAAGGCTGAGACGTCCAAATATGCGAAGATGCGGGCTAAGCACGAAGCAGAGCAAGAGAAGCGCGACACGAGCTGGATCAAGTTTGTCGACGACATCAAAGCCAACCCGGACGCGCTCCGGAACTTGCCCAAGCTTCCGGATGACAAGGTCGATGCACGTCTGTTCTATCTATGGGAACTCTTAAGCTCGCAGTCGTCGCACTCGTCGCGTTACGCCATCGATGACGTGTCCGGGATCGTGCCGAGCGTCGGCAAAGATGTTGCAGACGCTCTCGCGGATGCCCTTATCCATTTCTGGCGTCAGCGCGACCCAATTCTTGCGTCGGACCGCGATCCGGACAAGCGCAACACCATCCAGAAGTTCGATTGCATGGGCATCGTCGGCGTCACGCTTGAGGCCAAGCGCGATCCGAAATGGGCCGGCAAGCTTGCCTCTGAAGAAGCCACCAAGGCCGCAAAGTTCGCGACGCTGGAACTGAACGGCTTTCCACCGTGGATTCTGGATCTCTGCGCGAGGTGGCCGATGGAAGTCTCGGCCGTGCTGATGCGTGAGGTGACGTCCCAATTCGACGCGTCGGAAGCGGCTCATGGCGTCGTCCAGGATATCTCCTATGCGCCGGTAGCTGTCGCAGCGACAGTGGCGTCAGACATGCTCACGGCGATCGAGAACAGGTCGCGGCTTGGAGCAAGAGGTCTTGCTCCCGCACTGAACATCGTCGTGATGGGCGCCGACGATGCGACCAAAGGCCGCCTCGCGCCCTTGGCGCTGGATCGCTTTGCGGCGGGCGATCCGGACGATGAGACGACCGCGATTTACCTGGCGGCAGCGTTCCGCGTCGATCCCGCCAACGCCATCACGGCGATCACGGTCAAGCTCGACGGACTCGAACCCAGAGCACAAACGCACCTGGTGAAGATGGTCCTCCCGGGTATCTTCGGCGGCTGGGCCATGAGGGAAGACGGGCCGCAAACTGTTCTGCCTGTCGAAGTCCTGGAGCGCCTGATCGTTATCGCCTTCAGCACGGTCAAGGTTGAAGAGGACAACGTCCACCCGAGCGGCGAAGTCTACTCTCCCGATTCCCGCGACGATGCCGAGCGGGCAAGGGGCGGCGCGTTCAACCGCATTCTGGATACACCAGGCCGAGCCGCGTTCGCAGCGCTCGAACGCCTGTCGAGGACGCCGTCATTTGGCGTCGCGCCAGGACGTATGCGCGAATCTATGGCGAGGCGGGCGGCGCTCGACTCGGAGCACGCCCCTTGGAAGGCAGGTGAAGCGGCGGCGCTAGAGCAGGAATTCGACACCGCTCCACAGACACCGAGCGACCTTCAACGTGTGGCAATGCGGCGCATTAGCGACATCGACCACGACCTTCACCACTCGGATTTCGCCCAAGGCGTCACGCTCAAACGGCTGCAGAATGAGCGTGAGGTGCAGGTTTGGGTCGCGAATGAATTGAGGTTCCGAAAAGGGCGCGCTTACACCGGTGAACGCGAGCCTCACGTCGTCGAAGAAAAAGAGCCCGACATCCGGCTTCAGGCCAGCGGTAACGACGCGTCGCTCCCGATCGAAATCAAGGTGGCCGAGAGCTGGTCACTTGCCGAACTTGGGAAGGCGCTCCAGGTCCAGCTCGGCCGGCGTTACCTCAGAGCGAGGGATGCCAAGCACGGCATCCTGCTACTGGTACATAAGGAACCGCACACCTGGGATGGACCTGCCGGTGAGAAGTGGAAACTGCCCGATGTGGTCAGGCATCTTCGTGCCATGGCGGACACCATCGCCAGCGGTGGACAGACCGAACCGCAGGCAATGATTGCCGTCATTGACGTGACTGACGTCGTGATCCCTTTCAAAAGCCCGCAGGCGAAAGGTCCAAACTCCCGCGCCGCTGGCAAATCCGCGACACCTTTGAGGCAGCGAAAAGCGTTGAAATGAAAGGGGGCGGACCGCCGCAGCCAGAAGCGAAGCTCGACGTGAAACGTGCGCTGGCGATGCTGGGGTGCATCGTATCGCCCGTAAGCAGACCTCATCAAATTCCGCTAAGGGTCAGCAGGAGACCTTGGGCGGCCAGCGTATAACGCCGATCCGGCGCGATGAAGCTTTATCGGCGCGGAGTTCCGATGATCGACTGGCTCGCCCTCCGCAGGGTAGCTCATGGCCGCTGGGCCATGGCCTCGGTGAGTGCGATGGCGAGCCTGAGGTCGCGGTCGGTGAGGCAGCGGGCGAGTTCCCGTAGCTGAGCCTCCATTTGGGCGCGCTCGCGCGACAGCGCCGGAGAGCTGTCGAGACCGTCGAGGAAGTCGATCAGCGGCACGGCCAGAACGCGGCCAAGGTCCACCAGCGTCTCGAGGGTGGGGAGCTGCAACCCACGCTCGATGTTCGACACGCTCTCGGGCGTGCGTCCGATCAGCTCCGCCAGACCCTCCTGGGTCATCTCGGCCCGTCGCCGCGCCGCCTGCACGGTCAGCCCCAGCCGTCGTCTCAGCTCATCCGCCATGACCCGAAGCGTGGCTGTGGCCCGCGGACTTGACTACGAAGCACACTTCGTAAGTGTACCGCTATGCCGAAGCGGGCTTCGCTCGAGCCCGTTATCCCGAACCCAGCCGCGGTTCGGCTCGGCACGCGCGAGAGGGTGATCTGTGAATACGGGAACCGGCGTCTTTGTCTTGAGAGACGAAACCACGCTCGTGGCCATGCAGGCCGCGAGCTTTGCATCCGAAGACGACTTCCAACGGCTGCTGGCCGCCTTTCCCGAGTTGCTGGCGGGCGACCAGATCGACAGCGAGGTACCGCGCCGCTTCGTCCTCGTGGCGCGCGAGCAGGCCATCGCCTCCGAGGAGGGTGGCGGCGGCCGCTGGTCGCTCGATCACCTGTTCCTCGATCAGGATGGCGTCCCCACCCTGGTCGAGGTGAAGCGCGGTACCGACACCCGCATCCGGCGCGAGGTGGTGGGGCAGATGCTCGACTATGCCGCCAACTCGATCCTGCACTGGCCGGTCGATGAGCTGCGGGCCAGGTTCGCGGCGCGCTGCATGGCCGATGGCGACGAGCCCGAGGCTGTGCTGGGCCGGCTTATCGGTCCGGACGGCGATCCCGACGGGTTCTGGGAGCAGGTGAGGACCAATCTCACGACCGGTCGGATCCGCCTCTTGTTCGTCGCCGACCGAATCCCCTCCGAGCTGCGCCGCATCGTCGAGTTCCTCAACCGGCAAATGCAGCCGGCGGAGGTCTTGGCGATCGAGCTGCGCCAGTACGAGGGCCAGGGATTGAAGACCCTCGTGCCCATCGTCATCGGCCAGACCCAGGACGCCATCCAGAAGAAGGGCGTGGCGAGCCGCCCTGCCCTACCGAAGCGGGCTTGGACCGAAGCTAGCCTGCTGGCCGACATGGAGGAGCGAGCCGAACCCCAGGCGGTCGAGGCCGCCCGCAGGTTGATCGCCTGGATCAACCGCAATGCCGATCGCATCGAGTTCAACACCAACCCGCGCTGGGGATCGATGATGCCGGAGTTCAAGGTTGGCGCCAGCACACTCCCTGGTCCGTTCCGGCTCTGGAGCGACGGCAGCATCAATCTCACCTTCCAGTATATGGTGGATCGTCCGGTCTTCGACGACGTTTCCCGGCGCGAAGATCTGCGGCGGCGGCTGAACGAGATCGACGGCATCGCGCTTGGCGAAGACACGATCAGCAAGCGGCCGACGATCCGCCTTGCGGTCCTGGCGGCCGATGGTGCGATGGATCGTTTCCTCAGCGTGATGGACTGGTTCGTGGCCGAGCTGCGACAGGCACCTCCGCAGGTCGCCACGATCGATGGCCTTCCCGCGGTTTGAGTTTCAACATTATCAGCTGAGCAACATCGGTCGCGGCAGAAGCCCGGGATCGGCACGGGTGGCGACAGGCTCACCGCAACACACCAATTTTGCGCCGCACAAGGGTGATGCGCTCGCTACGGCAAATGTTGGCCGACGAACGAACCCGCTGCGCGGGAGGGTGCGCGTGGTGAGGTCGAGATAGAATCGAAGGTGTTACGGGTCCGTTGAGCGAGATCGGGCGCGGGCAGAGCATCGCGGCTCCTTCACCTGAGGAGTCGCCCGATGAGTGATCTCGTTCCCACCACCCCGATCAGCCCACTGCGCCAGCGGCTGATCGACGACATGAACATGCGCCGGTTCTCGCACGAGGGCACTGTCATGTCTGGACGGCGCTCGCGGATCAAGGACTGTTTTGGACGATGCGCTGGTCGTGGGTGCGGTCATGTCTTCGGCCTTTGACGCGGAGATTGAATCCCCGCTGGCCCTGATGTTGTCCGCTGATCCGTTGCCCCAATCACGGGATCGCGCTTGATTGCGCAGACAATGCCACGGGCTTCTGGATCAATCCGCGTTCTGCGCATCACCTCTCGGTCACCCTCGATTGCTGTGCTGCCTTGGCTTTTGGCGAGCCTCGGCCGCGAACCCTACGGCGCTGGCTAAGCCGGAATTTCTCGATAGCTCGTCTTGCCGCGCAGGATCGCGAAGGCGATGCGCGCCATTTTGTTGGCAAGCGCCACAGCGACAAGCTTGAAGGGCTTCTTCTCGATCAGCTTCTTCGCCCAGGATCGCAGCGCGTCCGTATGGGGTTTGCGATGAAACAGCACGGCATGCGCACCCACGACGAGCAATTTGCGCAGGTATCGATTGCCCATCTTCGAGATGCGCCCCGAGCCGCTGCTTGCCGCCCGAAGAGTTCTGCTTGGGCGTCAGCCCGAGAAAAGCAGCGAATTCGCGCGGACCCGCGAAGCTGGATGCGTCCTGAACGGTAGCGGCCATCGCCGAGGCGGTGATCGGGCCGATCCCGGGTATGCTCATCAGCCGGCGCGCCGTTTCATCCCGCTGCGCCATCTTCGTGATCGTTCGATCGAGCCGCACAATCGCTTCATCCAGCCGATGTAATTGATGGACGA
>CBDIBY010000011.1:7500-1370823 GCA_965277115.1 Lichenihabitans sp. | reverse complement strand
CATCTTGGCCGTCGCCGGCGAACACGTTGGGCCATTCGCCGAAGGCCAGGTTGGTGGTGACGATGACCGAGGTCTGCTCGTAGAGGCGGCTGATCAGGTGGAACAGGAGCTGACCGCCGGACTGGGCGAAGGGCAGATAACCGAGTTCGTCGAGCACGATGAAGTCCATGCGGGACAGGTAGTCGGCCATGCGGCCCTGACGTCCCGCCCGTCCTTCGGCCTCGAGCCGGTTCACGAGGTCGACGACGTTGAAGAAGCGGCCGCGGGCGCCGTTGCGGATGCAGGCCCGTGCGATTGCGCTGGCGAGGTGGGTCTTGCCGGTACCGGTTCCGCCGACCAGCACGACGTTGCGCTCATGGGCCAGGAACTCACCGCCGGTGAGGTCGCGCACGAGCGTCTCGTTGATGGGCGTGGCGGCGAAGCGGAAGTCCTCGAGGTCCTTGGCGAGCGGCAGCTTGGCGATGGTGATCTGATACTTGATCGAGCGTGCCTGCTTTTCGGCGATCTCGGCTTGCAGCAGGTCGCCGACGATGCGCTGCGGCTCGTGTTGTCGCTTCACCGCCGTGGTGATGATCTCGTCGAAGGCGGCCTTCATGCCATAGAGCTTCAGGTCGACCATGGTGGCCAGGATCTCGGAACGCTCCATCACATCGTCCTTCTCAGGCTGTCGTAGCGGGCGGAGCCTGCAAGAGGCTCCGCGCGGCGAAGCCGGGTGGAGTTGCAGGCGGAGGGGCAGTCTGCGGCAGGCTCGTGCTGCAGGCGCAGCGCCTCTGGGGTCATGATGGTGATGGCGGCCGCAGGCTCACGCTGTCGGGCCAGGATGTTGATGATCACATCGGCGGAGTGGACGTTCTCCCTCAGCGCTTCGCGGCAAGCGGCCTCGACCGCGGAGAGCCCATCGCTCATCACGGCCGACAGGATCGCCACCATCTGCCGATCACCATCATCGACGCCGGCAAGCTTGCGTCTGACCCGGTCGAGACCGGCCGGCAGCACCCAATCCTTGAACGGCGCTCCGTTGCGCAAGGCGCCCGGCTTGCGGGCCAGCACGGGAACGTAATGCCAAGCATCGAAGATTGTCTCGTTGCGACCGAAACACCGGGGATGGTCGCCGACGATCCGGCCATTCTGACGCAACTCGATCCGTTCCGCATAGGCTCTCACCTCGACCGGGCGGCCGATCGCGCTGGCGGCGACCGAGTATTTGTTGTTGTCGAACCGCACCAGGCAGGTCTTCGACACGGACGCCGGCACCGCATGGAAGCCATCGAACCTGACGCCGTAGGACACCAGGCTCGGCCGCTCCGCCTCGAAGGCCTGCCAAACCGTCTTGTCCTTGAACTCGGGATGGGGATGCACCTTGGCGTAGGCGACACAGTGATCGAGCAGCCACCCGTTCAACTCGTCATAGCTCTTGACGCGCAGGCGTGGCGTGAAGAAGCGCTCCCGCACCAGACCGACCTGGTTTTCGACCTGACCCTTTTCCCAACCCGAGGCCGGCGTGCAGGCGACGGGGTCGACGAGGTAGTGACCGCACATTTGCAGGAAACGGCGATTGTAGGCGCGCTCCTTGCCGACGAGAATCGTCTCGACCGCCGTCTTCATGTTGTCGTAGATGCCGCGCCTGCAGGCACCCTTGAAGAAGGCGAAGGCCCGGTCGTGGGCGTCGAATACCATCTCCTGGCTTTCGCCAGGATAGCCCTCCGCCTGCCATCTGTGGACGCCCCCTGCTTGGCAAGGAAAAACGTTGGAATTGCACGAACGCGTGGTCGGATGCTGCCATCTGTCCGGCCTCGATTGCGACAGCGAGCTGCCGCCGGCCTGTATGGGAGTTCGCGGACCGGGTTCCTATCACTCCAGCGTGCTCGAGGCACTGTGGCAGGCCCTGGATATCCCAGCCCCGTCTCACCGACCGTTGCGCCATACGCTCCTTCCGCTCTCCTCCGCCTTCTCGGTAGCGGCTGGCTTACGCCGCCGCTACCGGAGCCTTGTAGGTCCCGCCCTTGACTAAGAGCGCCCACACAACACGGGCGGTCTTGTTGGCCAAGGCCACGGTGACCAACATCTTCGGCTTGCGCCCGAGCATCTGGCCGAGCCAGGTTCCGGTCGCTTCCTTGCGCATCGCGGCATGTCGGACTACAGCGCTAGCGCCGAGAATGAGCAGACGGCGGATCGTCCGCTCTCCGCGTAACGACACGGCGCCGAGCTTTTGCTTGCCACCGGTCGATCGCTGCAACGGTGTCAACCCGAGCCATGCTGCGAAGTCTCGGCCGCATTTGAAGCTTTCGGCCGCCGGCACGAGCGCCGTGATCGCCGTGGCGGCGATTGGGCCAATGCCGGGAATCGTCATCAGGCGCCGCGCGACCGGGTCTGCCTTGGCGCGCCGGCCGATCTCCGCGTCGAGGTCCTTGATCTGGATCGTGAGCGTCCGAAACGTCGAGACCAACACCTTGAGCACGGTTCGCGCCGCCTCGGGCAGACGCGTATCCGGGCTCTCAATGCTGGCCATCACTTGATCGGCCTGGGTGATCCCCTTGGGGAAGATGTGACCGTACTCGGCCAAGTGGCCACGCAGGGCGTTGATGCACTGCGTGCGCTGCCCAACCAAGAGGTCGCGGGCCCGAAACAGCACCCCACTCGCCTGGCTTTCTTCGCTCTTGACCGGCACGAACCGCATGGTCGGGCGCCCCGCCGCTTCGCAGATCGCCTCGGCATCAGCCGCGTCGTTCTTCTGTCGCTTGACGAACGGCTTCACGTAGGCCGGTGGGATCAGCCGCACGGCATGGCCGAGGCGCGCGATTTCCCGACCCCAGTGGTGCGCACCGGCACAGGCCTCCATGGCGACGGTGCACGGCGGCTGCCCGGCAAAAAAGGCCAGCAGCTTGGAGCGTGAGAGCCGCTTGCGGAACAGAACGCGGCCGGCCGCATCGGCGCCGTGTGCCTGAAAAACCTGCTTGGCGAGATCCAATCCGATCGTGATAGCCTGATCCACGGACGCCTCCTTGTGAGTGATGATCGATCAACACCTTCCATCCTGGCACAACCGATGCCGTCAGGGGGCGTCCACCCCATCACTCCCCTCACTCCCCTCAGCTTCGCTGAGCGGAGCCTCTGGCAGGCTCCGCCCGCACGAACAACATGCGGCTATGGCAGAGGCGGACATGCGCCACCTTCACGGTCACAGTCATGCCGTTGATCAGCACGATCTCGTGGCTCCAGTCGAACTGATAGGCTTCGCCCGGATCGAAGATCAGCGGCACATAGGCCTGGGCCGTCGCAGCACCGCGCTCCTCGGCCCAACTGTTGGCATAGCGGCGGACGGCATCATATCCGCCTTCATAACCAAGAGCTCGCGCCTCCTCGTAGATCCGGGTCAGCGTCAACCGCTCGCGCGAAGATTTGCCGGCATTGGATAGAAGTAACTCGTCGAGCCGTTCCCGAACCGGACCGATCTTTGGAAAGGGCTGGTTCTCACGCTCATAACGAAACTCGGTCGTATCCGAGCGGATCACTTTGCGGACCACTGTCCGCGACACTCGTAAATCTCGACAAATGGACTTGATCGACTTGCCTTGAACGAAGAACGCTCGGCGGATCTTCGCAATCGTTTCCACGATCAGCATCCTAAACTCGGCCTCCATAAACCATGGAAGCCACTGTGGACCCGTCTTCCGAGGGGTCCCGTTTGGACGCCTAAATCCCCGAAAATGGGGTCCTTATTCCACGCCTATTCACAAGATGGCCGGTCACTACACCCGCACGGCCGACAAGAAACGGCTCGCTCTGAGCGCCGCCAAATTGCTCGTCTCGGGACGGATCGAGAACGAAGAACGCCCGCACCTTGGGTCAGGTAAGGGCGTCGATCAGAAAACAACAAAGAAAACAGGAGTTTAGAAAATGAGTGGTGCCCTGGAGAGGACTCGAACCTCCACGGTGTTACCCACTGGTACCTGAAACCAGCGCGTCTACCAATTCCGCCACCAGGGCATCGGCCAGCTTCTACGGGCGCCGGAGCGATGCTGTCAACTCCTTGCCCGGGGCACTCCGTGTCCGGGGCAATCGGGTGAAGCAGCATTCCGCCCTCATTCTTGAGCGGAGCCCGCTCCCGCGAGCGACAGTCGCCGGAGACGCCGGCGGAAAGCGAATGCGAAAGCCTTCGTGTCGAAACGGAGGACGGCCGCTCAACCTCCGCGCGCCACCGTATCGACGATGTCGACGACCGTCTCCACCTGCGCCTCGGTCAGTCCGGCCCAGAGCGGCAGCCGCACCAGCCGGTAACTGAGATCCTCGGTGACCGGCAAGTCGCCGTGTTGGCGGGCGAACCTGCGACCCGCCGGGGCGCTGTGCAGGGGAATGTAATGGAAGATTGCGCCGATCCCCGCCGCCTTGGTGCGTTGGAGCATCGCCGTCCGCCGTTCCACATCCGGCATCAGTACGTAATAGATATGCGCGTTCGACCGGCAGATCTGCGGCACGGTCGGTCGTGCCAGCAGTCCCTCATGATCAAGCGGCGCCAGCCGCCGATGATAATGCTGCCAGAGGCCAAGACGGATCTCTAGGATATCGCCGGCCCGCTCGAACTGCGCCAGCAAGAAGGCGGCGTTCAGCTCGCTCGGCAGATAGGAGGAGCCGTAATCGACCCAGGTATACTTGTCGACGCGGCCCTGCAGGAATTTGGTTCGGTTGGTGCCCTTCTCGCGCAGGATATGCGCCCGCTCGATGAAGCGTTCGTCATTGATCAAGAGCGCTCCGCCTTCGCCGGATATGACGTTCTTGGTCTCGTGGAAGCTGAACGCCCCGAGATGGCCGATCGAGCCGAGAGGCCGCCCCTGATAGGCGGCCGAGAGACCCTGGGCGGCATCTTCCAGCACGTAGAGACCGTGGCGTTCGGCGATCGCCATGATCTCGTCCATGGCGCAGCCGACGCCGGCATAATGGACGACGAAGATCGCTTTGGTCTTGTCCGTGATGGCCGCCTCGATCAGCCGCTCGTCGATGTTGAGCGTATCGGGGCGGATGTCGACGAAGACCGGCACCGCACCACGCAGCACCGCGGCATTGGCGGTCGAGACGAAGGTGAACGAGGGCATGATGACCTCGTCCCCCGGCCCGAGGTCGAACAGCATGGCGGCCATCTCCATCGCGGCCGTGCACGAATGGGTCAGCAGCGCCTGGCGGGCGCCAGTCGCGGCTTCGAGCCAGGCGTTGCAACGCTTCGTGAAAGGCCCGTCGCCTGAAAGATGTCGGTTGCGGATCGCCTGTTCGATATAGAGCAGTTCGTTGCCCGGCGCAGTCGGCAGGTTGAATGGAACGCCGCGCGGCGGCTCGGCTGCGGGGGGCGAGCCTGCGTCCTCGGGGGCGGAGAGAAGATGGGCATTATGGGGAGTCGGGGTCATGCGGCCGCTCTCATCCTCCTTCGGCCCGCCCTTCCAGCTTCGCTTGGATGCCGGGGCCGATTGAATCAATGAACAATCGGGCGAAACCGTCGTTCCATTCCTTACCGGGGAGACTCATAACCTCCCTCGCTTACAAATTGAAGTCTTCAACTCGATCGTCTGAAATGTCTCTCCGCCCGACGCCCTGCTCGGAGCGCCGGCATCGCTGTACAGCGCGCGGCGGCTCGCCTAGAAGCGGTTTGTCACGCCCCGCGGCACAGGGCGGCATCCGACCTCTCCGCCCGGCTTTCGAGGAGTTTGACCATGGCCCCCAACGCGCTCGCCACATCGGGCCTCGGTACCGTGTTCGGCGCCTCGGGCTTTCTCGGCCGCTATGTCGTCAGGGCGCTGGCCATGCGCGGCTACCGGCTCCGCGCCGGCTCGCGCCGCCCGGATCTCGGCAATTTCCTCCCGCCGATGGGCCGCACCGGGCAGATCGCGCCGGTGCAAACCAACCTGCGCTATCCCGCCTCGCTCGCCGCGGCACTGCGCGACGCCAGCTTCGCGGTCAATCTCGTCGGCGTGCTGACGGAGAGCGGCCGGCAGAATTTCGAGGCCGTGCATGTGTTCGGGGCGCGCGCCGCGGCCAAGGCCGCCAAGGAGGCCGGCGTCGCGCGCTTCGTGCATGTCTCGGCCATCGGCGCCGATCCGGACGGTGCGGCGAATTACGCCCGCAGCAAGGGCCAGGCCGAGGCGGCGGTGCGCGAGATCTACCCCGACGCGGTGATCCTGCGGCCGTCGATCCTGTTCGGGCCGGAGGACGATTTCTTCAACCGCTTCGCCGCCATGGCGCGGATCGCGCCCGCCCTGCCGCTGATGGGCGGCGGCCGGACGCGGTTTCAGCCGGCTTATGTGGGCGACGTCGCGGAGGCTGTCGCCATAGCCGCCGTGGGCGAGGCGAAGCCGGGCGTGACCTACGAACTCGGCGGGCCGGAGGTGAAGACTTTCAAGGAGCTCCTCGCCTATATCTGCGCCGTCACCGGGCGCCACCGCGTGCTGCTGCCGGTGCCGTTCGGGTTGGCGCGCGGGCCCGCGGCCTTGACCGAGACGCTGGCGGGCCTGAGCCTCGGGCTGTTCCCCAAGATGCTGGTGATGACGCCCGACCAACTGAAGATGCTCGAAACCGACAATGTGGTGAGCGAGGCGGCGGCCGAGGCCGGCCTGACGCTCGAAGGGCTCGGCATCGAACCGCATGCCATCGAATCGATCGTGCCCACCTATCTCTATCGATTTCGCAAGACCGGCCAGTTCGCGGGCGATCGGGTCGCGGGTTAACCAAGTCTCGCACGCGCAGCCGGCACGCCGCCGGCCCGCGGCAGCCGCTTGAACACGCGCACCATGAAGGCCGCGCCGAACAGCGGGGTCAAAAGGTTCAGGAGCGGCACCGAGACGAACAGCGCGAGCACGAAGCCCGCCGCCCACAGGCGCCCGCCGTATCGGTGACGCATGACATTCGCCTCGTCGAGCCGCACGTGCCGCAACGCCACGAACTCGAAATATTGGCGGCCCAACAGATAGGCGTTGGCACCGATGAAGGCCACGGCATTCACCCCAGGCACCAGCAACAGCAGCAGCGCCAGGATCGTCACCCCGAGCGACAATGCCGCAAAGCGCACCGAGAGGACGACGGCCTGCAGGATCGGCAGCGGACGCCCCGGCGGCGCCCCGGGATCGAGGTCGCGTTCGACCAGTTCGGCGAGGTCGTCGATGAAGAAGCCGGCGACGAGGCTCGAGACCGGGGCGACCAGGAAGATCGAGCCGATCACGAGGCCGAGCCCGGCCAGCACGGAGATGGTGGTGTCGAGCCAGAGATAGGGCAGCGTCACGAAGGCGATCAGCACGTGGTGGATGAGCCCCACCAGGACTGCGAGGATCAGCACCGTCAGGCCCAGGACCTTGATCAGCACGGCCCGGAACGGCGGCGACAGCACTTCGAGAAGCGCCGCCAGGGCATCGTTGATCATGCGAGCGCCCCGAGCGCCGCGACGGCCGCGCCCACCGTCTCGGCGACGCCCTCGGTCTCCTCGACGGTCGCGACGTCGGTCTCCTCGGGCGCCGGACGCTCCAGCGTGTAGAATTGGCTGGCGACGAGGCTGACGGGCATGAAGTGGCCGGGACGGTCCGCGAGGCGCCGGCGCGCCTCCTCCGGCGTGATGTCGAGGAACAGAAAGACCGGCCCCGCGGCCCGCGCGCCCTCGCGCAGCCGGTCGCGGTAGCGGCGCCGCAGCGCCGAGCAGGCGATGGCGACGCCGCGTGGATGGGCGGCGCGGTCGGCAAGCGACGCCGCCACCCGGTCGAGCCAGGGCCAGCGGTCGGCATCTGTCAGCGCCTCGCCGGCCGACATCTTGGCCACATTGGCGGCGGGGTGGAGGTCGTCGCCGTCGATGAAGTCGATCCCAAGCGTCGCCGCGAGCCTCGCCCCGCAGGAGGATTTGCCGGAGCCCGACACGCCCATGACGACGATGGCGTGGCGGACGGGCATGGGATCCGGGTCGGGCATGGCGGAGGCTTCTCGTCCGGCGATTTGATCGGCGCAGACCTATAGCTCCATCCGCACCGGCGGTCATCCTGCGAGGCGAGGCTTGAGGGTTGCGGTCCGCGTGCTAATTGAGCCGTCAACGGCAGCGAGCCTGCCAGCGGAGCTTCACATGATCGACCTTTACTACTGGCCGACCCCCAACGGCCACAAGATCACGCTTTTCCTCGAAGAGACCGGCACGCCCTACCGGATCGTCCCGATCGACATCGGCAAGGGCGACCAGTTCAAGCCGGATTTCCTCGAGATCGCGCCGAACAACCGCATGCCGGCTATCGTCGACCACGAGCCCAAGGGCGGCGGCGCGCCCGTCTCGGTGTTCGAATCCGGTGCCATCCTGCTCTATCTCGCCGAGAAGACCGGTCGCTTCCTGCCGCAGGACCTGCGCGGTCGCGTCAAGGTGCTCGAATGGCTGTTCTGGCAGATGGGCGGCCTTGGTCCGATGGCCGGCCAGAACCACCATTTCTCCGCCTACGCGCCGGAAAAGATCCCCTATGCGATCGAGCGCTACGTCAAGGAGACCAACCGGCTCTACGGCGTGCTCGACCGCCAGCTCGACGGCCAAGACTTCATCGCCGGGGATTATTCGATCGCCGATATGGCGGCCTATCCGTGGACCGTCAACCACGAGCGCCAGGGGCAAAAGCTCGAGGATTTTCCGGCCTTGAAGCGTTGGTTCGAAGCCATCAGGGCACGGCCGGCGACCGTCGCGGCCTATGCCAAGGGCGAGACGATCAACCGGCCGACGGAGATGAGCGAGGAGGCCAAGAAGGTGCTGTTCGGCCAGACGGCGACCTCGCACAAGCGCTGACACCAATAATCGAAGGATTTTCCAATGAGCGAGATGATCAAGCTGACAGCCTCCGACGGGGTCTCGATCGGTGCCTACAAGGCCAATCCGGCCGGCGCGCCCAAGGGTGGCATCGTGGTGCTGCAGGAGATCTTCGGCGTCAATTCGCATATCCGCCGCGTGACGGACGGCTTCGCGGCCGAAGGCTATCTGGCGATCGCGCCGGCCCTGTTCGATCGGGTCCAGCCGGAGGTCGAGATCGGATACACGCCGGAGGACGTCCAGACCGGAATGGGGCTCGTGGGCAAGGTCGATCAGTCGAAGACGTTGCTCGACATCGAGGCGGCCATCAAGGCCGCGCAGCAGGGCGGCAAGGTCGGCGTCGTCGGCTTCTGCTGGGGCGGCTCGATGGCTTTCGCGGCCGCGTCGAAGCTCGACGGGCTTTCGGCGGCGGTCGGCTATTACGGCGGCAACATCGCCAAGATGCTCGACATGAAGCCGAAAGTGCCGACGATCCTGCATTTCGGCGAACTCGACGCCCACATCCCGAAGAGCGACGTCGACAAGATCAAGGCGGCTTTGCCGGACGTGCCGGTCTATACCTACAAGGCCGGCCACGGCTTCAACTGCGATGCCCGCGGCAGCTACGATAAGGCGAGCGCCGTCGAGGCCATGGGGCGGACGCTCGACGTCTTCGCCAGGCATCTCCGAAGCTAGGCGAAACGCATCGGAGCGGCGCAACCTTGAGGCGAAACCTGCGCCGTCAGCGGCGGCAGGAATCGCCCAAAACCTCTTGAACGGACCTCGGCGATCCCCACCTCAGTGGGGCACGGGCCACAACGGACGTGCATCAGCGAGAGTCAGGGCCCGGCCGGTGCGCCGGCCAGCCGACTCCATGTCGCTTGCAAGAGGATATGTCATGCGCCAGTACGATCTTTCTCCGCTCTATCGCTCCACCGTCGGCTTCGACCGGGTATTCTCGCTCATCGACCAGATGTCGGGCGTCGATACGACCGCTCAGTCCTATCCGCCCTACAATATCGAGCGGACCGGCGAGAACGACTACCGCATCTCCGTCGCGGTCGCAGGCTTCGCCGATAGCGACCTCACCATCGAAACCCGCGAGAACACGCTGGTCATCCGTGGCGCCAAGACGCCGCCTGGGGCGGATACCCAGAAGTCCGAGGTCCTCTACCAGGGGATCGCGGCGCGCGCATTCGAGCGGCGCTTCCAGCTCGCCGATCACGTGCTCGTAACCGGTGCCGCGCTCGAACATGGTCTGCTTCACGTCGACCTGGTGCGCGAGATCCCGGAGGCTGCCAAGCCCCGCCAGATCCCGATCGGCGGCCGTAGCGGCGCGAAGGTGATCGAGGCCAAGGTCGAGCCCAAGCAGGCCGCCTGAGCGACCTGACGAAACGTCATCGGCCGAAGGCGCCCCACCGGGGCGCCTTTTGCATGTGGGCACGAATTGCCGCCGCGGAGGAAATTACCGGCCGGTCTCGGGACCATAGGTGTTCGGCCCCGGTGTTCCGCGGAGGAATCCCGTCTCGATCAGATACCAGAGCGAGCCGACCAGCGGCACGAACTGAATCAAGATCCAGATCCCTGACTTGTTGCGGTCATGATAACGCTTGATGCCAATGCAGATCCCGGACCAGGTTATCACTATAAAATAGCCGAACACCACGGCGAGATAGGGTATCGCCCGGACACCGCTGATGTTGAAATTGCCGTCGGCGCTATGTTCTCCCGGAATGATCTGCCAGAGAAGGGCGAGAATCGCCGCAACGATCAACGCGCCGACGATATAGAATAGCGTGGAAAACCAGAACTGGCCGCGGCTCAATCGGCCCGAGCCTGAAAACAAATAATTGATCATAATCGTCCCTCGTAACAGGCCTGCCGGCGATCGATCATCGCGTCTTCGTCAGGCCCGCTACGATTTGTCGGCAAGGCCGGAGCCGAGTCAATCCGGATCCATCCTCTAGCTCCTCTTGTGCATACAATCGAAGCCGGTTCAAGCGACCAAGATCGACGTTTAAACGAAGCGCGCGACCCACCGTGAAGCAGACCTGGCTACATAGCTACAGCCTGTCGCCGCTCTAGTCGGGCTACGCCAACGATTCCGTTAAGGTAGCAAATCAACTGGTTCACACCAACTTTGAAAACATCCTGAGCGGTCGCGCCTTCGGGCGCTTCCATCATCATTGAAATCTCTTGCCACTTCATTAGGAGGCACCAGTCGCAAATCGGCTCCATGTTAAACGATGCTTCAAGTCGGTGTGCAAATCGGTTGCGGATTTTGCCGACGATCCGAAGGTCGTCTCGCACAATTCTTGGAACTAGGCCAAGGCAGTATGCCGTAGTGATGCGGCTCGAATACGTTCCCATCGGTCCATCAATACCAACGAGCCGCTTTATCTCCTTCTCGTCAGCAATCATAAAGTTGATAAGGATATTCCCTAGCAAGGTATCTAAAAAAGTCGCTCCGATTATCGCAATCGTACGCTCATCATTTGATTGCTGCTCGTTAAACATTTTATGAAAGGAAGCCAGAACATCATGCATCCGCCAGTAGCGTTCCAAATCCGCCCCAGCGATCACGCTATTGCCTGCCAGTCTGAATTCCACCTATTCGGGAGAGATCCGGCCGCTATCCTTCCTGCCTAGGAATGCTGGCCATGGATGGCTCGTCAAGCCCTGTGTAATCCGTTGCCGATCAGTAACACTGAGTCAAGTATATTATTGCCCTATCTAGGGTGATCGCATTTGAACGTCATCGTCTATGCGAGGCGTAAATCCTTCCCCGGCAACGGGGAAGGTGTCACGGCAAAGCCGGGACGGATGGGGTTCTCCACCCGGAATCGCCCCTTCCGACGCCCTGCGGGCGCCACCTTCCCCGTCACCGGGGAAGGAAAACGCGGCCGTACGACTGGCTGAAATCCAAATGCGATTACCCTGATCCTCTATCGTCGACGGGACGCCTTTCGAGACTATGTCGCTGCAGAGCGACGCGGGAGCTCCTCCGGCCTTGCTCCGAACCCTTGCGCCTCGGCCAGCGCCGCGAAACGGCCGCCCTGCGCGAGGAGATCGTCGAAGGTGCCCGTCTCGACAATCCGGCCGTTATCGAAGACGAGGATGCGGTCGGCGTGCCGCACCGTGGCGAGCCGGTGCGCGATGATGAAGGTCGTGCGCCCTTCGGCCGCCGCATCGATCGCCGCTTGCACGGCGCGCTCGGTCACCGCGTCGAGCGCGCTCGTCGCCTCGTCGAGAAGAAGGATCGGCGGATCCTTGAGCAGGACGCGGGCGATGGCGAGGCGCTGCCGCTCGCCGCCCGAGAGCATGCGGCCGCGCTCGCCGATGAGGGTCGCGAGGCCCTGCGGCTGGCGCTCGACGAACCCCCACGCCTGTGCCTTGTCGAGCGCGGCGCGCATCTCGGCCGCCGTCGCCTCGGGCTTGCCGACTCTGAGATTGTCCTCGATCGAGCGTGCGAAGAGTAGCGGCTCCTGGAAGACGACGCCGATATTGCCACGCAGGCCGGCGAGCGTCATGGCCTTGAGGTCGATGCCGTCGATGATGATCCGCCCCCGGCCCGGATCGAAGACGCGGTGCAGCAGGCCGAGCGTCGTCGACTTGCCCGAGCCGGTCTCGCCGACGAGCGCGATTGTCTCGCCCGCCGCGACCTCGACACGGAGATCCGCGACCGCCTCGCGCCGTCCATCGTAGGAAAAGCCGACGTCCTCGAAGGTGACCCGGCCGGCCAGGCGCCCAGGATCGATCGCGCCTGGCGCATCGCGGACCGCCGGCACGGCATCGAGCACCGCGAAGAAGTCGGCGATCTTGGGGGCCTGCAGGAACAGCGCATTGACGAAGGCCACCATCTGGTCGAGCCGGCCGATCATCAGGGTGGCGAAGGAGACGAAGGCGACGATCTCGCCGACGCTCGCGAGGCCCTGGAAATGGAGCGTGAGTCCCGCCGCGAAGACCGCCACGAGCGTCAGCGTGGCGGCGGCTCGGGTTGCTACGGCGGCGATCGCCCACCAGGACAGGACCGGGATCTGCGCCGCGAGCAGCGCGTCGATGACCCGCGCCAAGCCCTTGAGCTCGCTCTCGGCGCGGGCGAAACTCTGGATCACCGCGACATTGGCGAAACTGTCGGCGATGCGTTCCGCGAAGCCGCTGTGATGGCCCTCGACCTCGCGCTGCAGGCCTTCGGTCTTGCGTAGCACGGCGACCGTGGCGAGGCCGGCCAGCGCCACGAGGCCGATGAGCAGCAGGCCGAGGCGCCAGTTCACGGTGAGCGAGAGTGGCAGCATGACCGCGAGGGCGACGAAGGAGGCACAGTTCTCGCGGAAGAAGGAGAGCCACAGCGCCGCCATGCCGTTGGCGCCTTCGAGCATGGTCTTGAGCAGGCGCCCCGAATGGGTGGCGGCGTGGAAGCTCGACGGGAGATGCAGCACGTGCTCGAAGAACTGGCTGGTCAGGCCGAGCCGGCGGCGATGCGTCAACCGGTCGGCCTGGAACGCCAATGCCACCGCGCAGCCGATGTTGAAGAGGCCCAGGGCGGCCCAGGCGGCGACGCCCGGCAGCACCCCGGCCCAGCCGTCCCCGCCGCCCGGTCCCGCGACGCGGTCGATGATGCGGCCGAAGAGCATCGGCTCGACGAATTGCGCCGCCGCCAGCGCCGCATTGGCGAGTACCAGCGCCATGACGCGCGGCGCCTCGGGCCGCAACGCCCCGAGCACCCGGGCATAGAGGCGCGCGAGGCTCATGGAGGCATCTTCAGGCCGGCGGTCTCCACCTGCACAACCAGCCTCTCGTTCATCTTCGACACTCCCCGGTCCGAACACGCTTCACACCGCGCCGACGGATTTTAGAGGTCGACTGAAGAGATCAAAATCCGATCATGTCGATCCGGGTCAGAATCGTCTTCTGGGAGACACCGGGCGCATGCGTCAAATGCCAGGCGACATATTGTTCGGCGTAGAGCTCGGTCGAGGACATGCCGTCGACGGGGACGATGACGGTCATGCCGTGCAGCGCCGCGTCGGTTCCCGTGTCGAGCACGGCGCCTTCGGATGCGGTGCCGGTGACGATCACCGTCTTGATGCCCTTCTTCGCAAGGAGATCGCCGAGGTCGGTGTCAATGAACTTGTCCGCGCTCGATTTGACGACCGGGTCACCCGGCGCCGGCGCGATCTCGGGCTGAATATCGGCAGGGCCGGTGTTCGGGGTGATGCTGTAGACGACGAACATTCCCTTCGCGCGCGCCTTGGCCAGCAGTTCGCGGATCTTCGGGATCGAGGCGAGACAGCGCGGCTTCGTCGCCTTGTTGCACGGCCCGCTCGAAGCATCGTCGTGGCCGTTGAAGTCGAGCAGCAGCAACGCGGTGCTCGTGGGATCGACGGTGACCGGCTTGAGGACCGGCGGCGGCGGGACCTTCGCACTCGCCCAGTCTTCGATGACAGTCCGCGCGAACCCGTGAGAGGTCGCGAATGTGGCGACCAGCAAGGGGACGAGAAATCGTGCTTTCACCGTGAGCGTCCTTGTGTGGCCTTCATCCGACGAGGCACAGAATAACGCGGCCCGGCCGGTGCCTCGCCAAAGGGGCGATGACGAAATTATCATCCCCGGAACAAGCCGGCGATATTATTCCCGCACCACGCTGTTAGGTGCGGGGACTAACTCTGAAAGTAATGATAAATCAACTGCTTAAGAAAGAGCGTGGTGGGCCGGACAGGCCCACACGAACCCGTCTCCCAACAAGGGATTTCGCTGCACTGAGGAAAACAACAGGGAAAACAGGCAGATTCAGCTTCTCCGGCCGTCACTGGGCTTCGAAAAGCGCAGTTCCATCAGCTATTCGAGGCAGAATTCCCTAGGCTGGCGAACAGGGAAAGATTTCAGGCTTTCAGGGAACGCTGACTACGGTAACAGTGAAGCTTTGGCTCGGTAGCCGATCGCGAGCAGATTTAGCAAAGCGATTCACGACCGGCTCGAATGCGGCTCGGCAACCGCTATGGCAGGAACGCGCCAGGTGCGAATTTCTGGCGCGTCTCGCTGGCGCTCCGAGTCCCTTGTCGCTCTTCTCGTGACAAGGGCATTCACCCGACAGCGGTCGCTCGTTCAAATGAGGAGTTTGCTGCAGATCAGTGTGGCGATCGCGATATCCTGGGCTGGCAAGCCGGTAAGGTCGGCGATCGTAATGTCGCCAGTTCGTGAGAGCGGACGGTGACCTGCGATCACGTCGCCAAGTGAGACATCTGCATCGGGTGGAACGGCTCCCTCCCTGGCTGCGTGCGCGAAATCCCCATGATCGAGACACTGCGCGTGGTCATCCGTCATGATCACCCGCGCGCGTCGGAACAGCGCCGGATCGAGTTCCTGCTTTCCGGGGCTGTCGGCCCCCATGGCGACAATGTGGGTTCCGGCCCGCACGGATGCGCTCGAAAGAATTGGCGCTCGGGCCGGCGTGCAGGTCGTGATCACCTGGCATCGTTCGCACAGCGCATTGATGCTCGCCGTCGCGGCCGCGTCGAAGCCTTCTGACCTCAGCTCTTTCGCCAAAGCTTCGGCTGAAGCGGCCGACCGGCCCCAGACCACGACGCAGCTGGCGCCGAGCGCGCGTGCCGTCCATCGTGCCTGCAGGCTCGCCTGATGGCCGGTGCCCATGATCCCCAATGCTTCGACACCGGTGGGCGCCCCAGCCTGGGCCGCGAGCGCGACGCCGGCCGCAGTGCGCCAGCTCGTCAGCCATCCCTCGTCCTGAAGAATGGCGACCGTCCGGCCGGTATTCTTGTCGAACACCAGAACCATGCCGTTGTTGGTCGACAGGCCGCGCTCCGCATTCGCGTAAAAAGCCATCGCGATCTTGATCACGAACACGGGGCCGTCGCGAAGATATCCGTATTTGACGTGGCAGTCGCCCGGCGGATTCTCAAACAGGAGCTGCCCAGGCGGGGGCGAGACGACCTCGCCCCGCGCATGAGCAACATAAGCGGCTCGCACCGCGGCGACGATCTCGCCTTCGTCCATCACGGAGCGGATGGCTCCCAGGTCGAAGATGGGAATTCGGGGATCTGACATCAGGTCTCCTGATTTCTGGACCTCGTCCAGGCTTGGCCGGAGCGGCGCGATTCACCGCGACCGCCGGGCGAGGTGGCGGCTCAAGCGGCTTTCGGCAACGGCGAAGCCCTTCTGAATTGCTCCCGTCGGCGCGGATCGGCCGAAGCTCGGCGGCATCGGACGCGTGCAGGATGCCACGCCGCCGTCGCCGGGGAACCGCCGGCCAGGGCATGGCGATCGGTCGAGGCGCCGTCCCGTCTGCCGAAGGCCGCGGCACGATCACGATACGGTCGGCTTCGACAACGACCGTCTCGAGACGCGTCGCGAGGCCGCACACGGCAGTCTCGTCGGAAGGGAGGGTCTGGCCATCCAGACGCGACGGATCGGCCTCTGCGGCCGGCCCATGGGTCCGGGCCGACCTGTCGTCCGCCGGGCTCGCGGCGTGCGATCGGAAGGGCAGAACGCTTTGGCCGCCGGCGATCTCATCGGCCGACCCGCCTCCACCGTGGCCGAACGCCTTCAGCACCAAGGCTTCGATCTCTTGGGCCGGCACCCGTGGCCGGCTTCCGGCTTCGCTCTTGCGGCCCTGCGCGAGGCAGCAGGACACGTAGTAGCGGTAGCGGGCGCCTCCCTTGTTGGCGGTGCTCGGCGTCATGCGGTTGCCGCGGTCATCGAAGATCAGACCCTTCAGCAGGGCGCCGGCGATGCGGTTCGGCCGGCCCTCGCGCCGGGCGCCCGCCCGAAGCGCTGCCTGGACGGCGTCGAAGAGCCAGGCGTCGACGATCGGCGCGTGCTCGCCCGGATAGTGCCGGCCCTTGTGCACCACCTCGCCGATGTAGCAGCGGTTGCGCAGCAGCGCGGCGAGGCCGCCCTTGCCGAAGCGCGGCCCACCGCGCACCGTGCCGTCGCGGCGCGGGCTGGCCTTGGTCACCATGCCGCGGGCGTCGAGGTCGGCCATCAGCGCCGTCAACGATCCGAGGTCCAGGTAGCGGCGGAAGATGAGCCGCGCCTGCTCGGCCTCGGCGGGATGGGGCATCAGCTTCTTGTCCTTGGCCTCATAGCCGAGCGGCACCGGGCCGCCGACCCGCATGCCCTTGCGCTTCGAGGCGGCGATCTTGTCGCGGATGCGCTCGCTGGTGACCTCGCGTTCGAACTGGGCGAAGCTGAGCAGCACGTTCAGCGTCAGCCGGCCCATGCTGTTGGTCGTGTTGAAGGCCTGCGTCACCGACACGAAGCTCGTGCCGTGCCGATCGAAGAGCTCGACCAGCTTGGCGAAATCGGCGAGCGAACGCGTCAGGCCGTCGACCTTGTAGACCACGACGACGTCGATCCGTCCCGCCTCGACCTCGACGAGGAGGCGCTGCAACGCCGGCCGCTCGAGGCTGCCGCCGGAAAAACCGCCATCGTCAAAGGCCTCGGGCAGAAGCCGCCAGCCCTCATGGCCTGGCTCTTGATATAGGCTTCCGCGGCCTCGCGCTGGTTGTCGAGCGAGTTGAACTCCTGCTCGAGCCCGTATTCGGTCGACTTGCGCGTGTAGATGGCGCAGCGGAGGAGTTTTGGAGCCGCGGCCCGGCTGCGATCGGCGAGACCGCTCATTGCGTGGCCCCCACATTGGCGGCCGTCTCGCCCGCCCTTGCGGCTTTGCTGCCGTCGCGCAGGCCGAAGAAGCGCGGCCCGCTTCAGCGGGTGCCGGTGATGGCGCGGGCGATCTCGGACAGATTGGTGAAGGTCTTGCCATTCCAGGCATAGCCGCCCTCGACCGCCATGACATGGTGCACGGCGCCCGCATGTTCGCGCATCAGCACCGTGCCGGGCTTGAGGCCACGCTGGCGCGGCACGGCCGCGATCGGCGGCACCGCCTTCGGCCGGGCCTCGCCGGCGCGCCGGCGCCGAGCACCCTCCCGCGCGATGCGATCGAGCGTGCGGGCCGTGTCGGGGTCGAGGTCGCCAAAGGCCCGCGCCTGCAGCCGGTACGCCAAGAGACGCAGGAACAGCGGCCGCGGCAGGGTCGGCGGCGTGCCGCGAAGGCGTTGGCGCCAAGCGGACACTACGTTTAAAGCTTGGCGCAACATTTCAGCGATGGTCCACAGAGATCGATCATCTCATAAGGGCCGACGTTCGGCTGAACGCTCTTCGGATGGCTTCGTGCCAAACCCTGCCGATTCCTAAAAGGGCAACTGTCCCTGCCGTCTTTTTTGGCAGGCATTCTGCCTGATCTTGTCTCACATACACCTGCTCCCCCTGCACTCCGGCTTGGCACGCGACTTGCCAAAGCGTGAGCGTCCCGGAGGCTGCATGTGACTTCGACCGTCCCAGTTGCCATAGAGCGGAACGGCCGCTGCGAGTTCATCGCTGTGACCAAGCGTTATGGATCGTCCATGGCGGTCGACGCGATCGATCTGCGCATCCCCGAGGCGACCTACTGCTGCCTGCTCGGCCCGTCAGGCTGCGGCAAGACCACGACGCTCCGCATGCTGGCCGGGCACGAGGCGGTTTCGGACGGCGACATCCTGCTCGACAACGTCAATGTGACGGAGCTGCCGCCGGCGCGGCGCGGCACCGCCATGATGTTCCAGAGCTACGCGCTCTTCCCGCACCTCACGGTCGAGGAGAACGTCGCCTTCTCGATGAAGATGAAGGGCTGGGCGAAGGACAAGCGGCTGGAGGCGGTGGCCACCATGCTGAAACTCGTCGAGCTCGACCGCTTCGCCAAGCGCCTGCCGTCGCAGCTCTCGGGTGGGCAGCAGCAGCGGGTGGCGCTGGCCCGGGCGCTCATCACCCATCCGTCCGTGCTGCTGCTCGATGAGCCCTTGTCGGCGCTCGACCCATTCCTGCGCGTGCGGGTGCGGGGCGAACTGAAGCGGCTGCAGAAGCGGCTCGGCATCTCCTTCGTGCACGTCACCCACGGGCAGGACGAGGCGCTCGCGCTGGCCGATCAGGTGGTGCTGATGAACGCCGGCCGCATCGAGCAGCAAGGCACCGCCGCCGAGGTGTTCCTCAAGCCGCGCACGGCCTTCGTGGCCCGCTTCGTTGGCGGCCACAACGTGATCGACCTTGGCGACCGCACCATCGCGGTCAGGACCGACCGCATGATGCTGAACGACGACGCCGCGGCCGAGCGGTCGCGCGTCGCGACCGTGCGCAACATCGAGTTCGCAGGCACCGACTACAGCGTCGTCATGGCTGACGAGGGCGGTGCCGAGATCACGGCGCTGGTGCCGGAAGAGGATTTCCGCGCCCATCCGCTCAACGAGGGAGAGGCCGTCTCCGTGTCCTGGCCGGCCGACGAGATCCATCCGCTCGAGGCGGCCTGAGAACCACCGCAACCTTAGACCTAGGGGATCGAACCATGACGATGCACGACAAGACCGGGGTATCGCGCCGCGCGTTGCTGAAGGGCGGCGTGGCGGCCGGCGTAGCCGCCGCCGTCGGCTTCCCGACGCCGGCCATCCACGCAGCCGAGCCGATCACGCTGCGTTACCTCTCGACCGCCACCAACCAGGCGCCTGCAATCGCCGAGCAGGCCTTCAAGGACATCGGGGTCAAGATCGAATACGTGACGGTCACCACAGACGACGTCATGAAGCGCATCG
Source organism: Lichenihabitans sp. (assembly GCA_965277115.1). GTDB lineage: Bacteria > Pseudomonadota > Alphaproteobacteria > Rhizobiales > Beijerinckiaceae > Lichenihabitans. The sequence continues at coordinate 1,351,404 of CBDIBY010000011.1, read as the reverse complement.
TCACCCAACCCGACAGCTTCGACCTCGTCGACACCGAATATTTCTCGCTGCGCAACCTCGTGCCGTCGGGCAACCTGATGGGCATGGACGCCAAGAAGATCAAGCTCTTCGACAAGCTCGCGACCGTCATCACCAAGGGCGAGGTCGACGGCAAGAAGATCGGCGACCAGGGCACCTCGCCCCACAAGGTGCTGTACCTCGAGAAGCAGCGCTCCAAGGAGGTCGCCAAGGAGCCGACCGAGTGGATCACGCTGATCCCCACGACCTACAACGCCGACACGCTCGGCATCCGGCCCGATCTCGTGGGCAAGCCGATCGACAGCTGGGCCTCGCTGCTCGACCCGGCGTTCAAGGGCAAGGCCTCGATCCTCAACATCCCGTCGATCGGCATCATGGATGCCGCGATGGTCACGGAGGCCTCGGGCAAGCACAAATATGCCGACAAGGGTAACATGACCAAGGAGGAGATCGACCTCACGATCGCCAACCTGATCGAGGCCAAGAAGGCCGGGCAGTTCCGCGCCTTCTGGACCGACTTCAACGAATCCGTGAACCTGATGGCCTCGGGCGAGACGGTGATCCAGTCCATGTGGTCACCGGCCGTGACCGCCGTGCGGCTCAAGGGGATCCAGTGCAAGTTCCAGCCGCTCAAGGAAGGCTATCGGGCCTGGGCCTCGGGCTTCGCGCTGCCGCGCACGCTGAAGGGCAAGCAGCTCGACGCCGCCTACGAATTCGTCAACTGGTTCCTGTCCGGCTGGGCCGGCGCCTACCTCAATCGCCAGGGCTACTATTCGGCCGTGCTCGACACCGCCAAGGAGCATATGGAGCCGTACGAGTGGGCCTACTGGATGGAAGGCAAGCCTGCCGAGAAGGACATCCACGGCCCCGACGGCGGCCTGCTGGAGAAGGCCGGCGCGGTGCGCGACGGCGGCTCCTACAACCAGCGCATGGGCGCGGTGGCGTGCTGGAACTCCATCATGGATGAGAACGCCTACATGGTGCAGAAGTGGAACGAGTTCATCGCGGCTTAAGCGAGCGAACAGTTCGAGTGGCCCGGAGTGGGCAATCACCGTCTCGGCTTCCGAAGGTATAGGCGATTGCCCCTAACCCCTCTGCGTTGTGGAGAGGGTTAGGGGCGAAAGTCGTTCGGCGCCGGACCAGAGGTTCTGCTCCAACGCGTACTGCAACCCTCGCCTCCTGCCCCTCTCCACAAGGGAGAGGAGAGACGCCGACGGCTCCTGCATGTAACCGATCGTAACTAAGGTCGTCATGACGACAGAAGCGAAATCGATCGAGACATCAGCGCCAAACCTTTCGCTGACCCGTGCCACCCGGGTCCTGCGCGGCCGAAAAGCTTCGGGAACAAGCGCCCGTATCGCGCCCTATTGGCAGGCCGCACCGCTCGCCCTCGTGTTCCTTGTCTTCTTCATCCTGCCGCTGCTCGTCACGCTGATCGTCAGCTTCTGGCAATACACGGGCTATTCAATCACGCCCGCCTTCGTGTTAGACAACTACCGCTCGGCCTTCGACCGCTGCCTCTCGGGCGACCTATGCACCACGCTGCGCACCTACATCTCGACGCTGCGCTTCTGCCTCATCGTCTGGCTCACCACGCTGCTGATCGGCTTCACGGTCGCCTATTACCTCGTCTTCGAGATCAAGAGCCCGACGACGCGGCTGGTGCTGGCGCTGCTCACCACGATCCCGTTCTGGACCTCCAACGTGATCCGGATGATCTCGTGGATCCCCCTCCTCGGCCGCAACGGGCTCATCAACCAGGCGCTGCTCTCGCTCAGCTTCATCAATCAGCCGCTCGACTGGCTGCTCTACTCGCCTTTCTCGGTGTCGCTCGCGCTCGTGCACATCAACACGGTGTTCATGATCGTGCCGATCCTCAATTCCATGTCGCGCATCGACAAGGCGCTGGTGGAGGCCGCCTACGACGCCGGCGCGACGGGCTGGCAGACGCTGACCAACGTCATCATCCCGCTGTCGAAGACCGGCATCGCCATCGGCTCCATCTTCGTGATCACGGTGGTGATGGGCGACTTCATTTCGGTCGGCCTGATGGGCGGCCAGCAGATCGCCTCGGCCGGCAAGGTGATCGCCACCGAGATCACGGCCCTGCAGTTCCCCATCGCGGCCGCCAATGCCGTCGTGCTGCTGGCTGTGGTGCTGATGATCGTCTGGACCATGCTGCGCTTCATCGACATCCGTCGGGAGCTCTGACCATGCGCGAAGGTCGCTCCCGCGCATTCTACGTCCTCTCCGCCGTGTTCGCGCTCTACGTCTTGTTCCTGTACGGGCCTACCCTGACCATACTGACCTTGTCGTTTCAGGGTCCCGAGGGTGGGATGACGTTCCCCATGAATGGGGTTTCGCTGCATTGGTTCCACAACCTCTGGGCCGGCATCGGCTTACCCAACGTGGTCACCGCGCTGTGCAACTCGCTGAAGCTCGGCCTCGTGGTGACGGTGCTGACGGTGGTGATCTCCGTCATGGCCGGCACGGCCTTCCGGCGCCGCTTCAACGGCTCCAGCATCCTGTTCTTCACCGCCATCGCGAGCCTGATCCTGCCCTCGATCGTGGTGTCGCTCGGCATCGCGCTCGAATTCCAGCTCGTCAACCAGACCATCAGCTGGTTCGGCGACAGCTACGAGATCGAGTGGATCCAGGACAATTTCCAGACCGTGATGGGCCTGTTCAGCTCCGGGCTCGGCGCTCAGCTCACCTGGACACTGCCCTTCGGGCTCCTCATCATGTTCGCGGTATTCAATCGCTTCAACCCAGGCTATGAGGAGGCCGCGCGCGATCTCGGGGCGACGCCCTGGCAGACCTTCCGCCACGTGGTGCTGCCCATCATCGGGCCGTCGCTCGTCGGCGTGGCGCTGTTCGGCTTCACGCTGTCCTGGGACGAGATCGCCCGATCGAGCCAGACGGTCGGCTCCGCCAACACGCTGCCCCTCACGCTGCAGGGCCTCACCACCACGGTGACGACGCCCGTCATCTACGCGCTCGGCACGGTGACGACCGGCGTCTCCTTCCTGGTCATCGTGCTCGCACTCGCGGCCGTCACGCTCGTGCAGCGCCGCCGCTCCCGACACGGCTCGGATGCCGGCGCGGGGCTCGTCTGATGCGCCTCCTCGTCGTCAACCCGAACGCCACCGCCTCCATGACGGCCAAGATCGGCGCTGCCGCTCGCGCCGCCGCCTCGCCGGGCACGGGCATCCTGGCCCAAGACCCCGGCGAGGGCCCGGTCTCGATCGAGGGCTACGTCGACGAGGCCTACGCCGTCCCCGGCATGCTCGACGTGATCCGCCGCGCCGAGCGCGACGGCGTCGACGCCCACGTCATCGCCTGTTTCGGCGACACCGGCCTCGACGCAGCCCGCGCGCGCGCCACCGGCCCCGTGGTCGGGATCGGCGAGGCCGCCTTCCACATGGCGAGCCTTCTGGCCGGCAAGTTCAGCGTCGTCACCACGCTGTCCCGCTCGATCCCAGCCATCGAGGGCAACCTCATGCGCTACGGCCTCGCGAGCCGCTGCGCCCGCGTGCGAGGTCCCGGTGCTGGCCCTCGAAGACCCGGGGAGCGACGCCGCGAGCCGGATCGCGGAAGAGATCGAGCGGGCCGAGGATCCCGAGGCCATCGTTCTCGGCTGCGCCGGCATGGCCGACCTCGCGGGGCGCCTCTCCGAGGCGCATGGGTTACCGGTGCTCGACGGCATCGCCTGCGCCGTGAAGCTGGCCGAGAGCCTCGTCGGGCTCGGGCTCAGGACGGCTAAGCGCGGCGGTTACGCGCCACCCCTCGTCAAGGAGTACAAGGGCAGGTTCACCGGGAGTGATTCCGGCCTGCAGCCGCAAGGTGTGCTGCGGTCTTTCACGCCGAGACCCCTCGGTTCCGGAACTCCACTGCGCTCCATCGAGCCCAGCCTCCGCTCATTCGGGCGTCACCGCGAGGAGCGAAACGACGCGGCAATCCATACAGCCTCGGGAACGGAAGCGGCGCACATGGATCGCCGCTTCGCTCGCGATGACGGCCCCAAGATCGGGGCCACGCTCCATCGTCGCGGAACGCCAATCCGGCCAGAGATGTACGGAATCGATAGCCGCCGCACGTCGTCGCAATCAACCGAGACGGCTTGGCGCGAACAGCGCTGGCGTGGCGGGCGACGTGCGAAAGCTCGAGGATCTCGACCACCTCTAACATTACAGTTGCGGTTTTTCTCGATCTCTGAATCCGTGGGGCACCATGATTCGGAGATCACGGATGACAGGCGCATCGATCGAGACGACGCTGGACTTGTGGGCTTCGTCTTTGCGGGATGTGAAGCGTCGGATTCGGCCGCTGGTCACGCAGAAGCGGGTGGCGGCCTCGGCCGGTTCCTTCCTGGATGGCCTGCTCGGGACGGAGCAGCGCAAGACAGGATAGATGCGAGCAGAGGCGGCAGGCAACAAGGGCCCGTGGCGACAGCAGGCCATTCTGGGACGCGGTCGTTGGGACGCGGATGCGTTGCGCGATATTGTGCGCGAGTACGCCCTTGAAACATTGGCCGACGACGACGCGGTTCTGGTCATTGACGAAACCGGTTTTCTCAAGCAAGGAAAAAGATCTTGCGGCGTTGGCCGTCAGTATACGGGCGGAGCCTGCGAGATGCCCCGATCGGCAGAGCCGAGTGGGGTTGCAGGCGGAGGGTCTGCGGGCAAGATCACAAATTGTCAGATTGGTGTTTTTACCAGCTATGTTCCACGTCACGGCCATGCGTTCATCGATCGGGCGCTTTATCTGCCCAAGGCCTAGGTGTTCGGTCCCGGAGTGTGATGGTGCAAGATTATCCCTGACCCGTCAGGATGAGGATGCACTATGGCAAGCGTTCTTCACGGCAGCGCCCGAACGACGCCGAGAGTTCGAGCCGAACTCAAAGCGGCGAAAGCGCCGGCCCGTCTCCTCGCCAGTCAATACGGCCTCAACCTCAAAACGGTCCTGAAATGGCGCCACCGCAGCGAAACCTCGGATGCGCCCATGGGGCCGAAGCCAAAGAGCACGGTCCTGACCCCTGCCAAAGAACCGGTCATCGTCGAGCTCCGCCGCAGAACACTCCTCCCGTTGGGCGGCGTGACGAAGGCGGTGCATGACGAACCAGGCCGACTTCTGCGTGATCTTGATGTCCTTGGCGAGCGTGGTGCTGGCGATGCCCTTCGGATGGTTCGTGATCAACCAAATGGCCATGAACCACTTGCGGAGCGGAAGTTTCGTATCCTCGAAGATTGTGCCGACCTTGATCGAGAAACGGTCCTTGCAGTCGCCGCACTTGAAAGTCTTGCGGTCGCTGAAATGATAAACCTTGTTGCTGCCACAGTGCGGGCAGAACTCGCCGTCTTTCCAGCGGATCGACCGGAGGTGGTCAATGCACGCCTGTTCGTCCGGGAAGGCGTCCATAAGATCGAAAAGGCTGTCGAAATGCTTGAGCACGGAGCGTCTCCGAACGTGGGAACACCCTAGGCCCTTTTTCAGATTGGGTTAAGCACGTATATAGGTCCCAAAGCGAAGCATGTACCTGTGGTGATAGTTGGCGCAGAGCGCGAGGCCGACTGGGCGACTTACTGCGCAGACCTTCAGGTCAAGATGCCCCCGCACAGCTTGCGTGTCGGGCCACTGGCATCAAGCGAGATTAAAGTTTTGCTCAACCTCCTTGAGCGACATAACTGTTTGGGTGACTTGAAAAAAAAGACTCGCCAGGAGCAAGTGGCGCCGTTTGCAAGCCAGGAGTTTGCAGACCGGCAGCTTCTCGTAGCTCTTCACGTTCTGACGCGGGGCTTGCCGTTCAAAAAGATTGTTTTGAACGAATATCTGAGCGTCAACCAAGAACAGGCGCGGCGTCTCTACCTTGATATTGCTTCATTGCACCAGTTCGGAGTATCTGTAAGGGTAGGAACCATTTCACGCATTTCAGGCATCGATTTTGAAGAGTATCAGGACAAGTTCTTTGCACCATTGATCGATATGGTCAGCGTCGGGCGGGACGTATATACAGGAGACGCCTGCTACAAAACTAGCCACATTCACGTAGCGCAAATCCTATTCGGTCGGATTTTCGATAACGATCCATCGAAAGTCGCGCAATTTGTCCGCATCATACATGGCCTCGACGTGGGTTATTCGGCAGACGCGAGAGTTCTTGAAGGCATATGCAAAGGGCGCACCCTGACTAACAACTTTCAAAACGCGGACGAGGTCCGTCAGGTTTTCAAGGCAGCTACAGTTGCGGCACCCAAGCAGGCTTATCATTTTCAGCAATGGCCGATTTTCGAATCGACCCATCCTTCCGGCGATTTCTTGGATGCGGAATATCAGGCAGAGACTGCCGCTTGGATGGAGCCGAAGAATGCGACTTTCATACACACACAAGCAGAGGTGGCCAGAAAGCGAGCCAATGTCGAAGCCGCTCGGGTTCTCAGAGATCAGCTAAGACGAAAGGCGAGAGCGTTTCTCGAGCAGATGCCAAAGGCTTTTCAGAAAAGAACTGGTCATTAAGAGATTTTTCATCGTCTCCCAGCTCGTCAGAAAGGTCGGCTACCTCATCCACTAGGAGCTTGCCGCGGCTCGACGTCCGGAATCGATCATATGAACGATTTCGAATCAAGATATATGCTTGCCCAGATACTGTTAGCCAGAGGAAATGTGACGAAAGGGCTGACGGTTGTGAAGAAATAAACGGCAGAGCTCCGAAATTGTTTAGGACACATGGGCCGAGTAAAAACAACATCGTAACTGCTGCGCTTCCCATCTATACGGGAACGGTTGAGACCGTTCGTGACAATTTCATGTTGATCCGCTCTGGAGCCTACTCAAGCGCGTTATTTGCGCCCATAAGTTCGTTCTCGAAGGATGATGTTGGAGAGGTGGCAGTTGGAGTGAATGTGGACTTCAAATTGCGGTTTTCGCGTCGGGGGCCGGTGGCAGTGACTGTGACGACGAGACATCTGAGCTAGGCTGCCGAGGCCGCCTGAGTCCTAGCGTCCTCGTCTCTGCATTCGATCGATACTTGCTGCTTGTCACAGCAGATACAGCTAAGCATTCGGCATGTCTGCCGCTTTCGAGTTTTATAATCTTCCCCATCGATCTCACGGCAACTTCATTCCTCATTTGGGCCTTCGCGTCGTGCATTCGCTGCCGCCGCCCTCTGCCCCCGCGCATGAACTTCCCTTTTCCACAGAAAGCGCTCCCGAACGCCCTGTGGCACGACGGCTGGAACAAAGCCGATTTGGACGGGTAGGGGAGCGCAGAGAGGCAGAGAGCAACGGCCCAATCGGTGATGCACAGTTTTCCGATTAGCTAGTCTAGACGGCGAGCCTCTGAGAGCTGACCGGACTGGTCTCTGCCTATGATCATTTTGGAAAGCAGTACCAACCCCGATTGAGCTACCCTTAAGCAGACCTTCCGAGCGCCCGCAAGGGCCAAACTCGGCCCAAGCGATGCCGTCGAAATCGCACGCCTCCGGCTCATATGAGCTGGTCGCGAGGCCGCAGTCACCATGGTGTCGACGGCCGTCGTCGGCTCTCCCCGACGCCGAGTTCGGTCAATGCGCGCCGTCATCCGGCGCTGATTGTGGAAACCGGAACGCCAGGCTCCAGTCGCCGCGCCGACGAACCTGGTCTCCCCGGCGCACGAACCCGTCTCCAGAAGCGATGCAAAACTATGCCGCGGAAAGCCATTCTGGACAGGCGGAGAAGCGCCCTGATATCCTGAGCCGGAACGCGCCGCTCGGCCGGTCTCCAACGACACCTTCCGGCTCAAGCTGCGGGCGACTCCGCCCTCTCTGCGCCGCCTGCGCTACCAGAGGTTCGCCCGACGCGCGTGGTGGGCCGGGCAGCCCCGATCGAACCCGTCCCAGGTACGGGGGATTCCCTGCTTCGCGGGGAAAAGCAGGGAAAATCCTTCATTCGGACCCTCGCGGGCAACGTCTGGCCCCGAAAACGGATGCTGTGGCAGACACTTGCAACGGAATTCCCTACGCGCAGGAACAGTGAATACTTTCGGGCGTTTCAGGGAAGCTTCAACGAGGTAACAGGGAAGCCAAATCGAGCTGTTCCTGCGATCCTTTCGGCGAGTTGGACGAGCTCATGCTGGCTTATGCCACGACCAGTCACAAGAGCCAGGAATCAGAGTAGCCGGCCGTCATCATCCCCGTGACGACCTAGCACTACCGGGCCAACAAGGTGATCGCCATAGCGGTGCGGAACGGCGGGTCCAGGCGGCGGTTGTCGAAGTTGCGGGAGGCGCTTGCCGGGGCCGCCTGACTGCTCGGCCACGCGACAAAGGCCGACATTGAATTGCGGCTTCCACTCGCGCAGCGGCGAGCAAGGGGATGTTCGGCGCGCCTCCGTTTTCCGACCGATGTCGATCCAGTCTAGCCTCCGACTGGGTTCGCTTTCGGGCAGTCTGATCGGCAACAATGCCCGAGGTTGGCCACGGCCCTCTGCTTTCGACAAGCAACAGGGTGAAGCGGCCATATTGGCCATCAAACCTGGGTCACCAAATTCGACCGCTTTGATGTGGGCTGAAGCGCTCCAGTGCATCGCCCGTTGATCGTCGACGATCGCGTCGGCGCTGTGGCGATTGTGCCCCCGAGCCGGATAGCTCCTCGAGTTGCGGCAAACGCCACGAGCACGCGCTCGAAGGCAACAACGCAATTCCGATAAAAGCCCAGCGATGCTGGATTCGCCGATTTCACCGCTTTGGACGACGCCTTCGCTGATCTCCTCCGGCGCGGACAACGGGCGCGCGCCAACCGGCGCGGTTAGGACCTGCACTATCGGCTGCCGATCGATTTCATCGAGTCGATCACAGGAGCCGACAAGCGTTCGACGCTTCCGGACGGAGGGACCCTCGACGTCACAATTCCGCCCGGCCTCGCGCATCAGGCTAGCGATGCGCTTTCGGCTATGCCGTTCCTCGTGCGCCCGCAGTTCCGCATGGACCCTCGGGGCTCCGTAGGTCTGGCGGGAGGTAGAGTGGATGGTCCGCACCCGCTTGAGCAGCGCCGCATCCGCCTTGGCATGGGCGCAGGGTGCCCGTTGCAGCCAAGCGTAATAGCCCGCCTTGGACACACCTCCGCCCGCCACCCTCCTCAGCTTCGCTGAGCGGGTCCCTGGCGGGCTCCGCCGAGCACGCGGGCCATGACGGAAACCGGAAAGGCGGCCTGGTTCGCTTTCATGAATGCGAAGAGCCCGACGGCACCGCGCCGCTCTCTCGCGCGAACCAGGCCGCCGCTCGAGAGAGGATGTCGCGCTCCACCCGCAGCTGCTTGTTCTCGCGGCGAAGGCGGGCGAGTTCATCGCGCTCGGCCGCGCTGAGGCCGGGGTCGACAACCGCCGCTTTCTCTTCCCGGCGGCCTTCCTGCCGATCGGCTTGCGCAATCCAGTTGCGGATGGCCTGAGACGAAGGTTCGAACTCCCGTGCGAGATCGCTCGGATCGCGGCCGGAGCGGACCAGATCGACCATCTGGCGGCGGAACTCAGCGGTGTAGGGCGGACGGGTCTTGGGCATGATCGGACACTTGGTGCGAAAGCATCATCGGTGTCCACCAAACCGGGGCAATCCCAAACTTCTTCAACAGCCAGCGCCACCTCCTCTCCCGCAAAACTCTGAAGGCCTTGCGAAAGGAGTCCATGGAGAACTGGTCCCAGGCGACCGCGGTCTGTGCATGACGCGATGACCACCTCGGACCATTTGCGGCTACCCCGGGCCAAGTTGACATTGCTCGCGTTCCACTCCATCGGCGAAAAGGAACGCGATCCCTCCAGGCGAGCTTCATCAGAGCCTTCGAAGATCAATTGGTGGCCTGCCGGGATTTATGCGGGCGCTCCCTTGACCTTCCCATCGTGGGAAGGACCACCTTGGCTGCTCAAGGAGCATGCCATGACCGATATCGTCCAAAAGGCGGCCGCCGAGAGGCATGCCTGTTGCGGAGGCAAGCACGGCGCCGACGCGGAGGCGGCCTCAGCCGTTACCCGGCAAGCGAAGGATCCGGTCTGCGGCATGACGGTGGATTCGTCCACGACGGCGCACAGCTCCGACCACCAGGGCCGCGCTTATTTCTTCTGCTCGGCCGGGTGCAAGACGAAATTTCAGGCCGATCCGGATCGCTACCTGCGTGATGTCGAGCTAAAGCCGTCAACGGGCGGCGATCCTTCCCCGGACTGCGGATGCGGGCATGAGGAGACGCGAGAGGCCCTCACCAAAGATCCCGTCTGCGGCATGACGATCGATCCCGGCAAGACCCCGCACAAGGCGGAGGTCGGCGACGTGACCTATCATTTCTGCTCCGGCAGCTGCCGGACCAAGTTCGTCGCCGACCCGGACCGCTACCTCGGCCCGGAGCCGCCCGCGGCGGAGGCCGCGCCACCGGACGCGACCTACACCTGCCCGATGCATCCGGAGATCCAGCAGATCGGGCCCGGCTCTTGCCCGATCTGCGGCATGGCGCTCGAACCAATGTTGATATCGGCCGAAGCGGGGTCGAATCATGAGTTGGCCGACATGACGCGGCGGCTGCGGATCGGCGGCTTGGCCGCGATCCCGGTCGTCCTTTTGGCGATGGCCGGCCACGTCGTCGACCTCGGGCATCTCGTCAGTCCACAAACGTCGAATTGGCTTCAGCTCATCATATCCACCTTCGTTGTCTTCTGGGCCGGATGGCCGTTCTTCGAGCGCGGCCGGCGCTCGCTGGCGACGCGCCACCTCAACATGTTCACGCTGATCGCCATCGGAACGGGCGTGTCCTGGGCCTATAGCGCTCTCGCCACCGTCGCGCCCGGGATCTTTCCGCCGGCGTTCCGCGAGCATGACGGCGCGGTCGGCGTCTATTTCGAAGCCGCCGCCGTCATCATCGTCCTGGTGCTGCTCGGCCAGGTCCTCGAATTGCGGGCGCGAGACAGCACCGGCGGCGCGATCCGCGGTCTCCTCGATCTCGCGCCGAAGACGGCGCGGCGTGTGGCGGTCGACGGCAGCGAGACGGAAGTTCCGCTCGAAGACGTCATGGTCGGAGATCGGTTGCGCGTGCGGCCTGGCGAGAAGGTCGCGGTCGACGGCCTCGTCGTCGAGGGGCGCAGCGCAGTCGACGAATCCATGGTCACCGGCGAATCGATGCCCGTCACCAAGTCCGTCGGCGATCCGGCGATCGGGGGCACCGTCAACCAATCCGGCAGCCTCGTCATCGAGGCTCGCAAGGTCGGACGCGACACGCTGCTGGGGCAGATCGTGCAGTTGGTCGCCGAGGCACAAAGGAGTCGGGCACCGATCCAGCGGCTGGCGGATCGCGTGTCGGGCTATTTCGTTCCGGCCGTCCTCGCCGCCGCCGTGCTGGCCTTCGCGGCCTGGGCCATGGTCGGTCCCGAGCCGCGGCTCGCCTACGGGCTGATCGCGGCCGTGTCCGTCCTGATCATCGCCTGTCCCTGCGCGCTTGGCCTCGCCACGCCGATGTCGATCATGGTCGGGGTCGGCCGGGGTGCGCAGGCGGGCGTGCTGATCCGCAACGCCGAAGTCCTCGAGGGCATGGAAAGGGTGGATACGCTCGTCCTCGACAAGACCGGGACCCTGACCGAAGGGCGGCCGACCGTCACGGGAATCGCACCGGTTGCCGGCATCGACGACGGCGACGTCCTGCGATGGGCGGCCAGTGTCGAGCAGGCCAGCGAGCATCCCCTGGCTCATGCCATCGTCGGCGCGGCCAAGGACCGCTCCCTCGCCTTGACGCCGGTGGAGGGCTTTAACGCGCCGAGCGGCAAAGGTGTCGTCGGGATCGTCGAGGGACGTCAGGTCGCCGTCGGCAGCCCGACCTTCCTGACCGAGAACGGCATTCCGGTCGACGACCTCGCCGCGGCCGCCGACACGATCAGGCGCGAGGGCGCGACGGCCGTGCTCGTGGGGCTCGACGGCCGGGCCGTCGGCGCGATCGGCATCGCCGACCGGGTGAAGGACGCGACGCCCGCGGTCCTCGCGGCGTTGAAGGACCAGGGCATCCGCATCGTCATGTTGACCGGCGACCACCGCCGGACGGCCGAGGCCGTGGCCGGCAAGCTCGGCATCGACGAGGTCCAGGCGGAGGTCCTGCCCGATCAGAAGGCCAAGGCGATCGAAGCGCTGAAGGCGGCCGGGCGCGTGGTCGCCATGGCGGGCGACGGTGTCAACGATGCGCCGGCGCTGGCGGCCGCCGACGTCGGGATCGCCATGGGCACCGGCGCCGACGTCGCCATGGAGAGCGCCGGCGTCACGTTGCTCAAGGGCGACCTCACCGGAATCCTGCGGACCCGTCGCCTGTCGGCTGCGACGATGTCGAACATCCGCCAGAACCTGTTCTTCGCCTTCGTCTACAACGCGGTCGGCGTGCCGGTCGCGGCCGGCATCCTCTATCCGGTGTTCGGCCTCCTGCTCTCGCCGATGTTCGCCGCGGCGGCCATGGCGCTGTCCTCGGTCAGCGTCATCGGCAACGCGCTGCGGCTGCGGCGGGTCGCGCTCGACGAATGAACCGGCCCGCCGTTGTCAGGATTCGACGCCGTATGCTATGCGGTGCAGAAGATGAGCATGATTCGAACCAAACTTCGTCGCTTCTGCACCGGCCTGATGCTGGTGGCGACCCTGGTGCTCGTCTCGCACGCCGGCTTTTCGGAGGCGGACGTCGCGGTGCCGGGATCGGGTCATACGCGACAGCAGATCGTCGCCGACGACGGCGCGACGGCGCCTCAGGCCGGAGCGCCCGCCGATCGAGCGGACCGCGTGCAGGATGCCGCGGCGTCGCGGCCTGTGGGCCCGATCGATCACGATCACGGCGGTGTCCCGTGCAAATGGGCCTGCTGCGGACCTGTCTGCATCACCGCGCTGCTGCCGTCTCCCCTCGTGATGGCGGTTCGGGCCGCGGAGGTGCTGGTCCTCGTCCCGTCCCAGGACACGTTGCGAGACGGCGTCGATCCGGCCGGCTTGAAGCGGCCGCCGAGTTCCCTCGAAGCCGCCTGACCGATCGGTCGTTCATCAGTCAGGTTCGGCGATCGCTCGCGCGCTGCGGCGAGCGCCGTCGCCCGCGCAGCCCCGGAGAGCGATAGACCGCGCGGCCGCCTCCGGAGCGAGGCTGACCTTCCGGACGTGGATCGACGCAATTTCGCCCTTCGCCATTCAGCGGAAACTTGTCGCTACCTCCGCCATGGTCCCGACAGCGGCGCCGAGGCGGCGGCCAACCGGCCCCGCCTGGCCGAAGGGTCGATCGGCAACCATGTGCCGCAGGCGACCTGCTGGTCGAGCTCTCGGACCGCCGCAGCGCCGAGCCTAGGCGCAACGGTTCATCTGCACGTCAGGATATCAGGAGACACGTCATGAAAGCCACGCTCAAGATCGCCGCCGTCGCGGCCTTGCTCGCCCTCACGAACGCCGCCATGGCGGAGGATGCCAAGCCTATGGGCGCCATGGACACCAACGGCTCGACCAGTCCGGCCGACAAGGCGTTCGACGCCTCCATGCAGAAGATGATGAAGGCCATGATGATGAAGCCCACCGGCAACCCGGACAAGGACTTCGTCATGATGATGATGCCGCACCATCAGGGCGCGATCGACATGGCCAAGGTCGAGCTGCAGTACGGCAAGGATCCGATGCTGCGCAAACTGGCAACCGGCATCGTCGCGGCCCAGGAGCAGGAGATCGCCGAAATGAAGGCCTGGCTAGCGAAGAACGGCAAGTAGCCGACAGGTTCCGCGACGGCAGGCGGGGGCGATGTCGTCAGAGCGGAAACCGTTCGGGCAACTTGCCGCACCGAAAAGGGCGAGGCCCGCTGCCTACACGCGGGTGCAGGTGGCGCTGCATTGGCTCGTCGTCGCCCTCATCGTCGAACAATACGCGACGAGCGGTGCCATCGTCCGCACGCACAGCATGCACATGATCGGCCAGAAGCAGAACCCGACCGACCTCGTGCTCCACGTCATGCACAACAGGCTCGGTCTCGCGCTGACCGCCCTCATGGTTGTCCGGCTCGCCTACCGGCTCTGGGCCGGAGCCCCGGAGCCGACGGTCATCGCCGCCACCCCCTTGGCATCTCGCCTCGCGCGCTTGGTCCACGCGGCGTTCTATGCCGTCCTGATTGCCGAGGGGACGGCGGGCGCGGTGGCATCGTACCTTTGGTGGCCGGCGAGCATTCTCCACGTCGTCCTGTTCAAGGTGCTGCTCGGGCTCGCCGCGCTCCACCTCGGTGCCGTCGCCTGGCATCACATCGCCGGCGACGCCGCTTTGCGTCGCATGGGTGTGGGTTGGGTGCCCACGCGCCAGCCCGCCGGCGAGGTCGAAACCTCCATCCCCGGCACGGAGACACGCCGATGAACGCCCGCCTCCGCCACCTCGTCCGAGCGACGGCCGCAGCCCTCCTCATCGCGGCGTCCACCGCCGGCGCGCGCGCCCACCCGCACGTTTTCGTCACCGCCAAGGAAGACGTCGTGTTCGGGCCGAACGGGCTGGTGATCGGCATCAGGCACGCCTGGACGTTCGACGACATGTACTCGTCCTTCCTGGTTCAAGGCCTGGGCGATCCAGGCAAGATCCTGACGCGGGAGCAGCTCGCACCGTTAGCCAAGACCAACGTCGAGTCGCTCGCCGATTTCGGCTTCTTCACGGTGGTCAAGTCGGCCGGCAAGCAGAGCGCGTTCGACGATCCCGTCGACTACTGGCTCGAGGAGGGGGAGGACAAGCTGTTGACCCTGCACTTCACATTGCCGCTGAAGGAGCCGGCGAGCGCATCCCGGGTGTTCACCCTGCTGGTCTACGACCCGACGTACTTCGTCGCCTTCACCCTGGACGAGAAAGACCCGGTCGAGCTGGCCGCCGCACCCCCCGGATGCTCGACGAGCATCTCGAAGCCCAAGTCGCTCGACGCCGGCGACCAGAAGAAGCTGTCGGAGTCGTTCTTCACGAACCTGTCGCCGGGTACGGACTTCGGGGTCAAGCTGGCGGAGCGGGCGATCGTGGCATGCCCCTGACGCGACCTCATGCGGAGGCCGAGGCCGCCTCGACGATCCGGCTCGCCGGCCTGGCGCTCGCCGGGCTCGCGCTGGTCTGCCTGGCGATGCCGGACGTCGCAACGGCGCAACCCAAAAACCCGTTCAGCGTCGGCATCGGCGAGGGCGGCGGCAGCGCGAGCGGCCTGTCGGGCTGGCTCCTGACCCAGCAGGCCACCTTCGAACGGAGCCTCTCGGTGGCGGTGCGGGCCGCGAAAGCCGACGGGTCGGCGTCGTGGATGCTGGCCGGGCTGAGCCTGCTCTACGGCATCTTGCACGCCGCGGGTCCTGGCCACGGCAAGGCGGTCGTCGCCTCCTACATGTTCGCCAACGAAAGGGCGCTGCGCCGCGGCGTCGCCCTCTCCTTCCTCGCCGCCGCCCTGCAGGGCCTCGTCGCCATCCTGCTCGTCGGGGTCCTGAACCTGGTCTTCCGCGCGACCGCCGCGCGCATGACCGACGCCGCCCGTCTCGTTGAGAGCCTGAGCTACGCCGGCATCGCGGTCCTCGGCCTCTTGCTGGTCTGGCGCAAGGGAACCTCGTTCGTGGTCGAATGGCGGGGCGCGACGCCGTCTCGGATCGGCATCGGCCGTACGCCCGTCGATGAGCGAGCCGGGGAGGCGTGCTGCCCGGGGTTCGACCTTGCGGCCGCGGGCATCGCGACGGCGCCGCGCGACAGCTTCCGGTGCGACGCCGTCGGCGTGCACGATCCCGGATGCGGGCACGTCCACGCTCCCGATCCGGCGAGTCTGGGGGAAGGCTTCAAGTGGACCAGCGCCGCGCTGACGGTCTTCGCCGCGGGCGTCAGGCCCTGCTCGGGCGCCATCCTGGTCCTGGTGTTCGCCCTCGCCCAGGGCATCTTCTCGGCAGGCGTCTACGCGACCTTGGCGATGTCCCTGGGCACGGCGGTGACGACGAGCGCGCTGGCCGCAACGGCGGTCTTCGCCGGAAGTCTCGCTGTGCGACTGTCCGGCGAGAGCTCCCGCCGCGGGCGTCTCGTCGCCCGCGGCCTGGAGTTGGGCGCCGGCCTCGTCATCCTGTCGCTCGGCCTCGGCCTCTTCCTCGGCATCACAGCCGCGGGCGCGAGCGGATGAGTACGGCCGCTGAACGGCAGCGCCGCCCCGAATCGAGCGCCGAACGTCGAAATCTCGGAGATTTCGAAGCCCTCAATCTAGGAGCGGAGCCGCCGCTGGTAGTGTTCCGCGCCCGGCACCCGAGGGTCGATCGTCGGCAGGTCTCGTTGCGTTGGTTCGGCGCCGTCGTCCTCTGCGGTCTCGTCGGCGCCGCTCTCATCGGGGTGCTGATCGACGCGGCGTTCGACGGCCGGTCGCGCTTTGGCCGCCCGCCGGAATTCGCCAATCCGTCGCGCCGTGCCAAGGCAGACGCCGGGTCTCCGATACGCGGCGACCGCCTGCTGAGAGCGGCCGACATCGTCGCCGAGAAGCAGAGCTTCCGCGTTCCGACGACGATTCGGGTCGGCGATAGGCAGATCGTGCGCCCGCGCGGCTTCGTCCATGTCGCCACCACGCTTACACTGGTGCCGACCGCCGATGCAGACGCGGTGCCGAGTTTCAATCCGCTCAAGCTCACCGCAGCGGAGCCGAGCTTGCCCGATCCACCGACCGACCCCGACCGGGCGCTCGCCGACGCCGACGTCTCCTTCACGACGATCGATTTAGCCGACGCCGACGTGACGCGCTTCGGCGGTGCCTTGCTGGCCGGCGACGTCGAGGCCCAGGTCGACGCGTTCTCCGGCACCGCGGCCGACGGCGTGTCGCCGGCCGCGGCGCGATTGCCGCCGACCCGGAGCACCCGGCCGAACCTTCTACCGACTGGAACGCTCGCCTTCGGCGCCGATCCACAGGCGATTCCGCTGTCCTCCATCGAGGTCCGGATGGTGCCCGAGAACGTGACGGTCGCGGCCCGCTCGGAGGCGTCGCGCGATGGACCCGACGCCGCGGAAAAGCTGGTCGTGCTGCACCAGGGCGATACGCTCGAGCAGGCGCTGCGCAATGCCGGTGCCTCGCCGCGCCGCGCCACGGCCATCGTGGCCGCCTTCGGTGCCAAGCGCGGCGCGGCGCCGGTCGGCGACGGACGCCGGCTCAAGCTCCTCTTCGCCAAGACCGAGGGCGGCCGCCCGCCGCAGATCGCGCGGATATCGGTCTATGCCGACGAACGGCTTGAGACCACCGTGGCGATGAAGGACAACGGCGGCTACGTCAGGATCGACAACCCGGCACCTGCGGCCGCCGCGACAGCGACCGAAAATGACGAAGACGTCGCGGGCCTGCGACTTTACGACAGCTTCTACGAGACGGCCCTCAAGCAGACCATTCCCAAACCGCTCATCGACGCCATGGTTCGGGTCTTCGCCAACGATGTCGATTTCCAGCGCTCGGTCGCGGCCGGCGACAGCTTCGATGCCTTCTACACCGACGACACGGACGGACCGGCCGAGCTCCTGTTCGCGTCACTCACGGTGCGCAACGAGACGTTCCGCTTCTACCGGTTCGATCAACCCGATGGTGCCGGCGCGGAGTTCTATGACGAGAACGGCCGGTCGATCCTAAAATTCCTGATGCGCAATCCGGTGCCCAACGCGAGGTTTACGTCGGCCTTCGGCATGCGGGTCCACCCAATTCTTGGCTACGCGCGCCCGCACACCGGCGTCGATTGGGCCGCGCCGATCGGCACGCCGATCCTCGCGACCGGGACCGGCACAGTCCTGCGTGCGCATCGCGAGTCGGCCTACGGCAACCGGATCGAGATCGAGCACGCCAACGGCTACGTCACCACCTATTCCCACATGGCAGGCTTCGCACGCGGCATGGCGGACGGAGTGCATGTCGAGCAGGGACAGGTCGTCGGCTATCTCGGCCAGACCGGGCTCGCGACGGGACCTCACCTTCACTACGAGGTGATGGTCAACGGCCGCTTCGTCGATCCGATGCGGGTCAAGCTCGCCCGTACCCGCGATCTCGACGGGGCGCAGCTCGCCGACTTCCGTCGGGAACGCGACAGGATCGACGGGCTGATGGCGGGACCGTCGAACGCCGGCCTCGCGCTCGAACACCAGGCGGCGAATTGACGGAGCCGCGCCACTGTCGTGCGCCGCCTGCGATCTATCATGGGTCGGTGCAGGGCGGCGACGGAAAGGTCGTCCATCGGCGAAGGCCAAAGCGTCGAATCGATCAGGGCGTGGAGCGTGGCTTGACCGTCCCGCCGCTGGAAGCCCTATCTCGTCTTGGCGGAGGCGCGCCGCGTTATGCAACGAGGGACCATGCCGATGTCGATCGACCGCCGCCAAATGCTCACGGGCGCTGCCGGCACCCTGGCCATGCTGGCCTTTGCGACGCGCCCGGATCGCGGTGCGGCGGCAAAGACACCTCCGATGATGCTGAGCGCGGGACGCCGCACGCTCGACGTCAACGGGCGCGCCGCGAGCGTTCTCGGCGTTACGCAGCCCGACGGCACGGCGGGACTTTACACGAGCGTGGACGCGCCGTTTCGGGTCGTCTTGAAGAACGAAATCGGAGCGGACACGCTCATTCATTGGCACGGCCTGACGCCGCCGTACCGACAGGACGGGGTGCCGGGAATCTCGGGCCCGCCGATCCCGCCCGGCGGCTCGGCACACTACGACTTTCCGCTGGCCTTTCCGGGCACGTTCTGGATGCACTCGCACCAGGGATTGCAGGAGCAGTCGCTGCTGAGCGGGCCGCTCATCATCAGACCGAAGAGCGATCCGGCCGACCGGCAGGAGGTCGTCCTTTTGCTGCACGACTTCTCCTTCCGCGACCCGCAGGAGATCTTCGCCGGCCTTCGCCGGGCCGGTGCATCCTCCACCGGCCGGGCGCTCGACGCCGCCGCGTCGATGAGAAGCATGGGCAAGGCGCCCGAGCGTCGTCCTGGGCTGACCCTGCCAATGTCCGGCATGAGCATGGGCCGGACGAAGGATGCCGGCGCGGCCGGCATGGTCATGGACCTCAACGACGTGGCGTACGACGCGTTCCTGGCCAACGACCGAACGTTGGCGGATCCGCAGATCGTGCGGGTCGAGCCGGGCGGCCGCATCCTGCTGCGGGTCATCAACGCCTCGGCGTCGAGCAACTTCCTCGTCGACCTCGGACCGCGTAAGGCCTCCCTGGTCGCGGTCGACGGACACCCGGTGCACCCGCTGACAGGGTCCGCCTTCCCGGTTGCGATGGCGCAGCGCATCGACCTCGCCTTGCAGCTCGGCGCCGACGACGCGGTCGTGCCGGTCTTCGCGACCCTCGAGGGGCAGCGGACGCGGACCGGGATCGTGCTGGCGACCGCGAACGCCCGGATTCGCAAGTTGACGGACAAGGCGGGCCGCGTCGTCGCGCCGTTGAACTTCAAGCTGGAGAGGGCCCTGCGCGCCGCCGAACCGCTTCGGTCGCGGTCGGCGGACCGGACCCACCAGGTCGACCTGACCGGCTCCATGGGAGATTACGTGTGGAGCCTGAACGGGCGGACCTACGGCGAGGACGAACCCTTGATGGTGTCGAAGGGACAGCGCGTCGAGCTGGTCATGACCAATCGGACCATGATGTCCCATCCGATGCATCTGCACGGTCATGTCTTCCAGGTGGTGGCGGTCGGCGGACAGCGTTTCGAGGGGGCGGTCCGGGATACGGTCTTGGTGCCTCCCGACACGAGCGTCACCGTGGCCTTCGACGCCGACAACCCGGGTCGTTGGGCGTTCCATTGCCACAATCTCTATCACATGGCCGCTGGGATGATGACGACGGTGCGATACGAGACGTTTTGAGCCGCAGGTCCGCGACCGCCAAAGGCGAGTTCGCGTTCAGGCTGGGTCGATGTCGGATACGGCCTCCGCAGAAGGCTCGCCCAGCACCATGCGGCCCAGCAGGCCGTCGCCCCACCCGTACTGATGCACCAGGGCTGCGGCGGCGTGGAACCCGGCCAGCGCAAGCAAGGCGTTGGCCGCAAGACCATGCCAATCGGTCACGGAATGTCGCCACACGCTCGCGCCGATTTGCGGCAGATGGAAAAGACCGAAGATCGAATAGCCGCGCACGAAGGCATTGATGATGCCGAGCAGCACGACCGTGGCGAGCAGCAGATAGAGCAGGTAGTGGGTCGACTTGGCCAGAACGTGCAGTGCACCGCGATCGGCTGCCGGCAAGCCGCGCCCGGCCCCGGTGCGCCAGGCGGCCCTCCAGACGAGAACCGCCGCCAAGGCAAAACCTAGAACCACATGGGTGGACCAATAGGCCGAGTGGAGGGGTCCGTCGGGAAGCCAGTCGGCCGTTTGACCGATGATCCAGAGAACGACGACCAGTGCCGCCGTCGTCCAATGCAACGCAATCGTGGTTCGATCGTACCGTAGGCTAGCCATGCTGCTTCCACTCTGATGACGGTGGCGGGAATTCGCGCCTTCCGGCGCTAAACCGCGGGATAGGCGATGTCGTTCGCAGCCTGCGTCGACAAATCACATCTTCTCCTTGATCCCGGTGCTCACAAGCCACCAGTTCACGGGGTAGCTGGTCGTAAACCCCGCCAGTATGGCAACCTGCATGACAAACCAAAATTCGGGCGAGTCGACCTCAGCCCTGCGTCCCAGAAGATCACCGAGGAGATAGAACTGAGCGAAGGCCATGAAGCCGTACATGCCGACCTGCCAGGCCGTCAGCGACAGCGTGTCGGCCTTGAGCGCCGCAACGAGGCCCTCGGCCGGCGACAGGTTCCGCATCGGCGCGATGGTGAAATACTGGAACGCGATGCCGAGCAGGAAGGCGACGACGAAGTCGAGGATCCACACGGCATATATCTTCTCGTCGAAGACCGTGTGCCATCCGAGCCAGACGGCGATTGCGGGAAAGGCGAAGGCGAGAAATTCGGCAACCACGTCGCCGATCATGCAGCCGCTGCCGCAATGCATCGTCCCTTTCACAACCATGATGGGGAACGGCGTCTGTGTCTTGCTCGGCGGGTCCTCGTGCCGTCCCATGGCGGCCTTCATCCTCGCCTGCGTGCCGAGCCTCCCGTAGCGATAGTAAACCCAGACTGCGAACAGGCCGCCGAAGAGCGCCGTGGTCGGCCAGACCACGTTCATGATCCACATGTGCTGCGGGTGTCGCTCTTCGTCCGCCGCCACGAGGACGGCGCAGGCGATGCCGAGCGCCAGCGCGCCGATCGAAGCGTAGTGAAGCCAAGCGGGGAACACGATCGATCCGTCCATGCAGGTCCGTTCGTCTAACGGGCTTTCCCCAATGGAAGGTTTCCTCCGGCATTGTCGCGTCCTATGCCGCGTGAACCGACCCCGGGTTTGGCATGGCAACCCTCATGGCTAAGAGATCGGGAACGCCACCTTCAACGGATCGCCTTCCGCTCGAATCGGCCGTTGGCGACGCGACCGCCGCGCGGCGTCCGTCATCCGGCATGGGCGCGCATGCGAGGTGAGCGTCGATGATCGTGAAAATGGCGGCCTTCGTCATTCCGTTGGGCTTCGACACGCTTGCCGTCGCCGTGCTCCTGGGCCTGCGTGGCATGAGCCCGCTCAGGCCGGCATTGACGTTCGCGGTATTCGAATCCGTCATGCCGCTGATCGGCTTGCTGCTCGGCCGCCTCGTCGGGGCAAGCTTCAAGTCTCCGGCAGTCGTTCTGGGCGGTCTCGTGCTGCTCGCAGTGGCCACGTACATGGTGAAAGAGGCGCTCGAGGATCAGGACGAGACGGACCGGATCTCCTTCGTGACGATGCACATGGCGTTGCTTGCCGGTTTCGGTATCTCGATGGACGAGCTTGCCATCGGCTTTCCGATGGGAACCAGCGGTCTGCCGGTGCCCGCGACCCTTGCGGCGATCGCGGTTCAAGCCTTCCTGGTCACTGTCGCCGGTATCGCGCTCGGCAGGCGTCTCGGTGCCGATCTCGGCCGGCACACATCGCGCACGGCCGGACTCGTAGCGGCCGGCGCATTCGGCATCCTTGGCGTCTACCTGATCGTGCAACGCCTCGTGCGGGGGCTTCCAGACATATAGCTCACGGTCGAAGCGCCGACGGACGGGCTTCGCGGCCGACGCCGGTCGCTCTCGCGCTTCGTCGACGACGGCAGTCCACGCCTCGGGCCGGGCCGATGCCTGCGAGGCTTGTAATCGCGTCGGGATGCCAAGCGACGGTTACCTGAGCGGGCTCGATTTGGATCGTCACGCAAGTCGAAGCGGATCGTTTAATCGTGGCGCGAAAGATCGTACAAGTTCGTGATCACGGCGGATTGGCTCGAACGGAGGCGCATGGCCGGCGACGTTTCGAGAAGCGTGACGGACGTCGACCGAGCATGGTCGATCTTGATGGCGGCTGCCCAGAGAGGTGACCGCGCGTCCTACGAGGGCGTGCTGAGGGAATGCGTGCCTCTTGTCAGAGGCATCTTGAGGCGTAAAGGCGTCCGGCCGGAGAACGTAGATGATGTCGTTCAAGAGGTGCTGCTGACCGTTCATCGGGCGCGGCACACTGAGGTGGCTCCAGTTGTCTGAACAGCGCTTGGCGCTTTGCTGAGTGGATCTCTGCCGGGTTCAGGCTGCCGCGATCTGCGGCAGCCTGTCGAAATAGGCCTGGTCCGGCGTCTTCCGGTCAAGGCTCGAATGCGGTCTTCGGCTATTGTAGAGGGTCAGGTAGCGGCCGATCGAAGCCCGAGCTTCGCCGACACTGTCGTAAGCCCGGAGGTAGATCTCCTCGTACTTGATGGAGCGCCAGAGCCGCTCGACGAAGACGTTGTCCCGCCAAGCCCCCTTGCCGTCCATACTGATGGCGATCCCGGCCTCGATCAGCGTGCCGGTGAATTCCTGGCTGGTGAACTGCGAGCCCTGGACGCCCTTCTGTTTGTCAAGCGGCGATCTGGGTCTGATTGATCGTCTTGTGGCGCCGCGTGATCAGGCTGAAGACCTCGCGGGCGATATAGCGCTTCAGAGCCCGAATGGCTTCGAGCTTCGAGTGCCCTTCAGCAACGCGTTTGGCTACGTAGGTTTTGGTTTTCGGATCGGTTCGTAAACGGCCGATGGCAATGATGTGCAACGCGCTGTTGGCATGCCGGTCGCCGCCTCTGTTGAGCCGATGCCGGATTGTTTTGCCGGATGAGGCGGGCACCGGACTGGTCCCGCACAGCGCGGCGAAGCTGGCCTCGGATCGGAGGCGTTCAGGATTGTCGCCAGCCGTGAGCAGCAGCTGCGCTGCTCCGATATGGCCGATCGAGTTACGTGCGACGAGGTCGGGCGCGAGATCATCGACGATGGCGCCGATCATGATATCGAGGTCGGCGATCTCGTCGTGCAACTCGAGATAGCGCCGGGCGAGCGACTTGAAGGTGATCCTGTAGGCGGCCTCCACGTCGCGATAGGCGGTCAGGTCCGGCCGCCAGGCGGCGAGGGTGCGAATGAGTTGCATGCGGGTCATGCTGCGCAGCATGTCTCGCAATCCGTCGGGCGCGCAGACGATCGTGTTCTGGATCATCTGTAGGGCAACGCGCCTGGCGGCGACCGCGGTTTTTCGACATGCCGTCAAGACGCGAAGGGATTCGACCATTCCATCCCGGCTTTTGGGCGTGACGGTCCGCTGGCCAGCAAAAGCCGCGTGAGCTGCATTCTGGGCGTCGAGATCATCGTTCTTGCCGCGTCGGCGCCGATCGTGGGTGTCCGGCGTCGTAACCTCGAGAACCTCGATCCCGGCCTTTTGAACGAAACGAAGCAGGCCGGCCCCATAGCTGCCGGTGGACTCGATGCCAATTCGTTGGACCTCACCGAAGGATCCCATCCAGGTGAGCATCTGCCGGTAGCCCTGGCGGGTCGTGGCAAAGCTTTGGCTTCCCAAAACACGATCGCGTTCATCGACAACGGCCGCGACATGTAGATCCTTGTGGGTATCCACACCGCCAATGACGTGTCGCTTTGCTGGTTCCTCGATGTCCATTCCAAGTCTCCTGGGTCGACCGTGCTTCAACGGCTCCGCCAAGACCGAATGCGTGGACAGGACAGTCACGTGACCAGACGGTCAGGCCCTTCTCGGGTCACAGGCATCGGCGAGGCAAAGCCTCACCGCAAGGCGTTCCCGGTCGGTCGACGGGTCCAGGGAAAGACACGGCTGGTCGATCGGAGTGTGGGTCAGACCACACCGGGATGCCTTGCGGCGCCAGACTATCAAGAGGTCAATCGGTGTTGGAGTCAGACCACCCGGGAACTGGCGTTGATCCATTGACTGTCGGTGTTGAAGATATCCGGCCTGCCGTGCTGGGCGAGTGCCTCCTCCAGCGCCTCGACGCAGAAACCAGCCTCCATGGTGATGGAGAGCCGCCAGGCCAGCACCCGGCGCGAGTACCAGTCGACCACGGCGGCCAAGTAGACGAAACCGCGTGCCATCGGCACGTAGGTGATGTCCATGGCCCAGGCCTGGTTGGGGCGATCCACCATCACGCCGCGCAGCAGGTAGGGATAGATCTTGTGGCCCGGCGCCGGCTTCGACGTGTTCGGCTTCCGGTAGAGCGCCTCAATGCGCATCCGCTTCATCAGCATCGCGACGTGCCGACGACCGATCGCGATCCCCTCCTGGTTAAGGAGGTCGCGCAGCATCCGGCTTCCCGCGAAGGGGAACTCGAGATGCAGTTCGTCGATCCGCCGCATGATGGCGAGATCCGCCGGCGACACCGGACGGGGACGATAGTAGACGCTGCCGCGGCTGATCCCGAGCGCCTTGGCCTGCCGGGTGATCGACAGGCCGTGATCGCCATCGATCATCGCTTTGCGCTCAGAAGGCCGGCCTTGCCGAGCGCGCCGGACAAAAAATCGTTGGTCAGAGTCAACTCGCCGATCTTGGCGTGGAGCGTCTTCACGTCGATGGCAGGCGCCCCCAGGCCAGCTTTCGGCTCCGAACCGAAGACCTCGGCGGCGCCATCCACCAGCTGCGCCTTCCACGCCGTGATCTGGTTCGGGTGCACATCGAACTGCTGCGCCAACTCGGCCAGCGTTTTCTCCCCCTTCACGGCCGCCAGGGCTACCTTCGCCTTGAAGGCCGGCCCGTGGTTCCGACGCGTTCGCTTGCTCATCGTCTCTCCCGATCTGCGGCCACACTGGCCGCTATCAGGCAGAAACTCCACTCAGCCACCCTGTCCAGATTTCCCGAGCCACCTCGCACCTACGACCCTGCTCGCAGCTTCACAGCCTGGATAAGCGCCATCGCACAGCGTAGAGCAATCGACGCGCTTCGGCGGCGGGGCCGTCAGGATAGGTGGGAGATCGCGGACGAGGCGCGCTACGAAGCTTTCCAGGACGATGGTATGACGCCGCAGGCGAGGTGGGAGGAGGGGATGCGGGGCAGCGATTTGAAGAATGCGGTCGGCGCCTTACCGCCCGGTCAGCAGAAAGCTGTCGAGTCGCTCGCGGTGCGCCAGCTGTCTTTGAGCGAAGCGGCGGATGCGACGGGCAAAAGCGCTGGCGTCGTGAAGGTCAACCTGCACCGCGCGCTCAGGTCGCTGCGAGGCCGGTTCGGCGGGGTGAAGTGACGCCATGGCGAAAGACGGGACCCTCGACGGACTCATCGTGGAGCTCAGTGCCGACCTGCAACCGGTGAGGCGGCTGCGACCTCCGGTGTGGCGTGCCGCAGCGTGGCTAGGTCTCCTCGTCCTAACAGGCGTGGTGCTTGCGACCTTCGCCGACGTGCCAGGCATCGCCCATCGCCTGATGGCAGCCCCCGACATGTGGCTTGCTGTTCTCGGCTCGTCGATGACGGCGATTCTCGGCGCCGTGGCTGTGTTCCAGCTCTGCGTTCCGGGTCGGGAGGCCTCTTGGGCCCTTCTGCCGATCCCAGGTTTGATTCTCTGGGTCGCCGCGAGCGGAGTCGGCTGCCTGCGGACCTGGATCATCCCGCAAACGCACGATGCGTCGCTCGACGAGGCTAAGGTCTGCCTGATGTTCATCGTCGGCGTCTCAATACCGCTGTCGGCGGTCATGACCCTGATGATCAGACGCGCCTGCCCGCTCCGTCCAAGCCTGACCGCAGCCGTCGGAGGGTTGGCGATCGCGGCGGGCGCTGCGACCCTCCTGAACTTTTTTCATCCCTATGACGCGACCGCGACAGATCTGACGGTGCACCTCGTCGCGGTCGCCATCGTGGTCATGGTGAACGAAGCATTGGGCGGGTCGAACTGTTTCCGCTCGGTAGGAATGCCTTCTTACCGTGCAGAAAGATTGACACCTACCAGAGACGAATTCTAGCCGAAGACGCGGCGCGGCGCTCAGTTTTAGTCCTTCAGCTCCCTGATTATTTTGGGCGATGCCATCACGGCCGCGCACAGATTACATCGAAGGTGAGACCCTGAAGCAACTCTGAATATTGCGCTGTTTCAAGATCGCGTGCGACTGAGCTCATTATCTCTTCGGTCGTCGGCCTTGGTTCAGGGCCGGCTGTCGCATCCGTCGCCTGCAGTTCCACACAGCTTCGCCGCGCGGAGCCTGTTGCAGGCTCCGCCCGACCCTAACGGCGAACCATCGATGATCATCGCTTCGTCGACCGTCGGCTACCATCTGAGAGCGCGCGGGCGGTCGCACCGAGCCGACCAGTCGCTGGCAGTGCCTCAGCCGGGAAGACGCGCACCGCACCGGCTCGGCGCGTCAAATAACCTGAGCTGACGCGACCCTCGTCATCGACCCCTTTCCATAAACGACATGCGTTTATCCGCAGTTAACCAAAATCGGCTTTGATGAAGCACCGCAACTTCGAGGTAGCGGGATGCACACCTCCTGTTCCTCGTGATGCAGATGGTGATCACGCGCGGCCTCGATCGTTTACTCCAGCATTGTGCTTCCAGAAAGCCAACATACGGCGTCCTCGGAGATTATGGCGAATGAGCTGTGCGATTTTGCAGCCCGCAGATGCGGCTACGCGTTCCAATCTTCAGGGCACACCAGCAAAATCGATAATGATTTTCGGTGCGTTCTTTCTCGGTTGCGGGTTGCTGGCCGGCTTCGTTTTACTGGCGGCGCAATCATCAAATTACTTCATTGTCGCTAAGGCACCGCAGACCGCCACCGAGTTCCAAAATTCGTCGCAATTCTCGCAGATGGCCGTGCCGATCGCCGCAAAACAGTCGACCTTGCAACCCAACAGCATGAAAATATCTATCGCCTACGCCCCAAGCTCGTTGTTCTACCCAAAGCCCCTCGGCTATTCATCGAGCTTCTTCGGGCAAGAGATACTAAATCATTCAAATTTCGAACCGGCTTCGACGACGCCATCCAATTCGGTCGCATTCACGAACAGCACGTCATCATCCGTGCCGCCCGTTTTAGTCGAAGCCGATGACGCCCCTCAAGTTGCGGGCGCTCGGCCCACAACCATGTCTTCATCGGGCCTCAACCGAGCCGCAGTGGCGGATGCAGGAGCGGCACCGGATCTGACGGCGAACGTTCCAATGTCAACGAGCGTCGAGATCGCCCAGCACGTGCCGGTGCCGATGCCTCGCCCGCACGATGTCAGCCTTCCTCCCAGCCGGGCTCTGTTCCACGCGCCACACCGACAGCTTGCAAGATACGACCGTTCGGCACCACTTTCGCTCCAGCCGGACAACCGCAACTTCCTGGAGAGGTTTTTCGGCATCCCGCAGCAGACCGGGCAGGTGCAGGCTTACGCGTCGCCGGACGATGGCGTCCTGGACAACTCGGGAGGCGTCGCCTCGAGCCAAGCTTTCTTTTCGGAGGGTGGCACTGCGATTTACGACATTTCCGCCCACTCCGTTCATATGCCGGACGGATCGGTTTTGGAAGCGCACTCAGGGCTCGGCGCCATGCTCGACGATCCTCGCTACATCGCTACAAAAGATCGTGGAGCGATACCGCCGCAGGTCTACAATTTGACGCTGCGGGAGTCGCTGTTCCATGGAGTACAAGCGTTGCGGCTCACCCCCGTCGGTCGTGGCAGCGTCTATGGACGCGACGGCTTTCTCGCACATACTTACATGCTGGGCCCAAGGGGTGATTCGAACGGTTGCATCTCGTTCAGGAACTACTCAGCTTTCCTGCAGGCTTTTGAACAAGGAGCGATCAAGCGTCTGGTCGTGGTCGCTCAGCGCTAGATTTGATGCTGGCGACGCGGTCACGACTTGATCACGTATCGGCTCAATGTTGAACGGCCGCTGGGAACGGTCGCACCGGTCGTCACCGGTCACTTTCTACCGTTGCGTCCGGGACATATTCCGCAAGCACCTTTGTGCCAACGCTCATTTCACGGACGGCATAAAGTGATCCAGCGCACGGCTCGAGCCGGTCTTGATCACAGTCCGGATCGACGAGATCGAACGTGAGGTGCGAAAGGCACGCTTGCAGCCGTTCCAATACATCGCCTCTATCGGTTCCCCCCAAATTGATGATGCCGTAACGGTAGCTGTGGCCGTCCTGCATCTCGTCCGAGAGGCGGCGACCCGCGCTCGCCAGGATTTCGACGCGGATGTCGGGGTCGAGCTCCGCGACGAAGGCCAATTCAGAGTCGGCAGGAAGCGAGACCACGTGCATATCGCGAAGGGTCCGAAGGACGCAGCTCGCAGCGAAAGCGTGCTTGCCTTGCCGCCACCGCGTCACCGGTTTCCGGCCCCTCGCAAGATCAAGAAGAATCTCGTAGCTGTTGGTCCCGTCGACCTTCTCGTAGAGGTCGGCGAACTGCGAGGCCATCCTCGGATTGATTTCAATTATGGAGACCTGGTCCGAGACCGCATCGTACATGAATTCGATGTTGAACATCCCATCCCGATATCCCATGCCGTGCATCACCCGGCGGGCGATGGCGGCCATGCGTCGCTGGATTTCATCTGGAGCCGAAGATGGGTATTCAAACCTCGCGAACGAGATCGTGTCTGGAATCATGAACGAGTCGACGACGCCAATGATATGGACGGTTTCGCCGTGAGCATAACCCTCGACCGTGGTTTGCAAGCCGCTTAACAATCGCTCTCCGATCAGAAACGCTCCGCCGAACTGCATCCCGCTGTAGTGCTCGAAGAGGCTCTCGAATGGAGACAGGAAAGCTCCCAAGCTCGCCCAATGGTCGTGCGTCCGCTCCACCTCCGCGGCCGAGAAGACCTTTTGAGCCCCTATCGAGAAGAACGACTTGATCGGCTTCAGGAACGCTGGACTTCCGACTTCGTCGAGCAGCACCGAACCCGAGCCGCCTGCGAACGACGTGAAAACCGGCACCGCGTCGGGGACGAGCTTCGATTGTGCCAAGCGTGATTGGTACTTGTGCTGACAGAGAAGGTTCACCGAAGGATCGGGGGAGGGCAGCTGGAAGCGTCGTGCCACGATGCAGGAGAGGACGCTCCCGGGATAGTCGTCCGTGCTGATCACGCCCGAGATCCGGTCGCCGGCGAATCGGTGGACGATGCGCTCCACCTCCAGCAGGGGATCGTCGATCACCGGCTGCGGTCCGTTGCCGAACATTCCTTCAAGTTCCAGGCTTGCGTAATCATGCCATAGGAACCGCGCGTTCGCCCGGGCCAGCAACGAAAGCTCGCGCCGGTCGCGATGGGTCGGACAAATGACGAGGTAGGTTTCCATGGCGCAGGTCAAAACACGTTAGCTGGGGGCGGGATGCGACAATGTCGGGCGTGCACCCGAGATCGGATCTATGCGGACGACGGCGGCTTGGATTGATAAGCGGTTGCGGCGGCCGCTTGCGGGATCATGGTCTTGACCGCCGAAGTCGTCCCGACGGCGATGCGCAGCGGCCGTTGCGATGCGTCTTGCTGCGCTCGTTACGGCCGACTGGCATAACTGGGCGACAGAGACAGCGCGGAGGGGTCTCCGGGCGAAAACTTCATCGCGCCTCGCAGACAGTTGTGGATCGCCGTCGACGCGATGGCGGCTTCGCCAATCGCGACGCTGATCTGGTCGAGGCTTCGAACGACATCGCCTGCCGCGAACAGGTTCTCCGTGGAGGTTCTTTGATGTTCGTCGGCCACGACACACCCCTTTCCGTCCAGCTTGGTTCCGAGGTCGGAAAGAATGCTCGATCGGGCTGTGCTTCCCATCGCCGAGTAGAGCGTGTCGAAAGGGAGGTGTCGACTGCCGATCTCGACCGAGCGGATCTTGTCGCCGGAAATGCCGACGGAGGTCACGGTTTCCTCGACGAGGTCGATGCCCGCGTCCTGCGCAAGCTGAAGTTCCTGGACCGTGAGATCGAGCGGCCTTCCGTGCGACAGCAGCGTGACGTCGTCGGTGTAGGTCCGAAGGAACAGCGCCTCCTGCAGCCCGCTGCTGCCGCGCCCGAGCACGCCGACCCGATGTCCGATGACCTCGTAACCGTCGCAGATCCCGCAGTGCCGCAGGAGGCCGCGCCGGATCGCGTCGGGAACATCGGGCAGATCGGGTTCCACGTCGACCACCCCTGCGGCGATCAAGACGGTCTTTGCCGCGAAGCGACGCTCATCGGCGCTGACCACAAACCCGTGTTCCGTGGTCGCAAGCCCGTCGACCGTGCCGCTGATGATCTCCGCGCCGTATTTCAGCGCTTGAGCTCGCATCCGATCCAGCAACTCTGGGCCGCGTATGCCTTCTGGAAACCCGGAATGGTTATGCGACGTCGGGATGAGATGAGCGCGACTGCGGCCGGAGTCGACCACGGCGAAGCGGCGACGGAAGCGGGCGAGATAGATCGCCGCGGTAAGGCCGGCAGGGCCGCCTCCGACAATCAGGCAGTCGAGCAATTCGGGTTCGATCATTGGTGGCTCCAGGCCGCTGCGTATCGCCCGATGCTTTCCGCCGGCGACGGGCGGAACTTCCGCATCGACACACAGCTGTGCACGTTCCCACCGTGGTAAGGTCAAGGGGCACGACGGCTGGTCGAACGAATGTGCGGCACACACGACGATCAGGCACCGTATGTCGACCGGCGGCCGTCCCCGACACCGATCAGCGTCGTATCGATCGATGAACCGGATCAGCTCGCAGTCGAGCAGCTCGACCATGATCCCGGATCAAGGCGAGGCACCTCTTCAAGTCGCCTCACGATCGGAAAGCGAAGTCCGGCGACGTCAGCGCACCTGCAGGTTCAGACGATGGCGCGAACAGCGGCGCCGGCGTCTGTCGCACCGATTGCCGAGCCGGCTTGCAACGAAAGCAGCGAGCGCAGCCCACCTCGATCGCAGGGGACGTGATCGGATCGTGATCGTTCGCGTTGAGCGGAAGCGAACTCCTCCGCCGGGAGCGGGGAAGCCTTCGTCCCGGCGTCACGCCTTTCAGCCCAAAAGGCGCCGTCATTTGTCGGGTTTGGTGAACCGCAACAGCATCTCGTCTGCCTCTCCGATGGCCAAGTACCTGGCGCGGTCCACGTCCCCCGCCTTGAGCAACGGCGGCAGGTTCCATTCCGGGAAGGTTCCGTCGTCCCTTGGGTTGGCGTTCACTTCCGAACGTCCGGACAGTTCGAAGCCGGCGATGCGCGCTTGTTGGACGAGGTAGTCCTCGGGAACCCGGCCCATTTTGATGGTGTCGGCGACAGGCTGACCGTTCCGAGCGCGGTGATCGCTTACGCCCAAGCTGCCTCCCGGCTTCAAGACCTCATACGCCGAGCGGAAAAAGCGCTGAAGGATGTCGTCAGCCACCTCCCCGTGTATATTGAAGTAGATGAAGTCGTGCACGTTCCGGAAGGTCACCACCCTGTCCGCAGAACCAGGAGGACCCAAGGGCACGTATTCCGGCGGCTCGAACGGCGTCCAGACTACCTTTCCATAGACATCGGGGTCGGATGCCAGCTTGGCGGCGTAGGCCGCAGCCATTTGGCGGAAATGAGGGTTGCTGCTTGAACCGGTGGGGGCCGCCTCGATCAGTCGACCTCTCTCCTTGAGAAGTGGCGCCAATATCTCGGTGTACCAGCCTCCGCCCGGAAGGACTTCGACGACGGTCTGGTTCGGGCGTACGTCCAGGAAGTCCAAAGTCTCAAGAGGGTGTCGGTATACGTCCCTCTTCACGTTGGCGGGCGTGCGCTGCGGACCGGCGATGGCGGCCTTCAAGGACGTATCGTCACCGGATGCCGCCCTGGCGAGCGTCGGGAAGCCCGATAAGACGCCCAGCGACATCGCGATCAGCGCCGCGTTGAAACAGGCATGGCGCATTGGTCTCTCCCTGATGGTTCTTTCGCGCCTACCAGCTACCGGCCAATACAGCGGAGGTCGAGGCGGAACCCTCGGCGCTCTTGACCGTCGGCGGCGCCGTGCTGCTCATTAGCGATTTTTGCGATCACCCGCCACCCGCCCGGCCATCAAAGCGCCTTCGCTTCACCGGCGCATGTTGACGATCCGAGCCGAACCTCGCTGCCAAGCTGCCGCAGCGACGATCGTCTCGTCCGTTCGGTTCTTCACGCGTTCTTTGCAATGCTCGGCCAGGATCAGGACCGCGTGCCGAGCGCATGCGAGCCGCCCAAGCTCGACGAGGTTCAAGCTGCACGACACTCATACGCCGACGCCGCGGCTTTCCAGCGCGAACTGCAGCAATCCGATCGTTGCCGTTTCGATCGCCGACGTTCTGGACCCGCACGTAGCCGCAGTTTGGCACGACCTCGAACGTTCGGGGGTGTCGACGCCGTACCAAAGCCTCGCCTGGTACGAAGCTTGGCTGAGCGAGGCCGCCCCCCGGCGCGGCGAAACCCCCTTCATCATTTCGGCGCGTGACGGATCGGGAACGACGACGCTCCTGCTGCCTCTGGTCCTTCGAACGACAGCGTCGGTCCGCGCCCTCGCCTTCGCAGGCGGCCGGCACACGAACATCAACATGCCGCTCCTACGTCGGGGCGCGACGTTCACGCGCGCGTCGTTCGATGCGCTCGTCGCCCTTGTCGCCCCCCTTCGCCCCGACGTCGATCTCTTCATTCTGGACTCGCTCCCGCGCAGCTGGGACGGAGCGTCGAACCCGCTCGTCGACGCGCGCGCGCGCCGACATAGCGCCGCCGCGACGGTGCTGACGTTCGAAGGCGATCCGGGTCGATCCTTCACAGCCCAACGCCGCCGTCGGCTGCGGGCCAAGGACCGCAAGTTCGCGGCGCTCGGCGTCACCTTGCATCGCGCACGAACCAGCGATGAAGTCGCCCGGACGCTGGCCGCCTTCAACGCACAGAAGGCGGCCTGGCTCGATGCGAGAGGCCTCGCGAACAGCTTCAGGGATCCCGGCGTGATGCCGTTCTTTACTCGACTGACGAGCGGCAGCGGCGCGCACGGCGAGTTGCACTACCTCGAAGCGGCGCAGGGTTCGACCCTTGCGGTCGCTGCGACGATCACGACCGCGAGTTGGATGTCGCTGATGTTCGTCTCGTTCGATCCAGCGTCGCCGTGCGCCGTCTACAGCCCGGGCGAGAAGCTCATCCGCGAGCTCATCAAGCAGGCCTACCAGCGGGGGTTGAAGGGCTTTGATTTCGGCTTGGGCGAGGCGGCCTACAAGGAGGCGCTTGGAGCGCTTCCACAAAGCACGTTCGTCAGGATTGCGCCCCTGACGACGAAGGGCATGACTGCAGCAGCCGTTTTGGAAGGGCAGCGTCGGGTGAAGATGGCGCTGAAAGCCAACCGCGGGCTGCTTGCGGCGCTGCTGCGGATTCGACGCTTCCTCGTCGCGATACCGCGAGCTATGGGCGGGTCGCCATGAGCTCACCAGTCATCGTCCGAACGACGTCGATCGGCATGGACGGACGGACAGCGGGGTGACGGGTCTGCCCCGCGAACTTCGGCGAATTATATCGTCGTCGCCTTTGCCGTGCTCAGGAAACCCGCCCAGGGATCACTTCGCCGCCGGAAGCTTCGGCCGAGGCGGGACGATCGCGACTTCCTTCGGCCCGGACGTCAGCGCCTCAGGACGAGACACGTCGGCGACGCTTTTGGCGAAGACGGGATTCTGCCCTCCGTCCTGGTAGATCGTGGCCACAGCCTGGACACCGTTGCCGACCAGGGCGGCGATCTCGGCATCGTCGCGCGCCGCCTTCCGCGCCAGCGCGGCCGTGATCGCAGCGTCTTCGTCCAGTGGCGGGCAGGCCGCGACCGGGTCGAAGCGGGCGCCACCCTTCGCCGCGGCGAAGACGTAGCGCTTCTCGCAGACGTTGACGGAAGGTTCACGCTTTGTCACCTCGAAGTAGTCCGAGCCGCGCTTCAGCTCCCGCCAGAAGGCGATGTTGGGATCGAGCCGATGCTTGGCGAGGTTCTCGGGGGTCATGCGGAAGGGAAAGGATTGCATCTGGATGGCGCGCTCGCCGCCGGCGAAGGCTTCCCGGGCGATCGCGTAGATCTCCCCGATTTGCTTGTCGGTCATCGAGAAGCAGCCGGCCGACGAGCAGATGCCGTGCACCATGATGGCATCGCCGGTCCTGCCCCACGCCCGGTCGTACGCGTTCGGATAGCCGATGTTGAACGAAAGGTAGTAGGCCGAATTCGGATTCATGTTGCCGGGCGGGATCGCGTAGAAGCCCTCCGGCACCTGGCGGTCGCCCTGGCGGACCTTGGGGCCGAGTTGGCCCGACCAGCGGCACATCGGGAAGCTCTTGACGTAGACGTAGCGGCCGTCGGCCTTCTGCTTCCAGACCTCGAGCTCGGCTTCCTGCTTGAAGGCGCGGATCAGCACCGGAGCGCCTTTGGTCGTACCCTTGGCATCCATTAAGGCCAGGGTCTCATCCGGGATCGGTGCGAAAGCGCGGTAAGCTCCTGGGTCGGCGAGCTCCTGCGCGCAGCCAGCAAGGGCAGCCGCGGCTGCTGCCAGGAAGGCGACGCGCCTCGCAGCGCGGTATGCGGATGAAGCCAGCATTTCTAGAACGTCCTTACTCGCTCGACGAAGGTTCTCGCCCATTCAGATCATCAGTTACCATTCTCAAGGTCGGATTAACCTTGCGGACCCTTCGGCCTAGGCGTTCCACCGCGCGATGCGCCTGCGCGTCGATGAACGGGGCGGCTCGCGAAAGCCTATTGTTCGCTCCTGGGATCGAGGGCAGCATCGATCCTGGGGATCGAGGGCAGTCTCGACGAATACGAACTCCACCTTCCGCGGCAGCGTTCGCGGCGCGCCACGAGAAAGCGCGTCGAGGCGAATTCGTCGTCGTGGCGCTGATCAGCGTCATCAAGATCGATGACCGACTGCAGATGGAGCCGACCGGCGCGTTTCGGCCGCGATCAAGCTCGCCATCGACGAGGCCGCCGAACTCGGCAGCATCCGCCAGGCGCCAGTCTGGGTTCTGCAGCGCAAGCTCGATCTGCCGCAATGGTGAAGAGCGTCGAGCTTGCCCCTCGGCATCATCGGACCGGCGTTCCGCCGAACCAGCCGGAGACGCGCAGGCAAAGTTCCGGACACCGCCTCACGCCCCGACGTCGATGACGACCATCAGTCCGCCGCCGCCCTGCTCCTCGACGTTGTTGTTGGCGGTGTGATGCGGAATGTGACAGTGGATCAGCCACTTGCCCGGCTGCCTCGCCGTCCAGACGACGTCGTAGCGTTGACCCGGCCCGACATCGACCGTGTCCGCCAGAAAGCGCGCCGAGACCGCAATGGTCTCACCGTCGCGCGCGACGACCTGAAAGGGGCCGCCGTGGACGTGCATGGGATGGATGAAGCCGTTGTTCGTCCCGATGAAGCGGATCTTCAGCGTCTCGCCGAGCTTCATGTGGATGGTCTCGGTCGAGGGGTATGCCTTGCCGTTGATGGTGAAGAAGTTCGGCTGCATGCCGTCCATCGGCATGGCCGGAAAAGTCAGGCCGTCGCGCTTCAGCCATTCCTGCAGCTCGATCGCGGCGTCGTGGTCGGCCGAGACCTCGTCGGCGGCGTTCGCCGGATCGATGATCAGCGCGCCGTAAAGCCCGAGCGCCTGAGTCCGGTCGGGTTTGGCATGGGGATGATAGAAGAAGGTGCCGTGCTGGGTCGCGGTGAATTCGTAGGTGAACGACCCGCCGGGCTCGATCGGCGCCTGCGTGATCTCGGCCGGCCCGTCCATCTGGTTTGGCACGATCAGCCCGTGCCAATGGACCGTCGTTGCCTCAGGCAGGCGATTGCGCACGCGGATCCGAACCCGGTCGCCCTGCCGGATGTGGATGCGAGGACCTGGGACCGTGCCGTTGTAGGCATAAGCGTCGACGGCGACGCCCGGCAGGATCGACCAGCGGATGGGCGACGCTTCGAGATCGAAGATCTTGACGCCGTCCTGCAAGTGAAACAGCAGGTCCTGGTCGCCCCGCACGCCGACGTCGTAGCGGGCGGTGACCCGATTGGGGTCGACCGCCGCCATGTCGCGCATGGCATCGGCCGGCAGGTCGCGGTCCATGACCATGCCGGGCGGCATGATGAGGCCGCCCACGTCGCGGGCCGACAGCGTCATGTTGAGCCAGTTCCAAGGCGCGGCCATCCCCACGGCGATCGCCAGGATGGACACCGCCGCAAAGGCCGCGACCTGCGGCCGGGTCGCATCGGACGGCATCGCGTGACCGCCGGGCTGCCCGCCGCCCTCGTGCGGATCGCGGTCATGCCGATGCCCGCCTTTGGAGACGCCGGCGACGCCTAGGCTCCCCGCGCCGCCGTGATCGTGCGGGCCCGACGGCATCGTGGTGGCGGACGTCGTCCCGGCTTTCCTGACGGTCATCAGGCCGTGCTTGAGCGCCTTGGCGACCATCCAGACGTTCGACGGATAGGCGGTGGCGAAGCCGGCCATCACGCCGAGGCTCATCACGCCCCAGAAGAGCAGCTGGGTCGGCTCCATGGCGCGCATGTCGCGTCCCATCATCAGGAAGCTCATCACAGGGGCCATCCCCGCCATCATGAAGTTCATGCTGATGAACTCGGGCATGAAGCTGCGCCGGACGTTCTCCCAGTAGGAGCCACCCATCATGGATTTCATGAACAGCGATTGGAAGATGAACAGGCCGAAGCTGAACCCGGCGACGTATTCGATGATCAGGTCGAGCCACATCGGCAGGCCGAGCGCCGCGGTGACGGCGGCCGCCAGGATGATCCCCGTCGCGTCGCCGGCGACGCAATGGATCGTCGATCCGACCCCCTGCTTCCAGAGCGGCTTGGTGAAGGCTTCGTGCTCGCCTGGTCGCGGCTCCTTGTCGGCCAGGACGTAGAGCAGGAGGCCGAGCGGGCCCGTGTAAAGGGTGACGAGGATGAAGCCCCACTTCATCACGACGGGTTCGGGATTGTTCTCGAACTGGTCGTAGGCGACGTAGGCGGTCGACGCGGCCGCGAGGACGAACCATGCAACGAGACCGTAATCGATGGGTTGAACGAGCATCCATGTCTCCTGCACTTCGAAGCCCGCAACAGGGCGTTCGCCAAGCTGCAGGAGCGGACCACCTCCCGCACAGTCGAAATGACCTGCACCCTGCCAGCATGGGAAGGTCAATAGGCGCAATACGAGATTGCCGTGCCCGAGCCCGAGCTGCAGGCGACCGTCTCCGACGCGGAGGACGATGCGATTCTCGCAGCCTTCCTGCTCAAGCAGCTCTCCGCCAGCGATGATCCGGAGGACGGAGCATGAACGAGCATCGACGCCTTCTACAGATCGCGCTCCGGCGCGATCTGTCCCTCTTCACGCGCAAATGCTTCGGCACGTTGCTGCCCGGCGACCGGTTTCGGCCCAACTGGCACCTCGACGCGATCGCCTACAAGCTCGAGGAGGTCATCGCGGGCAACACCAAACGCCTCCTCATCACCGTGCCGCCGCGAAGCGCCAAGTCGCTCCTCGCATCGGTCGCCTGTCCGGCCTTCCTGCTCGGCCGGGATCCGACGGCGCGTGTCGTCTGCGCCAGCTATGCGCAGCCTCTCGCGGTCACCTTCTCGAACCAGTGCCGGACCATCATGGGGTCGGCCTGGTACCGCGACG
Organism: Lichenihabitans sp.; assembly: GCA_965277115.1. Taxonomy (GTDB): domain Bacteria; phylum Pseudomonadota; class Alphaproteobacteria; order Rhizobiales; family Beijerinckiaceae; genus Lichenihabitans. The sequence continues at coordinate 1,313,526 of CBDIBY010000011.1, read as the reverse complement.
CCTTTCCCGGCACGGTCCTGAGCCCGCGCAAGAACACCGAAGCCGAGTTCCAGACCACCCGTCACGGCGGGCGCCTGGCGACCTCGGTCGGCGGCGTGCTGACCGGCCGGGGCGGCGACGTGATCATCATCGACGATCCATTGAAGCCCGCCGATGCTCTGTCGGACACCATCCGTACCGACACCAATCGCTGGTTCGACCAGACGGTACTCTCGCGTCTCGACGACAAGACCGAAGGCGCCATCGTGCTCGTCATGCAAAGACTGCACGTCGACGATCTTGCCGGCCATCTTCTGGAAAGAGGCGGCTGGGAGCATCTCAACCTGCCCGCCGTCGCCGAGATCGACGAGTTGATCCCGATTGCCCGCGGCAAGGTCCATGCCCGCCGCATCGGCGAGCTGCTTCATCCCGAACGCGAGCCGCAGAGCGTCCTCGACGAGATGAAGCTGGCGCTCGGGGCCGCCGGATTCGCGGCCCAGTACCAGCAGCAGCCGGTGCCGCTCGGCGGCAACATGATCGACTGGGCTTGGTTCCGGCGCTTCAGGGGTGACCTCGGGCGCGACGATTGCGATTCCATCGTGCAGAGCTGGGACACGGCCTCCAAGCCCGGCGAGCTCAACGATTATTCGGTCTGCACGACGTGGCTGATCCGTTGTGAGACCTTCTACCTCCTCGACGTTCTTCGCGAACGCCTGGGGGCGCCCGAACTTCGCCGCCGAGTCGTCCAAAAGTATCGCGACTATCGCCCCGAATGCGTTCTCATCGAGGACAAGGGGTCCGGCATCTCGCTGATCCAGGAGCTCCGGCATGCCGGCGAGATGCATGTCGTCGCGCGCAATCCCGAGGGCGACAAGATCCTGCGGGCCCACTCGCAGTCGGCCCGGATCGAAGCCGGTCAGGTGTTTCTGCCCGAAACGGCACCCTGGCTCGACGAGTTCCAGCGCGAGGTGATGGCGTTTCCGCATGGCCGCCACGACGATCAGGTCGACAGCCTGTCGCAATTCCTCATCTGGGCCGTCCAGCGCCACTACAACGTGCCGCGCATCCGGGAGCTGTGAACCTCCGCCTGCGGCGCCGGGCCAGGAGGGCGGCCCCATCGGGCACGTTCAGCCGGACCCCCGCGTCAGCCGCAGGCGCGGATCGAGGGCGGTCCGCTGCTCTTTCCAATCCGGCCCGACGTCGCAGAGCCGCACGACGCCGAGGCCGTCCGGCAGGGTGCCCTCGATCGCCGCCTCGACGATGTCGGGGGCCAGGAAGGCCAGGTTCAGGGTCGTGCGCACATGCCGGTCGCTGAACCCCTCGCGCAGCGCGATGGCCTTGGTGTCGGCGACCCGGCCCGAGGCCAGCTCGGCGAGCCAGGCCCGGGCGTCGGCGATGTTCTGGACGAGGCGCGCCCGGGTCTCGGCGCGGATCGGCCGAAGCTCGACGGCATCGGGCGCGTGCAGGATGCCGCGCCGCCGACGCCGGGGGGCCGCCGGCCAGGGCACGGCGATCGGTCGCGGCGCCTCTCCATCTGCCGAAGGCCGCGGCACGATCACGATGCGGTCGGCTTCGACGATGACCTTCTCGAGACGCGTCGCGAGGTCATGCACGGCAGTCTCGTCGGAAGGGAGGGCGGGGCCATCCAGACGCGACGGACCGGCCTCGGCGACCGGCCCATGGGTCCGGGCCGAGCTGTCGTCCGCCGGGCTCGCGGCGTGCGATCGGAAGGGCAGAACGCTTTGGCCGCCGGCGATCTCATCGGCCGACCCGCCTCCACCATGGCCGAGCGCCTTCAGCACCAAGGCTTCGATCTCAAGGGCCGGCACCCGTGACCGGCTCCCGGCTTCGCCCTTGCGGCCCTGCGCGAGGCAGCAGGAGACGTAGTAGCGGTAGCGGGCGCTCCTCTTGTTGGCGGTGCTTGGCGTCATCCGGTTGCCGCGGTCGTCGAAGATCAGACCCTTCAGCAGGGCGCCGGCGATGCGGTTCGGCCTGCCCTCGCGCCGGGCGCCCGCCCGAAGCGCCGCCTGGACGGCGTCGAACAGTCCGGCGTCGACGATCGGCGCATGCTCGCCCGGATAGTGCCGGCCCTTGTGCACCACCTCGCCGATGTAGCAGCGGTTGCGCAGCAGCGCGGCGAGGCCGCCCTTGCCGAAGCGCAGCCCGCCCCGCACCGAGCCGTCGCGGCGCGGGCTGGCCTTGGTCACCATGCCGCGCGCGTCGAGGTCGGCCATCAGCGCCGTCAGGGATCCGAGATCCAGGTAGCGGCGGAAGATGAACCGCACCTGCTCGGCCTCGGCGGGGCAGGGGACGAGCTTCTTGTCGCGCACCTCGTAGCCGAGCGGCACCGGGCCGCCGACCCGCATGCCCTTGCGCTTCGAGGCGGCGATCTTGTCGCGGATGCGCTCGCCGGTGACCTCGCGTTCGAACTGGGCGAAGGACAGAAGCACGTTGAGCGTCAGCCGGCCCATGCTGTTGGTCGTGTTGAAGGCCTGCGTCACCGAGACGAAGCTGGTGGCGTGCCGGTCGAAGAGCTCGACCAGCTTGGCGAAGTCGGCGAGCGAGCGCGTCAGGCGGTCGACCTTGTAGACCACGATGACGTCGATCCGCTCCGCCTCGACCTCGGCGAGCAGGCGCCGCAACGCCGGCCGCTCGAGGCTGCCGCCGGAGAAGCCGCCGTCGTCGTAAGTCGTCGGCAGAAGTCGCCAGCCCTCATGCGCCTGGCTCTTGACATAGGCCTCGGCGGCTTCGCGCTGGTTGTCGAGCGAGTTGAACTCCTGCTCAAGGCCATATTCGGTCGATTTGCGTGTGTAGATGGCGCAGCGGAGGAGTTTTGGAGCCACGGCCCGGCTGCGATCGGCGAGACCGCTCATCGTGTGGCCTGCACATTGGCGGCCGTCTCGCCCGCCCTTGCGGCTTTGCTGCCGTCGCGCAGGCCGAAGAAGCGCGGCCCGCTCCAGCGGGTGCCGGTAATGGCCCGGGCGATCTCGGACAGATTGGTGAAGGTCTTGCCGTTCCAGGCATAGCCGCCCTCGACCGCCATGACATGATGCACGGCACCCGCATGTTCGCGCATCAGCACCGTGCCGGGCTTGAGGCCGCGCTGGCGCAGCACGGCCGTGATCGGCGGCACCGCCTTCGGCCGGGCCTCGCCGGCGCGCCGGCGGCGGGCCCCCTCACGCGCGATGCGATCGAGGGTGCGGGCCGTGTCGGGGTCGAGGTCGCCGAAGGCCTGCGCCTGCAGGCGGTAGGCCAGGAGGCGCAAGAACAGCGGCCGTGGCAAGGTTGGTGGCGTGCCGCGAAGGCGCCGGCGCCAACGGCCGCGCAGGGCCGCGAGATCGAGATCGCGCAGGCTCTCGATCTCGGCCAAAAGGTCGGGCTCGGGCGACAGGTCGGGCTCGGGCGACACCGGGGAACCGGAGACGAGGGCCCGCCTGGTCATGCGGGCTCTCCGCCCGAACCGGGCCGGCCCGACGCATCGGCGCCGCCTCGGCGATAGGCGCTGCGACCGCTCTCGTCCCTGGCCCGCTCGATCGTCACGCCCTCCTGGCGCAACCGGGTCAGCGCCGCCCGCACCGTATGCGCCTGCCAGCCCAGCGCCGCGGTCAGTCGATCCAGCGTCGCACCGCCGTCCCGGCCGACGAGATCGAGCAGCAGCGCCCGCTTGCTGCCGGGCTGCGGCGCCCCAGCCGGCTTCGGCCCGGCGGGCCCGGCGTCCTCGCTGGCGGAGAGCGACGCGGCAGCATCGTCGCCGCCCCCAGCATCGAGGTCTTCTGGGGGGCCGATGGCCGTGCGTCCGGCCTCGGTGATGCGCAAGCCGGTCGGCGCGCCGGCCCCGTCCTTGCCCCAGCGCGGCCCCTCGGGCGAGGCCGCGACCTCCTCCGCGACGCCGAGCTCGGTCAGGCGCGCCGCCATCCGGCGCAGGGCGGCGCCGACAAGCCTGTCGGGGCGAGTCAGCAGCCCGTCCGGGTGACATGCGGCGGCGCGAAGCAGCGCGCGGTGAGTTTCGGTGAGATGCATGGCAAAGGTCCCGTCACGTCGCGGCCGTCATCGGCCGTCACCGACATGACCCCGCGAGCCCGACGGGCCGGCAGGGTGGAGGAAGGGGTCGCCACGAGATCGCGCCCGACCCATTGCGGCTCCGCTCGGCCCCGAAGTCCAGCGCTGATTGCGGGAAGCGCGACGAGAGGCCTCAGGACGTTGTCCCGGCGAACCCGGTCTCCCGGCACGCGAACCTGTCTCCTCGTGAGGTCGCGGATGGGCACTTGTCGAAGTTCTGAAACAGGCTGCTTCGCGTCAGCGGACTAAACCGCTCTCGCGGTAGGCGCGTCCGTCGGCTGCGAGGCTGAGATCGAGGGTCGATCGGGCCTGTCCGAAGATCGTGAGGTCACCTCACTTTCGACGGGAGCACCTCATGAGCACCGAAGCCGTTTCGCCGCTGCGTCGGCGGATGATCGAGGACATGGTCATTCGCCAGTTCGGCGAGCACACGAAGCGCGACTACATTCGTCAGGTCCGGGAGTTCACGGCCTTCCTCGGCCGCTCGCCGGACCGAGCCGAGCCGGAGGATCTCCGGCGCTACCAACTCCACCTCGCCTCGCTGGGCGCGAGCTACTCACGCATGAACATGGCCGGCACCGCGCTCCGGTTCTTCTTTCACGTCACGCTCGGCCGACCGAGGTTTGGCGACCGGATGGCCAGGATCCCGTCACCCGAGCGCCTGCCGGTCGTCCTGAGCCCGGAGGAGGTCGCGCTGCTGCTCGCGCATGCGCCGAGCCTGAAGTACCGCGCCGCGCTGAGCGTCGCTTACGGTTGCGGCTTGCGGATCTCCGAGATCGCGAACCTGAAGATCACCGACATCGACAGCGCCCGCATGCTGATCCGGGTCGAGCAAGGCAAGGGGCGCAAGGACCGCTACGTCATGCTGGCGCCGGACCTGCTCGATCTGCTGCGCCGATGGTGGCTGGTGAAGCGGCCGCGCGGCTGGCTCTTTCCCGGACAGCAGCCCGCCCAGCCGATCTCGACCCGTCAGCTCGATCGCGCCTGCCACGCCGCCGCCGCGGCCGCAAAGCTCGACAAGCGGGTCTCGATGCACACGCTGCGGCATAGCTTCGCGACCCATCTGCTCGAGCGCAAGACCGATATTCGCGTCATCCAGGTGCTGCTCGGGCATCGCAAGCTCGAGACGGCCGCCGTCTACACACGGGTAGCGCTGAAAACGATCCGCGATGTCGAGAGCCCGCTCGCGCTGCTGGCGCCGCCACCGCCGCCCTGAGATGCCGCGCCCGTCGTGGCGCGGCCTCTCATCGAGGTTGCGGATGTCCTGAACCGGCATGGCGACGCCTTCGTGGCCCGTCATCGCGGTCATCTGAGCCTCGGCCAGCTCAAGGTGATGTCGGCGATCCGCGCCTGCCGCACGGCGGCGCTCGGCGGTCACGTCGCGCGATGCGAAGGCTGCGCCCACACGGCGATCAGCTACAACTCGTGCCGCAACCGCCACTGTCCGAAGTGCCAGGGGCAAACCGCGCGGGCCTGGATGGAACGGCGGCAGGCCGACCTGCTGCCCGTGCCCTACTACCATGTAGTCTTCACCCTGCCGGCGGCGGTCGCGGCCGTGGCGTTCCAGAACAAGGCCGCAGTCTACGACCTGTTGTTCCGCACGGCAGCCGACACGCTCCTCACCATCGCGGCCGAGCCGACGAGTTCATCCGCCGCTTCCTGCTGCACGTCCTGCCCGATGGGTTCCACCGGATCCGGCACTACGGGCTTTTCGCAAGCGGCTGCCGTGCTGCCAACATCGCAAGGGCTCGGATCCTGCTCGCCCCCATACCAACACCGACCGGGTCCAATGCCGAGCCGGCATCTACGGGCGATGCGACGATGCCTGCCTGCCCCTGCTGCGGAGGACGGCTCGTCATCGTCGAGCGCTTCCGCCGAGGCGAGATGCCGCGGACACGCCCGACCGCCGTCCGGATCGACACGTCATGACTGCCACCCCGGACACGATCGCGATCTTCAATCAGGTCTCCGCGGGATCGCCGACCCGCCACGAATCCGCTCGCGCTCCCGACCTCAATCCAGGCCTCGCGACCCGCCCCGGAGCGCGCGGTCGGTGCCTCGGCAGGCCCGATCTCCCCATCCAACGTCCGGCCGGTCCTCAGCGACCCACATTACGCCCGGCATCGGATCGGCATCGATGGCCGAAGGCCTGCGCCAAATCTCCATAAGCCACGCCCGTCCCGGCCGAGCCTCACCACCCCCGCGGTTTCCTCCCCTGGAGGTTTTCGAACGCCGGCCCCGGAGCCCCGTCGCAGTGCCGTGCTCGGGCCGGCATCCGAAACCCTTCACAGGAGCTGCCCTTGGCTCACTGCCAAGTTCCGGACGTTGGAACGCCGCTGCCGAACCGCCGCTTGCCGACCCGTAGCAGAAGGTCAGCACGTCCGCTGTTGGCCGGCCTATCATCTCGCAACCCGAGGCGGGGCGGAGGTTCGGGGCGAACCGTGCACTCAGGTCGACCGCGAGCGACCAAGCTCGAAGGTAAAAGCGATCGACGGATCAACTGCTCTCCCGACCTGTGAGACTGCGTTCTCGGCGCGGGCGGCGAGGCAGGCGGGGGATAGGCCAAGCAGTTTGACGAGATTGCCGACCGGAGCGCCGGCGACTTGGCCGAGGAAGGATGCCGCGCGCTTGCCATGCCGGCGTGCGGCCTCAAGCTTGCACTCCCGCAGTTTCACTCCCATGGCCGCCAGGAGAATGAGACCTTGCAGGAGGTTGCGTTCCGCAGTTTCCCTTCCGGCTGTTCGCCACAGTGCCTCCCACGCTTCGTGAGCCTCCCAGTAGTATCCGTGGTTGAACAGGTCCATGCCCCACATGAAGGCATTCGGGTCCGTTGCTCCCATCGATTGGGACCCCAAGGCCGGCTGGTAGCTGTGCCCCCGTGGGTCACGGACCGGGTGAGGGAACCGGCCTGGAAGGTAAGCGTAGGGAGGGAGTGGCCGTTCGGGGAGCAGCCTTCGGCAGGAGCGCCGCTCGGCGGACTGCGGGACCGAAGGACGGGGAAAGCCGAGATAAGCTTCGTCGATCTCATGCAAGAAGCATGGCGGGGAGGCGTAGGGGCCGAGGTCATCCTCATCGTCGCCGATAACCATCGATCGTCCCGTCATCAGGTCCCGGCGACCCGCGAGCCCGAAAGCCACCGGCCAATGTCGGTGGAGTCTTCGCCGCGACCATGGCCAGAACGCGGCGAAGACGACCTTTCGGATCCCACCACGCGCGTGCCGTTCGCGCTCGGGCGAATCACTGTCTCGCGCCATGAGCTGCCGTTGGCGGGCCGCCACCTTGCGGACATTCACGATCTGCGACCGGCCTGGCCGGAGCCGACCCAAGGAGGGTGACAGCAGCTACAAGTACGGCACGCCATTCTTGTGGACGAAGCGCCCGTCGGCGTTCGCGCTCATTATGTCCACGTCTGAGCAAGTCGTCACATCCTCGAGCTGTCGAGACCCGACCTCCAGATAAATCGCGTCGCGGTCCGAGCGGTTGATCATGTGATGCCCATTCCCAGTGCCTTTCGGAAAAGCCGCAGCGTCGCCGGCTAGTAGAAGCGTCTCGCCGTCATCCTCGATCAGCACGAGCTCGTCCTGGAGCAAAAACACGAACTCATCCTCGTGCGAGTGCCAGTGACGCTGACTGGACCATTCGCCGGGTGGCAAACGGGTGAGGTTCACACCGAAAGCCGTTAGGCCGCCCGCATCGCCTAGCCGCTGGCGGAGGCGGTTCGCGCTGAGCATCGCTAAGGGCTCCGGATAGCCGACGCCCTTACGCACCGGCGCGGCGGCGAGATCGATTTTCGGCATGTTTCCGCCTCCAGAAGTCGCAATTACAAGACGGCAGACGTCATGACTGCATTCCATCCACTTTGATCGATCCGAACATTCGCCTCAGTGCCCGTGTTTGCCCCTGCGCTGGCCGTCGGCGCTGCTCTCGACAAGAGTCCAGAACCCGGTCTTCCGACCGTGTGAGCGGCGTAGGCCGGCACGGTAGGCTTCGTGACCCGTCATTCCTTCGGCAGCGAGATCCATGGTGTCGAGGTCGCCGAGCTTGGCGAGATAGCGGGCTGCGTGACCGTAAGCCGGTGAACGAGCCCGGATGAGGATGTCGTCCAGCAGAGCACGGTAGAGAACCGTCGCCGCAACCGGGTGATCGTGCTCCAGGATTTCAGCTGCCGGCACCAGCAAGCCGTAGTGCTGCCCGGCCCACGTGTCGCGGCGGGCCAGGACGAGTTTCGCCACGAGGTCCGGGCGAGGCCATTCCAGGAAGAAGCCGAGCGCGCGGTGTTGATCGGTGTGCGCCGCGGCGTAGCCGAAAGCGCGTTCCAGCGCGTCGAACTCCTCGAAGTCGCCGAGGTGGGCCACATGGTCGCGAAGGATATCGGCATCGAGGGTGGCCTCGAACGTTCGCCAGCGCAGGTCCTGCGCATCGTTTTTGCGCCCGAGCGCCATTAGGATGCGGATCTCCAGCCGCACCCGCTCGCGATCCAAGAAATCGGTTCCTGCGGCATGGTCGGCGAGGGCCGCCGCGCTTATGGCCCGAATGCCGCGGCTGGGCGGTCGGCGGACCCAGTCGAGCGCCTCTGAGGGCCGTCCGGCGGTATGCAGGCGGCTTGCGATGGCCATGCCATCCTGCCGCCCGTCCGGGCGTTCTTTGCCCAAGGCGATGAAGGTGTCCACATCGCCCCTCACGTCGGCGATGGCCTGCCGTGCCCTGATGAGGCGGTCGCGGCGGCCAAGGCGCTCCCAGTCACGGCGCGCGTCGCCCTGCGAGGGCCCCCTCTCCCCGATGGCGATCGCGATCTTGGAATCGATCTCCGCCAAGCCAGCCTCCGACAGAAGGGGGATCGTGCCATGGACCGCGGTGTCGATCAGGCCGTAACCGTCCGCGGCGAGAAGCGGGATCAGACGCCCGACCAACTCAATCCTGTCCTCGTCCGGCATCCTGGCGACGAGATCCGGAAGGGCATCGGCGCCGTCGTGGAAGATGGTCTGGATATGGCCCGAGGAGTCGTCGATGCGTTCGAAGACGTGCTCGGAGCAGGTCAGGAAGCGGACCAGGCGATCCGCCGCCAAGCTGGGGTCGGCTGCACCGAGTTCGTCCGTGATGGTGGTCAGCGTTCCCCGGATGTCGGCCGCGAAGGTCTTCCTCTTTTCCCACTCGACGAAGCCGCGAGCTCGCTCAAGCCCTGCAAGGCGACGGTCCACGACGGCCGCAACGGCCTTGGGCCCCTGCGCACCCGCGAGCGCCGCCGCGACCAGCTTCTTGAACGGCGCATTGCGACCCGCTTCGTCCAGGACGATCGTCGCCAGCTTCTCCGCACCGAGCGCGATCAGGTTCTCGCTCGTCAGCGCCGTGCGCCGCGCCATGCATGCCTCCGTGTGACCTTGGCTTCAGGATAGAAGCATGCGGATCGGTCATGAAGAGCCATTGCATGGCGGCTTCCAAGAGCCCGGTACCCGTGCTGTCGTCCGATCATCAAACATGTCATTTGCGCCTTTCGCCGCCCGTGCGACACTGGGCAAATGACGGTTCTCGCCGCCCAGGATCGCCAGTCCGGCACGGACAACCTCGCCGGGCTCGTCGAGCGGGTCACCTTCCACAACTCCGACAACGGCTTCTGCGTGCTACGCGTCAAGGCACGCGGCCAGCGTGACCTCGTGACGGTGGTAGGCCACGCCGCCCTGATCGCGGCCGGCGAGTTCGTCCAGGTCGCCGGCGCCTGGACCAACGACCGCGAGCACGGTTTGCAGTTCCGGGCCTCGTTCCTGAAGGCCAGCCCGCCCACGACGCTGGAAGGCATCGAGAAGTACCTCGGCTCCGGCATGATCCGCGGCATCGGCCCGGCCTATGCCAAGCGACTGACCATGAGCTTCGGCGAGCAGGTGTTCGACGTCATCGAGCAGGAGCCCGATCGGCTGCGCGAGGTGGGCGGCATCGGCCCCAAGCGCGCGGCGCGCATCGTCGCCGGCTGGGCCGAGCAGAAGGTGGTCCGCGAGATCATGCTGTTCCTGCACGCGAACGGGGTCGGCACCTCGCGGGCGGTACGGATCTACAAGACCTACGGCGCCGATGCGGTGCAGGTCATCAGCGACAACCCGTACCGGCTCGCGCGCGACATCCGCGGCATCGGCTTCCGCACCGCCGACCAGATCGCGATGAAGGTCGGCATTGACAAGGACGCCATGATCCGCATCCGCGCGGGCGTTTCCTACGGGCTCGCCGAGGCCATGGACCAGGGCCACTGCGGCCTGCCCGAGGACGAGCTAATCAAGCTCACGGCGGCGCTCATCGAGGTGCCACCCGACCGGATCGTCACGGCGCTGGAGCTGGAACTCCAGGACGGCACGGTGGTGGCCGACACGCTCAAGGACCGGCGCTGCATCTTCCTCGCCGGCCTGTACCGGGCCGAGCAGGCCATCGCCGAGCAGTTGCGCACCCTCGCTGCCGGGCGTCCGCCCTGGCCGGAGATCAACGCCGCCAAGGCGATCCCCTGGCTCGAGGCGCGGGCCGGCATCTGCCTCGCCGGGAGCCAATGCGAGGCGCTCCGGCTCGCCCTCGCCAGCAAGGTTCTGATCATCACCGGCGGTCCGGGCGTGGGCAAGACCACGCTGGTCAACTCCATCCTGAAGGCGCTCGTGGCCAAGTCCGTTAAGGTGGCCCTGTGCGCGCCTACGGGTCGGGCCGCCAAGCGCCTGACTGAGAGCACCGGGGCGGAGGCCAAGACCATCCACCGCCTGCTCGAGACCGACCCGAAGAACGGCGGCTTCAAGCGGACGGAGGAAAACCCGCTCGGCTGCGAGCTGCTGATCGTGGACGAGACCAGCATGGTGGACGTGCCGCTGATGCGAGCCCTGCTGCGGGCGCTGCCGGACGGCGCGGCGCTGCTGCTCGTCGGCGACGTCGACCAGCTGCCTTCGGTCGGCCCCGGCCAGGTTCTCGCCGACGTGATCGCCTCGGGCGCCGTGCCGGTCGTGCGGCTCACGGAGGTGTTCCGGCAGGCATCGACCAGCCGGGTGATCGTCAACGCGCACCGCATCAACCACGGCCAGATGCCCGAGGCCGCGCCGGCAGGCGCGGGATCGGACTTCCACCTGGTCGATGCCGCCGATCCCGAGCAGGCCGTCGCCAAGGTGCTTGCCGTCGTGCGGGACCGCATCCCCCGGGCGTTCGGGCTCGACCCGATCCGCGACGTCCAGGTGCTGTGTCCGATGAACCGCGGCGGGGTGGGGGCACGATCGCTCAATATCGAGCTGCAGAAGGCGTTGAACCCGCCGGGCGAGACGCGGGTCGAGCGGTTCGGCTGGACGTTCGCGCCCGGCGACAAGGTCATGCAGGTCGAGAACAACTACGACCGCGAGGTCTACAACGGCGATCTCGGGATCGTGGCCCGGATCGATATGGAGGCCGGCGACCTCCTCGCAACCTTCGACGGCCGCGAGGTGAACTACCCGTTCGGCGAGCTGGACGAACTTGTGCTGGCCTACGCCACGACGATCCACAAGAGCCAGGGCTCGGAGTACCCGGCGGTCGTCATCCCGATCATGACGCAGCACTACACGATGCTCGCGCGCAACCTGCTCTACACCGGCGTGACGCGGGGCAAGAAGCTTGTCGTGCTGGTCGGCCAGCGAAAGGCGATCGCCATGGCAGTGAGAAACAGCGGATCCAGTCGGCGGTGGTCGAAGCTGCGGGAGTGGCTTGCCGGGGCGGCCTGATTGCTCCCGGCGACGAGACACAGGCCCGAGAACCGCACGATGTTCTCCCCGCATTCGTCACGCGTCCGTTCTTCCGGCTGATGTCGACCCAAGCCGGACGTTGGTGACGTCGGTCAAACGGGAACCCAGCGCGTTCGCGTGCCGGTTTCCGTTTGTATGATCTGCTCGAAAGGTTTGCTATGCGCGGCCGCGGATTGATAGACAGTGAACACACCCCTTGGCGCTTTCTTCGCGCGCGGATCTGCCATCTACCTGAACTACTCTAGTCGCAATCGGTATCGGGACACAAAAAGATGAGCGTTCTTCCGGTTGAAGCTGACGTTGAGACTATCCCCACGCCCGTCGCGCGTCCGAGCGTCTACATGGCTGTCCTGCTTGCTTTGGGCCTTTCGCACCTGCTGAACGACGCGATTCAATCGCTGATTCCGGCTGTCTATCCAATCCTCAAAGACGCCTTCGCTCTGGATTTTGCGAAGATCGGGATTATCACGCTCACCTTCCAGATCGCGGGCGCGTTGTTCCAGCCTGCCATAGGCCTCTACACGGACCGCCATCCGCTGCCCTACTCGGCGGCCGCAGGCATGATCTTCTCGTTGATCGGCCTGATCAACCTTGCTTTCGCGTCAAGCTATCCTGTCATCCTGGTTTCAGTTGCGCTGGTCGGCATCGGCTCGTCCATCTTCCACCCCGAAGCCACGCGATCCGCGCGCTATGCTTCCGGCGGTCGGCAGGGACTGGCGCAGGGCATCTTCCAAGTGGGAGGACAGATCGGCGGTGCGCTTGGCCCGCTTCTCGCCGCGTTCATCATCGTGCCCCACGGGCAGGGCAGCCTCGCCATGTTCACAGCCCTGGCGATCCTGGCCATGTTGCTCCTGACCTGGATTGCCCGGCAGCAGCATGCGATCCGCACGCGGTTCAATGCCGTCGCCTTGCAGGTTGACGCGGAGGGCACGCACATGCTTCTTTCGCGCGGCACCGTCCTGTTCGGTTTGCTGATCCTCACCGTGCTGATGGCTTCGAAGCTCTCCTATCTCGAAAGCTTCCGATCGTTCTACACCTTCTACCTAATGGGTCGGTTCGGCGTCTCGATCTCGACCTCGCAGGTCATGCTCTTCGGTTTCTTTATCTCCTCGGCCGTCGGCGTGCTTATCGGCGGCATCTTAGGAGATAGAATCGGCCGCTATCGCATTATCTGGATTTCCATCGTCGGTCCGCTGCCGTTCACGCTGCTGCTGCCGTATGTAGACCTACTCTGGACGGGTATCCTCACGGTCATCATCAATCTGATTATGGCGAGCGCTTTCGCTTCGATCATGATCTACGCGATGGAACTGGTCCCGAAGCGGATCGGCTTGATTGGCGGCCTGTTCTACGGTCTCAATTTTGCGATCGGCGGCATTGCGGCTGCCTTACTCGGCGGCCTCACTGACACGATCGGGATCGAAAGCGTCTATAAGCTCTGCTCCTATCTGCCGGCGGTCGGCTTGCTTACGATTTTCCTGCCGAAGATCAACGTTCATGCCCATCGCAGGGCCAAGAAGGGCGCCTGAGCTGGTAAGAAGCGCGGCTGCGCCGTACTGCGCCGCCACCCTGCACTCGGCGGACGAAAGTGGGGCAGAGCGTCCGCTTCTCACGCTTGCTCAAGGACCGCATTCCATCCAACCCGGCCGATCGCGGCGGCGCTGGGCCGCCGCTGCTTCCGTCAGAGATCGGTTTGCTCGGATAGAACGAGGGCATCGTCGACCTCAATGCCGAGGTAACGGACGGTGCTCTCCAGCTTTGTGTGGCCGAGCAGGAGCTGGCAGGCGCGCAAGTTGCCGGTGCGCTTGTAGACCAGCGCCACCTTGGTCCGGCGTGCGTATTTCAGACCATCGTGGGCGCGGATTTCACGGGATCATGGGCAGTGATTTCAGAGCATCACGGGCACCCGCTTTAGCGGGGTGACGAAGCCTCGACCGACAGTCTGACCGGGTACTCAGACCCTCGTCTTTGATGACGAGGGGACCTGATGCCGACCGAGAGATTGTCGATGCGCCGAATACGCGACCTGCTGCGTCTAAAGCATGAGAACGGCCTGAGCAGCCGTGTGATCGCGACCTCGCTGGGGCTGAGCAAGGGGGCCGTGGGCGACTATTTGCGTCGGGCGCAAGCGGCCGGTGTCAGGTGGCCGCTGGACGAAGAGATGACCGACACGGGGCTGGAGAGGCTACTGTTTCCCACGGCGTCCGATGTCATGGCGGTGGGCCGGCACGAACCGGACTGGGCCAAGGTCGACCAGGAGCTGCGTCGTAAGGGTGTCACCCGGATGCTGCTTTGGCAGGAGTACCGGGCCGAACACCCGGATGGCTATGGCTACACCTGGTTTTGCGTGCACTTCGAGGCCTGGAAGGGTCGGGCCTCGCCGACGATGCGCCAGAGCCATGCCGCCGGCGAGAAGGTGTTCGTGGACTTTGCGGGCGACACGATCGACGTGATCAATCCTGTGACCGGGGTGGTGCAGCCGATGAAGCTGTTCGTCGCCGCGCTCGGCGCATCGAGCTACATCTACGCCGAAGCTCGTGCCAGTGAGGGGCTGGCCGATTGGATCGGTTGCCATGTCGGCCTGTTCGCCTTCCTGGGCGGCGTGACGGCGATGATCGTCTGCGACAACCTGAAGGCGGCCGTCACCAACCCGGACCGCTACGATCCGGGGATCAACCGCTCCTACCAGGAGATGGCCCGCCATTACGGGACCATCGTGTGTCCGGCCCGGCCCTACAAACCCCGCGACAAGGCCAAGGTGGAGCAATCGGTGCTGCTGGTCGAGCGCTGGGTGCTGGCGCGGTTGCGCAACACGCAATTCTTCAGCCTGGCCGAACTCAACGTGGCAGTCGCCGCCCTGACGGCCGACCTCAACGCCCGCATGATGCGCGGCTATGGCGCCAGCCGCGCCGAGCTGTTCGCGGCCGTGGATGCGCCGGCGCTGAAGCCCTTGCCGGCAGAGCCCTACGCCTTCGCCACCTGGAAGCGCTGCCGGGTCGCACCCGATTATCACGTCGAAGTCGAGGGCTGCTGGTACTCGATTCCCTATCGGCTGATTCGCCAGCTCGTCGATGTGCGCGTCACCGAGCGGACCATCGAGGCCTTCCACAAGGGCGAGAGAGTCGCCAGCCACGCCAAGTCTCCGGGACGGCGCAGCCACATCACCATCGCCGATCATATGCCGAGCGCCCACAAGCGCCATGCGTCCTGGACGCCGGCGCGGATCACAGCCTTTGCCGAGAAGATCGGTCCGGCCACCGCCGCGCTGATCCAGGCGATTATGATCGACCGCCCCCACCCGGAGCAGGGCTTCCGCACCTGCCTGGGGATCCTGTCCCTGGAAAAGATCTACGGCCAGGCCCGCCTGGAGGCGGCCTGCCAGCGTGGCGAACTGATCAAAGCCAGATCCGTCGGGTCGATCCGCTCAATCCTCAAGACCGGCCTCGATCGCGCCTTCCTCGATCCAGCCCCCGAGCCCGAACCCCTGCGCCACGGCAACATCCGTGGCCGCAGCTATTTCCACTAACCGTTCACCACCAGGAGACCCGATGCTCACTCATCCCACTCACGAACGGCTAATCGCGCTCGGACTGCCCGGCATGGCCAAGTCCTTCCAGGACCAGCGATCCGCGCCTGATCTGGCCGCCCTGTCTTTCGAGGAGCGCGTCGGCATCATGGCCGACCGGGAGGCCGCCGAACGCGACACCAAGCGCGTGGCGACGCGTCTCAAGTTCGCGTCCCTGCGCCAGGACGCCTGTGTAGAGGATATCGACCTTCGCACACCCCGCGGCCTCGATCGCGCACTGCTGGCCAGGCTCGTCGCCGGCGACTGGATCGACCGGCATCAGAACCTGTTGATCAGTGGGCCGACCGGCATCGGGAAAAGTTGGCTTGGGTGCGCTCTCGGGCACAAGGCCTGTCGCGACGGCCGCTCCGTCCTCTACCAGCGCGCGCCGCGGCTGTTCGAAGCTCTGGCGCTGGCGCGCGGTGACGGCCGCCACGCCCGCATGCTCAAGGGCCTCGCCCGCCTCGATCTGCTCATCCTCGATGATTGGGGGCTGTCGGTTCTCAATCACAGCCAGCGCCTGGATCTCCTCGAAATTCTCGAGGACCGAAACGGGCACGGATCCACTCTCGTCACCAGCCAGGTTCCGATCGATCAGTGGCACGAGGTCATCGGCGACCCTACCCTGGCCGACGCCATCCTTGATCGTCTTGTCCACAACGCCCACCGCCTCGCCATGACCGGAGAAAGCATGCGCAAGATGACCGGCAAACGATCCCTTGACGCGAGCCGAAACGCCTGACCCCATAGCCACCGTCGGTCAGGTTTCACACTGCCCATGATCGCGCGAAATCGCTGCCCACCATGGCGTGAAATTACTGCCCACGATCCGCGAAATCCGCAGTCCGGCGCAGGCTATGGGTGCCGTAGGCAGCCGGGTCGAGGCCGGCGAGGGCGACCCAATCGTCGTCGACAAGGCGGCTGTACTGGCGCATCGTGACATGGTCGCCGACATGGCTCCGGCTCGGGAACAGCCAGTCTCCCGAGCGAAGCCCGCGCTTCTTTACCCACGCCGCGAGTGCTTCCCGAGTCGGGTCGGTCAGCTCGAAGGGAA
Source organism: Lichenihabitans sp. (assembly GCA_965277115.1). Classification (GTDB taxonomy): domain Bacteria; phylum Pseudomonadota; class Alphaproteobacteria; order Rhizobiales; family Beijerinckiaceae; genus Lichenihabitans. The sequence goes on along the minus strand of CBDIBY010000011.1, from coordinate 1,297,139 downwards.
CAGGCCGGCCGGTCTTTTGCTGGATGACCGTCGTGCGCAACCTCACGCTGTCGCCCAGGTGGATGTCGGCGACGCGCAACTTGACTAGGTCACAGCCGCGCAGCTTGCTGTCGATCGCGGTGTTGAACATGGCGACGTCGCGGATGCGGCCATCGTGCTGGAGGCGGGTGCGAATGGCCCAGATATGCTTTGGCTTGAGCGGCGGCTTCGGCCCGACGATCCTGCCTTGGTTCCAGGATATGCGAGTGGCTGATTGAACTGTGGTCATGGTATTCTCCTTTCGGAGCACACCATGCTCGCGCCCTTCCTGCCCGGACGCGAATCACTGCCTCGCGCCATAAGCTGCCGTTGGCTGATGGCCATATTGCGGACGTTCACCCGCGGGAGCGATTGGGCCGAAGTTCACCAAGGACGTCGCATGGGTTGATCATTGGACGTCAGGTTCGAGGCGCTTCTTGGATGGAAGGGGTGCAGAGGACGCCGATGCATGCCATACGCCACTCGCCCGCCCAACGTCGAAGTGCGAAACCTACCCGGCCCTCCTTCTTTTCTGCCGCGCCGCTCGCGTCCTGGGCCTCTCGGCTGCGGCCGTGGCTGTTGGGAAAGGCTCGAGTTGCGGCTCAGCGAGAGGTCGGCCATTTTCAAACGCGATCCGGACAACGCCGCTCCATCCTGCAGGAACCAGGCCCTCCGGGCCGATCGCAGGAAGCGCCAACGTCGCCGGCGCCTTCCCCACCAGCGCGGCGAGCTTGCTGGCGATCGGTGAGCCCAAGCCCGTGCAGGGGTCTGGCCCGATCCGGGCGCGATAGAAGCCGTTGTCGCCTTCCGTGATGTCATTGAAGCAGACCTGGTTCGACCAGAGCGTCGGCGTGATGAAGCCGAGCTTGCGGCCGAAGGCGGCGAAGAGACCGGCGTATAGAGGAGCGACCGCGCTGGTGCCGCCGACCGGCTGCGCCGTTCCATGCACAACGATCTCGTAGCCGGTATCGGGATCGGCGTTGGCGGCGATGTCTGGCACCATGCGGCCGGGTCCGTGCGGCGCATTTGCCTGCCAAGATTGCTGTGGGAACAGCGTCGAGAACCCGCCGCCCGTGCCATGGCCGTTCGGATTGCCAGGGTCGTCGTTCCACACCACCTCTGTGCTCCTCGTCTTCCGCGTGCCCCCGCAGCCGATCACATGCGGGCAGGCCGATGGCAGGTCGACATTCGTGGCGTCCTCTCCACCGTCCGAGGCGTCATTGTCCCCGGAGGCGGCGAAGATCACCATGCCGGAGCGGGCCGCTCCAGTCGCGGCATCCTCGAGCGCCTGGACGAGATCCTGTCCGAGTTGCGTCGAGGCGTGCGACCAGACGGCTTCGTCTGCACCCCAGGAGATCGAGCAAGTGTCACAACCGTCGGCGGCTGCCGCCCGGATGCCGCTCGCAATCGCACTGGGTTCATTGCCGGCCCAATATACGCGGATCGTGGCAGGCTTCCCGGTCGCGACATAGTACGCGCCTGCGGCGATCTGAAGGTCGAGCGCGACCTCTGCATCGGGATCGTTCGAAGGACCGTCATGGCTCGGGCTGTTGCGGTTGCCATTCACCGAGACGTCGACGATGGTCGGTACGGGCTGGTCGATCGATTGGAAGAAGCGTTCCATGTCGGCCCGGACCCAGCCGCCGCCGAGTTCGATAATCGCAATCGTGCCGCCGCCGGCGAGATTGCTTGGCCAATCGTAGGCCCGGCACAGGTCCGGCACCCGCCAGGTCTGGGTCGGTGCCGCGAGCGGTTTGAGAACACTCGTACCGGTCGGGAACTTGATGTAGCAGTGGCAGAGCTGGATCGATCGCGCCAGCCGAGCGCGGGCGACGAACGGACGCGTGGCGCTGGTGTAGAACAACGACAGATCGGCCTTGAATGCCGTCCGCGAGGGCCCGTCGAGATAGACCATGTGGCCGGACGGGTATTTGCGAACTGTGATGTTCGCCCGAACTCGCGCGTTCTCGAGCGGCATGGCGGCGAGCGTCAGCGCGGTCTGGTAGAACGGCGTCACGGAGTCGAAGTAGCCGTTGGCCGAGAACACCTTCAGGTCGGGGTTGAGCGCCATCACGGCGGCAAGATCGCCTGCGGTGTAGAGGACGACATTGCCGTTCACGTCCTTGCCCTTCTGAGCGCCCGTGGGGTCGACGTGCGAGAAGTCCCAGAACCTGAATGTTTGATCGTTGAGGTCGGTGAAGGGCGAAGTCGCGACGAACTTGAGTTCATCATTGAGGTAGCTGTTCCACATGGCCGTGTAGACGCCGGAGACCGCCGTCATGGTGGGATCGTTGCCCCCGGAGTTTGGATCGATCGAGCCGGCGATGCCGGTGTCGATGGCCGTCGCCCGCCCGTCATAGGCTCCGAGTGCGAGGCCCTGGTCCTGCAGCAATGTGGACAGAAACAGAAGCCCGATCGAGTTGCTCGCCGAGACATCAAGGCCCCAGTAGATCAGCACGGTCGGCGAGATGCCGAGCATCTCGCTGAGCGTGTTGAGGACGGCTCGATCCACCTTGGGAAAGGCCTTGCGGCCCGGATCATAGGGTCCGCTCGCAAAAGCCGTGACCTGATCCATGAAGGACGGCAGGTCGGGCGGGGTCGGGGTGACGGTCACGCGCTTGTGGTACCAGGCGTCCGCCGCAAGGGTTGGCAGGAGCCCCACCGCGTTGCCGGTCTGCGAATAGTCGAGAATGGATGACTGCAGGACGATGCCGTTGAGATCGACCCCGTCCTCATGGAGAAACCAGGCGAGCACGCAGCTGCGGGCCGTTCCATAGGACTCGCCGAACAGGAACTTGGGCGAGTTCCAGCGATCGAAGGCGGTAAGGTAGCGTTTGATGAAGTCCTTGATCGAGCGGGCATCGGGATCGACGCCCCAGAACTCCCGGTTCGTATGCGGCGCGATCGCGGCCGAGTAGCCGGTCCCGATCGGGTTGACGAAAACAAGGTCGCTGCGGTCGAGCAAGCTGTCGGGATTGTCTTCGATCGTGTAGGGCGCAGGCGGCGTGAAGCCGGGCAGACTCGTTCGGATCCGTCGCGGCGCGAAGGACCCGAGCAGCAGGAACACGGCCGAGGAGCCTGGGCCACCGTTGTAGAAGAAGGTCACGGGCCGGGTGGTCGGATCCATGCCGTCCGCCGTGAAAGCCACATAGAAGAACTTGGCGTTGGGCAAGGCCGTTGCCGGGTCGACCGTGACCAGATGACCGGCTTGGGCCGTGTAGGGAATCGTCTTGCCGGCGATTGTGGCCACGTGGTGCGTGACGACCGCATTCTCGGTCGCATCTGTTACCGAGGCGTTCGGCCCGCTGCCGTAGGGCGCGTTGTCGATCAGCGGCTGGTCTGGGGTCTGCGAGACATTGTCGGCCATGACGAAGGTCCTCGTTCCGGAGTGAAGGGAAGGCCGGTTCGATGTCGGTGCCGAGCACGATGTGCTGAGAAGCAGGATGACCGATGCCGGCGCGTCTGTCACGGAATGCATCTTGCTCGGCGACTTGATGTTATTTCCTGCGCCAGTGGCGAAGCTCGGCCAGCAGGGCTGTCAAGGACAGGACGAAGGCTGGCACGGTTGGCAGAAAAATTTTGACGAGGTCTGCGCACGTCATCGGGGTGTCCTCGGCGCATAAAAAAACCCGCCGGTGACGGCGGGTCGGAGGTGTCCCAGGATCAGGTGACCTGATCCGGAACTGTATTCTATACTGCCACAACAGCCGCCCAGAGTCAAGGGACGTTCTTGTTTCGTTCTGGTGCTTTGAAGCCTTCCAGGAGAAGAAGGGCCGGTTCGATCAGCTCAGAGCGGTCGAGCTATAGCGGAGCCATTACTTCAGCGCTGTTGAGCAGGTTGGCGGGGCGGACAGCCGCAGCAGCCGCGAGGTTCCGCGCTTGGGTCTCGTAGTCCCGCGGCAGCATGATGGTATGTGTGAGGTCCGACGACATCGTTTCACTTTTCAGTAGCCGGATCCCGACGAAGCTGCATGCTCGCTTTGGTTGTGCCAAGCTCGATCGACGTCGCCGAGTCACATGACCCAGACATCGGGAGAACAGTGGTGCACCACATTCCAGCAATCGACCCTCTTGTGGCCGCCGGCGTGGTCGTTGCGACCGCTCTCACTGACGCTTGCTACGTCATGTTCACTTCAGCGGTTGCGGCCCGTCGCCGATTGCCGGCAGCGTCTTGGAGTAGCGTTTGGTATCTGCTCTCTTCCTTTGCGGTGATCAGCTACACTAACAACTGGATTTATGTTTGCTTCGCTGCGGCAGGCTCATGGATCGGGGCGTTCGCCTCCATCAGTCTGCTGCATCGGCCAACCCCCAAAGGCCTGATCATGTCGGCTCTGCTGCTGAGGCAAGCCGGACCCGTGGATCTGGGCCCTCGGTCGACTTCCGCAAATCATCCCGAAGTTTTCGTCTCAGTGGTCGCGAACCTTCCGGCGAGGTCGCGCCAGCGGACTAAACCGCTCTCGCGGTAGGCGCGTCCGTCGGCTGCGAGGCTGAGATCGAGGGTCGATCGGGCCTGTCCGAAGATCGTGAGGTCACCTCACTTTCGACGGGAGCACCTCATGAGCACCGAAGCCGTTTCGCCGCTGCGTCGGCGGATGATCGAGGACATGGTCATTCGCCAGTTCGGCGAGCACACGAAGCGCGACTACATTCGTCAGGTCCGGGAGTTCACGGCCTTCCTCGGCCGCTCGCCGGACCGAGCCGAGCCGGAGGATCTCCGGCGCTACCAACTCCACCTCGCCTCGCTGGGCGCGAGCTACTCACGCATGAACATGGCCGGCACCGCGCTCCGGTTCTTCTTTCACGTCACGCTCGGCCGACCGAGGTTTGGCGACCGGATGGCCAGGATCCCGTCACCCGAGCGCCTGCCGGTCGTCCTGAGCCCGGAGGAGGTCGCGCTGCTGCTCGCGCATGCGCCGAGCCTGAAGTACCGCGCCGCGCTGAGCGTCGCTTACGGTTGCGGCTTGCGGATCTCCGAGATCGCGAACCTGAAGATCACCGACATCGACAGCGCCCGCATGCTGATCCGGGTCGAGCAAGGCAAGGGGCGCAAGGACCGCTACGTCATGCTGGCGCCGGACCTGCTCGATCTGCTGCGCCGATGGTGGCTGGTGAAGCGGCCGCGCGGCTGGCTCTTTCCCGGACAGCAGCCCGCCCAGCCGATCTCGACCCGTCAGCTCGATCGCGCCTGCCACGCCGCCGCCGCGGCCGCAAAGCTCGACAAGCGGGTCTCGATGCACACGCTGCGGCATAGCTTCGCGACCCATCTGCTCGAGCGCAAGACCGATATTCGCGTCATCCAGGTGCTGCTCGGGCATCGCAAGCTCGAGACGGCCGCCGTCTACACACGGGTAGCGCTGAAAACGATCCGCGATGTCGAGAGCCCGCTCGCGCTGCTGGCGCCGCCACCGCCGCCCTGAGATGCCGCGCCCGTCGTGGCGCGGCCTCTCATCGAGGTTGCGGATGTCCTGAACCGGCATGGCGACGCCTTCGTGGCCCGTCATCGCGGTCATCTGAGCCTCGGCCAGCTCAAGGTGATGTCGGCGATCCGCGCCTGCCGCACGGCGGCGCTCGGCGGTCACGTCGCGCGATGCGAAGGCTGCGCCCACACGGCGATCAGCTACAACTCGTGCCGCAACCGCCACTGTCCGAAGTGCCAGGGGCAAACCGCGCGGGCCTGGATGGAACGGCGGCAGGCCGACCTGCTGCCCGTGCCCTACTACCATGTAGTCTTCACCCTGCCGGCGGCGGTCGCGGCCGTGGCGTTCCAGAACAAGGCCGCAGTCTACGACCTGTTGTTCCGCACGGCAGCCGACACGCTCCTCACCATCGCGGCCGACCCGAAGCATCTCGGCGCCAGGATCGGGCTGACGACCGTGCTCCACACCTGGGGCTCGGCGATGACGCACCATCCGCACGTGCACGTGATCGTGCCCGGCGGCGGTCTCGCGCCGGATGGCAGCCGCTGGATCGCCTGCCGACCCGGCTTCTTCCTGCCCGTGCGCGTCCTCTCGCGCCTGTTCCGGCGGCTGTTCCTCGACAGACTCGTTGCCCTGCACGAGGCCGGTCGCCTCGCCTTCTTCGGCGAGCAGGCCGAACTGGCCGATCCTGCAACTTTCGCGGCTCACCTCGTGCCGCTGCGGAACACCGAATGGGTCGTCTACGCCAAGCGTCCGTTCGGCGGCCCGGACGCCGTGCTGGCGTACCTGTCGCGCTACACGCACCGGGTGGCCATCAGCAACCGCCGGCTCGTCTCGCACGACGAGCGCGGCGTCACGTTCCGCTGGAAGGACTACCGCGCCCGGGACGGCGCGAAAGGCGGCGAGTGGATCAAGACCATGACGCTCGGAGCCGACGAGTTCATCCGCCGCTTCCTGCTGCACGTCCTGCCCGATGGGTTCCACCGGATCCGGCACTACGGGCTTTTCGCAAGCGGCTGCCGTGCCGCCAACATCGCAAGGGCTCGGATCCTGCTCGCCCCCATACCAACACCGACCGGGTCCAATGCCGAGCCGGCATCTACGGGCGATGCGACGATGCCTGCCTGCCCCTGCTGCGGAGGACGGCTCGTCATCGTCGAGCGCTTCCGCCGAGGCGAGATGCCGCGGACACGCCCGACCGCCGTCCGGATCGACACGTCATGACTGCCACCCCGGACACGATCGCGATCTTCAATCAGGTCTCCGCGGGATCGCCGACCCGCCACGAATCCGCTCGCGCTCCCGACCTCAATCCAGGCCTCGCGACCCGCCCCGGAGCGCGCGGTCGGTGCCTCGGCAGGCCCGATCTCCCCATCCAACGTCCGGCCGGTCCTCAGCGACCCACATTACGCCCGGCATCGGATCGGCATCGATGGCCGAAGGCCTGCGCCAAATCTCCATAAGCCACGCCCGTCCCGGCCGAGCCTCACCACCCCCGCGGTTTCCTCCCCTGGAGGTTTTCGAACGCCGGCCCCGGAGCCCCGTCGCAGTGCCGTGCTCGGGCCGGCATCCGAAACCCTTCACAACTGCTGCCGTTGGTTGATTGCCACTTTCCAGACGTTCAGGTCGCGACCGGCAATCGGGCCGAAGTTGACCCATCCTACCGGGCGGCATCATTCGTTCAACCAGTTGAGGGCTGTCCTATGCAATGGGACAGGGGATAAACGGGTCAACCGTATTTGCGAAGAACGCCCGGGCGATCTCACGGCCCGCACCTTCGACCAAAGAACGGGCCATGGCCGGTAGTTCCTCGCGGGCGCGCAAGTAATCGTCGAGCGCGATCGGGTTCGGGCTTTCCGGGGCGTCCACCCGCAACACCCGGTCTTTCCCGACCAGCAAATAGGCCTGCCCAAGGGCATTGAGCGATTGGGCGCGCATGGCTGCGGCGATCACGCCGCGCCATTGCAGCATCCCGCCGCGAGACATGCGCTCGTCGACCTTGAAGGCGGTTTCGCCGCAGCCGAGGCTCAGGATCTCCACCTGCGCCCGATCCAGCTCGTAGCATGACAGGGTGTCGACCAGCGCGTTCATGACGGGGTTGTTCGCCCATAAGCCGCCGTCGACCATCACATAGCCGTTGTTCGGCAGCGCCTCGAAGAAGGTCGGCGCCGCGGCGGTCGACAAAGCGACCTTCACCATGCGCTCGACCCGGTCCTTCTGGTAATGGGGATGGTGGGGCGTCTTAAAGATCCAGGGTTCGCCGTGGCGGCCCTCGAACGACGGAATGCACAGGCGCGTCCGGGCCTGCCCGAGCACGCTATCGCCAAAGATCTCCATGAGCTCGTTCTCGAGCGGGCTGCGCTCATAGGCGTAGCGATGCCCCCGGCGCAGCAGCCGAACGAAACGTCCGATGCGGGTCGGCGGCGGGAAAATCTTGCCGCCGCGTTTGACGTAGAAATCGCGGATCGCGCCGGCCGTCAGCCCGTGTGCCAAGCCGAGGGCGATGATGCCGCCGGTCGAGGTGCCCGCGATCATGTCGAAGTGGCGAGCCACGGATTGGCCGCCAAGGAACCGTTGCTCCAGGTCGGCGAGCACCGAAGCCGGCAGGATGCCGCAGATGCCGCCGCCGTCAATCGACAAGATGCGGAAAGGCTTGTCCGCAGGCCATGGCTGCTGGGGACGGCGCGTTTGAATGGTGCCGTCGGAGCGGCGGGGCGGAACGTAGTTCATGGGGCGGACTCCTGAGAAAGCAAAGGCTCGGCGTGGCGGCCGCCGCCCGTCCATTCCCCTGTCGCCCGCCAGCCTTCGTAGCAGGTCAGCCAGTCAATGGCCCAGGGGATCGTGGTGTCGGCGAGCAGATGAAACGGCGTCCACTCGCCGGTCTCGTGATCGAACAGGCACAGGGCGGGACAATCCGGATCGTCCCAATAGACATGCGGCAGGTCGCCCTCGGTATCGCCCCGTCGCTGCCTCAGACGCGGCGAGAGGACGCGGACGCGCGGTTGCTGCCGCAGCGGATCAACGAGCTCGATGATGGTCGGCGCCCGGTAGAAGACCTGCACCTCGTAGGTACGCAGCAGCGGCTTAAGCGGCCCGCGCCAACGGGCCGTGCGTGTATCCATCCGCTTCGCCTTCAGATTCGGCCAGGACGCGCGCATCGCCGCAATCTGCGTTTCGATGGAGGGGATCAGCGCCGCTCTCCCCGGAAGGTATGCGGCGTCGCGGCGACCGCCCGGCTGGTTGCCGCCGCTCCCAGGCCTACCAACGCCGGCGTGCTCGGCACGTAGAGGCCGCCGTGCGGCGTATAAGCTGTCCCTCCGCCTTGTACCGCCCGACCCGCCCGCTGGTTGAAGCGGCGCAGCGCCCCGGAGACGACATAATCGCCGAACTGCCCAAGCAGCCAATCCCGCAAGGATTCAAGGTCGATCTCGTGGCGCTTGATGTCCTCTAGGCCATCGGCAAGGGCGGTGAGCTTGGCTGCGAACCCGTCCTGCTGCGGCAGGTTCTCCGGCCACCGATCGGTGAAGCAGTCCCGCTGGAAGACGGGATTGACCACCATAACCTTCTCGCGCCGCGCTGTGGCCTGCCGAAGCTCTCGCGCGATATAGCGCGCCTGCCGGACCACCATGTCCGACAGCGAGAGGCCCGGCTGCGCGGCATGTCCGGCGAAGCAGGACATCATGACCGACGGCGGGATGCGCCCGGCGCTTGTGGCGTAGGCGACGTTGCGGAACCGCTTAAGAAGCTGCAGCGCCACCGTGGTGACGCTCTTCGTGACGAGCGCCACCTGGTCGGGGACGTCGTCGATCTCGGCGTCGGCGCGCACGTCCATCTCATAGGCCTTGCGCAGCCGTTCGTCGAAGGCGAGCGCGAACCGCTCCTCCTCAGGGGTGCGCACCAGGTACCATTCCGCGAACCCGAAGGCGTTCATCGGCACATGGAAATGCAGACGTGGCGGATCGTCGGCATGGGCGTGGAAGATATGACTCTCGCGCTCCGCTCCATGCGGTAACCGCACGGCCGGCGTAAGGTCCAGATGCATGCGGTCGGAGTAGCGCACCGTCACGCACCGCGTCTGGCGCTCGACTTTTTGGCTGGTCGGGTAGCCGACGACGGACCGGTACAACAGGTCCAGCACTTCATCCGGCGCCGCATCCGGTTCCAGGGCCAGCGCGGCGACGACGTCGAGGTCATATTCGTCGTCCGTGCCGCGGATGGAAATCGTGGCGTCAATCGCCATCGACCCCTGCGGGTAAAACCGCAGGATGCGTCCATGTAGCGGGCTTCCCGCGCGCTCGGCGAAGGTTCGCACCGCCTCGTAGCGGTCGCAGGCTTTCGCATGCAGCCCCGGCGGCAACTGCACCGCGATGGCGATGTCCGCGAGAATCGCGTCCAGCGGGTGAAGGAACGGGTCCCGGTCGAAGCCGGGCGGTTTGTCGAAACGATAGGCCATGATCGTGCTCATCTCCATTGGGCACGACCGTCATCGGGCAGCGGTGCGCGCTGCTTTGACATGGGGCCAGATCGGTTGCGACGCAACCTCATCGGTTCAAAAATTCACCTAATAGGTTGATTTGTGTTCAGCCTCAGATTATCTTACAAGAGGGGAGGCAGGAGTCGCATGATCACACCGTTTGGCATCGCCACTCGAAAATTACGACTGGACAAAGGGTTACGGCTTCTCGACCTGGCCGAGACGCTCGATCTCAGCTCGTCCTTCATTTCGGCTGTGGAGACTGGCAAGAAGCCCATACCGGATGGCTACGTGGAGTCAGTTGTCGCGGCGATGAGCCTTACGCCGGCCGAGGCGTCGGAGCTTCAGCGGGCGGCCGACCGTAGCAAGAACGTCGTCGATATCGAGGGCCTGCAGGGTGGCCAGCGCGAGCTCGTTGCGGCGTTCGCGCGCAAGCTGCACGATCTGCCGCCGGAGTTTCTGGAGGAGATCAAGAAGCAGGTCTTCAAGTCGATCGCCGGCGACGTTCCGTTCAAACGCCGGCACAGAGGCTTGCTGGTCGCGGCTGCCTCGACACGAGCGCTGTGGGATTTTGCCGAGCAGGTTCGCTCCGTCTTCGTTGGCGAGGACGATATCTGTTTTCCCATCATGGACGTGCTCGAGTTTCGGTTGCCGGCGCTTGAGGACGGCTTCCATCTCGATGTTTGCAGCCCTGCGGAAATGGGCGTCGAAGAAGGGTTGGTCGTCGCCGGTTCCAACTCCATCAAGCTTCGCGAGGACGTATACGAAGGTGCGTGGAACGATGTCGGGCGCGACCGTTTCACGGCCTGCCATGAGCTCGGTCACTATCTCCTCCATCGTCAGGTCGCGATGGCGCGCGTCCGTGACGACAGCCATCCTGTGTATCGGGATGCGGAATGGCAGGCTGACACCTTTGCTGGCGGTCTCCTGCTGTCCGCCCGACACCTAATCCGACTCGGCTGCGCCGACAACGCCGCCACGCATTGCGGCATGACCCCTATGGCTGCGGGCGTTATGTGGTCCAAGTATCAGAAGGAGGGTCTGCTGGCTTAGGCGTTGTTAACCTCTCTCCTTCGCCACACTATATCGGGCAAAAATCGCTTTGCAGGTTTTCAAGCTCAAAGCTCCGACAAATCGCCACCTTTGCTCGTTCTCACGGCGAGGCCAGGGTATGCCGAGATCGTTGACATTCATCATGTCAATCAAGGGGGCAATGAAATGATGCATAGTATCGCCTGTCTCAACGGCGCGTAGACAAATCCCAAGTGCCTCAGAGCAGACATCACCAGAGTCTGCATAGGGTCAAACCCGGTCCGGAGCGATGCCGGCGAAATCGGCCCTCCTCAGCTCATATGAGGCTGGTCACGAGGCCGCAATCCTCATCGTGCTGATAAACGCTCGCCGGCCCTCTCCGTGGCGCTAAGTTCCGTCAGGCGCCGTTATCCGGCGCGGGGGGAGCCCCGATAGCCCCGTCCGGGCGAGCCAGAAGGCCATCCGGGTGACACGCGGCAGCGTGAAGCAGCGCGAGTGTAGTTCGTGAGTTGCATGGAAAAGGTCCTACCACGCCGAGGCCAGCATCGGCCACCACTGACATAAACCCGTGAGCCCGGCGGGCCGGCAGGGTGGGAGGGTCACGGCGGGATGACGCTCGGCCCGTTGCGGTGCGTTTGGCCGCAAAGTCCAGCGCTGATTGCGGCAATTCGAGACGAGAGGCCGGGGCTCCTGCGTCCGCGAACCCGGTCTCCCGGGCGCACGAACCCGTCTCTAGAAGCGATGCACAACTTATGCTGCGGAAAGCGCATTCTGTACAGGCGGAGAAGCGCCCTGATATCCTGAGCCGGAACGCGTCGCTCAGCGGGTCTCCGGCGACGCCATCCAGCCCAAGCCACCGGCGACCCCGCCCTCTCTGCGCCGTCTGCGCCACTACAGGTTCGCCAGTGAGCGCGTGGTGGGCCGGGAGGGACTCGAACCCCCAACCAGACCGTTATGAGCGGCCGGCTCTAACCGTTGAGCTACCGGCCCACGCCGTCGCGCCCGATCGATGCCGGTATCGGCGCGGGCAAGCTATAGCCGATTGCGAAGTCCACGCAACGGCTGTCGACGGCCTGAACAGGGCAATCGGGTGAAGCAACAGGACCCCTCATCCAGCCGCGCAGCCAGCGTAAACCTGGCTGCGAAGCGGCGGAAGGTGAATTCGCGAAACGCGAAAGCCGGATGAGGGGTCGAGACACGACGGAACGCTTCACCCGATCACCCTGACGGCCTTAACGGCGCCTTCATGACGGTCGACGCCATCGCGTGCATCGCGCAGCGCAGAGTGGCAGTGGCGCACGAGGTCGATCGGTGATCGCCGCTTCCCCGGCGATCCCCGCCTGTCCGCCGCCGCTACACGGATCAAATCGAAGGCGAGGCCGAGTTCAAGGGCCGCTGTCGCTTCGACACGCGCCATTACGTCTTCTCCGCCTGCCTGACTGCATTGACCGCCCCTCACCCAAATCCTCGCCGTCAGGTTATGTTAACTCGAATTTTGAGCTTTGGCCGGCGGGGCCGTCGTCGATTTCGCTGTAGTTTGGTTAACAGAAGCTTTCCGCGGCTCGATTCCACCGTGCAGAACCGGCTTTCTGTGCCTTTTGGGGGCATTTTCCATGAAAATGCAGCAGGTTGACTTAGCCAGTTTTTAAGCGGGAAGGCTTAGGATGCGCTTCACGTCGCAGAGTTTCGTACGCGAGTTGAAACGATGGTTGAGATGCACCGGCCCAGAGTCAAATATGTCATCGGACCAGATGGAAGTCCCCTGACGATCGCCGATCTTCCACCGCCCACGACGAAACGATGGGTCATCCGCCGCAAGGCCGAGGTCGTGGCGGCCGTACGGGGCGGCCTCCTGTCGCTCGAGGAGGCGTGCAGCCGCTACACTCTGACCGTCGACGAATTCCTGAGCTGGCAGATGTCGATCGATCAGCATGGCCTGGCCGGGCTCAGGACCACGCGCATCCAGCACTACCGTCAGTAGTCGCGACTTTTTTCGATGAGCGCAGGCGCCTAATCCGCAAGGGTTCGCGCCTTTTCCATGTCGGGGCGAGCGCCACGCACTGGTTTCGCCCTACAATGGGCGGCGACCCCACGCGAGCCGAGCCGCATGAGCCGAGATTTCCACGTCTACGAACCCGCCAAGGGCCACGGGCTCAGGCACGATCCGTTCAATTCCATCGTCGGGCCGCGGCCCATCGGGTGGATTTCGTCGCAGGACCGGGAAGGGCGCCGCAACCTTGCGCCCTACAGCTTCTTCAATGCCTTCAACTATCACCCGCCGATCATCGGCTTCTCGTCGAACGGCTATAAGGACAGCGTCCGCAACGTCGAGGCGACCGGGGAGTTCGGCTGGAGCCTCGCAACGCTGCCCCTCGCCGAGCGGATGAACATTTCCTCGGCGGCCGTGGCGCCCGAGATCGACGAATTCGAGCTCGCCGGCCTGACGCCCGCGCCCTCGCGGCATATCGCCTGTCCGCGCGTCGGCGAGAGCCCGGTGTCCTTCGAGTGCAGGCTCAGCCAGATGCTGCGGCTCGCCGGCGCCGACGGACGCCCGACCGACAGCTGGATGGTGTTCGGCGAGGTCATCGCCGTCCATATCGACAAGGCGGTGCTAAAGGACGGCCTCTACATCACCGCCGCCGCCGAGCCCATCGTGCGTGGCGGCGGCCCGGCCGATTATTTCAAGGTGCTCGAAGAAAACAAGTTCCTGATGCGGCGGCCGTGAGATCCGATCACGCCGCGCCGAGGAAATCCCGCTTGCCGATCTCGACGCCGTTGTGGCGCAGGATGTCGTAGGCGGTGGCAAGGTGGAAATAGAAGTTCGGCAGCACGAAGCCGAGGAGAAATTCCTGGCCCGTGAAGGTGAGCGGCGCGTCGCGCATCGGCAGGGTGACGGTGCGCGTCTCCGACCCGTCGATCCGTGACGCCTCGAAGCCGTTCACATAGGCCAGCGCCCGCTCGATCCGCTCGTGCAGCTCGGCAAAGCTGGTCTCGGTATCCGGAAACGAGGCCGGCTCGACACCGGCGAGCCGGGCAGTGGCGCGCGCGGCGGCATCGCAGGCGAGCTGGCACTGCCGGGTGAAGGCGAACATGTCGGGGAAAAGCCGCGCGCCGATCAGCACGGCGGGGTCGATCTTGCGCTGCGCCGCGTGGTCTTCGGCCTTGCTCAGGATGGCGGAGAGCGCCTTGAGGCCGCGGTTGAAGGCCGGCTGGCTCAGCTCGGACATGGATAGGGGCATGGATGATCCTCGCTAGGAGATGACCGCTTCGATCAGGAAGGGTCCGGGCCGGGACAAAGCATGATCGAGCACCGAACGGAAGCCCTTGGCATCCTCGACACGCTTGGCCTCCACCCCCATGCCGGCCGCGAGCGCCACCCAGTCGAGGGCCGGATCGCCGAGGCTCAGCATGCGCTCGGCGTTGCGGCCGAAGCGGTTGACGCCGACCGCCCGCATCTCGGTCTGCAGCACCGCGTAGACGCGGTTGGCGAAGATCACCGTCACCACGTCGAGCCTTTCGCGTGCCTGCGTCCACAGCGCCTGGAGCGTGTACATGCCGCTGCCGTCGGCCTGCAGAGAAAGGACTTTGCGGTCCGGGCAGGCCACGGCGGCGCCCGTCGCGACCGGCGGCCCGGCGCCGATGGCGCCGCCCGTGCAGGCCATCACGAAATCGTGCGGCGGGGCGCCAGCGGTCATCCCGTAGAACGACCGCACCGAGGTGATACATTCGTCGACCACGATGGCATTCTCGGGCAGTCCCTGCGCCAGCAGCACCGCCAAGGTCTCGTCGGTCAATGGTCCGTCGACGCGGCCGTCCGGGGGAGGGGGCGCCTCGGGCCGTCGCGACAGCCGCCGGGGGGCGCCGAGCTCCTCGGCCAGGGCAGCGAGCGCCGCCGCGGCGTCCTCGCCGGGCAGGGCGAGGGTCATCAGCCGGGCATCCGCGCGAGTGAGCGCGCTCGGTTTGCCCGGATAGGCGAAAAAAGCGACGGGTGGGCTCGCACCGACGAGCACCAGGAGATCGAAATCGCACAACTGCTCGACCGCCTGGTCGACCGGATAGACGATGCGCTCGAGCGGCGGCCTGCCACGGCCGCGTTCGGCCCGGGCGATGAACATCTCGCCGAGCATCCGGGCGCCGGTCGCCTCGGCGATCCTGGCCGCCGTGCCGAGCGGGGCCGAGCGTGCCGCGGGTCCCGCGAGGATGAGGGCGGCGCGCGAGCCCGCCGTCCGCAAAGCCGCCGCGACCTCGCGGATGGTCGTCTCAGCCACCGCCACCGGCGCCGGTCTGGCGGCGCGCAAGACCTTGGCAGGTTTGGCCTCGCCCCAGGCGGCGTCGCCCGGCAGGATCAGCGTCGCGATGCCCGGCATGGCGCGGGCGGCGCGGCAGGCGGCCTCGGCGGCGGGCCCGACATCGTCGGGGTCGCTGACCCGATGCACCCAGTTCGACATGGGCGCGGCCAGCGCGTCGATGTCGCTCGTCAGCGGCGCGTCGTAGGGCAGGTGGTAGCTCGCATGGTCGCCGACGATATTGACGATGGGCGCATGCGCGCGTCGCGCGTTGTGCAGGTTGGCCAGTCCGTTGGCGAGGCCCGGTCCGGTGTGGAGCAGGGTGGCGGCCGGCTGGTCTTTCATCCGGCCGTAGCCGTCGGCGGCGCCCGTCACCACGCCCTCGAAAAGGCCGAGGATGCAGCGCATCTCGGGGTTGCGGTCGAGCGCCGCGACGAAATGCATCTCCGACGTGCCGGGATTGGCGAAGCAGACGCCGATGTCGTTGGCGAGCAACGTTTCGCAGAGACGATCGGCACCGTTCATGTTGTCCTCGTTGCAGCAGGGCCGCCCGGTCTAGCGCGACGGACCGTCAATCGGCCAGCGTCCTATGCCGACTTTCCGGTAGCATGGCCATGGCCACGGCGCTGGCAATGCGGCCGGAGAGGCGGCATGGAACGAAACGAGGTTCGGCAACAAGGAAAGGGAGGCTTCTCGCCATGAAGATCCTTGGCCTGACCGGCTCGATCGGCATGGGCAAGAGCACGACGGCGGCGATGTTCGCGGCGGCTGGCGTGCCTGTCTTCGACGCCGATGCCTGCGTGCATGCGCTCTATCGCGGTGCCGCGGTCGAGCCCGTAGGGCGGGCCTTTCCGGAGGTCGTCGTGGACGGTGTCGTCGACCGGACACGGCTTTCGGCGCAGGTGCTCGCCGACGCGGCCTCCCTGCAGCGACTCGAGGCGATTGTCCACCCGTTCGTGCGCGCCGCGCGCGAAACATTCCTGGCCGAGGCGCGGGCCGGCGGCGCTCCACTGGCGGTGCTCGACATTCCGCTGCTCTACGAGACCGGCGGTGAAGCCGAGGTCGATGCGGTCGTCGTCGTCTCGGCGCCCGAATCGGTGCAAAAGGCTCGCGTGCTCGCCCGCCCCGGCATGACCGAGGCGAAGTTTTCCGCGATAAAGGCGAAGCAGGTGCCGGATGCCGAGAAGCGCCGCCGAGCGCGGTTCGTGATCGACACGTCTCGCGGCTTCGCGGCGGCACGGCGGCAGGTCGCGGATGTGATCGCGGTCCTGCGGCGGGACGAAACGGCGGAGCCCTGATGCGCGAGATCGTGCTCGATACGGAAACCACGGGGCTCGACCCGCTGACGGGCGACCGGCTGGTCGAGATCGCCGGAATCGAGCTCATGAACCTCATTCCCACCGGGCGGCACTACCATACCTATATCAACCCGCAGCGCGACATGCCGGAGGGTGCCTTCAAGGTGCATGGGCTCTCGGCCGAGTTCCTTGTCGGACACAGGCTTTTCGGAGAGGTGGTCGAGGGCTTTCTGAGTTTCGTGGAGGGCGCCAAGCTCGTCATCCATAATGCCGAATTCGACATGCGCTTCATCAACCACGAGCTGAAGCTTGCTACGCGGGCGACGATCGGCATGGATGTCGTGGTCGACACGCTGGCGCTGGCGCGGCGCAGGCATCCGGGGCAGGCGAATTCGCTCGACGCGCTCTGCCAACGCTACCGGATCGACAATTCGAAGCGCGTCAAGCATGGCGCGCTGATCGATGCCGAGATCCTGGCCGAGGTCTATGCGGAACTGCTCGGCGGCCGGCAGACCTCGCTGAGGCTCGGCGCGCAGGTGCTAACGATGCGGCGCGGCGGCAAGGCCGAAGCCCGCCAGCGGCCGTCCCCGCTCCCCGCGGTCTTGACCGAGGCCGACCGCGCCGCCCATGTGGCCTTCGTGGCGGGCCTCGGCCCCAATGCCATCTGGCTCACCTATGCCGACGAGCCCGCCGGCGCGGCCCTGGGCTGAGCGCTTTGCGGTGTATCCAGCCACTCGTCAGCGCGGAACCCCTCATCCGCGCCGCGAAAGCCGGATGAGGGGTTCTTCCTGGAGGTCATTGATCGATGACGCCCCGCATCATCCGCGCGCGCGACCTCGTCCGCACCCCGTGGAAGAACGGCGGTGGCACTACGGCCGAGGCGGCGGTCTTTCCGGCCGGCGCGGGGTTCGAGGACTTCGGCTGGCGGATCAGCATGGCCGATGTCGCGGTCGACGGCCCGTTCTCCGCCTTCGCGGGGATCGACCGCACTCTTGCGCTGATCGAGGGCTCGGCGCTGGAGCTCGAAGTCGACGGAATCACGCATCGCCTCGACGAGGCCGCGCCGCTCCTGTCGTTTCCGGGCGAGGCCGCGGCGCTGGGCCGGCTGGTGCCCGGCCCCGTCCGCGACTGCAACGTGATGACGCGGCGTGGCATGTTCAGCCATGCGGTCGATGTTTTGCCGCCGGGTGTCGCTTCCCTCGCCCTAAGGCCGCGCGACGTGCTGGCTGCCGTCGCCCTGCAGGATGCCACGCGGCTCGGTCTCGACGCCGAATTTCATGACCTCGGCCGCTTCGATCTGTTGCTGACGGAGGATCTCCCGTCGCGCCTGTCAACCGATCGGCAGGTCCTTCGGATCTTGCTCCGGCCCCTCGCGCCGGGTTGAGCCGTCTCAGGCGGCTTGCTGGATCGCCGAGAGCCGCCACGGACCGCCGCGATCGCGCCGGAACGTCCAGAGTTCAGTCGCCTCGATCGGGCGTCCGGGATTTCCCTCGACGACCCGGCCGCTCGACCGGTCGACCATCGTATCGCGCGCGTCGAACCGCATGGCGACCGTGCCATAATCGGTTGGCCCCTCGCGCCAAGCCTCGGCGAGGTCGCCTTGGAGCAGATGCACGTCATCCATGGCGTTGCGGACGCCGCGGCGGCGGTTCTGCTCGATATCCTGGCCGAAACGCTGGACCATCTCGGGCGTCGCCAGTCGCGACAGGGTGTCGACGTCCTCGCGTCCATAAGCGGTCTGCACGTCGATCAGCGCGCGTTCGAAGGCGCTGAAATCCTGCGGGCCGAGGTCGATTGGTTGAGACGCCGTCGCTGTCGCGGTGCCTCCCAAGCCGAAACCGTTGGCGGCCGTGCGATTGGCGCTGAAACCACCGCTCGCAAAGGCCGGCGCACCTCGGCGGTTCCGGAAGAAGCGCAGCGCCAGCATGACGACGCCGCCGATCAAGGCGACCTGCAGCAGCAGGCCGAACAGGGCGGCGAGGCTGCCGAGGCCGCCGAAAAAGCCGCCGCCGGTCAGCATGCCGAAGAGGCCCGCGCCGAGAAGGCCGGCCGCAAGGCCGCTGCCGAAGCCGAAACGGCGCGGTTGCGTGGCCGCCGAACCGAAGCCGTTCTGGCTCGCGCCGGGGCTGGTATCGCGGGAGAAGGGTTGGGCCGAGCGGGGCGCTGTGGCGGTCGTGGGCGGCGCGGTGAAGCTGCGGGTTCCCCGAGATCCCAAACTGAAGCCGCCACCGATCCTGGCCTGTGCCGAAACATCGCTCAGCGGCACGGCGAGCACGAGCGCCAGGGCCAGGATGACTCCCCGATAGGCCGCGCCTAAGCGCCCGAGAGAGGATAAGGTGTTCATGTCTATCCCCATGCGGGCAAGATCCTGCCCGCCAGATGGGCATCATCGCCCACGCCAATGATGTGGTGATGCGCCATCCCGCTCCGCAAGGTGGCGATCTCAGAGCGGGCGCCGGAGCCGTTTCGCCAGGGTTCCTAAGATGCCCTCACGGAATCCCAGCACGCAGACGACGAAGACCCCGCCCTCGATCACCGGGATCCATCCGCCGATCGAGGCAAGATAGAATTCCGTCGCCTCGACCACCAGGGCGCCCGCCAGCGGGCCGAATTCGGTGCCCATGCCGCCGATCAGCGTCATCAGCACGACCTCGCCCGACATGGTCCAGTGCACGTCGCTGAGGGCGGCGAGCTGGAACACGAAGACCTTGGTCGAGCCGGCGAGGCCGGCGAGGGTCGCCGACATGACGAAGACCGCATGGCGGTAGAGGCCCACCCGGTAGCCGAGCGAGACGGCGCGCTGCTCGTTCTCGCGGATCGCCCGCAGCACCTGGCCGAAGGGAGAATGGACGATGCGGCGGATGGCCAGGAGGCCGCCGAGGAAGATCACCACGACGACGCCGTAGAGCGCGTAATCGCTGTCGAGCGACAGGAGCCCGAAAAGTCGGCCGCGCGGCACCCCCTGGATGCCGTCCTCGCCGCCGGTGAAGGGCGCCTGGAGGGCGACGAAATAGGCCATCTGGGCCAGCGCTAGGGTGATCATGGCGAAATAGATGCCCTGGCGCCTGATGGCGACGGCGCCGAAGACCGCGCCGAGGGCGCCCGCGCTCAGCGTGCCGGCGAGGATGGCGAGCTCCGGCGAGCACCCCCAGCTCTTGGCCGCATAGGCCGCCACATAGGCGCCCCAGCCGAAATAGGCCGCGTGACCGAAGGAGAGCAGGCCGCCGTAGCCGAGCAACAGGTTGAAGGCCGAAGCGAAGAGCCCAAAGCACATGACCTTCATCACGAAGACCGGATAGGTCACGAAGGGCGCCACGGCGAGCACCAGCACGAGGCCGCCGAAGATCCAGCGCTGCAGCGATGGCTCGTCCGGCCGCGCCCGTGGCGCGCCGCTCACGGCGGCCGGGGGCGCCGGCCCCGCGGCCTCGCTCATGCCGTGGCCTCGCTCATGCCGTCCTCCCGAAGAGCCCGGCGGGCCGCGCCAGCAGCACCAGGATCATGATGGCGAAGATCACGGTCGAGGAGGCGGCGGGGTAGAAGACCCGCGTCAGGCCCTCGGCGACGCCGAGGCCAAAGCCGGTCACGATCGAGCCCAGGATCGAGCCCATGCCGCCGATCACCACGACGGCGAAGACCGTGATGATCACGTCGGCGCCCATGTTGGGATTGACCGAATAGATCGGCGCCGCCAGCACGCCGGCCAGCGCCGCCAGGCCGACGCCGAACCCATAGGTCAGCGTCAGATAGAGCGGCACGTTGATGCCGAAGGCCTCGACGAGCTTCGGATTCTCGGTCGCGGCGCGCAGGATGGCGCCGAGCCGCGTCTTCTCGACCAGCAGCCAGGTGGCGAGCGACACCGCGAACGAGACCACGACCACCCAGGCCCGGTAGTTGGGCAGCACCATGAAACCGAGGTTGCGGACGCCCGCGAGTTCGGAGGGGATCGCATAGGACAGGCCCGAAATACCGTAGAAGTTGCGGAACAGTCCCTGCAGGATCAGCGCCAGGCCGAAGGTGAGCAGCAGGCCATAGAGCGGGTCGAGCCGGTAGAGCCGGGCGATGAGTAGCCGCTCGACCGCCATGCCTAGGATTCCAACGGCGAGCGGCGCCAGGATCAGCGCCCACCAGTAGCCGATCCCGACGTAGTTCAGCAGCATCCAGGCCACGAAGGCGCCGAGCATGTAGAAGGCGCCGTGGCTGAAATTGACGATGTTGAGCAGGCCGAAGATGACCGCGAGCCCGAGGCTCAGCAGCGCATAGAAGGCGCCGTTGATGAGGCCGAGCAGCAGTTGCCCGAAGAGGGCCGGGGCGGGAACGCCGAAGATCATATGCATGGAAGCATCATTTCTTCCCCGAGCCGAGGGCTGGTTCGGCCGGTTTCGGATAGGCGGTCACGAAGTCGGCTGACGTGCGCCCGGTCTGTACCTGCCAAACCGTCAGGATGATGGGGGCGGTGCCGTCGGGGCAGGGCATCGGGCCGACGATCCGATGCTTGATCCCATAGGGCGTGACAGCGGATACCCCGGGCCACCTGGGGCTGGCATGTCTCGCCAAGGCATCGGCCAAAACGTCCGGCGTCGCTGGATTGAAGCCTCGATCCATAAAGAAGCGTGCCTTCGATCCACCGACGGGATGGCTGAGGTCAAGGAGATAGCGCTTGATCTTGTCTTCCGAAATCGTGAGCTGGACGACGCTCATCCGCGATCCTGGACAGCCTCCAAATCCTCGACATCGACGGTCGCCGAGCCTTCGTAGGGAGCGGCGAACTCGACCTCGTAAGCCGCCCCCGCAGCCCAAACGGCAACGATCGTCCCCAGAGTCCCCACCGGGACGTCCGCGCCTTCATCCGTGACCACGGATCGGCGCAACCGCACGAGAGCAAGCGTCTCAAACCGGGGAGCGGCAGAGAGGTCAACGAGATAGGCTCGTGCGGAACGGTTCATCTTGCTACCGTAGGTCCTGGCCCGCAGATGCGCGCCGATCTTGAACAGTCTACAACCGACCCGGCCCGCTTGACAGCGATGGTTGTTCTCGCCTGTCAGACCCTGGCCAGATCGGAGCGTCGGCGGCCGCTATTTCACCAGCGGGCAGCCACCCTCGCTCATCGGCCGGAAGGCCTCGGCGGCCGGGATCGTGGCGACAAGGTTGTAATAGTCGTAAGGACCCTTGGACTCGCTCGGCGTCTTGACCTGGTAGAGATACATGTCGTGCAGCACCCGGCCATCGGCCCGGATCGAGCCCTTGCCGAAGAGCGGGTCATCGGTCGGGTTGGCCTTCATCCATGTCATCACGGCGTCGGCGTCCTTGCTCTTCAGCGCTTCGACCGCCTTGAGATAGTCCATCAGGCTGGCATAGACGCCGGCCTGGGCCATGGTCGGCATCTTGCCGCCCATGCGCGCCGCGAAGCGCTTCGACCAGGCGCGGGTGCCGTCGTTCTCGTCCCAATAGAAGGCCTCGGTCAGCAGCAGGCCCTGCGCCACCTCGAGGCCGAGGGAATGGATATCGGAAATGAAGATCAGGAGGCCCGCGAGCTTCTGGCCGCCGTCGGTGAGGCCGAATTCATGCGCCTGCTTGATGGCGTTGATCGTGTCGCCGCCGGCATTGGCGAGGCCGACCACCTGGGCACCGGAGCCCTGCGCCTGCAGCAGGAAGGAGGAGAAGTCGGTCGCCGGGAAGGGCACGTTGGCGCTGCCCACGACCGTGCCGCCGGCGGCTTTGATGATCTCGGTGGCGTCGCGCTCCAGCGCGTGGCCGAAGGCATAATCGGCAGTGATGAAGAACCACGACTTGCCGCCACTCTTGACCAGCGCGCCCGCCGTGCCCTTGGCGAGCGCATAGGTGTCGAACGTCCAATGCACCGTGTAAGGCGAGCATTGGGCGCCGGTCAGGTCGGAGCTGCCGGCGCTCGAATCGATGAAGATCTTCTTTTTCTCGCGCGCGACCTGCGCCACGGCGAGCGCCACCGAGGAAGTCGGCACGTCGAGGATGAGATCGACGCCGTTCTGGTCGTACCATTGGCGGGCGATGTTCGAACCGACGTCGGGCTTGTTCTGATGATCGGCGGAGACGAGGCTGACCGAAATGTCCTTGTCGATGGCCTTGAAGTCCTCGACCGCCAGCTCGGCCGCGATCACCGAGCCCTCGCCGCTGAGATCCGAATAGATGCCCGAGCGGTCGTTCAGCACGCCAACCTTGACCGCGATCCCAGCGGCCTGCGCCGTGCCGGCCGCGGCGGCGACCAAAGCGAAAGCGAGCACGGCCCGCGACACTCGTGCGAAACTCTTCATCGTCGTTCCTTCCCTTGTACGGCGTCGTGTCGCGCCCGGCGTCATATCCCGAGATAGTCGTGGATCTTGCCGATGTTGCGATCGAGCTCCGCATTGAGAAAGCAATCGACGACCCGGCCCTGCTCGATCACATAGTGGCGATCCGCGACCGTCGCGGCGAAGCGGAAATTCTGCTCGACCAGAATGACGGTAAAGCCGGCGCGCTTCAATTCCCCGATGGTGCGGCCGATCTGCCCGATGATCACCGGGGCCAGGCCCTCCGTCGGCTCGTCGAGCAGCAGGAGCCTGGCGCCGGAGCGCAGGATGCGCGCGATGGCGAGCATCTGCTGTTCGCCGCCCGACAGCCGCGTGCCGGGGCTCCCGAGCCGCTCGCGCAGGTTGGGGAACAGCGCAAAGATGCGCTCGGTGGACAGGCCACCGGGCTGTACCACGGGGGGCAGGAGCAGATTCTCCTCGACCGATAGGCTGGCGAAGATACCCCGTTCCTCCGGGCAATAGCCGATCCCCGCCCGCGCCACGGCGCGCGGCTGAAGCCCGATCATCTCCGTGCCGCCGAGCCGGACCGACCCGCGGCGCCGGGAGATGAGGCCCATGATGGCGCGCAGCGTCGTCGTGCGGCCGGCGCCGTTGCGGCCGAGCAACGTCACCACCTCGCCAGCCGGAACGTCGAAATCGACGCCGTGCAGCACGTGCGACTCGCCGTACCACGCCTCGAGCCCGCGCACCGCGAGCCTCGCCGGTTGCATGGCGGGCTCCGCCTCAGCCATGCCCGACCCCGATATAGGCTTCGACGACGCGCGGATCCTTCGACACGGTGTCGTAGCGTCCCTCGGCCAGGATCTTGCCGCGCGCCAGCACCGTGATGCGGTCCGACAGAGAGGCAACGACCGACAGGTTGTGCTCGACCATCAGCACGGTACGGTCGCGCGCAGCCCGACGGATCAGCGCCGTGATGCGCGCGATGTCCTCGGAGGCCATGCCGGCCATGGGCTCGTCGAGCAGCATGAGCTCGGGGTCGAGCGCCAGCGTCGTGGCGAGTTCGAGCGCCCGCTTGCGCCCGTAGGGGAGTTCGGCCGCCGCATAAGTGGCGAAGCCCGACAGGCCGACGGCGTCGAGCAGGCCAAAGGCTTCGCCGTCGTAGGTCGAGAGCAGCGCCTCGGAGCGCCAGAAGTCGAAGCTGCCGCCGCGACGGCGCTGCAGCGCGACGCGCACGTTCTCGAGCACGCTCAAGTGCGGAAAGACGGCGGAGATCTGGAACGAGCGCACGAGGCCGAGCCGCGCCACCGAGGCCGGGCTGAGACGCGTGATGTCGCGGTCCTTGAAGCGGATGGTGCCCCGGCTCGGGCTCACCATCTTGGTCAGCAGGTTGAAGCAGGTCGTCTTGCCGGCGCCGTGGGGCCGATCAGCGCATGGATCGAGCCGCGCCGCACTTTGAGGTCGACGCCATCCACCGCCGCGATGCCGCGGAAGGATTTGGCCAGCCCCTCCGTCGACAGGATGATGTCCTCCGCCAAGCGTCCGCCCCGGTCGGCGCGGTCGATGCGCCGCGCAGGCGCGCATTAAGGCCGATCACGGGCGTGACCGCAATCGCCGCAGGGCGATGGGGTGAAGCGTTCTGCAGAGTTTCGAGGGGTCCTTTAACTTCCTCGACTGCCCTGCGGGCCAGCGCCGGCGGAGCTACTTATGCTCCAGCAGCAGCTGCCCTTTCTTCTCGATCAGGGCCTTGGCTTTGTCGGCGAGGACGGCCAGCACCCAGGGCAGTTCCACCGCCAGGGTGACCTTGTCCTCGGCGACCTCGATCATGCCGGTCACGCCCTGGCCCAAGGCGCTGACGCGAAAATCGAGCCGGTCGCCCGTCCACTTGTCGTCGAGCACCGCGATTCTGTTGCCGTAGGTCTCCTTCAGCTGGACGATGCCGGTGACCAGGCGACGCTTCGCCTCGGTGCGGCCGAGCTGATGGGGAATGGAAACGACGAGCGGCTTGGTCATGGGTCATCCGTGACGCGCATCCCGGTCCCGTCGACCGGCGTAACCTCGGCGCCTCCCCGACATGGGGACGCGCCCGGGCTTTGCAAGTTCCGGGGCACGAGCTCTCGCGCGCGGACCGGGGTGTGTCGGATCGGGCCCGGCGGTCTCGCTCCGACGCCCTCGTTGTCGCGATCCGGAACGGCCTTTCAAGGCATCAGGCTGGAGCAAGGGCTGCCCGTCGTGCCGAAAAACGCGATTGACAGGCGCAGCGGCCGAGGCCTAACTTTATCGTTAAACTAAGGGCTCGCAAGGTCTCCCCATGTGCCAGGATGATGGACCAGCTCCGCTTCTCCTGCGCAGCCAAGACCGAGCGAACGATGTTTGAGAATGTCTCGCGGCTGTTCGATTTTCGCGACGCGGCCGACTACCTGCCCGATCTGCTGCGCGGCGCGCTGATCAGCGTCGAATTGACGGTCTGCGTCATGCTGCTCAGCCTCGTCTTCGGCCTGGTGCTGGCGATCGCCAAGCTGGGGCAGAGCGCGATCCTGCGCGTCCCGGCCTCGATCTATATCGAGGTGGTGCGGGGCACGCCGGCGCTGCTGCAGCTCTTCTACATCTATTTCGTGCTGCCCTCGTTCGGGCTGCGTTTCGACCCCTTCGCGGCCGGCGTCGCCGGCCTGACGATCAATTATTCGGCCTATCTGGCCGAAGTCTATCGTGCCGGGATCGAGGCCGTGCCGCATGGGCAGGTCGAGGCCGCGCGCGCTCTCGGCATGTCGCGGCGCACGATGCTGCGGATCATCGTCCTGCCGCAGGCGATCCGCATCGTCGTGCCGCCGCTCGGCAATTATTTCATCTCGTTGTTCAAGGACACCTCGCTCGTCTCCATCGTGACCCTCAAGGAGCTGATGTTCACGGGCCAGATCATCGCCTCGATGAACTTCCAGTATTTCACCGTCTTCACCATCATCGGCGCCATCTATCTCGGCCTGTCCTATCCGGGCGCGCTGCTGGTGCGGTGGCTCGAACGGCGGCTCAAGGTCGGCCGGCGCCGCACCGTGACGATCCGTACCGGCGGTCCCGGCCATCCGCTCCCGGCGGAGGAAGCGGCATGATCCGGCTCGACGGCGTCAACAAGTCCTTCGGCGATCTCAAGGTCCTGCGCGAGGTCACGCTCGATGTCGCGACCGGCGAGGTCGTCTGCGTGATCGGCCCTTCGGGGTCGGGAAAATCCACCATGCTGCGCTGCATCAACCACCTCGAGCGCATCGACGGCGGCACCATCCTGATCGACGGCTCGCCCGTCTATCGCTACGTCAAGCACGGCAAGCTCGTGATCGACAGCGATGCCAAGATCGAGGCGATCCGCGCCAAGGTCGGCATGGTGTTCCAGAGCTTCAACCTGTTCCCGCATCTCTCGGTGCTCGACAACCTCATGGCGGCGCCGGTCCACGTGCTGCGGGAGCCGGTGCGGGAGGTCCGGGGGCGGGCGCTGGCGCTGCTCGACAAGGTGGGGCTTGCGGAGAAGGTCGATGCCTATCCGCAAGAGCTGAGCGGCGGCCAGCAGCAGCGCGTGGCGATCGCCCGGGCGCTGGCGATGCGGCCGAAGGCCATGCTGTTCGACGAGGTGACCTCGGCGCTCGACCCCGAACTCGTCGGCGAGGTGCTGCGCGTCATGCGCCGGCTGGCCGACGAAGGCATGACCATGATCGTCGTGACGCACGAGATGGGCTTCGCGCGCGAGGTCGCCAACCGGATCGTGTTCATGGCGGAGGGTTCCATCGTCGAGTCCGGGACGCCAGAGATTGTCTTCACCGCGCCGCGCGAGGCGCGGACCCGGCGCTTTCTCGACTCCGTCTTCGAACGGGGCCGCGAGCTTGGCGCCCGAATGGGCGCGTGACCGATCAAAACAGGAGGAGAGAAACGCATGTCACCCTTGAAAGCCATCCTGGCGACCGCGCTCTGCGCCGGCCTTTCGCTCGGCGGCCTCGCCGCCGCCCACGCCGATGACATGGGCGTTCCGGGCGTCAGCTTCACCGGCGGCGACGGGTCCTATACGAAGGCCGTCAAGGACGGCGTCAACCTGATCGTCTCGCCGGACCCGCCCTATACGTCCCAGGATTCGAAGACGAACGAATACGGCGGTCTCGACGTCGAGATCTTCCGAGAGATCTGCCGCCGCCTCGGCATCAAGACGGTGAACTTCCAGATCGTGCAATTCGACGCGATGATCCCGAGCCTCCTCGCCAAGCGCGCCGACGTCATCGTCGACAACCTGCATGAGAACCCCAAGCGGCTCGCCGTGATCGCCTTTTCGAGCCCGGCCTATTGGTACGGCTCGGCGCTGGCGGTGCAGAAGGGCAACCCCAAGGCGATCCACACCTGGGCGGATTTCGCCGGGCATGTGATCGGCACAGTGCGCGGCAGCATCAACCAGCAATTGCTGGAGCCGCGCAAGGATCTCGCCGAGCTCAAGCTCTACACGTCGAACGAGGCGGAATTCGCCGATCTCCAGGCCGGCCGCATCGACGGGGCCATGGAGGACGGGCTGAAGGTCGGCGAATTCATCAAGCAGCATCCGGACGCGGGGATCGAATTCGCCCCCGGATACGAGCCGCAAGCTGTCGAATACGGCTATGCGCGCTATGCGATGCGCAAGGAGGACGTCGACCTCAACAACGCCGTCTCGCGGGCGATCGACGAGATGCGGGGCGATGGGACCATGGTCAAATTGCTGACCGCCGGTGGCTTCTCGGCCCGCAACCTGTGGTATTTTCCCGTGGCGCAGTAGACTGTCAGACTGGTCATGAAGCGCAGACCATTGTTCCGCTCATCCCCACTTGCGCGCCGCGAAAGCGGGCGACGAGCGGCAAGGAGGATCCGGCGATTCAAAGCCGACCTGGCAAACTCTAGGCCGGCTTGAGATAATCCTCGACCAGCGTCACCCAGAAGGCTGCGCCGATCGGCAGCAGGTCGTCGTTGAAGTCGTAGCCCGGGTGGTGCAGCCCATGGTTGCGCCGCTCGGGAGCGCCCCCGCCGAGGAAGAAATAGCTGCCCGGCCGGGCCTTGAGCATATAGGCGAAGTCCTCGCTGCCCATCAGCGGCCGCGCCATGTCGACGACCCTGTCGGCCCCGGCGTAGCGGATTGCGAGATCGCGAATCAGCGCCGTCTCTGCCACGTGGTTGACGGTGGCATCGTAGCTGCGGGCGTAGGAGACGACGGCGTCGAGGCCATAGCTCGCGGCCTGCCCACGCGCAATCTCGCCGATGCGCCGCTCGAGCCGGTCGCGGATGTCGGGATCGAAGGAGCGGATGCCGACGACGAGCGTCACCCGGTCGGGGATGACGTTGCTCGCCGCGCCGCCGTTGAACGCGCCGACTGTGATCACCGCCTGGTCCATGGCCGGCACGTTGCGGGAGACCACCGTCTGCAGCGCCATGACGATGCTGGCGCCGGCGACGATGGGATCGAGCGTGTGCTCCGGCTCGGCGCCGTGGCCGCCGCGCCCTTGGACGATGATCCGCGCCTCGTCGACCGCCGCCATGATCGGACCGGCCCGGACGGCAAATTCGCCGAGCGGCCGGCCGGGATCGTTGTGGAGCGCGAAGACCGCGTCGCAGGGGAAGCGGTCGAACAGTCCTTCCTCGACCATGATCCTGGCGCCGCCGACATTCTCCTCCGCCGGCTGGAAGATCAGGTGGACGGTGCCGTTGAAATTGCGCCGCTCGGCCAGCCGCCTGGCGGCGCCGAGGAGCATTGCGGTGTGGCCGTCGTGGCCGCAGGCATGCATGAGGCCGGGCGTAGCGCTGGCATAGGACAGGCCGGTCTCTTCCGCGATCGGCAGCGCGTCCATGTCGGCGCGTAGCCCGATCGACCGGCGGCCCGTGCCGTTCGACAGGGTCGCGACGATTCCGGTCTTCGCAAGCCCGCGATGGACCGCGTAGCCCAGGCGGCCGAGTTCCCGCGCCACGAGGTCCGACGTGCGGACCTCCTCAAGGCCCAACTCGGGATGGCGGTGGAGGTCGCGGCGCAGCGCGACAAGCTCCGGCATGTCGTTGCGGATGGCGTCGGGGAGGAGCATCGGCATCACCGGCGCATGGCCGCGAACCGCCGCTCGAACAGGCGGAAGGCGAGGACGAGCAGGCCCGTCAGGCAGCAGTAGATGGCGGCGAGCAGCAGCAGCGGCTCATAGACGATATAGGTATCCTCGCGCACGTGGGCGAAGACCGCATAGACGTCGATCACGGTGATCGTCGCCACGAGCGGCGTCGATTTCAGCTGCAGCACCGTCTCGCCGAGCAGCGTCGGCAGCGAGCGCAGGATGGCGAGCGGCAGCCAGACGCGGCGCAGCAGCGTCAACGAGCTCATCCCGACCGCGCGCGCCGCCTCGAGTTCGCCGCGCGGAACCCCGGCGAAAGCGCCGCGCATCACCTCGCCCTCGTAGCCGGCGAAGGAGAGCGTCAGCGAGAGCACCGCATAGGGCCAGGCCTGGCGCAGATAGGGCCAGAGAAAGCTGTCGCGTAGCCCGTGGATGCTCGGGAACAGCGAGCCGAGTCCGTAATAAAGCAGCCAGAGCTGCAGCAGCAGCGGCGTGCCGCGAATGATGATGCAGAACCAGCGGGCGGGAACTGCCAGCGGCCACGGACCGGTGACCTGCACCAGCCCGACGGGGATCGCGATGGCGAAGCCGAGCACGCTCGACGAGACGAGGAGCAGAAGGGTCTCCCAGACGCCCGCGACGATCTGGGGAATGTAGTTCGGCAGCCAATCCCAGCGTCCGAGGAGGGCGGCGGCAAGGACGGCGGCGCCGCCGAGCGCGCTCAGCACGATCCGATGCGGAACGAAGAGCGCCGACCAAGGCGAGGGCCGGAGCGAGAAGCCTTGCTCGGACAGGCCGATGATCTCGGCGGCGTTTTCCGTCATCGGAACCTCGGCATCCAGCGGCGCACCCGCCGGTCGACGAGGTGGAGCGCGGCGCTGGAGAGGAGGGTCAGGCCGAGATACATGGCGCCGGCGACGCTGAAGAAGAGGAAATAGGCCTTGGTCGTTCCCGCCGCCTGGCGGGTGACGAGCGTCAGTTCGGCGAAGCCGACGACGGCGAGGAGTGCCGTATCCTTGGTGGCGATGAGCCACAGGTTGGACAGGCCGGGAATCGCATGCGGCAGCATGGCCGGGATGATGATGCGCCGCAGCAGTTTGCCCGGCGGCATGCCGTAGCAGCGCGCCGCTTCGATCTGCCCGGGCGCTATGGCCAGGATGGCGCCGCGCAGCACCTCGGTCGTATAGGCGCCCTGTACGACGCCGATCACCAGGATGCCGGCGGCGAGCCCGCTGATGTCGATGCTGCCGAAGCCGAGCGCCGTGAACAGGCGGTTGAGCAGGTCGGTGCCGGCGTAATAGAGCAGCACGATCAGGACGAGCTCGGGCACCGCCCGCACGAGCGTCGTATAGCCGGCCAGGATGTCCTTGATCAGCGGGCCGCCGTAGAGCTTGCCGACGGCTCCCGCCATGCCGATGAGAAGCCCGATGCCGTAGCCGCCGACCGCGACTTCGAGCGAGGTCAGGAAGCCCGCGGCGAGCGCGCTGCCCCAGCCGGGCGGCGCGAAGGCCAGCATCTGGAGGGCGGAGGGCGGTGCCGTCATCACTCAGCTCGCCTCCGCTCGTCCGGCGCCAAGCTCCATCGAAGGTCTATCGATCGCCGCGACTTGCCTCAGCTGCCGTAGATGTCGAAGGTGAAATATTTCTTCGAGATGTTATCGTAGGTGCCGTCGGCTCGGATGGCCTTGATGGCGGCGTTGAGCTTGTCCTTGAGCGCGGTATCGCCCTTGCGCAGGCCGACGCCGACGCCTGAACCGAGGATCTCCTTGTCGAAGGCAACGTCGCCCTTGGAGTCGCAGCATTTCCCCTGGTCGCTGTCGAGCCAGGCCTTCTCGGTCACCGAATCGGCTTGCAAGGCGTCGATGCGCCCGGCCGCAAGGTCTTGGTTCACCTCGTCCTGGGTTTCATATTCCTTGATCTGCGCCGTCTTGCCGAAATATTTCTTGGCATAGGCCGCATGCGTCGTCGATACTTGAACGCCGATGATCTTGCCCTTGAGTCCTTCGGCGGTCGGCGTGATCGTCGAATCCTTGGCGGCGACGACGATCGCCGGCGTGTTGTAGTATTTATCGGAAAAATCGATGGTCTTCTGGCGCTCGGCATTGATCGACATCGACGAGATGATCATGTCGATCTTGTGCGACGTGAGAGCCGGGATGATACCGTCCCAGGCGGTCGGCGTGATCTCGCACGTGAGCTGCGCCTTGGCGCAGATGGCGTTCATGAAGTCGACCTCCCAGCCCGACCACTTGCCCGATGCGTCGGGCACGGTGAAGGGCGGATAGGGCTCGGCGGCGATGCCGACTTTTACGGTCTCCGCGGCGACCGCCGGAGCCGAAACGGTTGCGAGAACAAAGGCGGCGGCGCAAATTTTGGCCCAGAACGTCATGCGGTCTCTCCCTGGTTGGTTCGTGATCCCGCCTGAGCATCGATCTCAGAGTCGAGCAAATCTCATGCCGTCACCGTTGCCATGCCTTGCTCGGCCTTTGGACAGGACGAACCGGCACCTTTGCCATTAACGGCCCAATGGCCCGGCACATCAAGCCCTAAACGCGGATGGGGCAGGACGGCCGGGCGAGCACGAGGTTCTCGCACCAGGATGACATCGACGTCGTCGAATAGCCGTTTCTGCGTTCGGCGAACCGACGGGTGATTTTTGCGCCTGCGCGACCCTCCACGTCAGGGCAGGGCGGTGGCGGCCCTTACGCGCTGGCTGGTCTCGGCGGCGGATTTCTGGACATGCGCGTCGCGGTTGATCGCCCGGAGGTTTGGCCGGCCCCAGAAGCCGAGCAGGTCCGGCCAGGGCAGGGCACGGTGCTCCCGCCAGACGCGGTGGAGCGGGACCCGATGATCCACTTCGGCGCTGCGCAGCAGACGCCCTCCGCCGATCGGGCAACGCCGGCCCGCGAGCTTGCGCAAGAGCCGCGCCTGGTCGCTCGGCGCGATCCAGAATTTCCAGGCCGCCACGCAGCAGGCATGCCAGGCGGCGCGGCGGCTTGGACCGCTGCCCCAGAGATCCTGGTGCCAGCCGAAGCGGAAGACCGGCTGGCCGCAGATGCAGCAGGTGCCGGCGCCGAGGGCGAAGGCGGCTTCGCGGAAGGGCGCGGGTGGCAGGCGGAAGCTGCGTCCGAGACCGCCCGCCGCTTCGGCCGAGAGGCGCCAAGTCCAGCCCGGCGGGGTGCCGGAGCGTTGCGCCAGCGCGCGGGCGAGCGCATCGGCGCGGAGCGGATGGGCGCGCCAGTAGCTTTCGACGGCGAGCCGCGGCAGCGGCGGCACCAGCGGCCGACCGTAAGCATGAACGAGCACCGGCACGGGGAAGACGGCCGGCAGCGCCTTGGCGAGCCTCACGCGCGCCTTGGCGTTGCGCTCATCCCCCCAGGTCGACATGGCCGCTCAATGGATGCGCACGCCCTGGTGCCGGAGCTCCGCCTGGACGGCAGCGAGATCGAGGCGATCGAGCTCCTCGCCGCGCCGCAGCGACAACGCCGCGGCGATGCCGGCGCCCTGGCCGGTCACCGCGCAGCAGGCCATGTTGCGCGTCGCCGCATGCGCGATGCGGTCGCCGCCGATGGCACGCCCGGCGACGAGGAGGCTTTTCACGTTCCTCGGCCGTAGCGCCCGGTAGGGAATATGCATGTAGCGCCCGGTCGTCGGCAGGATGAGGACGCCGTAACCGTCGATGAATTCCGGATAGATGCCGATCGTATCCTCGAACCGGGCCTCGCGGCGGACATCGGTCTCGGTCAGGTTGTAGACGGCGTCGATCTTGCGCGTGTCGCGGATGCCGATCGTCATGCCGAAATTCCGCAGCCGCGCGCCGGCGCAGCCCGGCGTGTAGCGGCGCAGCGCCTCGATGGCGAACATGGCCTGCTTGCGGCCCTCGATCTCGAAGGCGGTCAGGCTGTCGGGATCGGTGCCGTCGCAACCGCTGAGATGGACGAGGTTCATGTAGGTGAGCTCGCCCGTGTCGTGCGCCGCGCCCCAGGTGCCGGCGAGCGTCGACAGATGGGCCGGAATCACGCCGTCGCGGATCGCCTGCGCGAAGGGCTTGCTGAGGAATGGCGAGAACAGCATATCCTCCTTGCCCGAGGTCTCGATCTGCCATTCCCCCGACGACCAATCGCCATAAGTCTGCGGGTCGGCGCGGATGCCCGCCATGAAGGCGCGCTTGTCGACGCCCGCGAGATGGAACATGACGGAGGCCGCCTGCATCGCCTCCTTCGGCGTCGCGACGACCGGTGCCCCGGCCCTGACGGCGACATCCGCATCGCCCGTGGCGTCGATCACCCGTTCGGCGAGGATCGCCTGGCGGCCGGCCTTCGATTCGGTGACGATCCCGGCGATGCGGTCGCCGTGCATGATCGGCGCGACGAACTGGCGATGCAGCATCGGATGGATGTCCGCCTCCTCGACGAGGCGGTCGGCGACGAGCTTGAAACCTTCCGAATCGAGCTCGTAGCTCAGCGACTGGCTTTCCGGCACAGCGGCGCCCATCGCCTTGGCGCGCTCCTCGAACTCGCGGCCGATGCCGCCCGCCTCGACCGTCGCTTCATGCCGGTACCAGGCGAAGCCCTCGACACCGACTGCGGTGATGTTGCCGCCGAAACAGCCGAAACGTTCGACGAGCGCGACGGACACGCCCGCCCGGGCGGCGGCGAGCGCCGCCGCGAGGCCGCCGGGGCCGGAGCCGACGACGAGTACCTCGGTCTCGTGGATCACATCGATCTGGCGGGCGGGTTCGGCGACGGTCTTGGGCAGGGATAGGACCCTATGGTGCGGAACGCGGCGCGATTCGGACGATCCGATTTAACACGATTGTCATGTTCGGACAGTGCTGCGTCGCCCGGTCTCAGGCCGCGGCGGCGCGCCTCAGGCGATCGCGGACCGAAAAGCGCAGCTTGTCGGCCGGCTGCGGCCGATCGAACAGATAGCCCTGTACTTGGTCGCAGCCGATCGAGCGCAACTGCTCGAATTGCTCGATCGTCTCCACACCTTCGGCGGTGGTGACCATGCCGAGACTCGCGCCGAGCGCCGCGATGGAGCCGACGATCTTGATGCAGTCCGGCCGGGTCGAGAGTTCGCGCACGAAAGACTGGTCGATCTTGATCTTGTCGAATGGAAAGCTGCGCAGGTAGCTCAGCGAGGAATAGCCGGTGCCGAAATCGTCCATGGCGATGCGGATGCCGAGGGATCGGAGGTCGTGCAGGGTGGCGAGCGTCGTATCGCTCTCGTTGAGCAGGACGTTCTCGGTAATTTCGAGTTCGAGACGCGACGCGGCGAGGCCGGTCTGCCGCAGCGTGCTCCTAACGGTGTCGACAAGCCCGGCCTTCTTGAACTGGGCGGGCGACAGGTTGACCGCGACGGAGACCTGCCCCGACCAGGTGGCCGCCGTGCGGCAGGCCTCCCTCAACACCCAGTCGCCGATCTCCGAAATGAGGCCGATCTCTTCGGCAACCGGAATGAACTGCGCTGGCGACACCATGCCACGCGACGGGTGGCGCCAGCGGATCAGGGCCTCGAAGCCGGTGACGAGGTTGCGCCCGACGTCGATGATCGGCTGGAAGTAGAGTTGGAATTCGTTCTGCGGCAGGGCTCGCCGCAGATCGGCCTCGAGCGCGCGGCGCGCCTTGCGTTCGAGGTCCATGTCGGTCTCGAAGAACCGGTGCATGTGGCCGCCGTCCGCCTTGACCCGATAGAGCGCGAGATCGGCATTCTTGAGAAGGTCGTCGAACGAGGCGCCGTCGAGCGGGCCGAGCGCGATGCCTATGCTGGCGCTGATCTCGACCGCGGCGCCGTCGATCGAGAAGGGCTGGCTCAGGCAATCGATCAGCCGGTCGGCCATGGCGCCGGTCTCGCACGGCGATTCGACTTCGAGCTGGAGGATGGCGAATTCGTCGCCGCCGAGCCGCGCCACGACGTCGCCCTCGCGGACGTTCGCCTTGAGACGCTCGCCGGCGAAACGCAGCAGCGCGTCGCCGACCGGATGGCCGAGCGAATCGTTGACGTCCTTGAAGCCGTCGAGGTCGAGGCACATGATCGCGACCTGGGTGCCGCTGCGCTCGGCGCGGGCGAGGGCCGGCCCGACCTGGTCATGGAAATAGCGCCGGTTGACCAGTCCGGTCAGCCCGTCGTGGTGGGCCATATAGGTGATCTTGGCCTCCGCCTGACGGCGCTCGGTGATGTCCTCATAGGTAGCGACCCAGCCGCCGTCCGGCATCGGCTGGTGCGACACCGCGATATGCAGCCTCTCGCCGAAATCCTTGTTGAAGGTGGTATTGGCGCCCGTGCCGATGAGCCCCCGCTGCTGCTCGAAAATCTCGGCGAGTTCGGCGCTGCCGCTGAGCCGGATCAGGTCCGGGAACAGCATCCCTGGCATGGGCGTGAAGCCGAGGCCGAAGAAGGCCGCGAAACGGCCGTTGTTGACGACGAGACGCCCCGAGGCGTCGACCATGCATAGCGCCTGCGACATGTTGTTGAGGGCCGCGTCGAAGCGCCGGTTCTGCATGCCGAGTTCGCGGTCGCGGCGCTGCAGGATGTCGTTGCGCGCCTGGAGCTGCGCGTTCACCGATTTGACCTCGACATGGGCGCATTCGAGATCGTCCGAGGTCTGCTTCAGGACCAGGGTGTTCTGCTGCAGGACGGAGCGTGTCCGCTCGAGCAGCTTGTTGTGCCAACCGAGCAGGCCGACCAGGATCATCCCGGTTCCGAGCAGCCCCGCGACCATGATCGAGAAGATGTTATGAAGATGCAAAAGCTCGCGCTGGTCCTGATCGACGAGAAGGCCGCCGAACCCATGGGCGGCGCCGGAGAGTTGGGAGAGTTTCGCGTCGAGCGGCTCGAGGAGAGCGAGCGCCGCTGCGATCGAGCCCGGCTTGTCGATCTTGTCGACGAGGGCCTGCACCTTGGGCAGCGTATCCGCCAGGAGAGCGACGATGGCGACATTGTCCGGGTCGAGCTTGGCGAAATCCTCGAACTCGCCGTGCCGCAACAGCTGCAGGCGGTTGGTCATGATGTCGAGCCGAAGCTGGACCTCATCGGCATCGACATTCGAGCCGGGGATGCCCGAGGCGGCGATCCGCTCCTGGAGCCTCATGAATTCCACGCAGGCCTGGCTCGCGAGCCAGGTCATGTTGTAGCGCGAGACGCGGCGCACGGCGTCGTAGCGCTCGGACGTGAGCGTCGACACGTAGAGCGAGGCCAGGGCCAGCCCGCACATGACGACGATCAGCGCAATCTTGCTCGCGCGAAGCGACACCGAACCTCCTCGGGGCCGGTCCTCTGAGCAGGAGCTCGCAACACGTTTACGACGTCAGACCGGCAACGGGCGCACTATAGGATCGAATAAGTTGCGGAATTGCTTCCGTGTTCGTGCACTTCCACGCTTTCCACCCAGACCCGGCCGTTCGTCTGGTTGTCGACGATGGCGTTGACCTTGTCGAAGGCCAGTCTGGCGACCGCTTCGCAGCCCACCGCCGACACGAGCCTGATGTCGATTAGCCCGTCCCGCGCAAGCCCCTCGAACCTCGCCCTTTCCGGGTCATCCCCGGCGACGAGCATGGTGTGATCGAACATGTCATGAAGCCAGGCCTTGACCGGCTTCAGGCCGCCGAAATCGAAACACCAGTTGCGTTCGTCGAGTTCGTGGGAACAGAACACGAACTTGAACGCCAGCGCATAGCCGTGCACCAGTCGGCAATGCGAATGGGTGGCCCGCCATTGCCTGAAGCAGCAAGACAGGCCTTCGTTGTGGTCATAGGATTTGGTGGATCGGAAGACGCCGGCCGGCCGCAGCGCCGGCAACGTCCTCATGTCGAGCGTCTGATTCACCACCGCTCTCCTTTCCGGCGAAGCCCTCAGGCCAGGTTGCGTTCGAGCATGGCGCATTCCTGCAGGAACTCGGCGCGCAGCGCGGGGTCCGAGGCCATGACGCCGTAGAAGGTGGAGTTGACCATTCGGCTCGACCGCGAGGCGAGCACGCCGCGGTGAGTCTTGCACATGTGGACGGCGCTGATGCGCACGGCCAGGCCGCGCGGCTCGGTCGTCTCGACGATGAAGCGCTCGATCTGCTTGACCAGTTCCTCCTGGATCTGCAACCGAGACGAGAAATATTCGACGATCCGGTCGTATTTGGACAGGCCGATGATCTTGCCGTCGGCCGAGGGCATGATGCCGATCGTCGCATGGCCGTAGATCGGCATCAGATGATGCGCGCAGGTCGAGCGCACCTCGATCGGGCCGGTGACGATCAGTTGGTCGTAACGCTCGACATTATCGAAGTCGGTGATGCGGGGCGGCGAGGTGAAGCGGCCGCGCATCGTCTCTTCGACGAACATCTTGGCGACCCGGGCCGGCGTTTCGCGCGTGTTGTGGTCGTTGGTGTGGTCGATGCACAGAATATCGAAGAGTTCCTCGATCTTGCGCGCCACGGCCGCTTTCATGGCCTCGCCTTCGGAATCGGTCATGAAGCCCGGAATGGACTCGTTGCAAAGGACCGGAACCCTGAACGGAGCGACATGTTTGTTCACGTTTTCATCCCCCTACCGGCGTTTCGTCATGCGTTGGCTGGCGACTTTCGAGCAAGTCTTTGCCAATTCGTGGAACCTATCATACAGTGTTAACGAGGTGTTAATACACGAAAAATGTGTGTAGAAACATGGTTAAGAAGCAACCTTAATGTCATCTCGTCGCCCTACCAGCCGCTCAAACATGGCAAGCGGCCGCCTTGGAGCGAAACTTGCTGAGGGGCGATTCACGCGGTCTTAAGTTGCTTGGCGCAGATCGAGCTTCCACTCGGGAGTTAGAGTCATGGTCAAGCTCAATCTGGCCACGCTGTTTGGGGCCGCGCTCGCTTGCGCCGGCATGATGGCCGGCGTAGCCGCCCACGCCGGTTCTCTTGCGGCGCCGGAAGGCAAGCCGATCCTCACCATCTCCGGTGACGTTACGGAGACGAACGCGCCGGACGCCGCCAAATTCGACCGCGCCATGCTTGAAAAGCTAGGCATGGTGACGATCGAAACCAAGACCCCCTGGTACAACGGCCCGATGAAGTTCGAGGGCGTGCCCATGGACAAGCTGATGGCCGCCGTCGGCGCCAAGGGCACCAAGGTCGTGGCCTATGCGCTGAACGATTATACGACCGAGATCCCGATGGAGGATTTCGTCAAGCACCATCCGATCCTGGCGCTGAAGCGCAACGGCGAATATATGCCGATCCGCGACAAGGGGCCGCTTTTCGTCATCTATCCCTACGATAGCGATCCGGCACTGGCCAGCCAGACCTATTACAGCAGGTCCGCCTGGCAGGTCGCCCGCCTTGTCGTGAAGTAGCTCGGGCAGGAGGCCGAAACGCCGGGCCAGGCTTCGGGCGACATCGTGATCTAAGCGTAGATCAGCCGCCGGCGGCGCCGAGCGGAAAGACGATCTTCGACACCGGCGCCGCTACCAGGGCCCCGCCGGCATCGTTCCGCCTCCGGCGCCGGGCGGCGAGTTCGACGCGCCGGGGCATCTCCTTGAGATCCTGCCAGAGGTCTTCGGGCCGCCCGTCACGGCCGACCGCGGCGAATCGCAGCGTCAGGGCCCCTTCGAGGA
The DNA here is from genome assembly GCA_965277115.1 of Lichenihabitans sp. Lineage (GTDB taxonomy): Bacteria > Pseudomonadota > Alphaproteobacteria > Rhizobiales > Beijerinckiaceae > Lichenihabitans. The sequence goes on along the minus strand of CBDIBY010000011.1, from coordinate 1,258,672 downwards.
TCGCGACGCCTGGGCCGGCCGCCTGACCGGCGGCGGGCGGGCCATCCTCGGGCCGATAGGGCCGGCTCGCCCGCAACAGCTGGTCGCCATCCTCCCTCTCGACGATCCGGTAGGTGACGACGTCGAGGCTGGTGCGCGCGTCGGCGCCGAGCGATGGACGGACGAAGTCGAGGCTCCTCGGATCGCAACGGAACCATCGCATGCCCGGGGCTCCGCCGGTGATCGTCAGCGGCACCGCCTGGGCGAGATCGTCGCCGAGCCGCGCCACGGCCTGCATGAAACCGTCGGCGCGCTCGATCTCGGGTTGACCGGTCCACCAACGCATCAGCAGATTGCCGGCGAACGGCAGCACGACGGCCACGATCGCCGCGGTGACCACGAGGGCCGCCAGCACCTCGACGAGCATGAAGCCCGCTTGTCGCTCACCGTCCCGCATCATCCGCTCCGATGGCCTGCCAGACGAGGCGGCGCAGCGACGGCGTCACGACGACGACCGTCAGGCGCCGCAGCCGCAAAGGCCGCATCGGCAGCACCGAGGCGTGCGCCGGATCCTGGCCGAGCGGCGTCAGGCCCGCCAGGATAGGGCTGGCCTGCAGCGCATCGGGAGACGGCGATGCCGAGGCGGAGGGCGGCGGTGTCAGGCCGCGCAGGATGGCGCTGTTCTGGGCGGGCGGCGGGCTGGTCTGCTGCACGGTCGGGGCGGGGGGCGCCGGCGCTAGGCCGGATGGGTGCTCGATGAACACGATCGGACCCGTGCTGCGCCGGAAGCGGTAGGTCCCGGCCTCGCCCGACCCCGTGAAGGCTGCGCCCGAGCCTGCCACGACGGCCCGAGCGAGGGCGACGGAGGTGAGCGTCTCCTGCGGGCGCGGCGTGACGCTCCAGGCCGAGGCGAAGACGCGGCCGAGCGCCGCGAGGAACAGCCCGGCGATGATGAGCGCCACCATCGCCTCCACAAGCGCGAAGCCGGCCTGCGGCCGGTCCGATCGACCGCTCTGGCGATCGACGCCATCAGCCGCCTTCGACGACATCGATCCGCCCGTCGACCCAGTTGACGCGGGTCCGGATCACCCGGCCGCCGCTGGCGAAGCGCAGCACGCCGCCGCAATTGGTGCCGTCCGGACGAAACAGGATCTCGGCCCGCCCGCCGCGGGCGGGGCAATTGCCGCCCGCCATCAGCGTTACGTCGACGTCGGGGGGCATCTCGACCGTGTCGCCGCCGACCCGCAGGATCCGCTCCGCCGCATCGAAAGTGGCCGCGACCGGTGCATCGCGCTCGAGCGCCGCGCTCCGGGCGTCCCGGAGCAGCGCCGCCGAGGCGGTGACGAGCCCGATGAGACGCGCCGGCGTGGTCCGGTTCGGCAGGTTCGGGAACAGCAGCCCAAGCACCAGCGCCGTGACGGCCAGCGCTACGGCAAGTTCGATCAGGAGATATCCGGCGCGCGGATCGGCCGCGGCTGGACCCTCTCTACCAGCTGGCGATCTGGTTGCCACCGCCGCCCTTTCCGCCTGGACCGGTCGAGACGATATCGTAGGAGCGGCCGCCCTCCCCGGGCGAGCGGTAGAGATAGGGGTTGTTCCAAGGGTCCTTCGGGACCCCGCTGCCCTTGATGTAGGGACCGCCCCAGCCCGCCACATTGCCCGGCCGCACGACGAGCGCGCCGAGCCCTTCGGCGGTCGTCGGGTAGCGCCCCGCATCGAGGAAGAACAGATCGAGCGAGTTCTTGAAATTCTCGATCTGGATATGCGCGGTGCGCACCTTGGCCTGGGCGAGCTGGTTGAAGACGCGGGGCGCCACGAGCCCGACGAGCAGGCCGATGATCGCCAGCACGACCAGCATCTCGATGAGCGTGAAGCCGGCCTGGCGCGGATCGACGGTCCGCCGCCGGCCGCGCCAATCCCGCATGGCGGACGCGACTCTCATCCCTTGTTCCATCTTCGCCTCGATGCGCTTCCTTACAGGACCGCCTGATTGACGCTCACCAGCGCCGTCATGATCGTCACCATCAGGCCGCCGATGAGCCCGGCGATGGTGACGATGGCCATGGGTCCGATCAGGCCCGAGACCGCGTCGAGCCGCTTTTCGAGCTGCCGAGCATAGAGGCCGCCGGCCTCCCCGGCAATCTTGGTGAGTTCTCCGGTCTCCTCGCCGATCCTGACCATGCGGACCGCGATCGGCGGCAGCAGCTTCGAGGCGGCGAGCGCATCGTAGAGTCGGCCACCCCGGCGGACCGCGTCTCCCACCGCCGCGAGCTGGCCGCGGCCCTCGGTGCCGATGGAATCTTCGAGCACCCGCATGGCTTCCGTCAGCGGCACGCCCTGGCCGAGCAGCACCGAGAGATTGGCGAGGAAGCGCGAGGTCCGCCACAAGAGCCAGATCCCGGCGATCCCCGGCGTCTTCAGGAAGGCCGCGCCGAGCGCCGCGCGGCTCGCGGGCATGCGCCACAGGAGCAGGCCCACGAGCAGCAGGGCGGCCAATCCGCCGCCGAGCGCGATCTCGTTGGCGATGAGGAAGGCCGACAGCCCCAGGATGAAATGCACCAGCGGACCGGGGTCGGTCGGCGAATCGGCGAAGAGCCCGGCGAATTGCGGGATGACCTGCAAGAGGAAGAAGACCAGCACGCCGAGGGCCATGACGACGAGGAAGGCCGGATAGCGCAACGCCCCCGTCACCTTCTCGGAAAGCCTGTGGGCCTGCTCGCGCTGCGCCGCCACGGCCGCGAAGACGCCACCGAGGTCGCCGGTCGCATCGGCGACGCGCGCCATGGCGACGATGTCGCGCGAGAAGGCCTGCGGGTGCTTCTCCAGAGCCTGCACGAAACTCGCGCCAGCGAGCACGTCGGCCCGCAGCGCCGCCACCACCCGGCTGAGCCTGGTCGAGAGGCCGCGCGCCGAAAGGTCGAGGACCTCGTCGAGCGGCAGGCCGCTGCGCAGCATCAGCGCCAATTCGCCCAGGAAAGCCGTGACTTCGCGGGGCTTGATGGCGCTGGAGAATAGGCCGCCGCCCTCCGCCTTCAGCCGGCTGAGGCTGACCAGCATGAGGCCGCGCTGGCCGAGCTCGGTTGCGACCGCCGCTTCATCCGCCGCGGTCGTCTCGCCGCCGAGGGTGCGGCCATCCGGGGACACCGCGGTGTATTGAAAGCGCGCCACCATGACTCCCAGCGTTTGTAGACCAATCCAATGTCTTTATTTTTTTTTAAACAAAGGTTTAGTAGATTAAAATAATGTAATGAATTAATCTCATGCAATCCATGTCGGCCATTGGCCCGCTCTAGCGGATGCCCGCCACGCGGAATACCTCGTCGACCGACGTGACGCCTTCAAGGCAGCGCGAGCGGCCGTCGTCGACGAGCGTCGACATGCCTTGCGCGATGCCGGCGCGCTCGATCACCGCATCGTCGGCGCCGGCCAGGATCTCCTTGCGCACCGGTTCGCTGATGTCGAGCACTTCGTAGATGGCGCGGCGGCCGCGGTAGCCGGTCCCGCCGCAACGCTCGCAGCCCGCGGGCGCGTGCAATTCGGCTCCGGCCGGGATCTTGAGGCCGACGAGCCGCGGATTGCGTTCGAGATCGGCCGTCGTCACCGTGAACGGGCGGCGGCAATCAAGGCACAGCATGCGGATCAGCCGCTGGCCGATGACGGTGGTGAGCGTCGAGGCGATCAGGTAGCGCTCGACGCCGATGTCGACGAGCCGGGTGATGGCAGCGGCGGCCGTGTTGGTATGGAGCGTCGTCATCACCAGATGGCCGGTCAGCGCCGCCTGGATGGCGATCTTGGCGGTCTCGGGGTCGCGCACCTCGCCGACCATGATGATGTCCGGGTCTTGGCGCAGAAAGGCGCGCAGCGCGGTGGCGAAGGTGAGCCCCACGGCAGGGCGCACTTGCGACTGGCCGACGCCTGGGATCTCGTATTCGACCGGATCCTCGATGGTGAGGATCTTGCGCGTCTGGTCGTTGAGCGAGGCGAGGGCAGCGGCGAGCGTCGTGGTCTTGCCGCTGCCGGTCGGCCCGGTGACCACGATCATGCCGTGCGGCTGGCTGAGCTTGTCCTGCAGCACGCCGAGGTCGCGGGGGCCGAAGCCAAGCTCGCCGAAGTCGATGAGCCGGCCGCCGCGGTCGAGCAGCCGCAAGATGGCGGCCTCGCCGGAGGTGGTCGGCATGGTCGCGACGCGCACGTCGAAGTCCCGGCCGCGCACCTTGGCGCGCATGCGCCCGTCCTGCGGCTGCCGATGCTCGGCGATGTTGAGGCCGGCCAGGATCTTGACCCGCGAGACGATGGCGCGCGGCGCGATGCCGCGAGGTGCCGGGATGGTTCGCAGCACGCCGTCGACCCGCACTCGCACCTGGAGGTCGCGCCGCAGCGGTTCGAAATGGATGTCGCTGGCCCTGAGCGCGACCGCCCGGTCGAACAAATCGTCGAGCGCCCGCACCACCGGGGCGCCGCTGGCAAGATCGCGCAGCGTCTCGGAATTGTCCGGACCGGCCTCCCCACCGCCCTCCGCCGGGGCATCCGATTCGGTGGCCGGACCGCCCTTGCCGGCATCGAGCGCCACCTCGACATCCTCGAAGGTCGCCACCTCGACCTCGACGCGCCCGCCGAGCGTCAATACGATAGCGTCGATGGCATCGAGGTTGAACGGGTCGGCGCAGGCGAGCCGGATATGGCCGTCGGCGGTCGCGTAGGGATAGAGGCCCGTCTCATGCAGGAAGGGCAGCGAGAAGTCGGCCGTGAGCGGCTTGCCGGCCCGCAGGACCTCGCCGTCGGAGCGGGGCAGCGTCTTGGCGGCGGCCAGGAAATCGGCGAATTCGGCTGGCTTCATGCGCGAAGCGGCGAGCAGACGCTTGCTCCACGAGGCGGGCGCATCCCGGGCGGCGGGATCGAGCTGCTCCTTGTCGAGCATGCCGATCGCGACGAGCTTGCGGGCGAACTCTGCGGGATTCATTGATACGCCCGGGGGGTGCGAACTGGACATCACGAAGTCGATAATATAGCGTTAAAGCATAAGGCGCGATCAAGTTCAGTCCCCGACCGGCGTGCCGAAACGGGACGACGAAACCAGTAGCTGTGTTCATGTGAACGAGTCGGATGCAGGGCTTGACGACACCTTATTCGATCCCGTCGCTGGCCCGCCTCGTACGGCTTGCCACTATTTTCATAAGTGTGGCTTTTTTGACGGCCTGCGCGCAGTCCGCGGGCTCCGACCAAATGCCGGTCAGTCTGCTCGATAGTTTCAAGCCAAATCTGACCGCCCGCGGCAAGGTTCCGGCGGCAAGTTACGGGACGTTGCCGGACGGGAGCCGCAGCGCCCGGGCGGAAGTCTTTCCGGGTGCGTCGCCCGAGGCCATCGCCGCCGTCGCCGATGCCGACAGCGGCAGCGCGCGCGGCCAAGTGGCGGATCTCGGCGGACAGATCGTACCGGCCGGCGACGGCGGCTATCAGCTCAATTTCGACAATGCCGACATCGCCGCCGTCACCAAGGCGATCCTCGGCGACATCCTCAAGGTCAATTATCTGGTCGACAAGCGGGTGACCGGCCAGGTCACACTGACATCGTCGAGGCCGGTGCCGCGGGCGCGGTTGCTGCCGCTGCTCGAAAGCGCCCTGTCCTCGGTTGGCGCCTCGGTGATCAAGGACCACGATCTCTACCGCGTCGTCCCCTCGGCTGATCCCGGAGGCATCGGCACCGTGGACGTGCATGGCGCCGGCGAGGGTTACGGCGTCTCGGTCATCGTCGCGAAATACATGTCAGCGGCGGCGCTCGGCCATCTCCTCGAGGGATTCGGCTCGCGCGCGGGGTCGATCAAGGCCGATCCCGCCGCCAATCTCGTGCTCGTGCAGGGCACCGCGTCCGAACGGCAGGCCGCCGTCGAGGCCGCCGATGCCGTCGACGTCGACTGGCTGCGGACCAAATCCGTCGCCATCCTGCCGGTGGCCAATTCGGCAGCCGAGACCGTCATCGCCGAAATCAATCACATTCTCGACACCGGCGAGGGCGGCCTCGGCCAGAGCGCCGTCCAGCTCGAACCGATGAGCAGGATCAACGCGATCCTTGCCGTGTCGCGCCGCCCGGAAGGGATCGCCTTCGTGCGCAAATGGGTCACCCGACTCGACCGCACGGACGCCATGGCCGCCGGCATCAAGGTCTACCACCTGCAATATGCCCAGGCCAAGGCGGTGGCGACCGCGATCAACGACCTGTTCGGCAACGGCTCGGACTCGGGCAATGGCGGGGCCGACAAGGGCCTGCTCGAGCCGAGCAGCCGCGGCGGCTCGCAGACCGGCACGTCGCCGTCGGGCGGCGCGGCGCCGGGCGGATCGGGCGTCGTCCAGGCCGGCTTCGGTTCGCCGTCCTCATCGGAAAGCGGCGGCGGCGCATTCTCGGGCGGTGACACGGGCGGCGGCGGCGGAGGGGCTCAGGCCGGCGCGGCGCAATCGCCCTTCGGGGCCTTGAAGGCCGCCATCAATGCCGATGCGGCCAAGCGGTCCGGCGGGGGCGGCGACGGCCTCGGGGATGGATCCGGCTCGAGAATCCGCATCACGGCCGACCCGAACACCAATTCGCTGCTCATCAAGGCGAGCGGTCCCGACTATCGTATCGTCGAGCGCGCCATCCGGCAGATGGACAGGGCACCGACCCAGATCGCCATCGAGGCGACCATCGCCGAGGTCACGCTGACGCAGGACCTGCAATACGGCGTCCAGTTCTTTCTCCAGAGCGGTAAGTTCTCGCTTGGCCTCAGCGGCGCCACCGGCGTCCCGCTGCAGACGATGAGCTCCGAGGGCCTCAACATCCTGGCCGGCTCGGCAGCGAACCCCAAGCTCATCCTCGACGCGCTGCAGAGCTTCACCACGGTCAAGATCCTCTCTTCGCCCTCCCTCGTGGTGGTCGACCGGCAACCGGCGACGCTCGAGGTCGGCGACCAGGTGCCGATCCTGACCCGCACGGCGCAGTCGGTCGACACCTCTTCGACCGCGCCGGTCGTCAACAACGTCGACTACAAGGATACCGGCATCATCCTCAACGTGCTGCCGCGCGTGAACGCCAACGGCATGGTGTCGCTCGATGTCGAGCAGCAGGTCTCGGCCGTGACCACGACCGACCCGACCTCGCTGACCCCGACGATCTCGCAACGCCGCGTTCGGTCCACCGTGTCGGTCCAAAACGGCCAGACAGTGATGCTGGCCGGCCTCATCCAGGACAAGCAGAGCCAAACGCGCTCGGGCATCCCGGGCCTGTCCTCGATCAGTTTCCTCAAGGACATCCTCACCAGCCACGACAATGCGCTGAACCGTACCGAGATCATCATCTTCATCCGGCCGGAGATCATCACCAACCCGGCCGATGCGCAGAATGTGACGGAGGAATTCCATAACCGCCTTCTGTCGATGCGGCACGACATTCATCCCGCCGTGACCAGCAAATATTGAGCAGGCATTGGCAGGCTTGATTGAATGTGAAATATCTAGCACCCTTGATTTTTCTCGCGAAAGAGCAAACTCAAAGGCGGCGAAAGCCACGCAGGACTGCTCGAGGTCTGTTTGATGATGCCCTCGGCATGAGGATCGTCAGGTTTCAAACAGCCTTCTAGAGCAGATCTCCGTCCGGGACGACAAGCCGCCTTGACCGAATCCATCGCGACCACCGAGCCATCCGTCTGGTGCCGTCGGACCCTGGTCATCGACGCGGCCGCGATGGCTGGCGGCGCGCTGCTGGCCGCCCTGCTGCTCGACCCGATCGGCGCCGGTTTCGCGACCCTGTGGTGGATCGCCACCGTAGTGGTGATCCGCTGGGACCTCGGCCGTTTCATCATTCCGGACTCGGCGTCGGCGGCGATCGCCGGGCTCGGGCTCCTCTCCGCGGCGGGCGTCGGCCGGGTCGAGGAGACCGATGGCCGGATCGCGGCGCTGACGGCCGCGGCGCAGGGCGGCGCCGTCGCCTTCGCGCTGTTCTGGCTCACGGCGCGGCTCTATCGTAGGGCCAGCGGGCGCGACGGCCTGGGCTTCGGCGACGTCAAGCTTGCCGGAGCCTGCGGGATTTGGCTCGGTTATGCCGACCAGGCGATGGCGCTCGAGGTCGCGGCGGTCGCGGCGCTGGCGGTGGTGGTGCTGGCGCGGCGCGGGCGCGCGGAGCGCGACCTCGCCGTCCCGTTCGGGGCGTTCCTGGCGCCTGCCGCCTGGCTCGTCTTCGTCGCGGGTCCCGTCTTTCGCCGGGTGGTCGAGGCCCATGGCTAAGAGTGCCGGGCGGGGGCGGGACCGCCGCCGGCGCGGCGCGGCGCTACTGATCGTCCTTGCCTTCTGCGCCCTGCTGTCGAGCCTCGCGGCCGTTGTCTTGCGCGGCAGTCTAAGCGGCGCGCGGGCGGCGGCAGCCTTCGAGAAGGTGACGCAGGCCGACGAACTCGGGCTCGCGGTGGGCGATCTTGTCTTGTCCTATGTGAGCACTGGACCGGTGGAGCGGCGTCGCGGCGGGCGTTTCGACGTACGACTACCGGGCGCCGAGATCGAGGTCGCCTATGTCTCGGAATCGGCGCGCATCGACGCCAATGCGGCGCCGCCGGAGCTCATCGCGGCGCTGCTGCGCACCGCCGGTGCAGAACCGACCGAGGTCGCCACCGCGCTCGACCGCATCGCCGTACTGCGCTCGCCCGCGGCCGCGCCGGCGGCTCCCGGGGCTGCGCCTTCTGCGGGCGCCGATGCCGGCACGGCCGCCCCGCTCGGGCGCGACGCCTCCGTCACGCCGGTCTCGACCGCCACCGCCCCACCGGTCCTGCCAAACCAGCCGGCGGTGGGAGCGCAGGCCAACGCGGTTCTCCCGATCCAGTCCGTCGCCGACGTGGCGCGCGCCTGGGGGCTCGGCGATGCCCTGGCGGCGCGGGTGCTGCCGGCGCTGACCGTCGCCAGCCGTGCGCCGAAGATCGACCCGGTGCTGGCCGCCCGGACGGTGGTGCTGGCGCTGTTCGGCGGCGACGCCGACCGAACGGACGATTTTCTGCAGCGCCGCGTCCAGGGGTTCACCACGCGGGATTCGGAATTGCTGCTGGTTCCGGTCGAGGCCAGGAGCTTCGTCGGCTTCGACGATGCGGCAGCGCTGCGCGCGGTGGCACGCGTCACGCTGGCGGGAGGCTTCTCGCGGCGCTATGAGGTCGTGCTCGGGCCCGTGCAAGGCCGGGGCCAGGATCTCAAGGTCCTGTCCTGGCAGAAGATCGGCTGATCGTTGATGGCCTTCGAGACGTTCAAGCGCGGCTGGGTCTGGTTCGTCGATGGGCTCGCCGAGGCGTGGATCGCGGTCGAAGGACGCGTGCGGCGCCGACCGATGACCTCGATCGACCTCGCCGACGGCAGCGGCCGGGTGTTCGGCCCAGGCGGCGCTCCCCTCGGGCGCCTCGTCGAGGAGGGCGGAACGTCGCGGCTCGAGCCGCCGAGCCTTGCCCGGCGGCTGTCCGGCGCCGCGATCGACCTGCGCATTCCCGAGGGCTGGCTGTTCCGGCGGGAGCTCGACCCCGTGGCCGCGCAGAGCGCCCCGTTCCTCGACGCTTTCGTGCGTCACCAGATCGACCGCATCACCCCTTGGCGCGTCGCCGACGTCCATTACCATATCCTCCATGCGCCGCTTCCCGGCGACGCCACCCGGCTGTCGGTCGAGATCGGCGTCGTGCCGAAGCGGCTCGTCGGTACGACACTCGATATGCTGGCGCCGCTTCGTCCCAAGATCATGCGGCTCATCCGGCCCGGCCCATCGGGCTTCGTCCTGCCGCTGGGTCGCGGAGAGGCCGAGCGTCGCGCCTCCCTGCGGCGGCCGATCGGTGCGGCGGTGCTTCTCGTCGCGGCAGGGCTCGCCCTGGCGACCGGCTGGGCCTGGTGGAGCACGGGAGACGTGCAGGCCGAAATCGACGCGCAGGACCAGGTGATCAGCGACCGCAAGGCGGTGCTCGCCGCCGCGGCGCGGCGCGACCGGGCCGGTACCGAGGCCGATGCGGCGCTGCGGCGCCTGCGGACGGCGCATCCGCGGGCGGTCGACATCATCGAGGCGGTCTCGGCCGCGCTGCCGGATAGCGCCTATCTGACCGAATTGTCGATCGGCGACGACGGGGTGCGGATCTCAGGCATCTCCCGCGTGGTGCCCGCCCTCGTGCCGGCGCTGGAGACCGCCGGCCGCTTCAAGGACGTGGCCTTCGCGGCTGCCACCACCAGGGTCGAGGGTGGGTCGGGCGACCGCTTCCACCTGGAGATGAAGCCGGCGGGCCTCGCCCCGCCCGCCGAGGCTGCGGCGCCGACGCCGGCTGCCGACGCCGAGGCGACAGACGCGCCGGCGCCGCCATGAGGCTCAATGCCAAGCTGGAGATCGGGCGGCCGATCGCCGCGACGCTGATCCTCATTGCCGGCTTGCTGCTGGGCGGCACGCTGCTGGCCTCGACGCTTGCCGACCTCTGGTCGGCCACCGGGGAACGCGACGCCAAGGCGGAATTCATGAGCCGCGACCTCGCCGCCGGGCGTCATGCCGTGATCGGGCCGGGACAGGCACCGCTGTCGGTGTTCGCCGAGACCGAGACGCTGGCGGCGGCCCGCACCGACGACCTGCTGCGCGCCACGGCGCGCGATGCGGGTGCTGCCGTCCTGTCGAGCCGCGCGGAAGCCAAGCCCGATGAGCCCGGGCCGCACCGGCGCATCGCGGTCGAGGCCGTGGTCGAGGGAAAGATCGAGGCCCTGCAGACGCTTCTCTACCGGCTCGAGACCGGCACGCCGATGATCCTCGTCGACGCCTTCGCGATGCAGCCCTCCGACACGGCGGCGCCCGGCGGCGATCCGCGGGCGCCGCTGCTGCGGGCCACCATGACGCTCAGCGCCTTCTGGGCGAAGCCGGTCCGATGATCGTAGCATGCTCGCTTGCCCCGCCGCGTTCCCGCCGGGCCTGGGCCGCCGGTCTCGCGGCTCTGGCCTGGGCCTCCGGCGCCGCTCTGGCGCAGGACGAGGGCAGCGGTCTCGCGGCATTTTCGGCGACGCGGCATCGACCGCTCTTCTCGCCGACCCGCCGGCCGCCGCCTCCCGCGAGCCTCGGCAACGGCGGGATCCTCGCGCCGACGGTCGCGCTGCCGCCGCCGAAGCCGAACCTGCAATTGAGCGGCATCATCCTCGGCGGCGGCCAGGAGGTGGCGCTGGTCAAGCGTGGCGGCGACACGCGGGTCGTCCGCGTCGGAGTCGGCACTCCTATCGATGGCTGGACCGTGTCGGAGATCGCCCCGCGTGCCATCACTTTGCGGCGCAGCGACGGGCTCAGCGCCGTGGTCAGGCTGCCGGAGCCGGGGAAATAGTCGAGAGATGCGTGCCGCGCCGGATCGCGCTATGAACGCGACTGGACGATGTGCCTTTGATCGGAGCGCCGAGCCCATGAACGCCATGCCGGGAAAGATCCGCCGCGCCTCGGCCTGTCCGCACGACTGCCCCTCGACCTGCGCGCTCGAAGTCGAGGTGCTCGACGGGCGTCGGGTCGGGCGCTTCTACGGCGCCGCCGACAACAGCTATACGGCCGGGGTGATCTGCGCCAAGGTGGCGCGCTACGCCGAGCGGGTCCACAACCCGGATCGGCTCACCCAGGCGCTCGTGCGCATCGGGCCGAAGGGCTCGGGCCAGTTCGCGCCGATCGGCATCGAGGAGGCGCTCGACCGCGTCGCCGAGGGTTTCCTGGCGGCGGAACGGCGGCTCGGCGCGCAGACCGTCTGGCCCTATTTCTACGCCGGCACCATGGGCCTCGTGATGCGTGACGGCATCAATCGGCTGCGCCACGCCAAGCGGTATTCGGGGCAGTATTCGACGATCTGCACGGCGCTGTCCTGGGCCGGCTGGAAGGCCGGCCACGGCCGCAACACGGGCGTCGATCCGCGCGAGATGACCGAGAGCGATTGCGTCGTTATCTGGGGCACCAACGCGGTCGTCACGCAGGTCAACGTGATGACCCATGCGGTCCGTGCCCGCAAGGAGCGCGGCGCGCCGATCGTCGCGGTCGACGTCTACGACAATGCCACGATGAAGCAGGCCGACGTGCGGTTGCTGGTGCGCCCCGGCACGGACGGGGCGCTGGCCTGCGGCGTCATGCATGTGCTGTTCCGCGACGGCCTGGCCGACCGGGCCTATATGGCGCGCTATGCGGACGATCCCGCCGGCCTGGAGGCGCATCTCGCGTCGCGCGACCCCGCATGGGCCTCGGCGATCTGCGGCGTGCCGTCGGCCGACATCGAGGCTTTCGCCCATCTCCTCGGACGCCGGCCCCGTGCCTTCTTCCGCATCGGCTACGGCTTCGCCCGCTCGCGCAATGGCGCGGCCTCCCTACACGCGGTGACATCGATCCCTATCGTGCTGGGAAGCTGGCAGCACAAGGGCGGCGGCGCGCTCCATTCCAACTCCGGCATGTTCGGTTGGAACAAACGCCTGATCGAGGGCCTCGACCTCGTCGACCCTTCGGTGCGCACGCTGGATCAGACGCGTATCGGCGCGGTGCTCGATGGAGACGCCGAGGCACTCAAGGGCGGCCCTCCGGTAACGGCGCTTCTCATCCAGAACACCAATCCCATGACGGTCGCCCCCGACCAGACGGTGGTGAGGCGCGGGTTTTCGCGCGAGGATCTCTTCACCGTCGTCCATGAGCAGGTCATGACCGACACCGCCCGCATGGCGGACATCGTGCTGCCCGCCACCATGTTCGTCGAGCACGACGACGTCTATCAGGGCGGCGGCCAGCAGCACATCCTGCTCGGGCCGAAGCTGATCGAGCCGCCGGGCGATTGCCTGTCGAACCACGAGGTCATCTGCGCCCTGGCGCGCCGGTTGGGGCTCGATCATCCTTCCTTCGGCACGAGTGCGCGCGACCTGATCGACGGGACCTTGCGCGACTCCGGACACGGCACGCTCGAGGCCCTCGAACGGGATCGCTGGATCGACTGCCAGCAGCCGTTCGAAAAAGCGCATTTTCTCGACGGTTTCGGCTGGCCCGACGGCAGGTTCCGCTTCCGACCGGATTGGGCGGCCGCCGCGGCGACCGCGCCCGGAGCGGCGGCACCGGGTCCTGCGATGCCGGTGTTTCCCGACCATTGGGCAGTGATCGAGGCGGCCGACGAGGCCCATCCGTTTCGGCTTGCCACGAGCCCGGCACGGAATTTCCTCAATTCCTCCTTCACCGATGCGCCGACCTCGCTCGCCAAAGAGGAACGACCGACCGTGCTGATCCATCCCGACGATGCGGCGACGCTCGGCATCCGGAACGGCGGCCGGGTCGAGCTCCGCAACACGCGCGGTGCCGTACGCCTGCATGCCAAGCTGTTCGACGGCCTGCGACGCGGCGTCCTGGTCGCCGAGTCGGTCTGGCCGAACAGCTTCTATGAGGACGGACGTGGCATCAACATGCTGACCGGAGCCGACGCGCCGGCGCCGGTCGGTGGCGGCGCCTTCCATGACAATAAGGTCGCGATCCGGCCGCTTGACCCACATGACGGTACGACGCCCGTCGCCGGTCTCTCTCCCGGAGGTTAGGTCAGGACTCCTGACCTAAGTTTAATCCGGCAGACCTGCAAATTGCGCAGATCACGCTTGCGCCGACGGCGGGGATGAACCAATCTCCGCAAGAAAAAAGGCCACCCGAAAGTGGCCAAAGTCTAGGGAGGAAACGCCCAAGAAGGGCATGCAGCACAACGGCTGCACGAGGTTTATATGTTGCGTCGCACAAAAGCGCAAGAGCTTTTTTGCAGAGCGCGATCATTTGTTCGGTTACCGACAAAGGCGACGCGTCTATCCGCAGTTTAGAGGTCCTGACGCTGGCTCTGGACGGATAGGCCTGAGGTACAGCCGACGTTTGCTGTCTCTCTCGGCAGCGCAGGCACCGATGGATGGCCCTTGCGATGGCCGCGATCGCGTTCGGGGTCGCGCCTATCTTCTCGGCGGAAATCTGGAAGGCGCGGGCTTCACAGATCGCATTGCCTCGATATCGTTGTCGCTCGTCGGCTTCGTCCGCGGGAGGACGATCAATGCCGTTTGGCAGTTCCTGTCCGTATTCCGTCAAGTCACGCCGATCCCATGGATCAGCGCGAAGCTGAGGATGCCGAGCAGCAGCAGCGAGGCGCAGACCGCCGCCGTGACCCGCCCGCCGGCCCGCGCCACGACCCGGACATCGACGCCGAGGCCGAGCGCTGCCATGGAGAGGATCGTCAGCACATTGGCGATCCATGCGGTAGGCGCCAGCGCGGCGCCGGGGATCAGGTTCAGCGTGTGCAAAGTGGCGAGGCCGAGGAAGGCCAGGATGAACCAGGGTACGACCTTGTGCAGGGCGATCTGCCCGGTCACGGGCCGGTCGCCGGCGGTCACCGCGGGCGCGTCCGTTTCCTCGCGCAGCTTGTGCGCCAGGAGCGAGAGCACCAGGACCACCGGGCCGAGCATCAGCACGCGCACCAGCTTGACCAGCGTGCCGATCTGCACGGCCGCGATGCCGACCGGCGCGGTGGCTGCGATCACCTGCGGGACCGCGTAGACGGTCAGCCCCGCCAGAATGCCGAACTGCGTCATGCTGACATGGGCGAGCGGAACCAGCAGCGGCAGGCCGAGCACCACCAGGACGCCGAGCACCGCGGTGAAGGCGATCGAGGCCGCGACATCCTCGCCATCCGCCCCGATCACCGGCGCTACAGCCGCGATGGCCGAGTTGCCGCAGATGGAATTGCCGCAGGCGATGAGCACCGCCATGCGCCGGGGCAGGCCGAAGAGGCGGCACAGGCCGACGCTCGCGGCGATCGCCAGGGCGACCACGCCCGCGATGCCGACCAGCAGGCTCGGGCCGATGGCGGCGAGCGTGCGGAAGGAGATGGAGGCGCCGAGCAGCATCACGGCGACTTCCAGCAGGGTCTTGGCCGAGAATTCGATGCCGCTCTGCCAGCGCGCGCCCGGCGTCCACAGCGAGCGGACCGCGGTGCCGATCAGGATCGCCAGCACCAATGCTTCGAGCCAGGCGCGGCCGAAGAGCTGCAGCTCGCCTTGCTCGAGCGCGAAAGCGGCCGCGGTGACGGCAGTGCAGAGCGCGAGGCCCGGCAGGACTGCGACGATCCTGTCGAGCGCGCGCCGGGACGCCGCGGCGGCACGGATCGGGGCTGCGGGAGAGACTTGGGTGAAGGCCATGCGATGCGTCCTCGTCGTTACGAGGATCATCGTCCTGTCGGGGTCCTGGATCCAACGCTGGCCGGCGAACAAACCGATCGCTTCCGGCGATGGGTCGGGGACCGTATCGGCGCTTTTACTTTCGGCGCGATCGCGCTATCGGGGGCCGAGATCACGATGGTGATCGATCCCAACGCGATAGAACATGATGCCGCCTGGAAGCCCGCCGGCTTATCGGCATCGTGCTCCGACCGGAGACGTTCATGAGCCAGTCCGTGACCGCTGCCGTCCTGGTGATCGGCGATGAGATCCTCTCCGGCCGCACCAAGGACAAGAACATCGGCACGATCGCGGATTTCTGCAGCGGGATGGGCATCGACCTGCGCGAGGTCCGCGTCGTGCCGGACGACGAGACCGAGATCGTCGCCGCCGTCAACGCACTGCGGGCGCGCTACACCTATGTGTTCTCGACCGGCGGCATCGGCCCGACGCATGACGACATCACCGCCGACAGCGTCGCCAAGGCTTTTGGGGTCGGTATCGCGGAAGACCCGCGCGCCATCGCCATGCTGCTCGAACGGATCAAGCCGGAGGATCTCAACGCGGCGCGACGCCGGATGGCGCGCATCCCGGACGGCGCCGAACTCGTACCGAACAGCGTGTCGAAAGCGCCGGGCTTCATGCTCGGCAACGTCGTCGTCATGGCGGGCGTGCCCTCGATCATGCAGGCCATGCTGGAAGCGGTGGCGCCGCGCCTCAAGACCGGCGTCAAGGTCATCGCCGAGACGATCGACGCCGGCGGGCTGGCGGAAGGCGCCTATGCGGGCGCGCTCGCGGAAGCCGCGCGCGGCCATGCGGAGGTGTCGATCGGCTCCTATCCGTCGCTGGTCGAGGGGCGTTTCCGCAACCAGATCGTGGTGCGCGGGCGGGACGGCGCGCGCGTCGCCGAGGCGGTCGCGGCCATCACCTCGCTCCTCTCGGGCTTGCGGAGCGATCGGGTCCCGGTGTAGCAGCGAAACCGGCGGGGGTCAGACACAATGAACGAGCAGCAGAAGGCGTTTCCGGTCTCGTGGGACCAGTTCCACCGCGATGCCCGGGCGCTGGCCTGGCGGCTCAGCGGTGCCGGCCCGTTCACGGCGCTGGTCTGCATCACGCGCGGCGGCCTCGTGCCGGCGGCGATCGTGGCGCGCGAGCTCGGCATCCGCATGATCGAGACGGTGTGCATCGCCAGCTACCACGACTATGAGACGCAGGGCAGTCTCGAGGTGATCAAGGGCGTCTCGGCCTCGGTCGGCGACGTCGGGGACGGCAAGGGCGTGCTCGTGGTCGACGATCTGGTCGACACCGGCAAGACGGCGCAGCTCGTGCGCAACATGCTGCCCGAGGCGCATTTCGCCACCGTCTACGCCAAGCCGCTCGGCCGACCGCTGGTCGACACCTTCGTGACGGAAGTGTCGCAGGATACCTGGATCTACTTCCCCTGGGATATGGGGCTGACCTTCCAGCCGCCGCTCGGCGGGGGACACCACGGATAGCCGACGTTTTGGCGATCCGGCGGCAAGCACCGGAGGAGCGGATGGACGAGCGCGAGAAGATCGCCTTCACGATGCGGCTCAACCCGGGCCAGGCCACCGAATACGAGCGCCGGCACGACGCGATCTTTCCCGAGCTCGTGACGCTGCTGCGCGAGGCCGGCATCTCGGATTATTCGATCCACCTCGACCCCGAGACGCATGTGCTCTTCGGCGTCCTCTGGCGCCGCAAGAATCACGGCATGGACGACTTGCCCTCGCACCCCGTGATGCAGCGCTGGTGGGCCCATATGGCGGACATCATGGAAACCGATGCGGCGAACCAGCCCGTGGTGACGCCGCTCAAAACAATGTTCCATATGAGCTGAGCGGCCGTGCCGTTCAGTGCGCGGCGGCCTCCACCATGCCCCCGCTCGCCGTAATGCCGAACAGGCGTCCCCTTTCGGCCAAAACCACGAAGCCGAGGGCCACGAGGCCACAGACGAGAAAACCGAGAGTCAGCGGTACCACCGTGCCGTTGAAATGCTGGCCGATGTAGAGGCCGAGCAACGCGCCGCCGACCGTGGTGACGAAGCCCTGGACCGAGGATGCCGTGCCGGCCACATGGCCGAGGGGCCCCATGGCGAGCGAGCCGAAGTTCGACACGCAGAGCCCGAAGCCGAACATCATGCCGGCCTGGAAGACGGCGAAGCTCCAGATCGTCTCGTGGCCGCTGATCGCCACCGCGGCATGGAGGAGCGCGCAGGCGATGTAGAGCAACAGCGCCGCATGCGAGACGCGCCGCGCCCCGTGCCGCCCGACGATGCGCGCGTTGACGAAGGAGGAGAGCGCCATGAACATGGCGACGCCCGCGAAGATCGTCGTGAACAGTTTCGGCGAAGCGAAGACGTCGACGAAGACCTGCTGCGCCGAATTGATGAAGCCGAAGAGGCCGCCCAGCATCAGCGTCATGGCCAGCATGTAGCCGACGGCGATCCGGCTCGACAAGGTCGTCCTGTAGGCGGAGAGCACCCCCTCGATCGAGATCGGCCGGCGGTCCGCCGGGTGCAGGGTTTCGGGCAGGCGCAGCAGCATCCAGACGGAAACCACTGTCGCGAAGGCGGCGAGCGCTCCGAAGATCCAGCGCCACGGGCCGAACAGCATGATGATCTGGCCGATCGACGGCGCCAGGATCGGCACCGCCAGGAAGACGATGAAGCTCAGCGACATGACGCGGGCCATCTGGTTGCCCGAATAGCAGTCGCGCACGATCGACACCGCGAGGACGCGGGTGGCCGCCGCGCCGACCCCTTGGGCGAGACGCGCCAGGATCAGCCATTCGATGGTCGTGGCGGAGGCGGCGGCGAGGCTTGCGGCGATATAGATCACGAGCCCGCAGATCAACACCCGCTTGCGCCCGAACCGGTCGGCCAGCGTACCGTAAATGATCTGGGCGCAGCCGAAGCCGAGCAGATAGGCCGTTACGATCCACTGCTGCTGGTTTCCGGCCGCAATGCCGAGCGAGCGCGCGATGGCCGGCAGCGCCGGCAGCATCGAATCGATGGCGATGGCGTTGATGGCCATCAGCGCCGCGATGAGGCCGACGAATTGCTTGAAGCCCATGCCGGAAGGCGAGGGCGCGTCGGGCAGAGTCGCCACGATGGGCGCCGGCCGCGCGGCGACGGGCCGGGTTGCACGGCCGAAGGAGAACGTCGAGGCCGAGACCTCGTCGGGCTTGTGATCGTCGTTGAGCATGGTGGGTCCGGGTGGCCGATTCGGCCGTTGTCAGACCAATAATCGGACAATATGTCGGGAATGCCACGCCAAGGCTTCGCTTTAGGTCTTGCTGCATTGCAACTGGAGCATGGCGCGGCCCGAATGCTTGACGGCAGGCGAGCGGAGGTCGATCCAGGCAGCGCATCGCGACCGATCCGAGGAGGACACGGCATGGACGACGTCAGCCGCACGACGGGCCGGATCACCGACGTCGCCGACCTCGAAGCGATCTACGGCGCGCCGGTGCCGGCATCGATCATCAAGGAAACGGATCGCCTCCATCCGCTCTACGCGGCTTTCGTCAAAGCCTCGACCTTCGTCATCCTGGCGACCAGCGGCCCGGGCGGCCTGGATGCTTCGCCGCGCGGCGACGCGGCCGGTTTCATGACGGTCGAGAACGACAAGACCCTGCTGCTGCCTGACCGGCGCGGCAACAACCGCACCGACTCGCTGCGCAATATCCTCGACGACCCGCGGGTCGGGCTGTTGTTCCTCATCCCCGGCATCGGCGAGACCCTGCGGATCAACGGTCGGGCCGAGATCTCGGTGGCACCCGACCTCCTCGGTCGCTTCGCCGTCGCCGGCAAGGCGCCGCGCACGGTGCTGGTCGTGCATGTCGAGGCGGTCTATTTCCAATGTTCCCGCGCCGTGGCGCGGGCTGGGCTCTGGGATCCGGCGAAGCACGTGCCGCGATCGAGCCTGCCGAGCAACGGCGAGATCCTACGAGCGCTGAGCGGCGGCGGCTTCGACGGCTCCGCCTACGACCGGGCGCTCGACGGGCGCGTCAAGACGACGCTGTATTGAGGCGATCGGGTGAAGCGGAAAGACCCCTCATCCGCCTTGCCTTCGGCAAGGCACCTTCTCCCGCGAGGGGAGAAGGGAATGCCCCATCCTGCGACGCTGGCGTCCTTCTCCCCTTGTGGAAGAAGGTGGATTTCGCGGAACGCGAAAGCCGGATGAGGGTCGACCCCCTTTATCCGATTTCCCTGATGACGGGGGTCCAGCCCAGTCCCGACGCTATCGGGCCGGGAGCATGAACCTGAAATCGCAACCTTCGTCGGCTTGCAGGATCTGCTCGGCGTAGAGCTTCGCATAGCCTCGCTGGATCGCCGGTGGCGCGGGGGAACATGCGGCCCTGCGTGCATCGAGCTCGCCCGCATCGACCTGAAGCCCGATTTCGCGACGGGCGACGCTCAGCCGGATCCTGTCGCCGCTCCGCATCAGGGCGAGCGGACCGCCGGAGGCCGCGTCGGGCGTGACGTGGAGCACGATCGTGCCATAGGCGGTGCCGCTCATGCGGGCGTCGGAGATCCGCACCATGTCCTTGACGCCCGCCTGGGCGAGTTTCGAGGGGATCGGCAGGTAGCCGGCCTCGGGCATGGCGGCTGGGCTCGAGGGACCAGCGTTCTGCAGCACCAGGAAATCTTGCGCCGTGACGTCGAGGTCCGGATCGTCGATGCGCGCCGCCAGGTCTTCGAGCGAGGTGAAGACGATGGCGCGGCCCTCCCGCTCGAACAAGGCTGGATCGGCGGCGGAGCGTTTCAGGATGGCGCCGCGCGGCGCCAGATTGCCGAACAGCGCCACGAGCCCGCCGTTCGGGCGCACCGGATTGGCGGCGGTGCGGATGACCTTGCGGTCGACCCATGCGGGCGCCGCCTCGATCCGCTCGCCGATTGTCTCGCCCGTCACGGTGCGGCAGTCGAGGTGCATCAGATCACGCAGTTCGCGCATGACGGCCGGAATGCCGCCCGCGGCATGAAAATCCTCCATGTAGCCCACACCGGTCGGCTTGAGGTCGACCAGGACCGGGGTCTCGTCGCTCAGCGCGTTGACGCGGTGGAGGTCGACGCCGAGCCCGAGGCGTCCGGCGATGGCCGTCAGGTGGATCAGCGCATTGGTCGAACCGCCGAGCGCCAGCAGGATGCGCAGTGCGTTCTCGACGGAGGCCGCGGTGATGATCCGGCTCGGGCGGCGGTCGCTGCCGATCAGGCCGACGGCGATCCGCCCGGTCTCCTCCGCCATGCGCAGCCGGTCGGCGTCGACGGCGGGGATCGCGGCCGATCCGGCCGGCATCATGCCGAGCGCCTCCGCGATGGCCGCCATGGTGCTGGCCGTGCCCATCACCGCGCAGGTGCCCGCCGTCGAGGCGAGGCGTCGCTCGACCGCGTCGATTTCCGCGTCGTCGACCTCGCCGGCCCGGAACCTCGCCCAATAGCGACGGCAATCGGTGCAGGCGCCGAGCCGCTCGCCGCGATGGCGGCCAGTCGACATCGGGCCGCCGACGAGCTGGATCGCCGGGATGTCGGCCGATGCGGCGCCCATCAGCTGGGCCGGAACCGTCTTGTCGCAGCCGCCGAGAAGGACGACGCTGTCCATCGGCTGCGCTCGGATCATCTCCTCCACATCCATCGCCATGAGGTTGCGGAACTTCAGACTCGTCGGGTTGAGGAAGACCTCGCCGAGCGACACGGTCGGGAAGGCGAGCGGCAGGCCGCCGGCTGCCAGGACGCCGCGTTTCACGGCCTCGGTCAGCTCGGGGAAGTGCCTGTGACAATTGTTGAAATCGCTCGCCGAATGGGCGATGCCGACGATCGGCCGGTCGAGCATTTCGCGGCTATAGCCCATCGAGCTGGCGAAGGACCGGCGCAGATAGGCGCTGAAGGCGCGATCGCCGTAGTTGGTCAGTCCCCCGTAGAGGCCTTTCGGCCTGGCATCGTCCGTCTCGCTCATCGATCCGTCCTCGACAGATTGGCCCGCATACGGCTTGGTATAGTCGGGATCGCGGTCATCGACACCTTCCGGTGGCCGCCGTCGCGGTCCAACATCGAGGTTCGGAATGGCAACGTCCAGCGATCACAGACCATTGAGGGTCGGGCTCGTCGGCGCCGGCGCCATCATGCGCCTCAGCCACGCGCCGACCGTCAAAGGCACCCGCGGCGCGGAGCTCACGGCGATCTTCGACCGCGATCGCGCCCGGGCCGAAGTTTTGGCGTCCGACTTCGGCGGCAAGGCTTATAGCGAGCTCGCGGCGCTGCTTGGCGCGCCCGATGTCGACGCCGTCATCGTCGCCACGCCGAACCGCCATCACGAGGAGGCCGTGCTCGCCGCCGCGGCTCATGGCAAGCACGTGCTCTGCGAGAAGCCGCTGACGCTCGACGTGCAATCAGCCAGGCGGATGGTCGAGGCCTGCCGCGAGGCCAAGGTCCTGCTCCAGGTCGGCTTCAATCAGCGCTTCTGGCCGCAGGTCGAGATCGCCAAGGCGCTGATCGCATCGGGGTTCGTCGGCAAGATCCACCAGTTCCGCTCGAACTATTCGGAGAAATCGAGCGCCTATCCGGCCGCCACCCGCTACCGCTACGACCTCGACCAATCGGGCGGTGCCACGATCATCGACCTGACGATCCACCGGATCGATCTCGCGCGCCATCTCGTGGGCGATTTTTCGGCCGTTTTCGCCGAACTGGCCCATAGCGTCCTGCCGGAGCGCGTCGACGACAACGTCTTCCTGCTCACCCGGTTCGAACAGGGGGCGCGCGGCTGCCTTTCGGGCAACCGTTACTCGCCCGACATCGGCGACGGCACCGACATCTATGGCGCCGACGGCACCATCCATATCGCCAGCGAGACGCTGAACCCGTTCCATGCCGCGCCGCTGGCGGTCTATACCGAGAAGCGCGCGGCCGACCTGCCGGACGTTCTGCGTGAAGCCTACTACCCGGATGCCTGGTGGAAAGGCTTCGACGGCGGCTGGATCACCGTGAAGCCGCCGCGTCGCAGCCCGTACGAAGCGCAGATGCGCGCCTTCGTCGACAGTATCGGGGAAGGCCGCCCCGCGGCGATCAGCGGCGAGGACGGCCTCAAGGCGCAGGAGCTGATCCAGGGCGCCTACCTGTCCATGCAGTCCGGGACCTGGGTGAATCTACCGCTCGCGCCGGATGCGCCCTTCCTCGTGCCGACCTATTGAGGCTTCCCGATGCGATCCTGCCTGCATAGCGTCAGCCTGCCGGACGTGCCCATTCTCGACATCCTGCGTAGTGCCGCGGCGACAGGCTACCGTGGCGTCGAGCTCAACGCCGAGACATTGCCCTGGGCCAGGCCGCATGTGACGCCGCAGACGAGTCCGGCCGATCGCCGAGCCATCCGGGAGGCGGCGCACGCGGCGGATCTGCATATCCCGGCCGTGGGCGCACATGTCGCCATGGTCGATGCCGACCCCCGAAAGCGACGGGCGGCGGTCGATTTTCTCCTGGGATGTATCGACCTCGCGGCCGACCTCGGTATCCCCGTCGTCCATATCCTCTCGGGGCCGCTGTCGTCCAGCGGCACCCGGGCCGAGGCATGGCCGTGGTTCGCCGATGCCGTCGCCGTGACGACGGAGCATGCCGGGCGCAAAGGGATAGCGCTCGCCATCGAGGCCATCGCCGGGCATCTGTTCTGCGGCACCGAGGATTATCATCGCCTGCGCGCCGACCTGCCCGGCGTGCCGTTCCGCGTCAATTTCGACCCGAGCCATCTGATCGTCCAGGGCGAGAACCCGATGCGGGTCGTCGACGAGTTGGCCGACCTTGTCGTCCATGTCCATCTCAAGGACGGTGCTGGCCGGTTCCCGGCCTTCACCTTCCCGCCGCTCGGCCGGGGCGAGATCGATTTTCCGGCCCTCGCCGAGGGCCTGCGGCGCGCCGGCTATATGGGATCGATGTCAGTCGAATACGAGGCCCAGGTCTACGGTTTCACACTGTCCGACGACGAGATCCTGACGAGCGGTCGGGATTTTTTGTCGACCCTAGGCGTCGCTTGACGACGCTCAGTAGTCGCTGGGCAGCGTATCGAGAAAGTCGTCTGCCTGCCGCACGATCGCGGCGCAGCGTTCCTGCCCCCAGCGTTGGATGGTCCGGTAAGGCATGGCGAGCCGGGCATTGCCGGCGAGCGTCTTGGCATTGCGGATCAGGAAGGCCCAATAGAGCGCGTTGAACGGGCAGGCCTTGGAACCCTCCCTGAGCTTGGGGCTGTAGCGGCAGCCGCCGCAATAGTCGGACATGCGATCGATATAGGCGCCCCCGGCCGCATAGGGCTTCGACCCCATGAGGCCGCCGTCGGCGAAGATCGCCATGCCGTGGACGTTCGGCAGTTCCACCCAGTCGTAGGCGTCGGCATAGACGCAAAGGTACCATTCCTCGATCTCGGCCGGCCGGACACCCGCCAGCAGCGCGAAATTGCCCGTCACCATCAGTCGGTTGATGTGATGCGCGTAGGCATGGCGGCGCGTGTCCTCGATGGCATGCCGCAGGCAGTTCATGTCGGTCTCGCCCGTCCAGTAGAAAGCCGGCAGCGGCCGCTCGGCCCCGAGCGCGTTGGTTGCGGCGTAATCCGGCATGGCGTGCCAGTAGATGCCGCGTACATATTCCCGCCAGCCGAGGATCTGGCGGACGAAGCCCTCGACGGCATTGATCGGCGCGTGGCCGTCGCGCCAGGCGGCTTCCGCCTTGTCGCAGACTTCGCGCGCGGTCAGCAGGCCGGCGTTGAGGTAGGGCGAGAGCGTCGCGTGATACAGGAAGGGCTCGCCCGCCACCATGGCGTCCTGGGTGTCGCCGAAGCTCGGCAGGCACTCCTCCACGAAGGCGTCGAGCGCGTCGAGCGCCTGTCGGCGGGTGACGCCCCAGCCGAAGCCGTCGAGCGTGCCGAAATGCTTCGGGAAGCGCTTGGCGACGAGGCGCATGACGGCAGCGGTGACGGCATCCGGCTCGAAGCGCAGGCGCTGCGGGGCGACCTTGCCCCTGGGCCAGGGCTTGCGATTGTCGCGATCGAAGTTCCAGCCTCCGCCGGCCGGCTGGTCCCCGTCCATCAGGAGACCGGTGCGCTTTCGCATGTACCGGTAGAAGGTCTCCATCCGGAAGGCCTTGCGACCTTCTGCCCAACGGGCGAACTCGACCGTGGAGCACAGGAAGCGTTCGTCGGCCCGCAGCAGCACCGGGACGTCGAAGCGGTCGCGCCAGCCCTCGACGAGTTCGAGCACCCTGTATTCGCCCGGCTCGGTCACGATCACATGGCCGGGATCATGCCGGCGAATGGCGCGTTCGATCTCGCCCGTGAAGCTGCCGGTATTGCCCGGCTGATCGAGCTCGACATAATCGATCCTGACGCCCGCTGCCCTCAGCTCCTCGGCGAAATGCCGCATGGCGGAGAGGATGAACGCGATCTTCTGCTTGTGGTGGGGCACGTAGGAGGCCTCTTCCTCCACCTCGACCATCAGGACGGTGTCGCGTGTGGGGTCGAGCCCCTTGAGCGACGCGATTTCGTGGCTCAACTGGTCGCCCAAGATGACGCGCAACTCGCCCATCGCCGATTCCGTGCCGCATGTTCGGACGAGATTCTAGCGTTCGGACGCGGCGCGTGGAGGTGGCTCGACACGATGGATTGTCGCAGGCGCAACTTGGCTCACCGCTTTGGAGCGTCGGCGGCCAACGAGGCGACCCTCGCCAGCATGAGGTGGGCCGGCTATATCAAGGTGCGCCCCAGGCCATCTGCCGCGCCTATGCGGCGGAAGGCGCCCAGATGGTCGTGGCCGATGTGGCGATAAACAAGGCCAAGGCGGTGGCGCAGGACATCGGCCGGGGCGCCGGCACCTGCGGCGTGGCGGTCTTCCTCGCCTCCGCCGACAGCGACTACGTCGTGGCGCAGACGCTCAACGTCGACGGCGGCAACTGGATGAGCTGAGTCTCGTTCATATAGGTTCCGGCCGATCGTGGCTCATCCGAACGAGAACCGCTTGTGGCCGTGATAGCTGATCAGCACCGGGCTCAGGACGCCGATGACATGCGCGATGGTCTCGGCGTTCCAATGGAGGCCGATCCGGGGGAAGAGCAGCCGGTCGAGGAGAACGCTGACCAGCCAGACCTGCGTCAGCGCCGCCATGTTGACGAGCGCGAACCGCCCAAACTCCACATGAAGTTTACGCCCGGCACCTGCGAAGACGAAGGCCCTGGCAAGACTGAAGGCCGTCATCATGCCGACCAGATAGGCCAGGACGACCGCGATCTCGTAGGAGGTGATGGGTCCGAGCCCGGCGTTGTGCAGCAGGTCGTCGAAGCCGATCCGGCTCACGATGTTGACCAGCGCGGCGAGGCCTCCGGTCAGCAGGAAGGCGACGAAGCGGCGCGTCTCCGGGCGATGCAGCCGGGCAGCGAGGCTGGCCGCCCTCATACGGCGTGGCCCAGTCGATCCGCCATCGCGCGGCCCAGCCGCACGCTCTCGGCGATGCCGCGGTCTTCCGGGTAGTAGAAGCAGGTGTCGGCGATCTGCAGGCCCTGGATCGGCGTTTCGACCGGTGGGATCATGGCGGCGAAACCCGGCGGGCAGATTGGCTGGGCATGGCGCAGGCGGGCGACATGCACGTGCCTGATGTCCACCTCGGTCAGGGCCGGGTTGATCCGGCGCATGGCGCTGAAGGCCTCGGCCGTCAGATCGGCGTCCGACCATGACCATTTCGGCAGATCGGTCGGCATATAGTAGGGCACGTAGACGATCGTGTCGCCGCCGAAGCCGCGCAGGTTCGAGAATTCGATGATGCCCGGTATGGCGATGTCCGGATCGACGATGTTGACCCAGAAATGCTGCGTCACGCTGCGCGCGAGCTTGAATACCAGGCAGATCACGCCGATGTTCTCGATCGCGGCGTAGCGTTGCTTCCAATCCTCCGGCAGGCCCGGAACCAGGGTCGCGACGAAGGGCGTCGGCGCGGTCGAGATCACCGCATCGAAAACCTCGTGCCCGGCGTCGGTCCGCACGCCCGTGACTCCACCATCCTGGCTCGTGACCTCGCGGGCCGGCACACCGAGCCGGACGCGGCCGCCGTTGGCCTCGATGGCGTGCACGAGCGCCGCGATCAGCGTCTGCGTGCCGCCCTCGATATGGCCGAGCTCCTCCTGCATCAGCGAGCGCCGCGAGCGTCCGAGGCGCTTGATACGGGTCCAGATCCAGGCCGCCGAGATCGGGTCGGCGTAACGGTGGAACTTCAGGTCGAACAAGGGTCGCCATAGCGTGTCGTAGACGGCCTGGCCGCACCAGCGGATGATCCAGTCCTTGGCCGAGGTTGTTTCGAGCGCATCCCAATGCTCGCGCCGACTCGACCAGAACATCAGTGCGCCGTAACGGATCTTGGAGAGCAGGCCGAGGCCGGGGAAGCGCAAGAGGGAGATCGGATCGCCCCACGGATAGAGCCGGCCGGCGACGAAATAGCCCATGCTGGTCTTACGCCAGCGCATGCGGTCGCCGAGCCCGAGCTCCCGCATGAGCGCGAAGGTCGGCGCATCGGTCTTGCAGACGAAGTGATAGTAGCGTTCGAGCGACAGGCCGCCGAAGTCGAAATGCGCCGCCATGCCGCCGGCCTCCCAGCCGGCCTCGAAGACCGTGACCGCATGGCCGGCCTTGGCGGCGTGGTGGGCCGCGGCGAGACCCATGGCCCCGGCGCCGATGACGGCGACCCGCACGGTTCAGAACTCCAGCACGACGGATGAGAAGACGGGATCGGCGAAGGTCTCCTTCAGCGCGGCGGGCAGGGGGGTGGGCGTCACGCCGAAGATCCCGGGCCAGTCGATCACCTCGAACATGTCCGGGGTCACCAGGGCCTTCAACTGCTGCGTGGTGAACGGGGGATCTCTGTCGACCAGCGCATAGGCCATTAGCATCGACCGGAACAGGCCGTAGGGGATCCTGACGATCGGGGTCTTGGCACCGGTCGCGGTCCTCAAGGCACGGATGAGGTCGATATAATCGATGGTCTCGAGACCGGAGATGTTGAAGCTCCCTTCGGTCCGCCGGTCGAGGCAGGCCGCGATGATGGCGCAGAAGTCCCCCGCATAGAGCGGCTGGCGCCTGTAGCGGCCGTCGCCCGGCACGGGAAAGACTGGAACTCTGTCCATGAAGCGCGCCAGCCAGCCCATGTGCTTGCGGTCGAACCAGCCGAACATCAGCGTCGGACGCAGGATCGCGGCAGGGATGCGGCTCGCGGCGGCGAGTTTCTCCTGCGCTTTCTTGCTCTCGGTATAGAAGTCGACCGCGGCCGAATTGACGACCGAGGAGGAGACATGGGCCATGTAGGCCACGCCGGCCTGCCGCGCGGCTTCGATCACCCGCTCGGTGGCGGTGACGTTGTTGTCGGTGAACTCTTCTCGGACTAGGCCGCCGATCTGGGCATGCAGCATGACCAGCGCCTCGGCGCCCGTGAAGGCCTCCGGCCAGCCGCCGCCCTTGGCGAGATCCGCCTCGATGACGCGGATGTCGGGATGGAGGCGTCCCAGGACGGCGGTGTTGCTACCGTGCTTGTCGATGGCGACGATGTCGGCATAGCCGCGCGCCTTGAGGCGCGGGACGAGGTTCTGGCCGACGAGGCCGGCGGCGCCGGTGACCACGATGCGGCCCCTCGGGCTTGTTTGGGATGGTTCGGCCAAGACTTAGAGCTTGGTGCGGTAGAGCAGGGGGCGCGGCGCGAGCCGGATCGCGGTCATGATCGGGCGCCAGAACCAGGGCGCATAGACGATGCGCTGCTTTTTGGCGAGCGCTCTGGCAATGGCGGCAGCAACCGCCTCGGGCTTGGCCCAGAGGGGGCCGGAGCGGTCGAGATGCGCCGTCATGGGCGTATCGACGAAGCCGGGCTTGACGGTGATCACGCGGAGCCCGGAGCCGTAGGCGCGGTGCGCCAGTCCTTCGGCGAAGGCGTCGAGCCCGGCTTTGGCGGCGCCATAGACATAGTTCGACTGGCGGCCCCGGTCACCCGCGACCGAACCGATCACCGCCAGGCCGCAGGGTTTCGACTGGCCGAGGTAATGGGCACAGAGCTGCAGCCAGAGCGCCGCGCTGGTGAAATTGACGTCGATCAGCCGGCGGGTCTCCTCCATGTCGCCTTCGGCTTCCGCCTGGTCTCCCAGCACGCCATAGGCCAGCAGCACTTCGTCCGGCTCGCCGAGCGGCGTCAGGAATTCCACGAACCGGGCCGCGGTGTCGGTCATATCGGCGAGGTCGGTGACGATCGGAACCGCATGTGCGGCACCGCGTGCTACGAGGTCGGCCCCGATCGCGTCGAGGCGCTCTTCGTTACGACCGACCAGGACGAAGCTCGCGCCCTGCGCCGCCCGCAACCGGCAGAAGGCGCCGGCGATGGCCGAGGTCGCACCCAGCACCAGGACCACCCTGGTCTGCGGAATATCGATGTGAACGTCATCGGTCATGCGGCCGCGCGGGTGACCCGCCTCCAGAAATCGGACATGATGCCGGGGTCGCGCAGCGCCTCGACCTCGCGCCAGCGCGGATAGCCCGCCCGGAAATGGCTGGCCGACATGGTAGCATCCTTGGCCGGATAGAGCCGGCCGCCGTCCTCGATCACGATATCGGCCATGCGGTCGAGCAGCGCGCGCGTCGACTCGCCCCGATTGGGCAGGTCGAGCGCGAAGGTGGCGCCTTCCTCAGGAAAGGAGAGAAGACCGGGCGAGGCGCGTCGGCCGAAAAGCTTCAGGACGACGAGGAAGGAGCCTTGGTCGGCGCTCGACGTCATCTCGAGAAGGCGCTGCAAGGCGCGGGGCGCGGCCCGCAGCGGCACGACCGACTGGTGCTGGAAGAAGCCGCGGGCGCCGTAAAGCCTGTTCCAGTCGGCGATGCCGTCGAGGGGGTAGAGGAAAGGGTCGTAGGCGACGCGGCGGGGCCTCCCTGACACCGGCTGGCGGGCGTAGAGCGCGTTGAACAGCCGCACGGTCAGCGGCCCCAGCAAGGCCGCGGGCGCATCGAGCGGCACGCACGGGCGCCGTCGTTCACTGTGCGGCGTCAACGGACCATCGAGCGCATGCCGGCCGCGGCTGAACAGGCCACGGCCGAGCGCCGTCCCGCTGGCGAGGCAATCCACCCAGGCGACCGTATAGGGCCAGTCGCCCCCCTCCTCGGCCACGCGGAAGAAGTCGTCGAGATGGCTGAGGCGCAGGGTTTCCGTCTCGAACTCGCTCGAAACGATCGGCTGGAGCTGCATCTCCACCCAGAGCACCAGGCCGGTCAGGCCGAGGCCGGCTACCGTCGCGCCGAACAGCGCCGGATTGCGATCCGGGCCGATCTCCACGACCTGACCATCGGTGCGCAGCAGCGATAGCGCCCGCACATGGCAACCGAACGTGCCCGCCTCATGGTGGTTCTTGCCGTGGACGTCGTTGGCGAGCGCGCCGCCGAGCGTCACGGCCTTGGTGCCCGGCGTCACCGGCACGAACCAGCCCCGCGGCACGGCGACGGAGAGAAGGTTGCCGATGGTGAGGCCCGCCTCGGCCCGTACCACGCCGCTCTGCCAATCGGCTGCGATGATGCGGTCGAGCCGCCGGGTGCGCACGAGCGTGCCGCCATCGTTGAGGCAGACGTCGCCGTAGGAGCGGCCGAGGCCGCGCGGCAGCGTGGCTTGGCCGGAGGCGAGGGCTGCAGGGGCTTCGTCCAGGAACGCCGGCTCGGCTACCCGGCTCGCGGTGCGCAGCACGCGTCCCCACGAGGTCGTCGCGACGGGCTCCAATGTCATCGGAACACGAGGACCTGGGAGGCGACGGCCAGGAGGGCGCTGGCCGTGGCGATCAGGATGCTGGTCCGATCCTGCGCGGCGAACAGGATGGGGTCATCGTTCATCAGCCCGCGCGTCGTCAGGAGCCACATGCGCAAGATCCAGTAGGTCAAGCAGAACATGACGCCCCAGAGCAGGATCGGGGCGCCGTAATTGGCCTGCTGCAGGCTCGCCGTCTCGCTGATGAACAATCCGAAGATCACGATCGAGGCCATGCCGCTCGATAAGCCGCAGGACAGCACGTACATGCGGTCCTCCATCGCATAGCCGCGCCCGGACAGGACCTGCCGCCCCGCCTGGTGCATGACGTTGAACTCGACCTCGCGCTTCATGAAGGCGAGACTCAGGAAGAAGAAGATCGAGAACATCAGGAGCCAGTGCGACGGTGCCTCGTTCACCATCAGCATGCCGGCGAGGATGCGCAGCGTGAACAGGACGGCGATGACCAGCACGTCGACCATCGCCAGGCGCTTCAGCCTGAACGAATAAGCGAGGGTGATGCACAGATAGGCGGCGAGCGCCGCGGCGAAGAGCGGCTTCAGCACCACGCCGAGCAGCAGCGCCGCGCCGATCAGCCCGAGACTGGCCAAGCCCGCGACCGGGATGGAGACGTCGCCCGCCGCGATCGGCCGCTGGCGCTTGCGCGGGTGCCGCCGATCAGCCTCGAGGTCGAACATGTCGTTGATGAGGTAGCTGCCGCTGGTCATCAGGCAGAGGCTCACGAAGGCCAGGAGCGCCATGACCATGCCGCCGCGCCCGATATGGCCGAGGCTGAGGCCGAACGGCACGAAGACCAGCAGGTTCTTCAGCCACTGATGCGGTCGCATCGCGCGCAGGATATCGGGCAGTAGAGGGCGCCGGCGCACCAGTTCGACGATGCCGAGCCCCTCCCGCTCGGCCTGCCGCCTGACGGCAGGCGCCAGTTTGACACCGTAGCGCTCGGCTGCCGCCCGCCAGAGCGGCAGGTCGGCGGCCCGGTGACCCACATAGGCGAAGCCGTCGGGGTGGCGCTGTCGCAGGCTCTCGACGTGGCCGTCGGCCGCCAGCGAACCGTCGAAGACCTCGCCGCCGTCGAGGATCGCCCGAACGTCGGCATCCTCGTCGCCGGGACGCAGCGGCTCGCGCGACACCCAATCGACCGGCTTGCCCTGATGGCGGGCGTCCGCGATGAGCGCTTCGACCTCGGCTTCGCGCGGGCAGGAGGAGATGCGGAAGCCGGTGCCGGTCTCCCGCAGCAGCGCATCGCGAAACCGTCTGCGTCCCTTGAGCAGTGCAAAGGCCAGTGGGACCATCGCGGCCGGCCGTGCCTTGAAGGCGATGAACAGTCGCTCATGCAGCGGGTCGCTGCGCAGCAGCGCCTTGTCGAGATTGATCGTCAAGGCGGCGCTGTGAAGCCGAGGCGTCAGTCCGGCCCGGTTCAGGCTCTCATCCATGACCTGCGCCCAAGGTTGCAAGCACTCCGTCGCGGCGTGACGCTGGGCGCCCCTCTGGCCGCTTGACATATACGAGGCCGCCCGAGAGCGCAAAGCGTCGCGCCGGATGATCAGGTTCCGGAAGGCCGGTTGCTGGCGGCGCCATAGAATGTGTCGCCGCGCTTCGCCATGTCGACGAGGGCCTGGGGCGGCGAGAAGCGCGGTCCATAGGCCTTGGCGAGGTCGTCGCAGAGCACGACGAATCGCTTCAGGCCCATGCCGTCGATGTAGGAAATCGTGCCGCCGGTGAACGGCGCGAAGCCGAAGCCCAGGATCGAGCCGACATCGGCTTCGCGCGGGTCGGTTACGATCCCCTCGATCATGGTGCCGGCGGCGGCGAGCGCCTGCGCGACCAGGAAGCGCTGCTTGATCGCCGTTCGATCGATCGCGTCGGGGTCGAGGCTTGTGGATGCGAGATCGGCGAGGCCCGGCCACAGGCGCTTGGGTCCGCTCTCCGGATAGTCGTAAAAACCCTTGCGGTTCTTGCGACCGAGCCGACCATGCTCGGCCACCATGGCGTCGAGCAGCCGCTTCTGTGCAGGGTCGGCGGCGCCGCCGCCGCCGTCCTCGAGGTCGTTGACAACGGTCCGCACCAGGTCGAGCGCCACCTCGTCGGAGAGTGATAGCGGACCCACCGGCATGCCGGCCTGCCGGGCGAGGTTCTCGATCATGGCGGGCGGCACGCCCTCGGCAAGCATGCGGTGGCCTTCCGAGAGATAGGCGCCGACGCAGCGGTTGGCATAGAAGCCGCGGGCATCGTTGACGAGGATCGGCGTCTTCTTGAGCAGGCGGACGAAATCCATGGCAGTGGCGATGGCCTCGTCGCCGCTGTGCTCGCCGCGGATGATCTCGACGAGCGGCATGCGCTCGACGGGGGAGAAGAAATGGATGCCGAGGAAGCGTTCGGGGCGGGTCGACGAGGTGGCGAGCGAGGTGATCGGCAGGGTCGAGGTGTTCGACGCCCAGATGGCGTCGGGGCCGAGCCGCGGCTCGACGCGCCGGGTCACCTCGGCCTTGGCCTTGGGGTCTTCGAACACGGCTTCGATGACGAGGTCGCAAGCTGCCAGCGCCGCGTCATCCGTCGTCGTGGCGATGCGCGACAGCAAGGCGTCGCGGTCGGCCGTCTTGGCGCGGCCCTTGGCGATCTGGTCGGAGATCAGCTTGTGGCAACGAGCCTTGCCGGCCTCCGCCGCCTCGAGCGTGCGATCGGTCAGCACCACCTCGAGGCCGGCCTGGGCCGCCACATAGGCGATGCCGGCTCCCATGAAGCCCGCGCCGATGACGCCGAGCTTTCGGATACGGCGCGGTTCGATACCCTGGGGGCGCCGCGCGCCCTTGTTGAGCTCGCCCATCGACAGGAACAGGGTGCGGATCATCGCCGCCGCCTCGGGCGTGCGCAGGACGTGAGCGAAGAGCCGGCTCTCGATCCTGAGTCCAAGATCGATCGGCATTTGCAGACCTTCGTAGACGGCCTGGAGCAGCGCCCTGGCGGCGGGATAATTGTCCTGCGTCTCGCGGCGAAGGATCGCGTTGGCGGCCGGCCAGATCATCATGCCGGCGGCCGAATGGACCTTGTTCGACGGAAGCTTGAAGCCTTTCTCGTCCCAGGGTGCCACCGCCTTGCCGCCGCCGCGGATCCAGGCCTTGGCCCTGGCGACGAGCTCGCCGGCCGGAACGACGTCGTGCACGAGGCCCATGGCCTTGGCGGCCTTGGGGCGGAGCTGCTCGCCCTTGAGCATCATCTGCAGGGCATCGCCCGTCGGCATCATTCGGGCGACGCGCTGCGTCCCGCCGGCTCCCGGAAACAGCCCGACCTTGATTTCGGGCAGGCCCACTCTGGCGGCCTCGTCGTCGGCGAGGAGGCGATGATGGCAGGCCAGCGCGAGCTCGAAGGCCCCGCCGAGGCAGAGGCCGTTGACGGCCGCGACCCATGGCTTGCCGCAGGTTTCGAGCCGCCGATAGAGCAGCGACAGACGGCGCGAGCCGTCGAAGAAGGCCTGCATGGCGCGCTCGGCGCCGTTTGCCTCGGTGTGAGCCGCGTAGTCCGTACCGAGGCGCTTGAGCATGGAAAGGTCGGCGCCGCCCGAAAAGGCCGCCTTGCCGGAGGTGACGACGCAGCCCTTGATCGCTGGCTCGGCGACGACGTGATCGAGGATCCGGTCGAGTTCGTCCATCACGGCTTCGGTGATGACGTTCATCGACCGGCCCGCCATGTCCCAGGTCAGGAGGGCGATGCCGTCGGCGTCGGTCTCGAAGCGGAAGTTATCGAGATCCATGCTCACACCCGCTCGATGATGGTGGCGGTGCCCATGCCGGCGCCGATGCAGAGCGTGACGAGGGCGGT
Organism: Lichenihabitans sp.; assembly: GCA_965277115.1. Lineage (GTDB taxonomy): Bacteria > Pseudomonadota > Alphaproteobacteria > Rhizobiales > Beijerinckiaceae > Lichenihabitans. Next base: position 1,224,865 of record CBDIBY010000011.1, on the reverse strand, counting down.
GCCCTGGCCGGTCCGCTCCAGCTCGTCGAGCGCCGTGCCGAGGAGCATGGCACCGGTGGCGCCGAGCGGATGGCCGAGCGCGATGGCGCCGCCGTTCGGGTTGACCTTGGCGGGGTCGAGCCCAAAGGCTTGGAGGTAGCGCAGCACCACCGCCGCGAAGGCCTCGTTGACCTCGAAGAGGTCGATGTCGCCGAGCCCCATGCCGGCGCGGCCGAGGAGCTTCCTCGTCACGTCGACAGGGCCGGTTAGCATCAGGGCCGGATCGCTGCCGATATTGGCGAAGGCTTTTATGCGCGCGCGGGGTCGCTTCCCGAGTTTAGCACCGGCGTCCGCCGAGCCGATCAGCACCGCCGCCGCGCCGTCGACGATGCCGGAGGAATTGCCGGCATGATGCACATGGTTGACCGCCTCGACCTCGGGATGGGCCTGGATCGCCACGGCATCGAAGCCGGCGCTCTCGCCCAAACCCGCGAAGGAGGGTTTCAGCGCCCCCAGCGACTGCATGTCGGTCTGCGGCCGCATATGCTCGTCACGGTCGAGAATGATGAGCCCGTTGAGGTCGCGGACCGGCACGACGCTGCCCGAGAAGCGGCCCTCGTCCCAGGCACGGGCGGCGCGGCGCTGGCTCTCGACCGCATAAGCGTCGACGTTGTCGCGGGAGAAGCCGTATTTGGTGGCGATGAGGTCGGCCGAGACCCCCTGCGGCATGAAATAGGAGCGAATTGCGATCGCCGGGTCGACCGGCCAGGCGCCGCCGGAGGCGCCGATGCCGACCCGGCTCATCGATTCGACGCCGCCCGCGACCGCCAGATCCTGCTGGCCGGCCATCACCTGGGCGGCGGCGAAATTCACCGCGTCGAGGCCCGAGGCGCAGAAACGGTTGATCTGCACGCCCGGGACCCGGTCGCCGTAATCGCTGGCCAGCGCCGCCGCGCGGGCGATGTCGCCGCCGGCCTCGCGCACAGGGTCGACGCAGCCGAGCACCACGTCGTCGACGTCGGCCGCCCCGAAGCCGTTGCGTGCCTTGAGCGCCTTGAGCGCCGCGACCGCGAGGCCGAGCGTCGAGACTTCGTGCAAGGCCCCGTCGGGCTTGCCGCGCCCGCGCGGCGTGCGGACGTGGTCGTAGATGAAGGCGTCGGTCATGGCGGCCCAGAGGTTCGATGGGTGTCGGTGGTTTAGAACGCTTCCGCCGACGGCGCCATCACGGTCTCCGCTCCGGCCGTGATGCGGGCGAGATGGGCCGCGGTCTCCGGCAGGATGCGCTCCATGAAGAAGCGCCCGAACAGCAGGCGGTTCTGTGCGGACGCATCGCCTGCCGTCCCGCCGAGCGTCGCCGCGGCGATCTGCGCCCACATGTAGCCCATGGCGACGAGGCCGAACATGTGCATGTAGTCGTAAGAGCCGGCGGCGGCATTGTCGGGGTCGCGCAGGCCATGCTGCACGAACCACACCGTCGCCTGCTGCAGGTGGCCGAGGCCGTGCTTCAGCGGCCCGAGAAAGGGCGCGAGACGCGTGTCGCTGGCGCTCGCCTTGAGAAAACTCGCGACCTCCTTGGTGAAGGCCGTGAAGGCGCGTCCGCCGTTGCGCGGCAGCTTGCGGCCGACGAGGTCGAGCGCCTGGATGCCGTTGGTGCCCTCGTAGACCGCCGTGATGCGGGCGTCGCGTACGAACTGCTCCATGCCCGCGTCCGCGATATAGCCATAGCCGCCGAAGACCTGCTGCGCCTCGATGCAATTGCGGATCCCGGTGTCGGTCAGGACGCCCTTGAGCACCGGCGTCATCAGGCCGAGCAGGTCCTCGGCCGCCTCGCGCGCCACGGCATCCGGCGAGCGCCGGGCGATGTCGGCCTTGAGCGCGCTCCATACCAGCAGCGCCCGCGCGCCGAGATTGAAGGCGCGGATCGACATCAGCATGCGGCGCACGTCGGGATGGACGATGATCGGGTCGGCGGGCGCGTCAGGCGATTGCGGCGCCTTCAGCGCCCGGCCCTGCAGCCGCTCCTTGGCATAGGCCGCTGCATTCTGATAGGCGACCTCGGACAGCGCCAGCCCCTGCGTCGCGACCCCGATGCGCGCCTGGTTCATCATCACGAACATCGCCTGCAGCCCGCGGCCGGCCTCGCCCAGCAATTCCGCTTCGGCGCCGTCATAATCCATGACGCAGGTCGGATTGGCATGAAGGCCCATCTTCCGCTCGATCGAGCCGCAGAGCACCTTGTTGCGGGTCCCCAAGGATCCATCGGGCCGGACCATGATCTTGGGTGCGACGAACAGCGACAGGCCCTTAGTGCCAGCGGGCGCGCCCTCGATGCGGGCCAGCACGAGGTGGATGATGTTCTCGGCGAGATCGTGCTCGCCGGCCGAGATGAAGATCTTCTGGCCGAAGAGCCGGTAGGATCCGTCCGCCTGCGGTACGGCCTTCGTCCTGATCAGTCCGAGGTCGGTGCCGCATTGCGACTCGGTCAAGTTCATCGTGCCGCACCAGGTGCCGGCGACGAGATTGGGGACGTAAAGCACCTTTTGCGCCACGCTCCCATGCGCCAGGATGGCCGAGCAGGCGCTCTGCGTCAGGCCCGAGACCATGGTGAAGGCCATATTGGCCGAGGTGCAGAACTCGTTCACCATAGCGCCGACGGCAAGCGACAGGCCCTGCCCACCGAACCCGGCGTCGCCGGAGACCGCCGGCCATCCGCCCTCGACATAGCGCTTATAGGCCACCCGGAAGCCCGGCGGCGTCTCGACCGAACCGTCCTCGTGGCGGTGGCAGCCTTCGCGGTCGCCGCTCTGGTTCAGGGGCTGAAGCACCGTCTCGGCGAAGCGGCCGGCTTCCGTCAGCACCGCTTGCAGCGTTTCGGGCGAAAGGTCGGTGAGCCCTGGCAGCCCGGCGGATACCCCCGGCGGAAACACGCGAGCGAGCAGGAAAGCGACCTCGGCGACGGGGGCCGTATAGCGGGGCATGGCGACTCGTGACGGTTCGGCGGGCGCGGAGATCCCGCGCGTCGAGCGGACCGCATGGTTTCGCCAAACAACGTCGCAACGATGGCGGCTTAGGGCGCCGACCCAGATGAACGGTTCAGTTTGAGCCTGGCCATGTTGCTGGCTGCGGCGGCGATCCGGACGCAGGCTTGGGGTCTTGGTTGCGCGGCCGGCGAGAGTCCTGGGCGACCACGGGCTGACCACCGGTCCGGTCAGCGGTAACGTGTTGAGCTTGCCGCACAGGCAGGAGCCGATGGTCGTCACGGCGGTGATGATGACGACGCTGATCAGGCCGGCGATCAGGCCGTATTCGATGGCGATGGCGCCATTCGGTGCGCATTAATTTGGACAGATGTCCGAGCATGGATCCCTACCATAGACTTGTACGACACCGTCATGGAACCTGCGGCTGGCTTGCGAATCCGCCGAAATCATCGGACATATCGGCAACCGGGCGCAAGACCGGACCAAGGGAGGAACCATGCCGCATGTCCTGGTCGCAGGGCGCATCCACGAGGCCGGCCTCGACGTCTTGCGCGCCGCGCCCGGCGTGACGTTCGAGCTGGTGGACGAGGTCTCGGTCGAGACCTATGCGCCGCGCATCTACGGCGCCGACGCGCTCCTGATCCGCACCCAGCCGCTGACGGCCGAGATCATCGCGACAGCGCAGCGTCTGCGCATCGTGGCGCGGCACGGCGTCGGCTATGATTCGATCGACGTGAGAGCGCTTGACGCACGTGCCATCCCGCTCGCCATCGTCGGCGACGTCAACGGCCGCACCGTGGCCGAGCATACGCTGGCCCTGATGCTCGCCCTCGCTAAGCGCATCCCGGCCTACGACCGTGCCACCCGCGACGGGAGCTGGAGCATCCGCAACAGCTTCTCGACCACCGAACTCTGGGGCAAGACCTTGTTCCTCATCGGCTTCGGCCGCATCGGTCGGCTGGTCGCCGGCATGGCCGCCGTCTTCGGCATGAAAATCCTGGCGCATGATCCCTTCCAGGACGCCGACGTCATCGCGGCGGCCGGAGCCGAGCCCATCGCGGCGCTCGCCGACGGGCTTCGCGTCGCCGACGTGGTCTCGCTGCACGTGCCGAAGACCGGCAAGGAGGCCCTGATCGGCGCCGACGAATTGCGGCTGATGCGCCCCGGCGCGGTCCTCATCAACGCGGCGCGCGGCGGGCTCGTCGACGAGGCGGCACTCGCCGATGCTCTGGAGGCGGGCCGGCTCGCGGGCGCGGCCCTCGACGTCTTCGCGACCGAGCCGCCGGAGGCGGCCTCGCGCCTGCTCAACAGCGACCGCACCATCCTGAGCCCGCATTCGGCCGGGCTGACCGAGGAATGCGCCGCCCGGATGGGACAGGTGTCCGCCCGCAACATCGTCGATTTCTTCGCCGGCCGCCTCGATCCCGCGCTGGTCGTCAACCAATGGAGCGGCGCGGCTCCCGCCATGACCGAGGACGGCAACTAATGAAGACCCTTCGCATCGGCCTTATCGGCGCCGGCGTCATGGGCACGGACCATGCGAGGACGCTTGCATCGGGCATCGCGGGGGCGGAACTCGCGGCCGTGCAGGATTCCGATCCGGCACGCGCGCAGGCCGTCGCCGGGAGCTGCGGCGGGCGCGTCATCGCGCGCGCCGAGACGCTGATCGGCGACCCGGAGGTCGACGCGGTCCTCGTCTGCTCCCCGGACGAGACCCATGCCCCCTTCGCCGTCGCCTGCATCGCCGCCGGCAAGCCGGTGCTCGTCGAGAAGCCGCTCGCCGCGACGCTCGAGGCGTGCCGCGCCGTCGTCGAGGCCGAGATCCGAGCGGGACGCAGGCTCGTCCAGGTCGGCTTCATGCGGCGCTTCGATCCCGGCTACCGCGCCATGAAGGCGGCGGTGACCGAAGACCGGTTCGGTGCCGCTCTCTTCCTGCACTGCGTGCACCGCAATGCCATAGGCCCGGACTACCTCACCTCCGACCTCGTGATCGCCAATTCGGCCGTGCACGAGATCGATATCGCGCGCTTCCTGCTCGACGAGGAATTTGCGACCGCCACGGTCATCAGCCCGCGTCCCAGCCGCAGGGCACCGGGGCGGCAGGCGCAGCTCATCATCCTCGAAACCGCAAGCGGCATCGTGGTCGACGTCGAGGCCTTCGTCGATGCCGGCTACGGCTACGACGTGCGCGCCGAACTCGTCTGCGAGAGCGGCACCGTGTCGCTCGCCCCGAACCCGCCGGTCGCCGCGCGGCAGTCCGGCCACGACGGTTTCGCGGTCGAGCAGGACTGGCGGGCGCGCTTCCGGGATGCCTATCGCGAGCAGATGGCGGCCTGGATCAGGTCGATCAGGACTGGCGTGCCCACGGGCTCGAGCGCCTGGGACGGCTATGCGGCGTCGGTGACGGCCGCGGCCTGCCTCGAGGCTTGGCGCTCACGGGCCCGGACGCCCGTCTCCATCGGCGAACGCCCCGGCTTCTACGGCTGAGACGGTGTCCGGCTGTTCGGATCGCTCATCCGGCTTCCGCGTTCCGCGAAATCCACCTTGTCGCGCAGGGGAGAAGGGTATTAGGCCTGCCCGTGACCCGTCACGCCCTCCGTCATCGGATGAAATCGCGCGCCTCGTCGAGCGAGGCGAAGACGCGGGTGCCGAGCATCGTGTCGACCTCGACCGAGCCGTCGGGCAAGATCACGTAGTTACGGTCCTTGATCTGCCCGGTGACCGGGATGCGCTCGACGATGATCGGAGCTGCCGGCATCGGCGGCTTGGGCTCGGGCAGCTCCTCGATCGGCAGGGGATTCACGGTCATCGGCGGCGGCGCCAGCACGGCGTCGAAAATCTGACCCAGCGACTTGAACCCGCGCCTTAGCACGCCGACGACGGCGAGACCGATGCCGCTCAGGATCGCCGTCTGCGACAGGGTGACGACGTCGCCCCGCAAGGCCGTCACGGCAACTAGGTTGCCGGCCTTGAGCACCGATTCGGCGACGAACAGGTCGGCGATCAGCACGGCCCAGCCGACCAGCGCCAGCGCCAGCCCGAACCACGTGAACCGATCGGTCGCCATGCCGCTCTCTCTCTTCGTGCCGGGCCGAAGGCGCTCGCCGTGCGTTCAGTCCTTCCGGTCCTTGTCCACATAGGTGAAATTGTCGATCAGGATCTCCTTCACCAGCGGCACGCCGAGATGGGCATTGGTGCTCTCGATCAGGTGGCTGGTGAGCTTCTTGATGTCGTATTTTTCGAGGTGCCGGAAATCGAGCGTCTCGTCGGTGTAGACGGCCCGGAAGGCCTCGTCGAGCAAGTAGATCTCCGGCGGTACCTTGAGGGTCCTCAGCACCGCGGCATCGACCGTGTAGGCGAACTGCATGGAGACGAAGCCCTGCACGCTGCCGTCGGCGATCATCGGCACGCTGATGACGCGGGTCTTCTGCGCCAGCAAGGCCGTCGCCGCCCCGGCGGCCTTGGCTGAGCCCGGCGGCGGCATGAAGATGGCGACGCCGTAGGCCGCCCCGAGCGCCACGAGGGTGACCCAGATGCCGACGAACCAGACCTTCATGGCTGGCCGGCCGCCCGCGAGCCCGCGAGCCGCGAATAGGTGCCGTCCGACTCGGCCTCCTTGAGCGAGCGGGAGACGATGTCGACGACTTCGCGCAGCGCGCGGAGCTGGCGATCAAGCACGGTGCGGTTCGTCTCGAGCTTGCCGGCGAGGCCCGCGAGCCTGTCCCGCGCCACGGGGTTGGGGCCGAGGCCGGGCAGGTTGCGCATGACGCGGCTCAGTTCGAGCAGGCCCTGCCGCTTGCGCTGGTTCAAGGCGACCATGTCGAGTTTGAGGTTGCGGCTGAAGGCCTCGGTCTCGGCCTCGATCACCGCCTCCACCCGGCCGACCACCGCCGTGAACATGGCGATGGAGGCGGCGGCGGCGGAATCAACCGGCTCCGCCTTGCTTTGGCCGGCCGCCGTGCCGCCGCCCCTCAACGAGAACTTCATCTCACACCATCCCGGTTCATGCAGCGACATCTACTTGGCGATCAGCTTGGTCCCGGCGAGAGACGACAGGGCGGCGAGACCGGGCCCGGTCGCGGCGGCGGAGGCCGCGGCGGCCGGCGTCGCGGCGCCGGGCTGAGCCAGAGCCTGCGGTTCGCCGGGTTTCGTCTTGTCGAGCCCGCCATGGGCATGTTCGATCATCTGGGCGATGCCGATCCTGCCGCTCCTGGCGATCTGGTTCGCCACCTGCTCGGCCAGCATGGAACGGGTGATGTCGGCCGAGGCGGCGTCTCCGAAGAGGTCTTCGTCCTTCGGCAGGATGTTCTGGACGAAGTTCTGCAGCATGACGGCCTCGAACTTCTGGTAGGGCGAGAGCGCCGGCATGACCCGGCGCGCCAGAGGGCCGAAGGGCGAGGGCGGTGCGGCGCGCGCGGCGGACAAGGGCGCGCTGAGCCCGGCGCCGGTCGCGGATCCGAGCGCCGCGGCGAAACCGTCACCGCTCTGCCCGGCCGCCATCTTGGCGAGCTTCGCGGTCGCTGCCTGGAGCCGCGTCGGATCGGCCGCCTGGGCGACGTCGAGCACGATGTCAGAGGGCGGCGAGATCGACACGGGACGAACATTCCGGGATGCGGAGCGAGCGGGGACGCCGGGCGCATCGCGACCGGACCGGTTCATCCTGCCGCCGCAAGCTTACGGCAGGCTGTCGGGATACGTTCCATCCTGCGAAGCCTTTCGCGCGGCAAAAAATGGAGCCCGGAGGTAGGCCGCGCCTGCTTGTCGCCTATGTTCCCAACGACGAGGAGTAAGGCACATGGACATCAAGCGAAGCGGCTCGCAGCCCTCCGGCAAGGGACCGGCCGAGTATTTCACCGGCACGGTGCGCATCGACCCGTTGTTCAGCCCGCCCGAGCCGGCCCGCATCACCACCGCGCTCGTCACCTTCGAGCCAGGCGCACGCACGGCATGGCACACGCATCCGCTCGGCCAGACGCTGATCGTCACGGCCGGCTGCGGCTGGGCGCAGCGCGAGGGCGGCCCGGTCGAGCACATCCGGCCGGGCGATGTGGTCTGGTTCCCGCCCGGCGAGAAACATTGGCACGGGGCCACGGCAACGACGGCCATGAGCCATATCGCCATTCAGGAAAAACTCGACGGCTCGCCCGTGGCTTGGATGGACCAGGTGAGCGACGAGCAATATCGGGGGTGAAGGCAGTGCAATCGGGTGAAGCGTTCCGTCGTGTTTCGGCCCTTCATTCGGCTTTCGCGTTCCGCGAAATCCACCTTCTCCCGCAAGGGGAGAAGGGGTGCTTCGTCCTGCGGGATTGGCGCCCTTCTCCCCTTGCGGGAGAAGGCGTCGGCGCGAAGCGGCGACGGATGAGGGGGGCTGTTGCTTCACCCGATTACCCCGGAAGCGACGGCCGCTAGGCTCGAAAAAGGCTGACGTCGCGTGATACGATATGTCGAGCGTCCAAGCCTCGACGCGCTGCAGGCGGCGGGGTGCATTCGATGTATGAAGGAGAGGCAGGGTCGATGGCCTACGCCAGGTCCGGACGTCCGAAATCCAGGAAACTCCTCTGGTTTCTATTCGCGGCCTGCATCGTCGCAGGCGCGGCCTATGCCGGTTCCGTCTATTTCAACAATTTCAGTGATTTCCTCGCCAATCCGAACTGCAAGTCGGACTGCTGGGAGAACGGCAAGCGCGTCAGATAATGTCCAGGCGCGATTGCCCTTCTACGGCTCCGCCCGCTTCTGCCCCATCATCCCGTCCAGCAGCCGCTCGAACTCCTTGCGCTCCTGAAGCCGGCGAACCTCGGCGCCGAGGTTCTCCGTCATACGCTCGGCGATCTTGAGTCGGCTCCGTGCTTCGCGCGTCTCCTCCGCCTGCAGGTCGACCTTCTGCCCAGCGACCACCGCCTGTGCCCCGAGCCGGCGGCGCTGTACGACGACGAGCGAGGCCAGTTTGCCGGCGAGCGGCGCCGCGCCCACGAAGGCCTCGAGATCGCGCTGCGCCGCCTCGATCTCGCGACGCTCGGCCTCGGCCTCGGCGAGCTTCACCTCGGCCAGCCGCTTGACCTGGCCCTGCAGCCGCATCAGGCGCCGCATCGCGTCGAGACGCTCGCTCACCCGCTCAGCCTTTCACGAAAAGGTTCGCTCATCCGCTCACCAGGAACTGGCCGAAGGCGTCGATGAACATCGACAGCAACGGCTTGATCGAGAAATACAGCAGCAGCAGCCCGCCGAGCAGCAGGAACGGCTGCGAGATGAAGAAGATCTGCACGGCGGGAACCAGCCGGTTGGTCAGCCCGATGGCGAGATTCACGACGATCGAAAAGATCAGGAAGGGGCTGCCGAGCCGCAGCGCGATCATGAAGGCCTGCGCGGTCTTGTCGGCGACATGGGTCAGGGCGAACTGAGTCGAGAAGCCGGCGCCCGGCGGCAGCATCCGGTAAGAGGCGGCGATCGCCTTCAGGATCTCGAGATGCAGGTCGGTGAAGAACAGGAGCGCCGTCGCGCCGAGCGTCAGCAGCGTCGCCAGGGCGGGCAGCGGCTGATCCTCGTCGATCGGCGCGCCGATGTTCTGCGACAGGCCGATCGACATCGAGAGCGCCATGCCGATCGTCTCGAGCGCCACGAAGAACACGCGGCCCATCACGCCGATCGTCACCCCGGTCATCATTTCGAGGACCATGACCCGCAGCAGGGTCACCGGCTGGCCGTCGGCGACGAGCTTGATGACGGCGTCATAGACGAGCGGCGTCACTGCAAGCGACAGCGCGATGGCGATGAACAGGCGCACCTGGACCGGAATGCGCTCGCTGGAGAAGCCTGGCATGAGCATCAGGCAGCCGCCTACCCGGGCGAAGACCACGAAGGCGGCGACGATGCTCTGGCCGGCGAAATCGTTCAAGAAATGCTGCCGAGCGGCCGGATCTCGACGCCGCGCGCGATCTCGAGATGCGAGAGAACCGGCAGGGTCGCGAACATGCGCTCGACGATCATGCGCACATAGGTGCGCACCTCGGGCGCCGCGATCAGCACGAAATGATGGCCCTGGTCCATGCGCTCCCGGATCGCCGCGGAGGCTTCCTGGCCAAACTGCTCGACCATGCGGGGATCGAGCTCGAATTCCGCAACCTCGCCCTTGCTATCGCGCTTCAGGCTCTGATGGAAGGCCAGATCCCAGCGGTTGCCGAGCCGCAGCACCTTGAGGCCGCCGTTCTCCGAGAGGTCGCCGCAGATCTGCTGCGCCATCCGCATCCTGACATGTTCGGCCACCTGCTCGGAACGGCGCACGTGCGGCACGATCTCGGCGATGGCTTCGAGGATCAGGTGCAGGTTGCGGATCGACACCCGCTCGCCGAGCAGCAGCTTCAACACCGCCTGCAGGCCGGAATAGCTGATCTGGGAGGGGCAGATGTCGTCGATCAGCTTCTTGTACTCGGGCTCCAGCCGGTCGAGCAGGCCGCGCATATCCTTGTAGGACAGCAGCTGGGCCAGGTGGTTGCGGATGACCTCGGAGAGATGGGTCAGCAGCACCGAGAGCATGTCGACGGTCTGGAAGTTCTGGCTCTTCACCTCGGCCGCGTAGGCCTCGGCGATCCACATCGCTTTCATGCCGAAGGCCGGCTCGCGTACCTCGGCGCCCGGAACGTCCGGCCGCCGCCCGTCTCCGGTGATCACCATGAACTCGTTGAGCGGCAGCTCCTGGCTGGCGACGACGGTGCCGTGGATCTTGATCTGGTAGGTCTTGGGCGGCAGGTCGAGGCTGTCGGAAACCTTGATCTCGGGCACGACGAAACCGTACTGGCGCGCGAACTTGCGGCGCATCTTGGTGACCCGGTGGCCGAGCTCGCTCTGCGAGGACAGGAGCCGGCCGCCGAGCTGCTTGCCGAGGAGAAGCTCGATCTCCGCCGTGCGCAGCACCTCCTTGACCGAATCCTTGGCCTCGGCCGCGGCCTTCTGTTCGGCCACCGCCGCCACCGCCGCCTCGGCGGCTTTCGCCGCCGCGAGGCGCCGCGGCATCGAATAGCCGATGAACAGCATGAGCCCGCCGAGCACCGCGAAGGGAAAGAACGGCAGTCCCGGCACAACGGCGAGCAGGAACATCAAGAGCGCCGCCACGTAGAGGGCGCGCGGATAGTGGACGAGCTGGTTCAGCACCGCCTGGTTGGCGGAGCCGCGCGTGCCGCCTTTCGACACCAGCAGCGCCGCCCCGAGCGAGGTGATCAGCGCCGGGATCTGGCTGACGAGGCCGTCGCCGACCGAGAGCTTGGCGAAGACGTCGGCCGCCTGCGACAGCGGCAAGCTGTGCCGCGTCACGCCGATGACGATGCCGCCGAAGATGTTGACGGCCAGCACGATGAGGCCGGCCACGGCGTCGCCGCGCACGAATTTCGAGGCGCCGTCCATCGAGCCGAAGAAGGCGCTTTCCTCCTCGAGCTCGCGGCGGCGACGCTGCGCCTCCTTGTCGTTGATGAGGCCCGACGACAGGTCGGCGTCGATGGCCATCTGCTTGCCGGGGATGGCGTCGAGGGTGAACCTTGCGCCGACCTCGGCGATACGGGTCGCGCCCTTGGTGATCACCACGAAATTGATGGTGATGATGATGGCGAAGACGATCAGGCCGATGACGAAGTCGCCGCTCATGACGAGCTGCGAGAAGCCGCCGATGATGAAGCCGGCCGCATTGGCGCCCTCGGCGCCGTCCGACAGGATGAGCCGCGTCGTCGCGATGTTGAGCGACAGGCGCAGCATCGTGGCGACGAGCAGCACCGTGGGGAAGGCCGAGAATTCGAGCGGCCGCTCGATCCAAAGGGCCACCATCAGGATCAGCACCGAGAGCGCGATCGAGAAGGCGAGCCCCATGTCGATCAAAAAGGCCGGGATCGGCAGGAAGAAGATCGACAGGATCGCGATGATGCCGATCGCGAAGCCGACGTCGCGCCCGCTGTGCCGCTCCGCCTTGACCGGGCTGATTGCCGAAACGCTCATGCCAATACCCTTCGGGCGCATCTCGCAGCGCCTTATCGCCGCGATCCTGGCGCGCGAAGCTTGCGTCGGGGTGGCTTGGGATGCGGCTCTTCGCGTGGCGAGATCATCGAAGAGCAACCTTTTGGTTGCCATACAGGGCAGACTATGCGATTGGACGAGCAACCAGGAGGTTGCTCATGTCGGATCGGATCGAAAAAACCATCGAGCTCAAGGCGCCCGTCGAGCGGGTCTGGAAGGCGCTGTCGGACCACCACGAATTCGGCAGCTGGTTCCGGGTGAAGATCGATCGTCCCTTCGTGGCGGGCGAAGCCGCGACCGGCCGCATCACCCATCCGGGCTACGAGCACCTCACCTGGACAGCCCGCATCCTCAAGATGGAGGCACCGCGGCTGTTCTCGTTCTCCTGGCACCCCTACGCGGTCGATCCGGATCACGATTATTCCGGGGAAACGCCGACCGTCGTCGAGTTCCGCCTCGAACCGGCGGCCAAGGGAACGCGCCTGACGGTCGTCGAATCGGGCTTCGACGCCGTGCCGGAAACCCGCCGCGCCGAGGCCTTCCGCATGAACGAGGGCGGCTGGACCCAGCAGGTCGAGAACATCAAGGTGTATGTCGAGCGTTAGTCTTCGCGGCTCCGAGGCCGTCCCCGCGCCGGTCTTCGCGGCGCTCGGCGACCCGACGCGTCTGTCGCTCCTGACGACGCTCAGCGACGGGCGGGGGCGCTCGATCTCGGCGCTCGCCGCCGACAGCCGGCTGACCCGGCAGGCCGTGACCAAGCACCTGCATGTGCTGGAGAAGGCTGGCCTGGTGAGCAGCATCCGGGTCGGCCGGGAAAGCCGTTTCGCCTACGAGCCGGAGCCGGTCGTCGCGGCTCGATCCTATCTCGACGCGGTCTCGGCGCAATGGGACGAGGCCCTGTCGCGGCTCCGCGCCTTCGTCGAAGAGTGAGGCGCCGGGCCGGACGCCAGTGCTTGCGTCGCGCGGGCCTAGCCCGCGCGGTGCATGGCGACACCCGCGACGACCAGCCCGATCCCGACGAGGTCCGCCGGTGTCGGGACCTGGTGCAGCACCATGAGGCCGATGGCGGTCGCCGTGGCCGGCAGCAGCGCGAGGAGCAGCGCGAAGCTGGCGCGCGGCAGCCGGCGCATGGCGAGCTGATCGCAGACATAGGGGATCACCGAGGAGGTCACTCCCACTCCCACCGCCGCGCCGAGCAGCAGCGGGTCGCCGAAAGCGGGCGAGGCATCGCGCAATCCGAACGGCAGCGCGGCCGCGGCGGCGACCAGCATGGCGGCCGACAGCCGGTCTATGCCCGAGGCGCCGTCCCGGGTCGATGCGATGCGGTGACCGAGCAGGATGTAGAGCACGAACAGCGCGCAATTGGCGAAGGCGAACATATAGGCGAGGCCGTCACCCGCGAGGCGCACCTCGGTCAGCATGGCGACGCCGGCCAGCGCCAGGAGAAAGGCGGCCAGGTTGCGCCGGGTGCGCAGGCCGGCGGCCGCGACCGCGACCGGCCCGAGGAACTCGATGGCGCCGACGGTCGCCAGCGGCAGGCGCGCGATGGCCTCGTAGAACACCATGTTCATCGCCGCGAGGACGACGCCGAGCCCCACGACGACGCCGCGATCGCGCCATGGGAGGCCGGCGAGGAACCGCCAGGGGCGGCGCCAGACGGCGAAGACCAGGCCGGCGCTGGCGATGCGCAGCCAGGCCACGCCGGGCGGCGCGATCTCGGCGAAAAGCAGCACCGCGAAGGACGGGCCGAGATAGTGGAAGACCGCACTCACCAGGAACCATGCGTGCGGCGGCATCCGGTCGGCCAGCGGCGAGGGGGAGGCGTCGGTGTCGAGGCGGGCATCGATGGCCATGGCGCGCGAAGAGTTGCACGCCACAACGGCCTGGTGAATGTCGCATCGAAGGTGATATCGAGAGTCTTCGACGATACCGGAAAGGAGATGCGCGCTTGCGCCTTCAGATTGCCGAGCTGCTGCGCGACCGGCGCAACATCGATCTGCTGCGACTGCTGCGGGACGAACCGCGCCTCGCCACCTCCGAATTGGCCCGGCGCATCGGCATGTCGGCCCCCGCGGTGCGCGAACGCGTGCTGCGGCTCGAGGAGGCCGGCATCATCACGGGAACGCGGCTCGATCTCGACGCCGCGGCCCTCGGCTATCCGATCTGCGCTTATGTCCGGGTACGGCCCGTGCCGGGACAGTTGCGGGCCGTCGCCGATCTCGCCCGCCGGCTGCCGCAGGTGGTGGAATGCCACCGCGTCACCGGAGAGGACTGCTTCATCGTCAAGGTCCATCTGCCCGGCCTCGATCGCCTCGACGAGGTGCTCGACCAGTTCTTGGCGTACGGCCAGACGACGACGAGCATCGTCCAATCCACGCCGGTGCCGCCGCGCGGCCTGCCGCTGCCCGATCTCGGCTCGGCGTCGTGAGGACGGCTCAACCCCACGACACACCGGGAGAACCGCGATGGGACAGAGGATGGGCATGTGCCTGAGGCTGCAGCCCGACAGGATCGACGAGTACAAGCGGCTGCACGCTGACGTCTGGCCGGAGGTTCTGGCGCGGCTCAAGGCGAGCCGCATCGCCAATTATTCGATCTTCCTCAACGAGCCCGAGGCGCTGCTTTTCGGATATTGGGAATATGAGGGCGAGGATTTCGAGGCCGACATGGCGGCCGTTGCGGCCGATCCCAGGACGAAGGACTGGTGGGCACTCTGCTCGCCCTGCCAGCTCCCGTTCGAGACGCGCCAGCCCGGGGAATGGTGGGCTGCCATGGTGGAAGTCTTCCATCTCGATTGAGGGGCGCCGCCGCTTCGGGCCGCTGCCCGAGAACGGCGCGACGAGCCGGATCGGCGCCTCGCGTTTGAAAATCACTGCCTATCCGAGGCGCAAAATCCTTCCCCGGAACGGGGAAGGTGGACCATCCGACGGGCTTTGATCCAAATGCGATCACCCTGATACGAAACCGGAGGCGGGATGACATCCGTGCCTGAACATGGCCTGTCGAAGGAGCAATATGCGGCGATCGCCGCATTCCGTTTCGAATTGCGACGTTTCATCGCCTTCAGCGAGGGCGCCGCCACGACTTTTGGCCTGCCTTCTCAGCAGCACCAGGCGCTGCTCGCCATCGCTGGACACGTAGGGCCGTTCACCGTAGGGGGATTGGCCGAACACCTGCTTGTCGCCCCCCATACGGCGACCGAACTGGCATCGCGCATGGCGGAGGCGGGTCTCGTGAGGAAAACGACGTCGAGCCTCGACCGCAGGCGCGTGGAACTCGCCCTGACGCCCAAGGCGGAGGCGCTGCTGCACCGCCTGACCTCGGCCCACCTCGAAGAACTGAAGACGCTGGAGCCTGCCTTGGCCCGAGCGCTCGGACGCCTCAGTCGCCCTGGTGCATAAGCCGGACGAACAAGCTTCGCCTGCCGCAAGCGACGCCAGTCTTGGAGGAAGCGAAAGGCGGGTCGAGAGGCTCACGAAACGGCGGACCGGCATCCCGATCCTTTTGCTCTCCGCGACAGCGCGAGCGGGCCACTCAATCCGGCTTCGTCCTCATAGATCCGGGCCGATTTCGTGCTCGCGGCTCTCACCGGCCCCCGGCACGGAAAACACCAGACTTGTCCAGGCCACGGCAGTGAGGAAACCGCCAATGACGTCCGTCGGATAGTGAACGCCAAGGTAGATGCGAGACAGGCCGATCGCGGCGATCGGAAGCGCTGCGGCGGTCCAAACGGCAACGCGGCCGAGTCTGCCGCCAAAACGCCGCGCGATAAATATTGCGATAGAGAAATAGAAGCACAGCGAAAACAGCGAGTGACCGCTCGGAAAGCTGTATGTCGTCGGATCCACGCCGAAGAAGGCCTCCGGCCGGATCCGATGAATGCCGTATTTCAGGCCGTTCTCGAGGCCGACCGCCCCAGCCATGACGCAGGTCAGCCGGATGGCCTCGCGCCGCAAGCGAGCGAGCAACAACCCGATGAGGGATGCCGCGAACGCGATGGACAGGAACAGAATCGACCCAAGGACCGTGATGGACTGCGCCGCCACGGTCAAGGCCGGGGACGCGTACCGGTGTATGGTGTCGCGGATCGACGAATCGAAGCTTAGCGTGCTGCCGGACGAGACGGCGACGGCGAGCCAGACCAGCAAGCCGACCGAAACCGATCCAACCGCAAATCCGCTCAGCCGGACCGCCCTGTTCCGTGTCATGCATTCTCCCCGCCCATGCGCGCCTGAAGATGCGTCCAAGCGCTCGCCTGGCGCCGGTAGCGTTCGACCGACGAAACGGCGAACAGCGATCGGGCGTCGTTCCAACCCCATCGCTCGATTTCCACCTCGGGGTGCTCCATGCGCAGGACATTGAACGAATTCACCTCGTCACGGCGCCGGGTCGACGTGGCCGTGCCAGCCTGGACCAGCAGCACCGCAGGTCCGGCTGCGCCGTGAGTCGTCACGCTCTGGAGTGTTCGGCTGACATGCAGATGCCCGGACAGGATCAGGTCGACGCCTGCTGCGGCAAAGGCCAGAAGCCCCATCTTGGCCCGGCCGATGAGGTCGTTCGGGTTTGCCCCGTCAGGCAAGATGAACGGGTGATGTGCAACCACGATGCGGGTGATCGGCCCCGTGTTGCCGAGCGATGAGAACCGCTCCCGGCAGCGGATGACCTGGCGGCGATTGATGCGCCCGTTCTTGAACGTAAGCGCGCGCGCCGTATTGATGCCGACGACCGCCACCTCCTCGTCGGCGTAGACGGGCTCCAGGTCCGCACTGATGAAAGCCTTGTATTTTTTGAGCGGACGCAACCACCGGGCCACGACGTCGTAGAGGGGCACGTCGTGATTGCCAGGTACGACAAGGCGCGGGAAGGGCAGGCCGTCCAAGAACCGCCCGGCCTGCTCGAACTCGTCGCGACGCGCGCGCTGCGTCAAGTCGCCCGAGACCACGACAAGGTCGGGTCCCACGTCGAGAAGCGCATCACGCAGGACGGGGAGGATCGCGGGGTCGAGGCGGCCGAAATGCAGATCCGAGAGGTGGGCGATGGTGCGCAATGACCTATGGGCTCCGATTGGGCGACCGGCTTCGGAAGCTGGATGGTTGTCTCGCGGCGAGGCTTTGCCCGCCTGCCCAAATCGCTCCGGGCGTCGTCATGGATCTCTGGCGGCCCCTGACGCCTGGGCTGGAACGACGACACAGAGCGCCTTGGGCCGGATGCGATAACGAAGGGGCGCATCGAGGCGGAGGACTTCGCCGTCGGCACTGACCTCGAGATGCCTGTGGCGTGTGTCGATCGTCATGTCCTTGGCTCCGAACATTTCGAGATCAGCCGTCCTGAGGCGATTGGTGAGCGCGCGGGCGCCGATCGCCAGAAGCGTCCCCGGACCGGCGTAGGGCGCCGTGCAGACCCACAGCGCGCCGCCATCGAGAGAGGTCCGGGACCCCACATGGAGTCCGGTGATTTCATAGCGATTGTTGCCCACGAAGAGAAACGGGGTGTCGTACTGCGTCCGACCCGGCTCGTCCGAAGATAGGCTGATGCGCACCCGCGAATAGTGGCGCATGACCGTAAACAGCGACCGCGCGAAGGCAACCCATTTCGAACTGCCGCTATGTTCCTGCTTTTCCCGGAGATGAACGAGCCGCGGATAAAGTCCGACGCTCGAATTGTTCAGGAAAACGCGGCCGTTGACCTCTCCCGCATCCACCTGGATGACGCGGCCGCCGAACACGGTACGGATCGCGTCATCGATGTCCAGGGGGATCTTGAGATCCTTGGCGAAGTGGTTCAAGGTCCCCAGCGGCAGAACGCCGAGTGCGCGATCGGTCCCGGCCACCAGCGATGCGACCGCGCTGACCGAACCGTCGCCGCCGCCCGCCACGATCGTCCGGCTCGGCCCTTCCATGGCGCGTGACGCCAGGCTCGTCAGGTCCGAACCATGTCGCGCCGTATGGATCCGCGCCTCGACGCCGTATTCCGTTGCAATCCGATGGATGCGGTCCTCCAACGTTCCGTCCGGAGGAACGCGAGCGCCGTTGAGCACGAAATCGACCTCGGCCGAATTGGCCGACCCCGGAACACTCATGAGGAACTCCGAAATATGGTCCATGGGCAGGGCCGGCGCCCAGCGTGGTCGACCTCTAGTTGGGGCCCGAATTGAGTTCGTCCATGCCTTTTTCCGAGCGCTGGCGGTCGCGACCGCCCTTTGCGGCTCTCGATGGGGAGCAGCCTGCGTCGGCTGTCGACCAGGCAGCGCCGGCCTGCCGGGCCAGCCCGGCCATCCGGCCGTCGAAGCCCTGATCGCGGAGGTGGTGACGGCAGCCCGCGGCGCCGGCAAGCCGGTCGCGACCGTGCCGCGCAGGGGCAAATTCTGGCAGGCCCTGTTCGACGAGGGCATAGACATCGTGGCGACCGGCAGCGAGATCTACTATTTTGGCACCGCGGCTACGGCGCAGATGCAGGAGTGGCGCGCCTATTGCGGATCCGGCGGCGATGCAGGCACCTAGGCTCCTGCAAACGGCGTCGGACGAGGTCCCAATGAGCGTTCCGCAACCCGGCCCTCTCTTCGGCCCAAGCAGCGCAGAATGCTGACCGACGATGTCGTGGACGCTATTCGGGAGGCGATCCTCAACGAGGAACTGCGGGCGGGCGCCGGCCTGATCGAGGCTGATCTCGCCGCCATGCTCAAGGTCAGCCGCGGCCCTGTCCGCCAGGCGATCTTCCGCCTCCAGCAGGAAGGTCTCGTGACGCACGAGCCGCATCGCGGCGCGACGGTCGCCGAGGTCTCGGCCGCCGCAACGATCGGATCGGGAATATTTTGCGCCTCGCCGACGAGACAGGCCCGTCCGCCCAAAAGATCGATCCTCATGCCGGCCGAGGGCGGCGCTCTCGGAACCGAACACGGCCGGGACCGAATGGCCGTTGCGCTCGCGGATGATGATGACGGACTTGCGCTTGCCGCTCTGGTTCATGGCGACACGACGATCAAGGCGATCGGCCTTGAGGTTCGCCGGCTGAAGAGGAACAGGCCGTCGAGGTCGACGCTTGTGATTCGGTCCCATTCCTCGACCGGAAAAGCATCGATGTCGACGCGATGGGCAAAGGTGTTCACCCCGGCATTGTTGACCAGGATGTCGAGCCCGCCGAACCGGTCCTCGGTCGCCGTGACGGCGGGCTCGATCGCCGCTTCGTCGCGGATGTCGACCCGGCAGGCGAGGCGCGCGGCAAGCCGGCCGCCACCGCCTCGGCATTGGCCGTATCCACATCGGCGATCATCAGCGCAGCGCCGTTATCCGCCATGCACCGGGCGATCGCCCGGCCGATGCCGTTCGCCGCTCCCGTCACCAAAGCAACTTTGCCGGCGAGGTCGCAGTCCATCCGATGTCCCCCCGTGGCGCCGGCGCGCTCATAAAGCCTTATAGGCTCGGACGAGCCGGCCCGTCACGGGTCGGCGGGCGCGGCTCCCTCAGGCCTACGTCCCGCGCCATGGTTCGGAAGGAAATATCGCTTCGCCTCGAGAGGTTCGTGCCAGAGGGGAAGATCGGATCAATGAAACGACTGTTTCCGCCGGCGCCTTTAACCCGTCGGGCGAAGGCGCCCGCCCGCCCGCCGCAGTTCCCGGATCGCTTCGTCGAGCGTCAGCCGCTGCCGCTCGAGATAGTCGATCTGCCGGGCGATCTGGTCGGCGTTGAGTGGCAATGATTTGCCATCGGGGGTATCGGCGGCGATCAGCTCCCGGATCTCCGAGAGCGTGAAGCCCAGGAGCTTGCCCTTGAGGATCATTTCGAGCTTGTGACGTTCGCCCGGTCCGTAGAGCCGCACCGCGCCCTCGCGCCGCGGCCGGATCAACCCGCGGTTTTCGTAGAAGCGCAGGGCGCGCAGGCTGATGCTGTAGGCGCGCGCCATGTCGCCGATCGCCATCCAGGTCGCATGCGCGACCGCGGTGGCATGGGTGGATTCAGGCATGGTTGTCGATGTCTGCAAGGTCATTGCCGAAAATCGCCCTTCGGAGATCTACTTCTTGTTTATATGATAAGTCGTAAAAAAACAACCTACAGTAGACGTCACTTTTGATCGCGAGGGTCGGCCTCGGATCCGCTCTCCAGGGCTTGCGGCGACCTCGCCCTTTGCCTGATCCGCAGCCGAAGAGAAGGGTGGTCCGGTTCGGAGCCTGATCCCGGCTCGTGTCGTCATCGGCAGGAGCGTGCCGTTTTGTCCATTCAGGGTTGCGGCCTCACAGACGACAACAGCCGAACGCCATTGCGGCAATCCCTGATTGCAGCTTCCTCGGCGGCCTTAACCGCTTGTTTACCGCTTTCACAGAAAGTGAGGCTCACCACGGCAAAAAGCCTTCGGCATGGGGTTCACATTGCCAAATGCGTAACGAACGTTCCGATGCGGCAGAGACAGGCGGACCGCTGGCCGGTCAAGGGGCGGCGATGACCAAGTCGGTTCCATGGAACAGCAAGGACGCGCGGGCCGAGCGCCGCGAGGCAGCCAGCGCAGTCTCGCCTGCCGGCTCGTCGGTCGAGGACTGGCTCGATGCCATGATCGCAAACCACATGTCGTCCTCGATCGGCGGCAACGGCGGCACCATCGCCGAGCGACTGGCGCAAAATGCGACCCGGGTTGCAAGGCCCGCGGTCCGTCGTCATGTCGACCGCTACCTTGCCGCGACGGGAACGGATGGCATGGCGCTGCCGCAGACTTACATGGCCGCCGCTCCGGTCGCAGATGACTTGCGCAACGGGACTGCGCTACAGAGCATTTCGGATCGACTGACGCGCTTCGAACAGCAATCCTTTCGACCGAGTGCCGAGGATCCCGCCACGCCCTCGTCCGACCCGGATGGCGCAACCAGCCGTCCCTCGGGCGCCGGCCGGTCGTCGCGATCCCTCTCGGTGCGCGACGCCGTAGCCGAGATCGCCCGGCGGCAGGCGGCGCTCGACGCGCAGGGCCGCACGGAGCTCGCCACGCCGCCCGCGGACGAGCTTCCGACAGGTGTCGAGCGAGGTCTCTCGAGTCAATCCATCGGGGCGTTGGGGGAAGCGGTCTCGGCGCTCGAAGCGCGTCTCGCCGGCAGCCGCAGTCGTACCGCCGCTTCGCCACTCCGGGAGGGCCTCGTGGCAACGTCGCCGGGAGCGGCCGTGGCCGACGAGGAGCTGCGGCCTCGCGACGGCGCTGGAGACCCGGAGACAGATGCCGCCTTCCAAGCCCTGTCCCGCGACCTTCGCGACGCCATGGCCAATATCGAGTCGCGCAATCTCGCGGTGGTGCGCAGGGGCGAGTCCATGCCACGATCCGTGCGGGCTCCCGAGGGAGAGCAGTTGCTCGGCGACATCCGCTCGCTGCTCGACCGCTTCCGCCCGGGCTCGACGCTCGACTCGCTCGACCAGCGCATGCAGGACCTGTCGGAGCGGCTCGAGCAGCGGTTCGACTCGCCAGCGTCGCTGAGCCTGATCGAGAGCCTCTCCCGCCGGGTCGAGGACATGCATGCCTCGCTCAAAGCATCGGCGCCGGCGCCCGACATGCGGCAGATCGAGACGCTGATGCGCGGCGTCGCCAGCCGCATCGAGGATGCCCGCGACGCCTCGACCGATATCCAGGCCCTCGAAGGCATGGTCCGCCACCTCACCGAAAAGGTCGAAGCCACGCGACTGCCCTTCGACGCCCGGGCCGTGAGCGGCCTCGAAACTCAGATCGAACGGCTCGCCGAGCGGCTCGAGCGGTCCGAAGCGAGCCTGTCCTCGCTCGACGCCGTCGAGCGTTCGTTAAGTGAGCTCTTCACCCAGATCGAACAGACCCGCCACGCCACCATCGATGCCGCCGAGACCGCGGCGCGCACCGCGGCCCGCGACACGCTGCGGGCCGCGATGCAGCAGACTTCTGCCGTGACGCGCCCACCCGAGGGGACGTCCCTGGCCGTCGAGAAGGTCGGCCTGGAGGTGGTCGACCTGCGCATGCAGCACGAGGCGGCCGAGCGGCGTACGCAGGCGACCCTCACCGGCCTTCACCAGACGATGGAGAAGCTGCTCGGGCACCTTGAGGGCCTCGACGTCGCCGGGCGCAGGAGCGGCGATCGGCCCGCGTCCGAGCCGGCCGAGGCCGACCCGGACCGACGCCCGAGAGGAAGGCAGACTGCCCCGGCCCAGACCGATCCGCCGCCCGTCGAGCCACGCCGCGAGGCGCGGGAGCTGCGGGCTGAGGATGTCGTCGTCGACCCGCTCGACAGCCTGATCGAGCCGCGCGTCGGGCGGGGCCGTGCCAGGCCGCCCGAGGCCGATGCCGCGGCGCGCATGCCGACCGGCGGCGCTGCTCCAGTCGCGAGCCCCAGCGCGGCTCCGGTTCTGGCGGAGGGGCCCGCCAACTTCATCGCCGCCGCGCGGCGTGCTGCGCAAGCCTCCGCCGCCGAGGCGCAGGTGTCGCGCCGGGGTCGCGCACGACCGGGGGGTGCCCCGAAAGCGAAATTCTCCGCATTGAAGACGATCGATCAGGCCAAGGCCTATTTGGCGGCACGGCGCCGGCCGGTGCTGCTGAGCCTCGCCGGGCTGGTGCTGCTGCTCGGCGCGCTCGAAATCGTCAAGGTGGGCATGGAGCCCTCGCCCAAGGCGGAGGTTCCGATCGTCTCGTCGGCTTCGCCCGTCCGGGCCCCGGCCGATCGCGACCGCAAGACCGCCGATGCGGCTCCGGCGGTCCACGCAGACGTGTCGCCGCTGACCGCAACTCCCCGGCCCGGAGCGTCGCAGGCGCCGCCTGTGGTGGCCGTGCCGGATGCGGCTTCCGCTGCTCCGACGATCGTCGCGCCGGCGGTCGACGCCCCAGGCGACACCGCGGCCGACAAGGCTGCGCTCCAGCCTCGGCCCGCTAATCCGTTCCTGGCCGGCCTGACGGGTGGCGGCGCCGGGCTGCCGGAGGGTTTGAAGGGCCTCGCCAATGCGGGTGACGCGGCCGCGGAATACGAGGTCGGCCTGCGGCTCGCCGAAGGGCGTTCCGTCGTGCGGGACCCGAAAGCCGCCGTGGACTGGCTGCAAAAAGCCGCCGCCCAGGGCCTCGCGCCGGCGCAATATCGGCTCGGCTCGGCCTATGAAAAAGGGATCGGCGTGCCGCGCGACCCCCCTATGGCCATGACGCTCTATGGCCGGGCTGCGGAAGCCGGCAACATCCGCGCCATGCACAATCTCGCCGTCATGGCGGCCGAGGGGGCGGTCGGCAAGCCCGACTACGCCAAGGCCGCCACCTGGTTCGGCAAGGCGGCCGAGCTTGGCGTGAGGGACAGCCAGTTCAACCTCGCCATTCTCTACGCCCGCGGCCTCGGGATCGAACAAAACCTCGGCAAATCCTATCTCTGGTTCGCGGTCGCAGCCAACCAGGGGGACCAGGACGCGGCCAAGAAGCGCGACGAAGTCGGGGTGCGGCTCGACGCGAAGACGCTCGATGCCGCCAAGGCCGCCGTTGCGGCCTTCCGGCCGGCGACGGCGGTCGCCGCCGCGAACGAGGTCGCGCCGCCCCCCGGCGGCTGGGATGCGGGGGCGCCCGCCAAGACGGCGCCCGTCGGGCGGAAAGCGACACCGTCGAAGGGCGTGATGATGTAGCGGGCGACATGCGCCGTCCCGACCTGACTGCTCGAACAAAAGAGCCCGGCTGCGTCGCCGGGCTCGGTGCTTGCGCCGTCAGGCGGTCGGCTGAGGTTCGAGACCCGTCTCCGGCCCCGGCTTCGGCCGCCCCTTGCCGACGTTGGGAACCGGAGAGGCGCGGGGCGGCGCCGGCTCATCGCCCGTGTCGCGCACCGGCGGACGGCCTTTCAGGATGCCGACGATCTCCTCGCCGGTCAGCGTCTCGTATTCGAGTAGGCCGCGGGCCAGGGATTCGAGATCGCTGCGCTTGGTGGTCAGGATCTCGGTCGCATGCGAAAGCCCGAGCTCGACGAGGCGGCGGACCTCCGAATCGATCTTCTGCGAGGTCGCCTCCGATATGTTCTGCTGCCGCCCCATCGAATAGCCGAGGAACACCTCTTCCTGGTTCTCGCCGTACATCACGGTGCCGAGTTCGTCGGAGAAGCCCCAGCGCGTCACCATGGCGCGCGCCAGCTTGGTCGCCTGCTCGATATCCGATTGCGCGCCGGAGGTGACCTTGTCCTTGCCGAAGATGATCTCCTCGGCGACACGGCCGCCCATCAGGACGGCGAGCCGCGAGGTCATCTGCTCGTAGCTCATCGAGAGCTTGTCGCGCTCCGGCAACTGCATGACCATGCCGAGCGCACGGCCGCGCGGGATGATGGTCGCCTTGTGGACCGGGTCGGTCGCCGGCACGTTGATCGCCACGATCGCATGGCCGCCCTCGTGATAGGCAGTGAGCATCTTCTCCTGCTCGGTCATCACCAGGGTGCGCCGCTCGGCGCCCATCATGATCTTGTCCTTGGCGTCCTCGAATTCGCTCATCATGACGATGCGCTTGCCGCGCCGCGCCGCCATCAGCGCCGCCTCGTTGACGAGGTTCATGAGATCGGCGCCCGAGAAGCCGGGCGTGCCGCGCGCCACGGTTTTGAGGTCGACATCGGGCGAGAGCGGGACCTTGCGAACGTGGACCTTCAGGATTCTCTCGCGGCCGACCACGTCGGGGTTCGGCACGACGATCTGGCGGTCGAAACGGCCAGGGCGCAGCAGAGCAGGGTCGAGGACGTCGGGGCGGTTGGTCGCGGCGATCAGGATGATCCCCTCGTTGGCCTCGAACCCGTCCATCTCGACGAGGAGTTGGTTCAACGTCTGCTCGCGCTCGTCGTTGCCACCGCCCAGGCCCGCGCCGCGGTGCCGGCCGACGGCGTCGATCTCGTCGATGAAGATGATACAGGGGGCATTCTTTTTCGCCTGCTCGAACATGTCGCGCACGCGGCTCGCACCGACGCCGACGAACATCTCGACGAAATCCGATCCCGAAATCGTGAAGAACGGAACGCTGGCCTCACCCGCGATGGCGCGCGCCAGCAGCGTCTTACCCGTTCCGGGCGGGCCGACGAGCAGAACGCCGCGCGGAATGCGTCCGCCAAGCCGCTGGAATTTCTGCGGGTCGCGTAGGAATTCGACGATCTCCTGCAGGTCCTCCTTGGCTTCGTCGACGCCGGCGACATCCTCGAAGGTCACGCGGCCATGCGCTTCGGTCAAAAGCTTCGCCTTCGACTTGCCGAAACCCATGGCTTTCCCGCCGGCGCCCTGCATCTGCCGGGACATGAAGATCCACACGCCGATGAAGGCGAGCAGAGGCAGGCCGTTGACCAGCAACGTCACGAGCCAGCTGTTGCCGTCGGAGGCCGGCTTGGCGGTGATCTGCACATTCTTCTTATAGAGGTTTTGCACCAGCGACGGATCGTTCGGCGCATAGGTCGAGAAGGCGCGGCCGTCGGTGTAGTGCCCGGTGATCTCCGAGCCCGCGATCGTCACCTCGCGCACATGCGACTGGTCAACCTGGGTCAGCAGGTCGCTGAAGGTGATATCGGCCGTCTGCGGCCGTTGACCGGGGTTCTGGAACAGCAGAACCAGCGCCACCACCAAGAGAAATATGATCACCCAGAGGGCGAAGTTCCGGAAATTCGGATTCATTTCGGACCCGTGTAAAGCGACGTCGATCCAGGCAGTGCAAGATCACGCCACATCTGCCCGGGAGGGCATGCTGCTCGGGGCCTAATGTAGGCGGTTGGCCCCGCCTTGCCAAGGGAAGCCGCCCGACGCCACAGTGCAATCGGGTGAAGCCTGCTGAAAGGCCCTCACCCTGAGCCTGTCGAAGGGCGAGGGCCGCCCTCGTGGCTCGGCTTGCTGCGCAAGCAGCCGCTCACCATGAGGGCGCAACAGAGCTCCACTCGATTGCCCTGCCCGACGCCATCACTCATGAGTCGGGAGCGCCGTCGAGCCTGCGCCCGGGGCCCGTGCCGCGATGTCGCGGACCCTCCGGGACGAGGTCGATCCGACCGTTCGGCGCGAGGGTGATTCGGGCGCCATGCAGCGTCCGGCGCAGCGGCCGTCCCTCCGCGAACGCCTGGCCGAGGTCCGCGGCCAGAGTTTCGAGGCGAGCCAGGCGCGGCCGCCCAGGCTTGGCGAAATCGGCGAGGGCGGCATCGAGCAGGCGCAGCCGGACCGCCGGAAGCGCCGCCATGAGCGGAGCGGCCGCATAGGCCTGGCGGTGGTCGGTGGCGTCGAGGAGGCAGGCGCTCCGGCAGTCGGCTGCGGCCTCCCGCAGGGCCGCCTCGTCGCGGGCGAGTCGCGTCCCGAGAAGGGACAGGGTCGCGGCGTCGAGGCCCTCTGCGGCGAGATGCGGGAGCAGGCGGCGCAGGCGCGCACGCGCGAAGCGCGGATCGGCATTGGCCGGATCCTCCACGTAGGTCCAGCCCGCCGCTCGGCAGGTTTCGACGAGCCGCGCCTTGGGGATGCCGAGGAGAGGGCGACACAGGAGCAGGTCGCCACGACGGCACATCGGCCGCATGCCGGCAAGCCCCGCCGGACCCGAACCGCGTGCCATACGGAACAGGATCGTCTCGGCCTGATCGTCGAGCGTATGAGCGGTCACGAGGTGGGTGGCGCCAATCCGCCGCGCGAGCCCCTCGAGAAGCGCATAGCGCGCCGCACGGGCGGCGTCCTGGATGCCGGCCCGCGGCTTATCGCCCTCCCAGCGCAGCACATGGGCATCGAGACCAAGGGTGCCCGCCTGCGCTACGACGTCACGGGCGATGGCGTCCGACCCGCCGGTTAGTCCATGGTCCACGGTGCCGACGACGATGGGTGGCAAGCCAGAGCGCGCCCGTAGCGCTGCGGCGAGCCGCATCAGCGCCACCGAATCGGGGCCGCCCGACACGGCGAGAACCAGGCCGGAGGCGGCGCGCAACGGCTCGAGGAGTACCGCGGCGTCCGCGAGCGAGAGCGCCTCGGCCAATGCCGTGCCCAGACGTCGTCGGCCTCAGCAGCGGGAGCGCTTGAGCTCGCGCTCGACGCCGGCGCGGACGTCGGGGGAGGCCGACGGATATTTGCGGTCGACCTCCTGGTAGGTGGCGCAGGCCTGTTCCTTGGCGCCGAGCGCGTTGAGTGCCACGCCCAGGCGCAGCAGGGCATCGGGAGCGTGGCTCGACCGATTGTAGTCCGTCGACATTTTCAGGAACTGCTCCGCCGCCTCGCGCTGACGGCCGAGACGGGCGAAACTCTCGCCGAGGAAATAGGTCGCGTCGGGAACGTATTTGTCCTTCGGGTACTTGCCGAGAAAATCCTGGAAGCCGGTGACCGCGGCATCGTACTGGCCGGACTTGTAGAGGGTGAAGGCCGAATCGTAGTCGACACGCGTACCCCCCGCTGCGCCGCCGCCGCTCGTGCCGCGCAGATCGGGGACCGGTTCGAGCGAGGCCGTCCGGTCGGGCGCAGCCGGCGTCTCGGTCGCATGCGCTTCGCTGCCGAGGCTGCTGGGGGTGAGGTCCAGCGGTGCGTGAGGCTGGCCTGTCGAGGGGGAGGCGCCTCCGGCGGGCGGCGTGCGCGATTGGTCGGCCAAGCGCGGCGGCAGCGGTTGGCTGGGCGACGTCGTACCGAGGGGTTTCGGCGCTCCCGGTGCACCGGGAGCGGCCGCGGGATCGAAGGCATCGCCGCGGCGCGCCGGTTTGATCGGGGTGGAATCGGCGATGATGCTGTCCGCAGCCGCGGGATCGGGCGGAACGACCGCGACCGTCGGCGCGTCGGGCGCAGTGCCGGCATCGCCGCGCTTCTGAGGCGCCGGACGCGCCCCGCCGGGCGCGCGTCCGAGGTCCTGGAAGCGGAAATCGACGTCCTGGCTCAACTTGCGCAGCTGGTCCTCGAGCTTCCTGTTCTGGAACTGCAGTTCCTCGATCTGCCCGGTCATAGTGCGCAGCCGGTCTTCGAGCCGGCTGACCCGGATCAGCAGGGCGGCGTTACTCTGGGCGTCGTCGACGGAGGGCTGGGCGTTCGGGTCGTCCTGCGCCAACACCAGCGGCGGAGGTCCATACTGCGGTCCTCCGGCGACGGCAGGGTGCCAGGCGAGGACGCATAGACCGAGAGCCGCAAGGGTCGTGCGCAGGCGGAACGGAACTGGAAACTGAGCCATCTTCTGTCCTTACGGTCCCGGTCGTCCGGTCGTCCGCAAGCCTAAGTGCGAGCCGAGCGGCGTACCGCCCGATCCGCAATCCTACAGCCGGTCAGGATTGACCGCCGTTCAAGACGGTAACGGCGCGGCGGTTTTGTGACCAGCACGAAATATCGTTGCAGACCGCGACCGGCCGCTCCTTGCCGTAGCTCACCGTCTTCATCCGCGAGGCCGAGATGCCCTTCGCGACGAGATAGTCCTTGGTCGACTGGGAGCGGCGGGCGCCGAGCGCGAAATTGTATTCACGGGTGCCGCGCTCGTCGGCATGACCCTCGATGGTGAAACTGTAGCGCGGATACTGGGCCAGCCAGACGGCCTGCTTGTCGAGCGTCGCCTGCGCCGTAGTCGAAAGGTCCGTCTGGTCCGTCGTGAAGAAGACGCGGTCGCCGACGTTCTGGGCAAAGTCCTGCGCGCTGCCCGGTACGGCCGCGCCGCCGGCCCCGTAGCCCGCACCCAGGGCCCCCGGCCCGTTGGCGTTCACGACATCCTTGGCGCAGCCCGCCATCGCCACCGCGCCCACGACCGCCGCTGCAAATCCCAGCCTACGCGCATACTGCAAGAGCTGCATTCCGTTCATCCTCGTTGATCGGCGATCGGCCGCCCCTGGGTCATAGCGCCGCCTTGGTTAAGCGAAGGTTCCGTCAACCTTGATCGTCGGTTCTTCCGATGCACGGCATTCGATGCATCGCGAGCGTGGTTAAGCCAGGGTTAATGGCGGCATTGCGGCTGTACCCCGCCCGCCGCCCGGGTTGAAACCAGCAGCGCGGGCGCGTGACAAATTTGTCTCAGCGCGGGGCCGTCGACGATAGTGACCACCGGCTACGCCGCACGAGCGGTGCGTGATCGATTTCTATACGACAGCGCATGATGTCACCCGAAAACCCGCGCCGACGTTTCGGCACCATGCTCGCCGGCGACCAGGACATTGACCGCTGGTATCAAGCAGCCGGTATATTTGCGCCGGTTCGCTCGGCGGCCCGTGCGCGCAACGCCCGTTCCGCCTCGACCATGTAGTCTCGCGTCACCGGCACGGCGTCGATGGCGCGGGAGAGCTGCGCCTGGAACACCATGAATCCGTAATAGCGGAAACTCATCTCACTGCCGGCCAGGTAGAATTCCCACATCCGCCGGAACCGGTCGTCATAGATCCCTTCGAGCTTGTCGGCCCGTTCGAGGAAGCGCTCCCGCCAGGCCCGCAACGTGTCGGCATAATGCAGGCGAAGGATCTCGAGGTCGGTGATCCAAAGACCGCTGCGCTCGATCGGCGTCATCACTTCGGAGAGGGCCGGCACGTAGCCACCGGGAAAGATGTATTTGCGGATGAAGGAATTGGTCGGCGCCGGGCCGTGCATCTTGCCGATCGAATGGACGAGGGCGGCGCCGCTCGGCTTCAGCAGACGGTTGACCTGGCTGAAATAGGTCTCGTACTGGGGCGGTCCGACATGCTCGAACATGCCGATCGATACGATCCGGTCAAAACTGTCCTGGAGCTGGCGGTAGTCGATCAGCTCGAAGGAGACGCGGTCGGCGAGCCCCTCGGCCCTGGCGCGTTCGCGCGCCACGGCAAGCTGCTCCTTGGACAGGGTTATGCCGAGGACGCGGACATCCTCCGCCTTGGCGATCGACAGCGCGAGGCCGCCCCAGCCGCAGCCGATGTCGAGAATCCGCTGCCCGGGCCTCAGCAGCAGCTTGGCGATGATGTGCTGCTTCTTGTGGATCTGCGCCTGATCGATGGTGTCATCGGGGCTGCGGAAATAAGCGCAGGAATATTGCAGGTCCTGGTCGAGGAACATCCGGTACATGTCGCCAGACAGGTCGTAGTGATGCGCCACGTTGCGGCGCGAGGCGCGCAAGCTGTTGCGGTGCAGGATGACGCTGAGGCCTCTGGTGGCGAGGCGCTGCCAGGCGGTCTCGCCGGGCGGCCGCTGGGCGATGTTGTAGCCCACGAGCGCTAGAAGATCCCACATCGAGCCCTGTTCCATCTCGATGTCGCCGTCCATATAGGCTTCGCCGAGGTAGAGGTCGGGGTTGAGCGCGAGCTTGATCGCGGTCGAGCGGCTTCTGATCCTGATCACGACGTCGAGCCGGCTTTCGGGATGACGCGGATCGATCTTACCGACGCTGATGGTTTCCCGCGGCAACCTGACCGTCAGCCTGCCGTAGGTGATCAGATGGTCTAGCTTTGAAAAGAGCATGGCGAACCCGGATCTGCCCGCTCGGCTGGCGAGAGGTTCCGTGCTCCATGGACGTCCGCTGAATTCACGCCACGCCAGAACCGAAAGCGGATTGTTTCGGCTATTGAGTTTGTCCACTGCGGCGTGAAGGTCAATAGGACTCGTGTCCGCCAACTCGGGTTCTGAACGCTTTCGTCGCAAACCACACAGTCCCGCGGGCTGCCACGTCGCGCGACCACCCGTCAGAAGTCGAAACCCGCGACATTCTCCTTGGTGAAGACGAAAGGCATGCCCAGCAGGACCTGGCTGCCGTCGATGACGGCGAGCCGGCCGAGCCGTCCCGCCTCGACCGAGGCGGCGTCGGGCTTAAGCGTACCGTCGACGGCCGCGCGCAGCACATAGACCGCGGCATAGCCGAGATCGACCGGATTCCACAGCACCACTGCCTTGACGCAATCCTTCTCGATATAGGGCCGCATGGTTCTGGGCGTGGCCAGCCCCAGCACCGCGACCTTGCCGCACTGGCCGGCCTCGGTTACCGCTTCGGCCGCTGCGGGGGTGGCGACCGAGGTGAGCGCCAGGATGGCGTCGAGGGTGGCGCCATGGCGGCTCATCAACGCCTGGGCCTGGTCGAAGGAGGCGACATTGTCCTCCTGTGCCTCGACCGTTTCGAGCCAGACGAGCTGCGGATGGCATTTCTCCGCATAGGCGGCCATCTCGGCGATCCAGCGCGCCTGATTCGGGGCCGTGAAACTCGACGTGATGATGGCGAAGTGGCCCGTCTCGCCGATCTGGCTCGCCAGCTCGTCGACAAGGACCTTGGCGATGCCGTTGGGCTCCGCCTGGTCGACGAACCATTGCCGCGCCTCGGGCTCGGCATCGGCGTCGTAGCCGACGACGTCGATGCCCGCCGCAAGAGCGTCGTCCAGCGCGCCGGCGACGGCGGCCGGGTCGTCAGCGGCAAACAGGATGCCATCGACCTTGTCGGAGATGGCGCGCCGCATGATGTCGGCCTGGGCGGCCGCGTTCGGGGCGCGGGGCGCATGGGTCACGCCGGTGACACTGCCGAGTTCGTGTGCCGCGTCCTCCATGCCCTTCCGCGTCTCGGCGAAGTAGGCGTTGCCGGCGACCTTGGGGACGTTGATGATGCGCAACGGCTGCCCGACCCGGTCTCGCGGGTTGGTCGGCATGCCTCCGTTGTAGGGCATGAGATTGCGCGCTGGCGTGGCGACGCCGCAGCCGAGCGGGTTGGTGCCGAGCTGATCGCGGCCGGTCCAGGCGGGGTCGGCTGATGCGGTCCCGTAGGCGAACACGAGGACCAGCGTGACGACTGCGATGCGCATCGGCGATCTTCCCTCGCGTTCTGCGGGCCGGCATGGCTTTCAAAGTCAATGCGCCGTGCCCGCTTCGGGTTCGCATGTCATCCGGCAAGTGTCGGCTATTATGGATCTCGCGGATCGGGGACGTCTTTCGGGCCGCAAGAGCAGCAGGACAACGGGCGAAGCTTGACCCACTCATCCAGCGGCGCAGTGCGCCGCCATCTTCTCCCGCAAAGGGAGAAAGGGGGCGCTTCGTCCTGCGAGTCCGGGCCCTTCTTCTCCGCCGGCATGCTGACGCAGCCTGCGTAAGCTCGGCTGCGAAGCCGAAGCTACGATCTCAGGCCAGCAGCGGACCCCAGGCCGGATCCGAGGCGCCGGCAGGCGTCGGCACGACGAATTCGCCACGCGCGAAAATGTCGGACATGAAGATCTTCGAGGCGCCGCCGTTGCCGGGATCGCGGAAGTACATGACGTAGAGGCCGTTCGGCGCCCACGTCGGCCCCTCGTTGTGGAAACCCGAGGTCAGGATGCGTTCGCCCGAGCCGTCCGGCTTCATCACGCCGATGGCGAACTGGCCGCCGGCCTGCTTGGTGAAGGCGACGAGGTCCCCCTTCGGCGACCAGACGGGCGTGGAATAGCGCCCGTCGCCGAAGGAGATGCGCTTCGCGCCACCGCCGCCGCCGCCCATGACGTAGATCTGCTGGCTGCCGCCGCGGTCGGATTCGAAGACGATCTGGCTGCCGTCGGGCGAATAGGAGGGCGAGGTGTCGATGGCCTGCGTCGTGGTCAGGCGCGTGGTCTGGCGCGAGGCGATGTCGAGCACGAAGAGGTTCGAGGCCGAGCCTTCCTCGATCGACATGGCGACCTTCTGTCCGTCGGGTGAGAAGCGTGGTGCGAAGGTCATGCCGGGGAATTTGCCGACCGTCTGGCGCTGCCCGGTCTCGATGTTCATCAACAAGACCTGGGGATCGCTGTCCGCGAAGGACATGTAGGCGATCTCCTGCGACGTCGGCGAGAAGCGCGGCGTCACGACGAGGTTGTCGCCGCGGGTCAGCATCTTCACGTTGCCGCCGTCCTGATCCATGATGGCGAGCCGCTTGCGCCGCCGCTCCGGCGAGCCGGTCTCGTCGACATAGACGACGCGGGAATCGAACCATCCCTTCTCGCCGGTGATGCGGGTGAAGATCGCATCCGACACGATATGAGCCACGCGCCGCACGTTCGAGGCGGCGGTCGTATATTGCTGGCCGGCGACCTGCTGGCCGCTGCCGATATCCCACAACCGGAAATCGGTGACGAGGCTGTCGCCGTTGCGGTTGACGCGGCCCGTGACGAGGAACTGCGCCGGGGTTGCCTTCCAGGCCGGCAGTTGCGGCGAATCGGGATCGGCATTGGGCTCGGCGAAACTCTTCGCGTCGAGCGGCGACAGATAGACCGATCGCTTGAAATTGTTGTCGATGATGCCGGTGACCTTGGCCGCCTCCCCGCCGCCCGCGAAGGTGGCGACGGCGATCACCACCGGGGTGAAATTGCCGCCGGGGCGGATGTCGAGAAAGCGGTCGTCGGCGCGTGCCGGGCCGAAGGACACGAAATTGGCGGCGGTCAGCAGCGTGGTCGCCAGGAAGGCGCGGCGGTCGAGGCGGGTCATTCGGTCTATCCTTGGGCGAACGGGTCGCGAAGGCCGGCTGTCGGCGGCCGTTTCGGGGCTGGCCTTAGCCGGCCATGTCGACCGGGTCGAAGCGCAGCACGCGCCCCTTCCACTGGTCGTAATAGGGAGCGTATTGGGCCGGAATCCGTAACGGATTGCAGCGCCGTACGGCCCGCATGGCACTCTCCGCCAGGTTGCGCATCGAGGGGTCGGACGGCGGGTTGATCAGCACGGGCTCACCCATCAGGCCACCGTCCTGCGAATAGAGCACCTTGATCTGCGGCACGTATTTGGTCGGCCCGTCGAGCCCCAGATAACTCCAGCACTGCTTGTACTGGTCTTCGAGAAGACCGTCGAGCTGATCCCAGAGCGAGGCCGCCATCTTCTGGGCCGCACCGCTTTCGCTGCCCGCGACGCGGGTCTTGCTGATCTGGCGGCCGATCGAGGCGGTTTGCGCCGGCGCCTCCCTGGACAGCAGCCGCGATATGTCGGTCGGATCGAACTGCTGCGGGTCCGGCTGGGTGTCGGCCGGCTTCGAATGCGCCGGGATCCTGTGGACGACCGGCTT
This sequence comes from Lichenihabitans sp., assembly GCA_965277115.1. Classification (GTDB taxonomy): domain Bacteria; phylum Pseudomonadota; class Alphaproteobacteria; order Rhizobiales; family Beijerinckiaceae; genus Lichenihabitans. The sequence goes on along the minus strand of CBDIBY010000011.1, from coordinate 1,191,083 downwards.
CGGCGCCGGCTGCTCGATCAGCTTCGCCAACTGGTCGAGCTTCGGCTTCTCCGGCCGCGGCTTCACCGGCGGTTTCACGGGCGGCTTCGGCAGGGGCTTCTGCTCGGCCACTTTCGGGGGCTGGGGTTTCGGCGGCGGAGGTTTTGGCGGCGGCGTCGGCGCGACGACCTCGGCATCGGGCGCCGGTCGCGGCGGCGGCTCGGGCACTGGCGGCGGTTGCGGCTGCGGCGGTTCGGGCGGCAACGGCACGGGAGGTGTCTCGGCCACGGCCGGTCGCGGCGGCGGCTCGGGGACAGGCGGCGGGGGGTCGAGCGGGGTCTGTACGGCCTGGTCGGGAGTGGGCGGCGCCGGATCCGGCGGTGCGGGCGGCGGCGGCGGCGTCACGTCCTTCTCGGCCACGGGCTTCGTGACGGGTTTGGAGTCGATCTTGTCGGCGACCTTGTCGGCCTGCGGCGGCGCTTCGGCGACGATGTCCTTCACGGTCTTGTCGCCGCGCATCACCTGCTGGAACTCGGTGTTCGAGATGGTCTCGATCGGCACCGCCTCATGCGTCTCGGGGATCTGGGCCGGCGCGAAGGTCGCGAACAGCAGGACCAACGCCGCTGCATGGACCGCGACGGACAGCACGATGCCGGGATCTGACACGGACAGTTTCAAGCCTGGTCCGCCCTCATTTTTCCTGGTCGGTCACAAGCGCCACGCGCTTGTAGCCCGCCGCGGTCACGACGCTCATCACCTCCGCGACCCGGCCATAGTTCACGGCCTTGGAGCCGCGCAGATAGATCCTCTCGTCGAAACCGTCCTTGGCCATCTCCTGAAGCTTCCCCGGCAGCGCGTCGAGCGTCACCGGCTGGTCGGCGAGATAAATGTCGCCCTTGTCGTCGATGGCGACCGATAGCGGCTTCTGCTCGACCTTGAGCTCTCCCGCCGAGGTCTTCGGCAGGTCGATCGGCACGCCGCTGGCCAGCAGCGGCGCCGCCACCATGAAGATGATGAGGAGAACCAGCACGACGTCGATGAACGGCGTCATGTTGATTTCGGCCATGGCGCCGTAACGCGGCACGCCGCGCCGCCGCCGCCCGCCCTTGGCTCCCGCCGAAACCGAAATGCCCATGCTTCAGGTCTCCGCAGCGGTTGCCGGCGTCACGCCGCACGGTCCCGCTCGCCGCCGACGTGGTGATCGATCTGCCGCGACAGGATCGACGAGAATTCGTCGGCGAAGCTCTCCATGCGGGCCTGGCACTTGGCGACGATGCCCTGCAGGTTATTGAAGAAGATAAGCGCCGGTATGGCGGCGAAAAGGCCGATGGCGGTGGCGAGCAGGGCTTCCGCCAGGCCGGGCGCGATGACCGCGAGCGAGGTATTCTTCGAGGCGGCGATCGAGCGGAACGAGGTCATGATGCCCCACACCGTGCCGAAGAGGCCGACGAAGGGCGCGGTGGAGGCGACCGTCGCGAGCACGATGAGGTTCGCTTCCAGCTTCTCGACCTCGCGCGCGATCGACACGTCGAGGACCTTCTCGAGCCGCGCGTGCAGCCCCATGAAGGACGTGCCGACGTTCTGGAAGGAGCGCTTCCATTCGCGCATCGCGGCGACGAAGAGGGTCGCCATGCCGACCGTCGGATGCTGCGACAGGTTGACGTAGAGCTCTTCCAGCGACTGCCCCGACCAGAATGTCTGCTCGAACCCGTCCATCGCCTTGCGGACCTTGGCGAACAGGATCGCCTTGTTGATGATGATGGCCCAGCACCAGACCGAGGAACTCAGGAGGCCCAGCATGATCACTTTCACGATCAGGCTGGCGTTCCAAAACATGCCGAGGATCGTCACCTCGGCGATCGGGGTGGCGGAAGCGGCGGCGGCGACGTCTGCGGGGTTCATGCGGTCGGGGTCCTCGCGCTTCGTTCGCGCTTCTCGTCGGAGAGCTAAGGTTTCCTGCGGTGAAAATCGGTCATTTCTGCGGCTTTGCCGACACACTCAAGCCTAATCGAGCGAACTCGATCAATCGTCCCGCACCGTTAAGGGACGGTTAACGCGATCGCGAATTTCGCCGGTCGCGGCACCGGCCGACCCCCGCGCCAGCCTCGCCGCGATCTCGCCCGGCAGGCGGGTGACGCGACCCCCCACCATGGCGGCGATCTTGACGGTCGCCTCGGTCAGGAGATCCGCTCCCCGCGTAAGCCGCTGACGCATGACGAGCGAAGCCCGGCCCACCGCCACGCACTCCGTCTCGACCTCGACGAGATCGTCCATCCGGGCCGGTTTGCGGAAGTCGATCGTCATATGAGTCACCGCAAAGGCGAGTGGCCGGCCGCCGGAGAAGAGTTCCGCCTGGCCGATGCCGAGGGTGCGCAGGAATTCCGTGCGCCCACGCTCGAAGAAGCGCAGGTAGCTGGCGTGATAGACGACGCCGGAAAAATCCGTGTCCTCGTAATAGACCCGGATGGCGAGGCGACGCACGGCCATGTCAGTCCCCGGCCTCCGGCGCCTCGGCACCGAACAGCCCATATTGCTCGGCGAGGCCCTTGGGCTGCGCCAGGCCGAGATGGCCGAAGGCATGCGGCGTGAGCAGGCGGCCACGTGGGGTGCGCTGCACGAAGCCGAGCTGGATCAGAAAGGGCTCGATAATGTCCTCGATAGCGTCGCGCGGCTCCGACAGCGCCGCGGCGAGGGTCTCGACCCCGACAGGGCCGCCGCCGAACGACAGGGCGATGATGTTAAGGTAGCGGCGATCCATCGTGTCGAGCCCGGCATGGTCGACGTCGAGCAATTGCAAGGCCTTGTCTGCGGCAGCTCGCGTGATGGTCTCGGCGCCGTCGACGATGGCGAAGTCGCGCACCCGGCGCAGCAGGCGCCCGGCGATACGCGGTGTGCCGCGCGCGCGCCGTGCAATCTCGTTGGCGCCGTCCTCCGCGATGCCGATGCCGAGCACCCGCGCGCCGCGCCGCACGATGCTTTCGAGTTCGGCGACCGTGTAGAAGTTGAGCCGCACCGGGATGCCGAAACGGTCGCGCAGCGGCGTCGTCAGCAGCCCCGCGCGAGTCGTCGCGCCGACGAGGGTGAAGCGGGCGAGGTCGATCTTGATGGCGCGCGCCGCCGGCCCCTGGCCGATGATGAGGTCGAGCTGGAAATCCTCCATGGCGGGATAGAGGATCTCCTCGACGGCCGGGTTCAGCCGGTGGATCTCGTCGATGAACAGCACGTCGCGCTCCTCGAGCCCGGTGAGCTGCGCCGCGAGATCGCCGGCCTTGGCGATGACCGGCCCCGAGGTCGAGCGAAAGTTGACGCCGAGCTCGCGTGCGATGATCTGCGCCAGCGTCGTCTTGCCTAAGCCCGGCGGCCCGACGAAGAGCACGTGGTCGAGCGCCGCCCCCTGAATCTTGGCCGCGTCGATGAACACCTTGAGGTTCCTGCGCGCCGCCTCCTGCCCGGTGAAGTCGGCGAGCGACAGTGGCCGGATCGAGGCGTCCTGGTCGTCGGGGCGCTTCTCGGGATTGATCAGGCGACGGGGGTTTGCGGGCACACGAGGTCCGGGGTGTAGCGATAATCGCACCGTGCTATGCTGGAGCTGCACGAAAAAGGCCAGCCTGCGAGGGCTCGGGCGAAAGGAGAGCCGGTCCGATGACGCGCCTTTCGGATCAATTCGATTACCTGGACCTCGACGATTTCGAGGAGCTCTTGGCCGACAAGCCCCGCGACGAGAAATGGGAGCTGATTGGCGGCCGCGTCGTCAAGATGGTGGTCGGGCCGCGCTGGGAGCACCATTTCATCGTCCGAAACCTCGATTACCATATCAGCGATCAACTCCGCAGGCGCGGCTCCGCATGCCGCGTGTTCGCCGAAACATTCAGGGTCAAGAAGCAGGCCCTCAAATCCTCCGTCCTGCCAGACATCATCGTGCGCTGTGGGCCAATGGAGCCAGAGGCGACCTCCCTCGATGACCCGACGGTATTGATTGAAGTCGTATCGGACGGTAGCTGGGACCGCGACAAGGTCGAGAAGCGACGTATCTACCACAAGCTGGCCTCTCTGCAGCACTACGTGATGGTCGAACGCGACACGGCCCTCGTTGAGGTTTTCGACAGGATAAGCGATGTTGGATTTACCAACCGTCTGCTCGAAGGTCTCGACGCCCTGCTTGAACTTCCGGCACTCGACCTCAGCATCCCTATTGCCGAAATCTATCGGGACGTGCTTACCCCTCCAGCATGAGCCCTTCACCGCGCGCCTTCGTCATCGGCCATCCGATCGCCCATTCCCGCTCGCCGCTGATCCACGGCTTTTGGTTGGGCCGGCACGGCTTGGCCGGCACATACGAGAAGATCGACGTCGCGCCCGAGGCCTTGCCGGGCTTTCTCGCATCCCTACAGGCGGACGGATACGAGGGCGGCAATGTCACCGTGCCGCACAAGACGGCCGCGTTGCCGCTGGTCGGCGAGGTCGATGCCGATGCGCGGGCCATCGGCGCCGCCAACACGCTCTGGTTCGACCAGGGTCGGCTCGTCGCCGGCAATACCGATGCGCAGGGCTTTCTCGGCAGTCTCGACGCCGAGGCGCTCGGCTGGAGCATCGAGGGCGGCCGGGCGGTGGTGCTCGGGGCAGGGGGCGCGGCTCGCGCGGTCGTCCATGCCTTGCGTCAGCGCGGATTTTCGATCGATCTCATCAACCGGTCGCTCGACAAGGGCGAGGCGCTGGCGAAGGATTTTGGGGCCGGCATGCGCGTCCACGGTTACGGCGAGACGGATCGCCTGCTCGGCGGGGCCGACCTCCTCGTCAACACGACCTCGCTCGGCATGGCGGGCCAGCCGCCGCTCGCCCTCGACCTCGCCGGGCTGAAGCCGACGGCCCTCGTCTGCGACATCGTCTATGTGCCGCTCGAGACGGCGCTCCTGCGCGACGCTCGCCGTCGGGGCCATCGCACCATCGGAGGTCTCGGCATGCTGCTGCATCAGGCCGTTCCGGGCTTCGCGCGCTGGTTCGGGGTGCAGCCCGCCGTGACACCGGACCTGCGCGCCCTCATCGAGGCGGATATCCGCGCCAAGCATCCCTGACTCGGGGTTACCGCGTGGCGGTGCCGGTGGCCGAAAAACGACCGCCGGCCTCAACCGTCCGACTGGCTCGCGATCACGAAACTATGGTCCGTGGGCGTCCAGATCACCCCGAGGTCGAGCGTGTCGCCCTGATGGTATTCGACCTTGCCGGCGAGATAGACGTCGCCGCGCTGCTCGGAGGCACGCAGGTAGTCCGCCGCATCCGTCGCCATGGCCTTCTGGACCGTCTCGGCCTTGCCGCGATCCCAATGGAAGGCGCTCGTCAGCGCCGCAGTCTGAAAAGCATCGAAATCGGTCACCGCCTTGTCCTTGGGCGGCGCCTTGATGCGCAACTCGAAACGCAAGAACTCGTCGCCGTGGCATTTCAGGGTGCCGTCGAGCTCGGCATTGGTGGCGAGCACATAGATGTCGATGCCGGGAAGGATGTCGCCGAAGCCCCGGCTGATGGTCAGCGGCCTCTCGAACGAGGCCCGGTAGCCGGTCGCTGCCGACGGCAGGTCCTTCATGAAGGCGGCGCAGCCCAGGGGAGGCGCCTTGACGGTCGTGGCCCAGAGCGGCGTCGCGAAAGCGCAGGCCACGAGACCGATCAGTGCCACACCAGCCTTCATGATCCGCTCTCCGCCACGTCCCGCCTCCTCGTATCAAGCGGAGCTTAACCGTCCATCTTCAACGCGGCGATGAAGGCCTCCTGCGGGATCTCGACCTTGCCGAACTGCCGCATCTTCTTCTTGCCCGCTTTCTGCTTCTCGAGGAGCTTGCGCTTGCGGGTCACGTCGCCGCCGTAGCACTTTGCGGTGACATCCTTGCGCAGAGCTCGAATGGTCTCGCGGGCGATGATCTTGCCGCCGATCGCCGCCTGCACGGGGATCTGGAACATGTGCGGCGGGATCAGGTCCTTGAGCTTCTCGACCATGGCCCGGCCGCGCATCTCGGCCCGGTCGCGATGCACCAGCATCGAGAGCGCGTCGACCGGCTCGGCATTGACCAGAACCTGCATCTTGACGAGATCGCCGGGCCGGTAGTCGATAATGACGTAGTCGAACGACGCATAGCCTTTGGAGACCGACTTCAGCCGGTCGTAGAAATCGAATACCACCTCGTTCAGCGGCAGCTCGTAGGTCAGCATGGCGCGCTTGCCGACATAGTTGAGGTCGATCTGCACGCCGCGCCGGTCCTGGCATAGTTTTAGGATGGCGCCGAGATAGTCGTCGGGCGTCAGGATCGTCGCCTTGATCCAGGGTTCACGGATCTCGAGGATCTTCATCACGTCCGGCATGTCGGCCGGGTTGTGCAGGTCGATGCTCGATCCGTCGCGCAGCGCAAGCTGGTAGACGACGGAAGGCGCGGTGGCGATGAGATCGAGGTTGAACTCGCGCTCGAGCCGCTCCTGGATGATCTCGAGATGCAGGAGTCCGAGGAAGCCGCAGCGGAAGCCGAAGCCGAGCGCGGCCGAACTCTCCATTTCATAGGAGAAGCTCGCGTCATTGAGGCGCAGGCGTCCCATGGCGGCGCGCAGGTCGTCGAAATCGGCGGCATCGACCGGGAAGAGGCCGCAGAACACCACCGGCTGCGCCGGCTTGAAACCGGGCAAGGCCGCGGCCGTCGGCCGGCGCGCCTCGGTGATCGTGTCACCGACGCGCGTATCGGCCACGTCCTTGATCTGCGCCGTGATGAAGCCGATCTCGCCCGGCCCGAGGATCTCTACATTGACCATCTTGGGCTTGAACACGCCGATCCGGTCGACCTCGTAATGGGCGCCGGTGCCCATCATCAGGATGCGCGATCCCTTCTTCAGCGAGCCGTCGATGACGCGCACGAGCACCACGACGCCGAGGTAGGCGTCGTACCAGCTGTCGACCAGCAGTGCCTTCAGCGGCGCGTCCTCGTCGCCTTGCGGCGGCGGCAGCCTGGTGACGATCGCCTCGAGCACGCCCTCGATGTTGAGCCCTGTCTTGGCCGAAATCAGCACGGCCTGCGAAGCGTCGATGCCGATCACGTCCTCGATCTGCTCGCGGATGCGCTCCGGCTCGGCCGCCGGCAGGTCGATCTTGTTCAGCACCGGCACGATCTCGTGGCCGGCGTCGATCGCCTGGTAGACGTTGGCGAGCGTCTGCGCCTCGACGCCCTGGCTCGCGTCGACGACGAGGAGCGAGCCCTCGCAGGCGGCGAGCGAGCGCGACACCTCGTAGGCGAAGTCGACGTGGCCGGGCGTATCCATGAGGTTGAGCACGTAGCTCTTGCCGTCCGCGGCGGTGTAGTCGAGCCGCACCGTCTGGGCCTTGATGGTGATGCCGCGCTCGCGCTCGATATCCATCGAATCGAGCACCTGCTCGACCATGTCGCGCGCGGCGACCGTGCCCGTGGTCTGGATCAGCCGATCCGCCAGGGTCGATTTGCCGTGGTCGATATGGGCGACGATGGAGAAGTTGCGGATGCGGTCGAGACTATGGGTCGTCATGGCGCCGCAATAGCAGGGGCGTGTCCTTTTGCCCAGGGGAGGTCCCGCCTTTCGCCGGGCATGGGCTCCGGCTAGATTGGATCTGTCATCGCTCTTTCGAAAGACGCGCCATGTCGATGCGCCTCCTGCGATCCTTCGCCCTCTCAGCCTGCCTCCTCGCCACGGGTGCGGCTGGCGAGACCCTGGCGCTGCCCGACAAGCTGATCGGCCTCACCTCGCCGCAGGGCGAGGCGCTCCTCAAGGAGACGCCGGCGCTCGACGCCTATTTTCCTATCAGCATCAACTTCGTCACGCAGAAGACGCAGGCCTATTGCGGCGTCGCCAGCATGGTGATCGCGCTGAATGCCCTGAAAGTGCCTGCGCCGACCACCCCCGAATACAAGCCCTATGCGACCTTTACGCAGGACAACGTGCTCGACGAGCGCACCGATGTGATCCTGCCGCGCAGCGTGCTCGACCACCATGGCATGACGCTCGACCAGCTCGGCGGCTTGCTTGGCCTGCACGGTGTCGCGGTCGAGGTCCATCACGCGGTGCCGGGCGGCCTCGACGGGTTCCGCAAGATGGCGGCCGAAGGGCTCGCGACGGCCGACCACATCGTCATCGTCAATTACCTGCGCAAGGCGCTCGGACAGCAGCTCGGCGGCCATATCTCGCCGCTCGCGGCCTATGACGCCAAGGCCGATCGATTCCTGATCCTCGATGTGGCGCGCTACAAATATCCGCCCGTCTGGGTCACCGCCTCCGATCTTTTCGACGCCATGAACACCACCGATTCCGACAATGACAACAAGACCCGGGGCTACGTACTGGTCTCGGCCGTGCCGCCGAAGGCGCCGGCGCCGTAGCTCGCTGGGCGAGAGACTCGGCATGACATTCGGAGCCCCGATGTCAGGTCCTTGCCAAGATGTCGCAAACCTGCTCATCTGAGGTCTGACCTCTTGCGTGCCGGAGGTCGGAAAGGCGGCTAGCCGATGCATAGCAGTCGCGAAAGGTGGCGGATCGTCGTCGTGGGGGCCGGTATCGCCGGTATCCTCATCGTGTCCGACCTTCGCGACCGTGACGATCGCAAAGCCATCGGCCCGGAGCGGTCTGCCGTACTCGCCGGCCAGGCCGCACCGTGAGCGACCTGCCGCACCTTCAAGACCTGTCGGCGCGACTCTGGGCCGGGGGCGCAGAGCGCCAGGACCTCGTGACGCGCGTCTGCGGCGTGCTGCGCGCGCAGTTAAAGGCGCGCGCCTTGCCGCCCGGCATGCGCCTGCCGAGCGAGGCGGCGCTCGCCAAGGGTCTCCAGGTCAGCCGCCCGACGCTTCGCGAGGCGACCCGCGTGCTCGCGCGCGAAGGCCTGATCGACATCCGCCATGGCGTTGGGACCTTCGTGGCCGCTGCGCCGCCCGCGCTCCACAACCCGCTCGATTCCATGTCCTCGCTGACCTCGGCGATCCGCGCCGCCGGCGGTCAACCGGGCGTGCGGTCGCTGGCGATCGACGAGGTCGAGCCTCCAGCCGCGGTGGTCGAAGCCCTGCGCCTGCCGTCCGGCGCGCAGGTCGTCCGCATCAGCCGGGTGCGCCTCATCGACGACAGGCCGCTGGGTCTCGCGCACGAATATCTGCCGTCGGGCGACCGCACCCCACTTTCCGCGCTAAAAGCCTTCGACGGTGGTTCGCTCTATGCCTTCCTGGCGGAGACGCTGAAGATCAGGCTCCTGCGCAGCGAGATGTCGGTGACCGCGGTCGGCGCCACGGCGGAGCAGGCCCGCCTCCTCGCCGTGAAGCCCGGCGCGCCGCTGCTGTTCATGCGGGAAACCCACTTCGGCGAGGACGGCGCGCCGATCCTCCACGCGGTCAATTCCCACAACAGCGCGATCATCGACCTGACGCTCTTCCGGACGGGGGTGCGTACGTGACGGCCCGCTTCAGCGCGCTCGGCAACCTGTCGATCGACGACCTCGTCTTCGTCGACGGCTCGACCCGATGGGCCGTGCCGGGCGGCAATGCGATCTATTCCGCCCTCGGCATGGCGGTCTGGGGCGAGCGCCCTGCCGTCGTGGCGCCGTTCGGCCCGGACTATCCGACCGCGCATCTCGACGGGTACCTCGATCTCTCCCATTGTCCGCGGATCGCGCGCTCGCTGCGCGATTGGGGCCTCTACGAGGAGGACGGCAGCCGGCAGTTCGTGTTCCGCAGCACGACACGCGACTGGGACGCGTTCAGCCCGCGCGCCGCGGACGTTGTCGCCGGCACGACGGCGGCGCATCTCGCGCCGCTGCCGTGGGAGCGGCAGGTCGAGCTGGTCGCGGCGCTCCGGCAGGCCGGCGCCCAGGTCCTGTCGATCGATCTCGACGACCGCCGCCTGGCCGAGGTCGACCACGGCGCCATGGCGCGCCTGATGGCCCAAGTCGATCTGTTCCTGCCGAGCCGGCAGGATGGCCGGGTGATCTTTCCCGACGCGGATCCGGCCGAGACGGTGCGCCGGCTGCGTGACCTGTCGCCGGAGACGCCGCTCATCGCGCTGAAATGCGGCGCGGATGGCTGCCTGGCGCATGCGGCGGGTAGCCGAGAGATCCTCGCCGTGCCGGCCGTGCCGGTCGTGTTCGAGGATGCCACGGGGGCCGGTGACACCTTCTGCGGCGGTGCGCTGGTCGGCTATGCGCGGAGCGGCGATGCGCTCGAAGCACTGCTCCACGGCGCCGTCGCGGCCTCCTTCTGCGTCGAGAGCATCGGTGTCGAGGGCCTTCTGTCCAGTACGCCGGAGAAAGCGGCCGAGCGGCTTGCGGCGCTTCGCGCCGCCGTGACCAAACGGCCGATCTGAAACGAATGAACGAGGAGACGACAAGGTGCAGAACGAGAAAGCGGTCATGTTGAAGGAGGTGGCGCTGCAGCCGGCCTTCGTGCGGGACAATATCGCGCCCATGCTGGGCTATATGCGCGATATCCTGTCGACGCGCGAGCCGGGCACGCTGCGCCACGGCTTCATGATCGGCTGCGGCGACAGCTATTCGGCGGCGCTTGCGGCTCGCAGCTACATGATGCAGGCGACAGGCCGCTTCATCGAACCCGTCGAGGCCCTGGAATTCTCGCGCTACCTCGTCAACGACCTGCCGCCCGACAGTTTCGTATTCGGCATCTCGAACTCCGGCACGGTGTCGCGCACCATAGAGGGCGTGCGGCTGGCACGCGAGCGCGGCGCCTGGACTTTCGCCGTCACGGTGAGCGCCGACAACGTTTTGGCGCGCACCGCCGAGACGCTGATCAAGGTCAATGCGCCGCCCAACATCAAGGAGCAGCCGGACGGCAGCCGCGTGGTGACGCCGGGAAGCGTGACCTATACGGCCAGCATGCTGGGCCTCTATGTCGCTGCGATCGCCTTCGGCGAGCGGATCGGCCACCTTCGTCCCGATCGCGTCGCCGCGCTGGTCGACGAATTGCACACGCTCCCCGCCGCGATGCAGACCGCCGACGACGCCGTGCGCGCGCTCGCCCCGAAGATCGCCGGCAGCTTCACGCCCGACCGCAAGACGGTGATCCTCGGCGGCGGCCCCAATTATGCGACGGCCTATTTCGGCATGGCGAAATGGTTCGAGGCCTTGACCCGTCCCTGCCACACGGCCGAGCTCGAGGAATGGGCACACGAGCAATATTTCTTCACCGACGAGCGTACCGACACGATCATCCTGGCGCCCCCCGGCGCCGGCCGCGACCGGGCGCTCGAACAGGCGCGGGCGGCGCGCGACATGGGTTCGCGCGTCGTCATCGTCGGACGCGAGGGAGACGCGGCCGCTCATGCCGCCTCCGACATCTATTTTCCCATGCCCGACCTAGCCGAGGCCCTGACGCCCTTCGTCTACAAACTGCCCTTCGAATATCTGGCCTGCCACATCGCCGACCAGCAGAACGTCGCTTTCCTCGGCTTCGACAATCGCAAGCGGCAGGAGGTCAATTTCCGCCAGATCTTCCATTCGGCGCAGGCGAAAACGGAACCGGCGGTGACCATCTGATGGGCGAACTGCTGTCGCTTCTCCATGCCGGAAAGAAGCCCGTGGTCGGGATGGTGCAGCTTGCCGCGCTGCCCAGCGGCAGCCGCTACCGAGACGCGCGGATCGACGACGTGCTCGGCTCCGCCCTGGCGGAAGCCGAGATCCTGGCGTCCCACGGCGTCGATGCGCTGATGATCCAGAACCTCGGCGACGTCCCGGTGGATACGCATGTCACGACCGTGCAGGCGGCGTGGATGACGCGGGTGACGGCGGACATCCGGCAACGGTACGGCAAGCCCGTCGGCCTCAACATGCTGGAGAACGACGCCGAGGCGATGATGGCGGTGGCTTCAGCGTCCGGGGCCGATTTCGTCCGCATCAAGATCTATGTCGGCGCCATGCTCACCCCCTTCGGGATCGAGAGCTCGCAGGCCTTCGCGGCCATCCGGGCGCGCACGTCCTGGCGGGTCGACGCGGTTGCGATCTTCGCCGACGTGCATGACCGCACCGGCAATCCGCTGGTGGCCGGCACCCTGGAGGACGACCTCGATGCCGCGGTCCGGCTCGGCGCCGCCGACGGGCTCGTCCTCACGGGCAAGACTTATCCGCAAACGCACGAGCTGATCGCTACCGCGCGCCGGGTCGTCGGCAGCGTGCCGATCATGGTGGGCGGCGGCGTCACGGCTGACAATATCGGCGACCTCAACGGCGTGGCGGACGGTACCATCGTCAGTTCATCCCTCAAGGGGACGGGGACGGTCTTCGGGCGCTTCGATCCTGGCAAGGTCGCATCCTTCATGGCGGCGGCCCGTGCCGCCCGACAGCGATCTTGAGGCGGAGACGGGAGCCGGACGGCCGACGATCACCTGGCTCGAACGGAGGAGAGTGGAACATGCGCTATTGAGCTATTCGAGCACCTTCACGGACCCTGAGGCCGGCAAGGGCTATACGCTCGTCCCGATCAATCGGATGTCCGACATCACCTGCGTCATGGGCGACTCCGACCCGAACGCTCTCGCGCCCGGCTTCGTCGCGACCCCGGTGGGCGAACGGATCGATACTCGGTCCTACGACACGATCGAGGTCGGATGCCCCGGTCTCGATCGCCGACGCCAAGTAATGTCCGGCCGCCGCCAGGCGGCGTAGAAGCGGGTGGACCTGGAGCAAACCGCAAGATGGCTGCGTCTCGGTACAAGCTCGATGATGAACTCGGTGTTTTCGCCGACCGTCCGGCTGGCCGTCTGGAGGACGTAGACCTCTTGCGACGCGAGGTCCGGCTGGCATGGAAGGAGGCCAAATCTCAAGCGAGGCCTTGCGGGTCCGTCGACATCGCCGACCGGGTCACCGAGCACGGCCTGCGGTTGCGGGTCTATCGGCCGAGATCGGCCGGCATCGCGCCGGCACTGGTGTACTGCCACGGCGGCGCGTTTCTGCTCGGATTTCCTGAGTTGGAAGACCCCGGATGCGTCCGCTACGCGCTCGGGGCCGATTGCACGGTGATCTCGGTCGATTACCGGCTGGCGCCGGAATGTCCCTTTCCGGCCGGTGTCGAAGACTGCTTTGCGGCCTTGGACTGGGTGGTCCGGCATCATGAGGAACTCGGCATCGACGGTGATCGCGTGGCGGTCGGCGGATCCAGCGCGGGCGGAGGATTAGCGGCGGCGGTCGCCCTCATGGCGCGCGATCGCGGTGGTCCGACGCTGTGCTTCCAACTCCTGATCTATCCGGTTCTCGACGATCGATTGGCGACGCGCTCGATGATCGGCTTCACCGATACGCCGGTGTTCGCCCGGCCGACTGCCGAAGCGATGTGGCGGCACTACCTCGGGGCGGAGCCGTCGGAGGTTTCGCCTTACGCGGCCCCGGCCCGGTCGACCGACCTGTCCGGACTTCCCCCGGCCTATATCGAAGCCTGCGCCCTCGACCCCTTGCGTGACGAGAACATCGCCTATGCGATGCGGCTGCTGCAGGCCGGGACTGCGACCGAGCTGCAGGTCATTCCAGGCGTCCCGCACGGCTTCGATCAATTCTATCTCGGAGCACCGGGAGAGCTGAGCTGGCCGATGCCGTCGCAGCCCTCGGGCGATCGATCCGACCCGGCGGCCCGGCAGAGCGCAGCCGCCGAGGTCGCGGCCGACCTGGCGACACTGCCGCGGATCACGCGCCGCGTGATCGGCAACAGGATCGCGGCCTTGCGGTCGGCGCTTTGGCCGAGATTCGAGATCGATGGCTTGCGACAGGACATCGGCTCGCTTGAGGAAAAGGTCTGCCGATCGGGCAGATCTTGATTGGACCTTGCTTTCCCGAAACGCAAACCGGAGCCAGAAGTCGATGAATACGTCTTGGATCAAAGCAGGTGTTTGGATCAGAGCAGGTGTCTTGGCGGCGACGATCGCGGCGGGCTGGGCCACCGCCGCGGATGCGAAGGTCCGCGTGGCCTTCGTGACCAACGAGGCCGGGCTCGGCGACCGATCGTTCAACGACATGATGAACATCGGCATGAAGCGCGCCGAGAAGGAACTCGGCGTCGAGGTATCAATCGTTCAGCCGCGCGGGATCTCGGAGTTCCAGTCGTCCCTGGCGCGTGCCGCCGGCCAGGGTTTCGACATCATAATCGGCTCGTCCTTCGACATGATCAAGCCGATGCAGACCATCGCCAAAGCCTTTCCGAACCAGAAGTTCGGGCTCGTCGACGTCGGCCCCGACCCCATCGCGCCCAATGTCGAGAGCAGCGTCACCAAAGATTGGGAAGGCTCGTTCCTGGTCGGCGCCATCGCCGCCAAGATGACCAAGACCGGCACCATCGGCTTCGTCGGCGGCAAGGACATCCCGATCATCCACCGCTTCTACATCGGCTATTACTACGGGGCCAAGATGGCCGACCCCAAGGTCAATGTGCTCGAAAGCTATTCGGGCACCTTCACCGATCCGGCGGCCGGCAAGGAATATACGCTCGCCCTGATCAACCAGAAGTCCGACATCAACTTCGCGGTGGCGGGGGCGACCAGCGCCGGGGTGATCGACGCGGCCAAGAGCACCAAGACCTTCGCCATCGGCGTCGATTCCGACCAGAACTATCTAGCGCCCGGCTTCGTCCTGACCTCGATGGTCAAGCGCGTCGACACCCAGTCGTTCGACATGATCAAGTCGGTGGTCGACGGCACCTTCAAGGGCGGAACAGTGCTTTATTACGGGCTCAAGGAGGGCGGCGTCGGCTTCGCCATGGACGAATACAACAAGGGCCTGATCCCGGACGACGTCCTGACCTATGTGGGCGGCCTCCAGGCCAAGGTGATCTCGGGCGAGATCGTGGTGCCCAACTATTTCGACCTGAAGCCGGGCCAGAAGGAGATGGGCACGCCGCCCATGGCGACCCCGGCCTCGATCGCCGACAAGAAATGAGCGACCCACACCCGGTCCGGGAAGGGTCCGTATGAGCGGCGGCGACCTGTTGTCGATGCACGGGATCGTCAAGCGGTTCGGCGACTTCGTCGCCGTCCGCAACGCCAGCCTGGCGATCCGGCCCGGCGAGGTCCATGCCCTCGTCGGCGAGAACGGCGCCGGCAAGTCCACGCTGATGAACATCCTCTACGGGCTTCTCGCGCGCACCGACGGCGAGGTGCTGCTGCGCGGCAATCCGGTCGTTTTCGCGGGCGCGGCGCAAGCGATCGCGGCCGGGATCGGCATGGTGCACCAGCACTTCAAGCTGGCGCCGTCGTTCACGGTCGCGGAGAACATCATTCTCGGCGCCGAGCCGGTCAAGAGCTTCGCGCGCCTCGATCTCGCGGCCGCCGAGCGGCAGACGGCCGACCTCGCCCGACGCTTCGGGCTCGACCTCGATCCCAAAGCGCTCGTCGGCAGCCTGCCCGTCGGCCTGCGGCAGCGCGTCGAGATCCTCAAGGCTCTGTATCGGCAGGCCGAGATCCTGATCCTCGACGAACCGACCGCGGTCCTCACCCCGCAGGAGACGCGGGCGTTGTTCGGCACCATGCGGGCGCTCGCCGCGAGCGGCCGTTCGGTCATCTTCATCACCCACAAGCTGCGCGAGGTGCTCGATGCGTCGGACCGCGTCTCGGTCATGCGCCAAGGACGGATCGTCGCGACGCGCGACAATCGCGGCCTCACCGCCGACAGCATCGCGCGCGAGATGGTCGGCCGCAGCGTGCTGTTGCGCGTCGCCAAGACGCCGGCCCATCCGGCCGGCGCGCCGGCCCTCGCCATCAGCGATCTCCACGTCCTCGGCGACCGCGGCGCGATTGCGGTCGACGGCCTGTCGCTGTCGGTGCGTCCGGGCGAGATCGTCGGGCTCGCCGGCGTGCAGGGCAACGGCCAGGACGAACTCGTCGAAAGCGTCGCCGGCATAAGGCGCGCCGCCTCCGGCCGGGTCGTCATCGACGGACGGGAGCCTGCCCCCGGCGATCCGCGGTCCGCACGTGAAGCCGGTCTCGCCTATGTCCCTGCGGACCGCGCTCATGTCGGTCTCTCGCTGCAGAGCGCGGTCTGGGAGAATATGGCGCTGGGCCATCTCGGCGCGTGCAGCCGGGGTCCGTTTCTCTCCGCCGCGGCCGCCAAACGGCGCTGCCGGGAGCTGATCGCGCGGTTCGACGTGCGCGGCGCCGGCGAGGCGACGCCGGCCGGCTCGCTGTCGGGGGGCAATCAGCAGAAGGTGCAGCTCGCGCGCGAACTGACCCGCGCGGCCAAGCTCGTCATCGCCGAGCAGCCCTCGCAGGGGGTCGATATCGGCGCCATCGAGGCCATCCACCGTACGCTCGTGGCGATGCGCGACGAAGGCCGCGCCGTCTTCGTGATCTCGGCCGACCTCGACGAACTCCTCTCGCTCAGCGACCGGATCCTCGTCATCTACCGTGGCCGGATCGTCGGCGACTTTTCGGCCGAGGAGGCCGACGTCGACCGCATCGGGCAGCTGATGGGCGGCTTCGAAGCGGCGGCCGACGCCGCCGAGGCCCGAGCGTGAGCGGGCAGGGCGCCGAGACGACGGCCATGGTTGGAGCGCTTCGGCGCCTGCTGCGCGCGCTGGCGGAGCCGCTCGTCGCCGTCGTCGTGTCCTTCGTCATCGGCGGCCTGCTCGTCGCAGCGCTGGGGAACAACCCCGTCGCGGTCTATGCCACGCTGCTGCAGGGCAGCCTCAGCGGCTGGCCGAACATCGCGGTCACGCTCCAGATGACCACGCCGCTGCTGTTCACCGGCCTCGCAGTGGCGGTGGCCTTCCGGTCCGGCATCTGGAACATCGGCGTCGAGGGCCAGATGCTGATGGGGGCGCTCCTCGCCGGCATCGCCGGCTATGCGCTCGACCTGCCTGCACCGCTCGAAGTGCCGGTCTGCATCCTGGCCGCAGCATTGGGGGGCGCAGCCTGGGCCGCGATCCCCGCGATCCTGCGGGTCTATGTCGGCGTCAACGAACTCGTCGTCTGCCTGATGCTGAACCCGATCGCTCTGCTGCTGACCGGCTACGTGTCGGCACGGGTGCTCAAGGCGCCGGGACCGACCAACAAGCTGCCCGACATCGTGGACGCCGCGCATCTGACCAATTTCACCCTCTATTCACAGCTCAACACGGGCCTCTTCGTCGCCCTCTCCTGCTGCATCCTCGTGGCGCTGTTCAACGCCGGCACGGTGCGGGGCTTCGAATGGAAGCTAATCGGGCTCAACCCGCGCTTCGCCAATTACGGTGGCATCCGCGTGCGGTCGAACGTCATCGCGGTCATGCTGGCGAGCGGCGCGATCGGCGGCTTGGCCGGGGCCGAACAGGTACTCGGCGTCTACGGCGCCTTCTACGACAATTTCTCGCCGGGCTACGGCTTCGACGGCATCGCCGTGGCGATGCTGGCCAACTCCAATCCGATCGGCGTCGTGCTGTCGGCCTTGCTGTTCGGGACGCTAAACAGCGGCAGCTCGGTGCTTCAGATGAATCTCGGCATCAGCAAATATCTGGTGCAGGTGCTGCAGTTCATCGTGGTGCTGATCATGGCGGCCCGCTTCACCTTCCGCCGCAACGGATGGCGCCGTCCCTTCG
Organism: Lichenihabitans sp.; assembly: GCA_965277115.1. Lineage (GTDB taxonomy): Bacteria > Pseudomonadota > Alphaproteobacteria > Rhizobiales > Beijerinckiaceae > Lichenihabitans. The sequence continues at coordinate 1,173,564 of CBDIBY010000011.1, read as the reverse complement.
TCGAGACGGCGCCTGCCGAGACGCTTCCGAGCCGTATGCCCGCCGAGCAGGGCACGACGGAAAGCTGACTGCCCCACCGAGGACTCCGCCCATGCTGTCCGACATCGCCTTCTCGTCGATCCGCATCGCCACCCCGCTCGTCTTCGCGGCGCTCGGCGGCCTCTACACCTTCCAGGCCGGCATCCTGAACATCGCACTCGACGGTTTCATGATCGTCGCCGCCTTCGCGGCCGTGGCGACGGCCTATGCGACGGAGAGCCTGACGCTCGGTATCCTGGCCGGCGTCGCATCCTCGGCTGCCCTCGCGGCGCTGGTGGCCGTCTTCAACCTGCGCTTTCGGGCGCATATCTTCATCGTCGGCATCGCGGTCACTTTCCTGGCCTACGGGCTGACCGCGCTGCTGCTGAAGAGCCTCCTCGGGCAGGACGGCGTCTTCGCCTCGGCCCGCATCCCCGTATTCCCGGCGCTCCGCATCCCGATCCTCGCCGATCTCCCGGTGCTCGGGCCCGTGCTGAGCGGCCACACGCTCCTGGTCTATCTCGCCTATCTGGCGGTGCCGGGTGTCGCCTGGACGCTCTATCGCACGCGCTGGGGCCTGCGCGTGCGGATGATCGGCGAGGCCGAGGACGCGGCGCTCGCCGCCGGCATCGATGTGGCGGCCATCAAGTTCCAGACCATGGTGATAAGCGGGCTCTTCTGCGGCCTCGCGGGCGCCTATCTGTCGCTCGGCTACGTGTCGCTCTTCTCCCGGCAGATGACGGACGAGCGGGGACTGATCGCGCTTGCCGCCATTTTCTTCGCCAAAGGGCGTCCCGTCGCGACCACGGCTGTGGCGCTGCTCTTCGGCGTCGCCACGGCGCTGGCGGTGCGCCTCCCCGAGATGACCGGCGCCGCGCCGCAACTGCTGCAGATCATCCCCTATGTGGTGACGATCGTGGCGCTGGTCATCGTCGGCCTGCGCGCCAAGCACGCCGGCGTCGCAGGCGGCTGGCGCTTCGACGTCTGATCCCGGCGCCGCACCGGCGCACATGATCGTCAATTCGTGAGGAGACCACCATGCCGAAACGCAAGCTCATCCTGGACGTCGACACCGGCACCGACGATGCCGTCGCCATCATGTGCGCGGCGCTCCATCCCGACCTCGACCTCGTCGGCTGCACCACCGTCAACGGCAATGTCGAGGTGCAGTATTGCACCAACAACACGCTGCGCGCGCTCGACTTCGTGAGCCGGGGCGACGTCCCGGTGTTCCAGGGCCTCGCGGCACCCATCGCCCGTCCCGATTTCCCGATTCCGCGTGCGCAGAAATTCGACAACGGCGTCCACGGCCGCGAACTGCCCATCCCCGACACCACGCTGCGCAAGCAGGACACCCATGCGGTGGAGTTTTTGATCGAGACCTACCGGACCACGACGGACGAGATCGTGCTGATGCCGGTCGGCCCGCTGTCCAATATTGCGGCGGCGCTCGCGGTCCATCCCCAGCTCGTCGATCGTGTTCCAGAGGTGATCGTCATGGGCGGCGCCCACCACAAGGGCAACGTGACCCCCTCGGCGGAGTTCAACATCTGGGCCGATCCTGAGGCGGCCGCCAAGGTCTTTGCGGCCGGCTTCCGCAAGGTCACCATGCTGCCGCTCGATGCGACCCACAAGGCCCTGGTGTCGATGGAGCGCAGCCGCAAGCTCGCCGCACTTGGTACCAATGCGGGGCTCGCGGCGTCGCGCTTCATCGAACAGCGCATCCGGGCCTATGACGACAACCAGCCGATGGACGAGCGCAACGCCGCGCCCGTCCATGACGCGCTCTGCGTCGCCTTCATGCTCGATCCCGATATCGTCACGACGCTGTTTCGTCACATTGACGTCGAGACGGCCGGCACGCTGACGGTGGGCCGCACCGTAGTCGACACGCACTATCGCAACGGCAAGGCGCCGAATTGCCACGTGGCCTTCGGGGCGGAGCGTGAGCGGTTCTGTGATTTCCTCGAAGCGACGTTGGCGCTGGGGCCGAAGAGCCGTTGATTCTGTCGGATCCCCGTGCCGCCCGATCGCCTCACGCCGCCAGTCGCGTCCGCCGATCGAGTTCGCCGATACCGATCCGGCCGGCGAGGAAGTCGTCGAACATCGCCTGCATGGCCGACGAAACCGCATGCCCGGCGATGCCCGCGGCCAGCATCGCCTCGCGCACGATCGCCGCCCGGTCGGGCTCCCCGATCGCCTGCAGGAAGCGCAAGCTGTCGCCGTCGATGACCGCCGCGGTCAGGCGTCCCGACCGGTAGGCGCCGGTGTCGATCGACACGCGATTGGCCCGCACCACCGGCTCATCGCCCATGATCGTATGGCCGTGGACGACGCGGCGGGGCAGGGGGCCATCATGGTCGAGGAAGTCGGCGCGGATCCAGGTCAGGTCTTCCTCGGTCTGCGCCTCGATCGCGATCCCCGGGCGGATGCCGGCGTGGACGAAGACGTTGCGACCGTCGTCATGCAGCAACGGGAGGTCTGCCAGGAAGCAGGCGTGGCGGCGCATCTCCGCAGCCTGCGTCGCGCCCTCGCGGCCATAGCTCAGTATGGCGTGACGGTGGAGCTGCCAGGCCCAATCGGGAAGGCCGCTACCGCGCGTCACCGCCCGGACGAACAGCTCGTCGTGGTTGCCGCGCAGGCAGACGAAACGGTCGACCGGGCGGCTCGGGCCGGCGATCAGCCGCTCGACGACGCCGTAGGAAGAGGCGCCGCGATCCACGTAATCGCCCGTGAAGACGATCTTCGCGGCGGCGCCGCGGAAAGCCGCATCCGCCTCGATTTGATCGAGCAGCTCTTCGAGCAGATCGAGACGGCCGTGGATGTCGCCGATGGCATAGGTGATAGTCTTCATGTTGCACTGCATCTAAAACGCCGTGGCATGCCGCGCAAGTGAAGGTTCAGCCGCGCTCAGCGTTCGAAGAAGAAGAAATCGGGGTGGGTGCGCCGCCACTCCCCCTGCCGGTCGTGATTCTGCTGGAGCATCATGCCGAACTTGACGCAGGCGGCGCGATCGCCCTGGTTGCAGAGCTGATGAAAACCGATCAACTGGGCTTCGCGTGCGTCTTGGGCGGAGGCCGGCAGCGCCGCGCCGGCGAGGACGGCAGCGAAGATCGCGAAAGCGAGAACGGGTTTGCGCGTCGGTCGTCCTGTTCGGCCCAGCGGGGGATGCCGGGACGATCGAGAGTGGCACGGGGCGGCTATACTCGCCCTGAACCCTGCAATCACTTGCGGTTCATGCCGGCTGCCGGAGCGACGATGTTCAATCTCGGCCGGCCGCGCTATGTGCATCGGACAGAGCCCGGCGATCCTGGGCGTCGAACGATAGGGGAGAGGCGATGCAAGCCCTGGTGCTCGAAGAGATCCGCACGCTTTCGCTGCGCGACATCGCGCTCGACGATAGGGTCGGCCCGACGGACGTGAAGATCGCGGTCGACACGGTCGGCATCTGCGGCAGCGACGTCCACTACTATACCCATGGCCGCATCGGCCCCTTCGTGGTGAGAGAGCCGATGGTGCTCGGCCACGAGGCAGCCGGCACGGTGATCGAAGTCGGCCGCGAGGTCTCGAGCCTGAGACGCGGCGACCGGGTCTGCATGGAGCCCGGCATTCCGGATCTGACCTCCCGCGCGTCGAAGCTCGGGCTCTACAACGTCGATCCGAGCGTGAAATTCTGGGCGACGCCGCCGATCCACGGCTGCCTGACGCCGACCGTGGTCCATCCGGCCGCCTTCACCTTCAAGATGCCGCACAACGTGAGCTTCGCCGAGGGCGCGATGGTCGAGCCCTTCGCGGTCGGGCTGCAGGCCGCCGTCAAGGCAAAGATCGCGCCGGGCGATCTCGGCGTCGTCATCGGCGCCGGGCCGATCGGCATCATGGTGGCGTTGGCGGCGCTGGCGGGCGGCTGCTCGCGCATTGTCATCGCCGACCTCGTCGCCGAGAAGCTCGAGATCGCCGGCGCCTATCCCGGCGTCGTGCCGGTCAATATTCGCAAGACGCCGCTCGCCAAGGCCGTCAGCGAGGCCAGCGACGGGTGGGGAGCCGACGTGGTCTTCGAGGCGAGCGGCTCGCCCAAGGCCTTCGCGGGCATTTTCGATCTGCCGCGGCCCGGCGGCTGCCTGGTGCTCGTCGGCATGCCGGTCGCGGCCGTCGAGGTCGATGTCGTGGCGGCCGCCGCCAAGGAGGTCAGAATCGAGACGGTGTTCCGCTACGCCAATGTCTTCGACCGGGCGCTGGCCATGATCGCCTCCGGCAAGGTCGACCTCAAGCCGCTCGTCACCGAGACCTATCGGTTCGCGGATTCGATCGCCGCCTTCGAACGGGCGGCCGAGGGCCGGCCGGGCGACGTCAAGCTGCAGATCAAGCTCTGAGCGGACCACGCGCCCCACTCGCATCGGAGCATCAGATCACTGGAAACATTCGATGAATTGGCGGTAGACCCAGCCGACCGGCGTGGTCGTGGCGCTATCGCCGACATAGACCCATGACTTACCGTGGGCATCGGTGGCGTGGTCGATGACATAGACCACGATGCCGTTGGCGAGCGTTCCGACGATCGTGCCCGACGGCGTCGAGCGGACGTTCAGCGGCGTGCCCGTCGCGTCGACGACGCGGCAGCGGTGCTCTTGCGCCGTCGCGCAGGATATCGACAAGATCAGGGCCGCCGCGCCTGCGACGATCGCATTCAACATGGTGGTGCCCCTTCGGTTTCGATACGCGTACTATGGCAGGCCCGACGTCACGCGCATGCAGACCTTTTTCACCGGCGACACCCATTTCGGCGATTTGCGCGTGCTGCGCTTCGATCATCGGCCCTTTCCGACGCTCGAGGTGCATGACGCGGCGCTCGTCGCCCGCTGGAACGACGTGGTGGAGCCCGACGACACGGTGTTCCATCTCGGCGACTTTGCACTCGGTCCAGGACCGGAGCGCGTCGCGGACCTCCTGGCGAGCCTGAACGGCCGCAAGCATCTCATCGTCGGCAACAACGACGATGCGACGACACTCGCGCAGCCGGCATGGGCCTCGGTGCGCCATTATGCGGAGATCGTGGTCGACGGCCGCGCCCTGGTGCTCTGCCACTACGCCTTCCGGACCTGGAACGGCATGGGGCGCGGTGCGCTGAACCTGCACGGCCATTCGCACGGCAAGCTGACGCCGATGCCGAAGCAATACGACGTCGGCGTCGATGCCCAGGGTTTCCGGCCGGTGCGGCTCGACGAGATCCTGGCGAGCCGGCGGCGGCGGGCCGAGCCGGCCTGAAGGCCGGCCGGACCCACCATGGCAAACAAGACTGCGACGCGCCATATCGGGTTGGAAGGAGTAGGAGCGGCCGGTCCATGTCGAAGTTTGTCTCCGAGTTCGGCACGATCTTCGCCGATCCTGCAGACCACAGGAGGCTGCGCCTCATCCTCGACGCGGCGATCGTGATCGGCGTGATCAATTTTCTGTCCTTTATCGCCATTTCGCTGGCGATCGGTGGCGATGCGCTGAATGGCAAGATAGAAAATGGTCAGCATTACTTGGGTGCACACGGTCAATTCACCGCGGTGAGCCTCGCCGTGTATCACTACAGCCTCTGGCATGTAGGCAGCCCGCCATCACGCATCCGCTGGCCATGCTCGCAGGCTGGCTGCGGAGCCGGCTGTGCCGCCATGGTCCAGGTCGAACGTTCGACGCATGATCATGCCCTATCCGCTCGTATGAGCGCCGGACCCTGGCAGCAGGGACCGACGCTGAGCGCCCCAACGGCATCTAGCGTCCGCCCACACCCTCTGGAAACTTTCCTTGCCGACAGTCAAAGAGCTCTACGAGGCTAAGGTCGCGAGCAGTGCTTTCGAGCGTGACCCGGCGCAAGTCGATGTTGCCGAAAAGCTCGACCGGCTCGCGGAGATGCTGGTCAGGGCTGGCGACCGTGCAAACGGCTGGGGGCGGCTGTTCGGCGCGAAGGCCGCCGAGCCCTTGCGCGGTCTCTACATCGTCGGCGATGTGGGCCGCGGCAAGACCATGCTGATGGACCTGTTCTTCGAGACGGTCGCGGTCCGCCGCAAGCGCCGCGTGCATTTCCACGGCTTCATGATGGATGTGCATGGGCGCATCCACGCCTGGCGCCAAGATAGCAAGCGCGGCCTCGCCAAAGGCGACGAGCCGATCGGGCCTGTCGCGGCGGCCCTGGCCGAGGAGGCGCAGCTCCTTTGCTTCGACGAATTCGCCGTGACCGATATCGCCGATGCCATGATCCTCGGGCGGCTGTTCACCCACCTCTTCGAGGACGGCGTGACGATCGTCACCACCTCGAACGTCGAGCCCGAAAACCTCTATCGGGACGGGCTCAACCGGACCCTGTTCCTGCCGTTCGTCGCGCTCCTCGAGGCGCGGCTCGAGACGGTGCGGCTCGACGCGGACCGCGATTTCCGGTTCCGCACGCTGACCGAGGCCGCCGTGTGGTTCAGCCCGGCCGATGCCGAGGCCAGGGCGGCGCTCGACCGCGCCTTCCTGGCGCTGACCGGCGTGCCGGAAGGCCGCTCGACGAGCGTGCCGTTGCTCGGTCGCTCGATCACCGTGCCGAACGCCGCCGGTGGCGTCGCGCGCTTCCCCTTCGCGGCGCTCTGCGAGGCGCCGCTCGGCGCGGTCGATTTCCTCAGCCTGGCGCGCGCCTTCGGCACGGTGATCGTCGAAGGCATCCGGGTCATCGGCGCGGGGGAACGCAATGTCGCCAAGCGGTTCATCACCATGATCGACACGTTCTACGACGAGCGGGTGAAGCTCATAGCCTCCGCCGAGGCCGAGCCCGAGCATCTCTACGATGCGTGGGAGGGCTACGAGGCCGTCGAGTTCAACCGCGTGGTCTCGCGACTCCACGAAATGCGCTCGGCGGATTACCTGGCCCTGCCGCATGGGCACGGGCGAACCTCGGACAATTCGATCGGCCTCGTCGAGACCTGAGCGCTGGCCGGCGGGCCTTTGCTCTCTATGTGGATGGCGATGGATCCATCAGCGACGACCTATCCCCGCGCCCGCTCCGTCGCCAGGGGCATCCTCGCCATCGCCTATTTCGGGGTGGGCTGCGTCCACCTGTCCCATCCCGACGGCTTTCTGCCGATCATGCCGGATTGGGTGCCTTATCCGCGCGACGTGGTGCTGGCCACGGGCGTCTGCGAGGTGCTGGGGTCCGTGGCGCTGCTGACGCCGCGGTTGCGCCGCGCCGCCGGCTGGGCCTTCGCGGCCTATGCGGTCTGCGTCTTTCCCGCTAACATCAAGCACGCGATCGATGGCATCAACCTGCCGCCGATCCCCAATTCCTGGTGGTATCACGGGCCGCGCCTCGCCTTTCAGCCGGTCTTCGTCTGGTTGGCGCTGTGGACCGGCGAGGTGATCGACTGGCCGTTTCGGAGACGGGGACTCGCGCGCCAGCCAGCCGTCGACCCTGATCTTGTTCCCTTGGGTGGTTCAGCCAGACGGTCGCCATGATGGCCTGAACCGGCAGATGGCGTAAGTCGCGGACGCCGGATGTCCGCGCGCAGCTTGATTGCCTTCGAAAGACGGATCACCCCTCGGCCGTTGCCGCTCCCCTGGCTTTGGCAGCGCGGCGGCGAGCATGCAGGATCCATTCGGTGTAGCCGTTGGGCTGCCGACGGCCCTGCAGCACGAGGTCGCGCGCCGCCGCAAAAGCCTCGCCGTCGAAGCGAGGCGCCATCGGGCGATAGAGCGGGTCGCCGGCATTCTGCCTGTCGACGACGGCCGCCATGCGCCGCAGCGTCTCATCGACTTGCCGCTCGTTGACGATACCATGTTCCAGCCAGTTGGCGACGTGCTGGCTCGAGATGCGCAAGGTGGCGCGGTCTTCCATCATCCCGACATCGTAGATGTCGGGCACTTTCGAGCAGCCGATCCCCTGGTCGACCCAGCGCACCACATAACCCAGGATGCTCTGCAGGTTGTTGTCGAGCTCCTGCTGCACCGCCTCGGGCGCCCAGTTGGAGTGCGACACGGGAATCGTCAGCAGATCCTCGATGCGGGCCGGCTTGCGACAGGCGATTTCGGCTTGGCGCGCCTTCACATCCGTCTGATGGTAGTGCAGCGCATGCAGCGTCGCGGCGGTCGGCGAGGGCACCCAGGCGGTCGTCGCGCCGGCCTGCGGATGGGCACCCTTCTGGGCCAGCATCTCGGCCATGCAGTCGGGCGCCGCCCACATCCCCTTGCCGATCTGCGCCTTGCCGGGCAGGCCGAGGGCGAGGCCGGCATCGACGTTGTTGTCCTCGTAGGCCTTGATCCAGGCGGTCGCCTTCATGTCGGCCTTGCGCACCATTGGGCCGGCCTCGACCGAGGTGTGGATCTCGTCGCCGGTGCGGTCGAGGAAGCCGGTATTGATGAACACCACCCGATCGGCGGCCGCCAGGATTGCGGCTTCGAGATTGGCCGAGGTGCGTCGCTCCTCGTCCATGATGCCCATCTTGACCGCGTCGGCCGGTAGCCCGAGCAACGACTCCACTCGGTTGAAAAGCTCATCGGTCAGAGCCACTTCCGCCGGTCCGTGCATCTTCGGCTTGACGATGTAGATCGATCCCGTCCGGCTGTTGCCGAGAGCGCGGCCGGGTGCGAGGTCGCGCTTGCCGATGAGCACACTGACGGCGGCGTCGAGGAAGCCTTCCGGCACCGGCACGTTTTCGGATAGCACCGCATCGGTGAACATGTGATGGCCGACGTTGCGAATCAGCATGAGACTGCGTCCATGCAGTCTCAGCGGGGCGCCATCGGGAGCAAGGAGTTCGAGATCGGGATGAAGGCGGCGCTCCAGAACCTTGCCACCCTTGGAGAATTCGGCCGTGAGCTCGCCCGTCACGAGGCCGAGCCAGTTGCGGTAAATGGCAACCTTGTCCTCGGCATCGACGGCCGCGACGCTGTCCTCCATATCCATGATGGTCGAGATCGCGGCCTCGATCACCACGTCCGATAGATCGGACGGATCGGCCTTGCCGATGGGGCTTGAGCGATCGAACAGGAGCTGGATGCCGAGCCCGTTGTGGCGCAGCAGCACGATCTGCGGTGCGGCCTTGTCGCCCTTGTATCCGGCAAAGAGGTCCGGCCGTGCCAGACCGACCGCCCGGCCGTCCGACAGCGTGAAGCGCGGCGCCGTCCCCTCGATCGCCACGGCCGTGACATCGGCATGGGAAGCGCCTCCGGCGAGCGGTGCCGCCTCGTCGAGAAAGGCCTTGACGCGGGCCACCACACGGGCACCCCGGGCTGGGTTGTAGCCCGTGCTCCGCGCGGCATCCCCCTCGTCGGCGATGACATCCGTGCCGTAGAGCGCATCGTAAAGGCTGCCCCAGCGCGCATTGGCGGCATTGAGCGCATAGCGGGCGTTCGACAGGGGCACGACGAGCTGCGGGCCGGCTATCGTGGCGATCTCCGCGTCGACCCCGGCCGTCGCGATGGGTCGGCGGGTCGGCGCCGGCAGCAGGTAGCCAATGTCGCGCAGGAAGGTCAGATAGGCGGCCTGGTCGAAGACCTTGTCCTTGTTGCGGCGATGGTAGTCGTCGATCCTGGCCTGGAGGTCGTCGCGCTCGGCGAGGAGCTGGCGCAGCTTGGGGCCGAGATCGCGCAGGATCGACGCGAAGCCGCTCCAGAACTGCTCGGCGGACAGGCCCGATCCCGGTAAAGCCTCGTCGGCGACGAAACGATGCAGCGGCGCCGCGATCCCGAGCCCCGCCGTGTCCACCCTGTCCATATCCGGTATCCTCACTTGCGATACGACGCCCGCGAAACGTCCCCTATGCTATAGGGATCGGGCCTTCACGAGGGTTCCATGCGCACCGTCTACGTCCTCAACGGCCCCAACCTCAACCTTCTCGGCAAGCGCCAGCCCGAGATCTACGGCCACGCGACGCTGGCCGACGTCGAGGCGGCGGTCACCGCGCTGGCGACGACGCTCGGCCTCGCGGTCGTCTTCCGGCAGTCGAACCACGAAGGCCAACTGATCGACTGGATCCACGAGGCCCGCGAGGATGCGGCCGGCATCGTCATCAATGCGGGCGCCTTCACCCATACGTCGATCGCCATCCTGGATGCCCTGAAGACCTGCCCGTGCCCGATCGTCGAGGTGCATGTCTCGAACGTGCATCAGCGCGAAAGTTTCCGGCACCGCTCCTATGTGTCGCTCGCCGCCACGGCGGTCATGGCCGGTTTCGGTACGCACGGTTACGAATTGGCCTTGCGGCACGTGGCGAAGCTCGCCGGCTCCGGCGGGTAGCGCCATCAGGATCAGCCGCCGGCCGCTTCGCCGAAACCCGCCGCCGTCATGGCGAGATGCACCTTGTTCTGGAAGCTCGAATCCTGTCCGGCGGCGACGAGCCCCGCATGATCGGCCACCGCCTCGCAGAGCGTCTCGACCCAAGGCCGCTCGCTCTTGGCGAAATCGCTCAGAACGTAACGATAGACGAGCGCCTTGTCGCCGGGATGACCGATGCCGAGGCGGATGCGCCGGTAGTCGTTGCCGAGATGGGCCGTGATCGAGCGCAAGCCGTTGTGGCCGGCATTGCCGCCGCCGCGCTTCATCCGCAGCTTGCCTGCTGAGAGGTCGAGTTCGTCATGCGCCACGACGATGTCCTCGAGCCCGATCTTATGGAAGCGCGCCGCCTCGCCCACGGAACGGCCGCTCTCGTTCATGAAGGTCATGGGCTTCAGCAGCAGGACCCGGCGTTCGCCGAGCACGCCTTCGGAGGCGAGGCCGCCGAAACGGGGCTTGAACGGAGCGCAACGATAGCGCCGCGCCATGGCGTCGACGGCCATGAAGCCGATATTGTGCCGGTTGCCGGCATATTGGGCGCCGGGATTGCCCAGGCCGACGACGAGGAGCATGGCGGGAGGCTATACCCGAGGCGGCGGGAGGCCGACCGCCTCCCCGCCCGGCTTATTTCTTGGCCGGAGGCGCCTTGGCCGGAGGCGTCTTGGCGGGAGCCGCCTTGGCCGCACTCTTGCCACCCGCGGCGACCGCCTTGGCGGCGGCGGCCTCGGCGGCGGCGGCCTCGTCGGCCTCGGCCTCGGCAAGACCGGAGGGCGCGGCGATCGTCGCTACGGTGAAGTCACGGTCCTTGGAGATCGGCACGCATCCCTCGGGGAGCGTGAACGCCGAGATGTGCAGCGAATCGTTGATGTCGAGACCAGCCAGATCGCCGGTGAGGCTGTCCGGGATGTTGTCGCCGGGAACCAGCATCTCGACGCTATGGCGCACGATGTTGAGCGTGCCGCCTCGCTTGATGCCGGGCGACTGTTCGGCATTGATGAGATGGACCGGGATGTCGAGGCGCAGCTTGGAGCCGGCGCGCAGCCGCATGAAGTCGATATGCACCGGCGTGTCCTTGACGACGTCGAGCTGGTAGTCGCGCGGGATGACCCGTTCCTTGCGGCCCTCGATGTCGAGCTCGAAGAGCGTGGTCAGGAAATGCCCGGCATAGATCAGCTTGTGGGCCTCCCGATAATCGAGCGAGATCGGCTCGGCGGCTTCTCCGCCGCCATAGACCACACCCGGAACGCGACCTTCACGGCGAACACTGCGGGCGGCCCCCTTGCCTGTCCCGCGGCGCACCGTGGCCGCGAGCGTCTTCGTCGCTGCCATGGTTCAAATCCTCTTCGCAAAAAAGCGAACGGCCGCCCGATGCGGCCGCGCCAGAGCGCTCACGCCTCCAGGGGTGTCGGGGAGCGCGCCCGTGCCTTATCGGGCCGGGCGTAAAAAAACAAGGGCTTGTCGCTCGGCGGTCGTCATGGGATTGACGAGGACGACCCCCAGCGCGGCAGGGGTCGCCGGTTTGCGCCCTTCCGCCCGCGCCTGGAAGGCCCGAGGTCGGGAAGGAGCATGCCGAAGCGGACCGCCATCTTCTCGATCTGCTCGAAGAATTACGCGACGCAAGCGGACGTCTTCTTCGGATCGGCGCGCGACACGCATCCCGACGCCGATCTCTTTTTGGGCCTGGCCGACGACGGCGACATCCGCCTCGATCATGTCGAGGTCATTCCGGCGGAGCGCCTGCGCATCCCCGAGTTCCGCAGCGTGGCCTTCGGCTACGACATCATGGAATTCAATACCGCGATCAAGCCCTTCCTGTTCCTCCGGCTGTTCGAGCGAGGCTACGACAACGTTCTTTATTTCGACCCCGACATCATGCTCTTCCGGCGGCTCGACGCCGTCTTCGATGCGTTGGAAGCGGGAGCGTCGTTTATCCTCACGCCCCACTTGTGCTCGCCCCCGGGCTTTAGGGCGCCACGGAGCGAGGTCGACGTGATGCGCACCGGCGTCTACAATCTCGGTTTCCTGGCTTGCTCGCAGCAGACGGAGACGGAGCCGCTGCTGCGTTGGTGGGCGCGCCAGCTGCGCTATCACTGCGTCAACGACCAGAGCGGCGGCCTTTTCGTCGACCAGAAGTTCATGGATCTCATGCCGGGATTCGCGGCGCATGCGCTCGTGCTGCGCGACACCTCGATGAACGTCGCCTACTGGAACCTGGCGCAGCGTTTCCTCGACCGGACAGAGACCGGCTGGAGCGTCGACGGCCAGGCGCTGGGATTTTTCCATTTCAGCGGCTTCGATCCGCGTCAGCCGCGGCGCGTCTCGAAACACGTCCCCGATCATCTCGTCTCGGACGCCCTGGCGGACCTGCTCGACCTCTATGCCGAGCGGATGCTGAGCCGGCCGCAGGGGAAGGGGGCGCCCTACGGCTACGCGCGGTTCGACTCCGGCACGACCATACCGGACCTGGCGCGGTACATGTTCCGGGACCAGAATCCGGCCTGGTCGGAGGATCCGTTCGCCACGTTCGAGGCCCACCTGCTGCGGCCCTCGCCGCACGCGACCCTGGGACAGTCGGGCGAGGTCGTCAGCAATCTCATGTATGCCCTTCACGCCCGGTCGGCCGAGCTGCGCCGACGGTTCGATCTCGGCAACCGCTTCCATGTGGCGTCCTATACCAAATGGTATAGGGAAAACGCATCGGATAATGGCATATCGAAACGGTTTGTGTGACGCTCCACCCCCTGGAGCGGGTGATATGGGAGCGACGAGCATCTCGGACCGGCAACAGCCCGAGCGCCGCAACGGCCTTCTCGCGGATGACATCCGCCGGCTATCGCTCGACCTCGAGGACCTGCGCTTCGAGAACGACCGGCTGAAGTCCGAGCTCCGCCAGGCGCAGGCCGAGATCCTTGCCCTGACCGAACGCAACACGGCGCTGCAGCGGCGTTTCGAGCGCCTCGTTCGGCTGGCTCCGCGGGGGTCGACACGGCTGGTCCGCTGGCTGACCCGGTGGTTCCGGCGGCGCTGACGTCGCCGAGCGCCGAACTCCATCGAAACGAGGCCGCTACAATAGCGCATGACCTCACCCGAAAACCCGTACCGACTTTGCGACATCATGCTCTAAGGTCCCGTTTCACGGGAATGACGGGGAGATCGGCATGGGCGGAGACGAAGGCGAGGTCGATAAGCGTGCCGTCGACCAGCCCCCCATCCCGGCGGATTTCGTCCACGGCCTCTTCGACCGCGTCCCTCGCGAAGACCTTGCCCGTTATTCGGCGGCCTCGCTCGCCGATATCGCTGTGCTGGCGCATGAGCATTTCGCGGCGCCCCGACACGCCGGCGCGCCGGCGCGGATCGCCCTTGCCGATATCGCCGTGCACCGGGACGATCGGCGGCGCGATCTGACGATCCTCGACATCGCCAACGACGACCGCCCGTATCTTCTCGACTCGACGCTGCTCGAACTCGGCGAGCGGGGGCTCGAGCCGCGTCTCGTTGCCCATCCGATCTTCGGCGTCGAACGCGATTTCGACGGGAAGGTGCTGCACGTCGCCCCGCCGACCGCCGAGGGACGCCGCGAAAGCTTCATCCACGTCCATCTCGACCGCCTCGACGAGGAGGCCGACCGGTCCCGTCTGATCGAAGGGCTGGCCAGCCTCTTCGCCGATGTCGCCGTCACAACCGACGACGAACCCGCCATGCGTGACGGCCTCGCGGAGGCGGTCCGCGTCGTGCGGGACCTGCCCTCGCCTCTCGCGCCCGACGAGGTGGGGGAGGCGGCCGCCTTCCTGGACTGGCTCCGCGACGGGCATATGATGCTCATGGGCCTGCGCGTCTATCGTCTGCGGGGTAGCGAGGACGAGCGCCCGCAGGTCCTGCCCGGCCTCGGCCTCCTGCGCGATCCCGCGGTCGAGCTGTTCCGCGGCGAGCATGCGCCCGGCGGCACGCCCGAGATCCGCGCCTTCCTGCGCGGCCCCGCGGCGCTCCTGATCACGAAGACCAGCGTCAAGACGCGCGTCCACAAGCGGGCTTATCTCGACATGGTCGGGATCAAGCTCTTCGCCGAAGACGGCGCGCTGGCCGGCGAGATGCGCCTCGTCGGCCTGTTCTCCCCGAGCGTCTACACGACGCCGGCGGCGGCCATCCCCTATCTGCGCCGCAAGCTCGCCGAAGTGATCGCCCGCGCCGGGCTCGACGGATCGAGCCATGCCGGCCGCGCGCTCGCCGACGTGCTCGAGACCTATCCGCGCGACGAGCTCTTCCAGATCGACGCGGATCTTCTGTCGCGTTTCGCCACGACGATCGCCGCGCTGGCGGAGCGGCCGCGTATCCGCGCGCTGGTCCGTACCGACCCGTTCGAACGTTTCGTCTCGGTGCTCGTCTATCTCCCGAAGGAGCGCTACGACACGGAGCTGCGCCGCAGCGTCGGCCGCTATCTGGTGGCGACCTTCGACGGGCGCCTGTCGGCCGCCTATCCGGATTATCCGGAAGGGGCCCTGGCCCGCACGCATTACATCATCGGTCTCGACAAGCCGCCGCCCGCCGTCGATGCCGAGACGATCGAGGCCGGCATCGCCCAACTGGCCAGGACCTGGAGCGACGGCCTGCGCGACGCGCTCGGGGAGACGATGGACGGCCCCCGGGCGCGGACCCTCGCGGGTGCCTATGCGGAGGCTTTCTCGGTCAGCTATCGCGACCGCTTCAGCCCCGCCGACGCCATCGCCGATATCGCGATCCTCGACAGGCTCAACAACGAGCGGCCGCGTGCCGTCGACATCGTGCGTCGCCCCGGCGACCCGCCGGAGCGCATCGACCTCAAGGTCTTCTCCCGCGGCGTGTCGCTGCCGCTCTCGGCGCGCGTGCCGGCCCTCGAGAATCTCGGCTTCACGGTGATCGACGAGCGAACGTACCGGATCCACGAGAAGGCCGCAGATGCGGACAGGGTCTGGCTGCACGACATGGCGCTCGAGCGGGCCACAGGCGGCCCGATCGACCTCGATCTGCTGCGTCGACCTCTGGAGGCGGCGCTGATGGCGATCGGCCGGGGGCTCGCCGAATCGGATGCCTACAACCGCCTGGTCATCGAGGCGTCGCTCGGCTGGCGGGACGTGACCCTGCTGCGCGCGCTCGGCCGCTACCAGCGCCAGATCCGCGTCCGCTACGGACAGGACTACCTGGCCGCGACTTTGAGCCGCCATCCGGCCGTCGCGACCGGCATCGTGGCCTTGTTCTACGCCAGGTTCGATCCACGCGCCGACGATGACCGCGACGAACGGCAGGCTGCGATCCGCGCCGAGATCGAGGCGCAGCTCGCCGAGGTCACCAGTCTCGACGAGGACCGCATCCTGCGCCGCTTCGTCAATCTCGTCGGCGCGGCGCGGCGCACCAGCTTCTTTCAGCTCGGCGCGGACGGCCTCGCCCGGGAGACGATGGCCTTCAAGTTCGCCTGCGCCGAGGTCGAAGGGCTGCCGCTGCCGCGGCCGCTCTACGAGATCTTCGTCTACAGCCCGCGCGTCGAGGGCCTGCACCTGCGCTTCGGCTATGTCGCCCGCGGCGGCCTGCGCTGGTCCGACCGGCCCGAGGACTTTCGCACCGAGATCCTGGGCCTCGTCAAGGCCCAACAGGTCAAGAACGCGGTCATCGTCCCGGTCGGCGCCAAGGGTGGCTTCTTTCCCAAGCGCCTGCCGGCGCCGGGCGACCGGCAGGCCTGGCTCGCGGAGGGGACGGAGAGCTACCGGATGTTCGTCGCGGCCTTGCTCGACGTCACCGACAATATCGTCGACGGCGAGATCGTGCCGCCGCCCGATACCGTGCGCCACGACCCGGACGACGCCTATCTGGTGGTCGCGGCCGACAAGGGCACGGCGACCTTCTCGGACACGGCTAACGCCATCTCCATCGCGAAGGGCCACTGGCTCGGTGATGCCTTCGCCTCGGGCGGCAGCCATGGCTACGACCACAAGGTGATGGGCATCACGGCGCGCGGCGCCTGGGAGGCGGTGCGACGCCATTTCGCCGAGATGGACGTCGATGTCGCGCACGACCCCATCACCACCGTCGGCATCGGCGACATGTCGGGCGACGTTTTCGGCAACGGCATGCTGCTGTCGGAAAGCCTGAGGCTGGTCACGGCCTTCGACCATCGCCACATCTTCCTCGATCCGGATCCCGAGCCGCTGGCCGCGCTCGCCGAGCGGCGGCGGCTCTTCGCCCTGCCGCGCTCGTCCTGGGCGGACTATGACCCCGCCCTCATCTCGCCCGGCGGCGGCGTTTTTTCCCGCGATGCCAAGAGCATCCCCCTGTCGGAGGCGGTCCAGGCCCGGCTCGGCATCGCGCGGGGAGCCGCGACACCCGCCGAAGTGATCCAGGCCTCCCTCATGGCGCCAGTCGACCTCCTCTGGTTCGGCGGCATCGGCACTTATGTCCGCGCCTCGGCGGAAACCGACGACGAGGTCGGCGACCGCGCCAACGACGCGGTCCGCATCACTGGCGCCGAGATCAGGGCGCGGGTCATCGGGGAAGGCGCCAATCTCGGCCTGACCCAGCGCGGCCGGATCGAGGCGGCGCGGCGTGGGGTTCGGCTCAACACCGACGCGATCGACAATTCAGCCGGCGTCAACACCTCCGACGTCGAGGTCAACATCAAGATCGCGCTCAGCACGCCGCAGCGCCAGGGTCTCCTTTCCGAGGACGACCGCAACGCGCTGCTTGCAGGTATGACCGACGAGGTCGCCGAGCTCGTGCTGCGCAACAACCGGCAGCAGACGCTTGCTTTGTCGCTCGCCGTTCGGCCGGGGGCGCCGGAGAACGGCTTCGCGATCCGTCTCATGCAGATGCTGGAAGCGGACGGCCGGCTCGACCGGGCGGTCGAGTTCCTGCCGAGCGATGCCGCGCTCGCCGAGCGCAGCCAGCGCGGGGAAGGGCTGACACGGCCCGAATTCGCGGTGCTGCTCGCCTATGCGAAGCTGTCGCTGAAGAGCCGGCTGCTCGATAGCGGTCTACCGGACGACCCGGTGCTGGAGCTCGAACTCGAGCATTATTTCCCGCAAGCGCTGCGCGAGGGCTTCCCCGAGGCGATCGCCGGTCATCGGCTGCGCCGCGAGATCGTCGCGACCGAGCTCGCCAATGCGGTCGTCAACCTCGGCGGCCCGACGATCGTGCCGCGCCTCGTCGACGAGACCGGCGCCTCCGACGGCGACGTCGCGGCCGCCTATGTGGCGGTGCGCGACGTCTTCGGTCTGCCGGCGCTCTATCAGGCGGTGGAGCGGCTCGACCGGAGCCTCGGCGGGGAGCAGCAGCTCGCCCTCTACGCCGAGTTGCAGGACCTGTTGCGCGACCGCATGGTCTGGGTGCTGCGCAATGCGGATCTCACGGCCGGGCTCGGCCCGGTGATCGGCCGTTTCGCTGCCGGCACGGCGGCTCTGGCGCAGACGCTACCGGAGAGCCTCGGGCCGCAGGGTCGCGACGCGCACGAGCAGCGCCGCCGGAGCCTCGTGGACGGCGGCGTGCCCGAGGATCTCGCCGAGCGCCTGGCCTCGCTGCGCGACCTCGCCGCGGCGCCGGACATCATCCTCGTGGCCGAGGACACCGGCCGGCCGTTGCCCGAGACCGCCGCGACCTACTACGCGCTGGCCGACCGGTTCAGGCTCGAGCCGCTCGCCGCCGCCGCCCGCCGCGTTCCGGCCGGCGATATTTTCGATCGCGTCGCGCTCGAACGGGCGATCGCCGGCATCGGCGCGGCGCATCGGGCGCTGTGCCGCGACGTCATCCGGCACGGTGGCTCCGGCATCGATGCGGTCGGGCAGTGGTGCGAGGCGCGCGGTCAGGCCCTGGGCCGCACCGAAACCGCGCTCGACAATATCCTCGGCTCGGGCCTGACGCTGTCCAAGGTCATGGTGGCGACGAGCCTTCTTGGCGACCTCGGCCGAGGCTGACGGAGCGCGCGCCTCAACCCGCCTCCATCGCGGCGCCGACGAGGCGCACCGCCTCCTCCGCCGGCACTTTGGCGGTGTCGATGACGATATGCGGCTCGGGCCAGGCATCGTAGTGGCGGCGCATCACCTCGTCCCAGGTCGGTGGGACGAGCCCGACGATGTCGCTTTCACGGGTTTCGACGCGGCGCCTATGCTCCGCGGCTTCCGAGCAGATGACCTCGACCTCGATCAGCGGGCATGCGGTCCGCCGGGCGATGCCTCGCCAGGCGGCGCGGCTCTCCGCCACCGGATTGACGGCATCGATGACCACGGCCCGGCCGAGCCGGAGATTGGCCTCGGCGAGGGCGTTGGCGACCGCATAGCCGGCGGTGCCGACCTCTCCGGCCAGCACGTCGGCTACGCGGATCGCCTGCTCGATGACATCCACGCGCAGCCAGGTCGCGCGCCGCAGCATGGCGAGTTCGCGCGAAACCGTCGTCTTGCCGGTCCCCGGAAGGCCGCCGAACACGATCAGCATCGCGGATGATCCTCGCCTCTATCGACGCGCGACGCCTTCGCAGCCTCGCTCCGCCCGGCTGCGCACAGCCTCCCGCCAGGCCGTATAGATGCCGCTCGCGGCGATGATGGAGGCACCGCAGAGCATCGCCGGCCCCGGGACGGTTCCGAAGGCCGCGAAGCCGAGCGCCCCGGCCCAGATCAACTGGCTATAGCTGAAGGGCTGCAGCAGGGAGGCCGGCGCATGCCGATAGGCGAAGACCTGCATCAGACTCGCCAGCGTGGCGAAGAAGCCGACGATGCCGCCGATGGCAATATCGGTCCAGCTCGGCGTCTTCCACACGAAGACGACCATCCCCGACAGGACGATAAAGCCGATGATCGCCGACCAGAACAGCGTCGTATCCGGCCGTTCGTCCTTTGCCATGCGGGTGGTGATCGTCGAGGCCGCGCTCGCCAAGCTGCCGCAGAGCGGGATGAGCGAGACGAGCTGGAAGGCGCTCGAACCCGGCTGGACGATGACCGCGACACCGGCCAGCCCGACGATTGCCGCGACCCAGCGCCTTATGCCGACCTTTTCGCCGAGGAAGACGGCCGCCATGGCGGTGACGATGACCGGTGCCACGAATCCGATGGCGGTGGTCTCGGCGACGGGCAGGAAACCCAAGGACAGGATCGCGACCGCGGTCGAGGCGGCGCTCGCCAGCCCCCGCCCGATCTGCAGACCCGGCCGGCGGGTCGCCAGCGCCGCCCTGCCGCGCATCAGCACCGGCAGGGTCATGACCAGGAAGACCAGATAGCGCAGCCAGGCCACCTCCAGCGAGGGCAGGTCCGCGGTGAGGATCTTGGAGGCCGTATCGGAGATCGGGAACAGCGCCGTGCAAAGCAGCATCGCCAGGATGCCGACAAGCGGCCGCTCGGCGCCGGCCGGGCGCGACGCCGCCTCTGGCGCCCGCCCCGCCTCGGGCACAAGAGAAAGATGCCGCCGATGGGCCGACGTCTCGACGGTCGCGCGCACGACGACCGACGTCCCGACGCCGGAGGCGCGACGGGAACTCTTCTGCATGGCGAAAGCCACGGCGGATCCTTATGACCTGGATGTAAACGGATCGCTTCGGGTTAAGCCTCGATCTTCAACAAGGCCTTAACAACATTCCCGCGCATCGCTGCGTTGCAGCCGCAACATGGATCGACGCTGCCCGCAAGGCAGCGCTCGACAGGCGGCGGTCGCCATGGCACTCGGTTGCCATGGTACTGCGATCGACTTGGCGCAGCGAGGCACGAATGGGCAGCGGAACGCAGGACTACGTGGGGGATCCGCGCAACGATGCGGTCCTGGTCTCCGTCAACGGTGCGCTCGTCGGGCGCGACGCGGCTTCGGTTTCGGTGTTCGATTCGGGCTTCGTGCTCGGTGACGGGATCTGGGAGGGTCTGCGGCTTGTCAAGGGACGCATCGCTTTCCTCGATGCCCATCTCGACCGGCTCTACGACGGCGCCAAGATGCTGATGATCGATATCGGCCTCGCGCGGGACGACCTCGTCGGTCGCCTCTTCGATTGCCTCGAGCGCAACGGCATGGAGGACGGCGTCCATATCCGGCTCATGGTGACCCGGGGCAAGAAGCGTTCCCCCTATCAGGACCCGCGCCTGACGGTCGGCCCGGCGACGGTGGTGATCGTACCCGAATGGAAGGCGCCGCGGCCGGAGATGCTTGAGCGCGGCATCAGCCTCTTCACGGTTCACGTCCGTCGCACCGGGCCCGCCGACCAGGACCCGCGGCTCAACAGCCATTCCAAGCTCAACGACATCCTGGCCTGCATCCAGGCCATGAATGCGGGCGCCGACGAGGCGCTGATGCTCGACGACCGCGGTTTCGTCGCGACCTGCAATTCGACGCATTTTTTTATCGTTCGCGATGGTGAACTGTGGACCTCGGGCGGCGGCTTCTGCCTGCGCGGCATCACCCGGGACGCGGTCCTGCGGGCGGGGCGGCGCGGCGGCCTGCCGGTGTTCGAGAAGGATTTTTCGCTCTTCGACGTCTATGGCGCCGACGAGGCCTTCGTCACCGGCACTTTCGCCGGGCTGACCCCGGTCGGCATGGTCGACGGCCGCCCGCTACCCAAGCTCGGGGCACCGGACGATGCGTCGGGTCCCGTGACGCGGCGGCTGCGCGAGCTCTATCTCGCCGTGCGGGACGAGGATGCGCGGGGGCGGGCCTGATGGAGGCGGTGCGCATCGCCATGTGGTCGGGGCCGCGCAACATCTCGACCGCCATGATGCGGGCCTTCGAGAACCGCCCCGATACTTCCGTCAGCGACGAGCCCTTCTATGCCGCCTATCTGGCCGCCACCGGGCTCGATCATCCGATGCGCGACGACATCCTGGCCGCCCAGCCCCAGGACTGGCGCATCGTCGCCGAGGCCGTGACCGGGCGGGTGCCGGGCGCGCGCCCCATCTGGTATCAGAAACACATGACGCACCACATGCTGCCGGATTTCGGCCGCGACTGGATCGGGGGCGTAACCAACGCCTTCCTGATCCGGCCGCCCGAGGCGGTGCTGGCCTCCTATGTGGAGAAGCGGGCCGAAGTGACGCTTGCCGAGATCGGCCTGCCGCAGCAGGTCGAACTCTTCGACCGGATCGCCGACCGGCTCGGCTGCACGCCACCGGTCGTCGAGGCTTCGGATGTCCTGCGCGATCCGCGCGGGATGCTGGAACGGCTCTGCTCGGCCTGCGGCATCGGGTTCGATACGCGCATGCTGTCATGGCTCGCCGGCCGGCGAGAGAGCGACGGGGTCTGGGCGCCCGCCTGGTACGACAAGGTCGAGCGTTCGACCGGATTTTCCGCGCCACGCCGGGAGTCTGACCTCTCCGCGTTGCCGGACCGGCTGCGGCCGATCGCCGAGGCCGGCCGGCCGCTCTACGACAAGCTGGCGCGCCATCGCTTGTAGCGATGGCCTCGCCGCAATCCTCAGGCCCTAGCGAAGCGCTGTGGCGCCATCATTTCGCGCGCCGCCGCCTCGACGAGGCCGTTGGAGGCCTTCTCGCGGCCGTCGAGGCTCTCCACCTTGCTGAGCTCCTCGCCGGCGACATCGAACATGGCCTTGGCCTCGTCGAGCTGTTCACGCAATTCGTCCGCCGACCGCCTGAGGTTGTCGCGCCGCACGACGGCAGCCCGCGCATAGGTCGGATAGGCGAAATGATGCGGATCGGAGATGCCCGATCGTTGTTCTTCGGTTGCGATTTCGCGGTCGAGATCCGCGGACATGCGGTTGAAATCCGCGATCATGGCCTCGATCTGCGCCACGCGTCGGCGCCTTTCCTCGAGCTGAAAGCGTTTGAGACGGATGAGATGATCCCGCGACTTCACCATGAAGCACTCCAAGACGCGAGGTGGGACAATGGACCGGATGGACCGTGCTGAAGACCGCGAGACCTACCGACAATCTCCCATGGAAGTTGCTTCTTCCTTACTTGAGAGCGAGGAAAGAAACCATGTTGAGCGAGGGTGGCACGGATGTCACGATGCATGTCACGTAAACGCGGCGTTTACCTGTTTCATTAACATTGCGCGGGTCCGCAGGGCATTCGGCCCGGCGCCAAGGCGCCCGGCCACCCCGCATGATGCGGCAGGCCGGTGTCGAGCCGATTGCGCGATGGTTCGAAAGCCCGAAGCGATGGATCGACTTTATTCCAGACGCGACGCGGTCGGCGGCAGTTCCCGTCGATCGCAGCAATTTTGTGACATCGACGGAAAAATGCGAACCTTGAATGTTTAACCAATCAGCTTCTGTTAACCATTGGGCGTTAGCGTCCGGGACAGGCTCCGGTGCTTCGCCGACTTCCAGCAGCGGCGTCGGAACGCGCAGTTGGCGCATCTACCGTCTGAACCGAGGCAAGGGTGGGGACCTCACATGCGCGTTCTTTTGATCGAAGACGACAGCGCCACCGCACAGAGCATCGAGTTGATGCTGAAGTCGGAGAACTTCAACGTCTACACGACCGACCTCGGCGAAGAGGGAATCGACCTCGGCAAGCTCTATGACTATGATATCATCCTGCTCGACCTGAACCTGCCCGACATGTCCGGCTACGAGGTGCTGCGCACGCTCAGAGTTGCCAAGGTCAAGACGCCGATCCTGATCTTGTCGGGCCTTGCGGGGATCGAGGACAAGGTGAAGGGCCTCGGCTTCGGCGCCGACGACTATCTGACCAAGCCCTTCCACAAGGACGAACTCGTCGCCCGCATCCACGCGATCGTGCGGCGCTCGAAGGGCCATGCGCAGTCGGTCATCGCCACCGGCGACCTCATCGTCAATCTCGACCAGAAGACCGTCGAAGTCTCGGGCGCCCGCGTGCATCTGACCGGCAAGGAATACCAGATGCTGGAACTCCTCTCGCTGCGCAAGGGCACCACGCTGACCAAGGAGATGTTTCTCAACCACCTCTACGGCGGGATGGACGAGCCGGAGCTCAAGATCATCGACGTGTTCATCTGCAAGCTCAGGAAGAAGCTCGCCAACGCCAGCCACGGCCGCAACTTCATCGAGACCGTCTGGGGCCGCGGCTATGTGCTGCGCGAGCCGAACGAGGCCGAAGACCGGATCACCGCATAAGAGACTATTTTGACAAATCATATCTTCTCGTCTTGAGCTGAGTTTGAAGGGCCCGAGTCGAAGAACCGCAGCGTCGGTCGTGCTTCGAGACGGTCCTGGCGGATCTCCTCGGCATGAGGGTCGGAAGGTAAAGCACACGGTCCTATCGCGGCGTATCCGCTCGATCCTCGAAGATCATGAGCATCACCGGTCCTTCGTCCGTATCGACCGTCCGCTCGCCGCGAAAGCCGGCCTTCGCATAGGCACGCCGCGCCCGCAGATTGTCCGCTCGGGGATCGATCGCCACGACGGGTGCTCCCTCGGCACGGAGGCGCCGCGCCAACAACCTCAGAAAGCGCGACCCGTGTCCACGCCCCAGCATGTCGGGGTCGCCGATGAAGGCATCGATGGCACGCGAACCCGGCGGCAGGTGGCCCAGATGCGGCTGCGGCCACACGTGGACCTCGTAATGCTGCGCATAGGCGAGAGGCCGGCCTTCGAATTCGACGATGAGCATCGACATCGCCGGTTCGTCGAGGTCCGTGCGCAGCAGCGCGAGCTGGTCCCCGGGATCACCCCACCAGCGCCGCGCCTCGGGAGTTCTCAGCCAACCTGCCAGCATCGGCAGATCGTCCGATCTCGCCGGTCGGAAGCGATAGGGGACGCCGGTCAGCATCGCTGGGTCGACTGTCCTCTCCCACGTGCTTGATCTGCGCCGCGGCGGCGCGCGATCATCCTCAAACGAGGGCGATCTCCTCGAGCTTGGTCCGCATGACCTCGCGGTCGAACGGCTTCATCAAGTAGCCGTCGGCGCCGGCGTGCATGGCGCGGGAAATATGGGTCGCATCGTTCTCGGTCGTGCAGAGCAGGATCTTCGGCCGATGGCCACCGGGCATCTTGCGGACCTCCCTCAGCACCTCGAATCCATCCATGACGGGCATGTTCCAGTCGAGCAGGATGGCGTCAGGCATGGCGGCCTGACAGGCCCCGATCGCTGCGGGGCCGCTGTCGGCCTCGATGGTCTGCAGGCTCATGCCTTCGCAGATCCGGCGCGCCACCTTGCGGATGACGCTGGAATCGTCGACGAGAAGGATCTGGGTCACGATAGGGCTCCATCCCATGGTCGGGCCGCGCTTCCCGCGATCCGACCGGCGACGGCACTGTGGCGCAGCAAGCCTTAAGGAGCGTTGAAGCCCGCCGCGTCGTCACGGCCGGCGTGAGGAGCATCGCCCTGATCACGCGCCGCTCCGCCGGACGGGATCTGCGCGTCGGCGGAGGCGGGGCGGGCTTCGATCACGACCGTGTCGCCCTCGACGGTGATCGTCACCGCCATGTCCACGGAGCGAGCCACGAGGCCGGTGAAGAACGGCTGGATCGAATGCGCCTCGACGCTGCCACCCTCTGGCTCGCCGGCGAGCAGCCCCGCGAGGCCGGGCGCGACGCGTGCATATTGCCCCTTGGCTTCGAGCCGGAGGATCTGCTGCTCGTCGGCCCCCTCGGTGCCGACCGTGATCGTGCCGCCGCGCGGCACCGCGGTAGCCGCGATGAGGCAAAGATTGAGCATCAGCTTGACCCGATTCTTGGCCATCAGCACACGGGGTATGGTCCAGACGAGCTTCAGCTTGTCATCCCCGAAGAGGCCGCGCGTCACGCTTTCCGCGTCGCCGGTATCGATCGAGGCCCCGGCCGATCCCGCCGCCCCGAAGGCCAGACGGCAGAACTGCAGCTTGGCCGACGCCATCAAGGCGCTCTTCTTTACGAGGTCCATCGCGAAGGTCCGGGTATCGGGATCCTTCTCCTCGTCGAGGACTTCGAGGCCGTTGACGATGGCTCCGACCGGGCTGATCACGTCGTGGCAAACCCTCGAACACAGAAGGGCAGCGAGGTCGAGGGAATCGAGGACGACTTGGGCCATGAGATGTTCCGTTGCAAGACGCGGGGCCCGGGCGCCGAAGCCGCCTCGGCCTGTGATCGCGAAGACTCTAGCTCGATTGATTCCGCTTGGGAACAAAGTCGACGGCGCTGCGGCCGGGATGCGACAGGGCTGCGGCCCTGGCTCGTCGCGCCGTGCCGGAATCGGGGTTTCGGGCGTGTCGAGCCTCTGGTAGCGTAGCCGTTCGTCGCGGAAATCTTGCGTCGAGAGGTACGACACCGCTGTTGGCGCGCCTCCGCCCTCCCTATTTCGAAGGTCATGGACCTGAACCCTGCCGTTTCGCCTTCCCTCCGCCGCGGCCCGCCGCTCGACGACGCAGCCCGCGATCGGCTGGCCGAACTCTTCGCCTCGCTCTGCCTCGAGGCCGGCGCGGCCATCATGGCGGTCTATCGCAAGGGCTGCGAGAACGTCAGGGTCAAGGAAGATTGCAGCCCCGTCAGCGAGGCCGACGAGATCGGCGAAATCGTCATCCTGCGCGGGCTGTCGGCGCATGCGCCAGACCTGCCGGTCGTCGCCGAAGAGGCCTGTGCCAAACATGGCAAGCCGCCCGTGGCGGACCGCTACATCCTGGTCGATCCGCTCGACGGGACACGGGAATTTCTCAGCC
Organism: Lichenihabitans sp.; assembly: GCA_965277115.1. Taxonomy (GTDB): domain Bacteria; phylum Pseudomonadota; class Alphaproteobacteria; order Rhizobiales; family Beijerinckiaceae; genus Lichenihabitans. Next base: position 1,147,697 of record CBDIBY010000011.1, on the reverse strand, counting down.
GCAACGGCGAGTTCACGGTGAATATCGGCCTCGTCGAAGGCGGAATCCCGGTGGTCGGCGCGGTCTACGCCCCCGTCATCGGCCGCCTCTGGTTGGCGGGCCGGACGGCATTCGCGGCCACGGTCGCGCCGGGCCAGAGTCTCGCTTCCGCCTCGGATCGGCGTGCCCTGCGGACGCGCCCTGCCGCCGGCTCCGGCTGGACGGCGCTGGCAAGCCGCTCGCATGCGGACCCCTCGACGGAAGCCTTCCTGTCGCGGTTGCCGATCGGCGAGCGCCGGTCGGCCGGATCATCGGTGAAATTCTGCGTCCTGGCCGACGGCGACGCGGATGTCTATCCGCGTTTCGGACCGACGATGGAATGGGATACGGCGGCCGCCGATGCGGTGCTGCGCGCCGCGGGCGGCATCGTCCTGCGACCGGACGGCACGCCCTTCGACTACGGCAAGCCGGGCTATCGCAATGGGCCTTTCGTGGCCTGGGCCGACCCGTCGGCCGTCGTCACGGCGTAACCTCGTTAAGCAACCGCCAGACCAGGACGGCCGCCGACAGATCCTCGATGGCGGTGCCGACTGACTTGAACATCGCCCCTGGCGATGTGGCCCTCCTTGATGGCGAGCGCGACTTCGCCGCCATCCTCGATCGCCGCGTGCGTATCGACCCTCGCTGCTTCCGATCGCGTGGTGATGCCGGACCGGGCCCACCTCACCGGCCGCGAATGCCTCATGGATCGCACCCAGCACAGTCTTGTCTGGACGGCGCTCGCGGATCAAGGGCTGTTTTGGACGATGCGCTGGTCGTGGGTGCGGTCATGTCTTCGGCCTTTGACGCGGAGATTGAATCCCCGCTGGCCCTGATGTTGTCCGCTGATCCGTTGCCCCAATCACGGGATCGCGCTTGATTGCGCAGACAATGCCACGGGCTTCTGGATCAATCCGCGTTCTGCGCATCACCTCTCGGTCACCCTCGATTGCTGTGCTGCCTTGGCTTTTGGCGAGCCTCGGCCGCGAACCCTACGGCGCTGGCTAAGCCGGAATTTCTCGATAGCTCGTCTTGCCGCGCAGGATCGCGAAGGCGATGCGCGCCATTTTGTTGGCAAGCGCCACAGCGACAAGCTTGAAGGGCTTCTTCTCGATCAGCTTCTTCGCCCAGGATCGCAGCGCGTCCGTATGGGGTTTGCGATGAAACAGCACGGCATGCGCACCCACGACGAGCAATTTGCGCAGGTATCGATTGCCCATCTTCGAGATGCGCCCGAGCCGCTGCTTGCCGCCCGAAGAGTTCTGCTTGGGCGTCAGCCCGAGAAAAGCAGCAAATTCGCGCGGACCCGCGAAGCTGGATGCGTCCTGAACGGTAGCGGCCATCGCCGAGGCGGTGATCGGGCCGATCCCGGGTATGCTCATCAGCCGGCGCGCCGTTTCATCCCGCTGCGCCATCTTCGTGATCGTTCGATCGAGCCGCACAATCGCTTCATCCAGCCGATGTAATTGATGGACGAGTTCCGCCAGCGCCTCGCACACTTCAATCGGGATCGTCTCGTCGCAAGCTTCGATCAGTCCCGCCAATTCGCGGGCGTGTCTGGGCCCCTGCGCCGCGATCACGCCGATCTCCCCCAAATGGCCGCGCAGCCCATTGAGGAGCTGCGTGCGTTGCGAAACCAGCATCTCGCGCGCCTTGTGACGCATCAACGCCGCCTGGTTCTCCAGCGAGCGCACGCCGACGAACCGCATGGAGGGCCGTGTCACCGCCTCGCAAATCGCCGCAGCGTCCGCCGCGTCGTTCTTCTGCCGGCGCACATAAGGCTTCACATAGGCCGGAGGCATCATCCGCGCGTCATGTCCAAGCTTGATCAATTCGCGTGTCCAGTGATGCGCCGACCCGCAAGCCTCGAGCCCGACAAGGCAAGGCGGCAACGAAGCGAAGAACTCCAAAAGCTTGCTACGCTTGATCGACTTGGCCACGACGATGCGCCCCGAAGCATCAACGCCGTGAACCTGGAAAACGTGCTTGGCCAGATCGAGCCCAACGGTCGTGACTTCAGATAAATCGGTGATAGACTTTCCCATGGACGGCGCTCCTGCAGATGGGTTGCTTGACGACAACCAACTTGGCACAGCTCTCTTTGGGGGCCAGATGCCGGTGCGGGCGCCGTCCACACCATCACGGGAATGTCGGGAGGCGGTCCAGATCGTCGCGCGAGACGATCCTCATCGCGTGCTTGATGAGGCGACGACGGCCGATCAGGCCTCGTAGGCGGCTAATGCGGGAATTTGGGACGGAGAGACCGCCGGTCGGTCCGTCCTTTCGCTAAGCTGGCGGGCCTGAACGGCCAGTTCGGTGCGCAACCGATCGACCTCGTCGCGCAGATCGTCGGCCTCTGCCAGGCTGCGCCGCGCCGCCCTACGGTAACGGCCCTGGCCCAGCCAGCTCGCGACGCCCCCGATCAGCACGCCCGCCATGAGCAGGATGAAGATCACGAGGAACAGCGGCGCCACGAACGCGAAAGCCGGCTCGCTGGCCGAGAACGGATCGAAGGAAATCGACACGACCTGCCGATTGGCCACCGCAAAGGCGATGGCGATGATCGCAACCGGGACCAGGACGATCGCCTTCAGGAAGGTTCTCATTGCATTTGTCTTTCGGGGCCGAGCCTGTCGGAACGCACCGCGCCTGCCTGGAGTTCCACATTGAGGCGCTCGCGCATCTCCTTGCCGGTCTTGAAGAAAGGCACCGCCTTGCGGTCGACCTCGACATGGGCGCCGGTGCGCGGATTGCGGCCGAGCCGCGCATCGCGCCGCTTCACCGAGAAGGCGCCGAAGCCGCGTAGCTCGACCCGATCACCCCGCACCAGGGCCTCCGTGATCTCGTTGAGGATCGCGCTGACGATCTTCTCGATATCGCGTTGATAAAGATGCGGATTCTTTGCGGTAATCCGCTGCACGAGTTCAGACTTGATCACCTGCGCCCCCCCGTCGGCCGAGCGTCAACCGAGCTCCGTCGACCGTCGCGCGGCGTCACCCCGCGCCTCACTCGCCACGGGCACCCTGCCAAACCGCCATAAGACCGTCAACCCGAACGGCACCGGCGGAGGCATCGACCTTTCGGACGATGTCGGCAAGCGAGGTCAGGCCTAGAGCATCCGCTGTGGTGGCCAGGGAGAACAGCCCGAAGAGGCCGCGCCGATGCTCCGGCTTGTAGTCGCGCACCGGCAACCCCTTGGGCACGTTCCGGCTGGCTTCGAGCCATGCGATGGCGTCCTGCTCGGTGCCGATCTGGTCGATCAGCTTGAGCGGCAATGCCTGGCGACCGGTGAACACGCGGCCGTCGTCGACGGCGGCCAGCTCGTCATCGGTCATGCCGCGGCGATCCTTCACGAGCGCCTTGAACCAGGCAAAGCTGTCGCTGACGAGCGATGCGAGGGCGGCGCGGGCGGCATCGCTCGTCGGCTCGAGGCCGTTCGGCGCTGCCTTGAGCGGCGCGGATTTCACTTCCTCGACCTTGACGCCGATCTTGTCGAGCAGCCCAGAGACGTTCGGATATTGGAACAGCACCCCGATCGAGCCGACCAGCGAATTGCCATAGGCGACGATATGGTCAGCGCCCAGCGCGGCGATATAGGCCCCGGATGCCGCGACCGTATCCACTTCGGCGACGACGGGTTTTTTGGCCGCCACCTTGCGGATCTCGTCATACACCCGTTCGGAACCGACCGTGGTGCCCCCGGGGCTCTCGATCTGCAGGATCAGTGCGGAGGCGCGCGAGGATGCCACCTCGCGCAACAGGCGCAAGGTCTCGTCGTCGCCGGTGATCAGGCCACCGATCTTCACGCGCGCGATATGCGGGGTCAGGTCGTTGGCGAGCCGTGTCCGGCCTTCGATCGCAAATCCGACGACGGCGCCGACCGCCACGAGAACCGCCGCGACCCGCCAGAACGTGACCTTGCGGCGCAGCCGGCGACGGTCGACCAAATAATCGGCAGTGGAGCCTGAGGGCATCGACATCGGTGGCGCTCCGCGGTTTAGGGGCAAGCCTTACTGGGCGGGGCCGGTCGAGGCAAGCGACGCCCGACGGCACCTCGCCGCAGAGCCGTCGCCACCCGGTCCGCACCGAGCCGTGGAACCATGCATCGAGAAGGCACTCCTCAGGCCGCGCGCCCTCGATCGGCCGCATAGAGGGCAAGTCCCGAGGCGACCGATTGAAGCGGGTGCGCCGCATGCAGCCTGTCCGCGCCGAAGCGGTCGACGAACATCCGCCTGACCGCGGGCACCTGCGACGTTCCACCGGTCGTGAAGACCGCATCGATATCGCCGTGGCTCAGACCCGCCCGCGCCAGGGTGGCCTCGGCGGTTCGCGCGATGGCGGCGAGGTCCGCCGCGATCAGGGTTTCGAACTCGGCCCGGGTGATATGGGCCGAAAGCCGGATGCCGGCGCCTTCGAAGTCGAGCTCGGCCTCGTCCACATCCGACAACCGCGCCTTGACCGCGCTGACCGCCTGATAGAGCTCGAAGCCGAGGTCGAAATCGATGAATTCGATCAACCGTTCGAGATCTTCCGGCCTGTCGCTCGCGACCGCGAGCTTCCTGAGCTCGGCCATTGTGGCCGGTGCCTTCAGCCACGACAACTGGTGCCACTGGGCGAAGGCGGCATGGATATAGGCCGGAATGGGCAAGAGCTTGTCGAAGGAGCGGTAGTGCGATGCCTTGCCGAGGAGCGGCGCCACGTAGCGGTCGACCAGCCGGTAATCGAAGGTGTCGCCGGCGATGCCGATGCCGCCATGGGCGAGCGGCGTGGCCTCGAGCCGGCCAGCCCGCCGCGCGAACCGGATGACGGAGAAATCGCTGGTGCCGCCGCCGAAATCAGCGACCAGCACGGTCTCGTCCCGCTTGAGATCGCGGGCGTACCAATAGGCGGCGCCGAGCGGCTCGTAGACGAGATCGACCGCGCCGAAGCCGGCCTTGGCGAAGGCGCCTTCCAATCGCTCGACTGCCAGGGTCTCGTCCGGGCGCTCGCCCGCGAAGACCACGGGGCGGCCCGCCGCCAGCGCCGGGGCCTTGGCCAGCCGTGCCGCGTGGTCCGGCATCAGGTGCCCCAGGAAGATCGCGACCAGGTCCTCGACGGAGAAGGTTTTGCCGAAAAGCCGCGTCTCGGAGAAAGCCCGGCTGCCCAGATAGGTCTTGATCGATTGGATGAAGCGGCCATGCTCCGTGCCGGACAGTGCTCGTTCGAGCGCCTGCGGGCCGCCGACGTGTCTGAGCACGGCACGCGGCATGCGGCCCTCGCTCCAGAAGGCGAGCGCGGTGCGGAAAACGCCGACCGGACCCGCCGCCGAGGGCCACGTCAGGCTCTCCACCCGGCCATCCTCGTGCAGGATCGCGACCGCGCTGTTGGTCGTGCCGAAATCGATGCCGATGGCGCGCATGAGACCCGTCAAAAAAGCAGAGACCCGCGCGGTGGTATCCGCGCGGGTCTCGGGCCGCCGAAGCGGGTGGCGATGCGGCGTCTACTTGGTCTTGCGGGTCGCTTCCGTTTCGGTGCGGGCCTTCAGCGCCGCGCCGAGGATGTCGCCGAGCGAGGCGCCCGAATCCGCCGAACCATATTGCGCGATCGCCTCCTTCTCCTCGGCCATTTCCAGCGCCTTGATCGAAACGGAGATCTTGCGTGCCTTGCGGTCGAACAGGGTGATGCGGGCATCGACCTTCTCGCCGACCGCGAAACGCTCGGGGCGCTGGTCGGTGCGGTCGCGGGCGAGCTCGCTGCGCTTGAGGAAGGCCGTGAGGTCGGTGCCGACGATCTTCACGTCGACGCCACCCTCCTTCACGTCGATGATCTCGCAAGTGACGATGGCACCCTTGCGCAGCTCGCCCGAGCCGCCCTCTTCACCGGCCCGCGACACGAAGGGGTCGCCCGCCAGCTGCTTGATGCCGAGCGAGATGCGCTCCTTCTCGATATCGACATCGAGAACCTGCGCTTTGACCATGTCGCCTTTCTTAAAGTCGTCGATGACCTGCTCGCCGGGCCGGTTCCAGTCGAGGTCGGAGAGATGGACCATGCCATCCACATCGCCGTCGAGGCCGATGAACAGGCCGAACTCGGTCTTGTTCTTGACCTCGCCCTCGACGATCGCCCCGACGGGGAAGCGCTCGGCGAAACTCTCCCAAGGGTTGGACAGCGTCTGCTTGAGGCCGAGCGAGATGCGGCGCTTGACGGCGTCGACCTCGAGCACCTGCACCTCGACCTCCTGGCTCGTCGAGACGATCTTGCCTGGGTGGACGTTCTTCTTGGTCCAGGACATTTCGGAGACGTGGATCAGCCCCTCGATGCCGGGCTCGAGTTCCACGAAGGCGCCGTAGTCGGTGATGTTGGTCACGCGGCCGTTGAGGCGCATCTGGATCGGGTACTTGGCCTCGATGCCCTGCCACGGGTCTTCGAGCAATTGCTTCATGCCGAGCGAGATGCGGTGCGTCTCGTGGTTGATCTTGATGATCTTGACCTTGACCGTCTGGCCGATGGTCAGCACCTCGGTCGGATGGTTGACGCGCCGCCAGGCGATGTCGGTGACATGTAGCAGGCCGTCGATGCCGCCGAGGTCGACGAAAGCGCCGTAATCGGTGATGTTCTTCACCGTGCCGTCGATGATCTGGCCCTCTTCGAGGTTGGCCACGATCTCGTGGCGCTGCTCGGCGCGGGATTCTTCGAGCACGGTGCGGCGCGACACGACGATATTGCCGCGGCGGCGATCCATCTTGAGGATCTGGAACGGCTGCGGCACGCCCATCAGCGGCGCCACGTCGCGCACCGGGCGAATGTCGACCTGGGAGCGCGGCAGGAAGGCCATGGCGCCGTCGAGGTCGACCGTGAAGCCGCCCTTGACCTGGTTGAAGATGATGCCTTCGACCTTCTCCTGCTTCTCGAAGGCCTTTTCGAGCTTCACCCAGCTCTCCTCGCGGCGCGCCTTGTCGCGCGAGATGACGGCCTCGCCGAGCGCGTTCTCGATGCGCTCCAGGTAGACCTCGACCTCGTCGCCGATGCCCGGCGTTCCTTCGCGGCCGTTGGCGGTGAATTCCTTGAGGGCGACGCGGCCTTCGGTCTTCAGGCCGAGGTCGACGACCGCCACATCCTTCTCGATGGCGACGATGATCCCCTTGACGACCGTCCCTTCGAAAGCCTCGTTCTTGCCGTAGCTCTCCTCGAGCAGAGCGGCGAAATCATCGCGCGAGGGCGCGCCTGACGAAACAACTGCGGACATCTAATCTCCTGAAAAGCCCGGATGTCCCGGGCGGCACCGGCGGTTTGTGTTCAAGGGTACTTCCCTGGGCCGGCGGCTCCCAGTCTCGGGAACCGACCGCCTCGCGGCGGGCCGGCGCTTGGGCCGGCACAGGAAAGCAATGGGCTACAGATATGCCAAACCTCCCCGCCGTCCAAGAGGACCGGGGCGCGTTTCGCAACGCGGCACCGCATAGCAGATCGGTCCCACAGCGGCAAGCGCGTGTGGCCCTGCGACAAACCCGAAACCTACTTGCCCGCGCCACCCAGCAGGCCACGCACGAAAGAGCGCTGGAACAGCAGATAGGCGAGCATCACCGGCAGAGTGGAGACCAGTGTCGCCGCCATGAGCGGTCCGTATTCGACCTGGAGGCTGCTCGTGAAGCCGGCGATGGCGACCGTCGCCGGGCGCGCCTTGTCGCTGCTCGTCAGCGTCATGGCGAACAGAAGATCGTTCCAGATCGCCCGGCTCTGGATGATGGCCAGGGCGGACAGTCCCGAGGTCGAGGCAGGGATCAGCAGCCGCCAGAAGTAGGATGCCACGGAACAGCCGTCGATCCGCGCCGCCTCGAACATCGAGCGGGGCACGGAGGCGAAGAAATTGCGCATGAAAAACGTGCAGAACGGCACCGCATAGGCGGTGTGGACCAGCCAGAGGCCGGAGATCGTATCGTAGAGGCCCAGCCAGTGGATGAGAAAGAACAGAGGGATTTGGACGATCTGGAACGGCACCAGCATGCCGGTCAGGAGCACGAAATAGGTGATCGGGCCGCCCCGACCGCGCGCATAGGCCAGCGGATAGGCGGCGATCGCCCCGATCGCGATCGAGAATGCCACGGCCGGCGCCGTGATCAGCACCGAATTCAGGAAACTGCGGCCCATCCGATCGAACGCGATCGCGTAGTTCCGGACGTAGAAGGTCTCGGGCCAGGACAAGACGCGCGTGATTTCGGCCGGGGATTTGAGCGACGTCAAGACAGCCAGGACCAGCGGCGCGACGAAGAGGCAGGCAAAGACCGTGGCGACCCCGTATGACACCGCATGACGCGATCGGGCGGCGGCGCTCATGCGTCGGCCCCGCTCTCGGCGACGCGCCGCGACATCGCATAGATGTAGGGCATGATCAGCACGCCCGCGATCAGAAGTAGGTAGACGGAGATCGCGCTGGCGCGACCCATCTCGAACCGCCCGAACGCGACATCGTACATCTGCGTCGCCAGGACCTCGGACGCGTAGGCCGGTCCGCCGTTGGTGGTGGCCCAGACGATGTCGAAGAGCCGCATGGCGTCGATGGCGGCGATGCCCAGGACGACGATCGTCGACGGCCAGAGCAGTGGGAAACTGACCTTCCAGAACAATTGCCACGGCGTCGCGCCCTCGATGCGCGCCGCCTCGATACATTCGACCGGGATGTTGCGCAGGCCCGCGAAGAAGACCAGGAAGGCGAAGCCGGTGGTCCACCACAGGACCGCGCCCATCAGGGCGAAATTGACGACGTGCGGATCACCGAGCCAGTTCTGCGCGAGAGCCCCCAAGCCGACATCCTCGAGCACCGTGGTCAGCAGGCCCGAGGAGGGCTCGTAGACCCAGCGCCAGATCGCCGCGACCGCGACGGCGGGGATCGTGAACGGCAGGAAGAAGATGACGCGGAAGGTCCGCTCGAAGCGCAATCCCCGATCGAGCAGGACCGCCAGCATCAGACCGAGGGCGGTCGGCCCGAGGAGAAGGAATATGAGCCAGGAGATGTTGTTGAAGACCGCATGGTAGAAGCGGGGCTGGGAGGCCAGGATCCGATAATTGGCGAGCCCGATATAGCGCATGCTGCGGGCGACTCCGTCCCAGGCATGAAGCGAGATCCAGATCGTCGAAATGACCGGATAGACGTAGAAGATCGCGAACATCGCCACCGGGAGCGCAAGAAACGCGGCATAGGTGGCCGCGCTCTTCGGTATCGACGGGAGACGTCGCCATCGCACGCGCATCGAAATCCTTATCAGTGGTCACTGCCGCTCTGGCGCTGCCGCCCGGAGTGGGTCACCACTTGGTATAGCTTTTGTCCGCAAGGGCTTCCTGGCGCAGCGGTTCCAGCGTACCGATCACGTCCCTCTCCGTCGCGGCGGACGGGTCGAGCGCGAAGCGTTCGATCTGGTTGCCGAGTTCGGTGCCGACCTTGGTGGGCAGAAGGAAGAACAGATTGGGCAGCACCGCATTGGCCTTGGACGCATCGCCCAGTTCCTTGGCGAATTTCGCTCCGGCATAATCGTAGATCGACGTGGGGACCTCGATATTCGGGGCGAGCGAGCCCTTGCGGGTGGCGAACTCTTCCATGCCCTTCACCGAAACGGCCGCCTTGATGAAATTGTCGGCGGCCTTGATGTTCGCCGCGGGGCCATCCGGTACGGCGAAGACGTCCATCTGGAAGATGGCCTTGCCGTCGGTGCCCGGTGCCGGGAAGATGTCGAACTTGCTGCCCGGCTCGAAGCCGGCCTGCTTGAAATAGGCCGCGACCCAGATGCCCATCATGAACATGCCGGTCTTGCCGTTGACCACGTCGTCGGCGGTTTGCGTCCAGGTCTTGCCGCTCCAGTTCTTCGCGTAGCAGCCGACCATGGTCTTCCTGTAGAGATCGAGCGCCTTGTGGAATTCGGGCGTGTCGAAGCCGATCTCTCCGGAAGCGATCTTGTAATAACCGTCGACGCCCACCGTCGAGACCAGCGCCGCGTAGAAGTTGTAGAGGCTCCAGAACGGCCCGCCGGCATTGCCGAGCGGCTCGACGCCGCCGTCGCGCAAGGTCTTGCAGGCGGCGACCAGTTCGTCCCAGGTCTTGGGCGGGCTGATCTTGAGCTTGTCGAAGATCGCCTTGTTGTAGAAGACGTTGTTGATGAGCGACAGATCGAACGGAATGCCGTAGGGCTGGCCGTTGATCGTCACCACCCGCCGCACCCCTTCGGGATAGATCTCGTCGCCGCGGATCTCCTTCCAGACATCCGCCAGCGGGTGAAGACGCCCGCCGTCGACGAACGTCTTCAGTTCGGAGGCCATAGAGCTTTGATAGAGCGCCGGCGGCTGGCCGCCGAGAAAGGCCGTCTCCAGTTGGCGCCGCAATTCGACGACATTGCCCGGAATGACTCGGCCCACGACGGGCATCTGCGGGTTTTGACCGTTGGCATAGGCGATCAGGGCGTCGATGCCGGCCTTCTCCGATCCGGCCGCGTAATAATGCCAGATCTCCGGCTTGTCGTCCGGCTTCGCGGCGATGGTGGTCGCGAGAAGCCCGAGCATGGCGCCCAGCCACACGGATTTACGCATGCTGTCCTCCGAAATGAAGCCGGCCGGACCACCCCACTGCGGTGCGGCAATAATTATCTTGAACACAGAAAAATTGGCTTGGAATTTTGGCTCTGTCAATCCCGCGGCTGGGGGCGAGGCTGATGAAATACTCGGCAGGGCCGCGAAAAGCTGCAGTACCTCGTCGCTGCGATTGAATTAGCCGTCACATGGCCCCTCGGGTTGCGCTTGACAGGCGGGGCGATCACCCGCATTTTTCTGTGATCAAGAATAAGGTGGCCCGTGCGGAACTCGATCGTCCGACGCATTCACGCCAACGAGATCTTCCATGCCATCCGCCGCGCCCCGCAGATTTCCCAGCGCGACATCGTCCGCAAGACCGGATTCGACAAATCCACCGTCTCGTCGATCGTCGCCCGCTTCGACGAACTCGGTCTCATCCGGCGCGCGCAGACCGTCAGTTCCAGCCGCCCAGGCCGTCCGGCCGAAGGGCTGTCGATCTCGCCCGACAGCGGCCTTCTTCTCGGCGTCCAGGTGGAAACCGAGGAACTCGGCTTCATGGTGGCGGGACTCGACGGCACGCCCCTCGCCCATCACAAGGAACCCTTCGACGGCCGGATCGGGGACGTGGAAACCCGCATCTCCCGCGGCATCGAGACGGTCCTGGCGCGGAGCGGGCGCCGGGCACCGACGCTCGGGGTCGGCGTCTGCCTTCCCGGCCTCGTCAGCACAGAGGGCATGCTGGTGCATGCACCGACCCTCGGCTGGCGCGACATCCCGATCGTCGAGCGACTGCGCGCCGCATTGGCCATGCCCGTCTATGTGGGCAACGACGGCAAGGCGGCCGCGATGGCCGAGCACATGTTCGGCGGCTGCGTCGACGTGAAGGATTTCATCTATCTGTTTTCCGGTTCGGGTGTCGGCGGCGCTCTCATGCTGGGCGACGAGATCTATCTCGGCGCCCTCGGGTTCGCGGGTGAACTCGGCCACATCAAGGTGGTGCCGCAGGGCCGGCTCTGCTCCTGCGGCGCGTCGGGATGCCTCTCCGCCTATCTGTCGGAGCACGCGCTGACCGAGGAGATTTCGCAGGCCGGCGGAACGCCGGTCCGCTCGTTCGACGAGGTCCTGGTCCGCGCGGCGGGCGGCGATCCCGTCGTCCTTTGGGTGCTCGACCAGACGGGCAGTATCCTCGGCTCGGCGGTGGCGAGCCTGATCAATATCTTCAACCCGCCGGTGGTGGCGCTCGGCGGCGACATGGCCCGGGCCGAGGCCTATCTGCGGCCGGCCTTCGAGCGCGCCCTGCGGCGGCTGGCGCATCCGTCCATGTTCGCCCAAAGCTCCGTGCGCTTTTCGGAGATCTCGGCGCTAAAACCCTATCTGGGCGGGATCGCGCTGGCGCTCGACGGCGTCACCGGTCTTTCCTCCTCCAACGTCATTCCATAGACCGTGAAGGATCGTCGCCCCATGCGCATCGCGATCGTCGGCCTGTCCGTCGAGATCATGCTGACATCGCCCGCCGTGACCGACGAGGCCGCCATGCAGCATTACGGGGCCGAGGAGATGCGTCGCAACGATCTCTGGATGATCCGCGGCATGCTGCAGCGGCTCGACGCGGAGCCGGGCTGCGAGGCCGTTCCGCTGTGCTGGTCGACGGCACTACCGGGCGGCATCATGAAGGCGGGCACTTACCGTTCCGTCAGAGAGCGGACGCTGCGGCTGCTCGACGAGCAGGGACCGTTCGACGGCGTGCTCGTCGCCAACCACGGCGCGCTCGAAGCCGAGGGGCTCGATCGCGACGCCGACACCGATTTCGTCGTGGCCATCCGCGCCAAGGTCGGGCCAGCCGTCCCGATCGGCGTGGCGCTCGACCTCCACGGTGACATGACGCCCGAGTTTCTCGCCGCCGCGACCGTGTTCAGCGTGCTCCGGACGGCGCCGCACCGCGACGACAAGACGACGGGCTATCGCGCCGCCGACCAATTGCTCAGGGTCATCAGGACCGGGCTGAAACCCGCCAAGGCCGCCGTCAGCATCCCGATCCTGGTTCCCGGGGAGACGGCCGTCACCAATCTGCGCCCCGCCCGCGACCTTTACGGATCGCTGCCTCGCTATGATGCCCGGCCGGGCATCATGGAAGCCAACATCCTGCTCGGTTTCGCTTGGAACGACCGGTCCTGGACGGCGGTCACGGCGCTGGCGGTGAGCGACGGGGACCCGGCCGCGGCCCGCGCCGCGGCGCTCGACCTCGCCAAGGCGATCTGGGACGAGCGAGCGGAGTTCCGGCTCCGTATGGAGGCGGACGATGTCGCGGCCGGGCTTCTCCGCGCCGCGACCTGCCCGGAACGGCCGGTCTACCTGTCCGACGCGGGCGACAATACCACCGCCGGGGCGGCCGGCGACCTGACACTCGTGCTGCAGGCGGCCCTCGACATCCCCGCCATCGACGACCTGGTCGTGGCGGGCATAACGGCGCCCAAGACGGTGGCGGCGCTGCTGGCGGCCGGCGAGGGCGCGGAGGTCGAGATCGAACTCGGCGCCGAGCACTTGTCCCGACCGCGCTCGCGCCGAGCCGTGACGGTGCAGGTTGAAGCTTGCGGCCGGACGCTCGACCTCGGCGGCTTTCAGCCCTACCGATCGGCGGAGGCGGCCTGGGTCCGCGTGCGTCGCGGAGGGATCATCGCGACCTTCCACGCCCGCCCGATCGGGATCACCACGCCACAGCACCTGGTCGCGATGGGCATCGACCCGACGGCGCACCAGGCCTATGTGGTCAAGCTGGGCTATCTCCACCCGCAGTTGGAGGACATCGCGGCGCGCCATATCCTGCTGCTGAGCGACGGCACCTCCCAGCTCGACATGACGCGCCTCACCTGGACCAGACTGCCGCGACCCACTTATCCGCTGGACCAGGACATCGACTGGTCGCCCGAGCGGGGTCTCTATGGCGATTGAAGGTTGGATGCACCGCGCTGACATGCGCTCTGGGGAGCGATCCCATGGCTGACCTGTCGCTCCGCAAGCTCGTCAAGAGTTATGACGGTCAGCGGACTGTGCACGGCATCGACCTCGATATCGCCGACGGCGAGTTCGTGGTGCTGGTCGGGCCGTCCGGCTGCGGCAAGTCCACCACGCTCAGGATGATCGCCGGCCTGGAAGACATCACCGAAGGCGAGATCCGCATCGGCGGCCGCCGGGTCAACGATTTCGAACCGGGCGACCGGGACATCGCCATGGTATTCCAGAACTACGCGCTCTACCCGCATCTCTCGGTGGCGGACAATATCGCGTTCGGCCTCAAGCTGCGGCATACGCCGCGCGCCGAGGTGCGCCGGCGCGTCCAAGAGACCGCGGACCTCCTCGACATCGGCGCTCTCCTCCACCGCAAGCCCCGGCAACTGTCCGGTGGCCAGCGGCAGCGCGTCGCCATGGGGCGGGCTCTCATCCGCAATCCGCAGGTGTTCCTGTTCGACGAGCCGCTGTCGAACCTCGACGCCAAGCTGCGGGTGCAGATGCGGACGGAGATCAAGCAGCTCCACGCCCGGGTGCCGACCACTACGGTCTATGTAACGCATGATCAGGTCGAGGCGATGACGCTCGCCGACCGCGTGGTCGTGATGAACAAGGGGATGATCGAGCAGGTGGCGGCGCCGCAGGATCTCTACCTCTCGCCCACTACTACCTTCGTGGCCGGTTTCATCGGCTCGCCCGGAATGAACTTCCTGCCGGGACGGATCGAAGCCCAGGTCGAGGGCCTGGTCATCCGGTTCGCCCGGGGCAGCAGCCTTCCGGTGCCCGACGAGCGGGCCGCGGCGTTCGGAGCCTATGCGAACCGCGACCTCCTGGTCGGACTGAGGCCGGAGCATTTCCATCTCGCTGCCGGACCCGGCCTGCCGGTCCAGGCGGGCGTGGTCGAACCGCTCGGCATCGAGACGCTGGTCCATGTCACGCTCGACGGAACCCCGCTCGTGGTTCGGCTGAAGCCCGACCGCGCGCTCGTGAGCGGCGCCCGTCTGGTGCTTGCCGTCGAGCCCGACAAGCTGTGCCTTGCCGATCCCGAAACCGGCCGGATCGTCGCGTGATGTTTCCCCGCCCCCATTCAGAACACCATCAATCATGGAGCCCCGTCTTGCAGGAGCATGAAGGTCTCATCCGTATGCAGGCCGAAATGGCACGCCAATGCAGCGACGCCCTCGCCACGCTGGCGGAGGTCGGCGATGCCGCCATGGCCGCGGCCGACAGCGTCAGGGCGACCGGCGGCGTGACGCTGTGCGCCATGGGCGGATCCCATCACGTCAACGCCATCGCGGCGCCGCTCTACCGCGACCTCGGCTACGATGCCCGAGTCTCGACCGCCTCCGAGCTGCTTCTGGCGCCGGTGCCGTGCGGCGCCCGGGCGGTGCTGATCGCCTCGCAATCGGGCCGGTCCGGCGAGATCGTGCAATATCTGGAGCGCGAGGCCCCGGATGAGCAGCGCTTCGCCCTGACGCTCGACCGCGACAGCCCGCTGGCTCAGAAATGCCGGGCCGCGCTCGTGGCGCATGGCGGCCCCGAGCGCGCCTTCGCGGCGACCCGCTCCATCACGCTGACGCTCGCCATGCATGGCGCCATCCTGGACGCCCTGGGGACGCCTCAGACGGCGTTGCGCGCGGTGTTCGAGGCGGATCGATCCCCCTCGATCAGCGCCGCGGAGGAAGCGCTCGCGAACTGCGATACATTGATCTTCGCCGGCTATGGTGCCATGGCCGGGGTGGCAGGCAGCGCCGCCCTCTCGATGATGGAATTGGCGCGGGTGCCGACGATCGCGTTCGAAGGCGGCCAGTTCCGGCACGGGCCGTTCGAGGTTTTGCGGCCGGGCATCGGGATCGTGCTGTTTCGCAGCGCCGGCGCCGACGGGTCGCTCGTGCCCCCGCTGGCGGTGGCGGCTCTCGAGGCCGGCTGCTCCACCATCATGGTCGACACGAGCGGTCGGACCCCTATTCCCGGCTGTTTGACGGTCGACCTGCCGGGCAACGAGGGCTTGGGCGCGGCGGCCGCCATGCTGCTCGCCATGCAGCCGCTGAATATCGCGGTCGCGCGCCGGCGGATCGAGGAGAACGTCGGTACGCCGTTGCGGACCAGCAAGGTCACGGTCTGAGCGTTCTCGGAGAGGCCGGCATGACGATCGAGACGGACCGAAGCACCGTGATCGGGGTGGATCTCGGCGGAACGCAGCTTCGTGCCGCGCGGATCGACCAGGATGGCCGGATCCTGGCGGTCGCGCGTCTGCCGACGGATCGGACCGGCGGACCCGAGGCCGTGATCCTGCAGATCGAGCGCATGGCGCGAGACCTTCGAGATGGCACCACGGTTGCGATCGGTATCGGGATCCCGGGTACGATCGACGTGACGACCGGAACCGTTCTCAACGTTCCGGCGCTGCCCGGCTGGACCGCCGTCCCGCTCGTGGCCCGGCTGCGGACGTCGCTCGGCCTCCCTTGCGTCATCGAGAACGATGCCAAGGCCGCCGCTTTGGGCGAATGGCAGGCAGGAGCGGGGCGAGGGTTCCGCAATCTCTGCTACGTGACGATCAGCACGGGCATCGGGGCCGCCGCAATCGTCGACGGTCGTCTGTTGCGCGGGGCCGGCGGTTTGGCCGGGGAGATCGGCCATACCCGCGTGAGCGATTCCCCGGTGATCTGCGCCTGTGGGCTGACCGGGTGCTGGCAGGCAGTCGCCTCCGGCGTGGCGCTCGACCGTCGCGCGCAGGAGGTCGCGTCCGGCGACCCGTCCTCCGCCATCGCGCATATTGCCGCCGGCGCCCCCATCGCCGCTCCGCACCTGGGGGCGGCGGCCCGCGCCGGCGACACGACGGCGCTCCGGCTTCTGGCCGAGCATGCCGAACTCCTCGGCTACGGCCTGACCAACCTCCAGCATGTCTATTCCCCCGATCGCATCGTCGTCGGGGGCGGTGTCTCGGCCTTGCTCGACCTGATGCAGGAGGGCATCGAGCGAACGATGCGCGAGCGCCTGCTGCCGGGGTTCATCCCGGCGTCCGTGGTGCGCGCCGCCTTGGCCGACGATGCCGGGATGGTCGGCGCCGCCTTCGCGGCCCGTCATGCCGGCAAAGGCGACCGCCGACATCGCCCGAACGACATCGGTCCCAGCGCTATCCCATGAGCCTGTCGAGCGCGATCGGCGTCTTGCGGATGCGGATGCCGGTCGCATGCCAGACCGCATTGACGATGGCGCCGGCCGTCCCCGTGACGCCGATCTCGCCGACGCCCTTGATGCCGAGCGCGTTGACGTGCGAATCGTGCTCCTCGACCAAGATCGCCTCGAGCGAGGGCACGTCGGCATTCACCGGCACGCGATATTCGGCGAGATTGGCGTTCATGATCCGGCCGGAGCGCACGTCCATCGCGGCCTCTTCGTGCAGCGCGAACGAAATGCCCCAGATCATGCCGCCGAAATACTGGCTCCGCACCATCCTCGGGTTGACGACCCGCCCCGCCGCAAAGGCGCCGACGAGCCGGGACACCCGCACCTGGCCGAGGTCGGGGTCGACCTTCACCTCGGCGAACACGGCGCCGTGGGCATGCATCGCGTAAGTCTGCTGCGAGGCCGGATCGGTGGCGCTCTGGCCCTTGCCCTCGACCGAGGCGCGGCCCGCCCGCGCGAGGATATCGGCGTAGGCCTCGCCGCGGCTCTCATCGTCGCGTCGCACCAGCCGGCCGCCGCGCGCCACGACGCCGGCGTTTCCGGCGCCGTAAAGCGGCGAGCGCCGATCGTCGGTGGCGAGCGCGGCGAGCGCAGCGATCACCGCCGCGCCGGCGCTGTGGATCGCATTGCCGGCGGTGGCCGTATGGGCTGAGCCGCCGGCAATGCCGCCGTTCGGAAGGTCGGAGTTGCCCATGTTGAAGGTGACCCGGTCGAGCGGCAGGCCAAGCCCGTCCGCGGCGATCTGGGCCAGCGCGGTCCAGGCGCCTTGCCCCATGTCCTGGGCACCGATGTCGACCACGCCGGTCCCGTCTGCCCGCAGTTCGGCGCGCGCCTCGGCCTGGAACATCAGCGCCGGGAAGGTCGCGGTGCCCATGCCCCAGCCGACGAGCAGCCCGGCCTCGTCGCGCGTCTGCCGGGGCGCGAGCGGGCGTGACGCCCAGCCGAAGCGCGTCGCCCCTTGGGCATAGCACTCACGCAGCGCCTTGGACGAGAACGGCTTGCCGGTCAGCGGCTCCGCCTCGGCGTAGTTCTTCAGGCGGAACGCCATCGGGTCCAGGCCGCAGGCCTCCGCCATCTCGTCGATGGCGCCTTCGAGCGCGACACTGCCCGAGGCCTCGCCCGGCGCCCGCATGAACAACGGCGTGCCGGTATCGAGCCGCACCGCCTCGTAGGTGGTGGAGAGCGCCGGGGTCGCATAGAGCGTGTGGCTCGCGCCGCCGCTCGGCTCGAAGAAGTCGTCGAAGCTGCTCGATGCGGTCAGCGTGTGGTGATCGAGCGCGGTCAAGGTGCCGTCCGCTCTGGCGCCGATCCGAAACGCCTGGCGCGTCGGCGCGCGGTGCCCCACCGGGCCATACATCTGCTCGCGGCGCAGCACCAGCTTGACCGGCTGGCCCACAAGCCGCGCCGCCATGATGCCGAGCACCTGGGGTCCGGAGATCAGCCCTTTGGAGCCGAAGCCGCCGCCGAGGAACGGGCTACGGATGTGGATGTCGGCCGGATCCATCCCGAACAGGCCGGCGATGCGCACCTGCGCCATGGCCATGCCCTGGCTCGGCGTGTCGATGACGAGCTTGTCGCCGTCCCAGGCGGCCACGATCGCATGCGGCTCCATGGCGTTGTGATATTGCGCCGACGTCTCGTAGGTGGCCTCGATCCGCCTGTCGGCGGCCGAGAGCCCCGCCTCGATGTCGCCGCGACCCTCCTTCGACGGGCTGCCGACACCGACCGCCGGCGGCACGAAGGGTGCTGCTTCGTCGAAGTCGACCTGCGGCGGCTCGGTCTCGTAGCGCGGCCGCAGCAGGGCGGCGCCTTCCGCGGCGGCTTCGAGCGAGCGGGCGATCACCACCGCGATCGACTGGTTGGCGTAACGGATCCGGTCGCTCTGCAGCAGGTCGAGCCGGAAGGTGAACGGGCTATCCTTCTCATCCGGATCCTGGGCGAGTTTTGGGGCATTGGCGGGGGTCATGACCTCGACCACGCCCGGATGGGTCTTGGCGGCGTCGATATCGAGCGCCGCGACCCGGCCCCTGGCGATGCTGCTGACGGCCAAGACCGCGTAGAGCATGCCGGGGGGATGATGGTCGGCGGCGAAGTGGGCACGGCCGAGGACTTTCAGCAGGCCCTCGCGCCGGGTCAGCGGCTGGCCGATGTTGGAGCCATGGCGGATATGGGTGGCGGTCTCAGGCATGGAGGGCGGCTCCGGCGGGCTGATCGAACAGAGAAGCGGGAAGAGCGGGCATCCGTTTCGGCGTGCCGGCCGCGGCCAGCGTGAGCGCGCGCATCAGGACGCGGCGCGCCAGCTCGATTTTTGACGCGTTGTCGCCGGACGGCTTGGCCGCGCCGAGGGCCGCCGTCGCGGCCGCCGCAAAGGCTGCCTCGCCGCATTGTTGCCCGGCGAGCAGATGCTCCGCTTCGCGGGCTCGCCAGGGTTTCGACGCCACGCCGCCGAGCGCCAGCCGCGCCTCGACGATCGTCTGGCCGTCGAGGCGCAGGCCGGCCGAGGCCGACACGACTGCGAAGGCATAAGAGGTCCGCTCCCGGATCTTCAGATAGCGGGAATGGGCCGCGAAACCGGTGGCCGTCGCCGGCAGTCGCAGCGCGACGACGAGGTCCCCCGGCTCGAGCACGGTCTCGCGGGACGGCTCGTCGCCCGGCAGGCGATGGAAGGCGTCGAGCGGCGTCTCGCGCCGTCCGGCCCGACCTTCGATCTCGACCACCGTGTCGAAGGCGACGAGGGGAACGCAGAAGTCCGACGGATGGGTGGCGATGCAATGCTCGCTCCACCCCAGCACGGCGTAGTGATGGTTCTCGCCGCCTTTCGCGTCACAGCCCGCGCCGGGCGCGCGCTTGTTGCAGGCGCTCGCCGTGTCGTAGAAATAGGCGCAGCGCGTGCGTTGCAGCAGGTTGCCCCCGACGGTCGCGGCATTGCGCAACTGCCCTGAGGCACCCGACAGCAGCGCCTCGGCGACCGCGGGATAATGCTTCGCCACCTCGGGGTGATAGGCGAGGTCACTGTTGCGCACGAGGGCGCCGATGCGCAGCCCGCCGTCCGGCAGCATCTCGATGGCGTCGAGGCCGGGCAGCCGGGTGATGTCGACCAGCCGGTCGGGACGCGACACCCCGCCCTTCATCAGGTCCAGCAAGTTGGTGCCTGCGGCAAGATAGGCGGTGCCGGGCTGGCTCGCGGCCGAGATCGCCTCCGCCACCGTTCCTGCGCGCACGTAATCGAAAAGGTTCACGCCGCTTCTCCCTGGCTCTGCCGCTGTATCCTCGCCTGCGCGTCGAGCACGGCTTCGGTGATGCCCGCATAGGCGCCACACCGGCACAGATTGCCGCTCATGCCCTCGCGGACGCGCTCGGGGTCGTCGCCGGCATGGCCCTCGTGGATCAGGCCGACCGCGCTCATGATCTGCCCCGGGGTGCAGAAGCCGCATTGGAGGCCGTCGTGCTCGATGAAGGCCGACTGGACGGGATGGAGACGGTCGCCGTCGGCCAAGCCCTCGATGGTGAGCACGTCGGTCCCGTCGCAGCTCAGCGCCAGGGTGAGGCAGGAATTGATCCGCCGTCCGTTCACGAGGACGGTGCAGGCGCCGCATTGGCCGCGGTCGCAGCCTTTCTTGGTGCCGGTAAGGTCGAGGCGTTCGCGCAGCAGGTCGAGCAGCGTAACGCGCGGATCGTCGAAGGCGATATCGCGGCGCGTCCCGTTGAGGGTCAGCGTGATGGAGAAATCCATGGGTCGTCTCTCGTCGTGACGGATGGCCGGAGACCGGCTTGGCATAGGATCGATTCTAGGGCGTGGATCGCCCGCGTCAGTCGGGGGCACGGATCGGCTCGGCCCGATGCAAGAACCCCGCCGGGCGCGCCACGCCGGAAAACCTTACAGTCACTGCAAGATCATCTTTATTACAGTGACTGCAGCTTTGCAACCCTCGGCAACCGTGGCATGACCATGCCCATGGAGGAAGACCCGACAAGGACGGAGGGCCTGCGCGAGCGCAAGCGTCGCGAGACGCGTCTGCGCATCGCCGAGGAGGGTCTCAGGCTTTTCGTCGAGAACGGCTACGATGCCACCACGCTCGAAGCCGTCGCGGCGGCATCGTGCATCTCGGCCCGCACGCTCTTTCACTATTTCGGGACCAAGGACGAGATTCTCAAGTTCTGGAAGAATCCGGGCTTCATCGAGGCGCTCGGCCCAACGCTGCTCGCCGAATCCACCGACCAGGCGCCGCTCGACGCGGTGCTGAGCTGCTTCCTGAAGCTGATCTCGCGCTACGAGACCGAGAAATCGGTGATCGTCGACCGGATCCTCAATTCGACCGAGGCGCTGCGCACCCGCAAACAGGCGATCTACGTCACGATGGAGCAGACGGTGTTTGCCGCGCTCCGCGAGCTTTGGCCGCAGCCGGAGCGGCGAGCGTCGCTGCGGATCGTCGCCATGATGGCCATCGGCGCGCTGCGGCTCGCCATGGAAGCCCAGCGCCAGGACAGCGGCACCCGGTCGCTGGCAGACTATCTGCGCGACAATTTCGCCTTGCTCGGACGGTGATCGGCACGGCCGGACGCGCCGGCGGGTTGCCTTGCGATCGCCGCTGCTCGATCATCCGTGTCCTCCTGCCGGCACCGCGCCCCGTCCTTGTCAGCCAAAAGCCCTCGAAAGATCCATCATGACGACGCACCGCCTCGACGCCACGGTCTGGTACAATGTTTTGGGGACGTTCGAGCCCGTGCTGCGCTGTGCCAGTGGCGATATCGTCGTGACCGAGACCCTCGACGCGCACGGTGTCGACCGGAACGGCGTCGCCAAGGCCTCGCGTCCCAATCCGGTCAACGGCCCGATCTTCGTCGAGGGCGCCGAGCCCGGCGACGCGCTCCTGGTCGAGATCCTTCGCATGACGCCGACGCGCGACACCGGCTGGACCTATTCGCCGCTTGCCGCCAACGTCGTCGATCCCGCCTTCTTGCGCTCGCTGCCGGCCCCGGAACGTTTCACCTGGCTCATCGACCGCGAGGCACTGACCGTGCGCCTGGAGGAGACGCCGAAGGACCTCGACGGCTTCGTGCTCGACCTCGCCCCGATGATCGGCTGCTTCGGCGTGGCTCCGGCTCTCGGGCAGGCCCTCTCCAACGCCACCAGCGCCGAGAACGGCGGCAACATGGACTACCGGCGGTTCGGGGTCGGCACGAAAGTGTGGTTTCCCGTCGCGGTTGCGGGCGCGCTCTTCGCGCTCGGCGATTGTCATGCGGTCCAGGGCGACGGCGAGATCGTCGGCACCGGCATCGAGACGACATTCGAGGTCGAGGTCCGCCTGACGGTCGAAAAGAACCGCAGGATCGGCTGGCCGCGCGGCGAGACCGCGACCGATATCTTCGCGGTCGGCAATGCCCGCCCGCTCGACCAGGCGCTCCAGCACGCGACGACCGAGATGCTCGACTGGCTCGTGGCCGACTACGGCTTCTCGCTGATGTCGGCCAGCCATCTGCTGGGCCAGGTGGTGCGCTACGATGTCGGGAACGTCTTCGACCCGGCCTATACGATGGTGTGCCGCGTCGCCAAGAGGTGGCTGCCTAAGTGATGCACTCACCTCGCCATTTGACCTTGCCGGCTACGAAAATCAGGTCTGGCCGGGCTTGAGCTTGTAGAAGATGTGGTGGCCGATCACGTCCATCTTAGTGAGGGCGCGAGCCCAGGTCGGGCGCACGTAATTGGCGTGATAATGGGTCGAGCCGCCCACGTCCGACACATAGGCCGAGCCTTCCGCCACCTCCTTGGCGATCCGCACGGCCCGGCTCCAGGCCTCGGGCTCCGAGACCCTGAGCGCACGCCCCTCGCAGGCGAAGGAGAACTGGCAGGCATTGTGGCGCTGCTGGTTCTGGAACACCACGCCGCAGACCGAGGCCGGATAGAGGCCGCTCATCACCCGGTTGAGCACCACCTGGGCGACGGCGGCCTGGCCCTCCTCGGGCTCGCTGCGCGCCTCGAAATAGACCGCCTGGGCCAGGCAGCGCTCCTCGGTTTCGGCCTGCGGACCTTCGATGGCCACGGAATAGTCCGGATGCGATTGAAGGAGCCCGACGACGGGCGCGTCGGTGCTGACGAGGCCGTTCGGTCCGCGCGACCATTTCGGCAGGGCGCCGATCTCGACCGGCGTCTCGTCGGCGACAGCGGGCGTCGCCGAGGCGAGCGAGACGGCGCGGGCGACCCCGGGCGTCGACCCGTCCTGAACATGCGGCGTCGTCGAGCCGAGCACCGTCCTGGGCGAGGCGGCAGCGTCGGTGTGCCGCGTGGTTATCGTCAGTGTCGAGGGCAGCGGTTCGAGCTCGCCGAATTCGGGCGGGTCGGCCGTCACGTCGCCGAAGAGAATCGGGGGCGCCCACGGATCGCCGTCCACGAAGGTCATGCCGTCCCGCCGATAGGCATCGAGCGAGCCCGACCGGCGCAACCGGGTGTCGAAGGTGGGCCGCAGGGCGACAAGCGGATCACCTTTCCGGCTGCGGTCGATCGCGGGAAAATCCTTGTGGTCCGCCTTGAGCGTGAGGCGGGGTTCGGTCTCGTCCGGTACGGCCTCGATCTCCTGCGTATCGCCGGCTTCGAGATGCGCCTCGTGGAACAGCCGCGCGTCGAACCCGATATCCGACGGAACGATATCGCTCGGCGGGGCGGGCGCCAGATTAGTCAGCGTCATCAGGGTCGCGCCGATCACCGGATCCTGCCCGGCATCGGCGACGAAGGAGACGACGAGGCTGACCGCCAGGCACCAGGGCGCTACCGTCAGGCCAGCCCAGGAGAGCCGGGACCGCGACCGCATCCTTCGCCGGATCGCCATGCGCGAGCCAACCATCGTCCAACCCTCGCCAAGGCCCTGCACGTCACGCGGCGGGACCAGCCTCGAGCCTTCCGCATCACCTCACGGCTTTCACGCCAGATGGTTAACGGGATGCTGCCGGGAGGATTTTATGGCGGCTTAGTCTTTCCGATTGGTTAGCGGCGGTTCACCGCTGCGCATGTCACACCGTTCGGTGTTTGTCGGCCGTCCCGCCGGCGCGGGCGATCGCGGCCTGGGCGGCGGCGAGCCGCGCGATCGGCACCCGGAAGGGTGAGCAGGACACGTAGTCGAGGCCGGCCTCCTCGCAGAAGTCGATCGAGGCCGGATCGCCGCCATGCTCGCCGCAGATGCCGAGCTTGATCGTCGGCCTGACCTTGCGGCCGCGCTCGACCGCCATCGACACGAGCTCGCCGACACCGTCCCGGTCGAGCGTCACGAACGGGTCGAAGGGCAGGATGCCTTTTGCCGTATAGGGACCCAGGAACGAGGCCGCGTCGTCGCGCGAAATGCCGAGCGTCGTCTGCGTCAGGTCGTTGGTGCCGAAGGAGAAGAACTCCGCCGTGCCGGCGATCTCGCCCGCCTTGAGCGCCGCGCGCGGCAGCTCGATCATCGTGCCGATGCTGTAGGGCACGGTGACGCCGCTCTCCCTAGCCACCGCCTCCGCCATGGCGACGATGCGATCTTTGACGAGGTCGAGTTCGGCCACCGTCATGACGAGCGGCACCATGACCTCCGCTTCGACCGGCGTGCCCGTCGCCCGCCCCGCCTCGACGGCGCCCTCGAAGATGGCGCGGGCCTGCATTTCGGCGATCTCCGGATAGGCGATGGCGAGCCGCACGCCGCGGAAGCCCAGCATCGGGTTGAACTCGTGCAGCTCGTCCGCCCTGTGGCGCACCTTGTCGACGCTCATGCCGAGCGCCGCGGCGACCTCGGCCATCTCATCGGCCGTTTGCGGCAGGAACTCGTGCAGCGGCGGATCGAGCAGACGGATCGTCACCGGCAGCCCCGACATGATCGAGAACAGTCCCTTGAAATCCTCGCGCTGCATCGGCAAAAGCTTGGCGAGCGCCGCGCGCCGGCCTGCTTCGTCATCGGCGAGGATCATCTCGCGCACTGCCACGATGCGGGCCGCATCGAAGAACATGTGTTCGGTGCGGCAGAGGCCGATGCCCTCGGCGCCGAAGCGCCGGGCGGTTTCCGCATCCGCGGGCGTATCGGCATTGGCCCGGACCTTCATGCGCCGCAGCGCGTCGGCCCAGCTCATGAGCGTCGAGAAATCGCCCGAGAGCTCGGGCTCGAGCATCTTGACCTTGCCCCTGAGAACCTGGCCCGTCGAGCCGTCGATGGTCACGAGGTCGCCCTTGCGCAGGGTGGCATCGCCCGAGGTCGCCGTGCCCTTGGCGTAATCGACCCGGATCGAGCCGGCGCCCGAGACGCAGGGCTTGCCCATACCGCGCGCCACCACGGCCGCGTGGGACGTCATGCCGCCGCGCGTCGTGAGGATCCCTTCGGCCGCATGCATCCCGCTGATGTCCTCGGGCGAGGTCTCGGCGCGCACGAGGATGGCCTTGCGGCCCGCGGCCTTGGCGGATTCGGCCTCCTCCGAGGTGAACACCACCTCGCCGTGGGCGGCGCCGGGAGAGGCCGGCAGGCCTGTGGCGAAGAGGTCGCGTTCGGCATCGGGGTCGATGGTCGGGTGCAGCAGCTGGTCGAGGGCGGCCGGGTCGATGCGGCCGATGGCTTCCTCGCGGGTGATCAGTCCCTCGCCCGCCATGTCGACCGCCACCCGCAGGGCCGCCTTGATGGTCCGCTTGCCGTTGCGGGTTTGCAGCATCCAGAGCTTGCCGCGTTCGACCGTGAATTCCATGTCCTGCATGTCGCGGTAGTGACGCTCGAGCAGCCGCGTCGTCTCGACGAAGCCGGCGAAAACCTCGGGCATCATGGTTTCGAGCGAGGGCTTGTCGGACTTCGCGCCGCGCCGCGCTGCCTCCGTGAGGTTCTGCGGCGTCCTGATGCCGGCCACGACGTCCTCGCCCTGCGCGTTGGCGAGGAACTCGCCATAGAGCGCCGGCTCGCCGGTCGAGGGGTCGCGCGTGAAGGCGACGCCGGTCGCAGAAGTCTCGCCCATATTGCCGAAAACCATGGCCTGGACGGTCACGGCCGTGCCCCAGGCCTCGGGGATGTTGTTGAGGCGCCGATAGGTCTTGGCGCGGGCGTTCATCCAAGACGAGAAGACCGCGCCGATGGCGCCCCAGAGCTGCGCCTTCGGGTCCTGCGGAAACGGCCGCCGGGTCTCCGCCTCGACCTTGGCCTTGAACCGCGCGATGATGCCCTTCCAGTCCGTCGCCGAGACATCGGTGTCGAGCGTCAGGCCCTTGCGGTCCTTGAAGGATTCGATTTCTTCCTCGAACTCGTGGCCGTCGAGGTCGAGCACGACGTTGCAATACATCTGGATGAAGCGGCGGTAGGAATCGTAGGCGAAACGCTCGTCGCCCGAGGAGCGCGCCAGGGCCTCGACGGTCGCGTCGTTGAGGCCGAGGTTGAGCACGGTGTCCATCATCCCCGGCATCGAGGCGCGGGCGCCGGAGCGCACCGAGACGAGCAGGGGATTGTCGGCATCGCCGAAGGCGCGCTCGGTCAGCCGGCCGACGTTTTCGAGAGCCGCAGCGACCTCCGCCTCGAGGTCCGCCGGATAGTGACGGCCCTCATCGTAATAGTGGGTGCAGACTTCGGTCGTGATGGTGAAGCCGGGCGGCACGGGCAGGCCGAGGCTCGCCATCTCGGCGAGGTTGGCGCCTTTGCCGCCGAGAAGGTTCTTCATGCCGCCGGCGCCTTCCGCCTTGCCGCCGCCGAACGCATAGACCCACTTCGTCATCGATTCCCTCCGCGCTCCCTGCGCATTCCACCAACTCTCCGCCTCGCGGTTAAAGCACGGCGGCGGCTGCACTGCCATGCTGATCGGCATGCAAGCGCCTCAGGCCGTCGGGCGGAGCCGCAGCCCGAAGACGACCCAGCCGATGCCGGTGAACAGAAGGTCGACGCCGAGTAGCGTGCCGAGGATCGACATGCTGTTGCGCGGCCAGCCCAAGACGATGACGAGGCCCAGAAGCGCCGTCACCGCGCCGGCCAGGATCAGCGGTGCGCGAACCTGTGGGTCATGCCTGCTGAATGCGGTCACCACACGCACGACCCCGGCCGCCAGCAGCCCGGCACCGAGGAAGAGCGTGATGATGACGCTTGCCGGGATCGGATCGACGATCGCGAGAATCCCCGCGACGAGGTAGATCAGGCCGGTGAATTCCCAGTAGAGTGCGCGGTCCCAACCCCGTGCCCTGAAGCCGAGCCCGATTTCGACGGCGCCCGTCCCCACCATCAACAGGCCGACCACCACGACGGAGACGATGGTGGCGGTGACGGTTAGGACCAGGGCGAGGAGCCCGGAGATCGCCGCCAGGACGCCGAAGGCGACGAACCAGCCCCACTTGCTCCGCATGGTTTCGCTGAGCTTGCCGAGCTCTCGATGAGCTGGGAACTCTGGGCGCTGAGGAGAGTTCATGCTGCAAAATCCTACATCGTGCCCAACAGAAATTCCCTGAACAAAATAAAGGTCCAGCTCCGCTTTGTTCTTCAACCTGTCGCTGAACTGTCCGCATCAGGAAAAATTATCATTGCGGCGCGCCCCGAAAAATTTGCGTCGATTGCGGAGTGTGCTTAAACCGGACGAGCTCCTACCACACCAGACCTTAAGTCTTACGAGGTATTCGTGACCCTTTCCACGCCCCTTCTCGATCAGGTTGAGTCACCCGAGGCCCTACGACGATTGCCGGACTCCGATCTCAGGCAGCTGGCGGACGAACTTCGGGCTGAGACGATCAGTGCCGTCTCGGTGACCGGCGGGCATCTGGGCGCGGGGCTCGGGGTGGTCGAGCTGACGGTAGCGTTGCACCATGTCTTCGACACACCGCGCGACCGCATCATCTGGGACGTCGGCCATCAGGCCTATCCGCATAAGATCCTCACGGGCCGGCGGTCGACGATCCGGACCTTGCGCCAGGGCGGCGGCCTGTCGGGCTTCACCAAGCGGGCGGAGAGCGCGTACGACCCGTTCGGCGCCGCCCATTCCTCGACCTCGATCTCGGCCGGCCTCGGCATGGCGGTGGCGCGGGACCTGGCGGGCGGCACCAACAATGTCGTGGCGGTGATCGGCGACGGCGCGATGTCGGCCGGCATGGCCTACGAGGCCATGAACAATGCCGGGGCGCTGAAGTCGCGCCTCATCGTCATCCTCAACGACAACGACATGTCGATCGCCCCGCCGGTCGGTGCCATGTCCGGCTATCTGGCGCGCCTCGTCTCCGGTGCCTCCTACCGGTCGCTGCGCGATTTCGGCAAGCACCTGGCGGCGCACCTGCCCAAATTCTTCTACGAGAAGGCCAAGCGGACGGAAGAATATGCGCGCGGCTTCTTCACCGGCGGCACATTGTTCGAGGAGCTCGGCTTCTACTACGTC
Organism: Lichenihabitans sp.; assembly: GCA_965277115.1. Lineage (GTDB taxonomy): Bacteria > Pseudomonadota > Alphaproteobacteria > Rhizobiales > Beijerinckiaceae > Lichenihabitans. The sequence continues at coordinate 1,119,617 of CBDIBY010000011.1, read as the reverse complement.
GGGCCGATCGACGGCCACAACCTCGACCAGCTCCTGCCGGTGCTGCGCAACGTGCGCGACGCTGAAGCCGGCCCGGTGCTGATCCATGTCGTCACCCAGAAGGGCAAGGGCTATGGGCCGGCCGAAGCCGCCCGCGACAAGTATCACGGCGTCTCGACCTTCGACGTCATCACCGGCGCCCAGGCCAAGCCCAAGGCCAATGCCCCGGCCTACCAGCGCGTCTTCGGCGAGAGCTTGATCAAGGAGGCGCGGAAAGACGACAAGGTCGTGGCCATCACGGCCGCCATGCCGTCAGGGACGGGGGTCGACCTCTTCGGTCAGGCCTTTCCGGCACGCACCTTCGATGTCGGCATCGCCGAGCAGCATGCCGTGACCTTCGCGGCGGGCCTCGCGACGGAAGGTTACAAGCCCTTCTGCGCCATCTACTCGACCTTCCTGCAGCGCGGCTACGACCAGATCGTTCACGACGTGGCGATCCAGAACCTGCCCGTGCGCTTCGCCATGGACCGGGCCGGGCTCGTCGGCGCCGACGGCCCCACTCATGCGGGCTCCTTCGACCTCGCCTATCTCGGCTGCCTGCCCAATTTCATGATCATGGCCGCGGCCGACGAGGCGGATCTCGTCCATATGGTGGCGACCCAGGTCGCCTATGACGCCGGTCCCTCGGCGCTGCGCTATCCGCGCGGCGAGGGCGTCGGCATCGAGATGCCGGAGGTCGGCGTGCCGCTCCCGATCGGCAAGGGCCGCATCGTCCGGCATGGCAAGCAGGTGGCGCTGCTCTCGCTCGGCACGCGCCTCGCCGAGGCCTCGAAGGCGGCCGAGACGCTGGCGAGCCTCGGCCTCTCGACGACGGTCGCCGATGCGCGTTTCGCCAAGCCCATCGATCGGGAGCTCGTGCGCCAGCTGGCGCAAAACCACGAGGTGCTGATCACCATCGAGGAAGGCTCGATCGGCGGATTCGGCGCCTTCGTGCTGCACGCGCTCGCCGAGGATGGCCTGCTCGACGGGGGCCTCAAGGTGCGCAGCATGGTCCTTCCGGATGTGTTCATCGATCACGACAAGCCGGACAAAATGTATGCGTTGGCCGGCCTTGATGCCAACGCCATCGTCGCCAAGGTCAAGGCGGTGCTGCGCATGGATGAAGCCGCCGAACGTCCTGCCACGGCGGCACGCGGGCGTCGTCCCACCAAGGCGGCGGGCTAAGCCCTCTGCCGGCGATGACGGCGAAACGTGCCGACGTCGCGCTGGTCGAGGCGGGTTTGTTCGAAAGCCGCAGCAAGGCGGTCGAAGCGATCGAAGCCGGTCTCGTGACGGTCGACGGGCAGATCGTAGCGAAAGCCTCGGCGCGGATCGCGTCCGGTGCGGCGCTGACGGCGCAGTCTGCCCATCCCTGGGTGTCGCGCGGCGGCCTGAAACTCACCGCCGGACTCGACGCTTTCGGCATCGATCCGTCAGGCCGGTTCTGTCTTGACGCCGGCGCCTCGACCGGCGGCTTCACGCAGGTGCTGCTGTCGCGCGGCGCCGCGCATGTGACGGCGGTCGATGTCGGCCATGGCCAGTTCCATGCGAGCTTGCGGGACGATCCGCGCATCACGCTGCGCGAGGGATGCGATGCGCGGTCTCTCGACAACACAAAGTTGCCGCGGCCTTTCGATCTTCTCACCTGCGACGTGAGCTTCATCTCCTTGAGGCTTGTGTTGCCTCATGTTCTGACATTGGCCGTACCGCCGTCCGAGGCCATCGTCCTGGTCAAGCCGCAGTTCGAGGCCGGCCCCAAGAACGTCCGCAAGGGGATCGTGCGCGACCCCGCGATCCATGACGCGGTCTGCCGGGACATCGCCGCGCTCGTCGACCGCCTTGGCTGGAATGTGCTGGGGCTCGTTCCCTCGCCCATCGCGGGCGGCGACGGCAACCGCGAGTTCCTGCTCGGCCTGCGCCACGCCCATGCTTGATCCAGTGCGGCTGCAGATCGAGGCCCTCGGCCGTCGCGGCGAGGGTATAGCGCGCTATGACGACCGAACGGTCTACGTGCCTTACGCGCTGCCGGGCGAGGCGGTGCTGGTCGATGTCGACGGGGAACGCGGCCATCTGCGCGACATCGTCATGGCGCGCCCCGACCGGCGGCCGCCCTTCTGCCCCTATTATGGAACTTGCGGGGGTTGCGCCGTGCAGACGCTGCCGCCCGAACCGTATGCCACATGGAAGCGCGGGATCGTCCTCGCGGCGCTGCGGCACGCCGGCCTCGAGGCGGAGGTCGCGGACCTCGTCGATGCCCACGGGGAAGGGCGCCGGCGGGTTACGTTCCATGCGCGGTTTGGCGCGCGACCCGGCGACATACACCTCGGTTTCATGGAAGCGCGCTCGCACCGCATCGTCGACATCGACGTTTGCCCGGTCCTGGCGCCCTCTCTCGCCGGGTCCGTGCCGGCCGCCCGTCGCATCGCCGCCGACCTCGCCGAAGCCAGCAAACCGCTCGACATTCTGGTCACCGCGACCGATGCCGGCCTCGACCTCGACCTGCGTGGCCTCGGACGCGCCAACGAGGCGCTGGTGCAAAGGCTGATCGCAACCGCCGGCGAGATCGGGCTGGCGCGCCTGTCGAATCATGGCGACGTGTTGGTGGAGGCGCGTGCTCCGACGCTGCGCATGGGCCGGGCCGTCATCACCTTGCCACCGGGCGCCTTCCTGCAGGCGACGGCCGCCGGGGAGGCGGCCCTTGCGGCGCTCGTGATGGAGGGCGTGGGATCGGCGCGCCATGTAGCGGATCTCTTCAGCGGCGTCGGAACCTTCGCGCTGCGCCTGGCCGGGCGGGCCGCCGTTTCGGCCTGGGACAGCGAGCCTCGCGCCATCGCGGCGCTCGATCGTGCGGCCCGTTCAGCCGCAGGATTGCGCGCGGTCGCAGCGACCGTCCGCGATCTCGTCGCCCGGCCGCTGCTGCCGGAAGACCTCGCCGGTTTCGACGCTATCGTCTTCGATCCACCGCGTGCCGGCGCCGATGCGCAGGCGAACCATATCGCCCGGTCCGGCGTGCCGAGCGTCGTCGGGGTGTCCTGCGATCCCGGCACCTTCGCCCGCGATGCGGCGACGCTGGTCGCCGGCGGCTATGCGATCGAGCGCGTCACCCCCGTCGACCAGTTCCGCCATGCGGCCCATGTCGAAATCGTCGCCGTGTTCCGACGCAAGGCCGCGGCCCGCAAGCGGCGGCTTCTCTCCTGAGGCGGGTTCCGACGTAGAACGATCTCCGTCATCCCGGACGAGCGCCGCAGGCGCGAAGATCCGGGACCCATGACCACGGGGTTGCCAGGCGCCGCCCCTGTCGCAGAAACCTTGGTAGCCGCGTGGTCATGGGTTCCGGACAGCCGCTTGCCGCGGCTTCCGGGATGACAGCCGAGGTGATCAAACAGAAACTGCGTCGCTCGTTTGGAAAGCCCGCATCAGAAACGCCGTCTGCTCCCGCCCATAGGCATGCTCCGGTCCGATCGGGCAGGCGCGCCGCGCCAGGCAGCCGCCGGTCATGCAGCTCTTGCCAGCGCTCGATCCGAGATGCCCGCGGCATGCCGCGACATCATAGCCGTCCGGCCGGAAGGCCCCGACCGGGCAGGCTGTCAAGCAAGGCTTTGCATCGCATTGCGTGCAGGGCGATAGCGAGCCCGGCTGCGCTGGCAGGTCCAGCCGCTCGGCGAACACGAGCGCACCCCTATAGCTGTGCCACAATCCGAAGATCGGATCGATGAGCAAGCCGATCGGCGAAGGGGCAGCCGCACCGCCGCGCTGCGCCCAGGCCTGAAACGGATGCCAGGGCGGCCCGTCGAAGGGAAATAAGGCGCGGGCGCCGGTTTCCGCCGCCAATCCTTCGACGATGCGGCGCGACCAGCAATCGAGGGGGTCGGCGCGACCATCCCGCATCTCGGCGGAGGCGGCGAAAACCGGCCATCCGCTGCGCCCTTCGAACCCGAGGAGCACGATCGTCCGGGCTAAAGTGCCGTCCGCGTCGGCGTGGATCTCCTCATGCGGATCGGTGTGGAAAGCGCCACGCACGGCGAGGCCGTGGATGGCCGCGCGTGCCGCGATCCGGGGGAGGATCACGCGGTCCTGGCCGGCACGATCAGATCGCGGCGATCGAACAGGATCCGCACGACCGCGTCGATGTGACCCTTGAGCGGCGGATGGTCGATGCGGTCGTAGTCGACGATGTCGACCGTCATCGGCAACAGGCTCTCGTCGAACAGGGTGAAGAGCTGGTCGACGAGACGAGGGTCGTCGGCTCCATAGATCACAAGATCCACATCCGATTGAGGGCCGGCCCTGCCGGTCGCCCGCGAACCGAAGAGGCCCGCCCGGTCGAACCTTTCCGCGAAGGGCGCCAGCACATCGCGCAATATCGCTCGCTGGCGAGAGCTCAGGCCATCGTCAGGCATGGGGACCACGCGCCGGAAATTCGCCGAGGAGTCTGCGCTGAAGGGTTTCGAGCGCTGCGAGGTAGTGCGTGCGGATGTCGGCAATCGTTTGCTCGAAGGTCTTGAGGCTATAGGTGTGGGATAGGCGGTTGCGGGCTTCGAGCGCTCTCATCCAGATATCCCCGTCGCCGATGATCCTCGCCGCGTTGGCCGCCTTGATCACGGCGGCCGGCGTGACGGTGGCGAGCACGACGCCTTGCGCGTCGAGATAGTCCTTGAGAACCTTCCAGGCGAGTTCCCAAGTATATTCGAATCGCTGGATCAGTCCCTCTTGCTCCAACGCCGAGAATTGCCGTGCCGTCGATTCATCGACCGCCTGACGCAACAGCGTCAGCGCCCGCGAAAAATTGTCGAAGCGATAGTGCCAACGCGGCGTGGGATCGGTCAAGGCAAGCTCCGCTATCGCATGATGCTTAATACCGACGCCCAGCGGACGACATCCTCGGCGCCGGTCACAACCGTATCGGCGAGGCCGGGCGCCTCGGGCAGGAGCCGCTCGGCGAAGAAGCGCAGGATCGCGATCCGCTCGTCGCTCCCCGCCGACAGTGCGCCTTGTGCCAGCGCCGCGCCGCCGCGCGCCAGGCCGAAAAGCCGGAGGTAGGGCGTGGCACCGGAGAGGGCGCGGGCCGGATCGGAGGCCAGCGTCTCGCGCAGGAAACCGGTCGCGCGATCGAGCGCGTCGATGGCCTCGCCGAGCCGCGCGGCGCTGTGGCCGAAGGCGGGATCGTTCGAGGCCGCGAGCCGCTCCGCGACCCGTCGCATCCCCGCCATCTCCCGATCCATGACCTCGCCGCCGGCCAGGCCGATCTTGCGCATCACGAGGTCGATCGCCTGGATGCCGTTGGTGCCCTCGTAGATGGCGGCGATGCGGATATCGCGTGCGATCTGCGCCGCGCCGCTGTCCTCGATAAAGCCCATGCCGCCGTGGACCTGGATGTTGAGCGTGGCGACCTCGTTGGCGATGTCGGTCGCGAAGGCCTTGGCCACGGGCGTGAGCAGCGCCGCCCGCTCCGCCGCCACCTTCTGGCCGACGGCACCGGCTCCGGTGTCTTCCGCCTCGTCGAGAGCTCGGGCGGTGAGATAGCAGAGCGCGCGGGCGGCCGCCGTCATGGCCTTCATAGTCATGCACATTCGCGCTACGTCAGGATGGGCGATGATGGGGCTCGGCCCGTCGTCCTTCGCGCCCGGTGCGCGGCCCTGGCGGCGCTCGTGCGCGAAGCGGATCGCGCTCTGCGTCGCCCGCTCGGCCGAGCCGACGCCTTCGAGTCCCACTGCCAGCCGCGCCCGGTTCATCATGGTGAACATGGCATTGAGGCCACGCCCCGCCTCGCCGACGAGGAAGCCGGTCGCGCCGTCGTAGACCATGGTGCAGGTCGGCGCCGCATGCATGCCCAGCTTGCGCTCGATCCCGGCGCAGGCGACGGCGTTGCGGGGGCCCGGCGTGCCATCCGGCTGCAGCATGAATTTCGGCACCAGGAATAGCGAAATGCCGCGCGAGCCGGGCGCCGCGTCGGGCAGCCGCGCCAGCACCAGGTGGACGATGTTCGAGGTCAGGTCGTGCTCGCCGTATGAGATGAAGATCTTCTCGCCGGTGATGCGGTAGCTGCCGTCCGGCGCCGGCTCGGCCCGGCAACGCAAGACGCCGAGGTCGGAGCCGGCCTGCGGCTCGGTCAGGTTCATCGTTCCCGACCATTCCCCTGAGACGAGCTTCGGCACATAGAGCCGCTGCAACTCGGGCGAGGCATGGGCGGCGAGCGCCTCGATGGCGCCGGTCGTCAGGAGCGGGCAGAGCGCGAAGGCGAGGTTCGTACCGTGCCAGATCTCCTGGACGGCCGCATGAGTGAGCTGGCTCAGCCCCTGCCCACCGAAATCCTCCGGCGCGCTCAGCCCGTTCCACCCGGCCTCGACCCAGCGCCGATAGGCCTCGCGCCAGCCGGGTGCGGTGGTGACGGCGCCGGCATCGAAACTCAGGCCTTCGCGATCGCCCACCCTGTCAAGCGGCAGCAGGACGGCCTCGGCGAATCGGCCCGCCTCGCCGATGATCGCTTCCACCGTGCCATCCGCGATCTCCGCCGGCACGGTTTCGGCCTCGCCGACCACATCGGTCATGGTATGGAGGATGTCGGCAACGGGCGTTTCGTAGGTCATGGGCGCAGGCTAGCACGGCCTGCCGACCCTCGACCAAGTCCTCATTCCATGGCGCGGGAGCGTGAACCTGTGACCCGTCTCAAGACTCGGCTGACCGAACGGTTCGGCCTCGATCACCCGATCCTGTCCGCCCCGATGGCGCTCGCCGGCGGCGGCGCGCTCGCCGCCGCCGTGACCCGGGCCGGCGGCTTGGGACTGGTCGGCGGGGGCTACGGGGACGCCGGCTGGCTCGATGCGCAGCTCACGGCCGCCGGCAATACGGCGGTGGGCTGCGGTTTCATAACCTGGTCGCTGGCGCAAAAGCCGGCGCTGCTGACGCAGGTGCTGCGTCATAAGCCGAAAATCCTGATGCTCTCCTTCGGCGATCCTCAACCCTTTGCAGGCGAGATCGCCGAGGCCGGCGTGCCGCTCGTCTGCCAGTGCCAGTCGATGGCCGACGTCCGCATCGCGACAGGGGCGGGCGCCGCCATCGTCGTGGCGCAGGGCGCGGAGGCCGGGGGGCATGGCCAATCGCGCGGCACCATGACCATCGTACCGGAGGCGGTCAATCTGCTGCGGCGCGAAAGCCCCGACACGCTGCTCCTGGCAGCCGGTGGCATTGCCGATGGGCGCGGGCTTGCGGCGGCGCTAATGCTCGGGGCCGACGGGGTGCTGGTCGGCACGCGGTTCTGGGCGAGCCGCGAGGCGCTGGTCCATGCCAACCACCACACGGCGATCCTGTCGAGCGACGGCGACGGCACGACGCGCACGCACGTGCCCGACCGGCTGCGGCGGCTGGCCTGGCCGGAGCGCTTCACCGTCCGGGTACGCGACAATGCGCTGGTGCGGCGCTGGGAAGGCCGGGATGCAGAGCTCACCGCCGCCTCCGAAACCGAGGTGCCGCGCTACGCCCAGGCCTTCGCGGTCGGCGACATCGAGGAGGCCGGCGTCTTCTTCGGCGAAGCGGCCGGTCTGATCGACGATCTGCCGACGGCGGCGGAGATCGTCGAGCGCATGGTTGGCCAGGCGGTCGACCTCCTCGGCCATAGCCAGGACCTCATGCGCCGATGACGCGGACGGTGACGCTTAAGGCCGATGCGGCAGCGGTGTCGCGCGCCGCCGAGGTGCTGCGGCGGGGCGGTCTCGTCGCCTTCCCGACCGAGACCGTCTACGGGCTCGGTGCCGACGCAAGATCGGGCGAGGCGGTTGCGTGCCTCTACGCGGCCAAAGGCCGGCCGCGGTTCAACCCACTGATCGCCCACGTGCCGGATCGCGCGGCGGCCGAGACGATCGGCCTGTTCGATTCCACGGCGATGCGTCTCGCCGAAGCGCTCTGGCCCGGTCCCTTGACCTTGGTGGTCCCCGTGCGGCCCGACGCGCCGGTCTGCGATCTGGCGCGCGCCGGGCTCGACAGCGTCGCGCTGCGGGTGCCGTCCCAGCCCGTCGCGCGGCTGCTGCTCCGTGAGTTCGACGGTCCGGTGGTCGCGCCGTCCGCCAATCGGTCCGGCCGGATCAGTCCGACCGACGCCAAGGCTGTCCTGGCCGAGCTCGATGGCCGGATTGACCTGATCCTCGACGGCGGTCCGACCGAGGTCGGGCTCGAATCGGCCATCGTGTCCTGCCTCGGCACGCCGGTGCTGCTGCGGCCCGGCGGCGTTGCGCGCGCGGCGATCGAGGCCGTGCTGGGACGCCGTCTTCGCGATGCCGAGACAGGGGATGCGGTCACGGCGCCCGGCATGCTGGCCTCGCATTACGCGCCGGGGGCGGCCGTGCGCCTCGGCGCGCGGGCTGCCGGCACGACCGAGGCGGTGCTCGATTTCGGCGGCGCGCTCGCGGGGCAGGGGGCCGGCCCCTATCTCGATCTCTCACCGCGACACGACCTGACCGAAGCGGCGGCCAATCTCTTCGGCTTTCTGCGCCGCCTCGACGGCACGGCGCCGGCCATCGCGGTCGCTCCGATCCCGACGGAAGGCTTGGGCGAAGCCATCAACGACCGCCTCTCCCGCGCCGCGACGCCGCGGGCATGAGGCCCGCAGATCCTCCCCCACAGCGCTTCGCGCTGTGGGGGAGGGAGACCGCCGGAGGCGGTGGAGGTGGCCAAGCAAGATTTCAATCGCCAGCGATGGGCGCGCCCGTCGTGCCTTCAATCGAGAGTTCGGCGACCGCCCCCTCCACCATGCTGGCCGAGCAGGCCCGGCACCGCACGGTCCCCTCCCGCGCCACGTCGTGGCAGGGGAGGATCTGCGCCGGAACTACCCGATCTCGACGACGACGCGGCCGCGTACCTTGCCCTCGACGATGGCCTGTGCCGTGGGGATGATCTCGTCGAAGCCGATGGTGCGGGTCAGCGCCTTGAGCTTGTCGCGGTCGAGGTCGCGCGAAAGCCGCGCCCAGGCCGCGATCCGCTTGTCGCGTGGCACGAAGACGCTGTTGATGCCGAGAAGCGCGACGCCACGGAGGATGAAGGGGGCGACCGAGGTCGGCAGGTCCATGCCGGCTGCGAGGCCGCAGGCTGCGATGGCGCCTTCCGATTTCGTCTGGGCCAGGAGGTTCGCCAGGATCGTCGAGCCGACCGAATCGATGCCCGCCGCCCAGCGCTCCCGGCCGAGCGGCTTGCCCGGCTTGGACAATTCGTCGCGGGGCAGGATCTCGGCTGCGCCCAGGTCCTTCAGGAACGGACTTTCCTCGGGCCTGCCCGTCGAGGCGATGACGTGCCAGCCGAGCCGGCTCAGCAGCGCCACCGATATCGAGCCGACGCCGCCGGCCGCACCGGTCACGACGGCCGGGCCGTGTGACGGTTCGATGCCATGGCGTTCGAGCGCCAGCAGGCTGAGCGCCGCCGTGTAGCCGGCCGTGCCGATCGCCATGGCCTCGGCCGGCGAGATGCCGTGCGTGAGCGGGATCAGCCAGTCGCCCTTGACCCGTGCCCGCTGCGCATAGGCGCCGAGATGCGTTTCCCCGACCCCCCAGCCGTTCAGCACGACCTTGTCGCCGGGCTTGTAATCGGGGTGGGAAGAGTGCTCGACGATCCCCGCGAGATCGACGCCGGGGATCATCGGGAAGCGCCGCACGACGGGCGCCTTGCCGGTGATCGCCAGGCCGTCCTTGTAGTTCACGGTCGAATGCGTGACCCGGATGTCGACGTCGCCGTCCATCAGGTCGGCCGCGTCGAAATCGACGATGCCGACGCGCTGGCCCTCCGCCGCTTTGTCGATGCGTATCGCTTTGAAGCTCGCCATGGCTGTCGCCTCCCCTCGCCTCTGCCGTCAACAGCAGATGTTCGGCCGCCGTCGAGCGTCAAGTGGCGGTGGGCATCGGCGCGATCCGGCCGGCTTGCGGCCCACACGGAAAAAGGACATGTTCCCCCCACACCGTAGACTCCATCGCGGAGCCCGTGGCCGAAGGGCCGTCGGTGCCCGCCCCACACGGATCATGGCCCACGTGCCCGAAACTACCTTCAAGGTCCTTGCCGCCCGCGGCGCGACGACCCGCAAACCCCTTTTTGTGGCGGTCGCCCTCGCTGCCTTGATCACCGCCTCCGGCGTTGCGGCGCGCGAGACGGCGCCCGCGCCGTTCGAAGTCGGCGACAGTTTCGCCGGCAATTATCTGGCGGCGCTGGTGGCGGGGGCGGATCGTGACACGGCGGCCGCCTCGACCTTCTTCCGGGAGAGCCTGCGGGCCGATCCGCACAATCCTGAGCTGATCGAGCGGGCCTTCGTAGCCTCGCTCTCCAACGGCGACGTCGATCAGGGCCTCGACCTGGCACGCCAGCTCGTGACCCATGATCCGAAGAACGGGCTCGCGCATCTGGTGCTCGGCATCGGGCAGTTGCATGGCAGCCACTGGGTTGCTGCCCGCCGGGAATTTTTAAGCGGCGGCGCCGGCCGGGAGCACGACGTGACCGCGACGCTGCTCACCGCATGGGCCTATGCGGGGCAGGGCGAGGAGAAGAAGGCCCTGGCGGCGATCGACGGGCTGAAGGATGGCGGCTTCGGCGTCTTCCGCGACTATCATGCGGCGCTGATCGCCGATCTCGCCAACGATCTGCCCGAGGCCACCAAGCGCTACAAGGCCGCCTATGGCGCCGACAAGACGATACTGCGCCTCGTCGACGCCTATGCGCGCTTCGAGGCGCGCCATGGCGCGACCGCCGAGGCCGAGCGGGCGCTGACGGCCTTCCAGGACGTGCTGCCGCACCATCCGATCATCGATGCGACCCTAGCCGACCTCAAGGCCGGCAAGACCCTCCCGCCCCTGGTGAAGAGCGCCCAGGAGGGCGCGGCCGAGGTGCTCTACGGGCTCGGCGCCGCCGGCGGACGCCAGGGCGACGAACTCGCCGCGATGATCTATCTGCGGCTATCGCTTTATCTGGCGCCGCAGAACAGCCTGACCGTGGTGACGCTCGCCGACATCTATGCCCGCCTCAAGCAGAACCAGGAGGCGATCGACGTCTACGCCCGGGTGCCCGCAGGCAGCCCGCTGCGCGACAATGCCGACATCCAGACCGGCCTGACGCTCGATCTGCTCGGCAGGTCAGACGAGGCCATCACCTTTCTCGACAAGCTGGTGGCGCAACATCCGAAGGATACGGAAGCGCTCACCACGCTCGGCAATATCCAGCGCGAGCAGAAGCACTATGCCGAAGCGATCAAGACCTATACGGACGCCATCGCCACGCTGCCGGCCGACGACAAGCGGGTCTGGGGCCTCTACTATTTCCGCGGCATCGCTTACGAGCGCGACAAGCAATGGCCCTTGGCCGAGGGCGACTTCAAGCATGCCCTCGACCTCTACCCCGACCAGCCGCTGGTGCTGAACTATCTCGGCTATTCCTGGGTCGATCGCGGGGAGCATCTCGACGAGGCCTTCAAGATGCTACGCCAGGCTGTGGCGCTGCGGCCGGAGGATGGCTATGTGGTCGACAGCCTCGGCTGGGCCCATTACAAGCTCGGCGATTACGAGGAGGCGGTGAAGGACCTCGAACGCGCTCTCGAGCTCAAGCCCGCCGACGCCACGATCAACGACCATCTCGGCGACGCCTATTGGCGCATCGGGCGCAAGCTCGAGGCCAAGTTCCAATGGAACCACGCGCGCGACCTGAACCCGGATCCCGAGGATCTGCCGAACATCGTCAAGAAGATCGAGAGCGGCCTGCCCGACGAGAAGCCTCCCGCCACGACCGCTGCGGGCGGCAAGCCCGGGGGTTGATCTCTCCGCCGGACTGTCGATAACCGGAGGGCGATGCGGCGCCGCGTCCGGCGGCCCGGCCCATGAATTCCCCGAGCCCGATATGACTGTCGAAATCGCCACCGTCGCCGATGATGAAGACGGCATGCGGCTCGACCGCTGGTTCAGGCGCCGCCGTCCGAGCGTCACCCTGGCCCATCTCGCCAAGATCGTGCGCACCGGCCAGGTGCGTATCGACGGCGCCCGCGCCAAGACCTCGACGCGCGTCGCCTCGGGCCAGCAGGTCCGGATCCCGCCGTTGCGGGCGGAGGATGTGGCGGCGCCCGCGGTGCAGCGTGCGACGCCTTCGGACACCGCGCGGCGCGCCATCGAGTCAATGATCCTCCACGAGGACCGCGATCTCATGGTGCTCGACAAGCCCTATGGCCTCGCCGTGCAGGGCGGCTCCGGCACCAAGGTTCATATCGACGGCATGCTGGAAGCGTTCGCCGATGCGCAAGGGCACCGGCCCCTCCTTGTGCATCGCCTCGACCGCGACACCTCGGGGGTGCTGCTCGTGGCCCGCAACCGCAAGGTTGCCGCCGAGCTCGGCGAGATCTTCCGCTCGCGCCAAGCTCGCAAGATCTATTGGGCGCTGGTTGAGGGCGTCCCGCGCCCCGCGCAGGGGCGGATCTCGCTTTTCCTCGCCAAGGGCGAGGCCATGGGCGACAAGCGCGGCCCCGCCACGGGGGATCGCGCCGCGGCCGAGCGCATGCGGGTCGCGAAGCACGGCGAGGAGAATGCCCAGCATTCCGTCACGCTCTATGCCACGGTCGACCGCATCCTGCCGCGCCTCGCCTGGCTGTCGATGAAGCCGATCACCGGGCGCACGCACCAGCTCCGCGCCCATGCCGAGGCGATCGGTCACCCGATCGTCGGCGACCCGAAATATGGCGCCGCGGCGAAACCCGGCGCGCCCAAGCCCGACCCGTTGCGCGCCATCCCGGCCGAGGTCGAGTCGAAGCTCCATCTACTAGCCCGGCGGCTGATCCTGCCGCATCCGCGCGGCGGCACGCTCGACGTCACGGCGCCGCTTCCCGCCCACATGCGGAAGAGCTGGGACCTGTTCGGCTTCGATATCCGGCAGTTCGATCCGATAGAAGAAGCACCCGAGACATGAGGCTCGGCGAATGAACGACAAGCCGGCCTCGCCCCGGCCGAAACGGTTCTTCAAGACGGCGGCGGCGGGACCGAAAGACGGCGCCTTTGTTCTGCTCCTCGACGGCCGGCCGGCCAAAACGCCGGCGCGGCGTGACCTCGCACTGCCGACGCAGGCGGCCGCCGAGGCTCTGGCAACAGAATGGAACGACCTCGGCGAGACGATCGAGCCCGGGAAAATGCCGCTGACCCGGATCGTCAATGCCGCGATCGACGGCGTCGCCGGCAATGCCGCGGCCGTCCTCGACGAAGTCGTCAATTATGCCGGATCGGACCTATTGTTCTACCGGGCCGCTGAGCCCGAGCCGCTTGTCGCCGAACAGGCCGAGGCCTGGGATCCGGTCCTCGACTGGTGCCGGGACGAGTATGGCGCGCGCTTCGTCCTGGGCGAGGGCGTCGTGCCTCTGGCCCAGCCCGCCGCGACACTCTCGATCCTACGCCAGGCTTTTGCCGAAGCGGTGGGCGAGGGCCCCGGCGCGCCGTTCAGGCTGACCGCGCTCAACGTCATGACGACGCTGACCGGTTCGGCGCTGCTGGCGCTGGCCGTGCTGCGCGGCCGGCTGACTCCCCAGGCCGCCTGGGCGTCAGCTCATGTCGACGAAACCTCCCAGGAGCGTTTCTGGGGCCGGGACGCCGAGGCCCTCGAACGGCGCCGCAATCGCTGGCTCGAGATGCGCACCGCAGCCGACCTGGCGCGCCTGATCTGACGGTCGAGTGTCGTTCCCCGCGGACACCATATGGTCGGTCTCGGCTCGCCCCTTGAAGGCTCCGCCTTCCCCATCCACCTTCGCGGCAACGGATGAAGGGACGACACGCGAGTCGATCACGCGGAGCCGTTCCAGAAGCGGGTCGACGCTGCCGGACATGCCAGCCCGTAAGTAATCGGCAATGATGTTTTCCGTGCTGCCGGCCATAATGAACCGAAAATGAATCGTCGACGCGTCAATAAAGCAGAAAGCCTATAAGTTCTCTGGGGTTTAACCTTGAGAAATTTACTCGTCCGCCTGTTTAGATTTCGGCAAGCCCAGGAGAGCACTGTCGATTTCAACAGGAAGGGCGAAGTCATGAAAAAGATCAAAGAGCATCGGAGCGGAAAGCTCGAGCAAGGGCGCCCGATGCTGTTAAACCTGCTCGAAAGGGGCACCGTGACCGAGACCGACGTGGTGGCGCTGCGGCGAGAGGTCTTCGCACAGCACGCGCCGAGCCGGATCGAGATCGGGGATCTCTTCGCAATAGACGCCGTCGCCAAGCCGCAGGGCGAGGCTTGGGCAGAGTTCTTCGTCGAGGCTGTGACCGATTTCGTCGTCTGGGGCCAGCGCCCGACGGGCCTGCTCGAGGAGGCGGATGCGCACTGGCTGCTGGCAAAGGTCGATGCGGCCAGGACGACGTCGAGTTTCGCGGTGCTGGTCAATATCCTCGATCAGGCCCACCGTGTTCCCCGCTGGTTCCCTGCCGCGGTGCGCTCGCGCGCGGTCGCCGGTTGGCCGGGTCTTGTAGCCCCTGCCGCCTCGGCCGGGGTTGCCGCATCCTGTGCCGTCTGAGAGTCCCCCGACCGTCTATCGGACGATGATGAAGATCAGGCCGAGGGCGACGATGACGAGGACCAGACCGCCGATCAGCACGTAGCGGACGCCGACGCCGGCCCGGCCCTGGCGGGCGTCCGTCTTGTCGAGTCTGGTCGGCGTGTCGTTCATGGCCCTGTCTCCGTATCTGTGCCAGCAACGGGCACGGATGCGGAATGTTCCGGTCTTGGCCTATAAGCCGCAGCGCCGGTGCTCATCAGCTCGGCCGGGGCCCGCCTGGTCGGGCCGAACAGCCGCTCGAATTCGCCGCACAGCACGACGTCGACCTCCGGCAAGGCCATGAGCTGGCCGAGGTCGGCAAGGCTCGTCACGCCGAAGTGGCTTGCCGCGATGCCGCATGGCACGATGCCGCCGAAATGGTCGAGGTCGGGATCGACGTTGAGCGCCATGCCGTGAAAGCTGACCCACCGCCGCAGCCTGATGCCGATGGCGGCGATCTTGTCCTCCGCCGGCGTGCCGTCGAGGCCGGGAGTTTTGTCGGGCCGGCGGACCCAGACGCCGACGCGGTCGGGCCGGCGCTCTGCAGCAATGTTGAAACGATCGAGCGTGGCGATCGTCCAGCCCTCGATGGCGCCGACGAAGGCGCGCACGTCCGGCCGCCGCCGCTGCAGGTCGAGCATCAGATAGGCGACGCGCTGCCCGGGCCCATGATAGGTGTACTGGCCGCCGCGGCCGGTCTGATGGACCGGGAACCGGGCCTCGACGAGATCGCCTGCGCGGGCGGAGGTCCCGGCCGTATAGAGCGGCGGATGTTCCAGCAGCCAGACGCGTTCGGGCGCGCCCTCGGCGAGGATCCGCGCCACATGGTCCTCCATAGCGGCGACCGCGACGCCATAGGGCACGAGGCCGTCGCTTACGATCCATTCGACCGGTGGGCTGCCGCTCTGCGGCATGAACCCGCGGGTGTCGCCGCGCAGGTCCGGACGGGTGTTCGGCCGGTCTCGATCCGAAGTCATCGGCTTGCCTAGCAGGCTCTCCATCCCGCTCACAAGCCATAACGTCCCGAAAGCTGTTGCGGGCGGCCTTGCCACGTCCGAAGCGATTTGTTAGTCAGCACCCCGCGCTGGACCGGCAGGTTCGGTGCCCCGCGGCCATGGCGGAATTGGTAGACGCGCTAGCTTGAGGTGCTAGTCGGGAGACCGGTGGAGGTTCGAGTCCTCTTGGCCGCACCATTCATTCAGATGATTGTCTGATTTTAGTTACTTTTTGCCTGCGGTGCCGGCATTCACCGGCAAGGTGTGGAAATGCCGACCGGCGTCCTGCCCGAAGCTTCGAAGAATCCGCTGTCGTCCCATGCAGCGTCGCCGCGCTTCACCCGGGCCAGGCCGTCCGTGGTCAGGATGAAGCAGGAGGCTTGCCCATGCTTTAACGAGCCGTTACGAGGTCGGAGATAAGCATCGCCGGACAGGCAACGAGGTCGCTGATCGCTTATGAAATCCGCTCGCATTCTAACGGCTTTCCTCCTGGCGTGCGGCATGGCCCTGGCGCTTTCGGGTTGCGCGACGGAACCCGCCTTGACCACCGACTTCGGAGGGCCGCTGCCGACGAATTTCGTCGTCCGCGGGATCGACGTCTCCAAATACCAGGGCAATATCGATTGGGACCGCGTGGCGAGTTCGGGCGTGCAGTTCGCCTGGATCAAGTCCACCGAAGGCGGCAACCGTCTCGACAGCAAGTTTGCCGAGAATTGGGCGGCTGCGAAGGCAGCCGGCGTGCCGCGCGGCGCCTACCACTTCGTCTATTGGTGCAGGCCGTGGCAGGATCAGATGGCCTGGATGGAGCAGAACGTGCCGGTCGAGGAGGATGCTCTTCCACCGGTGCTCGACGTGGAGCTTACCCCCACGTCGCCGACCTGCCGGCGCACGCTCTATCGCGCACCGACGATCACCGAGATGCGCGCCATGCTCGAGGAGATGGAGCGCCATTACGGCAAGAAGCCGATTATCTATTCGACGGTCGACTTCTATGCCGGCATCCTGGCCGGCGGCGCGCTCGACGACTACCCGATCTGGGTGCGCAGCACGAAATATAATCCGTCGGTCAAATATGCCGGGCGGCGATGGCACTTCTGGCAATACCAGTCCGACGGCCATGTCGCCGGCATCGGCAACAAGGTCGACCGCAACGCCTTCTTCGGCTCGTCCGACCAGTGGGCCAGCTTCCTCGGCGGCACGGCCCTGCCGCTGTGAGCTCACGCAAATCGCCTCAGAGCCCCTTCGGATTGCCCGGCAGGAGCTCGAACGCATAGCGCGTGCCGTCGGTATCCATGAAGGCGCCGTGCCGCCCCTCGAGCTCCGGCCGGCGGCATTCGACCTCGTCTTCGTCGGGATAGGAGAAGCAGACGCGCTGCTCCTTGAGGCTCCAATGCCCGGCGGCGCGGCCGTCTCGGTCGACATGGACGAAGCTGCCGTCGGCGTTGAAGAATTCCGTAAAGTCGCCGTCGGGCGTCGTGCCGGCGATGGTATTGCCGAGCATCGCCGCCCAGGCCTCGCTGCCCGACAGCGGGCGCGGGAGTTCTGTGGCCCGAGGCGTGGGCGCCTGGGCATGCACGGCTGTGCAGGCTATGCCGACGACGACCAGCACGACGCCGATCGAAGAGCCAAAGACGGTGCTTGTCCGACGGGATCGCTGCGGCGGCAACATTCAGGCTCCGCGATCTTAACTCCGGCTGAACGTCGCCATCCTATCACGAGGTCCGCAATATAGGATCGCGCGTGTTCTTCGTCCTTTCCAAGGTCCTGTGGCTGCTGACGGCCCCCGGCAACGTGATCGCCCTGGTCGTCTGGGGCGGCGCGGTGCTCCTGGTGTTCGGCGCGCTGCGTTGGGGTCGGAAACTGGTTCTGCTCGGCGGCGTGGCGCTCTTCCTCTGCGGCGTCCTGCCGACCGGCTCGGTGCTTTTGCGGATGCTGGAAGACCGCTTCCCGCAGCCGGCGCTCGGCGATCTTCAGCCGACCGGCATCGTCGTGCTCGGCGGCGCCATCGACCAGGTCATCGGCAAGGCGCGCGGACAGGTCGCCATCACCGATGCGGCGACCCGCATGACCGCCGGAGCCGCCCTGGCGCGGCGCTATCCGGGCGCCAAACTGCTCTATACCGGGGGCTCGAACGCGCTCGTGAGCCACATCGGCAGCGAGGCCGCCGATGCCCGGCAACTCTGGATCGACCTCGGTGTGCCGCCCGGGCAGATCCTCATCGAGGACAGGTCGCGCAATACCTACGAGAACGCGCAGTTCAGCCGTGATCTGCTGGAGCCGCAGCCGGGCGATCGCTACCTTCTCGTCACCTCGGCCTATCACATGCCGCGCGCCGTGGGCCTGTTTCGTGCCGCGGGCTTTCCGATCATTCCCTATCCGGTCGATTATCGCACGACCGGAACCTGGCGCGACCTCGAGCCGAGCCGCGACGTCGCGGCCGGCCTTGAGCGCTTCGACGTCGGGGCGCGGGAATGGATCGGGCTGCTGGCCTATCGGCTGAGCGGCAAGATCGCCGAGGTCTTCCCGCGTCCGTGACGGCGGCGACCGATCGGTCGGAGCGATCGGTCCCATGACGAAAATGCGCTTGTCCGCCCGGCCGGGCACGGATCTGATGAGCGGCCGCATCGGCAAGGAGCGTTCCGCGATGAAGCTGCATCTCGTCATCGGCAACAAGGCCTATTCGTCCTGGTCGCTGCGGCCCTGGATCCTGCTCAGGCACTTCGGCATCCCCTTCGAGGAGACCGTGATCCCGATGTATCGTCCAACGACGCACCAGGAGATGCTCCGACATGGACCCACCGGCAAGGTGCCGGTTCTCCTCGCCGACGATCTCGTCGTGTGGGAAACGCTCGCCATCTGCGAGTTCGTCGCCGAAAGCTTTCCGGACAAGCCGATCTGGCCCGAGGAGCGCAAGGCCCGGGCGGTGGCGCGCGCGCTGAGTTCGGAGATGCATGCCGGTTTCGTCAAGCTGCGGCAGACCTGCCCAACGCAATTCATTCGCCCGCCGCGGGCGATCACCATCCCACCCGAGGTGCGGGCCGACGTCGACCGGATCGAGGCGGCCTGGGCCGAGACGCGGCAGCGTTTCGGCATCGGCGGACCCTTCCTGTTCGGCGATTTCTGCGCGGCCGACGCCATGTTCGCGCCCGTCGTCAACCGCTTTCACACTTATGAAATCGCGGTCAGGCCCGAAACCCGGGCCTATATGGACGCCGTCATGGCGCTGCCCGCCTGGCGGGACTGGATCTCCGGAGCCGAGGCCGAGCCCTGGTCGAACCCGGACTACGACTCCGTTTGACGCGCATTGGTCGCGGCGGTTGATGGCGGCGGCCGCGGCCTGTTCCGAGCTTGCGGCCCGCGGCGGCCTGCGGCAGATAGGGTCATGCCGCTGCATCTCGTGAAACTCTGTGTGGGCGCCGATTCGGTCGGCGATCTCGAAGACTGGATCGCGGGGCGCCTCGCCGAGACGCGCCGTCTGGGCCAGCCGGTCGAGCACAAGCACACGACGCGCATGGTCCCCAAGCGTCGCGACGAATTGCTCGACGGCGGCTCGCTCTATTGGGTGATCAAGGGGCAGATCGCGGTCCGCCAGACGCTCGTCGATATCCGCAGCTTCACCGATGCCGGCGGCATCGGGCGGTGCGATCTTGTGCTCGATCCCACCCTCGTCGAGGTCGATCCGCGTCCCCGCAGGCCCTTTCAGGGCTGGCGTTACTTCGTCGACAAGGAGGTGCCCCCCGATTTCGGCGCCGTCCTGCCGGATGTCCGGGCGATGCCGGAGCCGCTGCGCCGCGAATTGCGCGACCTCGGCCTGATTTGATCGGCGCGACGGACGCCGGGCCATATGATGCTATGCCTTGCCGTCGCGCCCGCCACACCCGATCTATCGGATCGAAACTTCCGCGGTCGAGGTGTTGCCGTGCCCATGCCAGACGATCGACGCTCGCTCGACCCAGCCTCGGGCCGCAACGCCGAGGTCGACGCCTTTCTACGGCGATCGCGCGACGCGGAGCGTCCGGTGGAGGTCGCCTCGTCGCGGGGCCGGCTGGTCTTCGCGCTCGACGCGACGATGAGCCGCCAGCCGACCTGGGACCTCGCCCTGTCGGTGCAGGGGCGCATGTTCGACACGGCCGCCGCCCTCGGCGGCCTCGACGTCCAACTCGTCTACTTCCGCGGGCTGCACGAATGCCGCGCTTCGCCCTTCGTCTCGGCTGGTGCCGGGCTCGCGCGGTTCATGAGCCGGATTTCGGTCGAGGGCGGCAACACGCAGATCGGCCGCGTGCTGCGGCATGTCCGCGACGAGGCACGGCGCGCCCGCGTCGGGGTGCTGGTCTATGTCGGCGATGCGATCGAGGAGCGCGTCGATCCGCTCTGCGCGCTCGCCGGCGAACTGGCGCTGCTCGGCGTCAAGGCCTTCATGTTCCACGAGGGCCACGACCCTGCGGCGGCGCGCGCCTTCGGCGAGATCGCCCGGCTGACGGGCGGCGCCTACGCGGCCTTCGACGCCTCGGCGCCGGATCGCCTTGCCGGGTTGCTGGCGGCTGCGGCGGCCTACGCGGCCGGAGGACGATCGGGCCTCGAAACCCGTCTCGGAGGCGGCGAGGCCGGAGTGGTCCAGGGCCTGCTGTCGCAGCTCCGTTGACGGCAGAATAGCGCATCCATGGCCTTTATCATCGCCGGTCTCCTCTTGCTGTGGCTTGGCTCGACCATGCTGCGCGAATTCCTGCGCGCCAGCCCGACCGCGATGGCGCGGCGCATGAAGCGAGGCGGCGGCTTCGTGGCGCTGTTGCTCGCGCTTTTCCTTCTCGTGCGTGGGCAGATCGATCTCGCCATCGGGCTGGCCGGGGTCGGTTTCTGGCTGACCAGCGGACGGCAGGCGCCCGACTGGGGTTCGATCTTTCGCGGAGGACGGCCCCGCCGCGCGTCGCGGCGAGTGTCGCGGGTGCGCTCACGACTGATCGAGATGGAGCTCGATCATGGGTCCGGCGTGATGCGCGGCGACGTCCTTGGCGGAGCCCTGGCCGGATGCGGCCTCGGGGATCTCGGCCAGTCCCAGCTGAGCGCGCTGCACGGGCTGTGCCTGACGGAGGATCCGGAAGGGGCGCGGCTGCTAGAGGCTTATTTCGACCGCCGGTTTCCCGGCTGGCGTGAGGCAGACCAGAGCCAGGGAGACACGCGGCGCGCCGATGGCACGCGCGCCTGGGGCGGCCACGCCACCGGCATGTCGGAGAATGAGGCCTACGAGCTTCTTGGTCTCCCTCAGGGCGCGAGCCGGGAGGAGATCGCCCGGGCTCACCGCACGCTGATGAAGAAGTTTCACCCTGACCACGGCGGATCGACCGACATGGCTGCCCGGATGAATGAAGCCAAAGATGTCCTGATGCGCCGACATCCGTGAGATCCAGAACGCGTGAAAGTTGACGATGGATTTGCGGTTCGAGCGGACGGCGCGGGCGCCGGCCGGAGGGCTCAGTCACGGGTCGCGAAACATGCGAACCCCGAGCGTTTGAGGGTCTTGCAGGCGGCTTCCGCCTCGGCCGGGTCGAGCCCGGCGAAGCGCGCCCGGTAGAGCGTCGCGCCGCCCTTCTGCACCTCCTCGGTGAAGGGGCGCGCCGAGGCCAGCGCGCCGCGGCCCTCCGCCTGGGCGCGGCTCAAGAGATCGGCGGCCTTGGCGGCGTCGTCGGTGGCGCCGATCTGGATCACCCAGCCGCCTTTCGGAATGGCGACGGCCGGGGCCTCAGGCTTGGTCTCGGGTTTCGCCGTGTCACCGATGGATCCCGTCGGGGCGGGATCGGCCCGCTCCTTGCCGGGAAGACTCCTGCCGCCCGGCGCACTCGGGCCGAGCCGCACCGGCTGCGCGCCGGTCACCCAATGGAGTGCCGAAGGCGTCGCGGTGGCGACCGCGCCCTGATTCGTCGCGCTGAAGGCCGAATGGCGGTTGGTCGAGCCGTCGAGCACCAGGCGGCGGCGCTCGGCGGCGAGCGGCCCCGGGAGCCTCGACGGGTCGATGGCTCTGGGTGCTCCGGCGATGAAGGCCGGCCTGATCCTCTCGTCGGCTTTTGCAAGGGCAACCCTTGCCGGCTTCGGCACTTGCCTGGCGATCGTAGCCTGCGGTGCGGGGACCTCCGCCAGCCTCGCGGCGCGGGGAGGCGGGAGCGGCCTTTGCGGCTCCGGCCTTCTTTCGGCAAACATCGGCGCCGGAAGCGCTAGTTCGGGGGCGATCAAGCTGGGTCCGCGCGGAGGTTGCCGTTCGATTGGCCGCCGGGCACTCTCATCCGATGACGCGAAACTCACCCGGGTCGCTGTCGCCGCCGGGGCATCGCCCTCGTCCGCCACGACGCTCGGAGGCGGGCGGCGCGGCGGCTGCCGGTCGACCGGCATTTCGGCGTCGGCGCGAGGCGGAGCGGCAGGCGCCTCGACGGGGCTCTCCTCGGCCACGCGCGTTGAAGGTGTCGGCGAAGCTTCCTCGAAATGCGTCTCGAGCAGGGAGACCATCACCCGGTCGCGGCCCGCGGCCGTGCGCCCGCCGAGCACGACCGAGACGACGTGGCGTCCGTCGCGGTTGACCGAGGTCAGGAGATTGAACCCCGAGGCGCCTGTATAGCCGGTCTTGATGCCGTCCATCCCGTCAATCCGGCCGAGCAGGTGGTTGTGGTTGACCATGGTCGAACCGGCATAGGTGAAGCTCGGTGTCGAGAAATAGTGGTAGTAGCGCGGGAAGCGCTCACGGATGTCGCGACCGAGGATGGTTAGGTCGCGCGCCGTCGTGATCTGGCGCATGTCCGGCAGGCCGGACGCATTGTGGTAGAACGTATGGGTCATGCCGAGCTGGCGCGCCTTGGCGGTCATGGCCTCGGCGAAGCTCGGCTCGCTGCCGGCGATGTTCTCCGCCACCGTGACCGCCATGTCGTTGGCGGATTTGGTCACGATCGCCTTGATGGCATTCTCGACCGTGATGACGGAGCCCGGCCGCAGGCCGAGCTTGGTCGGCGCTTGCGCTGCCGCATGGGCCGAGACCGTGAGCGGCGAGTCGAGCCTCAGTCGGCCGTTCTCCAGTTCCTCGAACAGCAGGTAGAGCGTCATCACCTTGGTCAGCGAGGCCGGGTGGCGCGGCGCATCTTCGTTGACCGCGTAAAGCGTCCGGCCGGTGTTGGCGTCGACCACCATGGCGGCATAGTTGGTGCCGACGTAGCTACCGATATTGATGCGGGCCGCATGGGTGGCCGGCGTGGCGCGGTGGTAGCGGGCGACGACATGAGCGCGGCGATGATGGTGATGCCAGCGGGCCTGGACGGGCCCGGAAGTAGAACCCACGACCAGCAAGGACAAGGCCGCGCAGGATACGAAACGTCCCAGACTCAACACTTTGACGTTACGCATTACCATGACCAGTCCTCGTCACGACGCCACCGGCCGAAGCCGAAGCAACGCTGCACGTGGCCCACAGGGCACGGGAAAGAACGCTAGGGGATCGCGGTTACAACGCCGTTAACGGGGTCTGCCCTGGGTCATTCGGAATTTGTCGGATTTTTGTGCGGTGCACAAAAATACATTGACTCAATGGTGCGTTGCAATTACTTCAGCCTTGGGCGCGCGCTTAGCCGTGCCGTCGGGATCAATCATTTTCGAGGAATTGACATGTTCAAGACTGTTGAAGACCTGCAGCAGATGAGTCGCTCGCAGATCGAGGCGACCACCCAGTCGGCGGCCGTGATGTCGCGCGGCCTTCAGCAGATCGTCCAGGAAGCCTCCGAATTCTCGAAGAAGTCGATGGAGGAGAGCTCGGCGGCTTTCGGCAAGCTGGTCGGCGTCAAGACGCTCGACGGCGTCATCCAGGTGCAGACCGAATTCGCCAAGAGCTCCTACGAGGCCTATATGGCCGGCGCCAAGCGCTTCGGCGAGCTCTTCGCCTCGCTGGCCCGCGAGTCCTATAAGCCCTTCGAGGGCCTTGCCGAACAGAACAAGGCCCTGGTCACGCAGTGACCTGTTTCGGCGGAGCGGCCCGATCGCCGTTTCCATCCTGATCGAAAGTCCGGCTCTCGCCGGACTTTTTTTTTGCCATTGCGCCAGGGCATTGGAAGCCTCGCGAGCAGCCGCTCGGAGCAGGCGGGTCGCACCGCGAGGGAGCCTTGGTTGCGCCACGATCCATGCAAACTATGACACATGCGATCGTCCATCCCCTGGCGAAGCCGCAGCGGCGGTCGTACATTGACGATGGGGATCCGAACCCATCACGTCGGTCCCCGGCTGCATGAGGAAGAGCTTGCCGTGACTGCCAATGCGTTCGACCAAGCTTTCGTCCGGTGCGGCGCAGATCCTCGGGGCGCCGGAACGACCGGCCAGAGGGAGCCGCGCAAGACAGGCGATGGCACCGGCACGGCCGTCATCACCCGGCCCAAGACGCAGACGAAGCGTCCGAGCATGTACCGGGTGCTGCTGCTCAACGACGATTACACGCCGATGGAGTTCGTCGTCGTCGTGCTGCGCAAATATTTCAACAAGGGACCGGACGACGCCACCCGTATCATGCTGCACGTCCACCACCATGGAGTTGGTGAATGCGGCGTCTTCACCTACGAAGTGGCGGAGACCAAAGTGACGCAGGTCATGGACTTTGCCCGCAAGCATCAACATCCCTTGCAGTGCATCATGGAAAAGAAGTGAAAGGCTGCCGCCGCTATGCCAGCATTTTCCCGCTCCCTCGAACAATCTCTGCATCGGGCCTTGGCGCTGGCCAACGACCGCCATCACGAATATGCGACGCTTGAGCACCTGCTGCTGTCCCTGACCGACGATTCCGACGCGGCCGCCGTGATGCGGGCCTGTTCGGTCGACGTCGACGTCCTCAAGAAGCAGATCGTCGACTACATCGAGCATGAGCTCGAGAACCTCGTGTCCGACGGGCGTGACGACGCCAAGCCGACGGCGGGCTTCCAGCGCGTCATCCAGCGCGCCCATATCCACGTCCAGTCCTCCGGGCGCGAGGAAGTGACCGGCGCCAACGTGCTCGTCGCCATCTTCGCCGAGCGCGAGAGCCACGCGGCATATTTCCTGCAAGAGCAGGACATGACGCGCTATGATGCCGTCAACTACATCTCCCACGGCATCGCCAAGCGCCCGGGACTGTCCGACGGATCGAAGGCGCCGCGCGGCAACGACGACGACGAGGCCCGGGACGCCAAGGACGCCAAGGAGGCCGGCGAGTCCAAGAAAAAGGACGGCGCTTTGGAGGCGTATTGCGTCAACCTCAACAAGAAGGCGAAGGACGGACGCATCGATCCGCTGATCGGGCGAGAGACCGAGGTGCAGCGCACCATCCAGGTCCTGTGCCGGCGGCAGAAGAACAATCCGCTGCTGGTCGGCGATCCGGGCGTCGGCAAGACCGCCATCGCCGAGGGGCTGGCCCGCAAGATCACCAAGAGCGATGTGCCCGAAGTCCTGGCCGATGCCACAGTCTTCGCCCTCGACATGGGTACGCTGCTCGCCGGCACCCGCTACCGCGGCGATTTCGAGGAGCGGCTGAAGCAGGTGATGAAGGAGATCGAGAACCACAAGAACGCGATCCTGTTCATCGACGAGATCCACACCGTGATCGGCGCGGGCGCGACCTCCGGCGGCGCCATGGATGCCTCGAACCTATTGAAGCCGGCCTTGGCGCAGGGCACGCTGCGCTGCATCGGCTCGACCACCTATAAGGAATACCGCCAGTATTTCGAGAAGGACCGGGCCTTGGTCCGGCGCTTCCAGAAAATCGACGTCAACGAACCGTCGATCCCCGATGCGGTCGAGATCATGAAGGGGCTCAAGCCCTATTTCGAGGAGTTCCACAAGGTCCGCTACACCTCGGAGGCCGTGAAGGCGGCGGTGGAACTGTCGGCCAAATACATCAATGACCGCAAGCTGCCGGACAAGGCGATCGACGTCATCGACGAGACCGGCGCCTCGCAGATGCTGCTGCCCGAGCCGCGTCGCAAGAAGACGATCGGCATCAAAGAGATCGAGGCCACCATCGCGACCATGGCCCGCATCCCGCCGAAGACCGTGTCGAAGGACGATGCCGAGGTGCTGGCGCATCTCGACGAGACGCTGAAGCGCGTCGTCTATGGACAGAGCAAGGCCATCGACGCTCTCACCTCGGCGATCAAGCTGGCCCGCGCCGGCCTGCGCGACGGCGAGAAGCCGATCGGCTCCTACCTGTTCTCCGGGCCGACCGGCGTCGGCAAGACCGAGGTCGCCAAGCAGCTCGCCGTCAGCCTCGGCGTCGAGCTGATCCGCTTCGACATGTCCGAATATATGGAGCGGCACACCGTCAGCCGGCTGATCGGCGCGCCTCCGGGCTACGTCGGCTTCGACCAGGGCGGCCTGCTCACCGATTCGATCGACCAGCATCCGCACAGCGTGCTGCTGCTCGACGAGATCGAAAAGGCCCATCCGGACCTGTTCAACATCCTGCTGCAGGTCATGGATCACGGCAAGCTGACGGACCACAACGGCAAGCAGATCGACTTCCGCAACGTCATCTTGATCATGACGACCAATGCGGGCGCGGCCGAGATGTCGCGCGCGGCCTTCGGCTTCACCCGCAACCGGCGCGAAGGCGACGACCTCGAGGCGATCAACAAGCTGTTCACGCCGGAGTTCAGGAACCGGCTCGACGCCATCGTCACCTTCAGCCATCTGCCGGCCGAGGTCATCGCCAAGGTGGTCGACAAGTTCATCCTGCAGCTCGAAGCCCAGCTCGCCGACCGCAACGTCAACGTCGAGCTGACCGACGAGGCCCGCAAGTGGCTGGTCGAGCACGGCTATGACGAGGCGATGGGCGCCCGCCCGATGGCCCGCGTCATCCAGCAGAAGATCAAGACGCCGCTGGCCGACGAGGTGCTGTTCGGCAAGCTCAAGAACGGCGGAACCGTGCGGATCGTGGTCACGGCGGACGAGGCCGGCGTCAAGACGCTCGATTTCGTCTATCCCGAGGGGCCGGTCATGCCGCGGCCCGAGCGCGATATCGTCGAGGCCGGGAAGAAGCGTGCGGGCAAGAGCCGCAGCCGGGTCGAGGATGAGGACGAGGACGATTCGGAGACACCGCCGGAGTCGAGCGGTGATGTCGCCCCGAAGGTTCCGCTGAAGCTCTGAGCTTCCATTGAGGACCCCTCATCCGGCCGCGCTGCCCAGTTTACGCTGCCGGCGTAAGCTGGGCAGCGCGGCCACCTTCTCCCGCAAGGGGAGAAGGAAGCCCCTGCGCTGCGGCATTAGCGCCATTTTCCCCTTGCGGGAGAAGGTGCCTTGCCGAAGGCAAGGATGAGGGGTCGTTAGATCCGCCGATTCCGATTTAGAATTCCTCTCAGCTGAGCGGATCGATTCCATGCTCTCTCAAGACGATGTAACGGCGGCCCTGGCGAAGATCGCCGGGCCGGACGGTGTGACGCCGCTGCCGCGATCCGGGGCGCTGGGGGGCGTCGTCGTGAGGGAGGACCGTGTCTTCGTCTCTCTGGAAGTCGCGCAGTCTGCGGCGGCCAAAGCCGAGGCGCTGCGGGCCGAGGTGGAGACGGCCGTCCGCGCCATCCCCGGCGTCGGCAGCGCCTTCGTCGCGCTGACCGCGCAGCGCGCGCCCTCCGGCGCGCCGACGCAGCCCCATCATGACCACGCCGGGCACGGTCATCCACCGGCCCCGGGCCCCAAGGCACAGGCGGCGCGCCGGCAACTGGCGGTGGATGGCGTCAAGACCATCATCGCCGTGGCGTCCGGCAAGGGCGGTGTCGGCAAATCGACGCTCGCCGCCAATCTGGCCCTGGCGCTGCACGAGACCGGTCTCAAGGTCGCCATCCTCGATGCCGACATCTACGGCCCCTCCATGCCGCGGCTCTTCGGCCTCAGGCAAAAGCCGGAGGTGATCGATGGCCGGCTGATGCGGCCCCTCGACGGCTTCGGCCTCAAGATCATGTCGATCGGCTTCCTGGTCGAGGAAGAGACGCCGATGATCTGGCGCGGCCCGATGGTCATGTCGGCCCTGACCCAGATGCTGCGCGAAGTGGCCTGGGAGGCGATCGACGTCATGGTCGTCGACATGCCGCCTGGGACGGGCGATGCGCAGCTCACCATGGCACAATCGGTGCCGCTCGCCGGCGCGGTGATCGTCTCGACCCCGCAGGACCTGGCCCTGATCGACGCGCGCCGTGGCATCGCCATGTTCCGGCGCGTCGAGGTGCCGATCCTCGGCGTCGTCGAGAACATGAGCACCTTCGTCTGCCCGCATTGCGGGACACGCAGCGACATTTTCGGCCATGGCGGGGCGCGCCACGAGGCCGAGCGGCTCGGCGTGCCCTATCTCGGCGAGGTGCCGCTGGCGCTCGCCATTCGCGCCACCTCCGATGACGGCTGCCCGATCGTCGTCTCCGATCCGGCGAGCCCGCATGCGCGGGCCTATCGGGACATTGCGGCGCGCCTGCTGGAGTCGCTCGGCCGCGGCCATACGAGGCCCGCGCCGCGTATCGTCGTCGAGTGACGCGATTTGTCGGCTACGACGTTGTTTCTGACACGCAACGCTGCTTATGCTGCGGCGGTTCGTCCCTGCTCGGGCGGATGAGGAGACGGTCATGATCGAGGGTCTCGGGCGGCGGCGGTTTCTGGGAAGGGCGATTCTCGGAACCGCAGCGACGCTGCTGCCGGGTGCTGCTTCGGCCGAGACCGTGCCGCCGCTGCGCCTCGGCGACGCGCCACCGGCCTCGGCGGCCGAAGTGTCCTGGAAGCTCGCCTCGAGCTTTCCCAAATCGCTCGACCTGCTCTATGGCGGCGCCGAGGATTTCGCCCGGCGGGTGGCGCTTCTGACCGGCGGCAAGTTCCATATCGAGGTCTCGCTGCCCGGCGAGCCGGTGCCCGGCCTGCAGGGGCTCGACGCGGTGCAGAACGGGACCGTCGACGCCTGCCAGACCTTCCTCGATTATTTCTACGGCAAGGACCCGGCCTTCGCGGTGCCGACCGCGATCCCCTTCGGCATGAATGCGCGCGAACAGACCGCCTTCGCGCTCGAAGGCAACGGCAACGACCTCCTCAACGACTTCCTCAAGGACTTTGGCGTCGTGGCGCTGCCGGCCGGCAATACCGGGGCGCAGATGGGCGGCTTCTTCCGCAAGGAGATGAAGTCTGTCGCCGATCTCACCGGCCTGAAGATCCGTATCGGCGGCCTCGCGGGTCGCGTGCTGCAAAAACTTGGTGCGGTCCCCGAGCAGACCTCCCGCAGCGATCTCCATGCGGCGCTCGACAAGGGCGACATCGATGCGGTGAGCTGGGTCGGTCCCTACGACGATCAGAAGATCGAAGGCGCCGAGGATCCCGGGCTGCAGAAGGTCGCGCCATTCTATTACTATCCCGGCTGGTGGCGCGGCGGCTCGATGGTCCACATCGTCTTCAGCAAGGCCAAATACGAGGCGCTGTCGGAGCCGTTCCGCACGGCCCTGCAGACGGCGGCGCTTGCCACGCATACCTCGATGCTGGCCTCCTACGACGCGCGCAACCCCGGCGCTCTGAAGCAGCTCGTCGTCGGCGGCGCCAAGCTGCGCGCCTTCCCGCAGGACGTGCTCGAAGCCGCCTACCGGGCGACGAGCGATGTCCTCAAGGAGATCTCGGACGGCAACCCGCGTTTCAAGACGCTGCTCGACGCGACGCTCGCCTTCCGCTCAGACCAGTACCTCTGGTGGCAGGTCAGCGAATATACGTTCGACAATTTCATGATCCGTCAGCGGGCGCGGGGGTGAGCGCCGGGCTGCTCGCCCCGATGTCGGTAGACTGCCGACCGGTGTCGGAAAGGCCTTAATATTCGGCACCTTTATGCTGTTCCACCGGGACTTTCGAGCGGTCCCAACCTTGGGCCATGCGCACGTTGTATCCCACGATCGGATTGTCGAAATTGGCTTTGCCCGTCGAGTAATCGGGTGACGTTCCATGCGTCGCGCACCCGCAATTCGCGCAGTGATAATGCACCCCCGTCAGCGTATTGAACTGATATGCAGACAGTCGCTCCGGCGCCGTTTTCAAGCGGAAGTCCTTGACGCCGGTGTGTCCCCAAAGCGCGCCGGTCCGGTCGCAATAAGAACAATTGCAGCTCGCCAGCTTGTCGGGTACCGGCGCTTCCCATTGGATAGCGCCGCAGTGGCAACTTCCCGATATCATCATGCTGGATCTCCTGCGGAGGGTCGATGATCTGCGATCGGCTGGTCCGATCCCGGACAGGGTGTCTCACCCTCCCGTGACGCTCATCATCCGGTCGACACGGGGACGCGCGGTCAGCCTGTCGGTGACGAAGTCGTGGCCCTTGGGCTTGCGGGAGATCGCCTCGGCGATCGCGTCGTCGAGGACCTGCGGACCGTCCGGCGAGCGCAGGGCAGCACGCAGATCGGCAGCATCGTTCTGGCCGAGGCACATGTAGAGCATGCCGGTGCAGGTCACACGCACGCGGTTGCACGATTCGCAGAAATTGTGAGTGAGCGGCGTGATGAAGCCGACCCTGCCGCCCGTCTCGTCGACGCGGACGTAGCGGGCGGGGCCGCCGGTCGATAGCGCCAGCGGGCTCAGCGAAAAGCGGCGTCCCAGATTTTCACGCACCTCGGCCAACGAGAGATACTGGTCCGACCTGTCGCCACCGTCCTCGCCGAGCGGCATCACCTCGATGAAGGTGATGTCCATGTCTCCGGCATGGGCCCAGGCGACCATGTCGCCCAGCTCGTCCTCGTTGACCCCCTTGAGGGCTACGACATTGATCTTCACGTCGAGCCCGGCCTCGCGGGCGGCGGCGATGCCGTCCATCACCTTGCCGAAATCGCCCCAGCGGGTGATGACGCCAAACTTGGCGGGGTCGAGCGTATCGAGCGAGACATTGATCCGCCGCACGCCGCAGGCCGCGAGCTCACCGGCGAAGCGGACGAGCTGCGAACCGTTGGTGGTCAGCGTCAGCTCATCGAGTGCGCCCGCCTCGAGATGGCGCCCGAGGCCTCGGATCAGGCTCATGACGTCGCGTCGCACCAGCGGCTCGCCGCCGGTCAGCCGCAGCTTGCGGGTGCCGCGCGCGATGAAGGCGGTGCACAGCCCGTCGAGCTCCTCCAACGTCAGGAGGTCGCGCTTCGGCAGGAACTGCATCTTCTCCGGCATGCAATAGACGCAGCGGAAGTCGCAGCGGTCCGTCACCGAGACCCTGAGGTAGGTGATGGCGCGACCGAAGGGATCGATCAGCGGGGCGGGAGACGCGGCCTTGAAGCCGTCCGAGCGTAGCGACAACATGGGATCAATATAAGGCGGCCGGGCCGTCGGCGGTAGTCATGCGTAATCCGCCGCGACGGTCGCGTCGCGCCGCTCCGGCGTGGCGAGCGTATTGCAGAGGACCGTCAGCGCCACGGCGACGACGACATTGGCACCGAGCGCCCAGACCGCCACGTAGCCCGGCACCGAAAGCCCAAGGAGATGAAGCTCATAGGGCGCGTTCTTGAAGTTCGCTTGCACGAAGACCGTCGTGCCGAAGCCCATGCCGACGGCCCAGCCGATCAACAGCGCCCAGGAATTGAGCCAGCGCGTATAGAGGCCGATCAGCACGGCCGGCAGGGTCTGGATGATCCAGATGCCGCCGAGCAGCTGCAGCGTGATGGCGAAATCCGTGTTGATCCCCAGGATGAAATAGAGTGCCCCGAACTTGACCACGAGCGAGACCAGTTTGGCCATGCGGGCCTCCTGCGCCTCGCTGGCGCGCGGATTGATGAATTCGAGGTGGATGTTGCGGGTCCAAAGGTTCGCGGCGGCGATCGACATGATGGCGGCGGGAACCAGCGCTCCGATGCCGATCGCCGCAAAGGCGAAGCCCACGAACCAGTCGGGAAACATGTGCAGGATCAGCGCCGGCACCGCGAAATTGTTCTTGTAGCGGGCAAACAGCGCCGCAAATTCCGGCATCGACTTGACGCCCGCGGCGATGGCGACGAAGCCGAGCAGCGTCAGGAAGGCCAGCACCAGCGAATAGGCCGGCAACAGCGCCGAATTGCGCCGGATGACGTCGCGGCTCGACGAGGACAGCACCGCGGTGATGGCGTGCGGATACATGAATAGCGCGGCTGCGGAGCCGAGCGCCAGCGTCGCGTAGAAGCTGTAGCTGCCGGTCGAGCCGGCCGGCGGGGCTTTGAGAATCAGGCTTTCGGCGGGGACCTTGGAGAAGACGCCTGAGACGCCGCCATAGCGCGTGAAGACCATGTATATGGCGGCGCCGATCGTCACGTAGATCATCAGATCCTTGACGATGGCGATGGCGGCCGGCGCGCGCAGTCCCGACGTGTAAGTGAAAGCGGCCAGGATCACGAAGGCGATGATCAGCGGCAGGTCGCCGGTCCAGCCCTCCATATTGACCCCGAGCCCGGCGATGACGACTTCGAGGCCGGTCAGCTGCAGGGCGATATAGGGCATGGTCGCCGCAATCCCGGTGACCGCCATGGCGAGCGCCAGCCAGCGGTTGCCGAAACGCCCGTGGACGAAATCGGCCGAGGTGATGTAGCCGTGGGCTCGGCACACCGACCACAGGCGCGGGAAGACTACGAAGGTGATCGGATAGATCAGCGTCGTATAGGGGACGGCGAAGAAGGCGATGGCACCGGCCCCGAAGGCCAGCGCCGGCACGGCGACGAACGTATAGGCCGTGTAGATGTCGCCGCCGATCAGGAACCAGGTGACGAGCGTGCCGAAGGTGCCGCCGCCGAGCCCCCATTCGTGCAACTGGCCGAGATCCCCGCGCCGCCAGTATGCGGCGGCGAAGCCGAGGATCGTGACGATCCCGAAGCACAGGACGAAGACCGATAGAGCGACCCAGTTGACCGGCATGGCCATCTCGCTGTTGCCGAGGGGATGGTCAGCGGGTGACCGCGTAGACGAAAGCCGTGAGGATCGCGGTTAGGATCACCCAGCCGATCTGATAGGCATAGAAGAAGGGAAAACCGAGGATGACGGGCTCGACCGAATTGTAGAACGGCACCCACATCAGCGCCGGATAGGGAATGAGCAGCAGGAGGAACCAGGGCGAGAAGGCCCGACGTCGCCTGGTTCGCTCGATCCGCTCGCTCATCTGCGCCCCCCAAAGCTTTCCGTGCATTGTATAAGGGGCTGAGCGCGGGTGACAATCCGTCCCGCGCCGGATCATCCTCTTTTCCGGGCAGGGATTTCCATGGCAACGGAGCACTGGCCGACCGAGCTTCGCCTCAGGCAGGGCGGACGCGTGCTGGCCGTGTCGTTCGAAGACAGGGCTTTCGATCTCGACGCTGAATATCTGCGGGTCTCGAGCCCCAGCGCCGAAGTGAAGGGTCATTCTCCGGCGGAGCGAAAGACGGTCGGGGGCAAGCGCGAGGTCGGCATCCGCACCATCGAGCCGGTGGGCAACTATGCCGTGAGGCTCGTCTTCGACGACGGGCACGACACCGGGCTCTACACCTGGGACTATCTTTACGGGCTCGGGACCGACCAGGTCACGAAATGGGAAACCTATCTGGCCGATCTCGACCGCAAGGGGCTCGCGCGCGAGCGGCCGGGAGAGCGATAGGCCTCGTCGAATTGCTGAAGGCCGGGACGGGCCCGGCCTTTCGCGTCAGAGGCGGTGGCTGTCAGCGTTGGACGACGGCGACGGTTCCGATCTTCACGCGCTCGTAAAGGTCGACCACGTCGTCGTTAGTCATGCGGATGCAGCCGGAGGAGACGGCCTGGCCGATCGAATCGGGCTCGTTCGAGCCGTGGATCCGGTACATGGTACCGCCGAGATACATGGCGCGGGCGCCGAGCGGGTTCTCGATGCCGCCGGCCATGCGGCGCGGCAGGTCTGGGCGGCGCTTGATCATCTCGGGCGGCGGCGTCCAATCCGGCCATTCCTTCTTGGCCACGACCTTCTTGGTGCCCGACCATTCGAAACCGGGTCGGCCGACGCCGACGCCGTATCTGACCGCCTGATGGTCCGGCAGCACGTAGTAGAGGCGCTTTTCTTCTGTCGAGATGACGATGGTTCCCGGTCCGTAGGTCCCGTTATAGGCCACGACCTCGCGGGGAATGGCCGAGGCGAGCGGGCGTGTTTCGGGGGCCGGCTGGCCGTAGGACACCTGGCCGTTGCCGGCGGTGGGGTCGACCGCTGGCGGAGGCGCTGTCGGAGCGCTGGCGGCAGAAGCCGGCTGGACCGCTGCCACCCCGGCGCCGCGATTGGTGCCGTGCCGTTCGAAATATGTGTTGTACTGCTCGGTGAAGAACAGGCCTTCATAAGCCTTGGCCGGCGTCGTCGCCGCGGCGGCAAGCACCAGCCCGGCAACTCCAGTCAAGACGATTGCGTGACAACGCATCGACGTGCCTCTTGAAAAGATGAATCCCGCGCAGAACGGGCGACGGTTTTTTGCCATCGTAGAGTTAATATTCTGCCACGACTCCGCCACGGAGTAATCACGTTCGTCGTCGGTCCGAAGCTCGCGCCGCACGATGGGGCGGAGGCGTTGCGTGCCGGTGACAGTGAGACCGCCGGTGATCGAGACGTGCCTGCCCCGACCATATTGACTTGGACACGGGCTGCCCGCTATTGCCTTGCAGACGGGCAGGGCGCGTAGCTCAGCGGGAGAGCACTCCCTTCACACGGGAGGGGTCACAGGTTCAATCCCTGTCGCGCCCACCGTTCATTCAGTGCCGATTCGTCGAACGCTCGAAGCCGCCATCCCGATGCCTGCGGCATGAGTCGATGATCGGCATATCGTCACCACGACCCCTGTCGCTCGCGTCCGGGATCGGCTAAGTCCCAGCCATGCCTGCCATCGTCACCATCTCGAACCTCGACAAGACCTATGCGAGCGGCTTCCATGCCCTGAAGACCATCAATCTCGACATCCGGGAGGGCGAGATCTTCGCCTTGCTGGGCCCCAACGGCGCTGGCAAGACCACGCTGATCAGCATCGTCTGCGGCATCGTGCGGCCGAGCGGCGGCAGCGTCACGGTGGCCGGCCACGATGTCGCGACCGACTATCGCGTTGCGCGCTCGCTCATCGGCCTCGTGCCGCAGGAGCTGACGACCGACGCTTTCGAGACGGTATGGGCCACGGTGTCGTTCAGCCGCGGGCTGTTCGGCAAGCCCAAGGATCCGAGGATCGTCGAGCGGGTCCTGCGCGACCTCTCGCTCTGGGACCGGCGCGACAGCAAGATCATGACGCTGTCGGGCGGCATGAAGCGGCGCGTGCTGATCGCCAAGGCGCTGGCCCACGAGCCGCGCATCCTGTTCCTCGACGAGCCCACGGCGGGCGTCGATGTCGAGCTCAGGCGCGACATGTGGAAGCTCGTGCGCGGCCTGCGCGCCGATGGCGTCACCGTGATCCTGACGACCCATTACATCGAGGAGGCCGAAGAGATGGCCGACCGGGTCGGCGTGATGCGCGGCGGCGAGATCATCCTCGTCGAGGACAAGGTCGCGCTGATGCGCAAGCTCGGCCGCAAGCGCCTCGTCATGGAACTCACCGGAGCGCTGGACACGCTGCCCCAGGGCCTCGCAGACCATAGGCTGCAGCTCGCCGCGGAGGGGCGCGAGCTCGTCTACACCTACGACGAGATCGCCGGGAGCAGCGCCGGCATCGGCGACCTCATCGCCGCCGTCTCGGCGGCCGGCATCGGCGTCAAGGATCTGCACACGACCCAGTCCTCGCTCGAGGACATTTTCGTCGGCCTCGTTGGAGAACAGGCATGAACTGGCGTGCCGTCGAGGCCATCTACAAGTTCGAGATGGCGCGCGCCTGGCGCACGCTGTTCCAGAGCGTCGTGTCCCCGGTCCTCTCGACGACGCTCTATTTCGTCGTCTTCGGCGCCGCTCTCGGCTCGCGCATCCAGCAGGTCGACGGGGTCAGCTACGGTGCCTTCATCGTACCGGGGCTGATCATGCTCTCGTTGCTGACGCAGAGCATCGCCAATGCCTCGTTCGGCATCTATTTCCCGCGTTTCGTCGGCACGATCTACGAGCTCCTGTCGGCGCCGATCTCCTCCTTCGAGATCGTGGCGGGCTATGTCGGGGCGGCCGCCACAAAGTCGATCATCCTCGGCCTCATCATCCTCGCGACATCGGCCATCTTCGTGCCGCTGCATGTCGAGCATCCGCTCGTGATGCTGCTGACGCTCGTCGCCACCGCGCTGACCTTCAGCCTATTCGGCTTCATCATCGGCATCTGGGCCGACGGCTTCGAAAAGCTGCAGCTCGTGCCGCTGTTGATCGTGACGCCGCTGACCTTCCTGGGCGGCAGCTTCTACTCGGTCGCCATGCTGCCGCCGCTGTGGCGGACCGTGGCGCTGTTTAACCCCGTCGTCTATCTGATCAGCGGCTTCCGTTGGAGCTTCCAGGGGAAGGCGGATGTGGCGCCGGCCATCAGCTTCGGCATGATCGGCGCCATCCTGGTGCTCTGCATGGCGGTGATCTGGTGGATCTTCAAGACAGGTTACCGGCTGAAGAACTGAGCCTCAGAGGCTCGACGTGATGCCGCCATCGACATAGAGGATATGGCCATTGACGAAGCTCGACGCATCCGAGGCGAGGAAGATCGCCGCGCCGGCGAGTTCGTCGACCTCTCCCCAGCGTGCCATCGGGGTCCGGTTGGCGAGCCAGCCGGAAAATGCCGCGTCGTCGACGAGCGCCTGGTTGAGCTCGGTGCGGAAATAGCCGGGGCCGATGCCGTTGACCTGAAGGCCCAGCCGACCCCAATCGGTCGCCATGCCCTTGGTCAGCATCTTCACCGCGCCCTTGGTGGCCGTATAGGGCGCGATGCCGGGCCGGGCGAGCTCGCTCTGCACCGAGCAGATGTTGATGATCTTGCCATGTCCACGCGGGATCATCCGGCGGGCGACGGCCTGGCCCATCAGGAACACGCTATCGAGATTGGTGGCGGTGAGCCGTCGCCACGCCTCGAGCGGAAAATCCTGCAACGGGGTTCGGTGCTGGATCCCGGCATTGTTGACCAGGATCTCGATCGGACCGATGCCGGCTTCGATCCCGGCCACGCCGCGCTCGACGGCTTCGGCATCGGTCACGTCGAAGTCCACCGCGTGCACCGTATGGCCGTCCTGCATCAGTGCGGCGCGCGCCGTCTGCAGTCGATCTTTGTCGCGGGCATTCAGCACGATGGCGGCGCCGGCCGAGGCCAGCGCCCGGGCCAGTGCCAGGCCGATCCCCTTGCTCGACCCCGTCACCAGGGCCAGCCGGCCGCTCAAGTCGAAGAGCTTCACCTCGATCGTCCCCTCTGGCCAGGGCAGGATCACCCTGCTCCTAGAGCATGTCGCCTATAGGCGGACATGCTCCAGATTCAAATAGCGAGCACGTTCATGCGTTTAGGGTCGCAAGGCGATTCGAGCTAAACGCATCGTGCTCTGGTGTCCCGGATCTGACGTTCACACTCGAACTTCAGATTCGATAAGGACGCCAGGTCAGTAACTTAGTGGCCTGCTTATCCCTGAAATTCCAGGGTCGCATTTTAGGGGCAGGACAATAGACGGTATCGATAACAACGGCGCCGTCAACCGGATCCGACGGCTAGCAGCGCTTCGACCGCGTCGAACAGGTCGTCGAAATGACTGATGACGCGATCCGGGTCGAGGTCCGCGACGGGCCTGTCGGTGTAGCCGAAATCCACCGCCACAACGGGCACGCCGGCGGCCTTGGCGGTGGCGATGTCGGTGAGCGAATCGCCGACCATGACGGCGCGGCCCACGTCGCCTCCGGCGAGCCCGATCGCCCCGGTCAGCGCCCGCGCGTCGGGCTTGCTCTGGGCAAATGTGTCCTGGCCGCAGATGGCTCGGAAACGCTCGGCGATGCCGAGTTCGCCCAGAAGCTTTCTCGCCGTATGCTCCATCTTGTTGGTGCAGACGGCGAGGCCGAAACCTTGCGCCGCGAGCCGGTCGAGGGCTTCGGGCACACCCGGAAACAGCGTGCTGTGATCGACGATATGCGCCTCGTAATAGGCGAGGAAATCGTGGAAAAGCTCCTCCAGCCGGGCGTCGCTCGGCGCATGGCCCGCCGATGCGTAGCCGCGGCGGATCAGCGCGCGTCCGCCCGCGCCGAGCAGCGAGCGCGCCTGGGCGACCGGCAGGGGCGCGATGGCGTCGCGGCGCAACACCCAGTTCAGCGCGCCCATGAGGTCGCCGGCTGTTTCCGCCAGGGTGCCGTCGAGGTCGAATACGATGGTGGGCTGGGTGGGCATCGAGGGTTCCTGGTCGGCGGCCGTATTGTCGCGCGGCCGATCTCTAACCATCATTCCCGGCGGCGTCACTGCTCGGGCGAAAAATGTAGCCTGGGTAAGATCGTGCCGGAGGTTAGGCTCCTGGGCGCTGAAAGCCGCAGGCGCAAGAATTGAAACCTCCGGATGAGTATAGGATAGTTCGACCTGATTCGCCGGGGCGTCGGAGATTCACTCAAGATGCGCATGACCGCGACCCAGGCCCGCGCCGGACTTCTGGCCCTTTGCATGCTGATGCCGGCCACCGCGCGGGCAGCGAGCTACGAGTTCCTGGCTGCCCCGGAGACCGACCTCAACCGGGTCTATCGCCTCGACAAGGCGACCGGCGAAATGGGGGCCTGCCAGTATGGATTGAAGGAAGGAACGATCGGCGTGACGCTGTGCTATCCGTCGGGCGAAGGCGGCGGCCCGCAGTCGCAATCCGAATATGCGCTGGTCGCCTCGCGCCACGACCGCGAGGGCGGCGTGTTCCGCGTCGACGTGCGCACCGGCACCATGTCGATCTGCTACGTGCTCAACGACGCGGTCGTCTGCACGCCGCCGGCGAAATGATCACAGGGCTGCGGACACACGAAGACCCTCCGGTGGGGCGCTAACCGGAGGGTCTTGCCGGCGCTGCCGAGGAAAACCTGCGGCATTGCCAAGCTCTTGATGTCGTGGGGCGGGCGCCGTCGCCCGATCAGCAGACGCGGACGGGGCGATAGCCGGCGAAATTGCCGTAGGCGTCGTAGACCGGACGGCGGCGCAGGCAGGGGTAGGGTCCCGGGCCGTAGGCCGGGGCGTAGCCGTAGGGACGAATCGCGCTGCCGAGAATGGCACCCGCGGCGAGGCCACCGATGACGCCGGCGGCGACCGGCGCCCCCCAGCCGTAACGGTACCAGGCGGCCGCCGGGGTGGAGGTGGCGATCGTGGCGGTGCCGAGCGTCACAGCGGCCAATCCCGCCGCAATGGTGGTCTTGATAGCAGACATGGACAGCTCCTCGTGTGACGACGGCCGGCCCCGGTAGACCGTATCGGGCCGCTCACAACACTCAATCGAACACGAAGCCTAAATAGGATATGCAAGCTGAACGGAAGGTGAAGCCGCGATCAAGGCTTCGTTCAGCCCGGCGCCATTGCCCGGACCGCTCAAGATCGGCAGGGCTGAGCCGTCGTAAAGGCGCCCACACGACCATCCCGGCTCGGCCGTGCGGGGTCCCGGGCCATTTGCCTTTTCCATTTGAAGCCGTTAGGTCTCGCCTCGCCCGCGAGACCCGGCCGCGGACGAGCCCCCCCGCTGTCGATTTGCTGCGATCTCATGGCCCAGACTGAGTCCGATTCTCCGAAGACGCTCGTGGCCCGCCGCGCGCTCGACTTCGTGAAGCATGGGATGCGCCTCGGCCTCGGTAGCGGCACCACGGCCACGATCTTCGTCGACCTGCTGGCCGAACGGGTTCGCGGCGGCCTCGAGGTCATTTGCGTGCCGACCTCCGAGCGGACGCGGATCCAGGCCGAGGGCCTCGGCATCGCGCTTGCGACGCTCGAGGACATGCCCGAGCTCGACCTCGTGGTGGACGGGGCCGACGAATTCGATCCCGAACTCCGGTTGATCAAGGGCGGCGGGGGTGCCTTGCTGCGCGAGAAGATCGTCGCGGCCGCGTCGGCGTCGATGGTCGTGATCGCCGATGCCTCGAAGGCGGTCGAGCGGTTGGGCCGCTTTCCTCTCCCGATCGAGGTGAACGGGTTCGGCCTCGCCTCGACCCGCAGGCTCGTCGCGCGCGCCGCGCGGGGCGCGGGCGCGACCGGACCGATCGACCTGCGTCTCACCCCGGCCGGCAAGCCTTTCGTGACCGATGGCGGCCATCTGATCCTCGATTGCCGGTTCGGCGCGATCGACCATCCCGAAACGCTCGTCCAGGCCCTCAACGGCGTGCCCGGGGTCGTCGAGACCGGACTTTTCATCGGCTATGCCCACGCCGTCGTCGTCGACCATGCGGGCCAGACGAAGGTCCTCGGCCGGCCGGGAGCCGGCATCATCGGATAGGGGAATGTGTATGAACAGAACGCGTTTCGGCACGGTGGCTGCCGTCGTGCTGGCCTTGGCCTGTCAGGGGCCGGCTTTCGCGCAGCAGGCGCCGAGTGCTCCCGCCGCCGGGGCGCCGGCTGACGCCGCGCCGGCTGGCGCCGCGCCGGCCTCTCCGCCCGCCGCCGTACCGGTGCCGGACGTCGCCGAGCCCGAGCCGTCCCCCTCCCATCTCGCCGCGGGGCGCGCGGTGGTCCTCGCCTCCGGCATGAAGCGCTCCTTCGATCCCATGGTCTCCCAGCTGATGGAGCAGATCCCGCTGGTCCTGACCCGGACCCGGCCCGACCTGTCGAAAGACCTCGTCGAGGTGCTAAAGCAGTTGCAGCCCGAGTTCGAGAAGAAGGAGGACGACATCATCGACATCGCCGCCCATATCTACGCGCGGCAGATGAGCGAGGAGGAGCTCAAGCAGACGGCCGCCTTCTTCGAGAGCCCGGTCGGGCAGAAATATGTGGAGGCGCAGCCGGCGATGCTCGACCAGCTCGTCGTCGCGATGCAATCGTGGACGCAGCAGATCTCGACTTTCATGATGTTGCGCGTCCGCCAGGAGATGAACAAGAAGGGCCATCAGTTCTGATGAGCGACGCGCGGTCGAGGGCGTGACATGGCCGAAGAGGCGGTCGATTTCCTGGTGATCGGTGCGGGCTCGGGCGGGGTCCGGGCCGGGCGCATCGCGGCAGGTTACGGCGCCAAGGTCATGGTGGCCGAGGACCATCGGATCGGCGGCACCTGCGTGCTGCGCGGCTGCGTCCCCAAGAAGCTCTACGTCTATGCGAGCCGCTTCGCCGACGATTTCGCCGATGCGGCGGGGTACGGCTGGACGCTCGGCGCCGCCCGGTTCGACTGGAAGGACCTGGTCCACGCCAAGGAAAGGGAGATCACCCG
The DNA here is from genome assembly GCA_965277115.1 of Lichenihabitans sp. Classification (GTDB taxonomy): domain Bacteria; phylum Pseudomonadota; class Alphaproteobacteria; order Rhizobiales; family Beijerinckiaceae; genus Lichenihabitans. The sequence goes on along the minus strand of CBDIBY010000011.1, from coordinate 1,078,895 downwards.
GCTGTCCGGGATCTACCGCGCGAACCTCGAGCGCGCCGGCGCGGCGATCGTCGAGACCCGTGCGCGTCTCGACGGGCCGAACGCGGTTCTGCTCGGCGACGGGCGCCGGATCGAGGCCGGCAAGATCCTGATCGCGACGGGGTCGGCGCCGCATCTCCATCCCGACATTCCCGGCCTCGAATTCGCCATCACCTCGAACGAGCTGTTCGATCTCGCCGAATTTCCGCGGCGGCTGCTCATCGTCGGCGGCGGCTATATCGCGGTGGAATTCGCCTCGATCTTCGCCCGGCTCGGCGCCGAGGTCACGCTGTGCTTCAGAGCGGAGAAGATCCTCAACGGCTTCGACGAGGACATGCGCGACGCCCTCGCCCACGCGCTGACCGACGCCGGCGTTACGGTGCTGCCGCGCTGCCTTCCCGCCGCGCTCAACTGGTCGCGCGAAGGCATCGAGGCCATCATGAGCGACGGGCAGTCGGTGATGGCCGATCAGGTCCTCGTCGCGACCGGCCGCCGGCCCGCGACGCTCAACATGGGGCTCGAAGACAACGGGGTCCGGCTCGACGCCCGGGGCGGCGTGGCGGTCGACGCCTTCTCGAGGAGCACGGTCGAGTCCGTCTATGCGGTCGGCGACGTGACGGATCGGATCAACCTCACGCCGGTCGCGGTCCGCGAGGGGCATGCGGTCGCCGACACGCTGTTCGGCGGCCGGCCGACGAGTGTCGTCCACGACAACGTGGCTTCGGCCGTGTTCACGACGCCCGAGATCGGTACCGTCGGGCTGACGGAGGCCGAGGCGCGCGTCCGCCACGACATCGTCGACATCTATAAGGCCGCGTTCCGACCGCTCAAGGCGACCCTCTCCGGACGCCAGGAGAAGACGATCATCAAGCTCGTCGTCGATGGTCGGACCGATCGCATGCTCGGCGTCCACATCTTCGGCCACGAGGCCGGCGAGATGATCCAGCTCATCGCCATCGCCATGCAGATGAGCGCCACGAAGGCGGATTTCGACGCCACCATGGCGGTCCATCCGACGGTCGCCGAGGAATTCGTCACCTTGCGGACCCGCACCGAGCGGCACGTCCGGCCGCCCGGCTGACCCCCGGCGGTTCGGCGGTCCGCCCGAACCGTCAGGACAGACCCGGCTCGGCCTTCTTGACGCCGCGGATCGCCGGGATGCGCACGGCGCGGTCGCGCACTGCGATGCGCCACAGCGCGAAGACCACGAGCCCGAGATGCACCAGCGCGTTCTGCACGAACAGGGCCTGGGAGCCGAACCGCGCCATGAGGCTCGAGGCGATGATCGGCCCCACGATGGCGCCGGCGCAGTAGAGGAACAGCATCCCCGACGACACAGTGACGGCATGGTCCGGGCCGGCGCGATCGTTGGCATGCGACACGGCCAGCATGTAGAGCACCATGGTGGTCGCCCCGACCGCGAAGCCCAATCCGGCCAGGAAGGCGAAGGGATAGTGGCTCGCGCCGGCCAGCAGCGCCTCCGCCAGGGCACCGACGAGGGAGAAGATGATCAGCACCTTGCGCCGGTCCATCCGGTCGGAAAGCTTGCCCACCGGATAGAGCGAGAGCGCCGTGCCGATGATCACCGCGGTGATGAACAGCGCCACACGGCCGGGGCTGAGCCCGAGCCCGAGCCCATAGACCGGCGCCAGCGCCCAGAAGCTGCCGTTGGCGCAGCCGATCAGCAGCACCGAGATACCGGCGACGGGGGCAGTGCGCACGAGCCAGGGCAGGCGCAGGCTGATGGTGCGCGGGCGGGGCGGCGGCTCGGCCTTGGTGAAGGCCATCGGCAGCATGGCGAGGGCGAAGAGAGCAGCGCTGATCGAGAACAGCACCGGCGAGCGCGGATCGACGAAATTAAGGAGCTGCTGGCCCCCCGCGGTTCCCGCATAGGTCACGATCTGGTAAAGCGCGTAGACGCGGCCGCGGTTGGAATTATCCGACTTGTCGGTCAGCCACGCCTCGATCACCGCGTAGAAGCCCGAGAAGACGAAGCCGATCGCATAGCGCAGCCCGACCCAGACGGCGGGCTCGACGGCCAGCGGAAAGACCAGGGTGATGACGATCGACAGCGCCACGAAGGCCGCGAAGGCGCGGATATAGCCGGCGCGCGAGATCAGCGCCGGCGAGGCCAAGGTGCCGGCCAGCATGCCCGCGAAATAGGCGGCGCCGAGGAGCCCGATGGCGACGTCGCCGAAGCCGTCGAGCTTGCCGCGCATGGGCACGAGCGTGTTCAGGAGGCCGTTGCCCGCGATGAGCAGAAGCACGGAATTCAGCAGCGCTGACATGGAAGAGGCGGTGGGCATGGCCTGCAGCGTAGATAAGGGAAATCGAGGCGCGCGGTCTGTCGGACCCTGATGGCCCGGCGCGTCGGTCCATTCTGATGCATCCCGCAACGCGGCAAAAACATGGAGCTTGTGATTGTTTTTGCAGCAGAGTCGAAGAACAAGGTTAAGCGTTGCCGCAAAACCGCACCGCATCCGCCGCGACGATTCTGGACCCGCCGCGCCGCTGGTGTATAAGCGCGCCATTGCCCACATCATTGCGGTCGCCGAAGGAGACGCGTCGCCGCGCGGAGTATCAAGCTCATGTCCCAGGATCCGAGCCCCAAGGATCGTGTCACCCGCCCCGCCTGGACGCCGATGTCGTGGCGCGCCAAGCCGATCGAGCAGGTGCCGTTCTATCCGGATCCGGAGGCGCTCAAGGCGGTCGAGACGCAGATCGCCGGCTTTCCGCCGCTGGTTTTTGCCGGTGAGGCGCGCAAGCTCAAACGGACGTTGGGCGAGGTGGCCAAGGGCAATGCCTTCCTGCTGCAGGGCGGCGACTGCACCGAGGCCTTCGCGGAGCATGCGGCCGATAATATCCGCGACACGTTCCGCGTGTTCCTGCAGATGGCGATCGTGCTGACCTTCGCGGGGGCGCTGCCGGTCGTCAAGGTCGGCCGCATCGCGGGTCAGTTCGCCAAGCCGCGATCGACGCCGACCGAGCGGATCGGCGATGTGGAATTGCCGAGCTACCGCGGCGACATCGTCAACGGCATCGAGTTCGAGGCCGCGGCGCGCACGCCCGATCCGCACCGGCAGCTCGACGCCTATCGGCAGTCGGCCGCGACCTTGAACCTGTTGCGTGCCTTCGCGACGGGCGGCTATGCCAACCTCGAGAACGCGCATCGCTGGATGCTGGGCTTCGTCGCCGACAGTCCGCAGTCGAGCCGGTATGCCGAGGTCGCGGATCGGCTGACCGAATCGCTCGCCTTCATGCGCGCCATCGGCCTCGATGCGGAGAGCCATCCCGAACTGCGCCAAACGGAGTTCTACACCTCGCACGAGGCGTTGCTGCTCGGCTACGAGGAGGCCATGACGCGCGTCGATTCGACCAGCGGCCACTACTACGCCACCTCGGGTCACATGATCTGGGTCGGCGACCGGACCCGGCAGCCCGACGGCGCCCATGTCGAGTTCTTCCGCGGGATCAAGAACCCGGTCGGCCTCAAATGCGGCCCGAGCCTCACGGCCGATGGACTCATCCGGTTGATCGACAGGCTCAATCCGGAGAACGAAGCGGGTCGCCTCACGCTGATCTGCCGTTTCGGGGCCGACAAGGTCGGCGACCACCTGCCGGGGCTGATCCGCGCCGTCGAGCGCGAGGGCCGCACGGTCGTCTGGTCCTGCGACCCGATGCACGGCAATACGATCAAGGCGTCGAGCGGCTACAAGACGCGGCCCTTCGACCGCATCATGGGCGAGATCCGCGCCTTCTTCGCCGTCCATCAGGCGGAAGGGACCTACGCCGGCGGCATCCACCTCGAGATGACAGGCAAGAACGTCACCGAATGCACCGGCGGCGCCCGCGCCATCTCGGACGCCGACCTGCACGACCGCTACCACACCTATTGCGATCCGCGACTCAACGCCGAGCAGGCGATCGAGGTCGCGTTCATGGTCGCCGAACTGCTGAAAGCCGGCCGGCAGGGCCGCGCCCAGCCGTGGCAGGCGGACGCGGCCGAGTGATCTTTGCCGCCTCGTCGCGGGGAGCTTTCGTGGTCACCCCGCGGACGAGCCGGGCGGACATCGCTCGGTTCAGAGGTGCTGCTTGAGACCGGCCGAGGCGGCGGTGTCGTAGGAATTCGTCGTGTTCGCGCCTGTCTGCGCGTTGTGAGCCGTTTCGGCGCTGGCCGACGCGGCAAAGGACGCGAAGGACATGGCCAATACTGCGGCCGCGATGGCGATCTTGATCTTGGTCATTGCCAAATCTCCTGGGTCTTAGCGGTCGATACGCACATCTTCTCTACGTGAAGGGCGTGCCGGCGGTTACAAGCGAGCCATGGATTTTAGGTCACCGGAAGGCCATTACAACCGCAGCGGGCGAACTGCGGCCCTGCCATGCGTGTTTGTACAGTCAAGACATCACTTTCCGTCGCGAAACGCGGTCCTGTTCGGACAGGGCTCTGAACCGGGTTGACATGTCCGTTCCGGCAACCCGTTCTCCATGCTCTGCGGGGAGAGGGCATACCCGGCAGATTGTTCGCCTGGAGTCGGGGCCCTGCTTGACCGTCGTCGGTGGCTGAAAGTCCGCCGTGAGTGATATGATCATGTCGCAATAAAAGACCGGGATGGAGGCGCAGATGAAAGAGGTGGTCACGCTCGTTGCCCTAATCCTTTCGATGATATCCTTTTATCTCTATGTCGACGATGCGCACCGCAAGGCGAAACTATCCGAGTCGGAACTGATTCAGGTGCCGAAGCGGAAAGCCGAGGCTATCGCCGTCCCATCGGCGCAGGAGATGGCAGAGTTCGTCAAGGCCATGGCCAAGCTGGTCAAAGCCCTGTCGGCTGCGGGTCCGGGACTGACGGCGCTGATCGGGTCGATCATCTTCCTGGCGATCGCGGCGGTGTCGACCCTGACGATCGGCAAGTGAGGGCATCGCCGTGGTGGTAAGCCACGCTCCGGCTTTTTGAGCGAGGTCTTGCAAAGCATCCGGTCTTGTGGATGGCTCCGGCCTTTCAAGGAGGGTTCGGATGTCATTCGATCACTGGCTGGCCTTCGTCGCCGCATCCGCCGTCCTGCTCGTCATCCCGGGGCCTACGGTGCTGCTCGTCGTCTCCTATGCGCTCGGTCACGGGCGCAAGCCCGCCGCTGCCGTCGTGGCCGGCGTCGCCCTTGGCGACCTCACCGCCATGACCGCTTCCATGCTCGGCCTGGGCGCGGTGCTCGCGACGTCGGCCGCGATCTTCACCGCGTTGCGCTGGATCGGCGGCGCTTATCTGATCTATCTCGGGGTCAAGCTGTGGCGTGCGCCGGTCGCGGCGATGACCGACGATACCGTCGAAGACGCCGGGCCGCTCCGCATGCTGGCCCACGCCTATGCGGTCACGGCGCTGAACCCGAAGAGCATCGTCTTCTTCGTCGCCTTCGTGCCGCAATTCCTGGACGCTGGCCGTCCCTTCCTGCCCCAGGTCGTCACGCTCGAAACCACCTTCGTCCTCATGGCGGCGCTCAATGCCGCGATGTTCGCGGTACTGGCCGCTGCGGCGCGCCGCATGCTGCGGCAGCCTCGGGCGCAGCGGGCCGTCAATTGGACCGGCGGCTCATTGCTGATCGGCGCCGGCCTCTTCGCCATCGGGTGGCGGAAGGCGGCCGCCTGAGATCGGTCGGCATCCAGCCTCAAAGCCTGATGCCGCGATCCGCGAAATAGCGCTCCAGCGTCTCGGCCGAGCCCGTGCGCTCGGCGAGGGCCACGTAGGTGTCGGGGCGCAGCAAGTAGAGTGCGTCGCGCGCGAGGCCGGCCGCTTCGTGCTGCGGCTGCCAGGCGAAGACATGCAGGGGTAGGTCATGTGTCTTGCACCAGGCCGAGAGATCGGCGCTGGCCTCCCCGTAGACATGCACCTGCCATGTGATCTGCGCCAGCGGGCCGTAATTGTCCGCACCGGCCGCTACAACCCACGGTAGCCGGTCGCCGCCATGGATCTCGCCGGCCTTGCCGTGGCTGAGCGACGACTCGCGATAGTTGATCGTCACCTGTGAGATCGTCCGGAACATATACGAGCGGAACGCCTCGAACTTCGTCACAACCGAGAGGATCAGGGGAGCGACGCGGGTCCGGATCAGGTCGGCGAGCCTGCCCTCGGCGACGACAAGATCGAAAGCGCGGTCGGTGCTCTTCACCAGGCGTCGCGCGAAGGCGATGCGCTCCGTCTCGTAGCTGTCGAGAAGCCGGTCGGGCGCTCGGCCGCGCAAGACCGCCTCGAGCTTCCAGGCGAGGTTCACGGCGTCGCCGATCCCGGTATTCATGCCTTGGCCGCCGACGGGGCTATGAATATGGGCCGCGTCCCCCAGTAGGAATGCTCGGCCCTTGCGGAAATGCTCCGTGACCCGATGGTGCACGCGGTAGGTCGAGAACCAATTCACCGCCCCGACCTTGAGCGCGAGCTGCGCGATGGCCCGGCCGCTGACGTCGTCGAACTTGAGCCCGTCGGCCCGCTCGGCGCGCTCGTCCCTGACCGATCCGATCAGGCGCGCGCGGCCGCGTCCCGCAAGTGGAAAGACGGCGAGGAAATCCGCGTCGTCGAGATCGAGGTGCAGCTTGCCGTCGACCGCTGAGCCCGACGCTTCGACATCGGCGACGTAGAAGAGCTGCTGATAGGTGCCGCCGGGGAATTCGACGCCCATGACGTGACGCACCCGTGAACGTGCGCCATCGCAGCCGGCGACATAGTTCGCCTCGCAAGTCTCCTCGGTGCCGGACGGTCCCCGAAGTTGCGCGGTGATGCGGCGACCGTCGTCGACATAGCCGACAAGCTCGGTGCGCCGCTCGACCGCGACGCCCATCGCCTCCAGCCGATCGATGAGAAACCGCTCGTGCTCGTCTTGAGGAAAGATATGCAGGAACGGGTAAGGCGTGAGCTCCGCGCCGATGGCCTCGAACGAGACCTCCGCCTCCCTTTTGCCCCGGACCCAGAGATCGACCGCCGGTACCGTATGGCCCTTCCCGACGACCGCGTCGGCCAGGTCGAGTTGGCGATACAATTCGAGCGTTCGCGCATGCACGGCGAGCGCACGCGACGTCGTCCCCGGCTCCGCCGTCGTGTCGATGATCCGTACCTTTGTCCCCAGCTTGCTCAGCCACAGGGCAAGCACCAAGCCTGTGGGCCCCGCGCCGACGATCAGCACCTCCGTATCCGCCATGTTGCTCTCCACGAATTCAGCGGCGATATTTTCGGGCAGAACATATGTTTGCAAACGAACGTTTGCAAACGCTATCCTCATCGTGGTGTTTCCCTGGTGCGGGTGGCACGATAACAAGACTGATGAAGACGCCGATCCGCTCGCAGGCCACCAGAGACCGCATTCTCGCGGAGGCGAAGAGGCTCTTCGGCGACGGCGGCTACGAACGCACGACGATCCGGACCGTGGCGGCGGCTGCCGACATCCATCCGTCGATGGTGATGCGCTACTTCGGGAGCAAGGACGGCCTTTTCGCCGCCGCGGCGGAGTTCGATCTGCGCCTGCCCGACCTGACGCAGGTGCCACCTATGGAGCGTGGCCCGGCGCTCGTCCGGCATTTCCTCGACCGCTGGGAGGGCCAGGGATCCGGCGGCGACCTCCCGGCGCTGCTGCGCCTCGCCGCGACCCATGAGCCGGCGCGGGCCCGGATGCTCGACGTCTTCCGGTGCCAGGTTCTGCCGGCCATCGCCGGCATCACCTCGCCTGGAGGGGCTGCCGAGCGCGCGGCGCTGATCGGCACGCAGCTCATCGGCCTGGCCTTTGCCCGCTACGTGCTGAAGCTGCCGCCGATCGTGGCCCTCGATCCGCAGACCATCGAGAAGCGGATCGGCGCCGTCGTCCAAGTCCATCTCGACGCCGGACCGGAGGCGGCGCCTTCCCCGGCAAGCCACCTCTCCGGACCGTCTTGACAGCTATTCCGAATAGCGCAGCAGGGTGGCCAGCAAGCCGGGAAATCGGGCCTCGACATCGTCCGCCCGCACCGCATTCCGGTGCTCGACGCCGCGCTTCGATGTGTGGATGAGCCCTGCCTCGCGCAGGATCCGGAAATGATGGGATAGGGTCGACTTCGGCATGTCGGGGCACGGCATGGCCTCGGTGCACGATGGGCAGTCGGTCCGACCGATCAGGCCCTTGACGATGCGCAGCCGCATGGGATCGGCGAGCGCTCCCAGGACCCTGGCCAAAGTGATTGCATCCCGCGACGGATGGACGAACTGGACCACGAATTTCCTTACCACCACCCTTGACGTCGTTCAATAGTTCCATTTTTCCGAACTATGGAACCAACGATCATGTTGGCAAAGGACAGGAGTGCTCTGGTGACGAGGATATTGGAAGGCAAGGTCGCCCTGGTGACCGGCGCGTCGAAAGGCATCGGCGCCGAAATCGCCAGGCAACTCGCGGAGCAGGGCGCGGCCGTCGCCGTCAACTACAGCGTCGGCCGTCAGGGTGCCGATCGCGTCGTGGCGGAGATCACCCGCCGCGGCGGAAAAGCCGTCGCCGTCCAGGGCGACCTGACCAAGGTCGAAGAGGTCGAGAAGCTGGTGACGGAGACGGTCAAGACGCTCGGTCCGATCGATGTTCTGGTCAACAACGCCGGCGCCTACGAGTTTGCGCCCCTCGACGGGATCACGATCGATCACTTTCATAGGCAGTTCGATCTCAACGTGCTCGGTCTGCTGCTCGTCTCGAAACAGGCCGCACGCCATTTCAGTGAAAAAGGCGGCGCCATCGTCAATATCAGTTCTGGTGTCTCGACCTTCGCGCCGCCTAATTCCGCCGTCTATACGGCGACAAAGGCGTCGGTCGACGCGATCACGGCGGTTCTGTCGAAAGAACTCGCCCCTCGCAAGATCCGCGTGAACGCGATCAATCCCGGAGTGGTCGCGACCGAAGGCGTGGTCGCCGCCGGCTTCCAGGAAGGGGAGATGCGAACCTGGCTCGAATCGGTCACGCCCCTGGCGCGGATCGGCAGGGTCGAGGAGATTGCGCCCGCGGTCGCCTTCCTCGCGTCGGACGCCGCATCCTATATTACCGGCGAGACGCTTCACGTCACCGGTGGGCTGCACTGAAGGAGGTCGGACCCCGGCACGCTCGGGAGTGGATCACGGCGTGATGGACATCGGCGGGCGGCGACTCTAGGGTCCCGCGGGCTGCGGCCGTTCCGCCGCGATACCCGATCCGAAGAGAAAATATGCGTGCCGAACCCCTGGCGCTCGTCGAGCAGATCAAGCAGTCCGTGGGACTGCTGAGGAGGCATCTTTGACGTCGATACCGCGACGCGACGCCTAGCCGAGCTCAACGCCAAATCCGAAGATCCCGCCCTTTGGAACGATCCGCCGGCGGCGCAGAAGCTGATGCGCGAGCGCACCGAGCTCGAGGACCGGCTCGCCGCCGTGTCGCGCATCGAGCGCGAGCTCGACGACGCGGTCACGCTGGTCGATCTGGCCGAGGCCGAGGATGACCGCGAGGTCGAACGCGAGGCGGTCGATGCCCTGAAGGCGCTGAAAATCGAGGCCGAACACCGCCAGATCGAGGCGCTGCTCGCGGGCGAGGCCGACTCGAACGATACCTATATCGAGATCCACTCGGGCGCCGGCGGGACGGAGAGCCAGGATTGGGCGCGGATGCTGTTTCGCATGTATGCCCGCTGGGCCGAGCGGCGAAAATTCAAGGTCGAGGTCATCGAGGAGAGCGCCGGCGAGGAGGCCGGCATCAAGTCCGCGACCCTTCTGGTGAAAGGCCATAACGCCTATGGCTGGGCCAAGACCGAATCGGGCGTGCATCGGCTGGTGCGAATCTCGCCTTTCGACAGCAACGCGCGGCGCCATACGAGCTTCGCCTCGGCCTGGGTCTATCCGGTCGTCGACGACAGAATCGAGATCGACGTCAACGAAAGCGATTGCCGCATCGACACCTATCGGTCGTCGGGCGCCGGCGGCCAGCACGTCAACACCACCGATTCGGCGGTGCGTATCACCCATATCCCTTCGGGAATCGTGGTGGCCTGCCAAGGCGAGCGCTCGCAGCACAAGAACCGGGCGACGGCCTGGAACATGCTGCGCGCCCGGCTTTACGAGGCCGAGCTCGAGCGGCGCGAGACCGAGGCCAATGCCGACGCGGCCTCCAAGACCGAAATCGGCTGGGGCCACCAGATCAGGTCCTATGTGCTGCAGCCCTATCAGCTGGTGAAGGACCTGCGCACCGGCGTGACCTCCGGCACGCCCGACGAGGTGCTCGACGGCGATCTCGACGCCTTCATGGAGGCCTCGCTAGCGCAGCGCCTCTCCGGCCGGACGGTCGAGGTCGAGGACGTTGACTGATCCGGCGGCCAAGAGGTCCGGGGTGGTCTTCAGCGCAGCAGCGCCGCCAGGATCGTGACCTGGGACATCGTCCACAGGTTCGAGAGGCCATGCACGATCATCGGCACGGTGGTGCCCCGGCTCTGCCAGCGCAACCAGCCGAGGATGAGAGCCGTCACGCAATAGTCGAGCAGCGAGACGGGGGACATTTCTCCACCCTGGAGGAAGTAGCCGTAATGGACCGCGACGAAGAGGACGGACGTTCCGAGCCAGGCGCCCCATTGTCCCAGCCGGGGTTGCAGGCCTCGCCACAGGAAGCCGCGAAAGAAGCTTTCCTCGACGAAAGGCGCCAGCAACATGGCCGGCCAGTAGCGCAGGACGGCCCACCACGGCGACTGTCCGGCCGCGATGGCGGCGTGATAGTCCACGATCTGCGGCGACGACGATGAGAGCCCGCCGAGCAGGGCCACGCCGATCAGGATCAGCGGCAGGACGAGAATGGCAGGGACCCCGATCGCGATATAGCGGAGGCGGGGACGGACCCAACCGAGGTAATCGCGCAACGGCAGGCGTGTCAGCCGCACGGCGAGCCAGATGAGGGCGAACTGCAGGCCCCATGCGACCAGGATATTGAGGGCGTGCAGGGCGGCATTCCGCTCGAGGAGGTCGCCGAGCCCGCTCGCGCCGAGCGCGGCGTCATAGAGCGGCGGCTCGGCGACGAAAATCAACCCGAACCAGGCGAGCGAGGCCCAGACACCCCACGGCCGCCCGGCGACCATCGGATCAGTTCTTCGGCATCACCCGCTTGCCGTCGAGGAGATGCGGCAGGCCCGCGACGCTGCCGTCGCGCAAAACCTCGGGCAGCAGCTCGTTCGGCAGGTTCTGATAGCTGACGGGCCGCAGGAAGCGGCGGATCGCCAGCGTGCCGACCGAGGTCGTGCGGCTGTCCGACGTCGCCGGGAAGGGGCCGCCATGCACCATGGCATGAGCCACTTCGACGCCTGTCGGCCAGCCGTTGGCGAGGATGCGGCCGGCCTTGCGTTCGAGCACCGGCATCAGGCGGCGCGCGATCGCGTGGTCCCCGGCGTCGAGATGCAGGGTCGCGGTGAGCTGGCCTTCGAGCTTCTCCGTCACCGCAATCATCTCCTCGACGTCCTGGAACCGCACCGCGATCGAGGACGAACCGAAGACCTCCTGCCGCATCCCGTCGTCGCCGGCGAAGTCCCGGGCCTCCGCGACGAAGAGCGCGCCGGCACCGCGATTGGCGCCCTGGCCATCCTTGCCGCGCGTCACGCATTTTACTGCGCCGTTGTCGAGCAGCGCCTTGACGCCTTTCTCGTAGGCGGCGTGGATGCCCGGCGTCAGCATCGGCGACGGATCGTAGGCCTTGAGCGCTTCGCCGGCCGAGGCGAGGAACCGGTCGAAACCCGCGCCAGCCATGCCGAAGACGAGCCCCGGATTGGTGCAGAACTGGCCCGCGCCCATGGTCAGCGAGCCTATGAAATCGCGCCCGAGCTGCTCGGCGCGCGCCTCAACTGCGGCCGGCAGCAGGTAGACCGGGTTGATGCTGCTCATCTCGGCATAGACCGGGATCGGCTCGGGTCGCGCCTGGGCGAGCTTAGAGAGCGCCAGGCCGCCCGACCGCGACCCGGTGAAGCCGACGGCCTTGATGTGCGGGTTCTTGACCAGGGCCGCGCCGGTCTCGGTCACGCCGAGCAGCAGCGAGAAGGTGCCTTCCGGCAGGCCGCAGGCCTCGACCGCGGCCTGGACGGCGCGCCCGACGAGCTCCCCCGTTCCCGGATGGGCCCGGTGGCCCTTGACCACGACCGGGCAGCCGGCGGCCAGCGCCGAGGCCGTGTCGCCGCCGGCGACCGAGAAGGCGAGCGGAAAATTGCTGGCGCCGAACACCGCGACCGGGCCGAGGGCGATCTGGCGCAGGCGCAGGTCGGGGCGGGGCAGCGGCTTGCGATCCGGCAGCGCCGGGTCGACGCGCAGGTCGAGATCCTCCCCGGCCCGCACGACGGCGGCGAAGAGCCTGAGCTGGCCCGCGGTGCGGGCGCGCTCGCCTTCGAGCCGCGCGCGGGGCAGGCCGCTCTCGGCCTGGGCCCGCTCGATCAGCGCATCGCCGATGTCGAGGATATTGGCGGCGATCGTTTCGAGGAACCGGGCACGGTCCTCGCGGCTCGTCTCGCGATAGGTGTCGAAGGCCGCGGCCGCGAGCGCGCAGGCGCGCTCGACCTCCGCCTCGCCGGCAAGGGCAAAGGCGGGATCGATCGCCTCGCCCGTGCCCGGGTTGGTGGCGCGGAAGGTGCGCTCGCGGCCGCGCAGGGTCTCAGCGCCGATCAGAATGTCACCGGTGACGGACATGGTTTCCTCTTCGTCGGACGGCCAGGGACGCCTCGCGCGCCCCCGAGCGATTGATGGCCTGACATAAGCGTTCTTGCAGACGGATGCGAGGCGCCGGTCTCGCCGAAGCGGGCCGCATCGCGCCGCGTTCCCTATTTCGCGGCGCGTCGCCCGAAGTCGGGCGCGGCCGTCTCCTGGCCCATGGCGACGATCGACTTACGGATGGCGCGGGTGCGGGTGAAAAGGTCGAAGAGGCCGTCGCCGTCGCCCCAGCGCACCATGCGCTGCAGCGCCGCCAGATCCTCGCTGAAGCGGCCGAGCATCTCCAGCACCGCATCCTTGTTATTGAGGAAAACGTCGCGCCACATCGTCGGGTCCGAGGATGCGATGCGGGTGAAGTCGCGGAAGCCGCCAGCCGAGAATTTCATCACCTCGGATTCGGTCACCTCCTCGAGATGGGCGGCCGTGCCGACGATATTGTAGGCGATGAGATGCGGCACGTGGCTGGTGATGGCGAGCACGAGATCGTGGTGGTGCGCCGTCATCGTGTCGACCTTGGCCCCGAAGGAGAGCCACAGCCGCCGCACCTTCTCGACCGAGGTCTCGTCCGAGCGGGCGCAGGGGGTGAGGATGCACCAGCGATTCTCGAACATTTCGGCGAAGCCCGCATCCGGGCCGGAGAATTCCGTCCCCGCCACCGGATGGGCCGGCACGAAGAAGGTCCCCTCCGGCAGATGCGGCAGGGTCGCCTCGACGACCGAGCTCTTGACCGAGCCGACGTCGGACAGGATCGCACCGCGCTTCAGATGCGCCGCCGCCTCGGCGACGACCTCTCCGACGATGCCGACCGGGACACACAGCACCACATGATCCGCGTCCGCCACGGCCTCGGCCAACGTCTCGGCGACGCGGTCCGCCATGCCGAGTTCGACGACGCGAGCACGGACCTGCGGCACGACGTCATAGGCCACGATCTCGCCGACGAGGCCGCCCCGCCGCGCCGCCCAGCAGACGGCCGAGCCGATGAGGCCGATGCCGACGACGGCGACGCGCTCGAAGATTTTTGCCTCAGCCATGCGCGCCGCCCATGAAGCGCGCGAGCGTCGCGACGACGAGGCGGTTAGCCTCCTCGCTGCCGACCGATAGCCGCAGGCAATCCGGCAACCCGTATGCCTTGACGGCACGCAGGATCAACCCGTGCCGGCTGAGGAAGGCGTCGGCCTCCTCGGCGGTGCGGCCGGGCTCGCGCGGAAAGCGCAGCAGCAGGAAATTGCCGGCGCTCGGCACGACCCCGATGCCGAGCCTGCCGATCTCGGCGGCGAGCCAGGCGAGCCAGGTGTCGTTATGGGCGATCGAGGCCTCGACATGGCCGATGTCCTCCATCGCCGCGATGCCGGCTTCGATCGCCGCGCCATTGGTGTTGAACGGCCCACGGATGCGGTTGATGGCGTCGACCACCACCGGCGGCGCATAGCACCAGCCGATGCGCAAGAAGGCCAGGCCGTAGATCTTCGAGAAGGTCCGCGTCATCACCACGTTCTCGGCCGTGGCGGCGAGCTCGAGGCCGGACGAGTAGTCGTTGGCCCGGGCATATTCCGCATAGGCCGCGTCGAGCACCAGCAGCACATGCGACGGCAGCGCCGCATGCAGGCGCTTGACCTCGGCGAATGGGATGTAGGTGCCGGTGGGATTGTTGGGATTGGCCAGGAACACGGCCCGGGTGCGCGGCGTGAGTTTTGCCAGGATGCGGTCGACGTCGGCCGTCAGGTTCACCTCGTCGGCGATCACGGGCGTGCCGCCGGCGGCCTGGATGGCGATCTTATGCACCAGGAAGCCATGCGCCGTGACGATGCCCTCGTCCTGCGGGCCGATGAACGCATAGGCGATGAGGCTCAGGAGGTCGTCCGAGCCGCAGCCGCAGACGACGCGATCCGGGTCGAGCCCGTAACGGCGGGCGATCGCCTCGCGCAGCCGCCGCGCCGAGCCGTCCGGGTAGAGGTCGAGCTTGGCCGCCGCGACCTCATAGGCGGCCCTGGCTTTCGGCGAGGGACCGAGCGGCGTCTCGTTGGAAGAGAGCTTGTACGTCTTGACCCCCGGCGCGCCGGCGCTCTTGCCCGGAACGTAGAGATCGATGTCGAGCACGCCAGGGCGGGGCGTCGGGCGGGATGGAGCGGGCGCGGTCATGGGAGGAAAATTTCAAGCCTGGTGAGGAACAGGGGCGAAGTCGTAACGGACCGCATGGCTGCCGATCTCGACGACGCGCACGTCGTCGCAGGCCGCGCCAAGGGCCTGGGCGACGGCCTCGAACGAAGCGGCGCCGGGGATCGCCACGAGGAGCGCGAGGCCGAAGCCGTCGGCCGCCTCCTCGACCACCTCGCCGCCGAGCGCCGCGATGGCCTCCGGCAAGGCCGGGCGCCAGCGGTCGGCCGAGACCGCATAGACGACGGTTTCGCGCGCCGGCGTCGCGACAGAAGGCTTCGCCAGCACGAACACCGCCATGCCGGCCGGATGATCCGGCCGCTCGACGAAGGGCAGGCGCGCGATGATCTTGGGCACCTCGGCCCGCATCAGCCCGCGCCACCAGGGACCAGCGGAAGCACCGCCCTCGAGCCGCACGAGGCCGAGGTCGCTGTCGGCCTGGGCGACGGCGCGGATCACCGCCTCCGGCCCCGCATGGGTGACGAGCGGCACGGTGAAGCCGAAATGGAAACGGGCCACGTCGCGCATGGCGGCGTCGCCGGCCGAGATGTCGGCATGCACCGCGTACGTCGACTGCACATAGGTGAAGGTCGAGATGATGGTGCGCCAGATACCCTCGACCGTGTCGAGCGGCAGGCGCCCCCGGTGGCGCTCGGCGAGCCCGCGCATCATCGAGGCCTCGCGGTCCGGCCGAAAGGCCGAGCCGCCGCCGGCCCGCGCTTTCGCCGCGATCACCCGGTCGATGAGCGTGCCGCGCTCGATCAGGAGCGCATGCATTGCGGCGTCGATCCGGTCGATCTCGGTGCGCACTTGCGCGAGCGTCTCGGCGGGGGTCTGGGTCATTCGGCAGGCTGGCAGCATCGCGGTGAAGGGTGGCCCGTTCTATCGAGCCTGCAGCCGGCTGGCAAAACATTGCTTTTGCTGGCCCCGGAGGCCACCTCCCTATCGATCCGTCGCAGTCCGCAGGGATGGGGCGCATCATCCGATGGGACGAAAACATGCAAAAAATCTATGCGCCGATCCGCTTCGCCGACAAGTTCGGGCTCTTCTCCGATCAATGGCAGCCGAAGGTCATCGCGGAGATGAACGACACCCAGTTCAAGATCGCACGGATCGAAGGCGATTTCGTCTGGCACCGGCATGCCGAGACGGACGAGACCTTCATGATCATCGAGGGCGAGCTGCGCATCGACTTCCGCGACGGGTCGGTGACGTTGAAACCGGGCGAGATGTTCGTCGTGCCGAAGGGCATCGAGCACAAGCCCTTCGCCGAACGCGAGGTGAAGCTCTTGCTCATCGAGCCGCGCGGCGTGCTCAACACAGGCGACGAGACAGGCGAGCGGACCGCACGCAACGACGTGTGGATTTGAGCGGCTACGACGCTTCAGCGGCGCCGGACCATGAGCCGCTCGATCCCATGGAAATGGTAGCGGTCGGCGGTACGTGGCGGCTCTGCTAACTTCAGATCAGGCAGGCGGGCGAAGAGCACCGGCAGCGCGACCTGCAGTTCGAGCCGGGCCAGCGGCGCGCCGATGCAGAAATGGATGCCGCCGCCGAAGCTCACATGCGGTTTCGGCGTCCTTGCGGGATCGAGTCGGTCGGGGTCGGCGAAGACGGCCGGATCGCGGTTGGCCGCGCCGATGAGGAGGCCGATGCGGTCGCCGGGTTTCAGCTCCGCCCCATCGATGGTCACGGGCTCCAGCGCGTAGCGCGTGAACATGTGCAGCGGCGGGTCAAAGCGCAGCAGCTCCTCGGTGCTTGCCACCGTCGCCTCGGGCGAGCCGAAGAACGTCGCCGGGTCGTGGCCGCCGCCGAGGATCGCCGCCACCGCATTGCCGATGGCATGCACGCTCGCCTCGTGCCCGGCGTTGAGCAGCAGGATGGCATTGGTGACGAGCTCGTCCTCGCTCAACCGCTCGCCCGAGGCCTCGGCGGTCAGAAGCAAGCTCAGGATATCCTTGCCCGGCGTGCGCCGCCGCGCCGGCAGCAGGTCGCGGATGAAGGCCTCGAAGGCCTGGGTCGCCGCGACCGCCGCATCCTCGACCGTTCGGGTGCGGCCGAACTGGTACATGGCCACCATCCGGTGTGACCAGGCGAGAAGCTGTGGCGCCATGGCGGGCTCGACGCCGAGCATCCCGGCGATGACGGTCACCGGGATCGGTTCGGCGAAGGCGGGCAGGAGATCGATCGTGTCGCCCGCGAAGGCGTCGATCAGCGCATGCGCCAGCGCTTCGACGCGCGGCCGCAGCCGCTCGACCGTGCGCGACACGAAGGCCCGGTTGACGAGCGCGCGCAGCCGCGTGTGGTCCGGCGGTTCCCGCTCCAGCATGGAGCGGGCTTCGAAAGCGTAGAAGGAGGCGAGATGCTCGGGCGGCTCCGGCCAGCCGAGCGCGGCCTTCAGGTCCGCCGGGATGTCGCGGCCGAAGCGCCGGTCGCGGAACAGTGCGGTGACCTCGTTATGGCCGGCGCAGCACCAGTGCCCGTACTCCTCCCAGAAGAATACCGGGCAGGCCTCGCGGATCGCCCGATAGGCCGGGTAGGGGTCCTGCACGAAAGTCTCGTCGCGCGGGGATAGCGAAACTCGACGCCGCGCGGCGTCGGTGATGAGCGATGGCGGCAGGACCTGAGCTATATCGCGCCCTCCGTTCATGCCGGCTTGGCCGGGTTGCGGCCGGGCGTCCTGTGGCCGCTGATCTCTGCGCCCGCATGCGGCGCAAAGCGCAGGTTCCAAACAGTCGACAACGCCGAGATCGCGGTGACGATCAGGAATGCGGCGGAAAAATCGCCCAGCGCCGGATGCAGGTGCTCCCGGATCACCATCGACCCCTGCAGGGCGATCGAGGCGATGCAGATGCCGACCGACAGCATGAGCTGCTGGAAGGTGGTGTAGAAGCTCGTCGCGGCGCTCATGCGCGACGCCGGCACCTCGTCGAAGGCCACGGTATTGTAGGCGGTGAACTGAAACGACATGAAGAAGCCGCAGGCGGCCAGCGCCGCGAAGATCACCGGCGTGGGCCAGCCGGGCCTGAAGGCGGCGCAGATCGCATAGCCGGCGCTCGACACGATGCCGTTGACGATGAGACTGGTGCGGAAGCCGAAGCGGCGCAGGAGCCTGGGGGCAAAGCCCTTCATGCACATCGAGCCGATGGCGGTGGCGATGACGATCATGCCGCTCTGCGCCGCGCTGAGGCCGAAGTCGAGCTGCATCATCAAGGGCAGCAGGAAGGGCTGCGCGCCCTGCGTGATGCGGGTCAGCGCGCCCGCCGTCACCGACAGGCCGAAGCTCGGCAGGCGCATCAACGACAGGTCGAGGATGGCATCGCGCGTCCGCTTTGCATGGCGGATATAGAGCATGCCGAAGACCGCCCCTGTACCGAGCAGGCTGAAGACCAGCGGCGCCAGACCGGGATGGCTCGTCAGCTCGAAGCCGAAGAACAGGCAGCTCAGCGCGATGCCCGAGAGCGCCATGCCGAGGAAGTCGAAGCGCTCCTTGCGCTCGCCGCGCACGTCCTCGATGAACAGCGTGACGAGAACGAATCCCAGGACCGCGATCGGCAGGTTGATGTAAAAATTCCAGCGCCAGTCGAGATAGGTGACGATGAAGCCGCCGACGGGCGGGCCGACGATCGGGCCGATCATGGCCGGCACCAGGAGCCAGGACATGGCCGAGACCATGTTGCGCCGCTCGACGCTGCGCAGCAGCACCAGCCGGCCGACCGGCATCATCATGGCGCCGCCGAGACCCTGGAAGGCGCGGGCGGCGACGAAGAGCGGCAGGGTTGGCGCCTGGGCGCAGAGGATCGAGCCGAGGCCGAAGACTACGATGGCGGCGCGGAACACCGTTTTCGAGCCGAACCGGTCGGCTACTTTCCCGCTGGCCGGGATGAAGATGGCAAGGCTCAGGAGATAGGAAGTCAGCGCCACGCTCATGTTGGGCGCGCTAACGCCGAAGTCGCGCGCCATGGTGGGCAGCGCCGTCGCCAGGATGGTGGCGTCGAGCTGTTCCATGAACATCGCGCTGGCGATGATGAGGGCTATG
This sequence comes from Lichenihabitans sp., assembly GCA_965277115.1. GTDB lineage: Bacteria > Pseudomonadota > Alphaproteobacteria > Rhizobiales > Beijerinckiaceae > Lichenihabitans. The sequence continues at coordinate 1,059,986 of CBDIBY010000011.1, read as the reverse complement.
GTCCTGAAATTGGGCGCACGCTTTTCCGGTGCGCCACCCGGTGCGGGGGCATCCGACATGGTCGGCGGAGGTCTTTGTCGCGCACTGGTCCCTGGTGCGGTCAGGGCGGAGGGAAGCTCGGGCCGGGATCAAGCCCGAGAATGGTTCAAAGTTTTATAGTCGCGAAGCCTTACGATTCGAAATGCAAAGTGCCCATGGCGGCCATGCGTCGATAAGCATCCTGCGTAGAGAGAATCTTAATGGGTCCGGCCGGCGCCGGCTGCGGCGATTGTCGGGCTTCGGCGGGCGGGCTAAGCTGCGCTCAACGGGGCCGACGGGTCGTCCGGACGCGCGGCCGATCGACGATCACGACAAACCGGACGGGGCGAGGACACATTATGGCGCGCAGCGCGACAGCGATCACCACGAAGACGCTCTTCCTCGGCGCGGTCCTGGCGTTCGCCACGCTCGCGGCGGGCGGTGCCCGGGCCGAGACCGTCTCGGTCGCCTGCGGCGCGGTCGGGCTCGAGTTCGAAACCTGCAAGGCGGTTGCCGATATGTGGGCCAAGAAGACCGGCAACGAGGTCAAGCTGGTCTCGACCCCCAATTCCACCACCGAGCGCCTGGCGCTCTACCAGCAGCTCCTCGCCGCCGGCTCGCCCGACGTCGACGTCTTCCAGATCGACGTCATCTGGCCCGGCATCCTCGGCTCCTATTTCATCGACCTCAAGCCCTATACGAAAGGCGCCGAGAAGGACCATTTCCCGGTCGTGATCGAGAACGACACGCGCGACGGCAAGCTCATCGCCATGCCGATGTATACCGACGCCGGCATGCTGTTCTATCGTAAGGACCTGCTCGACAAATACGGCGAGAAGCCGCCGGCGACCTGGGCCGAGCTCGCAGCGACCGCCAAGAAGATCGAGGACGGCGAGCGCGCCTCGGGCAAGTCCGGCATGCAGGGCTTCGTGTTCCAGGCCAAGGCCTACGAGGGGCTGACCTGCAACGCCATCGAATGGGTGGCGAGCCACGGTGGGGGCACCATCGTCGACAAGTCCGGCAAGGTCACCATCGACAACCCGCAGGCCGCCGCAGCGCTCGACGAGGCCGCCGGCTGGCTCAAGACCATCGCGCCCGAGGGGGTGCTCAATTATGCCGAGGAGGAGACGCGCGGCGTGTTCCAGTCCGGCAACGCGGTCTTCATGCGCAACTGGCCCTATGCCTGGCCGCTGTCGCAGAGCGCCGACAGCCCGGTCAAGGGCAAGGTCGGCGTGATGGCGCTGCCCGAGGGCGGCGAGGGAGGCCGGCATGCTTCGGCGCTCGGCGGCTGGCAGCTCGCCGTGTCGAAATTCTCCAAGCACCCGGATCTCGCCGGCGACCTCGTCGCCTTCATGACCTCGACCGAGGCGCAGAAGTACCGCGCCATCAAGGGCGGCTACCAGCCGACGATTCCCGCCCTCTACCAGGACAAGGAGGTGCTCGACGCCAACCCCTTTTTCAAATCCTTCTTCGATAGCGTCAACACGGCGGTGGCCCGGCCCTCGACCCAGACCGGGGGCAAGTACAACCAGGTCAGCAACGAGTTCTGGAACGCGACCTACGACGTGCTCACGGGCAAGAGCTCGGGCAAGGACGCGGTGGCGGCACTCGCCAAGAAGCTCGATCGCATGAGCCGCGGCGGCAAGTGGTGAGCGGCGCGCCGTCGAAATCGCGTGATCCCTCCCCGGAACGGGGAGAGTGGCGCCCTTATGGGCGCCGGGTGGGGTGACCGGGCCAAGTTTCCCCATCCGTCACGCCGCATTCGTCGTGCCACCTTCCCCGTTTCGGGGAAGGAAATTCTAGTCAGACGCGGCAGAATAACGAGGCTGAAGCATGTCCACCTCGTCGCCCGCCGTTCTTCTCGCCGCCACCGATCGCGCCGTGCCGCTGTCGACGAGCCGGGTCCGCGCGGCCTGGCTCTTCGTCACGCCGATGCTCGTCGTCATGGTGCTCGTGGCCGGCTGGCCGCTGGCGCGCACGCTGTGGTTCTCGCTCACCGACGCGGACCTCAAGGATCTTAGCGCCGCCAAGTTCATCGGCCTCGACAATTATTTCGGACCCTACGGTGTCACGACCGATCCGGACTGGTGGCGCGCGGTCTTCAACACCTTGCGTTTCGCCGTCATATCGGTCGCCATCGAGACCGTGCTCGGCACGGTGGTGGCCCTGGTGCTCGACGCCGATTTCCCGGGCCGCTCGATCGTGCGTGCCGCCGTGCTCGTGCCGTGGGCGATCCCGACCATCGTCTCGGCCAAGATGTGGGCCTGGATGATGAACGACCAGTTCGGCGTCCTGAACCACGTGCTCCTCGGGCTGCATGTCATCGGCCACCCGCTGGCCTGGACCGCCGATCCGTCGCTCGCCATGCCCTCGGTGATCATGGTCGACGTGTGGAAGACGACGCCCTTCATGGCGCTCCTGATCCTCGCGGCGCTGCAGATGCTGCCGACCGACTGCTACGAGGCGGCGCGGGTCGACGGCGTGAGCCCGATCAGGGTCTTCTTCCGGGTGACCCTGCCGCTGATCCGGCCGGCCCTGATGGTCGCGGTGATCTTCCGCCTGCTCGACGCACTGCGCATCTTCGATCTCATCTACGTGCTGACCTCGTCCAGCAAGGACACGATGAGCATGTCGGTCTACGCCCGCCAGCAGCTCGTCGACTTCCAGCAGGTGGGCTTGGGCTCGGCCGCCTCGACACTGCTGTTCCTGATGGTGGCGCTCTGCACCGCGCTTTACATCACGCTCGGCCGCGTCGACTTCGATGGGGACGCGCGATGACCAAGCTCCTGCAGCGCTCCGGCCTCTATGCGCTGGCCGCGGTCATCGTGGTCTATTCGCTGTTCCCCTTCTACTATGCCATCGTCTCGTCGACGAAGACCGGCTCCGCCCTGTTCAGCGCTGACCTCGTGCCCCGGCTCAACCTCGGCAATTACGTCGCCGTGCTGGGGCAGGGCGTGTTCCTGCGAAACATCGTGAACTCGATCGTCGTGGCGGTCGCGGTCGTCGCCGTCTCGCTGTTCATCGGCGTGACCGCGAGCTATGCGCTGGGGCGGGTCAGGTTTCGCGGCCGCAAGCTGCTGCTGCTGTCGATCCTCGGCATCTCCATGTTCCCGCAAGTGGCGGTGCTCTCGGGCCTGTTCGAGCTGATCCGGGCGCTCGGCCTCTATGATTCGCTGCCGGGCCTGATGCTGGCCTATCTGATCTTCACGCTGCCCTTCACCGTCTGGGTGCTGACGACCTTCATGCGCGACCTGCCGAAGGAGCTCGAGGAGGCCGCCATCATGGATGGCGCCGGCCCTTGGACCATCGTGGCCAGGGTTTTCATGCCGCTGCTCTGGCCGGCGCTGGTGACGACGGGGCTCCTGGCCTTCATCGGCGCCTGGAACGAGTTCCTCTACGCCTTGACCTTCACGCTGAGTCCCGAGAAGCGCACTGTGCCGGTTGCCATCGCGCTGCTCAGCGGGTCGAGCCAGTTCGAACTGCCCTGGGGGCCGATCATGGCGGCCTCGGTCATCGTCACCATCCCGGTGGTGGGGCTGGTGCTCGCCTTCCAGCGCCGCATCGTCTCGGGCCTGACCGCCGGCGCGGTGAAAGGCTGAACTCTCGGGAGAGCAGGTCATGGCCGACGTCAGGTTGCGCAATGTCAACAAGCGCTTCGGCCCCGTGCAGGTGATCAATGGAGTCGACCTCGACGTCGAGGACGGCGAGTTCTGCGTCTTCGTCGGGCCCTCGGGCTGCGGCAAGTCCACGCTACTGCGGATGGTGGCGGGGCTCGAGGACGTCTCGTCAGGCACGCTGATAATCGGCGGCCGCGACGTGACGCGGCTGCCGCCCTCGGCGCGGGGCGTCGCCATGGTGTTCCAGTCCTACGCGCTCTACCCGCATATGACGGTCTATGACAACATGGCCTTCGGCCTGGGCAAGACCGACAAGCAGGACATCGATACGCGCGTCCGCAAGGCGGCCGAGATCCTGCATCTCGGGCCGCTGCTCGACCGGCTGCCCAAGGCGCTCTCGGGCGGCCAGCGCCAGCGCGTCGCCATCGGCCGCGCCATCGTGCGCAAGCCCGGCGTCTTCCTGTTCGACGAGCCGCTGTCGAACCTCGATGCGGCGCTCCGGGTCCAGACCCGCATCGAGATCGCCAAGCTGCATGCCAGCCTCGGCGCCAGCATGATCTATGTGACCCACGACCAGGTCGAGGCCATGACGCTGGCCGACAAGATCGTGCTGCTCAACAGCGGCGAGGCCATGACACGCGACGGCAGCGTCGCCCAGGTCGGCAAGCCGCTCGACCTCTACCATCGGCCGGCCAATCTCTTCGTGGCGGGCTTCATCGGCTCGCCGCGGATGAACATCCTGAAGGGCGTGGTCGCCGCCGCCTCGGGCGAGCGGGCCGAGGTGGCGTTCCGCGACGGGTCGCGCGCCGAGGCGCTGGTCGATGCCGGGGCCGCGACGGTCGGCGATGCGGTCTCTCTCGGCATCCGGCCCGAACATGCCGCGATTGGTGCCGGCGAGGGGGTGGCCGGCACGGCCAGCCACGTCGAGCACCTCGGCGAAGCCTCGTACGTCTATCTCGAGAGCCCGGCGCTCGACGGCCTCCTCACGGTGCGGCAGGAGGGCGACACGCCGGCGCGAGCCGGCCAGGACTTCGCGGTGACACTGCCGCCCCAGCATTGCCATCTCTTCGACGTCGCGGGCCGCGCCTTTCCGCGCAAGATCGAGGCGGGCGTTGAAACGGGTCCCCGACTCGCCGCGACAGCGACCAGAGGGCCGGAAATGTATCGGAAGGGCCGCTGATGAGAAATTGTCGAGCTCTCCGCAAGATTTTGATCGTAGCCGGACTTGGCGTCGTATCCGTTCCGGCTTGGGCCTTCTCTGTCAGGTTCTCCTGGAAAGGCGCGGGCGAGGGGAAGATTCCCCTGACGGCTAAGCCTGCGGGGCGGCATGACGTGCGACCAAGTCTCCGGCTGTTGCATAAAGGGCAGGGTCGGCGTCCTCACGACCGCTGCGTTAACGAAATCTTACCGAACTGATTGACTCTTTATCGGCTTTCCGCTCAGAGTGTATCCGACGCATTTCGCAAATAAATATAGATTGGCGGGCAACCCATGGATTTTGGCTTGCCGTGATGACTTTCTTTGAATTTTTTGAGCGGGGGAATGTTATGGCTACGGTCAATTGGAGTGGCGTCAACGGGGACTGGACCACGACGAACGATTGGACCGGCAATAGTGTTCCCGGAATCGGTGATACAGCCGCGATTTCTAGCGGAACCGTGACGGTCAGTTTGCTCGATTCTGCGTCGACCGGCGAAGTCGACGTCGGGGGGGTGAGCGTCACCGGTGGCACCCTCTCCATCGCCGGGACATTCGTCGTTGCTGGCTCTACCCTGGGCAGTCGTACATATTCTATCTCGCAGACCGGCGGCAGCATCAATCTTGTCGACGGCGGCACCATAACGACGGGATTTTATCTTTCGTCGTTCTCTGGAACTATCAATATCGATAGCGACAGCGAGTTCATTTGGAACAGCGCGAACGCTGACTCGTCAAACAGTGTCGTCAACTTCGAGGCCGGCGACTACCTCAATCAGTTCTATGTGCAGCAAGCCTACAGCGGGACGATCAATAACTTCGGCTCCGGTGACTATCTGGATTTCGTAGGCGCTATTACGAATGTTGCATATTCCGGCCATACGCTCGCGGTCACGGCAGGCGGCAAGACCTACAATTTAAAATTCAGCGGGACATACAACCTCGGCAATTTCGTCAATAATGGATATTCGGTAAGCTACCAGGTAGGCCCGTCTGCGCCGACGATTACCGGGACGGTGGCCAACCAGGCGACGATCTCGGAGGGAACGGTCACGCCCTTCTCGACGGTGACGGTCGGCGACGGCAACGGCAACAACCCGACCGAGACGCTCACCATCACGCTGAGCGGCGGCGGCACGCTGGCCGACGGCGCCAATTTCAACGGCCTGACCGATAACCACAACGGCAGCTACACGCTGGCGACCGATACGGCCGCCAACGTGACGGCGGAGCTCGATGCGCTCATCTTCACGCCGACGGCCGGCGTGCCCAACACGAGTTCGACCACGAGCTTCACGCTGAGCGACAAGAGCAGTGCCTACGGCACGGCGACGAGCGACGGCACCACCTCGGTGATCGACAGCGATCCGGCCGTGGCGCCGACGATTACCGGGACGGTGGCCAACCAGGCGACGATCTCGGAGGGAACGGTCACGCCCTTCTCGACGGTGACGGTCGGCGACGGCAACGGCAACAACCCGACCGAGACGCTCACCATCACGCTGAGCGGCGGCGGCACGCTGGCCGACGGCGCCAATTTCAACGGCCTGACCGATAACCACAACGGCAGCTACACGCTGGCGACCGATACGGCCGCCAACGTGACGGCGGAGCTCGATGCGCTCATCTTCACGCCGACGGCCGGGGCACCCAATACGAGTTCCACCACGAGCTTCACGCTGAGCGACAAGAGCAGTGCCTACGGCACGGCGACGAGCGACGGCACCACCTCGGTGATCGACAGCGATCCGGCCGTGGCGCCGACGATCATAGGCACGTCGGCCAACCAGGCGACGATCTCGGAGGGAACGGTCACGCCCTTCTCGGGAGTGACGATCGGTGACACCAACGGCAACAGCCCGACCGAGACGCTCACCATCACGCTGAGCGGCGGCGGCACGCTGGCCGACGGCGCCAATTTCAACGGCCTGACCGATAACCACAACGGCAGCTACACGCTGGCGACCGATACGGCCGCCAACGTGACGGCGGAGCTCGATGCGCTCATCTTCACGCCGACGGCCGGGGCACCCAATACGAGTTCCACCACGAGCTTCACGCTGAGCGACAAGAGCAGTGCCTACGGCACGGCGACGAGCGACGGCACCACCTCGGTGATCGACAGCGATCCGGCCGTGGCGCCGACGATCATAGGCACGTCGGCCAACCAGGCGACGATCTCGGAGGGAACGGTCACGCCCTTCTCGGGAGTGACGATCGGTGACACCAACGGCAACAGCCCGACCGAGACGCTCACCATCACGCTGAGCGGCGGCGGCACGCTGGCCGACGGCGCCAATTTCAACGGCCTGACCGATAACCACAACGGCAGCTACACGCTGGCGACCGATACGGCCGCCAACGTGACGGCGGAGCTCGATGCGCTCATCTTCACGCCGACGGCCGGCGTGCCCAACACGAGTTCGACCACGAGCTTCACGCTGAGCGACAAGAGCAGTGCCTACGGCACGGCGACGAGCGACGGCACCACCTCGGTGATCGACAGCGATCCGGCCGTGGCGCCGACGATTACCGGGACGGTGGCCAACCAGGCGACGATCTCGGAGGGAACGGTCACGCCCTTCTCGACGGTGACGGTCGGCGACGGCAACGGCAACAACCCGACCGAGACGCTCACCATCACGCTGAGCGGCGGCGGCACGCTGGCCGACGGCGCCAATTTCAACGGCCTGACCGATAACCACAACGGCAGCTACACGCTGGCGACCGATACGGCCGCCAACGTGACGGCGGAGCTCGATGCGCTCATCTTCACGCCGACGGCCGGCGTGCCCAATACGAGTTCGACCACGAGCTTCACGCTGAGCGACAAGAGCAGTGCCTACGGCACGGCGACGAGCGACGGCACCACCTCGGTGATCGACAGCGATCCGGCCGTGGCGCCGACGATTACCGGGACGGTGGCCAACCAGGCGACGATCTCGGAGGGAACGGTCACGCCCTTCTCGACGGTGACGGTCGGCGACGGCAACGGCAACAACCCGACCGAGACGCTCACCATCACGCTGAGCGGCGGCGGCACGCTGGCCGACGGCGCCAAGGTGACGGTCGGCGACGGCAACGGCAACAACCCGACCGAGACGCTCACCATCACGCTGAGCGGCGGCGGCACGCTGGCCGACGGCGCCAATTTCAACGGCCTGACCGATAACCACAACGGCAGCTACACGCTGGCGACCGATACGGCCGCCAACGTGACGGCGGAGCTCGATGCGCTCATCTTCACGCCGACGGCCGGCGTGCCCAACACGAGTTCGACCACGAGCTTCACGCTGAGCGACAAGAGCAGTGCCTACGGCACGGCGACGAGCGACGGCACCACCTCGGTGATCGACAGCGATCCGGCCGTGGCGCCGACGATTACCGGGACGATTACCGGGACGGTGGCCAACCAGGCGACGATCTCGGAGGGAACGGTCACGCCCTTCTCGGGAGTGACGATCGGTGACACCAACGGCAACAGCCCGACCGAGACGCTCACCATCACGCTGAGCGGCGGCGGCACGCTGGCCGACGGCGCCAATTTCAACGGCCTGACCGATAACCACAACGGCAGCTACACGCTGGCGACCGATACGGCCGCCAACGTGACGGCGGAGCTCGATGCGCTCATCTTCACGCCGACGGCCGGCGTGCCCAACACGAGTTCGACCACGAGCTTCACGCTGAGCGACAAGAGCAGTGCCTACGGCACGGCGACGAGCGACGGCACCACCTCGGTGATCGACAGCGATCCGGCCGTGGCGCCGACGATTACCGGGACGGTGGCCAACCAGGCGACGATCTCGGAGGGAACGGTCACGCCCTTCTCGACGGTGACGGTCGGCGACGGCAACGGCAACAACCCGACCGATAGCCTGACCATCACGCTCGGCGGGACCGGCGGCACGCTGACGGGCGCCGGGTTGACGCAGAATCCGGGAGGCACCTACACGCTGGCCTCCGGGACGGCTGCCAGTGTCACGGCTGCGCTCGACGCGCTCAGCTTCACGCCGACGGCTGGGGCACCCAATACGAGTTCCACCACGAGCTTCACGCTCAGCGACAAGAGCAGCGCCTTCGGCACGGCGACGACCAATGCCACCACCTCGGTGATCGACAGCGACCCGGCCGTGTCGCCGACCATCACGGGGACGGTGGCCAACCAGGCGACGGCCTCGGAGGCGACGGTCAAGCCCTTCTCCGGGGTGACGATCGGCGACACCAACGGCAATAGCCTCACTGAGACGGTAACCATCACGCTCGGCGGGACCGGCGGCTCGCTGACGGGGGCCGGGCTGACGCAGAACCCGGGTGGCAGCTACACGCTGGCGTCTGGTACGGCTGCCAGTGTCACGGCTGCGCTCGACGCGCTGAGCTTCACGCCGACGGCCGGGGCACCCAATACGAGTTCCACCACGAGCTTCACGCTCAGTGACAAGAGCAGCGCCTTCGGCACGGCGACGACCAATGCCACGACGTCGGTGGTCGACACCGACCCGGCCGCGCCGAGTGGCGGCGGCACCACGAGTGGTGGAACCGGTCCGGGCGCGCCGACCAACAGCACGCCGACACCTCCGTCGGTGGCCTTCGACCCGACGGCGATCTTCTCGGACTCGAATACCGCCACGCTCACCGGCACGGTGTCGGATGCAAGCGGGGTCAAGAACGTCGAGATTTTCGAGGGCACGAGCGACCTCGGCAGCGCCACCGTCGATCCGACGACCAACACCTGGGCCTTCACTTATCGATTCGCGCCGGGTTTCCACACCGGGCTCGCCGCGCTGGCCACCGGAAACGACAACGTCACAGCGTCGACGCCGAGCTCCTACGACCTCACCACCGGCGTAACGGGCGAACCCTACGCGGCCTACCAGGACAACTACGATCCCGCGAGTGGCGCCTTCGAGGGACAGACCTTCTTCACGCGCCACGGCGCGTTGGAGATGCAGACGCAATATTCGCCGACCCAGGACGGCGGCTTTACGGTGCTCTCGAGCGGCGGGACCGCCTTCGCCAAGACGCCCTATTTCGCTGTCGTCGATACCTACAATGCCGGCGGACAGCCGGTCGAGGAGGACGTCTACTACAAGGACGGGCATCAGACCGTGCAAGGTCTCAAGCCCGGAGAGACGCTGTCGTCGATCTCCAACGACACGTTCTATTCGAAAGGCGGGAACAACACCTTCGTGTTCACCCCGCATTTCGGGCAGGACACGATCACCTCCTTCGTGCTCGGCGGGGCGCATCACGACACGATCAGCCTGCCCGACAGCGCGGCCTCGCGTCTCGGTTCCATCCTCAACCACGCCACGACGGATGCTCAGGGCGACACCACCCTGCACCTCAATGGCAAGGACTCGATCACCATCCAGGGCGTCAGCGTCGCGGACTTGAAGCAGCACAAAGCCGACTTCACCTTCCACGCCTGAAGCCGAGCCTCGTTCTGCAGCGTCGCGGAAAAGACGCTCAGCAGTCGAGGTCCAGGCTTAAGTGCATGATCGTCCCGCCCGCGGTCTTCCAGGATCGCGGGCGGACTCGTTCGGGAGATCCGGCCGGCATGAGGCACGGATTGCCGCCGTCGACGCTCCGGGGTTTTTCCGGAGTCGCCGATCGCCTGCGGGCTCGATTGATCCGCGCGGGCCGACCCTATATGCCATGCGACGAAATCTGATCGAGAACGATCCCGGGAGGACCGCATGAGTTCCGACATCGCCACCTATCCGAGCCTGCGCGACAGAACCGTGCTGATCACGGGCGGCGGCAGCGGCATCGGCGCCGCCATCACCCGGCGTTTCGCCGAGCAGGGCGCCAAAGTCGGCTTCCTCGACATCGCCATGGAGCCGAGCGAGAAACTCGCGGTCGAGCTCGACAAGGGCGGCCATGCCGTCCGCTTCGTGCATGCCGACCTCAAGGATATCGCGGCGCTGCGGCGCGGCGTCGCCGCGGTGCGCGAGACCTTCGGGCCGATCACCATCCTGATCAACAACGCGGCCCATGACGAGCGCCACGCGACGCCGGACGTCACGCCCGAGTTCTTCGACGAGCGTATCGCCACGAACCTGCGCCACCAGTTCTTCGCCGCCCAGGCCGTGCTGCCCGACATGCAGGCGGCCGGCGGCGGCTCGATCGTGAATTTCGGTTCGGTGTCCTGGATGGTCGGGCAGGGCGGCATGGCGGTCTATACGGCCGCCAAATCGGCGGTGCTCGGCCTGACGCGCTCTTTGGCGCGCGATTACGGCCCGGACAATATCCGCGTCAACGCCATCGCGCCCGGCTGGATCATGACCGAGCGTCAGCTCACCAAATGGATGACGCCGGACGGCGAGAAGGAGCTGATGGCGCGCCAATGCCTGAAGCGGAAGCTGCAACCGGACGAGATCGCCCGCGCCACGCTGTTTTTCGCCTCCGACGAAGCGAGTGCCTGCACCAACCAGCAATACGTGGTCGACGGCGGCTGGGTGTGACCACCGGCGTGAACCTAGGGGCGGCCCGCTTCGTCGCGGTCGATTGGGGTACGACGCGCCTGCGCGCCAGCCTCGTCGGGCGGGGCGGCGTCGTGCTCGACCGGATGCAGTCGGACCTTGGGGTGCAGAGCGTGCCGGCGGGTGGTTTCCCCGAGGTGCTCGGCATCGCCTGCGCACCGTGGTTCGAGGCCCATCCCGATCTGCCCGTGCTGATGGCCGGCATGGTCGGAAGCCGCAACGGCTGGGTCGAGGCGCCCTATCTGCATTGCCCCTGCGGGCCGCGCGAGGCGGCGCGCGCGCTGAGCGCGATTCCCGGCCTCGGCCGCGCGGTGCTGCTCGTCCCCGGCGTCGACATCCGCGGGGTCGGCGGCGATTACGACGTCATGCGCGGGGAGGAGACCCAGGCCTTCGGCGCCGGCGAGGACGACGGCCTCCTCTGCTTGCCCGGCACGCACAGCAAGTGGGTCGAGATGCGCGGCGGCCGGATGACCCGCTTCGTCACCTTCATCACCGGCGAACTCTATGCGGCCTTGTCGAGCTCGTTCGTGGCGCGGCTGGCGGACGGGCCGGACGATGTCGCGGCCGGTGCCCTGGAGGCGGCACGGGCGCTCGGGGCCGGCGGCGGGCTGACCCGAGCCCTGTTCCAGGCGCGGACGCGGGTGCTGGCGGGCGAGATGACCCCTCAAGCGGTGCGCCCGCTGCTGTCGCACCTGCTGGTCGAGGCCGAGATCGACGGCGCGGCGGCGCTCTTCGGCAGCATCGGCCGGGTGCGGCTCGTCGCGGCCGAACCGCAACTTGGCCTCTACCGGAGCGCGCTCGAGGCGCGCGGATGTGCGATCGAGACGATCGATCCGGCGACCGCGATGCTCGCCGGCCTCGATCGGATCATGGCGGCGAGGGATGGGACGTGAGCGAGCCGGGCAATATTTTCGAGCATTTCGACGCGGCCTTCGCCGTCATGCCGATCGTCGCCATCTTGCGCGGGCTCGAGCCACGAAAGGCTGTGGCCGTGGGCGAGGCGCTGGTCGAGGCCGGCATCCGCATCCTCGAAGTGCCCCTGAACTCGCCGCAGCCGCTCGACAGCATCGCGGCCCTAGCAGGGGCGCTCGGCGCGCGCGCCATCGTCGGGGCCGGCACCGTGCTCGATCCCAAAAGCGTCGACGCCATCGCCGGGGCCGGCGGCGGGATCATCGTATCGCCCAACATGGACGCATCGGTGATCAGCCGCACCCGCGAGCGGGGGCTCGTCTCGCTACCGGGCTGCCTCACGCCGACGGAGGCTTTCGCGGCGCTCGAGGCCGGCGCCCATGCGGTGAAGCTCTTTCCGGGGGAACTCGTCACCCCCAACGTGGCCAAGGCCATGGCGGCGGTGCTGCCGCAAGGGACGCGTCTCATCGTCGTCGGCGGCGTCTCGGCCGAGACGATCGGGAATTGGCGCGGCAGCGTCGTGCATGGTTTCGGCATCGGCTCCTCGCTGTTCAAGCCAGGCATGACGGCGGTACAGGTCGGCAATCGCGCTCGTGCGCTGGTCGAAGCGGCGCGCGACTTCGTCGGTGCCGCCGCGCGTTGACCGCCTCTGCGGCGTCGGCGGCCCGACACCGGGCCTTTGTCGAGGGGCCTTAACCCCGTGGTCACCGCGTCGCATGAAACAGCGTCGCCAAGGACCGGTTTTCATACGGGCTTGAGCCGCCCGCCGCTACGATCCGCGGATTGTCGACCGGCACGGGATGGTTGGGCATGAGCGGGGCGAGGATCATCTGTGGTTGCGCCGTCCTCCTGGCGCTGTCCGGCGAGGTCGCCGGCATGGTGCCCGAGCGGCGGGCCGCCTTGTGGACGAGCCTGAACCTCGTCCTCGGCGGCGGTGCGGCTTTGCCGAAGGTCTCCGCCGATATTGCGCAGCCTGCCATGGCGGCCGCGGTGCCGACGGCGCCTTCAGGCGGTGGGCTCGATGCCGTGGTGATCCCACCGGATCATAATGGGCAGTTCCAGACGACGGTCGAGATCGAGGGGCAGCGCCTTCCGGTCATGGTCGATACCGGCGCGACATTCGTCTCTCTCAGCTTCGAGGACGCCGACCGGCTCGGCATAAGGCCGCTGCCCGCAGACTTCAAATATGTTTCGAACACCGCCAACGGAGCGGTGTTCTATGCCAGGATCGAGATCGCCGAGATCCGCCTCGACCAGATCGCAGTCCGCCATGTCACGGCCTTCGTGGCGCCGCGCGGGGCGCTGTTCCGAACCCTCCTCGGCATGAGCTTCCTGTCGAAGCTGCGCGGCTTTAGGACCGAGGGTGGACGTCTCGTGCTGCAATTGTGAGATTCGAGGTCATGACTTCGGACTTGCGGCGTCCCGGAGGCCTGGGGCGCGGATGTGCTCAGTGCGGCTGGGCGGTAGGGGGCGCCGCGGCGGCGTTACGCGCCGAGATGGCGCCGGCCGCCTCCTTGATGAAGGCGGTCGCATCGCCGAGCGTGACGGTCGGCTCGCAGCGCGGCTGGCAGGCATAGGTCTCGCGGTCGGTGCCGCGCTGGACGGTCAGCAGGGAGTCGCTGGGTTCGACCCGAAGGTCGGCGTCGATGAGGACGTTGCCGTCGTGATCGAGCAGGATCAGGTTGGTGTCGCCGAAGCCCTTGCCGGTCACCACCAGCATGCCGCTCGACTTCAGCATGGTCACGTCGGCGATGATCGGATTGCCGACGATGATCGTCTCCGTCTCCGGCGGATATTTGATCAGCTTGGCCTGATCCATCCGAACGGTCATCACGTCCCTGGCCGGCGCAGCCGTGGCCAGCAGCGAGAGCGCTGCGGCCAACCACAGGACGCGAGCTCCGGGCCAGCGGCGGCGTGGGGCTGAAGGGCAGGTCCGGCGAGGCCGCATCTTGGCGTCTTCCGCTGGTTACGACGAAGCGGGGACCATGAGCGAAAATGGTGAATGAAGTCTGACCTCCGCCGCCGTTCGCCGAAACGCAGCGGATTGCCCTCGGGTGTGTCGACCCGCCACCGATGCGACCGGGTCGAACCTCGGTCTTTAGTGCTTCGTCTAAAATTAAGATCAAAATCGATATAGGTTTCAGCGGGTATTAACCGTCGTCATCTTCTCTTTGGACGAGGTCTTTTTGGCGAGCCGAATTAACGGCTTTGCAAGCCGCGCCACCTAGGCTTTCGGTCATTCCAGCCGCGGGACTGAGCGGTTCCGCCCGGAATTGCTGGAGCAAGGAGCACATCATGACCATCCTGAAGCGTTTTATTGCGAATGAATCCGGTGCGACCGCGATCGAATATGGCCTGATCGCCGGTCTCATCAGCGTCGTCATTATTGGTGCGGTGACGGCCCTCGGCACAAAGGTCGGCAAACAGTTCAACACGATCGCCAACAGCCTTCAGTAAAGGCCGCGATCGATCCGACGGCGCGAGCTTGCGGGCTCGCGCCCGATCCTTACGGCTCCGGCGCATGCTCGGAGCTTTTTTAGCTTTATTGGAGTCCGTTCGCCGGCATTCGCCCCGACCGGGCTGTCACTCGAGGGAACCGATGCTGCAACTGGCGACGCTGGTGTTGTTTCCGGCTCTCATGGCCTATGCGGCCAGTTCGGATCTCATGACCATGACGATCTCGAACCGCATCTCGATCGCCCTTCTTTTCGGATTCGTGGTGCTGGGGTTTGCCGGCGGCATGTCCTGGCAGGCGATTGTCCTCGACCATCTGGCCTGCGGTGCGGCCGTCCTGGTGCTGACCTTCGCGTTTTTTGCCTTCGGCTGGATCGGCGGCGGCGATGCCAAGCTGGCTGCGACGACCGCCATCTGGCTCGGCTGGTCGAATCTTTTCGATTACGGCCTGGCAGCGTCGTTCCTCGGTGCCGTACTGACCTTCGGCATCCTCTACTTCCGCAAGTTCAGGCTGCCGCAGGCGCTTGAAGGGCGGGATTGGCTGGCACGGCTGCATGCCGCCGGCAACGGCGTCCCATACGGCATCGCTCTCGCGGTGGCTGGGCTCGCGATCTATCCCGACACGGCGCTCTGGAGCGCCGCGATCCTGCGCTGATCGCGACCCGCATGGCGGCGTCGGTCGTTTGGATAGACCTTTTTAACCATAATTTGACCTTTGCCTGATTGAGTCCCTAGCCGAAGCCCGCTCGCCTCGCGACGCCGGAAAGCCTGGGGTCCATGAAGAAGTCTCGCATCATCGTGCTGTTTCTGGCCGTGGCGGCTGCCGGGGGCGCTTTCATCGTGGCGACCAACCAAAGCGCGCCACCTGCCCCGACTCTCGCCGCCGCCCCGCCGCCGCCGGTGACGACCGAGGACGTCCTGGTCGCGGCGAAGGATCTGGCGCCCGGTACCGCGGTGACCGAAGCCGAACTCCAGTGGCAGCCGTGGCCCAAGGATGCGTTGCCGGCCGGGACGATCCGCAAGAAGGAGAGCCCCAAGGTCGTCGAAGACCTCAAGGGATCGATTGTCCGCACCGGCATGATCGCGGGCGAGCCGATCCGCCGCGAAAAGCTGGTCAAGGGACAAGGCTTCATGTCGGCCATCCTGCCCTCCGGCATGCGGGCGGTGGCGATCAATATCGACAGCCAGGGCGCCACGAGCGCCGGCGGCTTCATCCTGCCGGGCGACAGGGTCGACGTGATCCGCACGTCGCGCGACGCCAGCGCCGGAGCGTCGTCCGACAATTACGTCAGCGAGACGCTGCTGCAGAACGTCAAGGTCCTGGCCGTCGGGCCCAACATCCAGGAGAAGAACGGACAGGCGGTGGTGGTGGGCTCCAACGCCACGCTCGAACTCGACCCCGCCCAGGCCGAGACGGTGGTGCTGGCGCAGCGGACCGGGCAGCTTTCGCTGACCTTGCGCTCGCTTCTCGATGCCCGCAAAGGGGCCGAGGGTGGCCTCGGCGCGAGAAGCATGACCGTCGTCCGCTACGGCACCGCCAGCGAGGGAGTGTCGCGATGAGCGCGAAAAGGCTCACGAGATGCGGGCGACGGCGGGCGCTCGCAGCCCTGGCGGGCTTGGCGGCGTTCGTCGGCGGCCCTGCCGCCGTCATGGCGCAGACGCCCGTGCTGACGCCCGACCTTCCCGATGTCGCCGCTCAGCCCGCCACATCCTCGATCGCTGTGACCGCAGCCCATCCGAACCGTAAGCTGACGGTCTCGGCCGGCAAGTCGATCATCGTCGATCTGCCCTCGGATGCCTCCGAGGTCTTCGTCGGCAACCCCGCCGTGGCCAATGCCGTCGTGCGCTCCGCCCGCCGGCTCTACGTGATGGCGGTCGGCAACGGCCAGACCACGATCTTCGCGCTCGACAAGCAGGGTCGCCAGATCGCCACCCTCGAACTTCTCATCAGCGGGCGCGACCTCACGGCGCTGAAGGCGCTTCTGGATACGGCGATCCCCTCCAACGAGATCAAGGTCAGTGGCATCTCGGATTCCGTCATCCTAACCGGCACCGTGGCCTCCGCCTCCGACGCTCAGAAGGCTGAGGATATCGCCAATGCCTATGTGGGCTATACGCAGCTCAGCGGCGGCAGCGCCAGCTCGAGCGGCAACGGCAGCGGTGCTGGCGGGGCCAATAGCTTCTCGAGCAGCATCAACTTCGGCAGCACCTCCGTCGTTAACGGAAAATTAATCAACACCTTGACGATCCGCGGGCAGGACCAGGTGACCCTCAAGGTCACCGTCGTCGAGATTCAGCGCTCCATCGTCAAACAGCTCGGCATCAACCTGGGCGGCGCTTGGGGTACGGTCGGCAGCGGCGGATTATCAGGTTCGGCCAACAGCATTCAGAACCCGACCGTCAACAGTGTCTTCTCCTCCTCGGGCTCGACGGCGGGCGGCGTCACGGCCGCGCTCGACTATCTTGGGCAGAAGAACTCGCTGACGTCCTCGCTTCAGGCCTACGAGCGCAACGGCGTGGCCCATACCTTGGCCGAACCCAATGTCACCGCGATCTCGGGGGAAACCGCCAGCTTCAAGGCGGGCGGAACGCTTCCCGTCGCGGCATCGAGCTCGATCGATCCGACGACCGGCCGCTGCACGGTCACCTACCAGCAGCAGCAATACGGCGTCGAGCTGGATTTCACGCCGACGGTCCTGTCGGAGGGGCGCATTTCCCTGCACCTCACGACGATCGTCAACGAGCCGGACAGCACGGTGGCGCTGCCGTTCGGTTGCTCGAACCAGGTCGGCTTCCGGACGCGCAGCAATACGACGACCGTGGAATTGCCCTCGGGCGGCTCGATCGTCTCGGCCGGCCTGATTCAGAAGTCGAGCCAGCAGGCGATCGCCGGGACCCCCGGATTGATGAACCTTCCGATCCTCGGTGCCCTGTTCCGGTCGCGCGATTATCAGCGTTCCGAATCCGAACTGATGATCATCGTCACGCCCTATCTCGTGAAGCCTCTGCGTCCGGATCAGATCAGCAAGCCGGACGACGGTTTCACCGATGCGAGCGATCCACAATCCTGGCTGCTCGGCCGCATGAACAAGATCTATTCGACGGCCGACAATCCGGAACTGATTCACAATTACCGCGGGCGCGTCGGCTTCATCGCCGATTGATCGCTCCGCCTCGAGCCCTGCTGGATATGACCATGCGCATCTTCCTCCGTGATGGACCGGCCCGGGTCGTCGCCGTCATGTTCCTCGGCCTCGCGCCGGGGCTCGCCGGCTGCTCCCATGTCGACCGGGCGGTCGCCACCTCGCCGGTGCCGGATGACTTTCACCTCCGCCATCCCGTCGTGCTGACCGATGCGCGCCAGACGCTCGACATCTTCCTCGTCGGGACCAGCGCCAAGCTCGACTATCGCCAGCAGCAAGACGTCGAGGCTTTCGCGGCCGACTATCGGCTGAACGGCCAAGGGCGGATTCGCGCCCTGGTGCCGCGCGGCGGCATCGATCCGCAGGCCGGGGAGGCGACGCTCGACGCCGTCAGGCGGACGCTTGCGGCCGCTTCGGTCAGGGGCGAGATCGAGGTCGGAACCTACCGTGTCGGCAATCCGGCCCTGGCTGCGCCGGTGCGCCTCAGCTTCGTCAAGCTGCAGGCGAAACTGGCATCCCGTTGCGGCGAGTGGCCCGGGGATCTCGGTTCGGGCACCAATATCGACGAATGGGACAACCGCGACTACTACAACCTAGGCTGTGCCACCCAGCAGACGCTCGCGGCCCAGATGGACGATCCGCGCGATCTGGTGCGGCCTCGCGCCGTCGACCCGAGCGATGTGCAGATGCGGACTCGGGCTATCGGCGACATCCGGGGTAGCCCGGGTGCGCTCCAGGCCACCGATCCGAGCACGACCTGGGGAGCCGGACGGCCCATCTTCAACAACGGGGGCCCTTGATGACGATCGTCGACGGCGAGGCGACACATGCCGACCAGCGCGACCATATCGCGCCGGTGCCGCGCATCTCCATCCAGGCGTTCTGCGAATCACCGGAGATCGCCCAGATCGTCGGCGAGGCGATGACGGACCGGCGCATGAGCCGCGCCCATGTCAAGACGAACATGGGCGGGGCGACGGCGGCGGTCGAGGCCTATCGCAACGCACCGACCCCCAATGTCGTGATCATCGAGACGACAGGCGAGCGCGGCGAGCTCCTCTCCCACCTCGAGACGCTGGCCGAATGTTGCGATGCCGGCACGCGGGTCGTGGTCATCGGCCGGGTCAACGACATCGTGCTCTATCGCGAACTCATGCGCCGCGGCGTCAGCGAATATCTGGTGACGCCATTCACGGTCATCGACTTCGTCCGCTCCCTGTCGCACCTCTATTCTCACAGCCAGACCGGTCCGGTGGGGCGGCTGATCGCGGTGACGGGGGCCAAGGGCGGCGTCGGCGCCTCGACCGTTGCCCATAATGTCGCCTGGGCGATGTCGCGGACGCTCGACCTGCCGACCGTCATCGTCGACCTGGACCTGCCCTTCGGCACGGCGGGGCTCGATTTCAACCAGGACCCGCCGCAGGGCATCGCCGAAGCCGTCTTCGCGCCGGACCGCCTCGATGCGAACCTCGTCGACCGGCTGCTGTCGAAATGCTCGGAGAAATTGTCGATCCTCGCCGCCCCGGCGACGCTCGACCGGCCTTACGATTTCGCCGAAACTGCCTTCGACGGTCTCTTCGACATCCTGCGCACCACGGTGCCTTGCGTTGTGCTCGACATCCCCCACGGCTGGGCCGCTTGGAGCCGGCGGGCACTGATCGGCGCCGACGAGGTGGTGGTCGTCGCGGCGCCCGACCTCGCCAACCTGCGCAACACCAAGACCATGCTCGACGTCCTCCGGGCCACACGGCCGAACGACACCAGACCGAAACTCGTGCTGAACGGGGTCGGCGTGGTGAAGCGGCCCGAGATCTCGGTGGCGGATTTCGCCAAGGCGGTCGATCTCGCGCCGGCGGCGGTCATTCCCTTCGACGCCAAGCTGTTCGGCACGGCGGCCAACAACGGGCAGATGGTGAGCGAGGTGGAGGCGGACGGCAAGATCGCCGCAACCCTGCTCGAACTGGCGCAGGCTCTTACGGGGCGGGGCGACGCGCGCAAGGCCAAGCGCAGCCTGTTCGAGCCGTTTCTCGCTCGGTTGAACGGGAAGAAGGCATCATGAGCATGATGGCGCGACCGATGTGCCCCGGCGCTGCGGCGAGCCGCGGCCCGGCCCCCGTCCCGCCTCACCGACGGGTGGGTTGAGCATGTTCGGACGACGTTCCGCGCAGGCGCAGCCCACGGTCGCACCGCTTCCTCCCGTTCCCCCCTCCTTCGACGGGCGCGCCGCACCGTCCCCGTCGGCCTTCGCGGTGCCGACCTTCACCGCCCCGCCAAACGTCCCGGTCGCCGAAATGCGGCGCTCGGACGAATATTACGTCACCAAGGGCACCATCTTCGGCGCGATGATCGAGGCGATCGATCTTTCGCAACTCGCCAAGCTCGATCCGGAAAGCGCCCGGGAAGAGATCCGCGACATCGTCAACGAGATCATCTCGATCAAGAATGTCGTGATGTCGATCGCCGAGCAGGAGGACCTGCTCGACGACATCTGCAACGACGTGCTGGGCTACGGACCCCTCGAACCGCTCCTGGCCCGCGACGACATCGCCGACATCATGGTCAACGGCGCGGCTAAGACCTACATTGAGGTCTCCGGCAAGATTCAGCTCACCAACGTTCGTTTCCGGGACAATGCGCAGCTGATGAACATCTGCCAGCGCATCGTCAGCCAGATCGGCCGTCGCGTCGACGAAGCCTCGCCGATCTGCGACGCGCGCCTGCTCGACGGCTCGCGCGTCAACGTCATCGCCCCGCCGATCGCGCTCGACGGGCCGGCGCTGACCATCCGCAAGTTCAAGAAGGACAAGCTGACCCTCGACCAGCTGGTGCGCTATGGGTCGATCTCGCCCGATGCCGCCGAAGTGCTCAAGGTCATCGGCCGGGTCCGCTGCAACGTGCTGATCTCGGGCGGCACCGGCTCGGGCAAGACGACGCTGCTCAACTGCCTGACCAACTACATCGACCACGACGAGCGGGTGATCACCTGCGAGGACGCGGCCGAGCTGCAGTTGCAGCAGCCCCACACGGTGCGGCTCGAAACCCGGCCGCCCAATCTCGAGGGCACCGGCGCGATCACTATGCGCGATCTCGTGCGCAACTGCCTGCGCATGCGTCCCGAGCGCATCATCGTGGGCGAGGTGCGCGGTCCGGAAGCCTTCGACCTGTTGCAGGCGATGAACACCGGCCACGACGGCTCGATGGGAACGCTTCACGCCAACTCGCCCCGCGAGGCGCTCAGTCGTCTCGAATCGATGATCACCATGGGTGGATTTTCGCTGCCTTCCCGCACCATCCGCGAGATGATCATCACCTCGGTCGATGTGATCATCCAGGCGACACGCCTGCGCGACGGCTCGCGCCGCATCACCCACGTCACCGAGGTGATGGGTCTCGAAGGCGACGTGATCATCACGCAGGACCTCGTCCTCTACGACATCCTCGGGGAGGACGCCCAGGGCAAGCTCAAGGGGCGCCACCGTTCGACAGGCATCGGCCAGCCGCGCTTCTGGGAGCGGGCGCGCTACTACGGCGAGGAGCAGCGCCTTGCGGCGGCGCTCGACCGGGCCGAAGTCAAGGACGGCGTGCGGCTATGAGGCGGAGCACGATGCCGAAGCGCCGGCACGGGTTTTCGGCCGACGTGATGCTCCATCTTGGCGAAACCGACGCGGAGGCGCGGCAATGACGATGCTGATGGTCTACGGGCTCGTCGTCATGGCGGCAGGGGGCATCCTCTTCGCCCTCATGCCTTACCTGTCGGGGGACATCAAGGCCGAGAAGCGCAAGGCGGCGCTCGAGACCCGGCCGGTGCGGCGCTCAGGCGGCGACAAGGTCGTGGTCGACGCCGCCACCCGGCGCAAACAGGTGGCCGACAGCCTGAAGGACGTTGAAAAGCGCGGCCGCACCAAGAAGGTGACCCTCGAAAACAAGCTGGCCCGGGCCGGCCTCAAGACGACGAAGCGGACCTACTACGTGGCCTGCGGCGGTTTCGGCCTCGGCCTCGGCCTGTTGATCTATCTGCTCGAGGGCAGCCCCATGATGGCGGCCGCGGCGTTTCTGGTTGCGGCCTTCGGCGTCCCGAGCTGGGTCGTGGGTTACCTCGGCAAGCGCCGCATGAACCAGTTCATCACCGAATTCCCCAATGCGGTCGACATCATCATCCGCGGCGTCAAGGCGGGCTTGCCGCTCAACGACTGCCTGCGCACGGTGGCGAGCGAATGTCCCGAGCCGCTCAAGACCGAATTCCGCAGGGTGGTCGAGGCCATGACGCTCGGGCTTTCGGTCACCGAATCCGTCGAACGGATGAGCGAGAGCGTGCCGATACCGGAGGCCGGCTTCTTCGCCATCGTGATCGGCATCCAGCAGAAGGCGGGCGGCAATCTCAGCGAGGCTTTGAGCAACCTGTCGCGCGTCATCCGCGAGCGCAAGAAGATGAAGGCCAAGGTGAAGGCCGTCTCATCCGAGGCCAAGACCTCCGCCGCGATCATCGGCGCCCTGCCGTTCCTGGTCGCCTTCTTCGTCTACGTGACGACGCCTCATTACATGGAAGCGCTGTGGACGACCATGCCGGGGCGCATCGCCGTCGGCGGCTGCCTCGTGTGGATGAGCATCGGCGTCATGATCATGAAGAAGATGATCAATTTCGACATCTGATGCGGCTGCGGTCCGCCTGTCTTGAGAGAGTCGTCCCGCCATGATGGAAGATCTGCTCCAAAAACTCGTCGACCAGCATTTCCTGCTCGGCCTGCTGATCGCGGTCGCGGCGGGGGCGACGGTGCTGACCATCGCCATTCCGCTGCTCGACACCGACACGCTCGGGCAGCGCATGAAGACCATGGCGACCGAGCGCGAGCGCATCAGGGCGCGGGAGCGCGAGAAGCTGGCCAAGGGCGGCAAGGGCAGCCTGCGGCCCGAGGCCAAGGCCTTCATGTCGAAGATCGTCGAGAGTTTCAGCGCCTCGAAATGGCTGGGAACCGACAAGGCCAAGCTGCAGCTCGCCATGGCCGGCTATCGCGGCGCCCAGGCCGAGGTCGCTTTCCTGTTCTTCCGGCTGGTGACGCCAGCCTGCTTCCTCGTTGCGACAGTCTTCTACCTGTTCTTCGTCGCCGACTTCGGCCTGAGCCTGATGCTGAGGTTCGGCATCACGATCGGCGCGGCCTATCTCGGCATCAAGGCACCGGAGATCTTCCTCTCGAACACGATCTCGAAGCGTCAGCAATCGGTGAAGCGGGCCTTTCCGGACACGCTCGACCTCCTGCTGATCTGCGTCGAATCGGGCATGTCGCTCGAACATGCGGCCCGCAAGGTGGCGCAGGAGATCGGCCCGCAGTCGATCCCGATGGCCGAGGAACTGACGCTGGTGACGGCGGAACTGTCCTATCTGTCGGACCGCCGTCAAGCTTTCGAGAATTTCGGCCTGCGGACCGGCGTTGAGAGCGTCCGGGCGCTGGTGACCGTGCTGATCCAGGCGGAACGCTACGGCACGCCGCTCGGTTCGGCGCTGCGCGTCCTGTCCCAGGAAAGCCGCGACACGCGCATGATGGAGGCCGAGAAGAAGGCGGCCTCGCTGCCCCCCAAACTGACCGTGCCGATGATCGTCTTCTTCCTGCCGGTGCTCTTCGTGATCATCGCCACCCCAGCCGCCATCCAGGTCATGAGCGGGGGAAAATAGGGCAGTCTCAGCTCGCCAGCGGGTGCGTCATGTCCTCGGGCCGCACCCATTTGTCGAAATCCTCGCCCTCGAGGCCGAGTTCGAGCGCGGCGTCGCGCAGGCTCTTGCTCTCGCGGTGCGCGAGCAGCGCGATCTTGGCGGATTTCTCGTAGCCGATATGCGGGTTCAAGGCCGTCACCAGCATCAGCGACTGTTCGAGATTGTGCCGGATGCGGCTCATGTTGGGCTCGATCCCCTGGGCGCAGAACTTGTCGAACGCCGCGACGCCGTCGGCCATGAGCTCGACCGATTCGAGGATGTTGTGCAGCATCACCGGCTTGAACACGTTGAGCTGGAAATTGCCCTGCGATCCGGCGAAGGCCACCGCGTGATCGTTGCCGAAGACCTGCACCGCCACCATGGTGAGCGCCTCGCACTGGGTCGGGTTGATCTTGCCCGGCATGATGGAAGAGCCGGGCTCGTTCTCGGGGATGGTGAGCTCGGCGAGGCCGGCCCGCGGTCCGCTGGCGTGCCAGCGCACGTCGTTGGCGATCTTCATCAGCGCCCCCGCGAGCACCCGTAAGCTGCCCGAGGCGCCGACGATCGCGTCATGCGCCGAAAGGGCCGCGAATTTGTTCGGCGCCGAGACGAAGGGCTTGCCCGTCTCCTTCGCGATCTCTTCGGCCGCCACCTCGCCGAAGCGCGGATGGGTGTTGATGCCGGTGCCGACCGCAGTGCCGCCGAGCGCCAGCGCGTAGACGGGTTCGAGCGAGCGGCGGATGCCGGCGAGCGCTTCGTCGAGCTGCGCGATCCAGCCGGAGACCACCTGGCCGAGGGTGATCGGCGTCGCGTCCTGCAGGTGCGTGCGCCCGATCATGATGACATCGGCATAGGCTTCGGCCTTTTCGGCGAAAGTGTCGCGCAGCGCCTCGACGGCCGGGAACAGCCTACCCTCGACCTCCTCGACGACGGCGATATGCATTACCGTCGGAAAAGCGTCGTTCGACGACTGGCCGCGATTGACGTCGTCATTGGGGTTGATCGGTTTCTTCGAACCGAGTTCGCCGCCGACGGTCCGGATCGCGAGGTTGGCGATCACCTCGTTGGCGTTCATGTTGCTCTGGGTGCCGGAGCCCGTCTGGAAGACCACCAGCGGGAACTCGCCGTCCCACTTGCCGTCGATCACCTCCTCTGCGGCGGCGGCGATCATCGCCACCTTCTCGGGCGGCAATTGTCCGAGCTTGCCGTTGGCGAGCGCCGCGCATTTCTTGAGGATTCCCAGAGCGCGGATCACCGGCCGTCCGAAGCCGAAGCGCTCGACCCCGATGGGGAAGAAGGTCAGCGAGCGCTGCGTCTGCGCGCCCCAAAGATGATCGGCGGGCACCCGCACCTCGCCGAGCGAGTCCCGCTCGATCCGGACCTTGTCGGGGGCATTGGCGGGCGCGGGCATCGGCGAACCTTCTTGGAAGACGATCGGCCGATGCTTTAGCCCCGATCGGGCGTCCGATCCAGCCACAGTGCCCGCCAGACCACGGGCGCCGCCGATCTCTCTGCGCGCGGTAGCATTTCGGTATCTTTTTCAGAAGCTCTTGACGGCGGACGGATCGCCTGTTGCTGTCTGCCCGTCGGCATGAGAGCATTCCGATAATGAATTCTTTAATTTTTTCCAGGCGAGCGGCGCTGCGGCTCGCACAATTCATCGTGGTGGTTCTCGTCCTCGCCTGCGGTCTGCACCGCGCCTGGGCCGAGAACCGTTTTGCCCTCGTCATCGGCAACAACCATTATCTCAACCTCGGCGCCGACCATCAGCTCCAGAAGGCGGTCAACGATGCCCAGGCCGTCGGCGATGCACTCGAGCGGGACGGGTTCCGGGTGCTGCGCGGGTCGGATCTCAGCCGGTCGCAGATGGTGGACAAGCTTTATGAACTGAGCTCCCGGATTCAGCCCGGCGACACCGCCTTGTTTTATTTCGCCGGTCACGGCGTCGCGCTCGACGGCAGCAATTACCTGCTTCCCGCCGACGTGCCGGAGGCCGAAGCCGGGCAGGAGTCGCGGATCGCCAACCAGTCGCTGGCCGAATCGGACGTCATCGCGAGCCTGAAGGAGCGTGGTGCACGCGTTGCCATCCTCATGCTCGACGCCTGCCGGGACAATCCCTTCAAGCAGCCCGGCGTGCGCTCCGTGGGCATGGAGCGCGGCTTCGCGCGGGTGCCCGAGGCGAGCGGGGTGTTCTCGCTCTATTCCGCGGGTTTCGGACAGTCGGCGCTCGATCGTCTCTCGGACAAGGATTCGAACCCCAATTCAGTGTTCACCCGCGTGCTGCTGCCCTTGCTGACCAAGCCGGGCCTCAACCTCGACGACCTCGCCTATGACGTGCGCGAAAGGGTCGCGAGCCTCGCCGCCCAGGCGCCCGACCACCACCAGCAGATTCCGGCCGCCTACGACCAGATCGTCGGTGGCCGCATCTATCTCGTATCGGCGTCCCCGGCTCTCGCGGCCGAGCCGGTTCCGACACCCGCGATCGATGCGACGGCGAGCCCGCCGCCGGTGCCCTCGGCACAAAGTTCACCCGTCCCGCCGCCCGCCGTGGCATCGCTCGAACCGCCGTCGCGCGCCGCGCCGCCCCCGGGGCCGCCGGATCGCAAGGCCCTCGTCCGCGCCACGGAGGTCGAGCTCGACCGCCTCGGATGCGACGCGGGTCCTCCGACCGACGAGTGGACCCTGCAGGCCCGCATGGCGCTGCTCAAGTTCGGTGAGCGGGCCAAGATGACGCTGAACGTCGACCAGCCCGACGACAAGATCCTCGACATGCTCAAGGCGCAGATCGGCACCGTCTGTCCGCCGGTCGCCACGACCCTTCCGAAGCGGGAGGCCCCGCCCGTGGCGGCGCAGCCGGCCCGTCCGGCGCATAGGGCAGCCCAGCCGCGCCGTGAGCCGCCTCCCGATATCGCGACGCCCGCCTATCCGCCCCATCGCGCCGCAGCACCGCGCCCGGCCGAACACCACTATGCCCAGCGTCCCGCCGCTGCTCCGAAACCTGCGGGGGCGACGCCGAGCTGCTTCATGTTCAACGGTCAACGCGTCTGCGAATGACGGACGCCGCCTGGTCTTGCTGCGTCACGAACAATGGGATGTGCCTCAGACGCCTCGACAAGCTCAGGATGAGGGCGCTGGAGAACTTCTGACGCATTAGAGCACGATCGGTTTAAGTTGGATCGCTTCGCGATCCTAAACCGATGAACGTGCTCGCTCTTTTAAAGCTGGAGCAGATCGGCAACAGCCGATCATGCTCTAGGATCAGGGAAGGGGATTCATGAAAACGACGATCTTCGCCGCACTGACGGTTTGCGCCGTCATGCTCGGTGCGACCGCGTCGGCCAGGGCCGATACGCCCTACAACAAGACTTTCACGGGGTCGGCCAACATGTGCTCCGTCCGTTACGGCACCTGTACCGGCGTCATTCCGATCCATATCTTTCTGGCCAAGTCGGGCCGTCTCTATTCCTTTCTCCAGTCGGAAGGCGGCCAAGTGTTTTCGCTCGGTCAATATATCCAGGTCGGCAATACGCAGCAGCGTTTTCTCGTCAGCGGCAATACGCTCGTGTTCGAGGAGACTTATCCGTTCAACGGTGCGCTCGTGACGCTTCACGGCTATTTGCGGGCGCAGGGCGGCCGATGCTCGGTGACCGGATCGGCGACCATGAACGGGCAGGCCGAGCCGATCACGTACCAAGGGTCATGCCAGGTTTACGACGGCAAGCAATGAGCGACGGTCTGGCAGAAGCACTCGATTGACTGCCTGAGCCCGACGCCGCCGCCGCTTCGACCAGCAACTCCGATCCGCCGGGTGAGACATGGCGGCGGGCATGGAACACGGCGACCGCCGCGATCACACCGCCGATCTGCAGGGCCGAGCCGATGGCTTCGGCCGCGCTCGGCCAGCGGCCCTCGTAGACGATGCCGTAAAGCAGACCGAACGCGGTCTCGCCGACGATGAGCTGCGCCGCCAGCGCCAGCGGCAGCCGCCGCGAGGCGACCACCCAGCACAGGGTCGCGAGCCATGAGCCGCCGAGCCCCATGGCGAGGCACCAGAGCAGGAAGGAAGTGCCCATCGGCGTCGACAGTGGCACGAGACCTTCGATCCGGAACGTCGTGAAGGGCAGCATGACGAGGCTGCCGAGCGCCGCGCCGATGCCCTGCAGTCCCGTCCAGCGCAGCGTCTCGGGCGGATGCGGCTCGTCCATGATCCGCTTGTTGATGACCGCATAGATGATCCAGGTGACCAGCGAGCCCAGCGCACAGAGGGCGCCGAGCACGACATCGCGGCGACCGCCGCCCGGGGCGCCGTAGACGGCCGCGAGATTGACCGTCAGCACGCCCGACAGGATCAGCACGAGCGGCACGGCCAACGTTCCCCAGGGCACGCGGTGACGGCTGCGATTGGTGACCAGTGCCATGACGATCGGCGTCGTGCCGATGATCAGCGGCGGGATGGTGACGCCGGCCAGATCCACGGCGAAGAACACGAAGGCCACATAGGCGGTGTAGCCGAGGCCGCCGAGCAGCAGCCCGGTTACGACCTGCCGACGCGTGGCCGGTCCTGGCCTGAAGCGGGGCGAGACCATGACGCCAGGCCGAAGATGCCGTAGCGCACGACCGTCAGGTCCCAGGCCGAAAAGGGCTTGACCGCGAGCGGCGCGATAAAGGTCAGGCCCCACAACGCACCCGTGGTGAGGCCGGCGAGGACGCCGATGAACATGCGGTCTGCCGAGGAGAGGAGTGCCGACGAACGGCGGCCGGCGTCCTTATAGACGAGGATCGCACTTGGGTCAGCCCCGGCCGGATGGTACGGTCTCGCGACGCGGGAAGGCCGGCCTTGCAACTCACCTCCGACGAAATCGAGATGGCGACGGGCGGGCGGGGGCCGGCGATAGCCTTTGCGATGGACATCCTCCAGCGCTTCGGCGAAGCGGTCGGGGCGCCGCGCCTCATCGACATCAGCCAGGCCCATGTCGACGGCTGCCTCCATCACGGCGACGTCAGCCTGGATTTCGTCGAGCGGCTGGTCCGGGACGGCGGCAAGGTCGGCGTGCCGACGACGCTCAATGTCGGCTCGATGGATCTTCTCCATCCCGAGCTGATCCGGTCGGAGACGTCGCTCCGCGCAGCCGGCCGGCGGCTGATGGAGGCGCATCTGGCACTCGGCTGCGAGCCGAGCTTCACCTGCGCGCCCTACCAGACGCGGTTCCGGCCGCGCTTCGGCGACCAGATCGCCTGGGGCGAATCGAATGCCATCGTCTTCGCCAATTCGGTCATCGGGGCGCGGACCAACCGCTACGGCGATTTCATCGACCTCTGCTGCGCCATGACGGGCCGCGCCCCAGCCTTTGGACTGCATCTCGACGCGAACCGCAGGGGCGAGGTGCTGTTCCGCCTGCGCGATCTGCCGGCCTCGGCGGAGGCCACCGATGCGCTCTACGTCGCGGTGGGTCATGTCGTCGGGGCGCGCGCCGATGGTCGCGTGCCGGTCGTCGAGGGCCTGCCGCCGCCCGCGTCGGAGGACCCGTTGAAGGCGCTCGGGGCGGTGGCAGCCTCCTCCGGCTCGGTCGCGCTGTTCCACGCGGTCGGCATCACGCCCGAGGCGGCGATGCGCCGCGACGCGCTTGGTGGTTCGCACGAGCCCGGCGAGACCATCGACCTCACGCTGGCGGACCTTCGGCATGCGCTCGCCAGCCTGTCGACCGCCGCCGAGGGCGCGCCGATCGTTGCCGTCAGCCTCGGGACGCCGCATTTCTCGCTCGGCGAGTTCGAGGCGCTCGCGGCGCTGTTGCCCGGCTTCCGTGCCGCGCCGGGCGTCGACGTCTACGTGAACACGGGCCGGGAGACCTATGCGGCTCTGGCCGACAGCGGCCGGCTGGCGAGGCTTGAGGAGGCTGGCCTGACGATCGTCACCGATACCTGCACCTATGTGACCTCGGTCCTGCGTCGGCTCGATGGCGTGGTGATGACCAATTCGGGCAAATGGGCGCATTACGCGCCCGGCAATATCGGGGTCGAGGTCGCGTTCGGGTCGCTGCAGGACTGCATGACCTCGGCCGTGGAGGGGCGCGTCGTGCGCCAGTTGTTGTGAGCTCCATCGCGGCCCTGAGCCTGGTTGACGGCGAAGCTCGCGGCCCGATCATCGTCTGGTCGACGCCGCTGAGCTTCTGGGGCGGCTTCGATGCGGCGAGCGGCCGCGTCGTCGACCGGTCGCACCCGGCCTGCGGCGATATCGTCAGCGGCGCGATCCTCGCCATGCCCTCGGGCCGCGGCTCCAGCTCCGCGAGTTCCGTGCTGGCCGAGGCCATCCGGCGCGGTACGGCGCCGGCGGCGATCATCCTGGCGACGCCGGATCCGATCATCGCCGTCGGCTCGATCGTGGCGCTGAAGCTCTACGGCAAGACCTGTCCCGTCCTGGTCTGTGCGCCATCGGATTTCGCCCGTCTGGTCGCCGGTCGGCACGCGTGGATCGTGGCGCATGGGCGAAACGCTGAAATCATCCTTTCGGGCAATAACGAGTGGCGTCCTGAGCCGGGAGAGGGGCCCGGCGTGTCGGGAGCTGTTCGATAAGTCCATTTCCCTCGTCCTGAGCCGGGTCCGAAGGACCCGAGTCGAAGGACGGCAAACGTCAGCCGTGCTTCGAGACGGTCCTGGCGGACCTCCTCAGCATGAGGATCGGAAGGGTTCAAACGGGCTGTGATCCCGTCTTCAGTCCCGCTCGGCGGAACGACACCTCAGCCAGGGCCGACCAGTCCTTGTCGCCGTTGCCCGCCGCCATGGCTTCGAGCAGGTTGTCGCGGATGACGCTGGCACTTGCCAGGGGAACGTTCTTCGCCTCCGCCGCCTGCAGGGCGAGACGCACGTCCTTGAGGCCCAGCCTGAGCCTGAACCTGAACCCCGCGGGCTCGTAGCGGGCCTCAGCGATCGAGGCGCCATAGCCCTTGTAAACCGGGCTTGCGAAAAGCGTGCTGGTGAGCATGTCGAGAAGGTCGGAGGGCGGCACGCCGTAAGCGAGGCCGAGCGCGCTCGCTTCCCCCATGGCTTCGATCGCGCAGGCGATCATCAGGTTGCCGGCGAGCTTGGCTGCATTGGCGCGTTGCGGCTCGGCGCCGAGCCGCCAGGTCTTTTGCCCCATGGCGTCGAACAGCGGCTGCAGGCGGTCGATGGCCGTCTCGTCGCCTGCCGCCAGGATGTTGAGCTTTCCGGCTTCCGCCGCATCGGGCCGGCCGAAGACCGGTGCCGCCACATAGGCGACCCCGCATTGCCGGTGCCGCGCCGCGAGATCCTCGGCGAGGGAGACCGAGATCGTCGACATGCTCGCATGGACGAGGCCGCGCCGGGCGCGATCGAGCGCGCCCGATTCGATGACGACGCCACGCAGGGCATCGTCGTCCGCCAGCATGGTGATCACGGCATCGCCCGCAAACACCTCGCCGGGTGAGGTCGCCCGCGTTGCGCCGGCCGCTTCGAGCGCCTGCGCCGCGTTGGGCGACCGGTTCCAGACCGTCAGCCGATGACCTGCCTTGAGCAGGTTGCGGGCCATGGCGGCGCCCATGTTGCCGAGGCCGATGAAGCCGACGTCCATGATGGTCTCCTGTGCGGGCCGCGCCGCCCTGGGCTCAAACGTTCGAACCCTGGAGAAGATCGGGGGCAGCCTCGCGCTCTACATGGCGCGGCCGGCCGGGCTTGCCGACGAAGCGGTGCAGGCGCCGCGTGACGGGCCTTTCGAATAGCCGATACAGCAGTACGGCGGAGATGAGGGAGCCTGCGAGCAGGAACAGCGCATAGGCGATTGTCGGGAGGGCATGGGGATCGACAACGCGGGAGATCAGCGCGAAGGCGGCAATGAAAAAGGCCGAGTGGACCAGGTAGAGCGAATAGGAGGCGTCGCCGAGGCGCACCATCAGCCGCATCGGCAGGCTCGTCATCCCCACCTCGAGGCCGAGCGCCGCCGCCACTATCGCTGCGGCCGGCAGCCCCCAGGCCAGGCCGCGCAGCGAGGATAGGGAATCGATGTAGGGCACGTAGATCACCACGGCGGCCACCGCGCCGGCGACGAAGAGCAGACCGAAGCGGGCCGGGAGGCGTCGCCCGGCCAGCGTGAGAACCGCGATCAGCATGCCGAAGACGAATTCGAGCGTCAGCGTGTTCGACCAATAGGCCAGGGGCCAGGGTAGGCTCGCAAGGCTCCCCGCCACGACCAGCAGGATCAGGGCGGCCGAGACCAGCGGCACCGCGACGGCGCGCCGGAAGCCCAGCGCCGTCGCGAAGCAGACATAGAAGAACATCTCGTAATTGAGCGTCCAGCCGAGCGAATAGGTCGGGAAGATCGCCCCATCCTCCGGTCGCGCCGCGGGGATGAAGAGGTAGGAGGCGAGGATGTGGGCGGGGGAGGCCGCCGGATGACTAGGGATGCGAGCCAGCACAAGGGCGATGAGGGCGAAGACCGTCGTGAAGACCCAGTAGAGCGGCGCGATCCTGGCGATCCGCTTCAGGATGAAGTTGTGCCTCGCCCCCGCCACGCCGAACAGCGGCGCCGAGGCGTAAACCATGATGAAGCCCGAGATGACGAAGAAGAGGTCGACCCCGAAGGCGCCGATGGTCAGATCGGGAAAGGGATCGCTGAGCCCGCGATGCCTGAGTTCGCCCTGGATATGGAACAAGACGACGACGAGCGCCGCCAATGCCCGCAGGATCTGGAGTTGGGGAATGGGGCGCATGGGCCGTCCGCCTTCCTGCGCATCGATCCGCGCCGGACCTGCATAACGGAGCGGGCGGGGCGTTGAAACCCGTCGGAGCCCAAATCGCCTCGTCGTGGCGGTGCAGCGACCCGTGTCGCCGCGGCCGGCGTCAGGCCGTGCTGCCGCCGTCGACCGTCATCACCGTGCCGGTGATGTTGCGGCCGCCGTCTCCCATGAGGAACTCGACCATGCGGGCCACGTCGTCCGGCGCCGCCAGCCGTTTCATCGCGCTGCGGCCGGCGATCTTGTCGCGACCCTTGGCGTCGAGGCCCGCCGTCAGTTCCGTGTCGATGAAGCCCGGCGCCACGGCATTGACCGTGATGCCGAGGCTGCCGACCTCGCGGGCGAGAGAGCGCGTGAAGCCGACGAGCGCCGCCTTGGTGGCGGCATAGACCGAGAGCGCGTTGAAGCCGGTCGAGGCGATGATCGAGGACATGTTGACGATCCGCCCCGCGCCGTCCGCCATCATCGCGCGCACGATATATTTGGTCAGCACGATGGGCGAGAGCGTGTTGAGGCGCACCAGCCGCTCGATGTCGCTGTTGTGCATCATGGCCAGCAGGCCTTCGGTGCCGATGCCCGCATTGTTGACGAGGCCGTAGACCGGCCCGTGCCGCTTGCGCAACTCGCGGGTGAAGTCGGGGATGGCCTCGATATCGGCGAGGTCGAAGGGTGAGAAGTCGATCGGCCCGTGGCCGTTCGTCGTGGCGTGGCGGATTGCGGCACCGAGCGCCTCGCCCTCCGACCGGGCGACGGCGGTGACCGAATAGCCCGCCCCCGACAGCCGTCGCGCGATAGCGAGGCCGAGGCCGCGGCTCGCGCCGGTGACGATGACGTTACGCATGGGCACGCGCCAGTTTGCCGGCCGCCGTGACATCGAGCTTGTCGATGAAGCGGACGAGGACGGGGACCTTGTGCTGGGGAAGTTCGGCCCGGCACAGGTCGAGGATCTCACCCTTGATCGCCGCCGTTGCCGGGTCGGAGGGCGCCGGCGCGCCGTCGTGAAGCACGATGTCTGCTACGACGATCGCACCGGTGATCGGGTTCGATCGCGGCTTGACGAGCGACATGCGCACCCGCCCGTGCCGGTTGATGACCGCCTCGACCTCTTCCGGATGGACCTTGAGGCCGCCGACATTGATGATGCCGCTGCGCCGGCCGACGAAATAGCATCTGTCGCCGCGCTGCTCGACCATGTCATCGGTGTCGACCCAGCCGTCCGTGTCGAGCAGCGCAGGTCCGGCGCCGTTCACATAGCCGCTGGCGGTACGCGTCGAGCGGATGCGCAACGAGCCGTCCTCGACCTTCATCTCGACGCCGCCGCGCCGGTCGAGGTAGGCGGCCGGGAAGCCCTCGCGTTCGTCCTCGACCTCGAAGCCGACGCCGGCCTCCGTCGACGCATAGGCGTGGCCGATGCGGGCGCGTGGGTAGGCCCGCCGCAGCGCGTCGAGGATCGCCTGATCGGCGATCTCGCCCGACAGGCGCACGTAGTCGGGGTCGATCTGCGCCGCTTCGGGGCTCATCAGAGCCCGCCGCCAGTGCGAGGGCGTGCCGGTCTGGTGGGTGACGCCGTGCCGGCCGAGCCGCCGCAGGTGGTCGACGGGCGTCTCGCCCGGACACGATAGAACCAGCGAGCCGCGGCCGAGGATGGCCCGCAGAAAGATCTGCAGGCCGCCGTAGCGGCGGATGTCGTAGAACGTACCCCACACCGGAGCCTTGGCCCCGGCCTTGGGAGCGATGGCGCCGGTGAGGCCCTCGCGAGAGTGGATGACCATCTTGGGGACGCCGGTCGTGCCCGAGGTCAGGAGGACCCATTCGGTATCGCGCGCCTCGTCCGGGAAAGAGGGCAGGGCGCGGATCGGCATGGCGATCGAAGCGACGTAGGCGGCGCCGTGCCCCACGAAGGCCGCGGGATCGCGGTCGGTGACGACGGCGTCGATCGCGGCCGCGGCGACGATCGCGCCGAGGTGATCGGCCTTGAGATCGGGCGGACACAACACGATGCGCTGCGCCAGCCCGTCGAGCTCGATCAGGGCGAGGCCGGCCATGAGCTGTTCGTCGGTCGCAACGAGGACATTGCGGCCGGCGAGACCGGAGAGGGTCCCGCCCAAGGCGGTGCCGCCGGCGATCTCGCCGAGCGGGACGCTCTTTCCGCCGCCATGGATGGCGAGGCCCGTGAGGGCCCCACCCTCAGCCAGCGAGCGCCGCAGGGGTGTCATGGGGCGCAGCACTCTCGTAGAAGCCGACGAAATCACCGAGGGTGACCGGGAAATAGATATCCTCCGAGGCGGTGAACGGGTCGAAGCCGAGCGCGTCTTCGAGGCGCGTCACCAGGATCGCGAAACACAGCGAATCCAGTCCGGAATCCAGCAGCACCAGGTCGTCGGTCAGCGGCTTCAACGATTTGTTTTGTTCAGCGGCCACTCTTTCGATTTCGGTTACAACTGTTAACCTCATCGACATATCTCGTATCCTCTCGCCTATGCGGACCTGCGCTTATTATAGAATCGAGGCGTAAACAAAGTCGCTCATACTAATGGTGGATGATGACGTGTGAGAGTTTGCCGCTCAAGGTCAGGTGCCGGCAGATCGGCGACGACGATATCGATGGCGTCGTCACCCTTCTGACGCGTGGCTTCCCTGAGCGTAAGGCGGACTATTGGCGCAAGGGACTCGCCCGGCAGCGGGAATGCGTGCTCCCGCCCGGCGTTCCCCGCTACGGCTACATGATCGCCAGCGAGGGGCGTCCCGTGGGGGTCATCCTGCTCCTGTCCTGCGTCATCGGCGGCCAGGTGCGGGTGAACCTGTCGAGCTGGTATGTCGACCCCGCCTATCGCATGCACGCCTCGATGCTGGTCTCCTTCGCCCTGAAGCGGCAGGACGTGACCTATGTGAACATTTCCCCGGCCCGCCACACCTGGCCGACCATCGAGGCGCAGGGCTTCCGCCGCTATACGTCGGGTCAGTTCATCGGCGTCCCGTCGTTGCGGCGGAGCCGCGGCAGGGCGATCGTGCATCGGCTCGATCCCGCACGGATCGACGATCCGCTTCTCACGGCGCTGCCCGAGCGGGATATCGTCCTCGACCATCTCCGCATGGGTTGGCTCTGCCTCGTGGTCGAGGCGGAGGGTGAGCTTTACCCCTTCGTCTTCGTGCCGTTCCGCATCCGCTCCGGCAAGGTGCGCCTGCCGGCCCGCCAGCTCGTCTTCTGCCGCGACATCGGCGACTATCTGCGCTTCGCGGGTCTCATCGGCCGCCATCTCCTGCGCAATGGCGCGATCTTCGTCGTACATGATGCCAATGCGCCCGAGCCGGGGCTGCCCGGTTACTTTCGCAATCCGATGGCGCCCAAATATTGCCGCGGGCCGCACGAGCCTCGCCGCGGCGATCTCGCCTATACGGAGCGGGTGATCTTCGGGCCTTGAGGGCTTTGTTCTTTCCTAACGACGTTTCGAGGCCATGCTTGCGGGTCGGCGGTTCAGCCCGCATTGCTGAGAGTTAGATTTAACGCCAGTCCTTCGGATCGCGCCATGCTGCACAAACTCGGCACCTCCGACACGATGACCGCCGCCCAGGTGCTGGTCGCGCAACTCGTCGCCAACGGCGTCGAGCATGTGTTCTGCGTGCCGGGCGAGAGCTATCTCGCGGTGCTCGATGCGCTGCACGATAGCGAGATCACGGTCACGGTGTGCCGCCAGGAGGGTGGGGCGGCGATGATGGCGGAGGCCGTCGGCAAGGCGACGGGCCGGCCCGGCGTCTGTTTCGTCACGCGCGGGCCGGGGGCGACCAACGCGGCCGCCGGCATCCATATCGCGCATCAGGATTCGACGCCGATGATCATGTTCGTCGGCCAGGTGCAGCGTGCCGTGCGCGGCCGCGAGGCCTTCCAGGAGCTCGACTATCCGGCCGTCTTCGGCTCGATGACCAAGTGGACGGCCGAGATCGACGCCGCCGAACGCGTTCCCGAATTCGTTGCGCGTGCGTTCCACATGGCATCGAGCGGCAGGCCTGGCCCGGTCGTCCTGAGCCTGCCGCGCGACATGCTGACCGAAACGGTGACGGCGCGAGCTTGCGCGCCCTATGAACCCATCGAATCCTCGCCGGGCGAGGCCGAGATGGCGAGGCTGGCCGAGCTTCTCTCGACGGCCGAACGCCCCTTCTTCCTCGTCGGTGGCAGCCGCTGGAGCGAGGCGGCGCGGACCCTCATGCACGAGGTCGCCGAGCGCCTAGGCGTGCCGGTCGGCACGAGCTACCGGAG
This sequence comes from Lichenihabitans sp., assembly GCA_965277115.1. Taxonomy (GTDB): domain Bacteria; phylum Pseudomonadota; class Alphaproteobacteria; order Rhizobiales; family Beijerinckiaceae; genus Lichenihabitans. The sequence continues at coordinate 1,023,478 of CBDIBY010000011.1, read as the reverse complement.
GGCGCCGCTCTTCGACGCGCTCCACGCGAATTACGCCGGGGACGTAGGTCTCGCCCCGAATCCGAAGCTGATCGCGCGCGTCAAGGCCTCTGACCTCGTCGTGGTCATCGGCGCGCGGCTTAGCGAGATCGCGACGCAAGGCTATACGCTCTTCGAGGCGCCGGAGCCGCGCACCACGCTGGTCCATGTCTATCCGGGCGTCGAGGAACTCGGCCGGGTGTTCCGCCCCGACCTCGCCATCCATGCCACACCGACGCGCTTCGTGCCCGCGCTCGCCAAGTTTTCGGTCGAGCCTCGGCAAGCCTGGCGGATGCAGGCAGAGGCCGCGCATGCGGACTACCTGGCCTGGAGCGAGGTCGCCACGCCGCAGCCCGGCGGGGTCAATCTCGGCGAGGTGGTGATCTGGCTGCGCGACAACCTCCCCGAGGATGCGATCCTGTGCAACGGCGCCGGCAATTATGCCGCTTGGATCCACCGCTTCTTCCGCTTCCGCCGCTTCGCCTCGCATATCGCGCCGACCTCGGCCTCGATGGGCTATGGCGTGCCGGCGGCGGTCGCCATGGCGCGGCTTCATCCCGGCCGGACGATCGTGTCGCTCAACGGCGACGGCGACTTCCTGATGAACGGGCAGGAATTCGCCATCCTCGTGCAATATGGCCTGCCGGTCGTCGCTATCGTCTGCGACAATGCCAGCTACGGCACGATCCGCATGCATCAGGAGCGCGACTATCCCGGCCGCGTGATGGCGACCGACCTCAAGAACCCCGATTTTGCCGCCTATGCGCGGGCCTTCGGCGGTTTCGGCGCGACGGTCGAGCGCACGCAAGATTTCGCCGAGGCCTTCGCGGCGGCGCGGGCGTCGGGCCTGGCATCGATCATCCATCTCAAGATCGATGCCGACGCCATCACCCCGGGCCAGACGTTGAGCGCGATCCGGGAGAAGGCGCTGGTTGAGGCCAAGCGCTAAAGGCGCTAACTCGGTCGCATGACCATCGGCATCCTCGAAACCGGTGACGTCCCGCCCCATCTCGTCGGTCGCTTCGGCCCCTACGACGCGATGATGGGGCGGCTCGTCGGCCCCGGCCATACGACCACGACCTACCGGGTCCACCATGACCGCCTGCCGAGCCATATCGAGGCCCATGACGCCTATGTGGTCACAGGGTCGTCGGCCGGCGCCTATGATCCGCTGCCCTGGATCCCGCCCCTGGAAGATTTTCTCCGTGCGGCGGGAGGGCGGGCCAAGCTCGTCGGCATCTGCTTCGGCCATCAGATCATGGCGCAGGCCTTCGGCGGCCGGGTGGTGAAATCGCCGAAAGGCTGGGGGCTCGGGCTGCACCGCTATGACGTCGCCATTGCCGCCACCTGGATGGACGACGCGCGTTCGGTCGCGGTCGCGGCTTCGCATCAGGACCAGGTCGTCGAGGCGCCGCCCGACGCCGAGGTTCTCGGCGGCAGCAGCTTCACGCCCTTCGGACTGCTGCATTATCCGGCCCAGCGTGCCGTCTCGATCCAGCTCCATCCCGAGTTCGAACCGGCCTTCTCGAAGGCCCTCGTCGAGATGAAACGCGACCGGCTCGCCCCGGGCGATGCCGACCGGGCCATCGCCTCGCTCGACGCCCCGCATGACGCCGAACGCGTCGCGGGCTGGATCCGCCGGTTCCTTTCTGAAGGATAGCTCCCCTCATCCGGCCTGCCTGCGGCAGGCCACCTTCTCCCGCAAGGGGAGAAGGGCGCCAATCTCGCAGAACGGGGCTCTCCCTTCTCCCCTTGCGGGAGAAGGTGGCGCGTCGCGGCAAAGCCACGAAAGCGCCGGATGAGGGGTCGACCAGGAGGTCGAAGGAACCTTCCTCAGCCGTGAGCGAACTCCCAGTAGAGCTGCCGCGCCTGCCGGAAGAAAGGGCCGGGCTGCAGGTCGCGCGCATCGAGCCGCGTCACCGGCATGACCTTGGAGAAATTGCCGGTCGAGAAGATCTCGTCGGCCGCCTCGAAATGCGCAAAAGCGAGCGTGGTCTCGACCACGCTGACGCCGGCCCCGCGCAGGAGCCCGATGATTCGGCGGCGCGTCACGCCGTCGAGGAACGAGCCGTTGGGCGTGGGCGTATAGACAACCCCGTCCCTCGCCATGAAGATATTGGAATTGGCCAGTTCCGCGATATTGCCGAGCGCATCGCGCATCAGGCAATTGCCGAAGCCGCGGCGCTTGGCCTCCATCAGCGCCTTGGCATTGTTGGGATAGAGGCAGCCGGCCTTGGCATCGACGGGGGCCGTCTCGATCGTCGCCTTGCGGAAGGGCGAGAGCGTCGCCGCAATGCCGGCCTCGGGGTTCGGCATCGGCGCCTCGTAGACGCAGAGGCACCAGCGCGTCGAGGCGGAATCGAACAGCACGCCGCCACCGACGAGCCCGCTCTCCGGCCAGTACATCGGCCTGACATAGAGGGCGATTCCGGGCGCGAACTTGCGGATGCCCTCCCACGACAATTCGAGCCAGCGCTCCTGCGACACCAGCGGCTCCAGCATGAAGTTTGCGGCCGAGACGTTGATCCGTGCGCAATGCTGGTCGAGATCGGGCGCGACACCCTCGAAGGCACGGGCGCCGTCGAAGACCGAGGAGCCGAGCCAGGCCGCGTGGGTGCGTGGACCCATGATGGGAATATTGCCCTCGTGCCAGGTGTCCTCGAAAAAGGTCCAGGTCGGCGAATGGGTGACGGCTCCGTTAGGATTTGCCGGCATAGTCTGATCCTCGTCATGGCCGCGCGGGCCGTCGTTCAATCCTTACGCGACAGATCCTCAAGATGTCTTATGCCCGGCCCGTCGACGACCGACACGAAGACTCAGCCGGGCTCGATCCCCATGCGGCGCGTCTGCTGCGCATGCTGCGGGCTGGCGCGCCGGCCGACTGGTCGCGCGCGGGCGTCGATTTGCGCCGCGCCGGCTTCGACGGGCTCATGCGCTTCGCCGCGCCGCCGCCGCAGGTCGGCCCGGTCGTCGATCGTCTGATCGACGGCCCCGGCGGGCTGCTGCCGCTGCGGATCTTTTCGCCCGAGGGCGCCGACGCCACGCTGCCGGGGCTCGTCTATTTCCATGGTGGCGGGCTCGTCGCCGGCAGCCTCGACGGCTACGACCCCCTGTATCGGACGCTGGCGGCCGGGATCTGCTGCCGTCTCGTCGCCGTGGGCTACAGGCTGGCGCCGGAACATCCTTTTCCCGCCGCCATCGAGGATGCGGTCGCGGCCGTGCGGCACGTCCTCGATCATGCGCCGGAGTTCGGCCTCGATCCCGAGCGCGTCGCGGTCGGCGGGGATTCGGCCGGCGGGACCCTCACCGCGGTCGTGACGCAAACATTGCGCGATGCCGGAGACGACCGGCTCGCCGCGCAGATCCTGCTCTGCCCGGTGCTCGATTTCGGCGAGGAACGGCCATCGAAGCGCGCCTTCGGCGAGGGCTTCCTGCTCGATACGGCCATGATGGCGCGCGATCTCGCCCACTATGCCCCTGGCATCGCGCCGACCGACCCCCGTCTGTCCCCGCTGCGTACGGAAAATCTCGCAGGCCTGCCGCCGGCCTTCATCCATATGGCCGCCTGCGATCCCCTGGCCGACGAGGGCTCAGCCTATGCGGAGGCGCTGCGGGCCGCCGGCGTCGCCGTGTCCCACACCTGCCATCCAGGCATGGTGCATCATTTCTACGGCCTGACCGGACTGGTGCCGGCGGCGCGACATGCCCTTGATGCCATCATGGCCGAGGTCGGCGCCGTCCTTGGAGGCCGGAACCCGCCATAGGCTTGTGCGAGGCCCCGGGGCCGGCGTAGGGATTGGTCACGCGGACCCGACGGTGTCCCCGACGAGCATGGCCGCCGAAATCGTCGTCTCCCTTGCCGTAGCGTGGACCCCTCGGTTTGGACGAATTCGTCGGCATCGTCACTCTTTCGCTCGCCGTCAGCCTTTCGGCCACCACGATCGCCACTCTGATCGCCCTGCCGGCGGGAACGGCGCTGGCGGTCTTTGAATTTCCGGGCCGACGGCTTGTCGTGGTCGTCGTCAACGCCCTGTTCGGCCTCCCGCCGGTCGTCGTCGGGCTTACGCTCTATCTCGCCCTGTCGCATTCCGGCCCCTTTGGCTTCTTGCAGCTTCTCTTCACCCCGGCCGCGATGGTGGCGGCCCAGGCCATTCTCGCCGTGCCGATCATCACCGCCCTCGTTCATCGCGCCGCCGAGCGCGCCTGGGCCCGCTACGGCGACGCCCTGCGCAACGCCGGCGCATCGCGGCTGCAAGCCGTCCCCCATGTGCTCGCCATCATCCGGGCCGACGTCGCGACGGCGATGCTGGCCGGCTTCGGCCGCACCATATCGGAGGTCGGCGCCATCATCCTCGTCGGCGGCAACATCCGCGGCGTGACGAGAACCATGACCACGGCGATCGCGCTGCAGACCAGCCAGGGCTATTTGTCGCTGGCGCTCGGTCTCGGCGCGGTGCTAGTCGGCATCAGTATCGCGGTCAGCGGGGCGGTGTTTTCGCTCGCCGGAAGCGCGAGAGACGCCGGTCAAGACGAGGAGCGCTGACGACATGAGACCGTTTTCCATGTGGACCGCGCAAGGGCTTGCGGCTTTCGCGATACTGGCGGTCGGTTCGGCCGTCCTCGCACCCGCCGTGGCCGGCGAAACGTCGATCGTGCTCGCCTCGACGACGTCCGTCGAGAACTCGGGCCTGCTCGGGCATATTCTCCCGCAGTTTACCGCGAAGACGGGCATCACCGTGCACGTCGTGGCGCAGGGCACCGGGCAGGCGCTCGACACGGCGCGGCGCGGCGATGCCGACCTGGTGCTGGTGCACGACCCGGAGGCGGAGAAGAAATTCGTGGCGGACGGCAACGGCCTCGCGCCCCGTCAGATCGCCTGGAACGACTTCATCGTCGTCGGCCCGGCGGCCGATCCGGCTCATGTGAAGGGCGGCCATGACAGCGTTGCGGCCTTCAGGGCGATCGACGAGGGCAAGGCTTCCTTCGTTTCGCGCGGCGACCGCAGCGGCACCAACGCCATGGAACTTCGGCTTTGGAAGGCAGCCGGGATCGTGCCTGACAAGGACGGTGCAGGGTCATGGTATCGCGACATCGGCGGCGGCATGGGCCAGGCCCTCAATGCCGCCTCGGCGATGCAGGCCTACACATTGTCCGATCGAGGGACGTGGTTGAGCTTCGCCAACAAGGCTTCGCTCGTGATCGAGATCGAAGGCGACCCGCGTCTCGTCAATCGCTACGACGTGATCGAATTGAACCCGCAGAAGCATGCCGACGCCAAGCTCGGTGCCGCGAAAATGCTCGCCGACTGGCTGGTATCGCCGGACGGCCAACAGGCGATCGGCGCCTATCAGATGGGTGGCCAGCATCTGTTCACCCCATCGGCCGCCGCTCCGAAATAGAGAGAATGTCGCGTTCGTCGGCCGCCTGGAGAGGCTACACCCTGACGGCTCCTGAGACGATCTCCGCGAAAAGCGCGGCGTCGAGCCGCACATAGGCGCCCTGGCGCGCATCGTCGAAGAACAGCGGATCCGCGAGGCGGGCAGGATCGAACCCCTCGCGGACGAGATCCGCCTTCTTGGGCTTGAAGGTTTCGGTCACGGCGATTGCGGTCTTGAGGCGCAGGAACAGCGGGCGCGCATAGGCCGGCAGGGTCGCGTGGAGGTGCTCGCGTAATGCTTCGAGCGAGAAGCCCGGCCCTGCGACGATGACCGCCATCCCGGCCCGACCCTCGGCGCCCGGCACCGCCACGCCATAAACAGTGGCCTCCGTCACGCCCGGGCAAGCCGTCAGCGCCTCGCTGACCTCGGAGGTCGCGACATTCTCGCCCTTCCAGCGGAAGGTGTCGCCGACGCGGTCGACGAAATAGTAGAAGCCGCGCCCATCGAGCCGCATCAGGTCACCGGTGCGGAACCAGCGATCGCCGGGCTTGAACACGTCGCGCAGCACTTTGCGGTCCGTCTCGGCTGCGCTGCTATAGCCCTCGAAGGCGCCGCCGTGCTCGGCCTCCCCGTCGCTGATCAGGCCGATCGCCTCGCCCGGCTCGTCGCGGGCGCAGCGGATGCACAAGCCCGCGGCATCGCGCAAAGGTTCGCCCCGTTCCTGGTCGAAGCGCACGATGGCCGCCGGAAACCGATGCGCCAGGAAGGGCGGGATGCGACCGATCGCGCCCGGCTCGCCCTCGACGTTGACGAGCGAGAAATTGCCCTCCGTCGCGGCATAGAATTCGAGGACGCGCGGGACCGCGAAGCGCTGCTGGAACGCCGTCCAGACCTCTGCCCTGAGGCCATTGCCGCAGGCGAGCCGCAGGCGGTGGTCGGTCTCGTCCGGGCCGGGCGGGGCGGCCACGAGATAGCGGCAGAGCTCGCCGATATATTGGAAGATCGTGCAATCGTGGCGCCGGATGTCGTCCCAGAACCGGCTCGCCGAGAATTTTTCCGCGATTACGACGCTGGCGCCACCGCAGAGCATGCTGCCGACCGCCACGATGCCGCCGACGCTATGGTAGAGCGGCAGGCAGTCGTACATCCGGTCATCGGGGGTCGTGCCGATCAGCCCGGCGAACCAAAAACTCCAGGTCATGATGCGGCGATGGCTGACGCGGGCGGCCTTCGGCAGGCCGGTCGTGCCGGAGGTGTAGATGTAGAGCGCCGGATCGGCGAGCGTGACCGGGGACAGAGTATCCTCGGGGAGCGGGCCGTCGTCGACCGCATCGAGGTCGATGGCGCTCCAACTCCCCTGGTCCTTCGACACGGGGTTTCGCTCCTGCTCGGCATGAGGGCACGGAAAGGTCCGGACGAAAAGGCTCGGCGCCTCGGTCAGATGGGGCAGGGCGCCCTGGACCGTATCGAGACACCGCGCGTCCGCGATGACAATCTTGGCCGCCGCCGCCGCGACGCAATGGGCGAGCGCCGCGCCCGTGAGATTGGTGTTGATCAGGGCGACGATGCAGCCGATCCGGCTCAGGCCGGCCCAGGCCGCGATATAATCCGGCCGATTCGGCATGAGGAGCGCCACCGCATCGCTCTTGCCGAGGCCCTGGCAGATTGCCCAACGGCTGTAGCGGCGGGAGCGTCGCGCCAGATCCGCGAAGCTCAAGCTTTCGTCCTCGGCGATCAGCGCCGGGGCGCTGCCGTAACGTTCGCCGAGTTCGTCGAGCACGACCGGGAAGGTGCGCGTCGGCGTCTCGCCGAAGCCCGAGGTGAGTTCCAGCGCCTTCAGCCAGCTCCGCATGGCCGACCGGCCTCCCGCCGCTCCATCCTGAACCAAAGGCTGCACCGTCATTTCCGAGGCTCCCGTGGCCCGTCGCGCGTCGACGACCGCCTTCGTTGTTGCCCGCGATTCAAGGTTAAAGCAATGAATATTGACCAGTTTGATTAACTTAATCCGCACTTATGCCGAGCTACGCTTTTTGGACAATAGCGCGATCGTGTTAAAACAGGATAACCATGCGCCGGTGACAATTGATTCAACTCTAGGGCCTATAACATCGGTCGAAACGAGGCAGGCTGCCATCGACCGGCCCTGCGGATCGAGAGCGGGACAGGCGGACTGATGCGTAGCGAGACGATCGCGCTCCATTGTGGCTTCGACGACGATCCTGCGACCCACGCGGTGGCGGTGCCGATCTACCAGTCGGTCGCCTATGCGTTCGACAGCGCCGATCATGGGGCCGCCCTGTTCAACCTCGAGCAGGAAGGCTACCGCTACAGCCGCATCGCCAATCCGACGACGGCGGTGCTCGAAGCGCGTGTCGCGGCGCTCGAGGGCGGCGTCGGAGCGCTGGCCGTCTCGACCGGCCAGAGCGCGCTCTACTACGCCATCGCCAATCTGGCCGATTGCGGCGGCAACATCGTCTCGGTGCCGCAGCTCTACGGCACGACGCATACGCTGTTCGCGCATATCCTGCCGCGCCAGGGCATCACGACCCGCTTCGCCGAGGGCGACGGCGCCGAGGCGATCGAAAAGCTGATCGACGCCGACACCCGCGCCGTCTTCTGCGAGAGCATCGGCAATCCGGCGGGAAACATCTGCGACATCGAGGCCCTGGCGAAGGTCGCCCACAAGCACGGCGTGCCGCTCGTCGTCGACAATACGGTGGCGACGCCGATCCTGCTGCGCCCCATCGATTACGGCGCCGACGTCATCGTCCAGTCGCTGACGAAATTCATGGGCGGCCACGGCACGACGCTCGGCGGCGCGGTGATCGACGGCGGCCGCTTCCCCTGGCGCGACCATGCGGCGCGCTTTCCCATGTTCAACGAGCCCGACGCCTCCTACCACGGCATGGTCTATGTGGATCACTATGGCCCCTCGGCCTACGTGGCCCGCGCGCGGAGCGTCTACCAGCGCACCACCGGCGCCGTGCTGCCGGCGATGAGCGCTTTCCTGCTGCTGCAGGGCATCGAGACCGTGGCGCTCAGGATGGAACGGCATGTCGAGAACGGTCGCAAGGTCGCCGAATACTTGCGCCGCGACCCGCGCGTCGCCTGGGTCAATTACGCCGGCTTTCCCGAAAGCCCCTACCACGACCTTGCGCAGAAATATCTCGCTGGCCGGGCGCCTTCGCTCCTCACCTTCGGCATCAAAGGCGGGCTCGAGGGCGGCAAGCGCTTCTACGACGCGTTGAAGCTGATCAAGCGGCTGGTCAATATCGGCGATGCGAAATCGCTCGCCTGCCATCCGGCTTCGACCACCCATCGGCAGATGTCGGCCGACGACCAGGCCAAGGCCGGCGTCAAGCCGGAGATGATCCGGCTCTCGATCGGCATCGAGCATATCGAGGATATCGTCGCGGATCTCGACCAGGCGCTGGAGGCGGGCTGCACCTCGCGCCCGGCCTCCCTCGCCGCCGAATAGAGCGAGGAGGCTGACCGTGCCGCTGCTGCTGGAAGCGAGGGTGTCACGAGGCGAGGAGGCGGCGCGGCAGCGCCCGGCCCGCGAGCGGCGCGGGTCCGAAGCCCGATGGCGGCCGAGCCTCGAGATCGGCCTTCTCAACAACATGCCCGATGCGGCGCTGAAGGCCACCGAGAAACAATTCGTCGGCCTGCTCGATGCCGCCACCGGCGACCGCGTTGTGCGCCTGCATCTCTTCGGCCTTGCCGAAATCACACGTGGGCCGGCGGCGCGGGTCCATATGCGCAACCGCTATACGGACCTGCGGGAACTCTGGTCCGGCCGGCTCGACGCCCTGATCGTCACCGGCAGCGAGCCGCGGGCGGCGTCGCTGACCGAGGAACCCTACTGGCGGGCGCTGACCGAGGTGATCGACTGGTCGGAGCACAATACCATCTCCACCGTCTGGTCATGCCTCGCCGCCCATGCGGCGGTGCTCCATCTCGACGGCATCGGCCGGCATCGGCTGGCGACCAAGCGCTTCGGCCTGTTCGGCTGTGATCGCGTGCCCGACGAGCCGCTGCTGGCCGGCCTGCCGGAGGCACTCAAGGTGCCGCATTCGCGCTGGAACGACCTCAGGGAAGCGGATCTCGCGGCCCACGGCTATCGTGTACTGACGCGATCGGCGGAGGCCGGTGTCGACATGTTCGTCAAGCGCTGGAAAAGCCTCTTCGTCTTCTTCCAGGGTCATCCGGAATATGACCGCGACACGCTGTTCCGCGAATACAGGCGCGACATGACGCGCTATCTCACCGCCGAGCGCGACACGCCGCCCGACCTACCGCGCGGCTATTTCGATGCGCGCACCGAGAGCGCCTTGCGCGCCTATGCGGCCGGGGCCGAACATCGTCGCGGCCCGGATGCGGTGGCGAGGCTGCCGGCAGACTGGGGGGTGGACAAGGATGCCGTCGCAACGGGGCGTTCCGCCGCCGTCGGCCTCTACCGCAACTGGCTCGACCACCTCGCCTTGGTGAAGGCGCGGTAGCAGGCGCCCGGGGCAATCGCGACGACCAGTCCCGCGTCGTCATCGCGAGGAGCGGAGCGAGGAAGCAACCCAGGCCGGCCAGCGGGATTGCTGGATCGCCACGTCGCTGTGGCTCCTCGCGATGACGAAACCTCAGGCCTTCCCCTTGCCCGCTTTGGCGCGCGCCATGCCCTGGCGGATGAGCTCCTTGGCCTCGTCGGCGCCCACCCAGCGCACGATCTTGACCCATTTGCCCGGCTCGAGATCCTTGTAATGGGTGAAGAAATGCTCGATCTGCTCGAGCGTGATCTGCGGCAGGTCGGTATAGGTCTGCACTTTCTCGTAGCGGCGGGTCAGCTTGGTCGAGGGGACAGCGATGATCTTCTCGTCGCCGCCCGATTCGTCCTCCATCAGCAAGGCGCCGACCGGGCGGCAGTTCATCACCGCTCCAGGAATGATCGCCCTCGTATTGGCGACGATGACGTCGCAGGGGTCGCCGTCGTCCGACAGGGTGTGCGGGATGAAGCCGTAATTCCCCGGATAACGCATGGCGGTGTAGAGGAAGCGGTCGACGACGAGCGCGCCGGCCTCCTTGTCCATCTCGTATTTGATGGGCTCGCCGCCGATCGGCACCTCGATCACGACATTGATGTCGTCGGGCGGGTTCTTGCCGATCGACAGGGCTTCGATGTTCATCGCGACACTCCGCTTTCAGGCATGTCCGACCGCGATCCGCCGCGCGGCCATGTGCGGATCAAATTGCCATCGTCGTAAGCGGAGTCAAAGGTCAATCGAAGCCGAAGGCGATGCGTCCGCGTAGGTCCTGCCCGAACCGTTCCTCGGCACGGCGCACCACGCGGCCGCCGAGCCTGCCGTAGAATTCGATCGCCCGCTCGTTGTCGGCCAGCGCCCAGACCAGCACCGTGCCGTAACCATGGTCGGCCAAGTCCTTGCGGGCGGCTTCGAACAGCCGGCGGCCGAAGCCGAGGCCCTGGAATTCCGGCGCCAGATAGAGCTCGAAGATTTCGCCCCCGAACGGCAGGGCCGGAACGCGGTTACGCCCGTAGCTCGTATAGCCGCCGATGGCATCGTGGAAATCGAGCACCGAGAGGCGGCTGCCGCGACGGATCGCCGTCTGCCACCATTTCGGGCCGCGGCGCGCCACCATGCGTTCGAGTTCGCGCCCGGGGATGATGCCCCGATAGGCGTCCCGCCATGACGCATCATGAACAGCCGCGATGGCCTCCGCATCGCTGGCCCGGGCACCCCTGATGGTGATGACGGTCTCGGACATGATGGCGATGGTAGGGCGGAGCCTACCGGTCGCGCAAGCCGTGTCGGAGCTATTTGTAAGCATGGCAGGATGACCCGGCCATGCGTATTTCGCAGAGGGAGCGTGGCCTCAATAGGGCTGGCGGGAACGCCGTTGCCCGGCCTGCGTCGGACGCGGGCTCGACGGAGCGGCACCGTCCCGCCGAGCGGCTTGGGGCGGACGGGATTCGCCACGAGGGCCACCGCCGAAGCTTTGGGGCCGCCCCTGCTTCTGCGGTGGGCGGCCTTGGGGACGCCCCGTGCCCTCGGAACGGCCGCGGTGGCCGCCGTTCGGCTGCGCCGTCGGCTTCGACAGGGGCGGCAGGGTTTCGAGGCCGGCGCTCATTCCCTGCATCACCGGAACCGGCTGGCGGATCAGGCGCTCGATGTCGCGCAGGAACACCCGCTCGTCCTCGCCGCAAAGCGAGATGGCGGCGCCGTCCGCCCCGGCGCGGGCGGTGCGGCCGATGCGATGCACGTAGGTCTCGGCGATGTTCGGCAGGTCGAAGTTGATGACATGCGTCACGCCGTCGACGTCAATGCCGCGCGCCGCGATATCGGTCGCGACGAGGAGCCGCGACTGGCCGTTGCGGAAGGCGCCGAGCGCCCGCTCGCGCTGGTTTTGCGACTTGTTGCCGTGAATCGCGTCGGCCTTGATGCCGGCGGCGTTGAGGTGCTTCACGACGCGGTCGGCGCCATGCTTGGTGCGGGTGAAGACCAGCGCCCGGGCGATGGAAGCGTCGCCGAGGAGGCGATGCAGCATGGCCTGCTTGTCGCGGTTCGGCACGTGGATGAGACCCTGCGTGATCCGCTCGACGGTCGTGGCGGGCGGCGTGACGCTGACCTCCACCGGATCCTTGAGCAGCGAGGCCGCGAAGCGGGCGATCTCCTTCGGCATGGTGGCCGAGAAGAACAGGTTCTGGCGCTGCTTCGGCAGGAGACTCACGATCTTCTGGATGTCGCGCATGAAGCCGAGGTCGAGCATGCGGTCGGCCTCGTCGAGGACGAAGACGCCGACCTCGTTCAGCGTGATGGCGCGCTGGTTGAGAAGATCGAGCAGCCGGCCGGGTGTAGCGACGACGATGTCGACGCCGCCCGCGCAGGCGCGGATCTGACGGTTGATCGGCACGCCGCCGAAGATCAGCGTCGAGCGCAGCTTCAGGTTGCGTCCATAGGCGACGATGTTCGCCTCGATCTGGCTCGCCAGCTCGCGCGTCGGCGAGAGGACGAGAACGCGGCAGGCCCGCGGCGACACGCGCTGCGGCACCTTGGCGAGATTGGTCAGGATGGGGAGCGAGAAGGCAGCGGTCTTGCCGGTGCCCGTCTGGGCGATGCCGAGAAGATCGCGGCCGGCGAGAACATGCGGGATCGCCTGTCCCTGGATGGGGGTCGGCGTCTCGTAGCCTTCGGTCGCGAGCGCCTGGAGAATCGGCGCAGGAAGGCCGAGGTCGGTAAAGGTGGTCAAATGAGCTCTGTTGGGTTCAAGATGGCGCTGCACGCTTCCAGGCTCGCCTTTGGGAGGGAGCCGTCGTCCGGAGCGGAGCGCGGGAGAGCCGGCGGCGTGAACTGCCGCCCCGGTTTGGCGGCAGGGACACGACCACGTTAGGTCGCAGCGTGTCGCCCGGCTCGCCTCCATATGCCTGTTGCGCCGCAAAAAAGCAACCGCTCGCTAAGCGATGACATCGAAATGGCAGCCCGAGCCGACGCCAGCCTACCGGAAGATGGCGATCGAGCTGATCACCGTCTTCCACACTCCCCAGGCGATGGGAACGCAAACCACTGCCCAGGCGAGCGCTGCCATGGCGTCGAAATGCCCGACCCCGATGGTCGATGCCGAATTCGCCTTTCCCATCGTTGCGGTTCCCGGCGCGACGTCGCGATCGCCCGACGGCCCGAACCATCGCGCGGCGACCGGCCGGACGAATGCGTTGCAGACGGCTCCGAGCGCCAGCAATGCGGCAAGGATGTACATCGTCCGATCGTAGACATCGGCGCGGGAGACGCCCGCCGCGAGCTGCGTGTCCCTGATATAGCCGATCAGCAAGGGTCCGATAATGCCGGCGGCCGACCATGCCGTGAGAAGGCGCCCGTGGATGGCGCCCACGAACTGGGTGCCGAACATATCCGCCAGATAGGCCGGCACGGTCGCGAAGCCGCCACCATACATCGACAGGATGATGCAGAAGGCCGCGACGAACAGTGCCTTGGAGCCCATATGGGCAAAGCCCGGCGCCAGGCCATAGAGCACGATACCGAGCCCGAAAAAGATGAAATAGGTGGCTTTGCGGCCGACACGGTCGGACAGCGACGCCCAGAAGAAGCGCCCGCCGATGTTGAACAGCGAGAGAAGACCGACGAAGCCGGCCGCGATCGTGGCGATCGCTTCTTTCTGACCGGGGTCGAGCGCCGCGAAACCGGTCTCGGGATGCCCGACCAGCGCACCACCGAAAATCTCCTGCAGCATCGGCGAGGCCATGGCCAGCACGCCGATGCCGGCCGAGACGTTGATGCAAAGCACGGCCCAGATCAGCCAGAACTGCGGGGTCTTGTGGGCATCGCGGAGCTGCACGTTGCCCGAGGTGACCATCTTCGCCGAGGAGGCGGGCGGCGACCAGCCTGCGAGCTGCCACCCGGCGGGCGGGACCCGATAGGCGAAGGCGCCGCCGAGCATGAAGGCAAGATAGATCAGCCCCAATACGACCAGCGTTTCCCAGACACCGACCGAGGTCGGCGACTTGAAGGCGTTGATCAACTGATTGGCGAGCGGCGAGCCGATCATGGCACCGCCGCCGAACCCCATGATGGCCATGCCGGTCGCCATGCCGCGGCGATCGGGGAACCATTTGATCAGGGTCGAGACCGGCGAGATGTAGCCGAGGCCGAGACCGATGCCACCAATGACGCCGAGCCCGACCCAGAGCATCCACAATTGGTGCACGTAGACGCCGAGCGCCGAGATGAGGAACCCGCCGCTCCAGCACAAAGCCGCCACGAAGGCGGCCTTGCGCGGCCCGGCGCGCTCGAGCCATCCCCCGAAGAGGGCCGCCGAGACGCCGAGGAACACGATGCCGATGCCGAAGATCGGCAGCAGGCTCGAGACCGGCCAATTGCAGGTCGTGGTGAACAGCGCCGGACCGATGCCGATATCCTTGCAGGTCGCCGGCTGTTCGCCGCCGAGCGCGTGGGATAGCGGCAACCAGAAGACGCTGAGCCCATAGGCCATGCCGATACAGAGATGAATGGCGAGGGCGGCGGGCGGAACGAGCCAGCGGTTGAATCCCGGCCCGGCAACGGTCCGCTCGCGATCGAGCAGTCCTGTCTGTCGTGCGCCTCGCCCTACAGCAACCTCTCTGGTGCTCATCTGATGTTTCCCCCGGCAGTCCCGGCTACTACGCTTCTTGCGAGCGTAAACTGCCCGACGGTCGCGCGAACATCTTAGGCACCTCCGATTAGGTGTCCATAATTCGTGGTTTGCCAAGCCCCGACGATCGCTTTATGTCGACCCGCCGCGGGAAGCCTGTGGACACGTCCGCCAAGCCGGTGTGCGGGACATGCCCATGGCCGGTTGAACGCAAGCAACTCGTGCGATGCGGAATAGAGCCGGCCTATTTTCTCCTCGCCACAAGGTCCACGTCGACCGCGATGTCGAGGCCGACCATGGAGCCGTCGACCCACTGGCCCTGGCCGACGCCGAAATCGCCGCGCAGCAGCTTGGCATGGCCGACCGCATGGGCCTCTTCGCCCGTGATTTTCAGGGTGAAGGGCAATGTCACGGTCTTGACGACGCCGCGTAGCGTAAGATTGCCTGCCGTCTCGTAGGCGTCGCCGCCCTTGGGCGTGAAGCCTGTCGCCTCGAATGTGGCATGCGCGAATTTCGCCGCGTCGAACCAATCCTCGCCCGGCATGGCGGCGTCCTTCTGCGGATCGTCGGTCGTAGCGCTGGCGACGTCGACATCGACGTGGACATGCGCCGCCTCGGGCTTCGCCGGATCGAAATCGATGGTCGCGGTCCAGGTCTTGAACTTGCCCGCGAAGGGCGCCCCGGTCTGCGTGCCGCTGAAGCCGAGCGTGCTTTTGGCCGGATCGACCGTCCAGCTCGCGGCGAAGGCCGGCGTCGCGATCGCCAGCGCCAGCAGGGCGCCCAGACAGGTCAATGACTGTTTCATCGGGAGCCTTCCGGATGTGGAGCGACGAGGCGGCCGGGCAGCATCCGCCGCAACACGCCGTCCTTGAGGACGACATGGTGGCGCAGAGCCGCCAGGGCATGAAGGACGACGAGCCCGATCAGTACATAGGCTCCATAGGCATGGACGAGGCCGAGAAGGTGCGCCGTCGAGCCGCCGCTCGGCAGCACCTTCGGCACCGGCAGGTCGGGCCAGCGCAGGACGCCGTAGAGCACGGTCGGGAGGTTGAGCGGCGAGGCCGAGACCAAGGCCCAGCCGACGATCGGCAGACCGAGGATCAGGCCGTAGATCAGGAGATGGGCGCCCGCGGCGACGCGCTTCTCGAGCCGTGGCATGGCGTCGGGGAGCGCAGGCGGTCGGTGCGTCAGCCGCCATAGCAGCCGAAGCGCCGCCAGTACTAGAATCGTGATGCCGATCGATTTGTGCCACTGATAGAAGCGGAACTGCCAGAGCGGCGCGAGCTTCACATGGGTCATGACGAGGCCGAGCGTCGCGATGGCGAGGACCAGCAGCGCGATCAGCCAGTGCAGCAGGATCGCCACCAACGAGTAGCGGTCGGGCGTGCGGACGAGGCTCGCCATCCGGTAGCGCTCAGCCCTGCTTCTCGAAGGCGGCCGAGATGCGGATGTCGACCTCATCGCCGATCAGCGGCACATAGGTCTTCACGCCGTAGTCGCTGCGCCGGATCTTGCCGGTGGCGTCGAACCCGGCCGTATAGGCCTTGTCGAGCGGGTTGGTGCCGGCGCCGTTGAACTTGACGTCGAGGGTCAGCGGACGTGTCACCCCGTGCAAGGTGAAATCGCCGGTGACCTTGGCCGTATCGGGGCCGGTGCGCACCACCTTGGTCGACTTGTAGGTGACCTCGGGATATTTGGCGGCGTCGAGCCATTGGTCGCTCTTGAGCTCGCCGAGCAGCTTGTCGTTCGGCACCATGACGCTGTCGGTCGCGACCGTGACGTCGAAACGGCTGGCGTCGGGCTTTTCCGGGTCCAGCATCACCGTGCCGCTCGGCTTGGTGAAGTCGCCATAGTAGGTGGTGAACCCCATGTGCGAGACGCCGAACGTCACCCGCGTATGATTGGGCTCGACCTTGTAGGTGCCGGCCTCGACCTTGGCGGCGTCCTTCACGGGCGCCTGCTGGGCCAGAGCCGGAGACGCCAGGAGGATGACAAGTCCGAAACCTGGGAAAAGCTTATGCATGAGGTTCGCTCCGCGATACGTTGCTCTGGTCGCAGATCGTTGCGACGCAACTTGGCTCTACCCGCCCGCCCTAGCGATATGAACACCCAAAACTTCGGTATTATTCATCGTATTCATCGATAGATCGCAGTTTTATGGTCTTATGTAGCAGGCTCACCAAGGGGATTTCACTTACCGTGCCCACGGCATCCGGACGCCTAGGAAGTCAAGGACCAGATAGAGTTCGAACAGCAAGCCGAGCAACACCAAACCGTAGAATGGCAGTGGTCGCTCCCGGCTGATCGCATTGGAGCCAGTTCCGAACTGCCCCACGACGGTTCCTCTCACGACGTATGCACATAACCAATTATGAAGACGAACGCGAAAACTTGGTTCATATGGCCGAACCAGCCGGCGAGCCTCGGAAAGTGGATGAAAAAGGCGGCGGATGCCGTCATTATGACGATGAACAAGGCGAATTGGGTGACCTTGGTCAAGACGACCGTCCTTCATGGATCACGGATGTTGCCGCAAGCTCGTTCAGGCTCGCAATGTGTTTCGGCGCGAAGCGCCGGTTTGGCATTCCCGCCTTGTAGCAGAAAGGCCGCCGCAGTGGGCGGCCTCTCCGCACCTGATCTGGTCCGTCCCGACTTCGTAGCGGCGCCGGTTGCCCATCTGCATGTTCGTGTCGTGCCGGCCCGCGCCCTGGTGTTTATGAGGCTTGCGTAAAGCGCGCCCTGTTTCCAGCCTGGGAACTGGCTTATCCCTCTGCGACTTCGATTGATCGCGTAAACGTGACCTCCGACGTCCTCGCGTTCTCGACGAATGCGATGCCTGCCGTCTCCAGCGCAGCTTTCATGGCTGCCAGAGTGGCCGCTATCGGTTTCGATTTCCCGACCTCGAAACCCTTCACAGTCGAAAGGCCGACGCCAGCGGCGTCCGCCAAGCGGTCCTATCTCCAGTTTCATGCGGCATCGAGACACGCCAATGTGTCCCCTTGCGGCTCGAGGCCCCGGATATGCCGCCGGTGCCAGAGGGCGAAGAACAACAGCCGCCACGCCAACAGACGATGGGACTTTTCGGGGCTCGTGAAGACCCGGACCACGGTCTCGGGCCGGCAGAGCCCAGCGACGCCCGGCTCGCGCGCCACGAGCGGCCCGAGCCGGCCTCCCTCCCCCGCGATCCATTCCCCTACGGGGACTGTAAAGCCGAGCTTCTTAGCGAAGGGTTTTGCCACGGCGTTGTGGTCGGCCAGCCAGCGCCGCAGCAGATACTTGCCCTGGCCGTTGCGCAATTTCAGCCGGTTGGGCAGGGTGAAGCCGAATTCGGCCACCGCCGGGTCGAGCAGCGGCGTGCGGCCTTCGAGGCCGAAATGCATCAGGCAGCGATCGAGCCCGATCAGCACCGAATGGGGCAGCCAGTCGACGAAATCCACCGCCTGGGCGCGCTGCAGCGCGTTGAAGGGCTCGCCGGCCGCCTCGGCCTCGGCTGCGGCAATCCCGTCGCGCCACCCGGTCAGTGGCTCACGCAGCAGGTCGAGCCTGTCGCAGGGGCCCTTGCGACGGCGCGCCCGCCCGCCGAGCCAGCGCGGCAGCATCTGCCGGCGGTAGCGGCTGTAGCCGGCGAAGAGCTCGTCGCCGCCGACCCCGCTCAGCACCACTTTCACGTCCTGCGCGGCGCGTTCCGCCAGGAGGAACATCGGCACGATGGCATAATCGGCGACCGGGTCGTCGAGTGCCGCGGCGATCTCCGGCAGACGCGCGAAAAAGGTCTCAGGGGTGATCGGCACCTCGGTATGGCGCGCCCCGGCCGCCTTGGCCATGGCCTCGGCGGCGGCGCGCTCGTCATGCACGCCGGTGTCCGGGAAGGCGGCCGTATAGGTGCGGACCGGCTCGCTGTTCAACCGCTGCATGGCGGTCAGCACCACCGAGCTGTCGATGCCGCTCGACAGGAACAGCCCGTAGGGCACGTCGCTGCGCTGATGCAGCGTGACGGTGTCTTCGATGACGGCGTCGAGGGCGCGGAGGGCCTCGGCCTCGGGGCGGCGGGCGACCTTGCGTGGCAGCGCATCAGGACCCGGGCGCCGCTCGACGATGATTCCGTCCTCGACCACGACGGTCTCGCCGGGCAGCACCCGGAAGATTCCCTCGAAGATCGTCTCCCGACCGGTGGTGAACTGCAGCTGCAGGAGCTCGAAGGCGCGTTTCGGCCGTAGCCCGGGCAGGGCGTTGGCCGCGCCGTTGCCTTGCGCCGCTACGATGGCCTGCGGCTCGGAGGCGAAGATGACGCCCTCCGGTCCCGCCGCATAATAGAGCTGCTTGATGCCGAAGGGGTCGCGCGCCAGGACGACGCGCCGCTTGGCGGGATCGTGCAGGGCGAGCGCATACATGCCGCGCGCGTGATGGGTGAAAGCGAGCCCATGGCGGGCATAGAGCGCGAGCAGCGGCTCGCAATCGGACTTCGTGCGCCAAACCGCGTCCGGCATCGCGGCTTTGAGCTCGATGTAATTGTAGATCTCGCCGTTGACGATCAGCGCCCGGCCGGCCTCGTCGTAGAGCGGCTGGTCGCCGGTCTCGAGGTCGATGATGGCCAGGCGGTCGTGGCGAAAGCCGACATTGTCTTTCAGGTACTCGCCGACACCGTCCGGCCCGCGATGGGCGAGCGCCGCGCCGAGCGCCTCGAGCGTTTCGTGCCGCGCTGCGACGCCCGCAGGGGCGATGACGCCCGATATGCCGCACATGACCGGTCCTCTGCTGCCTCGCCCCGGGGCGCATCCGATCCCTAACGCGCCTGGCGCGGTCGTACAAATCTTGCCGTGCCCGCGGCGGACCGGTAGGCAGGCGATGGATGGGACGAGGGAGGGGCAGGGTGAGGGAGCGAAGGCCGCTGGAGGCGGCGCTGGCCTTCGGGCTCATCGTCTCCGGCACCGTGCTCAGCATGGCCGGGACGGACCTCGTGCTGCCGGCCGTTCCAAGCCTGCCCGAGGCCCTCGGGGGCACGCCGGCGATGGGGCAGATGGTGCTGGCGGCTTTCGTCGCGGGCACGGGTCTCGGCCTGCTGCTGTTCGGCACGCTGGCGGCGCGGGTCGACAGTCGCGGACTCCTCGCGGCCTCGCTCGGAGCCTATGGTCTGGCCTCCCTCGCCGCCTCCCTCGCGCCGACCCTGCCGGTGCTCGTCGGGCTGCGCTTCCTGCAGGGCGCGGCAGGCTCCGCTCCCGCGGTCTTCGCGCCGGGGATGATCCGCCTGCTGTTCGACGAGACGCGGGCGGTGCGGGCGCTGGGATGGCTCGGCAGTGTCGAATCGTTGGTTCCGGCCTTGGCGCCCATCGCGGGGGTGGGGCTGCTCACGCATTTCGGCTGGCAGGCATCCTTCTGGATCACCGGCCTGCTCTCCGTGGTTCTCGCCGGCGCGGTCGCTGGCCTGGCGCGACGTCTTCCACGCGTCGTGGCGTCGCCGCGGGCCGGCGGCTATGCGGTGCTCCTGCGCGATCCCACGTTTCTGCGCTACGCCATGAGCCACGCCTTCTCGCTCGGCGGGCTCCTCGTCTTCGTGTTCGGCGCGCCGGTCGTGATCATCGAGACGATGGGCGGCACGCTCGCCGATTTCATCGTGCTGCAGGTCACCGGCATCATCTTCTTCATTCTTGGCGCCAATCTGTCCGGCTGGCCGGTGGCGCGCTTCGGCGCCGCGCGGACGATCCTCTCCGGCACGCTGGTCTCGGCGCTGGGGCTTCTCGCGATCGCGGCTTATGCGGTGCTCGGCGGCGACCGGACCTTGGCCCTGCTGCCGCCCTGGATCGTGGTCAACCTCGGCTTCGGTTTCCGTGGCCCGCCGGGCTTCATGCAGGCGGTGGTGGCGGCGCGCGGCGACGATGCACGGGGCGCCGCGCTCGTCGTGCTGGCGATCCTCCTGACCGGCGCGCTCGGCACCGCGATCGCCGCGCCCTTCATCACGTCCGGCCTGCCGGCGCTCTCCGCGGTCGCGGCCGCCATTTCGCTCGGCGCCGTCGTCTGGCTGATCGCCTTGCCGGATGCGGCCGATCCGTCCTGATCGTCACGCGCCGGCTTCGGAACCGATCCGGTCGAACCAAAGCATTGCCACGGCGATCGAGGCGATCCACCACGGTTGCCAGGCGCTGAGCCCGACGAGCCCGATGCACAGCACACAAAAGAGAAGACCGAGGCGAGGCGCTATGGCGGGCGCCGGCAGCCGGCTCAGGCGTCGGAGCGCGTAGCCGAAGCACAGGACGGCCGCCAGCGCGCCGGCGAGACCAAGCTCCACCCAGAACTGCAGCACGATGTTGTGGGGATGGTTGTCGACCATCTCGGCATTGTCGGCGCTCGGCGGCTTACCGCCAGGGCGGGGCGCCGTGGACACCTTGAAGCTCGTATCGAAGCCGTGGCCGAGGAGCGGGCGATCATGCGCCCGGTCCTCGAAAGCCTTCCAGATCAGGATGCGATGGGACGCATGTTCCTCGCGCAAGGCGTTCTGCGCCGAGGTCGGCAGGAAGCGGCTCGCCAGCGTGCCGGTGAACGGTCCGGCCACGACGAGGCCCAGGAACAAGGCGCCGGCAAGGCCGAGGGCCGCCCTCGGCGCAAGTCTCGCCAGGGCGAAGAGGACTGCCCCGACGATCAGGCCGAATCCCGGCGAGCCCGAATGGGACGAGACGATGCCGACCACGGCCGCCGCCGCCAGGGTCGCCGCGAGGACATAGCCTCGGCGCGCGACATAATAGGCGGCAGCGGGCCAGACCAGCAGGGCAGGCGGTATCGCGCTGCGCTTCAAATCCCAGGCTTCGCCCCGCGCCTTGACCAGCGCGTGCAGCGGCATCCCGGTCTTCTTCTCGAAGACGATCAGCACGGCGGCGCCGATGATGCCGATCGCGAGCCAAGTCATGTCGCCGCGGCGCGCCACGAGCGGCCACGCGGCCCAGCAACCGAGGGCGAAGGCCAGTTCCGGCAGACCTTCGACGAGGCCCCGGCGCGTGAGGCCAGGATCGATGCTCCAGGCGAAGCTTGCGGCCATGAGCGCCAGTACGAGCCATATCGTCAGGGCGGTCGGGCGCGTCAGCAGCACGCCATAGCGCCGCCGTAACGCAGGTCCCGCGCCGCCAAGCAGCACCGCGGCATTGGCGAAGACGGCGGCTGCCCCGAAGATCGCGGGGGCGGATTTATTGGCCACGACCATCAGGATGGGCAGGACCGCACCGAGACAAAGGGTCGCCAGCAGGGCGCAGACCCGCGCGGCCACGGAGGCCGAAAGGTCGGCCTGTTCGGGTGCGGGCGTGGGGCGGGGCAGGGCGGTATCGACCGATCCGGTCGAGGGGCCGAAACTCATCTATCCTCGGGTGGTTGTGCGGTCCTGGCCTACCCCGAAGGCCGGCGCGGGACGGGAACGGGCGTTCTGTGCCCCGCTCCGGCCAGAGCGTCAACCGCGCCGCCAGCCGGCCCGCTCGTCGAGCGCCGCGTCGAGCTCGAGGTTGGCCGCAGCGGCCGTCTCGCGCGTCGCCGCCGCCCCGTCGAGCGCCGCGAGCGAAACGTCGCCGAACAGCGCCCGCATGTGCGATGGATCGCCGTCCTTGCCGGACAGGATGCGCAGGATCAGGTCCGGCGTCAGGGGCAGGCTGCTGCCGTTGCGGACGGCGCTGAGGAGGGCCAGCAGCGACGGCGCGGAATATTCGTTGGCGCTCTCATGCCCCGGCATGTTCGTCGCCTCCGGGTGCGGCCTCGCCCTGCCGGACGGTCTCCTGCCGCGCGGGTGTCGACCCAATCTTCGACGATCCCGACGCCAAGGCGGCGCCGAGCGCCGAGGCATCCGCGACCATGACCGCTTCGATCTCCGCAATGCGGCCGCGCACCTCGATCCGGCGCTGCGCATAGCCGGAGGTGTCGAGCCCGGCGCTCTCGGCGACGGCCATCGAGATCACGGCCTCGACATCCATCTCCTTGGCGATTCCCTCGAGCCGGCTTGCCACGTTGACCGCATCGCCGACCGCCGTCAGGCCGATCGTCTGACCATAACCCATCTCGCCGACGATGCTCGGGCCGGCATGTAGCCCCATGGCGATCCGCAGCGGCGGCACGAGCTCAGCCGCCATTTCGGCGTTGAGCGCCTCGAGCCCGCGCGCGATGGCGCCGGCCGCCATCACGGCCTGGCGGCAGGCATGCTCCGGCGCCGCACTCAGCCCGAACAATGCCAGCGCGCCGTCGCCGATGAACTTGTCGAGATGACCTTCGGCATCGTGCACGGCCCGGCCTACGACCTCGAAATAGCGATTGAGCATATAGACCGTGTCGAATGGCAGCCAGCGCTCCACGCGGCGCGTAAAACCCCTGAGGTCGCAGAACAGCACGGCGAGGTCACGCTCGTGACTCGCGGCGCCGGGCCGCTCCGTCCGCGCGTCGCCGCCGGGCGCCGCCGGCGCGGTTGCGAAGACCGGGAAAACGACGAGATCGTGGGTCGGCCGCAATTGGCAGGCAAGGCGGATGTCGGGCGCTGCGCCGAAGCGTCTGAGCGTGGCGGCCTCGGCAGTGTGCGGCGGAGGCTGGCGTTCGAGCCCTTGAGGGACGCGAATGCGGCAGGTGGAACAGCGGCCCCGTCCGCCGCAGACGGCGACATGGGGATAGTCCGCGAGCCGGCTGGCTTCGAGCACCGTGGCACCGGACGGTACGGTGACAGTCCGTCCGTCCGGATAGCTCACGCGAACCATCCTGTGGCGCCGCCGCCAGGCGCGAACGAGGCGGGCCACAAGCATCAGCCCGACGAGGGCGACGAACGCCAACTGGATCGCCAGGGTGAGATAGGCCGCGTCGATCGGCGGTGGCGGGGACGACGGGGGCGGCCGGGCGGCATCGAGCGCCTTGCCGGCCTCGGCGAAACCGAGCATCGCCAGCATCGGCAAGATCAGGGCAGCGGCCACGAAGGTCGTGGAGAGGCGTGGAAACCAGGCCTTGCTGCGCAGCCAGAACCAAAGGCCCAGCCCGACATGGGTCCAGGCCAGGACCAGGACGAGCAACTGGCGCAGGCCGTCCGACGGCTTCCTGACCCACAGGATCGAGACGACGTCGCGGAAGTCGAGCCAATGCCCGGTCAGGCCGGGCACAATCCGCGTGCCGACGACATGGCCGGCCAGCAGCAGCGGGATAGCGAGCCCGAAGCCGATCTGAATGGCCTCGCGCATCCCCATCTTGAGGGTGCGCCGGCGATAGAGCGTGAGCAGGGTGAGGCCGATATGGAGCGCGAAGGCCCCGCCGAGCAGCAGCGTGCCGGGCACCGAAGCCCAAGGGTCCATGAGCACCGGGCGGGCCGCATCCATGGCCTCGACCGAAACGAGGCCGAGCGCCAGGTTGGCGAAATGCAGGAGCAGGAACAGCGCCATCACGAGGCCCGAGGCGAGCCTCAGGCTGCGCGCGTCCGGCCGGCGCAGGCGTGCGACGGAGAACCGGCGCGGCGGGGCGGCGGGAAGCGGCGGCGTGGCGATCAGACGGCTCTGCGATTGCGCTTGGCGAGCGTGCGCAGGCGCAGCGCATTCAGCTTGATGAAACCCGCCGCGTCGCGGTGGTCATAGGCCACGGCGCCTTCCTCGAAGGTGACGAGGTCCTGGTCGTAGAGCGAATGGGGGCTGGAGCGGCCGACGACCGAGGCGCTGCCCTTGTAGAGCTTCATCCGCACGCGGCCGGTCACGAACTCCTGGCTCTTGTCGATGAGGCCTTGCAGCAGCTCGCGTTCCGGCGAGAACCAGAAGCCGTTGTAGATCAGCTCGGCATAGCGCGGCATCAACTCGTCCTTGAGATGGGCGGCGCCGCGGTCGAGCGTCAGCTGCTCGATGCCCCGGTGGGCGAAATAGAGGATGGTGCCGCCCGGCGTCTCGTACATGCCGCGCGACTTCATGCCGACGAAGCGATTCTCGACGAGGTCGAGCCGCCCGATGCCGTTCTGGCGTCCGAGCTCGTTGAGCCTGGCGAGCAGCGCCGCCGGTCCGAGCCTCTCGCCGTCGATGGCGACCGGGTCGCCGCGCTCGAAATCTACCTCGATGATCGTCGCCTTGTCGGGCGCCTCTTCAGGGGAAACGGTGCGCGAATAGACGTAGTCAGGCACTTCGGCCGCCGGATCCTCCAGCACCTTGCCCTCGGAGGAGACGTGCAAGAGGTTGGCGTCGACCGAGAAGGGCGCTTCGCCGCGCTTGTCCCTGGCGATGGGAATCTGGTTCTTCTCGGCGAAATCGAGGAGCGCTGTGCGTGAGGTCAAGTCCCACTCGCGCCACGGGGCGATGACGGTGATGTCGGGCTCGAGCGCGTAATAGGCGAGCTCGAAGCGCACCTGATCGTTGCCCTTGCCGGTGGCGCCGTGGGCCACGGCATCCGCCCCGACCTTGCGGGCGATCTCGATCTGCTTCTTGGCGATCAACGGCCGGGCGATCGAGGTGCCGAGCAGGTAGAGGCCCTCGTATTGCGCATTGGCTCGGAACATCGGGAAGACGTAGTCGCGCACGAACTCGTCGCGCAGGTCCTCGATGAAGATATGCTCGGGCTTGATGCCGAGCAGGATCGCCTTGTTGCGCGCCGGCTCGAGCTCCTCGCCCTGGCCGAGATCGGCCGTGAAGGTGACGACCTCGCAAGCATAGGTCGTCTGCAGCCATTTGAGGATGATCGAGGTGTCGAGGCCGCCCGAATAGGCGAGGACGACGCGACGGATGGGTTTTTGGGTCTGCGGCATGTCCGTAGGCTTCGATCTCTAGGCTGCGTGGCAAGCCGCGCCGGGAATGCGCCCGGACTATATCGCGCGATGCCCGTAAGCAAGCGAGGCGCGCCGGGTGCGTGCTTCCATCTGAAGGTTCGATATGGGTGCAGGCTGTGTGAAAAGACCGCCCGAACTGCTAAGCTGACGCTTACTGTAGGAGGTCGATATGAAGCGATTCGTTGAGGGCGAGGTCCGCAATCGGACGATCTTGCTTCCGGATTGCCTTGATGACTACGTGACCGAGGACAATCCGGTTCGCGTCGTTGATGTGTTCATTGAGAGTCTGGATCTGGTGGGCCTGGGCTTTCAAGGCGTCGTGCCGGAAGCAACCGGCCGCCCGTCCTACCACCCGGCGACGCTGCTCAAGATTTATCTTTACGGTTATCTCAACCGCATCCAATCGAGCCGGCGGCTGGAGCGAGAAACACAGCGCAATATCGAAGTGATGTGGCTGACAGGCCGGTTGATGCCGGACTTCAAGACCATTGCGGATTTCCGGCGGGACAACGGACCGGCGATCCAAGCTGCGTGTCGGCAGTTTGTCCTGCTCTGCCGCAAGCTCAACTTGTTCTCAGAAGCCGTGGTCGCCATCGATGGCAGCCGCTTCAAGGCGGTGAACACGCGCGACAAGAACTACACGAAGGGCGCCATCCAGCGGCGGATCGAGCAGGTCGATACGAGCATCGCCCGCTACATGGCCGCCTTGGACACGGCGGACCGGCAGGAGGGCCAGGTTCCAGAAGCCAAGAGGGTGCGCCTGAAGGACAAGCTCGTTCGTCTGAAAGAGCAGATGCAGCACCTTCGAGACATGGACGTTGCCGTCCAGGCTGCGCCGGACCAGCAGATCTCCCTGACCGACCCGGATGCACGCGCCATGGCCACCAACGGCAAGGGAACCGGGATCGTCGGCTACAACGTGCAGACGGCTGTCGATGCGAAGCACCACTTGATCGTTGTGCATGAGGTGACCAACGTGGGCAACGACCGCGGCCAGCTCTCGAAGATGGCCGGATTGGCCAAGCAGGTCATGGGTGCGGACGCCCTAACGGCCCTTGCCGATCGCGGTTACTTCAAGGGTGAGGAGATCCTCGCCTGCGAAAAAGCCGGAGTCATCCCATTCGTGCCCAAGCCGCTGACCTCGGGAGCCAAGGCCGAAGGGCGGTTCGGCAAGCAGGACTTCGTCTACGATGTAGACAAGAACGAATACCGCTGTCCAGCCGGCGAGCCGCTGACTTGGCGATACAATAACGTCGAGGATGGACTGACACTGCACAACTACTGGGCCAGCGCCTGCTCCAGTTGTTCGATCAAGTCACAATGTACGACAGGAAAGGAACGGCGGATCAAACGCTGGGAGCACGAGGCTGTCATCGACGCCATGCAGCGCCGCCTGGACGAGGCGCCAACCAGCATGCGGGTCCGGCGGCAGACCGTCGAACACCCGTTCGGCACCATCAAGGCCTGGATGGGAGCAACCCACTTCCTGACCAGGACGCTGAAACGGGTCAGCACGGAGATGAGCCTCCACGTGCTGGCCTACAACCTCAAGCGGGTGATCGCCATCCTGGGGGTCGGCCCACTCATGCAGGCCATCCAAGCCTGACACATCGGCCCACCACTGCCGCCACCGGAGGCGCCGCTCACCGAAATCACCAAATCCCCTGTTTCCACACAGCCTGGGTGGAAAGCAGCCTGTCCGCTTCTGGTGACCGGAAGGGACAGGCCGCCGTCAGAAGGCGCTATCTCAGCGGCAGAAACAGTTCCGCGACCACTTCATGGACCGGTACGTCCGAGAAAAAGGACAGCCATCGTTTGCTATAGATTGGGAAGTCACGCGCTTCCTCGCCGCTGGCCGGAAGCCAATCCCGATAAAGGTAGAGCCCTTCGGGCTGCAGATTGTTGGAAGCGCCGTTGGCGACCCGCAGCACCGCGCAGCGTCCCCCGGGGATCACGCCGGCCTTCACCTGCGCGTCATTCGCCTCGATCGGCTGGTCGGTCCCGACACATATGTCCATGCTATAGTCGGCCGGGACCGCGGGGATCCTCTCGGAACGAAAGACCATGAAGGTAGGGCTTGTCTCGGGCGACAGGCCAGCGGCCTTGCGCCACGCGATGAACCGCTGGAAGGTGTCTCCGAGCGTCGCCCGGTCGCCCCGGTGCTCCATGATCGCCACAGGCGTGGGGAGCACATCGCGGATCGTCACGTCGTCGCGGGTGTAGGTAATGTGCATGAGCTTGCTCCTCGCATTGTCTAGAGGCCCGAAGGCCGCAAGCCACGGCGCCCAATCGGGCGACGTCCGGAACGACGAAGGGGATTGCCCGAACCGTCGCCGAAAGGCGCGGGCGAAGGCATCCGGTGCATAACCGGCATCCATCGCTATGTCCGTGACGCTTTCGGCGTGCTTGGAGGCCAGCCGGTGCGAAGCACGCTTCATACGGGCAAGCTGGACATAGCGATGCACGGACAACTGGAAGGTCGCCGCAAACTGCCGGTGGAAATGAAACTTCGAAAAGGCCGCAACGCCGCTCACCGTTTCCAGGTCCAGATTACCGTCCAGATGCTGGTCTATGTAGTCCAGCACTCGCAACATCCGGGCATGGTAGTTTTGAAGCGCCGCCTTCATCGTTCCTTCCTCCGTGGCGGCACCACCTAGTCGCTCAAGGCCATAACGTGCTCGACCGATCTTGCGGTTTGGGACGGAATCACCGGAAACTCTCAACGACCGCTGGCAGGCGAGCATCGGCAGTCGCGGAACGACCGCGTTGGGTCGAAAGCAGTCAAACTCCAGAGCGATACAACACCATCGGAAACGAGGACCGTCCAGGGCTGATCGGCTCTGCTATGACCCCACGGCTTCGACGTTCAAGCCCGGCTCCCCGGGCTCCTCGTGCCGGCCCACGGCGCGCTTGCCCAGCGCGTCATGGAAGAGCTTGTGGCGGGCGCGAGTGACCATCATGGTCTGGAACCATGTCGTGAGATCGTCCCAAGGGTCCTTGATCGTCGCAAGCCCCGAGATGAAGGCGACGACGGTTCCAACCTCGATCTGCTTATTGACGACATACCAGCCTCCGATGCCGAGAATGCCGGCGATGCCGAACTGGTGGCAGAGGTTGGTCAGGAAGTTCATCGAGAACTTGAGCTTGTAGACGCCCATGTTGAGCGCGAAGACCCGCGCGAAACGCTTCTCCTGGTCGTCCTCGCCGGTTTGCGTCTTCTCGCCGTCGTCGTCCACGACCGCGGCGCTGGCGGTGCGTAGCACCGCGATCCGCTTCTCGGCACGCACCGTGATGGCGTGCTGCATGAGCGGCACGAAGACGAACTGCGGCAGGAAGACCCCTGCGATGGCGAGCGACATCACCGGCTGGATGACGATCAGGTAGCCGATGGTGAAGACCATGATGCCACCTTGCAGCAAGGGCTCGGAGACCGACTCGCCAACGAAGGCGCCGATCGGCTCGCTCTCGGCGATGATCATCGAGATCTCGGTGCCTTGCTTGGCGGCGCTCTCGTCCGAGGCAGGGCTCTCCTGCTGGTTGAGGAAGGAGCGCAAGCTTCGAACGCAGTGCTCCGAGATCCAGCTGCGATAGACGTTGAACACCAGCTTCAGGCCGCCTTGGACCAGCGCGACGCCCGCATAGGCGGCGACGAAGAAGATCAGCGAGCGGAAGCTGCCTTCCTTCAGCGAGCGGTCGACGACACGGCGCTGGATCTCGATCGGCACCGTGTTCATGACGGCCACCAGGCCGGACAGGATCAGCAGCCAGACTTGGTCGCCAGCGCTGACCCGCCAGACGAATCCGTAGAGCGAGCCCGGCAGAGAGCCTGTCCAGGGCCGCGCGCGGCGTTTCTCGCTTTGCCAGGGGGTGGGCCAGAGGGTGAAGTTTCGAGCCGGGCTTGAAAGGCGCAAAGAATTCCTCGGCAATAGCCTTGAAAAAGAAAAATGCATCGATCGGAAACGCTTTGGCACCGGTCTTCGGCCGGTGCCGTCATGCTCGCCGCTTTCAGGCGGCGCCGTGTCGGCGATAAGGCGCGAACCAGCCGAGGCCGTCGAGCGTCGCGCCGGCCGGCCGGTATTCGCAGCCGACGAAGCCGTCGTAGCCGAGCCGGTCGAGCGCGGCGAAGACCCGCCCGTCGGCGAGCTCGCCCGTCTCCGGCTCGTTGCGCTGCGGCACCGAGGCGACCTGGACGTGGCCGGTGATGTCGAACAGCGCCTCCAAGCCGCGGACGACGTCGCCGTGCAGGATCTGCCGGTGATAGATGTCGAACTGCAATTTCAGGTTCGGCAGCGCGAGGCGGCGGATCAGCGCTGCCGCCCGGTCGAAGTCGTTGAGGAAATAGGCCGGCATGTCGCGCCGGTTGATCGGCTCCAGCACGATGGTCACCCCGGCCAGCGCCGCCGTTTCGGCCGCGAACCGCACGGCCGATTCATAGGCTGCCAGATGCCTTGGGTCGTCGGCCGGCGCATTGCCGGCCATCAGATGCAGGCGTTTCGCCCCCGTCGCCTTGGCATAACGCAGTGCGGTCGTGACCGAGCGCTCGAACTCCGCCCGCCGATCGGGGAATGCTGCAAGCCCCCGCTCGCCCACCGCCCAATCCCCGGGCGGCAGGTTGAACAGGGCCTGGGTCAACTCGTTCGCCTGGAGCCGCGCGGCGATGTCATCGGGCTCGAACTCGTAAGGGAAGAGGAATTCCACCGCGTCGAAGCCCGCCTCGGCCGCCGCTGCGAACCGGTCCAGAAAGTCCCATTCGTTGAACATCATCGAAAGATTGGCGGCGAAGCGGGGCATGGCGTCGTGTCCTCGGTTCGCTGGGCAACGCTCGCCCCGGCCATCGGGCTCCCAGGCGAGCCAGTAAAAATTTGTTGGTACACAAACAAGTTCGCTTGCCAGCCGGCCGAGTTCGGCGCTAGCATCCCCTTCGATGGGCTGCAAGAGACAGCCATGAGCCGCGAACGCAGCCGCGCGGCCTCTGGGGGAGAGCGAGCATGACGTCACGCCTCGATCGTCGACAATTCAACCTGCTGCTGGGCGCCGGCGCCGCCGGCTTGAGTCTCATGCCGGGGCGGTCGCGCGCCGCCGACGCGAAAACGATCACCGTGCTCAACTGGCAAGGTTACGGCACCGACGAGGCCTTTGCGCTCAAGGCCTTCAAGGAGGCCACCGGCATCGAGGTGAAGCACGACTACTATAATGCCGAACCCGAGATGCTGACGAAGCTCAGGACCAATCCAGGCGCCTATGACGTGGTGCTGATCAATTCGGCGCGCGACCGCCAGGCGCAGGCCGACAATCTGATCGACCCGATCGACCTGTCCAAGGTGCCCAACGCCAAGGATCTCACTCCGGCGCTGAAGGACCATACCAATATCGCCTTCGACGGCAAGACCTGGGGTGTGTCCTGGGTCTGGGGCATGAACGCGCTGGCGGTGCGCGACGGCAAGGCGGCCGGTGTCGACAGCTACAAGGTGCTCGCGGATCCAGCCTTCAAGGGCCGGGCGGCGCTGTTTGACGACGCCGTCACCGAGATCGCCGTCGGGGCTTTGATGACCGGGCAGAACATCAACGACCCCAAGGATATGAAGGCGATCGGCGGAATCCTGAAGTCGTTCAAGCCCGACGTGAAGCTCCTGTGGTCGAGCGAGGATGAGTGGAACAAGGCGTTCGCGGGTGATGCCTTCGACGTGTCGATCTACTGGTCGGGGGCCGTGGCGCGCTCGAAGAACGTGCACAAGCTCGCGGTCACCTTCGTCATCCCGAAGGAAGGGGCGATCGGCTGGCTCGACAACCTCTGCATTCCGTCGACCAGCACCAAGAAGGAGATGGGACTCACCTTCATCAACTACATGGTCGACCCGAAATTCTACAACACCTGGGCGACGAGCCTCGGCGCACCGGCCTCGGCCAATGGGGCCGCCATGGCGGCGCTGCCGGAGGGTGACCTCAACAAGCAGATCCACAAGCCCGAATATCTCGGCAAGCTGCAGTTCATGGGCGCGCTGCCGGACGATCGTCGGCAGGCCTATGCGGACCTGTGGGAAGAGGTGAAGGCCTTCTACGCGAGCTGAGGAGCGGCCTTCATTGGCTCGGTCGCCCGTGACCATCGCTGCGCCGTCGTCCCGAAGGACTAAACCCCGAAGTCCCGCCTGGGCCAGCGCAGCCCTGCTGCTGCCGGCCTATGGCTGGCTGATGCTGGCGGTCTTCCTGCCGCTTTGCGCCATGCTGGTGTTCAGTTTCCTGAAATCGACGCCGTTCGGCAGTAAGCCGCTCGTCTTTACGGTGCGGAACTACCTGGCCTTTGCCGAGCGGCCCTATCTCTACGGCGTCGCCTGGGATTCGCTGCGGCTCGGCTTCTGGACCACCGGGGTCTGCGCCGTGATCGGCCTGCCGGCGGCCCTCGCCCTCGCCCGCGCCACCCACGGACGCTTGAAGCAGGTGCTGTTCCTGCTGGTGATCCTGCCGTTCTGGACCAACGGCCTGGTGCGCACCTTCTCCTGGACCATGGTGTTGCGCGACGGCGGCATCCTCGACGAGGCCGTCCATCTGGTCTTCCCCGGCGCCGGGCCGCTCGGCCTGCTCTACAGCTTTCCGGCCATTGTCGTCGGCCTCGTCCACGCCTACCTGCCCTACATGATCCTCACCTGCTACCTCGCGGTGGCGGGCATCGAGGATGCGGTGATCGAGGCGGCCCGCAGCCTCGGCGCGCGCGCGCCGGCGATCTTCCTCACCGTCATCCTGCCGCTGGCGGCGCCCGGCCTCGCCTCCGGTGCGATCCTGATCTTCGTTCCGGTCATCGGCTCCTTCATGGAGCCGCGCATCCTCGGCGGCCGCGCCGGGGTCACCATGGGCACGGTGATCGAGGACCAGTTCACCCAGGCCTTCAACTGGCCGCTCGGCGCGGCCCTCTCCTTCATGATGCTGGCCGTGGTGCTGGTGATTTTCGCCCTGTTCTCGGGCGTGCTGCGCAAGCGGCTCGCGGCCTGATGACGAACGCCGGCCGCCTTCTCCTCGGCCTCGTCGTGGCCTTTCTCTACCTGCCGATCGGGCTGATGATCCTGATGGCCTTCAACGCCTCGGAACTCTACACCTTCCCGATCGTGCCGACGCTCCACTGGTTCGTGTCGCTCGCCGGCAACGAAAAGCTCCTCGACGCCAGCCGCAACAGCCTCGTCATCGCCTGCGTCACGGCGGTGGTCGCGACTGTGATCGGCACGCTGGCGGCCCTGGCGCTGGAACGCCGCACCTTCCGCGGCCGGACGCTGCTGCAGATCCTGCTGCTGCCTCCCATCGCGATTCCCTGGCTGATCACCGGCACGGCCATGCTGGTGTTCTTCTACTGGACCGGCATCGGGCGCGGGCTGCACGCCATGATCATCGGCCATGTGGCCCTGGCGATCCCTTACGTGGTGCTGGTCGTCGGCACCGGCTTGAAGACGCTGCGAGCCGACCTCGAAGAGGCCGCCATCAGCCTCGGCTCGACGCCGGTCCATGCCTTCTTCGCCATCACCCTGCCGCTGCTGGCGCCGAGCCTCGTCGCGGCGGCGCTGTTCGCCTTCGCGGTGTCGCTCGACCAGTTCGTCGTCTCCTATTTCCTGGCGACGCCGGGCGTCTCGACGCTGCCAGTCGAGATCTATTCCTCGATCCGCAAGGGTTTCACCCCCGAGATCAATGCGATTTCGACCATCCTGCTCGGCGTGTCGATCACCCTCGTCCTGATCTTCGCGGTGCTGACGAAACCGGGAGGCCGCGTTGAACGGGGTTGAGGTTCTCTCGCTCACCAAGGCCTACGGGGCGACGCGCGTACTTGACGAGGTCAGCGCCGTTTTCGAGGAAGGCCGCTTCACCAGTCTCCTGGGACCGTCGGGCTCGGGCAAGACGACACTTTTGCGCATCGTCGGTGGCTTCGTCATGCCCGACGCCGGCCGGGTCCGGATCGGCGGCGCCGACGTCACCGACGAGCCTTTGTGGAAGCGCAACATCGGCATGGTGTTCCAATCCTATGCGCTGTTCCCGCATATGAGCGTCGCCGACAACGTCGCCTATGGGCTCAACCGGCGCGGCATCCGCGGCGCCAACGCGCGGGCCGAAGTCGCGCGCGTACTCGATCTCGTGCATCTCGACGGCTTCGAGACACGGCGCCCGAAGCAGCTTTCGGGCGGCCAGCAGCAGCGGGTGGCGCTGGCCCGCGCCATCGTGACGAAGCCGCGCGTGCTGCTGCTCGACGAGCCGCTCTCGGCGCTCGACCGCCGCCTGCGCCAGGACATGCAGGTGGAACTGCGCCGCATTCAGCGCGACAGCGGGCTGACCACCATCTTCGTCACCCACGATCAGGAAGA
Source organism: Lichenihabitans sp. (assembly GCA_965277115.1). Lineage (GTDB taxonomy): Bacteria > Pseudomonadota > Alphaproteobacteria > Rhizobiales > Beijerinckiaceae > Lichenihabitans. The sequence continues at coordinate 989,858 of CBDIBY010000011.1, read as the reverse complement.
GGCGCTGACCCTGTCCGACAAGGTGGCGATCCTCGATCGTGGATGCATCGTGCAGGAGGGCGCGCCTGCCGCCATCTACGAGCGGCCCCGCACGCGCTTCGCCGCCGCCTTCCTGGGCGATGCCAATTTCATGACGGGGCGCGTCGTCCCCGGTGGCATCGAGGTCGCCGGACGGCTGGTGCGCACCAAGGATCCCTTGCCCGCCGACGGCACGGAGGCCACGGTCGTGGTGCGGCCCGAGAAGATGACGATCCTGCCGGCCGGCGCGGCCGCCGCCGACACCAACAAGATCGATGCCACCGTCGGGCAGGTGATCTATGCCGGGGCGACCTCGACCACGCTTCTGCGCACGACCGACGGGACCGCGCTCAAGACCTTCGGGCAGAACCGCGAGGCGACGGAACTGGCGCCCGGGACGGCGGTGACCCTGTCCTGGTCGCCGGCCCATACGGTCCTGCTCGAGGATTGAGACGGGGAGGCCATGTTCGGCGATTGCCCACGCGGGTGTCCCATAGAGGTTGGCCATGACGACCTTACGGCAAATGGCGGTCCCAATCCTGTCGCCCATGCAAGACGCGAAGGATCAGGATTCCGTCGCCGTGCTCGACATAGGCGATCATATGGGCGTGATACCGGTGCAGCCGCAGGGCCGGCGTGAATTCCTCCTGCAGGCGAGCCATCTGCGGGTGGAGCGCCAGCAGTTCAAAAGTTGCGACGAGTCCCGCGTAATATCGTTCGGCGTGGGCGGTGCCAAACACGGTGGCGCCGCGAACATAGATGTCGATGACGTCCTGGTCGCACCGCCGCGTGGTCTTGAAGCTCATCGATCCGGCACGGACCGAACCTGTCTGCGTGCCGAGTCCAGCACATGGGTCATCGAACGGTCGCTGATGCCGCTGTCGATGCCTTCCGTGATCAGCCGCTGCACGTCGGCGATCGAACCGGCACGATCCTGATCGCGCCGGATCAGATCACGGACATAGTCGCTCGCGTTGCTGTAACGACCTGTACGAGTTTGCGCCTCCACCCAGTCCTTCATGGGATCAGGAATCGAGACGTTCATGGTTGCCACTGGCGCCAGCCTTCCATTATCGAACGTGGCCTTAGTTATGGCAATCTTTGTCAGAAATGAAGCAAGCAGGTGCTGACTCGTGCCAAGACCTCACCCGAACCGGCATTGCGGACACCCTTTCGGCCATCGAAGGACATCGTGATGCAAAATACCACCATCCCGCCCGAGCGCGCCTGGTTCACGTGGAGCGAGCGACCGGCCGAGATGGTCTTCCTGCCGCTCGGCGTCCGCCTGACGCCGTTGGCCTATGCGGGCAGCGCCGGCAAGGCGACGCTGTTCCCGCCAGGGTCCTCCGTGACCTATGGCGCCCACGCGCCCGACGCGCGTCGCGTTTCGCTCGACCTCGATCACGCGGGCACGCGGCTCACCTGGGCCTACGAGAAGGTCGATCCTTTCGCCGTGATCGGCTCCTGGCGGACGCAAGCCCTGGGCGAATGGGGCCTGCGCTTCTGGATCAGTCTCTGTTTGTCGGCCGAAGACGGGGCGCCCGCACGCTTCGATGCGGCGAGCGGCGCCGCGACCCTCAAGATCGGCACGCGCTTCGTGGCGCTCGTCGGCGCCGAGCCGCCCGTTCAGGTGACGGGCCATTCCAGCGTCGAGGCGGTTGCCGAAGATTACGAGGCGCACGGCTATTTCCACCTCGCCTCGCGCGCCACCGAGGCCAGGGTCCTGGCCCTGCGCTACAACCTCGAGATGATGCGCGACGGCCGTTTCGCCCTAGCGGTGGCCGATCGCGAGGATCTCGCGGTATCGCGCGCCCGGGCGCTTCTCGCCGCGCCGCCTTTGCCGCCGGCCGAGATAGCGACGCAGACAGGGCGCTTCGCCGGCGCACTCGACGCCATCCGCGACGTGATGAGCTGGAACACGGTGTGGGACCCGATCAATGGTCGCCCCTATACGTCGATCAGCCGCAACTGGAACCAGCAGAAGTTCGGCGGCTTCGGGGTCTGGCTCAACGATCAGCTCTACGCGGCCCTGCTGACCGGCTGGCTCGACCCGGAGGTGGCGCGGGAGAATTTTGCGGCGGCGCTGTCGAGCGCCACGCCGCAGGGCAACCTTGCCTGCCTGGTCACGGCCAACGACGCCTGGGTCGACCGAACGCAACTGCCGATCGGCGCCTTCCTGCTGTGGCTGATCTATCTGCGCGGCCGGTCGCGCCCGGTGCTACAGCTCGCCTATGCGACGCTCGCCCGCAACCATGCCTGGTGGTGGGCCAGCCGCGACCCGAAGGGCCTCGGCCTCTGCTCCTACGGCACTTCCGACGTCGGCGAGGGACTCTACAAGGGCACGAGCTTCGGCGCGCGGAACGAATCCTCGATGGACAATGCGCCGATCCACGACGAGGCGCGTTACGATCCCGCGACGCGCACGCTCGACGTGATCGATATCGGCCTCAACAGCCTGCTGGCGCTCGACGCCGAGATGCTCGGCCTGATCGCGACTGAACTCGGCGAGGAGGAGGCCGCCGCCGCCCATGCGGCACGAGCCGAGGAATTGCGCGAAAAAATCCGGTCCGAACTCTGGGACGAGAGCCGCGCCATCTTCGCCAACCGGCTCTGGTCGGGCGCTTTCGTCAAGAGCCTCGGGCCGACGAGCTTCTATCCGCTGCTCTGCGGCGCGGCGACGCCCGAGCAGACGGATTGGCTGCTCGACCATCTCGGTGATCCCAAGACCTTCGGCGGTCCCCTGGCGATCCCCGGCACGGCGCGCAACGACCCCGCCGCCAGGGACAACAGCTATTGGCGCGGCCGCATCTGGCCGCCGCTGAACTACATGGTCTGGCAGGGCCTGCGCCGGACCGGACGCCACGAGGAGGCCTCGGCGCTCGCGCGGCAAAGCTTCGCGCTCTTCTCCACGGCCTGGGCCAAGCGGCTCTGCCCGGAAAACTACAATGCCGAGACGGGCGAAGCGCTCGATCAGCCCGATACCGACGGTTTCTACGGCTGGGGGGCGCTGATGCCGGCCTTAGCCGTCGGCGAGGTCATGGATGTCGCGCCCTGGGGCGGCTGGCAGATCGTCAATACCGGCGAGGACCTGCGGCTCGGCCCGCTCGAAAGCCCGGTTGGTCAGGTGACGCTGGTCGTCAAGGACGGGGTGCTGACGCTAGCGCGCGGCGAGACCGAGCTTCTGGTGACCAACCTGCGCGGCTGCCTGTCGGAGATCGGTTTCGGCGGCGGGCATGCGTCGGTTCGCCTGCCGGGAACGGTCGATGGCGACGGCTATCTCCGGCTGCCGGCCGTAGACGGCCGCCGGATCCTGCTGACGAGGATCGGCGAACGCGACGCGCTCTTCACCGACGACGGTGGCGGCATTCTCTTCGATGACCTCGGTCCCGACGCAGCATGCCAGATGTTGCGCGTCGTCTGGACGACCTGACGCCGTCCGAGGAAGGCCGGGCAGGCGTCCTTGACTCCGTCCAGTCTCGTGATATTTGTTTGTACACAAATGAATTTGCCTTTGCCGCTGCATGGCAGGTTTGCGTCGCAGCAAAGCGTCTTGACGGCGGCCGCCGCCGAAAATATCTGTTCGTCTACGAACGTACTCAAGTTACGCGAAGGCTGTGCCGTTTCGAGCCTCGGCTTGGCGGCAATCGGCGGGAGAGACAGTTGAGCAATTTCAACCAAGAGACGGTGCTCTCGGTCCACCATTGGACCGATGATCTGTTCAGCTTCAAGACGACGCGCAATCCCTCCTTCCGCTTCCGCAACGGCGAGTTCACGATGATCGGGATTCCGGTCGACGGGCGGCCGCTGTTGCGTGCCTACAGCGTCGCCAGCGCCAATTACGAAGAAGAGCTGGAATTCTTCTCGATCAAGGTCGAGAACGGGCCGCTGACCTCGCGCCTGAAACACCTGAAGGTCGGTGACGCGGTGATGGTCAGCCGCAAGCCGACCGGGACGCTCGTCATCGACAACCTCCATTCCGGCCGCAACCTCTACCTGCTCGGCACTGGCACCGGCCTCGCGCCATTCCTCAGCGTGATCAAGGACCCGGAGACCTACGAACGGTTCGAGAAGGTGGTGGTGGTGCATGGCGTGCGGCAGGTCAGCGAACTTGCCTATGGCGATACGATCACCAAGACCCTGCCGCAGGACGAGCTGATCGGCGAGATGATCCGCGCCCAGCTCGTCTATTATCCGACGGTGACGCGCGAGCCGTTCCGCAACACCGGCCGCATCACCGAGCTTCTCGGCTCGGGCAAGATCAGCGACGATCTCGGCCTCGCCGATCTCGACCCCGCGCATGACCGCGTGATGATGTGCGGCAGCCCCGGCATGCTGACCGACACCAAGGCGTTGCTCGAGTCGCACGGCTTCGTCGAGGGCAATCACGGCGAGCCCGGCCAGTTCGTCATCGAGAAGGCTTTCGTCGACCGGTAGTGCCGCCTCTATCCCTTCTCCCGCAGGCGGGAGAAGGTGGCGCGAAGCGTCGGATGAGGGTAAAACTAGGCTTCGACAGCCGGGGAGGATCGTCATGAGCGCCGTACCGCAATCGCCGTCCGCCAGGGCTCCCAAGGCCAGCTTCGTCTGGGACGATCCGCTGCTGCTCGACGCTGATCTCGGCGAAGACGAACGCTTGATCCGCGACACCGCGCGCGCCTATGCGCAGGAGAAGCTCCTGCCGCGCGTCGTCGAGGCCTATGCGTCCGAGAAGAGCGATCCCGGTATCTTCCGCGAGATGGGCGAGCTCGGCCTGCTCGGCACCACCCTGCCGGAGCAATATGGCGGCGCCGACGCGTCCTACGTGGCCTATGGCCTGGTCGCGCGCGAGGTCGAGCGGGTCGATTCCGGCTATCGCTCGATGATGAGCGTGCAATCCTCGCTCGTCATGTATCCCATCCATGCCTATGGCGACGAGAGCCAGCGGCGCAAATATCTGCCGAAGCTCGCCTCGGGCGAATGGATCGGCTGCTTCGGCCTGACCGAGCCCGATGCCGGTTCCGACCCCGGCGGCATGAAGACCCGGGCCGAAAAGACATCCGGCGGCTACCGGCTCTCCGGCGCCAAGACCTGGATCTCCAACGCGCCGCTGGCCGACGTTTTCGTGGTCTGGGCCAAATCCGCGGCGCATGACGACGCCATCCGCGGCTTCGTCCTCGAGAAGGGCACCAAGGGCCTGTCCGCGCCGAAAATCGGCGGCAAGCTCTCGTTGCGCACCTCGGTGACCGGCGAGATCGTCATGGAAGGCGTCGAGGTCGGCGAGGAGGCGCTGCTTCCCAACGTCTCGGGGCTCAAGGGGCCGTTCGGCTGTCTCAACCGCGCCCGTTACGGCATCGCCTGGGGCACGATGGGCGCGGCGGAAGACTGCTGGCACCGCGCGCGGCAATATACGCTCGATCGCAAGCAGTTCGGCCGGCCGCTGGCCCAGACTCAGCTCGTGCAGAAGAAGCTCGCCGACATGCAGACCGAGATCGCGCTGGGTCTCCAGGCTGCGCTGCGGGTCGGGCGGCTGTTCGACGAGGGGCGCGCCGCGCCCGAGATGATCTCGCTGATCAAGCGCAACAATTGCGGCAAGGCGCTCGACATCGCGCGGGCCGCCCGCGACATGCACGGCGGCAACGGCATCACGGGCGAATACCACGTGATGCGCCACCTGCAGAACCTCGAGACGGTCAACACCTACGAGGGCACGCACGACGTCCATGCGTTGATCCTCGGCCGTGCCCAGACCGGCCTGCAGGCGTTTTTCTGAGACATCGTTCGACGATGAGCACGACATCCCTCATCCGGCCCGACGTTGAAGGTGGTCCGTCGCGGCGAAGCCGCGCAAAGGACCGGATAAGGGGTTGATCAGAACCGGTCGCCGTGCCCGCCGCTCCAGCATCGAGGACGCCGCATGAATCCTATACGCATCACGCTTGCCGGTTCGACCGGCTGGGTCGGCCGCGCCCTCGTCGAGGCCATCGCCAAGGCCGACGACCTCGCGCTTGCGGGAGCGGTGAGCCGCTCCGCCGCCGGCCGGGATGCGGGCGAAGCGGCCGGGCTGGCGCCGGTCGGCATAAAGATCTCGCCGAGCGTCGAAGCGGCGCTCGCGGCCCCGTCCGACGTGTTGATCGACTATACCAAGCCCGACGGCGTCAAGGCCCATGTCCTGGCGGCGCTCGCGGCGGGACGGCACGTCGTCATCGGCACCTCCGGCCCCACGGCCGCCGACTATGCCGAGATCGACGCCGCGGCCAAGGCGGCAGGCCGTGGCGTTTTGGCGGCCGGCAATTTCTCGATCACCGCGACGCTCATGCGCCGGTTCGCGCTGGAGGCGGCGAAATTCGTGCCCGATGTCGAAATCATCGACTATGCCTCCGCCAGCAAGATCGACGCACCCTCCGGCACCGCGCGGGAACTTGCCGAGCTGCTCGGCGCGGCGCGGCAGGCCGGTACGTCCCGCCCGGTCGAGACGCTTAGCGGATTGCGCGAGACGCGCGGCGCCGCCATCGGCGACCCCACCCCGGTGCAGGTCCATTCGCTGCGCCTGCCGTCCTATGTCATCGCATGTGAAGTGCTGCTCGGCGCCGACAACGAGCGCCTGACCATTCGGCACGACGCCGGCACCTCGGCCGCGCCTTACGTCGCCGGGACGCTGCTGGCGGCGCGGCGCGTCGCGCGCTTTGTCGGCTTGCGGCGCGGCCTCGACGCCGTCATGGACTGATCCGGTGGACAAGCCGCTCGCCGGCGTAAAAGTCCTCGAACTCGCCCGCATCCTGGCCGGCCCGTGGATCGGCCAGCTCCTGGCGGATCTCGGCGCCGACGTGGTCAAGGTCGAACGGCCGGGAAGCGGCGACGATACGCGGACCTGGGGCCCGCCCTTCGTCGAAGGGCATGACGGGGCGCATCTCTCCGCCGCCTATTTCCATGCCACCAATCGGGGAAAGCGCTCGATCGAGGCTGACTTCGAGACGCCCTGCGGCCAGGCGCTCGTCCGCCGTCTCGCCGGCCATGCCGATGTCCTGGTCGAGAACTTCAAGGTCGGCGGCCTCGCCAAATATGAGCTCGACTACGCAAGTCTCGCCGCCCCCAATCCGCGCCTCGTCTATTGCTCGGTGACCGGCTTCGGCCAGACCGGCCCGTATCGCAACCGCGCCGGCTACGATTTCATGATCCAGGGCATGGGCGGCATCATGGACCTGACCGGCGCCCCCGACGGCGAGCCGCAGAAGATCGGCGTGGCCTTCGCCGACATCTTCACCGGCGTCTATGGCGTCGTCGGGATTCTGGCGGCGCTGCGCCGCCGCGAATCCTCGGGGCAGGGCGCTCACATCGACATGGCGCTGCTCGACACGCAGGTGAGCGTTCTCGCCAACCAGGCCATGAACTATCTCGTGTCGGGCGCATCGCCACGCCGCATGGGCAATGCGCATCCCAATATCGTGCCCTACCAGATTTTCCCCGTGGCGGACGGCCACCTCATCGTCGCGATCGGCAACGACGGGCAGTTCGCGCGCTTCGTCACCGTGCTCGGCAGGCCGGAGCTGGTGCGCGACGCGCGCTTCCTCACCAACCCGCTGCGGGTAGAGAACCGCGTGGCCCTGGTGCCGCTGCTGACCGGCCTGACGCTCGCCTTTGCCCGCGAAGACCTGCTCGCCGCACTGGAGCGCGAGGGCGTGCCCTGCGGGCCGATCAACAGCTTGGCCGACGTCTTCGCGGACCCTCAGGTCGTGGCGCGGGGGCTCAGGGTCGACCTCCCGAGCGGCGCCGCGGCGGCAGGGCGCATCCCCGGCGTCGCCTCGCCCATCGTCATCGACGGTGTCCGCATGGTGGGCGAGCGGCCTTCGCCCGCCCTCGGGACCCATACGGCCGACGTGCTCTCCGACCCGGCCTGGGGCGGTTGAACGGCCGAAATTGCACGTCCGCCGTCGTGTCTCGGCAAGACGGCATGCCGTTGCCATATTATGAGTGTTTCAAATATCGCAGGGCGTCAGCCCGAGCGGAGTTGACGATGAGCCTCGATCACGATCTGTCCACCCTGTTGCGGGCGCGCAAGCCCGGTTTCAGCCTGCCGCGTCCGTTCTATACCGACGCCGCGGTCCTCGCCGATGACCTCGACCGGATCTTCTACAAGGACTGGATGTTCGCCGGCCACGACTGCGAGGTCGCGGAGCCGGGGCAGTTCTTCACACTGCAGATCGGCGCCTACCCGTTGACGGTGGTGCGGGGCAACGACGGCGCCATCCGGGCCTTCCACAATTCCTGCCGGCATCGCGGCTCGCGCGTCTGCACCGTGGAGCACGGCAAGGCCAAACGCCTCGTCTGCCCCTATCACCAATGGTCCTACGATCTCGACGGCAGCCTCGCCCGCGCCCGCCACATGCCGCAGGATTTCGACAAGAGCGGATTCGGACTGAAGCCGGTCCATTGCCGTTCGGTCGCGGGCTACATTTTCGTCTGCGTCGGCGAGCGCGCCCCGGCTTGGGAGCCCTTCTCGGGTGCCGCCGAGCCCTACCTGCGGCAGCATAGGCTCAGCGAGGCCAAGGTGGCTTTCGAGAGCACCATCGTCGAGCACGGCAACTGGAAGCTCGTCTGGGAGAACAACCGCGAGTGCTTCCACTGCGCCGCGAACCATCCCGAGCTCTGCCGTACCTTCCCCGAGACGCCGACGGTGGCGGGCGGCCCGACCGCGCTGTCTGACCCCGCGCTGGTCGCGCATTGGGCGCGGCTCGAAGCGGAGGGCCTGCCGAGCACCTTCCGGTTGTCGGACGACGGCCAGCATCGGCTGAGCCGAATGCCGCTTCTCGACGAGGCGGTGAGCTACACCATGTCGGGCAAGGCGGCCGTGTGCCGCCCGCTTAGCGCGGACGTGACGCTGCCCGCGATCGGGACGCTTCTGATGTTCCACTACCCGAGCATTTGGAACCATGTGCTCGGCGACCATGCCGTCTCGTTCCGCGTCCTGCCGCTCAGCGCCACCGAGACCCAGATCACGACCAAGTGGCTGGTCAACAAAGACGCGGTCGAAGGCCGGGACTACGAGCTCGGTGAGCTGACGCGCGTTTGGCTCGCGACCAACGATCAGGATCGTCGGGTTATCGAAGAGAATCAGCGCGGCATCCTCTCTCCGGCCTACGAGCCTGGGCCCTATTCGCCCGAGCACGAGTCCGGCACGATGCAGTTCGTCGACTGGTACTGCGCGGCGCTGGAGCGCTCCCTCGGCGACAAGCGGCCGAGTCTGAGCCGGGTCGCCTGATCCATGCCGGAGCACAGGCTCCGGCGGGTCGTCGTCACCTTCGAGCCGGAGGCAGCCGCGGCGCGGCGGCTCGAACGCTACGGCTATTCGCGAGACGTCGCCTACGAGATCGCGACCTACCTGGCTCAGGCGAGCGACCTGCCGGCCTATATGGACGGGATACGGGAGGCTCTGGCGGCCGAGGAGATCGCGGTGGATTTCGTCGCGCTCGACGACTTGGCCACGCGTCTCGTTGAAGTCGATCCCGAGGATACGCTCGTCTGGACGCAGACCGACGGCATAAGGTTCTACCGTGGCTCGGCCGTGCCGGCCCTGGCGCGGCTCGCGGGCTTGGCGCGCTACGGATCGCCTGCCACGGCGCAACATCTCTGCCAGGACAAGTTCGCCTCCCTGGCGCTCGCCGGAGCGGCCGGGCTCACGGTGCTGCCGACGCTTTTGCTCGACGGCGACGAGACGATCGGCACCCTGGGCGACCTTGCCGCCGTGGACGGTCCGTTCTTCGTCAAGCCGGCGACGCTCGGCGCCAAGCTCGGCATCTGGGCCGACAGCCGCTGCGCGACCTTTGAGGAGGCGAGGGCGATCGCGCGCCGCATCGCCGGGCGCTACGGCGATCGTGCCCTGGTGCAACCTTTCGTCGAGGGCGACGACGTGCGGGTCAGCGTCATGGATCTCGGCCGACCCTTCGCCGAACAGCTTGGAATCTTCCGGCTCGTCAAAGACGAAAGCAGCGAGACCGGCGGCGCTTTCATGACGATGCACGACAACGCGACATTGTCAGGTGCGAAGGACACCGCGGGTGGGCGCGGCCTCTTCGGCGAAGCCCGTGCGGCCGCCTTCGTACCCCGCATGGCGGACGTGCGGCGCGACCCCGACTTTGCCGCCCGGCAGGCTGCCGCGACGATCGAGGAGGGGACAACGCGCCTCGCCCGGTTGCTCGGGCTTCGCGATTACTGGTCGATGGATTTTCGCGTCGATGCCGTAGGGAGACCCGTCTTCTTCGAGTTCGAGGTCTGCCCGGCGGTGACGATCTACGATTTTTCGGAATACCTCGAGGCCGTTCACGGTCTGCCGCTTGGCCTCGCCCTCGCGCGGTCCATGCGCCTCGCCTTCGGGCGGCGGCGGGAGAGAGCGGAGGCGTGAGTTCCCGTCTCTCCCGTTTACGGGAGACGGTGGGCCGGCGAAGTCGTCTGGATAAGGGATCTCGGGTTACCCTCATCCGGCCTCCGCTGATGCTTCGGCCACCTTCTCCCGCGCCGCGGGAGAAGGGTGTGCGCCCTCGTGGAACGCCATCGCCGCCATGAGGTCGAGGTGGCCGCCGCCGCCGTTCTTGAACAGCGTGACCTCGGACGGGTCGGTGCGCCCCGCTACCTTGCCGGAACACAGATCAAAGAGGTCGCCCCTGACGTGATCCGGGCCGATCACACCGCGGTCGAACGGATCGCGGATATCGCCGTTATGCGCCATCACGAGCCCTCGGTGGTCGGCGAAGACGCGGGCGCGGAGGATCGCCGCATCGTCGCTTTCCCGCATGGCGGGCGTGAAGCCGCCGACGAGATCGACATGCGTGCCCGGCCTGAGCCAGGCCCCTTCGAGCACCGGTTCGGTTGCGGCGGTGAGGCAGGTGACGATGTCGGCCGCGGCGACCGCGCCGGCTCGGTCTTCGGTCGATGCGCCCCCGGAGATCCTGGCCGCGAGCGCCTCCGCTTTGACGCGCGTCTGGTTCCACACCGTCACGCGCTCGATCGAGGGCCGGACGGCGCGGAGGTAGGCGACATGCGTTTCGGCCTGGGCGCCGGCGCCGAGGACAACGAGGTGCCGCACGTCCCGCCGCGCCAAAAGGTCTGCGCCGAGCGCCGAATCGGCCGCCGTCTTGTGGCGCGTGAAGCTTTCGCCGGTCATCAGCGCCAGCGGCGCGCCGTCCTTGCCGTCGAAGAGCAGATAGAGCGAGCGGATGTTCGGCCCGGCGCCTCGCGCTTCGTTGCCGGGAAAGATCGTGACGAGCTTGGCGCCCAGCGCCTCGCCGTGGCGCCAGGCCGGCCAGAGCAGGAAACCGTTCTCACGCTCGGGGCGCGGTTCGCTGAGGTAGCTGCGGTCGAGGCCGTCGATGCCGCGCCGATGGCCCTCGCGCAGCGCCTCGACAAGGCGCAGCGGGTCGATGGCAAGCGTATCGGTGTCGATGAGCGGGAGGGTCATCATCTGGTTTTCGGTCGATACATGTGCCCCGTCACTCTGGGACGAGCGAAGCGAGAACCCGGAACCCAAGACCACGAAGCCGCAAGGCAGGGTTCCGTGACGCGCCGCCCTTTTCGGCATAACCGTGTTCATGGGTTCCGGGTCTTCGCCTGCGGCGAATCCCGGAATGACGAAACACGAAGTCGTTATCGACGAGCGCCGCCATCACACGTCCTTCAGCAACCGCAGCGCATCGTAGACGGCGGCGTGGATGTTGCGCGAGGCGACGGCATCGCCGATCCGCCACAGCGTGAACTGCCCCTGCGGATTGGTTTCGACCCGTTGCGGCCGATTGTCGATCAGCGCCGCATGGTCGATCTCCCCGAAATTCCGCGACAGCGGCTTCAGCGCGAAATAGAGCTCGTCGAGCGGCATGGTGCCGTGCTCGACCACCACCTGGTCGGCGGATTTCGCGATCTCGCGCTTGCCGTAGTCGTCGGCGAAACGCGCCACCAGCCGGTTGCCGTCGCGCCGCACGCCTTCGAGCCGCAGATTAAGCGTCGTCACCACCGAATGTTCGGCAAAGGCCTTGAAATAGGCCGGATAGGAGGTCCCGCCGACATCGGGCGCGAGCGTCCGCTCAGGAGTGACGATCTCGAGTTTCGCCCCGGCCCGTGCGATGAATTCCGCCGCCGTCATCCCCGGATGGGCGCCGTTGTCGTCGTAGAGGATCACCTCGGCGCCGGGCTTGGCGGCACCGGTCAAAAGATCCCACGAACTTGTCACCAGATCCTCGCCTTCGTCCAGGAAGGCGGCATCCGGCACGCCGCCCGTCGCCACGACAACGATTTCAGGTGATTCTGAAAGGACATCAGACTCTTCCGCATAAGTGTTGAAGCGGAACGTCACGCCGTCGCGCGCGCATTGCGCCATGCGCCAGTCGATGATGCCCATGATCTCGCGCCGACGCTTCAGTCCCGCGGTGACCAGAACCTGTCCGCCCGGCCGGTCGGCCGCTTCGAACACCACCACCTCGTGGCCGCGGGCGGCGGCGACCCTTGCCGCCTCGAGGCCGCCCGGGCCAGCGCCGACCACGACGATTTTCCGGCGCGGCCCCTCGGACCGAGCCACCACATGCGGCATCGTGGCCTCGCGCCCCGTCGCGGCATTGTGGATGCACAGCGCCTGGCCGCCGTAGATCGAATCGATGCAGTAAGCCATACCGACGCAGGGGCGGATGTCGTGCTCGCGGCCCGATGCGACTTTCGCCGCGATATGCGGGTCCGCCATATGGGCGCGCGTCATGCCGACGAGGTCGAGCTTGCCCGTGGCGATGGCGTGACGGGCGGTGGCGACATCCTGGATGCGCGCCGCATGGAAGGTGGCGATGCCGGTCGCGGCCCTGACCTCGCCGGCGAAGTCGAGATGCGGCGCCGAGCGCGCGCCCATGCCGGGGATGACGTGGGAAAGCGCCTCCTCGGTATCGATATGGCCGCGGATGACGTTGACGAAGTCGATGAGGCCCGAGCCGACGAGCTTCTTGGCGATCGCCAACCCCTCGTCGCGCGAAAGTCCACGGCTCCAGTCCTCGTCGCAGACGAGACGCGTACCGACGACGAACTCCGGGCCGATGCGCTTACGGATGGCCCGCAGCACCTCGAAGGCGAAACGAAGCCGATTGTCGAGCGCGCCGCCATAGTCGTCCTCGCGGCGGTTGGTGGCGGGCGACCAGAACTGGTCGATCAGGTGGCCGTAGCATTCGAGCTCGAATCCGTCGAGGCCGGCCGCCTTCACCCGCTCGGCGGCATCCGCGTAGGCCTTGACGGTGCGGGCGATGTCCCAGTCCTCCATGGGCTTGGGGAAGGCGCGATGGGCCGGCTCGCGCACCGAGGAGGGCGCCACGACCGGCAGCCAGTCGACTTTCGACCAGGAGGTGCGGCGACCCAGATGGGTGATCTGGATCATCACCTTGGCGCCCTTGGCATGGACGTCGTCGGCGAGCTCGGCGAGCCAGCGCACGACCTCGTCCTTGTAGAGCAGGATGTTGCCAAAAGCCTGCGGGCTGTCGGGCGCCACCACCGCCGAGCCGCCGATCATGGTGAGTCCGATGCCGCCCTTCGCCTTCTCGGCGTGATAGAGCCGGTAGCGTTCCTTCGGCATGCCGTCCTCGGTATAGGCCGGCTCGTGCGCGGTCGACATCAGCCGGTTGCGGATGTCGAGGTGCTTCAGGCGGAAAGGCTGGAGCAGGGGGTCGCTCGGCGCCGTCATTGGCGGGCTCCGGAATCCGGTGTCACGGGGTCGCTGCGTCGATTCGAGCCACGCGGCAACGAGGCGGACAGCGTTCGACGGTGGGGGTCCCATACGGCCCTGACAGCATCAGATCTGCATGCGACATCAATTGGTCTGGCGGCGTCCTGATCAATCCAAACACACCCCCGGTAGAGATCAAAAACGATCAAGCATTAGAATCCCCCTTGTTGTGGATCGAAACTGGCGTCACTCTTGCAAAGGGGTCTTAGAGAAAAGCCGCCGGAGGAACCCACAATGGCAGAGATGAACGGGCACGTCAGCAGACTGGCGGCCGACCTGGAAGCCAAAAAAATCAATCGTCGCGAGTTCGTGCGTTATGCCGCCCTCATGGGCATGGCGGCGCCCGCAGCCTATGCCCTGGCCGGCAAGATCACCGGCGAACCATTCGCCCCGTCGGCCGCCGCTGCGGCGACGCCGGCACCGCTGCCCAAGGGTGGAACGTGGCGGATCGGCACCCGCATCAAGGACATCAAGAACCCGCACGCCTATTCCTGGGGCGGCTACGATTCCAACGTATCGCGGCAGGTCGTCGAATATCTGACCTTCACCGACGCCGACGGCGTCACCAAGCCCTATCTCGCGGAAAGTTGGGAGGTCACACCCGACCTCAAGACCTGGACCTTCAAGCTCGTCAAGGGCGTGAAATGGACCAAGGGCGACGAGCTCACCGCAGACCATGTGATCTGGAACCTCAAGCACGCGCTCGACCCCGCCGTCGGCTCGTCCTTCATCGGGCTCGTCCACGGCTATCTGCTCAACGACAAGACCGGTGCTGACGGCAAGCCGACGACCGAGCTCTGGTCCGCCAATGCGATCGAGAAGGTCGACGACCATACCTTCCGCTTCAACTGCAAGACGCCCCAGGTCTCCGTTCCCGAGCATCTGTTCCACTACCCGATGGCGATCCTTCATCCGGACGACAAGGGCGTGTTCGGCGTCGGCGCGCAAGGCACCGGTCCCTTCGAGCTGACCGAATTCGAGCTCGGCAAGCGGGCAGTCCTCAAGCGCCGGACCGGCTATTGGGGCGGCGACGCGGCGATCGACGGCATGGAGCAGACCGACGTCGGCGACGACGTCACGGCACCGATCGCGGCGCTCGCCTCCAAGCAGCTCGACGGCCTGGCGATCGCCTATCCGTCGCAATATGACGCGTTGAAAGCCATCGATCACCTCAACTTCTTCCAGGTGAAGACGGCGGAGACCGGCACCATCCGCATGCACGTGGCGTCCAAACCCTTCGACGACCCGAAGGTGCGCCAGGCCATGCGCAAGGCGATCGATCCGCAGCCGGTTCTGGAGGTTGCGCTGCGCGGCATCGGCACCATCGGCGAGCACACGCATTGCTCGGTCGCACTGCCGGACTTTGCCGCCATCGACCCGCCGAAGCGCGACGTCGAGGGCGCCAAGAAGCTCCTGGCCGAGGCCGGGCATCCGAACGGCATCGAGGTCGAGCTCGTCGTGCCCAACGACATCGACTGGTTCCAGCCGATGGCGGAGACATGCCAGCAGATGTGGGCGGAGGCCGGCATCAAGGTCAACCTGAAGCCGATCCCCGGCGCCTCCTACTGGGATATCTGGACCAAGGTGCCGTTCAGCGTCACCATCTGGTACCATCGTCCTCTCTGCACCATGCTGCTCGGCCTCGGTTATCGCAGCGGCGCAGCCTGGAACGAATCCGGCTGGTCGAACAAGGAGTTCGACGATCTTCTGACGCAGGCCGACGGCGTTCTCGACCTCGACAAGCGGAAGGCCATCGTGGCCAAGCTCGAGCAGATCATGCTCGACGACGGCCCGCTGGTGCAGCCGGTGTTCCGCAACGTCTTCACGTTCATGGACAAGCGCGTCGTCGGCTTCTACGCCCATCCGTCGAACTATTTCTTCGGCTGGAAGATCGGGCTCCAACAGGCATGATCGCGCCGCTGTTCCCTCCCCCCGCATGCGGGAGGAGGGGACAGCCCTGCGACATTGGCGCCCTTCGAGCCTGTCGAGGGATGTATCGTCGAAGACGACGCGGATGAGGGGTTAGGGGGCTCCATTCATGCTGGGTCTTATCGCCAAGAAACTCGCCAGCCTGGTGCTGACGCTGCTCGTCGCCTCCTTTCTGGTCTTCGCCATCACCGAATTCTCGCCCGGCAACGTGGCGCGCAAGACGCTCGGGCCCTATGCGCCTCAGGAGAGCGTCGATCTTCTTTACAACAAGCTCGGCCTCAACGATCCGCTGCCGATACGCTACGTGCGCTGGCTCGGCATCCTGCTCGGGCTCAGGGCCGATCCGCTGCAGGATCCGGCGCTGAAGCTTGATTTCACCGATCCGCGCGGCGACCGCTATTTCGGCAATTTCGGCTATTCGTCGCTCTACAAGGCGCCGGTCAACGACGTGCTCTGGCCGCGCCTGCGCGCCACGGCGATGCTGGCCGGCCTCGCCTTCGCCTTCATCGTGCCGCTCTCGATGCTGCTCGGCATCCTGGCCGGGATGCGGGAGGGCAGCGCCGTCGACCGCTCCATCTCTGTCTTCGGCATCGTGGCGACATCGGTGCCGGAATTCGCCTCAGGCGTCTTCCTGGTGTCGGTCTTCGTCGTTCTTCTGGGCTTGTTGCCGGGCACGAGCCCGCTGACGACGGGAGCCGGTTGGCCGATCTGGACGCAGCTCGTCCTGCCGGTGACGGTGCTGGTGCTCTATGACGCGGGCTATCTCATCCGCATGGTGCGCGGCTCCATGGCCGAGGTGATGGCGAAGCCTTATGTGCGCACAGCCCTGCTCAAGGGCCTGAGCTTCCGCCAGGTCGTGGTGCGCCACGGCATCCGCAACGCCATGATCGCGCCCTTCACGGTCATCCTGCTGCAGATCAACTTCCTGATCTCGGGCGTGGTGGTGACCGAGATGGTCTTCGCCTATCCGGGCTTCGGCCGGATGATCCTCGATGCGTCGCTGTTCGGCGACATCTCGCTGATCGAGGCGGCGACCTTGATTGCGCTCATCGTCGCGGTGACGACCCAAGTTCTGGGCGACATCGGCTACGCCTTCCTCAACCCGCAGATCAGGCTCAGATGACCGCGATCGAAGCCCCCAGCATTCGTGAGAAGATCGAGCGGCCTCCGGGCCTCGTCCGCCGCCTGCCGACCTCGGGCGTCGCCATGGTCGGCCTCGGGCTGATCCTGTTCTGGGTCGTGCTGGCGCTTTTCGCGCCCCTGCTGCCGCTCGATCCGCCGAACAAGCTGTTCTACGCGGCGCTCAGCCATCCGGGGCCTTCGCCCGAGCATTGGCTTGGCGTCGACAATCGCGGCCGCGACATCCTGGCGCGCATCATCTTCGGCGCACGCCGGGTGCTGTCGGTGGCGCCCATCGCCGCCATCGCGGCCTATGTGATCGGCTGCCCGCTCGGCCTCGCGGCCGGCTATTACGGTGGCAAGGTCGATGCGATCATCAGCCGGGCCGGCGACGTGATCCTGTCCTTCCCGATCATCATCCTCTACGTCATCCTGATCTCGACGATCGGTCCATCGATCCTCAACATCGTCATTGCCGTGATCGTCGCCTCCAGCCCCGGCATTGCCCGTATCGTGCGCGGACTGACGTTGGAGCAGCGCCATCTCGATTACGTCGCTGCGGCCGAGCTCCGGCGCGAGAACGCGTGGTTCATCATGTTCGTCGAACTGCTGCCGAACTGCCGCGGCCCGCTGATCACCGATTTCTGCCTGCGCATCGGCTATACGATCATCACCATCGGCATTCTCGGCTTTCTCGGCCTCGGCCTGCCGCCGCCCGACCCCGACTGGGGCACGATGGTGCGCGAGGCCACGGTGGCGATCTCGGTGCATCCGTTCATGTCGCTGTTTCCCGCTGGCGCCATCGTGTCGCTGGTGCTCGGCTTCAACCTCCTGGCGGATGGTGTCCGCGAACTGTCCATGAAGGAGTGAGAATGGCCGAGCCGCTTCTTTCGATCGAGAATCTCAGGGTCGATTATCACTCGGCCGCAGGCGTCGTTACCGCGATCCCCGACTTGAGCTTCAACGTCATGCCGGGCGAGAGCTACGGCATCGTCGGGGAATCGGGCTGCGGGAAATCGACGCTGCTTATGGCGATCATGCGCCATCTCGGGCAGACCGGCCGGGTTTCCCGTGGCCGCATCGTATTCGATGGGGTGGACCTGACCTCCGCCTCGCGACGCGACCTCGCCGCGATCCGCGGCCGTGGCATCGCTATGGTCTACCAGGACCCGAATTCCGCCCTGAATCCCACCATGAAGGTCGGCGCCCAGCTCATGGAAGTGCCGATGATCACGCAAGGGCTCGGTGCGGAGGCGGCGCGCGAGAAGGCGCGTCGCATCCTGGCCGACGTTCATCTGCCCAATCCCGACAGCGTCATGGCCCGCTACCCGCATCAGATGTCGGGCGGGCAGAAGCAGCGCGTCGTCATCGCCATGGCGCTGCTCGCCAATCCGAAGCTGCTGCTGCTCGACGAGCCGACGACGGGCCTCGACGTCACGGTCGAGGCGGCGGTGCTCGATCTCGTCTCCGAACTGCAGGAGAAGTACGGCACGGCATTGATCTACATCACCCACAATCTCGGCGTGGTGGCCAAGGTCTGCGAGCGCGTCGGCGTCATGTACCTCGGCGACCTCATCGAGGAGGCGCCGGTCCGCGACCTCTTCGCTAACCCGAAGCAACCCTATACGCGACGGCTGATGGCCTGCGTGCCGCATATCGGCTCGGACAAATATACCACCTCCTTCCTGCCCATCCCCGGTCAGCCGCCGGGGCTCGCCAGACGGCCGCCGGGCTGCCCCTTCGCGCCGCGCTGTCCCGGCTTCGAGGCCGGGCGCTGTGATCATCCCATCCCCGAGGAGAACGTCTCGCCCGTGCACCGGGTGCGCTGTGTCCGCTGGCAGGAGGTCGACGGTTTCGCCGATGCGGCCGTCCTCGCGGTCGCGCCGGGGCGCCCGGGAGCCGAACTCGTGCTCAGCGCCGAGCATCTGTCGAACATCTACGACATCGGCGGCGGTGGCTTCGGCTTCAAGGCGCGGGCGCAGAAGCTGATTGCCAACGAAGACCTCAATTTCGAGGCCACCAAGGGCGAGATCTTGGCCATCGTGGGCGAATCGGGATCCGGCAAATCGACTTTTGCGCGCGTACTGTCCGGCCTGCAGCCATCGACGACCGGAAACCTTTCGCTCAAGGGCGGCGATATCGGCCGGCGGACGGCCACGAGCCGTACGCCCGGCGAGCTCGCGGCGATCCAGATGGTGTTCCAGAATCCGGACGGCACGCTGAACCCGTCGCATTCGGCCGAATTCCCGCTGAAGCGCGTGCTGAAGAAGTTCGGCGTTGCCAAGAACAGCCGGGATGCCGATGCGCAGGTCGACCGTCTGTTCGACCTCGTGCGCCTACCGCACGCGTTGCGCCGTCAGCGGCCGGGCCGGCTCTCCGGCGGACAGAAGCAGCGCGTCGCCATCGCCCGCGCCTTCGCGGCTGATCCGACGATCCTCGTCGCCGACGAGCCGGTCTCGGCACTCGACGTCTCGGTGCAGGCCGCGATCATCAATCTGCTTTTGCGTATCCAGGCCGAGAAGCAGACGACCATCGTCTTCATCAGCCACGACCTCGCGCTGGTCCATCACCTCGCCGATCGCGTGATCGTGATGTATCTCGGCAAGATCATGGAGCAGGGGCCGGTGGCGCGCATGTTCGCGCCGCCTTTCCACCCCTATACCGAAGCGCTGCTATCGGCCGTGCCGGTCGCCGATCCCACCGCCGTGCAGGAGCGCATCCGCCTCAAGGGCGACCCGCCGAGCCCCATCAACGTGCCGGCCGGCTGCCGTTTTTCGGCGCGCTGCCCGCGTAAACTCGGACCCGTCTGCGATACCGATCCGCCGCCGCTGCGCGACGCGGGCGACGGACATACGATCCTCTGCCACATCGAACTCGACGAACTTGCCCAGCTGAAGCCGATCGCCCTGCCCGAGCCAGTATTGGGGTGAATCGGTGTCCGTCCGCTTTGTGTCGCGTTGATCCAGTATTAGATTCGGTTGGCGAGGTGGCGATGATATTATTTATTCTGAACCGCACGTTCAAGCGCGCGGCGAATAAACATCTTGTAAGGTATACCTATTCTGTCGGCATTCATCTTTACCGCACTAAGTAACTCATCGGGTAATTGCAACGCATCTAACAATGTAACATCGTTCAATTCAAATTTCATAAAAATCATCTCTGAAGGATCGTAATCGGTCAAATCCGACCCGGCCACGAATGTTTCGGCTTCTGCGTCACTTGCGAGAACTGGCCACTTTTTCATAACGCTTAACTTCCTTGGCATGCATATAACGGGCACTTACAGGGCGGATCAAACGCTTAAGATCGCGTCGCCTCCAGGAGAAAACAAGGAAAACCTAACGTCCTGCCACCGTCTGTCCAACCGCTTTAAAGCGATCTTCTGACATCGAATGAGCGGCATCTGGAACGACCATGATCGGTCGAAAGAATACACTCTCGATGTCTAAAACAGAGACCCCATGCCGTTGGCACTTCTTCGTGTTGCCTTCATCCCAGTCAAACCCATCAAACTGCATTCCCTGGCTCCAATCGCACGAGCGTGGTTTCGAATATCAAACTAGTGGTACCGCCTAGGCGGCAACCGGCTTTCTATTCGATCCGCGCTCCCGCATGGGGAGCGACAAAGACATAACGCTCCCGCATGGGGAGCGACAGATCACGACAGACCAACTATTCTCATAGTTCTTCAAAGACGTGAAGTCAAGGCTAAAGTTGTTGTGGCCTCTGATCATAGAATGCTGAGGTCTTGGCATTCATCGATCTTTCCTTCGACTTGAAATTTTTGCCGAAGAACGCACTGATGATGAGTAGAGCCAGAACATCGATCTGAACTCCAGCTATAATCATCCCCGTACCTGCTTCGCCGTCTCGACCGCTGCCCGCGCCTTGGCGGTGATCTCGATCCACTTGCCGGCCGCTATATCGTCGGGGCGAGCGATCCAGGTACCGCCGATGGCCGCGACGCTCTTGAGCTTCAGCCAATCGCCCATATTGGCTTGGCTGACGCCGCCGGTCGGGATGAATCTGAGGCCGAGATGGGCGAAGGGCGCCGCGATGCCGTCCAGCGCCGTGGGGCCGCCGATGGTTCCTGCGGGAAAGAACTTCATGAGCTTGATGCCGCGCTTGACCGCGGCACTGATTTCGCTCGGCGTCATGATGCCCGGCGCGAAAGGCAGGCCGATCTTGCGCGCCGCATCGACAATCTCGGGGTCAAAACCGGGCGACAAGCCGAATTTGGCGCCGCTCGCCAGGCAGGTGTCGAGTGCCGCCTGGTCCAGCACCGTGCCGGCACCGACCAGGAAATCGGGCCGCTGCTTGCGCAACACCGCCATCACTTCGGCGGCCGCTGCCGTGCGGAAGGTGATCTCGGCGACCGGTAGGCCGCCTTCGCTCAGCGCATCCGCCAATGCGACCGCTTTGCTTGCGTCCTCGATGGCGATCACCGGAAGGACGCCGAACGAGGTTGCCTGCGCGAAATAATCGATCATCGGGGCCTCTCGTGCGGATTTTCGCCCACCAGTGCTAAACGACGCCTCCGGCCGGAACAAGCGCCACGCGCAGGGCCTCCACCTAAAGCACGACGGCCGAGCTCCGGAGGAGGCTCGGCCGCGAGAGCCGTATAGCGCGAGAGGCCTCTCGGCCGCTATGCGTCAGCAGTAGCGCTTGCTGAGATGCGAATCGCGGAAACCTCTGCATTGGCCACGCCGCCCATAACCATAATAGGGGCGATAGCCGTAGTAAGGGCGATAGCCGTAGTAAGGGCGATAGCCGTAGTAAGGGCGATAGAAGCGTCGGTGGTAGCGAGGATAGTAGCGACGATAATAGCCGTAATAGGCGGCATGCTCGATGTTCGGCATCGCCGCGTTGCCAGATTGGGAAGCGATCGGTGAAACGATTGGAAAAGCCTGCGCGGGCTCGATGGTTTGCGCCATCCCGGCGAAACCCAATGCTACCGTCGCGGCTATGACAATCCTCCGCAGGGATCTGGCACCAAATTCATCGTTCATGATCGAACCCTCCTCGGACGGCAAACGAAACAAGCCGGTCCGGCGACCTGTGATCTTTGCTGAACGCGCGGCTTCGATCTAAAGTTTTGCGAGAAGCGCCGAGGCCGGTTTTTCATACCGAAGAAAATGAAACATTGCCGCGGTCTGGCGGCAGGCCGTGAATCGCGAGACGGGAGAGCGATGTGTCGACCCTTAAGGATTTCGCCGACAGGATTGCGGTCGTCACGGGCGGCAGCCATGGCATCGGAGCGGGAATTGCGGCGCGTCTTGCAGAGGCTGGCGCGAGGGTGGCGGTGCTCGACCTGCGACCGGAGGGTGGAGCGCCGGCGCAGGGCGTGATGCTCGGCTGCGACGTCGCCGACGAGGTCTCGGTCGAACAGGCCTTCGCGGCGATCGATCGGGCGCTCGGACCCGTCGACATCCTGGTCAATGCCGCGGGCCTCGCCGTGCGCTCGTCCGCGCTCGACATGACGGGCGCCGATTTCGCCCGCGTCATCGGCGTGAACCTCACCGGTGCGTTCCTGTGTTCCAGGGAAGCGGGACGGCGCATGGCCGACCGAGGCGGCGCCATCGTCAACATCGCTTCCATCATGGGGTTTTCGGGCGGTCTGTTCCCCAACGCGGCTTACCAGGCCAGCAAGGGCGGCCTCGTCAACCTCACCCGGGCACTGGCGGTTGAATGGGCGCAGCGTTCGATCCGGGTCAATGCCGTTGCGCCCACCTATGTCGAGACGGACCTGACGCGCGCGCTTCTCGCCGATCCGGCCGCCATGGAGCGGGTGCTCGGCGCGACGCCGATGCGGCGTCTGGCCACCATCGACGAGGTTGCTGCCGCAGTCCTATTCCTGGCCGGCCCGGCCTCCGGCATGACGACGGGTCACACGCTCCCGGTCGACGGCGGCTTCCTGGCCGTTTGACGCTGAAGACCATGCGTCTGCCAGATGCTGCCCAACATATGCTCTCGCCCCAAACGACAGGGCGCCGGTAGCCGGTGCCGGCGTCAAGGGCGCTCGAATTCCGCCAACATGAAAAAGGGTGGCACGACAGCCACCCTTCGTCTTGATCATCGAGATGAGATCAGCGACCGCAATAATATCTTTTCTGAAGATGCGTCTTCTCACCGTAAGGCCCGCATCGATACCCGGCGTAGCGATAGCCCCCGTCGTAGCCGTTAGGGCCGCCGTCATAGGCATAACCCCCATAAGGATAGCCGTAACCGTAGGCTGCGCCGGCGAGGCCGTAGCCTACGCCGAAGCCGATGCCCGGACCCCAACCGAACCGGCGGAAGCCATAACCGCGCCAACCGAAGCGGCGGAAGCCGTAGCCGCGCCAGCCGAACCGGCGCCCGCCCCAGCCACCATAACCGAAGCGCGCACGGCCAAAACCACCGTAACCGAGGCGGCCGTAGCCGCCACGGAATCCACGAAAGCCGCCGTAGCCACCCCTGAACCCGCCATATCCACCGCGGAACCCGCCGTGGACGCCGCCGAACCCTCCGGCATGGCGGAAGCTGCCACCGCCGCCGCGAAAGGCTTGGGCAGGCTCCACGGTTACCACCGTCGCGGCACCGAGCGAGGCGATCGCGACACCGACCATCGCCAGCTTCGTGAGCGACGGTTTCTCTAAAGAAAGCGAGCGGAACATATCGAACGCACCTGTGTGTAGGAAGTTGGTAAGAGAATGCGGCGTCAGGACCGATTGTTCCGAGGCCAAAACATGAGCTCAACTATCATCCACGGCAGCGTCGATGATAATCTGAATCGAGACTGATCCGGCGTTGCTTTGTCGATCGGCGAGATCGCGTGTCGTCCGACGTATATCCGCCACCGCCGCCGGATATCGAAGGCGGCGATGGGACCTCCCGGATGGCGAAGGAAGATGCGTCGGGCGATCCGATCCGCAAAACCGCAACGTCATGCTAGAGTTTGTCGCCTATGATTGGACATGCTGCAGGAAAATGCGAGAGGCGCAATGGATCGACCGAAGTGAGCGACGATGTCTCGTGACTCCGGGCCGCAAAGGCGACCCTCGCCGTCGCGCCGCTCCGGCAACCGCGGCAATATCGCCGCCCTTGTCGCCATCGCGCTGGTGGCGGCTGCGCTGTTCTGGACCGTCTCGGCCTTCCAGAAGCACAACGCTTTGCAGAACTGCATCGATGCGGGCCGCCGTGACTGCGTTGCCACGCCCGACGGATCGCAGCCCTGACATCCGGCGGACGGGCCTTCCCACCGTCAAAGCGCCATCTTTGCCATGGAAGGCCTCGCGGGACCGTGGGCCGTGGCGGCGGCGGATGCGTCGGGGGTTAGTCGCGTGACAGCAGGCGTGGAGTTTCGGGCCGTCATCCTCGCCGCCGTGCTCGCCGCGACCGGTCTTTCGGGCTGCGTTTCGGCCGGCATCACCGCTGTGGCCGACGGCGTGGACGGTGTTGGGACTTTCGTGGGTGGCGCTACGAAGGGCGCTCCTCGCCAGGTGCAGATCTTCGTCGCCTCGACCCGACCCGAGGGCAAGGACCGCACGACGGGCATCGGTGGTGCGCATTTCTCGCTGACGACCATCAGCGTGCCGCCCGGCCACCGGACCGGCTCGATCGAACGGCCGAGTCTGGGCTCCGAGAATCGGCTCGAAGATTTCGTCCTGGCCGGCCGACGTCCGCTCGACGAGACGGGATTCCGCAACGAGATCGCCTCGCATATTTCGGGCCGCATCGGCTCGAACCGCGACATACTGGTCTTCGTCCACGGCTTCAACACCAGTCTCGATGAGGCGCGCTTCCGGCTGGCTCAGATCGTCATCGACGGCGGCTTCAACGGCGTGCCGGTCCTGTTCACCTGGCCGTCGAAGGGAAGCCTGTTCGGCTATGGCTCGGACCGCGAAGCGGCCATGGCGTCGCGCGACGCGCTCGAACATCTGCTGGAGACGCTCGCCGCCGAGCCCGATGTCGGCAAGATCCACGTGCTGGCTCATTCGATGGGGGCGTGGCTCGCCATGGAATCCTTGCGCGAAAACGCCATCGCGGGTCATCCGGATCTCGATGGTCATCTCGGCGACATCCTGCTGGCGGCGCCCGACATCGACCTCGACGTATTCCGCGCGCAGATGGCGCGCCTCGGATCCTTCGCCCATGTGTCGATCTTCACGGCCAGCAACGACCGCGCGCTTGCCATCTCCAGCATGCTGGCCGATCGGCCGCGGCTCGGCGCGCTCGACCCCTCGAAACCCGCCGACCTGAAAGCCATCAAGGACCTCGGCGTCGACGTGATCGACGTGAGCCGCGATAGCGTTGGCCTCATCGGGCACGCCACCTACGCGGCGGCCCCTGAGATCATCCGCGGTATCGGCGCCGAACTTGGGGCCAAGCGGCCCGAGGACCGCGACACCCAGGCCGTGCTCGACGGCACGGAAGCGCCCGCCGGCAGGCTTCCCGATCCACATGCGCCGATCGTGGCGATGCCGCTGCCCGCGCCTGTTCTGCCTGCTCCAGCGGCCGCCGTCCCGCCCCCGGTCGCCGCCGCTCCGGCGCCCGCCGCGGCCGCCGAGTCCACGCACTGACGCGGATCCGCCACCGTGCTATTTTCGCACGATCGGAGGACGGACATGCCGCAGACCCTGCCGGACTGGAGCCAGCTTCTCGCCCGACACGACATCACGGTCGACGAGATCCTGAGGCTGCAGGATCTCGGCGTCATCAGCGAGGACGACAATTTCGAGCTGGTCGAAGGGTAGATCGTGCCGATGCAGTCCAAGACCCATCGGCACGAGCTGATCAAGACGCATCTCAATATCGCGGTCGTGCGCGCCCTGCCGGATCACCTCTGGATGGGCGTCGAGAGTACGATGTATCTGTCCGAGCGCACGCTGCTCGAGCCCGACATCGTCGTCTATCCCCGCGGCATCGAGCTGAGCAGGTGAAGGGGCAGGACATCATCCTCGCCATCGAGGTGGCGCTGACGACGCTCGGCTACGATCTAGGCCGCAAGGCCAGGCTCTATGCGACCTACGGCGTGCAGGAGCTCTGGGTCGTCGATGCGGCCCGCAACTGCACGCACGTCCACCGCAATCCTGCTCCCGACAAATGGGGGTCGATCGAGATCCTCTCGGCCAGGGACGTGCTCGGTCATGCGGCCCTGCCGGGCTTATCGGTCAGGCTCGACGCGGTCTAAGCTGCCGTTGCGGCCTCACATGAACTGGGAGAGGCCGGGAACCGCTCCGGCAAGCTGGCCGACCGCATCCTCGCCGACCGTCTCGCGCAGATAGGCGAACATCTCGTGCCCCAGCGTCTGCATGTCGCCCATGTCGAGGCCGGCGGTGGTCAGCTGGTTGGCAAGGCCCATCAGCCCCGAGGCGCTGCCGTCGGTCTCGGCCGCGGCCACCGCCGCCGCCTGGCGCGCGCCCGGAATCTTGTCGAGGACCGCTGCGCTGTCCTCGGGAGGAACTTCCTTCTGGATGAAGCCCAGCACGATGCCGATCGCCTTGTGCGCCGTGTCCGGCTCGAGGCCGGTCGCCGCGCTGACCCGATCCACCAGTTCCTGCATGTGGGCACTCCTCTTCGCCACCGGTTACGACATCCGACTGAGTTCACATAGAGGCGGCGACGCGTAAAGCCCCGTTGCCCGCATCGTTTGGCACCGGCCGGCGAGTGCCGCTATAAAGAGCGGCCTCACGCTAATCCCAGGTGGTCCATGCCCGATTCGAGCCTGCAGCCCGGCAAGATCCTGGTCGGCAAGAGCGGCAGTTACGAATATCTGACGCTGGCGCTCGGCAACCGCCACGGCCTCATCACGGGCGCCACCGGCACCGGCAAGACGGTCACCCTGCAGCTTCTGGCCGAGGGCTTCTCCAATGCCGGCGTGCCGGTCTTCGCAGCCGACGTCAAAGGCGACCTCGCCGGCCTCGCCGAGCCGGGGGAGGGCAAGCCCGCGTTTACGAAGCGCGCCAAGGATCTCGGCCTCGCCTATGCGCCGCGGGCCTTTCCGGTGATCTTCTGGGACCTGTTCGGCGAACAGGGCTCGCCGATCCGCGCTACGGTCGCCGAAATGGGGCCGCTGCTCATGGCACGCCTGCTCGAACTCAACGACACCCAGGCGGGCGTGCTCAACATCCTGTTCCGCGTCGCCGACGAACAAGGCTTGCTGCTGCTCGACCTCAAGGACCTGCGCGCCATGCTGGCCTATGTGGCCGAGCATGCGGGCGAACTCACCACCACCTACGGCAATGTCGCTTCGGCGACGATCGGCACTATCCAGCGCCAGCTCCTGGTGCTGGAGAACCAGGGTGCAGCCAACTTCTTCGGGGAGCCGGCGCTCGAGATCGACGATTTTCTGAGCGTCGCGCCGAACGGCCGCGGCGTCGTCAGCATCCTCGCGGCGGACAGGCTGATGCGCTCGCCCCGGCTCTACGCCACCTTCCTGCTGTGGTTCCTGTCGGAGCTGTTCGAGCGGATGCCGGAGGTCGGCGACCTCGACAAGCCGAAGCTCGTCTTCTTCTTCGACGAGGCGCATCTGCTGTTCGACAATGCGCCGAAGAGCCTGATGCAGGCGATCGAGCAGGTGGTCCGGCTGATCCGCTCCAAAGGCGTCGGGGTCTATTTCGTCACGCAGAACCCGCTCGACGTGCCCGATACGGTGTTGGGCCAGCTCGGCAACCGGGTGCAGCACGCGCTCCGGGCCTTTACGCCGCGCGACGCCAAGGCCGTCAAGGCGGCGGCCGACACGTTCCGGCAGAACCCCGCCTTCGACGCGGCGGAGGCCATCAAGGAGCTCGGTGTCGGCGAGGCGCTGGTGTCGATGCTGCAGCCCGACGGCACGCCGGCGGTGGTCGAGCGCAGCCTGATCGCGCCGCCGTCCTCGCGTGTCGGACCGATCACGCCCGAGGAGCGCAAGGCGCTGATCGAGGCGGGGCCGATCTACGGCAAATACGATACGCCGATCGACCGCGTTTCCGCCTACGAGATGTTGCAGCAACGCGCGGCCGGCCAGAAGGGCCAGGGCCTGCCCGCTCAGCCGCCCGCGGCGCCGGCGCCCGGAGCATCGACCCCGGCACCCGCGTCAGGCGGAGGCGGGCTCCTCGGCGGCCTCGAACATTGGTGGAGCGGCGGCGGGTCGAGCCGAGGGCGGATGACCAACGGGCAGACGATCGTCCGCTCCGCCATCCAGTCGGCGGCGCGTTCCGTCGGCACGCAGGTGGCGCGGGAGATCATGCGCGGCGTGCTCGGCGGCATGCAGCGCTGACCGCGACGTTGACGATCCTCAGCCGGATCCCTCGAAGAGACGGCCAATGCGGGGACACTCCACTCATTTTTAGCTTACCCGCTTTCGTCTCTCCCCGCGAAAAATAAAGGGAAGTAGTAAACTGTCACCGTAATCCTGTCACCGTAATCCCCGTAATCCCCGTAATCCCGTAATCCCGTAATCCCGTAATCCCGTAATCCCGTAATCCCGTAATCCCCGTAATCCTGTCCGTAATCCACGCGTAATCCACGCCCGCGTCGAACCCCTCCGCCTGCCATCTGTGGACGCCCCCTGCTTGGCAAGGAAAAACGTTGGAATTGCACGAACGCGTGGTCGGATGCTGCCATCTGTCCGGCCTCGATTGCGACAGCGAGCTGCCGCCGGCCTGTATGGGAGTTCGCGGACCGGGTTCCTATCACTCCAGCGTGCTCGAGGCACTGTGGCAGGCCCTGGATATCCCAGCCCCGTCTCACCGACCGTTGCGCCATACGCTCCTTCCGCTCTCCTCCGCCTTCTCGGTAGCGGCTGGCTTACGCCGCCGCTACCGGAGCCTTGTAGGTCCCGCCCTTGACTAAGAGCGCCCACACAACACGGGCGGTCTTGTTGGCCAAGGCCACGGTGACCAACATCTTCGGCTTGCGCCCGAGCATCTGGCCGAGCCAGGTTCCGGTCGCTTCCTTGCGCATCGCGGCATGTCGGACTACAGCGCTAGCGCCGAGAATGAGCAGACGGCGGATCGTCCGCTCTCCGCGTAACGACACGGCGCCGAGCTTTTGCTTGCCACCGGTCGATCGCTGCAACGGTGTCAACCCGAGCCATGCTGCGAAGTCTCGGCCGCATTTGAAGCTTTCGGCCGCCGGCACGAGCGCCGTGATCGCCGTGGCGGCGATTGGGCCAATGCCGGGAATCGTCATCAGGCGCCGCGCGACCGGGTCTGCCTTGGCGCGCCGGCCGATCTCCGCGTCGAGGTCCTTGATCTGGATCGTGAGCGTCCGAAACGTCGAGACCAACACCTTGAGCACGGTTCGCGCCGCCTCGGGCAGACGCGTATCCGGGCTCTCAATGCTGGCCATCACTTGATCGGCCTGGGTGATCCCCTTGGGGAAGATGTGACCGTACTCGGCCAAGTGGCCACGCAGGGCGTTGATGCACTGCGTGCGCTGCCCAACCAAGAGGTCGCGGGCCCGAAACAGCACCCCACTCGCCTGGCTTTCTTCGCTCTTGACCGGCACGAACCGCATGGTCGGGCGCCCCGCCGCTTCGCAGATCGCCTCGGCATCAGCCGCGTCGTTCTTCTGTCGCTTGACGAACGGCTTCACGTAGGCCGGTGGGATCAGCCGCACGGCATGGCCGAGGCGCGCGATTTCCCGACCCCAGTGGTGCGCACCGGCACAGGCCTCCATGGCGACGGTGCACGGCGGCTGCCCGGCAAAAAAGGCCAGCAGCTTGGAGCGTGAGAGCCGCTTGCGGAACAGAACGCGGCCGGCCGCATCGGCGCCGTGTGCCTGAAAAACCTGCTTGGCGAGATCCAATCCGATCGTGATAGCCTGATCCACGGACGCCTCCTTGTGAGTGATGATCGATCAACACCTTCCATCCTGGCACAACCGATGCCGTCAGGGGGCGTCCACCCCATCACTCCGCTCTGCGAAGCATTGTCCACAAGCTGCTTCTTCCACGCATAGATCTGGTTCGGGTGGACTTCGTGGCGCCGGGCCAGTTCCGTGACCGTCACCTGCTCGCGCATCGCCTCCAAGGCGATCTTCGCCTTCAGCGCCGCGTCGATCTTCTGTCTCGTCGTCTTCGTCATGATCGCTCCGTCTATCAAACGGAGCGGCCGCTTTCCAACTTAGCCCGCGGTCCTAACAACAGGATCCATTTCAAGCTCGTCGATACAGTGAACCGTCGCGCCCTCCAACGACGGCGGCGCTCCGACCCCGTCAGCGTGGTCATCTGATTCATGCCATGTCGCTGCCGCGGAGCGGTACGATCACTCTCGAAGCGAAGATTTTACCTTCTTGGAGACAATTGCATAGCTCTCGATAGACGGTTGAAAGCCGTGCTCGCGAAGGATCTTCTCCCACAGCTCTTTCGATTCGCCGAGCGAGGCTCCCATCGTTTAGTATGACGGTCCAGATGGAATTCCATCGCGATTGATCTACGACAGGACTCGTGCCTAGATTTTCCAAAGCGTGGCACCATAAATCTCCGGCCCTACAACAGGGGCCAGGGTAGTCAAAGAGACTTAGATAGCTTCGATCTTCGATGACCGCATCATCGGCGAGATGGACGCAACTGTCGAGTATCTGCACGAGCCGCTCAGTCGCGATCGCATGTGTCAGTCGAGCTGGGTCGCTGTAGAGTTGATGGATGATCGCGACGACGGCGGCCGCGACCGCAAGGTCTGCTTCGGGGCATTCCTGCGTATCGACGATCCGAATTTCGATTGTGTTGCGGTCGAAGCGAGGAATAGCGCCTCTGGCGTTCAACCAGGGAAATTTGAGCAGGCTTTCGGGATCTGCAGAAGCGATTCCCGCATACATCGGCTCGATGATCGTTTCTACATATTCCCTACAACTTGTGATGCTGTCGGGAATAATGCGGCCGTTGATGAGGGGGTAGGCTGTTGCATTGGATCGATAGGACTGCATTCGAAAGTCGCGTTTACCGGTATATCTGCCCTCGGCGATTGGCGAGCTCGCAGCCAAGGCTGGGATAATAGGTAGAACGCGACGAATCGCCTCGTGAAGCCACGCAAATTCTGCGTCACCTACGAAGGGTAGATTAATGTGGATACTTTGCAGATTAGTCCACCCATGCGTTCTGGTCTCAAAAATGCGCTGATAGGTGCGGTAGGTCCCATGAGGATCAATTGGCCAGAGGCGGGCGTCTATGGGATCAAGCCAAGGATGCATCGCTGTTGGCATCAGTCGCGCGTTATGAGCCAAAAGCGTCGCGTTCATCGCACAGACTTCGGTTTGGAAGGCTACGACGAGGTTCTCAAATCGAGGGGACGGGGCGAGATTCTTCAGCTCGAGCACATGCCGAACAAATTCATTTGACCAGCCGAGGGGCCCTCGGTCCAATACTCCTGCCGGCTCAGCACCTCCTGCTAAGACGATGTCGGCAATCGACTGGCAGTTTAGATCATTTGTGCCGACGATCGCATATTCGATCTCGATACCGAATTTTTCGAAAGCGTGGATGGTCACCGCCGCGAGCCCATTATGCGGCAAGCAATGGATCTCATCACTGTCTCATAAAGCGCCTGCCCGATGAGTGCGTCCTCGTGACCTGCATCCACATTCGGATTGTCATTGACCTCGAGGACGATGCAATGGTCGTCGCGCTCCTTGAGATCGACACCAAAGAAGCCGTCGCCGACGACACCGGCCGCGGCCAGTGCTGCAGCGAGCACTCTCTTTGGCGTGTCTGCGATCGCGACAGCTTCGGTTCTCCCTTCCTGGTACGCGGCAGAACCCGCGTGTTGCACGACCTGCCAATGCCCGGGCACCATATGGTACCGGCAGGCGAAAAGAGCCTGGCGATCGAGCACCCCGATGCGCCAGTCGAAGCTCGTCGGAATATATTCCTGTACCAAGAGGATCTCGGAACGCTCAAATAATTGCAGACAGCAATCGACAAAGCTTCGTTCACAGTCTGCCTTATGAACATCCCTGGAGAACGAGCTTTCGGGGAGCTTGAGAACACAGGGAAGGCCTAGCATAGAAACTGCCAGCTTATAATTTCGTCGGTGCACTAAGAGTGTTTTCGGCTGTGGAACACCATGCTGCTCAAACAGGCGAGCTTGCGCCGCCTTGTCGGCGCAAATGCGCATCGATACTGGGTCGTCGATAACCGCAAGTCCCAGTTCCGATGCGTGCAATGCGAAATGGTAGGTATAATCGTCCAGCCGCGTGTGGTCGCGGATGAAGAGACCGTCGAAATCAGCGAGGCGATCGAAGTCTGACGCCGAAACGATCGAGGCATCTAATCCGAGCGCATGCGCACTCCCAAGAAATTTATCCATCGCGTCCTTATTGGAAGGGGCGAGCTCTCGGCCTCGTGTCCAAAGAACAGCGATGGCCGGACGCGTTTTGAGCGCTGATCGGGGCGACATTGGATGCTCTCAAGGTCTGGTGGTGTCATACGTGCGCTATCGGGTCCACTATTTGATAAACTACGATCGGGGATTACGGGATTACGGGATTACGGGATTACGGGATTACGGTGACACTTTACTCTTTCGGGATTACGGTGACACTTTACTCTTT
The DNA here is from genome assembly GCA_965277115.1 of Lichenihabitans sp. Taxonomy (GTDB): domain Bacteria; phylum Pseudomonadota; class Alphaproteobacteria; order Rhizobiales; family Beijerinckiaceae; genus Lichenihabitans. Next base: position 957,565 of record CBDIBY010000011.1, on the reverse strand, counting down.
ACCGCTTCACCAACCGATCCTTCGGCTTCCTCCCGCGCTTGCCCGATCTCACTGTGTGGCCGAGCCCTGCCTCGATCCGGGTCAAAAAAGCCTCGTCGCCGAGCGGGCGGCCGATCGTCTCGGCGGCACGCAATGCGGCGAAGTCCTGCGGTTCGCTCTCGCCAGGGGTCGTGTCCACGAGATCGGCGAACCGTCCGACACGATCGAGGAGAGGCCGCACGCTGACGAGTCCGTCGTCGCGGCCGGCCAGATGGGCGCGCAGGCTCGACCAGCGCCAGTCTCGTGCCCGCTGCACGAGCCTCGCGCGCAATGGGTTGAGCGAAACGTAGCGGGCGGCTTCCAGGAGATGGGTCTCGTCCATCGGCACCGATCCGAATCGCGCCTGGAATAGATGACCGGTCTGCCGGGCGCGGGCGTTGATGAAGCCCGTGTAGCGCCGGTGGGTCTCGCCGAGCGTGCGCGCCAGGCCGTCCGGATGCGCCGGCACGAGGATGAGGTGCACATGGTTCGGCATCAGGCAATAGGCCCAGCATGCGACGTTCGCCTTGCGGCAGCGATCAGCCAGCAGGTCGCGGTAGACCGCATAGTCGTCGTCGCCGAAGAACACAGGCTCGCCGCGGTTGCCCCGCTGGGTCACGTGATGCGGGAGGCCGGGGACGACGACGCGGGCGATGCGAGCCATGGAGGACAGTGACAGCTTTAGGTGAAAGAGTAAAGTGTCACCGATATGGCGCTTTGCGCCTGCCCGACCCGCTGCTACGCTGCTATGGGTTGTCACAACCTATCCAGCCCGGGACCATATCATGGCCACGATCGATGCCGTCCTCGACAAGCTCGATGCCAATCGGGACGGCGCCCTCGAGCGCCTCTTCGCGCTGCTCGCCATCCCGTCCATCTCGACCGATGCCGCCTATGCGGCCGACTGCGACAGGGCGGCCGACTGGCTCGCCGAGGAACTCGTCGCCCTCGGCTTCGAGGCCTCGGTGCGGCCGACCGCGGGCCGGCCGATGGTGGTCGGCCATGCCAAGGCGGCGCGGCGCGACGCGCCCCATGTGCTGTTCTACGGCCATTACGACGTCCAGCCGGTCGACCCGCTGGCGCTCTGGCAGACCGAGCCGTTCAAGCCGGTCCTCGACAAGGCGGCGGCGCCCGCGCGAATCCTCGGGCGCGGCGCCTCGGACGACAAGGGCCAGCTCATGACCTTCGTCGAGGCCTGCCGGGCCTTCACCGAGACGGGGGGCCTGCCCTGCGAAGTCACCATCCTGTTCGAGGGCGAGGAGGAGACGGGCTCGCCCTCGCTGCCGGCCTTCCTGGCCGCCAACAAGGAGGAATTGCGCGCCGACCTGGCGCTCGTCTGCGACACCGGCATGTGGGACGAGACGACGCCGGCCATCACCACCATGCTGCGCGGCCTCGTGCTGGAGGAGGTGATCGTCAAGGCCGCCAGTCGCGACCTGCATTCCGGCATGTATGGCGGCGCGGCCACAAACCCCATCCATGTCCTCGCGCGCATCATCGCGAACCTGCATGACGAGGATGGCCGGGTGACCCTGCCGGGCTTCTACGACGGGGTCGAGGAACTGCCGCCGGACGTCGCCGAGCAATGGAAGGCGCTGCCTTTCGATTCGGCGGATTTTTTGCGCGAGGTCGGCCTCTCGGTCCCGGCCGGGGAGCACGACCGCAGCGTTCTCGAGAAGATCTGGTCGCGCCCGACCTGCGACTGCAACGGCATCACCGGCGGCTACGGCGGGATAGGCTCCAAAACCGTGCTGCCCGCCCAGGCCAGCGCCAAAATCTCGTTCCGGCTCGTCGGCAAGCAGAACCCGGCCAAGGTGGCCGAGGCCTTCCGGGCCTTCGTCCAGGCGCACTTGCCGTCCGACTGTTCGGCCGAGTTCATCGCGCACGGCGCGAGCCCGGCGCTGCAGTTGCCGTTCAGCTCGGAGGCGCTGACGCGCGCCCGCCGGGCGCTGCATGCCGAATGGGGCAAGGAGCCGGTGCTGGCCGGCTCCGGCGGCTCGATTCCCATCGTCGGGTCGTTCAAGCAGGACCTCAAGATGGACGCGCTGATGGTCGGCTTCGCGCTCGATGACGACCGTATCCATTCGCCCAACGAGAAATACAACCTCCCCTCGTTCCAGAAGGGGGCGCGGAGCTGGGCGCGGGTTCTCCACGCCTTGGCGATGTGAGGGGGTCAGCCTGGGCGCGGCAGCTCGGCGAGCGAGCCGAGCACGCGCTGGGGCGGCAGGTCCTCGTATTCGTCCGGCAGGCGGGCGCGGTTGATCCAATAGGTCTCGAAGCCGTAGGCCGTGGCGCCGGCCACGTCCCAACGGTTGGAGGAGACGAAGACCACGTCGTCCGGCACGGTGCCGAAATGCGCGCCGACGAGGTCATAGACGCGCGGATCGGTCTTGAACACCTGCACGGCATCCACCGACAGGCTGGCGTCGAGGCCATCGCTCAAGGCCGCTGCTCGGACCGCGCGCTCCAACATGGCCGGTGATCCGTTGGACAGGATGGCGGTCCTGGCGCCGGCCTGCTTCAGGGCCGCCAGGGCCGGCCGCACATCCGGATAGGCGTCGAGCTCCGCATAGGCATCGAGCAATTTGGCCCGCAGGTCGGGCGCGAGCCCGCCGTGGCGGGCGATCGCATGATCGAGCGCCGCCTCGGTCAGCGCCTGGAAATCGCGATAGCGGCCCATCAGCGACCTGACCCAGCTGTATTCGAGCTGTTTAAGGCGCCAGAGCTCGGACAGCCTTGCCGCGCCCTCGCCGATGTCGCCGGCGTGCCGCATCACGGCCGAATGGACGTCGAACAGGGTACCGTAGGCATCGAAGACGTAGAGGGATCGTGTCAAGAGTGGCTCCCGGCGTGACCGATTCCGTGGACATAGAGCGCGATGGCGCCCAAGCACCGGTGCCGGCGTTTCAGCATCATGCTCGCGCCTGAATCTTGCGGACGCCCGCCGCTCCGGGCTTGCGGCGAGACGGCAAGGGCAGCCTGACCTGGAACGCCCAGAGCGCTAAGGCAAGCACGGCGATGTAAACCACCGAGCCGCCGGCGCCGAGCGCCGCAAGGTGGATCTCGTCGCCGAAGCGACGGGCCAGGGTGACTCTGGCGATGAAAGGCTCGACGATGTAGACGAAGGAGCCGAGCACGAAGGCCGCGGCATCGACCGCCAGCGCCACCCGGGCCAAAATGTCGTCCGGGCGCATCACACCCTGCCGCCAGCCGATGCCGGAGAGGATCAATAGGTTCACCCACGCCCCGACGGCAGTAGCGGAGGCCAGCCCCACGGCGCCGAGGGAGCGATAGAGCACGACCTTGAGGGCGAGGTTGCAGCCGACGGCGCAGAGCGAGGCCACCATCGGGATCGTCGTATTGCCACGCGCCTGGAAGCTCGACACGGCCGAGCGGATCAGCACGATCGGCAGGAGGCCGAACCCGTAGGCCGCGAGCACTGCCGCGGAGGCGGCCGCGGCGTCCGCCGTGAACTTCCCGTGCAGGAAGACGCCGCGCATGATCTGGTCGGGGACCATCACGAAGGCGACGAAGAAGGGTGCCGAAAGCGCTAGCGTCAGCGCCATGGTTCGGTTCTGCGCCTGCAGCGCGCCCGCCGCATTGCCGGCGGCGAAAAAGCGGCTCATCTCCGGCAGCAATACCGTGCCGGCCGCGACGCCGATCACGCCGATCGGCAGCTGGTAGATCCGCTCTGCGTAGTAGATGGAGGAGGGGCCGCCGGTCGGCAGCATCGATCCGATGATCGTATCGGCGAAGATGGCGATCTGCACCCCCGCCGAGCCGATCACCGCGGGGCCAAGCGCCTTGAAGAATCGCCGGACGTCAGGGGACAGCGAAGGACGGACGAAGCGTTCGAGCAGCCCGGCCTTCCTGGCCGCGATCGCCATCATGACGAGTTGCGCGACCCCCGACACCGTGACCCCGACGCTCGCCGCGACCCCTGCATTGGGAAACAGGAAGGCCATGGCCAGGAACAGCGCCATGACCAGGTTGAGCAGCACCGGGGCCAGCGCCGAGGCGACGAAGCGACGGTTGGCGTTGAGCGTCCCCGAGGTCAGCGTCACCAGCGTGACGCAGAGCAGGTAGGGAAAGGTGATGCGTGTCATCACGATGGCGTGATGCATCTTCTCCGGGTCGCTGTCGAAACCCGGCGCCAGCAGGCGTACCAGCGGACCCGTGAAGGCTAGCGCCAGGGCGAGCAGCACGACCTGGGAGGCGAGCAGGATGGTGAAGATCTGGCTGGCGAAGCCACCGGCGGCGCTCGTGCCGCGCCGCTGGAGGACGCTGGCGTAGGACGGGACATAGGCCGAGTTGAAAGCGCCCTCGCCGAAGATGGCCCGGAAATGGTTCGGCAGACGGAAGGCGATGAAGAAGGCGTCGGCGATGGCGCCGGCACCGAGGACCGTGCCGAGCACGATGTCGCGCACGAAGCCGGTGATCCGCGACAGCAGCGTCAGGGCGCCGACGGAAAGGAAGTGTCTGTACATCAGGGCTCGGACCGGCCGGGGTCAACGCGTGGCCCCGACCTTTATCGCAAGCCTCGCCGAATGCGATGGGCGTTTGAGCGGCGGGCCCGAAGATCATCGGGTGCCGTGTGATTTCGGCACCCGCCGCGTAACCTTGCCTTCAGATCAGCGCGCCGCTGCTTGATGGAGCTTCTCGACATGCTCCCAGTTGACCAGATTCTCGACGAAGGCCTTGAGATAGTCGGGGCGACGGTTGCGATAGTCGATGTAGTAGGAATGTTCCCAGACGTCGACGCCGAGGATCGGCGAGGCGCCGTGAACCAGCGGGTTCTCCCCGTTCGGCGTCTTCATGATCTCGATCTTGCCGTTCTTGACGGCGAGCCAGGCCCAGCCGGAGCCGAACTGCGTGACGCCGGCCTGGATGAAGTCTTCCTTGAACTTGTCGAACGAACCGAAACTGTCGGTGATCGCCTTCTCCATGGCGCCGGAGGGCTTGCCGCCGCCCTTCGGCTTCATCCACTGCCAGAAATGGATGTGGTTGAAATGCTGGCCGGCGTTGTTGAACAGCGCCTGGTTCTTGCCATAGGCCCCCGTCACTACCTCTTCGACAGTCTTGTTCTCGAATTCGGTCCCCTTCATCAGGTTGTTGCCGGCGGTGACATAGGCCTGATGATGCTTGTCGTGATGGAATTCGAGCGTTTCCTTCGACATGTGGGGCTGCAGGGCATCATAGGCGTAAGGCAGCTCGGGAAGCGAGAAAGCCATGATCGAATCTCCTTGAAACTGGCTGCGCGACAGGCGCCGTAAGACGTTAGGCATAAAGCTTCGGTCCGCCACGACGGTAATTAGGGTCCCGAGCCGCGCATCGCAACAGGCGGCGCGCGGCATGAGCCTATGGGCCGATTTTACAGCCCGGGCGGCGCATGCTTATGTCCCGCTCCTTCGCGCCGGGTCATGGGGGCGGACCCCCGCATCACGGATCGTGTTCGATGAGTTGGCTTGTAATCGCGTGCGGTGTCCTACTGGCGGCCGGGGGCGGCTATTCGATCGTCTCCGGCGCGCCCTATATGCAGGTGGAGTTCGGCTGGACCGAAGTCATCGCCGGTACGACCGCGCTGGCCGGCGGAATCGTGACGATCGCCCTCGGGGCCGTGCTGTACCGTCTCGGGGCGTTGCAGAAGGCGGTGGCGCAGGCGGTCATGCCGGCGGCCACGCAGACTTCGGATACGCAGACTTCGGACGCGCAGATCTCAGAGGCGCCAGCGGCCGTCGCACCGCCGCTGTTCGTACCGACACTGGACCGTTCGGATGTGGACGCGGCAGAGGTAGGCCCGTTACCGGCCGACCTCTATCCTCCGTCGCCGCCGGCGGCCGATGTGCCGCCCCCCCGGTCTAGGGTCTCCGGGCTGTGGAGCCGGTTCCGCTCTAACCGAAAGACGCCGGACCTGCCCTCGGTGTCCTTGCCGGAACCGCCGATGGAGCCGCGCCTGGGGGCGCCCGCGCCGCTCACGGCCGCCGCCTCGTCTTCCGATGCGATGCCGGATGCGGCGCCCCCAGTCGCGAGTCCGGCCGAGACGGAGGCGGAGGCTCGGGGCGAGCCTCCGCCGGACACGGGCGGCCGAGACATCGTCGGGCGATACGAGGCGGGCGAAGCGTCCTATGTGCTGTTTTCGGACGGCACCATCGAGGTCGAGACCGCCACGGGCATCCACCGCTTCGCCTCGATGGAGGAACTGAAGGCCTTCGTCGAGCGCCAGGATGCCGAGAAGGCGGCTACCGATCGCTAACCTTGCTCGCGCTCCGTCACGGCCAGCGCGAACGCGTAGGTCAGCGCCACCTCGTCGAGCTCGTCGAACCGGCCTGGAGCGCCGCCATGGCCGGCATCCATGTTGGTCTGTAGGAGAATCGGGCCGCCGCCAGTCATCGTGGCGCGCAGCTTGGCCACCCATTTCAGCGGCTCCCAGTAGGTGACGCGAGGATCGGTGAGACCGCCGAGCGCCAGGATCGGCGGATAGCGCTGCGGCCGGACGTTGTCGTAAGGCGAATAGCCGCGGATCCGTGTGAAAGCCTCCGGGTCGGTGATCGGGTCGCCCCATTCGAGCCATTCGGGCGGCGTCAGCGGCAGGTCCTTGTCGAGGATCGTGTTCAAGACGTCGACGAAGGGCACGTCGGCAATGATGCCGGCGAAAAGGTCGGGCGCGTTGTTCGTCACGACCCCCATCAGCATGCCGCCGGCGCTGCCGCCCTGCGCGACGATGCGGCCGCGCCGCGTAAACCCCGCCTCGACCAGGGCTTCGCCCGCCGCGATGAAATCACTGAACGTGTTGGGTTTGTTGAGGAGCTTGCCGTCCGTATACCAGGCCCAGCCCTTGTCGGTGCCGCCGCGCACATGCGCCAGCGCGTAGACGAAGCCGCGATCGACCAGCGACAGCCGCTTGGTGCCGAAGGCGGCAGGCAAGGCGTAGCCATAGGCGCCGTAGCCGTAGAGCAGGAGCGGCGCCGACCCGTCGAGCGGGGTGTCGCGCCGATAAAGGATCGAGACCGGTACCTTCGCCCCGTCCGGCGCGGTCGCGAAGATCCGGCGCGTCACATAGTCGGCCGGCTCGTGACCGGAGGGAATGCGCTGGCGTTTGCGCAAGGTGCGTGCCTCGCTCATCATATCGTAATCGTAGACCTCCGTCGGCGTCGTCATGGACGAGTAGGAGAAGCGCATGACGGTCGTGTCCTGCTCGGCGACCTCCTCGAGACCGAGCGCATAGGCCTCCTCCGGGAAGGCGACCGCCGTTTCGACCCCGTCCGCGAAGCTGCGGATGACGATACGCGGCAGGCCGTCCTCGCGTTCGATGCGAACCAGATGGTCGCGGAAGGCGATGTGACCCATGATCATCGCGCCCGGACGATGCGCCACCAGGTCCCGCCATTGTCCGCGCCCCGGAGAGGCGAGGGGCGCGGTGACGATCTTGAAGTCCTCGGCACCGTCCGCATTGGTGAGGATGATGAAACTGTCGCCGCGATGCTCGACGCCATAGCGCAAGCCCGGCTCGCGGGCCGCGACGAGGCGCGGTGCGTCTTCGGGCGCCGAAAGGTCCACCACGCGCGCTTCGGCCGCGTCGTGGCCATGGATGTCGACGATCAGGAATCGGCCCGACAGGCTCCGCCCGATCGACACGAACCAGGCCGGATCCGGCTCCTGGAAGACCGGGCGGTCCTGCGCCTGCGGCGTGCCGAGGCGGTGCAGGTGGACGCTGCTCGCCCGATGGTTTTCGTCGATACGAACGTAGAAGAAGGCCAGGCCGTCGGCCGTCCAGACGATCGCGCCGTCGGAATGGCCGACAGCATCGTCGAGGTCGCGCCCCGTGGCGATGTCGCGCACCCGGATCGTGTGGAGCTCCGATCCCTTGTCGTCGGCGCTCCAGCCGAGCAGGCGATGATCCGGCGAATGGTCCGTGCTCGCCAGTTCGAAGAAGCTCTTGCGCTTTGCCAATAGGTCGCCGTCGAGCAGCAGTTCCTCCGGGCCGCCGCCGCGTGGCCGGCGGCAGATCAGCTCGTGCTGGCCGCCCTCGCGGAAGCGGTCGTAATAGTCGAACGGGCCGTCCGGCACCGGGACATCGGCGTCTTCCTCCTCCATGCGGCCGCGCATCTCGGCGACGAGCCGCTCCTGCAACGCGGCAGTGTCCGCCATTGCGGCATCGACCGTCGCGTTTTCCGCCTCGATGACGGCACGGATGTCGGCCGGCAGCGCCTCGGGATCCTCGAGCACCTCGCGCCAGTTCGCCGCCCGGAGCCAGGCGTAATCGTCGCTCAGCGCGGCGCCATGCACCGTCACCCGGTGCGGGCGGGGCGGGATCGCCGGCGGCCGGACGGTCGTGACCAGCCGCGGAATCGTCGTGTCGGTCATGGACTCTGCCTCGTATCTGTCGGGCCGAGGCGGGCGATTGTGCGGCCGCGGCTATGACGTCGATACAGGCGCCCGGTCTCTAGAGCCATAGCCTTGCATGGTCCGATGCCGCATTCCAGGACGGCTGGGGCAAACCGCGGGTGGGGACCGACCGGGCCGAGCCGGCTCCGCCCCGGGGCACCGGGCGATGACGCAGCATCCTCCCATCCAGCTCGCAACAACATAGTATGAAGGTGGTGCAGAACTGAAAATTTCCTGGCAAAGTGCTTGACGAAACTTAGGATTCGTCGCAATAGACTAGGACGATGTTGCGAGGTAGCTTTATCGTCAAATATTCAACGATCCTTGCTTTTTTTATTTCCGATCAAATGAGTAAATATCATGGAAACTGATAATTCAGAGAAATTTATGGAAATAGCCGCCGAAATAGTCGCGGCATATGTCAGTAATAACTCAGTCCCGACGGCTGAATTACCCACTCTTATCGGTGATATTCATCATGCTCTACGGAGCGTTACCTTCGGCGCTGCGCCACCGGTCGCAGAAGCGCAGAAGCCTGCGGTATCTCCAAAGAAATCGATCACCAACGATTACATCATATGCCTGGAAGACGGCAAGAAGTTCAAGTCACTCAAGCGGCACTTGCGAACCCAATATAATATGTCGCCGGAAGAGTACCGCGATAAATGGAACCTAGGCGTGGACTATCCTATGGTGGCGCCGAACTATGCACGGGCACGTTCGCAACTCGCCAAGGAAATGGGCCTCGGCCAGCAGCGCCGACGCAAGGGTAGGTGAGGCGCCGCATCGCCGGTCACGGCGCGGTCGCCATGCCCGCAGGGTGGCGGCCGGCCGCGGCTTCGGCTGCATCCCTCCTGATCCTGTCGACCATCGATCGCAGGCCGTTTGAGCGTTGCGGGGTCAGGTGTTCGGCGAGACCTAGGGTCTTGAACAGATCGGTCGCGTCGGTGCCGACGATCTCCGCAGCCGTGCGGCCGTCATAGAGGGCCAGAACCAGGTAGATGAGCCCCTTGACGATGAAGGCGTCGCTGTCGCCTTTGAATGAGAGGGCCGGCTCGCCGTCGCGTGTGTCGATGCTGGTTTCGAGCCACACCTGGCTGGCGCAGCCGCGCACGCGGTTTGCTTCGCTGTGCGCCTCCGCCGGAAGGGGGTCGAGCATCCGGCCGAGTTCGATCAGGTAGCGATAACGATCGTTCCAATCGTCGAGGAACAGGAAATCTTCGACGATCCGGTCAATGGTCTGCATGGCATCCCCACGTGGGTCTTGCCTCGCATATGGCAGCGATCAGGTCTATGTCCAGACGTAGGTGCGCCGCCGCGAGCCGGCCGTCAAAGTCGGCCGACAGCAGCCTCAGCCGCCGAGCCGCGGTTTCGGGCCGTTCCACGCCGGGATGAGATCGGCGGCGGCGAGCGTGCTGACCGATGCCGGGCCGTGACGCGCCTGCGTCAGGGGCGATCCTTGCGCACCGAGGAGCAGGCCGGCCATCCTGGCGCCCGTCGCGAGGCAGTCGCCATGCCGGGCACAATAGTGCTGTACCTGCGCGGCAGCCACGTTCTGCGTGACGATCGCCAGATCCCGCATCGTCGAAGGTCCCCCGCTTCCAGGCAGGATCAGGGCAACGACGCCGATGCAGAAGGCTGACCGGATCAGGAAGAACATGAGGCTATCCCCTCGCGTGGGCCGTTGGCATCGTCAAACCTGCCATGCCCGCGTTATCGTCACATCCGTCAAACGCCTTGAAATTGCCCCGAGTAGTTCAGCACTTATTCATAATATGTCGACAGGGGGACAGTAACAAATCCTGAACCATAAGGTATTGGTAAGGACGGCTCGATGATTGCCTGCCAATCCGTCATTTCTCGTCGTGACCATATCGCGGCTTAGGGTTCGCTTAAGCCGGGGCTGCGACAGTCGTTGCTGCATGGGCGAAACAAGATGCGTCCGCTGCGGAGTGTCGCGTGAACCTTCTGATCAGCCTCGACGACCACGTGAGGAAGCTCGTCCATCCCGCAATGCAACCGAACTCCGTGGACTTCGCCAGGACGCGTCACTTCTTCGTCACCCGCTCCGCCGTCGTGCTCCTGGCGCTGATCGCCGCGCCGCTATGCCTGGCGGTCGGCGGTGCGCCGACCGCGTGGCAGGCGATCGCCCTCGCCTGGATGTCTCTGCTGCTGATCGCGGTGGCCGTGGTGTCGCGAACCGGCAATCTCGCGGCGGGCGAAGTGTTGAGCGCCCTGACCTGGATCGGCCTCGCTTCGACGCTCGCCATCGGCGGCGGGTCGGTTCTGTGGCTCGGGCTCCTGCTGCTGGTGCCGCTCGAGGCATCGGTCGCACCGCGCTCGGCCTCGGCGGCCGCGACGCTCGCCGGCGCCCTGGCGGTCGGACTTGCCGCCGGATCGAGCCTGGGCCTGGGTCTGGGGAGCCCGTCGGCGCCCGGCGCCTTCGGCTCCGCCGTGATCATCGCGGCGATCGCCTATGGTTGCTGGCAGGCGCTGCTCGCCGGCCACCGGCAGAGCGTGCGGGACCGTCTCGCGCGCGCCGGCGACGAACGCTACCGGGCCTTGTCCGAGATCGTCGACGACATGCTGGTGCGCTTCGACCGGAGCGGCGCGGCCCTCTCGGCAAGTTCCGCGGCGGATCGCCTGTTCGACCTTAAGCCGCGCGACCTGATCGGCCGCGGCTTCTTCGAACATGTCCACGTCGCGGATCGTCCGGCGTTTCTGAAGCTCGTGACGGATGTGGCGGTGACCGGTACGCCCGGGGCGGCGGTGCTGCGCCTGCGCACGGGCGCGGTCCGGGCCGGCGAGCGGGGCATCGACGAACCGGTCTTCGCCTGGGTGGATCTGCGGGCGCGGCTCGCCGCCGACGGCGATCCCGAAGCGGACCGCACAACGGCGGTGCTTGTGCTGGTCCGCGATGTGACCGCACAGAAGCTTCATGAGGACGCGCTTGAGGAGGCGCGACGTGCGGCCGACCGCAGCAGCGCCGGCCGCGACCTGTTCGTCGCCAATATCAGTCATGAACTGCGGACACCGCTCAACGCCATCATCGGCTTTGCCGAGATGCTGGCAAACGAGGCGCTAGCGCCGCGCGACCCCGTCCGGCAGCGCGAATATGCAGCCATCATCCATCAATCCGGCCAGCATCTGCTCGCCGTCGTCAACAGCATCCTCGACGTGTCGAAGATCGAGTCCGGCAGTTTCGCCATCGTGCCCGAGATCTTCGATCTGGCTGACCTCGTCGCCTCGTGCTGCGGTATGGTCGGCCTCACGGCCGAGCAGGCCGGCATCCGCCTCGAGCGCGACCTCGCGCCCGAGCTGCCGGAGGTCGTCGGCGACATCCGGGCCTGCCGGCAAATCCTGCTCAACCTCCTGTCCAATGCCTTGAAGTTCACGCCCGAGGGAGGCCGCGTGACGGTCGGCGTGCGTCCGGAGGGCAATTCCATCCTGCTCCATGTCGCGGATACCGGGATCGGCATCGGGGCGCGCGACCTGCCGCGATTGGGTGATCCCTTCTTCCAGGCACAGAGTAGCTACGATCGCTCCTATGACGGCACGGGGCTCGGCCTCTCGGTGGTCCGCGGCCTCGTCGGACTGCACGGCGGCAAGATCTCGATCGAGAGCGCGCCGGGGCAGGGCACGTGCGTCACCGTCCGCCTGCCCGCCGACTGCCGGCGCGCCGTCGAGGCGTCGAACGGCGTAACCAAAATAGAAACCATTTCCCGCTACCATTCGAGACTGCAGCCGGGGCCGTCCGATCTCGCCAGGGTCCACAAAATTGCGTGAAGCCGCCATCGAACGCCCGCGTGGCGCGGTCCGCGCCCGCCAGGTCAAGGTCTCGCCGGCGAAGCGCGGCCTGCTGAGGATCTGCGTCGATCCGGCGGCCCGGCTGTTTCGCCGTCATCCGGGCAAGGCCCTGGCGACGACGGCTTGCGCGGCGCTGATGGCGGGGATCGCCGGTAATGCGATCCTGTTGCAGAAGGGCCGCCATCCGGCACCGCTTTTCGGCACGGCCTCGTCCGGATCGGTCCGCCCGGTGGCGGCGGCTCCGATGCCGCAGTCGCGGCCCCGACCGGCGTCGGCCGAACCGGCGCCAGCCGCCCCTGTCGTCCCACCTCCCGCCACCATGGCCGCGCGTCCTGCTGCGGCAGAGCCGGCTCCCGTCGGAACCGCGGCGCCGACAGTGTCGCGTGTCGCACACAGGACGGAGCCTCGCGGAGCGGCGCCCCATCCATCGGCTCCGAAGCTCGACGGCATCACCCGGTTGCTGGAAGGCAGACCCGCCCCGGCGGCGGCTCCTGAGCCGAAGGAGACCTCGGTCGTGGCCGCGCAGAAGGCGCTCGGCCGGCTCGGCTACGCGGTCAAGCCGGACGGCTTCCTGGGCAAGGCGACGCGTGAGGCCCTGACGAAATTCCAGCAGGATCGGCATCTTGGCGGCAACGGAACGTTGTCGCCGACGCTGCTCCATGCCCTCGAACATGCCGCCGGGTCGTCCCGCGGGTGAGTCCGACGGCGCGCCTGCGATCCGATTTCTGGGTGTCCGCCTACCTTCGCCGCTGTGCGGCGGCAGGCGCCGTCGCCGTGCTGCGCCGCCGCGGCGCGGCCGAGGCCGGCGCCATTTTCATCACCATCGACCGGCTGGACGGCAGCATCACGGTGCTCGGCCCGGCACCGCAAAGCGAGGCCGAACCCGACGGCGAGCGCCACTTCGCGCCGGCGCACAAGGCCGAAACCTTGGACCCCCTCGAAGCGGAGGAGCGGCTTCGACGGGAAATCCGCTTCGACAGCGATCTTTGGATCGTCGCGGTCGAGGATCGCGAGGGACGGTCATTCCTCGACGACCCTTGATGTCAGCTCGGGATCGTGCGCTCCGCCTCGGCCTGCAGTGCCGCCTCGTGCGACTTGAAGAAGCGCCAGGCGAAAACGGCGGCGATCAGCGCCGCGACCGCCAGCGTGACGCCGACCGGCCCGACGATCTTATGGATCGAGCGGCCGAACAGATAGGCGGCCGATCCGTAGAGGGTTGCCCAGACGATGCCGCCCGCCGCGTTGAACAGCAGGAAACGATCCCACGGATAGCGGTTGGCGCCGGCCAGCAGCGCCGCGAAAGCCCTCAGCACCGCGATGAAACGGCCGAAGAAGATGATCTTGCCGCCCTGCCGCTGGAACAGGTATTGGGCGAGCTTGAGCTTGTCCGGCTTGAGGCCGATGCGGGGCCCGAACCGCTTGAGAAGCGGGACGCCGACCTCCCGGCCCACGAAGAAGCCGATATTGTCGCCGAGGATGGCCCCGGCCGCTGCTGCGGCAATGATGCCCGCGATCGACAGGGCATGCGTGTTGCCGGCATAGATCGCGGCACTGACCAGCACGGCTTCGCCCGGCAACGGTAGGCCGGAACTCTCCAACGCGATCACGCAGAGCACAGCCGCATAACCATAGACCTCGATGAAATGCTGCAGGCTGTGAAGATCGAGGAGGTGCATCGCGGCGCCTTTCAGACAGGCCAGTCCGCCAGCCTATAGGCTGAATCCCAGAACATCCATTCGAGCCGCATGGCCAGTCCGAAGGCGCCATGCATGGCCTCGACGATGACCGGCGAGGCGTCGCGCGCGAGCCTGTCGGTCGTTGCGATCATGGCATCGACGGCTACGGAAAACTCCTCGCCCGCATAGGTGTCGATCCAGGCCCGGTACGGATTTTGCGGCAGGGCTGCGGCGAAGATGTGCCGCCCGACCTCGCGATAGACCCAGAAGCAGGGAAGGAGTGCCGCCGCATGGACGGGCAGGGGCTCGCGATAACCGGAGGCGAGGAGGAAACTCACGTAATGATGGCAGACCGGCGTCTGCGACGTCGCCGCCACCGTCTCGGGCGCGACGCCGAACAGGCGGAAATAATCGGCATGGAGCGCCCGCTCGACGACGATGGCTTCGGTGGCGCCGCGGGAAAATTGCTCGATCTCGGCCGGATCGTCGGCCTTGGCGGCGGCGAGCGCCAGGGCCTGGCCGAATCCCAGGAGATATTTGGCGTCCTGCACCACGTAATGGCGGAAACGGTCGATCCCGAGCGTCCCCCTCATCAGCTCGGCGTTGAACGGCATGTCGCGGATCGCCGCATAGAGCCCGGCGTTACGGCGCCAGGCCTCGGCGGAAAAGCTGTTCGGTTCGGACATGGAAGGCCTTCAGGCGAAGCGGCGCGCGGCCTGGCGCTGATCGGCGATGAGCTTGGCGAGATCGAGGCCGACCGGCACGCCATCCTCGACGCGCCAGCGTCCGCCGACCATGACGCGGTCGGCCCGCGTGGCGCCGCAGAGGATCAACGCCGCCAGCGGGTCATGCGCACCTGCGAAGCGCGGCTCGTCCAGGGTGAAGAGCGCCAGGTCGGCCTGGAGGCCCGGCGCGATGCGGCCGATGTCGGCGCGCCCGAGGCAGCGGGCCGAGCCCTCTGTGCCCCAACGGATCACATCGCGATGGGTGACGGCGTCGGCGCCGTAGCGCAGCCGGCCGATCATCAGGGCATGGCGCAACGCCTCCATCATGTTCGAAGCATCATTCGAGGCCGAGCCGTCGACGCCGAGCCCGACCTTGGCCCCGGCCGTCTCCAGCTCCACCGTTCGGCAGATGCCAGATGCGAGCACCATGTTCGAGGCGGCGCAATGGCAGATACCCAGGCCGTGCCGGCCGAGCCGCCCGACCTCGGCATCGTCGAAATGGACGCCGTGGGCCAGCCAGGTGCGCGACGTGAGCCAGCCCGTTTCCTCCAGAAGGTCGACGGGACGGCAGCTGTAGCGCTCGATGCAGAAGCGCTCCTCGTCCTTGGTTTCGGCAAGGTGTGTATGCAGCGGGCAGTCGAATCGTTCGGCCAGCGCCGCCGTCTCGCTCATCAGCCGTTTCGTGACCGAAAAGGGCGAGCAGGGCGCAAGGCCGATCTGGATGTCGGCGCCGGGCGACCTGTCATGGAAAAGCGAGAGCACGCGCTCGCAGTCTTCGAGGATCGTGTCCTCGTCCTGCACCACGCTGTCGGGCGGCAGGCCGCCGTCCTTCTGCGACAGGTTCATCGAGCCGCGGGTCACCGTCATGCGGATGCCGATCTCGCGCGCCGCCTCGACTTCGAGGTCGACCGCTTGCTCGAGACCCGCCGTATAGATGTAATGATGATCGGCGGCCGTGGTGCAGCCGGAGAGCAGAAGCTCGACGAGGGCGATCCGCACGGCCGGACGGAAGGTGTCGGGCGTCAGCCGCGACCAGATCGGATAGAGCGCCTCGAGCCACGGAAACAGCCGCTTGTTGATCGCCGCCGGATGGGCGCGGGTCAGCGTCTGGTAGAAGTGGTGATGGGTGTTGACGAGGCCGGGCAGCACCACGTGGCGCGAGGCCTCGAAGGTCGTGGCGATGTCGGCGGGCGTCGCGCCGGCAGGCACGAGTTCGGCGATCTGCCGGTCTTCGATCACCAGGCCACGCGCGGCGCCCTCGGCGAAGATCGCCAGGGGATCCTTGATCCACAGCCGGTCGGGCATTCGCTGTCTCCCTAACTCAATACCGCGTCTTGTCGGCCTTCTCGGCCCAGGCGTGGAAGACGGCTTCCGCCTCCGGCAGCGCGCGGTGCAACGTGGGGAGCATGCGGGCCAGAGGCGCTTTCGGCACCTCCTCGTACAGGAAGGCATCGTCGAAGCCGATGGCGGCCGCCTGGTCGCGGGTATTGGCATAGACGAGACGCGAACATCGCGCCCAGTAGATGGCCGACAGGCACATGGGGCAGGGCTCGCAGCTCGCATAGATCGTGGCGCCCTCGAGCGAGAAGCCGCCGAGCGCCTGGCAGGCGCGGCGGATGGCGACGACCTCGGCATGGGCGGTCGGGTCGTTGGTCGAGGTCACCTCGTTGCCGCCTTCCGCGACGACCTTGCCGTCGCGCACGATCAATGCACCGAAGGGACCGCCGTGGTCTCCCTCCATCGCACTGCGGGAGAGGGCGGCCGCCTGGCGGAGGAAGGCCTCGTCCTGCGCCGCGTCATGCTCAGCCATTGGTCCGGTCTCCATCCTGGCGGGTCCGCTCGAGGAGCTCGATGAGGCGCTCGACGTTGCGGTTCAGGCGCCGCATCTCCTCGGTGTTCTGGACCACGACGGTCGCCGCATTGCTTCGGCCGCGGATATACATGACATAGAAGAACATATAGACGACGAAAAACAGCACCAGGGGCGCGACATTGATGAGAATTTGCCGTTGAAAGTCGCTCATGGGCTGTTTCGTTTCTCGTCAGCTGCGCGTCCGGTCGCAGGCGTCCGCGCGTCGGCTCACCATTCGCCGGTGTTCTTCATCGAGGCCCAGGGCTCGGCCGGTGCCTTCGCGCCGTCCTTTTGCAGCAGTTCGAGCGAGATGTTGTCCGGGGTGCGGACGAAGGCCATGTGGCCGTCGCGTGGCGGTCGGTTGATGGTGACGCCGGCATCCATCAGCTTCCGGCACGTGGCGTAGATGTCATCGACCTCGTAGGCCAGATGGCCGAAGTTGCGCCCGCCCTTGTACCCCTCGGGGTCC
This sequence comes from Lichenihabitans sp., assembly GCA_965277115.1. Classification (GTDB taxonomy): domain Bacteria; phylum Pseudomonadota; class Alphaproteobacteria; order Rhizobiales; family Beijerinckiaceae; genus Lichenihabitans. Next base: position 940,633 of record CBDIBY010000011.1, on the reverse strand, counting down.
CAGTTGTGGGTCAGCTCGACCAGCGGCGCCTTCTCGGCCCGGCCGCGTTCGACATCCTCGGAGGCCGCGAGAAACACCAGCGTGAAACGACCCTTCTCGTTGTCGATGCGCCTGACTTCCGTCATGTCGAGCATATCGGTGAAGAAGCGGATGGTCTTGTCGAGGTCGGTGACGCGGATCATGGTGTGCAGATAGCGCATAGAAAGTCCCTTCCGAAAAAGCCGGATCGTCGCCTCTCGTTTGATCGATCGGCGGCGTGCCGACAAGCCGCTCACCGAACGTTTCCGCAGGCCCGAAAGATGCCGCGCGGCGTCCGGAGGCATGAATGCCGCTTGAATGCCAGCCTCAAGCTCCGTTCAGCCGCGTCGGCGCAAGATGCACGTCGAAACGGGAGAAGGTCTCCCGATCAAACGGAAAGGGCCAACTCATGGCAACCTTGATTTCTGGTGCCGCGCTGCGCGGCACAGTGCTCGCGGCGACCATCGCGGCGACGTTCGGCGCCACGACGGTCGCCTCCACGGCGCCGGCCGAGGCCGCTCCATATCGTCACGTCGGTGGCGGCGATCACTTCGGTGGCCATCATTTCGGCGGTTATCGCTTCGGGCATCACTTCGGCCGCTACGGCTTCGGGCGCCACTTCGGCGGCTACGGCTTCCGTCATCGCGTTGTCGGCTTCCGCCACTACGGCTTCGGGGTTCGCCGCCTCGCTTACGGGGTCGGCCGGCCGTATTTCGCCTATGGCGTCCGCACCTGCCCGATCGGCTATCACCGCGTCTACGGCCTGGGATGCCGGCTCAATGTGGTCTACCGCTCCGCCTATCGCCCGGTGCGGATCCTGCGGCCCTATGTGATCGGCCGGCCGATCTACCATCGCGTCGTTCGTCCCTGGAACTACGGCGTCCGTCACGTCGGCTATGGCGTCCGTCACTTCGGCTACGGCGTTCACCGCTTCGGCTATGGCTTCGGCCGGCACTTCGGCGGTTACGGTCACGGCTTCCGTCACGTCGGTTTTGTCCATCATGGTTTCGGCGACCACGGGTTCGGACACCACGGCTTCGATGGTCACGCCGTTTATCGACACTGAGCCCGATCGGCTCGGGTCGTAATCAAAGCGTCGCCGCGGTGGATCGCCTCCGCGGCGGCCGTGAACCGCCCGTCGTCCTCGTGCAGGACAAGGCTCGGTTCGATACTCGCGGGAGCCCGGCTGCCTTTGACGCCGGACAGGATGATCCGGATCGCCGGCGTGTTGGGCTTGCCGAAGATCGGCCGGATGCGGAGGGCGCCGAGCCGGCCTTCGCATACGAAAAGAAGGGCCGCCAGAGCGTCCGGACGGTGGATCAGATGAAGCCGCCCTTTGGGCGCGAGCAGGCTCAACGCCGCCCGCAACCAGTCGCCATGCTGCCGCGATCCGCCGGTCGCATCGAGACTATGAGCCCTGGCTCGCCCCGGATGCGGCGACGGGCGGCTCTCGCGACCGATCAGGAAGGGCGGATTGGTGACGACGAGGCTCGCTGCGCCGGTCTCTAGGCCCGCGGCCTTGCGCGACGCCGGGTCGAAAAGGTCCGCCACCGCGACCCTCAGCCGCCCGTCGAGGCCGTTGAGGCGGCAGTTCTCCCCGGCCAGTGCTCCGTTGGCGGGGTCGATATCGAGCAGCACCCCCGTCAGCGTCGCCTCGCGCAGGCCGAGCGCCAGGCCGACCGTGCCGACGCCGGCCCCGACATCGACCATCCGATCGTCCTTCCGGGGCTCCGCCGCCGCAGCCAGCAAGATCGCGTCGGTGCCGGCCTTGTGGCCGGTCCTGGGCTGGCGCAGCCGCAGCCGCCCGTCGAGGATCGCGTCGGTGACGATGTCAGTCACGACGCAGCTCTTCGGCGAAACCCGCGTCGGTCAGCAGGCGGCGTGCCCGGTGCAGCGCGTCGGTGCGCACCAGGATGCGACGGGGCAGGAAGCCGAGCGAGCCCTCCACCGCGCTCATGTGCTGGTCAGCGACGAAACAGCCGATGTTCTCCTCCGCCAGCAGGCTTTCGATGACCGAGATCAGGACGATGTCGTTGGTGCGGAGGAGTTCGATCATGGAACCGGCAAGATTGGCCGAAGACGGCACTGGGAGGCGGCCTCCAGGATTGCGGCTCCCAGAAGCCAATGTTGCGGCGCTGCGGCCTCGTCTTTATGGTCCGGCCGCATCACAGTGACAAGGAACCGTGCATTTGGGCGTTGTCATTCCTCTCGACGAAGCGGCCGGCCAGGCGGGAATCGCCAAGCTCTGGGGTCTCGTTCGCGGCGACATGGAGCGGGTGAACCAGGCCATCCTGGCCCGCACCGGCTCGAAGGTCGCCATGATCCCGGAGGTGGCGAACCACCTGATCTCCTCGGGGGGAAAGCGGCTCAGGCCGATGATGACGCTGGCGACCGCCGGGCTTTGCGGCTACGCCGGCGACGGGCACGTCAAGCTCGCCGCCTCCGTCGAGTTCATGCATACGGCGACGCTGCTCCATGACGATGTCGTCGACGAGAGCGACATGCGGCGCGGCAAGCTCGCGGCCCGCATGCTCTGGGGCAACGAGGCGAGCGTGCTCGTCGGCGACTTCCTGCTCGGCCAGGCCTTCCGCATGATGGTGGAGGTCGGCTCGTTGCCTTGTCTCTCGGTGCTCTCGGACGCGGCGGCGATCATCGCCGAGGGCGAGGTGATGCAGATCTCTGCCGCCAAGGATACGGCGACGACCGAGGACGATTATCTCGCCGTGATCCGCGCCAAGACGGCGGCGCTCTTCGCCGCGGCCTGCGAGGTCGGTCCGATCCTCGCCGGCCGGCCCAAGGCCGAGGTCGCGGCCTGCCGGGCCTACGGCACCAATCTCGGCATCGCCTTCCAGTTGATCGACGATGCGCTCGACTACGGCGGGTCGAGCGCCGAGCTCGGCAAGAATGTCGGGGACGATTTCCGCGAGGGGAAGATCACGCTGCCGGTGGTCCTGTCGTTCCGCCGCGGCAACGAGGCGGACCGCGCCTTCTGGGTCCGGACGCTTGAGACGGGCGACCTCGAGGACGGCGACCTGGAGAAGGCCTTCGCCATCATGCGGCGGCACGGCGCGATCGATGATACGGTGGAGCGGGCGCGCCATTACGGCGCCATGGCCCGCGACGCCCTGGCGCTGTTCCCTGAGTCGAAATGGAAGCAGGCGCTGCTCGACGTCGTGGATTTCTGCATCGCGCGCGCGCACTGACGAACCGCGAGACATCGATGCCGGCGCCAGCCAGTGCGACATGGCGCCGGACGATTACATGTCGATCAATACGCGTAGCGGGGGCAGACGCGCCTCGGTCCATAATTGGTGTAGACGATGTGGCAGTGGCGCGGCGGCGCGTAGCCATAGGCCGGCGGAGGCGACCGATAGCCATAGGCAGGCGCGGGCGCCCGATAGCCGTAGGCCGGCGGGGGCGCCTCGTAGCCTCCGCCGTTGTCATAGTCCTGAGCATAGGTTGCGGCGCTGGTCAGGACCAGCAGAATGCCGCCGACAATGAATTTGCGCATGAAATCGTCTCCCTCGAGGTGACGACAGGGAGACTGCTGCCGCATCGATGAACGGCGGCTGAAGCGTGGTCGCGGCTGTCGTTCATCATGAAAGGCAGCCATTCCGCCCGTACGTCCGAGCGACGCGAGCGGATCGCCATCCGGATGGTGGATGAACGCCGCGTCATGCTAAAACGCGAACGGTCGAAAGGGGTCGGATATGCGCACGCTCCAGGTGGCAGCCCTGCAATTCGCCTGCGGTGAGGACCGCGACGGCAACGTCGCCACCGCGGAGCGGCTGATCCGCGAGGCTGCCGCGACGGGCGCGCAGCTCGTTCTCCTGCCGGAGCTGTTCGAGACCCCTTACTTCGCCAAGTCGATGCGCCACGAGCGTTATGCCCTTGCGGCTCCTGCCGATAGCCACTCCACCCTGCATCGACTCCAGGCCCTGGCGGCGGAATTGCGGGTCGTACTACCGGTCAGTTTCTACGAGCGCGCCAATAATGCCTTCTTCAACAGCGTCGTCGTGTTCGATGCCAACGGCACCCGCCTCGGCCTCTACCGGAAATCACACATCCCGGACGCGCCCGGCTATCTCGAGAAATATTATTTCTCGCCTGGCGACACCGGCTTCAAAGTATGGCGGACGTGCTATGCGACCCTCGGCGTGGGCATCTGCTGGGACCAGTGGTTCCCCGAAACCGCGCGTGCCCTCGCGTTGCAGGGGGCGGAGCTGATCGTCTATCCGACCTCCATCGGAACCGACATCGACGTGCCGAGCTCCGACAGTTCGGAGCCCTGGACCCGGGTGATGCAAGGCCATGCCGCCGCCAATTGCGTCGGCGTGGTCGCCGCCAACCGGGTCGGCACCGAGACCGACGGCGCCGTCTCGACGACCTTTTTCGGCCGATCCTTCATCGCCGACGAGACAGGCCGCATCGTCGCCGAGGCGGACCGCCAGGAGGAGGCGGTCGTGATCGCGACGCTCGATCTCGACCGGATGGCCGCGCGGCGCGACCGCTGGGGCGTCTTTCGTGACCGCAGGCCGGACCTCTACGGCGCGCTGCTGTCGCTCGACGGGCAGCCGCCCGAACGGCGCCCCTGAGAAGCCGATATGCGGCGCGAGAGCAGGGATTGCCCTATCGCTGCCGCGTCTGCCAATTTTCCGCGACATAGAACGGCGCGTTCGACGGGGGCAGGGTCGGCCGGCCGCGGATGTGATCCGCGGCCTTCTCGGCCAGCATGATGGTCGGCGCGTTGAGGTTGCCGGTGGTGATCACCGGCATGATGGAACTGTCGGCGACGCGCAGGTTCTCGACGCCGATCACGCGCGTGTCCGGCCCCACCACGGCCTCCGGGTCGTCGACCGCCCCCATGCGGCACGTCGAGCAGGGATGGTAGGCGCTCTCGACATGCTGGCGGACGAAGGCATCGATGGCCTCGTCGCTCGTGGCTGCCGCCCCGGGCTGCAGCTCCTCGCCCCGGTAGGGCGCGAAAGCCTCTTGCGCGAAGATCTCGCGCGTCAGCCGGATCGCGGCACGGAAGTCGGTCCAGTCGTCCGGGTGGCTCATATAGTTGAAGCGGATCGCCGGCTTCTCCCTCGGGTCCGCCGAGCGTAGCGAAATGCGGCCTCGGCTCTTCGAGCGCATCGGCCCGACATGCGCCTGGAAGCCGTGCCGCTCGGCCAGGTCCTTGCCGTTGTAGGAAATGGCGGCGGGAAGGAAGTGATATTGTAGGTCGGGCCAGCGCACCCCGGCGCGGCTGCGGATGAAGGCGCAGCTCTCGAAATGATTGGTGGCGCCGAGGCCCTTGCGGCTCAAGAGCCACTGCGCGCCGATGCGCGCCTTGGCCGGCAAGTTCATGGCGCTGAAAAGCGTGATCGGTTGGGTCGAGGCGACCTGGAAATAGACCTCCAGATGGTCCTGGAGATTGCCGCCGACGCCCGGCCGGTCGGCCACGACGGCGATGCCGTGGCGCTTCAGCTCCTCGGCTGGACCGATGCCCGATATCATCAGGAGCTGCGGCGAATTGATCGAACCGCCGGCCAGCACCACCTCGCGCCGGGCTTGGACGTCGATGCTCCCGTCCTTGCGCGCGACCCGCACCCCGGTGGCGCGCCGCCCGTCGAACAGAATCTTTTCCGCGAAGGCATGGGTCCAGACCGTCAGGTTCGCACGCTTGCGGGCCGGGTCGAGATAGGCGCGCGCCGCGCTCCAGCGCAAGCCGCCGTGGACCGTCATGTCCATGCGGCCGAAACCCTCCTGGGAATAGCCGTTGACGTCCTCGGTCGCCTTGTAGCCCGCCTGCCTGCCGGCCTCGACGAAGGCTCCGTAGAGCGGGTTCGCCATCGTCCCGTAGCTCGTATGCAGCTGGCCCTCGCCGCCGCGATAGCTGTCGCCGCCTTCCTCCCGCGTTTCGGCACGCCTGAAGTAGGGCAGCACGTCGCGATAGGCCCAGCCACGCGCGCCGGCCGCCTCCCAGCTTTCGAAATCAAACGCGTTGCCGCGGATATAGACCATGCCGTTGATCGACGAGGAGCCGCCCAAGACCTTGCCGCGCGGGCAGGTGATGCGGCGGTTGTCGAGGTTGGGCTCGGGTTCGCTGAGATAGTTCCAGTTGTGCCGCTCGATCCCCATGGCGATGGCGAGGGCGCTCGGCATGCGCAGGAAAGGCGACCAGTCGCTGCCGCCGAATTCCAGCAGCAGGACGGCGGACTTTCCATCCTCGCTCAGGCGGTTGGCGAGGACGCAACCGGCCGAGCCGGCGCCGACGATGACGTAATCGAACGCGGGCGGTGAAACGGGCACGGTTTTCTCAGCGGTTGGTCCGCCGCTCCTGCGACGGGGTGCGGGCGAAGTGCTCGCTGTAGCATTTGGAGAAATGCGAGGCGGACACGAACCCGCAGGCCAATCCCACGGAGAGGATGGGCATGCTTGTCTGCAACAGAAGCTGACGTGCCCGGGTGAGACGCAGGCCGAGATAGTAGCGGGTCGGCGCCTGGCCGATATATTTGCGGAACAGCCGCTCGAGCTGGCGGGTCGAGAGGTCGGCGCCCTCGGCGAGGTCGACGCAGGAGAGTGGCTGCTCGATGCAGCGCTCCATCTCGCTGACCACGCTGATCAGCTTGGGATGGGCGACGCCGAGCCGGGCGCGCAATTCCATGCGCTGACGCTCGTCGCCGTCGCGCATGCGGTGGTGGATCAACTGGTCGGTGACGCCCGAGGCGACGTCCTGGCCCTGCTGGCGGGCGATCAAGGCCAGCATCATGTCGATCGCCGCCGTACCGCCGGCGCAGGTGAAGCGCGTGCGGTCGATCTCGAACAGCTCTTCGGTCAGATCGAGATCCGGGAACTGCTCGGCGAAACTGTCGTGGTTCTCCCAGTGAATCGTACAGCGGTGCCCGTCGAGCAGGCCACCTTTGGCCAGCACATAGCTGCCGGTGCACACGGCCCCGATCGGGATGCCGCGCGACGCGAGGCCGCGCAGGCGGGAGATGAGGTCGCGATGGTCGTGCGTCTGGACGTCGACGCCCGAGCATACCACGGCGGCCGTCATGCCGGCCGCATCCGGATAGGCGCCATCGGCCGCGAGCGCGACGCCGTTCGACGCGGCGACCGGGCCGCCCTGTGCCGACAGCACGCGCCACGAGAAGGCATCGTGACCTATGACGCGGTTCGCCAGCCGCAGCGGCTCGATCACCGAGGTGAAGGCGATCATCGAGAAATCGGGCACCAGAAGAAAGGCGAGCTCGGTGACGTCGACCAGCGGACGTTGGGTCGGCTGGGGCGGGTCCATCGCGCGGGCGGCGGGCCGCGACGCTCCGGAGTCCACCCGTTCGCGAGCCGGAGCGCGCATCGTCATGTCGATCGCCGCCATAAGTCCCTACCCTGATCTTCTCGACCGTTTGCGACACGGCATGTCGGATTTTGGGGGAGACGCATCATTCCGTCAAATGGAGAAAAGGGGCAGGCTGCTCATTTTTAAGCGCGGCTATGTGGTTCGTCCGAGGGTCACCGTTCCGGCGGTGAGCGAGGTATCGCGAGACGCAATCCAGTGCCACATCATCGTCGGTGCCGCTGCAGGTTCTATGGTGCCGGACAACCGCCGATCGCTCGCTGGAAGACCGGCTCCCAGGTCGCATCCCGCACGCCTAAGATGCTGACGTGATCGCCCGGGACGGCTTCGAATATCGTGCCCTTCGGCGCGGCATCGGCGAGCCGCCGCCCTTCCGTCACCGGGACCGTTCCGTCGTTCGTGCCGTGCACGATGACGATCGGACCATGGATATGCCCGATGCGACGGTCGGACCGAAACGGATCCTTGAGCAAGATCGACACCGGCACGAAGGGCAGGCGCGCCTGGGCAAGCGCCAGCACTGAGGCGAAGGGGGCCTCCAGATACAGCCCGACGTAGGTTGGCTCACGTTCGGCGACCGCGATGGCGATCGCGGTCCCGAGCGAATGTCCGTGGAGCAGCACGGGCGAGGTCGGCGCCCGGCGCTTCGCCTCGGCGAACGCCGCCAGGCCATCCAGGATGAGGCCGGATTCACTCGGTGAGCCCGTCGAGCCCGGATAGCCCCGATAGGCGATGGCGAGCAGCCCCCAGCCGTCGCGCGCCCACGGACCGGCGGCAAAACGGGTCGCACCGGCTTCGGGAAAGGACTCGTTGCCGTGGAAGGTCACGACCAGCCCGCAGCCGGGGCGCGGCGGCTTCCACAAGGCGCGGAGCAGTTCGCCATCCGCCGTCAACACCTCCGTCGACGTGATGGAACCGGGCAGCGCCTCGGACGGCAAGGCATGGACGAAGGCGCCGGGAAAGATGATGTGCCGCTGCCACAGGTAGAGGCCGAGCAGCATCGCGCCATAGGACAGGGCGACGACAACGACGCCGATGCCCACGACTCTGCCGAACGAGAGCGCCGTCACGGTTCAGCTCCGCGCCGGGCGCGAAGCGGAACGCGGGGATGATCCAAGGACATTATCGAGTCGTATCGCTTGCGGGGCGTCCTTACTGCCGCAAGGTCAGGTTCTCCGGATCGAAGGGGCTGTCGGGGATCACCACGGCCCGCCGGCGTTCGCCGAGGATGACGACGTCGAGCTCGGTGTCGACCTCGCCCAGGTCCGGCCGCACCATGCCGAGCGCCAGCGACTGGCCGACGCGCCAGCCATAGCCGCCCGAGGTGGTGCGCCCGACGATCTCGCCGGTGTGGAAGATGGGCTCGGAGCCGCGCGCGTCGGCATCGGTCACGCCCTCGACCTGCAACGTCACGAAGCGATTGGCGAAGCCCTTGGCCTGGCGCGCCACGAGCGCCTCGCGCCCGAGGAAATCGCCCTTCTTGAGGTCGACGAACCGCTCCAACCCGGATTCCAGCGCCGCATATTCGATCGACAGCTCGCGCGGGATCAGCTTGTAGGATTTCTCGAGCCGCAGGGCATCCATGGCCCTGATGCCGAAGGGCTTGATATCGAAGGAGGCGCCGGCGGCCCACAGCTTGTCGAAGATGTAGTTCTGCATCTCGATCGGATGATGCAGTTCGTAGCCCAGTTCGCCGAGGAAGTTGACGCGCAAGGCCAGCATGCCGGCGGCGCCGAGGCAGACGGGACGCGCCGTCAGCCATGGGAAGGCTGCCGTCGACATGTCCTGGTCGGCGACGCGCTCCATCACCTCGCGCGAGCGCGGACCGGCCAGCACCAGCACGCCATATTGGGTGGTCACCTTGTCGATGCGCACGCCACCTTCGGGCGGCAGAAGCTTGGTCAGCGTATCGAAATCGTGGGCCTCGAGCGACCCGGCCGAAACGAGATAAAAGCGCTCCGGTCCGATACGGGTCAGCGTGAATTCGGACCTGACGCCGCCCGTCTTCGTCAGCAGGTAGGTCAGGGTGACGCGGTTCAGCGCCTTGGGGACGCGGTTGGTGAGAATGCGGTCGAGCCACGCGGCGGCGCCCGGCCCGCCGACCTCGAACTTGGCGAAGGCCGACATGTCCTGCAGGCCGACGTTCTCGTGGACGTTACGGCACTCGTCGCCGACGAAGGTGAAATAGTTGGAGCGCCGGAAGCTCCATCTCTCCCTGATCTTGCCGCCCTCGGCGGCCGGATGGTTGTCGTTGAGGAGAACATCGTCCTTGCCGAGATCCGCCTCGCTCAGCGCATAATCGCGCGGCGCGAAGAAGGCTGGGCGCTCCCAACCGTAGATGGCGCCGAACACCGCGCCCAAGGCCTTCATGCGGTCGTAGCAGGGGGTCTGCTTCAGCGGCCGGGCGGCGGCACGCTCCTCGTCCGGATAATGGGGTGTGAAGACCTTGGCATAGGCCTCCTCGTTCTTCTCCTTGAGGTAGCCGCGCGACGCGTAGGGGCCGAACCGGCGCGGGTCGACGCCCATCATGTCGATCGTCGGCTCGCCCTCGACGATCCATTCGGCGAGCTGCCAGCCGGCGCCACCCGCCGCCGTCACGCCAAACGAATGGCCCTCGTTGAGCCAGAAGTTGCCCAGGCCCGGCGCCGGGCCGACGATGGGGGAGCCGTCCGGCGTATAGGCGATGGCGCCGTTGTAGATCTTCTTGATGCCGACCTCGCCGAACGCCGGCACGCGATGGATGGCGGTCTCGACATGCGGCATCAGCCGTTCGAGGTCTTCCTGGAAGAGCTCGTATTCGCTGTCGGGGGAGGGGCCGTCGACGTAGCAGGCCGGCGCGCCCGTCTCGTAGGGGCCGAGCAAGAGGCCGCCCGCCTCCTCGCGCATGTACCAGGAACTATCGGATTCGCGTAGGACACCCATCTCGGGCAAGCCCTTGGCCTTCCGCTCCTGGATCGCCGGATGCGGCTCGGTGACGATATATTGATGCTCGACCGGGATGACGGGAACCTGTAGCCCGACCATGCGACCGGTCAACCGCGCGAAATTGCCGGTCGCCGAGACGACGTGCTCGCAGGTGATGTCGCCCTTGTCGGTCCTGACCAGCCATTCGCCGGAAGCCGTGCGCTCGATAGCGGTGACGGTGGTGTTGCGGTTGATCTCGCCGCCGCCGTTGCGCGCGCCGCGCGCCAGCGCCTGAGTGAGGTCGGCAGGCTGGATGTAGCCGTCCTGCGGATGCTGGATGGCGCCGAGCAGCCCGTCCGTGTTGCACAGCGGCCAGATCTCCTTGATCTCGTCCGGCGTGAGAAACTTGACCTCGATGCCGCCGATGGTGCGCGAGATGCCGGTGTAATAGGCGTATTCGTCGAGCCGGTCCCTGGTGCGGGCGAGGCGGATGTTCGACACCTGCCGGAAGCCGACGTCGAGCCCCGTCTCCTCGCCGAGCCGCCCGTAGAGCGCCACGGAATATTTGTGGATCTGGCCGACCGAATAGCTGACGTTGAACAACGGCAGCAGGCCCGCCGCATGCCAGGTCGAGCCGGAGGTGAGTTCCTTGCGCTCGACGAGGACGCAGTCGGACCAGCCCTTCTTGACCAGGTGATAGAGGGTCGAGACGCCGACGACGCCGCCGCCGATGACCACCACGCGCGCCTGCGTCCGCATCGTCACATCCTAAGGTTCAGATTAATCGCTTCGACTTTCACGACCTTATATCCCGACGTCTCCCTGTCGGGCGACCCCCCATGTCGTGCAAGCGTCGGGTCGGAGGAGGTTGGACCTCCACCACCATCAGCCGCCGCTTCCGACCTTCAACACTCCATGGTATACATTCCAAAGTGCGAAAAACCAGATGGCGATTCAGAGTTTCCGGACCAGGCTCGTGCAGGCCGTGTTCGAAGGCAGATGCCCAAAAGGTTTTCCCGCCGATCTCTTCAGCGTAACGCGGCGAAAGCTCCGCGCGATGCATTTTGCAACGCTCCTCGACGACTTTCGGGCGCCGCCCAGCAATCATCTTGAGGGGCTTCAGGGCAATCGAAAAGGCCAATATTCGATCCGCGTCAACGACCAGTTCCGGATCTGCTTTCGATGGACTCCGTCGGGTCCCGAAGATGTCGAATTTATTGATTATCATGCGTGAGGCTCGAACGATGATCGAGGACATCGAAATTGTGGCAACGCTGCCTCCGCTTCACCCGGGAGAAATCCTGAGGGAGGAATTTGTCGTTCCGCTAGGACTGTCGGCCTCGGGGATTGCGCAAATCTGCAACCTTTCGCGAATGCTGATCGAACGCATCCTCGCCGAGGACTCGGACATCAACGGCGACACGGCGCTGAGGCTTGGTCTTCTCCTCGGTACGACCCCAGAGTTCTGGCTGAACGCTCAGGCCAACTATGACCTCGAAATCGCCAGAGCGACGCTGGCCGGAGAGGGGATAGACATCAAGCCGGTCGTCTCGCACGCCGCTTGACTTGGATTGGAGTGGGAGATCTTGACACCCAAATGAGCGGGCTGCATCGGCTAGCGGTGCGTATTTCTCTCCTTTTCGTTGCGGCGTTCTGTGCCGCAGGATCCGCCTCCGCCGTCGTCGGCCCATCCGCCGATGGCGCGAGCTCGTCCCCATTCGTCGTCATGGTGCTGCAAAGATCCGGTACAACAGCCGGATTCTGCTCCGGAATCGTTGTTGCCCGGCGCGCTGTGCTGACGGCCGCGCATTGCGTGCCCCCCGGCGCCGACCTGCGCATCCACTACCGCGACGAGGCCGGCAAGCCCGTCCTTCTGCCGGTCGCCGACGTGGTGCGCCATCCCGGCTACAGGGCCGACGCCGTCAAAGCCCGGGAGCGCTCGGTCGACCTCGCGGTTGTGCGCCTGCCGGTCGATCTCCCGGAGTGGTTCCGGCCCGCGACGCTCGGCACGCTGGCCGCGACGAGCATCGGTGCCCGCTTCAGGATCGTGGGCTATGGCGTGACGCGCGAGGGAGACGGCCGAAGTTCGGGTCATCTGAAGGTTGCCGAAGTCGCGGCGCGGGCACCGCTGTCATCCCTCCTGCTCTGGGCGAAAGGCACCGCGGGGCCGGGCGGCGCCTGCACCGGCGATTCCGGCGGCCCCGTGCTCGACGGCGACGGCGACACCGTCGAGGCCGTGACGCTGTGGTCGGCGGGATCCGGCAGGGCCCGCTGCGGCGATCTCACCCAGGCGATCTGGCTCGGCCCTTACCGGAGCTGGATCGGAAGCCTGGCTACGCCTTGACGTTTACGTCCCGGCGCCGCGTCGGCGGTCGACGCCCTTTCTTGGGCCAGCGCCCCGGCCAGGAGGCGATACGTCCCGGAAGATCCTCGATGGGGATGTCCTCCTCCGAAACGGTGCCCCGGCCGCGGATCGAAATGCCGGCGGCATGGACCGTGTCTGGATCGCCCGACACGAGCGGATGCCACCACATCAGGTCGCGGCCTTCCGCCACCAGCCGATAGGCGCAGGTCGGCGGCAGCCAGGAGATGGTGTGCACGAGGTCCGGCGTCAGCTTGACGCAGTCCGGAACGAGTTTTTGCCGCTCGCCGTAATTCCCGCAGGTGCAGGCGGATGCGTCGAGGAGCCGGCAGGTGACGTCGGTAAAGTGGATGTCGGCCGTGTCCTCGTCCTCCAGCTTGACAAGGCAGCACCGCCCGCAGCCGTCGCACAGGCTCTCCCATTCAGCTTCGGTTAAGACGCCGAGGGGTTTACGCCAGAACGGCGCCTCGTCTTCCACGTCGGCGCCGATCGAATGCAACGTGCTGTCATGAACCTGCGTCAAAACGGGACCCTCGATATGGCATGGGCATTGCGGGGACGATCCGCCGACAAGATTGGCAGTTGTATTGCCGAAAGGGTATCGTCAAGGGCCGTGCGTATGGCTCCGCTGTCGTTCCCTCAGATGAAGGACGGACGCTCTTCGTGTTTCGCAGCCTCCACGACGTGAAGGTCGGGCCTTACCTGATGCGGACCAGGGCCACGCTCGGGCGTGCCGGGAGGCGGGTGGAGCGCGCCATGCTGGCGCTCGACGCGTGGTTCGACTCGTCGGCTTTCGAAAGCACGCGGGGTTTGCGGACCTCCTATGCGGCGGTTTCGGCCTTCATGGAGCGGTTCCGCGTCCACGGCTGGCGCCAGGTGCTCGTGGAACTCGGCTGCGAGGGCCTGAGCCTCGGCCTCGCCGGCAGCGTCGTCGCCCTGGCGCTGGCGGTCCCCGCCTTCCACGATACGTCGGAGGACTGGCTCAAGCAGCAGGACCTCGCGGTGACCTTCCAGGACAGCACCGGCACCGAAGTCGGTCGCCGCGGCATCCTGCACGACGACAGCGTGCCCATCGAGCAGATGCCGCCTTATCTGATCCAGGCCGTGGTGGCGACGGAAGACCGGCGCTTCTTCGACCATTTCGGCATCGACCCGATCGGTACGCTGCGCGCGCTCTCCGTCAATGCCAGTTCGTCCGGCGTCGTGCAGGGCGGCTCGACGCTGACCCAACAGCTCGCCAAGAACATCTTCCTGTCGAACGAGCGCACCTACACGCGCAAGATCACGGAAGCCTTCTTGGCGCTGTGGCTCGAACACCACATGACCAAGCGCGAGATCCTGCAGACCTACCTCGATCGCGTCTACATGGGCGGCGGCACGTTCGGCATCCAGGCGGCGTCCGAATTCTATTTCGGCAAGTCGGTGCACGACGTGACCCTGCCCGAAGCCGCCATGCTGGCCGGCCTGTTCAAGGCGCCGACGAAATACGCGCCGCACATCAACCTGCCGGCCGCCCGGGCACGCGCCGGTGACGTGCTCTCGAACCTCGTCGACGCCGGCTACATGACCGAGGGACAGGTCTATCCGGCCCGCATGAACCCGGCGACGCCCGTCGACCGGGCGCGCGAAGTGGCGCCCGACTGGTATCTAGACTTCGCCTATGACGAGGTCCGTCACCTGGCGATGGCGGGCAAGCTCGGCTCGTCGCGCGTCCTCGTCGTCAGGACGGCCCTCGACTCGAGGCTGCAGGACAAGACCGAATCGGTGATCGAGGACCAGCTCCGCGAGAACGGCCCGTCCTATCACGCCAAGCAGAGCGCCATGGTGGTCATGGAGCCGGAAGGCGCCGTGCGCGCCATCGTGGGCGGCCGCGACTATGGTGCCAGCCAGTTCAACCGGGCGACCGATGCGCAGCGCCAGCCGGGCTCGTCCTTCAAGCCCTTCGTCTACCTCACCGCGGTGAAGACGGGCCGGTTCAAGCCGACGACCCCGGTCGTCGACAGCCCGGTCTGCATCGGCGATTGGTGCGTGCGCAACTACGAGGGCAACTACGTCGGGACCTTGCCGCTCTATGCGGCGCTGGCCCATTCGCTCAACACCGTCGCGGTGAAGCTCTCGATCGCCATCGGCAACGGCAATCCCAAGGCCGGGCGCGCCAAGATCATCGAAACCGCCCATGCGATGGGACTGACGACGCCGCTCAACGACACGGTCTCCCTGCCGGTCGGGGCCGACGAAGTCACGGTGATCGACATGGCGGCCGCCTATTCGGCCTTCGCCAACGGCGGCAAGCGGGTGCAGCCTTTCGCTGCAGTCGAGATTCGCGACGGCCGAGGCACGTTGCTCTACCGGCACGACCGGGACGGCACCGAGCCGAAGCAGGTCGAGCCGCCGGCCGACGTGGCGACGACGAATTTCATGATGTCGAAGGTGGTCACCGAAGGCACCGGCACGCGGGCGAAGCTCGACAACGTCGTCGTCGCGGGCAAGACTGGCACCACCAACGCCTACCGGGACGCCTGGTTCTGCGGCTTCACCGGCAATTACGTCGGCGTTGTGTGGTTCGGCAACGACGATTACACGCCCATGAACAAGATGACCGGCGGCACGCTGCCCGCGATGACATGGCACGACGTCATGGCTTTCGCGCATGAGGGGATCGAGACTCGCCCGCCCTTCGGACTGGGCACTGGCGGGGCAGCGTCTCCGGTCGTCGCATCGGCAGCCGCCGCCCCGGCGCCGCGCCAGGCCGGCAGCAGCGCTCATCCGACGATCCTCTCGCCCCGTTCGGCCGCCATCATCGGCGACATCGCGGACCTGATGCATCGCCTCGATTCCAACGAGACTGCGTCATCGGGCGAGATCTATGCGGCGAACCCGGCACTCCGCCCCGTGCGGCCGGCCGACGGACGCGTCGGAATGCCGTGAGCCCGCGAACGAGCCTGAGACCGATGGCGACGTCCCTTCCGCTTCCCTCGTCCGCTGCGCCTCGGCCTGCGCCCGCCATGCACCCTGTCGCCCCCCATCCCGATGCCGATCGGACTGCGTGGCCAGAGCTCCTTTTGCGTCTCAGGCCGCTCGGCGTGCTCTGCCTCGGGACGGTCCTCGGCCTCGGGGCCACGGCGGCCGTGCTGACGCACCGGTTCGATCCGGCCGCCGTGAGGAACGGGCCCTGGACCACCTGGTCGGGCGTCGGGACCGCCAACATCGATCCCTATGCCCGAGCCATTCAGGCGCGCACCGGTGAGGTCGCGCTCGTCGCCGCCGAAGGCGTCATGTTCGTCGCCGATCGCGACAGCGCCGGCGCGCCGCTTTCGGGGCGCTGCACCTACCGGCTAAGCGGACCGCTGCCCTATGCCCGCCTGTGGACGCTTGGCCTCGACACGGTTTCGGGCGAGGTCGTCGACAATGAAGCGCGGCGCCACGCCTTCACCTCGACCGGCATTGTGCGCCGTCAGGACGGGAGTTTCACGATCGAGGTGTCGTCCGTCGTCCATTCCGGCAATTGGCTGCCCGCGCCGGCCGACGGGCCGTTCGTCCTTCTGCTCCGGCTTTACGAGACGCCGCTCGCCACGACGCCGGCCGAACTCGGCACCGCCGCGCTGCCCACTATCGCGGCCACGGATTGCGCCGGATGACGGGCAGGATCGTACCCGTGATCTTATGGGCTCTGGCGACGCTCTTCGTCGCCGGCATCGTGCATCTCGGTTCCGTGCTGATGCTGCCGAGGCTCGCCACCGAGACGGCATTCGCCCGGCTGCCCGTGGCAGGGCCGGCCGCGTCGGTCACGCCCTTGCCTCCGGCGTCCGGGGCGCAAAGCCGCGTCCCGTTTCGCGACGCCGCGCTCAGGTCCTCCGTTTGCCGCTACGATCTTTCCGCTGGTCCGCTGCGGGTCACGGGGGGCGTGGTCGACGGCGACTTCACGGCCGTCACCTTCCACAGCCGACTGGGTCGACCCTTCTATGGGTTGACCGAAAGCTCCGCCGTCGAGGGGAAGATCGAGGTATTGCTGGCGACCGCGGCGCAATTGGCCCGGATCGAGGCGGCGGATCCCGGGGACGAGCCGATCCGCGACGTCAGGATCACCGCGCCCGAAGACGAGGGCTTCGTCGAATTCGATGTGCTGCCGCGCGTCGGTGGAGCCGTGGCGGCGGAGCGTGCCCTGGCGTCAATGAGCTGTAAGGTCGAGCGCAACCTCTGACCGTCTCGAGCCGGTGATCTCGGCACCCTCGAACGGGGTCGCCTCCGGCACGAAGGATGGCGGCGCGATATCGTGGTCGCGCTCGTATCTGACGCCCGTGAAGAACAGGATCTGCGCTCCATCCGACGGGGGCGTGATGGAACGTCGAGGCCGGGATTGGCCGGTCCTGAAATCGACGATGTTGTGCATCCGTTCATCCTCGCGCCTGCGACCGGCCCTGGATGTCGGCCAGCACGGCGCCGAAGCCCATTACGCATTGACGAAGGTTAATGATGTATCAACGAACAAGGCGTAATCAGCCGATTTGGTGTCATAAATCGTAAAGGCGACTTCATGGCCGAGGCTGACGATCTCCATCGATCCTTGGAACGCCTCGTTGCGCTCGGCCAAAGCCCTGACGTGAACATCCGCCCGGTGCTGCTGCGGGTCCTCGTCGACCTGTTCGTGCGCAAGGCGCACCATTCGCCCACCGACCTTGCCCAGTTCGAGGAGATCACCCAGCGGTTGCTCGACGAGGCCGACGAGGAGACGCGCCTGATCGTGGCCGGCAAACTCGCCCGCCACCCGGCGATGCCTCGGGCGCTGGTCGAAAGGTTCCTGGCCGAGCGGGGCCGAATCGCCGCGAGCGTCCTCGAACACGCTTCCGTCGAGACCGAAGGCCTGGCTGCCGCCGCCGCCTGGGGTACGCCCGACATGGCTCTGGCGGTGGCGCAACGGCCCGATCTCGGCGCCGACCTCGCCCGAACCGTCGCCGAACGGCCGGAGCGCGACGTTCTTTTGGCGCTGCTGTGCAACCACGCCGCGCCGCTCGACCGATCGCTCTTCCAATATCTGGTGCGGCGCGCCCGGGAGGATGAAGATCTCTGCCTCGCCGTCCTCGGCCGGCCGGATGCCGCGCCCGCCGATCTCGCCCCGCTGTTCATGCTCGCCACGAGCGAGCGGCGGGCGGCGATCCTGCTGGCGCTGCGGCGCGACGACCTCGGCCCGGAGACGCTTCGGCCGCGCCTGACGGAGGCGCAGCAGGCAGCCCTGTTGCGGGTCGAGCGGTCGCTGCTGTTTCCCGATACGGACAGTTTCGACGTGGCCCTGGCGGCGGCGCTCGGCCTCGCGTCGGCCGATGTCTGGCGCATCATCGACGACCCGCGTGGCGAGCCGCTGGCGGTGGGGCTGGCGGCGATCGGCGCTTCGGCGGGCCTCGCCGCACGGGTGTTCATCCTCAGCGGGCCGGCCATCGGCCATTCGGTCATGGCGGTGCGGTCGCTGACGCTGATGGTGGAGGGTCTCGGGATGCGCACGGCGGCGCGCCTGGTGGCCTCCATGACCGGCACGGTAGGGCGATCCGGGCGGCCGGCCAGAACCGAGGCTGGAGCGCGACGCCGGAACGACGGGTGGGGCCGCCCGGCCACGGGAACCTCGCGCCAGACGAGCCCGGACGAGCAAGGCCTGCTGGAGCGGCGGCTGCTGGCCGGCCGCGTACGCTAAGGTCTAGCCGCCTGATTTGCGCAATCTCTGCAATAGGTTACGATTTGTTAACCATCCTATCGATAGAATCCGCCCATTGACAACCGGAGCGTCTCCCGAAGGTCCCAAGCGGGCCACGGACCAGGCTCCGAGCCCTATGAGGCAGGCCAATGGGCATTCATTCCTTTCATTTCATTTCGATCGTCGACACACAGAGCGAGGACATGACCGAGGCGCGGCGCGACATGTGGCTCTGGGCCGAGCCGGTGATCGCCGATTGCGCGGCCGACATCTACGACCGGTCCCTGCCGAATCGGCTCGCGTCGAACATCATGGCGAAGAAACATTGCCGGCTCTGGCGAGCCGTGATCCACGACCAGCCTGACGCCCTGCCCGAGCTCGAAGTCGACCTCAGGCGGACGAGCGAGAAATTCGGCCTCGACGCGGCGCTGCAGCACGAGGTCGATACGATCCTCTTCGAGGAGCTCGTCGACATCGTGCTCTCCCGCTACCGAGGTTCACGGCGCACGACCAAAGCCTTCAGCAGGCTCCTCATTTCGGCCAGATCCTGCCTCGGCACAGCACGTGCCGCGGCTTGAGATCAGATGAGCTCCCCGCATTTCCAGGCGGGACGGTGTCGGCACGACGTAAGATGATGTCCCGAATGCGCCAGCGGAACCGACCGAAAATCGGCAGCTTCCGTGCGACCATGGTATAGCGCTCCGGCTCGCGGGCTCAGGCCCATGGGCCAAGGCTTACCTTACGGAGATCGTTCGATGGCTGCCGATGACGAACTCGACCTCAATGCGTTGAGCGACGACGAACTCGTCGAGCAGACGCACGACGATCTCTACGACGGGCTCAAGCCGGAGATCGAGGAGGGCGTACGGATCCTGCTCGGCCGCGGCTGGACCCCTTACGACGTCCTGACCAAGGCCCTCGTCGAGGGCATGCGCATCGTCGGCATCGACTTCCGCGACGGCATCCTCTTCGTGCCCGAGGTGCTGATGTCGGCCAATGCCATGAAGGCCGGCATGTTCATCCTTCGCCCTCTGCTCGTCGAGACGGGGGCCCCAAAAATCGGCAAGATGGTCATCGGCACCGTCAAGGGCGACATCCACGACATCGGCAAGAACCTCGTCTGCATGATGATGGAGGGCGCCGGCTTCGAGGTGATCGACATCGGCATCAACAACCCGGTCGACAACTACCTGAAGGCGATCGAGGAGCATCAGCCCGAGATCATCGGCATGTCGGCGCTGCTCACGACCACCATGCCCTACATGAAGGTCGTCATCGACACGCTCAAGGAAAAGGGCATGCGCAGCGACTATATCGTGCTGGTCGGTGGTGCGCCGCTGAACGAGGCTTTCGCCAATTCGGTCGGCGCCGACGCCTATTGCCGCGACGCGGCCGTGGCCGTCGAGACGGCCAAGGCCTTCATGGCCAAGCGGCAAGGTTCGGTTCAGGCGAGGGCCTGACGACGGAAAGTCCCCCTGGGAGACGACGGTGCCCGATATTGATGGATCTGCGAAGCCGAAGACGACGCTGATCATCGCCTGTGGAGCGTTGGCGCGGGAGCTTGTCGCCGTGGTCAAGGCCAACCGGCTCGACCACCTCAAGATCGCCTGCCTCCCGGCCATCCTGCACAACCGCCCGGAGAAGATCGCCCCGGCGGTGCGCGACAAGATCCGCGCCAACCGTGACCGTTACGACCGTATTCTCTGCCTCTACGGCGACTGCGGCACCGGGGGTGAACTCGACCGCGTGCTCGCCGAGGAGGGCGTCGAGCGCATCGCCGGGGCGCATTGCTACGAATTCTACGCGGGCACGCAGAACTTCGACGCCTTCGTGGATGAGGAGGTCGGAACGTTCTTCCTGACCGATTACCTGGCGCGCCATTTCGACCGTCTCGTCATGGAGGGGCTGGGGATCGAACGACATCCTGAACTGCTCGAGATGTATTTCGGCAATTACAAGCGCGTCGTCTATCTGGCGCAGATGGAGGACGAGGGCCTGCGCAAGCAGGCCGAAGCCGCCGCGAAGCGGCTCGGCCTCGCCTTCGAGATGCGCCTGACCGGCCTCGGCGGCCTGACGGATTTTCTGCTGCCGGCCCTTGGCAAGGCGCCAGTCACGGAGGAAGCCGCCTGATGGCCGACCTCGTGATCCTGTCCTGGCGCGATATCCCCGCCCAGGTCGTCGTTAAGGCCGGGCGCAAGAGCGCCAAGCGCGAATTGTCGAAGCGATTCATCGAGGCCATCGACCGCGTCGCCATGCGCGACGGCACGGTCGGCACCGACGCCTATCTGGAGGAGTGGCGTCGCTCCGACCCCAGCAAGGTCGGCGACGACATCGAGGCCGAGGCGGAGGCCGCCGCCGCGCGGCTCGAAGCCCAATACAACCCCGACGCGCTCAAAGTTTTGGTTGCCGCGGCGGGACGCCGGGCATCCGAAGGCGACGCGCCATGATGCCAACGCGTGCGGCCGATGCTTTCGGCCGTGGTCCCGTCCGTCCGGCCGACCGCCCCGCCATGCGGCGCTTCAGCGTCCGGCATTCGCGGTTCTTCGAGAGCTTTTATGCCGCCTTCGAACGAGGCTTGGTTGGCTTGCGCCCGCTCATGGCCAGGGTCGGCTTCGAGCGGATCGAGGGGCCGGTGGCCGCAACCGAAAAGCTCGTCAAGAGCGCGCTGTTCGATTGCCGCATGTGCGGTCAGTGCATCCTGTCCTCGACCGGCATGTCCTGCCCCATGAATTGCCCGAAGAACCTGCGCAACGGGCCGTGCGGAGGGGTGCGCGCCAACGGCCATTGCGAAGTCCACCCCAGTATGGAATGCGTCTGGGTGAAGGCCTACGAGGGCTCGACCCGCATGGTCCATGGCGACAAGATCGGTGAGATCCAGCCTGCCATCGACCATCGCCGCGCCGGCTGGTCGTCCTGGCTCGATGTGGTGCGGCGCCATGCTGCATCCTGACGATTACGGCCGCGACCCCGGCGCGCCGCTCGTCGAGCTGCCCGGCCACTCCTCGCGCGGACGGCTGGAGCGCGTGCTGCGGCGCGGCGAATTCGCCGTCACGGCGGAACTGAACCCGCCCGATTCGGCCAATCCCGAGGATGTCTACGAGCGCGCCGCCATCTTCGAGGGCTGGGTCGACGGCATCAATGCGACCGACGGCTCGGGCGCCAATTGCCATATGTCGAGCGTCGCCATCTGCGCGCTCCTGACCCGGCGCGGCTATTCGCCCGTGCTGCAGATCTCCTGCCGCGACTACAACCGCATCGCCATCCAGGGCAACGTACTCGGCGCCGCGGCGCTCGAGGTCGGCAACATCCTCTGCCTCACCGGCGACGGCGTGCAGGGCGGCGACCATCCGCAGGCCAAGCCCGTCTTCGACCTCGATTCTATCTCGCTTCTCGCGCTCATCAGGATGATGCGCGAGGAGGCCAAGTTTCTCTCCGGCCGCAAGATCACGACGCCGCCACGGGTCTTCATCGGGGCGGCCGAGAACCCTTTCGCGCCGCCCTATGCCTTCCGTCCCGTGCGGCTCGCCAAGAAGATCGCCGCCGGCGCGCAATTCTGCCAGACGCAATATTGCTTCGATATCCCGATGATGGCGGCCTTCATGACGAAGGTGCGCGACATGGGGCTCGACAAGCGCTGTTTCGTCCTGGCCGGCGTCGGCCCGCTCGCCTCCGCCAAGACGGCGCGCTGGATGCGGGCCAATGTGGCCGGTGTCCATATCCCGGACGCGATCATCGCGCGGCTCGAGGGCGCCGAGAATCAGAAGCGTGAGGGCAAGCGCATCTGCGTCGAGCTGATCCAGCAGTTGCGCGACATGAAGGGAATCGCCGGCGTCCATGTCATGGCCTACCGGCAGGAAGAATATGTGTCGGAGATCGTGCATGAATCGGGCGTGCTCGCCGGCCGCACGCCCTGGCATCGCGACCGCATCCCCTCGACCCGTTCGGTCGAGACCATGGATGCGTGACCCCTCGATCGGCGCTATAGGGCGGGTGACGGGTCGACACCGAACGATTTGAAGCCATGACGGCCGCGATCGGCCCAGGGAAGGGACTAGCATGACCGAGACGCGGGTGAGCTCTCATAAGAAGGAGGTCGTGATCGGCTTCGAGCGGCGCTTCGTCATGATCGGCGAGCGTATCAACCCGACGGGCCGCAAGCTCCTCGCCGAGGAGATGGCGCGCGGCGATTATTCCCGCGTCGTCGCCGATGCCCTGGCCCAGGTCGAGGCCGGTGCCCAGATGCTCGACATCAATGCCGGCATTCCGCTCGCCGACGAGCCGAAGATCCTCGCCGAATGCATCAAGCTCGTGCAGGAGACGGTCGACGTGCCGCTGTCGATCGACTCGTCCATCGTCGAGGCTCTGGAGGCGGGGCTCGCGGTCTACAAGGGCAAGCCGCTGGTCAATTCGGTCACCGGCGAGGAAGAGCGGCTCGAACGCGTGCTGCCGCTCATCAAGAAGTACGGTGCGGCGGTCATCGCCATCTCCAACGACGAAACCGGCATCTCGGAAGATCCCGACGTACGCTATGGGGTCGCCAAGAAGATCGTCGAGCGCGCCGCCGACTACGGCATTCCGCGCGAGGATATCGTAGTCGACCCGCTCGTCATGCCGGTCGGCGCCATCAACGATGCCGGCTTCCGGCTGATGCACCTGCTGCGCCGCCTGCAGGGCGAGCTCAAGGTCAATACGAGCTGCGGCGCCTCGAATTTTTCCTTCGGCCTGCCGAATCGCCGTGGGCTGAACGCCGCCTTCCTCCCGATGATGATCGGCGCGGGCATGACATCGGCCATCATGAATCCGCTCCATGCCGAGGATATTCAGGCGATCCTCGGCGCCAATGTCGTCATGGGGCACGACAGCAATTGCGGCGCCTGGATCCGCAGATATCGAGATCCGGCGGCGCCCGGCGCGGCCGAGACTGGCGCCGGCGGCCGGCGCGAGGGGCGGCGGCGCAGGGGGTAGGCGCTCAGCCTTCTCCCGTTTAGGGAAGAAGGTGGCCCGACGCGGTCGGGGCGGATGAGGGTAGACACAGGTCTCCGCATTCCCTCATCCGCCTTTCGCTGACGCTCAAGGCACCTTCTCCCGCCTCGCGGGAGAAGGAGACACCGGCCCAACAGATCGTGACGCAACTGTGACCCAGCATTTCGTCGTCTTCATCCCCTCCGGCAAGCGTGGCACCTTCGCCGAGGACACGCCCGTGCTTGAGGCTGCCCGCGCGCTCGGGGTCGACCTCGACAGCGTCTGCGGCGGGCGTGGCATCTGCGGCCGCTGCCAGGTCATGGTCGGGGAGGGCGAATTCGCCAAGCACGCCATCGCCTCTTCGGTCGAGCACCTGACGCCCTGGGGTCCGGTCGAGGAGCGGTACGTCGAGAAGCGTGGGGCGCTCAAGGCCGGCCGCCGGCTCGGCTGTCAGGCGAAGATCATGGGCGATCTCGTGATCGACGTGCCGCCCGACTCGCAGGTCCACAAGCAGGTCGTCCGCAAGCGGGCCGAGGCGCATCCGATCGCCGTCGATCCCACGGTCCGACTGTATTATGTCGAGGTCGCCGAACCCGACATGCACGATCCAGCGAGCGATTTCCGGCGGCTCGTCGACGCTCTCGAAAAACAGCATGATCTCAAGGAGATCCGTGCAGGTCTTCATGTCTTACAAGATCTACAGAAGGTGCTGCGACAGGGTGGCTGGCGGGTCACGGCAGCGGTCCGGCGCGACGGCACCCTAGTCTCGGTCAGGCCCGGCTATTCGGACAGGGCGCTCGGCCTCGCCGTCGACATCGGCTCGACCACTATCGCGGCGCATCTTTGCGATCTCAAGACCGGCGACGTCGTCGCCTCGGCCGGGCTGATGAACCCGCAGATCCGCTTCGGCGAGGATCTCATGAGCCGCGTCTCCTTCGTCATGATGAACCCCGGCGGCGACAAGGACCTCACCGCGACCGTGCGCGAAGCCCTCGACACGCTCGTCGGCGAGGTCGTGGTGCAGGCCGGTGCGGAGCGCGGCGACGTGCTCGACATGACGGTGGTGGGCAACCCGATCATGCACCACCTTTTCCTCGGTCTCGACCCGACCGAGCTCGGCGGCGCGCCTTTCGCGCTGACGATCGACGGCGCCTACGAGACGCCGGCCCGCGCGCTCGGCCTCGACATCGCGCCAGGTGCCATCGTCTATACGCTGCCTTGTATCGCGGGCCATGTCGGCGCCGATACGGCCGGCGTCGTGCTCTCCGAGGGACCCTATCTGTCGGATGAGGTGCGGCTGCTCGTCGATGTCGGCACCAATGCCGAGATCGTGCTCGGCAACAAGGCACGGCTGCTCGCCGCCTCTTCGCCGACAGGTCCGGCCTTCGAGGGCGCGCAGATCTCCTGCGGCCAGCGTGCGGCACCCGGCGCCATCGAGCGCGTGCGTATCGATCGCGAGACGCTCGAGCCGCGCTACAAGGTGATCGGGTGTGATCTGTGGTCGGACGATCCTGGCTTCGAGGAGGCCGTCGGGCCGACCGGCGTCACCGGCATCTGCGGCTCGGGTATCATCGAGATCGTGGCCGAGATGTTCCTCTCGGGCATCATCTCGGAGGACGGCGTCATCGACGGCGGCCTCGCGGCGAAGACGCCGCGCGTCGAAAGCGTCGGCCGCACCTTCGCCTATCTGCTGCGCGAGGGCGAGCCACGGCTCGTCATCTACCAGACCGACATCCGCGCCATCCAACTCGCCAAATCGGCCCTCTATGCCGGCGCCAAGCTCCTGATGGACCGCTACGGTGTCACGGCGGTCGACCGAGTGACGCTGGCGGGCGCCTTCGGCAGCCATATCGACCCGCTCTATGCGACCGTGCTGGGTCTCATCCCCGATTGCGACCGCGACAAGGTCGGCTCGGCCGGCAATGCGGCCGGCACCGGCGCCCGCATCGCCCTCCTCAATTTCGGCATGCGGGCCGAGATCGAGCGCGTGGTGCGCGGCATCGAGAAGATCGAGACGGCGATCGAGCCGAGCTTCCAGGAGCATTTCGTGGCCGCCATGGCGATCCCCAACAAGGTCGACCGTTTCCCCAAGCTGCGCGACGCGGTCCGATTCCCCGACCCGGTCGTGATCGCGGGCGAGGATGGTGCGGGCGGGGGGCGACGGAGGCGCCGCGCGCGCTGAACCCCGGCATTCAGGGCGCAGCCATGCACGGCCAGCGGATCCGCGGGATCGTGATGGTGTTCATTGCCGGCGCGCTCTACAGCACGGCGGGCCTGTTCACGCGGGCACTCCACTACAATGCCTGGACCATCCTGGCCTGGCGGGCTGTCTTCGGTGCCCTTTTCACCCTCGGCTGGCTGATCGCGCGCGACGGGCGCGGCGCCTGGCGGGCCTTCGCTTTCGATGGCGTGCAATGGGCCACCTTGCCGCTGATCGCCGCGGCGGGCGCCTTCTTCATCTTCGCCCTCGAGATCACCACGGTCGCGGATGTGATGGTGGTCTATGCCACCCTGCCTTTCGTGACGGCGGCGGTCGCTTGGCTCTGGGGTCGCGAGATGCCATCGGCTCGCATGATGGTGGCGAGTCTCGCCGCCCTCGGTGGCGTCGCCGTGATGATGGCCGGTAGCGTCGGCAACGGGCACCGCATGGCGGGGATCGGCCTCACCTTGTTGATGAACGTCGCCTTCGCGACGACGCTGGTAGGGGCACGGCGCCATCCGGGCTCGACTCCGGCCCAGTTCACGGTCGCGACGCTGATCAATGCCGTGGTGGCCTTCGTTCTGGCGCCCGCCGACCCCGTGAGCCTCGGCGGGATCGGCATGATGGCCCTCTTCGGCGTCACCACGATCGGCTTGGCCATGGCGCTTTTCATGGCGGGGGCGAAGCTGATCCCGCCCGCGGAAGTGGGTCTCATCGGGATCACCGACGTGATCATCGGGCCATTCCTAGTGTGGATCGTCTTCGGGGAAGATCCGGGTCTGGCGGCCGAGCTTGGCGGTCTCATCGTGCTCGCCGCGCTGATCTGGCACCTTTGGCCGGAGCTTCGGGCGATCAGGCGGATGAGGCCCAAGGCCGAATTCATCGGACCTGGGGACTGATCGGCCGGAAGGGGGTTGCGGTCGTGGGCGTCATGCGCGACGATCATGCCATCCACGGTCGCGCGTGCGGCGGCCGTCCTAGCCGGGGCGAGGCTTATGGCGCGACGATGAGTTCCGACCGCATCGAGGCAAAGCCGGAAGGGTTGAGTGTCCGCTTCTGGGGAACGCGCGGGTCCATCCCGGTTCCCGGTCCCGACACGCTGCTCTATGGCGGCAATACCTGCTGCGTGGAGGTCAGGCTCGGCACGCGCCTGTTCATGGTCGATGCGGGCAGCGGTTTCGAGGCCGCCGGTCGGGTGCTCGGCGGCGAAATCAGCGACCGGATCGATCTCCTGCTGAGCCACCTTCATCACGACCATGTGGCGGGCCTGCCCTTTTTCAGCCCGATCTTGACGGGGCGGTGTTCGGTCAATATCCACTGCGGCAATCTCGGCGGTCGCACCGCCAAGGCGGCACTCGACACGCTGTTCTCGCCGCCGCTCTTCCCCGTCTCGCTCGACGACCTCCCGGCGACCTTCTGCCACGTCGGCTTCGAGGCCGGCGAGACCCTCGACTTCGAGGACGGGATCCGGATCGCGACCTGTCCGCTGCGCCATCCCGGGGGCGCCACCGGCTATCGCTTCGATTTCCGCGGCCGCCGCCTGTGCTACGTGACGGACATCGAGCATCTCGAAAGCGGGCCGGAGGCGCATGTGGTCCGCTTCTGCGAAGGTGCCGACCTCGTCATCTACGATGCCATGTTCACCGAACAGCAATTCGCGCAGCACAAGGGCTGGGGTCACTCGACCTGGCAGGCCGGCGTCGCCCTCTGCCGGGCCGCGAAGGCGCGCGCCCTTGCCGCCTTCCATCACCACAAGCGTCACGACGACGCGGTCCTGGCTGCCATCGAGCACGACCTCGCCGCCGCTCTGCCGGGGTCCTTCGTGGCGCGCGAGGGCCAGACCGTGCTGCTCCGTCCAAACCTGGTCCATTCCGCCGCGGCGGAATGGCAGATCCCCCCCTGACATCATGCGGACGGCCGAGGTCGCATCGCGATCGGGCGTTTCCGGGACGGAACCATCGTGTCGAGTGTCGAGCAGCAGAACGCCAGCAAGCTCCTTCCGTTCTGGGTGCGGGCCTTTGTACGGGCGCGCGGCATCGGGCTCGTCATCGCAGCTTTCGTCATCGGCATCATCAGCGGCGGCCTCGTGGCTCTCATGGGGCGGATCGTGCAGGGGATGCACGCGCTGTTCTTCGGCCTCGCGGCCGAACAGCGGCTCAGCGCCGCCGAAAACGTCGCTTTCTGGCGCATCCTGGCGGTGCCCGTCATCGGCGGCATCGTCCTGGCCCTCCTGGCCAGTTACGCCCGCCGCTTTTCCGGCCGGCTGGCCGATGTCATCGAGGCCAATGCGCTCTTCGGCGGCCGGCTGTCGCTGAAGGGAAGCCTGCTTCTCACGCTTCAGACCATCGCCTCCTGCGGCTTCGGCGCATCGGTCGGGCTCGAGGCCGGTTATGCACAGATTTCCGCGGCGGTCGCCTCGCGGCTTGGGCTCTCGCTCGCGGCGCGGCGCGCCGATCTCCGGCTGCTCGTCGCCTGCGGGGCGGGGGGCGCCATCGCGGCGGCCTTCGGGGCGCCGCTCGCCGGCGCCTTCTACGGCTTCGAGGTGGTGCTCGGCACCTATACGGTCGGCGCCCTGGCGCCGGTCGCGACGAGCGCGCTCACGGCGAGCCTCGTCGCGCGCAACTTCGAGGAATCGACCTTTCTGGTGAAGCCGGGCTCGCTCAGCGTCGTCGGCGTTGCCGACGTAGCGCATATCCTGGCGATCGGCGTGATCTGCGGCCTCGCCGGCATCGTCCTGATGCTGGCGGTGGCGGGCAGCGAAACCACGTTCAAGCGGCTGCGCGTCCCGGTGCCATGGCGCACGGTGATCGGCGGCCTGCTGATCGGCTGCATGGGTCTCGTATCGCCGCAGGTGATGGGCTCCGGCCACGGCGCCATGGTGGTCGATCTCGTCGCCTCGCTGAGCCCCTTCGCCCTGATCTCGATCATCGTTCTCAAGGGGGCGGCGTCGGCGGTGTCGCTCGGCTCGGGATTTCGCGGCGGCCTCTTTTACGCCTCGCTGCTGATCGGTGCCCTGATCGGCCGGCTCTATGCGGACCTCGGCTTCCTGATCAATCCGGACATCGCCTTCGATCCCGATCTCGCCGCCCTGACCGGCATGGCGGCGCTCGGCACCGGGGTCATCGGTGCGCCGATCACCATGACCGCGCTCGCTTTGGAGACGACCGGCAATTTCAGCATCACGGTGGCGGCGCTGATCGCCGCCGTCGTATCCTCGATCATCGTGCGCGAACTCTTCGGCTATTCCTTCGCGACCTGGCGGTTCCATTTGCGCGGCGAAGCGATCCGCGGCCCGCACGATATCGGTTGGATGCGCGAGCTGTCGGTGAAGAACCTGATGCGGGCGGACGTGCGCACGGCGCCGCTCGACCAGACCTTGCGCGAGGCGCGTCAGAAATTCCCGCTCGGCGCCCTGAAGCAGATTGCGGCCGTCGACGACAAGGAGCGCTACGCCGGCCTGGTGTCGCTCGACGACCTCCATATGGCGCCGCCGGAGGAGGGAGGCGCCGAACTCGCGACCATCGCCCGCCAGAAGGACCGGATGCTGCTGCCGTGGATGTCGGTCCGCGAGGCGCTCGACCTCTTCGAGAAGAACGAGGCCGACGCGCTGATCGTCGTGGACCACGAGGCGACGCGGCGCATCGTCGGCCTGTTGACCGAGGCGCATGCGCTCAGGCGCTACGGTGAGGAACTCGAACGCCAGAACCCCGACAATATTTTGCGGTGAGCCGGGGCGGGCGGTCGGGTGAACGATTTGCGGCAGGAAAATGCGGGTCGATCATGCCTCGGACGTCATCGTTGCGAGCGTAGCGAAGCAATCCACTAGCCCTCGCGCCGGTCTGGATCGCTTCGCTATGCTCGCGATGACGATTTTGTCCTTTCTGACACCGCTACGCATCGGAGGAGACGCTTCGCCCGGCTGCCCCGGTGAAGCGGG
This sequence comes from Lichenihabitans sp., assembly GCA_965277115.1. Lineage (GTDB taxonomy): Bacteria > Pseudomonadota > Alphaproteobacteria > Rhizobiales > Beijerinckiaceae > Lichenihabitans. Next base: position 911,222 of record CBDIBY010000011.1, on the reverse strand, counting down.
CAGGGCGGCTTGACGCTCCGGGCGAGTTCGGGGAAGAACCCGCATGGCCCTCAGGACCCGCGCCCCCGCCAAGATCAACCTCACCCTGCATGTCATCCGGCGCCGGTCCGACGGGTTCCACGACCTCGAAAGCCTCGTCGCCTTCGCTGGTGTCGCCGACATCCTGGAACTCGATCCGGAACGCCCGCTGGCGCTCGCTATCGACGGGCCGACCGCCGTTGCGGCGGGCGATGTCGACGACAACCTCGTGCTGCGCGCCGCACGTGCCCTGAAGGATCGCGTTCCGGGACTGCGCACGGGTACCTTCCGGCTCGTGAAGCGCCTGCCGGTCGGCGCCGGCATCGGCGGCGGCTCGTCGGATGCGGCCGGTGCACTTCGGCTGCTGGCCGGGCTCAACCGCCTCGGGCTCGACGACGACCGCGTGCAAGAGGCGGCGCGCTCCACCGGGTCGGACGTGCCGGTCTGCCTCCATCCCCGCTCGCGCATGATGCGCGGCACGGGCGACCGGCTCGGCGATCCTTACGCCACGCGGCCGCTCTTCGCCGTCCTGGTCAATCCCGGGCTCCATCTCGATACGGGGGCGGTGTTCGGGCGGATGGGACTGAAGCCGGGCGAGAATCCCGACGCGGGTGCGCATCCGCTCGTCCATGACGGTCTCGACCCTGAGGCCTTCTTCGAGGCGATCGGTCGGGGGCGCAACGATATGGAAAATGCCGCGGCGCTATTGGCGCCGGTGATTGCCGATGTGCTGGCGGCGATCCGCTCGACGACCGGCTACCGGATCGCGCGGATGTCCGGCTCCGGCAGTACCTGCTTCGGCCTTTACGGCGAGCGCGGGACGGCCCGGCGGGCGACGGCCGCCATCCTGGCCCGTCATCCGGATTGGTGGGTCAGGGCGACGGCCCTGCGCTGAGCCGTCCGAAACCATCCCCGCCGCCGGCTCCGTCAAGAGCTCAATGCGTGGTATCGGGCATCGAGGCTTTCTTCTTCTCGATGAACTCGCGCAGGGCCTCGTCGATTCCTGGGTCGATCGGCGGCGGCTGGTATTCGGCCAAGGCCTTCTTCCAGGCCCCGTTGGCGCGTTGCGCAGCGTCCTTGCGGCCTTCGGCCTCCCATTGCTCGACCGAATTGTTGTCGGCGGTCGAGAACCGGTAGAAGGCATTCTCGAAATTGGCCTGGGTATGGGCGCAGCCGAGATAATGGCCGCCGGGCGCCACTTCGTGGAAGGCCTCGAAGGCCTGGCCGTTGTGGCTGAGGTCGTAGCCTTTGGCGAGCACATGCATGGCGCCGAGCTGATCGCAATCGAGCATGAACTTCTCGTAGGACGAGGCGAGGCCGCCCTCCATCCAGCCCGCCGCGTGCAGCACGAAATTGGTGCCTGCCTGCACGGTGGGCAGCAGCGTATTGGCGGATTCGTAGGCCGCCTGGGCGTCCGGGAGTTTCGAGGCGCAGAGCGAGCCGCCGGTGCGGAATGGCAGTTTGGCGCGCCGTGCCAGCGCCGCGGCGCCATAGATGGCGAGCGTCGCCTCGGGCGTGCCGAAGGTCGGTGCGCCCGATTGCATCGAGAGCGTCGACACGAAGGTGCCGAAGATCGCCGGCGCGCCGGGGCGCACGAGCTGCGTGAACGATACGCCGGCCAGCACCTCGGCCAACACCTGGGTCAGCGTGCCGGCCACCGTCACGGGGCTCATCGCCCCCGACAGGATGAAGGGCGTCATGATGACGGCCTGATTGTTGGCCGCATAGACCTCCGCGGCGCCGAGCATCGCATCGTCCCAGACGAGCGGCGAGTTGGCGTTGATCAGGCTGGTGATGACCGTGTTGTTCTGGACGAAATCCTCACCGAACAGGATGGCGCTCATCTTCACCGTATCGAGTGCCCGATCGGGATGCGTCACGGATCCCATGTAGGGCTTGTCGGACCAGCGCATATGCGAATAATTCATCTCCAGGTGGCGCTTATTGACCGGTAGGTCGACCGGTTCGCAGACCGTGCCGCCCGAGTGGTGCATGTAGGGGCTCGCATAGGTCAGTTTCACAAAATTGCGGAAGTCCTCGATCGTGCCGTAGCGGCGGCCCTGGTCGAGATCATGCACGAAGGGCGAGCCGTAGACCGGAGCGAAGACGAGGTCGGTGCCGCCGATGTGAACGGAGCGGGCCGGGTTGCGCGCATGCTGCGTGAAGTCCTGCGGCGCCGTCGAGATCAGCTTGCGGGCGAGGCCGCGCGGGAAATGGACGCGGTCGCCCTGAACGTCGCAGCCGGCCTCCTTGAGCAGCTTGCGCGCCCGTTCGTGGCCGCGGAACTCGATGCCGACGTCGTTGAGCAGCGTCTCGGCATTGGCCTCGATGATCTCGAGCCCCTCGGTCGAGAGCAGTTCGGTGACCGGGATGTTGCGCTTGATATAGGGGATGGAGGCGGCGGAGCGCTGCAGGCGCGATGTCCGTCGCGCCTCGCGACCGCGCCGGCCTTCTGTGACTGTTGCGGCTTCGCTCATTCCGGCCTCCGGATCTGTCGACGGCGCATGCCCCGGCGCGGCCATCCCCGTGAAAGGTCCAGGCACCTTAGAGGAGCAAGCCCGTCACGGTAGGCCACGTGCGCCGCACGCTTGTCGGCGCGCGACGCCGCAAGGCTCCGGTGCCGCCGCCCGCGCCGTGGTCGCCTCGCACGCGGTTTTGCGAGGCGTTGCGGCACCTTGGCACGGAGTTCGCCGACCAGGCCTTCGGGGGAGTTCGGGGTTGACAGGCCGGCCAACCTCCTCCCATAAGCGCGGACCTTTTTCGACGGAGGGTTTTGGCCTGCCGATCGACCAGGGCTCGGAGGAGTGTCCCGAGTGGCAAAGGGGGCGGACTGTAAATCCGCTGGCTACGCCTTCGTAGGTTCGAGTCCTACCTCCTCCACCATTTTATATCTCCACACGACTGAAACGCTTTGTCGAGCGCGAATGGCGGCGAAGTTTAAGCGTGCCCTTTCCAAGATTGCACATGCGTGACGCGCGTTGATTCGCAAGGCGTATTCAGGACGCCGCAGATGTGTGATGGGTGTGACGGATCAGCGCTGGAAATAACCGATGTCAATTGATAGGCCACGTCGCCCGAGAGATCCGCACGCGGATGCCGAGGCGGTTTTCAAGAAGCCGCCGGCGCCGGTGGCTGCGGTTGTCCCCAAGTCGTCCGCCATTCCGAATTCCAGGGAGGTCGTATCCTTACGGATAGATCGGGACATCCTGGATCATTTCCAAGACGGTGGCCCCGGTTGGCAGGACCGCATCAACGACGCGCTCAGAGAGGTGGTCAGGGCGGCCCGGTAGCGGGCCGTCATGCATGCTGGCGCCCTTCGACCTCCGATCCTAGTTTCGCCAGCGCTCTCATGGCGGTGACGTTCCCGCCGCAGGGACGTCGAGCGCCGAAACGCGAGAATAAGCAACGAATTCTCGAACATCGGCGAAACGGTAGCGATGGTGGCGCCGTGGGATATTCCGCCGTCAGTCTTTCCTGAGATGTCCAAGCCGTTCGGCCCGCCTACGCTCGGCTTCGCTCAGGCGGCGCCGATCAGCGCCAGCCAGTCGTCTTCCGAAATGACCTCGAGGCCGAGCTCTTCCGCTTTGGTGCGTTTCGAGCCGGCACCGGGGCCTGCTACGACGAGCGTCGTCTTCTTCGACACCGAACCGGCGACCTTGGCGCCGAGCGTCTCGGCCCGCGCCTTGGCTTCCTCGCGCGTCATCTTCTCGAGCGAACCGGTGAAGACGACCGTCTTGCCCGAGATCGGGCTCGACGAGGCGACGGCCTCCATGGGCTCGACGGTGACTTCCGCCAGGAGCTTATCGAGCACCTCCTCGTTGTGGGCTTCGGCGAAGAAGTCGCCGACCGCCTCCGCCACGACGTCGCCGAGGCCGTCGATGGCACGCAGCTCGGCGCGCGCCTCCGAGGCCGGATCGAGCGCCTGGCGGGCCACCTCGCGCAAGGCGTCGATCGTGCCGAAATGGCGCGCCAGCCGGCGCGCATTGGTCTCGCCGACATGCCTGATGCCGAGCGCGTAGACAAAGCGGTTGAGCGGCAGGCGGCGGCGCCCCGCGATGGCGGCAAAGAGATTGCGCACGGAGGTCGCGCCATAGCCGTCGCGATTGGCGAGCTTGGCGAGGCTCGCCGCGTCGCGGGCTTCGAGCGTGAAGATGTCGGCCGGGGTCTTGATGAGGCCCTCTCCGTGGAACATCTCGATCTGCCGGTCGCCAAGCCCCTCGATGTCGAAGGCGTTGCGCGAGGAGAAATGCTTGAGCCGCTCGACCGCCTGGGCCGGGCAGACGAGGCCGCCGGTGCAGCGGCGCACCACATCCGCCTTGCCGGTCTTCGGGTCGGTCTCGCGCAGGGCAGCCGAACCGCAGGCCGGACATGTCTCCGGAAAGCGGTAGGGCGCCGCCTCGGGCGGCCGGGCTTCGAGGACCGGTCCGAGGATCTGCGGGATGACGTCGCCGGCCCGCTGCACCGTCACCGTATCGCCGATCCGCACGTCCTTGCGGGCGATCTCGTCCTCGTTGTGCAGCGTCGCATGTTCGACGACGACCCCGCCGACCGTCACCGGCTGGAGCCGCGCGACCGGCGTCAAGGCACCGGTGCGGCCGACCTGGATGTCGATGGCGAGCAACCTCGTCGTGGCGCGCTCGGCCGGGAACTTGTGCGCCACCGCCCAGCGCGGCGCACGCGACACGAAGCCGAGCCGGGCCTGCAGGCGGAGGTCGTCGACCTTGTAGACGACGCCGTCGATGTCATAGGGCAGGGATGCGCGCTGCGCCTCGATCTCGCGGTAATGGGCCAGAAGTGCCTCGGCCGAGGTGCCCGTCACGGTCAGCGGATTGGTTTTGAAACCGTAGCGCCGAAAGGCCTCGATCATGCCGCTCTGGGTCGTGGCCGGCATGGCGCTCATCTCGCCCCAGGCATAGGCGAAAAAGCGCAAGGGGCGGCTCGCCGTGATCGCCGGGTCGAGCTGGCGCAGCGAGCCGGCGGCGAAGTTGCGCGGATTGGCGAAGGTCGGCAGTCCTGCTTCCGCCTGGCGGGCGTTCAGCGCCGCGAAATCCTGCCTGAACATGAAGATCTCGCCGCGCACCTCGCAGATCTCGGGCGGGTCGCCGGCGAGCGTCTCGAGTACATCCTCGATGGTACGCACGTTGGCGGTGACGTCCTCGCCCTCGAAGCCATCGCCACGGGTCAGGGCCAAGACGAGGCGGCCGCCCTCGTAGCGCAGCGCGCAGGAGAGGCCGTCGATCTTGGGCTCCGCCGTGACGGCGAGCGGAACCTCCGCCCCGAGCCCCAGAAAGCGACGCACGCGCCCGACGAACTCGCCGACCTCCGCGTCGGCGAATATATTGCCGAGCGAGAGCATCGGCACCTTGTGCCGGACGGACTTGAATTTTTGGGATGGCGGCGCCCCCACCGTGGCGGCGGGGCTGTCGGGCGTCGCCAGCGCCGGAAACGCCTCCTCCAGCGCGACGAGGCGTCGGCGCAGGGCGTCGTAGTCGGTGTCCGAGATCGTCGGGGCGTCGTCGCGATAGTAGGCGAGGTTGTGGGCCGCTACCTCGGCCGCGAGCCTGGCATGATCGGTGCGGGCGCGTCGTTCGGTGGTGGGGAGAGGCTTCGGGTCGGTCATAGGCGATTGTAGCGGCGGCTCGATCGTTCTGGCGAGGTCCGCTTTGATCTTTAGGTTCTGCTCCCGTCTACCAAAAGTCTCCGCGTCCCGTTCTGTCGGAAGGAAGGTCGCCAAGGCTCAACCGAGCAGATAGGCGATGTCGCACCAACCATGAAGGATGTTGATGACGTCTCGCGTCTCCGCGTCGAAGGCAATCATCCAAGGCTTTTCTTAATGGAAAAGAAGTGGCCTCTTCGTCGAGATCGAAGTGATTCTGTGCCCCACGGTATGTCCGCGCTGGATCGACGCGCATCGAGAAAGCAGCCGGGCCTCTGCGCGATCCATTTGTCGTTCCCCAAATCGGTCGAACGCATCCTCCAGAATCCACAGGAGATCCCGCTCCGCGGCCGGCGTGAGATTGGTCGGTCGCTCCATCAGCGGCCGATGCTGGTAGCTTTCGTGTCGCGCGTTTTCGCTTCGAGGAGTTTCCGAGCCCGAAGGGCATCAATCGAGCGCTTTAGATCCTCGGCAGAGACACGGCCGCGTACCGCAAGCTCGTCGATGGACGCGTTCAACCTTTCGGTCAGTCTCTCGAGATCATCCACGCCGTCCGCGGATTGTGCTTTAAAGCCGTCGGTACCGGACATGATCGCCTCTTTCAAGGTCGGAAGATGCGCTCCTGCACCCACAATTTCAACCAGACGCGCCGCGGACCTTATCGTCTGCGCAGCGCCTCGACCCCTGGCAGCACCTTGCCTTCCAGCCATTCGAGGAAGGCGCCGCCGGCTGTCGACATATAGGTCATGTCGTCGGCGACGCCGGCCGCGTTCAGCGCCGCCACCGTGTCGCCGCCGCCCGCCACCGACACAAGCTTGCCGGCCTTGGTCAAGGCGGCCGCGGCCTTGGCCGCCGCCATCGTGCCGGCATCGAAGGGCTTTAGCTCGAAAGCGCCGAAGGGACCGTTCCAGACGAGGGTCTTCGCCTGTTTCAGGATGGCGCCGACCTTTTCGATCGAACGCGGCCCGATATCGAGGATCATGTCGTCGGGGCCGACCTCATCGACGCCCACCGCACGCGACGCTGCATGCGCCTTGAACTCGGAGGCGACGACGACGTCGACCGGGAGCACGATCTCGCAGGTCCCGGCCTCGGCCATGACCTTGCGGGCGGTATCGAGGAGGTCATGCTCGCAGAGCGATTTTCCCACCGCCTTACCCTGCGCGGCGAGGAAGGTGTTGGCCATGCCGCCGCCGATGACGAGCGTGTCGACGCGTTTTACGAGGTTGCCGAGGAGGTCGAGCTTGGTCGAGACCTTGGCGCCGCCGACGATGGCCACCACCGGCCGCTCGGGCAGTTCCAGCGCGCGGGCAAGCGCCGCAAGCTCGGCCTGCATGGTGCGTCCGGCGAGCGCCGGGAGCTTGCGGGCCACGCCCTCGGTTGAGGCATGGGCGCGGTGTGCCGCCGAGAAGGCATCGTTGACATAGATATCGCCGAGCATGGCGACAGCATCGACGAAGCCGGGGTCGTTCTTCTCCTCGCCGGGGTGGAAGCGAGTGTTCTCGAGAACCAGGACGGCGCCGTCCGCCAGCGCCGCACAGGCCTGCTCGGCGCGGTCGCCGATCGTGTGCGGCAGGAAGTCCACCGGCCGGCCGAGGCGCTCGGAGAGCGCCGCCGCGACCGGACGCAGCGAATTCTTCTCGTCCGGGCCGCCCTTGGGCCGGCCGAAATGGGCCAGCAGGATGACCTTGCCGCCCTTGCCGGCGATCTCCCGAATGGTCGGCAGGATGCGGTCGATGCGGGTCATGTCCGTCACGCGGCCGTTCTCGGTCGGCACGTTGAGGTCGACGCGCACCAGCACCCGCTTGCCCGCGAAGGGCATGTCGTCGAGCGTGCGGAAATCGGTCATGAATGTGATGCCTTGACGAGAGTGAACACGATGCCCGCCCCCACCGTCCAGGTGCTAAGCACGGTGACCATCAGCATCCACCAGGTCGGGAGCGATGAAATGCGACCTTTGACTTCCGCGAACTCTATCTGAAGTTTCTGCAGTTCGGCCGCTTTGGCGGTCGTGAATGCAAGCTCGGTTATCATCGGCTCGAACCGCGTCAGAATGGCTTCGATCCGGTCAACCTTGACCTCAAGGTCGACCATACGATCATCGGTCGACGCTTCCATCGGTGTTCTCCATGTCTCACGCTGAGCGGGAGAGCTCGAGAGACCGCACGCACGCGGTTTCCGTGATGTCTACTCCAAAGCCTCGGCACAGACTCCGAGCGATCGCCACGTCAGATCAGCTTGGCCATCGCGACCGCCGTGTCGGCCATGCGGTTCGAAAAACCCCACTCGTTGTCGTACCAGGACATGACACGCACGAAGACGCCGTCGATGACCTTGGTCTGATCGGTATGGAAGATCGAGGAATGCGGATCGTGGTTGAAGTCCGACGACACGTTCGGCTCGTCGGTGAAGCCGAGCACGCCCTTGAGCTCTCCCGAAGCCGCGCGACGGACGGCGTCGTTGACCTCGTCCTTGCTGGTCGACCGCTTGGCCACGATCTTCAGGTCGACGAGCGACACGTTGGGCGTCGGCACGCGGATCGCCGAACCGTCGAGCTTGCCGTTGAGCTCCGGCAGTACGAGGCCGATGGCCTTGGCGGCGCCGGTCGAGGTCGGGATCGAGGACAACGCGGCAGCGCGGCCGCGGTAGAGATCCTTGTGCAGCGTATCGAGCGTCGGCTGGTCGCCCGTATAGGAGTGGATCGTCGTCATGAACCCGTGCTGGATGCCGAAGAGATCGTTCAGCACCTTGGCGACGGGCGCCAGGCAATTGGTCGTGCAGGAGCCGTTCGAGACGACAAGATGGTCGCGCGTCAGCTTTTGGTGGTTGACGCCGAACACGACCGTCAGGTCGGCGCCCTCCGCCGGGGCCGAGACCAGGACGCGCTTGGCGCCGGCCTTGAGATGCGCCGCGGCCTTGTCGCGCGCCGTGAAGATGCCGGTGCATTCGAGGGCGACGTCGACGCCGAGCTCGCGATGCGGCAGGGTGGCGGGGTCCTTGATGGCCGTGACCTTGATCGGCCCGCGCCCGGCGTCGATCGTGTTGCCTTCGACCGTCACCTTGTGGGGAAAGCGGCCGTGCACGCTGTCGAAGCGCAGCAGGTGGGCATTGGTCTCGACCGGGCCGAGATCGTTGATGGCGACGACCTCGATGTCCTCGCGGTCGGATTCGACGATGGCCCGGAGAATGTTGCGGCCGATCCGTCCGAAGCCGTTGATGGCGACCTTCACCGTCATTGGAAACCTCCTGGAACAGCGGGGCACCCCGCAGATGATCGCAGAGCGGGTCCCGGCTTCGGCCGAAGGACGTCGAGCGCTGCGGTGTCGCCATCCGCCCCCATGTCGGCCGGTTTGTAAAGACCCCTTGCGTCGCCCGCCGGATCCGCGATTGAGATAAATCGGTGGAGCATCGGTGCCGTAGCCGCCTCGCGATTTGACCTCGCGGGCGTTCGACGCCAGGGTTCCATGAGCGTAGCTGGCCGGCACGGTTCGCAGCGGGGTGATGTCAGGTGACGATGCAGGCTACGGCGGTGCCCGAACCGCTCCAACGGGCCGTTCGGAGGCTCGGGTCGGCCATCGATCATCTCGAGGCCGCCGCGGCCCGGCGCGCCGAGGCCGACGCGATGCGCGGCAATCTCGACGACGAACTCGCCGTCATGCAGGACGACAGGGCGCGCCTTGCCGCGGATCTCGACGGCGCGCTGGCGCGAGGCCGGACTCTGGCTCAGGCCAACGGCGAAGTCGGCCAGCGGCTTGCGCAGGCGAGCGCCGTGGTTCGCGACATCCTCGACGAGATGGCGCGGTCGCCTAAAACGCCAAGCCCCGGCTGACGGAGCCACACATGGCGCAGGTCAATGTGTCGATCGCCGGCCGCACCTATCGCATGGCCTGTAACGACGGCGAAGAGGACCACCTGAAACGGCTCGCGACGCGGCTCGACGGTAAGATCGTCGAGCTGCGCGGCAGTTTCGGGGAGATCGGTGACACCCGTATCACGGTCATGGCTGGTATCACGCTGGCCGACGAATTGACCGAGGCCGAGCGGCGCATCGCCAGAATGCAGGAGGAGCTCGATCGCCTGCGCGGCGACCAAGCGGGGTTCGACGCGCGGGCCGCGGCGACGGCCGAGGCGGTGGGCGAGGCGATCGAAGAGGCCGCCGCAAGGATCGAGCGCATCGCTCATGGGCTCAACGCCGCGCGGCGTGAGTGAAGGCGGCGGGGCGTCCATGAGTTCGACCATCCGCGACGCCGCCGCAGCTTGCATCGTCAGGCCTGCGGTCCGATAAGCGAAGTTTGCTCGTCAGGTCGGCCGCCATGTCCCATTTCACCGGAAATCTCGCGATCGGGATTGCGCTCGGCCTCGTCGTGCTGGTGTTGTTCGCCGGCCTCATCAACATGATGCGCGGCGGCAGCTCGAATACCTCGCAGCGGCTGATGCGCTGGCGTGTCGGGTTACAGTTCCTGGCCATCGTGGTGGTGATGGTGGTCCTCTATTTCAGGGGTTAGGCGTGGTCGTTCTCAACCGCATCTACACGCGCACCGGCGACGACGGCATGACCGCCTTAGGCTCGGGCGAACGGCGCCGGAAGTCCGATCTGCGGATCGAGGCCTATGGTACGGTCGACGAGACCAATGCGGCGGTCGGGCTCGTGCGGCTCACGGCGGGAGGGGAGGCGCTAGATCTGGATGCCATGCTGGGCCGCATCCAAAACGACCTCTTCGACCTCGGCGCGGACCTCGCCACGCCGGCCAAGCCTGGCGAGACGGAGGGCCGGGCGCTGCGCATTGTCCCGCCCCAAGTCGAGCGGCTGGAGCGCGAGATCGATCAGCTCAATGGTGTCCTGCAGCCGCTGCGCAGCTTCGTGCTGCCGGGCGGCACGCCGACCGCGGCGGCGCTGCATCTCGCCCGCACGGTCTGCCGCCGCGCCGAACGCCATATGGTCGCGCTCAAGACCGAGCCTGGCGAGGAGGTCGGCGACGCGGCCCTCGCCTATGTCAACCGCCTGTCGGATTTTCTCTTCGTCGCCTCGCGCTATTGCAATCATCTCGGCGGGGGCGACGTGCTCTGGGTGCCGGGAAAGAACCGGTAAGGCCAGGTTCTGGTCGTTCAAGATGTCCTGACGAAGAGGGACTTGAACAGCTCCTCGGACCGGCGCAGGCCGTCCTCGGTGAGGACGACCGATTTGGCCTTGTTGGCGGGTTTGTCGATCATCCCCCTCTTTTAGAGGCGATCGAGCGCATCCCAATCGAAGCCCTTCCAGCAGCGGTTCCAGTCGTGGAGCGTCAGCCACAGCAGGGCCGGGACGGCATCGTCGATCTTCGCTTCGTCAATCTCCATGAGCGTCGCTCCATGGCTCATACGTTTCCGGTCGATCGTTTCGCGAACCCATCGATATCAGATGGTGCTGTCTCCCGCAGGGACGAGCACCGCCGCCGGCAGGATGTCGAAGATTTGCGCCGCGTCCAAGGCGCCGTCCCGCGCCGTCAGGGTTCGGCCGCTCAGCAGGTCCGTCCAGGGCCCGTGGAGCGGCAGCGTCGTGTCGTCCCAACTCTTCGCCCCGCATTGGCCGGGGAAACGGGCCACGGCCACGACCATCCTGGCGTCGCCGTGTCGACGGGTGAAAGCGCAGATCCGGTCGGCATCGGGACCGTCCGCCGCAACAGGCTCGTAATCGCCCTCGGCGAAGAGTGCCGCGTGGTCGCGGCGGAACGCAAGCAGCGTCGCCGCGGTTGCCAGCTTCACCCGGCCGTCGGGCCAGTCTTTCATAAACCGCGCCATGGCGGCCGCGCGATCGGCAGCGAGTTCAGCCTCGACGGCGTCGAGCAGTCGCTCGCGCGAGGAAAAATCAACCGGGCGGCGGTTGTCCGGGTCGACCATGGACAGATCCCAAAGCTCCGTTCCCTGGTAAAAGTCCGGCACGCCGGGCAGGGTGAGCTTGAGCACGGTCTGCACGATGCCGTTGCGCACCCCGAGCCGCGCGATCTTTCTCGCGAAGGGCCGGAAGGCCTCCAGGAAGGCTTTCGATCGCGGCCCGGTCAGGGCTGCGTCGACAAAGGCCAGCGTGCCGCTCTCGTAGGCCTCGTCCGGCATGGCCCAGGTGGTATGGACCTTGGCCTCGCGCATGGCCTTGGTCAAGGTGCCCTTGAGGCGCTCGGCATAGACCTTCAGGATCTCGGGATCGTCGCTCTCGATGAGCTCCAGCGGCCAGGTGCCGAGGAGCCATTGCAGCAGGGCATATTCATCGTTGGGGTCGGGCGCGCCGGCTGCCGTCCCGGCGCGCAACATGCGGCTCCAGGCGAAGACCGCCTCGTGCCATTTCGCCGGGAATTCCGACAGCACCGCCAGCCGGGCGCGCACGTCCTCGCCGCGCTTGGTATCGTGGGTCGAGGTGGCGAGCATGGCGGCCGGCCAATGTGCGGCGCGCTTCCGGTTGGCCGCGTGGAAGGCGTCGAGATCGACGCCGAAACGGTCCGGATGGCCGCCGACCTCGTTCAAGGCGATGAAGCGGTTGTAGCGATAGAAGGCGGTATCCTCGAGGCCCTTGGCCATTACCGGCCCGCTATATTGCTGCGCCTTCATGGCGAAGCGCAGCACCGCCATGCGGCTGTAGCCGCTTCCCGGCCGGGCGACGTCGCCGGTCAGCGCTTCGCTCAGAAAATCGTAGACGCTGGCGTCGATGGCGCGCTCGTTCGGCCGCGCCGCCTCGATCGCGCGGCGCAGCTCCTCGCGGTCCTCGTCCGTCGGCGCAGCCTCGCCGTCCACATAGGTGCGGTAGACACCGAAACAGGCGACGATCTCGCGCAAGGCGCGGCGCAGGACGCCGCGGGTGAAATCCTCGCTCGCCGGCACCTGCCGGGCGATGCGCGCCACGCTGCGGGCGAGGCGGTCGAGCTCGCTCGCCATCTCGTTGTCCATGATGCGCTTTTTGCACGAGCGCAAGATCCGGGCGTAGTCCGGCCGGGCCCCGATGAAAGCCTCGTAGGTGCGGGTGAGGCTCGCCTCGGCGGCCGGGTCGACCATCAGGCCGAGCAGGAGGTTCGTCACCTCGTAGCCTGTCGTGCCCTGCACCGGCCAGTCGAAACGCAGGGCCTCGCCCTCAGCAAGGATCTTTTCGACGACGAGGTACCAGTCGCGTCCGTCGGCGTGTGGCGCCGCCTCGCGCAGCCGGTCGAGATAGGCCTTGGGATCGAAGAGCCCGTCGACATGATCGATGCGCAGGCCGTCGACGATGCCCTCGCGCATGAGCGAGAAGACCAGCCGGTGCGCGTGATCGAAGACGGCCGGGATCTCCATGCGCAGGCCGGCGAGATCGTTGATGTTGAAGAAGCGGCGATAGTTGATGTCGTCGGCAGCCACCTTGAAATGGGCGGCGCGCCAGTGCTGCGCGCGAATCAGCCGATTCAGCGGCTCCCAGCTCGGCGCCTCGCCCGCGGTGCCGGCGAAGCGCGCGACGGCCACGGCCACGGCTTCGGCCACTCCGGCATCCGAGCGTACGGCTGAGGTGAGTTCCGCCTTGAGCGCCGCGGCGCGGTCCGGCACCTGCGGCCGCCAGGACGCCATATGGGCGAAGGCGTCGCCGAGCCGCTCCAGCACCGGATGGTCCGCGCCGAGGATCTCGGCATAATGGTTCGGCGAGACCGGCAACTTGTGGCTGTCATAGGCCCAGACCGCGAAGCTCCCCGCCGCGGCGTCGAATTTGAGGGCGAGGGTGCCGGCGACGAGTTCGGCGCCGTACTGGCCACCGAGGAAAGGCACCAGCAGCTTCTCGCGCAGATAGGTCTTGTCGTTGTCCCAGTCGATGTCGAACCAGCCGGCGTAGGCCGAGTCGCGTCCCCATTCGAGAACGTCGAGCCAGAAGGGGTTGTCGGCGCCCCCGACCCCGACGTGGTTCGGCACGAAGTCGAGGATCTGCTTGAGGCCGTTGCGCGCGAGCGCCGTGTTCATACGGGCGAAAGCGGCCGCGTCGCCGAGCTCGGGGTTAAGCTCGTTGTGGTCGACGATGTCGTAGCCGTGCGTGCTGCCCGACCGCGCCTTGAAATAGGGCGAGGCATAGAGGTGGCTGACGCCGAGCTTGGCCAGATAGGGCGCGAGCTTGGCGGCGGCGTCGAAGCCGAAGTCCGGCGTGAACTGGAGCCGGTAGGTGGCGCGCGGCGTCACGAGTTTGATCCTTGATTGAGCGCAGTATCCCTTCTCCCGCGAGCGGGAGAAGGTGGCCTGCCGGAGGCAGACCGGATGAGGGGAAAGACCGGCTATAGGATTGCCCTCATCCGTCACCACTTCGCGGTGACACCTTCTCCCGTTTCACGGGAGAAGGACGAAACCGACCAGCGGACCGCCCAAGGGCCGAGCGTGGCGCCGTCCGCTTCACCCTCCTGCCATATCATGTCATCGGCCGAAGCCGCGAAATCACCCTGCGGCTCCGGCTTGAGATTGGCCTGCAGGACGAGCTCGCCCCGCCGGGCTGTCCAATAGACCTCGACGGCGCTCTCGCCGACGACCGCATAACGCCCCGCGTGGCCCGCCATCCCGGCCGCGAGCGGCACGACACGGGTCCGGCGAACGGCGAGGATCCGCTTGAACCAGTCGAGCGTCTGGCAATGCCGTCCCGTCTCTACCTTGTCCCAATCGAGCTTGGCCGAGACGAACGTGCTCTCGGCCAACGGATCGGGGATGCGCTCGCGCATCGCCGCGTCCCGGAACTCCGGAAAGCGCTTGAACTCCTCGCGCCGTCCCTTGCGCACAGCGTCCGCAAGATCGCCCGAGAAATCGCAGAAGAACGGGAACGGCTGGCGCGTGCCCCATTCCTCGCCCATGAACAGCATGGGCACCTGCGGCAGCAGCAGATAGACGGCCGAGACGGCACGCACGGCCTCAGGTGGTGCGAAGGCGGTGATACGGTCGCCGAAGGCGCGGTTGCCGATCTGGTCGTGGTTCTGCAGGAAGGCGACGAAGGCCTGCGGCGGCAGGAAGGCGCTCGCCTCGCCGCGCGCGCTGCCGCGATAGTCCATCCTCTCGCCCTGGAAGGCGAAGCCTTCCGCCAGGGCACGGCCGAGTTTTTCCGTGTCGCCCGTGTAGGCGACGTAATAGCCTTTGTTCTCGCCCGAGGCGGCGACATGGAGCACGTGGTGGACGTCATCGTTCCATTGCGCCGTATAGGCCTCGGGCTCGCCGTCAGGGTTGCGCCGCAGCAGCGCCGCGCCGTTGTCCTCGTTCTCGAGGACCAGATGGACGGGACGGATCGCCGCCGCGCGCACCCGCTCGGCGATCTCGCGCAGCAGATGAAGGCCGCTGTCGTCGATGATGGCGTGGACGGCATCGAGCCGCAGCCCGTCGAGGTTGAATTCCTCGATCCAGTAGAGCGCGTTGTGGATGGCGAAATCGCGCACCGGGCGGCTCTGCGGTCCGTCGTAGTCGATGGCTGCGCCCCAGGGCGTGTGATGCCGCACGGTGAAGAAGCCCGGCGCATAGGCGGACAGATAGTTCCCGTCCGGCCCGAAGTGGTTGTAGACGACGTCGAGCAGCACCGAGAGGCCGCGCGCATGGGCGGCGTCGACCAGCGCCTTGAAATCCTCCGGCCGGCCGTAGCTTGCATCCGGCGCGTAGAGGAGGACGCCGTCGTAGCCCCAGTTGCGGCGGCCGGGAAAATCGGCGACCGGCATGATCTCTATCGTGTTGATGCCGAGCGAGACCAGATGGTCGAGCTTGGCGATGGCGGCCCGGAAGGTGCCTTCGGGCGTGAAGGCGCCAAGGTGGAGCTCATAGACCACGGCCTCGTGCCAGGGTCGCCCTTGCCAGGACGCATCCTGCCACTGGTAGGCCGTGGGGTCGATCACCTGGCTCGGCCCATGCACATCCATGGGCTGGAAGCGCGAGGCGGGGTCCGGCACCTCGAGCCCGTCTGGCAGACGAAAGCGGTAGAGCGTCCCCGGGCCGGCCTCGGGCAGGGTCAGCTCATGCCAGCCTTCGTCCAGCGCGCGCATGGCTCGCGGCGCCTCGCCCTCGATAACGAGGCCGATTTGCGAATGAGCCGGTGCCCAGAGGCGGAACCGCGTCCCCGTCTCCGGCGACCACTCTGCGCCATACGGCATCGGATGGCGGCGCGAGCGCGCGCCGTCATCCCCTCCGCCAATGCGGCTCACTCCTTGTCCATGTCCGGCGCATCGATGTCCGGGACGGGTGCGGCATGGGCGGTGTTGAGCCGCAGCAGCACGAGGGCGCGCGAGGGAATCGGGCACATGTCACCGACGGCGAAGTCCTTCTCCGGGCGATGCGGATCGGCGGTGTCGATCAATCGCGTCCAGCTGGTGCCATCGGCGCATTCGGGCATGGTGAAAGCGATGGCGTCGCGCGCCGCGTTGACGACCAGCATCAAGGTGGCATGGTCGCCGTCCTGCGGCACCGAATTCACCTGGGCGCGGCCGTCCATCAGCATGCCGATGCAATGCATGGCGTGGTCGGTCCAGTCCGGCGCCTCCGCCTCAAGCCCATCCGACTTGATCCAGGTGACGTCCTTGACGCCGTGCACCTCGTCGAAGCGGCCGGTATAAAAGCGGTTGCGGCGCAAGACGGGATGCGTCTGACGCAAGGCGGCCAGCCGCTGGGTAAAGGACAACAGCCGCTTGCCCTGGTCCGTCATATCCCAGTTGACCCAGCCGGTCCCGTTGTCCTGGCAATAGGCGTTGTTGTTACCGCCCTGGGTGCGGGCGAATTCGTCGCCGGCGACGATCATCGGCGTGCCTTGCGCGAGCAACAGCGTCGCCATCAGGTTGCGCATCTGCTTGCCGCGCAGGCTCTTGATGTTCTGCTTGTCCGTTTCGCCCTCGACGCCGCAGTTCCAAGAGCGGTTATCGCTGCTGCCGTCGCGGTTGTCCTCGCCGTTGGCCCCGTTATGCTTGTCGTTGTAGGTGACGAGGTCCTTCAACGTGAAACCGTCATGGGCGGTGATGAAGTTGACGCAGCTCCATGGACGCCGGCCTTCATGGTTGAACGTGTCCTCCGAGGCGCAGAGGCGGGAGGTTATGGTCGTCACCGGCGCCTTGCCGCGCCAGAAGTCGCGCACGTCGTCGCGAAACTTGTCGTTCCACTCCGCCCAGCCGGCGGGGAAATTGCCGACCTGATAGCCGCCCGGCCCGATATCCCAGGGCTCGGCGATCATCTTGACGCCGCTCAAGACCGGGTCGAACAGGCACATCTGGAGGAAGGCGCTGTTGCGGTCGAAGCCCGCGGGGCCACGCGCCAAGGTGCAGGCGAGGTCGAAGCGGAAGCCGTCGACATGGAGCTCCATGACCCAGTAGCGCAGACAATCGAGCACCATCTGCATGACGCGGGGATGATGCAGGTTGAAGGTGTTCCCGGTACCGGTATCGTTGATGTAAAAACGCTTCTGGTCGGGGATGAGCTGGTAATAGGACGCGTTGTCGATGCCCTTGAACGACAGCGTCGGCCCCTTCTCGTTGCCCTCGGCCGTGTGGTTGAACACCACGTCGAGGATCACTTCGAGCCCCGCCTCGTGGAAGCGGGACACCATGTCCTTGAATTCCTGCACGGCATTCATCGGGTCTGCCGCATAGCGTGGATGCGGCGCGAAAAAGCCGATGGTGTTGTAGCCCCAGTAGTTCGACAGGCCCTTCTCGACGAGGAAATTGTCGTTGACGAAGGTGTGGACGGGCAGCAACTCGACCGCCGTCACGCCGAGCTTGCGGATGTAGTCGACGATCTCCGGCGTCGCGAGCCCCGCATAGGTGCCGCGCAGATGCTCCGGCACCCTGGGATGGAGCTTGGTGAAGCCGCGCACATGGGTCTCGTAGAACACCGTGTTCGACCACGGCGTGCGTGGGTTGCCGGCATGTGCATGACCCGCCTTGTGAAGGTCGGCGATGATGCATTTCGGCACGAATGGCGCGCTGTCGCGCTCGTCGAAGGTGAGGTCGTCGCCGGTCTCGAGCTGATAGCCGAAGATGGCCGGGTCCCAGGTGAGCTCGCCCATATGTCCGCGGGCATAGGGGTCGATCAGGAGCTTGTTCGGGTTGAACCGGTGGCCTTTCTCAGGCTCGTAGGGGCCGTGGACACGGAAGCCGTAGAGCTGGCCGGGCTGCACGTCAGGAAAATAGCCGTGGAACACCTGGTCGGTATATTCCGGTAGCGGGATGCGGTCAGTCTCCCGCATCCCGCGCTCGTCGAACAGGCAGAGTTCCACTTTCGTCGCATTGGCCGAAAAAAGCGTGATGTTCGTGCCCCGTCCGTCCCAGATCGCGCCGCGCGGATGCGCGGATCCCGCCAAAGGAAAGCGTTCACGGATCATCTGATTCATCGGTTTCCCTCGGTGGACGCCCGGCGTGATTCGGCTGTCGCCGAACTGTGCCAATCTTGAAATGTGAGCAGTTTCATTGCGATGGAACCGCAACGCGATTCCATCTGATGCGATGCTGCTCTAGCGCGCCGTCGTGAGCCGAAACGGATGGCTGCGGCGTAGGTTCCCCGGCTTATGCCACAAAAACGACCGGATTGGAGCGAGCCACCGGACGTGTTGTCGCAGTCCGGCGAATGCTTGCGGGCGGACGCGTCCCGTCCGGGGCCTCCTCGCGCGTTGACTTGGTTCCAGGGCGCCATTACGACTGCGCGCCGAGCCCGATAGCGCCTTTAATCCACGGACATCGCTGCCGATGAAGATCCTCGTCCCCGTCAAGCGCGTGGTCGATTACAACGTCAAGATCCGCGTCAAGCCCGACGGCACCGGTGTCGACCTCGCCAACGTCAAGATGGCCATGAACCCGTTCGACGAGATCGCGGTCGAGGAGGCGCTGCGGCAGAAGGAGGCCGGCAAGGCCACGGAAGTGATCGTCGTGACCGTCGGCCCGCAGCAGGCGGCCGAGACGCTGCGCACCGGCCTCGCCATGGGGGCCGACCGCGGTATCCATGTGAAGGTCGACGGCATCGTCGAGCCGCTCGCGGTCGCCAAGATCCTCTCTGGTGTGTGCAAGGCGGTCGAGCCCGGCCTCGTCATCATGGGCAAGCAGGCGATCGACGACGATTCGAACCAGACCGGCCAGATGCTCGCCGCGCTCAACGGCTGGGGGCAGGGGACCTTCGCCTCCAAGGTCGTGGTCGGCGACGGCGAGGCGGAGGTGACACGCGAGGTCGACGGCGGGTCGCAGACCGTCAGGCTGAAGCTGCCGGCGGTGGTGACGACCGACCTCCGGCTGAACGAGCCGCGCTATGCCAGCTTGCCCAACATCATGAAGGCGAAGAAAAAGCCGATCGAGGAGAAGGCGCCGGGCGATTTCGGCGTCGACGTCGCGCCGCGCCTCAAGGTGCTCAAGACCGTCGAGCCCCCCGGGCGCAAGGGCGGAGCCAAGGTCGCGTCGGTCGGTGAACTCGTCGGCAAGCTGCGCGAAGCGGGAGTGATCCAATGACGACGCTCCTCCTCGCCGAGCAGAAGGCCGGCGTGCTCAACGACGTGACGGCGCGGGCGCTGACGGCCGCCAAGGCGGTCGGCGACGGTGTCCATGTCTTGGTGATCGGTGCGGGAGCCGCCAAGGCCGCCGAGGCCGCCGCCATGCTCGATGGCGTCGGCAAGGTCCATGTCGCAGAGGGGGCAGCCGTCGAGCATGAGCTCGCCGAACCAGTCGCAGCGCTGCTGGTGCGGCTCTCCGAGCATCACAAGGTGATCATGGCGCCCGCCACCGCCAACACCAAGAACATCATGCCTCGTCTCGCCGCCTTGCTCGACGTGATGCAGGTCTCCGAGATCACGGCGGTGGTCTCGCCCGATACGTTCGAGCGCCCGATCTATGCCGGCAACGCCATCCAGACGGTGCAGACCGCCGATCCCGTGAAAGTCATCACGGTGCGCACGGCAGCCTTCCCGATCACCGGCGCCGGCGCGTCGCCTGCTCCCATCGAGACCGTCGCGCCCGAGGCGGATCCCGCACTATCGAGCTTTGGCGGGGAGGCGCTCGCCAAGCTCGACCGGCCCGAGCTGACCTCGGCCCGGGTCATCGTCTCGGGCGGCCGCGCCATGGCCAAGGCCGAGAATTTCAAGACCTATATCGAGCCCGTCGCCGACAAGCTCGGCGCCGCCATGGGCGCCTCGCGCGCCGCGGTCGATGCGGGCTACGCGCCCAACGACTGGCAGGTCGGCCAGACCGGCAAGGTGGTGGCGCCGGATCTCTATATCGCGGTCGGCATCTCAGGCGCGATCCAGCATCTCGCCGGCATGAAGGATTCCAAGGTCATCGTCGCCATCAACAAGGACGAGGAAGCACCCATTTTTCAGGTCGCCGACTATGGTCTTGTGGGCGACCTGTTCCAGATCATGCCGGAGCTCGACCGGGAACTCGCCAAGGGCAAGTAGCGCCCGAGTGCGGATAGAGCCGGGACTCGTCGTTCGGGGAAACATTATGGCTGCGCGGATTCAGAAGGTCGGAGTGATCGGCGCCGGCCAGATGGGCAGCGGCATCGCTCATGTGGCGTCTCTCGCCGGCTTCGACGTGGTGCTCAACGACGTCTCCGATGAGCGGTTGCAGGCAGGGCTCGCCACGCTCAACGGCACCATGACCCGGCAGGTCAAGCGCGGTCAGATCGAGGAGAGCGCCCGCGCCGCGGCGCTCGAGCGGATCGTCACCGCCAAAGATTATTCGGGTTTCGCCGACTGCGACCTCGTGATCGAGGCTGCGACCGAGAACGAAGGCGTCAAGCGCAAGATCTTCTCGACGCTCTGCGCCTCGCTGCGTCCCGATGCGCTCGTCGCCTCCAACACCTCGTCGATCTCGATCACGCGGCTCGCCTCGGTCACCGACCGGCCTGAACGCTTCATCGGCATCCACTTCATGAACCCGGTGCCGCGCATGCAGCTCGTCGAGCTGATCCGCGGCATCCAGACCGAATCCGGCACCTTCGAATCCGCCAAGGAGTTCATCGAGAAGCTCGGCAAGACGCCGACCGTGTCGGAAGACTTCCCAGCTTTCATCGTCAACCGCATCCTGCTGCCGATGATCAACGAGGCCGTCTATACGCTACACGAGGGTATCGGTTCGGTCGAGGCGATCGACACCGCGATGCGGCTTGGCGCCAATCATCCGATGGGGCCGCTGCAGCTCGCCGATTTCATCGGGCTCGACACCTGCCTCGCGGTCATGCAGGTGCTGCACGAGGGGCTGGCGGATTCGAAATATCGCCCCTGCCCGCTGCTGGTCAAATACGTCGAGGCGGGCTGGCTCGGCCGCAAGACGCAGCGCGGCTTCTACGATTACCGCGGCGAGCATCCCGTCCCGACGCGGTGAAATTTCCACCGTCATCCCGGACGAGGCGCGCAGCGTCGAAGATCCGGGAACCATGACCAAGATGCATGCCGCGCGGCAAGCACGATGCCGGCGCTCGTTCGGCACGGCCGGTGTTCATGGGTTCCGGCTCTCCGCTTCGCTCCAGCCGGAATGACGAGAGATCTGGAGATGAGAAAGCAACGGGCGGGTGGATGGTGAGGCCCGCACTCACCTAATAAAGCATGGACAGGAGACTTCCATGCTCGACATCGCCCATCATCTCGATTTCGACCGCTGCCTCGCAGCGGTCCGCGCCCGCGACCCCTCAGCAGACGGCACCTTCATCGTCGGGGTCGTCACGACCGGCATTTACTGCCGCCCGTCCTGCCCGTCGCGGCCGGCGCTCGCCAAAAACCTCCGCTTCTTCGCGGGCACGGCTGAAGCCGAGGCCTTCGGCCTCAGGCCCTGCAAGCGCTGCCGGCCAAACCAGGCCTCGCCCGTCGAGCACCATCGCCAAGCGATCGCCAAGGCCTGCGCGACGATCGAGGCGAGCGACGGCCTGCCGAGGCTCGAGGCGCTCGCCCGGGAGGCCGGAATGAGCAAGCATCATTTCCACCGCGTCTTCACCCAGATCATGGGGACGCCGCCGGGTGCTTACGCCGGCGCCGTGAAGCTGCGTCGCTTGTCCGGAGCACTGGAAAGCGGCGCGCCGGTCAGCGAGGCCGTCTATGCGGCGGGCTATGGGTCGCCGTCGCGCGCCTATGCGGCGGCCGATACGGGCCTCGGCATGACACCGGGGCGCAAGCGCCGCGGCGGTGCCGGCGAGCGCATCGGCTACGCCATCGGCGACACCGTGCTCGGGCCGACGCTCCTGGCCGCCAGTCCGCGCGGGGTCTGTGCGACGGCCTTCGGCGAGGACCGCGAGGCGCTGCTCGCGGACCTGCGCCGCCGCTTCCCGGCCGCCGAACTCGTCGAGGACGCGCGCGTGCAGCCCTGGATCGCGGCGCTCGCCGACCATTTGCGCACGCCGGCCCAGGTACTCGATCTGCCGCTCGACATCCAGGGCACGGCGTTCGAGGCGCGCGTCTGGCAGGCGCTGCGCGACATCCCGCTCGGGCAGACCGCGAGCTACAGCGAGGTCGCGGCGGCGCTCGGCCGGCCGACCGCGGTCCGCGCCGTGGCCCGCGCCTGCGCCTCGAACGAACTCGCGGTGCTGATCCCCTGCCACAGGGTGGTGCGCCATGACGGTGGCCTGTCGGGCTATCGTTGGGGTCCGGAGCGCAAGCGGGCGCTGCTCGAGGCCGAGCGCCGGGTTGCCCCGGGAGCGAGCCGATGAGCTTGGCCCTGGTTCAAGTCCCGTCGCTCGTGGATCGTGTGGCGGCCCATCCCTGGCCCGAGGTCGAGACGGCGCTCGACCGGGACGGCTGGGCGATGCTGAAGGGCCTCGTCGAGCCCGATCGGTGCCGCGCCCTGGCCGCCCTCTATGACAATGGGCATTTCCGCAGTCGCGTCGTCATGGCGCGGCACGGGTTTGGCCAGGGCGAATATCAGTATTTCGATTATCCGCTGCCGGAGATGGTCGAGGGTTTGCGCCGGGAACTCTATACCAGGCTGGCACTCGTCGCCGGCCGCTGGCGCGGCCTGCTTGGCCAGGCCGGCGGCTTTCCGCCGGATCTCGCGGCTTATATGGCGCAATGCCATGCCGCGGGCCAGACGCGTCCGACGCCTTTGCTGCTGAAATACGGTCCGGGCGACTACAACCGGCTGCATCAGGACGTCTATGGCGAGACGCTGTTCCCGTTCCAGGTGGTCATCCTGCTGAGCCGTCCGGAGGAGGATTTCTCGGGTGGGGAATTGGTCCTGGTCGAGCAGAAGCCGCGCAGCCAGTCGCGTGCCACCGTCGTGCCCCTGCGGCAGGGCGATGCCGCGATCTTCGCCGTCAATCATCGTCCGGCCCGCAGCCAGACCGGCTATTACAGGGCGGCCCTGCGTCATGGGGTTTCGACGCTCAGGTCAGGGCAGCGCTTCACGCTCGGCATCATCTTCCACGACGCTGCCTGACGCGACATCAAGAATCGAGGATCCACGCATGGCGCAAGAACAAGCCGCGACGCCCACCATGGGCGCCGCCGACTGGGGCGCGCTCTTCGTCCTGTCGGGGCTGTGGAGCTGCTCCTTCTTCTTCTACAAGGTGCTGGTCGGCGCGATGCCGCCCTTCACGGTCGTGTTCGGGCGCGTGCTGATCGCCTCCCTGGTGCTCTGCCTCGTGCTGCGGATGCGGCGCGAGGCGTTGCCGCGCGACCCGGCGCAATGGCGTGCCTTCCTGACCATGGGGCTCTTGAACAACGTCATCCCTTTCTCGCTGATCGTCTATGGCGAGACGCAGGTCGCGAGCGGCCTCGCCTCGATCCTCAATGCCACGACGCCGATGTTCACCGTGCTCGTGGCTCACCTATTCACTGCCAACGAGCGCATGACTCCGGCGAAGGCCGCAGGAGTGCTGATCGGCTTCATCGGGGTCGCGGTGATGATCGGACCGGATGCGTTCTCGGCGCGGGGCTCCGGCGATCTCGTAGGCCAGACCGCCTGCATCATGGCGGCCGTATCCTACGGCATTGCGGGCGTCTACGGCCGCCGTTTCCGCGGCCTTTCGCCGCTGCCGGTGGCGGCCGGCCAACTCATGGGAAGCACGGTCCTGATGCTGCCGCTCTGCCTCCTCGCCGACCACCCCTGGACGCTGCCGCTGCCGGGACCGGCCATATGGGCGGCGCTTCTCGGTCTCGCGGTGCCGAGCACGGCCCTGGCCTATCTGCTGTTCTTCCGTATCCTCGGGCGCGCCGGGGCGACCAACGTCTCGCTCGTGACGCTGCTGGTGCCGATCGGCGCCGTCTTTATCGGAGCCTTCGCGCTCGGCGAACGCCTGGCGCCGCAGGCTTTCGCCGGCATGGCGCTGATCGGCGTGGGACTTCTTTCCATCGACGGGCGTATGCTGCGGCGCCTTCGTCGCGCTGCCGCAATTCCGGGCTAGGCGTGGGACGGGACTTATCGAGGACCTTACCATGCCCACCTCCCGCGCTCGCGTTCCGACGTCCAACGGCAGCAAATATCTGCAGCAGCTCTGCAAACATTGGGCGCACAAGTTCCCGGTCGAGAATACCGCCGAACGCGGCCATATCGATCTGGGGCAGGGGCGCCTTTGCGCCATGCAGGCGTCCGGCGATCTTCTGACCGTCGAGGCGACGACGGACGACGAGACGGGCCTTTCCGGGCTCGAAAGCGTCATTGCCGACCATATCAAGCGTTTCGGCTTCCGGGAGGATCTGGTGTTCTGCTGGCAGTCGGCGGCGTGAGTGGATAGCCTGGCGATCCATCTCGGTCGAAAGCCAGAATGAACCCCTTCCGATCCATCGACGACTTCCTGGAGGGCGTCGACAACACCGCCCGTGTGATCGTTATCGAGGATCTCGATCTCAATCTCAGGATCGGTGTCTTCGAGGCGGAAAAACACGCGCCGCAACGCGTGATGATTTCAGTCGAAGTGCTTATCAAACCGACAGAATCTCGCCATGAGGATCGGATTGACCGTGTCATCAGTTATGCGGCGATCCATGACGGGATCGCGGCGCTGGCCGAGCGTCCGCATGTCGCGCTGCAGGAGACCCTGGCCGACGAGGTGGCGCGGATCTGCCTCGCGTCGGAGGAGGCGGTGGCCGCGAGGGTCCACGTGCGCAAGCTCGACGTCTACGCGGACTGCCGCAGCGTCGGCATCAGGATCGTGCGGACCAAGGGCGGTTAGCTCTAACGCGTCATAAGATCATGTCCGCCCTCATTCGGTCGTCGATGGCGGGACGTCGACCGGCGCTGCCAGCGCAACGCGGCTCTTGATGCACACGGCCATAGCCGCGAGTACGATCGTGGCGGTGAGGACGAACGACGAGGTCACCCGCTCGCCCAGCAGAACGGCCGACCACAGCAGGGCGAGAAGCGGCTGAGCCAGGTTCAACTGGCCGATACGCGCGATCCCTCCCGCCGCAAGTCCGCGATACCAGGCCACGGAGCCGAGGAACATGCTGACCACGCCCGTGTACCAGAAGCCGGTCCACGCGGACCAGGGAATCGCCCCCCAGGCGTGGGTTCGCGCCTCGACAAAAAGCGGAACAGCCACGAAGGGCGCCAGCATGATCATCGCCCAGCACAAGGTCGCAGTGCCGCCGAATTCGCGCGAAACGCGCCCACCTTCGACATAAGCGAGCCCGACGCTCAGCATCGCCGCTAAAAGCCAGCCATCGGCAGGTTCGATCCGCCCCCCGCCTTGGCCAATCGCAAAGAGCGCTACCGCCAGGACCCCGATGCCGCACCCGATCCAAAACCGCCCTGGCGGTCTCTCGTGCGTCCGCAGCACCGCGATGACCGCTGTCGCGGCGGGCGCCAGACCGACCACGACGGCGCCGTGGGCAGCCGGCACATGTTCAAGCGCGAGCGCGACGAAGAGCGGATATCCGACGGCAAGCCCCAGGCCGGTCCACAAGATGCCGGGAACCTCACTTCGCCGCGGCCATCGGCGGCCAGGGAGCATGAGGAGTGCGACCACACCCAAACCCGCCGCAATCTCGATACGGCTGCAGGTGAGGATCGTCGGACCCAAGACGGGCACCGCCAGGCGCGTCGCTGGCAATGTGCCGCTGAAGGCAAGGAGTCCCAGGCTTCCCATGACCAGCCCGTTCCGCCAGTCCGTTCCGCCAGTGCTGCGTCTCGGCAGGGGCGCTGTCCGGCGGCTTCGGTTGTGCCGCAATCTCGACCGTCGTCTGAGTGTTCACTGCGCCACTCGTTTTCGGGAGCCAGGCGTCTCCCGCATCCAGGCGACAATGATGCGTGGTCTTGGCTAAAGCAAATGCATCTTCTGGATCTTAATCATGCAAATTTTCTATTATCACGCAAGCTCTCCGAAATCTCCGATCGCAAGTGCTCGACGGCTTCGGCGAGGCTGCCGAGCGACGTACCGTGCAGCATGGAAACCGTCGTCCGGAGATCGAAATCGTCAAGCTTCAGAATGCGCAAGCGGCGGCGGTGAGGACTATTGTCGATCTGGCGGCGCGGCATCAGCCCGAGGCCCCCGCCACGCGCAATAAGCGACAATTGCAAGTCGTGTTCAGAGACCTCGGCGGCGATCCGCAGGGGAGCGCCAGAGTGATCGAACGCACGCTGCAGGGCGGCACGGTAGCCGCATCCGGGCGGATTGAGGATCCAGTTCTGCCCTGCAAGATGACAGATGCCCAGTCGACCTTCGGCGGCGGAGGAAACGACGGTATCTCGCGCCGCGACAACCACGACCCGTTCGATACCGATCGCGATGGCATGGACGCCTGGAGGCACGACATGATCGCCGGTCACAAGACCGACGGCGCAATCCAGCGCACCATTGCGGATTTGCTCGATCAGCCAAGTCGTCCAATGCGACGTCACCCGAGGTCGCAGACGCGGAAAGCGCTGCCTGAGAACGTCGAGCGGAACACCGAGCGCGACCTCCGTTAAGCCATGCGCAATCCCGAGACGCAATTCCCCGGATGGCTCGCCTGAAGACGTGCTGGCTCTGAGTTCGGTGACGGCCTTCAGGACCTGCCGGCAGCCTTCCAATGCGCGGCGCCCCGCCGGCGTCAGAACCGATGGCTTGACGCGTCTGTCCAGCAGCGCTGCGTCGCCCATTGCCGCCTCGAAGCTCTGAACCCGCCTGGTCACCGCGGGTTGTGTCAGATTGAGCCTAATGGCGGCCCGGTTCACCGATCCGCTCTCGGCGACGGTTACAAAGGCTTCTATGTCATGCAGGTTCATGCGTAAGAATTATATGACTTCGTAGTTCATGCGTCTATCGGCGAATGGCTCAAGTCCGCTTCCTGTCGCCGGTATCGCGCCATCGCGCGCACGGATCGGCAGGAGCGCGTCAAAAGCTTCAGCAGCCTCGCCAGCGACGCGATGAAGGCCGGTGTCGAGGCCTCCCAAGAAGGGAGATCCGACCTATCGATCTATGCAGAGCGTGATGTGTTGATTGAAGAAGCAAGTCTTGTCGTCAAGATCGTTCGATTTGACGACGCGTCCAAACGATTTTAATCCATATCGCCGACGATGGTGCGGAGATTGATAATCATCTAAAATATTAGCGCGCAGAATTGATCGTCTTATTGCTATCGTGATGGTTTGTCCCTGATCAGTCGAGACGATTTGTCCACCGCTCGTCACGGTGCAGGGCGCCTCGTCGAGGACAAGTCTACCATTCACCGTGAGATTGCAGGTTTCGGCAAGAGCCGGCGGCGTTGCAATGGTCATCAGGATGATCGTGAGGGCAGCGTGCCGGGTCGTCAGCATAAATTCTCCTCGTCGTAGATTGAAACAGCAATACTGGATCGGAGCCGATCATGGTCTCGAATTGCCTCGACACCAAGCCGTGCCCGCCTTTCCAGGCTGCATCTGACAGGCGAGGCGGGCGCGGTCAAACGGTGCGCTTGCTTCAATCGGAGCGGTCGTCGCCGCAGACCAGCATGTCGTGCGTCGCCCGGTCGAGAACGGTGATGAGCCGCGCCCCCCGTCCGTAGGTGAACCAGGCCCAGGCCCAGTTGAGATAGACCGCGAGGCGATTGCGGGCGCCGATCAGGAAGAACAGATGCACGGCGCTCCACAGAAGCCAGGCCAAAAGCCCGGTGAATTTCACTGCGCCGAGTTCGGCGACCGCCGACGAGCGGCCGATCATTGCGAGCTGGCCGGCATCCTTGTAGACGAACGGCCCGGGCGCCGGCGTCCCAGCCAGGCGCGCCGCGATCACCCGGGCCACATGGGCGCCCTGCTGCTTGGCCACCGGGCCGACGCCGGGCAGCGGCTTGCCGTCCGGCCCCGGCATGCTGGCCACGTCGCCGATGGCGAAGACGTTATCGCGGTCCGGCACCGAACAATCGGGTGCGACCATGATGCCGCCGTTGCGGCTCTGCGCGGCTGCGAGCGAGGCGGCGACCGGCGTCGCCGCGGTGCCGGCGCACCACAGAATGTTGCCGCAGGGGATGCGGGTGCCTCCGGCGACGACGCCCTCGGCGTCGATGAGATCGACCGAGGTGCCCGTGCGCACCTCGACCTTCATCGTCTCGAGCCGGTGGCGGGTATAATCGGCAAGCGCCGGCGGAAAGCCCGCCAGCAGGTGCGGGCCCGCTTCGCAGAGCACGATACGGGCCGTGGCCGAGCGGATGCGGCGAAAATCTCGCGCCAGCGTCGAATGGGCGAGTTCGGCGATGGCGCCGGCCATCTCGACGCCGGTCGGTCCGCCGCCGACGATCACGAAGCTGAGCATGCGGCGCACGGCGGCCTCGTCGCTCGCGGCTTCGGCCCGCTCGAAGGCCGCGAGAAGACTGCTGCGCACCTTCAGGGCGTCGGCGAGCGTCTTCAGGACATGGGCGTGATGAGACCATTCGTCATGGCCGAACCAGGAATAGACCGAGCCCGTGGCCAGCACGAGATAATCGTAGTTCACCAGGCCCACGTCCCTAACGGCGACGCTCCGGTACTGCGTGTCGATCGCGGTGACCTCGCCCATCAGCACCGTGACGTCCGGCCGGTCGCTGAAGATGCCGCGGACCGGCACCGCGATGTCGGAGGGCGCCAGCGCCGCTGTGGCCACCTGGTAGAGCAGCGGCTGGAACAGGTTGTGGTTGGTGCGGTCGATCAGCACGATCTCGGCGTTGGCGCCCTTCAGCCCCTTGACCACGGCAAGCCCAGCGAATCCGGCGCCGATGACGACGACGCGGGGCCGGGACGAAGGCGAGCCAGAGTGGGCATTGGTCATGAGCGCTCCTGCCGCGCGGCGCCGAAGGGTCGCGCCATCCGTTCATACCGCACGAGGCAAGGCGAGGCACCTGCCGCAGGCGACCGGACATGCTCGCGATCGGCGGCCCTCCGGATCGGAAGAAGTCAGCCGCCGCCCGTGTGGCTGAGATGGAGGGCGCGGGCCCGAAGCAGCGCCAGGCAGCGAGCCCGTTGGTCTGCCGCGCTGTCTACGGGGAGAACGAAGCACAGCGTGAACTCGGCCGTTCCATCGCGCCCGAAGATCGGCACGGCCTGGCACCAGGTGAAGCTGTTGGCGAGGCCGGTCGTCTCCGAAAAACCGTCCCGGCGCGCCGTCTCGACATCATCGAGAAAGGTGCGGAGCGGCAGCAGGCCGCCGTCGGGAAGACGGAAATCCTCCGGCGGGATGAAGTCGCGGATCGCCTCGTCCGACATGTGGCCGAGCAGGAGACGGCCCGACGCCGTCCAGGGCAGGGGGACCTCGACCCCGATCTCGCTGGTGATGCGGAAGGGTCCCGCGCCGTCGCGGCATTCCAGCACCACATATTTGTCGCCGCGCCGGCCGCAGCATTGCACCGTCATGCCGGTCTCCGCCGACAGGGCATCGAGCGCCTCGCCGATCCGCCGCATGGCCGCGTCGCCGCGCAGGTAGGCGGTGCCGAAGAGGTGCATGGCGCGGCCGAAATAGACCTGTCCCTCGGTCCCGGACGATTCCAGCATCTGCGCCTCCGTCAGGCGCGCGACGATCTCGTAGACGGTCGAGCGAGGTGCGCCGAGCACGCGGGCGATCTCGCCGGCGCCCATCGGCCGGCGGCGGCGTTGCAGCAGGTCGAGCACGCCGATCAGCCGATCGATCCCGCGTTGCCGGCCGCCCGGATGCGGCGCATCATCGGGACGCTGAGGCGTGCGACCGCCGGCTTCGATCGGAGGAGGCGGCACTCTCAAGCATCGGCTCTTCTGGACTGGAGGCTCTTGCAAATCGGCTTGCGCAGTCAATAAACCGCGTCTAGCCTCGCTTGTCCGAAATGTCAAACATATGTCCGATATACCGGACAGGACCGAGCCTCCGAGCGAAAGCCGCGCCGCGAGCTCGGAGCCGCCCAAATCATTCGTCGCTTTGTCAGGGGAGGCCTCATGTCGAAACGTCTCAGTCTCGTGGCCGGTGTCGCGTGTCTCGCTTTGCTGGCCGGCTCGCTTGCCGCGCAGGCCGCGTCCAAATGCGTCAAGGGCGAGCACAAGCCGCCTTTCACGCTCGGTTGGGCCAACATCTATTCCGTGCCGACCTGGATGAAGCAGACCCAGGGCACGATCGAGCAGGAGGTTGATGCACTGAAGAAGCAGGGCCTCGTGTCGAACCTCGTCATCACCGACGCGCAGGGCAACGCCAATACCCAGATCCAGCAGATCCAGTCGATGATCGACTCCAAGGTCGATGCCATCCTGATCGACGCGGGGTCGGCGACCGCGCTCGACCGCGTCATCGCCGACGCCTGCTCGAAAAGCATCGCGGTCCTGAACTTCGACAGCCTCGTCGACACCGACGAGCTGACGGCGAAGATCGATACCGACCAGGTCGAATGGGGCAAGGAGGCGGCCGAATGGATGGCCAAGACGCTCGGCGGCAAAGGCAAGATCATCGTCATGAACGGCCCGGCCGGCATCTCGGTCAGCGACGACCGGCGAAAGGGCATGGAGCCGGTGCTCAAGGCCAATCCGGGCATCCAGGTGCTGGCCGAGACCAATACGGAATATAATGTCGCCCCGGCCCAGGAGGCCTTCAGCAACCTCCTGTTCAACAATCCCGAGATCGACGGCGTGCTGTCGCAGGGCGGTGCTTTGTCGGCCGGCGCGGTGCTCGCCATGGACAAGCAGGGCCGCGATCTCGTGCCGATGACGGGCGAGAATTACGGCCAGTTCCTTTCGCTCTGGAAGGAGAAGAAGCTCAAGGGGTGGGCCACCATGCAGCCGAACTGGCTCGGCGCGCTCGCCGCCTATGCGGCCGTGGAGGCGCTGCAGGGCAAGGACGTCCCGGCCTTCGTCAAGGTGCCGCTGCCCGTCATCGACGACGCCAATCTCGACAGCTACATCGCCCGCGCCAAGGATTTCCCGTCCGACGGCTATATCTATTCGCCCTATGACCAGGCGCTGTTCGACAAGCTCCTGGCGCAGAAATAGGCGTCTTCTCGTGCCGGCGCCCGTGCTCGAGGCCCGGGAGGTCAGCAAGGCCTTCTTCGGCAATCCGGTCCTGAAGCGCGTGTCGATCGCACTCGAGCCCGGCCGCGTCCACGCGCTGCTCGGGGAGAACGGCGCCGGCAAGTCGACCCTGATCAACATCCTGTCGGGCGCGCTCGCGCCGGACGGCGGGACGGTAGCCATGGATGGCGAAACCGTCGCCCTGACGCCGGCAGCGGCGCGGCGCCACGGCGTCGCTGTGGTGCAGCAGGAACTGAGCCTGGCGACCCACCTCTCCATCGCCGAGAACATTGGCTTCGGCGCCTATCCGCGCCGCTTCGGGCTGGTCGACTACCGGGCCTTGGCGCGCGAGGCTGAGGCCCTGTGCCGGCGCGTCGGCCTCGACGAGGACATCGCGCGCCCGGTCGGCGAGCTGCCGCTCGGTCGTCGGCAGCTCGTCGAGATCGCCAAGGCGCTCTATCGCAAGCCCCGCGTCCTGATCCTCGACGAGCCGACCTCGTCGCTCTCGGCGCACGAGACCCGGACGCTGGCCGGGCTGATCACGACGCTGAAGCGGGACGGGACGGCGATCCTTTACATCTCGCATCGGCTCGCCGAGGTGATGGAGCTCTGCGACTACGTGACGGTGTTGAAGGACGGCACGCGCACGGCCGACCGGTCGCTCGACGGGGTCGATGCGGCGGGGCTCGTCATGCTCATGGTGGGGCGCGACCCCGGCGACCTGTTTCCCGCCTGGCAGCCGGCGGCCGGGGCGCCGGTCGTCTCGGTGCGGGGTTTCGAGGCCGGCCGCGTCGCGGATGTCGATCTCGACCTGCGCGCCGGCGAAGTGCTCGGCATCGGCGGCCTCGTCGGCCAGGGCCAGGAAGATCTGTTGTTGGGGCTCTACGGCGCGGTTCCCGCCACGGCGCGCGAGGCGCGGTTCGGCGGCCGGCCGGGGCTGCTGCGAAGCGTCACGGCGGCCAACGCCCATGGCCTCGCCTATGTGCCGGCCGACCGCAAGCGGGAGGGGCTGCATCTCGTCCATTCCATCGCCGGCAACCTGCTGCTGCCGGGCCTCGCCCAAGGGCCAGGGTGGCGCTGGCGCCGATCAGGCCCCGAAGCGCGGCAGGCCACGGCGCTCGCCGGCCGGCTGAGCGTGAGGGGCGACCTTGCGCGCGCCGTCCAGGCCCTGTCGGGAGGCAACCAGCAGAAGGTCGCGCTGGCCCGATGGATGCCGCTCGACCCCAAAATCCTGCTGCTCAACGATCCGACGCGGGGCGTCGACATCGAGACCAAGCGGGAGATCTACGCCATGTTGCGCGGTTTCGCCGCCGAGGGCAGGGCGGTTCTCCTGGCGAGCTCGGACACGCCGGAACTCGTGCATCTCTGCGACCGCGTCGCCGTCATGCGCCAGGGCCGGATCGTGGCCGTGCTCGAGCGCGGCGAGATCAGCGAGGAAACCATCGTGGCCCTGGCCATGGGCGCTTCCGACGCGAAACGGGCCGCATGAGCACGCCGCCGTCGTTCGCGGGCAATGGCCTCTACTGGGCCGTCCAGCGACGCCGCAACCGCGGCATTCTCGGCCTGTTCGTCGTGGTGATCGCTTTCATGGCGCTCTACGCGAACCTGTTCCCCGGCTTGCTGAGTATCGCCGGCGTCGCCAAATTCACCCAGACCTGGTTTCCGCTGGCGCTGACCGCCATGGCGCAGGCCATGCTGATGCTGGCGGGCGGCATCAGCCTCGCCATGGGGGCGACCGTGAGCCTCGGCGCGGTCGTGGCGGCCGTCGTCATGGCGGGGCCGCTCGGCGTCGCGGGCGGTTTCGTCGCCGTGATCGCCACCGGCCTCGTCGTCGGCGCGCTGACCGGCGTCGTCGCGGTGCGGCTCCGCCTGCCCGCCATCATCGTGACGCTGGCGAGTTCCTTCATCGTCGGCGGCGCGGCGCTCTTGATCCTGCCCCGGCCGGGCGGCAGCGTGCCGTCCTGGCTGTCCGACCTCCTCGCCGGCAACAGCCCGACCGCCTTAGCGCTGCTCGTCGTCGTCATGCTGCTGTGGAAGCTCTACTGTGCGACGCCGCTCGGCTTGACGCTTTATGCGGCGGGCGAGAACCCGGTCGGCGCCTTTCGCTCCGGCGCGCCGGTCGATGCGGCGCTGATCGTGGCCTATGCGATCAGCAGCGTCCTCGCGACCCTCGCCGGCTTGTTCGTGGCGGCTCAGACCGGCTCCGGCGACCCGTTGATCGGGCAGGCCTTCACACTGAACTCGATCGCCGCCGCCGTGCTGGGCGGCGTCGGCTTCCTCGGCGGCCAGGGCACGATGCGCGGCGCCGTGCTGGGCAGCCTGCTGTTGACCGTGATGATCAACGTCATGTTCTTCCTCGGCATGCCGCCAGTGGCGCAATATGTGGCGCAGGGCCTGATCATCGTCGGCGCGGTGGCGCTGCCGCAGGTGGCGGGACGTCTGCGGTCGCGCCGGCGGGAGCATCGCGCATGACGGCCGCATCGTCCTTGCCTGCCAGGATCGTGCGCCTGTTCGGCAACCCGGCCTTCCTCACGTTCCTCATCGTGGTGGCGGTGTGGGTCGTCGCGAGCCTGACGAGCCGTGGCTTCGGCTCGGTGGGGCATCTGCGCTACCTGCTCGAACTGGCGGCGGCGATCGGCATCGTCGCGGCCGGCCAGACGCTGGTGATGATCGGCGGCGGCATCGATCTGTCGGTCGGCGCCATCATCACGGTCACCGCGGTCGGCCTTCCGTTGCTGACGTGGTCCTTCGACCCGAGCGGGATCGTCGCCGTCGCGACGATCCTCGCGGTCGCCGGCCTGATTGGCCTCGTCAACGGTGCCGGCGTCGTCTACCTCCGCGTCCACCCGATGATCATGACGCTCGCCATGGCGACCCTGCTGCAGGGGGTGCTGATCCTGATCGCCGGCGGCAGCGCGGTCTCGGCCCACAATGCCGCCGTGACCTTCATCGGCAATGCCAGGCCGGGCGGCATGCCGGCCGACATCATGATCTGGATCCTCGTCGCGCTCGGCACCATCCTGGCGCTGCGGCGGACCCGCTTCGGCGCGCGCGTCTACGCGCTCGGCGCCAATCCGCTGGCCGCGAGCCTGTCCGGCGTCGGGGTCCCCGCCACCACGCTCACGCTCTATGCCGCGAGCGGCGTCATGGCCGGGCTCACCGGGGTGCTGACGCTCGGCATGAACGGGCAGGGCTATGTCGGGATCGGCGATCCTTACGTGCTGACCTCGATCGCAGCCGTGGTGCTTGGTGGAACCTCCATTCTGGGCGGCCTCGGCGGCTATGCCGGGACGATTCCCGGCGCCGTGCTGCTCGTCACCATCACCGGCCTCATCACGGTGGTGAATGCCTCGCCCGGCTGGCGCAGTATCC
The DNA here is from genome assembly GCA_965277115.1 of Lichenihabitans sp. Taxonomy (GTDB): domain Bacteria; phylum Pseudomonadota; class Alphaproteobacteria; order Rhizobiales; family Beijerinckiaceae; genus Lichenihabitans. The sequence goes on along the minus strand of CBDIBY010000011.1, from coordinate 876,902 downwards.
TGTTCGGCTCGCTGATCCTCGGGCTCCTGCTGCTGTCGGGGCGCGAGGCGCGGCGGCGATGATCTGAGGGAGCATCCAACCATGCACCTGTCGATGTGGACCTATCCTTGGGACGTGCAGGACCTGACCCTCGACCGCGTCATCGCCGATCTCGGCACGCGGGCCTCGCTCGACACGATCAGCCTTGCGGCCTCCTACCATGCCGGCCGCTTCCTGCAGCCGCGCAGCCCGAAGCGGAAGTCCTACTTCCCCGAGGATGGGACGATCTATTTCGAACCGACCCCCGGCCGCTGGACCGATCAGGCGATCCGGCCGCAGGTGGCGAAGGTCGTGACCGAGGGCGGCGACGTCCTGGCCGATCTCGTCCGCCGCCGCGACGCCGGCGGGCTCCGCGTGTCGTGCTGGACGGTCTGCCTGCACAACACCCGCCTCGGTCTGCTGCATCCCGAGGCCGTCACCCGCAACGCCTTCGGCGACCCGAACCATTACAGCCTCTGCCCGTCGCATCCCGACGTGCGCGCCTATGTGCGCACGCTCGTGGCCGACGTTACCCATCGCTACAGGCCCGACGTGGTCGAACTCGAGAGCCCGGGCTTCATGGGATACGCGCATGGCTTCCATCACGAGAAGGACGGCGTCGGCCTCCTGCCCGAGGACGATTTCCTGCTCTCGCTGTGCTTCTGCCCCGCCTGCCTGGCGCGTGCCGCCAAGACCGGGGTCGACGGCGAGAGGGCGCGCGCGACGGTCAAAGGCTGGATCGTCGAGGCCTGCGAGCGCGCCGTGCCCATCGCGCGCTGGCCGGATTTTCCGCGCGCCGGCCTGGGGGTCTTCCGGCCCCATCCCGAGGTCTACGACTACGCGATGTGGCGCTTCGAGCCCGTCACGACGCTCATCGCCGAGATCCGGGCCGAGGCCGATCCGGCGACGCAGGTCTATCTTATCGACCTCGAGAATGGTTGGCTCGGCGGTTGCGATTCGGCCGCCGCGACGGCCGAATGCGACGGGCTGATCCTGTGCGCCTACGACAAGACGCCGGAGGAGGTCTCGGCGCTGATCGGCGAGAGTCGGCGCGCCATAGGTCCCGACAAGATCCTCGGCACGGGGTTCCGTGTCTTCTATCCGGAAATGTCGTCGGCGGAGGACCTCAGGGTCCGCTCGCAGGCGGCTCTCGACGCCGGCGTCGAGGGCATCAACTACTACAATTACGGGCTGATCCCGGCGGCGCGCCTCGACTGGGTCGGCGCCGCCGTCGCGTCCGTGACGACGCGGGCCTGACCCGCATCAGATACGCGCCGCATCGAAACCATCCGGCACGATGCCGCGTGGCGCCATCGCCGCGCAGAGATCGGCGGCGAGATAGCGGCCGGCGCCTGCCTCGGCCGTCACGCGCCCGGCCTCCATCACCACCCGCCCGCGGGCGATCGTCATGACCGGCCATCCGGTGACCTCGATGCCCTCGTAGGGCGTGTAGTCGATGGCATGCTGCATCAGCGCATTGGTCAGCGTCACCTGCCGTTCGGCGTCCCAGAGCACGAGATCGGCGTCGACGCCGGGCGCGATCGTGCCCTTGCGTGGATAGAGGCCGAAGCGCTTGGCGGGAGTCGTCGCTGTCAGGCGCACGAAGGCATTGAGGTCGATGCGGCCCTTGGCAACGCCCTCGGTGAAGGTCAAGGGGAGTCGGGCCGCGAGTCCCGGAATGCCGTTGGGGATACGAGTGAAGTCGACGTTCGGGCCGTTGAGCCACTTGCCACGGTCGCCGGCGAAACTGTAGCCGCAATGGTCGGAGGAGACGATATCGAGCGTCCCGGCGCGGATCGCGCCCCACAGGCCCTCGGCGTCGCCGGGGCCGCGCGGGCTCGGGCTGCACATGAACTTCGCGCCCTCGCGTCCCGGCCGCGCCATGTCGGCGGCGCTCAGCACCAGATATTGAGGACAGGTCTCGCCCGTCACCTTGACGCCGCGCGCTTGCGCCCGGGCGATCTCCTCGGCGACCTCCGAACAGGAGACGTGGAAGATGTGGATCGGCTGGTCGACGAGTTCGGCGAGCGCGATGGCCCGGTAGGTTGCCTCGCGCTCCACGACCTTGGGGCGCGACAGCGCATGGGAGGCCGGCTCCGGCCGCCCGGCGCCGAGCAGTGCCGCCGAGCGCCAGCGGATCGCCTCGTAGTTCTCGCAATGGACGCAGACGAGCGCGCCGAGCCGTTTGGCGGCGGCGAGCACGGCGAGATATTGCCGATCGTCGACATGCAGCGGGTCGTAGGTCAGGAAGACCTTGAGGCTGCGCACCCCCGATGCGACGATCCCCGGCAGCTCGCTCTCGATCACCGCATCGGTCGGGTCGGTCACGATCTGGTGCAGCGCATGGTCGATCGGCGAGCGAGCGGCGCGGCCGCGATAGTCGTGGAGATGGGCCGCGATCGGCTGGCCCTTGAACTGCGGCGCGAAGGGAATCAACGTCGTCGTCCCGCCGGCGAAGGCCGATACGGCGGCGGTGCCGAAGCTTTCCTCGTGGACCGAGCCGTCCGCCTCGAGCTGCTCGACGTGGCAATGGCTGTCGACGCCGCCGGGCAGCACGAGCTTGCCGGTGGCATCGATGACCGTCGCGCCGTAGAGCTCCTCGCCAAGCGCCGCGATCCTTTCGCTGCGGATGCCGATGTCGCAGCGGATGATGTCGGCGGCGGTGACCAATGTGCCGCCGCGAATCACCAGATCGAACGTGCTCATCCCCGTGCCCTCCGCCTCGACGGGCCGGGCTCGCGGCCGCTGACGATATCCAGGATCTCGGCCGCCACGTTACGCAGGTGGGTCACCATTGCGGTCCGCGCCCGTCGGGCATCGCCCGCGGTGAAGGCGTCACGAGTTCGATGAGGCGGCCTACCGCGTTCGGAACGGTGTCGATCTCCTCGACGGCCCGCTCGATGGCTTGGCTATCGTCGCGCGGCATCGCCGCGGTGAGCGCCGAGAATTTGTCCCGTATCTCGTCGTCGGCAAGAAAATTCCCCGGATCGCCGCGCGGAACCGTTGGCGGCGACGTCAGACTGCGGCCGTCGCGCAGTTTCAGGCTCACGACCGCAAGGCGTTCGGCCGGGAAGCGGGCGGAAAAATCCGCTCTTTCGGACAGGCCTATGCGTCCGAGCATCGCGATCGTGTCGGGATCGCGCAGACCGTCGGAGGATATCTCGGCCGCCCCGACGCGTCCTTTTGCCAGGACGCATGCGACGGGAAAGCCGATCGCATATTGCGCTTCCTCCGTCGTTTCGGGCAATCGGGTTCCGAGGGCGACGGCATGGCCGAAGGTCTCGATGTCGACCGCGTCGATCTGCCCCGGGAGGATGCCATGGCGCGCGACGATGCCGATGGCCGCCTCGATCGCAGGCTGCGCCCAGCGGCAGACGGGATGCGGCTTGAAATATTGCTCCATGATCATCCAGCGCCGACCGAGGTCGCCCCAGAGAACGGCATGCTCCTGGGCCTCGATGGTGATGGCGGGAGCTCCGCTGAAGCCGTCCTGCGCCAGATAGGCGGCCGTTACCCCCGCGAAAGCGCCCCAGCCGGAGCCGTCCTTCACCATCGTCGGGTCTTGGATGCAACGCATCATCTGGCTGCGCGGTCCGTTGAATTCGGCGATGCCGACGGCGTGGCGCGTCGCTGCCGCGTCGAGACCCAACAAACGGGCGCCGATCGCCGCACAGCCGAGCGCATTCCAAGCGCCCGAGGTGTGGTAGTCGGCAACACTTTCATGCAGCGCGATGCCGGCGCGTGTCGCGATCTCGTATCCGAGGACGAGGCCGGTCAATATCTCCCGGCCGTCCTCGACATGGATCTCCTCTGCGAAGGCAAGGAGGGAGGGCAGGATCGCGACGCCGGCATGACCTTTGGTCAGCGCATGCCCGTCATGGGCATCGAAGGAGTCGATGGTCGAAGCGCCCGCGAAAGCCGCCCCCGCCACGCTGACGTGCCGGCCATCGAACAGCAGCGAGGCGCCGCCCGTGCCGGCTCCCATATGTCGCGCGGCATGGTTGCGGGCGATGCGCGAGAGCTCGGTTCCGGTGCCGCTTGCCGCGACCCCGAGGAGGTCGAGGAGACAGTCTTTTGCCCGGGCAACGACCGGGGCGGGCAGATCGGCGAACCGGAGGTCGTGGATGAAAGCGATCGGCGTCATGCTGCATCCATGATGGATCTCGACCGAGTCGGCGGAGAGGAATTCGCCGGGACGCCGGTTGCGAAGGCCAAGCGTCCCGGATGCCGTCACGATCTGGCCGCACGGCCTTGCGCGTCGAGGGCCTTGAAGTCCTCGTCGGACAGGTCGAGGGCGGCGGCCGCGACATTCTCGGCGAGATGGTCGGGCTTGGACGTGCCCGGGATCGGCAGGATCACCGGCGAGCGTTTCAGCACCCAGGCGAGCGCCACCTGGGGCGAGGTGGCTCCAAGCTTGCCGGCGATCGAGGCGAGGACCGAGCCGGGCTTGGCCAGGGTGCCGGCCGCAAGCGGATACCACGGAATGAAGCCGATCCCTTTGGCCGCGCAATGGTCGAGCACCGCCTCGCTCTTGCGGGTGACGAGATTATATTCGTTCTGCACGGTCGCGACCCTGAAGTGCCGCCCCGCGGCCTCGATCTCTTCGACGCCGACCTCGCTCAGCCCGAGGTGGCGGATCAGCCCTTCCTTCTGCATCGCCGCCATCACGCCGAACTGCTCGTCGCGCGGCACCGCCGGGTCGATGCGGTGCAATTGCCACAAATCGATCCGCTCGACCTTGAGCCGCCGCAGGCTCATCAGCACGCATTGGCGCAGGTAGTCGGGCCGCCCGACGACCTTCCAGATGTCCGGGCCGTGCCGCGTCAGCGCGCCCTTGGTGGCGATCACCAAGCCGTCATAGGGGTGAAGCGCCTCGCGGATGAAGTCCTCGCTGACGAAGGGGCCGTAGCTGTCGGCCGTGTCGATGAGCGTGATGCCGAGGTCGCGCGCCTTGCGCAGCGTGGCGAGAGCGGCTTCGGGATCGGCGGGGTCGCCCCAGATGCCCTTGCCGGTGATCCGCATGGCGCCGAAGCCCAGGCGGTTGACGGAGAGGTCGCCGCCGATGCGGAATTGGCCCGAGGCCTGGGCCGAGAAAACTTCTGCCATGAGAGATGTCCTTTCAGGACGGCGGAGACTGGGGTCCGCCTGCCCAACACCGCGGTCTCCGCACCCTAACGCCCGAGCGTCCATTCGGGTCGCCGCGATGCCTTCGACCGGCGCGGCCAGAGGAATTGCATTTGGAATCATCGCCTGCACGGGCGCAGAATCCTTCCTCGGAAGGGGGAAGGTGGATCGGCGGAGCCGGGACGGATGGGGTTCCCTGCCCCGGGGTCGCCCCTTCCGACGCCCTGCGGGCGCCTCCTTCCCCGTCGCCGGGAAGGACAAGCAGCATCTGCGACGAGCTTGGATCCAAATGTGATCGCCCTGACCTCCGCGGGCCGCAATGCAATGGCTGGGCCGCGATGGTATGAGTCGGGAACCCTCAGGAGCCTCGAATGCCGGACCTTACCGCCTTTCCGATCACCAAACGCTGGCCGCCCAAGCACCCCGATCGCATCCAGCTCTATTCCTGGCCGACGCCGAACGGCGTCAAGGTCTCGATCGCGCTCGAGGAGATGGGGCTGCCTTATGAGCCGCATGCGGTCGACATCGGTGCGAACGAGACCTGGACTCCCGAGTTCCTGTCGCTCAATCCGAACGGCAAGATCCCGGCGATCATCGATCCGGACGGGCCGGGCGGAAAGCCGATGGGCCTCTTCGAATCGGGCGCGATCCTCCTCTATCTCGCCGAGAAGACCGGCAAGTTGCTGCCGGCAGACGAGGCGCGGCGCTACGAGACCGTCGCATGGGTCTTTTTCCAGATGGCGGCGATCGGCCCGATGTTCGGGCAGGTCGGCTATTTCCATAAGTTCGCCGGCAAGGAGATCGCCGACAAGCGGCCGCTCAACCGCTACCGCGACGAGACCAAGCGGCTGCTCGGCGTGCTCGAGACGCGCCTCGACGGTCGCCGATGGATCATGGGCGAGGATTATACGATCGCCGACATCTCCATGCTGGGCTGGGTGCGCAATCTTGTCGGCTTCTATGGTGCTGGGGAACTGGTAGAGTTCGACAGGCTCGAACGCGTGCCGGCCTGGCTCGAGCGCGGCCTCGCCCGTCCCGCGGTGCAGCGCGGGCTGGAGATCCCGAAACGGCCGTGAGGATCGGCCAGCCAATCCCTTCCGCCGGAGTCCGCTCGATGACACTGCCGTCCCGCAACCTCGGGCGCTGCTTCGATGCGGCGGCCCGTCCCGACAAGGTCGCCATCGTCGATCTCGCCCGCCCGGAGGCGCCGCGCGAGGTCACCTATGGGGGGTTCGATGCCGAATGCGATGCGGTCGCCCGCGGCCTGCTGAAGCGGGGCCTCAGGCGGGGCGATCGGGTCGGCATCCTGTCGCTGAACCGCGCCGAGCTGCTCGCCGCCTATTTCGGCGCGATGCGGGCCGGGCTCGTCGTGGTGCCGATCTCGTTCAAGCTGTCGCGCGAGACGATCGACCATATCGTGGCGGACGCGGAGCTTCGCGCCGTCTTCCACGACCGGGAGCGGGGGGACCTCGTGCCGGTGGGGCTCGACCGTATCGACTTCGACGCTCCCGACGGCTATGCGGCGCTGCTCGACCCCGGGCCGTTCGAGACGGTCGAGTCCGAGGCGCGCGAGCTTGCGATGATCCTCTACACCTCCGGCTCGACCGGCCGGCCCAAGGGTGTGCTGCTGTCGCATGATTCGCAACGCTGGTCGCTCGAGATGATGGCGGAGCTCTACGGCGACCGCTCGCACCACCGCTACATCGTCGGCGCGCCGATGTTCCACATGAACGCCACGATCAGCATCAAGGGCGCGCTCTCGGCCGGCGCCAGCATCGTGCTGCTGCCGGCCTTCGATGCCAGGCTCTATGCGCAGGCCATCGAGCGTTTCCGCGTCACCTGGCTCACCTCCGTGCCGACGATGCTGGCCTTGGTGGCGCGCGAGCGCGACCTCTTGGGCAGCCTCGATTTTTCCTCGGTCACCAATGTGACGATGGGGTCGGCGCCGCTGACCCAGGCGCTGATCGACAAGGTGCAGGCCCTGTTCCCGCAAGCCGTCATCAACAACAGCTACGGTACGACCGAGGGCGGCCCGACGCCCTTCGGGCCGCATCCGGCCGGCATTCCGCGGCCCGCGCTGGCCTGCGGCACTCCGGTGCCCGGGACCGAGGCGGAGCTGCGCGAGGGGCCGAGCCCGGACGAGGGCGTGCTCTACATGCGAAACCCGATGCTGATGGAAGGCTATGCGAACCTGCCGCAAAAGACAGCCGAGGTGATGATCGACGGCTGGTATCGTTCTGGCGACATCATGCGGCGCGATCCGAACGGCTTTTTCTATTTCCTCGGGCGCGCCGACGATATGTTCGTGGTCGGCGGCGAGAACGTCTGGCCCGGCGAGGTCGAAAAGCTCGTCGAGCGCATGCCGGGCGTGCAGCAGGCGGCCGTGGTGCCGGTGCCCGACGAGATCAAGCACGCCTTGCCCTTCGCCTTCGTGGTACGCCAGGACGAGAGCGTGACCGAGGCTGAGGTAAAGCGTTTTACCATCGCCAACGGCCCGGCCTTCGCCCATCCGCGCTTCGTCGAGTTCCGCGACGTCATCCCCCTGGCCTCGACCAACAAGCCCGACCGGCGCGCGCTGACCGAGGAGGCTGAGCGCATCGCGGCAGAGAGACGGGCGAAGGGGGAGCGGGGGTGAGCGGTAGCCAGTATTACGAACTATCAGCTTTGGGCAGTCCTGGATCTCAATCTGATCAAGAGACCGCCTGCACCTAAATCGTCATCACTTTTGAGGAGCTTACCTCTGAGAGATTTTCTGCTAGAATGTGAAGCCAAATTGCCTTCACAACCTGAATTAAAGTTTTACATTCAGCGCCTTGGTTCTTCGCTTCCGTCAGTGTCTGAAACATAACCTCAGGTATTTTCTGAGTGTCATTGCTCGGAGTGAGTCCAAACGGGTTGCAGGCCGTTGCCAGACAGCTTTCATGTTTGTCGGCGCCAAGTTCTTCGATAATTGTATGCTCAAGCGTCTTGCTGAAGTGAGCATAGCATTCTCCAATGAACGTTGCCGTCGGTGCTTCAGTCGCGCAAGTTGCCGGCTCGCACAGCCGCAGAATGGCAAGGTCAGTCTGAGGTTTTTTCTCCTTTTTGTGACTGTCGCAATCCCAAATGACAAAGACTGGGATGCCAAGCTCCCTGAATATAATCAGAGGTCGGTCTAGATTGTCCTTTCCTTCGGCTGAGAGAATAGCAATTCCAGCAGCCTCGAAGCTAACTCCGAGCAGTCTCGCAGCGGCTGTGAGGGCAGCCTTGTCACTTCTTCCTTCAACCAGCACAACACCATTAGCGAAGAAACCTTCGGCAAGTTCCGTGCCAAGAATGTGTAACCTCGGTATCAGCGCGGCTGCGGAGTAACCTGCCTCTGGCTTACTCCAGCCTGCCGCTAGTTTTTTGGCAACCGCTGCCAGATCAAGCGCTTTGAGTTCGCACTGTTTGTATTGACTGCCACCATGGTCAGTGCGTCTCACCAGCCTTATTTCGTCAGCCTTTGCTAGTGATACAAACATGGGCGAGTGAGAAGCAAATGCGATCTGGGTAGGGCCATCTGCTCCTGGGAGAGTGCCGCTGCTAAGCCCCCGCAAAACTTCAGCAAAGTGCCGCTGTTTCGTCGGATGCTGATAAAGCTCGGGCTCCTCGATAGCGAGGATCAGACTGGGTGCTTGCGGTGGCGCCGCGGGCACCTCCGCCTGCGGTTGCACGCTAAGGTTCGCGCCCGCTACGTTTGTCGACGTGCGGGCAAGATGCTGCAGAAGCGTAAAGATGAAGGCTCGCTGCAGTCCGTGTCCCTGGCGGTCCACTGGGCCGCTAAAACCGTCGTCGCTGAGTGATACGTTTGCAATCGGAAGTGGGACCGGGAAGTCGCTGATCTCGTGCCAGGATAAGCCAACTTCCGCATCGCGATAGAGACCCTTCAGGTCGGCCGTAAGCTTTGTAGCAAGGTGCCCCAACTCGGGCATGTTTTCTGGCGTAACGAGCGCCTGATATTTCAACGTCATCTCGTTTTTGAAATTCTGAATATCGCGGCGCTGTAAAATCGCGCTTCGTACTACAAGTTCAAGCAAACGGCCGATCACACTCAATTTCCCATCTGCTGCGTCTGCCGAAGCTTCGCGTACGGCTGGGATGAAAACGAAAGTGGTGTGTCTTTGAAGCGCACCCCGACTAGCATTTTGGAAACCAAAGAACTGTCCGTCGTCGCGCTGTAGCGTGAGTCGACCCCGATGCACTTCTTACCAATCAAATAATGCTCTTTCAACAGCGTCCGCACTGTTTGCGGCCGGCAGATCGGAGTAGGCTGGATTGGCTCTCACCTCACGGTAAGCTTCCCGCTTTGGATTAGCTGCCTGACAAGCTCGGATCGGTAGGAAATCTGAATTCTGGAGTACCGATCCGTAGTAACGACCGCTTGATGGCGTTCCGTCAAACACCCTAGTAACAATAAGTCGAGCGTCTCTCACACGGCTCTCAAATACGATCGTTTCTTGCTCGGTCAGGTTTCCGAAGGTAAGCTCGATCTCGATGGGTTCAGATTGATCTCTCCCAAAAAAATCGTCAATATCAAGTATCTTAGACGTGGAGTAAAATATCTCAATCGCTTTGAGAATGCTCGACTTACCAGCTCCGTTCCCGCCGATGAGAGCGGTGTGCGCTCCGAATTGGACCGACACATCTTTCAACGAGCGGAAATTTCTCACACGAGCGTGCACGAGCTGCAAGGTCGCCTCTTTATATCGATGTTCTAAGATGGTAGGTTGCACCATGAACCCGGCAATTATCAAGGCGATAGAACACCGGCGGTTGCTTCGCTTCCTCTACAAGGGCGAAATGCGATGGGTCGAACCTCATGCCTATGGCAGCCAGCCGAACGGCCAAGACGGGATCTGTGCGTGGCAGTGTGTGGGCGGCAGTGGAGAAGGATATCGCAACTTCCTGCTGCGCGAGATGGCCAGCATCGCTGTAGGGGAAAAGCATTTTGATGGCCCCCGACTCGACTATCGCCGCGGCGATCAGCGGTTTTCAGTGATTTACTCTGAGCTTTGAGATACTCGTGCCGTACAGAGCTTAGAAGCCTTGGTTTTGCGTGCCGTTTTGAACTCTGTCATCCGGGGCAGAGCACAGTCGATGACCTACCTAGCAAGGATGTGTCGCAGCTGGCGTCCAAAAGAGTCGGGATTACTCGAACGTCAGGTTTAAGACGCAGGACAGAATCTTGCCTTCGAACCTACTTCTCAGGCCTTTCGGACTGTCTCTCACCCCTCCACCACCACCTTGCCGAACACCTTGCGTTCGTCGAGCAGCCGCATCGCCTCGCGGCCTTGCTCGATGGAGAAGCGCTGCGGGTGGATCACGGGCTTCAGCGAGCCGGAGCGGACGAGCTCGAGCAGGGCATGGATGTCATCTCGCGACCAGCCGTTCGAGCCGACGATGTTGAGCTCGAAGGTCCAGATGTAGCGGATGTCCTCCTTCGGGTCGTAGCCGGCGGTGGCGCCGCAGGTCAGAAGCCGGCCGTCGCGGCGCAGCACGCGCAAGGATTGCGTCCAGGTGTCGCCGCCGGTGAAATTGACCACGACGTCGACGCCGCCCTCCTCGCGGCGCGACACGCGCGGCTTGCCGAAGCGCTTGTGGCACTCCTTCACCCAGTCGCCGCTCGCATAGTTGATGCCGTGGTCGGCGCCAAGCGCCTTCAGCCGTTCCAGCTTGTCGTCCGAGGAGGCGCAGGCGATGACGGTGGCGCCAGCCTGCTTGGCGAGCTGCACACAGCAGGTGCCGACTCCGCCCGAGGCGCCGAGGATCAGCACGGTCTCGCCCGGCTCTATGCGGCCGCGGGTCAGCATCATCCGATAGGCCGTGCCATAGGCGACCGGCAACGCCGCCGCCTCGGCAAAGCCGATTTTCGGATCGAGCCGGATCAGCATATGGGCCGGCACGCGCACCAGCTCCGCCAGGCCGCCATCGAAAGTCTCGCCGAGGAGGCCCCCTTTGACGCGGTCGATCGGGTCGACCAGCACCCGGTCGCCGGCCTTGAAGCCCTCGGCCTCGGGTCCGGCCTCGACGACCTCGCCCGCCACGTCGATACCGAGGATCAGCGGCAGCGGCACGCGGATGCCGGGCATGCCGTTGCGGGTGAACACATCGTGGAAGTTCAGCGCGCAGGCACGCATCCGCAACAACACGTCGCCGGGGCCGATGGTCGGGTCGGCATGGTCGGGCCGAAACATCAGCTGGTCGAGGCCGCCGTGGCTTTCGAGGACGAGAGCACGCATATCCAACCTCCCTGGCTCCGAGTGGCTTTCAGGGGCCGAGCAGCGTGACGTCGCCGAGCGGTGTCGCGAGGACCGCTCGCAGCCGGGGGCGGGCGGCACGCATGACCTCGACCCCGATGCCGAGCGCCTCGTATATGCGCCGCAGCGGTTCGGGCTCGGGATGCAGCACCTCGAACCGCGCGAGCCGGAGGCCCTGGGGCACTACCTCCGAGGGATGCGGCGATCCTTGCCAGTCGATGGCGAAGGGGATCAGGTCCCCATAGACGGGGTGGTCGACGTAGAGGCAGGCCCAGTCGAGCCTGACACCGTCGGGCCGGGTGCGGCCCATGCCGACCGGTCCCTGGACGCCGACACCCGCCGCCTCAGCCCCGGCGCGGTAGGCGTCGAGATCACGCGTTCTGACCGCGAAGGTCATGAGGCCCGGCTGGGGCAGCGCGGCGATCGTCGCGGCCCGGTCGCCTATCGTGGCCTGGTCGGGGTCGGGCGCGATGACTTCCAGATATTGCGCGCCGGCGAGCCCGACGAGGCTATTGCGCGTCCCCAGGCCGGTATGAGAGCCGCCGCGCGCCAGAGCCACGCCGGTCAGGCGGGCAAGGAGCGCCGTGCCGGCATCGAGATCCGGCGCGGCCCAGAGGATGTGGTCGAGGTCGACGCTCATGTGTTCTTCCCTGAAGGCGGCTTATCGTGCCGCCGTGACATAGACGCCGCGCCCGCTGGCGATCAGGTCTCCTTTTTCGTCATAGACCCGCGCCTCGGCGCTCGCCAACGTCCGGCCGAGCCGGATGATCCCGGCGCGCGCCACGAGCGGACCGGGCAGGGCGGGTTTGTGATAGTCGGTCCTGAGGTCGACGGTCGGCACGCCGCGCCCCAGCCTGGCCGCGATCGCATAGTCGCCGGCGAGGTCGATCAGCGCCGCCAGTATGCCGCCATGCGTATAACGGATCACCGGGTCTGACACGAATTCCTCGCGCCAGGGCAGCGCGATCTCGACTTCGGTCGCGGTCAGCGCCTTCAGGCTGATGCCGAGCCAGCGATGGAACGGGCAATCGCGGACGAGGCCGTCGAGCGCCGCGAAATCGAGCGCCGGGGCAGGGTGTCCATCAGCCATGACCACCCCCGAGGTAGAGCGCGGCGATCTTGGGATCCTGGAGCATGACGGGTCCTTCGCCTTCGAAGGCGTTGCGGCCGAGGTCGAGCACGTAGCCGCGATGCGAGATGGCGAGCGCCCGCGTGGCATTCTGCTCGACCATCAGGATGGTGACGCCGGAGCGGTTGATCGACAGGACCTGCTCGAACATCGCATCTACGAACCGCGGCGCAAGCCCGGCCGTCGGCTCGTCGAGCAGCAGGATCGTCGGCTCGGGCATGAGCGCGCGGGCCATGGCGAGCATCTGCCGCTCGCCGCCCGAGAGATTGCCGGCCGCCTGGCGCCGCCGCTCGGCGAGGCGCGGGAACAGCACATGCATCGCCTCGCGGCGTAGGCGGACGTCGAGGTCGAGGCGCGGGGTTAGTCCCATGTCGAGGTTCTCCTCGATCGTCAGGCTCGGGAAGACGTTATCGCGCTGCGGCACATAGCCGAGTCCGTGCCGGACCACCTCGTTGGGGCGCAGCCCGGCGATGTCCTGTCCGGCCAGCCTGATCGTACCCTCCTTCAGGGACACAAGGCCGACCAGGGCCTTGAGCAGCGTCGATTTTCCGGCGCCGTTCGGACCGACCACGGTGACGATCTCGCCTGTCGCGACGGTGACGGTGACGCCGCGCAGGATGTCGACCTCGCGTGAATAGCCGGCGACAATGTCGCGACCCGCCAGCACCGGTTCGGCGACGTTCATGGCGCGGCTCCCGGGGCAGCGTCGCCGAGATAGGCTTCGATCACCTTGGGGTCGGCGCGGATCTCCTGCGGCGTGCCGCTGGCGATGACCGTGCCCCGCGCCATGACGATGACGCGGTCGGCGCGGGTCATGACGACATCCATGTCGTGCTCGACGAAGAGGAACGTGCCACCCTCGCTGCGGCGCAGGTGCTCGATATGGTCGAGCAGGGTGCGTCCCAGCGTCGGGTTGATGCCGGCCATCGGCTCGTCGAGCAACACGAGCGCCGGCTCGCACATGAGGGCGCGGGCGAGCTCGAGCAGCTTGCGCTGACCGCCCGACAGAGTGCCGGCGAAATCGCCGGTCTTGGCCTCGAGGCCGAAGATGTCGAGCAGGTGCCGAGCCCGGTCGCGCGCCGTGGCCTCGCGGCGGCGGGCCGCTCCAGGGCGCATCATCAGCGTCGGCAGGTGCTCGCCGGGATGGTGCGGCATGGCGATGAGCATGTTGTCGAGCACGCTCATGCCGGCGAAGACCCGGGTCAGCTGGAAGGTGCGTACCATCCCGGCCCGGGCGATGCGATGCGGCGCCTGGCTGGTGATGGTCTTTCCCTTGAAGCGGATGGCGCCCGCATCGGGCCTGGCGAAGCCGCTGAGAAGGTCGAACATCGTCGTCTTGCCGGCACCATTGGGGCCGATCAGCGCCGTGATCGAACCGGCCTCGACCGTAAGGTTCGCCCCGGCCACGGCGTTGAGCCCGCCGAAGGATTTCGACAGGCCATCGACGCGTAGGATCGGCTCGGGAGAGGCATTCATCGGCCAGCGACCATCTGGGCACGGTCTCCGAGCAGCCCTTGCGGCCTGACGCGGTTCAGCACAATCAGCGCGACGCCGACCAGGATGAAGCGGAGCGACGCCTGCTGCCCCGCCGAGAGCGCCAGATCGACAAAGCGCGTCCCTTCGAGCAGGGCCCAGAACACGAGGCCGCCGATGGCGGTGCCGGCGAAGCTGCCGAGGCCGCCGATGACCAGCATGGCATAGCCGAAGAAGGTGAAGTTGGGGTCGAAGACGCTCGGATAGAGATAGGTGATGTTCAAGGCCACGAACATGCCGGCGATCGCGGCGATGGCGGCCGAGATGGCCAGCGACTGCAGCTTGTAGGACAGCGCGTTCTTGCCGAGCGCCGAAACCGCGTCCTCGTCCTCGCGCAGGGCCTTGAGGATCCGCCCCCAGGGCGTGCGCTCCAGGACGGTGAGGGCGATGATCAGGACGACGAAGACCGCCCACACCAGGAGCAGAAGGGGAAGCTGCGTGTGGTCGCCGAACCCGGCCTGGCTGAGGCGGCTCGACACGCCGTCGGCAAAGGCGCGCCAGGCCGTATCGTAGCCCAGAACGCCCTGGTTGCCGCCGGAGAATTGCGCGTTCTGGAGCGTGTAGCGCACCATCTCGGCGAAGGCGATGGTGACGATAGCGAAATAATCCGTCCTGAGGCGGAGCGAACTCAGCCCGACCAGCAGCGCGGCTAAGACCGCCGCCAGAATGCCGGCGGCGACGGCGGCCCAGGGTTGCCATTGGGCGTTGACGACCAGCAGGCCGTAGGCATAGGCACCGATGGCCATGAACCCCGCCTGGCCGAAATTCAGGATCCCGGTCAGGCCGGCATTGAGCTGCAGGCCGAGCGTGAAGACGCCGTAGATGCCGGCCAGCACCGCGACGCTGATCCAGAAATCGAGATTCACGACCGCCGCCTCGCCTGGCCGAAGATCCCCTGCGGCATGAACAGCAAGGTGACGATCAAGATGGCGAAGCCGACCGCGGGCTTCCAGCGCGCGTTGACAAAGAGCGTCGACCAGTCCTGCGCGAGGCCGATGACGAGCCCGCCGACGAGCGCGCCATAGGCATTGCCGATGCCGCCGAGCACCGCCGCGGCGAAGAGGCTCAACAGCAGCGTTATGCCGAAATTGGGGTTGATGGTGCCGATCGCGGCGGCATAGAGGATGCCCGCGAGCCCGGCCAGCGCGCCCGACGCAACCCAGGTCAGGTCGACGATCCGCCCCGTATCGATGCCCGAGGCCTCGGCCAGCGCGGCATTGTCGGCAAAGGCTCGCATGGACTTGCCCAGGCGCGTCAGGCGCAGCGTCAGCCCGACGCCGGCCATGGCGACGAGGCCAATGACGAGCGCCAGGACCTGCATCAGCCCGAGACGCAGCCCGCCGACCGCGAAAGTCGAGACCACATCGGCCCCGAGGCTGCGGACCTGGCTTCCCGCGACGAACTGGACCGAGAAGCGGATGACCATGGCAAGACCGATGGCGGTGAGGAAGACCTGCAGGGTCCCGGCGCCACTGCGCCGCAGGGGCCGCCACACCAGCTTCTCGGTGGCAAGAGCCAGCAGCGCCGTCGCCACCACGCCGACGAGCGCCGCCAGCGGCAGCGGCACGCCGGCGCCGGCCGTGAGGATCGTCGCATAGGCCCCAGCCATCAACAGGTCGCCCTGGGCGAAATTGACGAGATGGAGGATGCCGAAGACGAGGGTCAGGCCGATCGCGCCGAGGCCGAGATAGGTTCCCGAGACGAGACCGTTGAGCGTCGCCTGGGTGGCGGGGACGGGTCCGAATAGCGCGATCAGCGCCGCGTAGATCAACAGTACGAGGGCGGCGAGGCGGAGCGCCGGACTGGCGATCAGCCGCGCGCTCCCGGGATCCGCGGACAGAGCCACATCATCGCTGCGGGGCGCGGCAATGTTCCGAGAGATCACGGCCTCGCTTTTCAAGAGGCGATAGCGCTAATGGACGTCGACCTGGTCGACCGTAACCTGCTTGCCGCCCTGATACTGGAAGACGTCGTAGATGCTCGACGTCGAATCGCCGTTCGGCGCGAAGCTGAGCTTGCCCGAGGCGCCGACATAATCGAGCGGCTTGCCGGAGGCGGCGACCTTGACCGCGTCGGCCAGATTGTCGAGCGAGTATTGCGGGGCGCCGTCGGTCGTGACGGTCCGGATCTTGTCGCGGATCGCGCCCGGATCGGTCGAGCCGGCCTCGAGCGAGGCCAGGAAGCACAGGATCCCCGCGTCGAACATATTGGATGTCAACGATGTATTGGCGACACCGCCGGCCTTGTCCCAGAGCGCGTTGAAGGCCTTGTAGGGCGCCGAATTGGTCGGCGCGCCGGCGGCGACGCCGTGGGCGCCGTCGATCGCCTGGGCCGGGATGCTGTCCGGCACCTTGGCGAAGGACATGGCGTCGGTCAGGAACAGCTTCTTTGCGTCGAACTTGCCGGTCCGCACCAAAGCAGCGCCGATCTTGGCGAAGGTCTCCGGATAGTCGATCACGAGAACAGCGTCCGGCTTGTCGGCCACCGTCTGGTCCGCCTCGGAATCGAAGGTCGCCTGCTGCGGATCGAAGGACACGTCGGCCAGAATCTTGCCGCCGTCCGCCGTCCAGGCCTGCACGAAGCTCTTCGAGAGCGCATCGCCGTAGGGCTCGTTGCGATAGGCGATCGAGACCGACTTGCCCTTGCCGATATATTTGTCCATCGCAAGCACGAGCGCCCTCGCCTGCAGGTCGTCGGGTGGCACGGTCCGGAAGATGGTGCCGTCGTCCTTCACGGTCCGCAGGCGCGTGCTGGTGGCCGTCGGCCAGAGCGTGACCTTCTTCTGCATGGTCAGGCCGTTCAGCACCGCGATGGATTCGGGCGTCGTGGCCGGCCCGATGATGCAGGCGGCGCCGCGGTCGACGAGGGTGCGGGCGGCCGATAGTGCCGCCTGGGGATCGCCTTGCGAATCCGCCGCCACCATGCCGACGGTGGCCTGAACTCCGGCGCTCGCCGCGGCCTTCGTGGCGGCTTCAGCCGAGAGCTTGATGGCCTTTTCGGCGGGCGGGCCGAGTTCGGAGAGGGGGCCAGTCGACTCGAGCAGGGCGCCGAGCTTCAGGTCGAGCGGCGCTGCTTGTGCGGGAACCATCTCGACCAGAAGCGCGGCCACTGAGACCATGAGAGGCACGGCGTGACGACGGTTGAACCGTGGCATGGATCGACCCCTGGCAATAAGGCGGCAAAGCGATTACTGAGCGGTCAGTAATGAAGAGGATGCGGCAGATCGTGTCAAGCGGACTCGGACGATCGGGGTTGGAGAGGCAGACGGGCAGATTGACGTCACCTCAGCGGGGGGGCGACCGCCCTAGGATCACGATCGGCGAGAGACGCTCCGAGGTCATCGGCGCGGAGGTGGCATTCGAGAGGGACGATCTGCCGCAGGGCGGGAGCGTCAGGCCGCAAGCCCTCATGGCCGTCGCCGACGAGCTCGCGGCGCTCGGCGCCGATCTCAACCGCGCCGTGCGGCAGTCGACCCTTCCGCTCGAAACCAGCGTCCGGCAGTTCGGGCATGATTGTCCGAGCACCCTCTACGCTGTGGCGCGGCGGCTGCATTGCGGCGCCGCCGTCATGGTGTGGCAAGTGACCTTCACGGCGCGTCAGGGTAGCGACGAACCCTTCGCCGTCGTGACCCAGACGCTGGCGATCGATGATGGTGCCCACGAGGCGGCTCCGAATGTTACCACCAGCATCGGTGCCCCCGAGCCGAGCCGGAGCGAGTGGGCGCCCACCGAGGTCGCTCCCGTCTCGGTGCGGCGCGAGCAGATCGCCGCCGCCGCAGCCGAAATCATCGCCCGGAAAGGCTTCGCCGGCGCCTCGATCCGCGAGATCGCCGATGCCGCGGGCCTGCATGTGCCGACCCTCTATCAGTATATCGCCAGCAAGGACGAGTTGCTCGAACTCGTCTATTCCCGGACGATGGCGGCGCTGAAGACCGACCTCGACGCCGAGGTCGCCGGCTATGCCACCGCCGAAGAGAAGCTCAGGGCGGCCATTGGCATCCTGGTCGGCCGCGGCGACCGGTTCAGACACAGGATCGGGCTCCTCAACCGTGAGTTGAGGTCGCTCTCACCGAAAGCCAGGACCCGCGTCCTCGACCAGTACCGGGACCTCATGGTCGCGACCGCCGCGATCATCCGCATGGGGATGACCAGCGGCGAATTCCGCGACGTCGATCCCGACATCGCCGCCAATATCGTCGATGGCGCCTGCGACATGTGGGCGCTCCGGCAGTTTGCCGTCGGCCATGTCGGCATCGATGCCTTTGGCGCGGAGATCGCCGAACTGATCGTCCGAGGCTTGCGGCGGCCCGCCGTCTGAAAGCGGCGGATCGGGTCAAGCGGCAGGCGTGTCACCCGATGCCGTCACAGCCACCGCCTTGAAGAAGCTGTAGCAGAAGGTGCCGTCCGCCGCGGTCGTCCGATGGAGCGCGCGGATGCCCTCGTCGAAGCGCGCGGCCGTCGTCAGTCCGATGGCGAGGGCGGGCTCGCGCACGCCCTCGATCATCGCCGTGAAAGTTTTGATGATGAAGCCATCGACCAGATCGGGCCGGCTCGCGTCGGCATAGACCATCCGTGGCGCGACCCGGATTTCCGCAAAGCCGGCCTGGCGCAGCAGCGGGTAGAGCCGCCGGCCGATCAGCGCATCGCCGCCGGCGCGGCGTTGCAGCTCGACCTGGCAACGGATCGCCGCGTGGGCCGCATCGCTGTTGGGATGGAAGACGGCCGAGCCGTGATCGCCCTCGGTCAGCGTGAGCATTCCGCCAGGCACGAGGACGGCGCGTAGCCTCTCGAGCGCTTCGACCGGCGCGACAGGTGTTCGAGTACAAAACACAGAAAGGCATGGTCGAAGGACCGCGGCTCGAACTGCAGCGCGAAAATATCGACCTGCCGGACCGTCACATTGTCGAGGCCGGCCGCAGCGACGCGGGCGCGTGTCGCCGCGACGGAGCTTGCCGCCAGATCGACCGAAGTAATGCGGGTGCCCGGGTTGCGGCGGGCGAGCGGGAGGGTCTGGGCGCCAACGCCGCAGCCGGCTTCGAGCACGCGGCTGCCCGAGGGGAAAAAGCTATCCGAATGAAGCAGTTCCTCCAATGTCCTCGCCTGATCTTGCAGCCGGAGACTCTCCGGGTCGTCATAACCGTGCAGGTAGGTTCGATTCATCGTTCGGCTCCGCAAAGTCAGGCGGGAGCATCGGGCGGCGGGGCGACGCCGTGTCTTGAACGGGATTGCAGCCTATTGCGGCTCCTCAGGCACGGGCGGCTTGAAAGCGTCCGGGCGTTACGCCGAATTGTCGGCTGAAGGCGCGGGTCATGTGGCTCTGGTCGGCGAAGCCGGCGCGAGAGGCGGCTTCGGCGGGCGGGTCACCCGCCATGAGAAACAGCCGGGCGAGCCCCACCCGTTGCTGCACCAGGTACCGGTGCGGGGTCGCGCCGACCTCCCGCGCAAAGCCGCGCAGGAGTTGGAAGCGGCTTACCCCCGAGAGTCCAGCGAGCTCGGCGAGGGTGATCGGCACCTCCGGTGCCGCGTCGAGGCGCTGCAGCGCCCTGCCGACGGACGGCGACGGACCGGGCGCCGACGGCGGCTGGATTCCATGCCGCCGGAAGACATGCGTCAGGCATCGCAGGAGGCTCTCCTCCGCGGCCAGGGGATCCGGCCAAGGATCCGTGGCGCGGACGAAGAGCACCGCGAAAAGATCCGCCAGGACGGGATCGCGCAGCGCCGGGCGGGCGATTTCCGTCTTGCCGATCTCCTCGCCCGTCTCGCGTGCCACGAGGGCAGGGGTCGAGATAGAGCATGCGCCAGCCACTGGGCCGGCCGTCGATGGGCGCGCCATCGTGCATCTCGCCCGGGTTGACCGTGATGACGTCGCCGGCTTCCGCCTCGACCGGCCCTCTGCCGCTCCATGAGCGCTGCGCACCGCAGGCCATCACGCCGATGCCAATGCCGTCATGCGCATGGCGTGGGAAGGCGTGGTTCGACAAGAGCGACATGGCTTCGACCCCCTGCAAGCCGAGCGGTGCTGCTTAACCTCGTGGTACCGGTCCATGAGCTTGCGGCCGCTTGCGTTTCACCAAGCCTACGGCAGGTCGTCCACGACGACCAGCCGCGTCCTTGATCCACGGTCTGGCGATCACGCCTGCGGCCTAAGGATTCCTCCGTCCCGATAGGATCCGGCCCTTGACCAGCCATGGCCGAGCCTTGCGGTTTCGCAGCGCCACCGGCCGGGTTTTGCCCCGGCAACCGGCATATTGAGCGGTAAAACGGGCCCTCCAGTCCCTTGCAGGCGTCTTCAGCCTTGACATCCTGAGAAACATCGCCACGTTCAAAGACGTCGATATAGGATGACTGAATTTGCCCTGCGTCTCGCCCAGGCGTGCGCGTGCTGACCACCTCTACCAATAATCGATACCTGCCGCGCCACTCAGGAGTGGGCCGCGGTTTCTCGTTCTAAAGGGTCTGTCATGAGCAGTGGCACGGTGAAATGGTTCAACGGAACAAAGGGTTTCGGATTTATTCAGCCCGATGACGGTGGACCGGACGTTTTCGTGCATATCAGCGCCGTTGAACGCGCCGGTATGAACGATCTTCGCGAAGGCCAAAAGGTCAGCTTCGAGCTGACGGCCGATCGCAAGACCGGCAAGAAGTCGGCGGACCAGCTCAAGGCCATCGGCTAGCCTTTTCCGTCCGACAATCACGCCAGGCACCTGGAGCGTTCGGATATTGCGCCGGCTCTCCGGTGCGACCTCGGTCGAAGATCGAGGTCGGGCGTCCAGCTAGCTAAGGAATCATCGCCATGGGGTCGGGGACCAACGCGTCGGCGGATGCCCGCGCGCGCGCCGAAGCGAAATTCCATCTCGCGGAACGACGCAGATCGGAGGCAGAGCAGGTCCTGCACGACCTCAGTGTGGCCAAAGTGGCGGAGGTTGCCAAGACCGCGCGATTGCGCGCGCTCCGACTCGCCAAGGAGCAAGAGGAGCGGGTCGCCGAGGATGCCGCTCGCGCCGCCAAGCCCACGGCCGCCGCCAAACGCAAGGTCCGACGGATCTCCAGCTGATGTTCGACTTGGATATTCGCAAAGCAGATTGTCAAGTAGATTATCGTTTTGAATTAAGTCTATCTGAATCTATCAACGCAACTGGCTATTGGTGTCTTACGTTATCGGTACACAATCGATCGCTTTGCCTCAGGTCTTGAATTTATCTTTAGATTTTATGTCGGAATACCGATCCCGCCCTCCGAATCCTCCCGGATGTCCAATGTTGTAGAGCCGACCCGGCGCTCAGGCATCGCGATCACCGGCTGGCAGCTCGTTCGGAGCACAATCGTAACCGCAACGTTAACCTTAACCGGTTGTTAACCGTCTCCGGGTCTACTTGTCCGGCTGATGAAGTCCGGGAGAGGTCGTCCATGGCCATAGTTCAAAGGTTCCAGCGCGCAACCATGTCGTTGGGTGAGAAGAGCGAACGCCGGTTTGCGACGGCCGCGCCCGATATGGAAAAGCTCTTCCAGGCCGTCGTCGAACTTGGGCCAGTCGCGGCGACCGCTCCATCGGTCGAGCCGTTGCGCGACCACGACACGGCCTGCGACCTCCTCGATCGCGCGGTCTCGGCGTTCGAGGCATTGACGCTGCGGTCCCAGAAGCTCGAAGCCGAACTCGCGGAGAGCAAGGCCAAGCTCGAAGCCGAAGTGAGTAGCCACGAGACGATGACCAACAATTGGACCCGACTCGCCGACGGCATGCGGGCGCATGCGCACGAACGCGAACAGCGCC
Source organism: Lichenihabitans sp. (assembly GCA_965277115.1). Taxonomy (GTDB): domain Bacteria; phylum Pseudomonadota; class Alphaproteobacteria; order Rhizobiales; family Beijerinckiaceae; genus Lichenihabitans. The sequence continues at coordinate 855,050 of CBDIBY010000011.1, read as the reverse complement.
TGGCGGAGACCACGGCACGCGCCGAAGCCGCGGAGGCCAAGGCGGGCGAAGCCATGATCCGGGCCGAGGCGGCGGAATTACAGTTCGCTAATCTGCAGAACCGTTCGACACGGCTGCATGACAAGGTCGTGGCGAGCTTCGGCATCGGGTCGCGGGCGCAGCAGGTGCTCGAGTCGGCGACCGCCCTGCATTGACCGAAGGTCATGCCTCGGCGACGTCGTTCGATGATCGGCGCTATCGGTCGAGCTGTCGCAACGCCGCCGCGATCTCGTCGAGGATGGCCGGATCTTCGATCGTGGCAGGCGCCGCATAATCCTCGCCGTCGGCTATTTTCTTCATGGTGCCGCGCAGGATCTTGCCGGATCGGGTCTTCGGCAGACGCGCCACCGTCACGGCGGTCTTGAAGGCTGCGACCGGCCCGATCCGGTCGCGGACGAGACCGACCACTTCGGCTTCGACCGTTTTGGGCGGCTTCGCTGCACCGCTCTTGAGCACGACGAAGCCGAGCGGCACCTCACCCTTGATCGGATCGGCGCGCCCGATCACGGCGCATTCCGCCACGTCCGGATGCGAGGCGAGCACTTCCTCCATGCCGCCGGTCGACAGCCGGTGGCCCGCGACGTTGATGATGTCGTCGGTGCGACCCATGATGAACAGATAGCCGTCCTCGTCGATGAAGCCGGCATCGGCCGTCTTGTAGTGGCCGGGAAACTCGTCGAGGTAGCTCTCCCGCATGCGCGCGTCGTCGTGCCAGAGCGTCGGCAGGCTGCCGGGCGGCAGCGGCAGGCGGATGGCGAGCGCGCCCATGCTGCCGCGCGGCACGGGACGTCCGGCCTCGTCGAGCACCGCCATGGCATAGCCCGGCATCGGCACCGTCGGCGACCCATGCTTGACCGGCAACGCCCCGAGACCCAGGGGATTGCCAGCGATGGCCCAGCCCGTCTCGGTCTGCCACCAATGGTCGATCACCGGAATACCGAGTAGTCGCTCCGCCCATTCTACGCTGGCAGGGTCGGCCCTCTCCCCGGCCAGGAACAGGGCGCGCAAGGATCCGAGGTCGTGCGGCCGTGCCAGCCGGCCCTCAGGATCCTCCTTCTTGACCGCGCGCAACGCGGTCGGCGCGGTGAAAAAGGCGTGCACGCCATGCGCCGCGATGACCCGCCAGAAGGCGCCCGCGTCGGGCGTACCGACCGGCTTTCCCTCGTAGAGCACGCTGGTGGCGCCGACGAGCAGCGGCGCATAGACGATATAGCTGTGCCCCACCACCCAGCCGATGTCGGAGGCCGTCCACCACACCTCGCCCGGCGCGATGCCGTAGAGGTTGCGCATGCTCCAGATCAGCGCCACCATGTGTCCGCCGTGGTCGCGCACCACCCCCTTGGGGACGCCGGTCGTGCCCGACGTGTAGAGAATGTAGAGCGGGTCGGTGGCCGCGACCTCGACGCATCCGGCCCGGCGCCCCGCTTGCCTCGCCGCCGCGACCGCCTCGGCCCAGTCGTGATCGCGCCCGTCCCTGAACTCGGCGCGCAGTTCCTGTCTCTGCCAGACGAGGCACGCGACGGGCTTTGCGCGGGCGATCTCCAAGGCCCTGTCGAGCAGCGGCTTGTAGGCGATGATCCGCCCCGGCTCGAGGCCGCAGGAGGCGGTCAGCACGAGTTTCGGGGTCGCGTCGTCGATCCGCTTGGCGAGCTCGTTCGGCGCGAAACCGCCGAAGACCACCGAATGGACGGCGCCGATGCGGGCGCAGGCCAGCATGGCGCAGAGCGCCTGCGGGATCATCGGCATGTAGATGACGACCCGATCGCCGCGGCCGACGCCATGATCCTGCAATACGCCGGCCAGGACCTCGACCTCGTCGAGCATCTCTGCATAGGTGAGGCGAGCCTCTATGCCGGCCAATGGACTGTCGTAGAGGATCGCCGGCTGCGCTCCACGCCCGGCGCGCACGTGGCGGTCGAGCGCGTTGAAGCAGGTGTTGCAGGCGGCGTCCGGGAACCAGCGCCCATAGACGCCCTGGTCGGCCGCAAAGACCCGCTGGGGCGGCGTGATCCAGTCGACGGATCGCGCCGCTTCCGCCCAGAAGCCGTGCGGGTCGCGGAGCCAGTCGGCGTAGACCTCGGCGTAGCCCTTGCCCATCAGACCCTCCCGATCCCGCCCCGGCCGGCACCGATTCGGCCTATCACGTCGCTTGATCGCGGTTCGCCTGCGTACCGGTACTTCGGCTGGTCCACGCTATGGAACTGTTGTCGTCCTGTCGAGTTGTTCGGACAGTACCGAGGCGGCGAAGCTTCGGTTGATCTGGAGAGAACGAGATGAGCGAATTCACCGATAAGGCCAAGGGCGTCGCCAATCAGGCGGCCGGCAAGGCCAAGCAGGGCGTCGGAAGCGCCGTCGGCTCCGAGAAGCTCCAGGCCGAGGGTGCTGCCCAGGAGACCAAGGGTGCAACTCAGAAGGCGGTCGGTGATGCCAAGGGCGCCGTGAAGGATACGGCGAACAAGGTCGCCGATTCGGCGCATGACGCGTTGAAGAAGCACTGAGGCACGGCGCGGTCGCCATCGGCGGCTGAAGGTAAATAGATCCGCAGCCGGCCGATCATTTCGGCCGGTTTTTCGTATGGTCGGAGCGGCAGAGTGCTGTCGGGCCGAGCCGGTTGGCGTTGACGAGGGGGCTGACGTGATCGTTTCAACCACCAACGAGATTGCGGGACATCGGATCGTGCGTCACGTCGGATTGTGCCGCGGCATCACCGTGCGGTCGCGTAGCGTCGTCGGCAACTGGCTTGGCGGCATGCAGGCCATGTTCGGCGGGCGCATCAACGTCTTCGTCAAATTGGCCGAGAATGCCCGGCAGGAAGCCTACGACCTGATGGTGAGCCACGCCGCGGAGGCGGGTGCCAATGCGGTCGTGTGCATGCGTTACGACGCCAACGAGATCACCGACGGCATCACTGAAGTGCTGGCCTATGGCACCGCGGTCGTGGTCGAGCCGGGATGAGCAGGGCAATCGGGTGAAGGTTTCCTGCGGCGGGGAGGCTTGCGAGGAAGTCGTCGCCCCAGGCCGCGACCGTGCGCCTGACGGGGAGGGGAGTCCTTGCCTGGCGCTCTTCGGGTTAGGTTGAGAGCCATGGGTTCGAATGTCGTGAAGTTGGCTGGTGCGTGGTCGGTCCTGACGCGGCATTCGTCGTCGCGGAACACCATGTCCATCACCCAGTGCAAACTGTTCTCGACCGCCCGGTGCGAGCGGACGATCGGTCCGAGGGCATGGCCAGCAAGACCAGTGAGGTGATGTAGAGCCGGATTTCCGTCTCGATCCTGCCGTTGATTTCACGGTCGCTGTCGACGACGACGATGCGCTTTAGTCCGGGCCATGTGTGGTGGTCGAACCATCCGACATCGTGGATGACGGTGGTGGTCTCGATCCGTCCATGATCACCATCGACCGTCTTGTCCCGGCTGACCCTAGCGTCCTTGAAGCCGTTGGCGCGCTGCTCGGCCAAGACGCGCTGCTCGGCCAAGAACAGGTCGACATCGTCGCGCAGCGTTCCCTGGTTGCCTTTCAGGGCCAGGACATAATCGGCGTTCTGGTCGATCATCTTCCGGGCGATCTCGCGCTGGCATCCGCTGGCATCGATCGTCACGATCGCCCCTTCGATGGCCATCATTTCCCGCAGCTTCGGAATATGGTGATCTCGTTGGACTTGTCCGCCACCTTGACTTGCCCGAGCACCAGGCGTTGGCGTGCCGCGAAGGCTGAAACCATGTGGATGGCAGCCGTGCCACCTGATCTTCTGGTAGGACCGACGCAGGGTCTTGCCGTCGCTGGCGATCAAGTCGCTGGCGATCACGTCGCTGGCGATGCCGGTCAGCGAAGCCACCCAGCCGACAAAGCAGCGCTGGAAGGCCTCGGCGTCAAGCGATGCCAGGATGTCGCCCAGATGATCGTGGGACGGCGTGCCGTCCCGAAACGGCCGGAAGCGGCGCAGAAGTTCACGCTTTTTCTGACCGAAGCGAGCGATTTCGACGAGGGTCTGCGCCCCAGCCAGCACGGCCAGAAGACATAACACGAGGATCTCGTCCAGCGGGTCCATCACCTTGCCGCGCTGCCGCGGGTCCGGCAGATCGCTGAAATATCTCAAGAAAACAACCGATTGCGCCAGCGCTCCGCCGTCCGACACTCCGCAGCCATCACCCTTCGCTCCACCTGAATCAGTGGATCACGACAGATTCAGCCCCAAACCCGTCTGTCACTCCCCTCGTTCACCCAATTGCCTCGGTCGTCGCGCTATGCGGCCTTGCCCGAAGGGCTGTATGATGATTCTGTCGGCGCTCCGCTCGACACAGGCTGCCGCTGTTCCGATCCCAACGGTCGGGCGACACTCCAGGAAGGACCACCCGGGTCACCCATGACATTCGTCGATGCGAAGGCCGCGGCCGGTCGGAAGAACGGCCAGATCAAACTCCATGACGTCTCGGCCTTCGAGGGAATGCGCAGGGCCGGGCGCCTCACGGCCGAGGCGCTCGATCTCCTGGCCGAGCACGTGCGGCCGGGCGTTACCACCGATATGCTCGACCGGCTGATCTTCGATTTCGCCATGGATCACGAAGCCTATCCGGCCTCGCTCGACTATCGCGGCTTCACCAGGTCGATCTGCACCTCGATCAACCACGTCGTCTGCCACGGCATCCCGGACGACAAGCCGCTGCGCGAGGGCGACATCGTCAATATCGATGTGACGCTGATCCTCGACGGCTGGCACGGCGATTCCTCGCGCATGTACCCGGTCGGCGAGGTGCCCCGCAAGGCCGAGCGCCTGATGGCGGTGACGCACGAAGCGCTGATGCGCGGGATCGCCGCCGTCAGGCCCGACGCCACCACCGGCGACATCGGTGCCGCCATCCAGGACTATGCGGAAAGCGAGCGCTGTTCGATCGTGCGCGAATTCTGCGGCCACGGCCTCGGCCGGCTGTTCCACGACGAGCCCAACATCCTGCATTACGGCAAGCGCGGCGAGGGCGTCGAGCTCAAGCCCGGCATGTTCTTCACCATCGAGCCGATGGTCAACCTCGGCCGCCCGCATGTGAAGGTGCTGTCGGACGGATGGACGGCGGTGACGCGCGACCGTTCGCTCTCGGCGCAGTTCGAGCATACCGTGGGGGTCACCGAGACGGGCGTCGAGGTCTTCACCTTCTCCCCGCGCGGCCTCGACACGCCGCCTTACGACGAGACCGCCGGCTCCCGATGAGCGAGCGGGCGGCGCCGGAACAACCGTTCCATCTCGGCCATCGGGAGCGCCTGCGCCAGCGTTTCACAACCGCCGGCGAGGACAGCCTCGCCGATTACGAGCTGCTCGAACTGCTGCTGTTCCGCGCCGTGCCGCGGCGCGACGTCAAGCCGCTCGCCAAGGGGCTTCTGGCGCGCTTCGGCTCCTTCGCCGAGGTGCTCGGCGCGCGGCCCGAGCGCTTGCGGGAGATCCGTGGGCTCGGCGAGGCCGCGATCACCGAGCTCAAGATCGTCGAGGCCGCCGCCCGACGCCTCACCCGGGGCGCGGTCAAGGCGCGGCAGGCGCTGTCCTCGTGGAACGAGGTTCTGGATTATTGCCGCACGGCGATGGCCTTCGCCGACCGGGAGGAGTTCCGCATCCTCTTCCTCGACAAGCGCAACACGCTGATCACCGACGAGGTGCAGGGGCGCGGCACAATCGACCATACGCCCGTCTACCCACGCGAGGTGATCCGCCGGGCGCTCGAACTCGGCGCCACGGCGCTGGTATTGGTGCACAACCACCCCTCCGGCGACCCCTCGCCCTCGACCGCCGACATCAAGATGACGCATGACATCATCGCCATCGCCAAGCCGCTCGGCATCGCCATCCACGATCACCTGATCATCGGCCGCGCCGGCCATAGCAGCCTGCGGTCGATGAAGTTCATATGAGGCCCGGCAAAGCTCAATATCGGTTGCCGGCCGCCGACACGAGATTGCCGTTCCCGTCGTAATAGTAATCCTGCGGGTCCTGGCCGCGGGCGCGGCGCGGCGCAGGTTCGCCGGACTGTTGGTCGAAGCTGTCGTCGCGGGCGACGGTATCGGCCTTACCGCCGTTGCCGAGCACTCTCACCTCGGTGCCGAGCTCCACGCGCCCGTAGAGGTCGAGCACGTCCTGGTTGATCATCCGGATACAACCGGACGAGACGGAAGAGCCGATCGTATAGGGCTCGATCGTGCCGTGGATGCGGTAGAGCGTATCCTTGTTGCCCTGGAAGAGGTACATCGCGCGTGCACCGAGCGGGTTACCTCGCCCACCGTGCATGCCGATGCCGCTTTGCAGCTTGGACATGCTGCTCATGATGTCGGGCCGGCGCGCGAGCATCTCCTTCGGAGGATACCAGTCCGGCCATTCGCGCTTGGCCTCGATGTGGGCCACCCCCGACCACTCGAATCCCTGCTTGCCCACGCCCACTCCGTAGCGGATGGCGCCCCCGTTGCCGTCCGTCAGGTAAAGGAAGTGATTGGCCGGATCGATCACGATCGTGCCGGCCGGCGCATCCGTGCTGTACTCCACGGCAGTGCGCAGGAAACGATACTTGATACGACGGGTGTCGACGGCGGGTACCGGGAAGGGCTCTCCTTGCACCGCGCCATATATCTGGTCTGGGTCGACCTCCTGCGCGACGGGCACCTGGGCCCATGCCTTGAACGGGCTCAACGACGCGCCGACGAGGCTCGCGGCACCGATCATCATCGTCCGGCGATTGGGTTTGAGCATAGCGGGAACTCCAAAGCTGCGGCGTTCCATCGCTGGCACGCTCTGTCTCAAGCTTAACTGTTGAATGGCACGGAAGTTCTTCCCCGCGCGCGATTTCTACGCAGTGCGGCAGGGAAGACACATGTCCGGCTGCGGGCGCTTGACATGCGCGTTGCAGTCGTCGCGCGCCAGATACCAGAGCACGCACCATCATGCATCTGGGATCGAGAGGCGCGGCTACCCCATTCTATCGCGGCGCGTCGGCCGGCCGGTCCTTGGCCTGCGCCCGGCCGAGCACAAAGGTCAGCACCAGGCCTGCTGCGGTCGCCGTGCCGCCGATGAGAAAGGGTGTCGCGAAGGAGATCGCCGCAGCCGCGATCCCCGCGGCCGGTCCGGTGATGCCGAGCGAGACGTCGAGGAACACCGAGTAGAGGCCGATCGCCGTGCCGCGGTTCTGCGCCGGCACGCGCCCGACGGCTTCGACCCCGAGAGCCGGAAAGACCAGCGAGAAGCCGGCGCCGGTCAGCGCCGAACCCGCGATGGCAAGCGTCGGCATGCCGGCGCTCCACACCAGCCCGAGCCCCACGCATTCCACCGCGAGCGACAGTTGCGCCACCCTGAGGCCGCCGATGCGGTCGATCGCATCGGCGAAGGCGAGACGCACCACAATGAAGGCCGCCCCGAAGGCGCTGAGGCAGAGCGCGGCGCCGCTCCAGCCGCGATGATCGAAAAATAGCGTGACGAAGGTCGTCACCGTCCCGAACCCGGCCGTCGACAGCGCCAGCACGACGCCGTAGGGCAGGACGTGCCGCAGTACCCGGCCGGTGCCGAGCCGCGCCTCGGCGCGCAGCACCGGCACGGAGGGACGCGCCAAGGCCAGCCCCAGCCCGACGAGGGCGAGACCAAGCACCATCAGGCCGAGTGCCGCGAAGCCGCCGAGCCGCACGACGATCACTCCGAGCGGCGCGCCGAGAGCCAGCGCCCCATAGGTGGCGATCCCGTTCCAGGAGATGATGCGCGCGGTCCGATGCGGTCCGGTACGGCCGATCGCCCAGGCGATCGCCCCGGTGCTGACGAGGCCTTCGCCGACGCCGAGCGCCAGCCGGCTCGCCAGCAGGGCGGCGAGGCTGAGCGAGGGTGTCGCCGCGGCGAGGCCCGCGGCGAACATCAAAAGCCCACCGACGCAACAGGCGGCGAGGCCGCGGATCACCGTAACCTTCGCGCCGGCCCGATCCGTCATCTGGCCGACCTGGGCCCGGCTCATCACGGTCGCGACATATTGCAGGCTGACCGCGACACCGGCCAGAGGCACGCCGAAGCCGAGGTCGCGGTTAACGAAGACGGGCAGCACCGCCAAAGGCAGCGCCACCGTCAGGAAACCCACGAACGTCACGAAGACGGTCGAGACGATGAGCAGCGTTTCGGAAGCGCCCGCCGCCCCGTCGCCTTCTGACCCCTCGATCGACGTTCGCCGGCTCATCGCACCGCATGGCCGCGCCGTCCCGCCGATCGGCGGAGGTTCGTGACGCAGTGCTCAAGCCTTAGTCTCGCCGACGCGCGCTGACCATGGCCAATCCCGCAGGGTAGATCCGCTGCACGGGATTGCGCAGGTCGGCCCGCGCAATCCCGTGCAGGCCAAGTGTGTTCGGGCGCGCCGGTCAGTGAGGCCCCATGAGATCCTGCAAGGCCTTCGGCAGGGCGTCGTTGCCGGTGACCGGAGCCGACGCGGCCTGGGCGAAGGAGATCGTCGCCACGGCGCGGTTGACGCGATCCTCCGGCCAGGGCGCGGCATCGGCCGGACCCTTGCCGTCATAAACCATGGTCCCCTGGCCCTTCTCGAGCATCACGGTGCCACGCGGCGTCGTGACCGAGACTTGGCCGCTCAGAACGAGGACGCCGAAGCCGCCGTCGATATGGCCACCCCAGACCGTGGTGCCGCGCACGCCCAGCGTGCCGACCGGCGTCTTGATCGACACGTGGCCGCCCGTCGGACCCTCGACCTTGCCGCCGACGAACAGGAAGGCGCCGTTCGGCACCGAGAGCGCCAGCTTGCCGCCGGCCGGATGGTCGGGGTCGTAGACGAAACTGTCGACCGTCATGCGGCCCTTCTCGCCGAGCGTCAGCACGGTGCCGTCGGCGAGCTTGGCCTCGAGCCGCGCCGCCGGGCCGGTGCGCAGCTTGTCGCCGAACAGCACCGGTCCCTCGACGACGAGGTTGCGGGCGACGCCGGCCTGCGTGGCCTGCGCCTGCCCCTGCGCCTTGTCGACCGCCCCGACCGTCATCGGCGAGGCGGAAGCAGCCCCGATCCATGCCGTCGCGATCGCCGCCGCGCCGACGAGGCCCAAACCTCTCAACCCTGTCCCAAACATAGCAGTCCCCCTTGCTAGTCCACCGTCAAGACTTCAGCCGCACGGCGTCGCGGACCGGCGTCTGAACGGACCGGCGCGGCGAACGGCGCCGGCCAGTGTCGGATGCGTTCGAGCGTGGCGGCGACGGGCGCCGGCCGGCCGAACAGGAAGCCCTGGCCGTATTCGCAGGCCATGGCGGTCAGCATGTCGGCCTGCTCCTCGGTCTCGATTCCCTCGGCGACGACCGGGATCTCGAGCTCGCGGGCCAGATAGCGGATGGTGGAGACGATCTTGCGGCTCTTGGGGTCGCTTTGCATCGAGCGCACGAAAGCCCGGTCGATCTTGAGCGTGGTGATCGGCAGCGTGCTGAGATAGCTCAGGCTCGAATAGCCGGTGCCGAAATCGTCGACCGCGATTCCCATGCCGTGCAGGCGGCAGGCATCAAGGATCTTGGCGGCCCCGGCCGGATCCTTCATCAGCATGCTCTCGGTGATCTCAAGCTTGAGGTTGCGCGGCGAGATGCCACCCTGGCTCAGGATGGTCTTGACCGTATCCGCGAAAGCCGGCTGGACCAGGTCGTGACCTGAAATATTGATGGTGACGAAGAGCGCCGACTCGGGGGCGGCGGTCCACAGCGGCTGCGCCGCATTTCCCTCGGCGGCCTCGGCAAGCAGCGGGAAGACGCGGGTCAGTTCGCGCAGGCACCACTGGGTGATGCCGACGATCAGCCCGCTGGCCTCCGCGGCCGGGATGAAATGCGCCGGCGCCAGCAGGCCGCGCTGTGGATGGTTCCAGCGGATCAGGCCCTCGAAGCCGGCGAGGCCCCGTCCCTCGAGATGGACGATCGGCTGCAGGTAGAGCTCGAATTCCTTCAGGCGAAGCGCGCGGAGCATCTCCTGATCGAGCGTCAGGGCCTCGACCGCGGCATGGAACTCCGGGCCCGGCACGCTGAAGGCCTTCGATGCCGGCCGCGAGCGCGCCCCGCTCGCATGCAGCGCCAGGGTCTCGCGGTAACGCTGGATCACCACGCCGAGGCACATGCGCAGGATCGGGTCCGTCGTCGCGATCCGGTGTTCGAGCTGCTGCTCCGTGACGACGAGAAGTTCGCAATCCTCGGTCACGCGCGCCGAAGCCGATCGGGTGCCCTGATCGATCAAGGCCATCTCGCCGATGATCTCGCCGGCGCTGCGCCGCGCCAGGACGATGTCGCCGTCCTCCCGCCTGACGAAGATCTCGATCTGCCCCCGCTTGATCAGATAGGCACAATCGCCAATGTCCCCTTCCGAGAACAGGGGCGAACCTTTCTGCAGGGCGAGATGATCCAATAAGCTTTGCATCGGGAACTCCCCGATGACGTCTAACCGGTTTCACTTAACGCTTGGTCAATCGAGCGGATTTTCCGATCAAGGCCGGCCATTTCTTTACAGGCCGGAAGGATTCGACCCGCTAAAGTCCAAAGTGACGCTGGGGAAAGGGTTCCAGGACGTGGCGACCGGACGACGCGCGACATTGGCCGGCACCCTGCGGCGCTCGATTCCCTTCATCGCCGGCCTCGGGATCGTCGGTCTGGCCAGTGGCGTGCGCCTCTTGGCGCCCGAACCCTTCGACCGCCTGCAATCCTACGGGTTCGATACGCTGCAGCGCCTTTTTCCACGTGCCGACGCCGATACGATCCACCCGGGCTCCGGCGTCCCGGTCGTCGACATCGATGAGGCGAGCCTCGCGCGCTACGGCCAATGGCCATGGTCGCGCCTCGTGGTGTCGCGCCTCATCGCCAACCTGCAGGACGCCGGCGCCGCGGCCATCGGCCTCGACATCGTCTTCGCCGAACCCGACCGGACGTCGCCCTCGACGCTGGCGCCGCAATGGCAGCGCGAGGACGGCCTCAGCATAAAAGGTCCGGGCGCCCTGCCCGATTACGACCGGCAACTCGCCGCAACGCTCGCGCGCGGCCGGGTGGTGACGGGCTACGGGCTCATCCCCGTGGCGAACGGCAAGGCGCCGGTGCTCGCGGCCGGCATCGGCATGATCGGAACGGCTCAGCCCACTGGATTCTGGGGCTATGCCGGGGCGGTGCCGAACCTCAAGATGCTCGACGAGGCGGCGGCGGGCCAGGGCAGCTTCACCATCGCCGGCACGGGCCGCGACGAGATCATCCGCCGGCTGCCGCTGGTGATGAGGCTCGACGGCGACCTCGTCCCGGCGCTGGCGCTCGAAACGCTCAGGGTCGCCGACGCCTCGGACGACGACATCCGGCTGCGCGAGAACCGCAACGGCGGCCCGCACGGCGCGCTCCTCGGTTATACGGCGCGCGTCGGCACGCACGACATCCCGCTGGCTCCCGACGGCACCCTATGGCTGCACCACGGTCTCCGCTCGCCCGCGATGACGATTTCCGCGGAACGCGTGCTCGATCCCGACGCGCAGACCGCGCTCAAGCGCACCGTCGCGGGACGCATCGTGCTGGTCGGCACGAGCGCGGTCGGGCTTTCCGATCTGCGGCCGACCCCGCTCTCGGCCTTCGAGCCGGGGGTGAACATCCATGCCGGCGCGATCGAGCAGATTCTTGGAGGCGACCTGCTCGTCCGCCCGCCCGTGGCGCCGGGCGCCGAATTCGTCGCGGCGGCGGCGCTGGGCGTCGTGGTCGCAGGCCTCGTCTCCTGGCTCGGCATCGCCGCCGGCGCCGCCCTGGCCCTCGCGGGGCTGGCAGCGGGGCTGGGGGGGGCCGCCTTCGCCTTCGCCAGAGCGAACCTGCTGCTCGACCCGAGCCTCGTCGTGATCGAGCCGCTGGCGGCTTTCGTCGTCGCCATGCTGGCGCGCTACCTGGTGATCGAGCGGCGCGCCAGCGGGTTGCGCGCGGCCTTCAGCCAATATTTGTCGCCGGCGCTCGTTGAAGCCCTGGCGCGGGACCCGAGCCAGTTGCGGCTCGGCGGCGAGACGCGACAGATGAGTTTTCTGTTCACCGATCTCGAAGGCTTCACCAGCTTCACCGAGACGGCCGACCCCGCCCTGCTGGTGAGCACGCTCAACGCCTATCTCGACGCCGTCTGCGGCATCGTCATGGAGCATGGCGGCACGGTCGACAAGATCGTCGGCGACGCGGTCCACGTCATGTTCAACGCACCGCTCGACCAGCCCGACCATGCGACGCGCGCGGTCCGTTGCGCCCTCGCCGTCGACGTCTTCGCGCAAGGCTTCGCGGTCGAACACAAGGCGCAAGGCCGCAGCTTCGGCACGACGCGGATCGGCGTCAACACCGGCTCCGCCGTCGTCGGCAATTTCGGCGGCAAGCGCCGCTTCGACTACACGGCGCACGGCGATTCGATCAACACGGCGGCGCGGCTCGAGGCCGCCAACAAGCGCCTCGGCACGCGCATCTGCGTCTCGGCCTCGACGGTGGCCGCCGCCGCCGGCCTGCGCTTCCGCCCGATCGGCGCGCTGGAGCTCAAGGGCAAGTCGAACCGCGTCGAGGTTTTTTCGCCGCTGACCGACACGGGGCCGGAGAACGCCTGGGCAGAGCACTATGCGGATGCCTTCGGGCGGTTGTCGCGCGGCGAGGAGGGTGGCGCCGAGGCCATCCTCGACCTGCACGCCGCCTATCCGGACGACCCGATCCTCGCCTTCCACGCCCGCCGCATCGCGTTGGGCCAGCGCAATACCGAGGTGGCGCTCCAGGCGGCGTAAGGCGGGCCGGTCAAAACCCGATGCCTGCTGCCGAAATCGCGGAACGCCGCAAAGCCTCCCTCCGCAAACAGTCCTTACGGCGCCGGCCGGTCGATCATCCCTTTGCGCTCGCGGCCTGACGCGATGATCTCATGCGACCGGGGCGGCCTCGCTCAAATCCAACACACCTCTCGACGGCACTCCTAAACGTCATCCGGCCTTCTGTCGTAGAGTCGGGAACGCGGCGCGGCGCGTGACGTTTACGCCTCATGACTTGCCATGTGTGCGGGCGGTGAGATGGAACTGAACCAGCGTGATCTCAGCGGCGGCGACACCGTCCCTTCATGACAATCGGCACCGAACCCTCTGGCGTGACCACCGACATCGAAGGCTCCGCGACACCGCGCCCGCAGGACCGTGGCCAATCGGCCGCTGAGGCTCGCGCCGCCGCCGCCAACATCGCAACCTCGCTGGCGCTTCTGTGCCGCTTTGTCGGTCGGCTAATCGTCCACACTTTGACGCGGGTCGCCCGCCTGTTCGCCGCGGCCTCCAGGTTCGTCGCGACGTCGTTGAGGCGCGCCGGCGCCAAGCCGCCCGGCAACACCGCGCAGATCGGGCCGTTGCGCGCCGTCTCCTCACCGAGTGGTGCAGGCGTTGCGGCTGCGCGCCGCCGCTGGACTTGGCATATCCTGGCCGGCCTCGCGGTCGCGATCCCGGCGCTGCTGCTGATCCCCGTCGGCTACATCATCTATTGCCTGTGCACCCTGCCGGTGCAGGGCGGCATCCAGACGCCGCCGAACCAGCGCGCGCTGATCATGCAATCCGACGACGGCCAGACCATCGCGACGCGCGGCACCTATCGGGGCACGAAACTTGAGGCCGCCGACCTGCCGCCGACGCTCGGCAAGGCCGTGGTGGCGATCGAGGACCGGCGTTTTTACCAGCATCACGGCATCGACCCGCGCGGCATGCTGCGGGCCATCTGGCGCGATCTGCGGGCGGGCGGAGAATCGCGCGAGGGCGGGTCGACCCTTACCCAGCAGCTCGTTCGCATCACCTATCTGTCGCCCGAGAAGACGCTGCGCCGCAAGGTGCAGGAGGCGCTGTTGTCGCTGTGGATCGAGACGCGGATCTCGAAGCAGGAGATTCTGACGCGCTACCTCAACACAGCCTATTTTGGGGCTGGCGCCTATGGCGTCGATGCCGCCGCCCATCGCTACTTCGGCAAGGCAGCCAAGGACATGACACTGGCGGAATGCGCCATGCTGGCGGGCCTCGTGCGCGCGCCGTCGAGCTTGTCGCCGACCCGCAATTTCGGCGGCGCCATGGAGCGCAAAGACGTAGTGCTGCAGGCCATGGTCGACACCAGCGCCATCACAGCGAAGCAGGGCGAGGAGGCGCGGGCCGCGAAGATCGACCTGGAGACGCCGCCCGACACCCCGCCTGGCGCCGAATATTTCCTCGACATGGTGGCGGGTGACGTGGGCAAGCTGCCAAACGGCGCCGCCGGCGATCTGACGCTGCACACGACGCTCGACATGCCGCTGCAGCGCATCGCCGAAGGGATCATCGAGCGCAAGCTCGACACCGAAGGCTCGCGCAAGAATATGAGCCAAGCGGCGCTCGTCGCCATGAAGCCCGATGGCTCCATCGTGGCGTTGGTCGGGGGCCGCGACTACGAGGCGAGCCAGTTCGATCGTGCCACCCAGGCGCAGCGTCAGCCGGGCTCGCTGTTCAAGCTCTTCGTCTATCTGACGGCTTTCGAGCAGAATTTCACGCCCGACAGCACCATGGTGGATCATCCGGTGACGATCGGCACCTGGTCGCCACAGAACGACGAGGAGCGGTTCCGTGGTCGCGTCGACCTGCGCACCGCCTTCGCCGAATCGATCAACACGGTGGCGGCGCAGCTCGGGCAGGCCGTCGGCATCCCCAACGTGATCGCGACGGCGCGCAAGCTCGGTGTGAAATCCGATCTGCCGAACGTTCCAAGCCTCACGCTCGGAACGGCGGGCGTCAATCTGCTCGAAATGACCCGCGCCTACGCCAATGTGGCGGGCAATACCACCGCGATCGAGCCGTTCGGAATCACCAAGCTCACCTCGGGGAGCGGGCAGGTACTCTATACGCGGCCGCTCCGGCCCGACAATGCTCCGATCGGACCCGCCCGCAACCTTATGGTTGACGCCATGCAGGCCGTCGTCGACGGCGGTACCGGCCGGGCCGCTCGTCCAGACGGCTTCGAGGCCGCCGGCAAGACCGGCACCAGCCAGGATTTCCGCGATGCTTGGTTCATAGGCTTCACGCCTGATCTGACGGTTGGCGTCTGGGTCGGCAACGACGACAATTCGCCGATGAAGAAGGTGGTCGGTGGCGACATCCCGGCTGCGATTTTTCACGACTTCGTCGACCGGGCCGAGCCAATCCTCAAGCCTAAGACGCCGCCCGCGCCTGTCGCGGGCGCGCCCTCGCCGCAGGACGTCGCCGCCGTGTCTCCGGACGCTACGGCGAGGTCAGCGCAAGAGGTGCGGGGCCGCCCCGAAGTCATCGATACGGGTACGCTGGCCTTCCGCGGCCGCGTCGTCCATCTGCAGGGAGTCGATGGCAATGACGGGCCGATGAGGCGGCGTCTGGCGCGATTCCTGCGGCGGCGAGAGATCGGCTGCGTCTTGGTAGCCGACGATATCGGACGCTGCCAGATCGAGGGCCACGATCTTTCGGCCATCGTGGTGGGGGCCGGCGGCGCCAAGACCGCGGCCGACGCTTCGCCGGAGCTGCTCGCCGCGGAGGATCAGGCGCGATCGCAGCGGCTCGGCATCTGGCGCTGATGTGATGCGCGGGGTTGCCTGCTTTGATGGCGCTTTTCTCTTTACGTGAATCATGCAGCGGGAATCATGCAGAGCTCGAGCGGGCAGCAGGCGCCGGGAGTGGGTTTCGCGCAACCGGCGTTCGACGGCCTGGCCCATTTCCGCGAGCAGCTGCCAGCTTTCGGAGACCCGCCGAGCGCCGAGCACCCCCCAGCATCGCCGCCCCCTACAGCAGCACCAGGGCTGTCGCGAGGATGACATTGGTCACTTGGTGGAGTAGCTGGTCGAGGCCCAGCACCCACCAGAACGGCGCCTCGGTCGGCGGCCAGCGCCCCCAATGCGAGACGGCGGTCTTCGACCGGTCGATCGCGACATGGACCAGAAAATCGGCGATCGCCAGCCACCACAGATGCGGCGCCACGGCCAGCGCGATGACGAGCGTGATCGTGCCATGGCAGAGCGCATGGACGACGAGCGGCCCAGCCCAGCCATGGTCGCGCTCCTTACCCCGCGCGATCCAGTTGGTCTGCAGCACGAAGTCGGCGAAATAGTGCTTGAGCGCGAAGCCGACCGAGAGGGCGGCGGCCTCGAGCACGGGCGCGGCGGCGTCGGCCGGAAGACCGGAAGCGGGCAGGATCATGACCAAATCATCGCCATAATCGCTTTAACGCGACGTATAAATTGACGCGTTCCGCTCCGCCGAATGCAACTATTCCTGCGGCGCTATTCCCCCGCCATGGCGAGGACCTTGCGCCATTCGGCATCGGTCACGGGCTGGACGGAAAGGCGCGAGTTCTTGACCAGCATCATGTCGGCGAGCGCCGGCTCGGCCTTGATGGCATCGAGCGTCACGGGCGTGCGCAGGGGGCGCACCGCCTTGAGGTCGACCATGCCGAATTTGCCGGTCGGGTCGGTGTGGTCCGGGTAATAGGCCTTGATCACGCTGACGATGCCGACGACGGCCCGCTGCTCGTTGGAATGGTAGAAGAACACCTCGTCGCCGACCTGCATGTGCATCAGATTTTGCTTCGCGGTGTGGTTGCGCACGCCGTTCCAGAATGTGCCCTTGGCGCCGGCCTCGGCCTGCCGCTCGAACGACCAGCTCGACGGTTCGCTTTTCACCAGCCAATACGCCATGGTGTTTCCCCCGGGTTCAGAGATCGGTCTCGGCGCGCGCGGGGCGCGACAGGAGGCGGTCGATCGCCTGCGGCGGCGCGAGGCGTCCCGCCAGGATCGCCGCGACCGCGTCGACGATCGGCATCTCGACGCCGCGCTTTTCCGCCAGATCGGCAAGAACCTCGGCGGTCGCGGCGCCTTCCACGAGCCGCCCTGCCGCGGCCTCCTGGGGCGTGCGGCCGTCGCCGAGCGCCCGGCCGAAGGCGAAGTTGCGCGATTGCGCCGACGACGAGGTCAGCACCAGGTCGCCGAGGCCCGCGAGGCCCATCAGCGTCTCTGGCCGCGCCCCCGAGGCCCGGCCGAAGCGGGCGAGTTCGGCGAAACCCCGCGCGATCAGCGCCGCGCCTGCGCTTGCGCCGAGGTCAAGCCCCGCCGCGATTCCGCAGGCGATGGCAAGCACGTTCTTGGCGGCACCGCCGATCTCGACACCGACGAGGTCGGTGGTGAAATAGAGGCGGAAGGCGGGGCGGCCGAGCGCCTCGGCGAGGTGACGCGCGAGCGCCCCGTCCTCCGCCGCGACGGTCACCGCCGTCGGTCGGTCGCGCCCGACATCGGCCGCGAAGCTCGGGCCCGACAGGGCGGCGGGCGGATGGCGGGGCCGGCACTCGGCGACGACCTCGCTCATCAGGCGGCCGGTCGCCTGTTCGATGCCCTTGGCGCAGACCAGGATGGGGATGCCCGGCGCAAAACCGGGCAGGCCGTCGAGCACGGCGCGCAGCCGCTGCGCCGGCACGGCGGCGAGCACCAGTTCGGCATCGCGGAGCGCGGCCGGGTCCGCCGTAGCCAGAACCTCGCCGGGGAGGCCGACGCCCGGCAGCCGCGCCCGGTTCTCGCGCTCGCGCTCGATCGCCGCCGCCTGCGCCGGATCGCGCGCCAGGAGGACGACCTGGCGGCCCGGCCGCGACGCGATCCTCGCCAGCGCGGTCCCCCAGGCGCCCGCGCCTATGACCGCGATACGGGTCGCCATGGCTCAGGCCCGGCCGCCGCCGACGCGCTCGGCGCCGGGGTCGAGCGGCCAGCGCGGGCGGGCCGCTACCGTCATGTCGTCGTCGAGCCCGAGCAGCAGCCGCTCGATACCGGCCCATGCGATCATGGCGCCGTTGTCGGTGCAGAGCGCCGGCGGCGGCAGGACGAGCCTCAGGCCGCTCTCGCCGGCGAACCGGGTCAGCGCGCGCCGCACGGCGTCGTTCGAGGCGACCCCGCCCGCCGCCACGAGCGCGCTCGGCCGCCCCGCGAGAGCGCGGAAGGCGCGCAGCGCGACGCGGGTGCGGTCGACCACCACGTCGACGACCGCGGCCTGGAACGCGGCGCAAAGATCGGCCACGTCGGTTTTCGACAGTGGCGCCGCGCGCTCGGCCGCGAGCCGCACCGCCGTCTTGAGCCCGGCGAGCGAGAAGTCCGGCTTAGGCCGGCCCAGCATGGGGCGAGGCAGCGCGAAGCGGGCCGGATCGCCGACAAGGGCCTGCTTTTCGACCATCGGACCGCCCGGATAGGGCAGGCCGAGCAGCTTCGCGGTCTTGTCGAAGGCCTCCCCGATGGCGTCGTCGACGGTGGTGCCGAGCCGGCGGTAGTCGCCGACGCCGTTGACCGCGATGAGCTGCGTATGGCCGCCCGACATGAGCAGCATCAGATACGGGAACGGGACGTTGTCGGTGAGCCGCGCCGTCAGCACATGGCCTTCGAGATGGTTGACGGCGACGAGGGGCTTGCGCAGCGCCAGGGCCAGCGCCTTGGCGGTGGTGAGCCCGACGAGGACGCCGCCGATGAGGCCCGGCCCCGCCGCCGCGGCGATGCCGTCGACCTCGTCGAGGCGCATGCCGGCCGTGGCGACGGCCCGCTCGATCAGCCGGTCGATCACCTCGACATGGGCGCGGGCCGCGATCTCCGGCACGACGCCGCCGAAGGCCGCATGATCGGCGATCTGGCTCATGACCTCGTTCGACAGGATCTCGCCGCCGCCTTCGTCCTTGAGGCGGACCACGGCAGCGGCCGATTCGTCGCAGGTGGTCTCGATCCCCAGAACGCGCATGCTCGCCCTTCGCCTTACCGCTCCAAGCCTTACCGTCTGCGGCACCCGGGAACAAGGATGCGTCGCCGCCGCTCACGGCCCCGCCATGCAATAGCCCAGCACCTTTCGCAAACTTCACGTGCCAGCTCTCGGGCTTTCTGTTTTGATCGCGCCCGAGTAGACGATCCCCGACGCTCGGGCGCTGGTCGCCCGCGGAGGCCAGACCTATGCCCCATTTCCTCGCCGACCTGAAAGACATCTGGCGGCTGACCTATCCGTATTTCAGGCGCAAGACGCCGGGCGAAATCCGGTTGTGGTTCGTCGGTCCAGTCAAGGCGCCCGAGAACTGGATCGGTTTCGGCCTGCTCGGCGGCACGATCGCGCTCGAGGTAGGCTACTCTTTTCTGATGAAGCGCTTCAACAGCTGGAATGCCGATTTCTACAATTCGATCCAAGAAAAGAACTTCGGCGAATTCATCACGCAGATGGAGATCTTCGGCGCGATCGCTTTCGTTTATATCCTGCTCTTCGTCTACAAGACCTACATCAACCAGATCCTGCAGATCCGCTGGCGCAAGTCGATGACCGACTTCTTCGTCGATCGGTGGCTGGCGCCGGCGCAGCACTACCGCATGCGCATGCTGAGCGACCCGGCCGACAACCCCGACCAGCGCATCGCCGAGGACGTGCATCAATTCGTCGGCCAAACGATGGTCCTCGGCATCGGCTTCTTCGGCAATGTGCTGCGGCTCGGCATCTTCCTGGTCGTGTTGTGGAACCTCAGCGTCATCTTCCCGATGACGACCTTCGGGATGCCCTTCAACATTCCGGGCTATCTGATCTGGATCGCCATCCTCTATGCCGCGGCCGGCACGGTCATCACTCATCTGATCGGCTCGCCGCTGGTCTGGCTCAAGTACCATCAGGAGCGCTACGAGGCGAACTTCCGCTTCGCCATGGCGCGCATCCGCGAGAACAGCGAGCAGATCGCGCTGCTCGCCGGCGAGCCGGCCGAACAGGCGGCGCTCAGCGAGCGCTATTCATCCATCCTGGCCAATATCTATGCCATCGTCCGACGGCAGAAGCGGCTCGGCTTCTTCACGTCGTTCTTCGGGCAATTCTCCGTCATCTTCCCCTTCCTGATGCTGGGGCCGGCCTATTTCTTCGGCAAGGCGACGCTCGGCGCCCTGATGCAAACCAATTCGGCCTTCGGCAGCGTGCAGGACGGTCTCACCTGGTTCATCGACGCCTATGTGAGCCTCGCCAATTATCGCGCCATCGTGCAGCGCCTCGTTGGCTTCGAGGGGGTGATGCAGAAGACCACCGATGCGGCAGCCGAAAATCCGCATATCGAGACCGGTGCTGCCGATGGCGACGCCTTCGCGGCCGAGGGGCTGATCGTCAGCCTGCCCGCCAGCCGCCAGCCGATCTCGGCGGCAGGGCGTTTCACCCTGGCGCCCGGCGAGCGCGTCCTGCTGTCGGGCCGTTCCGGCTCGGGCAAGACGACGCTGATGCGGGCCTTCTCGGGCGTATGGCCCTTCGGCGAAGGCCGTATCGAGATTCCGGCCGGCACCAGGTTACTCGTGCTGCCGCAGCGCACCTACATGCCGCAGGGCACGCTGCGCCAGGCGCTGGTCTATCCGCGCACCGTCGAGGCCTATCCGGATGCCGAGGTGCGCGGCGCGCTCGAGGCCGTCGGCCTCGGTATGCTTAATGGCGACATGGACAAGGCCGACAATTGGCCACAGCGCCTGTCCGGCGGCGAGCAGCAGCGGCTCGGCATCGCCCGGGCGCTGCTGGCCAGGCCCGACTGGCTGTTCCTCGACGAGGCGACCGCCGCCCTCGACGAGGCCGGGGAGGCCGCGCTCTACCGGATGATGATCGAGCGGCTGCCCGAGACCGCCATCGTGTCCATCGCCCACCGCGCAACGCTCGATGCCTTCCACACCCGCCGCGTCGAGATGCGCAAGGGGCAGAACGGCGTGTTCCAGGCAGCCGAAGTCGTGGCCCGCGCCGCCGAATGATGCGGCCCCACGCGGCATGGCAGGCTGCCCACCACGTGTGCAGGCTGTGGCTAACTCATGGGCACGACAGCCCGCCTCCGCCTGCCTAGACTTCGCGTGACGGAGGACGTTTCATGGCTGTTTCACTGCCCCGCGCCGCCTATGCCGACATGTTCGGGCCGACGACCGGCGACCGCTTGCGCCTCGCCGACACGGCCCTCCTCGTCGAGATCGAGCGCGACTTCACCACCTACGGCGAGGAGGTGAAGTTCGGCGGCGGCAAGGTGATCCGCGACGGCATGGGCCAAGCTCAGACGCCGCGCGCGCAAGGCGCCGTCGACACCGTGATCACCAATGCGGTCGTCATCGACCATTGGGGGATCGTCAAGGCCGATGTCGGCTTAAGGGATGGCCGCATCGCGGCCGTGGGCAAAGCCGGCAACCCGGAGATCCAACCCGGCGTCACCATCGTGATCGGTCCAGGCACGGAAGTCATCGCCGGCGAAGGCAAGATCCTCACCGCTGGCGGCTTCGACACCCATATCCACTTCATCTGCCCGCAGCAGATCGAGGAGGCGCTGATGTCGGGCATCACCTCGATGCTCGGCGGCGGCACCGGACCCGCCACCGGTACCTTCGCCACCACCTGCACGCCCGGCCCCTGGCACATCGCGCGGATGATCGAGGCGGCCGACGCCTTCCCGATGAACCTCGGCTTCGCCGGCAAGGGCAATGCCTCGACTCCTGGCGGTCTCGTCGAGCAGGTCGAGGCGGGCGCCTGTGCGCTCAAGCTGCACGAGGACTGGGGCACGACGCCGGCGGCCATCGACAATTGCCTCTCGGTCGCCGACGACCACGACGTCCAGGTGATGATCCATTCGGACACGCTGAACGAGTCGGGTTTCGTCGAAGACACGATCAAGGCCTTTAAGGGCCGCACCATCCACGCCTTCCATACGGAGGGGGCGGGCGGCGGCCATGCGCCCGACATCATGCGGGTCGCGGGCCTCGACAACGTCCTGCCCTCCTCCACCAACCCGACGCGGCCGTTCACCAAGAACACGCTCGACGAGCACCTCGACATGCTGATGGTCTGCCATCACCTCGACGGCGCGATCCCCGAGGACCTCGCCTTTGCGGAATCGCGCATCCGCAAGGAGACGATCGCGGCCGAGGACATCCTGCACGACCTCGGTGCGCTCTCGATGATGTCGTCCGACAGCCAGGCCATGGGGCGCGTCGGCGAGGTGATCATCCGCACCTGGCAGACGGCGGACAAGATGAAGCGCCAGCGCGGCGCGCTTCTCGAAGAGAAAGGCGACAACGACAATTTTCGGGTGAAGCGCTACATCGCCAAATATACCATCAACCCGGCGCTGGCCCATGGCGTGGCGAAACACATCGGCTCGATCGAGGCCGGCAAGCTGGCCGATCTCGTGCTGTGGACGCCGGCCTTCTTCGGCGTGAAGCCCGATTGCGTCATCAAGGGCGGGATGATCGCCGCCGCGCCGATGGGCGACCCCAATGCGTCGATCCCGACGCCGCAGCCGGTGCATTACCGGCCGATGTTCGGCGCCTACGGCGGCGCCGTCGCCGCGACCGCGATGACCTTCGTGTCGGGCACGGCGCTGGCGAAGGGGTTGGCGCAGACGTTGCGGGTGATGAAGCCGCTCGTCGCGGTCGAGAATACGCGGGGCACCTTGCGCAAGTCCTCGATGATCCACAACGGGCTCACGCCCGACATCACCATCGACCCCGAGACCTATGCGGTCACCGCCGATGGGGAGCTCCTGACCTGCGCGCCCGCCGATGTGCTGCCGATGGCGCAGCGCTATTTCCTGTTTTAAGACGGCTTCGGGTCGATCGATTCGTGCTCCGTCATTCCGGGGCGCGCCGGAGGCGCGAACCCGGAACCCATGAACACGATGATGTGGCCGGAGATGCCGCGATGCAAATGCCTTGCATCGCAAGATCGAGGTCTTAGGTTCCGGGTTCTCGCTTCGCTCGCCCCGGAATGACGGATAGGTCATGGCCTATTTCGTATACCTGCTCGCCAGCCGCCGCCACGGCACCCTCTATCTTGGCGTCACCAACAATCTCAGCCGGCGCGTCTGGGAGCATAAGCAAAAGATCTATCGGGGTTTTTCTTCCAAATACGGCGTCGCCCGTCTTGTTTGGTATGAGCTGCACGAGCGGATCGACGAGGCCATTGCGAGAGAGAAAAGTCTCAAGAAATGGCGCCGTGATTGGAAGATCGGCTTGATCGAGGAATTCAATCCTGACTGGCTGGATCTCTATTCGACGCTGAATTCATGAGTTTCTGTCGTCATTCGCGTAAAGTGATCAACTGGACGTCATATGCGCGGGCCGACTCCAGGCAGCATTCACGCCGCCTCGTCCTCGCGGCCATAGGCGAGCAGCAGGACGATCACCACGACGCCGTAGAGGATGCTGCGGCCGTATTCCGGCATGTTGACGGCCTGCAGCACGGTGATCAGCGCGATCAGGCTGACGGCGCCGGCGGCGGCGCCGAGATAATGGCCGCGGCCGCCGAGGATCGAGATGCCGCCGACCACCGCGGCAGCGATCGATTCGAAGAGGTAGGGCGTCCCCATGCCGAGCGAGGCCTGACCGCCGTAGCCGACGAGCAAGATGCCGGCAAGCGCGGCGAACATGCCGCTCAGCATGTAGAGCAGGATCGTCGTCCCCGGCACGTTGATACCGGCGAGATAGCTCGCCGTGGCGTTGTTGCCGATCGCATAGGTCCGCCGGCCGAAGGTCGAGAAGCTCAGCACGATCGACACGGCCACGATGACGCCGGCCCAGACCCAGAGCGCCAGCGGAATGTCGAGGAAGCGGCCATGCACCGCCGCCTGCACGATCGGCGGCGCGTAGGAGGCGCAGGACTGGCAGGTGAGGCCGCCGCTCAGGCCCAGCATCAGCCCTTCCGCGATGCCGTTCATGGCGAGCGTCATGATCACCGCAGGGACACCCAAAATGGCGATGCCGATGCCGTTGAGCAGCCCGAAGCCTGCCCCCATGGCGAGCGTCGCCGCCACGCCGTAGAGCGCCCGGTCGTCCTGCCCGAGCGTCGTCGTGACGAGCAGGATGGCGGCGGCGTTCAGCACCGAGGGGATCGACAGGTCGATGCCGCCGATCAGGATGACGAAGGTCTGCCCGGCGGCGACGATGCCGACGAAGGAGGCGACGAGCAGCACCGCCTGGATGCCGCCCGGGCTGGCAAATCCCGGCCGCACGGCCGCCCCGACGATGAAGATGACGACCGCCGCCAACGCCGCATAGAGGATGCGACGGCCGCCAGTATCGAGCCCGAGCCGCGCCCAGACCGGCCGGCGGATCTCGGGTTCGCTCACGTTCGCCTCCGTTTGACGAGCTGCCCGACCGCCATGGTAAGGACGACGGCGACGACGAGGAACAATCCTTCGTAGAAGGACTGGTAGAGCGGGTCGATCTTAGCGAAGAACAGGATGTTGACGATCATCGTCGTCAGCAACGCGCCGGCGATGGCGCCGATGCCGCTACCGCGCCCGCCGAACAGACTGACGCCGCCGAGCACCACCGCGACGATCGAGCTCAGCGTATAGCCGTTGCCCGTGGTGGCGTCGCCGGCGGTCGCGCTCGCCGCGACGAACAGCCCGGCGGCCGCCGAGGCGATGCCGCTCAGCACATAGGCGGCGAGCCGCGTGCGCAGCACCGAGATGCCGTTGGCCGTCGCCGCCGCCGGGTCATTGCCGACCGCAAAGATGGCGACGCCGAGCGAACTGCGCCGCAGCACCATCCATAGGATAGCGAAGCCGGCGATATAGAGAAGCGCCCAGGGCGCCGCGCCATTCACGAGCGCATCCGTATAGGCCGGCGGCACCGTGCCGCCCGGCTGCGGCAGCACGATGATGGCGATGCCCTGATAGATCGACAGCGTGGCGATCGTCACGACGATCGGCTGCAATCGCCCGATCGCCACAAGCACGCCGTTGACGAGGCCGAGCAGCGCCCCCACCCCCAGGATGATGGCGCTCCACAGCACCATCGTCCAAGGATTGTCGCCGAGATGGAGCGCGGCGAGCCCATTGGCGATGTCGATGATGCCGCCGACCGAGAGATCGAGTCCGCGTGTCAAAATCACGATCGTCTGGCCGAGCCCCGCCAGCACCAGCGGCATGGTGTTGTTGACGGTCGAGGTCAGTTCGAAACTGCCCGGCAGGCCGCCGAGGCGAGCATAGAAGATTATGCAGTAGATCGCGATCGAGGCCGCCAGCACAACTCCAGACAGCGCGAGGCCGAAATTCTGAGCGAGCACGCGCCATGGCCCGGCGCGGCGGGTCCGGTGTGTCGCGCCGGAGGACGGGCTAGGCGGCATGCGCGTCCCTGACGGCCGAGGAGACGATCTCTTCCGAGGTTACCGGCGCCGGGAGTTCCGCCGCGATCCGGCCCTCCCGCATTACGATCACCCGGTGCGCGAGGTGGGCGAGCTCCTCGGCGTCGCTCGAATAGAACAGGATCGCCCGGCCCTCGCGCGCCAGCCGGCCGACGAGCTGGTAGATCTCATGTTTCGTGGCGACGTCGACGCCGCGGGTGACGTCATAGAGCAGAATGATGCCGCATTCGGCCAGGAGCCAGCGGCCGATCAGCACCTTCTGCTGGTTGCCGCCCGAGAGCGTGCCGACCTGCCGCGCGACGTCGGGCGGCCGCACGCTTAGAGCGGCGATCATGTCGCGCGTCCGTCCGCGCTCTTCCCGGCGGCGGATCAATCCCAGCCGCGACAACCGCCCCAGGATTGGGAGCGTCAGGTTGACCTTGACCGACATCGGCAGAAGCAAGCCCTCGGTCTTGCGGTCCTCGGGGACGAGCGCGATGCCGAGCCCGGCACGGATCGCGTCGCGCGGGTTGCGCAAGCGCACCGGCCGCCCGGCGATCGCGATGGTCCCGTGGCTCGGCTTCATGGCGCCGAAGAGCGTGAAGAACAGTTCACGGTGGCCGTGCCCGGCGAGACCGCCGACGCCCAGGATCTCACCCTTGCCGAGCGTGAGCGAGACATCGTCGAGCCCGCGGCCGGCGAGATGCTCGACCGCCAGCGCCGGATCGCTCGCGGGCTTCGGCGGCAACGGCGGATAGAGCGCCTCGACCCGCCGCCCGGCCATCAGCGCGACGGCCTCGTCTTCGCCGATCTCGGTGAAGGTGCCGACCTGGCGGGCGTTACGGAACACGGTGATGCGGTCGGCGATGCGGATGATCTCGCGCCAGCGGTGCGAGGTGAAGACGATCGCCGTGCCGCGGGCGCGCAGGTCGCGGACGAGGCCGAACAGCCATTCCACCTCGCGCTCGACGAGCGAGGAGGTCGGCTCGTCGAGGAACAGCATCTCCGGGGCGTTCAGAACGGCGCGGACGATCTCGACGATCTGCCGCTGCGCCAGCGAGACGTCCTCGACGAGCTCGCCCGGATCGATATGGTCGAGGCCGAGCCGCGCCAGGATCCCCTCCGCCTCGCCGTTGAGCCGGCGGCGCTGGACAAGCCCGAGCGCGCCGCGCGGCTCGCGCCGCAGCAGCAAATTCTCCGCGACCGTCATGCCGGGGAACAGCGTCAGCTCCTGGAACACGGTCCAGGCGCCGAGCCGATGCGCGTCCTCGGGGCTGCGCAGATCGACCGCAAGACCCTTGATCCTGACCGAGCCGCTATCCGGCCGGATGCGGCCGCCGAGAATCTTGATCAGGGTCGACTTGCCGGCTCCGTTCTCGCCTACAAGCGCATGGACCTCGCCGGGACGCACCGAAAAGGAGGCGCCGGCGAGTGCCACCACGCCGCCGAACGCCTTGACGAGGTCCGTTCCCTCCGCAGCCGAAGCCGCGGCCCCAGCCTTTTCGCTCATCAAGCGCCCGGCAGGTTGACCGTCAGGGTTCCGCCGCAGCCGTTACCGTTGAGCGCGGCATCGACGCAGATCTTGAGGATCGCGTTGTCGCCGCTGTCGGTGAAATCGTCGAAGAAGGAATCGGGCATGTCCGGGAACACCGTTTCGCCGACCTTCACGGTCTCGTCCGTCACGATGGGGAAGGACATGACGACGTCCTTCTTCGGATAGGTGCCCTTGAGGATGCGCCGCGCGAGCTCGAGCGCCACGACCGAGCTGAACGGCGGCTGGCCGATCGAGATGCCCTTCACCTTGTGGCCCATGTAGCCGAGCATGAACTTGCGGAAGCCGTTCTCGGCCTCGCCCGCGGTCGGCGGCAGCTCTCGGTTGGCGGAGATGAAGGCTTTCAGCACCCCGTCGGTGCCACCCTGGCACCAGATGCCGTCGATCTTCGGCAGCGACGGCAGGGCGGCCGCGGTGTTGCGCTCTGCGGTCGAGGAATCCCACATGCCGGTGAAGCGGTTGACCACCTTGATGTCGGGATATTTCTTCCACACGCTGTCGGCGCCGTTGTTGCGCTCGGTGTCGTCGGCGGTGCCCGCGACGCCGGTCACCATGATGACGTTGCCCTTGCCGCCCATGGCCTTGGCGAGCCATTCGCCGCCGAGCACGCCGAAATGGAACTCGTCCGTCGTGACCTTGATCCCGCTCGGCGCGGTCGCGACATTGTCGAAGGAGATCACCACGATGCCGCGGTCGGTCGCCTGCTTGATGACGCCGTTGAGCCCGGTCGGCGAGGCGGCATCGATCAGGATGGCGTCGACGCGCTCGGCGATCAGGTTCGAGATCTGCTGCGACTGCTTGGAGACGTCGTTGCCGGAATTGAACCAGGTGCCCTCGACCTCGGTCTTGTAGGGCTCCATCTGCAGGGCGCCTTTGAAGACGTCCTCCATCTCGATGCGCCACTTGTTGCCGATATAGGAGTTGGACAAGGCGATCTTGAGCGGCTTGCCGCTGTCGGCGGCAAACGACAGGCGGGGCGCGGCGAGAAGGCCGCCGCCGGCGAGGCCGGCAGCGCCGAGCGTGAGCATACGGCGACGAGATAGGATGATCGACAAATGGTCCTCCCGGAGGTCTCTTTGGCGTGACTTGGCCCAGGCTCGGATACCGTAGGCTCGGGCGTCGCCGACATTAGTGGATGGCCGCGCCGCCACAAGAGAAAAGATGAGCCGGATCAAGCGCTCCGCGGCCGAGGTGAGAAAGCGCAGGTGAAAGCACGGCCGCTGCGCTATGCTGACCGCCGCGCTGCCCGATATGGGTCCGCGGACCGCCACTTGGTAAGGCATCGCGTGAAGACCGAGGTCCTGTCCTACCAGCTCTATTCGTCGCGTGGCGCGGCGTCGCTGGAGCGCGAACTCGCCACGCTGGCCGAGGCCGGCTATCAGGCTGTCGAAACTTTCGACGGCCTTTATGACGACCTCGACGGGCTCGCAGGCCATCTGCAGGACGCTGGTCTCGCAGTGCCGAGCGGCCATTTCACCCTCGATATGCTCGAGGACGGGTTCGACCGGACGCTCGCCGTCGCCCGGCGCCTCGGCATGGCCTACGTGGTCATGCCTTACCTGCCGCCCGAGATCAGGCCGGGGGATCGCGACGGCTGGCGGGCGATGGGACGGTGCCTCGCGGCCGTATCGGACCGGCTCGCGGCGGAGGGCCTGCGCCTCGCCTACCACAACCACGATTTCGAGTTCCGGCTGCTGCCCGACGGCTCGCTGCCGATCGAGCACGTCCTTGGCGTGGAGCTGCTGTGGGAGGCCGATCTCGCCTGGATCGCGAAGGCCGGGGCCGACCCGAAGCCCTGGCTCGACCGCTACCGCGGCCGCGTACCGCTGGTCCATGTCAAGGATATCGCGCCCGAAGGGACGAATCTCGAAGAGGACGGCTGGGCCGATGTCGGCACGGGCATCCTCGATTGGGCCGGACTCTGGGCTGCATGCCGGGGAGCCGGGGCCGAGATCATGGTGGCGGAGCACGATCATCCGTCCGACACCGCGCGGTTCGCCGGACGCAGCCTCGCCGCCATGACCGGCTATGCGGGGAGGTCCTGACATGACCTTGCGGGTCGGCCTCGTTGGCTGCGGCAACATCTCCGACATCTATCTGACCAACGCGCCGCGCTTCCGCGACATCGCCATCGTGGCCTGCGCCGACCTCAGGGCGGAGGCGGCCGCGCGGCAGGCGGCAGCCTATGGGCTCGCGGCTCGCGGCACCGACGAACTGCTCGCCAGCCCGGATGTCGACATCGTGCTGAACCTCACGGTCCCCGACGCCCATGCGGGGGTGTCGCTGGCGGCGCTTGTGGCCGGCAAGCATGTCTACAGCGAAAAGCCGCTCGCGACGACGCTCGCCGACGGGCTGGCGATCAAGCGGTTGGCGGACAGCAGCGGACTGCGCTTCGGGACCGCGCCCGACACCGTGCTCGGCGCCGCTGTGCAGGAGGCGCGGGCGAGAATCGATGCTGGCGCCATCGGCCGGCCGCTGTTCGGCGTCGCCACCGTCCTGTCACACGGCATGGAGGATTGGCACCCGAACCCCGGCTTCTTCTTCCGCGCCGGCGGCGGCCCGGTCTTCGACATGGGTCCCTATTACCTGACGACGCTCGTCACGCTGCTCGGCCCGGTCGGGTCGGTCTCGGCGACCGGCCTGACAGGCTTCGCCGAGCGCATCGTCACCGCTGAAGGCTCGCCGCTGCGCGACAGCCGCATCGCGGTCGAGACGCCGACCACGCTATCGGCCCTGCTCAGCTTCGAAAACGGCGCCGAAGTCGCCTTCCTGGCGAGCTGGGACGTGTGGAAACACGGCATGCTGCCGCTCGAACTGCATGGCACGGACGGCTCCCTGCGGCTGCCCGACCCCAACTGGTTCGGCGGCGACGTGGCGATCGCGGCCGGACGCGGCGACTGGTGCTCGACCGCGACCTCCGGGCGCGTCTTCGGCCGGCCGAACTGGCCGAAGGACGAGCCCGTCCATGGCAATTATCGCGGCCTCGGCCTTGCCGAGATGGCACGGGCCATCGCTGAGAAGCGTCCGCATCGGGCGAGCGGCGACCTCGCCCTGCATGTGCTCGCCGTCATGGAGGCGATCTTGCGTGCCGCCGAGACCCGTGCGCCGGTCTGCGTCGCGCCATCCTGCGCGCGGCCTGCGCCGCTTGGAGAGGCGGAGGCGGCAAGCCTGCTGGCTTGAGTGCGCAACCCTGTGGCGACGATGCCCGGAACCGCGACCGTGGCTCGGTCATTCCTCCGCCCGGTGAGGTAACGCATCATGGCGGGCGGCAAAGGTCGAAACGGCAAGGATCGGAACGGTGCGGGCGAGCCGCACGAGGTGGTCGATCCGCGCGACGCCGCCGAGAGCGCCGGCCTCGTCCATGTCACCGACGAGGCGCCCGGCATCACGCGCCGCAGGTCGGGCACGGGCTGGTCGTTCCGGGCGCCCGGCGGCAGGACTATCGCCGACAAGGCCGAGATCGCGCGGATCCGCAAGCTCGCCATCCCGCCCGCCTATACGGACGTGTGGATCTGCCCCAATCCTCGCGGCCATATCCAGGCGACGGGCCGCGACGCCAGGGGCCGCAAGCAATATCGCTACCACCCGGCCTTCCGGGAGGTGCGCGAGAGCTCCAAATACGAACACGTCACCGAATTCGCCGCGACGCTGCCGAAGATCCGCGGCACGGTCGGCGCGCACATGCGGCTGCGCGGCCTGCCGCGGGAGAAGGTGCTCGGCACCATCGTCCACCTGCTCGAGACGACGCTGATCCGCGTCGGCAACCAGGATTACGCGCGGCAGAACAAGTCTTTCGGCCTGACGACCCTGCGCAACCGCCATGTCGACGCGGAGGGCGGTGCGCTGCTCTTCGAGTTCCGCGGCAAGAGCAACAAGGTCTGGAAGCTCCAGGTCCACGACCGCCGCGTGACGAAGGTGGTCCGCGCCTGCCAGGACCTGCCGGGGCAGCAGCTCTTCCAATATGTCGACGCGGAGGGGCAACGCCACGGCATCGACTCGCAGGACGTCAACGATTACCTGCGCGAGATCACCGGCCGCGAGGTCACCGCCAAGGACTTCCGCACCTGGGCCGGCACGGTGCTGGCCGCCCTGGCGCTCGCCGAGTTCGGCGCCATCGACAGCGCGGCGGCGGCGAAGAAGAACGTGCGCGCCGCCATCGAGCGGGTCGCGGCGCGGCTCGGCAACACGCCGACCATTTGCCGGAAATGCTACGTTCATCCAGAGGTGGTGAATTCCTACATGTCCGGCGACCTTCTGCTCGAGGTCAAGGCCAAGGTCGATGCCGAGTTGCGCGAGGAGCTGCCGGATCTGAAGCCCGAGGAGGCGGCCGTGCTGGCGCTGCTTGAGCGCCGTCTGCGCAGCGAGCTCAAGGGGCGAAAACCGGCAGGCGGCAGCAAAGCTTGAATTGACGGATCGACCGGCCTGACGGATGACTGGGCCATGGCATCGTCTGCAATCCATCACACTGGAAATCTCATCGGAGTCGGCCTTTACACGCTCGCCGAGGCGGGCAGGCTCGTCCGCGTGAACCCGGCGAAGATTGCCCGCTGGCTTCGCGGTCACGAGGTCGGCGGCAGGCGCTATGACGCATTGTGGCGGCCGCAGGTGGATTTCGGCGAGGATGGGATCTTTCTGGGGTTTCGCGACCTTCAGGAGGTCCGGGTGGCCGCGGCGTTCATTGATAAAGGTCTCAGCCCCCAAAGCGTTCGGCAGGCCATCGCCCTTGCCCGTAACCTCATCGCCGAGGAACGGCCCCTGTCTACGGCTCGATTCAGGACGGACGGGTGGTCGGTCTTCCTGCAGGTCGTCGAGAAGGACGGCCAGACGAAGCTGATCGACCTCTTCCGAAAGCAGTTCGCCTTTAAAGACATCATCGAAAGCAGCTTGACGAACCTCGACTACGACGAGGCCGGCATTCCCAGCACGTGGTGGCCCCTCGGGCGCGGGAAATCCGTGGTGATCGATCCCAGCCGGTCCTTCGGACAGCCGATCGAGGCCGAGACATCGGTGCCGACCGGGATGCTGTCGGCCGCCGTGAAGGGCGAAGGATCGGTTGAGGCTGTGGCTCGCGCCTGGGGCGTTCCCCTTCGCGCCGTTCGGCGCGCCGTCGACTTCGAGCGTCTGATGGCCGTCCGGACGGCGGCGTGAGGGTCTTCTTCGACAATTGCATGTCCCCGGTCCTTGCCGGCACTCTCAACGGCTTCATCTCGCACCAGGGAGACGAAGCCGTCCACATCAAAGATCTTCCATGTGGGCGGCATGCTACGGATCTCGAGTGGATTGCTTTTCTCGGCGAAGGACTTTCCGACTGGCTGGTCTTCACCGGTGATCTCAGGATTCATCGGAATCGGGCAGAGCGTCTGGCGTTCCGGCAGGCAGGGCTGAGGGGCATCGTGCTAGCGCCTGCCTACCAGGGCTTTCCGGTCAACCAGCAGGCATCCTTCCTCCTTTGGCGATGGCCGGACGTCGTTGATGTGATCCGGCTGCAGGAGCCGCCGTTTCTTTTTGAGTTGCCGGCGAACCGCACCAGCCGCATCCGCTCGCTTCCGCTATGACGCACGCACGGTTGGGGAGCCGGCATTGATGGAAGATCCGTCCACTTGAGCGAAGCCCAGGTCTTTTCCGCCGCCGGCGTGGTGGCGCCGCATCCGGCGGCCGCGGCGGCGGCGCGCGACATCCTCGTCGAGGGCGGCAATGCGATCGAGGCCGCCGTGGCGGCGGCGGCCGTCTCGGCCGTGGTGCTGCCGTCGCGTGCCGGCCTCGCGGCCGACGCGCTGTGGATGATCCGCGAGCCCGGCGGCCGGGGACGCACCCGTGTCATCGATGCGCGAGGGCCGGTCTGCACCGCCGCGACGTCGGCGCGCTTTCGCGAGGCCGAAGCCGAGACCATCCCGGACCTCGGTCCGGCCGCGGTGCTGACCGTGCCGGGGGCGCCGGCCGGCTGGCAGGCGGCGCTCGACCTTTCGGCGGCGCTCGGCGGCAGGGTGCCGGTCTCGCGGCTGCTCGAACCCGCCGCCACCCTGGCGCGCACCGGTTTCGCCATGCCGCGCTGGGACTTGCCCGACGATCGACTCGAGGCGCTGGCCGAGGCGCCAGGCTTCGCCGACGCTTTCCTGGTCGACGGCCGGCGGCCCGATCCCGGCATGGTCCGCGGCTTGCCGGCGCTCGCCGAAACCCTCGCCTACCTAGCCCATGCCGGGCTCGATGACCTCTATCGCGGCGACGTGGGTCGGGAGATGGCGGCCGATCTCGAACGATCGGGCAGCCCGCTCCGGCGCGACGACCTGCGGCGGATGGAAGCGCGCTGGCGCCCGCCCGCCAGCCTCGCCATCGGCCGGCAGGTCTTCGAGGCTCCGCCGACCGTCGAGGGCTATGCCTTCCTCCTCGGCCTCGACCTCTTCGGCCACCTCGCCCGGCCGGCGCCCGAGAGCGTCGCACATTGGCATGGCCTCATCGAAAGCCGGATGCGCGCCTCGGCGATGCTGGCGGACACCGATACGGACGATCTGTCGTCGCTGTTCGGGTCGCGGCGCCTGATCGAGGAGGCCGACACAATCGGCCAGAGGCGCCCCGCCCCGGTCATCGCGCCGCGTTTCGCCGCCGAGGACGGCGCCTGGATCGGCGTCATCGACCCGCAGGGCCTGGCGGTGACGCTCGTCGCCTCGATGGGCCGGGCCTTCGGGTCGGGCCTGGTCCTGCCCCGGACCGGCCTCCTGATGAACGGCCGCAGCGCCGCCTTCGATCGCGAGGCCGGACCCGTTCTGCGGCCGGGTCGGCGCGCGCCCTTCGCCGGCCTGCCGCTCGTCACGACGTCGCGTGACGGCCAGCTGCGACTTTTCGGCATGGCCGGCGCCGGCTCGGCTTTCCTGGCGGCCCAGATCGTCAGTCGGATCGATCTCGGCCACGCCCCGATGCCGGCCGTCGCGGCGCCCCGCATGGCGGCTGTCGAGACGACGGATGCAACGGCGCTGTCGATCGAGGACGGCTTCGACGACGGCCTTGCGCGAAGCCTGCGGAGGCTGGGTCACCCGGTCCTCGAACCGATGTCGGAGCGGTGTGGCGACGGCGGCCTCCTGCTACGCCAGCCCGGCGGCCGGATCGAGGCCGCCGCCGACCTTCGCCGCGACAGCACCGCGGAAGGATTTTGAGCGGCAGTCTTTCCTCTCGTGTTGCATGTTCGTGCACGTTATGGCATGATCATGCTTACTCGAGAGGTCACATGATTCCGCTCCCGGACGAACGACAATCCGTGATTCGCCGGCGGCTCGACCGGTCAGGCCGCGTGCTCGCTGCCGATCTGGCGCGCGAATTCCAGACGTCGGAGGATACGATCCGGCGGGATCTGCGCGAACTGGCGGCGGCCGGCCTGTGCCGCCGCGTCTACGGTGGCGCGTTGTCGACCTCGCCCGCACCGGCGCGGCTCGAAGAACGAAACGTGCAGAACCAGGCACGCAAGCGGGCGCTGGGGCGGGCAGCAGCCGCCCTCGTCCGCGCCGGCAACATCATCCTGATCGATGCGGGATCGACCAACCGGCATATCGCAGCCGAGCTTCCCGAGGGCCTGGACCTGACGGTGGTCACCAACGCGCCCTCGGTGGCGGACGCGCTCGGCGGCCGCGACATCGACCTGATCCTGATCGGCGGCCGGGTCGATCCGCGGGTCGGCGGTTGTATCGGGGCCAATGCCGTTGGCGAGCTCAGGCGCATTCGCGCCGACCTGTGCTTTCTCGGCGCCTGCGCTGCGAGCCCGGCGACGGGCATCACCACCACCGATGCGGAGGAGGCCGTCTTCAAGCGCGCTCTCGTGGCGCAGAGCGAAAGGACGATCGTGGCCCTGACCAACGACAAGATCGCCACCGTCGCGCCCTTCGGTGTCGTGCCGCTCGCCGAAATTCAGGATCTCGTCGTCGAGGCGGACGCCGGTGCGGCCAAGCTCGAAGGCTTCGACCTCTGCGGACCCCGCATCCATCGCGCGGCGGAGGTGCGCGCGTGACCGCCGCCGCCAGCCGCCAGCCGTTGCGCGAAGCCTCCTGGGCCGAGCGCGGCTCGACCTTCACCATCTTCCTGACGATGGGCATGATGACCGGCGCCTGGGCGGCGGCTCTGCCGGCGTTGAAGCTCAAGCTCGACCTGTCGAATTTCGATCTCAGCATCGCCCTCACCGCCCTCACCGGGGGCTCTGTCCTTGCCACGATTCTCGCGGGGATCATCGCGCCACGCTTCGGCACCGGCCGCGCCACAAGCTTCGGCGCGATCGCCATCATCCTCGGGCTCATCCTGCCGCCGCTGGCGCAGTCGCTGCCGCAATTCGCCGCCGCCTCGTTCGTGCTCGGCGCCGGCATCGGCTCGCTCGACGTCTCGGTCAACGGCCATGCGGGATTCATCGAGCAGCGCTGGGGCGGCCCGATCATGTCCTCGTTCCACGGCGCCTTCAGCATCGGCGGGCTCGGCGGCGCGGCGCTCGGCGGCGCCATCGCCTGGGCCGGTTGGGGCGCCGGGGCGCAACTCTGGTGCCCGGCGGCGCTCGTCGCGCTGCTCAACCTCGCCGCCCTGCCGTTCCTCGGGCGCGGACCGCAGAGCCGACCGAAAGGGTTGGGACTCGCCTGGCCGGAACGGACCATGCTGGGGCTCTGCGCCATCGTGCTCTTGTGCTTCATCATCGAGGGCGGCATGGCCGACTGGAGCGCGGTCTATCTGTCGAGCGTAACCGGCGCGTCGGTCGGCGCTGCCGCCACCGGCTATGCGGCCTTTTCGATCACCATGGCGACGGGCCGCCTCACCGGCGACCGCATCACGCATCGTTTCGGCCCGCGCCGCATCGTGGTCGGGGGAGGTGCCCTAGCGGCGCTCGGGCTGGGGCTGGCGGTCGCTTTCCCGCAGACCCTCATCGCCGCCTTGAGCTTCGCGCTGGTCGGCATCGGCGCGGCCAACATAGTTCCGGTCGGCTTCAGCGCCGCCACCCGGATGGGCTCGTCTCCCACGGCCGGCGTCGCCGTGGTGGCGACCGTCGGCTATGCGGGCTTCCTGTCAGGGCCGCCCCTAATCGGCGGCGTCGCCACGCTGGTGGGCCTGCGCAGCGGCATCGCCTGCCTGGCTATTGCGGCGGCTCTCGTCAGCATCCTCGGCCTTGTGGCGATGCCGGCCGGGCGCCGGAGGCGCTGAGATCACTCCTTCATATAGCGCTCGAAGGCCTCCTTGTAGTCGGGATGCCAGCGCGACAGGGCCGGACGGTTCTCGACGACGTCGCCGATCGCCCAGCGCATGCGCTTCTCGTCGGTCTCGCGCGTCACGTCGTTGTCCGGGCACAGGATGTAGAAGTCGCCGCGCTCGAGGCTCGCGAGCATGAACGCCACGACCTCCTCGGCTGTCCAGGCGGCATCGGGCTTCTCGGCGGCCTTGGTCAGGCCGGTGAAGGTGAAGCCGGGGATCAGCAGATGCGCGCTCGTCCCGCAGCCCGGCGTGTTGCGCAATTCATGCGCCGTCGCCTCGGTGAAGGCCTTCACGGCCGCCTTGCTGACGTTATAGGCCGCATTGCCCGGCGGGGTCGTGATGCCCTGTTTCGAGCCGGTGTTGATGATGAGGCCCGGCTTGCCCGAGGCCGCCATCGACGGCGCGAAGGCCTGGACGCCGTTGACGACCCCCCACAGGTTGACCGCGATGAGCCGCTGCCACGCCTCGTAATTCTCCCAGGGCTTGCCGACCGGGTCGATCGCCGCGTTGTTCATCACCACCGCCACATCGCCGAAATCGCCCACGGCCGCCTCGCGCAGCCGGCGCAGGTCTTCGATCTTCGACACGTCGGTGGCGATGGCCTTCACCATGCGCCGCCCCTCGGGCGCGAGGTCGGCGATCTCGCCGGATGCCGCCTCGAGCCTCTCACCGGGACGATCGGCCAGGACGACCGCGAGGCCGAGGCCGGCGAAGCGCCGCGCCGCGGCGAGGCCGATGCCGCTCGCGGCACCGGTGACGACGGCCGTGCGGCCGGGCGTGAGGGCGGGATGGCCCATGCGTGAGGCTCCTGTTGGGATCGGCGTGCCGGGAGGCGAATACCCCGGTTCAACGCCCGCGTCACCGCCGGTGACGCGAAGGGCCGGGAAAAAAGCGCCGAGGCGGGATCGGCAACGATGCGCGTGGAGGAAATCACCTTCGGACGACTCCCAGGGCAATCGGGTGAAGGTTTCCTGCGGCGGGGAGGCTTGCGAGGAAGTCGTCGCCCCAGGCCGCGACCGTGCGCCTGACGGGGAGGGGAGTCCTT
Organism: Lichenihabitans sp.; assembly: GCA_965277115.1. Classification (GTDB taxonomy): domain Bacteria; phylum Pseudomonadota; class Alphaproteobacteria; order Rhizobiales; family Beijerinckiaceae; genus Lichenihabitans. Next base: position 818,121 of record CBDIBY010000011.1, on the reverse strand, counting down.
GCCTGGCGCTCTTCGGGTTAGGTTGAGAGCCATGGGTTCGAATGTCGTGAAGTTGGCTGGTGCGTGGTCGGTCCTGACGCGGCATTCGTCGTCGCGGAACACCATGTCCATCACCCAGTGCAAACTGTTCTCGACCGCCCGGTGCGAGCGGACGATCGGTCCGAGGGCATGGCCAGCAAGACCAGTGAGGTGATGTAGAGCCGGATTTCCGTCTCGATCCTGCCGTTGATTTCACGGTCGCTGTCGACGACGACGATGCGCTTTAGTCCGGGCCATGTGTGGTGGTCGAGCCATCCGACATCGTGGATGACGGCGGTGGTCTCGATCCGTCCATGATCACCATCGACCGTCTTGTCCCGGCTGACCCTAGCGTCCTTGAAGCCGTTGGCGCGCTGCTCGGCCAAGACGCGCTGCTCGGCCAAGAACAGGTCGACATCGTCGCGCAGCGTTCCCTGGTTGCCTTTCAGGGCCGGGACATAATCGGCGTTCTGGTCGATCATCTTCCGGGCGATCTCGCGCTGGCATCCGCTGGCATTGATCGTCACGATCGCCCCTTCGATGGCCATCATTTCCCGCAGCTTCGGAATATGGTGATCTCGTTGGACTTGTCCGCCACCTTGACTTGCCCGAGCACCAGGCGTTGGCGTGCCGCGAAGGCTGAAACCATGTGGATGGCAGCCGTGCCACCTGATCTTCTGGTAGGACCGACGCAGGGTCTTGCCGTCGCTGGCGATCACGTCGCTGGCGATGCCGGTCAGCGAAGCCACCCAGCCGACAAAGCAGCGCCGGAAGGCCTCGGCGTCAAGCGATGCCAGGATGTCGCCCAGATGATCGTGGGACGGCGTGCCGTCCCGAAACGGCCGGAAGCGGCGCAGAAGTTCACGCTTTCTCTGACCGAAGCGAGCGATTTCGACGAGGGTCTGCGCCCCAGCCAGCACGGCCAGAAGACATAACAAGAGGATCTCGTCCAGCGGGTCCATCACCTTGCCGCGCTGCCGCGGGTCCGGCAGATCGCTGAAATATCTCAAGAAAACAACCGATTGCGCCAGCGCTCCGCCATCCGAACACTCCGCAGCCATCGCCCTTCGCTCCACCTGAATCAGTGGATCACGACAGATTCAGCCCCAAACCCTTCTGTCACTCCCCTCGTTCACCCAATTGCCCTGCCGGCGATGAGGGTTGCGGCTTGCAACCCCGATGCAAATACGGCAGAAGGGCGCCTGCCGACGCGCGCTGCGCGTGAAGGAGTGTAGCTCAATCGGCTAGAGCACCGGTCTCCAAAACCGGGGGTTGGGGGTTCGAGTCCCTCCACTCCTGCCAGCCGGCCTTCAGGGCGCCGCATCGGCCTCGGTCCGATCGCTGGCACATAGCGCGAATCCGCGCTCCAACCCGGATGGCGCCGGGCCGTCGAAGATCAGCACGAGGAAGCTCTCGCGGTTGTCACCCGTCGTCGGAGGCGCCGCGACGACCGGATAGAAGCTGTGATGGACGGCCTGGATGATGACCGGCGCCGGCTGATCCGCGAAGGCGACGCGCCCCTTCACCCTAAGGAGCTTCGCTCCCGTCGCGTCGAGCACCCCGCCGAGCCATATCTTGAAAGGTGCCCATGCTAGCGGATGCGCCGCGCGCAGGACCAGCGACGAGATGCGATCGAGATGCGCGTCAGTCTCGTCGCAGGTGACGGATGAGCGCGGCGGCCCGCCGATCCCGGCGGAGAAGAGAAGGTCCGGATGGGGCAGGGGGTCGGCCAGCCGGGTGGTCGCCAGCGGGTTGAGCCCGGCGAGCCGCCGCTCCAGCGCCGAAACATCCTCGGGCGCTATCAGATCGCCTTTGCTGATGACGAGATGGTCCGCCAGGCAGATCTGATTGCGGCAGGTGGCATTGCCGGAAAGCTGCGCCGGGCCGTATTGCGCGTCGACCAGCGTCGTGATCGCACGCAGCTCGACGAGGTCGGTGAGGATGGGATGGCCGCGCAGCGAGGCGACTAAGGGCGCCGGTTCGGCCAGGCCGCTCGTTTCGATAAGGATGCGCTCGAAGTCCGGCATGGCGCCGGCGAGCCAGGCACGGTGGACGTCGCGTAGGGTGCGCACGATGTCCTGGCGCATTGTGCAGCACAGGCAGCCGTTGGGTAGCAGCACGACGGCATCGGTCACGGCCTTCATCAGATGGTGGTCGAGCCCGATCTCGCCGAACTCGTTGACCACCACCAGCGTGTCGGTCATGTCGGGATGCCGGAGCAGCCGCCCGATGAGGGTGGTCTTGCCGCTGCCGAGCACGCCGGTGACGATGCCGGTCGGCCAAGGCGGGGCATCGGCGTTCATGTGGCGCGCACGATCAGCTTCGGCGGGATGAGGATGCGCTCGGGCGGGTCGTCCGGAGCCGCGATCCGCCGCAGCAGCAGCCGTGCCGCCTCCCGGCCGACGTCGAGCGGAGCGGTCGCGACGGTACTCAGCGCCGGACTCGCATCGGCGGCTTCCGGGATGTCGTCGAAGCCTAAGACGCTGACCTCGCGCCCCGGCGCGATGCCGCGGCGACGCAGTTCGGCGACCGCCCCGAGCGCCATGAGGTCGTTGTGACAGATCACGGCGGTCGGTCGGGCAGGACCGTCGAGGAGCCGGCCGATGCCCTCGGCCGCGGCGACGCGGGACGAAACGCAGGGTGCGATCGCGCCGGGTTCCAGCCCGTGCCGGCGCATGGCCGCATCGAAGGCGTCGATGCGTTCGCGCGCGGCGGAGGTCTGCCGCGTGCTCGGCATGAGCGCGATCCGCCGGTGGCCATGCGCGACGAGATGGTCGATCGCCGCCAGCGTACCCGTCGCGAAATCCGGCGCCACGAAGTCGTCCGCGCCATCGCCGATCCAGCGCAGGGCCTGCACGCAGGCGAGCCGCCACTCCCTCAACTGCATGGGAAGAGACGGTGGCGTCCCCTCGGCGGCGCACAGGATGATGCCGTCGACCCCCTGTTCCCTGATCCGCCTGATGAAGCGATCCTGACGGTCGGGCCGGTCGTTGGAATTCGCCAGGAAGGTCAGCCGCCCCGCCCGGTCAAAGATCTCGTCGATGCCGGCGGTGAGTTCGGCATAGAAGGGGTTGGTGATCTCGGGCACGATCAAGCCGATGGTCCCCGAGGTTCCGGTGCGCAGGCGTGCCGCGCCGCGATTGTACACATAGCCGACGGCCGCGAGCATCGCTTCGACGTGCTGGCGCGTCGCCGGCGCTACCAGCGGGCTGCGGCGCAGAACGAGCGACACGGTGGCGCGCGAAACGCCGGCCGCCTGCGCCACATCCTTGAGCGTGACGTTGCGAGCTTCCTCGACCCGGCTTGTTTCCGATTTCACTGCTTGACCGACACTGGCGGGCCCGGCGGAGTTTCGCGGCGACACTAGAGACGGTATTCGAGGCTGTCGACCTATTTAGATCGATCTAAATTTCGGTTGACCCCGATGCTCGGCTTGGAGGACAGTGGGCTGAAGCGACGAAGCGCGCCGACAGAAGCAGCCACCAGGGGAGACAGCAATGCGGATCCGGACAGCGACGACGTGGGGCGCGGTCATCGCGCTCGGGATCATGGGCTTCGGCGCCGGGGCTTCGGCGGCAGACGATACGGTCGCGGCCGCCAGGGCGGCAGTGGCCAAATATGCGGGACCGCAGACGACCTGGGAGGGGCCGACCTCGGCGCCCAAGCCCGAGAAAGGCAAGGTCCTCGTTTATCTGTCGGGCGACGAGCAGAACGACATCTCGCGCGAATACGGCCTCTACATGAAGGAGGCGGCCGCCAAGCTCGGTTGGACGCTGACCGTCATCGACGGCAAGGGCAGCCCCTCGAGCTGGGTAGCGGGCTTCAACCAGGCGATCGCGCTCAACCCCAACGGCATCGCGATCTTCGCCGATGCCAAGAGCCTGCAGGATCCGATCCGCACCGCCGCCGGGCGCGGCATCACGGTCATAGGCCTGCATGCGGCCTCGCTGCCCGGCCCGGCGCCGGACCTCCACCTCTTCGTCAACATCCAGGAGGACCCGCGCGAGATCGGCAAGGCCGAGGCCGATTGGGCGATCGCCGACAGCGAAGGCAAGGCGCGGGTGGTGATCATCACCCACAACGAATACCAGATCGCCGCCACCAAATCCGGCGCGACGCGCGATGCTGTCCAGGCCTGCTCGGGCTGCAAGGTGCTCGACTATGCCAACTTCCCGGCGTCGGAGGCGGCGCAGCGGATGCCGCAGCTGACGACGAGCTGGCTGCAGCGGTTCGGCCTGCCGATCTACATCACCTCGGTCGGCGACAATGATCTCGATTTCGCCATCCCGGCGCTGCGCAGCGCCGGCGTCAAGCCGGAGGAGGCCAAGCTCATCGGCGCCGACGGCAACCGGTCGGCCTACGAGCGCATCCGCAAGGGCAACCAGTACCAGACCGTGACGGTCTCCGAACCGATAGAACTGCAGGCCTATCAGGCCGTCGACGAGTTCAACCGCGCCTTCGACAAGGCGCCGCCGAGCGGCTTCGTGCAGCCGCCCTATCTGGTGACGAAAGACAATGTCGGCACCTCCGGCGGCGACAAGGACATCTTCGTTCCGGACAACGGCTACAAGGCGCAGTACCTGAAGATCTGGGGCGTGGCGCCGTGACGGAGACGGACGGTGCCTCGGCGGTCCGGGAAGACAGGCTTCTCGACGTCGAGGGCATCGTCAAGCAGTTCACCGGCACGCTGGCGCTCGACCATGTCGACTTCGATGTGCGCCGGGGCGAGATCCACGCGCTGCTCGGCCAGAACGGCGCGGGAAAATCGACGCTGATCAAGATCCTGGCCGGGATCTATCCGCCGACCGAGGGTCGGATCACGTGGCGCGGCGAGACGGTCGATCCGGCCTCGGCGCACCTGCCCATCACCTTCATCCACCAGGATCTCGGTCTCGTCGACACCATGACGGTGGCCGAGAACGTGGCGCTTGCGGCAGGCTATCCGCGCCGCGGACGCCTGATCGACTGGCGCGGCGCGTCGGCGGCGGCGCGGGACGCGCTCGCCATCATGGACAGCGCCATCGATCCCGATGTTCGGGTCGGTGCTTTGTCGGCGGCGGAAAAATCGATCGTCGCCATCGCCCGCGCCCTGGCGCGGCGCTGCGACCTCCTGGTGCTCGACGAGCCGACCGCCGCCCTGCCGGCCTCCGATGTCGAACTGCTGCTCGACAAGCTCCGGCGCCTCAAGGCGAGCGGCATCGGCCTGCTCTACGTGACGCATCGGCTCGACGAGGTATTCCGCATCGCCGACCGCATCACGGTGCTGCGCGACGGCCGGCGCATCGCGACCCGCGCGACGGCAGCGACCTCGCCCGACGATCTGGTCACCTGGATCGTTGGGCGCGCACTCGCCCAGACCGATTTCGCCACGACCCCGGCCAAGGCCGAGGTCCTTCTCGCAGTCGAGGCGCTCGTCGTGCCTCAGGAGGACGGGGCGGGGATCGTCGGTCCGGTCTCGCTCGACCTCCGCCGGGGCGAGACCCTCGGCCTCGTCGGGCTCAAGGGTGCCGGCCATCAGGCGCTCGGCCGGGCTCTCTTCGGGGCGCAGCCGGCGCGCGGCGGTCGTGTGAGCTTCGACGGGCATTCCCTGGTCCTCGGCGGCCCGGCGGATGCGATCCGCAACCGGATCGGCTTCGTGTCGAGCCGCCGCGCCGAGGAGAGCCTCGCCGGGAGCCTGAGCGTGCTGGAAAACCTCTACCTGAATTCCGCTGCCCGGCGGATCTCGCCGTTCCGGCCGGTCGGCCGTTCGGCGGAGCGCGAGGCGGGACGTCGCGCGCTTGCCCGGTTCTCCGTTCGGCCGCCCGATCCCGCGCCGGCGGTCGCCACCTTGAGCGGCGGCAATCAGCAGAAAGTGGTGGTGGCACGCTGGATGGAGGCTGAGGTCGACCTCCTCATTCTCGAAGAGCCGACGATCGGGGTCGATATCGGCTCGAAGGCCGAGATCTACCGCGACCTCGAGCTGGCGCATGAACGCGGCCAGGCCGTGCTGCTTATTTCGTCCGATTTCGAGGAGGTCGCCAAGGTCTGTCATCGGGCGCTGGTCTTCGATCGCGGCCGGGTGACGGCCGAGATCCACCGCCCCGACATCAATGTCGCGGTGCTGACGGCGCTGGCGGCCGGGGCGAAACCCGTGCCGGAGGTCGCCGCGTGAGCCTGCAACGCGGCGCGGCGCCGAGATCCTCCGCCCTTACGCAGGCGATCTCGGTCTGGGGTCTGCTCCTGCTCCTCGTCGTCCTGATCGCCGTCTTCTCGGTGCTGCGGCCCGACACTTTCCCGACCTATTTCAATTTCCGCTCGATCATCAACAACAAGGCCATCTCCGCGCTGCTGGCGCTTGCCGTCTTCCTGCCGATGACCGCCAACCACTTCGACCTGTCGGTCGGCTTCCTGCTCGGTATCGCCCAGGTGCTGGCGATCGGCCTGCAGGGGCAGGGGCTGGGCCCGGTCGAGGCGTCGGCGCTCGTCGTGCTGCTTGGCGCCGTCGTCGGTCTCGTCAACGGCGTGCTGGTCACGATCGTCGGCATCGACAGTTTCATTGCCACGCTCGGCACCGGCACGCTGCTCTACGGCCTCAACGAATGGTACACGGGCGGCCAACAGGTCGTAGCGTCGCTTCCCGAGAGTTTCATCGGTCTCTCGGGGACGATCCTCGGCATCCCGCTGCCGGCCCTCTATGTGCTGGCGCTGAGCCTCATGCTGTGGATCTTGTTCGAATACCTGCCGGCCGGCCGCCATCTCTACGTGCTCGGCGCCAACCCGCGCGCCGCGGAACTCAACGGTCTCTTGGCTCGGCGATATGTGACGGCGGCTTTCGTCGGCGCGGGCGTCACGTCGGCCTTCGCGGGCATCGTCCTGCAGTCGCAGCTCCAGGTCGGCCAGAGCTCGGTCGGACAGGAATATCTGCTGCCGGCCTTCACGGCCGCGTTGCTCGGGGCGACCTCCATCCGGCCCGGGCGCGTCAACGTGTGGGGCACGATCCTGGCGGTCGCGGTCCTCGCCGTGACGGTCGCCGGCCTCAACCAGCTCGGCGCGCCCTTCTTCGTCGAGCCGATCTTCGACGGCGCCATGCTGATTCTCGCGGTCGGCCTCGCCGTCACCGCGGCCAGGCGCCGGACCAGGCTCGGCGCGGCGGTGCCCGACGCGCCGGCCGCCGTCGAGGCTGCTGGGAAGAGCCCGTGATGGACGACACCGACGACGAAAGCCCCGCCCTCGGCGCCAACTGGTATCCGTCGCGCTGGGGACCGGAGGACCAACGCGGCAACGGTAACCTGATGGGGCCACGGAAGGTCGCCGAGGCGCTGGCGCTCGTCCAGACCAACGAGATCATGCGCCTGGGGCACGCCTACGATGCCCGCATCCCGCTGGCGCCCGGCCGCATCTTCGGACTGCGCATGCCCGGCGGCCCGACGGGCGGCCCGCATGGCGGGCGCAGCCGCACGGTCTGGAACGACGAGTTCCTGTCGACCGAGATCGGCCAGATCGGCACTCATATGGACGCGCTCGGCCATCTCGGCCGGCAGGTCGGCGACAAGGCCGACCACGGCAACATCCGCTTCTACAACGGCACGCCGCTCTCCGAGATCTGGTCGCCGTACGGGCTGACACGGCTCGGTATCGAGAATGCGCCGATCTTCTTCACGCCCGGCCTGCTCCTCGACGTCCAGGCCCTGAAGGGCCGCGTGATGGATCCTGGCGAGGAGATCACCCCGGCCGATCTCGAGGCCTGCCTCGCTCGACAGGGCTTGACCGAGACCGATATCGCGCCCGGCGATGCGGTGCTGATCAGGACCGGCCACGGGTCGCGCTTCCGCACCGAGGCCGCGACCTTCTACGATGGCGCGCCGGGCCTCGGCCTGCCGGCGGCCGAATGGCTGGCGCCAAAGCAGCCTTGCGTCGTCGGCGCCGACAATTTCGCCGTCGACGTGGTCCCGCCGGTCGATCCGGAGGTATTCCATCCGGTCCACCAGCACCTCATCATGAAACACGGCATCTACCTGCACGAGGGCATGGCTCTCGATGCCCTGGCGGAACGGCAGGTTTGGCGCTTCGCCTATGTCTTCGCGCCGCTGCCGATCGTCGGCGCCACCGGGTCGCCGGGCGCGCCCTTCGCCCTGCTGTAGGCGCGACGCAGGATCAGGGATCGGATCGGCTTGTCTGTGCGTTGATGTCAAAATGTCGCACGGAACAGGGTGGCATGGCCCATCCGGCAACCGTCGCCACGCCAGGGAGATCGGGGCCATGTCTCATATCAGCGTGCCATCCATGTTGGCCGGCGACGCCGCGTTGCAGCCCGAGGTGCGGCGAATCTCGATCGACGATCTGAAGCTCGCGTTGCGGGCGGGCTTCGACGACTTCTGGGCGATGCCTTCGCACGTGATCTTCCTCGTCATCATCTATCCGATCATCGGCCTGGTGATCGCCAGAATCACGATGGATGAGACGCTTCTGCCGATCGCCTATCCTCTGATGGCCGGCTTCGCCTTGCTCGGGCCTTTCGCCGCCCTCGGGCTCTATGAGCTGAGCCGGCGGCGGGAGCAGGGGCTAGACACCTCCTGGACCCATGCCTTCGACGTGCTCCACTCGCCCTCGATCAACTCGATCCTGGCACTGGGTGCTGTGTTGACGGTCATCTTCATCGCTTGGATAGGGACCGCGCAGGCGCTTTATGCGGGTCTCCTCGGCGATATGCATCCGCATTCGTTCTCCGAACTGGTTCGTGATGCCTTGTCGACCTCCGGTGGGCGGGCCTTGTTCGTTCTCGGCAACGGTATTGGATTCGTGTTTGCCGTGGTGGCGATGTCGCTCAGCGTCGTGTCGTTGCCGTTGCTTCTTGATCGGCCGGTCGGGGCGATGGCGGCAGCCGCAACCTCCATCAGTGCGGTGCGGGAGAATCCGGGGCCCATGGCGGTCTGGGGTCTCATTATCGCGCTTGGCCTTCTGGTCGGCACGGTAACGCTTTTCATCGGCCTCGCGCTGATCCTGCCCATCTTCGGTCACGCCACCTGGCATCTCTATCGCCGGCTGGTCGTGCCCCCGACGGAGCGGACGGCAGCGGCAGCCGCGACGTCTAAGCCCAGGCTCTGATCCAGCGGTCGCAGCGTCGTGGTGCGCGATCGAAACTGGCGGGGCCAAGAAATTTCGCTGGACTTCGCGCTTCGGCCCGGTTTAAGGAAAGACGCGGGCGCGACACCGAAAGGTTTCGCGCCGCTGTTCATTCTGGCGCCGCGAGGCGCCGCACGCGGCGGGATCGGTCGTCGCACGGGCGGTTCATGGCCAATCCTTTCCAGTTCATCCAGGACGTCCGCGCCGAGGGAGCCAAGGTCACGTGGCCGACGCGCCGCGAGACCCTGATCACCACGCTCATGGTCCTGATCATGGTCGTCCTGGCCGCCGCCTTCTTCGTGGCGGTCGATCAGGTCATTCATTTCGTCGTATCGCTGGTGCTCGGCTTTGGCCGGCACGGGTGAGCCGCCCGGCCGACAGGATCGATTAAGTCCATGAGCATGCGTTGGTACATCGTACACGCCTACTCGAACTTCGAGAAGAAGGTCGCCGACTCGATCAAGGAAGGCGCCGCGCAGCGCGGCCTGGCCGAGAAGTTCGAGGAAATCCTAGTTCCGACCGAGCACTTCATCGAGGTGAAGCGCGGTCGCAAGGTCAATTCCGAGCGCAAGTTCTTTCCCGGCTACGTGCTGGTGCGGGCCGACCTGACCGATGATGTCTATCATCTGATCAAGAACACCCCGAAGGTGACGGGCTTCCTCGGCGCCGACAACAAGCCGATGCCGATCTCGGATGCGGAAGCCGACAGGATCAAGGGGCAGGTGGCAGAGGGCGTCGACCGTCCCAAGGCGTCGATCACCTTCGAGATCGGCGAGCAGGTGCGGGTGGCCGACGGTCCCTTCGCCTCCTTCAACGGCCTCGTCGAGGAGGTCGACGAGGGCAAGTCCCGCGTCAAGGTTGCGGTTTCGATCTTCGGGCGCGCCACGCCCGTCGATCTCGAATTCGGTCAGGTCGAAAAGCTCTGACCGGGTCCGGCGCTATTCAGCGCCGGCGACAGCGTGGAAGTCGCTCCCGCATGCCAGGCGGGAACCGCGACGCACCACGGTCCTGAAACGCCTCCCGCCCGCAGGGCCGGCGAGGCTTCATTCGGAGTGTATCAATGGCGAAGAAGATCACGGGTTACGTGAAGCTTCAGGTTCCGGCCGGAAGCGCCAACCCCTCCCCGCCGATCGGGCCCGCGCTCGGTCAGCGCGGCTTGAACATCATGGAATTCTGCAAGGCCTTCAATGCGCGCACCGCGCAGATGGAGAAGGGGTCGCCGATCCCGGTGGTGATCACCGCCTACCAGGACCGCTCCTTCACCTTCGAGCTCAAGCTGCCGCCGGTCTCCTTCTTCCTGAAGAAGGCCTCCGGCATCACCTCGGGCTCGAAGACGCCGGGCCGCGGCTCGGCCGGCCGCGTCACCCGCGACCAAGTCCGCGAGATCGCCGAAAAGAAGATCGTCGATCTCAATTGCACGTCGGTCGAAGCCGCGATGGCGATGATCGAAGGCTCCGCCCGTTCGATGGGCCTCGAGGTGGTGGGGTAGGACCATGGCACATCAAGGAAAGCGGATCGTCAAGGCGCGCGAAGGCGTCGAACGGACGAAGCTCTACGGGCTCGCGGATGCGGTGTCGCTCGTCAAGGCGCGCGCCAGCGCGAAATTCGACGAGACGGTCGAGATCGCCATGAATCTCGGCGTCGACCCCAAACATGCCGACCAGATGGTGCGCGGCGTCGTCAACCTGCCGAACGGCACCGGCCGCACGGTGCGGGTCGCGGTCTTCGCGCGGGGCGCCAAGGCTGACGAGGCGCGCAACGCGGGGGCCGACGTGGTGGGCGCCGAGGATCTCGTCGCTACCGTCCAGGGCGGCACGATCGACTTCGGGCGCTGTATCGCCACGCCGGATATGATGCCGCTCGTCGGCCGCCTGGGCAAGGTGCTCGGGCCGCGCGGGCTGATGCCGAACCCCAAGGTCGGCACCGTCACGATGGATATCGCTGCAGCCGTAGCAGCGTCCAAGGGCGGTGCCGTGGAGTTCCGCGTCGAGAAGGCCGGCATCATCCAGGGCAGCGTCGGCAAGACCTCCTTCGACCAGGGCAAGATCGTCGAGAACGTCAAGGCCTTCATCGACGCGGTCGCGAAAGCCAAGCCCGCCGGCGCCAAGGGCACCTATATCCAGCGCGTCGCGCTGTCGTCTACGATGGGGCCGGGCGTGAAGGTCGATCCTTCCTCGGTTTCGGCCTGACGGGATTGCCTTGAAACAAGCGAATTCTTCTCTTGGCAGACATCTGAGTTTTCGCTAAGAGGGGCGCGGAACCGGATCATGGTTCCGAAATGTCCGTGGCCTTGTTGCCGCAATGCAGCGTGGCTCACGGTGGAATGGCCGATCGAGGTGTGGAGCCGATGTTCCGCGCCTCTGTCGGCCGTGTCCTGTCCAAGACTGCAGGTGTGCGGCAAGGGTCCTCGGATCTTTGCCGACTTGAATTCCGATCCGGCGCCGGAAGGTTACGGACGGAGGCCTGCATAGACGGTGACAGCCGGATTTACATGAGGGGCGCAACCTCCTCGAATTTGGTTCGATCCTTCTGTCGGAAGGTTCCTCGCGCGTGAGCGCGGACGAGCTGCCGGGGACAGGCACATTGTCGGTGTTCGTGCCGGACCCATGGTCCCGCGCCCGCCGCCGACCAGGATGTGCGGTCGCGAGGCCAGGCTTCGCAAGCGGAGTTTGAAACTTTGGACAGAACGGAAAAGAAGGAGCTGGTGGCCCGCCTGAACGATGTCTTCTCGAAGACCTCGGTGGTGGTCGTGGCTCACTATTCCGGCCTCACCGTCGCGCAGCTGCAAAGGTTGCGCAAGCAGATGGGCGAGGCCGGCGCCACGGTGCAGGTCACCAAGAATCGCCTGACAAGGATCGCGCTCGAGGGCACGCAGGTCGCCTCCATCGGGTCGCTGATGCAGGGTCCGACTATCATCGCCTATTCGGACGATCCGGTCGCCGCTCCCAAGGCGGCTGTCGCTTTCGCCAAGGATTTCGAGAAATTCGTGATCCTCGGAGGCGCCATGGGCGCCACGTCGCTCGATCCGAGCGGCGTCCGTTCGCTGGCCACCATGCCATCGCTCGACGAGTTGCGCGGCAGGATCATCGGGCTCATCCAGGCGCCGGCGACCAAGATCGCCCAGCTTACGACGGCCCCTGCGGGCAAGCTGGCGCGCGTCTTCGGTGCCTATGCGGCGCGCGACGCGGACGATCAGGCGGCGGCCTGAGGGCGCGCTCGCGACCTTTGCCGGGTGAGGCCGTCCACCGGTCCCCTCGGCCCTGCACTTGACAAAGCACAGATCGAACCAACATCAGGATAGAACCGAAATGGCAAATCTCACTAAAATCGTCGACGACCTTTCGGCCCTCACGGTGCTCGAAGCGGCTGAGCTCGCCAAGATGCTCGAAGAAAAGTGGGGCGTCTCGGCTGCTGCCGCGACCGTCGCAGTGGCAGCCGGCCCGGCTGCCGCAGCCGCTCCCGTCGAGGAGCAGACGGAATTCACGGTCGTCCTCGCTGCCATCGGCGACAAGAAGATCGAAGTCATCAAGGAAGTGCGTGTCATTACCGGCCTCGGCCTCAAGGAGGCCAAGGATCTGGTCGAGGGCGCTCCGAAGCCCGTCAAGGAAGGCGTGTCCAAGGACGATGCCGCCAAACTCAAGGCGCAACTCGAGAAAGTCGGCGCCAAGGTCGAGCTCAAGTAAGCATCCCATGAAAGAATGCGCGGCACGATCCGCGCTTCATTCGTCGGATTGATCGACGGTCCCGGGGAGGTTCTCCGGGACCTTTCCGGCGTTTTGCGCCGGATGGGACGAATTTAACCGGGACCGCGAGGCACGGGACGCGCATCACCCGACGGCCGGGCGGTGGTCCGAAGGCAGGGTCGAGGCGGATCCTGCGGCGTAGCGAGAGACACGGGGAACGATATGACGCAAACGTTTACTGGCCGGAAACGGGTCCGCAAATTCTTCGGTCATATCCGCGAAGTGGCCGAGATGCCGAACCTCATCGAGGTGCAGAAGGCCTCCTACGACCAGTTCCTGCTCGTCGACGAACCCAAGGGCGGTCGCCCCGACGAAGGTCTCCAGTCGGTCTTCAAGTCCGTCTTTCCGGTCTCCGACTTCGGCGGCACGGCGCTGCTCGAATTCGTCAAATACGAGTTCGAGGCGCCGAAGTTCGACGTCGACGAGTGTCGCGCCCGCGGCATGACCTTCGCGGCTCCGCTCAAGGTGACGCTGCGCCTCATCGTGTTCGATGTCGATCCGGATACCGGCTCGAAATCCGTCAAGGACATCAAGGAGCAGGACGTCTACATGGGCGACATGCCCTTCATGACGTCGAACGGCACCTTTATCGTCAACGGCACCGAGCGCGTCATCGTCTCGCAGATGCACCGCAGCCCCGGCGTGTTCTTCGATCACGACAAGGGCAAGAGCCATTCCTCCGGCAAGCTGCTGTTTGCGGCGCGCATCATCCCCTATCGCGGCTCCTGGCTCGATATCGAGTTCGACGCCAAGGACATCGTCTATGCGCGCATCGATCGGCGCCGCAAGATCCCGGTGACGTCGTTGTTCTATGCCCTCGGCATGGACGGCGAGGAGATCCTGTCGACCTTCTATTCGACGATTGCCTATCAGCACACGGCCGACGGCTGGCGGGTGCCGTTCAGCGCCGACCGGTTCAAGGGGATGAAAACTTCGGTCGACCTCATCGACGCCGACACCGGCGAGGTGGTGATCGAGGCCGGCAAGAAGCTGACGGCGCGATCGATCCGCCTGCTCGCCGACAAGGGCATCAAGGCCCTGCGCGCCCAGGACGACGATCTCTACGGGCAGTATCTGGCGCGCGACCTTTACAATCCCGAGACCGGCGAAATCTATGCCGAGGCGGGCGACGAGATCACCGCCAAGACCCTGCCGGCGCTGCTCGAGCAAGGCTTCGAAGAACTGCCGATCCTCGACATCGATCACATCAATATCGGCCCCTACGTCCGTAATACGCTCACTGTCGACAAGAACTCGTCGCGCGAGGAGGCGTTGTTCGACATCTACCGGGTCATGCGCCCCGGCGAGCCGCCGACGATCGACACGGCCCAGGCAATGTTCCAGTCGCTGTTTTTCGATCCGGAGCGCTACGACCTCTCGTCGGTCGGCCGCGTCAAGATGAACATGCGCATGGACCTCAATGCTGAGGACACGGTGCGTATTCTGCGCAAGGAGGACATCCTCGCGGTCGCCAAGGCGCTCGTCGACCTGCGTGACGGTCGTGGTGAAATCGACGATATCGACCATCTCGGCAACCGTCGTGTCCGTTCGGTCGGCGAACTCATGGAGAACCAGTATCGCCTGGGCCTGCTGCGCATGGAACGCGCCATCAAGGAGCGCATGTCCTCGGTCGATATCGACACGGTCATGCCGCAGGACCTGATCAACGCCAAGCCGGCTGCCGCCGCCGTGCGCGAATTCTTCGGCTCGTCGCAGCTCTCCCAGTTCATGGATCAGACGAACCCGCTCTCCGAGATCACCCACAAGCGGCGCCTGTCGGCGCTCGGCCCGGGTGGTCTGACGCGTGAGCGCGCCGGCTTCGAGGTGCGCGACGTGCATCCGACGCACTATGGCCGCATCTGTCCGATCGAGACGCCGGAAGGGCCGAACATCGGCCTCATCAACTCGCTCGCGACCTTCGCCCGCGTCAACAAATACGGCTTCATCGAGGCGCCCTACCGCCGCATCCGCGACGAGCAGGTGACCGACGAGGTGATCTATCTCTCCGCCATGGAAGAAACCAAGCATTACGTGGCCCAGGCCAATGCAGTGGTCGATGCCGAGCGGAAACTGACCGAGGACTTGGTGCTCTGCCGCCACGCCGGCGACGTGATGCTCGTGCCGCGCGACCGCGTCGACTTCATGGACGTATCGCCGAAGCAGCTCGTCTCGGTTGCAGCGGCGCTGATCCCGTTCCTGGAGAACGACGACGCCAACCGCGCCCTGATGGGCTCCAACATGCAGCGCCAGGCCGTGCCGCTGGTGAAGGCCGATGCGCCGCTCGTCGGCACCGGCATGGAAGCCATCGTAGCGCGCGACTCCGGCGCCGCCATCGCGGCCCGGCGCACGGGCGTCATCGACCAGATCGACGCGACCCGTATCGTCATCCGCGCGACGGAGGAGATCGACCCGGCCAAGCCCGGCGTCGATATCTACCGGCTGATGAAGTTCCAGCGTTCGAACCAGTCGACCTGCATCAACCAGAAGCCGCTGGTGCGCGTCGGCGATCTCGTGCGCAAGGGCGACATCATCGCCGATGGTCCCTCGACCGACCTCGGCGACCTGGCACTCGGCCGCAACGTCCTCGTCGCCTTCATGCCCTGGAACGGCTACAATTTCGAGGATTCGATCCTGCTCTCGGAGAAGATCGTCAAGGAGGACGTCTTCACCTCGATCCATATCGAGGAATTCGAGGTGATGGCGCGCGACACCAAGCTCGGGCCAGAGGAGATCACGCGCGACATCCCGAACGTGTCGGAGGAGGCGCTCAAGAACCTCGACGAGGCGGGCATCGTCTATATCGGCGCCGAGGTCATGGCCGGCGACATTCTCGTCGGCAAGATCACGCCGAAGGGTGAAAGCCCGATGACCCCCGAGGAAAAGCTGCTGCGCGCCATCTTCGGCGAGAAGGCGTCCGACGTGCGCGACACGTCGCTGCGCGTGCCGCCGGGCGTGCAGGGCACGATCGTTGAAGTGCGAGTGTTCAACCGGCATGGCGTCGACAAGGACGAACGCGCCCAGGCGATCGAGCGCGAGGAGATCGAGCGCCTCGCCAAGGATCGTGACGACGAGCTCGCGATCCTCGACCGCAACGTCTATGCGCGTCTGACCCGGGTGCTCGACGGGAAGATCGGCATCGCCGGGCCCAAGGGGTTCCGCAAGGAAACCGCGCTTGGCCGCGACGTCATCGAGAGCTATCCCCGCTCGCAATGGTGGACCTTCGCGGTGCAGGACGACGCCGTCATGGCCGAGACCGAGGCGATGCGCAAGCAGTACGACGAGGCCAAGAAGGGCCTCGAGAGCCGCTTCCTCGACAAGGTGGAGAAGCTGCAGCGCGGTGACGAGCTGCCGCCCGGCGTCATGAAGATGGTCAAGGTCTTCGTGGCGGTGAAGCGCAAGATCCAGCCCGGCGACAAGATGGCGGGCCGCCACGGCAACAAGGGCGTCGTCTCCAAGATCGTGCCGCAGGAGGACATGCCTTTCCTGGCCGACGGGCAGCCGGTCGACATCGTGCTGAACCCGCTCGGCGTGCCGAGCCGCATGAACGTCGGCCAGATCCTCGAGACGCATCTCGGCTGGGCCTGCGCGGGCCTCGGCAAGCAGGTCGGCGATGCAGTCAACGCCTACCTGCGCAAGGCGGACGGCGATACCAAGGCGCTGCGCGGTACGTTGACCGGCATCTACGGCAATGACGAGACGGTGAGTTCGCTCAACGACGCCGATACGGTGGAGCTGGCGCAGAATCTTCGTCGCGGCGTGCCGATCGCCACCCCCGTCTTCGATGGGGCGCACGAGGCCGACATCGTGGAACTCCTGGATCAGGCGGGCCTCGACCCCTCGGGCCAGGTGACGCTCTACGACGGACGCACGGGCGATGCCTTCGACCGCAAGGTGACGGTAGGCTACATTTACATGCTCAAGCTCCACCATCTCGTCGACGACAAGATCCACGCGCGCTCGATCGGCCCCTACAGCCTCGTCACGCAGCAGCCGCTCGGCGGCAAGGCGCAGTTCGGCGGGCAGCGTTTCGGCGAGATGGAGGTCTGGGCGCTCGAAGCCTATGGGGCGGCCTACACGCTCCAGGAGATGCTCACCGTCAAGTCGGACGACGTGGCAGGCCGGACCAAGGTCTACGAATCGATCGTGCGCGGCGACGACACGTTCGAATCCGGCATTCCGGAGAGCTTCAACGTGCTGGTCAAGGAAATGCGCTCGCTCGGTCTCAACGTCGAGCTGACGAACAGCAAGAAGGCCGACGCGCCGACGGCAGAGGCCGCCGAATAGGCGCTTTCACGGGCGGCGAAAGCCGCCGAGCCACATCTCGGAGCGCTCCGCGCTCCGAGATGTTGTCGAGCCTGTGATTTTTACCTCTGGGGCGTGGCCGCTCGGCGCGATTGCGTGCCGCGCGAGACCGCCCTGGTTCAGGAGAATGCTATGAATCAAGAGGTCATGAACCTTTTCAGCCCGGTGGTTCAGCCCCAGGCTTTCGACCAGATCCAGATCGCCATCGCCAGTCCCGAAAAGATCCTCTCGTGGTCGTTCGGCGAGATCAAGAAGCCGGAGACGATCAACTACCGCACCTTCAAGCCGGAGCGCGATGGCCTGTTCTGCGCCCGTATCTTCGGGCCGATCAAGGATTACGAGTGCCTGTGCGGCAAATACAAGCGGATGAAGTACAAGGGCGTCATCTGCGAGAAATGCGGTGTCGAGGTGACCCTGTCGCGCGTCCGGCGCGAGCGAATGGGCCATATCTCGCTGGCCGCCCCGGTCGCCCATATCTGGTTCCTGAAGTCGCTGCCCTCGCGCATCGGGCTCCTGCTCGACATGACGCTGCGCGACCTCGAGCGTATCCTCTATTTCGAATCCTATATCGTCATCGAGCCGGGCCTGACCCCGATGAAGGAGCGCCAACTCCTCAGCGAGGACGATTATCTGCGCGCCCAGGACGAATACGGCCAGGACAGCTTCACCGCCATGATCGGCGCCGAGGCGATCCGCGAGATCCTGCGCGCCATGGACCTGCGCAAGATCTCCGAGGACCTCAAGGTGGAGATCGCCGAGTCGACCTCCGAGCTCAAGCCCAAGAAACTCGCCAAGCGTCTCAAGATCATCGAAGCCTTCATGCATTCGGGCAACAAGCCCGAGTGGATGATCTTAACCGAGGTGCCGGTGATCCCGCCGGACCTGCGCCCGCTCGTGCCGCTCGACGGCGGCCGCTTCGCCACCTCCGATCTCAACGACCTCTATCGCCGCGTCATCAACCGCAACAACCGCCTACGGCGGCTGATCGAATTGCGCGCGCCCGACATCATCATCCGCAACGAGAAGCGCATGCTTCAGGAGGCGGTCGACGCGCTGTTCGACAACGGCCGGCGCGGCCGCGTCATTACCGGCGCCAACAAGCGGCCGCTGAAGTCGCTCGCCGACATGCTCAAGGGCAAGCAGGGCCGCTTCCGGCAGAACCTGCTCGGCAAGCGCGTCGACTATTCGGGCCGTTCGGTCATCGTAGTCGGGCCGGAGCTCAAGCTCCATCAGTGCGGCCTGCCGAAGAAGATGGCGCTCGAGCTGTTCAAGCCCTTCATCTATTCGCGGCTCGACGCCAAGGGCCTGTCGACCACGGTCAAGCAGGCCAAGAAGCTCGTCGAGAAGGAAAAGCCCGAGGTCTGGGACATCCTCGACGAGGTCATCCGCGAACATCCGGTGATGTTGAACCGCGCCCCGACGCTGCATCGGCTCGGCATCCAGGCCTTCGAGCCGATTCTGATCGAAGGCAAGGCGATCCAGCTCCATCCGCTCGTCTGCGCCGCCTTCAACGCGGATTTCGACGGCGACCAGATGGCCGTGCACGTGCCGCTCTCGCTCGAGGCCCAGCTCGAAGCGCGCGTCCTGATGATGTCGACCAACAACATCCTGCACCCGGCCAACGGTCTGCCCATCATCGTGCCGTCGCAGGATATCGTGCTCGGCCTCTACTACGTCACGCTGATGCGTGACGGCGACATCGGCCAGTATCTGGAGGACCCCAAGACCAAGGCGCCGCTACAGGGCATCTTCAGCAGTATGGGCGAGATCGAGCATGCGATCGCCGCCAAGGCCATCACGCTGCACACCCGGATAAAGGGCCGTGCCTGGACCTACGAGAACGGCGTTCGCGTCGCCAAGCTGTTCGAAACGACCCCCGGCCGCATGATCCTCGGCCAGCTCCTGCCGGACCATGCCAAGATCCCCTTCGACGTCGCCAACAAGCTGATGACGAAGAAGGAGATCTCCAACATGATCGACACGGTCTACCGCAATTGCGGGCAGAAGGAGACCGTCATCTTCTGCGACCGGATCATGAGCCTGGGCTTCCGCGAGGCCTTCCGGGCCGGCATCTCGTTCGGCAAGGACGACATGGTGGTGCCCGAGACGAAGGAGCGCATCGTCGGCGAGACGCGCGCGCTCGCGACCGAATACGAGCAGCAATACAACGACGGCTTGATCACCCAGGGCGAGAAGTACAACAAGGTCGTCGACGCCTGGGCGAAATGCACCGACAAGCTCGCCGAGGAGATGATGGTGCGCATCTCCACAGTGAAGAAGGACGAGCACGGCAAGGACAGACCGATCAACTCCATCTACATGATGTCGCACTCGGGCGCCCGCGGCTCGCCGGCGCAGATGAAGCAGCTCGCGGCGATGCGCGGGCTGATGGCCAAGCCGTCGGGCGAGATCATCGAATCGCCGATCATCTCGAACTTCAAGGAAGGGCTGACCGTCCTTGAATATTTCTCCTCGACCCACGGCGCCCGCAAGGGCCTGGCCGATACGGCGCTCAAGACCGCCAATTCGGGCTATCTGACGCGCCGCCTCGTCGACGTGGCGCAGGATGCGATCATATCGACGGTCGATTGCGGCTCCGAGCGCGGCATCAAGATGCGCGCGATCATCGACGCAGGCCAGATTGTGGCGTCGCTGGCGATACGCATCCTCGGCCGCACGACGGCCCAGGATCTGAAGAACCTGGATGGCACCATGATCGTGCCGACCGGGCAGATGATCGAGGAAACGGACATCGACCGCATCAATGCGGCCGGCATCCAGGAGGTGAAAATCCGCTCAGTCCTGACCTGCGAGGCGAAGAACGGGGTCTGCGCCAAATGCTACGGGCGCGATCTCGCTCGCGGCACGCCGGTCAACATGGGCGAGGCGGTCGGCGTCATCGCGGCGCAGTCGATCGGTGAACCCGGCACGCAGCTGACGATGCGCACCTTCCACATCGGTGGAGCGGCACAGATCGCCGATTCGTCCTTCATCGAGTCGAATTTCGACGGCATGGTCAAGTTCCGCAACAAGGCCCTGGCGCGGAACTCGGAAGGCGACCTGATGGTCATGGCGCGCAACGTGGCCGTGGTGATCGTCGGTCCCGACGGCGTCGACCGGGCGACCCACCGCGTGCAATACGGGGCGCGGATGAAGGTCGACGAGGGCGACAAGATCAAGCGGGGCCAGCGGATCGCCGAATGGGATCCCTATACCCGCCCGATCATGACCGAGGTCGACGGCTCCATCGGTTTCGAGGACCTCAACGAGGGGGCCTCGATGGTCGAGACGATCGACGAGGCCACCGGCATCGCTAAGCGTATCGTCAGCGACTGGCGGATGAGCCAGCGTTCGGCGAGCCTGCGTCCGGCGATCGTCCTCAAGGGCAAGGACGGCAAGATCATCAAGCTGCCGCGCGGCGGCGACGCGCGCTACATGCTGCCGGTCGATTCGATCATCACGGTCGAGCCGGGCGGCCATATCAAGGCCGGCGACATCCTTGCCCGCATCTCGATGGAAAGCGCCAAGACGCGCGACATCACCGGCGGCCTGCCGCGGGTGGCGGAGCTCTTCGAAGCGCGGCGGCCGAAGGACCACGCGATCATCGCGGAGATCTCCGGCACCGTGCAATTCGGCAAGGATTACAAGAACAAGCAGCGTCTTTCGATCATCCCGCATCCGAAAGGCGAGAGCGCCAAGATCGGCCTGCCGGTCACCGCCGACGAGGAGGGCGGCGAGCCTGTCGAATATCTGATCCCGAAGGGCAAGCATATCCATCTCCAGGACGGCGACGTCGTCGAGAAGGGCGACTACATCGTCGACGGCAATCCGGCGCCGCACGACATCCTGGCCATCAAGGGGGTCGAGGAGCTTGCCGCCTATCTGGTGAACGAGATCCAGGAGGTCTATCGCCTGCAGGGGGTGTCGATCAACGACAAGCACATCGAGGTGATCGTCCGGCAGATGCTGCAGAAAGTCGATATCACCGATCCTGGCGACACCGATTTCCTGCCCGGCGAGCAGGTGGACCATACCGATCTCGACGCCGTGAACGCCCGCGTCTCGGCCGAGGGCCGGCAGGTCGCCACCGGCACCCCGGTGCTGCTCGGCATCACCAAGGCCAGCCTGCAGACGCGCTCGTTCATCTCGGCCGCCTCCTTCCAGGAGACGACCCGCGTCCTCACCGAGGCGGCCGTGAACGGCAAGGTGGACACGCTGGAAGGCCTCAAGGAGAACGTCATCGTCGGCCGTCTTATTCCGGCCGGAACGGGCGCCGCCATGGCCAAGCTCCGGCGCGTGGCCACGCAGCGCGACGGCCTCATTCTGGCCCAGAAGGCGGCCGCCTCGCAGGAGGCCCTGCCGCAACTGCCGCCAGCGGCCGAATAGTCGGGTGGGTCGCCCGTCCGGCGAAACATCCTTCCGCGGCAACGAACAGGCGCCGCGGGCAATGATGCATCGATAAATGCCGAGAAGGGGCGCTCCGGCGCCCCTTTTTCTTTTCGCCTGGGTGGTTTCGGCGCCCCTCCGCCCACAAATGCCGGCGATTGCGGGAACCAACCCGGCCGCCCGCCGGTTTTAACGGTTTGATAACGCCATGATCGCGCCGGACCGCATGACCGTCTCTTTTTTTCATCCGACATCCGCCGACCTCCACCGGGGAGGCGCCGAGCGCGACTCCCATGAAGACCTGGTCAACGTGCTCGGCCCGATCATGGCAGGGGCGCGTGCGCGTGGCGTTGCGGATGCGCTCGATCTCGTCGGCATCGCTGCCGTGCTCATCGATCGGAGCGGGCGCGTGCTGCATTGCGGACCACGGGCGCAAAATGCGCTCGCGCCGCTCGTGCGCGTCGTCGGACATCATCTGCTCGGCTCAGACGCGCGGATCAACGACCAGGTCGGTCGATTCCTGGCCCGTGCGGTCGGAGGATCGTCGCTCGGAGCGGCAGCCGAGGTGATCCGAGCGGTGGATGGGACGACGCGGACCCGCTTGAGAGCCATACGACTCCCGGCGGCGGAGCCGGAGGCGGTCCAACTTCTCCACAGTATCGTTATCGTCGAGCCGCTTGACGGCTGACGGTTCAAAGCCTTTCGGCACCGTTCGAGGCGAGCTTGCATCTTTTGCGATGATTTAATGTTGACGACAGCGGCAGGCGGCGATAAGACAGCTTCGCTTTCGGCAGGCAGTAGGCGTCTCCGATCCGGGGCGACGCGCCCAGGACCTTAAGAGCCTAAACGCTGTCGGCCTCTCCTGAGACGAATGCGCGGTCGATCCGGTCGCGGTCATTGAAAGAGGCAAGATCGTGGTGCTCCGGCGCTGCGATCCTCTGCGTGTAAGAGCGCTTGAGACCCGTGAGGGTCGAAAGCGCGCTTTGCTTTGGTTGCACGCCCGAGGCGTGGCAGGCGTAACCCGTCGCCATGGCCGGGCAGGAATGGGACCTGGAAGTAGCGAACATGCCGACGATCAGCCAGTTGATCCGCAAGCCTCGGGTCGTGTCCAAGGCCCGCAACAAGGTGCCTGCGCTCCAGCAGAGCCCGCAGAAGCGTGGCGTCTGCACCCGCGTCTATACGACCACGCCGAAGAAGCCGAACTCGGCGCTCCGCAAGGTCGCCAAGGTCCGGCTGACCAACGGCTTCGAGGTGATCGGCTATATCCCGGGCGAGGGTCATAACCTGCAGGAGCATTCGGTGGTCATGATCCGCGGCGGTCGCGTCAAGGATCTGCCGGGCGTGCGCTACCACATTCTGCGCGGCGTGCTCGACACGCAGGGCGTCAAGGACCGCAAGCAGCGCCGGTCGAAGTATGGCGCCAAGCGCCCGAAGTAACGGCATCAAAGGAGCAACGCGATGTCGCGTCGTCACAGCGCAGAGAAGCGCGAGATCATCCCGGACGCCAAATACGGCGACGTCACGCTGACCAAGTTCATGAACTCGATCATGTACGATGGTAAGAAGTCGGTCGCCGAGGCGATCGTCTACGGCGCTCTCGACAATGTCGAGTCGCGCCTACGGTCCGAGCCGCTGCATGTCTTCATGCAGGCGCTCGATAATGTGGCACCGGCCATCGAGGTGCGCTCGAGGCGTGTCGGCGGCGCGACCTACCAGGTTCCGGTCGAAGTCCGTCCGGAGCGCCGGCAGGCGCTCGCCATCCGCTGGATCATCACCGCGGCCCGCTCGCGCAATGACAAGACCATGGTCGACCGGCTATCGGCCGAACTGATGGACGCGGCCAACAACCGCGGCAATGCCGTGAAGAAGCGCGAGGACACGCACCGCATGGCGGAAGCGAATCGCGCCTTCTCGCATTACCGCTGGTAACGCCGTTCGCGACGCGCACGAGGATAGTTCCATGCCCCGCAGCCACCCGATCGAAGACTACCGCAATTTCGGCATCATGGCCCATATCGATGCGGGCAAGACGACGACGACCGAGCGGATTCTCTACTATTCCGGCAAGTCCCATAAGATCGGCGAAGTGCACGACGGCGCCGCGACCATGGACTGGATGGAGCAGGAGCAGGAGCGCGGCATCACCATTACCTCGGCCGCGACGACGACCACCTGGAACGGCAAGCGTCTCAATATCATCGACACGCCCGGCCACGTCGATTTCACCATCGAGGTCGAGCGGTCGCTCCGGGTGCTCGACGGTGCCGTCTGCGTGCTCGACGGCAATCAAGGCGTCGAGCCGCAGACCGAGACAGTCTGGCGCCAGGCCGATAAGTATCACGTGCCGCGCGTCGTCTTCGTCAACAAGATGGATAAGATCGGCGCGGACTTCTACAAATGCGTCGATGACATCAAGACCCGCGTCGGCGGCCGTCCGATCTGCATCCAGCTTCCCATCGGTTCGGAAGCCGACTTCAAGGGCGTGATCGATCTCGTCCGCATGAAAGCGGTCGTGTGGGACAACGAGGCGCTCGGCGCCAGCTATCACGACGAAGAGATCCCGGCCGATCTCATGGATCGCGCGCTGGAATATCGGCTCGCGCTGATCGAGGCGGCGGTCGAACTCGACGATGACGCCATGACGGTCTATCTCGACGGCACGGAGCCGGACGAGGCGACGCTTAAGCGGCTGATCCGCAAGGCGGTCCGTTACATCACCTTCATTCCGGTCTTGTGCGGCACCGCCTTCAAGAACAAGGGCGTGCAGCCGCTGCTCGACGCGGTGGTAGATTATCTCCCCTCGCCGGTCGATCGCGAAGCCATCAAGGGCATCGACTTCAACACGGAAGCCGAGGTCGTCCGCCTGCCGGTCGACACCGAGCCCTTCTCGCTGCTCGCCTTCAAGATCATGGACGACCCCTTCGTCGGCACGATCACGTTCTGCCGCATCTACTCGGGCCACATCGAGAGCGGCACGACCGTGATGAACTCGACCAAGGACAAGAAGGAGCGCGTCGGCCGCATGCTGCTGATGCATGCGAACAATCGCGAGGACATCAAGGAAGCCTTCTCGGGCGACATCGTCGCGCTGGCCGGCCTCAAGGATACGCGCACCGGCGACACGCTGTGCGACATGCAGAAGCCGGTCATCCTCGAAAAGATGGAGTTCCCCGAGCCCGTCATCGAGATCGCCATCGAGCCGAAGTCCAAGGCGGACCAGGAGAAGCTTGGCGTGGCGCTGCAGAAGCTGGCCGCCGAGGATCCCTCTTTCCGCGTGTCGACCGATCAGGAATCGGGCCAGACCATTCTCAAGGGCATGGGTGAGCTTCACCTCGACATCAAGGTTGACATCCTGCGCCGCACCTACAAGGTCGACGCCAATATCGGCGCGCCGCAGGTCGCCTATCGCGAGAAGCTGACGCAGCGTATCGAGCGCGACTACACGCACAAGAAGCAGACCGGCGGCACGGGCCAGTTCGCGCGGGTCAAGATCATCTTCGAGCCGAACGAGCCGGGCGCGGGCAACAGCTTCGAGTCGAAGATCGTCGGCGGCGCGGTGCCGAAGGAATATGTGCCCGGCGTCGAGAAGGGCATCAACAGCGTGCTCGGCGCGGGCGTCCTAGCCGGCTTCCCGGTCGTCGACGTCAAGGCGACGTTGATCGACGGCGCCTATCACGACGTCGACTCCTCGGTGCTGGCCTTTGAGATCGCCTCACGCGCCGCCTTCCGCGAGGCGCTGCAGAGGGGCGGGTCGGTCCTGCTGGAGCCGATCATGAAGGTCGAGGTCGTCACGCCGGAGGAATATACCGGCTCCGTCATCGGCGACCTCAATTCGCGTCGCGGCCAGATCCAGGGCCAGGACGTGCGCGGCAATGCGAACGTCATCAACGCCATGGTGCCGCTCGCCAATATGTTCGGCTACGTGAATCAGCTGCGCTCCTTCAGCCAGGGTCGCGCCACCTTCACGATGCAGTTCGACCACTACGAGCAGGTCCCGGCGGGGGAAGCCGCTAAGGTCCAGGCCAAATACGCCTGAACCTGGACTGACGATCGACACCGAACGAGAGGTTTCAAGGAGCTTAGCATGGCTAAGGAAAAATTCTCCCGCAACAAGCCGCATTGCAACATCGGCACCATCGGCCACGTCGATCACGGCAAGACGTCGTTGACCGCGGCGATCACCAAGGTGCTGGCGGAGACGGGCGGTGCGACCTACACGGCCTACGACCAGATCGACAAGGCCCCCGAGGAGAAAGCCCGCGGCATCACCATCTCGACCGCGCATGTCGAATACGAGACCAAGAAGCGCCACTACGCGCATGTCGACTGCCCCGGCCATGCCGATTATGTGAAGAACATGATCACCGGCGCGGCCCAGATGGACGGCGCCATCCTGGTCGTCTCGGCCGCCGACGGCCCAATGCCGCAGACCCGCGAGCATATCCTGCTCGCGCGCCAGGTCGGCGTGCCGGCGCTCGTCGTCTTCCTCAACAAGGTCGACATGGTCGACGACGCGGAACTGCTGGAACTCGTCGAGCTCGAGGTCCGCGAGCTTCTGTCGAAATATGATTTCCCCGGTGACGACATCCCGATCACCAAGGGTTCGGCCCTCTGCGCGCTCGAGAACAAGCAGCCGGAGATTGGCCACGACGCCGTGCTCAAGCTGATGGATACGGTCGACGACTACATTCCGCAGCCGGAGCGTCCGAAGGATCAGCCCTTCCTGATGCCGGTCGAGGATGTGTTTTCGATCTCGGGTCGCGGCACCGTCGTCACCGGCCGCATCGAGCGCGGCATCATCAAGGTCGGCGAGGAGATCGAGATCGTCGGGCTGCGCCCGACCGTCAAGACCACAGTGACCGGCGTCGAGATGTTCCGCAAGCTGCTCGACCAGGGCGAGGCGGGCGACAACGTCGGCTGTCTGCTGCGCGGCACCAAGCGCGAAGAGGTCGAGCGCGGCCAGATCCTGTGCAAGCCCGGCTCGGTCAAGCCGCACACCAAGTTCATGGCCGAGGCCTATATCCTGACCAAGGACGAGGGTGGCCGGCACACGCCGTTCTTCACCAACTATCGCCCGCAGTTCTACTTCCGCACGACCGACGTCACCGGCATCGTGACCCTGCCCGAGGGTACCGAGATGGTGATGCCCGGCGACAACGTCACCATGACGGTCGCGCTGATCGTGCCGATCGCCATGGAGGAGAAGCTCCGCTTCGCCATCCGCGAAGGCGGGCGCACCGTGGGCGCCGGCGTCGTGGCCTCGATCATCGAGTAATTTTCAAGGTTGGGGGAGCGGCTTCTGCTCCCGCTCCACCCGATCAGAGGACAAATCGATGAACGGCCAAAACATCCGCATCCGCCTCAAGGCGTTCGATCACCGCGTGCTCGATGCGTCGACCAAGGAGATCGTGTCGACGGCGCGCCGCACCGGCGCTCAGGTCCGCGGCCCGATTCCCTTGCCGACGCGCATCGAGAAGTTCACGGTCAACCGGTCGCCTCACGTCGATAAGAAGTCGCGCGAGCAGTTCGAGATCCGGACGCATAAGCGCGTCCTCGACATCGTCGATCCCACGCCGCAGACGGTCGACGCGCTGATGAAGCTCGATCTTGCGGCCGGCGTCGACGTCGAGATCAAGATCTGATCCTCCCTGGCGCGTGCTGTAGCGAATTATCTTGAAGGAAATCTGACATGCGGTCAGGTGTCATCGCCCAGAAGGTCGGAATGACCCGTGTATTCACGGAGGCGGGCGAACATGTGCCGGTGACGGTGCTCAAGCTCGACGGTTGCCAGGTCGTGGCCCATCGCACGGCCGAGACCGACGGCTACAGCGCGCTGCAGCTCGGACTCGGCAAGGCGAAGGTCAAGAACGTGTCGAAGGCCGAGCGCGGCCACTTCGCCGTGGCCAATGTCGAGCCAAAGCTGAAGGTCGCCGAGTTCCGGGTTCCCGTCGATCAGTTGATCCCGGTCGGCGCCGAGATCACGGCCGATCATTTCGTCACCGGGCAGTTCGTCGATGTGACCGGCACGTCGACCGGCAAGGGTTTCGCCGGACCGATGAAGCGCTGGAATTTCGGCGGTCTGCGCGCCACCCACGGCGTCTCCCTCTCGCATCGCTCGCACGGCTCGACCGGCGGTCGCCAGGATCCGGGCAAGACCTTCAAGAACAAGAAGATGGCCGGGCACATGGGCGTCGATCGCGTGACCACGCTCAACCTCAAGGTGGTGCGTACCGACGTCGAGCGCGGCCTCATCCTGGTGCAGGGCGCGGTGCCGGGCGTCGTCGGCGGCTACATCTACGTCCGCGACGCGGTCAAGAAGGCGTTGCCGAAGGATGTGCCCCTGCCGGGCAAGTTCCGGGTCGCCTCGGCTGAAGCCGCGCCCGCGGCGCATGTTGAAGGTTGAACGTCATGAAGATCGACATCACGTCGCTCGACGGCAAGTCCGACGGCTCGATCGAGCTCAACGACGAGATCTTCGGTCTCGAGCCGCGGCAGGATCTGATCGCGCGGATGATCCGCTATCAGCTCGCCAAGCGCCGCGCCGGGACCCATGCGGTCAAGGGCCGGGCCGAGATCGCCCGGACCGGCAAGAAGCTCTATAAGCAGAAGGGCACGGGCTCGGCGCGACACGGCTCCGGCCGGGTGCCGCAATTCCGCGGCGGCGGACGGGCCCATGGCCCGGTGGTGCGCTCGCACGCTCATGATCTGCCCAAGAAGGTGAGGGCGCTGGCGCTGCGCCACGCGCTCTCGGCCAAGGCTGCGGACGGCGACATCATTGTGTGGAACGAGGCGGCGTTGGCCGAAGGCAAGACCAAGATCCTGGTCGAGCGTTTCGCCGCGATCGGTCTTTCGAACGCGCTGATCATCGACGGAGCCGAGCCGCAGGCGAACTTCCGCCTGGCGGCCCGCAACATCCCGATGATCGACGTCCTGCCCGTGCAGGGCATCAACGTCTATGACATTCTGCGCCGCAGCAAGCTGGTCCTGACCAAGGCCGCGGTCGATGCGCTGGAGCAGCGATTCAAATGAGCCAGGATACCCGTCATTACGACGTGATCGTCGCGCCGGTCATCACCGAGAAGGCGACCGCTGCGTCCGACTACAACAAGGTGGTGTTCAGGGTCGCCCGGACCGCCACCAAGCCGCAGATCAAGGCGGCGGTCGAAAAGCTCTTCGACGTCAAGGTCGAGGCGGTCAATACGCTGATCCGCAAGGGCAAGAGGAAGACGTTCCGGGGATTCCGGGGGCAGCAGTCGGATGTCAAGAAGGCGGTCGTCACCCTCGCCGAGGGTCACCGCATCGACGTCACGACCGGTGTTTGAGCGGGCGCGAGGATAGAGTGTCATGGCACTGAAGACATTCAAACCGGTGACGCCGAGCCTCAGGCAGCTCGTGATCGTCGACCGGAGCGAGCTCTACAAGGGCAAGCCGCTGAAGTCGCTGACCGAGGGCGAGAGTTCATCGGGCGGGCGCAACAATCATGGCCGCATCACGGTGCGGTTCCGCGGCGGCGGCCACAAGCAGAGCTACCGGATCGTCGATTTCAAGCGGCGCAAGACCGACCAGCCGGCCAAGGTCGAGCGGATCGAATATGATCCGAACCGCACCTCCTTCATCGCCCTCGTCCGCTACGCGGACGGTGAGGCCGCCTATATCATCGCGCCGCAGAAGCTCGGCGTCGGCGACGCGGTCGTGTCCGGCAATCAGGTCGACGTCAAGCCGGGCAATGCCATGCCGCTCGCCTCGATCCCGGTCGGCACGATCGTCCACAACATCGAGATGAAGATCGGCAAAGGCGGCGCCATCGCCCGCTCGGCCGGCACCTATGCGCAGATCGTCGGTCGCGATCAGGGCTATGTCTCGGTGCGTCTCAACTCGGGCGAGCAGCGGCTGCTCCATGGCCAGTGCTATGCCTCGATCGGGGCGGTCTCGAACCCCGACCACATGAACATCAGCTACGGCAAGGCGGGTCGCCGCCGCTGGCTCGGCCGGCGTCCGCATAACCGCGGCGTCACCATGAACCCGATCGACCATCCGCACGGCGGCGGCGAGGGCCGCACCTCGGGCGGCCGGCATCCGGTCACGCCCTGGGGCAAGCCGACCAAGGGCAAGAAGACCCGCACCAACAAGTCGACGACGAAGTTCATCGTCGCCTCGCGCCACGCCCGCAAGAAGAAGGGTTGATCCCGTGTCACGTTCGATCTGGAAGGGCCCGTTCGTCGACGGCTACCTGCTCAAGAAGGCCGATACCGTGCGCGGCGGCGGACGCTCCGAGGTCATCAAGATCTGGAGCCGCCGGTCGACCGTCCTGCCGCAGTTCGTCGGCCTGACGTTCGGCGTGCACAACGGGCACAAGCACATCCCGGTCACCGTGACCGAGGACATGATCGGTCACAAATTCGGCGAGTTCTCGCCGACGCGCACCTTCCACGGTCACGCGGCCGACAAGAAGTCGAAGAGGGGCTGAGCCATGGGCAAGGAAAGCCTGCCACGGCAATTGGCCGACAACGAGGCCAAATGCGTGGCCCGCATGCTGCGCGTCAGCCCGCAGAAGCTGAACCTCCTGGCGCAGCTCATACGCGGCAAGAAGGTCGACACGGCGCTGGCCGATCTCGAATTCTCGCGCAAGCGGATCGCCGTCGAGGTCAGAAAGGCGCTCGAAAGCGCCGTCGCCAATGCCGAGAACAACCACGACCTTGATGTCGATGATCTCGTCGTGGCCGAAGCCTATGTGGGTAAGGCCATGGTCATGAAGCGGTTCAGTCCGCGGGCGCGCGGCCGCTCGGGACGGATCCAGAAGCCATTCTCGAACCTCACGATCGTCGTTCGTGAAGTCGAAGCGCGGGCCTGAGGAAAGATCACGATGGGTCAGAAGGTCAATCCGATCGGGCTCAGGCTCGGCATCAACCGCACCTGGGACTCGCGCTGGTTCGCCAGCAAGGTCGAATACGGCAAGCTGCTGCACGAGGACATGAAGATCCGCGAGGTCCTCATGGCCACCCTGAAGCAGGCGGCGGTGTCGAAGATCGTCATCGAGCGTCCGCACCGGAAGTGCCGGGTGACGATCCATTCGGCGCGGCCCGGCGTCGTCATCGGCAAGAAGGGCGCCGATATCGACAAGCTGCGCAAGATGGTCGCAAAGCTCACCGATTCGGAAGTGGTCATCAACATCGTCGAGGTGCGCAAGCCCGAGATCGATGCGACGCTCGTCGCCGATTCGATCGCCCAGCAGCTCGAGCGCCGCGTCGCCTTCCGCCGGGCGATGAAGCGCGCCGTGCAGTCGGCCATGCGGCTCGGCGCCGAGGGCATCCGCATCAACTGCTCGGGCCGTCTCGGGGGGGCCGAGATCGCCCGGCAGGAATGGTACCGCGAGGGTCGGGTGCCGCTGCATACGCTGCGCGCCGACGTCGACTACGGCGTCGCGACGGCCAACACGGCCTACGGCACCTGCGGCATCAAGGTGTGGATCTTCAAGGGGGAGATCCTCGAACACGATCCCATGGCGCAGGACCGCAAGGCGACCGAGCAGGACCATTCGCCGGGCGGCGACCGTCGCCGGCGCGACGATGATCGGGGCGGCCGCGATCGCGACCGCGACCGCCGGCGCGAACGGGCCTGAGCGGGCCGATTTGAGATAAGTCAGGACGTAAGTCATGTTGCAACCAAAGCGCACCCGCTTCCGCAAGGCCTTCAAGGGGCGCATCCACGGCGAGGCCAAGGGCGGCTTCGAGCTCAACTTTGGCCAGTTCGGCCTGAAGGCGCTCGAACCCGAGCGCGTCACGGCGCGGCAGATCGAGGCGGCCCGCCGCGCGCTGACGCGTCATATGAAGCGCGCCGGCCGGGTCTGGATCCGTATCTTCCCCGATGTGCCGGTGTCCAAGAAGCCGACCGAGGTGCGCATGGGCAAGGGCAAGGGCGCGCCCGAGTTCTGGGCGGCGCGCGTCCATCCCGGCCGCATCATGTTCGAGCTCGACGGCGTCCCTCCGGACGTGGCCCGCCAGGCGCTGGCGCTCGCCGCCGCCAAGCTGCCGATCAAAACGCGCTTCGTGCAGCGCATCGCCGAGTGAGGAGGGACGAGACATGAAGACCAAGCAGCGCCTGTCCGACCTCCGGGTCATGACCGACGATCAGCTTTCCGAGGAGATCCTCAAGCTGAAGAAGGAACAGTTCAACCTGCGTTTCCGGCGCGCCACGGGTCAGCTCGAAGATACGTCGATGGTGCGCGTCGTGCGCCGGGATATCGCTCGGGCGAAGACGCTCGCGGCGATGAAGCGCGCGCAAGCGAACGGGTGAGGGCGACATGCCGAAGCGAATTCTCCAGGGTGTCGTGGTCAGCGACAAGCAGGACAAGACGGTAGTGGTGAAGGTGGAGCGCCGCTTCACCCATCCGCTGCTCAAGAAGACCGTGCGCCGCACGAAGAACTACCACGCGCATGACGAGGCCAAGGCCTTCAAGGTCGGCGACATCGTGTCGATCGAGGAGACGCGGCCGATCTCCAAGCTGAAGCGCTGGACGGTGCTTCAGGCCGAGCGTCCGGCCTGAGAGCGCTGAGCGGATTTATCTGAGTACCGATGGTTCGAGTGCGGTACGAACAAGGCGAAGACCATGATCCAGATGCAGACCAATCTCGATGTCGCCGACAACTCGGGTGCGCGCCGGGTGATGTGCATCAAGGTGCTGGGCGGCTCGAAGCGGAAATATGCCGGCGTCGGCGACATCATCGTCGTGTCGATCAAGGAGGCGATCCCGCGCGGCCGCGTCAAGAAGGGCGACGTGATGAAGGCCGTGGTGGTGCGCACCGCCAAGGACATCAAGCGGGCCGACGGTTCGGTGATCCGCTTCGATACCAATGCGGCGGTGCTGGTCAACAACCAGTCCGAGCCGGTGGGCACCCGCATCTTCGGGCCGGTGCCGCGGGAATTGCGGGCCAAGAACCACATGAAGATCATTTCGCTCGCCCCGGAGGTGCTGTGATGGCGGCCAAGATCAAGAAGGGCGACAAGGTCGTCGTGCTCTCCGGCCGCGACAAGGGCCGCGACGGCGAGGTCGTGATGGTGATGCCCAAAGAGAGCCGAGCGGTGGTGCGCGGCGTCAACATGGTCAAGCGCCATCAAGCGCAGAGCGCGCGCGCCGAGGGCGGCATCATTTCCAAGGAAGCGCCGATCCACCTCTCCAACCTGGCGGTGGCGGACCCGAAGACCGGCAAGCCGACGCGGGTCGGGTTCAAGGTGCTGGAGGACGGCCGCAAGGTCCGCTTCGCCAAGAGTTCGGGAGATTTGATCGATGGCTGAGGCTCAGGCCGCCAAGGGCGGCAAGGGCGGCAAGGACGCCGCCAAGAGCAAGGCGTCCGCCGCGGACAAGAAGGGCAAGGACGC
Source organism: Lichenihabitans sp. (assembly GCA_965277115.1). Taxonomy (GTDB): domain Bacteria; phylum Pseudomonadota; class Alphaproteobacteria; order Rhizobiales; family Beijerinckiaceae; genus Lichenihabitans. Next base: position 785,194 of record CBDIBY010000011.1, on the reverse strand, counting down.
CCGTCAGAAGGGGTCTGAGGTCAACAATTCGGCCTCGCCCGACGTGCCGCGCGATTACGTGCCGCGCATGAAGGCGCTCTATTTTTCGACGATCCGGCCGAAGCTGATCGAGGAGTTCAGCTATCCGAACGACCTCGCGGTGCCGCGCATCGAGAAGATCGTGCTCAACATGGGCGTGGGCGATGCCGTCAACGACACCAAGAAGGTCACCTCCGCGGCGGCCGATCTGTCGTTGATCGCCGGGCAGAAGCCGATTATCACAAAGGCTAGGCGTGCGATCGCGACCTTCAAGGTTCGCGAGAACATGCCGATCGGCGCGAAGGTCACCTTGCGCTCCACCCGCATGTACGAGTTTCTCGATCGTCTAGTGACGATCGCTCTGCCGCGCGTCCGGGACTTCCGCGGGCTTAACCCCAAGTCCTTCGATGGGCGCGGGAATTTCGCACTCGGCATCAAGGAGCATCTGATCTTCCCGGAGATCGACTACGACAAGGCCGAGTCGATGCTGGGGATGGACATCATCGTCTGCACGACGGCCAAGACGGACGAGGAGGCGCGTGCCCTCCTCAAGGCATTCAATTTCCCGTTCCGGCAGTGAGTCCTAAGGGATTCAGACGCGGAAAGGCGAGGACCAGGTAAATGGCGAAGAAGAGCGCGGTTGAGAAGAACAAGCATCGCGAGGTGCTGGTGAAGCAATATGCGGCCAGGCGGGCGCGCTTCAAGGCTGTGGCCGACGATGCGACTCTGCCCATGGAGGAGCGCTTCGAGGCGCGGCTCAAGCTGAACGAGCTGCCGCGCAATTCCGCTGCGGGGCGGCTGCGCAACCGCTGCGTGGTCTCCGGCCGGCCGCGCGCCGTCTATCGCAAGATGAAGATGTCGCGCATCGCGCTCCGGGAACTCGGGTCCAAGGGCCTGGTCCCGGGTCTCGTCAAGTCGAGCTGGTAAGGAGGGTCCCATGTCCGTCAACGATCCGTTGGGCGATATGCTGACCCGCATCCGCAACGCCCAGATGCGCCGCAAGGGCAAGGTTTCGACGCCCGGCTCGCGGCTGCGCGCCAACGTGCTCGACGTGCTCGAGCAGGAAGGCTACATCCGCGGCTACAGTTCGACCGACCATGGCAATGGCCGGACGGAATTCGACATCGAGCTTAAATATTTCGATGGCCAGCCGGTCATCAAGCAGATCGAGCGGGTATCCAAGCCCGGCCGCCGCGTCTATTCGGCCGTCGACGCCATGCCGCGCGTCGCCAATGGCCTCGGCATCACCATCATCTCGACGCCCAAGGGCGTCATGGCCGACCACGCCGCCCGCGATCAGAATGTCGGCGGCGAGGTACTATGCAAGGTCTTCTGACCGCGGCCGCAACGAGGACCTGATCATGTCACGCATCGGTAAGAAGCCGGTGGTCATCCCGGCGGGCGTCACGGCCCGGGTGGAGGGCCAGAAAGTCACCGTCAAGGGCGGCAAGGGGGAGCTCGACTTCACCGTGCCCGACGACGTCACGATTGCCATGAAGGACGGCGGCATCGAGGTGATGCCGCGCTCGGACGAAAAGCGCGCACAAGCCATGTGGGGCATGTCGCGCTCGATGATCGCCAACCTCGTCACCGGCGTCTCCAAGGGCTTCGAGAAGAAGCTCGAGATCAACGGCGTCGGCTACAAGGCGGCGGTGGCGGGCAAGAGGCTGCAGTTGTCGCTCGGCTACAGCCATGACATCGACTTCCCGATCCCCGAGGGCATCGCCATCACGGCGCCGAGGCCGACCGAACTCATCATCGCCGGCATCGACAAGCGCGCGGTCGGCCAGACGGCCGCCGAGATCCGTGGCTTCCGCCCGCCCGAGCCCTACAAGGGCAAGGGCGTGAAATATGCCGGTGAATTCATCTTCCGCAAGGAAGGCAAGAAGAAGTAACGGGAACTCCGATGAGCAAGCACAATCAGACGGAGCGCCGCCGCAAGCGGGTGCGGCTCGACCTGCGTTCGAAGGCGGGCGAACGGCCGCGCCTTTCGGTGTTCCGGTCCTCGAAGCAGATCTATGCGCAGATCATCGACGACCAGAAGGGTGTGACGGTGGCGGCGGCCTCCTCGCTCGAGAAAGAGAACCGCGAGGCGCTCAAGAGCGGCGCGACGGTCGATGCGGCCAAGCGGATCGGCGAGATCATCGCCGAACGGGCCGTGAAGGCGGGAGTCAGCGAAGTCGTGTTCGACCGCGGCGGCTACATGTATCACGGGCGCGTCAAGGCCTTGGCCGAAGGCGCGCGCGAGGGCGGGTTGAAGTTCTGAGCCCGGCGGCGCCGGGTTCCTGGTTTTAATCCTGAAGCGAGCGGTGACGCCATTGAGGCGGCCGCGCAAGTCAAGGTTTGGTGATGGCACGTGAACGTGAGCACGGTCGCGACGAACGCGACAACGAATTCGTGGACAAGCTCGTCCACATCAACCGTGTGGCCAAGGTGGTCAAGGGCGGACGGCGCTTCGGCTTCGCGGCGCTCGTCGTCGTCGGTGACCAGAAGGGCCGCGTCGGCTTCGGCCACGGCAAGGCCCGCGAGGTGCCGGAGGCCATCCGCAAGGCGACGGACGCCGCCAAGCGCAGCCTGATCCGCGTGCCGCTACGCGAGGGCCGCACGCTGCATCACGACGTCCACGGTCGCCACGGGGCAGGGCGGGTGATCCTGCGCTCGGCGCCGGCCGGCACGGGCATCATCGCCGGCGGCCCCATGCGCGCCGTCTTCGAGACGCTCGGCGTGCATGACGTCGTCGCCAAAAGCCAGGGCTCCTCGAACCCTTACAACATGGTGCGCGCCACGTTCGACGCGCTGGCCCATGAGGATTCGCCGCGGCTCGTCGCCGCCCGTCGCAACATCAAGGTCTCCACGTTGCAGTCGCGCCGCCAGGGCGTGGATGCCGACGCGGTGGACGCGTGACGGGAGCCGCAGCCATGGCCAGCAAGCCCAAGACCTTCGTGGTCGAACAGACCCGCAGCCCCGTCGGCCGCCCGGCCGCCCAGCGCCAGACACTGATCGGTCTCGGCCTCAACAAGATCGGCCGTCGTGCGATCCTCGCTGATACGCCCTCCGCCCGCGGGATGGTGGCGAAGGTCGCGCATCTGACCCGCATCGTCGACGTCGAGTGAGGAGCCGACCGATGAAGCTCAACGACATCAAGGACAACGACGGCGCCCGCAAGGCCCGCATGCGCATCGGCCGCGGTATCGGCTCGGGCAAGGGCAAGACCGGCGGCCGCGGTGTGAAAGGCCAGAAGGCCCGCACCGGCGTGCGCATCAAGGGCTTCGAGGGCGGCCAGATGCCGCTGCATCGCCGCCTGCCGAAGCGCGGCTTCCGCAATCTATTCGGCATCGACTACAACGAGATCAACATCGGCCGGATCCAGCGCTTCATCGAGGCCGGGAGGATCGTGGCCCCCGGCACCGTCTCGATCGAGACGCTGGTCGAGGCCGGCCTCGTATCAAAGCCGCGCGACGGGCTGAAGCTCCTCGGCATGGGCGAGATCACGAGCGCCTTGACCTTCGAAGTGGCGGCGGCATCGAAGTCCGCCGTCGCGGCGGTCGAGAAGGCCGGTGGGTCGGTGACCATCGTGACGCCGCCGCCGAGGCGGGCTGCGCGGGCGCCGGCGCAGGCCTGAGCGCCTGCGGCGTCCTGCCTCGGGTTCGAGGCAGGCGCTTGCCGTTTTCATCCTCGCCCTCGAAATTCGGTCTACGGATTTCGGGGGCGATGTCTTATTGACGACAAGGTCCGCAAGGATCAGACCATCCTCGGCCGGCGGCGCACGGCGACGATTGCGCCCGAGCGTCCGGTTCGAGATCGACAAGCCGCAACTCGCGTTGCGCCCTCGGGAGCGTGTCAATGGCGTCGGCAGCGGAACAGCTGGCAGCGAATATCAATTTCGCCGCGATCGGCAAGGCCGAGGAACTCAAGAAGCGGATCTGGTTCACGCTGGCGGCGCTCGTCATCTACCGGCTCGGCACCTACATCCCCTTGCCCGGCATCGATCCGGCGGCCTTCGAGGCGACGTTCACGGGCCACAAGCAGGGGGTGCTCGAGCTCTTCAACATGTTCTCGGGCGGCGCCGTGCAGCGCATGGCGATCTTCGCGCTCAACATCATGCCCTATATCTCGGCGTCGATCATCATCCAGCTGATGACCTCGGTCGTGCCGTCGCTGGAAGCCCTGAAGAAGGAGGGCGAGGCCGGCCGCAAGGTCATCAACCAGTACACCCGCTACCTGACCGTCGTCCTCGCCGCCTTCCAGGCCTATGGCATCTCCATCGGGCTTGAGAGCCAGCAGGGCGTGGTCACCGACCCCGGCATCTTCTTCCGTATCTCGACCGTGCTGACGCTGATGGGCGGCACCATGTTCCTGATGTGGCTCGGCGAGCAGATCACCTCGCGCGGCATCGGCAACGGCTCGTCCTTGATCATCTTCGCCGGCATCGTCGCGGCCTTCCCTGCGGCAATCGCCAACACGCTCGAACTCGGCCGCCAGGGCGCCATCTCGACCGGGCTGATCCTGGTCGTAGTGGTGATGGCGGTCTTCGTCATCGCCTTCATCGTATTCATGGAGCGGGCGCAGCGACGGGTGCTGATCACCTATCCGAAACGTCAGGTCGGCAACCGCATGTTCGAGGGGCAGACTTCGTTCCTGCCGCTCAAGCTCAACACTTCGGGGGTGATCCCGCCGATCTTCGCCTCGTCGCTGTTGCTGCTGCCGACGACGGTCGCCAATTTCGCCAGCCTCAACGGCGGCACGGGCTGGCTGTCGACCATCGCCAGCCTGCTCGGCCACGGCCGGCCACTCTATATCCTCCTCTACATCTTCATGATTGTCTTTTTCACCTTCTTTTACACGGCGGTGGTGTTCAACCCGGTGGAGACGGCGGACAATCTGCGCAAGCATGGCGGCTTCGTGCCGGGCATCCGACCGGGCGAGAAGACCGCGCAATTCATCGACACGATCCTGACCCGCATCACGGTGCTCGGCGCCGCCTATCTGGCGATCATCTGCCTGTTGCCGGAACTGCTGATCTCCTATGCGGCGCTGCCCTTCTACTTCGGCGGGACGTCGTTGTTGATCGTCGTCAGCGTCACCATGGATACGGTTGCGCAAATCCACGGCCACCTGCAGGCTCACCAATACGAAAGCCTGATCAAGAAATCGCGGCTGAAGGGGAGGAAGCGATGAGGATTGTGTTTCTGGGGCCGCCGGGCGCCGGCAAGGGCACCCAGGCCGCCCGCCTTATGCGCAACCATGGCATTCCACAGCTCTCGACCGGAGACATGCTGCGTGCGGCGGTGAAGGCCGGCACCCCGGTCGGTCTCCAGGCCAAGGCCTTGATGGATGAGGGCGCGCTGGTCCCGGACGCCATTGTGGTCGGCATCGTGGCCGAGCGCATCGGCGAGCCCGATGCCAAGCCCGGCTTCATCCTCGACGGCTTCCCGCGCACCGTCGCCCAGGCCGAAGCGCTCGATGCGGCGCTCGACCGCAAGCGGATGTCGCTCGACAGCGTGATCGAACTCGAAGTGGACCAGGCCGCCCTGCTAACCCGGATCGAGAAGCGCGTCGCCGAGACGCTCGCCGCCGGCGGCACCGTCCGCCTGGACGATACGCCCGATGTGCTGCGGCGGCGTCTCGACGCCTATCGCGAACAGACCGCGCCCGTTGCCGCCTATTACGAACGGTCCGGCCGGCTGACGAAGATCGACGGCATGCAGCCCGTCGATGTCGTGTCCGGACGGATCGACAGGGTCCTCGGCGTCGGCGCGATGGCTGCAGGCCGGTGAAACAAAGGTTGACGATCGGGCTCGAAGGTTCTATGGCCACCCGATCAATCCTTAAGCGCGCGGTGCCGGGTTGCCTCGTTCGAGGGCCCGGCTTCGGCTGTTCGCATTGAATCCGCTGTTCGACGTCGGTTGCGGCCCTACGGCAGGCCGGCGCATGGAGACCTGAACGTGGCCCGTATCGCTGGCGTCAACATCCCGACCAACAAGCGCGTCGTCGTCGCGCTGCAATATATCCACGGCATCGGCGCCAGGAAGGCCGAGGAGATCTGCGAGAAGGTCTCGATTCCGGCCGAGCGCCGCGTCGCGCAGCTCTCCGATTCCGAGGTGCTGCAGATCCGCGAGACGATCGACCGTGACTATATGGTGGAAGGCGACCTGCGCCGCGAGACCTCGATCAATATCAAGCGTTTGATGGATCTTGGCTGCTATCGCGGCCTGCGCCACCGACGCCAGCTGCCGGTGCGCGGTCAGCGCACGCACACCAACGCCCGCACCCGCAAGGGCAAGGCCAAGCCGATCGCCGGCAAGAAGAAGTAACCTGTTTTTCATTATCCCGAGCGCCTGGCATCACGGGCGCGCTTGAAGGACCAGCTCAATGGCCAAGGAAGCGACGCGCGTTAAGCGCCGCGAACGCAAGAACATCGCCTCGGGCATCGCCCATGTGAATTCGACGTTCAACAATACGATGATCACCATCACCGACGCGCAGGGGAATACCATCTCCTGGTCGTCGGCCGGTACGATGGGCTTCAAGGGCTCGCGCAAGTCGACCCCCTATGCGGCGCAGATGGCCGCAGAGGACGCGTCGCGGAAGGCCGCCGAACACGGCATGCGCCTGCTCGAAGTTGAAGTCTCGGGGCCCGGCTCTGGTCGCGAATCGGCACTCCGGGCGATCCAGGCTTCGGGCTTCACGGTGACCTCGATCCGCGATGTGACCCCGATCCCTCATAACGGCTGCCGCCCGCGCAAGCGTCGTCGCGTTTGAGAAGTTTCTGTCGCCCTCTTTCGGCGACGCCTTTTCGTTCTCCGCGGCGGGTCGCATCCGGCGGCCCGGAACTGACAGGAAAAATCTCGTGATTTCCAAGAACTGGCAGGACCTGATCAAGCCCAACAAGCTCGAGGTCCAACTCGGTGAAGACCCGAAGCGCATGGCGACCGTCGTGGCCGAGCCGCTCGAGCGCGGCTTCGGCCTCACCATGGGCAATGCGCTGCGCCGCATTCTCCTGTCCTCGCTGCAGGGAGCGGCGGTCACCTCGATCCATATCGATGGGGTGCTGCACGAGTTCTCCTCGATCCCCGGCGTCCGCGAGGACGTGACCGACATCGTCCTCAACGTGAAGGACATCTCGCTCAAGATGCAGGGCGATACATCCAAGCGCATGGTGCTGAAGAAGCAGGGACCGGGCCCGGTCACGGCGGGTGATATCGGCACGGTCAACGACATCCAGGTCCTGAATCCCGAGCTCGTGCTCTGCACCCTCGACGAAGGCGCCGAGATCCGCATGGAATTCACCGTCGCGACCGGCAAGGGTTATGTGCCGGCGGACCGCAACCGGTCCGAGGACGCGCCGATCGGCCTGATCCCGATCGACAGCCTCTACTCGCCGGTCAAGAAGGTCTCCTACCGGGTCGAGAACACCCGCGCCGGCCAGATCCTCGACTACGACAAGCTCACCATGCAGGTCGAGACCAACGGCGGGATCAGCCCCGAGGACGCGGTCGCCTATGCGGCGCGCATCCTGCAGGACCAGCTCAACGTCTTCGTCAATTTCGAGGAACCGCGCCGCGAGGAGGTTTCCGCCGCGATTCCGGAGCTCGCATTCAACCCGGCGCTGCTCAAGAAGGTCGACGAGCTCGAACTCAGCGTCCGCTCGGCCAACTGCCTGAAGAACGACAATATCGTCTATATCGGCGACCTCATCCAGAAGTCGGAAGCGGAGATGCTGCGCACGCCGAACTTCGGCCGCAAGTCGCTGAACGAGATCAAGGAGGTGCTGGCGCAGATGGGCCTGCATCTCGGCATGGAGATCTCCGGCTGGCCGCCGGAGAATATCGACGAACTGGCGAAGCGGTTCGAGGAGCATTATTGAGGCGATCATCCCTCTCCCGCATGCGGGGAGAGGGTGGCCTCCGCGGCGCTGAGGTCGGGTGAGGCGACCGCAGGCTGGACATCCGTCACAGCTCGCAGCCAAGTTTACGCTGGCTGCGTAGGTTTGCCAGCGCGTGACACCTTCTCCCAAGAATAGGAGAAGGATATCAAAGCAGCGGCCGTACCTTGGCACGGCGACCGCATAAGAACGGAGATCAGCCATGTATCACGGTCGCGCAAAGCGCCGTTTCAATCGGACGGCCGAGCACCGCAAGGCCATGTTCTCGAACATGTGCGCCGCGCTGATCCAGCACGAGCAGATCGTCACGACCCTGCCCAAGGCCAAAGACTTGCGGCCTGTGGTCGAGAAGCTCGTGACGCTCGGCAAGCGCGGCGACCTGCACGCCAAGCGGCAGGCACTGTCGCAGCTCCGTCAGATCGAGCTCGTGCGCAAGCTCTTCGCCGTCATCGGCCCGCGCTACAAGGAGCGCCACGGCGGCTATACGCGCGTGCTCAAGGCGGGCTTCCGCTTCGGCGACAATGCCCCGATGGCGGTGATCGAGTTCGTCGACCGCGATGTCGAGGCCAAGGGCCGGCCGCTGGCCGAACAGGCCGAAGCGGCCTGACCGCACGCATATGGTTCGTGGCCTGCGGCGCCGTGCCATGACGACCGGAGGGGCCGGGGCGCAAGCCTGCCGGCCCCTCTGCTCGAGACCTGCCGAACATCGTGTCGAGAGGTGACTATGCCGATCCTGCTCTCCGCCTTGAAGGCTCTGCTTGTCGTCGTCGCGTTCGCGGCGGGTCCCATGGCGGCGTCAGCGGAAGAACGGCAGGTGCCGCAGAGCCGGGCGGACGTGCTTCTGTCTTTTGCACCGGTCGCCAAGAAGGCGCAGCCGGCGGTCGTCAACGTCTATGCATCACGAACCGACAAGCGGCCACGCAATCCGCTTTTCGACGACCCGATCTTCCGCCAGTTCTTTGGCGACGGCACGGCGCCGCGCGCCGGTGGCCCCACGGCGCAGTCGCTGGGATCGGGCGTCATCGTCGATCCGTCCGGCCTCGTCGTCACCAACGTCCATGTCATCGACGGCATGACCGACGTGCGTGTGGCGCTCTCCGACAAGCGGGAATTCGACGCCAGCATCCTGCTGGCGGATAAGCGGACCGACCTCGCGGTGCTCAAGCTCAAGAGCGCCGCGGACCTCCCCGTGATGGAGCTCGGCGATTCCGACGCGATCGAGGTCGGCGACATCGTGCTGGCGCTGGGCGACCCTTTCGGCGTCGGTCAGACCGTGACGCAGGGGATTATCTCGGGCCTCGCCCGCACGCAGATCGGCTCGTCGGGGTACCAGTTCTTCATCCAGACGGACGCCGCCATCAACCCGGGCAATTCCGGCGGCGCGCTCGTCGACATGAACGCCCGGCTGATCGGCATCAACTCAGCCATCTATTCGCAGTCCGGCGGCAGCATCGGGATCGGCTTCGCCATCCCCGTCAACATGGTGAAGAGCGTGGTGGCGGCGGCGCGCGCCGGCGAGACCCGGGTACGCCGTCCCTGGCTCGGGGCCTCGCTCCAGTCGGTCACGCGCGATATCGCCGAGGGGCTCGGGCTCGACCGGCCGGGCGGGGCGCTCGTCGCGGACGTTCTCGACACCGGGCCGGCGGCCGTGGCCGGCATCAAGCGGGGAGACGTCGTCACGGCGGTCGAGGGCCAGGCGGTCGACGACCCGGAGGCTTTCGGCTACCGGCTAGCCACCAAGCCACTCGGTGGCAGTACGACCTTGACGGTGCGCCGCGACGGCCACGATCTACAACTGCCGCTCAAACTCATGGCCGCGCCCGAGACTCCGCCCCGCGATCCGGTGACGCTCAAGGGCAATTCGCCCTTCGCCGGCGCGACGGTCATCAATGATTCGCCCGCCGTCGCCGAGGATTTCTCCTTGAGCAGCATGCGCGAGGGGGTTGTCGTGGCGGAGGTCGAGGATGGTTCGGCGGCGGCCGACTACGGCGTGCAGAAGGGAGACGTGCTGCTGCAGGTCAACGGTGCCAAGATCACCTCGACCAAGGCTCTCGAGCAGGCTGTCGCGGCCAGGGCGGATTACTGGCGCGTCACGCTCGAGCGCGCCGGTCAGACGATCACCACGGAAATCGGCGGCTAGCTTCCGGAGCATCGGCATGACGGATCTCTTCTCTCATGCCGGGCTTGACAAGGCGGCCGAACGTCCGCTCGCCGATCGCCTGCGGCCCGAGCGGCTCGAGGACGTGGCGGGGCAAGGACACCTGATCGGACCCGAGGGTGCCTTGACCCGGCTATTGAGCGGCGGCGCGCCGGGCTCGCTGATCTTCTGGGGACCACCCGGCACCGGCAAGACGACAGTGGCGCGGCTGCTGGCGGGGCAGACGAACCTCGACTTCGTGCAGATGTCGGCCATCTTCACCGGCGTCGCCGATCTGAAGAGGATCTTCGAGGAAGCGCGGGGCCGGCGCCTTGTCGGCCGCGGAACGCTGCTTTTCGTCGACGAGATCCACCGCTTCAACCGGGCCCAGCAGGACGGCTTTCTGCCGGTGATGGAGGATGGCACCATTGTGCTCGTCGGGGCTACGACGGAGAACCCGTCCTTCGAGCTCAATGGCGCGCTGCTGTCGCGTGCTCGCGTCCTCGTATTCCGGCCGCTCGACGCGGAGGCCCTCGCGGCACTGCTCGAACGCGCCGAACGGGTGGAGGACAAGAGCCTGCCGCTCACGGCCGAGGCGCGGCGCATGCTGGTCGAGATGGCGGACGGCGACGGCCGCGGGCTGCTCAACCTCGCCGAGGATGTCTGGCGTGCCGTGCAAGGCGACGAGATCCTCGACGAAGCGCAACTCATCGAAACCGTGCAACGCCGCGCGCCGCTTTACGATAAGGGGCAGGACGGCCACTACAACCTGATCTCCGCGCTGCACAAGACGGTACGCGGCTCCGATCCCGATGCGGCGCTCTACTATCTGGCGCGCATGCTCGACGCGGGCGAGGATCCGCTGTTCCTGGCGCGTCGGCTCGTGCGCATGGCGTCGGAGGATATCGGCGTGGCCGACCCACAAGCGCTCGTCGTCGCCACCGCCGCCAAGGACGCCTACGACTTCCTCGGCAGCCCCGAGGGTGAACTTGCCCTGGCGGAATGCGTCGTCTATCTCGCCACCGCGCCCAAATCCAATGCGACCTACATGGCTTTCAAAGCCGCCACCGCGCTCGCCAAGAAACATGGGTCGCTGGTGCCGCCAAAAACCATCCTCAATGCGCCGACCAAGGTAATGAAGCGCGAGAATTACGGCCGGGGCTACCTCTACGACCACGACCAGCCGGATGCTTTCTCGGGACAGGACTATTGGCCCGAGGCGATCGGCCGGCAGGAGATCTACACGCCGACACCACGCGGCTTCGAACAGACGATCGGGGAGCGGTTGGCGACCTGGGAGCGGCTGCGCCGCGAGCGCTCCCAGCGATGAACGGCTGGGGTGATCGATCAGCCGGAACCCTCACTCCGCCCGGTCGTCGGCGAAGGGCGGCGACGGTCAGGTGGAGGTGATCGCGCGACGCGGAGATCAGCTTTTGGCACCCTTCGTTTTTTCAACGCCCTTGCCCTTCGCAAACGGTGAAACCGGAGTTTCTTTCGGCTTCACCTGCTTGGGCTTCTTCTTTTCCTTGTTGCTGCGTTGGCCGTTCTTAGCCATGACGGAATCCTTCCGAATGTGAGCTCGCGATGCGCGATCTGGATATCACAGCTCTTTAAGACGCGATGGCAAGGTATTTCCTGTCACGTTCGCATTCGGTGTCGTCTTCCCCACCTCCGGCTTTCGCGTCTCCGCGACCATCGTCATCCGCCGCTCGTCTCTTGCAAAAGAGACCGCGCGACGATGACAGGCGGCGTTTCCGGCTGCGCGCCGAACGGGCTCAGCTGATGTTCGGTGACCACGCGCCGGCAGGCTTCGGCGTTGCTCTTGACTCTATATTGCAGAAAAGCCCCCAAGGGCGGCAACTGAGCTTCGACGATGAACGGGTTCCATTTCGCGAAGAACTCGCCTTGATGGAAGTTGAGGGATACCGCATCCCCGACCTCGTAAAGATGAGTTGCCATTAGCGATGCTCCTGCGGAACGGCGAGTCCGAACCGGGCTTGCCCCGGTTCGGACCATCTTGGGTAACGGGAAGCTTTATAGACGTCGGATCAGAAGTCCATACCGCCCATGCCGCCCATACCACCGCCACCACCGCCCATCGGCATGGCAGGCTTGTCCTGGGGCTTATCCGCGATCATGCTCTCGGTCATGATCAAGAGGCCGGCGACCGAGGCCGCATTTTGCAGCGCGGTGCGCACGACCTTGGCCGGATCGACGATGCCGGCCTTGATCATGTCGACATATTGCTCGGTCTGGGCGTTATAGCCGTAGGTCTCGCTCGAATTCGCGCTGACCTTGCCGACCACGATCGAGCCTTCCACGCCGGCATTGTCGGCGATCTGGCGGATCGGCGATTCGAGCGCCTTCAGCACGATGTTGATGCCGGCCTGAACGTCGGGCACGTCGCTCTTGAGCTTCGACACCGCCGCCTTGGCGCGCAAGAGCGCGATGCCGCCGCCCGCCACGATGCCTTCCTCGACTGCCGCCCGCGTGGCGTTCAGCGCATCGTCGACGCGGTCCTTCTTTTCCTTCACCTCGACCTCGGTCGAGCCGCCGACGCGGATCACCGCGACGCCGCCCGCGAGCTTGGCCAGGCGCTCCTGGAGCTTCTCACGATCGTAATCGGAGGTGGTCTCCTCGATCTGCGCCTTGATCTGGGCGATGCGGGCGTCGATCTGCGACTTCTCGCCGGCGCCGTCGATGATCGTGGTGGTCTCCTTGTCGATGCGCACCCGCTTGGCCCGGCCGAGCATCTGCAGCGTCACCGATTCGAGCTTGATGCCGAGCTCCTCCGAGATCATCTGGCCCTGGGTCAGGACGGCGATGTCTTCCAGCATGGCCTTGCGACGGTCGCCGAAGCCCGGCGCCTTGACGGCCGCGACCTTGAGGCCGCCGCGCAGCTTGTTGACCACCAGGGTCGCGAGGGCTTCGCCTTCGATGTCCTCGGCGACGATCAGCAGGGGCTTCGAGGTCTGCACCACCGCTTCGAGGATCGGCAGCATGGCCTGCAGCGACGAGAGCTTCTTCTCGAAGATCAGGATGTAGGGATCGTCGAGCTCGGCGATCATCTTCTCGGCATTGGTGATGAAATAGGGCGAAAGATAGCCGCGGTCGAACTGCATGCCCTCGACGACGTCGAGCTCGGTCTCGGCCGTCTTGGCCTCCTCGACCGTGATGACGCCCTCGTTGCCGACCTTCTGCATCGCCTTGGCGATCATGTCGCCGATCGACGTGTCGCCGTTCGACGAGATGGTGCCGACCTGGGCGATCTCGTCGGATGAGTTGATCTTCTTCGACCGGGACTTGATTTCCGCCAGGGCCGCGGTCACGGCCATGTCGACGCCGCGCTTCAGGTCCATCGGGTTCATCCCCGCGGCGACGTATTTCACGCCCTCCTTGATCATCGCATGCGCCAGGATGGTCGCGGTAGTCGTGCCGTCGCCCGCGCTGTCGTTGGTCTTCGAGGCCACTTCGCGCACCATCTGGGCGCCCATGTTCTCGAACTTGTCGTCGAGCTCGATCTCCTTGGCGACCGCCACACCGTCCTTGGTGATGCGCGGCGCCCCATAGGACTTGTCGAGGATGACGTTGCGTCCCTTGGGTCCCAAAGTGACCTTGACGGCATTGTTGAGGATCTCGACACCGCGCAGCATGCGATCACGGGCATCGGCGGAAAAGCGGACATGTTTAGCAGGCATGATTTGACGGCCCTTGACGTGAGATTGAAAGGAAAACCGAGGAATCGGACGCGTATTAGCCGACGACACCCATGACATCGCTCTCCTTCATGATGAGGAGATCCTGGCCGTCGATCTTGACTTCGGTGCCCGACCACTTGCCGAACAGCACCTTGTCGCCGGCGCGCAGATCAAGGGGAGTGAGATTGCCGCTCTCGTCGCGGGCGCCGGGGCCGACGGCGACGACTTCGCCCTCCTGGGGCTTTTCCTTGACGGTATCCGGGATGATGATGCCGCCTTTCGACTTCTCTTCGCCTTCGAGGCGGCGGATCACGACGCGGTCGTGTAGGGGACGGAATTTCATGAGGCTCGTTTCTGGTCGGCGTGCCGAAGCGTGTCGAGGCAGGTGCGCTCGATGCAAACGGACGATCGGTGACCTATACGCCATATCGCAGCGCTTGGCACTCATTGTAAGTGAGTGCCGGAAGGGTAATTTCGAACGGCCCGGCACATGCACGTCCCGCATCGCACGATCGACCGTAGCGATGTTCAGGTCGCGACAGCAGCCGAGGTCGAGCATCGGGTCTTGAGCCTTGCCACGGCCTCGGCGCTGGTCCGACGACGGCCCGGCCTCTCGAAGCCGAGCGTCGCGGCGCGTCCCTGCCCCTCCGGCAGGCCCTCAGAACAGGAGGCATGGACCTCGCGCAATGGAATGATGGCGCGGAGCGTATCGAGATTGTCGGCCGTGACGCCGGAGCCCGGCATGATGGTGATCCGCCCCTGCGCCGCAGCGAAACTCGCTCTCAGGCCCTCGGCACCCTCCATTGCCATAGAGGCCCCTCCCGAAGTGAGAATGCGCTCGAAGCCGAGCCCGACCGCGATCTCGACCGCTTCGGCGAAATCCGGCACGAGGTCGAAGGCGCGGTGCAGCGTGAGTCCGAGTCCGTCGGCTTGGCGGACCAGTCGCTCCAGCAACGCAGCATCGAGCCGGCCATCGTCGCGGTTCGCGCCGAAGACGACGCCGGCGAGGCCCGCCTCGCGCGCAACTTCCATGTCGCGTTCCATCACATCGCGGTCCGCCGCACCGAAGACGAAGCCGCCGGCCCGCGGCCGGATCATGGCATAGACCGGAACCGGCGCCGTCGCGGCCCGGCGCATCAGGCCGGGCGAGGGCGTCAGGCCACCGAGGCCGAGCGCCGCGCAGAGTTCGATCCGGTCAGCACCGCCACGGATCGCGGCATCGAGCCCTTCCGCGTCGTCGACGCAGATTTCGAGCAGGATGGAGGTCATGCGGCGCAACCCGCAAAGCCGAAGAGGGCGGCGCCGATCAGCCCCGGCGCGACACGGCATCGGCCCGGGACGACCAGCGGTGCCGAGGTCCGCCGCAGGATGCGGGCGCGGACCGCTTTATCGAGGGCTTCGACGAGGGTCGGAACATTGGCGAGGCCGCCCCCGAGCGGCACCACCGAGGCGCCGACGAGGTTGACCACGAGGGCGAGCGGGCTCGCCACGAGGTCGACGAAACAGTCGAACGTCCGGGCCGCGCGGGCGTCGCCCGCGCTCCAGGCATCGACGATCGCTATGCTTGTCCGATCCGCGCCGTGGAGGTGCCGATGCAGCCGCTCCAGGCCGCGCGCGCTGCCAATCGTGTCGACGCAGCCGCTCTGGCCGCAGCCGCACGGAAACCGCGGGATGGCCGTCGGCGGCGTGCCGGCCGTCGTCGCCGCGACCGGCCCATGGCCCCATTCGCCCGCGAAGCCGCCGAGGAGCAGGCGCCCGTCGATGACGATGCCGCCGCCCACCCCGGTTCCCAGGATGGCGCCGAAGACGATCCGATGGCCGCGCCCGGCGCCGGCACCGGCCTCCGCCAGCGCGAAGCAATCGGCATCGTTGACGACCGCGACGCGGCGGCCGAGGGCCGCGCCGAGGTCGCCGGCGAGGTCGCGCCCGTGGATGCAGGGGATATTGGCGCAGGCGATGCGATGCGTCTCAGGATCGACGACGCCGGCGATGGCGATAATGACGGGCGCGCCAGGCTTGCCGCCATGGGCGGCGACGATGCCGCCAATGGCGGCCACGAAGGCGTCGAAGTCATGGAGCGGGGTGGCGGCCCGCCGCGTCGGCCTTATGTCGTCCGGAGATCGGGCGACGCCGCCCTTGATCATCGAGCCGCCGATATCGAAACAATGCAGCATTCCGCCTTCGACCCGGTCCGCCGGCCTCGCGTCCTCGGTGATATCACGCACCCTCATGTGCAGTCGTTCTCGAGCTTGCTGCGACACAATTGAGCGCGGGAGCATGCCGGACCGGCTTGTGGGGCAGGGCGTGTGCACACCGCAAGGTGACATCCTTGCCAAGGTTGGCCGTAGGTTCTAATCCCTTCGCTCCTGCGAGCCGCGCAATGTGTCGCCAGCGGTTGATTGATCTCCTTTCTCGACAGCTGACAGGTTGTTCGAGCCTCCTGTTTCCTCATTCTGAGCCGACCGCGAAACGGTCGCGTCGAAGGCCTGGCCTGAGCCTGCCGACGGGACGGCAAGCGTCAGCCGTGCGTCGAGGCGGTCCTGGCGGATCGCCTGAGGATAGCAAGGTTTCAAAGAGACTCTCTATGGCCCGGCCTTGATCAGATCGGCGAGGGAGTCGCGGCGGTTCGAGGCGATGAAGTCGCTCATGGGCACGATCTCGTTTCCCCGGACCAGCGACAGGTCTCGCGCCGGGTCTCCCGAATCCATGAACACATCGTTCGACAGGACCGCCACGGCGTCCGGCCCGGACGCCAGATAGGTCACGAGGGCGTCGTCTTTGGCGAGGTCCCACAGCTTGAGGGTCTGGTCCTTGCTGCCGGACAGCGCCCGGTGGCCGTCCGGCGAGAAGGCGACAGAGGTGATTTCGTCGGTATGGCCGTCGAAGGTCCGCACCAATGCGCCGCTCTCGATGTTCCAAAGCTTCAGCGTGCGGTCGTCGCTTCCCGAGAGCGCGCTATGGCCGTCGGGTGAAAAAGCGACCGTGGCGACTGCGTCCGCATGTCCCTCGAAGGTGTGCTTCAGCGTTCCGTCGGCGATGGTCCACAATTTGACGGTCTTGTCGTCGCTGCCGGACAGAGCCAGCAAGCCATCTGCCGAGACCGCGACGGAACGCACGGGGCCGGCATGGCCTTCGAAGGTCCGCACGACGCGGCCGGTGGCCACAGTCCAGAGCTTGAGCGTGTGGTCGTAGCTGCCCGACAGCACCGTGCGGCCGTCCGGCAGGAAGGCGAGCGAGCGCACCGGACCGGCATGGCCGGTGAAGGTGCGGATCAGGCGGCCGTCGTCGACGTCCCACAGCTTGAGCGTATGATCGTAGCTTCCCGATATCGCGGCGCGGCCGTCGGGCGCGAAGGCGACCGAGGTCACCGTGTCGGTATGGCCCTTGAAGGTCTGGAGCAGGCGGCCGCTGGCGAGATCCCACAGCTTCAGCGTCTTGTCGGCGCTTCCCGAGAGCGCCGTGCGGCCGTCCGGCGAGAAGGCGACCGCAAGCACCAGGCCGGCATGCCCGTCGAGCGTGCGGATTATCGTGCCGCTGGCGATGTCCCAGAGTTTTAGCGTCCTGTCGGTGCTTTCGGAGAGCGCGGTGCGGCCGTCCGGCGACACGGCGACCGAATAGATGACGCCCGTATGCCCCTCGAGGGTCTGCAGCACGCGGCCGCTGGCGACGTCCCATAGTCTGGCGCTGTGATCCAGGCTGCCTGAAAGCGCCGTGCGGCCGTCGGGCGCAAAGGCGACGGAGAATACCTTGGCCTTGTGCCCCTCGAAGGTCCGCAGCGTTCGGCCGCTGGCGATGTCCCAGAGCCGCAAGGTGTTGTCCTCGCCGCCGGACAGGGCGGTGCGGCCGTCTGGCGCGAAGGCGACGCAGAGCACATCGTCCTTGTGTCCCGAGAAGGTTCGCAGCAGATCGCCGTCCGCCAGGTCCCAAAGCCGCAGCGTATGGTCTTCGCCCCCCGACAGGACCGAGTGGCCGTCCGGTGCGACGGCCACGGCATAGACGATCCCCGACTTGGCCTCGATGCTGCGCACCAGCCGGCCGCTGCCGACGTCCCAGATCTTGATGGTGTGGTCGTCGCTTCCGGACAATGCCGTGCGTCCGTCCGGCGCGAAGGCGACCGATCGGACGAATCCGCGATGGCCCTGGAAGGTCTGCAGCAGTCGACCGCTCGCGACCTCCCACAGCCGGACGCTCTTGTCCTCGCTCCCCGACAGGGCCGTGTGCCCGTCCGGCGAGAAGGCGACCGATACCACCGGGCCCGTATGACCCTCGAAGCTCCTGACCACCCGGCCACCGGCCATGTCCCATAGCCTCACCTTGCGGTCTGCGCTGCCAGAGAGAACCGACAGCCCGTCCGGCGCGACGGCGAGCGAGGTGACATTGCCCGCGTCGCCCCGGAAGCTGCGGATCAGCCGGCCCGTGGCGACGTCCCAGAGCTTCAGCGTATGGTCCTCGCTGCCGGTCAGAGCCAGCTTGCCGTCCGAGGAGAAGACCGCCGCGCTGACGCGTCCTGCGTGACCGATCCGAGGCACGACGGCGGCGTCCATGGTCGGCATGGATCGGTCGGGCGCAGCAGGCGCGGAGGCCACGGTTCGGGGGGCCTCTACGCTCTGGGGCGGGGACACTGCCGGCGGCGGAACCTCGACGGGCCGGGGCAGCGCCGCCACCTCGGCGCCCTTCAGCGCCGAGAGCCGCGCTTCCGCCTGGCTGCGTAGGGTAGTGTCCGGGAAGCGCGCCAGAAAGGCATCGATCTGCCTGGGGTCGGTCGTCGTCTCGATCAGCGACCAGGCGATCTGATCGACCGGCGGTTGCGGCGCCGCAACGACACTCGGCGTCGGTATGGCCAGCGGGGCAGGGGGCACGGCCCGAGGCGCCACGGGCGTCGGAGCGGGCGGTGCCTCCGGCGTTGCCGACACGAGGTAGACGCGGCCGCCCGTGATCTGGTCGTAGGACGCCGGCACCTGCTGGTGATGGTCCGGGGTCGTCGCGGCGAGTTGCGACACCTGCTCGCGGACGTTGAAGGCGAGATCGTCGAGGTTGAGGCCCGGCTTGGTCAGCAGGGGAATGAGCACGCGGGTGAAGACGGAATTGGGATCGTGATCGTTGTCCGACAGCCCGTCGAGGGCGGTCTGGCCGAAGCCCGCCGAATAGAGCGAGAAGACGCCGCTGGCATCGGGCATGCGGGCCAGGCCGCGTTCGAGCCCGATCGAGCGCACGCCCGGCTTCTTGAACGGGTTGTTGCGGCAGGCGTCGAGCACGACGATGGCGATTTTCGCGCCCTTGTCCTTGAGGCTGGCGATGATGTCGGCTTCCGCCAACGACTGGCCGGCGATCCGCAGGTCCTGCCCTTCGGCGGCATCCGGCACATCGGCCGGCAGGATGTAGTTGCCGCCGCCGAGCGACACGCCATGCCCGGCGAAATAGAAGAAGGCGGTATCGCCCGGCTCGATCCGCGAGGTCAGCTCGTAGAGCTTGTCGATGATCTCGGAGCGGGTCAGGTTGTCGCCGCGGATCACCTCGAACCCGTCGCGCTGCAGCGCATCGCCGACCGCCATAGCATCGTTGACGGCCTTCTTGAGCTGGTGGTCGGTGTCGAGATGTTCGTAGGCATTGATGCCGACGACGAGCGCCAGCCGCTTGGCGTCCGTCGCCGCAGCGGCGGTCACCCCCATCAGGCACGCCAGCAGAACCGCAAACAGCCGCACGGCCATGGCCGGACCCTCGATTGACCAGGTTCTTTCTACCAAGCACCGTGCCAAAAGGGGAGAGGCAATGAGCTGAAGGTTTATGCTTTCTCGACGAGTTCGTCGGCCACGGGCGCGTGGTTGAGCAGCGCCGCGAGCGCCGAGCCGCCGAGGATATTGCCGATCAGCGTCGGAGCCAGGAAACGTGTCATATAGTCGCCGGCCGTGGCATGGCCCGTGAAGACGCCGAACGCCGCCTCGACCGATCCCGCCACGATGTGGGGGAAGCCGAAGAGTGCGATCGCGTAGGTCAGCAGAACGATGGTGAAGGGGCGGGCGGAGCCCGAGGCCGGCAGCAGCCAGACCATGAGGCCGATCAGCCAGCCCGAGAAACAGGCTCCGACCAGGGCCTGCCAGAAGCCCTGCTCGAGCAGATGCGCCGATAGATCGATCATGGCCGCGATGGTTTCGGGCCTGAAGATCCCGGGCAGGATCAGGATTGCGGCGAAAACCAACGTTCCCAGGAGATTGGCCAGGAGCACGATGACCCAGACGCGCAGCGTGCGGAGCAGGGTCGTGACGTCGCGCCGGGTCAACGCCGGAATCAATGCGGTCAGCGTCGTCTCGGTGAAGAGCTGCTGCTGGCCGAGGACCGTAATCAGGAATCCAAGGCTGTAGCCGAAGCCCGCGACGAGACGGCGCCAAGGCGTCTCCGGAAGGGCGGCCTGTAGCGCGGCCTGCGTGATGAACGAGAAGCCGATCGACATGCCGGCCGCAAGGCCAGACCAGGCAAGGCCGCTGAACGAGCGGTCGAGCTCGACCTCGCCCTGCTCGCGGACGATCTCGTGGATGACGATCG
Source organism: Lichenihabitans sp. (assembly GCA_965277115.1). Lineage (GTDB taxonomy): Bacteria > Pseudomonadota > Alphaproteobacteria > Rhizobiales > Beijerinckiaceae > Lichenihabitans. The sequence continues at coordinate 764,916 of CBDIBY010000011.1, read as the reverse complement.
GGCCGGGCTGCGCCCGGTCCGCCGCCTGCTTTTGCTGTCTCTCGTCAAGATGGGGCGAGTCCGCGCCGGCCTGCGCCATGTCGGTTCCGGTCCCATCCCCAGCGGGCTTCGCGACCGCGAAGCTCGGGCGATGCTAGGCGGGACGTGCCGGGATCGCAATGGCCGATCGTCTTCCGCACTCCGTCGAGCGTATCAGAACAGAGTCGGTTCGGCGTAGGCGGCGGGCATAGGGGCGAAGGGCGCCTCGACGATCCTGAACGGCACTTGGGCGATCCGGCCGGCGGCCTGGATCGGCGCGCCGACCAGCACCAGCGGATTGGCGGCGACGCTGCCCTGCGCGGGGAAGATCGCGCCGAGGATGCGGAATGGCAGGTCGACTATCGCGCTCGCGGCGCGGAGCGGTCCTGTCACGATCACGCCCGGACCCGACGGCGGCGGCGGCAATACGGCGATCTCGGGTTCGACGGGCCGCTGACGCCGGACAGTGAGGGCGCGATAATGGCCGGTCGGCCGGACATAGCGAGACTTGACCACATGCCGAGCCCGCGGATGCATGGCGTCGGGACCGTAGCGGTCGGCGCTCTGGGCTTGAGCCGCCCCGGCCGCGCCGAGCAAGGCCGCGCAGGCGAGTGCCGCGATCGTCGTGGGAAGGACTGTACGTTCAAGCTTGATCATCGAAAACTCCTGACACGGATATCGAGCGCCTAACGCCCGATCCAAGTAGTTCGTTCACGATCTAGCGAATATTCTTCCAGCTGTAAGCATGAATCGACACTCACCCCACGGAACCGTATGCCTGTTCACGAAAATGCGTCACATGTTGGCAACAATGTTCGGCTTGATCGCACGTTGCGCGCGAATACTCATTTAGACCACGGGCTGTACATGAAATCGCCATCATGGACGGGGGTGGGCGCGCTCGGGCAGGTTGGAACAGCGGGCAACGAAATCGCGGATGGCCGCAATGGTCGGAGCATCGGTCAGGAAAGGCGCGTGACCCTGCCCGGGCACCGTCAGAAGCGTGCAATCGGGATGGCGTCGGCGCATTTCTGCGGCGGTTGCGACGGACAGAAGATCGGAGTTCTCGCCGCGGACGACTAGCACCGGCACGGCGCCGAGCGCTTCGAACTGCGGCCACAGCGTTGGGATGTCGTCGAGGTCCATGGCGCCGACGTTGTGCATGAGCGCAGGGTCGTAGACCGGCTCGAAGCGGCCATCCTCCTCGCGAAACGTCAGGCGGGCGTAGTGCAGCCAGTCGGCGTCGGCGAGCGCAGTGAAATCCCGACCGGCGACGCGCTTCAGCACGGCAACGGCCTCCGTCCAGGATTTTGGTTGCGGCAGCTTGCCGACGTAGCTGCGGATACGTTCGAGGCCGGCCCGCTCGAGCACCGGCCCGATGTCGTTGAGCACGGCGCCGCGGATCAGCTCCGGGTGCGGCGCGAGCAGCATGGTGATGATGCCGCCGCGCGAGGTGCCGACGAAGATCGCTTCCCCGACGCCCATCGCGGCCAACACGGTGAGCACGTCGCCGCTCTCGATCGCGGGATTGTAGTTGCGCGGATCGGGATCCCGATCGGAAAGGCCCCGGCCGCGCGAATCGATGACGAGGACGCGCCGTCCGTCGCCGTCCGCCAGCGCCTCGGCCAGCACGGCGAAATCGGCCGTCGTGCGCGACAGCCCGGGCAGGCAGACGACCGGCAGAAGGGAGGACGCGGCGCCCTCGTAGTCGCGAAGATGCAGCTTGAGCCCGTCGGCGATCGGAACGTGGCGGCTCGTGAAGGAGGCCTGCGTCATGTCCGTGATCAGGTACCCTTGCCGGCGTTGGCGATTGTTTCGGTACCGACCGCGAGAGTCGAGGGTCGCCCGAGCCGGATGCGATAGATTTGCAGGTTCTCCATCACCCGCTGGACGTAGTTGCGCGTCTCCGTGAAGGGGATGCGCTCGATCCAGTCGACCGGGTCGACCCCGGGCTTGCGTGGGTCGCCGTAGGCCTCAATCCAGTCCTTCACGTTCCTGCCGCCGGCGTTATAGGCTGCGAAGGTCAAGATCAGCGAGCCACCCTGCTCGTCGAGTAATTCGCCAAGGTGGGCGGCGCCGAGCTGCGCGTTGAAGGCCGCATCGCTGGCGAGCCGCGCGTCTGTGTAATCGACCCCGGCATGTTCGGCGGTGCGCCGCGCCGTCGAGGAGATCATCTGCATCAGCCCCTTGGCCCCGGCCGACGACGCCGACCGCTGGTCGAACTCGCTTTCCTGCCGGGCGATCGCATAGACGATGGCAAGGTCGGCGGAATTGCGCAGCGGCTGGAATTCCGGGATGCCGAAGGTCGGGAAGGCGGCCTCGTCGAGCGGCATGCCGCGCTGCGTCGCGGCCTTGCCGACCGCGAGCGTCGCCCATGCGTCACGCGCCTGTTCGACCACGGCGCCCATCGCCGCGACCTGGGCCTGGTCGGGTTCGTTGCGGGCGATGTCGAGCGCCAGCGGCAGGGCGATGTCCCGCGCCCCGACGCCGAACAGATATTCGGCGACCCGCACGGCCTCCGAGCGGGCGTCGCCGGCCGCGGGCGTCACCGTATGGTCCAGCGTGAGGGTGGTGCGGCCCGTCTTGGCGGCGGCCAGCTGGCCGTAGAAGGTGATGGGATATTGTGCCGCCGCCGCATAAAAGCGCGCCGCCGCCGGCGCATCGCCCGCAGTCTCCGCCGCGCGTCCCTGCCAATAGGCGGCCCGCGCCCGTGAGATCGGCGCCTCGGCCATCGCCGCCATGGCGTCGAAATGCGGGATCGCGAGCTTGGCGTCATCGAGGAAGCGCAGCGCGATCCACCCGGCGTGGAACTCGGCCTCGATTTTGGAAGTGGGCGAGACCGCCGAATGCTCGGCTGCGATCCGGTAGGCGCGCTTGGCATCGCCACGGTCGAGCAGCTTGCGGGCGATGAGGCGGCGTTCCACCCACCATTCGTCGCCGTCGATGAGGAGTTGCGGGTCGCGCGGAGCCGACAGCATCAGGGTCGCGGCTTCGTCGATGCGGTTGGCGCGGCGCGCCTTCTGGATGCGCGCGAAGATCAGCCCGGGGTCGGACTGGAGCGCCTTCGGCACGGCCGCCATGGCGGCATCGGAGGCCGCATTGGCGATGACGGCGGCGCGGGCCTTGGCGAGCAGCACCACGTCCGGCCCTGCCAGAGCGGCTTCCCGCAGGGCGGCCGCCGTCTCCTCCTTGTAGAGCAGGCGATCGGCCCGGTATTTATGATCCGCCTTGTCGACGAGGTCGCCGAATTCGTGCAGGATGTAGCCCTCCTGCCAGGGCGAGAGGTCCTCGTCCCGCCAGACCTGCGCGACGGTCTTGCGCGCCTCGGCGATCTGGCCGTGCGAGCGATCGAGCCGGGCCATGGCGAGCTTGCCGGCCACGGTCAGCAGAGGACCGGCGGACAGCCGCGTGTCGATGGCGCCGGTGACGTCGTCCTTCTGTGCGGCGACCGCCTCCTCGATGCGGCGCTTGAGCCAGGGCATCGACGGCCAGTCCGGATGGGCGGCCGCGTAGGCATCCTCGCGCTGCAGCCCGGCATGCTGGGGCTGCAGCTTGAGCGCCGCCCACTCAAGCGTCAGGCGCGCGATCGGTCCGCTCGCCGTCCGGGCGATGGCGTCCCCGCCGCCGAGGTCACCCTTGCGATAAAGAGCGAGCGCCTGGCGGACGCGCTCGACGTCCGGATCCGTCTGGGCGAGGCCCGGTCCAGGTGGCGGATCGACCTCGGTCGACGGCTTCGCCGCCGTCTCGGCGGCGCTTTCCTGCACGGGAGCCGATGTCGTGGTGGTGCCTCCGGCGACGTCGTCGGTCGCCCGGGTCGTGATCTTGCCCGGCCCCTGCTGCCCGGAGACGGATTCCCGCGGCCCGAGGGCGGGTTTGCGCGACGCCGTGCGGAAGCCATGCATATGTGGAAAGTGGACCCCGAGCGCCTGTTCGAGACCGTGGCGCGTGCCCGGTACGGCGAGGGCGGCGATGCCCGCCAGGCCGAATCCGGTGAGCAAGAGACACGCGACTCGGGTCTTGGACATTCGGTCACCGCCTGAAATCGGGAGTTGAGTGTGGACCCATCCACTCCAGTCTGCCCCCGGTGCGTTTACGAAACTTAAACCAAACCTCGAATGCGCGGCTTTTCGTGCCGATTGACGAAGACGGCCTTTTCACCGCCGCCGTCCCGCGATAAACCCGCTATCCCCGTCAACCAGCCATCGAAATACGGCGCCGGTTAGGCTTCGCCGTGTCGGCTGGACATCTCCGTCGTAAGGCCGTGATTTCATGAGGGCGCAGTTCAAGGGTTCGCTGACGGCGCTGGTGACGCCGTTCAAGGACGGCAAGGTGGACGAGAAGGCCTTTCGGGACTTCGTCGCCTGGCAGATCGAGAGCGGCACCCATGGCCTCGTGCCCTGCGGCACGACCGGCGAAAGCCCGACGCTGTCGCATGATGAGCACAAGAGGATCGTCGATCTCTGCATCGCGGAGGCGGGGGGCCGCGTGCCGGTCGTGGCGGGTGCGGGCTCGAACAACACCGCCGAGGCGATCGACCTCGCCCGCTACGCCGAGAAGGCAGGGGCGGCCGGACTCCTCATCGTCACGCCCTATTACAACAAGCCCAATCAGGAAGGCCTCTATCGCCATTTCAAGGCGATCGACGATGTGGTCGGCATCCCGATCATCATCTACAACATCCCGCCGCGCTCCGTCGTCGACATGAGCGTCGAGACGATGCAGCGGCTCTACGAGCTCAGGAACATCGTCGGGGTCAAGGACGCCACAGCCAATCTCGCCCGCGTCTCGCTGCAGCGCCATGCCCTGGGTCCCGACTTCATCCAGCTTTCGGGCGAGGACATGACGGCGCTGGCCTATCTGGCGGCGGGCGGGCACGGCTGCATCTCGGTCACCGCCAACGTGGCACCCCGCGCCTGCGCCGCCCTGCAGACGGCGGCGCTCGCGGGCGATTACGCGACGGCGCTGGCGCAGCAGGACCGTCTCGTGCCGCTGCATGCGGCGCTCTTCGTCGAGCCCAATCCGTCGGGTCCGAAATATGCGCTCTCGCTGCTCGGGCGCCTCGGCGACGCGGTGCGCCTGCCGCTGGTGCCGTTGAGCGAGCCGGCGCGCGCCGTGGTCCGCGAGGCGATGACCCATGCCGACCTCTTGAACGGCTGAGCCCGGAAGGCACCTCGTGGCCAAAGATCCCACCAATTTCAAGATTGTGTCCGAAAACCGCCGGGCCCGGTACAATTACGAGATCGGCGAGACCTACGAAGCGGGCCTGATGCTGACCGGCACCGAGGTCAAGTCGCTGCGCAGTGGCAAGGCGACGATCGCCGAGAGCTATGCTTCGGCCGACAAGGGAGAACTGTTCCTCATCAACGCCACCATTCCGGAATATGGCCAGGGCAACCGCTTCAACCACGAGCCCAAGCGCCCACGCAAGCTACTGATGAAGGCGCGCGAGATCGCGCGCCTGAAACAGGGCGTCGAGCGCGAAGGCATGACCATCGTGCCGCTGAAGATCTATTTCAACGGACGCGGCCTGGCCAAGCTTCAACTGGCGGTGGGACGCGGCAAGAAGCTGCACGACAAGCGAGAGACCGAGAAGCTGCGCGACTGGAACCGGGAAAAATCCCGCCTCCTGCGCGACAAGGGCTAGGGCCTGCCCTAGATCGTCTCAGCGCCCGAGGGCGGCGCTGACCGACCGGAACACGGCGCGGAACATGTCGGGCGTCAGCACGCCCGTATTGGTGTTGTAGCGCGAGCAATGATAGCTGTCGAAGAGACGCAAGGCGCGTCCGTCGAAGCCGATCTCGTGAACCCGGCCGTGTCCGAACGGATGAGCCACGAGCCTCGCCGCGCAGGCGCGAAGGAGACTGTCGTGGGCGATCCGGCCGAGTGCCACCACGACGTCGAGACGGGGCAGGGCGGCCATCCGGCCGACCAGGAAATCGCGGCAGGTGGCAACCTCCGCAGGGGTTGGTTTGTTGGCGGGCGGCACGCAGCGCACCGCATTCGTCACCATGCAATCCGACAGCGACAAACCGTCGTCGGCCCGCTCGTCGTAAGATCCCGATGCGAAGCCGAAAAGCGCCAGGGTCTCGTAGAGAAGATCGCCCGCCCAGTCGCCGGTGAAAGGCCGACCGGTCCGGTTCGCGCCGCTCACGCCGGGCGCAAGGCCCACGACGAGCAGGCGAGCCTGCGGCGGCCCGAAGGACCTCACCGGGCCATTATGGCCCGCGGGGTCCTTGCGGCGATTCTCTCCGCGATAATCGACGAGACGCGGGCAGCGGGCACAGTCGTGCGGCGGCTCGCCCCTCGAGGCCGCATCCCTCAATGCGTATCCGATCCCTCGTCGTCATGGCCGCCCGCATAGGAATGCGCCAGGCTGGCACGGCGGTCGCTGCCTCTCGAGACCCGCTCCGGCCGATCGTTGTCGCGCCCGACCTTGGCGACGAGATGCACGAGGTCCACAAATTCGTCGGCCTGCCGGCGCAACTCGTCCGCTACCATAGGAGGCTGGGTCGTGACGGTCGAGATGACCGAGACCCGTACCCCGTGACGCTGCACAGCCTCCACCAGGGAGCGAAAGTCGCCATCGCCGGAAAACAACACCATGTGATCGATGTGCGCCGCCATCTCCATGGCGTCGACCGCGAGTTCGATGTCCATGTTGCCCTTGACCTTGCGCCGACCCATCGAATCGACGAATTCCTTCGTCGGCTTGGTCACCACCGCATAGCCATTGTAATCCAGCCAGTCGATCAACGGACGGATCGACGAGTACTCCTGATCCTCGACCAGCGCCGTATAGTAGAACGCTCGAATCAGCCGGCCCTTACCCTGGAACTCTCTCAACAATTTCTTGTAATCAATATCGAAACCGAGGGTTTTCGCGGTTGCATACAGGTTGGCGCCGTCGATAAAGAGGGCGATGCGTTCTTGCTGAGACATTTAGCGAACTCTGATGTCGGATTTTTCATCTATCAAAGGTCGGCGACGGCTGCAAAGACCGTGGCGTCAACACTTTGGGCTAACCGGAAATGGGGTCATCGAACGGAGGCGGGCAGATCAGGGCAAACTCCGAGGCGCCGGATAAAGTTGCGCGCCGGCCCCGGAACGAAGCCTTCATTTCTACCGCTCGACAAACTACGCGTCCATTGACGACAAATTTAGCCAGTTTCACAGAAAATTGGCCAGAAATTATCAAAAAGCTGTGATTAGGTTTGACGTGAAACGTGATCTGACAGCGGAGTGAAATTCCATTCGGCCCAGTGAGGCTGACTAAGACGTCGAAACATTCATCATCATGATTCGACTTGCGTGCCGCGTCAAGCCGATGCTACGGCAACGTTGATTTTTGACATGTGTCGGGGGATGCCGAATGGCCCGCGTGACGGTGGAAGACTGCGTCGACAAAATCGAGAACCGGTTCGAACTGGTCCTCCTGGCCAGCCATCGGGCCAGGATGATCTCGGCGGGAGCGTCGATCGCGGTCGATCGCGACAACGACAAGAACCCGGTTGTCGCGTTGCGCGAGATTGCCGATGAACGCTTCGCGCCGGAGGACATGAAGGAGGACTTGATCCATTCTCTGCAGAAGCATGTCGAGGTCGACGAGCCGGAGGCCGAGGTCGTTCCCTCGATGGTCCCCGCCGGCAACGCCGAGCGCGAGACCGGCGGAGAAGTGCAGTTCGACCGCATGACCGAGGAAGACCTGCTGCGGGGTCTCGAGGGCCTCGTGCCTCCTGCCGAGACCGAGGAAGACGGGGAATAAGTGCCTGAGTGCGAAGGGGAGGCTTTCGGTATCTTTGACGCCTGTCGCGCCGGCCGGGTCCGTCGCCATCGCGTTTGAGTCTTGCCGAGACTCGCAAGGGTCCCGATAATGGACGCATGACGACCGGCATCACCGCACCGCGGCGGTCGGCGCCCGCCAAAATCATGCGCCAGTACGAACTTGTCGATCGCGTCCGGAGCTATAATCCCGACACGGACGAGGTCCTGCTCAACCGCGCCTATGTCTATGCGATGAAGGCCCACGGGGCCCAGAAGCGGGCCTCGGGCGACCTGTTCTTCGCCCATCCGCTCGAAGTGGCGGGGATCCTCACCGACCTCAAGCTCGACGATGCCACGATCGTGGCGGCGGTGCTGCACGACACGATCGAGGATACGGCCACCACGCGGGAGGAGATCGACCATCTCTTCGGCTCCGAGATCGGCAATCTCGTCGAGGGGCTCACCAAGATCAGGAAGCTCGATCTCGTCTCCAAACAGGCGGCCCAGGCCGAAAACCTGCGCAAGCTCCTGCTCGCCATCGCCGACGACATCAGGGTGTTGCTGGTCAAGCTCGCCGATCGGCTCCACAACATGCGAACGCTCCACTTCATGCCGGAGCCGAAGCGCGTCCGCATCGCCCAGGAGACGCTCGACATCTATGCGCCGCTGAGCGGGCGCATGGGCATGCAGAGCCTGCGCAACGAGCTCGAAGACCTGGCCTTCGCCCATCTCATGCCCGACGCGCACAAGATGATCGTCGACCGGCTCGACGATATGACGGCGCGCTATGGCGGCCTCATCGCCAAGATCGAGAACGAACTGACCGACCGGTTCTTCGACCAGGGCATCAAGGCCTCGGTCAACGGTCGCCAGAAGCAGCCCTATTCGGTGTGGCGCAAGATGGAGCAGAAGTCGCTGGCGCTCGAGCAACTCTCCGACATCTTTGGCTTTCGGGTCATCGTCGACCGGCTCGAGGACTGCTACCGGGTGCTCGGGATCGTCCATACCCAATGGCCCAACGTTCCCGGCCGCTTCAAGGACTATATCTCGACGCCGAAGAGCAACGACTATCGGTCGCTCCATACGACCGTCGTCGGCCCCGGCCAGCGGCGCGTCGAATTGCAGATCCGGACCCAGGCCATGCACGACGTGGCCGAAAACGGCATCGCTGCCCATACGATCTACAAGGACGGCGCGGTTCTCGACGTCGGCATGCGGGCTGGCGAAAGCCAGGCTTTCACCGGGTTGAAGCGCACCATCGCCATGCTGGCCGAGGGCGGCACGCCGGAGGAGTTCCTCGAACACACCAAGCTCGAACTGTTCCACGATCAGGTGTTCTGCTTCACCCCCAAGGGCCGGCTGATCGCGCTGCCGCGCGGTGCCACGCCGATCGATTTCGCCTATGCGATCCACACGACGGTCGGCAACACGGCGGTCGGGGCCAAGATCAACGGCCGCATCGCGCCCTTGATCTCGGAGCTCAAGAACGGCGACGAGGTCGAGGTCGCCTGCGCCGAGGGACAGGTGCCGCCGCCCGCCTGGGAGGGGCTGGTGAAGACCGGCAAGGCCCGCGCCGCGATCCGGCGCGCGACGCGCGACGCCGTCAGGGCGCAATATACCGGCCTCGGCCGCCAGATCGTGGTCCGTGCCTTCGAGCGCGGCGGCAAGGTCTATGCCGACGACAAGCTGAAGGCGGCGTTGCCCCGTCTGGCGCGCGCCACGGTCGAGGACGTGCTCTCCGCCGTAGGGCGCGGCGAGATCTATTCGGGGGACGTGTTGCGGGCGGTCCATCCGGATGTTGCCGAGCAGCGCAAGGCGGGCGCGGCGCCCGAGAAGGGTGACGCCGGATGGTTCGGAATCGGCAAGGCCGATAACCTGCGATTCAAGCTTCCGGACGGCGGCGTCGATCCGGCCAAGGCGCTGCCGATCCGCGGCATCGGCGGCGACCTTCCGGTCAGCTTCGCACCGAACGGCGGGGCGGTGCCAGGCGACAGGATCGTCGGCATCCACACGCCCGGCGAAGGGATTACCATCTATCCGATCCAGTCGCCGGCGCTGATGGATTTCGACGACCAGCCCGACCGCTGGCTCGACGTCCGCTGGGATATCGACCCCGCCCGCAAGGAGCTGTTCCCGGCCCAGGTCGCCATCACGGCGATCAACGAGCCCGGCGCGCTCGCCGGTATCGCCGGCGCGATCAGCGACAACGGCGGCAATATCGACGACATCAAGGTCATGACGCGCTCGCGCGACTTCCGCGAGGTGATCGTCGACCTCGACGTCTGGGACCTGAAGCAGCTCAATGCCATCATCGCGCAGTTGCGCGGCCACAAGGCGGTCTCCAAGGTCGAGCGGGTCAATGGCTGACGGCGTGCGCCCATGATCATCGGCATCGGCAACGATCTCTGCGACATCCGGCGCATCGAGAAGGTACTGGGGCGTTTCGACCGGCGCTTCGTCGAGCGCTGCTTCACCGAGGTCGAGCGCCGGCGCTCGGACGCCAAGGCGGGACGCGCCGCCTCCTATGCCAAGCGTTTCGCCGCCAAGGAGGCCTGCGCCAAGGCGCTGGGCACGGGCCTCAACGCCGGTGTCTTCTGGCGCGACATGGGCGTCGTCAACCGCCCGAGCGGCCAGCCGACCCTGCGGCTGACGGGAGGCGCCGCGGCGCGGCTGGCCAGTCTCGTGCCGGCGGGCCACGAGGCGGTGATCCACGTGACGCTGACCGACGAATATCCGTTGGCCCAGGCCATCGTCCTCATCGAGACGCGACCTCGCGCGACGTCCAGCTGACCGGCGGTCGCCGGCTGGAGCACGATGCGCTCAGAGTAGCTTTTCGATCCTAAACGCATGCTTGCATCAGGCTCGTTCGGCGCGCGGAACATCAAGGCCGTGCTTCCTCCATGACCGGGATCGCCAAGGAAATCGCCCTTGTCGCGTCGTCCGAGGTCACGATGAGATCGAGAGGGCCGGCCGGGCGCCCAGCGACCGGTGGCACGAGCCGTCCTGATGTCGCGTCATGCCGGGGCGCGGGCCGGCGCGGCCGCGTCCGGGCGATGTGAGCGGCGCCGGTCAGCCCTTTCGAAGCCTCTTCGACCGCAAGGAGCCGGCGGTCCACCAAGGCGCCTCGCCGGTCCAGCCTGGTGAAACCTCTTGCGGCATCGTTCAAAAGCGGCATCTTGATGGCAAACAGTTCCCGGGGCGCCCAAGGAAGATCGACGTGTCGAGAGTGGTCGTGATCGGCAATGCGGGCGGCGGCAAGTCCACGCTGTCGCGCGCCATCGCGACGGCGCGGCACCTGCCGCACATCGAGATCGACCGGCTCCTCTGGCGTCCCGGATGGCACCCGACGCCCAAAGCCACCTACGACATCGAACATTCCAGAGCGATCGCGGCGGAGTCCTGGCTGATCGACGGCCTCGGACGGCAGGAGTCGATCGCGCCGCGGATCGAGCGCGCCACCGTGATCGTGCTGATCGACATGCCGATCTGGATGCATTTCTGGCTCGCGGCCGAGCGGCAGATCGCTTGGGTCAGAGGTGCAATCGAGCATGCTCCGGGCGCCAGCCTCACCATGCCGCCGACGGAAGCCTTGTTCCACACCATGTGGGAGGTCGATCAGCACTGGATGCCGATGGTGCGCGAGCTCTGCAAACGCGCGGAAGCGCAACACAAGACGCTGCACCGGCTGCGCAGCGTCGCCGAGCTCACCGCCTTCACCCAGCAGTTCCTGCCCGCCGGAGGAACGGACGGGACGACCCGTCATCACGGACACGCGCCGCCGGCGCGCTGATCCGAAATGACGAGGATGTCAGGTTTTTAGGCCCGGCAGGCCTCGAAGCCCTTGCGGATCTCGGCCTCGGGCAGGTCGCGGCCGATGAAGACCAGCTTGGACTTGCGCTTCTCGTCCGGCTTCCAGTCGCGCTGGGTGTCGCCGTCGAGCATCATGTGGACGCCCTGGAAAACGAAGCGCTTCGGCTCGCCCTTGAGCGACATGATGCCCTTGGAGCGCAGGATCTTGCCGCCCTCGCGCTGCACGAGGTCGTTGAGCCACGGCATGAACTTTTGGGGATCGACATCGCCCTCATGGGTCAGCGCCACCGATTGCATGTCCTCGTCGTGGTAGTGCTTCAAGCCGCCGTGGGAATGATCGTGATCATGGTGATCGTGGTCATGATGATCGTCCTCCTCCTCCAGAAAGGCCGGCTCGATCTCGAGGATCCGGTCGAGGTTGAAGGCGTTGCGCTCCAGGACCGCCTCGAGCGGCACGGCGCAGCGCTGCGTCCGGTGAAGCTTGGCATAGGGGTTGATGGCGCGGATGCGCGCCTCGACCGCCTTCAGCTCCGCCGGCGACACGAGATCGGTCTTGTTGAGCACGATCACGTCGGCGAAGGCGATCTGGTTCTTGGCCTCGGGCGCGTCCTTGAGTCGGGCGCTGAGCCATTTGGCGTCGGCCACCGTCACGACGGCGTCGAGCCGGGCCGCATCCTGTACCTCCTGGTCGACGAAGAAGGTCTGCGCCACCGGCGCCGGGTCGGCAAGGCCCGTCGTCTCGACGATGATGGCGTCGAAACGGCCCTTGCGCTTCATCAGCCCCTCGATGATGCGGATCAGGTCGCCGCGCACGGTGCAGCAGATGCAGCCGTTGTTCATCTCGAAGACTTCCTCGTCGGCGCCGACGACCAGGTCGTTGTCGATTCCGATCTCGCCGAACTCGTTGACGATCACCGCATATTTCTTGCCGTGCTGCTCGCTGAGAATGCGGTTGAGCAGCGTCGTCTTGCCGGCGCCGAGATAGCCGGTCAGCACCGTGACGGGAATCTTGTCCATGACTCGTGGTCTCCACGCGCGGCGGCCGGGCCGCCGCTTCCCTGCGGACGTTATATTGTAGCGCCCGGATTGGAGCAAAAGGGCCTTGCGGCCGTCAAAGCGTCCCGACGATCTTGCGCAATTCCTCTTTGAAGGGGCCGGCGAGCTCGGGTCGCTGCATGGCGAAGGCCACGTTGGCGGCGAGGAAGCCGAGCTTCGAGCCGGTATCGTAGGTCTTGCCATCGAAGCGCACGCCGTGGAACGGTTGCGTGCCGATCATCTTGATCATGGCGTCGGTGAGCTGGATCTCGCCACCCGCGCCCTTCTCGCCGGCTTCGAGGATCTTGAAGATGCCGGGGTCGAGCAGGTAGCGGCCGGAGATGATCGAGGTCGAAGGCGCGGTGCCCTTCGGCGGCTTCTCCACCATACCGGTGATCTCGAAACTGTGCCCCTTGTCCTCGCCAATCGACACGATGCCGTATTTGTCGGTCTCCTCGTCCGGCACCTCCTCGACCGCGATGACGCTGCCGCCATACTCGTTGTAGGCGTCGATGCACTGTTTGAGGCAGCGGCTGCCGAGCTTGCCCGCCATGGTCACCATATCGGGCAGCAGCACCGCGAAAGGCTCGTCGCCGACGATGTCGCGCGCGCACCAGACCGCGTGGCCGAGGCCGAGCGGCGCCTGCTGGCGGGTGAAGCTTGTCGCGCCGGCCGGCGGCAGGTCGGCCATCAAAGCCTCGTATTCCTTCATCTTGCCGCGGCGTTTCAGCGTCTCCTCGAGCTCGGAGGCCATGTCGAAGTGGTCCTCGATCACAGCCTTGCCGCGTCCGGTGACGAAGATGAAATGCTCGATGCCGGCCTCGCGCGCCTCGTCGACCACGTGCTGCACGACGGGCCGGTCGACCACCGTCAGCATCTCCTTGGGAACGGATTTCGTCGCCGGCAGGAACCGGGTTCCCAGGCCCGCGACGGGAAAGACCGCTTTCCTGACCTTCTTCATTCTGCCGCCCCCAAAAGTTGCGCCGCCGGAGGCCGACTAGCGGAGACCGGCCGTCATTCACGACGTCGATGCCATAAATCGTGCCGAAATCATATTTTCAATGCTTTCGCCTAGCGTCGCGTCATGCCGCCACGCGGCGAGGCGGGTTCGGAGGGGTTGCGAATGACGGTCCTGGTCACGGGCGGCGCCGGCTATATCGGCAGCCACATGGTGCTCGAGCTCATCGATGCGGGCGAGAGCGTCGTCGTCCTCGACAACCTGTCGACCGGCTTCCGCTCGGCGATACCCGAGGGCGTGACCCTCGTCGTCGGCGACTTCGGCGACGAGGCGCAGGCCGAGCGGCTCATCCGCGACCATGCGATCGACGCCATCGTGCATTTCGCGGCTAAGATCGTCGTGCCCGATTCGGTGCGCGATCCGCTCGACTATTATCTCAACAATACCGCCCGGGCGCGCAGCCTGCTGGCGGTCGCCGTGCGCACTGGCGTGAAACATTTCATCTTCTCCTCGACCGCCGCCGTCTACGGCGAAACCGATCTCGGCGCCGTCTCCGAGGACCGGCCGCTGGCGCCCGTCTCGCCCTACGGCCGCTCCAAGCTGATGGTCGAATGGATGCTGGCCGACACCGCGGCAGCGCATAATTTGCGCTACGTCGTGCTGCGCTATTTCAATGTCGCGGGCGCCGATCCGAAGGGTCGCACCGGCCAGTCGACGCGCGATGCGACCCATCTCATCAAGGTCGCCGTGCAGACGGCGCTCGGCCGGCGCCCGGCGCTCGACATCTTCGGCTCCGATTATCCGACGCCCGACGGCACCTGCCTGCGCGACTATATCCAGGTCACCGACCTCGTGCGCGCCCATGCCGCTGCCTTGCGCTACCTGCGCGCCGGCGGCGACAACCTGACCTGCAACTGCGGCTACGCGAAAGGCTTTTCGGTGCGGGAGGTGGTCGATGTGGTCAAGCAGGTCTCGGGCGTCGACTTCGAGGTGAGGATGTGCGCTCGCCGCCCCGGCGACCCCGCCGCCATCGTCGCCTCCAACGACCGCATCAAAGCTAAGCTCGGCTGGCGGCCGCTCCACGACGACCTTCGCGAGATCGTCGGGCAGGCCTTGGCCTGGGAGCGGCGCCTCCACAACCGGCCGCTCTGAGGCGTCCCGGCGCCGTCCGCACGAGCGAGTTGCGTTGCATGGCGGCAGGCCCCATGTGTCGCCAAAGCTTGCGCCGCGGCGAGCCATCGTCAGGCGCCGAGCGGGTGGACATGGGGAACATCGATGTCGTTCGGAAGTGATTTGAAGACCCCAGGTGCCGTTCCGACGGCTGCCGCCGGTGGCGCGAAAGAGGTGACGACGGCAAGCTTCCGGCAGGACGTCATCGCTGAGTCCATGCGTCAGCCGGTCATGGTCGATTTCTGGGCACCGTGGTGCGGACCGTGCAAGCAGCTGACGCCGATCCTCGAACGCGCGGTCGCCGCGACAGGCGGCAAGGTCAAGCTCGTCAAGATGAATATCGACGAGCATCCGCAGATCGCCGGCCAGCTCGGGGTGCAGTCGATCCCGGCGGTCTATGCCTTTTCGCGCGGCCAGCCGGTCGACGGATTCGTCGGTGCGTTGCCCGAATCGCAGATCAGGCAGTTCCTGGAACGCCTCGTCGGCCCGGTCGGCGATCCGGTGAAGGAGGCGCTCGAGGAGGCAGCCGTGGCGCTGGCCGAAGGCGATGCGGAGACGGCCGCCGCCATCTATGCCGAGATTCTTGAGGCCGACGACAACAACCCCGCAGCCTTGGCCGGTCTCGCCAGGTTGCATCTCGACGCCGGCCGCCTCGACGATGCCAAGGCCGTCCTGGCTGCGGCCAAGGGCAGCGCGGCGCAGGATGGGGCGGTGGTGGCCGCGAAGGCCGCGGTCGATCTCGCCGAGCAGAGCGCCGACCTCGGCGATCTCGGCGATCTCGAACGTCGGATCGCGCAGGATCCGGATGATTTTCAGGCCCGCTTCGACCTGGCGCTGGCGCTGAACGCCAAGAGCAAGCGCGAGGATGCCGCAGACCAGCTGCTTGACATTATCAGGAAGGACCGCAGTTGGAACGATGATGGCGCGCGCAAGCAGCTCCTTCAGTTCTTCGAGGCCTGGGGTTTCGCCGATCCTGCATCGGCCAACGGTCGACGGAAATTGTCGGGGCTGCTGTTCAGGTAGCACTGATCCGGGGATCGACGATGAGCATCAACAAGCCCTACCGCGGGCCGGGAGACCTGCCCGACGTCATCCCGGTCTTTCCGCTCAACGGGGCTTTGTTGCTGCCGCGTGGACAGTTGCCGCTCAACATCTTCGAGCCGCGCTACATGGCGATGATCGACGACGCCATCCGCGCCGAGCGCATCGTCGGCATGGTACAGCTCTCGGCCGGGACGTCCGAGGCGGCGGCCCGCCCTGCGCTCTACACGATGGGCTGCGCCGGCCGCATCACCTCGCTCGAGGAATCGGGCGACGGGCGCTACCTCGTCACCCTGACAGGCGTCGCGCGCTACCGTATCGCCGAGGAACTCAGCGCCATCACACCCTATCGCCAATGCCGGGTCGATTTCTCGCCCTTCGTGCGTGATTTCGACGAGGAAGCCGAGCGCGACGAGGTCGACCGCGACGGCGTCATCCGCGCCTTGCGGCAATTCGCCGAGACGCATCGCCTGTCGGTCGACTGGGAGGGGATCGATGCGGCGCCGAGCGATCTGCTCGTCAATGCGTTGGCTATGATGTCGCCGTTCGGGGCCAAGGAGAAGCAGGCGCTTCTCGAGGCCCCGGATCTCAAGACGCGCGCCGACGTGCTGATCGCCATTGCGGAAATGGACATGGCGCGCGAGGGTGCGCCCTCGACGCTGCAATAGAGCACGATCGGTTCAGGTCGAATTCGCTTCGCGATCCTAAACCGATGAGCGTGCTCGCCCTTTTTAACTCGGAGCAGATCGGCAACGGCCGATCATGCTCTAGACGGAGAACCGAATACATGGCGGACGACAACACGACGGCGTCCCGGAGGCCTGCCGCATCCGACCCGGCAGCCGTGGACCCGCGCCTGCTCGAGATTCTCGTCTGCCCGGTGACCAAGGCGGGCCTCGTCTACGACCGCGAGCGGCAGGAACTCGTGTCGCACGCGGCCAAACTGGCCTATCCGATCCGCGACGGCATTCCGATCATGCTGCCCGACGAAGCCCGGCCGCTGGCGGATTAGGTCGGGATGCGGCGTCGGGGCCGGATATATTCGGCGACTTCGGATCTTCCGCCATGAGAAATGAGAGCTTGCGCCGGGACAGGACGCCTTGGCCGCGATAGACGTATATTAGACCGGGCGGTGACCTCGTGCTACTTGAGATGACCCGGAACGCCCTTGTCTTTGCCGTCGTGCTCGGCCTGCTATTGTTTCTGCCCGCCGGGACGCTGGCCTGGCCGCAGGCCTGGGTGTTCTTGGTGCTGTTCATCGGTTGCAGCGAGGCCACCGGGGTATGGCTGATGAAGACCGACCCGGGCCTGCTCGCGGCGAGGTCGAAGTCGCCGATCAGTGCCGACCAAAAGCCCGCCGACCGGGCCGTGATGGCCGCGATCCTGGCCGTCTTCCTGGGGTGGATCGTCTTCATGGCGCTCGATGCGCGGCGGTTCGGCTGGTCGCATATGCCGCTGTGGGCGCAGGTATTCGGCGCGGTGCTGATCCTAGGCGCCTTCTGGGGCTGGATCGGAGTGCTACGCGCCAACACCTTCGCGGCGACCACGATCGAGCTGCAGGAGGCGCGCGGTCAAACCGTGATCTCCACCGGACCCTATGCCGTCGTGCGTCACCCGATGTACGCCTATGTCCTGCCGTTGATGGTCGGCACGTCGTTGCTGTTGGGTTCGCTTTGGAGTCTCGCCTGGCTGGTCCTGGCCGTGCCGCTGCTGGCGGCTCGCGCGCTCGGCGAGGAGGCCATGCTCAGAGCGGGGCTGCCGGGCTATCGCGACTATGCCGCCAAGGTGCGTTCTCGCCTGTTGCCCGGCCTTTGGTGACCGGCCCTTCGGGCGGCAACAGGCGTCGCAAAAGCGGCTTCTCGAACGTCGCCACTTGCGCGCTCCGTGTGCAGTGACCCGACGAAACCGGCCGCATTTCCACAGCACGTGGTCGTCTTCAGTTTGCTAACAAAGTTACAAAGTAGCTGATAATGCTAGGAAAAATCTTCGCCGTGGCGCCGATGATGGACTGGACGGACCGGCATTGCCGTGTCTTCCACCGCATCCTCACGCGCCGCGCGCTGCTTCATACCGAGATGGTTACGACGGGGGCGATCCTCCACGGGCCGCGCAACCGCCTGCTCGGCTTCGACGAGAGCGAGCATCCGGTCGCGGTGCAGCTCGGCGGCAGCTGTCCCGACGAGCTCGCCCGCGGGGCTCGGATCTGCGCCGACTACGGCTACGACGAGATCAACCTCAATGTCGGCTGCCCGTCGGACCGGGTGCAGAACGGCCGCTTCGGAGCCTGCCTGATGCGCGAGCCGGCGCTCGTCGGGCAGTGCGTCGCCGCCATGAAGGCGGAGGTCACGATACCGGTGACGGTCAAATGCCGCCTCGGCGTCGACGAGCAGGAGCCGCGCGAGGCGCTGCCGGCCATGATCGAGGCGGTGGCCCGTGCCGGCGCCGACGGCCTTGTCGTCCACGCCCGCAAAGCATGGCTGCAGGGCCTGTCGCCCAAGCAGAACCGCGACGTACCGCCGCTCGACTATCCCTTGGTCCATGCGATGAAGCGCGCCTGGCCGGACCTGTCGATGAGCCTCAACGGCGGCATCGCCAGCCTCGACGAGGCAGCGCGGCACCTCCGGGACATGGATGGTGTCATGCTGGGTCGCGCTGCCTATCAGTCTCCGGACATGCTGGCCGAGGTCGATTCGCGGATCTTCGGCACCCCCGATCCAGTGCGTGACGGCTTCGAGGCGATCGAGCGTTTCATTCCCTATGTCGAGGCGCGCCTCGCCGAGGGCGTGCGGCTGCACGACGTGACGCGCCACCTGCTCGGCCTGTTCTCCGGCCGGCCGGGCGCACGGGCGTGGCGGCGGCATCTCGCCGAGCGAGCGCCCCGCCCCGGCGCCGGGATCGAGACCCTGCGCGAGGCACTGGCGCTGGTCTCACGGGAAAGCGTGGAGGCGAGGATCGCCTGCGAACACGCCGCCTGAAGGTTCCGGCCGAAAGTGGTGTAACCGGCCCTTAATCCGGCCCCGTTACGGTCGAGACCGTCCCCGCGTATCCAGGGGACGGCAGGGCGTTTGATGGGCAAGGGCCGGGACCAGAAGGGCAGGGATGGCGGCTCGGGGCGGCGTGAACCACGATTCGACTCCGGCCGTGGCGGAGCGGGCGATCTGCGGGCCTATCCGGAGGACCGAGCCGGGGGCGGCGCCCGTCAAAAATCCGCGAGCCGGGATCAGAGGATAGAACCGGGCTTCGGTCGTCAGCGCGGCAGGCTCGGCGATGCCGGCGAAGTGAGGCGGGGATCACGGGGGACGAAGCGCAGCGCCCGTCGGCGCCGGTCGATCCTTGGCCGCCTCGTCTATTGGACCTTCATCCTCGGCCTGTGGGCGGGGCTCGGCGGCGCCGGCACGGTCGTCTATTACGCCAGTCAGTTGCCGCCGATCGACCAGCTCTCGGTCCCGAAGCGGCCACCCAACATCGCCATCGTCGGCGAAGACGGAACATCGCTCGCCAATCGCGGCGATACCGGCGGCGCGGCCGTCGCCCTGCGCGACTTGCCACCCTATCTACCCAAGGCCTTCATTGCCATCGAGGATCGCCGGTTCTACCGTCATTACGGCATCGATCCGCTCGGTATCGGCCGGGCGCTCCTGCGCAATGTCATCGGCGGCGGCGGCATGCAGGGCGGCTCGACCCTCACCCAGCAGCTCGCCAAGAATCTGTTCTTGACGCAGGAACGGACGCTGTCGCGCAAGATCCAGGAAGCCATCCTGGCTCTGTGGCTCGAGCACAAATATTCCAAGAACCAGATCCTCGAACTCTATCTCAACCGGGTCTATTTTGGTTCGGGCACCTATGGGGTCGAGGCGGCGGCGGAGCATTACTTCGGCCACGATGCCAAGCACGTGACGCTGGCGGAAGCGGCCGTGCTGGCCGGCCTGATGAAGGCGCCGACCAAGCTCGCGCCGAATCGCAATCCGGCCGGCGCCACCGAACGCGCCGGCCAGGTCATCACCGCCATGGTCCAGGAAGGCTTCGTGACGGAGGCCGCCGCCAAGGCGGCCCTGATGAACCCCGCCAAGGCGGTCAAGCAGCATGGCGCCGGCGCCGTCAATTATGCCGCGGATTACGTCATGGACCAGCTCGACGATACGATCGGCGCGGTCGACCAGGATATCGTAGTCACCACGACCATCGATCCCATCTTGGAATCGGCCGGCGAACATGCGCTCAGTGACGTGCTGGCCCGGAGCGGTGGTAGGTACGGCGTCGGCGAGGGGGCACTGGTGGCGCTCGATCCGGACGGCGCTATCAAGGCGCTGATCGGCGGGCGCAACTACACCGAAAGCCAGTACGACCGCGCCGTTACGGCCAAGCGCCAGCCGGGCTCGGCCTTCAAGCCTTTCGTCTATCTCGCCGCCATCGAGAGGGGGCTGACGCCCGACACGGTGCGCGACGACGCTCCGATCAACGTCAAGGGTTGGCAGCCCGAGAATTATTCCCGCCAATATTTCGGGCCGGTCACGCTGACCAAGGCGCTGTCGCTGTCGCTCAACACCGTGGCGGTGCGTCTCGGGCTCGAAGTCGGCCCCAAAACCGTGGTCAAGACGGCGCACCGGCTCGGCATCACCTCGGACCTGCAGCCCAACGCCTCGATCGCGCTCGGCACCTCCGAGGTCACGCCGCTGGAGCTGACCGCCGCCTATGCGCCCTTCGCCAACGGCGGCACGGCGGTGCAGCCGCATATCATCACGCGTATCAGGACGGCCGGCGGCAAGCTGCTCTATCAGCGCAAGGGGTCGAGCTTCGGGCGCGTGATCGACCCCAACGCGCTCGGCATGATGAATGCCATGATGCAGGAGACGCTCTTGACCGGTACGGCCCGCAAGGCCGAACTGCCGGGCTGGCAGGCGGCCGGCAAGACCGGTACGAGCCAAGAGTGGCGCGACGCCTGGTTCGTCGGCTACACGAGCCATCTCGTCGCTGCCGTCTGGGTCGGCAACGACGATTCCTCGCCGACGAAGAAAGCCTCCGGCGGCAATCTTCCGGTCGACATCTGGAGCCGCTTCATGAGGGTGGCGCATCGCGGCCTGCAGCCCGTGCCGCTGCCCGGCACCTGGCGTGCCCCTGCGCCCAGCAACGGCACCGAGGGGACGCCGATGGCAGGGCTGCCGGCGCGCGATCCCGCCACGGGACGCGCGGTGGCGGCGGCACAGCCCTTCGGCTGGCCGGCGCAGCCTCCACAGGCGCCGACGGCGCCCGGACAGCCGATGACGATCAACCAGGCGGCGCGCGAAGCCTCGGCCGGCGGCCCTTCCCCGGCAGGGTCGCGCCTCGTCCCGCCGGAAGACATTCCCGCCCAGGGCTCCGCTCCGCCGGTCGAGCACCGGAAGAGCCTGCTCGACGAGTTATTCGGAGGGTGAGGCGGCCGCAGATCGCGCACCGTGGAGCGGTCGTTCGATGATTGACAAGCGGAACGATTTTGCCCTTCTGTCTCGAAGGCGCCGCCGGCAATAAAGCGCGAAACGGGAGAGCCGTCGTGAAGACGATGAAGGGTCCTGGCCTTTTCCTGGCGCAGTTCGCGCGCGACACCCCGCCCCATAACACGTTGGAAGGGATCGCCCGCTGGGCCAAGGACTACGGCTACAAGGGCATCCAGATCCCGTCCTGGGACCGGCGGTTCTTTGACCTCGACAAGGCGGCGGATAGCGCGACCTATTGCGACGAGGTCAAGGGCAAGCTGTCCGACATCGGCATCGCCATCACCGAGCTGTCGACGCATTTCCAGGGGCAGATGGTGTCGGTCCATCCGGCCTATGACGCGATGTTCGACGGGCAGGCGCCCGAACACGTGCGCGGCAATCCGGAGAAGCGCCGGCTCTGGGCGGCCGATCAGGTCACCAAGGCGGCTCAGGTCTCGAAGCGGCTCGGATTGACCGAGCATGTCACCTTCTCGGGCTCGCTCGCCTGGCCCTATTTCTATCCCTATCCGCAACGCCCCGCCGGCCTGATCGAGGAATGCTTTGCCGAACAGGCCCGCCGCTGGACGCCGATCCTGAACGCCTTCGATGAAGCCGGGGTCGATCTCTGCTACGAGATCCATCCAAGCGAGGACATGTTCGACGGCGATTCGTTCGAGATGTTTCTTGCGGCGGTCGGCAATCATCGCCGCTGCCACATCAATTACGATGCGAGCCACTACATCAAGCAGGGGATGGATTATCTCGGCTTCATCGATGTGTACCACGAGCGCATCAAGATGTTCCACGTCAAGGATGCGGAGTTCAATCCCACGGCGCGGCAGGGCGCCTACGGTGGCTACAAGGGCTGGTTGGAGCGGGCCGGCCGCGACCGCTCGCTCGGCTGGGGGCAGGTCGATTTCAAAGGTGTCTTTTCAAGGCTCGCCGCGCACGATTTCGCCGGCTGGGCCGTCTACGAATGGGAATGCTGCCTCGAACATCCCGAGGCCGCCGCCCGCAACGGCGCCAAGTTCATCGCCGATCACATCATCGAGGTGACCGACCGGGTCTTCGACGATTTCGCGGCGACCAATGCCGATGCGGCCGCCAATCGCACGCTGCTCGGCATCAAAGGCTAGCCGCGGTGGTCCACGCGACGGGCGACGGAGGAGCCGGGCACCGGAGGCTTCGCTACGGCATGGTCGGCGGTGGCCGCGATGCTTTCATCGGCGCCGTGCATCGGTTCGCGGCACGGCTCGACGACCGCTTCGAGCTCGTGGCCGGGGCGCTCTCGGCGCAGGAGGACAAGGCGCGCGCCTCCGGGCGCGACCTCGGCCTGGCCGACGACAGGATCTACGCGAGCTACGAGGAGATGGCGACCCGCGAGACGGCGCGCCCGGATGGTATCGAGGCGGTGGTCATCGTCACGCCGAACCACCTCCATCACCCGGTCGCCAAGGCTTTCCTCGCGGCCGGCATCGACGTCATCTGCGACAAGCCCCTGTCGACGACCGTGGCCGAGGCGGAAGAGCTGGTCGAGCTCGCCCGAACCTCAGGCCTCGTCTTCGCCGTGACGCTCAATAATACCGGCTATGCCATGGTCCGGCAGGCGAGGGAGATGGTGGCGGCGGGCGACCTCGGCACGCTGCGCGTCGTCCATGCGGCCTATATCCAGGATTGGCTCACGCTGCCGATCGACCGCGACGGCCACAAGCAGGCTGAATGGCGAACCGACCCGGCGCGCGCCGGCGCCTCCGCCTGCCTCGCCGACATCGGCGTCCATGCGCATAATCTCGCTGCCTACATCACCGGGCTCGACGTCTCAGCGGTCGCGGCCGATCTCACGACTTTCGTGCCCGGCCGCCGGCTCGACGACAATGCCCACGTGCTCCTGCGTTATGCGGGCGGCGCCAGGGGCGTGCTGATGGCGAGCCAGGTGGCGCCCGGCAATGCCAATGGGCTGTCCTTGAAGGTCTATGGCGACAAGGCCGGCCTCGAATGGTTCGGCGAGACGCCGGAGGTCTTGCGGTTCACGCCCTTCGGCGAGCCGACGCGGACCCTGGTTCGCGGCGGCCCGGGAATGACGGCGGCCGCGAGCCGCGCCTCGCGCATGCCGGCCGGCCATCCCGAAGGCTATATCGAGGGCTTCGCCAATCTCTATCGCGACGCCGCCGCCCTGATCGAGGCGCGGCGAGCCGGCCGACCGCCCGATCCGGCGGCGATCGCGGCCGTCCCGACCGTGGCCGACGGCGCTAAGGGAATGCGTTTCATCGAGGCCGCCGTCGCCTCGAGCCGCGCCGACGGCGCGTGGACGCTCATCGCTCAACGAAAATAAGGGAGGACATCATGACAATCGGTAAACGGGTATCGCAGGCACTCGGATTGACGGTTCTGGCCGCCGCCGCGGCGGGCCCGGCCCATGCGGCCGACAAATATGTCGTGGGCGTCTCCAACACGCTGATCGGCAACGGCTGGCGCGAGGAGATGATCTGCTCGGTCAAGGCGCAGGCCGAAGCCTCGGGGATGGTGTCGAAAGTCATCGTGGCCAACCGCAACGGCGGACCGGCGGAGCAGATCTCCGACCTGCGCAATCTGATCTCGGCCGGTGTCAACGCGATCATCGTCAATCCCTCCGACCGCGCGGCCTTGGATCCGATCATCAAGCAGGCCGCCGCCAAGGGCATCGTCGTGGTGGCGGTGGACCAGGCGGTTTCGGCGCCCGAGGCCTATGTGTTGTCGAACGACCAGGTCGCCTACGGCAAGCTCGGCGCCGAATGGCTGTTCAAACATCTGAATGGCAAGGGCAACGTCGTCGAGATGCGCGGCATCGACGGGGTCCCGGCGGATGCCGACCGCCACCAGGGCTTCGAGGAGGCGCTGAAGGACTATCCCGGCATCAAGGTCGTCGCGGCGCCCTTCACCGGCTGGGCGCTCAACAAATCAGCGCAGCAGGCCAAGGATCTTCTCGCCTCGGGCAAGCAGATCGACGGCATCTGGACCTCGGGCCTCGACGCAGTGGTCGTCGACGCGGTCCAGAACTCGGGCAAGCCGCTGATGCCGGTGATCGGCGCCGACAACAATGGTTTCGTCGGCCAGCTCATCAGCTTGAAGGACAAGGGCTTCGAGGCCGCCGCCGTGACCAATCCGCCTTCGGTCGGCGGCGCCGGGGTCGCGCTCGCCCTCGACGTGCTACAGAAGAAGGGCACCTATCCGAAGGTCATCAAGATCAATCCCGAGGTGTGGGACAACACGACGGCCGCCGGCATGGACAACCTCAAGGCGCATTACGACCCCAAGCTCGACCCTTACTACAGTATGGATTATCAGGTCCCGCCGTATACGACCTACACGAAGGAGCAACTCCTCGCCTGCAAGGGCCCGTGACCGGCATCATACGCGGTCCTTCTCCCGCTGGCCCACGGATGTCCAGGGAAACAAACCGGTTGTGATTATGTGTTATTTTGCGATCCTAACACGTCATGCCCGGCCTTGTGCCGGGCATCCACGCTGCACCGTTGCGCAAACGCTGCGAACACCCTGCTTCCGATCTGCGTGGATGGCCGGGACAAGCCCGGCCATGACGAGAAAAGGTTGGCCGAATATGTCTCGATTCACGCAGAAAGTGTAGTTTCATTTCCCCCGGACAGCCATGCGTTCCATGGGAGAGGGTAATCCGAGGCAAATGACACCCCTTCTCGACATCACGGATGTGGCTAAGCGCTTCGGCTCCGTCGTCGCGCTGCGTGGGGCCGCCCTGACGGTTCGGCCGGGCGAGATCCACGCCTTGATGGGCGCCAACGGCGCCGGCAAGAGCACGCTGGTGAAGATCATCACCGGCGTATTCTCCGCCGACGCCGGGTCGATCGCCGTGGCGGGCGAGCCCCGGACGTTCCGGTCCCCGGCCGAGGCGCGCCGCTCGGGAATCGTCTCGGTCTACCAGGACCCGGCGCTCGTGCCCGACCTGACATTGGCGCAGAACATGCGTCTCGCCCGCGTCGGGATCGAGGCCGTTCTCGACCGCCTCTCCGAGATGGACGTCGGCGGGGTCGATCTGCGCGCCTATGTGCGCGACTTGCCGCAACCCATCCTGCGGCTGGTCGATCTCGCTCGGGCGCTGGCCTCCGAGCCGAAGATCCTGCTGCTCGACGAGATCACCGCCGCGCTGCCGGCCGACATGGCCGAGAAGGTCTTCGCCATGATGCGCCAATGGCGCGATCGCGGCCACGCCGTCATCTTCATCTCGCATCGCATGGCGGAAGTCTCGGCCCTCTGCGACCGCACCACGGTGCTGCGCGACGGCGCGACGGTGGGCGTCACCGAGACGGCGCGCGGCAGCGAAGACGAGATCGTGTCGCTGATGCTCGGCCGAGAGGTCGCCAAGGCGGCATCGGAAGCCGCGCCGCGCGCCTCGGCACCCGCGTCGGCGAGACCCGGCGCGCCGGCCCTCGAGGTGAAGCGCCTGTCCTTGGGGCGCATCCTCGACGACGTGTCCTTTACCCTGCGGGCGGGCGAGGTCCTTGGCGTCGCCGCTTTGGAAGGGCAGGGGCAGGACGAGCTCTTCGACTGCCTCGCAGGGGTCCGCCGCTTCGACGGCGGCTCGATTCTCGCCGGTGGCAAGGAGCTGCGCCTGCGCCATCCCGGCGATGCTATCAGGGCCGGTCTCGTGCTGGTGCCGGCCAACCGGCTGCAGGCCCTGCTGCAGCAGCGTTCGATCCGCGAGAACGTGGCGCTGCCGATGTTTCGCGCCCTGCGGTCCTGGGGGCCGATCGCGGTGCGGGCCGAGCGAGCGCGCGTAAAAGCGGCGGTGACGCGGCTTCAGGTCGACATGCGGGCCGAGGCCGAGGTGCGCCGCCTCAGCGGCGGCAACCAGCAGAAGGTCGTGCTGGCGCGCTGGCTCGCCTGCGGCTTCGACGTGCTGCTCTGCTTCGATCCGACGCGTGGCATCGACATCGGCACGAAACAGCAGATCTATGCGCTGCTCCGGGAACTCGCCGATGCCGGTTCGGCCGTGCTTCTGTTCACCTCGGAGCTGCCCGAGATCCCGCTCGTCTGCGATCGGGCGCTGGTGATGTTCGGCGGCCGCATCGTCAACGAGATTCCGGCCGGCGATGCCGACGAGCCGACCCTGCTCCGGGCCGCCCATGGCCTCGTGCCCCGCGCCGCGGCCGTGGCATGACGAGTGCCGGTGCCCGGCAGGGAGGCACGAGCGTGGCATCGGTCGGCCATCGGCTCCCCGCCACGACCGCCCGGTTCGTCAGGCGGCACCTGGGTCTCCTCGGCATGCCGCTGCTGCTCGCCGCGGCCCTGCTGTTCACGGCACGGATCCATCCCGATTTCGGCGCCTTCGACATCCAGTCGCTCGCTCTCGGGGCGCTGCCCCTCGCCTTCGCGGCCGCGGCCCAGACCTTCGTGGTGATCACCGAAGGCATCGATCTTTCGGTGGGCTCGCAGATCGCGGTCGCCAACGTGCTGGCCGCCAGCACGATGCAGCATGCCGATTTCCCCCATGCGCTGTTGCTGTCGGTCGTGATTTTGGTCGCCGGCACCGTCGCGGGCGCGCTCAACGGCGCCGTGGTGGTCCTGTCGCGCATCCCCGACGTCGTGGTCACGCTGACGACGGGCTTCATCTGGGGCGGCGTCGCGCTCCTGATCCTCGAAAAGCCCGGGGGCGGCGCGCCGGACGGCTTCCTCAATCTCGCCGCCGGCACCGACCTGGCACCCTGGCTGCCCAATGCCGTCATCCTGGTCGTCGTGGCGATCGCGATCGTCTGGATTCCCGTCAGGCGGAGCCGCATCGGCCTTCTGCTCTATGCCGTAGGGAGCGACAAGGTGGCGGCCTTCCGCAGCGGCGTCTCGGTGGAGAGCACCCGCATCGTCGCCTATGCGCTGTCGGGCCTGCTCAGCGCGATGGGTGGCCTCGCGCTGACCATGACGACGGGGATCGGCTCGCCGCTGGCCGGCGTCTACTACACGCTGAGCGGCCTTGCGGCGCTCGTCATCGGCGGCGTGAGCCTCGCCGGCGGGCGCGGCGGCATCGTCGGCCCGGTCCTTGCCGCCTTCGTGCTCACCCTCATTCCGACCGACCTCATCTTCCTCAATATCGATCCCAATTTCGGCCAGGTGATCCAGGGCACGCTGATCGTCTTCGTCGTCATGATCGGCGCCTTCGTTACCGTGTTGCAGACCCGCAAATGAACGAGGCCGCTCCCGCCACCAACCGATCCTCGCCGTCCGGCCCCTCCCGGACATCAGCCGTCCTGTTGTTCATCCGCCGCAACACGATCGTGGCGCTGCTCCTGCTGCTCGCGCTGTTTGTGCTTGGGATCGAGCTGGCGCGCCCCGGCACCGTCACGCCGACCTGGCTGTCCAATACGCTGCTCTTCGCCGCGCCGCTCGGCATCCTGGCCGCGGCGCAGACGCTCGTGATGCTCACGGGCGGCATCGATCTGTCGGTAGCGAGCGTCGCCACCGGAGCGGCCTATCTCCTGACCACCAATGTCGCCTCGATGGGCAGCATCCCGGCCGTGCTGATCGGCCTCGCCTTCGGTATCGCCGTCGGCCTCTTGAACGGCATCGGCGTTGCGCTGCTGCAGGTCCAGCCGCTCATCATGACGCTCGGGACCGGCCTGATGTCGGGCGGCATCCTGGTGGTCTACAGCCAGAAGATGCTGGCGAGCGGACCTCAGGTTCCACCGTTCATCCAGGCGCTCGGCTCGGGCAAACTCTGGGGCCTGGTGCCCTTCGCGCTCTTGCTGTGGGTGCCGCTCTCGGCGCTGATCATCTTCGGCTTGGGTCGTACCGGTTTCGGCCGGATGCTCTATGCCATCGGCGACAACCGCGGGGCTTGCCGTCTCGCGGGCATCAGGGTCTGGCGGGTCCTGCTCGTCGACTACATCCTCTGTTCGCTCCTCGCGGCCATCGCCGGGCTGGTGCTCGTCGGCAGCACGAACGCGGCCGATCTCGCCCTGGCGGACGTGTACCTGCTGCCCTCGGTCGCCGCCGTGATCATCGGCGGGACCTCGATCTTCGGCGGCCGCGGCGGCTATGCCGGCAGCATCGTCGGCGCCATCATGCTGACGGTGCTGACGAGTCTGCTGACCCTCCTCGACGTGTCCGAACCCGCCAGGCAGATCCTCTACGGCGCCATCATCCTGGGCCTGGCCGCGGCTTACGCCCGCCTGATCGACTGACGCCTGTCGGGCGCTTCACCATCACTGGAGGACAGATGACGAAACCTTTGCGCGTTCTGATCGTCGGCCTCGGCCATATGGGGCTGAGCCACGGCCGGGCCTACGAGAGTCTCGAGGGCTACGAGATTGCGGGCCTTTGTGCCCGTGGCATCGCGGCGCGCGACGATCTCCCGGCAAGCTGGGCCGGCCTGCCCCGTTTCCCGGACTACGGCGAAGCGCTTCGGGCGCTCAGGCCCGACGTCGTGTCGATCAATACCTGGCCCGACACCCATGCCGACTTCGCCATCCGCGCCTTAGAGAGCGGAGCGCATGTGTTCATCGAGAAGCCGCTCGCCGAGACGGCCGAGGATGCCGAGAGGGTGGTCGAGACGGCGCGCCGGCTCGATCGCAAGCTCGTCATCGGCTACGCGCTGCGGCACCATCCGAGTTGGATCAAGCTGATCGAGATCGCCCGCAGTCTCGGCAAGCCGCTCGTCATGCGCATGAACCTCAACCAGCAGTCGATCGGCGAGGCCTGGACCTGGCACAAGAACCTGCTGAAATCCTGCTCTCCGATCGTCGACTGCGGCGTCCACTACGTCGACGTCATGTGCCAGATGACCGGCGCCCGCCCAGTGCGCGTGCACGGCATGGGCGCACGCCTGTCGGACGAGATCGCGCCCGACATGTACAATTACGGCCAGCTTCAGGTGTTCTTCGACGACGGCTCGCTCGGCTGGTACGAGGCCGCCTGGGGGCCGATGGTGAGCGAGACGGCCTTCTTCGTGAAGGATGTCATCGGCCCGAAGGGCTCCGTGTCGATCGTCATGCCGGAGCACGGGCAGCCCACCGCCGAGGGAGCGACGACCACCTCCTCGTCCAGCATGGACACGCACGGCAAGACCAATGCCATCCGCTGGCACCATTCGGCGCTCAACCCCGACCAGTCGCTCGTCAAGGGCGACGAGGTCATCTCGACGACCGACGAGCCGAGCCACGACGAGATCTGCCGGCGCGAGCAGATGTACCTGCTCGACGCCATCCGCAACGACACCGACCTCTCCGAGCACATGCAGGCCGGGATCGACAGCCTCAAGATCGTTCTGGCGGCCGACCTCAGCATCCGCGAGAAACGCGTGGTCGAGCTCTGAACGGCGGCCTCTCGAGAACGTGAGGGCACGCCGGTTCCGCCCCGGGCGGGTCCCGCCGGCGCCGGCACGACTGTGATGAAACTTAAGTCGTTGCGGGCGCGTTATAGCCAAGCTTCAGGCGACATGAATTCTTCATATCCTGCGGCCGGATGTTGAAGCCGCTCACGATTCCGGCGTGACATTCCGCGCCCCTGCCGCTCCGACCGACGACGGGGAGAGGCGCCGGGAGCTTGAACAGAGGGAGATGGTCGTGACGCTTCTACTTATCATCATCGTCGTTGTATTGCTTTTCGGCGGCGGTGGCTATTATGGCCATCGGGCCGGCTACTACGGCGGCGGGGGGATCGGGATCATCGGCATTCTCGGCATCCTGCTGATTCTCTACCTGCTCTTCGGCGGCGGGTTCCGCTGACCGGCACAAACGGAGTCACGGAAAAGGCGGCGGCTGCGGTCGCCGCCGCATCCGTGGGGTGAGGGGAAGGATTACGGCTTGCGGCACCGGGCAGGCGCCCATATTGATCTCGCCTCGTTTCCGACCCCGTCGCCCTGCCGGAGCATCTTGCCGGGAGGCGGCGGGGGGCGGCCCGTAACGATGATGGATCGAGCCGCATATTGTCCATGACACCCTTACGCGTCGGGATTGCCGGTCATGGCACCGTCGGCGGCGCCGTGCATCGTCGCCTCCTCGGCGATGCGGAGATGATCGCCGAACGCGCCGGGCGCCCCGTCGTGGTCACGGCGATCGCTGCCCGCAGCCGGGCCGGGCGCGAGAATTTTCTCGGGAAGGCCCGGTGGTTCGACGATGCGGTCCGCTTGGCGGCCTCGTCCGACATCGATCTCTTCGTCGAGCTGGTCGGCGGCGCGGACGGCATCGCCAAGGCAGCAATCGAGGCGGCGCTCGCAGCCGGCAAGCCGGTGGTGACGGCCAACAAGGCGCTGGTGGCGCACCATGGCATGGCCCTGGCCGAGCAAGCCGAAGCCGCCGGTGTCTGCCTTGCCTTCGAGGCCGCGGTCGCCGGCGGCATCCCGATCATCAAGACATTGCGCGAAGGCCTGGCGGGCAACCGGATCGACCGCGTCTACGGCATTCTCAACGGCACCTGCAATTACATCCTGACCCGCATGGAGGCCGAGGGCCTCGGCTTCGAGGATTGTCTGGCCGAGGCGCAACGGCTCGGCTATGCGGAGGCCGATCCGAGCTTCGACATCGACGGCTTCGACGCAGCCCACAAGCTCGCGATCCTGTCGAGCCTCGCCTTCGGCACCGCCATCGACATCGGCGCCATTCATGTCGAGGGCATAAGGTCGATCAGCCCGCTCGACCTCAAGGCAGCTGAGGATCTTGGCTATCGCGTCAAGCTGCTCGGCGTCGCGCAGCGGACCGCGGCCGGCATCGAGACCCGCGTCCATCCCACCATGGTGGCGAAAGGCTCGGCGCTCGCCGGGATCAAGGGCGTCACCAATGCCGTGTCGATCAATGCAGACGCGGTGCGCGAACTGACCCTGGTCGGACCCGGCGCCGGCGGCGACGCTACCGCCTCCGCGGTTTTAGCGGACATCGTCGATGTCGCGCGTGGCTTTTCGCTGCCGCCCTTCGGGCGCCCCGTCGCCTCGCTCGACCGGGTGGCGCGGGTCGCCATGCAGCGCCACGCCGGCGGCTATTACGTCCGCCTCTCGGTGCAGGATCGCATCGGAGCGCTGGCGGCCATCGCCACCCGCATGGCGGCGCAGCAGATCTCGT
This sequence comes from Lichenihabitans sp., assembly GCA_965277115.1. Lineage (GTDB taxonomy): Bacteria > Pseudomonadota > Alphaproteobacteria > Rhizobiales > Beijerinckiaceae > Lichenihabitans. The sequence goes on along the minus strand of CBDIBY010000011.1, from coordinate 733,615 downwards.
TCGACAGCATCATGCAGCGCCACGCGCCGCCCGGTCAGGTGTCGAACCTGCCGCCCGGATTTGTCTCCGTCGTGCTGATCACTCATGCCACGACCGAGGCCTCCATCCGCGAAGCTCTCGACGCGGTCGAACTGGACGGGTACATCGCAGGCAAGCCGCAACTGATTCGCATCGAGCCCGAATAGAAGTGCGCGAGCGGCCGGGGACGTGAAACGTTCATGACGGATCTGGTGATCCAGCAACGGGACATCATCGAGCGCATCCTGACGCTCGAACTCGTGCGGGTCACGGAACGGGCGGCGGTCTCGGCCGCGCGGCTTCGCGGCCGCGGCGACGAGAAGGCGGCGGACCAGGCGGCGGTCGACGCCATGCGGCGCGAACTGAACCGCCTGCCGATCGACGGCACCATCGTCATCGGCGAGGGCGAGCGCGATGAGGCGCCGATGCTGTTCATCGGCGAGAAGGTCGGCACCCTGACCGGGCCGAAGGTGGATATTGCGGTCGACCCGCTGGAAGGCACGACGCTCTGTGCCAAGGACTTGCCGGGCTCGATCGCAGTGATGGCCATGGCCCAGGCCGGTGCGCTGCTCAACGCGCCCGACGTCTACATGGACAAGATCGCCATCGGCCCGGGCTATCCGCTCGGCATCGTCGACCTCGATATGTCGCCCGAGGAGAACATCCGCAACCTCGCCAAGGCCAAGGGTGTGTGCCCGGCCGAGATCACGGTCGCCCTGCTCGACCGCCCGCGCCACCAGGCGCTGGCCGCGGCCTGCCGGCGGGCGGGCGCTTCTCTCAGGCTGATGAGCGACGGCGACATTGCCGGCATCATCTTCACCACCCAGCCCGAGAGCACCTCGATCGACCTCTACCTCGGCTCGGGCGGCGCGCCGGAGGGGGTGCTAGCGGCCGGCGCGCTGCGCTGCGTCGGTGGCCAGATGCAGGGGCGCCTCGTACTCGACACGCCGGAGAAACGGGCGCGCGCCGCGCAGATGGGGATCAGCGATCCCACCAAGAAATACGACATGAAGGAACTGGCTTCGGGCGACGTCGTGGTCGCCGCGACCGGGGTCACCGATGGTGCCCTGCTCAAGGGGGTCAAGTTCGGCCAGAACGTCATCGAGACCGAGACCGTGATCTACCGCTCGGTCACTGGCACGGTGCGCAAGATCCACGCCGAACACCGCGAATACGGCAAGTTCCGGCTGGATTGAGGCGGTCGACTTCGGAGGTCGTCACATTGAACTTCGCTGCCTGGGCGGGCGGGCTCGAAGCGCTGGTGCGCGAGCATCAGGGCTGGGCGGCGCCGATCTGCTTCGTCCTAGCCTTTGCCGAATCGTTGGCCTTCGTGTCGCTGATCGTGCCCTCGAGCATCATGCTGATCGGCATCGGCGGCCTCGTCGGCTACACCGATCTCTCCTTCGCCGAGGTCTTCCTGGCCTCGGCGCTCGGGGCCGGCTGCGGCGACTGGCTCTCCTACTGGCTCGGCCTCGCCTACAAGGACCGGATCGGGAACCTGTGGCCTTTCTCCCGTCACCCCGACTGGCTGGCGCGGGCACGGAGCTTCATCGAGCGTTGGGGCTGGAGCGGCGTCTTCATCGGCCGATTCCTCGGCCCGCTCAGAGCGACGGTGCCGGTCGTCGCCGGCATTTGCGCCATGCCGCCCTGGCGCTTCCAGCTCGCCAACTGGACCTCGGCCTTCGTCTGGGCTTTCGCGCTGCTGGCGCCCGGCGCATTCGGCCTGGCCTGGCTGCGCGGCATCTGGGGCTGACCCCGTCAAGAAAAAGGCGGCCCGCAGGCCGCCTTCGTTGCGCGGAGATCCCGCGATCAGACCGAATAATACATGTCGAATTCGACTGGGTGCGGGGTCATCTCGAAGCGCATGACTTCCGTCATCTTGAGCTCGATATAGGACTCGATCAGGTCTTCCCCGAAGACGCCGCCAGCGGTCAGGAAGGCATGGTCCTTCCTGAGGCAATCGAGCGCCTCGCGCAGCGACCCGCAGACGGTCGGGATCTGCTTCAGTTCCTGCGGCGGCAGGTCGTAGAGGTCCTTATCCATCGCCTGGCCGGGGTCGATCTTGTTCAGGATGCCGTCGAGGCCGGCCATCAGCATCGCCGAGAAGGCGAGGTACGGGTTGGCCGCCGGATCCGGGAACCGGACTTCGACGCGCTTGGCCTTGGGGTTCGACGTATAGGGGATGCGGCAGGAGGCCGAGCGGTTGCGCGCCGAATAGGCGAGCAGCACCGGGGCTTCGTAGCCGGGGACCAGGCGCTTATAGGAATTGGTCGACGGGTTGGTGAAGGCGTTCAGCGCCTTGGCGTGTCTGATGATGCCGCCGATATAGTAGAGGCATTCCTGGCTGAGGTCGGCATATTTGTCGCCGGCGAAGACCGGCTTGCCGCCCTTCCAGATCGACTGGTGTACGTGCATGCCCGAGCCGTTGTCGCCGAACACCGGCTTCGGCATGAAGGTCGCGGACTTGCCGTAGCTCTGCGCCACCTGGTGGATGCAATATTTGTAGATCTGCATGCCGTCGGCCATCAGCGTCAGCTTGTCGAACTTCATGCCGAGTTCGTGCTGGGCGGAGGCCACCTCGTGGTGGTGCTTCTCGACCTTGACGCCCATGGCGGCCATGGCGGCCAGCATCTCGCCGCGCATGTCCTGGGCCGAGTCGAGCGGCGGCACCGGGAAATAGCCGCCCTTGGTGCGGATGCGGTGACCGAGGTTGCCGCCCTCGTAGACCGTGTCCATGTTGCTCGGGAACTCGGTCGAATCGAGCATGAAACCGGTGTTGTAGGGGTCCGACTTGAAGCGGACGTCGTCGAAGACGAAGAATTCGGCCTCGGGCCCCACAAAGATGGTGTCGCCGATGCCGGTCGACTTCAGATAGGCCTCGGCCTTCTTGGCGACGCCGCGCGGGTCGCGCGCATAGGGCTCCCCCGTCATGGGCTCGAGGATGTCGCAGACGATCGAGAGCGTCGAGGCCGAGAAGAACGGGTCCATGCAGGCCGTCGCCGGGTCGGGCATCAGCGTCATGTCGGATTCGTTGATGGCCTTCCAGCCGGCGATGGAGGAGCCGTCGAACATGACGCCCTCGGCGAACGCGTCCTCGTCCACGATGGCGACATCGAAGGTCACATGCTGCCACTTGCCCCGCGGATCGGTGAAGCGAAAGTCGACGTATTTGATGTCCTGGTCCTTGATCGCCTTGAGGACGTCATGGGCGGTCTTCATGCTGTACCTTTCTTGCAGGTTGAACGCGGGAGCGCGGGCGGGCGCGAACGCCGATCAGATCGCGTCGTTTCCGGTTTCGCCGGTCCTGATGCGAATGGCTCCCTCGATCGTCGATACAAAAATCTTGCCATCGCCGATCCGCCCGGTCTGGGCCGACTTGCGGATGGCTTCGACCGCCCGGTCGACCATCTCGTCGCTGAGGACGATCTCGATCTTCACCTTGGGCAGGAAATCGACGACATATTCGGCGCCGCGATAGAGCTCCGTATGGCCCTTCTGCCGGCCGAAGCCCTTGGCCTCGGTCACGGTAATGCCCTGGAGGCCCACATCCTGAAGGGCCTCTTTCACCTCGTCCAGCTTGAACGGCTTGATGATGGCCTCGATCTTCTTCATGCGGGATCCAAACCTGTGCTGCGGAACGGCCGGGACTGTAAACGGCTCTGCCCCGGGAACAAGCGCCATTGTCTACGCGTCGCGTTGGTTAGCATCCGACGTGCCAGGAGCGCGACATCGGACGCCAGCGACGGCCTGGGTGTCCCTCATGTGTCGAATGCAAGCCTATATTCTCGGCATTTTGCGCATTTGTTAGGCGGAACCCATGACCGACTGCACGATCCTGTCCGTCGCGGAAATGGCGGAGGCCGATCGGCGGACCGCCGATCCGGGGGTCAGCCTCGAGCGGCTGATGGCCAATGCCGGGCAGGCGGTGGCACGCCATTGCCGCGCATTGCTCCGGCCCGGCGCGCGGGTCCTGGTGCTGTGCGGCCCTGGCAACAATGGTGGGGACGGGTACGTTGCGGCGGTTCGGCTCCGGGCCGAAGGTTATGACGTCCGCGTGGCGTCCCTGGTCGCCCTTGAGCAGCTTCAGGGCGAAGCCGCGCGGGCGGCGCAGCGTTGGACGAGCGGCGTCGAGCCGCTTCAGGACATCGGTTTCGCTGGCGTCGACCTTGTCGTCGACGCGCTGTTCGGTGCCGGCCTGTCGCGTCCGGTCGAGGGCGCCGCGGCGGGGCTGATCACGCGGCTCAATGCTTCGGGTGTCCCGGTCGTAGCGGTCGACGTTCCGTCCGGCGTCGACGGGAATTCCGGGCAGGTGCTCAGCGCGGCGGTCGAGGCAGCGTCAACCGTCACCTTCTTCCGCCGTAAGCCCGCTCACGTGTTGCTGCCGGGCCGCCTGCGCTGCGGCGCGATCCATGTCGCCGACATCGGCATCGGCGACGACGTGCTGGCCGAGATCGCGCCGAAGACCAGGCTGAACGATCCCGCCTGGTGGCGATCCGCCTATCCGGAGCCGTCCATCGATGGTCACAAATATTCGCGGGGCCATGCCCTGGTGGTGTCGGGCCGAATGCCGACCATCGGCGCGGCGCGGCTGGCGGCCCGCGGCGCTTTGCGGATTGGCGCGGGCCTGGTCACCGTGGCGAGCCCCGAGGATGCGGTGCAGGCCCATGCGGCGCAGCTGACCTCGATCATGCTGCGGCGTTTCGACGAGGTAAAAGGTCTCGCCGAGATCCTTGCCGATCCGCGCAAAAATGCGGTCGTGCTCGGCCCCGGCCTTGGTGCAGGACCGGAGACACGCGATCTTGTCGCCGAGGCGCTCAAGCCCGCGGTGGAAGGGGCCAGGCGTGCGATCGTGCTCGACGCCGACGCGCTGACGAGCTTCTCGGGCGATGCTGAGGCGCTGGCCGCGCTAATCGCGGGGGTCAACGGTCCCGTCGTCGCGACGCCACACGACGGTGAATTCGCCAAGCTGTTCAAGGGGAGTGGCCCCGCCTTCGACGATCCCTCGAAGCTCGTCCGCGCCCGGGCCGGGGCGGAGAAGCTCGGGGCGGTGCTAGTGCTCAAGGGCGACGATACGGTCGTGGCATCGCCCGACGGTCGGGCCTCGATCGCCATGGCCGATGCGCCCTGGCTGGCGACGGCCGGCTCGGGCGACGTGCTCGCCGGCTTCGTCGGCGGCCTCCTCGCCCAGGGCATGGACGGCTTCGAAGGGGCCTCGGCGGCGGTCTGGCTGCATGGCGCCGTGGGTCGCCGTTTCGGCCCCGGCCTGATCTCGGAAGATCTGCCTGAGACGCTCCCCGTCGTGCTGCGCGACCTGCTGAGCCGTGCCGGCTGAAGCCGGTCGCCGGGCCCGCACGTGATGCCGCTTCCCTCCCTCGCCCTATACAGAGCATGATCAGCTATTGCGATCATGCTCTAAAGTAAGCGTGCTGCCGGAACCTAAACCTTCACCAAAGATTGAGCCTGGGGATGCGTATAGGAGGATGTCTTGCGTAGAATGTCATTATGTCTGGCAGCAGTTGTGTTTTCAACCAGCTTCGCTGTAGCCGAGACGGCAACGCAGCCGTCGGCCGGCACGGGTACGCCCACGGGGTCGTCCAACGGCGCGGTCAACGGCGACGGCAATACTCCCTCGACCGAGAATGCATCCGGCACCATCAAGATGGTAGCGCCGAGCGCCCTCGAGAAGGGCGCCAACAGCTTCACCGAAGGACAGGCCCAGTCGCGCATCGAGAGCGCAGGGTTCAGCGGCGTGACGGGTCTCAAGAAGGACGGTGACGGCATTTGGCGCGGCCAGGCCACGAAGGACGGCAAGTCGATGGCCGTCGGCTTCGACTACAAGGGCAATCTTGCCGCGCAGTGACGATCCCGCCGCCGCCCCGGCGGTGGAAGGTCGACGCCACCATTCCAAGGAGCAAATTCCATGGCTAAACGTACTTTGACGGCAATGTTCGATACTTACGACGGTGCAGCCGAGGCCGTGCGTCAACTTGAGGCCGCCGGCGTTCCTCACGCCGACCTGGCCATTGTGTCGAATGACGCATCGCATCAGAAGCATCACCGCGACGCCACCACGGCGGATGCGACAGGGACCGGCACGGGCACGGGTGCTTCCTTGGGGACGGTCATCGGCGGGGGCGCGGGCTTGCTCGCCGGTCTTGGCATGCTGGCCATCCCGGGGCTGGGCCCGGTGGTTGCAGCCGGCTGGCTGGCGTCCACCCTCGTCGGGGCAGGTGTCGGCGCGGCTGCGGGCGGCGTCGTCGGAGCGCTCACGGGCGCCGGTGTGAGCGAAACCCATGCGCGCGCCTATGTGGAGGGGGTCCGGCGCGGGGGCACCCTCGTCACGGCGCGGGTCGACGACGACATGGTGGATCGCGCGACCGGTATTCTCGATCGCGACGGAACAGTGGACATGGACGAGCGCGAGGCTGCGTGGCGCGGCGAAGGCTGGACCGACACTTCGACGAGCGGCGCGGTCACCGGCTTGGGCTCCGCAGTGGTCCCGCCCCGCGGGCCTATCGACCGTACCGAAAATCGAGCCGACCTCGGCCTCCGAGCGGCCGAAGATCGCTCGGCAGAGGCGGTGCGTCGGGCGCAAGGTCAAGCGGGAACGCGTGTCGGACTGCAGGATGCGACCCCGGCCGATGTTGCCCCGATACCGGCCGACGAGCCCGGCATGGTCTATTCCGGCGATCGCGCAGGCAACCGCGGGCGCGTGCGGTCCTACGATCAACCCTGACGCGACTTGACGTCTCGTTCTTAGTCGAAGCCAAGGGAGCGGCAGGGGCCGCTCCCTTTTTTTGTCAGCTCACGTCGAACCAGGTCCTGAAGCCGCCGGCCGCCTGATCGAAGAACGGCGAGTCGATCAGCCAGCGGCCTGGGTTGTCGGCCAGGAAGGCGGCGTGAAAGGTCACGCCCGGCGCGACGAGGACCGAGTCGCGCCAATATGGCTCCCAACCGTCGTCCTTCGAGTGCAGAAGGCGCATGACGTTGCCGTGCAGCCGGAAGGCGACGAGTTGCGGACTCTTGTTGGTGAAGCCGAGCGTCACCGGCGTGTTGCGCTTCACCGCGAAGAGAGGTCTGACCGCGAGCTTGATCCCGCTCATTCCGTTGAGCATCCAGAGCAGCGGCCCCGGCTTGTCGGCCGGTCGCATCGCCGCCGTAATGTCGATCCGTGTCGCGTGTTCGAGGTGGATGACGGGCGGCAGCGCGGGATTGGGCGTCAGCGAATGGATCGGCGGCCGTTGCGACCCCGAGTTCCCCTCGGTCTTGGCGACGAATATCGCAGCGCTCGGCGTGGAGGGCGCCATTTCCGGTCCGCGCAGCAGGACGCGGAACTCCTCGCCAGCCTTGGACGGTAGGTCCACCATGATGTCGAAGCGCGTTCCGGGCCCGAGCGGCAGCCTGTCGTTCAGCGGGCGGAACAGGTCCGACGGCTGGCCGTCGATGGCGACGACGAACGGCTCGGCGCCGACGAAGGCCGCCGCGAGCGCTTGGCGGGTCGAGCCGTTGACGATGCGCAGGCGCAGCCGCGCACCGGGTTTGCACGTCGCGGTCTGCGGCCAGGGCTTGGCGTTGATCGCGAGCGTTTCGGCCGGGGTCGCGCCGCCGGCCCTTAAGCGGTCGGCGATGAACAGCACGATGTCGGCATCGACCTCCGGGGCATCGGGCTCCTCGACGACCACTACCGCCGCAAGGCCACGTGCGGTCTGGTTGCTCCAGCCGGGGATGTAGGACGGATGGACCCAACAGGTACCCGTGTCGGTCGAGCGTAGCACCAGTTTGACCTCGCCGCCGGGCGGGACCGTCGCGCCGTTCACGCCCGGAATGATTTCGAGCGCCGCCTTCACCCGCATGCCGTGCCAATCGAGGTCGGTCGCCTCTCCGATCGCGTTCTTCAGCGTCACCGGAATCTCGATCCCCGGCTTGATGCGTAGCGCTTGCCCCGGTGCACCGGTTCCATAGGCCAATGGCGTGTCCGTCCCTTGCGCCGCCGGATCGACCCGACGCGCTGCGAAGTCGAGCGCGCCGAGCGCCGGCGGCGAGGCAGACGCCGCATCCGCGGCTCCGAGCGGACCGCCGAAGCCGAGCGATGCCGCTGCACCAGCCGCGGAAATCAGGAAGCGTCGTCGTTCGATCGTCATGCGGGATCCAGGTTGCGTCAAAGCGGACGCGTCTTGTCGTTCCAGGCCAGACCACCGGTGTAAACCTCCGCCCCATCCCTCGAAAGGCCGCCCTTTTGCATCGCTTCGGCACAGGTCTGCCTTGCCCGCGGCCGGCATCGCTCTTGCGTGTGCGGATCGTTCGGCGAGGGAGAACGAAGCCTTGCGCGCGTCGATGGTCGTCAAGACCGGAAGTCTCTGTCTCGGGGCGGCGGTGTTTCTGTTGCTCCTGCATCGGTTCGGGCTGCCGGTCACCGGCGTCGCCTTCGCGATTTCGATCGCGATCGACCCGGAATTGTGACGGATCGTGACAGCGCCGCTTTTTTTGGTGCATGCCGGCCCCGCCGTTGGTATGAGGTCGCGCCCGGGTCGCCAGGAGCGGACGGCGGGCGGGCGTGGCGGAATTGGTAGACGCGCCGGATTTAGGTTCCGGTGATTAACGTCGTGGGGGTTCGAGTCCCTCCGCCCGCACCAGCCTCGGTCCAGCCCGTCGTCGTCAATTGAAGGCCAGTCCGCTGGCCGAGCCGGGATCTTCGCAAGCATATGGCGGTGCGGACGTTTTTTGAAGGGCGGTACGAGATGCAGGTTACCGAGATCAGCGCCAACGGCCTGCGGCGCGAATACAAGGTCGTACTTCCCGCGGCGGACCTGGCCTCCCGTCTCGACGGCGAACTCGCCGGCATGAAGGACAAGGTCAAGATCAACGGGTTCCGGCCTGGCAAAGTGCCGCTGTCGCACCTCAAGCGCCTCTACGGCCGCTCACTGATGGGCGAGGTGGTGCAGAACGCCGTCAACGAGGCGAACCGCAAGATCGTCGCGGACCATGGCCTGCGCCTGGCGCTCGAGCCGAAGGTCGATCTCGCCAGCGATCAGGCGGATGTCGAACGGGCCATGGCGGCGGAGGGCGACCTCGCCTTCACCGTGGCGGTCGAGACCATCCCGAACTTCGACACCGGCAGCTTCGACGACATCGCCCTCGAACGCCAGGTGGCCGAGGTGTCGGACGAAGACGTGACCAAATCAGTCGACCGGATGGCTGACCAGAACCGCAGCTTCGCCCCGAAGACCGCGGACGACGCCGCCGTCGCGACCGGCGACAAGGTGACGATCGACTTCCTCGGCAAGATCGACGGCGAGGCCTTCGAGAACGGCAACGGCGAGGATGTCGAGGTCGTCATCGGCTCGGGCACGTTCATTCCGGGCTTCGAGGACAAGCTCGTCGGCGCCAAGGTTGGCGAGGACCGTGTCATCGAGGTCACATTTCCCGAGAACTACCTTTCCGCGCCGCTGGCTGGCAAGAACGCGGTCTTCGACGTCAAGATCAAGACGGTCGCTCTGCCCGGCGAGATCACGCTCGACGACGATTTCGCCAAGGGCTTCGGCTTCGACACGGTCGATGCCCTGAAGGAGGCGATCCGCTCGCGTATGCAGGACGACCTGTCGCGCGCATCGCGTGATCGGCTGAAGCGCCTGCTGCTCGACGCGCTGGACAAGAAATACAGTTTCGATCTGCCCGAGGGCCTCGTCTCCCAGGAGTTCGATAACATCTGGGGTCAGGTCCAGGCCGAGCAGACGCGCTCCGGTCGCAGCTTCGCCGACGAAAAGACGACCGAGGAGGCGGCACGCGCCGACTATCGCCGCATCGCCGAACGCCGCGTGCGCCTTGGGCTCGTCCTCGCCGAAGTCGGCGACAAGGCCGGTGTCAAGGTCGAGGACGGCGAGGTGGGGCGGGCGCTAGCCGAGATGGTGCGGCAATATCCCGGTCAGGAGCAGAAGCTCTGGGACTACTATCGCAAGAATCCGGAAGCCCTGAGCGAGATCAAGGCACCGATCTTCGAGGACAAGGTCATCGACTTCATCGTCGGCCAGGCCAAGGTCACCGACAGGGTGGTGCCCAAGGAAGAGCTGTTCAAGGCGCTCGAAGCCGAGGACGAGGTGGACGAGCCCACGGTGCCGCCCGGGGATGCGGCGCAGGATCCTGCCGAGACGCCGGCCTGATCCCTGTCCGTGTCCCGGCCTCCGTGGTGCGGCGCCGCGCCGGGTTGCTGCCCACGAGGCTGTCGCCGGGCTTATCGCGGGGGAGCGCCCATATTGCGCAACCTCCATGAACGCCTATATCGTGGGAGCGGTCGCGGGGCCGCTCTCAGATATCCGGGGTAGGGGTAATGAAAGATCCGACAGAGGTTTACGCGAACTATCTCATCCCGCAGGTGATCGAAAACACCAGCCGGGGCGAGCGCGGATTCGATATCTATTCGCGGCTGCTGCGGGAGCGCATCATCTTCCTCACCGGGCCGATCGAAGATCATATGGCGTCGGTGATCATCGCGCAGCTGCTGTTTCTGGAGGCGGAGAATCCGAAGAAGGAGATCTCCCTCTACATCAACTCGCCGGGCGGCGTGGTGACATCGGGTCTCGCCATCTACGATACAATGCAGTTCATCCGGCCCAAGGTGTCGACGCTCTGCGTCGGCCAGGCCGCGTCGGCAGGCTCCCTGCTGCTCTGCGCCGGGGAAGCCGGAATGCGGTTCGCGCTGCCGAACGCCCGCGTCATGGTTCATCAGCCGTCCGGCGGCTTCCAAGGGCAGGCGTCCGATATCCTGCGCCATGCCGAGGACATCATGAAGATCAAGAAGCGTCTCAATGACATCTATGTCCATCACACCGGGCAGGATTACGACACGATCGAGCGCACGCTCGACCGCGATCATTTCATGACCGCCGAAGAGGCGGTGAGCTTCGGCATCGTGGATCGTGTCGAAGCCAAGCGTCCGGAGGAACCGGGCGACGCCAAGTGATCGGGTTCCATGCGGGTGGGGCGCGGCGATGCGACGGTCCCCGCCCGATGTGGCGTCAGAGTGTCACCTTGTATGCTGCGTTTGCCGAGCCGCCCAGGATGACTTGATGTTCGGGCGTGATCGTGCTCGCATCCGAGCTTGGCCTCGTGGCGTCATCGTCTTAGAGGATGGTGGGATGGCGTTGAAATGCGGCACGGCGTGACAGCTACGTTTCGTTAGTCTGCCACGATTAGATTGTTTATGATTCGAACCGCGTGCAGCGCGCGCCGGGTCTGCATGGAGACTTCAATGAGCAAAGCCGGCGGCAGCGACTCGAAGAACACGCTGTATTGCTCCTTCTGCGGCAAGAGCCAGCACGAGGTACGCAAGCTCATCGCGGGGCCGACGGTATTCATCTGCGATGAATGCGTCGAACTGTGTATGGATATCATCCGCGAGGAGAACAAATCCTCGCTTGTGAACCGTAAAGACGGGATTCCGACGCCACGTGAGATCTGCAAGGTTCTGGACGATTATGTGATCGGCCAGCCTCAGGCGAAGCGTGTGTTGTCGGTGGCGGTGCATAACCATTATAAGCGGCTCAACCATGCCGCAAAGCACAACGACGTCGAACTGGCCAAGTCCAACATTCTGCTGATCGGCCCCACGGGTTCGGGCAAGACTCTGCTGGCCCAAACGCTCGCACGCATCCTCGACGTACCCTTCACCATGGCCGACGCGACGACCCTGACGGAAGCCGGCTATGTCGGCGAGGATGTCGAGAACATCATCCTCAAACTCCTGCAGGCCTCCGATTACAACGTCGAGCGCGCCCAGCGCGGCATCGTCTACATCGACGAGATCGACAAGATCTCGCGTAAGAGCGACAATCCGTCGATCACGCGCGATGTCTCGGGCGAGGGCGTGCAGCAGGCCCTACTGAAGATCATGGAAGGCACGGTGGCCTCGGTGCCGCCGCAAGGCGGCCGCAAGCATCCGCAGCAGGAATTCCTGCAGGTCGACACAACCAACATCCTGTTCATCTGCGGGGGTGCCTTCGCGGGTCTCGAGCGGATCATCTCGCAGCGCGGCAAGGGGACCTCGATCGGTTTTGCCGCCAAGGTCCAGTCGCCGGACGACCGCCGCACCGGCGAGATCTTCCGCAAGGTCGAGCCTGAGGACCTGCTGAAGTTCGGCCTCATTCCCGAATTTGTCGGCCGCCTGCCGGTGATCGCCACGCTCGAGGACCTCGACGAGGACGCGCTCAAGAAGATCCTGACCGAGCCCAAGAACGCGCTCGTCAAGCAATATCAGCGACTGTTCGAGATGGAGAGCACGGAACTGACCTTCAAGGACGAGGCGCTCAATGTCGTTGCCAAGAAGGCGATCGAGCGGCGCACCGGCGCCCGCGGGTTGCGCTCGATCATGGAGGGCATCCTGCTCGACACGATGTTCGACCTGCCGGGACTCGACGGCGTGGAGCAGGTGGTGATCGGCCCCGAGGTTGTGGAAGGGAAGGCCCGTCCGCTCTACATCTATTCGGAGCGCGGGGCGGAAAAGAGTGGCGGTGCGAGCGCGTGAGCGGAAGCGAAGCCCTTGGGGCCGCGAGGTTTCGCGACCCGGGACCGCCAGTGGCGGCATGGGCAAATATCTTGAATGACGAGATGATGACCGCCATCTGAGTGCCGGGATGGCGGCCACGGGAAATCCCCGGTGACCTTACGCCTCGACCTCTGTCGACAGGTGCGTTCTAGGCCTTTCGGCAGGCATCGCGGCCATCGGGATCGAGGTCCCGATCGGCCCCTGGCAGATCCGCCGGCGGCTTTCGAACAAGCGCCCGCGAGTGCCGAACACGCATAGGATCAACATGACCAGCCAGAAACGTCCGCCCGCAACCCCCGGCACCCTGGACACCTATCCGGTGCTGCCGTTGCGCGACATCGTCGTGTTCCCGCATATCATCGTGCCGCTGTTCGTCGGCCGCGAGAAATCCATCCGTGCGCTCGAAGAGGTGATGAAGGCCGACAAGTTCATCCTGCTGGCGACCCAGGTCAACGCCACCGACGACGATCCCGCCACGGATGCGATCTTCGAGACCGGTACGCTAGCCTCCGTTCTGCAACTCCTGAAGCTCCCTGACGGGACCGTCAAGGTCCTGGTCGAAGGGTCGTGCCGGGCGCGCGTGAGCAAATATGTGCGCACCGACGAGTTTTACGAAGCCGATGCCGAAGTGCTGGGTGACGACGAGTTCGACCGCATCGAAGTCGAGGCGCTGGCGCGCTCGGTGTTCAGCGAGTTCGAGAGCTATGTGAAGCTGAACAAGAAGATATCGCCGGAAGTGGTCGCTGCCGTCGGTCAGATCAACGACTACGCCAAGCTGGCCGATACGGTAGCCTCCAACCTCGCGGTCAAGATCGCCGACAAGCAGGCCATCCTGGAGATGTCCTCGATCTCCGCCCGGCTGGAGAAGTGTCTTGGCCTTATGGAGAGCGAAATCTCCGTGCTGCAGGTCGAGAAGCGCATCCGCACTCGCGTCAAGCGGCAGATGGAGAAGACGCAGCGCGAGTATTATCTCAACGAGCAGATGAAGGCGATCCAGAAGGAGCTCGGCGACGAGGACGGCAAGGACGACCTCAGCGAACTCGAGCAGCGCATCAAGGATACGCGGCTGTCGAAAGAGGCGCGCGAGAAGGCTCAGGCTGAGTTCAAGAAGCTGCGGCAGATGTCGCCCATGTCGGCGGAAGCCACCGTGGTGCGCAACTATCTCGATTGGCTGCTGTCGATCCCGTGGAACAAGAAGTCCAAGGTCAGGCGCGACCTCGCTTTGGCCGAGTCGACCTTGAATTCGGACCATTACGGCCTCGACAAGGTCAAGGAGCGGATCATCGAATATCTGGCCGTGCAGAGTCGGGCGAACAAGCTGACCGGGCCGATTCTCTGTCTCGTCGGGCCTCCCGGCGTCGGCAAGACCTCGCTCGGCCGCTCGATCGCCAAGGCGACGGGGCGCGAATTCGTGCGCATCTCGCTCGGCGGCGTCAGGGATGAGGCGGAGATCCGCGGCCACCGCCGGACCTATATCGGCTCGATGCCCGGCAAGATCATCCAGTCGATGCGCAAGGCCAAGACTTCGAACCCGCTGTTCCTGCTCGACGAAGTGGACAAGATGGGTCAGGACTTCCGCGGTGATCCGTCTTCGGCGCTGCTCGAAGTGCTCGACCCCGAGCAGAACGCGGCCTTCAACGATCATTACCTCGAGGTCGACTACGATCTGTCGAACGTGATGTTCGTCACGACCGCCAACACGCTGAACATTCCGGCGCCGCTCATGGACCGGATGGAGATCATCCGGATCGCGGGCTATACCGAGGACGAGAAGCTCGAGATCGCGCGCACGCACCTCATCCCGGCAGCGTTGGTGAAACATGGCCTGGCCAAGACGGAATGGTCGATCGAGGACGAGGGCCTGTTGCTGATGATCCGCCGCTACACGCGGGAAGCGGGCGTACGCAACCTCGAGCGCGAGATCTCCAACCTCCATCGCAAGGCGGTGAAGGAGATCATGACGCTCGGCAAGAAAACGGTCGAGGTGACGGTGTCCAACGTCGGCGACTACCTTGGCGTGCCAAAATATCGCTACGGTGAAGCCGAGACCGAGGACCAGGTCGGTGCCGTCACCGGCCTGGCCTGGACCGAGGTCGGTGGCGAGTTGCTGACGATCGAGGCTGTCGTTCTGCCGGGCAAGGGCAAGATGACGGTAACGGGCAACCTCAAGGACGTGATGAAGGAGTCGATTTCCGCCGCCGCCTCCTATGTGCGCTCGCGCGCCGTCGATTTCGGCATCGAGCCGCCGCTCTTCGACCGCCGCGACATCCATGTGCACGTGCCGGAAGGCGCGACCCCCAAGGACGGTCCCTCGGCCGGCATCGCCATGGCGACGAGCATCGTGTCGGTGATGACCGGTATTCCGATCCGGCGCGATCTCGCCATGACCGGCGAGGTGACGCTGCGGGGCAGGGTGCTTCCAATCGGTGGCTTGAAGGAGAAGCTCTTGGCGGCGTTGCGCGGCGGCATCAAGAAGGTGCTGATTCCGGAAGAAAACGCCAAGGATCTGGCGGAGATTCCGAACGCCGTGAAGAATGCCATGGATATCGTCCCTGTCGCGCGCATGGACGAGGTTTTGAGCCACGCCCTGGTGCGTCCGCCGGTCGCCATCCGCTGGGAGGAGGATCTTGCATCCGCCAAGCCGGTCGTGACCGGGGGGGACGATGAGTCTGCCGGGTTGATCGCCCACTGACCAACGCTGCCCTCGATCGCAGACAAAAAGCCGCAGGCCTCGGGTCTGCGGCTTTTACGTTTCGGGATAGACCGACGGCCCATGTGCGAGGACTCATCGAGGGTAGAATATCGCACCGGGCGGCATTGACGACGCTTGTAAAATCGCTTGGCGCCATGATCGGGCTCTGTCACACTTCGCCGCCGGGAGTGGGGGCTCAGGCGCGAGAGGCCGGTGGCGAGATCGTCCGATGCCGGACACCGTCCACCGCCGCACGATGCAAAGCCTGACCGGCAAGGCGCGATTGTTGCGCCGAACTTCGCAGGCACTTAGAAGGCATTCCGGGCATGCACTTCAGGTCGAGATCGAGGGTCGGTTACGGGCGGTTAGCTCAGTTGGTAGAGCATCTCGTTTACACCGAGAGGGTCGGCGGTTCGAGCCCGTCACCGCCCACCACAAGGTCTAGACTCGCTGGGTGCGCCACCGTGATCGTCGCCCTCGTTTTTGCGGGATTCGTTGCCCCAGCCCGCGCCGCCGACCCGATGTCGTTCCGCTTGGTGACCATCTCATCCTCGACGGCGTGTCGCGCGCACTGCAAGCGCCCGATCAGCGCCGAAGTGATCGCGGCGACCGGCGAGATCAACAACAGCACGTCGGATGACTTTCTGGGATTTCTCACCGGGCACGCGCAGGATGGTCAGCTCCGCCCGGTTGTCCTGCTCCATTCGCCTGGCGGCACCGTTGTCGGGGCGATGCAACTCGGCACCATGTTCCGTAAGCTCGGTGCCGCTGTCATCGTTGCCCGCGCGGCCGAGGACCCTGACAGCGATCATGCCCATGTGATCCCTGGGGCCTGCATGTCGGCCTGCGTCTATGCGTTCTTCGGCGGCGCCAAGCGCGTCGTTCCGACGGTCAGCCGTCTCGGCATCCATCGCATGGCGATCTATGGAAGCGAACATGATCCGGCCGGCGGCAGCATGGCGACCCGGAGCTTCGGCACCGACGATATCGTGACCGCTCTGGCGAGCTACACTAAAATGATGGGGATCGACCCGGCGGTGATCAGCTATGCCGAGACGATCGACCCGAGTTCGATCCATATCGTGACGCCGCGCGAGATCGCCCACTGGCGGATGGGATCGCCCCGCCTTTGAGCGGCGCGGCCCCACCCTGCGACGTTTCGCTTGTCTTGCGACGGCGGTGACAAAGCGGAGCGGACTGCTTGACGCCAGAGGGGAGCTGACGTACACGGCACTCCTCCGAACGGGCGGCCGCGAACTAGTAGCCGTACTGCGGGGGAGTAGCTCAGTTGGTTAGAGCGCCGGCCTGTCACGCCGGAGGTCGCGGGTTCGAGTCCCGTCTCTCTCGCCACGTCCCGAAAACTGTTTTCGCCGACCACAGCGCGCAGGCAGGACTAAAGTTCCGGCCCGGTTCGGCGCCTGCCAGTCGGCTCCATCAGTTGCTTTGCGGCACCTTCTTCTTCATGGTCCCGCTACCGGTGTCGGGTTGGTTCGCGGTTGCAGGACTGCTCGTTCCGGTCGTGCCCTTGCCCGCCGCATCCCCCGAACTCGGAGATCCGGACGCGCCACCACCTGAATCATTGCCACCGCCGGCGCCACCGGCACTGCCCGCGCCTCCGGCACCTGCACCACCAGCACCCGCGCCGGCAGCGTAAGCGGCGCTGGCCATCAACATGCAGCAGGATGCAGCGACAATAAAAACCGAAGCCTTAGCCATTATAGATCTCCTCTCGTGCCGCTCGGTTTGAGCGGGATCAAATAAGAAGTCGGGTAGGCTACGACCTGCCACAATGAATTGTTCCGGCACGGAGTTGACCGGCAGCGGCTTGCCACGCGAAAGCTCGCGGGATCGAGCCCCGCATCCCCTGCCGCCAAGATCCGCGAACGACCGATCGGTCTAGAGCACGATCGGTTTAGGTTGAATCGCTTCGCGATTCTAAACCGATGAACGTGCTCGCTCTTTTAATGCTGGAGCAGATCGGCAACAGCCGATCATGCTCTAGATCTCGCGAAGATCGCTGAAACCTTTCGCCTCGGCGAGCCCCAGGCCGGCATCGCGCAACTGCGTCGACGACGCAAATGAACGCGGCCCGTGCAGATAGACGAAGGCCGGTGGCGCCCGGCCGGTAAGGCGCCGCGCCTCCCCTTCCCGGAGCCGGCGACGGCCGAGGATCGCACCGGCACTGCCGTGCAGTGCCCGCAGCGTGCTGCCGGGACGGTCGATGGCGGCGATGGGCACGAGGTCGACGAGATCGCGCCAGCGGCGCCAGCGCGGTAATTGCTGGAGATTGTCGGCCCCCATGATCCAGACGAAGTGTACGCCCGAGCAGCGCCGCATCAGCCAGGCCACGGTCTCGACCGTGTAGCGCGTGCCGATGGCGGCCTCGATCCCTGTGACTGCGATACGGGGGTGATCCGCCACGCGACGCACCGCATCGATGCGCGTGGCGAGATCCGGCAGGCCGTCTGTCGCCTTCAGTGGATTGCCGGGTGTGACGATCCACCAGATCCGGTCAAGCCCGAGGCGCCGCAGGGCGGTGAGGCTCGCAAGCCTGTGGCCCTCGTGCGGCGGGTTGAAACTGCCGCCGAAGAGCCCGATGCGCAGGCCCGGCGCCCAGGGTGGAACCGCCCGCAAGGGCGATCCCAGCATGATCTCCGTCACGGACGCAACTGCCCCGATCCGTGCACCCGGTACTTGAACGAGGTCAGCTGCTCGACGCCGACGGGTCCGCGGGCATGCATGCGCCCTGTGGCGATGCCGATCTCGGCACCGAAACCGAACTCGCCGCCGTCCGCGAATTGCGTCGAGGCATTGTGCAGCACGATGGCGGAATCGACTTCCGCCAGAAAACGCCCCGCGGCTGCCACGTCTTCCGTCACGATGCAGTCGGTATGATGCGAGCCGTAAAGCTCGATATGGGCGATCGCCGCGTCGAGCCCGTCGACCACGCGGCAGGCGATCACCGACGCGAGATATTCGGCGCGCCAGTCCTCGTCGGTCGCCGGCGCGACGCGCGGATCGATGGCTTGCGTCGGCACATCGCCCCGCACGGCGCAGCCGGCGTCGAGAAGGGCTTTGACGAGGCGTGGCAGCATCGTGTCGGCCACGGCTGCGTCGACCAGCAGCGTCTCGGCCGCGCCGCAGGTGCCGGTGCGCCTGAGCTTGGAATTGAGCAGCAGCGCTTCGGCGCGGCCGGGGTCGGCGGCGCGATCGACATAGACGTGCACGATGCCTTCGAGATGGGCGAAGACCGGTACGCGCGCTTCCGCCTGCACGCGGGCCACCAGCGTCTTGCCGCCACGCGGTACGATGACGTCGAGCGCGCCGTCGAGCCCGGCCAGCATGGCGCCGACCGCGGCGCGGTCGCGCGTCGGCACGCGGCCGATGGCGGCCTCCGGCAGGCCGGCCGTCCGCAGCCCTTCGACGAGGCAGCCGTGCAGCGCCTCGGAAGAAAAGAAGCTCTCCGAGCCGCCGCGCAGGATCGCCGCATTGCCCGCCTTGAGGCAGAGCGCGCCGGCATCCGCGGTGACGTTGGGCCGGCTCTCGTAGATGATGCCGACAACCCCGAGCGGCGTCGCGACCCGCTCGATGAGTAGTCCGTTCGGCCGTTCGAATCGCGCCAGCACACGCCCAACCGGGTCGGGCAGGGCGGCGATCGCATCGAGGCTCTGGGCGATCGCCTCGATGCGAGACGAATCGAGGCGTAGCCGGTCGAGCGCGGCGGCCGGGATGGCGCGATGCTCGGCCTCGGCCATGTCCCGGTCATTGGCCGCGAGAATCTCGGACGCGCGGCGGCGCATCGCCTCGCCGGCCGCCACGAGTGCCGCATCACGGGTCGTGGCGGAAGCGTGGCGCAACACCCGCTGCGCGCCCCGCGCCTCGGCGCCCATGCGGCGCATCAGGGCTGCCACATCGAGCGGCTGGCCGCCGCCCTCGATCATTTTCAACCGATCCATCGCCGTCCCCCGATGCGACTGTGATGGCGGAAGCCGGGGCGCTTGTCCATGTCCGAGGGTGGGACGGCGGAGTGGCCCATGCTAGGAAAGCGGCTCGAGCGGAGGGGGACGCGATGGCCAACGAGCACCACCATCACGATCATGCGCATGGCCACCATCACGACGACCACGGCCATGCGCCGGCGGACTTCGGCCGTGCCTTCCTGATCGGCATCGGGCTCAACGCGGCTTTCGTGGTCGCGGAGGTGGTCTTTGGCCTTGCCGGCCACTCGGTCGCGCTGCTGGCCGACGCCGGCCACAACCTGTCGGATGTCCTCGGCCTCGTCGTGGCCTGGGGCGCGGCGACGCTCGCCAGGCAGGCGCCGACCTCGCGCTTCACGTATGGCTTCGGTACGACCTCCATCCTGGCGGCGCTGTTCAACGCGGTGTTTCTGCTCGTCGTCATCGGCGGACTGAGCTGGGAAGCGATCGGCCGTCTTGCGCATCCGGAGCCCGTGGCGGGCCGCATCGTGATGATTGTCGCAGCCATCGGCATCGCCATCAACGGCCTCTGCGCCTGGCTCTTCGCCTCGGGCCGCAAGGGCGACATCAACATCCGCGGCGCCTTCGCCCATATGCTGGCCGATGCGCTGGTCTCGGTCGGCGTCGTGGTGGCGGGGCTGGTGATCTTGCTCACCGGATGGGAGTGGCTCGATCCCGCCGTCAGCCTCGTCATCAACGCGGTGATCGTCTGGGGCACCTGGACGCTGTTGCGCGACAGCTCGACCATGGCGCTCAATGCGGTACCGCCCGGCATCGAGCCGGACCGGGTGCGCCGCTACCTTGCCGGAACCCGCGGCGTGGCGGGCGTGCACGACCTGCACATCTGGCCGATCAGCACCACCGAGACGGCGCTGACGGCGCATCTCGTCATGCCCGGCGGCCACCCGGGCGACGGTTTCCTGATGGGCCTT
Organism: Lichenihabitans sp.; assembly: GCA_965277115.1. Taxonomy (GTDB): domain Bacteria; phylum Pseudomonadota; class Alphaproteobacteria; order Rhizobiales; family Beijerinckiaceae; genus Lichenihabitans. Next base: position 713,458 of record CBDIBY010000011.1, on the reverse strand, counting down.
TGCGGCGCGCTCAGGAGCGACTATGGGATCGGCCATGCGACGCTGCAGATCGAGGTCGAGGAGGCCACGGTCTGCGCTCTTGCGCCGGCGCATGTCGTGTGAGCGCGCGCTTGAACGAGGATCGGCCACGATGATGAGGAACGCCCATCGGCTCGAAGGCAAGGTCGCGCTCGTGACCGGCGGCTCGCGCGGCATCGGCCGTGCCGTCGCCGAACTCTTCGCTCGCGAGGGAGCGACGCTCATCATCAACCATGTTCGCGACGGGGCCATGGCGGCGGCGACGCTGCGGATGCTCGAGGCGGCGAGCCACGCGGAGGGTCATGGCGCAAGACCCCATCACACGGTCGAGGCCGACGTCAGCGACGCGCGGGCGGTCGAGGCGATGTTCGTGGAGATCCTCGGTGGGCACGACGCTCTCCATATCCTGGTCAACAATGCCGGCTTTCAGGTCCCGACGCCGGGCGACGCGTTTACGGATGCGGATTTCGCCCATGTCGTGGCGGTCGACCTTCTCGGTCCGGCCATCTGCTCGCGCGCCGCGCTCAGGCATTTCACCGCGCGGCCGGGCGGCGGCACGATCATCAATACGACGAGCGTGCATGAGCGCGTGCCGAAGCCGGGCTACGCGGCCTATTCGGTGGCGAAAGGGGGGCTTGGCAACCTGACGCGGACGCTCGCGCTCGAATTCGCCGACCGCGGCATAAGGGTCAACGCCGTGGGACCGGGAGCGGTCGCGACCGACATGAATGCCGCCTGGACCAGCGATGCCGCGAGCCGGGCGGCGGTCGAAAGCCACATCCCGATGGGTCGTGCCGCGGAACCCGAGGAGATCGCCACCGTCTTCGCCTTCCTGGCCTCGGACGAGGCGCGCTACATCACCGGCCAGACGATCTACGCCTGCGGCGGCCTGACGCTCTATGGCGACTTCCAGAAGAACTGGGCGTCGTAAGACGGCTACGAGCCGGACACCGGCTCATTCAGCGGATGCAGGTCGCGCACCATGGCCTTCATGCGCTCGTCGAGCACGTGGGTGTAGATCTGCGTCGTCGAGATGTCGGCATGTCCCAGTAGTTCCTGCACGATGCGCAGGTCGGCGCCATTCTGCAGCAGATGGCTGGCGAAGGCGTGGCGCAGTACGTGCGGGCTAATGCGCGCCGTCTCCAGTCCCGCGGCCGCGGCCACGAGCTTCAGGTCGCGGGCGAAGGCCTGGCGGGTCAAATGGCCGCTCTCGCTGTCGGCCGGGAACAGCCAGGGGCTCGTCTCGTAGAGTTTGGCTCGCGGCCCCGCCGCCGCGACGGACCGATAGAGCCCGATGGTGGCCTTGGCGGGGTCCGAGAGCGGCACCAGCCGCTCCCGGCCGCCTTTGCCCCTTACGGTCAGCATGTCGATCCGCCCGGCGGCGGCCCGTGCGGCGCTGCGAGGCAGGGCGACAAGCTCGGACACGCGCAGGCCTGTGGCATAAAGCAGTTCCACGAGGCAGAGCATGCGCGCCGTGCGCAGGCGCTCGACCCACGGGCGCTCCGGATCGTCGAGCCCGTCGCGGGATGCCCCGAGCAGCGCCTCCACTTCCGCGACCCCCATCGTCTTCGGCAGGGGACGTCCCCGACGCGGGCCTTCGAGCACGACTGTCGGGTCGTCTCCCCGGTGCCCCTCGGCGAAGAGGAACTTGTGGAACTGTCGCAGGGCGGACAGGCGCCGGGCGCTCGACGAGGCCTTGAGGCCTCGCGCCTCGAGATCGGCCAGGAAAAGCCGCGCCAACGCCGTGTCGACCGTGAGCGGATGCGCCTGATGGCGGCCGAGAAAGCCGAGATAGTCGTCGAGGTCGCGGCGGTACGCATCGAGCGTGTTCTTCGCCGCGCCGCGTTCGGCCGCGATCATGTCGAGGAACAGGTCCGCCAGTCTGCCCGGGCTTGGCGTCACTTATTCAGCCTCGTCGAGGGGATCTCCTGCTCCATCGGCCGGGGTGTGACCTGCACGAAGGTCACGAGGGCCAGCATGGCGAGATAGATGAGGCCGGCGAGCACCGCCGCGACCAGGAGGAACCTGAACAAGCTCGGCACACAAAGGATCTCCGTGGGCTCTCGGGCCGGCCATCGTGGTCTTCACCATAGCAGGCCCAGATGAACGACCCGTGAGTCCGGGCGGCATCACGCCTTCAGTCCGACCTCCCTCAACGCGCTGCCCTGCCGCTCCGCCAGCGTGGTCACGGCGAAACCGGCGATCGCTTCGTTGAACAGCCGGAAGAAGTTGAGCTCGGCCCGCAGATGCAGGAATACCGCGCCGAGCCCGATCGCGGCGCGGTCCATGAAGACGAACTCCCGCGGCACCTTGACCGGCCCGAGTTTTTTCAACGCGCTATGCACCTGGAAGGCTTCCCTGCGGCCGTATTTGCCGGGCTCGATTCCGTTCGCGACCGTGCGCACCCGGTCGTCGAGAATCGGCCCGTAGATGAACCGCGCCCAGATATTGAGCGTGTCGATCAAGGCCTTGCTTAGGCTGCGGAAGCCCCAGGTCTCGTAGGCATGGACGATGCGCGCCCGGTCGTCGCCGCGCAGGCCTTCGTAAAGATCGACGACGCCGCCGACGAAGGCGGGCGGGAAGATGCGGACGCAGCCGTAATCGAGCAGGTTGATGCCTGCCACCTCGCCGTGCGCTTGGCGCACCGTGTAATTGCCGAGGTGCGGGTCGCCGTGAATCACGCCGAAGCGGCTGAAGGGCAACCACCAGGCCTTGAACATTGCGGTGGCGATCAGGTTGCGCGTGGCGAGCGGCGCCTCCTTGAAGTCCAGGAGCCTTCCGCCGTCGAGCCAGGCCATGGTCAGGAGCCGGTCGGTCGAGAGCGCCTCGTGCACATCGGGGACCCGCACCTCGTCGACGTCGCGCAGCATCAGGGCATAGAGCCGGGCATGACGCGCCTCGCGCTCGTAGTCGAGCTCCTCGCGGACGCGGGCGCCGATCTCCTTGATCGCATCGCGACCGTCGAGCGCCGGACTCATCCGCCGATGAAGCGCGAAGAGCATGTCGAGCTGCGCGAGATCCGCCTCGACGGCCGAGGCCATGTCCGGATATTGCAGCTTGCAGGCAAGGGGGGCGCCCTCGCGCGTCGCGGCGCGATGCACTTGGCCGAGCGAGGCGGCCGCCGCCGGCTTGAGATCGAAGCCGCCGAATTTCTCGCGCCAGCCCGGCCCGAGCTCCGCCATCATGCGGCGGTTGACGAAGCCCGCCCCCATCGGCGGAGCCTCATTCTGCAGCTTGGACAGTGCCTCTGCGTAATTCGCCGGCAGAGCGTCGGGAATCGTCGAGAGAAGTTGTGCGACCTTCATCAGCGGCCCCTTTAGACCGCCGAGCGCCCGGGTGAGCGCCGCCGCATTGGCGGCTTCCCCATCCTGGCCGAGAAGGCGCGAGCCCGCCATCCGGGCCGCCACCCCACCCATGTTGGCGCCGACGCGGGCATAGCGCGCGGCGCGGGCCGAGAAGCGGTTCTGTTCGGGATCGGTCATCGAAGGTTCGGGCCTCGCGGAGGATGGCATGGCGTTCATGCTTAAACCTGTTGAGGCGCGATTGCATTTGCCAGCCCGTACTGTGCCACGCGAGCTCGGCCAATTGTCGCGGGATCCGGCCACATCGAGACGTAAGCTCCGGTTAACCTCGTAGGAGGATCTTCATCACGCATGAAGCGGCGACGCCGGTTTCTGAAAGGTTGGGAAATATTTGCCCCGGAACCGATCCAATTCCGCCTCAGTTGGAGGCCCGGCGGGGCGTAATGTTCGGGTAAGGTTGTTGGCGTTGGGCGGCGCGCTCGGTGGGACCGGCGGGGTCGCAGAAGAAAGACGATGAGGACGATGATGCACGCCAGCCAAAGCAGCGGCGCCGCGAGACGCAAGGGGCATGACGGCACGGCGCGAGCCGCATTGCCGCCCTCGCCCGCCGATCCGGTGCGTGGGGCGTGGCGGTCCGTCACGGGTCTCGCCGAGGATCTGATCATCCTCGGCCAGTTCGCCTTCGGCCGGGACTATCGAGCGAACGAGATCGCCAAGCCTCGCCTCGCTTTCACGTCGCAGCTCGCCTCGCGCGGCAGCGTTTAGAGGAACCATATCCGCGATGCGGAGCCCGACGGGAGAGGCGCCCGCGGCGGACCATGAAGATCTCGTCGGACGGCTTCGCGATCTCGGGCTGGTTGCAGCTGACGAGTCCGTCTCGATCAGCCCGCTGACGGGGGGCGTCTCGTCCGACATCCACTTGGTGGAGACCGCGGGGCGACGCTTCTGCGTCAAGCGTGCGCTGGCCCGGCTGAAGGTCGCAGCCCATTGGGAGGCGCCCGTGGCCCGCAATGGTGCGGAGGCCGCCTGGATGCGTGTCGCCGGCGCATGGCAACCGGGCGTCGCGCCCGTCGTGCTCGCGGAGGATGCTGCGGCCGGCCTCTTCGCGATGACCTATCTTCCTCCCGAGAACCATCCGGTGTGGAAGGCGGAGCTGATGGCCGGGCGGATCGATCCAGGTTTCGCCGACCTCGTCGGCCGCAGCCTCGGCGCGATCCATGCCCGCAGTGCCGGGGACCTGGCCATCGCTTCGGCCTTCGCAAACCACGAGACCTTCGACCACATCCGCCTCGATCCCTACCTGCGGGCGACGGGACGCGCACATCCGGCGCTGGCGGCGCGCTTCGAGCATCTTGCGTCGGTAACGGCAAAGACGCGTTTGGCGCTGGTGCACGGCGACGTCAGTCCCAAGAACATCCTCGTCGGACCCGGCGGACCGGTTTTCCTCGATGCGGAATGTGCGACTTACGGCGACCCGGCCTTCGACCTCGCCTTCTGTCTCAATCACCTGCTGCTGAAGGGTGCCCGGCGCGGCGCGGCGCGTGCCGGATATCTGGCCGCCTTCGAGGCTCTGGCCCGAGCCTATCTCGGCATCGTGTCCTGGGAAGCGCCGGAGGCACTGGAGCGCCGCGCCGCCGCCCTGCTGCCGGCGCTGTTCCTGGCCCGGATCGACGGCAAGTCGCCGGTCGAGTATCTGGTCCACGACGACGAGCGGGAGGCCGTGCGCCGCTGCGCCATGCCGCTCGTCGCCGAACCGCCGCTTGGCCTCGCTGCGATCGTCGAGGCCTGGAGACAGTCGCCATGACCGAGCCCATCATCTCCCGTGTCCATGCACGGCGCATCTGGGATTCTCGCGGCCGGCCGACCGTCGAGGCCGAAGTGACGCTGAGCGACGGCAGCGTCGGGCGCGGCATTGCGCCCGCCGGGGCCTCCCGCGGCACGCGCGAGGCGGTCGACCTTCGCGACGGCGGCGCCCGCTTCGGCGGCTTCGATGTGCAGCGCGCCGTCGCGGCGGTGCGTGGCGAGATCGCGGCAGCTCTCGAGGGCCAGAACCCGTTCGATCAGGCGGCGATCGATGCCCGCCTCGTCCGACTCGACGGCACGCCGACCAAGAGCCGGCTTGGCGGCAACGCCCTTGTCGCCGTGTCGCTCGCGGTCCTGCAGGCGGCGGCGGCGAGCCGTGGCCTGCCGCTATGGCGTCATCTTGCCGGCGATGGCGAGGTCACGATCCCGCTGCCGGAGATCCAGATCTTCGGCGGGGGCGCCCATGCGGGCCGCCGCACCGACATCCAGGATTTCATGGTAATGGCGCCGCGGGCGGAAACCTTTGTCGAGGCGCTGGAGGTGACAGCCGAAGTCTATCGGGCGGCGGGGCAGGTGATGGCGGAGCGAGGATTACTGCAGGGCGTCGCCGACGAAGGTGGCTGGTGGCCGGCCTTCGCCTCGAACGAGGAGGCCTTGGACACCCTCATGCTGGCCATCGAGCGAGCCGGGTTCACGCCGGGCGGAGAGGTCGCCATTTCGCTCGACGTCGCCGCCTCGGAGTTCGGCTGTGACGGGCGCTATCGTCTGGCGCTCGACGGACGCGAACTCGATCGCGACGGTCTCGGCGAGATGCTCGTCGCCTGGTGTGATCGCTATCCGATCCTCTCGATCGAGGATCCTTTCGCGGAAGACGATTCCGAGGGCTTCACCCGGTTCACGGCGGCGGTGGGGGAGCGCATCCAGGTGATCGGCGATGACCTCCTGGTGACCGATGCCGACCGTGTGAAGCAGGCCGCGGCGGGCCGCGCGGCCAATGCCGTGCTCGTCAAGGTCAACCAGGCCGGCACCGTGACGGAAGCGCAGGCCGCCTTCGCAGCCGGGCGCGCGGCCGGATTCGGCACGATCGTCTCGGCGCGCTCGGGCGAGACCGAGGATGTGGCGATCGCCCATCTGGCGGTCGGCTGGAACGCCGGCCAGCTCAAGGTCGGCTCCTTCGCCCGCTCCGAACGTATGGCCAAGTGGAACGAGGTCTTGCGTATAGAGGAGGCGCTCGGGAGCGCAGCCCGGTTCGCCGGCCTCGGCGCCCTGCCGTCGTCGCGAAGTCGAGAGGCGCGCGCCGTCAGTGCGCGGTAGCGTCCCGGTTCGATTTCGGCGATGGACGGAGAACTGCCTTCAATGCGCTACGTCATCGCGCTCGATTTGCGCCACGACGAGGCAGGTCCGCCAGCGTCCGAAGCTCCACGCGAAGTCGCCCGACCTCGACTCGCAACCGGGCGCGATGCGAGTCATCGGCGTGCTTCGCCTGGAAGGCGCGTGCGACGAGCGTGCTCCTCGGCACGTCTGCGGGCCAGCTTCGCCCAGTACGCGTGCAAGCGCGAACAAGACCGGCCGCGTCGCGAGCGATACCAGCGCGCCTGCGTCCCGCACGACGGCCAATCAGCGCGCCGCCGTGAGCGCTGGGGCGCCCGGGTCCTGCGCCAGCGGCGGCCGGCCGACCCAGGGCGAGGGCATGCGGCCCTGCGCCAGCCCGCGCGCGAAGACGTCACGCATATAGGTCGTGTTGAACTGCGCCTTCGCATCGCCCGAGGGCACGTCCGGCACGTCGGCGCCGATATAGCTCAGGTGATAGCCGATGCCGTGCGAGACCGCGTAGGCATAGGAGCTCAGCACGTTGTTGCGGCCCTCCCGCTTGAGGATGGTCGAGAGAGCTCGCGCCGCGACCGAGACGGTGTTATTGTCAATCACTTGGAAGGACGGGTTGATCTTGTTGTTGACCAGGATGTAGAGATCCTTGAACTCACCGCCGTCCTTGCCGCGGCTGGGATCGAAGATGATTGCGTCGGGCGCAACATAGATCTGCCGCAGCGTGGCACCGTCGACATGCATTTCCTGGAAGGCGTGGCCTCCGGCTTCGACCTTGATCAGGCGTGGCGGGAACAGCGCCGGGATCGAGGCCGAGGCCGCCAGGACCTGGCGGAACAGCGACAGCGCATTGGGTGAACCCGAGGTCGCGATGGCACCCATGTCCCAGATCACCGAGCGCTGCGCGTCGAGATTAGTGGTGACGATGATGAGCCGCCGGCCCTTCCGGTGCTCGGCCGCCACCGCCGCCATGATCTCCGGGGTGACATAGCGGGCGATCAGGTGACCCAGGCGGTCGCTGTCGACGAGCGCATTGCCCAACAGGCCGTTCAGCACGCTGACGTCCTTGACCAGACTCGCCGCATAGCCGCTCGTGTAGAGGTCTTCGAGCGTTCCGTCGTAGGCCGGCCCCAGAAAGGCGAAGGGCGCCATCAGGGCGCCGGTGCTGACGCCCGATACGATGGTGAACTGCGGTCGCTGGTGGCTCTCCGACAGGCCCTTGAGAAAACCCGCCCCGTAGGCGCCGTCCGACCCGCCGCTCGACAATGCCAGAAAGCTCACGGCCTCGTGCCGTGCCGCGGCGGCGGTGGAGACGTCGCGGCGGAAACGATCGAAGACGGCGGGCGGACCATCCGCATAGAAGCGGACGTTGCTCATGCCGGGGATCTCGGCTGAGACCGACTCCTCGCTCGTATACTGCACCCGCGGATCGGTCGAGGCGCAACCGGACAGTCCGAGGCCGAGGATCAGGGCCGAGGCACAGACGACGGACCCACGCTTTACGCTCATTCTCTATCCCCTGCCCGGCCCCTCGTCCCGGTGGACGAAACATGACGCTCTGAGCCGAAGCTTGGCTTCAGCCCGGACGCCCGGGGCCGCAATGTCCAGGCAGGATCAATGTTCCCTTGCCGTCAAGGCTCCGGTCGCATCGGCCGATGAATGCCGGAGGGTGTGTCATTATTGTGCGGTCAGGGCCGCGATCCTGCCGTTCCAGGCGATGAAGCGCATCGGATCAACCGGTTCTCCGTCGATGCGGACCTCGTAGTGGAGATGCGGGCCGGTGGCACGCCCCGTCGCGCCGACCTCGCCGACCACCTCTCCGCGCGCCACGCTCTGCCCCACGGCAACCAGGATCGCTTCGAGATGCGCGTAGCGGGAGGTCAGGCCGTTGCCGTGGTCGACCTCGACCATGTTGCCGTAGCCGCCGAGCGGCCCCGCGAAAGTCACCCGGCCGGCCGCCGTAGCCTTGGCGCCGACGCCGAAATGCTCGCGAAGGTCGACGCCGGTATGAAGGGCGGGGCGCCCCAGGAAAGGATCGATCCGGGCGCCGAACGGGGAGGTGACCTCGATCGATCCGCCGACCGGGCTCACAAGCGGCACCTGGGCCACCGCGTGGCGCAGATGGGCCGCCGCCAGGAGCGAGGACTGAACCTTCGCCATGGCCGTCTCGAAGGCGCCGTTGCCCGTGTCCGGCAGGGGCACGAAGGGTCCGCCCATGTCGGTCGTCGCCGGGGCGACGCGCCGGAACCGCTCAGGCGTCAGGCCGACGTCGTCGAGGATCGCGCCGAGCCTGGCCGTCTCCTGGCGCGCCGCCGAGCCCATCCGCATCAGGGTGCCGACCTGCGCCTGCTCGATACCATCGAGCGTATCGGTCACCATCGCGAGTTGACGGGGCAGGGAGGTGTGCCCCGGTTCGATCGTCGAGACCCGACCGGCGGGCCCGATGGCTGCGGGAGGCGGGCTGTCGAACTCCGCCTCAGGGTGCGGTTTCGGCGGGAGCGGCAGACTGTCGGACGCAAGGGGCAGGGGTGCGAAGCCGATCAGCCCCGGCGGCAAGCCGGCCTGCCGCGGCCCGAGCACGGCGCTGGGCAGGGAAGCGCGGGTACCGGGTATCGACGGGTCTGACAGAGCCTGGCGGGCCGTCTGGGGCGCTGGAGGCGCAAGCGAGCGCGGCGCCAGGCTGGCCAGCAACGCATTGCGGCCTTCGAGCTCGGAGGCGCGCGAAATCAGATCATGCAGCCTCGTCTCGACGGCAGCCTGGTCCCGGACCTGCCGCGTCGTCTGCTGCTGCAGCTCGCTCCGCAAGGCGTCGATCCGATCCTCGTAGGCATACTGCATCTGGCTTTGCCGGGCCATCAGCGACGCCACGAGATCGTCGTGGAACAGAAGGCAGAGGATGGCGCCGAGCCCGAGGAGTCCGAAGCTCGTCGAGAGGACGACGGCGGTGCGCGCCAGTGCGACCCGGACCGCGACGGTCCGCGTCCGGCTGCCGCGTGAAACCGTCAGGAAATAGAACGACCGCGGCAGCGGCGCATGATACGTCGAGTTCGGCACAGACATCGGGTGGCCCTTGATGCGCCGCCGTCGAGGCCGGATGCATCTCGGGACAAACTACAAGTCATTAAGGTTAAGGCTTCCTCAATGCGGCGTCAGAGGGCCTGCGCCGCCTTGAGAACCTCCTCGGCGTGACCCGGGACTTTCACCTTGCTCCAGGTCCGAGCGATGCGCCCATCCGGTCCGATCAGCAAGGTGGTCCGCTCGACGCCCATGTACTTGCGGCCATACATGGATTTTTCAACCCAGACGCCATAAGCTTCGCACACGGTTTTTGCTTCATCGGATGCGAGGGGAAAATCGAGCTTGTGCTTCGCCTTGAAGGCATCGTGGCTCCTGGGGCTGTCCGGGGATACGCCGACGACGTCCGTGCCGGCTTCGCCGAAGGCCGACCGCAACCGGTTGAAGTCGATCGCCTCACGCGTACAACCGCTCGTATCGTCTTTGGGATAGAAATAGAGCACGGTCTTTTTGCCTCGGCGCGAGGCCAGCGTCACGCTACGGCCACCGTCTCCGGGCAGCTCGAACTCCGGCGCGGTATCGCCGGTCCGCAAAGGATCCGCCATGGTGCCTTCCTTTTGTCCCATTAGGCGTCGATGGCAGGCTCCGGAGGCGGCCCGCGTCGGCGCGATGCGACAGCTAAGGTTGGAAGCAGCCTCTCCGTCAATACGAGGAGCGTGACGGCTTGGCCGACACAGACCACCCTTCGCATCACGATGACGGCCACGGCTTCGAGGCTTACGCGGAAGGGCATCCGTCAACCGGACTCCGGTATCTTCGCCGACCGCGGCGTCGCGGGCGCATCAGGCGTGCCTGCCTCGCGGCCTCGGCCTTCGTGGTCAGCATCGTCTTCCTCGGGCTGATCGGCGGCGGCATCTTCTTCGTCCGCCTGTCGCAGGGCCCCATCGAGGTCGATCTCGCGCCCCAGATCAAGGCGGCGCTCGACGAACGGGTCGGCCACGGCTATGCCTTCAACCTCGGCGGGACGGCGGTCGAGGCGACCGACCACGGTCCGGCGCTGACCATCACCGGGCTGTCCGTCGTCGACCGCGGCAATCGGCCGGTCGTCTCGGCGCCCCATGCGGCGATCGCCCTCGATCCGCTCGGGCTGATGATGGGCAAGATCAGCCCGCGCCAGCTCGAGATCCATGACGTCGATCTGCGCCTCCTGATCCTGGCCGACGGCGAAGTGGCGGTCTCGGCCGGCTCCGCCGCGGTGCCGCTGGCCCACGCCTTCGAAAGCCAGGCGGCCGCCACGCCCCCGGGGGATGGCGTCACGCCGACCGATCCGGCCGCGACGGCTACGGTCAACGCCGAGATCCGGGAAAGCCCGGCCTCGCCGACCAACGGCGCCTTGCGGGCGCTGGCCGCCACGCTGCGCTCGCTCGTCGATGCCACGACATCGCCCGACGCGGCGCTCGGCACCCTCGACAACGTCAACGTGACCGGGCGTCTTGTGCTCGACGATCGGACCCACGGCACGACGACGGTATTCAACCACACCGAGCTCAGCTTCGAGAAGGAGAAGGATGGCTCGGCCAAGCTGCAGGTTTCGGCGGACGGCCCCACCGGACGCTGGACCATTACGGCCAATGCGACCCGCGGCGACGACGGCGCCAAGACGCTGGCGCTCGATTTGGCCAACCTCTCGCTTGATGAAATCACCCTCGCCGGCGGGCTGCGCAACCTCGGCTTCGACTTCGACATGCCGCTCTCCGCCAGGGTCAGCGTCCATATCGCGGCCGACGGCGCCATCGACCAGGCGATCGGCCGGTTCGAGCTCGGCGCGGGCTATTTCAAGCTCGACGATCCCGATCACGAACCGCTGCTCATCGATTCGATGACCGGCGGCTTCCACTTCGATCCCAAAGCCCGCGCGATCGCCATCGACGCGACCGAATTGAAGGCCGGGGAATCGGACTTCGTCATGACCGGAAGGGCCGACCTGCCGCGCACGGCTGGCGATCCCTGGGTCATTCATACCCAGGCCTCGGGCGTCTTCGGCACCGAGCGCCCCGGCGAGAGGCCGGTCAAAATCGCCCATGCCGGGATGAATTTCCGCCTGTTGTCCGGTGAGCACAAGCTGCTCATCGATCGGATCGACGTCGAAGGGCCGGAGGTCGCCTTCGAATCGTCGGGCGATCTGCGTGTCGAGGGCAGCAGCGTCAAGCTCAACAACACTTCGTCGGTCAAGCACATGCCGGCCAACGTCCTGGTTAGGCTGTGGCCGAGCTTCATCGCGGCACCGGTCCGGGCGTGGCTGCTCGCCAACCTTCGTGGCGGCACCGTCGAGAACGGCAAGGCGGTCGTCAGCCTGAACGAGAAGGATCTCGCGCTGATGCGCATCCAGCGTTCGGTGCAGGACGACCACGTGCATGTCGACTATGCCGTCTCGGGCGTCGCGCTCAACGTCCTCAACGGCCTGCCGCCGATCACCGCGATCGACGGCGCGGGAACCGTCACGGGCAACACGTCCACCTTCGTCGTGAGCCACGGCGAGATGGAGACCGCCACGGGGCACAGGCTGACCCTGGCCGACGGCACCTTCCGGGCGCCCGACACCGATCCGAAGCCCACTCCGGCCTTCATCGATGCCCATGTCACGGGATCGATGGATGCGGTCGCCGACATCCTGGGGCGTGACGCGATCAAGCCCTATGCCAGCATGCCGCTCGACACCAACACGGTCCGGGGGCAGGTGGATGCCCATCTCGGCATCGCGCTCAAGCTCGGCGAACCCACGCCGGCCAACCAGGCTCAGGGCGGGGTCAATCCCGACGTCGCGGTCACCGCCAATGCCACGGTCAACAATTTCACTGCCGACAAGCTGATCGGCAAGGCCGGCCTGACCGACGGCACGTTGCAGCTCGTGGCGGACCGGAGCGGCGTCCGCGCCAAGGGTACGGGACAGATCTACGGAGGCCCGGCGACCTTCGAACTGCGCAAGCCGGCCGGCAATGCGGCGGGGGAGGCCGTGCTCAACCTGCTGCTCGACAATGCAGCGCGCGCCAGGGCCGGCCTGACGTTCAAGCAGCTCAACGGCGTGGTTGCGGCACATATCGCCTCGTCCTTGGCGGACGGGGAAAGGAGGCCGGCCACCGTCGATCTCGATCTCACCAAGGCGTCGATCGAGGGTCTCGTTCCAGGCTTCGTCAAGCCGGCCGGCAAACCCGCCAAGGCCACCTTGACCGTGCACCCGCGCGAGGGCGGCGGCACATCGCTCGACAACCTCGTTTTCGAAGGTGGGGGCGCGTCGCTGCGTGGCTCGGCCGAGCTCGATTCGAACGGCGATTTCACGCTGGCGAAGCTGTCGCAGGTCAGGCTGTCGCCGGGTGACGATCTCAAGCTCGAGGCCTCGCAGAGCGGCGGCACGCTGAAGCTCGTGGCCCGCGGCGCCAATGTGGACGCGCGTCCCTTCCTCAAATGGCTCAGTGCGCCCGCCAAGGACGAGACGCCCGCCAAAAACGACCCCTCGCAGGATATCGATCTCGAGCTTCACGCCGGTCTTCTGACCGGGCAGAACAGCCAGGCCATCAGCAACGCCGACCTGCGCATGTCTCGCCACGCCGGCCAGATCCGCAGCCTCCAGCTCACTGGCAGGATCGGGCGCGAGCCGGTCAGCGTCGGAACGGTCAAGCAGGACGGCGCCCCCCTCTTCGTCATCCGCTCCTCGGACGCCGGCAGCAGCCTCGCCTTCATGGATCTCTACAAGCGCATGGCAGGGGGGCGTCTCGATGCCAACCTGGCCTTCGGGCGCGGCCAGGTCGACGGCTTTGCGACGGTCCGCGATTTCACGCTGAAGGAAGACCCGGCGATCAAGAGACTCGCGACCGAAAGCCTGGCGAACCAGAGCCGTTCGAGCGACGTGGAGAAGCTGGATCCTTCGGCGGTCCCCTTCACCAAACTCGAGGTCAAGTTCACCAAGGCGGGCAGCAAGGTCAATGTCCAGGACGGCTCGCTTTTCGGTCCGACGGTCGGGGCGACCGTCAAGGGCAGCCTCGACCTCGGCCGCGATCAGGTGAACCTGCACGGAACCTTCGTGCCGCTCTATGGCCTCAACAACCTGTTCTCGCAGGTGCCGCTGTTCGGCCCGCTGCTCGGCGGGGGCAAGCACGAGGGGCTGTTCGGCATCAATTATCGCATCACCGGGTCGCCGAGCCAGCCGGTGATGACCATCAATCCGCTGTCGGCCGTGGCGCCTGGCTTCCTGCGCCAGATCTTCGGGGCCTTCGACAATGCCGCGCAGAACCTGCCCGAGCCGCGCGACGTCGCGCCGGGTCCGGGATCATCCCCGCCAGCGGCGCAGCCGACGGATCAGTTCTTCCCTCTGCCGCTGGACCTGCCGGGCCAGTAAGGCCACCGGAGCGAACCGCTATTCGGGCCTGAGCAAAACGTGCCGCTTGCGGCCGAGCGACAGCTTGGCCACTCCGCCGACAAGGTCGGCGTGCGTCAGGGTCGCGCGCTCGTCCGTCACGGTCGCGTCGTTGAGCTTGAGACCTCTGCCTTTGACCTGCCGCCGCGCCTCGCCGGTCGAGGCGACGAGGCCCGCCCGCACGAAGGCGCTCAGCACGCCGATGCCGTTATCGAACTCAGCCTGCGGCACGCGCACGCTCGGCAGGTCCTCGGCGAGCGATCCTTCGACGAAGGTCTTGCGGGCGGTCTCCGCGGCCGCTTCGGCCGCCTCGCGGCCATGCATGAGCGCGGTCGCCTCGCTCGCCAGCACCGCCTTGGCCTCGTTGATCTCGGTGCCGCCGAGCCGCTCCAGCCGCGCGATCTCATCGAGAGGAAGCAGTGTGAACAGCCGCAGGAAGCGGCCGACGTCGGCATCCTCCGCGTTGCGCCAGAACTGCCAATAATCGTAGGGCGATTTCATCTCCGCCTTGAGCCAGTGCGCGCCCGCCGCCGTCTTGCCCATCTTGGCGCCGGAGGCCGTGGTGATCAGCGGGCAGGTGAGGGCATAGAGCTGGGGGGTGCCCATGCGGCGGCCGAGATCGACGCCGGTGACGATATTGCCCCACTGGTCCGAGCCGCCCATCTGCAGCCGGCAGCCGTAGCGCCGGCTGAGCTCGACGAAATCGAAGGATTGCAGGCACATATAGTTGAATTCCAGGAACGACAGTTCCTGGTCACGCTCGATCCGCAGCTTCACGCTGTCCATCGATAGCATCCGGTTGACCGAGAAATGCCGGCCGACATCGCGCAGGAAGTCGATGTAGTTGAGCCTGGTCAGCCAGTCGGCATTGTCGACCATGACGGCATCGGTCTCGGCGTCGCCGAAGCGCATCAGCCGGCCGAAGACCTGGCGCAGGCTGTCCTTGTTCGCTTCGATCTGTCCGAGCGTGAGGATCTGGCGCGATTCGTCCTTGCCGGATGGGTCGCCGACGCGCGTCGTGCCGCCGCCCATCAGCACGATCGGCTTGCCGCCGGTCGCCTGCAGCCAATGCAGCATCATGATCGACATGAGATGGCCGACATGGAGCGACGGCCCCGTGCAATCGTAGCCCACATAGGCCACGAGGTCGCCGGCGCGCGCGCGTTCGTCGACCCCCGCGGCGTCCGAACATTGGTGGATGTAGCCGCGCTCCGCGAGGACGTTGAGGAAATCGGAGCGGGCCGCGAAGCTCGGCGCGGAGGACGTGGACATCGGAGGTGACTCGAAAGCTGTGCGAGGCCGGTCCCGCGCATGCCCGCCGGACGGGCCGTTTCCCGTACCGTCCTCCTATGGGCTCTTGCCGCATCGCGCAACATGGGCGAACCTTGGCGGTTCGGATGCAGGGAGTTGGGGATGCGCGCCTTGGGGCTGATGAGCGGCACGTCGATGGACGGTATCGATCTCGCGCTGCTCGATACGGACGGGGAGGGCCGCCTCGCCTTCGGGCCGACCGGTTTCGTGCCGTATGACGAGGCCGACCGCGACGTCCTGCGCCGTGCCCTGGCCGAGGCGGCCGGTCTCGACGACCGGGACGCCCGGCCTCCCGCCCTGGCGGCGGCCGAGGCGCTCGTCACACGGCGTCACGTCGACGCGGTGCGCGATTTCGTGGCGCGCCAGGACGCGGCGGGCGGCGCCATCGAGATCGTCGGCTTTCATGGCCAGACCGTGCTGCACCGCCCGGAGCGCGGCCTGACGATCCAGATCGGCGACGGGCAGGAACTCGCACGGTGCTGCGGCATCGATGTCGTGAGCGACCTGCGCGTCGCCGATGTCGCCGCGGGCGGGCAGGGGGCGCCGATCGTGCCCGTCTACCACCGGGCCCTGGCACTGTCGGCCGGGCTGGCGCGACCGGCGGTCCTGCTCAACATCGGCGGCGTGGCCAATATCACCATCCTTCCGGAGGGCGATGCCGACCCCATCGCCTGCGATACCGGCCCCGGCAATGCGCTGATCGACGACCTGATGCGCGAGCGCACCGGGGTCGCGGTCGACCGCGACGGCGCCACGGCGGCCCGCGGCGCGATCGATGAAGCCGCGCTGGCACGGCTCCTCGATCATCCCTTCTTTGCCTTGCCGGCGCCGAAGTCGCTCGACCGCAACGCATGGTCGCGTGCCCCCGTCGAGGCGCTCTCGACCGAGGATGCCGCGGCGACGCTGACGGCCTTCACCGCGCAGAGCATAGCGCTGACCATCGCCCGAGCCGACGCTGTGCCGAAGATCGTGGTGGTCTGTGGCGGCGGGGCGCGCAACCCGACCCTGATGCGTGAGCTCGGGGAGCGCCTGCCCTGCCCTGTGCGGGATGCGGACGCGTT
Source organism: Lichenihabitans sp. (assembly GCA_965277115.1). GTDB lineage: Bacteria > Pseudomonadota > Alphaproteobacteria > Rhizobiales > Beijerinckiaceae > Lichenihabitans. The sequence continues at coordinate 697,214 of CBDIBY010000011.1, read as the reverse complement.
CGGCTGGAGTGCCGATGCCATCGAGGCCCAGGCCTTCGCCTATCTGGCGGTGCGCTCGCGCCAAGGGTTGCCGCTGACCTTCCCGACGACGACCGGCGTCAAATTACCCCTGACCGGCGGGGTGTTGCGCTCCCGGGCGGCAATTCCGGCCTAATTGTTGCCTTTCGAGGCGATGACGCTGCGCTCGGGGTTGTCGAGGCGCCGGTCAAGATAGGTGCCGACCTCGCCGACCAGCGTCTCGACGCAATTCTCGAAGAAGTGGTTGGCGTTGGGCACGACCGCATGCTCGATCAGAATGCCCTTCTGGGTCTTGAGCTTCTCGATCAGCGTCTGCACTTCCTTGAGTGGCGCCACGCGGTCCTTGTCACCATGGACGAAGAGGCCGGAGGACGGACAGGGCGCCAGGAACGAGAAGTCATAGAGCGTGGCGGGCGGCGCGATCGAGACGAATCCCTCGATCTCCGGGCGGCGCATCAGGAGCTGCATGCCGATCCAGGCGCCGAAGGAGAAGCCCGCGATCCAGCAGGCGCGCGCTTCAGGGCTGACCGCCTGGGCCCAGTCGAGGGCCGCAGCGGCGTCCGACAGCTCGCCCGCACCGTGGTCGAAATTGCCCTGGCTGCGGCCGACGCCGCGGAAGTTGAAGCGCAGTACCGAGAAGCCACGCTCGGCGAAGGCATAATACAGGCTGTAGACGATCTGGTTATTCATCGTGCCGCCGAATTGCGGATGCGGATGCAGCACGATGGCGATCGGGGCGCCCCGCTTCTTGGCGGCGTGGAACCGGCCTTCGAGGCGGCCAGCCGGTCCGTTGAAGATGACTTCGGGCATTTGAACTCCGGTCTCGGCACTCTCCGCCCAGCGAGCGGGGACGGTCTTCGCCTCGAGATGACCCGCGCACGCATAGCCGGTCTGTCGCGCTCGCAACCCGCGCCGAGGCGCGCATGCGGAGGGTCGCTTGACTCGGGCGATGACTGCCCGTAACCCTGTTAGAATAATTCTAACAGGGTCGAAGGGTCATCGCATGTCGAGCGCGGACGCTCGAATTGGAAGACTGCCCCTTAGCACGGCTGACCCTCAGCGTTGCAAGCCTTTTGAGTGAGCCGATGGCACGCCCACGGATCTATCTCGACTATAACGCGACGGCTCCCGTTAGGCCCGAGGCGCTCACCGTGTTCGCCGAGTTGGCCGGGCAGGTTGGCAATCCGTCCTCCGTCCATGCCGAAGGACGTGCGGCCCGTGCCGCGCTGGAGACGGCGCGCAGCGACGTCGCCGATCTCGTCGGCGCGGTCCGGGCTGAGGGCGTAACCTTCACCTCCGGCGGGACCGAAGCTGCCAATATCGCCCTGGCGCCGATGACCACGTCGGACGGCGTGCGCATCGAGCGCCTGCTGCTCGGGGCCACCGAACATGTCGCGGTGTCGAGGGGCCATAGATTTGCGGCTGGGACTGTCGAAACCGTGCCGGTGACATCGGACGGACTCGTCGATCTCGGCCGCCTCGACATCATGCTCCGCTCGGGCGGACCGGCCGTCCTGGCCCTGCAGGCCGCCAATAACGAGACCGGCGTCATCCAGCCCGTCGCCGAGGCGGCCGCCCTTGTCCATGCTGCGGGTGGGGTCGTGGTCAGCGATGCGGTCCAGGCCGCGGGGCGGATCGATTGCCGGGCGCTCGGCGCCGATGTCGTGCTGCTCTCCGGCCACAAGCTCGGTGGCCTTCCGGGCGCCGGCGCGGTCGTGGTGCTGCGGGACGGTCTCGCCTTGATCCCTTTGGTGCGGGGCGGCGCCCAGGAGCGCGGCCTGCGGGCCGGCACCGAAAACGGGCCGGCGATTGCGGCCTTCGGTGTCGCCGCCAGGATCGCGGCCGTGGCGGATGACGCGGCGCGCCTCGCTCGGCTGCGCGACAGGTTCGAGACCGCGCTGAGGTCGCTCGCGACTGTGCAAATCTTCGGTGAGGCCGTCGCGCGTCTACCCAATACGAGCGCTTTCGCTGTGCCGGGAATCGAGGCCGAGCGGCTGATGATGCTGCTCGATCTCGGCGGCATCGCGGTCTCCTCCGGCGCGGCCTGCTCGTCGGGCAAGGTGGGGCGCTCTCATGTGCTTGAAGCCATGGGGATCGAACCCGATCTAAGGGAGGGAGCGATCCGCGTCAGCTTCGGTTGGCGATCGGCCGACGCCGATGTGGATGCGATCATCGCGGTGCTCGGTCCGGCCCTGGCGCGGCTCGCAAAGCGGCCGTTGCGGTCGGCGGCATGAGATCAAGGCAGCGGGCTCGAGCGTGAGCCCTCGTGAAGATGTTCGGGGCGCGCAAGGTGCGTGCCGGAGCGGAGTTGGGACATGGCGGCTGTTCAGGAAACCGTCGATCGCGTCAAGGCGATAGACGTCGGCGAATACAAGTACGGCTTCGTCACCGAGATTGAATCCGATAAGGCCGCCAAGGGTCTGTCGGAGGAGACCGTCCGTTTCATTTCCGGCCGCAAGAGCGAGCCCGAATGGCTGACCGACTGGCGGCTCGATGCGCTTCGCCGCTGGCGAACGATGCGCGAGCCCGACTGGGCGCGGGTCGACTATCCACCGATCGATTTCCAGGACCTGCACTATTATTCCGCGCCCAAGAGCACGCCCGGCCCGACGTCGCTGGCCGATGTCGATCCCGAATTGCTGCGCACTTACGAGAAGCTCGGCATCCCCTTGCGCGAGCAGGAGGTCCTGGCCGGCGTCGAGCCCTCGTCGCGCGTCGCGGTCGACGCGGTCTTCGACAGCGTCTCCGTCGCCACCACCTTCAAAGCCGAACTCGCGAAGTCGGGCGTGATCTTCTGCCCGATCTCGGAGGCGGTCCAGACGCATCCGGAGCTGGTCAGGAAATACCTCGGCTCGGTCGTGCCGATCACCGACAATTTCTACGCGACGCTGAACTCGGCCGTCTTCTCGGACGGGTCCTTCGTCTATATCCCGCCGGGCGTGCGCTGCCCGATGGAGCTCTCCACCTATTTCCGCATCAACGAGCGCAACACGGGGCAGTTCGAGCGTACGCTGATCATCGCCGACAAGGGCGCCTATGTGAGCTACCTCGAAGGCTGCACCGCGCCGATGCGCGACGAGAATCAGTTGCATGCCGCGGTGGTCGAACTCATCGCGCTGGACGATGCCGAGATCAAATATTCGACGGTGCAGAACTGGTATCCCGGCGACAGCGAAGGCAAGGGCGGCATCTACAACTTCGTCACCAAGCGCGGCGACTGCCGTGGCGACCGTTCCAAGATCTCCTGGACGCAGGTCGAGACGGGCTCCGCCATCACCTGGAAATATCCATCCTGCATCCTACGTGGCGACCGGTCGCGCGGCGAGTTCTATTCGATCGCCATCTCCAACGGTCGGCAGCAGGTCGACAGCGGCACCAAGATGATCCATCTCGGCCGCGACACGACGAGCCGCATCATCTCGAAGGGGATCGCGGCCGGCCGTTCCGACAACACCTACCGGGGCCTCGTCTCGGCGCACCGCAAGGCCAAGAACGCTCGCAATTTCACCAATTGCGATTCGCTGCTGATCGGCGAACGTTGCGGCGCCCATACGATTCCCTATATCGAGGCCAAGACGGCGAGCGCCGTGTTCGAGCACGAGGCGACGACCTCGAAGATCTCCGAGGACCAGCTGTTCTACTGCCGGCAGCGCGGCCTCTCGGGCGAGGAGGCGACGGCGCTCATCGTCAACGGCTTCGTGCGCGACGTGCTCCAGCAGCTGCCGATGGAATTCGCGGTCGAGGCGCAAAAGCTCATCGCCATCTCGCTCGAGGGCAGCGTGGGGTGATATGCCGTAAGGGACCCCTCATCTGGCGCTGCGCGCCACCTTCTCTCCGCACGCGGGGCGAAGGGCGCTAGTCTCACAAGACGAGGCACGTCCTTCTCCCCTTGCGGGAGAAGGTGCCCGCGAAGCGGGCGGATGAGGGGAAGTCCTCGCTAAGCCCATCGACCAGTCGTGCGGTTCCAACAGGACACCGGAATTTTGAAGCGGATTTTGTAATGCTGGAAGTCAAGAACCTTCACGTCGAGGTCGATGGTCAGAAGATCCTGCGCGGGCTCGACCTCGTCGTGAAGCCGGGCGAGGTCGCGGCCATCATGGGGCCCAACGGCTCGGGCAAGTCGACGCTCTCCTATGTGATCGCCGGCCGTGCGGATTACGAGGTCACCGACGGTGAGGTGCTGCTCGACGGCGAGAACGTGCTCGCGATGAATCCCGAGGAGCGCGCCACCAAAGGTTTGTTCCTGGCCTTCCAGTATCCGGTCGAGATTCCGGGCGTCGCGACCATGACCTTCCTCAAAGCCTCGCTGAACGCCCAGCGCAAGGCGCGCGGCGAGGCGGAATTCTCGACGCCCGATTTCATGCGGCGCGTGCGCGAGGCCGCGGCCAAGCTCGAAGTCGACCCCGACATGCTGAAGCGCCCGCTCAACGTCGGCTTCTCGGGCGGCGAGAAGAAGCGCATGGAAATCCTGCAGATGGCGCTGCTCGGGCCGCGCTACGGCCTCCTCGACGAGACGGATTCCGGCCTCGACATCGACGCCCTGCGCATCGTGGCCGCCGGCGTCAACGCCTTGCGCGCCGAGGACCGCGGCTTCCTGGTCATCACCCATTACCAGCGCCTGCTCGACTACATCAAACCGGACGTCGTCCACGTCATGTCCAAGGGACGGATCGTGAAGACGGGCGACGCGTCACTGGCGCTCGAACTGGAAAAGAACGGCTATCGCGACTATGTCGCGGATGCGGCCTGAGGACCTTGGAATGAATGCCGTCGTGGCTTTCCCGACCTCCGCCGAGAAGACTCTGGGCGACCAGTTCCGCGCCCTCGGCGCGACCGATGCGGCGCGACAGGATGCCTATGCGGCTTTTTCGGCCGCCGGGCTGCCGCATCGCCGCATCGAGGCTTGGCATTATACCGACCTGCGCGGGGTCATGCGCGAGGTGCTGCCGCCCGCGCCGCCGCCCGAGGCCGCGATCCTGGCCGAAGCCAAGGCCCATCTGGCGACGCTGCCAGACGGGGTTGCGGCGCGTATCGTGCTGCTCGACGGCCATCTCGCGGCCGATCTCTCCGATATGACGGCGCTTCCCGTCGGCGTGACGGTCCGGTCCATTCTGGAGGCTGGACCGATATCTGCCGACCTCGCGGCGGCTGCGGCGTTAGGACAGGCCGAGTCCGTCGTGTCGCTCAATGCGGCGTTCCTGCAAGGCGGCGCGGCGATCGTCGTTGCCGCCGATACCAAGGTCGTCGTCCCTGTCGAAATCCTGTCGCTGATGTCCGGCCGCACGCCGGTTGCGCTCTACAGCCGCAGCACGGTCGAGGTCGGCAATAACGCTACGGTGACGATCGTCGAACGCCATGCGGCCCTGCAGCCGACGCGCAGCCAGGGCAACCACGTCCTGGTAATGACGCTCGCCGACGGCGCCGAGTTGCAGCATGTCGCCCGCCTCGACGGGCTCGGCGAAGAGGCGCTGCATATCGGTTCGACGCTGACGCGGCTCGGCGCGCGGACGACGTTCACCAGCACGACGCTTCTCGCCACGCGGGGCACGACGCGGCGACAGTCCTATCTCGATTTCGCCGGACCGCACGCCAAGGCGCATTTCAATGGATCGAGCCTGCTCGACGGGCGCGCCCATGCCGATACGACGCTGATCGTCACCCATACGGCGCCCCATTGCGAGAGCCGCGAGCTCTACAAGCACGTGCTCGACGGCGAGGCGACCGGAATCTACCAGGGCAAGGTGGTCGTAAGGCCTGGCGCGCAGAAGACCGACGGCAAGATGCTGTCGAAGGCGGTGTTCCTCAATGAGGGCGCCACCATGCACAACAAGCCGGAACTCGAGATCTTCGCTGACGATGTCGTCTGCGGCCATGGCGCGACGGTGGGTGCGCTCGACGAGACCCAGCTGTTCTATCTCCGGGCGCGCGGCATCCCGCGGGCCGAGGCCGAGGCCATGCTGCTCGAAGCCTTTGCCGAGGAGGCGCTCGACGAGCTGACCGATGAAGCGTTGCGCGCCGAATTCGCCGGCCGCATCGCGCAGTGGCTGCGCCAACGCGGGACGTGAGATCCATGCTCGATCAGCCGACCTATGACATCGACCGGATCCGGGCGGATTTTCCGGCGCTCAGCGTCAGGCCTTACGGCAAGCAACTCGTCTATCTCGACAACGCCGCCTCGGCCCAGAAGCCGGCGGCGGTCATCGACCGGCTGACGATCGCCTACGAGACCGAATATGCCAACGTGCATCGCGGCCTGCACTATCTCGCCAATGCTGCCACCGAGGCCTATGAGGCGGCACGCGAAAAGGTCCGAGGTTTCCTGAACGCCGGCTCGACCGACGAGATCGTTTTCACCCGGTCGGCGACGGAGGCGATCAACCTCGTCGCCGCCTCCTTCGGCCTGGCCCACATCGGGGAAGGCGACGAGATCGTGCTGTCGATCATGGAGCATCATTCCAACATCGTACCCTGGCATTTCCACAGAGAGCGTAAGGGCGCGGTGCTGAAATGGGTCGGGGTCGACGACGAAGGCAATTTCTCGCTCGACGACTTCGAGAAGGCGTTGACCTCGCGTACGAAAATCGTCGCCATCACCCATATGTCGAACGTGCTCGGTACGATCATGCCGATGAAGGAGATCATTGCGGCCGCCCATGCGCGCGGCATTCCGGTGCTGGTCGACGGCTCGCAGGGGGCGGTGCATCTCGACGTCGACGTGCGCGACCTCGACGCCGATTTCTACGTCTTCACCGGCCACAAGGTCTACGGGCCGACCGGCATCGGCGTGCTCTACGGCAAGCGCGACCTTCTCGCCGAGCTGCCCCCCTTCAATGGCGGCGGCGAGATGATCAATGTGGTGACCGAGGACGAGGTCACCTATCTCGGCCCGCCGCATCGCTTCGAGGCCGGCACGCCGCCGATCGTTCAGGCCATTGGACTCGGCGCCGCGCTCGACTACATGCGCGAGATCGGCCGCGAGCGGATTCATGCGCATGAGCGGGATCTGCTCGACTATGCGCATGAGCGGCTCGGCCGCATCAATTCCCTGCGCATCTACGGGCGGGCCAAGCACAAGGGCGGGATCGTCTCCTTCTCGATGCAGAACGCCCATCCGCACGATATCGCCACCGTCATCGACCGCCAGGGCGTCGCGGTGCGGGCCGGCACGCATTGCGCCATGCCGTTGCTCAAACGATTCGGGGCGACCGCCACTTGCCGCGCCTCATTCGCCCTGTACAACACGCGCGACGAGGTCGACGCGCTGGCCGACGCCCTGCTCAAGGCCGAAGCGCTGTTCGCCTGAACTTGAGAGTTGTGCCATGTCCGAGATAGCCGCCGCGACCGCATCCGCCAACCGGCAGCCCAACATGCCCGAGATCGGCCCCCCCGCCGGCCTCACGCCGGAGGACATCGACCAGATGACCGACGGCATCGTGGCGGCGCTCAAGACCGTCTATGATCCGGAGATCCCGGTCGACATCTACGAGCTCGGCCTGATCTATCGGATCGACATCGACGACAGCCGCTTCGCCACAATCGACATGACCTTGACCGCGCCGGCCTGTCCGGTGGCGGGCGAGATGCCGGGCTGGGTCGAGACGGCGGTCGCGTCCGTGCCGGGGATCGCCGGGGCCAAGGCAAATATGGTGTTCGATCCGCCGTGGGATCAGAGCCGCATGTCGGACGAGGCCCGCGTCGCGCTCGACATGTGGTGACGCGCGGTTAAGCCTTCTCCCGTAAACGGGAGAAGGTGGCCGTCGCGTCAGCGACGGCCGGATGAGGGCAAGCGTCAACGCCTTGCGCGTCTCGCTTATCCGGCCGCCGCGCGCTCCAGGGTGGCGATGTCAAGCTTCACCATTTTCGTCATCGCGGTGAAAGCACGAGCGGCGACGGCTGGGTCGGGGTCGGCGAGCAGGCGCGGCATGACTTCGGGCACGATCTGCCAGGGCACGCCCCAGCGGTCCCTCAGCCATCCGCACATGATCTCCGAGCCGCCGTCGGCGGTGAGCGCGGCCCAGAGCCGGTCGACCTCCGCCTGATCGGCGCAGGAGACCGAGATGGACGCCGCGGTCCCGTAATCCGCCGGTGTGCCGCCGTTGAGCGCCTGAAAACTCTGGCCGCCGAGCGTGAAGTCCACCAGGATCACGTCGCCTGCCGCGCCGCCGGGCCATGCACCCGGCGATCGCAGGACGTGTTCGACCCGCGAATCCGGCAGGAGCGAAACGTAAAAGCGGACGGCGTGTTCCACATCCTTGCCGTGCCAAAGACAGGTACTGACCTTCGACATTCGTCTTTCTCCTCTCGTACCAGTCGATCTTGGACCGGCCGTTACCCCGCTGTCACGACCTGGGCTCGGTCGACGGGAACCGTCCGTCCTGCCGCCAGCCAACTCTCCAGATCTCGCTCCGCTCGCAGGCTCATCGCCCGCTTGTTGGCGAGCGCCTTCTCGGGTCCGCGTAGCTTTTTCCCGGTCTCGGAGCGCGGTGCCTCGCCGCGCGGCGGGAACAGGCCGAAATTGACGTTCATCGGTTGGAACGACGACGGCCCGGCGTCGATCGTCTCGATATGGCCGCCGGTGATATGGTTGAGTAGGGCGCCGATCGCCGTGGTCGGAGGCGGGGGTGCGAAGTCCTCACCGCGTCGCGCGCCGGCCGCCATCCGGCCGGCGACGAGGCCGACCGCGGCGCTTTCCACGTAGCCTTCGCAGCCGGTGATCTGCCCGGCAAACCTCAGGCGCGGCATGGCTTTGAGTCGCAGCATCGGATCGAGCAGGCGCGGCGAATTCAGGAAGGTGTTGCGGTGCAAGCCGCCGAGCCGGGCGAACTCGGCTCTCTCCAGGCCCGGGATGGTGCGGAAGATGCGCACCTGTTCGGCATGTTTCAGCTTCGTCTGGAAGCCGACGATGTTGTAGAGCGTGCCGAGCGCATTGTCCTGCCGGAGTTGCACGATGCCGCAGGGCTTGACGATCGGGTCACGTGGGTTGGTCAGCCCGACCGGCTTCATCGGCCCGTGGCGCAAGGTTTCGCGGCCGCGCTCCGCCATCACCTCGATCGGCAGGCAGCCGTTGAAATACAGCGTGCCTTCCCAGTCCTTGAACGACGTCTTGTCGCCGGCGAGGAGCGCGTCGACGAAAGCCTCGTAGGCCTCGCGATCGAGCGGACAGTTGATATAGTCGCGCCCGGTGCCGCCCGGTCCGACCTTGTCGTAGCGTGACTGGAACCAGGCCTTGTCGAAATCGATACTCTCGCGATAGACGATCGGCGCGATCGCGTCGAAAAAGGCCAACTGGTCTTCGCCTGTCAGCCGGCCGATCGCCGCGGCGAGTTCCGGCGCGGTCAGCGGACCGGTGGCGACGATGACCTCGTCCCAATCGTCGGGCGGCAGGCCGGCGATCACCTCGCGGCGGATCTCGATCAGCGGCTCGGCCGAGAGCGCCGCCGTGACAGCCTCGGCGAAGCCTTCTCGATCGACCGCCAACGCGCCGCCCGCCGGCACCTGGTGGCGGTCGGCGCAGGCCATGACGAGCGAGCCCATGCGCCGCATCTCGCGGTGCAGGACGCCGACCGCATTGGTCTCGGCATCGTCGGAGCGGAAGGAATTGGAACAGACGAGCTCGGCGAAACGGTCGGTCTTGTGCGCCTCCGTGCCGCGGCACGGCCGCATCTCATGCAGGACGACCGGCACGTCGGCACGGGCGATCTGCCACGCGGCTTCGCTTCCGGCGAGGCCTCCGCCGACAATATGAACGGGCTTGTGCGCTTGGAGTGACATACGCTCGGGCGTAGGCCGAAGCCTGTCTCACCGCAAGGGCGAGAGCGAATCGGACGCCGCGCGGGTCGGTCACCGCAACCAAAAATGCCCGCCGGACGGTCCAGCGGGCATCGCGAAGGTTTGTCGTGGATTCGGGAGAATTCGGTTGATCAGGCTTCCTGCCGGAAGCTCTGGCGAACGACCGTCTCGATGTCGGCGCGGCCGATGCCGAGATCGCTCAGTTCACGATCGGAAAGCCGCGACAGTTCGCGGACCGAATCACGATAACGGCGCCAGGCGGCGACCTTCGTGGCGATAGTTTTGAACATGACAGGATTTCCTTATTCTTCGGCCTGCCCCAGCCTGAAACCGGGACGCGCAAGCCACTTGTCAGATAGTCCGCCGAGACTGCCGGGCGGATGCGATGGGTCACGACCGTCTATGGTCACGGTACATGCGATACTGACGGGATGGACCGGGTCAGGCGAAGGATTCGACGACCGAGGTCGTCTGCTCGCCGCCGAGGCGGGACAGTGTCTGGCGCGGGCTGACGACGGCTGCGACCTCGTCGTGGTGCATATGCCCCTGGGTGACGACCGCCATGATGTCACCGCGGACGATGCCGATATCGGCGAGTTCGCGATCCGACAGCGCCGACAGTTCGCGGATCGACCGGTTGCGCTGGACCCAAGTGGCGATGGCATTGAACATGGTAGGCTCCTACTCTTCTCCGGCGGCCGGAGCATCCCGGTCGCAGCAGCTCTTTGATGCAGTGCAATATACACCGTATCGCAGATGCGAGAAGTGCCGAAGCCATCTCCCTGTCATGCATTTTTGGAATGATGAAAGTAACGAATCGGTAAGGCGGTGGGCGTTTATTATCGATAAATCGTTACAGACAATCATCTCTGGTTCATAAAAACGTCACCGTATCGTTTGGAATGCATGCCTTTCGGGGAGCCGTTGGGCGTGGCGTCACGTCTTTGCGCAAGGTGGACGGTCGCTCGATTTGTGCATTGCAACATCAGGCACTGTCCAAGCGAGCGCGGCAACGCCGCCGGCTCACCTGGAATCGCGACCTCTACTCGGCCGCGGCCTTCATCGGGCGGCGGCGAAGCACGTCGCGCAGGAAGCGACCGGTGTGGCTCTCGGGATCGTCGGCGACCTCCTCGGGCGAGCCGGTCGCCACGACAAGACCGCCGCCGTCGCCGCCCTCCGGTCCCATGTCGATGATATGGTCGGCCGTCTTGATCACTTCGAGATTGTGCTCGATGACCACGACCGTATTGCCCTGGTCGACGAGTTCCTGCAGCAGCGCGAGGAGCTTGGCGACATCGTCGAAATGCAGTCCCGTCGTGGGTTCGTCGAGGATGTAGAGCGTCCGGCCGGTCGAGCGCCGCGATAGCTCCTTCGACAGCTTGACGCGCTGCGCTTCGCCGCCCGAGAGCGTGTTGGCCTGCTGGCCGACCTTGATGTAGCCGAGCCCCACCCGGGCCAGCGTTTCCATCTTCTCGCGGATCGAGGGAACGGCCTTGAACAGCACCCCCGCTTCCTCGACCGTCATGTCGAGCACGTCGGCGATCGACCTGTCGCGATACTTCACCTCGAGCGTCTCGCGGCCATAGCGCTTGCCCTTGCAGACGTCGCAGATGACGTAGATGTCGGGCAGGAAATGCATTTCGATCTTGATGACGCCGTCGCCCTGGCAGGCCTCGCAGCGGCCGCCCTTGACGTTGAAGGAGAAGCGTCCCGGCAGATAGCCGCGGGCCTTGGATTCGGGCAGGCCGGCGAACCATTCGCGGATCGGCGTGAAGGCGCCGGTATAGGTGGCGGGGTTCGAGCGCGGCGTACGCCCGATCGGCGACTGGTCGATGTCGATGACCTTGTCGAGCAGGTCGAGCCCCTCGATGGCGTCGTGCGGGGCCGGATGATCCGCCGAGCCGCCGAGCTTGCGCGCCGCCGCGGCGAAGAGTGTGTCGACGATCAGCGTCGACTTGCCGCCGCCCGAGACTCCGGTGACGCAGGTGAAGGTGCCGAGCGGGATGTCGGCAGTGACGCCCTTGAGGTTGTTGCCCCGCGCGTTGACGATGCGGATCTGCTCGCCGCCCTTGGCCCGGCGCCGGGCGCGCGGCACGCCGACCGATTTGGCGCCGGAAAGATATTGCCCGGTGAGCGAGCGAGGGTTGGCCATGATCTCGGCCGGCGTGCCGGCCGCGACGATCTCTCCGCCGTGAATGCCGGCGCCGGGGCCGACGTCGACGACGAAATCGGCGGCGAGGATCGCATCCTCATCGTGCTCGACGACGATGATGCTGTTGCCCAAGCCGCGCAGCCGCCGCAGCGTATCGAGCAGGCGGGCATTGTCGCGCTGGTGCAGGCCGATCGAGGGCTCGTCGAGCACGTAGAGCACGCCGGTCAGTCCCGAGCCGATCTGCGAGGCGAGGCGAATGCGCTGGCTCTCGCCCCCCGACAGCGTGCCGGCGCCGCGCGACAGGGTGAGGTAGTCGAGCCCGACGTCGATCAGGAAGGTCAGGCGGTCGCGGATCTCCTTGAGGATGCGCACCGCGATTTCGTTGCGTTTGGCATCGAGATGGCGAGGCAGGTCCTCGAACCAGGCCTGCGCCTTGCGGATCGACAGTTCGGCGGCGGCGCTGATCGTCGCATCGCTGACCCGCACCGCCAGCGCCTCGGGCTTGAGCCGCGCCCCGTTGCAGGCGGGGCAGGGCACGGCGCCCATGTAGCGCGAGATCTCCTCGCGCGCCCATTCGCTTTCGGTTTCCTTGAAGCGGCGGTCGAGCGAGCGCACGACGCCTTCGAAGGGCTTGGTGACGCCATAGGCGCGGCTGCCGTCGTCATAGCCGAACTTGATCTCCTCCTTGCCCGACCCGAACAGCACGACCTCCCGCACCCTCTCGGGCAGCACCTCCCAGCGCGTTTCCGTCTTCACATGATAGTGGCGGGCGATCGATTCGAGCGTCTGCGCATAATAGGGCGAGGACGATTTGGCCCAAGGCGCGATGGCGCCGCGCTTGAGCGACAGTTTCGGGTCCGGCACCACACGCTCGGGATCGACGGTCATCTGCGAGCCGAGCCCGGCGCAGAGCGGGCAGGCGCCGAAGGGATTGTTGAAGGAGAACAGCCGCGGCTCGATCTCCGGAATGGTGAAGCCCGAGACCGGGCAGGCGAAGCGCGACGAGAAGGTTAGCTCAGCCGGCGTGTCCTCGGGCGGCGCGTCGGCCCATTCGACGAGCGCGATGCCGTCGGCGAGTTCGAGCGCCGTCTCGAAGCTTTCGGCCAGACGCGTCGCGAGGTCCGGCCGCACCACCAGCCGGTCCACGACGACGCTGATGTCGTGCTTGAACTTCTTGTCGAGCACCGGCACGTCGTCGATGGAGTAGAATGTGCCGTCGATCTTCAGCCGCTGGAAACCGCGTTTCTGGAAATCGGCGATCTCCTTGCGGTATTCGCCCTTACGGCCGCGCACGACCGGCGCCAGCAGATAGAGCCGGCTGCCGCCCGGCATGGCGAGCACCCGGTCGACCATCTGGCTCACCGTCTGGCTCTCGATCGGCAGCCCGGTCGCCGGTGAATAAGGGATGCCGATCCGCGCCCAGAGCAGGCGCATGTAGTCGTAGATCTCGGTGACCGTGCCGACCGTCGAGCGCGGGTTCTTCGACGTCGTCTTCTGCTCGATCGAGATGGCGGGCGACAGGCCGTCGATCTGGTCGACGTCGGGCTTGCCCATCATTTCGAGGAACTGGCGCGCATAGGCCGACAGCGATTCGACATAGCGGCGCTGCCCCTCGGCGTAGATCGTATCGAAGGCGAGCGAGGACTTGCCCGAGCCCGACAGCCCGGTGAAGACCACGAGCTTGTCGCGGGGGATCACGAGATCGATGTTCTTGAGATTGTGCTCGCGGGCGCCGCGCACGACGATGGCGCGTTGACCGAGCTCGCTCGCCCGCGCGGCCGGCGTGTCGAGGATGGGGTCGCGTTCCTCCTTGGTCGTGGCGACCGCGGCAGGCTTGCGTCGGGCGGATTTCGTGATGGTCGGCTTCGCCATGACTTCGGTGAGGTTCGTGCGTGCGGGCGGCGGCCCGAGGCTTATATGGTGCGGCGCACCCGGCCGTCACGTCGCATCAAGGTCGCGGTCGCCTCTTGCAACGAGCGCCGCGTGTGGATAATAGAACAAAGTATGAACATGAGGCAAGGACATGAGGATGCGGCGCGGCTCTCTGCCGACGGGATTGTCCACAGGCGCGATCCTCGGATTGGCGTCTCGCGACGGGACGGGTAAAGTGAGGCGGGTGCATAATCATGCCGGGCATCTCCCGCGCGGCATGGTCCTGATTGCGAGGAGGCCGCGATGTCGGGAAGCGTGAACAAGGTGATCCTGATCGGTAATCTCGGGCGCGATCCCGAGGTTCGGCGGCTCAATTCGGGCGAGTCGGTGGTCAGCCTCAATCTCGCGACGACCGAGAGTTGGCGCGACAAGGCGAGCGGAGAGCGCAAGGACCGGACCGAATGGCACCGGGTGGTCATCTTCAACGAGAATCTCGGCCGCGTCGCCGAGCAATATCTCAAGAAGGGGTCGAAGGTTTACATCGAAGGCCAGTTGCAGACGCGCAAGTGGCAGGACAAGGAGGGGGCCGAGAAATATACGACCGAGGTGGTGCTGCAGCGCTTCCGCGGCGAACTGACGCTGATGGACAGCCGCGGCGCGGGCGACGCAGGCGGGAGGGACGAGGGTGCCTTCGAGGGCCGCGGCGGAGGGGGTAGTATCGGCCGGTCCTCGCCCATGGACCAGCGTCCGGCCACGGGATCCGGAGGCGGCAAGATGTCGGATGCGATCGACGACGACATCCCGTTCTAAGGAGTGCCCCGCCCTGCGACATTGGCGCCCATCTTCCCGCAGCCAAGTTTACGCAGCCAGCGTAAACTTGGCTGCGAAGCTGGAGAAGGTGGATTTCGCGGAACGCGAAAGCCGGATGAGGGGTATTTCAGCCGCAAGCCCGTGAGGCTTTCCCGCCTCGCGCGAATGCGTTAAGCGAGAAGCTTGCGCTTAAGCCGTACTCCGATGACGTCCTCCCGAGATCTTCCTCCTCACGCCTCGGCCCTCGCCGAAACCCGCCGCGACTATGACGCCTTCAAGGCGCGCGGCCTCAAGCTCGACATGACGCGCGGCAAGCCCTCCCCCGAGCAGCTGGCGCTTGCCGACGACATGCTGCGCCTGCCCGGCAATGGCGACCACGTCACCGGGGAAGGCATCGACGCGCGCAATTACGGCGGCGTGCAAGGCCTGCCGGAGGTGCGGGCGCTGTTCGCACCGGTGATCGGTGTGCTGCCCGAGGCGATCGTCGTCGGCGACAATTCGAGCCTCGCCCTGATGCACGATTGTATCGTCTGGGCGTTGCTGAAGGGCGTGCCGGGCTCCGCGCGCCCCTGGAGCCGGGAGGAGGCGCCGGCCTTCCTGTGCCCTGTGCCGGGCTACGACCGCCACTTCGCGCTCTGCGAAGCCTATGGCATCCGCATGCTGCCGATCCGTCTGACCGGGCAGGGGCCCGACATGGACGAGGTCGAGGCGCGCGTCGCCGATCCGGCCGTCAAGGGCCTGTGGTGCGTGCCCAAATATTCCAACCCGTCCGGCGAGATCTATTCGGACGAGGTCGCCGAGCGGCTGGCCCGGATGACGACCGGCGCCTCGGATTTCCGCCTGTTCTGGGACGATGCCTATACGCTGCATCACCTGACCGACCGGCATCATCCCACGCCGGCGATCCTCGACCTTTGCGCCGCGGCGGGCCATCCCGATCGCGCCTTCGTCTTCGCGTCGACGTCGAAGATGACGCTGGCCGGAGCCGGGCTAGCCTTCTTCGCCGCCTCGGCCGCCAATGTGCGCTGGTTCCTGGCGCGCGCCGGGACGCGCACCATCGGTCCGGACAAGCTGAACCAGCTGCGCCACCTCCGCTTCCTGCGCGACGAGGCGGGCTTGCGGCGTCATATGGAAGCGCATCGAGCGCTGCTCGCGCCGAAATTCGCGGCGGTCGAGCGCGCGCTCGACACGCGTCTCGGCGGCACGGGCTTCGCGCGCTGGTCGCGGCCCGAGGGCGGCTATTTCATCACGGTCGAGTGTCTGCCCAGCACGGCCGCCCGCATCGTGACGCTCGCCGGCGATGCCGGCCTCGCCTTGACGCCGGCCGGCGCGACCTGGCCGCATGGCCACGACCCCGAGGACAAGATCCTGCGTCTCGCCCCGAGCTTTCCCAGCCTCGCCGAGGTCGAGGCGGCGGCGGAGGGTATCGCCGTCTGCATCGCGCTGGCCGCGCTGGAGACGATGGCTCCAGCCGATCCGGGCTGAGCACGACGGCCGCGGGTCCGGGCGAGGAGCGCATTTGTGATCGAGGTCAGAGACGCCACCCCCAGCGACGCAGAGGCAATCTGCGAGCTCCTCAGGCGCTCGCAGATTGTCGAATTGTGCGGGGCCGATCACCATGACGATCCCGCCATCCTGGCTCGATGGCTGAGCAACAAAACTCCGAAAAATGTCCTCACGTGGATCGAGCGGCAGGACAGTTCGATGCTCGTCGCGGTCGAGAACGGATCCCTGCTCGCCGCCGGATCGGTGACGGATTCGGGAGAAATCACCCTCAACTACGTGTCGCCCGATGCACGCTTTCGCGGAGCCAGTCGCGCCCTGCTGCGGGCGCTCGTGCGACGTGCGGCGGACCGCGGCAACGACCGCTGCCGTCTCGTCAGTACGGCGACGGCCGGCCGCTTCTACAGGACGGGCGGATATGTCGAAGACGGCGTGCCTATCGATAAGTTCGGTACGCGCGGCTGCTATTCCGATGTCGAAGCGTCTCCCTTCGGACGATAAGGACTGACCCGCACCCGAATGCGCGTTTCGTTCGCGCTCCGGGCGCGGCTCGGCTATGATGACGGCTGCTGCAACGAGGACGGAAACGATTGGCCGATAACGAAGAAAAGACGGCGGGACCCTCCGGCATAGAGCCGGTCTCCATCGTCGACGAGATGAAGCGTTCCTACCTCGATTACGCCATGAGCGTAATCGTGTCGCGCGCCCTGCCCGATGTGCGCGACGGGCTCAAGCCCGTGCATCGGCGCATCATCTACTCCATGCGGGAAAACAACCAGTTTCCCGATCGTCCCTACGTCAAGTCCGCCCGCATCGTCGGCGATGTCATCGGCAAGTATCATCCGCACGGCGACCTTGCGATCTATGATGCGCTGGTGCGGATGGCGCAGAGCTTTTCGATGCGCCTGCCGCTCGTGGACGGGCAGGGCAATTTCGGTTCGGTCGACGGCGATTCGCCTGCGGCGATGCGCTACACCGAATCCCGGATGGCGCCGCCGACGGTCGCACTTGTCGAAGATATCGATGAGGGCACCGTCGATTTCCAGCCGAACTACGACGGCCAGGAGCTCGAACCTGTCGTGCTTCCGGCCCGCTATCCGAACCTGTTGGTCAACGGCGCGGGCGGCATCGCGGTCGGCATGGCGACCAATATCCCGCCGCACAACCTCGGCGAGGTGATCGATGCGACGCTGGCCATGATGGACCGGCCCGAGATCGACACCGAAGAGCTGATCGGCATCATGCCCGGCCCCGATTTCCCGACCGGCGGCGCCATCCTGGGTCGCGGCGGCATCCGCTCGGCCTACCTCACCGGCCGCGGCTCCATCATCATGCGGGCCAAGGTCGAGGTCGAGGAGATGCGCAAGGAGCGCGAGGCGCTCATCGTCACCGAGATCCCCTATCAGGTGAACAAGACCACGCTGATCGAGAAGATCGCCGAGCTCGTGCGCGAGAAGCGGGTCGAGGGCATTTCGGAGCTGCGCGACGAATCGGATCGCGACGGCATGCGTATCGTCATCGAGCTCAAGCGCGACGCCGTTGCCGACGTGGTGCTCAATCAGCTCTGGCGCTTCAGCCAGCTCCAGACGAGTTTCGGCGCCAACATGATCGCGCTGAATGGCGGGCGGCCGGAAGTGCTGACGCTGCGGGACTTCCTGGTTGCCTTCATCGACTTCCGCGAGCAGGTGGTCACGCGGCGCACCAAGTTCCGCCTGGTCAAGGCCCGCAACGCCGCCCATGTGCAGGTCGGCCTCGCCATCGCGGTCGCCAATATCGACGAGGTGATCCGCCTCATCCGGACGTCTCCCGATACGGCGACGGCCCGCGAAGCCTTGATGGCCCGCGACTGGCCGGCCTACGACATGGCGCCGCTGATCACGCTGATCGCCGATCCGCGCCACGTGCTGCAGGAGGACGGCACCTATCGCCTCTCGGAGGCGCAGGCCCGCGCCATCCTGGAACTGCGCCTCGCCCGGCTCACCGCGCTCGGCCGCGACGAGATCGCCGAGAGCCTCAACAAGCTCGCCACCGAGATCGCCGACCTCCTCGACATCCTCGGCTCGCGCCTCAGGATCTTCGACATCATCCGCGGCGAACTCACCGCCATCCGCACCGCCTTCGCCACGCCGCGCCGCACCGAGATCCTCGACAGCGACGCCGACATGGAGGACGAGGACCTCATCCAGCGCGAGGACATGGCGGTCACGGTCAGCCATACCGGCTACATCAAGCGCGTGCCGCTCTCGACCTATCGGGCGCAGCGGCGCGGCGGCAAGGGCCGCGCCGCAATGCAGACGCGCGACGAGGATTTCGTCGCCCGCATCTTCGTCGCGTCGACCCACCAGCCGGTGCTGTTCTTCTCGTCGCTCGGCCAGGCCTACAAGATGAAGGTGTGGCGACTGCCGCTCGCGGCGCCGCAGGCGCGCGGCAAGGCGCTGGTCAACCTGCTGCCGCTCGACGAGGGCGAGCGCATCACCACCATCATGCCGCTACCTGAGGACGAGACCGCCTGGGCCGACCTCGACGTGGTCTTCGCCACGACGCGCGGCACGGTCAGGCGCAACAAGCTCAGCGATTTCTCGCAGGTCAACCGCGCCGGCAAGATCGCCATGAAACTCGACGAGGGCGAGTCGATCGTCGACGTGCAGATCTGCAGCGAGAACGACGACGTGCTGCTGACGACGGCGCTCGGCCAGTGCATCCGCTTCCCCGTGACCGAAGTGCGGGTGTTCAAGGGTCGCGACTCGATGGGTGTGCGCGGCATTTCGCTCGGTGCGGGCGACACCGTCATCTCGCTCGCCATCCTGCGCCATATCGAGGCTGATTCGGGCGAGCGCATCGCCTATCTCAAGATGCGCCGCGCCACCGAGGGCGAGGTCGGAGACGACGATATCGAGAAGGAGGTCGTCGGCGAAAACGGCAGCGCGCCGGACGCGCCCGCGAGCCTGTCGCAGGAGCGCTACGCGGCCATGTCGGCCGCCGAGCAGGTCATCCTCACCATCTCGGACAAGGGCTACGGCAAGCGGACGTCGGCCTACGAATACCGGGTCACCGGGCGCGGCGGCAAAGGCATCGTCGCGATGGTGACCAATGCGCGCAACGGCAATCTCGTGGCCTCCTTCTCCGTGGACCATGGCGACGAGATCATGCTGGTGACCAACGGCGGCCAGCTGATCCGCTGCCCGGTCGACGGCATCCGCATCGCCGGGCGGAACACCCAAGGGGTCACCGTCTTCGACACCGCCAAGACCGAGAAAGTCGTCTCGGTCGACCGCATCCCCGACACCGGCGAGCCGACCGGCGGCGAGGCGGGCGGCAGCGAGCCCGGAGACGAGGAGGGGGCGTGACGGCCGACGCGCGCACGGCGCTCTATACCGGCTCGTTCGATCCGCCGACGAACGGCCATCTTCACATCATCCGAGCTGCGGCACGGATCTGCGGCCGGCTGGTGGTGGCGGTCGGCACCCACCCGACCAAGGCGCCGCTGCTCACGCTCGAGGAGCGGATCGCGCTGATCCGGTCCGAGGCGGAAACAGTCCTCGCGGGCTCCGGCTGCGCGCTCGAGGTGCGTGGCTTCACGGGCCTCGCGGTCGACGCGGCGCGCACCGCGGGCGCCGGATTGATCCTGCGCGGGTTGCGCAGCGGCTCGGATCTCGATGACGAGATGGCCATGGCCGGCATGAACGGCGCCATGGCGCCGGAGATCCAGACGGTGTTCGTTCCGGCCTCGCCCGAAACGCGGGCGATTACCTCGACGCTCGTGCGTCAGATCGCCGCGATGGGCGGCGACATCTCGGCCTTCGTCCCGGCGCCGGTGCGCGAGGCGCTGATGCGGGGGCGGCGATGACGTCGGTCGCCTTCGACACGCTTCGTCTGGCCCGTGCCCTGCGCGAGAAGGCCAAGTTCACGCCCGAGCAGGCCGAGGGGCTGGCCGACGCTATGGCCGAGGCCCTGCAGGGAGACGTTGCGACCAAGGTAGATTTGCGCGAGACGGAGCTTCGTCTGCAAGCCGAGCTGCGCGATACGGAGGCGCGTCTGCAGGCCGATCTGCGCCAGACCGAACTGCGCCTGAAGACGGATATCGAGGCGTCGAAGGCCGAGATCCTCAAATGGATGTTCGGTACGATCGGATTTCAGACGATCGTCATCCTCGATACCACCATTGCACTGTTCCGCATCGCCGTGCACTGACGCGGGACGGGAGGGATGGTCACATCGGCGCGGCGGCCGCTCGACGCTCTGCGACGAGCCGTGTCCGATCGACCGCCGTCTCGAGCATCGGCAGGATCTCGTCGATCGTTTCTGCGACGAGATATTTGACCTCCAGACCCGCCTGGATGAAGCCTTGCTGGCGCATGTGCGCCAGGAGCGAGAGCAGCGGACGCCAGAAGCCGCCGATATCGGCGATCAGCACGGGTTTCGTGTGCCGGTCGAGCTGCGCCCAGGTCATCTGCTCAACCAGTTCCTCAAGCGTGCCGATGCCGCCCGGCAGCGCGACGAAAGCGTCGGACTGCTCGAACATCAAGCGTTTGCGGGTATGCATGTCGGGCACGACGACGAGGTCCTGCGCTTCCGCGATCATGTTCTCGCGGTCGCGCAGGAAGGCTGGGATGATGCCGGTCACATGGCCGCCGCTGGCCAGCACCGCTCGGGCGATGGTGCCCATCAGACCGTTGTTTCCACCGCCGTAGACGAGCCCGATTCCCGCCCGGCCCATGGCATGGCCGAAATCCTCGGCCGCTCGGAGCATCAGCGGGTTTAAGCCGTTGCTCGAACCGCAATAGACACAGATTGTCTTGAGAGCGCTCATGGGGTCTCGCTTTAGCATGAGGTCGGGCCGCGCGGTCAAGCCGGGCCGCCTCGATGGCGGCGCAGCAGATGTCGGACCGGTGCGCCGGGCGAGGTTCGTCGCTATATGAGGGGCAAAACTCCCACTGGTCATCGCTCCCGCATGTCTCAATCCGGTTTCGCCGCCACGGCCGCGCCCGCTCAGCGCCCGGCTTCCGTCAAAGCGCGCGCCTCGCTCTTCATCACCATCCGCAACCTGTGGCCCTACATCTGGCCGGATGACCGTCCCGACCTGCGCCGCCGCATTTATGCGGCGCTGGTGCTGCTGATTCTGGCCAAGCTCGTGACCATCGCGGTGCCCTATTCGTTCAAATGGGCGACCGACGCGCTGGTCGGCAGGCGCGATCCCGGCACCGACTGGCTCCCTCTGGCGCTGGCCGGGCCGGTGGCGCTGACGCTCGGCTATGGCGTCATGCGCATGCTCATGGCCCTGCTGACACAATTGCGCGATGCGCTCTTCGCCTCGGTCGCCATGCATGCGGTGCGGCGTCTCGCCTTTGACGTCTTCGTCCATCTGCACGACCTGTCGCTGCGCTATCACCTGGAGCGCAAGACCGGCGGCCTGACGCGCATCCTCGAGCGCGGCCGCACCGCCATCGAGACCATCGTGCGGATGATCATGCTGACCGGCGTGCCGACGGTGGTCGAGTTCCTGCTGATCATCGCAGTGTTCGTGGTGCAGTTCGACTGGCGCTACGCTGCCGCGGTCTCGCTGATGATTCTGATCTACATGGTGTTCACGACGCTCGCCACAAACTGGCGCATCGCGATTCGCCAGTCGATGAACGAGAGCGATCAGGACGCCAACACCAAGGCCATCGACAGCCTGCTCAATTTCGAAACGGTCAAATATTTCGGGGCCGAACGGCGCGAGGCGGACCGATACGACGGCGCCATGGCGCGCTATGAGCGGATGAGCGTGCATACTTATACGTCGCTCGCCGTGCTCAACGCCGGGCAGGCGGTGATCTTCTCCGCCGGCCTCGCCGCCGTCATGGCGATGAGCATCGCCGGCATCCGCTCGGGGCGCAATACCATCGGCGACTTCGTGCTGATCAACGCCATGATGATTCAGCTCTATCAGCCGCTCAACTTCATGGGCCTGCTCTACAGGGAGGTGAAGCAGGCGATCATCGATATCGAATCGATGTTCGCGATCCTCAACCAGCACCCGGAGGTGCGAGACCACGCCGATGCGAGGCCGCTGGTCGTCACCGAAGGCCGGGTCAGGTTCGAGGACGTCGAGTTCCACTACGATCCGGAACGCGCAATCCTCAAGGGCGTGAGCTTCGAGGTGCCGCCCGGGCGCACGGTGGCGATCGTCGGCCCGTCCGGCGCCGGCAAGTCGACGCTCTCCCGCCTGCTGTTCCGGTTCTACGAGGCGTCCAAGGGGCGCATCACGATCGACGGGCAGGATATAACCGCCGTGACCCAGGTGTCGCTGCGCGATGCCATCGGCATGGTGCCGCAGGATACGGTGCTGTTTAACGACACCATGGGCTACAACATTCGCTACGGGCGCTGGGACGCCAAGGAGGCCGAGATTGCGGAAGCCGCCGAACTGGCCCAGATCGACGACTTCATCGAGACGGTGCCGGGCGGTTATGGGGCGCAGGTCGGCGAGCGCGGGCTCAAGCTGTCGGGCGGCGAGAAGCAGCGCGTCGCCATCGCCCGCACGATTCTGAAGGCGCCGGCCGTCCTGGTCCTCGACGAGGCTACATCGGCGCTCGACACTTTCACCGAGCGCGAGATACAAGATGCCCTTGAACGCATCTCGCGCGGCCGCACGACGCTCGTCATCGCGCATCGGCTCTCGACGGTGGTCAATGCGGACGAGATCCTGGTGCTCGACAAGGGACTGATCGTCGAGCGTGGCACCCACGACGGCCTGCTCGAACGCGACGGCATCTATGCGGCGATGTGGAACCAGCAACGCGAGGTCGCCGAGGCGCAGGAGGTACTAAAACGGGCCGGGGAGGCGGATGCCCGGGTGCCTCGCACCCGGATCGAGGCCTGAGCGGCACCGACGTCGCGGTTCCTGGCCTGTCGTCTTCGCTTTCGGGGCCGCGTCCGATTCCCTCTTTCGGTTGAGAAGAATGTCCATCATCGCAAGCGTGCGGCGGCAACTCGTCCCGGTCCATCCGGAAGGCTACGTGTTCATCGCGGCTTTCGCCGTCGCGGCTTTCGTCCTCGACTGGCTGTGGAGCCCGCTCGGGTGGATCGGCGGCATCCTGACCGTCTGGTGCATCTATTTCTTCCGCGACCCGAAACGCGTCACGCCGTTGCGCGACGGTCTCGTGATCTCGCCGGCCGACGGGATCGTCTCCTCGATCGGCTTTTTCGTGCCGCCGCCGGAACTCGGGCTCGGCGACCGGCCGCTGCAGCGCGTCTCGGTTTTCATGAGCGTCTTCGACTGCCACGTGAACCGCGCGCCCGTGAGCGGCCGCATCGCTAAGGTGGCCTACAAGCCGGGCTTGTTCCTCAGCGCCGATCTCGACAAGGCGAGCGAGGACAACGAGCGCTCGAGCCTGCTGCTCGAGACGGCGCTCGGCCGGGTCGGCGTCGTGCAGATCGCCGGCCTCGTGGCCCGCCGCATCGTCTCCTTCGTGCGGGAGGGCGAGACGGTCGGGGTCGGCGACCGCTTCGGCCTCATCCGCTTCGGGTCGCGGGTCGACGTCTATCTGCCGGACGGCGTCAAGGTCATGATCGGGCTCGGTGCGAAAGCCATCGCCGGCGAGACCGTCCTGGCCGACGGGCGGGCCGGCGAAGCGCCGCGCGGCTTCAAGGCCGGTTGAGCCGATGAACACGCAACTCCATCGCGGCGACGCCGAGAGGGCGCCGGCCGCGGCGCAGCGGCCCGACGTCGATGCGATCGCGGCGCTGCC
Organism: Lichenihabitans sp.; assembly: GCA_965277115.1. Taxonomy (GTDB): domain Bacteria; phylum Pseudomonadota; class Alphaproteobacteria; order Rhizobiales; family Beijerinckiaceae; genus Lichenihabitans. The sequence continues at coordinate 673,337 of CBDIBY010000011.1, read as the reverse complement.
GCCGGAGGACCTCGACGGCCTCATGGGCTCGGCCCGCAGCCACAAGGTCGCGTCCGTCGGCGACTGGCTGATCCGCCGGGCGCGCGATCCGATCATGCCGAGCGAGCGGATCGCCGAACTCTGCGAAAGGCTGCTCGGTGCCGGTCTGCCGCTCGATCGCTTCGGCGCCTCGACCGAGACGCTCGACGCGGAGCATGACGCCATCGGTCGGCTCTGGGTCAGGGGCGAAAGCGTCAGCGAACGCATCTATGTCAGGCCGCTCGGAGAACAGGAAAGTCCCGGCTATCTCACGTCGCCGTTCAAGGCCGCCTCCGATAGCGGCCGCTGGATCGACCTGTGGCTGCCCGAGACCGACGATGCCGCCTTCGGCATCGTGCCGGAGCTCAAGGACGGCGGCTTTACCAATTACCTGTGCATCCCCGTCACCCTGATCACCGAGGCTCGCGGCTGGTTCACTTTCGCGACCCGGAACTCCGAGGGTTTCTCGGCGGCGGATGTGGCGGCCATCGCCCGCGTGCTGCCGCCTCTTGCGCTGCTGATGGAGATGCGCTCGACCTGGGTCTCGCTGCAGACCCTGCTGCGCACCTACGTAGGCACCGATCCGCAGGCGGCGATCCTGCGCGGCAACGTCAAGCGCGGCCAGGTCACCACCATCACTTCGGCGATGCTGTTCGCCGACATGCGCAATTCCGTGGGACATACGGCCGACCTGTCGGCGACCGAGGCGGTGGCGGTGTTCAACACGCTGTTCGACTGTCTCGTGCCGCCGATCGAGAGCCGCCACGGCGAAGTCCTCAAATATATCGGCGACGGCCTGCTGGCCATCTTCCGTGAAACCGAGGACTGCGTCGCCTGCGATGCCGCCGAGCGGGCCCTTGCGGCCGCCGAGGAGGCGCTACGGGCGCTCGACGAACACAATCTCGCCCACCCGCAGGAGCTGCCGATCCGTGCCGGCATCGCGCTCCATTATGGTGAGGCCGCCTATGGCAATGTCGGATCCGGCGTCAGGCTCGACTTCACCGTGATCGGCAAGGATGTCGGGCTCGCGAGCCGCATCGCCCAGATGAACCGCTCCTTGAACGAACCTCTGCTGATGTCGGGTGCCTTCGCGCAGCGGCTGCGGGAGCCCGGCATGCGGCTCGGCGCCTTTCCGGCGCGTGGCTTCAAGGACCCTGTCGAAGTCTACCGGCCACTCGTGGCAAAGGGGGGCGGGTCATGAACCGCGACGACGCGTCCGGCTTCCCGCCAGAGGGGCGGCCGAATCCGACACCCGGCACGCCCGTCCTTGCGCCGCGGCACGCCGGCAACCGCTTCCGCAACGTGCCGCTGCGCATCGTCCTGCCGAATCTCATCACCCTGCTCGCCCTGTGTCTCGGGCTGACCGCGATCCGCTTCGCGGTGGAGGGCTCGTTCGAGAAAGCCGTGCTGGCGACCCTCGCCGCCGCGGTCTTCGACGGGCTCGACGGGCGGCTGGCCCGCGCTCTGAAGGGGACGACACGGTTCGGCGCCGAACTCGATTCGCTCGCCGATTTCGTCGATTTCGGCGTGGCGCCGGCGCTCATCCTCTATTTCTGGAACCTGCACGAGATGCGCAGCTTCGGATGGTTCGCGGCCATGGTCTTCGCCATCGCCTGCGCGCTTCGCCTGGCCCGGTTCAATGTCGGGCTCGACGACGAGAACAAGCCGGCCTGGACATCGCATTTCTTCACCGGCATGCCGGCGCCGGCCGGCGCCATCGTGGCTTTGCTGCCGCTCTACCTTCACCTCTCGGCGCTGGAACTGCCCGGCGGCCGGAGCGTCGTGCCCTTCGAGATCGTCTATCTGCTCGTCGTTTCCGGGCTCATGGCGAGCCGCCTGCCGCACTTTTCAGGAAAATCGATCGGCCGCATCCCGCGGGAGAACGTCCTCCCAGTCCTGTTCGGCGTCGCCGTTCTCGTCCTGCTTCTCGCCACCTTCCCGATGGAGATGATGGCGGCGCTGGTGCTGTTCTACCTGGCCCTGCTCCCGTTCAGCATCCGCCGCCACAAGGGCTATTCGCGGGCCGAGCCTGCCGTGGCAGGCCAGCGCGCCGCGGGCGAGGCGCCCTGAGCTACTTGCGCCGTCCGGACGGCTTGCCGGACAGCCGTTTGGCATTGGCCTTGACCGTCCGTCGGGCCGGTGCGGACATGGCCGCGGCCACGCTGAGCGCGTCACTGAAAATGCCAAGCGGAGTCGGCACCTTGGGACCCCGCAACGCGATCCGCGCCATCGTAGCGGACGCCTTCGCGGCGCCTTCGGCGGCGGCCGAGACCTTCTCGGCGACCATACGCTGGGTCTCCCGGTCCGACATCGTCCCGGTCGCGATCTGCGGAAGTCGGACCGACAGGGTGGACAACGCCGCCATGCCGCTGGCGAGGGTGTCTGCCCAGAGTGTGAGGGCACTACGGGCGAGCCGTCGCCTGCGCTTCATGTCGACCCTCCGCGCGGCGCCACCAGCGACACCCGTCCAGCTTCTTGGCGAGCGCCGCGCGAGCCCGAACGATTGCCCTGGCTCAAGCTCCATCTTCGGTTCACAAACGTGCCGATCTGCATTAGGGTCCGCGCCCAATCAATCATCTCTGGCGTCAAGCGTGCGCATCCGCGTCGCGATGCTCCCCGGCGGCGCTCGAAAGATCGGATCATATGGCGAAGGAAGAGCTGCTCGAATTTCCCGGTACCGTGACGGAATTGCTGCCCAACGCGATGTTTCGCGTCAAGCTCGAGAACGAACACGAAATTACCGCCCATACGGCGGGTAAGATGCGCAAGAACCGCATCCGCGTTCTGACCGGAGACCGCGTCCTGGTCGAGATGACGCCCTACGACCTGACCAAGGGCCGCATCACCTATCGCTTCAAATAGCGCCCGCCCATCGCGATTCGACGAGGCCAAGGTGGTGAGCAAGGACAAGCCGGCCCCTCGCGCGAAGCTCGTGCTGGCCTCCGGTTCGGCCCGCCGCATGGCGCTGCTGCAGCAGATCGGGATCGAACCGGATGCGCTGATGCCGGCCGATATCGACGAGACGCCACAGCCGCGCGAACTGCCGCGCGTGCTGGCGGCGCGCCTCGCGGCCGAAAAGGCCTCCGTGGTCCGCGCCCTGGCGGATCAAAGCGCCGATCTCGGCGAGGCCTTCGTCCTCGCCGCCGATACCGTGGTCTGCATTGGCCGCCGGATCCTGCCGAAATGCGAGATCGCCGACGAAGCCGAGGATTGCCTGCGCATGCTTTCGGGTCGGGCGCACCGCGTCTACACGGGGGTGACGCTGATCACGCCCAGAGGCTCTCGTCGCCATCGTCTCGTCGAGACGCGGGTGCGGTTCAAGCGGCTCGGCGCCGAGGATCTCGGCAGCTATCTCGCCTCGGGCGAATGGCGGGGCAAGGCCGGAGGCTATGCGATCCAGGGCCTCGCCGGCTCATTCGTCGCCAAGCTCGTCGGTTCCTATTCGTCGGTGGTGGGCCTTCCTCTTCACGAAACCCAGTCGCTGCTGGTCGGGGAGGGCTATGGTGCCTATCTGTCATGGCGAACCCACAAATAACGATCCCGGATCGCCGCCCGTGAAACAGCCTGCCAACGACAATGGGGCCGCTCGTCTGAAAGATGGCGACAGACGAACGTGCCCGATCTGCGGCAAGCCTGCGGCGGCGGAGACGAGACCGTTCTGTTCGAAACGCTGCGCCGACCTCGACCTTCATCGCTGGCTCGGAGGCGCCTACGCGATTCCCGTCGCCGAGACGGATGATATCCTTTCCGACGATGAGCCTCTAGACCGGTAGGAGCGTCAGCCGGGCGAAGCCTCGGCCGCCGTTCCCCCGCTGCCAGCCCACTTAGTCGCTGTTGTCGTCAGGCTGCTTCGGCGTCTGGGGCGCAGCATCGGGGCGTGAGAAGACCGCATTGCAGCCGGCCGACAATTGCGATTTCTTGCGCTGCAGGCAGGCCACGATATCGTCCTCGTCGGGGATGTATTGGGTGCACAGCCGATAGACGTCGGGCGTGCAGGCGAGTTGGTCTCCGGGGCTGCCGCCATGCTCTTGAGCCAGAGCCATGGCGGGGACCATGACTGTGGCGACGAATAGGCATGCTGCTGTCAATCTCACCGGCCATAACCTTCTTATGATTGCATCCTGAAGCGACATTCGATCCGAATGCCGGACCGCCGCATGCCCATAGGCAGCCGCGCGCCTCGCGAGCGCAGCCGGCGGGCGGTCTTTAGGCAACGCCCGTCCGTGGGAAATGATCCCTTAACCTGGATGACGAATACCGGTGCGGAGCCTCGGTCGCCGCTTCGCACCGAAGCGGAACGTTTAGCATCGAGGCACAAGCTGAGGACGGAGACCCGACCATGCTTGTCCAATCCTCGCCTGCCTTCATCCTGAACCTCGTCGTGATCGCGGCCGCCGCGCTGCTGCTGATCACCATGGCCTTGATCGGCGCCGGGCATCTCGGAGAGACATCCCGCTCGCAGGCCTGATGCCGAAAAGCCGGCACGGGAGCCGAAAGAGCGGTTCAGCCGATCGTCCCCGGCAGAGGCGCGGGCACGACCGGCGGCTTCGTCGATGCAAATCGGCGGAGGCTACGGGTCATCGGCAGCTCGACCAGCCGATAGAGCGTCACGGCGCACACGATGGAGCCGACGAACAGCATGGCAGCGTAGAGCCCCGCCGGGATCCAATGGCGCATCAGCGCGTGCCGCAGCAGGTAGCCGGCCGCGAGGAAAAACGCGTAATGGACGAGATAGAGCGAGTACGAGGCATCGCCGAGTGCTTCGAGCGCTCGCGTGACCGACCCAGGGCGAAACAGCGGCGTCATGACCGCGCAGGCGACGACCGCCGCCGCCGGCAGGCCCCAGGCGAGCCCCCGCAGGATATCCCATTCGTCGATGTAGGGGACGTAAAGCGGCACTGCCACGATGGCGGCGATGATCACCGGAACGGCGGCCTTCGCCGGAAAGCGCCAGCCGCCGAGGCAAGCGCGCGCGATCAGCATGCCGAACACGAATTCCAGGATCTGCGATCGCGCCCAGTAGGAGAGCGGCCAGGGCAGCGGAAGGACCGCGCCGAGGATGACGAGACCGCAAAATCCCACCGCCAGCGCGGGAATCGTTGCCCGGCGTGGCAGCAGAAGGCTGGCGGTGAAGCAGACGTAGAAGAACATCTCGTAGTTGAGCGTCCAGCCGAGCGGATAGGTCGGGTAGATGTCGCCTGAGACCGGCTCGTGCGCCGGAAGGAAGAGATAGGACGCGATCATGTGGCGGATCTCGTGGGCGGAAAGTCCGACATGCCGGAGGCCGTGCCACGTCGTCGCGACGAAGATGGTCGTGAAGATCCAGTAGAGCGGGACGATGCGGATGATCCGCCGCACCAGGAATTGCCCGGCCGGCCGCGCTCCCCGCGCCGGGCCGGTCGCAAAGACCATGATGAAACCCGAGATGACGAAGAACAGATCGACGCCGAAGACGCCGAAGGTCATATTGGGGAGGAATTTGTCGAGGTTGTAATCGTAAAGCGGTTCCGGCAGGTGAGCGAGAACGACCAGCGTGGCCGCGATGCACCTTAGAACCTGGATGCTGGAGACCAGGGGGCGACCCGATGCCTCCGCCACCTTTCGATCGCCCGGCAAAACCAGAACGTCAGTGGCGCGAGACAATGTCATTGCCGGCTTGCAAAGTCGGATCTCGCCCGGTCTGTCGCGTCCGCCCCCGGCCGACAACAGGCTGCGAGGCATCGCGATGGAAGGGAGTCGTCGCACCACCGGCGGAATCGCGGTCAGCCGCCAAAGAGAGATCTGCCGACATGACGAGGATCAGCCTTCCGAGCCATGGGTCCTGGTCGACGATCGCAATGACCGTGGCTTCGGTTCGAATCAAGAGTAAAGAATGGTGCCCAGGGGCGGAATCGAACCACCGACACTGCGATTTTCAGTCGCATGCTCTACCAACTGAGCTACCTGGGCCAGCCCGACGCACCCGGCATCGACGCGCAGGGCTTATAGAAAGCGACGGCGGATTTGTCCAGCCGACGACGCGGGAAACCGGAGGGATCCGGGCGCTGCCTCGGCCGAGGATCGCGGCGGATTTGACCTGCGGCGCCGGGCGGCGGCGAGCACGCAGGCGAGGATCGCTGCGCGAACCGGCTGAGTGAGCGGGCCCGTGAGGCAACCGGCGCCCGGCGAGCGCAGTAACGGTCGTGCCAGCGACGCCCGCCTTGCGCCAAACCTCGAGACCGCCCCTCACGGCAGGTCGGGCTGGTCGTCGAGTGAGGGCAGGGGCAACGGCGGCACCATCAAGGCCCGGCCCCGCTGCATGATCAGAAGCGGCGATCCCCACGTGCCGCGCATCTCGAACGGCAGGCGGGGCCCATCGGGGACGATCGAGCCCGCCGCATCGGTCTGCACCGCGACCGCCCTGATGTCGACCTTGCCCCGCGGCAGATCCGTCTGTCCCCCGAAGTCGAGCTTGATGCCTGGGCCGACGACCTTGCCGTCGATGAGATGCATGACACCGTCGATGATGCCGATGCCGGTCGAGGCACTGGCGAAGGTCGTCACCTGACCGGCCTCGTCCCCCGTCAGCGGCAGCTTGCGCGTCAGGCGCTTCAACGCCTGGGATACCGAGACGCCCATGAACCTGCCGTGTTCCACGGTCGCCTGGCCCTCGCCGGTCAGGGAATGGACCAGGTCGTCGACGCTGTTGCCGCGGCCGTCCACCGCAAGCTTGCCGCTCATGGCGCCGGTGATCGTTTCCCTGCCGCTCCAGGCCTCGGTCACCGATCCCATGTCGATGCCCGACAGGGTGATGTCACCATGTGCCTCGGCGCCCCAAGGATGGAGCAGAGCCACGGCGCGCGCCTTGAGCACGCCGTCGTAGGCATGCGCCTCGTCCACCGTCACCTCGAGCCGACCGTCGCGAAACAAGGCCGACAATGCGGCATCCTGGACGTCCGTGTGGCCGATCAGGGCGGAGCTCGCGGAAATACGCAAGTCGAGGTTGGCGTTGGTCAGAGCCGAGTTGAAGGGGACGCTGCAGATGGCGGAGAGTGCGCTTCTGTCGACATTGCGGCCGGCCAGCTTGTTGATGTCGAGAAGGTTGGTCGCGAGCGTCCCTTCGATCAGATCGCGACCGCCGTCACCGTGAAAGCCGAGCGTTCCCTCGAAGGCCGTGTCGTCGAGGCGCAGTGCGCTCTCCGCAAGCGATAGGTCGCCGTGCTTGGCCAAGGCCTCGCCGCTCACGCTCGCCCGCTGGACGTTGACCCAGGCCGGCCCCAGGCCGAGCGCCGTGAACAGCCGCGGCAGGTCGGGCGTCGAAGCGGAGAGGCGCCCGGCGAACTGTGCCTGATCGCCTCCGGTCAGATCGCCCGATGCCAGGAAGCCGCCGAGCGGCGAGGTAATCTGCAGGTGGAGGGCGGAACTGCCACGTGCGAGCACGAGGTCGGGTCGGGCGACCAGAAGCGTCAGCTGCCCGTGGACACCGTGCCAGAGTCCAGTTCCCGACAGGGCCAGGCCTCCCGTCGGTCCGCCGCCGTGGTGGGCCGTCGCATCGACGTCGGTCAGCAGCGTGTCGAACCCGGGATGGGTGGACCTCAGGCGCACCACCGCGGCGCGGATCGAAAGCCTGAAGGGTCGAATTGAACGGTCGGTCGTCTGAGCATCGAACAGCGGCGCCGGAAACGCCCCCTTATCGAGGTCCACGGTGAGGGTCGGCTCGGACAGGGTCGCCGATATCAGCCGCAACCGGCCGTGCAGGGCCGACGGGATGTCGAGGTCCCCATAGGCCATCGGCGCATCGACCATGACCGTCCCGTCGCGCGCCGCAATCGACACATCGGCCATCTGAACCCGAGGACGGGGAAGAAGCTTGATCTTGATCCGGCCGGCAACCTGCACGTCGAGGCCGGTCCGCGTCTCGATCTCGGTTCGAATTTCGGCGTGCCTGACCGCGCCGCGCAGCTCCCACGGAATCAGGGCCAGGACGATCAACGCGCCTGCGCCCACAACCGTCAAGAGCTTCAGAATCGCCTTCATCCGTCTCCGCCAGAGCAATTCGATGCAGTCGTCGCCGCGAATCGCATGTGATTGGTCATAGACGAACAACGTGGCGCAAATGTCACGTCCTTTTTTAATCCCGGAGCCCGATCGCTGCACAATCTTGTGGTGCGCGAGGCGCCTTAAAAAGGCCGGAGTACCAGGGCGTTGATGGCAACACCATGTCAATCCTGGCGGACGGGTATTCCGTTGAGCCCGCCCTTGCGTTCGGCGGCCTGCGGCGGTGTTCGTCCTTGGATTGCCTGTTCCGATGCTGCCCGTTCACGCCCGATTTTGGAGCGCCATAGTGAGAAGAGACGATTCGCGACGTCGATCCATGTCTGCGATGACAGGGCTTTCGCGCTCGCCGGCTGGATGGGCGCTCAGCTTGGCCCTGCCCGCCGCCATGGTCCTGTCCGTCGCCGGTAGTGCGATGGCGCAATCCGCCACCGACCAAGACAGCGGTGGAACGGGCAGCCAGGCCGAATGGGCGCAGAAATATGATTCGGACGCTCGCCTGAGAGTGCCGCGCAGCAGCACCCCGGTGCTGTCGTCCCAGACCGTCGCCGCGACCGAGCAGGCCATCCAGACTTACCAGAATATTGTCGCCCAGGGCGGTTGGGGCGCCGTGCCGGCCGGCGTTAACCTCCATGTGGGCTCCAGAGGCCAGGCGGTCGTCGCCCTGCGTCGTCGTCTGATGGTAACCGGCGACCTCGATCAAGCCGCGGGCATGTCGCCGGTCTTTGATGCCTATGTCGATGCCGGGGTGCGTCGCTTCCAGGCGCGGCACGGCCTGGGCCAGACCGGCATCGTCTCCAGCGAGACGCTGCGCGAACTGAATGTTCCGGCCGACTACAGGCTGCGCCAGCTCCAGACCAACCTCGTCAGGCTGCGCTCCTTCTCGGGCAACCTAGGTGACCGGTTCGTCATGGCCAACATCCCGGCCGCGTCGGTCGAGACGGTCGAGAATGGCGCTGTCTTCAGTCACCACGCTGCCGGCGTCGGCAAGATCGACCGGCAGTCCCCGGTCATGCAGACCAAGGCGATCGACATCAACTTCAATCCGTTCTGGACCGTGCCGGCCTCGATCATCCGCAAGGACCTGATCCCGAAGATGCAGGCCGACCCGAACTATCTCACCGACAACCACATCCGCACCTTCAACAAGGACGGCCAGCAGGTCTCGCCCTCGACGATCAACTGGAATTCGATGGATGCCACCAATTATCGCTTCCGCGAGGATCCGGGCGAGAACAACTCTCTCGGCGTGGTGCGCATCAACATCGCCAACCCTTATGGCGTCTACATGCACGACACGCCGACCAAGGGCATCTTCGGCGATGACTTCCGCTTCGTCTCCTCGGGCTGCATCCGCGTGCAGAACGTGCGCGACTACGTGGCCTGGCTGTTGAAGGACACGCCGGGCTGGGACCGCGACCATATCGATGCCGCCATCGCCTCGGGCAACCGTGTCGACGTGAAGCTGGCGCAACCCGTACCGGTCTACTGGGTCTACATCACGGCCTGGGCGACGCCGGAAGGAGTCGTCCAATTCCGCGAGGATATCTACAATCGCGACGGGCTCGGCGGCCCCGGAGTGGTGGCCTCGGCGGCGCCCAACGACGGCGGAGACCAGAACCAGAACGTCGAGCCGGCGCTGCAGCAGGACTGAACGCATCAGGATTGCTTGGAACGAGGGGCGGCCGGAAACCTGGCCGGCACAGGGTTGGGCGTGGGCTCGGGTTGACGTCGAGCCCGATCAATCCCTTACCGATTTGCTTTTGCCGGAAGCGCGGCATCGCATTTGCCGGGCGTGCGATCACTTGAGGCCGCCATAAGCCTCGGCGGCGAGCGGCGTACCTGATACCGATACGCGCGCCTTCGGGGTCTTGACCCATCCTGCCTGTTTTCTGGGCGGAGACCGGCCGTCGTCGCCCATCAATGCGCGTTGACTTGCACTGCCGGCCTGCCACACTGGCATAGGAAGGCGCTGCCCGGCATCGTCCTCCCGACATTCGGCCCGAAGGCCGCTGGGCAATCGCGCCCCATGATGCGTTCCCGCGGGAGCCGCATCATGGGGCTTTTTTTGGTTTCGTCATGGACTTCCTGCGCCTCGGCATTCTCTTTTCGACCTCGGGCGACTATGCCGCCCTGGGCAGGGATTGCCGTGACGGCGCGGTGCTGGCGATCGAGCACCTGCGATCCCGTGGCGACCTGCCGTTCCGGCTCGACGCCTCGTTCGGCGACCCAGCCGGCTGCGGCGAGCGTTACATCGGGCTAGCCCGCATCATGATGCTTGAGGGCGGATGCCGGCACATCCTCGGAACCGTGACCTCGCAGGCCCGCAAGGATGTCATCCCCGTTGTCGAGAAGCACGACGGACAGCTTTGGTACGTCTGTCCCTACGAAGGGTTCGAGGCCAACGAGAACGTCATCTACACCGGGGCCTGCCCGAACCAGCACCTCGTGCCGCTCTTCGCGCATCTGCTGCAGACCTTTGGCCGCCGGGTTTATCTGGCCGGCGCCAACTACGTCTGGGGCTGGGAGATGAACCGCCTCGCCCGCGAGATCGTCGCCGAAGCAGGCGGCGAGATCGTCGGCGAGCGCTGCCTGCCGATCGGCGACACGGAGATCGGGCGGTTGATCGCCGACGTCACGGCGCGCCAGCCGGATTTCATCCTGAGCAACCTTCTAGGCCCATCGAGTCATGCCTTCCTGCGCGCCATGCGCGACTTGGGTCGACGCGATCACCGTTTCCTGCCCGACCGCTGCCCCGTGGCGAGCTGCGATCTCACCGAATGCGAGCTTGGCGAGATCGGCCTCGGCATAGCCGACGGGCAGCTCGCCGCCGCCTCCTATTTCGACAGTCTCGACACGCCGGCAAACGCCGTCTTCAAGGCCGAGGTCGCGGCGCGCTACGGTCCCGAGCGCCGGGTCTCCAGCTATTTCGCCACGAGCTATGCGACGATCGGACTGTGCGTCGAGGCTGCCGCCCGCTGCGGCAGCGACGATCCGGCCCATATCCGTGCGGCGCTCTACGGCCGGACGACGGAGAGCGTGCTCGGGCCAATCGCGGTCGATCCGGCCACCAACCACGCCCGCCTGCCGTTTCATCTGGGGCGTATCGACCACGACACCTTTTCGGTGCTCCGCTCGGAGCCCGGCATCGCCGCCGATCCCTATCTGGTCGATCGGCACCGCGTCCTCCAGCCGCCCGCCGCGGTGCGGCCGGCGCTGAGGGTCGTGTCATGAGCGCGACGCCGAGTTTCACCGGCAAGCAGGTCCTCGTCCTGCACCGGCCGGGGGAGGCGTCGCGCCTGCTGATCCGTCAGCTCGGGCTCCTCGGCCTCCGGACCGCGCTTCGCTGGTCGCCTATTGGCCCGGAAGAAAGGCCGGATCTGGTCATCGTGGACGCGGATGCGGGCTGGAGCGGGCTCCTGCCCTGGTCGGACGGACAGAACCCGATCCCCCTGGTGGCCCTGCTCGGCTCGGAAGCCCCGGGTCGCATCGCCTGGGCGCTCGACCAGGGCGCCGATGCGCTGATTGCCAAGCCGGTCGCACCCTCGGCCGTCTATCCGGCGCTCGTCATGGCGGTCCGCCGGCACGAGGAAGGCCGGCGCCTCGCGGAACGGATCGCTGATCTCGAAGAGCGCATCCGCCTGCGCCCGCTGGTCCTCGGCGCGGTCGAGGCCATCATGGTGGCCCGGTCCTGCACCGAGGCCGAGGCCTATCGGCAGTTGCGCCGCGAGGCGATGCGGCAGCGGCTGGGGCTCGAACAGATGGCCGCCCGGATCCTGACCGGTCCGCGATCGGAGGCCGGATGAAGCGCATCCTCGCCGAGATCGCACGCCGGCCCTCGACGTTCGCAGCGCTCGCCGTCATCCTTCTCGTCGTCGTGGCGGCCGTCGCGGCCCCGTGGCTCGCGCCGTTCTCGCCCGACAACCAGCCCTTCGACGGCCTGTCGCTCGAAGGCGCCCCCCTTCCGCCGGACGCGAAATATTGGCTCGGAACGGATACGCTCGGCCGTGATCTCCTGTCGCGGCTCCTCTTTGGCGCCCGAACCTCGCTCATCATCGGCCTCGTCGCCAACGGCACCGCGGTGGCGATCGGCATGGCCGTCGGGATCGTGGCGGGCTATCTCGGCGGTCTCGTCGGCAACCTGCTCATGCGCTTCACCGATCTGATGATGGCCTTTCCGGCCCTGTTGCTCGCCATTGTGCTGGCGGCGCTGCTGCATCCGAGCCTGTGGATCGTCGCCATGGTGATCGCGCTGGTGAACTGGGTGCAGGTGGCGCGCGTCGTCTACACCGAAACACGCGGCCTCGTGGAGCGCGACTTCATCATGGCCGAGCGGGCGCTCGGCGCCGGCCACGCCCGCATCCTGGCCCGGCACATCGCCCCCCACCTCGTGCCGACCGCCATCGTCTGGGGCACGCTCGGCATCGCCACGACGGTCCTGCTCGAGGCGACGCTGAGCTTCCTCGGTGTCGGCGTGCAGCCGCCGCAGCCCTCATGGGGCAATATCATCTTCGAGAGCCAGAGCTATTTCCAGGCCGCGCCGTGGCTCGTCTTCATCCCCGGCGCCATCATCCTGGCGACCGCGCTCTCCTTCAACCTCGTCGGTGACGCCTTGCGCGACCTCCTCGACCCGACGCAGCGAGGGCGCGGCTGATGGCGATCCTCCTCGCGCGCCGGCTCGTCCAGGCCGCCATGATCCTGCTCGGTGTGGCACTCGTCACCTTCCTGCTGCTCCACTACCTGCCGGCCGACCCGGCGGCGCTCATCGCGGGGCGAAGCGCCACCGCGCAGATGATCACCAACGTCCGCCACCAGCTCGGCCTCGACCTGCCGCTGCCGCTGCAATTCTGGCGCTACCTCTCAGGCCTGCTGCAGGGCAATCTCGGCCGCTCCTACATCCAGCGCAGCGAGGTCGCGACGCTCATCGCGGCCCGCATCCCGGCGACCCTCGTCCTCATGGTGACGGGCATCCTGGTCGAGGTCACGCTGGGCCTCACCTTCGGCATCCTCGCGGCGGTCAGGCGCAACGGCGTCGTCGATCGCGGCGTGATGATGTTTGCCTTCGTCGGCGTGTCGTCGCCGCAATTCGTGGTGGCGCTGCTGCTGCTCTATGTCTTCGCCGCGATGCTGGGATGGTTCCCGATGAGCGGCTACGGCACGCCGGCTCATGTGGTGCTGCCCGCTCTGACGCTCGGCCTGCTCGGCGCCGGCTGGTATGCGCGCATGGTGCGCTCGGCGATGATCGACGTGCTGAACCAGGATTACGTGCGCACGGCGCGGGCCAAGGGCCTGTCGGGTGCCCGCGTCATCCTGCGCCACGCCCTGCCCAATGCCTTGCTGCCGATCGTCGCCATGATCGGCATCGACATCGGCCAGTTCATGGGCGGGGTCGTCGTCGTCGAAGCCGTCTACGGCTGGCCCGGCATCGGCCAGCTCGCCTGGCAGGCGATCCAGGAGGTCGACGTGCCGATCATCATGGGCGTCACGCTGGTGTCCTCCCTCGCCATCGTGCTCGGCAATCTCCTGGCCGATATCGTTGCCCCCGCCCTCGATCCGCGTATCCGCACTCGATGACACCCCACCGAAAGGAACAGCTTGCCATGACCAAGACCTGGCTGAAGGCCACGACCGCGATGCTCGCCGTCGCATCCGCGGGACTGATGAGCCCGCCCGCGCGAGCCGACGAGATGCCCAACCAGGGCGGCTCGATCATCGTCACCTACAAGGACGACATGGCGACGCTCGATCCGGCCATCGGCTACGACTGGCAGAACTGGTCGATGATCAACTCGATCACCTCGCGGCTCGTCGACTACAAGCCCGGTACGACCGAGCTCGAACCCTCGCTGGCGCAGAGCTACACGATCTCGCCCGACGGCCTGACCTATACGTTCAAGCTCGACCCCAAGGCGAAATTCACCAACGGCCGCAGGGTGGTGGCGGCGGATGTGAAATTTTCGATCGAGCGCGCCGTCAACCCGAAGACGCAGGGGCCCGGCGGCGGCTTCTTCCACTCGATCGTCGGCACCGACAAGATGGCGGACGGCTCCGCGCCGACGATCTCGGGTATCGACGCGGTCGATGACGGCACCGTCAAGTTCACGCTGTCGCAGCCGGACGCGACCTTCCTGAACGTGCTGGCGCTCAACTTCGCTTCCGTCGTGCCCAAGGAGGCGGTCGAGGCCGAGGGCGCCGATTTCGGCAAGAAGCCGGTCGGCTCGGGCGCCTTCATGCTGAAGGAATGGGTGGCCGGCCAGCGCCTCGTCTTCGTCCGCAACCCGGACTACTTCCGGCCCCGGCCCCACCTCGACCAATATACGGTCGAGATCGGCCAGGAGCCGCTCGTCGCCATCCTGCGCCTGCAAAAGGGCGAGACGGACATCGCCGGCGACGGCATCCCTCCGGCCAAATATCTCGAAATGAAGAAAGCGGCGGACGCGACCGGCATGATCGTCGACCGTGACCAGCTCGAGACGAGCTACATCACCATCAACACGACGAAGAAGCCCTTCGATGACGTGCGGGTGCGCCAGGCGCTCAACATGGCGATCGACAAGGATCGTATCGTGCGCATCATCAACGGCCGCGCCACTCCGGCCGATCAGGTGCTGCCACCACTGATGCCGGGCTACGACAAGGCCTACAAGGGCTACCCCCATGATGTCGCCAAGGCCAAGGCGCTGATGGCCGAGGCCGGCCTGAAGGACGGCGTCTCGACCGATCTCTACGCCATGAATACCGATCCCAACCCGCGCATCGCCCAGGCCATCCAGCAGGACCTCGCGGCGATCGGTATCAAGGCCGACATCAAGGCGATGGCACAGCCGCAGGTGATCGCCGCCGGGGGCAACAAGGACCAGTCGTCGCTGACCTGGTCGGGCGGCATGGGATGGATCGCCGACTTCCCCGATCCGTCCGACTTCTACGGGCCGATCCTGGGCTGCGGCGGGGCTGTGACGGGCGGTTGGAACTGGACGTGGTTCTGCGACAAGAGCTTCGAGGCGCGCGCCACCAAGGCCGACGCCATGTCGAAGCCTGACGAGAAGGACGCCCGCTACAAGGTCTGGGCGCAGATCTTCACCGATATCCAGACGCAGCAGGCGCCCTGGGTCCCGGTGTTCAACGAGCGTCGCGTAGTCGCCAAGTCCAAGCGCATGGGTGGCGCCGACCAGATCTACATCGATCCGACCCGGGTGATCGACTACGAGGCGATCTACGTGAAGAAGTGATCCGAGCGACGCGAGGTTGGGCGAGCGCTAGAGCGCGATGCGTTTAGGTCGAATCGCTTCGCGATCCTAAACGCATGAACGTGCTCGCTCTTTAAATCTGGAGCATGTCCGCCTATAGGCGACATGCTCTAGCCGACGCGTCCCTTCTCCCCCTGCGGGAGAAGGACAGGACTCACTGTCGAGGAAACCCATGTGCGTCGCCTGCAACTACACCATCCACCGGCAGAACCATCATTTCGGCTGGAACCGGGATTTCGCCCCTGCGCAGGTGGCCAAGCCCGGCGAGACAATCCACTTCGAATGCCTCGATTCGTCCGGAGGCCAGCTTGGCCGCGACTCGACGGTCGATGACGTCCGGACGCTCGATTTCGGCAAGGTCAACCCGGTCACCGGCCCGGTCTATGTCGAGGGCGCCGAGCCGGGCGATGCGCTCAAGGTCACGTTGCGCAAATTCATGCCCTCGGGCGTGGGCTGGACCGCCAATATCCCTGGCTTCGGCCTGCTGGCCGACCAGTTTCCGGAGCCGGCGCTGCATGTGTGGACCTATGATCCGTCGTCGATGGCGCCGGCCCTCTACGGCCCGAAAGGCCGCGTGCCGCTGAAGCCTTTCGCCGGGACGATCGGCGTCGCGCCGGCCGAGCCGGGCCTTCATTCGGTGGTGCCGCCGCGCCGCGTCGGCGGCAATCTCGACATCCGCGACCTCGCGGCCGGCACGACGCTCTACCTGCCGGTCGAGGTCGAGGGTGCGCTGTTCTCGATCGGCGACACCCATGCGGCGCAAGGCGACGGCGAGGTCTGCGGCACCGCCATCGAGAGCCAGATGGACGTCGAGGCGACGCTCGACCTCGTGAAAGGCGCCAACTTGAAAAGTCCGCGTTTCACCACCGACGGGCCGGTGACCCGTCACCTCGACGGAGCCGGCTACGAGGTGACGACCGGCGTCGGCCCCGACCTCATGACCGCGGCGCGCGAAAGCGTGATGCGGATGATCGACCTCCTCGCCGCCGAGCATGGGCTCGACCCGGTCGACGCCTATATGCTGGTCTCGGTCTGCGCCGATCTGCGTATCAGCGAGATCGTCGACATGCCGAACTGGGTCGTGTCCTTCTACTTCCCCCGCATCGTGTTGTCGTGACGGCGCTGAAGCCGCCCGAGCCGATCCTCTCGGTCGAGCATCTCTCGATCGACGCCCGGACGCCGGAAGGTCTGCGCCCTGTCGTCGACGATGTAAGTTTTTCCCTTCTGCCCGGTGAGACCCTTTGCCTGGCAGGCGAATCGGGGTCCGGCAAGTCGCTCACCGCGCTCGCCGTGATGCGGCTGCTGTCCCTTTCGCTGAAGCTCAAGGGCGGATCGATCAGGCTCGCCGGCCGTGAGCTCACAGGCCTGCCGGAACGTGCCATCCGGGCGATGCGGGGCCGCGACATGGCGATGATTTTCCAGGAGCCGATGACGTCGCTCAACCCGGTCATGACGGTGGGCGCGCAGCTCATGGAAGCCATCCGCACGCATGGCGCGACGGACGGGCAGGGCGCCGCCGCAAGGGCGCGCGCCATGCTCGACGCGGTCCATATCACCGAGCCGGCGCGCCGGATGGGGCAATATCCGCACGAACTCTCCGGCGGCATGCGCCAGCGCGTCATGATCGCCATGGCGCTGTCGTGCCGCCCCAAGGTGCTGATCGCGGACGAACCCACCACGGCGCTCGACGTCACGGTGCAGGCGCAGATCCTGACGCTGATGCGCGAACTGCGGGCCGAGTTCGGCACGGCGATCGTCCTCATAACGCATGACATGGGCGTCGTCGCCGAGATGGCCGACCGCGTCGCCCTTCTGCGGGCCGGCCGGCTGGTCGAGCAGGGTCCTGTCACCGAGATCTTCGAGCGCCCGCAGCACGATTATACAAAACAGCTGCTCGACGCCGTGCCGCGTCTCGGCAGCTTCGCCGGCAGCGACGGCCCGCCGCGCGTCACGAGCAAGCCTGCAGCGATCGCAAAGCCCGGTCCAGTCCTGCTCGTGAAGGATCTCCAGGTCGTCTACGGCGGCGGGTCCGGCTGGTTCGGCCGGGGAGTTGCTCCCACACCGGCCGTAAAGCAGGTGAGTTTCGACATCGAACCGGGGCGGACGCTGGGCCTCGTGGGCGAGAGCGGCTCGGGCAAATCCACCACCGGCAAGGCCGTCCTGGGACTGATCCCCTTCACCGGCGACGTGGTGATCGACGGCGCCGCCATTTCCGGTCTTTCGCCTCGGGCGATGAAGCCCGTGCGCCGCAAGGCCCAGATGATCTTCCAGGACCCCTATGCTTCGCTCGACCCGCGCATGTCGGTCGGCGCGGCCATCGCCGAGCCGCTTGCCATCCATGGGATCGGCAGTCCGGCCGGGCGGCGCGACCGGGTCGCGGCGCTGCTCAGGCGCGTGCATCTGTCGCCCGACCACGCCTCGCGCTTCCCGCACGAATTTTCGGGCGGCCAGCGCCAGCGCATCTGCATCGCCCGGGCGCTCGCCCTTGAGCCCAAGATCATCGTGGCCGACGAGAGCGTCTCGGCGCTCGACGTTTCGGTGCGTCGCCGGGTGCTCGACCTGATGCTCGAGCTGCAGGAGGAGATGGGTATCGCCTATCTCTTCATCTCGCACGACATGGCGGTGATCGAGCGCATGAGCCATCACGTGGCGGTGATGCGCGGCGGGGAGATCGTCGAGCGTGGCACGCGGCGTGCAGTGTTCGAGAATCCGTCCAATCCGTACACCCAGGCGCTGATGCGGGCGGTGCCGGTACCGATCCCGCGCCGAACGAACCGGCAAGACCTGAGCTCACTGTCCGCCTGACCGCCCTCAGAGGGCGGGTCTCCATTGGATCAGGCCGCATTCTCCTTGGCCCGCTCGGCCCGCTTGCGGTCGTTGGGATCGAGCTTGGTCTTGCGCAGGCGGATCGACTTCGGCGTCACCTCGACGAGTTCGTCGTCCTCGATATAGGCTAGCGCCTTCTCGAGCGTCATGCGGATCGGCGGGGTCAGGCGCACCGCCTCATCCTTGCCGGCGGCGCGGATGTTGGTGAGTTTCTTGCCCTTGAGCACGTTCACTTCGAGGTCGTTGTCGCGGGTGTGCTCGCCGATGATCATGCCCTGGTAGACCTTGACGCCGGGGTCGATCATCATCGGGCCTCGGTCCTCCAGGTTCCACATGGCGTAGGCCACCGCCTCGCCGGCATCGGTCGAGAGCAGCACGCCGTTGCGGCGGCCGGCGATCTCGCCCTTCCAGGGCGCATAGGCGTGGAACAGCCGGTTCATGATGGCCGTGCCCTTGGTGTCGGTCATCAGCTCGCCCTGGTAGCCGATGAGGCCGCGCGTCGGCGCATGGAAGACGAGCCGCAGCCGATGGCCGCCGGAGGGGCGCATCTCCTGCATGTCGGCCTTGCGCTCGGACATCTTCTTGACGACGATGCCCGAATGTTCCTCGTCGACGTCGATGACGACCTCCTCGATCGGCTCGAGCCGCTCGCCGGTGGCCTCGTCGGTGCGGAACACGACCTTCGGGCGCGACACGCCGATCTCGAAGCCCTCGCGCCGCATGGTCTCGATCAGGATCGCAAGCTGCAACTCGCCCCGGCCCTCGACCACATAGGAGTCGGTCTGGGTCGAATCCGAGATGCGCAGTGCGACATTGCCCTCCGCCTCCTTGTAGAGCCGGTCGCGGATGACGCGGCTCGTAACCTTGTCGCCCTCGGTGCCGGCGAGCGGGCTGTCGTTGACGATGAACGTCATCGACAAGGTCGGTGGGTCGATTGGCTGGGCGTGCAGGGCCTCGCTCACCTCGGGCGCCCCAAGCGTGTCCGCCACGTTGAACTTCGACAGGCCCGCGATGGCGATGATGTCGCCGGCTTCCGCGATGTCGATGGGCGTGCGCTCGATGCCGCGGAAGGCCAGTATCTTCGATACGCGGCCGGTCTCGACGACGTTGTTCTCGGCGTCCAGCACCCTGACGGTCTGGTTGGGCCTGATGGTGCCGGACTGGATGCGGCCGGTGATCAGCCGGCCGAGATAGGGATTGGCCTCGAGCAGGGTGCCGAGCATGCGAAACGGCCCCTCGTCCACCGTCGGCGGCGGCACGTGCTTCAGCACGAGTTCGAACAGCGGGGTCATGCCCTCATGTGCGGCATCCGGTGCGCTGGCCATCCAGCCTTGCTTGCCGGAGCCGTAGAGGATCGGAAAATCGAGCTGCTCGTCGGTGGCGTCGAGCGCGGCGAAGAGGTCGAAGACGTCGTTGACCACTTCCTGGATGCGGGCATCCGGGCGGTCGACCTTGTTGATCGCGACGATGGGCCTGAGGCCGAGTTTCAGCGCCTTGCCGACCACGAATTTGGTCTGCGGCATGGGGCCTTCGGCGGCATCGACGAGTACGATGACACCGTCGACCATCGACAGGATGCGCTCGACCTCACCGCCGAAATCGGCGTGGCCCGGCGTGTCGACGATGTTGATGCGGTTGTTATGCCAGAGCACCGAGGTCGCCTTGGCCAGGATGGTGATGCCTCGTTCCTTTTCGAGGTCGTTCGAATCCATCACGCGCTCGGCCACCCGCTGGTTCTCGCGGAAGGCGCCGGACTGCTGCAGAAGCTTGTCGACGAGAGTCGTCTTGCCATGGTCGACGTGGGCGATGATGGCGATGTTGCGGAGGTTCATGGGGCTCAATGAATTCATGCGCCGACACGGACGCCGCGAGCGGCGACCGTTGCACAATGACGGAAAAGCATGACGTTGGTGCGACCGGGCCTGCGCAGGGCCCGCGATTGGGCGGAGCCTTACACCAGACTGCGACTTTTGTGAACCCGCTTGGACAGCCGGAACCGGGCCATCGGGCGAGCGTGCCTTTCAGCCCTCTCGTCAAGCCTGTCGACGCTGCAGCGTCGCCCGATCAGGGCTGGCGCGCCGGCTTCCGGATGGCGCCGGTCGCGTCCATGTCGACGGTGCTTCCCGATTGCGCCTGCAGGGTGCGCTGGTTCAGGGGCAGGAAGGCGATGGCCGGCACGCGACCGGATTGGGCGATCCAGGCGAGACCGTGGGCGCCGACGGCGGCCGTGATCACGATGGCGGCGGCCGCATAGGCGAACCACTTGGTCGCGGACCCGCGCCGGTCGCGGGCGAAGAAAGGCTGCATCGGAACCCGCTCGGCTGCGCAGGAAGGATCGGAGCCGCAGGATCTCGCATTAAGGTTGACGCGCGCTTAACGCGTCACACGTCGACGAGGTCGACCGCCTCTCGGGCGCGGTCCTGAATGAAGGCGAAGCGCGCTTCAGGCTTGTTGCCCATCAGCCGTTCGACGACGCTCGCCGTCTCGTCGCGATCCTCCTCCAGGACCGCGACCCTGAGCAGCGCGCGCTTGCCCGGATCCATCGTGGTCTCCTTTAGATCGCGCATCGGCATCTCGCCGAGACCCTTGAACCGGCTGATCTCGACCTTGCCGCGTCCAGTGAGCGCGGTGCGCAGCAGGTGATCCTTGTGGGCATCGTCGCGTGCATAGACGGATTTCGTCGCCTGCGTCAGCCGGTAGAGCGGCGGCACGGCGATGAACAGGTGCCGGCTCTCGATCAGCTTCGGCATCTGCCGATAGAAGAAGGTGATGAGTAGCGAAGCGATATGGGCGCCGTCGACATCCGCGTCGGTCATGATGATGATCTTGTCGTAGCGCAGGTCCTCGTCGCGATAGTGCAGACCCGTGCCGCACCCGAGCGCCAAGGCGAGATCGGCGAGCTGCTGGTTGCCGGCGAGCTTGTCTCGCGTAGCATTCGCCACATTGAGGATCTTGCCGCGCAACGGAAGCACGGCCTGGCTCGCCCGGTCGCGCGCCTGCTTGGCCGAGCCGCCGGCCGAATCGCCCTCGACGATGAAGAGCTCCGAACCCTGCGCGGCCGAGTTCGAGCAATCGGCGAGCTTGCCCGGCAGCCGCAGCTTGCGCGTCGCCGACTTGCGGGCGACGTCCTTCTCGGCTTTACGGCGCTGCCGCTCCTCGGCCCGCTCGACGGCCGAATCGAGGAGCTTTGCGGCCTGCGAGGGCGCCGCTGCAAGCCAGTGGTCGAAGGCATCGCGCAGCGCCGCGTCGACGATGCGGGAGGCCTCGCCGGTCTGCAGCCGCCCCTTGTTCTGGCCCTGGAACTCGGGCTCCCGGATGAAGATGGACAGCAGCGCCGCGCAGTTCAGCATCACATCGTCGGCCGTGACGGCCGCCGCCCGCCGGCTCTGCCCGATGCGCTCGGCATGGTCCTTCAGGCCCCGCAACAGGGCGGAGCGCAGCCCCGTCTCATGCGTGCCCCCGAGCGTCGTCGGAATGGTGTTGCAGTAGGAATGGACGAAGCCTTCCTCGTCGGCGAGCCAGGCGATGGCCCATTCGACCGAGCCATGGCCGCCAGGCTTGGTGACGCGTCCGACGAACGGCCCGTCGGTCACGAAGTCGCGCCCGTCGGTCTCGGCGGCCAGATGATCCTTGAGGCCGTTGGGAAATCTGAACACCGCCTCGGCCGGAACCCTGGCACTTTCGGCGAGCGCCGGCGCGCAGTGCCAGCGCACCTCGACGCCACCGAACAGATAGGCTTTCGACCGCGACATCCTGAACAGGCGATGGGGATCGAGCCGCGCCCCCTCGCCGAAAATGACCGGATCCGGCCTGAAGCGCACCTTGGTGCCGCGGCGATTGGCGACGCGGCCGAGCGTTTCTAGTGGCCCCAGCGGCAGGCCGCGCGCAAAATTCTGCCGATAGAGCGTCTGGCCGCGCGCCACCTCGACCTCGAGCCGCTCCGAGAGGGCATTGACGACCGAGACGCCGACGCCGTGCAGGCCGCCGGAGGTCTGGTAAGCGCCCGAATCAAATTTTCCGCCGGCATGAAGCATCGTCATGATGACTTCGAGCGCCGACCGGTCCGGGAACTTCGGATGCGGATCGATGGGCATGCCGCGGCCGTTGTCGGTCACGCTGCAGAAGCCGGTCTCCTCGAGCACGACGTCGATGAAGCTGGCATGCCCGGCCACCGCCTCGTCCATGGCATTGTCGATGACCTCGGCGAAAAGGTGGTTGAGGCCCGCTTCGTCCGTGCCGCCGATGAACATGCCGGGACGGCGGCGGACGGGCTCGAGACCTTCGAGCACCTCGATCGAAGCCGCCGTGTAGCCACTCTCGTCGGGAGTGCCCTCCTGCGGCGGTGCGGCGCGCCGGCGGCGACGGTCTGCCGCCGGTTCGGCGGGGGTCGGCTCCGGGCTCGCCGTGGAGAAACTGAAAAGGTCGTTGTCCTGCGCCATCTTTGCCTGCATCGATTGGGCCATCGGGCAAAAGGGCCTCGACGGGAACAGATCGTAAACATAGACTGTCCGGGTTTCGCATGGAAGACGACAGCGCCTGCGTTGCGTCGCCATCCACCAGCGAATCATCTCGGAAACAGTGCCGCAATGATGTCGCTCACAGCTTATCTCGCCTTCGTGGCCGCATCGGCAGCCCTGATCGCACTGCCCGGCCCCAATGTGGCGCTGATCGTGGGCACCAGCATCAGGCATGGCCGCGCCGCCGGCCTCGCGACCGTCGCCGGCACCAGCGCCGCCATGGTGCTGCAGCTTACGGTAACCGTCTTCGGCCTCTCGGTCGCGATCCTGTCGGCGGCGCATCTCTTTGCGGTTCTCCGGTGGGCCGGCGTGGTCTATCTCCTCGGTCTCGGGCTGCGGGCCGTGCTGAGGCCGCCGGCAAGCCCGAACGCCGTCGCTGCGGCGCCGGATCTCGGCCGCGCGGTCCGGCGCGGCTTTGCCGTATCGCTTACCAATCCGAAGACGCTGCTGTTCTACGGGGCCTTCCTGCCGCAGTTCGTCGACCGGACGGGCGGGGTCACCGGCCAGCTTCTTCTTCTGTCGGCGACCTTCCTGGTCGTGGCTGCGACGTTGGATTCGGGCTGGGCGCTCCTGGCGCACCAGGCACGCGGATTGCTGCTCGTGCGGCCGAGATGGCGCGAGCGGATCAGCGGTGCTTGCCTGATCGCCGCTGCCGCCGGCCTTGCGCTGGTACATGAGAAAAACTGAGCAAGATGCCGGATCAGAGCAGCTTTCTCGGATGACGGATGTCCTCCTCGGCGTCCTAAAGTCGATGGCGGGTCAGTGCTGGCGGCCACGCCTCGACCAGGCGGGCCTCAACCGCGCCCTGGCCATCGCCCAGTCGCACGGCCTGCCGGATCTGCTCGCCCGCATACTGGCCAGCCGGAATGTCGATGCGGGGTCGGCGCAAGCCTATCTCGATCCGACGCTGCGCGCCCTGATGCCGGATCCGGATGTGCTGGTCGACATGGCGGCCCTGACGGCGCGCCTCGAAGTCGCCGTCAGGGCCGGGGAGAAGGTCGCGGTGCTCGGCGATTACGATGTCGACGGGGCGGCCTCGGCGGCGCTCATGGCCTCCTATCTTCGCGCCGCAGGGCTCGAGTGCCTAATCCATATTCCCGACCGGCTGCGCGAGGGCTACGGACCGAGCCTCGAGGCCGTCACGGCCATCGCCGGCTCGGGCGCGACGCTGCTTGTCACGGTCGATTGCGGCTCGGGATCGCATGCGGCGCTGGCCGAGGCCCGGTGCCTGGGCCTCGACACGTTGGTCATCGATCACCACGGCATCGCCCTGCCGTTTCCTCAGGCCTTGGCCATCGTCAATCCGAATCGGCCCGACGACCTGTCCGGGCTCGGGTCGCTCGCGGCGGCGGGCGTCGTGTTCATGGTGCTCGTCGGCCTCAACCGTCGGCTCAAGCGTTCGGGCTTCTGGAGCGGAGCCGAAGAACCGGACCTGCTGGCCGGCCTCGACCTCGTGGGGCTCGGCACTGTGGCCGATGTCGTGCCCCTGACGGGGCTCAACCGCGCCTTCGTGACGAAAGGCCTCGCCGTGATGCGGCGGCGCGAGCGCCCGGGTCTCGCGGCGCTGTTCGACGTGGCGGGCGCCGACGGCCCACCGACCGTCTTCCATCTCGGCTATCTGGTCGGGCCGCGGATCAATGCCGGCGGTCGCATCGGCGATGCGGGGCTCGGCGCGCGCCTGCTGCTGAGCCGGGACCCGTTGGAGGCCCGCGGGATCGCGGCTGAGCTCGATCGCCTCAACCGCGACCGCCGGAGCATCGAATTGGGTGCGGTCGAAGAGGCGGAAGCCGAGGCGCTGCTGGCGCTGGAGGGCGAGCGGGACAGCGCGATTCTGATCGTCGCCCGGCCCGGCTGGCACCCGGGCATCGTCGGCCTCGTCGCGGCGCGCCTGCGCGAGCGCTTCCGCCGTCCGGCGTTCGCGATCGCTCTCGACGGGGAACGGGGCACGGGCTCCGGCCGCTCCGTCGCGGGCGCCGATCTCGGGCGGATGGTGCGGCTGGCGGTCGAGGCAGGGCTGCTGCACAAAGGCGGCGGCCATGCCATGGCGGCGGGCATCACGCTCGACATCGGCCGCCTCGCGGCGTTCCGAAGCTTCGCTGAAGAGATGCTCAAGGCTGACGTCGCTACGGCGCGAGACGGCGAAGCGCTGCTCGTCGACGCAACGCTGACGGCAGCCGCGGCCACCCGCGAGCTTGTGGAGGCGCTGGAAAAGGCAGGCCCCTTCGGCGCCGGCAGCCCGGAGCCGGTGATCGCCCTGCCGCACCACCGCATCGTCGAGATGAGCCCGGTCGGCGAGGATCACATCCGGCTGGCGCTCGCCGGGCGCGACGGGGCGCGTCTCAGGGCCATGGCGTTCCGTGCGGCCCGCACTCCGCTCGCCGACGGACTTGTCGCCGCACAGGGCCGCCCGATCCATTGCGCCGGGACCCTGACGGTGAACCGATGGGGCGGCGGGGCAGGGCGGGTCGAATTGCGCCTGCTCGACGCCGCGGTGGCCGAAGAGGGCTGAGGGCGGTCGCCGATCCACTTGGCGTTCCGGGGAACGCTCGCTATATCGGTGCGGCCTGCCTTGTCCTGCCCCCGAAGCTCGATCCCTGAGCGCCGGGCCGCCGAAGGACCTACCATCACGGTCGAAGCTCAAGGGCAGCCCCGGGGCAGTCCGTCGATCCGTGCGCGACGCGCCGGGTCTAGACGAGAGTTTGAGGATGACGCAGACCATGAGTCTCAAGAGCGAAGCCGGGATCGGTGAGACCGTCAAGGTCGTCATACAGGCGCTGCTCATCGCCCTCGTGGTGCGGACCTTCCTGTTCCAGCCCTTCAACATACCCTCGGGCTCGCTGGTCCCGACTCTGTTGATCGGAGACTATCTCTTCGTGTCGAAATATTCCTACGGTTACTCGAAATATTCGCTGCCGTTCAGCCCCAACCTGTTTTCGGGGCGCATCCTCGGCACGCCGCCCAAGCGCGGCGACGTGGCGGTGTTCAAGCTGCCGCTCGACAATTCCACCGATTACATCAAGCGGGTGATCGGGCTCCCTGGCGACAAGATCCAGCTCATCGATGCACGCCTCTACATCAACGGCCAGGAGGTGCCGCGCGAGCAGGTGGCGAGCATCACGACGCGCGACCAGTTCGGCAACGAGGTCCCGGTCCCGACCTTCAAGGAGACGTTGCCCGGCGGGGTGAGCCATCTCATCATCCAGCGCGACGGCGACAAAGGCCTCTTGTCGAATACGAACGTGTTCGAGGTGCCTCAGGGCGATTATTTCATGATGGGCGACAACCGGGACAACTCGACGGACAGCCGGGTACCGCCGGAACAGGGCGGCGTCGGTTACGTGCCGTTCGAGAATTTCGTCGGCCGCGCCGAGATCATCTTCTTCTCCGTCAAGGAAGATACCCCGGTGTGGCAGTTCTGGCGCTGGCCGACCGACGTCCGCTGGGATCGCATCTTCAAGCCGGTGCGATGAAGCCCGTCGGGCCTGCCGATGTCGCGGGGCTCGAGTCGCGGCTCGGCTATGCCTTCAAGACATCAGCGCTGTTGCGGCAAGCCTTGACCCATATGAGCGGGGCGGGCGGTGATATGGCGCGCCTGTCGAGCTATCAGCGGCTCGAATTCCTCGGCGACCGGGTGCTGGGTCTGGTGGTATCGGCGATGCTCTATGCCGAGTTTCCCCAGGCCACGGAGGGCGAACTCTCGCGGCGGCTCGCCGAACTGGTGCGCTCCGAGACCTGCGCCGAGGTGGCGCTCGACTGGGACCTCGGCCCCTATGTGCGTCTGGGACCCGGGGAACTTCAGGCCGGCGGCCGGCAGCGGCCGGCGATCCTGGCGGATGTCTGCGAGGCGCTGGTCGGCGCCGTCTTCCTCGACGGGGGTTTCGAGGCCGCCGCGGCGCTCGTCGTTGCGGCTTGGCGGACGCGCATGCTGGCGTCACGCCGGGATCTGCGCGATGCCAAGACGGCGCTGCAGGAATGGGTGCAGGGCCTCGGTCAGCCGCCACCGGTCTACCACGAGGTGGAGCGCAGCGGGCCGGCGCACGCGCCACAATTCGTCATCGCCGTTACGGTTTCGAGCCATGAACCGGCGCGTGGCATGGGCAGTTCGAAACGCGCGGCCGAACAGGCCGCAGCCGAAGCCTTCATGGCCCGCGAGGGGTTTGCCGGCCTCGCGGCGGCCTCGCCGGCGGATCGTCTCCTGTGAGTGCCGCCCCGACCTGCTGCGGCTTCGCTGCGCTGATCGGCGTCCCCAACGCCGGCAAGTCGACCCTTATCAACGCGCTCGTCGGAGCCAAGGTGTCGATCGTCTCGCGCAAGGTGCAGACCACGCGGGCACCGGTGCGCGGCATTGCGATCGAGGGCGCGTCGCAGATCGTCTTCGTCGATACGCCGGGCATTTTCGCGCCGAAGCGGCGGCTCGACCGCGCCATGGTGGCGGCGGCCTGGAGCGGGGTAGGGGACGCCGACGTCGTGGCGCTGCTCGTCGATGCCCGCAAGGGGCTCGACCCGGAGACCGAGGTGATCCTCGAGCGGTTGCGCGAGGTCCGCAAGGCCCGGTTTCTCGTCCTCAACAAGATCGATACGATCGAGATCGAGGCCCTGCTGGGTCTCGCCGCGGCCATCGACGCGCGGCTGCGTTTCGAAGAGACCTTCATGGTCTCGGCCCTAAAGGGGCACGGCCTCGACAAGCTGCGCACAGCCTTGGGGCGCGCCATGCCGCCCGGCCCCTGGCTCTACCCGGAAGACCAGGTCGCCGACGCGCCGCTGCGCGCTTTTGCCGCCGAGATCACGCGCGAAAAAATGTTCGAGCGCCTGCACGAGGAATTGCCCTATCAGACGACCGTCGAAACGGACGACTGGAAGACCCTGCCCGACGGATCGGCGCGGATCGAGCAGACGATCTTCGTGACCCGGCCGGGACACAAGAAGATCGTCATCGGCGAGGAAGGCCGCACCATCAAGTCGATCGGCAAGGCGGCCCGCAAGGACATTGCCGAGGCGGCGGACGTGCCCGTGCATCTGTTCCTGCACGTCAAGGTGCGCGAGAACTGGCTCGACGATCCCGAGCGATATCGCGAGATGGGTCTCGATTTTCCGAAAGTATGATGCCGAGAAGTCGGCCCAGTGTTTTGTGGGGCAATCGGGCGAAGCTGAAAGACCCCTCATCCGCCCCCGCTATCGCGTGGGCACCTTTTCCCGCAGGGGGAGAAGGGAGTGCCTGGTTCTGGGTGATTGACGTCCTTCTCCCCTTGCGGGAGAAGGTGGATTTCGCGGAACGCGAAAGCCGGATGAGGGGGCGAACCGCGACGCAACGTTTCGCGCGATTGCCCCGGGACTCTCCGGCGACATCATGCTCCAATTCCGTTGGCGTCGATCGTGCTTATGATTTTGCATCGACAGGGTCCAAAATCATCATGATCTAAGGGGAAATGAGCGGCCCCATGGAATGGCGCGACGAGGGCGTGGTGATCGGTATCCGCCGGCACGGCGAGACGAGCGCCATCCTCGAACTTTTTACGCCCGAACGCGGCCGCCATCTCGGGATGGTCCTCGGCGGCCGCTCGCGGCGCCTGCGGCCGGTCCTGCAGCCGGGCAACTCGGTCCTGGCGAACTGGCGCGCCCGGCTCGATGATCACATGGGCCATTACACCGTCGAGGCGCTGCGCCTGCGCGCCGCCGGGATCATCGACGACGCGCTAGCGCTGTATGCGTTGAACCATCTCTGCGTGCTCGTTCGGCTGCTGCCGGAACGCGACCCCCATCCGGCGCTGCATGGCGACCTCGCCGTCCTGCTGGATCGGCTGCACGAGCGGGAAACTCTCCCGGCGATGATCGTCAGGTTCGAACTGAGGCTCTTGGCCGATCTCGGCTTCGGGCTCGACCTCGGCCGCTGCGCCGCGACAGGCCGCCGCGACGACCTGGCTTACGTGTCGCCGCGGACCGGCAGGGCAGTCAGTCGGGCCGCAGGAGACCCCTATCGCGACCGGATCCTGGCGCTGCCAGCCTTCCTTACGGAGGCGGGCGACACGGCCGCCGCCGAGATCCACGAAATTCAGGCCGGCTTCCGCCTGACCGAATATTTCCTGAAGCGGGATGTGTTCGCGCCGCGCGGCCTCACCCTGCCCGACGCACGCCGCGCCTATCTGGCTGCGCTATTCGCCACATGAGTCGCCGCCTCTTGGGTGCACACCGGACGCAGCGCAGTGCGGCTCAAGCCGTAGCCCTGGTCGAGCGACACCTCGGCGAGCGGGCAGTCGACCAGCGCGCCGTTCACGACCGCCGCGCCCGCCGGATGCGGCAGACTGACCGAGGCCACGACGACCAGTGTGCCGATGATCAGCGCTATGCCGGATGAGAACCCGAGAACTGCGGTCCGGGACATGTCACTCCCGCTTGTCCTGACGTTTGCCATGGGAGCCTCAACCTCTTCGTCCGACGAGACGATATCGCTCGAATCAGCCTGACGATTGCCGGCTCTCGGTCGAGGGATTAGCCCCCGATGGCGAGCCTCGCTAGTGCACCGCCGCAACAGTCAGGTCCTAGCTTGAACGCTTGTTTCGGCTTCCGGTTCCTGCCAAACCGAAGGTCGATACCCTTAAGTTTGGAGCATGTCGCGGCCCCGCGCCTCGCTGAAGTCCTTTCATGGTCAAAGCCCCCATGCCGCCCCCTCGCGGGCCGGAAGCCACCGTCGTCCAGCTGCGAGACGCGCTTGAGGAGCGCTACCTCGCCTATGCGCTCTCCACCATCATGGGGCGTGCCCTGCCGGACGCGCGCGACGGGCTGAAGCCGGTGCATCGCCGCATCCTCTACGGCATGCAGATCTTGCGGCTCGATCCGGCGACGGCCTTCCGCAAATGCGCCAAGATCGTCGGCGACGTGATGGGCGACTTCCATCCGCACGGCGACCAGGCCATCTACGATGCCTTGGTGCGGCTCGCACAGGATTTCTCGTCGCGCTATCCGCTCGTCGACGGGCAGGGCAATTTCGGCAATATCGACGGCGACCCGCCCGCCGCCTACCGATATACCGAAGCGCGCATGACGGAGGTCGCGAAGCTCCTGCTCGATGGCATCGAGCAGGACACGGTCGATCTGCGCGACAATTATTCCGGCGAGAAGCAGGAGCCGGTGGTCCTGCCGGCGGCCTTCCCGAATCTCCTCGCCAACGGCGCGCAGGGCATCGCGGTCGGCATGGCGACCTCGATCCCGCCACACAATGCGGCCGAGCTCTGCGACGCGGCGCTCCATCTCATCGCCTATCCGGAGGCGGGGAGCGCCGACCTCGTGGCCTTTGTAACGGGTCCCGATTTCCCGACCGGCGGCATCATCGTCGACGATGCCGCGACGATCGCCGAGAACTACCGAACCGGGCGGGGCAGCTTCCGCCTGCGCGCCCGCTGGACAGCGGAAGACACCGGGCGCGGCACCTGGGTCGTGGTGGTGACCGAGATCCCCTACGGCGTGCAGAAGTCGCGGCTGATCGAACGCCTCGCCGAGGTCATCACCGAGAAGAAGAGCCCGCTCGTCGCCGACGTGCGTGACGAATCGGCGGAAGACGTCCGCGTGGTGATCGAGCCGCGCTCACGCAACGTCGACCCCAAAGTGATGATGGAGCACCTGTTCCGCCTGACCGAGCTCGAGTCTCGCATCCCGCTGAACCTCAACGTGCTGGTCGACGGCGTCGTGCCGCGCGTCGTCAGCCTCGCCGAGGCGCTCCGGCAGTGGATCGATCACCGGCGCGTCGTGTTGGTGCGCCGCTCGCGCCACCGCCTGGCCGAGATCGAGCGCCGGCTCGAAGTGCTGGCCGGGATGCTGATCGTCTTCCTCAACCTCGACGAGGTGATCCGCATCATCCGCGAGGAGGAGGAGCCGAAGCGCGCGCTCAAGGTCCGCTTCGAGCTCAGCGATCTCCAGGCCGAATATATCCTCGATACGCGCCTGCGCAGCCTGCGGCGCCTCGAGGAGATGCAGCTCAACAAGGAGAACGCGGCACTCGCCAAGGAGCGCGAGGGCCTGCTGGCGCTGCTCGACAGCGAGCCGGCGCAGTGGAAATCCGTCGCGGCGCAGATCCGCGAGGTGAGAAAGAAGTACGGTCCGGCGACGCCGAACGGTCGACGCCGCACGAGCTTCGAGACCGTGCCGAATATCGACGCGGCCGTCTCGGCCCAGGCGATGATCGAGCGCGAGCCGGTGACGGTCGTGGTCTCCGAGAAGGGCTGGATCCGGGCCATCAAGGGCCATCTCGCCGACACCGGCACCCTGACCTACAAGACCGAGGATCGGCTGCGGGTCGCCTTCTTCACCGAGACCACCGCCCGCATCGTCGTGCTGGCGAGCGACGGGCGGGTCTATTCGCTCGAGGTGAACAAGCTGCCGAGCGGGCGGGGCTTTGGCGAGCCCTTGCGGCTGATGGCCGAGCTCGGCGAGGGCGAGGACGTGGTCACGGTGCTGCCCTACGAGGAGGGGGGGCGCGTCCTCGTTGTCTCGACGGATGGGCGCGGTTTTCTCGCCCCGATGAAGGAGCTCGTGGTCGGCACCCGCAAAGGCAAGGCGCTGATCGGCCCGACGCCGCCCGCCAAGGCCATGCTGATGGTCCGCGCCGAGGGCGATCACATCGCCGTCATGAGCAACGACCGGCACCTGCTCGTCTTCCCCGTCGCGCAGCTGCCCGAGATGGCCAAAGGCAAGGGCGTGATCCTGCAGCGTGCGCCTCGCGGCCTCGCCGATGCCCGCGTCATCGTTCTGGCGGAAGGACTGCGCTGGCGCGACGCGGGCGGACGGGAGCGCCATGTCGTCGAAAAGGACCTCGCGAGCTGGGTCGGCAAACGGGCCGACCGTGGCCACCTGCCGCCCAAGGGTTTTCCGAGGGACAATCGCTTTCCGCGGTAGCGGCGCTGTTTCGTCAGGCGCCGCGCCGCAGCAGGCTTCAACGCCGAACCGCTGTTCGAGGATGATTCTTACCTTGACATGTAACCAAATGGTTACATATTAGGACATGGAAAACGACGCCGTGTTTCGGGCTTTGGCGGATCCGAGCCGACGGCGACTGCTGGACCGCCTGCATGGCCGCAACGGACAGACCCTCGGCGATTTGTGCGAGGGTCTCGAGATGACGCGCCAGGCCGTCGCGAAACATCTCGCGATCCTGGAGCAAGCGAACCTCGTGTCGTGGAAACGCCAGGGCCGGGAGAAGCTGCATTTCATCAACCCGGTCCCGATCAACGAGATCGCGGAGCGCTGGATCGGCAAGTTCGAGCGCCCACGGCTCGCGGCGCTCTCCGCACTGAAGCGCGCGCTTGAGGACTGAGCCATCGTTCGGGACCGATCGGCAGCAGGGATCGCGAAACGGGTCGACGAAAGCTTTTCGATGGGAGGATACAGGATTATGACCGGCAGCACCTTCGTCTATGTCTCATTCATTCGGACATCGCCTGACAGAATCTGGGCGGCGCTGACGGACGCAGACGTCATGCGCAAATACTGGTTCGGCATGCACCAGGACGCCGAATGGACGGCCGGCTCGCCCTGGCGACTGCTCTTTCCCGATGGCCGTGTCGCCGACACCGGCGAGGTCGTGGAAGCCGATCGGCCGAAGCGGCTCGTGCTCAAATGGCGCAACGAGTGGAAGCCGGAGCTCGCGGCCGAAGGCTATTCGCGATGCGTGTTCGAGATCGAACCCGTCGATGACGTCACCAAGCTCACCGTGACCCATTCGATGGAGCGCGACGGCGCGAAGTTCATCGAGGCGGTGTCCGGGGGCTGGCCGCGCATCCTCTCGAACCTCAAATCGCTGATCGAGACGGGCGAGGTCGTCCTTCCCGCCAAGACGGCCTGACGATCGCCGGCAACCGGCACGCTCGGGACGGGCTCTTCTCCCCCAACCCCTACTCGAACAGTTCCCAGCCGTTCAGCCCGAGCCGCTGCTGGGGCGTGAAGCGGGCCTTGTAGGCCATCTTGCGCGACCCCTCGACCCAATAGCCGAGATAGACATGCGGCAGCCCGAGGGCCCGCGCCCGCGCGATGTGGTCGAGGATCATGAACGTGCCGAGCGACCTGTCGTCGACGTCGGGATCGTAGAATGAATAGACCATCGACAGCCCGTCTGCCAGGACATCGGTCAGGCACATGGCGACGAGCGGACCCTGGCCGCGCTTGGTGATCGCCGTGTCGGGACCGTGCCGCCGATATTCGACGAGCCTCGTCTCGACATGCGAATCCTCGACCATCATGGCGAAATCGAGGATGCTCATGTCCGCCATGCCGCCTTCGCCGTGGCGGGCCGCCAGATAGGCGCGGAACATCGAATATTGCTCGGCGGAGGGTTTTGGGTCGAGGGCGCAGCCGACGAGGTCCTCGTTGCGCCTGATGACGCGGCGGAAGCTGCGGTTCGGCTCGAACCCGTCGACGCAGACCCGGACCGAAACGCAGGCCCGGCACATCTCGCAGGCCGGCCGGTAGGCGATGGTCTGCGAGCGACGGAAGCCCGACTGGGTCAGCGCATCGTTGATCGCCGCCGCCCGCCGCCCGATCAGGTGGGTGAAGACCTTGCGTTCCAGCCGATTCGGCAGATAGGGACAGAGCGAGGGTGCCGTGAGGTAGAATTGCGGCGCGTCCCGAGGCTCGCGTGTCAATCCCAACCCCTCATGGCTGCCCCCTCCCGCCGATTCATCGCGCGCCCCGCTCCGTGCCCCTTCGAGGACATTCGCCAGCTTAGAGTCTACGCACAAAGATCACGCCCGCAAAGACATCGTGCAAACATCGTTTGTCTTCCGTGACCAGCGAAACGAGGAAGACCGGCGGCAGCATCCAGCTCACGTAGAACAGCAGGGCATGCACGGCCGCATTGATGAACGGCACGCGGGCGCCCGTCGCATCCATGCGCAGCTCGACGCCCGCAAGCCGCATGCCGGGGGTCGCCATGCGCCGGCCGGAAACGCTGAGGCCGTTGTAGAAGAAGGCGACGAAGGGAAACAGCGGCGGCAGGATGAGCAGCGACAGGCCGATGGTCACGACGAGCAGCATCAGCCACAGGCCGAGGGACAGGGCCGAGACGACCACGAGGTCGAGCAGGACGGCGACGATCCGCCGCCGCCTGACGCCGTCGAGCGCTCCGGCGGGCAGGCCGGCGCGTCCATAGGCCTGAGCCGATGAGGCAACGTTCGTGAAGGTCATGGCATGTCTCCAGGCCAAAGGTCGGACCGGCGCCGATCGTCACGGGCTCGTCCGCGCCAGATCTGGGGCGAGCATGGCCTGGCCGCAAGATCATCAGTCCGCTTACACCCGCCGCGGCAGCAGGTCGCGATAGCCGAAGAAGCCGCCGGGCCGGAACACCAGGACGACGACCATCAGCCCGTCGACCACGAGGTCGCGATATTCGATGGGGAAATAGGCCGACCAGCCGGCTTCGACCATGGCGATGGCGAGACCGCCAAGGAAGGCGCCGGAGACCGAGCCGATACCGCCGACGATCGCGGCGATCAGGGCCTTGAGGCCCAGCGTCGTCGTATAGGTGAAACTGATCGAGCCGTAGAAGACCGTCACGGTGGCGCCGGCCAGCCCGGCGAGGCCGCAGGCGAGCGCGAAGGTCAAAGCGGACAGGCGCCGCGGATCGACGCCGAACAGCGCCGCGGCCAGCGGGTCGTCGGCCGTCGCCCGCCAAGCTCGCCCAAAGCCGCTGAAGTGCAGCAGGGCCAGGACACCGAGCGCCGCGACGATCGCGACCGTGCCGAGGATCAGCGCGATCGGCGTGACGGTGACGACGAAGTCCGGCGCATGCAGCAGGCCGACCGGGGTCTCCAGGATCTCGCCGATCCACTTCGGCTGGTTGCCGCCTGCGAGCCGCATGTATTCTTGCAGGAACAGGGCCACGCCGATCGTCGCCACGAGCCCCTGCTGCCCGGTCGAGCGACGCAGCGGCCAGACGACCAGGCGCTCGATCACGGCGCCGTGGATCGCCGCGGCCCAGAGCGCCAGACCGATGCCGCAGAGCAACAGCACGGCCGGCGCGCTGCCGGCGACCGCGGCGACGCCGATCATGGCCGCGAAACCGCCGACCGCGGCGATCTCGCCGAAGGCGAGGTTGATGCGGCCGGAGAGCCCGTAGATCAGCGAATAGGCCGCCGCCAGCAGCGCATAGATGGCGGCATTGGGAATGGAGGCGAGGACCTGCTGCGCCGCATAGGCGAGGCCCAGGGGGATGGCAGGAAGGCGCTGTGCCTCCTCGCCGAGCGTCGGATCCGCCCGGGCGCTGTCGGGCGATTCGATCCAGAACCGCTTCAGGACATAGAGATTGGCGTCCGGCAGGCGGCCTTGGTCCGTATCGATCCGGACGAGGTCGGGGCCCGTGTCGGCGTCGAAGCGCGCGAAGCGGCACTCGACCCAGCGCGGCGCCGTCGGGGCGGCGCTGCCGACGTCGATGCGGATGCCCGACTGGTTCTCGTCGTCCGGGGGAAGCGACGCCTGGCGCGTCACGCGGATCGCGACGGGGTCGGCGAGCGCCACCGCCGCCAACCGGCAGATCCTGGCGCGGCGCAGATCGATGTCGGGACCGCAGCCGGCGAGCAGCAGGGCGGCCAATCCGACGACGACGAGAGCGAAGCGCGTCGGGACGCGCATCACCGGACGCCGACATCCGGTGTCACGCTTGGCGGAGGCGTTGCGCGACGCGGGGCGCGAAATAGGTCAGGATGCCGTCGGCACCGGCCCGCTTGAAGGCGACGAGGCTTTCCATCATGGCCTTGTCGCCGTCGATCCAGCCGCGCTCGGCGCTGGCTACGATCATCGAATATTCGCCCGACACCTGGTAGGCGAAGGTCGGTACCGCGAACCTCGTCTTGATGCGATGCAGCACGTCGAGATAGGGCAGGCCAGGCTTGACCATGATCATGTCGGCGCCCTCGTCGAGGTCGAGCGCGACCTCGCGCAGCGCTTCGGCGCCGTTGCCGGGGTCCATCTGGTAGGTCTGCTTGTCGCCGACGAGAGTCGCCTTGGTGCCGATCGCATCGCGGAAGGGGCCATAGAAGGCCGAGGCATATTTGGCCGCGTAGCTCATGATCTGCACGTCCTCGAACCGCTCGCGGTCGAGAGCCCGGCGGATCGCGCCGACGCGGCCGTCCATCATGTCGGAGGGGGCGATGATGTCGGCGCCGGCGCGAGCCTGATTGAGCGCCTGGGCGACGAGAACCTCGACGCTGGCGTCGTTGAGGATGCGGTGGCCGTGCAGGAGGCCGTCGTGGCCGTGGTTGGTGTAGGGGTCGAGTGCAACGTCGGTGAGCAGGCCGATCTCCGGGACCTCGGCCTTGATGCCTCGGCAGGCGCGGCAGACGAGATTGTTGTCGCGCAGCGCCTCCGAGCCGCGCGCGTCGCGCAATTCTGGCTCGGTGTAGGGAAAAAGGGCGATGACCGGGATGCCCAGCCCGGCGGCCCGGGCCGCCTCCCTGACGGCGACGTCGACCGAGAGCCGGTCGACCCCGGGCATGGCCTTCACCGCCTCGCGGCGATCCTGTCCTTCGATGAGGAAGATCGGCCAGATGAGGTCGTCGACCGTCACTCCATGTTCGCGCACGAGGCGCCGGGCCCAGTCGGTCTTGCGGTTGCGGCGCGGCCGGTGGATCAGGCCGAGGCTCGGGCAGGACGGCTCGGGTTCGAGGGCGGCGCCGACCTCTTCGGTCGAGCCCCGGCGCGGTTCGGTCATGTCGGCGTCTCCTCGACGGAATTTAGCATGATCGGTCCGAGGCTGGAAGCATTCCAAGGCGTGGGTTCCCACCGCGGCCGGTGCGTCCCGCCAATCGCGCCTTGAATGCCAACCGGCTTCGGGCCATACCGGCGCAATCGCAACGAGACCCCCTGCGGATAGTTTCCTTCATGCAGAGATCTTCGGCGAAGCGGCGCGTCGTCACCATGGCGCCGATCGCCGCCATCGCGCTCAGCAAGTCTCCCAACGGTCAGGAGACGGACAGGTCGGGTCTGTTGCTGGTGATCTTCATGCGCCTCATCGCCGCCCTCTGGGTGGTCGAGGGTCTGATGCAATGGAGCCTCGTCGTCGTCACCGACGTCGACGGCCGCAGCGGCCTCGCGGCCCTGTCGGTGTCGGCGGTCGTCGCCGTGGTGTTCTTCGCCGTCATCGACCCGATCGCCGCGGTCGGTCTATGGCTGGCGACGCCCTGGGGCGGCGTGATCTGGCTCGTCACCGCCGGCGCCCAGCTTTTCGTCATCGTCACCATGCCGGGCTTCTTCGATCACCCGGTGCTGATCGGTCTCGCCGACCTCGGTCTCATCGCGCTCTACCTGGTCCTCACGTGGCAGGCCGCCAGCGCCCAGGAGCGCCTGCTGCAGCGGTGAAGCACGCCCCGTCACCGCCAACATTCGTCCGTGTAGTGTTAATATCAATACATTTAAATCAACGCTTAAGCATCACCTGCCCCAAGATCATCCACAAATTCGAGATCACGCACGATTTGCGTCAATGTATCAATATCCTGTTCAGGCTTTTGCTTAAACTCGTCTTCATTCGTGAGCCTTATCTTGCATGAGATGAGATTGGCGGACGCCATGAAGCCGCCGCTGAACAGACGAGGCGACAGATGAATACGGTAACCAAGTCGGGGGCGCTGCGGGAACGGGGCGAGCGCCTGAGCGAAGTGCGTCCCGCCTATCTCGAAGCGCTGACCATGGTCGAGCGCTTGCACAGGCGGCTGCTCGACGTGATCAAGGACGAGTTCGACCGGCGTGGGCGCAGCGACGTCAACGCCGTCCAGGCGCTGCTGCTCTACAACATCGGCGACAAAGAGCTGACCGCCGGCGAGTTGCGCACCCGCGGCTACTACCTCGGTTCGAACGTCTCCTACAACGTCAAGAAGCTCGTCGAGATGGGCTACCTGCACCACGCCCGCTCCCGCATCGATCGCCGCTCGGTCCGCATCAGCCTGACCGACAAAGGCCAGGAGGTCCATGCGATCGTCTCCGGGCTCTACGAGAAGCACGTGCTCACGGTCGAGCAGATCGGCGGCATTTCGGGCGAGGAATTCGGCCGGCTCAACCAGGCGCTGCTGCGGCTCGAGCGGTTCTGGACCGACCAGATCAAGTACCGCCTCTGATACACGAGGCGCGGCTCCGCCGTCGCCTACTCCCGGTCGCGCATCGAGGCCCATCGCGCGGACGTTCTTGTTTTTATCCGCCGTCGCGCATAGGTTCCGTGCAATACCAGCGCGGGCCAGCCAGTCTGCCTGACCGACATGGAGCGTACGATGGGTGGAATGAGCATCTGGCACTGGATCATCGTCGGTGCCGTCCTGCTGCTGCTCTTCGGTGGCAAGGGCAAGGTTTCCGATCTGATGGGTGATTTCGCCAAGGGCATCAAATCGTTCAAGAAGGGCATGTCTGAGGACGACGAGGCCAAGCCCGTGGCGTCGACGCCCGTCCCCCCGGTCAGCGATCCGCTGCGGACCATCGATCATCGGACCGGTGCGCCGGTCGACAGTGCCAACGAGACGCGGCGCGTCGGCTGATCGTAGCGGCGGGCGGAACAAGCGCTCCGCTGGTACCCTGACCTCGTAGGCGGTGCGCCGATAGGTGCGCCGCGATCTTCTGCGCTCATCGCGACACGCCGATTCTCATGTTCGATTTCGATGCCGGCAAGCTTCTCATCATCGGCGTGGTCGCGCTCGTCGTGATCGGCCCGAAGGATTTGCCGCGCGTGCTGCGGCAGCTCGGCCAGATGATGGGACGCGTGCGGCGGATGGCGGGCGAGTTCCAGGGCCAGTTCATGGAGGCCATCAAGGAGGCGGATCTGCAGGATTTGCGCACCGAAGTGGCAAAGCTCAAGGATACTGCGCGGCTCGACATTGACTTCGATCCGGCCCGCGACGTCAAGCACGAGTTGCTGAGCGCGGTGAATGGCACCGGGGCCGAGCCGCTTATGACGGCAGCGTCTGATACGCTGGGAGCGCCTCCCCCCGTGCCCCATGCCTCGACGAGCTTTCCGACCCTTGACGTCGCTGAGGCTCCCTCGGTCGCACTGCCGGGTATAGCGTCGACCGGCGCCGTTCCGGCCGCCGCCGAATCCGTCGGCCCGACCTTGCCTGCCGCCCAAGATGCCGACGAGGCGAGGGCGCCGCGTCGCAAGATCGTCCTCAGCCGCCGTCGCGGCCCGTCCCGCTTCGATGGAGCGCAGGAGCGCCCCGCCTTCCCCTCTCGCTCGCGAAACATCCTTCCCGCGCGCCGTGAAACGCCCGATCCATGAACCAGCACGTCGACGACATCGAGTCGTCCAAGGCACCGCTGCTCGACCATCTCATTGAACTCCGGGCTCGCCTGATCAAGTCGATCATTGCCTTCCTGGTCGCGTTCCTGGTCTGTTTCTATTTCTCGCACCATATCTACAATGTGCTGGTCGAACCCTACGTGCGCGTCGTCGGCGTCGAGAAGGCCACGCTGATCGCGACGCATTTCCTCGAGCAGTTCTACACCAACCTCAAACTGTCGATGTTCGGCGCCGGGCTCATCGCCTTTCCGGTGATCGCGGCCCAGCTCTACATGTTCGTCGCGCCGGGGCTCTATCGCAACGAGAAACAGGCCTTCCTGCCCTATCTGATCGCTACGCCGATCTTCTTCGTGCTCGGTGGGCTGCTCGTCTATTTCGTCGTGATGCCGTTGCTGATCAGGTTCTCGACTTCGATGCAGCAGGTCAACGTGCCGGGCGAGCCGACGATCGAGCTCCTGCCGAAGGTTAGCGAATATCTTTCGTTGATCATGACTCTGATTTTCGCCTTCGGCGTGGCGTTCCAGCTGCCGGTGATCCTGGCGCTGCTCGGCCAGGCGGGCATCATCGATGCGGCCTTCCTGCGCGCCAAACGTCGCTATGCCATCGTGGTCGTGGTGATCGCGGCTGCGATCCTCACGCCGCCCGACGTCATCTCGATGTGCAGCCTTGCCTTGCCCATGCTGGTTCTCTACGAAGGCGCCATCATCGCCGTGTCGAGGATCGAGAAGGCGCGCGCCCGCAAGGCGGCAGCCTCCGGCGGATCATCGACCTGAAGCGGCGTCATGCCGTCGAGGGCACGCCGGAAAGCTCATGTTCGACATCAGGTGGATCAGGGACAATGCCGCGGCTTTCGACGAGGGCCGCGCCAAACGCGGCCTTCAACCGGCGAGCGCCGCCCTGGTCGGGCTCGATGATCGCCGCCGCGCCGCCATCGGCAGGCTGGAGGCGCTTCAGGCTCGGCGCAATGCCGCCGCCAAAGAGATCGGCCAGGCGATGGGGCGCAAAGACGCCGAGACCGCGGAGCGGCTGAAGACTGAGGTGGCCGCGCTCAAGGCCGATCTCGGACGGCTCGAAGCGGATGAGCGCGACGCCACCGCGGCCCTCGACGCTGCGCTCGCCGAAATCCCCAACCTGCCGCTCGACGACGTGCCACTCGGCGCCGATGAGCACGGCAACGTGGAGGTGCGCCGCGTGGGCCAGGTCCCGACCTTTCCTGAGGGCTTTGCGCCGCGCGAGCATTTCACGCTCGGCGAGGCCCTGGGCCTGATGGATTTCGAGTCGGCCGCCAAGATGTCGGGCGCCCGCTTCGTCGTGCTGCGCGGCACCCTGGCGCGGCTGCATCGGGCGCTCGGCCAGTTCATGCTCGACCTGCATATCGATCATCATGGTTATCAGGAGATCCAACCGCCCCTGCTGGTCCGCGACCAGGCCGTCTACGGGACCGGGCAACTGCCGAAATCACGCGAGGACATGTTCCGCGTCGACGACGACTATTGGCTGATTCCGACCGCCGAAGTGCCGCTGACCAACCTGTCGCGCGAGCGGATCGTCGACGAGAGGAGCCTGCCGCTGCGCTTCACCGCGCTAACCCCGAGCTTCCGGGCCGAGGCGGGCGCCGCGGGGCGCGATACGCGCGGCATGATCCGCCAGCACCAGTTCGACAAGGTCGAGCTCGTCTCGATCACGACGCCCGAGACGGCGCTCGACGAGCACGAGCGGATGACGGCGGCGGCCGAGGAGGTGCTCAAGCGCCTCGGTCTGCACTACCGGGTCATGCTGCTCTGCACCGGCGACATGGGCTTCGCGTCGCGCAAGACCTACGACATCGAGGTCTGGCTGCCGGGGCAGGGCACCTTCCGCGAAATCTCCTCCTGTTCGGTCTGCGGTGATTTCCAGGCCCGTCGCATGGAGGCGCGATATCGGCCCGCAGGTAGCAAATCGCCGCGTTTCGTTCACACGCTCAACGGGTCGGGGGTCGCGGTCGGTCGCGCTCTCGTCGCCGTGATGGAAAATTACCAGGAGCCGGACGGATCGATCGCCGTACCTGAGGTCCTGCGGCCCTATATGGGCGGCCGCGACCGCATCAAGGCTGCAAACCCATGACCGACGGGGGCGGAGAGCGCATGCGCATCCTCATCACCAACGACGACGGCATCCATGCGCCGGGCCTCGCGGTTCTCGAACGGATCGCCAAGGCTCTGTCGGACGACGTCTATGTCGTGGCGCCGGAAAGCGACCAGTCCGGCGTCGCTCATTCGCTGTCGCTCAACGATCCGTTGCGGCTGCGCGAGATTTCGCCACGTCATTTCGCCGTCAAGGGTACGCCTACGGATTGCGTCATCATGGGCCTGCGTGAGATTCTCAAGGACAAGCCGCCCGCGCTCGTCCTGTCGGGCGTCAACCGCGGCCAGAACGTCGCGGAGGACGTCACCTATTCGGGGACCATCGCAGCGGCGATGGAAGGTACGCTGCTCGGCATTCCCTCGATCGCCCTGAGCCAGGCCTATGGCGGCCCCGCGGGGCACAGGACGATGCGCTGGGCCTGTGCCGAGGTGCACGGACCCCGGGTGATCGGGAGGATTCTGACGGAAGGGATCCCGCGCGACATCCTGATCAACGTCAATTTCCCCGATCGCGAGCCAAACGAGGTGGCGGGCCTCGCCGTCACGGTCCAGGGCAAGCGCGACGCGGGGCTGATGCGCGTCGAGGAGCGCGAGGACGGCCGCGGCAACCCCTATTACTGGGTCAGCTTCGGGCGCGGCGACGGCGAGCCGGGCAAGCATACGGATCTCGAGGCGCTGCGATCCGGCCGGATTTCCGTGACCCCGCTGCGGCTCGATCTTACGGATGCGGCGACGCGCGAGCGCTACATCCGCGCCTTCGGCTGAGCGCGCCGTGAGCCTGCCGACGCCCCCGCCGCCCGCCGGACACGCGGTGGCGGCGCCCGAAGCGAGAGCGGAATTCCTGCTTCGGCTGCGCGCCAAGGGAATCCGCGACCTCGCCGTGCTGCGCGTGCTCGAGGTCCTGCCGCGCGAACTCTTCGCGCCGCAACGCTATGCGGATCTCGCCGGGCGGGACCTGGCCCTACCCATCGCCTGCGGACAGACCATGTCGGAACCCTTTCTGGTCGCCAGGATGGTGGAGGCGCTCGCCCTGCAGCCGCAAAGCCGCCTGCTTGAGATCGGCACGGGGTCGGGCTATGCGACGGCCGTGATGGCCAGACTTTGCCGCGAGGTCGTTTCGGTCGAGCGCTATCGGAGCCTCGCCGTCCAGGCGCAGCGGCGCCTGCTGGATCTCGGCATTGGCAATGCCACCGTGATCTGGGGCGACGGGCTGACGATGCCGGTCACGGCGGATCGGTTCGACCGGATGATCGTCCACGCGGTGCTCGACGACCGTCCCGAATCGCTGCTGGGTCATCTCGCCGACGAAGCCGTCCTGGTCTATGCCGCGGCTGACCGCGCCTCGCGTGATGGCCAGCAACAGATCGTTCGCGCCGTGCGGACGACGGGTGACACGGCATGGACCGTCGCAGCTATCTGCCCGTCGCGCCTGCGAGGCCTCGATCCGAACATGTCGCAAGGCTTGTGAGCAGACCGTCGACGCCTGTTTCGCCCCTTAACGTCAAGTAAAAATTCTTAAGAAATTCAAACCCGTTAAAGTCCAGAGAAAATTACGCCAGTCGATTCATCTTAAACCGTCCCTTAACCGGCATCCGATCTTATGGCCATCAACCGAGGCCGCGTGATGTGGATGGTCCGCTGATGAGTAAGCTGATATCGCCCGAACATAGCCGGATCGCGATCCAGATCTGCGCCGCGAGCGCGATGGCCGCACTGCTGAGCGGCTGTTCGAGCGACGCGATGCGGTTCAACGACCCGTTCGGCAATCCCTTTTCGACGGGCTCCATCCAGAAGCCGAAGCATGTGGCGGCGGTGAGGCCGCTCGGCACCGGGCGCGCGCCGCCCGTCGTCGCCCAGGCTCTGCCGCCGCGCCCGGCTATCGCGTCCTCGAGGATCGCCAACCCAGGCGTTTCCACCGAGCCCACGGGTTCGATCGCGCCGCATGCCTCCGGCACCTCGGTCGCCGGCTGGAGCGCCAATGGCGGTCCCTCGGTTGTGGTCGCCCAGGGCGAGACCGCCTCAGTGCTGTCCCAGCGCTACGGCGTGCCGGAGAAAGTGCTCCTCGAGGTCAACGGCCTGCGCAGCGCCGCGGAGCTGCAACCGGGTGCCCGACTGACCGTGCCGATCTACAATTCCGTTGCGACCGCGGGCAACATGGCGCCCGCACCGCGAATCGCGGCTGCACGGCCGGCCCCCCATGCGCATCCCGACACGCCGGCTCCGGCGCGGCTCGCCGCGGCGACGCCCCTCCGCGAACCGGTGCCGGCCCGTCCGGCCAGAGGCGACCCCTTGCGGCCTGCCAAGGCCGAGCCTGCGCGGATAGCGAAGGCCGAGCCTGTGCGGGTGGCCAAGGCCGAG
The DNA here is from genome assembly GCA_965277115.1 of Lichenihabitans sp. Lineage (GTDB taxonomy): Bacteria > Pseudomonadota > Alphaproteobacteria > Rhizobiales > Beijerinckiaceae > Lichenihabitans. The sequence goes on along the minus strand of CBDIBY010000011.1, from coordinate 629,956 downwards.
CCTGCGCGCGTAGCCAGGGCCGAGCCTCACATCTTGAAGCTTCCGGCCCCCGCTCCGGCCAAGCTGGCGGTCGTCACCCCGTCGCAGAAGCGGCTCCTCAAGGGCGCGGCCGCGCTCAAGGTCGCAACGCTCGAACCGGCGCCGAAGGCTGCCGTCATCCCGGCTAGGCCCGTCGCGCCGCCCAAGGTGGCGGACGTGTCAAGGGCCGTCGATCCGACCCCGACGGCCACCGTTCCGCCGTCGGCCGCGGCATCGGCGGAAGCACACCCGGAATTTCGCTGGCCGGCACGTGGCCGCATCATCGAGGCCTTCAAGGGCGGCGTCGGCGGCAACGACGGCATCAACATCGCCGTGCCGGAGGGAACCCCCATCAAGGCGGCCGAGGGCGGCGTCGTCGCCTATGCCGGCTCGGAGCTCAAGGGCTACGGCAACATGGTGCTGATCCGCCACCCGAACGGCTTCGTCTCCGCCTATGCCAACAACGGCGAGATCGACGTCAAGAAGGGCGAGACCGTGAAGCGCGGGCAATTGATCGCCAAATCAGGGCAGTCCGGCAACGTCACCTCGCCGCAACTGCACTTCGAGCTGCGCAAGGGAGCGACCCCGGTCGACCCGACGGCCTATCTGGCAGGGCTTTAGCGAATACGCCGAGCGGAGCGTATCGATCGCTCCGCTCGGCCGGAAAGCCGCCCGATCGCGAGACAACGTCGGGGCTGGCGAACGGAGACGGCGGGTCCAAGGAAAGGCCCGCCGTTTCTCTATTCCAGGGATGACTGCGGCTCGGAACAGGTGGCCGAGGCGCAAGCCACCGACCTTACACCTGCCACATGCCGGCAATGTCGCACCTGAGCCGTGTGGTCCCAGCGAGACGCTAAGACTAATCGGCTTCGATTTGCCGCCCCAGGCGACCCGCCAGGTCCTGGATGAACTGCCAGGCCGTACGTCCCGACCGGCTGCCGCGCGTCGTCGACCATTCGAGCGCCTCGGCGACGAGCGTGTCCTTGTCGTAATCAAGGCCGAATCTGTCGGCGTAGCCTTGCACCATCGCCAAGTAGTCGTCCTGAGAGCATTTGTGGAAGCCGAGCCACAGGCCGAATCGATCGGATAGCGACACTTTCTCCTCGACCGCCTCGCCCGGGTTGATGGCCGTCGCGCGCTCGTTGTCCATCATGTCGCGCGGCATGAGGTGTCGGCGGTTCGAGGTCGCGTAAAACAGCACGTTGGCCGGCCGGCCCTCGATGCCGCCTTCGAGCACGGCCTTCAGCGACTTGTAGGACGTATCGTCGCCGTCGAACGAGAGGTCGTCGCAAAACAGCAGGACGCGGAAGGGCGCCGGGCGCAGCAGCGCCATCAGGGCCGGCAGGCTGTCGATGTCCTCGCGGTGGATCTCGACGAGCTTCAGCGGCGGCTTGCCGTGTGGTTCGGCATTGACGCTCGCATGCGCGGCCTTGACCAGCGAGGACTTGCCCATGCCCCGCGCGCCCCAGAGCAGGGCATTGTTCGCCGGCAGGCCGGCGGCGAAGCGGCGCGTGTTGGCGAGGAGCTGGTCGCGGACCCGGTCGATGCCCTGCAGCAGCCCGATGTCGACCCGGTTGACCCGGGCGACCGGCGTCAGCCGACCCGAGGCCGACCAGACGAAAGCATCGGCAGCCGCGAAATCGGGGGCCGCCTCAGGCGGAGGGGCAAGCCTGTCGAGCGCATCCGCGATGCGCGACAGGAGGTCGGGAGAGGCCTTGGCCAAAGCGTCGATCGTCACGGGGTTCGAAGCGGTCTTTGTCGGGAGCCGCATATCCGGGGCGGCGCGGCGTGCTGTCAAGCCGGCCGCCATTGCTTTCGGTGCGCCACCCGATATATGTCGCGCAAGTTTTTCTGATCGGGCGGCGCCGCGGGCCGGCCCTGGAGTTCATGCGTGTTTACCCCTGCCTTCGCACAGACTGCCGCCGCCACGGGCGGCGGATCCGATCTCATCCTGCAGATGGCCCCGTTCGGCGCCATCCTGGTCATCATGTATTTCCTCATCATGCGGCCGCAGCAGCGCAAGGCCAAGCTTCATGCGGAGATGATCTCGAATGTGCGGCGCGGCGACACGATCGTGACGACCGGCGGCCTGATCGGCAAGGTGACCAAGGCGGTCGATGCCGCGGAAGTGGAAGTGGAGATCGCGCCGACCGTCAAGGTGCGCATCTCCCGGCCGATGATCTCCGAAGTGCGGGCCAAGGGCGAACCCGTCAAGGACACGCCGGCCGTCAAGGCCTGACGCAGCGGCGACGGCATGCGCCGAGCCGACGGCCGCGTGCTCCCGCATCGCGAATGAATAGAAGTTGATGCTCCCATGATGCGATTTGCGACCTGGAAAGTCATTTCGATCGTTCTCGGCACGCTGCTCGCGGTCCTGATCGTCATTCCGAGTCTGTTGCCCCAGGACATGCGTGCCGCCCTGGAGCGCACGCTGCCCATTCCGGTCAGAACCGTCGTGCTCGGGCTCGACCTTCAGGGTGGGGCGAGCCTGCTGCTGCAGGTCGATGCTCCATCGCTGACCCATACCCAGGTCGACAATCTGCGTGACGACGCGCGGCGCCTGCTTCGCGAGGACAACATCCGGCTCACCGGCGGCATCGGCGTCCAGACCCGTGGGATCCAGTTCCGCGTTCCCGACGCAACCGAACGCCAGAAGATCGTGCAGCGCCTGCGCAATCAGTCCCAGTCGCTGGCGGCAAGCCTGACCGGGTCGATCCAGGACTATAGCGTCAACGACACGTCCGACGGCCTCGTCCAGGTTCAGCTCACCGATGCCGGGATCAATGCGCGGATCAGCCGTGCCGTGGACCAGTCGATCGAGGTGCTGCGCCGCCGCATCGATGCGTCCGGAACCCGCGAGCCGACGATCCAGCGCGAAGGCAACGATCGCATCCTCGTCGAGGTCCCCGGCCTGCAGGATACGCAGCGCCTCAAGGACCTGCTCGGCACAACCGCCAAGCTCGAATTCCGCCTCGTCGCCGATCCCGGCGCAAACCCCGCCGATGTCGACAACCTGCCCTATTACAAGAACAGCGAGCCCGGCACCCTTTCGGTTGAGAAGCGGGTGATGGTGCAGGGCGAGGATCTGACCGGCGCCCAGGCCGGATTCGATCAGCGCACCAACGAGCCCGTCGTCAACTTCAGCTTCAACCTGCGCGGCGGGCAGGAGTTCGGGCAGGTGACTTCGGCCAATGTCGGCAAGCCCTTCGCCATCGTGCTCGACAACCAGGTCGTGTCCGCGCCCCGCATTCTCGGGCCGATCACCGGCGGCTCGGGACAGATCTCGGGCCGCTATACCATCACCCAGGCCAACGACCTCGCCGTGCTATTGCGCTCGGGCGCCTTGCCGGCCAAGCTCACGGTCGTCGAGGAGCGCACCGTCGGCCCCGGCCTCGGCCAGGATTCGATCGACGCCGGCAAGCGCGCCTCCTATCTCGCGGGCGTGCTCGTCGTCGTCTACATGCTGGTCACCTACGGCATCTTCGGCGTCTTCGCCGACATCGCCCTCGCGGTCCACATCCTTCTGATCTTCGCCTCGATGGTGCTGCTCGGCGCCACCCTGACGCTGCCCGGCATCGCCGGCATCGTGCTCACCATCGGCATGGCGGTCGATGCCAACGTGTTGATCTACGAGCGCATCCGCGAGGAGAACCATGCCGGTCGCTCGGTCATCTCATCGCTCGATTCGGGGTTCAAGCGAGCCTTTGCGACGATCGTCGACTCGAACGTGACATTGTTCGTGGCGGCGGTGATCCTCTATCTCTTCGGCTCGGGGCCGGTGCGCGGTTTCGCGGTATCGCTCGGCCTCGGCATCCTGACGTCGATCGTGACGGCGGTGACTATGACCCGGATGATGATCGCGCTCTGGTACCGGGCCAAGCGGCCGCAAAAGCTGCCGATCTGACGCTGAGGCGACGACGATGAAACTTCTCCGGCTCGCGCCCGAAAACACCAAATTCGGCTTCATGCGCCTCAGGCGCTTCTCCTATCCGTTCTCGGCCGCGCTCTCGATTCTCTCGGTCGTCATGTTCGTGACGGTCGGCATGAATTTCGGCATCGATTTCGCCGGCGGCACCCTGATGGAAGTGCGGGCCAAATCCGGCCACGCCGATCTGGCGATGCTTCGTGAGGTCGGCCAGAAGACCGGCGTCGGCCACGTCGAGGTGCAGGGCTTCGGCAGCGACTCGGATGCGACGCTGCGCTTCGGCGTCCAGTCCGGCGGCGACGCCACCCAGGAAGCGGCGGTCAAGAAGGTCGAGGACGCGCTCAAGGCCGACTACGACTTCCGCCGCGTCGAGGTGGTCGGCCCGAGCGTGTCGGCCGAACTCGTCCAGTCGGGGACGCTCGGCGTCGTCGTGTCGATCTTCGCCGTGCTGATCTATCTCTGGTTTCGTTTCGAGTGGCAATTCGCGGTTGGCGCGGTCATCGCCACCATGCACGACCTGCTGCTGACCGTCGGATTCTTCTCGGTGACGCAGCTCGAATTCAACACGACGTCGATCGCCGCGATCCTCACCATCGTCGGCTATTCGCTCAACGAAGCCGTCATCGTGCTCGACCGCATCCGGGAGATCATGCGCAAGTACAAGCGCATCTCGACTGCCGAGATGATCGACATGTCGATCAATGCCGTGCTGCCGCGCACCATCATGACCGCCACGACGGTGTTCCTGGCCCTGCTGGCGCTGGTGCTGTTCGGCGGAGAGGTGATCAAGAGCTTCTCGCTCGCGATGATGTGGGGGATTTTCGTCGGCACCTATTCGTCGGTGTTCATCTGCTCGCCGATTCTGATCTATCTCGGCGTGCGCAACGACGGCCGGGAGCCGGTCGCGACGCCCGTGGCGGCCGAATAGAAGCGGCCGTGGCGAGCGACCCGCCTCCGCTCGCGGGAGGATTCCTGCCCGGTCGGCACGCCATAGACGGTTATGGGGCGTTCGGCTTCCGCTTCGCCGGCATGGGCCATCGCGGCTCGATTCTCGCCCTGCCGACCGGCATTTTCGGCTGGGCGGCCGCGACACCGGCCGACATCAGCGTCGAGAGCCTGGCGGCTGTGTTCGACATCCCCAAAGGTCAGCTCGAACTCCTGTTCTTCGGCACAGGCACGGATCTCGTCCCCGTCGAACCGATCTTGCGAGCGCGGTTGAAGGCTATCGGCATCGTGACGGAACCGATGTCGACCGGCGCCGCGGCGCGGACCTATAACATCCTGCTCGGGGAAGGCCGGCGCGTGGGCGCGGCGCTCCTGGCCGTGGCGTGAGCGAGGTTCTTCGAGTTGGCGTGTGTCAGCCAACAGCATGACACACGCTAGCGACCCCTACGGCTTCTGCGAGACCGTGGTGCGCGACGGCGACCGCGACGCCTGGCTCGCCTCGCTCTTCGCGCCGTCCGCCGTGCGACCGTGCCTCTATGCCCTCGACGCCTTCCGCATCGAGATCGGCCATGTGCGATCACGCGTCAGCCAGCCGCTGGCCGGCGAGATCCGCCTGCAATGGTGGCGCGACGCGATTTTTGGCGAGGCGCGCGGCGAGGCGTCGGCCAATCCGCTCGCCGCGGCGCTGATCGATACGATCCGGCGCCACGACCTGCCGCGCGACCTCTTCGACATCGCCATCGATGCGCATCGTGGCGAACTCCACGAGCCCGCGCCGGCGAGCGTCGCGGCGCTCGAAACCCGCCTCGATGCGATGGTCGGAACGTTCATCCGTCTCGCTTCGATGGTCATGGCCGGCGCGGCGGGCGATGTGCCCGCAGCATCGCGCCATGCCGGCATCGCGCTCGGCCTCTGCCGGATGCTGCAAGGTTTTGCGGAGGACGCGCCGCGCGCCTGGTCAGCCGTTCCCGTCGAGATCCTCGATCGGCAGGGCACGGGACAGGGCGATGTCGCGGCCGGTGTTCCGAGCCCGGCCGTAAAGGCCGCCTTAGCGGAGCTTCGGGCGCTCGCCCGCCGGCATCTCGCGCAATTGGCCGCGGCGCGGCCCGACATCCCGAAGGCTGCGGCCCCGGCCTACCTGCGCTTGGCCCTCGTCGAGCCCGACCTCCGCCGGTTGGATCGCGAGCAGGGGCGCCATCCCTTCACGCCGCCGACCCCGTTGCCGCAATGGCGCCGACAGTGGGTCTTGTGGCGCGCGGCAGGAAGGAGACAATGAAGTCTGTCAGTCTGGAGATGACGCTTCAGCTTGAACCCGTCCTTGCGAGGAGCGCAGCGACGAAGCAATCCAGGCGTCAAGGAAAGGGCTGGATCACTTCGCTGCGCTCGTGATGACGACCGAGGAGACTCGGGGCCCGACCCGGCAGACCGCAGCGATTCCAACTCTAAGTCGTTTGCGTTGCCGTCCAAACTCGATCAGATGCGAAGAACAGTTCCGGGAGGAAAGCGTGTCGATTTCGGGTCTCATGGTCTTCGCTCTGGCGCTGATGGTGGCGGCGGGCTCGCCCGGCCCGAGCATCGCGGCGCTCGTTGCTCGCGTTATGAGCCGGGGCCTACGCGACGTGCTGCCCTTCCTGCTCGCCATGTGGTTCGGCGAGACGCTGTGGATCACCGCGGCGGTCGCCGGCCTGACCGCACTCGCCACCGCGTTCCAGCCGATCTTCGTCGCCATCAAGTTTGCCGGCGTCGCCTATCTGCTGGTGCTGGCCTGGTCGATGTGGTTCGCGCCGACAGAGACCGCCGCCGAACTCATGCCGACGGGGCAGCGCCCGTGGCGGATGTTCGTCGCCGGCCTCCTGGTGACGCTCGGCAATCCGAAGATCATGATCTTCTACATGGCGCTGCTGCCAACCCTGGTGGACCTCGGCCATGTCGACATCCTCGGCTGGGTGGAACTTTGCGCCACCGCGATCCTGGTGCTGGCGGTGGTCGATCTCGGCTGGGCTTTCGCAGCGTCTCGCGCCCGCACGCTGTTCCGCAGCCGCCGGGCGCTCAAGATCGCCAACCGGACCGGCGCCTCCATGATGGCCGGCGCGGCGGTGGCGATCGCGACGCGCTGAGAGCGCTTTCTCTCAGGACCCCGTCCTCAGGCGCCCCTCGCGACCGGCAGGTCCTCGCGGCCGCCCCATTCGGCCCAGGAGCCGTCATAGAGCGCCACGTCGCTCTTGCCGAGGTTGGCGAGGGCGAAGCTCAAAACCGCCGCCGTCACGCCCGAACCGCAGGTGGTAATCACCGGTCTGTCGAGATCGACGCCGGCCTCCGCGAAACGCGCCCTCAAACTGTCCGGTGGCGCGAGGCGGCCGCCTTCGATGAGCCGGTCGAAGGGCAAGTTGCGCGCGCCCGGCATATGGCCTGCCCGCAACCCAGGCCGAGGCTCCGGCGCATCGCCGCGAAATCGCGCCGCGGCGCGCGCATCGACCACCTGGCTCCCGGCCTGTGCGAGCGCGGCGCCGACCGCGACCGCGTCGACCACGGCGCCCGCCAGCATCCGCGCCTCGAAGAAAGACGGCGGCCGGAACGCATCGCCGCTGTCGAGCGGCCGGGCTTCGGCCCGCCAGCGCGGCAGTCCGCCATCGAGCACCGCGACCTTGTCGGCCCCGAAGGCCTGGAAGGTCCACCAGACACGCGGCGCCGAGAACAGGCCCGCCGTGTCGTAGACGACGATGCGGGACTCGTGCGAGATGCCGAGCGAGCCCATCTCCGCGCCAAAGCGCGCGGCGGGGGGCAGCATGTGCGGCAGCCCGCTCGACGGATCCGAGATCGCGTCGATGTCGAAGAACACCGCGCCCGGGATATGGCCGTCGAGATAATCGCCCCAAGGGTCGCGATTCTCGGCCGGCAGGTACCAGGAGGCGTCGATGACGACGAGGTCTTCGGCGCCAAGGCGATCGTTGAGCCAAGCCGTCGACACCAGCGGGGTGCCGGGCCAATCGGACCCGCTCATCGCATTCTCCTCAGCCACAAGGACGAAGCCGCAGCTTCACCACGGGCGATGGCTGAGGTCAACGCAAGGTCAGCCGCGGACGAGGCGGATGAGCGGTGAAGCCAGTGAGCCGAATTGAGCTCAGTGGGGTGCGGCCTCCCTCGCCCAGGCGACGATCGATTGCTTCTGGCTGCCGAGCCCGTCGATGCCCAGTTCGACCGTGTCGCCGGCCTTGAGATAGGTCGGCGGCTTCATGCCCATGCCGACGCCGGGCGGCGTACCGGTGGTGATCACATCGCCGGCCTCGAGCACCATGAAATGCGAGATGTATGAGACGAGCTTGACCACGTTGAAGATCATCGTCTCCGTCGAGCCGGTCTGCATCCGCTTGCCGTTGACGTCGAGCCACATGCCGAGCTTTTGAATGTCGGCAATCTCGTCGGGTGTCACGAGCCAGGGTCCGAGCGGCCCGAAGGTGGCACAGCCCTTGCCCTTCATCCACTGGCCGCCTCGCTCGGTCTGGAAGGCACGCTCCGACACGTCGTGGCACACGCAGAAGCCGGCGAGGTAATCGAAGACCTCGCGTTCGCCGATATAGGCGGTGCGCTTGCCGATCACGATGGCGAGCTCGACCTCCCAATCGGTCTTCTCGGACGACTTCGGCAGCATGACGTTGTCGTTCGGGCCGACGATGCAGTTCGGCGTCTTGTTGAAGAGGATCGGTTCCTTGGGGATCGGCGCGCCGGTCTCGGCCGCGTGATCGGCGAAATTCAGCCCGACCGCGATGAAGTTGCAGGGTCGCGCCACGCAGGGGCCGAGCCGCGGATTGCCGGAAACGGCAGGAAGGCTCGCCGGGTCGGCGGCCTTGACCTTCGACAACGCCTGCTTGGTCAGATGCTCGCCGGCAAGATCCGGGACGATGTGGGAAATGTCGCGCAGCGTCTTCTCGTGGATAAGGCCCGGCTTCTCGCGTCCGGGCTCGCCGTAGCGAACCAGTTTCATCTTTCACTCCCAAATCGATGCGTCGAGACCGACGCTCTCGGCGGCCGGACTATGCGTCGGGGCGCGGATGATCTCAAGGCCGACCTCCGGAATTAGCGACGTCGGACGTCAGGACTGCACGCGCACGTACTCGCCTGGCGCGTCGCCGAGCGATGGCAGCCTCCCTTCGCCCGGCACGCGGGCCGGGATCTTTTCGGGCGCCTGGGAGGCGAGCCAGGCGAACCAGTCGGGCCACCAGCTTCCCTTGGTCTCGTGCGCCGCTTTCAGCCAGTCCGCGAAGCTGCCGCCGACCGGCGGTCCCGCCCAGAATTGGTATTTGGCCTTGGCCGGCGGGTTGACGACGCCCGCGATATGGCCCGAGCCGCTGAGCACGTAGCGCATCGGACCGCCGAAGAAGCCGGCCCCGGTGAAGACCGAGCGGGCCGGGGCGATATGGTCCTCGCGGGTGGCGAGATTGTAGACCGGGATCGTCACTTTCCCGAGATCGAGCCGCTCGCCCGCGACGTCCATCTCGCCGCGGGTGAGCTTGTTCCCGAGGTAGCAGTTGCGCAGGTAGAAGGCGTGGTTGGCGGCCGGCATGCGGGTCGAATCGGAGTTCCACACCAGGAGGTCGAAGGCCATCGGCGACTTGCCGCGGATGTAATTGTTGACCACGTAGGACCAGATCAGCTCGTTGGGGCGCAGCATGTTGAAGGCCTGCGCCATCTTCGAGCCCTTGAGATAGCCGGTCCCGGCCATCTGCTCTTCGACGGCCCTGATCTGCTCCTCGTCGGCGAAATTCTTGAGGTCGCCGGCATCGCGGAAATCGACCTGGGTCGTCAGGAAGGTGGCGCTCGAGACGCGACGATCCCCCTTGGCCGCCATATAGGCCAGCGCTACGGCCAGCAGCGTGCCGCCGACGCAATAGCCGGCCGTCGCGACGTCGCGCTCGCCGGTCGCCTCTTCGATCGCATCGAGCGCCGCGAAGATCCCCTCGCGCATGTAGGCCTCGAAGCCCTTGCTCGCGTGGCGCTCGTCTGGATTGACCCACGAGATGACGAAGACGGTGAGGCCCTGCGCCACCGCCCAGCCGATGAAGCTCTTCTCCGGATTGAGGTCGAGCACGTAGAACTTGTTGATCCAGGGCGGCACGATGAGGAGCGGCTGCCGCAGCACCTCGGGCGTCGCGGGCGCATATTGGATGAGTTCCATCAGCTCATTGCGGAACACGACCTTGCCGGGGGACGCAGCCATGTCGATGCCGAGCCGGAAGGCCGAGCGGTCGCTCTGCCTGATCTTGAGTTCGCCGCCGCCGGCCTCGATGTCCTCGGCCAGCATGCGCATGCCGCGCACGAGGTTCTCGCCGCCCTCGGCGAAGGTCTCGCGCAGCAGCTCCGGATTGGTGGCGAGGAAGTTCGACGGCGAGAGCGCGCTCGTCACCTGGCGCAGGTAGAAGCGCGCCTTCTCGCGCGTCGCCGGGTCGAGGCTGTCGGCTTCCTCGACCATGGACGCGGCCCAGTCCGTCGACATCAGGTAGGTCCGGCGCAGGAAATCGAACACCGGGTTGTCGTGCCATTCGGGCGCCGCGAAGCGCCGGTCGGCTGGCCGCTCCGGCTCGGCCGTCGGAGTCTCGTCCCGGCCGGTGAAGCGAAGCAGAGTGTTCGACCAGATGTCGACGAACTGGCTGGAGAAGGCCGCCTGCGCCTTCATCATGCGGCCGGGATCCGACATCCAATGGGTGGCGACCTGGCCGAGTGTCTTGAACAGATCGGTGGTCTCGGCGCCCGCCGCGGGCGGGGCTCGCCCTGGCTCGCGCCCCTTGAACATGGCCGAGGCAGCCTTGCCGCCTTCCTCGATCAGTCGCCCCATGTTGCGCGCGATGCGATCCCAATCGGGGAGCGTGGCCTGCGGCGTCTCCGCTTGTTCCCCAGTCGCGGCCGGCCGATCGGCCGTGGGGCGGGACGGGGCGGTCCCGGCGGCCGGAGCCTCGTTCGCATGCCGGGCCTGGGGATCGGTCGCCACGGCGGTTTTGGTTCGCACGGCTTTCACCGGTTCGGGCGTCGCAGGCTTTTGTTTGATACCCGGAGCGTCCTTGGCCGACACCTTTGTCACCTTGGAGGCGAGGCTTTTGGGCGATGCCGCGGGCGGTCCGGACTTGGCCTTGGCTGCCTCGGCGGCACGTGACGAGGCGCCGCCATCCTGCCGGGCGCGCACAGGGAGGCTTGCCTCGGCGGAAGGTGACGTGGCCCTCGACATGCGCTTCCGCTTCATCGGTGTCTCCCTTCGGACTGGAACTCGGGTGCGGCGCCGCTGGTTTCGCCGCCGCCGGTCCGCGGAGTCTTTTCCGTCCCGGGAAACGCGCCGATCCTACGGCCTTTGCCGGCGACACGCGGGTCCGATTCGCCGCAGCGCCATCGACCACAGTCCCGTTTCAGACATATTAGACGGCTATGCGGATCGCCGATACTGGAAAGGCGGTTCGCTCCTTGTTGCGTCGTCGGAGATGTCGATGAACTGGTTCGCGCGCAAGGGTCGCATCAGGCGGCCGACCACGGGCAAGGCGGTGCTGCCGCTCATCGCCGCGCTCGCGATGACAGCGCCTGCCTGGGCCGGGGACGGGCAGCCGCACGGCAAGGGCTTCTTCGATAGCGTCCTCGAAACGCTGAACCTCAAGACCAAGGTCGGCCCCATGCCCGGCTTCGTCGAATCGACCCGTCCCGATCCGGCCGGGTTGAAATATATTCCGACCGGCCGTACGCATCCGAAGCGATCCATCCTGGTCGAGACGCCGATTGAGGTGGAAGCTACCAAACAGGCGCTCGACGCGGCGCGCGCGGCCCAGCTCAACCCGAGGCCGGCCACGCCCAAGCCTGCCGTCCTGAGGCCGGTGGGCGGTCTGAAGCACGCGGCACCGAAACCCGGGGCAATCAGGCCCGACAGCGCTGCGGCTTCCGCGAATTAAACCCTGCCGCAAATCGCGCGGCACTGCTAAGATTCGTACCGGTGCACTCTAAAGACGCCATTTCTCCAAAGGTCCGGGTCATGTCCGACTTCCATCGTGTCCGGCGTCTGCCTCCTTATGTCTTCGAGGAGGTCAATCGGCTGAAGGCCAAGGCGCGCAACGGCGGGGCCGATATCATCGATCTCGGCATGGGTAATCCGGACCTGCCGGCGCCGAAACATGTCGTCGACAAGCTGGTCGAGACGGTCGGCAAGCCGCGGACGGACCGCTATTCGAGTTCCAAGGGCATCGCCGGGCTGCGGCGCGCCCAGGCGAGCTACTACGCCCGGCGCTTCGGCGTGAAGCTCGATCCCGAGAAGCAGGTCGTCGCCACGCTCGGCTCGAAGGAAGGCTTCGCCAATATGGCCCAGGCCATCACCGGGCCGGGCGACGTGGTGCTGGTGCCGAACCCGTCCTATCCGATCCATGCATTCGGCTTTCTCATGGCGGGCGGGGTGATCCGCTCGGTGCCGGCCGAGCCGACCCCGCAATTCTTCTCGGCCGTCGAGCGGGCGATCGTCCATTCCATTCCGAAGCCGCTCGCCGTCGTCGTCTGCTATCCGTCGAACCCGACCGCCTCCGTCGCCTCGCTCGACTTCTACAGGGACCTCGTCGCCTTCGCCCGGAAGCACGAGATCTTCGTCCTCTCCGACCTCGCCTATGCGGAGGTCTATTTCGACGGCGTGCCGCCGCCTTCGATGCTCGAAGTGCCTGGCGCCTTCGACATGACGGTCGAATTCACCTCGATGTCGAAGACCTTCTCCATGCCGGGCTGGCGTATCGGTTTCGCGGTCGGCAACGAGCGGCTGCTCGCGGCGCTGTCGCGGGTCAAGAGCTACCTCGACTACGGCGCCTATACGCCGATCCAGGTCGCGGCGGCGGCGGCGCTCAACGGGCCGGAGGATTGCATCGTCGAAATGCGGTCCATCTACAAGGCACGCCGCGACGTGATGGTCGAGAGTTTTGCCGGCGCGGGCTGGACCATTCCGCCGCCGGCCGCCTCGATGTTTGCCTGGGTGCCCATCCCGGAGCGGTTCAGGTATCTCGGCAGCCTCGAATTCTCGAAGCTCCTGATCGAGCGGGCCGATGTGGCGGTGGCTCCGGGCATCGGCTTTGGCGAGCATGGCGACGATTTCGTCCGCCTGGCGCTGGTCGAGAACGAGCAGCGCATCCGCCAGGCGGCGCGCGGCATCAGGCGCCTGTTCGAGACGAGCGACGAGCGTCTGCACAATATCGTGCCGCTGAAGAGGCCTGCCTGACGACCGCCAGAGCACCCGCGGAGGCCGGCGATCATGAGCCCGCCATTGGTCGCCTGCGCGACGAGGTCGCTCGCGCCGAGCGTATGGTGGCCTTCACCGGCGCCGGCCTCTCGACCGAATGCGGCGTGCCGGACTACCGTTCACCCGGCAGCCCCTGGAAAACCCATGCGCCGATCGGCTTTGCCGACTATCTCGCCGATCCGGCCCTACGGCGCGAGGCATGGCGGCGCAAGTTCGCCATGGACGACATCTACGCGGGTGCCCGCCCGGGGCGGGGCCATCGCGCGCTGACGCGCCTCTTCGCCGCAGGGCGTCTTGGTGCCGTCATCACCCAGAATATCGACGGCCTGCAGCAGGCGTCGGGTCTGCCGCAGGATGCCGTGATCGAGCTGCACGGCAACGGCTCCTACGCGGCCTGCCTCGATTGCGGTAGACGATACGAGCTCGCGCCGATCCGCATTACGTTCGAGGCGGACGGCACCTTGCCGCGCTGTGCCTGCGGCGGCATCGTCAAGTCGGCGAGCATCGCCTTCGGGCAGCCGGTTCCGCAAGACAGCATCCGACGAGCCGCGTCGGCGGTGCTGGGCTGCGATCTCCTGCTGGTGCTGGGGTCGAGCCTCGTGGTCAGGCCGGCGTCCCGCTTTCCCGAACTCGCCGCCCGCAACGGGGCGCGCGTCGTCATCGTCAATCGCGAGCCGACGCCGCTCGACGGCTTGGCCGACCTCGTCATCCATGACGATATCGGCACGAGTCTCGATGCGCTCTGACACAAAAGGGACGCGTCCACGACACACCTGCCACAATCTTGTTTCTTGGTGTTTAGTTTCGGCTTTGCCCCTTCACAGCTGGTGATATGTTCGGCATCGATCGCTGCAAGGCCTGATTCGTCGGCTCCTTCCACGCCGCTGAGCCTCTTGTGGTGACCGGAGTCGGTCGCAGCCAGAGTTCTGGACGGGGTGGGTTCGTTGGGCGGCAAAGATCAGATCGTCGAGGTCCGTGACGGCTTGGATGAAGCGGCCGAGCGTCCGGTCGAGCTCTTCGAACTTGCAGGCGAAATCAAGTGGTTCGATGTCGCCAAGGGATACGGCTTCATCATCCCCGACAACGGCCTTCCCGATGTCCTGATCCATGTGACGACGCTACGCCGCGACGGCTTCCAGACGGCGCGCGAAGGCGCCCGCGTGGTCTGCGAGGCCCTGCAGCGGCAGAAGGGTCTGCAGGTGTTCCGGGTGCTGTCGCTCGATCTGTCGACGGCGGTGCACCCGTCCCAGTCAGGACCGCCCAAGACCCATGTCGACGTCAAGCCGACCGGCGGTTTCGAGATCGCCATCGTGAAGTGGTTCAACCGCGTCAAAGGCTTCGGCTTCCTGACGCGGGGCGAAGGAACCGAGGACATCTTCGTTCACATGGAGACCCTGCGCCGCTACGGCATCACGGAACTGAAGCCTGGCGAGAGTTTCCTGGTGCGCTTCGGCGACGGGCCCAAGGGGCTGATGGCGGCGGAGGTTCGCCCGCTCGATGCCGGCGTCGGCCCGACCGCGCATTAGATCACGATGGTTTTGGACCCTATCGATCCAGACCATGATCGCGATCGAGTCCAGTGCGATAGGGCATGATGCTGTCCAAAAGATCCATGCTTGCGTTTCGGCATCATGCTCCCGGGCCGGATTTTCGTCGCAATCACCGCTCAAAGGCGAGCCTTCCACCGGCAGATGCCCTGGCTCGTGAGGCGCGCAGCCCCGGATTCGTAATGAGTGCCTTCCGTTCGGTCGTTTTTTTGACTTTCGGGGTGCTGCTCTTCTGCGCACCGGTTTCGGCCGAAACCGCCGCCGACCGGCATCTCACGATCGTGACGGCCTCCGGGCCGCACGATTTTTCGGTCGAGGTGATGCGCAGCCAACCCGATCTCGAACGAGGCTTGATGTTCCGCAAGGCGATGCCGCAGTCCGACGGCATGCTGTTCGATTTCGGCCGGCCGCAAGACATCGCCATGTGGATGAAGAACACCTATCTGCCGCTCGACATGCTGTTCATCGGGCAGGACGGCCGCGTGGTGTCGATCAAGGAAGACGCGAAGCCGATGTCGGAGGCGATCATCGCGTCAGGCGGTCCGGTCACCGGCGTGCTGGAAGTCAATGCCGGGACCGCCAGGCGGATCGGCGCCAGGCCCGGCGACCTCGTCCGGCATCCGATGTTCAAGGAATGAGGTCCGGCGACGCGCTTGTCGCCGCACGGCCGCCATGATAGCCGTTCGCGGTCCAGGAGGGAGGGGCCTGGGTTCGGGGTATAGCGCAGCCCGGTAGCGCGGAAGTTTTGGGTACTTCAGGTCGCAGGTTCGAATCCTGCTGCCCCGACCAGATCCCGCGCCACGGCCGTCGTGGTACCGTCTTTCGAGGAGATCGAGCCGAGCCGATGATCGCACGCATCTATCGCCCGTCGCGCGGCGCAACCCAATCGGGCAATGCGCGCACCAAGGCCTGGCAACTCGACTACGAACGCACCGAGCCTCGCGAGATCGACCCTTTGATGGGCTGGACGGGCTCCGGCGAGACCGGCGCGCAGGTCCGGATTTCCTTCGATACCAAGGAGGAGGCGGTCGCGTTCGTGGAGCGTCTCGGCATGCTCTACGAGATCGACGAACCGGCGCCCGACCGCGAGCGGCGTGGCCTCTCCTATTCGGATAATTTCAGGCCGGGGCGCGTCGGTTTGTGGACCCACTGAGGATCGGCGGTCGCCGTCGATCCGCCGGATAAAGGCTCCGTAGCTCAGCTGGATAGAGCAGCCGCCTTCTAAGCGGCAGGTCGCAGGTTCGAGCCCTGCCGGAGTCGCCAGTCTTGCGAAGATCGTACCGTTATTCGCAGATGGGTTCCGATAAGATCGGCCGGTTGCACCGCTCGCTTCACATTTTTATTCGGGGTGCCGGAATACGAGATGCGGGAAAACTTGCTCGGCATGAAGACGATCTTGCTGGATGACGCATTCCTCGCTCGCCTCCATCGCGCCGATACAGGTTGAGGTCGTCGCATCATCGAAGACGAAGTAGCCGCCCGGTATCATGTAAGACTTGGTGACCTGATAGCTGAATTTGACGGCCTCGTAGATATCGCAGTCGATATTCGCTAGACATACCGATGTCGCCGGCGCCATGACGGTAGCCGTATTCTCCTCGGAATATACTTTTACAAATTCATGTTATCGAGAGAAAATTTTCTTTCTAGCTTGAGCAATTCGTCCAGCGGCTGGCCGACAAAATCGCCGGATGCATGCGCATCTATGGAATTGTTGGTTTCTGGCATGCCATCATATGTGTTGAGAGCGAACACTCGCGCAGCAGGTAGAAATTTCTTCGCTAAGACGGCCATAAAAACGCCAATCCGCCGTTGTATGAGCCATATTCCACAATGTGCCCGGGGCCAGCTTTGCGCATAGAATTTGATGAGCAAGAATAAATTCTTCAAGCGATCTCCCGAAACGATCGTACGTCCATCCGCCAATCCGATGGCGTCCTGATAGTCCGGATCCTGCTCGACTAAACGACGCAGGTCGCCGAACTCGAGTCCTACCCCGCGCTGGTATCCTTTCGCGGATGCTGCGACCTTTGCGGAGGGCACCGTCCACCTGAGAAAAAATCCGGGAAGAGAGCCCTCGGACAAGGAGGTCGTCTGGGGGATTGTTTTGCGCTTCCACATGCCGTCGCAGGTCCGCCGAACATCGTCAGCCTAGTCCACAACGAGGCTGCAGTATCGGTCCCAACGTCTGCTCGGCTGGGTGATGTTGCGCTCCGCCAAGTGTCGCAGCCGCGCCACAGGCCCCGTCCTTCGCCCGCTCTCGCCTGTCCCCGCCCATTTCCGGCGCGCCATCGCCACGATCCGGCGCGATGATTGCTCCAACGATAAGCGACGCCCTGGAGGCTGTTATGGCGAACCTTTCCAGCACACGACCGTTCGACAATGATACATCCGAGAAGCTGACGGGCGACGAGATCGCCATGCTGGCCTTTGTCGGCATCGTGACCTCGGCGGGCGTCGGCGTCCTGCTCTGGACGCTGGGCCGCGCTCTGCAGGACATGCTGATATGGTGGCATTGGTAGGGCCGCGGGGCCGAAGCAGGATCATGGCGCCGGACCGTCGGCGCTTCCGGTCGCCCTGCGATAGCGACCCCGGCTCGGATGAAGATCGTGACCGGGGGAATCGGGATGCTTATCAAGTTCAAGGTCGCCAATACCGAGCATAAGTCGGTCTGGATCAACCCCGACCATGTGTCCGGCGTGCTCGGCAATGCTGCGGACGTGGCCACCATCTATCTCGCCGGCGGCGTCGAGCAGCGCGTCGAAGCGCTCCCGGACGAGGTGGCGCAGGAGATCGACGCAGCGCAGCGCAGGCTGGCGGGCGCGCAAGGACCGGCCAAAACCACATGAAAAAGAGCGGCCTATTCGGCCAGCAATCCATTCCGACGTGCGATGTCGAGAGCGGACATCTTGGCAAGGTCGATCCGGGCTGCCGCATTCGGCGGTGTCGACCCATCCTTCCACAGCGGAGGCGCAGCCAGTCTCAATCCGGCACGGCTGGCACGCACCAGCGCGAAGTGAAACAGATCGCCGCGATGATCACGCAGCATGATCGTGCGGTCGATGATGTGAAACGCCTTCATACGCTCGACTACGCTCTCGGTCCGGGCCGATGATGCGTTGTCGCGATAAAGAAAACGTGCCGATGCCCGATTTCGCGTTTTCGATCAGAGACGGATGACCCGGCAGGCATCCCCCGTCTGCGCAGGAGCGGCATGCGGGGGGCGGATGATCAGGCAGTCGGCGTCCGAGAGGGCCTTCAGCATGGATGAATCCTGCCGGGGCCCCGC
Source organism: Lichenihabitans sp. (assembly GCA_965277115.1). Classification (GTDB taxonomy): domain Bacteria; phylum Pseudomonadota; class Alphaproteobacteria; order Rhizobiales; family Beijerinckiaceae; genus Lichenihabitans. The sequence continues at coordinate 611,990 of CBDIBY010000011.1, read as the reverse complement.
CATCGCCTTGAGCAGGCCGTCGTTCCGCCGCGTGAGCTGCGCCCGCAGATAATCCTGGCGCGAATCATTGGCCGGTAGCGGGGCGGCGAGCACCGCAGGTTCGGACGGATCGGCCGCCGCCGCCCGGTCGCCCGCGAGCGCCTTGACGAGAGGCTGCACGAACAGAACACCGCAGACGATGGCCGACACCGGATTGCCGGGCAGTCCCAGGACCTGCATATTTCCCATATGGCCATGCATGAGAGGCTTGCCGGGTCGCATGGCGATCTGCCAGAAGCCGAGCGTCATGCCGGCCCGCATCAGCGCCTGCTGCACGAGGTCGTAGTCGCCGACCGAGGCACCGCCGAGCGTGATCAGGAGATCGGCGCCCCCGTCGCGCGCCGCCGCGAAACGCTCGGTCAGCACCGCGAAATCATCCGGCGCGATGCCGAGGTCGACGACGATGCCGCCCGCCTCCTCGACCATCGCCGCCACGGCAAAACTGTTCGAGGCGACGATCTGGTCGGGTCCGGGCTCGGTGCCGGGCGAGACGAGCTCATCGCCGGTCGCGATGATCGCGACGCGCGGGCGGCGGCGGCAGGGCAGGGTCGCATGGTTCATGGCGGCCGCCAAAGCGATGTCGGAGGCGGTCAGCCGCCGTCCGGCCGTCAACAGAACCTCGCCGACACGGAAGTCGAGTCCCGCCGGACGGATATGGCGGCCGCGTTCACCCACCTCATCGGCGACGATAACGCCTCCCTCGGCCCTGGCATTCTCCTGGATCAGAATGGTATCGGCGCCTGCCGGAAGCGGCGCTCCGGTGAAGATCCTCACCGCCTGCCCGGGGCCGACCTCGCCGCCGAAACCGCGCCCCGCGGCGCTCTCGCCGATCACGCCGAGCCGGGCCGGGGGTGCGGCGACGTCGCCGGCCCGCACCGCATAGCCGTCCATCGCCGAGACCGGGACCGGCGGCTGCGTCCGGCGGGCGGCGAGGTCGCTCGCGAGGACGCGTCCGGCGGCCTGGCGCAAGGGCAGGGCTTCCCGTGCCGCCACCGGCACGGCCTGGTCGAGGATGCTGCGCAGCGCATCTTCGACCGAAAGTAGGGAACCTGCCGCCATTACGTCGGAGCCTTGAAGTCGCCCGACGTGCCGCCGGATTTCCCGACGAGCCGGATCTCGGCGATGCGCATGCCGCGATCCACCGCCTTGACCATGTCGTAGACGGTCAGGCAGGCAATCGAGACCGCGGTCAGCGCCTCCATCTCGACACCCGTCTGCCCCGTGGTCTTGACCCTGGCGCGAACGCGGATGCCGGGTAGGGTGGCATCGGCATCGAGATCGAGGGTCACGCCCGTAAGGCTCAGGGGATGGCAGAGCGGGATCAGCTCGTGCGTGCGCTTGGCTGCCATGATGCCGGCGATGCGGGCCGTGCCAAGCACATCCCCTTTCTTGGCATTGCCACTCAGGACGAGATCGAGCGTCGCGGCGAGCATCACGACGGCGCCCTCCGCGATGGCGATCCGTTCCGTATGGGCCTTGGCCGAGACATCGACCATGCGCGCCGCGCCCGCGGCATCGAGATGGGTCAGGCCGCTCACGCGGCCGCTCCGGTCCTCGCCAGCAGGCGTCGGGTCGCGGCGGCGACATCGGCCTGGCGCATGAGGCTCTCGCCGACGAGGAAGCTGCGTATCCCCGCCGCCGCGAGGCGGGCGCAATCGGCCGGCGTGACGATGCCGCTTTCGCCGATGGCGATCCGGTCCGCCGGGATCATCGGCGCCAGGCGCTCCGAGACCGCAAGGTCGACTGCGAAGCTGCGCAGGTCGCGGTTGTTGATGCCGATGAGCGACGCCTCGAGCCTGAGCGCCCGGTCGAGCTCGTCCGCCGCATGGACCTCGACGAGCGCATCCATGCCGAGGTCGCGGGCCGTGCGGACCAAGAGGGCGGCCGTGGCATCGTCGACGGCCGCCATGATGACGAGGATGCAGTCGGCGCCCCAGGCGCGTGCCTCGAAACACTGATAAGGATCGTAAAGGAAATCTTTGCGCAGCACCGGCAGGAGGCAGGCATCGCGGGCCTGGCCGAGGAACTCCGGGCGCCCCTGAAAGGAGGGCGCGTCGGTCAAGACCGAGAGGCAGGCGGCCCCGCCGGCTTCGTAGGCCTCGGCAAGTGCGGCCGGCGCGAAATCCGCCCGGATCAGGCCCTTCGACGGGCTCGCCTTCTTGATCTCGGCGATCAGCGCATAATCGCCCGCCGCGTGCTTGCGGGCAAGGGCGGCCGCAAAGCCGCGCGGCGGCGGCAGGGCGGCGACCTGCCGCTCGAGCGCCGCCTGGGAGATCTCTGCCTTGGCGCCGGCGATCTCGCGACGCTTATAGGTTTCGATGCGGTCGAGGATGTCGGTCATCGGGGAGCACCGTCGGGGAAGTCGGCGCCCGGCACCCGGTTCGAGGCCGTCACGAGTCGGTCCAGCGTGGCCGCAGCGCGGCCATCGTCGAGCGCCTTGGCCGCCATGCCGGCGCCCTCCTTGAGGTCGCGCGCGGCGTCGGCGATCACCAGGGCGCCGGCCGCGTTCAGCACCGCGATGTCCCGATAGGGTGTCCGGGCGCCTCTCAGCACGGCGCGCAGGGCGGCCGCATTCTGCGCCGGGTCGCCCCCCTTGAGGCCGTCGGCTGAGGCGCGCGGCAGGCCGGCCTCCTCAGGCACGACCTCGAAGCGGCGGATCTCGCCGTCCTCGAGCGCCACGACGCTCGTTGGGCCGGTGGTGGTCATCTCGTCGAGACCGTCGCTGCCGTGCACTACCCAGATGCGGCGGCTGCCGAGGTTGCGCAGCACCAGGGCGAGCGGCTCGAGCCAGGCTTTCGAGAACACGCCGAGCAACTGGCGGCGCACCCCGGCGGGGTTCGACATCGGCCCGAGCAGGTTGAAGATCGTCCGCGTGCCGAGCTCGACCCTGGCCGAGCCGACATGCCGCATGGCCGCATGATGGGTCTGCGCCATCATGAAGCCGATGCCGGCCTCCGCTACGCAGGCCGCGACATGGGCGGGATCGAGACCGATCCTGACCCCGAGCGCGGTCAAGACGTCGCTGGCGCCGGAGCGGGACGAGGCGGCGCGGTTGCCGTGTTTGGCAACCGGAACACCACAGGCCGCGACGATGATCGCGGCGAGCGTCGAGACGTTGTAGGAGCTCGATCCGTCGCCTCCCGTGCCGACGACGTCGATTGCGCCTTCGGGGATCGTTACAGGCAGCATCTTGGCCCGCATCGCGGTGACGGCGCCGGTGATCTCCTCCACCGTTTCGCCGCGAACCCTGAGCGCCATGAGGAAGCCGCCGACCTGGGCCGGCGTGACCTCGCCCGACAGGATGTTGTCGAAGGCCGTCTCGGCTTCGGCACGGCTCAGCGCCGCGCCCGTCGCCACCTTGGCCAGCAAGGGCCTGAAGGCGTCCATCAGCCGCGGCCCGCCTGGAAATCGTCCGCCAGCGCCAGGAAGTTCTTCAGGATGGCCCGCCCCTGTTCGGAGGCGATGCTCTCCGGGTGGAACTGCACGCCATGGACCGGATGGGACCGGTGCGACAGGCCCATCACCAGACCGTCGTCCGAGCGTGCCGTAACCGCGAGCGCCGCCGGCAGCGAGGCTTCGTCAACGACCAGCGAGTGGTAGCGCGTCGCCTTGAAGGTGCCATTGACGCCGCGAAACACCGTCTGCCCTTCGTGGTCGATGGTCGAGACTTTGCCATGCATCGGCAGGGGGGCGCGCACGATTGCCGCCCCGTAGGCGTCGCCGATTGCCTGATGCCCCAGGCAGACGCCGAAGATGGGCGTCGTCTCTCCGGCGCGGCGCAGCAGGTCGAGGCAGATGCCGGCGCCGCGGGGCACCCCCGGGCCGGGTGAGAGCACGATCGCGTCGGGCTCGCCGGCCATCACATCCTCGACCGAACAGGCGTCGTTGCGCACCACCGTCACCTTGGCGCCGAGCACGCCGAGTTCATGGTAGAGGTTCCAGGTGAAGCTGTCGTAATTGTCGATCAGGGTGACGTTGGCCAAGGCAGCGACCTTCGGGAGGATGCACCGGTTTTAAGCGTGCCCGCGGCGAGGTCAAGGCGGCCGTGTCTTCCTGTGGCAGGCCTGCACGGGAACCTTACCGCCAGCTTGACCGTCGTCTAGCATGACGTCTCGTGCAATATGGCCTCGACCCGATCTCGCAGGCGACGGTCGGACCGCGCTCAACCATCGAGCGATGCCCGGACCACGATGATCTCAACTCGCCTCGACGGCGCCGGTCTTCCGCCCGTCGCCGACGTCGCGGGTTGCGACCAGGAACGCATCCACGTGCCGGGGCTGATCCAGCCGCACGGCTGCCTGATCGCCTGCATCCTGCCCGGCTGGACGATCGGAACGGTCTCGGCCAACGCGGGAGAGTATTTCGATGCCGAGCCGCAAGACCTGATCGGCCGGCCGCTCGACGGCGTCCTGCCGCACAAGACGGTGCACGACCTGCGCAACGTGCTGCAGGCCGCCATGGTCTCGGGCGGCGCCGAGCGCCTGATCGATGCCGCCATTGGTTCGGCCGAAGCGCGTTACGACCTCACGCTGCACATGTCCGGCGCGCAGGCGATGATCGAGATCGTGCCCCGCGCCGGCGCCGACACGCTGACCTCCGACCCGGTCATCCTGGTCAAGAGCATGATCGGCCGGCTGAAACGCGCCCCGACGCTCGACCGGTTCCTGGCTCTCGCGGCCGGGCAGGTGCGGGCCGTCACCGGCTTCGATCGCGTGATGATCTACAAATTCCTCCCCGACGAGTCCGGCCAGGTCGTCGCCGAGTCCCTGCACTCGGGCCTGACGCCCTATCTCGGCCTGCGCTATCCGGCGACCGACATCCCGGCTCAGGCGCGCGAGCTCTACCGGCGCCAGTGGCTGCGGACGATCCCGGATATGCTTTACGATCCGGTGCAGCTCGTCCAGGGTCCGTCGCGTTCCGGAGAGCTCGACCTCAGCCTGGCGAGCCTGCGCAGCGTTTCGCCCGTGCATCGCCAATATATGTGCAACATCGGGACCCGGGCGAGCCTCACCATCTCCCTCATGAAGGGCGAGCGCCTGTGGGGCCTCATCGCCTGCCACCACGAATCGCCGCGGCGGACGTCGTCGTCCACCTGCGCGGCCGCCGAGCTCTTCGCCCAGATCTTCTCGCTGCAGATCGAGGCCAAGGAGCAGGCGAAAGGCCTGCTTTATGCCGCCGGAGCCCGCGAGACCCACGACCGGCTGCTCGCCAGCATGCCGCCCGAAGAGTCCCTCTTCGACAATTTGCCGCGCTTCGCCGACATCCTGCAGGAGCTGATCCCGTGCGATGGCGTCGGCGTCTTCTCGGACAAGGGGTTTTCGGGCGTGGGCAGCGTGCCGCCGCTCGACGCCGTCGCCGGTCTCGTCGAGCTCTTGAACCGCGAATCCGGCACCGAACTCTTCGCCAGCAATTCCTTGTCGCGGCTGCAGCCTGCAGCCGGTGACTATGCCGCGATGGTGTCGGGCGTGCTGGCCGTGCCCTTCGCACGCGGCAGCCGGCACTATCTCCTGTTCTTCCGCAAGGAGGTGATCCAGACCGTGACCTGGGGCGGCAACCCCGCCGAGGCGGTCAAGACCGGTGCCGGCAAGTTGAGCCCGCGCAAGAGTTTCGAGGCCTGGAGGGAGGCGGTTGACAAGACCTCGATGCCCTGGCTGCCCGCCGAAGTGCAGATCGCCGAGGCACTGCGGGTGTCATTGCTTGAAATGATCCTGCGCCGCGCGGATATCGTGGCGCACGAGCGCAGGGTGGCGGAAGACAGCCAGAACTTCCTCATCGCTGAATTGAACCACCGGGTGAAGAACATTTTGGCGCTGATCCGCTCGTTGGTGCGCCAGACGCGGATCGGTGCCGCGGCCGTCGACACCTTCGCCGACGACCTCGAGCAGCGCGTCCAGGCCCTGGCGCAGGCCCACGACCAGCTCACCGCCACGGGATGGAAACACGCGCCGCTGCGCCGCCTGCTCGAGGCCGAGGCGCGCGCCTGGACCCATTCGCCGAGTCGCGTCAGCCTGTTGGGACCCTCCGTGCAACTCGACAGCCGAGCGTTCCAGGCGCTCGCCCTGGTCTTTCACGAGATGATGACCAATGCGGCGAAATACGGCGCTTTGACCCGACCCTCGGGGCGTCTGGCGGTATCCTGGACCTGCGATGCCGACCGTGGCCTGAGGATCGAATGGCGGGAGTTCGGCGGCCCGCTCGTCAAGCCGCCGAGCCGCCGCGGCTTCGGCTCCGTCGTCATCGAACAGACGATTCCCTTCGAGCTCGGCGGACAGGCAACGATAAATTACCGCCGCGAGGGCCTCCGCGGCACATTCTTCGTGCCAGCCGGCCATGTCACGGAGGCGGAGACGGAAAGCGACTCCGCACCGCCGGAGGCGATGGCGCCGTCCCTGTCGTTCAAGCGGCTCCTCCTCGTCGAGGACTCTATGATGATAGCGCTCGACGCCCAGGCCATGCTGGGCGAAGCCGGTCTCGACGTGGAAGTCGCCGGCACCGTGGCCGACGCCACGCGCCTCCTCAATGTCGAGGCCTTCGACGGCGCCGTCCTCGACATCAACCTGTCAGGCGAGACGAGCTTCGGCCTCGCCGACGAATTGCTGCGGCTCGGCATGCCCTTCGTCTTCGCCACGGGTTATGGCGAAAGCGTCGTCCTGCCGGACCATTTCAGGACGGTCCCCATCGTCTCGAAGCCCTATGACCAGCTGTCGCTGAAATCGGCGCTGGCGAGCGTTGATGATCGGCGCGAGGGTCCGGCCGCGGCCTGATCGGCGCGGCCGGTTTCAGCCGCCGAGCTTGAGCGCGGTGAGGGCAGCTAGGACCTCTGGCGTGGCGCGCTCGGCGGCGCTGCGCGGGCGGGCCAGCGCCGGACGGCGTCGTTTCGGCCCCTTCCGATCGCCCGAGGGCAGCGCTTCGACCGCCTCGAACGGAGTGTCGTTGGCCATCGACCGCTCGACCCGCTTGACGGGGGCGGTCGGGGTGACCGGCACGAAGGTGATCGGCGAAACGAACATATCGGCCTCCCGGTCCCGTTGACGATGGTCCGGCAACCGACCGTAAAGCTTGTTCCCTAGCAGAACCTTACCGAGAGCCGCCTATTGCCCGCGCTGCGCTGCGGTGGCGAAGCGCACCGCCTCCTCGGCTGCCCGGACCAGCGCCTCCGCCTTGTTGACGCATTCCTGATTCTCGGAGGACGGATCGGAATCATAGACGATCCCCGCACCGGCCTGGATGTGCATCACCTGGTCCTTGATCACCGCGGTGCGCAGCACGATGCAGGTGTCCATGTCGCCGTTGGCGCCGAAATAGCCGATGCAGCCGCCGTAGATGCCGCGCTTGTCGCGTTCGAGCTCGTCGATGATCTCCATGGCCCGCACCTTCGGCGCGCCCGAGACCGTGCCGGCCGGAAAGCCCGCGGCGAGCGCGTCGATGCGGTCGTAGCGCGGATCGATGCGTCCCTCGACGTTCGACACGATATGCATGACATGGCTGTAGCGCTCGATGAAGAACTTGTCCGTCACCTCCACGCTGCCCGTCAGCGCCACGCGGCCGCAATCGTTGCGGCCGAGGTCGAGCAGCATCAGGTGCTCGGCGCATTCCTTGGGGTCGGCGAGGAGTTCCGCCGCCAGCGCCGTGTCCTCGCTCGGGGTCTTGCCGCGCCGCCGCGTGCCGGCGATCGGCCGCACCGTGACCTTGTCGTCGCGCAGCCGCACGAGGATCTCGGGGCTCGAACAGGCGATCTGGAAGTCGCCGAAGTCGAGGAAGCTCAGGAAGGGCGCCGGGTTGATGCGTCGCAAGGCGCGGTATAGCGCGAAGGGCGGCAGCTCGAACGGCATCCAATAGCGCTGCGACAGCACCACCTGGAAGATGTCGCCGGCGCAGATATAGTCCTTGGCTCGCGCCACCATGGCGAGGAAGTCGGCCTCGGGCGTGTTCGACTGCGGCCGTGCGGAGGTCATCAGAGGATCGACCGCGGTGGCGGGATGCGCCAGCGGCGCGCCGAGCACGGCGAGCACCGCGTCGAGCCGGTCGGTCGCCTGCTCGTGCGCCACGCGGGCAGCCAGGCCGGGGCGGGGCCGCACGGGCGTCACCAGGATCATCTCGTCGCGCACCGCATCGAAGACGACGATGACGGTCGGCCGGATCAGGATCGCGTCCGGCACGCCGATCGGGTCGGGCTTCGGCGGCTTAAGCCGCTCCATGTGCCGCACCATGTCATAGCCGAGGTAGCCGAAGACGCCGGCCGACATGGGGGGCAGATCGGCAGGCACGTCGAGGGCCGATTCGGCCAGGAAGGCGCGGAGCGCTTCGAGCGGTGTCCCGGGGCAGGGCGTAAAGGCGTCGGAGTCGGTCAGCGCCTGCCGGTTCAGTTCGGTGAATGCGCCGCTGCAGCGCCAGATCGCATCGGGATCGAGGCCGATCATCGAATAGCGGCCCCGCGCCGCGCCGCCCTCGACCGATTCGAGCAGGAAGATATTGCCGGCGCGGCCTTGCGCGAGCTTGAGGAAGGCCGAGACCGGCGTCTCGAGGTCGGCCACATGGACCGACCAGACGAGCGTCCCTCGTCCGGCCTCGTAGGCCGTGCCGAACTCATCCCGCCCGGCGGCGTTCATCTAGGTCGCGCCCGCGGCTGTGCGAAGGGCCGTCTGGTTGATCTTGACGCCGACCTCGGCTCCGACATGGGCCAAGTAGGTGCCGAGAATATCCTCCGACAATTGCGCCCGGTAGCGATCGTCGACCTGAGCGGTCTGTGGCGCCTTCGGGTCGAGCGGCGGCACCGTGCTGCCGGTCACCTTGTAGATGATCCGCCCGTCCGCGGCCTGCGGGGCTGATCCGACCTTGCCGACCGGCCCGTCGAAGATCTGGGCCACCGCCTCGCTCGAGAGGTCGGCGGCACCGCTCCGCTTGGCGTCGTCGGAATGTTTCACCGGCAGGTTGCCGTTGGCGGCCGCCACATCCTGGATCGTCTTGCCGCCTTCGAGCGACTTGACGAGCTCGGCAGCCTTGTCGGTCAACCGCTTGGCGGTCTCGTCCTTGCGCCAGGCGGCCTCGACCGCGGGCTTCACCTCGTCGAGCGGCCGGCTATGGGCGGGATCCACCGCCGCGACTTCGAACCAGGTCATGCTGCCGTCCCCGCCCTGGACGATGTCGTTGTCGACGCCGACGTCAGAGGCGAAGGCGGCCTTGATCAGCGCGTCGCGATCGGCGAGGCTCTCGATCGGTTTGGCGTCCTTGCCGGCGCCCTGGGCGTCGATTGCGTCGATCGTGCGAGCCTCGAGGCCGACCGCCTTGGCGGCCTCGGCCAGCGGCTGCCCGGACGAGCGGGCATTCTCGATCTTGTCGTGCAGCGCATTGATCTGGTCGGAGGCACGGCGGGTGGCGATCTCCAGCTTGAGCTGTCCCTCAACCTCATCGAAGCTCTGGACCGCGGGCGCCTCGACGTGGACGAGCACGGTGCCGAACGATCCTTTCACCGGGTCGCTGGTTGCGCCGAGGGGTAGCGAAAAGGCCGTGTCCGCGACCGCATGGTCGAAGATCTGCTCCTTGGTGACGCTGCCGAGATCGACGTCCTTGCTGTCGAGCTTGCGCTCCTTCACCAGATCCGTGAAGCTCGTCCCCGCCTTGATCCTGGCCGAGGCGGCCTGCGCCTCCTGCACGTTGGGAAAGACGATCTGCTGGACGAGGCGCCGGCCGGGCGGATCGAACCGAGCATCCTTGACCTGATCGTAGAGCTTGCGGGCATCGGCGTCCGAGACCTCGGCGGGCTTGGCCAGCAGGCTCGGGCTCAGCGTCAGCACGACGAGCTTGCGATATTCCGGCGCATCGAAACCCGTCTTGTGGGCATCGTAAAAGGTCTTGAGCGTCGCATCGTCCGGCGCCGGGATGGGCTCGACGGCCGACGCCGGCAGGATCACGTAGTCGAGGCTGCGCGTCTCCTCGCCAAAGCGATGAAGAGCATCGAGCGCGGCGGTGGGGAGGACGAGGCCGCCGACGAGCGCCTGGATCAGTTCCTGGCGCAGATAGACGTGGCGCTGCTCGCGCACGAAGGTCTGTTCGGTGTAGCCCTGGTTGCCGATGAGATAATTGAAACGGTTGCGGTCGAAATTGCCGGACGGATCGGCGAAGGCCGGGTCGGCGACGATCGCCTTGGCCATCTGCGAATCCCCGATCGCGAGGCCGAGGGCCCGGACCCGATCGTCGAGCACGGCATCCGAGATCATCCTCGACAGAACCTGCGAATCGATGCCGTCGGCATGGGCTTCGTCGTTGGTGATCGGGCGCTTGAGGCGCGCCTGCAGGCCCTGCAGCTCGCTCTGGTAAGCCTGCTTGTAGGCCAAAGTCGAAATCTCGACGCTGCCGACCTTGGCGACCTGGTTGGTGCCGATGCCGCGGAAGATGTCGCCGATGCCCCAGACGACGAAGGACACGACGATCAGAAGCATGCCGAGCCCGATGACGATTTTGCCGATCCAGGTGTTCTGTACGGCGCGCAGGCCTTCGAGCATCGCTGAAGTCTCGTTGGGTCGGGACGGACGATCGGCCGAGGCCGACGAACCGCCGCTTATAGAGAGCGCCGGAGAACCGCGCAACGCGCGCGCGGCACTCAACGGATGGTCTCCGATTGCCCTGACTGTCGTCCAGTCTCCCTTGCCAAATCGGCTCCGCCGGATATATATCTGGAGATACTTGGAGACCATTATGGAGACCTCGCAAAGGCGAGCCGTCCGGACCTATCGATCGCGCCTCGGCGAGCGAGGTCTCGCTCGCTTCGAGGTATTGGGTCGCGACGCCGATCGCGACCTCATACGGTCACTGGCGCGTCGTTTGGCGGAGGACGGTCCGGACGCCTCGCGACTGCGCGCTGCGGTAAGCCGGACGATGGACGGGGAGGCACCAAGAAAAGGCCGCATCCTGGCCGCACTTCGCCGCTCCCCGTTGGTCGGCGCCGATCTCGATCTCGATCGTCCGCACGAGGACGGACGTGACGTCAAGATCTGATGCGCTATCTGCTCGACACCAACGTCATCAGCAACATAACGAAGCCGTCGCCATCCGATCCCCTGCTGGCATGGATGGCCGAACAGGCCGATCAGGACCTGTTCATCGCATCCCTTACGGTCGCTGAAATCCGTCGAGGCGTGCTCGAAAAGCCTGCCGGCAAGCGGCGCGACCAGCTTGAGGCTTGGTTCTCGGGGCCGGAGGGTCCGCAGGCGTTGTTCGCAGGCCGCGTGCTCCCGTTCGACGAGAAAGCCGGCCTCGTCTGGGCACGGCTCATGGCGGATGGAAAAGCGAAAGGGCGGCCGAGAAGCGCGCTCGACGCGATCATCGCGGCCGTCGCCGAAGCCAACGATTGCTTGGTGGTGACCGATAACGAGAAGGACTTCGGGGGCATCGCGGTCATCAATCCGCTGCGGCACGCCCAATGACCGGGCGCCTGCTGTCTTGCTCGCCCCTCCACGGCGTCCCGCGGAACCTCGGCGTCGGCCGCCGCGTCTTCGCCTCGACATCGCTCTCGGAGATCTCCGATCATGGACTACGTCAATCTCGGCCGCACCGGCCTCAAGGTGTCCCGCCTGTGCCTCGGCTGCATGACCTACGGCGAGCCGGACCGCGGCAATCATGCCTGGACCCTGCCGGAGACCGAAAGCCGCCCCTTCATCAAGCGGGCGCTCGATCTTGGTATCAACTTCTTCGACACAGCCAATGTCTATTCGCTCGGCTCGAGCGAGAAGATCTTAGGCCGGGCGCTTCTCGACTACGCCAAGCGCGAGGATATCGTGCTCGCCACCAAAGTGCACGGCGAGATGCGCAAGGTCCCGAATGGCCAAGGCCTGTCGCGCAAGGCCATCCTCAACGAGATCGACGCCAGCTTGACGCGCCTCGGCACGGATTATGTCGATCTCTACCAGATCCATCGTTTCGACGATCACACGCCCATCGAGGAGACGCTCGAGGCGTTGAACGACGTGGTCCGGGCCGGCAAGGCGCGCTACATCGGCGCCTCGTCGATGCATGCTTGGCAGTTCTGCACGGCGCTGCATCTCTCCGAGCGGCACGGCTGGGCGCGCTTCGTTTCCATGCAGAACCACTACAACCTGCTCTATCGCGAGGAAGAGCGGGAGATGATCGGCCTCTGCCTGGCCGAGGGGATCGGCGTCATCCCCTGGAGCCCGCTGGCGCGCGGGCGGCTGACGCGGCCGCCGGGCGAGACGACGACGGCGCGCCAGCAGACCGACGAGTTCGGCAAGACTCTCTATGTCCGCACCGAGGAGTCCGACCGCGCCGTCGTCGACCGGCTCGGCCAGGTCGCCGAGGCGCGGGACCTGCCCCGCGCCCAAGTCGCCCTGGCGTGGCTTTTGTCGAAGCCTGGTGTCACCGCCCCGATCGTCGGGGCCTCGAAGACGCATCACCTCGAAGACGCGGTGGCCGCTCTTTCGGTCAAGCTCGATCCGGAGGAGATCAAGGCCCTCGAAGAGCCCTATGTCCCGCATCCGGTGATGGGCTTTTCATGAGGCGCGCGGGCCGCGTGTGAGGAAGAAGGTCGACATGAGGCCGCGGCCCTTGACGTCGATCGGCTGGCGCGCGTCCGCCGCATAGGACGGCCCGAGCGCGGCGCGGGTCGCGGCCGAGATATGCACCCGGCCCGGCTCGCCGTAGTGCTCCATGCGGCTCGCGACGTTCACGGTATCGCCCCAGACGTCGTAGATGAACTTGTCCTTGCCGATGATCCCCGCGGCCACGGGCCCGCTGTGCAGGCCAATGCGGATCTGCATCGGATGGCCGCAGTCATGGCTGATCGCCTCGACCAGCGCCGGCATGCTGAGCGCCATCTCGGCCACCGCCGCCGCGTGGTCCGGGCGCGGCACTGGCAGTCCGCCGGCGAGCATGTAGGCATCGCCGATCGTCTTGATCTTCTCGAGGCCATGGTCGGCGGCGAGCCTGTCGAAGCCGGAGAAGATCCGGTTGAGCAGATCGAGCACCGCGTCGGGCGCCATGCTGGCCGTCGTCGCGGTGAAATCGACGAGGTCGCTGAACAGGATCGTGACCTCGGCGAACCGGTCCGCGATGACGCTCTCGCCGGCGCGCAGGCGAGCCACGATGCTGACGGGAAGCACGTTGCGCAGCAGCGCCTCGGCTCGGGCCTGCTCGGCCCGCAGCTGTTCGGTGATGGCGCGGTCGCGGTCGCGCAGGACCTTGCGCTCCAGCGCCGCCTCGACCCGGGCGCGCAACAGCACGGGGTTGATCGGCTTGGTCAAATAATCGTCGGCGCCCGCCTCGATGCAGCGAACCGTGCTGCCGACCTCGTCGAGCGCCGAGATGATGATGACCGGGATGTCCGCCGTCTCAGACCTGCTCTTGAGGTGGCGCAGGATCTCGATGCCGCTCAGGCCCGGCATCAGCAGGTCGAGCAGTGCGAGATCGAACGCGCCGGTCTCGAGCCGAGCCAGGGCGGCTTCGCCGCCACCTTCCGCCGTGACCTCATGGCCCTCCCGCGCAAGTTGCCGGGTCAGCAGGTCGAGCGTCGAGCCGTTGTCGTCGACGACCAGCACCCGGCCGACCGTCCTGGGCCGAAGCGCCGCCGGCTCGGTCAGCACGGAGCGGATGGCGGCGATCGGCTCGGCGAGATCGGGATGGCGTTCGATCGTGGCTTCGTCGGCGGTCTCGAGGCTTCCGCGCGCGACGCGAATGAAGGCCACCATCGCGTCGATCTGGCCGAGCATCTGGCGGGCCGCGTCGATGATGTCGTTGAGGATGCCGAGGTGGGGGGCGGGGTCGGGGCCGGCATCCTCGATCATCAGCTCGCCGTAGCCGAGGAGCGAGGTGATCGGCGTGCGCAATTCGTGCCGCAGCAGGCTGGAGAAGGCTTCCGGATCCTGTTCGGTCAGCTGCTGCTCCGCGCGCGCGGGATCGAGCAGGTCAGAGACGATCGCCTCGAGCTTGCGCGCCGCGAGATAGAGCCTGTCGACGTCGGCGGCGAGCGCGGTCTCGGTGCTGCAGTCCTCGATGAGCAGGGTGACGAGCCCGACGATCGCGTCCACCGGGGCTTTGAACTCGGCGCGGGCGAAGACCGCGAGGAGATGCGGCAGGCCGTCGGCATAGGCGTCGGCGGGTCGCACCGTGGGTTGCGTCATCGCTTCTCTCGTCCGGCCGCCCGCGCAAGGCCGCGTTCCGTCGCCATCCGTTCGGGGTCGAGGCTTTGCAAGGGTGCCGCGGTTTGGTAACCCGATGACACTTCGACCTCCGAAACAAGCCAGGAAAGATCATCTCTATGGCATCTTTGCGCCCCCTGGTCGCCGGAAACTGGAAGATGAACGGCCTCAAGGCTGCGCTTCCCGAACTCGCTGCCATCAGCGAGGCCGTCGGGAAAGGCGCTGCGGGCCGAGCCGAGTGCGCCGTCTGCCCGCCGTTCACGCTGCTTGCCGCGGCGACCGAGCTCTGCGGCGGCAAAAAGTCGCTGCAGATCGGCGGCCAGAACTGCCACACCGCCGCCTCGGGCGCCTTCACGGGTGACATCTCGGCCGAGATGCTCAAGGATGCAGGGGCGAGCCTCGTCATCGTCGGCCATTCCGAACGACGGGCGAACCACGCGGAAACGGACGATCTGGTGCGGGCCAAGGCGGAAGCCGCGGCACGGGCCGGGCTCATGGCCATCATCTGCGTCGGCGAGACGCGGGCCGAGCGCGACGGCGGCGAGACGCTGCGCGTCGTCGGTCGGCAGATCGACGAATCCGTGCCGCCGAAGTCGACCGGCGAGGCGATCGCCATCGCCTACGAACCGGTCTGGGCCATCGGAACGGGCGTGACCCCGTCGAATCAAGACGTCGCCGAGGTGCATGATTTCATCCGCCGGCGCCTCGCCGCGGTGCTGGGACCGGAGGGCGACAAGGTCCGCATCCTCTACGGAGGCTCGGTCAAGCCGGCCAATGCGCGGGAACTGACGAGCCTCGCCAATGTCGACGGTGTGCTGGTCGGCGGCGCCAGCCTCACCGCGAAAGATTTCCTGGGCATCGCGGCAGCCTATGCTTAGCGGGTGCGGGCTTCGCGCCGGCGGCCGCGGCCAGCCGTCCCGGGTGCCGGATTCAGTTTTGCGACCGGCCGACCGCAACCTCAGGCCGTCGCGATGAGCCGCCCGTCACGGTCGAAGATCGCGACGTCGAGCGCCACGCCACTTCCGGCCAGCACCGCGTTCGCGGTCCGCCGCGCCGCTTGAGCGACCTCGGCGGCGAGCGGAACGCCCTGCGACACCGACAGGCGGTGGACTTCGAGCGCCGTATTGGCTCGACGTGCGGAAGCGACAACCTCCGCCCCGGCACCGAGCGCTTCGAGCAGTGCGGCGAGCCAGCCGAAATCGACCTCGTCGCGTTTGGAATGCAGGTCGAGCAGCCCCTGGCCGAGCTTGGTCATCTTGGCGAAGCCCCCCGCGATCGTGACGCGGGGAACGGGGTGCGACCGGATATATTTCAGCATGCCGCCGACGAAATCGCCCATGTCGATCAGGGCCTGGTCGGAGAGTCCGTAAAGCGCGCGCACCGCCGCTTCCGATGTGGCGCCGGTCGAACCCGCGACATGCGGCAAGGCGGCGGCCCGAGCCACGTCGATGCCGCGGTGGATCGAGGCGATCCAGGCGCCGCACGAATAGGGGATCACGATCCCGGTCGTGCCGAGGATGGAAAGACCGCCGAGGATGCCGAGCCGGGCATTCATGGTTCGCTCCGCGATCCGGGCGCCATCTTCGACACCGATTTCGACGATGAGGTCGGCGGACACGCCGCGGGTGATCGCGACCTCGGCGATCGCCTTGCGGATCATCTCGCGCGGCGCCGGGTTGATGGCCGGCTCGCCCGGCGGCAGGGGCAGGCCGGGCAGGGTGACGGTCCCGACCCCCGCGCCGGCCCGGAACACGATCCCGCTGCCCAGCGCGCCGAACCGCAGCGTGGCGAAGACCAGCGCCCCGTGGGTCACGTCCGGGTCGTCGCCCGCATCCTTGACGATGCCGGCGGTCGCGGAGTCCGAGCTGCGGTCGAGCCGCGCCAAGGCGAAGGTCGGGCGTGACCCGTTGGGCAGGGACACGGGCACCGGATCCTCCGGTTCGTGCCCGAGCAGGGCCTCGAAGGCGGCGCGCGCGGCGGCCGTGGCACAGGCGCCGGTCGTCCAACCGCGACGGAGCGGGGCGTCTTCGGGCTTGTCGTGAGGTTCGGGTGTTCCGTTTTGCACTGACCTCTGTCCACCTCGCCCGACATCCGAGGCGACGATAGGAGATCCCGCCGCGTCTCCAAAGTCCGTTTTCCGGCTCCCGGACGATGCGCCCATGCCAGCGGTAGACGCCACGCTCCTGGCATCCTTGTTGCTCCTGACGTTGCCAAATCGAAAGCGTCACGGGTGAGCGATGGAAAAGGATAAAGACTGGACCGAAAAGCAACAGGAACTGTCCGAGGCGTCCCGCAACGACTATTGGTTGCGAACCTTGTCGCCCGACAGACGTGCCATATTGGGAAAGGTCGAATATCGGCGACAATGCCGCTTGTCCAAGCAGCGGCTCAAGCGCGCGGATGAGGCCTGCCTGCAGCTCCGACGAGCACGGCTGACATCGATGAAACCGTCTCGAGCCGATCCGATCGAGGCGAGCCACTGAGGTCGCTGCCGGCCGTCGGCGCCGCCGTCGACGGGTGTCGGGGCGGCGGAGGTGCGACATTTCTCCATGCGAGTATAAGAATATTTTACAACTATGAGTAGATGGTAGGTTTCGTTGACTAAGGCCGCCCACCAACGGGACCATCGCCGTGACAAAGCAGAACATTCTAAGGCGGTTCCGAAGGGATTCGCGCGCCTCTAGCGCCGTCGAATTCGCCATGATCGCGCCGTGTTTCGTCCTGCTGGTCTTCGGCATCCTCAGCTTCGGCACCGTGTTCAGCATCTACCATGGCGTGCAGCAGCTGGCGTCCGAGGCCGCCCGCGCCTCGGTCGCAGGCCTGTCGGACACGGAAGCGGACCAGATCGCACGGAGCTTCGTCAAGCAAAACGTCGGCTCCTATGCGTTTCTCGATCCGGCCAATCTCACCGTTTCGACCTCGGCCGGCGGCGATTCCTCGAACACGTTCAAGGTGTCGCTCCGCTACGACATGTCGTCGCTCTTCATCTTCGGCCTGTCGCGCCTGCTGCCGACGCCGGCGCCGCTGGTGCAAAGGACGGCGGTGATCCAGCGCGGCGGCTATTGAGGGGCCGGACGAATGAACCAGCAAGGCTCCGTGTCGCGTTTCCTTGCCGATCGGCGCGCTTCGGTCAGCATAATGTCGGCCCTGATGGCGACGATGCTCGTCGGCATGGCGGCGCTGGCGCTCGACGTCGGCCAGTTCTACTACGTCAAGCGGCGCCTGCAGACCGCGACCGACATCGCGGCCCTGGCAGCGGCGGGGGATTCCAACCGTGCCGAGGCGGCCGCCACGGCGAACATCACCGCCAACGGGTTTCCCGCGAGCGCCATGCAAACCGTCGAGCTCGGCACCTATACGGCCGACCCGGCGCTCCCCGTCGCCAGGCGCTTCGCCACAGGCGGTAGCGACCCGAACGCGGTGCGGGTGACGACGTCCAGCACGGCGCCGCTGATCTTCGGTGCCGCCATCACGGCGGCGACGGGCGGTGTTCCGATCCGGGCGCAGGCGATCGGAGTGACCGGCAATGTCGCCGCCTTTTCGGTCGGCTCGCGCCTCGCCGCACTCGACGGAGGCGTCCTCAATGCGCTGCTCGGCGGCATGCTTGGAACGAACCTGTCATTGAACCTGGTCGATTACCGGGCGCTTCTTGCTGCCAAGGTCGATCTCTTCGGCTTTTCCGATGCGGTCGCCGCAACGGTCGGCGTGCCGGGCGGCAGCAGCTACGGCGCGCTGGCGGGTCGTACCCTGCGCAGCAGCGACATCCTCGCGGGGCTCACGGCCGCAACCTCGGCCGGCGGCGGATCCGCCGGAGCGATAGGGGCCCTGCGCACGCTGACGGGCGCTCTGGGCGTCTCGTCGTCGAACAATATCCTGTTCGGAAAGCTCGTGGGCTTCGGGCCTTTCGGGTCCCGCACTATTGGTTCGGGCGCCCCCATCGCAGCCCAGATCAGCGTCCTCGACCTTCTGTTCGGCATGGCGGAGATCGGCAGCGCGGGCCATCTCGTGCAGGTGTCGGTCGTCTCGACCATACCCGGTCTTCTCGACATCTCGCTCGCCCTGACCATCGGCGAGCCCGCCGTGGGGTCGAGCTTCGTCGGACTCGGGACCGTCGGGGCGAGCGTGCATACCGCGCAGATCCGCATCCTCGCGACGGTAAAGCTCGGCGGCGCGGGCCTCCTTGCCTCGGTGAACCTACCAATCTACATCGAGGTCGCGGAAGCGACGGGACGGATCGCCACCCTGACCTGTCCGCGCGGCAATCCCGCCGCCAACGCGGTCGACCTCGGCATCACGCCAGGCATCGTCGACGCCTGGATCGGATCAGTGTCGACCAGCGATTTCCTGTCGTTGTCGTCACCGCCCTCGCCGGGCCCCGCGACCCTCGTCAATGTGGCGGGTCTCGTCACCATCACGGGCCGCGCCCATGTGACCATTTCCAACATGCGCGAGGCGATCGTCCCCTTCACGCCAGCCGACATCGCGGCCGGCACGGTCAAGACGACGGCGACGACCGATCACCTGACCTCGCTGGTCTCCGGGCTCCTCTCGTCGCTGCAGTTGAAGGTCGGCGTCGTCGGGCTCGGCCTCGGCCTTCCGGGGCTCGATCAAGGTTTGGTGACCTTGTTGACGAGCAGTCTTCCGGCGATCGATCAACTGCTGTCCTCCACCCTGGCGACGCTCGGCGTCACGCTCGGCGACGCCGACAGCCAGGTTGAGGGGCTGCGCTGCGGGCAGGGCCTTCTGGCGAATTGAGGTGGCTGTCGACGGAAAAGCCTGCCGCGGCACCGCGCCGGTTTCAACCGATGGCGATGCCGTAGCGTCGCGCCGCGGCCTTTATGTGCTCCCGCATCGCCTCCGCCGCGCCTGACGAATCGCGAGCCACCAACCGATCGCGGATTCGCTCGTGCTCGGCCAGCGTCTCGCCGAGCCGGCCCTTCAGCCCCATCGGCAGGCGCTGGCTCTCGACCATCATCTCGCGGACCGGCCGATACATGCCGGCCAGGACCGGATTGGCGCCGATTTCGAAGATGAGGTCGTGGAAGACCGCATCGGCCGAGGCCATTGCGGGGATATCCTCGGCGCGGAGCGCCTTGCGCATCGCCTCGGTCGAGGCTTCGAGCCGACCGGCTGCCTCGACATCGGCCTTGCCGGCCGCAAGCCCGGCGACAAAGGCCTCAAGCCCGAACCGCGCCTCATAGACGTCGCGCGGAGAGCAGCGCCCGGAGAAGCGCCAGAGCGGCGCACGCTCCGTCGCCTCGGCCACATAGACACCGCTGCCGACCCTGACGGTGACGAGTCCCATTGTTTCGAGCGCCGAAATGGCCTCGCGCAGCGACGGGCGGCTGACGCCGAGCCTCTCGGCAAGATCGCGCTGCGAGGGCAGTCGGTCGCCGGGCTTGAGGCCACCTTGCAGGATCAGTGCCTGCATATGATCGGCGACGCTGTGCGGCACCGGGGTGCGGTCGCCCGGCGCGGCATGGCGGGACGTCGGCGCTGGAATCCACATCGTCAACTCTGGCATGGCCGGTGTTCCCGTCGAACCGTGAGCGGATGTGCGCAAGCTCTACGCCGTGCCTGCCAAGCCGTACGATTGCCCGGCAAACCGCCTTGCCCACCGTCAGCATTCCATGCTTAATTAGCTTGGTCAAACCGGTCTGACCAATTTATGGCGAGGAATGCGGTGGTCGGCGCGGCCTCACCGGAAGCGGGGAATAGCATGGCGAAGCTCTCAATGTCACTCGGACGCCGCCTCGGGCATGGCGTGGTCGCGGCCATCGCGACGGGTCTCCTGGCCCTGGCGGCCGTGCCGGCCCAGGCAGCCGACCTCAAGGTCGGGGCCAATATCGGCAACGTCCCCTGGGAGTTCCAGGATGCCAAAGGCGAGATGGTCGGCTTCGAGATCGACCTCATGAAGGAAGTGGCCAAGCGCCTCGGCATGGGTGTTCAGTTCGTCAACATTCCCTTCACGGGCCTGTTTGCCGCCGTCCAGTCCGGCCAGATCGACGCCGCGGTCTCCTCGATCACCATCACCAAGAAGCGGCTCGACAGCGTCTCCTTCGCCCAGCCCTATTACGACAGCGATCAGTCGCTGACCGTGAAGGCGGAGTCCGGTATCACGGGCCTCAAGGGCATGGCCGGCAAGACCGCCGGCGTCGATACCGGTTCCACCGGTGACATCTGGGCAACGGCCCACCAGGCCGAATACAAGATCGCCGACATCCGCCGCTACGAGGGCCTGGCGCCCGCCATGCTCGACCTCGCGGCCGGCCGCATCGACGGCTACATCAGCGACATCCCGGCGCTGCAATATTACGTGCGCGACAAGCCGGTGTACAAAGTCGTCGAACGCATCCCGACCGGCGAGCAATATTCGGTGATGTTCGCCAAGGACGGCCCCCTCGTCACCAAGGTCGATGCGGTCCTCTCGACCCTGAAGGACGAAGGCTTCATCGCCAAGCTGCATCAGACGTGGTTCGGCGTGGCGCCGGAGCCGACGACCAGCACGGTGAAGAAGGCGCCGATCCCGAAGCTGTGAACGGCGCTCGGTTGGGATCGCCGGCATCCTTGTCATCCCGGGCGAAGCGCGGCGGAGATTCGGGATGACGGCAGCGGGTTCTCGAACGCGAGCCTCGATCTGACCGCGAAAGAGTAACCATCCGCTCATGTCGATCTTCGACACGTTCCTCAACTGGAAGGTCTTCGTCGACACCTTGCCGCTGCTGCTCTCGGGCCTGTGGATCACCATTGGGCTCGGTGCTGCGGCCATCGTGCTGGGGCTCGTCGGCGGCCTCGTTCTGGTGCTGGCGCGCCTCTACGGCGGGGTGCCGCTGCGCCAATTCGCCATCGCCTATATCGATGTGTTCCGGTCGGTCCCGGTTCTGGTCCTGCTGATCGTGATCTACTATGCTCTGCCGTTCATCGGACTGCGCCTGTCCCCGTTCGGCGCCGCCACGACGGCCTTGAGCCTCGTTTCGGCCGCTTATTCGGCCGAGATCCTGCGGGCCGGCATCGAGGGCGTGCCGCGCGGCCAGTTCGAGGCCGCCGACGCCCTCGGGCTCAATGCGCTACGGCGCATGACCGACATCGTCCTGCCGCAGGCGATCAAGCTCGTCATTCCGCCGCTGACCTCCAACGCGATCAATGTCATGAAGGACACGGCGCTGGCCTCGGTGGTCGCCATGCCGGACCTGCTCAAACAGGCCACCCAGGCCCAAGCGCTCGCCGCCAATCCGACGCCGCTGATCGGCGCCGCGGCGATCTATATCCTGATCCTGCTGCCCTGCGTGCGCTTCGTCGGGCTGTTCGAGGCCCGCCTGGCGCGGCGGGGGCGCTGATGGCGCCGATCATCTCCATCACGGGGGTGGCCAAGAGCTTTGGCCAGTTCCGGGCACTCGACGCAATCGACCTCGACGTCGGGGAAGGCGAGATCGTCGTCGTCATCGGACCCTCGGGGTCCGGCAAGTCGACGCTGATCCGCTGCATCAACCGTCTCGAAACCCATGACGAGGGCGAGATCGTCGTCGACGGCCACAGGGTCGACGGCGGCCGGGCGCTCGCCGCCGTGCGGGCCGAGGTTGGCATGGTGTTCCAGAGCTTCAACCTCTTTCCGCATCTGACGGCGCTGCGCAATGTCGCGATCGCGCCTGTGCGGGTGCGCGGCCTCGCCTGGGGCGACGCGGAAACGCGGGCGCGCAAGCTGCTCGGCCGCGTCGGCCTCGCCGACCAGGTCGACAAATACCCGTCGCAACTCTCGGGCGGCCAGCAGCAGCGCGTCGGCATCGCCCGGGCGCTCGCCATGGAGCCGAAGATCCTGCTCTTCGACGAGCCCACCTCGGCGCTCGATCCCGAGATGGTCGGCGAGGTGCTGGAGGTCATGCAGGGGCTGGCCCGCACGGGCGTGACGATGATCGTGGTCACCCACGAGATGGGCTTCGCCCGCCGCGTCGCCGACCGCATCGTCTTCATGGACCAGGGCCGCATCGTCGAATCCGGACCTCCGGCCGAACTCTTCGATGCGCCGGCCGATCCGCGCCTGTGTGCCTTCCTGCGCGCCATCCTGTCCCATTAGATGCTGATCCCCGAGCCATTGGATACAACCGCCTTCGCGCCATTCGGTGACCTGCTTCGCTTCGACACGGCCGGCGCCCGCCCGGTCAACGAGGGATTCGCCCTGCGGCTGGATCTTGCTACGGCCCTCGATCACGATCCTGCCGCGACGCCGGTGCTCTCCATTTACCGCATGACGCCGCGCCCGCTGCCGCTACGGCTCGACCTCTTCGAGTGCCACCCCTATTCCTCCCAGGCCTTCATGCCGCTCACCGCGGAACGGTTCCTCGTTGTGGTCGCCGAGGCGGGGGCTCGTGGCCTGCCTGATCCGGCCCGTGCCCGGGCTTTCGTCGGGAGGCGCGATACCGGCATCCTCTATCGCCGCGGCGTGTGGCACGCCCCGCTGACCGTGCTCGGCGAGGGCGGCGACCTCATGATGCTGATGGGCGAGCGGGGGGTCCCCGACGACTGCATCGAGCATCGGCTGGCCGTCCCGCTGCTCGTCTCCTTCTGAACGTCCACTGCACCGGAGCCCGCCATGGCCCTCGATCTCGATCACGTCCGCCGCCAGTTTCCCGTCCTCGCCGACGGTTTCGCCTATTTCGACAATGCCGGGGGCTCGCTGGTCCTTGGCAGCGTGGCGGACCGCGTGCG
This sequence comes from Lichenihabitans sp., assembly GCA_965277115.1. Classification (GTDB taxonomy): domain Bacteria; phylum Pseudomonadota; class Alphaproteobacteria; order Rhizobiales; family Beijerinckiaceae; genus Lichenihabitans. Next base: position 589,101 of record CBDIBY010000011.1, on the reverse strand, counting down.
CGACTACCTCTTGACGACGAGCGTGCAGACGGGCGCCTCCTATCCGCAGTCGCGCCGCGCGGTCGAGCGCCTCGCCGAGGCGCGTGCGCGCATTGCGCTCCTGCTCAACGCCTCCCGGCCGGAGGAGATCGTGCTGGGTCCCTCGACGACCGTCCTCTGCCAGTTCCTCGCCCGCGCCATGGAGAGCCGGCTACAGCCGGGCGACGAGATCGTTGTCACCGATTTCGACCACGAATCGAACATCGGGCCGTGGCGGGCGCTGGAGCGGCGCGGCATCGTGATCCGGACCTGGGGGCTCGACCCCGAGAGTTTCGAGCTCGATCTCGACGCGCTCGACCGGCTGATGAGCGACCGCACGAAGCTCGTCGCCGTCACCCATGTCTCGAATATCCTCGGCACCATCAACCCGGTGGCCGAGATCGCCCGCCGGGTCCACGCCCGCGGCGCCGAGATCGTCGTCGACGCCGTCGCCTATGCGCCGCATCGCGCCGTCGATGTCGCGGCCTGGGACGTCGATTACTACGTCTTCAGCTTCTACAAGACCTACGGGCCGCATTTCGCCGTGCTCTATGGCAAATACGACAAGCTGCTCGAGCTCGACGGGCTCTACCATTACTTCTACGGCCGCGACAAAGTGCCGATGAAGCTCGAGCCCGGCAATACTAATTACGAATTGGCCTGGGGCGCGGCCGGGATCGTGGACTATCTCGACGGGCTCGGCGGGGGCGGGGGAGACCGGACCTCGATCTCACGCGCCTTCGACGAGATCGCGACGCACGAGCAGGCGATCGCCGAGCGGCTCTTGTCCTATCTGCGCACCCGCAACGACGTGCGCATCGTCGGCCGCCGGACCGCCGACGCCAAGGCCCGCGTGCCGACCATCGCCTTCAAGGTCAGGGACCGGGATGCGGCCGAGATCGTGCGTGAGACGGACAAGGCCGAGGTCGGCATCCGGTTCGGCGATTTCCACTCGCGGCGGTTGATCGAGCGGCTCGGGCTCGCCGAGAATTCCGGCGTCGTGCGGGTGTCGATGGTCCATTACAATACTGTCGAGGAGGTCGACCGGCTGACCGCCAGCCTCGACCGGGCGCTCGGATGAGCATGCGGGCGTCTACCTTGGGCCGGCCTCGCCAGGATTGTGGTGACGGCCGCGCGCGGAGGCGCTAACAGACGGACCGACGTCGCAGCCCGCGCTCCACGGATGCGCCGGAACTGGTTCTTGAGGCTCGCCTGAAGAATACCCGCTCCTCCAACCTCGTTCGAGAATGCCCATGGCCGGATCAGCGAATCCCATCACCGCCGAGCGCAGCGCGCCCCGGTCGAACAGCTTCTTCGGCGCCGACCTCGCCATGGCCGATCCTGAGATCGCCCGCGCCGTCTCGCTCGAACTTGGCCGCCAGCGCGACGAGATCGAGCTCATCGCATCGGAAAACATCGTCTCCCGCGCCGTGCTCGAAGCGCAGGGCTCGGTGATGACCAATAAATATGCGGAAGGCTATCCGGGCCGGCGCTATTACGGCGGCTGCCAGTTCGTCGACATCGCCGAGGACCTCGCCATCAAGCGGGTGACGAAGCTCTTCGGCTGCGGCTTCGCCAACGTGCAGCCCAACTCCGGCAGCCAGGCCAATCAAGGCGTGTTCCTGGCGCTGATGCAACCCGGCGACACGTTCATGGGCCTCGACCTCGCGGCGGGCGGACACCTGACTCACGGCTCGCCGGTCAACATGTCGGGCAAGTGGTTCAAGACCGTATCCTATGGCGTCGATCCCGAGACGCATATTATCGACATGGACGAGGTCGAGCGGAAGGCGCGCGAGGCGAAGCCCAAGATCATCATCGCCGGCGGTTCGGCCTATTCACGGAACTGGGATTTCGCGCGGTTCCGCACCATCGCCGATGCGGTCGGCGCCTATTTCATGGTCGACATGGCCCATTTCGCCGGGCTCGTGGCGGGCGGCGTGCACCCTTCGCCTTTCCCGCATGCCCATGTGGTGACTTCGACCACGCATAAGACGCTGCGCGGCCCGCGCGGTGGGCTCATCCTCACCGACGCGGAGGATCTCGCCAAGAAGATCAATTCGGCGATCTTCCCCGGCATGCAGGGTGGCCCGCTGATGCATGTCATCGCCGCCAAGGCGGTCGCCTTCGGCGAGGCGCTGACGCCCGAATTCAAGCGCTATGCCCAGGCCGTGGCCGACAATGCCAAGGCGCTTGCAGCGAGCCTCGCAAAGGCGGGCTATCCGATCGTCTCGGGCGGCACCGACAATCACCTGATGCTGGTCGACCTGCGGCCAAAAAAGATCACCGGCAAGGCCGCGGAAGCCGTGCTCGGGCGTGCCCATATCACGGTCAACAAGAACGGCATTCCCTTCGATCCGGAAAAGCCGATGGTGACGTCCGGCATCAGGATCGGCTCGCCGGCCGCGACCTCGCGCGGCTTCGGCGCGCCCGAGTTCGAGGAGGTCGGCCGGCTGATCGCCCGGACGCTCGACGGTCTTGCGGCCGATGGCGACGGCGGCAACGCCGCGACGGAGGCGGCCGTGCGCGGCGACGTCGCCAAGCTCACGCAGCGTTTCCCCATCTATTGAGGTGAGTTGGCGATGTTCACGGGTCTCGTGAGCGATGTCGGTGAGGTTCTGGCGGCCGAGACGCGCGGCGCGACGAAGCGGCTGAAGATCGCCTGCGCCTATCCGATGGAGTCGATTGCGATCGGCGCCTCGATCGCCTGCGGAGGACCCTGTCTGACGGCGGTGGCGACCGGTCGCGCCGGCAACCGCAGCTGGTTCGACGTCGATGCGGCGGCCGAGACACTGGCGCGCACGACGGTCGGCGATTGGGTGAAAGGCCATCGCATCAACCTCGAACGCTCGCTCAAGGCCGGCGACGAGCTCGGCGGCCATATTGTCTCGGGCCATGTCGACGGGATCGCCACCGTGGTGGCACGCACCGAGATCGGCGAGACGGTGCGCTTCGACATCGAGGCACCGCACGCGCTTGCCGGCTTCATCGCCGAGAAGGGCTCGGTGGCGCTCGACGGAACGTCGCTGACCGTCAATTCCGTCGATGGCGCCGTCTTCTCGGTGCTGATCATCCCCCATACGCTGGCGGTCACGACCTGGGGGTCGGTCGCGGCCGGCGATCGCCTCAACCTCGAAGTCGACACCATGGCGCGCTATGCGGCGCGGCTCCTCGACTGGCGCCGCAGCGAGGCCGCCCGGAGCGTCACGCCATGACGGACCGCTACCGCCAGCTTGCCGGCTACAATGCCTGGGCCAATAGCGAGATCTACAAGGCGGCGGCACACCTGTCCGATGCCGATTACCGGGCCGACCGCGGCGCTTTCTTCAAGTCCGTACATGGCACGCTGAACCATCTGCTCGTGACCGACAGATTGTGGATGAGGCGCTTCACCGGCGAAGGCAAGGTCGCCGCCACCCTCGACGCCATCCTGTTCGACGGCCTCGCCGCATTGCGTCAGGCCCGCATCGCCGAGGACGATCGGATCACCCGCTACATCAAGGGTCTCGATGCCGCCGCATTGCAGGGTCGCTTCTCCTATACCCGCGCCTCGACCCCCGACCGCTATGAGCAGGAACTGGCCCCGGCGCTCGACCACGTCTTCAACCACCAGACCCATCATCGGGGCCAGGTCCATGCACTTCTGACCGGCCTCGCCGGAACCGCGCCGTCGCTCGACCTCCTGGCCTATCAGCGCGAAGCCGGCCTCGGCGGCATGCGGAAGCTGTCCTGAAGCGGACCGGACAAGCCGGCCTCCTTGCGTCGGCGGCCTCGCGGTCGTAATCACGGCGCGTCCCGAAGCGGCAACCCGAAAGACCCGCGTATCCATGGTCGAAGTTGAACGGCGGAGCGATCTGCCGATCCTGCGGGCCCCGGCCCATTTCCTCATCGTCGAGGCACCCTACTATGTCGACATCGGTGCCATGCTGAGGAACGGCGCCGCGGCGGCCTTCTCGGCCGCGGGCGCGAGTTGCGATGTCGTGACGGTGCCGGGCAGCCTCGAAATCGCGCCCGCCATGGCCATCGCCCTCAAGCGGGGTGAGGCGCAGGGCAAGCCCTATGCGGGCGCCGTCGGGCTCGGCTGTATCGTGCGCGGTGACACCTACCATTTCGAGATCGTCGCCAACGAGAGCGCCCGTGGCATCACGCGCATCGGCATCGACAAGGCGCTGCCGGTCGGCAATGGCGTGCTGACGGTCGAGACGCTGGAGCAGGCGATCAGACGGGCCGATCCGGCCCAGGGCGACAAGGGCGGCGAGGCGGCGCGCGCCGCCATGACGCTCTACCTGCTGGCGCAGGCCGGCGGAGAGCGCGGATGAGCCGTGGCGAAAAACGCGCCGCCGCGCGGCTGGCCGCCGTCCAGGCGCTCTATCAGATGGACGTCGCCAAGACCGGCATCAACGAGATCTTCGCCGAGTTCGAATCCCACTGGATCGGCCAGGAGGTCGAGGGCGAGCAGTACAAGCCGGCGGAGACAGCCTTCTTCCGTGCCACCGTCGAGGGCGTAATGGCTGGACAGGGCGAGATCGACCGGCTGGTCGACAATGCCCTGCAGCAGGGCTGGCCGCTGCGGCGGGTCGAGGCCGTGCTACGGGCGACGCTGCGGGCCGGCACCTACGAACTCCTCGGCCGCAAGGACATCCCCGTCCGCGTCACGATCAAGGAATATACCGACGTCGCCGGAGCCTTTCTCGAAGGCGACGAGGTCGGCATGGTCAATGCCGTGCTCGATGCCTTGGCGCGCCGCCTGCGGCCGACCGAGATGACGGGCCTCGCCCGCTCGGGTTGAGAGAGTCGAGAACGGCAACCTTACCGGACGACAAGCACGGAAATCGCGAACGGAGAACGGCGCATGGATGTGAAGAGTTTCGGGACGGTCGACGGCACCGAGATCAAGGAGATCACGCTGCGCTCGGCCTCGGGCGCCACCGCCTCGGTCATCACGCGGGGGTCGGTGCTGCGTGACCTCGTCGTGCCGTCGTCGAAGGGGCCGCAACGCGTCGTCCTCGGGCTCAACAGCCTCGAGGATTACATCAAATATTCACCGCATTTCGGCGCCACGCCCGGCCGCTTCGCCAACCGGATCGCCGGGGGCCGATTCACGCTCGACGGCAAGGACTATCAGCTGCCGCTGAACGAGAAGGGCAAGACGACGTTGCACGGCGGCCCGCAAGGCTTCGGCAAGCGCGCCTGGGCGCTGGAGAACGCCGCCGAGGACCGGGTGACGCTCGTGCTCGACTCGCCCGACGGCGATGCCGGCTTTCCCGGAGCAGTGCGGGTGGTGTGCACCTATTCGCTGCTCGATCCCGGCACGTTGTGCGTGGATCTCGCGGCGACGACCGATGCGCCGACCATCGTCAACCTGGCGCACCACTCCTATTTCAATCTCGACGGCAGCGCCGACATCCTCGACCATGAGGTGATGATCGCCTCCGAGTTCCGCACCCCGGTCGACGACGACAATATTCCCACCGGGGAGATCGTGACGGTCGCGGGCACGCCCTTCGACTTCCGCCGGATGCGTCCCGTGCGCGATCCGTCCGAAACCCGTTACGACCACAATTTCATCATCGCCCCGCTGCCCGAGGCGCCGGGCGCGCTGGTCCATGCGGCGAGCGCGCGCTCGCCGAAGAACGGCCTCCGTCTCGAGGTCCATACCGACCAGCCCGGCGTCCAGTTCTACGACGCGGCGAAGCTGAACTGCCCCGTGGCGGGGCTCGGCGGCGCCCATTACGGGCCACATGGCGGTCTCTGCTTCGAGGCGCAGACCTATCCGGACGCACCGAACCGCCGGCACTTCCCCTCTGCCACGCTACGACCGGGGGAGACCTATCGGCAGAGCACGGAGTATCGCTTCATCGCCTGACCGGGTTTCCTTCCCTGTTGCCGGGAAGAAAAAACGGAGAGGAACGAAAGCTCAGTGATCGTCGAGATTGCCTTCGAAGCCGGCCAGCGCCGCGCCGACTTCGAGGCCTAGCTCGTCGAGCGAGGTCTCTTCGCGCTGCAGCACCTCCTCGCCCTTGGCTTGACGCTCGGCCTCTTCCGGCGACCGCGCCACGTTGACGGTGACCTTGGCCTCGACTTCGGGATGAAGCTGCACCGGGATGGTATGCAGGCCTAGGGTCTTGATCGGCGTGGTCATCACCACTTGGCTGCGGCTGATCGAGAATCCGCCTGCCGTGATCGCCTCGGCGATATCGCGGGTCGAGACGGAGCCGTAGAGCTGGCCGGTCTCGCCCGCCTGGCGGATCATCACGAAGCTCTGGCCGTCGAGCTTCTCGGAGAGCGCGGAGGCTTCGCCCTTGAGTTCGAGGTTGCGGGCCTCGAGCTGGCCGCGCTGGGTTTCGAATCGCTTGGCATTGGCCTCGGTCGCGCGCAGCGCCTTGCCGCGCGGCAACAGGAAGTTGCGGGCGAAGCCGTCGCGGACGCGCACGCGTTCGCCCATTTGGCCGAGCTTGGCGACGCGTTCGAGAAGAATGACATCCATGGGGTTCAGCTCCGATACGGGGTTGGCGGTGATGGCGGACCGGGGATCCGGCCGCGCAGGGCGAACAGGCTGTCGAGACAGCCGAGCAAGGCCAGTGCCAGCAACGGCCAGGGCATGAGGAAGAGGATCGTCGCATAGATGGCGCTGAGGATCAGCCGTCGCGCCGCGAGCCCGCGTGTCACCACATGGGCGGCCGCGAGTCCCTCGAACACGAAGGCCATGGCGAAAGCGGCCGCAGCGACGGCGGCGAGCAGTCCAGGCGGATCCGGCAGGAAGGCCGCGGCCAGCAGCACGAAGAACAGGATGGCGACGCGCGGCGGCAGCTTGATCCCGTCGGCGATATTCGGCCACGGCCGCGCCAGCCGTTGCGAGGTGCGCACGATGCGGCCGCCAAGCCAGAGATTCGCGGCGAGCATGACGAAGGTCGAGGCCGCAACCGCCACCGGCGCGGCCCTGACGAGTTCCTCGTATGAAATGCCCCCCGGCAGTCTGGCGCCGGAAAGGGCGACTTCGAGATGTGCCGCCAAAATGGCGACGAGACGATCGAAACCGCCGTAATGGACGACGAGCAGAGCACCGACGATCATCACCGGCGCGGCGGCGAGCAGCGCCATCCAGGCGACGACCTTGGCGAGCGGATACCATTCGGGGGCGCCGCTGTGCCCCGGCCGTGCCAGCAGGCACACATAGGCGAGCCACCAGGCGGGCAGGCCGAGCACGATCAGGAAGGTGATGCCCGGGAAGACGCCGAGCGTCAGTCCGACCGTCGAGGCGCCGATGACGGCCGCGATGCCGCCGCTGACATGTCCGAAGCCCAAGGCGGCGATCATGATCGGCAGCGGCGTCAGATAGGCAAACGCCATTCCCGCGAGCGAAGCGGTGGCGGACACCACGAAGAGCAAAGCCGACGCCAAGCCGGCGCCGACCGCGATACCGGTCATCTTACCCATCGTCGAGCTGTCCCGCCTTGGGAGGAGCGGTTAGGGATCGAGGTGGCGATCCCAACCAAGCCACGCGGCTTTTCGCGCCGCGGGGCCGACGTCCGTTTGGCCGACGCGAAAAGCGCGCCGGGTAGACTGCATCAGCGGATCACATAGGGCAGCAGGCCCAGGAAGCGGGCGCGCTTGATCGCCTGGGCGAGTTCGCGCTGCTTCTTGGCCGAGACAGCGGTGATGCGCGACGGCACGATCTTGCCGCGCTCGGAAATGTAGCGCGAGAGCAGCCGCGTATCCTTGTAGTCGATCTTCGGCGCACTGGGGCCGGAGAACGGGCAGGTCTTGCGGCGACGGAAGAAGGGGCGGCGAGGCTGGGTCGACATCAGGCTTCTCCACCAGCTGGCGCGCTCGCTCCCGGCGCACCGGCCGGCGGCCGGCTCGGGAAGCGCGGCGGGCGGTCGCCGCGATCGAAGCGGCCGCCGCCGCCGCGGCGCTCACCGCGCTCGCCCCTGTCGTCGCGGTCGCTGTCCTCGCGCTTCCGCAGCATGGCGGAGGGCCCTTCCTCGTGCGCCTCGACGCGCACGGTGATGAGGCGGATCACATCTTCGTTGATGCGCATCTGCCGCTCCATCTCGGTCACGGCGGCCGGCAGGGCGTCGATGTTCATCAGCGTGAAATGCGCGCGGCGGTTCTTCTTAACCCGATAGGCCAGGGACTTGACGCCCCAATATTCGACCTTCGGCACCGATCCGCCACCCGAGGTGATGACGGTTTTCATCTGCTCGGTCAGGGCGTCGACCTGCTGCGCGGTCACGTCCTGGCGAGCCAGGAACACATGCTCGTAAAGAGCCATGAGGCTTGCCTTTCCGGTTGCGACAGATCCGGCGCTAAGCCCTTCGAGCCCGTTGGAAAGGCTCGACTGGTCACCGAAGGCGGGAACACGGGAAAGCGGACCTTGCGACCCTTCCGCGTGCGGCACGCCGCCCGCGGATTTCCGTTCAGCTCCCGGCCAGGATACTGTCAGAGCGCGGCTTATAGCGCGCCTGCGTGAGGGTGCAAGCGAAATCCGCGGTCCGAGATAGAGAAGATCAGCTCGCGGCGCTCTCGGGGAACAGGTTCGACAATCCCGCTTCGGATGCGGCGCAGACGCCGCGTTCGGTGATCAGCCCGGTGACGAGCCGCGCCGGCGTAACGTCGAAGGCGTAGTTGGCGACGGGACTGCCGCGCGGCGTCACCCGAACCTTTTCGATGCGGCCGTCCTCGGTCTCCCCGCCGATGAAGCTGACCTCATCGTCGGCGCGCTGTTCGATGGGGATTTCACCAAGGCCGTCGCTGATCCGCCAGTCGATGGTCGAGGACGGCAGGGCGACGTAGAAGGGCACCGCATTGTCGGTCGCGGCAAGCGCCTTCAGATAGGTGCCGATCTTGTTGCAGACGTCGCCGGCGCGGGTCGTGCGATCGGTGCCGACGATACAGAGGTCGACCATGCCGTGCTGCATCAGGTGGCCACCGGTATTATCGACCACGACCGTGTGCGGCACGCCTTCCTGCATGAGCTCGAAGGCGGTGAGGCTGGCACCCTGGTTGCGGGGGCGCGTCTCGTCGACCCAGACATGGACCGGGATGCCGGCCCGGTGGGCCTTGTAGACCGGCGCCAGCGCCGTGCCCCAGTCGACGGTCGCGAGCCATCCGGCGTTGCAATGGGTGAGGATGTTGACCCGCTTGTCCGACCCGACCTTGTGCCAGCGCTGTTCGATGAGCTCGCGGCCATGGTCGCCGAGCCGCGAGCAGGTCTCGACGTCCTCGTCGGCGATCGAAGCGGCCTCCGCATAGGCCGCTTCGCCGCGCTCCTCAGGCGGAAGGGCCATCAGCCGGGTCCGCATGCGATCGAGAGCCCAGCGCAGGTTGACGGCCGTGGGGCGACTTGCCAGCAGGGTCGCATAGGCCTCCGCCAGCCTGTCGTCGCCGGGATCCGATGCCGCGGCGAGCGCCATGCCGTAAGCCGCCGTGGCGCCGATCAGCGGCGCGCCGCGCACCGTCATGTCGGCGATGGCCTCGGCCGCATCGGCGAAGCTGCGCAGCGTCCGCACCGCGATGCGATGCGGCAGCATGCGCTGATCGATGACATCGACCGCGCGGCCGTCCGGGTTGACCCAAAGGGTGCGACTATCGCGCCCGTCGATCCGCATCGCTGACCTCCTTGCCGTAGCCTCGTCGAAGACCATCCTACCAATCGACCGGCCGTGCCGATCGCGTGCATGCCCGATGCGACCACATGAGGACAATCATCGCATGACCAGAATTTCTCCGCTCGCCCTGGGCCTCGTCTGCCTCGTTTCCTCCGCGGCGCTGGCGCAGACGCCGCAACGGATCCGCGGCACGGTGGCGTCGCTCGACGGCGCCGTCCTGCACGTCAAGCCGAACGGCGACGGCGCCGAGGTGGCGATCACGCTCGGGCCGCAGGTCAAGGTCTCCGAGGTGCTGCCCTCGAGCCTCAAGGAGGTCAAGCCGGGGAGCTTCATCGGCACGGCCGCCGAGACCCAGCCCGACGGGACGCTGGTGGCCAAGGAGGTCCATGTCTTCCCGGAGGCCATGCGCGGCACCGGCGAGGGCCATTACCCCTTCGACCTCGGGCCGAAGAGCACCATGACCAACGGCACCATCGGCCAGGAAGTGACCGGGGCGGTGGGCGATACGCTCACCGTCAAGTACAAGGGCGGCGAGAAGGCCATCAGGGTGCCGGCAGACGTGCCGGTCGTCACCTTCGGTCCCGGCGACAAGGCCGAACTGACGCCTGGCGCCCATGTGATCGTCTTCGCCCAGGCCGGGGCTGACGGTGCGCTCTCGGCGAGCCGGGTCGCGGTCGGCAAGAATGGGCTGGTGCCGCCGATGTAGGCAATGCGTCCGTCAGACCGAAAAGCTCGTGCCGCAGCCGCAGGAGGCCGTGGCGTTGGGGTTGTGGATCTTGAAGGACTGGCCGATCAGATCGTCGACGAAGTCGATCTCCGCGCCGCGAAGATAGTCGAGCGACACCGAATCGATCAGCACCCTGGCGCCGTCGCGCTCGACCAGAAGGTCGTCCGCGGCGGTCTCGTCGGTGATCTTGAAGGAATACTGGAATCCTGAACAACCGCCGCCATCGACCGCGACCCGCAGCATCGAGCCCGGCGCCTCCTTGGCGAGCACGCGGTTGACCCGCGCTGCGGCGGTGGACGAGAGGGTGACGGGGGCGAGGGCTTCGATCTGGCTCATGGCATCATCCGTCGAACGGGGCAGGGTGCAGCAGCACCGCGGCAAGTTGCCCTTGAATTTAGGCGCGAGCCGGGGAGGCCGCAATGGCCGAGACCGCATGGCCCTTGCGGTCGCCGACGAGCCGGCGCATGACCCGGGCCATGATCGACCGATCCGATCCGCAATCTTCCGGGCCGCTGCGCATCGCCTGCGGTGCCGGCACGGCGGCGAGCCGCGGCCGCCTGGTCCCCGAGCCGCCCTCGGCGACGCGAACCGAGTTCCAGCGCGACCGCGACCGCATCATCCATTGCGGCGCGTTCCGGCGCCTGGCGCTCAAGACCCAGGTCTTCCTACCCGAGGAGAGCGACCATTACCGCACGCGGCTGACCCATACGATCGAGGTGGCGCAGATCGCGCGCTCGATCTCGCGGGTGCTGGGACTCGACGACGACCTCACCGAAGCTCTGGCGCTGGCCCACGACCTCGGCCATTCGCCCTTCGGCCATACCGGGGAGGACGCGCTCGACGCCGTTCTCGAGCTGGCCGGCGGCTTCGACCACAATGCGCAGACGCTGCGCATCGTCACACGGCTCGAGAAGCGCTATCCGGCCTTCGACGGTCTCAACCTCACCTGGGAGACGCTGGAGGGCCTCGTCAAGCGAAACGGGCCGCTCATCGATTCCGAAGGCCGCAATCTCTATGGGCGGCCGCTCCCGGCGGTCTTTACCGAGCTCGACGCGCGGCTCGGCTTCGATCTTTCGACCTGCGCCGGCGCCGAGGCGCAGGTCGCCTCGGTCGCCGACGACATGGCCTATAATGCCCATGACCTCGAAGACGGGCTCGACGCCGGCCTATTCGATCTCCCCGACATGGCGGAGGTGCCGATCCTGGCCGAGCTGCTCGGACGCATCGCGGCAGAAACGCCGAATCTCGATCGCAATCGCACGATCCGGGCGCTGATTCGCACCATCGTCGGGGTCTTCGTCGAAGATGCCATCGCCGAAAGCCGCCGGAGGCTGGAGGGAGGCAGGGCAGCCCATGGGGATTCGATGGCGCGACCGCCCCGGCCGGCGATCGGGCTTTCGCCCGGGCTCGCCTCCGCCAGCACCGCCATAAAGCTGTTCCTGCGCGACCATATGTATCGCCATCCACGCCTGCTCGACGTGCGGGCGCGCGCCTTCGACATCATGACCGATCTCGCGACCCGCCTCGTCGGCGCGCCGCAAGACCTGCCGCCGTCTTGGGCCGTACAGGCCTTGGCCGGCCCCGGCGCGCCCAAGACCATGCGGCTCGTCGCCGACTATCTCGCGAGCCTGACCGACCGCGGCGCGGTCGCCGAGCACCGGCGCCTGTTCCGCTCGACGCCGAATTTGCGCTAGCGCATGCAACATGCGATTGGCGCGCGACGCGCTTTGCATGAATGCGACTCCATGGACATTTTCGCCGACTTCCAGGCCCGCATCGCGACGATCCTGAAAGGGATGGTCGCGCGGGATAGGCTTCCCACAGGTCTCGACCTAGGCCGTTTCGTCGTCGAGCCGCCGCGCGATGCCGCGAACGGCGATCTCGCGTGCAATGCGGCGATGGTCTTCGCCAAGGACGCCAAGGCGGGCTACGGCAGCCCGCGCGCCTTCGCTGTCGCCATCGCGGCGGAACTCGCCGTCGACCCGGACGTGGCCTCGGCCGAGGTGGCAGGGCCGGGCTTCATCAATATCGTGCTCGAGCCCGCGGTCTACGGCGCCGTGCTGCGTGCGGCACTCACCCAGGGACCGTCCTTCGGCCGCGGCGCGGCGCGCGCGGGCCATAAGGTCAATGTGGAATATGTCTCGGCCAACCCGACCGGTCCGCTGCATGTCGGCCACGGACGCGGCGCCGTCTTCGGCGATGCACTCGCCAACCTCCTCGACTACGCCGGTTACGAGGTCGCGCGCGAATATTACGTCAACGATGGCGGTGCCCAGGTCGACGTGCTGGCCCGGTCGGCCTTGATGCGCTACCGCGAGGCGCTCGGCGAGCCGGTCGGTGACATTCCGGAGGGACTCTATCCCGGCGACTACCTGAAGCCGGTCGGGCAGGGCCTCGCCGCCGAGCATGGCGACCGGCTCACGACGATGAACGAGCCTGAGGCGCTCGCCATCGCGCGGGATGCAGCTATTGCCGCCATGATGGCGATGATTCGCGACGACCTCGCGTCGCTCGGCATCCGTCACGAGGTGTTCTTCTCCGAACGCTCGCTCGTCGTCGACGGCCGCGACATCGTGGCCGAGACGATCGCAGCGCTTCGGCAAAACGGGCTGATCTACGAGGGCCGGCTGCCGCCCCCGAAGGGTCAGCTCCCCGAAGATTGGGAGGACCGCGAGCAGATCCTGTTCCGCTCGACCGCCTATGGCGACGACGTCGACCGTCCGCTGGTGAAATCGGACGGGAGCTACACCTATTTCGCCTCCGACATCGCCTACCACAAGAGCAAGATCGATCGCGGCTTCGATCACCTGATCGACGTGCTCGGCGCCGATCATGGCGGCTATGTCAGGCGCATGCAGGCGGCGGTCGCGGCGTTGAGCGACCGCAAGGCAACGCTCGATGCCAAGCTCTGCCAGCTCGTCAAGCTGATGCGCGACGGCGAACCCGTGAAGATGTCGAAGCGCTCGGGCCATTTCGTCACCTTGCGCGAGGTCGTCGACGAGGTCGGCGCCGACGCGGTGCGGTTCATGATGCTGTTTCGCAAGAACGATGCCTCGCTCGACTTCGATCTCGCCAAGGTGATCGAGCGGTCGAAGGACAATCCGGTCTTCTACGTGCAATATGCCCATGCCAGGGCGCGCTCGGTGCTTCGCCTGGGGCACACTGCCTTGCCGGACCGGCCGCTCGATGCCGCATCGCTCGCCGCGGCCGATATGAGCCTGCTGACGGACGAAGGCGAAACCGGCCTTGTCCGCCTGATCGCCCAATTCCCCCGGCTTATCGAGGCGGCGGCCTTCGCGCATGAGCCGCATCGCCTGGCATTCTACCTCTATGAGCTTGCCAGTGCTTTTCATACGCACTGGAACCGCGGCAAAGATCAGCCGCAATTACGCTTTGTTAATGAGACCGCGAGAGATTTAACTTACGCGAGGCTGGCGTTAGTGACGGCGTCAACGATTGTGATCGGAGCGGGCCTGGGCATTCTTGGTGTGAGTGCGCCCGACGAGATGCGTTGATGCCGCTCCTGGTGGGCCGGTCGCAGGGCGAAAGGTGCGGGCTTGATCTGTCTGGGGTGGCATCGTCCTCTCCGGTCAACGTTCGGCCACGGCTCTGGCTTATCCTGCGCGCGGCTGTCAGGTGAGGTGTCCCATGAGTGAAGCCGCCAGATCACGTCGGGTCGAGCCCGGGTTCGAACCGCCGATGGAACGGCCTGTCGCAGCGCGCGCCCAGGGCGCCGATCCGCTGGCCGAGTTGGCGCGGCTCGTCGGTCAGGACGATCCGTTCCGCGACATGTTCAACCCCGCGTCGGCGCCCGTACACCCCCGGCGCGAGCCGATCGGCGTTTTGCCGGAGGAGCCGGCCTGGGGCAGCCCCGAGGCGGCGGCTTCCGAACATCACGATGCGGGTTTCGCCAACGAACCCGCCAGCCAAGAGGATCATGGTTGGACAGGGCAGAGCTCCCACGACGGGCATTATGCCGAGTCCGCTTACCAGGGGGATGGCGTCGAACACGGACAATCCGAAGAGCCGGTGCATGGCTACGCGGCCGAGGACGAGCATCAGACCTACGGAGAGCTGGCCGCGGCGCCGGATCTTTGGGCCGAGCCGCCCGCCGCGAGACTGTCCGACGAATCGGCCGTGCCGCCACCCATGCCTCGCCGTCCGCTACTGGTGCTCGTCGCTGTTCTGGCTCTGACGGGCGGCGGTCTCGCGGCGACCTTCCTGGCCCGCACGGGGCCGAGCATCGCCGCGACAGGCGGCGCGGGCGCACCGGTCATCCTGGCGTCCACTACGCCGGACAAGATCAAGCAGACCGATGTGTCGAGCACCACCAATGCGGAAGATGCCGATGCGGCGCTGCTGAGCCGGAACGGCGAAACCAATGGCGGCCCCGTCAAGGTCGTCAACAGCCAGGAGCAGCCGATCGATCTGGCGCAACTGCCCAAGGCCGAGAGTGTACCGGGTGCCGCTGCCGGGGCGCTGCCGGCGAATTCGCAGAGTCCGTTCCCCGAGCCGAGGATGGTCAAGACCTTCCTGGTCCGGCCCGACGGCACGATGATCCCGACGGGGACGGCCGGTGCGCTCGCGCCGCGGGGATTGAACAGTATACCGCAGATGGCAGCGCTTCCGCCTGTCGCGGCGACGGCCGGAACCGGCACGCCCGTGGCGGCTCTGCCGGCGACCCCGAAGTCCGGCGTTCGCGCGGCGACGACCCCCAAGGCGTCGCCTCCGACAATCGGTGAACTCGCGGGAGACGCGACCAATTCCGTCTCGGCCAAACCACGGCAGGCGGCAGCTCCGACTCCCAAACCGGTCGTGGTCGCCGATGCCGCCGCCGCGGACGGTGCTGCCATGCCGCAGGGCGCGGGAGGCTTCGCGCTGCAGCTTGCGGCGTCACCCTCCGAGCGCGATGCCCGGGCGGCTTTCACGCGCCTGGAAAAGAAATACACGGAGCTCGGCAACTATCAGCCTCAGATCAAGAAGGCCGGCACCGCGGGCAGGCCCGTCTATCGCCTGCGGGTCGGCAGCATGAACCAGGAGCAGGCCAAGACTCTCTGCGCGCAGCTCCAGGCGGGCGGCGGATCCTGTTTCGTCGTCCGCAACTGAGCCCCGGTGGCATCCGCCTTGGTCAGGGCCTTCATCTGCGGCTGCGCCGGTACAGCGCTCACGGACGATGAGCGCGCGTTTCTCGCGGAGGCGCAGCCCTGGGGCCTGATCCTGTTCCGGCGCAACGTCGACAACCCGGAGCAGGTGCGCCGGCTCACGGCGGAGTTCCGCGAGGTCACGGGACGGCCCGACGCCCCGGTCCTCGTCGACCAGGAAGGCGGTCGCGTCCAAAGGTTGCGGCCCCCTCATTGGCCGGCCTATCCGGCCGCCGCCGCCTACGCGGCCCTGGCCGATCGGGATCCGGCGGCGGCGCTCGCGGCGGCCAAGCTCGGCGGCCGGCTGATCGCCGCCGACCTGCATGCCGTCGGCATCACGATCGATTGTGCGCCGGTGCTCGACCTGCCGGTCTCCGGCAGCAGCGACGTCGTCGGCGACCGCGCTTTCGGCCGCACGGCGGATCGCGTCGCCACCCTGGCGCGGGCCTTCGCCGAAGGATTGCTCGACGGCGGCGTGCTGCCGGTCGTCAAGCACATGCCCGGGCACGGCCGGGCGGAAGTCGACAGCCACCACGAGCTTCCCGTGGTCAAGGTCGGCCTCGACGTGCTGAAGGCAGCCGATTTCGCGCCTTTCCGCCGTCTCTCCGACCTGCCGATCGGGATGAGCGCGCATGTCATCTACACCGCGCTCGACGCAGCGCGGCCGGCGACGGTCTCCGCTGCGGTCGTGGGCAACGTCATCCGCGGCGAGATCGGCTTCGGCGGCCTGCTCCTGACCGACGACCTGTCGATGCAGGCGCTCAGCGGCGAGATCGGGGAACGAGCGGCCGCAGCCTATGCGGCCGGCTGCGACATCGCCCTGCATTGCAACGGGGTGATCGAGGAAGCGCGCCAGGTCGCCGCCGAGGCACCGGTCTTGACCGGATTGGCCAAGACCCGCGCCGAGGCGGCCTTGGCCCGCCTTTCCCCACCACAGGCGTTCGACCGAGAGGCAGGCCTTGCCGGATTGGCGCGATTCGCCGAGGCTGCCGCCAAGGTCGCCTGACGAACGATCGAGCCTCGGCGTGATTTACGGCTCCGCGCACCCCTCATTCGCCTTGCCTTCGGCAAGGCACCTTCTCCCGCAAGGGGAGAAGGGAAGGCCCCGTTCTGCGTCATTGGCACCCTTCTCTCCTAGAGAAGGTTCGCGACGCAGCAAAACTATCGGGGCCAGGTCGCGCCGTGGGCGTTGACATACATCATGTAGAGAGACGTCGTGCCGCAGATATAGAGGCGGTTGCGCTTGGGGCCGCCGAAACAGACGTTGGCGACGACCTCGGGCACCTTGATCTTGCCGATCAACGTGCCATCCGGCGCGTAGCAATGCACCCCGTCGCCCGCCGAGGTCCAGACGTTGCCGTCGCGGTCGCAGCGGAACCCGTCGAAGAGGCCCACATCGCAGGTGGCGAAAATCTCGCCGCCCTTTAGCGTCCGTCCGTCGCCGCCGACGGTGAATTTGCGGATATGCTTGGGGCCGTCCTCGACATGGGTGGCGCCGGTGTCGGCGACATAGAACAGCTTTTCGTCGGGCGAGAAGGCGAGGCCGTTCGGCTTGGTGAAGTCGCGGGCCACCGCGTGGGTCTCGCCCGACTTCGGGTCGTAGCGATAGACGTGGCTCTCACCGATTT
Source organism: Lichenihabitans sp. (assembly GCA_965277115.1). Lineage (GTDB taxonomy): Bacteria > Pseudomonadota > Alphaproteobacteria > Rhizobiales > Beijerinckiaceae > Lichenihabitans. The sequence continues at coordinate 571,976 of CBDIBY010000011.1, read as the reverse complement.
CCGAATGCGAGGCATCCCCTTCGTATTCGCTGTCGATGCCATAGGTCGGGTCGGTGAACCAGATCGTGTCGTCCGACTTGACGACGGCGTCGTTGGGCGAATTGAGCGTCTTGCCGTCGACCTTGTCGACCAGCACCGTGAGCTTGCCGTCATGCTCGATGCGCGAGACGCAGCGCCCGCGATGCTCGCAGCTTACGAGCCGTCCCTGCCGGTCGACCGTATGGCCGTTGTGGTTGCGCGCCGGGCTCAGGAAAGTCGAGACCGAGCCGTCCGTCTCGTCGAAACGCATGACGCGGTCGTTCGGGATGTCCGAGAAGACGAGATATTTGCCGGCGGGGAAATAGGCTGGCCCTTCGGCCCAGCGCGATCCCGTCCATAGCTTCTCCAGATGGACGTTGCCGTGAACCAGCTTCTTGAAGCGTGGGTCGTGGAACTCCAGGCTCTGCGTATACATCTCGTCCTCCCTGATGCGGTTTGATGGCCGCAGAATTGGCGGCGGGGGATGGCCCCGCGCAAGCGAAAAATGAGGCGGCGCCGACCGGTCCCGTTTCGAGACAGGCGACGCTCCGTCGACGTTAAACGGCTTTTCACGATTCCCGTCCAGAAGGGTTAGCGAACCGTTCACCGTAAAGGCCGCAATCGATGAGTGTCGAAGCTGAAGGCGAGGATCCCAGGTTTTCGAAGCTTGCGGCGGCCGGCACCAAGGCGTCCGGAAAGCGCGAGCCGTCGTCGAGCCAGGCCTTGACGCGGTTTCTGGAAGAAGCGCCGGCCGAGCCGCCCTCCGGCTTCGTCATAAGGCCGTCGCAGGGCATGATCGCCGCTGCGGTGGCGCTGATCCTCGGCGGAGCCTTCATCGGCGGCGCCCAGTTCCTGGGTGGCAAGACACAACCGAGCATCGCCGTCGCACAGGTCGACCCGAATGCGCCGACGCTGCGCAAGCTCGAAGACGAGATTCACACCCTCAAGGTCAGCCTCGACGCCGTGCGCGCGACATCCGAGAACAGCCGGCAGGACGAGGCGATCCGCAGCGTCAGGAAAAACGTCGAACTGCTGAAGCAGGATATCGAGGTCGCCAAGGTGGGCACCGCCAGCGCGGTGACCCAGCTCAACGGCAAGATCGACAAGCTCGATCGCGACCCGACGCCGCGGCTCGCCGAGATCTCGGCGCGGCTCGACAAGCTCGACCGCAACGACAAGGACCCCAACCCGAAGCTGGCCGAGATCACGCAGCGGCTCGATCAATTGAAGGCCGATACGGGTGGCCGGGACAAGCTCGCCGACATCACGGCGCGCCTCGACCGCATCGAGCGCTCGATATCCTCTCCGGTGCCCACGGGCACGATCAGGGCGGCGGCCAAGCCTGCCCCCGTCCCGGCGCCGGCGCCCGCGCCGAGCGCGGCGGCCGACAACAAGCCCGCTGCGGCCAAGGTCGCGACGATCGACGGCTGGCTGCTGCGCGATGTCTACGACGGGGTGGCCCTCGTCGAGGGCCGCGGCGGCGGATTGCGCGAGGTCTCCCCGGGTCAGTTCATTCCTGGCGCTGGAGAGATCCGCTCGATCGAGAAGCGCGGCCGCTCCTGGGTCGTGGTGACGAGCCGCGGCATCATCGTAGCGGACAACCGCTGGTAGATCCCGGCCGGTCAAGCTGCCGAGACATGAGGGCGGGTCCTGGCGGATCCGCCCTCATGCGTTTCGGCGCCGGGTTACCGGCCGAATGTCCGTAATGCTGCGGCATTCCGGTATAAACGAGGCTCGCGTCGGCGGGCGTTTCGCGCCGCATGGCACGCGCGCCGGGCGGCTACCGACGATTAAGCTTGCGCGGCAATATTCGCAGCCCGAGGCTCGGTAGGTCAGCAACTCTCAACCTCCTGCTCTCGTGCAGTGCCGGCCGGCGATGTCGAATCGTTGCTCGCCGGCAACAGGCGTTTCCGAAGCGGGCAATGCCCAAATCGGGAAGCTGAGGCGCCGCTATTCAGCCATAAAGCGACCGCTAACGTCCCCCACCTTAAAAGCCGCCCAATAGGGCGACATGAACGGGGCATGAAAGGCGAGCCGGTGCCGCTCTTGGATCGGTCTCCGGCCTCTCGTCTCGGGCGAGTTGAGGCAGCCAGATGGTCGAGGAGGGCGAATGACGATTGTGACCGAACTGCTTGCCGTCCTCGGGGTCGCGGCCAGTGGCCTGCCAAGTGGGGCCGTGCCGTCCCTGGTCAAGTTCCGCGCACCATGACGGCGCCGCGGGTGAGAATGCGAACCATGTCGATGTTCAGTCGCGTAGCGTTTCTTTCGATGTCGTGGATCGTCTTCGGCCTGGCGGCGACGCCCGCCTGGGCGCTCGACGGCTCGACCGAAGCGCCGGCCGACGAGCGGCCCGCACTGCCGCTATTCAAGACCCCGTCGCAGGCGTTCCGGCGGGGGATGGACGGATATTTGTCCGGCGACATGAAATCCTCGGTCGAGGCTTTCGAATATGCCGCCGCCAACGGCAACCCGCTGGCGCGCTGGAAGCTCGGAAAGATGTATGCGGAGGGCGACGGCGTCCCGCATGACGACTACAAGGCCTACAAATATTTCTCGCAGATCATCCAGAATTACGACGAAGAGGACGGCGACCGCCGCGACGTGTCGGTCGTGTCCAACGCCTTCGTCGCGATCGGTGTCTACAGCCTCAACGGCATCGGCAATACCGAGGTGAAGCCCGACCCGGCCCGGGCTTTCGACATGTTCCAATATGCGGCCATGAGTTTCGGCAATGCCGATGCGCAATATAATCTCGCCAGGCTCTACCTCGACGGCGCGCCGGGGATCCAGAAGGACACGCGGCAGGCCGTCCGCTGGCTGGCGCTGGCGGCGGAGAAGAGCCACCTCCAGGCCGAGGCGCTGCTCGGCCACCTTCTGTTCAACGGCTTCGACGGGATCGCCAACCAGCGCGCCAAGGGCCTGATGTGGCTGATGATGGCGCGTGACGCCGCCCTGCTGAGCAAGGACAGCAAGGACGCCTGGATCCTCGATCTCTTCGACAAGGACATGGCGAGTGCGAGCGACAGCGATCGGCAGGTGGCCTCGCTCTATCTCGAGGACCGCCGCAAGCGGAACTGACCTCGTCAGGCCAGGTCGATCCTGACCGGAACGTGGTCGGACGGCTTGTCGAGCGCCCGAAGGGTCTTGTCGATCGCGGCCGTGGCCAGTCTGTCGGCAGCCTGGGCCGAGAGCAGCAGATGGTCGATGCGCAGTCCCTTGTTCCGCTGCCAGGCGCCGGCCTGATAATCCCAGAAGCTGTAGAGACCGGCCTCATCGGTCGTGGCGCGCAACGCGTCGGTCAGGCCGAGGTTCAGGAGGCGGCGGAACCGCTCGCGCGTCTGCGGCATGAAGAGCGCGTCGCCGAGCCAGGCCTGCGGCTCATAGACGTCGCGCGCCTCCGGAATGACGTTGTAGTCGCCCGCCAGGACGAGCGGTTCCTCGCGCCGAAGAAGGCCGCGGGCATGGCCGATCAGGCGATCCATGAAGCCGAGCTTGTAGGGATATTTTTCCGTATCGGGCGGATTGCCGTTGGGTAGGTAGAGGCTGGCGATGCGCACCGCGCGACCGGACTTGTCGGGGACCAGCGCCTCGATATAGCGGGATTGGAGGTCGGCGTCGTCGCCCGGCAGGCCGCGCGTGACCTCGGCCTCGCCTTTCGTCAGGATGGCGACGCCGTTGAAGCCCTTCTGCCCATGCACATGGCACCGATAGCCCGCCGCCTCGATCTCGGCCCGCGGGAAGGCCTCATCGATGCATTTGATCTCCTGCAGGCACAGCACATCGGGCGCCACGGAGTCGAGGTAGCCCAGGAGGTGGCCGAGCCTCTGGCGGACCGAATTGACGTTCCAGGTCGCGATGCGCATGAACCTCTCCGTACGGCCGTCACCCCCAGCGGCGGTGCGCCCACATCCATTGTTCTGGAGCCTCGCGGATGAAGGCTTCGAAGACGGCTTGCACGCTCGCTGTCGCCGCTGCCAGGTCGGCGCGCCGATCTCCCGTGTCCGGCACATCGACGAGTTCGAAGGTCTGCACGAAGCGCACGCCCGGCAGGCGGCGCAAGCAGGTCACGAGGATCGGTGTACCCGCCGCCTGGGCCAGCAGGGCGGGGAAGGTCGTCGACGGCGCTGGGCGTCCGAAGAAGGGGACCTCGACCCCGTTGTTGTCCCTGAGGTCTGCGAGAAAGGCGGTGGTGCCGCCGTCACGCACGAGACGAAGAAACTGCCGCGGCAGCGACGCGCTCTTCGCCACGAGGCCGCCCGTATAGAGAAAGCTGCGCATCGCGACCACGTCCCGGTCGACCAGGGGGTTCTTGATCCGCTGATAGATGCTCCAGGGTCGCAGACCCCGCCGGCCGGCTTGCAGGATCACCAGCTCCCAATTTGCCAGATGGGCCGCACAGGCGACCTTGCCGCCTGGCATGGAGACCCAATGCTCCAGGGTCTCGGTATCCTCGTATTGGACGCGGCCTTCTTCGGCGATCTGCCGGAGGAAGAAGGCCTCGGCGAAGTTGCGGCCGAGGTTCTCCCACATGCCACGGCAGATCGCCTCGCACTCGACCTCGCTCTTCTCCGGAAAGGCGAGCCCCAGTTGCCCGAGGGCTCGCTTGTGCCGCTTGAACAGCGGCGCAAAACGGCGCCAAAGGCCTCCCGACAGGTTCGAAGCGCGTTCCAGCCCCAACGCCAGGAACAGGCGGGCGGCCGCGCGGAACGCCAGATATTCCAGCCTGTAGCGTATGGAAAGCCAATCGAGACGCATCGCCAGCCGCGGTCGGGCCGCGAGGCCCAAAAATCTGCTCATGACCGTGTGATGGATGAAGCGCTTCGGATCCGTCAAGCCACGTGCCATGCCGATCCGTGAAGAACCGATGCCTAAAGTGAGCTGACCAGATGGCCGCCGTCGACCGTCACGGTCGAGCCGGTCATGTAGCGCGAGCCATCGCCGGCAAGCAGCAGCAGCGCCCCGTCGAGATCCTCGGGCCGGCCGATGCGGCGGTGGGGAATGCGCCCCAGTATGGCCTTTCCGCCCGGACCGTCGAAGACGCCGGCCGTCATTTCGGTCGCGATATAGCCAGGCGCGATAGCGTTGACCCTGATGCCGTGGCGCGCCCATTCGAGCGCGAGGGCCTTCGTCAGCTGGACGAGAGCGGCTTTCGAGGCCGCATAGGCCGCGACATGTCCGGCGACCCTGAAACCCAGGATCGAGGCGATGTTGACGATGGCGCCGCCCGTGCCGGCCGCGATGGCCCGGCGGGCGAAGGTCTGCGCCATCAGAAAGGCACCCTTGAGGTTGGTGTCGAGGGTCCGGTCCCAGTCCACCTCGGCGAGATCGATGGCCGCAGCCGCCGGCGCGACGCCGGAATTGTTGATGAGGATCCCGACCGGACCGAATCCCGCTTCGGCCTCCGCGAAAGCTGCGGCCACGGTCTCGACGCGGGTCACGTCGAGCGTCACGGCCATAGCCTTGTGCCCCGCGGCGTCGAGCTCGCCGACGAGAGTGTCGAGCGCCGCGCGTCGCCGCGCCGCGACGATGACCGAGGCCCCGGCCCGGGCCAGGACGCCAGCGAAGTGCTTCCCCAGGCCGCTCGACGCGCCGGTGACGAGCGCGACGCGGCCGGTGAGGTCGAAGAGCGCCGGCAGGTCGCTCATCGGGTGAGATAGTCGATCAGCGTCATGGCGAACAGGATGCCGACCCAGCAGAAGCCGAGCACCGAGAACAGCCGGATCAGCGGCGGCTCGTGCAGCACCTCCATGGAGAACAGCAGCACGACGACGACCATGGCGACCAGCACGACGAGCTGGACGACCCACATCTGCGGGAAGGGCAGGATGGCGCCGAGTACCACGTTGACGGCAAGCAGACTCATCAGACCGATAAAGGACCAGAGCGGCACGCGCAGGCGCGCCATGAGCCTGCGTTTCTCCTCCGCGCCGAGGCCTAGATCGACCATTGCTATCTCCCGATCACGTAGAGGATGGGGAACACCATGATCCAGATGAGATCGATGAAGTGCCAGTAGAGGCCGTAGATCTCGATCCGGTTCTGATGTCGTCGGAGGTAGCCTTCGGCCCGCGCCTGCAGGGCCATGATCAGGAGGATGGTGACCCCGGTGATGAGGTGGAAGGCGTGCAAGCCGGTGGTCACCCAATAGAGGTTGACGAAGAGCGTCGCCGGCCGATCGTCGGCGAGCTCGAACGGCCGGTTCAGGAACGGCGTCATATGCTCGACGTAGTCGACGTAATATTCGTAGGATTTCAGCAGGATGAAGGCCGTGCCGAGAGCCGCCGTCGCCAACATGGCGCGCACCGTCAGCCGCTGCAGGCCGAGGCGCGAGCATTCGATCGCCGCCGACATGGTGAGGCTCGACACGATCAGGATGGCGGTATTCGACGCCCCGATCCAGAACTTGAAATGCGCTACCGCCTGATGGACCGACGCCGGATATTGCACGCGCAGCACGACGGCGATCAGGAACAGGCCGGCAAAAAGCAGGAGCTCGGTCAGGAGCCAGCTCCACATGCCCAAGACGCCGGCGCGGCGCTGCTGCGCCTCGCTCTCGAACTGCTCGAGGACCTCGATGCCGACGCCTGCGGCGAGCGCCTCAGTCACGTTCCGGCACCTTGAGGGCATAGTCGTAGGGTTCGAAATCGACCACCGGCGGCGTCTTGAAATTGTGCAGCGGCGGCGGTGATGTCGTCATCCATTCCAGCCCCTTGGCGTCCCAGGGGTTGTCCGGCGCCTTCCTGCCGAACCACAGCGACCAGAGCAGATAGACCATGGGGAAGATGTAGCCGACCGCGAGGATGGTGGCGCCGGCCGAGGACAGGATGTTCAAGAGCTGGAATTCCGGCGGATAGACGTGGTAGCGCCGCGGCATGCCGAGATAGCCGAGCAGGAACTGCGGGAAGAAGGTGACGTTGAAACCGACGAAGAGCAGCAGCGCCGAGACCCGACCCCAGGCCTCGTTGTACATGCGCCCGGTGAACTTCGGCCACCAGAAGTGCAGCCCGCCGAGGAAGGCCAGCATGGTGCCGCCGACCATGATGTAGTGGAAATGCGCCACGACGTAATAGGTGTCGTGGACGTGCTCGTCGATCGCCAGCGTCGCCAAGAACAGTCCCGTCAGGCCACCGAGCACGAAGAGCCCGATATAGCCCATGGCGTAGAGCATCGGCGTGTCGAGCCTGAGGTCGCCCTTATGGATCGTCGCGGTCCAGTTGTAGACCTTGACGGCCGAAGGTACCGCCACCGCGAAGCTCAGCAAAGAGAAACTCATCGAGGCATATTCGCTCTGCCCGTTCACGAACATGTGGTGGCCCCACACGAAGAAGGTGATCGTGGCCAGCGCAATGGTCGCATAGGCGATGAACTTGTAGCCGAAGATCCGTTTCTGCGAGAAGGCCGGCACGATCTCGCTGATAACCCCCATGCCGGGCAGGACCATGATGTAGACGGCAGGGTGCGAGTAGAACCAGAACAGATGCTCGAACAGCACGGGATCGCCGCCCAGCGCCGGATCGAAGATGCCGATGTGGAAGGCGCGCTCCATCACCAGCAGGATCAGCGCGATGGTGATGACCGGCGTGGCGAGCAGGAAGATGAGGCTCGTCGCGTACATGGTCCAGACGAAGATCGGCATGCGGAACCAGGTCATGCCCGGCGCCCGCATCGTATGGACGGTGACGACGAAGTTGAGCCCCGTCAGGATCGAGGAGAAGCCGACGGTGATGACGCCGATCAGCGCCAGGATCACGTAGCCGTTGGAATAGGTTGTGCTGAACGGTGCGTAGAAGGTCCAGCCGGTGTCGATGCCGCCCGCCACCACCGCCGCCATGGCGAAGAGCGCCCCGCTCATGAAGATGTACCAGGAGAGCAGGTTGAGCCGCGGGAAGGCCAGGTCCTTGGTGCCGATCATGATCGGCAGCAGGAAATTGCCGAATGTCGCCGGGATCGACGGGATCAGAAAGAACCACACCATCACGACGCCGTGGATGGTGAAGAGCTTGTTGTAGGTGTCGTTGGTGAAGATCGAGCCGTCCGGCACGACGAGCGCCAGCCGCACCAGGCCCGCCGCCACGGCGCCGATGATGAAGAAGCCGGTGATGGCGATGAGGTAGAGGATGCAGATGCGCTTGTGGTCTGTCGTCAGCAGCCAGGAGCGCAAGCTGTGGGTGACGTGAAGATAGTCGTCGGGGGCATCGATGGTGCCGTGCGGCACCTCGGTGTCACGGTAGGCTGTGGACGTCATCGGCCCTCCCGGTCTTCTGCCCGGCCGACTTGATGTAGGCCAGGAGCCGCAACAGGTCGTCTTCGGCGATGATGCCCTTGAAGCTCGGCATCATCTGCTTGTAGCCGGCGATCTTGTTCTTGTCCGGCATGAGGATCTTGTCGCGGATGAACTGGTCGTCCGCCTCGATCGTGCCGCCCGCCTCGAGCGGCACCGGCTTGCCGTAAAGACCGACGAGGCTCGGCGCCCGCACGGTCGATTGCCCCTTGTGGCAGCCGGCGCAGCCATAGGAGCTGAACAGCACCTCGCCCGCCGCGGTGAGCGTCGTGTCCGAGCCCGCGTGGGTCAGCCAGTCCTGGTAGTCGGCCGGCTTCATGATGGTCAGCGTGCCGCCCATCACCGAATGGTCGGTACCGCAATATTCCGAGCAGAACAGGTGATAGGTGCCGGGCTTGTCGGCCTTGAACCACATCTCGGTGTAGCGGCCGGGCAGCACGTCCATCTGGATGCGCAGCGCCGGGATATAGAGCGCGTGGATGACGTCCTGCGAGATCATATGAAGGACGACTGGCTGGCCGATCGGCACATGGAGGTCGTTGATCTCCGACTGGCCGCCCGGATACTGGAACTTCCACATCCACTGCCGGCCGATGACGTCGATCTGCATGGCGCCCGGCGGCGGGTGCCGGTGTGCATCGAACATCCGTGCGCCCCAGAAGAAGAAGAACAGGGTCAGGACGAAGGGGATGATCATCCACGACAGTTCGATGAGGTTCGAGCGTGCCTCCGAATGCGTGCGGTCGGCCGCGACACCCTGGCGGTAGCGGAAGGCGAAATAGGTGATGGCGAGGAAGATCGGCACGGTGAGCAGCAGGATCACCACCGTGAAGGCGAGGATCAGCATGTCGCTCTCGACGGCGCTCGCCGAGGCCGCGGCCGGCCAGATGTCGAGCGGGTTGCCGGTGCCGTTCACGGAGTGGAATCCAGCGGTTTGCCGATGACGAGCGCGATGGCCCGGTCGATCGGGATGCGGGCGCGCTTATGGTCGGGGTCGAGATAGGCGAAGCCCTGCAGCAAGGCGGCCTCGCGCTGGCGTTCGGCCGCGAGATCGCGCAAGGGATCGCCCTGCAGATGCGGCCCCGGCGGCGTGATCGCGGCGCGCTGCTCAGCCGTCAGCGGCGAATACGACGCATCCTCGCGGTGGTAGTGGGCAATCAGCACGAAAAGGCCGCCGATCGAGGCGGCGATGACGCTGACGCCGATCAGCATCACCCAGGCGAGCGCCCGGCCGCTGGCGTCGGCAACTTCATATCCTTGGTCGATCGAGGCGGGGTCGACCGGATGGTCCGCCGGCGCCGCACCTTGCGACCGGTCGCGCGAGCCTTCCTGGGCGGCGTCGCGGTGGTCGGGATCAGCCACGGCGGATCTCCCCAGTTGTCGCCGGCGACCCGGATAGGCGGGCGAAACCGAGGCCCAGCGCCGCAAGCCCGGCGACGGCCAGGAGATCGGAGAGCCTGACGCTGAAGTGACCGCGGATGGCGGGCGTCACGAGCCACAGCATCCCGCCGGCGTGGAGCAGCAGGATGAGCGCGGCCACGGCTGTCACGAACCCGGCCGAGCGCGCCGTAGCGTCCCTGAGCAGAATCGGGATGGTCACGAGGCAGATTACACCGGCCGCGATCTCAGCCCCGAAGCCGAGATCAGACGACCGGTGCCGGTACCAGGCGGCCTCCGCCGGCAGATTGGCCGACCAGACGACGAGATATTGCGTGAAGGCGAGAAAGAGCCACAGGGCGAGCGTCATCGCGAGCGCTGCCGGAAGTCGATCCGGAGCATGACTACCGGACTGCTGGGTCCTCATCAAGCCGGCGGTCGCCAGGGTGATCCCGCTTTGTGCCGCCAGCAGCAGAAGCCCCGCGGCCGACGAGGTGAAACTCGGCTCGACCGCGAGGATCCAGTCTTGCGCGGCCAGAGTGACGAGTACGAGGTGGAGCGCGAGGCCGAGCCCGGCGAGCAACGGCCGCCGGCGTGCAGTCGGCCGCGCGAACAGGAAGCTGAGGACCGCCCAGGCGAGCAGGATGAGAATCGCGCGGACGACGAAAAAGACGGTGCCGCTCCAGATTCCGGCAAAGCCCGGAGTGGCTACGCCGAGACCCGGAAAGAGCTCGCGATGCGCGAGCAGGATCGGCAAGGCCAAGACGGCCGCGAGCGGCATCAGACAAAGGAGACGGCGCAGGGACGAGGCGATTGCTAGCCCGTCGACAGGCAGGATCTCGAGTGCCATCACCAGCGGAAGAGCGCCGGCGGGCAGCGCCAGCAAAACCAGCCAGCCCGCCAGATAGGAATGCATGACACCTCGGGTGCCGAGCAGTGCGACCACGCCAAGGCCGAGCAGGCAGACCGTCCCTAGGCCGAGCGGCAACAGGGGCTTGCGCATCATGGCTTGCCCTCCAGCTTGGCCCGGTCCTCGGCCGGCAAGGCCGCCACGTCGGCGCCCTGGCTCTGCTGGAGCGCTCGCAGATAGGCGACGACCGCCCAGCGGTCGGCCGAGGGCACGCGGTCGGCATAGCCGTACATGACGCCGTGGCCGCGGGAGATGACGTCGTAGAGATAGCTTGCCTTGGCCTTCTGTAGTCGCGCGATGGCAAGGTCGGGTGGCTTCGGAAAGCCGCGCTTGACGATCATGCCCTGGCCGTCGCCCGAAGCGCCGTGGCAGGGCGAGCAGAAGATGTCGAACCGCTCGTGGCCGCGCTCGACGAGCGCCTGGGTGATGACGGCGGGCTGCGGCACGGCCTGGTTCGGCGCATCGCGCGCCACGGTCCCCGGCACCGGCTGGCGCATGGTCGAACCGTCGGCGAAGAAAGCGTTCTTGTCCCAGGTGTCGGCCTTGTCCTGGCTGACCATGTCGGCGCGGTCGCAGCCGGCGAGCGCGACGCAGAGCAGAGCGAGGGTGAGCGGTCCCCTCACCGCTGCACCCGATCGACGGCGAGCGGCGGCGCCTTCAGGCCAGTCAGCGCGGTCTCGATGACTTCGGGCACGAGCGGCCCGTCGCCGGCCTCGACGGTGAGGAAATAGCGGTCGCGGGTTACGCGCTCGAAGTCCGGAATATTGAAGGCCGGATGGTTGAGCCGCGGCAGGCGGTTCAAGAACAGCATGACCAGATAGACCACGAGAGCGCCGCACAGCATCGCGAAGGAGAAGCTCGGCACCACGAAGGCCGGCCAACTGATGCGGGGCCGCCCGCCGATGTCGAAGACGTAGTCGTAGGCCGTGGCATAGATGCAGAGCGCCATGGAGCCGGCGAAGCCGAGCACCGCCGCCAGCACCGCGATACTCGTCATCGAGGAGCGGCCGAACCCAAGCGCCTCGGCCATGCCCGGGATCGGCACCGGCGAATAGGCGTCGAGCCGGCCGAGCTTCCTGATCCGTAAAGCCCGGACCCCGTCGAGGAGCGCTTCGGCGCTGTCGAATTGCGCCGCGACCGCGTGGAGCGGCGCCTCCGTCGCCCGGCCGCGCTCAGACGTCATCGGTCGCGCTCCCGAGGGCTGCGAGCGACAGGCGCCGGACTTCGATGATCGACACGACCGGCAGGTAGCGCAGGCCGAGCAGCGCCAGCGCGAAGAACAACCCGATCGAGCCCAGGAAGGTCAGCACCCCCCAGAGGCCGACCTCGTAGGGATGATAGGACGACGGAAGGAAATCCTGCTGCAGCGTGACGACGATGACCATGAAATGGTCGGCGAAGAGGCCGGCCGAGACCAACAATCCGACGATGCCGATGACGAGCGGCGCGCGGCGCGCCGCCTCTAGCCAGAACACATGCACAGGCAGGAGGGCGCAGACCGCGATGGTCCAGAAGGCCCAGCCATGAGCGCCGTCAAGCCGGCGGCCCATAACGGCGAGCTCGAAGCTGTCGTTGCCGATGAACGTCGTGAAGATTTCCGCCGCGTAGCAGTAGAGGTTGACGAGCCCGAGGATCAGCAACAGCCAGGACAGCAGAACGAGGTGGCGCTCGGTAATCAGCGCCCCGAGCCCAAAGATCGAGCGCAGTGCGACGGCTGCCGCCGCCATGAAGGCTGAACCGGCAAAGATCGCGGCGACCAGGAACGCCGTCGGCAGCAGCGTATCGTGCCATCCGGGTTCGACCGTGCCGGCGAACATTACCGCCGCCCCGGTCTGCAGCGACACGACGAGCAGAACGCCGAAGACGGCGACGATCCGATAGGCCTGCATCCAGCGGTGCCAGTGATAGGCCGAGCCGCGCCAGCCGAGCGCCACGATGCCATAGAGCTGCGCCTGGAGCCGGCCACGGCCGGTCTCGCGCCAGCGCTCGATCGCGCGATCGCGCAGGCTGGCGAGGTCCGGCAGCAGGCCGATGGTCCAGAAGGTCAGCGCGACGACCAGATAGCTGATGATGTCGACCGCGTCCCAGACGAGCGGGCTGCGGAGCTGTGGCCAGAGGCCGAGCGTGTTGAAATAGGGCAGGGTCCAGTAGAAGAACCAGGGCCGGCCGAGGTGAATGATCGGGTAGCAGGCCGCGGCCGCGGCCGCGATCAGCGCGCCAGTCTCGGTCACCCGGCCGAGCGCGCCGCGCCATTCGGCGCCGGTCAGCATCAGCAGGGCGGAGATGAGAAGGCCGCCCGAGGCGATGCCGATCCACCAATCGTAGCTGACGATGTCGAGCGCCCAGGTGACGGGCACGTTGTTGCCCCAGACGCCGACGCCCGCGTAGAGCAGGTAGCCGATCGAGATGACGAGCAGCCCGACGAGCGCCAGCGAGGCTGCGAAAGCGAGCCACCAGCGATGGTGCAGCGGATGGGTGAGCGCGATCTCCGACACGGTGACACCGACCGAGCCGAAATCCTGGTCCGGCGCGATGAGGCCTCGGGCGGGCGCCGCGACTTCGCTCGCCATCCTCAGCCCTCCCGCCCGCGTTGTGATGTCCGGGCCGAAAAGCCGCGAATGTCCTTCCCCGAAACGGGGAAGGTGGCGCCGCGTCGCGGCAAAGCCGCGAGGCGCGGCGACGGATGGGGCAAACTGCTCCGGCTGCCCCACCCGGCGCTGCGCGCCACCCTCCCCGTTCCGGGGAGGGAAACCTCGGCCATCTGGGATTTGCCACGGAAGGCCGCCATCTCAGCCCTCCTTGCCGGGCGGCTCGGCCCGCGCCGGGGCGCGCTCGGCGAGGTAGGTGGTGCGCGGCTTCAGGCCGAGTTCGCCGAGGAGCGCGTAGTTGCGGGCGTCACCGCGGGCGGCGCGCACCGCGCTCGCCTGATCGTTCAGGTCACCGAAGGTGATGGCGCGGGTCGGACAGGCGCCTTGGCAGGCGGTCTTGACCGCACCGTCTGGGATCGGTTGCCCGGATTTGTCGGATTCGATCCGCGCTTCGACGATTCGCTGCACGCAGTAGGTGCATTTCTCCATCACGCCCTTAGGCCGGACGGTGACCTCGGGATTGCGCTGCTGCTGCGAGGAGGGCGCGGCAGCCGAATTATAGTCGAGATAGTTGAAGTGCCGCACCTTATAGGGGCAGTAGCTCGAACAGGCACGCGTGCCGACGCAGCGGTTGTAGACCATGAGGTTGAGCCCCTCCTGGTCGTGCAGCGTGGCCTCGACTGGGCAGCCGACCTCGCATGGCGCCTCCTCGCAATGCATGCATGGGACGGGCTGGAAATGCGTGTCGGGATCGTCGAGGCCGGCGCCGGTCTTGAGACCCGAATAATACCGGTCGATGCGCAACCAGTGCATCTCGCGCCCCAACGCCACCTCGGTCTTGCCGACGACGGGGATATTGTTCTCGACCTGGCAGGCGACGACGCAGGCGTTGCAGCCGATGCACGCATCCTCGTCGATCACCATGCCCCAAGCGCGACCGTCGCTGCCTTTCGGCGGATCGAAGGAGGGGAGGTCCCGGGCGACGGTCTCGGCCGGCCCGTCGCCGGGCCGCTGTACGCGGATGAAATCGTGGCCCTCAAGGGTCCCGTGATCTTGCGTCGTGGCGATGCGGACCCGGCGGCCGAGTTTTCTCAAGCTCGCGCCCTGACGCATCGACGGCGATGCCGCGAGACGCAGCGGATAGGCATCATAGCCGTAGCCCGAGAACAGCATGTCGGGCACGCTGCGACCGTAGCCGAGCGTCAGGGTCAGCGTGTCGGGTGCTTGGCCCGGCGTGATCCACACCGGGCCTTCGAGGGTGGCGTCACCGATGGTGATGGCCACCATGTCGCCGCTGGCGAGGTCCTCGTCCTGCGCCAGCGCCGGACTGATGGCGATGACATTTTCCCACACCGTCTTGTTCAGGGGCTTCGGCAGTTCCTGCAGCCAGGCGTTGCTGGCGAAAGCCCCCTCCCGGAGGGTCGGGTCCGGCCGGAACAGGAGGTCGAGCGTGCCCGCCGCAGCGGGCAGAGGTGCGCTCGCAGACGACCCCGGCGAGACCAAGGCGACCGTTTCGACCGGAAAAGCCGTATCGGGGACGACCCCGTCGAGCAGCGCCTGCTTCCAGAGAGGCTCGAAGGCGGCCGGGTCGCGGCCTTGCAGCCAATGGGCGCGCAACAGGGCCAAGCCGTCACGCGGTTCCGCGTCGCCCAGGATCGACAGGATTTCGGCCGTCGAGCGGCCGCCGTAAAGCGGCGCGATGGTCGGCTGGATCAAGCTCACGCTGCCGTCCCAGGCGCGGGCGTCGCCCCAGGATTCGAGCGGATGGGACAGCGGTAGGTGCCAGTTCGCGTAGGCCGCGGTCTCGTCGGCATTGAGCCCGGCGTGGATCTTGAGCGGTACCTTGGCGAGTGCCCCCTTGAAATCGAGGTCGCCCGGCGCCGCATAGACCGGATTAGTGCCGAGCACGAGGAGCGTCGACACGTCGCCGGACTGCATCGCCTCGACCAGCGCGCCGAGACTTTCGGCTTCGGTGACGGGTGGTCGCGTGAAGAAGATCGTCTGGCCGAGATTTCCGAGCGCGTCGTTCAGCCGATGCACGGCCTCGTGGACTGGGGCGGACTGGTCCGCCCCAGCGAGGACGATGCCGGCGCCTCGCGCTCCGGCCAAGGCCGCGGCCGCGCGAGCCAGCCAAAGCGAGACCGGGTCGTCACCCTTCGGGTCGTCGCCGCCGATCGCCGCCTGCAGCCGCCCCGGCAGTCCGGCTAGGTCCGCCGGTCGCAGCGCGATATGATAGTCCGCCTTGGCGCTGGTCAGCGTCGGCGTCGAGGTGGCGGCATGGAGGGTCAGGAGATCGCCGCTCGCCGAGGCCTTGCGCGCGTCGGCCCAGTCGCGCGAGGCGCCGACCTGGTGCGGCCCGGAGTCGAGGAAATCGCCGTCGATCGCCACGACGACGCGGGCCTTGTCGAAGCGCCACCGCGCCTGCAACCTCTTGCCGAAGGTGGCCTGTGCGCCGTCGAGCGCACCGCCTCCCGCGATCGGGTCGAAGCTGTGCCAATGCATCGCCGGAAAAGCGGCCTTGAGCGCGCCGATCTGCGCCAGCAGCGAGGGCGAGGAGAGGGGACCGGTCAGCAGTCGGAATCCCTTGCCGCCATCCACCTTCAGCTGCGCGAATGGCCCGAC
Organism: Lichenihabitans sp.; assembly: GCA_965277115.1. Classification (GTDB taxonomy): domain Bacteria; phylum Pseudomonadota; class Alphaproteobacteria; order Rhizobiales; family Beijerinckiaceae; genus Lichenihabitans. The sequence continues at coordinate 556,180 of CBDIBY010000011.1, read as the reverse complement.
GACGGCGCCGCGAAACGCGTCCCATGAACTCGGCCGGCTGAGGTAGAGCACGGCTTGTGAGCGCAGCGGATCGTAGAGGTCGAGGATCGACGCCTGGCCGAAGATGTCGGTGCCGCCGCGGCTCCACGGATGGCTTTCGTTGCCCTCGATCTTGAGCGGGCGGCCGTTGCGGGTCAGCACCGTGACGCCGTTGGCAATCCCGTCGAGCAGCGTCGCGCTAGCATAGACGAGCGGGGCGCCGGGCACGACCCGCTCCGGGTCGCGCACATAGGCGACCTCCTGGCTCCGCCCGCCCGAATCCGAACAAGCCGCAAGCCCCGCCATGGCGAAGGAGGCGGCCATCAGCCGCAAGAACTGACGCCGGTCGGGGCCGGCCGCGAGGCGGGCCGCCGCGGGAAATTCCGCATCGAGAAAGGATCGGAAGGCCGGCGTCTCCGCGAGAGCGTCGAGGCTGCGCCAGAGGGCGGGTCCGGAGCCGCCGTCGACGCGGGCGCGGAGCTGATCGATATCGTAGGGCGCGGCGGTCATCGATGGCACGTCGAGCAGTCGGTCAGGCGCGCCGGCCCGACGATGTGGTTGCGCAGCACGAGATCGGCGCCAATCTTGGCCTGGTCGGTCGGTGGCGACCATTGCATGTTCCAGATCTCGCTCTGCGGGCGCAGGTTTTCCTCCGGATGGCGGTGGCAGCCGAGGCAGAAGTCCATCTGGAAGGCATTGGCCTTGTAGGTCAGCTGCATCGTGTCGACGGCGCCGTGACAGCTCGAACAGCCGACGCCCTTGGTGACGTGGATCGAGTGGTTGAAATAGACGTATGACGGCAGGCGGTTCAGCCGCGTCCAGGCGATCGGCGTGTCGTGGGCGAGGCTGTCGCGCACCGGGGCCAGCATCGCCGATCCCGTCCAGATCTGTGAATGGCAGGTCATACAGGTCCAGGTCGGAGGAATGCCGGCGGTCGCCGAGGTCTCGACCTGCTGGTGGCAGTAGCGGCAGTCGAGCCCGAGTTCGCCCGCATGATGCTTGTGGCTGAAGGGCAGCGGCTGCTCCTTCGCCATGCCGACGCCAGTCATATAGTCCGACCGCGACACGGCCGCGCCAACCGCGAGCACGCCCGCGAAGGTCAGGAGCGCGACGAGCAGCGCAAGGCGGAAAACCGCATCCGCCCCCGGCGCGAAGAGCTGGCGGCGCGGCGGCGGCTCGCTCAAGCGCCGGGCTCGAACGCGTCAGGCGCAGTCCTGGGCGACCCGGAACCGATACATAAGCGCCTTGCTGCCATCGTCGATTCCGTCCGGCCACGTCTTGAGCCAAGCTGTCTCACAATAGCCGCCCGATCAAGCCCGCCGTCCGCGCCGCGCCGCCAGCCAGACCGTGCCGCCGATCGTCAGGATCGTCAGAATGCCTGCTAGGCGCAGGATTTTCATGATGGCGAGCGAATAGCGGCCTGTCGTCGCATCGTAGTGGAAGCAGAGCAGAAGCAGCGGCAGTGCCGCCTTGGCGATGCCGCCGGTAGAGGCCACCGTGACCGCCGTGCGGATGTCGCCGGCGTGATAGCCGACCCCGAGCACATAGCCCGAGACGCGGCCGTCGGGCGTGAGGACGACAAGGCCGGCCGGATGGAGGAACTGCTTGAGATGGACGTCGTAGCGGCTCTTGAACCCGACCGCCGCGGCGAGCGCGCCGGTTGCCGAAGCGCCGCCGCAGAGGAAATGCCACCCTTTCGCCGAACCCGCGGCAGGGTAGCGATCCCTATCGTCGGCCTTGGCCCTGGCGGCATCCGCAGGCGTTTCGGCAGGATCGATCGACACAACCAAGAGATCGTAGTCGGTGCCCGCCTCGAGGCCGGCGTGGGAGAGCGCGTCGAGAAGGTCGTCGCGGACCACCGAGCATAGGCTCGGGCAATGGAAATAGCCGAGCGCCAGGATCGCCGGCCGATCCCTCATGAGATCGCCGAGGCGAACCTGGCGGCCATCGGCCTCGGTCAACGCAATGTCGCCGGGGACCGCGGTCCCGGCCTTCTGGTCGAAGGCGAAATCCTGAGCGTCGTCGGCATGCGCCGCAGGCGCACCGGACAACAGGACGAAGAGCAGGATGAGCGCGCGAATCATAGCGGTCGGTCGAGCATAGCGGTTCCCAGGGGACATCGCCTCCCGCGCTATCCGCGGCCCTTTGTCCAGCGATCATCGGCTTCCTGCGACGGCCGGTCTCCGTCCGCGCACGGCCCAGGGCCGTCTGTGGAAAACAAGCCGCTTGTCATCGTGCAATATCGCGCAACCCTGACACGTCATACCCGGCCTTGTGCCGCGCATCCACGCCATGCCGTTGCGGAGAAGCTGCAAACACCCGTCTGCCGACCGGCGTGGATGGCCGGGACAAGCCCGGCCATGACGTGGAACGGATGATTGAATGCGTCTTGAGCGACGCAAAACGTGCAACTTCATTTTCCCCGAACGGCATGCGCGCGGCGGGACGGGCGGCAGCGGATCTCGCGCAGTGCTTGCCTGCGTCGCCATTTGCAATAAGCTGTTTGACAAGGCGAGCAAGCTCTCGCGATACCGGGAGGGGACGGGCATGGCCCACCGAGGGGCGCGGATCGGGCGGGCATGAGCGATCGCCTCCTCGAACTGCGCAACATCCAGAAGCGCTTCGGCGGCGTGCATGCGTTGAGGGGGGTCGATTTCGACCTCTCGGCCGGCGAGGTACATGTGCTGCTCGGCGAGAATGGCGCCGGCAAGTCGACGCTGATGGGCGTGCTGTCGGGTGCCGTGGTGCCGGACGGAGGCACCATCGAGCTCGATGGCCAGGGCGTGCAGTTCGCCAGCCCGCGCGAGGCGCATGCGGCCGGGATCGCCATGATCCCGCAGGAGCTCGACCTCGTCCCCGGTCTCGACATCGCCTCGAACCTCTTCCTCGGCAACGAGCTGACGTCCGGCTTCATGCTGGCACACCGGCGGATGCGGCGGGAGGCGCAGGACCTCTTGCGTCGCGCCGGCGTATCGCTCGACGCCGGCTTGCCGGTCGCGAGCCTGCGCATGGGCGAGCGCCAGCTCGTGGCCATCGCCAAGGCGTTGTCCGCCAAGGCCCGGATCCTGATCATGGACGAGCCGACGGCGGCCCTCTCGGCCCTCGAGGCCGACCATCTCTTCACCGTCGTCAAGGATCTGGCGGCCAGGGGCGTCGGCATCGTCTATATCTCGCACCGGCTCGAGGAGGTGCCGCGCATCGCCCACAGGGTCACGGTGATGCGCGATGGCGCGGTCGTCGGGATCACCACCCCGGATGCGCCGCAGGCCGAACTGGTGCAACTTCTGGTCGGCCGGCCCTTTTCCGAGCTGTTCCCGCCGCGGGCCGCCAGGATCGGCGCGCCGATCCTCCGCCTCGTGAATGCAGCGTTCGATCCCGACCTGCCGCGTGCCGGCTGGCAAGCGCCGCGCGATGTCACGCTCACGGTTCACGAGGGCGAGATCGTCGGTCTCGCGGGCCGCATGGGCGTGGGGCGCACGGAGCTGCTCTCGGCGCTGCACGGCTTCGGTGCGAAAGGGCGGTGGCGCGGCACGCTCGAGGTGCGCGGCCGGCCGGCCACGCTCGGCACGATCCCGGCGGCGCGGCATGCGGGTCTAGCCTATGTGACGGACGACCGGCGTGGAACCGGGCTTATCTTGAACCACACGGTCGCGCAGAACGCCGTCATGTCCACCCTGCGCAAGGTGACGCCGTTCGGGCTCGTCTCCCGTGCTCTCGAGCGCCGGCAGGTGGCTCGCGCGCTCGAAGATTATGACGTCCGGCCCCGCGCCCCGGACGCCAAGGTCGTCAATCTCTCCGGCGGTAACCAGCAGAAGGTCGTCTTCGCCAAGGAGCTGATGAGCGCGCCGGGGCTGCTTCTGCTCGACGAGCCGACCCGCGGCGTCGACGTCGGCGCCAAGGCCGAGATCTACCGGCGCCTGCGCAGCCTGACCGCGAGCGGGCTCGGCGTGCTGGTGGCGTCCTCCGAGCTGCCGGAGCTGATCGGCCTCTGCGACCGCATCGTCGTCATGGACGAGGGGCGTACCATCCACGAGTTCGGACCCGCACCTCCGGAAGAGGACGTCCGTAGGATCAGCGAGGGCGAGAGTCGAGCCGCATGAGCACCCCCGCAACCGCCGCGCCGGCCGCGGCTCAGCGTCCGAGGCGCCATCCGCTGGCCTATCTGGTCCGTTTCCAGAGCCTGCTCGGCCTCATCCTGGTGATCATCGCCGGCGTGGCCTTCTCGCCGCGTCGCCACGGCAACATCCTGTTCCTGCAGCCCGACAATATCGCCAACATCATCCGGTCGATCTCGGAGACCGGGATCCTGGCGGTCGGCATGACCTTCGTGATCATCGCGGCCGGAATCGACCTCTCGGTCGGCGCGGTGCTGGGCCTCTGCTCGGTGCTGACGGCGGCGCTTTTCATCAACGAGGGCTGGGGCCTGTGGAGCACGCTGCCGCTGGTGATCGTCGCCGGCACCCTGTTCGGCGCCGTGCAGGGCGCGATCTCCGTCAAGGCCCGCATCCAGGCCTTCATCGTCACGCTGGCAGGCCTTCAGGCGGCACGCGGCCTGTCGCTGATCGCGTCCAACAACGCGTTCATCAACATCAACTACGGCGAGGGGCCGGGCAACGCGCCGCCAGCCTTCGCGGTGCTCGGCGAGCGGATCGGCGGCGTCTTTCCGGTCGCGACGCTAGTCTTCGTGGTCCTGGCGGTGATCGCCATCTTCGTGCTCAACAATACCCGCTACGGACGCTACGTCTTCGCGGTCGGCGGCAACGAGAAGGCGGCGCGGCTCAGCGGCATCCCGGTCGAGTGGGTCAAGATCTCGGTCTATGCCATCACCGGATTCGTCTCTGCCGTCGCCGGCATCGTGCATGCCGGGCAGTTTTCCTTCGGCAGCCCCAACGACGGCACCGGCTACGAGCTCAACGCCATCGCGGCGGTGGTGATCGGCGGCACCGACCTCTTCGGCGGCGCCGGCTCGATGATCGGCACCATCGCGGGTGCCGTGATGCTCGGGGCGCTGGCCAATATCCTGCAGTTGAACGACGTCAGCGCCGCCATGCAATTGCTGGCGACGGGCGCCATCATCGTGGTCGCCGCCGCGCTCCAGACCTATGTGGGGCGGGGAGGGGGCACGCGCTGAGCCACGCCGATCCGGCGATGGCGATTCGAGAGAGGCCGGCAGACGTTTGGCCGGTCCAAACGGGAGGAAATCAATGAAACTGACGATCTACGCCGCGGCGCTTCTCGCCGGCACGGCTCTCGCGGGGAACGCGTTTGCCGCGGACGGCAAGCCGCTATCAAAGACCTGCGGCCCCAACAACGACTACGTGATCGGCTTCAGCCAGGCCAATTTCAAGGAGCCCTATCGCGAACACGTCGACCACGAGCTCGAGCGCCTCGTGAAGAACTATCCCAAGTTCAAGATCGTCATCGCCGACGGGCAGGCGAGCGTGAACACCCAGGTCTCGCAGGTCGAGAACTTCCTGACCCAGCAGGTCGACATCCTGTTCATCTCGCCCTTCGAGGCGGCGCCGCTGACCCCGGCCGTGACCCGCGCCTACAAGGCCGGTATTCCGGTGATCGAGCTCGACCGCAAGACGACCGGGAACGACTACACGGCCTTCGTCGGCGGCGACAACAAGCAGATCGCCAAGGAAGCGGGCGAATATGCCGCCAAGACGCTGCTGCCGGAGGGCGGCGAGGTCGCGATCCTCGAGGGCCTGCCCTCCTCCTCGCCCGCCATCGAGCGCCTCGACGGTTTCAAGGAGGGCATCGCCGCCAACCCGAAGCTCAAGCTCGTCGCCACCCAGCCGGTCGACTGGATGGAGGACAAGGCGGTGACCGTGTTCTCTGCCATGCTGCAGGCGCATCCCGACATCAAGCTCGTCTATACGTCGAACGATCTCGCGGCGGCCGGCGCCTATATCGCCGCCAAGCAGGCCGGCAAGGCCGACAAGGTCATGATCATCGGCACCGATGGCCTGCCCGGCCCCTCGGGTGGCATCAGGGCGGTGGCGGACGGCCAGTGGGCCGCCACCTTCACCTACCCGACCGGCGCCGCCCAGGCGCTCGACCTGGCCAAGAAGATCCTCATCGATTGCGCCACGGAGGTGCCGCGCACCATCACCGTGCCGACCGAGCGCATCGACAAGGGGAACGCCAAGGAGATGTACGGCAAGGAACAGTTCTGAGGCTCACTTGCCGCGCATGACGAGCCTGTCGCTCGTCATGCTGAAGCTTGCGAGATCGCCGAGGAAGCTCATGCCGAGCAGGTTCTCGTGCAGCGCGCCCGGCCGGGCGACGAGCGCGCGCACTTGGTCCTCGGCGATCGGGCCGATCGATAGGCGCGGCAGCTCGATCTCGGCCGCCATCGTGCGTCCGTTGGCGGTCGAGACCTCGATGTCGTAGGCGAGGCGGTGAATCGGAATGCCGAGTTTTGCCGCGTCCTCGGCGCGTAGCACCACCGCCGAGGCGCCCGTATCGAGCATGAAAGTGATCTTGCGGCCGTCGACGCTCCCGTTCACGGCGAACTGCCCGTCCGGCCGGCGGAACACCGTCACTTCCTTGGCGCCGGTCTCGATCGCCGTCCCAGGCACCAGCACCGCGATGACCCGCTCCCCGACGGCGCGCAATTCGACCCGATAGGCATAGCCGGCAATGGCGCCGAAGAGCACGATGGCCCAGAAGAGCAGCGCGCCGATCGCGGCCGTGACGCTGCCGCGGAACAGTTTCGGGATCATGACCGCCACATAGGTGGCGATCGCGCCGTAGAAGACGAGCTCGGCCCAGTCGTCGGGCGTGATCTCGCTCCAGTTCACGGCCGCCTCAGCGTCGCGGGCCGGCGCTGACGCGACAGCCTACACTCGTCAGCACGCGCCATCCGCCATGGCGGCCGGCCTGCGGCGCCGATTGTCGCCGCGACCCGCCGCCGCGAGGCGTTCGCTACGCGACTGCTTGAGCCGCTGCGGCAAGCTCGCCATGACCGCGACCCGCGCCGCCTCCGTGATGCTCGACCACTGCTGGATCTCGGTGACGGTCCGGCCACAACCCTGGCAGAGCCCGGAGGGCGGATCGATGATGCAGAGCTTGATGCAGGGGGTCGAAATCTGGGCCATGTCTTTCGGGCGCTCGATGACAGGTACTGGAGCAGGTCGGCGACAGCCGAACGTGCTGTAGATGCCGTCAGCTGCCTCCCGGCGCAATAAGCAGGGCCACCAGATAGCTGATTTCGCAGAGTTGTTGCGCGGCGCCCGCCACATCGCCGGTTTGGCCGCCGATCTGGCGCTTCGCCAGCCAGGCCATCCCCAGCGCCGCGGCGGCGGCGCAGAAGCAGCCCAAGACCGGACGCCAGGGCGCCATGCCGCCCTGGAGCATCGGCGCGAGGCCGATGACGGTGGCCAGCAAGAGGGCTGTGGCAAACGCCGCCTTGGGCAGCCGGCCGGCCGCTTGTCCGAGGCCCGACGGCCGGGCCGCCGGCAGGAGCGCCAGCGGCACGAGACCGAAGCCGCGCGACGCGGCCCCGGCTGCGATGAGCGCCACCCCGCCGCCCGCGTAGCCATGCTGCAGGACGATGTAAGCGACGGCCCCCACCTTGATCACGACCGACAGGATCAGCGCCAGGGCACCGAAGCTGCCGATGCGGCTGTCCTTCATGATTTCGAGCTTGCGGGCGGCGGTCGGCCCGCCGCCGAATCCGTCGGCCACATCGGCGAGCCCGTCTTCGTGGAGACCGCCGGTCGCGAGGATCGAGGCCGCGATCGCCAGCGTCGCGGCGATGGGATTCGGAAGGCCCAGCACAGCCGCACCGACGAACAGGGTGACGGCTCCGATGAGTCCGATAACGGCGCCAGCGAGCGGCGCGAGGCGTAGCGCCCGCGCGAGGTCCGCCATCGTCCAGGCACCCGCCGGCACCGGCAGCCGGGAATAGAACTGCAGGCAGATGCCGAGATCGCGGCACGCCTGTCCGATCTTCATGAAGGTGGCGGGGACGAAGCGACGGCACATGCCCTTTCCTTGCGGCCTCGGCGCGCGCCTGTCGAGCGTCGTCGGCCAACGAGACTCTTCCAACGCAAGGTCCGACCCGCTAACAGTCGACGCGAGACCCCACAATCCTCATACCGAGGGGTCCTCCGGGACCCGGCTCGGCGATGAGGGCGAGGGGATTTCCGCGTCCTTCTCCCTCTGCGAGCGCTGATTCATGGCCAGCGGACTTCCGTTCGACGATATCCGCGCCCTCGTGGCCCGCATGCCGCCCCTGGATGCGGAGGCCGCGGCCTCGATCCGGACGCGCGACCTGGAGCTGACCAAACCGCCGGGCTCGCTCGGCCGTCTCGAAGACCTTGCCGCCTGGCTCGGCGCTGTCCAGGGCAAGGCCATGCCGACGCTCACCCGGCCGCAGATGGTGGTCTTCGCCGGCAATCATGGCGTGACGGCGCGGGGTGTCTCGCCTTTTCCGTCATCGGTCACAGCCGCCATGGTGGCTAATTTCTCAGCCGGAGGGGCCGCCATCAACCAGCTTTGCGCGATCTCGGGCCTCGGGCTCAAGGTGTTCGAACTGGCGCTGGAGATCCCGACGGGCGACATCGCGGCCGGTCCCGCCATGGAGGAGGCGGCCTGCGCCGCAACCATGGCCTTCGGCATGGAGGCAGTGGCGGGCGGCACCGACCTGTTGTGTCTCGGCGAGATGGGCATCGGCAATACGACGATCGCGGCGGCGATCTATCATGCGCTCTATGGCGGCAGGGCCGAGGACTGGGTGGGACGCGGCACCGGCCTCGACGATGCGGGCCTCGCCCGCAAGGCCGAGGTGGTGCGCACCGCGGTCGATCTCCATCGGTCCCACCTCGGGGATCCGTTGGAAGTGCTGCGGCGCCTCGGTGGACGCGAGGTCGCGGCGCTGGCGGGCGCCATCCTGGCGGCGCGGGTCGAGCGCGTGCCGGTGATCCTCGACGGCTATGTGGTCTGTGCCGCGGCGGCTGTGCTCCACGCGCTCGATCCCGCGACCCTCGACCATTGCGTCGCCGGGCACCGCTCGGCGGAGGGCGCTCATGCGCTCGTGCTGGAGCGGCTCGACAAGGTGCCGCTCCTCGACCTCGGGCTGCGTCTCGGCGAGGGCTCTGGCGCGGCCCTGGCCTTCGGCATCGTCAAGGCGGCACTCGCCTGTCACGCCGGCATGGCCACGTTCTCACAGGCCGGGGTCGCCAACAAGGAGACGTGAGCCGGGGTCAGGCGGCCGAGCGCGCGTTGCGGGCGGCGGGCCGCTCCTCGTCGGGCCGAGGGCTGGCGGGCTCGAGCTGCGGCAGGGTGTTCATGACGCGTTCGGGCGGCAGGATGACGATGACTTCGGTGCCCTCGCGCACCTTCGAGCGCAGGATGAAGGAGCCGCCATGCAGCTCCACCAGGCCCTTGACGATCGGCAGGCCGAGTCCCGACCCTTCCTCGGCGTTCTTCTGGGCCAGGGTGCCGCGGCCGAAGGACGACATGACCACCGGGATCTCGGCGTCCGGAATTCCAGGGCCGGAATCCTTGATCGAGACATATTGTCCGCCTTGCGCGGTCCAGCCGACCTTGATCAGCACGGTGCCGCTCTGGGGTGTGAACTTGATCGCGTTCGAGAGCAGGTTCAGCACGACCTGGCGCATGGCGCGTTCGTCGGCCCAGATGCGCGGCAGGTCCGGCTCCATCAGGTCGCGCAGGGTGATCTCGCGCTTGTCGGCGCGCAGCGTCAGGAGGTGCCGGCAATCCTCGACCAGATGGGCGAGCTTGATCGGCTCCTCGTTGAGTTCGTAGCGCCCCGCCTCGACTCGCGACAGGTCGAGGATCTCGTTGATCAGCATGAGCAGATGCTGGCCGCTCGAATGGATGTCGGCCGAATAGTCGCGATAGACGGCGACGTTGTGGGCGCCGAAGAGCTCGCCCTTCATCACTTCGGAGAAGCCCAGGATCGCGTTGAGGGGGGTGCGCAGTTCGTGGCTCATGGTGGCCAGGAAGCGGGACTTGGCGAGGCTCGCCTCCTCGGCGCGGCGGCGGGCTTCGTCGGAATTGAGTTTCGATTGTTCCAGCTCGACGATCAGCGCATCCTTCTCGGCCTGGATCGACAATGTGGTGAGGGCGCCCGAATAGAGCCGCTTCGCCAGCATCAAGAAGTAGAGCTGCGCTCCGCAGGCCAGGATCAGCACCGGCAGCGACCGGATGCCCGAGATCGGTTGCATCAGCACCACGATGGCGATCGCGATCGGCGCAAGCCCGGCAAAGACCGCAGCCGGAATCGAGGCCGAGATCATCGCCGTCATGGCCCCGACGAGCAGCAGCACGAAGAGCACGAACGTCTGGGCGGCGGGATCGCCCACATGGGCCAGCGTGAGCACGACCGCGGCCCACACGCCGCCGTGCAGGGTCTCCGCCGCGACAAACCTATGCTGCCAGGTGAGAAGCCTGGTAGGCATCTCCTCGGTCTTGAGGACCCGTGTCGCCAGCGCCGCCTGCAGCGCTACGGCCGCCAGAACCACGCCGGCCCAGACCATCGCCGTCGTCGCCGGCACCCAGATCAACGACAGTGCGGCAGTCCCGAGCGCCAGTACCGCGAGCACCAAGCTCGCGCCGCGCCGCCGTTCCGCATAGATCCGCAGCAATTCGATGTCGAAAGTGCGCTGGCCGCTGCCCGAGGAGGTGAGCTTCTCGCGAGCGTCCTTGATCTGCGACGCCATGCGCCGCCTCTGCGCCGACCGCTCGGCATCGATATCGCGGCCGCGCTCCACCATGTCCGCGGTCACTCGCTTCATCAACGCAACAGATCCGCCCGATTTCGCCGCCCTTCGAGCATGACTTCTAAACCTTAATGAGCGGCTCACGCGATGGTTAGGATTGCGGCGACATGCGCGATCCTTGACGTCGCCGCAAAGGCGTGAAACCCACCGGCATGCGCAGGGAAAACTCGATTGGCTGGGACGATGCGGCGGCCGGCGATCCTCTCGGCGCGCTTCATGCCGCCATGCTGGCCTGCCGCCGGTGTCACGAGGCGCCGCTCAAGGCGCCGCTGCCGCACGAACCTCGCCCCATTTTCAGGATGTCGGCGACGGCCAGGCTGGTGATCGCCAGCCAGGCGCCCGGCATCAGGGCGCATCTCAGCGGTATCCCCTTCAAGGATCCGTCGGGCGTGCGGCTGCGCGCCTGGCTCGGCCTTGGCGAGGCGGAGTTCTACGACGAGACGCGCCTCATGATCCTGCCGATGGGCTTCTGCTTTCCCGGCCATGACGTCGAGGGCGGCGACCTGCCGCCGCGCGGCGAATGCCGGCTTGCCTGGCACGACCGGATCTTCGCGGCACTGCCGCAGGTCGAGACCGTCCTCGCCATCGGATTGCCTTCGCTGCGCTATCATGCGGCGCGGCTGACACCGGATCGCCTGCCGGTGCGGAACCTGACCGATGCGGTCGAAGACTGGCGCCGCTTTTTCGAGAGGCCGGCGCCGCGATTGCTGCCGCTGCCACATCCCTCGTGGCGCAACTCCGGGTGGCTCAAGCGCCATCCCTGGTTCGAGACCGACCTCCTGCCGGTGCTGCGCCGGGAGGTCGGGCGCCTGATATGACGGCGGCCGTCAGGCGAGGGCCGTCTGCTCCAGCTCGATCAGCGTGCCGCAAAAGTCCTTGGGATGCAGGAACAGCACCGGCAGGCCATGCGCCCCGATCTTCGGGCGGCCGTCGCCGAGGATGCGCGCGCCCTCGGCGATCAGCCGATCGCGAGCAGTTGTCAGGTCCTCGACCTCGAAGCAGAGATGATGCATGCCGCCCGAAGGGTTGCGCTCCAGGAAGGCGGCGACGGGCGAGGCCGGTCCGAGCGGCGTCATCAGCTCGACCTTGCTGTTGGCGAGCGTCACGAAGACCACCGCCACGCCATGGTCGGGCAGATCCTGCGGCGCCGAAACCTCGGCGCCGAGCCCGTCGCGATAGGCGGCGACCGCCGCCGCGAGGTCCGGCACCACGACGGCGACATGGTTAAGCCGGCCGATCACTGGGCCGTCTCCGCTGGGGCGCCGGCGAGGTAGTCCGCAGGGTCCTTTTGCATGAAGCCCTCGCGCGCATTGAGGAGGTCGAGCAGCTTAGCGGCAGCCTCAGCGATCACCGTGCCGGGCGGAAAGATCGCCTCGACCCCGGCATTCCGCACCGCTTCGAAGTCCTGCGGCGGGATCACTCCGCCGACGACGAGAACGATGTCCGAGCGTCCTTGCGCGTCGAGCTCCGCCCGGATCGCCGGCAGCAGCGTGAGATGGCCGGCCGCCAGCGAGGAGATGCCGAGAATCTGCACCTCCTCGGCGATTGCCTGGCAGGCCGCTTCCTCGGGCGTGGCGAAGAGCGGGCCGAGGCGGACGTCGAAGCCGAGGTCGGCGAGCGCCGAGGCGATGACCTTCTGGCCGCGGTCGTGGCCGTCCTGCCCCACCTTGGCGACGAGGAGGCGGGGCCGAGCGCCCTTGTCCTCGGCAAAGGCCGCCGTCCGGTCGAGAATGCGTCGCGTCGAGGCGTCGTCCGTCCCGGCCTCGCTCCGGTAGACGCCCGAGATCACCTCGGTCGTGGCTGCATGCCGGCTGAACGCCCGCTCCAGGGCGGCCGAGATCTCGCCGACCGTCGCATTGGCGCGCGCCGCCTCCACGCTCAAGGCGAGCAGGTTGGCGGAGCGCGTGCGGGCGCCGGCCGCGAGGGCCGCGAGCCTGGCTTTCACCGCTTCGCCGTCGCGCTCGCGCCGCAGCCGCTCGAGCTTGGTGACCTGGGCTGACCGCACCGTGGAATTGTCGACCTTGAGCACGTCGAGAGGCGCCTCGTTCTCCGGCCGAAACCGGTTGACGCCGATGATTGCCTGTCGCCCCGAATCGATGCGCGCCTGGGTGCGGGCGGCCGCCTCCTCGATGCGCCGCTTCGGCAATCCGGTGGCGATCGCCTTGGCCATGCCGCCGAGCGCCTCGACCTCGGCGATATGGGCCGAGGCGCGCGCCGCAAGGTCGGTCGTGAGGCGCTCGACGTAGCAGGAGCCGCCGAGGGCATCGATGATGCGGGTGATGCCGCTCTCATGCTGCAGCACGAGTTGGGTATTGCGGGCGATGCGGGCCGAGAAGTCGGTCGGCAACGCCAGGGCCTCGTCGAGCGCGTTGGTATGGAGCGATTGCGTACCGCCCTCGGTCGCGGCCATGGCCTCGACCATTGTGCGGATCACGTTGTTGAAGACGTCCTGCGCGGCCAGCGACCAGCCCGAGGTCTGGCAATGCGTGCGCAGCGCCAGCGATTTTTCCGATTTGGGGGCGAAGGGCGCGACGAGCCCGGTCCACAGCAGCCGGGCGGCGCGCAGCTTCGCCACCTCTATGAAGAAATTCATGCCGATGCCGAAGAAGAAGCTCAGCCGCGGCGCGAAGGCATCGATGCCGAGCCCCGCCGCAAGGCCCGCGCGAATATAGTCGAGCCCGTCGGCCAGCGTATAGGCGAGCTCCAGGTCGGCCGTCGCCCCGGCCTCCTGCATGTGATAGCCGGAGATCGAGATGGAATTGAACTTGGGCATGTTCGCCGACGTATAGGCGAAGATGTCGGAGACGATGCGCATCGAGGGTCCGGGCGGATAGATGTAGGTGTTCCGCACCATGAATTCCTTGAGGATGTCGTTCTGAATGGTGCCGGCGAGCTTTTCGGGCGGCACGCCCTGTTCCTCGGCCGCCACGATATAGAGCGCCATCACCGGCAGCACCGCGCCGTTCATGGTCATGGAGACGGACATTCGGTCGAGCGGGATGCCGTCGAACAGCGTGCGCATGTCGAGGATCGAATCGATGGCGACGCCCGCCATGCCGACGTCGCCAGCGACGCGGGGGTGATCCGAATCGTAGCCCCTGTGGGTGGCGAGGTCGAAGGCGATCGATAGGCCCTTCTGCCCGGCAGCGAGGTTGCGGCGGTAGAAGGCGTTCGAATCCTCGGCCGTGGAGAAGCCGGCATATTGCCGGATCGTCCAGGGCTGGGTCGCATACATGGTCGGATAGGGGCCCCGCAGGAAAGGCCGCAGGCCGGGAAAACTGTCGAGCGCCGCGCAACCCCGGCGATCATCCTCGCCATAGGTCGCTTTGATCGGGATGCCTTCCGGCGTCATCCAGGGGTCGGCCGCGCCCGATGAAGCGGGGCGCGGGCTCTGCGCGAAGGGAACCGTGGCGAAATCCGGGATGCGGCTCATGGACAGTTCCCCGGTTCGGCGGCGGTCTCGAAGGGTTCGGCGTCGCGGATCGACGGCAGCGGCTCGAACACGGTCTCTGCCACCAGGGGACCGCCGGGCGTCGTGTGCCTCATCAATACCGTCGGCGAGGCCTCGGTCGGGTCGGGGAACAACGTGGTGCCGATGATAGGCGTCGCCCCCCGCTTTAAATCCTCGTGGCGCTTGGCGCGCATCGCGCCGACCTCTGCTTGCCAGCGTCCCGCCTCCAAGGAGGCGACGATGCCGCCGCGGCGCTCCAGGTCCTGGAACAGGACCCAGGCCTGCTCGCAAAGCTGCAGCGTCACCGTTTCGAACGCCCCCGCGCCGGCGACGGGGTCGGCCACTTTGGCGAGATGGGCTTCGTCGCGCAGGATCAGCCCGGTGTTGCGGGCGAGGCGGCGCGCAGAGGCATCGGGCAGGCCGAGGGCGCTCGTGAAGGGCAGCACGGTCAGTCTGTCGGCGCCCCCCAGGATCGCGGCCGTCGCCGCCAGCGTGCCGCGCAGCAGATTTCCGTAAGGGTCGCGCCGCGTCGTCATCCGCCAGGCGGTCTCGCCCTGCAGCCTGATCGGCGCGGGAGACAGCCCACAGGCGGCTTCGACCCGCGCCCAGAGGTGCCGGAGCGCTCTGAACTTGCAAACGGAGAGCAGCAGATCCGCGTCGGCGACGAGGACGAAGGAGATCGCGGCCCGCCCCGGCTCGAGTCCGATGCCGGCGCCTTCTAGGGCTCGCAGATAGGCGAGGGCAGTGGCGAGCAGGGCGGCCAATTCCTGGGCCTCGGAGGCACCCGCCTCGTGATGGGGGCGGCCGTCGGCTCTCAGCATCGGACCGCGAACGCCGGCGTCGCACCAGCGCCGGTGAAGGTGCGCGATGCCGCTCGCAAGCCTCGGCCCGGCCAGCGGAGCCTCGCCGCAACGAGCCATGTCGCCGATGGGATCGACCCCGAGATCAATGTCGAGCGACGCCGGATCGAAACCCCGCCGCCCGACGATGTGCAGGACCGCGTCGGCGGTCGCTTCGCCCGCGAAAGGCGATCCTTCGAATCTGAGCGCCACGCGGTCGATCGGCAGGCCATCGAGCGTGGCATCGAGCGTCGCCCGATCGAGCCCGAAGCCGCGCGCCGATGCAGCATCGCGACAGGTCAGGACGAGACCGTCGGCGCCGCCATCGAGATCGGCGAGGGCGAGGTCCCGCGCCGCTACAGGCGAGGGATGGTCGAGACGCTGGAGGATACGGAACCTGCGCCCGACGCCATCTTCCCCGAGGAGCGGCCATACCGCTTCCGCTGCCGCATAGAGCGGGCGAATCGCAATGTCGTCTTGCGTGCGCGAGACGAGGGTCCGCTCGAAATCCTTGCCTGCAAGGATTCTGGCGACCGCCTCGCGCCACGCGGTCTCGTCCGTTCCGAGCCAGGAGGCCTCCATCGTCGCCTCAGGCATAGTCGAGGATGACGGCATCGACCGCCAGGCTGTCGCCGGGTTTCGCCATGATCCTGGCGATCGTCGCATCGCGTTCGGCGCGGAGCAGGTTCTCCATCTTCATGGCTTCGACCACGGCCAGCGGTTCGCCGGCCTTGACGCTCTGGCCTGTGGTGACCAGCACTTCGCGCAGCAATCCCGGCATGGGGCAGAGCAGGTGCTTGCCGCTGTTCCCGACCGTCTTGCAGGGCATGAGCCGTGCGAGCTCGACCTCGCGCCGCGTATAGACGCGCGCTTCGGCGAAACAGCCGGCATGGCCGAGCAGCGTGCCGTTGAGGAGGGGGCGAACCTGAAAGATCAGCGCCGCGTCGTCGACCGTGCCGTGCCAGACCGGCTCGCCGGGCCGCCAGTCGGAGACGACGGCGACCGCACGAGAGCCGAAGGCCAGGCGCATCGCGCCCTCGTGCTCCCGGCAATCGAAGACGAAGTCCTCGGCACCGATCCTGACATGCCGCTCGGCCTCGAAGGCGACCGGGGTCGTTACCGCCATCTGACCGGAGATCCGGCGTTTGCGGACGTTGAGCCTGCCGTCGATCATCCCCGCGACGGCGGCGAAGTGCAGGGCCATGTCGCCGACGGGCGTCGGATTAACGAAGGCCGTGCCGAACTCCTCCGCGATGAAGCCGGTGGAGAGCCGCCCTTCGCGCCAGCGCGGATGGGCCATCAGCACGGACAGGAATGGGATGTTATGACGAATACCGTCGATGGCGAACCCGTCGAGCGCTTCGGCCTGCGCCTCGATCGCCTCGAGCCGGGTCGGCGCATGGGTGACAAGCTTGGCGATCATCGGATCATAGAAGACCGAGATTTCGCCGCCCTCGAAGACGCCGGTATCGTTGCGGACGGTAATGCTGCCGCGCGTACCCTCGGCCGGCGGCCGGTAGGTGACGAGCCGCCCGGTCGAGGGCAGGAAGCCGCGCGTCGGATCCTCGGCATAGATGCGGCTCTCGACGGCCCAGCCCTCGAGCCGCACGTCCTCCTGCCGGATCGCCAGCGGCTCGCCGGCGGCGATCCGGATCATCTGCTCGACGAGATCGAGCCCGGTCACGAGCTCGGTCACCGGATGCTCGACCTGGAGGCGCGTGTTCATCTCGAGAAAGAAGAAGCTCTTGTCCTGGCCGGCGACGAACTCGACCGTGCCGGCCGAATCGTAGCCGACGGCCTTGGCCAGCGCCACGGCCTGGGCGCCCATGCGGGCACGGGTTTCGGCATCGAGCAGGGACGAGGGCGCCTCCTCGACGACTTTCTGGTTGCGGCGCTGGATCGAACATTCCCGCTCGCCGAGATGGATCACGTTGCCATGCTTGTCCCCGAGCACCTGGATCTCGATATGACGTGGGTTCTCGATGAATTTCTCGATGAAGATCCGGTCGTCGCCGAAGGAGGACGCCGCCTCCGAGCGGGCGCGGGAGAATCCTTCCTCGACCTCGGCGGAGGAATGGGCGATGCGCATGCCCTTGCCGCCGCCGCCGGCCGAGGCCTTGATCATCACCGGATAGCCGATCTCGCCGGCGATCTCGGCCGCATGGGCGGCGTCGCGGATGACGTCAAGGTTGCCCGGCACGGTCGAGACACCGGCTCCTTGTGCGAAGCGCTTCGATTCGATCTTGTCTCCCATCGCCGCAATGGCATGGGCGTTGGGGCCGATGAAGGCGATCCCGGCGGCTGCCAGGGCTTCGGCGAAGGCGGTGCGTTCCGACAGGAAACCGTAGCCCGGATGGACCGCCTCGGCCCCCGTCCTGCGACAGGCCTCCACGATTCGCTCGATGACGAGATAGGACTCTGCCGCTGGGGCCGGACCGATGGCCACTGCCTCGTCGGCCAGGCGCACATGGAGCGCTTCGCGGTCAGCCTCCGAGAAGACCGCCACTGTCGCGATGCCCATCCGCCCTGCGGTCTTGATGATGCGGCAGGCGATCTCGCCGCGGTTGGCGATGAGAATCTTGGAGAACAATGCTGGCGACCTCAAATCGATGGATCCATGTGCCATGCCATGAAGCGCACGTCACTCAAGCGTTTGTTCGAGATCGCGAGATGGCGCGCACGCGTTGCAACTTAAATCATCAAACCGCAACCTCTCGCTGCGTGTCGATCTGCCCACCCGAGAGCGATGTTTCCAAAGGTCTTGATGAACGTACTACAATTTAGTACGCTTCTCAATGATCAGGAGTTTCAAGGATAAGCGGACGGAAGCTCTCGCAGAGGGTATAGCCATTAGGGGCGCACTGTCCGAAGTGTTGCGGCGAGCGGTCAATAAGCTGTTCCTGCTAGACACGGCTATACGGCTGGACGACCTGCGCGTGCCGCCCGGCAACCGTCTCGAAGCTCTTGCCGGCGAGCGAGCCGGCCAGCACTCGATCCGCGTGAACGACCAGTGGCGCATCTGCTTCGTGTGGACGGGTGACGGCGTCTACGATGTTGAGTTTGTGGACGATCACTAGGGTATGCCGATGCCACGCGACTTTGCCATGCCGCATCCCGGTGCCCTCCTCCGAGAGGAGTTTCTCGAACCCATGCACCTGTCGGCTTACGCGCTGGCCAAGGCCATCCATGTCCCACGGAGCCGAATCAACGAGATTTGCCGAGGCCGACAAGCCATTTCCGCCAACATAGCCTTGCGGCTCGGAAAATATTTCGGCGTCGATCCGCAATGGTTCCTCAATATGCAGGCGAAATATGACCTCCACGTCCAGGGGGAGACACTTGCGGAAGAACTCTCGGCCATTGCGACTCGGGCGGAGCCTTCGTCGAGCTGAGCCGCTCCCACCCCAAGTGCGGAGTCTAAAACGAGAAGTGCCTCACGTCATGGCTAACTTCAGTCATCGGCACCATGGACGGGCACAAACTCTGTTTCGGCTGCTCGTCGCGGCGATGAACAATTCTAGGCGGGATCATCGCGCTGCATGAAATCGCCATGGCCGTGAGCGACTGGCGGATCGAAGGTGCGACCGGGGAATTCATCGCGGTGCTGGTGTACAAGTCGGTCTGGCCCATTGAGCTTTGGGTCTCGTTCGCCGTGGCTTCCCACTGCTTGATCCGCTCCGCGCGATTCAATATGGCCGCGATGGTCGCCATCCTGCCGTTGATCGCCGAACTTGGGGCGAAGGTGCTCACACGAGATTGGGCCTGTTTCTATACCGTCCGATCATCGGCGACTGAGGGTTTCAAGATCTCATGGCCTCACAACGGAATATTGTCGTGCTTGCGCCAGGGCCGCTCGGCCTGCTTGGTGCGCAGCACAGCCAGGGCGCGGGCGACGCGCCGCCGCGTGCCATGCGGCATGATCACCTCGTCGATATAGCCGCGCTCGGCCGCGACGAAAGGCGACAGGAAACGCTCCTCGTATTCACGCGTGCGCTCCGCGATCTTCTCCGCGTCGCCGATGTCCTGCCTGAAAATGATCTCGACCGCGCCCTTGGCGCCCATCACGGCGATCTGCGCGCTCGGCCAGGCATAGTTGACGTCGGCGCCGACATGTTTCGAGGCCATCACGTCGTAGGCGCCGCCGAAGGCCTTGCGGGTGATGACGGTGACCAGCGGCACGGTGCATTGCGAATAGGCGAAGAGCAGCTTGGCGCCATGCTTGATGAGGCCGCCCTGTTCCTGCGCGGTGCCGGGCAAAAACCCAGGCACGTCGACGAAGGTGAGGATGGGGATCTCGAACGCGTCGCAGAAGCGCACGAAGCGGGCCGCCTTGCGCGAGGCGTCGCTGTCGAGCACGCCCGCCAGCACCATGGGCTGGTTCGCCACGATGCCGACAGTTCGGCCGCCGATGCGGCCGAAGGCCGTCATGATGTTGCGAGCGAAGGCGCCTTGGATCTCGAAGACGTCGCCCTCGTCGACCACCTTGGCGACCAGTTCCGCCATGTCGTAGGGCTTGTTGGGGCTGTCCGGGACCAGCGTGTCGAGGCTGTCGTCGCGCCGCTCGACGTCGTCGAAGCTCGGCCATTCCGGCGGCCCGGCCTGGTTGTTCGACGGCAGGAAATCGACGAGGCGCCGCACCTGCAGCAGCGCCTCGACATCGTTGTCGAAGGCCATGTCGGCGATCGAGGATTTCGTCGTGTGGACGCGGGCGCCGCCGAGGTCCTCGGCCGAGACGCTTTCGTTGGTCACGGTCTTCACGACGTCGGGTCCGGTCACGAACATGTAGCTCGTGTCGCGCACCATCACGATGAAATCGGTTATGGCCGGCGAATAGACGTCGCCGCCGGCGCAAGGCCCCATGATGACCGAGATTTGCGGGATGACGCCTGACGCCTCGACGTTGCGGCGGAACACCTCGCCATAGCCGCCGAGCGCCGCCACGCCCTCCTGGATACGCGCGCCGCCCGCATCGAAGAGGCCGATGATCGGCACCCGCATCTTCAGCGCCATGTCCTGGATCTTGGTGATCTTGCCCGCATGGGTCTCGCTGAGCGAGCCGCCGAAGACGGTGAAATCCTTGGAGAAGACGAAGACGGCGCGGCCGTTGATCGTGCCCCAACCGGTGACGACGCCATCTCCCGGGATCTTGCGTTCGGCCATGCCGAATTCGGTCGAGCGATGCTCGACGAAAGTGTCGAATTCCTCGAACGACCGCGCATCGAGCAGAAGCTCGATGCGCTCGCGTGCCGTGAGCTTGCCCTTGGCGTGCTGGGCCGCGATGCGCGCTTCGCCGCCGCCCGCCGCCGCCTTGGCGCGTCGCAGCGCGAGTTTACCGATGACGTCCCTCATTCGCCCCTGGCGCCTCGACTCCCCATGCCGACCTGTGTGCGGCGCCGTGCCCTGAAGATCAACGTAAATCCCGACCCCAGCCATGGAATCGTGAAGCGGCCGGTGATCACATGGATTCCAGCGCACTAAGAGGGAGCCCGATTCGGCCAGGATCGGATCCATCGGCCCCGTTCTTGTCGGGCCAGCGGCTTCCCGCGAGGCTCGAATCCACTATCATGGCCGGCGACCGCCGGACCAGACCCGGCACAAAGTCGCTCGTCGCCGACCAAGCTTATCACATCCCGCTCATCTTCTTGCCCTTCGGCTATTCGACCTATCGGGGATCCTGACCACATGACCGAGACCTATCCGCGCGACATGATCGGCTACGGGGCCGAGCCGCCTCATGCGGCGTGGCCGGACGGCGCCCGCATCGCGGTGCAGTTCGTGATCAATTACGAGGAGGGTGGCGAGAACAACATCCTGCACGGCGACGCGGCCTCCGAGGCCTTCCTGTCCGAGATCATCGGGGCGCAGCCTTGGCCCGGGCAGCGGCACCCGAACATGGAATCGATCTACGAATACGGCTCGCGCGCCGGCTACTGGCGACTGCACAGGATGTTCACGACACGACGCATGCCCGTCACGGTCTATGCGGTCGCCTCCGCGCTGCAGCGTTATCCCGGCATCGCCGCCTCGATGCAGGAGGCCGGATGGGAGATCGCCACCCATGGGCTGAAATGGATCGACTACAAAGACTTTCCGGCCGACGAGGAGCGCGCCCACCTCGCGGAGGCCATCCGGCTGCAGACCGCGCTTACCGGCGAGCGACCGCTCGGCTTCTACCAGGGCCGCAGCTCGGTCAATACGCTGAACCTAGGCGCGGAGGAGGGAGGTTTCCTCTACCTTGCGGATGCTTACGCCGACGATCTGCCCTACTGGATGAGTGGCGCGCACGGTCCGCAGCTGGTCGTGCCCTATACGCTCGACGCCAACGACATGCGCTTTGCCACCCTGCAGGGGTTCAATGCGGGCGATCAATTCTTCGCCTATCTCAAGGATTCGTTCGACACGCTTTATGCCGAGGGCGAGACCGCCCCCAAGATGATGTCCGTCGGGTTACATTGCCGGCTCGTCGGGCGGCCTGGCCGGGCGGCGGCGCTGGCCCGTTTCCTCGACTATGTGGCCGGCCACGACAGGGTCTGGGTGGCGCGGCGCATCGACATCGCGCGCCACTGGATCGAGCACCATCCGCCGCAAGGCGGCTACCGCCCGAGCCGCATGGGGGGCGCCCTCTTCGTCGAAGTCTTCGGCGGCATCTTCGAGCACAGCCCGCAGATCGCCGAACGCGCCCATGCGGCGGGCCTGGGGTCCGGCGCGGATACGGCCGAGGGGCTGCACCGCGCGTTGTGCCGCGCCATGCGCGCGACAAGCCGGGCAGAGCAGATGGCGCTGATCCGCGTTCATCCGGACCTCGCCGGTCGCCTGGCCCAGGCCGGGGTGCTCGGCGCCGATTCGGCCGGCGAACAGGCCGGCGCCGGTCTCGATCAACTCACACCCGGCGAACTCAAGCGCTTCACGGCGCTCAACGACGCCTATCGCGAGAAATTCGGCTTTCCCTTCGTCATCGCGGTCAAAGGCCTCGGCAAGGCCGAGATCGCCGAGGCTTTCGAGCACCGGCTGCATCTCGAGCCAGATCTCGAGTTCGACCACGCGCTCGGCGAGATCGAGAAGATCGCGCTGCTGCGGCTCAAGGATCGCCTGCCAACAGTTTGAGCCGTCTCAAGTCCTGTCGTGAACCGGCTGGCCGGCCAGATAAGTTTCGAGCCAATGGATGTCGTAGAGCCCGTTCTGCACCTCGGCGTTGCGCACCAGGCTGCGGAATAGCGGCAGGGTCGTGTCGATGCCGTCGACGATGAATTCGTCGAGGGCCCGCCTCAGGCGCATCAGCGCCTCGGTCCGGGTCCGGCCATGCACCACGAGCTTGCCGACGAGAGAATCATAGGTCGGCGGGATGACGTAACCCTGGTAGGCGGCGCTGTCGACCCTCACCCCGAGTCCCCCCGGCGGGTGGTAATAGCTGATCCGCCCCGGGGACGGCCGGAACGTCACCGGATCCTCGGCGTTGACCCGGCACTCGATGGCATGGCCCGAGAAGCGCACGTCGGCCTGCGTCAAGCTGAGCGGCGAGCCCGCCGCGATCTTGATCTGTTCGTTGACGAGATCGATGCCGGTGATCATCTCGGTGACCGGATGCTCGACCTGGATGCGCGTGTTCATCTCGATGAAGTAGAACCGTCCGTCCTCGTAGAGGAATTCGACGGTGCCGACGCCGAGATAGCTCAGCTTGCGCATGGCCGCGGCCACGGTCTCGCCGATCTCGGCGCGCTGGGTCGGATTGAGCGCGGGGGACGGACCTTCCTCCCAGACCTTCTGGTGACGGCGCTGCAGCGAGCAGTCGCGCTCGCCGAGATGGATGGCATTGCCGCGGCCGTCGCCGAGCACCTGGATCTCGATGTGCCGCGGCTTCTCGAGATATTTCTCGATATAGACGGCATCGTCATCGAAGGCGGCCTTGGCTTCCGCCCGCGCAGTGGCGAGCGCATCGGAAAGGTCGTCCGCGGTGCGGGCGAGCTTCATGCCGCGGCCGCCACCGCCGGCCGCCGCCTTGATCAGCACCGGAAAGCCGATGTCGCTCGCGACGCGGACCGCCTCGGCGTCGTCGGTGACGCCGCCCTCGGAGCCGGGAACGCAAGGGATGCCGAGCTCCTTGGCCGTCCGCTTGGCGGCGATCTTGTCGCCCATCATGCGGATATGCTCGGCCTTCGGGCCGATGAAGGTGATGTCATGATCTTCGAGGATCTCGGCGAACCGCGCGTTCTCGGACAGGAAGCCGTATCCCGGATGGATCGCGTCGGCGCCGGTGATCTCGCAGGCCGACAGCAGCGCCGGGATGTTGAGATAGCTGGCGCGCGCCGGCGGCGGCCCGATGCACACGCTCTCGTCCGCCAGCTTGACATGCATGGCCTCGGAATCGGCGGTCGAGTGGACCGCGACGGTCGCCACGCCGAGCTCCTTGGCGGCGCGCAGCACCCTCAGGGCGATCTCGCCGCGGTTGGCGATCAGGATCTTGTCGAACATGGCGCCCCTTGCTCCGGCGGTCGGCTGCGCAGAGATCTCATTCGATGACGAACAGCGGCTCGCCATATTCGACCGGCTGGCCGTCTTCGACCAGGATGGAGGTGACGGTTCCGGCCCGCGGAGCGACGATCTCGTTGAAAGTCTTCATCGCCTCGACGAGCAAAATCTTGTCGCCGGCCTTGACCGCGGCACCGAGTTCTATGAAGGGCTTGGAGTCCGGATTGGCCCGACGGTAGACGGTGCCGACCATGGGCGATTTGACGGTTCCCGGATTGTCTTCGATCGCCGGCACGACTGCCGCATAGGGTTGCGGCATGTTTTGCGGCTGGATCACCATGCCCGGCCCCATCATCGGCACCGCGGCCGGGCCGTTCCCTTGCCTGACCAGCTTGATCCGCAGGTCCCCCTTCTCGATTTCCAGCTCGGCCAGGTCGCTGTCGCTGATCAGTTGCGCCAGTTGCCGGATGAGATCGGCATCGATGGCCGGCTTGGCGGCGCCGACAACGCCCGGCTTGGGAGTCCTGGTCCGCGACCGCAAGCCGCTTCTGAGTGTGGGCATGGGACTTTCTGGTGACCGCTCAAGAGAATGAGGAGACGAGCAACGCCTGAAGCACGTTCAACTGTCGCCGACCTGCTCCAGCATGGAACTGCTCTAGCGACCGCAACACGGCGATTGATGCCCGTTCGAGAGGTCGCAAGCGCCGCGCGCCGCCCGCGATCCTGCGATGATGGCCCACGGGGCCGACGACCGCGGTACCCCGTTCAGGAGCACATCGCCTTACCGCATTTCAGCACGTTGTCTATCCGGTCCTTGAGTCCGTCATAGCCGATCGCCCCGACCACGACATCCTGGCCAACAACGAACGAAGGCGTTCCGGTGAGGTTGAGGGTATCGGCGAGCTGCATCGTCTGCTGCAGGTTGGCCATCACGGCAGGGGTGCTCGCATCCTTCATCATCCGGTCCATGTCGACGCCACTGTCCTTGGCGGCCGCCAGAGCCTGTGCTTTGGCGACCGGGCCGTGCGTGCCGAGCAGCTTGCTGTGGAACTGCCAGAAGGCATCGCCGTGGAGCTGCCTGCTCACTGCACCGGCGATCTGGGCCGCCTCGACCGATCCCGGGCCGAGGACGGGGAAGTCCTTGAGGACGATGCGCAACTCAGGCTCCGTCTTCATCAGCTTGGCGATGTCGACGAGCGTCCGGCGGCAGTATCCGCAATTGTAGTCGAAGAACTCGACGAGCGTGACCTTGCCATCCGGATTGCCGATGACCACGCCGTTCGGGGCGTGAAACAGCTCGTCGGCATTCTGCCCGATCAGCTGTTCCCGGTGGGTGACCTCCTCGGCCTTCTGCCGCCGATCGAGTTCGCTCATCGCCTCCTGCAGCACCTCCGGGTTTTTCAGGAGATAGTCGCGGATGACGCTGCCCATCTCGGTTTTTTGGCTGTCGGTGAATTCGGCCGCCCGCGCAGGGCCCACGGCGCCGAGCCCCGTGAGGATCAGGCCGACGAAGGCCAGGACAAAAGCCGCGGCTAGTCTGGGTCTGCGCGCTTGAAGCATTGAGATCTCCCGGCGGCCTCGGGGCGCCGCTTATGTCGTTCGGTCGCGTTCAATGGGGCGGGCTTGCGGCGTTTCCATGACGCCGGCTGCCCGCTCCTTGGTGCTCAGCTACCGAATGTTGCCTTGGCCCGCTGCCACCAACCGGACCGCTTCGGCTGTGGCGGACCCTCCTCACGGATCGGCGGGGCGGCCTCTTCGATCGGCGCCGACGGCTCGCCCGCAACGGTTTCGAGACCCGGCAGATCGGCCTGATGCTGAGACGATGCCGGCTCCGCGGCGACGCCCGGTCGCGGAGCCGACGCTTCGGCCGTCTCCGGCTCGGTCTCGGGCGGGTGATGCTCGACCGTGTCCGCACCGACGTCGCGGTCGGCTGACGGCGGCACGGTCGCCAGCAGGTGTTCCGCGGGGCTTTCCGCCGCCGCGCTCGCGGCCCGGCTCCGGCGGCGGCGCTTGGGCGCAGGGGCGCCGTCCTCGGCCCCGCCGACCTCATCGCCGGCGGCCGACGTCTTGGCGATCATGGTCGTATCGTCGGATGCCTTGGCGGCGCGGCGCGAGCGACGGCGCCGCGTCGGTTCGGGCGCTTCGAGCTGCTCGGCCGGAAGAGCCGACGCTTCGATGTCGTCGGAGACGAGGCCGGCGTCCACCGCCTCGACGCCAGCGGCGCCGGATAACCCGAATTCGTCGGCCGGCTCGGCCCGATCCTCCGCGGGCGGTTGCACCGGGAAGTCCCCGCCGATGCGCGCCATGGTGGCGAGGGCATCGTCCGCCGGCTGCGATCCGTCCGCCGGAGTGTCGCCATTCGTGTCCCGGTCGCGGCCACGCCGCCGTCGGCGGCGCCGTTTGCGGCGAACGCCGTCAGGGCCGCCCTCCGCCTGCGCGCTGTCGCGCTCGCGGGGGATGCCATCGTCCTCGGCCTCCTCGCTTTCGTCCGCCTCCTCCTCGTCGACGAGGTCGCTTCCAGGGTCATCGAAGAGCGGCGCCACGCTGTCGACCCGCACCAGGTTCTGGCGGATCTGCGCAATCGCGGGGATCGCCGGCTCGCCGCGTTCGATCGCATGGTAGATCATGCCGGTGAGCGACGCGTCGACAGCCACCGTCAGTGTGACGCCGAAGCGCGTTTCGAGATCGTTCAGCTTGGCGCGCTTCTGATTGAGGATATAGAGCGCGACCTCGGTCCGCGTCCGCACGATGAGGTCGTGCGACGGGTCCTTGATCAGGGCGTCTTCGACGAGGCGCAGCACATGCAGCGCGATCGAGGCGATGGACCGGATCGTGCCGGAGCCGGCGCAATGCGGGCAGATCACGGTCGAGCCTTCGAGCACGCCGGTGCGGATGCGCTGGCGCGACATTTCCAGCAGGCCGAAATGCGAGATCCGGCCGATCTGGATCCTGGCCCGGTCGTTCTTGAGCGCTTCCTTGATACGGCGCTCGACCGCGCGGTTGTTGCGGCCCTCCTCCATGTCGATGAAATCGACGACGATGAGGCCGGCAAGGTCGCGCAGGCGGAGCTGGCGCGCCACTTCGTCGGCGGCTTCGAGATTGGTCCGGATCGCCGTGTCTTCGATATTGTGCTCGCGCGTCGAGCGGCCGGAATTGACGTCGATGGCGACGAGCGCCTCGGTCTGGTTGATGACGATGTAGCCGCCCGAGCGCAGCGTCACATGGTTCGAGAACATGGCGTCGAGCTGGGCTTCGACGCCGGCCTTGGCGAAGATCGGCTGCGCGTCCCGGTAGAGCTGGACGTTCTTCGTTGCGGTCGGGATCAGCATGCGCATGAAATCGCGCGCCTCGCGGAAGCCGTCCTCGCCCGAGACGATGACGTCTTCGACGTCGCGGGTGTAGAGGTCACGGATGGCGCGCTTGACCAGCGATCCTTCCTCGTAAACCAGCGTCGGGGCGGTCGATTTCAGCGTCAGCTCCCGTACGCTTTCCCACATGCGTAGCAGGTATTCGAAGTCGCGATTGACTTCGACCTGGCTGCGGGCGGCCCCAGCGGTGCGCAGGATGATGCCCATGCCCTCGGGCACGTCGAGGTCCTGCGCGATGGCCTTCAGCCGCTTGCGATCATCCGCATCGGTGATCTTGCGGGAGATGCCGCCGCCGCGTGCCGTATTGGGCATCAGCACCGAATAACGGCCGGCGAGCGACAGATAGGTGGTCAGCGCAGCGCCCTTGTTGCCGCGCTCCTCCTTGACGACCTGGACCAGCAGGATCTGCCGGCGCTTGATCACCTCCTGGATCTTGTAATGACGGCGTGGGCGGGAGGGCCGCTGCGCGGATTCCTCGAAAGCATCGCCGCCGATCTGCTCGACAACCTCCTCCTCGCCGTCGTCCTCACCCTGGCCTTCCTCCGGCGTCCGGGCCGAGGGCGGATCGAGCGGGCTGTCGCTGCCGCCTTCGAGTCGCGCCGCGATGGCCGGATCCGACGCGTCGCCACTCTCGGCCTCATTCGCGGAGGCGTCTATCGGGTCCGCAGTCTCCCCGACCGCAGCGGGTGCATCCGGTTCGGCACGATCCGCCGTAGCTTCCGCAATCGGCGAGGATGCGCCTTCGGAGTCCCCGTCATCCAAGCTCGCGTGGGGTCGTGCCGCCTCGCTCGGATCTGCCGCTGAAGCAAGAGGCCCGCGCGACGCGCCCTCGCCCTCGATGTCACGGCCGGCTTCGAGCGTCTCGTCGTTCCCCCCGTCGAATTCGACCTGGCCCTGATCCCAGGCGATTGCCGGATCCTCGGCGAGCGCTTCGTCCGCGATGGCCTCCGAAACGCTGTCCTCCGCAGGATCGCGCCGGTCGGCCGCGCGTTCGCTGCCGTCCCGCCGATGGCGGCGGCTGCGCCGGTGACCGGCGCCGTTGCCGCGCGCCTCGTCGTCCTCCTCGTGGTGGGCGCGCGCCTCTTCCTCGAGCAGCGCCTGCCGGTCGGCATGGGGGATCTGGTAATAGTCGGGGTGAATTTCCGAAAAGGCCAGGAAACCGTGTCGGTTGCCGCCGTAATCGATGAAGGCGGCCTGCAGCGACGGCTCGACGCGCGTCACCTTGGCCAGGTAGATGTTGCCGCGAAGCTGCCGCTTGTTCGCCGATTCGAAATCGAATTCCTCGACCCGGTGACCCTTTAGGACCACCACCCGGGTTTCCTCCGGGTGGGAGGCATCGATGAGCATTTTGCTGGTGGACATAAGAGACTCTGCTGAAGCTGTGGCGCGTCCGGGCCGACGGCGGCCTGCGGGTTCTCGGTTCGTCGCCGAGGATGCCGGCCGCGAGGCGGAGCGGAGCGCGCGGGAGATGACGGGGGTGAGCTGCGGTCGAGCGGAGGCGCGACATGCGCCTGGCGGCCCGACGAATAAGGCTGGACGGCGGCCCCACGCGCCGACGATCCAGTGATTCTGGACGGTGCGCGACACGACGTGCCGCGCAGGTCCGACGAAAGCGCGATGGCGTTCGGTTCCGACCGGGATCGGAGCTCGCTGACCGCGCTGAAGATTCGAGAACCCTGAAAAGGGCTAACCATACCTGAAAACTTCCCTTCGCGGGCCGTGCGAGACGGCCGCGTCGTCAACCTTCCGGATGCAGCCCAGGCGTCGCGGAGGCCGTTTCGATCCCACCCTACCGTCGAAATCACGGTTTGCAGCTGTCCGGTCTCGATGAGAGAGCCGGACGCGAAGGCAGGCAGGCAGGCCGGCGGCGCCAGAACGCCGGATGCTAAAAGTGCGCATCCGGACGGAGACCTTCAATGCATAACGTTTTCGGACTCCTCTTGGCAAGTTTCGTGTGACCTGTCGCATCTGCGTCACAGCCCGCTGTGTCCGAAGTCGATAGGTTACAAACGGTTAACCTCATCGGGCCTATCGCTATGCATCCTTCGTGCGCGTCGAGACGCGGTCGAGCGATCGGATTCGCGCATGACTCATGAGCCACTTCGAGGTTCGTCTACGCTCTCGCGCGCGATCTGGCGGCTCGGGCAGGTGGTGCTGATTCTCGGGCTAAGCCTCGGCGGGGTGCAGTGCGCGGCGGCGCGGCCGGCCGCCGGACCGGCGGTCCTGCCGCCCGAGGCCGCCCTTCTGAACGTCGGCGAGGGCGGCAATGCCCCGGTGGCGGTCGCCGCGCGCGCCACTCAGAGCGCCGGCGTCACCCGACTGTCCGTCGACTTGAGCCGCACCGTGCCGATCAGGGCCTTCGTGCTCGACCGGCCGGACCGGGTTGTCGTCGACCTTCCGGAGGTCAATTTCCAGATCGATCCCGGAACGGCCCGCCTGCCGCCGAAAGGCGTCGGGCTGATCAAGGCATTCCGCTTCGGGCTCTTCGCCCCCGGCAAGTCCCGCATCGTCATCGACCTCGGCGGCCCGGCGAGCCTGCGCAAGGCAGTGGTCGAGCCGATCGCGGGAGGTGACCCCTCGCGCCTCGTCATCGACCTCGCCCGGACTGACCGCGCGAGCTTTCGGGCCGCGGTGCGGCGCGAGCCGCCGCCGGCGGCCCCGGTATCCGACGAGAGCGCCGTCCCGAAGCCCGACGCCAAGCCGGTCGTGGTGATCGATCCGGGTCACGGCGGTGTCGACCCGGGCGCCAGCGGTGTCGATGGAATTCCGGAGAAATTCGTCGTCTTCGACTTTGCCAGGGCGCTCGCGGCCAAGCTCACGGCTGGCGGTCGCTATCGCGTGGTGATGACCCGGAGCGACGACAGTTTCGTTTCGCTCGGCCAGCGCGTGAAGATCGCCCGGGATGCAGGCGCGGCGCTGTTCATCTCGGTGCATGCCGACACGCTGTCCGACCCGGGCGTCGCGGGGGCGACGGTTTATATCGCCTCCGATCGCGCCTCCGATGCCGAAGCGGCGCGTGTCGCCGCGAAAGAAAATCGCGCCGACGAAGTGGCGGGGCTCGAGGCGGCGCCCGACAGCCGGGGCGTGAACGACATCCTGTTCGACCTGACCCGCAGGGAGACGCGCACCTATGCGCATCTCTTCCAGCGCACGCTCGTCGGCTATTGGGAGAAGATCGCCCACCTCAACAAGAACCCGGAACGCGCAGCCGGCTTCAGGGTGCTGCAGGCGCCCGACGTGCCCTCGGTGCTGCTCGAACTCGGCTACCTGTCGAGCCGGACGGACGCCAGGATGCTGACCTCGCCCGAGTGGCGCGACAAGGCCACCGCATCGGTGATGGCATCGATCGACAGTTTCTTCGGGCCGCGGCAGGCGCCCGCCGCGGTCGGGACGGACGCCACGGCCGACAAAATTGTGTCGGCCCAGCCACACCCGTAAGAGAAGCCGGGAGCTCCGTCCCGATCTTCGGGCGAGGGGCCCGGTGGCCGTATTGACACCATAAAAGCGCCGCAGCTTCTACGCATCGGCACGGCTTCTCGTCGGTGGTGACGGGGCGTCCCAAGGGCCTCCGCGTCCGCAGTCCGCGTTATTCTTCCAGGGGCCTCTTGATGCGGCATATCGCCCGGTTTTTCGGTTTCCTGTTTGCCACCGGCGCGCTGATCTTCGTGGTGGGGGCCGCCGTGGCCGGGTTCACCATCTGGAAGTACCAGCAGGACCTGCCGGACTATACGCAATTGCGGAACTACGAGCCGCCGGTCATGACACGCGTCCATGCCGGCGACGGCAGCCTGCTTGCCGAATATGCGCGCGAGCGGCGCCTCTACCTGCCGTCGACCGCCATCCCGCCGCTCCTCAAGGAAGCCTTCATCTCCGCCGAGGACAAGAATTTCTACACCCACGACGGCGTCGACCCCGAGGGCGTGCTGCGTGCCCTCAAGGTGCTCGTCGTCGGCAACAAGCGCGTGCAGGGCGCCTCCACCATCACCCAGCAGGTCGCCAAGAACTTCCTGCTGACCAACGAGCGGACCTTCGCTCGCAAGATCCGCGAGGCGCTTCTCGCCTTCCGCATCGAGGGCGCCTATTCGAAGGAGAAGATCCTCGAACTCTACCTCAACGAGATCTATCTCGGCCTCGGCAATTACGGCGTCGCGGCCGCGGCGCTCGACTATTTCAACAAGTCGGTCAACGAGCTGACGATCTCCGAGGCGGCCTATCTGGCGGCTCTACCCAAAGGGCCGAACAACTACCAGCCGTTCCTCAAGCATGGCGCGGCCGTCGAGCGGCGCAACTGGGTGATCGACCGTATGGTCGAGAACGGCTACGTCTCCAAGCCGGATGGCGAAAAGGCCAAGGCGGCGCCGCTAGGAGTCAATCCGCCCGTCCTCCCGTCCGACACCTATGCGGCCGGCTATTTCGCCGAGGAGGTTCGGCGCGAGCTCTCCGAACGCTACGGCGAGAAGAAGCTCTACGAGGGCGGCCTTTCGGTCCGCACGACGCTCGATCCCCAGATGCAGGTCATGGCCCGCAAGGCTTTGGTCGACGGCCTGACACGCTATGACGAGGCGCATGGCTGGCGCGGCGCCATCCGCCACATCGAGCTCGGCGGCGACTGGGGTCCGCCGCTGGCCGAGATCCCGGCGCTCAAGGATGTCAGCCCCTGGCGGCTCGCCGTCGTCCTCGAAAGCGGCGACACCACGGCCCGCCTGGGCCTGCAGCCCGGCCGCGACAAGACCGGCGAAGTCAGCGCGGAGCGCGCGACCGCCCAGCTGACGCTCGAGGGCGCCCGCTGGACCGGCAAGCGTTCGCTGCGCACCTTCCTGTCACCGGGCGACGTCGTCTATGTCGAGCCGATGGACGGCAAGCCGGGCCAGTACCGGCTACAACAGGTGCCCGACATCTCCGGCGCGCTCGTTGCCATGGATCCCTATACGGGGCGGGTCTTCGCCATGGTCGGCGGCTTCTCGTTCGACCAGTCCGAGTTCAACCGCGCCACCCAGGCGCTGCGCCAGCCGGGCTCGTCCTTCAAGCCTTTCGTCTATGCCACGGCGCTCGACAACGGCTATACCCCGTCCTCGGTCGTGCTCGATGCGCCGATCGAGATCGACCAGGGGCCGGGCTTGGGCATCTGGCGCCCCGTCAACGACGACAACGAAGGCTCGGGACCGCATACGCTGCGCTACGGCGTCGAGCATTCGCGCAACCTGATGACGGTGCGGCTCGCCAAGGACATCGGCATGCCGCTGATCGTCGAATATGCCAAGCGCTTCGGCATCTACGACGACATGCTGCCGGTCCTCTCCATGTCGCTCGGCGCGGGCGAGACGACGGTGCTGCGCATGGTGACGGCCTATTCGATGCTGGCCAACGGCGGCAAGCGCATCAAGCCGACGCTGATCGACCGGATCCAGGACCGTTGGGGCCATACGATCTACCGGCACGACGAGCGCATCTGCGAAGGGTGCGACTCGGACACATGGTCCCCCGACCAGGCCGAGCCCAAGCTCGTCGACAAGCGCGAGCAGGTGCTCGATCCGCTGACCGCCTACCAGATCACCTCGATCCTGGAAGGTGTGATTACCCGCGGCACCGGCCAGGCCGTCAAGGAGCTCAACCGGCATCTGGCTGGCAAGACCGGCACGACAAACGACGCCAAGGACGTATGGTTCGTCGGCTATTCGGCCGATCTCACGGTCGGGCTCTATCTCGGCTACGATCAGCCGCGCTCGCTCGGCGCGACGGCTTACGCGGCTCAATATGCGGCGCCGGTATTCCGCGACTTCATGAAGATGGCGCTGAAGGACAAGCCCGACGTGCCGTTTCGCGTGCCGCCGGGCATCAAGCTGATCTCGGTCGATTACAGGACCGGCATGCGCGGCACCGGGACGGGATCCATCCTCGAAGCCTTTAAGCCGGGAACCGCGCCGCCCGACTCCTACTCGGTGATCGGCGACAATTCCGGCAGCCGCGCGGCCGCCCCTGCGGCGCCAGCCGACGCCGAACGGGCCGTCGGCAGCGGGACTGGGGGGCTCTACTGACGGGTACCGTGTGATTCACGATTGCCTTTCGGCGCCGGAGGGTGGATGACGGCGTCGGCTCGGGCATTCGGGCCGCACCTGCAACGCCGCCGAAAGCCTATGTCCGAGTTCATTCGCGAGGTCGACGAAGACTACCGTCAGGATCAGATCCGTCGCCTGCTGCTACGCTACCGCGTCCCACTCATCGGGGTGCTTGTCCTCATCCTCGTCGGGGTCGGTGGCTGGCGGCTTTATCTCTACGAGCGCCAGCAGCGCGACGAGGCCGCCGGTGCACGCTATTTCGCGGCGACCCAGCTTGCGACAACCGATCGGCCCGGATCGATCGCGGCGCTCGACGCCTTGGCCAAGGACGGGCCGGCGGGCTATCGGCTGCTCGCCCGCTTCCGCTCGGCGGGCGAGACCGGGCAGGGGGATGCGGCAGCGGGCGCCAAAGCCTTCGATGTCCTGGCCGAGGACACCGGTATCGCGGCCGAATGGCGCGATGTCGCGCGGTTGCGCGCCGCCATGCTGCTGGCCGACACGGCCGCGCCGGCCGATCTGCATCGGCGGCTCGACCCCCTGGCCGATGCCAATGCGCCGTTCCGCAACGTGGCGCGCGAGATCCTGGCCGTGACGGCCCTCAAGCAGGGTGACGATACGCAGGCCAAGCGCTGGGCCGACATGATCGTCGCCGATCCGACGGCGGCACCCGACGAGCGCCAGCGCGCCGGCCTCTACCTCGCCCTCGTGCGCGCCGGGAAGCCGACCGCCGCGGCACCATGAGCACAGTCGCAATCATCGGCCGCCCCAATGTCGGTAAGTCGACGCTGTTCAACCGGCTCGTCGGCCGCAAGCTGGCGCTCGTCGACGACCAGCCCGGCGTGACGCGCGATCGCCGCGAGGGCGAGGTCGAACTGCAGGACCTCGGCTTCACGCTGGTCGACACCGCCGGGCTCGACGAGGGCACCGAACAGAGCCTCGTGGGACGCATGCGCCGGCAGACCGAGGCCGCGGTCGAGGATGCCGACGTCATCCTCTTCGTCATCGACAGCCGGGCCGGCCTCACGGCCGGCGACCGGCATTTCGCCGACCTCGTGCGCCGCGCCGGCAAGCCGATCGTCGTGGTCGCCAACAAGGCGGAGGGTCGCGCCGGCGAGGCTGGAGCGCTCGAAGCCTATGATCTCGGGCTCGGAGTTCCGATCGCCGTTTCGGCCGAGCACGGCGAGGGCATGATCGATCTCTACGATGCGCTCGTGGCGCATCTGCCCGGTGCGCGCATCGGGACGAGCGAGGATCCCGAGGCTCCGGCGAGGACGTTCGCCGACGACGAGGACGGCAGCGAGCGCGACGCATCGAAGCCGCTGCGGATCGCCGTGGTCGGCCGACCCAATGCCGGCAAGTCGACGCTGCTGAACAGCTTGTTGGGCGAGGACCGGCTCTTGACCGGTCCCGAGCCGGGCATCACGCGCGACGCTATCGGCCTCGACACCGAATGGCGGGGCAGGGCGGTCAAGGTCTTCGACACGGCGGGTCTGCGCAAGCGCGCCCGGATCGACGATAAGGTCGAGAAGCTGGCGGCGGCCGACGCCATCCGGGCGGTTAAATTCGCCGAGGTCGTGGTCGTGCTGCTCGACGCCACCATCCCGTTCGAGAAGCAGGACCTGACCATCGCCTCCTTGACCGAGCGCGAGGGCCGCGCCATGGTCATCGGCCTCAACAAATGGGACCTGATCGAGACGCGGGGTTCGACGCTCTCGGAGCTCAAGGCGGAGGCCGACCGGCTGCTGCCGCAGGTCAGGGGCGTGCCGGTCGTCCCCTTGTCGGGCCTGACCCGGTTCAACATCGACAAGCTGATGGAGGCGGTGGTCCGGGTCGACGAGATCTGGAACCGCCGCATCTCAACTGCCAGGATCAACCGCTGGCTCGGCGCGGTGCTGGAGCAGAACCCGCCGCCGGCGGTCAGCGGACGGCGGATCAAGATCCGCTACATGACGCAAGCCAAGGCGCGACCGCCGACCTTCATCCTGTTCGGCAATCAGCTCGCGGCGCTGCCGACCTCCTACAGCCGCTTCCTGGTCAACGGCCTGCGCGAGAGCTTCGAGCTTCCCGGCGTGCCGATCCGCATCCTGCTGCGGCAAGGCGACAACCCTTACGACCGAAGGCGCTAGATGTGAGCATGATCCCGAAAAGTCGGCACGGGTTTTCGGATGACATCTTGCTCTATCGTATCGAGGACTGAAGGCGGCCTTCAAACCGGGCCCTGAAAGCTCAGCACTTTGTCGGTCGGAAAGTCGTAGAGCTTGCCGGTATCGGTCCAATCCGGCCGGCAGAGCGCGACGAGCTTCGGGGCGAAGTCTTCCGGCGTCTTGAGCGTCTCCGGATCCTCGCCCGGCATGGCCTTGGCCCGCATGGCGGTGCGCAACGGCCCGGGGTTGACGCTCATGACCTTCACGGCCGAGGTGGTTGCGGTCTCCGCCGCATAGGTTCGAGCCAGGGCGTCAAGCGCCGCCTTGGACACCGCATAAGGCCCCCAATAGGGCCTGAACTCGGCGCGGTGGCCGGCGCCCGAGGACACGAAGACCACCCGCCCGGCATCCGACTGGCGCAGCAAGGCGTCGAGCGAGCGGATCAGCCGGTAATTGGCCGTCACGTTGACGGCGAGCACGTTCTCCCACGGCTTCGGATCCGCATGGCTCAACGGCGTCACCTGGCCCAGCTGGCCGGCATTGGCGACGAGGATGTCGAGCTTGCCCCAGCGCTGGTGGAGCGCGGCGCCGAGGCGGTCGAGAGCGTCGAAATCCATCATGTCGCAAGGCACGAGCGTCGCCTCCCCGCCGCCCTTGCGGATCTCGTCGTCGAGTTCCTCGAGGGCGCCCTGGGTGCGGGCGAGCGCGACGACATGGGCGCCGGCGCGCGCTAGTTCGAGCGCCACGGCGCGGCCGATGCCGCGCGAGGCGCCCGTGACCAGGGCCAGCCGCCCGTCGAGACCATTGGACATGGAATGCGCCCCGCTCAGCTCGCCTCGGCCAGCATCGACCATTGCTTGGGATTTGACTCCGCCAGCACGTCGGTCAGTCGCGTCGGGTAGTCGCCGGTGAAGCAATGGTCGGTGAACTGCGGCCGGACCGGATCGCGCCTGGCATGGCCCATCGCCCGGTAGATGCCGTCGACCGACAGGAAGGCCAGCGAATCGGCGCCCATGTAGGTCCGCATGCCCTCGAGATCCATCTGCGCTGCCAAGAGCTTGTTCCGCTCCGGCGTGTCGATCCCGTAATAGTCGGGGTGGGTGATCGGTGGACAAGCGATGCGGAAATGCACCTCGCGGGCGCCGGCGTCGCGCATCATCTGCACGATCTTGACCGAGGTCGTGCCGCGCACCACCGAATCGTCGATCAGCACGATCCGCCTGCCCTCGACGACGCCGCGGTTGGCCGAGTGCTTCATGCGGACGCCGAGCTCGCGGATCGACTGGCTCGGCTGGATGAAGGTGCGGCCCACGTAATGGTTGCGGATGATACCGAGCTCGAACGGGATGCCGGAGGCCTGGGCGAAGCCGAGCGCCGCCGGCACGCCCGAATCGGGCACGGGGACCACGACATCGGCGTCCGCCGGGCTCTCGGCCGCGAGTTCCGCCCCGAAAGTCTTGCGCACCGCATAGACCGAGCGGCCGTGCACCAGGGAGTCGGGCCGGGCAAAATAGATATATTCGAAGATGCAGGGCCGTGCCGGCTGCGGCGGGAAGGGCTTCAAGCTTTCGACGCCGCTTTCGGAAATGAGCACGATCTCGCCGTTCTCGACGTCGCGGACGTAACGCGCCCCAATAATGTCGAGCGCGCAGGTCTCGGACGCCAGGATATAGCGGCCGTCGAGCTCGCCGAGCACCAGCGGCCGGATGCCGAGCGGGTCGCGCACGCCGATCAGCTTCTTGTTGGTCATGCAGACAAGCGCGTAGGCGCCCTCGATCTGGCGCAGCGCCTCGATGAAGCGCTCGATGAAGCGCGGCTTGCGGGACCGAGCCACGAGATGGAGGATCACCTCGGTGTCGGAGGTCGATTGGCAGATGGCGCCGTCCTTGACGAGGGCGCGCCGCAGCGCCAGGCCGTTGGTGAAATTGCCGTTGTGGGCCACCGCGAAGCCGCCGCCGTCGAGCTCGGCGAAGAGCGGCTGCACGTTGCGCAGGATCGTCTCGCCAGTCGTGGCGTAGCGGACATGGCCGACCGCGACCTCGCCCGTGAGCCGCGCCATCGTCGATTCCTTGGAGAAATGGTCGCCGACGAGGCCGTGCCGGCGCTCGGAATGGAACTGGCGCCCGTCGAAGGCCACGATACCTGCCGCTTCCTGGCCGCGGTGCTGGAGCGCATGCAGTCCCAGCGCCGTTATGGCGGCGGCATCGGGATGGCCGAAGATGCCGAAAACGCCGCACTTCTCCCGCAGGCTGTCGGAGTCGAGGTCGCTCAATGGGCCGTCCTCATGCGAACCGGCCGGCAAGGCCGCCGCGCCGCAACGGGATCATATGGTAGCCGCAAGACGGGGCACAAAGAAGCCGCGAATCGTCGCTCAGGGTTTCTTGCCGGGTTGGCCACCGCCTTTTCCGAGCAGATTGTCGAGCTTCTGGCGGTCCGTCGCCGCGGGCGGAGCGGCCGGCGTGTTCGGCGCGCGGGGCGTCACCTCGGTCTTCTGCTGAGGCGCGGCGGGGTTCGGGTTCGCCGGCGGACTCTCGGAATCGGCCGGCACGTCCTCGCTCGGCTCGGTCTTGTCCTTCCCGAGATGTTTGAGGAACGTGTTTTCCGGATTGACGGGCAGCAGGGCCTTTATTTCATTGCCCGTCGCCTCGAGAAGGGGCTTGGATTTGGCCGCCGTCACCCACTCCGGCTGCTTGCTGGGCTGTACGAGCCAGGTGAAGAATAGAAAAGCGACGACGCCCAGCAGGAAGCCGCGCGCCGCGCCGAACAGGAAGCCGAGCGTCCGGTCGAGGGCGCCGACCTTGCTGTCGAGGATGGCTTCCGACAGCTTCACCGTCACGATCGATACGATGATCAGCGTGAGGAAGAAGACCGCGGCGATCGCCACGACCTTGGCGATGGTCTCTTTGGCGATATAGGGGGTCACATAGGGCAGGAGGAAGGGGTAAAGGTAGTAGGCCGCCACCGCCGCCGCACCCCAGGAGGCGATCGCCAGTATCTCGCGCGTGAAGCCACGCACCATCGATAGCAGCGCGGACACTGCGACGATCAGCAGCAGCCCCAAATCGAGATAGGACGGCATGGTTCAGGCCTCGTGCAAACTTGCTGTCATGATCACCACGAGTCACCGAACCCGTTCTATCGAAACGCCTTATATCGAAGGCGCCACCCGGCGTCACCTCGCGAGGCGGCCTCGTCCGTCCTCATCGGGTTCGTCCCGACGGCGCCTGCCGCCCGGCAGTGCCGCGACACGGCTGACGAGATCGACGATATGGACCGTCCTGTCGAGGCACAGGCCTGC
Source organism: Lichenihabitans sp. (assembly GCA_965277115.1). Lineage (GTDB taxonomy): Bacteria > Pseudomonadota > Alphaproteobacteria > Rhizobiales > Beijerinckiaceae > Lichenihabitans. The sequence goes on along the minus strand of CBDIBY010000011.1, from coordinate 517,783 downwards.
CGGATCTCCCGCCGCTGTGGCGGGCGCGACCGCGGTCCCGAAGCCGAGTTTCGCCGCCTCCTTCATGCGGGAGCCGGCATGCACGACGGGCCGGATCGAGCCCGAGAGGCCGATCTCGCCGAAGAAGACCGCATCGCTCGGCAGGATCTTGCCGGTGACGGAGGAGACCAGCGCCGCCGCCGCCGCGAGATCGGCCGCCGGTTCGACGATCCGCAACCCACCCGCGACGTTCAGATAGACGTCGTGAGACCCGAGCCTTACGCCGGCATGGGTTTCGAGCACGGCGATGACCATGGCGAGGCGGTTCTGGTCCCAGCCGACGACGGCGCGCCGCGGCATGCCGAGCGCCGTCGGCGCGACGAGCGCCTGGAACTCGACGAGCAGCGGCCGCGTGCCTTCCATGCCGGCGAAGACGGCGGTGCCGGGCGCCGTCGCGTCGCGGCCCGACAGGAAGAAGGCGGAAGGATTGGGGACTTCGGCCAGGCCGCGGCCGGTCATCTCGAAGACGCCGATCTCGTCGGTCGGCCCGAAGCGGTTCTTCAGCGCCCGCAGGATGCGGAAGTGGTGGCCGGCATCGCCGTCGAAGGACATGACGGCATCGACCATGTGCTCGACGACGCGTGGGCCGGCGATCTGCCCGTCCTTGGTGACATGGCCGACGAGGATCACCGCCGCCTGCGAGCTTTTGGCGTAGCGGATGAGGAACTGCGCCGCCGCTCGGACCTGGGACACCGTGCCGGGCGCGGCCTCGACGGTCTCGGTCCACATGGTCTGGATCGAATCGATCACCACCAGGCTGAAGGGCGGTCCGGCGGTGAGCGAGGCGGTGATGTCCTCGATGCTGGTGGCAGCCGCGAGTTCGACCGGCGCGCCCGACAGGCCGAGCCGTTCCGCCCGCAGGCGCACCTGCGCCACCGCTTCCTCGCCCGACACATAGGCGACGCGCGCGCCTGTCGCGGCCAGGCTGGCGCAGGCCTGGATCAGCAGGGTCGACTTGCCGACGCCGGGTTCGCCGCCGATGAGGATCACCGAACCCGGCACGAAGCCGCCGCCGGTGACGCGATCGAGCTCGGCCAGTCCGCTCGCGGTACGCGGCGGCTCGCTGCCCGTCGCGGCCAGGCCCTGGAACTCGATCAGCCGGCCGCGGCTCGCCTTGCGGGCGGCGGCGGCGCCGATGCCTGCGGCCGCGGCCTCCTCGACGATGGAGTTCCAGGCGCCGCAGGCGTCGCATTTCCCTTGCCAGCGGTTGGTGACGGCGCCGCAGGCCTGGCAGACGTAGGTCGAACGCGCCTTGCTCATGCCGGTGATCGGATCTCTTCGGCGGCCGACATGCCGCGACCGTCCCCCACATAGTGGCGGCGGTAGCGATGCCCAAGGCTGGTCAGGATCTCGTAGCCGATCGCCCCGGCGTGGTGGGCCAGGTCGTCGATGCCCGAAAACTCCCCGAGGATCTCCGCCACCATGCCGGACCGCACCTCGTCCTCCGGTACATCGCTTACGTCGACGATGGTGAGATCCATCGAGATCCGGCCGAGAATCGGGCAGGGCCGGCCGCCGATGAAGACCGGCGCGCCATCTCGTTCGAGGCCGCTCGCGCCGATCGGCAAGCCGTCCGCATAGCCGAGCGCCAGAGTGGCGAGGCGCGACGGCCTCGCCGCGGTCCAGCGGGCATTGTAGCCCGCGGTGGCGCCGACCGGGACGTGGCGGAGCTGCAGGATGCGGACGTCGAGCCGCACCACCGGTCGCATCGGGTTCGGCGCGCCGGGTGTGGGATTGCCGCCGTAGAGCGCGTAGCCCGGGCGGACGAGCGCGTGGTGCGGGCGCTGCGGCAGGAAGATGCCGGAGGAATTGGCGAGCGAGGCGGGCAGGGCGCCAAGATGGCCGCGCCGCAGCTCGTCGAAGGCGGCGATCTGGCGCGCATTGACCGGCTCGGCCGGCACCTCGGCCGAGACCAGATGGCTCATGACGAGATCGACACGCGCCGCCGCGAGCCTCTCCGCCGCGAGGCCGAGGGCCTCGCCGACCGGAAAGCCGAGGCGGTTCATGCCGGTGTCGACATGCAGGGCGCAGCGGAAACGGTCCGGTGAACCGGCGGCTACTGTAGCCGCCTCCCAGGCGGACAGTTCTTCCGAGGAGCCGATGACGGCGCTGAGGTCGGCCTCGAGATAGTCGGCGAGGGGTGCGGCCTGCGGATGGAAGCCGTTGAGCACGAAGATCCGCGCCTCGGCCCCGCACCCGCGAAGCGCCTGGCGGGCGCGGCGGCCTTCCGAGACATGAGCGACGAAGAAAGTGCGGCAGCCGGCACGCCAGAGCGCCGGCGCCACCGCCTCGATGCCGCAGCCATAGGCATCGGCCTTGACCGCCGCGCCGCATTCGGCCGGCGCCGCTCGCGCCGCCAGCCGCCGCCAGTTGTCGCCGATGGCGTCGAGATCGATCGTCAGGACCGCGAGACCGTCGTGGCGGTCGTGCGCGGACCCGGTCATCGATGCACCGGCAGCGCATCCTCGCGCGCGAGGTTCGAGAAGCGCGTCACCTCGGCGTCGAACTGCAGTTCCACCGTGCCGGTCGGCCCGTGGCGCTGCTTGCCGATGATGATCTCCGCCTTGCCATGGGCGCGCTCGATGTCGGACAGCCAGGCAGTGAATTCCTCTGTGCCTTCGCGGGGTTGCCGGTTCTTGAGATAATATTCCTCGCGATAGACGAACATCACCACATCGGCGTCCTGCTCGATCGAGCCCGATTCGCGCAAGTCGGACAGTTGTGGGCGCTTGTCCTCGCGCGATTCGACCTGGCGCGAGAGCTGCGACAGGGCGACGATCGGGACCGAGAGCTCTTTTGCCAGGGCCTTGAGGCCGGTCGTGATCTCGGTCAGTTCCTGCACGCGGTTGGCCTGCGGGTTCCTGGAGGCGGAGGACAGGAGCTGCAGATAGTCGACGACGAGGACGTCGAGGCCGCGCTGCCGCTTGAGACGCCGGGCGCGGGCGGTCAGCTGGGCGATCGAGATGCCGCCGGTCTGGTCGATGTAGAACGGCACCGTCTGCATCTCGCGCGCCGCTTCGGTGATCGAATGGAAGTCGTCCTCGGAAATGTCGCCGCGACGGATGCGGTAGGAGGCGACGCCGGATTGTTCGGCGATGATGCGGGTGGCGAGCTGCTCGGCCGACATTTCGAGCGAGAAGAAGCCGACGACGCCGCCGTTGGTGGTCGCGTGGCTGCCGTCCGGTTTCACCTCGAACCGATAGGCCCGGGCGATGTTGAAGGCGATGTTGGTGGCGAGCGCGGTCTTGCCCATGGCCGGGCGCCCCGCCAGCACGACGAGGTCCGACTGCTGCAGGCCGCCGAGCTGGCGGTCGAGGTCGTGCAGGCCGGTCGATATGCCGGAGAGCTTGCCGTCGCGCTCGTAGGCTCTGGCGGCAACGTCGATGGCGGTCGTCAGCGCGTCGGAGAAGCGCTGGAAGCCGCCTTCCGAGCGCCCCGTCTCGGCGATCTCGTAGAGGCGCCGCTCGGCCTCCTCGATCTGGTCGCGCGGCGAATGGTCGACCGGCGAATCGTAGGCCACGTTGACCACCTCCTCGCCGATGGCGATGAGGCTACGCCGCAGCGCGAGGTCGTAGATCATCCGGCCGTAGTCGGCCGCGTTGATCACGGTCGTGGCTTCGGCCGCGAGGCGGGCGAGATATTGGGGCAGGGTGATGCCGGCCACGTCATGCTCGCCCAGGAAGGTCTTGAGCGTGATCGGCGTGGCGATCTTGCCGCCGCGAATCAGCGACGAGGCGACTTCGTAGATGCGCCGGTGGATCTCTTCCGAGAAATGCCCGGGCTGTAGGAAATCCGATACCCTGTCGAAGGCATCGTTGTTGACGAGGATCGCGCCGAGCAGCGCCTGCTCTGCCTCGACGTTGTGCGGCGCCAGCCGGTAAGGCTCGGCCTCGGCCGCCGCGCCGCCCTGCCGCCGGAGGCTCTCCACATTGGTCATTTTATTCAGGCCTCCGGAGCCGTTCGGCAAGGACGACCTGCGGCGCGCGCTGGGGGCGTGCACGGGCGTGTCGGGCTCATCGCGCGGAAGCAGCGGTTCTAATACGCCCGAACGATCCTGGAAACCACGCGATGCCGGGATTGCCCATGCGGACGGCAGCCGTGGCATTTCGGCCCGCCGCCGGCGCGACAAGGTTTAAGACAACCGTGCCCACCCTCTTGCACGGATGGGGAGCCGACATTATAAGCCGCCTCATCCCACACGCGGATTTGCGGCGGCCCTGATGTAAGGGTCCGCTCCGGTGGCTGGCGCGGCGAAGAGGCCTTGCCGGCCGGATCGTCCGCGGAGGCTTGAACCGGAGAACGACCACACTATGGCTCTGCCCGACTATTCCATGCGCAGCCTCCTCGAGGCGGGCGCCCATTTCGGCCACCAGTCGCACCGCTGGAACCCGAAGATGGCACCCTTCATCTTCGGCAATCGCAACAATATCCACATCATCGACCTCGCCCAGACCGTGCCGCTGCTGCACAAGGCGCTGCAGGTCATTTCCGATACGGTCGCCAACGGCGGCCGGGTGCTGTTCGTCGGCACCAAGCGCCAGGCGGCCGAGCCGATCGCCGACGCGGCCAAGCGGTCGGCGCAATATTACATCAATTCGCGCTGGCTCGGCGGTATGCTGACCAACTGGAAGACCATTTCGGCGTCGATACAGCGGCTGCGCAAGGTCGACGAGACGCTGAATGGGGGCGCCATCGGCATGACTAAGAAGGAGCGCCTGATGATGTCGCGCGAGCGCGACAAGCTCGAAAAGGCGCTCGGCGGCATCAAGGACATGGGCGGCGTGCCGAACCTGATCTTCGTCATCGACACCAACAAGGAGCAGCTCGCCATCAAGGAGGCGAAGCGCCTCGGCATTCCGGTGGCGGCGATCGTCGACACCAATTGCGATCCCGACGGCATCACCTATCCGATCCCCGGCAACGACGACGCCAGCCGTGCCATCCTGCTCTATTGCGATCTTGCGGCCCGGGCCGCCATCGACGGCATCTCGCGCTCGCAAGGAGCGCTCGGCTTCGACGTCGGCGCCGCCGCCGAGGCTCCGATCGAAGAGGTGATCGAGGCGAGCCCGGCCACCGCCGAATTCGAGCCGCTGACCGAGGTCGAGGTTCCGGCCGAGCGTTTCGAGCTCCTGAGCGCGCCGCGCGGCGCGCCCGACGACATGTCGAAGCTCCACGGCATCGGCCCGCAGGTCGTCCAGAAAATCAACGACGCCGGCATCTACCACTACTGGCAGCTCGCCGCCATGACGCCGGAGGATGCGGCGCAGGTCGATCGCGACCTGAAGCTCAACGGGCGCATCGAACGCGACGGCTGGATTCTTCAGGCCCGCGAGCTTCTCGCGGCCGCCTGACAGCGCCTTGAGACGGCGGAACGGCGCCTCGCCGCCGGACTGTTGTCCGTCCCGTCGGAACTTTTGACGGGTCCTCGGGTCACGAACCGGGGACCCTTGTTTCATCTGGGTCGGGATCGTGGGGCGCCGATAATCTCGTTCGGCCGACGCGTCCCGCTCTTTGATTAAGGAACGCCAGCATGGCTGCCTACACTCCTGCCATGGTAAAGGATCTTCGTGAGAAGACCGGCGCCGGCATGATGGACTGCAAGAACGCCCTGATCGAAGTCGCGGGCGACATCGAGGCGGCCGTCGACTGGCTGCGCAAGAAGGGGCTGTCGAAGGCGGCGAAGAAGTCCGGCCGCGTCGCCGCCGAAGGCCTCGTCGCCGTTGCCGTGTCCGGCCGCAAGGGCGTGCTGGTCGAGGTCAATTCGGAGACCGATTTCGTCGCCCGCAACGGCGATTTCCAGAAGCTCGTCCGGTCGATCGCCGGCGTCGCGCTGGAGCGTGGTGCCGATGTCGAGACGCTGGCCGCCGCGCCCTATCCGGGCGGCGGCACCGTCTCCGAGGCCATTGCCAATGCCATCGCGACGATCGGCGAGAACATGACGCTGCGTCGCGCTGCAGCGATCGAGGTCAGGCAGGGGCTTGTGGGCCACTATGTCCATGCCCCGATCGCCGAGGGCCTCGGCAAGATCGGCGTCGTCGTCGGACTCGACTCCTCTGGCGACGGGGCGGCCCTGCAGACGCTGGGGCGGCAGCTCGCCATGCATATCGCGGCGTCGAGCCCGCTGGCGCTCGACGCCGCCTCGCTCGACCCCACCGCCGTAGCGCGCGAGAAGACCGTGCTGGCCGAGAAGAACGCCGGCAAGCCGCCACATGTGATCGAGAAGATCGTCGAGAGCGGCCTCAAGACCTATTACAAGGAGGTCAGCCTGCTCGATCAGAGCTATATCCACGACAATGCCAAAACGGTGGGACAGGCCGTGAAAGAGGCGGAGAAGACGGTCGGCGCTCCGGTGGCGGTGACGGGCTTCGCCCGCTTCGCCCTCGGCGAGGGTGTCGACAAGCCGGAGACGCCGGACTTCGCCTCCGAAGTCGCCAAGATGGTCTAGGGCCATCCAAAGTGGCGAGGCGTCGCGGTTGAGATGTAGTCCCGAGAAGGGCGGCATGACCTCCATGCCGCCCTTCTTTTTGCAAGCCGGCCTGCCGGCGGAAATAATCCTCGAGAAGGACAGCCCATGACGACCCTGGCGATGACACCGATGTTCAGGCGCGTAGTGGTCAAGCTGTCGGGCGAGGCCCTGACGGGTCCCGATGCGCATGGGCTTCACATGCCGACGGTGACGCGGATTGCGGCCGATCTCGCCAGCACGGTCGAGACCGGCGTCGAACTCGCGGTCGTGGTCGGCGGCGGCAATTTCTTCCGCGGCATGCAAGGCGCCGACAAGGGGATCGAGCGGGCGCGGGCGGATTCGATCGGCATGCTCGCGACGGTGATGAACGCGCTGATACTCGAGGCGGCCATCGAGGCCGAGGGCCACCCGGCCAGGGCTCTCTCGGCCATCCCCATGCCGGCCCTCTGCCAGCCCTATTCGCGCCAGGCGGCACTGCATCACCTGGAAAAGGGACGCATCTGCGTGCTGGCCGGTGGAACCGGCAATCCTTTCTTCACCACCGACACGGGCGCCGTGCTTCGCGCCGCTGAGCTTTCGGCCGACGCGGTGATGAAGGCGACCCAGGTCGACGGCGTCTATTCGGCCGACCCCAAGCGCGACCCCAGCGCGACCCGCTACGAACGCCTGACCCATGCCGAGGCGATCGGACGCAATCTCGCGGTCATGGATACCACGGCCTTCGCGCTGGCGCGCGACAACGAGATTCCCGTCATGGTCTTCTCCATCGCGTCGCACGGGGCGATCGGGGCTGCGCTGAGCGGTCGCGGCCGCTTCACCATGGTCACACCGTAAGGCCGCAATTCCATGATTGAGCATGCGAAAGCTAAGGCCCTCGTGCTAAGAGGAATGGCTCGGACCGGCGCTCCGGCGGGATGCGCCGGCACGACGACAATCGGCGATCATTGAACGGATCTTCATCGTGAGTGCAGAATTCGACGTCGGCGAGGTCAAGCGCCGGATGCAGGGCGCGATCGGAAGCCTCAAGCATGAATTGACGGGATTGCGCACCGGGCGGGCCAGCGCCGCGCTCGTCGAGCCCGTGCACGTCCAGGCCTATGGCCAGGTCATGCCCCTCAATCAGGTCGCCAGCATCACCGTGCCCGAGCCCCGCGCACTCTCCGTCCAGGTCTGGGACAAGAGCATGGTCAGCGCGGTCGACAAGGCGATCCGCGACGCCAACCTCGGGCTCAGCCCCGTCGTGGAAGGGCAGATCCTGCGGATCCGCATCCCGGAGCTCAACGAACAGCGCCGCCGCGAGATGGTGAAGCTGGCCCATAAATACGGCGAGGAGGCCCGCGTCGCGGTGCGCCACGTCCGCCGTGACGGCCTCGACCAACTGAAGAAACTTCTCAAGGACAAGACTCTATCGGAGGACGACGAGAAGCGCCTGGAGGCCGAGGTGCAGAAGGTGACCGATCAGGCCGTGACGGAGGTCGACGGCATCGTCGAGGCGAAAGAAAAAGAGATCATGCAGGTCTGAGGCAGCCTGCGTCGTGCCGCTCGAAGTCGAGGTGAAACACAGCATGGACGGTGAGAAGGCTCGCCCCAAGCCGACATTGGCGCGCGATCCCGACGGTCGCAAGGCGGTGCCGGCCCATGTCGGTATCATCATGGACGGCAATGGACGATGGGCCTCGGCCCGCGGCCTGCCGCGTTTCGAGGGTCATCGGCGCGGTGTCGAAGCGCTGCGCCGCACTGTCGAGGCGGCCAGCGACTTCGGTATCAGGCACCTGACCGTCTACAGTTTCTCCGCCGAAAACTGGACCCGTCCGGCGGCCGAGATCATCGACCTAATGGGACTTTTGAAGCGGTTCATCCGCAAGGATCTGGCGGATCTTCATCGCAACGGCGTGCGGGTGCGCGTCATCGGCGAACGCGAGCGTCTCGCGGTCGATATTCGCGTGCTGCTCGACGAGGCGGAGGATCTGACGCGCCGCAACACGGGCCTCGAACTCATCGTCGCGTTCAACTACGGCGGTCGCCAGGAGATCGCCGCCGCCGTCCGGCGCATTGCCGTCCAGGTTCTGTCCGGCGAGATCGCGCCCGCCTCCGTGACCCCGGAGACGATCGAGGCGCACCTCGACACGGCCGGTATTCCCGACCCTGACCTGATCATCAGGACCTCCGGCGAACAGCGCTTGTCGAATTTCCTGATGTGGCAGACCGCCTATTCGGAGTTCGTCTTCCTGCCGCTGCACTGGCCGGACTTCGATCGCAATGCCTTCGAATGCGCGCTCAGCACCTATAGGGGGCGCGAGCGCCGTTTCGGCGGCGTCGTGGCGCAAGGGGTGGAACTGAAGGTCAAGACCGCCCTATGACCGGCGTGGCGGGCGATCCGCGTTCGGCATCCGTGTCCACACGTGGCAGGCGCCTGTCCTGGCGGGAACTCGGGCCGAGGCTCGGCTCGGCCGCCGTGATGATGGCGGCAGCGCTGCTGACGACCATCTGGGGTGGCGTCCTCTTTGGCCTGTTCTGGTTCGCTGCGGCGATGATCATCCTGCGGGAGTGGCAGGCGCTGGTCGGCGGCCCGAGGGGAGCGCTCCCGCTTTCGGCCGGCGGCCTCGCATTGGGCGCATCCGCAGTGCTGGCCGGCGCGAGCCATCTCGTTGGCGCGCTCGCCTCGCTCATGCTCGGCGTCTTGGCGCTGGCCGTCTTGGCGTCGCCCGGTCGTCGCGCCATGGCTGGGGCGGGCGTCCTCTACGCTGGCGCGCCTCTCGTCGCCCTGGTCGTCCTGCGGCATGCGATACCGTTCGGCATGCTATCCGTGTTCTGGCTCTTCGCGGTCGTTTGGGGCACCGACGTCATGGCCTTTTTCGGCGGGCGGGCGTTCGGCGGTCCCAAGCTTGCGCCGCGCTTCTCGCCGTCCAAGACCTGGTCGGGCTTCCTCATCGGCATCGTCTCCGGCGGTCTGCTCGGACTGCTGGCCGTGCCGTCCGTCGCCGACAAGCCGCGCCTCCTCGTCCTGGGGCTCGTCGCCGGAGCCTTGGCTCAAGCCGGCGACCTCTTCGAATCGGCGCTGAAGCGGCGCTTCGGCGTCAAGGATTCGAGTGCGCTGATTCCCGGACACGGCGGCCTGATGGATCGGCTCGACGGATTCGCGGCGGCGGCCTGTTTCGCGACCTGTCTCGGCGTCGCCCGCTATGGTGTCGACGCTCCGGGCCTCGGCCTGTTTTCGTGGTGAGCCTCTCATGATCTCAGGTCGGATCGAACCGCGGGGCGAACCCTTCGCTGCGCTGCCGCCGGAGATGGCGCGGCGCTCGCTCGTCATCCTCGGCGCCACCGGCTCGATCGGCCGCTCTACGGCGCAGATCCTGGCCCTGCACAAGGACCGGTTCGATGTCTCGGCCGTCGCAGGCGGCAGCAATGGCGAGGCGCTCGGCCGCATCGCGATCGAGCTTGGCGCGTCCTTCGCGGCCGTTGCCGACCCGCGCGCCTATGTGGCGCTGAGGGCGGCGGTCGGCTCGGCCCCAATCGAGGTCGCGGCGGGTCCCGAGGCGGTGGCGGAAGCGGCGCGGCGCCCGGCCGATGTCGTCATCGGCGCGATCGCGGGGACCGCCGGCATGCGGCCGACCCTCGCAGCCATCGAGGCCGGGCGGACGATCGCGCTCGCCAATAAGGAGACGCTCGTCTGCGCCGGCGCGGCCGTGATGCAGGCCGCGGCCCGCCACGGCGCCCGTCTGCTCCCCCTCGACAGCGAGCACAATGCCATTTTCCAGGCACTCGGCGACGCGGACCGGACCTCGATCGAGCGCATGACGCTCACCGCCTCGGGCGGGCCATTCCGGACCTGGAGCGCCGAGCGGATCAAGGCTGCGACGCTCGACCAGGCGCTCGCCCATCCCAACTGGGCCATGGGTCCCAAGGTGACGATCGACTCGGCCGGCCTCGTCAACAAGGGCTTGGAACTGATCGAGGCCTATCACCTCTTCGGTGTGGCGGCCGACAAGCTCGCCGTCGTCGTGCATCCCCAATCGGTCGTCCACGGCCTCGTCAGTTTCGCCGACGGCTCGGTGACCGCCGGCCTGGCGCTGCCCGACATGCGGGCGCCGATCGCCCATTGCCTCGCCTATCCGCACCGCATCGAGAGCGGTGCCCGCAAGCTCGATCTCGCGGCCCTGGGCTCGTTGACCTTCGAACCCCCGGATCTCGGCCGTTTCCCGGGGCTTCGGGTGGCCATCGAGGCGCTGCGCCACGGGCAGGGGTTGCCGACCGTCTTCAATGCCGCCGACGAAGTTGCGGTCGAGGCCTTCACGGCGCGCCGTATCGGCTTCGCGGATATCGCGCCGCTCATCGAGCGGACCTGCGAGCGCGCCATTCGGGACGGCGTGGCACCGACGCCTTCGACCATCGACGAGGCGCTCGCCGTTGACCATGTCGCGAGAGAAATAGCCGCAGCACTCTTGGATTGGCCACGCTGAAGTGAGACCATAAATAATTCGGTAACCATCCGGCTCGATGCACCGCCGACGATTTCGGTGATGCGAGGGCGTCCGGAGGGTTCGGCGGAGCTCTCGATGTCGTTGTTCGCCCATTTCGGATCGCTGCTGGGAACGCTGATCCCCTTCCTCTTCGTGCTGACGATCGTGGTCTTCTTTCACGAGATGGGCCATTTCCTGGTCGGCCGGTGGTGCGGCGTCAAGGTCGATGCCTTCTCGCTCGGCTTCGGACCGGAGATCTTCGCGCGGACCGACCGCAAGGGTACGCGCTGGCGGATCGCGGCCGTCCCGCTCGGCGGCTACGTCAAGTTCCATGGGGATATCAACGCCGCCAGCGCGCAGTCGGAGGCGCGCGTCAGCGAGCTTCCGCCCGAGGAGCGCAAGGTCACCTTCGCGGCCCAGCCGGTCGCCGAACGGGCCGCCATCGTGGCCGCCGGACCGATCGCCAATTTCCTCCTGGCCATCGTCATCTTGACGGCGACCTTCTACATCCAGGGCAAGCCCGTGCTGACGCCCAGGATCGAGAATGTCGTGGCCGGTAGCGTCGCCGATCGGGCCGGTTTCATGCCGGGCGACCTGATCGTGGCGATCGATTCGACGCCTATCGACAGTTTTTCCGACATGCAGCGCATCGTCGGCGCATCAGGCGACGTGCCTTTGACCTTCAAGGTCGAGCGCGGCGCGTCCGAGGTGACGCTCAATGCCACGCCGGAGCGTAAGGACGTCTCGGGGCCTTTCGGGACGACGCGGCTCGGCGTCCTTGGCGTAGGTACCTCCTCGAAACCGGGCGACTTCAGGACGGAACGGCTGAACCTGCCGCAATCCGTCGCGACCGCGGCGGGCGAGATCTGGTTCGTGGTCGACCGGACCGGCAGCTATGTCGGAGGCCTATTCGTCGGCCGCGAATCCGCCGCCCAGCTCTCTGGTCCGATCCGTATCGCGGAAGTCTCGGGCGCGGTCGCCAAGCTCGGCATCGGCGCCCTGCTGAACTGGGCCGCTTTTCTGTCGATCTCGATCGGCCTCATCAACCTCGTGCCGGTGCCACTGCTCGATGGCGGGCATCTGCTCTATTTCGCCTTCGAGGCGATCCGCGGCCGGCCGATGAGCGAAAGGGCACAGGAACTGGGCTTCAAGGTGGGCCTGGCACTGGTGTCCCTGCTCATGATCTTCGCGACCTACAACGACCTCGCCCGGCCGATGAATCCCTGAGGGCTGTGGGCATGGTGGCTCAGCCCAAGCCGAGGAGCGCTGCCGCGAACGGAGGCTTGACTTCGACTTCGGAGGCATGGCGCCCGAACGCGTTTCAGGCATCGGTCCGATTCGAACAATCCGCGAACGTGTCGCGAGGGTCACGGCCCTCCATAATCGACCATCGCCCGGCCGGACGTGGTTGCGAGTCCACGTAAACCTTGTAGAAGCGAAATTCCTGGAAAAGGAGACACTCGGCACCTTCCAGGGTGACGGGGGTCATAAGGGTCGGTGCTCAAACGAGCAGTCGCGAAGAGTGTACGGGTCTCGCGACCGGACAGGGATCGATTGCCGATGCGTTTTCTTCGAGGCTTTCTGACCAGGCTCGCCCTCGTGGCCGCCATGGCCGGCGGCATTCTGGCTTTCACGCTGCCGGCCTCTGCGGCCAATGTTGTCGTCGAGGGCAACCGGCGTGTCGATGCCGCGACGATCCGCACGTATTTTCAGGGCGATGACCCGGCCAAGGTGAATCAGGCCGTCAAGGAGCTCTACGCCACGGGGCTGTTTTCCGATGTTCGGGTGACGCGAGACGGCGGCCGCCTCGTGGTTCACGTGGCCGAAAACGGCGTCATCAACCGCGTCGCCTTCGAGGGCAACAAGAAGGTCAAGAGCGAGCAGCTCGAAGCCGAGGTTCAGTCGAAATCCCGTGGGCCCTATTCGCCGACGATCGTTCAGGCCGATATTCAGCGGCTTGACGAGATCTATCGCCGGTCGGGCAACGGTAATGCCAAGATCACGAGCCGCACCGTGGATCTGCCGAACGGCCGCGTCGACGTCGTGTTCACGATCGACGAGGGCAGCAAAACCGGTGTCAAGGATATCAAATTCGTCGGTAATCACGCCTATTCGGCCGGCAAGCTGCGGGGCCTGATGTCCACGACGGAGATGAATTTCCTCTCCTGGTTGAAGACCAGCGACGTCTATGATCCGGACAAGATCGCGGCGGACGAGGATCTGATCCGCCGTTACTACCTCCGTAACGGCTATGCGGATTTCCGCATCACCGGGACCGACGTGCGTTTCGACGGCAACGAGGGCGGGTACATCATCACCATCTCGCTCGAGGAAGGTGCCCGGTACACGGTCAGCAGCGTGAAGGTCGAATCGCGCCTGCCCGAAATCAGCAGCGAAAGCCTGCAGCCGGCGGTCCGAGTGTCCGCTGGCGACACTTACGACGGCGACGAGGTGCAGAAAACGGTGGAGTCCCTGACAAGGGAGGTCGAGCGGCGTGGCGATCCCTTCGTAGAGGTGCGTCCGCGCGGCGACCGCGATTCGACGAATCACACTGTCGCCATCGGCTTCACGGTGGACGAGGGTGCACATGTCTACATCGAGCGGATCAACATCCGGGGCAACACCCGTACCCGCGACTACGTCATCCGCCGCGAATTCGATATCGGTGAGGGCGACCCCTACAACAAGGTGCTGATCGACCGGGCCGAGCGCCGGCTGAACAGCCTCGGCTTCTTCAAGAAGGTCAAGATCACCAATGAGCCGGGCTCCTCGCCCGATCGCGTCATCATCGACGTCGATGTCGAGGACCAGCCGACCGGGTCCTTCGCCATCTCCGGAGGCTATTCGACGACCGACGGCCTTATCGCCGAACTGTCGGTGACCGAATCGAACTTCCTCGGCCGCGGCCAATTCGTGAAGGTCGCGGTGCAGGAGGGGCAATATGCCCGCGGCGTCGATTTCTCCTTCACTGAACCCTATATCCTGAACACGCGGGTCGCTGCCGGTTTCGATCTCTTCGCCAAGCAGAGTGACAATACGCAATATACCGACTACTCGACCTTCGTTACCGGCGGAACATTGCGGCTCGGCATTCCTATAACCGACGAATTCTCCATTTCGCCGCACTACTCGCTCTACAATACCCGCCTCTCGATCCCCAATACAGCGTCAACTCCGTATAACGATTGTACCTTTCCGATCGACGGCACGACGCCGGGCATCGCATCGCTCGCCGGCACGCCTCCGACCGCCGATTCGAACTGCCTGACCAATGGTGAAGCGTCGCTGGCGATCAAGCAGTCGCTGGGGTCGACGCTGACCTCGCTCGTCGGCTTCAACCTCGATTACAATACGCTCGACAACCGCAAGAACCCGACCGCCGGCCTGTTCGCCGAACTACGTCAGGATGTGGCGGGGCTCGGCGGCGATTCGCAGTTCGTGCGTACCGCCGGCGACATCCGCTACTATCATCCGCTGTTCTTCGACGACCTGGTTGGCATCGTTCATCTGCAGGGCGGCAACATTACGGGTTTCGGCAGCGAGAAGCAGCTTCGCATCGCCGACGAGTTCCAGCTTGGTCCGACGCTGGTGCGCGGCTTCGCGCCATCTGGCATCGGCCCTCGCGACATCTCGAACCTCGCCGCCTACCAATATAATCCGCTGGGCGGCTCGGAATATGTCGGCGCCTCGCTCGAGGTTCAGTTCCCGCTGCCTTACCTGCCGCATGAACTCGGCCTGCGCGGCGCCGTCTTCTCCGATGCCGGTACGATGTTCGGTTATCAGGGTCAGACGAACTTCACGCCTGGCGGCGGTGCCTGCATTCCCGAGGGTGTCGCGCCCAATTACACCCAGGGAACCTGCGTGCAGGTCCGCGACTCGAGCATCATCCGGTCGTCTGTCGGTGCCAGCATCCTGTGGGCCTCGCCCCTCGGGCCTATCCGCTTCGACTACGCCTATGCGACCACGAAGGACAAATACGACGTGACTCAGGCCTTCCGGTTCTCGGGCGGAACGTCGTTCTGACCTGTCCTTGGTGAGCGCGGCACGGGGCCGGCACGCGGTTCCAGTCGCGATCCGCTCGACCGGACGAGGCGGCCTACGTTCTGTGCGGCCTCCATGCCGATGCCCGATCCTTTCGCCTGATCTGCGGGAGACAGGACCGGGGCGCCTGTGATCGGAGCCAATCGGATGCGTCGGGGATGAGTCAACCTCTGTTCCACCGTGCCGCCTGCACGCCGACCCTTGCCGACGTCGTTGCCTGGACCGGTGCGACCGCGGCGGCCGGTGCCGACCTCGACCGGACGATCGATACGGTCGCCCCGCTCGATCAGGCTCGGCCGGGCTCGCTCACCTTTCTCGACAATCCGAAATATGCGGCCTTGCTGGCGGGGACGCGGGCGACCGCCTGCCTCGTTTCCGCACGTCATGCCGACCGACTTCCTACCGGCGTGGTGGCGCTGGTTGTCAATGAGCCGTACCGCGCTTTCGCGCTCGTGGTCGGCAAGCTGTTTCCCGGAGCGCTGCGGCCGGGATCCGCCTTCGGCACGGCCGGCGTTGCGCCCGGGGCGGTCGTCCATCCCGAGGCCCGCCTCGAAAGCGGCGTTACGCTGGATCCAGGTGCTGTGGTCGGAGCGCGCGCCGAGATCGGCAGCGGCACGGTGATAGGAGCGTATGCGGTCGTTGGCGCGGATGTGCGCATCGGGCGCGACTGCGCGATCGGCGCCCATGCCAGCATCGCCTTTGCGCTTCTGGGCAATCGCGTCATCATCCATGCCGGCGTGCGGATCGGCCAGGACGGCTTTGGCTTTGCCATGGGGCCGCAGGGTCATCTCAAGGTGGCGCAGATCGGCCGGGTGGTGATTCAGGACGATGTCGAGATCGGGGCCAATACCACGATCGACCGCGGGTCGAACAAGGACACGGTGATCGGCGAAGGCACCAAGATCGACAATCTCGTGCAGATCGGTCACAACGTGAGCCTGGGTCGTCATTGTGTCATCGTATCGCAGACGGGGATCTCGGGCTCGACGACGCTCGGCGACTTTGCGGTAACGGGCGGCCAGGCGGGTCTCGCGGGCCATCTCACCGTCGGGACAGGCGCGCAGATCGGCGCGAAATCCGGCGTGATGAACGATGTTCCCGCGGGAGAGCGGTGGTTCGGCATTCCGGCGCAATTGGCCCGCGAGGAGTTTCGTCTTCAGGCGACTCTCCGGCGCCTGGCCCGCCGCGGAACAAGGGACACGGCAGGGTCCGAGGACACGGGACCAGCTTGAAGTTGGACGAATGGCGGAGCGAAATTGCCGTTCCGCCTTAATGGCGCGCGCGTCTGACGCACGACTGGCATCATATGACGGATCTGGGGTCGGGGATGGACGAAACGACGCGAACGGACCTCGACGTGCTGGATATTCAGCGGCTGCTCGAATACCTGCCGCACCGGTACCCGTTCCTCCTCGTCGATCGGATCGTCGCCATGCGATCCGACGAGAGTTGCGTCGGGATCAAGAACGTCACGTTCAACGAACCACAGTTCACCGGCCACTTTCCCGGACGCCCGATCATGCCTGGGATCTTGTTGATCGAAGGCATGGCGCAGACGGCGGGGGCTCTGTGTGTCCATACCCAGAGGCTGGCGAAGCCGAAGCTCGTTTATTTCATGACGATCGACAAGGCCAAGTTCCGCAAGCCGGTGGTTCCCGGCGATCGGGTCGAGTATCACCTCCGCAAGCTGAACAAGCGCCGCAACATGTGGTGGTACAAGGGCGAGGCGAAGGTCGATGGCACGTTGGTCTGCGAGGCCGAGTTGAGCGCCATGCTGGTCATGGAATGACGAGCGGTCATGGAATGAAGGATGATTTTGGAATGAGTTTCGGCCGTGCCGACGGGGCAGGGGCCTCGCACCCGCAAACCGATGGGGCGCCAGAGTGCGAATGATGGCAGATGCGGAGCGGTCGGCAGGCCGGACTGACATCAGGGTGCATGCCTCTGCCGTCGTCGCGCCGGGAGCCAGGATCGCCGAGGGCGTGGAGATCGGGCCGTTCTGCGTCGTGGGGCCGGACGTCGCGCTGGAACGCGACGTCTGCCTGCTATCCCATGTCGTGGTGGCGGGACGCACCCGGATCGGCGCGCGCACGCGCGTCTTTCCGTTCGCGTCTCTCGGCCACGCGCCGCAAGACCTCAAATATCGCGGAGAGGACACCGCGCTCGCCATTGGGGAGGACTGCCTGATCCGGGAAGGCGTGACGATGAACACCGGCACGGCAGGCGGTGGTGGGACCACGGCGGTCGGGGACCGTGGTGTGTTTCTGGCGCAGAGCCATGTGGCCCATGACTGTCAGGTCGGCACCGACGTGATCTTGTCCAACAATGTCATGCTGGCGGGCCATTGTTGCATCGGTGACCGCGCCATCCTCGGCGGCGGTGCGGCCGTGCATCAGTTCGTGCGTATCGGCACGCTGGCTTTCATCGGTGGCCTCGCGGGCGTCGAGCATGACGTCATCCCCTATGGCATCGCCCTTGGCAACCGGGCGCACCTGGCCGGTCTCAATGTCGTCGGCCTCAAGCGCCACGGCTTCTCGCGCGAGCAAATCCATGAGATCCGCCGTGCCTACAAGGCGCTGTTCGGCGCCGCGGGAACTCTCCAGGACCGCCTAGGCGAGGTCGCGGACGGCTTCGCTGGGCATCCGGAAATAGGTCACATGCTCGACTTCATCCGGGACGGCGGCGAGCGGGCGCTGTGTACGCCCCGCGACGGCAGGGATATCGAATGAGCGGGGCCGCCTCGGGCGGCCTCTCGGCCTCGCCGAGAATCTTCATTGTTGCCGGCGAGCATTCGGGCGATCATCTCGGGGCCGGCCTGATGCGGGCGCTCCGCGACCGGGTTCCGGACGTCGTCTTCGACGGGGTCGGCGGCGAGGCGATGATGCGGGCGGGCCTGCGCCCGTTGTTCCCCATGCGCGAGATCGCCGTCATGGGCTTCGTGCCGGTCATCCGCACCCTGCCGCGGATCATGCGCCGTATCGCGGATACGGCAGAGACAGTGGTCCGGACCGGACCCGACGTCATGGTCGTCATCGACAGTCCCGATTTCACGCATCGGGTGGCGCGCCGCGTCCGCCGTCGAGTTCCCGCCATCCCGATCGTCGATTACGTCAGCCCAACCGTCTGGGCCTGGCGGCCAGGCCGGGCTGCGGCGATGCGCTGCTATGTGGATCATCTGCTGGCGCTACTGCCTTTCGAGCCTGCCGCGCACCTCCGGCTTGGCGGGCCGCCCTGCACCTATGTGGGCCATCCGCTGATCGAGCGTCTCGGCGAGTTGCGCCCCGACCTCGAAGAGGCGGAAGCGCGCCGCCAGCCCTCGATGCTGGTGCTGCCCGGGTCGCGCAGATCGGAGATCCGGCGCCTGTCGGCGGTGTTCGGGGAGACGATCGGCCGCGTCGTCGACGAGATCGGTCCGGTGGACCTCGTTCTGCCGGCCGTCATGGATCATGAGGCCGAAATTCGCGAGCGGACCGCCAGTTGGCGCATCGCGCCGCGCATCGTCACCGGAGAGGCCGCCAAGCTCTCAGCCTTCCGCCGGGCGCGGGCGGCGCTGGCGGCGTCCGGAACGGTGACGCTTGAACTCGCCCTGTCGGGTGTCCCGATGGTGGTCGGCTACAAGGTCTCCCCGTTCGAGACCTGGCTGAAATATGTAGTCAAGGTGCCATCGATCGTGCTGCCGAACCTGATCCTCGGCCGCAACGCGATTCCGGAATTTATCCAGGAGCGTTGCGAGCCCCTTGCCCTCGCCGCGGCGCTACGGCCGTTGTTGCAGGAGAGCCCACAACGCCAGGCGCAGCTCGCCGGCTTCGCAGAGCTGGATCGCCTGATGCGGATCGGGGGCGGGTGCCACCCCAGCCACCGGGCGGCGGACATCGTCCTGTCCATGCTCCAGCCGGCCCGATAAGTCTTTGCTGCCTGGCGAAGATCCGAGGCGCCGACTTAAAGACTTATCAACCTTACCGGTCTCTTATGGCGTTGCCAGATGCAGACCGTAAGCCCCTTCCGCGACCCCCGCCGTCGACGGCTCGGTTCGCATGGCCCCGGTCGGCGGGTTCCGAGGTTGATCGAGGTCGGTGATGTCGATGCGAAGCGATATCGAGCACGAAGGCGCGAACGGCATGCCGGCTGGCCGCGAACTGGACGCCGGCGTGCTTGGCGGCGCCCTGAGGCGTCATCGCAAGTGGATCATCGGGCCGGCCCTCGTCTGCTGCGCCGCGGCGATCGTCTTCGTGTCCTTGGTCCATCCCCGTTACACCGCCGATGCCAAGGTCATCATCGAAAATGGCGAGAGCTATTTCACGCGACCCGACAAAGGAGACCTGCAGCAGCCTCCGCCCCTGCCGGACGACGAGGCCGTCCAAAGCCAGGTCCAGCTGATCTCCTCACGCGACATCGCCCGCGAGGCGATCCGCCGGCTCGGTCTCAAGGGCAACCCCGAGTTCGATCCCCTGGCCAAGGGGATCGACCCGCTGTCGCGCGTGCTGATCCTGCTCGGGCTCGAAAGCGACCCGACGCGGATCGCCCCGGAAGACCGCATCCTGCAGTCCTATTACGATCACCTGCAGGTGTTCCCGGTGACGAAATCCCGCGTCATCACCATCGAATTCACCGCCACCGATGCCGACCTCGCCGCGAAGGCCGCCAATACGATCGCCGACCTTTACATCCAGGCCGAATCGGATGCGAAGCGGGCGCGCGCCCGCTCGGCGGCAGAGTCGCTCGCGACGCTCGTCGGAGACCTGCGCACCAAGGTGGCGGCGGCCGAGACCAAGGCCGACGAGTTCCGTTCGCAGTCCGGTCTGCTGCTTGGTAATAACGCGACCGCCATCACCAACCAACAGCTCGGCGACATCAATACCCAGCTCGCCCAGGCCCGTACGTCCGAGGCCGACGCCCAGGCCAAAGCCAAGCTCATCCGCGACATGATCCGCCAGGGCCGGATCGGCGACGTTCCGGATGTCGCCAACAACGAGCTGATCCGGCGGATTTCCGAGCAGCGCGTGACCTTGCGGGCGCAGATCGCGCTCCAGTCGCGCACCCTGCTGCCCGGCCATCCGCATATGCAGGAGCTCAATGCTCAGCTTGCCGATGTCGACGTCCAGTTGCACACCGCGGCCGAGAAGGCCGTCCGCACGCTCGAAAACGACGCGCGTATCGCGGCAAGCCGGGTGGAGAACCTGTCGGCAGCCCTCGATGCGCAGAAGAAGACCGTCAGTACCGCGGGCGTCGATCAGGTCGCTCTCAATACGCTCGACTCGCAGGCCCGGCTGCTGAAGGACCAGCTCGATTTCAACACGGCCAAGTACCAGGAAGCCATGGCCCGTGAGAATGCGACCTCGACGCCAGCCGATGCGCGCGTCATCTCCAAGGCCGACTCGCCGCAGCTGCCGTCGTTCCCCAAGAAGCTGCCGATCATCGCCATCGCCACGCTGGCCGGACTGATCCTGTCGATCGCCATCCTCGTCGCCCGGGAATTGCTGTCCGGCCGCGCCTTTGCGGACTCCGACGAGGTGGAGACCGCCCTGCCGCAGCAGCTCGGCCTCAAGCCCGGACTGCCTGCCGAAGCGGAGACCGCTGCCGCGGCGGCGGCCGGGGACGCAGTGCCTTCCGCCCTGACGGCGGAGAGGCTGGTCGAGGATTTGCGCCAGTTGCGCCAGCGGCAGAACGCCGGAGAGGCCGTCCGCGTCCTCCTGACCTGCGCGTCGTCCCGGCCCGAAACCGCCCGTGCCAGCCTTGCGGTAGCGCGACGCGTTGCGGCCGAGGCTCGCGCCATTCTGGTCGATTTCGATCGCCTGGCGCCTGCGGTCGTCTCGCCCGCTATCGCTTCGGCGGCAGCGCCCGAAACCGAGCCCGCCGGATTGAGCGAGCTCTTGGCCGGCGAGGCGACCTTCGCGGAGATCATCCACCGCGACGCGGCGACACGCCTGCATGTAGTTCCGGTCGGTCGGGAGGATCTGCCGGACGGCAGCGGCGGTGATTACGGACTGGTGCTCGAGGCTCTGGCCGAGACCTATGATTTCGTGCTGCTGCATGTCGGAAGCGACCAGGATGGGCTCATGGGCACGCTTCTCGCCGAGACGCAAGCCGTGGTCCTGGTCGCAGCGGAGCAGGACGAGGCCGCCATCCAGGTGCTGCGCGGCCGGATCGCGACCCGCACGTCGTCGCCGGTCTTCGTTCTGCCCACCGACTCTCTCGCTCCTTCGGCCGACCTCGCCCGCACTGCAGCCTAATTCTCCTGCATCACAAGCTCAAAAAGCCCCTCATCCTGAGCGAAGCCGGAGCGCCATGGAACAGTTTGTGCCGCAGTAGAACTAACGACAGCTCCTGCAAAGCGACGGTCGCCGCAGTCTTATCGCGGCGCCGGGCGGACACCGCCGAGATGCCGGCGCAACGCCTGAACCACCGGCCAGGCCCAGGCGGATTGCTTGATGGACCGCTTCGCCTGCAGCCGCATCGCCTCGATGGCCGCGAACAGCCGGCCGCGGGGCGACAGCGTCAGCAGCGTCTCGAACAGCGGTTCCGGCTCCGGACAATAAGCCTCCTTGTAGCGTGCTTCGCCGATGCCGAGATCGAAGACCGCGATCCCTTCCCGGCACTTGGCGCGGACGATCGCCGCGACGAGCAGGTCGCCGGGGCTCAGGCGCGACAGCTCGGACACCGGATCGAACGAGATGATCATGCCGCAGAACCGGCCGCGGAGCACGGTGCCGCCGAAGGTCGCGAGGATCTGCGCGCCGCAATAGAGGGCGTGCAGTTCAACGGCAGGGTCGTCCGTTTCGGCGATCGAGGAACGCGTCAGGAAGGCGACGAGATCGGGCAGGTCGGCGGTGCCGAGCCCCAGCATCGCGCAGCGGGCGACGCGCTGCCTCTCGAAGGCCCGGATCACTGCGCGGGCCTCGTCCGGGGTGCCGGCGACTCGGTGCTCGACGAGACCGTAGTCCGCCAGCTTCTCCGCCTTGCGGCGCAACTTCTTGCGGCTGTCCTTCGACAGCGTCGCCTTGAAGAACTGCTCGGGGTCCCGCAGCAGGGCGACCTTGTAGCCGAAACTCGGGCTCGGCTGGTTCGGCAGCAGGGCCAGCGGATTGGCCAATCCCTCCCATTGATGGGGCTGGTTGTGCAGGATAAAGAGATCGACCTTGGTCTCGCCGGCCCTGGCGGCGCCGCGCAGCAGCTTCTCGATCGCGGCGGCCGTCCACGGCCGACCCGGTCGGAAAAGCCCCAGGTTGAAATTGCTGTCCCGCTCGCCGAGGAAGGTGCCGATGGTCACGAAGCCCTGGCATCGCAGGCCCATCGGCAGCAGGGCCAGTGGTTCGTCCTCCTTGTCATAAGCCACCACGATGAAAGGCTCGATTCCGGCGGCGCGGCCCCGCGTTTCGAGCCATGCGACGAGCCATGCCCGCGTCTGGTAAGGGGAGATCGCCGCATCGGCTTCGAGAAACGCCCAGGCATCCATTGCCCCGGCAGGGTCGCGGTGCACGACGATCCGTCCGATTCGCGCCGGCTCCTCCACCGGCACAAGCGGCCGGTCGGCGACGGCGGATCGGCTGATTCTGGCCGCGGCATGGGACATCGAGCCTCTCCGAGGCCCGAACGGAGGGCCTTCTCGGCCGACCTTAGCAAGAAAGGCTCAACGTCTCCTTGATTACACTTCGCCGCGAGAAGTGCAGTGGAAGGAGCGAGGAATGCGGAAGAGGATGATCGGCGCCGGCTTCGCGCTGCTCGGCGCCACGGGCCTGCACCGGTTGGCGCCGCCGTCGATGCGCGGCATCGGCGCGATCCTGATGCTGCACCACGTGCGGCCAAGAAGGGCGGATCCGTTCCGGCCGAACGGCTTGCTCGAAATCACCCCGGAATTCCTCGAGGCCCTGATCATCCGCCTACGCAAGCTCGGCTACGACATCGTCGCGATCGACGAGGCGCTGCGGCGCCTCGAAACCGCCGATACCCGGCCACAGAAGCCGTTCGTGGCGCTCACCTTCGACGACGGATATCGCGACAATCGCGACCATGCGCTGCCCATCCTCGAACGGCACGCTTGTCCCTTCACGCTCTATGTCACGCCCGGCTTTGCCGACAGGAGCGCCAGGCTCTGGTGGCTGGAGCTTGAAGAGGCGATCCGCCGCAGCCTGCGGATCGAGGTCGCGGCCGGCGGCGAGGCCCTGGACTTGCCGGCAGGCACCCTAAAAGAAAAGCGGGCCGCATGGGACGCCATCTATATGCGGCTGCGCCAAGGCGATGAGAGGCAATTGCTCGCCGTACTCGACCTGCTCTGCGCCGCGAGCAGCATCGACCGGGCCGCCCTTGTCGCCGGCGTCTGCATGGATTGGGACGAGATCGTCGCCCTGAACCGGCATCCGCTCGTGACGATCGGCGCCCATACGATGACCCATCCGCGCCTCGCCAAGCTCGACGCGGCCGCCATGATCGACGAGATGGGCCGGAGCCGTGAGACGATCGAAGCGAGGATCGGCTGTCCAGTCCGGCATTTCGCCTATCCGGTCGGCGATCCGACCTCGGCCGGACCGCGCGAGTTCGCCGCAGCACGGACCTTGGGCTTCGCCAGCGCGGTGACGACCCGGCCGGGCCTGCTCTTCGCCGAGCATGCGACGCATCTCGCCGCCCTGCCGCGCCTGTCGGTCAACGGCGACTGGCAGGACCTCACCAATATCGAGGTGCTACTGTCGGGGGCTGCCTTCGCGCTGTGGAACCGCGGACGCAAGGTCAACGCGGCGTGACGATCAACTTTCTGGATCGGGCCGTTCCATCCAGGTGATGAGGGGCATGAGCGGCAGGATCCAGGCGAGCCCCACGATGGCGAAATAGACCGTCTGGATCAGCTTCGGCGCCTCCTGTACCGGCCGCGTTTCCGACAGCACCATGGCGCAGAGCGCATAGGCCAGCACCAAGGCCAGCATCGCGGCCGCGCCGATGAATTTGCGGGTACGTCTGGGCATGGAAAACCTGTATTGCGGTTGAACATCGATCCGTCGGATGGGGCCTTTCCGCCCTCATGGTGAGGAGCCTCTTCAGCTTCATCCGCTCGCTCTGCGATCAAACGGCGCTTTGGCGCGGCCGGTCGCTTCTGATAGCAGATCCTCGCCGCGAGCACGATGCGATCGAGTTTTTCGCGCGGCCGGCGAGGAGTTCATGGTCTCTCATCACGATGCTCTGGGCATGGCGGGGCGCTTTCCGGGTGCGGTGGCGGCGAAAGCGCGCTCGCTTGCCCCCGTGCGTACGTGGCTGTGGGCCATAGCGGGGTTGATCTTCGCCATGGTGATCGTGGGCGGCGCGACACGACTCACCCAATCCGGCCTCTCGATCACCGAATGGAAGCCTGTCGTCGGGATCATCCCGCCGCTGACGGTCGAGGCCTGGCGGTCCGCCTTCGACAAATACAGGGCGATCCCGCAATATGCCCAGCTCTTTCCCGACATGGACCTCGCCGGCTTCAAGGCGATCTTCTATTGGGAGTGGGCGCATCGTCTGCTCGGCCGCATCATCGGTTTCGCTTTCGCGCTGCCGCTCCTGGTCTTCTGGGTGCAGGGCCGGCTGACACTGGCGCTCAAGCCCCGGCTGATCGTCCTCCTGGTCCTCGGCGGCCTGCAAGGCCTCATCGGCTGGTGGATGGTGAAATCCGGCCTCAGCGAACGCACGAGCGTCTCGCAATATCGCCTGGCGGTGCATCTCGTGACCGCATCGGTCGCCTTCGCCTATGCGATCTGGCTCGCCGAGGGGCTGCGGGCTACGCGGGAACGGCGGATCGGCGAGGCTCTCCGGCTTAGGGGAACGTCCACGCTCATCGTCGGATTGATTTTCGTTCAGCTCGGGCTCGGCGCGCTCGTCGCGGGCCTCCATGCCGGCCTCATCTATAACACCTGGCCGCTAATCGACGGGCATCTGGTACCGCCGCTTGCCGATCTGCTGAGCCAGCATCCGGGCTGGCGCAACTTCTTCGAGAACGTCCTCACGGTGCAGTTCGACCATCGCATGATGGCCTATGCGATCCTGGCGCTGGCGCTCGCCCATGCGGCCGACGCCTGGACCGCGGCGCCTGGATCGCCGGCGGCGCGCCGAGCGTTCCTGCTCGCCGGCGTCGTCCTCGCCCAGGCTGCGCTGGGGATCACGACGCTGCTGCTCGTCGTGCCGCTCTGGGCCGCCTTGCTGCACCAGGCCATGGCGATGATCGTGCTCGGCACGGCGATGGTGCATCGCCGCCGCCTGAGCTCGCTGGACCGCTATTCCCCGCTGGACTTGAGCGCCTGATCGAGATCGGCGATGAGATCGGCGACGTCCTCGATGCCGATCGACAGCCGCACCGTGTCCGGCCCGGCGCCGGCGATCGTCTTCTGCTCGTCGGTAAGCTGGCGATGGGTGGTCGAGGCGGGATGGATGACGAGCGAGCGCGTGTCCCCGACATTGGCGAGATGCGAGAAGAGCTTGAGGTTGGTCACGAAGGCGATGCCGGCCTGGTAACCGCCTTTTAGCCGGAAGGTGAAGACCGCGCCCGAGCCCTTGGGGCAGTAGCGCTGCGCCAGCGCGTGATACTTGTCGCCCTCCAGCCCAGGATAGCTCACCGCCGCCACGGCCGGATGCGTCGCGAGGAAACGGGCGACGGCGAGCGCATTGTCGCAATGGCGCTGCATCCTGAGCGGCAACGTCTCGATGCCGGTCAAGATCAGGAAGGCGTTGAAGGGCGAGAGCGCCGGCCCGAGATCGCGCAGGCCCAAGACCCGGCAGGCGATGGCGAAGCCAAAATTGCCGAAGGTCTCGCCGAGCACCATGCCGGCATAATCCGGGCGCGGTTCGCTGAGCGCGGGATATTTCTTCGACCCCATCCAGTCGAAGCTGCCGCCGTCGACGATCACACCGCCGATCGAATTGCCGTGGCCACCGAGGAATTTTGTCGCCGAATGCACGACGATATGGGCGCCGTGGTCGAAAGGCCGCACGAGGTAGGGCGAGGCCAGCGTATTGTCGACGATGAGCGGCACGCCGGCCTTGTCGGCGATCTTGGCGATGGCCGCGATATCGGTGATGACGCCGCCCGGATTGGCGATCGATTCGACGAAGATCGCCTTGGTACGGTCGCTGAGGGCAGTTTCGAAGCTCGCGATATCGTCCGGGTCGGCCCATTTGACCTGCCAGCCGAACTTCTTGAAGGAATGGGTGAACTGGTTGATCGAACCGCCGTAGAGCTTGCGCGAGGCGACGAACTCGTCGCCGGGCTCGAGCAGCGTCTGGAAGACCACGAGTTGCGCCGCGTGGCCCGAGGCGACGGCCAGCGCCGCCGTACCGCCTTCGAGCGCCGCGACGCGCTCTTCCAGCACCGCGCAGGTCGGGTTGGTGATGCGCGAATAGATGTTGCCGAAGGCTTGCAGGCCGAACAGCGCGGCCGCGTGGTCGACATCCTCGAAGACGAAGGACGTTGTCTGATAGATCGGCGTCGTCCGCGCACCGGTCGAGGCATCGGGCTGCGCCCCGGCATGGATGGCGAGCGTGGCGAAGCCAGGCACATGCGGTTCGGTCGAATCGTGGGTCATGTCGGGTCCCTCCCGTTGTCGTTCGACGGGCACGGCCCGCCTCCCTTTCAATACTCTTGCAAATTCCGCCTCGTTCGTGAAGCGATCTAGTAGACTTTATGTTTGCCGTGCCGAGAGCGGCGTCGTGATACTCTCCAGCGACTTGCCTTCCGCTTTGACGCCGTAGAAGGCCTCGACGCCGGCCGCGACGAGCATCAGCGCGCCGCCGCCGACATAGCCCCAGAACAGCGCGGTGCGCGATCCCGTGCCGATCAATGCGCCGAAGAGGGCAGGGGCACCGACCCCGCCGACAAGCGTCCCCGCCGCATAGAAGATCGCGATGGCAAGGCCGCGAATCTCCAGCGGAAAGATCTCGCTGACGGTCAGATAAGCGGCGCTCGCCGCCGAGGAGGCGATGAAGAAGATGGCCGTCCAGGCCATCACTTGGGTCGTGGCGCTGAGCCATCCCTGCTGGAACGCGTAGCCGCTCACCGCCAGCATTACCCCGGCGATCGCATAGGTCAGGATGATCATCGGCTTGCGGCCGACCGTGTCGAACAGCCGCCCGATCAGCAACGGTCCCATGAAATTGCCGAGCGCGAAGGGAAAAAGGTAGAATCCGATCTGGCCGGCCGGCACTTGATAGAACGTGCCGAGCACCAGCGCGTAGGTGAAGAAGATGGCGTTGTAGAAGAAGGCCTGCGCCACCATCAGGGTCAGCGCCAGCAACGAGCGGCTGCGCTGGTCGAAGGCGACGGCCTGCCAGATCTCGCCCCAGGGCGTCGACTTGCGCACCCGGATCTTGGATTTCTCCGGCGTGGGTCCCAGCGTCTTCGGGTCGGCGACGACGTCCTTCTCGATGTCGCCGACGATCTTTTCGGCTTCGTCGTTGCGGCCGTGGCTCATCAGCCAGCGTGGGCTTTCCGGCACCCAATGGCGCAGGAAGATGATGCCGAAACCCAGCGCCGCCCCGATGCCGAAGGCGAAGCGCCAGCCCCTGTCGACGCCGAAGCGCGAGGTGTCGAGCAGGTAGAGGGTCGCGGCCGCACCGAGCGCCGCCCCGAGCCAGAAGGTCGAGTTGATGATGAGGTCGACCCGACCGCGCAGCCGCGCCGGGATCAGTTCGTCGATGGCCGAGTTGATCGCCGCATATTCGCCCCCGATGCCAGCTCCCGTGAATATGCGGAAGACGACGAAACTCCAGAAATTCCAGGAGAAGGCGGTCGCCGCGGTCGCCACGAGATAGAGCAGCAGCGTCACCGTGAAGAGCTTCTTGCGCCCGAGCCGGTCAGTCAGATATCCGAAGACGAGCGCGCCGATGACGGCACCGGCGAGGTAGAAGGTCGCCGTGAGGCCGACCTCGGTATCGGTGAAGCCAAGGCTGCCCTTGTCCTTCAGCACGCCGGCCACCGAGCCGGCGAGCGTGACTTCGAGTCCGTCGAGCACCCAGGTGATGCCGAGCGCCACCACGATCAACCAGTGCCAGCCGCTCCAGGGCAGGCGATCGAGCCGCGCCGGCACATCGGTCTCGGTCCATTGCGCCCCCTGCTGCCCTGCCATGCCGGTCGTCCTCCTCTGCGCGAAGGAGAATGGGGCAGGGCGGCCACAGGGAAACCCCGCAGCCGGGCTCTATCTGCCGAGCTGGCGCTTCTGCACGCCGGAGACCGCGAGTTTCGGCGCCTTTGCGCTGATTATGCGCGAATTGATCCCGGCCCAGCCGATCTCGCCCGACAGGCGTCCGAATTCTATCTTCGGGCAGCGGTTCATCACGACGGTCAGGCCCGCCGCCTCGGCCCGCGCCGCCGCGGCGTCGTTGCGCACCGTAAGCTGCATCCAGATGACCTTGGGTTTCGGGTCGAGTCTCAGCGCCTCGTCGACGATTGCGCCGGCGGCCTCGCTGCTGCGGAACACGTCGACCATGTCGATCGGCTCGGGCACGTCGGCGAGCGTCGCGTAGACCGGCGCGCCTAGGATGTGCTGGCCGGCGAGCCCCGGATTGACGGCGGAGACTTTGTAGCCGTGTTCGAGAAGGTAGCGCAGCACGAAGAAGGAGGGCCGCGCCTGGTTCGACGAGGCGCCGACGATCACGACGCGCTTCACGCCGTTCAGGATGCCGCGGATTGTGGCGTCGGGGTAATTGTCGTGATTCATCGGTCGCATTCCTCCGTCGGAGATCGCACCTCGCTCCTGTCGCGGTCGGCGTGACGAAACGCAAGGCCCCCACCTCCATCCCCGCGATCAGGGCGCGACCGATGCGCAGTTTCATCACCGCGGCAGCGGATCTTCACGAGCGTGAAGCGGATCTGTGCGGCGATCTCCGCATCGGTCACACACTTGACCCCACTCACCTGAGTTGAGGACCTACAGGGTGATCGCATTTGAAATCATTACCTGTACAGGCGCAAAATCCTTCCCCGAACGGGGAAGGTGGACCGGCCGCCGGCAAGTTTACGCAGCCAGCGTAAACTTGGCTGCGAGGCCGGGCCGGATGGGGTTCTCGATTCCGAGATCGCCCCTTCCGACGCCCTGCGGGCGCCACCTTCCCCGTTGCCGGGGAAGGAAAAACAACACCATCCGGCGGGCTTTGATCCAAATGCGATCACCCTGTGAGGACCTCCCCCCCGTCTTGATTGTCATGGCTCGGTCTGCCAGGACGGAAGTTCTGGCCCTGAGGAAAAACCCGATGATCCCTACGCCCTTGGCTAGTCTCGCAGGATTGGTGGGACACGTCATGGGACGCGTCTTGGGCGTTACGGTCACACGGTTTCTCCTGCACAGCAGCTTGGGCATCATCCTTCTCGTCGTCACAGGCGTGTTGATCTGTGGTGGCGTGGTTGCCTACCTGGCCACGCGCACGGATGGCGACGACGGTCAGGTATCATAGTACCACAAAAGACAAGATGATGAAAAACCGTGATTTTCGAGCGTTCGAAATGCATTGACGGGCGTAACGTCTTTCCCTAGGAGGAACGCTGTGGCGCTCCTTATCGTAAGGGGCGCTTTGAGTTTTCATGGACCAACCTTACTCATGTTCGGCAAAACCTATTCGGCCAAGGCGGCCGACGTCCAGAAAGGCTGGACGCTCATCGACGCGCAAGGCCTCGTCGTTGGACGGCTCGCGTCGCTGATCGCGCTCAGGCTCCGCGGCAAGCACAAGGCGACTTTCACGCCCCATATGGACGACGGCGACCACATCGTCGTGGTCAATGCCGACAAGGTGGTGCTGACCGGCCGCAAGCGCGAGCAGAAGGTCTACCACCACCACACCGGCTACCCGGGCGGCATCAAGGAACGCAGCGCCAAATTCATCCTCGAAGGCCGCTTCCCGGAGCGCGTGCTGGAGAAGGCTGTCGAGCGCATGCTGCCCCGCGGTCCGCTTGGCCGCAAGCAGCTCGGCAACCTGCGCGTCTATAAGGGCGCCGACCATCCTCACGAGGCTCAGCAGCCGACGAAGCTCGACGTCGCGGTCCTCAACACCAAGAACGCACGGAGCGCCTGATGGCCGAGACCCTCTCCTCCCTTCAGGACCTCAAGAGCGTCGGCACCGGCACCGCACCCGAAGCGCCGGTCTACGTGCAGAAGCTCGATGCGCAGGGCCGCGCCTATGCGACCGGCAAACGCAAGGATGCGGTCGCCCGCGTCTGGATCAAGCCCGGCTCGGGCAAGATCGTCGTTAACGAACGGGCCTTCGAGGTCTATTTCGCAAGGCCGGTGCTGCGCATGATCGTGCAGCAGCCGCTGAAGGTCGCGAGTCGCGCCAACCAGTACGACCTCATGGTCACGGTAGCGGGCGGCGGCCTGTCGGGACAGGCGGGTGCGGTGCGCCACGGCCTTTCCAAGGCGCTGACCAATTTCGAGCCCGAGCTGCGCGGCGTGTTGAAGCGCGAGGGCTTCCTGACGCGCGATTCGCGTGTCGTCGAACGTAAGAAATACGGGCGTAAGAAGGCTCGCCGGTCCTTCCAGTTCTCGAAGCGCTGATCTCCTTCGGCGCCGGAACACCCCAAAAAAAGCGGCTTCGGCCGCTTTTTTCATGTCTGAATTTGTCGTCGCGAGGCAATCATGGCCAAGGTCTTCATCGACGGGGAAGCGGGGACGACGGGCTTGGGCATCCGCGAACGCCTCGTCGGTCATGCGCGCGTCGAACTCGTCAGCATCGCGCCCGATGCCCGCAAGGACCCGGCCGTCAAGGCCGATCTGCTGCGCGAGGTCGACCTCGTCATTCTCTGCCTGCCGGATCAGGCGGCGCGCGATACGGTGCGGCTCTGCGACGAACTCGGTGCCACGGCACCCAAAATCCTCGACGCCTCCACCGCCCATCGGGTGGCGCCGGGCTGGACTTACGGCTTCGCCGAGCTCGATCCGGACCAGGCGGACCTGATCCGGCACGCGCGCCGCGTCGCCAATCCGGGCTGTTATGCGACCGGCGCCATCGCGCTTCTGCACCCGCTGGTCCAGGCTGGACTGGTGCCGGCCGATATGCCGCTCGCCATCAATGCCGTCAGCGGCTACAGCGGCGGCGGCCGGACCATGATCGAGGCCTACGAGGCCGGCGCGGCGCCGGCCTTCGAGCTTTACGCACTCGGGCTGGAGCATAAGCATCTGCCGGAGATCCAGGCCTATGCGGGCCTGACGCGCCGGCCGATCTTCGTGCCGAGCGTCGGCAACTTCCGCCAGGGCATGGCGGTCTCGATCCCGCTCCATCTCGATCAGCTGCCGGGCCACCCCTCGGCGGCCGACCTCGCCGCGGTGCTCGAGCGGCATTATGGGCAGGGCGGACACGTCCGAGTCGTGCCTGCCTCGACCGACCTCGACCCCCAGGCGCTCAACGGGACGAACGAGATGGAGCTTCACGTCGTCGCCAGCGCCCGCCACGGCCATGCCGTGCTGATCGCGACCCTCGATAATCTCGGCAAGGGCGCCTCGGGTGCGGCGGTGCAGAATCTCGACATGATGCTCGGCATCGGCTGATCGACGTCGACAGACGCGGCGAAAATCGGGCAAGCGGCAAGCCTCGCGCATGCCTCGGCCTGGGTCGGCGCCCTTGTCCATCGCCATGCGGCGGCTCGCGGACCTAGGTCAAGCTGCTGGTTTCATTCGATAAGCTGTTTGCTCTCACGATCATGCAGCACCGCAGCGAATCGGACCTCGGCGAAAAACCTTGAGCTGCGCCGTAATTAGACCTCATTTGCCGGGCGAAACATGATGCAACAAATCAAGTGGCGCTGTTCTGCCGGCGCCACTGTCAAGAATGATGCATGGCTTAAGCCTTCCGAAAGTGTCCGGCGACGACAATACCGGTGGATCAGGATCGGGCTTCCGCTAGGCGTCGGCGATCTGCGGTGAATCGTGACCGCCGGCGTGACCCTATTTCGTGGAGGCCGTGGCGGAATGATCGTGTGTTGCGTGGGCGATGATGGATTTGGCTGAGCGTCCGCAAGTGGCGAAGGAGGCGGAGTGCCTGGCGCTCCTCCGGCCCTGGCTCGGTGCGGGGGCGGCGGCCTTGTGCATGGCCGCCCTGGCCGGATGCGCCGCCCAGCCCACCCGCTATGCCGCTGGCGGCTCGGGGGGACGCAGTTTCGACGCCCGTCTCGGCGTCTATGCCAGCCCCAGGCTCTATGCCGACGGCGAGCCGATCCCACGCGGCGGTGGGCAATATCTCGTCGGCCATCCCTATACGGTCGGTGGCCGGGCCTATTATCCGAACCAGCGTCCCAACGGCTATAGCGTGGTCGGCACGGCCTCCTGGTACGGCGACGCCTTCCACGGGCGCCGCACCGCGAATGGCGAGATCTTCGACAAGAATTCGATTTCGGCGGCCCATCCGACCCTGCCGCTGCCGAGCTATGTGCGGGTGACCAATCTCGGCAACGACCGCTCGATGATCGTGCGCGTCAACGACCGGGGACCGTACCACGGCGGGCGTGTCATGGATGTATCGCAACGCGTCGCCGAGGCCTTGGATTTCAAACGGGCCGGAACGGCGCACATCCGGGTCGAGTATATCGGGCGCGCGAGCCTCGGTGGTTCCGATGACGTGAAGCTCATGGCCACGCTGCGTATGGATGGCGGCCCGGCGCAGCTCGACGGCACATCCGCTGCGCCGACCATGCTGGCGGAACAGGGCGACAATGGCGGCGGTCTACCGCCGGACCCGGCGCCATCCCCGATGCCGCGGGTGCTCGCCCAGGCGGTGCGGCCGCTTGAGTCGGACGACCTGTCGAACGGCGGACCAGCCTCCGCGCTCCCGACCGAGCCGCCTTTCGCCCGACGCTTCCGGGCGCCGGTCCCGCCCCAGCGCCCGTTCGAAATGGGCGATGCCGCGGGAGCGGGCGAGCCGCCCCTGCGCAGCCCTCCCGCCCGGCAAGCTCGGGCGACCCCGGCCATGCCGGCCCATGCACCGATGCCGCCGCTGATCTCCTTCGCCGCGACCGATCCGGCGCCCGCAATCAAGCCGCGCTATCCGTCGCCGTTGAGGCGGCCGCCGACGCTTAGCGACGACCCGGGCAATTGACCGGACGGACCGGAGCAGGGCGGTCGAACCCGCGAGGCAGGCTCGGCCCCGTTCATCGTCGGTCCGCTCTGGCGTTGTTCGTGCTGTTCGGCCTGGGCCACATCGGCGCGAGCCTGGCGGCGGTTCCGGCCGCCGTCGGCGAAGGATTCCAGACGATCGCTCCTTACGCCCTGCTGGTCGATGCCGACACGGGGACGGTGCTATTCGAAAAGAACGCCGACGCGCTTATGGTGCCGGCCTCGACTACCAAGATCATGACCGCCGAGGTCGTGTTCCACGAGATCAAGGAAGGACGCCTCAAGCTCGACGACAAGTTTTTGGTTTCCGAACATGCTTGGCGGACTGGAGGTGCCCCATCGCGAGGCTCGGCCATGTTCGCCGTGCCGAACAGCCGGATCGCGGTCGAGGATCTGATCAAGGGCCTCGTCATCGATTCGGGCAACGATGCCGCCATCGTGCTGGCCGAGGGCATCGCCGGATCGGAGGAGCAATTCGCCGCCATGATGAACCGGCGCGCCCGCGACATCGGTATGACCAAGTCGACCTTCACCAACCCTTGGGGCCGCGGCGACCCGGGCCATCGCGTGACGGCGCGCGACATGGCGCGCCTCGCCGATTACGTCATCACGACCTATCCCGACCTCTACCGGTATTTCGGCCAGCGGGACTTTACATGGGACAGGGTGCACCAGCTCAACCGCAATCCGCTGCTGACGATGAACATCGGGGCCGATGGGCTCAAGACCGGCGACCTCACCCAGAGCGGCTATGGCATCGTCGGCTCCGCCGTGCAGAAGGGCGAGCGGCTGATCCTGGTGCTGAACGGCCTGCGGACCGGGCGCGACCGGACGAACGAATCGCTGAAACTGCTGGACTGGGGGTTTCGGAGCTTCGAGCCCAAGCAGCTCTATGCCGCCGGCGAGACGGTCGGGACCGCCAGGGTCTATGGCGGAGCGGAGGGGGAGGTGTCGCTGACGACCGACAAACCGGTGGCGATGCTGGTACCCCGGGGCAACGACGAGCGGCTATCCGGCAAGATCGTCTATAATGGCCCGCTGACCGCTCCGGTCGAGAAAGGCGCCAAGGTGGCCGACGTGAAGATCTTCCGCAACGGAACCGAGATCCTCTCCGCGCCGCTTCGCACGGCCGACGCGGTGCCCGTTGGCTCGCTGCCGCACCGGGCGATGGACGCGGGATTTGAGTTCCTGACCACTCTGATCCGTCAGAACTTCACGAGGCACTGATGCCGCCTCGGCGCCTCGGCGGCTTCATTACGTTCGAAGGCGGGGAAGGGGCCGGCAAGTCGAGTCAGGTCGCCCGGCTCGCCGAGCGAATTGCTGCCGCCGGCCGGGAGGTCGTCTCGACCCGCGAGCCCGGCGGCTCCGCGCGGGCCGAGGCGATCCGCACCGCGATCCTGTCGGGCGGCGTCAAGCCGCTCGGTGCGTCGGCGGAGGCCCTGATGTTCGGCGCGGCGCGGCTCGACCATGTCGAGACGCTGATCCGCCCTGCCCTCGAACGCGGCGCCTTCGTGATCTGCGATCGCTTCATCGACTCGACGCGGGCCTATCAGGGCATCCTCGGCGAGATCGACCGGCGGCTGATCGCCGCGCTGGAGCGTGTTGTCGTCGGCTCGGACCTGCCGGACCTGACGCTGATCCTCGACCTTCCTCCGGCCGAAGGGCTGGCACGCGTCGCCGCCCGGCGCGCGCCGGGCGAAGCAGCCGACCGGTTCGAGAGCGAGGGACCCTTGTTCCACCAGCGACTGCGCGACGCGTTCCTTGACATTGCGGCGCGCGAGCCGGACCGCTGCCGCGTCGTCGACGCGTCGCGGCCGGTCGATGTCGTTGCCGATCGGATCTGGGGGATGGTGATCGAGCGCTTCCCGGATCTGCCGGTGCCGTTGGGCGGTCGGAGCGACGGATGAGCCGGGAGGACCGGGAGATCCCTGAGAGCGACCGCCTCGACGCTTATCCGCATCCGCGCGAAGCCACGGTCCTGGTCGGGCAGGGGAGGGCGGAGGGCGACCTGCTCGACGCCTTCCGGGCCGGCCGGCTGCCGCATGCCTGGCTGATCGGCGGACCCGAAGGCGTCGGCAAGGCGACGCTGGCGTGGCGCTTCGCCCGCTTCGTGCTGGCCCATCCCGATCCATCCGTGCCGGAGGTTCGCGCCGCCTCCGATCTCGCGGTCTTGCCGGACGATCCCATGGCGAAGCGGATCGCGGCGGGCGGGGCCGGCGACGTCGCGCTTCTGCGGCGGGAGTGGAACGACAAGACCGGCCGCCTCTTCAGCGAGATCCGGGTCGAGGATGTGCGCCGGGCCGCCGGACTGTTCCAACGCTCGTCTCGGACCGGGGGGTACCGGATCTGCATCATCGACTGCGTCGAGGACCTCAACCGCGCCGGAGCCAATGCCCTGCTCAAGCTGATCGAAGAGCCGCCACCGCTCTCGTTGTTTCTGCTGATCGCCCATCGGCCTGCGCGCATTCTGCCGACGCTGCGCTCGCGCTGCCGCCTTCTCGTCCTGCCGCCGTTGTCGTCGGACGAGGTGTTGCAGGCGCTGCGCGTCGCCGTCCCCTCTTCGGCCGATGCCGAACCGGATGTCATGGCCGAAGCGGCAGCGCGAAGCGGCGGTTCGGTGCGCCGCGCGCTGCATTCCCTAGGCAGCGAGCGGCTGGCGCTCGACCGGGAGGCCCGCGCCGTACTCGACCGCCTGCCCAACCTCGATTGGCGCGGCCTGCACCGCCTCGCCGATCGGATCGGCGCCGACCAGGAAGCCTTCGACCTCCTGACCGAGGCCGTGCTAGATTGGATTCATGCGCGATTGCAGCGCCTTACCACCGCCGAGGCCGGCCCTGGCCACCGCCTTGCACCCCTGGCCGAGGTATGGGAGAAGATCCGCCGGTCAGCGCATGACGCCGAGAGCCTCAATCTCGACAAACGAGCGACGCTCCTGTCGATCTTCGCGGATCTGGCTCGGGCGACGCGCGCGCCCTGACCATCAAGCGGAAAGCTTTCCATGGCCTCGCGCCCGACCTTCTACATCACCAGCGCGATCCCCTATGCCAACGGGGCGCCGCATATCGGCCATGCCTACGAGCGGATCGCCACGGATGCGATCGCGCGGTTCAAGCGGCTCGACGGTTTCGATGTGCTCGTCATGTCCGGCATGGACGAGCACGGCCAGAAGATGCAGCAGACCGCGGCCCGCGAAGGGCTGACGCCTCAGGCGCTCGCTGACCGCACGGCGACGCAGTTCGCCGCGATGGCCGGGCGGCTCGACGTCGGCGCGGACGACATCCTGCGCACCACCGCGGAGCGTCATCACCGCGCCTCGCAGGCGATCTGGCGCCGCATGGCCGAGAAGGGCGACATCTACCTCGACACCTACTCGGGCTGGTATTCGGTCCGCGACGAGGCTTATTTTGACGAGAACGAACTCAGGCGCGACGCCGCCGGCCAGCGTCTCGCGCCGACCGGCTCGCCGGTCGAATGGGTCGAGGAATCGAGCTATTTCTTCCGCCTGTCGGCCTATCGGGACCGCCTGCTCGCGCTCTACGCGGCACAGCCCGATTTCGTCACGCCCGAGAACTACCGCAACGAGATCGTGAGCTTCGTCGATCGTGGGCTCAAGGACCTGTCGATCAGCCGCACCACCTTCTCCTGGGGCGTGCCGGTGCCGGACGACCCCGAGCACGTCATGTATGTCTGGGTCGACGCCCTGACCAATTACATCACCGGCACGGGCTTCCCGGATGTCGACGCGCCGCGCGCCCGCTACTGGCCCGCCGATGCCCATGTGATCGGCAAGGACATCACCCGCTTCCACGCCATCTACTGGCCGGCCTTCCTGATGTCGGCCGACCTGCCGCTGCCGAAGCGGGTCGTGGTGCACGGCTTCCTGTTCAACCGCGGGGAGAAGATGTCGAAATCGGTCGGCAACGTCATCAGCCCGCTGACGCTCGCCGATCATTATGGTGTCGACCCCCTGCGCTATTTCTTCCTGCGCGAGGTGCCGTTCGGTCAGGATGGCAATTATTCGCACGAGGCCATCGTCGGCCGGATCAACGCCGATCTCGCCAACGACCTCGGCAATCTCGCCCAGCGCTCGCTGTCGATGGTGGCAAAGAACTGCGGCGGCGTCGTACCGACGCCCGGACCGCTGACCGAGGCCGACCGGGAGATCCTCGGCGCGGCCGACGACATG
Source organism: Lichenihabitans sp. (assembly GCA_965277115.1). Classification (GTDB taxonomy): domain Bacteria; phylum Pseudomonadota; class Alphaproteobacteria; order Rhizobiales; family Beijerinckiaceae; genus Lichenihabitans. Next base: position 480,544 of record CBDIBY010000011.1, on the reverse strand, counting down.
CTGGAGGCCTGTCGCGCCGCCATGAATCGCTATGCGCTGCATGAATGGCTCGCCCGGGTCTGGGCAGTCGTCGGCGCCGCCAACCGCTATTTCGCGGGCGAGGAGCCCTGGGTGAAGCGCAAGACCGATCCGGCCCGGATGGGCACGGTGCTCTACGTCACAGCCGAGGTGCTGCGCTCCGTCGCCATCCTGGCCCTACCCGTCATGCCGGCCGCCATGGCCCGGCTGCTCGACCTTCTCGGCGTCGACGCCGCGGCGCGCGACTTAGCGAGCCTCGGGCCGTCGCACAGGCTCGCCCCGGGCACGTCGATACCGGCGCCGAGCGTGATCTTCCCGCGCTATGTCGAGCCGGAAGCGGCAGGCGGCTGATGCTGACCGACAGCCACTGCCACCTCGATTTCCCGGAGTTCGCCGCCGAGCTGCCGGCGGTGCTCGCGCGAGCGCGGGCGGCGGGCGTCGGCCGCTTCATCACCATCTCGACACGGGTGCGCGAGGTCGCCCGCTATCGTGCCATCGCCGAAACGCATGAGGACGTGTTCTTCACGGTCGGCACGCATCCGCACCAGGCCGCGGAGGAGCCCGACGTTTCCGTCGAGACGCTGCTCGGGCTCGCGCGCCATCCGAAATGCGTGGGGCTCGGGGAGGCGGGCCTCGACTACCACTATGATTACGCGCCGCGCGAGGTCGCGGCCCGCGTGTTTCGCACCCATATCGCGGCGGCACGCGCGAGCGGCCTGCCGTTGGTGATCCATGCCCGCGACGCGGACGCGGACGTGGCCGCGATCCTCGAGGAGGAGATGGGGCAGGGGCCGTTCCGGGCGGTGCTGCATTGCTTCACCTCGTCGCGCGCCCTGGCCGAGACCGGGCTCAGGCTCGGGCTTTTCGTCTCCTTCTCGGGCGTCGTGACCTTCAAGACATCGGCGGACTTGCGCGACATCGCCCGGGACGTTCCGCTCGACCGCATGCTGGTCGAGACCGACGCGCCCTACCTGGCTCCTGTTCCTTATCGGGGGAAGCGCAACGAGCCGGCCTATGTGGCCGCGACGGCACGTGTTTTGGCGCAGCTCAAGGGCCTCGACGACGACGCTTTCGCGGCCGCCACCAGCGCCAATATCGTGCGGCTGTTCGACCGGATCGGGGCCGCATGACGGGTCGCATCACGATCCTCGGCTGCGGCTCCTCGGGCGGCGTGCCGCGCGTGGGGCAGGGGTGGGGCGCCTGCGATCCGGACGAGCCGCGCAACCGGCGACTGCGCTGCTCGATCCTGATCGAGCGCATCGCCGGCAACGGTGGCCGGACCAGCGTTCTCGTCGATACGTCGCCCGACCTGCGCCAACAATTGCTGGCCGCGGGAACCAAGGCGCTCGACGCCATCGTGCTGACCCATCCGCATGCCGACCACACGCACGGCATCGATGACGTGCGGCCGATGGTGCTCCATCTGCGTCGCCGCCTCCCGGTCTTCATGGACCGGGCCACGGCCGCCGACGTGCGCAGCAAGTTTGCCTATATTTTCGATACGCCGCCGGGCAGCCTCTATCCGCCGCTGCTCGATCCTGCCGACCTCGTCGCCGGAAAGCCGCTCGGTATCGATGGCGCGGCCGGCGCCTTGACCCTGACAGGCTTCGAGCTCGATCACGGCGAGATCATGGCCCTGGGACTGCGCGTCGGCGATGTCGCTTATACGCCCGACCTAAAGCGCATTCCCGATGCGAGCGCCCCGTTCCTCGAAGGGCTCGACCTGTGGATCATCGACGCGCTGCGCTACAAGCCGCATCCGAGCCATTTCTCGCTTACGGAATCGTTGGATGCGATCGCCCGCTTTCGGCCCGGGCGGGCCGTCCTGACCAACCTCCACAACGACCTCGACTATCGGACGCTCTGCGCTGAACTGCCCGCCGGCATCGTGCCGGCCCATGATGGGATGGTGCTGGAGTTCGATCTCCATTGAAGGATGCCGTCCGCACGGTTTCGCGGGATGCCGGACTTCTCTCGAAAAGCCTCACCCGAGAAATTCTAGAGAGATCATAGGGTTGGAGCGATCTATGATCGTGGTTAGGTAGGTTCCATAATATTGATTATGCGAATTTGTGATATGAGGGCTGACGGGCTGCCCCGCGTGACGGCGTCGGCGATCTACGCCGGATCGACGGCTCGGAGATAAAGTTCGTTGCTCGGCTGGATCGCGGCCCACCTGCGCACGCGATGGCCCGGACGAAGCTTTCACCTCACCTCGCGCGGAAGCCTTCGCCTCGCGTGAAGATCGGCTTGGCCGCCTGTCGCGCTGGGCTGCGTTCCATTGCAGGGGCGCGGACCTCCCCTCTCGCACCTTACGATTGGACCCGGCGGCACTACCGGGCATAGTTCCACCCGGATCAAGCTCGCGCTTCGGAGCCGGAGGCCCAAACCGATGGCAGAGCCTTCAGCCGCCCAACGGAGCATGCGGGTCTCCAGGATCATCAAGGCGTCGCGCCAGACCCTCTATCGGGCCTGCCTCGATCCCGGCGCTTTGGTGCGGTGGCGAGTGCCGGACAATATGACGGGTCGCATGGATGCCTTCGACGCGCGCGAAGGCGGCTCGTACCGGATGTCCCTCACCTACCAGGATCCCGAGCATTCGCCTGGTGGCAAGACCTCCGCAGACACAGACACGGTCCTGGGCAGGTTCACGGAATTGCGCCCCTATGAGGCGATCGTCGAAGTGGCCGAATTCGAGTCGCCGGACCCGGGTTTCTCGGGCGAGATGAAAATCACCACGGGGTTCGCCGATGCCGACGACGGCACCGAGATAACGATCATCTTCGAAGGACTGCCGGCAGGCATCCGCACCGAAGACAATGAGATGGGTACCAGACAGTCGCTGCGGAAACTGGCCGCTCTCGTCGAGTGATTCAGGACGCCTGCCCGGTTCCGTCCCTGTCCGCCATCCGGGATAACTCGCCGGCCTGGCAACGCGCCCGGCGAGAGGTTGCAAACTGCGCGGGCGGCGCGGCGGCTCGGTGCCGGGTGTCGCGCGAATCCCCTCCCCGCAAATCGCTGTGGCGAAGCCTTAAAAACTCGCGTATGCTGCACTACAGCGGTGGGTGTTCAGGAGTTCCCCCTGGCTCATCGGAAACCAACTCCCACAGGGGAACGGATCGCCGGCATGCCTCGTGCGTCGCAGCTGGTGGTTTTTGGTTCGACGCATGCCGAGGCGGGTTGCTTTGGCTGGGAGTTATGTCAAGACTTGCCCGTTCATGGATGCGCGATTGCGCCCTGCAACCACCGTTGCAGGACTATGAAGCGTGCGGTCGGCGCTCGAAGAGGATGAGCGTTGTGAGTTTGGTACGGGCGACAAGTATTATGGCAAAGACGAGCTGGCGACATGAGCAAAGGTAGAGATTTTCGGGGACCGAGGAAGCGTGGTTTCGACGACGACATGCCGTCCCCCTACGAGACAAGACCGCAGCGGCCGCCGGCTCGACCGTTTGGTAGTGGTGGATTTGGCGGCGGTGGCGACATGATGGCGGCAGCGCCGCCCGGTCCTTCCGTCGACGCCGTGGTGAAGTGGTTCAAGGCCGACAAGGGTTTCGGTTTCGTAGAATTGTCGAACGGCGCCGGCGATGCCTTTCTGCATATCGGCGCCATCCAGTCGGCCGGCTATGAAACCGTGCCGCCGGGCGCCAAACTCAAGGTCATGGTCGGCAACGGCGCCAAGGGCGCGCAGGTGACGAGGGTCCTCGAGGTCGACACCACGGGCGCCGTGGAACGGGCGCCGCCTCGGTCCTTCGACGGTCCGCGTCCACCGCGCCGGGCACCGGATCCTTCGACCGCGGTTCAGGTCTCCGGCAAGGTCAAGTGGTTCGACGATACGAAGGGCTTCGGCTTCGTGTCCAGCGACGATGGCGGTAAGGATATCTTCGTCCATATCTCCATCCTGGGCCCGGCGGGTCTGTCCCATCTCGCGGAAGGCCAGGGGGTTTCGATGCGCGTCGTCGACACGCCCAAGGGTCGCGAAGCGCTGTCGATCACGCTTGACTGAGCATATTTTCGCGGAGGGTCGCGAGCCCTCCGTAGATGCGGAGGGTCGCGAGCCCTCCGTAGATCATGCGATGCGCGGATGATGACCATGAGAAAGAAGTCGGGGCCAATCCATCGGCTCCCGACTCTGTGATCCTATTTCGGTTCTCGATCGGATCGCAGAGGCCCGATTGAAGCCTCATCGAGCCAGCGGCTGATCCGTTGCCGCGGTCAACAACATTTGCGCGGCCGGCTGCGTCCCCTGCCCGCTTTCCCTTATCCACAAGGTTCCTGCGCCGGGATGTTCGCGATGCCGGACGGCGGTGGCATCTCAAGGTTCGTCCATGACGCCATCGCGGGATCTTGCGCGCCTCATCGAGATCATGGCGGCGTTGCGGACGCCCGGCACGGGCTGCGCCTGGGACCTCGCCCAAAGTTTCGAGAGCATCGTCCCTTACACGATCGAGGAGACCTACGAGGTCGCGGATGCGGTCGAACGCGGTGACCGCGAGGATCTTCGCGACGAATTGGGCGACCTGCTGCTTCAGGTCGTCTTCCAGGCCCGGATCGCGGAAGAAGAAGGCAGTTTCGATTTCGGCAGCGTCGTCGAAGCCATCACGACAAAGCTGATCCGCCGTCACCCCCATATTTTCGGCGACCGGCGCGACCTTACGCCCGACGAGGTCAAGCGCCAGTGGGACGAGGTGAAGGTGACGGAGAAGGCCGAGCGTAACCGCCGCGAGGCACGACGCGGCCTCCGCGACTCCGAGCATCATCTGGCCGGAGTAGCGGCGGGACTCCCTGCCCTACTCCGCTCCGTCAAGCTCCAGGCGAGGGCGGCGGAGGTGGGCTTCGACTGGAACGATCCCCGGCTCGTGCTGGCCAAGATCCGCGAGGAAACGGACGAGGCCGAGGCGGCGCTCGACGATCCCCCTGCCCTCGCCGACGAGATCGGCGACCTGATGTTCGCCGCCGTCAATCTGGCGCGTCATGCCGGCGTCGATCCCGAGACCGCGCTCCGTGCGGCGAACCGCAAGTTCGAACGGCGCTTCGGCCACGTGGAGCGCGAGTTGCGGCGCCGGGGCGCCTCGCTCGACGCCGCCTCTCTCGATGAGATGGAACGGCTCTGGCAGGACGCCAAAGCCAGCGAGACTCTCCCGATCGGTTAGGTGAAGCAGGGAGTTCCAGTTTAGCAGGTGGCGATGGGCGGGCGCTGCCCCATCTATGGCTCGAAGCCGAGCTCGGCAAGCCGCGCGCGGATCGCACTCTCCTGCAGCAAGTCGAGGAAGCGGCGGACCGGGGCGCGCTCGACACGCCCCTTGGGGACGACGAAATCGTAGCGCTCCGGCTGCAGCGGCAGGAACCCGAGGCCATATTGGCGTGCCACCACCTCGATCGCCACACCCCAGTCGGCACGCTTCTGCGCGACCGCCACGGCCACCGCATTGTGCGACTTCGCCTGATGGGCATAGCCGGGCGGGCAAATGCCGTTCAGCAGGCGATCGATGACGATGCGCGTGCCGCTGCCAACATTGCGGTTGATCATCAGGCATGTCGGATCGGCGAGCCCCGCCGCGACGAAGGCTGGGATCGTACAGTTTTCGAAGCGGGCATCACCCGGCCGGAACACGATGCCTTGCAGGCGGCCGTAGCCGGGGAAAAGCTCGAGCGTCTCGTTCAGAAACGCCCGGTTATACTCGCCCGTTGCCGGGTCCATGAGGTGGATGCCCGCGACATCGCATTCGCCGCGCTTGGCCGCCGCGAGACCGCCCATGCTGCCGACGGCGAGCGCCTTGACCGCCAGGCCGTCCGCCATCAGATGGCCGATCAGCATGTCGAGGCCGACGCAATGGCTGCCGATCACCACGAGGTCGGCCAGTTTGTGTCCGGCGCCGATCAGCGTGACGTCGACCCCGGTGCCAGCGGGCACGGTCTCGGTCTGCGGCGGGACCCTGAAGAAGCCGTCCGCCTGGCCGAAGGCGGTGACGGCGCCGGACCCTTTGGTCGTCGGATAGGCCATGAGGCTGCCGTCCTGGCCCTCCACGAGCGAGGCCAGCACATATTCGGTGCGGCCGCGCTCGGAGGCGACGCGCACGGGCAGAATCGCCGCAACGGTTTCGCGTCGCTCCGCCGGACGGCCGGCGAAGGCGCGGATCACCGGCGCCACGAATTCGTGGAAGGTGAAGATCGCCGAGGTCGGGAAACCCGGCAGGACGACGACGGGCTTGCCTTGCGTCACGGCGAGGCAGATCGGCTTGCCGGGCTTGAGCGCCGCGCCGTGAACCACGATGCCGGGATCGTCGAGGCGGCTCACGACCTTATAGGCTAGGTCGCCGGCGCCTTTCGACGTGCCGCCCGAAAGCAGAACCATATCGTGGGCGAGTGCCGCATCGAGCAGCGCCGCCAGTTCGGCTTCGTCGTCGCGAGCAATGCCGAGACCGATTGGCACGCCGCCGAGTTCCTCGACGCTGGCGGCAAGGATCGCGGCGTTGGAATCGTAGACCGCCCCTGGCCGGATCGCGTCGCCGGGCGCGACGAGTTCGTCGCCCGTCGAAAAGATCGCCACACGCGGCCTCCGCCAGACGAAAATCTCGGCGAGGCCGACCGCCGCGAGCGCGCCGATCTCGCGCGAGGTCAGCATCTGGCCTTTGCGCAGTACCGTCTCGCCACGTGCGATGTCGAAACCGGCAGCCTGGATGAACTGTCCCGCGACGACAGGGCGCCGGATCTCGACGACGAGGCCTCCGTTGTCCTCGCGCGTCTCGGTATGCTCGACCATGACGACCGCGTCGGCGCCGCGTGGGATCATCCCGCCTGTGGCGATGACGGTGGCGGTCGTCTCGGCGAGCCCGAACTGCGACGCGACGCCCGGCGTCAGAAGCTCGGGGTTGAGGCGCAGCTCGCGCGGGGCCTCATCGGACGCGCCGATCGTATCGGAGACACGCACCGCAAAGCCGTCGACGCCGGCCCGGTCGAAGCTGGGAACGTCGACGTCGGCGACGACGTCGCGCGCCAGAATGCGGCCGAGCGCGGCGGCGAGCGGCACCGCTTCCTCGCCCAGCGGCGCCATGGTGATGTGGCGGCGGAAACGCGCCTCGGCTTCGTCGCGGTCGACGACATCGAGGAATTGGTGCTGCTGCGCCGCTTGCCGCAGCAACGCCTTCGTGTCGTCGGCCAACCGAAGCTCCTCAGTTCACCGCGTACATATAGACGGCAACGCGCGTGCCTGGCGCATAACCTTCGAGCGGTGCCGGGACGATGACGAACCCGTCAGCCCGGACCGCGGACCCAAGCCCGCCGAACCCGGCCGAGCCGACGGGTTCGGCCCGATCGCCAATGCAGCGGACCTGGCACAGATCGACGAAGCCGACGGCGGACACGATCTTGCGCGCGACCTCCATCTGGCGCAGCGGATGCGGCAAGCCCGGATCGCGGCCGCCAAGATGCCGGATCAGTCGCGCTGCGAAAAACTCGTAGGCGCACAAGCAGGCAAGCGGATCGCCCGGCAGCAGAAGGATGGGCACGTCGCCGAGAAGGCCCAGGCCGGCCGAACCGCCGGGCCGCAGGGCGATGCCGTGGATCGCCAAGTCTCCCGCTTCGGCAAGAGCCAGGGGCGCGACGTCATCCACGCCCGTTCCGGTCCGACCGATGACAAGGATAACGTCCGCCAACCCTCCGGCCATCGCCTCGATCATCGCCGCAGGCGTCGCGGCTTGGGGCACGAACTGCGAGACGATGCCGCCGTCGCGGTGGATCAGGTCGCGGAGCATCGGGCCATCGGCATCATGGGCCGGGCGGTCGCCGGATGATTTCGGTCCGGCAACGATGAGTGTCACCCGCGGTTGCGGCGTGACGAGAACGCGAGGCAAGCCGAGGGATGCCAGAAGGCCGAGATCCTGCGCTCGAAGCCGCCGCCCGGCCTCCAGCAGGACAGTCCCGGCCGCGGCGTGCTGACCTTGCCGATCCACCCCCTGCCCGGGCGCCGCTTCACCGAACACTTCGAGAACCGTGCCATCGGCCTGGGCGGCCTCGTAGCCGAGGATGGCATCGGCGCTCGGCGGCAGAGCCGCGCCGGACACGACAGGCATTGCGGCACCGACCGGCAATGCACGGTTCGGATGTTCGAGCTGGAAATACAGTGGGCTGTAGCTTCCGGCACCACTGGTCTCTGCAGCGCGAAGCGCGTAGCCGTTCTCTGCCGCACGATCGGCAGGCGGGATGGCGTTCGGCGCCGTGACCGCCGTGGCGAGCACGCGTCCGCCGGCACAGACGAGATCGATATCCTGGCCCGACAAAACCCGCGCATTCGCGTCGATCCAGCGCATCGCCTCTTCGACGGATACCCGGTTGGCGAAACCCCGCAAGCGGATGTCGTTCGGCCGGCTCGACCCGCCGCGGTATTTTTCACGCGACATCGTCATCCTTCAAGGCCGTGGCGGCTCCGCGCACTCATCATCCGACCAGGATCGGGACGGATCGAGCATCGACGTCCAAGCCGTTCGACGACAGTTCTCCCACTTATCGGACGGGCTCTTGCACTCAAAGGGATTGCTTGAGGGTCGGTTGGATCAGGACAGGCGCCCGAGCGGCATGATCGGGTCGGTTTTCACTAAATCGCCGGGTGGGGACGCCGTCCCGGCGACGCGGTGCGAATGGCAGACGGTCTTCATCTTTTCCTGCCGCCTGGCCTCGGCAATCTCGGCGTCGGCCTGTTCGGTGGATGGACGGGTGTTCGGATTGGTCCCCTCCGGAGGCGGATCATGGCTCATGGCTGGTTGTCCTATCGCGCCCGAAGAGGGAATCGGCGACGGGCGCGAAAGGTCCGGCACTTTGGAAATAAGCTGGCAAAGGGTGTAAAGCGGACGAGGCCTCGGCTACCTCCTCTTCGCGAAACATGGGAAAATGACGCTTGAGAGAGGACGACTGACATTGAGTTTGGAACTTTGGCTCGAAGAGGTGAGGGAGCATCATGTTGCGGTGCGGACATCGTAGAGGCTGGGCGCGACGGCATCCTGAGAAGTTGCGGGCGAGACAGTGGATACGCGTCACCTAGAAGCCTTCTGCGTCGTCTACGAGAACAGGTCCATGAGTGCAGCGGCGGTCTTACTCAAGAAGACGCAGCCCGCCATCAGCAATTTGATCGCCCGACTCGAGGACGAGCTCGGCCTCAAGCTCTTCCACCGGGCACATGGCAAGCTGGAGGCGACGTCGGAGGCCGCCACCTTCTTCGCCGCAGCGAGCCGGACGCTCGGCGCGATGGAACAGGCGGTTGCGATGTCGCGCAACCTCAAGGGACTGTCCTCGGCAACGCTGTTGATCGGCAGCCCACCCGGGCTCGCCACCTATACCCTCCCTCCGATCGTGGCGGAGGTACTTCGGGAGAACCGCGGCGCTACCGTCCGCTTCATCACCCGCTCCTCCTATGCGGTGCGGGATCTCGGCGCGCTCGGTGCTTTCGACGTCGGCTTCGCGGAGTTGCCCATCGATGTGAACGTCGCCGCGATCGAGCTCTTCGAAGTGCCGTGCCTCTGCGTCATGCGGCCGGATCATTCCCTGGCCAGGGAAGCCAAGGTCGGCCCAAAACAGCTCGACGCCATGCCCTTCGTGACGCTATTTCGCGAGCACATCACGCACGTCGGTACGGCCGAAGCCTTCCTCAATGCCAACGCCCATTGGAACGTTGTGGCCGAGGTGGAATTCTTCGGCTCGGCCTGTTCGCTGGTGCAGCACTTCGGCGCCGTCACGCTGGTCGATCCGGCCACGGCCCGTTTCTTCGCCCAAGCCGGTCTCGTCGCGGTGCCGTTCGAGCCTATGGTCCCTTATCGCTTCGGGATGTTCCGGCCGAGCGCTCGTCCACCGTCGCGGATCGCAGTCGATTTCATGCATCGGTTTCGGCGCGCCATTCAGCCGGATCAGACGCCAGCTCGCTGAAATTTGCAGGCCAAGGCTGGCGCCGAAGCTCAACGAGCGGGCAGATGCCGCACTTGTCGAGGCTCCGATGCCGTCAGTCGTGGAAGCCTTCGGGCTCAGGGCAATCGAATGACGTCTCCTGAAAGGCCCTCACCCTGAGCCTGTCGAAAGGCGAGGGCCGCCCTCGTGGTTCGATAAGCCACCACATGAGGGCGCAACAGAGCTTCACCCGATTGCCCTGCTCTCGGGCTTCAGCGGGCTATACGTCGTTCACCGGCGAGGCTATAAATTTGCTTTATAGCCCTGCCCCGATTCAGCGTTTGCACAACGCATCGTACGGACGGATCATCCCTGGAACGATCACGGGGCGGGACGGGTCCACGGATGTCGATCGCAAAGCGCATCAAGGATCTTGGCCTGGTCCTCCCGGCCGCGGGCGGAGGGAACGACTACTACGGCAAGCGCTATGGCAAGATGAGGTCGCACTACATCGTCGACCGCGTCCTGTTCATGTCCGGCCAGACCGCTGGATTGGCCGACGGCGAGGTCCTGTTTCCCGGGCGCGTCGGACGCGACCTCACGGTCATCGAGGGCTACCAGGCGGCGCGGCTGACGGGGCTCAATTGTCTTGGCTGCATCGTCGAAGCGGTCGATGACCTGGATCGGGTCAAAAGTCTGGTTCGATCTCTGAATTTCGTGGCTTGCGACCCGGAGTTCACGGAGCCGCACAAAGTCGCCAGTGGCCTCACCGACCTGTTCGAAGAAGTGTTCGGCGCAGAGATCGGGGTTGGGCCGCGTGCCTCGATCGGAGTCGTGTCACTCGCCGACAACTATTGTTTTGAGACATGGATGACGATCGAGCTCCGATAACCCCGCATCCGACTTGCCTGCTTTGCTCGAAAGGACCCAAGATGACGATGAAGCGCCTTGCCGTTGTGGTCTTTGCCCTGGGATTGACCTTTGAGCCCGCATTCTCGGCGGAAACCATCAAGATCGGCTTCACGGCGGCGCTGTCGGGCGACGCAGCCGCATTCGGCCTGAACATGCGCAAGGGGCTGGATCTGGCAGTCGAGACCCTCAACAAAAAGGGTGGCGCCACGTACCAGGTCGACTCGGCGGACGATCGGGGCGAGGCACGCGAAGGCGTCCTGATCGCGCAGCGGTTCTGCTCCGACCGTGCCGTGGACATCGTGATGGGCTATTCCTTCTCATCGATCGCTCTGGCGGCGGTGCCGGTCTACAACGGCTGCAAGTTGCCGGTTCTCGCCTCCGCGGTGACCAGCCCCGCACTATCGAACAGCAGCCCCTATTTCCACCGCAACGTCCTCACGGATGCGGTGCAGGGGTCCATCATGGGCACCTATGCGGCCAAGACGCTGGGCCTCCACAAGATCTACGTGCTGAACCAGCAGGACGACTACGGTATCGGCGTCGCCAACGCGTTCAGCGATGCGGCAGAGAAGGCCGGCGCCACCATCGTGGGCAAGGAATCCTATCTGCTCAACTCGACGGACTATCGGACGCTACTCACCAAGGTCCGCTCCTTTCAGCCAGACGCAATCTTCATCGGTGGTTTCTACACCGATGCGGCCAAGATCGCCGAACAGGCTCGTGCGCTCGGCATCAAGGCGCAACTCCTGGGCACCGACGGTGCGCTCAACACTGAACTGATGAAGCTCGGACGGGGCGCGGTCGAGGGCATGGTAGTCTACGGCATGTTCGACCCCTCCGTCGCTACTCCGCAGACCGAGGCGTTCCTGGGCGCTTACCGCGCCGCCTACAAGGATGATCCGAGCGCCTGGGCAGCCCTCGGCTACGACGCCGGGATGACGCTCGGCGCCGCCGTGGATCTCGCAGCCAAGACCGGCCCGGTGACGCGCGAAAGCCTCAACACCGCGCTCGGCGAAGTAAAGGACGTGCCGGGCGTCACCGGGCCGACGAGCTTCGCGCCGAGTGGAGATCGCGCCGGGACATTGTACTTCCTCACTGTTTCGGGCGGAAAGTTCACGCTGGCTGCCAAGCAGCAATGATTCCGCTTCCGGTCAGGGAGGGAGGCGCGCCGGCAGCGCGCCTTTCTTCCCCCTGACCATTCGCCGACGCCTAACTCGCCAGCAACAATCGCAGAGCCAATGGATTATCTCGGCCAGCTTCTGGCGAATGGCCTTGTGCTCGGGGCCATCTATGCGCTGACCGCGGTCGCCTATACGCTGGTCTATGGCGTGATACGCCTTGTGAACTTTGCCTTCGGCGAGTTCTTCATGGTGGGCGCGTTCCTCACCGCGTCGCTCATGTCGGACAGTGTGGCTCTGGTCGGCGTCCAGGTGCCGATGCCAGCGCTACCGTTCGTTGTAGCGGGCGCCATCGCCGTGGTGCTGACGGCAGCGCTCGGCATCCTGGTCGACCGTATCGCCTATCGACCGCTCCGCAATGCACCTCGGCTGGCGCCCCTGATCACCTCCATCGCGGTATCGGTGACACTGCAAAGCCTGGCGCAGACCATTTGGGGCGCAGAACAGCTCCGGTTTCCGGATTTTGCGCTCGCCAGCTATCCGCCGATCATTCTGTTCGGGTCGATCTATTTCAGCGTCATGGATCTCGTCGTCATTGCGTGCGCCGTGGTGGCTATGGTCGGCCTGACGCTCTTCGTCAGCCACTCGAAGCTAGGTCGCGCCATGCGGGCCAGCGCCGAGGATCAGACGGCGGCGCGGCTTGTCGGCATCCCGGTCAACCGCGTCGTGGCTGCAGCTTTCGCGATCGGCTCGGGCTTCGCAGCACTGGCGGGCGTTCTTTACGCACAGACCTACGGCTTCGCACAGTCCACCATGGGTTTCATGCCCGGCCTCAAGGCGCTGACCGCAGCGGTGCTCGGCGGGATCGGCAGCACGCCGGGGGCCGCGCTGGGTGGCGTCGTGCTCGGCCTCGTCGAAGCGCTCGGGGCGGGCTACCTGCCCAATGGTTCGGCCTACAAAGACGCGATCAGTTTCGTGCTCCTGGTGCTTCTTCTGTGCGTTCGGCCGCAGGGACTGCTTGGCCGGCCGGCGCTGAACGCAGCGACCCGTGAAAGCCTGATCGGCAGTGCGCGGCAGGGCCGGCGCTGGGTCGAGGCCGTCTTCGGCCCGCTGGACGCGGCATTCGCCCGGCTCGGGAGGGCAGGCACGCCTGTGGCCCTCGGCGCGCTGCTGGTGGCCCTCGGCCTCGGCATCGTCGTTTCCTCGGATTATTGGCTCCGCATTCTGACGGTCGTCTTGATCTATGGCATGCTGGCGAGCGGGTTGAACGTCATTGTCGGCTTCACGGGCCTGCTCGATCTGGGTTTCGTGGCCTTCTGGGCGGTCGGCTCCTACCTGACCTCCATTCTCTTCGTGCTTGTCCTGCATGACAGCTTCGGTGTGGCACCCGAGACCGTCTGGTGGCTCTTCTACGTCTTCCTGCCACTGGGTGCTGCCGCCGCCGCCGCGCTCGCCGTCGCCTTGGGTACGCCGACGCTGAGGCTTCGCGGCGATTATCTCGCCATCATGACACTCGGCTTCGGCGAGATCGTCCGCATCATCGCGGTCAATTGGATCGGCCTGACCAACGGCCCCATGGGAATCCGCGCCATCCCCGGCCCGAGCCTTTTCGGGTGGTCTCTCGCCTCGCCGCGGGCCCAGTACTTCTTCGCTCTCGTGCTTGCCGCGATGGTGGTGTTCGCGATCGGCCGGCTCGTGCGATCCTATGTCGGCCGGGCCTGGGTGGCGATCCGTGACGACGAGGACGCGGCGGAAGCGATGGGCGTGTCGACCGCCCGCTACAAGCTCTACGCCTATGCGGTGAGCGGCTGCATCGGCGGGTTCGTCGGCGTCTTCTATGCGCACTACCAGCAATATATCAGCCCGCTGAACTTCAGCCTGTTCGAGAACATCGTCATTCTCATGCTGATCGTGCTCGGGGGCCTCGGGACTCTCATAGGCCCGTTCATCGGTGCACTGATCTGGATCGTGTTCCTCCAGGTGACGATCAACCTCCCGCTCGTGCAGAGCTTCCCCGAAACGCGGTTCGCTCTGCTCGGCGTCCTGCTCATCGCTTTGATGCTGTTTCGTCCTCAGGGGCTGGCCGCGAGCGCCCGGGTGCGCCTCACCATGGGGTCTGCCGAGGGCAGCGCATCATGAACGCCATCCTGTCGACCGACGCCCTGACGGTGCGGTTCGGCGGCCTCGAAGCCCTCTCGAATTTCGACCTCGCCGTCGAGCGCGGTGCCATCCATGGCCTCATCGGGCCGAACGGCGCCGGCAAGACCACGGTCCTGAATACGCTGACGGGCTTCATCCGGCCGAGTGGCGGACGCCTCATGTTCGATGGGCGGGAGATCGGCGACAAGGGAGTCAGCCGGATCGCCCGTCTTGGCCTTGCGCGGACCTTCCAGAACATTCGACTGTTTGGCGCCATGACGGTGCTCGAAAGCGTGCTGGTGGGAGCCCACAAATGCTTCGACGCCTCCGCCTTCGCCTTGATCTTCGGGACGGCGGCCTCCCGCGCCCGCGAACACGACGCGATGTCCCGGGCCCGCGAGACGCTCGATTTCGTCGGTCTCGGCCGCACCGTCGCCGATCGGGTGGCCACCACGCTGTCCTATGGCCTCCAGAGACGTGTCGAGATCGCCCGCGCCCTCATGGCCGAGCCCAAGCTCCTCCTGCTCGACGAGCCTCTGGCCGGCATGAACGCGAGCGAGAAGGAGGAGATCGGCGAGCTTGTGCGGGCCGTGCGCGCGCGCGGCATCACGGTGCTGCTGATCGAGCACGACATGGCCATCGTCCGCGCCCTGTGCGACCGGCTCACCGTGCTGAACCATGGGCGATGGCTCGCCGACGGCCTGCCCGCCACGGTGCTGGCCGACCCGGCGGTGCAGGCCGCCTATCTCGGACGGGCCCGCGCATGACCTCGATCGACATCCGCGCCGCCGCCGCACCGGCTCGACCGGAAGCCGCAGCCCCTGCCGCGCCGCTTCTCGCAGTCCGCGATCTGCGCGTCGATTATGGCCGCGTTCGTGCGCTCGAAGGTATCGATCTCCGGATCGATCCCGGGCAGATCGTAAGCCTCATCGGCTCCAACGGCGCCGGCAAGACGACGGCCTTGATGGCGATCTCCGGCCTGCTGCCGCTGACGTCGGGGACGATTGAGATCAGCGGCCGGGACGTCACCGGCCTTTCTTCCGAGGCGCGGGTCGCACGGGGCATCGCTCATGTGCCGGAGCGGCGGCGCGTCTTCGCGGGCATGACGGTTCGCGAGAACCTGCTGCTCGGTGCCTATATCCGTCGCGACAAGCACGAGATCGTACGAGACCTCGACATGCTCGCGACCCTGTTTCCGATCCTCGGACGCAGGCTCGGCCAGACGGCGGGCACGTTGTCGGGGGGCGAGCAGCAGATGCTCGCCATCGCACGCGGACTGATGTCGCGCCCCAAGCTCCTCGTGATGGACGAGCCCACGATGGGTCTCGCCCCGCAGATGATCGATGTCATCCTCGACACCGTTCAGGAGATCCGCAGCCGTGGCACCACCGTGCTGCTCGTCGAGCAGAACGCGATCGAAGCCATCCGCCTGTCCGATCACGTCTACGTGCTGCGTCTGGGACACATCGTCCACGAGGACGCGGGAAGAGACATCGATACCGACCGAGTGAAAGCGCTCTACATGGGGGACGACGCCTGATGGGGTCAGTGACCGGCACACCGCCCGATCCTCGGAAGATGCGTCTTGGCACCTTTCTCGGCGCCTCCCAGGCTGCACGAGCGAAGGCCGGGCAGATCGCCGTGATGGGGCTGCCGTTCGATTGCGGCACGCATCCGACGCGAATCGGGTCGCGCCAGGGACCGGCGGCGTTCCGGGCCATGTCATCCGAGGTGCGGCCCTATTATCCGCCCTTGGCCGATGTCGACCCGCGCGCCGGCGAGGGCGTGGTTGATCTCGGCGACGTCGAGGTGACGGCTTCCGATGTCGGCCCCTCGCTCGCCGCGATGGAGGCGGCGGTGGCCGAGGTGGTTCAGGCTGATGCCGTTCCCCTGTGCGTGGGAGGCGACGGCGTCGTAACCCTGCCGGTGTTGCGCGCGCTCGCCCGGCGCTATCCGGAACTGGTTCTGGTGCATATCGATGCGCATACGGACAGCTACCCGGGCGAGGACATCAATACCGGCACCACGTTTTCGCGGGCCGTTGCCGAGACCCTGATCGATACACGCCGTTCCTTTCACATCGGGGCGCGTGGCACCATGCTCATGCCCGGCGCCTATGACTACACGCGCTCGCTCGGTTTCCGGCTGATCACGGGAGACGACGTGCGGCGACGCGGTGCGGCGGATGTGGCCGCCGAAGTGCGCACGGTGGCGGGCAACCGCCCGGTGCATCTGTCGTTCGACATGGATTATTTCGACCCCTCGGCGGCCCCGGGCGTCGCGACCCCGACCTGGGGCGGCCCGCCGGTCGCCGAAGTCTTCGATCTGCTGCACGGGCTGGCCGGGCTCGACCTCGTCGGAGTCGACATCAATACGCTGAGTCCACCGCATGACGTCGCCGGCATGTCTGCCATGCTGGCCGCTCACGTGGCGGTGATCGCGCTACACCTCGTGCAGATCGGTCGCGCAGAAAATCGCCTGAACAGAGGAAGCAGCGCATGAACACGCACGTTCCCCTAAAGCCGGAGCCCTACGTCTGGTCCGAGCCGCCGCTCGGCGACGCCATGAGCGCGCCGAATCGCTTGTATACCGACCCAGCCGTGTTCAAGGCCGAGATGGAGCACATCCATCTCAAGACGTGGTTCTTCGCCGGCCGCGTGGACGACATCCGTGATCCGGGCGATTACAGTGCGATCGACACGGTCGGTGGCCCGGCTCTGCTGGTACGGGACGAGGCGGGTGTGCTGCGCGCCTTTGCCAATGTGTGCCGTCACCGCGCCTCCATTTTGCTTCAAGGCTCGGGGCACACCAAACGCATCAATTGTCCTTATCACGCCTGGAACTACCTGCTCGACGGGACGCTCGCCGGCGCGCCGGGCATGCGGGAGGTGCCGAGGTTCGAGAAGCCGCCGCACGGCCTTATCCCCATCCGGATGGAAATCTGGGAGGGCGCAATCTTCCTTAACTACGACGATAAGGCTCCCGACCTAGCCACCCATCTCGGCAATTACCCCGACCTGATCGGTTCGCACCGGTTCGGTGAGATGGTTCGAACTTATCATTTCGAGATCGAGACGCGCTGCAACTGGAAGCTGCTGCTCGAAAACGCGATGGAAACCTACCATACCGGAATCGTCCACGCCGCGACCGTGGGGGCCCAGCGCAGCGTCAGCTTTCCGACGTCGGGCGAATGGCTTTCCATCCAGGTCCAGTCCTCCCGCTCCATCGCGGTGCTGGGAGAGGAGCCGCCGTTCCCACCTATCGAGGGCCTGTCCGACCAGGCGCGCAAGGGCACGTTCTTCACCCTAATCGAGCCCACCACCCAGTTCGCTTGTGCGCAGGACTGCATCTGGTGGCTCGCCGTGCGCCCCGGTGCGGTCGACCGGTCCGTTTTGTCGGTCGGCGGCTGTTTCCCGAAAGCCTATACCCGGCTACCCGATTTCGAGACCCGCGCGGCGCCCTACTACGCCCGGTGGAAGGCGGTGGCGCTCGAGGACGTCGATATCCTCGAAAAACAACAGCTCGGCCTGTCGTCCTGCCTGGCGCGCCCGGGTCCGCTCTCTTGGCGCGACGATATGGTGCTGGCCATGAATCGCTGGGTGATGGCGCGCCTGCCGGCCGAACTTGTCGTGGATATCAGCCGATGACCCGCGTCCTGCTCACCCACAACCGCGCCCTCCGCAAGCACTTCTTCAGCGAGCGCGCGGTGAAGCATCTGCAGGAGATCGCTGACCTCAAGACGAACGACACGGATGATCCTCTGCGCGGTGACGCCCTCTTGGCCGCGGCGGAAGGCTGCAGCATCATCATCTCGGACCGGCTCGCCGCCGGCCCGCGCGAAGTCTTCGACAAGCTCAAAGGGGTCACGACCTTCATCCGCTGCGCGGTCGATATCCGCAACATCGACGTGGATGCGGCCTCCGACAACAACATCCTGGTCTGCAAGAGCAGCGCCGGTTACGCGGATTGCGTGGGCGAACATGCGATCGCCCTGATGCTGGATCTGGCCCACGGGATCAGCGGCTCGGCGGCGCGCTACCATGCGGGCGAGGCCAACCATCCGATGACCATGCGCCGGCAGCTGGCCGGTGCCCATGTCGGGGTGATCGGTTATGGATCCATTGGCCGGCGCATCGCCGAGCTCGCCCTGGCGCTCTCGATGAAAGTTTCGGTCTACGATCCTTATGCAACGGTCCGGCACGGTGGGGTGCGGGTGGTAAGCTTCGACGAGGTCCTGTCGCAGCCGGACTATGTCATCTGCGCCGCCTATGCGACGGCCGAAACCACGCGCATGATGAATGCCGAAGCCTTCGCCAAGATGCGGCGGGATGCCTGCTTCATCAACATCTCGCGCGGCATCCTGGTGGATGATGACGCGCTCGAACATGCGCTGACCGCGGGCATCATCGCAGGCGCGGGACTCGATGTCGGCATGGGTCTCGACGAGCAGCCGGCGCTGCGCATCGCCCGGCTACCCAATGTGGTGGCCACGCCGCATTCCTCCTCGGCCGTGAAGGAACCGTCGGAACATCAAGCGCTCGAGAATGTCGAGCAGGTGAAGGCCGTCCTGGCCGGGCGCCTGCCCCTTCATTCGGTCAATCCGCACCGGATCACGGGGTGGGGAAGGGCGACGTGAGCCGCCTCGTGCCTGCCGCGCCGCCGCGGGTCCGTGTGCCACCGGGCGCCTGCGACTGCCACATGCACGCCTATGGCGATCCTGCCCGCTATTCGCCGCGACCAGATTCGCCGTTCCCACCGGTGGCGGGCGGCGACGTCGGCACCTACATCGGGGTCCGCGATCTGCTCGGTCTCGAGCGCACCGTGGTCGTGCAGCCCTCCGTCTATGGGTTCGACAATGCTGCGACGCTCGATGCCATGGTGGCGCTCGGCGAAGGCGCACGTGGCATTGCCGTGGTGCCGCCGGACGTGTCCGACGATGAGCTTGCTCGGCTGACGGGTCTCGGTATCCGCGGCATCCGCTTCTTCATGATCGGCGGCGGCGCGCTCGGCTGGGATGACCTCGAACTCTTGGCGGCCAAGACGGCGGCCTTCGGTTGGCACGTGCAGATGCAGATGGATGGCCGAGATCTGGCCGATGTGGCCGACCGCCTCGCTCGTCTGCCGGGGCGGCTCGTCATCGACCACAACGGCAAGTTTCTCGCCCTCGTCACCACCGATCATCCAGGCTTCAAGGCGTTGCTGCGTCTCATCGAAGGTGGCCGCACCTGGGTCAAGACGTCAGGCGTTTACGAAACATCGCGCACGGGTTATCCCGATTACGCGGATGTCGCCCTCCTGGCCACGGCCGTGATCGCGCAGACGCCCGAACGCTGTCTCTTCGCCACCAACTGGCCGCATCCGTCGAAGCCGAACGATCTGCCGGACGACGCCCACCTGCTCGACCTCTTCGCGGGTTGGGCTGGCGACGATCGCACCATTCATCGCATCATGGTCGAAAATCCGGCCGAGGTTTACGGATTTTGATCCCGCTTTTCTAAAGGGCAAGGGCCGCGTGCTTTGCGTCCGGGATGCAGGGGCAGCCGGACATCGACTGGCGAGCAGAAAGTCGGGCGTGCTGCTGCTCGATGCCACGAGGCGCCGCTGAAAGCGATCGCGCGGCAGGCGGATTTTTCGCGCCAGCGCTGCCCAGTTTCGACCGGTAATGGCGCGCTCGGAGAGATTCGAACTCCCGACCCCTAGATTCGTAGTCTAGTGCTCTATCCAGCTGAGCTACGAGCGCGTGTGCCTGCAAGGATCGCGGCAAGGCTGCCGGTCCCGAGGAGCCAGCGCCGACGCCGTGTCTATCGGGTCGGCCTCTCATTGGCAACAGCGGTTCGGCGAAAATCGCCGTGGTCCGCGGTGACGCGGAGGCTGTCATGCGCCACAAGCCGAGCACCGGGCGATGGCGGGAAAGCCAAGAGGCCAATATTTCAGCAATCCCCTGATTGACGCAATGTTAGACGGGCCGTACTGCCGGAGGGCCCGCCGGCATCATTCTTGCCTCACACCGTCGCCCCAGGAGATTTCGCGATGCCGATCCGCGCCGCGATCAATCACATCACGGATTATCGCTACGACCGGCCCATCAACCTCGGGCCGCAGGTGATCAGGCTGCGGCCGGCGCCGCACAGCCGCACCGGCATCCTGAGCTATGCGTTGAAGGTCGAACCTGCAGGCCATTTCATCAACTGGCAGCAGGACCCGCACGGCAACTGGCTGGCCCGGCTCGTCTTCCCTGAGAAGAGCGACCATCTACGCATCGAGGTCGACCTCGCCGCCGACATGGCGGTCATCAATCCCTTCGACTTCTTCGTCGAGCCGGCGGCCGAAAACTTCCCCTTCACCTACGACGTCGAGACCAAGGTCGAGCTGGCGCCCTATCTCGAAGCCGAACCCGTCGGCCCGAAGCTCCGGGGGTTTCTCGACAGCATCCCTAAGGGACCCGCGCGCACCGTCGACTTCCTGGTCGAGCTCAATGGGCGCCTCGCCCGCGACATCAGCTATGTCATCCGGCTGGAGCCGGGCGTGCAGACGCCGGAGGAGACGCTCGAGCGTGGATCGGGTTCCTGCCGGGATTCGGGCTGGCTCCTGGTGCAGGCGCTGCGCCATCTCGGCCTCGCGGCGCGTTTCGTGTCGGGCTACCTGATCCAGCTCAAGGCCGACATCGATCCCGTCGAGGGACCGCTCGGCACCCGCCACGACTTCACCGATCTCCACGCCTGGGCGGAAGTCTACATCCCGGGCGCCGGCTGGGTCGGGCTCGACGCCACCTCGGGCCTGCTCTGCGGCGAGGGCCACATCCCGCTCGCCGCGACCCCGCATTACCGCTCCGCCGCCCCCGTCAGCGGTCTGCTCGATCCCTGCGAGATCACATTCCACCATGCGATGGAGGTCCATCGCATTGCCGAGGCGCCGCGCATCTCCCTGCCCTTCTCCGACAACGCCTGGACCGCGCTCGACGCGCTCGGCAAGCAGGTCGACCGCGACCTTGCCACGGCCGACGTGCGGCTCACCACCGGCGGCGAGCCGACCTTCGTCTCGATCGACGATTTCGAGGCGGCGGAATGGAACAACGAGGCCGTCGGCCCGACCAAGCGCGGCCTGGCCGACACGCTGATCCGGCGTCTGCGCGCACGCTTCGCGCCCGGCGGCTTCCTGCATTACGGTCAGGGCAAGTGGTATCCGGGCGAGAGCCTGCCGCGCTGGGCCTTCGCGCTCTATTGGCGCAAGGACGGCAAGCCGCTCTGGCGTGACGAAACGCTGATCGCCTCGGAAACCGGCCCGAAGGGCGCCACGGTCGAAGAGGCGCAGTGTCTCATGCGAGCCGTCGCGCATCGGCTCGGACTCGAACACGGCTACGTTCAGCCTGCCTTCGAGGACCCGGCGCACTGGATCCTCGAGGAAGCCGCCCTGCCCCGCGAGATCGACGCCCTGCGCTCGCCCGTCGGGTCGGTGGAGCAGCGCGCCCGCATTGCCCGCGTCTTCGAGCGCGGCCTCGACGTGCCGGCCGGCTATGTGCTGCCCGCCATGCGCTGGGGCAGCGACTGGGCCAGCGAGCGCTGGCAGACCCGGCGGGATCATATCTTCCTGGTGCCGGGCGACTCGCCCCTGGGTTTCCGGCTGCCGCTCGACTCCCTGGATCATATTCCTCCGCAGCGCTTTCCTTATGCGGCGCCGCAGGACCCGACCGAGCCGCGCGACCCCCTGCCCGACCCCGACCAGTTCACCCGCATCACCGAGGCGCGGACGCAACGTCCGCTGCACCAGCCGACAGTGCCGGAGCGTTATCGCACCGATCCCGAGGTGCGCACGGCCTTCGCGGTCGAGCCGCGCAACGGCATGCTCTGCGTCTTCATGCCGCCTGTCGACCGGCTGGAGGATTATCTCGAGCTGCTCGCGGCGGTCGAAGGCGCGGCGCGCGATCTCGGCGTGCAGGTCCATGTCGAGGGTTATGGGCCGCCCTACGACCCGCGCCTCGACGTCATCAAGGTCACGCCCGATCCCGGCGTCATCGAGGTCAACGTCCATCCGGCGGAGAGCTGGGACCAGGCGGTGGCGATCACCCGCGGACTTTACGAGGATGCGCGTGCCGTGCGGCTAACCGCCGAAAAGTTCCTGCTCGACGGCCGTCATGTCGGCACAGGGGGCGGCAACCACGTCGTGCTCGGCGGCCCCTCGCCCAACGACTCGCCCTTTGTGCGCCGGCCGGACCTCCTCAAGAGCATCGTGCTCTACTGGCAGCGTCACCCGGCGCTGTCGATGCTGTTTTCCGGCCAGTATATCGGCCCGACCAGCCAGGCGCCGCGCATCGACGAGGCGCGCCATGACGGCCTCTACGAAATGGAGATCGCGCTGTCGCAGGTGCCGGGCCCGACCGAGCCGAACATCCGGCCCTGGACGGTCGACCGGCTGTTCCGCAACCTCCTCGTCGACGTCACCGGCAATACCCACCGGGCCGAGATCTGCATCGACAAGCTGTGGTCGCCCGACAGCGCCACGGGTCGGCTCGGCCTCGTCGAGTTCCGCGCCTTCGAGATGCCGCCCGACGCCCGGATGAGCCTGGCGCAGCAACTGCTCGTGCGGGCGCTCGTCTCGGCCTTCTGGCGCAACCCGCAGGACGGGTCGCTGGTGCGCTGGGGCACGTCGCTGCACGACCGTTTCATGCTGCCGCATTTCGTCTGGCGCGACTTCATCGAAGTGCTCGGCGATCTGGAGCAGGAGGGCTATGCCTTCGACCCGGCCTGGTTCGCAGCGCAGCACGAGTTCCGCTTTCCGCATTACGGCACGGTCGAGCGCGACGGCGTGGCCATGGAACTGCGGATGGCGCTCGAGCCCTGGCATGTGCTCGGCGAGGAAGGCGTCCCCGGCGGCACCGCGCGCTACGTCGATGCCTCGGTCGAGCGCCTCCAGGTCAAGCTCTCCGGCGCGACGCCGGGCCGCCATGCGGTGCTGTGCAACGGCCGTCTCGTGCCGCTCGCCTCGACCGGCACGGCGGGCGAGTTTGTGGCCGGGGTGCGCTACAAGGCCTGGCAGCCGGCCCGGTCGATGCAGCCGCTCGTCGACGTCCACGCACCGCTGACCTTCGACATCCTCGATCGCTGGAACGCCCGCTCGATCGGCGGCTGCGTCTATGGCGTGTCCCACCCCGGCGGCCGCAGCTTCGAAACCTTCCCGGTCAATGCCTACGAGGCGGAAGGTCGCCGGCGTGCCCGCTTCTCCGCGCTCGGCCAGACCAGCGGCAGGCTCGACGTTCCCTCCGAGGAGCGGCCGGGCGAATTTCCGCTGACGCTCGATCTGCGCCGGCCGGCCCGCCTTTAGGCACAGGGCCGAGGGGCAGCGGCGCGGCCTTGCTCGGCACCGGCCCTCAAGGCCGCCATGATCGCGCCCTCGAAGCCGCGCGGGTGGCGCCTCGAACCGTCGAGACCTTCCGCCGTCCAGCGCTGGACGATGCGGCCGCCGGCCAGAAACACGGCCATGGTGCATAGGGTCGGAACGATCTCGACCACGTGGGTCGAAACGATGAAGGCATGGCGCCCGGTGCGGGCCCAGTCGCCGACGAGGCTCTTGATCTCGAAAGCGGCTAGCGGATCGAGCCCGTTCAATGACTCATCGAGGACCACGAGCGGCGGCCTCGGCAGGAGCGCCGCCACGATCGAAAGCTTGCCGCGCGTCCCAAAGGAACAGGCCTCGATGACGCTATCGAGCCATGGATCGAGCTGCAGCCGTCCGACAAGCTCGGCCGGCGTCGCGGCTTCGCGCGGAAGGTCGTGGAGCGAGGCGACGAGTTCGAGATATTGGCGACCGGTCAGCATGGCCGGAAGGTCGGCGGCGTCTGCGGCGAATCCAAGCCTTGCCTTGGCGCGCCTGGGCTGACGGCCGACATCGAACCCGTCGATCGCGACCCGGCCGGATTTGAGGGGAATTTGCCCAGTCAGCGCCTTGAGCAGCGTCGACTTGCCCGATCCGTTGCCGCCCATGAGGCCGAGGATATCGCCGCCACGCAAGTTCAGATCGATGCCGGAGACGATCATCCGGGATCCGTAGCCGGCCGCGACATCGCGGGCATCGAGCACATTCCCGTCCGGCGCTGTGGAGGAGCCGACTTGGCCGTCAGCCATGCGCATGTCGCCGTCGCGCCCGGATCCACAGGAAGACGACGAGAAGCGCCAGGGCCAGATAGACGGGGCGGCCGTATTCGAGGGACTCGTAGGCCGCATCCCCGATCGCTGT
Organism: Lichenihabitans sp.; assembly: GCA_965277115.1. Lineage (GTDB taxonomy): Bacteria > Pseudomonadota > Alphaproteobacteria > Rhizobiales > Beijerinckiaceae > Lichenihabitans. The sequence continues at coordinate 456,257 of CBDIBY010000011.1, read as the reverse complement.
GAGGAAGGCCAGCGCCGCGGCGCCCGGGCGGCTCATGAAATAAAGGGCGAAAACCGCATAGATGCCGCTCAGCATCGCCAGTTCCACCGCGCCCTGCGCGGGCATCGGCCAAGCCGCCGGTTCGGCCGCCACGGCGCTGCCCGCGAGAACGGCGAAATAGACGCCCGACAGAACGAAAGGCATCAGCGCCAACCGCAAGCAGAGCCGCGTGAAGCTCGTGGGCCCGGTCCGCAGGATCGGCGATGCGAGAGGTCCGCATCGCAAGCTCAGCATGAAGACGGCGAGCCCGCCGAACGTGGCCGCGAGCGAGGCGGGCATCGCGTCGTGCCGGGTGAGGCTCGCCCCGATGGCGAGGGTCGCGATAACGCCGAGAGCGAGGGCCTTGGCGCCCAACCAGCCGTCGAGCCTCAGGCGTCCGGCCCGGAAACCCCAAGCCCAGGCCCCGAGCCACGCCGGACGGCATCGGTCGAGCCGCCCTAGCGACGGCAGGCTGCGGCGCGAGCCGGAGCCGCAGGGCGCCGCCTCCGAGGACGGCCGGATCTCGCCGGCGCGCAAGCCGATGCCGAGCGGGAGCGCGAAAGCTGCTGCGAAGAGCAGGCCGAACAGCACCGCGCCGAACCCGACATGCGGCGAGCCGAGCAGGCTCAGCGCCATCGCGACGCACCCCGCTCCCATGCCGAGCGCCACCGTGCCGAGCGACACTGCAGCCACCGCCGCCATGCGTCGCCGATCTCGGAGGGCCAGCGGAAGGACCAGCGTGAAGGGCGCCCAGGCCCGCCGTCCCGCCAGCCGCGTGGTCATTTGCCCCGTTGTGACGCCAGCCAGCAGCGCCGTGACGCTGAGCCCGACGACCACCTGGCCAGGGTGAGCTTCGAGCGCGGTCGCATGCGCGCGCAATGCGCCGCAAAGCAGCGCGGTGCCGTAGGCCGCCAGCGCACCACCGCCGAGGACGATCCAGGCCAGGTCGCCGCGCGCGATCGTTCGCGCCGCATTGACCGATTCCCGCGCCAGCATCGCCAGGATCAGCCCGTCGCGACGCTGCGGCCACCAAGAATCGCTTCGGTTCGTCATGAGAGGCATGGTAACGCAATCGGCCCCGAACTGTCGCCCGCCCCGTCTGCCGCATGAGCCCTTGCATCGAAATCCGCCGACACGGCGGCGAGATCCGACAGTGACGCGACAAGCATCCGCCACCGCCATAGGCATCGTGGCGATCCTGCTCTGGGCCGGGCTGGCGCTGGCGACCGTCGGCGCACGCGGGCTGCCGCCCTTCGAACTGCTGACCCTGAGCTTCGCGGTGGCTTGTCTTGCGGGTCTCGGGCTCCTGGCTTGCCGTGGTCGCACGGGGCTCGTCGAGCTGGTCCAGCCGCTGGTTCCATGGCTCGTCGCCTTCTGCGGTATCTTCCTCTATCACGCGCTCTATTTCTTCGCGCTATCGGCCGCCCCGGCTGCCGAAGCGAGCCTCATCGCCTATCTGTGGCCGTTGTTCATCGTGCTGTTCGCGGCGCTCCTGCCGGGCGAACACCTGAAGCCGCGCCATCTCGGCGGAGCCCTGCTCGGGCTCGGCGGCACGGCCCTGATCCTGATGGGGCGGAGCACGGCGGACATCTCCGGCGCGAGCCTCGCCGGCTATCTCGCCGCCTTCGCCTGCGCCCTCGTCTGGTCGGGCTATTCGGTACTCAACAGACGGTTCGAGCGCGTGCCGAGCGGCATGATCGTCGGCGTCTGTGGGGCGGTGGCGCTCGCCGGGGGCGCCTTCCATCTGCTGTTCGAGAAGACGCTGCCGCCCGACGCCGGACAATGGCTCGCGATCGTCATCCTCGGGCTCGGGCCGACCGGGTCGGCCTTCCTGGCCTGGGACCATGCGACCAAGCACGGGCGCCTGCCCCTGCTCGGCGCCTTGTCTTATCTGGCGCCGCTACTCTCGACGGGCCTCCTCATCGTCGCCGGGCAGACCTCGGCGAGCGGCACGCTGCTGATCGCCGCCCTGCTCGTCATCGGCGGCGCCGTCACAGCGACCGGTCTTCCAGCGCGGCGGGGCGCCATCGAAGCGCCGTCGCGGTGATTCACATGCGACACCCTGGCGTTGCGCCTGGCCGCGGTTTACCACGATGAAAAGGCGAGCCCAGAGCGTTTGACAGCGCTGCAATTAATAATATTATTGGAGGTCAGAACGCGATGCCGACCCTGCGCAGCTTTGCTGCGGCGGTCATGCGCGAACGATCGCGCCGAACGGCGCCGTGCGGGAGGATGCCTCATCCATCACACCGACACCCGCATCGGGCCGCGACGGTCGCGATGACGATGCCGGCCTCGCCATGCCGAGGCCGAACAATGCGCCGCGCGCCATGAGGCCGCGGCAGTAAGGGAGAGAATGACGTGATTTCGAGACGAACGTTTACCGCCGCCACGCTCGGCGCCATGGCCATGTCGACAACGGGGCTGACGCCGGCCCGCGCGGCCGACAAGGCGCTCATCGGCGTCGCGATGCCGACCAAGTCGTCGGCGCGCTGGATCGACGACGGCAACAACATGGTCAAGCAGCTCAAGGACAAGGGCTACGACTCGATCCTGCAATATGCCGACGACGACATCCCGAACCAGCTGAACCAGATCGAGGACATGGTGACCAAGGGGGCCAAGGTCCTCGTCATCGCCTCGATCGACGGCACCACGCTGTCCGACGTGCTGGCCAAGGCGCATGACCGCGGCGTCAAGGTCATCGCCTACGACCGGCTCATCAAGGGTTCGCCCAACGTCGACTATTACGCGACCTTCGACAACTTCAAGGTCGGCGTCCTGCAGGGCGGCTATATCGCCGACAAGCTCGGCCTGAAGGGCGGCAAAGGGCCGTTCAACATCGAGCTCTTTGGCGGCTCGCCCGACGACAACAACGCTTACTTCTTCTACAACGGCGCGCTATCGGTGCTCCAGCCCTACATCGACTCGAAGAAGCTCGTCGTTCAGAGCGGCCAGATGGGCATGGACAAGGTCTCGACGCTGCGCTGGGACGGTGCGGTGGCACAGGCCCGCATGGATAACCTGCTCTCCGCCTATTATACCGACAAGCATGTCGACGCGGTGCTCTCGCCCTACGACGGCCTGTCGATCGGCATCATCTCCTCGCTCAAGGGCGTCGGCTACGGCTCGGGCGACCTGAAGATGCCGATCATCACCGGCCAGGATTGCGAAGTGCCATCGATCAAGTCGATCATCGCGGGCGAGCAGACATCCTCGATCTACAAGGACACCCGCCAGCTCGCCAAGGTCGTGGTCAGCATGGTGGACGCCCTCGAGACGGGCAGCCAGCCGCAGGTCAACGACACCAAGACCTACAACAACGGCGTCAAGGTCGTCCCCAGCTTCCTGCTGGACCCGGTGCTGGTCGACAAGTCGAACTGGCAGAAGGTTCTGGTCGACGGCGGCTATTACACGATGAAGCAGCTCGGCCAGTAGGCGCGCCGCTCGGCGGGTGCAAAGGCATGCTTCGCCCCGCACAGGCTCGGCCCGCGCGGGGCTCCATCCGCTCCGCCGAGACGAGGGGCCGCCCGCGATATTTTCGACGCGGGTGGCGCTCGCGGCCGTTGCGCCCGCCCCATAAAGCCCGGTAGCCTAGACGGTACGGGTCGCTCGGCCGAGGGAGGCCAATTCCATGAGTTCGATCCTGGAGATGCGGGGCATCACCAAGGCCTTTCCAGGCGTCAAGGCGCTCGACAACGTCAACTTGCATGTGCAGCCGGGTGAGATCCATGCGCTCGTGGGCGAGAACGGCGCCGGCAAATCGACCCTGATGAAGGTGCTGAGCGGCGTCTACCCGCATGGTTCCTACGATGGCGAGATCCTGTTTCAGGGGCAGTCGGTCAGTTTCCGCGACATCCGCGACAGCGAGCATCTCGGCATCATCATCATCCATCAGGAGCTCGCCCTGGTGCCGCTCCTGTCCATCGCCGAGAACATCTTCCTCGGCAACGAGACGGCCCGCTACGGCATCATCGACTGGGACATCGCCTTCAAGAAGACGCGTCATTTGCTGGCAACGGTCGGGCTCGACGAATCTCCCGAAACGCTCGTCACCAATCTCGGCGTCGGCAAGCAGCAGCTGGTGGAAATCGCCAAGGCGCTGTCGAAGCAGGTCAAGCTCCTGATCCTCGACGAGCCGACCGCCAGCCTCAACGAGACGGACAGCGAAGCCCTCCTCAAGCTCCTGCTCGGCTTCAAGAAACAGGGAATCTCGTCGATCCTGATTTCGCACAAGCTCAACGAGATCTCCAAGGTGGCGGATCAGATCACCATCCTGCGCGACGGGACGACGGTCGAGACGCTCGACTGCCACGGCCAGGCCATCAACGAGGACCGCATCATCCAGGGCATGGTCGGGCGCGATATGGCCCATCGCTATCCGCCGCGGGAGCCGAAGATCGGCGAAACGCTGTTCGAGGTGCGCAACTGGACGGCGCATCACCAGGTCCATGCCGACCGCGTGGTGGTCAGGAACGTCAGCCTGCGGGTGAATCGGGGCGAGATCGTCGGCATCGCGGGGCTCATGGGCTCGGGGCGGACGGAGCTCGCGATGAGCATCTTCGGCCGGGCCTACGGCCAGGGCATCAGCGGCGAGGTGCTGATCGAGGGCAAGCCCGTCGACGTCTCGACCATCAATAGGGCCATCGCCAACGGCATCGCCTACGTGACCGAGGACCGCAAGCAGCTCGGGCTGGTCCTCGACGAGAACATCACCAAGAACACTACGCTCGCTAACCTCAAGGCCGTCTCCAGCGCCGCCGTCATCGACCAGGACCGTGAATATGTCGTCGCCAGCGACTATCGCTCGAAGCTCAACATCCGCTCCTATGGCGTGGCGCAGCAGACCGTGAACCTTTCGGGCGGCAATCAGCAGAAGGTCGTATTGAGCAAGTGGCTGTTCACCGGCCCCAAGGTGCTGATCCTCGACGAGCCGACGCGCGGCATCGACGTGGGAGCGAAATACGAGATCTATACGATCATGGATGCTTTGGCGCGCGAGGGGAAAGGCGTCTTGATGATCTCGTCGGAGATGTCCGAACTGCTCGGCATGTGCGACCGGATCTACGTGATGAACGAGGGGCGCTTCGTCGGCGAGTTCCCGGCCGCCGAGGCCAGCCAGGAAAAGATCATGCGTGCCATCATGCGCTCGAAGGAACTCCACTGATGAGCCAGCTCACAGCCAGCGAGGTCGAGAAGGCGCCAGCCGCCGTTCCACGAGCCAACACCGAGCCTGGCGCGCCCGGCTGGCGCGGCATGCTCAAGAAAGGCAACCTCCGCGACTACGGCCTGCTGATCGCGCTCGCAGCGATCATGATCTTCTTCGAATTCAAGACCAACGGCGTCCTGTTCCAGCCGCTGAACCTCACCAACCTGATCCTGCAGAACAGCTACGTCGTCGTCATGGCGCTCGGCATGCTGCTCATCATCGTGGCGGGCCATATCGACCTGTCGATCGGCTCGGTGGTGGGCTTCGTCGGCGCGCTCGCAGCGGTCCTGATGGTGCAGGGGCTCCACATCGGGCTGGACTTCATCGGCCTCAACGTCGGCTTCGACGTCCCGTCGGTCAATTATGTACTGGCGACGGTGATCTGCCTCATCGTCGGCGGCCTGGTGGGTGCCGCCCAGGGCTACTGGGTCGCCTATTTCAAGATCCCCAGCTTCATCGTCACGCTGGCGGGCATGCTGGTGTTCCGCGGCCTGACCCTCGCGGTGCTGAACGGCGCGTCCGTGGGGCCGTTCCCCGATATCTTCCAGCTGCTCTCGAAGGGCTTCATCCCGAATTTCGCCGGCCACTACACATCGCTGATCATCGGGGCGGTGCTCTGGGCCATCCTGCTGGCCACGAGCCTCCGCCGGCGCGTCACGCGGCAGCGGCACGGGGTCGTGGTCGAATCGATGGGGTCGTTTGCGCTGCGCAACGGGGTGATCGGGGCCGCCCTGCTCGGTTTCGCCTATCAGATGAGCTCCTATCGCGGCCTGCCGAACGTGCTGATCATCATGTTCGTGCTGATCATGCTCTATCGGTTCGTCACCAATCAGACCACGATCGGCCGCCGCATCTACGCGCTCGGCGGCAACATCAAGGCGGCCAAGCTCTCCGGCATCAAGACGGAACGGCTGACCTTCCTGACCTTCGTCAACATGGGCGTGCTGGCCGGCCTTGCCGGCATGATCTTCGCGGCGCGCCTCAATACCGCCACGCCGAAGGGTGGCTACGGCTTCGAGCTCGACGTGATCGCGGCCTGTTTCATCGGCGGTGCTTCGGCAGCGGGCGGGGTCGGCAAGGTGACCGGGGTCGTTATTGGAGCCTTCATCATCGGTGTGATGAACAATGGCATGTCGATCATGGGCATCGGTATCGACTACCAGCAGGTCATCAAGGGCTTGGTGCTGCTGGCCGCCGTCTGCCTCGATGTCTACAACAAGAACAAGGCGGCCTGACGAGAGAACAGGCCTTATCGGTCAGCCACGGCGGACGAGACGGGCCGCGAAAAACCCGTCGAGACCGTGCAGCGGCGGATCGAGGCCCGCCTGCTGGTGCGGCAGGGTGCGCAATTCGCCAAGTCCGGTCAGGCTCGCCGTCAGGCCGCCGATCTCGTCCGGGTCGATCGGCGAGCGCGACAGATCGGGATTGCGGCGTAACAGGGCGACGATCTGCATTTCGCCCTCCTCCGGCTCGAGCGAACAGACGCAATAAACGAGCCGGCCGCCAGGCCGCACCAGGGCGGCGGCACGATCGAGCATCCTCGCCTGCAAGGCGGCCAGCACGGGAATATCGGAGGCCCGCTTGGTCCAACCGACATCCGGATGCCGCCGCATGGTGCCGGTCGCGGTGCAGGGCGCATCAAGCAGCACCGCATCGAAGGGCTGCGCATTGAAGCTCGCCACATCGGCGACCTTGGCCTCGGCCGTGAATCCGAGGCGTTCGAGGTTGAGCGCGAAACGCTTCAGCCGCTCCGCCGAACGATCGACCGCCACGACCTCGGCGCCGGTGGAGCAGAGTTGCGCCGTCTTGCCGCCGGGGGCCGCGCACAGATCGGCGACGCGTTCGCCTGCCTCCGCCTTGAGCAGACGCGCCGGCAAGGCAGCGGCCGCGTCCTGCACCCACCAGGCGCCCTCCGCGTAGCCCGGAAGCTGGGGAACCGGTGTATGGACGCGCAGCCTTATGGAGCCGGTCGACAGCAGGTCGCCCTCCAGCCTCTCGGCCCAGACAGCCGGGTCAGCCTTGAGCGTGAGATCGAGCGGTACCTCGGCCCGGTGGGCGGCCGCGATGGCGGCGGCCGTCTCGTCCCCGTAAGTCTTCCGCCACCGCGTCGCCAGCCAAGCCGGCGTATCGAGAAAGGGATCCGCTTCCCCGACCTCGTCCCGGTGTCGCGCCACGTTGCGCGCGACCGCATTCGCCAGCGCCGCGAAGGGCATCGACGCAGGATCGAGCCTCACGGCCTGCACGCAGGCATTGACCGCGGCATGGTCAGGTACGTCGAGATAGAGGATCTGAGCCGCGGTCGCCACCAATACCCATTCGAGCGTTCCGCTCTTGCGCGGCCAACCCTTCTCCAAGAAACGCGCCAGGAACGTCCGGATCGTCCCTAGTCGTCGCAGCGACACGGTGACGATGGACCTCGCCAGCGCCCGGTCGCGCTCGGAGACCGGCGCCAGCCGGGGATGGTTTACGGCGGCGGCGGAGGCCTCGTCGAGACCCCTCCCCTGCCCGACGATGTCGGCCAGGATCATCGCCGCGGCAACCCGCGGAGCCAATCCGGGCGGCAGTTCGACCGGTGCCACCACCTGCGGCTTCTGTCCGGGTCTCGGCCGCACCATGCGGCCCGGGGCCTTGGTCATCATCCCGGAGCGACCCTAGGCGTAACCGCCCGACGGGCAGCAGCGAGACCTTCGGCCGAATAGCATCGTGCCGGATTGATCTTGGATCGACCGATCATGATATGGCTGCAAGATGGGGAGCTCTCAGGGCAGTTCGACGGCGTGGAAACCTTTGGTATCATGCGCCGGAAAGGTGGTGGAACCGTGGTGGAAAAGCCTCGCACCGGGGCATCCGGCGCACGTCCGGATGTCGCCGATCAACGCCGCCGGGCAGCTGCGGAACGGGCGCTCGAGGAAGCCGCGGCGCGGCGTCGTCTCACCCGCGGGACCGGCCCGTCGTCACCGGAAATCGATGGCCGGGGCGGGGCCGACCCAGTCCGGTATGGCGACTGGGAGGTCAAGGGCCTGGCGGTCGATTTCTGATCAGCTGCGTCAACCTACGCCTTGGTGGGGTCCAAGCTTCCGCCGACGTCGTGGATCGCCGATTTCGTATGATCGCCGATATCCTTGACGAGACCGCTCAGGTTGTCTGCCGAAAGACCGTGATCGCTCGCGGCCTGCTTGTAATTATCGGCCGCGCGGCTCGCAACCGAGCGCAATTCGTCGATCTCGTCGCGCGCTACATCCTGCGCGGCGTGACGCACCGAGGCACTGGCGCCCCCCATCCAGTCGTCTTCGGTGCTCGTCGTCGGAAGCGCGGCGCCGAGCGCTGCTCCCACCGCGACTCCCAGGGCTGCCAGGATCAGCGGTTGCTCGTGGAGCACCCCCGGCAACTGCGACGTGACCCGTCGGCGCGATCGCGCCATGGATTTGCCCAACCTGCTCATGTTGCCTCGCGCGCTGCTTGAAATTTCACGTGCCGATTGTCGGAGAGGCCTCCGCCAATCCGCGCCGCCCGTACGGCTTTCGAAGCCCGATGGCGTGTCCACGGAGGCGTCGGTGCCGATTTCGTCGAGACCCATCCAAGGACGCGCGGATGCGGATCCGGTCCGTCGCGGGAGAGCTCCGGGGGCCAAGCCCTTGGACCGCGGCTGAAGCGACATCATCGCATCGGCAGGCTCATGCTCCAGCACGCCATCCGACTTCAACGCCTTGCGTGCACCGAGGCCCATGAAGAGTGCGCAGCCCGCCCCGATGAGCAGTGCCGGCAGCGGATTCTGGCGCGCCAGGTCGTAGAGGCCATCGGCCAGGGTGCTGGCACCGATCCGGGCGTTGCTCACGACCTCCTCGACCATGTTTTCCGGGCGGAGGTTGTTGCGAAGCTGGTCCAGCGTCTGCGCGAGGTCGGCACGGACATCTTCCGCCTCATCGGCAACCTCCGATGAGGATTGCCGCTCGTAGTCCGACGACGTCATCTGACCTGCTCCCTCACGACATCCGCATCCTTGCCGAGTTGCGACAAGGTCCGTTTGGGCATCAGACGGTCGGCGGAAAGACTTCGAAGCGCCATATAAAGCGAGATGCCCCCGATCACGCCGATGACGGCACCGACCAGCATATAGGCCTGCCACGGCAGGAGACCGAAGGCGACCAGCAGGTTGACCACCCCGATCAGCACGAGAAACAGCGCGACGAGAAGCAGAACCGCGGAGACGAGCAGCACGACGACCGCCTCGATCAAGGTCGAGATCTTCTCGCCGACCTCCGTCCGCACGAGACGGATCTCCGTCTCGAACAAGGTCGTCATCTTGGCGATCGCGTCGGCGAAGAGCGCAGGCGTCGAGGGCCGGCCCATAGCGTCATCGGTCATCGGCATGCCTTCCGGAGCCAAGCGTCATACGAGCGGCCCGGCAGTCGAGTCGCCCGCGGCTCGGGCGGAGGCGTCACTCTTCAGGAAGCGGGTCAGGAGGAAACCCGCCAGTACCGCCCCGCCAAAAAAAGCCACCGGCCGCCGGCGGCCAAAGTCCGACAGCGAGCCGAGGAGGTCGGTGAGGTCGCTGGAGCGAATATCGCCCGCCACGTGATCGACGCTTTCGGCCGCAGCGCGGACCAACTTGGCGAGCTGCGGACTCGTCTGTTGCAGGTCACCAGCGGCAGCTTGCGCCGCCTTGGCGACGCCGGCCACCTGGTCGGCACCGACATTCTTCTGCTGGTCGATGATTTCCGTGATCCGATGGCGAGCCTCGTCAGCCATGGCTGCGACCGTATGCTTGGCCTGCTGCGCGGCCTGAGTTGCCTGATCTTTCAGCGTCGCGGCTGCAGATCCGTCGGACAGCCGACCGCTGCCGGTTCCGACGGCCTGTGCCGAACGCTCACCCGCCTGGGTGGCGCGGTCGACGGAACCTTTTGCCGACGCCGCCCCGGATGGGTCGCGATTCGCCTCAAAGCTGGTCTTCATCGGCTCAGACATCGCGATCCTCCGCAACCGTGATCGCCGCGACATCGCCGCCGGCGCTTTCGTGCGAAGGGAACGGCGATGGCGACGCCGAGGTTCCGGTCAGTCTTCGGCTTTATCCGGGAGCCGATCAGGCCGTCACGGCAACATGACGACGGGCGTGCCGACATCGACGCGGTTGTAGAAGTCGATGACGTCGCGATTGCTCATCCTGATGCAGCCATAAGAGGCCGCCTTGCCGATCGAATCGGGGCGGTTGGTGCCGTGGATCGCATATTCGTCGCCGCTCAAGGTCAGCGCCCTGGCCCCCATCGGATTATGCGACGACCCGCCCGGAATATAGTCCGGAAGCCAGGGCTCGGCCCGCTTGACCTCGGCTGGCGGCGCCCAGGCCGGATAGACATATTTGCCGTCGATATGGACGGTGCCGCGCCACTGCTTGCCCATGCGCCCGACCGCGACCGGATAGGTGATCACCTCGCCGGCACCCTCGACCAGGAACAGCCGGCGCCGGCTCTGGCTGATCACCACCGTGCCGGCCGGATAATCCGAGAAGATCGGACCCGTGGCCGCCCGCGCCGGCGCAATAGTCATCGCCGCCACGCCGAGGGCGGCGCAAAAGATCAGAACCATGAGCAGGAGGTCGGTCCAGCCGAGGCGCCCGCGCACGGCCCTTGCGTCGAAAAATCCCATGACACGCTCCCTTCCGGTCTTCGGCCGGACCCGCGGGCACGCTGGCCGACGCGCGGTGAACGCAGGGTTACGGAGATCGCTCCCCGCGGGGCGCGGCCGGCGGGAAGCTGCCGTCAGGGTGAACGAAGTCCATCCTTGCGCCGATCTGCTCTCAGCCACGGTTGGCGATCAGGTCCTCGACGACCGAGGGGTCGGCGAGCGTCGAGGTATCGCCGAGGCTGCCGAACTCATTCTCGGCGATCTTGCGCAGGATGCGGCGCATGATCTTGCCCGAGCGGGTCTTCGGCAGGCCGGGCGCGAATTGGATGACATCGGGCGAGGCGATCGGCCCGATCTCCTTGCGGACGTGGGCCACGAGCGTCTTGCGCAGTCCGTCGGAGGCTTCCACCCCCTGCATCAGCGTCACATAGGCATAGATCCCCTGCCCCTTGATCTCGTGCGGATAGCCGACCACGGCCGCCTCCGATACGGTTTCGTGCGCCACGAGCGCGCTCTCGACCTCGGCCGTCCCCATGCGGTGGCCGGAGACGTTGATCACGTCGTCGACGCGCCCGGTGATCCAGTAATAGCCATCCTCGTCGCGCCGGCAGCCGTCACCGGTGAAATATTTGCCCGGATAGGCCGAGAAATACGTCTCCTCGAAGCGCCTGTGGTCGCCATAGACGGTGCGCATCTGCCCCGGCCAACTATCGGCGATGACGAGATTGCCCTCACAGGTACCGTCAAGGACCTTGCCTTCCGCGTCCACGATCTGCGGCTCGACACCGAAAAAGGGCCGCGTCGCCGAACCGGGTTTCAACCGCGTCGCGCCCGGCAGCGGGGTGATCATGATGCCACCGGTCTCGGTCTGCCACCAGGTGTCGACGATCGGGCAGCGGCGGTCGCCGACGACCCGATGGTACCATTCCCAGGCCTCGGGGTTGATCGGCTCGCCGACGGAGCCGAGCAGGCGAAGGCTGGCGCGACTGGTCTTGCGCACCGGCTCTTCGCCCCCGCCCATCAGCGCCCGGATGGCCGTCGGCGCGGTGTAGAGCACCGTCACCTTGTGCTTGTCGACCACCTCCCACAGGCGCGACAGGCTCGGATAGTTGGGCACGCCCTCGAACATCAGGGTGGTGGCGCCGTTGGCGAGCGGCCCATAGACGATATAGGAATGGCCCGTCACCCAGCCGACGTCGGCCGTGCACCAGTAGATATCGTCCTCGCGCATGTCGAAGACATATTCGTGGGTCATCGAGGCATAGACGAGGTAACCGCCCGTCGTATGCAGCACACCTTTGGGCTGGCCGGTCGAGCCCGATGTGTAGAGGATGAACAGCGGCGCCTCCGCCTCCATCTCCTCGGGGATGCACTCCGTCCCGACCTCGGCCGCGGCCTCGTGGTACCAGACGTCGCGGCCCTCGCGCATGGGCACGTCGGCCTTTGTGCGGGCGACCACGATCACCCGCTCGACCGTGCCGGCCTTGTCGATCGCAGCGTCGACGTTGGTCTTCAGCGGCACTTTGCGGCCGCCGCGCAGGCCCTCGTCGGCGGTGACGACGAATTTCGACGCGCAGCCCGAGATGCGGCCCGCCAGCGCATCGGGCGAGAAGCCGCCGAAGACGACCGAATGAACGGCGCCGATCCGCGCACAGGCGAGCATCGCATAGGCCGCCTCGGGGATCATCGGCATGTAGATCGTGACCGTGTCGCCCTTGTGCACGCCCTGGGCCTTCAGCACGTTGGCGAAGCGGCAGACCTCCGTATGCAACTCGCGATAGCTGATGCGCCTCGATTGGTTCGGGTCATCCCCTTCCCACAAGATGGCGGTCTTGTCGCCGCGCGAAGCGAGATGGCGGTCGATGCAATTCTGCGCCACGTTGGTGGTGCCGTCGCCATACCACTCGATCGACACTTGGCCCGGTGCGAAGGAGGTCTTCTTAACGCGGCGATAAGGCTTGATCCAGTCGATGCGGCGTCCATGTTCGGCCCAGAATCCCTCCGGATCGGCGAGCGAGCGGGCATACATCTCCTCGTAGCGCTCCGGCCCGACGAGTGTTCTCTCTCTGTATGACGCCCGCACTTCGTAGACCTGCTGCGACATGGCGCAACCCTCCCCGACACGATCCTGCCCGAGGCATCGCGGCGGCTCGCCAGAGCGAGCGAGCCTTGCCCGCTTCGGATCTTCACGTCAATCTGGCCTAATCAGCATCGCCGAGGCAAGCCGAGGGGCGCCTGTCGGGACAATCGGGCGCAGGCCTATCAGGGGCAGTCCTTCGACACTCTATCGAGCGCCTGGCCCAGCCCTGCCAGCGAATAGCTGTCGGCCACGCTGCCCTTGGCCACCGGCGCTTTGACCACGAGGCGGCCGTGCTTCTTCATGGCGTCGATCAGCTGGCTCTCCTGGGCGGCATTGCGCATCCAGGCATTCTGGCCCTTGGTGACGAGATCGAAGGCGGCCGAGCCCACCTCGGCCTTGGCATCCGTGGCGCCGTCCTTCAGCGGCACGCCCATCATCACCGACACTTCGTTGTGGATGCCCTCGCCGGGCCGGCTCGAAATGAAGATATAGGCGGCGTCGCGCTTGAGGGTGGCGGGCGTCCGCTGCTTCGGCTGCGCCAGGGCGTAGCAGATCTTGCTCTTGGGTCCCTGCGCCTCGTAGGTGCCCCAGTCGCCGAAGGTCGCGACGAGCGTCGGCTTGGCGTTCGCGGGCGGCTCCTTCTTGGCCGCCTCCTTCTTGACCGGCGCCGGATGGGCGACGACCTTCTTCCTCGCGGCGGACGCCTCCGTCGCGCCGGCCATGACGACCACCGCCGCAAGGGCAAGGACGGAACTCAAGTTCGTGGCCACGCGCGCCGCGGCTGATGTCCCAGGCATGCCAAACATGATCAGCGATCCTCCGCATCCGCCCGGCTGCGAGACATGGGCACGGATGGTTATGAAACCGATAACGGCGCTACCACAGCGCGGACGTGAGGCGAAATTCAGACGGTCGGTGCCGTGCGGCTTGCCCGCCCCGGTCTGCCGGTGCATGACATGGTCCGCATGGCCGGGCAACCGGTGGTCACGCGAGGGATACCGATGCCGTCTTTCCTGCCGCGCCTCAAGGCCGCATCGGCCGTCCTGATCCTGGGGCTCGGCCTGTCGGGCTGTGGGTACAATCACATCCCGACTCTCGAGGAGCAGGCGAAGGCGAGCTGGTCGGAGGTGCAGAACCAGTACCAGCGGCGCGCCGACCTCATCCCCAACCTGGTCAATACGGTCCAGGGCTATGCCAAGCAGGAGAAGGACGTGCTCACCTCGGTGACCGAGGCGCGCGCCAAGGCGACGTCGATCCATGTCGACGCGAACGATCTCTCCGACCCCGAGAAGGTGAAGCAATTCGCCGATGCGCAAAACCAGCTCGGCGGCGCCCTGGGCCGCCTGATCGCCATCAGCGAGAACTATCCCGACCTCAAGTCGAACCAGAATTTCCTGGCGCTGCAGTCGCAGCTCGAGGGGACCGAGAACCGCATCGCGGTGGCGCGGCGCGACTACATCGAGAATGTGCGCCAGTTCAATACCAGCCTGCGGACCTTCCCGGACGTGGTCTGGCAGACGCTGGTGTTCCATGCCAAGCCCATGGCCGCCTTCACGGCGACGCAGGGCTCCGAGACGCCGCCGCAGGTGAAGTTCTAGCGTGGCCGAGCCGGCACCTCCGGACCGGGCCGCGCGGCTCTTGGCCGCGATGCGGGTGTTGCTGGCGGTGGCGCTCGTCGTTGTGCTGGGATGGTGCAGCAGCTTCGCCTGGGCAGCGGCGGAGTTGCCGCAGCTCACGGGGCGGGTGGTCGACGCCGCCGGCCTGCTTTCGGCGGCCGCCCAGTCCGGCATCGAAAGCAAGCTCAAAACGCTTGAGGACCAGTCCGGCATCCAGCTCGTCGTCGCCACGGTGAAGTCACTCGGCGGGGAGGAGATCGAGCCTTATGCCAACAGGCTCTTCCGCGCCTGGAAGCTTGGCGAAGCGAAGAAGAACAACGGCGTGCTGCTGCTCGTCGCGCCGAACGAGCACAAGGTGCGCATCGAGGTCGGCTACGGCCTCGAAGGGACGCTGACCGACGCGACCTCGAAGCTCATCATGGTCAATGCCATGACGCCGCGCTTCAAGGCGGGCGATTTCCAGGGCGGCATCGAAAGCGGGCTCGACGACATCATCGCAGTGCTGTCGACCGACAAGGCCGATTGGCAGAAGCGGCCGCACCTTAAGGCGCAGACCGACGCTGCCGGCAGCGGCATTTCGATCGGCACCATCTTGATCGTCGTCGTGGTGTTGTTCTTCGCCTTGTCGATGTTTGCCAGATCGAGGCGGCGCGGGCGCTCGGGCGGCATGATCTTCTTTCCGGGCAGCGGGTCCGGCTCGGGTTGGGGCTCAGGCGGCGGATCGAGTTCTGGCGGCTCCTCCAGCGACAGCGGCTTTTCCGGCGGCGGCGGCTCGTCAGGCGGAGGCGGCGCGTCGGACAGCTGGTAGATCCGCGGCGATTTCGTGCTATTGCGCCGCGAGCGGCGGAGACTGGCGGATCCGGCCGGCAACATCGGCGATCACCTCGACGACGCGGTCGGGGTCGGCCCAATGCGGCGAATGGCCGATACCCGGCAGCATCAGCAAGGTGGCTCCGGGGATGTCGCGCGCCGCATGGCGGGCATGGATGTCGGGCGAGACGACGGTGTCGCCGTCCCCGGCCACGATAGCGGTCGGTACGGCGATCGTCGGCATCCGCGGCCCTTGCGCGGTGACGAAATCGTGCAGATGCAGGACATCCTGCGCGTTCGCCGTGAACTCGGCCGGCCGGAGCACCAGATAGACGCCAGTGCGAATCGCATAGTTGGGTGGAGGCGCCTGCGGGGCGAAGACCTCCGCGATGCCGCCCTGGATCGACAACAGGCCGACCGGCATCGTCAGAAGATGCGTGAACAGCGGCCCGAGCCAGGGCCAGTCCACGACATGGTTATACCAAGCGACGCCGCTCGGCCACGGATAGAGGACAGGGGACAGCAGCACGAGCCCCTGCGTGAACTCACGGTGGTCGAGGGCGAAATTGGCCGCCAACGCGCCCGACCACGAGTGACCCACGACGATCGCATGATCGACGCCGATCTGCCGCAGGGCCGCGACAATAAGGTCGGCCTGCCGCGCCGGTGACGCATCGGCCTCGCCGTCCGGCCGGTCGCTCCAGCCATGGCCGGGACGATCGACGGCGAGGACGCGGAAGCCTTTCGCGGCGAGCCGGTCGCCGAGAGGCACCATGATGTCGGCCTGGTTGCCGCTGGCGCCATGGAGCAGCAGGACCGTGTCGCCGACCTCGCCCCGCGGCACCCGTTCGGTATAGTGCAGGCGCGCCCCGGACGGCAGCGTCACGAAGGATCCGACAGGCGGGTACGTCCGCGCGATGAGCTGCGTTTCGCGCCAGGTGAACACCCAGCCGACGACGATCAGCAGCGCTAATCCGACGAGGACGATCCGCATCATCCGCGCCGAGGGCGGATCGAGCTCAAAGATCGCGGCCCTCGACGTCGGGAACCAGATCGTCGACGGCCTTCTTGATATCGGGGCTTTCGGGATAGATCGTCTGCGCTTTGCGCAGCGCAGTCAGCGCACCCTTCTCCAGTCCGTTGCGCTTGAGGATGAAGCCCATGCCGCTCAGCGCGCCGAAATGACGCGGCTCCAGCGCCAGCGTATGGTCGATGTCCTCCATGGCGCCCGAATCGTCGTCGTCGAGGAAGCGCAGGGTCGCCCGCTTGTTCCAGGCTTCCGCCCAGCCTGGATCGAGCACGACGACCTTGTCGAGCAAGGACAAGGCGACATCCCGATGGGACGCCTGCGCCGCTTCCATGGCCCTCGCCATCAACAGGTCCGCGGTATCCGACCCCGACTGCATCCACAGCCGTTCGATCACACCGGCGATGCCGGCGGCCTCGTCGGCGTCGCCAGCCTTGGCGAGCCTGGCGAAGAGCCGATCGAGAATTTCCTGATGGGTCGGAGGCTTGGTGGGGAGCTCTGTGGCCGTATCCTTGCCGCCGCCGCTCTGCGCCGGCTTATTGTCCAAAACAGACGGTCGGTCGCCTAAATCGGGTCCGTTCGGCCCGAAACCGCGGCCGGTCGGCGGGCTAGACGAAGGCGCGTCTTCCGACACCGGACCGGAGGGTCCGAACGGCGGCCCCGCCCATGCCGGGGCGGCCGACGAGCCGCCCAGGACCAAGACGATGGCCGTCGCGGCAACCCGGATCGCCTGCTTGCTCATCGTACCAAGATAGGTATGGCGCCTGCCAGGGTCAAAGCGCGATTGGCTGCGCAAAAAAAAACCCGGTCGGAGTTCCGGCCGGGTTCGCATCGATCACGTGTCGGCACGTCCGGTCGCCGAGCGACCGGAGCGTCGCTCAGCCCTGGCGGGCTTTGTAACGCTTCTGCGTCTTGTTGATGATATAGACTCGACCCTTGCGGCGAACGAGCTGGTTGTCGCGGTGGCGCCCGCGCAGCGATTTCAGCGAATTGCGGACTTTCATGACCCGTCCCCCAAACGAAAACAGGCGGGTGACCCCGCCGTTGTGGCGTCTTTATGCCTCAATCTCCTTGCCGGATCAACCCCAAAGGAACGATACGCAAGGCAACGCGCCGCTCAAGGCCGTCGCCCGGCGGACGGCACCATGATCGGGCAGACGGTGGCGATCGAGGACCTTCCGGCCCTCCTCGGGCGCAACCAGCGCCTGATCGGGATCGATCTCGGCACGAAAACGATCGGGCTCGCCCTGTCGGATGTCGAGCGCCGCCTCGCGACACCCTTCGACACGATCCGGCGCGTGAAGTTCACCAAGGACGTGGAGATCCTCAAAGGCATCCTCGACCGCTTCGACGTTGCGGCGCTCGTCGTCGGACTGCCGCTCAACATGGACGGGACGGAAGGGCCACGGGTGCAATCGACCCGGGCCTTCGTGCGTCAGAGCGTGCCGCTCCTCGGCAGGCCCGCCGCCTTCTGGGACGAGCGGCTCTCGACGGCCGCCGTAACCCGCAGCCTCATCGCGCAGAACGCCTCGCGGGCGCGGCGGCAGGAGGTCGTCGACCGAATGGCCGCCGCCTATATCTTGCAGGGCGCGCTCGACCGGCTGGCTGCTCTCATGAGTTGAAGTCCCAGCGTAAAATACGATAAAAAGTTGCTCTATCCTGAGATCTATCATAGGTTGTATCGACTCCGTGCAGCAACCCATAGAGACGATCCTTGCCCAGGAAATTCCCGTCGACGCACGGCCGCCGGCCGCGGCCCGGCGCAATCACAGGCGAACCCCTTCAGGTCCCGAGGTCCCACGATTCCGGCCTCAACGACCTCGGAGACTATGTCGCCGCGATCTGCGAGCAGCTGGTCGGCATGACGGCGGCGGCGAAACTGCCCATGCTGGCCTATCTACTCGCCATGGCGCAGATGGAGGCCGAGCGGGTCGGCCGTCTGGACGTCGCCGCCGAATGACCCGCCGGACGGGGCGTTCGCTGCCGCCCGATCGAGATTGAGCGAAACCCGGTTGCCGTCGAGGCGGCGGACCTGCTGGCGGATCTCGAGTTCCATCAAGGCAGCCTGGAGATGGCGCGCCGGCAAGGCCGAGGCCCGAATGAGGTCGTCGACCAGTATCGGCGTGGGCCCGATCAGTTCCAGCACGCGATCTATATCGGCGATGCCATCCCCGATCCCAGAGGCGGCCGGCTGGGAAACAGGCGGGGAACCGGTCTCGCGCAACGGCAGGGCCGGCCCGAAATCGTCGGCCCCGGCGAAAAGGTCGATCTCCTCCCAGAGCGGTTCGGATTCCGGCACGCCAACGTGCGGCTCCGCCATCGCCGGACCGTCACGCGCCGGCCCCAGCACCGGCGCCAGGGCGCCGAGGACGTCGTCGACGGAGGCGCAAAGCGTGGCGCCCTGTCGCAGGAGGTCGTTGGCCCCCTCGGCACGCGCGTCGAGGGGCGATCCTGGCACGGCAAAAACCTCGCGGCCCTGTTCGTTGGCGAAGCGGGCGGTGATCAACGAGCCCGAGCGGCGGCTCGCCTCGACGACGATCACGCCGAGGCTCAGTCCCGAGACCAGCCGGTTGCGGCGCGGGAAGTCGCGGGCGCGCGGCTCCCAGCCGAGCGGCATCTCGGACACGAGCGCGCCATTGTCCACGATCCTGCGCGCCAGAGCTTCATGCTCGCTAGGATAGAGTCGGTCGTGACCACCGGCCAGGACCGCGACGGTGCCGGTCGCCAAGCTGGCCTGATGGGCTCTCCCGTCGATGCCGCGCGCCAGGCCCGAAACGATCACATAGCCTGCGTCTCCAAGCCCTTTTGCCAGCCGCTCCGCGAAGACGAGGCCGGATCCCGACGCATTGCGCGAGCCGACGATCGCCACGATCGGACGCTGCAATGCCGCCGTCGAACCCTTCACCGCGATCAGCGGCGGCGGGGCGTCGATGGCGCGCAGCGGCGCCGGATAGGCCGGCTCGCAGAGCGCCACGAAACTCACCCCGAGACGCCGGGCCGCATCAAGTTCGCGCGCGGCCTCGTCCACCGGGAAGATCGTCACGCTGCGGCCACCCGCGCGGCCGCGGGCGATCAACGCCGGCAGGGCGTCGAGCGCGGCCCCCGCACCGCCGTAGCGCGCGATGAGCGTGGCGAAAGTCCTGGGGCCGATATTCTCGCTGCGGATCAGCCGCAGCCAGTCGAAGCGCTCGGCATCGCCGAGGTCGTGCAGCGCCGGGGTCATGTCTTCTGCCCGATCTTGGCCTCCGTGCCGCTGAGCAGCCGAGCGAGATTCGCCCGGTGTTTCCACCACAGAATCAGCGTCAGAGCCAGGAAGACCATCCCTTCGGCCGGCCGGCCAAGCAGGAAGAACAGGATGGGCGTCAGCGCCGAGGCCACCAGGGCAGAGGCCGAGGAAAAGCGCAGCGTGAAGGCCGTCGCCAGCCAGAGCAGCGAGAAGATCAGCCCCATCGGCCACCAGGAACCGTAGAGACAGCCCAGATAGGTGGCGACGCCCTTGCCTCCGCGAAAGCGAAGCCACACTGGATAGAGATGGCCGAGGAAGGCGCCGACCGCCGCGGCGAGCCCCGCCCTTTCCCCGGCGAAGGAAGCGGCGATCAGCACGGCCGCGGTGCCCTTCAGGGCGTCGCAGAGCAGGGTTGCGGCCGCGAGATCCTTGCGGCCGGTGCGCAGCACGTTGGTGGCGCCGATATTGCCCGACCCGATGGTGCGGATGTCCGTGGTCCCGGCGAAACGCGTCAGCAGGAGACCGAACGGAATGGAGCCCAGGGCATAGCCGAGAAGCCCCGCAGTAGCGTAAGACAGTCCCGCACCCGCCATGATGTCTCCTTTCCCGCCCGCGCTCACCGATCCTAAAGCAAGATCGCCCGTTGCCGAACCGGGCGGCTCAAAAAAAGCGAGGGCGCCGACGCCCGGTCCGGCGCCCCTCTCGCCGCCCCGGCCCGCCCCGCTCTACTCGCTTCAGGTGCTCAGGGCCTTCGCGGCTCTGTTGGTCGTCGTGCATCACGCCGGCTACGATGCCGATACGATCGCCGGGCGGTACGGCGAAGCGCCGCTGGGCCTCGACCGGATGTTCGACTGGTCCTTCGGCATCCACCTCTTCTTCGTCATCTCGGGCTTCATCATGCTGCGCACGGCCCGCGATTTCGGCCGGCCCGGCGCGCCGTTGCGGTTCGTCGGCCGCCGATTGCTTAGAATCGCGCCGCTCTACTGGCTGATGACGACGGTGGTGCTTCTCGGCAGCCTCGTCGCGCCCGCGTTGCTCAACGTGCCGGTCGAAGGCTGGAGCCTGTTCTTCGGCTCCTATCTCTTCATTCCGGTGACGCGGATCAACGGCGAGATCCGCCCCATCCTCGGCCAGGGATGGACGCTCGACTACGAGATGTTCTTCTACCTGCTGTTCGGTGCCGCCATGGCGCTGCGCCGCCGTGCCGGCCTGTCGGCGATCGCGGTCGCGCTGATCGGGCTGGCGCTCCTCGGCAAGGCCTTTCCTGCGAGTTCCGCCGCGCTCTTCGTCTGGACCAACGGCCTGCTGCTCGAATTCCTGCTCGGCATCGGTATCGGGCTCCTCGAAGAGCGTGGCTTCGGACTCGGCCGCCATGCCGGGATCGCGCTGGCACTGCTCGGCCTCGTGGCCGCAATCGCGCTCGGGCCGGCGAGCGGCCGCTTCGATTCACTCGACCCAGTGCTGAGCGGAGGCGTGCCCGCCGCGCTCATCCTCGCCGGCTGCGTGCTGATGCCGCCTTGGAGAGCGGGGCGGCTGGTGGTCTGGTTTGCGGCGCTGGGCGATGCCTCCTACAGTCTTTACCTCGCCCATCCTTTCGCCATCCGCCTTTTGCGCGTCGGCTGGACGGCAACCGTCGGCAGCCGCTTGCCCGCCTGGCTCTTCCTCGGCTGCGCCTGCCTCGCGGCGACCGCCACGGGCCTCCTCGTCTTCCGCCTGATCGAAGCGCCGATGACGACACGGCTCAACCGGCTGTTTCCGGCGATGCGACACCGCCTACCCGACAGCATCGCCCGGCCTCCTGTTTGACAGGCCGGGCCGCCTCCCCCATTTACCGTCGGCCGTTCCTCCCTCCTCAGGATCATGCCTTCATGAACGTCGTCATCGTCGAATCCCCGGCGAAAGCGAAGACCATCAACGGTTATCTCGGCAAAGACTACGAAGTCCTGGCCTCGTTCGGACACGTGCGCGACCTGCCCGCCAAGGATGGTTCCGTCGATCCCGAGCAGGACTTCGCGATGCAATGGGAGGTCGACGACAAGGCGGCCAAGCGCCTGTCCGACATCGTGCGCGCGGTCCGGACCGCCGACCGGGTGATTCTCGCCACCGACCCGGACCGCGAGGGCGAGGCCATCTCCTGGCACGTGCTCGAAGTGCTGCGCAACCGGCGCGTCCTCAAGGACAAGAAGATCGAGCGCGTCGTCTTCAACGCCATCACCAAGGCGGCGGTGCGCGACGCGATGGCCAATCCGCGCGAGATCGACCAGGCGCTGGTCGACGCCTATCTGGCCCGTCGGGCGCTCGACTATCTGGTCGGCTTCAACCTCTCGCCGGTCCTCTGGCGCAAGCTTCCCGGCGCCCGCTCGGCCGGGCGGGTGCAATCGGTGGCGCTGCGGCTCGTCTGCGCCCGAGAGCGCGAGATCGAGGAGTTCAGGACCCGGGAATACTGGTCATTGATCGCACACCTGCGGACGATCGGCGACGCCGCTTTCGAGGCGCGGCTCGTCGGCGCCGACGGCAGAAAGATCACGCGGCTCGACATCGGCACGGGCGAGGAGGCCAAGGCCTTCAAGGCGGCGCTCGGCGAGGCGCGATTCTCGGTCGCCTCGGTCGAGGCCAAGCCGGTCAAGCGCCATCCTTTCCCGCCGTTCCGCACCGCGACGCTGCAGCAGGAGGCCTCGCGCAAGCTCGGCCTGTCGCCGGCCCGCACCATGCAGCTGGCGCAGAAGCTCTACGAGGGCGTGAGCATCCACGGCGAGACGACGGGTCTCATCACCTATATGCGTACGGACGGCATCGACATGGCGCCGGAGGCCGTCGCCGGGACGCGCAAGGTCATCGGTACTCTCTTCGGCGACCGTTACGTGCCGGGCGCCCCGCGCAAATACACCATCAAGGCCAAGAATGCCCAGGAGGCCCACGAGGCCATCCGCCCGACTGACCTGTCGCGCCTGCCGAAGGAGGTCGCCCGCTACATCGAAGCCGATCAGCTCAAGCTCTACGAGTTGATCTGGAAGCGCACGGTGGCGAGCCAGATGGAATCGGCCGAGATCGAGCGGACCACGGCCGAGGTCCTGGCCGAGGTGGGGTCGACGGGCGTCGGATATCGCCGGCTCGACTTGCGCGCCACCGGGCAAGTGGTGCGCTTCGACGGTTTCCTGAAGCTCTACGGCGTCGACGACGACGAGGAGGGCGAGGACGGCGGCCGCCTGCCGGCCATGAAGGCGAGTGAGCCGCTCCGGAAGGACAGGATCGACGCGACCCAGCATTTCACCGAGCCGCCGCCGCGCTACACCGAGGAGGCGCTGATCAAGCGCATGGAGGATCTCGGCATCGGCCGACCGTCGACCTATGCGGCGACCCTCGGGGTGCTGAAGGATCGCGAATACGTGCGGCTCGACAAGCGGCGCCTGCACCCCGAAGACAAGGGCCGGCTCGTCACGGCTTTCTTGGAATCCTTCTTCAACCGCTGGGTCGACTACGATTTCACGGCCAACCTCGAAGAGCAGCTCGACAAGATCTCGAACCACGAGACCGACTGGCGACAGGTGCTGCGCGACTTCTGGCGCGATTTCTCCGCCGCCATCGGCGACACCAAGGAGCTGCGCACCACGGAGGTGCTCGACAACCTCAACGGGCTGCTCGGCCCTTATATCTTCCCGGACAAGGGCGATGGCAGCGATCCCCGCGCCTGCCCCTCCTGCGGCGCGGGCAAGCTGTCGTTGAAACTCGGCAAGTTCGGCGCCTTCATCGGCTGCTCGAACTATCCGGAGTGCAAGTTCACGCGACAGCTAACCGCGAACGGCGGCGAGGCCGCTGCGGCCGGCGACAGGCCCGGCCAGCGTAGCCTCGGCACCGACCCGGCCTCGGGCCTGGAGGTGACGCTCCGGGACGGCCGCTTCGGCACCTATATCCAGCTCGGCGAGGGCGAGAAGCCGAAACGCTCCTCCCTGCCCAAGGGACTTGCACCGGCCGCGCTCGACCTGGACATCGCCCTGGCGCTGCTCGCTTTGCCGCGCGAGATCGCGAGGCACCCGACGTCGGGCGAGCCGATCCTGGCCGGGATCGGCCGCTACGGCCCCTATGTGCAGCATGGCAAGACCTATGCGAACCTCAATGCCGACGACGACGTGCTGACCATCGGCGGCAATCGCGCCATCGACCTCGTGGTGGCCAAGGAGCTGGGGCGCGGCGAGCGGCGCGGCGGCGCGGCGCCGGCCGGCCGCATCCTCGGCGACCATCCGACGGGCGGCCCGATCACGCTGCGGGACGGCCGCTACGGTCCTTACGTCAATCATGGCAGCACCAACGCGACTCTGCCGAAGGACCTCGCCTCCGAAACCTTGACTTTGGGGGATGCAGTCCGGCTGATCGACGCCAAGGCCGGCAGCGGCGGCGCTCCGAGCAGGACCACACGGTCGGCCGTGAAGTCGACCAAGGCAAAGACGCCCGCCAACAAAAAGGCGCCGGCGAAGGCAGCGCCGGGCAAGGCAAGGAAGCGGTCGGCGTGAGCTTGTTCCGCCAGCGGTCTCAGTCCATCTAAGCAGGACTGAGCGGCCCGCAAACACAGGGTCGCGCGAGCGACCGCATGGAACGAGACGGATTTATCGATCGGAGCCAGCGCTTCAGCTATCTGCTGGCCTGCGAGAACGCCCGACGGATCGCGGCGGACCGCGACCTTCTCTCGATGGCATCCGACCATCTGGAGCGTTTCGCGCGGGATGACCCGCAGCAACGCGATGGCTATGTCTTGTGGAGAAAGCTGCTCGACGGCCCTCGCGAAGCCATCGTCGCGATCTTGACCGAGCGTTCGGCCGAGGGGAATTATGCCCGGGAGACCGCTCCTGTCTTTCCCGGCCTCCCGATCATCGTCAGAACGCATTTGCTGCGGCTCGCGCGCCAGCCGATTCAAGGCGAGGGATGCCCATGAGCCAAGTCGGCGGCGAACTTCAGCCGACGCGGGTCGTCGGGATGAATCGAGGAGGGATTCCGGTATGAGCAGGCGGGCGACGCGGCTGCGCAAGCAGGACATCGCCCATCTGCTTCGCTCGGCGGCGGCGATCACGCGGTGCTCGGCTTTCGTCATGGTCGGCACAGGCGCGGTCATCGCGCGAGCCAAGACCATTCCTCTCGATTTGATGCGGACGCGCGAGATCGACATCTATGGGCTGGGCATCGACGATGCCGATGAGATCTCGACGCTCATCGATGGTACGATCGGCGAGGGATCCCCGTTCGATGAATCGTTCGGCTATTATGCTCACGGCGTCGGGGAGCGCACCGCCTGCCTGCCGGAAGACTGGCGTACGAGGGCGACCGAACTCAGGCTGCAAGCTCCTGCGCGCGTCACCTGCCTCTGCCCCGAGGCCAACGACATTGCTCTCGCCAAGGCCTGCGCCTGGCGTGAGAAGGACCAGTCGTGGCTTCGTTCTGCCCTTCTGAGCGGCATCATCAGTCTCGACGCCATGAATAATCGTGCCGCTCTGATAATCAATCCGAACGCGCCGCCGGAGGCCGAACTTCGACGGCGCCTCGCGACGCTCCGATCGAACGCTCTGCCAGCCAGACCTTGATCTTATAACCACCAGCCCGATCGGGCGGCCTGCCAATGACCTGGTCAGGGCCGGCGGCGGCTGACGCGGACCACTCGCCATCCGGCTTGCCGCCCCTTATGTTTCCCCCATGAAATCAAACCATCCGGCGGGGCGGGCGACGCCCGAGGCCGCCGCTCTGCCATCGCGCGAGGAAATCCTCGCCTTCGTCGCCACGGAACGCCGGGCCACCGGACACGGCAAGATCGCCAAGCGGGACATCGCCAAGGCCTTCAACATCAAGGGCGCGGGGAAAATCGAGCTGAAGCGCCTCCTGCGCGAACTCGAGGACGACGGCACGCTCGAGCGCCGCGGCAAGGCGATCCGGCCGGCCGGGGCGCTGCCCGACATGGTCGTGGCCGACATCACCAGCCGCGATCGCGACGGCGAGATGATCGCCAGGCCCGCCGATTGGGATGTCACGGCGGACGGCGAGGCCCCGCGCATCCTGGTGCACCAGCGCAAAGACAAGCGCGGCGGCCCGACCGCGCCCGGCCTCGGCGACCGCGTGCTGCTGCACGTCGAGACAATACGAGGCACCGAGGACGGCCGAGCCGCCTATGCGGGACGCATCGTCAAGCTCCTCGGCAAGCCCAAGCCACGCCTGTTCGGCGTGATCCGGTTCGATTCGCGGGGCCGGGCGAGCCTCGTGCCGATCGAGAAACGCAATTCCTCCGCCGACTACCTTATACCCGAAGCTGCGCTCGGCGAGGCGCAGGAGGGCGAGCTCGTGGCGGCCGAGCCCATCGGCCGGGCGCGCGGTCTCGGACCGCAGCCGGTCCGCGTGACGGAGCGGCTCGGCTCGACCCGCAGCGAACGGGCAGTGTCGACCATCGCCATCCTGACCCACGGCATTCCGCATGTCTTCGGCGTCGATGTCCTGGCCGAGGCCGCGGCGGTGCGACCCGCGACGCTCACCGGCCGCGAGGACTGGCGCGCCCTGCCCCTCGTCACCATCGATCCGCCCGACGCCAAGGACCATGACGACGCCGTCCATGCGGCGCCGGATCCGGACCCGGCAAACCCAGGCGGCTTCGTCGTCACCGTCGCGATCGCCGATGTGGCCTGCCTGGTCCGGCCCGGCTCGGCGCTCGACCGCGAGGCGCTCGAGCGCGGTAATTCTGTCTATTTCCCGGACCGCGTCGTCCCCATGCTGCCGGAGCGGATCTCGACCGATCTCGGCTCGCTGCGTCCGCACGAGGACCGTCCGGCGCTGGCGGTGCGGCTCGTGCTCGACGCGGACGGCAACAAGCTCAGCCACCGCTTCCATCGCGTGATGATGCGCTCGGCCGGCAAGCTCGCCTATGCGCAGGCCCAGGCCGCCATCGACGGCAAGCCGGACGAGACGACCGGGCCGCTGCTCGACACCGTGCTTAAGCCGCTGTGGCAGGCCTATCGCCTCGCTTCCCGGGCGCGCGAGGACCGCGCGCCGCTCGACCTCGACCTGCCGGAGCGCAAGATCCTGCTCAAGCCCGACGGTACCGTCGAGCGGGTCGTAGTGCCGCAGCGGCTCGACGCGCACCGCCTGATCGAGGAGTTCATGATCCTCGCCAATGTGGCGGCGGCGGAGACGCTCGAGGCGCGGCGCCAGCGCCTCGTCTACCGGGTGCACGACGAGCCGTCGCTGACCAAGCTCCACGCGCTGCAGGAGTTCCTGCAGTCGATCGGCATCAAATTCGCACGCGGACAGGTGATGCGCCCGGCGCTGTTCAATGCGGTGCTGGCGAAGGCGAAGGGCGGCGAACACGAGCACCTTGTCAACGAGGTCGTGCTGCGCTCGCAGGCCCAGGCCGAATATGCGGTCGAGAACTACGGCCATTTCGGCCTCAACCTCGGACGCTATGCGCATTTCACCTCGCCCATCCGCCGCTATGCCGACCTCATCGTGCACCGGGCACTGATCCGCGCGCTCGGGCTCGGGGACGACGGCCTGCCGGATCTCGACGGAAAAGTCCTCGGCGAGACGGCGGCGCGCATTTCGGCTGCCGAGCGGCGCGCCATGGCGGCGGAACGCGAGACGGTCGACCGGCTCGTCGCCGGCTTCCTGATCGACCGGGTGGGCGCCAGCTTCGAGGGCCGCATCTCGGGGGTGACGCGCTCAGGGCTCTTCGTGAGACTCGCCGAAACCGGGGCCGACGGCTTCGTGCCGGCCTCGACGCTCGGCGACGAATATTTCGCCTATGAGGAGAGCGCCCACGCACTCGTCGGCACCAGGAGCCGTACGAGCTATCGGCTCGGCGACCTCGTGACGGCGCGGCTCGTCGAGGCCGCTCCCCTCGCCGGAGCCCTGCGCTTCGAGATCGTCGGCAGTGCCGACGGCGCGAAGGCGCGAAGGCGCATCAGGCCCAATGGCGAGCGAGCCGGGGACTCCGCCCGCACGGCCGCGTTCCGTCGGTCAAGACGACACAAGTCTTGATGTCGACCCTCGCTAGAGCACGATGCGTTTAGGTCGAATCGCTTTGCGACCCTAAACGCATGAACGTGCTCGCTCTTTAAATCTGGAGCATGTCCGCCTATAGGCGACATGCTCTAGGACCGGCGGGCGCCCCGGAGGCGACGCGGCGCCTTCGGCAATGCGTGAAGCCACGCCGTTTCGAGCGCCTTCGCCAGCTCGTCCGTGCCGAGGCCCGACAGGAGCGCGACGGTCCAGCCGCGGTCGCCCCAGGCGTTCGGCAGTTTTCGGAAAGCCTCGGGCGCCAGCAGGCAGTTGAACTCCTGTTCGTCGGGCGAGAACCCGATGTTGGCCGTCAGCCCGTCGGCCGCCAGGGTGACGAAGGTTCGCGCCACCTTGAACGCCGCCCGGTCGAAATGCGGTGCCTCGACGACGCCCCCAAGCGACAGGGCGAGCCGGCGAAGCTCGTCACCCGTGGCCATCGTGTCTCCCTGCCTCGTGCCTCGCGGATGTTGCGCAGTCCGGGACACTCATGCGGACCGGTAAGGCGTGCCGTCCTTCCGCATATTGCCCGTCGCCTCGCTCCAATATAGGTCAGTGTCCGGATAGTGGACCTCGTCCGTTTCGGGTCGG
This sequence comes from Lichenihabitans sp., assembly GCA_965277115.1. GTDB lineage: Bacteria > Pseudomonadota > Alphaproteobacteria > Rhizobiales > Beijerinckiaceae > Lichenihabitans. The sequence continues at coordinate 428,036 of CBDIBY010000011.1, read as the reverse complement.
CGCGAGCCCATCTCGAGCAGCAGCGTCTCGCTGTCCGAGCGGTTCTGAAGATGGTGGCCATCGCGCGCACCCGCCTTGAATCCCGCGCAATCGCCGGCGCGCAGCACCGCCTCGCCGGCATCGGTGACGAGCACCACCTCGCCGCTGACCACCCAGACGAATTCATCCTCGGCGGTGTGCCAGTGGCGCAGGCTGCTCCAGCCGCCGGGCTGAAGCCGTTGCAGATTGACGCCGAACTGCGTGAGGCCGGCCGCATCGCCCAGCGCGAAGCGCAGGCGGGCGCGACACGGCTCGTCGTAGGGCGCCGGATAGTCGGATCCGAGCGTGCGGGGCGCGGCTTCGATGTCGATCTTGGCCATGACCTGCTCCGAATGAAACGTTCCGCGTCGGGTGCGGGCCCGATGTGACGCCGGCGCCGCCCACTTGCGGCCCGTTGCTGCCGCTCGCCATCATCGCGCGGCGCCCAAATCTTGACAACGGCGGCGGGCCGTCTAGGGTACATCCACGAGAGCGCGCGGCCGACGAGGTCTGCGCGATTTTTTAATTAAGCGCCCGTCCTCGACGCGCCGTGCTTCAGGGTTCAAGTCATGGCCAAGGCCGCCACCATCAAGATCAAGCTGCTGTCGAGCGCCGACACGGGCTATTTCTACGTCACCGAAAAGAACGCCCGCACCAAGACGGACAAACTGTCGTTCAAGAAATACGATCCCGTCGCGCGCAAGCACGTCGAGTTCAAGGAAACCAAGATCAAGTAGGGCGCGAGCAGCCCTTACCCCTGCGGGTCGCCGTATCGGCCCTGTCCGGACAAGGACGGGCGGCGTCGGGCGACGCGTCGCAACGGATTTGCGGATCCGGTATCGGACTGTTTCGCCGCTGCCGAAAGGCAGGTGAAATTTGGCGCCCGATCGCGGCGCCATTGATGCCGGGAAACGGCGACGGAGCGAAAATCCGCCGGAGGCCGATGTCTGCGTCCTCGCTGGACACATCCGGCTCGCGTGAGTTGCCAGACCATCGGTTCCGCGCGTCACGGCTCGAATCGGGGCAGTCCCCCGTTAAGACCGCGAACAGACTTGACCGCCACCGGCCGGCGAACCTCAAGCACGCCAAAGCCAAGGTGGCCGGCCGGAAGTGGCATTCGAGGAGGCCACTCTAACCACTTCCGGACCGGCCGACCCCACGGACCCAGGAGATGCGGCGGACCTGAGCACTCCGTAGGGTATTCGAATTCCCTGGCAGACTCTTGTAACAGCCGGATGATACGAACTGGTTAAAGTCCCGCACCTTTGTAGCGCCGGCCGGCGCCGCCGTCGATCCGATTAGCGCAGCACGCTACAACGGCCCGCGGCGCTTGCAAAGCTTGATGTTGAAAAAGCTCGCTAAAGCGACATCATGCCCGATCAGGCGGCGTCGGCCGATACCCGGTTGCGGCCGTTGTTCTTGGACACATAGAGCGCCTTGTCGGCGCGCTTGAGCACGAGTTCGGGCTGCCTGTCGTGGCGGCGGTCGGCGATGCCGATCGACACGGTGACGGGGATCTGCGTCGCGCCGCCATGGATCGGGAACATGGCGGCATTGACGGTTTCCCGAATCCGCTCCCCGATCCGCGTTGCGACATCGAGGGTCGTGTCCGGCATGACGACGATGAACTCCTCTCCGCCCAGACGGCAGAGCATGTCGACCGCGCGAATCACTCCCTTGATCCGCGAGGCGAAGACCCTGAGGACCTCGTCACCCGCGTCGTGCCCGTAGGTGTCGTTCACCGCCTTGAAAAGATCGATGTCGAGGATCATCAGCGACAGCGGACGGCTGCCGTCGGCCGCCGCCTCGACCATCGACGCCAGATGGGATTCGAGATAGCGGCGGTTGTTGACCCCCGTCAGCGCGTCGATCACGGCGAGCTGGATCGATTCGTCGAGCATCTCGTGCAGCCGGGCGGCATAACGCTTCTTGCGGAGCTGGATGCGGACCCGGGCGAGTAGTTCGTTCCGGTCGACCGGCCGGGTCAGATAGTCGTTGACGCCGAGTTCGAGGCCGCGCAGCACCTGCTGACGATCCTCGGCATCGGCGACGAGAAGCAGCGGAACCTGCCGCGTCCGCTCCAGCGAGCGCAACTGGCTGCACAGCCGCAGCCCGTCGTAGTCGCGCAGCGAGCCGCTGACGATGACGAGATCGAAGCCGCCCTCGACGCCCTTGAACAGCGCGTCCTGCGGCGCCGTCTCGAGCGTGACCTTGTGCTGGGGTGCCAGCGTCGCCATCAGCCGCTCGGACGAGCTCTCCCGGTCGTCGACGAGCAGGATGCGACCGTCGAGGCCGTCGTCGCCCGACATCAGCGGCAAGCCCTGTTGCAGCCCGGCGCTGGCCGAGGATGCCGCGCGCAGGCGCAGCTCGTCGACCATGATCTTGAGGCGGGCGAGGGATTTGACCCGCGCCAGGAGCGCGACTTCGTCGATCGGCTTGGTGAGAAAGTCGTCGGCGCCGGCGTCGAGCCCGCGCAGGCGGTCGGCAGGCTGGTCGAGCGCCGTGACCAGGATCACCGGAAGATGCGAGGTCGAGACATCGCTTTTGAGCCGCCGGCAGGTCTCGAACCCGTCGAGCCCGGGCATCATCACGTCGAGCAGCACGATATCGCAGGCCCCGGCGGCGGCGATGCGCAGCGCATCGAGACCGTTGGTCGCACACCGGACCTCGAAATATTCGGCCGTCAGGCGCGCCTCGAGAAACTTGACGTTCGCGGGCAGGTCGTCGACGACGAGAATGCGTGCGGTCATGACGCGGCCTTTCAGCCATCTCAGAGGTAATTGCGGACCGTTTCCAGGAATTTGACGACCGAAATGGGCTTAGACAGATAGGCTTCGCAGCCGCCCTGCCGGATCTTCTCCTCGTCGCCTTTCATGGCAAAGGCCGTGATGGCGATGACCGGGATGCTGCGCAGCTCCTCGTCGTCCTTGAGCCATTGCGTGACCTGCAGCCCCGAGACCTCGGGGAGCTGGATATCCATCAGGATCAGGTCGGGCCTATGCTGCCGCGCGAGACCGACAGCTTCGACGCCATTGCGGGTCTGGATCGTCTGGTAGCCGTTGGCCTCCAAAAGGTCGCTGAACAGCTTCATGTTCAGCTCGTTGTCTTCGACGATCAGGATCGTTTTCGGCATGGCCTCGGCGCCTCGGATTCTCTCCGACCATCCTGGGATCGATAATGGTCTCGACTATGATATTCCAGGCGCAAGATCCTAGCCTAATCAATAACATTCGACGAAAGGGTCACTCATCTGTGCATAAGTCAGAGCCACCGCGCCCTCGGGATAGGCAGTCGCGATCCAATCCGAGCCGTTTCGACGAGTCTTGGATTGCCATCCAAGGGTTAAGATTCCTTGCCGGCGATCGGGAAGCGATGGAGCGCTTTTTCGCCTTGTCGGGCCTCGATGCGACAACCCTGCGGGCCGCTGCGGCGGCGCCCGGCTTCGCGGCGGCACTCGTCGATTTCCTGGTGCAGGACGAACCCCTTCTCCTGCGCTTCTGCGCCTCGTCGGGGGCTGATCCGGTCGAGATCGCGTCCCTGCCGGACGCCATCGAGCCGCGCTGGCAATGGACCTGAGGCGTTCCCTCACCGGCAGGGAGACGGCGCCTTGACGGTCAGGTCCGTGAGATCTCCCTCGAGGACGAAGTCGCCGTAATCGAGCTTGAGCGCGCGGCTGATGCCGTTCTCGTAAAGGTCGAAGGAGAGGATGTAATCCGGCGCGTCCTCCTTGCCCTTTTCGAAATAGCTGATCGACACGGGCCAGCGCCGCACGGTCTTGAGGCCGTCGGCACTGCCGACCGGGTCCTGGCTTGGCGCGTCGATCGGCTTGCCGATCACGGTCAACGTTCGAAAGACCTTCTTTCCGGTGTCGGACCCATCGTAGACCTTCGCCTCGAGCAGTTTCCCCCCCGCCTCGGCCACCCCGATGATCCGTCGCAGGTGTTCGGTTGGAAACAGGATGTCGTCGCCAAGCGTCGCCCGCCCGGGCGGCGTCTTGAGCTCGACGCTGGCCTCGCCGTCCGGCGACTTGCGGGCGCGCCCATCGACATCGGTCACGACGTCATTGTCGTTGCGCGTGGTCGTCTTGAAGCTGAACTGCGATGCGCCCGCATCCTCGAACGTCGTCGATTTGAGGTCGTTGACGCGAGCGTCGCCTTCCGATGGCTGCAGTTCGGTCAACTGGCGGAACGTCGTCGTGTAGCCATCGCAGGCCGACCCGCTGAAATTATAGTCGATGACGCCGACGGCCGAGGCCGGAGCATTGGCGCCCTTTGCTTTCAGAAGCGACAGCTTGTAGATCGCGTGATGCGATGCCATCGGTACGGGTGCCGCGGCCTCGGCGCCGGACCGGCTCGACAGCACGGCCGCGGCAGCGACGAGGAAACCGGCGAGGCCGCCGCGGATGGCATAGGCATGAGATGAACGGGTCACGTCGCGCTCCACATCGTTTTCGCACCGTGGCTCCGGCCGATGGCGAAATGAAGAACCTGACGCGCTTCGTTCCGGCCCGCAAGCCGCAAAGATCAACCGACTTTCGAGGAGATGAGCGATGAGCCGCATAGACCAGCGCCTCGCCGACCTGGGCATTACCCTGCCGGCGGCGGCCAAGCCCGTCGCCAATTACGTCCCCTACGTGCTCGCCGGCCGCATGCTGGTGATCTCGGGTCAGCTGGCGCTCGGGTCCGACGGCAAGCTCGATCCCGTCCATGTGGGCAAGCTCGGCGCCGGCATCTCCGACGAGATCGGCCGGGCCGCGGCGCGGCTCTGCGCCATCAACATCCTGGCGCAGGCCAAGGCGGCGCTCGGCGATCTCGATCGCGTCGCCCGTTGTCTCCGCCTTGCTGGCTTCATCCACGCGGCACCCGACTTCTACGCGGTCGCCGGCGTGATGAACGGCGCGTCCGACCTGATAGTCGAGGTTCTCGGCGACAAGGGCCGCCACGCGCGCTCGACCATCGGTGTCGCCACCCTGCCCTTCGGCTGCGCCGTCGAGGTCGAGGCGCTGTTCGACGTCGAGGCATGATCGCACCGGATGCCGCGCCGGCCTGGCTCGTCGCCGCGCCGATCGCCCATCGCGGATTGCACGATCGCCGGGCGGGCAGGATCGAGAATTCGCTGGCGGCGGCGGCGGCGGCCATCTCGCGCGGCTTCGCCATCGAATGCGACGTGCAGCGCACGGCCGACGGCGAAGCCGTGGTGTTCCACGATACCGACTTGCGTCGGCTGACCGGCCGCGACGGCGCAATCAACGGCCTGACGGCCGCCGAGGCAGCCGATACGACGCTCGACGGCTCCGCCGACAGGATTCCCTCCCTCGCCATGTTGCTCGACCTCGTCGCCGGCCGGGTACCGCTGATCTGCGAGATCAAGAGCGGCTTCGATGGCGACCTGGGCCTGGCGGATCGGGTGATCGACCTCGTTCGTGCCTATGGTGGACCGCTGGCGATCAAAAGCTTCGATCCTGCCGTGATCCGCCATCTGCGGCAGCGCGGCGCAACCCGCCCGCTCGGGATCGTGACCGGGGCGCGGTTCGAGGGTGACGAGTGGCGCGATCTCGGCCCGGCATTTCGCGCAGAACTCGCCGCGCTCATGCATTTCCCCGAGACGCGGCCCGATTTCCTGTCCTTCGCGGTCGACGACTTGCCGCATGCGGCGCCCTCGCTTTGTCGCGCGGCGCTCGGCATGCCGGTGATGACCTGGACGGTGCGCGATGCCTGGCAGCGGCAAAAGGCAGCGGCCTTCGCCGACCAGATGGTGTTCGAGGGTTTCCTTCCGTAGATCACCTTCCTGATTCAGGAACGTTATCGATTTCAGTAAGCTGGAGCATGATCTCATCCGAAAACCCGTACGGACTTTTCGACATCATGCTCTAATTTCGCAGGTGCGAGGACATGGTGCAGCCGCGAAATCGCCGCATCATGATGTGGAAGCCTCGAAACCAAGGTGACCATGCCGCAGCCGTTCACCGTCCGCGTCGCGCCCTCGATCGCCGCCGTCGACCCGATCCGCTGGGATGCCTGCGCCAACCCGGCGCCCTCACCCTTCTCCGTCGACGATCCGCAGCGGGAGCGACATAACCCATTCCTGTCGCACGCTTTTCTGAAGGCGCTCGAAACGTCGAAATCGGTCTCGCCGCGCGCCGGCTGGACGCCGGCGCATGTCCTGGTCGAGCAGGGCGCGGATCTCGTCGGCGCCGCGCCGACCTATGTGAAGACCCATTCGCAGGGCGAATATGTCTTCGACTTCGCCTGGGCCGATGCCTATGAGCGGGCTGGCGGCCGCTATTACCCCAAACTCCAGATCGCGGTACCGTTCACGCCTGTCGCAGGGCGACGTTTCCTGGTGGCCGAGGGCGCCGATCGCGACCTTGTGACGGAAGCGCTGGTCGGCGGCCTCAAGGCGCTGCGGAGCAAGGTCGGGGCCTCCTCCATCCATGCCACCTTCGTCACCCGGGCCGAATGGGAATTCGCCGGCGCGCGGGGCTTTCTGCGCCGCACCGACCAGCAGTTCCATTTCATCAATGAAGGCTACGGCAGCTTCGACGACTTCCTCGCCAGCCTCGCCTCGCGCAAGCGCAAGGCGATCCGACGCGAACGCAAGGAGGCGCTCGCCGAAGACATCACCGTCGAACGCATCACGGGCGCCGACCTCGAAGAGGCGCATTGGGACGCCTTCTTCGCCTTCTACATGGATACGGGGTCGCGCAAATGGGGCCGACCCTATCTCACCCGCGCGTTCTTCTCGCTGATCGGCGAGGCCATGGCGGACCGCATCCTGCTGGTGATGGCCAAGCGCAACGGCCGTTACATCGCGGGCGCGCTCAACCTCATCGGCGACGATGCGCTCTACGGGCGCAACTGGGGCGCCATCGAGGAGCATCCGTTCCTGCATTTCGAGGTCTCCTACTATCAGGCGCTCGAATTCGGCATCGAGCGAAAGCTTGCGCGCGTCGAGGCGGGCGCCCAGGGCGAACACAAGCTGGCGCGCGGCTACCGGCCGGTTCAGACCTATTCGGTGCACGACATCGCCGACCGGCGCCTCGCCCGCGCGGTCGAGGACTATCTCGAGCAGGAGCGCCGTCACGTCGAGGCCGCCATCGAGGTCTACGGTGAGCACGTTCCGTTCCGCCGCGACATCGCGGCTTACGGCGGCGAGACGGGGTCCGAGGGTGAATGATCCGCCGCGAAATCCGTTAAGACTTTAGTCATTTCGGCGGCCCAGGGTGTCGGAATCTTGGCATTGCCCCTCCGAAACCCGGGTCCGTCATGCTGTTCTCGGCTCGCTTCACCGGCACGCTGCGCGTCGTGCCGATCGCTCTCGTCGTCCTCATGGCCAGCCTGCCCGCCGCCAGGGCGCAGGACGGCACGGACTACACGATCTCCGAAGACGAAGGTTACGGCATCGCCGATTGCATGCATGCGGGTCGCGAATGCGGGCGGGTGATCGCCGACAGCTGGTGCGAATCCCACGGCCACGCTTATGTCCTGGCCTATGGCATGGGCGCCGACGTCACGGGTTCGGTCGCCTCGCCGACAAGCCCGATTACCAAGATCTCCGCCGACGACGTCGTCATCCGCTGCGGCGACTGACCGGCTTCAGCCGTTGATCCAGTCGGCGCATTTCGGCGCAGCGGCCTCGGCACCCCAAGGCATGATCGGCACCGCCGAGGTCGAATTCTTCGGCGAGCCGTCGATGAGCTTGTCGGAATAGACCATATAGACGAGGGTGTTGCGCTTGATGTCGCAGCCCCGCACGATCTGCATGCGCTTGAAGAAGAACGAGCGCCGCTCGCTGAACACGGTCTCGCCCTGGCCGAACTTCTCCTTGAAGGAGATCGGGGCCACCTGGCGGCAGGCGAGCGAAATGTCGGAGACCTCCTGGGCGAAGCCGAGCGCGCCGGCGACGCCGCCCTTCTCCGGCACGGTGAAATAGCACGCCACCCCGCCGACCGCGGGATCGTCGATCGCATAGGTCGCGAGCTTGTCGTTGGGCGTCAGAAGCCGCCACTTGGTGGATTGGCGGAAGATGAGATCGGGTCCATCCGCTGCCTGGGCCGCCATCGTCGTTGCGGCTGCGACCATCGTACAGGCCGCCAGCACCAAAATCCCGAGACCGGTCCGCATGCTCCATTCTCCCGCAAGGATCGCGCCTCATAAGGGTATCGTGCGACGGTTTTGCAATGGCACGGCGCGGTGGGAGCAGCGCGACATCATAAGGTCACGAACTGCGGCATGATCCGCCCGCATCACATCGTCGGGAGACGTTGCGGCATCATGAGGATCGAGTGCAGCGGACGTTGTTAGGACATTCCCGCCGGGCCGTCGCGACCCGCTGGCGGACCGGGCTCCTGGCCGCCGCGCTGACGCTCATTCTGCCACCCCAGAGCGGTCCGGCATTCGCGCAAGGGGTGGATTGCTCCAGGCTGCGGGCCGAGATCGATTCGGCGCAAAACGGCGGTGATTCCTACGGCGACGCTCTGCGCCAGCAGCAATATGAACTGCAGCGCACGCAGGATTATTCCGATTCGATCGGCTGCGGATCGGGCCTGTTTGGGGGTGGGCCGCCGCAGTGCGACGCCATCGAAGCCAGGATGGAACGGATGCAGGCCAATATCGGCCGCCTGCAGGACCAGGCGCAGGGTGCGCCGAGCGACGGCGACGCACGCCGCCGTGCGCTGGTCGAGCAGTTCAACAGCTATTGCAGCGCCGGTCCCTCGGAAGACCAGGCGCCCGTCGGCGACGGCTCGCTCATGCCGGTCGATCCAGGCGCCCCGCCGGACAGCGGCGACGGGGCCGCGCCCGCGGCCCGCATCAGGGCGCTCTGCGTCAGGCATTGCGACGGCGGCTATTTCCCGATCACCGACGACGCCTCGTCGGCGCCGGACAGCCTCGACCACCTCGATCAGCTCTGCAAGGCGATGTGCCCGGGGACCGAGGCCAGCCTTTACACGGTCGCGCCGGACGGCAGCCTCGACACGGCGGTCGCGCCGGACGGCGCCGCCTATACGGCGCTGCCGGCGGCCTTCAAGTTCCAGAAGAGCTATGACGCGACCTGCTCGTGCAAGCCGCCGCACCAGTCCTGGGTCGAGGCTTTAGCTGGCGCCGAGACACTGATCCAGGGCGACAAGGGCGATGTGAAGGTCACGCAGAAACTGTCCGACCAGATGGCGCGGCCGGGAGCGGCGAAAGCGCCGGCCCCCAAGCCCGCGCGAAAAGCCAGGGCGGTCCGCAAGCCGGCACCTGTACCGCAGGGCGACCTCGCCGATCAGGCCGGGATCGCGATACCGCCGCCACCCAAGGATGGCGAGGACCTCACGCGGCAGTTCCGCCGAGGCGCGCCAGCGCTTTAGGGCGGCCGATCAGCGGCAGCAGATGCTTGAGGTCGGGGCCAGTCTCGCGCCCGGTCAGGGCGAGGCGCAGCGGGTGGAACAGCGCCCTGCCCTTGCGGCCGGTCGCCTGTTTCAATCGATCGGTCCAGGCCCGCCAGGTGTCGAGGCTCCACGGATCCTCGGGCAGGAGAGCGGACGCCCGGGCCAGATAGTCGCGATCCTCGATCACGGGGTCCGCCCTGCCCCGGACGATCGTCCACCAGATCGAGACCTCGTCGAAACGTTCGAGATTGCCCTGGACGGCGTGCCAGAAGGCTTCCGCGTCATGGCCCTCAATGTCGATGGCGGCGAGCCGCGCCGCGACCGTGCCGAACGGCAGCTGGTGCAGGGTCTTGGCCGAGAGGGCGCGCAGTTCCGCCTCGTCGAACCTCGCCGGGTTGCGCGACAGATGGGCGAGGTCGAGGCCGGGCATGAGATCACCGAGCCAGGCCACCGGATGGACAGCGGCGGACGAGCCCGTCAGCGTCGCCAGAGCGGCGATGGCGAGCGCTTCTATCCCGCTCTCACGCAAGGCGCCAACCGACAGCGCGCCCGAGCGCTTCGACAGTCCCTCCCCGCTCGCCGTGACCAGGAGGTTGTGATGGCCGAAGCTCGGAACCGCGCCACCAAGGGCGCGGAACAGCTGGATCTGCACCGCCGTATTGGTGACATGGTCCTCGCCGCGGATCACATGGGTGATGCCAAGATCGATATCGTCGACGACCGACGGCAGCGTGTAGAGATAGCTACCGTCCTCGCGCACCAGCACGGGGTCGGAGAGCGACGCGCAGTCGATATGGCTCGGCCCACGAACGAGGTCGTGCCACTCGACCGTCTCAGCGACGAGCTTGAAGCGCCAATGCGGCCGGCGGCCCTCGGCCTCGAATGCCCGCCGCTCCTCGGGCGCGAGTTTCAGCGCGGCGCGGTCGTAGACCGGCGGCAGGCCGCGCGCCTGCAGGCGCTTGCGCCGGCGTTCCAGTTCGTCGGCGGTCTCGTAGGCCGGATAGAGCAGGCCTACGGCCTTGAGGCTCTCGGCCGCGGCATCGTAGAGCGCGACGCGATCGGACTGGCGTACCACGAGGTCCGGCACCGTGCCGAGCCAGTGAAGGTCGGCCTCGATACTGTTCGCATATTCGGCGCGCGAGCGTTCGACATCGGTGTCGTCGAAACGCAGCACGAAGCGGCCGCCGCGCGATTTGGTGAACAGATAGTTCAGGAGTGCCGTGCGGGTATTGCCGATATGGATGCGGCCGGTGGGCGAGGGCGCGAAACGAACGACGGGTTGGGTCATGGCGTCTTATGGCTCGGTTGCGCGAGGGGTGGAGGCGACAAGGGCCTCCCCTCGCGCTTGCCGAAGTGATGCCAGTGGGCAAAGGCGTCGAACCCGGCCGCGGCGACGTCGGGGTTGGCGGTGAGGTAGCGTTCGGCGTCGAATTCCGTCTCTCCGGGTGCGAGGGGGCGGCGTTCGTTGCTGCCGAACAAGCGCCAATGCGCCCAGGGATCGAAGCCGGCTTCGGCGACGTCGGGATTGGCCGACAGGTAGCTGCCACGGTCGAATCCGACGACCGCTTCGTCGCTCATGGCCAATCTCTCGAGTCGTTCGACATCGGCGTCCGCCGCATCGCCGAAATCGAAGCGGCCGAGAAGGTAATCGGGTCTGCCGGTGTCGTTCGGCGCGTCGAGGTCTGTCGGGTAGTCCTCCGCATCGTCGGAAAACGCGTAGAGCGCCTTATTGGCGAGCGTGATCTCGAGCACGTGCGGGAAGGCCTGGTCGGCGACGAAGACGCGTCGCCCGCAATTGTTGCCATGCACGTGGACGATCTCGAAACGGTCGCTAAGCCGGCCGAGCGCGTCGGTCATCCGGCGATAATGTCCGTCGTCGTGGACGTATCCGAGGGAATGGAACTCGCACAGGATCTGCGGGAACCTCGCCAGCACCTCCGGATCCGTATTGGCGAACAGCGACCATTCGGAATCCTCGATGTCGACCTTGAGGATATTGGCGCGATCGCCCGGCGAGCCGTAAGCATCGAGCAAAGAGACGAGGTTCTCCGTATCCGGCGAGGCGACGCCGTCGATCCGCTTCTTGTGAAAGTGAAATCGCGGATGCTGCCTGGGCGGGCCGGCAACCGTGTGATCGAATTGGTAGACGTCGATCCCCCGCTCCGCCATTGCGTAGTCCCAATCGACATTGGGCCCGACGCCGAGCGAGAAGGCGGTCTTGAAATGATCGAGGTCGTCGATCATGACATAGCCCCCGTCTTCCCGGCCGCCGACCCGGATCTTGCGATGGCTGGTGAGGCGGCGGGGCTTCAGCAACCGCCCGAGCAGGATGACGCGCGCCGCGAGATCAGGGTGGAGCGGTGCTTTGGCGGCCTCGCTCGCCGCGCGATAGTGATCGAGCAGCATGCGGTCCCGCGCCAGCCCGGATGCCTTGGCGATCTCCATCCCGAGCGGCCGGAGCAGCCTCTTGTTCAAGCCGTCCAGGAGCCGTCCCATTCACGCGGTCCCTCGGTTCGCGGCCCGCTCAGGCAAGTTCCACTCAGGCAAGTTCCACCACCAGCCCGTCCTGCAGCGTCACGCGACGGTCCATGCGGGCCGCGATCGTCATATTGTGGGTGGCGATCAGCGCCGCGAGGCCGGTCGCCCGGATCAGCGTCGTCAGCGTCGTGAAAACATGGTCCGCGGTGTGCGGATCGAGGTTGCCGGTCGGTTCGTCGGCGAGCAGGATCGCGGGCGCATTAGCGACGGCACGGGCGATGGCGACACGCTGCTGCTCGCCGCCGGAGAGCTCCGCCGGCCGATGCTTGAAGCGCTCGCCGAGACCAAGGAAAGCCAGGAGTTCACCGCCCCGCCGCGACGCCTCCTGGCGGTCGAGGCCGGCGATCATCTGCGGCAGGGCGACATTCTCGAGCGCGGAGAATTCCGGCAGCAGGTGATGCGCCTGGTAGACGAAACCGATGGCCGAACGGCGCAATGCCGTGCGGGCGCCATCGTTCATCGCGGCGGTCGGCGCACCGCCGACGAGGACATCGCCGCTATCGGGTTTCTCGAGTAGCCCCGCGACGTGCAGGAGCGTCGACTTGCCGGTGCCGGAGGGCGCGACGAGCGCCACCGACTGGCCGGCCCAGAGCTGCAGTTCCGCGCCCTCCAGGATGGCGAGGACGCTATCGCCCTGCTTGTAGCGACGCTCGACCCGGTCGAGGCTCAAGGCCGGTTGCTGGCTCATCCTTGGCTCATCACTCGTAGCGCAACGCCTCGACGGGATCGAGCGTCGCGGCGCGCCAGGACGGATAGATCGTGGCGAGCAGCGAGAGCGTCAGCGCCAGGATCGTCACCGCCGCGACGTCGCCGGGCTCGATCACCGACGGCAGATGGGAGAGGTAGTAGAGTTCCGACGGGAAGAGATTGGCGTGCAGCAGCCGGTTCAGCCCATTGCGGATCGCCTCGACGTTGCTGGCGACCAGGACCCCGAGCAGGAAACCCGCGAAGGTCCCCGCCACGCCGATCGATGCGCCGGCGATGAGAAAGACGCGCAGGATCGAGCCTCGCGTCGCTCCCATGGTGCGCAGTATGGCGATGTCCGAGCTCTTGTCCTTGACCAGCATGATGAGGCCGGAGACGATGTTGAGCGCCGCGACGAGCACGATCAGCGTCAGGATGACGAACATCACGTTGCGCTCGACGTTGAGCGCGTCGAAGAAGGTCTTGTTGCGCTGCCGCCAGTCGGTCAGCACGACCGATCGGCCGATGGCCTTGTCGAGCGTCGCCCGGATCGCGTCGATATGATCCGGGTCCTTGACGAAAACCTCAATCACCGAGGCTTCCCCATCCTTGCTGAAATAGTCCTGCGCCTCGGCGAGCGGCATGTAGACGAAGCTCGAATCGAACTCCGACATGCCGATCGAGAAGATGGCGACGACCGGATAGGACTTTATACGCGGCGCGATGCCCATCGGCGTCGCCACGCCCTTGGAGATGAGGATCGAGACCGGGTCGCCGATCCTGAGGCCGAGCGCCTCCGCGAGCCGCTGGCCAACCGCCACGCCGCCACCCCCTTCGAACCCGTCGAGCGTGCCCTGCACCACGTGGCCGGCGATGCCCGGCAGGTGCTTGATGTCGGCCTCGCGGATGCCGCGCACCAGCGCGCCGGCCTGGTTGAACTGCGACGAGACTGCCGCCGCACCCTCGATCATTGGAATCGCTAGCGTGACGCCGGGCACGCCAAGGATGCGCTGCGTCACCGCGTCGTAATCGGTCATCGGGCTGTCGGTCGGCTGCACGAAGATGTGGCCGTTGATGCCGACGATCTTGTCGAGCAACTCGGCCCGAAAGCCGTTCATCACCGACATGACGACGATCAGCGTCGCCACGCCGAGCATGATGCCGAGGAACGAGAAGCCGGCGATGACCGAGACGAAGCTCTTGGAGCGGCGCGCGCGCAGATAGCGCAGCGCCACCAGCCATTCGAACGGCGAAAAGGGGCGCGTCGCCTTGTTCGATGACGGCTGAGCGGCGGCGATCCCGCGCGGCGAGGCCGCGGCTCCGGCTTGGGTCATGGCAGGTCTCGGCTCCTCAGGCCCGCGACTCGGCCGGAGTGATGAGACGCCGGAGCGCTTCCTCCGGCGCGACGAGCTCGCGCGCACCGCTGCGGCGATCCTTCATCTCGACTTTGTTCTCCGCGAGGCCTTTCGGGCCGACGATGATCTGCTGCGGCAGGCCGATCAGGTCCATGGTGGCGAATTTGGCGCCCGGCCGCTCGTCGCGGTCGTCGTAGAGCGTATCGATCCCGGCCTCGGTCAGCTTGGCGTAGAGCGTGGCGCAGGCCTTGTCGGTGCCGACGTCGCCGACCTTGAGATTGGCGATGCCGACACGGAACGGCGCGATGGCCTCGGGCCAGATGATGCCCGCGTCGTCGTGGCCAGCCTCGATCATGGCGGCGACGACACGCGACGGGCCGATGCCGTAGGAGCCCCCGTGTACCGGCACCTCCTTGCCATCCGGCCCCGCCACGACGGCCCGCATCGGCTCGGAATATTTGGTGCCGAAATAGAAGATGTGGCCGATCTCGATGCCGCGCGCCGAAACCCGCGAGGCCTCCGGCACGGCCTCGAACGCCACCTTGTCGAACTTCTCCGAGGTGGCCGCGTAGAGCGAGGTCCAGCGGTCGACGATCGCCTGAAGGCCGGCCTTATCGTCAAAGTCGACGTCCGCAGGCGGGGGCGCGAAGCCGAGGTAATCCTTGTGGCAGAACACCTCGCTCTCGCCGGTCGAAGCGAGGATCACGAATTCGTGGCTGAGGTCGCCGCCGATCGGGCCGGTGTCGGCGACCATCGGGATCGCGGTTACGCCGAGCCGCGCGAAGGTGCGCAGGTAGGCCACGAACATCTTGTTGTACGAATGGCGCGCGCCCGCAAGATCGAGGTCGAACGAATAGGCGTCCTTCATCAGGAACTCGCGCGATCGCATGACGCCGAAGCGCGGCCGCACCTCGTCGCGGAACTTCCATTGGATGTGGTAGAGGCTGAGCGGCAGATCCTTGTAGGAACGCACCGAGGCGCGGAAGATCTCGGTGATCATCTCCTCGTTGGTCGGCCCGTAGAGCATGTCGCGCGCGTGCCGGTCCTTGATGCGCAGCATCTCCTTGCCGTAATCCTCGTAGCGGCCGGATTCGCGCCAGAGGTCGGCCGACTGGATGGTCGGCATCAGGACCTCGATGGCGCCCGACCGGTTCTGCTCCTCGCGGATGATCGCATTGACCTTGTCGAGCACCCGCAGGCCCAGCGGCAGCCAGGCGTAGATGCCGGCCGCCTCCTGCCGGATCATGCCGGCGCGCAGCATCAGCCGGTGGGAGACGATCTCGGCTTCCTTCGGCGTCTCGCGCAGGATGGGCAGGAAATATCGGCTGAGGCGCATGGATCAACTCTGAAGGCGGAAGCTTGGCCGGGGCTAACGATTAGTGCCGTGCCGCAGCCGAAGGCCTGACGCGCGAGCGCCGGGCACGGCCTATCGCTATTGCGGATCCATTGCAATTGCGCCGTGCCGCCGGACAAAGCAGTCCTACGATCAATGGCAAGCGCGCGGCAACATCCCTTGCACTCATTCCCGCGCAAGCGGGAATCCAGGGAGTAGAGTTCCGAGACCGTCCAAACGGACGGCTTGCGGCCACCCTTGCGCTGGAGTCCCGCTTGCGCGGGAACGAGCGGCATGGAATCGGACGCCTGCGACTACTCTCACGACTTCGATCGGGGGCTCGGTTTCGCACGTCCGAGAAAGGACGAGGCCCCGATCGAAACTCCGGCCGTCTACAAGCTGTAGATCCGGTTCGCGGTCGGGCTGATCACCACCTCGTTGAGGCAGACCGAGGGCGGCCTTGTCGCGATGAAGAGGATCAGGTCGGCCATATCCTGCGGCTGGAGCATCTTGGCGCGCTCTTCGACGCTCGGCGGCTTGGGGCGCGTATTGAGGATCGGCGTCGCGATCTCGGCCGGCAGCATCACGGTCGAGCGGATGCCGTTGACGTAATCCTCGATGTTGATGGTCTGGCTCATCGCCACGACCGCGTGTTTGGCGGCCGTATAGGCCGGGCCGCTGAGCGGGCTGATATATTTGCCGGCCCAGGAGGCGGTGTGAATCAGTATCCCGTCGCGCTGCTTGCGCATCGGCTTCAGGGCCGCCACGGCGCAATAGAAGGCCGCCGACAGGTTGGCGCCGAGCACCTGGTCGATACCCTCGGGGGTCAGCTGGTCCCAGCGCCGCGCGGTGATGTTCGTCCCGGCATTGTTGATCAGGATGTCGAGCCGGCCGAAGCGCGCCTCGATCGCCTCGACGACCTTTCCGGCCAAGGCCGGATCGGAGACGTCGCCTGCAGCGACGAGCGCCTGGCCGCCGGCCGTCTCGATCCGCTTCGCCACGGCCTCGAGCGGTTCGGTCCGGCGTCCGGTCAGCGCCACGCTGGCCCCGGCCTGCGCCAGCGCCAGGGCCGCCGCTTCGCCGATGCCGCTTCCCGCACCTGTGACCCAGGCGACCTTGCCGTCGAGTTGTCCCATGATCGGTTCCCTTCAGATCCGCCGGATGAATCGTCGTGCCACGATCGGCGCTGCGATCGACAGAATCAGGAGCAGGCCGAGCAGCACGTTGATGACGATGCCGGGCACGTTCACCAGCGACAGGCCGAAGGTGGCGAGCCCGAGCACGAAGACCGACAGCACGACGCCGCCGATGGTGCCGACGCCGCCCGAGATCGCCACGCCGCCGAGCACCACCATGGTAATGACGTCGAGCTCCCAGCCGAGCGCGATGTTCGGTCGCATGACACCGATCCGCGCGGTGAGCAGCACTGCGGCGAGGCCTGAAAGCAGGCCCGACAATGCGAAGAGCCAGAAGCGGATCCGGTCGACCCTGATACCCGAGAACCGCGCCGCTACCGGATTGGCCCCCATGGCGAAGAGTTTTCGTCCGGTCGCGGTGCCGTGCAGCGCCACGGCGAAACAGATGGAGAGGAGGAGGAACAGCACGAAGGACAATGGCATCGGCGGGATGGCGATGAAATAGGACTGGCCGAGGCTGAGGTAATCCGGCGGATAGGTGGTGAGCGCCTGATCGCCGAGCGTAACCTGGGCGATGCCGCGGAACAGCGACATGGTGCCGATGGTGATGACGATGGAGGGCACGCGGGTCAGCGTGACCAGGAGGCCGTTGACTGCCCCGCAAGCGAGCCCGACCACGAGGCCGCCCGCGATGAGGACAGGCGTACCGAAACCCTGCGCCGCCAGGAGGCCGATGGCGAGCGAAGCGAGCGCCAGGATGGCGGCGACCGAAAGGTCGATCTCGCGCACCAGGATCAGGAGCGCCATGCCGAGGGCGATGATGGCCTTCTCGGAGAAGTTCGAAGTCGTGTCTGCGAGGTTATAGAGGTCGAGGAAGTAGGGCGAAATCAACGTGTTGGCGACGAAGACCGCGACGAGTAGGATGGCGAGGATCGTCTCCCAGCGCAGCAGCATGTCGGCCATGCGCCGCGGCGCCCGGTCGGCCACCTGATAGCGGGACGCAGGCTCGCCCGGGGGCAAGGGAGCGACGGGGCTCGGTCGCGGCAGCGGGCTCATGGCCTATCTGGCCCTCGCGGCTTCGCGCCGCGCCCGCGGCAGGATCAGCTTGTCGGGCCGCGCCTCGGCTCGGGCGTTGAGTGTCACCGCCATCAGGATGACCGCACCCGACACGAGCATCTGCCAGAAGGGCGAGACCTGCATGACCGGCAGTGCGTTGACGATGACGCCGAGAAACAGCGCGCCGAGCAGCGTGCCCGGCACGGAGCCGATGCCGCCGCCGATCGACACGCCGCCGATCACACAGGCTGCGATGACGGTCAATTCGTAGCCGGTGGCGATCTCCACATAGGCGACGCCGTAGCGTGCCACCCAGAGATAGCCTGCAAGCCCCGAGACCGCACCCGAGATCGCATAGGCGATGAGCTGCTGGCGGGCGAGGTCGATACCGCAATAGCGCGCCGCCACCGGATTGCAGCCGACGGCATAGAGCCCGCGCCCGGGGCGGGTGAACTTCAGGAACAGCCACGCCAGCACGGCGAGGACGACCGAGATCCAGAAGATGCTCGACAAGCCAAACAGGGTGAGGCTCGGCGGCGATTGGAAATTGCGACCCATGTCGGTGGCATTGACCTGATCGCCGCCGTCGACCACGACGATCATGCCGCGAAAGATCGCCAGCGTGCCGAGCGTCACGACGATCGGCGGGATGCCGAGGACGGCGACGAGGCTGCCATTGACGAGCCCGAGTCCGAGCCCGATTACGAGCCCGAGCACCAGGAAGACGAATGCTGGCAGCCCCGGATGCGCCTTGGCCAACAAGGCGGTCAGCATGCCCGTCAGCGCCAGGTTGGCCGCGACCGACAGGTCGATACCACGCGTCAGGATCACCATCATCTGGGCCAGCGCCATCATGAACAGAAAGGCGGTGTCGTTGAGCGTCCCGATCAGGCTGTCGCGGGTGCCGAAGGCCGGCGCGTAGAGGCTGATGCCGACGACCATCACCAGCACGATGGCGGCAAGGATCAGCTCGCGATGCTTCGCCAGCGCCTTCATTGCGCAGCCTCGGCCATCGGCGCGCCGGTGGCGGCCGCGACGATCGTCTCGGCACTCCAGTCGGGACTGCCGCGCGCGACCTCGGTGACGATCCGCCCCTCTTGCATGACGA
This sequence comes from Lichenihabitans sp., assembly GCA_965277115.1. Taxonomy (GTDB): domain Bacteria; phylum Pseudomonadota; class Alphaproteobacteria; order Rhizobiales; family Beijerinckiaceae; genus Lichenihabitans. Next base: position 409,438 of record CBDIBY010000011.1, on the reverse strand, counting down.
GGATGCGGTCGGCGAGGCCCATCACCTCCGGCAGTTCCGAGCTGACCAGGATGACGGCGAGGCCCTCCTCGGCGAGTTCGCCGATGAAGTCGTGGACGGCGGCCTTGGAGCCGATGTCGATGCCCTTGGTGGGCTCGTCGAGGATCACCACCTTGGGATGGGTCGCGAGCCATTTGGCGATGACGACCTTCTGCTGATTGCCGCCCGACAGCTCGGCGAGCGTCTGTTCCCAGTTCGCGGCCTTGACGGCGAGGCGGTTGCCGAGCTTTCGCGTGGCAGCGAGCTCGGAGGGGCGCGACAAAAGCTTGCGGCGCAGATGCGCGTCGAGCGAGGCCAGCGTGACGTTCTCACGAATGCCGAGCGGCAGCACGGCGCCCTGGTGCTGGCGGTCCTCCGGCACATAGGCGATGCCCGCCGCGATGGCGTCGGCGGGGGTGCCTGTCTTGAGCGGCTTGCCGCCGATGGCGATGCGGCCGCGCGTCGGCGGGGTCAGGCCGAAGAGGCATTGCATGGCCTCCGAACGGCCGGCCCCGACGAGGCCGTAGAAGCCGAGAATCTCGCCACGACGGAGCGCGAAACCGATGTCTTCGAACTCGGTGGCGTTCGACAGGCCCTCGACCTCGAGCACGATCTCGCCGATCGGGATATCGCGTTTCGGAAAGACCTGGTCGATCGGCCGGCCGACCATCAGCCGCACGAGGGCGGCTTCCCGGACCTCGTGCGTGAAACCTTCGCCGACCTTTTCGCCGTCGCGCAGGCACACCCAACGGTCCGAGACGCGGAAGATCTCGTCGAACTTGTGCGAGATGAACAGGATCGAGCGCCCTTCGGCCTTGAGCGCCGCGACGATGCGGAAAAGCTCCTCGATCTCATGCGCGGAGAGCGCCGCGGTCGGCTCGTCCATGATGATGACGGACGCTTCGTGACTGAGCGCCCGGGTGATCTCCACCATGTGCTTTTGCGCCACCGACAGCCGCTTCAGCGGCGTGTCCGGGCCGAAATCCGCTTCGATCCGCTTCAGCAAGGCCGCGGCGCGGCTGCGCGTCGTCGCCCAGTCGATCAGTGCGCCGCCGGGCATATGGCCCATGAAGATGTTCTCGGCGACCGTGAGGTCGTCGAACATCACCGTCTCCTGATGGATGGCGGCGATGCCGGCCTTCCAGGCGTCGCGCGGCGAGGCGAAATGCCGTGGCGTGCCGCCAACCAGCACCTCGCCCTCGTCCGGCGCATAGAGGCCGGTCATGATCTTGACCAGCGTCGACTTGCCCGCCCCGTTCTCGCCAATCAGCGCCGTCACCTCGCCGGGATGGAGCGCGAAGGAGACGTCCTTCAGCGCCCGCACACCGGGAAAGCTCTTGCCGATGCCCGACAGGGCGAGGGAGGGTGGCACGGGTTGGGACACGAGCGCGGTCTCGCCGGTAGCGCGAACCCCTCTCCCGCGCCGCGGGAGAGGGTGACCGGGCGAAGACCGGTCGGGTGAGGGAAGCCGCAGGCTGAAGCTTCTGGAATTCCCCCATCCGCCCCGGATCAAGTCCGGGGCACCTTCTCCTGCGAAGCGGAGAAGGGCGACATCGTTAGAACATCTTGGCGTATTTCTCGATGTTGCTTTTGTCGAAGGTGAAGGGCTCACCCATGATGCATTCACCGTCCGGCCCGACCTTGGTCTCGCCCACGCGGCCCATCTTCAGCGTCGATCCCGGTGCCGTCGATGCGCCGCCCAGGATGTCGGCCATGATCTCGGTCGTCGCATAGCCGTAATCGACCGGATTCCAGATGGCGAAGCTCTGGCACGCACCCTTCTCCACGGCCTCCTTCATCTCCGAGGGAAGGCCGAGGCCGGTGATATAGACCTTGCCGATCAGCCCGCCGTCCATGATCGCCTTGGCGCCGGACCTGATGCCGATCGTAGTCGGCGAGATCACTCCCTTGAGGTTGGGGTGCGCCTTCACCAAGGCCTGCATCTCGCGGTAGCTCTTGTCGTCCTGGTCGTCGCCGTAGACGGTGGCGACGAGCGGCATCTTGGCATATTCGGGCTTCTTCCATTCCTCCTTCATGCCCGCGATCCAGGAGTTCTGGTTGGTCATGGTGGAGGAGGCGGAGAGGATCGCGACCTCGCCTTCGTTATTGAGGGTCTTGGCCATCATCTGCACCAGCTTGGCGCCGATGATCGGCGCCGAGGAGGCGGCCAGATGGACGAGCCGGCCGCCGGGCGCGATGGCCGAATCGAAGGAAATGACCTTGATGCCGCGCTGCGCCGCCTTCTTGCCGAAGGGCACGAGGGCGTTGGCGTCGTCCGCCGACACCATGATGCCGTCGACCTTCTGGGCCATCAGCGAATCGAGCACCGCGATCTGGTCTTCGGCGGTGGGCTTGGTCGGCGCCGTATAGATGATCTCCATGTTGCCGATCGCCTTGGCGGCTTCCATGGCGCCGTCGCGGCACGCGTCGAAATAGCTGTTGCCGAGGTTCTTCACGACGAGCCCGATGCGCTTCGGGCCGGCGGCCCTGGCGACGCCGCCGAGACCCGCGGGCAACGCCGAGCCGACGGCACCTGCGGCGAGGATCCGCAGCACCTGGCGGCGGTCGGTTTTCGGATTGAGGCTCACGATCATATCCTCCCTGGTGAACAGCGCATGATGCCGTCAGACCGCCGCGCTCTCGGGCGCCGCTTATTTGTCAGACTAGAGGGAGCCCCCCGCACGGTCAATCCGATCGGCGGGCGTTTCACTCGACCGGCAGCACGTCGACCTTGATGCTGTCCGTCCTCACGCCGCTGATCTGAACCGTGATCTCGCCCGCCTGAAGCGGAAACTTCACGCTCTTGCGCACGCCAGGGCAGTCCGGCTGGCCGGAGAACCCCGCCGAGCGGACCTCCTTGCCGACCTGCAGCACGTCGATCCAAGCCTCGTCCGACAGCGTGATCTGGTAGGTGCCGGGTGCGGCGAGCGGTGCCAGTTTAAGCACCGCCGCGAAAGGCGTTGCGGCCTTCGGCTTGCGGGCCGGCGGACGGTCGAATCTGACCTCCGCTTGCGGCTGCAACTTGACGATGGCCGCGCTCACGACGCCGGGCAGCGACTGGCCGCTTTCGACGTTCGGCAGGTCCGGCGCAGCGAAGGCCGTCTGTTCGCGAGCGACCGACCATTTGAACTTGGCGCAGCCGCTCGCGTCCTGAGCCCAGGCGGGGCAGGAGGAGGCGACGGCGACGGCGAAGAGGGCGAGACCGAGCCGGCGCATGGCTCAGTCGACCGCGATCATCACGTCGGAGGCCTTGATCACCGCAGTGGCCTGCTGCCCGGCCTTGAGGCCGAGCTCGTCGACGGCCGCGTTGGTGACGGAGGAGGTGACGATCACGCCGCCGCCGATGTCGATCCGCACATGCGCGGTCGTCTGGCCCTTGGTCACATCGACGAGCTTGCCTTTGATCTGGTTGCGTGCGCTGAGCCTCATGGTCTCCCTCCCGATATCGTCCTGTTGCCTAGCGAAGCCGGGCCCGTCAAGCTATCTCATTGCGAACGCCCGCAACCTTGACCTGCCGCGATCGCGTTCAAACGACCCTGCAAATCCAATCGATGCTTAACTTTTCCGGCCTAGATCTAGCTTGAGCCAAACCCCGCGGTTCGGCCTGATGTGACGTGAAAGCATGATGGAAAGTCCCGCTCCGACTGGCAAGATGTCATCGATCACGCACCTCAAGCGGATCTACGATCAGGCGGCGCGCCTCGCCGGAATCGGTGCCTGGGAGTGCGATCTCGACACCGAGGCGCTGACCTGGACGGATGGCGTCTATGATCTTTTCGACCTTCCACGCTCGTCGCCCCTGCGCAGGGCCTCGATCATCGAATTCTACGAAGACGAGTCGCGGGCCGAGATGGAGCGGTTGCGGGCCGAGGCCATCCGGACCCGAGGCAGCTTTACCGTTGACGCCCGCATCCGCACGCGCCGCGGCGCGAGCCGGTGGATACGCCTGAGTGCCGACGTCGCCTATGACCGCGATCGGCCCGTCCGCATTTTCGGCGCGAAGCAGGATATCACGCGAGAGAAGGAGCTTTGGGATCGCCTGAAGGAGCTTGCCGAGCGCGATCCTCTCACCGGACTGGCCAATCGCGGGCTTTTCGAGACGCGATGCCACGAGTTGATCGGGGCCAAGGTCGGCGAGGTTTCGGTCGCGGCCCTGGCGCTCATCGATCTCGACGACTTCAAGCAGATCAACGATGGGCTCGGTCATTCGGCGGGAGACGAATGCCTTCGGCAGGTCGCGGCGAGGCTGCATCGGGCTCTCGGCAGCGCGATCGTCGTCGCGCGGATCGGTGGCGACGAATTCGCGGTGCTGCTCCGCGCTCCGCTCAGCCGCGCCAGGATCGTGGAGGCTTTGGAGCATGCCCTTCGCGGATTGTGCCGTCCTGTCCTCTGGAGAGACAGGAGCATCGAGATCGGCGCCTCCGTCGGCGTCACGATCGTAAAGCCGCCATATCATCGGGAACCGTCGCGCCTGCTCGACGAGGCGGATCATGCGCTCTACGCCGCCAAGGCCGCGGGCCGAAACATGATCAGGATCTTCGGAGAAGATCCGGGTCTTTCGAAAGCAGGCGGTATCGTTGCCGGGATCAACGACAATGCATTGATCGGGTCGGGTCACAGCCGTCGCGCCGCCCGATACCTCCCCGGTCTCAACCGTGTCTGAGCGGGCAGCGGTTCCGCTCGTTTCGCTCAATGGTGCGGGGTCAAGGTGGCGAAGGCTGCGTGCACCATCCACACAGGTCCCTCGGCGGATCGGTCGCCTTTGACGATTTGTCCGACGCCTCTGCCGACCGCCGAAGGCGTAAACACGAGATCGAACAGGCATGACGGATCGTCCTCGTCCTCGACGATGCCGCCGCAGTCCGCCTTGATCTTCGTCTTGACGTCGGCGGGCGCGATGTCGCCCGGCAGGACATAGACCCCGCCATAGGTCGTGCACCGGTAACCCGCCTCCGGGGAGAAGAAACAGCCGAGCTTGTCGATGCGAAGCTGATGGTTGAGGAACCGCGCCGGGTCGCGCGCCAGAGCCGCCGCGGACGGCTTTTCCGCCGCCTTTGCGCCAAAGGTGGTCGCGGCCAGGCAGACCAAGGCAATCGTCAAAAGCAGTCTCGTCATCGAAACTCCCAATTGCCGAGGTGTTCCTGCTCTCGGTCTCGTGAAAATCGCTCAATCCAAATGATTATCGGCTGCGGTACGCATCGCATGTCCCGGAGCGGTTGATCGCGGAGAATCCGTCAGCTCCACCCCTGCCAGGATAATCGCGATCACCTGCGCTTTGGCGGCCTCGAACTCCGCATCCGACAGCGGCGCGCCATCGTTGAGCGCTGCGATCTGATGGGCGAAATCGGCATAATGCTGCGTCGTCGCCCAGATCATGAAGAACAGGGTGCGGGGCTCGATCGGCCGCAATTGCCCCTCCCCGATCCAGCGCCGCACGACGCGGGCGCGCTCCTCGACCCAGGCCTTCAGCGTCGTGTCGAGAAAATCCTGCGCGACCGGGGCACCGCGCATGATCTCCTTGGCGAAGACGCGACTGCCGTAAGGGCGTTCGCGGGCCAAATCCATCTTGGCGCCGATATAGCGTTCGAGCGCCTCGGCCGCCGAGCCGAATTCGTCGAAGGCGCGCGCTGCGTCGAGCCAGGTGCCGAGAATGCCGGCGATGATCCGGCGGTAGAGCTGCTCCTTGGTGGCGAAATAATAATGCACATTGGCTTTTGGCAGGCCGGCCGCTGCCGCAATGGCCGACGTCGTGGCGCCGTCGTAGCCCTTCTCGGCGAAGACTGCTTCGGCGGCACTCAGGATCGCATCCTCGGTGCTGATCCGGGAGGCACGCCGGCTTTGTGGCCTGGCGATGATGACACTCATCCGCAAGCCATAGCACCGATTTCCGGGGCCGTGGGAGTTTGACCGATCGGACAGACTCGCGTTACCTGTTGGTTCCGTAGATTTTTCCGCGCACGAGACCCGCATGGCCGACCTGTCCAATATCCGCATCGACGGCGCGCGATTGTGGGACAGCCTGATGGAGATGGCCAAGATCGGCGCCACGCCCAAGGGCGGTAACAAGCGCCTCACTCTGACCGATCTCGACCGCGACGCGCGCCTCCTCTTCGCCCGCTGGTGCGAGGCGGCCGGCCTCGCGATGAGCGTCGACCGCATGGGCAACATGTTCGCCCGGCGCTCCGGGGAGGACGATCGGCTGCCGCCGGTGATGATGGGCAGCCATCTCGATACCCAGCCGACAGGCGGCAAGTACGACGGCGTCCTGGGCGTCCTCGGCGCGCTCGAAGTGATGCGCTCGCTGAACGACCTGAAGATCCGCACCAAGCACCCGATCGAGGTGGCCAACTGGACCAACGAGGAAGGTTCGCGCTACGCCCCGGCCATGATTTCCTCGGGCGTCTTCGCCGGCGCCTACACGATCGAGGAGGCCTATGCGCTCAAGGACCGCGACGGCCTCGCGCTCGGCGACGAGCTGGAACGGATCGGCTTCAAGGGCGGGCTGCCGGTCGGCGGGCGGTCGATCCGCGCCTTCTTCGAACTGCATATCGAGCAGGGGCCGATCCTCGAGGACGAGCATGTCGACATCGGCGTCGTCACTCACGGACAGGGCCAGCGCTGGTACGAGCTGACGCTGACCGGTTTCGAGAGCCATGCCGGCTCGACCCCCATGCCGCGCCGCAAGGACGCGCTGCTCGGCGCGGCCCGCGTCGTCGAGCTCGTCAACCGCATCGGGCTCGACCATTCGCCGCTGGCGGTCTCGACGACCGGCATGCTCAATCCCTACCCAAATTCTCGCAACGTCATCCCCGGCCAGGTCTTCCTGACCTGCGAGTTTCGCCATCCGGACGATGCGGTCCTCGTCGCAATGGATGCGGCCCTGCACCAGGGCATCGAGACCATCGCGTCCAAGATCGGGCTCGGGGCGGAGCTGAAGCAGGTGTTCAACTACGCGGCGGTGCCCTTCGACAAGAGCTGCGTCGAGGCGGTGCGTCACGCGGCGGAAGCCTGCGGCTATAGCCATCGCGACATCGTGTCCGGCGCCGGGCACGATGCTTGCTACATCGCCCGGGTGGCGCCGACCTCGATGATCTTCACGCCCTGCGTCGACGGCATCAGCCACAACGAGGCAGAGGCCATCTCGCCCGAATGGGCGGCGGCCGGCGCGCAGGTGCTGATGCATGCCGTGCTGGAGAAGGCCGAGGTCGTCGCCTGAGCGGTCGAAGGCGGCGCAAACAGCGGGGAAACACCGATGTCGACAGTGATCAAGGGCGGGACGGTGGTCACGGCCAGCCGGACCTATGCGGCGGACGTCAGGATCGAGGGCGAGCGGGTCGCCGCGATCGGCCCTGACCTGAAGGGCGACAGCACCGTCGAGGCCGCCGGCTGCTACGTCATGCCAGGCGGCATCGATCCTCACACCCACCTCGAAATGCCCTTCATGGGCACGACCTCGGCCGACAATTACGAGGTCGGCACCAAGGCGGCGCTGTCGGGCGGCACCACCATGGTGGTCGACTTCTGCATTCCCGGCCAGGGCCAGAGGCTGATGGACGCCTGGGCCGACTGGGACCGCCGCTCGGCCGGCGCGGCAACCGACTATTCCTACCACATGTGCATCGTCGCCTGGTCGGAGGCGATCCGGGAGGATATGGCCGCCGTCGTCGAGAAGGGCGTGACGACCTTCAAGCATTTCATGGCTTATAAGGGCGCCCTGATGGTCGACGACGAGGAGCTGTTCGCCTCGTTCCGGCGCTGCGCCGAACTCGGCGCCATGCCGCTGGTCCATGCCGAGAACGGCGACGTCGTGGCCGCGCTCCAGGCCGAAATGCTGCGGCGCGGCATCCGCGGACCCGAGGGCCATGCCTATTCGCGACCGCCCGAGGTCGAGGGCGAGGCCGCCAACCGCGCCATCATGCTGGCCGACCAGGCCGGCGTGCCGCTCTACATCGTCCATGTTTCGTCGATCGAGGCCCACGAGGCGATCCGCCGAGCCAGGAGCCTCGGCCAGCGCGTCTACGGCGAGCCGCTGATCCAGCATCTGGTGCTCGACGAGACCGAATATCTCAATCCCGACTGGGACCACGCGGCGCGGCGCGTGATGTCGCCACCCTTCCGCGACAAGAAGAACCAGGACGACCTGTGGAACGGCCTGCGCGCCGGGTCGCTGCAGGTGGTGGCGACCGACCACTGCGCCTTCACCACCGAGCAGAAGCGCCGCGGCCGCGACGACTTCACCAAGATCCCCAACGGCACCGGCGGCCTCGAAGACCGCATGCCGGTGCTCTGGACCCACGGCGTCAATACTGGCCGGCTGACCATGAACGAGTTCGTGGCCGCCACCTCGACAAATATTGCCCGCATCCTCAACCTCTACCCGAAGAAGGGCGCGATCGAGGTCGGGTCGGACGCCGACGTCGTCATCTGGGACCCCAAGGCGACCAAGACCATCTCGGCCGCGACGCAGCTCAGCAGCATCGACTACAACGTCTTCGAGGGCATCGCCTGCACCGGCCTGCCCCGCACGACGCTGTCGCGCGGCGAGACGGTCTGGCACGACGGCCGGATGAGCGCCGTGCCGGGGCGCGGCCGCTTCGTGCCCCGCGCGCCCTTCCCGGCGGAGGCCAAGGCGCTCAAGCAATGGAAGACCGTGACCGCCCCGAAGGCCGTGAAAAGGACCTGACATGGAGGCCGCGACGGGCGTCGACATCATGCCGGGGCCTGCCGCGCCAGGGCCTTCGCGCCGCGGCCCGGTGCAGCCTGCGTTGATCGCCATCGACGACCTGTCGCTGACCTTCGCGACCTCGGACGGCGAGGTGCGGGCACTCTCGCATGTGTCGCTCGACATCGCGCCGGGCGAGTTCGTGTCGCTCATCGGCCCTTCGGGTTGCGGCAAGACCACCCTCTTACGCGTCATCGCCGACCTCGAGCGGCCGACCTCGGGAGCGATCACCGTCAAGGGCCTGAGCCCCGACGATGCACGGCGCAAGCGCTCCTACGGCTACGTCTTCCAGGCGCCGGCGCTCTATCCGTGGCGAACGGTGGGACGCAATATCGGGTTGCCCCTCGAGATCATGGGCTTTCCGAAGGAAGAGCGCCGCCGCCGGGTCGAGGCAGGCTTGGGCCTCGTCGATCTCGCGGGCTTCGGCAACAAATATCCCTGGCAATTGTCGGGCGGCATGCAGCAGCGGGCCTCGATCGCCCGCGCGCTCTGCTTCGACCCCGATCTCCTGCTGATGGACGAGCCATTCGGCGCGCTCGACGAAATCGTCCGCGACAAGTTGAACGAGCAGCTGCTGCGCCTTTGGGACCGCACCGGCAAGACGGTCGTCTTCGTCACCCATTCGATCCCCGAGGCGGTGTTCCTGTCGACCCGCATCGTCGTCATGTCGCCGCGTCCCGGCCGGGTGCAGGACGTCATCGCCTGCGATTTTCCGCGCGGTCGCGGCCTCGACATCCGCGAGACGCCGGCCTTCCTGGATGTGGCGCGCCGGGTGCGCGAGGGGCTCAGGGCCGGCCATTCGTATGATATGGGTCTGGAATGAGCGGTCCGATGGTTGCCGTTCCTACCCCTCATCAGGACAGCGCATGAGCGCGCTCACGATCCCGGCGGCGGGGCAGCCGGGTCTCAGCGGCCGGCTCATGGCCGGCCACGTCCTGCCCGTGGCGATCGTCGTCCTGGTCACGGCCGTCATCTGGTACGTCGCCGCGATCTTCATGAACGCCGACCTGCAGCGGCAGGCCTTCGACAATGCCGATGTGAAGACCTACACCACGAGCGACCTGATCCTCGGCACCTGGTCGCAGGAGCGGCCGCGGCTGCCCGTGCCGCACCAGATCGCGCAGGAGCTGGTCAAGACCGTCTTCGAGACGCCGGTCACCTCGAAGCGCAGCCTCCTCTATCATGCCGGGGTGACCATCGAGGCGACGGTCCTCGGCTTCGTCCTCGGCTCGCTGTTCGGCATACTGCTCAGCCTCCTCGTCACCCATGTGCGTTCGCTCGATCGGGGCATGATGCCCTGGATCGTCGCCTCGCAGACCATTCCGGTGGTGGCGCTGGCGCCGATGATCGTGGTGATCCTGAACCAGTTCGGCATCACCGGCCTGCTGCCCAAGGCGCTGATCGCCGCCTATCTGTCCTTCTTCCCCGTCACGGTCGGCATGGTGAAGGGGCTGCGTTCGCCCGACCCGCTGCAGTTCGACCTGATGCGGACCTATTCGGCCTCGCGCACCCAGGTGCTCGGCAAGCTGCGCCTGCCGTCGAGCCGGCCGTTTCTCTTCGCCAGCCTCAAGGTCGGCGTCGCGGCGAGCCTCGTCGGCACGATCGTTGCCGAAGTGACGAAGAGCGAGGACGGCGGGCTCGGCGCGCGGCTGCTTGCCGGCTCGTACTATGGCCAGACGATCCAGATCTGGGCGGCGCTGATCATGGCGGCGCTCTGCGGCGCGGTGCTGGTCGGCCTTGTCGGCCTTGCCGAGCGGCGGCTCGCGCCGGGCCAGGGGATCGCCGGATGAGCGGGGCGCCCTTCTGGCTCGGCTGCGTCGCGGTCTGGCTTGCGGCCTGGGCCGCGGTGGAATTCATTATTCGCAAGGGGCCGCGCGACGGCTGGGGCGCACGGGCCTGCGCCCTCACGGTGCCGCTGATCTTCGGCGTGACCGTGCTGTTCTGGTGGGAGGCGATCGTGCGGGGCCTCGACGTCTCGCCGGTCATCCTGCCGCCACCGACCGCAGTCGTGAGCCGGCTCGTCGGCAACCCCGAGCTGTTCCTGCTCGACTTCATCCAGACCTTCAAGGGACTGGCGGCCGGCTATCTCATCGGCTGCGGTGGCGGGGTCGTCGTCGCCATCCTCATCGACCGCGTGCCTTTTCTGCAGCGCGGCCTGCTGCCGCTCGGCACGCTGGTCTCCGCGCTGCCGATCGTCGGGGTCGCGCCGATCATGGTCATGTGGTTCGGCTTCGACTGGCCGTCGAAGGCGGCGGTCGTGGCCGTGATGACCTTCTTCCCCATGCTGGTCAACGCCAATGCGGGCCTCGCCGCCACCACCAGAACCGACCGCGACCTGATGATGACCTATGCGGCACCCTATGCGGCGACGCTGACGAAGTTGCGGCTGCCGGCGGCGCTGCCCTTCATTTTCAACGGGCTCAAGATTAATTCGACGCTGGCGCTGATCGGTGCCATCGTCGCCGAATTCTTCGGCACGCCGATCGTCGGCATGGGGTTCCGCATCAACGCCGAGGTCGGCCGCATGAACATCGACATGGTGTGGGGAACGATCGCGGTGGCCGCGTTATCGGGCTCGGCGCTCTACGGGCTCGTGTCGATCGTCGAGCGCCGCGTGACATTCTGGCATCCGTCCTATCGGGGGCGGCTGTCCTGACAATCTTTTGCAGGGAGTGGACGATGAAGAGACTGGCTTTGGGGATGATGGCGCTTTGCGGCGCGAGCCTGGCGGGTTTGAGCGCGGCGTCGGCGGCCGATGCGGTGACGCTGCAGCTGAAATGGGTCGCCGACGCCCAGTTCGGCGGCTATTACGTCGCCAAGGACAAGGGTTTCTACAAGGACGAGGGGCTCGACGTCACCATCAAGCCAGGCGGCCCGGACATCAACCCCGAGCAGGTGTTGGCGGGCGGCGGCGCCGACGTGGTGATCGATTGGATGCCCTCGGCGCTGGCGACGCGTGAGAAGGGCTCGCCGGTGGTCAATATCGCCCAGCCGTTCAAGCGCTCGGGCCTGGAGCTCACCTGCCGGGCCGATTCCGGCATCAAGACGCCGAAGGATTTTCCCGGCCACACGCTCGGCGTCTGGTTCGCCGGCAACGAATATCCGTTCCTCGCCTGGATGTCGAAGCTCGGCTACAAGACCGACGGCACGCAGGGCGGCGTGACGGTGCTCAAGCAGGGCTTCAACGTCGATCCGCTGCTGCAGAAGCAGGCCGCCTGCATCTCGACCATGACCTATAACGAATATTGGCAGGTGATCGAGGCCGGCATGAAGCCGGCGCAGCTTGTCGTCTTCAACTATACCGACGAGGGCGTCGCCACGATGGAGGATGGCCTCTATGCGCTGGAGCCGAAGCTCAAGGACCCGGCCTTCGTCGACAAGATGGCGCACTTCGTCAAGGCCTCGATGAAGGGCTGGGAGTATGCGCGCCAGCATCCGGACGAGACGGTCAAGATCGTCCTCGACAACGATTCTTCCGGTGCCCAGACCGAGGTTCACCAGAAGCATATGATCGACGAGATCAACAAGCTGACGATGGGCACGAGCGGCGCGCTCGATCCGGCCGACTACGACCGCACCGTCAAAGTGCTGCTCTCCTCGGGGTCCGATCCGGTGATCACCAAGAAACCCGAAGGCGCCTGGACGCATGCGGTCACCGACAAGGCGGGCTTGAAGTAGGACGTTTGCCCCTTCTCCCGCTGGCGGGGAAGGGGCACCGCCCCCGGATCCGCCCATTTCCATGATCCTCGTCTTCTCGGTCCTGGCCTTTCTCGGCGGTGCGCTTTTCCCCGTGCAAACGGCGATTAGCGCCCAGCTGGGGCGGTCTATCGGGGGCGCCCTGCCCGCTACGATCGTCTCGTTCTCGGTCGGTACGATCGCGCTCGGGCTCATCTATCTCGTCACCAGCCGCGCGCCCCTGGATCTCGCGGAGCTCCGCAGGATTCCGCCCTACCTGTTCGTCGGCGGCCTGCTCGGAGCGGCCTTCCTGGGGCTCAGCGTCTTCCTGATCCCGCGGATCGGCGCCGGGGCGCTCCTCTGCCTCGCCGTCGCCGGGCAGATCGCGACCTCGATGACCATCGATTACTTCGGGCTTTTCGGCCTGCCGGTGCGCGAGCCCTCTCTCGCGCGTCTGGCCGGCGCGGCCTTGGTGGTGATCGGGGTGATTCTGGTCCGATTCCGTTGAGCCAGTCTCAACCTTATCTATTTATTGCCACGGGATCGACCGTTCCGGCCATCAAGACGTCTTGATCCTCGTCCAGAAAGCGACATAGCTTAGGTGCGTGGCCGCGCGTTGCGTCCGGCTGCCAACGAACCGTCAAGATTCGACCGACTTGGCTAACGGGAGGGGATATCATGCTGATCGGCAATATCCTGCATTCGTGTTCCAATGAGCGCGTTGCCGAGGCCGCCGTAGCATCGATCGGCGGCGACTTCTCGGCGCATGTCCATGGTCTTGCCCGGCGCTGCGACCTTCCGGTCGGGACGCTAACCGGCCATCTCGTGCGCCGCTTCGCCGAGCATGCCGCGGAACGGGATTGGCGTCACGTCTCCGCCGCCATCGAAGGCGACGACCTTCCGGTGCTGCGCGGACTGCAGGCGATCGTCGACAGCGTGCTGCGCAACCCCGGCACCCCCGTCTATCTGGCCAATCTGGCCTCCGAGGCCGGCGACGGCCCGCCGGTCTGGACCATCAGGCCGGACATGCGGATCGGGGTACCGGAAACGGTCTGACTCCGAATCGGGCGATTTCGCCGGTTCACGAAACCCGCACACTATCCTATGTGTGCCGGTTAAACACGAAAGCCTCTCGCCGTGTCCTGCGAGGGGCTTTTGTGTTGACTGAGCATGATGCCGAAACGTCGGCACGGGTTTTCGGGCGACATCATGCTCTATCATATTGGAATCTATCACGATGATTTTGGATCGAGTCGATCCAAAATCATCGTGATCTAGCCACCACGCCGTAACCCGCTCTCGGATGACGTCTCCGCGAGACCGAGGTCGGGAGATCCGCTTGTCCCTTGTTCTCTACAATACGCTGAAGCGCCGGAAGGACGAGTTCAAGCCGCTCGATGCGGAGGACGTACGCCTCTACGTGTGCGGGCCGACCGTCTACGACCGCGCCCATATCGGCAATGCGCGGCCGGTCATCGTCTTCGACGTGCTGTTTCGCCTGCTGTGCCATCTCTACGGCGCCGGCCACGTCCGCTACGTGCGCAACATCACCGACGTCGACGACAAGATCATCGTGCGGGCGACGGAACGCGGCATCTCGATCGACGAGCTCACGGACACCACCGCACGGGATTTCGAGGCGGACGTGGCGGCGCTGGGCTGCCTCGCACCCACGGTCGAGCCGCGCGCCACGCAGCATATCCCCGAGATGATCGCCGTGATCGAACGGCTGATCGCTTCGGGTCATGCTTACGAGGCGGACGGCCATGTGCTGTTCGACGTGCCCTCCATGCCGGCCTATGGACGATTGTCGAACCGCTCGCTCGACGAAATGATCGCCGGCGCCCGGGTCGAGGTGGCGCCCTACAAGCGCGGCGACACGGACTTCGTGCTGTGGAAGCCGGCCGCGGCAAACGAACCCGGATGGGACAGCCCCTGGGGCCGTGGGCGGCCCGGCTGGCACATCGAATGCTCGGCGATGAGCTGGAAGCATCTCGGCGAAACCTTCGACATCCATGGCGGCGGCATCGACCTCGTCTTCCCGCATCATGAGAACGAGATCGCGCAAAGCTGCTGCGCCTTCGACCGGCCGCTCATGGCGCAGGTGTGGATGCACAACGGCTTCCTTCAGGTCGAAGGCCGCAAGATGTCGAAATCGCTCGGCAATTTCGTAACCATCGACGAGTTGCTGAATACCGAGGTCTTCGGCGGTCGCCGCTGGCCGGGCGAGGTGTTGCGCCTCGCCATGCTGCGCACCCACTACCGTCAGCCGATCGATTGGACACTACGCGCGCTGGAAGAGGCCGAGAAGACGCTGGATCGATGGTACGGGATGATCGAGCGCGTAACGATCAACGATGACGCGATCCCTGCGCAGACCTTGTTGTCAGCCTTGAGCGACGATTTGAATACGCCGTCGGCGCTCGGCACGCTCCATTCACTGTTCTCGTCCAGTCGAGCCGGTGAAGCAGAGGCCGGCGTATTCATGACCGGTTGGGATATCCAAGACCCTGCCAACGCCTCCGTGGCGGTGTCCTCCGCCCGCCTGCTTGGTCTCATGCAGGAGCCCCCTGCCGCCTGGACGGCCCGCAAGCAAGAGGCCTCGAGCATCGATCCCGCTCGCGTGGAAGCCCTCATCGCGGAGCGCCTTGCGGCGCGCACCGCAAAGAGTTGGACCGAGTCGGACCGTATCCGCGACGAGCTCGCGGCCATGGGGGTCGAGCTCAAGGACAACAAGGACGGCACCACGACATGGTCGGTCGGCCGGAAAGGCGGAGCATGATCGCCAACCAGAATTTCAAGGCCGCCCTGCGCCCTTACCTGCCGGCCGATGTGCCGATGCTGGCCGCGATCTTCCGCGCCAGCATCGAGGACCTCACGGCCGAGGACTACGACGAGGATCAGCGCAATGCCTGGGCGGCCGCCGCCGCCGACGAGCCAGCCTTCGGCCGCAAGCTCGCGAACCTTCTGACGCTCGTCGCCACGATCGACGGCGCGCCCTGCGGCTTCGCGGCGCTCAGGGGCAACGACCGGATCGACATGCTCTATATCTATCCGGCCGTCGCCGGTCAGGGGATCGGCACGCTGCTCGTCGACGCGCTGGAAAAACTCGGGCAGGCCCGCGGCGCAAAGACCATGACGGTCGATGCCAGCGACACGGCACGCGCCTTCTTCGAGCGCCGCCACTACAAGGCGCAGAGCCGCAATTCCGTACCGCTCAACGGCGAGTGGCTGGCCAATACGACGCTGGAAAAGCGCTTCGGGAACGCAGCAAGATCGTGATGCGCGAGTATCTTACGCTGTTTGACACGACGCTGCGCGACGGCGCCCAGGCGACGGGCGTCGATTTCTCGCTCGCCGACAAGCACCATGTCGCGGCGCTGCTCGATGACCTCGGCATCGACTATATCGAGGGCGGCTATCCGGGCGCCAATCCGCTCGACACGCAATTCTTCGAGGCCCGCCCCGCGCTGAAGGCGAAATTCGCCGCCTTCGGCATGACCAAGCGGGCCGGCCGCTCGCTCGCCAACGATCCCGGCCTGGCGGCGACGCTTGGCGCCCACGCCGATGCGCTCGTCCTCGTCGCCAAAGCCTGGGACTTCCACGTGCGGGTGGCGCTCGGCGTGACGCCCGACGAGAACGTAGACGGCATCGCTGCCTCCGTCCAGGCCGTGCGCGAGCGGGGCCGCGAGGCGCTGATCGACTGCGAGCATTTCTTCGACGGCTACAAGGCCAATCCCGATTACGCCCTGCGCTGCGCCGAGGCGGCCTATGCGGCCGGCGCGCGCTGGATCGTGCTCTGCGACACCAATGGCGGGACCTTGCCGCACGAGGTGACGCGGATCGTCTCGGCCGTCGCGGAACGCATCCCCGGCAACCATCTCGGCATCCACGCCCACAACGACACCGAGCACGCCGTGGCGAATTCGCTGGCCGCCGTCATGGCCGGCGCACGGCAGATCCAGGGCACGTTGAACGGCATCGGCGAGCGCTGCGGCAACGCCAACCTCGTCTCGATCATCCCGACGCTGCTGCTGAAACCCGATTTCGCGGAAAAATTCGAGATCGGCGTCAGCCGCGACAAGCTCAGCCGCCTGGCCAAGCTGTCGCACGGATTCGACGAGATGCTGAACCGCACGCCGTTCCGCCACGCGCCTTACGTCGGCGATAGCGCCTTCGCCACCAAGGCCGGCATCCATGCCTCGGCCGTGCTGAAGGATCCGCGCACCTACGAGCACGTGCCGCCGGAGGCCGTCGGCAACCGGCGCAAGGTGCTGGTCTCCGACCAGGCCGGCAAGTCGAACATCCTGGCCGAGCTCGAACGGCTCGGGGTCCCGGTCAAGCGCGACGATCCGCGCGTCACGCGGCTGCTCGACGAGATCAAGGAGCGCGAGGCGCTGGGCTATGCCTACGAAGGCGCCGACGCGTCCTTCGAGCTCCTGGCGCGACGCATATTCGATCAGGTGCCGCATTATTTCGACGTCGAGCGGTTCCGGGTGAATATCGAGCGCCGCTACGATTCGCAGGGGCGCCGGGTCACGGTGTCGGAGGCGGTGGTCAAGGTGACGGTCGACGGCAAGAGCCTGATGTCGGTCGCGGAGGGCACCGGGCCGGTGCATGCGCTCGACCTCGCGCTACGCAAGGACCTCGGCAAGTACCAGCGCTTCATCAAGGACCTGCAGCTGCTCGACTACCGGGTCCGCATTTTTCAAGGCGGCTCGGACGCGGTGACCCGCGTGCTTATCGAATGCGGCGATGGCGAGGGCGACCGCTGGACCACGGTCGGCGTCTCGGCCAACATCATCGACGCCTCGTTCCAGGCGCTGGTCGACGCCATCGCCTACCGGCTGATGAAGGCTAAGGCGGGATAGCGCGAAGGCCGCGTCGGCGGGCCTGGGAGAGCGCTCGACGGTCCCGAAGACAGTAAGCAGGCTATCGGGTGATTGCCCTATCGCGTTGGCCCACCGCCTTGCCACCACGGAGCGCCGCCCTTATGTCCAGGGTATCCAATCGAAGATGCGAGGTTCCATGCCCTTCCGCCGGCGCGACGTCCTGATTTCCGCTTCCGCGACGCTCCTGGCCGGAATGGCCGGAGCCCGCGCCCAAGGCAAGGTCGACGACAATACCGTCTATCTCGACACCAAGGACGGTCGCATCACCATCGAGCTCCGCCCCGATCTCGCACCGAACCATGTCAAGCAGATCAAGACCCTGGTCGGCGAGAAATTCTACGACGGCATCGTGTTCCATCGCGTGATCGGCGGCTTCATGGCCCAGACCGGCGACCCGACCGGCACCGGCACTGGTGGCTCGAAGCTCCCCGACCTCAAGGCCGAATTCACTGATACGCCGTTCAAGCGCGGCACCCTCGGCATGGCGCGGGCGTCCGATCCCGATTCGGCCAATTCCCAATTCTTCATCTGCCTTGGCGATGCGCCCTTCCTCAACGGGCAGTATACTGTCGTCGGCGAAGTAACATCGGGCATGAATGTCGTCGACAAGATCAAGAAGGGGTCCGAGGCCGACAATGGCAAGGTCACGAACCCAGACAAGATCGTCAAGATGCGTCTTGCCTCGGCCAAATAGGATCGGAGCCCTCGCACTTCTGGGCGTGGCGATCTTCGCGCCGCTCGGCGCGGCCCCGGAGGCCGCATCTATGCAGCCTCCGCACCGGATCGTCCGCCGCCATCCCATCGTGCCACGTCGGTTCTTCGGCTATCCACACATCCGCCATTTTCCGCCACCGCGAGAGCCGAAGCTGTTTTTCCCGCCGCCCGAGACTGAGATTCCACCGCCGATCGAAGCTACGCCACCGCCGGACGAGGAGCCGATCGAGCCGGGGCCGCTGCCGCACGGTTTCATCCTGACCGAGGCCGTCGGCAGCGGGGAGCGCCCCAGGGTCCCCTCGCCGCTGACAAGATTCCGCGACGTGGGATCGGCGCTCGCCGCCTGCTGGACATTCCCAACGTCGCTCGCCTGGGGATCCATCACCCTGCGCGTCGCGTTCACCCGCGACGGCGCCGTCTACGGCCTGCCGCGCATTCCCTATGTCGATGCGCAGTCGGGCGACGCCAGGGCTGCGCTGACGCGATCGCTCAGTGGAGCGCTGAAGAGCTGTACGCCGCTGCCGCTATCGCATCGCCTCGGCGCTGCCGTGGCCGGCGAGATTTTCGCCATCCGTTTCGTCAATCAAGGAGCCCACGATGACCGACACTGAACAGACGCTGACGCTCGAGACCACCAAGGGACCGGTGGTGATCCGCCTGCGGCCGGACGTGGCGCCCAAGCACGTCGAGCGCATCACGCAACTCGTGGGCGAGAAGTTCTACGACAATGTCGCCTTCCACCGCGTCATCGACGGCTTCATGGCCCAGACCGGCTGTCCGAACGGCACCGGCACCGGCGGCTCCAAGCTTCCCAACCTGAAGCAGGAGTTCAACGCCGAGCCGCATGTGCGCGGCACCTGCTCTATGGCGCGAGCCCAGAGTCCCGATTCGGCCAATTCGCAGTTCTTCATCTGCTTCGGCGACGCCGGCTTCCTCGACAAGCAATATACGGTCTGGGGACATGTCATCTCGGGCATGGAGAATGTCGACAAGATCAAGCGCGGCGAGCCGGTGCGCGAGCCCGATCGGATCGTCAGCGCTCACGTCGCCTGAGTTTGGGGCGCGGTCGCGCTGGTGCGTGTCGATCGCTTCGATTTCGATTTGCCGGACGAACGGATCGCGCTCCGTCCGGCGGTGCCGCGCGATGCCGCGCGGCTGCTTGAAATCAGGCCTGACGAAGGCGCAGGCGCGCGATTCCTTGATCGCACCGTTCGCGACCTGCCGTCGCTGCTGCGGCCGGGGGATGCGCTCGTCGTCAACGACACCAGGGTGGTTCCGGCGCGGCTCGATGGCGAGCGCCGGCGCGGCGATGCCGTCGCCCGCATCGAGGCGACGCTGCTAAAGCGGCAGGGCGAGGCTCTTTGGCAGGCCCTGGTGCGGCCCGCCAAGCGGCTGGCACCCGGTGAAACGGTAATCTTCGCCGGGCCAGGCGGCATTGCGCTCGAGGCGGAGGTCGTGGCACGCGATGGCGGGGAGGTGCTATTCCGCTTCGATCGCGCAGGCGGCGCCCTCGACGAGGCTTTGGAGCAGATCGGCCGGCCGCCGCTGCCACCCTATATCGAGGCGCGGCGTGCCATGGACGAGGCCGACCGCGCCGATTACCAGACGCTCTTCGCGGAAAAGCCCGGCGCGGTGGCGGCACCGACAGCCAGCCTGCATTTCACGCCCGACCTGCTTGCGGCGCTGGCGGAGCGCGGCGTGACGCTGCACCGCGTGACGCTCCATGTCGGCGCCGGGACGTTCCTGCCGGTGAAGAGCGAGACGACCGAGGATCATGTGATGCATGCCGAGGCGGGCGCCGTGAGCGCAGACGTGGCGGCGGCGCTCAACGACGTCCGTAGACAAGGCAGGCGCATCGTGGCGGCCGGCACGACCTCGTTGCGGATCCTGGAAAGTGCCAGCGACCCGGACGGCACCATGCGGCCTTTCGCGGGCGAGACCTCGATCTTCATCACGCCGGGCTATCATTTCCGGGCCGTCGACGCGCTGATGACCAATTTCCACCTGCCGCGCTCGACCTTGTTCATGCTGGTCAGCGCTTTCTCGGGCCTCGCCACCATGCAGGCCGCCTATGCTCACGCCATCGCCGCGGGCTATCGGTTCTATTCCTACGGCGACGCGAGCCTGCTGTGGCGCCTCGACGATCCGGTGAGAGCCGCCGCATGAGCCAGGAGTTCCGCTACGAAGTCCTGGCCCGCGACGGTACCGCCCGGACAGGATTGATCCACACCCCCCGCGGAAAAATTCGGACGCCGGCCTTCATGCCGGTCGGCACGGCGGCGACCGTCAAGGCCATGTATCCCGAACAGGTGCGCGCGCTCGGCGCCGATATCGTGCTCGGGAACGTCTACCACTTGATGCTCCGCCCCGGCGCCGAACGGGTCGCCGAACTCGGCGGGCTGCATGCCATGATGAACTGGCCCCACCCGATCCTCACCGATTCGGGCGGCTTCCAGATCATGTCGCTCTCGAAGCTCCGCAAGCTCGACGAGACGGGCGTAACCTTCCAGTCTCATATCGACGGCAGTCGTCACGTGCTCTCGCCCGAGCGCGCCATGGCGATCCAAGACCTGCTCGGCTCCGATATCCAGATGCAGCTCGACGAATGCGTGAGGCTGCCCTGCTCGGCGCAGGACACGGAGCGTGCCATGCGCCTGTCGCTACGTTGGGCGGAACGCTCGCGCCGCGCTTTCGGCGATGCACCGGGCCGGGCGGTGTTCGGCATCGTGCAGGGCGGCGAGGACGAGGCGCTGCGGACCGAGAGCGCGCGGGCGCTGGCCGAGATGGAGTTTCATGGGCTCGCCATCGGCGGATTGGCGGTCGGCGAACCGCAGGCGGTGATGCTGCGCATGATCGAGACCGTCATGCCCCACCTACCGGAGACGAAGCCACGCTACCTGATGGGGGTCGGCACGCCGGACGATCTCGTCGAGGCGGCGAGCCGCGGCGTCGACATGTTCGATTGCGTCATGCCGACCCGGGCCGGGCGGCACGGTCTCGCCTACACGCGTTTCGGCAAGGTCAATCTGCGCAACGCCAAGCATGCGGCGGACAAGCGGCCGCTCGACGAGGCCTCGGACTGCCCGGCCACGCGCGACTATTCGCGGGCCTACCTGCATCATCTGGTCAAGTCAGGCGAGATCCTTGGGATGATGCTGCTCACCTGGGTCAACCTGGCCTATTACCAAGCGCTCATGGCCGGCCTGCGCCGGGCCATCGCCGAAGAGCGGCTGGCCACCTTCCGCGAGGAGACGCGCCTTGGATGGGCGCGGGGCGATGACGCGCCGTGCCACTGAACACTTTGCTCGGGATGACGGAGCGGATGATTGGCCGGCGAATCACGTCTCCATCTTCGTCCACACCCCACTCGCCTTCGAGGACCGCACGGCGGTCTCGATGAAGGCCAGGCCCTTGACGCCGTCGTCGACGGTCGGGAACGTGACCTCGGCCGGCGGCCTGCCGCCGGCGCGCGCCGCGACGATCGCCTCGGCCACCTCCGTATAGATGGTGGCGAAGCCTTCGAGATAGCCTTCCGGATGACCGGGCGGGACCCGCGACACGCGCCGGCCCGCCGCATTGGCGCCAGCGCCGTTGCGGGTGACGATCTCCTGGTTCTTCCCGAGCGGCGAATAGACGAGGTGGTTTGGCTCGGCCTGCACCCACTCGATGCCCGCCTTCGAGCCGTAGATTCTGATCCGCAGGCCGTTCTCGTGGCCGGGCGCGACCTGGCTCGTCCAGAGCGCACCCCGGGCGCCGCCCGCATAGCGCAGCATGACCTGCACGTTGTCGTCGAGCCGGCGACCCGGCACGAAGGTCGTGAGTTCGGCGCAGAGTTCGGAGACCTCGAGCCCGGTGATGAAATGGGCGAGGTTGAACGCATGCGTGCCGATGTCGCCGATGCAGCCGCCGGCCCCCGCACGAGCCGGGTCGTTGCGCCATTCGGCCTGCTTGTGGCCGCGATCCTCGATTTTCTCGCTGAGCCAGTCCTGCGGATATTCCACCTGTACGATGCGGATGTCGCCGAGCTCGCCGGCCCGCACCATCTCGCGTGCGTGCCGCACCAGCGGATAGCCGGTGTAATTATGGGTCAGGGCGAAGACGAGCCCCGAGCGGTCGACGATCGCCTTGAGGGCGCGGGCTTCCGCGAGCGAGGTGGTCAGCGGCTTGTCGCAGATGACGTGGATGCCGGCTTCGAGGAAGGCGCGCGCGGGCGGCGCATGCATGTGGTTCGGGGTGACGATCGCCACCGCCTCGATGCCGTCCGGCCGGGCCGCCTCGGCCTTGGCCATGGCGGCGAAATCGGGATAGGAGCGCGCCTTATCGAGACCGATGGCTGAGGCCGAGCGCGCCGACTTTTCCGGTGTCGACGAGAGCGCACCGGCGACGAGCTCGTAGCGGTCGTCGAGCCGCGCGGCGATGCGATGCACCGCGCCGATGAAGGCGCCCTCTCCCCCGCCCACCATTCCGAGGCGGATCCTGCGGCCCCGGCTCTCGCTGCGTCCCTCGATCATGCCATCCTCCCGTTGTCATTAGCTGAGCGGCCTGCTTATCCCTGAAATTCCAGATCGAATTTCAGAGGCAGGACACTGGCGACGCAACGATATGTCAGGCCGCGGTCGGGGTCGGCAAGCTGCGATGAGGCGGCGGCATTCCGGCTGCTCTCGGGCCCCGGCTGAAAATGCCGCGGTGCGAGGCTCTCAGCGTTCCTTGAAGGCGCCGGAGGCGACCTCGACCAGGGGCGAGAAGATGTAGCTGAGGATGCGCCGCGTGCCGGTCTTGACCTCGACGGTGACCGCCATGCCGGGTCCGAGCGGCACCTCGGCGCCGTTCGCCTTGACGGACGTGCGCTCCAGCTTCAGCGTCACCGGGAAGACGAGATTCTGGGTCCGCTGGCCGCCGCCGAACATCTCGGATTTCTTGCTCTGGATCGGGTTCTGCTCGCGCTGGTCGGCATCGGGCAGCGGGATCGCGTCCTGCGCCACCCGGGTCACGGTCGCCTCTAGCGTGCCATAGTCGGTGAACGGAAAGGACTCGATCTTGACCACCGCCTGCTGGCCGGGCTTGACGAAGGCGATATCCGCATTGGGCAGATAGCTCTCGATCTCGAGCGCCGCGCGCTCGGGAACGACCTGCATGATCTGCTCGCCGCTCTGCACCACCTGCCCCATCGTGGTGACGGTCAGCCCCTGGACCGTGCCCGCGATTGGGCTCGTCAGCACCATATGGCCGACCTTGATCTCCGCCTTGGCGAGCTTCTCGGTGTCCTCGCCAGCCTGGCGGTCGGCCTCGGCCAGCTTCTGCGCGTTATCGGCCTTGAAGCTCGCATAGGTCTTGTCGACGTCGCGTGTCGCGCGCGCGATGCCGGCCACGGCTTCCGCGAGCTGTCCTTGCTGGTTGGCGAGGGTCGTCGCCTGGGTCTGGTAGACCTCCTCGGCGTCGATGACGCTGGCTTTCGACTCCGCCTTGCGGCCGAACAGCTCGACCCGCATGTCGACGCGCTGCTTCAGGATCGCCAGAAGCTGCTGCTGCGCCGCGATCGTCGCCGTGAGCCTGTCCCGTTCCGCGACCTTCTCGCCGCGCTGCGCCTCGAGGCTCGCCGCGGTGCTCGACAACTGGCCGAGGTCGTCTGTCAGCACCCGCTGCTCGCGCTGCGCATAGGCAGCCGGCACGCCGCTCCAGTCGATCGGCAGGGGAATGCTGCTGACGCGCTTGCTGGCGGCGTCGAGCGCCAGCCGCCGGCGCAGGGCCTCGGCCTTGCGGGCGTAGAGGTCGGTTTGCAGCGTCGCTGCATCTGCCTCCGCTTCGCCCGGATCGAGCTCGGCCAGCACCTGGCCGGCCTTGACGACCTCGCCGTTCCCCACCAGCAGCTTGAGAATCTTGCCGGTTTCGAGCGGCTGGATCGTCTTGGTGCGGCCGACCGGTTGGATCTTGCCCTGCGCCACGGCGATGATGTCGACCCGTCCGATATAGGACCATACCAGCGTGGCGGCCGCGAAGGCGCAGATGGTGACGATCATGGTCGAGCGGACCGGCGAGAGCGGCGTCTCGAGGATCTCCAGCGCCGCCGGCAGGAACTCGTGGTCGCCGCGGCGCAGGCGGGGCTGACGGGCCGGAAGGCCCGATTTACCGGCCGGCAGGCCCGGCTTGGCAGCGGCGGCGGGAAGCGTGCTCATCCCAGCACCTGCTCGTTCTGCAGCGCCCAAAGCTTGCGATAGAGGCTCGCCGGGTTCTTCATCAGTTCGTCGTGGCTGCCCGCCTCCATGATGCGGCCGTCGTTCATGCCGATGATGCGGTCGCAGGGTCGGACCGCCGCGAGGCGATGGGCGATGATGATCACCGTGCGGCCGCGCACGATCTGGCGCATGTTGGTCTGGATGACGCGCTCGCTTTCGTAGTCGAGCGCCGAGGTCGCTTCATCGAAGATAAGGAGCGGCGGGTTTGTCGCGAGCGCCCGCGCGATGGCGATCCTCTGGCGCTGGCCGCCCGAGAGGTTGGCGCCGCGCTCCTCGATCATCGTGTCGTAGCCGCCCGGCAGCTTGGCGACGAATTCGTCGGCGCCCGCGAGCTTGGCGATGGCGATCACCTGGGCGCGCGGCATGGCGGGCGCCGCAAGGGCGATATTGTCGTGGATGGTGCGGTTGAACAAAAGGTTGTCTTGCAGCACGACGCCGATGTTCTGGCGCAACCAGGCCGGATCGACCTGGGCGAGGTCGGCGCCGTCGAGCATCACCTGTCCGTCCTGCGGCAGGTAGAGCCGCTGGATCAGCTTGGTCAGCGTCGACTTGCCCGAGCCCGAGGCGCCGACGATGCCGACGACCTCGCCGGGGCGGATGACGAGCGAGACCTGCTTCAGCACGTCCGCCGCGCTCGGCCGGTAGCGGAAGGTGACCCCCTTGAACTCGATGAGCCCGCGCGGCGGCGGCAGCACGCTCGATGCCCGCACCGACGGCTCGGCCGGCGAATTGAGGATGTCGCCGAGGCGTTCGACCGAGACCTGCACCTGCTGGAAATCCTGCCAGAGCTGCGACAGGCGGAGCACCGGGGCCGTCACCTGCGCCGCGATCATGTTGAAGGCGACGAGCGCGCCGATCGACAGGTCGCCGTCGATTACCGCCTTGGCGCCGAACAGCATGAGCAACGCGGTGGTGAGCTTCGAGATATATTGCACGGCATTCTGGCCGAAGGCGCCGAGCAGCGTCACCAGGAACGAGGTCTTGACGTAGGCGGCGAGGCGCTCCTCCCACTGCGCCTGCATCAGGGGCTCGACCGCTGAGGCCTTGACGGTCTGGATGCCGACGACCGATTCGACCAGGAACTGCTGGCTCATGGCGCCGGTGTTGAACTTCTCGCGCACCCGCTCCTGAAGTGACGGTCGCACCGCGAAGGCGACGATCAGATAGAGCGGAATGGCGCCGACCACGATCAGCGTCAGCTTCCACGAATAGGCGAACAGCACCGCGATGAACACGAAGGTGAAGACGAGATCGAGCGCCGAGAACAGCCCCTGCCCTGTCAGGAAGGCACGGATGTTCTCGAGCTCGCGCACGCGTGCCACCGTCTGGCCGGCGGCGCGCGTCTCGAAATATCCGAGCGGCAGGCGGAGCAGGTGGCGGAACAGGCGCTGGCCGAGCTCGACGTCGATGCGGTTCGTCGTATGCGACAGCGCATAGGTCCGCTGGTACTGCAGGACCACGTCGAAAAGGCCGACGATGATGATGCCGGCGACGAGCACGAACAGGGTCGAATAGCCCTTGTGCGAGAGTACCTTGTCGACCACCACCTGGAAGAACAGCGGGGTGACGAGGGCGAAGATCTGCACGAAGAGCGAGGCTAGCAGCACATGGCCGAGCGGCTTCCGGTAGCGCCAGATCGAGGGGAGGAACCAGCGGAAGCCGAAGCTCTTCGGATCGTAGCCTTCGCCCCCGATGCGGCGCGCCACGAGGATCAGCAGGGGTTCGATGACCTCGTCGAGCTCGGCCGCCGTCAAAATCCGATCGATGCTGGTGACGGGATCGACGATGCGGAAGCCGCCGTTCGGCATCCGGCCGCCGTAGACGACGAAGCCGCCTTCCCTGAGCTGCGCGATGGCCGGCGCCGGGGACGCCGCGAAGGCCTTCTCGCCCTGCCGCCTGACGGTGCGCGCCTTGAGGCCGATGATCCGGCTCGCCCGCATCAAGTCGTCGCTCGATGCCGGTCGCCCGATCAGCGCCAGTTCGCGTTGCAGATGGAGCGGATCCGCCGCGATCCGATAATAGGCTGCGATCCCGCACAACGCCCGCAAGCCCGTATCGACAGGCTGCCCGGTCTTCGCCAGCATCGATGCGTCGTTCATCGGCAGCCATTCGCAAGAAAATCTGAAAACAATATATTATTCGGCCGGATCTCTTAACATCAAGCTGAGAGGCGGGAAAGCGCTCCATTGACTCGCTTCTCCCACCTTGGGCTTACCCTAGAACTGTTAGGTTAACTCTCCGTCGACAGCAGCGAGCATGCCTGGAGCACGATCGGCTGTTGCCGATCCTGCTCCAGGTTACAAAGTGCGAGCACGTTCATCGGTTTAGGATCGTCAAGTCGCGCAACGGCGCCCGGCATGCGAACGAAGTGGTCGACCGAAAGGGCCGGGTCGTCCGCCTCTATACCTCTCTGCACGCGCGGCGGCGATCACCTTCAGTCGCCACCCCGAGCTCCGCAAGGCCTTTCTGTCGGACGGCGCTTTCCTCGGCGGTCTCATGGGCGAAGGCTGGACGCGGCTCATGGCCGACGAATTGGCGTGACCGCTGCGGCAGGATCCGGCGCACAAGACCGGCGGGCCGGGACCCGGACCTCGCGCGGCGCGGTGATCTTGCTCGTCCGGTGGACGATCTCGCGGGCCACCGCGCTCCAATGCCCGTCGTCGCCGCATTCGCCGGCCGCCCGCGCACCGATGAGCGCCAGCCCATGGGCGCCCTCGCCGTGGGCCTTGATCAGCCGATCGGCGTCGCGCATCACCGCACGGCGGAACAGGTGGCCCCAGAGGCGGCGCAGCATGGCAGGACCTGGGGTTCGAGGACCGCCCGTCGCTACGCCAGCTCTGCCACCGACGGCAGGCCGCAGAAGCGCGCAGCGACGATACCGCGCAATGCGCCGGCGGCCCCGCGCGTCTTTCAGGCCTTGCCGAGCACCCGGCCCGCAACGGCATCGAGCTTGCGCACGAGAGCGGGATCGCGCGCCCCCGCGGCGGTCATGATGGCGAAGTCGAGCGCCCGATCGGATCGGACGGGGCAAGGCTCGTGCTCGGCCGGGAAGTCGCGAATGAGGCGCGCCACGAGGGCCGCCGCCCGTCCGGCGTTCTCGCGCACCACCTTTACGACGGCGGCGACGTCGACCTCGTCATGGTCGGGGCGCCAGCAGTCGAAATCGGTCACCATGGCGACCGTCGCGTAAGAGATCTCCGCCTCGCGCGCGAGCTTGGCCTCCGGCATGGCGGTCATGCCAACGACGTCGTAGCCGCTGGCCCGATAGGTCATCGCCTCGGCGCGCGACGAGAAGGTCGGCCCTTCCATACACAGGTAAGTGCCGCCTTTGCGGTGCGGGATCTCTTCGGCCCGGGCCGCCTCGACGAGCCGGGCCTGCAGCAGTGGCGCCACCGGATAGGCGAAGGCGACATGCGCCACGCAGCCGTTGCCGAAAAAAGACGCCTCGCGCGCATAAGTCCGGTCGACGAATTGGTCGACGAAGACGAAGAGCCCTGGATAGAGCTCGGCTCGGTACGAGCCGCAGGCCGAGACAGAGACGAGATCGGTCACGCCGGCGCGTTTCAACACGTCGATATTGGCGCGATAATTGATGCCCGAGGGCGAGAGACGGTGGCCGCGCCCGTGGCGGGGCAGGAACACCACCTCGCGATCATGCAGTCGGCCGAAGCGCAGCGCATCCGAGGGCTCGCCCCAGGGCGAGGCGATGCGCTCTTCCTTGACGTCTTCAAGGCCCGGCAGGTCGTAGACCCCGGATCCGCCGATGATGCCGATCACCGCCTTGCCCATCTGTGCCCCCCGACCGCAGCGCGTCCGCTCATCGATGCGCGAAGCCTTGTGCAACCGCAAGATCTTTCATGCCGCAGTGCGGTATGGCGACGACGTCACAGCGGCTTCACCTCGGCCAGGAATCCTGTGGCGCGAGGATGGACCTCAGGCCTGCGCCGTCGCCTCGGTGTCGGCCCAGGCCCGGATGATGCGGTCGGAGATCATGGCGATCAGCGCGATCGAGAGGCCGGCCAGGAGCCCGAGCCCAGTGTCCGCCTTGCCGAGCGCGATATAGACCTGCTGGCCGAGATCGCGCGTGCCGACCATGGCGGCGATGGCCAGCATCGAGAGCGCCGCCATGATGGTCTGGTTGACGCCGAGCATGATCACCGGCCGGGCCAGCGGCAGCTTCACCTGCCAGAACAGCTGGAACGGCGTGCAGCCGATCTGCCGTGCCGCCTCGACGATGTCGGGGCGGACCGAACGCAGACCGTGCTCGACATAGCGGATCGGCGGCACGATGGCATAGAGGATCACCGCCATCAGCGCGGTGACGTCGCCGACCTTGAAGAACATCACGGCCGGGATCAGGAAGACGAATTGCGGGATCGTCTGCAGCGTGTCGTTGATCGGGCTGACGATCGCCGACACGCGGTTGCTGCTGGCGGCCCACACGCCGATCAGTCCGCCGAGCACCACCGACAGGATCACCGCCAAACCGCAGAGATAGAGCGAGAGCGTCAGCGGCTTCCACAATCCGACGACCAGCATGAAGCCGAAGCCGAGGATGGCGAAGAGACTGACCCGCCAGCCGCCGGTGCGCCAGCCCAGGACCGCGATCAGCACCATGAAGGCCGGCCAAGGGAAGCCTGCAATGCCGTAATAGAGCATCATCCCGCCGGTCAGGATGGCGACGCCGGCGCGCCAGCCCGACAGTCGCACCGCCAGCGCGACGCAGCCGGCGACCAAGGCCGCATAGACGGCGGTGACCGGTGGGGTCAGTGAAAACCCCCAGAATTCCGGCACGATGGCGCTGACGAGGCCGATGCGCAGCGGCAGCAACAGATAGACCTGCACGGCGTTCTTGACCGCCCCGATCGCCGCGCCATGCACGCGCACGAGGTCGAGCAGCGCCGTATTGATCGCTCCCACTTGGATCAGGTCGTGCCGGCCGAAATCGAGCAGGCCATTGCCCGGAGCGAGAAGGCGCAGGCCGAGCCCGGCGATGCCGATGACAGCCAGCACCATGAAACAGGCCCGGTCGAACCCTGTCCGCCGGCGCGGGCGGTGCGCGCCGACGCGCTCGGCCGCGCCGCGTGTGATGCGGTCGATGAGGATCGCCATCAGCACGATGACGAAGCCGGAGAGCAGGCTCTGCCCGAGTTGCGCCATGCGGGTGGCGTTGAGCACCTCCCAGCCGATATCCTCGAAGCCGCCAATGATGGTGGCGATGATCACCATGGAGAGCGCCGCGAGCGTCGTCTGGTTGATGCCGATCATCATCTGCGGCAGGGCGGTCGGCACCTCGACGAGCCAGAAGCGCTGCCACGGCGTGCCGCCGTTCATCACGCCGGCTTCCTTGACGTTGACCGGTACGCGTTCGAGCCCGAGCCAGGTGTTGCGCACCATCGGCGGCATGGCGAAGATGGCGCTGGCCACGAGCCCGGTCACCGGGCCGAAGCCGAACAACAGCAGCAGCGGGATGAGATAGGCGAAGGCCGGCACGGTCTGCATCAGGTCGAGCAGCGTCTCGATCGGCGGCCGCAAAGCTTTGACGCGCTGCGCCAGCACGCCGAGGAGGAAGCCGGGAACGAGCGAGATCGGGATCGCCAGCGTGACGAGCACCAGCGTGTTGAGGCTCTGCCGCCAGTAGCCTGCGACAAGGATATAGGCGCAGGCCGCGAGCGCGAAGAGCGCCAGTTTCCGCCCTGCCGCCAGCAGCGCCAGCGCCGCGGTGAAGGCGACCAGCGTCGGCCAGGGCAGCCAGGCGAGCGTCGCGGCGAAGGCTCGCATCGGTATGTCGACCAGCCTGGAGGCGCCGCGCGTCACCGGCTGCACCGCGGTCCCGATCCAGTCCGCGGCGCGGTCGATGGCCGGCGCAAGCGGCACCGTCCAGGCCTTGGGATAGCTCGCGAGCCACGGCCAGCGGTCCTGCCCCAGAAGGCAGAGCGCCACGATGAGCAGGGTGATGCCCCAGGTGACCAGGCCGCGATCGAGCGACTGTCGCTTGACCTCCCTGACGGCGAGCGACAGGCTGGTCATTGACGTCGCCGCCGGTCGCGATCGTGCAGCAGCACCTTTTGCACGTCGTCGCGCGAGAGCGTTCCGCAGGGCCTCCCCTCTTGGTCGTCGACCGCGAAGCCGCCGGCGCCCGCCGCGATGTCGGGCAGCAGGTCTTCGAGCCGCGTGTCGCAGGCGACGCGGGCCAGGCCGTCGGCGGAAGCATCCTCCAGCATATGGGCCTGCCGCTTGACGAGATCGCCGGCCGTCAGCACCCGGCTCAGGGCGACATCCTCGACAAAGCGGCTGACGTAGTCGTCGGCGGGGTCGAGCATCAGTTCGGCCGGCGTGCCGACCTGGACGAAGGCGCCGTCGCGCATGATCGCCACCCGGTCGGCCAGCCGGAAGGCTTCGAGCACGTCATGCGTGATGAAGACGATGGTCTTCCGCAGCATCCGCTGCAGACGCAGGAACTCGTCCTGCATCTGGCGGCGGATCAGCGGATCGAGTGCCGAGAAGGGCTCGTCGAGGAACCAGAGCTCGGGGCCGACGGCGAGCGAGCGGGCGATGCCGACGCGCTGCTGCTGGCCGCCCGAGAGTTCGTGCGGAAAGGCGCCCTCGCGGCCCTGCAGGCCGACGAGGGAGACCATCTCGCGCGCCCGCGCCTGCCGCTCGTCCTGCGCCATGCCTTTGAGGCGCAGCGGGAAGCCGACATTGTCGAGCACGCTCATGTGCGGCATGAGGCCAAAATTCTGGAACACCATGCCCATGGTGTTGCGGCGCAGGTCGATCAGGGCGCGGTCATTGGCCTTGAGCAGATCGCGCCCGTCGAGCAGCACCGAGCCCGAGGTAGGTTCGACCAACCGCGACAGGCAGCGGATCAGCGTCGACTTGCCGGAGCCCGAGAGGCCCATGACGACGAAGATCTCGCCGGCATGGACGTCGAAGGAGACATCCGCCACGGCCGGCACGAAGCCGGCCGCGCCGAGCCGCCGCCGACACTCCGCGATCTCGCCCGAGATCAGGGCCGAGGCGGTCCGGCTATCGCCGTAGACCTTCCAGAGATTGCGGCAGCAGAGCTTGACCTCGCGTCCCTCGCCCAGGCCCGGATCGGCCCGAGAGCGTGGAACGCCTTGGCTCGTCTCGCCCGTGGTCAGCATGGCCGGCCCCGGCTGCGGCTACTTTTTCGCGGCGTCGATCCAGGGCTGCCACGCCGTCTGGTGCGTATCGATCCATTGCTTGGTCACGGCGTCGATATCCTGGTTCTTCTTGTCGACGTCGAGCATCATCTGCTCCTGCTCGGTAGCGTCGACCTTGACTGCCTTGATCAGGTCGTAGGCGGCCGGCCATTTGGCCTGGAAGCCCGACCAGACGATCTTCTCGACGTCCGGCGGGTTGATGCAATGGGCGTTGTCGTCCGATTTGCAGGGCGGCATCTTCACCCAGCCGACATCGACCGCGGCCAGCGCGTAATGCGGCCCCCAGAACATCATGACGAGCGGCGTCTTGGCGGCATTGGCCGACATCAGCTCGGCGACGAGCGCGCCTTCCGATCCGGCGGAGATCGCCTCGTAGGGAAGGTTGTTGTCCTGGATGATCTGCGCGGAACGCGATCCCCAATCGGCCGGATAATCGAGCAGGCGCGCTTTCGGGAACGTGTCGGGCGTCGACAGCTTCTTGACGCATTCGGGCTTGGTCAGCGCCGTCCAGTCTGGCAGGCCCGGGCAGATCTGCTCCATATATTTCGGATAGATCCAGCCTTCCTCGGTCTTCAGGCCGAGCGAGCCGACATCGGCGATCTTCTTGTCCGCCAGCACCTTCGGGAAGATGTCGCCGACATTGTTCATCCAGACCTCGACGGAGGCGTCGATCGTGCCGTCGGCGAGGCCGGTGAATTCGGGGAAATTGCCGGCCGTGACGTAATCGATCTTGTAGCCCATCTTGGTCAGGAGCTGGCCGACGATATGGGTGGTGACGTGCTGGCCGGTCCATTCGAGGACCGCGAGCTTGATCGGGTCGTTGACGTCGCCCATGGGCGACGCGCCGGCCTGAGACGCGAGGCCTGCCGCCGCAAGGCAGGCCAGAGCCCCGATCATCGTCGTCTTGAATGACATTCTGCCCTCGATCGATTCATGCGGTCCGGCAGGCGATACCGGCGCCGCCCCGGACCGAGGGAGGATCTGGCGTCAGTCTGGGTCCAGAGCCTACCGGGGGCCGCAGCCGACGTCCATGGTGCCCATGGTCATATGAGGCCAATTCCGCGCTGGTTGCAATCGGCTGGAGCCCATGTATCGCGATTGGATCGGCGCCCGGTCAGCCGAGCACCACCGGCAATTGCTTGATGCCGCGCAGGCCGCTCGACATACGCCAGGCGATTTCGTCCCGGGCGACGGCCAGCCGGAGGTTCGGAAAGCGGCGCAGGAGCGCACCCAGCGCCACGCGGCCTTCGAGCCGAGCCAGCGAGGCGCCGAGGCAATAATGCAGTCCGAAGCCCAACCCCAGGTGACGGTTGTCGGTGCGGGTGATGTCGAGCCGGTCGGCATCCCGGAAGGCGGTCTCGTCGCGATTGGCGGAGGACAGCATGGCCATGACCATGCCGCCCTTCGGAATGGTCACGTCGGCGATGGTCACCGGCTCCTTGGCGAAGCGCATGGTGCCGGACTCGACCGGGTTGGTGTAGCGCAGCAGTTCCTCGACCGCGCCGGGCATCAGCTCCTGCCGGTCCCGTAGCAGCGCCATCTGGTCGGGATGGTCGATGAGCGCAAGAAGGCCGTTGCCGATGAGGTTGACCGACGTCTCGTGCCCGGCGAAGAGCAACAGGAAGATCATGGCGAGCAGCTCGTCGCGGCTGAGCGTATCGCCCTTCTCGTCGACCTTGATGAGCCGGGAGATGATCCGGTCGTCGGGTTCCCGCCTCCTGAGATCGATGAGGTCCTCGAAGAAGCGCAGCAGCCGCGGCATGGCCGGCAGCCAGCGGATGGCACGCCGTACAGGCTTGTCGTTGACCTCGATGAGGCGCACCACCTGATTGTGGAACTCCATCCGCAAGGATTCGGGAATGCCGAGCATCTCCGAGATCACCTTGAGCGGCAGCGGCAGCGCGAAGGCCGCCATCAGGTCGACCTCCTTATGCCTCGCGGCGTCATCCAGCATCTCGTCGACGACGGCCTCCACCCAGCCTTCCATCTGGTCGACGCTGCGCGGGGTGAAGACGGTGGCGACCAGCCTGCGCAGCCGTGCATGGGCCGGATCGTCGACGCAGACCATCGAATTGCCGACGATCTTGATCAGGCGCGGCGCCCACCGGCCGCCGAAGCCGAAGAGCGGCGGGCTGACCGAATTGCGCTGATCGTTAGAGAAGCGCGGGTCCCTGAGGACGCGCAGCACGTCGTCGTAGCGCGTCACGACCCAGCCCGTGCCGCGCGTCGGGATGCGGGCGCGGATGACGGGACTGTGGCGCCGCAGATGGGCGTAATACTCGTAGGCGTCGCCGCGGCGCGCCGGATCCCACTGGACAGCCTTCACTCGTCATCCCTAAACGCCAACCGCATCCTCCACGGCCGGGAGGATCCCCGCCTATGTGATGCTGCAACGCAATATGTCCAGCTGAAACTGAACCCTTGCAGAACGACGCGGACCGCGATGCGGCCGTGATCCGCGTCCGACGGCCTACATGCCGTAGAGCGTCGTCGCCCGGTTCCCCGCCTTGAGGTTGCGGTAGCGGGCCATGGCCCAGACCGGGAAGAACTTCGAATAACCGTGATAGTTGAGGTAGAAGACGCGCGGGAAGCCTGTCGCCGTATAGCGCTCGTTCGACCAGAACCCGTCCGCTTGCTGCGTCGCGGCCATATAGGCCATGCCGCGTTCGACCGCCGGGCTGTCGACCTCGCCCGCGGCCATCAGCCCGATCGTCGCCCAGGCAGTCTGCGAAGCCGTGCTCGGCGAGGACGAAAACGCCTTGTAGTGGAGCGCATAGCCCTTGTCGTCCTCGCCCCAGCCGCCATCGGCGTTCTGGATTTTTTCGAGCCAGGCGACGGCGCGCTGCACAGCCGGATGATCGGGATCGATGCCCGCCGCGTTGAAGGCGCAAAGCACTGACCAGGTGCCGTAGATGTAATTGAGGCCCCAGCGCCCGTACCAGCTTCCTTCCGGGTGCTGCTCGGCCAGCAGATAGTCGATGCCGCGCCGCATCGGCGTGCTCGTCTCGGCCCTCTCGCCGAGTTGCGCCAGCATAGAGACACAGCGCGCCGTCACGTCGGCGGTCGGCGGATCGAGCAGCGCGCCATGGTCGGCGAAGGGAATGTAGTTGAGGTAATAGGAGGTGTTGTCGACGTCGAAGGCCGCCCAGCCGCCGTTGGCGCTCTGCATGCCGACCACCCATTCGCGGGCGCGGGCGATGGCTTCGTCGAAGCGGGTCGTGCCGGAGTGGCCGCGCGCCCGGTCCATCGCCATCACGACCACCGCGGTATCGTCGAGGTCGACGTAATAATCGTTGCGGTACTGGAAGGCCCAGCCGCCGGGACGCAGGTCGGGACGCTGGTAGGCCCAGTCGCCCTTGAGGTCGAGCACCTGCAGGGGCTTCAGCCAGTCGAGACAGGCGTCGACCACCGCGGCATTCTCGGGGCCGATCTCCATCAGTGCCTGGCCGGCCAGCACTGTGTCCCACACCGGCGACGTGCAAGGCTGGCAGAAGCCCTCGTCTCCCTTGACGGTCACCAGCTTCTCGAGCGCCGCCTTGGCGGTGATCATGACGGGGTCGTCGTTGGGCACGCCGAGCGCGTGGAACATCATCACGGTATTGGCGATCGACGGATAGATGGCGCCGAGCCCGTCCTCGCCGTTGAGCCGCTCACGCACGAAGGCATCGGCCTTGGCGATGGCGGTCGCACGCGACGCCCGGGGGAACAGGGGCTCGATCAGGCGCAGGACGCGGTCGAGCGCCGCGAAGGCGGCTCCCCATGCCCCGATCTGGTTGGCCGTCTTGGGCCAGCGGCGCATCTCGAACGGCGGCTCGAGGAACAGTTCGTCGATGCCAACCTTGCGGGGATTCCGGGCCGGGACCTTCAGCGCCATCATCACCAGGAGCGGCACCAGCGTGTCGCGAGCCCAGTAGGAGATCCTCCAGATGTTTAACGGGAACCAGCCCGGAGCATGCATGATCTCGATCGGCATGACCGGAACCGCCCGCCACGGAACGATGCCGAAGAGCGCCATAGTGGTGCGGGTGAAGATGTTCACCCGCGCCGCGCCGCCCATCTTGTGGATCGCCTGCCGGGCCCTGACCATGTGGGGCGCGTCGACCGGGTCGCCGGCGGCCTTGAGTGCCCAATAGGCCTTGACGCTCGCCGAGATGTTGGGCTCGCCACGGGCCAGCATCGGCCAGCCGCCGTGGTCCTCCTGGATACGCCTGAGATAGTTAGCCGAAAGGCGCTCCTTCTCGGGGTCGATCTCGTCGAGGTAATGTTTGACCAGCACATATTCGGCCGGGATCGCGGCATCTGCTTCGAGATCGAAAACGTAGTGCCCGTCCGGCTGCTGCTCGGCCACGAGGGTGCGGTTGGCATGACGGATCGCCGGTTCGAGGTCGGCAGCGTCAAAGCCGAAGGATCGGTCGAGCGGGCGTGCGGAAGTGACGGCAACGGACATGTCGTAGCAGAGTCCCCGGCATTTGGTAAGACGGAGTCCGGCGGCGGCCGGACGTCCTTGGTCCTCGTCGGTCGGCAGCCGCAGCCCGGAGGTCCGAGGACCGGCACGAAACGCCCGCAAGGCCTTTGACCGCACCAAACACGATCCCAACCCCCGCGGCAAGCCGCGGGCTCCGACGAACTTAATCGCCCGGCGCCGCCCAAGGTTCCGCCGCATCCGCGCGGCAGATTAGGAGCGCCGTCGGGGATTTTCCGGCGAAAACCGTCGACACCGCGAACCCGGCCCGGCAAGCTCGGTTATAGGGGTCAACGCACGCCAAGTGCGGATCATCAGGGAGAAATGCCATGACACGTGTCGCTTTGGTCACAGGAGGAACGCGTGGCATCGGCGCTGCCATCTCGAAGGCGCTGCAGGCTGCCGGCGCCAAGGTCGCGGCCAATTACGGCGGCAACGACGCTGCCGCGGAGGCGTTCAGGCGCGAGACCGGCATCCCCGTGTTCAAGTTTGACGTCGGCAGTTTCGAGGCTTCGGGCGAGGGCGCCAAACGCGTCGAGGCCGAGGTCGGTCCGGTCGACATCCTGGTCAACAACGCCGGCATCACGCGCGACGGCTTCTTCCACAAGATGACGCTCGAGCAGTGGCGCGCCGTGCTCAACACCAATCTCGATTCGCTGTTCAACGTGACCCGGCCGGTGATCGACGGCATGCGGGCGCGGAACTGGGGCCGGGTGATCGTCATATCGTCGATCAACGGCCAGAAGGGCCAGATGGGCCAGGTCAATTACTCGGCTGCCAAGGCGGGCGACCTCGGTTTCGTCAAGGCCCTGGCCCAGGAGAGCGCCGGCAAGGGCGTCACGGTCAATGCCATCTGCCCCGGCTATATCGGCACCGAGATGGTGCAGGCCATCGCTCCCGAGGTGATGGCGTCGAAGATCCTGCCGCAGATCCCGGTCGGGCGGCTCGGCCTGCCCGAGGAGGTCGGCCGCGCGGTGGCCTATCTGGCGTCGGACGACGCCTCCTTCGTCACCGGCTCGACGCTGTCGATCAACGGGGGCCAGTTCATGGCGGGCTGAACGGCACGCGGCGGTTATTTGCCGGACAGGGATTGCGCCGCCTTGACGAAGCCGTCGACGAAGCGCGCGGTATCGATCTCCTGGACGATGGTCACGGGGCGCAAGCCCATCGGTTTCGGGGCCAGCGCCTCGGGCCAGACGTGGGCGCGGCCGTAGTCGGGGCCGTCGGCCGTGTCGACGTCCATGTAGGCGTCGACCGATTTCGTCACGATCGCCGGATCGGCGGCGATGGCCGCCGCCATCTCGTCCCACAGCGGCAGGGCGATGAAATATTTGCTGAGATAGGCGGTGAGCGGCGTCTGCTTGGCGGCGATCTTGTCCATCAGGGCGCGGGTCATCATCACGCCGTTCGAGACATTGCCGACCGCGATGATCTTCGGCCAGGGCGCGGTCAGCGCGATATGGGCGGCCTCGGGATCGAAGATCAGGTTGAAGTCGGAGGCGTAATCGGCATTGCCGACAATCGACATCATGTTGGTGTCGATCAGCGCGCCCATGAAGACCAGCTGCTTGGCGTCCTTGGCGAAGGTCGGGTCGAGCCGGATCGCCAGCGCGAGGTTGGTCAGCGGTCCGGCCGCGACGATCGTCACCTGATGCGGATGGGCGTGGACCTGGCGGATCAGGAAGGCCGCGGCAAGCTCGGGTGAGGGCGGCGTGTCCGGCATGCCCTCGTCGAGCCGGGGCAGCGGCGGCTCGTCGACCGGCACCTTGTCGATCGGGCCGAGGCCGCCCCAGGCACCCTTCCACGGAATGGTGCCATAGCGCTGTTCCCAGAGCCGCATGCGCGGCACGCTGTTCATCAGCGGGTAGACCGCGCCATTGACCACCGGAACATCGGCGCGGCCGGCGATCTCGAGGAAGCGCAACAGCCGCGCCGCCTCTTCGTTCTCCCAGCCGTCGCCGGTCACGACCGTGAAGCCGAGCACGGCGACGTCCGGATTGCCGAGCAGCGGCAGGGTCGACTGCATGTCTGTGCCGCCGGGGCCGGCGAAATCATTGTCCTCGATGACGAGCGTCTTGGCCTGGTCCTGCGCGACGGCCAGGTTCGGCGTGGTCGCGGCGGCGAGCAGGAGGGCGGCGGCGGCGATGAGGCATGAGGTCGATTTCGGCATGGCGTCCCACTTCCTTTTCCGCCGCTCGACCGGACGTCCCACGGCGCGTCGCGGCCAACGGAGGCGCATTCCGCTAATTCGGTGACCTGTCACGACCTGTCAACGGGTGCAGCGATCCGCTCCATCACCAGGCCCAACGCCGCGCCGCACAGGAGACCCAGCGTCTTGGCATCGAAATCGGCCCAGCGGCCATGCCGGCCCGGCACCTCGTTCTGCAGAGCTTCGAGGCCGCCCGCCGCGAGGACCAGAGCGAGGAGCCCTGCGAGCCGGTAACGCGGATAGCCGATGGTCAACGGCAGCCCGATCAGAAGAAAGCCACCCCAGCGCTCGACGGGCGGCGGCAGCCCGGTTTCGGGCCTGAGCCCGATGGGACCGAGCGTCGCCACCACGACAAACAGGAGGCAAGCCCAGAAAGCCCAGCGGGCAACGGTTCTCAATGGCGGAAATGCCGCGTGCCGGTGAACACCATGGCGAGACCCGCCGCGTCGGCGGCCGCGATCACCTCGGCATCGCGCAACGAGCCGCCCGGCTGGATTACCGCCGTCGCTCCGGCGGCGGCGGCGGCCTCGATCCCGTCCGCGAAGGGAAAGAAGGCGTCGGAGGCCAGCACCGCGCCGCGTGCGAGGCTCGCCGCCTCTCCCGCAGCCCTGGCGGCCTCCTCGGCCTTCCAGGCGGCGATACGCACGGCATCGACGCGGCTCATCTGGCCGGCGCCGATGCCGACCGTCGCACCATCCCTGGCGAAGACGATGGCGTTCGACTTGACGTGCTTGACGACCTGGAAGGCGAAACGGAGGTCGTCGAGCTCCTGTGCCGAGGGGGTGCGTCTAGACACGGTCTTGAGCTCCATGTCCTCGATCGTGGTGTTGTCGCGGTCCTGCACCAGGAACCCGCCTGCGACGCTGCGCCAGTGAAGGCCACGCGCCCGGGGATCGGGCAGTGCCCCGGTCAGCAGCAGGCGCAGGTTCTTCTTGGCCGCCAGCACCGCGCGGGCGTTCTCGTCGGCCGCGGGGGCGATGATGGCCTCGGTGAAAGTCTTGACGATCTCGGTCGCGGTCGCGCCATCGAGCGGCCGATTGAGCGCCACGATGCCGCCAAAGGCCGAGACCGGGTCGCAGCGCAGCGCGCGCCTGTAGGCTTCGACGAGATCCGCGCCTAGGCCAACCCCGCACGGATTGGCGTGCTTGATGATGGCGACGGCGGCGCCGCGAGCCGGGTCGAACTCGGCCGCGAGATCGAGCGCCGCGTCGGCGTCGCCGATATTGTTGTAGGACAGCGCCTTACCGCCGACGAGCTGAGCCATGCCGACCCCCGGGCGGCGGTCCAGCGTCCTGTAGAAGCCGGCGCGCTGGTGCGGGTTCTCGCCGTAGCGCAGCGCGCCGGCGAGCGAGCCGCCGAGCGCCCGGGTCTCGTCCGCAAAGGCTTCGGAGCCCGTCCCTTCCAGCCAGAGCGCGATGGTGGCGTCGTAGGCGGCGGTGCGGGCGAAGGCCTTCTGTGCAAGCGCACGGCGGAAGGCGAGGCCGGTCGCCCCGCCGTGCGCCTCCATCTCGGCGCGGACGGTGGCGTAATCGGCCACGTCGACCACGACCGCGACGTCGCCGTGGTTCTTGGCGGCGGCGCGGATCATGGCGGGGCCTCCGATATCGATGTTCTCGACGCAATCCTCGGGCGGGGCACCGCGCCGGACCGTCGCCTCGAACGGGTAGAGATTGACCACCAGCAGGTCGATCGGCGCGATATTGTGGGCCAGCATGGCGGCTTCGTGCGTCGGATCCTCGCGGATGGCGAGGAGGCCGCCATGGACCAGCGGGTGGAGCGTCTTCAGCCGGCCGTCCATCATCTCCGGAAAGCCGGTCAGGTCCGCCACGTCGCGGACCGACAGCCCGGCCTTGACCAGCTCCTGCCGCGTGCCCCCGGTCGAGACGAGGTCTACGCCGCGAGCGTCGAGGACGCGGGCGAAGTCGACGAGGCCTGTCTTATCCGAGACCGAAAGCAGGGCTCGCTCGATTCGGCGCAGGTCGTTTGCCATGGGATGTCCGTCGATGAGGGAGGGATTGGCGGCGCCCATAGCATGAAGCGCCGAGGGTGTCCCGCCCGGTAATCGGGACCCGGAGCGTCACCCCGCCGCGGGCGAGGAAACCGACCGGCGGCCGGGCTCCTCCGGCGCCCGCGCCTCGAGAGCCAGGGCATGCACGGGGCCGCGCAGCTCGGTGTCGAGCAGGGCATTGACCATCCGGTGACGCTCTATGCGGCTGACGCCGGCGAAGGCCGGCGACACCACCAGGACGCGGAAATGCGTCTCGCCGCCGGGCCTTGCTCCCGCATGCCCGGCATGCAGGTGAGATTCGTCGACGACGTCGAGCACTGTGGGGCGGAGGGCCTCCGTGAGGCGGGCCGTGATGCTGTCCTTAACGGTCATGGAAGGAATTGCCTCTGATATCGGAGCCGCATGACGGCGGGAGAGTCGTCCGGCCGACACTCCCGGCTTGCGACGCCTGCGATCTCCCCCATAATAGGGTCGTGATGAATCTCAACTCGCCCCACTTCGATCGGATCCGCACGCGCACCGGCGCCCAGAAGGCCAAGGCTGCCATCGGCGTCCTGGGCTGCGATCATCCAGGCTGCGTGAACGCGGGCGAGTTCCGGGCTCCGATGGGGCGCGATCGCGAGGGACAGTATTTCTCCTTCTGCCTCGACCATGTGCGCGACTACAATGCGCGCTACGACTATTTCACCGGCATGAGCGACGACGCGGTCGCCAGATACCAGAAGGAGGCGCTCGTCGGCCACCGGCCGACGTGGAACATGGGCGTCAACCGGGCGGCGGACGACATGGGCGACGCCGGCCATCCGGACAATCTCGGCATCTTCCGCGCGCGCGCCAGGGCGGCCCGACCGGAGGCACCGACCCCGCCGCGCTACAGCCCCGCCGCGATGAAGGCGCTCCATGCGCTCGGTCTCGACGACAAGGCGGATGCGGCGGCGGCGAAGAGCCGCTACAAGCAGCTCGTCAAGCAACTGCACCCGGACGCCAACGGCGGCGATCGGTCGTCGGAAGACCGCCTGCGCGAGATCATCCGGGCCTATAATTTCCTGAAGACGATCAAGCTCTCGGAGGCCGCGGCGCCGCGGCAGGACCGGCCAGGCAAGCAGGCGGGCGAACCCCGGGCCTGAGCATCATTCTGCGCAGCGAGGCAGCGAAAAATGATGCGCGAAACGACGCATCCAAGGCGTACGTTCGTGCACGACGCCTCGGATGTCAGTTTAGGCTCGAGACGACAGACCTTTACGGGACTGCATGTTGGCGGCATTGATTTTTATCGATAAAACACGATGTCGCCAGGGGAATGTCTCATACACGGCGGATCGACGCGCCCCGACGAGGCCGGGCGCCGCGATCCAGCGGGCCCTGCTTCGGGCGAAGCGGGGACGGAGGATTGATGGAACAAGCAACACAGAACGTCACGTCCGTGCCGGACATGAAAGTGTCCGTCAGGCAGGTCTTCGGCATCGATTCGGACATGCAGGCGCCGGCCTTCTCGGCCGCCGAAGCCCATGTGCCGGATACCGACTCCGACTATATTTTCGACCGCGACACCACGCTCGCCATCCTGGCCGGGTTCGCCCACAACCGGCGGGTGATGATCACCGGCTATCACGGCACCGGCAAATCGACCCATATCGAGCAGGTGGCGGCGCGGCTCAACTGGCCCTGCATCCGCGTCAACCTCGACAGCCACATCTCGCGCGTCGATCTCGTCGGCAAGGACGCCATCGTGCTGAAGGACGGCAAGCAGGTCACGGAATTCCGCGACGGCATGCTGCCTTGGGCGCTGCAGAATAGTGTGGCGCTCTGCTTCGACGAATATGACGCCGGCCGCCCCGACGTGATGTTCGTCATCCAGCGCGTGCTCGAAGTCTCCGGGAGGCTGACGTTGCTCGATCAGAACCGCGTGATCAAGCCGCATCCGGCCTTCCGGCTGTTCGCCACGGCCAACACGGTCGGGCTCGGCGACACCTCGGGCCTCTACCATGGCACGCAACAGATCAACCAGGGCCAGATGGACCGCTGGTCGATCGTCGCGACGCTGAACTACCTGCCGCATGACCGCGAGGTCGACATCGTCCTGGCCAAAGCCCCCCACTACAGGGGCAGCAAGGAGGGGCGCGACACGGTGGGCCGCATGGTGCGGCTGGCGGACCTGACCCGCAACGCCTTCGTCGCCGGGGATCTTTCCACCGTGATGAGCCCCCGAACGGTCATCACCTGGGCCGAGAATGCCGAGATCTTCGGCGATATCGGCTTCGCCTTCCGGCTGACCTTCCTCAACAAATGCGACGAACTCGAACGCTCGCTGGTGGCCGAGTTCTACCAGCGCTGCTTCGGCAAGGAACTGCCCGAAAGCGCCGTCAACGTGGCGCTAAGCTGACGACCCGAGGACAAGGGCCATGACCCTTCTGCGCGACAAGGCCAAACCCGGGCCGGGGGCGGTGTCGGCATCGCCGCGCGCCCGGTACGAGGAGGACGCCTACACCTGGGCACTCCAGCAGGCCGCGTTGCTCCGCAGGAAGCAGACTGACGGACTCGACTGGATCAATCTGGCCGATGAGATCACCGACGTGGCGAATGCCGAATATGACAAGCTTCAGGCCGCGCTCCTCGTCGTTGTCCAACATCTCCTGAAATGGGATTACCAGCCGAAACGGCGGAGCCGCAGCTGGGCTCTCTCGATCAGGGAACATAGGCGTCGTGTGGAACGAAGCCTGCGTCGACATGCCGGCCTCAGGTCGCGCGTCGAAGAAGCTTTGTCCGAAGCCTACGCGGACGCGAGAGATCGAGCCTTGGCCGAGACTCGCCTGACCGAGGCCACAGTGCCAGCGTCCTCACCTTACATCTTCGAGCAGGTCATGACCCGCGAGATCGCCTGGCCGGAAGACTGACGTGTCCGCACCTTCGAGCAACCGCAAGCCTGGCCAGCCCGCCGAGGCGCCGCAGGAACCGTTCAAGCGGGCGGTGGCCGCCTGCATGCGGGCGCTGTCGCGCACGCCGGAGCTGGAAGTCACCTTCGCGGCGGACCGGCCGGGCGTCACCGGCCGCGGCGAGGACGCCAAGGCCCGCCTGCCGGAGCCGCCCCGCAAGCTGTCGGCGCGCGAGGCCGCCATCGTCCGGGGACATGCGGATTCGATGGCGCTGCGCCTCGCCTGCCATGATGCCGCCACTCATCGGCGGCTGATCCCCGAGGCGCAAGGCGCGCGCGCGGTCTTCGATGCCGTCGAGCAGGTCCGCGTCGAATCGATCGGCGCCCGCCGCATGGACGGCGTCGCGGGCAATCTCTCGGCCATGCTGGAGGACCGCTACCACCGCGGCAGCTATGCCGACATCACCGAGCGGGCCGACGCGCCGATCGAGGACGCGGTCGCGTTGATCGTGCGCGAGCGGCTGACCGGTCGGCCGCCGCCTTCCGCGGCGCGCAAGATCGTCGATCTGTGGCGCCCCTGGATCGAGGAGCGGGCCGGCCCGGATCTCGACCGGCTCGGCTCGACGATCGAGAACCAGCGCGCCTTCGGCCGCTCCGTCCACAAGCTGTTGGCGGCGCTGGAGATGGGCGACCCGGCCGCGGCCGACCGCGAGGACGACGAAGACGAGGACGACGAGAGCCAGCCGCAGGACGACGCTGATCCCGCCGAAGGCGAGGGCGAGGAGAGCGACAGCGGCGAGACGATGGAGACCGAGGCGGCCGAGTCGAGCGCCGAGGAGATGGAGGACGGCTCGACCGACAGCCCCGACGGCCCGACCGGCGAGGCGCCCGAGGATACCGAAGACGGGGAGGCTGACGAGCCGGCCGAAAGTCGGCGCCCGCAGACCGGGCCGAACGAGACGAAGGGTCCGGACTACAAGGCCTACAGCGCGCGGTTCGACGAGGTGATCGCCGCCGAGCAGCTCTGCGAGCCCGAGGAGCTCGAACGGCTGAGGTCCTATCTCGACAAGCAGCTCTCCACCTTGTCGAACGTCGTCGGCCGCCTCGCCAACCGCCTGCAGCGGCGGCTGATGGCGCAGCAGAGCCGCGCCTGGGAATTCGATCTTGAAGAGGGCATGCTCGATCCCGCGCGGCTGTCGCGCGTCGTGGTCGACCCGCAGCAGCCGCTCTCCTTCAAGCGCGAGAAGGACACCGATTTCCGCGATACGGTGGTCACGCTGCTGCTCGACAATTCGGGCTCGATGCGGGGGCGTCCCATCACGGTGGCGGCGACCTGCGCCGACATCCTGGCCCGGACGCTCGAGCGCTGCGGCGTCAAGGTGGAGATCCTGGGCTTCACTACCCGGGCCTGGAAGGGTGGCCAGTCGCGCGAGGCCTGGCTGCAGGCCGGCAAGCCGGCCTCGCCCGGCCGCCTCAACGATCTGCGCCACGTCATCTACAAGGCGGCGGACGCGCCCTGGCGGCGCGCCCGGCGCAATCTCGGCCTGATGATGCGCGAGGGGCTGCTCAAGGAGAATATCGACGGCGAGGCGCTCGAATGGGCGCATGGGCGGCTGCTCGGCCGGTCCGAGCAGCGGCGCATCCTGATGATGATCTCGGACGGCGCGCCAGTCGACGATTCGACCCTGTCGGTCAATGC
Organism: Lichenihabitans sp.; assembly: GCA_965277115.1. Lineage (GTDB taxonomy): Bacteria > Pseudomonadota > Alphaproteobacteria > Rhizobiales > Beijerinckiaceae > Lichenihabitans. The sequence continues at coordinate 364,747 of CBDIBY010000011.1, read as the reverse complement.
CGGCAACTACCTCGAGCGCCACCTGCGCGCCGTGATCGAGCAGATCGAGACGCGCTCGCCGGTGGAGCTGATCGCCATCGGCATCGGCCATGACGTGACCCGCTACTACCGCCGCGCCGTCACCATCGTGGACGCGGAAGAGCTCGGCGGTGCCATGACGGAGAAGCTCGCCGAGCTCTTCGCCGAGACCGGCGGTAGTGCAGCGCCAAGTCCCCGGCCGCAGCGGCAGCGCTGGCTGCATTGAGGGGCGGGACAATCCGGCGAATCCGTCTCCGCCTTCCTGGCCGTCGAGCGGGCAGCAGTGATCCAGATCGAGGCCCGCCATGCGTATTCTGTTCATCACGCCGCGCATGATCGGCGATGCCGTCATCGCCTGCGGCGTTCTGGATCACCTGATCCGCGCATACCCGGACTGCCGGATCACGGTTGCGACCAGCCCGGCTGCCGCAGGCCTCTTCGATCATATGCCGCAGCGCGAACGCACCATCCTGGTCGTCAAGCGCGCCTCCCGGACCCATTGGCTCAAGCTCTGGGCCGAGGTCGTGCGCAGCCGTTGGGACCTGGTGGTCGACCTGAAAGGGTCGGGCATGCCGTTTTTCGTGAGGGCACGGCGGCGCGCCATGCGCAGGCCGGGGCCGGGACGGCTCTTCGAACAGCACGCAGCCTTGCTCGGCATCGCGCCGGCGCCTCTGCCGGTCGTCTGGACGGGCGCCGCGGAGCGCGCGCGCGCCGCGCATCTCATCCCGGGAGATCGGCCGGTCATCGCGATCTGCCCGACCGCCAGCTGGGAACCGAAGATGTGGCCTGCCGATCGGTTCGCCGCCCTGTTCCAGGCCCTCGCCGAAGAGGCGTTGCCAGGGGCTCGGGTGGCGATCTTCGCCGGCCCGGGGCCGCTCGAACACCGTCTGGCGGCGCCGCTGGTGGCCGCCTTGCCCGAAGCCATCGATCTGCGCGGCAAGCTCACCCTGGCCGAGGTGGTGGCCTGCTTGGAGAGGTGCCGACTCTACGTGGGCAACGATTCGGGACTGATGCATCTGGCGGCAGCGACCGGCGTGCCGACGGTCGGCCTGCGCGGCACGAGCGTCGATCTGGCAGCCGAGTTCCGACCGACCGGATGGGCCGCCGACTGGGTGCTCGGCTCGGGCGAGTCGATGGCCGACATCTCGGTCGACGAGGCGGCGAGCCTTTGCCGGCGCATGCTGGCGAGCCGACCTACCCACGGCGCGGGCCATGCGATCGAGGCCGATGCGGCGCTGCATCCAGGCTGAGGCCTTGCTGCGAGGACGCGCCCGGCCGGGAGCCGGTCGCGGTCATGCAGCCTTCATCCTCGGCGGCTAGCTATCGCGGCGGAAAGCGTCTCAAGCGCTGGCCGGAACAGCGATGCGCCAGCGACGGGTTCAGCTAGGTTTCGGCGAAGCCGTCCGGATCCGATCCGACGAAGCAGGACGTCCATCATGCAGCAGATTGAAGCACAAGGCGTATCGCGGCGCGGCCTGCTGAGGAGCGCCGCCGCGGGAAGCGTGGCGCTGGCGCTCGGCGGCACGGGCGAGGCCGCGGCGCAAACGCCCGGCGGAACCACGGTCGGCGGCCTCGTCTATGAAGACCGCAGCGGCACGGGCGGTCCGGGCAAAGCCGGTCTTCCCGGCGTGCTGGTCTCGAACGGCCGCGATGTCGCCGTGACGGATGCCAACGGGCGCTACAGCCTGCCTGTCGCGGACGAGACCATCGTCTTCGTCGTCAAGCCGGCGGGCTACATGACGGCGCTCGATCCGGAGACCAACCTGCCGCGGTTTTACTACATCCATCAGCCCCAGGGCACGCCGGCAAGCCTCGACCTCACCTTCGAGGGCATCGCGCCGACCGGCCCGCTGCCGGCGTCGGTCGATTTCGCGCTGACGCGCCAGGACGAGCCCAGACGCTTCGACGTGCTGCTCTTCACCGACCCGCAGCCTCAGACCTCCGCAGAGCTCGATTTCGTGCGCGACGATATCATGAGCGTGATCGGCGGCACCGGCGCGCGGTTCGGCATGACGATCGGCGATATGGCGTTCGACGACCTCAGCATCTACCCCCGCTATAACCGGCTCGTCGGCAGCCTCGGCCTGCCCTGGTACAATGTCGGCGGTAACCACGACCTCAACTTCGAGGCCCCGGACCGGCATTACGCCCGCGAAACCTACAAGAAGACCTTCGGCCCGACCTATTACGCCTTCTGCTATGCGCAGGCCGTGTTCGTGATGCTCGACGACGTCGACTATCTGGGTCCCGACCGCAGCAAGCCCAACGGCAGCGGCAAATATCAGGGGAAGCTCGACCCTGCGCAGCTCGATTTCGTCCGCAACCTTTTGTCCCACGTGCCGGACGACAAGCTGATCGTCGTCGCCACGCATATCCCGTTGCGCACCTATCTCGACGGCGAGCCCTATCAGAACCTCGTCAACCTGCCCGAGCTCTTCGCGCTGATACAGGGACGCCCGCATACATTCAGCGTCTCCGGCCATACGCATACGACCGAACACCATTATTTCGGGCCGGCCGACGGCTGGTCGGGGCCTGGCGAGCATCACCATCAGGTGCTGACTGCCTTGTCGGGCTCCTGGTGGAGCGGTCCTTACGACCATCGCGGCGTCGCGGTCGCGGACAGCCGCGACGGCACTCCGAACGGCTTCCATGTGCTGTCGATCGACGGCACCGGCTACGCGACCCGCTTCGTCCCCGCAAAGGAGCCGGACGGACGGCAGATCCGCGTCACCCTGCACGCCCACGCCCACGACGAGATGCGCCGCGACTACCGTACCGGCGCGCAGCTCCAGCCGCGCATCGGCCTGGCCGCAGTGCCCTCGACGCTCCTCGTCGCCAACGTCTTCGACGGCGGTCCCAAGACCCAGGTCGCGTTGCAGGTCGGCACCGCCGCCCCGGTCGCGATGACGCGGCACGCCATGCCCGACCCCTTCGTGCAGGAGCTCTATGCCCGCAACGAGGCGGTCAAGAAACCTTGGGTGAAGGCCGAGGTCTCGTCCCACATGTGGATCGTCCGGCTTCCGTCGATCGGCTCCGGGACGCATGCGGCGACGGTCACCGCGACGCTCGACGGCGGCCGGCAGGTATCGGCGCGGCTGGCGATCGAGGTCGAGGGATGAACTTTCCCAGATGACAGCGCCGGGCGGCCATGCTTGTCTTTCCACAAGAGGAGGCCCGGGAGGAGACGTCATGGCACTGAAGCTACGGGACGAGATGCTGAGGCCGATTCCCCTGGCGTTTGCGGCCTTCGCCGCTGTCGGCTGGGTTCTCTTCGTCTGGGCGCTGGCCTCGGATGGCGCGGAGCGCGCCACGCAGCAGACCAGGATCGCGGCGCTGCAGCAACAGGCGTCCGACCTCGATGCCGGCCTCAAGAAGCAGCAGGCGTCGTCCGGCACGCTGGCCGACATCGAAGCCAAACGGTCGAGCGCCGCCGCGCAACTGACGTCGGACCGGACCGCCGCGGCCGACAGCGCCAGGACCCGCGACGAGGCGCAAGCCCAGCTCGCCAAGGCCAAGGAGATGCTGGCGGAGATCGCGAGGCAGCGCGAGGCGGCGGAAAGGGCCAGTGCCGTCGCCACCACCGAGCACGACCGGATCGTGGCAGACAACGCTACCGCCGAACAGGGCGCCGAGGCGCTGAAGCAGCAGGCCGCCCAGATCGCCGACCTGATCACGCGGCGCCGGGCCGAGGGCGCGGCGCTCGACAAAGAGGTCGCCGATCTGCGCGGCGCGGTCGAAGACTTAACGACCCAGCACGACCAGATCACCAAAACCGTCGCCGATGCCACCGCCGAGAGAGATCGCCTGACCGGCGACCTGGCTACGGCCCGGCAATCCGCCGAGACTATCGGCCTGCAGCAGACTCAGGCCAACACTGAGCTCGTCGGCGTGAAAAGCCAAATCGCCGCCCTACAACGGCAGCTCGATACGCTTCAGACCGAGCGGAGCGGTCTCGACAAGGAGATCGGCACGCGTCGCGACGCGCTGAGCGGGATCGAGGCGCAGCGTGACCAGATCACCAAAGCCGTGGCGGAAGCCACCGTCGAGCGGGACCGCCTGACCGGCGAGGTGGCCGCCGCCCGGCAATCCGCCGAAGCTCTGCGCCAGGAGTCGGCGCAGGCCAATGACGACATGGTCAGGACAAGGACGCTCCTCGTCGGCCTCGCGGATCAGGTGAAGCAGGAGCAGGCCACGGTCGGCGAGCGGGACGCGGTCAACCGGCAATTGAAGGCGGCGCAGGACCAGTTGAAGGCGATCGGCGATCAGAAGGCCGTAGCCCAGCGGGCCGTCGACGACGCCCAAGCGAAGCTCGCCCAGGATCGTGCGGCGCTCCAACAGATCGCCACGCGGAGCGCCGACCTCGGCAGCGCAGTCATCGCCGCGGTCGCGGCGCGGACGGCGGCCGAGGCAGGCCTCGGCCGGCAGCAGGCGGCGCTGGCCGATTTGCACAAGCAGATTGCGCAACAGGATGACCAGATCGTCCGGCGCAAGGTGCAACTCTCGGATCTCGACGCGCGGCTCAGGACGGCGCATGCCGAGCTCGACGACGTGCAATCCCGGGTCGCGGCGCAGCGTCAGCTGCTGGCCAAGCCTGCACCGCAGACCCCGGTCCCGGACGGCATCGGCGGCCAGCCGGCAAGTTCCCCCTGACGTCGGCGCCTCGGAGTCGGCCTCGGGCTCGCGTGGTTCTTGCCAGCGGCCCGCGAGACTTTGACGCTCGGTCGGCGTTCGGGATAGGTTTCGGTCCGGGATTGCACCCTTCGTTGGGTCGCGAGACCATCAGCGCCCAACATGATTCCATCGCCGGCGAGACTGGTCTAAGGGAAGACAGCAGGACGGCCTGCACGGCGCCGGCGCGGGCCTGGCAGGGCTGGACAACGGTGCAGAAGGGCCAATCTGTAGCCTGACCGCGACAAGTTCGCTGGATCGGCGAGAGAGGATCAGGGATGGCGGACAACGGAAATCGAGGCTCGAACGAGTCGTTCCGCCGGAACCAGCGCAAGCGCCGCGAGCCGCCGATCATCGACGCGACGGCGACCGACGTGCCCGAACCCGGATCCCTGCCCGAGACGCCATCGCCCGTACCGGCCGCGGATTCTCCCTCGACGCCCCCCGAGGCCGGGATCGGGGCCGCGGACGAGCCGGTGCTGTTCGGTCATACGACTCACGGAGCTTCGGGCCAGAGCGAGGGCGAACCTCATCCACGCGAGACGGAGCCGGCGTCCGACGCATCCGCAGCACCGGCAGATGGCGGCTTGACGACGCCGGCCGATGAAACGGTGACGCCGGCCGAAGACGCGGCGCTGCCGCATCCGACCGACGTGTCGACGACGCCGGAAGAGGTGACGGAGACATCGGCGGCAACGGCGATGACGGAACCCACCGCCGCCGGGGAATCCTTCGCCGAAGACCGTTCGGATGCCGCGCCCTACACCCCGGTGCCGCCCGAGGCTTTGCGCCGTCCCGCCGTACCGCTCCTGCTCGGCATCGTCATCCTGGCTCTGCTGGCGGGAATCGCGGGGCTACTCTACACGGAACCACTACGAACCGGGTCCGCTGCGCTGTCGACCGAAGTGGGCAAGCTGAAAGACCAGGTCGCGGCGCTGGAGGCGCGGCCGCAACCGGCGCAGGAAGGCCCGCAGATCTCCGCTCTCGATGGCAAGACCGCGAGCCTCGCCGGCGAGATCGCCGCGTTGAAGACCGCGGTCGCGAGCCTCGGTGGCAGGGTCGGGTCCGCCGTCGATCAGTCCCAGGGTAATGCGGGCCGGATCGCGGCGCTGGAGCAGAAGGTCGGCGAAGCGCCGGCGTCGCCGCCCGCCGCGCCGGCCTCTGGCGCATCGTCGCCGCCGAGCGCCGAGCCCAACGCCGCCGCCCAGCCGGCGGCCGCAGCCTCCGCATCCGATCTGTCGGCGCTGACCGCCAAGGTCGACGGTCTCGATAAGCGTGTCGCCGCCCTGCCGGCCGGAACGCCGGCAGCCGCTGCGACGCCGGAAACGGCAGGTCCCACGGCGCTTGACACCAAGCTCGGCGACCTCGCCGGACGAGTCGACGCGCTCCAGGCCAACGTCACGTCCATTCCCAAGGTCGATCTGGCGCCGCTTCAGGCGCGGCTCGACGACGTCGACCATCGCCTGACCGAAGCCGACCATCGCGGTGCCGCGGTCGGCGCCGCCCTCGCCGCCCTACCGAAGGTCGATATCGCGCCGCTCCAGGCGGCGACTGCCGGGCTCGACAAGCGGGTGGCAGGCCTGGAGACGATTCTGTCGGCGCCCAAGGCCGGCGACCGCGTGACAGAGGCGCGCGCCGTCGGCGACAGCGACACTGCCCGCGCCGCGCCTCTGGCGGTGGTAGCGCAGGCCGTCGCGCGGGCGCTCGAGGAGGGCAAGCCCTTCGGCGCCGAAATGGATGCGCTGAAATCGCTCGGCGTCGACGATGCGGCCCTCGCGCCGCTGAGTCCGCTCGCCGCCAAGGGCGCACCGACGCTCGACACGCTCAAGGCCCAGTGGACGGGCGTCGAGCCCGACGTGCTCAAGGCCGCCCAGCCGAAGGGCGACACGGTTCTCGACCGGTTCGCGGCAGGCGCCCGCGGTCTTGTGCAGATCCGCCCCGTCGGCGCGGCGGCAACCGGTGACGATCCGGCATCGCTGACCGCGCGTATCGACGCCGCGCTCGACCGCGGCGACCTCGCCGACGCGCTGGCTGAATGGGCGAAGCTGCCGGAGGCCGGGCGAGCGGCGTCGCAGGCCTGGGCCGATACTGCGCGGGCCCGTCTCGATGCCGGCGCGGCGGCGCAGGCCCTCGTGTCGCGCGCCATAACGATGCTCGGCAAGGCCGGGGGATGAGTCCGCAGCCGCCGCCCAAGACCGGCGCAAACCGCACAGGATGAGGATGGACGTCCGATGATACGCGTGCTGATCTACTTCGCCATCGTAGTCCTGCTGTCGCTTGGCACGGTGTGGCTGGCCAATCACCCGGGGATGGTCCTGGTGACCTTCGGCGGGCGGGAATACCAGGGCTCGACGCTGACGGCGCTGATGATCCTGATCGCTGCCGCCGTGGTCGTGGCGCTGCTCTGGTCCCTGCTGAGCTTCATCTTCCGCGTGCCGTCGCTGATGTCGCTGGCCTCGCGCAACCGGCGGCGGCAGCACGGCTATGCGGCCTTGTCGCGCGGCATGGTGGCGGTGGGAGCGGGCGATCGGGACGCCGCCTCGCGCTCGGCGCACGACGCCGACCGCTACCTCAAGCATGAGCCGATGACGCTGCTCCTCAGGGCGCAGGCGGCGCAGATGTCGGGCGACCGGGAGGCGGCGGAGCGCGCCTTCACGGAAATGCTCGGCAATGCCGAGACGCGACCGCTGGCGCTGCGCGGCCTCCATATGGAGGCCTTACGGCGCGGCGATTCGGAGGCCGCCTTCAACTTCGCCGACGAGGCGATGAAGACGGCGACCCTGCCCTGGGCCGGTCAGGCCGTGCTGCAATACCGGGCGCAGCACAAGGACTGGGCCGGGGCGCTGGCCGCGGTCGAGCGCAATGCGGCCGGCCGATCGATCGACCGTGCCACGGCGGGACGCCAGCAGGCCGTGCTGAGCACCGCCATGGCGCAAGAGATCGCCGATCGCGACCCTGACGAGGCGCTGGGTCTCGTGCGCGACGCGCTGAGGGCCGAGCCGACGCTGGTGCCCGCGGCGGCGCTGGCCGGTCGGCTCCTGGCCCGCAGGGGCGACATCCGCCGCGCCACCAAGCTGATCGAAACCGCCTATGCGACGACGCCGCATCCGGACCTCGCCGACGCCTATGTCGGCGTGCGACCGGGCGATGCCGCGGCCGACCGGCTCGAACGGGCGCAGAAGCTCGCGCGGATCGTGCCGGATCATCCCGAGAGCCATATGGCAATCGCGCGGGCGGCGCTCGAGGCGCGGGAGTTCGACGTCGCGCGTCGGGCCATGGCGCCGCTCGTCGAGGGCGACGGCAATGCCCGGCCGACCGTGAAGGCCTGCCTGCTGATGGCGGAGGCCGAGGAGGCCGAACATGGCGAGACTGGGACGCTGTTCGAGTGGCTGCAGCGCGCATCGCGGGCGCCGCGCGATCCGGCCTGGGTCGCCGATGGCGTCATCTCCGATCATTGGGAGCCGATATCGCCGGTCACCGGTCAGATCGACGCCTTCGTCTGGATCACGCCGAACGAGCAATTGAGCGCGCCGATCGACCTGCGGGTGATGAAACCGCGGCCCGAGCCCCTGCCCGACGGCCCGCTGTTTCCGGCAGACCGCGGGGCGGAGATCGAGGCGTTCGACGGCGCGGTCACGGCCAACGTCGTTACGGGGGAACGGGCCGAGGCTGGCGCGGCATTCTGATACTGGCTCATCGTGCGCTAGGCGGACGTCGCGGCGGTGGGATTCGGGCCTCGATGATCTGTCGCGTGGCGATGATCCTACGCGCATCTTCCGCCTCGAAAGCGTGTTCCAATGCGCCGAGTGCCACGGCGGTCGAAAGCGAGCCGAAGCGGCTGGAAGGGTCCGTCGAGAGGCATGAGCGGGTCCCGTAACATGGTCCTTGCGTGGGGTGAACCATGGTTCGCACGATCCGTGCGCGGCTTTTCACCGGCGTGGCGCTGGTGCTGGCGATGAGCGCGTGCCCGGCGAAGGCCGAGACTGCGGTCCCGACGTGGCCGGACGATTTCACCGGCCGGCTCGAGGTGCTGGCCCTGCTCGAGACCCTCAACGCCGACCTGCTCAGCAACGACAGCGCCACGCTGACGCTCGACCGCTGGTGCGAAAGTCACGGCCTTGGTGACGCGTCCAAGGTCGTCGCCGAACGCGCCGAGGCCGTCGACAAGGCCCCGAGTGCGGCGCAGCGTTCCATCCTCGAGGTCGAGGCCGCCGATCGGGTCCGCTACCGCCGGGTACGGCTGCGCTGTGGTGCGCGCATTCTTTCCGAAGCCGACAACTGGTACGTGCCGGCGCGGCTGACGCCCGCGATGAACCGGCAGCTCGACGAGACGGACGTGGCCTTCGGCCGCGCCGTGCAGGCCCTCCATTTCGCCCGCCATACGCTCGCCGCGAAGCTGCTTTGGTCGCCGCTGCCCCCGGGTTGGGAAGCGGGAGCGGCGGTGCCACCACCGCGGCCGCTCCCGCTCGCCATGCCGCCCTACCTCCTCGAACACCAGGCCGTCCTGTCCTTGCCGGACGGTACCCCCTTCAGCCTCGTGGTCGAGACCTATACGAGGGAGGTCCTGGGTTTCGCGCCGCCGCCCCGCTAAGGGCGATTCGCCGGTCGCTCGGCGTGGCGGACCTTTGCAGTCGCGCCTGACGCGCTAGTTATGCCGCCGTGCTTAGACCTGCCGGCAGACAATTCCGACCTGGAGCGATCTTCATGCGCCTTTCCCACCTGGCCGTCGCCGTCCTGGTGTCCTGCACGGCAGCTCTCGCGGCGGAGGCACCCCCGCCGATCGACGCGACCTCCCCGACAGCACCTGGGGTGCCTGCCGCGCCAGCCTCATCTCTGGCGCCGGCCGCGCCCCCGGCGCCCAAGCTTCCGCCAAACGAGGCGGCCCGGCTTCCGAAGGCCTCGGAGGTCATCCGCTTCGTGCCGAGCGGCGAGGAGGCGACGATCGCGCTCAGCGCCGTCGCCAACCCGGATTGCTCGACCGCCGGCAAGACCTTCAGCCGCATTCTCACCCCGCCTCAGCACGGCGAGGTCACCTTCGTCTACAAGAAGCTGTTCACGACCTTCTCGTCGCGCATCTATGAGCATTGCAACGAGGTGGAAGTGCCGGGAATGGAAACCCATTACAAGAGCGCGCCGGACTTCTTCGGCGAAGATACTGTGGATTTGCTCTATATTTATCCGAACGGCAATGCGCAGACGATCCACTTCGTCATAGAAGCGAAGTGACGCAACGGCTCATCGCCCACCACCTCCGCCCTGCCGGACAAGGCGCGGCGCTGGCAAGTCTACGCAGCCTGCTCTGCGCTGCAGATCCGGGATCCATCGACGTGCGATTTCAGTCTTAAGACTGGATCCGAACGGCCGCTTGGCGCCTTCCGAGATGAGCGGGTTTTGCGACCGAGCGCCGCTCGATCCATGACATAGGCGCCTACTCCGCCGCCTTCAGCACGGCCGGATTGTTGGGGTGCATGGTCCAATTGGCATAGGGCTGGCCATAGGGCTCGCCGGTGCGCGGATCCGTGCCCTCCCGCTGCGGCACGAGCGTGATGCAGCTCTCGACCGGGCAGATCTCGACGCAAAGATTGCAGCCGACGCACTCCTCGTCCTTCACTACGAACTTGCGCTTGCCGTCTACGGTGGCCGTGATCGCCTGGTGAGAAGTGTCCTCGCAGGCGATGTGGCAGCGGCCGCATTTGATGCAGAGATCCTGGTCGATCCGCGCCTTCACCACATAATTGAGGTTGAGATACTGCCAGTCGGTGACGTTGGGGATCGCGAGCCCGCGGAAATCGTCGATCGACGCATAGCCTTTGAGGTCCATCCAGGCCTGGAGCCCGGTGATCATCTCCTCGACGACCTTGAAGCCGTAGGTCATGGCGGCGGTGCAGACCTGCACCGTGCCGGCGCCCATGGCGATGAATTCGGCGGCGTCGCGCCAGGTGGTGATGCCGCCGATGGCCGAGATCGGCAGACCGCGCGTCGCGGGGTCGCGCGCGATCTCGGAAGTCATCGAAAGCGCGATGGGCTTGACCGCCGGCCCGCAATAGCCGCCATGCGTGCCTTTGCCGTCGAGATGGGGCGCCGGCGCCATGCGGTCGAGGTCGACCGACATGATCGAATTGATCGTGTTGATCAGCGAGACGGCATCGGCCCCGCCCGCCTTGGCGGCCCGGGCCGGCGGGCGAATGTCGGTGACGTTGGGCGTCAGTTTCACGATGACCGGCAGGCGCGTGTAAGTTTTGCACCAGCGCGCCACCATCTCGATATATTCGGGCACCTGCCCCACCGCCGACCCCATGCCGCGCTCGCTCATGCCGTGCGGGCAGCCGAAATTGAGTTCGATGCCGTCGCAGCCGGTGGCCTCCACGCGCGGCAGGATGGCCTTCCAGCTCTCCTCCTCGCAGGGCACCATGATGGATGTCACGATGGCCCGGTCGGGATAGAGTTTCTTGACCTCGGCGATCTCCCGGAGGTTGATCTCCAGCGGCCGGTCGGTGATGAGCTCGATGTTGTTGAAACCGATGAGGCGTCGGTCGGGTCCATGAATGGCGCCGTAGCGCGGCCCCGAGACGTTGACGATCGGCGGCCCATCCTCGCCAAGCGTCTTCCACACGACGCCGCCCCATCCGGCCTTGAAGGCGCGCACGACATTGGTCTTGCGGTCGGTCGGCGGCGCCGAGGCGAGCCAGAACGGGTTCGGCGACTTGATCCCGAGGAAACTGGTGGAGAGGTCGGCCATCAGGCGGCTCCTGCCATGGCGTTGGACGCACAAAATGTTCGGTCGATGGCGAGTGCGGCCTGCTTGCCGTCCTCGACGGCGCTGACGGTCAGGTCGTCTCCGCCCGCGATGCAGTCGCCGCCCGCCCAGACGTCTGGCAGGGTCGTGCGGCGCTCGGCATCGACCTTAAGCCGGCCGCCATCGAGGTCCAGGCTCCCAGGCCCGATCGGCGCGTCAAGGAAGGTCTGGCCGATGGCGCAGAGCACGAGATCGGCGGCAACCGTCACCTCTTCGGCTTGCCCGGAACCGTTCGGGCCGCGGTGCTCGAACCTCACGCCGCTGACGCGGCCACCCGTGGCCTCGAAGCCTTTTGGGCTCATCCAGTGCCGGATGACGACGCCGTTGGTCAGGGCCAGATCCTGCTCCCAGCGGCTCGCTTTCATGTGTTCGGCGCCACGTCGATAGGCCAGCGTCACTTCCTCCGCACCGAGGCGGCGCGACTGCACGGCGGCATCGATCGCCGTCATGCCGCCGCCGATTACGACGACGCGGCGCCCGACCGGCACCTCGGCCTTGTCCTTGGCCTGGCGAAGCGCCGCGATGAAGCCGACGGCGTCGATCACATGCGCCTGGTCGCGCATGCCGGGCAGCGCGTTGAAGCCGCCGAGCCCGAGGCCGAGGAAGACGGCGTCATACTCCTTGCGCAGCGTGGCGAGGTCGACGTCATCCCCGAGCCGCGTGCCGCTCTTCACCTCGATGCCGCCGATCGACAGGATGAAATCAACCTCGGACTGGGCGAAATCGCCCGGCGTCTTGTAGGCCGCGATGCCATATTCGTTGAGACCGCCGAGCTTGGGGCGGGCGTCGAAGAGCGTTACCGCATGGCCGAGCATAGCGAGGCGGTGGGCGCAGGACAGGCCGGCGGGGCCGGCGCCGACGACCGCCACCCGCTTGCCGGTCTCAGGCGCCCGGCTGAAGGGCTGCCGGCCGGTGTTCATCATGGCATCCGTCGCGTGCCGTTGCAGCGAGCCGATTCGTACCGGTTTGCCCTCCGCCTCGCGCACGCAGGCCTCTTCGCAGAGTTCCTCGGTCGGGCAGACGCGGGCGCACATGCCGCCCAGGATATTGGCGGAGAGGATGGTCTCCGCCGCGCCGAGGTCGTTGCCCTTGGCGACCTGGCGGATGAACAGCGGAATGTCGATCGAGGTCGGGCAGGCCTGCAGGCAGGGCGCGTCGTAGCAGAAATAGCAGCGCTCCGCCTCGACGAAGGCCTCGTGCCGGGTGAGCGGCGGCGTCAGATCGGTGAAGTTCCGGGCATAATCCTGCGGCGTGAGCCGTCCCGCCGCGACGCCCTCCGTCGTTGTCGTCGCCATGCCGTCCTCCACGCCTCGGTTCAAACCTGACCGATCGGTCAAGATTTGAACGGCTCCAGAGCCTTGTCAAGCTGAAGTGTTTGGCGGCAAAGATCGAAAGGGCGGCGACGGCGCCGCACCTTTTGGCATAGCCTGCCCGATCTGGAGGTCGTTCCTCGCATGCCCGACATCATCGCGCTCGGCGAGCCGCTGATCGAACTGAATCGCCCCAGGGGCGAAAGCCATTTCGTCCTGGGCTGCGGCGGCGACGTCTCGAACGCCATGGTGGCCGCCGCCAGGCAGGGCGCCTCGACCGGCATGGCGACGGCCGTCGGCGCCGACGAGTTCGGGCAGGCGCTCATCGATCTCTGGCGGCGCGAAGGGGTGGATGCCGCAACCGTGCGTGTCCATCCCACCGCCCCGACAGGCCTCTATTTCGTGTCTCATACCGAGGCCGGACACAGTTTCTCCTATCGGCGCGAGGGGTCGGCGGCGAGCCTCTTCGGCGCCGAAGACCTGCCGTGCGAGGCGCTCAGGGCAGCCAAGATCCTGCATGTGTCGGGCATCAGCCAGGCGATCTCGGCGCGGGCCGCCGACGGCGTATTCGAGGCTTTGGCGCTGGCGCGCGCCGCGGGCGTCATGCTCTCCTATGATACCAACATCCGCCTGAAACTCTGGCCGGTCGCCCGCGCCCGCGCGGTGATCCACGAGGCCATGACCAATATCGACATCGCCCTGCCCGGCCTCGACGACGCGAGACTCCTGGTCGGCGTCGAGGACCCGGACGTCATCGCCGACCGCTATCTCGGCTTCGGCGCCCGCATCGTGGCGCTGAAGCTGGGCAGCGAGGGCTGCCTCATCGCCACGGCGCAAGAGCGCCGCCGCTTCCTGCCGATCCGCGTCGAGGCGGTCGACGCGACCGGCGCCGGCGACACGTTCGACGGGGCCTTCCTGGCAGAGTTTCTCCGGACGAGCGACCCCTTTGCTGCCGGGCTCTACGCCAATGTGGCGGCGGCGCTCTCGACGCGCGGCTACGGTGCCGTCGACCCCATGCCGCGCCGTGCCGAAGTCATGCAAGCCTTGGCGCGGCTCGAGCTGGACCCCGCGGCCTGACACCCGTCAAGCTTGCGTTATCGGCCCGATCCATGATCCCTTGCGTGGGGGCGCGGTTGCCGAGACCTGCGACGGGAGGGGAATGTGAAACGGCGGGATTTATCGGGACGTGTGATCGTCATCGTCTGTATTGCCGCGGGCACTTTGGCGGCTCCGGCAATCCTGCAGCAGGCGCAGGACCATCTGACCGAACGGCGGATCGACGCCGTTCTGGCACAGACCTTCCCGCGATCGACCCATGGCGGCGTGCGACTCGATGCTGGACGGAGCCGGATCGTCGTCGAGGACCTCGCCCTGCCGGCACGCGGCGCAACGATTACGCTCGGGCGGCTCGTGCTTCCCTATCGGCACGGCACGATCTCCGACCTCGTGGCACCCGCCTGGGCTCAGGATAATACGGTCTCGGCCGACAACATTCGCATCGCGACCGGCAAGAGCGCCATCCTGATCCCGCATATCGAGGCCCACGGCACGAGCCTCGACGCCGGCAGCCTTGCCGCGATCTTCGATTCGTCCAAGCCCATGTCGAGCGAGGAGCGTTTGGCCAAGCTGACGGCCAAGACGCTCACGGCGCCGGATGTGTCGATCCTTCAGACGAACGAGGATCCCGCAAAAACACCCGAGCGGCTGACGTTCCACGACGTCGTCCTCACCGATATCGTGGCGGGCAAGATCGGCACGCTGGCGGCGAGCGGGATGTCCCTCTCATCGGCTGCTGTGGACAAGCCGCCGACGATCGTCGAATCCGGCCCGATCGCGGCCACCGCCGTCGACCTGCCGCTCGGTCTCATGATCGCCACAGGAACCCGGTCCGATGAGGAGTTGCCGCTGGCGACGGTCTACGGCAGCATCTCGATCGACGGGTTCAAGATCAAAGATGCGAATTCGCTCATGACGCTTGGCAGGATTTCGAGCACCGGAGCGAAGGCGCGGCCGCCGTTGCGTCCCTTCTCCGAGATCGCTCGCATCGCCGACCTCCCGAAAGACGCCCGGACACCGGAACAAAAACAGGCGCTGATCGACGTCGCGCTCGACGCGACGAAAAGCTTCACGCTCGATGGTTTCGAGGTCCGTGATTTCGCCTTTCAGGGCGACGAGGACGGCCCCGTCGATGCGAAACTCGATCACCTCGGGCTGTCCGGGTTCGCGATGATCAAGCTGGCGTCGTTCGGTCTCGATGGCTTCGCCCTGCATACCAAGGACGCAAACGTTACGTTGGCGCACTACGGCGTCGATGGCTATGACCAAAGCGCTTTGGTCGATGCGATGCTGTCCGATCTACGTGGTTCGGATCATGTCGACATGCATACCGAGGCGCTCAAGATGATGCGCCCCTCGTTCGACACGACCTCGATGACGGCGCTGCACGTCGATGTGCCGAGCAAGGACGGCTCCGGCAATGCGCCCGGGGGCAACAGCATCGTCGTGGATTTTCCGGCCGCAAGCATGACGGTCATCCGGAAACCGGATACTGCGAGCATCGGAACCAACGCGCATGCGCAGGTGATCTTTGCCATTTCGCCGAGCGCCGCGTCCCCGACGATGCGGCAAGCGGCCGACGCGGGCTTCAGCGACGTCGACCTCAACGCGGATTATGCCCTCACCTATGACGGGAACACGGAGGACGCGACGCTCGACACGCTGTCGTTCGACGCCAAGAACCTCGCGGCCGTGAAGCTCGGCGGTCAGTTCGGCAAGGTCCCGGCGGACTTGATGAACGTCGCGACCGATCCCGATCAGGTCAAGCAAGCCATGGACCGGATCACGCTTCGCGGCTTCACGGTCGTCCTGACCAATGCCGGGCTCGTCGAAAAAATCCTGCCGATCCTCGCCGCCGGCAGTCATCTGAGCGTGCCCGTGTTCAAGGCCGAGATGCAGGGGCAGGCACAGGCCGCCGTGATTCAGGCGCTTGGGGCAACGCCGACGGCCGAGCGCATCAACAAGGCAATCGGGCTTTTCATCGCCAAGCCCAAATCGTTCACGCTGACCATCAAGGCGCCGCAAGACCTGAGCTTCGGCGACATTGCCGCCGTCGACGATCCGAAAAGCCTCCTCGACAAAGTGGACATCGACGCCGTCGCGAACCAATAGGGGTTTTTGTCAGCGCCAGTGCTCACCGACCCAGGCGACGGGCGGCGTGGCGCGATAGAATTTCTTGTACCAGCGCGTCGGCCAGACACCGCGCAGCGCCTCGTCGGGACGTGGATGGCCGGTGAAGACGACGATCCGCGCTTCGGGCGGCAACTCGGGCGGGCTGAACAGGTAGAGCGGCCAGGGCTTGAGCAGATGGTGCTTGAAGCTCGGGCACCATTCCTTGGGCCAGAAGGCCGTCGGCAGCCCCGATTCGCGCGTGACGTAGATCTGCTCGTTGTCGAAGTGGTGCGACATCGCGACGGCATCGGCCTCGAAGTCGCGCAGGAGATGGGGTGCCGAACCCGCCCGGAAGCGCATCACGGAGGAATTGCCGATCCCCTCGCGCCGCCCTTGCGTAGGGTTGCGGACCAGCACGAGCTTGCCGGGGTCGTGGTCGAACAGCGGGTCGAGGCTGCTCGTCACCAGGATGTCGAGGTCGAGGAACAGCACCTGGCCGTCGACGCCGCCGAGGTCCGCCGCCCAGAGCGCCAGCTTGCGCCAGGGGCCTGGCTTGAGGCCCTCGGGCAGGCGAATCGGCGGAATCGGCCGCGTGTCGATGCCGGCATCGAGCCCATCGACCGGGTCGGTGAAGGCGATGAAACGGGTCGGTCGCACGACGTTGCGCATCACCGCCCGATGGAGCCGGTTGACGTAGTCGGCTCCGTAGACGGTGCCCCAGCGGATGCAGATCACTGTCTGCACGCCGCCCGTCGCCGTCATGCGGGCAGGTTCAAGCGGATGTGCAGCTCGCGCAATTGCTTCGCGCTCGCCTCCGAGGGTGCGCCCATCAGCAGATCCTCGGCGCGCTGGTTCATCGGGAAGAGCACGATCTCGCGCAGGTTCTCCTCCCCGGCCAGCAGCATTACGATGCGGTCGACGCCGGGCGCGATCCCGCCATGCGGCGGCGCGCCATACTGGAAGGCGCGATACATGCCGCCGAACCGCTCCTCGAGCACCTCCGCCGAATGGCCGGCGATGGCGAAGGCCTTGCGCATGATGTCGGGCCGGTGGTTGCGGATCGCGCCCGACGACAGCTCCACGCCGTTGCAGACGATGTCGTACTGATAGGCCAGGATGTCGAGCGGGTCCCTGGTTTCCAGCGCCTCGAGCCCCCCTTGCGGCATAGAGAAGGGGTTATGCGAGAAGTCTATCTTCTTCTCGTCCTCGTTATATTCGTACATCGGGAAGTCGACGATCCAGCAGAGCTCAAAGACGCCTTCGTTGATGAGCTTTAGCTCGCGCCCGATGCGGGTGCGGGCGAGGCCGGCGAGCTTCGCTGCCTTGGCTTCGGTATCGCAGGCGAAAAAAACCGCGTCGCCAGGCCCGGCCTTGGCCTTGGCGGCGATGGCGCCGAGCACCTCGGCCGGGATGAACTTGGCGATCGGTCCGCGGCCAACCACCCCGCCGGCCTCGCTGTCGAGGATGATGTACCCTAGGCCCGCCGCGCCCTCGCTCCTGGCCCAATCGTTCAACTTGTCGAAGAAGCTGCGCGGCTGCGCCGCCGCGCCGGGCGCCGGAACGGCGCGCACCACCCCGCCGTTGCCGATCACGCTCTTGAAGGCCTTGAAGCTGACGGCCTCGGCGGCGAATTCCGCCGTCACGTCAGCGATGACGAGCGGGTTGCGCAGATCCGGCTTGTCGTTGCCGTATTTGAGCATCGACTCGCGATAGGGGATCATCGGAAATTTCTGGGTCACCGGCCGGCCTTGGCCGAACTCCTCGAAGAGGCCGCGCAGCACCGGCTCGACGGTGGCGAAGACGTCCTCCTGGGTGACGAAGCTCATCTCGATGTCGAGCTGGTAGAACTCGCCCGGGGAGCGGTCGGCGCGGGCGTCCTCGTCGCGGAAACAGGGCGCGATCTGGAAATAGCGGTCGAAGCCCGCCACCATGATCAGCTGCTTGAACTGCTGCGGCGCCTGCGGCAGCGCGTAGAACTTGCCCGGATGAACGCGCGAGGGCACGAGGTAATCGCGCGCGCCTTCGGGCGAGGAGGCGGTCAGGATCGGCGTCTGGAACTCGGTGAAACCCTGACCCTTCATGCGGGTGCGCAGCGAGTCGATGACCCTGGAGCGCAGCATGATGTTCTTGTGCAGCCGCTCGCGCCGGAGGTCGAGGAAGCGGTACTTGAGCCGCGTCTCTTCCGGGTACTCCTGGTCGGTCGCGACCGGCAGCGGCAGTTCGAGCGCCGGGCTCAGCACCTCGATCGACCGGACGTAGACCTCGATCTGGCCGGTCGGCATGTCGGGGTTCTCCGTGCCGGCCGGGCGACGGCGCACCGGTCCTTCGACGCGCACCACCCATTCCGAGCGCAGCGCCTCGGCCTCGCGGAAGGCGGGGGAATCGGGATCGACCACGCATTGCGTCAGGCCGTAATGGTCGCGCAGGTCGATGAACAATACGCCGCCGTGGTCGCGGATCCGGTTGCACCAGCCCGCCAGGCGAACGGTCTCGCCGATCTCGGCGTCGCTCAGGGCGCCGCAGGTGTGCGAACGGTAGCGGTGCATGATGGTCTCTCGGGGCCTCGATGTCGGGGCGGGCGTCAAGCCCGGCCGCGCGAGGCGCGGAGATGGGCATGCGGCCGCGGCGCTTGTCAAGCACAGGCGCCGCCGCGACCGCTCGCACATCGGAAGCCTATCGGCTATGGATGCACATGACCATTCTCTCGACCACCGCCGAGCTTGCCGCCCTGTGCCGGCGCCTTGCCACGCATGCTTTCGTCACCGTCGACACGGAATTTCTGCGGGAGACGACCTTCTGGCCGAAACTCTGCGTCCTGCAGCTCGCCTCAGAGGAGGAGGCCGTCGTGGTCGACGCGCTCGCGCCAGATCTCGACCTCGCACCCTTCCTCGACCTCATGGCCAACCGCAATGTCGTCAAGGTGTTCCACGCGGCCCGCCAGGATCTCGAAATCGTCTGGAAGCTTTCCGGCACGCTACCCGAACCATTGTTCGATACCCAGGTCGCCGCCATGGTCTGCGGCTTCGGTGACCAGGTCGCCTATGGCGAACTCGTCCAGGCTTTGTGCGGAAAGTCCATCGACAAGTCCTCGCGCTTCACCGACTGGGCGCGTCGTCCGCTCTCCGAGGCGCAGACGGCCTACGCGCTCGCGGACGTCACGTTTCTGCGCGACGTCTACCGGAAACTCAAGGCCCAGCTCGAAGCCTCCGGGCGGCTCGACTGGCTCGGCGACGAAATGGCCACCCTGACCTCGTCGTCGACTTACGAGCAGCATCCGGAGAGAGCCTGGGAGCGGTTCCGCGGCAAGATGCGGCGCCCGCGCGACATGGCGGTGCTGATGGAACTTGCCGCCTGGCGCGAGAGCGAAGCGCAGACGCGCGACGTGCCGCGCTCTCGCATCCTCAAGGACGACGCCTTGCTAGAACTGGCGATGGCAGCGCCGCGCACGCCGGAGGCGCTCGGCGACATGCGGGCGGTGCCGCGCGGCATCGAGCGGTCGCGCACCGGCGTCGACATCCTGGCGGCGGTCGAACGCGGCCTCGCCCGCGACCCCAAGACCTTGCCGCGCATCGAGAAGGAGCGCCGCAACGGCGGCGGCGCCACGGTGGAACTGCTGAAAGTGCTGCTGCGCCAGGTCGCCGAGGCGCAGAGCGTCGCGCCCAAGCTGATCGCCACCGTCGACGACCTCGAGGCGATCGCGGCGAGCGACGAGGCACGGGTGCCGGCGCTCGCCGGCTGGCGGCATAAGCTCTTCGGCAGCAAGGCCCTGGAACTCAAGCACGGCCGGCTGGCGCTGACGCTCGAACGCGGCAGGGTCATCGCGCTCGAATGGCAGGACGGCGACGCACCCGCCGCCTGACCCAGTTCACACCGAATCAAGCACCGGCGTTATCCGTAATTCCCCTTCGCGACCAATGAGTTTCGCCAGTTGCTTCAAGCGTGACAGCAGGCGCTCGCTGGCGAGATCGGCGAGATCGGGCGGCAACGTGAGCACGAGCCGCATCTTGACGCAGCGCAGGCTGGTGCGCGGCAGCACGTCGGCCATCGCGGCGGAGATCAGATAGGCGACACGCATGGCGGCGCCGAGAATGCGGGCGCGGTCGAGCAGGCGCGGGGAGACGAGCGCCCGCAGTTGCGGGCTCACGTCTTCGTCCATGCCGATGTGACGGTAGGTGACGGCAAGCGCTAGATAGCCGCGCCCGGGATGATCGACGCCGACGAAGGTGCCGTTGGCGATCATGTTCAGCGCCTGGTCGCTGCGGTAGTCGGGATGGGCTCGCCAGGCGATATCGGCGAGGAGGCAGGCGGCACGGCGCATCCGCTTGTCCTCGCCCGTCTCCTCGAACTGCGTCGATTTCATGAACGCATCCGTCCAATGGCCGAGGTCGATGCCGTGGCCGGGGCTGCGCGACTGGAGGAGGTTGAGGCGCCGCGCCGCCGCCAGCAACGGGTCCTCGGCGCGCTGGAGCGTGTCGAGGCGCTCGAACAGAAGGCCCTCGCGTACGCCCTGTGCGGAAATCACGATCTCGCGCGGCTTGCCCTGGCGAATCAGTTCGTCGAGCACTACGGCGCCGAAGGATAGGAGCGGTCGCCGGGCCGAGGAGACCGCGGCGATCGAGCTCAGCGACTCGGCGTCGACCCGCTCGACCAGAGAGGCGAAGGCTCCCGCCTCGGCCGCCGGAATCACATAGCCGTGCATGACGTTGAGCGGATAGTTGCGCTGCCGCATGTGCAGCTTGGCGAGCGCCCGCCAGGTTCCGCCGACCGCGTAGAAGGTGCGGCCGTTCAGCGTCTTGACCGGCATCGCTTTGGCAATCGCCTCACGCGCGATCTTCTGCGCGCGTTTCGGCGAATTTTTCGACATGTCGGCGAGCGCCAGGCCGCCGAGCGGCAGGGACACGCCGCGGCCGAACTTCATTCGCTTGACGTCGATGAGTTCGAGCGAGCCGCCGCCCATGTCGCCGACAACACCATCCGCCCGGTGGAACGACGAGGCGACACCGAGCGCCGAAAGCTCCGCCTCGCGCTGGCCGCCGATCAGCCGGATATCGGTGCCGATCGCGGCCTCGGCATTGCGCAGGAACTCGGCGCCGTTCCTGGCGTCGCGCGTGGCGGCGGTGGCGACGACATTGACATCGGTGATGCCCATGTTCCGGCACAGTATGTTGAAGCAGCGGAGCGCCGCCAGCGCACGATCGATCGCCTCGGGCGCCAGGAGCCCGGTGGTGGCGACCCCCTTGCCGAGGCCGCAAAGCACCTTTTCGTTGAAGGTCGGTGTCAGCGCGCGGTTCAGACCTTCGTAGGCGACGAGCCGAACCGAATTCGAGCCGATGTCGACGATGGCGACCGGCGCCTCATGCCGAGTATCGGCCTCCGCCGGCATCGCGGCGACCGGTGCTTCAGCGTGCTTCCAATCGCTTGAGGAGTGTCTTTGGGCTCGATTCACGCAGTGACTTTCCACGTCCCGAGAGGCTCGGATTGGTCATGAAGTAATTGTGGGCATTGAAGGGTTCCTGGCCTCGAAGCGCCACGATCCTCTCGCTGCCACCGTCCGGCAGTACCCGATAGCTCTGCTGGTTGTCGATCAGATTGGCAATCATGATCTGGTTCAGGACCTGGTCATGCACGGTCGGATTGGTGATCGGCAGCAGCGCCTCGACGCGCCGGTCGAGGTTGCGCGGCATCAGGTCGGCCGACGAGATATAGACCCGCGCCTTCGCATGCGGCAGCCCGTGGCCGCCGCCGAAGACGTAGATGCGGGCATGCTCGAGGAAGCGGCCGACGATGGAGCGGACACGGATATTATCCGACAGGCCCGGCACGCCGGGCCTCAAGCAGCAGATGCCCCGCACCACGAGGTCGACGGGAACGCCGGCCTCGCTCGCCCGGTAGAGCGCATCGATGATCTCGGGGTCGACGAGGGCATTGCACTTGCCCCAGATCCCCGAAGGCTTGCCGGTCTTGGCGAAGCCGATCTCCTCCTCGATGTGCTGGATGAGCCGCGCCTTCAGCGTCATCGGGGAGACCGCCATGCGTTCGAGCCCGGCGGGCTCCGCATAGCCGGTGATGAAATTGAAGATGCGCGCCACGTCCCGCGCCACGGCCGGGTCGACCGTGAAGAAGGACAGGTCGGTATAGATGCGGGCGGTCTGCGGATGGTAGTTGCCTGTGCCCACATGGCAGTAGGTGACGAGATTGCCGCCCTCGCGGCGCACCACCATGGACAGCTTGGCGTGGGTCTTGAGCTCGATGAAACCGAAGACAACCTGCACGCCGGCGCGCTCGAGGTCGCGTGCCCAGCGGATATTGGCCTCCTCGTCGAAGCGCGCCTTGAGTTCCACCAGCGCTGTCACCGACTTGCCGGCCTCCGCCGCCTCGATCAAGGCGCGCACGATGGGGCTATCCTTCGAGGTCCGGTAGAGCGTCTGCTTGATCGCCGCGACGTTCGGGTCGTGCGCCGCCTGGGTGATGAACTGCACCACGACGTCGAATGACTCGTAAGGGTGGTGGACGACGAGGTCTTTCTGCCGGATGGCGGCGAAACAGTCGCCGCCATTGTCGCGGACGCGCTCGGGGAAACGGGCATTGTAGGGCTTGAACTTGAGGTCCGGCCGATCGATGCCGACGAGTTCCGACAGATCGTTCAGAGCCAGCATGCCATCGATGAGGAAGCTCTGATCGGCCGCCGTGTCGAGCTCGTCGGCGATAAGCAGCCGCAGCGCCTCGGGCATGAAGGCATCGATTTCGAGCCGGATCACCGAGCCGCGGCGGCGCCGCTTCAATGCACTTTCGAAGAACAGCACGAGGTCTTCGGCCTCTTCCTCCACTTCGAGGTCGCTGTCGCGGATGACGCGGAAGAGCCCTTGCCCTTTCACCTCGTAGCCGGGAAAGAGCCGGCCGATGAACAGGCCGATCAGCGTCTCGACGGCGACGAAGCGAGCGGCACCGGGGACGAGCTGGTCGGGCATGCGGATGAACCGTTCGATCCGGCTCGGAATGCGGATCAGGGCATGGAGCAGGCGGCCGTCGTGAGCGCGCTTGAGCTCCAGCGCCATGGTGAAGCCAAGGTTGGGAATGAAAGGAAAGGGGTGAGCGGGGTCGATGGCGAGCGGGGTCAGGATCGGGAAGATGTGAAGCAGGAAATGGTCCTGCAGCCATTCGCGCTCCGCCTTGCCAAGCTCCACTGGCTCGACGAGGATGATCTTGGCGGAGGCGAGATCCTCGCGCAGCGCCGTCCAGCGGCTCTGCTGGGCCGCCACCAGGCTCTTCGATTTCTCCTGGATCTGGGCCATCTGCTCGGCCGGCGACAGGCCGTCCTGCGAGAGCGTGGTCACGCCCGAGCGCACCTGCCCGTAGAGCCCGGCGACCCGGACCATGAAGAATTCGTCGAGGTTGTGAGCGGAGATCGACAGGAACCGGAGCTGTTCGAGCAGCGGATGGTTGCGATTCGAGGCTTCTTCGAGAACGCGCCCGTTGAATTCGAGCCACGACAGTTCCCGGTTGATGAAGCGGCCGGGCTCGTCGAAGAGAGGCGAACGCGTCGGCAGAGGGGAAGGAACCGCCTCGTCCGGCAGGGTCTCCGCCACGAAATTCATCCGATCCGTCTCCTTCGCGTCGCCCGGGCCCGCCGCCGCCGAGGCGCACCGTGGCTCGACCTGTCCGCAGGATCGGGGATGCACATGTCATCAGCATGACCGCACGGCATGCGCCGGACTCTAGCAGAACCCGGCCCGGCCGGCGATCCGTCGGGTTCGAGCCGACAGGGAGCCGCCAGCCCTGGGGTAGCTATTCGGCATCGAAATGCAGATCGCCGAGGAGGCTCGCCGCAAGCGCGCGGGAGATGCGGCGCCCGCTCGACAGGCCGGCCGCGTCGAGCGTCGCCACGATCTCTCCGACGGCGCCGAGCGAACGGTCGAGCCGCAGTGCTAGATAATCGATGAGCATCGCATCGACCCGCAACTGCCGGTCGGCGAAGAGCTTCACCAGCACCGCCCGCACCAGCGCCTCGTCGGGCGCCTCGATCTCGATGCTCGGCGCGAGGCGGAGCCGCGACAGGAGGTCCGGGGTCTTGAGAGACCAGCGGTCGGGCGGCTTCCGCGCCGTGATCAGCAGCGAGGCGCGACGCTCGCGGATCAGGTTGAGGAGATGGAAGAACTCGGCTTCGGGCAGCGCAAGATCGTCGGCCCCGTCGATGACGCCATGGCCCGCCGCGATTTCGGGCCGGAGATCGACGAGATCGGCGCATCCGAGACGGCCCGCTCCGGCCCGCGCGGTCCAAAGATGCGACAGGTGAGTCTTTCCCGATCCGGCCGGCCCCACGACGATCAGCACAGGATCCGGCCAGTCGGGCCATCGCTCGATCGCCGCGTGGGCCGCCGCGTTAGAGGGCGACACCAGGAAGTCGGCCGACCCGTAACGCGGCGGAAGCGCAAGGCCCAAGGGAAGCTGGGTCACGTGTGGCCGTCTGTGAGGGCGGTCCTGGGATCGCCCGTATAGAGCGAACTCAACAGATATTTGCGCAAGGCGAAGCGGGACAGCACGCCCGCCGCCGCCGACAGCGGGACCGCGACCAGGAGCCCAGTGAAGCCGAAGATAGTCGAAAAGGCCACGAGGGCGAACATCAGCCAGACGGGGTGCAGGCCGATCGAGGCGCCGACGAGGCTCGGCGAGAGCACATTGCCCTCGAGGAACTGGCCCGCCACCACCACGGCGATAGTCTCGGCGATCAGCGTCCAGTCGGGCCAGCCCTGGACGACGGCGACCGCCGTGGCGACGAGCAGGACGACGAGTGAGCCGATATAGGGGACGAAACTCAGGACGCCGCCCGAGATACCGATGAGGAAGCCGAAATTGAGTCCCACCAGCGTGAGCCCGATCGAATACCACAGGCCGAGGAACAGGCTGACCAGCGACTGTCCGCGCACGAATCCCGCCAGCGCCGCATCGATGTCACGCGCGATCGAGCGCACGCTCTCGCGGTGCGGCAGCGGGATCCAGCCGTCGATCGCCGCCACCATGCGCTTCCAGTCGAGCAGGATGTAGAAGGCGACGACTGGCGTGACGATCAAAAGGGAGAACACGCCGAACAGCGCCCGGCTGCCCGACCAGAGCTGGTTGAGGAAGGCGACGAGATAGTTCGACCATTGGCCGACGAAGGAATTGACGGAACTCTGCACCTCGGTCTGGGTGAGGCCGGCGGTGAGCCCGAAGGCCTTGAGCGTCTCGCCCCCGTAGCGGTCGGCGAGCTTGACGATTTCCTCCACCGCCAGCGCCTGAAGGCGCGCTGCGATGACCGGCAGGTTGAGCAGGAAGGCGGTGAACTGGTGGGCCAGGATCGGCACGAAGACCACCAGCAGCACCAAGAGCAGGATGACGAAGAGGCCCAGGATCAGCGCCGTCGCGCCGAGACGGCTCAGTCTCCATCGCTCGAGCCAGTTGGCCAGGGGATCGAGCAGGTAGCCGATGGTCATCCCGGCCACGAAAGGCAGGAGAACGCCCGAGAGCGCATAGAGAATGTAGACGAAGACGCAGAGCACCACCGCCCAGATGAGGATCTGGCGTTGCAAGCTCATGGCGTGCCGTGCTCCCCGAGCCCGGCGCGCACGCAAAGTCCAATCGATCGGTCGGATGCCGGAGCCATGGCTTGAGATAAGCGGCGGCGCAAGCCAGCGTCAATGCCGCGACCTCGGCCGCGACCTTGGCCGCGACCTTGCCTGTCGACTCGGCACGCCATTGCCGACTATGACACGACCCACCCCGGGCCGAACCATCCGATCCTCATGACGAGCGACAAATCCGGACTGACCTACGCGGATGCGGGCGTCGACATCGACGCCGGCAACCGCACCGTCGACCTGATCCGAACCGACGTGCGTTCGACCCGTCGGCCCGGCGCCGACGCCGAGATCGGCGGTTTCGGCGGCCTGTTCGATCTCAAGGCCGCCGGCTTCAGGGATCCGATCCTGGTGGCGGCCAACGACGGGGTCGGCACCAAGGTCAGGATCGCCTACGAGACGGGTCGCAACGGCACGATCGGCGTCGACCTCGTCGCCATGTGCGTCAACGACCTCGTGGTGCAGGGCGCCGAGCCCTTGTTCTTCCTCGACTATTACGCGACGGGCAAGCTCGAGCCCGAGGTCGCGGCCGAGATAGTGGCAGGGATCGCGGAAGGCTGCCGCCAGGCCGGCTGCGCCCTTGTCGGGGGAGAAACGGCGGAAATGCCGGGGATCTATGCCGGAAAATCCTACGACCTCGCTGGTTTCGCGGTGGGGGCGGTCGAGCGCGGGCATCTCCTGCCACGCCCGGTCGAGGCAGGCGATGTCATCCTCGGCCTGCCCTCCTCTGGGGTCCATTCGAACGGCTTTTCCCTGGTGCGCCGCATCGTGGAGCGCACCGGTCTCGACTGGGCGAGCCCTGCCCCGTTCGTCGCAGATACGACGCTCGGCGAGGCACTCCTCATCCCGACCCGGATCTACGTCAAGACGATCCTCGCCGCGCTGCGCCGGACGGAGGCGATCCGCGCGCTCGCTCATATCACCGGGGGCGGTTTCATCGACAACCTTCCGCGCGTGCTGCCCGAAAGCCTCGGCTGCGTGCTCGATCTCGACCGGGTCGCGGTACATCCGGTGTTCCGCTGGCTCGCCGAAGGCGGCGGCATCGCACCTCACGAGATGGCCCGCACCTTTAATTGCGGGATCGGCATGGCGGTCTTCGTCCCGGCCGCTCAGGCGAACATGCTCACCGCGCTCTTCGAAAGTCTTGGCGAAACGCCGGTTCGCATTGGCGAGGTGGTCGAGGCGCGCGCCGCCGAGCGCGTCACGATCCGCCGGGCGCTGAGGCTTTGACGGACCGGCCCCGCCGGACGGCGATCTTCATCTCGGGCCGCGGCTCGAACATGCAGGCGCTCGTCGCCGCAACCCGACGCTCCGATTTTCCGGCCGAGATCGCCCTCGTCCTGTCGAACGATCCGCGGGCGCCCGGCCTCGACTGGGCCGCGCAACAAGATCTCGCGACGCTCGCGCTGCCGCATCGCGGCTTCCCGAACCGTGACGCCTTCGACCAGGCCATTCAAGCGGCGCTCGACGCACGCGGCATCGATCTCATCTGCCTAGCCGGCTTCATGCGCCTGCTGACGCCAGGATTCGTCGAGCGCTGGTCGGGGCGGATGATCAACGTCCATCCTTCGCTGCTGCCCTCGTTCCGCGGACTCGACACCCATGCGCGGGCCATCGCGGCCGGGGTGAAGCTGCACGGCTGCACGGTGCATTACGTGGTGCCGGAGGTCGATGCCGGCCCGATCATCGCGCAGGCGGCGGTGCCGGTGCTCGATGACGACACGCCGGAGGCCCTCGCGGCGCGGGTGCTCGTCGAGGAGCATCGGATCTATCCGGACGCGCTCGATGGCGTCGCGTCGGGGCGGATCAGGCTGTCGGAGGGACGCGTCGTCGGCGCTGTCCTTCTCCCGCAAGCGGGAGAAGGACACGGTTTTCAGCCGGTGATCTGATCCGGCTTGAAGAACTGCGCGATCTCCTGCTTCGCCGTTTCCGGCGCATCCGAGCCATGCACCGAATTCTCGCCCATCGAGAGCGCGAAGTCCTTGCGGATCGTGCCCGGGTCGGCCTTCTCGGGGTTCGTGGCGCCCATGACCTCGCGATATTTTAGGATCGCATCCTCGCCTTCGAGCACCTGCACCACGACAGGCGCGTCCGTCATCATCTCGACGAGCTCGCCGAAGAACGGCCGCTCCTTGTGCACCGCGTAGAAGGTTTCGGCATCGGCGCGGCTCATGCGGATGCGTCGTTGCGCCACGATGCGCAGGCCCGCCGCCTCGATCTTCGCATTGACCGCGCCCGTCAGGTTGCGGCGCGTCACATCGGGCTTGAGGATCGAAAAGGTACGCTCGGTGGCCATGAAAAACTCGTTCGGTGAGGAATTGAGAGACGCGCGGCTCATAGCAGCCGGGTTTTGGGGCGACAAGCTGTAGCTCTTGCCTCGCGGCGCCTCTCGCGCCACAAGACCGGCCATGCTGCATATCAATGACCTCACCTATCGGCTCGGGCCGCGGATCCTGTTCGATCACGCGACGGCCGCCATCCCGACAGGCGCGCGCACCGGCTTCGTCGGCCGCAACGGCACGGGCAAGACGACGCTGTTCCGCATGATCGCCGGCGAGACCTCGCCCGAGTCGGGCACGCTCACGATCCCGCGCAACATGCGGCTCGGCCAGGTCGAGCAGGAAGCACCAGGCGGCGCGACGACGCTGATCGATTTCGTGCTCGAGGCGGATCGCGAGCGGGCGAGCCTCATGGCCGAGGCGGAAACGGCGCACGACCCGCACCGCATCGCCGAGATCCATACGCGGCTCGTCGACATCGAGGCCCACGCGGCGCCCTCGCGCGCCGCCACCATCCTGATGGGACTGGGCTTCGACGAGGCGGCGCAGAACACGGCTCTGTCGGAATTCTCCGGCGGCTGGCGCATGCGCGTGGCGCTCGCCGCGGTGCTCTTCACGAGGCCAGATCTCCTGCTGCTCGACGAGCCGACCAACTATCTCGACCTCGAGGGCACGCTCTGGCTCATCGACTATCTCGCGACCTATCCGGCGACGGTGCTGATCATCAGCCACGACCGCGACCTGCTCGACGCCGTCTGCGACCATATCCTGCATCTCGACCGCGCCAAGCTCACCCTGTGGCGCGGCAATTACGACAGTTTCGAGCGGCAGCGGCGCGAGCAGCAGGCGATCCTCGTCAAGGCGCAGAAGAAGCAGGAGGAGCAGCGCAAGCACCTGCAGAGCTTCGTCGACCGCTTCCGCGCCTCGGCCACCAAGGCGAGCCAGGCCCAGTCGCGCCTGAAGATGCTGGCGCGCATGCAGCCCGTCACCGCCATCGTCGACAGCGAGGTGCTGCCGTTCCGCCTGCCCTCCCCCGAGCGCCCTCTGAGCCCACCGATCGTGGCGCTCGACGGAGCCAGCGTCGGCTACGGCGAGCGGACGGTCCTCTCCCGCCTCAGCCTCAACGTCTCGAACGACGACCGCATCGGCCTTCTCGGGGCGAACGGCAACGGCAAATCGACCTTCGCCAAGCTCGTCGCCGGCCGGATGGAGACGATGGCCGGCACGATGCGGCGCTCCTCCAAGCTCAAGGTCGGCTTCTTCGCCCAGCACCAGGTCGAGGAACTCGGCGAGGGACTGACGCCTTATAACTACGTCGCCGAGCGACTCAAGGACGCCGCCGAATCGAAGATCCGGACGCGTTGCGCCGGCCTCGGCTTCCCAGCCCAGAAAGCTGATACGCCGGTGGCGCAGCTGTCGGGCGGAGAGAAGGCGCGGCTGATGATGGGGCTCGCGGCCTTCGACCATCCGCATCTGCTCATCCTCGACGAGCCGACGAACCACCTCGACATCGACAGCCGCGCCGCCCTCATCGACGCGATCAACGACTACGAGGGCGCCATCATGCTGATCTCGCACGACCGCTACCTGGTCGACGCCTGCGCCGATCGGCTCTGGCTCGTCGACGGTGGCACGGTGAAGGCCTTCGACGGCGACATGGACGATTACAAAGCGCTGGTTCTGAGCCGCACGGGCGGCGAGAACCGCAACGGACGGCGCGGCACCCTCAAGGAGACTGGAGCGCCGAAACCAGCTCCGGCACCCTCGCCCGCCCGCGCCGCGCAGCAGGCAAGAAAGCAGATCCAGGCGCTCGACGAGAAGATGAAGAAGCTCGGCGGGCTGATCGCGCGCGTCGACGCGGCGCTTGTCGACCCCAACGCCTATTCGCGCGATGCCGGCAAGGCGGGGCAGCTGGCGCAGCAGCGCGCCGAGCTGCAGCGTGCGCTCACGGTAGCGGAAGACGAATGGCTGGCAATGACGGCGGAGTTCGAGGAGGTCGGGTGAGCTGCGCCCATTTCGAGCGGAGGGATTCATGCTGAAGGGCGGTGCTGTCCAGTTCAACCACAAGCCGGGCGACAAGGCCGTGAATCTGGCGATCGTCGAACGCTACGCGGCGGAGGCGGCCAGAGCGTCCGTAAATGTCCTCGCCTTTCCGGAAATGTGCCTGACCGGCTACTGGCACGCCCGCAACCTCGACCGCGCCGGCTGGACCGCATTGTCCGAACCGGTGCCTGGCGGCCCCTCCACTGAGGTGGTTGCTGCTCTCTCGCGCCGGTTCGACATGGCGATCGGCGTCGGCCTCGTCGAGCGGGCGGAGGACGGGCGCCTCTTCAACACCTATGTGATGGCGCTGCCGGACGGCACGATCCACCGTCACCGTAAGCTGCACGCTTTCGAGAGCCGGCACGTATCGAGCGGCGACGCCTTCACGGTCTTCGATACGCCCTGGGGCGTCAAGCTCGGCATCCTGATCTGCTGGGACAACAACCTCGTCGAGAACGTCCGCGCGACGGCGCTGCTCGGTGCCGACATCCTGATCGCGCCGCATCAGACGGGTGGCACGGACTCCCGCAGCCCGCACGGCATGAAGCCTATCGACCCGGAACTATGGCGGCGGCGAACCCAGGTTCCAGAGCGCTTGTGGGCGGAGTTCCAAGGAGACAAGGGTCGTGGCTGGCTGATGCGCTGGTTGCCCGCGCGCGCCCACGACAACGGGCTATTCATCCTTTTCGCCAATGGCGTCGGCGAGGACGACGGCGAGGTGCGAACCGGCAACGCCATGATCCTCGACCCCTATGGCCGTATCGTCGCCGAGAGCACCGCGATCGACGACGATCTCGTCACAGCAGAGCTCGATCTCGACCTCCTGCCGCTGTCGACCGGCCGGCGGTGGATCCGCGGCCGACGCCCCGAGCTCTACGCCAGTCTGGTGCGGCCGCTCGGCCACGAGCTTTCGCCTTATGACGCCCGCTTCTCGGCCGACCCCGTCATTCGCCGATAGCCGGAACCGCGGAGATCAAGGCACTTTCGGCAGGTTCTTGGGCTGGAAGCGCTCGGGGGCCGGATAGGTCAGGACGCCGTTCTCCATCTTGAAGCCGGACCCGGGCGGCGGCACAATCGGCCGGGAGGCGGTCGCGGCGGCGGCTGAGGGGCGCGCTGGTCGGCTCGCGTGACCCTGAGGCGCGGGCGGTGCGACCGGAATCGATGCCCGCTTGCCGCCCCGCACCGTCAGTTCATGCGGGGGCGCCACCGGGCCGCTCAACGGCAAGGCGGCGAAGCGCAACTGGCGGACCGGCGAGGCCGGCGTCACCGATTTCTCGCCGGGCGTGTCGACGATGTCGACGCCTTGGAACGGCGGGCGGAAGCTTTTCCGGCTCCCGGGAGGCCAGGGCGCGCAGGACCCATAGGCCTTGGTGCATTGCTGGAGCGTGGGGTAGGCCGTCGTATTGGCCTCGAAGGCACCCTTGGCCCGAGCGAAGGCGGAGCTGCAGGCGGAGGCGGAGAGGATATGGCCGCCGACGCATTGCGCCTCGGTGCCATAGGACATGAATTTGGCCTGCAAGGTCGCGGCCGGCGCCGGACTCGCCCCGGCCACAAGACCGAGGGCGAGGACAATGCAGGGGATCAGGCGCGTTTGGTCCACCGTCCATCCTCGCTCTGCTGCCAGTAGCTCACGGCATGGCCCGCGCCCTTGAGGGCCGACCATTGCCGACGGGCGCCGTCGAGCTCTTCCTCGTCGCGACCGTCGAAGATCAGCACGGCGCGGGCGTAATCCCTTCCCGGCCCCGCCAAGGCCGGCCCGACCTCCGCCCCCTCCAGGAAGAAGCGGATCGCCGCACCATTCGGATTCTCGTCGTCGTCGGTCAAATAGACGGATTGGAAAGCCGCGTCCCCGTCGCGCTTCGTGCCATGCGCCAGGAAGCTCGCCTCGTCATAGGTCCAGAGCGCCAGATCGAGCGCGTCGATCCGCTCGGAACTTCTCGTCTGCACGACCGCCCGCCAGCCTCGCTCGATCGACTTCTCGACCAGGACCGGCAGAACGGACTCCACCGGCCGGCCTTCAAGATGATAGAACCAGACCTCGGTCATCGTCGATTCCGCCGGGTTCACCCTTCATAGCCGTCCGCCACCAGCCGGTCGAGCAGGCGCACGCCCCAGCCCGAGCCCCAGCTCTGGTTGATCTCGTCGCTCGGCGACCCCATGCCGGTGCCGGCGATGTCGAGATGCACCCAGGGCACATCGTTGACGAAGCGCTGCAGGAACTGGGCGGCGGTGATCGAGCCGCCGTGCCGGCCGCCGGTGTTCTTCATGTCGGCGAACTTGGAGTCGATCAACTTGTCGTAGGCGGGTCCGAGCGGCAGCCGCCATACCTTCTCGCCCGTCTCTTTGCCGGCCGCATGCAGCTTCTCGGCGAGGGTGTCATTGTTGGAGAAGAGTCCGGCGTGCTCGTGGGCCAACGCGACCAGGATGGCGCCGGTGAGCGTCGCGAGATCGATCATGAACTGCGGCTTGAACCGCTCCTGCACGTACCAGAGGAGATCCGCCAGGACGAGGCGCCCCTCCGCGTCGGTGTTGATGATTTCGATCGTCTGACCCGACATGGATTTGACGATGTCGCCGGGGCGCTGGGCGCGGCCGTCCGGCATGTTCTCGACGAGGCCGATGATGCCGATGGCATTGACCTTGGCCTTGCGCGAGGCGAGGGCGTGCATCAGGCCGACCACGCAGGCGGCGCCCGCCATGTCGCCCTTCATGTCCTCCATGCCGGCGGCCGGCTTGATGGAGATGCCGCCGGTGTCGAAACAGACCCCCTTGCCGACGAAGGCGAGCGGCGCCGTATCGGCGGCGGTGCCGTTCCAGCGCATGACGGCGACGCGTGATTCGTGCGCCGACCCCTGGCCGACGCCGAGCAGCGCCCGCATGCCGAGCGCCTCCATGGCCGCAATGTCGAGAATCTCGACCTCGACGCCGGCGGAGCTGAGATCGGCCGCCCGCCGGGCGAATTCGACCGGGTGGAGGACGTTCGGCGGCTCGTTCACGAGGGTGCGCGCCAGCCACACTCCCTCCGCGACGGCGCCGCTGGCGCGGGCTAGGTCGCGCGCCGCGGCCGGATCCGCCACGGCGATGGTGACGACCGGCGGCTCGCCCTTCTCGGCCGCATCCTTCTTGGTCTTGTACTGATCGAACTTGTAGGCCCTGAGCCTGATCCCCTGCGCGACATCGGCGGCGGCCCGCGACGAGGGCGGCGTTCCAGGAAGGTCGAAGACGACGGTGACACGGCTGCCGTCCCGGATGCGGCCCATCACTGTCCCGCCGAGCGCCACATAGTCGCTGCCGGCCGCCTCGCCATCGACGCCGACGACGAGGAGCCGGTCGGTTTCGATGCCGGCAGGCGCGAGGATCTCCATCACGGTCTTCGGCTTGCCCTTGAAGCCGGTCGCCGCGGCGGCCTTCTGCAGCGAGGCCGCCACCGGGCCGAGGACGGCCGCCGCTGCCGCGCTCGGTTTCAGATCCTCGCCGACGAAGACCACGAGGGTTCGCGGCTCGGTAGCGCCGGCGCGCTCGGCGAGACTCGATTTCAGCTGGGTGAGCGGAAGAAAGTCGACTGTGACGAAATCGGCCATCGTGGTTCTTCAAATCCGGTTCGGTTCGGGATCACTGCACCCGCGCTGATAGGCGGCAAGGCCGACCCGCGCGGCGACCCGCATGGCCGTGCATCCGCGCCCGACTATGCCACCTGGGCCGGGATGGCGGCAATGTAAAGCAGAGGGCGAAGCTTCTTTTTTCCGCCGTGAAACGGCCGCCTCGCCACGGTTCAACGTATCCCCCGGGCCACGCCGGGCGGATAAATGGCTGGCGGCTGGCGGCCAGCGCGCGGGCGGGCTTGCGTGCGGGCGCCCGACCTTTTAGCCAAGTCAAGATGGGAGGTGGTTCGTTTGGCGGTGCTTCGGGATGTCGGATGTCGGTCGCAAGGCTGCGTGAGGTGGAATGAATCTCGTCGAGAACTACGTCTTCCGGACCGCTCGAACGGCCTTCCTGGCCAGCCTCGGCGTTCTCACGGCCGTCATCTGGGTCACCCAGGCCCTGCGTGAATTCGATCTCCTGACGACCAAGGGTCAGTCGATCCTGACCTTTCTCGGCGTGACCATGCTGACCGTGCCCTCGCTCATCGCCGTCATCGCGCCGGTTGCGCTGTTCATCGCTGTCCTTTACGCGCTGAACAAGCTCAACAGCGACAGCGAGCTCATCGTGATGAGTGCCGCCGGCGTGTCTCCCTTGCGCCTGCTGCGACCTTTCGCGGTGCTGACCGTGATGGCGGCGCTCCTGACGGGCGCCATGACGCTCTACGCCATGCCGTGGAGCTTCGGCGAGTTGCGCAGCCTCATCATGAAGATCCGGGCGGATTTCATCACCCACGTGGTGCGTGAGGGTACCTTCACGACGCTCGACGACGGCTTCATCTTCCACTACCGCGAGCGTGGCCCCGACGGGTCGCTGCGTTCGATCTTGATGGAGGACCGGCGCGATCCCTCGCATATCACCTCCTACGTGGCCGACAGCGGTCAGGCGATCGAGGCGGGCGACAACAACTACCTCCTGCTGACCAAGGGCAGCGTGCAGCGGCACCAGCCCGACTCGCGCGATGCCGCCATCGTAGTCTTCGATCGCTACTATCTCGACCTCGCCCAATTCGGTACCGAGGGCCTGAACGTGCCTTTGAAACCCCGTGAGCGCACGACGCGTGAGCTGTTCCAGCTCGATCCCAACGATGCTTACGTGAAGCAGCAGCTCGGGCACTTCCGCGCCGAGCTGAACGATCGCTTCGTCGCGCCATTGTTCGCGCTGAGCTTCGCCATGGTCGCCTTCGCGGCGCTCGGCCAGGCGCGGACCACCCGCCAGGGCCGCGGCACGGCGATGCTGGCCGCCGTCGTCGCCGTTCTGGTGGTGCGCGTCGCGGGCTTCGAGGCCTCCAATCTCGTGACGAAATCCGCCACCTATGTGGGCCTCGCCTACATGGTGCCGGTCCTCGGATTTCTCGTCGCCGCCTGGTATGCGTTCGGACCGCGGGTCGCCCTGACCCGCAGGCGGTCCTTCACGGTCCCTGTCGCGTCGCCGGCCTGACGCGCCCATGCTCGGCCTCACGCTCGCCCGCTATCTATCCTGGAGCTTCGCCCGCACGATCCTGGCGGTTTTCGCGACGATGTTCTGCCTGATCTATCTCATCGATTTCGTGGAACTGCTGCGCCGCGCCAGCGATGCCAAGAACGCTTCGACAGGGACGATCGCCTGGCTGTCGCTGATGCGCGTCCCCGCCATCGCCGAGCAGATCTTCCCCTTCTCGGTCCTGTTCGGAGCCATGTTCGCCTTCCTGAGCTTGACGCGGAAGCTCGAACTCGTCGTCGCCAGAGCGGCGGGCGTCTCGGTCTGGCAGTTCATCGTCCCGCCGCTGGCGGTCGCGCTGCTGCTCGGGGTTTTCGCGACCGCGGTCTACAATCCGGTCTCCGCCGCGTCCAAGCAGCGGGCGGCGCGCGTCGAGACCAGGCTTTTCGGCCGGACGGGGAGCGAGGCGACCGACACCGCCTTCTGGTTGCAGCAGGACGGCGTCGACGGCCAAACGGTGATGCGCGCCGATCGCGCCAGCGACGGCGGCACGGTGCTCTCCGGCGTCACCGCCTTCGTCTACGACCGTGATGGCAGCTTCATGGAGCGGGTCGAGGCCGGCCACGCCGAACTCCGGCCCGGCTTCTGGACGCTCGACGACGCGCGCATCCTAGCGCCGGGCGAGGCGCCGCGCGACGTCTCCTCCGAGCTGATCGCTACCAACGTGACGCCGCAACAGGTCCAGCAGAAATTCGTGGCCCCGGATGCGGTCCCCTTCTGGAGCCTGCCGAGCGTGCGCGACGAGACGGCGCGGGCGGGCCTCAACGCCACCGGCTACGAACTGCAGTACCAATCGCTGCTCGCCCGGCCGCTGCTCTTTGTCGCCATGATCCTGGTGGCGGCCTCCTTTTCCTTAAGATTTTTCCGCTTTGGTGGCGTCGCCCGCATGGTCGCGGGTGGAGTGTCGGCGGGCTTCGTGCTCTATGTGGCGACGAAGCTCGTGGCCGACCTCGGCGGTGCGGGCCTTTTGAGCGCCCCGGTCGCAGCCTGGATGCCCGCCGTGGTGGGCAGCATGCTGGGATCGCTTGCATTGTTGTATCAGGAGGATGGCTGATGGGGCGGCGTAACGGCCCCGGCGCATCGACAACGGTCAGGCGCCAGCGCCGGCGTGATTCGGTCGTCGGCTGCATTTGCTGCGCGGCGCTGTCCTGGGGATTGCTTCAGGCCGCCGTGACGCCGGCGCTGGCTCAGCTGGCCGCGGCAGCGCCGCCGGCCGACCCGAATAAGCCCAAGGACCGGCTGCTCGTCGAGGCCAAGCAGCTCGTCTACAATCGCGACACCAATGTGGTGTCGGCCGAGGGCAACGTTCAGCTCTACTATCAGGGTCGCGTTCTCGAAGCCGACAAGGTCACCTACGACCGTAGTGCGAACCGCGTCTTCGCCGAGGGCAATGCCAAGATGACGGAAGCCGACGGCACCGTCACCTACAGCGACCGCTTCGATCTGACGGACGATTTCAAGAACGGCTTCATCAACAGCCTCAGCGCCGTCACCAAGGACAAGACCTTCTTCACCGCGCCGCGCGCCGAACGCAGCGCCGGCGAGACGACGACCTTCGACAAGGGCACCTACACGGCCTGCGCGCCTTGCGAGGCTCATCCGGAGCGGCCGCCGCTCTGGCAGATCAAGGCCATGAAGATCATCCACAAGTCCGACGAGCAGATGATCTATTTCGAGAACGCGGTCCTCGAACTCTACGGCCTGCCGATCGCATATCTCCCGTATTTCTCGACGCCGGACCCCAGCGTCACCCGCAAGACCGGCTTCCTGGTGCCGCACTACGTCTACCAGTCGCGGCTCGGTTTCGGCGCCGCGGCGCCTTTCTTCTGGAACCTCGCCCCGAACTACGACCTCACCCTGACACCCACGGTGCTATCCCAGCAGGGCTTCCTCGGCGAGGCCGAATTCCGCCACCGCCTGGAGACCGGCACCTATTCGATCCTCGCGACCGGCCTCTACCAGGCCGATCCCTCGCAGTTCCCGGCTTATCCGGTCGGGACCGGCAATCGCAACTTTCGCGGGTCGGTCGAAACGCAGGGCAAGTTCTTCATCAATCCGCGCTGGAGCTATGGCTGGGATATCTCCATCTTCAGCGACAAGTATTTCCTCCAGGACTACAATATCCGCTCGAACAGCCTCGGAACCGACTATATCAAGGAATCGATCTCGACTGCCTATCTGAACGGCCAGGGAGACCGCAGCTTCTTCGACCTGCGCGGCTACCGGATCGAGGGCCTGTCGCAGTTCGATTTCAACAAGCAACAGCCGCTCGTTGCCCCGGTTCTCAGCTACAACCGCACGGTGGCGGTGGCTCCGGGATCGAGCTACGGAATCGGCGGCGAAGTCAATTTCGACTTCAATCTCACCAGCCTGTCCCGCTCGGCGGCCGACTACCAGAGCACCGGCACGCGCCTGCTCGACCAGGCGTTCTCGCTCTATGACGTCTGCCCGACGTCGGCGAGCCCCAATCCGGCCCTGCCCAATTTCAAGCCGCCCTCTTGCTTCGTGCGCGGGATCGGCGGCGACTATACGCGCGCCTCGGCCCAACTTTCCTGGCAGCGCAAGTTCATCGATCCGATCGGCGAAGTGTGGACGCCCTTCGCCTTCGCACGCTTCGACGGCTCATGGCTCAACCTCAACACGACGAACTCCTACACCTTCACCAGCACGACCGGATCCTCGACCATCGACAATGCCGACCAGAGCAATTTCTTCGGCGGCCAGAACGACCAGCTTGACGGCCGCGTCACGCCGGGGGTCGGATTCGAGTGGCGCTATCCGTTCATCGCCAGCACGAGCTGGGGGAGCCACGTCATCGAGCCCATCGCCCAGATCATCGCGCGCCCCAACGTGTCCAACGCCGGCCTAACGCCGAACGAGGATGCGCAAAGCCTCGTCTTCGACGACACGACGCTGTTCTCCTGGAACAAGTTTTCGGGCTACGACCGGGTCGAGGGCGGCGTGCGCGCCAATGTCGGCGCACAATATACGATGAACCTCAATTCCGGCGGTTATTTCAATACTTTGTTCGGCCAGTCGTACCAGCTGGCCGGCAACAACCCCTATAACCTCTACGACATCTCGAATGTCGGCCAGAACTCGGGCCTCGAAACGAATTCCTCCGACTATGTGGCCCGCGCCGCCTTCGTCCCCAATACCAACTTCTCCTTCATCACCAAGGGCCGCTTCAACAGCGTCGACTTCACCCCGGAAGCGCTGGATTTCATCGCCGGCTACAGGTTCTTCGGGTTGAGCGGATCGGCGCAATATTCACGTTACGCCGCGCAGCCGCTGATCGGATACCCGAACCGCCGCGAGGGAGTGCTGCTCAATGCCCGTTATGATTTCTTCGACCATTATTTCGTCAACGGCTCGGCGACGGTCGATCTCAACCCGTATAAATATGACTTGACGACGCGGCTCTACGATCTCAGGCTCGGCCATCCGTCGCTCGCCGTGCTCGGTGCAGGCATCGGTTACCAGGACGATTGCACGACACTCAGCGTTTCCTATTCGCGCAGCTACACGAACAGCTATACGACCACGGTCGGCACACAGAGCGTCAACCAGACGGTGCTGGTGTCCCTGACGCTGAGGACTCTGGCTGACATCAAGCTCAACCAGTCGTTGGGAGGCACTTCGACGGTTCAGGATGGCGTCTACAAATAAACGCCAATTTTTGAGGTGATTGATCGTTGGGCACGCCGCTCTCTGGATGGCACGTGCGTCGCGGTGTATCCCCTATTCTCTCGTTAGCGAAGCCCGCCATGCAGTTTGAGCTGAACAGCCGCCTCGTGCGGATTCTATCCGGGACGTTCCTATCGATCGGCCTCGTCGCGGCCATGCCGCCGCCTCAAGCGCAGGCCCAGGCGATCGTCACCGCGGTGAACGGCGACCCGGTGACGACGACCGACGTCGACGAGTATACGAAGATCCTCAGGCTGTCCCACCAGCCGGCCAGCCACAACGATGCGCTCGAGGCCGTGGTGGCGGACCGGCTCAAATATGACGAGGCGCGGAAATGGGGCGTCGACGCCTCCGATTCCGACGTGCAATTGGTATTGGCCCGGTTGGCCGCCGAGGCCAAGATGCAGCCCGACGCCTTTGCGCAGGCGGCGCAGCGCGCCAAGATCGATACGGAGACGTTGCGCGCCCACCTGCGTGCCCTCGGAGCGTGGAATGCCTATGTGCGCAACAGCAACAAGACGCTCGGGGTGAGCGAGGAGGAGATTTCCGCCGCGCTGGCCAAGCAGGGCGGTCTCGCCAAGATCACCGACTATGACCTGAGGCAGGTGGTCTTCGTGCTGCCCGTCAAATCGACGCCGGCGGATATCGACAACCGGACCCGCGAGGCGCAGGCGCTCCGCCAGCGCTTCACGGACTGCGAGACCGGTCTGCCGCTGGCGCGTGCGCTCGCCGATGTCGCGGTCAAGGAGCCGCTCCGGAAAGCCTCGGACACCCTCTCGCCTGTCTTGCGCAAGGTCTTGTCCGAAACGCCGCGCGGCCATCTGACCGCACCCGAACGGAGCTTGTCCGGAATCGAGATGGTCGCCGTCTGCAACAGGTCGGACGATAGCGACCCGACGACGCTGCGTGAACGCGTCCAGAAGGAGATTCTTGCGGACAAGCTGCAGTCCGTCGCCGAGCGAATGTACCGCGAGCTCCGCAAGACGGCCATCGTCAGCAAGAATTGACCGGATCACGCGACCCGCATCACGATGGTTCCGGACTCGTGCCGTCCGGTGCCAAGGCCCTGGTCGAATCCGGTGCGGCGGACGATGATGCCCTCCGAAGGCGCCTGCCGGCGCCTGGGCGGCTTGCGCTGGCCGAAGACGGCCTGCCGCCCCTGCGTGACGTCGTGCGCGCCTATAATATCGAGCCCGCCAAGGCGCTCGGTCAGAATTTCCTCTTCGATCTCAATCTTACGGGCCGCATCGCGCGTCAGGCCAGCCCGCTTGGCGGGCGCCATGTGGTCGAGATCGGCCCCGGCCCGGGCGGCCTGACGCGGGCCCTCCTAGCCGAGGGCGCCATCGTCACGGCCGTCGAACGCGACCGGCGGTGCCTCGCCGCCCTGGCCGACATCGCCTCGTGCTACCCAGGTCGTCTGACCGTGCTCGAGGGCGATGCGCTCGACATCGTCCCGGGCCGCCTGCCGCCGCTGCCGGACGATGCGCGCTGGCGGGTCGTGGCGAATCTCCCCTACAATATCGCGACGGCGCTCCTGGTGCGCTGGGTCGAGTCCGGTCCCTGGCCGCCTTGGTATGACCGGCTGGTCCTCATGTTCCAGCGCGAGGTCGCCGAACGGATCGTCGCGACTGTGGCGGACCGCGCCAACTACGGTCGCCTCGGCGTTCTCTGCGGCTGGCGCACCCGCGCCCGCATCCTGTTCGACGTGGCGCCGACGGCCTTCACGCCGCCCCCCAAGGTCGTCTCCTCCGTCGTGGAGCTCGTGCCTCGCGCCGACCCTCTTCCGTGTTCCGCCACGGCGCTGGCGCGGGTGACCGCCGCGGCGTTCGGACAGCGTCGCAAGATGCTGCGGCAGTCGTTGCGCACGCTCGGCGAGGCGCAGGGTACGGTCGAGGTGACGCGACTTCTCGATGCAGCCGGTGTCGAGGGATCCGACCGGGCGGAGGCCCTGGACATACCCGCTTTCGTCAGTCTCGCGCGGGCCTTGGAGGCCGCGACCGGGCGGCAGGGCTGAAGCGCTTCTTCAGCGCTCCTCGCACAGCCGCTCGACGAAGGCCGCCACATGCGCCTCGGTGCGCAGCCGCTTGAGTCGTTCGGCGGCAAGGATGGCGAGGACCGCCCCGAACGTCGTCTGCAGATCGTCGTTGATCAGCACGTAATCATAGGTCGTCCAGCGCGTGATCTCGTTGCGCGCCGCCTCGAGCCGCCTTGCGATGACATCCGGCTTGTCCTCGGCCCGGCGTTCCAGCCGGGCGCGCAATTCCAGCATGGAGGGCGGCAGGATGAAGATCGTCGCGACGTCCTGACGGGCCTTCTCGCGGATCTGCTGCGTGCCCTGGTAATCGATGTCGAACAGCACGTCCTGGCCGCGACCCAGCAGGTCTTCGACGGCTGCGCGCGGCGTGCCGTAGAAATTGCCGTGGACTTCGGCCGATTCGAGCAATTCGTTCCGCTCGCGCATGTCGCAGAACTTCTGCTGGGCAATGAAATGATAGTGCAGGCCATCGACTTCG
This sequence comes from Lichenihabitans sp., assembly GCA_965277115.1. Taxonomy (GTDB): domain Bacteria; phylum Pseudomonadota; class Alphaproteobacteria; order Rhizobiales; family Beijerinckiaceae; genus Lichenihabitans. The sequence goes on along the minus strand of CBDIBY010000011.1, from coordinate 323,530 downwards.
CTCGACCGGCGCGGCCGCGTGGTCACCGAGACCGACAGGGTCAGGTCGACGTCCTTGTTCTGCAGCAGCATGCGGGTCAGCGTGGTCTTTCCGGCGCCCGAGGGCGAGGACAGGATCAGCATCAGCCCGCGGCGGCGCGGAAAATCCGGGGCCGCCGAGTCCCGGGCCGTGATGAAGCTCATGTCGATGATCCCCGCCGGTTTCGCTCGGATGCCGCGACCGGAGAGCGATCGGCACACGACAGCCCGCGTGCCGCGTGCCAACATTCTATCATGATTGCCGGATCAACGCTTGGGGCTCGGGCCCACCGCCGCAAAGCTCGGCACCGTCTTGGCCGAATTCAGGTCGTAGGTCTTGTTGAGGAGCGGATCGAGCTTGGTGCCTTCCGAGGCGTCCAAGATCCGTCCCCTGCCGCCGGCGGTGGGACCCCGTACCGCGCCCGCCGCCGGATCCGTGCTGATCAGTTCGGTCTGCGGCGGCAGCTTGCTCGATCCCGACGGGAGACCGAACTCGGCGGCCCGAGCCCTCTCGTCCGCGAGGCGCGCCGGCGAGACCGGGAAGGTGAGGTCCTGGCTCCCGCCGCCCTGCTGCGCCAAGGCCCGCTCCTCGGCGGACCCGGCCGGCGGCCCGGTCTCGACCCCCGGAATGCCGCCGAGTTCATCGCCGTCGCCGGAAGGTGGCGCCGCCGTGTCGGACGGTATCATCGGCTTCAGCTTGCTGAGCGCCTGGTCCTCGTTCAGAAGCGCGAACGGATAGTCCGCTCGGTCGAGCATGGGCGTGGAGGAGGCTGCCACTGCATGGCCCGCGAAGACCACATGGGCATCGAGCGCGCCGAAGATCGGAACGCTCGGCAAAGCCTCGCCACGCTGATCGGCCTTCGGAGGCACCGCGACGGTCGGGGTCTGCAGCAGCTTGTCGGTTTCAGGCTGCAACTTGTCCTTGGCATCCTTCTCGATCTGGCGCCAGCGCAGCACGTTGGCCCTGTGCTGATCGAGCGTTTCCGCGAACACGTGGCCACCGGTACCGTCGGCGACGAAATAGATGTCCTTGGTACGCGACGGATTGGCGACTGCCTCCATGGCGGCGCGACCGGGGTTGCAGATCGGGCCGGGCGGCAGGCCGACGATCGTGTAGGTGTTGTAGGGCGTCTTCTGTTCGAGCTCGCTCTTGAGGATGCCGCGGCCGAGCGTGCCTTTTCCCCCGACCAGACCATAGACGATGGTCGGATCGGACTGGAGAGGAATGTTGCGCAGCAGCCGGTTGATGAATACGCCGGCGACACGCGGCCTCTCGTCGGCCTTGCCGGTCTCCTTCTCGACGATCGAGGCGAGCGTGAGCATCTCGTAGGGCGATTTGATCGGCGTGTCGGTGGCGCGATGCGACCAGACCTCGCCGACGATCTTCTTCTGCTCCTGCTCCATGTGGGCGATGATCTGCTCGCGCTTCGTGCCGCGCGAATATTTGTAGGTATCGGGCATCAGCGTGCCCTCCTTCGGCATCGTCTTGACGGAGCCGACCAGGATGTCGTCGTCCGTCAGCCGCTGCACGACCTGCTCGACGGTGAGTCCCTCGGGGATGGTGATCGCGTGCATGATCTGCTTGCCGCTGACCAGCGTCTCGATGACGTCGTCGAGGCTCGCGCCCTGCTTGAACTTGTATTCGCCGGCCTTGAGGCCCTGATGGCTGTCGCGCAAGAGCAATCCAGCGGTCATCAGGAACGCGTTATCGATCACGCCTTCGCTTTCGAGTCGGGCCACGATGTCCGACTTGCTGCCCTCGACATAGACGCTCTTTTCGGCGGGCAAGGGCCCTGGCGCCCCGAGCTTCTGCAGGGCGAACGAGAACAGGGCGATCAGCGTGATGGCAGCGATGCCCAGGAAGGAAAAGACGCCGCTCACCGTCGCCACGATCGGGCGTCGCTTGCGTGTCATGACCGGAGGCGGCGGTGCGACCTCCGGCTGCAGCGCCTCGCCGGGACTGCGGAAGGACCGCCGGCCGGAAAATCGCCCGCCGCGCGAGGGAGCGTCCGGCCTGGCGCGATCGGATGTGCCATCGTTGTCGTTCGGACCTTCGACCATACGCTCGACCCGTCTTTGCCTGCCCGAAGAGGCTGGGGAATTCTATCCTATCCGCGTTCGCGGCACCATTCGCTAAAAAAGCCGTTTACTTAGGCTGCCGCATCAGACCTTTCTGAACACCAGCGATGCGTTGGTCCCTCCGAAGCCGAAGGAATTCGACAAAGCCACGTCCACCCGCTTGGGCCTGGCACGATGCGGCACGAGATCGATCAGCGTATCGACGGAAGGGTTGTCGAGGTTGAGGGTCGGCGGCAACAGGCTGTCGCGCATCGCCAGGAGGCAGAAGATGGCCTCGACCGCGCCGGCCGCACCGAGCAGATGGCCGGTCGCGGATTTGGTCGACGACATGGCGGCGCCCTGCGCCGCATCGCCGAGCAGGCGCTGGACGGCGCCGAGCTCGATCTCGTCGCCGAGCGGGGTCGACGTGCCGTGGGCGTTGATATAGTCGACCTCGGCCGCGGAGACGCCGGCGCGCCTCAGCGCCGCCGACATGCAGCGAAAGGCGCCGTCGCCGTCCTCGGACGGCGCGGTGATGTGATAGGCGTCACCTGACATGCCGTAGCCCACGACCTCGGCATAGATCCGCGCTCCGCGGGCGACGGCATGATCGTAGCTTTCGAGCACCACGCAGCCGGCACCCTCGCCGATGAGGAAGCCGTCGCGATCACGATCATAGGGCCGCGAGGCGGCTTGCGGCCGATCGTTGAAGCCCGTCGTCAAGGCGCGGCAAGCGCAGAATCCGGCTACGCCCAGCCGGTTGACGGCCGATTCAGTGCCGCCGGCCACCATGACCTCGGCGTCGCCATACTGGATGATACGCGCCGCATCGCCGATCGCATGGGCGCCGGTCGAGCAGGCGGTCACGACCGCGTGGTTCGGTCCCTTCAATCCGTGGCGGATCGACAGATAGCCGCCGGCGAGGTTGATGAGGCGGCCGGGAATGAAGAAGGGCGAGAGCCGCCGCGGACCCTTGTCGGCGACGAGCAGTGCGGCATCGTTGATGCCGCCGAGGCCGCCGATGCCCGAGCCGACCATCACGCCTGTCGTGATCTGCTCCTCGTAGGTCTTCGGCGCCCAGCCGGCATCCGCCAGCGCCTGGCTGCCCGCCGCGACCGCGAAGAGGATGAAGTCGTCGACCTTCCGCTGTTCCTTGGGCTCGAGCCAGCGATCGGCGTCGAAGAGCCCGGCTTGCGTGCCGCGCGGCACCTGCGCAGCGATCCGGCAAGGCAGGTCGGCGGCCTCGAAGCCAACGATCGGACCAGCGCCGCTCTCGCCTGCCACGAGGCGCGACCAGCTGGTTTCGACATCGCCGCCGAGCGGGCTGACCATCCCCAAGCCGGTGACGACGACGCGTCTCGATCCGCTCACACTACCCTACTTTCATCACCCGGGCTTCACCCGACCTTCGCGGGCAAAGCCTCGCGGAACCTCCGTCCGGCATCGCAAGACCCGGCGCGTCCGCCACGGTCCCGGCACATCCGCGCTAGGCCTTCTTGTTCTTTTCCAGGAAGCGGACGGCGTCGCCCACCGTCACGATGGTCTCCGCTGCATCGTCAGGTATTTCGACACCGAATTCTTCCTCGAACGCCATGACGAGCTCGACCGTGTCGAGGGAGTCGGCGCCGAGATCGTCGATGAAATTCGCGTTGTCGACGACCTTATCCGGCTCGACACCGAGATGCTCCACGACGATCTTCTTCACGCGCTCGGCGACATCGCTCATCTTAAGTAATCCTTGATTATGTAGGTTGAAGCACATGCGAACTCGAAAGAGCGCCCGACCCGGGACCGGGCAGAACCCGACAGAGACGGAGCGCTCCTGCGAACGCAAAACAAAACCAGGGGCCCCCGAGCCAAGCCCGCGACATGCGGGATCCGCGTGATCGGATCCTGACATCTTCGCCTGTTAACATACTTCCCCGACGATGGCGAGAGGCGCAGGCCACCGGCGCGGGACCGGGACGAAAGTCTGCAACCCATTCAAATCATTGCCATACCGCCGTTGACATGAAGGGTCTGACCGGTCACGTAGGCAGCCTCGTCGCTAGCCAGGTAGACGACCGCCGCCGCCACCTCGCCGCCCTGCCCGAGCCGGCCTGCCGGGACGCCACCGAGAATGGCGCCTCTCTGCTTGTCGTTCAGCGCGTCCGTCATCGGACTTTCGATGGGACCTGGCGCCACGCAATTGACCGTGATGTTGCGGCTCGCCACCTCGGCGGCGAGAGATTTCGACAAGCCGATCAGGCCGGCCTTGGCGGCCGCATAGTTGCTCTGGCCGGGGTTGCCCGTGACGCCAACGACCGAGGTGATGGAGATGATTCGCCCGTGGCGCCGGCGCATCATGGTCTTCAGGGCCGCCCGCGCCAGGACAAAGGCGGCCGTGAGGTTGACGGCGATCACCCTGTCCCAATCCTCGTCCTTCATCCGTAGTGCAAGACCGTCACGAGTGATCCCGGCATTGTTGACCAGGATATCGAGCGAGCCCATGGCTGCCTCCGCCTGCCCGACCAGGGCCTCGACCTCGAGCCTGTCGCCAAGGTCGCAGGGCAGGACATGGACCCGTCCGCCCAGGGCCTGCGCCATGTCGTCGAGTACCTCGCGCCGCGTGCCCGACAGGGCGACGGTCGCGCCCTGCGCGTGGAGAGCACGGGCGATGGCGCCGCCGATTCCACCGGTCGCGCCGGTGACGAGGGCAGTCCGTCCAGTCAGATCGAACATCTATTCTCTCAGCTCACGGTGAATGTCGTGACATCCTCGGGGGTGCCCACTGCGGTCGCCGTGATACCGGGCACAATGCGCCTGGCGAGGCTGCCGAGAACCTTGCCGGCGCCGATCTCGACGAGCCGGGTCACGCCTGCTTCCGCCATGGCTAGCATGCTCTCGCGCCATCGGACTGTGCCGCAGACCTGTTCGACGAGGCCGCGCCGGATCTCGGCAGGGTCGGTGACGGGACCCGCCAGGACATTGGCGAAGAGCGGCACGGCCGGCGGCCGGATCGTGACCTCGGCCAAGGCCCGCGCCATCACATCGGCAGCGGGCCGCATCAGCGCGCAATGGAAGGGGGCCGAGACCGGCAGGAGCATGGCCCGCTTGACGCCGCGCGCTTTGGCGACGGCCATGGCGCGTTCGACGGCAGCGGCCGATCCGGAGAGCACCACCTGCCCGCCGCCATTGTCGTTGGCGACCTGGCAGACATCGCCTTTCGCCGCGGTTTCGGCGATGGCCCGGGCGGCCTCGGGTTCGACCCCGATCAGTGCTGCCATAGCACCCTGGCCGACCGGAACGGCCGCCTGCATGGCCCGGCCGCGCAGGCGCAGCAGGCGCGCCGTATCGGCAAGGCTCAGCGATCCGGCCGCGGCAAGGGCGGAATATTCGCCGAGCGAATGGCCGGCCACGAAGGCCGCGTCGCGGCCGAGCTGAAAGTCCGTCTCGGTCTCGAGCACCCGCAAGGCAGCGAGGCTCACCGCCATCAGCGCCGGTTGGGCGTTGGCGGTCAGCGTCAGCTCGGCCTCCGGTCCCTCGAAGACAAGACGCGACAACGTCTCGCCGAGCGCCGCATCGACTTCGTCGAAGACCGCCCGAGCCGCCGGAAAGCGCTCGGCGAGGGCCTTGCCCATCCCGACGCTTTGGGAGCCCTGGCCTGGACAGATGATTGCGATAGTCATGGGTGAAGCGATGCGCCGCGCAAGATTGCGATCCGGACTCCCGGCAAGGGCCGGCCCGGAGGAGCGCGCGGAGTGGCATCGACGATGCGGCCCTGTCAAGCGCCTCGATCTCGCTGCGGCGGGGCCGGCGGACATTGGTTTTTCCAATTCGGGGCACGAACGGGTCTAGGATTTGACCAGCGCCGCGATGCCGAAACCATCCGTTCCGGTGCGATGGGGCGACAGACGCAAGCCGGGACCGAACGGAGAGGCGCAGGCCTGGAGGTCCGGCATGCCGGCCTCCCGCGCCAGATGGGCGGCATCGATCGGCAGCAGGTCCGGATGCCGCTCCATCAAGGCGGCGACCCGGTCCTCGTTCTCCTCCCGCAGCACCGAGCAGGTGACGTAGAGGAGCCTGCCGCCCGGCCGCAGCGCCGCAAAGGCTTGCTCCAGAACCATGTCCTGCGCCTTGATGCGCTCGTCGAGCGCCCCCGGCCGCAGCCGCCATTTGGCATCGGGATTGCGGCGCCAGGTGCCGGTGCCGGTGCAGGGCGCATCGACGAAGACAATGTCGAAGCGTCCGTCGAGATCGGTGACGGCACTCTGTCGCCCCTTCGGTGCGCGGACCTGGACATTGCGCACGTCGGCACGCTTGAGACGATCGTAGATCGGCATCAGGCGGCGACCGTCGATGTCGGTCGCGTAGATCTGACCCTTGTTGCCCATCTGGGCGGCGAGCGCCAGGGTCTTGCCACCCGAGCCGGCGCAGAGGTCGAGCACCTGGTCACCGGCCTTGGCGCCGCTCAAGAGGACGGCGATCTGCGAACCTTCGTCCTGCACTTCGACGAAGCCCTTGACGAAGGCGGGCTCTGCCGCGAGGGCCGGGGCTCGTCCGTTGGCGCCGATCGTCATGCGCAAGCCAGTCGACGCGTGCGGTGTCGCCACCGGGTCGAGGTGGCTCAGCAGCTTCGCGACCTTCGTCCGATCGGCCTTGAGCGCGTTCACCCGCAGATCGACCGGCGCCCGCCGCGCCAGCGCCCTGCCTTCCTCGGCCACATCCTCGCCGAAGGCCGCAGCGAGCGGCCCGGCGAGCCACTCGGGATAGTCGCCTCTCACATGCGGAGGCGCTTCATCGAGGGTTCCGGCGGCGAGCGCTCTATGCTCGTGCTCGCTCAGTCTGTCCGGAGCATGACCCTCGCCGACGCAAAGAGCCGCAATAGCATCCGCGCTCTCGCCGCGAACCTCCCGCAAGGCTCCGAGCAGGATGGCGCGGGGCGAATCCGCGCCCATCAGCCAGGCGGCCGAGGTTTTCACCCGCAGGGCATCGTAGACCAAGCCGGCAATCGCGGCCCGATCCTTGGACCCGGCGAAGCGATGACTTTGGCCCCAGGATTTGAGCGTTTCGGCAGCGGGTTGCCGTTGCATATCGATCACAGTCAGGATCTCTATGGCGGCGGAGACACGAGCACCGGGGATCATAAGGATTTCGCCACATTTGAGCCTGGAATGTGAACACAAGGAGGCAGGCGTCGTTCGACGAGCGGCCACCCCAATTTTGCGTTCAAGGGAAAAACAGATGAACCGTACCATTCGCCAGGCGGCGCTCGCTCTGCTGGCCCTCTCGCTCGCCGCCTGCGCGGCCGCTGCGCCGCCGCCGCCGCCGCCGATCCCGGCGCCTCCGCACCGCGGCTACGACGCCAAGACCACGCTAGAGAACCATATGTAAGCTCTTTCCCGGACATCGTCCGCGGGAAATGATCAGGGCGGCTTCGGCCGCCCTTTTCTTTCGGCGGGAGCGTCAGGCGCCGGCCGGATAGTTGGGGCTTTCGCGCGTGATGGCGACGTCGTGGACATGGCTCTCGCGCAGGCCCGCATTGGTGATGCGTACGAACTGCGCTTTGTCCTGGAACTCCCGGATGGTCTCGGCCCCGACATAGCCCATGGCGGCACGCAGGCCGCCGGCGAGCTGGTGCACGATGGCCCCCATCGGGCCGCGATAGGGCACCTGGCCCTCGATCCCCTCGGGCACGAGCTTCAATTCGTTCTTGATGTCGCTCTGGAAGTAGCGGTCGGCCGAGCCGCGCGCCATGGCGCCGACCGAGCCCATGCCGCGGTAGGCCTTGAAGGACCGCCCCTGGTACAGATAGACCTCGCCCGGGCTCTCGTCCGTGCCGGCGAACAGCGAGCCGATCATCACGCAGTCGGCACCCGCCGCCACCGCCTTGGCGAGGTCGCCGGAAAACTTGATGCCGCCGTCGGCGATCACCGGAACGTTCTGCGCGCGCGCCGCCTCGGCCGCGTCCATGATGGCGGTCAGTTGCGGCACGCCGACCCCCGCCACGATGCGGGTCGTGCAGATCGAGCCCGGGCCGATGCCGATCTTGACCGCGTCGGCGCCAGCGTCGATGAGTGCCTTGGCGCCATCGCGCGTCGCCACGTTGCCGGCGATGATGGCGACCTTGTTCGACTGGCGCTTGAGCTGCGCCACCTGGTCGAGCACGTGCTGCGAATGGCCGTGCGCCGTATCGACCACCACGCAGTCGACGCCCGCCTCCATAAGTGCCATCGAGCGGCGAAAGCCCTTGTCGCCGACGCTCGAGGCGGCCGCGACCCGCAGGCGCCCCTCCGCGTCCTTGCAGGCCAGCGGATGCAGCGTCGCCTTCTCCATGTCCTTGACGGTGAGCAGGCCGACGCAGCGGTTCTCGTCGTCCACGACCACCAGCTTCTCGATGCGGTGGTGGTGCAGCAGACGACGCGCATCCTCTGGCCGCACCCCCTCGCGCACGGTAATCACCGTCTTGGTCATCAGGTCCGCCACGCGCTGGCCGGGATCGTCGGCGAAGCGTACGTCGCGGTTGGTGAGGATGCCGACGATCGGCGAGGGCAGGCTGGCCGGCCCCGGCTCGACCACCGGAATGCCGGAAATATTGTGGCGCCGCATCAGGTCGAGCGCATGGGCGAGCGTCGCATCGGGGCCGATGGTGATCGGATCGACCACCATGCCGCTTTCGAAACGCTTGACCTTGCGCACCTCCTCGGCCTGCGCGGCAGGGTCCATGTTGCGGTGGATGACGCCGATCCCGCCGGCCTGGGCCATGGCGATGGCAAGGCGCGCCTCGGTCACCGTATCCATGGCGGAGGACATCACCGGCACGTTGAGCTCGATCTCCCGCGTCAGCCGTGTCCGCACGTCGACCTCGCCCGGCATCTTGTACGAATGACCGGGTCGCAGGAGCACGTCGTCGAAGGTCAGGGCTTCGGGAAAGATCGATCGGGCGGATGTCATGGTCAACTCCGGCGGGCAGCGCGAGCGCCCGGCGCAACAGAGGGAGAAGGGCGCCGCGCAGCACGCGCGTGCCCGAGTTGACGCCGGCACATAGCACGCGTCGCGCAGGGTGGGAAGCGACCGCGCCGCCGCGACTGGGCGATCAGGTGGAGTGTTTCGCAGAATTCTACCCCTCATCCGGCTTTCGCGTTCCGCGAAATCCACCTTCTCCCGCAAGGGGAGAAGGAACGTCCGGTCAGGTTTGCGCCCTTCTCCCTTGCGGGAGAAGGTGGCGCGAAGCGCCGGATGAGGGGATCCTTTAGCCTCGCCCGATCGTCTCGGCACGAACGCCATGAAGGCAACGCCGTCACAACCCCGCCGCACGCATCCGCTTGGCTCCCGTGATGCGACAAGCCTTCCGCCCCTATCGACCGTTGCAAGACCTGAAACCCGTCGCCGACGACCTGTGGATCGTCGACGGCCCCGAAATCCGGATGAGCTATGCCGGGTTGCAGCTGCCGTTCCCGACCCGCATGACGGTCATCCGTCTGCCCGGCGGAGCCCTCTGGGTGCATTCGCCGATCGAACCGGATCCGAGCCTCCTCGAACGCCTTCGCGACCTGGGACCCATCCGGCATCTCGTTGCCCCGAACACCCTCCACTATTGGTGGATCCCTGAATGGCAGGCGCGCTTCCCGGACGCGCAGGTTCATGCGGTGCCGGGCCTCGCGCAACGCGCCAAACGCGCACTGCCGCCGCTCACAACCCTCGGGGACAACAGCGACGATGCCTGGATCGGCCACATCGACCAGCTCATCGTCCCCGGCGACCTTCTGACCGAAGCCGTCTTCTTCCATCGGGCCTCGCGCACCCTGGTCCTGACCGACCTCATCGAGAATTTCGAGCCCGCGCGGGTGCGATCGCCGCTCCTTCGCCTGATTATGCGGTTCTCCGGGGCTGCAGATCCCGACGGCAAGGCGCCCTATGACATGCAGTGGAGCTTCCGCCGCCACCGCGGATCCCTGCGCCGTGCCGTCCGGCAGATGATCGATTGGGCGCCCGAGCGGGTGGTCCTGGCGCACGGCCGCTGGTACGACAGGAACGGCACGGACGAGCTGCGGCGCGCCTTCCGCTGGATCCTCTGAGGCAGCCGTCGAATTGACGGGATATCCCGGCCGGCGTCTAGCAAAAGCCCGATTGCCGTTGGTGATGGTCGCTCCATATCCCTCCGCCCGAATCGTCGACGACGCCCGCCGCGCCGACCCCTCGCGACTTCAGGATTGCCGCCTTGCCTCGTCACATGCTGACGCCCCTCGTCGTCGCCTGCGCGCTGTTCATGGAGAATCTCGACGGGACCGTGATCTCGACCTCGCTGCCGGCCATCGCGGCGGACCTGCACCAGGACCCGATCACGCTCAAGCTGGCGCTGACCTCCTACCTGCTCAGCCTCGCCATCTTCATCCCGGCGAGCGGCTGGGCGGCGGACCGGTTCGGCGCACGGCTGATCTTCCGCGGCGCCATCGTGGTCTTCACATTGGGCTCGATCCTCTGCGGCCTGTCGAGTAATCTCACCGGCTTCATCCTGTCGCGGATCGTGCAGGGTTTGGGCGGCGCCATGATGGTGCCGGTCGGGCGGCTTCTGCTCCTGCGCTCGGTGCCGCGCGAGGAGCTCGTCACCGCCCTCGCCTATCTGACGATTCCCGCGCTGATCGGGCCGATTCTCGGGCCGCCGCTCGGTGGGTTCATCACCACCTATTTCGCCTGGCGCTGGATTTTTTGGATCAACGTGCCGATCGGCGTATTGGGCCTGACGCTGGCGACCATCTTCATCGCGGACGTCCGCGAGCAGGAGGTGTGGCCGCTCGACGTCACGGGCTTCGTCCTGTCGGGCGTCGGCCTGTCGCTCGCTACCTTCGGGCTGACGGTGGCGGGCCGCGGCTTCGTCCCGCCGGTCTGGGCCGCCGTGCTGATCGTCGCAGGCTTCGCCTTCATCGGCCTCTACGTTCTGCACGCGCGCAAGGCCCGCTTCCCGATCCTCGACTTGAAGCTGCTGTCGATCCCGACCTTCAGGGCCAGCGTCTTCGGCGGATTTTTGTTCCGTCTCGGCATCGGCGCCCTGCCCTTCCTGCTGCCGCTCATGCTTCAGCTCGGCTTCGGCATGACGCCGTTCCAGGCCGGCTGCCTCACCTTCGCCTCGGCCGCCGGTGCCATGGCGATGAAGGCCACGGCGACCCCCATCCTGCGGCGTTTCGGCTTCCGGCGCGTACTGATCGTCAATGCGGTGCTATCGAGCCTGTTCATGGTGGTCTACGGCAACTTCACGCTCGCGACCTCGGCGGTCATGATCTTCGTGGCTTTGCTCGGCGGCGGCTTCTTCCGCAGCCTCGAATTCACCGCCATCAACGCGCTCGCCTTCGCCGACATCGAGCAGGCGGAGATGAGCCGGGCCACGAGCTTCACCTCGGTGGCGCAGCAGATATCGATTTCGACCGGCGTCGCGGCCGGCGCCGGGATGGTCGAATTCTCGCAATGGCTGCATGCCGACGCGACGCTCGGCGCGCGCGACTTCAGCTTCGCCTTCTTCGGCGTCGCAGCGATCTCGGCAACGGCCGCCCTCGTCTTCGCCCGCCTGCCGCAGGGCGCCGGGGACACGTTGCGACCGAGCCCTCGCGCCAATATCGCCAGCGCCGTGACGACGACGGCAGGCCTCGGCGATCAGCCGGCGGCGGTGCTCGGAGAGCGCGGCGCGCGGAACCCGGTCGCCAGGACGTAGAGCTCGGACGAATCGGCCCGGCTCGCGGCGGGCTTGATATGTTTCACCGCCACAAAATCGCGCTTCAGCGCCGCCAGCAGGGCGCCGTCGGTGCCCCCTTGCAGCACCTTGGCCAGGAAGAAGCCGCGCGGTGCCAAAACCTCGCGGGCGAAATCCGCGGCGAGCTCGACGAGGCCGATGATACGCAGTTGGTCGGTCTTGCGATGGCCGGTCGCATTGGCGGCCATGTCGGAGAGGACGCCGTCGGCTGGGCCGCCCATCATGGCCTTGAGGCGCGCGGGCGCGTCGGCATCGTTGAAATCCATCACCGCGAAGCCGACGCCGGGCACCGGCTCCATCTCGATGAGATCGATCGCCACGATCTGGCCCGAACCGGTGGCGGTCCCGACCCGCTGGGCCGCGATCTGCGACCAGCCGCCGGGCGCAGCCCCGAGATCGACGATGCGCTGCCCTGGCTTCAGCAGCCGGTGCCGGTCGTCGATCTCCATCAGCTTGAAGGCCGCGCGGGATCGAAAGCCCTCCGTGCGGGCGCGGGCCACATAGGGGTCGTTCAACTGGCGCGACAGCCATAGCGTCGAGGAGAGCGAGCGCTTGCGCGCCGTCTTGACCCGCGTCTTGAGCGAGCGGCCACCGGCGCGGCCGGACCCTGCCTTGTCGGACGTCAAGAGCATCGCCTCATTGGACCGGCCGGCACCAGACCCGGTCGCTCTTCATCATCTGGATCAGGATGCCCTCGCGCAGGCCGCGGTCGGCGATCCGCAGCCGGCGGCTGGGGAACAGGCGTCGCACGGCTTCGAGCACGGCGCAACCGGCGAGCACCAGATCGGCCCGGTCCGGGCCGATGCAGCCGTGCGCGACGCGTTCGTCGAACGGCATGGCGAGCAGGCGCGCGACCGCCTCGTTGACCTGCTGGTTGTTCATCCACAGACCGTCGACACGGCGACGATCGTAGCGCAGCAGGCCGAGGTGGACGCCCGCGACCGTCGTGACCGTCCCCGAGGTGCCGAGGAGATGGAACTTGCCGCAGCGCGACTCGGCCCTGGCTTGCTCGGCGAAGGGGCCGAGCTTGTCGGCCACATAGGCGACCATGGCCTCGAAGACCGCCGCCGTGACCAGCTTGCCGCCGAACCGGTCCGCCAGCGAGACGACGCCGAGCGGCAGCGAGGTCCAGGCCCGGATCCGGTCGCGGACGGTGTCGGCCGCCTGCCCTGGCCTCGGCCGTCCGAGCCAGACGATTTCGGACGAGCCTCCGCCGATATCGAACAGGATCACGCCTTCGGCATCCTCGTCGGCGAGCGCCGCGCAGCCTTCCGCGGCGAGGCAGGCCTCCGTCTCCCGGTCGACGATCTCGACCACGAGGCCCGTCTGCTCGCGGACCTCCTCAATGAAGGCCGCCCCATTGGCCGCCGCGCGGCAGGCCTCGGTGGCGATCAGTCGCGCCCGGGTGACGCGCCGCGCCTCCATCTTGCCGCGGCAGACCGCCAGCGCCGACAGGGTGCGCGCCGTCGCGGCGTCGCTCAAATGCCCCGTCAGGGTCAGGTTCTCGCCGAGCCGCACGATCCGCGAAAACGCGTCCATGACATGCAGCCCCGAAGCGCAGGGCCTGGCGATGAGGAGCCGGCAATTGTTGGTGCCGAGATCGAGCGCCGCATAGACCGGCCGCCCCCGATCGCATCGGCCATCGTCGGGCCTCATGCGACCGGGCGCACCGCCCGGCTCGACCTTGTCTTCGGCTTGCACCGCTCAACCCTCCCCGTCGAAGCGACGCCTGAGCTTTGCTGCAAGCTTAGCGAAGCTTCGCGGAAAGCCAAGCGAGGCCGATCATGCCGCCGGCGTCTGCGGCCGGATCTTGCGCAGCGCCGCCTTCCGGCGCCGGTTGCGCCTGGCCCAGATGTTGAGGGCCTCGACGCCGCCGGAAAACACCATGGCGAAATAGAGATAGCCGCGCGGAATGTCGAAACCGGATCCTGCAGCGACGAGCGACATGCCGATTAGCACGAGGAAGCAGAGCGCCAGCACTTTCGTGGTCGGATGGGCGCGGATGAAGCGGGCGACCATGGTCGAGGCCACATACATGATCACGAGCGAGATCGTGATGGCGATGACCATGATGACGAGGTCCTTGGCGATGCCGATCGCGGTCAGGATCGAATCGAAGGAGAAGACCAGATCCATCACGGCGATGGAAAAGACCGCGACGAGCAGGCTCTGCGGCCTGCGGGCGTCTCCCGGGTCGTCGTCCATGTCCTCGTCGATCTCGGCATGGATCTCGAGCGTCGCCTGAACGATGAGGAAGAGGCCTGCGAGAAACAGCACGATGTCGCGCCAGGACAGGGCGCGATCGAGAACCGTGACCACGGGATCAGTGAGGGCGATCAGCCAGGTGAGGCCGCTCAGGCAGGCGAGGCGGAAGACGAGCGCCAGGCTCAGGCCGAAGACGCGGGCGAACCGCGATTGCCGTTCGGGAAGGCGGGCGCCCATCAGCGAGATGAAGATGACGTTGTCGATGCCGAGGACGATCTCCATGAGCGTCAGGGTCCCCAGCGCCACCCAGCCCGAGGGCTGATCAATCCAGTCGAACATGGGCCGGGTTCCGCTGTGGGTGACGATAGCCGGGACGGCGCGGGACGCCGCGACGCATTGCCGGCGAGCGCGTCGACCCAATATGGTGCGCAATCGCCATGGCGCGACGCGCGACGGAAACGCCGGGTCGGCTCACGTGCAGAAAGACTCGATGCTTCATCCCGCCGGCCCGATCGACGCCTTCCCGCCGCCCGGCCCGATCGCCGAAGCCACAGCCTCGGGGCTGACGTCGGAGGTGTGCGTCGTCGGCGCCGGCATCACGGGCCTGGTGCTCGGCCTGGCGCTGGCGCAGGCTGGGCTCGATGTCGTGATCGCCGGCCGGCTTGGCGGCCCGGCGCCGGGCCGCACCGTGGCTCTGCTCGAAGGATCCATCCGGCTCTTAGAAGGGCTCGGACTTTGGCCGGACTTAGCCGACGAGGCGGAGCCGCTGCGCGTCATGCGCATCGTCGACGATACGGGATCGCTGTTCCGGATCCCGCCGGTCAACTTCCCAGCGGAGGAGATCGGCAGGCCCTGGTTCGGCTGCAACATCCCAAACGACGTCCTGCTGGATCGTCTCGCCGCGGCTGCCCGACGCGCACCGGGCTTGCGGCTCGTCGAGCAACGCGTCGCGCTCACGAGGTCGGGTGACGGGTCGGTCGCAGCGCGGCTCGACGACGGCCGCTGGATCGAGACCGAGGTGCTCGCCGCCTGCGACGGCCGCGCTTCGCCGACCCGCAAGGCGGCCGGCATCGCGGCCAGGAGCTGGCACTATCCGCAGGCCGCCCTGACCGCGATCCTGCGCCACGACGCGCCGCATGAGGGCGTCTCCACCGAGTTCCATACACGCCAGGGACCGTTCACGCTGGTGCCGCTGCCCGGCCGCGCGGACGCACCGCACCGATCGAGCCTCGTCTGGGTCATGCATCCGGAGGAGGCCGACCGCCGCGCCGCGCTTGACCCCACGGCCCTGGCCTCGGCGATCGAACGGCAGAGCCGGAGGTTGCTCGGTCGCATCCGCGTCGACGGCCCGGTCGGCCGCTTCCCGATCGGCGGCCTCGTCGCCGACCGGATGGCCGGCCCGCGCCTAGCCCTCGTCGGCGAGGCGGCCCATGCCTTCCCGCCGATCGGCGCCCAGGGGCTCAACCTGGGGCTGCGCGACGTTGCGGCGCTGTGCGGCCTCGTCGCCGCGGCCAAGCGGCGGCGTGCCGATCTCGGCAGCGAAGCCCTGCTTGGGCGCTACGAACGGAGCCGGCGCGGCGACGTGGCGCTGCGGACCATGGGGGTCGACGCGCTCAACCGATCCTTGCTCTCCGGCCACGCTCACGTCGACCTCATTCGCGGAGCCGGCCTCTTGGCGCTCGGGCATATCGCACCGCTGCGCCGCGCCGCCATGCGGGGCGGACTGATGGCGGACGGATAGCATTGTTGAAACTCTCCCCGGTTTCGATTGATCGATCATTGCTTACCCTCATCCGCCCTGCTCTGCAGGGCACCTTCTCCCGTAAGCGGGAGAAGGAACGTCCGGCATCGTTAGCGCCCTTCTCCTTCTTGCGGGAGAAGGTGCCTCGTCGAAGACGAGGCGGATGAGGGAAAGCGATGGTGGCAAATCGCAAATCCGAACAAGATCCGGTCATCGTCTGGTTTCGCGACGACTTGCGCCTTGCGGACAATCCGGCCCTGGCGGCCGCGGCCCATACCGGACGCCCCATCCTGCCGGTCTATATCTTCGACGATAAGAGCCATGGCGTGCGGCCGCTCGGCGGGGCAGCGCGGTGGTGGCTGCATCATTCGCTCACCGCGCTCGCCGGCGACCTGAAGCGGCACGGCGCCGAGCTTCACATTTTCCACGAACCCGCGCTCGATGTCATCCCCGGGCTTGCCCGTGCGAGCGGTGCCGCCGCCGTCCATTGGAACCGGCGCTACCAGCAGGCCGAGTGCGCGCTCGATGACACGCTCGCCTCGGAACTCGAAGCGGACGGCGTCGAGGTCGAGACCTTCAACGGCCAGCTCGGTCACGAGCCGGACGAGATCCGGCCGAAGACCGGCGGCTTCTACAAGGTCTATTCCGCCTACTGGAAGGCGGCGGAAGCAGCGGGCGCCCTGCCCGCGCCCGAGCCGGCGCCGAGCCAGCTTCACGGGGCGCCGCTGTTCTCGGCCAAGCCGCATGCCACGACGCTCGGCAAGCTCGGCCTTTTGCCGATAGGGCCGAACTGGTCCGGTGGTCTCGCCAAAGCCTTCACGCCCGGCGAGGTGGAAGCGCAGCATAAGCTCCGGCTTTTCCTGAAAAACGGTCTCGCCGATTACGGCACGAACCGCGATCGTCCGGGGGTCGACGGCAGTTCCCAGCTTTCGCCGCATCTGCGCTTCGGCGAGATCTCGCCCCGCCAGGTCGTCGCGGCTATCACCGAGGCGAGCCGGACGGAGGCCGCTAGGGCCAAGGCACAGAAATTCCTGCAGGAGATTGCCTGGCGCGATTTCTCCTACAACCTCCTGTTCCATGCGCCCGACCTCGCGACGCAGCCCTTTGCCGACCGATTCGAGCATTTCCCCTGGGCCAAGGTCCCGAGGGCCTCGATCCAGGCCTGGCAGCAGGGCCGCACCGGCTACCCCATCGTCGATGCCGGCATGCGGCAGCTCTGGCGCACTGGCTGGATGCACAACCGGGTGCGCATGATCACCGCCTCCTTCCTGGTGAAGGACCTCATGGCCGACTGGCGCATCGGCGAGCGATGGTTCTGGGACACGCTCTGCGACGCCGACCCGGCCAACAATGCCGTGAACTGGCAGTGGGTGGCCGGATGCGGCCCGGACGCGGCCCCGTTCTTTCGCATTTTCAATCCGGTTCTGCAGGGCGAAAAGTTCGATCCGATGGGTGCTTACGTGCGTGAGTTCGTGCCAGAAGTGAGGAACCTCGAGGCGCGCTTCATTCACAAGCCTTGGGAGGCGCCGCTGGTAGTGCTGGAAGCCGCCGGCATCCGTCTCGGGGAGACCTATCCGAAGCCTCTTGTCGATCATGGCGAGGCGCGCGACAGAGCGCTCGCCGCCTTCAAGGCGTCGCGTGACCGCTGAGCCGGCACCCGTGGCTTGCGCCGGCGCGGACGGCTCCCTAGCTTGAACCGAAGATGAGGCGCGCGGCGGACCACCGATGATCGACACCATTCTCGACGCGATCGGCCATACGCCGCTAGTTCGTCTCGAGCGAGCCTCGGCGCTCACCGGCTGCGACATCTACGGCAAGGCCGAATTCATGAATCCCGGAGGCTCGGTCAAGGACCGCGCCGCCCTCGCCATCGTCCGGGACGCGGTCGCGCGCGGCGCCCTGCGGCCTGGCGGCACCATCGTCGAGGGGACGGCGGGCAATACCGGTATCGGGCTGGCGCTCGTCGCCAACGCCATGGGCTTCAAGACCGTCATCGTCATCCCGATGACGCAGAGCCAGGAAAAGAAGGACATGCTGCGCCTCTCGGGCGCCGAACTGATCGAGGTGCCGGCCGTCCCCTATGCGGATCCCGGCAATTATATCCATGCCTCGCAGCGCCTGGCGGAAAAGCTCGACGCCTCCTCGCCGAACGGCGCCGTCTGGGCCAACCAGTTCGACAATGTCGCTAACCGCGAGGGGCACCGGCAGACGACCGGCCCCGAGATCTGGGACGACATGGGCAGCCGGATCGACGGCTTCATCTGCGCGGTCGGCACCGGCGGCACGCTCTGCGGCGTCGGCCTGGCGCTCAAGGCCCGCGATCCGAACGTCAGGATCGGCCTCGCCGACCCGATGGGCGCGGCGCTCTACAATTTTTACGCCCATGGCGAGCTGAAATCGGAAGGGTCCTCGATCACCGAGGGCATCGGCCAGGGCCGGATCACGGCAAACCTCGATGAGGCGCCGATCGATTGCGCCTATCAGATTGGCGATGCCGAGGCGCTCGAGATCGTCTTCGATCTCGCCGAACACGAGGGCCTGCTGCTCGGCGGTTCTTCTGGGATCAACGTGGCGGGCGCGATCCGGCTCGCGCGCGACCTCGGGCCGGGGCACAGGATCGCGACGATCCTGTGCGATTCGGGCGCACGCTACGCGTCGAAGCTCTATAATCCGGTCTTCCTGAAGGCCAAGAAATTGCCCCTGCCGCCGTGGCTCGTACGACCGGCGACCCTCGGAAGCGATCCCATCCGATGACGACCGAACTGCTCTACCAGACCGATGCTTATCTCAACGAGGTGGAGGCTCGGGTGGTCGAGACCGTCGAGGCCGGCGTCGTGCTCGACCGGACGGTGTTCTATCCGCAGGGCGGCGGCCAGCCGGGCGATCCCGGCGTGCTGATCGGCCCGAGCGGCGAGATGCCGGTGGTCAACGTTCTCTATTCCAAGGATCGGTCGGCCATCCTGCATGTGGTTGCCGAAGGCGCACCCCGGCCGGAGGTGGGCCAGACGGTACGGGCCCGAATCGACTGGCCGGTACGGCTGAAACGGATGCGCATCCATACGGCGCTTCACCTGCTTTCGGTCGTACTGCCCTATCCGGTAACCGGCGGCGCCATCGGCGATGGCGACGGCAGGCTCGATTTCGCCCTGCCCGACGCACCGCCCGACAGGCAGGGGATCGAGGCGCGGCTCCAGGCCTTGATCGATGAGGACGCCCCGGTCTCCACCCGCTGGATCAGCGATGAGGAGCTTCTGGCCAATCCGGGCCTGGTCAAGACCATGTCGGTCAAGC
Source organism: Lichenihabitans sp. (assembly GCA_965277115.1). Classification (GTDB taxonomy): domain Bacteria; phylum Pseudomonadota; class Alphaproteobacteria; order Rhizobiales; family Beijerinckiaceae; genus Lichenihabitans. The sequence continues at coordinate 304,494 of CBDIBY010000011.1, read as the reverse complement.
CGCCGATGGGCTCGGGGCGGGTGCGGCTCGTTGCCATCGGGTCGATCGATCTGCAGCCCTGCGGCGGCACCCATGTGGCCCAGACCGGCGAGATCGGCCGCATCGCGGTGACCGGCATCGAGAACAAGGGCAAGCAGAACCGCCGCGTGCGGATCGCGCTGGCGTGAGACCCGCCTTGCAATTTGACGTGTGTTACACGCATCGGCGGTTACAACAGCCGTCATCTGGAGCGCAGCGAGGCGATCCAGCAGCTCTGCCGGCAGAGTCTGGATCGCCTCGTCGCTCTGCTCCTCACGATGACGGCAGCAGCGATCCGGAACTCGAGCCTTGAACAATCCCTTTGGTACCACACAGCTCGGCCACGCCGTAGCCCAGCCGCAATCGCCCGAGGAGGCACGGCTCGAACGCGTGCCGAACCCGCATCCCGGCACGCTGTTCCTGACGCGCTTCACGGCACCGGAATTCACCTCGCTCTGTCCGGTCACCGGCCAACCCGATTTCGCGCATCTCGTCATCGACTATGCGCCGGGCGGCTGGCTGGTCGAGTCGAAATCGCTCAAGCTCTACCTGACCGCGTTCCGCAACCATGGCGCCTTCCACGAGGATTGCACGGTGCGGATCGGCAAGGATCTTTGCGCGCTGCTCGACCCAAGCTGGCTGCGCATCGCCGGCTTCTGGTATCCGCGCGGCGGCATCCCGATCGACGTCTTCTGGCAGACCGGCCTCCCGCCGCCCGAACTCTGGCTGCCCGATCCGGGCGTGCCGCCTTATCGTGGGCGTGGGTGAGATCCGGTTCGTCAAGGCCGTGATGGATCAGGCCGGCCTACGGAGCCCGCCGGCGACGCCCAGGGTTTGCGTCACACCTTTGGGGTCCACGCCGTGATGTCGCGCATCCCTCTCAACCTCATCCAGAAATGGCTTGGTCACGCCGACATAGCTACAACGGCGATCTCACCAACGTGCTCGGCCCAGAGGAGCGGGCGATCTCCGCCAGGACCTGGTGAGGCCGTACTTTCGCTGGCTCAGAGATGTAGCTTACGACCGCAACGAGCAACCCCTGCGAGCAGCTCGCAACATAATTCGACCCCTCTTACGCGGATGCGCAGTTTACGCTAACGTGGTTTCTCCCAGGATTGGGGGGACTAAAATGACATTTCACGCATCTCGTTTTGCCGCTTTAATTCTCTTTTTTGCGCCGCACATCGCCTTGGCAGCTGATTTCGACGCAGATGAGTGCAGCGGTCTTCTCACGCAAGGGATCATGAATACCCTTGCTATCACATCGTCGACCGGGCGGAGAGACACCTCCCTTCATCAGATGTGTGAAGACATCGCGACATCGAAAGCTCAGGCCAAAGGACAAGAAGTTGGAGGAAGTTATGGTCCGTTTTCAGCGAAATATTCGGTCAATTCTAATTTTGCTGAAAGCTTCGACCGGCACTATTGTGAAAACAATTCCTCAGACAAGATCGATGACAGTTTTCTTAATGTTGTACAGAATCAAGTTGATCCCACGATCGTACAATCATACGTCGAATGCAAGCAGAATGTTAAAGGTGGTTTGCGTCATCGAGTGAGACGATTAAATGATGAGACTGAGTTAGATATAGACGTGTGGGGGTGCCTACACAGACCCCTCTATCCAGAAGATACACATCCAGAAAATCGAGACGTCCCCGCCCGACGCGAAGTGCACTGGTACACTTCCCGACTCATTATCCAAACATAAGGATACAGGACTCGATCTCGCAGATGAACAGACAATCAGCTGCATCAGATCTCTTAGCGAGGTCGACCGCCCAGAAGGAAAGGTTGCAATAAAGCAACCCCTAATTATTAGAATTTATACGAACCTCGGTCCAGTAGTTGCTGAAATGAATAAAGAAGTTAAGGTTATAGATCCTGCCGAAAACACGATGAGATCTTATCTGGTTCCCACGGGCATGATTGCGCCGTTCACGGGCGATAAGTGTCCAGCGGCGTGGGAAGAATTTGCTGATGGACAGGGCCGGGTCCTTGTAGGTGCCAATGGGTTGGGATCTGATAACAAGAAGCTGGAGATCGGAGAAACAGGCGGAAGCTGGAAAACGATAGTCTCACCGGCGAATTTGCCGGATATATCTTCTCAGGGTCACTTTGGACTTCTACAGGGTCTCAGGGGAGGAAATTTGGCACACTTTCAAGGAGATGCGTATATTATGACCTGGAATATTGATCCTAGTCGTCAAATGGGAGACAATGTTGCCACTCTCTCTTTTAAGGGTGGAAATGATCCATTGATTACTGCACCGCCGTTCAAAGCGGTTCTTCTTTGTCGAAAGAGGTAAGCATTTGCTTGGCGTTGGCAGGTCGGCGAGCTGGAACTGTCACAACGTTGATGCGTCTTTCAATTACCGAGCCGAATCGGCGACGACAAATTGGAAGGCAAGAGGTGCTATCGCTGGTTGCTTGCCAGGTAACGATTAACCGCTGAACCAAAAGGGCCGGTCGTCGAAGAGGCCATTTTAACGTAAAGCTCACATATGATAATATCATTTATCATCAGGATATTACGTCGGAATTGGACCTTGTGTCTGGGACGGACGCCCCTGTCAACCGCCCTCACGCAGCCTTCCGTCGAGGCAGCTTCGGCCGGCGCAGGCGCAGCTTTTCCCGGCGGGGCTTCTCTCCGCCGTCGCGCGCCGGAGAGGTCGCGGCCAACGCATAGGTCCGGGCCTTGAGCTCCGCCGCCATCGTCTGCCGCGTCGCGCAGCGCTCGAGCTCCTCGCAGGGGATCGGCGCGCCGATCGCCACCCTGAGCGTCGAGCCGATGCGCGTGGAAACCTCGTGGAAGATAAGCGCCAGGCGCAGTGACGCACTGAGATGACTGGCGATCTGGAACAGCCGGCTGTTCTGCCCTTCGAAACAGACCGGGACGACGGTCGCCCGCGATCGCTGGATGAGCTGCGCGGTAAAGGGCTGCCAGGGTGCATCGACGGCCCGCTGGCGACCCAAACGGTCGGGTGCGGTCGAGATGCCGCCGGCCGGAAAGACGACGACGCAGCCGCCGGCGGCGAGATGCCGCCGGGCGATGGCCCGCGACCGCAGGTTGGTCTCGGTCGCCTCCGGCGTGCCGGCGAAATCCACCGGCAGCAGGAAACCCTTCAGCTCCGGTGCCTTGAGCAGCGCCGCATGGGTCAGCACCACGAAGTCGGGCCGGACCTTCTGGACCAGCCAGGAGAGCACGATGCCGTCGAGGACGCCATAGGGATGGTTGGCCACCACGACGCAGGGGCCGGTCCTCGGAATGGCGTCGAGAGCGGCCGGATCATAGCGGACGTCGAGCGCGAGCCGGCGCACCGCCTCGCCCCAGAAGTCGGCGTCCGCCCGCGCCTCGCGTCGATGCGCCATATAGATGCGGCGGAGGTGCCGCTGCCCCGTCGCCGCCTCGACGATGCGGATGAGGCCGCGCTTCACGGGCGGCATCGAGGCGTCGGCGTAGCTGAAGACCGGATCCGTCATGCGACGCTGCGCTAAGCCTGCGCGATGACAGGGCGATGAAGGTCCGGTGACGGAACGGTTTCAGCTCTTGGCGAGACGGTCGAAGGCCTGCAGCCGCGCGATTAGCGCCGGCATCTCGGCGAGCGGCACCATGTTGGGGCCATCGGAGGGCGCCGTATCGGGCGTCTCATGCGTCTCGATGAAGAGGCCGGCAACCCCGACCGCGACCGCCGCCCGCGCCAGCACGGGCACGAATTCGCGCTGGCCGCCCGATGTTGTGCCCTGGCCGCCGGGCTGCTGCACCGAATGGGTGGCATCGAAGATCACCGGCGCGCCGGTCTCGGCCATGATCGGCAGCGCCCGCATATCGGAGACGAGCGTATTGTAGCCGAAGCTCGCGCCGCGCTCGGTCAGCAGCACGTCGCCATTGCCGGCGCCGGTCAGCTTTTCCACCGCGTTCTTCATGTCCCAGGGCGCCAGGAACTGGCCCTTCTTGACATTGACGGCGCGCCCGGTCCTGGCCGCCGCGACGAGCAGATCGGTCTGTCGACACAGGAAGGCCGGGATCTGCAGGATGTCGACGGTCTCCGCCACGGGTGCGCATTGGCCGGCGTCATGCACGTCGGTCAGCACCGGCAGGCCGAAGTCGCGCTTGATCTCGGCGAAGATCGGCAGCGCCTCGTCGAGCCCCAGGCCTCGGGCGCTCGCCGCCGAGGTTCGGTTCGCCTTGTCGAAGGAGCTCTTGAACACGAGGCCGATCCCGGCCCGCTCCGCCAAGGCCGCGAGATGCTCCGCCATGAAGAGCGCATGGTCGCGGCTTTCGAGTACGCAGGGTCCGGCGATCAGCGCGAGCGGCAGGCGGTTGCCGAAGCGGACCTGCCGCGACCCCTGCCCCACGACGACTTCACGATTGGGCTGCATGGCTCATCCCTTCGGTCGCTACGCCATTTCAGGCGGCATGTCGAAACCTTGGCGCGGCACAGGCATCGGAATGCGGAGCCAACGGACGGGACATGCGATTCACACCAGCCGCGACTGTTCCAGCGCGGCGGCGATGAAACTGGCGAAGAGCGGATGCGGCTCGAAGGGCAGCGACTTCAGTTCCGGATGGTATTGTACGCCGATGAACCAGGGATGGCCTTCGAGCTCGATCGTCTCGGGCAGGAGGCCGTCCGGCGACAGGCCCGCGAAGGTCATGCCCTTGTCCTCCAGGCGCTGGCGGAAATCGGTATTGACCTCGTAGCGGTGTCGGTGGCGCTCGGAGATCTGCGTCTCGCCGTAGATCCTGGCGATCCGGCTGCCCGGCTTGAGCGAGGCCGGATAGGCGCCGAGCCGCATGGTGCCGCCGAGATCGCCGTTCTTCAACCGCGTTTCGAGCGCATTGCCGCGCAGCCATTCGGTCAGCAAGCCGACGACGGGCACGGCGCAAGGGCCGAATTCGCTCGAATTGGCCTCGGGCATCCCGCCGAGCGAGCGCGTCGCCTCGATCACCGCCATCTGCATGCCGAAACAGATGCCGAAGAACGGTATCCGGCGCTCGCGGGCGAAGCGGGCCGCCAGGATCTTTCCCTCGGCGCCGCGCTGGCCGAAGCCGCCCGGCACCAGGATACCGTGGACATGGTCGAGATGGGTCGCAGGGTCGCCGCCCTCGAAGATTTCCGATTCGATCCAGTCGAGCTTGACCGTCACCCGATTGGCGAGGCCGCCATGGGTCAAGGCTTCGATCAGCGACTTATAGGCGTCCTTCATCCCGGTATATTTGCCGACGATGGCGATAGTGACCTGGCCCTCGGAATTGACGGCGCGTTCGGTCACCGCATTCCAGCGCGTCATGTCGGGTTTCGGCGCCGGCGAGATGCCGAAGGCGCCGAGCACCGCCCGATCGAGGCCTGCGGCATGGTAGGCGCGCGGCACCTCATAGATCGAGGCGACGTCGCGCGCCTCGATCACCGCATCCTCGCGCACGTTGCAGAAGAGGCCGAGCTTGCGGCGCTCCTCGGGCGGGATGGCACGGTCGCTGCGGCAGAGCAGGATGTCGGGCTGGATGCCGATCGAGCGCAATTCCTTGACCGAATGCTGCGTCGGCTTGGTCTTGAGTTCGCCGGCGCTGGCGATGAAGGGCAGCAGTGTCAGGTGGATATAGATCGCATGGCCGCGCGGCAGGTCGTTGCCGAGCTGGCGGATGGCCTCGAAGAACGGCAGGCCCTCGATGTCGCCGACCGTGCCGCCGATCTCGACGAGGACGAAATCCGTATCCTCGTTGCCGGCGAGCACGAAATCCTTGATCGCGTTGGTGACGTGCGGGATGACCTGGACGGTGGCGCCGAGGAAGTCGCCGCGCCGCTCCTTGGCGATGATGTCCTGGTAGATCTGCCCGGTGGTGACGTTGTCGGCGCGCGTCGCCGGGCGGCCGGTGAAGCGCTCGTAATGGCCGAGGTCGAGATCCGTCTCGGCGCCGTCGTCGGTCACGAAGACCTCGCCGTGCTGATACGGGCTCATCGTGCCGGGATCGACGTTGAGATAGGGGTCGAGCTTGCGCAGGCGGACCGTGTAGCCCCTGGCCTGCAGGAGCGCGCCGAGCGCTGCTGAAGCCAGACCCTTGCCGAGCGATGAGACCACGCCGCCGGTGATGAAAATATACCGCGCCATGGGCCTTTGCTCCTATCGGAGTTTGCCCGCGAAGGCCAGCGCGTCATGGCCCGCGCATGGCTCCCAAGGCATTTATGCACCGGCCAAGGCCGGTGCATCGCCTGATCCGCCTCGGATTATTGCGAGTTGGGCACTTCCGGCGCGGCGGGCGCCGCCGGCTTCTGATCTTCCATCTTCTTGAGCTGTTCCAGCGGGTTCGAGCCCGGAGCGGCTGGTGCGGCGGGTGCCGTCGACTGATGCGGCGCCGTGGTCGGGACCGTATCGATGATCGATTTCGGCGCCCGGCTGTAATTGGCGAGCAGCGTCAGGCCGAGGCTGGTGGCGAAAAACAGCGCGGCCAGGATGGCGGTCGCCCGGGTCAGGGCATTCGCCTGGCCCCGCCCGGTCATGAAGCCGCCGCCCCCGCCCACGCCGAGCGCGCCGCCCTCGGACCTCTGCAGCAGCACGACGCCGACAAGCGCGACCACCACCATCAGGTGGAACACGATCAAAACGGTTTGCATGGCGAACACTCGGGCGGATCGGCGGCCGGAACGACGAAGGTCGCGGCATCGCCACATGCGTCTAAACGATTGAGGCGGGTCATACACGATTGGGCCTGCGAAGCGCAACGGCGGGACAAGGCACAGCAATCGGGTGAAGCTCAAGGACCCCTCATCCGCCTTGCCTTCGGCAAGGCACCTTCTCCCGCAAGGGGAGAAGGGAGTGCCTCGGCCTGCGACGTAAGCGCCCTTCTCCCCTTGCGGGAGAAGGTGGATTTCGCGGAACGCGAAAGCCGGATGAGGGGTCGAACCCCCACAGAACGCCTCACCCGATTGCCCTGCGGCACAAGGGCGATCAGGGCTCCGAAGTCGCAACGCCGGACTTGATCCCGGGCCAGGGCTCGGCATATTTGCGACAGATCACAAATCGCACGCTATAGCGTGCGCAATAGCCGCGTGCAGAGGGCAGTCGCCCGACCGGGCGTTGACTTGTTGCTTTTTGTCGCTATGTCAATGGTGTTCGAGCGTTCCGCGTCGCTCCACGGCCTGCCATTTCTGGCGCCGACTTTTTGAACGGCCCCGCGCGGATCTAAGGGCCTTCACCCGTCCAGGTAGACGCAACGCTCAATGACATTCAACGAACTCGGCCTGAGTGAAAAGGTGCTGAAAGCCGTCGAGGCTTCAGGTTATACGACGCCGACCCCCATCCAGACACAGGCCATACCCGTCGCCCTCGCCGGGCGGGACGTCCTCGGTATCGCGCAAACGGGCACCGGCAAGACGGCAGCCTTCACCCTGCCGATGCTGTCGCGGCTGGAAAGCGGACGGGCCCGGGCCCGCATGCCGCGCACTCTCATTCTCGAACCGACGCGCGAGCTCGCCGCGCAGGTCGAGGAGGCCTTCGTCAGATATGGGGCTAATCACAAGCTCAACGTCGCCCTCCTGATCGGCGGCGTGTCGTTCGGCGATCAGGAGGCCAAGATCACCCGCGGCGCCGATGTGCTCATCGCGACGCCGGGGCGCCTTCTCGATTTTTCCGAGCGCGGCAAGTTGCTTCTCACCGGAATCGAAATCTTGGTGATCGACGAAGCCGACCGCATGCTGGACATGGGGTTCATTCCGGACATCGAGAAGATCTGCAAGCTGGTGCCGTTCACGCGGCAGACCCTGTTTTTTTCGGCGACGATGCCGCCGGAAATCACCAAGCTGACCGAGACCTTCCTGCATAACCCTGTACGCATCGAAGTCGCGCGCGCAGCCTCGACGAACCAGGGCGTCAGCCAGGCGCTCGTGGCCTCCGCACCCGCCGGCGCCAAGCGCGAGACGTTGCGCCGGCTGATCCGCGGCGCCGCCGATCTTACCAATGCGATCATCTTCTCCAATCGCAAACGTGACGTGGCGCTTCTCGCCAAATCACTCGAAAAGCACGGGTTCTCGGTCGGCTCTCTGCACGGCGACATGGACCAGCGATCGCGGATGCAGTCGCTCGACGCCTTTCGCAACGGCGAAGTCTCCCTGCTGGTCTGCTCCGATGTCGCGGCACGGGGGTTGGATATTCCGGCCGTGAGCCATGTCTTCAATTTCGACGTGCCGACCCATGCGGAAGATTACGTCCACCGGATCGGGCGTACGGCGCGCGCCGGCCGCAGTGGCACCGCCATTTCGATCGTCACGCGAAGCGACCAGAAATATATCGACGAGATCGAAAAGCTGATCCAGAGCAAGATCGAATGGTTCGGCGGCGATCTTGCTACGGTGGATGAGACGGCGGGCGATGCCGAGCCGGCATCCGACCACCGCCGCGAGCGCCGCTCTAGCCGTCGACAGGATCCGCGTTCGCGATCATCCGAGCGCCGCGACGCCGCTCCGAGCGACAGGCGCCATACCCGCGGCGGGGAAGCCTCAAATGCGATCAGCCCCGGCCGCGCCCCGTTGCCGCCGCGAAGCGGTCGCCCTGCCGAAGACGAGCCGCGCCATCCGCGTTCCACGACGGGCCGACGCTCGCGGCCCGAGGACGACGACGCCGTCGTGGTCGGGCTCGGCGATCACGTGCCCTCGTTCCTGTTGAGGCCCGTCAAGTTCAAGCAGGGCACGCCTGGCTGAAGCCATATCGGGCCGGCTTGCTCCAAGGAGCGGTCAGGGCGTAGCCGCCAGATGCTCCTGTGTCGCGGGCGTGATGGCGACGCTCTCCCCGCAACCGCAGGCCGACGTCTGGTTCGGATTCTCGAACACAAAACCCGACGAGAGCTTGTCCGCCCGGAAATCCATCCGCGTGCCGAGCAGGAACAGAACGGCCCTGGGGTCGACGAGGATCCGCACGCCCTTGTCTTCGACGATCTCGTCTCGCGCCGCCGGCTCCTCGACCATGTCCATCGTATAGGACATTCCGGCACAGCCGCCGTTCTTGACCCCGACCCGCAACCCATAGACCGTGCGGGAGGCTCCGGTCATGATCTCGCGGACCCGCTCTGCCGCCGCATCAGTCAGCGAAACGACCTGGAATTTCTTTCGCGGAGTGCTCATGGACCGTCCTCTTGAGCGTGGCCGGATGCGGCTTGCGGGCTAATGTAACAACGATCCAGCCGCAAAAAAAGGAAGCATCGGCCACAGTCGCGGCGAACCGGCGCCATGCCGGCCGATCGCACGCGACGATCCGACGCAGATAGAGGGGAGATCACGGGGCTCGAACATTCGTTTCGACCTCGCCCCGGCTGACTAGAGTGCATCGCGGCGGGAGATGCGCCGCTTTGGGTAGTGTGACCGGTTCTGCCGGGAGAGGACGAATGAAAGCGCTGTTCGCCAAATTCGGGATCGGCCAGGTGGTCCGTCACCGGAAGTACCCGTTTCGCGGGTTGATCTACGATGTGGATCCGGTCTTCGCCAATACCGAGGAATGGTGGCTCGCCATTCCCGAAGACATCCGGCCGAGCAAAAACCAGCCCTATTATCACCTGCTGGCCGAGAATACCGAAACCGAATACGTGGCCTATGTATCGGAGCAGAACCTGCTCGTCGACGATTCGGGAACGCCCCTTCGCCATCCGCAGATCGCCGAGAACTTCGAACGGATGCCGACCGGCGAATATAGAGCCAGAACGACGGTGCGGAACTGACAGGCAGCCGGCGGCCCGGCTGCCGTCTCTCGAGAGTTATTTCTTCGGCGCAGCGGGTGCGGCGGGCGCGGGCGGCGCGGCGGGCGGTGTCGCACCACCCTTCTCCAGCGTCTCGCGCTGCTGCTTGGCCCGCTCCTCGAGCTGCCGCTGCAGTTCCTGCTGCTGGGCTTGCTGCTGCTGAAGCACCTCTTGCTGCTGCTGTTGCAGCACCTTCGGGTCCATGGCCGGCCCATCGAAGGCCTTGCCGAAGCCGGCCATCGGGATCACGAAGGTCACTTCCGCATTCACGGAGTTCCGGGCCTGGATGCTGAGGCTGGTCGCCTTCTTCATGCCCTCGATCACCGCGGGCTTGACCTTGTTCTCGGCAAAGCAGCCGTTGGGCAGACAGATCGTATAGGAGGCATCCTGCTGTTGGCCCTTGTCGGCCTGAAAGCGGATGCCCGGTTTCAGCAGCAGGCCCGGCGGCATGAGGAATCTCATGATCGGTTCCGAGCCCTTGATGTCGTAAATGGCGAGCGCAATGAGCGGGGGCTGGTCCGGCGCCTGCGTGAAATCGCGCGTGGTGAAGCAGACCGGATGGTTCGGGCCGGCACTGCCGCAAACCTTGGTCCACTGGGCCTGCGATGCCTGGAGGTTGATCTTGACCGGTCCTGTAGGCTGCTGCTGCGGCTGGGCCTGGGCAGGATCGGCCTGCTGTGCGAGCGCCGGTCCCTCGGCCAGGACAAGACCCGCCACCAGAGTCAGGGAGCCCATGAAAGCGGCGGCCAGGGATCGCCTTGGGTTGAACGGCATGAATGGTCCTCGTGATGTGTCGATGAGTCTCGGAGCGATGCTCGGATCTTAGCCTGCGGCGAGGCAGTAGCGCATTCCGGACACCGGCCGCAATGGCCACCCGGCGCCCGCTCGTGGCCGGCCGCGTGTCTGTTGTCCGAGATTGAGGCGACATATTGACTTCGGTCGAGTGGCGCCCGCCTCAGCGCCGCAAGGCGACGCCGGCATCCGGTCAAAACCGACCCCAGAGTCGCTTTAACGGGACGAGGCGACATTCTCGATCCATAGTCCTCGCCCGTGATGCTCTCGATTCGTTCCTGTCTTCTGGCCGCCCTCGTGGCCGGCTGCACCCCCTCCGCCATGGCCGCCTCGGGCGAGCCGGGCATCGCCATGCACGGCGTGCCGACGCTCAGTCCCGGTTTCGACCATTTTCCCTATGCGGACCCCGCGGCACCGAAGGGCGGCCAACTCAAGCTCTGCTTCCTCGGGACGTTCGACAGTCTCAATCCGTTCAACCTCAAGGCGGGCTCGACGTCGCAAGGGCTGGTCGGCATGGTCTTCGAGTCGCTGATGGCGCGCTCGCTCGACGAGCCCTTCTCGCTCTACGGTCTCATCGCCAAGACGATCGAGACCGACGCCGCCCGCTCCTTCGTCACCTTCCGGCTCGATCCTCGGGCGCGGTTCTCGGACGGCTCTCCCATCACCGCGGCGGACGTGCTCTTCACGTTCGACCTCCTGAAACGCGAGGGCCGGCCACAACAGCGCGCGGCTTTCGGCCTCGTCAGGTCCGCGACGGCGCCCGACGATCATACGGTGCATTTCGACCTCACGGGCCTCGCCGACCGCGAGATGCCCCTGTTCCTGGCGTTGATGCCTGTCCTGTCGCGCAAGGCGACCGATCCGGCGCTCTTCGACCAGACCACGCTGAAGCCGCCCATGGCGAGCGGCCCCTACCGGGTCACCCAAGTCGAGCCCGGCACGCGCGTCCTTCTGGAGCGCAACCCGAACTATTGGGGAAAGGACCTGCCGTCGCGGCGGGGCATGTTCAACTTCGACCGCGTCAGCCTAGACTATTACCGCGATGCCAACAGCCTGTTCGAGGCCTTCAAGGCGGGCCTCTGCGACTACCGCATCGAGGTCGACCCGACACGCTGGCTGACCGGCTACGACATCCCGGCCGTGCGCGACGGGCGCATCGTCAAGCTGTCGGTGCATTCGCGCCTGCCCAAGGGCATGGAGGGTTTCGCCTTCAACACCCGCCGGCCGCTCTTTGCCGACGCCAGGGTGCGGGAAGCGCTGGGCGACATGTTCGATTTCGAATGGATCAACGCCAACCTCTACGGCGGCCTCTACGTACGCACACCGAGTTTTTTCGCCGACAGCGCGCTGAGCTCAGTCGGAACTTCGGCCGACGCTGCCGAGAAAGCGATCCTTTCGCCCTACCCCGGCGCGGTGCGGCCCGACATTCTCGCCGGCCAGTGGCGGCCGCCCGTCAGCGACGGTTCGGGTCGCGACCGGGCGCAGGCAAAGCGCGCGATTCGCCTCCTGGCCGAGGCCGGCGACAAGCTTGTCGGCACGCGGATGACGACGCCCGAGGGCCGGCCCTTCGACTTCGACATCATGGTGGCCGACCGCAGGCAGGAGCGGCTCGCCCTGGCCTTCGCAGAAAGCCTCTCTCGCATCGGCATCGAGGCGCATGTGAAGCTCGTCGACGAGGTTCAGTATCAGCGGCGGCGTCAAAGCTTCGATTTCGACATGATGCCGGGATCCTGGATCGCAACGCCCTCGCCCGGCGCAGAGCAGCGCTCACGCTGGGGCTCGGCGAGCGCCAAGCAGGAGGCCTCGTTCAACCTGCCGGGCGCCGCCTCGCCCGCCATCGATGCCGCCATCTCGGCCATCCTCGAGGCCCGCTCGGACGAGGCTTTCACCGCGGCGGTGCGCACGCTCGACCGGCTGCTGCTGTCGGGCTTCTACATCATCCCGCTGTTCCACACGCCCGACCAGTGGGTTGCCTATTGGGCGATGCTCGGCCGACCGGCGGAGGTGCCGCTCTTCGGCTTCAACAACGTCACACCGGTGGAGCTCTGGTGGAGGAAGGCGCCGTGATGTCCTTCTCCCACGTGTGGGAGAAGGAAACAACGACCTACGCCGCCTTCTTCTCGGCCAGCCTGACGAGGGTGCGCAACAGCGTGCGGGTGCCTTCGAGCCGATCGTCTGGATCTTCGAAGTCGCGGAGGAAGGCGACCCGCATGTCGGGCCGGACCTTGGCCCGGGCCTTCGGATCCTGGACGTAGCGCACGAGCCCTGTCGGGTTGGCGAAGGAATTGTCGCGGAAGCCGATGATCACGCCCTTCGGCCCGGCATCGACCTTCTCGACATGCGCCCGGCGGCACAGGCCCTTCACCGCCATCAGCTTCAGGAGCTGGCGGACCTCGTCCGGCATGGCGCCGAAGCGATCGACCATCTCGGCACCGAACGTCTCGACCTCCTCCTCGTCCTCGAGCGACGCGAGGCGGCGGTAGAGGTTCATGCGCAAGGCCAGATCCGGCACGTAATGCTCAGGGATCGTCACCGGTACGCCGAGCGTGATCGCCGGCGACCAGGCCTCCTCGGCGATCTCGACCGAGCCCGCTTGGAGCGCCTCAATCGCGTCGCGCAGCATCTGCTGATAGAGTTCGTAGCCGACCTCCTTGATATGGCCGGACTGCTCGTCGCCGACGAGATTGCCGGCGCCGCGGATATCGAGGTCGTGGCTCGCGAGCTCGAAGCCGGCGCCGAGCGTATCGAGCGTCTGCAGCACCTTCAGCCGCTTCTCGGCCTGCGGAGTCGGCGCCTTGTCGACCGGCAGTGTGAACAGTGCATAGGCCCGATTCTTCGAGCGGCCGACACGACCGCGCAACTGGTAGAGCTGGGCGAGGCCGAAGCGGTCGGCGCGATGGACGACGAGCGTGTTGGCCCGCGGGATGTCGAGCCCCGCTTCCACGATGGCGGTCGCCACCAGCACGTCGTACTGGCCATCGTAGAAGGCCGACATCTTGTCCTCGAGCTCGGTCGCCGACATCTGGCCATGCGCGACGACGAACTTCACCTCCGGCACGCTGCGCGCCAGAAACGCCGCCGCCTCGCCGAGGTCCTCGATATGCGGGCAGACATAGAAGGACTGGCCGCCGCGGTAGCGTTCACGCAGCAGCGCCTCGCGAACGATCAATTCGTCGAACGGGAAGACCGATGTTCTCACGGCGAGACGATCGACCGGCGGGGTCGCGATGATCGATAGGTCGCGCACGCCCGTCATGGCCAGTTGCAGGGTGCGGGGGATCGGCGTCGCCGACAGCGTCAGGATGTGGACCTCGGTCCGAAACTCCTTCAACCGCTCCTTGTGATTGACGCCGAAGCGCTGCTCCTCGTCGATCACGACGAGGCCGAGGTCCTTGAAGCCGATCGCCTTGCCGAGTAGCGCATGGGTGCCGACCACGATATCCATGGTGCCGTCGGCGAGCCCGGCCCGGACGCGCTTCTGCTCGGCCGACGGCACCATGCGCGACAATTGGCCGATCGCGACCGGCAGGCCGGCGAAGCGATCGGAAAAGGTCTTGAAATGCTGGCGGCACAGTAGCGTCGTCGGCACCACGATCGCCACCTGGCTGCCGTTGATGGCGGCCGCGAAGGCGGCCCGCAGCGCCACCTCGGTCTTGCCGAAACCGACGTCGCCGCAGACCAGCCGGTCCATCGGGTGACCCGAAGCGAGGTCCTCGATGACGGCCTCGATGCTGTTCGACTGGTCGTCGGTCTCGTCATAGGGGAAGCGGGCCACGAATTCGTCGTAGAGGCCGGTTGGCGGCACGAACTTCTGCGCGGGCTTGGTCTGCCGTTCGGCGGCGATCTTGATGAGGCCGTGGGCGATCTCGCGGATGCGCCGCTTCATGCGCTCCTTGCGGCCCTGCCATCCTTGGCCGCCGAGCCGGTCGAGCGGCGCATCGCTCTCGTCCGAGCCGTAGCGCGAGAGAAGCTCCAGATTCTCGACCGGCAGAAACAGCTTGTCGCCGCCGGCGTAGTGCAGCTCGACGCAATCATGCGGCGCCTGCCCGACCTCGATGGTTCTGAGCCCCACGAAGCGGCCGATGCCGTGGTCGACATGAACGACGAGGTCGCCGGCCGAGAGCGCCGCAACCTCCTGCAGCATGTCGGCAGCGCGCTTAGACTTGCGGCGGTTGCGGATCAGGCGGTCGCCGAGGATATCCTGCTCGCCGATGACGGCGAGGTCGCCGGCCGAGAACCCCTGCTCGATCCCGAGCACGGCGAGCGCGGCCGTGCCTTGCGGCAGGCCGAGCGCCTGGGTAAGCGTGCCGACCGGCTCTATACGCTTCAGTCCATGCTCGGCGAGGACGCTGCGTAAGCGGTCGCGCGAGCCCTCGCTCCAGCCCGCGACTATGACCCGCCTTCCGTCGGCCTGAAGGCCGCGCAGATGCTCGACCGCCGCGTCGAAGACATTGCGGCCCTCTTCGGCGCGCTCGGGGGCGAAGCTACGTGCGGGCGTCGCGCCGCAATCGATGACGGCCGTGCCGCCGTCCGGAGCATCGCCCGGCGTAACCCGCCCGACGGCGTGCCGACCGAGTTTCCCCGCCAACTCGTCGGGCGTGAGGTAGAGCGCGTCCGGCGGCAGCGGCTTGAAGACGGAGATGGCCGCTCCCTGGTCGAGCGCCGCCGCGCGGGCCTGGTAATGATCCTCGATATTGGCGAGGCGTTCGGCCGCCGCCTCGTCCGCCAGCGGGTCGAGCACGATGGGGCAATCACCGATGTAGTCGAACAGCGTTCCCATGGTGCCGTAGAAGAGCGGCAGCCAATGCTCCATGCCGGGATGGCGCCGGCCCTCGCTGACGGTGGAATAGAGCGGGTCGGCGCGGGTCGGCGCACCGAAGGCGGCCAGATAGGACTGGCGAAAACGCCGGATCGTCTCCGAGGTCAATTGCACCTCGCTCATCGGCACGAGGTCGAGCGCCCGAATCTGGCCTGTCGAGCGCTGGGTCTCGGTATCGAAGGTACGGATCGATTCGAGGGTGTGGCCGAAGAAATCAAGGCGCACCGGCTGCGCCAGGCCGGGCGGATAGAGGTCGACGATGCCGCCGCGCAGCGCATATTCGCCGGTGTCGCGCACTGTGTCGGAGCGCATGAAGCCATTGATCTCGAGCCAGGCGACGAGGTCGTCCGTCGCCACTGCATTGCCGGGCGCGGCCGAGAAGGAGTCCCGCGCTACCCGCTCGATCGGCGGCACGCGCTGCACCAAGGCGCTGACGGTGGTCGACAGGATACGTGGCCGCTCGGGCGAGGATTTCGATCGCGCCAGCCGCGACAGCACGGTCATGCGGCGCGCCGCGATCGTCGTATTGGGCGACACCCGGTCATAGGCCTGGCAGTCCCAGGCCGGAAAATCGAGGATCTCGATGTCCGGCGCGGCGAAACCGAATGCGTCGCGGAACGGCTGGGCGCGCTGGCTCTCGCGCGCCACGTGCACGAGCACGACCGGGCTTTCGCCGCCTCGCGCCGCGAGCACTCGCGCCAGGTCGGCCAGCACGAAGGCATCGAACCCGTCCGGGGCACGGCTCAGCGTCAGCGGCTTGTTCTGCTCGAAGAGCTTGACCGCCCGCGACACGTCGTTCATCGGCGCCGGAGCCCGTGCCGGGCCTGGCGCCGCCCTCATGGCCTGTGCCATTATCGCAAACCTGCACTCATGTTGAAGGCGCGCAGACGCGCCAGGAAGGGCGTGTCCGCGTCGGGGGACGGGGGCGCTTCGCCGATGACCCATGTGTAAACGTCGGGGTCCGGATGTTCCATCAGCGCCTCGAAGGCATCGAGGTCGGCGGCCGACAGGCGCGGCAGTTCGGCATCGGCGAAGCGGCCGAGGATCAGGTCCATCTCGCGCGTGCCGCGATGCCAGGCGCGGAACGCGATTCTGCGTCGGCGGATATCGGGATCGTTCGGCGCGGTCATACGGTCGTCGTGGTGTCCGGGGTTTGCGCATGAATGGCGGCGCGCCATCCTATATAGCGGGGGTGCCCGCCTCTCGCCAGCATGCAGGACGATGCGCCCCTCCGATCTCAATCCGCTGTTCGCCGAAGCCGTGGGCCTGCATGGCATCGGACCCAAGGTCGCTCCGCTGCTCGACCGGCTGGTCGGCACGCCGGGGCGTCCGGCGAGAATCGTCGACCTGCTGTTCCATCTGCCGGTCTCGGCCATCGATCGGCGCGCGCGGCCCAAGATCCGCAACGCGCCGCGCGACGAGGTGGCGACGCTCGAAGTGCGGGTCGTCTCGCATCATCCGGCGGGACGCAGCAAGGCGCCGCACCGGGTGATCGTCGAGGACGACACCGGCGATGTGACGCTGGTGTTCTTCCTCAACAATCCGAGCTGGGTGGAGAAGGCACTGCCGATCGGGGCGACGCGCTGGGTCTCGGGCAAGCTCGAGATGTGGGATGGCCGGCTGCAGATGGTCCATCCAGATCGCGTGCTCGACGAGGCGGGGCTCGCCGGCCTGCCGCCGGTCGAGCCGGTCTATGCGATGACCGATGGGCTCTACCCACGCGTGCTGGCACGAGCCATCGACGGAGCATTGCAGCGGCTGCCGGTGCTGCCCGAATGGCTCGACCCGGCCCTGGTCGGGCTCAGCGGCTGGCCGCGCTTCGACGAGGCGCTGCGCTCCATCCATCATCCCGCCACGCCCGGCGACATCGCGCCGACCTCGGCTGCCTGGGGGCGGCTCGCCTATGACGAATTGCTGGCGAGCCAGCTGGCGCTCGGCCTCGTGCGCAGTCGGATGCGCCGCAAGGAGGGGCGGCCGCATCGCGGCGACGGCCGGCTCGCGGCACGCATCGAGGCGGCGCTGCCTTTCAGCCTCACCGCGGGGCAGAGGACGGCGCTCGCCGAGATCCGTGCAGACCTTGCGACGCCGCAGCGCATGCTGCGCCTGCTGCAGGGCGATGTCGGGTCGGGCAAGACGATCGTGGCGTTCCTGGCGGTAGCGAGCGTCGTCGAGGCGGGCGCGCAGGCCGCCCTTATGGTGCCGACCGAGATCCTGGCGCGCCAGCACCACGCGCGGCTCGCTCCGCTGGCGGAAGCCGCCGGCTTGCGCCTCGCGGCACTGACCGGCCGCGACAAGGCGAGCGAGCGAGCGGCGACGTTATCGGCGCTCGAAGCGGGCGAGATCGACCTCGTCATCGGCACCCATGCGCTGTTCGGCGAAACCGTCGCCTTCCGCGACCTCGGCCTCGTCATCGTCGACGAGCAGCACCGCTTCGGCGTGACGCAGCGGCTCGCCCTCACTCGCAAGAGCCGGGCAGCCGACCTCCTGGTGATGACCGCGACGCCGATCCCTCGCACGCTCGTGCTGACGCTCTTCGGCGACATGGACGTCTCGATGCTGCGCGAAAAACCGGCCGGGCGCCAGCCGATCGAGACGCTCGCCAAGCCCGCCGACCAGATGGGCGAGGTGCTCGGCGCCCTCGACCGGGCCCTCGCCGCCGGCGCCCGGATCTACTGGGTCTGCCCGCTCGTCGAAGAGAGCGAGATGGTCGATCTCGTCGCCGCGCAGGACCGCCACGCGGCACTGGCGTCTCACTTCGGCGATGGAACCGTCGGCCTCGTCCACGGTCAGATGAAAGCTGCGGAACGCGACGCCGCCATGCAGGCCTTCGCCGACGGCACGACGCTCATTCTGGTTGCGACAACCGTCATCGAGGTCGGGGTCGACGTGCCCGAGGCCAATATCATGGTCATCGAACATGCCGAGCGCTTCGGCCTCGCCCAGTTGCACCAGCTGCGCGGGCGCGTTGGCCGGGGCCGAGCCAAGTCCGTCTGTCTGCTGCTCTACAAGGGGCCGCTCGGCGAGGCTGCCAAGGCCCGGATCGAGATGATGCGAGCGACCGAGGACGGTTTCCGCATCGCCGAGGAGGACTTGCGGCTGCGCGGCGAGGGGGAGGTGATCGGCACGCGCCAGTCGGGCCTGCCTGTCTTCCGCGCCGCACGGCTCGAGCATCACGGCAAGCTGCTCGAAGAGGCGCGCGACGAGGCCGCCGGAATCGTCGCGGACGATCCGGAACTCAGCGGGCCGCGCGGCGATGGGCTGCGGCGGCTGCTCTATCTCTTCGAGCGCGATGCCGCCGTGCGGCTCCTGGCTGGGGGATAGTTCAGGCCTTCTCCCGCTTGCGGGAGCAGGTGGCGCCGCGGAGCGGCGGCGGATGAGGGAAATTTCTACTCCACCGTGACGGATTTCGCCAAGTTGCGCGGCTGGTCGGCGTCCTTCCCCATGGTGACCGCGGTGTGATAGGCGAGGAGCTGGATCGGTACGGCATAAACGATCGGCGCGAAGGTCGGCGCCATGGCGGGCATGGCGATCAGCGCCTGCGTCTCGACGGCCGCAGCGGTGGCCGCATCCTCGGGGCCGATGAGAATCAACCGCCCGCCGCGCGCCGCGACCTCCTGCATGTTCGACACCGTCTTCTCGAAGACGGCATCGGCCGGCGCAAGCACGATGACCGGCAGATCCTCGTCGACGAGGGCAATCGGGCCGTGCTTCAGCTCGCCCGCCGCATAGCCCTCGGCATGGATGTAGGATAGTTCCTTGAGCTTCAGCGCCCCTTCGAGGGCCAGCGGATAGCTCTGGCCGCGGCCGAGATAGAGCACGTCGCGGGCGCGGGCGAGATCGTGCGCCACCTTCTCCAGCGCCCGCTCGTGCTTGAGCGCCTCGGCCATGAGCCCGGGAAGCGCCAGGAATTCATCGACGAAACGCCGCTCCTCCGCTTCGGAGACCGTACCCCGGGCGCGGCCGAAGGCCAGCGCCAGACAGGCGAGTACGGCGAGCTGGCACGAGAAGGCCTTGGTGGAGGCGACGCCGATCTCGGGCCCGGCCAGCGTCATGGCTATGACATCGCTCTCGCGCGCCATAGTCGAGGTCGCGACATTGACGACGCCGACGATATGCTGCCCTTGCGCCTTGGCGTAGCGCAGCGAGGCGAGCGTATCGGCCGTCTCGCCCGATTGTGACACGACGATCATCACGCCGTTCTTCGGCATCGGCGCGTCACGGTAGCGGAACTCGGAGGCGACATCGATGTCGACCGCCATCCGCGCGAGGCGCTCGAACCAGTATTTGGCGATCTGACCGGCGTAGAAGGCGGTGCCGCAGGCGGTCAGCGTGATGCGGTCGATGTCCCGCGGATCGAACGGTAACTTGAACGGAAGCACCACCCGGCCGGCCGACAGGTCGAGGTAATGGGCCAGCGTGCGGCCGACCACCTCGGGCTGCTCGTGGATCTCCTTGGCCATGAAATGCCGGAAATTGCCCTTGTCGACCAGGAAGGCGCTGGCGGCGCTCTTCTGGCGCTGGCGCTGCACGGGGGTGTTGGCTTCGTCGAAGATCTGAGCGCCGCGCCGCGTCAGCACCGCCCAGTCGCCTTCCTCGAGGTAGGCGATCTCGTCGGTGAAGGGCGCCAGCGCCAGCGCGTCGGAGCCGAGATACATCTCGTCCTGGCCGAAGCCGATGGCGAGCGGCGCGCCGCGCCGGGCGCCGATCAAGAGATCCTCGTGGCCGTCGAACAGGAAGGCCAGGGCGAAGGCGCCCTTGAGGCGTGGCAAGGCCGCGGCCACGGCCTCGCTCGGGCTCTTGCCGTCCGCCATCTCGTCGGTGACGAGATGCGCGACGACCTCCGAGTCCGTCTCGGTCTCGAAGACGTGGCCCTTGCTCCGCAGCACCTCTCGCAGTTCGCGGAAGTTCTCGATGATCCCGTTGTGGACGACCGCCAACTTCTCACTGGCATGCGGATGGGCGTTGACCTCGGTCGGCTTGCCGTGGGTCGCCCAGCGCGTGTGGCCGATGCCGATGGTGCCGCGCAACGGGTGGTTCGACAGCCGGAGCTCGAGGTTCTTGAGTTTTCCGGGCGCACGGCGGCGGGTCAGTTGCCCGTCCTCCAGCGTGGCGATCCCGGCCGAATCGTAGCCGCGATATTCGAGCCGCTTCAGCGCCTCGACGATCTGGTCCGCGACCGGCCCCGCCCCGAGAATTCCAACAATGCCGCACATGGGACCCTCGCATCGAAAAGCGCCCGACTCACCCTAGACCAAACCACTCCCCGAGGGCAGCGCGAGCCCGAATCAACCTTTACGGCTTCGGTCCTTGCGGAACGACGCCGCCCATCCGTCCTTGACGACCTGCCGGCCGCGGCCGAGCGCCAGCGCATCAGCGGGCACGTCCTCGGTGATGACCGAACCCGAGCCAACGAAGGCACCATCGCCGACCTTGACGGGTGCGACGAGGGCGGAATTCGAGCCGATGAAGGCGCCGGCGCCGATCTCGGTCCTGAATTTGCCGAAGCCATCGTAATTGCAGGTCACCGTGCCGGCCCCAACATTGGCCCCGGCTCCGACCCGCGCGTCGCCGATATAGGCGAGATGGCTGACCTTGGCGCCAGCTTCGATATCGGCGCTCTTGATCTCGACGAAATTGCCGACCTTGGCGCCCTGCCCGAGCCGCGCCCCCGGACGCAACCGTCCGTATGGGCCGACGCTCGCCCCCGGTCCGACGGTGGCGCCTTCGAGATGCGAGAAGGCATGGATCACGGCGCCGTCCCCGACCGTGACGCCAGGACCGAAGACCACATGCGGTTCGACCACGACGTCGCGGCCAAGCCGGGTGTCGTGCGAGAAAAACACCGTATGCGGCGCAATCAGGGTTGCGCCCGCTCGCATCGTCGCATCGCGCAGCCTCGCCTGC
The DNA here is from genome assembly GCA_965277115.1 of Lichenihabitans sp. Taxonomy (GTDB): domain Bacteria; phylum Pseudomonadota; class Alphaproteobacteria; order Rhizobiales; family Beijerinckiaceae; genus Lichenihabitans. Next base: position 283,237 of record CBDIBY010000011.1, on the reverse strand, counting down.
AGCACGGCCTCGGCCTCGGCGAGCTGAACCCGGTCGTTGATGCCCATGACCTCCGCCTCGCTCGCGACCGGGGCGGCGCAACGTCCGCCGGCCGCTCTCGCCACTTCGACCGCATCGGTCAGATAGAATTCGCCCTGCGCATTGTCGTCGCGGATTCGATCGAGGAGCCCGAGCGCCCGCGTACCGTCGAGGGCCATCAGCCCGGAATTGCACAGCCGCACCGCGCGTTCGGTCTCGCTCGCATCCTTGTGTTCGCGGATGGCGACGAGCGCGCCGTCGCGCGTCAACAGACGGCCGTAGCCGTGCGGATCGGCGGCCTCGAAGCCCAGCGCCACCACCTCGGCGCCCTCGGCGAGGGCGGCCCGCATGCCGCGAAGCGTCTGCGGCTCGACCAGCGGCACGTCGCCGTAGAGCACCAGGAGATCGTCGCAACCCGCCTCGATGGCGGCGCGTGCCGAGAGCACCGCATGGGCGGTGCCGCACCGCTCGGCCTGCATGAAGATCTCGACGTCCGCCCGCGCCTTGCGCGCTTCGGCCGCCACGTCGTCGCGCCCCGGCCCGACGACAATCGCCACCCTGTCCCCCACCGCACCGGCCGCAGCCATCACATGGGCCAGCAGCGTGCGCCCGCCGAGAAGGTGCATGACCTTGGGCAGGGCCGACTTCATGCGGGTGCCCTCGCCCGCGGCGAGGATCACGCAGAGGCAACGTCGTGGCGCTGTCATTGAAGCCGTCCTATGATCGGAGGGAGTATGCGTCGAGGGGGGCGGAGGCCGCCGGCATTCGCTTTCGTTCCTCGGATATTGGCCTTCACGGGGCCTGTCAAAAACGCCTCGCCGAGCTTCCGGGAATTGAGTAATGGATGGGCTAGAGCATGATGCCGAGAAGTCGGCACGAGTTTTCGGGCGCCATCATGCGATAAGCTACTGGAATCGATCACGTTAATGATTTCGGATCGGCGCGATCCAAAATCATCGTGATCTGGCGGCCGGCGACGGTTCACGGCTTGACCTCGCATGTCTATGGTGAAAAGTGGGCAGATGATCGCACGCCGCGACCTCTTGAGATGGATAGCCGCCGGCTCGGGCATCGGATTTCCGTCCGCCTTCGCGGCGGAGGCGCAACCGCCGGCGCCGGCCCCGCCGGGCGAACCCTTCAGCTTCAACCATGTCGTCGACCTCGCGCGCTCGCTCGCGACGAAGCCGCACGAGGCCCCCGATACGAACCTTCCGACGCCTTTCGCCAACCTGACCTACGAACAATATGTCGCGATCCGATCGAAACCCGGGACTGCCATCTGGTTCAACGATAATCTCGGCTTCGCCGTCGAGCCGCTGCATCGCGGCAAGATCTTCGCTGCCGCCGTCGCGATCAACATCGTCGAGGGCGGGGCCGCCCACCGTCTCGTCTACAATCCGTCACAATTCGACTTCGGCAAGCTGCAGGTGCCGGCCGCCCTGCCCGACCTCGGCTTTTCCGGCTTCCGGGTGCTGCATGCGCAGTCCGGCAAAGGCTTCGTCGATGCGGCAATCTTCCAAGGGGCGAGCTTCTTCCGCGCCATCGCCAAAGGGGAGACGTTCGGACTCACGGCGCGGGCCTTGTCGATCCGCACGTCCGATCCGAAGGGCGAGGAATTCCCGAGCTTCCGCGAGTTCTGGATCGAGCGGCCGAGTCCGGCGACCGACGTACTGGTGATCAATGCGCTGGTCGATTCGGACAGCATGACGGGCGCCTACAGGTTCACCCTCCGGCCAGGCGATATCACCATCATCGATACGGAATGCACGCTGTTCACCCGCAGCCCGGCCGATTTCTACGGGCTCGGCTGCATGGCCGCCATGTTCCTGTTCGGGCCGATCAACCGGCGTGCCATCGACGATGTGCGGGAAGCCGTCCACGAGGTCTCCGGCCTACAGATGCTCAACGGCAACGGCGAGTGGTTGTGGCGGCCGGTGTCGAACCCCCAGACGCTGCAGATCTCGGCTTTCGTCGACACCAATCCGCGCGGCTTCGGCCTGCTGCAGCGCCAGCGCAACTTCAACCAGTTGCAGGACGACGACCAGCACTGGGAGTTGCGCCCCTCGCTCTGGATCGAACCGATCAACGACTGGAGCGAGGGCAGCGTCTCGCTCGTCGAAATTCCGAGCGATTCCGACATCAACGACAATATCGTCTGTTTCTGGCGCCCGAAGGCGGTCGTCCAGCCGGGCGCGGAGATCTCCTTCGCCTACCGACAATTCTGGTGCTGGGTGCCGCCCGATCGGCCGAACCTCGCCACCGTGACGGATACGCGGGGCGGTCGCGGGGGTACGGCGCGGCAACGGCGGTTCCTGGTCGAGTTCACCAGCGACAGCTTCGCCGACCCGCAGCATGCGGGGGAGATCAAGCCCAATCTGTCGGCTTCGGTCGGCACCATCGTGTCGATCCGCTCCTTCGTATCCGCTGAACGCAAGACGTTCCGCGTGCTGTTCATGATGGATTTCGGCAGCGACTCGCTGTCCGAACTGAGGCTGGTGCTCGAAGCCTCCGGCAAGCCTGCGAGCGAAACCTGGCTCTTCAGGTGGACGGCGTGACGGCCCTCGCCACCATTCAGACGGAGCCGCCGTCGTCCCGGTTCTCCGACATCCTGGCCATGCCGGGCATGCCTCAGGAGAAACCGGTCGCCATGCCGACCCAGTCGCTGTCGCGCTTCGACCGGGAGAGCCGCCGCGGGTGGGATCTCGCCCATCACCGCCGCTCGCCATGGCTGACGCGCCTCGCGGTTTTCGGCGGTGCCCTGGCCATCACGGCCTACGGGGCCGACCAGATGTATCGCGTGGTCGACATCGGCGGCGTGACCTTCCTCGAATGGATCCTCGTCGGCCTCTTCGTCGCCAATTTCTCCTGGATCGCGCTCTCCTTCGCCAGCGCCGTCGTGGGCTTCGTCTGGCTCATGATCTTCGCGCCGAAGCCACCGGGCTTTCCGGCGGCGCTGAAGGCCAGGACCGCCGTGGTGATGCCGATCTACAACGAGGCGCCAAGCCGCATCTTCGGTGCCCTGCAGGCGATGTGCGAGGACATTGCCGAGACCGGGCTCGGCGACAATTTCGACTATTTCCTGCTGTCGGACACGACCGATCCCGATGTGTGGATCGCCGAGGAGCGGGCGCTCGTCGCGTTGCGCGACCGGCTGCGCGGCAAGGCCCGCGTCTATTACCGCCACCGCCGCCGCAACCTCAACCGCAAGGCCGGCAACATCGCCGATTTCGTCACTCGCTGGGGCGGCGCCTATCCGCAGATGGTCGTGCTCGACGCCGACAGCCTGATGACGGCCCATTCGGTGGTCAACCTCGCCGCCGCCATGGAGGCCGACCCCGATGCCGGCATCATCCAGACGCTGCCGCTGATCATCAACCGCAACACGCTGTTCGCGCGGCTGCAGCAGTTCGCGGCCCGCATCCACGGCCCCATCATCGCGTCGGGCCTCGCGGTCTGGATGGGACGCGACGGCAACTATTGGGGCCATAACGCGATCCTGCGCACGGCCGCCTTCGCGGCCCATTGCGGCCTGCCCGACCTGCGCGGCAGGCCGCCGCTCGGCGGCCATATCCTCAGCCATGACTTCGTCGAAGCGGCGCTGATCCGGCGCGCCGGCTATGCGGTCTACATGCTGCCCGTCCTCGGCGGCAGCTTCGAGGAGAGCCCGCCCTCGGTCATCGACCTCGCGGCGCGCGACCGGCGCTGGTGCCAGGGAAATCTCCAGCACATGCGCGTCATGTGGGCCAATGGCTTCCATCTGGCGTCGCGACAACATTTCGCCACCGGCATCATGGGCTATGCGGCCTCCCCGCTCTGGATGGCGCAGCTCCTGGTCGGCATCGTGCTGGTGCTGCAGTCGACCTATATCCGGCCCGAATATTTCACCCAGGATTTCTCGCTCTTCCCCGCCTGGCCGCGCTTCGACGCGCAACGCGCCCTCGACCTCTTCGGCGTGACCATGGCGGTGCTCCTGGCCCCCAAAGTCTTCGGCCTCGTGATCGCGCTCTGTCAGCCCGAGACGCGCCGGCAATCGGGCGGGGCGGTCAGCCTCGTGCTCTCGACGATCCTCGAAGTCGTGATGTCCTCGCTGCTGGCGCCGATCATGATGCTGATCCAGTCGGGTTCGGTGGTCCAGATCCTGCTCGGCCGCGACACCGGCTGGAACCCGCAGCGGCGCGACGACGGCTCGATCCCCTTCCGCGACATCGTGCGTCGCCACCGCTCGCATGTGGTGCTGGGCTTCCTCACCCTGATCGCGGGCCTTCTGATCTCACCCTCGCTGGTCGCCTGGATGTCGCCGACCATCGGCGGCCTGATCCTGGCCATCTATCTGTCCTGGGCCAGTGGCCAGCGCTCGATCGGCCTGTTCCTCAAGCGGCTCGGCCTGCTGCGCACGCCCGAGGAGACGATGCCGCCGGCGATCGTGCTCAAGGCCAATCGTCTGGCGACCGAACTCGCGGCTGCCGGCTATGACGGGACCGACGGCGTCGCGGCGCTCCATGCGAGCCCCGAGTTGCGCGAATTGCACGAGGCCTTCCTCCCAGCCTCGGAGCCGCGCCGGCGAGGCGATATCGACCATGACCGCGTCATGGCCGAGGCCAAGCTGCGCGATGCGCGCACCATCGAGGAAGCGCAGGTCTGGCTCAACCGCAAGGAACGGACCGCGGTGCTGAACGACCTCGACCTCATCGCCAGGGTCGCCACGTTGCCGCGCGGCGAGGATGCCACTGTCGTGCCGGCATAAGGTCTTCGCGATCCGGCCGAAGGCTCAGCTCGGTCGGGCGATCCGCGCCGCTTGCAGCCGCTTGAAATCGTCCCCCGCATGGTGCGACGAGCGGGTCAGCGGCGAGGCGGAGACGAGGAGGAACCCCTTGGCGCCGGCCACGGTCTCGTAGGCCTTGAACTCGTCCGGCGTGACGAAGCTTACGACCGGATGGTGCTTCCTGGTCGGCTGGAGATATTGGCCGATGGTGAGGAAATCGACCTCTGCCGAGCGCAGATCGTCCATCACCTGGAGCACTTCGTTGCGCGCCTCGCCCAGGCCCACCATGATCCCCGACTTGGTGAAGATCGTGGGATCGAGCTCCTTCACCCGCTGCAGCAGCCGCAGCGAATGGAAATAGCGCGCCCCGGGCCGCACCGTCAGGTAGTGCGAAGGCACGGTCTCGAGGTTGTGGTTGAATACATCGGGCTTGGCCGCGACCACGACGTCGAGCGCGCCGGGCTTGCGCAGGAAATCCGGCGTCAGCACCTCGACCGTCGTGCCGGGCGAAAGCCGGCGAATCGCCACGATGGTCGCGGCGAAATGTGTGGCCCCGCCATCGGCCAGGTCGTCGCGGTCGACCGAGGTGACGACGACGTGATGCAGGCCGAGCCGCGCCACCGCCTCGCCGACATGTTCCGGCTCGTGCGGGTCGAGCGCGCCAGGCAGGCCGGTGCGCACGTTGCAGAAGGCGCAGGCCCGCGTGCAGGTGTCGCCCATGATCATGAACGTGGCGTGCTTTTTCTCCCAGCATTCGCCGATATTGGGGCAGCCCGCCTCCTCGCAGACCGTCACGAGGCCGTGCTTGCGCACGATGTCGCGCGTCTCCGCATAGGCCGGCGAGCCCGGCGCCTTGACGCGGATCCAGTCCGGCTTCCTGGCAACCGGTTGGTCGGGCCGATGCGCCTTCTCCGGATGGCGCGGAGCCTCGGCGCCGCGCTTGCGCGGATCCGAGGCGAGAAGGTCGAGCACCAGCATGATTACGCTCCGGCTCAGGCGATGACGCGGGCCAGCACGACGACGATCACCGCGCCGAGCGTCGACATGACGATGTCGGCGACGAGCGGATTGGCGATCGGCAGGACAACCCCGAAGGCGTGCAGGATGAAGGCCCCGACGAGGGAGCCGATGAGACCGGTGACGAGATCGCGGATCAGGCCGCCGCCGCCGGTCAGCAAGCTTGCCAACCAGCCCGCGATGAGCCCGATCGCAATGATCGCGATGATATTCTGCGGCTGCATTGCGGCGAGTTGCATCATGTGAAGTCTATCCGATCAAACATGGATGGCACGGCCATAGGCGTCGAGCACGCTCTCGTGCATGGCTTCGGACAATGTCGGATGCGGGAAGACCGTACTGATCAGCTCTTCCTCGGTCGTCTCGCAGTTCATCGCGACGACGAAGCCCTGGATCAGTTCGGTCACCTCCGCGCCGACCATGTGGGCACCGAGCAGCCGGCCCGTCTTGGCGTCGAAGATCGTCTTGACGAGGCCCTCGGGCTCGCCGAGCGCGATGGCCTTGCCGTTGCCGATGAAGGGGAAGTGGCCGACCTTGAGCGCGAAGCCCGCCTCCTTGGCCTTGGCTTCGGTCAGGCCCACGGAGGCGACCTGCGGCAGGCAATAGGTGCAGCCGGGGATCATCATGCGGTCGAGCGCGTGGGTATCCATCCCCTTGATGGTTTCGACGCAGATCACGCCCTCGTGCTCGGCCTTGTGGGCCAGCATGGGCGGCCCGGCGACGTCGCCGATCGCATAGACGCCCTCGACATTGGTACGGCCGAAGCCGTCGGTCGCGACGATGCCGCGCTCGACCTTGACCCCGAGCGCCTCGAGGCCGAGATTCTCGCTGTTGCCTAGGACGCCGACGGCCGAGATCAGCCGGTCGGCGGTGATCTTGCTGGTGCCGCCCTTGCCGTCGTCGATCGTGGCCGTGACGCTGTCAGAGCCCTTCTCGACGCCGGTGACTTTGGCGCCGGTCATGATCGTAATGCCCATCTTCTCGAAGCGCTTTCGGGCAAAGGCGGCGATCTCCGCATCCTCGACGGGCAGGATCTGCGGCAACACTTCGACGACCGTGACCTCGGCCCCCATGGCACGGTAGAAATAGGCGAATTCGATGCCGATCGCGCCCGACCCCATCACCAGGAGCTTCTTAGGGAAGCTCTTCGGCACCATGGCTTCGTAATAGGTCCAGATCAGCTTGCCGTCGGGCTCCATGCCAGGCAACGCGCGCGGCCGTGCGCCGGTGGCGATGACGATGTGCTTGGCGCCATAAGTCCCCGGACCCTTGGCCCCCTTGGGTGCGGCGACGGGCGGCGCGCCGAGCGCCGCCTTGGTCGAGGCCTTGACTTCGATCTCGTTCGGCTTGGTGAGCCTGGCCTCGCCCCAAATGACGTCGACCTTGTTCTTCTTGAGCAGGAAGCCGACACCGTTGGAGAGCTGGGTGGAGATGCCGCGCGAGCGCGAAACGACCTTGCCGATGTCGAAGCTCGTCTCCTTGGCCGAAAGACCGAAGGCGTCGGGATGTTGCATGTAATGGTAGATCTCGGCCGAGCGCAGCAGCGCCTTGGTCGGGATGCAGCCCCAGTTGAGGCAGATGCCGCCGAGATGCTCCCGGTCCACCACCGCGGTCTTGAAGCCGAGCTGCGCCGCCCGGATGGCGGTCACATAGCCGCCCGGCCCGGCACCGACCACGATGATGTCATAGGTTTCGGCCATAGTACCTGCTCTGCCTTTCCGAAGATCGGTCTACCCCTCATCCGGTCCTTCGGACCACCTGCTCCCGCAAGGGGAGAAGGAGGGGCAGTGCTTCCTTCTCCCCTTGCGGGAGAAGGCGCTCGTTGCGGCGCAACGGGCGGATGAGGGGTTGTATCGCTCACACCAGCATCGACATGGGGTGCTCGATCAGCGTTTTGAAGGCGGCGATCAGCTCTGCGCCGAGCGCCCCGTCCATGGCGCGATGATCGGCCGAGATCGTCACGCTCATCACGGTCGCGATGGCGGGCGCATTGTTCTTGACCACCACCCGCTTCTCGCCGACCCCGATTGCGAAGATGCTGGACTGCGGCGGGTTGATCACCGCCGAAAAGACCTTGATCCCATACATACCGAGGTTGGAGATGGCGGAGGTGCCCCCGGTGTACTCCTCGGGCCGAAGCTTGCGGGCTCGCGCCCGGGCGGCGAAATCCCTGGCCTCGATGGCGATCGCCGACAAGGTCTTGGTGTCGGCCTGGCGGATCACCGGGGTGATCAACCCACCGGGCATCGCCACCGCCACCCCGATGTCGGCGTGCTTGTGCTTGAGCATCGCGGTCTCGGTCCAGGTGACGTTGGCGTCCGGCACCCGGATCAGCGCCAGCGCGAGCGCTTTGATGACGAAATCGTTGACCGAGACACGGTAGACCGGCTTGCCGTCCTTGTCCTTGGGCGCCGCAGTGTTGACTTGCTCGCGCAGCGCCAGCAAGGCGTCGAGCTCGCAATCGAGCGTGAGATAGTAGTGTGGGACCGTCGACTTGGCTTCGACGAGCCGGCGCGCGATGGTCTTGCGCATGCCGTCATGCGGCACTTCGGTGTAGGAGCCGGCGGCGAAGAGCTTTTTGGTCGCCTCGTCGCCTGCGCCAGCCGGGGCGACTGGCTTGGCAGCGGTGGGCGTGGCCGTGGGGGTCGGTGCGGCAGCCTCCGGTTTCGAAACTGCAGCCGGTTTCGCACCGCCTTCCATTGCGGCACGCACATCCTTTTCGACGACCCGGCCGTGCGGTCCCGAGCCCTGAAGGCCGGCGAGATCGAGACCGGCCTCCTTGGCGATGCGTCGCGCCAGGGGCGAGGCGAAGACGCGGGCGCCATTGGCCTCACTCGGCGGCGTCGGCGCATCCTGCGGCCTGGCGCGTTCCTGAGACAGGCCTTGCGGCACGGAGACGGCTTCCGCCGGCTTGGCGGGAGAGGCCGCTTCGGGTGCCGGTTTGGTGGGCGTCGCAGCCCCGGCTTGCTTCGATGCGGGCGCCGGCTTCCGCCCGCCGCCCGTGGCGACGGCCTTGACGTCCTCGCCCTCGGCGGCGATCAGCCCGATCAGCTCGTTGACCGGCACGTCGGCCGTGCCTTCCGGTACTACGATCTTGGCGAGCGTTCCCTCGTCGACCGCCTCGACCTCCATCGTCGCCTTGTCGGTCTCGATCTCGGCGATGACGTCGCCGGCCTTGATCGTATCGCCTTCCTTCTTCAGCCATTTGGCGAGATTGCCCTTCTCCATCGTCGGTGAGAGGGCCGGCATCAGGATATTGGTCGGCATGGAAAGCCTCGGGTGATTATCGCGCGAGAACGGGACGCCGGCGCTTGGGCGATCAGCGGTAGCAGACGCTCTTGGCCGCCTCGACGACCTCGCCGACATTGGGAAGGGCGAGTTTTTCGAGGTTGGCCGCGTAGGGCATCGGCACATCCTTGCCGGAGACGCGCAGCACCGGCGCGTCGAGATAGTCGAAGGCCTGTTCCATGATCCGCGCCACGATCTCGGCTCCGACGCCCGATTGCGCCCAGCCCTCCTCGACCGTGATGCAGCGCCCGGTCTTCCTGACCGAGGCGAGCACAGTCTCGATGTCCATCGGACGAATCGTCCTGAGGTCGACGACCTCGGCCTCGATCCCCTCCTTGGCGAGTTCGTCGGCGGCCTTGAGCGCGTAGCTCATGCCCATCGACCAGGCGACGATGGTCAGGTCTCCCCCGGCGCGCGCGATGCGGGCCTTGCCGATGGGAATGGTGAAATCGTCGAGTTCCGGCACTTCGAAACTCTGGCCGTAGAGGATCTCGTTTTCGAGGAAGACGACGGGATTTGGGTCGCGGATGGCGCTCTTGAGCAGGCCCTTGGCGTCCGCCGCCGTATAGGGCGCCACGACCTTGAGGCCCGGCACGCTCGAATACCAGGCCGTGTAGTCCTGGCTGTGCTGCGCCGCAACCCGCGCGGCCGGGCCGTTCGGGCCGCGAAACACGATGGGCGAGCCCATCTGGCCGCCCGACATATAGAGCGTCTTGGCGGCCGAATTGATGATGTGGTCGATCGCCTGCATGGCGAAATTGAAGGTCATGAATTCGACGATAGGCTTCAGGCCCGCCATGGCCGCGCCGACGCCGATACCGGCAAAGCCGTATTCGGTGATCGGCGTATCGACGACCCGCCTGGCCCCGAACTCCTGCAGCAGGCCCTGCGTCACCTTGTAGGCGCCCTGGTATTCGGCCACCTCCTCGCCCATGACGAAGACGTCCTTGTCGCGGCGCATCTCCTCGATCATGGCGTCGCGCAGGGCCTCGCGCACGGTCATCGACACCATCTTGGTGCCGGCGGGGATCTCGGGCTCGGCCCCGGCCGGCGCGCCGCCCTCTGGCGCATGGCCGGCTGCCGCCTTGGTCTCGGCCTTGCCGGCGCCGTTGGATTTCGTCGCAGCCGGTTTGGCCTCGGCCGTCGCCGCGGCGCCGTTGCCGGATTTCGCCTTGGGCGGAGGCGGAGCCGCCGCCTCGCCATCGGCCGATATCACGCCGATCGGCGTGTTGACGGCGACATTGTCGGTGCCCTCCTCGACCAGGATCGCGGTCAGCTTGCCTTCATCGACCGCCTCCACCTCCATGGTCGCCTTGTCGGTCTCGATCTCGGCCAGGATATCGCCGGACTTGACCTCGTCGCCGACCTTTTTGACCCATTTCGAAAGCTTGCCCTGCTCCATCGTGGGAGAGAGCGCGGGCATCAATACATTGGTTGCCATGGATGAAACCCTAAGCATCAGTCTCGCAGCGCCAACCCGGGCTCTGCAGAAAAACGATGCGAGAAACAAAGCATTCCAAGCAGGCATGTGGATGCCTGCTTGAGTCCGGTCAGCGCAGGATGTCGGTCCAAAGCTCCGACGGATCGGGTTCAGGATCGGCTTGCGCGAAATCGGCCGCCTCGGCCACGACGGAGCGGATCTTGCCGTCGATCTCCTTCAGGGAATCCTCCGGCGTGCCGTGGTCCTTGAGAAGACGGGTGCGGACCTGCTCGATCGGGTCCTGCTCGTCGCGCATCTTCTGCACTTCCTCGCGGGTCCGGTACTTGGCGGGATCGGACATGGAATGGCCGCGATAGCGGTAAGTCTTCATTTCGAGGATGACGGGGCCGCTGCCGTTGCGGCAGGATTCGACAGCGCGCCGGCCCGCGGCCCGCACGGCACGGACATCCATGCCGTCCACCTGCTCGCCGGGGATGTTGAAGGAGACGCCGCGCTTCGAGAAATCGGTCTGCGCCGAAGACCGGCTGACCGACGTGCCCATGGCATAGCGGTTGTTCTCGATGACGTAGACCACGGGCAGTTTCCAGAGCTGCGCCATGTTGAAGCTCTCGTAGACCTGGCCCTGGTTCGCGGCACCGTCGCCGAAATAGACCAGCGCAACCGAGCCGTCGTCGCGATATTGGTTAGCGAAGGCGAGCCCCGTGCCGAGCGCCACCTGGGCGCCGACAATGCCATGGCCCCCGTAGAAATGCTTGTCCTTGGAGAACATGTGCATCGAGCCGCCTTTCCCCCTGGAATAGCCGCCCCGCCGTCCGGTGAGTTCGGCCATCACCCCCTTGGGATCCATGCCGCAGGCCAGCATATGGCCGTGGTCACGGTAGCCGGTGATGACCTTGTCGTTCTCGGTCGACGCCATCTTCATGCCGACCACTACTGCTTCCTGCCCGATATAGAGATGGCAGAAGCCGCCGATCAAGCCCATGCCGTACATCTGGCCGGCCTTCTCCTCGAACCGGCGGATCAGCAGCATGTCCCGATAGGCCGACATCTCCTCGTCGCGCGTAAAGGTCGCCGCGTTCGACGCGGCGGCGCCACTCTTGCCGGCGTCGGCATCGGCGCGGGGAAAGGGTACGGCAACGGCCATGAGCGCTCCTCGAAAACGGCCGAGTTGCCGGATCGGCACTAGGTCGCGAGGCGCGAGACTAGCGGAGCGCGAGGCGAAAATCGAGGGGCTCAGCGACCACGACAGGCCGTTCTAACCTCGTGGCGCGCATGGGTTATCTGCGTTTCCATCATGCCGCATCGCACAATGAGCGATCAAATCATGCGGCATTGCAACAACGCCGCATCGCTTTATCGCTGCCGCACCGGATCGGTGAAGATGACGAGATCGCGCGGGTCGACATAGTCGAGCTTCGAGCGGGCCTCCTCGGAAGCGAGATCGAGGTCGAGCGCCGAGGATTGCATCAGCGTCACGCGGTGCTGCCAGTGCGCGCGCTCGGTCTTGAGCTGATCGAAATCCTGGCGCAGCGCAAAGATCTGGCGCTTGTACTCGTCCTTGGTCTTGAGGCCGCGCTCGCCGTTCAGTGCCGTCTGCACGAAATAGGCCGAGGCGACGCCCGAGAGCGCGTAGAAGATGACGGGAAAGAGGATTGCGCGCAGGCGCGTCCGGACAACCATGCGGCCAACCTGCCGAAGCGAGGTTTATGCCTGATTAAAAACGTCTGTCCGCCACCGAAACCGGCAGACGGCCCGCCTCCTGTTCGGAAAGCCGGATGTGTCTCGGACACGTCGCCTATCCGCCCTCAAGCCAGCGCTTTCAAGGCTCCGCGCCCGGCGTAGCGGGCCTGCTTGCCGAGCTGTTCCTCGATCCGGATCAGCTGGTTGTATTTGGCGAGCCGGTCCGAACGGGCGAGCGAGCCGGTCTTGATCTGCCCGCAATTGGTCGCGACCGCGAGGTCGGCGATGGTGGCGTCCTCGGTCTCGCCGGAGCGGTGCGACATTACAGCCGTATAGCCAGCGCGCTGCGCCATGGTGACGGCGGCGAGCGTCTCGGTCAGCGAGCCGATCTGGTTGACCTTGACCAGGATCGAATTGGCGACGCCCTTGCGCAGTCCCTCGGCGAGCCGCGTCGTGTTGGTCACGAAGAGATCGTCGCCGACGATCTGGCACTTGTCGCCGATGAGATCGGTCAGCGTCTTCCAACCGGCCCAGTCATCCTCCGACATACCGTCCTCGATCGAGGCGATGGGGTAGTCGGCCGCGAGCTGGGCCAGGTAATGGGCCTGCTCCTCGCTCGAGCGCACCTTGTTCTCGCCCTCGTAACGGTAGGCGCCGCTCTTGAAGAATTCCGTCGCGGCGCAGTCGAGGCCGAGCACGATCTCCGACCCCGGCTTGAAGCCGGCCTGGCGGATCGCATCCATGCAGAAGTCGAGGGCCGCCTCGGCCGAGGGCAGGTTCGGCGCGAACCCGCCTTCGTCGCCGACATTGGTGTTCTGGCCGGCCTTCTTCAACGCCGATTTCAAGGTTTGGAAGATCTCGGAGCCCCAGCGCATCGCCTCCTTGAGCGAGGGAGCGCCAACCGGCAAGACCATGAATTCCTGAAAGTCGATGGGATTGTCGGCATGGACGCCGCCGTTGAGGATGTTCATCATCGGCACGGGAAGCACATGGGCCGAGACGCCGCCGACATAGCGGTAGAGCGGCAGCCCGACCTCTTCGGCCGCCGCCTTGGCGCAGGCGAGCGATACGCCCAGGATGGCGTTGGCGCCGAGCTTGGCCTTGTTCGACGTGCCGTCGAGCCCGATCATCGCCTCGTCGATGGCGCTCTGGTCCTCGACCGGGATCGACCGGATGGCGCCGAAGATCGGCTGTACGCTGGCGATGGCCTTGAGCACGCCCTTGCCGCCGAACCGGCCCTTGTCGCCGTCGCGCAGCTCGACCGCCTCGTGCGCCCCTGTCGAGGCACCCGAGGGCACCGCCGCCCGGCCGATGATGCCGGTCTCGAGCACGACGTCGACCTCGATCGTCGGATTGCCGCGGCTGTCGAGGATTTCGCGGGCGAGAATATCGACGATGGCGGTCATGCGGTCCTCCGGTCCGTAGATCACGTCCATGATTTTGGATCGAATCGATCCAAAATCATGGACGTGATCGTTTTCGATAACTTGGAGCATGATGTCGTCCGAAAACCGCGTCGCGCTTTTCGGCATCATGCTCTAGGCAGCGCTGTTTTAGGGGAGCCGGACTCGGTTGGGAAGAGCCGGTCCGCCGACCCAAGTCTGCCGGGAAGGCAGCTTGCCTATCCGCTCGCGAGCGACGCCCCGATCGAGGCCGGGGCGACGCCGGCCTAAGGCGGAGACGAGGGGCGTACCCCCTTCACATCGTCGGTATCGAAAACTCCGCGCCTTCCTTGACGCCCGAGGGCCAGCGCGCCGTCACCGTCTTGGTCTTGGTGTAGAAGCGCACCGAATCGGGGCCGTGCTGGTTCAAGTCGCCGAACACCGAGCGTTTCCAGCCGCCGAAGGAATAATAGGCGAGCGGCGTCGGGATCGGCACGTTGACCCCCACCATGCCGACCTGGACCTTGGAGACGAAGTCGCGCGCCGCGTCGCCGTCGCGCGTGAAGATCGCCGTGCCGTTACCGTATTCGTGGTCATTGCACAGGCCCAGCGCCTCGTCATAGGTCTTGGCGCGCACCACCGACAGCACCGGCCCGAAAATCTCCTCCTTGTAGATCCGCATGTCCTTGGTGACGTTGTCGAACAGGCACGAGCCGAGATAGAAGCCGTTCTCGTAGCCCTGCATCTTGAAGCCGCGGCCGTCGACCACGAGGTCAGCGCCTTCCTTCAGGCCGATGTCGATATAATTGCGGACCTTCTTGACGGCATCCGCCGTGACCAGCGGGCCGTAGTCGGCCGACGCATCCGTGGACGGGCCGATCTTGAGCGCCTCGACACGCGGCACGAGCTTCTCCATCAGTCGGTCCGCCGTCCCCTTGCCGACGGGCACCGCGACCGAGATCGCCATGCAGCGCTCCCCAGCCGAGCCGTAGCCGGCACCGATCAGCGCATCGACGGTCTTGTCCATGTCGGCATCGGGCATGACGACCATGTGGTTCTTGGCCCCGCCGAAGGCATGCACCCGCTTCCCCTTGGCGGCGCCGCGCGTGTAAATATATTCGGCGACCGGCGTCGAGCCGACGAAGCCGATGGCCTTGACGTCCGGATCGTCGAGGAGCGCATCGACCGCCACCTTGTCGCCGTTGACGACGTTGAGGATGCCGGCCGGCAGGCCCGCCTCGATCATCAGTTCGGCCAGGCGCATCGGCACGCCGGGGTCACGCTCCGACGGCTTCAGGATGAAGGCGTTGCCGCAGGCGATCGCGGGCGCGAACTTCCACATCGGGATCATCGCCGGGAAGTTGAATGGCGTGATGCCCGCCGTGACGCCGAGCGGCTGGCGCATCGAGTAGGCATCGATGTCCGGGCCGGCGCCGTCGGTGAACTCGCCCTTGAGCAGGTGCGGGATGCCGCAGGCGAATTCCACCACCTCATAGCCGCGCTGCACGTCGCCCATCGCGTCGGCGACCGTCTTGCCATGCTCGCGCGCCAGAAGCTCCGCCATCTCCTTCTGGTTCTGGATGACGAGGTCGAGGAAGCGCATCATCACGCGGGCGCGGCGCTGCGGATTGACGGCCGCCCAGCCGGGCTGCGCCCCCTTGGCATTCTCGACCGCCTTGCGGACGTCCTCCGCCGAGGCCAGCGCGACCTTGGCAGCGACCTCGCCCGTCATCGGCCAGAAGACGTCGGCTGTGCGACCCGACGTACTGGCGACATGCTTGCCGCCGATGAAATGTCCGTAATTCTGCATCGCTTCCTCCCGAAGGTCGCTTGACTGGCGGCACTATTGCCTCAATAAATTTGCACAGCAATTGCGGAGATCGCGCATCCGCTTTGCGAATATGGGTAGAGGCCATGGATTGGGACAATGTCCGGATCTTCCTCGGCGTGGCGCGCGCCGGCCAGTTCGTCGCCGCGGCGCGGCTGCTCAAGATCGATCACGCCACCGTGGCGCGGCGCATGACGGCGCTGGAGCGGAGCCTCAACGCCCGGCTGATCGAGCGGCGCACGACGGGCGTGTCGCTGACCGCCGCGGGCCTGCGCCTGCTGGCCGCCGCCGAGCGCATCGAGACGGAGGTGCTGCACGCCCAGGCGGAGCTGACCGACCGGGACGTCGAACTCTCCGGCACGGTGCGGATCGGCGCGCCGGACGGCCTCTCGACCTATTATCTGGCCGGGCGCTTCGCGGGTTTCGCCGAACGGTTCCCGTCGATCACCGTGCAGCTCGTCCCGACGCCGCTCGTGGTGCCGCTGTCGAAACGCGAGGTCGATATCGCCATCGTGCTCGAAAAGCCCGACATGGGCCGTCTCGTGACCCGAAAGCTCACCGATTATTCGCTCGGCATCTTCGCGTCGACGGCCTATCTCGACCGGCACGCGGTGCCTCGCGATGCCGACGACCTCAGGCGCCGCACCTGGGTCGGCTATGTGGAGGAGTTCAGCTATTCGGCCGCGCTGAACTACGTCCGGGAACTCTGTGGCGACGTGCCGATCGCCTTTCAATGCGCCAGCGCCATCGGTCAGGTCGAGGCCGTCCGGGCGGGCCTCGGCTTGGGAGTACTGCATGATTTCGCCGCGGCGCGCCATCCGGACCTCGTCGCGTCCTGCCGGAGCGGCGCGCGCTGCGCTCTTATTGGATGGTGGAGCACGAGGACACGCGCGGCATCGGCCGGATCCGCGCGGTCCATGAGCATCTCGTCGCAATCATCGAGGAAGACCGCGGTCTGTTCCTCCGTCGATAGTTCCGCGCCGCGGTTCAGTTGCTGTAGCCACCGCCCCCGTAGCCGCCGTCGCCGGGATCGAAACCGCCGCTATCGCCGCTCTGGTTGCCGCCTTGGTCGCCGTAGTTGCCGGGCTCGGGACCCTGGTTATTGTTGTTGTTGTCGTCATAGTAGTTGTTGACGATCGTCTCGCCGCCGGGGTTGCCGAGCCCACCCATTCCGCCGCCGAGACCCGAGGCGATGCCGAATGGATTGTTGCCGCCATGGAACAGACCACGAATTCCATCGGCCAGCAACACGCCGCCCGCGACACCCGCCGCGGCACCGAGCGCCCCCTTGAGAAAGCCGCCTCCACCGCCGCCCATGGCACTCGCCATGCCGCCCATCATGCCGCCACCCTGCTGGCCAACCCCAGCCTGCTGGCCGCCCCACGGGCCGCCGCCCTGCCCCGGGAATTGGGCCGGCTGCTGCGGCAGAGATCCAGGTCCCTGCCCGCCGGTCGTGGGCACCGTCTGGCCGCGTCCCTGGTTGGGATCCTGCTGGCCGCCGAACATGCGGCCGAGGCCGCCGAGGAAGCTCGTATCCTCCTGGCGAGGTTGGCCTTGCTGGACTTGGGCCTCGAGCTCCTGGATCTTCTGGTTGGCGGCCTGCAGGGCCTGGTCCTGCACGATCACGGTCTGCGAAAGGAGGTAGGGCGCATAAGGCTGCGAGCGGACCTGGTCGGCGATCAGCGATTCCGCCTCCCGATCACGCGTCTGGGTGGCGGCGGGCCTCATGCGATCGAACAGGCCCGAGATCAACTGGCGTTCTTCGGGGGTCATCGTCGTCTCCGTTCAAGCCAGGCCCATGGGCCCGCGCATGAGATATGGGAAGGTCTTGCGGCCATCCAAGGTGCCAATATCCGCGGACCGGACGAGAACCCCGGTGGCGTGCCAGTCACGACGAGGGTCCGAAGCTCTCTCCTTCTGCGGCGAGTGGGCGGAAAGCCTGCGACGCCTCCCGCCCGCGATGGCTGCCAACCAACTCAGGCGTGGAACTTGAAGTCGCTCGGATTGGCCTTGATTTCGGCCTTGGTGACGTTGCCGAGCGTCAGCGTGAGGCCGTTCGGATCGTGAATCACCGCGTTGCCGCCCGCCATCGTCGTGTCGTGCAGGACCTGGGCGAGGCTGCTGAACTCTGACGACGCGAAACTGACGGTGTCGTGGTTGGCGCCGCTGAGCGCGAAATTGGCGATGTCATTCTGGGCGAAACCGGGATTGTAGACGAAGTGGTGGTCGCCGCCCCCAGCGGTGGGTTGCGCGCTCGGCTGGAAGGCGACGCCGTGGGCACCCGGAGCCGCCACCAGCAACTTGAACACGCCCGTCTTGGGATCGACCTGCCCGAAGCCGCCGAGGCTCTCGACCGACGCGTAGTAGTCGTTCGGGTTGAGGTTATCCATATGGACCGACAGGATCTGGTTTCCCGCCGTGTCGGTGAGGACGAAGGTACCCGAAGTGGCGCCGGGCTTGATCACGTCGTCGAGATTCGAGGCCGGGTTGCCGCTGCGGTCGGTGATCTGGGTGAACTTCACCGACTGATCGGCCTTGCCCGGATTGTGGATGTCGGCGATGACGCCATCCGCCGCACCCGAAAACAGGAGATCGCCGTTGGGCGCCGACTTGAGCGAGTCCGGGTCGGTTATCGGCAGAGGCTGGTTCCTCTGCCCGGTAACCGTGTTGGTGCCGGTCGACCCCATGGTCAGGATCGGGGTGGTCTTGAGGGGTGAAAAGGGCGAGTTGCCGCTGCTGAGCTCGACGACGGTGGGATCGGTGCCCACGCTCGGGTTCGTGTAGCTGAGGAAAGTCTTGTTCCCCTTGAAGACGATGTCGTCGTAGCCCTGGGCGGCCGAGGGGTTGGCATAGGTGATCGGCGCCGAGACCTGATGCGTTCTCGGATCGATCAGGGTCAGCGTCGAATTGCCGTCCTGGTTCTGCAGCGCGTAGACCGCGTGGTTGTAGGGATTGTATTTGAGCCCGTCGACCGACCCTGCCACCGTGTAGGTGTGGAGCACGTTGCCGGCACTGTCGTACTGGACGATCTGGCTCGATCCGCCGACACCCGTGCTGTCGGCGCCGTTCCCATATTCCGCAAAGAGCGTATTGCCGACCGTGGTCAGGGAATCAGGCGATTTGTCGCCGGACGGTGCCAGCGACAGCGTGTTGATCGTTCCAACTTGAGCGGTCATGAAAGCGCTTCCATTTATCGGAACCCCGACTTACAGGGCATACCCGCAGGTAAACAGCGCTGAGCAACGGCTTTATGACAACAGCCCGAAAACAAAATGACATCTAGCCGACCTTACGGAATGTTATATTGCCTCTTAAGGAACTTTTCATTGCCTAGAAAAACTCATATTGCTTAACAGGTTGCGGCGTCGCCTTCATTACAACTGACGGTGCCGCGCCGCTGATTCGACATTAAGGGAGCGATTGCCGCGATCGGACATGGTCTGCGAAATCGGCCAGGGCGCGTCGCAAGATCGTCATGGTGTCCTGGCCTGCCAACCTTTCGATGATCGCGTCGGGGGCAAGACCCAACAACGGAACGGTGATGTCCACCACGATCCTGGTCGACATGGTGCGCAGCACCTCCGCGAGCGCGGCACGGCCATGGTGCGAGCGCGGCGAGGCATGAAAGAAGGCGACCGGCTTGCCGGGGATCTCGCTGCCCGACACCAGCCAGTCGAGCGCGTTCTTGAGCCCGCCGGGAATGCCGTGCGCATATTCGGGCACGGCGAAGACGAGGCCATCGGCGGCCATGACCTCATGGCGGAGCGCGGCGACGGCCTCGGGCAGCCGTCCCTCTTCGAGATCGGGGTTGAAGATCGGCAGCTCCGCGAGCCTGTCGAACAGATGCAGCCTGATGTCGTCTGGCGCCGCGGCCGCGGCCGCCCGCAGCAGGGCCGTGTTGGTGGAAGTGGCGCGCAGGCTGCCCGACAGCCCGAGCAGAGCGAGCTTCGGCTTGATCAATGCGCGACCCGCGCCCGATAGAGGGTCGGCCAACCTTCGGACACCACGCCCCGGCAATCGTGCATCGCGCTGAATTCGGTCATGGCGAATTTCCTGCCGTCCCACACCCAGGTGCCGAGCGAGCCGCAATCGCCGATGCCGCGATCCTTGGCGAAGGCAGTCATGGTCATCGTCGCGGGATCGAAGGACGGGTTGAACAGCAGGTTGGCCGGATCCTGGCCTTCGCCCGTCGGCGTCTCGAACGCCAGCGGCTTTGCCACGCCGCTCTCGATAATGAAGTAGAGCTTCGTCGCATTGTAGGCGGCGAGCTGACAGGCAGCGCCCCATAGGACGGTCGAGGCGGAGAGGCGCGCCACATCCGGCGTCGCCGCATCGCCGCTCAGGCTGTCGTCGCAGTCGGCGGCCTTGAGCGCCTTCACGACGGCGGTGGGCGCCTTACCGGGAAGCGATCCCGCGGGCGCGGACGGCGCGGCACGAACGACAGGCTCCGGCGGCAGGGCCGGAACGGTCGAGGCCGGCTTGTCTCCGGCCTTGACCATTGCCGTGACCGTATCGATCCGCTTCTGCCGGTCGTCGAGCCAGATCAGGGCCGCGACCGCGCCCTTGAGCGAGACGGTGGCCGTCTTGGGTTGCGACTCGGGCAACACCTTGCCGGCGGGAAGCACGAGCTCGGCCTTTAGCCCACCCGCTTTGCGCAGCGAGGCCAGGAACGCCGCATTGCCGGCCACCGGAACCTCGTAGACGAAAGGCTGCTTGTCGACATTGAAGGCCTGGGGCTCGGCCGGCAGACCGGGCAGCGCCGCGTCGTCGAAGGCGAGCCTGATCTTCGTGCCCTGCGGCAGGTCGTCGAGACTCCAGCCGACCGACCAATGCGGCAGCGCCTCGGCCGTCCCGTCGCGGCTCAATTCGATGAAAATGGGATCCGGGGACTCGACAGCGGACAGGCCGAGCGCGGTGCAGCCCCGCAGGTTGTCGCAGGCGGCCGACCAGTCGGAGAAGATCTTGGTCTCCTGGGCCATGACGGGTGCGGGACCGGAGAAGGCGCTGCACAAAGCCAGAAGCGCGAGTCCCATCGTCTTCCCAACGGTCCTCGATTCTCCGCTCACGTCGGATCCTCCAGGCTGAAGGCCTGGGCGTCCCCGTCATAGGCGAAGAGCTCCCCGTAGCGGCCCCAGTTGATCGCCGAGCCCAGCGTCCGCTCGGCATAATCCTCCGACATGTAATCCTCGAGCTCCTCGCGGAAGCGCGAGGCCGGCGCATAATGGGAGGGTCGCTCGTCGAGCACGCGCTTGATCCGCGCCGCCAGCGGCACATAGGCGAGGAGGTGATCGCCGAAGAGTTTCTTGCGCACGTCGACGTCGGCGTCGGCGAAGCGCCGCCCGGCCGCGGTCAGCTTGATGTCGCCTTCCTCGAGCTCGGCCAGACGCAGAAGCTGCAGCGTCTCGGCGATGGGGAAGAGCTCGTCGATCTCGAGCTGCAGCGAATCGGCGAGATGCGGCAGGTCGGCTCGGCCGTTGTAGGGCGGCGCCGCCACCTCCTCCATGAGGCCGGCGAGCGAATTGGTCGAGACGCGCGGCAGCACCATGCCGATGCCCGTGCCGGGAAACAGCCCCTCCTTCTGCTTGGAGGTCGCCCGTCGCGTCATAAGGGCGTAGATATCGTCGACGAGCTGGCGGAAAACGGGGTCGAGCCGGTTCCTCGGATGCGGCAGCGTGACTTTGATCTCGGAGGCGATCCGGCCGGGATGGGAGGACAGCACCAGGATGCGGTCGCACATCAGCACCGCCTCCTCGATATTGTGGGTGACCATCAGGATCGTCTTGATCGGCAGCCGGCCTTCCGACCACAGATCGATCAGGTCGGAGCGCAGGGTCTCGGCGGTCAGCACGTCGAGCGCCGAGAAAGGCTCGTCCATCAGCAGGATGTTCGGATGCGTCACGACCGCGCGCGCAAAGCCGACGCGCTGGCGCATGCCGCCCGACAGCTCCTTGGGATAGGCCGATTCGTAGCCGTCGAGGCCGATGAGGTCGATGCCAGCCAGCGCCCGCTTGCGCGCCTCGGCGGCCGGCACCTTGAGCGCCTTCAGGCCGAGCTCGACATTCTCCAGCACCGAAAGCCATGGGAACAGCGCAAAACTTTGGAACACCATGGCGATGCCGTCGGCCGGCCCATCGACCTTGCTGCCCTGGTAGATCACCTCCCCGGCCGAGGGGCGGATCAGGCCGGACACGATGCGCAGCAAGGTCGACTTGCCGCAGCCGGAACGGCCGAGGAGGCCGACGATCTCGCCCCGCGCCAGCGTCGTCGAGACATCGTCGAGCACGGCGGGCGCGTCATCGTCCGAGCCGCCCTTGTAGCGCTGGCTGATATGCCTGACTTCGAGCAGCGGACCGCCGTTCACTTCATCGAGCATGATGGGATCCTAACTGATACGCAGGCGGCGTTCCGCGTAGCCGAAGAGCGGACGCCAGAGCAGCCGGTTGTAGAGAATGACGAAGACCGACATCACCGCCACGCCGAGCACGATGCGGGGAAAGTCGCCGGCCTCGGTCGCCTGGGCGATATAGGCACCGATGCCATGGGCTGCGACCTTGTCGTTCCCCCATTTCACATATTCGGCGACGATCGCGGCGTTCCACGAGCCGCCCGACGCGGTCAGGGCACCGGTCACGTAATAGGGGAAGATGCCGGGCAGGATGACATTGCGCCACCAGGCCCAGCCCCTGATCTTGAAATTGGCCGAGGCTTCGCGCAGGTCGTTCGGAAAGGCCGAGGCGCCGGCGATCACGTTGAACACGATGTACCATTGCGTGCCGAAGATGATCAGCGCCGAGAGCCAGATGTCGGGATCGAGGTGGAATGCGAGGATGCCGATCACCGCGATCGGGAACACGACGTTGGCAGGAAAGGCGGCGAGGAACTGCGCCGCCGGCTGCACCCGCTCGGCGATGGACGGCCGGAGGCCGATCCACACAGAGATCGGCACCCAGACGAGGCTGGCGAGCGCCAACAGCACAATGACCCGCACCATGGTGATCAGGGTGAGGCCCATGGCGGCGAAAAGGTCGCTCCAAGTCAGGGCTGCCGCGACGAAGCTGATCGTCTCGTAGGCCGCGAAGGCTGCCAGGGCCGCAACGCCGACGAGCCAGACGATATCGATGATGCGCGAGACGAGCGGAGAGTCGGCCAAGCCCGAGCCGAGCCGCGGCAGGTCGATCCGCAAGCTGGTGAACCATTCGAAGGCGGCCTCGACGGGCGCGAAGGCGCGTTTGACCCAGACGGTTCGCTGCAGGAGAGTCAGCATCCAGGATGAGGACGTCTCCTGCGATGCGGAGAGCTCGACGCGGAACTTGCCGGCCCAGGTGACGATCGGCCGGAAGATGAGCTGGTCATAGAGCAGGATCACCACGAGCACCATGGCGACGGCGGCGAGCACCGCGCTGACGCTGCGCTGGTCGATCGCCACCGCCAGATAGGAGCCGATGCCGGGCAGCTTGATCGTCGTGTCGCCGACCGTGATGGCCTCCGCCGCCACGACGAAGAACCAGCCGCCCGACATCGACATCATCATGTTGTAGATCAGCGCCGGCACCGCGAAGGGCGTCTCGAGCTGCCAGAACTTCTGCCAGGGCGACAGGCGGAAGCCTTCCGAGACTTCGGCGAGGTCGGCCGGCACGGTGCGCAGCGACTGGTAGAAGGAGAAGGCCATGTTCCAGGCCTGGCTTGTGAAGATGGCGAAGATGGCCGCGCATTCGGCGCCGAGCACCCTGCCCGGGAAGAGGCCGAGGAAGAAGGTGATGGTGAACGACAGGAAGCCCAGGATCGGGACCGACTGCAGCACGTCGAGCAGCGGGATCAGCACCACCTCGGCCCGCCGACTCTTGGCGGCCACGGTCGCGTAGGTCAACGTGAACAGCAGCGAGGCGGCGAGCGCCAGGAACATGCGCAAGGTGGTGCGCAGGGCGTAATAGGGCAGGTAGATGTAATCGAGGCTCACCACCGGGGCGCTCGTCGACGGCAGCGCCACCGCCATGCCGCGCGAGCCATGGACGACAAGCACGAAGATCCCGAAAATCAAAGATAGAGCAATGACATCCCACTGGTTGGGGAGCGCGCGCCGGCCAAGTGACGTGAAGGCCACGAACTTTGTTGCCATGCGGAGGTCCGAGCGGGAAAGGCGGGAGAGCGCGTATGCTCCCGTAGCGCATGTTCGATCGGCATGACAAGCGGATGACGCGAGGTCTGGACGTCCGCCGCGAAGCGCCTCAGCACTCGATGAAATTGACCGCGAGACCGCCCTGGCTCGTCTCCTTGTATTTGGCGCTCATGTCGGCGCCGGTCTGGCGCATCGTGGCGATCACATGGTCGAGCGAGACCTTGTGGGTGCCATCGCCATGCAGCGCCAGTGATGCCGCGTTGATCGCCTTGATCGCACCGAAGGCATTACGCTCGATGCAGGGGATCTGCACGAGGCCGCCGATCGGGTCGCAGGTCATGCCGAGATGGTGCTCCATGCCGATCTCGGCGGCATTCTCGATCTGCCCGTTGCTGCCGCCGAGCGCCGCGGCAAGGCCTGCCGCCGCCATCGAACAGGCGACCCCGACTTCACCCTGGCAGCCGACCTCGGCGCCCGAGATCGAGGCGTTCATCTTGAACAGCGCGCCGATCGCGGTGGCGGTCAGGATGAACAGCCGCATGCCCTCCGGAGAAGCTCCGGTGCAGCCGTCGCGATAATAGCGCAGCACGGCCGGAATGACGCCCGCGGCGCCGTTGGTCGGTGCGGTGACGACGCGGCCGCCGGCCGCATTCTCCTCGTTGACCGCCATGGCATGCAGGCTGACGTGATCCATCATCTCGTGGGAGAAGCGGTCGTTGCGGGTCTCCCGCTGGCGCAACCGGTCATGGATCGCCTTGGCGCGCCGCTTGACCCTGAGGCCGCCCGGCAACTCGCCCTCGACCGAAAGGCCGCGATCGATGCAGGCCATCATGACGGCAATGACGAGGTCCACGTGGGCGTCGACCTCGGCGTGCGAATGGCGGGCGCATTCGTTGGCCATGACCATGGCGGCGATCGACAGGCCGCTGGTCTCGCCCATCGCCAGCAGGCCCGCGCCGCTCTTGAACGGAAATGGCACCGGAGCTTGGTCGTCGAGCAGGCCCTCGGCCTCGTCTTCGCGCGCGACGAAGCCGCCGCCGACCGAGCACCAGCGCTCGCCTCGCAGCAGATTACCAGCGACATCGAAGGCCGAGAAACCGAGCGTATTGGGGTGGCGCGGCGGCACCGAGAGCGTGTCGAAGCAGATATCCGCCGACGGATCGAAACCGATGTCGTGGCCGCTCGGCAGCGTCAGCCGCCGCTCGTCGCGAGCGCGACTTATCATGGCTTCGGCACGATCGAGATCGACCGTCGCGGGAGCCTCGCCGCCGAGGCCGAGAATGACGGCGCGGTCGGTGGCGTGGCCCTTGCCGGTCCAGGCGAGCGAACCGTAGAGATCGACGCGAACCCGCGCCGTGCGACTGAGAAGACCGTCCGCCGCCAATGAACCGACGAAGGCCAGCGCCGCCCGCATGGGGCCGACCGTGTGGGAGGACGACGGGCCGATGCCGATCTTGAACAGTTCGAAGACACCGACCATGCCGAACTCCGCCGCCGACGCATCCTTTCGGACAATGCGGCAACGGCGATCGCACGGCACCCGGGATTCGGACGGAAGCTGGCGTCCCTGCGTCGCGGGAGAGACTCTAGCGTGCTCCGAACGGAAAGGATCGGCCCGGCATTTTGGCGATTGCCAGTTGAAGCGGATCAAGCGACATCGACAGCCTTCGATGCCCTGGTCAAGTCATTGACTCGTGCCGTTGCAGAGATTGAGGATAGCAGACGGCGGTCGGTAAAGTAACGTCGCGCGCAAACGTCCGGCGCGAACCGAGAAGAGCGTTGGAACCCGCCCGAACGGGCGCGACTCGACGAGCCGCCCTACCCCACCTGAGCCGTCTTGAGGAAGTTCATCACGTAAGGCGCAAAACTCCGCGCCACTTCGATGCGAAAGACCTCCTCGGCCTCGCGCCAGAGCGTGATATCGGCCTTGGCCAGCAAAGTCCGGGTCGACATGTCGAGCGGGAACGCGCGCCGGTCGAGGTCGAGCGGACAGCCGGCATTGATCAGCGCCGCCGCGCCCGGACCTTTGACCTCGACGCCGACCTGGCGATGGGAGACGTCGACGAGGCTGTGCGGCACGTCGCCGACCGCCTTTTCGATCTGCGATGCGAGATCGGCGGGCGCGACGGCGTCGGGCGCGACGGCGTCGGGCGCCAGCAACAGCCATTCGTCAGGGCCGAGCCAGAGCGCCGCCCTGCCCTCTTCGTGCCGGGCTCGGCAGGCCTCGGCCGGCAGGGCGCAGCCGAAGGCGCCGCCGCACAGGCGCGCCGCTTCGGGCGGCCCACGGAAGATGAAGCGGGTCGCGGGCGCGGCGGGGCCAATCGAGGATGGCGCCAGACCGTCGAGCGAACCGTGGCGGATGGCCCGCGCCAGATTGTCAGCCATCGAGGCGAACTCCTTCGGGGTCGTAGAAGACCGGAGATTCGCAGGTAACCCTCACGGCGCCCGACGGCATCGGCACGTAGAGCACATCACCCATGCGCGAGCGGCCACCCTCGACAAGGGCCAAGGCGATCGGCCGGTTCAGCGTTGGGCTCCAATAGCTCGATGTGACATGGCCGATGGCATGGGCGCCGGGTTTTGGGTCGGCCACCGGTACGATCTGGGCGCCTTCCTCCAGCAGCGCAGCGCTTTTGAGGCCGACGAGTTGCTTGCGGCCCGCCGCGACGAGGTCCGGGCGGCCGAGCGAACGCTTGCCGACGAAATCGGGCTTCGTCTTGCCAACCGCCCAGCCCATGCCGAGGTCGTCCGGCGTCACCGTGCCGTCGGTCTCCTGGCCAACGATCACGTAGCCCTTCTCGGCGCGCAGCACATGCATGGACTCGGTGCCGTAAGCGACGGCGCCAAGCGGTTTCGCCTGCGCCCAAACGGCCTCCCACACCGCCCGCCCGTAGTCGGCCGGCACGTTGATCTCGAAGCCGAGCTCGCCGGTGAAAGAGACGCGGAAGAGCCGTGTCCCTACCCCGCAGATGCGTCCCTCGCGCAGGCTCATATGCGGCATGGCGGCGGCGGAGAGGTCGATGCCCTCGATGAGCGGGGCGACGATGTCGCGAGCCCGCGGCCCCTGCACGGCGATCACCGCCCATTGCTCCGTCACCGATGTCAGCCAGACGTTGAGCTCGGGGAACTCGGTCTGGAGATAGTCCTCCATGTGACCCAGGACCCGCGCGGCACCGCCGGTCGTCGTCGTCACGTGGAAGCGGTCCTGGGCAACGCGGCCCACCACGCCGTCATCCATGACAAAGCCGGATTCGGTCAGCATCAGCCCGTAGCGGCAGCGCCCGACGCCGAGCTTGCTCCAGCTGTTGGTGTAGAGGCGGTTGAGAAACTCGGCCGCGTCCGGCCCGACCACCTCGATCTTGCCGAGGGTCGAGCCGTCGAAGAGCCCCGCCGTCTCGCGCACCACGCGGCATTCACGCGCCACCGCGCCATGCATGTCCTCGCCGGCCTCAGGGAAGTAATGCGCCCGCTTCCACTGGCCGACATCCTCGAACCGCGCCCCATGCGCCGCGGCCCAGGGATGGATCGGCGTCTCGCGCACGGGATCGAAAAGCTCGCCGCGCGAAAACCCGGCGAAGGTGCCGAAGGTCACCGGCGTGTAGGGCTGGCGGAAGGTGGTCAGGCCGACCTCGGGGATCGGCTTGCCGAGCGCGCCCGCCGCGATGGCGAGCGCGTTCATGTTGGAGGTCTTGCCCTGGTCGGTCGCCATCCCGGTCGTGGTGTAGCGCTTGACGTGTTCGATCGAGCGGAAGCCTTCGCGCACCGCAAGCTTGATGTCTTTCGCGGTCACGTCGTTCTGGAAATCGACGAAGGCCTTGACGCGGGCCGGGTTGCGTCCGTGCGGCAGCGCCCCGATGACGCCACCGCGGTCGGCGGCATCGTCGTCCTCGACCGCGAAACTCCGCGACCCGCCCGGTGCGCCGGCCGCAAAACCTTCGGCGAGCGCCGCTGCGATGCCCCAAGTTCCGTTGCAGGCGCCCGCCGAGGCCTGGGCCTGCGAGGCCGTGCCCGGCAGGTAAGTCTGCGTCGCCGCGTCGAAGCGGAGCTTGCCGCGCGACTGCGAGAAGAGATGCACCGCCGGCGTGAAGCCGCCGCTCACCAGCACCAGGTCGCAAGCCACGCGCTCGAAGTCGATGACGCTGTCGCCTACGACCCCAGCGATGGTCACTCCGCGTACGCGAACGCTGCCCTCGACGCCGATGAGAGTCGACCCGGTCGAGATGCGGATCCCCGCCTCGCGGGCTGCGGCAAGGAGCGGTGTTTCGGGATCGGGCCGCGTGTCGACGATGCGGGCGATGGAGACGCCGACGGCGGCGAGGTCCAGCGCCGCCCGATAGCCGCCGTCATGCGCCGTCACCAGCACCGCCCTGCTGCCAGGCATGACGCCGTAGCGGTTGATGTAGGCGCGGGCCGCGCCGGCCAGCATGATGCCGGGGCGGTCGTTGTCGGGAAAGACAAGGGGACGCTCGATGGCGCCGGTCGCCAACACCACGTAGCCGGCCCGCACCTGCCACATCTTTTCCCGCGGCTGCCTCGGGTCGATGTCGTCGAGATGGTCGGTCAGCCGCTGGCAGAGACCGAGGAAATTGTGGTTGTAATAGCCGAAGCACTGGGTACGCGGCAGCAGGGTCACGCCGGCCGCCGAGAGCTCCTCCAGCGTCGCGGCGATCCAGTCGGTCGCCGGCGTCCCTTCGATTGTGACGCCGGAGGTGGCGAGGAGCGAGCCGCCCATGCGGCTGTCCTCGTCGCAGAGAATCACGCGCTTGCCGGCCCGCACTGCCGCCAGCGCCGCCGCGAGGCCGGCAGGCCCCGCTCCGACGACCAGGACGTCGCAATGGGCAAAGCCATTGGCATAGCGGTCGGGGTCGGGCAGGCGGGGCGGTTCGCCCAGGCCGGCCGCCCTCCGGATCACCGGCTCGAACAGCTTCGCCCAGAGGGTCGCACCCTTGATGAAACGCGGCCCCATGAAGGTCTTGTAGTAGAAGCCGGCCGGAAACAGCGGCGATGCCAGCGAACTGATCGCGCCAATGTCGAAGCCGAGCGCCGGCCAGCGGTTCTGGCTCCGGGCATCGAGCCCGTCATAGAGTTCGACCTGCGTCATGCGCAGGTTCGGCGTCATCCGCGCCTCGTCGCGCACGACCGTCACGAGCGCGCTCGGTTCCTCGGATCCCGCCGCCAGGATGCCGCGCGGCCGGTGGTACTTGAACGACCGGCCGGCGAGATGGACGCCCTCGGCCAGCAGCGCCGAGGCAAGCGTATCGCCCTTGACGCCCGTATAGGCCGTGCCGTCGAAGGTGAAGCGGAGCGGCGTGGCGCGATCGATCAGTCCGCCGCGCTGCGTGCGGAAGCGGCCCGTCACGGCGTCACCTCGTCGCCGGCGCCGATGCGCGGCGCCTCGCCTTCCGGCAAGGGCGGCGCAACCTCGGGTCGCCGTTCGCCGATCCGATAGGAGGCCAGGAACGCGTCGCTGACCGTGTCGCGCAAGGCGTTGAAGAACCGGCCGCAGCCCGATGAATGGCGCCAGCGCTCGGCCATGACGCCCTTGGGGTTTTCCCGCCAAAACAGGAACTCGGCCCAGGCTGCATCATCCGCGACCGAGGGGTCGCGAACGATATGAGCATGGCCGCCATAGCGGAACTCGAGCTCCGGCCGCGGGCCGCAATAGGGACAGGGGATCAGCAGCATGGTGCACGCCCCGCCGGGAACACGGTCGAAATCCACATCAGTGCGCCACCGCGGCCGCGGCCGCCTCGTCGATGAGCCGGCCGGTGCGGAACCGGTCGAGCGTGAAGGGCGCGTTGATCGGGTGCGGCTCGCCTCGCGCCACCTGATGGGCGAAGACATGGCCCGAGCCCGGCGTCGCCTTGAAGCCGCCCGTGCCCCAGCCGCAATTGACGAAGAGCCCCGGCACCGGCGTCTTGCCGATGATCGGCGAGCGATCGGGCGTGACGTCGACGACGCCGCCCCAATTGCGCAGCATGCGCAGGCGCCGCACCATGGGGAAGAGCTCGCAGATGGCGTCGAGCGTATGGGTGGCGATATGCAGCCCGCCGGTCTGGCTGTAGGAGATATAGGCGTCGGTGCCGGCGCCGATGACGAGTTCGCCCTTGTCGGATTGCGACATATAGGCGTGGACCGTGTTCGACATCACGACGCACGGCATCAGCGGCTTGACCGGCTCGGAGACCAGCGCCTGCAACGGATAGCTTTCGAGCGGCAGCCGCACGCCGGCCATGCCCATGACGACGCTGGTGTTGCCGGCCGCTACGACGCCGACGCGTCTCGTCGCAATGGTGCCGCGCGTCGTGTCGAGCCCCGCCACTGCGCCCGAAGCATCACGGTGGATCCCCGTCACCTCGCAGGTCTGGATGATGTCGACGCCGAGCGCACTCGCTGCGCGGGCATAGCCCCAGGCGACGGCGTCGTGCCGGGCGGTACCGCCCTTGCGCTGCAGGGTCGCGCCGACGATCGGGTAGCGCAGGTGCGGCGAGATGTTGAGGATCGGGCAGAAGGCCTTGGCTTGCCCGGCGCTCAGCCACTCGTTCTCGATCCCGGCCAGCCGGTTGGCGTGGACGTGCCGCTTGAACACTTGCACGTCATGAATGTCGTGCGCCAGCATCATCACGCCGCGCGGCGAGTACATGACGTTGTAGTTGAGGACGTGCGAGAGGTCCTGCCAGAGGTCGAGCGCATGGTCGTAGAGCGCCTCGCTCTCCTCCCAGAGATAGTTCGAGCGGATGATGGTGGTGTTGCGGCCCGTGTTGCCGCCGCCGAGCCAGCCCTTGTCGAGCACAGCGATGTTCCGCAAGCCGTGCTCGGCCGCCATATAGTACGCAGTGGCGAGGCCGTGGCCGCCGGCTCCGACGATGACGGCGTCGTAGGCCGGCTTCGGCTCGGGGGAACGCCACTGCTCCGGCCATCCGGCATGGCCCGCAAAGCTCTGGCGCAGAAGGGTCAGGAAGGAATAATGCAAGGCCGAGGATCCAGGCAGACTTGGCGGCGCACTGTCTCCACCCCGCCGTACTCCGTCTAGCACGAGAACGCCGCAACGCTAGCCTCGAACCGACGCGCCGGAGGAGTGCCGGCCGGACGGCGGAGAGCACTCCGAGCCGCGCCGGCCCTTGACCCGAGGTCGTCCGGGCACGCCGGTCGCTCCCGACGCGCCTCGGCGGATGCCAGAACGGTCCCGGGGCACAAGCCGGGCATTCCCGAGACGGCCTGATCTTCCGGGAACGAAACCGGCACGCCCAGGGTTGGCGTCACCACGCAAGCAGCCAGCGATCGATCTAGCCATGCGCAGCCGCGATACAGATATCGTCATGATCCCCGGCGTCGGCGGCTCGGGCCCCGACCATTGGCAAAGCCGCTGGCAGGCGAAACTCCCCAACGCGTATCGGGCCGAGCAACCGGACTGGGACCATCCCGAACTGGTTGCCTGGACGGGCCGTCTCGCCGAGACATTGGCGCGATGCGAGCGGCCGATCGTGCTGGTGGCGCATAGTCTCGGGGTGATGACCGCCGTTCACGCCGCGGCCGGCGCACTGCCAACCATCGCCGGCGCCTTCCTCGTTGCGCCACCGAGCGACGAGGCGATCGCATCGGTCCCCGGGATCGACCCGGCTTTCCGGCCGACGCCACGCGTCCCGCTCCCCTTCCCGGCCCTGGTGGTCGCAAGCCACAACGACCCCTACGGACGATTCGACCACAGCGCCACGCTCGCCGTGGACTGGGGTGCGACGCTGATCGACGCCGGTGAGGCGGGTCATGTCAACACCGACTCGGGCCACGGACCCTGGCCCGAGGGGCTGATGGCTTTCGCTGGATTCCTCAACCGGCTTTGACGGCCGGAAGCACGTCGCGGCCGGTTGCAAGTCCATGGAGGATGTGTCGATGTCCAGCCGCGAACCTTTGCTCAACACGGTGCTGATCGCCGAACTACGGCCGACGCAGATCACGGCCGGGTTCAGGGAAGTCGCAGAAAAGCGACGCGAATGGAGCGGAGTTGCGAAAAGCAAGCGCGCCGTCTTCCTGGCACGCCATATGATCCCGGTACTGCTCGGGCCGAAAGGGCGGTCCTACGTCATCGATCACCATCATCTCGTCCTGGCGCTGCATCAGGAGAAGTGCGAGAGCATCCAGGTCAATGTCGTGGCCGACCTCAGCAGCCTCGACAAGGACGCGTTCTGGGTTTTCGCCGACAATCGTGACTGGTGTCACCCCTACGATGCCGAAGGCCGGCGTGTCGGCTTCGCACGGATCCCGAAATCGGTCGCGGCGCTTGCCGACGATCCCTTCCGCAGCCTGTCGGGTGCCCTGAGACGCGCGGGAGGCTACGCCAAGGAGACCGTTCCGTTCGCCGAATTCATGTGGGCGGACGCGCTGCGTCGCCGAATGAGCCGAAACGCCGTCGAGGTGTCGTTTGCAGGCACATTGGTGCAGGCGCTCGAATTCGCAAAAAGCCGGGAGGCGAAATACCTGCCCGGATGGTGCGGCCCCGACGACGAGGCGTGACGCCGGGTTTGATCAGGCGGCGGAGCCGAGCACCTCGCAGGACCGTGTCCCGCTTCGAGATAGCCGCGCCTCCTCCATCATCCCGACGAAGCGGCGGAACAAGGCGTGGCTATCGTGCGGCCCCGGCGAGGCTTCGGGATGATGTTGCACCGAGAAGGCCGGCCTGTCGGCCATGGCCATGCCGCAATTGGTGCCGTCGAAGAGCGAAATGTGCGACTGGATCACGTTGTCAGGCAGGCTCTCCGGATCGACCGCGAAACCATGGTTCATCGATACGATCTCGACCTTGCCGGTTGCCACGTCCTTGACCGGATGGTTGGCGCCGTGATGGCCCTGGTGCATCTTCATCGTCTTGCCGCCGAGCGCCAGCGCCATGAGCTGATGCCCGAGGCAGATGCCGAAGATCGGCAGCCTGCGATCCAGGATCGTGCGGATCACCGGCACGGCATACTCGCCCGTCGCGGCCGGGTCGCCCGGGCCGTTCGACAGAAAGACGCCGTCCGGCTCGAGCGCCATGATCTCCGCGGCTGTCGCGCTCGCCGGCACGACGGTGACGGCGCAACCGGCATCCGCCAGGAGACGCAGGATATTGCGCTTCATGCCATAGTCGACGGCCACGACCTTGTGCTTCGGCGTCGCCTGGCGCCCGAACCCCCGTCCGAGCCTCCAGGTCGTCTCGTCCCAGTCGTAGCGCTGGCCGGTGGTGACGTCCGGCACGAGGTCCATGCCGTCGATCCCGGGCCAGCGGCGCGCCTCTGCAATCAGCGCCTCGCGATCGAAGATTCCGTCGGGACGGTGCGCGATCACCGCATTGGGCATGCCGTTGCGGCGGATCAGGGCCGTCAGTGCCCGCGTGTCGATGCCGCCGATGCCGATCAGGCGGCGCGTCTTCAGCCAGTCCGCCAGCGAGCGCGTCGCCCGATGGTTCGAGGGCGCGGTGATCGGCGCGTGCAGCACGACGCCGCGGATGCCGACGTCGGCCGCCGCATTGACGACTTCGAGATCCTCCTCGTTGGTGCCGACATTGCCGATATGCGGGAAGGTGAAGGTGACGATCTGCCCCGAATAGGACGGATCGGTGAGGATCTCCTCGTAGCCCGTCATGGCCGTGTTGAAACAGACCTCGCCGACCGCCGAGCCCGTGGCGCCGAAGCCGGTGCCTTCGAGAACGGTACCGTCCGCCAGTACCAGCAGCGCCGTCGCCTTCAAGTCTTCCCAGCCGCCGCCGGTCCCGTGTCCGGCCGCGGCACCTTGAACGTCGTTCATCGGCGCATTACACCCGAGGTTGAGCGGGTCGCCCCGCCTGATGATTTCGTGGATACCCGCAAGGTAGGCGCCGCGGCCCGAAGGGTCAATCGCGGCAGCACCGTCTTGCCGTTCCACCGAGGAGAGTCGCGATGCGCGAGGAGCTGATGCAGATGGTCAAGGACGCCATGAAGGGCGGCGACAAGCCGCGCCTCGGCGCCCTGCGGCTGATCCAGGCCGCCCTCAAAGACAAGGAGATCGAGCTGCGC
This sequence comes from Lichenihabitans sp., assembly GCA_965277115.1. Lineage (GTDB taxonomy): Bacteria > Pseudomonadota > Alphaproteobacteria > Rhizobiales > Beijerinckiaceae > Lichenihabitans. Next base: position 249,680 of record CBDIBY010000011.1, on the reverse strand, counting down.
GGCACCGGCAAGACGCTCGGGCCGGAGGATATCTCCGCGGTGTTGCGCAAGATGGTCAAGCAGCGCCAGGATTCGATCGCGATCTACGATCAGGCCGGCCGCCAGGAGCTCGCCGCGCAGGAGCGTGGGGAGCTTGCGGTGATCCAGGAGTTCCTGCCGAAGGAGATGGGCGAGGCCGAAATCCGCGCCGCCATCGCCGATGCGATCGCCTCGTCGGGCGCCACCGGTCCGAAGGACATGGGTAAGGTCATCGCCGCCGCCAAGGCCAAGCATGCCGGCCGGATCGATTTCGGCAAGGCGAGCGGCCTCGTCAAGGAGATGCTGGCGAAGATCGCTTCGTAGCGGTCAGGGCTATCGCGGCGCGGGACTCGGGCCCGATCGTCGCGCTATAATTGGACCATGCGCTTCACCCCGGAATTCCTGGACGAGATCAAGGCGCGCGTCACGGTCTCGGATGTCGTCGGCAGGAAGGTCCGGCTGAAGAAACAGGGCCGCGAATGGCGCGGCCTGTCGCCCTTCAACACGGAGAAGACGCCCTCCTTCTTCGTCAACGACGCCAAGATGGCCTGGTTCGACTTCTCGTCGGGCCGCAACGGCAATGTCTTCGACTTCCTCATGGCGACCGAGGGCGTAAGTTTCCCTGAGGCCGTGGAGCGCCTGGCCGGGGAGGCCGGGATCGACCTGCCCAAGACGTCACCCGAGGCCGCGGCGCGCGAGGAGAGGCGCGCGAGCCTCACCGAGGTGCTCGAACTCGCCTGCCAGTTCTTCGAGCGCTGCCTCACCGAGCGCACCGGCGGCAAGGCCCGCGCCTATCTCGACGGTCGGCAGATCAGTGCCGACATGCGCGCGGCCTTTCGGCTCGGCTATGCCCCGGCCGAGCGCTTCGCCCTGCGCGACTACCTTGCCGGCAAGGGCGCCGACGCCGCGGCGATGATCGAGGCCGGCCTGCTGATCCACGGCGACGACATCCCCGTTCCTTATGACCGCTTCCGCGACCGCGTGATGTTCCCCATCGCGGATCGCACCGGCCGGGTCATCGCCTTCGGCGGCCGGACGCTCGACCCCGGCGCACCGGCAAAATATCTCAACTCGCCCGAGACGCCGCTCTTCCACAAGGGCGCCGTGCTCTACAACCTCCACAAGGCGCGGCACGTCGTGTCCGACCGCGGCACGGTCATTGCGGTCGAAGGCTATGTCGACGTGATCGCCATGACGGCTGTGGGCTTTCCGCATGTCGTGGCTCCGCTCGGCACGGCCTTGACGCCGGACCAGTGCGAACTCCTGTGGAAACTCGCGCCCGAGCCGACTTTGTGTTTCGACGGTGACGGCGCCGGACGCCGCGCCGCGTTCAAGGCGGTCGACACCGCCCTGCCGCTGATCGGCGCGACCAAGACGTTGCGCTTCGCCTTCCTGCCGGACGGCCAGGACCCGGACGACCTGGCCCGCGCCGGCGGCGGGGCGGCTATCCAGGAGGTGCTGGCGAAGAGCCGGCCTCTGGTCGACGTGTTATGGCTGCGCGAAACCGAAGGTGTCGCCCTCGATACGCCCGAACAGAAAACGGCCCTCGACCATCGCCTGGCGGAACTCGGCCGGCAGATCGGCGACGAGACGCTGCGCCGCCATTACGCGACGGCATTGCGTGACCGCATGGCTGCCCTGCGCACCGGCAATGCGGCGCGGCCGTCGCGCGGGTCCCCGCAGCCGCAGGGATCGGGGCGAGGGTGGCGGCCGCCCTTCGGCAAGCCGCCCTTGCGTGGCTATGTCGCCTCGGCGCTTCCGCCGCCGAGCCAGAGCCTGGCCCAGACCGCCCATCTGCAACGCGGCGTCCTGGCGCCGCGCGACGTCGAACTGCTCACCCTCCTGCTCAACCAGCCTGTGCTGCTCGAACGCCATGCGGAAGACCTGGCCCACATCGATTTCGACCATGCCGATCTGAGCCGCCTCCGTGATGTCCTGGTGGGTCTTTCCGCCGAGATTTTCGATACCCACATGGAGGTCAAGCAAGCCGTGGATGCCCATGGTTGCGCCGACCTCCGGCACCGCCTCGAGCGTGCCGCCGCAAAACTGCCGCATTGGTGCACCAGCCCCGATGCCGATCTGGCTGACGCCGAGCTGGTGTTCCGTCAGGTCTTGGCCTTGCACCGCAAGGCGCGGGAATTACATAAAGATCTGAAACTCGCGGAACTCGCTCTCGGACGCGAGGCGACTGAACAGAATTTTTCGCGTGTCCGCGATCTATTGGACCGCCTCGGGATCGTCGAGGGAACAGAGGCCTCGGTGGAGGGATTCGGGACGTTGTCCGGCCACAGGCCCGGCGATGTCTGAAAGGTTTTCTCGGGGCATCGCCCCATATGGTTAAAGATGCATTCACGGCCTTGACCGATTGTGTCGGAGCGCGGTGATCGGAAGGGCTGAGGGCGGGGCATGGATATGGCACAGCAATCGAGCGCAGGCCTCACCGGCACTCGCGGTCGAGCGGAGCGAACAATGGCGAAAAAGGACAGCGACAAGGCCGAAGGCGAAGGCGCGGTGACCGAAGCTGCGACCGACGGCCCGCTGCTCGATCTGTCCGATGCTGCGGTCAAACGGATGATCAAGCTCGCCAAGCGCCGCGGTTTCGTGACGCATGACGAGCTCAACGCCGTGCTGCCGTCCGAGGAAGTGACCTCCGACCAGATCGAGGACATCTACGCGATGCTGAGCGAGATGGGCATCAGCGTGGTCGAGAGCGAGGAAGCCGAAGAGGGCGCCGCGACCGAGGAGCCTGCGAGCGAGGAAGAGGAGAGCGAAGGCGGGGAGATCGTCGAATCGGCGCGCCCCACTGCCGTCGCGACCCGCACCAGCGAACCGGCCGACCGGACCGACGATCCCGTGCGCATGTACCTGCGCGAGATGGGCTCGGTCGAGCTCTTGTCGCGCGAGGGCGAGATCGCCATCGCCAAGCGCATCGAGGCCGGCCGCGAAGCCATGATCGCGGGTCTCTGCGAGAGTCCGCTGACCTTCCAGGCCATCATCATCTGGCGCGACGAGCTCAACGACGCCAAGGTGCTGTTGCGCGAGATCATCGATCTCGAGGCCACCTATGCGGGGCCGGACGGCAAGAATACGCCGAAGATCGACATGACGGCGCCGAATGCCCAGGAGATGCTGGCGGCGCGGGCCAGCCTCGCGCCCGCGACGGCGCCTCGCCATCCGCCCGCCGGGCTCGACGGCGACACCGACATGGCGATCTCCGAGGACGCCTTCGACGATGACGAGGACATGGAGAATTCCGTGTCGCTGTCGGCCATGGAGGCCGAGCTCAAGCCGAAGATTCTCGACACCTTCGAGCGGATCGCCGACGCCTACAAGAAGCTGCGTCGCCTGCAGGACCAGAACGTCGAGAACCGGCTCGGCGGCGAGACCCTCTCCCCGGCCCAGGAGCGCAAGTACAAGGACCTGAAGAAGGCGATCGTCGTCGACGTCAAGTCGCTGTCGCTCAACCAGAACCGGATCGATGCGCTGGTCGAGCAGCTTTACGAGATCAACAAGAAGCTCATCGGCTTCGAACTGCGGCTGATGCGGCTCGCCGAAAGCTGCGGCGTCGCACGCGACGACTTCCTGCGCAACTACCACAATTCGGAGCTCGATCCGAAGTGGCTGCTGCGCGTGTCGAAGCTCGGTGGTCGCGGCTGGAAGGAGTTCGTGGCGCGCGAGAAGGATGGGATCCACACCCTGCGGGGCTCGATCCACAACCTCTCCGCCGAAACAGGCCTCGAGATCCAGGAATTCCGCAAGATCGTGCATATCGTCCAGAAGGGCGAGCGCGAGGCACGGCAGGCCAAGAAGGAGATGGTCGAGGCGAACCTGCGCCTCGTCATCTCCATCGCCAAGAAATACACCAACCGCGGCCTGCAGTTTCTCGACCTGATCCAGGAAGGCAACATCGGCCTGATGAAGGCGGTCGACAAATTCGAGTATCGGCGCGGCTACAAGTTCTCGACCTATGCGACCTGGTGGATCAGGCAGGCGATCACGCGCTCGATCGCCGATCAGGCCCGAACGATCCGCATCCCGGTCCATATGATAGAGACGATCAACAAGATCGTGCGGACCTCGCGCCAGATGCTGCATGAGATCGGCCGCGAGCCGACGCCGGAGGAACTGGCCGAGAAGCTGGCCATGCCGCTGGAGAAAGTGCGCAAGGTCCTGAAGATCGCCAAGGAGCCGATCAGCCTGGAGACGCCGATCGGCGACGAGGAGGATTCGCATCTCGGCGATTTCATCGAGGACAAGAACGCCATCCTGCCGATCGACGCGGCGATCCAGAGCAACCTTCGCGAGACGACGACGCGCGTTCTCGCGTCGCTGACGCCGCGCGAAGAGCGCGTGCTGCGCATGCGCTTCGGCATCGGCATGAACACCGACCACACGTTGGAGGAGGTCGGCCAGCAGTTCTCAGTGACGCGCGAGCGAATCCGGCAGATCGAGGCCAAGGCGCTGCGCAAGCTCAAGCATCCGTCACGATCGCGAAAGCTGCGGAGCTTCCTGGACAACTGACGCCGACGCTGGAGCCTGTTCGGCTGTCGTCGATCTAACGATCGGTTCACCATGATGATGGATGGGCGCTGCGGCGCCCGTCTACATGGCGCCGGTGCGCTATCGGGTAAACTGCTGCTTAACGCCGTCCGACTAGGCCTTCGGAGGTCTGCCGGAGGCCGTCATGCGCTTTGCCCTTGCTCGAAAGACGGCTCGCGCCGGTCCTGCCGAGCGCAAGTCGAGGTCGGCGCCGCGGACCCCGTTCATCAGCGTAGCCTTCGTGGCCGCCATCTTCTTCGTCCCCCTGGTGATCATGACCGGCCTGATGACGGAGCCGGCGCCCCGAGGCACAAGCCTGGACCCCGGTATCGTGACCCTGCGTGGCACGATCGACGCCCAGGCCATGGTCCTGCGTCCGAGCGAAGACTAAATCGGCACGACGGCAACCCGCATCCGACCCGAGCGTTCAAGTCAGGAAGATTTGAGCCGCGGGAGTTTGGCATGGCGGGACGTGGGCAGGATATGATCTGGATCGGTGGGAGTGTGGCGGCCGCGCTGGCCTTGGGGTTGCTGGCGGGATCCGCGCTGGCCCAGAAAAAGACCGTCCCCGCTCCCGCGACCGGTGCCGACCCCGGCACCTCGTCCCCTGTAGGCAACAGCCCTGTCGTGGGCGCGGGCGCCAATGGCAACGGCGGGGTGATTCAGGGCCAACCGGGCAACGGCAAAGAGAAAAGCCCCACGGATGCCGCGACCGGCGCCAAGGCACAGGAGCCGGAATTGTCGAAATAGCCGCACACCGGGGTTCGGCTAGAAATGATCCGTCGCGTCGGATAGCTTGGCCTCGTGCCGCATGATGAGCGGCACCTGGCACAAGGCGAAGACGACGGTGATCGGCATGGTCCCGAACACCTTGAACCCGGCCCAAAACACATCGCTCTGGGTCCGCCAGACGATCTCGTTCAACACGGCGAGAAAAAAGAAGAACAGGCCCCAGCGGAAGGTCAGCTTGCGCCAGCCAGCGTCATCGAGGCTCAAAGCGGTGTCGAGCACCACCGGCAGCAAGGGCTTGCCGAAGGCCAGCCCGGCCAGCAGCGCGGTCCCGAAGATGCAATTGACCACGGTCGGCTTCATCTTGATGAAGACCGGATCGTTGAAATAGAAGGTCAGCGCGCCGAAAAACAGCACCGCTACGGCGGTGACGACGGGCATGACCGGCAGCCGCCTAGTCAGGGCATAGGAGGCGGCCAGAGCCGCGACGACGCCCACCATCAGCACCCCGGTCGCGACATGGAGATCGAATTTCCAGGACGCGACGAAGAAGCAGGCGAGTGGTCCCATTTCGAGGACGAGCTTCAGCAACGGATTGACGGGTTTGCCCGATTTTTTTGGGGGAGCCGGCCCAGCCCCTCCCGTCGCTGGCTCTCCACGCATGACCACTTCGTCTTTTTCCGGACCGACTTCGGCGCGCATCGCGTGGCCCGAGGTGGTTCTTCGAAGGGGATCTCTCAGATCCGAATTGCTGGTCATCGTCGCCTTTCTCGCGGAGCCGGCCTCGGGCCGGAAGCGATTCCCTCGGAATCGTCGTGCAACGAAGGCCTTAGCACGTGCAACCCGGCCTTTTTACGGACAGAGCACGTTTTCCAGCATCATTCGTCGAGCCCCGCGATGGCACGGGCAAAATCCCGCGCCGCGAAGGGCTCGAGATCGTCGACACCCTCGCCGACCCCGATATAGTGCACCGGCAGACCGAATCTTTCGGCAATCGCGACCAGGATGCCGCCGCGCGCCGTACCGTCGAGCTTGGTCATCACCAGACCGGTGACGCCCGCCACCTTGGCGAAGATCTCGACCTGGTTCAGGGCGTTCTGTCCGACGGTGGCGTCGAGCACCAGGAGCACCGCATGCGGTGCGCTCGCCTCCACCTTGCGGATGACGCGGATCACCTTGCCGAGCTCGTCCATCAGCTCAGTGCGGTTCTGCAGCCGGCCGGCAGTATCGATCAGCAGGACATCCGAACCGGCCTGACGCGCCTCGTTGACGGCATCGAAGGCGAGCCCGGCTGCATCGGCGCCCTGTTCGCGCGCCACGACAGCGGCGCCGATCCTCGAGCCCCAGATGCGCAGTTGTTCGACCGCCGCGGCCCTGAACGTGTCGCCGGCGGCGAGCGTGACCATCTTTCCGTCGCGGATAAGCTTGGCCGCCAGCTTGCCGATGGTCGTGGTCTTGCCCGAGCCGTTGACGCCGACGACCAGAATGACGAACGGCTTCGTTAGCGGATCGATCGCCAACGGCTTGGCCACGTTACCGAGGACGGCCTCGACCTCCCGGGCCAGGATGGACTGGACATCGCCGGCCTCGATCCCCTTCTCATAGCGGCCGCCGCCGACCGCCTCGGTGATCCGCGACGCCATGCCGATGCCGAGATCGGCCCTGATCAGCACATCTTCGAGGTCTTCGAGGGTCGCGGCATCGAGCCTGCGCTTGGCGAAGACGTCGACGATCCCTTGCTTGATCGAGGAGGACGAACGGGAGAGGCCGTGGCGTAGCCTGGTCCACCATGTCGCGGCGTCAGAGTCTGATTCTGGCTCCGGCTCCGCCTGTTCATTGGAATGCATGACCCCCGCAGGCGTCGACACGGCATCCTGGGTGGCAGGCGCTGGGGGCTCCGGCTCCGATGCCAGCGGCGCCAGGAGGGCCTCGGCCAGAGCCATCCGCTCCAGCGGATCGAGAGCCGGATTGTCGAGGCCGAGCCCGAACAGGCGGTGGTCGAACTCCGCCGGCGCGTCGTCCGCAGAATCCTGCGTCGAAGCATCGCCGGGATCGAGCGACGTCCCACCGCCGAACAGCCGCCGCAAGAAGCCCGGCCTTTTCGGCTCCTCGCCCATCTTTCGGTCATCATCTGAGGCCATGGCACCTTCTCCGCATCGAGCCGCCTCGACGACCAGCCCTTCGGGACATTCTACGCGTGGATAATCATTGCGTCGCGGCGCCGAAAGACCTGAGCGACCGCCTGCTCTACCGCGACGACCTCATGCTGGTGCTCGACAAGCCGGCGGGCATCGCGGTGCATCAGGGACCGCCGGGCAAGGGCGGCGACTTCCTCGAAGCGCATTTCGACAGCCTGCGCTTCGGCCTGCCGCGTCCCCCGGCGCTGGCGCATCGGCTCGACCGGGACACGTCGGGCTGCCTCGTCCTCGGGCGTCATCGCAAGGCCTTGCAGAAGCTCGGCACACTGTTCAAGGCGGGCCGCATCCGCAAGACCTATTGGGCCGTCGTCGTGGGTGGCCCGGATGCGGAGACCGGGACCATCGATCTGCCGCTCGCCACGCTGGAACCAGGGCGCGGCTGGTGGATGAAGGTCGACCCGGCGGGCCTCCCGTCGCGCACGGACTGGCGCGTACTGGGCAGGCATGCCGACCGAACCTGGCTCGAACTCACGCCACTGACCGGCCGCACCCACCAACTGCGGGTGCATTGCGCCGCCATGGCTTGGCCTATCGTCGGCGACTATGTCTACGGCGACAGGATGACCGGCGAGCGGCTGCACCTGCATGCCCGCGCCGTGTCGCTGCCGCTCTACGCGGCGAAATCCGCCATCGATGTCACCGCTCCGGTTCCGGGGCACATCGCCGACGCCTTGGCCGCCACGGGATATGTCGAAGCCAGCGAAAATCTCCCGGCACGCTGACAGCCGCGCTCAATCCTTCCGGGTGCAGCGCCCGTCGAGCTTCTTCTCGAGCGGCGTGTCGCAGGGATTGAGATCGAACTCGCATAATCGCACGCATCCGTTCCGGTCGGGAACATTTGGTACGTCCGGTTCGCCACGCCGATATTGTACCGACCACCAAAGGATGGAGTGCTGAGCACCGGCCCCCGCAGGCGACATCGCAATCGTCGCCAAGGCCGTCGCCGTGATCGTCGATCGGAGGAAAGCCCCTGAGAGTGAGGCCTTCAGCATCATCGTCAGCGCCTGTCCGTATTGCTACAGCGCCCATCGGCCTGCTTGAACGAGGGCGGATCGCAGGGACTGTCGTCCCGGAAACACCATTTCACACAGCCGTTCGGGCCGGGAATATTCGGGACGTTGTCGTAAGTCTGCGGCTCCAGCCGGAAAAAGTCCGGCACATAGGGCACATCCTGGGCGGAGGCAAAGGTCGGCACCGCCGATACCGCTGCCAAGCAAAAAACCGCGCGCGTCACATGAAGTTTGAACATCGTCGATGTCTCCTCGGTCTATGAATGAAGAGACGGCCTCGACCGTTCCAAACAACAACCGACAAGATGGAAAACGGCGCCCAGCATATGGAGCGCCATCACGATGGATCTGCCGGCCGGCCTATCGCGGTGCGAGGACCATCACCATCTGCCGCCCCTCCATCGAAGGCTCGGTCTCGACCTTGGCGAGAGACACCGTCTCGGTCCTCACCCGGTCGAGCAGGCGGTAACCGATATCCTGGTGCGCCATCTCGCGGCCACGGAAGCGCAACGTGACCTTGACCTTGTCGCCTTCCTCGAAGAAGCGTCGGACGGCCCGCATCTTCACGTCGTAGTCGTGCTCGTCGATACCCGGCCGCAGCTTGATCTCCTTGACCTCCACGACCTTCTGGCGCTTGCGCGCCTCGGCCTGCTTCTTCTGCTCGGTGAAGCGAAACTTGCCGTAGTCAAGGATCTTGCAGACCGGCGGATCGGCGTTCGGAACGATCTCGACGAGGTCAAGTCCCGCCTCGTCCGCGACCTTTTGCGCTTCGAGGATATCCGTGGCTCCCCGATTGTGGCCGTCCGCATCGATCAGTTGAACCTCGCGTACGCGAATGTCGCGATTGATCCGTGGTCCGTCCTTCTGCGGAACCGGCGCGGCTTTCATTGGACGACGAATGGCTCTCTCCTGGTGAGTGAAAACCGACAGGCTCGGCTACGCCGAACTACCCCGCACCGGCGAGGTACGAGGCGATTCAAACCAGGAACATCGTCGTCCAGAGACCTCTCGTCAAGTCTCGTCTGCGTGGAAAACCCGGTCGCACGGCGATTTCGGCCTCGGCCCGAGCCCCGCGCCACCGTTGCTCCCCGCAATTTCGCTTGAAGCCTGAAGACGCTATGGGCATGTTCGACGCGGGGTCGCATTCGAGGGATTGGGGTGTGAATCGATGAGTGACGCTGAACCGGCAGCACGTTTGAAAGGGAAAAAGGTCCTCATCGTGGAAGACGAGACGCTTATTTCAATGTTGTTCGAAGACATTCTCTCGGATCTCGCCTGCGACGTGGTCGGCCCGGCCCTGACGATTCGCCAGGCCGTCGACCTGGCCAAAGCCGCCGAGATCGATGTGGCTGTTCTCGACGTCAACGTGGCCGGCGATCCGATCTGGCCGGTCGCCGAAATCCTCGCGGACCGAGGGATTCCGATGGTCTTCTCGAGCGGCTATGGTTCGAATGGCCTGCCGGAGCGCTGGCGAAACTCTCCGTCGCTGCCGAAGCCCTTCACCTTCAACGAGGTGGCCGAGGTCATCGGCAAGGTCTTGGGGAACTGAGAACGTCCGCCGGCTGGCGGACCCGCACGGGCCTCTCAGTGCGCCCGCGACGCCTGCTCGACGAAGGAGATGACTTCGAGCGCCTTCCAGGGCTTCGGCATGAAGCGGGCGTTCTTCGGCAGCCGATAGGGCCGCTCCAAAGCAACGCCGGAGGTGACGCAGATGGCGATCGTCGGCCAGCGGACGGCAACAAAGGCCGCCAGTTCCACGCCGTTCAGGGGACCCTTCAACCTGACGTCGGAAAACATGGCGATCACCTTGCCGGAATTCTGTTTGAGATAGTCCAGCGCGGCATCGACCGAATCGACCGCGATCGCCGGCATTCCGGCCTCTTCGATCATTTCCAACGCCATCTCGGCCAGAAGCGCGTCATCCTCGACGATCAATACGACCGAAGGCTTCTCCATGATGCTACGCCCTTCTCCTCGACGCGACGTCCGGCTGGTCAGCCTCGATGGTTTCCGGCATCGCGGCGCGTCATCGGCGCCCGCCCGTCGGCAATCGGAGGCATCATGCCACAGGCCTCTGGCGCGGCAGCAAGTCGCGAAGCGAAGTCGATTCTCGTCGTCGTCATGCCAAAGACCGTTCGGTTGTGGAAAAACGCTCTATCACTTCGCCACTTGCGCTGCCATCGAATCCGTCCAACATGGTTCCGGCGAGGGCCTTTGAACCGGCCCGGCCCGGTGGCGGGTCCTCGGAGAGGCGGCGTACGCCGACCTGCCGGTCATTGTGCGTGTGCTAGCTGAGCGATGGATGAACACGGCCGAAGCGCCAGCGTCGCAGCCACCGGACCATTCGGCCGGCCGCGGCCCGGCATCGCGAGCCAGGGACAAGATCATGTTCATCGCCATGAATCGTTTCAAGGTCATCAAGGGTGAGGAGGCGAGCTTCGAAGACGTCTGGCTGTCGCGCGAAACCCATCTCGAGACCGTCCCCGGCTTCATCGAGTTCCACCTCTTGAAAGGACCGGAGCGCGACGACCACACGCTCTATTCGTCGCATACGATCTGGAGCGACCATGAGCGTTTCACCGCCTGGACGAACTCCGAGCAGTTTCGCCAGGCGCATGGCGGCACGGGACAGCACAAGCCGCTCTATCTCGGTCATCCCGAGTTCGAGGGTTTCGAGGTGCTGCAGACCGTAGGCTGTCGCAAGCCCGGCGGAGATCCGGCATCCGGAACCTGATATGCGTCGTTCCACCGCCTGAGCTCCAGCCTTGAACTTGAGAGCACGACGCGGCGTTAGGCAATCTGATGCCGAAGGCGGAGCCAAGGCGCATGGCAGCCGCTCAGGCATCTCTAGTTTCGAGGGATTCTCACCGATGTCTTTTCCGAATGGCCAAAGGACGTTTTCGCGGTTGGCCGCCGCACTCCCTGCTGTCGGGCTGCTGCTGGCGGCCCCGCTCCTGCACGCCCAGGGCGCCATGCCCTTCGCCAGCTATTCGGGCCACTGGACCGGCGGCGGCGACATCACTATGACCGATGGGTCGCATGAAAAAATCCGCTGCAAGGCGGACTATTCCTCGCCGCCGAGCGGCGACACGCTGCACATCAACATCAATTGTGCCAGCGACAGCTACAAGGTCAACGTCATCTCCAGCATCGTGGCGGGGCCGGGCGGCCATCTCTCGGGAACCTGGCGGGAGGTGACCCGCCAAGCCGAAGGTGACGTGTCCGGTCGCATCGCCGGCCCCGGCGCGATCCAGGCCAGCCTGCAGGGTACGGTCTACGGCATCGAACTGTCGGCCAACACCAAGGGCAACCAGCAGGCGGTGGCGATCCGCGCCCAAGGCACCGACGTGCAGGCCGTCAACATCACCTTGCGCCGGAGTTGATCGGAGGGGCGGGCTAAACCCCGCCCTCTCATTCCGCGGCGGCTCGGGCGGTGTGACGTCCGCCAAGCCGGTCGGCAAACTGGCTCAGCACCGTGATGGTCGGCCGCAGGATGAGGAAGTCGGCGACCAGCGCCGCCAGCATGGCGAAGGCGCTGAGCCAACCGAAGAGCCGCAGGGACGGCAGGTCAGAGAAGACTGTGACCGCGAGGCCGCAGGCGAGCACGACCGAGGTCAGGATCAGCGCCGGTCCCATCAGCACCGTGGCGCGCTCGACCGCGACGGCCGGATCGACGCCTGGCTGTCCCTCCTGCCGCATCCGGTTGAGGAAATGGATGGTGGCGCTGAGGCCGAGGCCGAAGGACACCGTCAGGGCGACGACGCTGACGAACTGCAGCCCCTCCCCCAGCGCGTAGAGCAGCGCACCGGAGACGACGACCGGGAAGATACCGGGCAGGATGGCGGCGAACATCACCACGACGGAGCGGAAGGCGAGGCCGATGAACACGGCCACGAACAGGAATTCGATCGTCAGGCCATGGTTCAGCTTGTCGATCATGTCGGCGCTGTTGCGGGCGGCGATGACCGCCAGGCCCGTGACCGCGACCTCGTAGCCGGGGTTCTGAGTCCGCACCGCGTTCAAGCTGTCGTCGAGATGGTTGATGACCGGCAGCAGCGCGCTCGCATCCTTGTCGGGAATGCGGCCCGAGACCAGCACGGCATCCTGCTTCTCGGAGATGAAGCGCCGCACCAGATATTTCGGCAGGAAGCCGACATAGTCCTTCAACGTCGCCGCATCGCTCTTGCCGACCTTTTGCGCCAGCCAGCGCCGCAGGGTCTCGAGCGACCAGACATTGCCGACACCGGCCTGTTTCTCGACCATGCCGTGCACCTGCGCGATGACGTCCAAGGTCTCGGGATCGTAGAGCGATTTTCCAGGTGGGAACTCGATCAGCACGTCGACCGGCTGGGCGCCGGTCAGTTTGGTGTCGAGCTGGTTCGAGGCCTGCACGGCCTGTTCCTTGTCGGGCACCTGGTCGGCAAGGCGGTAGCTCGGCTCGAGATGTGCGTAGGCGACCGCGAGGCCGGCCACCACCAGGATGCCGATGAGGCTGTAGAGACCCGGATGGCTGACCATGCGCGCCGCCACCCAGCCGCAGAAATGCCGGAGCGCATTGACACCCGTATCGGCCGTCTTCATGCGGGTTGCGAATTTATCCCCGTCACGAGTCAGCAGGATGCCAAGCAGCGGGCACAGCATCAGCACCGCCAGCAGCGCGATCACCGTCGACAGCAGCCCCGCCTCGCCGAACGTGTGGATGAGGTCCGACTTGGTGAACATCAGCGCCGTGAACGACAGCGCGGCCGTCGCATGGGTCAGCACGCAGGCCGGCCCCACGACCAGGATGGCGTTGCGGAAGGCCGACATCTTGCTCTCGCCGGCGATGAGCCGGTCACGCGCCGCGAAAGTGAGCTGCATCGAATCGGAGAAGCTGATCACCATGATGAGCGGCGTCATGATGTTCAGGAACATGTTGAGCCGGAAATCGAGCCAGCCCAGGCTGCCGAGCGCCAGCAGGATCGCGATCAGCGGCGGCCCCGCCGCGATGATCATGAAGGACACGCGGCGGAAGAACAGGATGGCGATGAGGCAGCCGGCCCCGAATCCGATGGCATTGTAGAGCAGCCGGTCGCGCTCGACCGCGTTGCGGATCTCGAGTTGCATCACCGGGACGCCCGAAAGCTCCGCCTTGAGGTCGGCGCCGGCGAGGTCGTCCGTCATGGTCTTGCGCACGTCGGCGACCACGCCGTCGAGCTTCGAGCCCGCCGCGACCTCCGGGTCGAGCGCCAGCACGACGAGGGCAAGGTCGCCGTCGTCGGAGAGAAGCTTGCCGCGGATGATGTCGTTCGAGCGGACCTTGGCGATCAACTGATTGTAGGCCTCCCCTTCCGGCAGCGGCTCGGGGAACAGCGGCGGCGGGATATGGCCGGCCTCGGGCGCCTCGCGGGCCGAGAACAGCGAGATGATGCCGCGCGTACCGTCGACGAGCTGCAGGTCGGTGACGAGGTTGCGCATTTTCTCGATCGACGCGCGTTCGAGCAGTGCCTTGCCGCTGACGACGACGAGCACGTCATATTCGTTCGACGGGAACCTGTGTGTGACGTCCTCGAACTGCTTGAACTGCGGGGTGTCGGAGCGAAATAGCTGGCTCAGCGAATCATCGACCTTGAGCCGCGTCACGCCAAAGCCGGCGCCGATGGCGAGAAGGACGAGGATGACCGCCGCCAGGACGGGTGCATGCAGCGGAATGAGGCCGATCCGCTCCAACCCGAAGGCGATGTTGACCTTGCGCCGCGGCGGAACGGACCCCGAGACCGGATCGTCCTGGGATCGTGAGGAAGGTCGAGCCAACGGGGGCATCTCCTGCGATGTGAACGCGCTCCCGGGCCGCGCGCGGGGACAGCGTGCCACGCGGCTCAAGGCCGGGGCGGCCGATCATCGTCTCAGCGGCAAGGCGAGATCATGGCCGGGCCGGTTCATGGAAGGTTTTGCGGCCGAGGTCAATTTTTCGATGAATTCCCGCGACGCAGCGCAATGCAAGCCGCTGTTGCGGCCTTACCGCGGCTTTCGTCATCACGAGCGAAGCGACGTGATCCAGACCACGCGACGGTCCTTGTGGATCGCCGCGCTTGGCTCGCGATGACGACTTTTCCCCGCAGCAAACTGCCCGAGCCGCAGACCACCACCCTGATCGCCGTCTAACCCTGCGCCTGGGCGGCGGCGAGCGCCGTCATGTTGACGATGCCGCGCGCCGTCACGCTCTGCACCAGGACATGCATGGGCTTCGGAAGGCCCAAAAGGAGCGGCCCGACCTGCAGACCGCCGGCCGCCGCGCCGAGCAGCGTCAAGCCGATATTGGCGGCATCGAGATTCGGCATGATGAGGAGGTTCGCCGCGCCTTCGAGCGGACTGTCGGCGACGAGACGCTCGCGCAAGGGCGCGGAGAGCGCCGCATCGGCATGCATCTCGCCATCGACCTCGAGCGCCGGATCCGCCTCGCGGATGAGGCCGAGCGCCCGACGCATCTTCCGCGCGCTCTGCGAGGAGGACGCGCCGAAGCTCGAATGCGACAGCAGCGCGGCCTTGGGCACGACGCCGAAGCGGCGCACCGCCTCGGCCGCCAGCAGCGTCATCTCGGCGATATGGTCGGCGGAAGGGTCGAGATTGACGTGGGTGTCGCAGATGAACAAGGCCCCGGCCTGCACGATGAGGCCGGAGAGCGCGTAGACCCGGCCGCTCTCGCGGCGGTCGCCATCCTGGCTCGCGCGCACGATCGGCAGGATGTAGGCAAGGTGGCGCGACCAGTCGCCGGTCCCGCCGCAAAGCGCCGCATCCACCCGTCCGCTGTGGAGCAGCATGGCGGCCGCGACCGACAGGCGGTTCAGCATGCGGCGCGAGGCGGCGTCGGGCGGCACGCCGCGCCGGTCGACGAGTCTCTGATATTGCTTGAGCAGCGGGTCGAAGACGTCGCGGTCGGCCGCCGGGTCGAGGATCTCGACCCCTGGACCCGCCCCGAGCCTGAGGCCGAGCGCCTTGGCCTTGCTCTCGATGACGTCGCGGCGCCCGATCAGCACCGGCTTGGCCAGGCGTTCGTCGAGCACGGTCTGCACCGCGCGCAGCACGCGCTCGTCCTCCCCCTCCGCATAGGCGACACGCTTGAGGCTCTGCCGCGCCGCCTCGAACACCGGTCGCATGAGTTGGCCCGAGCGGAACACGAAGCGTTCGAGATCGCGCGCATAGGCCTCGAAGTCGGCGATCGGGTGGCGCGCCAGCCCCGAGTCCATGGCGGCCCTGGCCACGGCCGGCGCCACCTGCAGGATGAGCCGCGGATCGAACGGTTTCGGGATGATGTAGTCCGGTCCGAAGACCGGCGCCTGCCCGCCATAGGCCGCAGCCACGATCTCGCTCGCCTCGATGCGGGCCAATTCGGCG
Source organism: Lichenihabitans sp. (assembly GCA_965277115.1). Lineage (GTDB taxonomy): Bacteria > Pseudomonadota > Alphaproteobacteria > Rhizobiales > Beijerinckiaceae > Lichenihabitans. Next base: position 233,812 of record CBDIBY010000011.1, on the reverse strand, counting down.
ATGGCCTCGACGGCCGCCACCTTCATGGCCTCGTTGATGCCCGTCGCGCCGACGTCGAGCGCGCCGCGGAAGATGAAGGGAAAGCAGATGACGTTGTTGACCTGGTTCGGATAATCCGACCGGCCAGTGGCGATCACCGCGTCGGGCCGCGCTTGGCGCGCCAGTTCGGGCAGGATCTCGGGTTCAGGGTTGGCCAGCGCCAGAACGAGGGGCTTCTCCGCCATCGTGGCGAGCCATTCGGGCTTGAGCACGCGTGGCGCCGACAGGCCGAGGAAGACATCCGCCCCGGGCAGCACATCGGCGAGGCTGCGGGCGTCGGTCGTCCGGGCATAGCGCGCCATGTTGGGCGCCATGGCGTCGCCGCGCCCTTCGTAGACCACACCCTTGATGTCGGTCAGCGTCACATTGCCGACCGGCAGCCCCATGGCGACGAGGAGATCGACGCAGGCCAGCGCCGCGGCGCCCGCGCCCGAGGTCACCACCCGCACGTCCTCGAGCCGCTTGCCCTGCACCAGGAGGCCGTTGCGCACCGCGGCAGCGCAGACGATGGCCGTGCCGTGCTGGTCGTCGTGGAAGACCGGGATCGCCATGCGGTCGCGCAGCCGCCGCTCGATCTCGAAACATTCGGGCGCCTTGATGTCTTCGAGGTTGATGGCCCCGAAGGTCGGCTCGAGCGCCGCCACCACGTCGACGAAGCGGTCCGGATCGGCGGCGTCGACCTCGATGTCGAAGACGTCGATGCCGGCGAACTTCTTGAACAGGACCGCCTTACCCTCCATGACCGGCTTGCCGGCGAGCGGTCCGATATTGCCAAGGCCCAGCACAGCCGTGCCGTTGGAGATGACGCCGACGAGGTTGCCGCGGGCGGTGAGGTCGCGCGCCGCCTCGGGATCGGCCATGATCGCCTGGCAGGCCGCCGCGACGCCGGGCGAATAAGCGAGCGCGAGATCGCGCTGCGTCGCCATGCGCTTGGTCGGCTCGACGGCGAGCTTGCCCGGCCTCGGATAGCGGTGGTAGTCGAGCGCCGCCTTGACGAAATCCTCGTCCACGAGCCTCCCTTTCGGTCCTGCCTTTTCAATCAGGCCGGCACTGTGCCATGTTCGATCGGCCGGGTGAACCGTCAGTCGCCGACGAGGCGGGCACGTTGCTCGCGTGCGATGACCTCGTGGTTCTTCAGCCTCACGCCGGTGAGCCCATGCCGGCGACAGAGCCGGTCGAGCTCGGCGGCCCGAATGGCCGCGTTGTCGGGTGCCGAAGCCGTGCCGTCGCGGACCGAGACGCGCACGCCCGCCCCCGAGCTCGTGGCGAAGACGAGTCCGGCCGTGGCGAGCCGCAGATACCAGTCCCAGTCCCAGTAGATGGTGAGTGACTCGTCGAAGACGCCGAACGTGTCGTGCAATGCGCGCGCATATCCGATGCCGGGGACGAGCAGCGTATTGTCGTGGCGAATCGAGGCGGGATCGCAGCGCGCGTCGATGGCGATCTCCTCGATCACGGCGCCCCTGGCGTCTTCGCGGACGATCCGCCCCGACGCATAGGCCAGTCCGACGCCGCGGGAAAGCTCCGCAGCAAGGCCGGCGAGATGATCGTCCGCAGCCCACCAGTCGTCGTCGTCGAGAAAGGCGATCCACCGCCCCCGTGCGTGGCGGACCCCCAGATTGCGGGCCGGAACCTGGCCGGCGCCGCCGGTCCTCAGGGTCTCGACGTCGCGCCCGGCAAGCCCGCGCGCGGCCTCCGCCCCCTCGCCTGCCCCGTCGTCGACGACCAGGATGTCGAACCCGACGTGGCGCTGCGCCAGGGCCGAGCGGAGCGCCCGGACCAGAAGCTCCGGACGGTCGCGCGTCGGGATGACGACGCTGAACCGCGCTTCGTCGGTCACGGCTCTACCTTCCGCGCCGGCAAGGACGTCACTCGATGATCATGGTCGCGACGGGTTCGCCCGAGAATTCCGGGTCGCGCCGGTCGATGAGCGGCCGCTGCTCGAGCATGGCGAGGAAGAACCAGGCCACCAGAAGGCCCAGATCGGCGGCTCCGAAGACCCAGCGGAACACGTGGGCGAGATGGTTGGCGTCGGCACCGCGGATCAGTGCCTCCATGTCATGCGAGCTGCCCATGCCGCTCAGCACGATCGTGCCGAAGAGCGCCACGATGAGCGCTCCGCCGAGCGAGCGGAAGAAATTCATGCTGGCGGTCGCCGTGCCGAGCTGGTGCATCGGCACGGTGTTCTGGATGGTGATGGTCGACAGCGGCAGGATGGTGCCGAGCCCGAGACTGATCAGCAGGAACAGGACCTCCGTGGCCCACAGCGGCAGGTGGCGCCCTTCGAGCGCGAGCACCGCACATGCCAGCACGCTGATCCCCATCATGATGAGCGGCAGCACCTTGTAATGTTTGAAATAGGTCATCGAGCGGCCCGAGATCGTCGCTCCGGTCACCGTGCCGAGCATCAGCGGGATCAGGGCCATGCCCGACTGGCTGGCCGAGAGCCCGACGACGCCTTCGAGAAAGATCGGCATGTAGATCGTCAGGCCGATGAACGTGCCCATGGCGAAGCAGGCGGCGAGCGTCGCGCTGTAGATCACGCGGTCGGCGAGGACCGACACGGGGATCAGCGGCTCGGGCGCATGCCTGAGGCGCAGCACGAACAACCCCCACACCAGGGCCGAGCCGACGAGCATCGATACGACCGGCGCCGAAGCCCAGGGGTAGCGTTGGCCGCCCCAGCTCAGCGCCAGGAGCAGGCTGGTCGATGCCACGACGAGCGCCGCGGCGCCCGGATAGTCGAGCCTGTGCGGCCGCTCGTAGCGCGGCAGGAGCTTCAGCTTGCCGTTGGTCATCAGGAAGGCCGCGATACCGATCGGCAGGTTGATCCAGAAGATCAGCGACCAGTGGAAATGCTCGGCCAGCACGCCGCCGAGCAGCGGACCCGCGAGCGAGGACGTCACGAAGACGCTGGCGATGTAGACCTGGTAGCGCGCCCGCTCCTTGGGCGACATGATGTCGCCGATGATCGTCTGGGCGAGCGAGATCAGCCCGCCGCCGCCGACACCCTGCAGCCCACGCGCGAGCGCCAGCATCACCATGCTCGGGGCGAGCGCGCAGGCGACCGAGCCGAGGACGAAGGCCACGATGGCGAAGAGCAGCGTGATTCGCCGGCCATGAATGTCGCTGAGCTTGCCATAGAGCGGCGTCACCGCCGTCGAGGCCAGCAGATAGGCCGTGACGATCCAGGGCAGGTTGTCGGCATCGCCGAGATCCCGGCCGATGGTCGGCATGGCGGTCGCCACGATGGTCTGATCCAGGGCAGCCAGAAGCATGGCCATCATCAGGCCGATGACGATGGAGCGGACTTCGGCATGGTTGAGGCGGCGGCCGGCGACGAAGCCGACAGGAGGGGCGTTCACAAGACCGCCGGGGGATGATGAGGCATGGCGCGGTTATGTCCCTTGAGCGCCGCCGCCGCAAGGGCGCGGGCGCCGGTCGTCAGATGCCGACCGGTCCGACGGCGGGGAGCTTCAGCCCAGGGCGCCTGAGGTCGAGCCCGATGACGCCGCCGAGGATGTTGATCTCGATGCCCTCGACCCAAGCGAGGGTGAAGCCGGCATAGCCGCCGACGGTGACGCGAATGCCCGTGCGCGAGGGCGTCAGCGCCAGGATCCGGCCGTCGAGCGGAAAGTCCTTGCCGATGGCGTTCGACGGCAGCGCGACGCCGGCTTCGGGCACGGCGGCGAGCACGGCTGCGACGAATGTATTCGAATTCGGCCCCGGCCAGGCCCGGTAGTCGCCGCGATGGCGAAAGCGATAGGTGTCGATCGCCGCGCGCATGCGCCCGATCATCGCCGCCGCCTTTTCTCCATCGGCCGCGAAGACGGTCTGCGGTGCTTCGCCGAACCATCGGCCATCGGGCGGGAAGCCGTTGACGCGGATCGGGTCGCCCCAGGCGGTCAGGTCGTAACGCTCATAGGCGGAGCCATTCTGGTCCTTGAGCACGATCCAGCAATGCACCGCGAAGATGCCGCGCCAGCTGACGGTGCGGGCCGCGTAGATGCGGACCGCCGCCGCGCGGTGACGGTCCGGCGGTTCCAGCAGACCGGCGCTCGACCGGTCGGCCCCGGCCCAGTCGAAGGCCGGGGACCGCCAGTAGACCGCCGCGCGGACCACGATGGGCATGAGGAAGAGGGCGAGGAAGCAGGCAGGCAGCACGAAAAGGCGCATCGGGGCCGATGGAAGGACGCGGGTCGATTCGTGATGTGGGATGACGAGCCGGTTTCGTGAAGGGGCAAACAAAGATGATTGCGTCGGCGTCGGATCACCCGTTGACGGCACGACACGCTGCTCCCACCTGTGGGCTGCCGCTTACCGCGGCAAGGGAGTCTGGCCATGGCTTGGTCCACCGTCGGTCCTGAATATTACACCCCGTCCTATTCCACCGCTTCCACCGCTGCCCGCCTCAATCGGTTGAAGCGACTGGCCTGGATGGTCGACGGTGCCTTCCGCCTGCCCGGCACGAAGTTCCGCTTTGGTCTCAACAGCCTCATCGGCCTGACGCCGGCCGCCGGCGACGCCGTGCTCGCGGCGATCTCGCTCTATATCGTCTATGAGGCACACCGGCTCGGGGTGCCGCGTGAGAAACTCGGCCGCATGATCACCAATGTCGGGATCGAGGCCGCCGCCGGCGCCGTGCCGATCGTCGGCGATCTCTTCGACATGGGCTTCAAGGCCAACCTGCGCAACCTCGCCATCATCGAGGAGCATCTCGGAGCGGGCGCGGCGGCTCGCTTCTGAACATTCCTACCCCAGGACCTTGAGCCGGCTGCCGGGGCGCAGCCGCGGCAGGAGGCGGAGCATCGCTGCCCTTTCGATCGCCACACAGCCCGCCGTCGGCCGACGGTCGGGGGCGGCCAGATGGAAGAAGATGGCGCTGCCGCGGCCTGGCGCCGGATGCCGAAGGTTATAGTCCAAGATCACCACGACATCGTAGAGGCCGTCGGCGCGCCAAAGGTCCTCGTGCCCGGCCGGGCAAGGCCGCCTGATAGGGCGGTTATAGAGCGGGGAGCCGGCGTCGTCGCACCAGCCGTCCCGCAGCCGCGTCATCCGGCTCGGCAGGCCGGTCCGGATCCTCGCAATCCTGTCGCCACGCCATCGCACCGCAACCACCGTCCAGGTCCCGACCGGCGTGGCTCCGTCGCCCTCACGTTTGGCGCGGATCGTCCCGCTCCGGCCGAGGGCGCAGGGAATGACCTGGCTGCGCCAGACCAGCTTGCCTTGCGTCCTCGATCCGGCGATTCGCGACACGAGGATCTGGCCAGCGCTCGCGGGAGAAGTGGATGGCGCGGGTTTCCATCCACCGCGATGCTTGCGCCGCAGCGTTTCTTTGCGCACTTTGCTGTCCGGGGTTCGATACCGTGATTTGCCGCCCGCTTCGCCCCGAGGCGGGCTCCGCCGAGGCCCGGACCCTCCGGTTCGGCACCGAGGCGGTAAGCGCGCCGCGACGCGTCGCTGCGGCAGCCGGTTGCGGAAACAAGATCATGGTTCATGCCCGACGGATCCTGATCGTCGACGATGATATCGATCTCAGGGCCACGTTGGCTGAACAATTGACGGTCGAGGAGGAATTTTCGGCGAGCGCCGTGCCGAATGCCGGCGAAGCCCTCGATGCCGTGCGCGAGCAGCGCCCGGAGTTGATCATCATGAATACCGCGTTGCCCGATATGGACGGCAAGGACGTGGTGCGGCTGATGCGGGCCAGCGGATTCAACAACCCCATCATCATGCTGACCGGCCAGCAATCCGATTCGGACGTCGTGCTCGGTCTCGAGGCCGGCGCCAACGATTGTGTCAGCAAGCCGTTCAGGTTCGCCGTGCTGCTGGCGCGGATCAGGGCCCAGCTTCGCCAGCACCAGGGAACCGAGGATGCGTCGCTCCAGATCGGCGGCTACACGTTCAAGCCGAGCGCCAAATGCCTGCTCAACGACGCAGGCCTCAAGCTCAGACTGACCGAGAAGGAGACGGCGATCCTGCGCTTCCTCTACCGCGCCGGGCCGCAGGTCGTCTCGCGCGACGTGCTGCTGCGCGAGGTCTGGGGCTACAATGCCAGTGTCACCACCCATACGCTCGAGACCCATATCTACCGGCTGCGGCAGAAGATCGAGGCCGACCCCGCCAATGCCCAGCTTCTCGTCACCGAGCCGGGCGGCTACAGGCTGATGACATGACGTCCCGTCCCGTACCGCGGAGGCCGATGTCGCTCGACAAGGATATCGGGCGCCTTGCTTCCGTGCCGCTGTTCGCCGGGATGGAGCATGACGCGCTGCGCCTGATGGCCTTCGCGGCGGAGCGCGCCGACATCAGCGCCGGCACGGTGATCTTCAGCGCGGGCGACACGGCCGAGGGCGGCGTGGTCGTCGTTTCGGGCACGGTCGAACTCCTCCGCCCGTCCGAGGGCGACGACGCCGTCCGGACGGTCGGGCCGGGATCGCTCCTCGGAGAACATGCGCTGCTCGCCGAGACGACGCGGCCGGTGACGGCGCGGGCGCGGACCGGCGTCACCCTGCTCAAGATCCCGCGCGCGCTCTTCAGCCGCGTGCTGGAGGAATATCCGGCCAATGCCGTCACGATCCGCCGGCGGTGGGCGGCGCAACTCGGCGGCCGCCTCAAAGACCTCGAGGCATAGGCCTGCGTCGGGTCAGACCGTAAGCTCGGCTGTCACCGGAACGTGGTCCGAAGGCCTGTCCCAGCCCCGCGCCTCCTTCAGCACGGCGACCTCGCCGAGTGTGCCGGCAAGGTCGGGGCTGAGCCATATGTGGTCGAGACGCCGGCCCTTGTCGGCCGCCGCCCAGTCGGGCGACCGGTAGCTCCACCAGGTATAGAGCTTTTCCGGCGGCGGGACATGCTCGCGCATGGCGTCGACCCAGCCGCCCGCCGCCTGGACCCGACCGAGACCCTCGACCTCGACCGGCGTATGGCTGACGACCTTGAGGAGCGCCTTGTGGCTCCAGACATCCGATTCGAGCGGCGCGATATTGAGGTCGCCGACGAGGATCGCCCGGTCGGACTTGAGCCCGAATTCGGCCGGACCTCGCGCCATCCGGTCGATGAAATCGAGCTTGTGCGCGAATTTCGGGTTGATCTCGGGGTCGGGTTCGTCGCCGCCGGCCGGGACGTAGAAGTTGTGGATGGTCAGGCCGGCCGCCGCGCCCGCGCCCGCCGCGAGCGTCACCGCCAGATGGCGCGCATGGCCGTGCCGGCAGAACGGCGCGCGATCGACGGCCGCAACCGGGAAGCGCGAGAGGATCGCGACCCCGTGGTAGCCCTTCTGCCCGAAAATCTCGATGTGGTCGTAACCCATCTCTCGCAAGGCGGAGAACGGGAACTCGGCGTCCCGGCATTTGGTCTCCTGCAGACAGAGGACGTCGGGCAGGCCGCGGGCCAGGAACTGCTTGACGAGAGGCAGCCTCAAGCGGACGGAATTGATGTTCCAGGTGGCGACGGTCAGGGGCAAGGCGGACGCTTCGATTCGGGCCACGACCCCGTTCCGCAGCTAGCCGGCACCCATGCGGCGCGGCCTTGACCCGCTGCGACACCCCGCGGGCCGCTACGGAAACGGCTCACTTGCGCGAGTTGAGCATGCGTTCGGTGTTGATCTGGAACAGGGCCGGATCGGGCTTGGTGTTGAGATCGATGTTGGAGAGCGACACCACGGTCTCGTAACCCTGCGGGTCGGTCACCGTCCACTGGCGCAAGGCGAAGGGCTTTTCGTCGAAGGTCAGCCGGAGCTTCGACGTGCCGCCGAAAGTCGACTTGTCCTCGATATCGATCGAGACGCCGCCCAGTCCATCGGTCGCTATATCGAGAATCTTCGTGTCGCGGTTGAGGTCGACCGCATCGTTGAGAAGGAATTTCAACGGCGTCTGGCCGATGAAGTAGAGGTCCTGCGTATGCAGCTTGCGGTCGATGATGGCGACCGAGGTGCCGTCGGCGACGATGTCGAGCGTGGCGGGCGGCGCGTAGGCGAATCGCATCCGCCCAGGACGCTGCACGAAGAGCTTACCGTCCGTCCGCCGACCATCGCCCCCGATCTGGACGAAATCCGCGATCATCGTGCCGGCATTGTTGAAATAGCCGTTGGCCTCGTCGATCACCGCCTGCGCATCGATAGGCGCCGCGGGTTTGGCCCCTTTGGCGGACAGGAGCTGCAGCGGAGCCTTTTCGGCGCGGGCCGGCGCCACGGCCAGGACGGCAAGCATGAGCGCGATCGAGATCGAACGAAACATTCGTGGTTTCCGGAGGCGGTGTGCACGCCCGATAGGCATCCGGTATGGCTTAAGTGAGACCAGCGCCCGGATTGAAGATCTTAAGGGCCGAGCGCCGAAATGGCGACGGCTTTCGTGACTCATTCCTCGTCCGCCATCTCGAAGGCGCCGCGATCGACGCCCCCGCCGACCAGGATCTCGCGCTTGCCGGCGTGGTTTGCCGGGGCCACGACGCCGTCCCGCTCCATCCGTTCGACGAGCGAGGCCGCCTTGTTGTAGCCGACCTGAAGCCGGCGCTGGATATAGGAGGTCGAGCATTTCTTGTCGCGCAGCACGATGGCGACGGCGCGGTCATAGAGGTCGCCGCCTTCTGCGTCCCCCCCGTCCAGGGGAGCGGCGGGATCCTCCGCCGGGTCGCTCTCCCCATCGACATCCTGGGTGATCGCCTCGAGATAATCCGGACGGCCTTGCGTCTTGAGATGGGCCACCACCGTCTCGACCTCACCGTCCGAGACGAAGGGGCCGTGCACGCGGCTGATGCGGCCGCCACCCGCCATGTAGAGCATGTCGCCCTGGCCGAGCAGCTGCTCCGCCCCCTGCTCGCCGAGGATGGTGCGCGAATCGATCTTGCTCGTCACCTGGAACGAGATGCGGGTCGGGAAATTGGCCTTGATCGTGCCGGTGATGACATCCACGGAGGGACGCTGCGTCGCCATGATCAGGTGGATGCCGGCGGCCCGCGCCATCTGGGCCAGGCGCTGGATGGCGCCCTCGATATCCTTGCCGGCTACCATCATCAGGTCGGCCATCTCGTCGACGATGACCACGATATAGGGGAGCGGCGACAGCTCCATCGCTTCCTGCTCGTAGACGGCCTCGCCGGTCGCCTTGTCGTAGCCGGTCTGCACCGTGCGGGTGATGGTTTCGCCCTTGGCGTCGGCGTCGTTCACCCGGGCGTTGAAACCGTCGATGTTGCGCACGCCGACCTTGGACATCTTCTTGTAGCGGTCCTCCATCTCGCGCACCGCCCATTTCAAGGCGACGACGGCCTTCTTGGGGTCGGTGACGACGGGCGTCAGAAGATGCGGGATACCGTCATAGGCGGAGAGTTCGAGCATCTTGGGATCGATCATGATCAGCCGGCACTGGTCGGGGCGCAGGCGATAGAGGATCGACAGGATCATGGTGTTGATGGCGACCGACTTGCCCGAGCCGGTGGTGCCGGCGACGAGCAGGTGCGGCATGCGGGCGAGATCGACGATCACCTCCTCGCCGCCGATCGTCTTGCCGAGCGCGATGGCGAGCTTGTGATTGGACGAGGCGAAATCCTGCGAGCCCACGATTTCACGCAGCAGCACAGTCTCGCGCCGCTGGTTCGGCAGTTCGACGCCGATGGCGTTGCGGCCCTGCACCACGGCGACGCGGGCCGAGACCGCCGACATGGAGCGGGCGATGTCGTCGGCCAGGCCGATGACCCGCGACGACTTGATCCCCGGTGCCGGTTCGAGCTCGTAGAGCGTCACCACCGGCCCGGGCCGCACGTTGATGATCTCGCCGCGCACCCCGAAATCCTCGAGCACCCCTTCGAGCAGGCGGGCATTCTGGCTCAGCGCATCCTCGGAGATGACGTGGCCGGAGCTGCGCCTCGGCTCGCCCAAAAAGGTCACCGGCGGTAGCTGGTAGGAGGCAGGATCGGCGGGCTCATGAACCGCGGGAGCCGGTTTGCGGCGCGGCGCCGGTCCAATGACGGGAACCGGCTCCCGCAGGGTGCCGGGTTCGGCCGGGACCGCCGGAGCGGCATGGCGAGCGACCGCAGACCGCTCTACTGCCCGAGGAGCGGCCGGAAAAGGCGCGCTCCGATCCCGCGCATGCGGAGTGTCGAAAACCGGTTCGCGGCGCTCTGCCGAGCCCAGGTTGGCGGATCCCGGTCGCCCGGGATCGCCGGCAAAGGCCGACGCAAGCTCGTGCGCCGCCCAGGCGGGCGACGTGCCGGAAGTGGCGATCGCAGGTCTCCGGCGCTGCATGGCCCGGGTGATGGCGCCTTTCAGGCTAAGGGCCGTGTGGATGACGGCACCGAGCGACACGAGACCCACGCCGGGTTCACCGTCGGGATCGTCATCGACGGCGCGCCGTGCGGCTTTGGGAATCGGAACCCAGTCGTAGGCCGGTGCAAGGTCGTCGTCCTCCTCGACGACCGGGGTCCTGAGACCGAAGCCCGCCGAGGCGGTCAGCGACAGGATGGCGATCCCCGCCAGCACCACGGCGACGATGACGAGGCCCGTTTCGGATGTTCCGAAGACATGGCGCGGCAGGGCCAGGATGGCGTCGCCGACGACGCCGCCGAGACCGGTCGGCAGGGGCCAGCGCCCGGTCGCCGGCAGGCTGGAGGCCAGACCGGTCGCCGCCAAGCCTCCCAGGACCAAGAGAACGGTCCGGAGCCGGACGAGGGCCAGCCGGCGGCGGACCAGAAGAGTCCAGCCCCAGCAGGCTATGACCGGAAGCACGGCGACCACCGCGATACCGAGCAATTGCATCACCAGATCGGCCGTGACGGCCCCGGCCGCGCCGGCGATGTTGTGGACTGGCCGGTCGACGGCATGGTTCCAGCTCGGGTCCTGAATCGACCAGGTGGTGAGCGCGGCGCCGGTCAGCCCCACGGCGCCGATCAGCGCCAGACCCCCGCCCTCCGCCAGACGCCGTCCGACGAAGTCGCGCAAGGCCTCGGGCAGATAGTCGATCGGCGAGAATTTGGTGATTCGCACGTGCGGCCCGGACTGGAAAGGCAGATCATCTCACGACCGTCATCGAGCCCGGAGCCCGATGCTCGCCGCTCGCAACCTCGCCGCTGAGCCACGACCCTAATTGGAGATGCTTAAGCGTTCGTCACCAGGGCGGGTGGGCTTTTTCGGGGAAGGCAAACGGCTTGCGGCTTTGCGACGCGAGCGGTGCGTGGGCGCGGCCGCGTTTCGTGGGGCGGTCATGCGGCCATGACGCGCATGGGCTTATCCTGATCCCGGTGCGATGACGGCAGGCGCGTTGGCATGCTTGCGTCCGGCCTGGGCCTGTGGCACATGACCCGCACCATGCCGGCCGGCCGAAGGCCTGCACCTGCGGGCCCTGCTGCCGTAGCTCAGTGGTAGAGCACTCCCTTGGTAAGGGAGAGGTCGAGAGTTCAATCCTCTCTGGCAGCACCATCCCTATCCCCTTGACTTTATGGAAGTCTTTGGTCGTGCGAGCCCCGGCTTCGGTACACGCGGGCGGTGCACTCGGTTCTCTGCCTTGCCCAGGCCGATGCCACTCGACATGCGCCCGCATCGGCGGTCCCGCCGAGATCGAGAGATCGCTTGAACTTATCAATCCGATCGAGACGGTCCGCCTCGCTGGGGTGGAACGCAGATCGGGGCCGGCGAGCTGCCTGAATATCGTCGATCGGCCATACTGGCGTCACGCGGTCGGCGGCATGATCGACGACCCGGGCATCGACGGATGGCGCACCGAAACCCGGCCGCGCTTCCGCGCTATCGCATGGGCGTCCGGTCGCCACGATCCGTAGCGCGCAAGACGATATGTCCGAGAGGTCCTGTTGAAGAAGCCGATCGCCGTTCTCGTCTGCGTCATCGCGCTCGGCGGCGGTGTCGATTGGTTCCTCCATCATACCTCGTCCGCCCGCCATGGGGCGATCGCGGCGGCAAACCCGGATCCGGCGGTGCCGGTGACGGCGACGGAAGCCCGGCGGCGTGACGTGCCCGTCTTCTTGATCGGACTGGGGACGGTGCGCGCCTACCAGAGCGTGGTCCTGACGAGCCGGGTCGATGGCCAGATTGTCAAGATCGATTTCAAGGAGGGCGAGAGCGTCCGTCGCGGCGACGTGCTGGTCGAGATCGACCCGCAACCCTTCGCGGCCGCGCTGGCCCAAGCACAAGCCGCCGAGCTGAGGGACGAGGCGCTGCTGGCCAACGCGCGCCTCGACTTTAACCGCGCCCAGGACCTAGCCGGCAAGGGTTCCGGGACTCGCCAGAGCCTCGACACGACGCGCGCCCAGGTCTCGCAGTTCGAGGCGAGTGCGAAAATCGATCAGGCCGCGATCACCGCCGCCCAGGTGCAATTGAACTATTGCCAGATCCGTTCACCGATCGATGGACGAACCGGTACGCGGCAGGTCGACGAGGGCAATATCGTGCGGGCGAACAATGCCTCGGGCATCGTGACCATCAACCAGATCCACCCGATCTCGGTCGATTTCGACTTGCCGGCCGAGACCTTGCACCAGGTCCGCGCGCATCTTGCCGCAGGCGAGACGACGGCGGTCGCCTTCGACCGCGACGACCACGAGCTGGCGCAAGGCAAGCTGGCCGTCATAGACAATCAGGTCAACGTCGCGACCGGAACCGTGCGCTACAAGGCGACCTTCGAGAACAAGGACGAGACGCTGTGGCCGGGGCAATTCGTCTCGATCCGGCTGCAGATCGAGGTCCAGCACGGCGTGCTCACGGTCCCCGATACCGCGGTGCTTCGCGGCCCGGAGGGCACCTATGTCTTCGTCGTCACGCCGGCGCATGTCGCGGAGAAGCGCGCCGTGAAAGCGGGCTTCGCCGACAAGGAGCTCACGGTGATCGAGAGCGGCCTCGCGCCGGGCGAGCAGGTGGTGACCGACGGCCAGTACAGGATCCAGTCCGGCACGCCCGTCACCCTCCTGTCGCGGGCCGTCGACGGCATGGCCGAGGCGCCGAAGCCATGAGGCTGTCCGCGCCCTTCATCGTCCGGCCGATCGCCACGACCCTGCTCATGGCAGGGGTGATGCTCGTCGGACTCGCCGCCTATTTCGCCCTGCCAATCGCCGGCGTGCCGCAGGTCGACGTCCCGACCATCCAGATCACGGCTGAACTCCCGGGAGCCAGCGCGGAGACGATGGCGACCTCCGTCACGGCACCGCTCGAGCGCCAGCTCGCGCTCATCTCCGGCGTCACCACGATTACCTCCGGCTCCTCGCTCGGCAGCTCGGAGATCCAGGTCGAGTTCGACCTCGGCCGCAGCATGGATGGCGCGGCCCAGGACGTGCAGACCGCCATCAACGCGGCCGGCGGCCAGTTGCCGAAGAACCTGCCCAACCCGCCGACCTACGAGAAGGTCAACCCGGCGGACGCACTGCTGATGTCGATCGCCGTGACGTCGGACGACCTTCCCATCTCGAAGGTGGACGATTACGTCGAGAACTACCTCGCCTTGCAGCTGTCGCGGATCACCGGCGTCGGGCTCGTCGACTTCCATGGCGAGCAGAAGCCCGCCGTGCGGGTGCAGATCAATCCGATGGCCCTCGCCTCCCTGGGGCTGAGCTTCGAGGAGGTGCGCTCGGCCATCGGGGTCGCCACCGTGAACGGGCCGAAAGGATCGCTGAACGGCCTCAAGCAATCGCTGACGCTAGACGCCACCGACCAATTGTTCGACGCCGCGACCTTCAACTCGGTCATTATCGCCTATCGCAACGGCGCGCCGGTCAGGATCGGCGACGTCGGCAAGGCGATCGACGGCGTCGAGGACGTACGGCAGGCCGCCTGGCTCGGCGACAAGCGCGCCGTGATCATCGATGTCCACAAGCAGCCCGGCTACAACGTCAACCAGACCGTGCAGCTCGTGAAGGATGCGCTGCCCGAACTGCAGCGCACGCTGCCGCCGTCGCTCAAGGTTCGGGTCCTCGGCGACCGGACCCAGACGATCCGCGCCTCGGTCAAGGATACGCAGCTCACGATGGCGCTCAGCATCGCGCTTGTCGTGATGGTGGTCTTCCTCTTTCTGCGCCGGGTGAGCGCGACGCTCATCCCGAGCGTCACGATCCCCGTGTCGCTGCTCGCCACCTGCGCGGTCATGTATGTGCTGGGATATACGATCGACAACGTCTCGCTCATGGCGCTGACCGTCGCGGTCGGCTTCGTGATCGACGATGCGGTGGTGATGGTCGAGAACATCGTCCGCCATGTCGAGGCCGGGGAAACGCCGCTCGAGGCCGCCCTCAAGGGCTCGCGCGAGATCGGCTTCACGATCGTCTCGATGACCCTCTCGCTCGTCGCCGTCTTCATTCCCCTGCTGCTGATGGGCGGCCTGATCGGGCGCCTGTTCCGCGAATTCGCGGTGACGATCAGCGTCGCGATCCTGGTGTCCGGCGTGGTCTCCCTGGTCCTGACGCCGATGATGTGCGGCCAGCTCCTCAAGCCCATCGCCCACGACCGGAAGGAAGGCCCCGTCGCGAGGGCGCTGGAGACATGCTTCGAGTGGTCGCTCGGCGGCTACGCGGCCAGCCTGCGCTTCGCGCTGCGCCACAGGATCTTCGTCATGCTGCTGTTCGCCGCGACCCTCGGGGCGACCGCCTATCTCTATCTCATCATCCCGAAGGGCTTCTTCCCTCAGCAGGATGACGGGACCATCATCGGGAGCACGGAAGCCGCCCAGGACATTTCCTACGATTCGATGGTCGTGCACCAGCATGCGGTGAGCCGGATCGTGCAGGCCGATCCCGCCGTCGAGACCGCCTATTCCTGGGTCGGCACCAACCCCGCCGTGAACAGCGGCCGCATCATGATCGACCTCAAGCCCATGTCGGAGCGCACGTCAAGCGCGACCGAGGTGTTGAACCGGCTGCGCAATGAGACTCAGCGCGTGCCGGGAATCAGTCTCTTCGGCCAGGCCCGGCAGGATGTGCAGATCGGGGCGCGCGTCAGCAAGACGCAATATCAATATACCTTGCAGGACCCCAACCTGCCGGAGCTCTATCACTGGGCCCCGCTGATCTTGAAGAAGCTCTCGGCGCTGCCCGAACTGCAGGACGTGACCGGGGATTTCCAGGTCAGCGCGCCGCGCACGATCCTCAAGATCGACCGCGACGCGCTCGGCCGGCTCGGCGTCACGCCGCAGGCCGTCGACGACACGCTCTACGACGCCTTCGGGCAGCGCCAGGTGGCGACGATCTTCGGCCAGCTCGACCAGCACCACGTCGTGCTGGAAGCGGAGCCTCGCTTCCAGCAGGATGCCTCGGCGCTCGACCGCCTCTACGTGAGATCGGGCACGACGAGTCAGATGGTGCCGCTGTCGGTCCTGGCGCGCTACGTGGGTTCGATCGCGCCTCTGACGATCAATCATCAGGACCAGTTTCCGTCCGTCACGCTGTCGTTCAATCTGGCCGCCGGCCACTCGCTCGGCGACGCGGTCACCGCGATCCACGCCATGGAGCAGACGCTCGCCAAGCCGCCGACGCTGACGGCGCATTTCGCCGGATCGGCGAAAGTCTTCCAGAGCTCCCTGTCGAACCAGCCCTATCTCATCGCCGCAGCGGTCATCGCCGTCTATATCGTGCTCGGCATCCTCTACGAGAGCTTCGTTCACCCGATCACCATCCTGTCGACGCTGCCGTCGGCCGGCGTGGGAGCGTTCATCGCGCTGATCGCGCTTCACTACGACTTCTCGCTGATCGCGCTGATCGGGGTGATCCTGCTGGTCGGCATCGTCAAGAAGAACGCCATCATGATGATCGACTTCGCGCTCGGCGCGGAGCGGAGGCACGGCACGACGCCGGAGGTTTCGATCTACGACGCCTGCCTGCTGCGGTTCAGGCCGATCATGATGACCACCATGGCGGCGCTCCTCGGCAGCCTGCCGCTGGCGCTCGGCACCGGCGCGGGCTCCGAACTGCGGCGTCCCCTCGGCATCGCCATCGTGGGCGGCCTGCTGCTCTCCCAGTTGCTGACGCTCTACACCACGCCGGTGATCTACATCTATCTCAGCCGGCTGACGCGCCGGGCGAGCCGGGGCGGGGCGCGCGCCGGGACAGGGCAGAACGATCTCGGGGAGATCGAGCCTCTGGGGCGCGCCGCCGAGTGATGGGCACGCGGCCGGCATCCTGCCACGGCCCCCGGCTCTTTCATCACCCGAGGAGCTGACCTTTCATAGCGCTCGTTGGTTACGCAATCGCAAGTCCTGTCCGATCCGGAGCCCGAGATGCCCAAGAATCGCCAATATGCGCCGCCGCAAGCCGGCGGTGCTCACGGACGATCGACACACGATGCGATCGACACCCCGAAAACCGTCGCTCTCAAGACGGACACGATCGCGCCGCTCGACGCGATGACCAACAATCAGGGCGTGAAGATCAGCGACGATCAAAACAGCGAGAAAGCCGGCGTGCGAGGCGGCTCGCTGCTCGAAGATTTCATGCTGCGGGAGAAGATCACCCATTTCGACCACGAGCGCATTCCGGAACGCGTGGTACACGCGCGCGGCGCCGGCGCCCACGGCGAATTCGAGGCCTATGAGGACCTCGCCGACCTGACCATGGCGTCGCCTTTCGCCAAGGCGGGCAAGAAGACGCCTGTCTTCGTTCGCTTCTCGACGGTGGCCGGCTCGCGTGGCTCGGCCGATACGCCCCGTGACGTCCGCGGCTTCGCGGTGAAGTTTTACACGGATACCGGCGTCTGGGACCTCGTCGGCAACAACATCCCGGTGTTCTTCATCAACGACGCGATCAAATTTCCGGACCTGGTCCACGCCGTGAAGCCCGAGCCGCATGTCGAGATCCCACAGGCGGCCAGCGCCCACGACACATTCTGGGATTTCGCGTCGCTCTCGCCCGAGATCAGCCACATGCTCATGTGGGCGATGAGCGACCGGGCCTTTCCCCGATCCTTCGCTCATATGGAAGGCTTCGGCGTTCATACTTGGCGTTTCGTCAATGCCAAGGGCAAAAGCTGCTTCGTCAAATTTCATTGGAAGCCGGTCAAGGGCGTCCACAGCCTCGTATGGGACGAGGCCCAGAAGATTGCCGGCAAGGATGCCGACTACAACCGCCGCGACATGTTCGAGGCGATCGAGCGCGGCGACTTTCTCGAATGGGAACTCGGCATCCAGGTCGTCGAGGAGAAGGACGAATTCGCCTTCGACTTCGACCTTCTCGACGACACCAAGCTGATCCCGGAAGAGCTGGTGCCGGTGCGTCTCGTCGGAAAAATGACGCTGAATCGCAACCCGGACAATTATTTCGCCGAGACGGAGCAGGTTGCCTTCTGCGTCAGCCACGTCGTGCCGGGCATCGATTTCACCAACGATCCCATGTTGCAGGGGCGGCTATTTTCCTATCTCGACACGCAGCTGCGCCGCATCGGGCCGAACTTCGCCGAGCTGCCCATCAACCGGCCGCTCAACCCCGTTTCGAACAACCAGCGCGACGGTTTTGCGAAGAACACGATCAACAAGGGTCGGGTCGCCTATTTCCCGAATGCGCTCGGCGGCGGCTGCCCCATGCACCAGCCCGACGCTGTCGACGCGTTCCGCAGCTACGCCGAGAAGGTCGATGGTCGCAAGATCCGGGCGCGGTCGAAGAGTTTCACCGACTATTTTGGTCAGGCGACACTGTTCTGGACCTCGATGGCGGAGTGGGAAAAGGCGCATATCGCGGCCGGGTTCTCGTTCGAACTGAACAATTGCGAGACCAAGGCGGTGCGCCAGGCCGTGATGGCCAACATCCTGATCAACGTCCATCCCGATCTCGCCGCCCGCGTGGCTGAGCAGACGGGGCTCGACATCGAAGAGTGCAGGCGTGTCGCGCCGAAGCCGGTCGTGACCGAAATCGCGGATCCAGGTGCGATGCCGAGCGGCAAGAAAACGGTGCAGGTCTCGCCGGCGCTATCGATGGACAAACTCGCCGCCGGCATCAAGGGGCGTAAGATCGCGGTGTTGGCCGGCGAGGGCGTCGATGGCGAACAACTGGGCACGATCAGGTCGGGCCTCGAAGCTCAGGGTGCGATGATCGAGATCATCTCGGAGCGCGGCGGCTCCATCACCTGCAGCCTCGGTAACGCTGTCAAGGTCGACCGGCCGGCGCCGAACGCGCCATCGGTGATCTATGACGCCGTCGTGGTACCGGGCGGGCGATCGGCCGCCAAGCTCGCCAAGACGGGTCTCGCGCTCGCCTTTTTGGCCGAGGCTTTCAAGCACGGCAAGCCGCTCGCCTTCGTCGGCGATGCATCGGCCTTGATCGAGGCAGCGCATCTCCCGATCCCGAAAACCGGTGCGCCCGCTGAGGGCGTCACGGCGGGCGGTGCGGGCGAGGCCGTGAAAGCCTTGACCGACGGGCTGAAGCGTCACCGCTTCAACAACCGCGACATCGGCATGGTGGCGGCCTGACCCGAACCAAAAGGATCGGCGAGCGAAGCTCGCCGATCCGGCCAGTTGTCGACGCTGGCGATCGCGCGAGGCGTTCGTGCGCGGCAACTCACCGGAAATCGGAAGCAATCCCGCGGGGCGCGCGAATGGCGCGCACCGTCCTTGGTCCCGCCATCGCCCGGTTGCAAGCCGGCCGGGACGCAGCATGATTTGTTCTGGAGTCAGCGAACCATCGATCAAAGACGAGATATGGAGAGTTCTCTCCGCGCGACGATCTTCAATTTGACAACCTATGGCCGAACGGTTGAAGCTGAGATCGACCTATAGTGTTCCAGCAATCAAGCAGAGATTTTTCATGTCTTTGACCTTGTCTTGCCGTGCGTGGCTAACCGCCGCGTTTTGCGCCTCTCTTGCAATCGCCCCGGCAGAAACCGCACTCGGTTGCACTCGGATTTTGTGGAACAATAACAAACTCGCTGTGGTCGTAAGCCGCACGATGGATTGGCCTGAGTCCACTCAGCCTGTCCTCACCGTATTTCCTCGGGGCCTGAAGCGCGATGGAGGTCAGTTCGCCGGTCACGTCATCGACCGGAAAAACCCCGCACGCTGGACGTCCAAATACGGAAGCGTGGTCACGACGATCTCCGGGCTGGGCACCGCCGACGGCGTGAATGAAAAAGGGCTGGCGGTCCATATGCTGTATTTGGTCACAACTGATTTTGGGCCACGTGACCCATCGAAGGTTGGGGTTAACGCCGGTCTTTGGGCTCAGTACCTCCTGGACGGTGCCGCGACTGTCGATCAAGCACTGGACCTAATGAAGGGAGCGCAGCCAATTATGATCGAACACGATGGCATGAAGGCCACCGTCCATCTCGCAATGGAGGACGCGAGCGGCGACTCCGCGGTCCTCGAATACATTGGCGGAAAACTGGTCGTGCACCACGGTCACCAATATCGCGTTATGACCAATGACCCGACGTACGACGAGCAGTTGGCGAATTTAACTAAGTATGATTTTTCCCATGCCACGCGCCAGACGCCATTGCTCGGAAACGTCGATCCGCGCGACCGCTTTGTTCGGTCTGCGTATTACCTACAGATGTTGCGCGAACCCAAAACCGAGCGCGAAGCTATGGCCGGCATCATAGCGATTGCAAGAAATGCATCGGTACCGTTTGGCGCTCCCAACAATCAGCCTGGCACTCTTTACAACACGGAATATCGAACTGCGATAGACCTGACTAATCGCCGCTATTTCTTCGAACTGTCAACTGCACCGAACTTGATCTGGATCGATCTGAAAAAGCTTGATTTCAGCTCGGGCGCTTCTGCAATGGCCCTCGATCCGGACAACATAAACTTGTCGGGAGACGTGACATCGAAATTTCACAAAGTGGACAAACCGCCATTCTAAGTCGCTGCTCAAGCCCCATGTTGTATGACTTGCGCGGCAGCGGTGATCGGCACTGACACTGCAAACCGTCGTCTCCCGACACGAAATGCGCGGTGTCGGATTGCGCTACATCATGCCGGTCAAGCCGACCCGGAACGGCTTCATCGAAAGCTTCGATGGCCGGCTGCGATGAGTGTCTCAACGAACATCTCTTCACCAACCTTGCCCAGGCGCGGCAGATCATCGAAGCATGGAGGAGCGACTACAATACGACCACACTCGCCCCTTGGCGGGCCCACACCGACGGAGTTCGCAGCACGCCTCACGAGGGGCATAACCAAGACAGACTCTACTCATATACGAAGGTATATCGGGGAGCAGGCCACCGCCCTCTCATTCCCACTCGATCGTGCCCGGCGGTTTCGAGGTCACGTCGTAGACGACCCGGTTGATGCCGCGTACCTCGTTGATGATGCGGGTTGCGGCACGACCGAGGAAACCCATGTCGAAGGGATAGAAATCCGCGGTCATGCCGTCGACCGAGGTGACGGCTCGCAGCGCGCAGACATGGTCATAGCTGCGCCCGTCGCCCATCACCCCCACGGTCTTGACCGGCAGCAGCACCGCGAAGGCCTGCCAGATCGCATCGTAGAGCCCGGCCTTGCGGATCTCCTCGAGGTAGATCGCGTCCGCCCGGCGTAGGATGTCGAGCTTCTCGGGCGTGATCTCGCCCGGGATGCGAATGGCGAGGCCCGGCCCGGGGAAGGGGTGGCGGTCGACGAAGGCCTGCGGCAGGCCGAGCGTCCGCCCCAGCACCCGCACCTCGTCCTTGAACAGAGCGCGCAGCGGCTCGACGAGGCGCATGTCCATGCGTTCCGGCAGGCCGCCGACATTGTGATGCGACTTGATCGTCACCGCCGGGCCGCCGGTCGCCGACACGCTCTCGATGACATCGGGATAGAGCGTGCCCTGGGCCAGGAAGTCGGCGCCGCCGAGCTTTTTAGCCTCGGCATCGAAGACGTCGATGAACAGGCGTCCGATCGTCTTGCGCTTGGCTTCCGGGTCGGTGACGCCTTTCAGCGCCGAGAGGAACAGGTCGGCTGCCTCCACATGGACGAGCGGGATGTTGTAATGGTCGCGGAACAGCCGCACCACGTCCGCCGCCTCGCCTACGCGCAGCAGGCCGTGATCGACGAAGACGCAGGTCAGCCCGTCGCCGATCGCCTCGTGGATCAGCACGGCGGCGACCGCCGAATCGACGCCGCCCGACAGGCCGCAGATGACCCGGCCCGCACCGACCTCCCCCCGGATGCGCGCGATCGCCTCCTGGTGGAAGGCCGCCATTGTCCAATCGGAGGCGAGCCCCGCCACTTTGTGCAGAAAATTGCCGATCAGCTTCGCGCCGTCGGGCGTATGGACCACCTCCGGATGGAACATCAGGCCGTAGAAACGCCGCGTCTCGTCGGCGATGATCGCATAAGGCGCGTTCTCGGAGGCGCCGACGACTCTGAAGCCGTCCGGCAGGCGCGTGATGCGGTCACCGTGGCTCATCCACACCGGATGGCGCTCGCCGGGCGACCAGAGCCCGTCGATCAGCGGACTTTCGGCCAGGATCTCGACATCGGCGCGGCCGAACTCGCGCGCGTGGCCGCCTTCCACCGCCCCGCCGAGCCGATGCGCCATGGCCTGCTGGCCGTAGCAGATGCCGAGCACCGGAATCCCGGCGTCGAATAGCGCCCTTGCGGCCCGGGGGCTGCCATCGTCCAGAATCGAGGCAGGACCGCCCGACAGGATGACGGCCTTGGGCGAGAGCGCCGCAAGGGCATCCTCGGCCTTGTCGAAGGGGACGATCTCGCAATAGACGCCGGCCTCGCGCACGCGGCGTGCGATTAATTGCGTGACTTGCGAGCCGAAGTCGACGATCAGCACCTTCTGATGCGGCGCGACGAGCGCGTCCTGCGGCACGGTCTGGCCGGTCTTGTCCATCGTCTCGTCCTTCGTCCTCGACGGACCCCGATTAGGCAAAGCGGCCGCCCGTGGCAAATCCGCGTTCACGGTGTCGAGGTCGGTTTATACATCGTAACCGGCATCGTCGGCATTGCAGGGTCCGGTTTGACCGCCCGGCAACCCGCCCCTGGTAGAAGTCAGGGATCGGGAGAGCCGCATGATCGCGCTGTTGAGACAACCGGGTGTCGTGCCGTCGCTGTTTTCACAGGGCGTCGACATCGGCGAGCCGGACGCGCCCCGGTCTCGCTTGTCGCATCGAGGCCGGGCGCTGGCCTGGGGGCGCGGTCGACCGCAGGGGCGATACCGCGAGGCCGTCGATCGCGATGCTCGTGGACCGCGCCGATCGCAGCACGAGCATCCTGCCGTCCGCGAGCCCGGGTCGATGTTTCGGCATCCCGCGCTAACCAGGCTCTGCCGGGCTTGCCTGCAACTGACAATCTGAGCGGCGGGACGCATCAGCTCTTGGCGCCGCGCCCGGCTGCTCAAGCCTTGCCGAAGGTCTCGTCGAAACTATAGCCGGCGCCGCGCACGGTGCGGACGGGATCGCGTTCGCGGCCGCGCGACAGCGACTTGCGCAGGCGTCCGACGTGGACGTCGACGGTGCGCTCGTCGATCTCGACCGAGATGCCCCAGACGCCGTCCAGCAGCTGGGCCCGCGAGAAGACGCGGCCGGGGCGCTCCATCAGGAATTCGAGCAGGCGGAACTCGGTCGGGCCGAGGTGGATGTCGCGGCCGGCGCGGCGCACCCGCCGCGTCTCGCGGTCGAGGTCGAGGTCGCCGGCCGAGAGCCGGCTCGCGATCCGCTCGGGCCGGGAACGGCGCAACAGCGAACGCACCCGGGCCATGAGCTCGGGCACCGAGAAGGGCTTGACCACGTAGTCGTCGGCGCCGACCGAGAGGCCGCGGACGCGCTCGCCTTCCTCGCCGCGCGCCGTCAGCATGATCACCGGCAGCGTCCGCGTCGTCTCGCGCGCCCGGAGCCGCCGGCAGATCTCGAGGCCCGACACGCCGGGCAGCATCCAGTCGAGGATGACGAGGTCGGGCGGCAGTTCGCTGAGGCGCAGCTCAGCCTCGTCGCCGCGCTCGACCCGCTCCACGGTGAAGCCCTCGGCTTCGAGATTGTAGGACAGGAGCAGGCCGAGCGCCTGCTCGTCCTCGACGACCAGGATATGGGGCGCGGCATTATGGGTGGCCGGTCTGTCGATGGCGGGCCTGAGGGTCGTCATGGTCATGGGCGCATCCGCGAAGCCGAGGTCCTCAATGATCGGTCAGGGCGGCCGAATAGACCGCGGCCGCGTTACGGTCCTTCGGCCGGTCGAGCGGCAAGGTACCGCCCGTCACCAGATAGAAGACCGTCTCGGCGATGTTGGTGGCATGGTCGCCGACCCGTTCGATGTTCTTCGAGCAGAACAGGAGGTGGGTGCAGAAGGAGATGTTGCGCGGGTCCTCCATCATGAAGGTCAAGAGGTCGCGGAACACCGAATCTTCCAGCGCGTCGAGTTCGCCGTCGCGCACCCACACGGCCTGGGCCCGCTCGGTGTCGCGCCCCGCATAGGCATCGAGCACGTCCTTCAGCTGCATGGCCGCGAGCTCGTTCATATGCTTGAGGCCGATGACGGCACGCGGAACGCGCGGCTCGGTGGCGATCTTGACGGCGCGCTTGGCAATGTTCTTGGCGAGGTCGCCGACGCGTTCGAGATCGCCCGAAATGCGCACCGCCGCGATGATGTCGCGCAGATCGACCGCCATCGGCTGGCGGCGGGCGATGGTCATGATGGCGCCCTCCTCGATCTCGCGCTGCAGGAGGTCGAGCCGCGGGTCGCTGGCGACGACGCTCCTGGCGAGGTCGAGGTCGAGCGCGGTCAACGCATCCATCGCATCCGAGAGCATCTTCTCGGCGATGCCGCCCATCTCGGCGATCTTGCGCCCGAGCGCGTCGAGCTCCTTGTCGTAGGCTTTGACGGTATGTTCGGACATGTGTGGCTCCTTACGGTCCGTCTGGAAACCCACGCGCCTCATGCTGAGGAGGTCCGACAGGACCGTCTCGAAGCACGGCCGACGCCTGCCGTCCCTTCGGCAGGCTCAGGGCAGGCTCTTCGACTCGGGTCCTGCGGACCCGGCTCAGGATGAGGAAAGTGAAGCTTGCGAACATCCTCTCAGCCGAACCGGCCGGTGATGTAGTCCTGTGTCTGCTTCTGCGATGGCGACGTGAAGATCTTCTTGGTGCCGTCGAACTCGACGAGGTCGCCGAGATACATGAAGGCGGTGTAGTCGGAGACGCGGGCCGCCTGCTGCATGTTGTGCGTGACGATGGCGATCGTGTAGCGCGATTTCATCTCGTCGATGAGCTCCTCGATACGGGCGGTCGAGATCGGGTCGAGCGCCGAGCAGGGTTCGTCGAAGAGGATCACCTCCGGGCTGATCGCCACCGTCCGGGCGATGCAGAGGCGCTGCTGCTGGCCGCCCGAAAGCCCGAGCCCGCTGGAGGCGAGCTTGTCCTTGACCTCGTTCCACAGCGCAGCGCCGCGCAGCGCCGCCTCGACACGCCCGTCCATCTCCTTCTTCGGCAGCTTCTCGTAGAGCTTCACCCCGAAGGCGATATTGTCGTAGATCGACATCGGAAAGGGCGTCGGCTTCTGGAACACCATGCCGATGCGGGCGCGCAGGAGGTTCAGGTCCTGCTCGGGCTTGAGGATGTTGTCGCCGTCGAGCATCACCTCGCCCTCGGCCCGCTGGTTCGGATAGAGGTCGTACATGCGGTTGAGCACGCGCAGGAGGGTCGACTTGCCGCAGCCCGATGGGCCGATGAAGGCCGTCACCTTGTTGGTGCGCAGCGGCAGCGAGATGCCTTTGAGCGCAATCGCGTCGCCATAGAAGAACTTTAGGTCGCGCACGGCGACCTTGACGGCCTCGGCACGCCCCTTGGGGGCCTCGGTCACGGAAACGGCGACGTCGTTCATTTGGCGATCCTCGATGAGCCGATCCAGCGCGCCACGATGCTGAGCAGGAGGACCGTGGCGGTGATGAGCAGGGCGCCGGTCCAGGCGAGCTGCTGCCATTCCTTGTAGGGGCTGAGCGCGAATTGGAAGATCACAGCCGGGAGGCTCGCGGTCGGCTGCCTGAGGTCGGTGTTCCAGAACTGGTTGTTGAGCGCCGTGAACAGCAGCGGTGCCGTCTCGCCGGAGATGCGCGCGAAGGCGAGCAGCAGGCCCGTGATCAGGCCGGCGCGCGCCGCCTTGTAGGCGACCCGCATGATCATATGGGCGCGCGGCAGGCCGAGGGCGGAGGAGGCCTCGCGCAACGGGTTCGGCACGAGCAGCAGCATGTCCTCGGTGGTGCGCGCCACGATCGGAATCACCAGGATGGCGAGCGCTACCGAGCCGGCGAGCCCAGAGAAATGATGGAAGGGCAGGACCAGGATCTCGCTGACGAAGAGGCCGATGATGATCGAGGGCGCGCTCAGCAGGATGTCGTTGATGAAGCGGATCACGAAGGTCAGCCTGGCGTAGCGCCCGTATTCCGCCATGTAGGTGCCGGCGAGCAGGCCGATCGGGGCACCGATGACGAGACCAAGCAGGGTCATGACGACGCTGCCGTAGATGGCGTTGAGCAGGCCGCCCGAGCTGCCGGGCGGTGGCGTCATCTGCGTGAAGACGGCGATTCCCAGGCCGGCGAAACCGTTCCACAGCAGCGTCGCCAGAATGAAGACCAGCGCCACGAGCCCGAACAGGGCGGCAGCGACCGACAGGCCGAGGAACAGGACGTTGGTGCGCCGGCGCGCCGTATAGGTCGACATCGGGTCAGGCTCCCTGGCGTCGCTCGATGCGCATCAGCATCAGGCGCGCGGCGGCCAGCACGAGGAATGTGATGACGAAGAGGATGAGGCCGAGCCCGATCAACGACGACGTGTAGAGGTCGGAATCGGCCTCGGTGAACTCGTTGGCGATCGAGGCCGAGATGGTCGTGCCGACCGCCAGGACCGAGGCCGAGATGCGGTGCGCATTGCCGATCACGAAAGTGACCGCCATGGTCTCGCCGAGCGCCCGGCCGAGTCCCAGCATGCAACCGCCGATGACGCCGATGCGCGAATGGGGGATCACGACGTTTCGGACGACCTCCCAGGTCGTGCAGCCGATGCCGTAGGCGGCCTCCTTGAGAACGGGCGGCACCGTTTCGAAAACGTCGCGCGAGATCGAGCTGACGAAGGGCAGCACCATGATGCCGAGGATGATCCCGGCCGTCAGCATGCCGATGCCGTAGGGCGGGCCGCCGAACAGCGTCGACAGTCCAGGAATGGGACCGAAGGCGGCGATCAGCCCGGGCTCGACATAGTGCTGCATGAAGGGTGCGAAGACGAAGAACCCCCAGATGCCGTAGATGATGCTGGGGATGCCGGCCAGCAATTCGATGGCGATGCCGATCGGCCGGCGCAGCCGGAACGGACAGAGCTCGCTCAGGAAGATCGCGATGCCGAGCCCGACCGGGATGGCGATCACCATGGCGATGATCGAGGTGACGATCGTCCCATAGATGGCGGCTGCCGCGCCATAGACGTCGGTGGCCGGATTCCAGGTCTGCGACGTGATGAAGGCGAGACCGAAGGTGCTGAAGGCGGGCCAGGCGCCGATGATCAGCGACACGATCACGGCGCCGAGCAGCACCAGGACCGTGAAGGCCGAGATCCGGGTCAAGGCCGCGAATGTCGCGTCGACCGATCGCAGGCGTCCGAGCGCCTGGCGGCGCGTCCGCATGGCGGCGCGGGCGGCCGGGACATTGTCGACGGCGATGTCGGCCATGAAGGCTCCTCGAGGGCGATCGGGTGATCGCGAGGTAAGGCCCGCGGCCGCAAGGCTCGCGGGGGAGCGGGGACGGAAGGTTCCGTCCCCGCAGCGCGCGTCAGTCCATCTGGTAGACGGGCTTGCCGCCGGCCATGATGTTCGTGTCGATCTCCTTCTTGATCAGGGTCACGACGTTCTTAGGCATCGGGATGTAGTCGAGCGCCTCGGCTTCCTTGTCGCCGTCCTTGAAGGCCCAGCCGAAAAATTTCAGCGCCTCGGCGGAAGCGGCCGGATCCTTGGGCTGCTTGTGCATCAGGATGAAGGTGGCGGCGGTCAGCGGCCAGGACTCGGCGCCGGGCTGGTCGGTCAGGATCTGGTAGAAGCCCGGGGCATGGGCCCAGTCGGCATTGGCGGCGGCGGCCTGGAAGGCCGTAACCGTCGGAGAGACGGTCTTGCCCTCCTTGTTGACCATCTTCGTGGTGGTCAGGTTGTTCTGCTTGGCATAGGCATATTCGACATAGCCGATCGAGCCCTGCGTATTGGCGACATTGTTGGCGACGCCCTCGTTGCCCTTGGCGCCGATGCCGACCGGCCATTCGACCGCGACATTCTCGCCGACCTTCGACTTCCAATCCGGCGAAACCTTGGACAGGTAATCGGTGAAATTAAAGGTCGTGCCCGATCCGTCCGACCGGTGGATGACCGCGATGGCACTCGACGGCAGCTTGACGTTCGGGTTGAGCTTGGCGATGGCCGGGTCGTTCCAGGTCTTCACCGTGCCGAGATAGATCTGCGCCAGCGTCGGGCCGTCGATCAAGAGTTCGCCCGACTTGATGCCCTCGACATTGACCACCGGAACGATGCCGCCCATCACCATCGGCCATTGCACGAGGCCGGCGGCCTGGAGGTCCTTCTCCATGAGCGGCGCGTCGGACGCCCCGAAGGTCACGGTGCTGGCCTTGATCTGCTTGATGCCGCCGCCCGAGCCGATGGACTGGTAGTTCACGCCGGTGCCGGTGGTCTTCTTGTAGGTATCGGCCCACTTGGCATAGATCGGGAACGGAAAAGTCGCACCGGCGCCCGAGATGTCGGCTGCCCTGGCCGCGACGGAGCCGGTCGCGATGGTCGCTATGACCAGCGCGCCCCGCGCGAAATGGCTGAGTTTCATGAAACGCCTCGTTCGTTCAGAACAGGTTGCGCTTCGAAAAGGCAAGGCCGTGTGGTCTG
This sequence comes from Lichenihabitans sp., assembly GCA_965277115.1. Classification (GTDB taxonomy): domain Bacteria; phylum Pseudomonadota; class Alphaproteobacteria; order Rhizobiales; family Beijerinckiaceae; genus Lichenihabitans. The sequence goes on along the minus strand of CBDIBY010000011.1, from coordinate 206,006 downwards.
CCCCCGAAGGCCGGCTAGCTCTAGCGGATCGCGACGTGGGTTTTACGACATTGGCGCGACGGATTTATTACAGCTTAATCCATTGATAAAAAATGCGTTCAGCGAAGCGGGATAGTCACCGTGAAAAGCGCGCCGCGGCCCGGCTCGCTCGATACCTGCAGGCGGCCGCGATGCCGTGCCACGATATGCTTGACGATGGCGAGGCCGAGCCCCGTGCCGCCCTTGGCACGGCTCTGCCCGGCGTCGACTCGGTAGAAGCGCTCGGTCAGGCGCGGCAGATGCTCCGGCGGAATGCCGGCTCCGTGGTCGCGCACGGCGAGCATCCCGTCGCGTCGCGTCGCAACGACCGAGATCTCGACGACCTCCTGGGTCTTCTCGGAGTTGTCCGCCGCGGAGCCCGTGCAGCCGTATTTTATGGCATTCTCGATCAGGTTCTCGGCGATCCGCACCAGTTCGTCACGGTCGCCATTGACGATGATGGGGTCGGCGGCCGAGACGACGAGCCGTACGCCGGTCTCCTGCGCCAGCGGCGCCAGCGTATCTGCGGTGTGACGCACCACCATGGCGAAATCGACCGGCTTGTCGGGCCTGAGATGGAGGTTCTGCTCGATCCGCGACAGCGACAGGAGGTCGTCGACAAGCCGCGCCATTCGGCGCGCCTGCTCGGCCATGATGGCGAGGAATTTTTCGCGGGCGCGGGGATCGTCGCGGGCGGGACCCTGCAAGGTTTCGACGAAGCCGAGGAGCGATGCCAGCGGCGTGCGCAATTCGTGGCTCGCATTGGCCACAAAATCGGCGCGCATGCGCTCGACGCGACGCGATTCAGTGAGATCGCGCAAGGTCAGCACCAATGCACGTGGGCGCCCTTCGCAATCGAACGGCGCCACGGCGACGGCGAACGACCGTTCGACCGGCACCCTGTCGCGCCAGGCGACCTTCTCGCGCCGACCCGAGAGGCAGACGCGCCGGATGGCGTCGAGCACATCCGGATCGCGCAGTGCCAACGCCAAGGCTCCCCCCTCGCGCAAGGCGGGCAGCAGGTCGCGCGCCGTGAGATTGGCGGCGATCAGCCGCGCGTCGTCCGACACCACGAGGACGGCCTCGGGCATGGCTTCGATCAGCGCCGAGACGGCGGGTTCGGCGGTCGGCGACGGCGTCATGTCAAGCATTGCAGACCCGCTCCTCGCGATCCGTCAAACCCCCGCTGCCACGAATCTTCGTTCCTAGACGATGACGATGTCATGACGTGCGGCCAAACGAGCGGGCCTGTCCACTTCCATTGTGGACGGCAAGCGAGATTGACGTCGCCGAGAGCGAGCCGCTAGAGCGGGTCGTCAGAGCATGATGCCGGAAAGCCTGCACGGGGTTTCGGATGACATCCGGCTCGTCCATGATGTTGGATCGATAGGGTCCAAACAATCATCATTTCATCAGCCTGCCGAACCGGAGCCCGCCATGCACGCCACCCGACTCGACATTCCGGATGTCGTCCTGATTCGGCCGAAGCGGCTCGGCGACGCACGCGGCTATTTCGTCGAGACCTTCAATGCCCGCCTGTTTGGCCGGGAGGTGGCGGAGGCCGTCTTCGTACAGGACAACGAGGCGCTCTCGGCGCAGGCAGGCACGGTGCGCGGGCTCCATTTCCAGCATCCGCCGACCGCCCAGGGCAAGCTCGTGCGGGCGCTCAAGGGCGGCATCTTCGACGTCGCGGTCGACATCAGGCAAGGGTCGCCGAGCTTCGGCCGGCACATCTCGACCCTGCTCACCGCCGAGAGCGGCGACCAGCTCTGGGTGCCGCCGGGCTTCGCGCACGGCTATTGCACGACCGAGCCCGACAGCATTATCGCCTACAAGGTCACGGATTTCTACAGCGGCGCGGACGACGGCGGCATCGCCTGGGACGACCCGGCGCTCGGCATCGACTGGCCGGTCGCGCCCGGCGCCGCCGTTCTATCCGACAAGGACCGCAAGCTGCCGAAGCTCAGCGAGCTGCCCACCGTCTTCACCTATGCGGCCGCCATATGACTCGCGTCCTCGTCACCGGCGGGGCTGGCTTCATCGGCTCCGCCGTCGTTCGGCTGCTCGCGGGCGAGGTCGGCGCCGAGGTGCTCAATGTCGACAAGCTCACTTACGCGGGCAATCTCGAGACGCTGCGCTCCGTCTCGAACCTGCCGAACTACCGTTTCGCCCAGGCCGATATCGCCGACCGCGCCGCCATGGAGCGGCTCTTCGGCGAGTTCCGCCCCGACCATGTCATGCATCTGGCGGCCGAAAGCCATGTCGATCGGTCGATCACCGGCGCGGCGGATTTCATCACGACGAATATCGTCGGCACCTTCGCGCTGCTCGAGGCGGCGCGCGCCTATTGGTCGGGGCTCGACGCGGCGGGCAAGGACGCCTTCCGGTTCCTGCATGTCTCGACCGACGAGGTCTATGGCTCGCTCGGTCCCGACGGCCTCTTCGCCGAGACGACGCCCTACGACCCCTCCTCGCCCTATTCGGCCTCGAAGGCGGCGTCCGACCACCTCGCCACCGCCTGGATGCGGACCTATGGCCTGCCGGTCGTCATCTCCAACTGCTCGAACAATTATGGGCCGTTCCATTTCCCCGAAAAGCTGATCCCGCTGGTCACCCTCAACGCGCTGCAGGGCAAGCCCCTGCCCGTCTACGGCCGTGGCGACAATATTCGCGACTGGCTCTTCGTCGAGGACCACGCGCGCGCCCTGTGGACCATCGTGACACGCGGCCGGCTCGGCGAGAAATACAATGTCGGCGGCCGCAACGAGCGCACCAACCTGTCCGTCGTCGAGACGATCTGCGACGTGCTCGACGATCTCAGGCCCGGCGCGCGGTCCCGTCGGGAGCTGATCCGTTTCGTGACCGACCGGCCCGGCCACGATCATCGCTACGCCATCGACGCCTCGAAGCTTGAGACCGAGCTCGGCTGGGCGGCGCGGGAAAATTTCGACACCGGCATCCGCCGTACCATCCGCTGGTATCTCGACAACGACTGGTGGTGGAAGCCGTTGCGCGAGACGGTTTATGGCGGCGAGCGCCTGGGGCTCGGCGTGGAGAAAAATGCATGACGATGCGCCTCGCGGTCACCGGGCAGACCGGCCAGGTCGCCCGCGCGCTTTGCGAGCTCGGGCCGAAACGCGGCGTAAAGGTCGTGGCTTTGGGCCGCCCGGTGCTCGACCTCGCCGACCCCGCGAGCATCGCGCCCGCGCTGCGCGAGGCGCGCGCCGATCTCGTGGTCAATGCCGCCGCCTATACGGCGGTCGACAAGGCCGAGACGGCGTCGGATCTGGCCAAGGCCGTCAACGCGACGGGCGCCGGCGCCGTGGCGCGCGCGGCTGGCGATCTCGGTATCCCGGTGATCCAGATCTCGACCGACTACGTCTTCGATGGCTCGAAGCCGACACCTTATCGCGAGGACGATTCCACTGGCCCGCTCGGCGCCTACGGCCGCACCAAGCTCGCCGGGGAACGCGCCGTCGCGCGGGAGAACCCCCGCCATGCCGTCCTGCGCACCGCCTGGGTCTATGCGCCCTTCGGCAATAATTTCGTCCGCACCATGCTGCGCCTCGCCGGGGCGCGGCCGGAGGTCGGGGTCGTGGCCGACCAGCACGGCTGTCCCACCGCGGCGGAGGACATTGCGGCGACCGTGTTTGAGGTGGCGCGCCGCCTTGTCGACGAACCTGGCAATACGGCCCTGACCGGCGTCTTTCATATGGCGGCGCAGGGCGAGGCCGTCTGGGCCGATGTGGCCGAGGCGATCTTCGCCACCTCGGCACGCTTCGGTGGTCCTTCCGCTTCGGTGAAACGCATCACCACGGCCGATTACCCGACGCCGGCGCGGCGACCGGCCAATTCGCGGCTCGACTGCGCCAAGCTTCGCGACGTCTACGGCATCACCCTGCCCCACTGGCGGCAATCGCTCGACGCCTGCGTCGAGCGGCTCGTCGCGGAGCTGAAAGCAGCCTGAGCGGCATCCCATGGATCAGGACAAGCCGCCGGTCTCTTCGGAGACGCTGATCCGCATGGCCACCCATTACCTGGCCCGCCATTCGGCATCGACCGCCCATCTACGCGAGGTGCTCGGGCGCAAGATCCGCCGCCGCTGCGAGGCGCGCGACCTGCTGGTTCCTGACGAGACCGACATCCGCACCCTGGTCGACGCTACCGTCGAGCGGCTGACCCGCGCCGGCCTTCTCGATGACCAGGCCTTTGCCCGGGGGAGAGCCCGCACGCTGGCCGCCAAGGGCTGGCCGGCCTGGCGCATCGGCACCGAACTCGAACGCCAGGACATCGATGCGACGTCCGAGGCGCTGACTGGGGTGGCGGAGCTCGACGAGGCCGGGCAGGCGCGGCGGCTCGCCCAGCGCCGACGTCTCGGCCCCTTCAGAGGCGGCGAACGGCTGGCCTATCGCGACAAGGACATCCGCAGCCTGGTGCGCGCCGGCTATCCGGTTTCCATCGCCAAGGCCGTGGTCGACGGTGGCGGCGAGGATTGACGTCCATCCAGCCGTCATCGTGCCGACGATCGCGTCATTCCGGGACGCCGTAGGCGGACCCGGAACTCATGAACATGGTGTCGCAGGATGAAGCATAAGTCTCGGCGCGTGCCTGCGAGGTTCGTGGTCATGGGTCCCGGATAGCCGCTGCGCGGCTTCCGGGATGACATCGAATGACCAACCGCAATCCTTGTCATTCACGCCGCGTCGAGATCGGCCCCGATCGCCTCGAACGTCCGCCCCTGGTCTCGGGCACGAGCCTGACCGTGACGCCGAGCGCCACGACCATCACTGCAAGGCATGACATGCGTCCATGTCGCCTTCGCCTCTCATTGGTCGATATCGGCAAGCGACGTGAGGATCTTGAAGGCGACGGCGACCCTGTCCGCGATGGCAAAGTTCCTGTTGGCCAGAATGACGATCCCCAAATGTTTCTCCGGGACGAATGCCACATATGACCCGAAGCCGTTGGTCGATCCGGTCTTATTGATCCAGACATCCGCCCGCGGCTCTTGCGGAGGCTTCATTGCAGTCACGGGCCTCGCATCGAGGACCATCGAGGACGCGTTTCCGTCGAGAAGCGTCTTGAGCGCGACCGGATAGGGATATTGTTCCCAAATCAGGTCTTGGGTCATTCCCCCTGCTTTGAAGTAGCCGGTGTGCGTGTCGGTGATCGCGCGCTGGAGCGTTGCGTCCAGGCTGATCAAGTTCATGTTGGCGTCGAGGAAGCGAAGCATGGCGGCGGCCGTGGTCTTGATGCCATAGGCTTCGGCGGCCAACATTCCAGGCGCCATTCTGATGGGCGTGCCGTCCTTGGTGTAACCTTGCGCGTAATCGCCCAGTCTGGCCGCGGGAACGTCGATGAAGGTCTGCGTCATGCCGAGCGCGGGAAACAGGCGCTGCTCCATCAACGCCGTAAAATCCTGCCCCATGCTCTTCGCCGCGATCAGGCCGAGCGTTCCGATCCCCGGGTTGGAATAGGTGCGATATGTGCCCGGGGCGTAGGTGGGACGCCACTGCTTGAAATACTGCATCAGTTGGTCTTCGGTTCGGATGTTGTCCGGCACCTGCAGCGGAAGCCCTCCGGGGGTGTGCGTGCCCAGTTCCAGGAGGGTGACCTCGCCGAACGCGCTGTTTCGCAGATCCGGCAAGGACTTGTCCGTCGCGTCAGACAGGGACAGGCGGTTCATGGCTTGCGCCCAGGAGGTCAGCGTCGCCGTGAACGTCTTGCTGACCGAACCGAGTTCGAACAATGTGTCACGCGAGACGGGCTGGCGGGTTTGCCGCGACGCCACACCATAATTGAACACATAGGGCTTTCCCGCGACGAGGATGCCTACGGCCATGCCGGGGATCTCGTCGCTCACCATCACCGGCCGTATCGCATCGTCTACTGCGCCCCGGATCCGGCTTAACGGCTCGTCGGCCGCGTGGCTGACGGCTGGAGCTGCGCACTTGGCGCACAGAATTGCCGCCATGATGGCCACGGTTCCGAACGTCATTGATCGCATGTCCTTCAATATCCCCGATATATTGCCGGTGCCTCGATCGGCTCGGGAGGCGTATTTCACCGGATGATCCAGGCAAGGTGGGGTCGAGCGACGACCTCACGACGCACCGGCCATCGTCTCTACCACGCCCTTCCCCACCGCCGCGATCGCCGCACTCTGCGCCTCGGCCGAGACCGTGGCGCCGGTGAGATAGACGGTGACCAGGATGGGCTTGCGAACCGGCGGCCAGGCGATCGCGATATCGTTGGCGGTGCCCCGATCGCCCGTTCCGGTCTTGTCGCCAACCTGCCAGTCCTTCGGCAAGCCGGCGCGAAGTCGCGTGCCCCCGGTCGTGTTCGCCTTGAGCCAGGCCACGAGTTGGTCGCGCGAGGTCACCGAGAGCACCGATCCCAGCGTCAGCGCCTCGAGATCCGCCAGCATGGCCTGGGGCGTGGTCGTGTCGCGCGGATCGCCGGAAAGCGCCTCGTTGAGCGCCGTTTCGATCCGGTCAAGCCGGGTGACGGGATCGCCGAGGGCCCGCGCGAAGGCGGTGAGTCCGGCGGGTCCGCCGATCTGCCGGAGCAGCATATTGCCGGCCGTGTTGTCGCTGTAGTCGATGGCTGCGGCGCAGAGTTCGGCCAGCGTCATTCCCTGGCCGCCGACCCTGCCCTTTGTGATGGGCGAGTTGGCCACGACATCGGACGCCGTGAAGTACACGCGGCGGGAAAGCTGCTCCTGTCCGGCGTCGACCCGGGCCAGGATGGCGCCGGATGCGAGCACCTTGAACGTACTGCAGATCGGAAAGCGCTCGGCGGTCCGATATCCACCTTGCAGACCGGTCGATGTATCGATCACCGCGACGCCGAGGCGCCCGCCGGTCCCGGCTTCGATCCGCGCCAGGATCGGACCCAGCCCGTCAGTCCATCGCGCCGCGGCCTTGACCCCGGAGGACGTCATGAACCACGCAACAGCCGGAGCCGAGGTCAGGGCCGCCGTGAAGATTCGTCTCGTCAACATCATGCCGTCCTCCTTACGGAGCGGACATGACCGAGCGGACGCCTCTGGACAAACGATCAAATTTCCGCTGTGACCTGAGAAAATGTTGGCCTCGACGTGACACGACCCCACCTGCCCCTCAATGCGCTGCGGGCGTTCGAGGCTTCGGCGCGGCATCTCAGCTTCACCCGGGCCGGATTGGAACTGCGCGTCACGCAGACCGCCGTGAGCCATCAGGTCAAGGGGCTCGAGGAGAGTCTCGGCGTCCGCCTGTTCCGGCGGCTGCCGCGCGGCCTCGCCCTGACCGACGAGGGCACGGCGCTGCTTCCCGTCCTCATCGATTCCTTCGAGCGGATCGGCGCGACGCTCGAGCGTTTCGAGCACGGACGGTTCCGCGACGTGGTCACGGTCGGTACGGTCGGCACCTTCGCGACGGGCTGGCTGCTGCCCCGCCTCGATGCATTCCGTGACGCGCATTCCTTCGTCGACCTCCGGCTGATGACGCACAACAACCGCGTCGACGTGGCGGGCGACGGCCTCGACTACGCGATCAGGTTCGGCACCGGATCCTGGCATGACACCGAGGCGACGCATCTCCTCGACGCGCCGCTCTCGCCGGCCTGCGCGCCGGGCGTTGCGGGGCGGCTCGCGGAGCCCGCCGATCTGGCGCGAGAAGCCCTGCTGCGCTCCTATCGCGAGGATGAATGGCCGTTATGGTTCGGGCGCGCCGGCGTCCCCTGCCCGACGATCCACGGGTGGATGTTCGATTCGTCCGTCACCATGGCGGAGGCGGTCGCACTCGGCGCGGGCGTGGCACTGCTGCCCCTCGCCATGTTCGGCCGCGCGCTCGAGGAGAAGCGGCTGATCCGGCCTTTCGCCATCGAGATCGACGTCGGCGCCTATTGGCTGACCCGGCTCCACTCCCGGTCGGTCACGCCGGGCATGCAGATCTTCCGGACGTGGCTGCTGCGGACGCTCGCTAGAGCATGATCGGCTGTTGCCGATCTGCTCCAGCTTTAAGACAGCGAGCACGTTCATCGGTTTAGGATCGCGAAGCGATCCAAACTAAACCGATCGTGCTCTAGCGGCGCCGGGGCTTGATCCCAGGCCCGTTTCGGACCGACAAGCGATCATGACCGACCCTCCGAAGATCCTTCTCGTCGTGGCGGCTGCGCTCGTCGATGCCGACGGCCGCGTCCTCATCGCCCAGCGCCCGCCCGGCAAGGCGCTCGCGGGCTTGTGGGAATTTCCCGGAGGGAAGCTTGGCGCCGGCGAGCGGCCCGAGGCGGCGCTGATCCGCGAACTTCACGAGGAGCTCGGCATCATTGTGGTGGAGGCCTGCCTGGCGCCGCTGACTTTCGCCAGCCACCCCTACTCGGCCTTTCACCTCCTGATGCCGCTCTACGTCTGCCGGCGCTGGCAAGGCTTCGTCGAGGCGCAGGAGGGGCAGGTGCTCAAATGGGTGCGGCCACGCGCCCTGCGCGACTTTCCCATGCCTCCGGCCGACGCGCCGCTGATCCCGGCGCTCATCGATCTGCTGGGCCCCTGAGCGGGCCGCGCAGCAAAGGGCAAGTCCACTACGCCCTGTTAACCCCTTTCCGTTAACCTTGTGAATCGTTCCATCAGCGGGCCGGATCGGACGGATATATGCGCCACTGGCAGATCAAACCGGCGGTGACGAAGAAAGCGACCGGCTCGACAACCCTTCTGGCGCTGGTGACCCTGTTGGGGCTAGTGGCGGGCCTGGCGTCGCTTTCGGCACTCGCCGAAAGGGCCAACGTCCGCGAATCCTACGCCGAGCAGCAGCGGGTGCTCGATGCCGTGCAAGAGCAGCGCGCGGCGACGATGCGCGCCACGGCTCGGCTTGCCCCGCAATCGCGCGCCGACATCATGGCGGGCGATCTCGACACCCTCGACCAAGTCTATATCGTCGGCAATACCGCCGCGGGTGCTGGAGATTCCGTCCTTCTGGCCGGCACGCGCAGCGAAGGTCTCGACCTCGGCCCGGCCGTGAGCGGACTGGCCCGCGACGTGGCCTCGGGCGCCGCGCCGAGCGCCGATGCCATGCTGCCGGTCGGCGGCGACCTCTTCGACGCCGTCGCGGTGCCATTCACCGGCGCCGGGGCGGACCAGCGCGGCGTTCGCCTGCGACCCGTTCTGGTCGGCCTCCGTCGGATCGATTCAGACTATCTGGCCGGGATCGCCCGCGCCGCGGATGTCCGCGACCTCCAACTCGCACGCGTGGCGGCCGATGCGGCGGATGAGGGCGATGCGATCAGATCGGCCGATTGGGGCGGCTTCAGCTTGGCCTGGGATGCAGCACGACCCGGCGACAGCATGATGCTGCGATGGTCCGCGCTGATCGTCATGGCCACGGCGGCGATCGCATTCCTGATCATTCTGCGGGCTCGGCGGGCGGCGGGCGAGTTGCACGCCAGCGAGGCGCGGGCGGTCGAAGCCAGCCGCAACGACTGGCTTTCGGGCCTGCCCAACCGTGTCTTCTTCAATCACATGCTCGAACGGGAACTCGCGGCGCTCAAGGAGAACCAGGGGAAACTCGCCTTGTTCTACCTCGACGTCGACCGCTTCAAGGACATCAACGACGCCTTCGGGATCGAGGCCGGCGACGCGATGATCCAAGCCCTGACGCAGCGCATCGCCGGCGTCGTGGAAAAAGGCCAATCGATCGCGCGCTTCGAGGGCGACGCCTTCATCATTCTGCAGCCCGGCATCACGGAGCCGGCAGACTGCGACCGGCTCGCCGAGGCGATTCAGGCGGTGATGAAGGCGCCGTTCGAGGTGTGCGGGTCGAAGGTTGCTGCGACGCTCTCGATCGGCGTTGCCCTGGCGCCGGACGACGCAACCGAGCGGACTGAACTCGTGCGCCTTGCCAATATGGCGCTGCACCGCGCCAAGCGCGAGGGGCGCAGCCGCCTCGCCTTCTACCGGCCTGCCCTCCAGGACGAATGGCGCCGCCGGACGGCGATCGAGCGCGAATTGCGCGACGCCATCGACAACGGCGGCCTCGTCCTGCGCTATCAGCCGATCATCGATGCGACAAGCGGACGCGTGGTCTGCGCCGAGGCGCTGGTGCGCTGGCAGCATCCGACGGAAGGCCTGATCCCGCCCGACCGGTTCATCAGCCTGGCCGAGGATCGCGGCCTGATCCTGCCGCTCGGCGAGTGGGTGTTGCGCGAAGCCTGCCGGACCGCGCTGTCCTGGCCGGGCATCAGCGTCGCGGTCAATGTCTCGCCGATCCAGGTCCGGCAGCGCGATTTCGTGGCGACCGTCGACCGCATCCTGGCCGAGACCGGTTTCGACCCGCGCCGTCTCGAACTCGAACTGACCGAAGGGGTCCTCGTCGACTACGAAGCCGAGGCGGTGGCCGCCATGGCGGCCCTGCGCCAGCGCGGCATCAGGCTGGCCCTCGACGATTTCGGCACGGGCTACTCGAGCCTCATCTATCTGCGCCGCTTCGCCATCGACAAGATCAAGATCGACAAAGCCTTCATCGACGCGCTGGACCCGGCGAGCGAAAGCATGATCCTGGTCGATTCGGTGATCAGGCTCGGCCATGCCCTCGGCCTGACGGTCACGGCCGAGGGCGTCGAAACCGCCGAGCAGCACAAGATTCTCAAGGACCTGGCGTGCCATCAGCTGCAGGGCTATCTTATCGCCAAGCCGCTGGCGGCGCCCGACTTTGCCGTCTTCCTGAGCCAGCATACCGATCTCGGGCAGACGGACGCCGATCGAACGTCGCCGATTTGCGCCGTCGCCTGAGTGGCAGGTGCGCTGGCGGTGAATAGAATCTGGTCTTTCACCAGCGATGCGTCGGGAGACTTGTGGCGTGGCAGCCGCCGAGCCGCTCGTCCAGCGCCTCCGATCCGGCGCAAGATTTCCGAAAAGAAAATGGCGTCTGCGGCGAGAGAATTGTCTCCAGCCACAGGCGCCAAGTCATCGATCGAATGCGCCCCTACCCAACCGCGGATTATCGATCAGCAGTTGGTTTCTTTGGTCGTGACCGACGTGCCCGTATCTTCGTTGGTCGTCGTCGTCTTGTGCTGCGCACAAGGCTCCGCCGGTCGCTTGCCGACTTCAACGCCCACGACACCCGGTACGCCTACGACCACGCCCGGTTCGGCCGGCTTCTGGGTCGTGGTCGTCGTTGTTGTTGTGGTATCGTCTGCCCAGCCCGAAGTCGCACCCATGACCGAGAAGCTGACCAGGCCCGCAACCATCAAAACCTTTGCATAGGACATTTTTTGCCTCACATTCGAGATCGATATTGACAAGATGCGTCAGTTACACGGTGATTATAACGCTTTTGTTAGTTTTGAGTTCCCTCGGGCGAGAGGCGCTAGTCGACGGGCTCCGAGAGTGGATACGGATCGAAGGTTCACCGAGCGGCAGCGGAGGGCCCAAAGTGAGGGTCATGCGCTCCCCCCCGGTCAAGCGCCAATCCGACGACAGCCGGGTGGTCACCAGGGCAATCGTGTGAAGCGTTCCGTCGTGTTTCGACCCATCATCCGGCTTCGCGTTCCGCGAAAGCCACCTTCTCCCCTTGCGGGAGAAGGTGGCGCGTAGCGTCGGATGAGGGGTCCTATTGCTTCACCCGATTACCCTGGGGTGGCCACGCTCTGCGATTGCGCCCCTCGAGCGTTTCAGTGGGCAGCCTCTCACCGACACAAGGGCGATGGCGGGACCACCGGCACCGATCCCATGACCGTAAAAGCAAGCCGGTCGTCTATTGAAATCGCATCTCGGTGCCGACGAGCCTGAGTTCGGCCGGACGGATCAGCCGCGAATGGCCGACCTTGACGGAATGGAGCGCACCGTCGAGCCGGTCGTGCCAGAACTGCAGGAACTTCGACAGGATCGGAAAGGCGGGAGCGACGTCGTAATCCTGCCAGATATAGCTCTGCAGCAGCGACGGATGATCCGGCAGATGATAGAGGATCTCCGCAGTCGTGAGGCCGTAGCCGGCCAACTGGCGGAGAAAGTCGGCTGAAACCTCGCTCTTCTGTGCCATGCGATCGTCTCCAGGAGGAGCCGTGGATGACCCGGCGCAAGACCCGGGCCAGTTCGTCATTGGGCCGTCGTAAAGCTTAACGAAGGCTGAAGAGCGGATCGCTGCCGTTAAGCCTGATCCGCGCCCTTGACGCGACTGGTCAGCTCCGCGTGACGGAAACATCCGGTGTAATGGTCGTTGACGAGCCCCGTCGCCTGCATCCAGGCATAGACGATGACGGGGCCGACGAACTTGAAGCCCCGCGCCTTGAGCGCCTTCGAAACTTCGAGCGAGAGCGGCGTCTGCGCCGGCACCTCGGTCCTCGACAGCCGGTGGTTGATGATCGGCGCGCCGCCGACCGTGCCCCAGACGAAGGGCGCGAAATCCTCGCCGCGATCGGCCATGGTGAGATAGGCCCGAGCATTGCCGATGGTAGCGAGGATCTTCGAACGCGACCTGATGATGCCGGGGTCGGCCAGCAGGCGGGCGACGTCCTCCTCGCCGAACCGGGCGATCACGTCGGGGTCGAAGCCCGCGAAGGCGCGCCGGAAATTCTCCCGCTTGCGCAGGATGGTGATCCAGGCGAGGCCGGCCTGAAACCCGTCGAGGACGAGCTTCTCCCACAGCGCCCGGCTGTCGCGTTCCGGCACGCCCCATTCGGTGTCGTGATAAGCTCGATAGAGCGGATCCTCGCCTGGCCAATCACAGCGGATCAGGGCGTCGGAGGTCATGCGGCGTCGCCTTTCTGGTGCAGCCTCATCGCCCGAAGCGCGCCCGGTTCGTCGATGTCGACCGTCACCGCGGAATCGGCGGTCTCGATCTCGCGCACCCGCGCATCGGCCAGCAACCTCCGTGCCCCCTCGTCGCCATCGAGCCCGTGCACCGCGCCGAATAATGAGCGTGCCAGCAGCACCGGATTGCCGCGTCGCCCGCCATGCACCGGGACGACCGCGTCCATCTCCGAGTTTGCCTCGTATGCCGCGATCAGCCGGTCGAGCAGCGCCTGCCCGACGCGTGGCATGTCGCCGAGCAGCACGAGCGCGCCCTCCGCCGCCTCCGGCAGCGCCGCGATGCCCGCCTTGAGCGAGCTCGCGAGCCCGCGCGCGAAATTCGGGTTCGGAACAAGCCTGACGTCGAGCCCGTCGAGCGCCGCGGCCACCGCCTCGGCCGCGTGACCCGTCACGACCAGTATCGGCCGGGCGCGGCTGCCCTGCGCCGCCGCCGCCGCATGGCGCACCAGCGGCGTGCCGTCGAGCTCGGCGACGAGCTTGGTGGCGACCGTCGGGTCAGCGGCCCGGTAACGGCTCGCCGTGCCGGCGGCCAGTATCACCGCAGCGACCGAGCAGCCTTTCAGAGCGATCATCAGAGCGGCGCGTCGGGATTCGGCGCGCTGTCGTAAGCGCCCCAGATGCCCTGGTCGAAATTGATGGTTGCGCCGGTCATCAGGCCCGACTCGGCCGAACTCAGATAGGCGACGGCGCGCGCCACCTCGTGCGGATCGACGAGCCGGCCGAAAGGCTGCCTGGCAGCGGCCTTCTCCAGCCAGTCCGCATCGGCGCCGTGATATTCCCGTTGGATACGATCCTCGCCCTCGGAGGCCATCCAGCCGATGTTGAGCCCGTTGACCCGGATGCGATTGCGCAGCACCGCATAGGCGGTATTGCGGGTCAGCGTGTCGAGCGCGCCCTTCGACGCGCAATAGGCCGCGATGAAAGGCTGGCCGGCCATCGCCGACATGGAGGAGATGTTGACGATCGTTCCCTCGACGTGGTCGCGCCGCATCAGCTTCAGCGTCTCCTGCATGAGGAAGAAGGGCGCTCTGAGGTTGACGGCCATCATGCGGTCGAAGAGTTCGGGCGAGGTGTCGAGGATCGTGCCGCGATCGGTGAGGGCCGCCACGTTGACGAGCGCGTCGAGCCGACCGAACTTGGCGTCGGCGGAGGCGATGACCCGGCGACAGTCGTCCACCTTGCCGAGGTCGGCCGGCACGTAGTGGACCGCCGTGCCGAAGGTCGCGGCGATCTCGTGCGCCACCGCCTCCCCCTTGTCGCGGTTGCGCCCGCAGATGACGAGGCCCGCTGCGCCGCGTTCGGCGAAGAGTTTTCCCACCGTCGCGCCGAGGCCCTGCGTGCCCCCGGTGACGACCGCGATCTTGCCGTCGAGCTGTTTCATTTTGCGACCTCCCTGCCCCGGTTGCGCCGGCCGGCCTTCGGCCTTATGCGTTCAGACCGGAACGTGACGGGGAGGTAAGCGCATGGTGCCGAACGGCGTCAAGCGGCTGTGGACCGAAGGCAAGGGCGCCGTCAACGGCTGGCTCTCCATCGGCAACGGTTTCACGGCCGAGATCATGGCAGCCCAGGGCTATGACAGCCTGACGGTCGATCTGCAGCACGGCGCCTTCGACTATGCGGCGGCGCTGCCCATGCTCCAGGCCATCCGGGCGAGCGGTGTCACGCCGCTGGCGCGCGTTCCCTGGCTCGATCCCGGCGCCATCATGAAGGTGCTCGATGCGGGAGCCTACGGGGTCATATGCCCGATGATCAACGATCGCGCCGAGACGGAGCGCTTCGTCTCCTATCTGCGCTATCCGCCGCAGGGCAGCCGCTCCTACGGGCCGACCCGCGTCAGCATCTCGTCCGGTGCCGACTACGGCGCCAAGGCCGATGGGGAAATCCTCGGCTTCGCCATGATCGAGACCGCCGACGGCGTGAAGAACCTCGCCGAGATCGTCGCGACGCCGGGGCTCGACGGCATCTATGTCGGACCATCCGACCTGACGCTCGGCCTGCATGGCCGCCGATATCCGGCCGGCTTCGACCGCGAGGAACCGGAGATGGTCGAAGTGATCCGCCACATCCTCGACGCCGCTCACGGCGCGGGGATCAGGGCGGGGCTGCATTGCGGCACGCCCGACTATGCCGCGAAGGCGCTCGGCTGGGGCTTCGACCTCGTGACCCTGTCCAACGATGTCCGGCTGCTGGCGGCCGCGGCTGGAGCGAGCGTCGGCCGGCTACGCCAGCTCGTCGGTACGGAGGCCGCGCCGGGGACGCCTTGAGGCAATGTAACCAACGGGAAAGACCCTCATTCCCGCGTCGTTGTTTACGGTAGCTGGGCGCAAGATCGTGAAAGGCCATTTTCCGAGCCGTTGTAACCGTGGAGGATGGCTTCCTTTCTATGGTCCTCGCAAACCAGGTCAGCCTGTTGCGTTGGGCCCGGGTTTGGGCCATAAGGCGTCATCGACGCGGAAACGACGTCGCGGATGCGGGTGTAGCTCAGGGGTAGAGCACAACCTTGCCAAGGTTGGGGTCGAGGGTTCGAATCCCTTCGCCCGCTCCAAATTTCCTCTCCGAAATTTCAGAGTGTTGTGACATGGGCCGCGAGAGCGGCCCTTCTCGCTTTTGCGCTGGATACCACCCAGCCGCCATCGGCTGGAAGCCACAATCGGCATTTTCAGCGTGCGCACCGCTGTGCTCGAATCTACTGCGCCGCCGGGGCTATAGCGGCAGGTCATCGCCCTTTACCGAGGCGGACCTGAAGGGCGGCCACTCCAGTGAAGTGGACGCGCGCAGCGGAACCGCCTGCACGGCTTGGTTAAGTTGAGAAGCGACCGCTCCTAATCCCCTTCATCACGCCGCTCATTCTATTGGCCCACCGGTTGGGACCCATCGTTCGCAACTGGTGGGCGAAGCCGGTCAGGGGACCCGCCCGCGAAGCGGGATGGGGTGTCCGGCGGAGGGCATCGAAAACAGCCTTCACCGGGTGATGGACAAAGTTTTCCGGGATGACAAGTGCCGCGTCAGAACCGAGCATGCACCAGCCAATTTCGCCATGCTCAAACATATGGCCCACAATCTCACCCGAAAGGCGGCTGGAAAAATGTCCCCGCGTCTCAGACGCAAAGCTACAGCATGGGACGAAGAATATCTCGTCTCCCTCATCGCTACATAGGTTTCTTCACCCGATTCCCCTGGGCCGCGACCCTCGGCGGCGGCGTAGACGGGCTACCCTGTGCAGGCTCGCCCTCCATCCTCACGACAATTACGAGTTGTCGATCAGTTCACAATCCACTGCCACATATTCTATAAGGCTGCCGCTTTGTTCATGAGAGGTCGTCGGCATGTCGAGGATGGTGGGGCAACGCGAGCCGACGAGGGACACAGAGACTGCCACATCGGTGGCGCTTTCGCGCGACCCGGTCAGCCGCTTTGCCCGATTGGCCGCAGTCACGTTTTTGGGCCTGCTGATCCTGGTCAACGTCGTGGTGCTGGCCTTTCACCTGACGGCCCCGCACGTCGAGGTCACGCTGACGCCCGACGGGATCAATTCCGACGGCGGCTTCGCCTTTCTTGCGCCGCTCGACGTCCCGGTGCGCTTTCCCTATCGGCTGAGCTCGGATGACGTTCCAGGCGGGTTGTCGCGGCTGGTGCTGCGCGAGGATGGGCGCCCGCTCGGCCCGGCTCACGTTCTCCACCAGGAGATCCGCGACCTCGGCGGGGGGCGCTACTCCCATTGGGGCGCCATGGTTCACTTCTCGGCCTCCGACAACTCGGATCCGCGTCGCAACGGGCGCAGCTACACGGCGACCGATCGGGAGGTCGTCAGCCCGCGGCTGGTGAGCATCCTGCTCGGCGCCGACCTGATCGCGGGTGCCGCGCTGGCCGGGCTCGGTGCGGTCGTCGGGCTGCCGCTCGCCGCGAGGAACCGGAAGCGGGTCGCGCAGGCTATGGCGGATACCTGGCGCGCCCGTGCCCGACCGATCCCCGTCGTGATCACGCTTTTGCTCGTTCTTGCCTTGGCCAACGTCGCCGTACTGGTCTTTCACCTGACGGCCCCCGCCATCGAGGTCACGCTGGCGCCTGACGGGATCAATTCCGACGGCGGCTTCGCTTTTCTGGCGCCATTCGACGTCCCGGTGCGCTTTCCCTATCGGCTGAGGTCGGATGACGCCCCGGGCGGAGCGTCACGACCGGTGCTGCGCGAGGATGGCCGTCCACTCGGGCCGGCCCACGCGCTTCACGAGGACATCCGCGACCTCGGCCGGGGCCGCTACTCTCATTGGGGTGCCACCCTCCACTTCTCGGCCTCAGACAACTCGGACCCGCGCCGCAACGGGCACCAGTATACGGCGACCGACCGGGAGATCGTCAGCCCGCAGCTGGTGAGCACCGTGCTTGGTGCGGACATGATCGCGGGTGTCGCTCTGTTCGGCCTCGCCGTGGCCGTCGGGTTGCGGCTCGGCGCGAGGAATCGAACTCGAGTCATGGCGACGGGATCGATCGCCCTGTGCGTCGGAGTCCTTGGTTTCGCCCTGATATCCCCAGGCCTACGGCACCTGTTGGTGCTCATCGCGGCCAGCGCGTCGATGCTCTACGGAGCGAGCCGCCTCCTGGCCCGGTCCCCCTGGGCGCTTGTCGTGGCGGAGCCGCACCCCCTGTCTCGGCCGCGCTGCGTCGGCCTCCGCCTGCAGGTTGCGGTCGTCAGCGTGGCCGCGGTATTTCTTTACGCCGGGCCCGTCCAGATCTACCCGGCACCGGGCTGGGCCGACCCCTCGATCTACCACGGCTACTTCGTCCATTACGCCTTCAACCTGTTCCTGACCGGGCCCACATATTTTTCCGAGCGCTTTGCCTTCGTGCTCCCCGGCATGCTGCTGTTTCGGATCCTGCCCGTCGACGCCGCCTATTACGCGATGGCCCTGCTGCCGACGGTCGTGGTTGCGCTGTCTCTGCTGTCCATCGGGACCGGCTTCGCGGGGCGTAAGGTCACCGTCGCGATCCTGATCCTGACCGCGGCCAATGTCCTCGTGATCGCGCCCGTGGGTCAGGGCTACATCAGTGGCATCGTCCTCGCCGCGCTGCTGGCCGGCTACGCGCTTCTCCTCCGGTCCGCGGGGCAGGACCGGTTCGGTCTGGCCACCTTTGGCGCAGGGGCGTGTTTCGCTGTCGCGGTCTTCACCAATCCGATCGCGCTGTTCTACCTGCAGGGCGGCCTGATCGCCCTCCTTATCGTCTACCCGCATTTTCGGCGGTCCTGGCTGGCGCGCTCGGGATGGGGCCTCGCGGGAAGCCTAGTCACGCTCCTGGCCTTCGCCCTCGCCAGCAAAGCGTTGACCGGCTCCTTCGATTTCCTGACCCCCGAACTGAAGATGTCCGCCGATGCCGGCGACACGCCTTTCAAGATGCCGCTCGCGCGCTGGCTGCCGCACGCGATCCGGCTGGCCTACATCCTCATTCTGGCGGCCTGCGGAATCCTGGCGCTGCTGCGCTGCAGCCCGGCGCGGGCAGTACAGCGGCGGCCCGCCTTCCTAGCGCTGTGCTGGGCCATAACCTCGCTGCTCTCGGCCGGCGGCGTGCTGGTGGCCGCCGACGTGGTGCTCGGCAACGCCTTCCTCATGACCTGGTTCTATTCTTGCTACTTCGTGATCTACACGACGGTGATCGCGGCCGCCGTCCTTGACCTCGCCCGACCAGCGCACCTGTCCCTTCGCGCCAAGACAGCCCTTCAACTCGGCTGCCTGCTGGGCGGAGCCCTCGCGGTCGCGGGGGCCTTGGCGACGCAGGGTGTCGACCCGCCCCGACTCCATCCCATCGCGCTCGCCATCTTCGGAGGCGCCCTCACCCTCGCCTGCCTGTGGGTCTCGTTCGGCGAGGGGGGGCGCAGCCGCAGGCTTGGCGTCCTGCCGGCGCTCGTCGCGACGCTCGTCCCTGTCGTGATCCTCGACCTTAATCCGGATACCCGCCACGTCTTCGTCTACGACGACCCGAGCTTCCGCGATTCGACGCTGCTCGCGGCCGAGGCCGACCGCTACATCTTCACGAACCTGCACGGGCGTCTGCCGCTCTTCTGGTACAGCCCCGGTGCGTATACGCGGGCCACGACCCGCCTCCGAGATTGGGAATTTCCCTATGGGGGCGTCTATCCGCTGTGGTTTCGAGGGCCGCGCGCATACAATCTGCTGGATCAGATCTGGTGCTATTATTACACTGCACCTTTGCAGGACCACGAAGACGCGGAGGATATCGACCGCTCGACGCCGGACTGGGTCCCCGTGCTGACGCGACCGGTGCCCAAAGCGATCGTGGTCCTGTCGCGGGACCCCCTTGACGGCTGGCGCGCCGCGGACCGAGCGGCGGAGCTGTTTGGCGCGGACCTGGTGCCGGAAGACCATACGCTCATCACCCGCGGCACTCTGGCGGTCCACGTTTGGATCCTGGCCATACGCGACCCGGGCCACATCAAGCCGCGCCCATTCGAGCCGTCCTGATCGGGGACGGGATACGAAGGCCCCGAACAACCAGCTGCGTAAATTCTGAGGATCCCGTATGGCGTGGAAGAGGTTAGGACGGATCTTCGTGCCGGATGGCTCGAAGCCTTGGGCGAGGAGCCACGCCTCGCTACCTGTGGCGAGCGTCCTGGACGCGGCGACCGTCCGGATCTTTCACAGCACGCGGGACGATACGAGGCGGTCATATGTCGGCTGGGTGGACGTCGACCTATCGGGTGTTGCGAGCGTCATCGCCGTCGGAGCGGAACCAACCCTGCAACCGGGCGAAGACGGCGCATTCGATGATAGCGGGATCGGCCTCGGCTGTATCACGCCGATCGAGGCCGGATACCGGCTCTACTACATGGGCTGGAATCTCGGCGTGCGGGCGCCCTGGCGAAACTCGATCGGCATGGCAGAAAATACAACGCTGTCCGGCCGCTTCTCGCGATTCTCCTTGGGACCGCTGCTCGACCGATCGATCGAGGATCCTTATACGCTCTCCTATCCGTGGGTCTTGCGACTGGCGCCGGACGACTGGCGGATGTGGTACGGGTCAAATCTGACCTGGGGCGCATCGAGCGCCGATATGAGCCACGTCATCAAAGCAGCTCGCTCCATCGACGGCGTGCGCTGGGAGAGGACTGGCACGACGGTGCTCGGCTTTGAGAATGCAGGCGAATACGCTCTGGCCCGTCCGACCGTCACGATGATGGGTGAGGTGTTCGTCATGTGCTTCGCCGTGCGGGGCGAGGCCTACCGGATCGGCGCGGCGTTCAGCCGAGACGGTGAATGTTGGACCCGCTGCGACGACATGCTCGGACTTGAACCTTCCGGCGACGGATGGGAGTCCAAAGCATGCTGCTATCCCTGCCTGTTCTGGTTCGGGGACAGACTGTGGTTGGCCTACAACGGGAACGGCTACGGCGAGACCGGATTGGGTTTGGCGGTTTGGGACGGTCCTCTCAACCTTTGAGGTCACGCAGCAGGTCCGAGATCGCCGAGCGACGAAGCATCACGGGCTGCGATCCTATACGGATGTCCTCCCGGTTCGGGCGCCTCAGGCGCGCGAGGCCGCGGTCGCAACCGGCCGAAGCCGCGCGCGCCTCTCGCTATAGAATTCCGCGACGCTCGAAGGGGTCTGGACCCCGTAGCCGAGGAACGGGCCGAGCACCGGGTCGGCGGCGTAGCGATCTCCAAATATCGTCGGGAGATCGATTTGCTGGCGCAGCAGCGGGATCGTGTAGACGTGGTTGACGGCACGGCGAGGCGCCGGGGTCCCGTTGACCCCGCCGGAGTGGAACAGCATCGCGTCGAGGATTATGAAGCTGCCGCGCGGCGGCGTCACGGTGCGGGCGTGGTCACGAACCGCCGCCTCGGACGGAAAGGCCTCCTGCTTGTGGGTTGCGGGAAGGATCATCGTCGAGCCGTTGTCCGAGGTGAACGCGTCGAGGCAGAACAGCGCGTTCAAGGCCAGCGGTCGCGACGAGACGAAATGCTGGTAGGGTAGATCCCGATGCCAGGCGGCCTGATTGTAAGCCTGTCGATTGGGGGGATTGATGATCCCGTTCTGCTGGTTGAGCACGACATAGCCGCCGATCAGCGCCTCGCAGACCTTCATCACCCGGGGATTGCGGGCGAGGTCGAGGAACGCCGGATCGAGCGTCAGCATGGCGCGGATGGTGCAGTGCTCGTCGATCTCCCTCATGTGCTCGACGCCGCCATGCTGGGCCGTGCTGTATCGATGGGCGGCGTCGAAGCCGACCGACAGCGCATCGAGTTCGTCCGTCGAATAGCCGCCGTCCAGGACGGCATATCCGAGCAGGCGGAGACTCTCGATCGCCCGCGCGATCTCGTCGTCCGAGGTCACGCGCTCCCGGATGCCGTAGCTGCGGATCTGCGGCGTCGGCGAAAGTGGCGACAGGGCATGAGCGGCTTCGGGCACGGGATGATCACCTCGTCTGGTGGGTGGCGGTCGACCGCACCAGCGCCGGTCGCTCGGCAGGTTGGGACGTCTCGACGCGATGCAGCTTGCGGACGACCGTATATGGCCGGCGCTTCGTCTCGGACATGATGTTGGCGCTGTAGATGCCGATTACGCCGAGGATCATGGTCGACAGGCCGCCGAAGAACCACACAGACACCATCAGCGACGTATAGCCGTCGACTCCGCTGCCCATGATGAAATACTGCAACACAAGGTATAGGATAGCAAAAGCCGCCACCACGGAAATCGTCAATCCCAGATATAATGTCCAGTATAAAATCTTGGTAGATGTTGTCGTGACGTGTTTGACGGTCAACTCTATGCGTCGGCGCAGCGAATAGGTCGACGGTGAAAGGGACAGTTTGCGTACCGGCAACGAGACCTGCCGGAACCCGGTGATGGCCCAGAGGTGGGAGATCACGAATTCCCGATCCTGATGGCGGACGAGGGCGCGTACGTAGTCCCGACTCATCAGCCGCGCTGTCACGAGGTTGCGGGGTATCTTCTGATCGCTGAAAAGATCGATCAGACCGAAGTAGAGGGCGCCCCCGATCCGCTCGACGAGGCCGCCCTTTCGTTGATCCTGGATCCCGAATACGACATCGCAATCGCCCCGGTCCATTCGGTCCGCGAAGCGGGCCAGCAGTTCCGGCTCCTCTTCCAGGTCGCTGTCGATCAGGAACACGAGTTCGCCGCGGGCGTAGGAGAGACCCGTCATCATCGCCCTATGATGCCCGAAGTTGCGGGCGAGGTCGACCACGACGACCCGAGGATCGACGGCGTGCAACGCCAGTGCCCGCTCCAGACTGTCGTCCGGCGAGCCGTCGTTGACCAGAACGAGTTCGATCTCATCGGCGACCGCTTCGGCGGCCGCCATCGCCCGACGGTAGAACTGGTCAATATTGGACGCCGACCGATAAAGCGTGGCCACGACGGACAGCATCATCGGACGGACTTCCCGGCCGACGCCGCGTCTGCAGTGCCCATGATAGATGCGGCATCCGCTCCGGTCTGTGGCACGACGTGGATCGCCGACGCGCGGAGGTCGAAGACGCCGAACACGAGGAGATACGCGCGACTATTGCAGAACATTCGTAGGACCTCGACCTCGCCGAACGCACCGTCGTCAGAACTGACCCGGGCCGAAGGTCCGCCGGGGGAGCGGTCACCAAGGTCAGCCGGACGAGGCGTTCGGTCGAGGTCATCGACTTCAGTTCGTTGCAGTTTAGCAGATCCACACATCGCCGGATAGGCATGGTCATGTGGTTCAACGCAGTTCTCTTGTCCCACGCAAATATGCAAGATCCTCTCCGCCGCGACGGCAGTTTACGAATGTATAATTCTAGTCTGTTACAATCATGTCACCACTAACCTGAGGACCGAAGCCTGCAATGCAGGTTTCGCTCTGACCGAGCGCGAGCAGGCGACAGGCCAGGCTCGTCCGATATCAGGTCGGTCTCGGATCAATTGCATACGGATGAACAGCGCCGCGAGATCAACGGGTCGATCTGCGCTTTAAGCGTTGTCACAGGCCGCATCACGTTGCACGTGACGCGAGCTTCACCATTTCGAGGGTCAACTTGTGGATCCGGGCGGTGCGCAAACCGGTCATGAAGAGGCGGCCGCATGCGCGCACTTCAAACTGGATCTCCGCGTCGGTCAAGGCTCGCCGGCCTGCCCGGTCGAGACGCGTCCGGGAGGGAATCGGCCGCCCGATGGGCGCCACGGGCGTGCTCGTCAGCCACGCAACGTTCGGGCGCGAAAATCCGGTTCGATGTGGCTTCGTGGTGACAGAACGGGCGTGAGCGTCATGATAGCACGATTAGAGCTTTCGGGTCGAGTTTTCATGGGTTCGCGACATGACCAAGACTGCCGTGATCACGCAATCGAATTACCTGCCCTGGCGGGGGAGTTTCGATCTCTTCAGGCAGGCCGACGAGGTTATCCTGCTCGACAGCGTGCAGTACACGCGACGCGACTGGCGCAACAGGAATATCATCAAGACGGCGACCGGGCCCATGTGGCTTACCGTGCCAGTCGAGGTCAGCGGGCGCTATTCCCAGGCGATCGACGAGACCCGGGTTGTCAAGTCGGACTGGGCCAGGACGCAGCGTCGCGCGATCGAACACGCCTATCGGCGCGCCGCCTGCTTCAACGGTGAAGCGCCTTTCCTGTTCGATCTGCTGCAACAGGTGGCGGACGAGCTATGCTGAGCGTCGTCAACGACGTGACGTTGCGCGCCCTTTGCGCCAGGCTCGGCATCACGACACCCATCCGGCATTGCGTCGACCTGCTCGGGCGGGACGACTTGAAAGCCATGAAGCCCACGGATCGGCTCGTCGCGCTGTGTGTCGCGTCAGGTGCCACGCGCTATATCAGCGGCCCCTCGGCGCGCGCCTACCTCGATGAAGGCGCCTTCGAGGCGGCGGGTGTCGATGTAGAATGGATGTCCTACGAGGGTTATCCCGAATATCCTCAGGTCGGCGGCACCTTCGAGCCGCGGGTCTCTGTCATCGATCTTTTGCTCAACACCGGCGCTGAAGCTCCAGACTTCCTCGGCTCCCGGAGCCTCGCCCCGATCGCGGAGGCGGCCTAGCCGCCGCAGCGGCAGCCCGAGTGGGTTAGCGGCGGTCCGTCCGGCCGTTGGCGGCCCGATCCGACGGCCAGACGAGAACGAGTGGACGCCTGACGTCGTGACGGCCAACTTCGGCCTGACGCTCAAGGCGTAGGACGACGGGCAGATCTGTCCGGACGCGCCGAGACGCGCGCTTCGCGGGCAGGCCGGACCCGGCCTCCCCGGACGTCCTGAAGCAATACGAACTCGCGTTCTGGCGCAGCGAGCTCGACGCGATCGAACAGGGCTGGAAAGGCGCGTTAGGCGCGCCGCGCTCGGAAAATCGCCGGGCTGACACCTGCCGCCATCCCCGCGTGAACGACTCCCGAACGCCGTCGCAGTGGCGCATTACCTACCCCGTCGGAACATCTATCGAGGATGACGCACCCGCGGGCTGAACCACCAGCCTCTGCCGGATAGACAATCGGTTCGGGCCGTCCTGGACGATTGCAGGCAAGAGCGCGCTCGGCCGCCAGTGTCTCCGCCCTCGCCGAAGATCGGCGACGCATATGGCGTCGGCAGGTCTCTCGATCGAGGGTAGTGACCACCGGGCAAATCCGTCTCCCGCAGCGGGAGACGGGCGCTCCTGAAGCCTTCGCGTTGACCCGAGCCCGTAGCCCCTGGTCGTGCCCGCGACGCGGATTGAAGCGAGCTGGCAAAGATGCTACTCATTTTCACCTAAGTTTATGTCTGGCGATCGGCTCTGGTGATGCGTGTGATGGCGGTGATCGTCGGGTGGTCGGGTCTGGTGCTCGGGGGATGCGCCACGCTCGATCGCGGGTCGATCGACAAGTTCTACGTCATTTCCGATCCGCCCGGGGCCCGGATGACGCTGTCGACAGGTGCCAGCTGCGTAACGCCGTGCGGCGTCGCGGTCGGCCGCCGAGACACGTTCATCGCGACGGTCGAGAAGGCCGGCTATCAGACGAAAGCCGTCGAGGTGGGCACGCGTCTCACTGCGTCCGGCGTCGGCGACCTTGGCGAGAACATCGTGACAGGCGGTGCCGGCGCGGTTGTCGATGTCGCCACGGGCGCGGCGCTCGAACATGTGCCGAACCCGCTGCGCATCACGCTTCGGCCGACGGCAGGGCGGCCGGTCGCCGCCGGCAAGGAGCACACGCCCTGATGCGCGGCGGCACGATCCAAGTCCGAAGGGTGCGGAGGGCGGCGGCGATCGGGTGCCTCGTCGTCGCGCTGGCCGGCTGCGCCACGCTGGAGCACGGCCAGACCGACCAGGTCTATGTCCTGTCGGACCCCTCGGGCGCCGATGTCACCGTGTCCTACGCGGACAATACCTGCAAGACGCCCTGCACCCTCGACGTCCCCCGCGGCCAGCCCTTCTTCGTCGTTCTGGAAAAAGTGGGCTATCAATCGCAGCAGGTCGCCGTTACGACGAAATCGCTCGCCTCTGCCTCCGCCACGTCGGAGGATCTCACGGCCGACTATCTCGGCCGCATCGTCGACACCCGCGACGATGCGGATACGATCCATGTCCCCAATCCGGTCTCGGTTAAGCTGAAGCCGAGCAAATAGAGGCGGCCTGTCTTGCGCCGGCAGGCCGCAGATGAGAGGGAGAGAGATCAAGCGAGCGACGGACCGTGAGCCAATCCCCCGATATCGTCATCATCGGCTCCGGCATGGGTGGGGCGACGGCGGCCTATGCGCTGGCATCCTCCGGCGCCTCCATCCTGATCCTGGAAAAGGGGCACCAGCTGCCGGAACGGCCCGAGAACCGGGACGCCCGGGCGATCTTCGGGCGCGGCCACTTCCGGCCCGACGAGCTCTGGTACGACCCGCAAGGAATGGGCTTCAACCCGGGCAATTACTACAACCACGGCGGCAATTCGAAATTCTATGGCGCGGTGCTGATCCGCTATCGCGCCCAGGATTTCGACGGCGTCGCGCACGCCGATGGCGACGCCCCCGTCTGGCCGTTCCGCTACGACGAGA
Organism: Lichenihabitans sp.; assembly: GCA_965277115.1. Classification (GTDB taxonomy): domain Bacteria; phylum Pseudomonadota; class Alphaproteobacteria; order Rhizobiales; family Beijerinckiaceae; genus Lichenihabitans. The sequence goes on along the minus strand of CBDIBY010000011.1, from coordinate 180,183 downwards.
TCGCGCCGTGGTACGACCGTGCCGAAGCGCTCTACGCGGTGCGCGGCGCGCTGGGGCAGGATCCGACCGAGCCGCCGCACGGCGCACCTTATCCGCATAAGCCGGTGCCGGACGAGCGGGCCATCGCGGAGGTCCGCGGACGTCTCTTGCGCCTGGGCCTCCACCCGGCCTCTCTACCGCTCGGCGTCGACATCGACCTCTGGCTCAAGAACGGCGCGACGCCTTGGGACGCCTTTCCGGACGCGCGCAGCGGCAAGATGGATGCCGAAACCTGCGCGCTGCTGCCCGCCCTTGCCTATCCCAACGTCCGGCTCGAAAGCGGCGCCGAAGTCCTGCGCCTCGTCCCCGCGCCGGACGGGCGCCGCATCGAACGCGTCGATTACGAGCAGGCCGGTGAGCGCCGCACCGTTTCCCCCAAGCTTGTCATTCTGGCTGCCGGCGCCGTGCGCTCCGCCGCGATCCTGCTGGGCTCTGCGCCGGAGGGGCTTGCCAACGCCTCGGGCACCGTCGGGCGGCATTTCATGAACCACAACCTGACGGCCGTGCTTGGCATCGATCCCCGCTTCGTCAACGATTCGGTCTACCAGAAGACCTTCGGCCTCAACGATTTCTACCTCTCGGACGGCCGCGGCGGCCCGCCACTCGGCAATATCCAGTTGCTCGGCCGCATCTCGGGACCAATTCTAAAGGCCAACATGCCGCGGGTGCCCGAGATGGTTCTCGGCCGGATGAGCCGCCATGCGATCGATTTCCTCGCCATGAGCGAGGATCTACCGGATCACGCAAGCCGCGTCCTCGTCGACGGACGACGGATCGTGCTCGACTGGCGGCGCTCCAACATGACGGCGCATCGCGGACTGGTGACGCAGCTGAAGCGATCGCTGCGAGCTGCGGGCTTCCCCGTCGTGCTGTCGCATCTCTTCGACCGCAAGACGCCGTCCCATCAATGCGGCACGATCCGCATCGGCGCGGATTCGACCTCGGCCCCGCTCGACCCTCACGGCCGGGCCTTTGCGCATCCGAATCTCTTCGTGGCAGACGCCTCGACCCTCGTGACCTCCGCCGCCGTCAACCCCTCGCTGACGGTGGCGGCCCTGGCGCTGCGGACCGCCGACCATATCCGCCGCACGGAGCTTCGCGCATGAGGCGGCCCGTGGCCCTCGTCACCGGGGCCCGGCATCGGCCGGGCCATCGGCGCCGCGCTGGCGCGAGACAGCCTCAGCCTACACCTCCACCAACAGACAATTCCGGGGCTCGCCACAAGCGAGAGCCCGGAACCCATGACCCTGGTGAGGCCGGAGGGGCGCGGCGATGCCGCAGTCTTGCCTCGTTCAACCGTGGCCTTGGGTGCGGATTTCGCGGATCGTGGGCAGTAATTTCACGCCATGGTGGGCAGCGATTTCGCGCGATCATGGGCAGTGTGAAACCTGACCGACGGTGGCTATGGGGTCAGGCGTTTCGGCTCGCGTCAAGGGATCGTTTGCCGGTCATCTTGCGCATGCTTTCTCCGGTCATGGCGAGGCGGTGGGCGTTGTGGACAAGACGATCAAGGATGGCGTCGGCCAGGGTAGGGTCGCCGATGACCTCGTGCCACTGATCGATCGGAACCTGGCTGGTGACGAGAGTGGATCCGTGCCCGTTTCGGTCCTCGAGAATTTCGAGGAGATCCAGGCGCTGGCTGTGATTGAGAACCGACAGCCCCCAATCATCGAGGATGAGCAGATCGAGGCGGGCGAGGCCCTTGAGCATGCGGGCGTGGCGGCCGTCACCGCGCGCCAGCGCCAGAGCTTCGAACAGCCGCGGCGCGCGCTGGTAGAGGACGGAGCGGCCGTCGCGACAGGCCTTGTGCCCGAGAGCGCACCCAAGCCAACTTTTCCCGATGCCGGTCGGCCCACTGATCAACAGGTTCTGATGCCGGTCGATCCAGTCGCCGGCGACGAGCCTGGCCAGCAGTGCGCGATCGAGGCCGCGGGGTGTGCGAAGGTCGATATCCTCTACACAGGCGTCCTGGCGCAGGGACGCGAACTTGAGACGCGTCGCCACGCGCTTGGTGTCGCGTTCGGCGGCCTCCCGGTCGGCCATGATGCCGACGCGCTCCTCGAAAGACAGGGCGGCCAGATCAGGCGCGGATCGCTGGTCCTGGAAGGACTTGGCCATGCCGGGCAGTCCGAGCGCGATTAGCCGTTCGTGAGTGGGATGAGTGAGCATCGGGTCTCCTGGTGGTGAACGGTTAGTGGAAATAGCTGCGGCCACGGATGTTGCCGTGGCGCAGGGGTTCGGGCTCGGGGGCTGGATCGAGGAAGGCGCGATCGAGGCCGGTCTTGAGGATTGAGCGGATCGACCCGACGGATCTGGCTTTGATCAGTTCGCCACGCTGGCAGGCCGCCTCCAGGCGGGCCTGGCCGTAGATCTTTTCCAGGGACAGGATCCCCAGGCAGGTGCGGAAGCCCTGCTCCGGGTGGGGGCGGTCGATCATAATCGCCTGGATCAGCGCGGCGGTGGCCGGACCGATCTTCTCGGCAAAGGCTGTGATCCGCGCCGGCGTCCAGGACGCATGGCGCTTGTGGGCGCTCGGCATATGATCGGCGATGGTGATGTGGCTGCGCCGTCCCGGAGACTTGGCGTGGCTGGCGACTCTCTCGCCCTTGTGGAAGGCCTCGATGGTCCGCTCGGTGACGCGCACATCGACGAGCTGGCGAATCAGCCGATAGGGAATCGAGTACCAGCAGCCCTCGACTTCGACGTGATAATCGGGTGCGACCCGGCAGCGCTTCCAGGTGGCGAAGGCGTAGGGCTCTGCCGGCAAGGGCTTCAGCGCCGGCGCATCCACGGCCGCGAACAGCTCGGCGCGGCTGGCGCCATAGCCGCGCATCATGCGGGCGTTGAGGTCGGCCGTCAGGGCGGCGACTGCCACGTTGAGTTCGGCCAGGCTGAAGAATTGCGTGTTGCGCAACCGCGCCAGCACCCAGCGCTCGACCAGCAGCACCGATTGCTCCACCTTGGCCTTGTCGCGGGGTTTGTAGGGCCGGGCCGGACACACGATGGTCCCGTAATGGCGGGCCATCTCCTGGTAGGAGCGGTTGATCCCCGGATCGTAGCGGTCCGGGTTGGTGACGGCCGCCTTCAGGTTGTCGCAGACGATCATCGCCGTCACGCCGCCCAGGAAGGCGAACAGGCCGACATGGCAACCGATCCAATCGGCCAGCCCCTCACTGGCACGAGCTTCGGCGTAGATGTAGCTCGATGCGCCGAGCGCGGCGACGAACAGCTTCATCGGCTGCACCACCCCGGTCACAGGATTGATCACGTCGATCGTGTCGCCCGCAAAGTCCACGAACACCTTCTCGCCGGCGGCATGGCTCTGGCGCATCGTCGGCGAGGCCCGACCCTTCCAGGCCTCGAAGTGCACGCAAAACCAGGTGTAGCCATAGCCATCCGGGTGTTCGGCCCGGTACTCCTGCCAAAGCAGCATCCGGGTGACACCCTTACGACGCAGCTCCTGGTCGACCTTGGCCCAGTCCGGTTCGTGCCGGCCCACCGCCATGACATCGGACGCCGTGGGAAACAGTAGCCTCTCCAGCCCCGTGTCGGTCATCTCTTCGTCCAGCGGCCACCTGACACCGGCCGCTTGCGCCCGACGCAAATAGTCGCCCACGGCCCCCTTGCTCAGCCCCAGCGAGGTCGCGATCACACGGCTGCTCAGGCCGTTCTCATGCTTTAGACGCAGCAGGTCGCGTATTCGGCGCATCGACAATCTCTCGGTCGGCATCAGGTCCCCTCGTCATCAAAGACGAGGGTCTGAGTACCCGGTCAGACTGTCGGTCGAGGCTTCGTCACCCCGCTAAAGCGGGTGCCCGTGATGCTCTGAAATCACTGCCCATGATCCCGTGAAATCCGCGCCCACGATGGTCTGAAATACGCAGCCTTGGGTTCCGGGTTCTCGCTTCGCGAGCTCCGGAATTGTCTGTTCGGATGGGACTATAGTCAGGTTGCCTCGCGCGAGGGAGGCTCCTTGTTCAATCGGTCGATCGGAATGGTCGAATGAAGCTTCGGCCAACGGGTCTTGGAGAAGATCACGAAGAATATGACGTAGGCTGCCGCCTCATCCATCAAGGCTGCCGGCTTTGGAATTCGAGGCCGGACGCGAGGTCGGCTTGCGCGCTCCGGCCGCCTTCCGTATAAGCTTGAGACTTCGGGTTGTTGCGAGCTCTCTGAGCTCTCTCCCTGTGCGCCCATCGTCTAGCGGTCCAGGACGTCGCCCTTTCACGGCGAAAACAGGGGTTCGATTCCCCTTGGGCGCGCCAATAAAATCAATGGCTTACGGTTGAAACCGGTGAAAGTCGCCGTGCCATGCCCAACTCCTGCCCGATAAGCGGATGGGATCTACCGCGGATGGGCGGAGCCGCTGATCGGCCGATCGCTGTCCGGGAGCCTGGGGCTCCCTCGCGATGCGGCAGGTCCGACCCTTCCAAATTCGGGCCGAAGAAGTCTCTTCCGGGAGCGCACCCCACTGGGGGGTCGAGCACGCGCCAGGGCCAGGCTTCATAGTCCGGCTTAGAAATTTCGGTCCTTCGGGCTGGCGGAACTATCTTCGAACCTAGTCACTCTGCGGCGACAACTCCGGCTGCGCGACCTGCGGCACCATAGCCTCGGCCGGTCCCCGGGTGTGCCTCATGGTCGCCGCGCAAGGCGAGGTAGCGAGCGGGCACGCGACTGACGCGCTTTGTCGCAGGTGGGGGTTTCACGGCGGCTGCGACCACGAGGCGCGGTGGCTCGGCTTCGCGCACATGCCCGAGCAATTGGCCGCGGATCTCGCGAGCAAGGATCTCGGCGAGCAGCGAGGGCAGGGCGTTTCCGAGCTGCCTTTGCGCGTCCGCGATCCTCCCCGTGCCTTGGACGTCTCGGACGGTTCGAAGAGTTACCGCATCTGCCGGCTGAAGCTGCTCCAACCTGACGAGATCGCGATGATTGCGGTCAGCGCCCACCTTCAGCCCGATCATAACCAGACCAATCGCGGCACAGTCTATTCGCGCTGCTGTGGCGGCGATGCGGCGCCGGTGGTCAGCGCCGACATGACTGTCCCCCTCGTAGTTCAGCCCGACCCCGATCAAGGCGCCATCATCGACGAGCTGGAGGTGTTCGGCCTCGCGGTGACGCTGGCGCTGCCGGGTGAGGTCGCGCTTTACGAGATCTATGCCGACCGGGCGGCGTTCGACGCCCACCTCGCCACCCGGCATTTTCTCGAATTCGACGAGGTCGGTTTAGGTTGAATCGCTTCGCGATCCTAAACCGATGAACGTGCTCGCTCTTTTAATGCTGGAGCAGATCGGCAGCAGCCGATCATGCCCTAGTTGAAGCGTGTAATCTCAAGCCCGCGCATCGCGATCTCAGGCTCCGCACCCGTTACCACAGCTGCGACGAGCTTTGCGGCGCCGCAGGAGGTCGACCATCCTTGTGGGCCGTGACCGACGTTGACGAAGAGATTGGCAATCGGCGTTCTGCCGAGAACGGGGGCGCCGTCCGGAGTATTGCCCCTAAGGCCCGCCCATAGCAGAGGCTCTCCGGCGGCGAGGCATGCCGCGAAGTCGGGAAAGATCTGCAGCACGCTTTCGATCAAGGCCTGGCAGCGAGCTCGCGAGGGAACCGAGTTGAAGCCGGTGATTTCGGCCGACCCCGAGATGCGCAGCCGTTCACCGATGCGAATCAGCCCGAACAATCGTGAATGATCCATGATGGCCGACTGCACGGCGTCCTTCCAAGGTCGGGCGGGCACAGTAATGCTGACCCCTTTAACCGGTATGACAGGCAACCTGACGTTGAGGGGACGCAGCAATCCTGGAGTATGGCTCGCTTGGGCGGCAACGAAATTGTCTGCCTCCACGTCGCCCTTGGACGTCACGGCCGCCGCCACGTATCCTCCTTCCACGCGCAACCGCGATACTTCGGTGTCATAAAGAAACCGGACCCCCGCTGCCGTGCAACGCTCCGCCAGCCACTGGGTGAACTTGCGGCAATCGCCTATCTCCTCGTTCGGATAGGCGATGACACCGGCGAGCCGGCCTACGACGGGCCATAGGGCGGGTTCGAGCTCGGCAGCGCTCGTTCCGCTGATCGCCTGGGCCTCGACCCCGGACGCTCTCAGCGTTTCCACTGAACGACAGGCATGTTCGAAGGCCTCCGGCGTGAAGTAGAGCTTAAAGGCGCCCTTGCGGGAAAGATCGTATTCCACGCCACTCATCGCTTCGGCTTCGCGCAATTCGGCGAACATCTTGAGGCTGAAAAGGGTCAAGCGGACGTTATTCTTTACCGTCTCATTGACCGCGCCGACCGTGCAATTGGCCAGAAAACGGCGCCCCCAGTCCATTGCGTTCGGTATTTCCCTCAGCCGCACCAGGACCGGGGCGTTCTCGCGACCAAGCCAGCCGAGCAGCTTGAGAGGAAGACCCGGTTGCGCCCACGGGTCGACCTGCGTACCGCCGACGACACCGCCATTGGCGAAGCTCGTCGAGTTGGCTGCGCCGCGCTCTCGTTCGACGACCGTCACCTCGCAGCCGGCCCGCGAGAGGAAATAGGCCGTCGTCACTCCCGAAATGCCTGCGCCAATCACGACAACTTTCATCGGAGACCTCCGCTACGAAACCCGTCGGACTGGACGACAACATCGTCCAAAACCCGGACGGGATGAGGGCACCGGACAATTCGTCAGCGCCGGTTGCCTCGTACCTGCCAGTAGTTTCGGGTCACGCTTTCCAGGTGATGGCGCATCAGTTCTTCCGCCTTGCAGGGGTCGCGCGCCGCCACCGCCTCATAGATCTTTTCGTGCTCCCGGTAGGAAATCTGGTCGAGGCCCATAATGGTGAGCGTCACGACCCGCTGATCGCGCAACCATTCCACCATGGCATCGTGGATCTGGACGATCATCGGATTGCGCGTTCGCTTGGCCAGCGCGAAGTGGAAGCCGATGTCCGCGCGGATGAACTTTTCGCCGTGCCCAAGTGCCTCACGATTGAGATCGAGCGCCCGCTTCAACTCACGGATGTCCTGGGCCGTCGCATAGGTCGCGGCTTCCCGCACCAGCGCAGCCTCGAACATCACGCGCAGGTTCTGCAGTTGGCGGATGCTGTCCTCTTCGGTCAGGAGATGGCGCATGATTTCGGAGAGGCCCGACAGGACGACCTTGCCGTCCGGCTTGGAGACCTGGCTTCGGGTGCCGCTATGGACGGTCACCAGACCTAACCTGCGGAGCGTCAGGAGCGCTTCCCGGACGGCTGGGCGCCCGACCGCGAAGGCTTTCATGAGATCGCGTTCCGAGGGGAGATAGTCACCCGGCGCATAGACGCCTGTGCGGATGGCGTCGGACAGGCGCCGTACCACCTCGTCTGACACCCGCGGACGGGCAATCGGCTGCAAATCCATGGTCTGAATCGCTCAATACCGCCGTGGCGAGAACCGGAAGGCTCTCCTCAGCGAGTGTACGGAATTGGTATCAAAGGTCATACTGTCATTGACACGCGAGAGGCATTCAGTAAAGTGACGAAAAACAGGATGCAAGCCCTGCCACATCGACAAGGAGGTTTCGTTGAGCGAGGATCATATCGATCACCCGGCCGCCGTCAGCCGGCGCAACCTGATGGCGATGTCGGCCGTCGCCGGCTCCGCTTTGGCTCTCGGTGCGTCGGCAACCCCGGTGCGGGCCCAGGCCAGCGGCACAGGCAAACTCCAAGACGTGCTCGGCCGTGGCAAGCTGGTCGTAGGGACCGGCAGCACGAACCCGCCGTGGCATTTCGAAGATGAAAGCGGGGCGCTGGTCGGTATGGACATCGACATGGCCCGTCTGGTGGCCAAGGGTCTCTTCAACGATCCGTCGAAGGTGGAGTTCGTGCGACAGGACGCCGACGCGCGGATACCCTCTCTCGTCACCGCCAAGGTCGACATCGTCTTCCAGTTCCTGACCGTGACGGCGGGGCGGGCCCAGCAGGTGGCGTTCACAATCCCCTACTACCGCGAGGGCGTGACGTTGTTCATGCTGGCGGACAGCAAGTACAATACGATCGACGACATGCGCGCCGCGGGCGCGAATGTGCATGTCGCCGGATTGCACAACGTCTACATCGAGGACTGGGTGCACATTCCGTTGCCACAGGCGACCGTCGATCAGTTCGACAGCGAAGCTGCCTGCCTGCAGGCCGTCAACTCGAAGCGGGTCGATGCCCAGATGCACGATCAGTCCGCGGTCCGCTGGCTCATGGCCAAGGTCCCCGGCCGCTATAAGACCGCAGGTTACTCGTGGATGCCGAACATGTACTCGGCGGCGGTTCAGCCAGGCGAGCAGGTTTGGCTGAACTACGTCAACACAGTGCTTCACGATGCCATGACCGGCATCGAATTTCCGAGCTATCAGGCGTCTTTCAAGAAGTGGTTCGGCCAGGACCTACCGATGCCCACGGTAGGCTTCCCGATGGAATACGCGCCGCCTGGAAAGGCCTGATACACGCGCGCGTCCGGACTGACGAAAGGTCGGAAACGGCAAGCCCGCCTGCCCCATCGACGCGGACGAAGCTAGCGCGAGACCCCGTGCATGCGATATCAATTCAACTTCGCGCCGGTTTGGCAGAATTTCGACAAGCTGCTCGAAGGGCTGCTGCTGGGGTTGGGTCTGGCGCTCGTTTCGCTGGCACTCGGCGTGGGTATCGGTCTTGTTTGCGCCTTTGCGCGGCTGTCGCATTGGCGCCTCCTGGCTCTCGTGGCCTGGTTATACGTCGAGATCATGCGCAACTCGCCGATCTTGATCCTGATCTTCTTCGTCTATTTTGGGCTTCCGGAGCTCGGGATTTTCGCGCTCGGGAAATACACCTCTTTCATTCTGGCCCTCTCGCTCTACGCCGGCGGGTATCTGTCGGAGATTTTCCGCTCGGGCCTGATCTCCGTTTCTCGAAACTATGTGGATGCCGCGAAGGCCATCGGCCTAAAGCCGATACAGCAAAAGCTGTACGTGATTCTGCCCGTCACTTTCCGGATTATCTTACCGTCCCTGAGCAACAACTTCATTTCCCTGTTCAAGGACACTTCGCTGGCAACCGCGATTGCGATCCCCGAACTTACGTTCGAGGCGCGTGAGATCAATACATACACGTTTCGAGTCTTGGAGGTGTGGCTTGTCGCAAGCGTCCTGTATCTGGCCGCCTGCTACAGCATCGCCGGCCTGCTCCGGCGTGCCGAACGCCACTACTCGGTCATACGGTGAGGAGCGATAGGACATGCCCGAGGCTTCGTCTTTCTGGCATATGGCCTGGGTTGCTCGCTTTTCGCTTCTCCAAGGCCTGCTGGTCACGCTCGAAGTCGCCAGTATCGCTATTCTGATCGGCACGGTCGCCGGCTTCGCCGGTGGGCTGCTCCTTCGCTACGGTCCCTATTGGATCCGGCTCGGAATGCGGGTCTATGTGGATACTTTGCGCGGCATTCCCTTCCTGGTTCTCATTCTCGCCTGTTACTACGGGACGTCTTTGCTGACGATCCAGATTTCTGCGACGACCGCGGGAATCGTGGCCCTCTCCAGCTTCTGCACCGCCCATGTGGCGGAGATCGTGCGCGGCGCGCTCGGCTCGATACCGGTCGGCCAGACCGAGGCCGCCAAGGCCATCGGGCTGACGCCGGCGCGCTGCCTGTTCTACGTGATCCTGCCGCAGGCCCTGCGACGCATGGCCGGCCCATGGGTCAACGCCGCCGTCGAGATGGTCAAGGCTTCCTCTCTGCTCGCCATCATCGGCGTCGGTGACCTGCTGCTCGCCACCCAGCAGGTCATCGCCACAACCTATGAGGTTGTTCCGTTCTATCTACTGGCGTGGGGGATCTACATCGCGATCAACTTCACCATCAGCCAGTTCGGCGCCTATCTGGAGCGCCACGCCTCCTACGCGAGATCCTGACCAATGACCGACGCCAGCCAGGGTCGCCCTGCAAATGGGCCCGTTCTGAAAGTCAGGGACCTGCGCAAGCTCTTCGGCGACCTAGAGGTGCTCAAGGGCATATCTCTGGAGGTCGCCAAGGGCGAAGTATTGGCGCTGATCGGCTCCAGCGGTTCGGGCAAGACGACGTTCTTGCGCTGCATCAATCTCCTGGAGGACTCCGAAGGCGGGAGCATCGAAGTCGACGGCGAAAGCATCGGCTATTCCATTGTAGGGGGACGGCGCAGACGCTTGGGAGAAGCCGTCATCGCACGCCAACGTGCCGACATCGGCATGGTGTTCCAGAACTTCAACCTGTTTCCCCATCTGACCGCCGAGCAGAACGTGCTGCTCGGGCTGCGCAAAGTGAGGGGTCTTTCTGCCGAGGAAAGTCGCGAGCGGGCCATGAGATGGCTCACCCGTGTCGGGCTGGCCGAGAAAGCGAAGCTGCATCCGTATCAGCTTTCGGGCGGTCAGCAGCAGCGGGTCGCCATCGCGCGTGCGGTCGCAATGGAGCCGAAGTTACTTCTTCTCGATGAGATTACTTCGGCCCTCGACCCGGAGCTGGTCGGCGAGGTGCTGCGCGTCGTCCGCGATCTCGCCGATGCCGGCATTACAATGGTGCTGGTCAGTCATGAAATGCAGTTCGTGCGCGACACCGCCAGTCGCGTTGTCTTCATGGACGTCGGCAAAATCGCTGCGGAGGGGGCTCCCGAGACGATTTTCGGCGGCTTGCGCTCCGACAGGCTCACGACCTTCCTTGGCCGCTTGCACGGCAGATAGACGAGCAATTCGCAATGAGCTTAAAAGACAAGACTTCGATCGACTTGCGGTCGGACACGGTCACGCGGCCGTCCGCGCCGATGCGCGAAGCGATGGCCCACGCTCCGGTCGGCGACGATCAATATGGCGAAGACCCATCGGTTAACGAACTCGAGGCGCGGATCGCAGATCTGCTCGGCAAGGAGGCTTCCATATTCCTTGCAAGCGGAACGCTGGCCAATCAGCTCGCGCTTAAAGTCCTGGCCAGTCCGGGAGACGAGGTCGTAGTCGGTGGCGAAGCGCATGTTCTCTGGCACGAGGCCGGTTCGGCAGCCGCACTCGCCGGTGTTCAGCTCAACGCAATTGGCACCAGTGGATTGTTTACGGCGGACGATTTCCTCGCGGCCTGCAAGCCCAAGGGGCACGTCGTCTTCCCGCCCACCGGAATGGTCGTCGTCGAGAACACGCACAATCGGGGAGGAGGGGTTGTTTTCCCACAGTCGGACGCTGTCGAGATCTGTGCGGCAGCCGACCAGCGCAACATAGCGACCTACCTCGATGGAGCGCGCCTCTTCAACGCATCTTGCGCCAGCGGTATCTGCGTCGCGACACTTGCGGCCCCGTTTCGCATGCTGTCGATCGCTCTGTCGAAAGGGCTTGGTTGTCCGGTCGGCAGCGTGCTCGCCGGCTCGACCAAGGATATAGTTGCCGCGCGGCGCGCCCGGCGCATGTATGGAGGCGCCATGCGGCAGGCCGGTATTCTGGCGGCGGCTGGGGTTTATGCCCTGGAGCATAATGTTGCGCGGCTGTCGGAGGATCACGAAAACGCCAAGGCAATCGCCCATAGGCTCATGCGGGCTCCGGGCATCGAGCTCGACTTGGCGACCGTGCAGACGAACATCGTCATGTTCCGCATCCCGGCCGGCTCTATGCCGGCTCCGACACTTGTCGAGAAGGCCCGGGAGAATGGAGTCCTGATCTCCCAGTTCGGTCCACGAACCATCCGGGTCACGACGCACCTCGACGTATCGCGGACTCAGTGCAGCCACGCCGCCGAAATCCTTGAAGGATTGCTCCGGAGTGGCGGACTCGCGTCCCGCGTCCAATGATAAGGGATCTTCTTCAGACCGTCGTCACCCAATTTCCCGCATAGCTCTGGTAGGATCGACGCACCGTCTTGCCGTCGATGGCGATCACATCGGGCGGCGCTCCGGTGATCGAACTCACCCAGGCGACGAAGCAGGGCTGGAACTGCTTGGCATCGAGCGGGGCCAGAATGTCGCTAAGGTGGTCGTGCGCGGGCGTGCCATCGCGGAACGGTCGGAACCGACGCAATAGCGCCAGCTTATTCTCGCCGAAAACGCGATGTCGACGAAAATCTCGGCTCCTGCGAGCACGGCCCGCAGGCACACCAACAGGATTTCGTCGAGCGGATACATGACCTTACCGCGCGGGTGCGGATCCTCCAATCCTTGAGGAAGCCTGGGAAAACGACAATTCCGCCAAGTGCATCGAGGTTCGCTGTCGCTTCGGCTATCATCGTGCTTCCTCCCCAATCAGAGAAACAAGACAGATTCAGCCATCCGATCCTGTGTCGGCCCAACGCTTCACCCGATTGTACTGTGCCCGACGCCGATGACGCTTGCGGCGCGCCGGCAAAATGCCTACAACGCCGAGGCCCAAGCGGCGTCGGAGTGTAGCGCAGCCCGGTTAGCGCACTAGTCTGGGGGACTAGGGGTCGTGGGTTCGAATCCCGCCACTCCGACCATTCGCGGTGACAGGGGCGAAACCCCGGGGCGGCAATGTCATTTTTTGCTATCCGGCTTGGCGCGATTTTGACTCGAGGGGAGTGTCCATGGCCGAGCCCGGCTCGTGAGCCATGGTCATCGTCGCGAGCGTCCGATCCAAACTGGGATCGGCGCCGTCGCGATGTCGCGCCCCAAGACTCGGGACCGTGTCGGCGCAGATGGAGAGGCGCGCATCCGGTTCACGTCGGCCATCCTGCCGCGGTGGTCACGCCCGACGCGTACCCTCGATACCATGCTGCCGGTGCTCTTGGTGCAGGATCTGGTTCTGAGGGCTCTCTCGGAGATAGGTAGTTGGCCGCGTCCGACGTGATCGCGCTCCCATCCTTGCCCGATCTCGTCCAGAAACGCGCAACCCTAGGATAATGCCAAGAGTCTTGCCCTTCGTACCAGCTTTCGATGCCGCGCGCGGCCCGAGACATGTCAAACAGCGTTGAAAAGGGACCCGGGATCGGCGTTGAAAAAGGACCCCCTTTTGGGCGAGCCGAGGCGTGAGCGCGCGCCCGGCGAAGCTGGTCGGGGTTGCGCAGCCGGGCGCGTGCGGCGGGGTCAGGCTCGGTTTTTGAAGCGCCAGCTTTCGTTGCCGGTCTCGACGATCTCACAGTGGTGCGTCAGTCGGTCGAGGAGCGCCGTGGTCATCTTGGCGTCGCCGGCGAACACGTTGGGCCATTCGCCGAAGGCCAGGTTGGTGGTGACGATGACCGAGGTCTGCTCGTAGAGGCGGCTGATCAGGTGGAACAGGAGCTGACCGCCGGACTGGGCGAAGGGCAGATAACCGAGTTCGTCGAGCACGATGAAGTCCATGCGAGACAGGTAGTCGGCCATGCGGCCCTGACGTCCCGCCCGTCCTTCGGCCTCGAGCCGGTTCACGAGGTCGACGACGTTGAAGAAGCGGCCGCGGGCGCCGTTGCGGATGCAGGCCCGTGCGATTGCGCTGGCGAGGTGGGTCTTGCCGGTACCGGTTCCGCCGACCAGCACGACGTTGCGCTCATGGGCCAGGAACTCACCGCCGGTGAGGTCGCGCACGAGCGTCTCGTTGATGGGCGTGGCGGCGAAGCGGAAGTCCTCGAGGTCCTTGGCGAGCGGCAGCTTGGCGATGGTGATCTGATACTTGATCGAGCGTGCCTGCTTTTCGGCGATCTCGGCTTGCAGCAGGTCGCCGACGATGCGCTGCGGCTCGTGTTGTCGCTTCACCGCCGTGGTGATGATCTCGTCGAAGGCGGCCTTCATGCCATAGAGCTTCAGGTCGACCATGGTGGCCAGGATCTCGGAACGCTCCATCACATCGTCCTTCTCAGGCTGTCGTAGCGGGCGGAGCCTGCAAGAGGCTCCGCGCGGCGAAGCCGGGTGGAGTTGCAGGCGGAGGGGCAGTCTGCGGCAGGCTCGTGCTGCAGGCGCAGCGCCTCTGGGGTCATGATGGTGATGGCGGCCGCAGGCTCACGCTGTCGGGCCAGGATGTTGATGATCACATCGGCGGAGTGGACGTTCTCCCTCAGCGCTTCGCGGCAAGCGGCCTCGACCGCGGAGAGCCCATCGCTCATCACGGCCGACAGGATCGCCACCATCTGCCGATCACCATCATCGACGCCGGCAAGCTTGCGTCTGACCCGGTCGAGACCGGCCGGCAGCACCCAATCCTTGAACGGCGCTCCGTTGCGCAAGGCGCCCGGCTTGCGGGCCAGCACGGGAACGTAATGCCAAGCATCGAAGATTGTCTCGTTGCGACCGAAACACCGGGGATGGTCGCCGACGATCCGGCCATTCTGACGCAACTCGATCCGTTCCGCATAGGCTCTCACCTCGACCGGGCGGCCGATCGCGCTGGCGGCGTCCGAGTATTTGTTGTTGTCGAACCGCACCAGGCAGGTCTTCGACACGGACGCCGGCACCGCATGGAAGCCATCGAACCTGACGCCGTAGGACACCAGGCTCGGCCGCTCCGCCTCGAAGGCCTGCCAAACCGTCTTGTCCTTGAACTCGGGATGGGGATGCGCCTTGGCGTAGGCGACACAGTGATCGAGCAGCCACCCGTTCAACTCGTCGTAGCTCTTGACGCGCAGGCGTGGCGTGAAGAAGCGCTCCCGCACCAGACCGACCTGGTTTTCGACCTGACCCTTTTCCCAACCCGAGGCCGGCGTGCAGGCGACGGGGTCGACGAGGTAGTGACCGCACATTTGCAGGAAACGGCGATTGTAGGCGCGCTCCTTGCCGACGAGAATCGTCTCGACCGCCGTCTTCATGTTGTCGTAGATGCCGCGCCTGCAGGCACCCTTGAAGAAGGCGAAGGCCCGGTCGTGGGCGTCGAATACCATCTCCTGGCTTTCGCCAGGATAGCCCTCCGCCTGCCATCTGTGGACGCCCCCTGCTTGGCAAGGAAAAACGTTGGAATTGCACGAACGCGTGGTCGGATGCTGCCATCTGTCCGGCCTCGATTGCGACAGCGAGCTGCCGCCGGCCTGTATGGGAGTTCGCGGACCGGGTTCCTATCACTCCAGCGTGCTCGAGGCACTGTGGCAGGCCCTGGATATCCCAGCCCCGTCTCACCGACCGTTGCGCCATACGCTCCTTCCGCTCTCCTCCGCCTTCTCGGTAGCGGCTGGCTTACGCCGCCGCTACCGGAGCCTTGTAGGTCCCGCCCTTGACTAAGAGCGCCCACACAACACGGGCGGTCTTGTTGGCCAAGGCCACGGTGACCAACATCTTCGGCTTGCGCCCGAGCATCTGGCCGAGCCAGGTTCCGGTCGCTTCCTTGCGCATCGCGGCATGTCGGACTACAGCGCTAGCGCCGAGAATGAGCAGACGGCGGATCGTCCGCTCTCCGCGTAACGACACGGCGCTGATCCTCCCCCGGTTTCGCGGACACGGGGGTTAGGTCGCTGTCCGCTCGGCCTGTTCCGGCGTGATATAGCCGAGAGCCGAGTGGATACGTTGCCGATTATAGTAGCCTTCGATGTAGGCGAACAGGTCGCGTCGGGCCTCGTCTCGGGTCGCCCATCGGCGCTGGTGGACGAGTTCGACCTTCAGGGTATGGAAGAAGCTCTCCATGGGAGCATTGTCGTAGCAACACGCAGTGCGGCTCATCGACGAGACCGCCTTCATGCCGGCGAGCTGCTTACGGTAGGCCTCAGCGGCATATTGGCTGCCGCGATCCGAGTGGCAGACGAGACCGGCCGCCGGTCTCTGCCGTTGGTGGGCCATCATAAGGGCGGCGCTCGTCAGTTCGGTGCGCATGTGATCGCGCATGGACCAGCCGACCACCTTGCGCGTGGCAAGGTCGAGCACCGCCGCGAGGTAAAGCCAGCCCTCGCCTGTCGGCAGATAGGTGATATCGGCGAGCCAGACCGTATTCGGCACCGAGGCCGAGAAATCCTGCTTCAGGAGATTGGGGGCGATCGGCAGATCGTGGCGGCTGTCGGTCGTGCACGGCCGGAACCGTCGGCCGGCGAGAGCGCGGATGCCGTAGCTGTGCATGAGCCGCTCGACCCGACCGCGGCTGGCCGACCGTCCTTCGGCCCGCAGCGCGGCATGCACGCGAGGCGATCCGTAACGGCCATGGTGGCCGGCATGGATCCGGCGGACATCCGCAAGGAGCTGACGGTTCGCAGCTGCCCGGGCGCTCTCGGGACGAGACCGCCAGCCGTAGTACCCACTGGGAGAAACTTCGAGCACGCGGCACATGAGACGCACCGGCCAGGTGCGCGCATGCTGCTCGATGAAGGAGAACGTCACTTCGGCATCTCCGCGAAGATGCCGATCGCTTTTTTTAGGACATCGCGCTCCATCCGGGTCCGGTCGAGCTCACGACGGAGGCGGGCAATCTCGGCCGCCTGATCGGATGGGAACGCGACAGGGCTCGTTGGCACGGTTGGTAGCGATCCTGCCGGACGCAGACGTGAGGCAGTCCCGTTCACGCTCGTGCGCCATTGTCTCAACATGGAGGGCTGGATCCCGAGTTCGGCCGCGATCTGCATCTGCGGCCGGCCGCTCGCCTCCAAAAGCGCGACCGCCTCTCGCTTGAACTCGGGCGTGAACTCTCGTCTCGTCTTCGCCATCAAACACCATCCTCGCCCGCTCGGAGCGTATCAGAGGTGTCCGTGAAACCAGGGGAGGATCAACGCCGAGCTTTTGCTTGCCACCGGTCGATCGCTGCAACGGTGTCAACCCGAGCCATGCTGCGAAGTCTCGGCCGCATTTGAAGCTTTCGGCCGCCGGCACGAGCGCCGTGATCGCCGTGGCGGCGATTGGGCCAATGCCGGGAATCGTCATCAGGCGCCGCGCGACCGGGTCTGCCTTGGCGCGCCGGCCGATCTCCGCGTCGAGGTCCTTGATCTGGATCGTGAGCGTCCGAAACGTCGAGACCAACACCTTGAGCACGGTTCGCGCCGCCTCGGGCAGACGCGTATCCGGGCTCTCAATGCTGGCCATCACTTGATCGGCCTGGGTGATCCCCTTGGGGAAGATGTGACCGTACTCGGCCAAGTGGCCACGCAGGGCGTTGATGCACTGCGTGCGCTGCCCAACCAAGAGGTCGCGGGCCCGAAACAGCACCCCACTCGCCTGGCTTTCTTCGCTCTTGACCGGCACGAACCGCATGGTCGGGCGCCCCGCCGCTTCGCAGATCGCCTCGGCATCAGCCGCGTCGTTCTTCTGTCGCTTGACGAACGGCTTCACGTAGGCCGGTGGGATCAGCCGCACGGCATGGCCGAGGCGCGCGATTTCCCGACCCCAGTGGTGCGCACCGGCACAGGCCTCCATGGCGACGGTGCACGGCGGCTGCCCGGCAAAAAAGGCCAGCAGCTTGGAGCGTGAGAGCCGCTTGCGGAACAGAACGCGGCCGGCCGCATCGGCGCCGTGTGCCTGAAAAACCTGCTTGGCGAGATCCAATCCGATCGTGATAGCCTGATCCACGGACGCCTCCTTGTGAGTGATGATCGATCAACACCTTCCATCCTGGCACAACCGATGCCGTCAGGGGGCGTCCACCCCATCACTCCCCTCAGCTTCGCTGAGCGGAGCCTCTGGCAGGCTCCGCCCGCACGAACAACATGCGGCTATGGCAGAGGCGGACATGCGCCACCTTCACGGTCACAGTCGTGCCGTTGATCAGCACGATCTCGTGGCTCCAGTCGAACTGATAGGCTTCGCCCGGATCGAAGATCAGCGGCACATAGGCCTGGGCCGTCGCAGCACCGCGCTCCTCGGCCCAACTGTTGGCATAGCGGCGGACGGCATCATATCCGCCTTCATAACCAAGAGCTCGCGCCTCCTCGTAGATCCGGGTCAGCGTCAACCGCTCGCGCGAAGATTTGCCGGCATTGGATAGAAGTAACTCGTCGAGCCGTTCCCGAACCGGACCGATCTTTGGAAAGGGCTGGTTCTCACGCTCATAACGAAACTCGGTCGTATCCGAGCGGATCACTTTGCGGACCACTGTCCGCGACACTCGTAAATCTCGACAAATGGACTTGATCGACTTGCCTTGAACGAAGAACGCTCGGCGGATCTTCGCAATCGTTTCCACGATCAGCATCCTAAACTCGGCCTCCATAAACCATGGAAGCCACTGTGGACCCGTCTTCCGAGGGGTCCCGTTTGGACGCCTAAATCCCCGAAAATGGGGTCCTTATTCCACGCCTATTCACAGGCATCGCTGGTCAGCATGGTCCGGGCCGCTTCGAAGGCGATTTTCATTTGCGCCGCGAGCCGGGCGATGTTGTCGTGGCCGGTGGTCTGAAGCAGACCCTGGCCGCGATTGAGCCAGCCGTCGTCCGGGCCTGCGTTGCCCATACGGCCGCCGTAGACCTTGTTGGCCAAGGCCTGCGGGTTGTGGGCGAAGGGTTCGGCACCGGCCACTGTCGGAAAGCGCGTCGGCCAGACGGCGTGCAGCCGCTCTGCCGTGTAGGACAGGTTTTCGTCGGTTCGCGTGAGGTAGGCGCTCTCGACCAGTATGTGCGCCATGAAGTCGGGCAACCGGGTTGTGGTCGCGAGGCCGTAGCGCGGCAGCACCTCGTCGGCGTGGTCGACGATGGCGGCAACGATGTGCGCGGCCGCGTGCGGCGCGAGGACGGCGAGATGCGCGCGGGTGATCAACGGCATGGTGGCCTCGGGTCAGGGTGTCAGTCGAGAAATCGGATCGTTGAGGACGATCGTGCCGTGCTCGCGCTCGAGCCAGTTCGGGCCGCCCATGTCCCAGTGCGCGCCGGGGAAGGCCGCGCCGGCCGCTCTCAACATCGCGGCGATAGATCGATGCGTGCCCTCGACGTGGTCGGCGAAACGGAGCGGGTCCCGCTTGCCGGCCGGGCAGGCTTTGATCCAGCGGGATCCCACGAGGGTCGGATAGAGGCGTTCGATGGCGGCAACGAAGAGCCGGGGCCGGCCGGCGACCGTGATCCAATCGCAGGCGACGATGCGCGGCACGTGGGGGCCTGGATTGCGGCTGCACCACCCGGCCCAGGCCGGCCAGCCGTCATCGGGATCGAAGCCGATCTTGATGGCCAGGCTCCGATCGTCGGGTGGGGCGAAAGCGAAGGCCGTGTCAGCGACGCCGAGCAGCTGCAGGTCGTGCCGCGCCAGCAGCTCTTCGATGCTGGCGGGCATGGGTGAGGTCCGAAGGTCAGGCGGCGAACGGCACGGGATCGGCGACGACACTGAAGTCGCCGGCGCCGAGGAGCGCGCTACCTCGCCGGGCGAGCAGCTCGGCGAGGCCGGGCATCAGCGCAACTTGTGGTAGGATGGAGCCGCACGGAGAGCAGCAGGATGGTTTTGGTGTCGAAGACGAATGCTGAGCTCGTGGCCGACCTTGTGACGGTCGCCTTTCGGGAGGGCCTCGGCGACATGGAAGCCGCCGTGGATACGTTCGACATCATGCGAGACTTCGCGGATCCGGTGCTCGCGCGCATGGTTGTGCTCGGCACCGGCGAGCACTCTACGGCGACGAACGAGAGGCACTCCGGGTGCGACTTCGCGACGAATGTCGTCCGCACCGCCTGAACGGCAGAGAGGTCGAGGTGCTCTGCGATCTACTGACGATGGCTGAGACGGCACTGGCCGGTGCCGGTCTATATGGGCGGCTTCCCAAATGAGGTCTCAAACCCAAGACCTTCCCGGTTGCGCCAGGATCACTTCCGGGAAGGATTGTTATCGGAAGCGAGAGTCAGGCCGCGAGCGGCACAGGGTCGGGCAGGATCATGCGCATGTCGGCGCCACGGCCGAGCAAAGCCGTCACTAGCGACGACGGCGTATAGGACGGCATCTGCAGCTCGACCCCCGCGGCCCTCAAGATCATGGCAGCATAGACCGAGCAGACCTCGTCGGGATGCACTGTAGCCCAGCCGAGCGCCACGCGGGCGCAATCGGTATAGCTGTAGGGAAGGCCCAGGCGATCGAGGGCGAGCCCCTCAACATCGGCGGACCAACTCGCCCCGGTGCGCAGCCAATAGGCCGGCACTTGCGTCGACAGGGCGTCAAGGCCGACACCCCGGCCCTCGCGCGCCGCCAGCACTAAGACCCTGTCCCGGTACCGCCAGGCGATGCCGACATGGCTATAGGAGCCACCGGTCCAGCTGCGGATGAGGCGCGAGACGAACCGGGGATTGGCGAACGCCAAGAGGTCGCCCGAGGCAATCAGCGGGCGAGCCACGGTGTAGAGCATGGGAATCCTGACAAGCGAAGCCCCGCGGCTGGTCAGCGCAGAACCAGGCCGGCGGCCAGACGCGAGACCAGAACCCCTCAGAGGCAATGCTCTCGCCAATCCTGGCCGTGATCGTCATATACGGCGGCCCGCCGGTGATCGCTGGCGGGGTGCCGGCGAAGGGCTGTGATGGGGCGGATGCGCTGGTGGTGCGGCGGTTGAAAATAGAGGGCTGTGGTATTTCGGGCCTTGCCGAGGCGCGGGACGCGGGCCTATCGCTCAGCCATGAGCGGAACTCTGAAGCATCGACCGGAACTTGATGGCGTGCGCGGCGTACACTGTCGGAACTTTTCCGCGATTAGCGTTTCTCGCTGGGCTTTATGTCCTGCGCCCGGTCAAGTCTCGTGCCTTCGAAGCGTTGATGCATTCTTCGTGGGGTGAAGGGCAAAATGGCGAGAGCGATGGCACGTTTCCGGCTTGGAGAAAGCCATGATCAACGGCTTCACCGATGGAAACCCCGTCGTCGAGTTTCTCGTTTTCGTCCTGCTTCTTTCCCTATCGTCGCTCATCTGCAGGCTGCGGCCGATAAGGAACGCACTCGATTCCGGCATCCAGCGTATCTGTCGATTCACTCGGGAACGCCGGGCTCTGCGCGAGCTCGATTTACTGAACGACCTACGAAAGATGGACATCATCAGGATAGGTGTGGGAGTCCTAGCTTTCACCCGATATGGCTCGATCCTGTTGGGTGCAACAAGCAATGGCGACGTATCCAGCATCGCCATTGCTGGGGCCGCAACCTTCTTAAGCTTTCTTGTTGCGATCGGGTGGCTGACACCATTAGCGATATTGCTGTTGATGAGCTCGGCAAACACCTTCATCGATAACACCCTAGGCGCTTCGACGCTTGGTACGATGGTGATGTCCATAGTGCTTTTGATGCTTTTCATTGCACCTGCTGGACGCACTCTTTCCATCGATGCCATCCTGGCAAGCCGCTTCCGGCTAGGCCGTATCGTGCAAACACTCCATGCGTTTGGGGGTGGTGTCAGCCAAGACCGCCTGCTGCTGAGCAAACTCGCTGCCCTTATGGCTTATTATTGCATATGCCTCTATTCCGTGCTGTGGCATTTGCGCGATGAAGCCTGGACATCGGGACTAGTCATCGTCTGGCTCACGTTGTCCCAGGCATCCAACCCTCATTTCTGGCGAGCCACGCAGGGACTGTTCAAGCATCATCAGCAATTTTACCTCTTCGGCGCCTACGTCGCGACCGCCGGCATGTTTGCCTGGTATTTCATGGTTCTTCCCAGTCTTTTTCTTGGCAGGATTTTGCGAACTGCTACAATGTATTGGGGTTTGATTTTTTTCCTGATCAGTACATTTTTGCTGCCGCTCAGTCTGCTTGGCTATTACGAATTGCTGCTGTGGTTTGCCTTATTCGTGACCGGGCCGGCCTTGGGCTCCCGGAGCGGGCAATCCCTCATGATCCTGTTCGATGATCGGTGCAATCTTTGTGACCGTACGGTTCGAACGCTCAGTGTGGTCGACCTCTTTGGCCGACTGGAATTCAGGCCGCTCAGGCGCAACCGAGACCTGCTGGCGGAACACGGCATATCGTTCGAACAGGGGCTTACCGATCTTGTCGGAATCGACAACCTATCGGGGCGCAAACATACAGGCTTCGACCTCTATGTAGAGATGGCCCAAAGGTTGATCCTGCTTTGGGCTTTGGTGCCTGTGATGATCTTGGGACGCATCACGCTTTTGGGGCCCATGGTGTACGGCTTCGTTGCAAAACGACGGACCCGTATCTTCGGGGTCTGTCACGCCTCCGCGATCCCGGAGCGGTATATCCGTCCGCCTTCGCCAATCGACGTCCATGTCAAGGATGCCGCTTTCTCCGGTCCACGGCCCATCTTGGATCTCGTGCCTTCGGCACTGATCATGACCTTTGTCGTTCTCGTAATCGCATTCGTCATACGCCTTCCGCTTCAGCCTGAACAAGAAGACAAAAGTGTTCTGGCGCGATTATCTCGGCAAGTTTTCGGGGCATCGCCGCTGGCATTTGGCATCGGTCGAATCAACGTGTTCAATTCGGTGGATTTGTCCGCTATCAAGTCCGTGTACCGGGTACTTTCTTTCCCTGCGGGCATTGCAAGCACGGACGTTCAGCTCGCCAATACCTCTGGGCTTAAGGATATCAGCCGTGTAATGTCCATGAACGATGCCGAGCTATACTGGATAGAAGCTCAGGCAAGGGCAGCGTCTCGACAAAACCTAGGGTGCGATGCTACATTTTTTAGCAAGACAGCTAGTCATTTCGCATCTGCAGCTCGCCGATCCGGCGTTGTCGCTGGGAGATACGTGGTCATCGAAATCGCGCGAGAGACATGGCCCACTGTGGCGGAATTGCATGGTGAGGTGCCCTTCAGCTTCAAGCGCACGCCGGTTTGTCGCGCCGTTTTGGATATTGCTACTGGTGACGTGAGCGAACCTCTCTATCTGCAGGAAGGGGTCGACCAAGCGATGCGCGACAGAGGCTATGAGCCAATCATATCGGCAGCGGGCGTGCGAGCGGCGCTCTCCTTCCCTTGCCTTCCCGAAGCAGCGCTGCTCAACACCCGTGTCGACACGCATGCGGTCTTAGCGAAAAACCTCGACTTGGTGCGCGCCGCGCGGGCGCTGTTCGAGGACAAGCCGGGACGCTTCCAAATCGATTGCCTCGCAGCCACATACGATTTGCTGGAACGCTGGCCCGAGATTGACGACACTGCCTATCTGAATGCGACACGACAAACCTGTGAGGCTGGGGCATCCTTAGTGTCAGCCATGAAAAGCATCATCTCACTGCCCAGCATGATGCCCGACTGCATCGGAACTGGGCAGGAACAGACCGTTCAAGCTCTATCCGCACGGGACTGTCTCGCCTGTGCAAGGGCCGCTTCAGCAGTCATGTCTGAGTTCTGGAAACACGTGTTGAAACCGGGGGCGAAGACAACATTGCTCCACGCATCGAGTGATCCCGAATGAAGCTTCGTTGCCCGCCTGACGGCCCGACGCCCCCGAATAGCTCCCATCATAATTGAACGACTGAGGCTGGAGCGCGGCAAGGGCGCTTTCGGCGAGCGGGTGGTGGCCGGGCGATGTGCGAAGGCGCCCTCGTGCGTCGGCGGGCGCGACGGGTGCAGAAGGCGGTGGCTACCGAGATGTTGTGGAGATCAGAACTCCGCCGCCTGCACGAACAGTGCATCGACCTGGTCGGACGTCAGCCCGAGCGCGGCGGCGAGTTGGGCCAGAATTGGGTCGTTTCGATCCCAGTTTTGGGCGTCGGCGTACCAGATCTGTGTTGGCACATCCGCCGCCGCGACAGCCGTTTCGACCTTGGTCAGCAACCCGGCGGCGTTGAGCGCAAGACGGCCTTGCAGGCGGGTGACGGATTTTTGGACCGCCGAGGGCGGCGCAGGATTTGGCGCGTTGCCAGCTGCAAGCCATGCCTGATAGGCCTGCCAATCCGTGTTGGCGGGATCGCGCGGAATAAAAGCGCTGTCAGCCTCACGAATGATCACAGTGTCGGAAACAGTTCCGTCAAAATTAAAGGCTTCTCTATACATCACAGGCTAGCCTCTGCTGTATATTGGATATAGCTAAGGGCACCGATCCCTGTTCCAGCGGGAGGCGTGCCCGACATCGCAAAACCTTTGGTGCCGGCATTTTGAACTAAAGTGCTCGTCCAATCGCCGAGACCGCCCCCGTTGATTATCTGAGCGTTGGCATTGATCGGATTGAATAGTGTAATTGTTGGAACGGCTCGCATCCTGACCGCAAAAGGTATCCACGGCGCCATTTGATTGCCGCCACCGCCGTTGTACTGGCCGAACGTAACAGCGTTGGCGACGCTACCAAGACCTTGAGCAGGAGTCACACCAGAGCCAAAGCTCTTCGCATAGTAGCGCTCGCACAACAAAAGCTCGGCACCGATGCCCCGCCGCTCGAACGGCGTCGCCAAGGTGCCAAACTCAAACCGGGCCTGCCCCACGCTGCCGATGTTGAATTCGACGATGGTGTTGGTGGCGGCGGTGAGCCCGGTGACAGTGATCGGGCTCGCGGCGTAGGACCCCGCGGGCGCCCCTTGGTAGACGCGAGCCTGGGCGGTCCCCGTCCACGACAGAGTGTAGGTGCCACCCTCGACGTTGGCGGCCTCGATCACTTGCGTGAGCGTGCCCGCCGTGATCGTGGCCGTCGTGTCAATGCCGACTGCGGCGAACGTGTAGGTGCAACCCGAGACACCCGCCTTCCGGAGGTCGTGGCCGTAGGCCGCTGCGGTCAGGGCGATTCCGCTGACCTGTCCGCGCTGGTTGTTGGCGAAATTGCCGTTGATGAGGCGGTTGCGGAACCCCGTCGTAACGCCTGTCGGGCCGACAGGACCGGTGGACCCCGTTGCCCCGGTAGCGCCAGTGGTGCCGGTCGCACCTGTTGCGCCCTGCGGACCCACGCTCCCCGCAGGGCCAGTCGCGCCCGTCGCGCCGACAGGACCGGCCGGCAGCGCCGTGCCTGGTGCGACGCCCGGTGCCGTTGGGCGCAGGACCGTGATGCCGGAGCTGATCGCCGAACGATCCCTTGCTGCACCGTCAGGGCACCTGCCGCGATGGTGCGCGTTTCTCCGTCGCCCTTGGCCTGCATTTCGAAGACGTATGACCCGGCTGGGAGACGGCTCATCCAGGACGACGGGATGCCGAGCGCCACCACATTGCCTCCGGTCCCACCGGCGGTGATGGTGCCGTTGACGGGCAGGCCGGCAACCGTCGTGGCTGTGGACGCGACGACAAGGGCATTGGGGTCGGATGCCGTCCGTCTGACCATGAAGTTGAGCGTCAGCCCGGCGAGCGAGATCGGATTGCTCGACGCGTCGAGATAGGCCCAGCTGTCGAGCCAGTCCTCGTTATTGCCGACCAGCATCGAAAAGCTGAGCAGCGGAAGGTTGAGGATTTGGGTGGCCATCCGCCTACACCGTCACCGCCGCGAAGGCCGCGTCGACCTCGGCCATCGTGGTGATGGTGCCGGCCGTGATGGCAGCATCCACCTGGGCCTCGGCCGCAAAGCAGGCCTGGACGTGCGCGGTGACCGCCGAAGCGACGGCTGTGATGGATGCCGCGTTCAGCGCCGTAAACGTGCCGTCGGACCCTTTCCACTGGATCGTGACCTGTGGATTGATCTGCGCCGTGGCCCAGGCACCCGTGATCAGCGCTTGGCTCTCGCGGTCCGTGGCGAGTTTGACCCAATTGACGATGATGCCGCCCGTCTCCTTGGCGTAGCGGGCGGACGCGGCGTAGGCAGCAAGGTCCGCGAAGATGCTGTAGGAGCCGAGCACCTCCTGCAAAGACGCCGTTGTCTGCGCGCCGCTGTCGTCGCGCGGCCATGTGGTGCATGTGCCGCCGCGCGCCAGAAAGGCCGCGAGGTCTACATCATCGATGGGCACGAGGGCGGATCGCGCGGAGGCGAAAATACGGCCATCTTCAGCACGCCAATACCAGTCGCGCGGCGTGTAGGGCGGCGGATGCGCGATGACCGGAGGATCGGCGCGAGGTTCCGGCGGAGCGGCTTGGGGCTGATCTTCGGCAGGGGCGTTTTCTTCGGTCATAGCGATCCTCAGAGGTACTGGCCACCGGACGAGGTCGACCCGGCCGCGTTGCCGGGGAGCGCCGTGGCGCCCGCGCCATTGGTGGTGACGACGCCGTTCTCGACGGCGAGGTAACGGGAGCCGGTCGCGCCGCCCGTGTAGGCGGTGCCGACGGCCTCGAACCGCCCCTCTTGCGCGTAGGCATATGCGGTCGAAAACGACGGCGTCCCGATGAACGTCACCGTTCGGCCCGAGGTCGTGACGATGCCGCCCGTGGACGCCACACCGTGAACGGCCGCGTTGCCGCTGACGGAATAATTGCCCGTTGCCTGAATGAAGCCGCTGTTGGCCGCATTCATGTGAGCCAGGGTACACGGCCCGAAGATAAGGCCGCTGTGAGCGATCAAGCCGCCCGTCGCGGCAACGAGGCCCGACGTATTGGTGCCCAAGGTCTGAACGGTGAAGTTCAGAAGGGTGATCTGCGCCCCGCCCTGCGCCGTGATCGCGTTGGCGCCCGTGACGCCGAGGAGAACGTTCGCGGCGACGCCGGAGGTCGATCGGAACGTGATGGCGCCCGTGCCGGCGGTGGAACCGAGCGGCGCGCTCGTGGCCGTAAGCCCGGCGGTATAAGTGCCGTCGGCGATCCAGACGGTGACCGTGTAGCCATTGAGGTCGTAGCTATTCAGGACCTCCGAGAGTGCGCGGCCCCATGTCAGGAACGGTGCGGTCGGATCGAGTCCATCGTTCGCGGAGTCGCTGCCGGTCGGCCCGACGTAGAGCGCGAGGTTGGCCTGCAACAGGGTTCGCTGCGAGCCACCCGAGCCGACGATCTCGTAGGCCAAGCCGTTGTCGATGAGCAGCATCGGGCCGGGCTGGATTTCGCCGCGGCGTAGCTTGCGACCGCCCCGCCCGAGGATCGGCCGAGTTCCGAGACCGTTTGACATTGATCGTCACGTCGGCGCGGTTGTTGGCCTGAGTCGCAACGCAAAACACCGACCGTAAGAACGAATAGGACGCCGGGCGAGAGCCAGCGTAAGGACGAGCGCGTTCGGCGTGCCGGTCACCTGCCCGAACATCAGATTGCCGGACTGGATCGACCGGGCGAGTTGGTCGAGGCTCGACGAGGCGGTCTGATTGGATTTTATGACCGCGTTGATAATCTCGGCTTGCGGATCGGTGCAAAGTGCGAAGGGCGGATACGATCCTTCCGTGCCGGTCGACGGGACGCCATTTGTCCACGGCAGTTGAGTCGGGTCTTCGATCCCCGTGGCGGGGTTGAGCGGATAATGTATCAGCAAGGTTCAGACCCCGAGGTAATCGAAGAGCACTTGGGCGTGCGCGGGCTGCCAGCGCGTGAAGATGCATTCGAGGTCTTCAGCCCGGCGAATTTCCAAGAAACTGTCCCGGCCGAAGCTCGATGAGCCGAACTGGAACCGCGTGAGGCGCGGGCCCGTGATCGTCACCTTCCAGTAGAAACGGGCGGAGGGCAGGAAGAACCGTCCGCGCGAACCGCCGAAGCTCGACAGCCCGAACTGGAACGGTCGGAATTCACGGATCGTGATCGTGTAGCCGAGGTCCGCGGCGACCCCGATGAAGTATTCCCGCGACTGCCCGCCCTGCGTCGTCATCTTGTTGACGAGCGCGACGCGCCGCTCCGGCAGGGTCTGCACCACCGGGACGCAGGGGTCGGGCAGGCCGAAGGCCCGTTCCCAATCCGGCAGCATCTCGAAGGTGTAGCGGGGATCGCTCTCGACGGTCAGCAACGTAGCCGCGCGGACCGAAACGTCCCCCCAGATCTGCGCGCAGCCGGCGACCCACCGCATCAGTCCGCTGTCCGAATCGCGCGGCCACGCCGAGCCGGACGGCAGCTCGCCAGCGATGGCCGCCGCGAACTCGACCGATGTGCGCTGAACCCAGACGTCGGACATCAGCCGATCGTCCCCAGGACCG
Source organism: Lichenihabitans sp. (assembly GCA_965277115.1). Classification (GTDB taxonomy): domain Bacteria; phylum Pseudomonadota; class Alphaproteobacteria; order Rhizobiales; family Beijerinckiaceae; genus Lichenihabitans. The sequence continues at coordinate 152,472 of CBDIBY010000011.1, read as the reverse complement.
CCAGCGAGCCCTTCGACGGCATGACGTGATCGGTCATCGTGAGGTCGTAGGAGACGCCGCCGACGGCCGTGTAGATCGCATTGTCGACCCAGGCCGCGGGGATGTTGACCGCCGGCTGGCCGACGCCGTTGATCGCCCTCGCCGGGGCCGCGCGACGCATCAGCATCGCGGAAACGCTGGTCGCGATAGTGGCGCGCAGCCCTGGATTGTCGCCGACGAGATTGGCGACCGCGAAGTTGATCGGCTCCGGGATCGGCAAGACGACGAAGAGTTCGCCTGTGACCGTGCGCTTGCTGGCGACATAGGCTTGCACCGCGGCGACGTCGGCCGGTGTCGGGAAGCCATTGGTTAGCGGGCTCGTCGTGGCCCGGAGATCGTCCATCATGAAGCGGACGGTGACCGTGCCGAGACCCATCTCGCGGGGCGATGCCCAGGCCCGCGTGACGCCCGGCACCTGGAGTGCCCACGCCACATAGTCGTCGGCGTCGCCGCCCATCGGCGGCTGGCGGATGCGCTGCAGCACGCGGACGCGGAGCTCGTCATCGCTCTCCGCGTCGGTCCCGCCGGTGAGCGACACGACGGTCGCGCCGTTCGTCCCGCTGATGCCGGCGACCGCGACCGCGATGGCGAGCGTGGTGCCGGCCGCGACGTTGCCGGCCGAACCCGCGTCGAGCGCCCGCAGAGGGATCGGCGTGGGGCTGGTCCCCGCGGTCACATCGGCCGTGGTCTCGAAGCCGATCCCGCTGAAGGTGAGTTGCGAGCCCGATGGAAAGACCGTGCCGGCGATGCCGGTGATCGTCGCGCTGCCGGTCGAATAGGTCGCCACCTTGCGGCCCCGGCTCCCATCGGCGTTGACGAGCCAGATCGTCGACCACCGGTCCAAAAACTGCTGTTCAGCGGTGTCGGGCAGGTATTGCAACGCCTGCCAGTCGAGGTATTGCAGATTGAGGTGCGCGTTGCCGGCATTGGCGTCGGCCAGCACGCGGACCTCGCCGTTCGGCAGGATCGTGGCGCCGAGCTTGCCTGCGATATAGTCGCGGTCCTGCTGCCGCACCGAAGTGAGGGTCGGGGTCGTCCAAGGCATGGTCGATCAGCCCCCGAAGTCTTTCCAAAGGTCGGCGAATTCAAGCGCGATCGCGCTTTTCGGACCGCGGTACATCGTGATCTTCCCGGAGATCCGGGATTGACCGACCTGCTGGAGGACGAGGTCGTATTTCGTCGCGATCTTGGCGGTGACGATCGGGTCGAGCGCCTCTTTGATGTAGCGCCGGGCCCGCTCGATGGTGGCGCCCTCACGGGCGTTGCTGTCCGTGATCTTGGCCCGCTGCAGCAGCCATAGCCTGCCGATCGGCCAGCCGCCCCAGATCGTCGCCGCGTCCGTATCGCCCCACCAGCCGCGACCGTCGTCGCTGCCGAGTTGGGGGAGCTTGTCGTCGGGCAGGGCACGCCGGTCGGTATTGAGCGCGATGATGACCAGATTGGCGAGCCGGTGGTCCTGCGGATCGCCGGCGACTGTGCCGAACATCCAGCCCAGCCCAACGGTGAACGGCGCCGTGAAGGTTTGCGAGATGATGATGCCGGACAAACGGGCCTGCCGATCACAAATTGTGATGTTGGCATTTGACGCCAACGGTGTGTTGGCTTATAAAGCCAACATGAACGCGAAGCTGATCATTCGTCGCAAAGTGGTTTTCGGAGATCGGGACTTCGCCGAATTCGTCGTGTGGCAGGTGCCGACGCCGGTGCCGCCCTCGGTCCACGGCATCAAGTATCGGCTCGCCTATATCGTCGACGGCGTCCGGGTGATCGGCTTCGACAACGAACGCGGCAAGGGCGATCACCGGCACGCTGGAGATGTCGAGGTCCGTTACACGTTCGAGACTGTCGAGAAGCTCGTCAGCGATTTCAACGCGGCCATCAAAGCCTGGAGGACAGCCCATGGGAAAGACTGAGATCGAGATCGGGCGCGGCCTCGATGAGGTTGGCGCCGAGGTCATCACGGCCTGGAAGGCGGCCGAAGCCGGGCATCCGGTCGAGACGACGGACCTCATTCACTTCGTCGACTGGAGCGCGCTGTGCTCCGTCCTCACTCCAAAACGGTTCGAGATGCTCCGACACCTCCGGCGAGCATCTGCGACGGGTGTGCGTGCCCTCGCCAGGTCGCTTGATCGGGACGTGAAGCGCGTCCATGATGATGTCGTATCGCTCGCCGAGCTCGGCTTGATTACGCGGGCCGAGGATGGCAGCCTGTCGACCGCCGTCGATGAGATTACATCTACAATTCACATCGCGGCCTGACCGCCAAACTCCGAGGATTCGCTTCCGGGAAGGGATCTTATCGGAAGCGAACTGGGTGCCGCCCGTCTGGGCTGTGAATAGGCGTGGAATAAGGACCCCATTTTCGGGGATTTAGGCGTCCAAACGGGACCCCTCGGAAGACGGGTCCACAGTGGCTTCCATGGTTTATGGAGGCCGAGTTTAGGATGCTGATCGTGGAAACGATTGCGAAGATCCGCCGAGCGTTCTTCGTTCAAGGCAAGTCGATCAAGTCCATTTGTCGAGATTTACGAGTGTCGCGGACAGTGGTCCGCAAAGTGATCCGCTCGGATACGACCGAGTTTCGTTATGAGCGTGAGAACCAGCCCTTTCCAAAGATCGGTCCGGTTCGGGAACGGCTCGACGAGTTACTTCTATCCAATGCCGGCAAATCTTCGCGCGAGCGGTTGACGCTGACCCGGATCTACGAGGAGGCGCGAGCTCTTGGTTATGAAGGCGGATATGATGCCGTCCGCCGCTATGCCAACAGTTGGGCCGAGGAGCGCGGTGCTGCGACGGCCCAGGCCTATGTGCCGCTGATCTTCGATCCGGGCGAAGCCTATCAGTTCGACTGGAGCCACGAGATCGTGCTGATCAACGGCACGACTGTGACCGTGAAGGTGGCGCATGTCCGCCTCTGCCATAGCCGCATGTTGTTCGTGCGGGCGGAGCCTGCCAGAGGCTCCGCTCAGCGAAGCTGAGGGGAGTGATGGGGTGGACGCCCCCTGACGGCATCGGTTGTGCCAGGATGGAAGGTGTTGATCGATCATCACTCACAAGGAGGCGTCCGTGGATCAGGCTATCACGATCGGATTGGATCTCGCCAAGCAGGTTTTTCAGGCACACGGCGCCGATGCGGCCGGCCGCGTTCTGTTCCGCAAGCGGCTCTCACGCTCCAAGCTGCTGGCCTTTTTTGCCGGGCAGCCGCCGTGCACCGTCGCCATGGAGGCCTGTGCCGGTGCGCACCACTGGGGTCGGGAAATCGCGCGCCTCGGCCATGCCGTGCGGCTGATCCCACCGGCCTACGTGAAGCCGTTCGTCAAGCGACAGAAGAACGACGCGGCTGATGCCGAGGCGATCTGCGAAGCGGCGGGGCGCCCGACCATGCGGTTCGTGCCGGTCAAGAGCGAAGAAAGCCAGGCGAGTGGGGTGCTGTTTCGGGCCCGCGACCTCTTGGTTGGGCAGCGCACGCAGTGCATCAACGCCCTGCGTGGCCACTTGGCCGAGTACGGTCACATCTTCCCCAAGGGGATCACCCAGGCCGATCAAGTGATGGCCAGCATTGAGAGCCCGGATACGCGTCTGCCCGAGGCGGCGCGAACCGTGCTCAAGGTGTTGGTCTCGACGTTTCGGACGCTCACGATCCAGATCAAGGACCTCGACGCGGAGATCGGCCGGCGCGCCAAGGCAGACCCGGTCGCGCGGCGCCTGATGACGATTCCCGGCATTGGCCCAATCGCCGCCACGGCGATCACGGCGCTCGTGCCGGCGGCCGAAAGCTTCAAATGCGGCCGAGACTTCGCAGCATGGCTCGGGTTGACACCGTTGCAGCGATCGACCGGTGGCAAGCAAAAGCTCGGCGCCGTGTCGTTACGCGGAGAGCGGACGATCCGCCGTCTGCTCATTCTCGGCGCTAGCGCTGTAGTCCGACATGCCGCGATGCGCAAGGAAGCGACCGGAACCTGGCTCGGCCAGATGCTCGGGCGCAAGCCGAAGATGTTGGTCACCGTGGCCTTGGCCAACAAGACCGCCCGTGTTGTGTGGGCGCTCTTAGTCAAGGGCGGGACCTACAAGGCTCCGGTAGCGGCGGCGTAAGCCAGCCGCTACCGAGAAGGCGGAGGAGAGCGGAAGGAGCGTATGGCGCAACGGTCGGTGAGACGGGGCTGGGATATCCAGGGCCTGCCACAGTGCCTCGAGCACGCTGGAGTGATAGGAACCCGGTCCGCGAACTCCCATACAGGCCGGCGGCAGCTCGCTGTCGCAATCGAGGCCGGACAGATGGCAGCATCCGACCACGCGTTCGTGCAATTCCAACGTTTTTCCTTGCCAAGCAGGGGGCGTCCACAGATGGCAGGCGGAGGGCTATCCTGGCGAAAGCCAGGAGATGGTATTCGACGCCCACGACCGGGCCTTCGCCTTCTTCAAGGGTGCCTGCAGGCGCGGCATCTACGACAACATGAAGACGGCGGTCGAGACGATTCTCGTCGGCAAGGAGCGCGCCTACAATCGCCGTTTCCTGCAAATGTGCGGTCACTACCTCGTCGACCCCGTCGCCTGCACGCCGGCCTCGGGTTGGGAAAAGGGTCAGGTCGAAAACCAGGTCGGTCTGGTGCGGGAGCGCTTCTTCACGCCACGCCTGCGCGTCAAGAGCTACGACGAGTTGAACGGGTGGCTGCTCGATCACTGTGTCGCCTACGCCAAGGCGCATCCCCATCCCGAGTTCAAGGACAAGACGGTTTGGCAGGCCTTCGAGGCGGAGCGGCCGAGCCTGGTGTCCTACGGCGTCAGGTTCGATGGCTTCCATGCGGTGCCGGCGTCCGTGTCGAAGACCTGCCTGGTGCGGTTCGACAACAACAAATACTCGGACGCCGCCAGCGCGATCGGCCGCCCGGTCGAGGTGAGAGCCTATGCGGAACGGATCGAGTTGCGTCAGAATGGCCGGATCGTCGGCGACCATCCCCGGTGTTTCGGTCGCAACGAGACAATCTTCGATGCTTGGCATTACGTTCCCGTGCTGGCCCGCAAGCCGGGCGCCTTGCGCAACGGAGCGCCGTTCAAGGATTGGGTGCTGCCGGCCGGTCTCGACCGGGTCAGACGCAAGCTTGCCGGCGTCGATGATGGTGATCGGCAGATGGTGGCGATCCTGTCGGCCGTGATGAGCGATGGGCTCTCCGCGGTCGAGGCCGCTTGCCGCGAAGCGCTGAGGGAGAACGTCCACTCCGCCGATGTGATCATCAACATCCTGGCCCGACAGCGTGAGCCTGCGGCCGCCATCACCATCATGACCCCAGAGGCGCTGCGCCTGCAGCACGAACCTGCCGCAGACTGCCCCTCCGCCTGCAACTCCACCCGGCTTCGCCGCGCGGAGCCTCTTGCAGGCTCCGCCCGCTACGACAGCCTGAGAAGGACGATGTGATGGAGCGTTCCGAGATCCTGGCCACCATGGTCGACCTGAAGCTCTATGGCATGAAGGCCGCCTTCGACGAGATCATCACCACGGCGGTGAAGCGACAACACGAGCCGCAGCGCATCGTCGGCGACCTGCTGCAAGCCGAGATCGCCGAAAAGCAGGCACGCTCGATCAAGTATCAGATCACCATCGCCAAGCTGCCGCTCGCCAAGGACCTCGAGGACTTCCGCTTCGCCGCCACGCCCATCAACGAGACGCTCGTGCGCGACCTCACCGGCGGTGAGTTCCTGGCCCATGAGCGCAACGTCGTGCTGGTCGGCGGAACCGGTACCGGCAAGACCCACCTCGCCAGCGCAATCGCACGGGCCTGCATCCGCAACGGCGCCCGCGGCCGCTTCTTCAACGTCGTCGACCTCGTGAACCGGCTCGAGGCCGAAGGACGGGCGGGACGTCAGGGCCGCATGGCCGACTACCTGTCTCGCATGGACTTCATCGTGCTCGACGAACTCGGTTATCTGCCCTTCGCCCAGTCCGGCGGTCAGCTCCTGTTCCACCTGATCAGCCGCCTCTACGAGCAGACCTCGGTCATCGTCACCACCAACCTGGCCTTCGGCGAATGGCCCAACGTGTTCGCCGGCGACGCCAAGATGACCACGGCGCTCCTCGACCGACTGACGCACCACTGTGAGATCGTCGAGACCGGCAACGAAAGCTGGCGCTTCAAAAACCGAGCCTGACCCCGCCGCACGCGCCCGGCTGCGCAACCCCGACCAGCTTCGCCGGGCGCGCGCTCACGCCTCGGCTCGCCCAAAAGGGGGTCCTTTTTCAACGCCGATCCCGGGTCCCTTTTCAACGCTGTTTGACACCAACAAGGGCAGGGTGAGACTAGAGAAGATCGAAGCCGCCGTCCTCGACGGCATGCGAGACCAATTGCGAGATCCTGAGATGATCAGGGCCTATATTTCGACCTACAACGCGGAGCGCCAGAGGCTCGCAAGCACCGCAGTCAACGATCGCGCCAGAATCGGGCGACGTCTCGACGAAGCTCAACGCGAGATCGATCGCGCTGTCCAGAACCTGGTGAAGGGTCGATTGAGCGAAGAGGAGGCGGACAAGGTCCTGCCGGCACTACGCCTCGTCCGCGACCAGCTGCAAGCCGAGCTGCTAGCGTGCGAGGAACATCCGCGCGTGATCGCGCTGCACCCCGCGACGATCCACCGATACCTCTCCACCGTCGAAGACCTCCGTTTGCACTTGGCCGAACACGCCAGCGCGACAGACGATCGCGGATCGCTCGTCAAAGACTTCCGCGCTCTCGTTCGCTCGGTGACCGTGCATCACCCCGCCGGGACGAAGCACATTGAGGTCGAGGTCAGGGGCAAACTCGCCGCCCTCGTCGGTGGTGACGCCTATCCAGAAAAAGTGGGGGTACGGCTGGTAGCGGGAGAGGGACTCGAACCCCCGACACGCGGATTATGATTCCGCTCACGCACATTGTTTCAGCTTTATTATCTTCCTCTATGTCGCGGTCATGTCGCGTCAGTTCAGCAGAGCGTCCTGGGCCGCGGCGAGTTCGGCCGCGTCATCGCCGCGCGGGAACAGGTGCCCGTAGACATCCATCGTCATGGTGATCGAGGAATGGCCGAGCCGTTCCTGCACGATCTTGGGAGGCAGCTCGAGACCGCCGTCGGTTCGCCGATTGATGGACCAGGAGGCGTAGAAGTGCCTCAAGGCATGCATGCCGGTGTATTTGGCCACCATCACCGGTTCGCCTTTCGCGTTCTCACCTTTTGTCGCCACGCCCGCCGCGACCATGCTCGGAACAAGTCCGCGATTGATGATGTTCGCCAAGCTCTCGACCTTGCCGTGCCCGTTCGGGAACACGAGGCCACCGGGCGGGCACGCGATCTTCCATTCACGGAGCGTCGCCACGACGATCGGGGGCAAGGGGACGGCGCGGTCGCCGGCGCCTGACTTAGGAGCGCCGATCGCATTGTACCGATCCGCCCGTTGCCGGACATGCACCTCGGCCCGCTTCAGGTCGACGTCGGGCCAATGTAGGCCGCGCAACTCAGACGCCCGCAGACCGGTGAAGACCGCGGTCAGCAGAACAGGGCGCCAGCGGCCCGTTAAGGCGCCAACGAAGGCCTTGATCTCTATCGGAGCAGGAATGTCGACCCCAATCTTGAGACGGCCCTTCTGACGCTTTTCTGCCCTGCGGTCTTTGCCCGGGCGGCGCCTGCCGCGGAGGTCCCGAACGACGTTGCGAGCCACGAGCCCACGTTCCTGGGCGTCGGCGATTAGTGCCCCGAGGCTGCCCATGATCTTGCGCCGCATGGCTGCCGACCGGGCGTCTGGACCCGTGCCGAGCTTGTCCTCGAATTCGCGAATCAGCGGCGCTGTGAGCTGTGAAAGCTTCAGGGCGCCGATCGCCGGCACAATGTGGAAACCGAGATGCTGCTGGTATGCGGCAACGGTCGACCGCTCGAGGCGGTTCTTCTCGGCGGTGGCAATCCAAAGCCGGCCGGCAATCGCGACCGAAACGCTCTCGCTGTCGGCCGTGTGCGTTCCCTCGCGAACTTCGACTCGAGCCGTGGCCGAATAGGCGTCAGCGTCCTTCTTGCGGTCGAACGTCTTCAGCCGCCGTTTCCCGGCCTGGTCGGTATAGGCGACGATCCAAGTCTGCTTGGCTTCGCCTTTCGCTGTGGTCCAAGTGCGCTTGCGGACGGACACTGGTTTCTCTCCCCATCGAGTTCCGATCGTAACCAAATGGCTCCGTAGGGTCCATACCAAAACTGGTATTGACGATCAGCTACATCGAGAGTACGTAGATCCGATGGATTATCACTACGGACAGATTGAGGCAGCCCTCCTTGAGGTTTTGCCCGTCGCAGACGACGAGGTTGGGGCCTTCCGGGCGAAGCTTCGCCGTCTCCGCGAGCTCGGAATTCCAAACATAAAGAAAACAGGAAGTGGCTCCCGAGCTCCGTATAAAATGGATCATGCTATCCAGTTAGTGATAGCTATGAGCTTTATTTCTCTTGGAGTGAAGCCTCGTTGGGTGAAAAGCTTGGTACATCACGCATGCGATGCACTTAAGCAATACGAAAGCGAAGGCGAGGTGTTTATCGTCCTGTACAATGAAGGTGAAACTGCCGCGCCTGTCATAGGCCGAGAAAATTTGGCGTCCTTTGTTATGAAAGACATCATAAATGCCTTTGCCGCGTTCAATGTATCTTATTTTGCACGGGAAATCCGCAGTAGGTTGTAACGAATTTCACATGTAAATGTCAAAATCGGTATTAATACTTATGGGAGAACAAAGTGGCTGATAAGAGGATCGAACAGAACCTCGCTGACGATATGCTGGACGGGGCCGAAGAGATCGCGACCTTCATGCGGCTCACGCGGCGGCAGGTCTATCATCTTGCGAGCAACAACGCTCTCCCGCTGATCCGGCTGGGGAGCAAGATCCGAGGGCGCAAGAGCACGATCTTGGCCTACCTCGAAAAACTTGAGGGGAGGGCCGCCTGATCATGAAAAACCCCACCGCGCGAACGGCGCGGCAGGGTTCTGGATGGAATAGCTCGCCAGCAGTTTCCAACCAGAACAATGCCACAGCCACCCGGATCGTTCAAGAAAATCTCGCGGCCAGCCGCCTCGTGCACCGCTTCGGCTTGCCGCAACACGTGGCGCAGACCGTATGCGAGGCCAACGGCCTCGGAGGTGCGCGATGAACGGCGCGCTCGATCATGCCGAAGCCGCGCTCGTCAAGGCCCTCGCCGCCGTGCGCGCCGCCCAAGGCAAGCCCAGCGAATTGCCCTCCGACCTTCTCGATGTCGATGAGGCGGCCCGGCTTGCCGGTCGGACGCCCTCGACGATCCGGCGATGGGCCGCACAGCATCGTCTTGGGCGGCGGCTCGGCGGCACATGGGTGTTGAGCCGGAGCAAGTTTACGGTCTTTGTCGATGGAGATCGGGTATGAGCGAGACCTCCATCATCCGGATCTATGAGGACTTCGCGGCCCGAGTTCCGAAGGCTTGCGCCAACGGACGGGGCGAGGCCCTGTTCCACGAGTTCCTCGCAGCAAGCGCCGCCGACCTCGCCGACTTCATCTTCCTGAAGATGGATGCGGAAGTCGGTGCGATCACGTCCGACGAGCGCGCGGCCGAGGTCTGGGCGTGGGCGCAGGTCTTCCTCCAAGAGCAGGGCATCAGCTTGCTCGACGGCGTCGCTGAGGTCCTTCTCCAGTTCAATGCCAGCCCTGAGATGATCGAGACGGCGCAGACCGTTTCGGCCACCGCGTACCGGGACAGGCTTTCGAGCCTGTTCGCCACATCGGGTGCGGGAGGCGCGGCATGAGCGCCCTCGTCAAGGTCAATTCATACGTTCTCGCCGAATTCGACTACGCCACGATCGGCGACCACGAAGTCGAGCGGCGCGCCCGGCAGGCCGTCGTGAAGATCCGGGAGCTGCAGCGCGCCGCCATCGTCGACATCGGCCGCGAGCTGATCGAGATGAAGGAGCTGCTGCCGGACGGCACCTTCCTGAAGTGGCTGGAGAGCTCATTCGGGTGGTCGAGGCGCACGGCCGTGAACTACATGCAGGTCGCCGCCGAGTTCGGCAGCCGATGGGAAACTGTTTCCCAGCTTCCGACGGCCGCGCTCTACAAACTCGCTTCTCCCCCGACGCCGCCGGAGGTGCGCGAGGCCGTCCTGAACCTGAAGCCCGGCCAAATCGTCGATGTCCGGGGGCTGCAACTCGCCATCGACGAAAACAAGAAGATCGAGCTTCGCAAGAAGCGGCGGGCCAATCACGAAGCGCTTCGTGATCAACAAACCGATCGCCACGCCCGCATCCGCGCCGACATGGAAAGGCGGCGCGCCGAGCAAGCCGAGAGACGTGCAGCGGCGGAGCGTGCAGCCGAGCGCCTGCGCCTCATGCTCGGTGCGTATTTTCCCGAGTTCTGCGATCTGCTCGGAACAGTCGACAGATACGAGTTCAGCTTAGTCGTCGAGAAGCTTGCCGAGCAATCGCGAGCCAGCCGGACCGGAGGCGCCGAATGACGCCCCTCATCCTCGGCGTCGACCCCGGCCTCGGCGGCGCGCTGGCGCTGCTCACGGCCGAAGGTGTCCTTCTTGACATCGCAGACATGCCGGTCCTGGCGGACGGCGCCGCAGGCCGCAAGGCGATCAACGCGCCGCTCCTCGCCGCCACGGTGCGGGCTTGGGGCGCAGGTCTCGCCTATGTCGAGCTGGTCGGACCTCGCCCAGGCGAGGGTGCAGTCGGTGCCTTCGGGTTCGGTCGTAGCCGCGGCATCATCGAGGGCACGCTCGGCGCCCTCGCGGTGCCGCTCGAGATGGTCGCGCCGGCCTGGTGGAAGCGGCGGGTCGGCATCCCGCCTGGCAAAGACGGTGCCAAGGACGCGGCCCGTTCCGAGGCGATCCGGCGTTGGCCGGCGCTCGCCGAGAAGTTCGCCCGGGTGAAGGACGACGGCAGGGCCGAGGCGGCGTTGATCGCGGTCGCGGGCATGATGCGGGAGGGGCGATCATGAAGGCCTCCCTCACCCGTGCCCAGCGCCGCCGGTTCGAGGCGCTCGGCGAGGCGGTTGACCGCGTCACTCAGGGCGACGCCGCATTCTTCGAGCGTTTCCCCGCACGGTCGCATCGCGTCCGGCTCGCGTCGAGCGCGGAGATCGAACAGAACGCTATCCTCGCGGAACCGTCGGGCTCGTCGCTCGCGCCGGGCGAGCGCTGGCTCGTGCTGGTCAAGCAGCTCGACGTCGGTGTCCGGCTGCGGGCCTTCGCGACCGGTATCGGGTTCGACGATTTCGATTTCTCCGAGGCCGAGGCGCGTGACCTTTACGACGAGAAGGTCCGGCCCGGATCGTACATGCATCGGATCGAAGCGCAGATGCGGGCGGCGCTGGCGAAGCGGAGAGCTATGCAGTGAACGCCCATGCCTCGGCCAAGCTGCTTCCCGATCACGAGATCCTGACGGCGTTCTTCGAAGCGCTATTCCGCCACGCCGACCGCGACGGCTTCATCAATCTGCGCAGCTTCATGCACAAGGTGAAGGAGACCGACAAGGAAGAGGCGTTCTTCATTGAGGGCGTGGCGCTGTCGGCGCCGCACCTCATGGCCCGCGTGGCCGACCGGGCGACCCATACGGCGCAATTCTCGAAGCCCGCGGTCTTCGCACCGCCCGTTTGCACCTTCGCCACGCCGAAGAGCGCGGCGGCGTCGAACCTGGCCAACGGCCTCGTCATCATGGCGGAATGCGACGCGCGGCCGTCACAGGCCCATGCCGACCTGGTGCCGATCCTCGGCGAGCCGACGCTCGCGGTCGCCTCCGGTGGCCGCTGGGTCGACCCAGACACGGGCGAGCTCGAAGACAAGCTGCATCTCTATTGGCGGCTCGCCGCGCCGACGCGCACCGAGGAGGAGCATGGCAAGCTCTATGCGGCGCGGGCGATCGTCCAGCGCATCGTCGGCTCTGACGCGACGTCCATCTCGATCGTGCATCCGCTGCGATGGGCCGGCAGTGTCCACACCAAGGCCGAGCATCGCCTCGCGACCATCGTGCGGCGGACGGAGAACGAGGCCGACCTCGACGACGCGCTGGCCCGGCTGCGGGCGGCTTGCCCCGAGCACGGCGCCGACGGAGATCATGCCTCGGCCTCGACGGCCGCGGGCGATCTGGCGGACCTCGAAAGCGCGCTCGCCGTCATCCCGAACGATTGCGATTGGGAGCGCTGGAACAAGGTCGGCATGGCGCTGTGGAACGCGACGGCCGGCAGCGATGGTGGTCTCAAGCTGTTCGTGGCCTTCTCGGCCAAGAGCTCGAAGCACAGCGACGCGGCGACGCGCGAGCGATGGAGCCACTATGCGAAACATCCGCCGTCCCGGATCGGCGCCGGCTCGATCTTCCGATGGGCCAAGGAGGCGGACCCGACATGGATGAGCCCCTCGTTCCGGCGCAAGCTCGAAGAAGGCGCGGTGCGGGGCGGCGGCAACCAGCTTCTCATCACCGAGGACCAGGCGGCGCTGGAGTTCGCCGAGCGCTACAAGGGCCGGCTGCGCTATTGCCACGACCATGGCGCCTGGTTCGAATGGACGGGCGCGATCTGGAAGAAGAACGGCACCGGCCTCGCCTTCCACTTCGCCCGCGAGCTGGCGCGGCAACTGGCCGAGGACGAGAATGCGAAGACGAGGGTCACGGCTGGCAAGGCCGCCTTCGCCGGCGCCGTCGAGAAGTTCGCCCGCAATGACCAGCGGCTCGCGGTGACGGCCGAGACGTGGGACCGGGACCCGTGGCTCCTGGGCACGCCGGGTGGAACGGTGGACCTTAGGACCGGCCTGCTGCGGCCGGCGAACCCCTCGGACGGCATCACCAAGACCACGGCCGTAGCACCGGCGACCACAGCCGATTGCCCGCTCTGGCTCCGGTTCCTCGACGAGACGACCGGCGGCGACGGCGAGATGGTGCGCTTCATGCAGTTGTGGTGTGGCTACAGCCTCACCGGCGACACCCGCGAGCATGCCCTCGTCTTCGTGTTCGGCTCGGGCGGAAACGGCAAAAGCGTGTTCGTCAACGTCAACGTCGGCATCATGGCGGACTATGCCACGACGGCGAGCATGGACGTGTTCATCGCCTCGAACGCCGATCGGCACCCCACGGACCTCGCGATGCTGCGCGGTGCACGCCTGGTGACGGCGAGCGAGACCGAAGAGGGCCGGCAGTGGGCGGAGAGCCGGATCAAGCAATTGACCGGCGGCGACCGGATCAGCGCCCGGTTCATGCGGCAGGATTTCTTCACCTACCTGCCGGCGTTCAAGCTGACGATCATCGGCAACCACAAGCCGGGCCTGCGCAACGTCGACGACGCGGCGCGCCGCCGGTTCAACCTCGTGCCATTCACCCGTAAGCCGGAGGTGCCGGATCGCAGCCTCGAGGAGAAGCTCAGGGCCGAGTGGCCGGGCATCCTGCGATGGATGATCGATGGCTGCCTCGCGTGGCAGCGGGGAGGGCTGGTGCGGCCGGAGAGCGTGACCGCGGCCACGGAGGCGTATTTCGACGACCAGGACATCCTCGGCGAGTGGCTGGAGGAGAAGTGCGTCGTAGAGCCGGGAAACCAGAACCGGAAGGAGACGACGCAAGACCTGTTTGCGTCGTGGTCCCTCTATGCCAAGGCGGCGAACGAACTGCCGGGCACTGTCCGGTCATTCTCGCAGACGATTGAAAAGCACGGCTTCGCACCCATCAAGAGCGTTCCGACCTTCGGCGGAAAGCGCGCCAGAGGATTTGCGGGGATCACCCTTCGGTATGAACAGCAGCGTGAAGCGGCGGAATGACTGCGGCGCTGCGGCGCTTCGCGGCGCTTCTCCGCATTAATCGCCCACGCGCGGGCGCGCACATGCCTGTGGAGGCTCATTGCAAAATTGCGCCGCGAAGCGCCGCATCCGCCCCCGAGGCAACCCTCAGTGTGCCGTCGTGAGCGCCGTCTTGCCGGCGTCGGTGATGACGAGCTGGCCCTTCGAACGAGGCGTCGGTTTGGCCTCGATGAGCCCGTGGTCGATCATGGGCTTGATGTCGGTCATGACGTGGAACATGCCTATGATCGGCTGCTTCGCCTCGACCCACTGCAAGAGCCGCTTCTGCTGCCCGTTCAATTCCATGTCGCGCTCCGGTCTTGATTCGATCCGGAGCTTCGGCGGGTTTGGTAAACGGCAGATTAAGGCGCGATCCGTGCATGTTGGCCCGGCCAGGCGATCGACCGCTTATAGGCTACTGAATAAGCCCGTTATCTCGGGCGATGCCGCGAGCGGCACCGCGGGCGAGATCGACCCTGACCTCCCCGTCCTTGGGGCAAATGCCGGCCTTCCAACGCGGATGCTCGACAAGTCGAAGCGCTGGCTCTCGGCCGTCGACGGCGGGTGCGAACGCGAACAGGTCGCCGCTGTTGTCGCGGACGATGACTTTGTTCTGGATGACCGAGTATGCCAGCATCAGACCGCCCTCGTTCGGACAGACAATGACCGGCGGATCTGAAGGTTGCTCCTGGCGAATAGTTCGAATTCGATCGATCTGTCGGTTCATCATTCGACCCACGCCACGACGATCTCCAAGCCGTGGATCGCGGCCACGATCAATGTGGCGATCCCGGTCAACACGATCAATGCGAAGACGGCGAGCGTCGCGATCTCGCCGCCGCTCAGCCGCGTGTCCGCTTCATCGTCCTCGAACGGATATGGATCGTATCGACGCACCACGCTTGGTCTCTCCGGCGCTGAACGCGAACTCAGCAACTATCGCGCCAATGAACCTATAGACGAGCGCTTTTGCGCGTTTTGCGCGCGATCTTCCTGCCTTTCGTTCTCGGGCGCATGCTTTGCCCATGTTTGAATTCAGTTACGTCGAAATCTGGTCCCCCGGCGTACTGCGCGACGGCCGGCGGTTCTTCGTCGTCGACCTCGTGGAGCCCGATGGCGGCCGGTGCGGGATGTGGGACGGCACGAGCTACGACGAAGCGATCCTGGCGGCCGGCGAATGCGCCGAAGGCGACTTGCCCGTCCTCGACGGGGTGGTGGAGGCGCCATGACGGGCAGCCAATCCATCTTCGCCGCCGACGTGCGGCGGGTCGAGAGCGACCGTGCCGCGGTGACCACGTCGTTGGCGAAGGACTGGCAGCGCACCCTCGGGAAACTGCTGACGTTGGCTGCCCGAGCCAACGACGTGAACCGGAAAGTTGTCGCGCTGAACGTCCGTTTTGCCGGCGCCGGCATCAACAGTCGTCTCGCCCTTGTGACCGCCGACCCGCCGCTCAGTGTGGCCGACGCGCTGTGGACTGCGATCATGGCAGTGCCCGAGCCGAAGGAGGGCGACCGTGCTTGATCTTGCCGCCGGGACCCAGGGCGTGGCTTTAGGTGAGGATAGGCCCGAGATTGTCGCCAGACGCGAACCCGGAGCGCCCGCGGATGCGCGGGCCGTCATCACCCCGAGCGAACGCCATGGCGCGATGCGGAAGACCTCGTGGTGCGATGCACCATCGCGGGTCCTTCCCAGCCGTCAAGCAGGTGCGGGGTTTAGGGCTCGCCTCCTTTGTCTAGTTTCAAAGTAGATTTTCGAGGTCCGCATCGATGTCTGATAGGCTCTCTGGCCGCGCTCTGGCGACTGCTCTCGGTGTCGACGAGAAAGCCGTTCGCAAGGCCGTCGAGATCGGTCGCATCAAGAAGGGTGAAGACGGCCGGTTCGACCTTGCCGAGGCCCGCGAAGCTTGGGTGCGGTCGACCGAGCCGAGCCGCACAAAGGTCCGCAGGTCCGCGGACCACGCAAGTCCGCAGTCCGCACCACGTCCGCAAGCCGACCTCGACATGCTGTGGTCCATCGTCTCCGGCCTACCAGCGCTTGTGGGGTGGAACACCGTTCTTAATGGTGCCGGTCTTCAACTCGCCCACGACGTCGCCGCCGACATGGTGCTCGACATCGGCGGCGAGCTTCGGCTTCGGGGCTTCGCCTCGGCTCCGGTCCCCTTCGAGCCCATCGACTGGCGCGCCCTCGCCGCAGAAGTCGGCCTTGCGCCGGTCCCGCCCGAAGTCCTCGCTGCCGACTACGAGAAGCGCCGGGCCGACCCCTGAATTTGATCGAAGGAAACCTTCTATGTCGTCCACCATCCTCGACACCATTCGTGTAGCCCTCAAGAAACCGAAGGCGACCGCCGACCAACTCGGCGCCAATTTCGACCTTGCCCGCCGGGCAGAGGCCGATGCCCGCGCCGCTGTCGAGCGCCAGGTCAAGATCGTGGCGGACGGCTATCTCGACGATGATGCGACCCGTGCCGCGGCTCGCGCCAAGCTGGCCGATCTCCGAGCCGCCGCAGAGGACGCCGGCCTCGTGCTGGCCGAGGTTGAACGGCGCCACGCCGCCGCGGTCGCGGCTGATGAGGACGCCCGGCGCCGCGTCGTCTATGCCGCCGCTCGTGAGAAGGCCGACGCCGCGACCGACGCTCTTCGTAAGAGCTATCCGAAGGCCATCCGCGACCTTCTCGGCATGCTGCGCGTCCTGGCCGAGGGGCAGGTTGCGGCCGCGGCCGCCAACGCTGCACTGCCGGACGGCGCCGCGCCGATCGCCGATCCCGAAATGGCGGTGCGCGGCATTGCCGGCCAGCCGAAGGAGGTCGTAAGCGAAACGATTGTCGAGTTGTGGTCCCGGCTCGACATGATGACGCCGGTCGACGCCGCGTTCCAGGGCGGGATCTACGACCTCGGGGAGGGTTGGGGCCGGCGCCCGGAAGACCTCGATCCTTGCTATCGACTGCGCCGTTTCCGCCGGGTCGAATATCGCGACAGCGTGGTCGGCAACTATCCGACGCCGCTCGCCGCCACAATTCGTATGCCACACCTGATCGGCGGGGCGATGGCGTGGGGCAACAGCCACCTCGTTTACGATCCTGCGATTACGGCTGTGACGATGGGTGAACACGAGCCGCACGTCGTGCTCGGCCGCGTCGCCGAGATCGAAGCCGCCGCGAGCGCCAAGCCGGTCACGGCCGAACGCCCGCTCAAGACCGAATGGACGTTGATCGGCGACGTCACTCCCCTGCCGGCCGAGCAGCCCGTCGCCGACACCACGAGCCGCCGCGAGCAGTCTCGGCCCTCGCGCTTTGGTGCCTCGCCCTTCGCGTCCCCGGCCCGCGCCGGCCGGCGCTGAGCCATTACCAAAGGAAAACACGACGATGACCACCCAAACCGAAGCCGAGACGCACGCCAAGGCCCGCGCCTTCGACGCCAAGATGGCGGCCGAAAACCGCGCCGAGCGCCGCAAGGCCAACCTCCAGCGCATCGCCCGAGCCGGCGGACCCGATGGCGCCGAGGCCAAGCGCATCCTTGCGGCGGAGAGCGCCGCCGAGGCGAAGAAGGCGAAGGCCGATGAGCTGGCCGCACTGCCGAAGTCGATCGCGGAGGCCGAGGGCGACGCCAGGGCCTATTCCCGCGCCGATATGAAGCGCTTCGTCGCGGCGAAGTACGGATCGAGCACGTCGAACCCCGGCCGCGCCAACATGCTCGCCGAGCTGAAGCGCCAAGGCATCGAGCCGCTGCGCTGATGCCCGGCTCCGGCACCACGTGGGGTGATGACGTGGACCTCGCCTATATCGCCGAGGTGCGGGACATCTGCCGCTTGGCGCCGGAGCGCGCCGTCCGCCACATCGAGCGCGGCACGCCGCTACCGGACGTGCTGGCCGACATGGTCGAGGTCGTCTTCGGCCGCCTTCTTCCGCTACAGGCTGCGCGGCGCATGGCGCCTTGGCCGGACCTGTTCAACCAAATCGACGACGCCGAATAGGCGCCGTCCACCACCTTCGGGGCACCCTTGAGGGCGTCCGCCGGGCTCGTCCAAGAGCCACAAGCTGTCCTCCGCAGCCCCGTAGGTTTCGGGCGGATAAGGGCAGCACCGCCCGGCATCCATTCGACCTCCTTGGCGTCCTTGCTCCGGCCGGGCCAGACCGTTCGCTCCGCAGAAGCCGCCGATGACCGCGCACCTCGGCCGGCCGCGGAACCCGGTGACGGGGCAGGGTGAAGGGGGTGCATCGCGCGGCAGCCAGGTCGCGAAGGGGATGGCATTGACGCAATTTTGTGCCTAAACCTCGACGGTAACCTTCTCCAATCCGCAGACAGCATGCCAATCCGAACCCAGAACACCGGAGACGCTGAACCAGCCTACCGGGCGTACGAAGTCGGCGACGACAACAAGGTGAGGTCCGCCACGGTGATCGTTGCGGATTCGAAGGAAAGCGCCATTGCGCAGGCGCATCAGGTGGTAAGCGGGCACGCCGTGGAGCTTTGGGACCGAGGACGGATGATCGTTCGAATCGATCCGGAACGGCGTTCGTGATCGAAATTCAGGCTACGCCTGTGTCGCGGCGGACCGCATGCCTGTGGTGTAGAGCGTGAACAGGATGAGGCCCCGGTCGTCCGTGACCTCGACGTGCCATTCCTCATCCCTCCAGAACCCGTCCGGATGGCTCTTGAGTTCCTCGCCCATGACGGTGGCCGCTCGGCGTTGTGCCTATTCCAGATCGGAAAGATCGACGCCGGCCGTGTCTGGGATGCGACCGTCCTTGCGCACGTGGAAATAATACTGCGGCATCGGAACGCACCGCCCTTGGTCAGCATCAACGCGGCGAGGATTGAGCCGAGTTCCACGCCCCGCCAGCCTTTCGGCCAACGGGGCGTTTTGCGTTCCATGTTGCTTCCGGGAAGTGCCGTTATCGGAAGTGATCCTCCTCGAGCAGAGGCTAATTCTGGCGTACCTCCGATGTTCGGCGGCGGCACGGCTGGTAACTGCACGCGGGCCGTCTAGAACACCTTCACCGCCTCGACGAACGCTGCATACGAATAGCGCGCGGCCGTCTCCTCAGCCGCCGCCCGCATCTGCGCCACGGCGGCGCTGCGCCGATCCACCAGGGCCGTCGCGCGCACCAGGGCGTCGGCGCAACCCTCAAGATCGTCCTCGTCGACCCAGAGGTTGTTGACCTGCGTGGCATACTCGCGGCCCCCGATGCCCGCAAAGCCGACCGGACGCAGCCCGACGCCATGGCTTCCAGCGTGGTCATTCCGAGGCCCTCCAGACGGCTAAGGCTGAGGAATGGCTTGGCCCGGCCGAGGCTCCGGGCGACCTCGGTCTCGGTTGCCGATTGCAGCGCCTCCCAGCACCGGCGGCCCAGTTCGGGGCACAGGCGCGACACCATGGTATGGGGCCAAGTCTTGTACTCCTTTGCTCCATCAGAGAATGGCGGAACTGCGGCTGCACAAACTCTTGATATTGAGAACCGCAGTCCTATAAACGCAAAAGCCACCCCGAAGGGCGGCTTTCCTTTTTGCTGTGTATCGTTGGATTTAACCAGCGATGTCCTTGGTGCTGAAGGCGTTGATCGAGTTCAGACCGTCCAGGGTTGCGCCAGTCAGGGTGGCGGGCGTGCCGGCCGAGTTGTAGAAGATGTACCCGTTGGTGCTGCCGGCGACAAATGTATAGCCAGTGGTGTTCGCAGCTTGGCTGATGGCTTGGTCAAGGCCGCCGTTAACCTGAGCGACCTTGAAGTTCGCGCTGGTCGCGGCGCCACCACCAAGGGTGATGTTGTCCGTACCACTCACGAAGTCGGTGATCTCCAGGGCCTTGGCAGAGGTGGTCGACGTGCTAGCAGTCGCCGTCGCGCCCGTGATGTTGAACGAATCGTTCCCGGAACCACCGGTGAACACATCGTTCTGGTTGTTGCCCGTGATGATGTCATTGCCGGAACCGCCGTCAACGGAGGCACGGTTGAACCCAGTATTGATCACGTCGTCGCCGGCGTTGCCGAAGAGGACGTTGTTGACGCCCGTCGATCCCACGGTAGAGCCGTCATCCGTAGCGCTGGTAGCGCTACCCGTAACCGTGAGGACGTCGGACCCCTGACCACCGTAGACCGTGGACGTGTTGGCGCCGGTTAGAGTGATCGAGTCATCGCCGAGGTTGCCATAAACGAGCGAGTTCATGGCGCCGGTTGCAGCGCCGCCATTAGCGCCAGCAGTCCCCGTGAGGGTAATTGTATCGCTGCCCTGGCCGCCGAAGATGGAGGCCTGAGCGCCCGTCGATGAGAGCTGATCGTCACCCGTGTTGCCATAGATCATGGTCGCGGCACCCGCCGACGAGATCACGTCGGAGCCGTCGCCGCCGATCAGCGTCGACGAACTGCCCGCGCCGCCCGTGATGGTGTCCGTGCCGACGCCGCCGTTTATATAATCCGTGCCGCCGCTGCCGGTGATGCTGTCGCTACCCTGGCCACCGTACACAGTGCTGCCGCCTGAGCCCGTGAGATTGACCGTATCGTTCCCAAGGTTGCCATAGATCAGGAAATTTGTACCCTCGTTATTAACGAATCCAAAATTCGAGGAAATGAGGTCATTCCCCTGGCCACCATAGACTGTGGTGCCTGTTGTTGGCTGCTCGAAAAGGATAGTATCATCACCTTGATTTCCGTAGATCAAACTATCGCTACCAAAACCAAAGATACCATCGTTTCCCGTGCCACCGACGACAGTGCAGTCGTTATAGGTGGCTTGCCCAGGTCCAGTACCCACTTCGATGAGGTCACTCCCATCGAACCCGGTGACAGAGTCGGACGTGCCGGTCCCGTTGAACGTAAATTGGTCGTCGGCGGTCGTGCCATTTATTGTGGCGTTACTGACGTTATTCTCGGTAAACGTGGCCATAATTCACTCCTTCGAGCCGATCCCGCGCGATCCAGTTGAAACCGCACCCGGGTGTGCGTCATCGTGCGCAGCGGTTCACCCGAGCCATATGGGTAGCGGCGAGACTTGAAAGAGGCAAGTATGTGGCAGGGCGAAAGCTTTTTACCCAGCCCGCTAACGAACGGATACCGAAGAGAGGCTGCCGGGGACTAAATTTTGGTGGCTGCACTGCGGGCGATCACTGATGCAAATGCGACAGCCTTCGCCGGGGCGATGACGACGTTCATTCCACGTTCATAAGCATATCTGCGATCCGAAGAATCCTCTTCCGGAAGCCCGGTCAGCAGCCTATGCTGACCGACGTGCGGTCGGCGCTGGCCTTCGAGGGTTGCCGATCGGGTAGCCCCGTCTGAGAGTACTCGGACGGGGTTTTCTTTGAGGCGAGCCCTCCCGTGGCGCCGTCATGCACCTCCGTATCGGAGGCTCAAAGTGTCAGAGTTCCCGACCCGGACGAAAGCCGTAGCGAGATCAATGTTGCTGTTCGGCAAAGCTTGGCCGTCGGCGGGCTTTGGGTCTGGCGCTGCCCACGCCGCCAAGTCGTCTTCACGCCCCGAGGCGCCGGATAGAGCCGGTAGGCCTTAAGCGCGCCTTCGAGCATCTCGGGCCGCCAGATGCCATCATCCTCCTCGAACTCCATGTAGGTCCGGGTCGCGGGATGCTTGAGTGTGCCGAATCGGGCGCGGGCCTGCTTTGGGTCGAGCGTGTCGGCCATGGCGGCAGGGCGTGCGGGGCAGCCCGTCAGAGATCCTCCAGAGGCGTAGGCTCGCTCTGCGAGGACTGCTCCATCAGCACCGCCCAGCTCTCACGGAGCAGATGAGCCTGGTAGGGTTCTAAAAAGCTGGCCACGTACCAGCCCTGCCTCACATCCGGTTGCCCCGCAACCGTGCCCTCCGGAACGGTCGTCACCCGCACGAAGCGATCATCCAAGGTCCTGAGGACCGCATCAATGATGCCCGCCGGCGGGTTTTCTGTCTCGGCGAAAAACTTGCAGTTCTCGATCGTGAAGACCTCATCATCAATCAGGAACTCGGCCGCGTGCCCCTTCACGACTTCGATATGCTGCCTGGTCGTCATGACAATGTCCCCTTGATGCGTATCGCGCCATCTATGCCGCGATCATCTCGACAAACGCAAAAACCCCGACCGGCTGGACAGCCGCGGGGTAGAGAGACATCACGACTTCTGTCGGTTCGGAGCATAAACGGAGAGGGCGCCCATCCGAACATCGATCAAACTTGAGGGTCATGAAGGCCTATCACCACTGGCCCGCCGTCATCAGCACGAAGGCGAGCGAGACCACGAAAGCAAAGGGCTTGCGCTCTACAAGTGCTTCGAAAATCCAGCACGTTGCCAGAATGGCTGAGCACGTGCCCGAATACGATGAGGGAACGATGCCGCCGACGGATAGGAGACCAAAGGCGCAGCTTGCCATCAGCAACGCCAGCTTCAGGTGACGAAGCCAACCATAACCCATGAGCATCGCTTTCCTTGAGACGACGGGCCTCAGCGTATTCTCACGTGCGAAGGTTTGAGAGGCGTTAAGGCCCCTTGGAGAGGGTGCGCAACACGCACGAAAAACCCCAACCGCTTTCGGCGGTCCTCGCGTCGGCGCGATCAGACCGCCGCGTCAGGCAGGACATCCGAGTCGAACTTAGGGAGCAAGCTCGGGCCGGCCGGAGATTCGTTGTCGATGTCTTCGATCAGGCGAGCCAGCTTCGCTTCCTGTTCCCGGACGGTACGCATACGCAGGACGAAAAAGGCGAGTTCAGCCGCGCTGAGCCGTCTGCAGCCTTTCATGTCCGCCTGTCGCTGAAGTTTTCGGATAACGCATCTCCCGTCTGGCGGGAGCACAAGGTGCTCAGTCGTCGGATGCCGCGGAGAGGAACCAGCGATCACCCTTCATGCGCCTTGCGACGTGACATGGCGACGACATTCGCTCGGCGCCGGAGGGTGGCGGTAAAACCGAAGCGGAGGTAGGTTGTCGCCAGGGAGATCCACGATGTCCGTCACCTACCATGTCGTCGTGCCGTTCGGCCGGGACGAGGGTGGCAACCTGGCGCCGCTCGAGGCGGTTGAGGCGCCGAGCGCCGACGCCGCACGACGCCGGGCGCAGGCCGCCGCGGAGAAGCACCGCGGTGCCATCGCGTTCAGCCGGACAAGCAACCTGATCGCCGGAGATTTCGGCGAGGCCGTGATCCTAGCGGTCTATGGCGAGGTGGACGCTGGGGATGTTGGGCAAGTGAGGTTGCGGTGAAGATCAGCAGGTGGACCTGGACGCGGGAGACGTAGGGCTATTGCCCGTCGACTTCAGAGTATCGACGGCAAGCGTTACACCTGAAACTGCCGATATTCGGCCTGCCAGGAGGATGTGGGGCAGGACTCATCTTTGAAGCCGTCCCTTCGATCCAGAAGCAATTTGGACACTCGTCAGGTTGTGGCAAGGGTACTCTCATACGCTCCTCAATTACCCGGTCCCTCGCAACCTGATTTAAGTGCACAACCCAAGTGCGCCCGGTGTTTTGGAAATCCTCGGCTGTTAAACTGCAATTGCGGCGGCGGTCGATGTGCTTCAGCCAATCAAGGCGAAACTTTTCAGCTTCCAGTGCGAGAGCTTCTCTCCAGTCCATGTTTACTTCCCCAGCCACCTCAACAGACCCCGCCAGTTGCCGTAGACAACGAATTCTAACGTCTGGTGCGCCACCGCATTGCCTTCACGGTCCGTGGCTCCGGGTATAGCTTGTACGCCATGAGCGCGCCGTCGAGAATGTCGGGCCGCCAGATCCCGCCGTCCGGGTCATCGAACTCCCGATGTGTCCGTGTCTTGGCATGGACGAGTTCGCCAAAACGGGCTCTGGCTTGCATAGGGTCAAGGTGGTGATCGCTCATCCCTGCTTTCCTCAATGTCATCCCTGGCCCGTTCCCATTCGCGAACTCGACGCCGGCCGATTCGAGGGCGGTCAGATCGGGTTTCTCAGGTCAGCCTGCGGATTTCGCGGATCGTGGGCAGTAATTTCACGCCATGGTGGGCAGCGATTTCGCGCGATCATGGGCAGTGTGAAACCTGACCGACGGTGGCTATGGGGTCAGGCGTTTCGGCTCGCGTCAAGGGATCGTTTGCCGGTCATCTTGCGCATGCTTTCTCCGGTCATGGCGAGGCGGTGGGCGTTGTGGACAAGACGATCAAGGATGGCGTCGGCCAGGGTAGGGTCGCCGATGACCTCGTGCCACTGATCGATCGGAACCTGGCTGGTGACGAGAGTGGATCCGTGCCCGTTTCGGTCCTCGAGAATTTCGAGGAGATCCAGGCGCTGGCTGTGATTGAGAACCGACAGCCCCCAATCATCGAGGATGAGCAGATCGAGGCGGGCGAGGCCCTTGAGCATGCGGGCGTGGCGGCCGTCACCGCGCGCCAGCGCCAGAGCTTCGAACAGCCGCGGCGCGCGCTGGTAGAGGACGGAGCGGCCGTCGCGACAGGCCTTGTGCCCGAGAGCGCACCCAAGCCAACTTTTCCCGATGCCGGTCGGCCCACTGATCAACAGGTTCTGATGCCGGTCGATCCAGTCGCCGGCGACGAGCCTGGCCAGCAGTGCGCGATCGAGGCCGCGGGGTGTGCGAAGGTCGATATCCTCTACACAGGCGTCCTGGCGCAGGGACGCGAACTTGAGACGCGTCGCCACGCGCTTGGTGTCGCGTTCGGCGGCCTCCCGGTCGGCCATGATGCCGACGCGCTCCTCGAAAGACAGGGCGGCCAGATCAGGCGCGGATCGCTGGTCCTGGAAGGACTTGGCCATGCCGGGCAGTCCGAGCGCGATTAGCCGTTCGTGAGTGGGATGAGTGAGCATCGGGTCTCCTGGTGGTGAACGGTTAGTGGAAATAGCTGCGGCCACGGATGTTGCCGTGGCGCAGGGGTTCGGGCTCGGGGGCTGGATCGAGGAAGGCGCGATCGAGGCCGGTCTTGAGGATTGAGCGGATCGACCCGACGGATCTGGCTTTGATCAGTTCGCCACGCTGGCAGGCCGCCTCCAGGCGGGCCTGGCCGTAGATCTTTTCCAGGGACAGGATCCCCAGGCAGGTGCGGAAGCCCTGCTCCGGGTGGGGGCGGTCGATCATAATCGCCTGGATCAGCGCGGCGGTGGCCGGACCGATCTTCTCGGCAAAGGCTGTGATCCGCGCCGGCGTCCAGGACGCATGGCGCTTGTGGGCGCTCGGCATATGATCGGCGATGGTGATGTGGCTGCGCCGTCCCGGAGACTTGGCGTGGCTGGCGACTCTCTCGCCCTTGTGGAAGGCCTCGATGGTCCGCTCGGTGACGCGCACATCGACGAGCTGGCGAATCAGCCGATAGGGAATCGAGTACCAGCAGCCCTCGACTTCGACGTGATAATCGGGTGCGACCCGGCAGCGCTTCCAGGTGGCGAAGGCGTAGGGCTCTGCCGGCAAGGGCTTCAGCGCCGGCGCATCCACGGCCGCGAACAGCTCGGCGCGGCTGGCGCCATAGCCGCGCATCATGCGGGCGTTGAGGTCGGCCGTCAGGGCGGCGACTGCCACGTTGAGTTCGGCCAGGCTGAAGAATTGCGTGTTGCGCAACCGCGCCAGCACCCAGCGCTCGACCAGCAGCACCGATTGCTCCACCTTGGCCTTGTCGCGGGGTTTGTAGGGCCGGGCCGGACACACGATGGTCCCGTAATGGCGGGCCATCTCCTGGTAGGAGCGGTTGATCCCCGGATCGTAGCGGTCCGGGTTGGTGACGGCCGCCTTCAGGTTGTCGCAGACGATCATCGCCGTCACGCCGCCCAGGAAGGCGAACAGGCCGACATGGCAACCGATCCAATCGGCCAGCCCCTCACTGGCACGAGCTTCGGCGTAGATGTAGCTCGATGCGCCGAGCGCGGCGACGAACAGCTTCATCGGCTGCACCACCCCGGTCACAGGATTGATCACGTCGATCGTGTCGCCCGCAAAGTCCACGAACACCTTCTCGCCGGCGGCATGGCTCTGGCGCATCGTCGGCGAGGCCCGACCCTTCCAGGCCTCGAAGTGCACGCAAAACCAGGTGTAGCCATAGCCATCCGGGTGTTCGGCCCGGTACTCCTGCCAAAGCAGCATCCGGGTGACACCCTTACGACGCAGCTCCTGGTCGACCTTGGCCCAGTCCGGTTCGTGCCGGCCCACCGCCATGACATCGGACGCCGTGGGAAACAGTAGCCTCTCCAGCCCCGTGTCGGTCATCTCTTCGTCCAGCGGCCACCTGACACCGGCCGCTTGCGCCCGACGCAAATAGTCGCCCACGGCCCCCTTGCTCAGCCCCAGCGAGGTCGCGATCACACGGCTGCTCAGGCCGTTCTCATGCTTTAGACGCAGCAGGTCGCGTATTCGGCGCATCGACAATCTCTCGGTCGGCATCAGGTCCCCTCGTCATCAAAGACGAGGGTCTGAGTACCCGGTCAGACTGTCGGTCGAGGCTTCGTCACCCCGCTAAAGCGGGTGCCCGTGATGCTCTGAAATCACTGCCCATGATCCCGTGAAATCCGCGCCCACGATGGTCTGAAATACGCAGTCAGCCACCCCGGACGGCCTTCGAGTTTCCGTGCGGCTCGGCTAAGAGAGTCGGCCAAGTTCAGCGCGAGTTCGCCAGAAAGAACGGTGCACACCGGATGCAGGTTGCCGTCTGCGGCGACCATGTGGAACGTGACTTTGACCCCTTCGGTGGTCGGCCATGCGCTTGCTCGGTGAGCGGGCGGCAGTTCAAAGGGCGGATGGCCGTCGAGCTCGACAAGCGTCATCTATTTCGCCCCCTTCGGATCATGCGGCTCAGGCAGAAAGCCCTGCGCAACCAGCCAATCGCGAAGAGCTATGCGGATGGCCTCCGGCCGCGTCGGCTTCGGATCTGGCTGGGAGGCAATCCAGGCGTCGAGGCCGGCGACGATAGGCCGTTCTACACGCGACCTGAGCATCTCAGTGTCGACGGAAGGACGGCCACGGGATTTTTTGTGCTCACCAATTGACATGCAGATATTATGAGCACATAAAAGACGGGCCGCAAGCGATTTACGAGATCGCCTGAGGCCCTGACCACCGCTGTCGCTCAAGGAGACCGCAATGGCTATCCACGCCAATAGCATACCCGCGCCTGCCGTTCAGCCGGGCTTATTACCGCGCCCCGCCCCCGAACTGCCACCCGAGCCGTTATTAGCGTCCGGCGCGCCCCTGCCGAACCTGCCCGACGCCGTCGCGCGACGTCGCGCCATCGCCGGATTGGAGGCGCCGCATGTCGGCCCGGTGTACACCCCCAATCGACCGCCGCCGTTCGACGACTGGCCAGCGGTCTACGCGCTCCGGTGCTTCGGCGATTGTTGCGAGCCGGAGATCGCGGACGGTTCGAGCGTCATCATCGACCGGCAGGCGCCGTACGCGGCTGGCGATTTCGTTGCCGTCTGGAGCCTGGGCCACAGTGGTCGCATCGAGGCCCTGGTGAAGCGCCTCGTCGTCGGTCTCGCACCGTGGACGAGGCTTCCCTACCGGCCCGACCCGCGCTCGAATATCGAACCCGTGCTCATCGTCGAAGCGCTGAACCCGCCGCGGCAGTTCGATATCGACGTGTCGACGGTCTATGCCGTGCATCGCTGCATCGGCGTCGCGCCCGGCCGGCCGGACGTCGCGATCGGGACGGACGTCTGCGGGGCCGATATCCGCTGGTTCGACCGGCCAAGCCGGGCGGAGCGGCACAAGCCACGGATTGCAGCGGGAGGCCCCCATGTCTGATCGTCGCACCTTCCTCCGCGGCCTCGCCACCCTTCCGCTCATCGGCGGCAGCGTGGCGCTCATCGGCAACCCGACGAAGGCGGCCGTGCCGGTGACGGCGGCTCTTCAGGAACGCTACATCGCTTGGCTCGCAAACGAGCACGCCGCGGCGCTGATGGAGTTCGATAGATCGGTCGAGAAGTTCGACACCTGCCGGAATTCGGCGTCGAACTGGAACTTTTACCGCGCGCGTCAACCGTTCTGGTGGTTCCCGGACGCGCCCGAGATCGAGGGCCTTGTCCTGACGACACTGCCC
Organism: Lichenihabitans sp.; assembly: GCA_965277115.1. Lineage (GTDB taxonomy): Bacteria > Pseudomonadota > Alphaproteobacteria > Rhizobiales > Beijerinckiaceae > Lichenihabitans. The sequence goes on along the minus strand of CBDIBY010000011.1, from coordinate 124,682 downwards.
TCCACCCGCGCAGCCATCGTGCTCAGCGCCGTCGGGTGTCCGCTGGGGTGACACGCCAGCCCCGGCAACACCCCGTCGCGGGTGCTGGGCACCGAAAAGGGCGCTCCCACGAAGCGCCTTTTTCGCGCCGGCGCTAATCTAGGCAGATGCGCTCCGCTGGGCTCTACTCCATCTCTCAAGGCGGCTCATCCCGAACGTGAAGAAGTAGCCCAACGTCCTTTGCCACCCATTCAAGGGCACTTCCCGTTCAGGAGGGAAGTCTCTGGACCGGCATTCATCGTTCCGCGCCTGGAGATCGACAAGTCGCTTGCATGGCGGTTCATCCCGCTCAATGCGAAGACGCTCCGCCAAATTCGCGCCATATGTTTCCTTGGTATGGGGGGAGACGGCAATCTTCTCGGCGAGCTGAGTGAACCGTTCGCCCAACTTTCTGTGCCGCTCCGCCTTTTTGTCCGGCGACGCTACGACGTCGATCACGGCCCAAAGCGCAACGAACGCGGAAATTACCTCAGCCCAACCTTGCACCTTCGCGGTGACGAGCAGGAAGGCCCCGCTTCCGGCCACCGCGGTGATGATCCTCATCCAGTCTCGCCATGCTCCGTAGAAGGAGCACAGCATCTCATGATACCGACGAGACTTGTTGATCGAGAAGGACAAATCGAAGATGTCGCCCTCGAGCCCGTTCAGGTCTTCGGCTTCGGCTTCGGTCTCGGCTTGTCCCAATCTGACGTCCTTTCGCGTTTCCTAAGCGCTTCGTCGTGCACTGCTTTGCGGCGATCGCTATCAGCTCGTTCCTGTTGGCGTCTAGCCTCGTCCTTGCGGGCCTGTTCGCGCTCTTTATCGTCCGCCATGAATCAAACCCCTAGATAGGAACGATCCCACCAGTCTCAAATGCCCGAGTCAACTGAACGACCTCGCTCTCAGGAAGCGTCAGGCAGGGGCTTTCCATGTCGCATCCATGTCGCGTGGAAGCGCCGGCACGTTTTGAAAACCGAATGAAATCAATGGTAACGAACGCGACATGGCGCAACATAGCCGAGCCCGGCTGCAGGTGGCTGTTTTTGTTAACTCACTGAATTTGTTGAGTGAAAGATGGTAGCGGGAGAGGGACTCGAACCCCCGACACGCGGATTATGATTCCGCTGCTCTAACCTGCTGAGCTACCCCGCCAGAATGACCAAGCCTTACCTTGCAGGATCCCCGTATAGGCGGCCCAGTTCGCCGGTGTCAACCGGCCTAAATCCAAGCGCGAGGCGCTCGCGCCGGCGCTTTTCCGATACGCTTCTGCCGGCCGTCCCGGGCGTTGAACTCCTCCAACAGGCCGAGCGCGCGCGGCGGACCAACACCTGATCGCAAAGCTCGAAATCCTCACCGGACGACCCGCAATACTGGATCAGCGGCCGACGAATCGGACGATCGACCATCCGCAACAGTCCTCGGAACGATGCAACAGCTACGGGTTCACTGGGCCGTGTGGCGACCATTCTCTTCGTCGGCAGCCACCAGCGCGAGCCGCGAGTCGAAATTATTCGCCTGGCGCCGCGTACCGACGATAGCTTCCATCAAGTGATACAGGCGCGCCTTGAGCTTCTCGTTCTCGATCGCGTGAAGCAGGCGGATGATCTTGATATCGTAGATCTTGTCGGACCGCGACGTCCGCTCCTGCGCGACAGATCCGGCCGGCTCGGTCAGGTTCACGTCGGCCTCGATGTCTTCAAAGAAGAACGAGATATCCTTATCTAGGATACGCGCGATGCCAACCAGTTGGCTCGCACTGATACGATCCTTGCCGAGCTCGTATTTTTGCACCTGTTGGAACGAAATCCCGAGCCGTTCACCGAGCAAAGTCTGCGAGATCTTCTTCTCGATTCTAGCGAAGCGAACGCGCCCTCCGAGATGGCGATCAATCGCGTGATGCCTGCGCGCCATCGGACTCTCTCCCCGCAATTCGCCGCTCACGAGCTAACACGAAGATGCATGATGCACCATCAAATAATCGTTGCTGCGGGCGTGTGATCCCCGGGTAGCGATTTGCCGGTCGGGAGAGCCATGTTCGGCTGTTGCCGAACGGCTCTAGCTTTGAAATGCGAGCAGTTTCATCGGGATATGCAACCCGATTCACCCGACCCGATACTGCTCTCGGGCAGACGGGTGATACGTCGATCGGACCATTCGAACATTCGGAACGGCCGGACGTCCGTCGGGATATCGCGCGGAGGCGAGCTTTCGCCCCTGGCCGGCACACGCCGGACGTCGGACCCGCTGCGGCATCGATACTGAAGCGCTCCCGCGAGCCACGCGAGAATTTATCGGCGGGCTAGGATGGCACTTTCCCAGGGGCAGCGCGTTTCATCGCAAGTCATGGAGAGAAGTGATGACGACACGTGTATTGATCGCGGCGATGCTATGCGCGGGAACCCTGGTCGCGGGATCGACGGCAGCTGATGCGAAAGGATGCATCAAGGGCGCCATTCTCGGCGGAATCGCCGGCCATTTCGCCGGTCACCATGGTTTGGCGGGCGCAGCTGCCGGCTGTGCCGTCGGCCATCACATGGCCCACCGCACACCGAAACAACTACCTCCGCCTGAGCCTATGCCCGCCCAATAGTGCGATGATGAGACCGCCGGCGATACTCGTCCGATGAGGCGGATCAGCCAGCCGCAGGCTGGAGGGCGAATATCTCTCCTTCCAGTCGAATACCGAAGACATATCAATAACGGCGCATCAGGCTGACCAGCCTGCCTTGGATCTGAACCCGGTCGGGTCCGAAGATCCTGGTCTCATAAGCGGAATTAGCAGGCTCGAGCGCGATGGATCCGCCCCGTTTGCGCAGCCGCTTCAAAGTCGCCTCCTCGTCGTCGATCAATGCGACGACGATATCGCCGGTCTCGGCACTATCCTGCTTGCGAATGATGACAGTGTCGTTGTCGAGGATACCAGCATCGATCATCGAATCTCCTTTCACCTCGAGCGCGAAATGTTCGCCGGCGGCGAGGAAATCGATCGGCAGGCCGACGGTGTGACTCGGTGTCTGAATCGCCGAGATCGGCGTTCCCGCGGCGATCCGTCCCATCACGGGAATCGACAGAACGGAATCGTCTCCCTTGGGATACGCGACAGGTCGACCGCGCGGAATCGACCGATTGCCCTCGATCACGCTGGGCGAGAAGCGGGCCGGACGCGGTTCGGACGGGGTGATCGCTTCGGGCAGGCGCAGGATCTCGACGGCCCGGGCCCGATTCGGAAGGCGCCGGATGAAGCCTCGCTCCTCCAACGCCATGATCAACCGGTGAATACCGGATTTCGACTTGAGGTCGAGGGCTTCCTTCATCTCGTCGAACGAGGGCGGCACGCCCGTCTGCTTGAGGCGAAGGTGGATGAACCGCAGCAATTCGCTCTGCTTTTCGGTCAGCATGGGACGCCCTACCATAATCCCGGCTCTGTCTTGCGGGAGGCTAGACAAGGCCAAAACAAATCATGAACAAGCCTATCCGTTCTTGCTGCGTTCCGCAAGATCCCGAGTCAATGGAATTTCGTTGTGGAGGCGGCGAAGATTTTTGGCGGTGGGCGGTCAGAGGTATTTGGCGGGATTTTCTCATTGCCGTAAACGATTTCAATGGTTTAGGTGGGTGCATAGGGGCCGCATTGGTTCGCAGCTTACTGGTAAACCCGAGGCAGACCGCCAAAGATCGATAACCGTCTGGAATATCTCAGGTGTCTGGTAATCCACCATCGGTGGGGCGGTTCACGGTCCCGCTCACTGGTAAACCGGGTTGGTCATCTCCCTTCGCGGATAGGTCACCGATGAAGGGATCGCCTCGCATGCCGAAATCGGGGTTCCGCCTGGACAGCCACTCGTGGCGGAAACGGTCGTAGTTTTCGCTCACGATCTCGGTCGCGCGTCCAACGAAGTTAACCTGAGGCCGCCCCCCAGCGTGGCTGCTCTCCGTCCCAAGATTAAATTCGTCGGGTGGCAGGGCGTTCAAAACCTTACAAGCTTGAAACACTGCGTCGTACAGGTCCGGCCAACTTGGGCGGAAGTCTCCGCGATATAGGAAGCTCGGCTCAAGCCCAACGTAGGCGCAGACATTCAGTAGGAAAGAAGCGGGCATGCGCGTCTCGCCTCCCACGTAGTTCTGGACGGACCGATAGGGGACACCGAGGTCTTTGCTGAGCGATCGTAGGGACACGCCCTTCCGCTTGAGCACGTCCCGCAGACGGACAAGCAGCTGCTCCTCCGAAAGGAGGTTGACATGCGCCTGTTCAAGCGCAATCTTCCTCATCATGCACCAGCTCCAGCGCACTCTCCCCGTCGCCATCGTCGCTTCCGAAGACCTTTACCGGGTCATTCGGGGAGCGCTTGTGACACAAGGCACCACTCTGAACGCATGGTGTACCGCGAAGGGGGTAAACCGGCAAACTGTCGAGAAGGCGTTGCGTGGGGTTCGCCATAGCAAGAAAAGCCGTGCGTTGGTCGACCAGCTCATTGCTGAGACGCTGACCTCCCCCGGTGATGCCCGGTGACCAGAGAAGTCACGACGCCTGACCTTGCGCGCCTCGCCGGGATCACCCGACAGGCAGCTCACAAGCTAGCGCGGCAATTCCGTGACGGTCGTAGCAGGCCTTGGCAAGGGTCCGTCCTCAAGGTTCGGGAGGGGCACGGCTCCGGGGGCCGGGCCGGTGCTGTTCTGTTCGTTATCGTGGACAGCCTTCCCGAGCTCCTTCAAGCCGCCTTCAAGGCCCGTAACAGACCCGTCCAACTCGCGTTTCCCTTGCGCCTCGACGACGCGGCCTCGGCCGAACGCCGGGAGCGCCGCGCCATCATCGCGCCTATCATCGTCCATCCGGCCGGCTCGGCCGAGCGTCGGGCCGCCTTGCGCGCGGTTCTGGCGACGCCCGTTATTCGCGGCGGTCAACGCGTCACGTTGCCGGAGCGAACCGTGCGCAATTGGGTCCTGGCCTTCGACACGGGCGGCGACGCCGCATTGCAGCGGAAGGAGCGGAGGGGCAAGGGCGAAGCAGCCGTCGACGTGACGCAACGTTGGGACCGGCTCGCGGCCGACCTTCCCGAGGCGACCCGCAAAGAGATCGCGGCAAAGCTCGACCGTTTCACCGTGAGCCGATGGGCCGAGGGATGCAGCTTTGGCGTGGTGAAGCGCCTCGGCGAAGAACGCCTTGCCAAGCTCACCCGTGAGGCCGGTTGCACCCTGGCTGCGCTCGCGCTGGCCGAAGCTTGCCACCTGCCGAAGCACGTCGTCGAGCGCGGCCGGTCGGACGGGCGCAAGGTCTTCCTGCGGACCCGCGATGCCAAAGGCCATGACGACAAAACGCCGCGCGTTCGCCAGACCTCGCGCGGCCAACCTCCGATGTTCCGCGTGCTGTGCGACGCGCATCATGTCGACGTCTACCTGCGCCGCGAGGACGGCTCGCTGGCGACGCCGAAAGCCATTGCCTGGCTCGATGCCTCGACGCATCGGCTCCGCATGGACCTGGTGCTGTGCGAGCCCGGCACGGGGCTCCGCAACGCGGACATGATCCAGAGCTTTATCGACATGACGCAGGACCCGCATTGGGGCGTCGCGGGCAACGTCCACGGGGACAACGGATCGGAATACAACTTCCTCGACATGCTCGGCGATCCGATGCGACTTGCCGCGATCGGTTGCAGCGTGGAGCCCGTCACGCGCGCCAGGCCGTACAATCCGGCGGCCAAAGGCCTTCTGGAAGGCGCATTCCGAGCGTTCGAGCGCTTGCTGGTGCCGATGATCGGTTCGGTGCCCGGCAACCGCATCCTGACGAGGTCGGCCAACCTCGGGAAGGCGCCCCAGCCCTTCGACGGAACCTTTGAAGAGTTCACCCGCGCCTTCGCCGGCATCCTCGCCTTCTACAACTCGCAAAAGCAGAAAGGCGACCTTCGCGGCCTGTCGCCGCAAGGGGCCTACGCGAAGGCTGTCGCGGAGGGATGGCAGCGGGTCGACGTCGACCCCGATGCGCTGCGCACCGCCTTTTCGGTGAAGGAGACCCGAACGGTCATGCGCGGCAAAATCAGCGTGGGCGGCGAGCTGTTCTACTGTGACGAGCTGTTCCGCCACGACGGCGAAAGGGTCACGATCCAGCGCCCGAAGTACCTCAAGTGGGACGGCATTCCCGTTTTCGATCGACGGGGGACGTTTCTCGCGGTCGCCCGTCTCGACGAAGAGCACGAGCGCGGTGCCGCAAGCGGCCCGATCGAGAGCGCCCGCCGGCGCAAGGCGGCCTTCGACACCTCTGCCGAGCTGGTGCGCGAGGTCGATGACGAGAATGCCATCACCCTTATGGTCGCCTCCGGCGCGGCCGAGCTGGCTCCACCCGTCCCAGCGAGCGCCGGCCGCATCACCGTCAGCCCGGAGGCCGAGGCGGTCGGAAAGCAAGTCAAGGAAACCCGCCGGGAGCGTCAGAAGCGGGTCAACCAAAACGAACAGGATGCCCAGGCCGCCCGTCTTGCGCTCCTCGAAAAGTTTGGGGGGTGAGTATGGACCGCGACCTCATCATTCATGGCTACACCCTCGCCGAGCTCAATGCAGAGTTCGAGCGGATGCGGATTGAAGCCGAGGCCGGCAGAGCCGAAGAACAGCGGCTTGAGCGCGAGGAACGCGCCGCAGAGGAGCTGGCCGCCGCCGAACTGGCCGCCCGCCGCCGCGAGGCAGAAGAGCGCCGCCGGGCACAGGCCCGGTTCGAACTCCCCTTCCTCAAGACATCCGTGGCCCGCATCGTCATGAGCACGATCGACCGCAGCCTGCGCTACGGTCAAAACAGCCTCGTCATCGGCGTCCCTGGCGTCGGCAAGACGCGTGCCCTGCAAGAGATCGTCCGCCGCGGTGCGGCCGGCGAACTGGTGTATGACGTCGCCCTCATAGACGTCACGGCCACCATCGGCACTTCATTGCGCGAGGTGTATCGCGAGGTCGGCACCGCCCTCGACGTGGAACCCATCGACGACAACGCCGACATGCGCCGTCGCATGGTGAAGCGCGCCCGGCGCTTTCCGGTACTGCTGTTCGATGAGGCTCAGAACCTCGGGTACAAGCAGCTCCGCGACCTTTTGGGCCTCAGCGTCGAGATCGGCGTGCAGATGGTCTTCTGCGGCAATGGCGAGGTCCTGAAGCTGGTCAACAGCGGCCAGGGCGCCATTCAGCAGATATCCCGGCGCCTGCCGTTCCGCGAGGAAATCCGCTGCATCCTCGATGCGGATGCGGACCTCATCGCCAACCACTTCGGCGTCGAAGGCATGGATGCCTATCGGCTGTGCCGCGAGATCGGCGGCCAGTTCCATGCGGACGGCGTCGCCAAGGTGCTGACGATCGCCCGCGACCGCATCGGCGACCGCAAGACGATCCAGCTCGCCGCTGTGCGCGACGCCCTCGATCTGATGCCGCACTTCGTCGCCGGCCTCGCCAGCGACCGCCGCCCGAAGCGGGCGCAGCGGCTGACCACTCTCGGTCCGGCGTAGCCGGCCCGCTCCTCAGCGTAGCCCGCGGCCATAGTGGCCAGGGAAGAGTACCCGAAACCCGAGAGGCTCCCGTTATGACCTTCCATGCCCGCCGCAAACCTGACACCGCCAAGCCGATGGCCGCACCGCCGATGTCTCGACCCGTCCGCGATGGGCGCATCGTCTCACCGGAAGAGGCGGTCGCGATCGACGATCGCCGAGCCTTGCTGGCGAAGCTCGACGCCTGCCAAGCGGAGATGAACAAGCAGTTCAAGTTTGTCAGCGAAGGCTCGATCGTCGGCGACCAGATCAAGACGCTGGCCGCGATGTTCGGGCATAGCCTGGCGGCCGTGGATGGCGATGGCGATGGTATCGAGTTCGGTTGTCTCGTGGCCGACATCATGGAAGTGATGGCGGCTCGTCTTGGCGCCCTGGAGCATCAGGCGCGCGCGAGCCTGAGCCACTGCGAAGCGCGGGTGGCGTGATGCTTGGCAAACGGCAACTTGCGCTTGTGGAGTGCGCTCGGGAGAAGCTCAAGCTCTCGGATGAGAGCTTCGCCCGGATGCTGGCGTCGGCCGGCGCTGCCCGGCTGGAGGAACTGACGCCGGCCGGGTACGCCGAGCTCATGGACGAGTGCACCATCCTCGGCTTCCGTGACATCCGCCGGCCGGTGCTGTCGGCCGAGACGTTGGGCATGCTCGACAGTGCCATCATCATCTGTCGCTTATCGGACTTCGAGCGCGCTTCGCTGCTGCGGCACTATGGGCGGGTAGGGGATCCGCGCGAACTCGATGGCATGGGCTTGTGTCACCTGCTCGCCCGCCTCGAAAAGCTTGGCAGGGACGTCCAAGGCTTTATCGCCGGCCGGCGCACCGTGACGCGCAAGCAACTCGCGCTGATACACATCGCCCGCCAGAAGCTTGAAATGGACCAAGAGACTTATTCATCGCTCCTCGTCTACTATGGGGGCGTCAACAGTGCCGCCGATCTTGATCAGCGCGGCTTTGACCTTGTCATGGCCCGCATGCGCCACGACGGTTTCGAGACCCGGAAGCGGGCACCTGCGGCGCCGACCTTCGGTCGACGCCCGGGCTTCGCCTCGCCGGAACAGCTCACCTTGATCTGTAACCTTTGGGCGGAGTGGTCGGGCGCGAGCGGCGAGGTGGCGTTGAACGCCTGGCTCGATCGGTACCAGGGCGTCACCAATCTCCGTTTCCTTACCGCCGCTAAGGCCGGCAAAGCGATCATGGGCCTGAAGGCCATGAAGGCGCGGGACGGGAAAAAGCGGCCCGAACAGGTGAGCGCATGACCGACGATCCGTCCAGGCGCCGGCCGTCGAGCGACGCGCTTGCCGAGGCGTGGACGGAAAGGGCGGGCGGCATCACTCTCGCTCAAGCCAGGGTGCTGCTGGCGGCGGCGCAATGGGCGGACATGAGCGTAAGCGACCTCGCGACCATGATCTGCGCTTTCAGCACAAGCGACCGTCCCGAGGACATCACGCCGACCGATTATGAGTGGATCATCGATCGCTTCGTCGGTTGGGGCTTCCGCCATCCGGTCTTGCCGCTCGTCTCGAGCGCGCAGTTCGCGTGCCTAAACGAAGGCCGGCGACGGCTCGGCCTCGGCGGCCGCCAGTTCGTGGCGGTGATGCGACGCGAGGCATCGGCGGCGGGACGTCGGCAGCTCGACGGTGTCGGCTTCCTGAAGCTTTGGCTGCTGTTCGACAGTCTCGGCGCAGGCGTGCCGGTCCCCAAGCCTGGTTTCATGAACCGGAAATACGCCGGCCTTCTCCATCTGGCCGCCTATCGTGCCGGCGTGTCGGCCCACACCTTCGCGGCCCTGCGGATGCACCTTGGCGGCGTCCCGCGGCTGGCTTGGCTCGACCGGCGGGCCTTCTCCCGCATGCTCGCGAGGTTCGAAGCGATGGGCGTTCCGGCGCCCGACCCGGCGCCGCTCGTGCCGGCCGTGCCAGGCATGGCAACTCAGCCGCAGGCGAACCTGATCTGGAAGCTATGGCACGACATCGGCGGATGGAAGGACGACGTGTCGGCGTCGGCGCTCGACCGCGCGATCGCCAGCATGCTCGGCATGGAAGGCGGCCTCGCCAGCCTCACGCGGGCCGGGGCGCGCGCCGTGATTGACCGGTTCATGGTCCCGCGGCTGAGGGATCGGGATGCTGAGTGCCCTCACTTAGGCGCTCGGCCAGCGTGGCCATGAATTGGCGCACGTGCACCATAACACTTTCCGCTTCGTCATCCGTGTAAGCGGACCGATTGTGAGACACGTAGTTGCGCCAACCATCCTTGAAGTACATGAATTCTTTGGCTGCGGCAGATAGAAAACGCAGTCGTTCACTCTTTCCAGCACTCTGAGGCAGAGATTTTCCAGCAATCTTAATTTCTGCCTCGATTTGCTCGATGATATTTTGCCAGTTCTGAACCGTAAATGCCTTGCCGACATCCGCTGCGAGGATTTTTAATCCAGTTTCAAGTACTCGCATCATGTGAAAGACTGATGCTGTCGAATAGTGCAATGCCCACAGATCCACTCCCGATCGGATATCGACGGTTGCCGAGGGAAAAGCATTCAAAACTGTCTGCCAGTCTCTTTTCCAATTTGAGAACGTAAGTCTCTGCCGATCTTCATAACGGTAGACAAGCTGGCCTTTAAGCCCGTCATCGATCGTCTCACGCAGCACTCGCAGTTCTACCGCGAGTTCTCGATTGGTAATGCCCTTATCAATTCGTCTCATCATGTTTCTTATTCTGGCGCGACCTGCACCTATCTCAAATTCAAGACAAACCCCATCCGCGATTTGCAACCATCGTGTCAAATCGACTAAACTGCACGGTTCAGCGTTTGCATCTTCATTATTGACAGGGTCACTTAACGCGTAGGTTCTCGCGATCTGCTCTAACATCAGTTGCGAGGAAATTGCGTTAAGGGAGGAAACACTGCAATTAATCAAGGCGAGACTCTCGATAAGGTTTTCGGCTTTGACACCCATGGCATCGAGCCTAACTCATCGATCAAGAGAGCCCAAGGGGGCGGCCGGTCGGCCGTCCCCGTGGTGGAAAGGTTCACGATGACAAACAGCGGTCGAGGTGCGCCAGGCGCCGCACTTCGAAGGGACCGCCGGCAGGCGGCCCGATCTCGTCAGCCCGTGATGACGAACGGGCTCACCAATACGCCGAAAATGTCTCCGACGACGGCCGGTTCCTGCGCGATGCCGATGCAGAAGACCTCGACGCCCACCGCCTTCACGGCCTTGATGGCGCACCCGTTGGCATCCGACGTGATCGGGTCACCGGGCGCGATCGTGCCGCCGGCCTTCACGTCCGCCACCTCGGTGAGCTGGAGGTCGACCATGCGGTCGCTGCAAACCGCGTCGATGCCGAGATAGTCCGTGATCCCGGCGAGGCCTGTGGTGCTGCCTGAGGCCTGCGCGACCTCGTTCCGGTTGCCGGTGAAGGCAGCGATCGAGAAGGGTGCGATGGCGCCGGCGGCGATGCGGCTCTTGATGAAGCCTGACTGCATGGTGACCTCCGTCCATGTCCGCATTCGGAACGTCTCAGGCACCATGACAGATTTCCCCCTGCTTTCCGGGGTGACGCGGGTCACGCGATGCCGCGATCATCGCCGCGCACGCGATAGCCGGGTCTGCGATTTCCAGGATCGGCGCCGACAATCCACGGATAGGTTCGGCGTTAAAGCACCATTGAAAGCCCTGGGCGGCTTTTTCTCGCTTTGAGGCAGCAAGTAGCCCCGGCGCCCCGTTCGGGCTTCCACGGCCTGTCTCTCGCGATCTACCGAAATCAGCCTTGGCGCCCGTTGCCGACGCTCTGCGGGGCATACTATAGTGGCTTCTGCCGAGCCATAACGCGTCCCTTGGTTCGCCCAAGCGGGGATGTCGCGACCCCCCGGCCACTTCACGGTCCGCCTGCATTGCCTCCGATCTCCTGCAGCAGTATCGTTCGGCCCGGCCGTGCCATTTCGCTTCCCTTGTTCGCTCAAGTGGGGATGTAGCGACCCCCCGGCCACTTAACGTTCCGCTCGGCTCGACCTTCTTCGCCGATCGATCCGGGTGACGCCTGTCACCCCCGGATGGGGTGCAGGCTGTGTGAAAAGACCGCCCGAACTGCTAAGCTGACGCTTACTGTAGGAGGTCGATATGAAGCGATTCGTTGAGGGCGAGGTCCGCAATCGGACGATCTTGCTTCCGGATTGCCTTGATGACTACGTGACCGAGGACAATCCGGTTCGCGTCGTTGATGTGTTCATTGAGAGTCTGGATCTGGTGGGCCTGGGCTTTCAAGGCGTCGTGCCGGAAGCAACCGGCCGCCCGTCCTACCACCCGGCGACGCTGCTCAAGATTTATCTTTACGGTTATCTCAACCGCATCCAATCGAGCCGGCGGCTGGAGCGAGAAACACAGCGCAATATCGAAGTGATGTGGCTGACAGGCCGGTTGATGCCGGACTTCAAGACCATTGCGGATTTCCGGCGGGACAACGGACCGGCGATCCAAGCTGCGTGTCGGCAGTTTGTCCTGCTCTGCCGCAAGCTCAACTTGTTCTCAGAAGCCGTGGTCGCCATCGATGGCAGCCGCTTCAAGGCGGTGAACACGCGCGACAAGAACTACACGAAGGGCGCCATCCAGCGGCGGATCGAGCAGGTCGATACGAGCATCGCCCGCTACATGGCCGCCTTGGACACGGCGGACCGGCAGGAGGGCCAGGTTCCAGAAGCCAAGAGGGTGCGCCTGAAGGACAAGCTCGTTCGTCTGAAAGAGCAGATGCAGCACCTTCGAGACATGGACGTTGCCGTCCAGGCTGCGCCGGACCAGCAGATCTCCCTGACCGACCCGGATGCACGCGCCATGGCCACCAACGGCAAGGGAACCGGGATCGTCGGCTACAACGTGCAGACGGCTGTCGATGCGAAGCACCACTTGATCGTTGTGCATGAGGTGACCAACGTGGGCAACGACCGCGGCCAGCTCTCGAAGATGGCCGGATTGGCCAAGCAGGTCATGGTGCGGACGCCCTAACGGCCCTTGCCGATCGCGGTTACTTCAAGGGTGAGGAGATCCTCGCCTGCGAAAAAGCCGGAGTCATCCCATTCGTGCCCAAGCCGCTGACCTCGGGAGCCAAGGCCGAAGGGCGGTTCGGCAAGCAGGACTTCGTCTACGATGTAGACAAGAACGAATACCGCTGTCCAGCCGGCGAGCCGCTGACTTGGCGATACAATAACGTCGAGGATGGACTGACACTGCACAACTACTGGGCCAGCGCCTGCTCCAGTTGTTCGATCAAGTCACAATGTACGACAGGAAAGGAACGGCGGATCAAACGCTGGGAGCACGAGGCTGTCATCGACGCCATGCAGCGCCGCCTGGACGAGGCGCCAACCAGCATGCGGGTCCGGCGGCAGACCGTCGAACACCCGTTCGGCACCATCAAGGCCTGGATGGGAGCAACCCACTTCCTGACCAGGACGCTGAAACGGGTCAGCACGGAGATGAGCCTCCACGTGCTGGCCTACAACCTCAAGCGGGTGATCGCCATCCTGGGGGTCGGCCCACTCATGCAGGCCATCCAAGCCTGACACATCGGCCCACCACTGCCGCCACCGGAGGCGCCGCTCACCGAAATCACCAAATCCCCTGTTTCCACACAGCCTGGGTGGGAACCGGGTCACAGTCATCGCCGCAGACAGAGCGAGCGAGATGGCGGCCGACAACCAGAACATCAGCTTCACATTCACCCACGCGGTGCGCGAAGCCGCGGGAGAGGACGGGCTCGCCAGATTGCGGGCACTCTGCGGCGGCCGGGAAGTGAGCATCCCGCGCACCGTCTACGACGGGCATGTGCTGGTGCAGGCGCTCGGCCAGGAAGCCGCTGACAAAGTCTGTCGGGCGATGCGGATCTACGATGCCGATGGTCATTCGGTCGGTGGGTTGCGGGTCTATATTTCGCTCGCCAAGCAAAGCCTGATGGGCAAGGCGCTTGAAATCGTCGACGATCTGCTCATCAGCGGGAAATCGACCAGTGAAATCGTCGACGCGATCGGTGTGAGCAACCGATCGGTGACGCGCCGGCGGGCCATTCTATTGCGCGACGGGCGGCTGGTCGAACGGGCCAGCACCGTCGTCCGAAAGCCTCAGGTGAAGATCGGCAAGCTCGAAACCTGGATCATCCAAGGCGACAGCATTGGCGACATTGCCAAGCGGATGCGGCTCCCTGAACGCGTGGTCAGGGGCCGTCGTCGTCAGCTGATCAAGCTCGGTATCTGCAGCCCCGACCCAGGCCCGGAGACCTCGCCATGACGGAACCGCTCGACGTCGCTCCACGCATCTGCCTCGCGCCGACGCTTGGCTCGGCGGAGATCCTAAACCAGGAAGCTCGGCGGTTCGCCGAAGGAGCGATCCCGTGACCTATCGTACTCCATATTTGAAGGTGATCGGTCCTGACGGCGCAGATCAAATCCCGGTCTGGGGTTCTAGCCTGATCGGCGTGAAGATCGTGACCCGTTTCAGCGACGAGAGCGACGAATGCACCTTCATGTTCACCAACAAGCCGCCTTACGCGACGGCGCCGGCCGAGAACACGCCCTACACGGTGAGCATCGGCTGGTCGGCTGAGACGGCCGCCCTCGGCGGCACATACTATCTTCACCGCATCCACTTGCTCGGTGAGCCGAAGCGCGGCGAGCAGGTCCACTATATATGTTTGCCTATCCAACAGTCGGGTATCTACAAAGCAACAAGCCAACACTTCGGTCCCGACAACGGCAATAATACCCTTGGCGACGTCTTCACCAACCTGTTCACCGCGGCCGGCATCGGCGTCGAGGTCGCCGCCTCGATCGCCTCCTTGCCGATCCCGGGCGGCCACCTGGTGCAGTGGCAGCAGAGCCATATCGACTTCGCCACCGACCTCGCCAACAACGCCGGCGGCGTGGTCAAGCCCATGGACGGCAAGGTGCTGGTGCTGGACCGCAACGCCGGCCAGAGCGTCAGCGGCAATGCATTGGCGAGCTTCACCATCCCCAAGACGGACTGCTATCAGTACGACGTCGAGTTGGATCCGCGCTTCCAGTATCAGAGCATGTCGGTCCCCTATTTCGACAGCAGCGCCGGACGGATCAAGCAGGTGGAAAGCCCCACCGAAGGATCGTCGGGAACTCAGGATGCGTTGCCGCACCCGGCGGCCGACCAGGCCGCGGCGCAGACCCAAGCCAAAGTCTGCGCAGATGAATTCCGGCGCTTCTCCGGCACCGGCCTTTTCGTCATTCCCGGCGAGCCGCTCGCCGTCGCCGGCGCGCAACCGAAATGCTTCGGCTTTCCCGACCCGATCGACAGCACATCGTGGATCGCCGAGGAGGTGACCCACGACGTCATACCTGACCAGGGCTGGACCACCACCGTCGAGACCGGGACCCACTCCGATTGAACCGGCCCGGAAGGCTCCTTCAAATCCCTTCAACCCTGCTTTTTCGAGTGAGCCCATGAGCAAGAGCCATAGCCGAACGCAGGACTTCGCGGCATCGCTCGGCGTCAGCATCGGCGTGCTGGCCGGAGAGATCCCGGCCCCGTCGAACACGTCGCACGACGATCCGTGGATCAAGGTGACGCCACGTGGCGCCACGAAGACGCGCGACGGCCGATCTTACAGCTTCACGCCCGAGACGCTGGTCGATCGCCTCAAAACCGATGCCGTCGACCTTCCGGCCGACTTCGACCATGGCATCGCGCTCAATGCCATCAAGGGCGTGAAGACGCCTGCGATCGGCTGGGCGAGCGATCTTCAGGCCCGTCCGGACGGCACCTATGCCAAGATGGATTGGCTTCCGGACGGCAAGGCCGCGCTGGCCGCACGATCGCATCGCTACATCTCGCCGACCTTCCACCACGATCCGAGCGGCAACGCGACCTGGCTGCATTCGATCTCGCTCACCACCGCGCCATCCCTGACCATGCCCGCGGTGGCGTCGGCTCTTGCCACGGGCGGAGACACAGTCGACACCATGGCGTCCCTGGCCGCGGCCGTCGGATTGCCGGCCGATGCGGACCTCGGCGCCGTGCTCAAGGCGGCGCGCCAGGCGCTCGCCGGGAGCGTGCCAAAGGCTGCGCACGAAGCGACCCTCGCGGCTCTGACCACGGCAACGGGTCAGCTCGGCACGCTCACGGCCGAGACCCGCAAGGCCGAAGTGGAAGCAGCGATCGGTGAAGCGCTCCGCGAGAAGAAGATCGTGCCGGCACAGCGCGATCTCTACGTCGCCATGTGCGCGACGCCGGCGGGGCTCGATACCTTCCGCGGGCTGATGGCGACCACGCTGCCGATGCTCCAGCCCTCGGGCATCGACGGCCGCAAGCCGCTGGGCGCGGACCGGCCGGCGACCGCGCAGGCGTTCATCGACAGGGCCGCCGGATATCGCGCCGACAAGGCCAAGCTCGGCATCGAGATCTCTCTCACGGACGCCATCGCGGCGATCGCCAACCAGCCGGTCGGCTGACCCTCATTCGCTCCTCATCAAAGGCTTGCTCCCATGGCTGACTTCCCCTTCCAGGCCGACCCGATCCTGACCGCGATGGTCATGGCCTACCGCAACGACGCCGCCTCCTACATCGCGGACGATTTCCTGCCGCGCACGCCGGTCTCGGGGGAGAAGTTCGGCTGGCAAAGTCTCCCGGTCGGCCAGGCCGTCACTGTGCCGGAAACGCGCGTCGGGCGCACGGGTCGCGTCAACGTGGTCGAGTTCGAAAGCACGCGCGAGACAAGCGAAGTGATCGACTATGGGCTCGACACGCCTATTCCTCAGACGGATATCGACGAAGCGGCTGCGCTGCGATCGCGCGGTCTGAGCACCTACGACCCTATGCAGACCGCGACACTGACGCTGACCGACCTGATGATGGTCGACCGCGAGGTGCGGGTCGCGGCGGTCGGGCAGAACCCGGCCAATTACGCGCCTGGCAACGCGGCCGTGCTGCCGCCGACGTCAATGTTCGACGACTACGCCGACAGCGATCCGATCAAGACGATCCAGGGCGCGCTCTCGGCCTATCGCTTCTTCGAATACAACACGATGACGATGGGCTTCCGCACCTTCACGGCGCTGCGTTCGCACCCGAAGATCGTCAACGCCGTGAAGGGCAACGTCACGGGGTCGGGCATCGTGAGCCAGGAAGATCTTCGGCAGCTCTTCTCGATGCAGAAGGTCCTTGTCGGCCGCGCCTTCGTCAACACGGCTCGACCCGGTCAGCCGGTGCAGCTCACCCGCGTCTGGGGCAGCAACCTGGCCCTCACGTATGTGAACCCCGCCGCCAACGTGCAGAACCCCACGACCTTCGGCATGACGGCACAGTTCGGGACCAAGATCGGCGGAACGATCGTTGACCCGAACATCGGCATCAAGGGCGGCCTGAAGGTACGCGTCGGTGAGCAGGTCCGCGAGCTGGTGACGGCGCCGGATGCCGGCTACCTGATCCAGAACACCGTCGCGGGGCCGTAAGGTGGTTTCCGGAGTAGTTGAACGGGCTTTGAAGGGGGCTGCAACGGCCGACGAAAGGTCGCTGCAGGTCGACCGCGGCGCCGTCGCGCAGCGGGCGGAAGAGGCTTTCGCGGCCACTCGCGCGACGAAGCGCCAGCTCAAGCCGCTGCGATCGGCTCGGCCGCGGGTATCGACGATCGAAAAGGACGCGGAGGTGGCCGCCTTCCTCCGCGAGTGCTTCAAGACCGGCATGACGGCCGCGCAGCTCCGTGCCGCATGCGTCGAACGGTTCGGCGAAGAGCGGGCGCCCTCGGTAGGGCGCATCGGCGTCTTCCGGCAGCGAGCGAGGTGGTGACAATGATTGAACAGAACATCGGCCTTCAGACGGCCGGCGCTCTCGCGGGCGAGACTTTCGATCCGGCCGTCTTGCTCGGCCGGAACGGCCCGGCGCCGCTGCCCAACGCGACAGGACCGACCGCCGAGATGGTTCGCACCTTCGATCCTGCCGCCCATCTCGGCGACGCGGCCCGGCGCGGCCCGGCCATGATCGGCAACGGCAGGCCGCTCACGGCGCGGATCGGCGGCGTCGAGGTGGTGACGATCCCGCTGGAGCACTATGCGGCGCTGCTGAGCCCGCTGGCGCTTGCGCAGCCTGGCGTAGCCGCCGGCAAGGATAAACCGGACCCGGAGGGCATGCTCTTGCTTCTGCTCTCGCTCCACGCCGAGGGCGTGGTCTCCATCGGGCAACTCGCACAAGCGACGGGGCTCGATCCCCTGGACCTTGGGGTCCGCATCGCAGCCTATATCGGTACGCGGGCAGAGGTCACCGAGCGGGCTATGCCGGTCGTGGTCGATGGCGAGCCGACGCCAGTCGATTTCGTGCCGACGCCGGAGGAAGCCAGGGTCGAGCTGCCGCCGAACCCTGCCGCAGTGCCTTTGACGGCAGAGGAGCAGGCAGCGGCCTATGATGCCGCGACGGCGCGGGGCGACGTGGTCGGCAACGCCGTCGACGCCAAGGGCAACCCCGCCGAACCCGCCGGCAAGGGCGAGGCGGCCTACGATGCCGAGCGCGGCACGAGCCGCAGGCGCTCGCGGCGATGACGGCGTCGGCCGAGCGTCCGGCGGTGGTCACCATCTCGGGCGTCGAGGTGGTCACCATCCCGCTCGCGCACTACGCCGAGCTGCTGGACTGCCAGCGACAGCTCGCCGCAGCTCGCCTGCCGCCGGAGCGCTTCCGAGCTGACGCGCGCAGTCGCATCGATCGCGATCCGGAGGTGGCAACGTTCCTGACCGAATGCTTGGGGCGCATGCTTCTGAAGGACGCCGTCGCAGCCTGTCGCGAGCGGTTTGGAGTAAATCGCTCTCCGCCGCAATCCACCGTTCAGCGCTATTGGGCGAGACTTCGCGAGGTCTCGGGTCAGTCAGCTCGGGGCAGGAACCATCTCGGGTGATTTCGGGTGATCCCGCATAATCCCGCCACTTATCTCTCATCTCCGCCAGATATCGATGACGAGTACATTGGTGGGTGGGCGCGTTTTCGCTTTTTGCGAAAGGCCGTCAGAGATATTTGGCGATGATGAAGTCGTTTTCCACGATAGGTTCGCCAATCCACACCAGGATGCTTGAAAATGGTCTCGCCAGTTATCTCGGAAGTGACTGAAGAGACACATATTTTTGGGGGCACCAGTTGGATCGCTTGCCCCAACGCGGGAAGCTCGTCATCGTCGTCGGAAAAGGAGCGGCTCAACGCAAGCTCGTGTGCGGTCATAATGGCCGATGACAGCGGTCGCGAGGGCGTCAAGGTCGATGCGCATCATGTCCGAAGTGCGAATGACTGCTCTTGGATCCACGCCGACTAACCCGACCCATGGCTCACCTCGTAATGAGTAATCCAATGTCTTGCTGGGTACCGAGCCGTATATGTCAGAACCGCTTCAATCGCGTCGAAGGTACCTTGCGTTTCTCGATCGCGGCTCCGGGCGCATAGACACCCTCCGCATCCGTGTCAGCCTGGACGATGCAACCGGCTCCCAGCAAAGTGAAGGGCGCGATGTTGACGTGATCGACGATCGTCGCAT
Source organism: Lichenihabitans sp. (assembly GCA_965277115.1). Classification (GTDB taxonomy): domain Bacteria; phylum Pseudomonadota; class Alphaproteobacteria; order Rhizobiales; family Beijerinckiaceae; genus Lichenihabitans. The sequence continues at coordinate 105,640 of CBDIBY010000011.1, read as the reverse complement.
TGACGCCGACGAAGCTGTTCCGACCCACGACCACGCCGCCCGAAACGACGACGTGGGACGACAGGAACACGTTGTCTTCGATGACGGAATGATGGCCGATGTGGTTGCCGCTCCACAGCGTGACGTTGTTTCCGATCCGGCAGAAGGGCTGCAGGGTGTTGTCCTCCAGGATGAAACAGTTCTCGCCGATGGTGTCGGTCAGAACCGTCGCCCTGGGGCTCACGTAGCTCGTGAGCGGATATCCCGCCCCGCGCATCGCCGATACCTTGTCGGCGCGCAGCACGTTCATCTTGGCGTAGGACAAGGCGACGAAGCCATCGTGCTCGCCGGGCGGAAAGAGACGCGGCGCTTCGTCGAACGGGACGAACGGGCGTCCGAACCGGCTGTCTTCGTCGACGAAGGCGCGGTCGGCCGTGAAGGCCGACACGGTCCGGCCCAGTTGACGAAAGTAGAAATCGGCGACCTCAGCGATGTCTCCGCCGCCAAAGACAAGGATCGGCCTCATGCTTGCTCCCCTGGCGCGCTGACCGCGATCGTGAATTCGTAAAGGCCGTAGTCGTGATAGAGCGTGACGTTGCGGCCATAGCGGGATAGGCACAGGTCGAGGAGCTGCCCCGGGTCAGGATACCATAGCCGAGCTTGCTTGCGGTCTTCGTCCGAAAAGCCCGTGAGGAAGTTGAAGGCGCTCCCTCGTCTGGCCATGCTCACCATGACGTCGATCGTTTCGCGAACGTGCGCTGACCAGAGTGTCTCATCGAAATCGAAGCGCACGTTGAAAATGCCACTGGCCACGATGTAGTCTGCCGGCTTCGAACACGTTCCCAAGTGGAATGAAGCGTCGGCCTGGTCGCCGTTCAGGGCCTCTGCCTGGGCGATCATGTCGGGAGAAATATCGAAACCCGCGTAGGCGAACCGAAGCTTCAACCGCCGTAGATAGTGGGCGAGCGCGCCGTAGCCACATCCCACTTCGCTGATCGTGAAGGGGTGGCTGAGGTCGAACCGCCGCAGCAGCTGCTCGAAGCGTTTCTGCTGTCCAACGCCGTCGCGCCAGTCCACGCCGAGCGGCGTCGCCCCGTGCGTCACGACCTTGTCGGTGTAGTAGTCGCCCACGGTGCTCAGGATGAGGTTGCGCCTGTTCGGGTCCAGACTTGACATGGCTCGATCTCTCACCGTTGCGTTCGTCGAAGCTGCTTCGCATCTGTCCGAGGCACGTCTGCGGTGTCAATCGCGCTCCTGCAACCGGTACAGGGCATAAGACGGGTTGGCGTAGATCAAGGCTGCGTTGGGGGGCGTGGTTCTGCCCGTTGCGATAACGGCGTAATAGCCGTCATAAGCACGTGAGAGAGCCAGGTCGCGCGGGCGCAATTGCCCGGATATCACGTCGGCATTGCGAGTCAGCCATCGCTCACGCAGACCTGTGTCGTTCCGAAGCGGCGTCACCTCCCAGCTCACGACATAGAACTGACGTTGCGCCGCGAGAGCGAAGTCGTTCCAGCCGCCGACGCGGCTTTCCGTCGGGCCGGTCTGATCCGTGAAGACCAGCGAGTCTCGCGGAGTATGCGCGCGGACAGCCAGCCAAATGTCGCGCATGTCCGGCGTGAACTGACGAGCGTCGACACCGACATGGGCCGCCCCGATCGCCCCTCCCCAAAGCACCACGACGAGCAGGCCCGTCGCGCCAGCCGCGACTTTCCAGGGTGCTGACGGGCGCCCGAGTTCGGTACGCGGATCGGCACCCGCCATGGCCACGGACCAGATGACGGAGCCGGTCACGGCGCTCCAGGCGAGGCTGATTGCCAGACTGTCGCCCTCAGATCCGAGAGTCTGCGGCAGCAGCAGCAAGATAGCCGATACCAGCATCAGCACCTTGGCGTTCGAAAATGCGAGAGGCTTGGCCACATAGGCCGTCGCCGTTGCCAGCATCATGGCGGTGAGGCCGGTGTAGAACAGGAAGGGAACCAACAGGAACCCGACCGCGCCGACCCAGGCTCCAACCTTCAATCCCGGGAGCGACGATCGCGTGACCGCGATGGCGAGCAGGACGGCGCCCATGTCGCGCATCACGAGGTAGAACCACGGGAACGCGGTCGTGGGATGGTAGCGGGCGTAATAGTCCAAGCCGGACGGACCGAACAGACCCAACTTTATGAAGCCCGGGAGGAAGGTCCGGAGCATCAGTGAAACGTAGAGCAGGGCCACGGCTCCGATCGCGATGGCGACCAGTTTTTGCCGGTGGCTCGCCCTACGTGCAAGGCTCCGGGCAAGATCCGGCAGCGGCAAGGGCACCAGGACCGCGAAGCCGATGACCTTGGAAACAGCGGTGCCGAGCCCGGCGACGGCAAGCGCTCTCCAAGGCTTTCCGGCCACGAGAGCGAGATAGATCGTCGAAACGACGATGGGCAGAAGAAAGACGAAGGGGGGTGAGCCTACCATCGCGCTGGGGGATCTGAGCATGCCGAGCAGCAGGAAGCCGACGACCGTCAGCTCGACCAGCCGCAGTCGGGGCTCGCCCGCCGCTCGCGCGACGCTAGCGAGGATCGGGAGCAGCATGGCCAACGACAGCAGGGCGACGACCGGCAGGCTGGCGCTGAAGAACAGGTAGGGATCGAACCAGCCGAAGGCGAGAAGCCGCGACGCCAGCAGAGACGGCAGGAGGTTGGCGTAAGTCAGCCTGAACCCCTCGTTGGCGTAGTTGAACAGCGGGATGACATGCTGCGCCAGGGTGTTGGCGATGCCGACGTAGATCGTCGTGTCGCCGATCGGCGTTCCCGATTGGGTCGCGCTAGGCCCATGGAAGCTGAACGACATGATGGCCGCAAACCACAGTACGAACGGGGCACAGAGGAGTGGAGGACACGCGATCCGCTTCAGCGCGGCTGCGCCGGGTCGGAACCGCAGGAGCGGCGAGGCGGCCGCGAGACAGATGCCGAGCGACAGCGTCCAACCATGCGGAATCGCAACCGCCAGCAGGGCCGCCGTAGCCATCACGATGACACCCGGCAGGAAAGCACGAAGCAGAAGATCGTCCAGAGGACAACGTCCGCGACCGCCCCAAAGCAGAATCCCCGATCCGATCGCAAAGATGAGCGCCGTGAGGCACGCGCCGAGCAGCAGGTGCGTGGTGATCGACAGGATCATCGCGGCGTCGAGCGCCGTACCGGAAAAGGCGAACACGGGGGACATCGAACCGGACGCCGCCGCCAGTACGCGGCCGACGGCAGCGAGGATCAGCAGTGCTGCGAGTTTGCCCACGTTGCCGGCGGCAAATCGCATCATCGTGCGGGCGAACACCAGCAAGGCGACCAGGTCGACGACCAGGAGACTCGTCACGATGGCGGGCGACAGGTCTGCCTCATACCGGACCTCGTAACTCCGCCCGTTCGTTCGAGGATCCGAGCCGTCGGACGAGGAAAAATAGACCGTTCCGGCCCAGAACGAGAACCGGCCGCCTCCGAGCGAACGAATGTCGTCGTGCAACGCGTGCGCCGGGCCGAGCGGCCTGCCATCTTCCAAGACGCGCCCGTTGGAGGCGCGCGGGTCGCTGTTCGTGTCCCACGCGACGGCATAAGGGAACACGGCCCGCTCGGGGATCGCGGCCATCACGTTGTGCCCGGCCTCCGGACTCATCGCGGCTGGCGACAGCTTATCGGTGAACGTCGGCGCCCACAGTGTGAGCGCAACCACGACCACGTTGGCCAGCGCGAAGACGGGGCCGAGCAATCTCGCCCAACGGAGAGCGCCTCGTTCGATGGGCCATGAGGTGAAAGTCAATCCGTCGATCTCTCCTCTTCGACTTTGCCGCGCCAGGATAGCATTCCTGTCTGGTTTTAGACATTCGGGTCGGGACGCACTTCACGTCTGCCCCGCCGGGATCGGCCGTTGACGGTCGTGCGGAAAGCCGTCAAAACAGCCACGCTTCGAACCGCTACCCGAACCTGCGATCAACCGGGCCTGTGTTTCCACTCTTACGGCCAGAGTCCCTCACCGACAGGCTACCGCCGCGAGCGTGGGACGCCCACCGATCCGGGCGTCCAGGCCGGGACATCAGCAGGACCTGACGCTGGATAAAGTTTTGAAATACGTCGCAGTCCTGCTCCTGGTCGTGGTCCTTCCCACGGCATGGCTGCACAGTGGACACTATCAGCTTTTTCCGCCGATCGGCTGGGTCGACCCGGGCCTCTACATCCACTGGTTCACGTCCCCGGTGGAGAACGCCAGCCTCGTCGGCCTCGACTACCACGGCGCGAGGCTTCCCTTTGTGCTCGTCGGCTTCGCCCTCTATCACCTGCTCGATCCCGTTACCGCGCAATCCTGCCTGGTGACCGCCTTCTACGTGCTCGGGCTGGCCGGGCTCTATTCGCTCATTGCGGCGGTCGTGAACACGTTACCGGCGCGGCTTGTTGCGCATTGGATGATCTGTTTCAACCCGATCTGGATCGCCGCCTTCGTGCAGGGTTATGTCGACGGCCCGACGATTGCTTTTAGCTTGCTGGCGCTGGCCTTGCTCCTTGGCGAGCGAGTGCCGCCGTCGAGGTTGGCGCTCGCCGGAATGTGGCTCGCCCTGGCGGTCTCGACTCAGCCGTTCGGCGGCGGCGTCGCGGGGTTGAGTGCCGGCGCGATCCTGGCGGCGCGCATGCAGAGCCTGCGGACCCTGTTGAAGGCAGTTTTTTGGATGGCGCTCGGAATGGGGCTTGCCATCGTGCTGCTGGGTGCCGCGGGAACCTTGGTGGGGATGCCATTTTTCTATCTGGGCGTATCCAAAAGCGCGATGTCCAACGTCCTTGCCGGGCTCGACACCAACTACACGACCCCAGTCGCGTCCTGGCTTGGCACACGGTTCAGGCTGGCGATCGTCCCAGTCACGGTCACGCTTCTCGGTCTGACATGGGCACTGCCGCGGGCGCGTAATCTTGGCGGAAAAAGCGGTCATTGCCGCGCATATGTGGCGAGCCTCACTCTGCTGGCGGTCTTTTTTGCCTTCCTGATACATTCGACCTTTGTATTCGAGTACCGGTTCTATGCGAGCTACCTCCTGCTCGCCCTCGTGCCGTCCATAGTACTGCTCCTTGCGCGGCTCGAGGCCACCGTGTCGACGCGAACTTGGTGGTGGACGGCCGCGGTGGTGCTCGGCGTAAACCTCCTCGTCGCTGCGGTGATGCCTCGCCTCGCTAGCGTTTCGGATGGGTGGGCCGTCTGGCCCGCGATGACCATCGTCTTCGTGACGGCCGCCTCGGCCCTCGCGACGCGCCCTGCCTTAGGCCTGATCCTTGTAGCGACAGTGCTCGCCGGCGCGGCCACGGCCAACGACGACACGGCGCCTATCTTCGACCGGCCCGGCCTGCCGAGTTTCCGCATCCAGCAGCGACAGTTGGCCCTGCTCGAGGGGACGCTCGAGACCTTCGGAATCGCACCGGGGCGCTTCCTCATCTGGTTCGGCCGGGATGCCTTCACCGACGCGCGCCACCTCGAACCCGCCGAGCTCTACCAGGTGAGTTTCAGGGGTCATGTCCTGCGGCTCAACACGCTCGACTCGCTCGCCGCCGCCGCCGCCGGTTGGGACGCGTCGTCGCTGGGGTTCAGCATGCCGGCCTTCGACGACATATCCCGGCAGAACATGTGGCGGCTCCTGTCGGGATCGTCGACAGTGGTCCTGCTTTGCGCCGTGGATCGCGAGTGCACAGCAGGGGTGCAGACCTTGACCCAAGCCGGATTCGTCGTGACTATGCAACGAAGTGCTGACATTTCCGTACAGGGCGCCCCCTCCTTCCACATCATCGCCGCGGATGTGAGGCGGTCCGCGTGAGAGACGCCGATTGCTGTGTCCCGTTCACGTGCTCAACCGGGTGCCGCCGGAGCCTGCAGGCGCCGCGTTCGGTTGCCGAAATGTCCGACGCTCCATCTGAGGACTCGATACCGATGAGCCGACCGGAGCTGACTGTTGTGAGCACATTGTACTGCTCCGCTCCGTTTCTGGATGAATTCGTCAGACGGATCACGGCCGCAGCCTTGTCGATCACAGGCGATTTCGAGATCGTGCTGGTGAACGACGGTTCACCCGACGACTCCCTGGAGAAGGCAATCGCTCACGCCAAACGCGACTCGCGCATCCGCATCATCGAGTTGGCACGCAACTTTGGTCACCATGCTGCAATATTGACGGGATTGGAATATGCCCAAGGGCGTCGAGTATTTCTTGTCGATTCCGATCTCGAAGAAGAGCCGGAGCTTCTTTTGAAGTTTTGGCACGAAATGAATCGATCAGATATCGACGTTGTTTATGGCGTCCACGATCAGAAGACCGGTTCCATGTTTCGCCAGATCACGAGCGGCTCGTTCTGGAGACTGTTCAATATTCTTTCAGAGACCAAGACGGAAGAAAATATATGTCATGTAAGATTGATGAAAAGGATCTATCTTGATGCACTTTTATCTTTGAAATAACGAAATATATTCCTTGGAGGACTTTATAGCTGGCCGGGATATCGTCAGTCTTCGCTAAAGATTGATAGAATCTTGCGAAGATCAGTATCGACATACAACTTCACGCGACGAATGTCGCTGTTGGTGAGGTCGATCATTGCGTTTTCAACCCGCCCGTTGCATATCGTCTTCGCGACTGGGGCGCTGATCGCTGGATTGTCGTTCGGCGTGGCCTTGATGACCTTGATCGCTCGGTTCGTCATGGGCACCGATATGCTCAGCGGTTTCGCGTCTATTTTGATTTCCATATGGTTTCTCAGCGGCCTCACGATCATGTCGCTTGGCATCATCGGTCTGTACGTGGCGCAGATCTACATCGAGACCAAAGGGCGACCTCGAGCGATGACCCGATCGGTTTATTCGTTTCCACCTCCCGTCGATGAGTTGCGAGACTCCGAGAATGCGTAAGGGTAAGTTGCGCTTGGCCTGGGCCGTCAGCGGGCAGGGGCGCGCACTTCAGGCCGTCATCGACGCGGCGCAGAGTGGGCTGATCGCGGCCGAAGTCGTGTTCATCGTCAGCGATCGCCCGTCTCCGATCGAGATCGTCGCTCGGCAGCACGGCATTCCGTATCGACTCATCGAACCTCAGGAAGGGCGCTATCACCCGGCGCTGATCGAGAGTGTCGCGCCTCACGACCCGGAGTGGATGGGGCTGACGTTCAACCGTCTTTTGGCCGATTCCGTCATCGCACATTTCGGCGGTCGGATCTTCAACCTCCATCTGTCGCTCCTGCCGCTGTTTCCTGGGTTCGGGGCCGTCGCCATTTCCCGTATGATCGCCTCCGGCATGCGAATGACCGGAGCGACGGTGAATCTCATCGACGATTCGACCGACCTCGGTCCAATCTTGGCGCAGGCGACATGCCCCGTGTCGTCGGCCGACACGCGTGCGACGCTCGGTAGGCGGCTGTTTGAAATCTCGCTTCCCATGTTGCTGCAACTCGTTCGAGCCATCGCGGAGCGGGAGCTTACCTACAGCGCGGAGAGCGGGATCGTCTGGCCCGCGACGGCCGCAGCGGTGGCGAATTCCAACGTTTTTCCCTGCGTCGATGCGGATATCTCAGCGTTTTCAAGGCAATTTTGCGCAAAACTTGATGAGATTTAGGCGATTTCGACTAGGTTCAGACAATCACAGTGATAGCGGCGCGGATGTTGTAAAGGCAGTTCCATGTGGCGCTAAAATACGGCATGGTTCCACCCACCTTGTGCAAACGGCATGCGCGCTTCAGAGGGTTCATTTCCTAGCCACGACGATGCGGCTGCCGCCGACCGCCCATTTAAACCGCCTGGCGCTGAGCGCCACTTCGACGTTCAACACGGCGCGCAGCATGCGATTGAGGATCGGAGACACATCGAACTCCCGACTGACCAGAACCTCCGCTGTTTCGTTCCGTCCCTTCATCCGACTGGCGACCATCAGCGGCAGAAGGAGCGTGGTGTAGGATGTGGAGTGAACGATGCTGAAGCCGGCGCGCTCGAGCTTCGCCTCCATCTCGCCGATCCGATAGCGCCGAACGTGTTGTCCCAAATCGTCGGCGGCGCTCCAGAGTTTCGGATGTTGAGGAACGGCGACGATGAAACCGCCGCCTTCCGCGAGGCTGGCGTAAATCCCGGCGATCACGGCCTCATCCTCTTCGATATGCTCTATGACATCGTAAGCGCCGGCAAGGTCGAAAGCTTCGCGAGCCGGAATGTGGCGCGCGTCCATCTGGACGAAGGAGGCGCGTTCGCCAAGACGACGCCGCGCATGGATCAAGCCGCCGGTATGAAGTTCCGAACCCGTGACGGTGGACCAGCGCCTTGAACGCGAGATGGCGTCGAGAACGAAACCGGTGCCGCATCCGATTTCAAGGTAGCGCCGAGCCTGCGGGAAGAACCGGTCCGCGAACGTGGTCAGAAGGCGGTTGCGCGGCTCGAACCAGTAGTGCCCCGCCTCCTGCCGTGCCAGACGATCGAACGCGCCGAGGTCGAAGCCGACAGGCGCTTCCGCGAGATCCGGAGCGAAGGACGGTACGCCGTCGATCACTGGTACCGCCGTGCCGCACGCCTTGCAGCGCCAATCTCGAGGCCAAACGGCCTCCGCCGGCCCGATCGGCTCCGCCGTCGAACACAAAGGGCAGAGCCGTCGAGCGCCTTGCCCCTCGTCGGCCGTGGCGTCTCGGGAACGGCCAGTATCGGTCTCGCCTGGCTTGACGATCGTTTGTCGCGACACCGCTTCCATCCTGATCAGCGCGAAATGCTTGTCACCGCTCGACGACGCCGTGAAGCGATGAGGAGACCCGGTCTGGAACCGGGTCGAGACTATGGGCCCGAAGGCCTTCGAGGCTCACGCCGTGAGATTTTCGCATCGGGCCAAAGACGGCGCAAGCTGAATGAAAGGCTGACGCATCGCCGTTCCGCAGTCTCGCGCCGACAGGCGGACCGTCATGATATCCAGGCCGTGTCCCGCCGGTCACGACGCGGTCATGATGAAATGCGTGTAGGGCGGAAAGCGTCGATGAAAAATCTGTCCCTCGACAAGATTGAAGCTGCCGCGCGCCAAGCTCTTGTACCCCTCCGCCGAGCGAACGTTGCGCCCGCGATCGAGCGAGATCAGGAGCTTGGCGATCGGGTTTTGCCCCGCCACGAAGACATTGTCGATCGAGACCACGCGCCCGTTCGGCTTGGTGACGGAGCGCAGCAGGCGGAAGAGTTCGCAGGCCTGCTCGTCGTTCAGGTGGTGCAGCACGTTGGCCACGATTGCGATATCGAACGGTGCAATTCCGTTCGCGTCCTTCTGCGTGAAAAGACCGACGTGGAACGTGCCGCGGTCGCCGAACATCTTGCGCGCCTTTGCCACATAGTCCGGATTCGGCTCCCATCCGACGTAGTCGACATCCGGCAGGTGCGTCAGGATCTGCGCCGGTCCGCAGCCGATATCGAGGATGCGGTCGCCCGGCCGGGCTCGGACATTGTCGGTGAAATCCCTCCGCCCACGGTCGGCGCCCATTACCCGCTGCACCGTCTCGTAGATCCGGGGGCTATTCAGCAGCGTGTAGAGCCCTGTGTCCCGTTGCGACATCTGTCACCTGCTCCCGTCCTGTCCGGCCCACGCCTCGGAGGTGCGCCCTGCGTACGGGCACGCCGTGGCCCGCAAGCGCCTAACTCCGTTCCAACGCCTCGGACGACTGCCGCCACATGAAGCCCGGCAATTGCAGTAGCCCGAGGACGATCATCAGCGGCATGAGCAGCCGAATGGCGATCGACCCGGCTTCGGCCACGTCCGGCGCGGTGCCGAGCGAGACCAGGATGGTCTTGAGCGACAGTTCCTGGACGCCGAGGCCGCCCGGCACCATCGACAGCAGGGAGATCACGGACACCGTCGCGACGGTCAGCATGCAGTCCGCGAGGTCGATCCAGCACCCCACGCACCTCAGCGCGAACTGCCACAATAGGGCGACGATGACCCACTTGACGACCGTCAGGCCAATCAGAATGACGAGCCGTGTGGCGCTTAGCTGTTCCCCCGGCGCGCCGAGCCACGCGGCCGGACCCAGGCGCAGAAAACGTCCCCGGATCCATCTGGAGGCGGCCGGCACGCCGAACACGGCGGCGAGGGGGATCAGCACGGCCACGCCGATAAGCACGATGCCGGCATCGTAGCGACGCAACAATCCAACGAGCGCGAGGTCGGCGATGACGGCGAGGTCGACCAGACGTTCCATCAGCAGGCTCACGGCCGAGCGGCGGATCGCCAACCCGCTCTTCTGCGCGAACTTAATCTTGAGGGCCTCCCCCAACTGCATCGGCGTGACCTGGCCGACCACGATGGCGAGCGACGTGTACGCGCAGACCTGCAGGAACACCGAGGCTCGGGGGGCGAGGTTCGTCACCGCCATCCACCGGCCGGCGCAGACCGCGAAGACGCCCGATGTCAGCACCCCTTCCACCAGCGCGAACCGCCAGGCGGGTATCCTCGCGATGGCGGGGCCGACCGCGGCCCAGTCGAACGACCACCCCGCATAGGAAACGGCAACGAAAGCGACGGCCCAAGGCCAGGTGCGCGAGAGGTTGATCATGTTCATCGCGCGGCCGCATTGTCACAGCGATGGGGCACGACGATCGTTCTGGGCGCGCTGACAGGAAATCGGATCATCGCCGCTGAGCTAGCACGCCGGGTGTCGGTCCGCAAATCAGCGATCCGCCTGGTAGTGGGTCAGTTTGAAATTCACCCAATTGACGCCGCAAACCTAGCTCCCATAGTCGAAGAATAAGCGACGATCTTACCCCAGGGCAGCGCGACATGTTTCGCAAGCTGTTCAAGGAGCATGATGGGCAGCAAGAGGCCGTTATCGCGGCCTACTCGGCGGCTGAACGTGAAGGGCTCGTAAAACGAAAATCCAAGGTGAGCGGCCCGACACCTGAGGAATATGCTCGGCATCTCTGGTGGGACGCGAGCAAGAAGGGCTGGCATGTCTAAAGGCCCTTTCATGAGCGTCGTCCACGGCATCGCCGCAAAAGACCCGGCACGTCTCAGGCCCAGGGTCATGATCTACGGGGTCGGGTACTACGGTATGGAGGCTGTGCGCATTCTCGTAAAAAATGGCTGGCCAATCGTTGCGGCGGTGAACCGGGCAGGTCCCAAGATCGGCGAGGATCTAGGGCGGCTCGCCGGGCTGAACGAAGACTTGGGAGTCATCGTACCGGACTGTGAAACCGCCGACTACGCGACCTTGGATGCGGACATCGCGTTGGTTGTGCAAACCGAGAGGCTGAGCCTCAACTTTGCGGCTTATCAACGCCTCTTGGGAGCCGGTATCAATGTCATCTGCCACGGCTCAGAGTCCTATTTTCCGCAAGGCGCCGAACCCGACTTAGCCGAAAAGATCGATGCCTTGGCCAAGCGGAACGCTGTTACATTCACCGGGACTGGCATTTGGGATTTCTCCCGCATCTGGGCGGGAATGCTGGTTGCGGGGCCGTGCACCGAGCTTCGCTCGCTCACGCATCACAGCTTGACCAACGCAGAGCTGGCGAACGAGCGCATGATGCGTGCCTATGGCGTTGACATGACGCAAGCCGAGTTTTTGGAAAAGGTAACCAAGGTGCCCGGCCAATTAGGAGAGCTGTACAAAGGCATACCGGCCCACGTGATGCATGCGCTTGGCTTTACCATCAAAAACGTGACTGAGCTGCGCGAGCCGGTACTTTTCGATCAACCGATGTGGTGTCGTATCCTCAATAGGTTTTTGGAGCCCGGCACCTCGCTCGGTCTTCGGATCATCGCGTCGGTCGAAACCGTAGAAGGGCCTACGGCAAGCGCGCACATTGAACTGCGTCTCCTGGCGGAAGGCGAGTTCGAAAACATGACGTGGGCTGTTGATGGAAGGCCACCATCTAAAATCCGGATCGACCGCGCCGATGGCGTACACACCTCGGCAGCCTGCATGGTGAACCGCATTCCAGATGTAATAGCTGCTCCGCCAGGGATAAGGTTGATCTCTCAGTTTGGTCCACTACGACCGTCGCTGACGTAAACGCCATCGCGGATTTCAAACTGACCCACTGCCATCCGCCTTCGTTGGAAACCAAGGAAATCGTCTTGCAGGCTTTCGTCAAGGAGCTTCAGGACGGTGATGCAGAAAAGCCATTTTCGTCGGTAACAGGCTTTTGTGCAACGCAAACAATCTCGTTATGTTGATCCGTCGCCGCCGCAAGTGCCGTAATCGGAAAGAGTCCTGTCTTGATGGTGGCCTCCACCAAATTGATTGCCAACATCGTTCCAGGACGCTCACTGCGCCCGGTATGGGGGATGGCACGGCCAAGCCCACGTACGATATGGTGCATCATCAAATAAGTATAAGTTCCGCTCTAGAGTTGATACCGCCGCGCCAACCGCATCGCGATTGGGCGTCAACGAAGAGGCGAAATTCAGAGCGCCTGTGCCATTGGCGGTCCCGGATGTCGGGCGCAACCGGGTAGCAGCGTCGCGTCGATATGCGAAAGCAGGTTCCGATGGATCCGCGGCTTGCCTCCCTCGATTCCGATCGTTCCAGGCGGGTTGTCGCGGCTGGTGCTGCGCGAGGATGGGCGCCCGCTCGGCCCGGCTCACGTTCTCCACCAGAAGATCCGCGACCTCGGCGGGGGACGCTACTCGCATTTGGACGCCTCCGTCCACTTCTCGGCCTCCGACAACTCGGACCCGCGTCGCAGCGGGCGCAGCTACACGGCGACCGACCGGGAGATCGTCAGCCTGCACTTCGTCTGCGTCCTGCTCGGCGCCGACCTGATCGCGGGTGCCGCGCTGCTCGGGCTCGGTGCGGTCGTCGGGCCGCCGCTCGCCGCGAGGCACGGGCCGCGGATAACGGCAGGGGGGCGGTGGTCCTGGGCACCGCCATTCCCAACCAAATCCTCGCCGTTAAGCTAAAATTAACCCGGATTCAGAGCCCGAGCGTCGGGCACCTGGCGATCGGTCCGCCTTCATCCTCGCGCTACGGCCAGGATGCGTTCGCACTCGACGAGTTCGGCGAGTACGGCCTCCAGGCCGTCGATCAGATGTCGCTGTGCTTGGGGGGACGGGGCGCCCCGCTCCGGCCTCGCCGAGACGGGATGCGTGCGGTCCACCTGCGGCTCCGCCATGGCTGCGGATGCGGTGCGGAAGGGCTCGCCGACGGTCTTGACCACGTTGTCTGTCTCCCGCCGCTGGTCGGCATCGGAAATCGCATCGAAGCCGCCGCTTCGCTGCACGGTCTGGATCTGCAGTTCTGCGCTGCTCGCCGGCGAGGCGCGGGGCACCGCATTCACCAGGCCCGTGACGGCTCGCGGCCCCTGTTCCTTGAGGATGCGCTGCACGCCCTTGATCGTGTAGCCATCGTCATAGAGCAGAATGCGTATCGCGCGCAGCAGATCCACATCCTCTGGTCGATAGAAGCGGCGGTTGCCGCCCCGCTTCATCGGCTTGACCTGCGGGAATCGCGTCTCCCAGAAGCGCAGCACATGCTGCGGCAGCTTGAGGTTCTCGGCGACCTCGCTGATGGTGCGATATGCATCCGCGCTCTTCTGCACGGCCCGCCTATTCGTCGACGGAGGAGATCGACCGGCCGCCGTTGATGCGGCTCTTCAGGATGTTGGACGGCTTGAACACCATCACGCGCCGCGGCGTGATCGGCACCTCGACGCCGGTCTTCGGATTGCGGCCGATCCTCTCGCCCTTGGAGCGGACCACGAAGGAGCCGAAGGACGACAGTTTCACGGTCTCGCCGCGCTCGAGCGCCAGCGTCATTTCCTGCAGGACCATCTCGACCAGCTCCGACGATTCGGTGCGCGACAGCCCCACCCTCTGATAGACCGCCTCGGAAAGGTCGGCCCGTGTGATCGTCCTCGTCCCGGCGGCCCCGTCGTCTTTCGTCATGCTCTGTCCCGAAGATCTCCTGGAGCGAAACCCGGATACCGTCATGCTGCCCGCTCAGACAGGGAGACTAGTCAAAGTCTTACCGGCTGTCTGCAAAGGATCGAACAGAAAAGCGCGCGCCGCAAGACTCTCGGCGGCCGTGCCGGAATTGCCACGGCTACCACCGCACGAGCGCGCTCCCCCAGGTGAAGCCACCTCCCATGGCCTCGAGCATCACGAGGTCCCCCGGCTTGATGCGTCCATCGTTGCAGGCCGTGTCGAGCGCCAGCGGGATCGAGGCGGCCGACGTATTGGCGTGGAGGTGGACCGTCGAGACGACCTTCTCGGGCGCGACGCCGAGCTTCACGGCCGACGCATCGATGATGCGCTGGTTGGCCTGATGGGGAACGAACCAGTCGAGGTCGTCGGGTCCCACATTCGCCGCCGCGAAGGCGTCGGTCACGACATCGGTGATCATGCCGACGGCGTGACGGAAGACCTCGCGGCCTTCCATGCGCAGATGGCCCGTCGTTCCGGTCGTCGAGGGGCCGCCGTCGACATAGAGCTTGCGGAGATGACGCCCGTCCGAGCGCAGGTGGGTCGTGACGATGCCGCCGTCGCGCAGCGGCCGGTCGCCCGCCTCGGCCTCCAGCACCAGCGCCCCGGCGCCGTCCCCGAACAGCACGCAGGTCGTCCGGTCCGTCCAGTCGAGCAGCCGCGAGAAGGTCTCGGCGCCGATGACGAGCGCCCGGCGGTGCGAGCCCGAGCGGAGGAACTTGTCGGCCGTCGCCAGAGCGAAGACGAAACCCGAACAGACCGCCTGGAGGTCGAAGGCGACGCCGCCCTCGATGCCGAGCGCGGCCTGGACCTGCGTCGCGGTAGCCGGAAAGGTGTAGTCCGGTGTTGCGGTCGCAACGATGATGAGGTCGATGTCGGCCGGTGCGCGGTCCGCGGCCGCCAGCGCAGCCTGCGCGGCCCGGATGGCGAGTGACGAAGTCGTCTCGCCCTCGGCGGCGAAATAGCGGCGCGTGATGCCGCTGCGCTGGCGGATCCACTCGTCCGAGGTCTCGACGAGGGCGGCAAGATCCTGGTTCGTCACGCAGCGCTCCGGCAGATAGGCGCCCACGCCCCGCACCACCGATCGCCCGCCGTTCATTGCCACGATTGAGAGTCTTTCCTGTCGGCGCCCCGCCGCGCCCGATCTGCCGTCGACACCGCCGGCATCCGGGCCAGCCCGACCTATGCGCTCAAACCGCCCCACGGGCAATCGCCACACTCGCTGCCGACGACGTCAGGTGTTTGGTGTTGCGAGACTGCCGGATCCCGGGGTGTTGATCTCCTGCACGAGCGCCATCGACTCGCGGATCTGGCTCAGGAGATCGTGGTTGGCCATCTCGTAGCCGACGCCGATGGCCCGCGCATAGCCGATCGCGTCGGTGCTGCCGTGGCTCTTGATGACGACCCCGTCGAGACCAAGGAAGACCCCGCCGTTGACCCGGCGCGGATCCATCTTCTGACGCAGCGTCGCAAAGGCGCCCCGCGCGAGCCAATAGCCGAGCTTCGACATGAGGCTCTGGCTCATCGCCTCGCGCATGTAACGGCCGATCTGCGTCGCCGTGCCCTCTGCGGTCTTGAGCGCGATATTGCCCGTGAAACCTTCCGTCACCACCACGTCGACCGTGCCCTTGCCGAGATCGTCTCCCTCGACGAAACCGTGATAGACGAGCCCCGGCAGGGCCGCGTCCTTCAGCAGGCGGCCAGCCGCCTTGATCTCCTCGAGCCCCTTGATCTCCTCGACCCCGACATTGAGCAACCCCACGGTCGGCCGGTCGATCGCGAGCACGATCTTGGCCATGGCGGCACCCATGACCGCGAGATCGACGAGGTGCTGCGCATCCGCCCCGATGCTGGCGCCGACATCGAGCACGATGGAGACGCCGCGCAGGGTCGGCCACATGGCGGCGATGGCCGGCCGGTCGACATTGGGCATGGTCCTGAGGCAGACCTTCGACATGGCCATGAGCGCGCCGGTATTGCCGGCGGAGACGGCCGCATCGGCCTGACCCGTCTTGATCGCCTCGATCGCCATCCACATGGACGAGACGCGCCGCCCGGCCCGCAACGCCTGGCTCGGCTTCTCATCCATCTTGATCGCCACGCCGGCATGGCGGACGACGGAGACCTTCGCGAGGGCGGGACGCGCCGCGACCAGCGGCCCGACCACTGCCTCGTCGCCGAAGAAAAGGAAGCGGATCGACGGATGGCGTTCGAGCGCCTTGGCGGCGCCCGGCACGACGACGGCGGCGCCATGGTCCCCGCCCATGGCGTCGAGGGCGATCCTGACCTCCTTCGACATCAGGGCATTCCCGACGGCCGGAGCGTCATCCGATCCGGGCAGCCCGGCGCAACCGAATCCGACGCCATCTCAGTTCGGCCGCTCTGGCTTGAGGCGCGCAAGCGCAGCGAAGGGCGACACCTCGGGCTCGCCCGCGGCCGGTTCGAGTTCGACGAAAGCCGCACCCGGCTTCCTGGGATAGGGATCGAGCCCCAGAGCGAGGAATTCCGCCATCACTGCCGCGAGGTCGATTCTGCCGTCGACCATGGCGTCGGGCAGGTCGTCGGCGACCCGATCGGCGTCGGGTGGACCCGCGGCCAGCTGGGCGGCTTCCGCGGCTTTGGCCGCCGCCTCGCGCTCGGGCAGGAAATGGACGTCCACCGGTTCGACGAGATCGGTGACGAACTCCTCCAGCGTGACGACACAGGTCTGAGTGATTCGCGCGTAGACGGTGCCCGTCACATGCACGCCGGTGCGGCCTTCCCGGCGCAGCTTCATGTCGGCTCGCAAGGTCTCGATACGGACGAGGCCGTTGACCTCGGCCAGGGTCCGACGTTCGGCCGCGCTGGCGCTCAGCGTGACGACGAGGCCGTCGACACCGACCTGATGCGTGTCGATCACGCGGGACGATCGTGGAGGAGCGGCCGGCGAACCCTGCACCATGATAGACTCCTTATGCGACAGAGGCGGCATCGGGGAACCGCAGCGACCCGCGCAACAGGTCCTCGACCGGCATGGCCTCGATGAACCGGGCCGCGGCCATCGTGTAACGCGCCAGCCTCTCGCCGCCGGCCTTGCCGCCGAACACGTTGCGCGACAGGGCTGCGGCCAGGCCGCTTCCGTCCTGCCGCAGGGCCGCGTCATAGGCGGCGTTGCGTCCGAGGAAATCGCTCGCCAGGCGCTTCATTCGCTTGGGGATCGCAAGGTCGCCCACTCCCATCTCCCGCAAGGCCGGATCGAGCTTGCGGAACAGCGTATCGACGAGGCGCTGCGCGACCTCGGGGCCGGGCGCGGCCGTCGCATTGAGCCGCCGCAGGGCGAGGCCGGCCAAGAGGGCAAGCATCTCGAAACGGCCTTCGAACGTGTCGGCCACGCCGTAGTCAAGATAGAAGGCGGGCTGGCGCGCCGCGGCCACGATGCCGTCGTGCAGAGCCTCGATCGTCCGCCGATTCGCCTGGGCCTGCTTGCGGCCTAACAGAGTAAGCATCGTTTATGATTTGATGAGAGGCTGCACTCCGCCAAGCCCGGCGGGACCTTGCTTTTCGCGACCCTGGGAGTTAGGCACTGCGGCGCTCCGATGCAAGGAAAAAGGCCCGGGGCACGCGGGCGGCTCGCTTCTGCCGGCGCCCGCGCCTCGATTCGTCGAGAGGTGCCAGAACGGAGTGGATGATGCGCCCCAATGCTGATGGTCCGGCCGGCTCGCGTCGCTTTCGCGGGCTCGCCGCGGCGGCGCTGATGGCCCTCAGCCTCGGGGGCTGCGTCTTCTACGACGGCGAGGTCACCCGCGGTTATGTGGTCGACAAGCGCGCACTCGACCAGGTGAAGCCCGGATCCTCCGCCGAGCAGGTGCTCGTCGTGCTCGGCACGCCCTCCACGACCTCGACCGTCGGCGGCAGCGCCTGGTACTACATCAGCCAGACCATCGACCGGACCTTCGCCTTCTCGGCGCCGGCCGTCACTGACCAGCGTGTTCTGGCGGTTTATTTCGACAAGGACAAGAAGGTCCAGCGGGTCGCCAATTACGGGCTTCAGGACGGCAAGGTCATCGACTTTGTGACCCGCACCACGCCGACCGGCGGCGCCGAGCAGGGCTTCCTCAAGAACCTGTTCCGATCGCTCCTGCGCTTCTCGTAGTCGCTGCGGCGACAGGTCGCGTCCTACAACGCAACACCCGGCCACCGCGACGGTGGCCGGGTGTTTCGCGCGGTCAATGCGCCAGGATCGCCAGCAGCAGAAGCGCCACGATATTGGTGATCTTGATGGCCGGGTTGACGGCCGGGCCGGCCGTGTCCTTGTAGGGATCGCCGACCGTGTCTCCGGTGACGGAGGCCTTGTGCGCCTCCGAGCCCTTGAGGTGGCGTACACCCGCCTTGTCGACGAAGCCGTCCTCGAAGCTCTTCTTGGCATTGTCCCAGGCGCCGCCCCCCGAGGTCATCGAGATGGCGACGAAGAGGCCGTTGACGATGACGCCGAGCAGCATGGCGCCGAGCGCCGCGAAGGCCGAGGCCTTCGAGCCCGACAGGAACAGCACGCCAAAATAGGCTACGAACGGCGCCAGCACCGGCAGCAGCGAGGGCACGATCATCTCGCGGATCGCGGCCCGCGTCAGCATATCGACCGCGCGGCCGTAGTCCGGCCGCTCGGTGCCCTGCATGATGCCCGGCATGGTCTTGAACTGGCGCCGGACCTCCTCGACGACCGCGCCCGCCGCACGGCCGACCGCCGTCATGGCGATGCCGCCGAAGAGGTAGGGGATGAGGCCGCCAAAGATCAGGCCCGCGACGACGTAGGGGTTCGACAGGTCGAAGGACACGGTGCCGACGTCGCGGAAATAGGGGATCGCGTCCCCGTGCGCCACGAAATAGCCGAGGTCGTTCGAATAGGCGGCAAAGAGCACGAGCGCCCCCAAGCCCGCCGAGCCGATCGCATAGCCTTTCGTCACCGCCTTGGTGGTATTGCCCACGGCGTCGAGCGCATCGGTCGAATGGCGCACGTCCTTCGGCAGCCCGGCCATCTCGGCGATGCCGCCCGCGTTGTCGGTCACGGGGCCGAAGGCGTCGAGCGCCACGATCATGCCGGCGAGGCCGATCATGGTCGTCACCGCGATCGCCGTGCCGAACAGCCCTGCGAGCTGATAGGTGGAGATGATCCCGGCGACGATGACGAGCGCCGGCAGCGCCGTCGATTCGAGCGACACCGCCAGGCCCTGGATCACGTTGGTGCCGTGGCCGGTCACCGAGGCCTGGGCGATCGATACGACCGGCCGCTTGCCGGTGCCGGTGTAATATTCGGTGATCACCACGATGAGGCCGGTGACCGCGAGACCGACGATGCCACACCAGAACAGGTGCCGGCCGCTGATCGCCTTTCCGGCGACGACGCCGATCTCGCCCCAGCCGATGACGAAATGGGTGGCGACGGCAAGGCCGCCGATGGACAGGACACCGGTGACGATCAGCCCCTTGTAGAGGGCGCCCATGATCGAATTATTGGCGCCGAGCCTGACAAAATAGGTCCCGACGATCGAGGTGACGATGCAGGTGGCGCAGATCGCCAGCGGGTAGAGGATCGTCGAGGCGAGCACCGCCTGGCCGCCGAAGAAGATCGAGGCCAGCACCATGGTGGCGACCACCGTCACCGCATAGGTCTCGAACAGGTCCGCCGCCATGCCGGCACAATCGCCGACATTGTCGCCGACATTGTCCGCGATGGTGGCCGGGTTGCGCGGGTCGTCCTCTGGGATGCCGGCTTCGACCTTGCCGACGAGGTCCGCGCCGACATCGGCCCCCTTGGTGAAGATGCCGCCGCCGAGACGCGCGAAGATCGAGATCAGCGATGCGCCGAAGCCGAGGCCGACCAGTGAATCGATCGTCTCGCGGCTGTCGATCGCGAGCTGCATCGGGCCGGTCAGGACAAAATAATAGCCCGCGACTCCGAGCAGCGCGAGGCCGGCGACCAGCATGCCGGTCACGGCACCGGCCTTGAAGGCGATGTCGAGGCCGCCGGCAAGCGAGTGCGAGGCTGCCTGGGCGGTGCGCACATTCGCCCTGACGGAGACGTTCATCCCGATGAAGCCGGCGACGCCCGACAGCACCGCGCCGATCAGGAAGCCGAGCGCCACCAGCCAGGACAGCAGAAACCCGAGGATGAGGAAGATGACGACGCCGACGATGCCGATGGTGATATATTGGCGGCGCAGATAGGCCTGTGCGCCTTCGGCGATCGCCCCAGCGATCTCCTGCATCCGGCGCGTGCCGGGATCGGCCGCCAGGACCTGCCTGACGGTGACCACCCCGTAGGCGATCGCCAGCAGTCCGGCCAGAATGATAAGCCACATAGGATTCATGAAATTTCTGCCCTCGTTCGCAGCGCGTTGGTCCGCCGAGCGTTCCCGTCCGTCGCCATTGTTGCCAGCTTTCGGCATTCGTCCAGCACGAATGCGCCGTCTTCGCATTATCCCGTTGACATCGCTATGTCTGCAGCGATGCAAGGAAACGGTGCGACGGTGGATCTGGCCGATTCCGCCGTCGCGGGCAAGTGCGGAGGGTCTCAGCGTGAACGGAACCGGTGAGGAGACGAGCCGCGTGGCGCTGGCGCGCCAGATGGCCGAGGCGATGGCGAGGCTGCGCGAACGCCGGCCGCTGGTGCACAACATCACCAACTTCGTTTCGATGGACATCGTCGCCAATGCGCTGCTCGCCGCGGGCGCGACGCCCGCCATGGTCCATGCCAGGGAAGAGGTCGAGGACTTCGGCCGGCTCGCCGACGCGCTGGTCGTCAATATCGGCACGCTCTCGGCCGATTGGGTCGAGAGCATGAAACTCGCCGCCAAGGGAGCCCACGAACGCCACACGCCCTGGGTGCTCGACCCCGTCGGCGCCGGCGCCACGCCGTTCCGCACGAAGAGCGTCGTGGACCTATGCGGTCACGGCCCGACCGTCATTCGCGGCAATGCCTCCGAGATCCTGGCCGTCGCCGCGGCGCTCGGCCTCGAAGCGGCTGCGGCGCGGGGCCGCGGCGTCGACAGCGGCAACACGACCGGGGAGGCGGCCAAGGTCGCCGGCGCGCTTGCGCGAAGGCTCGGCTCGATCGTCGTCGCGACCGGCGAGATCGACGTCGTCGCCGACGGGACGCGAACCTTGCGTTTCGCCAACGGCTCCGTCCTGATGACGCTGGTGACGGCGATCGGCTGCTCGCTCTCGGCCCTGACCGGCGCCTACCTGGCCGTCGCGACGGACCCGTTCGAGGCGGCTTGCGCGGCCGTCGCCCATGTCGGCATCGCGGGCGAGCTCGCCGGCGAGGTCGCGGCTCTGCCGGGGATGTTCCGCGTCGCCTTCATCGATCGGCTGGCCTCCGTCGGCGAAACCGAGGTCTTGACGAGGCTCCGCCTGGCATGACGCCGCGCAGCTCGGTCTACGCGCTCTGTCTCGTCACGGATCGCGGTCTCGCCCGCGGACGGCCGCTGGCCGAGGTCGTCGGTGCGGCCGTCAGGGGCGGCGTCACCATGGTGCAGTTGCGCGAGAAGGGCGCGACGACCCGCGCCTTCCTCGATGAGGCACGCGGGCTGAAGGCGCTGCTGCAGGGCAGCGGCGTGCCGCTGATCGTCAACGACCGGGTGGATATCGCGCTCGCGATCGACGCCGACGGCGTCCATGTCGGGCAGAGCGACATGCCGGTCGAGACCGTGCGGGCGCTGATCGGCCCTGATAAACTCGTCGGCCTGTCGATCACCGACGAGGCGGCGATCGCGAGGACCGACGCCATGGCCGCCGATTATCTGGGCATCGGCCCGGTCCATCCGCAAGACACCAAGTCCGATGCCTCTCTGCCGCTCGGCATCGGCGGGTTCGGCAAGCTGCGGCGCCTCACGACCAAACCGGTGCTCGCCATCGGCGGCGTCAAGCAGGCCGATGTCGCCCTGCTCCGCGAGGAAGGGGCGGACGGTTTCGCGGTGGTCAGCGCCATCATGGCCGCCGAGGATCCGGAAGCGGCGGCATGGGCGTTCCGAAACGCCAGCATCCGATAGGCTCGACGCCGGATCGATCTCAGGCCGGCTTCAACGCCTTGGGCCTATGCACGGCCTCCTTGCCCGTCTTGTCGCTCCTCACCCGAAACTGCGGCTTCGTCGCGGTGGCCTTCGCCGCATGATCGCTCGCCTTGGTGGTCGAGGTTTCTTTCTTCACCACCTTGCCTCGCGTTTCGCCCTGCGGCGTCGCCCATTTGACCGCGTCGCCCTCATGAAGCGTCTTCGATGCCATCTACCCTGCTCCCCTATGCGCCGAAGGTGCAGACGCCTACCAGCGATCGGCGTTCTCGCCGATGCGCGACCGGACGAGGCTCATCGCTCGGCGGAGGTGATCCATTTCGACTGCACGGGCGCCTCGTAGGACCGCATGAGACCGAGCAATGCCGCCGGCTCCTCGGCGACGATGAGCATGGCGCGGTGGACCTGCTTCATGAACCCCTGCCCCGCCACGTCGTCCAGAAAGGCGATGAGCCGGTCGTAGAACCCCGCCGTGTTGATCACCGCGCAAGGCTTGGCATGATGGCCGAGCTGCGCCCAGGTCCAGACCTCGAACAATTCCTCGAGCGTGCCGACGCCACCCGGCAGGGCGACGAAACCGTCCGACAGTTCGGCCATCAGCGCCTTGCGCTCGTGCATCGAGGCGACGACGCGCAGGTCGGCCAGGCCGCGATGCGCGATCTCTTTGTCGACCAGCGCCCGGGGAATGACGCCGATGACTTCGCCGCCCGCGGCGAGCGCGGCGTCGGCGACAGCGCCCATCAGCCCGACCGAGGCACCGCCATAGACGACGCCCACGCCGGCTTCCGCGAGCGTGCGCCCGAGCGCCCCGGCGGCGTCGATATAGGCCGGCTCGGACCCGCTGTTCGAGCCGCAAAAGACACATAATCTCCGCATCGTACCGAACGTCCTCCCCGTCAGGCGATCATCCCTACCGCAGCGTCGCGACCGATCAGAAGTGGCTGAAGGAACCACGGCCAAAACGTCGTACGCTGCCGTCTGCGGTCCTGAAGACCGGCGGCGCCGGACCGGACCGGACCGTCCCGATCGGCGTGACCGCGATGCCGGCGGCCACGGCCGCGCGCTCGAAGGCCGCGGCCTCGCAGGGCGGCACGACGGCGAGGATTTCGTAATCGTCCCCGCCTGTCACGGACAGGTCGAAAAGATCCGGCGCAGCCGCGATCATCGCCCGCGCTGCCGGCGAGAGCGGCATTGCATCGAGATCGACCTCGGCCGTCGTGCCCGAGGCGCGCATCATCTTGGCGAGATCGCCGACGAGCCCGTCCGAGACATCCATGGCGCCATGCGCATGCGCCAGCAAGGCGGCCCGCAACGCGAGGCGTGGTCGCGGGTGGAGGAAGCGGTCGAGCAGGTGAACGCGCTCCCCCTGCCCCAGGCTGACGGCGTCGCCGAGCCGCAGGCGCAGGCCAAGCGCCGCGTCGCCGATAGTGCCGGTCACGTAGAGACGGTCGCCCGGCTCGGCGCCGGTGCGACGCACCATGCGCCCCGTGGGAACGGTGCCGAAGGCGGTGATCGACAGGGTCAGCGGCCCAGGCGTGCGCACCGTGTCGCCGCCCAAGAGCGGGCAGGCCCCCGACGCCGCCTCCTCGCCGAGACCCGCCGCGAAGGCGCCGAGCCAGTCCGCCGTCCACCCGGCCTGAAGCGCCAGCGTCAGCACGAAGCCGAGCGGCCGCGCGCCCTTGGCGGCAAGGTCCGACAGGTTCACCGCCAGCGCCTTGCGGGCGATCGAGCCCGGCGGATCGTCGGCGAAGAAGTGAACCCCCGCCACCAGGGCATCGGCGGTGATCACGAGGTCCATCCCGGCGGGCGGGGCCAGCACCGCGGCATCGTCGAGCAGCCGCAATCCGGCCGGACCGGCGATCGGCGCGAAATACCGGGCGATCAGCGCGTCTTCGTCGATGATCTCCGTCATTCTTCCGTACCGATCCTAGACCGTCTCGACCTCGACGACGCCGCCGAGCGCCCGGAGCCTAGTGGCGATCTCGGGCGAGATTTCGAACCGCCCCGGCAGCCGCAGTTCGACCTCGCTCGCGCCGCCGGCGAAAGGCACGACGACGGCGATCTCGCCCTCTCCCTGCCGCCGCAGCGTCGCCGCGATCGAGCCGAGAGGCGCGGCGTCGCGCAAGTGGATCCGCAAGCCCTTGCCGATGCGGCAGGCCGCCGCATCCAACGCCTCGGCCGCGACGATGCGCACCCTGACGTCGTCACCCTCCGCGCTCGCCTGCACGGTGACGAGCACCATCGCCCCTTTCTCGAACAGGTCGCGGTGCGCATTCAGCGTCTCCTGGAACAGGATCGCCTCATATTGTCCCGTCGGATCGGACAGGTCGACGATCCCGATCTTGTTACCGGACTTGGTGCGCCGCTCGTTGCGATCGAGGACGGTGGCGGCAAGGCGGGCGCTGCTGGCGCCGGCCCTCACCGATTTGGCGAAATTCGCCCAGGATTCGACCTTGAGGCGTTCCAGCACGCGGCCGTAGCCGTCGAGCGGATGACCGGAGAGGAAGAAGCCGATGGCGTCGAACTCGCGCCGCAGCCGCTCCGCCGCGGGCCAGTTCGCCGCCTTGCTCACCCGCAGCGCCGGAGCACCACTACGGTCGAACATGGCGCCCTGCCCGGCCTGCCGCTCGCCGTGCAGGCTATTGGCGAGCCCCAGCACCGGGTCCATGCTGGCGAAGGCCCGGGCGCGATCGGGCTCGATGTCGTCGAAGGCCCCGGCCGCCGCTAGGCTCTCCAAGACCTTCTTGTTGACGTCGCGCGGGTTGATGCGGCTCGCGAAATCGTCGAGCGTGGCGAACGGGCGGCCGTCACGCGTCACCACGATGGCACGGACCTGGGCTTCGCCGGCGCCTTTGACGGCCGAGAGCGCATAGCGGATCGTGCCGCCGGCCGGCGTGACCTCGACCTCGAAATCGACCCCCGACCGGTTGACCGACGGCGGGTCGACCCGCAGACCGAGCCGCTGCGCCTCGTTGCGGAATTCGCCGAGCTTGTCGGTGTTCGACTTGTCGAGCGTCATCGAGGCGGCGATGAACTCGGTCGGATAATTGGCCTTGAGATAGGCCGTCTGGTAGGAGATCAGCGCATAGGCCGCCGCATGGCTCTTGTTGAAGCCGTAATCGGCGAACTTGGCCAGAAGGTCGAAGATCTCGTCGGCCTTGGGTTTCGGGATGTCGCGCGCGACCGCACCGTCGACGAAGCGCGCCCGCTGCGCATCCATCTCAGCCTTGATCTTCTTGCCCATGGCGCGGCGCAGCATATCGGCCTCGCCGAGCGAATAGCCCGAGAGGACCTGCGCCGCCTGCATCACCTGCTCCTGGTAGATGATGACGCCATGCGTCTCCTTGAGCACCGCCTCGAGCTTGGGATGCGGATAGGTCGCCACCTCTTCGCCGAGCTTCCTGGCGCAGTAGACCGGGATGTTGGCCATGGGGCCCGGCCGGTAGAGCGCGACGAGCGCGATGATGTCCTCGAACCGGTCGGCCCGCATCTCGACGAGCGCCTTGCGCATGCCGCCGCTTTCCACCTGGAACACGCCGACCGTCTCGCCGCGCCCGAGCATCGCGTAGGTCGCGTGATCGTCGAGCGGGATCGCGGCGATGTCGAGCTTGATGCCACGCCGGGCGACGAGCTTCACGCAGGTCTCGATGACGGTCAGCGTCTTGAGGCCGAGGAAATCGAACTTCACGAGACCCGCCGGCTCGACCCATTTCATGTTGAACTGGGTGGCCGGCATGTCGGATTTGGGGTCTTTGTAGAGCGGGACGATCTCGTCGAGCGACCGGTCGCCGATGACGATGCCCGCCGCATGGGTCGAGGCGTTGGAATAGAGCCCTTCGAGCGTACGCGACACCTTGAGCAGCCGCGCCACGCGCTCGTCCGAGGCCGCCGCCTCCTGGAGCTTGGGCTCGCCATCGATGGCCTGGGCCAGCGTCACCGGATTGGCTGGGTTCTGCGGCACGAGCTTGGCGAGCTTGTCGACCTGGCCGAGCGGCATTTCCAGCACCCGGCCGACGTTGCGCAGGACGCCCCGCGCCAGGAACGAGCCGAAGGTGATGATCTGCGCCACCCGGTCGGCGCCGTAGCGCTTACGCACATAGGCGATGACCTCGTCGCGGCGTGTCTGGCAGAAATCGATGTCGAAATCCGGCATCGAGATGCGCTCGGGGTTGAGGAAACGCTCGAACAGCAGGCCGAAACGCAGCGGGTCGAGATCGGTGATGGTCAGCGCATAGGCGACAAGCGAGCCGGCGCCCGAGCCACGCCCCGGCCCGACCGGGATTCCTTGCGCCTTGGCCCATTTGATGAAGTCCGACACGATGAGGAAATAGCCGGGGAATTCCATCTTGGCGATGACGTCGAGCTCGAAGGCGAGCCGCGTCGCGTAATCGTCTGCGATGAAGCCCGACGCCGGGCCATGGGCCGCGAGCCGCGCCGCGAGCCCCTCCTCGGCCTGCCGGCGCAGCGTCGCCTCGGCGTCGAGCGCGGCGCCGTCCGGCGAGGTGAAGACCGGCAAGATGGGTTTGCGCGTGCGCGGCCGGAAGCTGCACCGCTTGGCGATCTCGACCGTGTGATCGAGCGCCTCCGGGAGGTCGGCGAAGAGCGTCATCATCTCGGCCCGGCTCTTGAACCGGTGCTCCGGCGAGAGCTGCCGGCGGTTCGGCGCGCCAAGCGTCATCCCCTCGGCGATGCAGATCAGCGCATCATGCGCCTCGTGGTCCTCGGGCGTCGCGAAATAGGGCTCGTTGGTGGCGACGAGCCTGAGCGAGCGGTGGATCGCCAGGTCGATCAGCTGCGGCTCGACCTGCGCTTCGCCGGGCAGGCCGTGCCGCTGCAGCTCGACATAGAGCCGGCCGGCGCCGAAACAGGCCTCGAGACGCGCCAGCCGGGCTGCCGCGGCCTCGCTCCGGTCGGCCGCGAGCACTCTGTCGATCGCACCCGACGGACCGCCGGTCAGCGCGACCAGCCCCGCAGAATTGGGGCCCAGCCGATTGAATCCGATATGCGGCAGGTCGCCCGGCTCGGGATCGAGATAGGCCTGGGAGGCGAGGCGCATCAGGCCGGCATAGCCTTCGGCGTCCGTCGCGATCAGCACGATCGAGCCGCGTGCCGCCCGCGCCCCGTCGCGCCCGAAGACCGCGCCATCGCCGAAATCGACCGTCAGCTGCACCCCGATGATCGGCTGGACGCCGTCCTTGGCCAGCTTCTCGGAAAATTCGAGCGCTCCGAAGAGGTTGTTGGTGTCGGTGATGGCCAGCGCCGGCATCCGGTCAGCCACCGCCAGCTTGCACAGCCGCGCAATGGTGAGCGCGCCTTCGCGCAGCGAAAACGAACTATGCGTGTGGAGGTGGACGAACCCCGGCCCTCGGCGATCTGCCTGCATGCTCTGCGCCTCCGTCGCGATCCCGCGCATTCTCGGCTCTCAAACGTCAACCGTCGACCCGCAGCGACCGCCGCATCAACAGAATTTGTGCGCTCAGCCGGGCAAGCCATGCGCCAGCATGGCGACCATCGTGAGGAACGTCGCCAACGACACGACTTCGATCATATCTTCCGCCAGGCGCTTGAGCATCACGACCTCCGATCATTGCCAGGTCATTATGTTCACGTTTTGTTCTTTTTGCAAGCGGATTAGATAACGCGACAGCGCCAGGTCGAACCTCGGTTAACCGGCCGGCCAGCGCATCGCGCCGACCGGCTTGGCTTTCGGTCGATCAGTAGACCCGACGGCAGACGCGATGCGGAATCAATCCGACGATGCGGCAGACGATGCGCGGACGGACGATGATGCGGCGGTTGGGGCGGCATCCACCGTACGGACCGCGATGGAAGGCCACGCCGCAGCCGCCGGCTACGAGGGTGACTTGCGGATCGCCGCCGTTATTCGGCGCGGGTGCCACCGGGAGGGCCTCGGCGGCCAAGGGAATCGAAATCAGCATGGCCGCGCCGGCCGCCAACGACAGAGTTCTGCGCATCATCCTGGTACCTTTCGTCTTGGATGCCCCAGGCGAAACTAGGGCTTCGGATGACCGATGCAAGCCGTCGGCAAGGCGCATCCGCATAACCATTCGCCAGCCATCGCCTCTTTCCGAGGCAGATTCCGACGCGTTTCGGCAACGAAAGCGCAAGTCGCGTTTGAAAAACGACCCTCCCGGCTGGACTTGACAGCGCCTTTCGGGCAGGCAGCACTTGCAGCCATGCCGTGCCGACCGCCGGCTTCGGCCAGGGGACAGGCGAAACATGACGGTAGCCGAGTGCGCGGCAGGGTTTTCGATGCTGCTGACGGGCGTGCAGATCGTGAGCACGGCCGCAGCCCGACTCCGCTGCCCGACGCCCAAGGTCGCGCGTGCCGCCGCTCCGGATGCTGCCAGCGTCAGCCTGATCCGCCCGGTCTGCGGCGTCGACAATTATGCGGAAGAGACGCTGCGCTCGAGCTTCACGCTCGACTATCCTGGCTACGAGCTGCTGTTCTGCGCGGCGCGTCATGACGATCCGGTCATCCCCGTCCTGCGCCGCCTCATCGCGGCCAACCCCGACGTGCCGAGCCAGATCCTGATCGGCGACGACGAGATCAGCCAGAACCCCAAGCTCAATAATTGCGTCAAGGGCTGGAACGCCGCCGCGCACGAGTGGGTCATCATGGCCGATTCCAACGTGCTCATGCCGCGCGACTACATCCAGCGGCTGATGGCGCGCTACGGTCCCGACACGGGGCTCGTCTGCTCGACGCCGATCGGATCGCGTCCGGAAGGGTTCTGGGCCGAGGTCGAATGCGGCTTCCTCAACACGCTCCAGGCACGCTGGCAATATGCGGCCGAGGCGATAGGCTTCGGCTTCGCGCAAGGCAAATCCATGCTGTGGCACAAGGAGACGCTGGAGCGGGCCGGTGGCATCCGGGCGCTCGCGGCGGAAATCGCCGAGGATGCGGCGGCCACCAAGCTCGTGCGGCGCGCCGGCCTCAAGGTCAAGCTCGTCGACAGCCCCTTCGAACAGCCGCTCGGACGGCGGACACTGCCCGAAATCTGGGCGCGGCAGGTCCGCTGGGCCCGCTTGCGCCGCGTCACCTTCCTGCCGTTCTTCCTGCTCGAGATCTTTACCGGCAGCCTTCTGCCGGTGCTGAGCGGTGCCTATGCGGCGTCCATTCTGGGCTACGATCCTCTGCTGACCGGCCTCTTGATCGCGGCGATCTTCATGGCCTGCGAAGTGCAGCTTGCGCTCGCCGCGGGATGGCGGCTCAGCTTCGGTTCGCTCGCCGCCTGGCTGACGCGCGACCTGATGCTCCCGGTGCTCTTCGCGTCGGCGCTGCTGACCAACGAATTCGTCTGGCGCGGCAACGAAATGACAGTGAAGGAGGAAGAGGCGAAGGCGGTCGGCGACGGGCGGGCTTGACTTGTGACGCCTCCAACGGAGATTCTCGCCTCAGGCGCATGACAGCCGAGAGGCGCGCCTTTTGCCTCGGTCTCGACCGGTCCGGCGCGACCTTTGGCAAACCACCGGACGGAGGACACATGAACATTCGATCGATCGCTTGCGCGGCTCTGGTTGGCGGACTTCTGGCAGGGATCGGCGCGGCCGAAGCCATGCCGGCCGCGACGTCGGGAAGCGGTCTCGCGCCGACCGTCGTCGAAAAAGCGGCCGTCGTCATCGTCAAGAAGAGGGTGGTGGTGCACCGCCCGAGGGTCGTCGTCACCAAGAAGGTCATCCGCTGACGCTTGGCCCACGGCCGCGCCGCCGCGGTTGACGCGGCCCGCGCGGTGATGCGAGCCTCGCTGGCTCGCGCAAACGGCCGGACCATCGTCGTCCGGCCGATTGTGAGCCAAGGAGGGAAAGATGAAGCTTATCATGGTGATCGCGCTGCTCGCCGCCAGCGCCACGGCGGCCTATGCGGACGGAACCTGCAGCAGCAATGCCACAGACAAGAAGCTGGCCGGCGCGGCCAAGACCAGTTTCATGACGAAGTGCCAGAAGGAGGCGGCGGCCACCTGCGACGCCACGGCCGCGAGCAAGAAGCTGGCGGGAGCCGCCAAGACGAGCTTTACCACCAAATGCGTCAAGGACGCGGTCGGGGGCTGAGGAGTCTTCTCCCGGCTTGCGCGCGACGGTCGGCGGATATGCCGGCCGCCGAACGGCGCCGCGGACGAGGCGCGATCGCGGCCTGAGGAGCAAATATCGTGGATCATAAAGAGCTTGGCCGGTCCGACATCAAGGTGGCGCCCTGGTGCTTCGGAGGCAATGTATTTGGCTGGACGGCCGACGAGGCGACCTCGTTCAGTCTGCTCGACGCCTTCGTGGCGGCCGGCTTCGACTTCGTCGATACCGCCGACGTCTATTCGAAATGGGTGTCGGGACATGCCGGCGGCGAATCGGAAGCGGTCATCGGGCGCTGGTTGAAAGCGCGTCGCAACCGTGATCGCCTGGTCATCGCGACCAAGGTCGGCATGATGCGCGAGGCGGGCCAGGACAATCTCGCCAAGGCGCATATCCTCGACTCGGTCGACGCGTCGCTGAAGCGCCTGCAGACCGACCATATCGACCTCTATCAGAGCCACCAGGACGACCCGTCGCGCCCGGTGGAGGAGCCGCTCGAGGTCTATGCGGAGCTGATCAAGGCCGGCAAGGTCCGCGCCATCGGCGCCTCCAATTTTTCCGCGGAGCGGTTCGCCGAGGCGCTCGAAGCGAGCACATCCTCCGGCCTGCCGCGTTACGAGACCCTACAGCCGGAATATAACCTCTACGCCCGCGAGAGCTTCGAGGGCGCGCTGCAGAAAGTCTGCCTCGACCATGGGGTCGGCGTGATTCCCTATTTCTCGCTGGCGGGCGGCTTCCTGACCGGCAAATATCGCTCGGAGAAGGATTTCGTCAAAAGCGCCCGCGGCGGCGGCATGAGCCGCTACCTCAACTCGCGGGGCTTGCGCATTCTGGGAGGTCTCGACGCGGTCGCCGCGCGACATGGGGTCGAGCCGGCGCAGGTCGCATTGGCCTGGCTCGCCGCACAGCCGGGCATCGCGGCACCGATCGCCAGCGCCACCTCGATCGAGCAGCTTCACAGCCTGGTCGCAGCTGCACGCCTGCGCCTGTCCGCCGCCGACCTGTCCGAACTCGACCACGCCAGCGTGCCTTGATACAGCGGCGAGTTCTTTAGACCACTGGTCTGGTTCTGGCCGGCGCGAACTCCTGTGCCGTGTCCGGCGCGGATGGGGCCGGGTCGGCCGGCACCGGCTTTTGCACCGGTAAGTCGGGTGCGGCGCGGCAGCGGCTTGTGTGGCCGGCGGCCCATCGCTAAAGCCGGGGGATGGGTATCACCTCGCCGGAATCGCGGATCATGCCTGCCGATCATTCCCGACCGACATATTTCATGGGAGTGGACGGCGGCGGGTCGCGGTGCCGGGCAAGGCTGCGCGACGGTGAAGGCCGGCTGCTGGCTTCGGTGTATGGCGGCGCGGCCAATGTCTATGTCGACTTCGACGGCGCCGTCGCGACCATCCGCAAATGTATCGAGGACGCGCTGACCCAGGCCGGTCTGGACCGGCCTTCCCGTGCTCGCCTGAGGCTCGGCCTCGGCCTCGCCGGGGCATCGTCCCGGATGGTCGCGGAGCAAGTCGAGGCCGCGCTCGAGGACTGGACGGAGGTCAAGGTCGTCAACGACGCGGTCACCGCTTGCCTCGGCGCGCATGGCGGCGAGGACGGCGGTCTCATCATCGCCGGGACCGGCAGTGCCGGCGTGGCGCGCGTTGCGGGCATCGACACGATCATCGGCGGGCGTGGATTCATGTTCGGCGACGACGGCTCCGGCGCCCGCATTGGCCATTCGGCGTGGCGGCGCGCGTTGCGCGCCCACGACGGCCTGGAACCGTCGACCGATTTCACGCGCAAGCTCATGGCGCAGTACGACGACGATCCGGTCGCCGTGATCCGCTGGGGGCAGCGGGCGCGACCGAGCGATTACGGCGCCTATGCGCCCGCGACTTTCGCCGCGGCCTCCGCCGGCGACCCCGTGGCGCTCGACATCGTGCACGAAGCCGCGACCGCGCTATCGGAGCTCGCCATCGCGGTCGGGGCGCTCGGCGCGGACCGGCTGTCGATGGTCGGCGGCGTGGCCGACGCGGTGCGGCCCTATCTGGTCGCCGAGGTGGCCGACGCCCTGTCCACGCCGATGATGGATGCGCTCGAAGGCGCCATCCTGCTCGTCGGCGGGCCGGCGCCGTTCCGGCCGCAACCGCGGTCGCGCGACGCGAGGCCATGATCGCCGCGGCCCGCAGCGTTGCCGGCCGCGGACGGCGGGCCGAGGAGACCACCGCCGCCCTTCGGCGAGAGATCAGCGGCGGCCGTTTTCAGGGCGCCGACGCCTTGCCGGGGGAACGGCAGCTCGCGCAATGGTTCCACGTGTCGCGGGCGACGCTGCGCCAGGCCCTGGCCGAACTGATCGCCGACGGACTGCTGGTCCAGCGGCAGGGGATGGGGACCTTCATCGTCCACAGGCGGCCGGACGCCGCCTTGGAACCATTGACCAGACCTGTCGTCGAGATTGGTCTGAATGGTCTGATCCGCAGGTCCGTCGATATCGAGCAAGGCCTCGATCGTCCCGTGGCCGAGGAGGCGCTGCTGCTCGGACTCGACCCGGGCGGGACGGTCTTTCGGCGCACCCGCGTCATCTTTTGCGACGCCGGGCCGCTCGCGGTCGAGCGCACCGCCGTAGCACCGCACGTCCTGCCGGATCCGCGATGGCTGGGGCCGACCTTGTTGGAGGCCCTGACCGAGCGCGGTCTCCGACCGAAGCGCAAGCTGCAGCGGCTGCGGGCCGCCGTCCTCGGCGCCGCTGACGCGGCCCGGCTCGAAACCGCGCCTCAGGCGGCAGCCATCGACCTGCAAGAGGCGATCTTCGTCGAGGGCGGCGCCTGCTGCGCGCTGACCCGGGCGCTCTACCGGGCCGATCGGCTGGATGCGGTCTTTTCGATCGATCTCGCCTGACCGGCGCCGCGATTCCATCCGCAAGGCCTCGGTTGCGCACGGGCGCGGGGCGTGGCAAGCGAAGGACCATGCTCGACCATGTTGACACGTCGCCCGCGCCGAAGGACCGCGCGGCGCCCAGGATCTCCTTCGTTTCGCTCGGCTGCCCCAAGGCGCTGGTCGACAGCGAGCGCATCATCACGCGGCTGCGCGCCGAGGGCTACGAGATCACCAAGTCGCATGCCGGAGCGGATGCGGTCGTCGTCAACACCTGCGGCTTCCTCGACAGCGCCAAGCAGGAATCGCTTGCCGCCATCGGCGAGGCCATGGCCGAGAACGGCAAGGTCATCGTCACCGGCTGCATGGGGGCGGAGCCGGAGGAGATCCGCTCGGCCTATCCCAACGTGCTCGCCATCTCCGGGCCGCAGGCCTACGAGAGCGTCATGGCGGCGGTGCACGAGGCCTCCGAGCCCCTGCACGACCCGTTTCTCGACCTCGTGCCGCCGCAAGGCATCAAGCTCACGCCGCGGCATTACGCCTATCTGAAGATCTCGGAAGGCTGCAACAACCGCTGCTCCTTCTGCATCATCCCGAAGCTGCGCGGCGACCTCGTGTCGCGCCCCATCGGCGAGGTTTTACGCGAAGCGGAAAAGCTGGTGAAGGCCGGCGTCAAGGAGCTGCTGGTCGTGTCGCAGGACACCGGCGCCTATGGGCTCGACATCGGCTATGCGTCTTCGCGGTTCGGCGAGCGCGAGATCAGAACGAAGTTCATCGAGCTGGCGCGCGAGCTCGGTCGGCTCGGCGCCTGGGTGCGGCTGCACTATATCTATCCCTATCCGCATATCGACGAGGTGATCCCGCTGATGGCGGAGGGCAAGGTGCTGCCCTACCTCGACATCCCCTTCCAGCACGCGGCGCCGAACGTGCTGAAAGCCATGCGGCGGCCCGGCCGGCAGGAGAAGACGCTCGAGCGCATCCGCGCCTGGCGGGAGATCTGCCCGGAGCTTGCGCTGCGCTCGACCTTCATCGTCGGCTTCCCCGGCGAGACCGAGGAGGATTTCCAGATCCTGCTCGACTGGCTATCGGAGGCGAAGCTCGACCGCGTCGGCGCCTTCAAATACGAGCCGGTCCGCGGCGCGCCGGCCAATCATCTCGGTCTTCCCGCGGTGCCTCCCGAGGTCCAGGCCGAGCGCCTCGGGCGTTTCATGGCGCATCAGCAGGCGATCAGCGCGAAAATCCTGCGCGGCAAGGTGGGCCGGCGGCTGCCGGTCATCGTCGACGCGGCAGGGCCGAGCGTTGCGATTGGGCGCAGCAAAGGGGACGCACCGGAGATCGACGGCAAGATCCACCTTGCCCACCGCTTCCCGGTGCGGGTCGGCGACATCGTCACCGTCAGGATCGAGCGCGCCGACGCCTACGATCTGCACGGCACGGTGGTGTAAGTCTCGTCGTGTCGGGATGAATGGGCGCCGCCATATCCTCTGGCGTGATGCGCGAGGGTCGGGGCGCGAGCGCCTCGTCCTCGATGTCTCGTCGCGTGGCATCGTCGCCGATGCGGCGGTGATCACCGGCGGCCCGGACGGGCTGGCCTGCCGCTACCGCGTGCGCTGCGCGCCCGATTGGCGGTTCCGGTCGCTCGTCGTCGAGGTCGTCGGCGGTGGCCGGCTCCGGCTCGACCGTCACGATGCGCAAGGATGGCGGCTCGACGGCGCGCCCTGCCCCGCGCTCGCCGTGGCCGCTGAAATCGATCTGTCGATCACGCCCTTCACCAATACGCTGCCGATCCGCCGGCTGCGCCTCGGCATCGGCCGGTCTGCCGAGATCGTCACAGCCTATGTGTCGTTCCCGTCGCTCGCGGTCGAGACCGACGGGCAGCGCTACACGCGGCTCGGCCCGACGACCTACCGCTACGAATCGCTCGACAGCGACTTCGTGCGCGACATCGAGGTCGACGAGGACGGACTGGTCGTCAGCTATCCGGGCCTGTTCGAGCGGATCGGATAATCGGCCCTGCGCCGGAGCACCGCTGGTTAGAGTTTGTCAGACCGGTTACTCTATTCCTTGGCCTTCTTGTAAGCCTCCTCGAAGGCGGCCGTGACCGCCTCGCACGAGGTCGCGCCGGGCAGAGACATCAACCGCGTCTCGTCGCTCATGCCCTCGTCGAACCGCACCATCGCCGATCCCGGCGCTTTCGGATCGATCCCGGCCGAGGCCAGGAGATTGTCGGCGAGCTCGCCGATCCGATCCTTGGGCAGCTTGCAGAACGTCGCCGCGCCGATGAACTGGCCGAAGCCGAACGCCGATTCGTCCTGCGTTTCGGCGAGCGCCACGGTTGCAGCAAGACAGACGAGCGCGGTCGGAAAGATGGCAAGCGCTGGTCTCATGGTCCCTCCGAAAGGTGATGCAAAGGATTGAACCGATTTCCGCATCCGTCACGCCGCGGTCTCGCTGACCTCGTCGAATCCGATGCCGAAGACGCTGACCGGCTGGGCGATGTTCTTCACGGTCCGGAAACCGAGATCTTCGAACCTCAACCTGCGCTGCTTGCGGACATGGTCGCGCACTGCGCGCGAGACGCAGATCCCCCCGGGTTCGGCCAGGGGCTCCAGCCGCGCCGCGACATTGACCGCATCGCCGAAGACGTCGCCGTCGTGGACGATCACATCGCCGACATTGATGCCGATCCGCAGCGCCAGCGCCTGCTCGGGGCCGGCCGCCTGCCGCTCGTCCGACAGCGTCCGCTGGATCTCGACCGCGCAATCGACCGCCGCGAGCGCGCTCTCGAACACCGCCAGCACGCTGTCGCCGGCGGTGCTGACGATGCTGCCGCCATGGCGGGCGATGAGACCGTCGATCCTGCTGCGCGCGTCGCGCAGCCGCGTCAGCGTCAGAGCCTCGTCGCCTTCCATCATGCTGCTATAGCCGACCACGTCGGCCGCCATCACGGCGAGAAGCCGGCGATCGAAGCGCGCCAAAAGCTCGTCACGCGTCGCCTCGGCCGAGCGGGCGCGGTGTGTCATCGTTCGAAGCGCGATCAATGCCAGGATGGCGGCGATGAGGGCGAGGCCGATGATCGCCGCCTCCAGGCGGATGGCCGAATGCCGCGCCTGGACCGTGCGCTGCGCCAGCAGGCGCTCTTCCTCGGCCCGCATGCGCGCCACTACATCGCGGACGCCATCCATCAGCATCTTGCCTTGGCCGGCCTGCAAGATGGCGAGGGCGCCGGCCGCATCACCGGCCCGGCGGCGTTCGACCGTCTGGCGAAGCTCGGACAATTTCTCGGCGACCAGCGGCCGCAGCGCGGCGACATTGGCCTGCTGCCGGGGATTATCGGCGACGCCGGCATCGAGCGCGTCCAATTCGCGTCCGATCGTGTTGAGGCTGTTCGTATACGGCTCGAGATAGAGCGGATCGCCGGTGAGCAGGAAGCCGCGCTGGCCGATCTCCGCGACTGGACCACCGCGAGATGATCCTCGTTCTGAACGGTGCGGATGACGGCGTCGTCGGCGTCTCGTTCGCGGGCGGCGATCCAGAAGGCGGAGCCGATGAGAACCACGAGGAAGCAGACGACGCCGACGGTAACGGACGTCAGGCTTCGCCGCGTGCCCCCGCCCAACCGTCGCGCGAGCCCCGAGACGGGCTGTCGTTCCCAGGAAGACCCGCGCTCGCTCATGCGGTCGGTCCGGCCTCTTCGTCATCCGTCCGCGGGCTCGGCCTCACGGCAGCAGCACGGTCGCGCCGACGGTCTCGCGGGCCTCGAGCGCGCGGTGCGCCTTGGCCGCGTCCCGCAGCGGGTGACGCGCCACGATATCCAGCTTGACGGCGCCGGAGCCGATGACCTCCATCACGTTGCGCGCCATGTCGACGAGATCCTCGCGCTTGGCCGCATGGGTGAACAGCGTCGGCCGCGTCGCATAGAGCGATCCCTTCTGCGCCAGCACGCCGATGTTAAAGGCCTCGACCGGCCCCGAGGCCGAGCCGAAGGAGACGAAGGTGCCGAAGGGCCGCAAACTGTCGAGCGAACCCTGGAACGTAGCCTTGCCGACCCCGTCGTAGACGACGTGGCAGAGGGCGCCTCCGGTGATCTCCTTGACCCGCGCTGCCACATCCTCCTGGCGATAGAGGATCACATGGTCCGCGCCGGCCCGGCGGGCCGCCTCGGCCTTCTCCTCGCTGCCGGCCGTACCGATGACCGTCGCGCCGAGCGCCTTGGCCCATTGAGTGAGGATAAGACCGACGCCGCCCGCCGCGGCGTGCACCAGGATGATATCGCCGGGCGCGACCTTGTATGTCCGCCGTAGCAGATATTCGGCCGTCATGCCCTTGAGCATCATCACGGCACCGGTCTCGTAGGCGATGGCGTCGGGAAGCCGGACGAGATGGCGCGCCGCGACGACCCGTCGCTCCGCATAGGCGCCGATCGCGGTGCCATAGGCCACACGGTCGCCCTGCTTGACCTCGGTCACGTCTGGGCCGACCGCAACGACGTCGCCGCTCCCCTCGCTGCCGATGATCAGCGGCAAGGGATTCGGATAAGCGCCGGTGCGCTGGTAGACGTCGAGATAGTTGAGGCCGATGGCGCGCTGGTCGATCAGCACCTCGCCCGGCCCGGGCTGGCCGACCTCGACCTCCTCGAAGCGCATGACCTCGGGGCCGCCGAACGCGTGGATGCGAATCGCTTTGGACATGAGTCTTGCCATCGTTGGGGGGACCGGACCTTCATATGGTGTTTCACGCCCGACCGGCAACGATTGCGCGGTGTGCCCTCGGTCACCGCCGTCGCAGCACGTCCAGACGGTAGTCGCGATTGCGCGTGGCATGGAGCACGTCGAGGCATCCGGAGGCGGCGGCGATGAAGCGATCGCTCGCCTCGCGGCCCGAGGGCGGCCAGGCTTTCTTGCCGACCCAATGCACGAGAACGACGTCGCCGCTGGTATCGAGCGAGGCGCAGATCTTTCGGCTCAGGGCCTCGACATCGGCCTCGCCGAGATAATCGATGATCTCGGAGACGACCACGAGGTCGAAATTCCCCTCGGGCCAATCACGCGGCACGAAATGGGACGCGAAGGAGACCCAGAACTTGTCGGCGTTGCGTCGCCGTGCCTCGACGCGTGCGCCCCCCACCGGCTCGGCGGCCAGCAGCGTGGCACACCGCCCGGCCAGCATGGCGGTAAAGACGCCTTGCGCGCAGCCGATCTCGAAAGCGCGAGCGTATCGCACGCATGGCAGGGCCGCGAGTGTCGCGGCATATTTGGCCTGCTCGTAGGGGCTCGTCGCATAGGACCAGGGGTCGGACCGCGCGGCGTAGATCGCCATGAAATGGTCGATCGGCAGCGTCTCGCCGCGCATGGTCACTCGATCGAGGCGAGGCGGTCGAGCGCCCGCATGACCGCGGCGAGCCGCATCAGCGCGTTCTCGCGACGCTCGCGCTTGGCCTCGATCGCTTCCTCTTTGGCCCGCTTGATGAAATTCTCGTTGCCGAGTTCGGCGTCGATCTTGGCGATCTCGCCGTCGAGCCTGGTCTTCTCCTTCGACAGCCGGACGCGTTCGCCCGCCGCATCGACGAGTCCCGCGAGCGGGATGGCCGCGATCGTGTCGCGCACCACAAGCTGCGCGGCGGCCGTCGGCACGGTCTCGACGAAATCGAGACCCGACAACCGCGCCAGGCTCTCGATCATCGGACGGTGCGCCTCCGCTCGAGCCTGTATCGCCGGCGTGCCGCCAACCAGCGACAGCGCCACCGGCTGGCTGCCGATGCTCATTTCGGACCGGAAGGAGCGGATCTCGGAGACGAGGTCGATGACCCAGCCGATCTCGGCCTCGGCCTCAAAATCGGCGGCCGCGGACTGCGGCCAGGGCGCAAGCGCCAGGACCGTCTCGCGCGCCGGCTCGTCGTCCTCGCCCGGCGTCCCGTAGCCCCAGATCGCCTCGGTGACGAAGGGCATGAAGGGATGCAGAAGCTTCAGGATGTCGTCGAGAACCGCCGCCGCGACGGCGCGCGTCTCGGTCCTGGCGGCGCTCGCCTCCCCCTGCAGCACCGGCTTCGAGAGCTCGATGAACCAGTCGCAGAAGACGTTCCAGACGAAGCGATAGGCCGCGGCGGCGGCATCGTTGAAGCGGAAGGCTTCGAGCGCGCCGGTGACCTCGGCCACCGCCTTCGACGATTCGCCGAGAATCCAGCGACTCAACACCTCGCGCGCGGCGCCGGGCTCGAAACCGGGATCGCGCCGGCACTGGTTCATGCGCAGGAAACGGGTGGCGTTCCACAGCTTGGTGGCGAACCCCTTGTAGCCTTCGATCCGCGCCACCGACAATTTGATGTCGCGCCCCTGCGCCGCCATGGCGGCGAGGGTGAAGCGCAGCGCATCGGCACCGTAGTCGTCGATGAGGCTCAGCGGATCGACGACGTTGCCTTTGGACTTCGACATCTTGGCGCCCTTCTCGTCGCGGACGAGGGCGTGGATGTAGACGTCCTTGAACGGCGCCTCGCCGGTGACGAAGAGCGACAGCATCATCATCCGGGCGACCCAGAAGAAGATGATGTCGAACCCCGTCACCAACGTCGAGGTCGGATAGTAGCGGGCGAGCTCGGGGGTATCGTGCGGCCAGCCGAGTGTCGAAAAGGCCCATAGGCCGGACGAGAACCAGGTGTCGAGCACGTCCTCGTCGCGCCGCAGGTCGACCGCGCGGCTATAATGCGTCTCGGCCACCCGCAGCGCCTCGGCTTCGCTTTTTTCGACGAAGACATGACCGTCCGGGCCGTACCAGGCCGGGATGCGATGGCCCCACCAGAGCTGGCGCGACACGCACCAGGGCTGGATATTCTCCAGCCAGTCGAAATAGGTCCTCTCCCAGCTTCTGGGATGGAAGCTGGTGTCGCCCTTGCGCACGGCCTCGAGCGCCGGCACGGCGAGTTTCGCCGCATCCACATACCATTGGTCGGTCAGCCACGGCTCGATCACGGCATTCGACCGATCGCCGTGCGGCACCATCAGCGTGTGCGGTTCGGTCCTCTCCAGCAGGCCGCGCTCATCCATCAGCGCGACGATGCGTTTCCGCGCCTCCGCGCGGTCGAGACCGTGGAGCGCCAGCACGCCGTCCTCCGGAGCGGCTCCGTCGAGGAAGGCGGCGTTGCCGTCGATGGCGAGCCGCGCTTCCGCGTCGAAGATGTTGATCACCGCGAGGCCGTGGCGGCGGCCAACCTCGAAATCGTTGAAGTCATGACCGGGCGTGATCTTGACCGCCCCGCTCCCCTTCTCGGGATCGCTGTAGGCGTCGGCCACGATCGGGATACGCCGGCCGACGAGCGGCAGCAGCGCATGGCGGCCGACGAGATCGCGGTAGCGCTCGTCGTCGGGATGGACGGCCACCGCCGTGTCGCCCAGCATGGTCTCGGGCCGCGTCGTCGCCACCGTGATGAAGCGGCCGGGCTCGCCCTCGATCGGATAGCGGAAATGCCAGAGGCTGCCGCGCATCTCGACCGAGACGACCTCAATGTCGGAGACCGCCGTCTGAAGGCCCGGATCCCAGTTGACCAGCCGCTTGTCGCGATAGATGAGGCCGGCCTTGTGCAGCGACACGAAGGCTTCGAGCACCGCCTCGCTCAGGCCCTCGTCCATGGTGAAGCGCGTGCGCGACCAGTCGCAGGAGGCACCGAGGCGCTGCAACTGGGCCAGGATCTGCCCGCCGCTTTCCGCCCTCCAGGCCCAGACACGTTCGACGAAGGCCTCGCGGCCCATGGCACGCCGGTCGGGCTCCTGACGGTCTCGAAGCTGGCGCTCCACCACCATCTGCGTGGCGATGCCGGCATGGTCCATGCCAGGCTGCCAGAGCACGTCGCGGCCGCGCATGCGCTCGAACCGGCAGAGCACATCCTGCAAGGTGTTGTTGAGCGCATGGCCGATATGGAGCGAGCCCGTCACGTTGGGCGGCGGGATCACGATCGAATAAGGCTTGGCGCCCTGCCGGTCGGGCCGGCCGGCCTTGAACGCCTCGACCCTGTCCCAAAGCACCCGCATCCGCGTCTCGATGGCGGCGGGCTCGAACGTCTTATCCATCATGCAACACTGTCATTCCCGAGGGGTCAGGCGCTAGATCACGTGATTTGGATCGAGTCGATCCAAAATCATGACCGTGATCGATTCAAGTGCCTTGGAACATGATGCCACCCGAAAACCCGTGCCGACATTTCGGCATCATGCTCTAGTCGCCGCACCCGAGAAGCCGAAGCGCTTCACATAAGGGAATGCGGCCGCCGTGACGAGGCTGGCCTTGCGCGAAAGCTCAGGAACGCCCGCCGCGTGCCACTCGCTCGATCTCCGAACGGACCAGGCGTTCGACCATGGTCGGCAGGTTGTCGTCGAGCCAGGTCTTGATCATGGGGCGAAGTTCATCGCGCATGACCCGTTCCAGCATCTCGCCATTTTGCAGGACGACCGTCGCCGCGAGGGTCTCGAAAGCCGACATAACGCTCGCGCCCGGCTTCGCCGAGATCAAGGCGTCGCCGCCCGGCGCCGAGTCCTGCCGGCCCGGATCGTGCCGCTCGGTGGAGAGGGCTCGGCCGGCTACCGGTTCGGTGATGCCGGCCGGATCGGCGTGCGCGTAGACTGCGTCGTTTGCCAGGGATTGCTCATCCGTGTCGGTGTCGTAATCCTCGGCCGCCGGCTCCTCATCGTGCGGTTCGGCCGCAGGCCGCGCCCGACGATCGGTCGACCATGGCGCCGACGATGCGGGGGTCGCCGTCGGCGCGGCAGAAGCGGGAGCGATCGTCGGCGACGGTTCGCGGCGCTCAGCCATCGGCGCGCGGGGCGATTCGCGCTCGGGCTGCGTCGTCCCACGGATACGGGCGAGATCGAGGACGTCGTCGTAACCACCGCGGGGGTCCTGAGTGCGTGGGGACGGCCCGGCGTCAGCCGGAGCCTGGACGGAACCGGCGCGTCGCGATCCGCTGTAAGCGGGGCGCTGCGCGTGCAACTGATCGTCGGCGATGATCCGCCGGATGGAGGCGAGAATATCCTCCATCGACGGTTCTTGCGCGCGTGTCTCCCCCTTCGCCCCGTCGGAGGATTGCTGATGCAGGAATACGCTGGCTGCGGTCATGGCC
This sequence comes from Lichenihabitans sp., assembly GCA_965277115.1. Classification (GTDB taxonomy): domain Bacteria; phylum Pseudomonadota; class Alphaproteobacteria; order Rhizobiales; family Beijerinckiaceae; genus Lichenihabitans. The sequence goes on along the minus strand of CBDIBY010000011.1, from coordinate 63,642 downwards.
TCTGACCCCTAAAGCGCGGCTCGGGATTGAACGCGCGACGGCTGACGACCGATCACGCCCGCGGCGCCGTCACCGTCAGCCTCGTCTCGATAACTAGGCCGGTGGGCGTCCGCGAACAAGCAGCGGCAAAGCCTCGGCCCGGGATAAAAGACACCGTTAACCATATTGCAAAATATACTGCTCATCGACCGTCGGGCGTGCGCAAACCGAACCATTTGTCCTTGACTTGCTCGAAATGCACGACCGGGTTGTAAGGCTGGACGCGAAGCCCGATGAGCGATGCCGACAGCCTGCCGCAGGAGGCCAGGATCGAATAGGACGCGACCACGCGATCGCGCTGGGCGCCGACGAGCGCCACGCGGGCATTGAGCAGCGTCTGCTGGGCGTTGAGCACGTCAAGCGTCGTGCGCTGACCCACGCGGGCTTCCTCGCGCGTGCCGTTCAATGCGATCTCGGCCGCGTTGACCTGGCTCTGATCCGCCTGGACGGCGGCTTTCGAGGACACCAGCAGGCCCCAGGCCGAGATCACCGCGGCGCGCACGTTGTCGCGCGACACGTCGGCCTGGAATTCCGCGACACCCAGTTGCTCCTTGGCCTGACGGATCGTCGCATAGGTCTCGCCACCTTCGTAGATCGGCACCGAGACGCTGCCCACGATCGTACCCTGGAACGCCTTGCTTCCGGGCGTGGCGCTTGAATCGTAGCGCTGAGCGACGCTGCCATTGAGCGAGATCGTCGGATAAAGCGCGCCCTCGGCAATCTTGATCTGGAGCTCGGCGACGTCGACCGCATGCAGCGCGGATTGGATCGAGGGGTGCTCGACCTGGGATATTGCGATGGCGCGCTCAAGCGACGTCGGGATGTTCCTTTCCAATGGCCGTGCTGGTTCGAGCCGCGTCGGCTGCTCGCCGACCACCTGGCGGAAGCTGGCGATCGAGTTCTGCAACTGCGACTGCGCGGCGAAAAAGTCCGACCGTGCTCCCGCGAGGCTGGCCTCGGACTGTGCCACGTCGGTCCGCGTCACCTCGCCGACCTTGAACCTGTCCTGCGTCTGGCGGAGCTGCTCCTCCAGCACTTTGATGTTGCTGGCGCGCAGATCGAGGATCGCCGTGTCGCGCAGCACGTCCATGTAGGATTGTGCGCCGCTTTGCAGCACGCTGGCCTCGGTATTCCGCAGCGTCTCCCGCATGCTGAACACATTGGATTCAGCGGACTTGATGCGATTCGTGGTGCGGAGACCATCGAACAGCGTCTGGCTGACGTTCAGGCCCGCGCCGCGCGGAACCGTATCGACCACGCCTGCGCCCCTGGAGGAGCCGCCGCCGCTCGATGCCGCGCCGGACGTGCCCGAGCTCCCCGAAGTGCCTGCCGAACCTGTACCGGTGGATGAGGACGGGAACGTGCCCGCGCTCGCGCCGTTAAACTCGTCATGCTCGAAGCCGACGTCCGCGGATCCGTTCACGTGCGGCAGGTAGCCCGATTCGGCGATCGGGATGTTCTCGTCGGACGCCCGCACCGTGGCGCGCTGGGCGTTGATGTTCGGATTGTTGAAATAGGCCTTGGCCAGGGCGTTGGGCAGCGTCTCGGCTCGCGCCGGGAGGACCGCCGTTCCGCAGAGCAGAAGCGCAATCACCGGCGGCACGGCGAGAGCCGACAGGCGGCCGCCACGACCAAGGGTGAAGGAGGCGCGGATATGGGCGCTAGTACGACTCATCACTGACTTCGAGGTCCCCTAAAGGGCCGCCGTTGCCCGGCAGACTCGCGGACGCATCGCATCCGGCCCGACGACTCGGGATGAGCGGCGTCCCAGTCATCTTAGCTTGCCGTCGCCGGCGATGCGCGTGCGGGAGCCTTTTGCCTCGGACAATTCAACGAACTGCCGCAAAAATGCGACAGTCGCCGATGCGGCCGCATGGGGTTTTCGGTGCCACCTTGCCGAGGGCGCGAAGGATCGGGAGCCGGGCTCGGCCTCGTCAGAAGACGAAGGCGGGCGGCCGGCGAAACTCGTCGAGGAGCGGCACCGTGGCATCGAACAGCGGCCGGACGCTGACGTCGTCCCCGGCACGGCGGAACGCAACGGCTTTGCCGGCGCGCCGCGAGGCATCGCCGCGATGCCCTTCGATGGCGACTAGGCGTCCTGCAGGCGCAAGTTGCCCGAGAAGTGTGTCGAGCCGGATTTCGACGGCACCCTGGACCAGGATCACATCATAGGGCGCTCCGTCCGGGACACCCTCGGCGAGACCGCCTGATACGGCCCGCACCGACATCAGGCCGAGGTCGCGCGCATGGCCTTCCGCGGAGGCGCTCCAGGCCGGGTCGGTATCGAGCGTGACGACGCTCGCGGCGATGCGCGCCAGGACGCAGGCGGCGTAGCCGTTGCCGCCGCCGACCACCAGGACGCGCGCCGAAGGCTCGATCGCGGCCCCTTGCATCAGCCGGGCGAGGACCATCGGCTGCAGAAGAGCGCGTCCCTTGGCGCCGCCCGGAAGAGTCAGGATCGCATCCGAATAGGCGAGCCCGCGCAGGCCCTCCGGCAGGAAGCGCTCGCGCGGCACCGTCGAGAAGGCCGCTATGACGGCCGCATCGGTGACCGCGAACGTCCGGATCTGGCCGTCGACCATGGCGCGACGCTGCGCCGAAAAGGCCTGCTCCACGGTCACCGCTGCGCCCTGCATAGACATGTCCCGCTGTTGAGCACCGCCGCGATCGACGGCTTGAGAGATCCGGCCGACCCGGCGCCGCTTATAGGTCAGCGCCCTCGATCTTGTCCATGCGAGCGCCTCTCTCGAAACGGCCCGGAACACGATGGAACGCACGACCCGCCTGGTCTATGCATTCACGCCATTTCTGCACGCGAGGCCGCCATGGAACTCGAGACATCCGACCATCTGGAACATGCCGAGCACGCGGAACACGCGGCGCTCAGCGGCAACCCCCTGCTGATGAAGGTTTCGATGACGATCGCCATCCTGGCTGTCCTCGCCGCGACGGTCGGCAGCCTGGAGAGCCTCGAAAGCGGCAAGGCGATCAGCGACAAGAACGAATCCGTGCTGATGCAGAACCAGGCCGCCGATCATTGGGCCTTTTTCCAGGCGCAAAGCGTCAAACGCAACCTTTATGAGATCGCGGCCGAGTCTAACCCCGCCAAGGCAGAAGATTACACGGCGGGAGGACCTCGAGAAGGAGCGCGACGCCAGGCTCGCAGACAGCAACCGGCACGAGCACCGGCACCACATCCTGACGGTCGCGGTGACGCTGCTCCACGTCTCGATCGCCATCGCGACCATCGCCATCATCACCGGTGGACGGCGATGGCCCTGGTACACGGCGATGCTGCTCGGCCTGCTCGGCGCCGTAGTCGCCGGCTCTGCCTATGTGGCATGAGCGGAGATGCCCGGTCGGAGAGCGACGGAGTGATATCCCGTCCGCCGCTCACCTTCGATCCTACTGGCCCGCGGCCTTGAGCCGCTTGTTGCACTGGCTCCAATATTTGGGCCAGGTGAGGCCCGGGGTCTGTGCCACCAGTGTCACCTTGTTGGCGCGCCATTCCGAACCGCATTGACGCTGCCGTGTGGTTTCCGCGGCGCGGCCGGCGCTCACGGGCTTGGCTCCCGGAGCGGCGGCCGTCGGCGCGGGCGCCGGGGCAACCGGCTTCAGCGGGTTGGCGGCGGTGGCGGGTGGCGCCGGCGGGGCGGCGGCCGGCGCGGGAGCGGCGGCGGGCGTCGGCGCGGGTGCCACCACCGGTGCCGGAGCGGGTGCCGAGGCCGGCTGCGCCTTCAGCCTGGCCGCGCAATCCGTTCTGAACTGGTTCCAGCTCATGCCGTTCAGCGTGCCGCCCGCCTTCGCGGCCTGATATTGCTGGCCGCATTGCTGCATGACGGTCTCGGCCCTTGCGGCGCCCGTGACGCCGAGGCAAAAGATCAACGTCATGCCGGCGATACCGATGATTGATCTGGCCATTCTCTGTCCTCCTGCTGCCCCGCGAGGCGGCGAGTACGGCATCGTGCCGCAGCAGGACGAAGCCTGTTGCAAATGAGCGTCACCGTCAAGACGGACCGGCGACCATTCGCCGCGAGACCCCGCGGATCGTGAAGGAACGCCGGGCGCATGCCATCGGCTGGGGCCTCTTCTTGGCCTCGGCCCTGTCCTATACGGTGTCGTCCTGGCGCTCGGGCGACTGGCCGGGGCTGATCGGCAGCCTGCTGTTTCTCGTCGCCTGCCTGTTCTTCATCCTCCCGATGCTCGATCGCGACGACAATTGAGCGGCATCGGCGGCCGGGCGAGAACCCGACAGGCGGCTTGGCGTTGACCCACGAAACCAATCCAAGGAGCAGGCCCGATGGTGGAGAAGATCGCGCGACGTCCGGGGAACCTGCAGACGGCACAGGACGCCATCTGGTCCGCGCAGGACCAGGCAGACCTGGCCGCCGCCGTCGAGGCCCTGGAGCACACGAGTTTCGCCACGCAATTGACCGGGCTCGTCGGCCGGCAGATCGGCCTAGCCGGCCAGTTCATCCCGGATTCGGTCCTCAAGGCTGCCAATGCGGCGGCGGCCAAGGCGCTGAGCTATGCCATGCGGGCCGCCCTGACGACGCTGGCCGAGGGCCGCCGCCCGGCATCCCAGCGCCTGCATCTCGCCGCGATCGCAGGCTCGGGAGCGCTCGGCGGGGCGTTCGGCCTGGCCACGCTGCCGTTCGAGCTGCCGGTGTCGACCGCGCTTATCCTCCGGTCTATCGGCGAAATCGCCCGCCAGGAGGGCGAGGACCTGCGGCAACCGGAGGCAAGCCTCGCCTGTCTCGAAGTCTTCGCCCTCAGTGGCGAGCGGGAGGCCGCTCATTTTGGCGAGGGCAGCTATTTCGCGACACGCGCGCTGCTCGCCAAGTCGGTGACAGAAGCCGCACGCTATTTCATCAACCGGGGCGTCATCGAGGAATCGGCGCCTGCCCTGCTCCGCCTGGTCAGCCAGATCGCGTCGCGCTTCGGCCTCGTCATTACGCAGAAGGTCGTGGTGCAGAGCGTCCCGGTGATCGGCGCGGTCACCGGCGCCGCCATCAATGCCGCCTTCATGGATCATTACCAGCGCCTGGCCCGCGGACATTTCGTGGTGCGGCGGCTCGAACGGACCTACGGGGCCGATGCGGTGCGGCGCGCCTATGAGGCCCTGCGAGCCACGCGCCACGACCACGACGAAATTGCCGGCCGCCCGAGCAGGCTTGACGCACAATCAACAGGCGCTGCCCCTGCTCTGGAGCTCGACAGAGGCGAAAGGTGAGGAAAATGAAAGTGGAGGCCTCGCCCGGAATCGAACCGGGGTGCAAGGATTTGCAGTCCTCTGCGTAACCACTCCGCCACGAGGCCTCGGCGGATCGTCATGACGACGACGCGCGCGATCTTCTAACAACATCCGCCGATCCGGAGCAAGCCGAAGCTTCGCCTTCGCCGCGGTAATCCTCGCACTCTGCAGTCGCGATAGACGGCCCGCCAGCGCCGGGATTGGCGTTTGCAAATGCAGGCCGGCCTTGCTATGCACCGCCGACGTTCCCCGATAGCTCAGTTGGTAGAGCATTCGACTGTTAATCGAATGGTCGCAGGTTCGAGTCCTGCTCGGGGAGCCAGGCCTCAAATTCCGATTCCGGAGCATGATCGGCTGTTGCCGATCTGCCCGACGTGAACGTGCTCTATCGCGCGACACTGGTGCCGGTGGGCCGTATCCGTCGTCTGCACGCCGGTGGCTCGATCGGCGCCAATGATGGCGACAGGAACGTCGCGCGGCTCGTAGAACGCAACCGCGACCGGAATTCATAGCCCCGGCAATAATCAATATTCGCACGATATCGTATCCGGGCGGATCGGGCGCCGCACCGGAGGCATCGTCTCAAAGCGCGCTCTCGACATCAGTTCGTGCGAAATCCTCGCCCAGATAGAGCAGCCGGCATCCATGCTCCTTCGCCACCCCGTAAGCGAAGCCGTCGCCGAAATTCAGCGCCGCCTGGTGCCCGCCCTTCCCCCACCGCTCATAAGCCTGCGCGATGCGCCGAGCGGACGCCGATGTGACGCTCACGATCTCGAATCCGAGCCCGTCGATCATACGCTCCATCTCCCCGCCGACGTTTCGCCGACCGGAGACGATGAGTGCCTCTGCTACGGTGCCGGCGGAGATCAGAAGGTCGTCTTCGGCTTGGAGTGCCGCGATGCAGACCTCCGCCTCCGGCTCATTGAGCACGATCGCCATCAGCGCCGAGGTATCGACGGCGATCATTCCGGCAGGCCTTCATCGCCGTAGAGGAAAGCCTGGCTTCGCGCGGCGCTCGGTCCGGTCGCAGCCTTCGCGGCAGCCGACGTCCTGACCGCATCGAGCAGCCGTCGACGGGATGTCCTGTCCGGTGTCGTCCTGCCACGGCGTCGCGCACACCGTCTCGGTCATGGCGGCCTTCGGAAGATTCTCACTCCAGCAGGCGGGCGGCGGGAAAGCGACGCCGCAGCCGCGGCAGCCGCTCGGGCGGGATGCGCACCCGCAGATGGACCTCGCCGTCCTGGCCGTCGCCGCGCGACAGGATCTCGGCGCTCTCGTAGAGCCAGTGAAGCCCCTGCCCGTCGGTTGGCTCGAGCGTCAGGTCGAGGGTCGAACTGCGCACCGCAAGCCGGTCCTCGATGGTCGCCAGAAGCGCCTCCACACCTTCGCCTGTCAGGGCGGAGACGACCACCGGCCGCTCCACGGCACGCCGGTGCGCCGCCGCATCGACGATCTCCTCGCGCCCTGCCACGTCGAGCAGGTCGGCCTTGTTCCAGACCTCGACGACGCGGGCCTGGTCGGCGACGTCGATGCCGAGTTCGGCGAGGATCGTGCCGACGTCGGCGCTCTGCGCCTTGGTGTCGGGATGGGCGATGTTGCGGACGTGCAGGATCAGGTCGGCGGAGACGACCTCCTCGAGCGTCGCCCGGAAGGCCGTGACCAGCATGGTCGGCAGTTCGGAGATGAAGCCCACCGTATCGGACAGGATGGCCTTGCCGCGATGCGGCAGGGCAAGCAGCCTGAGGGTGGGATCGAGCGTGGCGAAGACCATGTCGTCGGCCAGCACGGCCGCATGCGTCAGGCGGTTGAACAGCGTCGACTTGCCGGCATTGGTGTAGCCGACGAGGGCGACCGTCGGGAACGGCACGTCGGCGCGGGTCTTCCGGTTGGTCGCGCGCGTGCGCTTGACGTGGTCGAGATCGCGCTCGATCCGCGCCATGCGTTCCTCGATGAGGCGGCGGTCGGTCTCGATCTGCGTCTCGCCGGGTCCGCCGAGGAAGCCGAAGCCGCCGCGCTGCCGTTCGAGATGGGTCCAGGAGCGCACCAGCCGCGACTTCTGATAGCCGAGATGCGCCAGCTCGACCTGCAGCGCACCTTCTCGCGTCCGCGCCCGCCGGCCGAAGATTTCGAGGATCAGCCCGGTGCGGTCGATCACCTTGGCGGTGAAAGATTTTTCGAGGTTGCGCTGCTGCACCGGAGTCAGCGCGCAATCCATGATCACCAGCCCGATCATTTCGTCCCGGACCAGGGTCGCAAGCTCTTCGACCTTGCCCTTGCCGAGAAAGCTTGCGGGTCGGATCGCGGCGAGATTGACGAGGCGGCGGGCCACGACATCGAGGCTGATGGCCTCGGCCAGCGCCGAAGCCTCCTCGATCCTTGCTTCAGGCAATCGCGGATCGCGCGAACTCGATCCGTGCGGTCCGGTCAGATAAGGCCCCACCACCAGGCACCGGGTCGATTCGGCGGATCGGAGCTCGGCGGTATCGTGGTCGGGCAAGCCGCTCTCCGACCCCGACACTTCACGAAATGGCATGCCGCCTCATGATGGCTCTCGTCACCGCTTGTCGACAGTGGCGACGGTCTCCTCCGGCGCCTCGAACATCTGGATCGGCTGCCCCGGCATGATGGTCGAAATCGCGTGCTTATAGACCAGTTGCGAATGGCCGTCGCGCCGCAACAGCACGCAGAAACTGTCGAACCAGGTCACGACGCCCTGCAGCTTCACGCCATTGACCAGGAAAATCGTCAGCGGAACCTTGTTCTTGCGAACGTAATTCAAAAAAGTGTCTTGCAAATTCTGTGTTCGTTCAGACGCCATCTTTCCGTCCATCGCTTGTCGCTGCCGCCTGCCGGTCGCAATGCCGCACTCGAAGACCCCGATGCTCGCCGCTGCACGACCCTCCGACCATACTAGACGCAGAGACGCCGCGAAGCCGCAACACAAACTTCGTGCCGGGGCGCAGATCCCGCGTCGAGCCTGCAGCCCTGTCGCCGTCCTGCCTCAATCGATCCCCAGCGACTTCAGTTTACGATGCAACGCGGATCTTTCCATCCCGATGAATTCCGCGGTGCGGGAAATATTTCCGCCGAAGCGGCTGATCTGCGCGATCAGATATTCCCGTTCGAACACTTCGCGCGCCTCGCGCAGGGGCAGGCTCATCAGCTTTTCGCCACCGGCGCCGTTCGGCGTCGCCGGCACCAGCGTGCCGACCTCCGAGGGCAGCATGTCGGCGCTCACTTCCGCATCGGCGTCTCCGCTCGCCAGGATCATCAGGCGCTCGACGTTGTTGCGGAGCTGACGGATATTGCCCGGCCAGTCGTGTGATTGCAGAACTGCCATTGCATCCGCCCCGATCCGGCGCTTCGGCAGGCCCGTATTGGCCGAAACCTGGTCCATGAAGAAATCGATCAGTTCTGGAATGTCCTCGCGGCGCTCCGACAGCCCGGGCACTCGCACCGGCACCACCGCCAGCCGGTGGAACAGGTCTTCGCGGAAACTCCCATCGGCGATGCCGGCGGCGAGATCGCGGCTCGACGAGGAAATGATGCGCACGTCGACATGGACACGCGTCGAGCCGCCGACGCGCGTGAAATTCTGGTCGACCAGGACACGCAGGATCTTGCTCTGCGTCTCGCGCGGCATGTCGGCCACCTCATCGATGAACAGCGTGCCGCCATGCGCTTCCTCGAGCGCGCCGACCTTGCGGCTGCGCCCGTCCGTCCCCTCGATCCCGAAGAGCTCGGTCTCCATCATCTCCGGCACCATGGTCGCCGCATTGATCACCACGAAAGGCGATGAGGCGCGCCCCGACAGGTCGTGGATCATATGGGCCGCCAGTTCCTTGCCGGCACCGGGGGCGCCAGTGATCAGGATGCGGGAATTAGCCGGTCCGAGCTTCTCGATGACCTGACGGAGCTGGTTCGACGCCGTGGAGCGCCCGACGATCCGGTTCGGGCTCAAGGCGCGGGCCTTGAGCTGGACGTTCTCGCGCTTGAGCCGCGAGGCCTCGAGCGCCCGGTCGACGACGAGCACCAGGCGATCGGCCTTGAACGGCTTCTCGATGAAGTCGTAGGCCCCAAGCCTGATGGCCGAGACCGCGGTCTCGATATTGCCGTGGCCCGAGATCATCACCACCGGCAGGCTCGGATGCTGCTCCTTGACGATCTCCAGCAATTGCAGCCCGTCGAGCCGCGAGCCCTGCAGCCAGATATCGAGGAAGACGAGATGCGGCCGCCGTCCCGACACCATCGCCAGCGCCTCGTCGGCATCCTTGGCGGTGCGAGTGCCGTGGCCCTCGTCCGACAGGATGCCCGAGACGAGTTCCCGGATGTCGGCCTCGTCGTCTACGATCAGGATATCGGTTGCCATCGCCTTCTCTTAGGCTTTCTCGCTCACGCGTTGCGGCGCGGCGTCGCTACGGGCCGGCACGCTGGACGGGTCCAGAGGGAAATGAAGCCGCACGTGGGCCCCACGCGAATGGGGCGCATCGAGCAGATCGATCCCGCCGCCGTGGTCTTCGAAGATCTTGGCCACGATGGCAAGGCCGAGGCCAGTGCCGTCGCTGCGCGTCGTCATATAAGGCTCGAGAAGGCGGTGGCGATTGTCGGACGGAAAGCCCTTGCCGTTGTCGATCACGTCGATCACGATCTCCCCGTCGGGCGCCTGGCGGAGCGAGACGGCGATACGCCCCTCCCCCGGTCCACAACCCACGGCCGCAATTCCCTCGGTCGCGTTCTTGATGATATTGGTAAGGGCCTGCGACAGCAATCGCCTGTCGAACCGCGCGACGAGCGGCGTGTCGGGAAGATCGTCGGTGAACGTGATCTCCGGATTGCCGACCCGCATCAGGAACACCACCTGCTCGACGCATTTGCCGAGATCGTCCTCCTGCAGCGTCGCCTTGGGCATGCGGGCGAAGGACGAGAATTCGTCGACCATCCGCTTTAGGTCGTCGACCTGGCGGATGATCGTGTCGGTGCATTGGTCGAAGACCTCCCGACCCTCGGTGATCACCTTGCCGTAGCGCCGCTTCAGCCGCTCCGCCGACAGCTGGATCGGGGTCAGAGGGTTTTTGATCTCGTGGGCGATGCGCCGCGCCACATCGGCCCAGGCGGAGGTGCGCTGGGCGGTCACGAGGTCGGTGATGTCGTCGAGGGTCACGACGTAGCCGCGCTCGCTCTTGGCCGAGAGATCGCTGGCGACGCGGATGGTAAAGGTGCGCTCGCGACCACCGCGCGAGAGAGTGATCTGGGCCTGGTGGAGGCGCTGGCGCCCTGCCCTCGCCTCCTCGACGATGGGGCCGAGTTCGGGGATGGCCTCGGTCAGCACGCGGCCGATGATGGTCGCCTCGCCCCCCTCGGCCTGCGCCAGGATCTTGTGCGCCGAGGGATTGACCACGGTGATCGCGCCGTTCGGCCCGATGCCGATGACGGCGGCCGGGACACCCGACAGCACGGCTTCGGTAAACAGGCGCCGCTCGTCGATCGTTTCGCGCGCCGCGATCAGGCGGTTTTGCTGCAGGCGCAGTTCCGAGGTCATCTTGTTGAAGGTCTCGCCGAGCCGCGCCAGATCGCCCTCGGACCGGCGGATCGGAACCTGGACGTAGAGATTGCCGGACGACACCTGGTCGGTGGCGTGGATCAGACGCCGGATCGGCGCCACGAGCTGGTTGGCGAAGGAAAGGCCGAGCCAGATCGCCGACAGCAGCATGATCAGCGCCAGCAACCCGTACATGATGATGAAGGCGATCTGGATCGAGCGGCGGTGCGAATCGAAGGCGTCATAGAGCGCGATGATGTCGCGCGCCTGCTGCGGGAACTCGATCGCGAAGGGATCGAGCGGCCGCCCGACGTAAAGGAAGGTATCGTCGAAGGACGGCAGAAAGCGCAGCGCGACGAAGGTCCGGCCGTTGTCGAGGCGGAAGCAGAAGTGCTGGCCCTTGCGCGTATCTTCGAAATCGACGGCGGTGGGCTCTACGACCTGCGCCGGACGACTGCTCTCGACCCGGTCGACCACCGATCCGTCGCCCTTCATCATCACCGCCACGGTGAAGCCGAGCGCATGGACCCGCGAAGCGAAATAATTGTCGAAGAAGGCGCGATCGGTGTAGCCGACCTTGGCGCGGTCGAGATCCGAAGCCGCGAGATCCGCGTCGCGCTGCAGCGAGGCGCATTGCGATTCGCGGTAGAGCTGCGCCGCATCCGTCGTGTGCGAAATGAAACCGCGCACATCCTCCATGAAGGCCGGATAGAGGCCGCGTTCGAGCGCCACAGCACCGACGACCGCCATGATCACCGCCGGGATGGCCGCGGTGATCAGGAACAGGCCGACGATATAGGCATGGAGCCGCGCCCCGGCGATACGGGCTCGCCAGGCGGCGAAAAGCTTGTAGGCCTCGATCCCGACCAGCAGGAACAGGATACAGGCGATGATGCCGTCGGCCAGGAACACGTCGATCACGACCGCATCGGTCGGGATGATCGGCGTGAAGCCGGTGAAGACCGCGAAAGTCGCCAGGGCCGAGACCAAGGCCAATCCGACGATCAGCGGCCCGGCTCGAAAAATGAAGCGGCGGCGCGACGAACGGCTTTGCGGCAACGCCATCTCTTGCTGGCCTTGGGGATCGGTCAAGCTCGGGCTGTTCCTGCGTCTCGTCGTGATGGTCAGGCCGCCTCCAGGCCGCTGACCGTTGTAATTATACAGCAGTGTTGCCGCATTGCGACGAATTCAGGGCGGCCGTGCCGGTAAGGTTCAAAGACTCGCTCGCACCCGCGGACAGGGTGATCATCGTCCGCCGCGATCGCGCAGCGTGCCGAGGGGACGGCGGCGGTCTCAGCGAGGCAGGCGCATCAGCTTGATATCGAGCTCCCGCACCTTCTTGCGCAACGTGTTGCGGTTCAGTCCGAGCATCTCGGCCGCCTTGATCTGGTTGCCGCGCGTCGCCACGAGAGCGGCGGAGACGAGCGGCGCCTCGAGTTCGCGCAGGATGCGGTGATAGAGACCCGGCGGGGGCAAGTCGTCGCCGTGCCTGGCGAAGAGTTCGGCGAGATGTCGCTCGACGGCGCCGCTGAGGCCTCCTTCGTCGCCTGCGAGGCCGAGATCACGTCGATCACCGGAGGTGGCGGCGGCAACCGCACTCTCGCCCGAGAAGCCCGAATCGAGCGGGCGGCCGAGGCCGAGTTCCGCATCGATGAGCTGCGCAGAGATGACCTCCTGCGGGTAGAGTGCCGCGAGGCGCCGGACCAGGTTCTCGAGCTCGCGCACGTTGCCGGGCCAGCGATAGTGTTTGAGCTTCTCGTAGGCACCGGCATCCATGCGCTTGAGCGGCAGGCCCTGCGCCGCGACCAACGTGAAGAAATGCCGGGCCAGATGCGGGATGTCCTCCGCGCGCTCGCGCAAAGGCGGCAGCCGCAGCGGCACGACGTTGAGCCTGAAGAACAAGTCCTCGCGGAACAGGCCCTGCTGGATGGTGACGCGCAGGTCCTTGTTGGTCGCGGCGATGATGCGCACGTTGGTCTTGATCGGCGTGCGGCCGCCGACCGTCGTATATTCGGCCTGCTGGAGCACGCGCAGCAGGCGCGTCTGCGCCTCCATTGGCATGTCGCCGATCTCGTCGAGGAAAAGCGTCCCGCCTTCGGCCTGCTCGAACCGGCCGGCCGAGCGCGTACTGGCGCCGGTGAAGGCGCCCTTCTCGTGGCCGAACAATTCGCTTTCGATCAGGTCGCGCGGGATGGCGGCCATGTTGATGGCGACGAAAGGCCCCGACTTGCGCTTGCCGTAATCGTGCAGCGCGCGGGCCACGAGCTCCTTGCCGGTGCCCGATTCGCCCGAGATCATCACGGTGAGGTCGGTCTGCATCAGCCGCGCCAGGGCGCGATAGATCTCCTGCATGGCCGGCGAGCGGCCGATGAGGGGCATCGATTCGAGCTCGTCGTCGTGGACGACGTGCGGATGGCGCGGCTCGCTCATGGCGCGCCCGACGATGGCGACGAGCTCCCTGAGGTCGAAGGGCTTGGGAAGGTAGTCGTAGGCGCCGCGCTCGGAGGCCTTGATCGCGGTCATGAAGGTGTTCTGCGCACTCATCACGATGATCGGCAGGTCGGGCCTCAATTTCTTGATGCGCGGCAGCAGTTCGAAGGCGTTCTCGTCAGGCATCACCACGTCGGTGATGACGAGGTCGCCGTCGCCGGCCTGCACCCAGCGCCACAGCGAGGCGGCGGTGCCTGTCGCGCGCACCTCGTATCCGGCCCGCGACAAGGCCTGGCTGACCACCGTGCGGATCGCGGCGTCGTCGTCGGCAACGAGGATGTGGCCATTCATCGCCGTGGTCTTCCTTCCTGTCGGGCGCCGGCGCTCAGGCCCCTGAACCTCCGCGGCCGTCGCGCGCGGCGAACATCGGCATCAGGACCCTGAACGTCGTCCGGCGCGGATGCGATTCGCATTCCACGGTGCCCCCGTGGTCGCCGATGATCTTGGCCACCAGTGCAAGACCAAGGCCAGTTCCCGAGGATTTGGTGGTCACGAAGGGATCGAAGAGATGCGCCTCGATATCCGGCGGCACGCCCGGCCCGTTGTCTCTGACGCAGAATTCGAGCGGCAGGCTGACCGGCACCGCGGCACCGGGCACACGCATCCTGACACCCGGCCGGAAGGCGGTGGTGAGCTCGATGGCGCCGTCGATCGCATCCGGGCCGACCGCCTCCGCCGCGTTCTTGACCAGGTTGAGGAAGACCTGGACGAGTTGGTCGCGATTGGCGAAGACCGGCGGCAGCGAGGGGTCGTAGCTCTCAGTGAAGCGGATGTGCCGGGCGAAACCGGCCTGCGCGATACGCTTCACATGATCCAGAACGGCATGGATGTTGACGCTCTCACGCTCCGGCGGCCGCATGTCGGAAAAGGCCTCCATGCGCCCGACGAGCTTGACGATACGGTCGGTCTCCTCGCAGATCAGCCGGGTCAGTGCCCGGTCCTCGTCGCCGACCGCCGTCTCCAGCAGTTGCGCCGCGCCCCTGATGCCCGAAAGCGGGTTCTTGATCTCGTGCGCCAGCATGGCGGCCAGCGCAGAAACCGAGCGGGCTGCTCCTCTGTGGGTCAACTGCCTGTCGAATTTATCGGCAATTGACCGTTCCTGCAGCAGAACGATCATGGCGCCGTGGCTTTCCGTCATCGGACCGACGTGGATATCGACGGTGCGGTCGGGTCCGAGGCGCGGCGTTCCGAGGTCGACCCTGTATTCGTTGACGGCGGCATCGCGCTCCGCCGCCTGTTCGACGAGGCTCAGCAGGGGCGAGCCGAAGGGCACGATCTCGGCGAGGCGATGGCGCATCAGCATGGCGCGGCTCATCTCGAAGAAGGCCTCAGCGGTCGCATTGGCATCGAGAATGGCGCCGTCGGACGCCACCGCGAGGATCGCATAGGGCAGAACGTTGAGGATTTCGGACGCCAGCGCGAAAAAACCCTGCTGCGGCGCGCTGCCTCGCTCCGGAGCGCGGTGGAAGGCCGTCATCACGCGGCCTCAACGACGGCGTCGTGAGCGAAGAGATGGTGCAGCAGGCGCCGGACCTCGCCCGCATCCTCGGCGACCGCCAGCCGGCCTCGTAGACCTTCCGGCACCGGACCCAGGCGTGCCTCCTGCTCGGCATAGGCGCAAAGATGCTTGCGGGCGTGCCGCACGCCCTTGGCCGTGCCGAACAGGTCCAGGATGGCCTCATAGTGCTCGACCGCGGCCCTGCGACGTTCGGGGGCGGCGGGTGGCGGCGGGCAATGGCCCGTCGCCAGGGCTTCGGCCACCTGTCCGACGAACCAGGGGCGACCGAGCGCCGCTCTGCCGATCATCACCGCATCGGCGCCGGAGGCGGCGAGCATGGCGCGCGCATCGGCGGCGCTGCGGCAGTCGCCGTTGACGACGACGGGGATCGCGACGGCGCGCTTCACGGCGGCCACCGCCCGCCAATCGGCCTCCCTCTTGTAGAACTGGCTCCGGGTGCGGCCATGCACCGTGATCAGGCGAGCGCCCTCGGCCTCGGCCCGCCGGGCGAGCGCCGGGGCGTTGAGGCTCGTCTCGTCCCAGCCGAGGCGCATCTTGACGCTGACCGGGACAGCGACGGCCGCGACCGTCGCCGCGACGAGCCGCGCCGCGTGGTCGAGATCGCGCATCAGCGCCGAGCCCGCGAGCCCACCGGTGACGCGCTTGGCCGGACACCCCATGTTGATGTCGATCGCCACGGCGCCGCAGCCTTCGGCGATCCTCGCGGCTTCGGCAAGCGAATCCGGGGTGCAGCCGGCCACCTGCACCACGTGCGGCTGGCCACCGTCGCTGGCCACGCGGGCCAGGCTCGCCGGATCGCCGCGCGCCAGATGATCGCCGACGACCATTTCGGTAACGGTCAGCGACGCGCCGAACCGCCAGGCGAGCCGCCGCATACCGAGATCTGTGATGCCGGCCATGGGCGCCAGGATGGCGCGCCCGCGCAATACCAGCGGGCCGAAGGACAGGCTGTCCCCAACCGGATCGCGCCCGCCGGCGATGTCGGCGTCGTTCTTCGGCACGGCTGTAATCAAAGAAGGTCGTTCCCTTTGAGGTCGCGGTCGACAAGCCCACCGCGTCGCGCGACGCCGACCGGTCGATGCCCGGTTCGCGTCACAATCCGTCTTGCTGACAAACCGGCCCTTCGTTATTGCACAGCAACATATTCGTTGCGACCCCCATCGCTGGCCAGAGGTCGTTTGACGCGACGCCCGAAACGCGGGAAACGGGTGCGTCGGAGGAGCCTCATGGTCGATGCCTGAATCTTTCCACGTTCTCGTCGTGGCCGCCGGGCGCGGATCGCGCGCCGGCGGGGGGGTCCCCAAACAATATCGACTGCTGGCCGGACAACCCCTGATCACGCGCACCCTGCAGGCCTTCCTGCAGCGGCCCGACATCGCCTCCGTGACGCCGGTCATCCACCAGGACGACTGCGACCTTTTCGACGCGGCGGCGCGCCGGCTCGACCGCGTCCAGTCCGGCCGTCTCGGCGAAACCGCCCATGGCGGCGCGACGCGACAGGAAAGCGTCCATGCCGGACTCGAGGCACTGGCGAAGCGCCTCGGCCGCAATTCGGATTTCGTGCTCATCCACGACGGAGCGCGGCCGTTCGCTTCCTCCGCCCTGATCGGTCGCGCCATGGACGGCGCCCGAAACTATGGCGCGGCGGTACCGGGTTGCCCGGTGTTCGATACCGTCAAGCAGATCGGCGAGGGAGGGCGGATCGTAGGCACGCCCGACCGCAGCCGGCTCCGGGCCGTGCAGACGCCCCAGGCCTTCGCGCTCCCGCTCATCGTCCAGGCACATCGGCGGGCAGTGGCCGACGGGCGCCACGACCTCACCGACGATGCCGCGGTGGCCGAATATGCCGGCCACGACGTCTTCGTCTTCGAAGGCGAGCCCTCCAATGTCAAGCTGACCACAGGGGAGGATTTCCAGGCTGCCGAGACCCGACTGCTCGGCTCGCTGCTCGACATCAGAACCGGACAGGGCTTCGACGTTCATTCCTTCACCGAGGGCGACCACGTCTGGCTCGGCGGCGTCAAGATCGGGCACGACAAGGCGCTGAGCGGTCATTCCGACGCCGACGTCGTGCTGCATGCTTTGACCGATGCGGTCCTCGGCGCGATCGGCGACGGCGATATCGGCTCGCATTTCCCACCCTCCGAGGCCCGGTGGAAAGGCGCCTCGTCCGACATCTTCCTCAGGCATGCGATCGATCGGGTCCGCGGCCGCGGCGGCGTGGTGGCGCATCTGAACGCCACAGTGGTATGCGAAGCGCCGAAGATCGGACCGCATCGCGAGGCGATGCGGCGCAGGATCGCCGAGATCGCCGGCCTTGCGGTCGACCGGGTGGCGGTCACGGCGACGACCTCCGAGCGGCTCGGCTTCACCGGCCGCGGCGAGGGCATGGTGGCCTGGGGGCTCGCCACCGTCCGTCTGCCGCTCGACCCGGGCTGAACCGCAGGCGCGCCGCATGTTCCCCGACGACCTCGTCGAGAACGCTAGGGTGCTGATCGGGCTCTGCCGGGCGCAGGGCGTCGTCCTGGCGACGGCCGAATCCTGCACCGGCGGCCTGCTGGCCGGTCTGCTGACCGAGATCTCGGGCTCGGCCGACGTGCTCGACCGCGGCTTCGTCACCTATTCCAACGCGGCCAAGGCGGAGCTCCTCGGCGTTCCGGACACGGTGCTCGACCGGCACGGCGCCGTCTCTCCGGAGACCGCGCGCGCCATGGCCGCGGGCACGCTGTCGCGTTCGCGGGCCGGCCTCGCGCTCAGCATCACAGGCGTCGCGGGGCCGACCGGCGGCACGCCGCTAAAGCCGGTCGGGCTCGTGCACTTCGGCCTCGCCCGGACCGGGAAACCGACGATCACGATGGAACGCCGCTTCGGCGACATCGGCCGCCGCCGCGTGAGGGAAGAGGCGTTGCGGCAAGCGCTTACGATGCTCGAGACGGCCGTTCAGCCGTAGACCTTGCCAGCCTGCCGTTCGAACGCCTCGGCGAAGCGCCGGAACGCGCTTTCGAACATCGATCCCATCATCAGGCCCAGCATCCGGCTCTTGAACTCGTATGTGATGTAGAAAGCGATCGTGGAACTGCCCGGCGCTTCGGGCACATCGGTGAAGGTCCAGCGATTCTCCAGCGACCTGAACGGCCCGTCGATATATTCGACGAGGATCGCCGAGTGCGCACGATCGAGCGTCACGCGGCTCGTGAAGCTCTCCCGGACCGCCTTGTAGCCGACGCGCATATCGGCGGCGAGCACCTCCTCGCCGGTCGGCAGGCTCGACCGGCGACGCACGACGAGGCTCTGGCACAGCGGCAGGAAGTCGGGATAGCGCTCGACGTCGGCGACGAGATCGAACATCTCGGCGGCGGAATGCGGGACGGTACGGGTGGTGCGGAACGACGGCATGGCCTTCTCTTAGTCAAGGTGGCGCAAAACCGCGAGGCTGTTTCCCGATCGACGTCCAAAGGCCGCGGGCCCGCGCCACCGCCGCCCTCATCAGCTTTCATTAACCTTAACACGATATTGCCTGGGTATTGATCCGCGCCGCTTCTTAGTGCGGCCTCATGTCCGGTCGACCCCATGCATCGCTTCGCCAGAGCAGTCTGCTTCCTCGCCGCCGTGGCCCTCGCGGGCTGCGCCGGGCCGATCTACCGCACGGATGTCTTCCGCGCCCAGCTGACAGCGCCCTATACGCTCGCCAGCGGCGACCGCGTCAGGGTCATAGTCTTCGGCCAGGACGCCCTCTCCAACTCCTATTCGGTGAACGGATCGGGCATGATCTCGATGCCGCTCGTCGGCAATGTCTCGCTCGTCGGGCAGACCACGAGCGAGGCCGAGCGCACCATCGAGACCCGGCTGCGCGCCGGCTTCCTGCGCGATCCGCATATCTCGGTCGAGGTCGAGGCCTTCCGACCGTTCTTCGTCCTCGGCGAGGTCACGACGGCGGGGCAGTATCCGTTCATCAGCGGCATGACGGTGCAGAAAGCCATCGCGGTGGCGGGCGGCTTCGGCCCGCGGGCGGAGCGCAACTCGGCCACCATCACCCGCATGGTCAACGGCGTCCAGGTCACGGCCCGCGTGCCGCTGGCCTATCCGCTGCGGCCCGGCGATACGATCAACGTCGAAGAACGGTTCTTTTAGCATTTGGGACCATGATCGGGCTCCGCTCATCGCGAGGCTCGTCATGGTGGAACCGCTGCCCGGCTCGGGGCCGCCGCTCAAGGTCCTGCACGTCCTGCGGGCGCCGCTCGGCGGTCTGTTCCGACACGTGCTGGACCTCGCCCGCGAGCAGATCCGCCGCGGCCACAGGGTGGGGCTGATCGCCGATCAGACCACCGGAGGCGCGGCCGCCGACCGCGCTCTCGCCGAAATCGCGCCGCATTTGGCGCTCGGGATGACGCGCGTGCCCATGCATCGCAATCCGCATCCCTCCGACGCCGCCGTGTTCATGGCCGTGCGTGAGACGATCAGACGGATGCAGCCCCAGGTCGTGCATGGCCACGGCTCGAAGGGCGGCGCCTACGCCAGACTCTCCGCCATGCTGCCGACCGCCTCGGAGATCGTCCGGGCCTATACACCCCATGGCGGCAGCGTCAACCATCGTCCCGGCAGCCTGATCAGCCGCGTCTACATGCAGGCGGAGCGCCTGATGGCGCGGCAGACCGATCTTCTGCTGTTCGAGAGCGCCTTCATTGCCGGCCGCTTCCGACAGATGGTCTGCGAGCCCGCGCACCTCTTCAAGGTCGTCCATAACGGCGTCGCGGAGAGCGAGTTCGTGCCGCTCGCGCCGCAGGCGGATGCGGCCGACATCCTCTATGTCGGGGAACTGCGCGCCGCCAAGGGCATCGATACGCTGCTCGATGCCATCGCGGTCGCCGGCCGCAGGCTTGGCACCCCGCCGCGTGCAACTCTGGTCGGTTCGGGACCGGACCGCGCCAAGCTCGAGGACCATGCCCGCCGGCTGGGACTGGCGGAGCATGTGTCGTTCACGGGACCGATGCCGGCACGCCGGGCCTTCGAGCTCGGCCGCCTGCTGGTCGTGCCGTCGCGCGCCGAGTCCCTGCCCTATATCGTGCTCGAGGCGGCGGCGGCCCGCCTGCCGATGATCTCCACCCATGTGGGCGGGATTCCCGAGATCTTCGGGCCCTATCGAGACCGACTCCTGCCGCCCGACGACATCGGCCGCCTCGCCGACCGCCTCGTCGCGACACTCACGCAGCCCGTCGCGGAGCGCAACGAGCAGGCGCGGCAACTGGCGGATTTCGTCCACGACAACTTTTCCATCGACCGCATGGTGGATGCGGTCATCGGCGCCTATCGCGAGGCGCTGTCCCGCAAGGCCGGCCGCCGCGTGCCGGCACCGTCCCGCGTCGCCGTATCGTCCTCATCGAGGGGTCCAACGTGAAGGCTTCGAAACAGTCCAGCGCGTTCACGCCGGACGACATGCGGCGCATCGACGGGGACTTGCCCCCCTCCCCGGCCGCGCCGGCGGAGACGGTGGACAACGTCCGCGCCAGACTGTCCGAGGCCTTGCCGGGCGGGCTCGGTTCGAAGCCGCATTATTCGCCGGTCGTCCTGGCCGGACTGGTGCGGCTGACCGAATTCATGCTGCTCTGCGCGACCGGCATCCTGGTCCATTTCGTCTATGTGGTCCCGCAAGTCGGCTATGCGACCGCCTATTTCGTCGCCATTCCCTGCATGGCGGCGCTGGCGATCGTGGCATTCCAGATGCTGCGGGTGAACACGCTCGGGGCCTTCAGAACGCCGATCTCGACGGGCATCAGGGTCGCGGCGGGCTGGAGCTTCGTGGTACTCGCGGCCCTGGCGGCCGTCTTCTTCCTCAAGCTCGACGGCACCTTCTCGCGCGTCTGGATGTCCGGCTGGTATGCGCTCGGCCTCGCGATTCTGCTCGTGGAGCGCGGCCTTCTCTCGCTCCTCACCGACGGCATGATGCGCACCGGCCGGCTCGACCGCCGCACCGTCATCGTCGGCGGCGGCCCCGCCGCCGAAGAGCTACTGCAGACCCTGTCCGCCCAGCCCGAGACCGACCTGCGCATCTTCGGCTTCTTCGACGACCGGAGCGACGAGCGCTCGACCGATGTCGTAGCGGGCTACCCCAAGCTCGGCAATGTCGACGACCTCGTGGCGCTTGCCCGCCACACGCGCATCGATCTCGTCATCTTCACCCTGCCGATCTCAGCCGAGCAGCGCCTGCTGCAGATGCTGCGCAAGCTCTGGGTCCTGCCGATCGACATCCGTCTGTCGGCCCATATGAACAAGCTGAAGTTCCGGCCGCGATCCTATTCCTACATCGGCTCGGTGCCGGTGCTCGACGTCTTCGACAAGCCGATCGCCGACTGGGACGTCATCATCAAGAGCATATTCGACCGTGTCGTCGGCGCGCTGGCGCTGCTGGCGCTGTCGCCGCTGATGGCTCTCGTGGCGCTGGCCGTGAAGCTCGATTCGCCCGGCCCGGCCTTCTTCAGGCAGAAGCGCTACGGCTTCAACAACGAGATGATCGAGGTGTTCAAGTTCCGCTCCATGCGCACCGATGCGCTCGATCACACCGCCGCTCGCCTCGTGACGCGCGACGATCCGCGCGTGACGCGCGTCGGGCGCTTCATCCGCCGCACCTCGCTCGACGAGTTGCCGCAGCTCTTCAACGTCGTCTTCAAGGGCAGCCTGTCGCTCGTCGGGCCGCGCCCGCACGCGGTCCACGCCAAGGCCGCCGATCATCTCTACGACGAGGTGGTCGACGGCTATTTCGCCCGCCACCGGGTCCGTCCGGGCATCACCGGCTGGGCGCAGATCAACGGCTGGCGCGGCGAGACCGATACGCCGGAGAAGATCCAGCGGCGCGTCGAGCACGACCTCACCTATATCGAGAACTGGTCGATCTTCTTCGACATATACATCCTGATGATGACGCCCTTCGCGCTGATCAAGGCGAAAAATGCCTACTAGGGCGATGCCGGCGCAGGCGATGGCCACCGGGGCAGCGGCCTCGTCGAGACCCGGCTGGCGCATCGATTACGACGCCCTGGTGCGGTGGGTCTTCGGGGTCTTCGTGCTCTGCGGCTTCATCGCCTTCGTCGAGCCCTCGCCCTACGACCTGGCCTTTTTCCTCATCCTGCCGCTCTGGTTCATGGGCGGTTTCCGCATTCATCCGACCATCCTGCCGCTGTTCGGCGCCATCTTCGTCTATAATCTCGGCGGCTTCATCTCGCTCGTCCCCCATCTCGACGAGAGCGATCCCAGAATCTTCATGCTGCTGTCGCTCTATCTGGCGTCGACGGCGGTGTTCTTCGCGCTGTTCTTCGCCGAGGATACGGTGCGGCGCACGGAACTCTGTCTCAAGATCTATGCGGCCAGCACCGTTCTGGCAGCACTCTGCGGCATCATCGGCTATATCGGCATCGACGGCCTGAACGCCGTCTTTTCCCGTTACGGCCGGGCCTCGGGCTCGTTCAAGGACCCTAACGTGATGGGCTCCTATCTGGTGCTCGGCGGGGTCTATTTCGTCCAGACGCTGGTGCTGCGGAAGACCCGCCACGTCGTGGCGACGTCGCTCTGCCTGATGATCGTCGTCGCCGGCATCTTCCTGTCCTTCTCGCGCGGCTCATGGGCCGCCTTCGTCATCGCCGCAACGCTGAGCATCGGCCTCACCTATGCGACCTCGGCCGACCCTAGGCTGCGGCGGCGCATCGTCGTGATGGGCGTGGCGGCGGCCCTCCTGACCGTGCTGGCGGTGATCGTGCTGCTGCTGTTCAGCGGCACACGGACGCTGTTCCTCGAACGTGCGACGCTCGAGCAGGACTACGACAGCGGCGCCACCGGGCGCTTCGGCAACCAGATCCGCTCCCTGCCGATGCTGCTCGACAACATCAACGGTCTCGGCCCGCTGCGCTTCCGCCTGATCTTCGGCCTCGAACCGCACGACACCTACATCAACGCCTTCGCCTCCTATGGCTGGCTCGGCGGCTTCGGTTTCCTGCTGCTCGTCGGGCTGACCACCTATGTGGGCTTTCGCGTCGCCTGGCGGCCCTCGCCCTACCGGCGGATCGCCCAGGTCTACTGGCCGTCGCTCTTCGTCTTCTTCCTTCAGGCGTTTCAGATCGATATCGACCACTGGCGGCACGTCTTCCTGCTGCTCGGCGCCGTCTGGGGGCTCGAGGCCGCCAGGGTCCGCTGGCAGGCGGAGCTTCGATCCGTCGGACTGACCCGCCACGCCAAGGATCACGCGGTCGGGCCGGGCCAACGCAAAATTATGGCAGAATCGCGGGCGACCGTCTGAAACCGCGCCGCGCCTCATGCGTATCTTCAGCGTCCCTTGCGATGCAGGGGGGGTTACGATGTTGGAGAAGAAGATGAATTTCATCAGCAGGAAGCATTCGATCGCTGGACTCGTCGTCGCCGTTTCGCTGGCGTCCGTTCCGGTTTACGCGGCCATGACCAAAATGGTCGGCGGCGCCCCGATGTATCCCAACAAGAACATCGTCGAGAATGCGGTCCACTCGAAGGACCACACCACGCTCGTCGCCGCGGTGAAGGCCGCCGGCCTCGTCGACACGCTCGAGGGCCCCGGCCCGTTCACGGTCTTCGCGCCGACCAACAAGGCTTTCGCCAAGCTGCCGAAAGGCACGGTCGACACGCTGCTCAAGCCCGAGAACAAGGATACGCTCACCAAGATCCTGACCTATCACGTCGTCTCCGGCACGCTCACGGCCAAGGATCTGATGGCGCAGGTGAAAGAGGGCGGCGGCAAGGCCGAACTGAAGACGGTCGAAGGCGATACGCTGACGGTCGAGAAGGCCGGCAAGGGTCTCGTGATCATCGACGGGAAGGGTGACAAGGCCCGGGTCACGATCTCCGACGTCATGCAGTCGAACGGCGTGATCCACGTCATCGACACCGTCCTCCAGCCGGCCGGCTGAGGCTCCAAGACGCCCGGTTCGCGCGACGCTTGGCCGGGCGCTCGAAACGATGGTGATCGATGTGGGCTTCCGCTCTCCTTCTCGTTGCCGGGCTCATGGGCGCGGCAGGGGTAGCGATGCTGGCGGCTGCAGCTCACATCGGCGGAGGCGATCTGGCCCGGACGGGCGGCACGATCCTTCTTGTCCATGCGGTCGCGGTTCTGGCGACCGCGGTGCCGATGTGCAGCGCGCGGACCGTTCCGCGCGGTGCCCCGGTCTCGGCGACCGTGCTGGCTCTCGGCACGATACTGTTCAGCGCCGATCTCGCCTTCGCCACCTTCCTGAATGCCCATCCCGTTCCGTTGGCGGCCCCTCTCGGCGGCCTCGGCATGATCGCCGGATGGCTGCTGTTCGCCGCGACAGGCGTGGGGTGCCTGGTGCGGCGCCGGTGACCGTTTTTCGGGCGGGGCCGATACGGAGGACTTGGCTTTGAACCCGGCGCTCGTTAGCGTTGTCGGCATCTTCAGACTCAGGCCCGCCATGGTCGCGGACCAGAGCGATACGGAGCGCCGATGCTCGCGTCTAGTCGTGATCTTGCCGAGGTCCTAGGTCGCGTCGCGATGCGGGACCGGGAAGCGTTCCAAATACTTTATCAGGCAACGAGTTCGAAGCTCTACGGCATCATCGTCCACATATTGACGCGCCGCGGCATCGCCGACGAGGTGCTCCAGGACGTCTATGTCAAGATCTGGGAACACGCGGGAGACTATGACGAAGGGCGGGCTTCGGCCATCACCTGGATGGCGACGATTGCCCGCAACCGGGCGCTCGACGAGGTTCGGCGAGCGAAGACGCTGCCCATGTCGGCCATGCCGGAAGGATTCGACGTGCCGTTCGATGGTGGACATCCTCTGGACCAGCAGGAGCGAAGCGAAGAGTTGAAACGCCTGTTGCGGTGCCTCGAAGGCCTCGACCGGGAAAAGCGCGAGGCGGTGCTCCTCGCCTATTACCGTGGTCTGAGCCGGGAGGCTTTGTCGCAGCGTTTCGGCCGGCCCGTGGCGACCATCAAGACCTGGCTGCACCGCAGCCTCTCGCAATTGAGAACCTGTCTGACCCAATGAGCCACCCCGACGAGGACGATCCTGACGCCGCCGAATATGCGCTCGGAACGCTCGACGCCGAGGAAAGGGCAGCCGCCGAGGCGCGACGGGGCGCCGACCGGGGCTTCGATGCATCGGTCTCGCAATGGGAGGCGCGGCTTTCCCCGCTGAACGAGGCTTTCCCGGAAGTGGCTCCCCCGCCCCATCTCTATGCCAGGCTCATGGAGCGACTGTTCGGTGCGGACCGGCGCGCCGGCGCGAGCGACCCGGTTCGCCTCATGTCTTTGACCCGAAGCCTGCGGCGGTGGCGTCTGGCGACCGGGGCGATGACCGCCCTCGCGGCGGCAATGCTGGCTTGGGTGCTGATCGAACCACCGCCCGCCGCCACCGGCAAGTTCGTGGCGGTGCTGCAACGCGATGCCAATTCGCCGGCCATGATCCTCGACGTCGACATCGCGGCGCGCAGGCTGGTGATCCGACCCGTGTCGACGGACGAGCCAGCAGGCAAGAGCCTGCAGCTCTGGCTCATCAATCCGGAAGTCGGCGGTCCCCGATCGCTCGGCGTCCTGTCGAACAAAGCGCTGACCCAAGCCTCGCTCAAGGACTATGATCCGGCCGTGATCGCCCGGGCCACCTATGCGGTGACGCTCGAGCCGCCTGGAGGCTCGCCGACGGGCGCGCCCTCCGGACCGCCGATTCTCTCCGGCAAGCTCCTGAGCGCAGGCCCCTGACCGGCTGGACCTCGCCGGCGCCGCAGGGAAATCGCCGGGACGCCGGGTTGATTTCAGCAAACTATCATCCGATATCGGGCTTAAGGACGGGGACCGTGCCCAGCCTGTCGATCAGCGCATCGGGCCGGTAACCCCTGACGCCACGGCTTGGGCGATGACCTCGCAGCGGGCCGACGGACCTGCGGCGACAGGAGGAAACGTGACGGGGACGGCCGGTGCTCGCCGATGGGCGTAAGCGACGGCCGTTTGAAGATCGACGCCGAAGACCGAGTCCTTTCGCTTAATCAGGGGTTTGATCATGAGCAATGAGACCGGGTCCCGAGAGGCCGCGGAACCTGCACCGGCCAACCCGGGAGATGCGGCGAAGCTCAAGGAAGAGATGCTCTCGACGATCCCGAGCCTGCGGGCCTTTGCGTTCTCGCTCTGCGGCAATGGAGACCGGGCCGACGACCTCGTCCAGGAAACGCTCATGAAGGCGTGGATCAACCAGACGTCCTTCACGCACGGCACGAGCATGTCGGCCTGGCTGTTCACCATTCTGCGCAACGTGTTTTATTCCGAGTATCGCAAACGGCGGCGCGAGGTCGAGGATGCGGAGGGAACCATGGCGGCGCGTCTCGTGTCCGTCCCCGAGCAGAACGGCCACATGGACCTCCAGGATCTGCGCACCGCACTGTCGAAACTTCCCCCCGAGCAGCGCGAGGCCCTGATCCTCGTGGGAGGGTCGGGATTTGCCTACGAGGAAGCGGCTCAGATCTGCGGCTGCGCCCTCGGCACGTTGAAAAGCCGCGTCAACCGGGCGCGCACCGCGATTGCCGCCTTGATGGCGATCGAAAGTACCGGCGACGTTGGACGCCCGGAATGGCATTCCATGGGCGAACTCGGCAGCATCATGATGTGGGAACGCAATTGAGGCTGTAGCGGGAGCATTCGCTGTCGCGAGGTCGTCCCCTAAGCAGCCTTGCGTGGCGAAAGCCACGGTTGACTTCACTTTCTCAAAGCGAAATCAAAGCTGCTTAACCTTTATTGTAAGTAGGTTCGATAGAGCCTGCCCAGATCCTGGGGGAAACGTCCGCCCATCAGATGCAGGTTCCGCGCCGGATTCGAAATTTGCGCCGTCGGGCCCGACGCGCCCGATCGCAGACGCGTCCCGGCCGGGGAATTTGGCCTCCGTCTGCACCGACGGCATGAGATTTCTCGCAGGGTTCCGGTCGACCGATGCAACCTGAAGAGGCTTCTCAGGCGGAGGGCTTTTCGCCCTCATGGCGAGCGTGTCGAACCACGAGGAAAGCGGCTCAGAGCCCGCCCTGAGCCAGCCGAAGGATGAGGCGCCCTGGAGCGTCACCCGATCGCCCTGGCCTCACATATGAAAAGAGCGCGGCCGAAGCCGCGCTCTTCTGTTGTCCGACGAAACCCGAAGCTTAGAAGTCGCGCTCGATACGGAGGCGGCCTTCGAACGAGTCGGGGTCCTTCACGATGCCCGCGGGCAGAGCGACGACCGGGGATCCGGCGACGGGGCTGTTGACAGTCCCAGGAACCTTCTGGTTGACCTTGATGTACATGAACTCGACGCCAATCTGCAGGTCCTTCACCGGGAACCAGTTGACCTGGTCCGCGATGCGGTATTCGTTGGCATCGCCGACACCGCCGTTGTACCAGGCGATGTTCTTCGCGGCGCCGTAACCGGAGTGCTCATAGGACCCGAAGATGATGTTGTTGAAGTTCGGCGTCAGGAAGTGGACGAAGCCACCGCTGACCGAATAGCTCCGCGCCTTGGCCAAGGTATAAGCGCCCGGAGCACCCGGAGCGGCGATCGCGATCGCGTCCACACTCGGGTGGAAGAGACCGCCGACGACGATCGGGCTGCCGTAGTCACCCGAGAAGGTGTTGCTGTTCACGTAAGCCGTAGCACCGGTCTCGTAGCCACCTTCGAGGTTGAACTCGTCGCCAGCCGCCAGCATCGGAAGCTTGATCTGCAAGGCGCCATGAACGCCGAAGCCGTCACCGTCACGACCGTAGATCGAGGTGCCCGGAACGGTGTTAGCCGCCGTGGCCAGCTGGTGATAGGCGCCCGACAGCTGGGCAGCACCCCAGGCCTGATCGATGCGCAGCACGCCGACGATATCCGGGATCTTGTCGCCCGAATAGTTGACCGGGGCGCCCAAGGTGCCGAGCGTGTTGTTGATGCCGTAGCGGCGAGCGTTGGGATCTTCCACCGATACCGTGGCCGAGAAGCCGCCGCCGAACGTCGCCGTATAAGCAAAGGCCTGCGTCGAGTTGTCGGTCGTGGCCACGCCGTCGAAGCCGTAAGGATCGGCGCCGAAGTCGTAGAAGGACTGCACGCGGCCCGCCGTGATGCCGGCGAACTGCACGAAGGCCTTGTCGATATAGGCGGTCGACGAGGAACCCTGCGGACCGCCCGGAACGGCGGGTGAGCCACCCGAGTTCGTCAGTTCGGAGCCGGAGGTCCGGTCGAACTGCGCCTGGATGTAGGTACGAAGGACGCCATAAGCCGTCTGCGTACGCGCATCCGTCGTCAGACGGCCACGGACGAAGAAGCCGCTCGCGTCATGGTTGCGACCGGTGAGATACTGGCCGCTGGCCTTACCGCCGACGAGTCCGGTATTGCCGGCGATGAACGCCTTGCCGACACTGTTGTACTCGTATTCGGCACGGACGAAGCCACCGATCTTCAGGCAGGTATCCGTACCCGGAATGTAGAAATAGCCAGCGCCGGTCCAATCGCAGACACGGACGTATTCGACAGGTGCCGCCTTGCGATAGGGCAGGTCGGCAGCCTGCGCACCGGCGGTCGCCACGAGGGCGGCCGCTGAACCCAGAAGAAGGCTCTTGGAGAGCTTCATCATCAAACCTCCAGTTTGAAAGACCCAACGGGATTGGTTTTGCTTGCACGGCGGAGCACGGTATCAGTGAACCTCAACCCGACCCGAACCCTGCAGCACCCTTGTTCCCAATGCGAGATTTCCGTTTTCTGGAGACTGTCGGGATCACCCACAGCCACCCTCACCCGAAAACCAATCAAAAGCGTGGGAACTCCCCGCGCCGTTTTTGTTTACGCGGATTCGGTCGCCCCTCAAACGCAAGATTGCCCCTTTTTGGCCGCAACACCTTCGAACAGAATCGACGTGACATTTTGACAACAAGTTTTGTCGGCTCCTCTGAGTTGATTGTGCTTTGCTTGCAACAGTTCATTGCGCGCTCGGCGAGAGTGTTAAACGTTCGTTAGTGGGCGGCTCAACCCGTCCCGGCGACATCCCCCTTCTCGTCTCCATCGGATGAGGCGATTCCTCCGAGGCCGGCCGGGGTCGATTCGTCCGAGGCCGGCCGGGCCTACCGGGCAGATCGGAGAGCCATAGTTTCAGCCTCGGATGCTGCCGGTCGCCGCCTGGCAATATGGTCATGTCGCCACGGGGGGATCGACCGGCTGTAATTCGGTGCCGCCTGAATTCAGGGTTTCAGCCTTGGCGGCTCCGTTGTTTTGCCCGAATTGGGCGTCAATCCTTGCAATGTCGGAGGCGCTCGGGCATACCTCGGCGCGCTCTAGCGGCGGATGCGCGCAGCGCTTTCGTGTCGGGCGAAACGGAGATGTGGCCGAGAGGCTGAAGGCGGCGGTTTGCTAAACCGTTATAGGGTTGTAAAGCCCTATCGAGGGTTCGAATCCCTCCGTCTCCGCCAGTTGCGATATTCGCTAACGCATGGGTTGATGATGGTTAGAGCAAATCGAGGTCCGTTCATCGGCCTGCTGATGGTTACATTTACCGGGCTCGGCGCATCGGCTGCGCTGGCGCTCGATGATCCCGCGGGCTATTGGGCCACTGAAAAGCACGAGTCACAAATCAAGATCACGCATTGCGGCACGGCCGCCATCTGCGGCTCGGTGTTCTGGATGAAGGAGCCGAACGACCCCAAGGGCAACCTGCGTCTCGACAAAGAGAACGAAGACGAAGCCAAGCGCAAGCGCCCTCTTCTCGGTCTTCAGCTCATCAACATGAAAGCCGAGGACGAAGATTGGAAGGGGACCGTCTACAACCCGCAGAACGGCAAGACCTACAACGCCACGCTCAAGATGCTGACCAAGAACGAGGTCAAGATCGAGGGCTGCGTCGCCTATGTGCTCTGCGGCGGCCAAAAGTGGACGCGGGAGGAGCCGCGCCAGAGCGGTACGGCCGCCTCCGCGACGCCGCATGCGGTCACGAAGGTGCCGGCAGCGATCCCCGAAGCGACGCCATCCGAGTGATACGGACCGGAATGGACACTCTCACGGTTGTCACGTCGAGGGTCCGCCGCTCGTCCTTGTCGCCGATATCGACGGGGCAATCCTTGTACCGCCCCTTCACCGTCGCGATCCTGCTGTCTCTCAGCACCATCGGCGCCCCGATCGTAGCCCGGTCCGCCCCCGCATCCGCATCGCGAGGGTCGAGCCCGGCAACAGGCACGGCTCCCGGCGGGGGCCCGCCGTCACACCCGGCCGGTGGATTGCAGAAGCCGCTGGCGCCATCCGGCGACGACATGATGACCCGCAATGCGGCCGCGCGCACGCGCATGCTGGAATGCGGCCATCAATGGTCCGCCATGAAACGGGCTGGGACCGCCACGGGCACCTGGAAGGATTTTTCCAAGGTCTGCCTGGCGCGGCAATAGATTCGCGCCTGACGATTCCGAAAAACCGCCTCGCAAGCCATGGTGTCTTCCGGGCTCCTGGTCAGCCACCGGAGAGGGTATGCAGCCGATCGATGTGTCCTGTCTCTTCGGACCGAGCCACGCCGGACGCGATGCGGTAGATGCGGCGATCGTGCGGGCGGGGCGCGAACTGGGCTTCATGACCATCGCTGGTTTCGCGGAACCCGCGGGCGTTCCGCCGGACGTGCTCAGGCAAATGCTGCGCATCTTCGCCTTGCCCGACGATCGCAAGCGACGGCTCCACCGGCAGAAATTCGCGCCCGAGAACCCGAACGTCTATCGCGGCTGGTTTCCGCTATCGGGGAAGGGCGCGACCTACAAGGAAGGCATCGACATCGGGCCCGACCTCGTGCGGGCCGCCACCCCGAGCGACGACCCGCTGCTCGAGCCGACGCCGCTGCCGGACGAGATCGAGCTGCCCGGCTGGCGCGCCGAGGCGGCCACCTATTACCGGAGCATGGAGAGGATCGGAGGCGCCCTTTTGCGCGCCATCGCCCGCGGCCTCGGTCTTCCCGAAGCGTCGTTCGCTCCTGTTTTCGAGGACGGCATTTCGACCTTGCGGCTCCTCCACTATCCGGTCCGGCCCGCCGATCTGCTCGCTGCGGCGGGCGAGGATATCATCGTCGATCACCACGGCCGGCGCTTGGCGGTCTCAGGCAAGGCGCATGTCGATTCCGGCTTCGTGACGCTTCTGGCACAGAATGGTGTCGAGGGTCTCCAGGCGCTGGACCGGGCCGGCGACTGGATCGACATCCCGCCCCAGGACGGCACGCTGGTGGTCAATTTCGGCAAGCTCCTGGATCGCTGGACCGGCGGACGCATCAAGGCGACGGAGCATCGCGTGCTCGGGTCCGGCCGCGAACGCTACTCGGTCCCGTTCTTCTACGAACCGCGCGTCGATGCCCGCATCGCGCCGCTGGCCAGCCTGAGCGACGTCGCCTTCGCGCCGTTCGACTACGGCGATCATCTCTGGCAATCGATGACCGCCTTCGTCGAATTCGCCGGCATGGAGCATCTCAGGCGGCCGCGGACGAGGGCGAGCGCCTGAAGCCGCGACGCGCTAAATCCCGAGCTTGACCTTCAGCAAGGCGTTGACCGCCTGGGGATTGGCCTTACCGCCCGTCTGCTTCATCACCTGACCGACGAACCAGCCGAGCATCGTCGGCTTCGCCTTGGCCTGCGCCACCTTGTCGGGATTGGCCGCGATGATGACGTCGATCGCCGTCTCGATCGCCCCCGTATCGGTGACCTGCTTGAGGCCGCGCCGCTCGACGATGTCGCGCGGCAGCGCCTGCCGCTCCTCGTCGACCACCAGCGCCAGCACGTCCTTGGCGATCTTGCCGGAGATCGTGCCGTCGGCGATCACGTCGACGAGGCTTGCGACCTGCTCCGGCGTGACATGGGTCTGCGGCAGCGACAACCCTTGCGAATTGGCATAGGCCGCAAGATCGCCGGTGATCCAGTTGGCGACGAGTTTCGGGTCGCGGCCCGGCTGCGCCGGGCGGCCGGCCGGCACGACCGCGACGGCTCGCTCGAAATAGGCTGCGAGTTCGCGTTCCGCGACGAGCACGCCCGCGTCATAGGCCGAGAGGCCATAGTCCTCGACGAAGCGCGCCTTCTTCTCGTCGGGCAGTTCCGGCAGGCCGGCCGCCAGCGTCTCGACATAGCCCTCGTCGAGGTCGAGCGGCAGCAGGTCCGGATCGGGGAAATAGCGGTAGTCGTGCGCTTCTTCCTTGGAGCGCATGGCGCGCGTCTCGCCGCGACCGGGATCGAAGAGGCGCGTCTCCTGGTCGATCGTCCCGCCGTCCTCGATCACGCCGATCTGGCGGCGCGCCTCCACGTCGACGGCCTGGCCAATGAAGCGGATCGAATTGACGTTCTTGATCTCGCAACGCGTGCCGAGCGGCTCGCCCGGACGGCGCACCGAGACGTTGACATCGGCGCGCAAACTGCCCTTCTCCATGTCCCCGTCGCAGGTGCCGAGATAGCGCAGGATGGACCTGAGCTTCGACACATAGGCTTTGGCCTCGTCGGCGGAGCGCATGTCGGGGCGCGAGACGATCTCCATCAGGGCGACGCCGGACCGGTTGAGGTCGACGAAGGTCGAGAGCGGCGACTGATCGTGCAGCGACTTGCCGGCATCCTGCTCGAGATGCAGGCGCTCGATGCCGACGCGGATCTGCCGCTCGGGCGTCACGTCGACGACGACCTCGCCCTCGCCCACGATCGGGTGCTTGTACTGCGAGATCTGGTAACCCTGCGGCAGGTCCGGATAGAAGTAGTTCTTGCGGTCGAAGACCGAGTGCAGGTTGATCTTCGCCTTGAGGCCGAGGCCGGTGCGCACCGCCTGCGCCACGCAGGCCTCGTTGATGACCGGCAGCATGCCCGGCATGGCAGCGTCGACGAAGGAGACCTGCGAGTTCGGCTCGGCACCGAAGCCCGTGGCGGCGCCGGAAAAGAGCTTCGAGCGCGAGGTGACCTGGGCATGGATCTCCATGCCGACGACGATCTCCCAGTCGCCGGTCGCGCCGCGGATCAGCTTGCTCTCCGTCTCTCTCTCTTCGGACAGCGTGGCCATGTCAGCCCTCTTTCGTCATGTCATTGCGACCGCTCACGCGGCCCACCAGGCATCGGGCAGATCGACGCGCGGCGCGACCTCTTCGATCGCGCCGCCGAGGGTGAACAGCGTCTCTTCGTCGAAGGGGCGACCGATGAGCTGCAGCCCGAGCGGCAGTCCCTCCGCCGACAATCCGGCGGGCACGGAAATGCCAGGCAGGCCGGCCATGTTGACGGTCACCGTGAAGGCATCGTTGAGATACATCTCGATCGGGTTGTCCGAGCTCTTCTCGCCGATCGCGAAGGCGGCCGAGGGCGTCGCCGGGGTGAGGATCGCCTCGACCCCGTCGGCAAAGGCTCGCTCGAAATCCTGCCGCACCAGGGTGCGGACCTTCTGGGCGCGCAGGTAATAGGCGTCGTAGTAGCCGGCGGAGAGCACGTAGGTGCCGATCATCACGCGGCGGCGCACCTCGGCGCCGAAGCCGGCGGCACGGGTGTTGCCATACATCTCGGCGACGTCGCGGCCAGGCACCCTGAGGCCATAGCGCACGCCGTCGTAGCGGGCGAGGTTCGAGGAGGCCTCGGCCGGCGCCACGATATAATAGGCCGGGAGCGCGTATTTGGTGTGCGGCAGCGAGATCTCGCGCATGGTCGCACCGGCGTCCTTCAGCCAGGCGATCCCCTGATGCCATAAGGCGTCGATCTCGCCGGCCATGCCGTCGAGCCGGTATTCTTTCGGAATGCCGATTACCTTGCCCTTGAGCGAGCGGCCGACGGCGGCTTCGTAATCGGGCACCGGAACGTCGACGGAGGTCGTATCCTTGGGGTCATGGCCCGCCATGGAGCGCAGCAGGATGGCCGCGTCGCGCACGGTCCGGGTGATGGGACCCGCCTGGTCGAGCGAGGAGGCGAAGGCCACGACCCCCCAGCGCGAGCAGCGCCCGTAGGTCGGCTTGATGCCGACCGTGCCGGTGAAGGCGGCGGGCTGGCGGATCGATCCCCCCGTGTCGGTGGCGGTGGCGCCAAGGCACAGGCGCGCCGCCACCGCCGCGGCCGAGCCGCCGGACGAGCCCCCGGGCACGAGCGAGGCATTCGATCCCGGCCGGCGCCAGGGCGAGACAGCCGGGCCAAAATAGGAGGTCTCGTTCGACGAGCCCATGGCGAATTCGTCGAGGTTGAGCTTGCCGAGCATGACGGCGCCGTGGCGCCAAAGCTGGGCCGTCACGGTCGATTCGTAGGCGGGCACGAAGCCTTCGAGGATCCGGCTGCCGGCGCTCGTCTGCGTGCCTGCGGTGCAATAGAGATCCTTGATGCCGAGCGGTAGGCCTTCGAGCGCACCGGCCTCTCCCTTGCCGAGCCGCGCGTCGGCAGCGTCCGCCATGGCCAAGGCCTTTTCGGGCGTCTCGAGGACGAATACGTTGAGGCGCCGCGCCCGCTCCATGGCCTCGATATGGGCGAGGGTGAGCTCGCGCGACGACAGGCGTTTCGCGCGAAGGGCGTCGCGCGCGGAGGCGAGCGTCAGGCTGGTCAGATCGGACATCGAGACACTCGGGCAAAGCCGCGCCCGTCGGAGGCGGGGCGGCGGCGGGCAAGGTCGCCTATTCGACCACCTTCGGCACCATGAAGAGATTGTCCTCGCAGGCGGGCGCATTGGCGACGACCGCAGAGGCGAAGCCGCCGTCGGTCACGGCGTCGCGCCGCAGTTTCATGCGCATCGGCAGCACCGAGGTCATCGGCTCGACACCATCGACATCGACGGCATCGAGTTCCGCCACGAAGGCCAGGATGGCGTTGAGCTCGCCTTGCATGTGCGTCACCTCGTCCTCCCGAAGACTGATCCGCGCGAGCTGAGCGACGCGACGAACGGTCGCCTGATCGATGGACATGAGGGTTCCGGCACAAAGGATCGACGCGTCCCCTATATCACCGGCGCTTGCGGAGAATCAACGCAAGGCGCCTGGCGTGGGCCACACGTTCAAAGATGCAGGGACGCGACCTCGTATGGACCGAGCGTGAACGACGTCGGTCGAGATGACGTATCCGGCAGCGGGGTTTGACGTTTTGTCGGCATGGACTGCGTTGCCGCCGATCCGATCCTACGGATCGATTTCGCGGACTCGAGCAACCGGACATCCCGCGCCTCCGCCGTCAGGTTGGCGACGACGAGGTCGATGCCGTCGCCGGCCTCGACCGCAACGCCCTGGAGGATGCCCGGCGCGGAGATGTCGAGTGCCCTCATCGGCTTGCCGGCGACGGCTGCAAGCGCCTGCAAGGCGTGGAAGATCGGATAGCCCTCCCCGTCCGTCTCGTAGCCGGGCGTCGGCCAGTCCTGCGCCGTATGCACCACGCCGGATGAGCCGGTCGTCCCGCCGAAGGCGACCGCCTCCACGCCGGCGTTGGCCAGATGAGCGTAGTAGCCGACAGCCCAGGCGGCGCCGAGCCGCCCGCGCTGGCGCGGATCGTTCAAGGCCATAGTCACGCGTCCGTTGCCGGGGTTCGGCACCGGCCCGGCGCCGTAGGGATTCATCCGCAGGCCGATGGCGCTCGGGCCGACCACGACCGGCAAGGAACCCGCGATGGCGCGCGCGCTCCGTGCGATCGACGGCAGGGCTTCGAGGCCTTCCATGACCGAGATGTCGTCGCAGGCGTGCACCAGGGCCATGGTGGTGAAACCCACCACGTCGAGATGGTCGCGCGGCGGCCGCTTGCGGTTGAGTTCGGTGAAAGTCGCGAGCATGCCGCCGCCGAGCCGCACGTTGAGAAAGTGCTCGCGCGCTGCGCGGTAGAATTCGGCCGGCGGCGGCGCCGCGGGCCAGGGCTGGCCGGGCGTCGTGCTCTTGAGGTCGGCGGCGGGCGACAGGATCACCGTCTTGAACGGCGAGCCGAGGAAGCGGACGAGCTCGGCGAGTTTTTCGATCTCCGCCGCGTAGTCCTCGACCTCGACGATGATCGCCTCGAGCCAGGGTTCGGCGCCGAGCGCGGCGGCGATCGCGACGCTGGCGTCGAGCGCCTCCCGGCCATGATCGCGCCGCGGATCGAAATGACAGACGAGATGGTTCGGCCGGAGCGCTTGGAGCTGCGGCAGTACGCGGCGCGTCGCCGCGGCCTCGCCGGGATCGAAGCCGAGACCGAGTGCCGGTGCGACCCCTGCCCTGCCCCCGATCGCCAGCCGCACCGCTCCGTCTACTTTCTCTGCGGCCGGTCCGGTGCCGGTGACCGAGAGCGAGACGGCCTGGGTCAGGCGCTCGCCCGCCGCGATCCGATAGGGCCACGGGCGCGACAGCGGCCGCACATAGGTCTTGTAGGAGGCGTCGCACCAGTTGCGCTGGTCCTCCATCTCGAAGGTGTCGCCTTCCATCCGGCAGGCGACCTTGAGGCCAGGCGCCGGCTCGTGCGTCAAGGCGCGCAGGTCCATCATCGGCTGGATCGGATCGATCAGCTCCGGAAATCGGCCTTCCACGACACGCCCGTCGACGTGCTCGATGCCGACCGGCGCGCCGGCGACGCCCTCGACCGGGTGGAGCACCACGAATCCGGCGCGGTTGGTGTCGAAATCGCTCGCGGCTTCGCCTTCGGCGACAAACCTAACGTGATCGGGCCGCCCCTCGACCGTGGCGCGATAGCAGAAGCTCTGCCGGTCGTCCCTCACCTCGGCCTCGTAGCGCACCGTGAAACCATCGGCGCGCTGGTCCACCGAGAGGTCACGGATCGTCGGGGTATAGGTTCCCCAGTTGCGGTCCCGGACGATGAAGGAGACGGCACGGATCGCTTCGACGCCGCCGACCCGGATGTGGCGAAGGTTGCCGGCGTCGAGCTCGGCCGTCAGCGGCCCGGCGCGCAACAGCGTCAGCGGGACGACCGGCTCCTCGGTGCCGTAGAGCGCGATCGCCTCGCTCGTCGCTGCCATGGCAATCTCCTTTTCGAGGGACGTTCACCCTCATCCGGCGCGCTATCGCGGCTGCAGCCAAGTTTACGCTGGCTGTGTAAGCTTGCCAGCGCGACGCGCCACCTTTGCGCAGCAAAGGGCGGATGAGGGGTCGAACCGACCTGTCGAAACCCTTCCCTCACACTGCCCTGCCGCTGGCGGCGTCGAAGAGCGAGGCCCGGCGCAGGTCGATATCGAGCACGATATGGGCGCCGACCTCGCCGACGTCATGGGCCTGGAGTTCCGCCACCAGCGGCTGGCCGGCGCAGCGCACCGTCGCATAGCTGCGCGAGCCCGTCGGTTGCAGCAGGTCGACGGTCGTGTCGAGCCGCACGAATCCGGGCCGCACCGCCTCGCCCGCGGCGCGCGTCACATGTTCGGGCCTGATCCCGACGACGACCGGACCTTGGGCCAAGCCGTCGAGGCGGCCGGTCGGCAGCGGCAACACCGTGCCGTCCGCGAGCCTGAGGGCGTCGCCCTCCAGGCGACGAGCCACCTCCCCGTCGAGGAAGTTCATCTTCGGCGAACCCAGGAAGCCTGCCACGAAGCGGCTCGCCGGCCGCTCGAAGAGATCGAGCGGTGAGCCCTGCTGCTCGATGCGCCCGTCACGCATCAGCACGATCCGGTCGGCCAGCGTCATGGCCTCGATCTGGTCGTGGGTGACGTAGATCATCGTCGTGCCGATCTCGAGATGCAGCCGCTTGATCTCGCCGCGCATGTCGTCGCGCAGCTGCGCATCGAGGTTCGACAGGGGCTCGTCGAACAGGAAGATCTGCGGGTCGCGGACGATCGCCCGACCGATGGCGACGCGCTGACGTTGGCCGCCGGAGAGGTGGCGCGGCAGCCGGTCGAGCAACGACTCGATGCCGAGCATGGCGGCGGCGCGGCCGACGCGCCGCACGATATCGTCCTTGGGGAACTTGCGCGCCTTGAGGCCGAAGCCGATGTTCCGCCGGACCGACATATGCGGATAGAGCGCGTAATCCTGGAACACCATGGCGACGTCGCGGTCGCGTGGACGCATGTCGTTGACGGTCTCGCCGCCGATCTCGATCGTGCCTTCGGTGATGTCCTCGAGACCGGCGATGGTGCGCAGCAGCGTGCTCTTGCCGCAGCCGGACGGCCCGACTAGGACCGTGAATTCGCCGTCCGGAATGGCGAGGTCGATGCCTTTGACGGCCTCGTACGCACCGTAGCTCTTCTTCAGCCCGGTGATGGTCACCTCGGCCATGGGCGATCCATCCTTTTCGAACGTCGGCTCATCCGCGCACCGCGCCGAGCGTCAGACCGCGCACCAGATGCTTCTGCGCCAACATGCCGAGCACCGTCGAGGGCAGCAGCGAAACGACGGCGAGGGCGCTGGCCTCGCCATATTGAGCGCCCTGGAAGCCAAGGAAGGCGCGGAACACCGTCGGCAGCGTGAAGGCATTGCGGCTCGTCAGGACGAGCGCGAAGAAGAACTCGGTCCAGCAGGCGATGAAGGCGAAGACCATGGCCGCCGCGATGCCCGGCGCGGCGAGCGGCACGGCGATGCTCCAGAAGGCTTGCCAGCGGCTGCAGCCGTCGACGAGGGCCGCTTCCTCGAGCGAGGGCGGCATCTGGCGGAAATAGGCGAAGAGCATCCACACCGTCACCGGCAGGGTGAAGACCGTATAGACCAGGATCAGCCCCGTGCGCGTGTCGTTGAGATGCAGGTTGCGATAGAGCAGAAAGACCGGCAGCACGATGGCGACCGGCGGCAGGAAGCGCTGCGACAGCACCCAGAAGGACAGGTGCTGGCCGCCGGTGCCGAACCGGGCGAGGCTGTAGGCCATTGCGGTGCCGAGGATCGCTGAGAGCAGCGTGGCGCCAGTCGACACGATAAGGCTGTTGACGAGGCCGTCGAGCCCCCGATAGGCGAAGAGCGCCGCCGTGTAATGGCCGAGCGTCGGCGCCGCGGGAAACCAGACCGGCGGCACGGCCAGATAGTCCTCGCTCGGCTTGATCGAGGTGATGAACACCCAGTAGAGCGGCACCAGCACGAAGAGGATGAAGAAGCCGATCAGCAACCCCCGGCCGAGCTTGCCGGCGCCGAGGCGACGGCGTCCACGGCGGGCCCGGCGCGGCGCGGACGCCGTCATCGTGCCGCCTCGGGCCGAAGCAGTTTTCGCACGAGCAGCATGACCAGGACCGCGATGGCGATGAGAAACAGCCAGCTCCCCGCGGTCGCCTGGGAGATGTGGAACTGCTGGAAGCCGATCTGATAGAGGTAGTAGGAGGCCGTGTAGGTGCTGGTTCCCGGCCCGCCGCCTGTCAGCATGAAGATCACGTCGAAGAGCTTGACGGCGTCGAGCAGCCGAAAGGTGACGGCGATGAGGATCATCGGCCCGAGCGCCGGCAGCGTCAGTTGCCAGAAGGTCTGCCAGGCGCCGGCGCCGTCGAGCTCCGCCGCCTCGTAGACATGCAGCGGGATTGCGGTGAGGCCCGCCAGCAGCAGCACGAACATGAACGGCGTCCACTGCCACACGTCCGCCGTCACGATGGCGATGAAGTTCCAGGGCGCCTGGGTCAGCCAGCTGATCGCCACCTCGTGTCCTAAAAGCTTGCCGAGCAGGTAGTCGGTCGGACCGAAGGGACGCTGCAGCAGCAGCGCCCAGAACTGCCCGACGATCACCGGGCTGATGAACAGCGGCACGATGAGCACCGTCATGACGATGCCGCGGCCGCGGAAGGTCCTGGCCATGGCCAGCGCCAGCGCCAGGCCGAGCATGAATTCGAGGCCCACGTTGACGACCGTGAGCCAGACGGTCGTCAGGGCGGACCCGGTGGCGACGGGGTCGGCCAGGACGCGACGAAAGTTCTCTAGGCCCACGAAGGCATGGCCCGGCACGGTGAAATCATAGTTGATGAAGGCGACCCAGAGCGAGAAGGCGAGCGGATAGACCGTCAGCCCGAGGATCAGGATCACCGCCGGTGCGACGAGCAGCCACTTGAAGTGACGGTCCGCCCAGGCGCTTCCCCTCATCCGGCGCCGCTGCGCGGCGCCACCTTCTCCCCGCGAGCGGGGAGAAGGGAGCCCCTTCTCCCCGCCGGGGAGAAGGTTCCCCGCAGGGGCGGATGAGGGGTCGGGCGACATCAATCCAGCGTCACCGCCTGGCCGAGCGTCTCGATCGTATGGTCCGCGTAGGACCCCGGCAGTTTCTTGAATTCCGCGTAGGAGGCCTTCTGCGCGTCGACGCCGATCCGGTCGGTCACGCCATTCCATTCGGCGGCGGCCTTCTCCAGGGCCGTCTTGGGGTCGCCGCCGGCCCAGACGTCGGTGCACATCCGATCGAGCGACAGGGCGTAATCCTGCCAGCCCGGCATGATCAGATCGACGAGGCCGACATTGGCGGAATTGCTGAGGTTGACGAGATAGTCCTTGGCGCTCGGCCAGAGCGCCCGATAGAACTCCGACTTGTAATGTGAAAGCCGGTACGGGTCGCGCAGCGAATAGGGCACCATGGTGCGCACGAGCGACACCGGCGGCGAGGTCACCCACTGCATGAACAGATAGGCCGCCTCGGGGTTCTGCGAATCGGCCGAGAGCGCCTTGGCGTAGCCGGTGGCATGTTCCGGATGGCCGCCCGGCACGATGGCGTAGCCGACCTTGTCGGCGACGGTCGAGGCCGGGACGAAGTTGATCGCCTTGTCGCTTTGCGAATAGTTGGCCGTCATGCGACCCGTCGGTGGCCAGGAGATCAGCATCGCCACCTTGCCCTGCAGCCAGGCCGCCCAGGCCGCCACCGCGTCGAACTCGTCGTTGCCGGGGATCGAGGCCTTGTTGGCGGCGACCATCTGCTGGAGCGTCTTCATTCCCGCATCGGTGGCGAGCTGCGCCTTCATCGCGTCGTCGAAGAACACGCCACCGTTGGCCCGGAACTCCTGCAGGAAGCTGTACTGGTTGCCCGGGCTGCCCGCCTTGCGGAAATGCGCGGCGCCGTAGACCTTGGGCGCCATTTGGTCCGAGATGAACTGCGCCACCTGAGAATAGTCGTCCCAGGTCTTCGGCACCTCCAGCGCCTTACCGAATTTCTTTGAATAGGCGTCTTTCATCTTCGGGTCGTCGAAAATGTCCTTGCGGTAGTAGAGCGCGAACATGTCGCCGTCGTCGAAGAAGCCCCAGCGCTTGCCCTTGTAGGTCGGCATCGCCTTGTAGAAGGGATGATAGTCGTCGAGGTCGGCCTTGTTCATGTATTTGTCGACGTAGTCGTCGATCGGCGCGATCACGCCGCCGTCCGCCAGCGAGGGGATCCAGGCGGGCTCGATGTCGAGCACGTCATAGGCGCCGGAGCCGGCGATATGCTCGGCGATCGGCTTCGAATATTGATCGGGGTGCGGCAGCTCGACGACGTTCCATTTGGCGCCGGTGAACTCCTCCCAGAGCGGGCCTGAATAGTTGCGGGGTTCGAGGGCCTGCAGGCCGGCCTCGTAGGTCTGGGTGATCGTCACGCCCGGAAATTTCTTGGCCGCCTGCACGGCCCGAAAGGCCGAGCCGTCGGCCGGCCCTTCGATCGAGGCCTTCGACGCGGCGATCTGCGCCTTGCCCAGCGGCGTCGACGGATCGGCGAATTGCGCCTTCGCCTGTGCCAGGGCGGCGCTGCTGACACTGGCGAGCAGCGGGCCGGAGACCGCGATCATCCCGGTCAACTGGCCGAATCGGGTCAGAAAGGTCCGCCGCGACGTGTCGCCTCGAAGCCAGGCGTCGACCTCTTCGCTGAGGCCCGCCTCGAAATCCCGTCGTTGACGATTGTCCATGGAACGCTCCTCCCCTCGGATGTCGCTTGTTGCGACGCCTTGTTTCCTGCCGGCCAAGCGGCCTGTCGTTCAGTCGGCGAACCGCGCCGCGAAGCCGGCGAGGCGCCGCTTGAAGACTGGATCGTCGAGGACCGGTCGGTTGACCACGCCCCTCGGCACCTTTCCGTGCTGCACGTCGAGCACGGCGCGAATGTCGGCCAGGCCGTTGCCGGCGAAGCACTGGTCCGTCCAGCAGAGCGCATGCGGCGCCAGGATGACATTGTCGAGCTTGAGGATCGGGTCGTCGGGGTCGGGCGGCTCCCGCTCAAGCACGTCGAGGCCGGCGCCGGCGATGCGCCGCGCCGCCAGAGCTTCCGTCAGTGCCCTCTGGTCGACGATCGGCCCGCGGGCGGTGTTGATCAGATAGGCCGAGGGCTTCATCAGGCCGATCCGCTCGGCATTGACGATGTGGCGTGTCTCGGCC
Source organism: Lichenihabitans sp. (assembly GCA_965277115.1). Taxonomy (GTDB): domain Bacteria; phylum Pseudomonadota; class Alphaproteobacteria; order Rhizobiales; family Beijerinckiaceae; genus Lichenihabitans. The sequence continues at coordinate 21,646 of CBDIBY010000011.1, read as the reverse complement.
GTCAGCGGACAGGAGACCGAGAGAACGTCGGCGCGCCGGAAGAGCTCGTCGATGCCGACGAGCTCGATGCCGAGTTCGTCGGCGAGTCCCCGGTCGACAAAGGGGTCATGGGCGATGAAGCTCATGTCGAAGGGCCTGGCGAGGCGGAACAGTTCGGCGCCGATATTGCCGATGCCGAGCGAGCCCAAGGTGCGGCCGACGAGACCGACCCCCATATGCTCGCCGCGTCTGGCGAAGCCTGGCCCCGCCTCGCGCGTCAGCCGGTCCTTGACCATCAGCTTGCCCGTCAGCGCGAGCATCAGGGTGATGATCGAGACCGCGACGGGCCGGCGCACGCCGTCCGGCGTAATGACGAGCGCAATGCCGGCCTTCGTGCAAGCCTCGACATCGACCGTGTCGTAGCCGACGCCGAACCGGGCCACGACGGCGAGCCGGCCATTCCTCGGCACGCTCGTGGCTTCGAACTTGTGGGCCAGGAGGATGAGCGCGTCGGCCGCCTCGAGCTGCTCCGCTCGGAGGGGATTCGAGGCTTCGAGAAAAGCGACCGAGACATTCGGCGCGCTCATCAGCGGCGCGAGATCGAAATCCGGAAAGGTCGGCGCGCCATCGGAGTTGCGGAAATCGCCCGACAGGGCGACATGGAACTTATCGGCCATCGGATCGGCCTCCGGTCTTAGGGGTCCGGCTCTCGGTCACGGCGCGCCTCCTTCGCAGACCAGGGTGCAGGTTCTCACCGATTTGCGAGCGCAGAGCGCGGCGCTCGCCTCATCGAAAGCGACATAATGCGCGGTTTCCAAATGAGCGTCTAACGCGGCGCGATCGGCATAGATCTCGTAGAGCAGGATCCGATCCGGCTCGCCCTCGGGCTCCAGCACGTCGAAGCGCCGGCAGCCGGGCTCGGCGGCCGAGGCGCGGGCGTTGGCATCGACGAGACGGCGAAATGCCGTCTGCTGCCCGGGCTTGAGGCCGAAGTCGACGAGCACGACATAGCCGGTCACGGCCGAGATCCGCGACCAGGCCGGCGGCGAAGACCCGCCATCGGAGCACATGCGGCCATGTTTGGCGCCTTCTCCTCCCTAATGTCAGCTCTTCTGGTCTAAGAGCTTTATGGTATACCTGTGATGCCGCAACGATAGGAGGGACGCATCGCAAACGTCAAGGGCAAATCGGACTCCGCAGTGGCCTGCCTCCCTTCGGATCGGGCAGCGCCATGACGACGACCGAACCGATTCGCCGTTCCAAGATCTATCAGGAGATCGCCCGGCGGCTCGAAGGGCAGATCCTCGACGGCCGGCTCCGTGCCGGCGATGCCCTGCCCTCCGAGCGCGAGTTGATGGAGCGGCACGGCGTCGGCCGTCCCGCGGTGCGCGAGGCTTTGCTCAGCCTCGAGCGATCCGGCCTTATCGCCATCCAGAACGGCGAGCGCGCCCGGGTCGTCAGCCCCTCGGCTGCGAGCCTCGTGAGCGAACTCGGCAGCGCGGCGCGCTACCTGTTGAACCAGACCGAGGGAATCCGGCAGTTCCAGCAGGCTCGCCTGTTCTTCGAGGTGGGACTGGTGCGGCATGCCGCGACCCGGGCGACCGACGAGGACCTCGTCCGGCTGCGCAAAGCCCTGGCGGGCAATGAGGCGGCACTCGACGACATGGCCGCCTTCGCCCGCACCGATGTCGACTTCCATTTCGTCCTCGCCGAAATTCCGCGCAACCCGATCTTCCTCGCAATGCATATGGCGCTCGCCGAGTGGCTGACCGAGCAGCGGTCCTCGACATTGCGGCGGCGCGGCGCGGCACGCGGTGCGCTGAAGTCGCATCGCGCCATCTTCCGGGCGATCAAGGCGCGCGACCCGGGCGCGGCCGAGGAGGCGATGCGCCGGCACCTCGGCGAGGTCGAAAACCTTTACTGGAAAGCCAAGCAGGACAAACCGCAGGGCTGATCGACAAGCAAGGGAGGAACCAATGCGCCGGAATGGTGTCAAGCAGCAACTGAAGGACGGGGGCTGCGCCTTCGGCACGATGATCTTCGAATTCTTCACGCCCGGCATCGCCCAGATCGTCAAGGCGGCCGGCGCCGATTTCATCCTCTACGACATGGAGCATAGCGGCCTCGGCATCGAGGGCGTCAAGGCCCAGTTCGCCGCCTGTCGCGGGCTCGATCTCGTGCCGATGGTGCGGGTGCCAGCGCTGCAACCCCATTTCATCGCTCGCTGCCTCGACATGGGCGCGATGGGGATCATGGTGCCGATGGTGGAAACGGCTGCCCAGGCGCGCGAGATCGTGCGGGCCACGCGCTACCCGCCGCATGGACGGCGCGGCGCGGCTTTCGGCGTCGCGCACGACGACTACGAAGGGGGCGCCGTGACGGATAAGATCGCCATCGCCAATGAGCGGACCATGGTGATCGCACTCGTCGAGACCGCGGAGGGCATCAAGAACGTCGAGGAGATCGCGGCGGTCGACGGGATCGATGTCGTCTGGCTCGGCCATTTCGACCTCACCAACTTCATGGGCATTCCGGCGCAGTTCGACCATGCCGACTATCTTGCGGCCGTCGACCGTCTGCTCGCCGCAGCCCGACGCCACGGCAAAGCGGCCGGCATCATGGCGGCCGACGAAGCCTGGGGCCGCGACTATATGGGCAAAGGGTTTCGAGCGGTCGCCTATGGGCTCGATCTCGCCTTGTTCCAGCGGGCACTCGCCACCGGCATCGCGGCCTTGCGGACGGTCGAGGCGCCGTCTACGTGACCGATTTCGCAAGGCCGATGGACTCAATGAGCGCGGGCCGCTCAGCCCGGCGATCATTGTCTTACTGGCGTGGATGGGGCGAGGATCGTCCCTGGAGCCCAACTCACGCTTGACATCCATCACAGACGCTCATCCCGAAGCCTCGCGCCGAGAGACTAGCATCGTTTTTCCTTAGCAGTGCCGCACAGCCTAAAGTGGAGTCGTTATTACAGCTGAACGTTGTTCTATGAGTTATTGTTGATGTCGGTGATTGTGGTTAGAGGTGGCTGGGTTTGTATGAACAGGCTCGCCCGCTCTTTATGTGTTGCGTCCCGATCTGGCTCGGTGACGAGCAGATCGACGTCGTCGACATCGGCATCGACCTACACATGGTATCCGGCGAGGTGGCGGATCATGGGTGGGCCGATGCGGTTGTCCAGGGACGTCTCCTTTTGATGCGTCATCTCGATCCCATGCCGACGCCGACGGGCATCTGACCGCAGCGTCTGGAGGTAATGATTTGCCCGGCCGCCACCGCTGCGTCGACGGTCCGGATCGGTGCCATGCCGCTGCCGCCGTGGCGCCGATCGTGGGCCGCGACGCGCTGGCCATGATGGAACATCTCGACAGTGCGAGCGGCGGGCCGGACGTCGACCCGCTCGCGGACCCGATTGGTGCACGCAATCGGACGCCTCACGCCCCGCGAACAAAACTCCTCGTATTTCACCGAAATGGCATTGACATTTCAGTTTGAGGTGTGTTCAGTTACGGCACAAAATGTTTACTGATGCGAGCCGAACTATGCGGAGCGCAGTAACGAAGATGGTATCAAGCTCGGGTCGAAAAGAAACCGTTGTCGCCCCGGCGCCGCGGGCGCTGTTAAAGGACGAAGCCTACGTAATCATCAAGGAGTTTCTTTTCAAAACTGAGGGCATAGAGCAGGCTCTCTCCGAGCGAATCTTGGCAAATCGTCTCGGATTAGGTTTGAATCCAGTGCGATCGGCCCTTGAGCGACTTCGTACCGAAGGTTTGATTTCGGTATCGCCAAATAGTGGTATCCGCCTGCCTGACGTAACTGCTCGGGAGATTATCGAATTCTACGAGCTGCGTCTTGTAATCGAAGGTTACATCATGAAGACACTCGCCGGTCGGCTGACTCGGCCGCAAGTGACGCGGATCGAAAGGATCATTGCCGAACAGGAAGACTCCGCCGCGAAGCAGGACACGGACACCTACCACCGGCTCGACCTCGACTTCCACACGGCCTTTGCGGATTTCCACGGCAACGGCGAGATGATCCGCACCCTGGGGCAGATGCGGGACAAGATGTATCGCCTGTCCCGTCGCCTGCACCGCGACCATCCTGAACGCCTGGCGGTCAACGCGGTCCAGCACAGGGGCATCATGGAGGCCGTGCGCGACGGGGACGTCGAGCAGGCCCGTCAGAGGATGGACGCCCACCTCGGCTGGGGTCGGAGCTTCACCCTGGATCCCGACGGAAGGATGCGACCCGTCTGAGCGCAAGAAGAGTCCGCACGAGGGCGGGCCCCGCGAAACGGACCCGAAGGACGGTAGCGGATCGCATGAAGGAAGAATCCATTGAGGCAAGCGAACCGAATCAGGACCGCATTGGAGACTAGAGGCACCGCTTTCGGGTCGTGGTGCCAGATCAACTCGCCCGAAATCGCGGAGCTTACGGCGCGCAGCGGGATCGACTTCTGCATCGTCGACATGGAGCATGGCTCCTTCGGCATCGAGAGCGCCGCCGCGATGGTCCGCGCCGTGGCGGCAGGCGGGGCCTCCAGCGTCGTGCGGGTCCCTGACGCGACGCGCACCAATATCTTCAAAGTCCTCGATGCCGGCGCCTCCGGTGTCATGGTGCCGAACATCGAGGATGCGGAGACTGTCCGCGCCGTCGTGGACTACGCCCGCTTCGCCCCCGAGGGACGTCGAGGCGCATGCCCCTGCGTCATCGCCACAGCGCACGGCGTCGACGACTGGCGCGATTACGTTGCCTGGAGCGCCGACAACCTCGTCGTCGCCGTCCTGGTCGAGACCGCCAGGGGGCTCGAAAACTACGACGAGATCATCGCGGTCCGGGGGCTGACCATGGTGGCGATGGGGCCGTTCGACCTCAGCATGGCGCTGGGCTTGAACGGCGACTGGAAGCATCCCGAGGTTCGCCGCAAGCAGGAGGACATGGTCCGCAAGGCCCGGGCTCGCGGCCTCGACGTCATGGCGTCCACGTTCGACAGCGATCCCGAGGATCTCGCCCGTCAGGTCGCCTCCTGGAAGGAGCTTGGCGTTAGGCTGTTTGCGGTGAGCGGCGACCGCTTCATGCTGTCCTCCGGCTACAAGGCGATCGTGTCTCGCCTGCAAGGGACCGGAGGGGGGCGATGAAGGTCCTCCTCACCGGCGGCGGCGGATTCCTGGGTGCCTGGACCATCAAGCGCCTGCTGGAGCGCGGCGACGAAGTCCGCGTTTTCGACGCGAACGACCGCCGCTCCACTGCCAAGGCCATCGCCGGCCCGGGCGTCGACGGTCTCGAATGGCTCGTCCGAGACGTGACGCAGGGACGTGACGTCGAAACCGCGATGGAGGGCTGCGATGCCGTCGTCCACCTGGCCGGGCTGCTGACCCCGGCCTGCCAGGAGGATCCGATCCTCGGAGCGAAGGTCAACCTGATCGGCACCCTCAACGTCTTCGAGGCCGCCAAGCGGCTCGGCATCCGCCGGATCGTCTACACCAGTTCGGTCAGCGTATTCGGGCGTGACAACGGCGATATCCCATTTCCCCACACGCATTACGGAGCCTTCAAGCTGGCCTGCGAGGGCTGCGCCCGGACCTACCGGGAATACGACGGGCTGCCGAGCGTCGGCTTCCGCCCGGCCGTGGTCTATGGACCCGGCCGCGAGACCGGCCTGACGGGCGGCATCAGCATGGCCTGCCGCGCCGCCGTGCGCGGCGAGGCCTACACCATCGGGTTCAGCGGGGCGACGGACATGGTCTATGCCGACGACGTCGCGGCCGATTTCGTCGCCGCGCTCGCGAGCGACCTCGATGGTGCGCATGTCTTCAACGCCACGGGTCGCGAGGAGACGGTCAACGATGCGGTGGCGGCGATCAGGGCCCGCTACCCGGAGGCGGCCATCACGGTGGCAGGCGACCCCGTGCCGTTCTGCGCGACCATCGGCAAGGACCGGATGCGTGAGCTCCTGCCTGGGCTGCCGCACACGTCGCTGATCGATGGCATCGGGCGGACGCTCGATTTTTATGAACGGACCGAGGGCCGCACGGACGGCTGACGAGGGGTCGAGGAAGACGCCTAACACGGTCGACCCGGGACCAATCCAGGCATCACCAAACGCAACAGGGGGACGAGACGTGGGTATCAAGGACAACGACATGACCAGCAGCGTGACGCGCCAGCAGGTCCTCAGGGGTGCCGGGGCCGGCCTCCTGGCCGCACTGGTCGGATTCAAGGCCGCGCACGCCGCCGGCAAGACCATCAAGGTCGGTCTGGTCATGCCCAACTACGACCAGTTGCGCTGGAAGAACGCCGACCAGGCCTTCTTCGAGAAGGAGGCCAAAAAGGAAGGCATTCAGGTTTTGGCGCAGGTCTCGAACGCCTCGGAGTCCTTGCAGACAAGCCAAGTCGAGAACCTGTTGACTCAGGGTATCGATGTCCTTGTGCTCACGCCGGTCAACGCCAACGCGGCGAACGCCCTGGTGCACAAGGCCAAGGTCGCGGGCGTCCCGGTGATCGATTACAACTTCCTGATCAACAAGGGCGACGTGGCGCTGTTCCTGGGGCGCGACGCGGTGGAGATGGGCGAGAAGATCGCCAAGGCGGCCGTGGAAGCCCATCCCAAGGGCAACTACGCCATCGCGGCCGGCGAGGAGAGCACTAGCGTCGCGGTGGAGACCCGCAAGGGCTTCCTCAACGTGCTGAAGCCCTACATCGACAAGGGCGACATTAAGCTCGTCTCCGACCAGTACAACAAGAACTGGTCAACCGACTCCGCCCGCGCCCAGGTCGAGAACGCGCTCACCAGGAACAACAACGACATCGTGGCCGTGCTGTGCGGCAACGACGGAACCGCCTATGGCGCCATCCAGGCGCTTCAGGCCCAGGGGCTGGCCGGCAAGACCTTCGTCACCGGCGTCGACGCCGAACCCCACGCCCAGGATCTCATCAAGCAGGGACTGATGGCGCTGTCCAACTTCACCGCCTTCAACCAGATGGGCGAGGAGGCGGCCAAGGCCGTGCCCGATGTCCTGGCGGGAAAACCGGTGCCGGCGGCCACCGCGACCGTCAACAACGGCGCGAGGGATATCCCCTGGATCAAGATCCTGAACTTCAACGTGACCAAGGAGAATATCGCGCAATCCGCCAAGGACTTCCCCTGGTGGTTCGACGGCAAGGCCTGATGCCGGGCCGATGATCGACGGGGCGGTCGTCACGGGTGTCCCGACCAATGACCTCTCTCGCAATATGCGCCCTGAACGGGTTCCCACGATGATCCAAGCCATCCGCGTCTCCGGACTGGACAAGTGGTATGGCGGCACGCACGCCTTGCGCGACGTCTCGTTAGCAGTCGAAACCGGCCACGTGCACGCCATCGCGGGCGAGAACGGGGCCGGCAAGTCGACGCTGGTCAAGATCCTTGCGGGGGTGCTGACCCACCAGGACTACACCGGCGAAGTCGCCATCGACGGCACGCCGGTACGCCTGGGCAGCATCCGCGACGCGGAGGCCCACGGCGTCTTCCTGGTGCCGCAGGAACTGCATGTCGTCCCGCAACTGAGCGTGGCTGACTTCCTCTTCCTCAACCGCGAGCCCCGACGCTTCGGCATGGTGGACCGCGCCAAGCTCTGGGCCGACACCGCGCGCTGGATGTCGATGTTCCAGATCGACGTGTCGCCGCTGACCCAGATGGGGGAGCTGGGCTCGCACGAACAGCAACTCGTCAGCATTGCCCGCGCCATGACGCAGGGCGTCAAGGTGCTGATCCTGGACGAGCCGACCGCCAGCCTCACCGAGCGCGAGACGCGTCTGCTGTTCGAGCGCGTGCGGGACTTCAAGGCCCATGGCGTCACAACGCTCTACATCTCCCATCGGCTGGCCGAGTTCGAGCGCATCGCCGACGCCGTCACCGTGATGCGCGACGGCCGCGTGGTCGACGGCTTTCCCCTCGAGCGCAACGGGGAAACGCCGCGCCGGGTCATCAAGGCCATGGTCGGCCGCGATCTGGACGAGCTCTATCCCAAGACGCAGGCCAGCCACGGCGCCGACCTCTTCACCGTCGAGGGCTGGGGGGTCCAGAATCCCGTCGCGGGCCGGCCGGACCTCGTCCGGCCCTTGGACCTGTCGGTGAAGGCCGGGGAGGTTCTGGGCGTCTATGGGCTGATCGGTTCCGGCGCCTCGGACCTCGCCCAATCCTTCTTCGGCGTGCACCGCGGAACCGTGACGGGCACGATGCGGGTGGGCGGGAGAGCGGTGGACGCCCGCCGGCCGGGCGGCGCCATCAAGGCCGGTGTCGCCTACATGCCCAGCGACCGCAAGCGCGACGGCCTCGTCCTCGGCATGCCGGTGTCCTCGAACCTGACCCTGGCGGCCCTCGGGAAGATGACCGCCCTGGGTATGATCGACCGAGGCGCGGAATTGCGCAGCGTCCGGCATTACGTCGACTCGCTCAAGGTGAAGTGCGCCTCCGTTGAGGAGCCGATCTCGTCGCTCAGCGGCGGCAACCAGCAGAAGGTGGTGGCCGCCAAGTGGATGCTGGCGGAGCCGCAGGCCTTCGTCTTCGAGGAACCGACGCGCGGGGTCGACGTGAACGCCCGCATCGAGATCTATCAACTCATCAACGAGGTCGCCTGGGCCGGCAAGGCCGTGATCCTCATCTCGACCGACCTGCCGGAGGTGCTGGGCATGGCCGACAGCGTCCTGGTCATGCACGCCGGGCGCGTCGCCGGACAGTGGCCCAGGTCCGCGATCGACGAGGAGACGGCGATGCTCCACGCGACCGGAGAGGAGGTGCACGCATGAGCATGACCACCGAACGCCTGCCGGCCGCGTCCCGGCCCGCCGCGACGGCTCCCCGTTCCGTGCTGGGCATCTCCGGTGCGCAGCTCCGGTCCTTCGGCCTGGTCGGCATCCTGATCCTGGTCGCGGTCGTGTTCCAGGTCCTGACCGGCGGCGTGTTCCTGAGCGCCCGCAACCTGACCAACCTCAGCGGCCAGGTCGCCATCACCGCCATCCTGGCCGCCGGCATCGTGCTCGTCATGATCCCCGGCTTCATCGACCTGTCCATCGGGGCCACCGTCTCCTTCGCGGCGGTGATCGCCGCCATGGTCAGCGCGACTTACGGGTTCTCCTTTTGGGAGACCGTGGCGACAGTCCTGGCCGTCGGGCTGTTGATCGGCGCTTGGCACGCGCTCTGGGTCGCCTGGCTGGGCGTGCCCGCCTTCATCGTCACCCTGTCGAGCCTGCTCGCCATCCGGGGCATTTCCCTGGTGCTGACCGACAGCCAGACCATCTCGCCCAACGAGAGTCTTCTCGTCATCTCCGACACCAGCCTGTCGACCCTCTGGAGCATCCTGCTGCCTACGGCTTTGTGGGCGGCTTTTGCGGCCCTCCAGGTTCGCGAGTGGCGGGCCCGCCTGTCGGCTGGCATCCCGGCGCCGTTCGCCTCGACGGTCGGGTTGCCCGTGACGCTGGGGGCCATCGTTTTGGCCGGGGCCGTCGCCACCACGGTCAGCTACCGGGGCCTGCCGCTGCCGGTCGCCATCGTGCTGGCGGTGATCGCGGTGACGAGCTTCGTGCTGCGCTACACGGCCTTCGGGCGTCGCCTCTACGCCATCGGCGGCAACCGCCAGGCGGCCGAGCTGGCCGGCGTCAACCTTCGCCTCCATGGCATCCTGGTGCTCCTCGGCATGGGTCTGCTCTACGGCGTCGCCGGACTGGTGCTGGTGGCGCGGCTCGACAGCGCCCCGCCCGGCGCGGAGGTCGGCCTCGAACTCAACGTCATCGCCGCCGCCGTGATCGGCGGGACGAGCCTGATGGGCGGCCGGGGTACCGTGATGGGGGCCGCGCTCGGCGCGATCCTCATGGAGAGTCTCGCCAACGGCATGAGCCTGATGAACCTGCCGTCCGCCTACCAGTCCATCACGGTCGGCCTCGTGCTGCTGTTCGCCGTCTACGCGGACATGCGCAGCCGGGGAGCGCGGGCCAACGCCGGCTGAAGCTGAAGCGACACGTAAGGAAAAGGAGAACGCCATGTCCATGCAGACCGCGGCCACGAACCAGCCCGGCCAGGCCGCCCAGCTCGGCGCCATGCTCCGGTCCATGCGGGTCGTCGACCTGTCGCCGACGCTGGAACGCGGCATCCCGAACTGGCCGTTGCATCCGCCGCTCGTCATCGACAAGGCGCGCGAGAAAGAGCGCGACGGCTATTATTGCCAGCTCCTGATGATCTCGGAGCACACGGGCACGCATGTCGATGCGCCCCCGCACTTCCACACTTCGATGATGGACCAGACCATCGACCGGTTCCCGGCCGACAAGCTCATCGCTCCGGCGGTCCTCTACGACTTCGCCGACAAGAACCTCCAGCCCGGCGAACTCCTGACCCTCGACATGGTCAAGGCCTACGAGGCCGAGAAAGACGTCCAGGTCGGGGAAGGTGAGATCGCCCTCGTCAATTTCGGCTGGATGCAGCGCTTTTGGCGTCTCGACAGCCGGAGCACGTGGTTCGTGAAGAACTCGCCCGGCATCGAGGAGGCCGCCATCGTCCACTTCAAGGAGCGCGGCATCCGGGCGATCGGCTGCGACACGGTCGCCTGCGACATGGCCGTGGTCGATGGCAAAGGGTTGGAGACCACCGGCCACACCACGCATTGGCTCCCGAACGGCATCCTCATCATGGAGATGCTAACGAACCTCGACAAGCTCTCGCTGCGCAGCCTGTTCGTGGCGACGCCCCTCAAGATCAAGGAGGGTTCCGGCTCGCCGATCAGGCCGCTCGCCTTCTGCGAGGACTGACCCTTCGGGCACCTCGACGACATCACCGGCCGCTCGATGGCCGTGCCTTGCTTGGATTTGGAAAGTTTCATGACCGTACTGCAACCCGCGACCGCCTCGGATCCCCGGATCCCGCCCAAGGGCCGACGCCTCGAAGGGAAGGTCATCCTGCTGTTCGGCGGCGGCAGCGTCGGCGAGGGCTGGGGCAACGGCAAGGCGACGTCGGTGGCCTACGCCCAGGAAGGCGCCGCCGTGATCGCCGTCGACCGGGAGCTTTCGGCGGCGGAGGCGACGGCTGCCATCGTCGCCGATCTGGGCGGCCGCTGCACGGCCATGGCGGCGAACGTCACCGATTCGGGCGAGGTCGAAGCCGTCGTGGACGAGGTGCTGGCGAGGCACGGCCGCATCGACGTCCTACACAACAACGTGGGCACAACGATCATGGGCGGCCCCGTCGAGCTAACGGAGGAACAGTGGGACATCGTTCTCGACGTGAACCTGAAGAGCGCCTTCCTGACCTGCAAGCACGCCCTGCCTGCGATGATCCGCCAAAGCAAGGGGGCTATCGTCAACATCTCGTCGATGGCGGCCGTTCGCTACACGGGCTACCCCTATTCGGCCTATTACGCCGCCAAGGCTGGGGTGAACCAGTTCACCGTGGGGCTCGCCCTGCAATACGCCAAGCAAGGCATCCGGGCGAACGCCATCATGCCGGGCCTGATGAACACGCCGCTGATCTACCAGCAGATCGGCGGCCAGTATGCCGACGTCGAGGCAATGGTGAAAGCCCGCCACGAGGCTTGTCCGATGGGTCGCATGGGCACGGGATGGGACATCGCGGCCGCCGCCGTGTTCCTGGCATCCGACGAGGCGAACTACGTCACAGGCGTCTGCCTACCGGTGGATGGCGGCATCACCTGCAGGGCCGCCTGAGATGGACGTGCCCGCACGCCGCGACTTCACCGCCCGCTACCTGGTCGAGACCTACGCGCCCCTGGAGAAAGCGGCCGAGGTGATCGCCGGGGAGCAGTCTTGCGGCACCTTCATCACGCTGCCGGGCGAGACCGCCGACCTCAAGGAGCGGGCCCGGGCGCGCGTGGTCCGCATCGAGCCGCTGGAGGACGTCGAGACACCCTCGCTGCCCAGCGCCTTCGCGGATCGCAAGGGGATAAAAGGCCCCTACCACCGTGGCATCGTGGACGTCAGCTTCCCGATCCACAACGTCGGCCCGAACCTGCCGAACCTCTATGCCACGGTGGCCGGCAACCTGTTCGAGCTGGGGGAACTCACCGGCCTCAGAGTGCTCGACGTCGATCTGCCCGACGACTACGCCCAGGAATTCCCAGGGCCGGCCTTCGGTGCGTCGGGCACGCGCGAGGTCGCGAACGTGCACGGGCGTCCGATGGTAGGCACCATCGTCAAGCCCTCGATCGGCCTGTCGCCCGAGGACACGGCGGCGCTCGTCGACACGCTCTGCCAGGCGGACATCGACTTCATCAAGGACGACGAACTGATGGGCGACCCGCCCTACGCGCCGCTCGAAGCGCGGGTGAAGGCGGTGATGAAGGTCGTCAATCGGCACGCCGACCGGATGGGCCGCAAGGTGATGGTGGCCTTCAACATCTCCGACGAGGTCGATGCCATGCGCCGACACCACGACATGGTGGTGAGGGAGGGTGGCACCTGTGTCATGGTGAGCGTCAACTGGACCGGCCCGGCGGCGGTGACCGCGCTCCGTCGCCACGCGACCGTTCCGATCCATGGGCACCGCAACGGCTTCGGCATGTTCAACCGCGCGCCGTCGCTGGGCATGGACTATGTCGCCTACCAGAAGCTGTGGCGGCTGGCGGGCGTCGACCAGCTCCACGTCAACGGTATCAGGAGCAAGTTCTGGGAGCCGGACGACAGCGTCGTGGCCTCGGCGCGGGCCTGTATGACCCGGTTCGCCGGCACGCGGCCGATCATGCCCGTGTTCTCGTCCGGCCAGACGGCGGAGCAGCCGCCCGACACCTACGCGGCGCTGCAGAGCACGGACCTCATCTATCTCGCGGGCGGCGGCATTATCGGCCATCCATCAGGGCCGAAGGCTGGCGTGCGGAGCCTGCTCGAAGCCTGGGAGGCGGCGGTGGAAGGCGTTCCGCTGGAGCGTTACGCCGAAAGCCGGCCGGCGCTCCGCAACGCCCTCGATGCGTTCGCACCCAGGGCGAAGGGGTGATGCCATGGCCGATGCGCCGCTGATCGCCTTCTACGGCGACGACTTCACCGGCTCGACGGACGCCTTGGAAGTGCTGGCCGCCTCCGGGCTCAGGACCGTCCTTTTCGTCGATGTGCCGTCGCCCGAGGTCCTGGCCCGCTTCGAGGGCCTGGAGGCGGTCGGCATCGCCGGCAACAGCCGCTCCCTCACGCCCGCCGAGATGGAGGCGGTGATCCCGCCTGCGCTCGGTGCTCTCGTTCGGACCGGCGCCCCGATCCTCCACTACAAGGTCTGCTCGACCTTCGACTCTTCGCCGACGATCGGCAGCTTCGGCAAGGTCATGGACCTCGCTCGTGCGGGGTTGGGCAAGGGAACGATCCCTATCGTCGTCGGCGCCCCCAAGCTCGGCCGCTACTCTCTGTTCGGAACGCTGTTCGCGCGCCACAACGTCGACGGGACCGTCCACCGCATCGACCGCCATCCCACGATGAGCGTGCATCCGACGACGCCGATGCGCGAGGCCGACATGCGGCGGCACATCGGTGCCCAGACGAGCCAAGGCATCGCCCTCCTTTCCGCGCCCCACGCTGACGGCGAGGATGGGGGAACGGCGGCCCTGGACGCGCTCCTCTCGACGGGACCCGACGCGCTCCTCATCGATCTCCTCAGCGAGACGGCGGAACCCCGTGTCGGAGCGCTTCTCGAACGCATGGCCGGGCGACGAAGCCCGCTCTTCGTCCTGGGCTCGTCCGGTGTCGAATACGCCTTGGTGGCGTCCTGGAGGACCGGTGGCCGGCTCCCGTCCGAACCGCCCCGGATGGCGGCCGGCCCGGTGGACCGCATCCTGGTGGTATCCGGAAGCTGCTCCCCGGCAACGGGGGCGCAGATCAAGGCGGCCCTGAATGCTGGTTTCGCCGACGTCGCCCTCGATCCGCTGGCTCTCATCCAGGAGGGCGCGGACGGGAAGCATGCGGGAGTGGCGACCCGGAAAGCCGTCGAACTGCTGGAGTCCGGTCTCAGCGTGGTCTGCCACAGCTCCACGGGTCCCGGCGATCCTCGCGAGGCCCGGGTGAACGAGCATTACGCAAAGAACGGCCAATCGGCGGAAGCCGGGCGCATAGAGGGTGGACGAGCACTCGCCAACGCAGCCGGGGTCCTGCTGGACGGCATCCTGCGTCGGGCTTCGCTCGAGCGCTTCGTCGTCGCCGG
>CBDIBY010000011.1:0-2500 GCA_965277115.1 Lichenihabitans sp. | reverse complement strand
TGATGTCCTTTCCTCCGGGTACTTAGATGTTTCAGTTCCCCGGGTTAGCTTTTATGACCTATGTATTCAGTCATAAATACTTCGTATCAGTGACCAGTAAACAGCAATCGGTCACCAGAGTTGCCCCTGATAACTGATCCCTGATTACTGATCACTGGAAGTGGGTTTCCCCATTCGGAAATCCATGGATCAAAGCCTGTTCGCGGCTCCCCACAGCTTATCGCAGCGTACCACGTCCTTCATCGCCTCTCAGCGCCAAGGCATCCACCAGATACCCTTATGACACTTGATCGCTCTCATCGTCAGTGATCAGTGATCAATCATCAGCGATCAGACCTCGTCTGATCGCCGAACATTGTTCACAAAACCCCCGACGTAACTCTCGTCAGTCACCAACAACGCAGACAACCCATGATCAGAACAAATCTGATCACCGATCACTGATCATCGATAACTGACACGCTCCGCCAAAGGCGGAGCCAAAAGACCTATGCTTGCTTCAAACATATCCGAGACCGCCCGCGGTCATGCCGACGGTCACTGATCCGACCCTCGCGGGACGGATACGACTAGGATGCTCGCCCAACAAGGCTCCGCCTCGGAGCCGAAACCCCACGACAGACCCCGATCAGGCGATCGGATACATTCCCTCTTCACGATGCAAAACAACAGACCAGACCCGAAGGTCAGGCCATGCGCCAGACCGGACAAGCCGGACGGCGAATTCCTATTCAATGCGGACATACCAGAGCTCAGGTATCAAGATGCGATCTGTGCGACCGCCCGATCCCCGATCCTGGCAGGGCCAGACGGGATCGAAACCCTCGACCTCATGCTTGCAAAAGCACGCGCTCCCCGTACCAGTGATCAGATGTCAGTCATCAGAAGACGCTGCGCCTGGTGGAGCAAGACGGGATCGAACCGACGACCTCATGCTTGCAAAGCACGCGCTCTCCCAACTGAGCTATTGCCCCTCTGATCACTGATCACTGTCAGCCGATCACCGATGGTGGGCCTGGGACGACTTGAACGTCCGACCTCACGCTTATCAAGCGCGCGCTCTAACCAACTGAGCTACAAGCCCAGGGCAGTGATCAGCGATCAGTCGCCAGTGATCAGAACGAAGCCCGATCGATCGAGCCCCTCCGGTCACTGATCACCGTCGATCGATCACTGGACCTGTCCGCAAGGAAGAAAGAGAAACGAAGGCGGCGACGTCCCGCCAAATGGACCCGTGATGTCGGGTCCTTGATCTAAGCGTCAGCGAGAGAGTGGAGGATACAACGATCATTGCTGATCCCCGATCCCTGTCCTCTGATCCCCGACATCCTTAGAAAGGAGGTGATCCAGCCGCAGGTTCCCCTACGGCTACCTTGTTACGACTTCACCCCAGTCGCTGACCCTACCGTGGTCGCCTGCTTCTCATTGCTGAGTTGGCGAAACGCCTTCGGGTAGAACCAACTCCCATGGTGTGACGGGCGGTGTGTACAAGGCCCGGGAACGTATTCACCGCAGCGTGCTGATCTGCGATTACTAGCGATTCCAACTTCATGCACTCGAGTTGCAGAGTGCAATCCGAACTGAGACGGATTTTCGAGATTGGCTCGGCCTCGCGGCTCCGCGTCCCTCTGTCACCGCCATTGTAGCACGTGTGTAGCCCAGCCCGTAAGGGCCATGAGGACTTGACGTCATCCACACCTTCCTCGCGGCTTATCACCGGCAGTCTCCCTAGAGTGCCCAACTGAATGATGGCAACTAAGGACGTGGGTTGCGCTCGTTGCGGGACTTAACCCAACATCTCACGACACGAGCTGACGACAGCCATGCAGCACCTGTGTGCAGGTCCCCGAAGGGAAGGACACCGTCTCCGGTGACCGTCCTGCCATGTCAAAAGCTGGTAAGGTTCTGCGCGTTGCTTCGAATTAAACCACATGCTCCACCGCTTGTGCGGGCCCCCGTCAATTCCTTTGAGTTTTAATCTTGCGACCGTACTCCCCAGGCGGAATGCTTAAAGCGTTAGCTGCGCCACTGAGCAGTAAACTGCCTAACGGCTGGCATTCATCGTTTAAGGCGTGGACTACCAGGGTATCTAATCCTGTTTGCTCCCCACGCTTTCGCGCCTCAGCGTCAGTTCCGGGCCAGTGAGCCGCCTTCGCCACTGGTGTTCTTGCGAATATCTACGAATTTCACCTCTACACTCGCAGTTCCACTCACCTCTCCCGGACTCAAGACAACCAGTATCAAAGGCAGTTCCAAGGTTGAGCCTTGGGATTTCACCCCTGACTTAGCTATCCGCCTACGCGCCCTTTACGCCCAGTAAATCCGAACAACGCTAGCCCCCTTCGTATTACCGCGGCTGCTGGCACGAAGTTAGCCGGGGCTTCTTCTCACGCTACCGTCATTATCGTCGCGTGCGAAAGAGCTTTACAACCCTAAGGCCGTCATCACTCACGCGGCATGGCTGGATCAGGCTTGCGCCCATTGTCCAATATTCCCCACT
>CBDIBY010000010.1:0-530930 GCA_965277115.1 Lichenihabitans sp. | reverse complement strand
TCGGCGAGGAGCCGGTCGCCGTCAATGCCGTGATCCAAGAGTCTGGCATGGCTGCCGCGGGGCTCGCCGACGGGATCATGGGTGTCGCTCGCTTCGAGAGCGGTCTCCTGGCCCAGTGGCACGATGCCTTCACGACGAAATTCGCCACCACCGGCTTCGAGGTGCATGGCAGCGAGGGCTCGCTCGTCGCGACGAACTGCATGACCCAGCAGCCGGTCGGCGAGGTCACGCTGCGCACTGCGGCCGGCGAGGAACAACTCCCGCTCGACCATGGCAACCTCTACCTGCGCAACATCCGGGCGTTTCAGGCCGCGGTCAGCGGCGAGGGGAAAGTCTCGGCTTCGGCCGAGGACGGCATCCGCTCTCTGGCCTTCGCGCTGGCCGCGCTGGAGGCGGCGGAGACTGGTCGCGAAACGCGCGTCGAACCCGGACTCTGAGCGATGGCTTTCCCGAGAGTGATGACAGCCGACGAGGCCGCCGCCCTGATCCCCGACGGCGCCATCGTCACGGTCTCGGCCGCCTCGGGCCTCGGCTGCCCCGATGCGATGCTGGCCGCCATCGGCCGGCGCTTCGAGGCCTCGGGCCATCCGAAGAACCTGACGACGCTGCATCCGATCGCGGCCGGCGACATGTCGGGCATCAAGGGCATCGACCATATCGCCAGAGCCGGCCTCTTGGCGAAGATCATCGCTGGCTCCTATCCCTCAGGCCCCTCCTCGGCCGAGCCCCCGAAGATCTGGCGGATGATCGAGGCCGATGCGATCCCGGCCTACAACGTGCCCTCCGGCATCCTGTTCGACATGCACCGCGAGGCGGCGGCCAAGCGCCCCGGGGTGCTGACCAAGGTCGGGCTCGACACATTCGCCGACCCTGAGCGGCAGGGCTGCGCCATGAATGGGCGCGCTGCGGCCGAGCCCATCGTCAAGCATGTGAGCTTCGAGGGCGAGGACTGGCTCTATTTCAAGGCAATCGTACCGGATGTGGCGATCATCCGCGCCACCACCGCCGACGAGCGCGGCAACCTCTCCTTCGAGCACGAGGGCGCCTATCTCGGCCCGGTCGAGCAGGCGCTCGCCGTGCGCAACAACGGCGGGATCGTCATCGCCCAGGTCAAGCGGCTGGCCAAGAGCGGCACGGTAAAACCTTTCGCGGTGGCGGTGCCGGGCATTTTCGTCGATGCCATCGTGGTCACACCCGACCAGATGCAGACGACCGGCACGCTCTACGAACCCGCCATTTCGGGCGAGATCTTCCGGCCCCTGTCGAGCTTCGCGATCCCGCCCTTCGACGTCGGCAAGGTCATCGCGCGGCGCGTGGCGCAGGAGATGCGCCGGGGCGACGCGGTCAATATCGGCTTCGGCATCTCGGCGCTTGTGCCGCGCATCTTCCTCGAGGAGGGCTGCCACGGCGAGGTGACCTGGATGATCGAGCATGGCGCGGTCGGCGGTGTGCCGCTGCTCGACTTCCAGTTCGGCTGCTCGTCGAATGCCGAGGCCATCGTGCCCTCGCCGACCAATTTCCTCTATTTCCAGGGCGGCGGCTTCGATGCCTCGCTGCTGTCCTTCCTGCAGATCGACCGTTCCGGCTCGGTCAATGTCTCGCGATTGAGCGCGCGACCGCATGTGACGGCGGGCGCCGGCGGCTTCGTCGACATCTCGGCGCGCGCCCGACGCATCGTTTTTTCGGGTTTCTTCAGCGCCGCCGCCAAGCTTGCTGTCGAGGACGGAGCGCTCGTCATAGAGCGCGAGGGCAAGGTGAAGAAGCTGGTCGACGAGGTCGAGCACGTCTCCTTCTCGGGTCGGCGGGCGATCGAGCAGGGCCAGGAGATCACCTATGTGACCGAGCGCTGCGTCATGGCGCTGACGCCCGAGGGCGTCGCCGTCACCGAGATCGCGCCGGGCGTCGACCTCGACCGCGACATCCTCTCCCAATCGGAATTTCCGCTGCTCGTGCCGCGGCGGCCGAAGCTCATGGAGGCCGTTCTGTTTCGCCCGGAACCCTTCGGGCTCAGGCTCAAGGGCGACGCATGACGACGTCTGCTCCAGCCGTCATTGCGAGGACCGCGAGCGGAGCGTCGCGGGACGAGGCAATCCAGGTTTTCGCTAATGGTCTGGATTGCTTCGCTGCGCTCGCAATGACGAGGAGAGACGCTCGATGACCCCCGGCGTCGAACTCGCCGTCGCGGACGGCGTCGCCACCATCACGCTGGCGCGCCCGGACAAGCTCAATGCGCTCGATGCCGAAATGATCGCGGGACTGGCTGCCGCGGCGAGGACGATCGACGACGATGGCTCGGCGCGTGCCGCCATCCTGACCGGCCAGGGCAAGGCCTTCTGCGCCGGTGGCGACATCAAGGCCTGGGGCGAGCTCGATCCCATCGCCATGGGCCAGGACTGGGTGCGGCAGGGACACCGTGCCTTTGATGCGCTGGCACGGCTCAAGGTGCCGCTGATCGCGGCGCTCAACGGCCACGCGCTCGGCGGCGGGCTGGAGCTCGCCGCCACGGCGGACTTTCGCATCGGCGAGGAGGGGACCAAATTCGGCCTGCCGGAGACCGGCATCGGCATGGTGCCGGGCTGGTCGGGCACGCAGCGCATGGTCCGGCGTTTCGGCGGCCGGGTGGTGCGCCGCCTGGCGCTCACGGGCGAGATCGTCACCGCCGAACAAGCACTTGCGCTCGGCATCCTCGACGAGGTGGTGCCGAAAGGCGGCAGCATGATCGCGGCACGAGCCTGGGCGGCCCGCATCGCGGCGCGCGGACCGGTCGCCACCATCGTTGCAAAACAATTGATCAACGCCGCCGAAGGCGAGGATGCGTCGGCGACGCTCGAGATCCTGGCGGGCGCGCTGGTCTCGACCACCAAGGATCTCAAGGAGGGCGTCGCCGGCTTCCGCGAGAAACGCCCGCCGGCGTTCCGGGGACGGTGATCGACCACCCTACCGCATGTTGGAGAAGTCACACCGTCGCAATCTCCTGGAGTTGAGGTCCGAGGTTGGCACGGTTTATTATCGGGTGTACATAAATTGAAATGAGGGTCACCTTCGATCCTTTCAAGAGTCGAGCCACCACCGAACTGCGTGGCTTTGGCTTCGAGATCGTCGAGTGCTTCGATTGGGCGACGGCGCTCTACGGCGTCGACACCCGCAGGGACTACGGCGAAGTCCGAGAGGTCGCCTTGGGCTTGATCGAGGGCGCGGTCCACGTCGTGGTCTTCACCCGCCGCGACGACGCAATCCACATCATCTCGGTTCGCCGCGCCAGCCGAAAGGAGCGCAGACGTTATGCCCAGGTCCAATCCCCATGCTTTTGATGAGGACAATGCGGAACTGACCGACGAGCAACTCTCGACTATGAAGCCGGCCTCGGCCGTATTCAGCCCCGACCAACTCGCCGCCCTGACCATACGGCGGCCGGGCCGACCGCCAAAGCCGCACCGTAAGGTCGAGATCAAGCTCCGGATCGATCCGGACGTGCTCGAGGCATTCAAGGCTGGTGGCCCCGGATGGCAGACACGCATGCACGATGCACTTCGGCGCGCGGCCGAGGCGAAGTGAAAGGCCTGCCTCTGGCGGCAGGCCCTATGGGGAGGACTATGGACTACGACTACATCATCGTCGGGGGCGGCTCGTCGGGCTGCGCTTTGGCGGGGCGCCTCACCGAGGACTCGGCGGTCTCCGTCCTGCTGCTCGAAGCCGGCGGCAGCGATCGTCACCCCTATTTCGCCATGCCGGCGGGCTTCGCCAAGATGACCAAGGGCATCGCCAGCTGGGGCTATTCGACGGTGCCGCAGCGCCATCTCGATGGCCGCGTACTCTGGTACACCCAGGCCAAGGTGATCGGCGGTGGTTCCTCCATCAATGCGCAGGTCTATACGCGTGGCAATGCCGAGGATTACGACGGCTGGGCCTATCGCGACCGCTGCGCCGGCTGGTCCTACGCCGACGTATTGCCCTATTTTAAGCGCGCCGAGGACAACCAGCGCCTCGTCGACGCCTATCACGCGGCCGGTGGCCCGCTCGGCGTCTCCTATCCGGTCAATCCGCTGCCGATCTCGGAAGCCTTCATCCGCGCCGCGCAGGACTACGGCATCCCTTACAACCCGGATTTCAACGGCGCGCGCCAGGAGGGCGTCGGCCACTACCAGGTGACCGTGCGCGACGCGCGCCGCTCCTCGGCGGTGAGCGCCTATCTCAAGCCCGCGCGCCACCGCCAGAACCTCGTCGTGAGGTCCGGCGTGCTCGTCACCCGGATCGTCGTCGAGAAGGGCAGGGCGGTGGGCGTGGAGATCGCCGAGGCTGGCACCAGGACAGTCCTGCGCTGCACCCGCGAGGTGCTGCTGACGGCGGGCACCATCAATTCGCCGCGCCTCCTCATGCTGTCGGGCATCGGCCCCGCCGATCACCTCAGGGCGGTCGGCGTCGACGTCGTGCACGACCTGCCGGGTGTCGGCAGCAATCTCCACGATCACCTCGACGTCTATACGATCGCCGAATGCACCGGCGACCACACCTACGACAATGTCGCGAAGCCGCACCGCACGGTGCTGGCCGGGCTGCAATATATCCTCACCAAGACGGGCCCCGTCGCCTCGACCTTGTTCGAGACGGGCGGCTTCTGGTTTGCGGACAAGCACGAGACGGCGCCCGACATCCAGTTCCATCTCGGCCTCGGCTCGGGCATCGAAGCGGGCGTCGACCGGCTGAAAAATCCCGGCGTGACGCTGAACACCGCCTATCTGCGTCCGCGCTCGCGCGGCAGCGTGCGGATCACCTCGAACGATCCGATGGCCCATCCGCTGATCGATCCGAACTACTGGGACGATCCGCACGACCGTGCCATGTCGCTCGAAGGCCTGCGCATGGCCCGCGAGATCCTGGCGCAGAATGCGCTGAAGCCCTTCATCCTGGCCGAGCGCCGGCCCGGCCCCGGGATCGCGAGCGAAGCGGACCTCGCCGCCTATGTGCATCGTACCTGCAAGACCGATCACCATCCGGCCGGCACCTGCCGCATGGGCATCGATGCCATGGCGGTCGTCGATCCCGAGCTCAAGCTCCGCGGACTCGATGGCTTGCGGGTCTGCGACGCCTCGATCATGCCGCGGGTCAATTCGTCGAACACCAACGCCCCGGCCATCATGATCGGCGAGAAGGCGTCGGATCTCGTGCGCGGTAGGGCGCCGCTGCCCGCCGTCAACCTGCCGCCGCGGGCAGCGCGACGGCCGATCCCGGACTTCGCGCGATAGCCGAGCAGTCGGGTCGGTGGCCCACCTCGCCTCAACCGGAGGCGCCCAGGGCTGCGACGGCGCCGCGGGCGCCGAGACGGCGCAGGTCTGCATAGGCCTCGGTGACGGCCGAGATGAAGGCCGGATCCGCCGGCAGGTCCGGGCCGAAGACCGCTTTCACGTCGATGATGGCCCGCACCTCGGCGGCAGGGTCGGATCCGGCGGCATCGAGCCGCTCGCGCAACAGCGTGGCGAGCGGATCGCGCACGTCGATGGCCTGGCCTTTCTCGTCGAGACCGGCGACATAGCGGATCCACCCGGCCACGGCGAGCGCCAGGCAGGGGAAGGGACGGTTCTGCCTGAGGTTGTCGCGGATGCTCGACAGCAACCGCTGCGGCAGTTTCTGCGAGCCGTCCATGGCGATCTGCCAGGTGCGGTGGCGGATCGCCGGATTGCCGTAGCGTTGGAGCAACTGTTCCGCATAGCCGGCAAGCGGCAGGCCGGGCGGCTCGGGCAGCACCGGGATCACGTCGTGCCGCCAGAACTGCCTGACGAACGTGGCGAAGACCTCGTCCGAGACGGCATCGAGGATGGTCTCGTGACCGGCCAGGTAGCCCAGATAGGCCAGCGCCGAATGCGAGCCGTTGAGCATGCGCAGCTTGGCATGTTCGAAGGGCGCCACATCGGTGACGAATTGGGCGCCGGCCCGTTCCCAGGGCGGCCGCGCTCCGTCGACGAAGCGGTCTTCGAGCACCCATTGTCGGAACGGCTCGTGGCTGACCGGTGCGGCATCGCGGAGCCCGGTCAGCCGCTCGACGTGTTCGGCGTCGCCCGGCGCTTCGGCCGGGACGATCCGGTCCACCATGCTGCTCGGAAAGGCGGCGTTGTGCTCGATCCAGCCGGCGAGACCATCCCCGCGCAGCGAGGCGAAGTCCCGCACCAGCCCAGCGAGCAGCATGCCGTTGCCCGGCAGGTTGTCGCAGGCGGCGACCGTGAAGGGGGCGAGGCCGCCCGCCCGCCGCCGTGCCAGCGCCTCGACCACGAAGCCCAAGGCTGAGCGGGGCTGCGCGGGGTCGGCGAGATCGTGTTTTATATCGGGATGGTCGGCGTCGAGACGGCCGGAGGCCGGATCGTGGCAATAGCCCTTCTCGGTGACGGTCAGGGTCGCGACCGCTGTTTCCGGCGCGCCGAGACGGTCGAGCAGCGCGGACGGACTTTCCGGCCCGACGAGGACGTCGAGCAGGCAGCCGACGATGCGCGCCCTGTCGCCGTCGCGGCCTTTCTCGATCGCCGTGTAGATGCCGTGCTGCGGCATGAGGCGGTCGCGCTGGTCGGGCCGTTTCAGGCTGGCGCCGACGATGCCCCAGTCGCCGCCCTCGGCGAGCACGTCCTCGGTGAACAGGGCGCCATGCGCCCGGAAGAAGGCGCCGAGCCCGAGATGCACGATGCGCGGCCGCAGCCGTGTCCGATCATAGGCGAAACGGGCAGTGCCCGGCGCAGCCGAAGCCAGCGTGATGGGCGAGAGGCGGAGGGTGGGGTGTCGATCCATGGAGTCCACCAGATGAATGCTCTATCCCCTGTCCGAGACCCGCGCCGCGGCGCGGTTGCCCGAACGCAGGGCGCCCTCGATCGTCGCCGGCAGGCCGGTCCGGGTCCAGTCGCCGGCGAGCTTGAGGTTGTGCCAGCGCGTATCCGGCCCAGGGCGGCGGGCATTCTCCTGGGGCAGCGCGGCGAAGGTGGCGCGCTTCTCCTTGATGATGCGCCAGGGCGGCAGCGCGGCGGGATCGAGCCCCGTCGCGGCCGCGACCTCTCGCCAGATGAGCGCCGCCAGCTCCTCGCGTGGCGTTTCGAGGAAGCGGTCGGCATCGCTGATCGTCACCGACAGCCGGCCCGGGAAACTGAACAGCCATTCGGAGGTGGCGTTGACGAGGCCGACGAGCAGCGGCTGGCCGGCCGGCGCCTCGGCCTTGAAATGCGCGTTGACGATCGAGCGGAACTCCTGGGGCGTGTCGAGCCCCGGGACGAGCATTTCCGCCACCGGCGCCGTGACCGCGAGGATCACGGCGTCGTCGGGTCCGAGCGCCGTCTGATCGTCGCCGAAGTCGAGGGCCGCGACGCGATCCTCCGCGAGGGCGAAACCGCGCAGCCGATGGTCGAAGCGGATCTCGACCCCGCGCCCCGCCAGCGTGTTCAGCGCCGGATCGACGAAAGCCTCGGCCAGGCCCTCGATCGCCACCAGCGGCCGGCAGGCGGCGCCGCCCTTGGCCAGCGTCTCGCGGATGATCCCGCCGGCGAGGACCGCCGAGGAGATCTTCGGCTCGGTATTGAGCGCCGCCACGAGCAGCGGATGCCATAGCCGTTCGTAGAGCCGGCCCTCGCAGCGCATCATCTCGGCGACCGTCGCGTCGCGACCAGCCCGCATCAGCCGCGCCAGGCCGAGATAATCCTTGGCCCGCGTGCCGGGGACGCGACGGCCGGGGACGAGGATCCACCAGGGCAGGGGACCGTCGTTGGGACGCAGCCGCCAGCGCTCGCCCGTCGCGAGATCGACGAAGTCGAACGCGGCCTCGGCCGGCCCGGCGAGCTTGTCCTCCGCCCCGATGATCCTCAGATGCTCGCGCACCGCCCTGTTGCCCGACAGGACGAGATGGTTGCCGTTGTCGATGGTCTGGCCGAGCGTCGGATCGAAATAGGAGCGGCAGCGTCCCCCGGCATGGCGGGCCGCCTCATGCAGCACGATGCGATACCGGGCTGGATCGAGCGCCAGGGCGGCCGCGATCCCGGCGAGGCCGGCGCCGATCACATGGACGGTGCCGCGAGTCATAACTCTAGAAGATGCCGTGGCGCAGCACCGCGAGGAGCAGGCGGTATTTCGACATCTTGACCCTAGGGCGCGGCGGGTCGAACCCCTGCCGGGCGATGGCGTCGAGCACCTGGGCATAGACGGCGCCCATCAGCCGCGGTGCCTTGGTCGCCTTGCGCGGCTCGGCGGCCATGATGGCTTGCGCCGCGGCGAAATGGGCGCGCGCCTCGGCGACCAGCGGCGCGCAGGCCTGCGCCAGCGCCGGATGGGCCATCACCGTCTCGGGATCGGTCGTCTCGATGCCCGCGGCGCGCAGCGCTTCGCGCGGCAGATAGAGCCGGCCCATGGCGGCATCCTCGTCGATGTCGCGCAGGATGTTGGTCTTCTGCAGCGCACGGCCCAAGTGGTGCGCGAGATCGACGCCGCGCGCCGGCGAGATGCCGAAGATGCGCACCGAGAGCCGGCCCACGGCGCTCGCCACGCGATCGCAATAGAGGTCGAGCGTCGCGGCGTCCGGCGCGCGGATGTCCTCGGCCGCGTCCATCGCCATGCCGTCGACGACGGCGAGGAAATCCTCCTTCGCGAGGCCGAACCGCCTGACCGGCGCCGCAAGAGGCTCGGCTGCGCCGGCCGGCTCGCCGGCGTAGAGCGCCTCGATGTCGTCCCGCCAGCGATCGAGCCCGGCTTGCCGCTCCGGGCGCGTGCCGCCCTCGTCGGCGACGTCGTCGACGGCGCGGCAGAAGGCATAGACCGCGTACATGGCCTCGCGCTGCGGCTTCGGCAGCACCCGCATCCCGGCATAAAAGGAGGAGCCCGCCGCCTGCTGCGCGGCGGGTGCGTCGCCCGTCTCGCCCGGGGTCGTGGCCGCGTTGTGGCGTTGCGCCGCCGCGCTCACGCCCGGCGCGCTCCGGCGACCGACGCCGGGGGCCGCGGCCGCAGCAGGCGCCCGAGTGTCGTCGTGGCCATGCTGCCTATGGCGATGCGCAGGACGGCGAGCTTGCCGTGATGCACGCGCTGGCTCAGCGGATCATGCGTTTCGAGCACATGCGTGAGATGGCGGCAGAGGTCGATAATCACCGCCGTTTCGAGGCCGAGGCGAAAATCCCTCACCTGGCGCGGCAGGGTCGCGCCCTCGGCGAGCAGCCCGCGGGTGCGGATGGCGAGGTCGCGAACGAGGCCGCGCAGGGCCGGGGAGGCTCTCGAAGCGCCGAGCGCGGAGGCGTCGAGGCCGGCCGCGGCGAGCGCGTCGTCGGGGATATAGACCCGGTCGAGGGCGCGGAAGTCCCTGCCGCAGTCCTGCAGGTGATTGACGATCTGCAGCGCCGCGCAGACAGCGTCCGAGGCCGGCCACGTCGCCTGGCTCTCGCCGTGGACATCGAGCACGTAGCGGCCGACCGGCATGGCGGAGAGGCTGCAGTAGCGGATGAGGTCGGCCCAGTCGGCCGTGCGGTTTTTGGTGACGTCGAGCCGGAAGGCGCTCAGGAGATCGAGCGCATGGCGCGGCGGGAGCTTGCGCTGCGCCAGCACCGCCCGCAGCGGCTCTGCGACCGGCTCGCTCGCGCTGCGGCCCAGCAGGCTCGCTTCGAGGCGGTCGAGGTAGTCGAGCTTCTGCGCCTGCGTCAGGGTGGCGTGGTCGGCCACGTCGTCGGCAGCCCGGACGAAATGGTAGAAGGCCATTACGGCGGGGCGGTGCCGCGCGGCGATCAGATGCGAGGCGACGGGGAAGTTCTCGTCCGTATGGGTCTTGCCCGAGGCAACGTCGGTCGCGCGCGTCATGATACCTGGCTTGCCCGCCGCCGAGGCGGCCTCAGCCACCCCTTAAGGCAAGAGCGGCGGCAAGGAAAGCATCGGAGCGACAAGGTCACGCGGCGCGGGTCGGCCGGTCCGCGAGACATGCGCTCCATGCGGCGGCGCAGGGTGTTGTCATCGCCGATGGAATTCGCGATGGGTGGCGAACCAGGAGGTCCGATATGTCGAGGTTCGAGCGGCGGGACGACATCAGAACCGCCTTCGTTGCGGAGGTTCTGAAAGGCGAGGGGTTCGAGATCGGCGCGGGGGCGTTTCCGCAGCGGCTGCCGGCAGGTGCCGTGGCGCGCTACTACGATCTGCGGAGCGACGCGGAGGTCGAAAAGCTTTTCAGCTCGGAGGTCGTCCCGTCCCGGCCCATGTCCGCGATCCCCACGGATTTCCCCGGCGGGGCCGATTTTCTGATCGCCCACAACGTCCTCGAACGTTGTCCCGACCCGATCGGTACGCTCCGGCAGTGGCATCGCCTGGTCCGGGTCGGCGCCACGGTCGTCATCTCGCTGCCGCACTATCTCTATTGTCCCGACCGGGGCCGGCGGCTGCCTCCGCTGCATCATCTGGTCGACGATTTTCTCGGTCATGCGGACGGCGCCGATTTCCCGTCCCGCGAACACACCGCCTTGTTCACGCTCGGCTGGTCCGATGACTTTTGCGCGGGATCGGGGATCGAGACCATCCCGGGCTTCGCGTCGCGCCTGCTCGAGGGTCTTCATAGCGAAGGCCACGATGTCCACTGGCACGCGCTCGACGTGAACCTGAGCCTGGCGATCGCCACGGCGGCGGCCGAGTTCGACGGCGTCGAGCTCTCCTCGATGCGCTGCTGGTCGCCGGAATCGGGCCAGACGATCGGCGACATATTGGTCTCCTACACGATCGCCCGCAGGGGCAGCCCTGTCGCCGACGTCCAGGAGCTCCTGCGGATCGACGAGATCAGGGCGCGAACCCTGTCGGCGATGGTCGGCCGGATCGATCGCCGGATCGAGACCGTCAGGTCCGCGGAACCCGTCGTGGGGCCGCTGATCAGACCTTTCAAACAAGAGGGAGATCTTTGCTTCATGGCGAAACTTCCTCCCCGCTTCGAGGCGCGCATCAAGCCCGATATGGCTTTGGAGGTGCGGGAGGGGGACCGCTTTCTCGGGCCCGGGGAGAGTTTGCACGAGACCATACGCCGGGACGGCGGGGGTCGATTCTCGTTCTGGAAGGGTTGGCTATATTTCTCATCGTCGGACGGCAGCGACTGCAATCTCAACGGCCGCGACTATGTCGTCACGGGGTCGGAATAGGGGCAATCGGCAGCCAGTTGCGCGTCCCGCAAGCAACCACGCTGACGCAAACTGTCTCACGGCGCCTCGATCATCGCCCGGATGCGCGCCGCCAGTGCGTCGATCGCGAAGGGCTTGGTGATCATCTGCATGCCGGGGTCGAGGCGGCCGGTCCCGAACGTCGCGGTCTCGGCATAACCCGTTATGAACAGGACCTTCAGCCCGGGACGCGTGAGGCGGGCCTGGTCGACGAGCTGGCGGCCGTTCAGCCCCGGCAGGCCCACATCGGTGACGATGAGGTCGATGCGCTCGCAAGATTGCAGCAGCCGTAGGCCGGAGGGGCCGTCGGGTGCCTCGATCGCCCGGTAGCCGAGATCGCTCAGCACCTCAACGACGAGGTCGCGGACCGCGGCTTCGTCCTCGACGACGAGCACCGTCTCGCCCACGCCGGCGCGCTGTGCGGGAGTTGTCGTGGCCGCGGCCGGTTCGGCGACCGCATCCGTTTCGGCACGCGGCAGGAACATGGTGACGGTCGTGCCCCGGCCGACCTCGCTCGTCATGCGGACGTGGCCCTCCGATTGCTTGAGGAAGCCGTAGATCATCGACAGGCCGAGCCCGGTCCCCTGGCCGATCGGCTTGGTGGTGAAGAACGGGTCGAAGGCCCGCGCCATCACATCCGGCGGCATGCCGAAGCCGGTATCGGTGACGGCGACGCGAAGATAGCGGCCGGGAGCGACGTCCCGCGCCGTCCCGGCGTCGAGCCCGACGCTGTGGGTCTCGATGATCAGGCGGCCGCCGTCCGGCATGGCGTCGCGGGCGTTGATGACGAGGTTGAGCAGGGCGTTTTCGAGCTGGTGGGGATCGCACAGCGCCGGGCAGGCGTCCGGCGCCAGCACGATGTCGAGCGTGATGGCTTCGCCGAGGGTGCGCCGCAGCAGGTCTTCCATGGCGGCGACGAGGCGGTTGGCGTCGACGGGCTTGGGGTCGAGCGGCTGGCGCCGGGAGAAGGCCAGCAGGCGATGGGTCAGGGCGGCGGCGCGGCTCGCCGAGGTCATCGCGGTGCCGATGTAGCGGTCGACCTCTTCGCTTCGCCCCTGCGCCAGGCGGCGACGCACGAGGTCGAGCGCGCCCATGATGCCGGTCAGGAGGTTGTTGAAATCATGCGCGATGCCGCCGGTGAGCTGGCCGACGGCCTCCATCTTCTGCGATTGGCGGAGCTGCTCCTCGGCGTGGCGCAGGGCTTCGGACTGCTGCTTATGGCCCGTGACGTCGCGGCCATAGGCGTAGATCAGCCGGCCTTCGCGCAACCGATACCAGGAGATCCAGCGCGGCGTCCCGTCCTTGTGGCGGTAGCGGTTTTCGAAGGTGGCGGTGCCGCGTACGGCCGCGAGCTCGTCGAGGCTCTGCCGGGTGCGTTCCGCATCCTCCGGCAAAATGAAATCGTGGAAGCTGCGGCCGACGACCTCGTTGGGCCGATATCCCAGGATCGCGGTCCAGGCCGGATTGACGGCGCGGAAGATTCCGTCGACGCCGATGACGACGAGGAGGTCGCGCGAATTGGTCCAGACCCGGTCGCGTTCGCGGGTGCGCTCTTCCACCTGGGTCTCGAGCGAGGCGGCGAGCGCCTGGAGTTGTGCCTCGGCGCGGACCCGCTCGACGGCGACGCGGGTGCGCTCGGCGACATCCTCGACGAACTTGACGTCCGCCTCCGACCAGTCGCGCGCCGCCCCGTCGCTCAGAAAGAAGCCGGCCACCGTCCGGCCGCCCTCCTGGAACGGCATGGCGATGAAGCTCCTGGCATCGACGGCAGCCAGGACGGCTGAGACGGATTTCGTCCGCGGATCGCGCGTCGCGTCGGCCACGACGACGGTCTCGCCGCGGTCGAGGTCGTCGACGAACGGGCCGAAATCCTTGAACCGCAGCAGGCCGGCGAGGCTGGTCACGCCCGGCAGGGTCCAGTCCCGGCCGATCAGCGCCGTCTCCCCGGCGCGGTCCAGCGTGCCGTAGCCGGCGCGGCTGACCTCGAAGAAGCGGCCCATGACCTCGGCCGCCGCATGCGTGATCTCCGCCGCATCCGTCAGGCGGCGCAGCCGATCGCCGAGTTCCGCGATGGCGGCCTGCCGGGTCTCGGCGCGCTTGCGGGCGTCGATATCGATGGCGATGCCGATCCAGCGGGTCACCCGACCGGCCTCGTCCGTCACCGGCTTGCCGCGGGCCAGAAACCAGCGGTAGCGGCCGTCGCCGGCGCGGCGCAGCGGCATCTCGACCTCGTAGGGACTGGCTGCGGCGACCGCCTCCGCGCGGACCGCCAGCACCGCATCGCGTCGGTCGGGACGGATGACGCGGCTCCAGCCGTCCCGGACCGTCGCGTCCGGCGTCAGGCCCGTGTAATCGTACCAGAAGGCGTTGCAATAGGTGACGTTGCCTTGCGCGTCGCCGAACCAGACGATCTGCGGGCTGACCTCGATGAGCGAGCTCGCGAGTTCGCGGCTTTCGTAAAGCGCGGCCAGGTCGCGGCGAGCCGCGGTCCGATCGCGCAGGATCTTGAGATAGCCGACATGGTCGCCCGTGGCCGAGAGAAGCGGCATCATCTCGCCACTGGTCCAGAAGCGCGACTCGTCCTTGCGCCGATGCCAGCGTTCGTCGTTGCCGCGGCCGATGTCGCGGGCGCTGCGCATCTCCGTTTCGAGAACGCCCTGCGCATCGTCCTCGGGGGTGAAGAACAGCCGGCCCGACCGGCCCACAATCTCGGCCTCGCTCCAGCCGAGGATCAGTTCGGCCCCCATGTTCCAGCTCGTCACCAGGCCATTTAGATCGAGGGTGACGATCGCGTAGTCGCGGGCGCTGTCGAGGATCTGGCGGTGCCGGGTCTCGGCCTCGCGCAGGCTTGCCAACGCCGCCTCGCGCTCGGCCGTCGTGCGGCGCAGTTCGAGCCGCGTCATCACCTGGCGGGCCAGGATCGTCAGGCTCGCCTGCTGCGCTTCCGTCAGGCCATCCGGGCGCGGCGCCTTGTCGAGCACGCAGAGAGTGCCGAGCGCCACCCCTTCAGGCGTCTCCAGGCGGGCGCCGGCGTAGAAGCGCAGATGCGCCTCGCCGCGCACGAAGTCGTTTCGGCGGGTGCGCTCGTCCATCGTCAGGTCGGGGATGATTGTCAGGCCGGTCCGGCGCAGGGCATGGACGCAGACCGACTGGCCGAGCGGCGTTTCGGACACGTCCAAGCCGAAGCGTGCCTTGAACCATTGCCGGTCTTCCGCGAGGAGGCTGACGAGCGCGATCGGCGCCTGGCAGATCTGGCTCGCAAGCTGGACGATGTCGTCATAGCCCGCCTCGGGCGGGGTATCGAGAATGGCATAACTGTCGAGCACCGCCAGGCGGTGGCGCTCATCGTCCGGCAATGCGGCCGATGCGGCGGGGTCAATCATAGGGCGGAGCCTTGCCGGGGCGCACGATGCCTAAACGGCCTCGCGTGGCTTCCGCCACGATTGAGTTTGCTCATGGTAAGCAAAATCGACGCTGCTGGACATTTCGAGCCTGAGCAAGCTTGGAAAAGCTTGCTCAGGCCGGGACGCCTCCATGACTCGATCCTGAAACGCACGTCGCCGGAACCTCGGGCTTGCGTCATCCGTCCTTGCAGATTGCCGGCGCCCTGTCCACCGTCGCGCGCAGCCTCACCCTTGTGCCGTGCGGGCGAGCTGCTCGGCGGTATCCGGCGTGTTCAGGAGCTCGGCCGCCGTCTGAGCCGTGATGCCCGCGGCATCGCGCGCGCCGGCATCGGCGCCTTTCGCGAGCAACAGGTCGACGATCTCGAAACGGTTGAACATGGCGGCGACCATCAGCGCCGTCTTGCCGTCATGCCCGCGACCATCGACGTCAGCACCGCGATCGATGAGCAGCCGCACCATGGCGAGATCCCCCTTGAAGGCCGCCGCCGCCAATGGCGTCTGGCCGCGACCGTTGCCGAGTTCGGTGTCGCCGCCATGATCGAGCAGCAGCCGGGCGAGATCGAGATGGCCGTGGCGAGCGGCCAGCATCAGCAGGCTGTCGCCCTTGTGGTTCATGAGATTGGCGGGCAGGCTCATGTCGAGCAGCGCGGCTATTTCGACCGTGTGGCCGGAGCGGACGTGATCGAAGACCGAACGGGCGAAGGCGAGCGTATCGTCGTCCAGCGCCAGGGGCGCGCTCGTCGCTTCGGACCGCATCGATCTCTCCACAGCCGGGAATGAAGGCACAAGACCCTGTCAAACTAGACGAGACAGCGGCACTTGCCAGGGCCCGGCGAGGGCAATCGGCGAAAGGGACACCGCCGACGATCGATCACGATCTTCAGCCACCCTGGATCGAGTCCGGGACACCGTCTCCGTTCGGCAGGGGCGGAGGAGATCGCCGCCGATGTTCGACCTCGATGCGGCCCGAGACCACATGATAGATGATCTCGTCGCCGACCTCGACGATGCCGAGATCGAGGTCGCGGTCGGGCAGCACAGCGGTTGCCCGCTTGCCGTTGAAAACCAGGATCTGGTGGTTCTTCGCCGCGTCGCGCCGTGCCCAATGCTTGAACGCATCGTAGTAGGGCTGCCGGCGCCAGGCCGCCGGGGCGGAGGGGTCGCTCGCCACGACGAGCCTTTTGCCCTTCATCTCGCGGTAGAGCACGAATTTCGAGCGCTCCGGTTTCCAGTCGGGACCGAGCGTGGCGTTCTGCCGCCAGAAGCAGAAGAAATGACGACAGACGTCCGGCCGCGTCTCGTGGATGCCGCAGCCCCGCCCCTGGACGACATGGCGGCACCACTGGCCCGACGGCTTGTCGACCTCGACGATGCGGAACACCTTGCAGCAGAGCGTGCAACTGCCGCAATCGCGGCCCGGCGCGAGCCCCGGAGGCTCGGGAACGAACCCGCCCGCTTCCGTCACCGCCGTCATGCGAGGCTGAGCTCCGCCCTCACCTCGTCGATGAGGGCCTTGGTGCGCGAGCCCGCCATCCGGGCGATGTCGTCCTGATATTTGAGCAGGACGCCGAGCGTGTTGTCGACCGTCTCGGGGTCGAGCGCCACCGCGTCGAGCTCGGTCAGGGCCGTGGCCCAGTCGAGCGTCTCGGCGACGCCGGGTGACTTGAACACGTCCTCGCGGCGGATCTTCTGGACGAAGGCAACGAGTTCGCGCGTCAGGGCGGCGGGCGCGCCGGGCGCCTTGGCGGCGACGATCTTCCGCTCGCGCTCGGCATCCGGATAGTCGATCCAGTGGTAGAGGCAGCGGCGCTTCAGGGCGTCGTGGATCTCGCGCGTCCGGTTCGAGGTGATGATGACGATCGGCGGATGCGCCGCCTTGATGGTGCCGAGCTCGGGGATCGTCACCTGATAGTCGGAGAGGATTTCGAGCAGGAAGGCCTCGAAGGCTTCATCGGTGCGGTCGAGCTCGTCGATCAGCAGCACCGGCGCCCCTTCCGGCATGGGCTCGAGCGCCTGCAGCAGCGGCCGCTTGACGAGGTAGCGGTCGGAGAAGACATCCTCCTCGAGCCCCTGGCGGGTCATGCCGCCGCCGGCCTCGGCGAGGCGGATCGCCATCATCTGCCCGGCATAGTTCCATTCGTAGACCGCGGAGGCGACATCGAGGCCCTCGTAGCATTGCAGGCGGATCAGCTTGCGGCCGAGCGCCGAGGCCAACACCTTGGCGATCTCGGTCTTGCCGACGCCGGCCTCGCCTTCGAGCAGCAGCGGGCGGCCGAGACGCAGGCTCAGGAACAGCACCGTGGCGAGCGCCCGGTCGCCGACGTAATCGGCGCGTTCGAGCAGGGCCAGCGTCGCGTCGATCGTACTCGGCAGGGATGGGTCGGCAGGCATGCGGGTCCGGTCGTGTCGGGGTTGCGGTCGGTCCATGAGACGGCCGGCCCGGTGCCACAAAGCACGGCGGGACCGCCGGGAGCAAGCGAAGGGCTGCCGTCAGCCGGGAGGATGGGCGTCGTCAGGATCGCTGCCCATACCGGCCAGCCGTTCGTGTGGCCGGGTCAGACGGATAGCCACCACCAAGACGGTGATCAGCAGCGCCAGCACGCCGAGCTCGAGCATGGAGGCATGGAACAGCGCCGTATTGGCCGGGTTCCACTTGTCCGGCTGGGTGATCTGCGATGTCTGCAGGGTGATGACAAGCACGCGCCTGATGCAGGCGATGAGACCCACGATCAGGAAAGGCTCGCACATCAGCGTGCCGGTGCGGATCGAGGCATGGACGGTGTGCAGGATCTCGACCAGCATCAGCGTGAAGAGGAGCCGGTCCATGATCTGGACCGTCGTCTCGGCGCCCGACCAGTCTCCGAGGCCGCCCCAGAGCAGCTTGGCGGCGCCCGCCAAGGCCAGGACGAGCGCCAGGACCAGCATCATCCCGACGATGATGTAGACCCACTGCTCCACCCAATGGATGGCTTCCGCTCCCCATCGCGCTTTGGGAGCGGGATGATGGGCCGGACTGCCGCTCGTTTCCGCCATGCCGCCCGCGCCTTCGCCTCGCTGGACCGCAAAGCCCGGTACCATGCCAGAATAGGACGGCGGCGCGGCAGCTTTGGTTCCGCGCCCCCCGTGGCGGCGGCGAGACGCGTCAGCTGTTGGCGCTCTTCAGTGCCCGCTTGGCCATGACGCCGATGAGATGCGCCCGGTAGGTCGCATCCGCGTGGATGTCGGAATTGAGCCCGTCGGTCGACGCCTTGACGCCGGCGATGGCGCCCTCGGAAAAGTCCTTGGAGAGCGCCGCCTCGAAGGCCTTGGCGCGGAACACGCCCGACGCACCGGCGCCGGTCACCGTGACGCGCACCTCGCCGCCCTGCCGCCTGGCGACGAAGACGCCGACCATGGCGTAGCGCGACGCCGGGTTGCGGAATTTTTCGTACCCCGCCTTCTCCGGTACGGGGAACAGGATCTTGGTCATGATCTCATCCTCGCCAAGGGCCGTCTCGAACAGGCCCTTGAAGAAATCGTCGGCCGCGATCTCGCGCTTGTTGGTGACGATGGTGGCGCCGAGCGCCAGGGCCGCAGCCGGATAGTCGGCGGCCGGATCGTTATTGGCGAGCGAGCCGCCCATGGTGCCGCGCGAGCGCACGGCAGGATCGCCGACGATCCCCGCCATGCCGGCGAGCGCCGGGATCCTCGACTTGACGAGATCCGAGGACGAGATCTCGCCGTGCCGCGTCATGGCGCCGATGGCGATCTTGCCACCTTCCTCCGTGATGCCCGAGAGCTTTTCGCGCAATGCCCCGAGGTCGATGATGTCGGACGGATTGGCGAGGCGCAGCTTCATCGCCGGCAGCAGCGTCTGGCCGCCCGCCATCAGCTTGGCGTCGCTGTTCTTGGCGATAAGAGCCGCGGCCTCGTCGACACTGGAGGGGCGGTGGTAGTTGAAGGCGTACATGGGTGGTCTCCGTAATGTCTCAGCCCCGTCGCCGCTCATCCCCGCGAAAGCGGGGATCCAGGCGTCTCGACTGCTTGTCCGATAAGGGCGGCCTCCGGCCGATCTTTTGCGCTGGATCCCCGCTTTCGCGGGGATGAGCGGACGATGCCGGCTCTACTCCGCCGCCATCCTGGCTTGCGATTTCTGCGCCGCGCGCCACACGACCTGGGGTGTCGCGGGCATCGCCACATCCTCGTGGCCGAGCGCGTCGGTGATGGCGTTGATCACCGCCGGGGGCGACGCGATGGCGCCCGCCTCGCCACAGCCCTTGATGCCGAGCGGGTTCGAGGGGCAGCGCGTTTCCGTCGTCTCGACCGTGAAGTTCGGGAAATCATAGGCGCGCGGCATCTGGTAGTCCATGTAGCTCGCGGTGATGAGCTGTCCGGTCTTGTCGTAGACCGCGCCTTCATAGAGGGCCTGGCCGACGCCCTGCGCGATGCCGCCATGCACCTGGCCTTCGACGATCATCGGGTTGATGATCACGCCGAAATCATCGACCGCCACCCAACGCTCGATGGTGGTCACGCCGGTCTCGGGGTCGACCTCGACCTCGCAGATGTGGACTCCGGCCGGGAAGGTGAAGTTGGTCGGATCGTAGAAGGCGCCCTCCTTCAGGCCGGGTTCGAGCTCCTGGCCGTTGAACTTGTGGGCGATATAGGCCTGCAGCGCCACCGCGCCGAAGTCGATCGTCTTGTCGGTGCCCTTGACGGTGAACTTGCCGTCCTTGAACTCGATATCCTGGTCGCTGGCTTCGAGCACGTAGCCGGCGACCTTCTTGGCCTTGGCCTCGATCTTGTCGAGCGCCTTCGAGATAGCCGACATGCCGACCGCGCCCGAGCGCGAGCCGTAGGTGCCCATGCCCATCTGCACCTTGTCGGTGTCGCCGTGCACGATCGAGACATTGTCGATCGGAATGCCGAGCCGCCCCGAGACGAGCTGGGCGAAGGTGGTCTCGTGGCCCTGGCCATGGCTGTGCGAGCCCGTCAGCACCTCGACCGTGCCGATCGGATTGACCCGCACCTCGGCCGATTCCCATAGGCCCACGCCGGCGCCGAGCGAGCCCACCGCCGCCGAGGGGGCGATGCCGCAGGCCTCGATATAGGCCGAAAAACCGATGCCGCGCCGTTTGCCGCGCCGCTCGGACTCCGACCGGCGCGCCGGAAAGCCCTTGTAGTCGACGAGCCCGAGCGCCTTGTCGAGCGAGGCACCGTAATTGCCCGCGTCGTAGCACATGATGACCGGCGTCTGGTGCGGGAAGCTGGTGACGAAGTTTTTCCGCCGGAACTCGGCCGGATCCTGCTTGAGCTCGCGCGCCGCGACTTCCATGATGCGCTCGATCACGAAGGTCGCCTCGGGCCGCCCGGCGCCGCGATAGGCGTCGACCGGCGCCGTATTGGTGTAGACGGCATCGACCTCGGCGTAGATCGCCGGGATATTATATTGCCCCGACAGCAGCGGCGCGTAGAGGTAGGTCGGCACCGAAGAGGCGAAGGTCGACAGATAGGCGCCGAGATTTGCCACGGTGTGGACCTTGAGGCCCAAAATCCTGTTGTCGGCCCCGACCGCGAGCTCCGCATGGGTGACGTGGTCGCGGCCATGCGCGTCGGAGAGGAAGGCCTCGGTGCGGTCGGCGGTCCATTTCACCGGCCGGCCGACCTTCTTGGCGGCCCAGACGCAGACCGTCTCCTCGGCATAGATGAAGATTTTCGAGCCGAAGCCGCCGCCGACGTCGGGCGCGATGACGCGCAGCTTGTTCTCGGGCGCGATGCCGATGAAGGCCGAGAGCACCAGCCGGGCGACATGCGGGTTCTGGCTCGTGGTGTAGAGCGTGAAACTCTCCGTGCCCGAATCGTAGTCGCCGACCGCGGCGCGGGGCTCCATGGCGTTGGGGATCAGCCGGTTGTTGACGATGTCGAGCTTGGTCACATGGGGGGCCTTGGCGAAGGCGGCCTCGGTCTCGTCCTTGTTGCCGAGATGGAACTCGAACACGGTGTTGTCGGGCGCGACCTCGTGGACGGGCTCGCCACCGGCGGTGCGCGCCTCGGCGGTCACCGCGACGGCAGGCAGCACGTCATAATCGACGACCACCAGTTCCGCTGCGTCCCTGGCCTGGGCATAGGTCTCGGCGATGACGACCGCCACATGGTCGCCGACGTAGCGCACCTTGCCTTGGGCCAGCGCCGGATGCGGCCCCGCCTTCATCGGCGAGCCGTCCTTGGAATGGATCATCCAGCCGCAGATCAGGCCGCCGACCTTGTCGGCGGCGAGGTCCTCGCCGGTGAAGACCGCCAGCACGCCCGGTGCGGCTTCGGCCGCCACCTTGTCGATCGAGCGGATCGCCGCATGGGCATGGGACGAGCGCAGGAAACAGGCATGGGCCTGGCCGGGACGATTGACGTCGTCGACGTAACGGCCCTTGCCGGTGATGTAGCGCTGGTCTTCGCGACGACGGACCGAGGCGCCGATGCCGGTAGCACTCATGGTTTCCTCCGAAACGTGAGACGCCGGTCGTTCTTGTCGATCGCGGCCGAAGACCCCTATGGTCGCGGCCGACGCTCCGGCATCGATGCGGGTGGATGATCTCGACTATTCGGCCGCCATGGCCGGCGCGGATGCGCCCATGGCCTTGGCGCCCGCAGCCACTGCCTTGACGATGTTGTGGTAGCCGGTGCAGCGGCAGATATTGCCTTCGAGTTCCTCGCGGATGAGGTGCTCGGCGAGGTCGTGGCCGTTGCGGTTGGCGATATCGACCGCCGTCATGATCATGCCCGGCGTGCAGAAGCCGCATTGCAGGCCGTGATGCTCGCGGAAGGCCTCCTGCATCGGATGCAATTCGGTGCCCTTGGCCAGGCCCTCGATCGTCGTGATCTTGGCGCCCTCGCACGACAGCGCCAGCGAGGTGCAGGACTTGACCGCCTTGCCGTCGATGTGGACCACGCAGGCACCGCACTGGCTGGTGTCGCAGCCCACATGCGTACCGGTCAACCGCAGATGATCCCGGAGGAACTGGACAAGGAGGGTCCGCGGATCGATCTCCGCCGTGACCGCCTTGCCGTTCACCACCATCGAAACTTTGGGCATATCCCCTCCCGCTGGCATGTTGCCGGGTCGCGGGGCATATCCCATCGCGCAACCCGACCCTGTGCTCGGCGCGCACTCTGGAACGGCTGCAAACGGGGGTCAAGCGGATGTTCGGTCAAGGATCCGGGCAGTCGAGGGCCGGATTTGGCGACGACGATCGGATCGTGCATCGACTGGGTGGCCGTCCGAATTCGGCCAAAACGGCAGGCCATCCGGGCGGGCCGCGGCCTCGGGAGAATTGAAATGATACGCCGCTCGAAGAGCGTGCCGGCCTTGCAAGCGACCGTCGCAGGGCTTCTGCTTGCGGCTTCGGTCGCTGCCACCGCCTCTGTCGAAGCGGCGCCCGCAGCCGGTTCGACCGGCGCCCCGACGGACCCTGCGATGCGGATCCAGCCACCGCGATGGACGACGCAGACCTTCAATCTCGGCGCGGTCTTCGCGGATCGCCCGCCCGACGGGACGGCGTCGGAGGACTGTATTCGGGCCGGCTCCTGGGTGCTGTTCGACCGCGGCATGCTCCAAATGACCCTGGCCATGCAGGGACCTCAAGCCGGACCGCCGGTCACCTTCACCTCCCGCCGGAGCGCGGACGGTGCGACCGAACACATTGTTACGCGTGGCCGATGCCGCGACATCTTGAGCATGAGGACGGAGATCCGCGACGGCGAGACGTGGCGGGAGGCCGGCAACGAGACGCAAGCCCGGCGTGGAAGCGCATCGGTTCGGGACGCCCCCGAGGCGCAGGATGCCGCCGCGGTCAACGAGCGCGATCGGCGCGCCCTGGCGGCGATGAAGACGGCGGCGTTCGGCGCCAGGGCCGATACGGATGTCGCGACCCTGTCGCTCGGCCTGGGACGTTTCGCCGACGCCTGCCCGCAAACTTCCGGCATGGCGGTCTTCGCGCAGCGGACGGTCTATCTGCACCTGCCGTGGGACAGGGGTGCGGCGATGGTTCCGAGCCTGGCGCGTGATGCCGATGGAAACACCGCCCACCTGATGCTGCAATGGCAGGTCTGCAGGGTCGACCTCCGGGTCTCGCGCGATATTCTGGTCGGCACCCGGTGGCAGCCGGCGCCGCTCGCTCCGGCACCGCCTTGATCGTTCCGGTCTCGCCTATCTGGCCCGCCCCGGCGCCGCCGAGCGGACGAGCCGGGCGCGGAAGAACCGGCAATTCGAGCCCGGCGTGACGAAGCGGTCGTGTTTCAGGCAGAGCCCGTCCTCGGCGCGCCCCGAGCCGTGGCCCATCTCCAGGCTCGCCGGCCCGGGCATCGCGGTCTGCGGGACAGGGACGTCGCTACGGAAATGGAGACAGTTCCGGCACACGGGATCGCCGCGGTCCGCCAGCGGGACGAGCGGCACGGATGGCCGCGCCGGCCGGCGTGCGGCCGGCTTGTCGCCCCGCAACCAGGCTCTGACGCGGGCCCAGCGTTTCATCGGCTCAAGGTCTCCCGGCAAGTGACGAGGATCGCGGCGGACGGGGCGAAACCTAGCACGACATTGACCACGACGCTGGTTGAAAAAGCCAGTGGGTGTTCCGACGCAGCTCCGAGTCACGTCGCGGGATGGCGTCCTTGCCGCGGCGGTCTATGCTGCGCCCGGGGACGAGGAGGGCCGTCATGGGCATGCTGATCGACGGGCACTGGGCGAAGGACGGCGAATTCCCGACCGACCGGGCGGGGGCCTTCACACGTCCCGCGAGCCCCCTGCGCAACTGGGTGACGCCGGACGGCGCGCCCGGCCCGAGCGGGGAAGGCGGCTTTGCGGCCGAACCCGGCCGCTACCACCTCTATGTCTCGCTCGCGTGCCCCTGGGCGCATCGCGCCCTGATCATGCGAAAGCTCAAGGGGCTCGATGGCATGCTCGGCCTCTCCGTCGTCCATTGGCTGATGCGCGAGGACGGCTGGACTTTTGCGGATGGCCCAGGCGTCATCCCCGACCCCATCAACGAGGCCCGGTTCCTGCATCGGGTCTATACGGCCGCCGACACGCATTTCACAGGGCGCGTCACCGTCCCGGTGCTCTGGGACAAACGAAAGGGGCGGATCGTCTCGAACGAATCGGCCGAGATCATCCGCATGCTGAATTCGGCCTTCGACGGCGTCGGCGCCGTCCCAGAAGACTATTATCCGGAACCGCTGCGGGCCGAGATCGATGCCGTCAACGCCCGTGTCTACGAGACGCTGAACAACGGCGTCTACCGAGCCGGCTTCGCGCAGCGCCAGGAGGCTTACGAGGCGGCCGTCGCGCCGCTGTTCGCGACGCTCGACTGGCTGGAGGAGCGGCTGTCGGGTCAAAAATTTCTCGTCGGCGACGCGCCGAGCGAGGCCGACATCAGGCTCTATACCACGCTGATCCGTTTCGATGCCGTCTACCACGG
Source organism: Lichenihabitans sp. (assembly GCA_965277115.1). GTDB lineage: Bacteria > Pseudomonadota > Alphaproteobacteria > Rhizobiales > Beijerinckiaceae > Lichenihabitans. The sequence goes on along the minus strand of CBDIBY010000010.1, from coordinate 506,948 downwards.
CCACTTCAAATGCAACCTGCGGCGGATCGTCGATTATCCGACCCTCTCCGCCTATCTGCGACGGCTCTACGACCTACCCGCCTTCGTCGAAACGACGGATTTTTTCCACATCAAGCACCATTATTACGGCAGCCACCTGCGCATCAATCCGACCGGCATCGTGCCGGCGGGGCCAGCCCGCATCCTATAGCCGCCGCGCGCAACCACAGCCGTGGACGGCGGCCTGCGTCGGTTGAGATTGCCCGTCGACGCGCGCCTGTCGTCGACGGGCTCATCTGGTCTCGTCGGCCGACGGCAAACCCCGTCTCGTGAAGTGCCCGGCCGATTCAATGACCGGGCTCTCCCGTCAAGGCCGACGACAGGCGCGAGCCCGTCCCGAACGCCTCCATGATGGTGTGCTGAAACGACAAAGCGAGCTCGCTTTCCTGCGAGGCGAGTTGTTCGGCGGCGCTGGCCCGCGCCTCGGCGTCCTGCGCACGAATATCGCTCGCCTGCAGCCGCTGCTCGTTTTGCTGAACGCGGGCTTCGGCAGCTGCCGCGCGCTCTTCGAGCGACTTCAGGGTCTGCTGCGCTTCGGTGAGGTTCGTTTCCGTCTTGCTCAACTGCGCTTTGAGGGCGTTCGCCAGCCGCTCCCAATCCTTGATGACACGCTCCGAAGATTCGGCCTCGCTCTTGGACCGGTCGTTCGTGTCTCGAATGTCCGCTTCGAGCCGGCGGCACCGTTCCTGCAAGACGTCGATCGCTTCCGAAGCTTTCTGAACAAGTCGGAATGCCGACGTATATTCGGTATCGTTCTGCCGAGACTGTGACAGATTGCCGACTCGCAGTGTCCGTGGCTCGGGTCTGCTCCATCCCTCCGGTCCGTAGGAGGTCTGGCTCGCGGCTTTCGCGGGAAGCACCGGAGTCTTAACTCTCAAGCCTTCCTGTTGATCGTTTTTGTTACCGTCTGACGCGCTCACGACCGATCTCCATGTTTTATCGACTGAAAATACAATAGCACCTAAGGTCGGATGACCTAAGGTAAGTTCGGCGGCCAGGGAATAAACCTTTTGTCAAGGTTAATTTTGTTTCTGTACCGGCGTGTTCACAACAATGTGCGGGGGTCGGTGGATCCCGCCGAGGCCTGTGGCTTGCCGCAGAGATGTCAGGTCTCGGCTTGGTCGCCGAGACCGTGTTACCTCTCGATCCGGCTATTCAAACGAATGCGCCGGCGAAGGAGGCGTGAAGGGGCGATGGTCATCGCCGCCCAGCCACCGAGCCCGGCTTCGGCCCGTCAATCGGCCGCGAGCCCCGGGATGGCGACCCCGAGGGCCTGGGCGATGAGCACGGCGTTGAGCGCCAACACCGTGACGGCGCCGGTCACCGCCGCCAGCGTGAGGGCGCGGCCGGTGGCGAAGCGGCCCATGATGTCGCCGCGCCGCGTGAACAGCACCAGCGCGACCATCGGAATCGGCAGCACGAAGCTCAGCACGACCTGGCTCAGGATGAGGGCTTGAGTAGCATTGACGCCCAGGCCCACCACCACGAAGGCCGGGGCCATGGTGATGGCGCGGCGCAGCCAGAGCGGGATGCGGAACCCGACGAAGCCCTGCATGATCATCTGTCCGGCCATGGTGCCGACGGCCGAGCTCGACAGGCCGGAGGCGAGCAGCGAGACCAGGAACACGAAAGCCGCGGCGCTGCCGAGCAGCGGCGTCAGGGTCTTGTAGGCGGTCTCGATCTCGGCCACGTCGCTATGGCCGAGATGGAAGGCCGCCGCCGCCATCATCACCATGGCCATGTTGACGAGACCGGCGAGGCCGAGCGCGACGAGCACCTCCCGGTTGGAAAAGCGCAGCAGCATGGCGCGCTCCCGGTCGTCGCGCGCCGGAGCGCGGTTCTGCGTCAGGCCGGAATGCAGATAGAGCGCATGCGGCATGACGGTTGCGCCGATGATGCTGACGGCGAGCGTCAGCGCCGCCGCATCGGGAAGCTGCGGGGTCGCGCTGCCGGCCAGCGTCGCCGGCCAATCGATCGGCGCGATGAGGACTTCGACGAGATAGCACAGGCTGATCAGCGCGACGAAGCCGCCGATCAGGAGCTCCATGGTGCGGAAGCCATGCTTTTCGTAGTAGAGGATGCCGAGGGTCGCTACGGCCGTCGCCACCATGCCGGCCATCAGCGGGATGTGGAACAGGAGCGAAAAGGCGATGGCGCCGCCGAGGAATTCGGCCAGATCTGTCGCCATCGCGCCGACCTCGCTCGCCAGCCAGAAGGCGATAACGACGGACCTGGGAAATCTCTCCCGGCAGAGCTCCGCCAGGTTGCGCCCCGTCACGATGCCGAGCCGCGCCGACAGCGACTGAAACAGCATGGCGACGAGATTGGCCAACACCACGACCCAGAGCAGCGTGTAGCCGTATCTTGCGCCGGCCTGGATGTTGGTGGCGAAATTGCCGGGATCCACATAGGCGATCGACGAGATCACCGCCGGCCCGGCGAAAAGCAGCGCCGCCGGCAGGCCGGAACGCCGTCCGCTCAGCACGTCGCGGATGGCCAGAGTGGTGGAATCGGTCAAGGGCGGACCACAAACGGCTGAAGAAGGCTGGCCAACATAATGTAGCCAAGGGTACATTCAGGTCAATAGGCTTTAATGTCGCTTCGGGGTAAAAGCGTCCGTCGGGGGAGGGCGTCGGATTGTGACGGACAGGAAACCGCAGGGTGGGCAGCGAGGCGCGGCGTCGCGGCGCGTCCGGCCAGGCGCGTCGAGCAACCTGGGTCCGGCCGGCGATGCCGGTCCGGACGAGCCAGCTCGCGCCGTCCCCCTCGGCCAGGCCGGCCCGAACAGGCAGCGGTTCGACAAGGCCCGCTCGGCCCGCTCGGCGGCCATTCTCGAAGACTATACCGAGCTGATCGCCGATCTTCTGGCCGGGCAGGGCGAGGCGCGCACGACCGAGATCGCCCGCGCCCTCGGCGTCGCCCATCCGACGGCCAACAAGGCCATCGCGCGGCTCAAGCGCGAGGGGCTCGCGACATCGCGACCCTACCGGGGAATCTTCCTGACCGAAGCGGGCCGGCGGATGGCCGAGCGGGCGCGCATGCGCCATCGGACGGTGGTGAAACTTCTGCTCGCCATCGGAGTGCCGCCGGACGCGGCCGAGACCGACGCGGAAGGCATCGAACATCACGTGTCCGACGCGACCCTCGAAGCGGCCCTGCGCTTCCTCGCGGCGCGGGATCGCGGCTGAGGCCCTGCGGAAACTTCGAGCTTGCGTGGGTGGCGTCGGCGCGTCAATAATCGCAACAATAAGGCGTAAGCCAAGCGGTTCCGCCGAGGAAGCAGCCAGGGAGGGGGCCGGCGTGGCAGCCGTTCTCGCGTTGACGTCGATCGTCAAGCATTTCGGCGCCATCCATGCGCTGAACGAGGTGGATCTGTCGCTGCAGCCCGGTGAGGTCCTCGGGCTGATGGGCGACAACGGGGCCGGCAAGTCGACGCTGGTCAAGGTGATCGCCGGCAACTTCCCCCCGACCAGCGGCCAATACCTCTTCGACGGCCAGCCGATGCATTTCGCCAAACCCGTCGAGGCGCGGGAGAAGGGCATCGAGGTCGTCTATCAGGACCTGGCGCTCTGCAACAACCTGTCGGCCGCCGCCAATGTCTTCCTCGGCCGCGAGATCAAGAAGCGCATGGGGCCGTTCGTCTGGCTCGACCATCGCGCCATGGCCCGCAAGGCCGGCGAACTCTTCGGCGAATTGAAATCGGAGACGCGGCCGCGCGACCTCGTGCGCCAGATGTCGGGCGGCCAGCGACAGGCGGTCGCCATCGCGCGCACCCGGCTCAGCCAAGCCAAGCTGGTGCTCATGGACGAGCCGACGGCGGCGATCAGCGTGCGCCAGGTGGCCGAGGTGCTCGACCTCATCCGCCGCCTGCGCGACAGCGGCATGGCCATCATGCTGATCAGCCACCGCATGCCCGACGTGTTCGAGGTCTGCGACCGCGTCGCGGTGATGCGCCGCGGCCGCAAGGTGGCGGACAAGCCGATACGAGACACCAGCCCCGAGGAGATCACCGGCCTGATCACGGGAGCCATCCATGTCGCGTGAGGCGCCTGTCGCGGGCAAGCCGATCGTCGTCGCGGGCTCGACCTCGCACGCGACCATCGACGACACGGTGCTCAACGTACGCGAGCGCTCGGTCTTCGGCGGCGTCGTGGCCTCGCAGTCCTTCTGGGTCACGATGGCGCTGATCGCGATCTGTATCGTGATGAGCTATCTGCAGCCAGACAGTTTCGCGACGCCTGAAAACGTCTTCAATACGACGCGCAACTTCTCCTTCATCGGCATCATGGCACTCGGCATGGTGGCGGTGATCGCGACCGGCGGCATCGATCTCTCCGTCGGCTCGATCATGGGTCTCGTGGCCGTGGTCTGCGGCCTCGTGCTGATGAACGGCTATCCCTGGTGGGCGGCGATTCTGGCCGGGCTCGGGGCCGGGACGGTCGTCGGGCTCATCAGCGGGGTGCTCGTCGCCTATATCGGCCTGTCGAGCTTCGTCGTCACGCTCGGTATGCTCTCGGTGGCCCGCTCCGTCGCCGTGGTGCTCTCCGGCAACCGGATGATCTACAATTTCGGTCCCGGCGGCCCGATGTTCAAGACGTTCGGCAATGGCTTCATACAATTCGGGAACGGGGGAAACGCGCTGCAACTGTCCTATCCGCTGCTGATGCTCGTCGTCCTGACGATCATCTTCGCCGTGGTGCTCAAGATGACGGCCTGGGGCCGCTATATCCTGGCTATCGGCGGCAACGAGCAGGCGGCGCTGTTGACCGGCGTGCCAGTCAAGCGGGTCAAGGTGCAGTGTTATGTGGTGTCGGGCCTCGCGGCGGCGCTGGCCGGCATCCTTAGCGTCGGGTGGACCGGCTCGGCCATCAATGCCCTCGGCACGGGCTACGAACTTCTCGCCATATCGGCGGCCGTCATCGGCGGCGCCAATCTGATGGGCGGCGAAGGCAGCGCCTACGGGGCGTTCATCGGCGCCGCCCTCATCTTCGTCATCCGCAATTCGCTGACCATGGCCGGCGTCGATTCGAACTGGCAGGGCACGTTCGTCGGCGTCTTCCTGGTGGCGGCAGTCTATCTCGGTAAGATCCGAGCCAAGCGGGGCTAAGCCGGACCAGAACCGGTACCCCATCATCGAGCGGAGGGAATCTATGCTGAAATATGCTCTTGCGACCAGTGTCGCGGCCGGTGCGTTGCTGGGTCTTGTCTGCGGCAGCTCTGCAGCCGAGAAGAAATACACGTTTGCCCTAGTGCCGAAGAACACCAACAATCCGTTCTTCGACCAGGCGCTGGCCGGCTGCAAGAAGGCCGAGAAGGAGCTCGCGGGCGCCGTCGAATGTCTCTACATCGGCCCGGGCGAACATGGCGGAGGCGACGAGCAGGCGCAGATCGTCGCCGACCTCGTGACCAAGAAGGTGGACGGCATCGCGGTTTCGGCCGCCAACGCGCCCGCCATCGCCAATGCGCTGCAAGGCGCCAAGCCGGCCGGCATCCCGGTCCTGACCTGGGATTCCGATCTCCTCGAAAAGGACAAGGGCCTGCGCGTCGCCTATGTTGGCACGCATAATTACGACATCGGGGTCAACATCGCCAAGCAGGTCATGGCCGTCAAGCCGAAGGGCGGCACCATCTGCATCCAGTCGGGTGGCGCCGCGGCCGCCAACCATAACGAGCGCATGCAGGGCATTCGCGACACGCTGGCCGGCAAAGAGAGCAGCGAGGCGCCGGGCGTGCGCCTGACCGGCCAGAACGGCTGGAAGGAGGCCGACGGCTGCCCGCTCTACACCGACGACGACTTCCCGCGCTCCATCCAGCAGATGGAGGACGTGCTCGCCAAATATCCGAACCTCGACGCCTTCACGCCGACCGGCGGCTTCCCGGAATTTCTGCCCGACGCCTATCGGGAAATCGCCACGAAGTTCAAGGACAAGATCGCCTCCGGCGCGATCGCGCTCGTCGTCGCCGACACGCTTCCGGTGCAAATCGACCTGCTCAAGGAGGGGCTCGCCACGGCCAATGTCGGCCAGCGCCCCTTCGAGATGGGTTATAAGGCGATGTATTTCCTTAAGGACATCAAGGACGGCAAGGCGCCGCCCAAGGACCCGACCTATACGGGCCTCGACGTCTGCACGCCGAAGACCGCCGCCACCTGCATCGGCGGCGGCAGCTGACGCCAAGCACCGTTCCGTGACGCGCCACTCGGGGCTTCGCGGGAGAAACGATGCCTGAGCAATGGCAGGATGGCGCGGCACAATCGGCGCCATTCTGCCTAGAGCACGATCGGTTTAGGGCGAATCGCTTCGCGATCCTAAACCGATGAACGTGCTCGCTATTTTAATCTGGAGCAGATCAGCGACAGCTGATCATGCTCTAGAGATTGTCGGATTGCCTCTGAAGCAATGACGATGCTCATCCGTCATCACGAGCGAAGCGAAGTGATCCAGAACTTTCGGGCTTGTAATCTGGATTGCTTCGTCGCTGCGCGCCTCGCAAAGACGAGGCTTGGCGCGTGTGCCGAAAAATCGGCACGGGGTTCGGGCGACATCATGCTCTTGACGGACTGACCTGAACCGCATCGCCCGTCCGCGAAGCCTCGTCGCGGACGTCCTCCGAGAGCGCGATGGTCAGCCGAAACGCCGAGCCCGCCTCCTCGATGACCGGCCCGACGGGGTCGATAGCGGCACCGGCGGTATCGATGGCCGTTCGGTAGTCCTCGGCCAATACCGAAGCATCGGCGCCGGGAAAATCGTAGAAGGCGAGGCTTTCGGGTCCGAGACCCAGATGCCGGCCGAGCAGGCGCTTGAGGATCTGCCCGCCGTTGAGGTCGCCGAGATAGCGCACATAGGCATGGGCGACGAGCAGCGTGCCGCCGTTTCGGGCGGCCTCGTCGATCCGGCCGGCGTAGCGGCGCGCGCTATCGAGGAGCGGCAGCCCGGTCCCGTCCAGATGATCGAGGTCGGCACGCAGCGCAGCGGCGCGAAACACCTCCGGCCGCGCCAACGGGCCGACGATGGCCGAGCTTGCAAGGTCGCCGAGACTTCGTTCGAGCGTTTCGTAGACCGGCAGCAGATTGCGCAACAGTAGCGCGTAGGCGCGAGGGCTCGCCTGTCCGCGCAGCAGATCCCGGAAGATGCCGGAGCGCTCCGCCTGCCGGTGCAGCGGCTCGGTCTGCGCCCAGAGCCGATCGGCAAGGCCTGTGTCAGGCCTGTTCCGGCCGGTGTCCTGCTCCGTCATAGTAGACAGGATGGGCGATCACGATCGGCGGCGCAATGGGTGCCGATCGGTCCGCCAGTCATACAAGGAGCGACATCGGTCGCGGGTCGCCAGCGATCGACGAAGGTCTTCCTCGAAACGTAAAACCGAACCGGAGAATGCCGGTCCGGCTCGGTCGGTCCGCCTGGGCCGCGGTTCGGCCCAAGACGACGAGAGATCGTTGTCCGCCGCCCATCCCAGCTTACGGCTTAGGTGCTGCCGGAGCGGGAGCCGGGGTTGCGGGAGCCGGCGCTTCCGGAGCGGGAGCTGGCACCGCCGGAGCCACCGGTGCTGCCGGCGCGGCAGGCGTTTGCGTTGCCGGAGCCGCAGCGGGCGTCGCGGCCGGCGGCGCATTGGTCGCCAGTTCCTCGTAATCCTTGAGCATGCTGGCCCCGTCGAGCGGCTTGTAGACGCCCTGGTGGCAGGTCGTGCAATTCACCTTGGGTCCGTCGCCGAGCGGCCCCCAGCGGTGCGGCGGCAGGATCGACTTCAGCGGATCGAGCACGTTGTCGTTGATGTCGCGCACCATGCGGATGCCATACCAGGCGGTCGAGCGCTGCGGCGTGCTCTGGTCCCAGGCCGAGAATGACCGAGTATTGTGGCAGAAGGTGCAATTGACTCCGAGCGCCTCGGTGAAATGGATCATCAGGGAATAGGTCCATTCCGTCTGCTTGATCGACGTATGGTTGGTGTCGGGCAGGGCGGAGGTCGAGACGACCCTGATGTCCTTGTTTTCATCGAGGAACGGCTTGAACGGATCGTAGGGGAGCGAGGTCATTCCCGGCGCCAGGGTGGGCGCGTCCTGGTCGGCGCGGTTGCCGAGCATGCCTGGCGTCTGCGGCGGGGCCGGCACGTCGAACCACACATAGGCCGGCACCGGCTGGCCCCGATGGCAGGTAAAGCAGGTCACCCCTGTCCCGCCGACATGGTCCTTCCAGTCGGCGTTGATGTGGCGGACCATCTTGATCATCAGGCGCGCTACGCGCTTGGTATAGAGATCGTCGGACGCTAGGTTCTCGTTGGAGTGGCAATAGGCGCAGCCTTGCGTCGGCGCCACCCATTTGGTCATGGCGGTCATGAAGCGGGTGAACTCGGCCGCATCGACGTCGCCGAGCACCTGGACGTTCGAATAGACCTGGGAGGATGGGACGCCCGCGAGATCGGCCTTCGGCTCCGCGGCCGGCAGTTCGTTGGCATAGGCCTTGAGCGCCTGCGCCCGCGCGTTGAACACCTGGTCCATGCCGGTGCCGCGGTAGCCGTGCTGCACCATCAGGGTCGGCGGCCGCTGCAGGGTCAGCGCCATGGCGATGCCGAGCACGACGACGGCGACGCCGCCCACCCATAAGCCGGTCCTGAACTTCATGGCTGTGCCCCATGCGTAAGCGAAGGGTCGATGACCGCGGGGAAGACGTGCGGATAGGTCGGCGCGATGCCGTGCTTGACCCCCCAAAGATACCAGTTGTCGACGACCGTCCCGGTCAGCAGGATGCCGATGCCGCCGGCGAGCGGGCAGAGCACCGCGAACCACCAGGCCCAGCGATGGATCGATTCGGCCGTCGCGTTGAAGCCCATGGTCCAGCGCCAGAAGAGGGCACCGCGTTCGAACGCGGTGCCGCGGTCGACGATCTGCTCGATCTCGCGGTCGCCGCCGAAACGGCTTATGGCGAGGACAGTCGCGGCATGCATGGCGAAGAGCATCGTCGACCCATAGAGGAAGACGATCGAGAGCATGTGGAACGGATTGTAGAAGAGGTTGCCGTAGCGGATCGAGAAGGCCGCCGTCCAGTCGAGATGCGGGAAGATGCCGAAGGGCACCGCCTCGCCCCAGCTGCCCATGAGCAGCGGCCGGATGAAGCCGAGCACGAGGTAGAGCCAGATGGCCGAGGCGAAGGCCCAGGCGATGTGGGTGCCCATGCCGAGCGCCCGGGCGCGGCGGTAGGTCCTGACCCACCACAGGATGATCGAGGTGGTGAGGAAGAAGCCGGCCAGCAGCCACCAGCCGCCTTCGCGCAGCGGTGGCAGGGTCTTCAGCCCGTAGGCGGGCGGCGGCGGATCGAGCGATAGCCAGGGCAGTTGCCGGATGAACTGGACCGGGCTCCAGTTGACCGAGGCCCACATGTTGAGACCGATGATCTCGATGGCGATGAAGCCGCAGACCAGCGACAGCACGCCGGTGAGGCCGAGATAGATCGGCCCGAGCTGCGCATCGCCGAGAAGGCCGAGCCAATGCGAGAACACGGCCTTGCGCCCGCGGTTGCGGCCGTAGGGGATCGGCACGCCCGGATAGACGGGTGCCCGGATCTGCACCTGCGTGAAGATGTTCTGGTATTCGGCCATGTTGATCCTCCCACCCGCGCGCCGGGGCGCAAGCGACAAGCGGTTATTTCCAGATCGGCAGGTTGAGCCACCAGCTCCACCATTCCGGCCAGCCACGCGTCCAGAACGGGCCCGAGATGATGATGCAGACCGCGCTCCAGAAGCCCGCCGAGAGCGCCAGAAAGAGCCCCAGGCGGTGGATGCCGAGCGTCCCGATCGAATAGCCCATGAGATCGCGGAACATGGTGTTCTCATGCTCGGCGGTCTTCACCCGCTCGCCCGGCTTGGGGTTGACGGCGGAGAGCACCAGCGATCCGTGCAGGGCGAGCGCGAAGGTCGTGGTGAAGAAGAAGCTCACCGCAATCATATGCGCCGGGTTGTAATGGAAATGCAGGTACTGGTAGCCGGTGTTCGACACCCAATCGAGATGCGACATGATCCCGTAGGGGAAAGCATTGCCCCAGGCGCCAAGCAGCACCGGGCGGATCACCTCGAGCGAGAAATAGGCGAAGATGGCGACGCTGAAGGCGAAGGGCACGTGGTAGCCGATGCCGAGCTTGCGGCAGATCTCGACCTCCCGCAGCGCCCAGGAGACGAAGGCGCCGAGTGCGCAGATCGTGATGATCTGCCAGAGGCCGCCTTCCCGCATCGGCGCCAGCGCCAGACCATATTTCAGGTCGGGCGGCGCGATGCTGATCTGCCAGACGTTCCAGGTCGGCCCCTGCGAGGCGCCCCAGACGATCAGCGCGGTTCCCAGCGTGGCGAAGAACACCGAGGTCACGCCGAAAAAGCCGACATAGAACGGGCCGACCCAGTAGTCGAAGAGGTCTCCGCCGACCAGCGTCCCGCCACGGATGCGATATTTTCGTTCAAAGCTGAGCATCGCCACGGACGTATTCCTCATCATGAGCACGACCGGATCGAGAGCGGCTCGCGCTCCCCGAACCGATGAACGGTCTCGCCTGCCTCGCCTGCCTCGGTCCGCCATCACCGATCCTGCGATTCATGCGCAGGATCGAAGCTGCCTGAACTCTTCTCGTTGCAGGCAGGGCCTTGTGGCCTTGCCTCGAGGTCGCGCCGGGGCGAAGAACGATCCGCCCGAAAATGCTGCCGGCACTGGCGCGACGGCCCGTCGAACGGTTCAGCGCCCGGCACGCGAGGCCGGAGCAGAATCCCATCAGCCGATCGGGTAGCGGCGCAGCCGGGACGGGATCGAGATCCGACCCCGGCCGCGCCGGACCTGCCCAATCGAAGCTACTTGGCCGGAACGGGCGTCATCTGGGACACCGGCGCCGCACGGGCGTGCGGGCCTTCGAGCCAGTTGAACCGATCCGTGCTGAGCAGGATGAAATGGATCAGCAGGGCCAATCCGAACAGGAACACCGCCAGAGCGACCAGGGTCCTGCGCGGATCGTAGATCATCCACATGCGCCACATCGCGTTTCTCCTCTCAATAGCCGTTCATTCCGGGCAGCCATGGCCGCCAGATCCAGGCCAAGAGATGCGCCACCACCGCCACGGCGGTGAAGATCATGAAGCTCTTCATGAAGAGCCCGTGGAACTCCTTGGCTTCTTCTTCCGTCAAGGTAGCCGGTTCGTCCGGCACCCTAGTGATATCTGACATTGCAACTCTCCAGTTTGATGGTCCTCAACGCTGAGTGCTTCACTATTCAGGCCGCCTGCGGCTTAGGTCTGCCGCCCGCGACCCAAGATTCGCCGGCCTGAACCGAGCGAATGGGCTCCCTGCTAGCCCTGGAAGGCCAGGGCCAGGGCGCTGTTGCCGACGGCGCGGGCTTCCGCGATCAACGAGCGGGGATTCGAGGAGGAGCCGGCGCCGCCTACGAGCCGGACGAGGCGCATGAGGACGACTGCGACGAGGAAGATGACGAATGTCGCCGCGAACAGGAGCCTGTATTCCTGCGCATCGGTCATCGTGACCGTGGCGGCGCGGGGGGCGGTGGCATAGGTCATGGTTGTACCTTTCCGGTCCTTGGGCCAGGACGGCGCGGCGTTCCTCAGGCCGCCTTCGCCGCCGTCGTCACTTTCAGCGTGGCCGCGACATGCGCCGCGGACACATTGCTCTTGCCCGCTTGGCGGGCGACCCGCTCGATCCGCTCGCGCAGATGCTTGGCGGCCGAGATCCGGGTCAGGAAAGGTTCTGCTTCGAGGTGCCGCTCGAGAGCGATCGTCGCCTCGGTTTCCCAGACGAGCGCCTCGGCGGCGCTCCGGGCCGGGGTGGCGTCGATCTTGTCGAGGTCGGTGCCGAGGGGGAGGATGTTGAACAGCGCGTCGAAGAGCGCGTTGCAATATTCCTGCACCAGGTAGGTTGCGCCCGCATAACCCATGAAGGGCGTGCCGGTGGCGCGGCGGATGATGGCGCCCGGGAAGGAGGCCGGGATGAACACCGAGCGGCCGCCGAGCTCGGCCGAATACATGCGTTCGTTGAAGGAGCCGTAGAGCACCAGCGGCGGGGTAGCCCGCAAGGCCTCGCGCACCGCCGCATTGTCGGGTTTCGTCCCCGGCTTGCGGGAGACCGAGAAGGTGCAGGGGATGCCGAGCTCGCCTTCGAGGAAATGGCGCAGGCCGCGCGCGTAAGTGTCGTTCGCCACGATGGCGAAGGAGGCGGTGGCAAAGAAATCCTGTGTGACGCTGCGCCACAGATCCCAGATCGGCTTGATCGTCGTGTGTTTTTCACGCGCGATGAAGGGCTCGGGGTCGGCGCCCGTGAGTTCGCCGAGTTTTTGCAGGAAGGCCGTCGTCGAGAAGATGCCGATCGGCGCCTGAAGATACGGCCTCTCCAACTCCTCGCACAATTTCCGGCCGAACTCGCGGTAGAGGCAGACATTCACGTCCGCGTCGGCAAGACGCGGGATATCCTCGACATGGGCGCCGAGCGGGAAGGTCAGGTTGACCTCGCAGCCGATCCCCTCGACGAGCCGGCGGATCTCGTGCAGGTCGGAGGGCATGTTGAACGTGCCGTAGATCGGCCCGATGATGTTGACGCGCGGCTTCGCCCCCTCGGGCTTCGGCGCCTTGCGCCGCGCCTTGGCCTTCTTGGCGCCGAACTCGTTCCACAGCCAGGTGATGGCGCGGTCGGCCGACTGCCACTGATCCTCGTCGATGGTGCGTGGCAGGAAGCGCATCAGGTTCGAGCCCTCGGGCGTCACGCCGCCGCCGATCATCTCGGCGATCGAGCCCGTCACCACGACCGCCGGCATGTCGGGATCCTGCGTGGCGCCGGCGCGGCGCAGCGCGCCCTCGGTGCCGGTCATCGACAATTCGTCCTCGGAAAGCCCGGTGACGACGATCGGCAGTTCGTGCGGCGGTAGGCCGTCGGTATAATGGAGCACCGCCGTCACCGGCAGGTTCTCGCAGCCGACCGGGCCGTCGATGACGACGCGCAGGCCGCGCAGCGCCGTGAAGGCATAGACGGCGCCCCAGTAGCCCCCCGCGCGATCGTGGTCGAGAACCAGCATGGCTAGGTCCCCACCGGAATATGGGCTTCGGCCTTCGCCTTGGCCTCGCGCATCTTGCGGAAGCGCTCCTTGGCGCCCGGATGGCTCTGCGGCACGCCGGTCCAGCCATAGCCGGCGGCGTCGCCCGTTCCGACCTGATCGAAGAATTCGACCATGCGGGCGAAGCGGTCCCGGCCGGCGGTCTGGGTTCGGACGATCTGGGTGATCGCCCCGACCCCGGCCGCGCCGAACAGCGGTCGGGCCGAGACCATGTTGGTGAAATAGATGCCCGGCAGGCCGAGCTCCTTGGCCTTCTGCACCAGAGGCGTCGTGCCGATGGCGAGATCGGGCCGAACCTCGCGCATGGCGGCGAGATCCTGCTCCAGCGAGGCGCGGTATTGGACATGGGTGCCCCGCGCCGCGAGCCAGTCGCGGTCGGCCTCGCTCCAGGGCGTCTTCGGGCAGGCGGTGCCCACATACGGAACCTCGGCGCCGGCTTCGATCAGGAGGCGCGCGACGAGAAGCTCGGATCCTTCGTAGCCCGAGACGGTGACGCGGGCCGAGATCCGGCTAGCCTCCAGCGCCGCGCGGATGCGCGGCAGGCTTGCGGCCTTGGCGGCATCGACGGCCGAGGGGGTGATGTCGGCGGCGCGGCCAATCGCGTCGAGCCAGGCCGCAGTGCCGTCGAGCCCAACGGGGCCCGAGCCGACGATGGGCCGGCCGGCCGCCTCGAACTCGCGCACCGAGGCGACGTAGAAGGGATGCACGGCGGCCGCGACTGAACAATCGAGCGCGCCGTAGAGGTCGCGCCATTCGCGGGCCGGGATCTGCGGCGCGACGCCGAGGCTCATCGGGGCCAGCAGGGCGCTGACGCCAGCCGGGTCGGCCGGGAACAATTCGCCGATCAGGCTGACGGTGCGGCGGCGCTCGGCCATCTGGCGCGGCCGCTGCACGGGACCAGCCTCCGCCTCGCGGCGGGCATAGCGCAGCATGGCGCCGGCCAGCACGTCCTTGGCTTCCGCATGGGTCGGCACGCCGAAGCCCGGCACGTCGATGCCGATGATGCGCACGCCGTCGATGTCGCGCGGCAGGCGGTCAAGCGGCACGCCCGAGGCGGTGGGAACGCAAAGGTTGATGACGACGACCGCGTCATATTCCTCGGGCCGCGCCGTCTCGCGCACCGCCGCGCGGATGTCCTCGTAGAGCTGGCCGGTGACCAGCGTCTCCGAATTGAACGGCACGTAGCCGACGGTGCGCTTGGCCCCGTAGAAATGCGACGTGAAGGTGAGGCCGTAGACGCAGCAGGCCGAGCCCGACAGGATCGTCGCGGTGCGCCGCATCCTCAAGCCCACCCGCAGCGCCCCGAAGGCCGGGCACATCGACTGCGGCTGGTCGTGCGGCCCCTTCGGATAGGTGGCGAGGAGGTCGGCCATGGCCACGCTCTTGCCGGCCGCCTTGGCGGCGGCGAGCATGGTCTCGCGACCGCCGTGGCAGCCGCTGCCGGAAGCGACCGGCTCGGGCGGGCGTTCGAGGTCGAGGACCGGGGGAGGCGTCATGGGACCGGCCTCACGCGTCGTCGTAGATGACTTCGAGCGACGGCTTTTCGACCGTCACGCCGCCGCACATGTCCTCGGCGCTCGCCGGCACCAGCACGACGCCGCGGCCGACTGCGTCGCCCTTGAACAGGCCAAGCAGCCCGTCCTGAGAGAGCGGCGTCGGGCGCAACGGTGGGGCGGCGGCGACCTCGGCGCCAAGCGCCTCGAACAGCGACGCCCAGGGGCTGCCCGGCGTGCCGATGATCTCGTAATTGGCGCTCTTGCGACGGATATCCTCGTTGGCGGGAATCGCGGCCAGCACCGGGATGCCGACGGCCGCGGCGAAAGCCTGGGCCTCGCCCGTGCCGTCGTCCTTGTTGATCACCAGCCCGGCGACGCCGACATTGCCGCCCATCTTGCGGAAATAGTCCACCGCCGAGCAGACGTTGTTGGCGACATAGAGCGACTGCAAGTCGTTCGAGCCGACGACGATGACCTTCTGGCACATGTCGCGTGCGATCGGCAGGCCGAAGCCGCCGCAGACCACGTCGCCGAGGAAATCGAGCAGCACGTAGTCGAAGCCCCACTCGTGGAAGCCCAATTTCTCGAGCAGCTCGAAACCGTGGATGATGCCGCGCCCGCCGCAGCCGCGCCCGACCTCGGGGCCACCGAGTTCCATGGCGAAGACGCCGTCGCGCTTGAAGCAGACGTCGCCGATCTTGACCGCCTCGCCGGCCAGCTTCTTCTTCGACGAGGTCTCGATGATGGTCGGGCAGGAGCGGCCGCCGAAGAGCAGCGATGTCGTATCGCTCTTCGGGTCGCAGCCGATGAGCAGCACGCGCTTGCCCTGCTGGGCCATCATGTAGGAGAGGTTGGCCAGCGTGAAGCTCTTGCCGATGCCGCCCTTGCCATAGATGGCGATGACCTGCGTTTCTTTCTTGGGCGGGGTCGTCGAGACCGGGTCGGGCTCGATCGCCGCTTCGGCTCGCAGACCCTCGGTGAACCTGGGGATGGCGTTCATGAGCAGGTTCTCCAGTCGAGCACCATCTTGAGGCAACCGGCATCGCTGAACGCCATGCGGTAGGCCTCGGCGGCGCTCGCCGCCGGACGGCTATGGGTGACGAGGCCGTCGAGCCGCAAGCGGCCCGAACGGAGGAGGTCGACGGCGGCCGCGAGATCCTCGGGCTGCCATTCGGCGGCGATCCTGAATCTCGCCTCGCGCATGAACGCCGGCGGGAAGCTCAGGGACAGCGGGGCGGCGTAGAAACCGGCCAGAACGATTTCGCCGCGTGGTGCGAGGCGCTGCACGAGGTCGTCGAGAATCGCGGCATTGCCGCTGACGTCGTAGATGGCGCGATAGTCGCGCCGTGTGTCCGCGGCCGGATCGAGCACCGGATAGCCCGTGGCCCCCGTCCGCCGGACGGGATCGCTCTCCCAGACGGTCGGCGGCTCGCCGCCGCTCGCCAGGGTGATGCGAGCCAGGAGCCGGCCGAGAACGCCATGGCCGACGATCAGGTCGGGCAGGACGGCGCCGGGCGCCGCGATGGCGTGGCGCGCCGTGGCGGCGAGCGCTAGCAGCACCGCATCCTCGCCCCAGGATTCATCGACTGTCGTGGCCCGGGCCGCCGGCACCACGATCCTCGCTGCGGCGCCGCCGAACAGGCCCCTGACGTCGCCGAAACAGCGGGCGCCGGGGACGAAGACCCGCTCGCCGATCCGCCCGGCATTGCCCTGGCCCGTCTCGACGACCCGGCCTACCGATTCGTAGCCCGGCACCAGCGGATAGCCGAGACCCGGGAAGGGCGGCATACGGCCGGTGTAGAGCAGCCGCTCGGTGCCGGTGGAGATGCCGCTCCATTCGATGGCCACGAGGAGATCGTCCTCGCCGCGCGGCGCGAGCTCAAGGCGGTCCAGAACGAGATGTTCCGGCTCCCTGAGTACGACCGCAAGCGTGTCCATCTACGGCGTTCCTTCTCGGCAATATTTTGGCCCGACGGGGCGGATCGTTGGTGTAAGACTAACTTGACGGCTCTAAGTGTCAAACGAAATTTACGGTACCGCTTCGGCCACCAACACGCCGGTGAGCATCGGCATGGCCGTCGGATAGGCGCGGATCTTGCCGAAACCGGCAGCGCGCAGCAGGGCGGTCAATTCCGCGCCGCGCCGCGGGCGGCCGCGCCCCATGGCGAGCAGGTAGAAGCCGAAATAGGCATGGCCGATCGGTTCGGCGCCGCGCGTCCCGGCCATCGGCTCGGCCAAGAGCAAGGTGCCGCCCGCGGGCAGCGCACGGCGCACGGCGCGCAGGATGGCGAGCGCCTCGGCATCGTCATGGTCGTGGATCACCCGCACCAGCGTGGCGATATCGGCGCCCATTGGCAGCGCATCCTTGTGGAAATCGCCGCCATAGGCTTTGGCGCGACCTTCGAGGCCGCTCTCGGCGATTCGCCGCCGCGCCCGGTCCGCCACGGCGGGCAGGTCGAACAGCATCAGATCGAGCCCTGGCACCCGCCGCGCCGCGGCGATGAGGAAGGCGCCCTCACCCCCGCCGACATCGAGCAGGCACCTGTGGCGTCGAAACGGATAGGCGTCGAGCACTTGCGCCGCGATCATCGCCTGCGAGGCCGACATCAGCGCCGAATAAGGCGCGACGTCGGCGGGGTCGAGCGCGGCGGGGCCGTCCCGCCCTGCATAGGCCCAATAGTCGGCGAGGCGGTGCGAGCGCGACTCGCCGCGCAGCAGCGCCACCGGATCGGCGAGGTCCGCGTAGAGCAGGGAATGGTGGGCGATCATCGCCAGGGCGCCGGGATTGCCGAGAAGCGCTGCCCCGAGCGAGCCGAGACCGTAGCGGTCGCCTCGCCGTCCCTCGACGAGACCGAGCGCCGTGGCCGCTTCCAAGAGCGTTCGCGCCGCGTCGCCCGGCAGTGACAATCGCCGGGCCAGCGTGTCGAGGCTTTGCGGACCGTCCGCCAGATGCTCGAACAACCGCAGGTCGACGCAGGCCCGCAGCACCTGCGAGTAGACGAAGCCGGCGCAGAGATCGAACAACGCCCGCGCCTGCCGCCGCGCAACGATACGCGTGAACGGCAGGCGCACGGCCCAGCGCAGGAAGCGCGGGTCGCGCAGCAGGCGGTCTCGGACGGCGAGCAGGCGATCCCCGAGGTCGAGCCGATCGTTCGTCGAGAGCGGCCGCACCGACCCGGCCGAGACCAAGCCCAGGAGACCCCTCACGCGGCGTGCTGGCTCAGGTGGGCCGGGAGCAGCCGGCATGATTCGGCGACGATCAGCGCGGTCAACTCGGCCGCGCCGAGGCAGGGCGGGATCGCGGCGATCGCTTCCGCCACGAGATCGTCGAAACGGCTGAGCGCCCCTCCCATGCCGCATTCGGCGACGAGGCTCGGACGGCCCAGCGCGAGGTCGCGCCCGACCGGCTTGCCGAGCGTCTCCGCGTCGGAGGCAGCATCCCCGATATCGTCGGCCGCCTGATAGGCCTGGCCGAGCGTCTCGCCGAGCGCCCGCCACAGGCCGGGCTCGGCGCCGCAGGCCGCCGCCCCCATCATGGCGGCGCCGGCGAACAGCGCGCCGGTCTTCTGCCGGTGATAGGTCGCGACGTCGGCGACCGCTTCGCATTCCCAAGCCTGGCCGGCCACGATGCCGGACGGCATGCCGACGGCGCGCGACAGCGTCAGCACGAGGGCACCGAGGTGACGCGAGGTGCCCGACACCTGGGCCAGTGCCTGGAAGGCCAGCACGATCAGGCCGTCACCCGCCAGCACCGCGATCCGCTCGCCGAAGGCCTTGTGCACCGAAGGCTTGCCACGGCGTAGGAGCGCGTCGTCGAAACAGGGGAGATCGTCGTGCACCAGCGAGGCGCAATGCATGAGCTCGATCGCCGCCGCGGCGGCATTGACCAGGGCGGGATCGTCTTCGCCGCAGGCATGCGCCACGGCCAGGGTCAAGCGAGGTCGCACACGAGCTCCGCCAGGAAAGACCGCATGGCGCATGGCGGACGCCAACTGCCCGGGACATCCCGGCGCCTCGGCACGGGCGAAGGTGGCGTCCAGCGTCTTCTCGATCCGGGCTGATGCGGTCATCTCGGTGGCTCCCTCGCGCGATTGTCAATTATTGTTGTCACTCCCTTGTGTCATAAAGTATAGACACAATGTGACGAACACAACGGCCTTTTCCATCACGTCGAGCCCCCGGGACACGCCGCGCGTCGTGGTGATCGGGGCGGGCGTCGGCGGGCTCGTAGCCGCCCTGACGCTCGTCGGGCGCGGCCTCGACGTCACCGTCGTCGAACGGGCCGAGACGCCCGGCGGCAAGGTGCGGCAACTCTGCGTCGACGGGGCCTGGATCGACGCCGGGCCAACCGTCTTCACCATGCGCGACGTGTTCGAGGAGATCTTCGCCGAGGCGGGGACCAGCCTCGACGCTCATCTTAGGCTCGAGCCGCTCGACGTGCTGGCTCGCCACGCCTGGGGACCGGAGGGCGTTTTGGATCTCTTCGCCGACGTCGAGCGATCGGTCGCGTCGATCGGGGCGTTCTTCGGGGCCGAAGAGGGCCACCGCTACCGCGACTTCTGCGCCAGGGCGGCCCAGGTCTTTCGCATGCTCGAGGACCCGTTCATCCGTTCGCCGAGTCCCAGCATCGGCCGGCTCGTGCGACGTCTTGCGCCGCGCGGCGAGCTGTTCTCGATCTCGCCCTTCACGACCCTGTGGAAAGCCCTCGGCACGCAGTTCCGCGATCCGCGGCTGCGCCAGCTCTTCGGCCGCTACGCCACCTATTGCGGATCCTCGCCCTTCCTCTGCCCGGCGACGCTGATGCTGGTGGCGCATGTCGAGCAGCAGGGCGTGTGGCTGGTGGACGGCGGCATGCATCGTCTCGCCATCGTCCTCAGCGGGCTGGCGCAGGGGCGCGGCGCACGCTTCCGCTATGGCGCGGAGGTCCGGGCGATCCGGGTCGAGGGGAGCCGCGCGGCGGGCGTGGAGCTTGCCGGCGGCGAGCGCATCGAGGCGGATGCGGTTATCTGCAATGCCGATGTTGCGGCGCTGACCTCCGGACTCTTCGGCGAGGCGGTGCGCGGCGCGGCCTCCGCCACGCGTCCGCGACAGCGTTCGCTCTCGGCCCTCACCTGCGCCGTCATGGCGAAGACGGCGGATTTTCCGCTGCTGCGCCACACCGTCTTCTTCTCGCAAGATTATGCGGCGGAATTCGACGACATCCTGGCGCGGGGCCGGGTGCCGCGGCGACCGACCGTCTACGTCTGCGCCCAGGACCGCGACGCCCAAGGTCGCCTGCCGCAGGGGAGCCGCGCCGAGCGGCTGCTGACCATCGTCAATGCGCCGCCGACCGGCGACACTCAGTCTCTCGGTGCCTCGGAGATCGTCCAATGCGAGGAGAACATGATTCGGACCCTGTCACGCTGCGGCTTGACCATCGAACGGCGTCCCGGATGCCGGCATACGACGACGCCGGAGGACTTCGCCCGCCTGTTCCCGGCGACGGGAGGCGCGCTCTATGGGGCGGCCTCGCACGGCTGGATGGCCTCGTTCCGCCGTCCGGGCGTGAGGAGCCGGATCAAGGGGCTCTATCTGTGCGGGGGCAGCAGCCATCCGGGGCCGGGGATCCCGATGGCGGCGCTGTCCGGCCGGATGGCGGCGGCGAGCCTCGTCGAGGACTGGGCTTCGACGCGCCGATCGTCCCGGGCGGCTATGCCTGGTGGTATGTCGACGGGCTGAGCCGCGACGGGCGGCAGGGCATCACGCTCATCGCCTTCCTGGGCAGCGTCTTCTCGCCCTATTACGCCTGGGCGCGCCGGCAGGGCGGAGGCGACCCGCTCAATCATTGCGCGCTCAACGTCGCCCTTTACGGAGGCGCGGGACCCAGATGGGCCATGACCGAGCGCGGCCGGCGCGGCCTCGCGCGGGACGGCGCGTCGCTCGCCATCGGGCCGAGCTCGCTCGACTGGGACGGGACGACGCTCACGTTCCGTATCGACGAATGGACAGCACCCTGGCCGTCGCGGATCAGGGGGACCGTGCGGCTCCGGCCGGACGCGATCGGCCAGCGCGGCTACGCCCTCGACGCGGAAGGGCTCCACCGGTGGCGCCCGATCGCGCCCTGCTCGACCATCGAGGTCGATCTCGAAAGCCCGGCGGTGCACTGGTCCGGGCCGGCCTATTTCGACATCAATGCCGGCGACGCACCGCTCGAATCGGCTTTCGCCCATTGGGACTGGTGGCGCGCCATCGTGCCGGGGGGCGCCGCCATCGCCTACGACGTGCGGCGGCGGGACGGCAGCGACCTCGCGATCGCCATGCAGGTCGGCCGGGACGGCGGCGTGACGCCGCTCGACTGCCCCGATGCGGTGACGCTGCCCTCGACGCTGTGGCGCGTGCGGCGCAAGATGCGCGCCGATGCCGGCCATCGTCCCGAGGCGCTGCGCAGCTTCGAGGATGCGCCCTTCTATGCGCGCTCCCTCGTGTCGTCCCGCCTGATGGGCGCGCCGGTCACGGCCATCCACGAGAGCCTGTCGCTCGACCGCTTCCGCGCGCCGTGGGTCAAGGCGCTGCTGCCGTTCAGGATGCCGCGCTTCGACCGCTGAGACGGTTCAGCGGGCCGGAGGATCCTTGCCGGGTGGCGGAACCTTGGGCTTCGGCTTGCGGTCATGGCGCAGGCTGCGCAATTCGTAAAAGCCCCAGCCGAGCGCGAGCGTCAGCACCATCAGCATTTCGATCAGGCCAAGCATCTGGGTAGGCATCGACGGTCTCGCCGGCCGTGATAGGCGGATGCGGCAATTTAGGCCGGCGCGCAGCCGCGATGCAACCCGAAACCGTCCAGCACAGTTGACACTCGCCGTCGACCCCGAACCCAAGCGAGCAGAACCTTGCGCAGCCCCTCCCGCCTGCTTCTTACGGCTGCGGCCGTGGCCGCCGACATCCTGGCTCTGTCCATCATCGGACCCGGCGTCCGGGCGGCCGGTGCGGACCAGGCGCTCGTCGACAAGGGCGCCTATCTGGTCAAGATGGGCGACTGCATGGCCTGCCACACCGCGCCGGGCGGCAAGGCTTTCGCCGGCGGCCTGGCGATGAAGACGCCGTTCGGGACGATCTACACGCCGAACATCACGCCCGACAAGGCGACCGGCATCGGCAACTGGAGCGACGACGATTTCTACCGCGCCATGCACGAGGGCATCGACGATCATGGGAAATATCTCTACCCGGTCTTCCCGTTTCCTTGGTACACTAAGGTCACGCGCGATGACGTCCTTGCCATCAAGTCCTATCTGCTCTCCGTCACGCCCGTCGACGCGCCGCGCAAGCCGCTGGAATTCGGCTTTCCCTTCAACATCCGCGAATCGCTGCTAACCTGGCGGACGGCCTTCTTCAAGCCCAACACCTTCGCGCCCGACCCGACGAAGAGTGACGAGATCAATCGTGGCGCCTATCTGGTCGAGGGCCTCGGCCATTGCGGCGAATGCCACAACAAGAGCAAGCTCACCGGCGTGACGGACCTGAGCGGCCGGCTCGAGGGCGGCGAGATCAACGGCTGGTACGCGCCCAACATCACCTCCGATGGTCAGCAGGGCATAGGTTCCTGGAGCACCGACGACCTCGTGACCTACCTGCATACGGGCTCGGCCCCCGGCCGCGGCGTGGTGCTCGGGCCGATGCAGGAGGTCATCCATGATTCGCTGAGCCAGGTCTCCGAGGCGGACGTCAAAGCGATCGCGACCTATCTGGAGTCGGTGCCGGCCAAGCAAACCGACAAACCCGTCGCATCCGACGAGGCGCAGGTCGTGGCGGAGCGCGGCGCTGGCGACTATCTGAACAATTGCGCCTCCTGCCACGGCGTCACCGGCCAAGGACTCAAGGACGTCATTCCGGCACTCGCCGGCAACGGCGCCGTGACGGCGGCCGGACCCGAGAATATTATCCGCGTTGCCGTGGGCGGCCTCCTGGCGCGCGAAGGCCATGCGCCGATGCCGGCTGCGGGCGCCGCCCTGACCGACCAGCAGGTTGCCGACATCGCCAATTATGTGCGCACCGCCTGGGGCAACAAGGCGCCTGCCAACGCCGCGCCCGACCTGGTGGCCAAGGCGCGGGCGCAAGCGCAGACCGTCATGGCGGCAACCAAACCCGACCAGTGCACGCCGGCCGGAGAGGCGCCCTATGTGGCGCAAGGTGTCAATCAGGCGCAACTGAGGGACGAGCTCAAGGGCGCGACGCAACCGGACATGCTGCAGAAGATCGACGAGATCCTGCCCAAGGTCAGGGCGATGGATCCGCAGGCCAGCGACGACAAGCTTCTCAATGCGATGATCGAGGCCTATTGCCCGCTGGCGGTATCCGACAGCAGCGTGCCGGCGACGCAGCGCGCCACCCTGCTCGGCAATTTCGCCACCCTGGCCTATGGTCGGTTGCGCGACATCAGGACGGGTTCGAAGGATTAGCGCGTCAATTCCCGCTCATCCCCGCCTTCGCGTCGCAAAAGCGGGGATGAGCGGCAACAGGAGTTTGCGCTTCAATGTCCGCCTGACAAATCATCGTGATCGATTCCGGTAACTTAGGGCATGATGGCATTCGAAAACCGGTGCCGACTTTTCAGCATCATGCTCTAGGACGATGCCGCCGACCGCGGCGATGCGCATGGCCGGGGTCGGACAGGGAGGCCGCGAATGTATGTCACGCCGCAGGGAGACCGCGTCTTCGTGGTCGACGGCCACATCCATCTGTGGGACGCGCGCCCGCAGAACCGGCGCAACCGCTACGGCTTGACCTTCATCGAGAGCTTCTGGGGATCGCATGTCGGGATGACGCCGCCCGAGCAGCGCTGGGATTTCGACCGGTTCTGCCACTATGGCGTCGAGGGTGCCGCGAAGGACCTGTTCGACGACGGTTACGTGGACGTGGCCGTGATGCTGCCGACGGATCTCCGGGAATTCTACGTCGACGGGTTCAACACCACGGACCAGTGCGCGGCCCTTAAAGCGGCCTATCCGGACAAGGTCGTGCTGAACGGTCGCTTCGACCCGCGCGACGGCGAGCGCGGGCTGGAGCGGCTCGAAACCGAGCATGCGAAATATGCGTTCAAGGGCGTCAAGCTCTATACGGCCGAGTGGAACGGTGCCTCGAAAGGCTACACGCTGCGCGACGACATCGTGGCGCCCTATATGGAAAAATGCATCGCGCTCGGCATCAGGAACATCCACGTCCACAAGGGTCCGACGATCCATCCGTTGAATCTCGATGCTTTCGACGTGCGCGACGTGGATTACGTCGCGACCGCCTTCCCCACGCTGACCTTCGTGGTCGATCATTGCGGCATGCCGCGCATCGACGACTTCTGCTGGATCGCCGGCCAGGAGCCCAATGTGTTCGGCGGCCTCGCGCTGATCCCCTCCTTCATCCATGCGCGACCGAAATATTTCGGCCAGATGCTGTCGGATTTGCTGTTCTTTCTCGGTCCCGACCGGCTCATCTTCGGGTCCGATTACGGCATCACGAGCCCCAAATGGATCGTCGAGAAGTTCATGGCCTATGAGTTTCCCGACGACCTCGCTCGCGAGGCCGGGACGGAGCTGTCGCTCGAGGTCAAGCGCAAGATCCTCGGGTTGAACGCGGCCCGGCTCTACGATCTCGCCGTGCCGCCCGAATGTGCGTCGCGGGCGCGCAGCGAAGCCGATGCCTGACCTCGGCGGCACGGCGGCCGACATCGTGCCCCGGGACGATCGCCGGGCCGCCGTGATGGCGGCGCTCGACACTGTGCTCGATCCGGAACTCGACGAGCCCGTCACTACGATGGGGTTCATCGAGGCTGTCGATCTCGGCGAGGCCAGTGCCGAGATCCGGTTCCGCCTGCCGACCTTCTGGTGCTCGGCGAATTTCGCCTTTCTCATGGCGAGCGACATGCGCTGCGCGGTCGAGCAGCTGCCGTTCATCGAGGCCGCGTCCGTCCGGCTCGTCGATCATTTTGCCGCCCGCAGGATCAACCGCGGGGTGGCGGCCGGGCTCGGCTTCGCGGCGGTCTTCTCCGGCGAGGCCGAAACCGATCTCGACGAGATCCGGCAGACCTTTCGCGAGCGCGCCTTTCTCGGCCGGCAGGACAGGCTCCTCGACCTGCTCGTGGCCCGGATCGGCGTCGATGCGACGCTGGCCATGACGATCGCTGATCTCATCCGGCTCAGCTGCCACGACGAGGCCGAATTGCGAGCTGCCGCCACCCGCTATCTCGCCATGCGCCGGCACGAAGGCGCGGCTTCGGCCGACGCGGCCGCCTTCGCCACCCTCGGCGGTGGTGCCGTGGCGCCGGCCGACTATACGGCGCATCGGCGGATGATCCGGAGCGTGCGGGCGGCAGCAGCCGCCAATGCCGAAATGTGCCGGATCTATCTCGACGCCCGTCGATCTCATCCGATTCCCGGCTGCGGACCGGAGCACTCCGGGAACGAAGAGGATGATGACTGAGGGCGGGTTTCGCATCCGCAAGAAGCAATGGGGCACGGTCGAATGCGCCTGCCGGTAGGGGCGAGTGGGCCTCGCCACAGCCGATCTAAAGTGGTTGACAGGCCTCTCTCCCCCTCTAAGCTCCTCTCAACCGACGTCGATCGGATCCTAGAGAAATCTCGGGAGGAACCATGTCTCGCGCCAGCTTCACCGCTCGTTTCGGCGCAGTCTTGGCCGCAACGGCCGTCCTCGCCGGCACGGCTTCGGCCGAACCCAAGATCAACATCCTCCATCAATGGGCGACGGGCTCGGACGCCGCCGCCATCGCCAAGCTCGGCGAGATGTTCACGGCCTCCGGCGGCAAATGGGAGCAGACCGCCATCGCGGGACATACCGCCAATACCCTCGCCAAGCTGCGCGCCGACGTGATCTCCGGCAATGCCCCGCCCGCCGTGCAGGTCAAAGGACCCGAGATCGCCGAGTGGAACGCCACCGGCAAGATGGCCGATCTCGACAAGCTCGCGGGGGAGGAAGGCTGGGACAAGCTCGTCGCGCCCGAGCTGCTGCCGGTGATGAAGCCCGCCGGCAAGTGGGTCGCGGTGCCGATGAACATCCACCGCATCAACTGGCTCTGGGGGTCGGCCAAGGCGATGAAGCAGGCCGGCCTCAGCGACATGCCCAAGACCTGGGCCGAGTTCAACAGCGATTGCGACAAGGTCGTCAAGGCGGGCCTCGTCTGCCTCGCTCATTTCTCCGCCGACTGGTCCGACGCCACGACCTTCGAGGTCGTCGTCTACGGGCAGGACATCGATCTCTTCCGCAAGGCGCTGGTGGAGGGGAATGCCGACGCCATGCGCGGCCCCGCCATGGTCAAGGCCTTCGAGCAGCTCCGGCTGATGGTGTCGAAGGACATGGACCGCGGCATCGCGGGCCGCGACTTCGATACCGCCAATTCCATGCTCGGCACCGGCAAGGCCGCCTTCATGATCATGGGCGATTGGGAGATCGGCATGCTGACGGCCGCCAGCTACAAGGAAGGCACGGACTATACCTGCTCGCAGGCGCCGACCGACTGGGGCAAGCCCGGCTTCATCCTGAACTCGGATTCGGTGGGTTTCTTCACCCAGTCCGACCCCGACTACACGGCCGGGCAGACCCTGCTCGCCAAGCTGATCATGTCGCCGAAATTCCAGACCGTGTTCAACCAGGCCAAGGGCTCGATCCCGGCCCGGCTCGACATCGACCTGTCGCAGGGCTTCAACCCCTGCCAGCAGAAATCGCAGGAAGCTCTCAAGGCCTCGATCGCCGACGGCACGCTGGTGCGCTCCTTCGCCCATAATATGACTGTGCCGCAGAAGATGCGCGGCGCCATGCTGGAAGTCATCACCGAATTCGTGAACTCCGACATGACGCCCGACAAGGCCGCCAATGCGCTGGCCGACGCCGCCGAGGCGCAGGACTGAGCGGTGCCTGCCGTCACCCGTGCGTCAATGAGCTTTGCAATGCGGGTCATTCTTCCCTTCTCCCCTTGCGGGAGAAGGTGCCTTGCCGAAGGCGAGGCGGATGAGGGGTTTCCCGAAGTGGCGCCACCCCTCATCCGACGCCGCTTCGCGGCGCCACCTTCTCCCGCAAGGGGAGAAGGGGTTCCGGCCGGCGTCGAGCCGGAGGCGCTATGAGCCTCGCCAGCACCGCCACGATCGTCGCTCCGCCGCCCGAACGCCCAAGCCTGCGCTCGCGTGCCATAAAGGCCGTGCCGATAATCGTGCTGGCGCCTTCGCTCCTGGCGACCTTCGTCTATGTCTTCGTCTTCACCGGCTGGACGCTCTACATCTCGCTGTCGAACTCGACGCTGCTGCCGACCTACGGCTTCGTCGGCGTCGAGCATTATCATGCCCTATGGTCGAACCATCGCTGGGACATCGCCTACAAGAACCTCGCCTTGTTCAGCGTTTTCTATGTCGTCGGCGCTATGGCGATCGGCCTCCTCCTCGCTATCCTGATCGACCAGCGGGTGCGTGGCGAGGCGATCTGGCGCACCATCTTCCTCTACCCGCTGGCGGTCTCCTTCATCGTCACCGGCACGGTCTGGGGCTGGCTCTACAACCCCACCTCCGGCATCGAATTCCTGGTGCGCGGCCTCGGCTGGAGCGGCTTCCGGTTCGCGCTGACGATCGACCGCAACTACGCCATCTATGCGATCGTGCTGACCGGCATCTGGCAGTCATCGGGCTTCGCCATGGCGCTCTTCCTCGCCGGTCTGCGCTCGGTCGACCCGGACCTGATCAAGGCCGCCAAGATCGACGGCGCCGGCACCCTTCGGACCTACCGCAAGGTGATCCTGCCGACCATCGCTCCGCTGTTCATCGCCGTGCTGGTGGTGCTGCTGCAGTTCGCCATCAAGACCTTCGACCTCGCCATCGCCTTGACCGGGGGCGGGCCCGGCATCTCCACCACCTTTCCGGCGCTCTACGTCTACGACCTGATGTTCCAGCGCGGCGAGATCGCCGAGGGCGCGGCCGCCGCCATGATGATCCTGGCCGCGCTCGCGGTGGTGCTGGTGCCCTACGCCCTCTGGCTCGTCGTTCGCCGGTCGCTGGAGCGCGCCCGTGGCTGACGTGGCCCTCGGACGCGCCGCCGTGCCGGAGCGCGAGGCCGCCCTGGCAAGACGCCGCTGGCTCTGGGGGCGGATCGTCGTCTACGGCGGCCTGTCGCTCTTCGCCGTCGTTTATCTCGTGCCGCTGCTGGTGGTGGTGCTCAACTCGTTCCGCGATCTGCCGGAGATCGCCCGCCACGGCTTGATCGCCTGGCCGCGCAGCTTTTCGTTCCACGCCTGGCCCGAGGCCTGGGGCACCTTCTGCGTCGGGGGTACCTGCGCCGGCATGAAGGCCAATTTCGTCAATTCGCTGAAGATGACGATTCCGGCGACGATCATCTCGACGCTGTTCGGCGCCATCAACGGCTACGTGCTGACGAAATGGCGCTTCCGGGGCTCGGAGATCCTGTTCGGCTGCATGCTGCTCGGCGTCTTCATGCCGGGCCAGATCGCGCTGATGCCCTGGGCCTTCCTGCTCGGCAAGCTGCATCTCACCAATTCGACCTCCGGCCTCGTGCTGATCCACGTCGTTCAGGGCCTGTCCTTCGCCACGCTCTTCTGCCGCAACTATTACCTCTCGATCCCGGACGACCTGATCAAGGCGGCACGGATCGACGGCGCCGGCTTCTGGCGCATCTTCGTCAAGATCGTGCTGCCGCTCTCCCCGCCGATCCTCATCGTCACCGTCATCTGGCAATTCACCGGCATCTGGAACGAGTTCCTCTATGCGGTGGTATTCACCTCGGGCACGCAACAGCCGATCACGGCGGCGCTCGTGGCGCTCGCGACCAACGGCACCAACGTGCGCAACTACGACGTGATGAGTGCCGCCGTGTTGATCGGTGCGCTGCCGCCGCTCCTCGTCTACCTCTTCGGCGGCAAATATTTCGTGCGCGGCCTCACCCAGGGGGCGATCAAGTGACGGTGACCCGATGGCGGCCCTGACGATCCGCGCCCTGCGCAAGAGCTACGGCCTCGTCGAGGTGCTCAAGGGCATCGACCTCGAGGCGCGCTCGGGCGAGTTCGTCGCGCTCGTCGGTCCCTCGGGCTGCGGCAAGTCGACCCTGCTCGCCATGATCGCCGGGCTCGAAAGCGTGACCTCGGGCGAGATCCGCATCGGCGACCGGCTGGTCAATGCGGTCGAGCCCAAGGACCGTGACATCGCCATGGTGTTCCAGTCCTACGCGCTCTATCCCACCATGACGGTGCGCGAGAACATCACCTTCGGCATGCAGAGCCGACGCGTGCCCAAGGCCGAGCAGGAGGCCGCGGTCAAGCGCGTCGCCTCGCTGCTTCAGATCGAGCCGCTTTTGAGGCGCAAGCCCGGCCAGCTCTCGGGCGGCCAGCGCCAGCGCGTCGCCATGGGCCGGGCGCTGGTGCGCGACCCGGCGCTGTTCCTCTTCGACGAGCCGCTCTCGAACCTCGACGCCAAGCTGCGCGTCGACATGCGGGTCGAGATCAAGAAGCTGCATCAGCGCGTCGCCAAGACGACGATCTATGTCACCCACGATCAGGTGGAGGCGATGACCCTCGCCTCGCGCATCGCCGTGATGCAGGCCGGCAGCGTCGAGCAGTTCGACGAGCCGCAAAGGATCTACGACCGCCCCGCCAATATGTTCGTCGCCGGCTTCATGGGCTCGCCGGCGATGAATTTCATCCCGGCCGAGGCCGTGGATGCCGAGGGACGGCCCGCGCTCGCGATCCGCACCGCAAACGGCGGTACGGCGAGGCTGCCGCTCCGTGACGGCGCCGTCGCGCTTGCTTCGGGCCGCAAGGTCGTGCTCGGGGTGCGTCCCGAGCACTTGAGCCGCGCCGATCTCACTGACGCGGCGCGCCGGCCGGGCCTCGCCACGATCGAGGCACCCGTCGAGGTGGTCGAGCCGACCGGGGCCGAGACCATGGCGATCCTGCGCGTCGGCGATCTCGAGATCGTCGGCCGGTTCGCCCCCGATCACGCGCCGCGCCTCGGCGAGACGGTCATGCTCGCGGTCGACATGACGCGCGCCTGCCTGTTCGATCCCGATACGCAACGGCTGATCTGAGAAGCGGAACCGAATGAGCTTCGCCACCTATCCGAGCCTCGCCGGCCGCACCGTCCTCATCACCGGCGGCGCCTCGGGCATCGGCGCCGAGATCGTGCGCGCCTTCGTCGGCCAGGGATCGCGCGTCGCCTTCCTCGACATCCAGCCCGAGGCCGCCGAGGCGTTGCGCGCAGAACTCTCGGGTGCGCCGATGCCGCCGTTGTTCCTGCGCTGCGATCTGACCGACATCGCCGCGTTGCGCGACGCGGTCGCCACCGTTCGCGACCGGCTCGGCCCGGTCACCGTGCTGGTCAACAATGCCGGCAACGACGACCGGCACGAGGTCATGGACGTGACGCCCGA
Organism: Lichenihabitans sp.; assembly: GCA_965277115.1. Classification (GTDB taxonomy): domain Bacteria; phylum Pseudomonadota; class Alphaproteobacteria; order Rhizobiales; family Beijerinckiaceae; genus Lichenihabitans. The sequence goes on along the minus strand of CBDIBY010000010.1, from coordinate 476,926 downwards.
TTATTGGGACCGGATGCAGGCGATCAACATCCGGCCGCAGTTCTTCGCCGCGCAGGCGGTGATCCCCCACATGCGCGAGGCTGGCTATGGCTCCGTCATCAACCTGTCGTCGATCGCCTGGCGCGGCGGCGGCGCCAACATGACGGCCTATGCGAGCGCCAAGGCGGCCGTCGTCGGCCTCACCCATAGCCTCGCGCGGGCGGTGGGTCGCGACGGCATTCGGGTCAATGCGATCGAGCCCGGCGCCGTCATTACCGAGCGGCAGCGGAAACTCTGGTTCACGGCGCCCGGCTCGGTCGAGGCCGTGGTCGAGCGCCAGGCGATTCCCAAAATCCTGCTGGCCGACGAGATCGCCCGCACGGCGCTGTTCCTCGCCTCGGACGACAGCCGGATGATCACCAAGCAGTCGATCATTGTCGACGGAGGGCTGCGATGAGCGGGGCGCGAAGGTTCCCTTCTCCCGCATGCGGGAGAAGGTTAAGAATCGGAGGATGCGCATGTTCGCCATGGGGCTGAACCCCTACGGGTTGACCTATCACCTGGGTCTCCAGGGTAAGGGGACACCGCGCGCCAATCCGACGGCGCGCGGGCTCGACGGCTTCCTCGCCATCGCCGAGGAGCTCGGCGTCGAGACGATCGAGATCTTCGAACCCTGGATCGCGGCGCTCGACGATGCCGGGCACGCGCGCTTGCGCGAAAGGCTGGCGCGCAACCGCATGGTGCCGGTGATCAGTTCGGGCCTGCGCGACGCCTCCATGCCGAGCATCGTCCGCTCGGCCGCGGCGCTCGACGCGCGGCTCGTGCGTTTCGCCCTGACCTCGGTGCTCTGCGGCGACCGCGCCGCGCTCGGCCAAGCCTGGCCGGCGCTGGTCGAGGAGGTGCGGGGGAAGCTCAAGGCTGCCGCGGCGAGTGCCGCGGAGCACGGTTTGACGCTGGTCATCGAGAACCACCAGGATTTCGGCAGCGACGAGCTCGTCGGCTTCTGCGAGGAGGCCGGCCCCAACGTCGGCATCTGTTTCGACACCGGCAATGCCTTCCCGGTGGCCGAGGCGCCGCTCGATTTCACCCGCCGCATCGCCGACCATGTACGCCATGTGCATCTCAAGGATTATCGGGTGCAATTCACCGACGAGGGCTATCGCCTCGTGCGTTGCGCCATCGGCGACGGCGCCGTGCCGTTCCGGGAGATGGCAGAGATTCTGTTCGACGCACGGCCTCAGCTGACCGCCGTGCTGGAACCGGGCGCGCTCGAGGCCCGGCACGTGCGCCTGTTGCGGCCCGAGTGGTGGCGCTTCTATCCGCCGAAGAGCGCGGCCTCGCTCACCGCCTGCCTGGGTGCGGCGCGGCACAACCGCCTACCGGACGAGGCCGACACCCGGACCCCCTGGGAGACCGGCGAGGACGGCGCGGCGCTCGTCACCTACGAACTCACCATGATCCGTCGCAGCGCGGCCAATATGCAAAGCCTCGGCGTGATGACACGGAAGGACACGTGATGACCAAGGACCTCAGCGGCAAGATTGCTTTTGTCACGGGCTCGGGTCGCGGGCTCGGCCGCACCATGGCGGAGAAGCTCGCCGAGCTCGGCGCCGATGTCGCCATCCACGACATCGACCAGGCCTCGCCCGCCAAATACGGCGAGGCGAAGGATCTCGACGACGTCGTGCGCCAGATGGGGCGCTTCGGCACGCGCGTTGCCTGCGTCACCGGCAATATCGGCGATCCCGACGCGGTGAAGCGGATGAAGGAGACGATCGGCCAAAAACTCGGGGTCCTCGATATCCTGGTCAATTGCGCCGGCGGCGACATCGGCGCGAGCGGCAACAAGCCCAACCCCAACAATGCCCTCGACATCTCGTTCGAGGACATCAAAGTGCTGACCAACAACAACCTCATCGGCACCATGCTGGTCTGCCAGGCCTTCTGCCCGCAGATGGCCGAGCGCGGCCGCGGCTCGGTGATCAATATCGCCTCGGCCGCGGCGCATATCGGCTGCACGCCCGAGGTCGTCTATTCGACGCTCAAGGCGGCGGTGGTGCACTACACCCGCTGCCTGGCGCTCGAACTCAAGGAAAAGGGCGTGCGCGTCAACGCGGTCAGCCCCGGCGCCACCAAGACGGCCCGCTTCAAGGCGACCCGCACGGTCGACCCGTCCCGCATGGAGGTCGGCACCTCGCTCAACCGCTATGCCGAGCCCGACGAGATCGCCGACGCGGTGGCCTTCCTGGCCGGGCCCGGCAGCCGGTTCATCAACGGCCAGGTGATCCGGGTCGACGGCGGCTTCACTATCTTCGCCTGACCGGCGCGCCTCATCACCGGTTCTGGCTGCGCGAGACCGCCGTCTTGGCGACGACGGGCCGACAGTCCGTTCGAAACCTTCCGAACCTCAGGCTCAAGGGGGCCGCGGGAACCGTCTCGAAGCGGGCTGACGCATGCCGCACTTCGACCACTTTGCGGTCGGCCATCATGACGGAATGGACTGATGCGCGCGCTCACAACGGGCCGAGGGCGGCGGCGTAGTCGCGTGCCAGGCGAAGCCCGAAGGCCGTCGGCGGTGAAAAGGGCGCGCGGGGCGCGCGTTCGCCGAGGACCTGTTTGCCTCTCGACAGAGTTCGCCTGCTTCGTCGAAGAGCGCGAACGCCATGGGATAGACGCCACGAAAACCCGAACGGGACGAGATCAAAGTCGCCTCCAGAGGCTGGACCGCCTCTCACAAGGGTGTGTAACGTTAAACTAATCCTGGGTCGGCGCCAACCCGGATTTGCCTGTATGACGATGCTTGCTGCGCCCATCCTAGGACGAGATCCGTTGACGACATACGACACGCCACCCTCCGACGGATCTCGGCCGGCCCATCCGCCGCGCGCCCGGGACAGGCGCGTGACCATCCGCGATGTCGCGGCGGATGCCGAGGTCTCTGTGATGACCGTCTCGAACGCGGTCAACGGACGCTTGTCGTCGATGAGCCCCCAGACGCACCAGCGCATCAAGGAGGCTATCGCGAGGCTCGGCTACCGGCCGCAGACGACGGCACGCAATCTCAGGCTGGCACGGCACGAGACGATCGGGGTGATCGTGGTGAGCGAGGATCCGGCCTTTCTGGCCGATCCGTTCGTGACCCAGATCGTGGCGGGGTTGAGCAACCAACTCGGCAGCCACGGCTATGCCGCGATGCTGCAGGGCCTTGCGCCCGAGGCCATCGGCCTGTCGCGTCTCGTGCGCAACGTGCGCACCGACGGTCTTTGCGCCATGCTGTCGGGATCGCCTCGCCAAAGGGAAAGCTGTCGCGACGTGCTCCTGGGCGTGAGCCAGCCCCTGGTCCTGTTCCAGGAGACCCTCAAGCTGCCCGAGGCCGACACCTGCCTGATCCGCCAGGACGATCATGCCGGAGGACGGCTCGTCTGCGGCGAAGTCCTGGACAAGGGCGCGCGGGACCTCGTGATGCTGGTGCCGAAACGCTACTGGCCGGCGATCGGGGAGCGCGTCCGCGGCGTCAAGGACCTCATTCGGGAGCGCAAGTCCCAGGCGCGGCTGACGGTGGTGAAGTCGTCCGACGCCTCCTTCGCCGACATTCAGTCGGGCCTGTCCGACTATCTCGATGCGCATCCGAAGCCCGATGCGGTCCTCGCCGGCAACGACCAGATCGGCATCGCGGCGATGAAGCTCCTGGCGAGCCGTGGCCTGAAAGTTCCGGCCGACCTGCTTCTCACGGGGTTCAACGCCTTCGACTTCTGGCAATATACCGACCCCGTGCTGACCACCGTGCGCTCGCCGGCCTATGCGATGGGCGCGCGCGGGGCCGAGGAAATGCTCGAGCGGCTGCGAAACGGCGCCTTCGCGACGCGCGAGATCGTCTATCCGGTCGACCTGCAGCGGGGCGGATCGACCTGACGGCGCGTTCGGCGGACGGGGTCGTTCATGGCGGCCGAGTCCGGGCGATGCCATTGACGCAGTTCCGCAGTCGGCCGTCGCTGAGGTAGTCGCGAACGGTCTCGGCCGATTTGCGCCTCAGGTCGACGAGGCTCTCCTGGCTGTAGAAGGCGGCGTGCGGGGTCAGGATCAGCCGGTCTCGCAGCTCGTCGGCGTTGTCCAGCCAGGCGGCGAAGAGCGGATCGTCGGGCGAGGGTGGCTCGCTTGGCAGCACGTCGAGCGCCGCCGCCAGGCGCCCCGCTTGCAACGCCGCGAGGAGCGCCCGGGTATCGACGACATCGCCCCGCGACGTGTTGATCAGCGTCGCGCCGTGCTTCATCCGGGCAAGCGCCTCGGCGTCGATCATGCCTCGGGTTTCGTCCGTCAAGGGCACATGCAGGCTGATCACATCCGCCCGGGCGAGAACCGCGTCGAGGCGATCCGCGCGCTCGAACCCAAGCGCGCGTTCGAGGCCACCGGCGACGTAAGGATCGTGGAACAGGACCTCCATGCCGAAGGCCTTGGCCCGCAGCGCCGCGGCAATACCGATCCGGCCGAGACCGACGACCCCGAAGGTGCGCCCCGCCAGGCGGATAGCCGGCGGGTTCTGCGCGAAGGCCCAGCCGGAGGTCCCGCGCCGCCCGAGGTTGCGGTCATAGACGACGATCGTCCGCGCCAGGGCCAGCATCAGGGCGATGGCGTGATCGGCTACGTCGGTGGTGCCGTAGTCTGGCGTGTTGCATACGGGAAGCCCCGCCGTCCGGCACGCATCGAGGTCGATATGGTCGACCCCGACGCCGGCCCGCACGATGATGCGGCAACGCTCCAGACGTCCAAGAACGGCCCGATCGATTGGAAAGGCATTGTAGCAGACGAGCGCGTCCGCCACGGCCCAGGCGGAGGCCGTGACCTCGTCGAGCGTCGTCGCGCGGAAAACGCTCACGACGCCGACATCGGCGAGGACGGCGCTCTCGATATCGGCGGCGCCTGGGAACGCCGCGTCCGGATAGAGGATCGTCGATGTCATCCGGCCTCTCCGGCGCCCGCGGCGACGCTGCAGCCCTACGGCTTCGACGGCGGCGTGACGCTCACCTGGATCTGCGAATAATACGCCGCGAGATCGGCGATGTCGGCGTCGGTGAGGCGTGCAGCCACCGTGTTCATCAGTTCGTTCTTGCGGGTCCCCGTATGATAGGCCTGGAGCGACGTCGTGAGATAGGTCGGCACCTGCCCGGCGAGGTTGGGGGCCTCCGGGAGCTTGGAGACGCCGTCCCGCCCGTGGCAGGTGATGCAGCCCAATGTCTTGATCTTCTGAGCCCCGGCTGACGCTGAGCCGTCGGCATGCGCCGCCGTGGCCATCGTCAGCATCAGGATTGCCGCTGCATAGGGGCTGAACCGCATTCCGTCTCTCCATGCCGCTTCGCCCCGCGGACGGCTGCCCGCGGGGCGAAGGACGTATCGTTACTTCTTGCCGTCGTAGGTGATGCGATAGACGGCGCCGGCGAGATCGTCCGACACCAGGAGCGAGCCGTCATGCATCTGCTCGACGTCGACCGGCCGCCCGGTATATTCGCCATCCTGGTCGAGCCAGCCTTCGGCGAAGGGCTTGGATCCGTCCGGCGCCTTCCCGTCGGCATCGATCTTGGTGACCATGACGCGGGCACCGATCGGCACCGTGCGGTTCCAGGAGCCATGCTGCGCGGAGAAGATCGCGCCCTGATACTCCTTGGGGAACATCTTGCCCGTGTAGACCATCATGCCGAGGTCGGCCGCATGCGCGACCTCTTCGACCACGGGGAAGACGACATCCGCCGGCGGGGTCTGGTCCTTGTATTCGACGGTGCGGGTATGGCCACCGCCGTACCATGGGAAGCCGAAATTCTCGCCCGCCTTGGTGGCGTGGTTGAGCTCGCCCGGCGGCTTGTCGTCGCCCATGCCGTCGACCTGGTTGTCGGTGAACCACAGGCTCCCGTCCTTGGCGAAGTCGAGGCCGACCGAGTTGCGGACACCGTGCTCGAACACCTCGCGGTTGGTGCCGTCGCGCTCCATCCGGATGACGCCGCCCATGCCGTATTTGTAATAGAGATCGTATTTCTCGGGCGCATAGACGTTATAGGGCTGCCCCAGCGTGATGTAGAGCTTGTTGTCCGGGCCGATGCGGCAGGCACGGGCCGAGTGGTTGAAGCTCTCCTCGGCGGCCGGGATCAGCTCGCCCTGCTTGACCACGGCCGCCACCGCGACGTCGGGATTCTCGTAGAAGAATTCCGCTGCCGGAAAGGTCAGCACGCGGTTCTGCTCGACCGTGAACAGAAACCCATCCTTCGAGAAGCAGATGCCGTTCGGGTTATTGAATTGAATTGTCGGGGCGAACTCGCGCACGTCCTCGGCCGTGCCCATGTGACCGCGATCCGTCAGTGTGTAGATCTTGGTCTTGCGCGTCGACACATAGGTCACGACGCCCTGCGGGCCGACCGCGATCATCCGCGCGTCGGGCACCATCGCATAAAGGCTGATCTTGAAGCCCGGCGGAAGCTTGATCGTCTCGAGGGTCTTCTTGATCGCATCGGCGCGTGGACCGGTCTGCAGCACCGAAACCAGCCCCCGGGCGCCGGTGGACTTGAAGTCCTCGAGCTTCTTCATCGTCGCGTCAGGCGGCGCCGAGGCGGAAGGCGTGTCGGTCGTGGTGGCGTTCTGTGCGAAGGCGGTCGACGCCGTCAGCAAAGCACTCGCGGCAGCGGCCGCAAGCCAGACTGATCTCATGGTGTCCTCCCCAATGCCCTTGGCGGGCCCGTTTCGACCCGACGTGATCTGGGCCGAGCGAGATTAGACCTGCGGCTCGCCGGTTGCCAAGGCCGCGCAAGCCGGCGCGGGATAAAAATGGAAAGGCCGGAAATGCGGGTAGTGGGTCAGTTTGAAATTCACCCAATTGACGCCGCAAACCTAGCTCCCATAGTCGAAGAATAAGCGACGATCTTACCCCAGGGCAGCGCGACATGTTTCGCAAGCTGTTCAAGGAGCATGATGGGCAGCAAGAGGCCGTTATCGCGGCCTACTCGGCGGCTGAACGTGAAGGGCTCGTAAAACGAAAATCCAAGGTGAGCGGCCCGACACCTGAGGAATATGCTCGGCATCTCTGGTGGGACGCGAGCAAGAAGGGCTGGCATGTCTAAAGGCCCTTTCATGAGCGTCGTCCACGGCATCGCCGCAAAAGACCCGGCACGTCTCAGGCCCAGGGTCATGATCTACGGGGTCGGGTACTACGGTATGGAGGCTGTGCGCATTCTCGTAAAAAATGGCTGGCCAATCGTTGCGGCGGTGAACCGGGCAGGTCCCAAGATCGGCGAGGATCTAGGGCGGCTCGCCGGGCTGAACGAAGACTTGGGAGTCATCGTACCGGACTGTGAAACCGCCGACTACGCGACCTTGGATGCGGACATCGCGTTGGTTGTGCAAACCGAGAGGCTGAGCCTCAACTTTGCGGCTTATCAACGCCTCTTGGGAGCCGGTATCAATGTCATCTGCCACGGCTCAGAGTCCTATTTTCCGCAAGGCGCCGAACCCGACTTAGCCGAAAAGATCGATGCCTTGGCCAAGCGGAACGCTGTTACATTCACCGGGACTGGCATTTGGGATTTCTCCCGCATCTGGGCGGGAATGCTGGTTGCGGGGCCGTGCACCGAGCTTCGCTCGCTCACGCATCACAGCTTGACCAACGCAGAGCTGGCGAACGAGCGCATGATGCGTGCCTATGGCGTTGACATGACGCAAGCCGAGTTTTTGGAAAAGGTAACCAAGGTGCCCGGCCAATTAGGAGAGCTGTACAAAGGCATACCGGCCCACGTGATGCATGCGCTTGGCTTTACCATCAAAAACGTGACTGAGCTGCGCGAGCCGGTACTTTTCGATCAACCGATGTGGTGTCGTATCCTCAATAGGTTTTTGGAGCCCGGCACCTCGCTCGGTCTTCGGATCATCGCGTCGGTCGAAACCGTAGAAGGGCCTACGGCAAGCGCGCACATTGAACTGCGTCTCCTGGCGGAAGGCGAGTTCGAAAACATGACGTGGGCTGTTGATGGAAGGCCACCATCTAAAATCCGGATCGACCGCGCCGATGGCGTACACACCTCGGCAGCCTGCATGGTGAACCGCATTCCAGATGTAATAGCTGCTCCGCCAGGGATAAGGTTGATCTCTCAGTTTGGTCCACTACGACCGTCGCTGACGTAAACGCCATCGCGGATTTCAAACTGACCCACTGCCGAAATGCGCGGCCGCTTGCATCGCTTTCGGACGATGCTACCTTGTTTCCAGGCGGCTCGCGCGATCCGTGACTGCGGATCGCAGGGTGCCGACCGTCAGGGAGAGATCATCATGGCTTGGACGACCCCCGTTGTTGTCGAACTCTGCCTCGGCATGGAAGTGACGAGCTACGAGTCCGCGTCCTTCTGAGACCGCGTTGCGCCGGGGACCTGGGCTCAGCACGTGCGTGTCCTCGTCCTCGGTTCCGGCGCAGGAGGCGGCGTTCCCCAATGGAACTGCCGGTGCCCGGTTTGTTCGATTGCTTGGGATCGGCCCGGCGAGGTTCGCCATCGCACCCAGACGAGCATCGCGCTCAGCGCCGACGACTGTCGCTGGATCGTGCTCGATGCGGCGCCCGACCTGCGTCAGCAGATCATCCAGACCCCCGCGCTGCATCCCGCCGCGGCTGGCCGGCATTCCCCGATCGCCGCAGTCTTCCTGACGAGCGGCGAGGTCGACCATGTCGCCGGGCTCCTGTGCCTGCGCGAAGGTCATCCGTTCTCGCTCTTCGCTACCACGCCCACGCTCGACGATCTCGCCTCCTCGCCGATCTTCGGCGTGCTGAGTTCCGATACGGTTATGCGCCGCGCCCTGCCGCTGGAATGCCCTGTAGCGACTGCCGGACTGACCGTGACGGCCTTCGCGGTTCCCGGCAAGGTGCCGCTCTATCGCGAGGGCGGCGAGGTTGTGGTCGGTGCGGCGACCGAGGACGTCATCGGGCTCGAGATCGCCGACCACAAGGGTCGTCGCGCGGCCTATGTGCCGGGAGTCGCGCATCTGCCGGCGGATCTGGTGGCACGGCTCGGCGCGGCGGATCTCCTCTTTCTCGACGGCACGACCTTCACCGACGACGAACTCGTCGCCTCGGGACTGTCGACCAAGACCGCCGGCCGCATGGGCCATCTGCCGATCGGCGGCGAGGACGGCTCGTTGCACCGCTTCGCGCCTGGCACCCCGACGAAAAGGGTCTATATCCATCTCAACAATACCAATCCGGTGCTGATCGAGACGTCGCCTGAACGGGCGCTCGTGGAGGAGGCCGGATGGGAGGTCGCCCATGACGGCATGGAATATGTCCTGTGACGCCGGCCGACGATGACCTGCCACTCGACGGCGACGCCTTCGAGGCCGCCCTGCGCGCCATCGGCGCCGAGCGTTACCACGACCGCCACCGCTTCCATCGCCGGCTGCACGGCGGGGGTTGCTCGCGCGGCGAGGTGCAGGCCTGGGCGCTGAACCGCTACTATTACCAGTCGATGATCCCGATCAAGGACGCGACCGTGCTGACCCGGATGGGCGACCCGGCGCTGCGTCGGGCCTGGCGCAAGCGCATCGAGGATCACGACGGCTCGGGCGAGGGGGAGGGCGGCATCCAGCGCTGGCTGCGGCTGACGGACGGCCTGGGGCTCGATCGTCACGCTGTCGTCTCGACACGCCTCATCCTTCCCGCCACGCGCTTTGCGGTCGAAGCCTATGTGGAGTTCTGCCGGACCCGCACGCTGCTCGAAGCCATCGGCTCCTCGCTGACGGAATTGTTCTCGCCGGCCATCATCGGCGAGCGCGTGTCCGGCATGTTGCGGAGTTACGATTTCGTGAGCCGCGAGGCCCTCGCCTATTTCACCGCTCGCCCCGAGCAGGCGCAGCGCGACAGCGATTTCGCGTTGGCCTATGTCAAGCGGGAGGCACGCAGCGCGCGTGAACAGCAGGCGGTGATGGACGCGCTGCGCTTCAAATGCGACGTCTTGTGGGTGCAGCTCGACGGGCTTTGGACCGCCTACGTCGAAGGCGTGCCGCCGCCCGGCGCCTGGCGCCCGACGGCGGAGACCGCGTGATGGACCTTTCGCCCGATTGCAAGCCGCACCTGCCGCGCGGCGTCCGCCTCCGGCATGACGACACGCGTCAGCAATGGACGCTGCTCGCGCCGGAGCGGGTGCTGCAGCTCGATCCCGTCGCCGCCGAGGTGCTGAAGCGCTGCACCGGAGAGGCGAGCCTGACGGCCATCGTCGACGACCTTGCCGCGACATTCGCCGCCGACAGGGCACGCATCGATACGGATGTGCGCGCCATGCTGGCCGGCCTCGTCGAGAAGAAGGTGGTGGCATTGTGACGCCGCAGCCCGATTGTCCGGCGCCCCTGGGGCTGCTCGCGGAACTGACGCATCGCTGCCCGCTGGCCTGTCCTTATTGCTCGAACCCGCTCGCCCTCGATCCACGCCGAAGCGAACTCGATACCGAAACTTGGTTGCGCGTGCTCGCCGAGGCGGCAGCCTTGGGCGTCCTTCAGGTTCACCTGTCCGGCGGCGAGCCCCTCGCCCGGCGCGATCTCGAGGCGCTCGTCGCGCAATGTGCCCGCACGGGCCTCTATTCCAACCTCATCACCTCCGGCATCGGCCTCTCCGACGCCCGCATGGCGACGCTGGCCGAGGCCGGCCTCGATCACGTCCAGCTGTCGATCCAGGATGTCGAGGCGCAGTCGGCCGACCATATCGCGGGCTATCCGGGCGCCTTGGCCCGCAAGCGCGATGCGGCGGCGCGGGTCGTGGCCTGCGGCCTGCCGCTCACCGTCAATGCCGTGATCCACCGGGCCAACGTGGCGCGGGCGGGGGCAATGGTGGAGCTCGCCATCGGGCTCGGGGCGCGCCGGGTCGAGATCGCCCATGCCCAATATTACGGCTGGGCCGCCGTGAACCGCGATGCGCTCATGCCGAGCCGCGCCGAGGCCGAACGCGCGGTGGCCGAGATCGAACGGCTCAAGGCGGTCCATGCCGGCACGATCGTGATCGACCATGTCGCACCCGATTTCCATGCCCGCTATCCCAAGGCCTGCATGGGGGGCTGGGCGAGGAAGACGCTCAACGTCACGCCCTCCGGCAAGGTGCTGCCCTGCCACGCCGCCGAAAGCCTGCCGGGACTTGCCTTCCCCAATGTCGAAGAGGCGAGCCTGGAGGCGATCTGGTTCGGCTCGCCGGCGTTCCAGCGCTATCGCGGCTTCGACTGGATGCGCGAACCCTGTCGGTCTTGCGACCGCAGGACAATCGATTTCGGCGGTTGCCGATGCCAGGCTTCCGCGCTGACGGGCGACGCCCGCAACGCCGACCCCGTCTGCGTGCTCTCGCCGCATCATGAGGTGGCGGCGTCGGTCTCGGCGAACGTCATGTCTCGCGCCGTCTCGAAGGACTATGTTTTCCGCGCCTTTCCGGCGCAGCGCGCCGGAGCTTGAACCGCATGACGCGTTCTTCAGGGACGACCAAGTCTCGGATCTGCGGGAGGCCAAACGTATCGCCATTCCACCGGAGCGGGCTCGCGGCTCTTCTTGTCGCGGCCCTGCTCGTCGCCGGTCCCGCGGCGACGCGCGAGACCTACAGATCCGCCGTCGTGGCGCTGGCGCTATGGAGCGATCCGGTGTTCCGGTCCGAGGCCAACGGTGCCGCCCGGATCGTCGCGGCGCGGTTCGGCCACGGCGGACCGGTGGTGGTCAGGGTCAATACGCCAGCGCGGCTCGCCGCGGGTCCGGACGGAATCGCTGCGGCGCTGGCGGCCGGCAGCCGGGGCCTCGACCCGCAGCGCGACGTGCTCTTCGTGATCCTCACCTCGCATGGCGCGCCGAACGGCATCGGCGAGAAGGGCGGCGGCCGGACCGGTCTCCTGCCACCCGACGATCTCGCGGCGCTGCTCGCCCGGAGTCCGGTGCGCCACAAGGTGCTGATCGTCTCGGCCTGTTTCGCCGGAACTTACACGGCGCTCGCCGACGAGGACACGCTGGTGATCACCGCTGCCGACGCCACCCATACGTCCTTTGGCTGCGTGCCTGAGGCGAAATGGACCTATTTCGGCGACGCCTTCTTCAACATGGCGCTCCGCCACGACGCTTCGATCCGCAAGGCCTTCGCCGATGCCCGCGGCATCGTCGGCGCGCGCGAGATCGCGGAAGGACTGACCCCGTCGAACCCGCAGATCGCCGGTGGCGGCACGGTGCTGGATATTCTGGACGCCAAGACTGCACGATGAAGCGGGCGCCCGCCTCGCCTTTTGGCCTGACCCTGCGATGCCAATATGCTAGAAGGTCATGGCGTAGTCCGGACGGCGCGTGAGTCCCCCTCCGGGGGCGGGCTGAAGTCGTCCTCGGCCCTCGCTCGGACGCTGCGGTCTCCCGGATGGGGTGAGACCGCCGTGCCGGTCTTCATGGCCGTCCCGTCGCGCCCGCACGGGTCAGGTCGCCGTCGATTTCGCGTCGTTTCGCGACTCTCCGGGGCTCGGGCCTCGGGGATGGCGCAGGCGACCACAAGGTGGAACCGGTCGCAGGATCGGAGAAAGTTGCCGAACGATGTCTCAGCCGCCCGTGCCGTCCCTTCCCGAGGAGCCGTCGTCCGACGATTACGACGCCAGTTCGATCAAGGTGCTGCGCGGCCTCGACGCGGTCCGCAAGCGTCCCGGCATGTATATCGGCGACACGGACGACGGCTCCGGCCTCCACCACATGATCTACGAGGTGGTGGACAATGCGATCGACGAGGCGCTCGCCGGCCACGCAACGCTGGTGACAGTGACGCTCAACCCCGACGGCTCCTGCACCGTCACCGATAATGGCCGCGGCATTCCGACCGACATCCATGCGGAGGAGGGGGTGTCGGCCGCCGAAGTGATCATGACCCAGCTCCATGCCGGGGGCAAGTTCGACCAGAACAGCTACAAGGTCTCGGGCGGGCTGCATGGCGTCGGCGTCTCCGTGGTCAATGCGCTCTCGGCCTCGCTCAAGCTGCGCATCTGGCGCGACAGCCTCGAACATCTGATCACCTTCCGGCACGGCGATGCGGTCGGCCCGCTCGAAATCGTCGGTCCCGCCCCGCAGGACGGCGCGCGTGCGAAGCGCGGCACCGAGGTGACTTTCCTGCCGTCGCAGGAGACGTTCCGGCGGGTGACGGATTTCGATTATGCCACCATCGAGCACCGCCTGCGCGAATTGGCCTTCCTGAATTCCGGCGTGCGGGTGGTGCTGACCGATGCGCGCCATGCCGAGGTCAAGCGCGAGGAGCTCTACTACGAGGGTGGGCTCGAGGCCTTCGTGCGCTACCTCGACCGTACCAAATCGCCGCTGATCGACAAGCCGATCCTGACGCGCGGCGAGAAGGATGGGATCACGGTCGAGGTCGGCCTGTGGTGGAACGACAGCTACCACGAGAACGTGCTGGTCTTCACCAACAACATCCCGCAGCGCGATGGCGGCACCCATCTCGCCGGCTTCCGCGGCGCCTTGACCCGCCAGGTGACGGGTTATGCCGAGCGCTCGGGCATCTCGAAGAGGGAGAAGGTCGACGTCACCGGCGACGATTGCCGCGAGGGCCTGACTTGCGTCCTTTCGGTCAAGGTGCCGGACCCGAAATTCTCCTCGCAGACCAAGGACAAGCTGGTCTCCTCCGAAGTCCGGCCGGTGGTCGAGAGCATCGTCAACGACACGCTCGGCCGGTGGTTCGAGGAACATCCGGCCGACGGCAGGATCATCGCCACGAAAGTGTCGGAGGCGGCGGCGGCGCGCGAAGCGGCCCGCAAGGCGCGCGAACTGACGCGGCGCAAGGGCGCCCTCGACGTCGCCAACCTTCCCGGCAAGCTGGCCGATTGCCAGGAGCGCGACCCGGCCCTGGCGGAGATCTTCCTGGTCGAGGGCGATTCGGCCGGCGGCTCGGCCAAGCAGGGGCGCAACCGCGAATACCAGGCTGTCCTTCCGCTGCGCGGCAAGATCCTGAATGTCGAGCGCGCCCGGTTCGACAAGATGCTGTCCTCCCAGGAGATCGGCACGCTGATCACGGCGCTCGGCACCGGCATCGGCCGGGACGACTTCAATCCCGACAAGCTGCGCTACCACAAGATCATCATCATGACCGATGCCGATGTCGACGGTTCGCACATCCGCACGCTCCTCCTGACCTTCTTCTTCCGCCAGATGCCGCAGTTGATCGAGCGAGGCCATATCTACATTGCCCAGCCGCCGCTCTATAAGGTCAAGCGCGGCCAGTCCGAGCAATATCTCAAGGACGAGCGGGCGCGCGAAGACTACCTGACCGACAACGGCCTCGACGGCGCCGTGCTCCGCCTCGCTTCCGGCGAAGAGCGGGCTGGCGGCGATCTCAAGGCGCTGGTCGACGAGGCGCGCCTGGTGCGCGCCGTGCTGGCGCAGCTGCATCACCGCTACGACAGGTCCGTGGTCGAGCAGACCTCGATCGCAGGGGCGCTGAAGCCCATCGCGGCGATCGGCGAGGAGGAGGCCGCGACCCTCGCCGAGGAGATCGCCGGTCGCCTCAACGCGCTGGCCGAGGAGACCGAACGCTATTGGGAGGGGTCCGTCGAGAACAACGGCTACATCTTCACCCGCACGCTGCGCGGCGTGCGCGACGCGGCCGTGCTCGATGCCAACCTCCTGGCCTCGGCCGAGGCGCGGCGGCTCGACGAGCACGGTGCCTCGATGGGCGAGGTCTACGGCCGCCCCGCCGCTTTCGTCCGCAAAGCCGATACGACACAGGTGGCGGGTCCGAGCGCACTGGTCGAGGCCGTAATGGCAGCCGGCGGCAAGGGCATCAGCCACCTGCAGCGCTACAAGGGCCTCGGCGAGATGAACCCCGAGCAGCTCTGGGAGACGACGCTCGACCGCAACGTCCGCTCGCTGCTCCAGGTCCGGATCAAGGAGGTCGATGAGGCCGATGACATGTTCGTCAAGTTGATGGGCGATGTGGTCGAGCCGCGGCGCGAGTTCATCCAGGAGAATGCGTTGAGCGTCGCCAACCTCGACGTGTGATACGGTTTCCGTCCGATCCGCTCGTCGTTTCGTTCCGAGCCGCAGATTATTCTTCCGGCTCGGTCGTGAACTGCAGCGGGTAACCCCTGGCGCTCCCGGCTCCGGTCGCCCGCGTTGCCTTGGTTTCGAAGGAAATCGAACGTCTTTCCGGACGTTGCGCGCCCAGCCGACCTTTCAAGAGGATGAAGTCTGGCTTTGTGCAAGGGTTCTCCTCCTCAATGCGTGAGGAACCCGCTCCAATCTGCGAGTATTGCCGTCCCCGGCGTGCAAAGACCCGATGGAGGTAAGATTGAGGACGTCAGTTTCGTTCATCGCCGCCGTTGCCCTGAGTTGGCAGTGTCTGCCGGCAATCGCGCAAACGGTTCACAGCAATGATTCGGGGGGCGCCGGAGAGGGTGCCGGGGGAGGCGAGGTTCGGCCCAAGAAGGGTGCCGGCCAGGGTCAGATGCAGCCGGAGCCTCCGAAGGGCGGCACGCCGCAAGGCAGATGAAGCAAGGCGAACCTCCAAAGGGCGGGGCGCAACCGGGTCAGATGCAGCCGGAGCCTCCGAAGGGCGGGGCCGCGGAGGGACAGAAAAAGCCGGAGCCTCCGAAGGGCGAGATGGCGCCGGGACAGAAAAAACCGGAGCCTCCGAAGGGCGGGGCCGCGGAGGGACAGAAAAAACCGGAACCTCCGAAGGGCAAATCCGGCCAGGGGGAGGCGCGTCCGGGCGAACCGAAAAAAGGCGAGGCAGGCCAGGCCCCCCACAAAGCCACGCAGGTGAAAGTTCAGATCCGTCCGGAACAGCGGACCCGGATCACCGAAACGGTGAAGACGCTCGGGATCCGTCCCGTCGCCACCATCGGCGTGATCATCGCTATCGGCACGGTCGTGCCCCGCACCGTCCAGTTGCGCGCCTTGCCGCCGCAGATCATCGAGATCGTACCCGAATTCAGACGATACCGGTTCTTCCTCGCACCCAGCGAGATCATCATCGTCGATCCAGGCACTTTGGAGATCGTAGACGTCATCCCGCTATGATGGTGGTCGACCGATCGTGCTAGTGAGGATCGGGTCCGCGACGCCACATGAGGATGTTCGGCGTCGCGGGGCTGATACCACCCGGTGGGAACAAGTCCGGCAGCAAGGGCATCGGCCACCTGCGGCGCCACAAGGGCCTCGGCGACGCGGTGTCAGCGGGGGATGAACAGCGCGAACATGTCCTCGGTCACACGATCGAGATAGCGGCGGTAGTGGGCATGGCAGGCCTGGTGCGGTGACACCCGCCCGAAGGTCATGCCGCCCGGGATGTCGACCCCAGCCGGCACTAGCACGATGGGGGTCGAGACCGGCGTCAGCAGCGCCCCGCGGCCGGCCTGGAGCGTCGTCAGGATGCCGTACATCTCGCCCGAGATCGTCGGGCGGCTCAGCACCGCGAGCCGGTGCTGCCCATGCTGGTTGGTGACGAGATAGATGTGGCCGGACTGGTGCGGGATCGCGACCAGTCCCGCCTGGGTGAAGGGTGTGTCGAGCCGCTCCGCCTCGCGGAAGACGAGCCGCGACGCGCCTTCGTCCCAGGCGATGTCGATGCGGTAGGCATAGACCGCGCCCGCCTCGCCGAACGATGGCCGCAGCGTCAGATAGCGGCCCTCGATCCATTCGACCGCCGCATGCGAATAGGAGCCGAGCTCATCCGGCGCGAGACCGTTCGGGCCGGCTCCCGCGCCGTCGAGGTCGCGGAACCGCAGGCCCAGCGCGTCTTCCAGCCGGACGGTCGTCGCCAGGGTGAACGGACGGCGGCCTGACAGCGCCTTCTCGAGCGTCGAGAGGCTGATCTTCGCCCGGTCCGCCAGCGCCTGGCGCGACATGCGCCGAAGCGCCAGCGCTTCCCGCACGGCTGCGGCAATCGATCGGCTCTGCGCCTCGGATAGATCGCCGTCGGGCGAAGACATTGCCGCTCCTTCCGCCTCGATCCGCACGCCACCTCACATATCCGTAACGCAGCGCCGCGAACAGCGCCACGCGTGCGGGCCGCGACCGAACAAGACGGAACATGATCGTCGCGCGACCACGGCTCGAGGACGACAGTCGGAGGCGCGGGCAAATCGGCCCACAGCTTCGGAGATGAACCAATGTCCATGGTGCAGACCACCGGTGAGGCGATCTCGCCGTCCCCGGATCTCCTGATCCTCTGCCTGACGCGGGCGCGGCATGTCCTGGCTTTCGCCGGCCTCGGCCTGCTGGCGCTGATCGGAACCGCCGGCACGGCGCGGGCCGAGCCGTTCCCCGGTGCCGCGGTGCAGACCCTCGTGACCCCGTCCGAGATGAAGACGGGCGCGCTGCTGGTGAAGACGCAGAAGGGCTATATCGAGGCCACACGGCTCAAGACCGACATCGACGTCGAGGTTAGCGGCCCGACCGCGCGGGCGCGCATCACCCAGGAGTTCCGCAATCCCACCGATCATTGGATCGAGGGCGTGTACGTCTATCCGCTGCCCGAGGGCGGCGCGGTCGACACGATGAAGATGGTGATCGGCACGCGCGTCATCGTCGCCGATATCGCCGAGCGCCAGAAGGCGCGCGCGGTCTACGAGGCCGCCCGCGCGGCAGGGCAGACGGCGGCGCTGACCGAGCAGCAGCGGCCCAACATCTTCACCAATTCGGTCGCCAATATCGGTCCCGGCGAGAGCGTCGTCGTGCAGGTCGAGTACCAGGAGCCGGTGCATCAGTCCGGCGGCCAGTTCTCACTGCGGGTGCCGCTCGTCGTCGCGCCGCGCTACAATCCGGCACCGGTCGCCCAGCAGGCCGATTTCTCGCAAGATGGCAGCGGCTGGGGTCGATCCGACCCCGTGCCCGACCGCGCTGCGATCGACCCTCCGGTCCGCGATCCGCGCGCCGGCGCGACCGGCAATGACGTGACGCTCGCGGTGCATCTCGACGCCGGCTTCCCGGTCGGTGACGTGCGCAGCGCGACCCATGCGGTCAAGATCGACGCGCCCTCCGCCGACACCCGCACCGTCACGCTCGAGGACGCCGTGGTGCCGGCCGACCGGGACTTCGAGCTCACCTGGCGCCCGACGCCGTCCAAGACGCCCTCCGTCGGGCTGTTCCGCGAGCATGTCGGCCCGGACGATTATCTCCTGGCCTTCGTCACGCCGCCCGTCTTGCAGGGCGCGGCCAAGCCGCAGCCGCGCGACGTGACCTTCGTCATCGACAATTCGGGCTCGATGGAGGGCACCTCGATCCGCGGCGCCAAGGCGAGCCTGCTCTATGGCCTCGACCACCTGCATCCCGGGGACCGCTTCAACGTCATCCGGTTCGACGACACGATGACCGAGCTGTTTCCCGAGACCGTTCCGGCCGACGACGCGCATCTCGCCCAGGCGCGGAGCTTCGTCGCCTCGCTCGAAGCGCGCGGCGGCACCGAGATGCTGCCGCCGATGACGGCGGCCCTGACCGACGATCACCCCGCGGAGACGGATCGCCTGCGTCAGGTGATCTTCCTGACCGACGGCGAGATCGGCAACGAGCAGCAGATCTTCGACACGATCGCCCGGATGCGCGGCCGCTCCCGCTTGTTCATGGTCGGCATCGGCTCGGCACCCAACGGCTATCTGATGACCCGGGCCGCCGAGATCGGGCGCGGCAGCTATACGGCGATCCCGACCGTCGATCTGGTCCAGGAGCGCATGCAGGCCCTCGTGCAGAAGCTCGAAAGCCCGGCCGTGACCGACCTCGCCGCCACGTTTTCGGTGCCCGGCGCCGATATGACGCCGGCGGTTCTGCCGGACCTCTATCGCGGTGAGCCGCTGATCCTCGCGGCGAAGCTCGGCGGCCCCGGCGGCACGCTCGACATCACGGGGAAGATCGGCGATGCGCCGTGGCACGTCACCCTGCCGGTCGAGAAGGCCGCCACCGGCGCCGGACTGTCAAAGGTCTGGGCGCGCCGCAAGATCGACGATGCCGAGGTGGCTCGCACCATGGGGCGGATCTCGCAAGGCGAGGCCGACAGGGTCGTGCTGGGCCTCGCCCTCGATCACCATCTCGTCACGCGCCTGACAAGCCTCGTCGCGGTCGACCGAACGCCGCACCGCCCGGCCGGCGTGCCGCTGACCCGAGCCGACGTGCCGCTTGACCTGCCGGCCGGCTGGGATTTCGACAGGGTTTTTGGTCCGGACGGCGAGACGCACGACCGGCCGCGGCTCGACCATGCCGATCTCGCCACGGACAAGCTCGCCGAGGCCGCGCCGGTCCAGGGCATCGTCCTGCCGAAGACCGCGACCGACGCCGAGTTGCGCCTCATCGCCGGATTGCTGCTGCTCGGCGCGAGCCTGCTGTGCCTGGCGCTCGACAATGCATGCCGGCGGAGGGCGGCGTGAGCGCGGTCGTCATGAGGCCGCCGCGCTGTCGAGCTTGGCGGAGGGTCCTCGCGGCCCTCCTGGCCATCGCCGGACTGGTTCTATCCGGCCAAGGCCTTTGGATCCACGCCAAGGCGATCCTCGCCCAGGTGTTGCTGGAGCGGGCCTTCGCGGCCTCGCTGACGAGCGGCCATGTGGTCAAACCCTGGCCGTGGCTCGACACCTGGCCGGTGGCGCGGATCGAGGTGCCGCGCCTCGCAGAAAGCGCGATCGTGCTCGAAGGCGCGAGCGGCCAGGCGCTGGCCTTCGGCCCCGTCCATGTGGCCGGGACGCCCGAGGCCGGCGAGCCCGGCACCGCCGTCTACGCGGCGCACCGCGACACCCAGTTCGCCATCCTGGATCAAGTCAAACCCGGAGACGAGATCAAGGTGACGCGACGCGACGGCGCCGTCATCCGCTTCCTCGTCACCGGCGCCAGCATCGCAGCCTGGAACGCCTCGGGCATCGATGCCGGGGCGTCGGGGCACAACCTGGTGCTGTCGACCTGCTGGCCGATCCATGCCCTCGTCCCGGGACCGATGCGCCTATTGGTCCATGCCGAGGAGGTGGAACGATCGATTTTGGAGTAGATCGTTCCTTACATATATTCGTCTGGTTCGGATGACGCTGCCTGCGCGCCGTTCGACAGCGGCTGATCAGGCCCCGGCGCCCGGCGCCGAATATTTCGCCGATTTCGCCTTGGTCATCGCCTGTTGGGCTTCCGCGGCGGTTATCAGCTTCGTCGTCTTGATCTTGGAAAAGGAGCCCGACGCTCCCGCCGCCAAGCTCATCGCCATCACGACGGTTTCATCCGGCGCTTCACAGAGAAGCATGAAGTCACTGTCGCCCAAGACGAAGAAAAAGTGATGGAATGTCCCTCCGAGCGATTCGACCAGGCTCTTCGCCTGCACGCTCCGATCGGCCGGCGATGCCACCATCGCCTTGGCGGACGCGCCCGTGTAGCTCCCCTCGATGAGATAATGGCTCATGCGTTCCTCCCCGTGGGGTCGTGCCTCGATGAGCATGCCCCCGAGCATACTATAATCGGATCAATGGACGGACGCTTGCCTTTCGTACCGAGGTGATCCTCGCTACCATGAAGCGGGCCGAATGCATCACATCGCAGGCCTGCCGGGAAAAGGCGCGTCGGGCGCTTTGCTCGACAGCCACCAGCCCTCGCCGTCGAGCCACGCGGTCGCGTCGGGCCTCGCGTCGCGGTGCAGCGAACGCACTGCCTCCCAGCCGCCGCCGTCGAGTGCGCTCCGCAGGCGCCGGCCGGCCGTCCCGTCCTCGCCGCCCCGGCAGCCGATGAAGCCCGCGGGGGTGACGATCGTCGCCGGCCACGCCGTATCGGCCAGGGGCCGCTCGACCCTCAACATGCAGCCGAAGCTGCCGCTCGGCTGAAGCGGGAAGATCAGCCTGCCGCCCGGGCGGAGCGCGTCGAGCCATTGGCCGGGAGGCCACGGCAGGCCGGCATTGACATAGACGGCATCGGCTTGCGGCAGGTCGTCGGCGAGGCCGGAGCGCGCCTCGACCGTCACCTGGGGAAGATCCTCGAGATTGCGGGCCGCCCGCGCCGCGAGGTCGGGCTCGATCTCGAAGGCGTGGACGCGGCCGCCGGGACCGACGAGCCAGGCCAGGATGGCGCTGTAATAGCCGACGCCGGCGCCGATATGCAGCACGGTCTCGCCCGCGCGGAGCGCCAGCGCGTCGAGGCAGCGGGCGTGCAGGCTCGGTTCGCCGATGTTGATGCCGCGGCCGGCATCGATCGCCACCAGTGTGTCCTGATAGAGATAGGCGAGATCGTCGTCGGGGGTCTCGACATAGCCGAAGCCCGGCACGTTGACCGACCAAGGTCCCGGCCCGGCGAAGGCCTCGCGCGGCACGCGCCCGAAAGCCTCGGCGATCCGCGGATCGGTCGCGCGACCGCGCCCCGCGACATAGCGGGCAAAGAACTGCCGCAGCGTCGCCGACCTGTCAGGCGTCTCCGTCATCCTGGCCTCGATCCGCCGGCCGTCTTCGCCAGACAACCCCTTTGGTTTTAGCCGCTATCGCGCCGGCTCGGCGAAGCGGTCCGTCGCGCGGATCAGGCAATCGAGGATCCCGGGTTCGGTGAACGCATGGCCGGCGTCGGCGATGAGCTCGAACCCGGCTTCCGGCCAGGCGCGATGCAGGTCCCAGGCGGTGCGGACCGGTGTCGCCAGGTCGTAGCGTCCCTGGATGATGAGGCCGGGGACGGCGCGCAGTCGCGTCGCGTTGGCGATCAGCTGGCCTTCCGCCAGGAAACCCTTGTTGACGAAATAATGGTTCTCGATGCGCGCGAAGGCGAGCGCGAACTCGTCCTCGCCGTGCTGCTGCGAGAGTTCTGCGTTGGGCAGGAGCGTGATGGTCTCGCCCTCCCACAGGCTCCAGGCCTTGGCGGCCTCGATCCGCACGCCGCGATCCGGATGGATGAGACGGCGATGGTAGGCCGCGATGAGGTCGCCGCGTTCGGCCTCGGGGATCGGGGCGAGGAAGCGCTCCCACTTGTCCGGGAACAGCCACGAGGCGCCATCCTGGTAGTACCATTGCAGTTCGGCATGGCGGAGCGCGAAAATCCCGCGCAGCACGAGTTCGGTGACGCGTGCCGGGTGGGCCTCGGCATAGGCCAGCGCCAGGGTCGACCCCCACGAGCCCCCGAACACCAGCCAGCGCTCGATCCCGGCGAGGGCGCGCAAGCGCTCGATATCTTCGACAAGATGCCATGTCGTGTTGGCGTCGAGCCCGGCATGCGGGGTAGAGCGGCCGCAGCCGCGCTGATCGAACAGCAGCACGTTGTAGCGCGCGGGGTCGAACAGGCGGCGATGCGTCGGGGAACAGCCGGCGCCCGGGCCGCCGTGCAGGAAGACCGCCGGCTTGCCGCGCGGGTTGCCGCAGAGTTCCCAGTAGAGGACGTGCCCGTCGCCGACGTCGAGCCTGCCCTGCCGGTAGGGCTCGATCGGCGGATAGAGCGCGCGGGGCGGTGAAATCGCTTCAGGACGGGCGTCGGGCACTGATGGTGATCCTCATTCGGCGGCGGCGGCTCCGGCATAGCTGTCGGCGTTGGCGGCAACGCGGGCATCCATCCGGGTCAGGCTCTCGCGGCGGTCCTCGATAGCGGCGCGCAACTGATCGAGGGCGAGGCCGAAGGCCTGGAGGCGACCATCTTCGCCATCCGCTGCGCTGCCGCCGAGAACCGAGGCCAGAACGGCATCCGCTTCGGCCTGCACGTCGTCGAGCATCGATAAGGAGGATGCCGAGCGTACCGTCACCAGCATTTCCATCAGCCGGCCGACGGAAGCGCCGATCGTCGCGGTCCGGCGGGCGTTGATGCGGCTGAAGATCGCCGTGGCGCCGGAGGCCAGTACGCCGAGCAGCATGGCGCCCATGTAGATCAGATCGCTGTATTTATCGAGAAAGGTCTGCTCCTTGTCGTCGATATAGACGGCCGCTCCCGCATGGATCGGCAGCGCCGACCCCTTGTCGGTGGAGGGAGCCTCGATGCTGCGGGCGATCGGGACCGCGGATGCCAGGACCCCGCGCCGCAGCAGGAAGAATTTCGTCAGGTCGGCGATGGCGTCCTGAGCCACGCCCTCGTTGGCCACCAGTCGGTGGGTCACGCTGATCGTATCGAAGTCGTCGTCCGGGCGCGGCGGCGAGCCGCCGAAAGCGCCTTTGACGATATTGGTCTTGTCGTAGACACGAAGCCGCTGGGCGATGGCATCGGCCTCGTCGACCGCGAGGAATTTCGGCGCCCCGCCACCCGCCGCCATGACGGCCTTGACCATGTTATGAAGCAGCGGTGCCGAAGGGATTCCCACCGCCATGACGACATCGACCCGTTTCGTCTCTATCGCGTCGCCGACCTCGGCGAGGGCGAGCGGGACGACGGTGACGCGATCGGGCGCGATCTCGTATTGGGCGAGCAGCGTCTCGATGAGGCCGCTGTTGCCCGGTCCGTCGCGCACGACGCCGATCGTGTGACCGGGAAGATCGGCGATATCGTCGAGTCCCGCGGAGGCGGGCGCAACCAGGACAGCGACGTCGCGGTGGAGGATCACGACCGTCTGGGCGTTGCTGGGCAAGGCGAGGTCGGTCCGCACGACGGCAAGGTCGGCCTTGCCGTCCTCGACGGCCTTGGAGGAGGCTGCCGCGTCGTCGGTCGAGACCAGGCGCAGCCGGATGGGCTTGCGTTCCTTCTTGAGGCCGCTGGCGGCGGCCAGCATCAGCGCATAATCGTCCTGATCTTGCGTCGACACGGCGACGCTGAGTTCGGTCGGGCGTTCGAACATCACCGCTCCCGTGCCCAGGATCAGCAATGTGGCGGCCAGCCCGGCGGCGGCGAGGATCACGAATGTTCGTCGCATCGGCCTCTCGATGGTGCGACCGCCTCAGCCGGCACGGGATCTGCATCGAACATGAGCCATCGCAACGAGACCATTCTGTGGCACCGCCCCGGCCTCGACAAGGGGCGGTGCCGAACCATAGAAAGTAGAGCTGGCGCCCTCAATTGGCGAAGCGGAAATGCAGCACGTCGCCGTCGGCGACCGGGTAATCCTTGCCCTCGAGGCGGAATTTGCCCGCGTCGCGCGCGCCGGCCTCGCCCCGGTTGGCGAGATAATCGTCGTAGCCGATCGTCTCGGCGCGGATGAAACCCTTCTCGAAATCGGTATGGATCACGCCGGCTGCCTGCGGAGCACGCGTGCCCCGCGCAACGGTCCAGGCGCGCGCCTCCTTGGGCCCGACCGTGAAGAAGGTGACGAGATGCAGAAGGTCGTAACCTGCCCGGATGACGCGGTTGAGGCCCGGCTCGGTGAGGCCAATGGCGTCGAGATAGTCCTGCTGCTCGTCCGGCGGCAGGACCGCGATCTCGCTCTCGATCTTGGCCGAGACGACAACGCTGACCGCGCCCTCCTGGCGGGCGCGCTCGGCGACCTCGGAGGAAAGAGCGTTGCCGCGGTCTGCCGAGGCTTCCTCGACGTTGCACACGTAGAGCACCGGCTTCGAGGACAAGAGGCCGAGCCCGTTGAACAGGCGCCGTGCTTCCGCGCCGACCTCGACGAGGCGCGCCGGCTTGCCGTCGCGCAGCAGGACGAGGCAGCGTTCCACGAGATCGAGCGTCTCCCTGGTCTCCTTGTCGCCGCCTCTGGCCCGTTTCTCGAGCGCGATCACCCGCTTCTCCAGGCTCTCGAGATCGGCCAGCATCAACTCGGTCTCGATCGTGTCGATATCGCCGATGGGCGCGATCCGGCCCTCGACATGGGTGACGTCGCCATCCTCGAAGCAGCGCACTACATGGGCGATGGCGTCGCATTCCCGGATGGTGGCGAGGAACTGGTTGCCGAGGCCTTCGCCCTTCGAGGCGCCGCGCACGAGCCCGGCGATGTCGACGAACGTCAGCCGGGTCGGGATGATCTCTTTCGAGGCGGCGATGCCGGCGAGGGCAGCGAGACGGCCGTCCGGCACCGCGACATCTCCGACATTCGGCTCGATGGTGCAGAACGGGTAGTTGGCCGCCTGCGCCGCGGCCGTCTGGGTCAAGGCGTTGAAGAGGGTCGACTTGCCGACGTTCGGCAGGCCGACGATGCCGCATTTGAAGCCCATGATGGGGAACCCCTGACGGTGGTCGTGCGCGGGACCGGCGCCTTTGCGGGGTCCCTCGACCGTCTTCTGCCGCAGACGGTCACCTCTGGCAATCGCCGCCGACGCTACCGGCGCGGCCACGCTTCCGCCTTTGAAAATCGGCCGCTGTGCGGAACTGAAAAACGAAAACTGCGTTGTCTTTCGGGCGTAAGCGAATCAGGAGTGAGGTTTTGACGAACTTTCTGAAAGGAGCCCTGGTTGGGGCCGTTGCGTTCGGTGGCTTGGCGATCGCCTCGACCGATTCATATGCCATGCCCATCGGCAATGTGGCGCCCCTGGCCGCGACCGATTCCGGCCAGCATGCGAGCATCGACAAGGTCTATTGGCGCTATGGCTGGCGGCGACCGGCCTACCGCTACGGATGGCGTTACGGCTGGCGTCGTCCCGTCGTGCGCTATGGCTGGGGCTGGCGTCGACCGTTCTATCACGGCTATCGTCGTTTCTACCGCTGGTAGGTCGGGGACGTTGTAACAAAGGCGGAACCCGGCTTTGCGGAAAAGCCGGGTTTTCTCGTGTGACCGATGGCCGTGGTAGTCGGTGACGGGATTCGATATCGGAACGCGTGGTTCGATTCCTGCGTGGCGGCGCCTCGCGGTTCGCCTGTCGCGCCGTATTTCCCCGGGGTCGTCGATGGATCTGGTCGAGACCGCGCTCAAGGCGCCACCCGACGCGATCGTCAGCCCCGTCGTGTCGCGAGGCCAGATCGTGTTGCGAACGGCACGCTGGTTGCCGAGGACGGTACCGGCGAAGGGCAATCAGAGGCCCGGCACCATCGTCATCTGCACCGGGCGAAGCGAATTCATCGAAAAATACTACGAGGTGATTGGCGACCTGCTCGCGCGCGGCTTTGCGGTCGTCGCCTTCGACTGGCGCGGCCAGGGACTGTCGAGCCGCCCCTTGCGCAATCGGCTCAAGGGCCATGTCGGGGATTTCGCCCGTTACCGGGACGATCTGGCGGCCGTGACGACGCAGCTTCTCGAACCCTTCTGCCCGCGTCCCTGGTTCGCTCTCGCCCATTCGATGGGCGGCACGGTGGCTTTGCATTTCGCCGCCGAACGGCCCGAGGTGTTCGAGCGGATGGTATTGTCGGCGCCGATGATCGACCTTGCCGGCTTGCGCACCCCGAATCTCGCCAGAGCCACGGCACAGACAGCCCGGCACCTCGGATTCGGGCGCGGTTTTGTCCCGGTCGGGCGGCGACGCGGCCTCTTCCTCAGCACCTTCGCCGGCAATGTGCTGACATCGGACGAGCCCCGGTTCGGCCGCACCGCGGCCCTGCTCGAAGCCGGGCCGGACCTCGCCCTCGGCCGTCCGACGATTGGCTGGGTATGGGCGGCGTTCAAGGACATGGCGAAGTTCCGGGACGAGGGATTTGTCCGCCACTTGGCCACACCGACATTGTTTATCCTGGCCGGAGCCGACACGGTGGTCGACAGCCGGGCGGCGGAGCGGCTGTCGGCGCGGTTGCGGGCCAGCACGATCGTAACGGTGCGAGGCGCGCGGCACGAACTGCTGATGGAGCGGGACGCCTTGCGCGGGCAATTCTGGTCGGCGTTCGATGCCTTCATTCCGGGTATGGCCAGACCCGATCTTCTCCTCGACAGGAAGGATGCAATGCACAAGTCGCACGGCTCGGCTGTTGCATGAGGCGGAACTGCTCCACCCTGCCGGGTGTTGAGCCATAGCTTTCGATTAGGGGCGATCATGCTCGACCGCATCAGCGACCAGAATCCCGGCAACGAGCCGGATGATTCATCGTCGGGCCGCCCGCGGCACGACATTATCGGGCTGGGCCGGAGCGGCACGCCGGGCGGGGATGCCACGGGCAGCGATGCGAGGGCCAAGGAGCGTTTGGCCGAGCCCGAGGCGCGCGGCACGCCACGGACCGAGCCCCAGGCGCTCAAGCGCAATGACGATCCGTCTGTGACGGAGGATTCCGCGAGTGAGACCGAGGAGGATCAAGGCGACGAAACGGGCGGCGGCCTGTTCGGCGCCCTGCGTAAGCACCCTTTCGCCATCGGCATCGCGGCGCTGATCCTGATCGCCGCCGTGATCGGCGGCGTGTTCTGGTATCTGCACGCGCGAAATTACGAAACCACGGACGACGCTTTCATCGATGGCCGCCCGGTCTCGATCAGCCCCGAAGTCACCGGCAACATCGTCGAGGTTCCGGTCACCGACAATCAGGTCGTCAAGGCCGGTGCCCTGCTGGCGCGAATCGACGATCGAGACTATGTCGCGGCGGTGAATCAGGCCCAGGCCGGGATCGAGCAGGCGGAAGCCACGGTCGAAAACTACAATTCGCAGATCAAGGCGCAGCAGGCCCAGGCCGATCAGGCCGACCAGCAGGTCGCGCAGGCGCAGGCGGCGCTCAATTTCTCGCAGGACGAAAACAAGCGTTACCAGGAGCTGGTCAAGACCGGTTACGGCACCGTGCAGCGCGCTCAGCAGGCGGCCTCCGACCTGCAGTCGAAACAGGCCGCCTTGGCAGGGTCCCAGGCGGCGCAGATCGTGGCTGAAAAGCAGATCAAGGTGCTCAAGGCGCAGCGGCGGAACGCCATCGCGCAGCTCGATTCGGCCAAGGCCCAGAAAGCTACGGCCGATGCCAACCTGTCGCGCACTCAGCTCCATGCCACCATGGATGGCCGCATCACCCGGCTGACCGCCGCGGTCGGACAGGTCGCGACGCAGGCACAGGCGCTGATGGTGCTGGTGCCGCTCGACATCTGGGTCACGGCGAACTTCAAGGAAACGCAGCTCGCCAATATCCGCATCGGCCAGCCGGTCTCGATCGAGATCGACGCCTATGGCAAGAGCTATCCCGGCCATGTCGACAGCATCCAGGGCGGCAGCGGCACCGCCTTCAGCCTGCTCCCGGCCGAGAATGCCACCGGCAATTACGTCAAGGTCGTCCAGCGTATCCCGGTGAAGATCACCTTCGATCGCAGGCCCGATGTCGAGCTCGGCCCCGGCATGTCGGTGGTGCCGACGGTGACCGTACGCGGCGCCGAAGCGGCGGCCGACAAACAAGCCCCATCGACCATCGACTCAGCGCCGCGCGACACCGTTCCCTCCCAGGGTGGCGCTGCGCAATAGGCCGAGGTTGGCGAGGCCGAGCAGGGCTACGCAGACGAGGGCGTTCCAGAGCGCGAGGGACAGGCCGAACACCCTTACGGCAGCTTCGTCGCAGCGCACGACGGCCGTGCGGTCGAGCTGTGTCAGAAAGTCGTCGACCTTGGCCGGGGGCGCGAAGGCGCCCGAACATTCGCTCGGGCCGGGCCAGACCTTCCATTCGACGCCCGTATGGTAGAGGCCGAGCGCCGTGCCGGCCACGAAGATCAGGATGAGCAGAATGAAGCCGCCGAGGGCAGCGTCGCGGCGTTCGCGCAGAACCGCGCCGAGCGTCAGCAGCGCCACCGGGACAGCGGCGTAGTAGGGAAGCCGCTCCTTCAGGCAAAGCTCGCACGGGACGTAGCCGGCCATCTGGAACGCCCAGGCGCCGCCGAGCGTCAGCACCGCCAAGAGCGCGATCAGCAGCGCCAAGGTCCGAGGATCGGCCGGCAGGCGCATCACATGGCCATATGGGCGGCGAGCCAGACGGCCAGCGGCGCGCGGCGACTGTCGGCACGCGCCTGCGTCCGGTGATAGAGGCCCTTGAACATGGCGCGGGTGATATCGGAGCCTCACGCGGCTGTCCAATCGGCAGGATCCTGGGCCTACCCAGGTGGGCATGGCTGGGATAGGGTCGTGGGGTGTCCGACGACGAGGCGTCCATGCTGCGTATCCTCATCGCTTCCGCGATTATGACGATCCCGCTGTCGGCCCAGGCCGCGGCCCCGGCGCCCGTCGGCGCCGACCACGGCATGGTGGTCTCGGCGCAGAGGATCGCCTCCGAGGTCGGGGTCGACATCCTGAAGCAGGGCGGCAATGCCGTCGATGCGGCGGTGGCGACCGGCTATGCGCTCGCTGTCGTCTGGCCGGCCGCCGGCAATCTCGGCGGCGGCGGCTTCATGAGCCTGAGGCTGGCCGACGGCCGCTCGACCTTCGTCGATTTCCGCGAGAAGGCGCCGCTCGCCGCGACCGAGACCATGTTCCAGGACGCGCAGGGCCATGCCGTCCCGAAACTGTCGACCAGCGGCTGGCTGGCGGTCGGCGTGCCGGGCTCCGTCGCCGGGCTCGACTACGCACTGACGCATTTTGGCACGATGTCGCGCGCCGCCGTCATGGCGCCGGCGATCCGCCTGGCGCGCGACGGTTTCGTGCTCGGCCCGGCGGACGTCACGATCCTCGATCTCGGCCTCGACGATCTCCGCCAGGATCCGGCGACCGCGGCGATCTTCCTGCACGACGGCAAGCCCTACCAGACCGGCGACCGGTTCGTGCAGCCGCAACTCGCCGCCACCCTCCAGGCCATCGCCGATAGCGGGCCGGTCGGCTTCTACCAGGGCGACACAGCGCGCGCGATCGTCAAGGCCAGCACCGCCGGCGGCGGCATCCTGCAGGACAAGGACCTCGCCTCCTACAAGGTGCGCGAGCTCGCGCCGATCACCTGCTCCTACCGGGGCTACGACATCCAGTCGGCGCCGCCGCCGAGCGCCGGGGGCATCGCGCTCTGCGAGGCGCTGAACATCCTCGAAGCCTACGACCTGCGCGGGCTCGGCTACCATTCGGCCGCCGCGGTGCATGTCATCGTCGAGGCCATGCGACGCGCCTTCCACGACCGGCAGGTGCTGGGCGATCCGGCTTTCGTCGGCAATCCCGTGGCGCTGCTGACCGGCAAGGATTATGCGACAAAGCTCCGCGCGACGATCGATCCGGTGCGGGCGACATCCTCGGTGGCGCTCGGCCTCACACCCGCCGACACGGAGGGCCAACAGACCACCCATTTCTCGATCGCCGACGCTGCCGGCAATGCCGTCTCGGTCACGACGACGCTCAACGACTGGTTCGGCAATCGCCGCGTCGCCGGCACGACCGGCGTGCTGATGAACGACGAGATGGACGATTTCGCTGCGGCGCCCGGCGCCTCCAACATGTTCGGCCTGCTTGCGAGCCGCGCCAATGTCGTGGCGCCCGGCAAGACGCCGGTCAGCTCGATGAGCCCCACCATCGTCACGCGGGACGGCAAGCTCGTGATGGTGATCGGCAGCCCGGGCGGCTCGCGCATCATCTCTACCGTGCTGCAGGCGATCATCGATGTCGTCGACTACGACATGACCATCGACGAGGCGATCGATGCGCCGCGGCTGCATCAGCAATGGATGCCCGACGTCGTCGATCTGGAGCCCCGCGCGCTGTCGCCCGACACACGCCGTATTCTCGAGGGCAATGGCTATACGTTCAAGGAACAACCGCCCTGGAGCGTCGCCGAGGGCGTGCTCGTGGGAGCGCCTTCGCTGGCCGGAAACTCCGCCGGCATCTCGCCCCTGGCGATCCCGCCAAAGCCCTTCGCATTCTACGGGGCTAGCGACGACCGCGGGCCGGCCGGCGCCGCCGTCGGATACTGAAGCATGTCCAGGCCTTCGGCCGGCATCGCGCCGATCCCGACGCTGCCGCTGTTCTTCAAGCTCGGCGGCCGCCGCGTGCTCCTGGCCGGCGGCGGCCCGCCGGCCGTATGGAAAGCCGAACTCCTGGCGGCAGCGGGAGCCCGGGTTCTGGTCGCCGACTCGGCGCCCTGTACCGAGATGGAGAACCTGGCGCAGGCCCGCCCGGAGGCGATCGAACTCCGCCGTCGCGCCTGGACCGCGCCGGACCTCGCCGGCGCGACGCTGGCGATCGGGGCGCTCGACGGCGAGGATGCCGAGACGTTCCGCGACGCCGCGCGTGCGGCGGGCGTGCCGGTCAACATCATCGACGTACCGCAGCTTTGCGATTTTCAGTTCGGCACGATCATCGAACGCGCGCCGCTACTCGTCGCCATCTCGACCGACGGCGCCGCGCCGGTCTTCGGCCAGGCGCTTCGCGTGCGTCTCGAAGCCCTGCTGCCCGAAAGCCTGCGTCTGTGGGCCGCGGCCGCGAAGGCTTGGCGGCCGGATCTGCAGCGCCGTGACCTGAGCTTCACGGCACGCCGAAAATTCTGGGAAATGTTCTCCGACCGGGCACTCGATGGATCGGCGCGGCTACCTGACGAGAAAGATCGCGCCGCCTGCCTCGACGCGGCGTTCGGTGCAGAAACGAGGAAACCCGGCGGTCTGTGGCTTGTCGGAGTCGGGCCGGGAGAAGCGGATCTCGTGACGCTGCGGGCCGTCCGCGCGCTGCAATCAGCCGATGTCATCGTCCACGAAGCAGGGCTCTGCGAAACCTTGCTGGGCCTCGGGCGTCGCGAAGCCCGCCGCGTCCCGGAAACCTTAGACGATAAGCAAACCGCCGCGATGATTGAAACCTGGGTCATGGAGGGTCGGCCGGTCGTCTGGGCCGGACGAGGCGATCCGACCCGCTGCCGCCGCTGGCGGACCCGCAGATCCGCCATTACGGCCGAAACCGCTATCGTGGGACTCGTCGCCGGCCTCGCCTGCGAAACCTGCCCGAACGGTGGATCGTCAGACTGTCCGAATCACGCGGCTCAGTGATCGGCCTTGAGCGTCCGCGTTCCGCCGTGCGACGCATGGCCGCCCTTGCGGCCAGCCTGGGCTGCGAGCCGATGGTTCTGCGAGAAGCTCCGCTTCTCCGGGTCGACGCTCTGTCCACCCTTTCGACCCGCCTGCGAGGCCAGGGTAGGATTCTGCGAAAAGCTCCGCTTTTCGTTGGGGACGCTCTCGCCACCCTTCCGGGCGATGGCACGGCGCTTTTCGAGATCCATCGAGGCGAAGCCGCGCGTCGATCTCGCACTGAACTGTGTATCCTCGGCCATGTGTGCCTCGCTCAAAACCCCTGTGGCTTTGGCTTAAGAACGTTTGGCTCACGGGCGAGTTCCTTCAGCAACAGTCCAGCAAACTTGCCGGCGCGTTGAAACCAAATCGTCTCCGGCGCGTTACGCGCGAGGTCTCCCAGCTAGGGTCCTCATGCCGATTGCCGCGCAACCTTGCGTGCGGGCTTTCGCCGCGTCTTGCTGCTCTCTTCCTCGGACCGCTCTGGCTCGTGCTTCCCCTTGGGGGCTCGGCCGCCCGCTTCGACCGGCTCGATGCGGCCGTCCGGCCCGTCCCGCCCCTTGACCGCGTCCGCGAAGCGACGCGCGGCCGCCCCCCTGACTTCGAATTTGGTCTCCCGGTCGAAGATCCGGATGGCGCCGATATCCTGCTTCTGGACGCCGCCGCGGCGGCAGATCATCGGCAACAGCCAGCGCGGATCGGCATTCTGCTTGCGGCCGAGGTTGAGGCGGAACCATTGTCCCGCCTCGTCCTGGGGCGTGATCCCGCCGTGCCGCGCGCCGCGATGCGTCGCATCGGGCGCCGCGGGATCACGCCGGGGATTGTCGTGCACGGGCCGCCCGGCGCCGGGTTGGCGCGGCTTACGCATGTCCTGCTGAAAACCGGGGTCGGCCACATCTTCGGCGGCGGGAAGGCGCGACCGGTAGACCCGCACCAGGGCCGCCGCGATCGCCTCGGGCGGCCGTTCCGCCAGGAGCGCGCGCGCCATGGCGAGGTCCTCCTCGCTGCTCTCCTCGGCCAGCAGCGGATCGGTCATCAGCCGCTGCTGGTCGAGGTCGCGGATCTCTTCGACGGTCGGCGGCCCGCTCCAGACCGGCTGCGCCCCGGCCTCGGCCATCAGCGCCTCGGCCCGCCGCCGGCGCGATTGCGGCACCAGCAGGACGCTGACGCCCTTGCGCCCGGCCCGGCCGGTGCGCCCGCTGCGGTGCTGCAAGGTCTCGGCATTGTTGGGCAGTTCGGCATGGATCACGAGGCTCAGCATCGGCAGGTCGATGCCGCGCGCCGCGACATCGGTCGCGACGCAGACGCGCGCCCGTCCGTCGCGCAGCGCCTGGAGCGCGTGGTTGCGCTCGGCCTGGCTGAGTTCGCCCGACAGCGCCACGGTGGCGAAACCGCGCTCGATCAGCACAGCCTGCAGGTGGCGCACCGCCTCACGCGTGTTGCAGAAGACGAGGGCGCTCGGCGCCTCGACATAGCGCAACAGGTTGACCACCACGCGCTCGACTTCCTTGGGCAGCACGCGGACCGCCCGATATTCGATATCCGCATGGCCCCGGCGGGCGCCGGCGACTTCGAGGCGCAGCGCGTCGCGCTGGTAGCGCTGTGCCAGGCTGGCGATGGCCTTCGGCAAGGTGGCCGAGAACAGCAGCGTACGGCGCGCGCCGGGTGTCGTCTCGAGGATGAATTCGAGATCGTCGCGGAAGCCGAGGTCGAGCATCTCGTCGGCCTCGTCGAGCACCACGGCCCTGATCTCGTCGACGACGAGCGCGCGTCGTTCGAGATGATCGCGCAGGCGCCCCGGCGTGCCGACCACGATATGGGCGCCCGCGGCCAGCGCCCGCTGCTCGCGGCGCGGGTCCATGCCGCCGACGCAGGAGACGACCCTGGCCTGCGTGCCGGCATAGAGCCAGTCGAGCTCGCGGCAGACCTGGAGCGCCAGTTCCCGGGTCGGCGCCACGATCAGGGCGAGGGGCGCACCGGGCGGCGGCAACGCCTCGGCCTCGCCGAACAGCGTCGGCGCGATGGCGAGCCCGAACGCGACGGTCTTGCCGGAGCCGGTCTGGGCGGAGACGAGGAGATCCCGTCCGGCCGCCGCGGGGTCGAGGACCGCCGCCTGCACGGGGGTGGGTTCGGCGTAGTTGCGGTCGGCCAGCGCCTGGGCGAGGGCCAGAATCGTCGTTGGAAAGGGCACGAGGGGAAGAGGCCTTGTTCTGGTGAGGGCCGGACAGGCGTCGAAGCAAGCCTCCGGTCCGATATCCCACCTTTACATAGGATCGAAAGCCATCCGGCTCCAGAGCTAAGCGTCGGCCGACCGCACGCTCAGGCTTCGTTCGCCGACGAGAGGCTTGAAAAGTCCGGCGAAGTCGTGAAGCTCGGCGGCGGACGAGCCGGCAGGGCACGTCAGGCACGGTTCGAAGGAAAAATGCCGGACGGCGTCGTTCTGCTCCACGGAATCGCGAGGACGTCGTCCTCGATGAGGACAATGAGACGAGCGCTTGACGCGGCCGGCTTCGCGACCCTCAATCTCGACTACGATAGTCGCCACAGCTCGATCGATCGCCTCGCCGAGGCGATCCACGCCGCCATCGAGCCGTTTGCACAATCCGTCGGGGGCCGGATCCACTTCGTGACTCACTCGATGGGCGGGCTTGTGGCACGCTTCTACCTCGCGCGGCATCGACCGCTGCGCCTGGGCAGAGTGGTGATGCTCGGACCTCCCAACAACGGCAGCGAAATTGCCGACCTCTTGCGGGATGTCTTTCTTTACCGCGCCGTCTTCGGACCCGCCGGTCAGCAGCTCACGACCCACTACGGCGCGACCCTGCCGGCCCTGCTCGGACCCGTCGACTATGAGCTTGGCGTCATTGCCGGAACCCGCTCGATCGATCCCCTATCCACCGTGTTGATCCTGCCCGGCCCGAACGACGGCAAAGTCACGGTTCAGAGCACCAGGCTCGAGGGCATGGCGGATCACGTCACGATCCGGGCCGCGCATCCCTGGCTGGCGCGCAGCCCGGCTGCGATCAGGCAAACGATCGGATTTCTTCGCGATGGGCGCTTCTCCGATCTGCGGTAGACCAAAGAGGGACGAGGTGATCGCTCTCCGGCCGACGATGCACCGCTTGATCCGCCGGAGAAGCGCGCGATAGTGACACCCGCAGCGAAACGGGGGAGGATTCATGCCGGCCAAGATCAGGACGATGTCGATGGCGGCCGTCGCGGGCCTTCTGGTGGCGGGCTGCAACCCCATGTCGCCGCATGGCTCGGCCGGCTCGAACCGGGCCTGCCTCGCCGACAATCCGCGCTTCGCCGACGCCTGGGCCTGCGTCAGAGCGAGGCTCGCGGCGCGGCAGGATGCCGGCCGCGACGGCCTCCTGCAGGAAGGCGATCTCCTGGCCGCGCAGGTCCGCGCCGGCAAGGTGCCCGAGACCGAGGCCCGCCGGCGGCTCGGCGCCGGCCTGGCCCATGAGACCGACAACTGACACCCGGACGGTTCTGGAGCGTCGCACCGGCGATGGGCGTCAGGATGGCCGCATCGCGCCGCGAATTAGGCCTTGCCTGGACGTTGCAACCGCTTAGTCTCGCAACGTTCCTGCCCGATGACGGCAGGCGGCGACCGATCCATTCCGGAGAAGAGTTTTCCCGCATGATCAAACATCTCGTCGTTCTGACCGCGCTCGGTCTCACGCTGGCCACGGCCGCCCGCGCCGCGGATCAGGCGGTCAAGATCGGGACCGAAGCTGACTATGCGCCGTTCGAATACAAGGATGCCGACGGGACGCTGAAGGGTTTCGAGATCGATCTCGCCAAGCTCTATTGCGCCCAGGCGCATCTCGCCTGCAGCTTCGTCAACATGGATTTCGACGGGCTGATCCCGGCGCTCAACGCCCATCAGATCGATGCCGCCATGTCGCAGATGAGCATCACCGAGGACCGCCTGAAGAGCGTCGCCTTCACCGACCCGGTGACCCATAACGACGTTCGTGTCGTGGCGCCCAAGGGCTCCGCTGTCACCGCCGATCCGGCGAGCATGAAGGGCAAGACCATCGCGGTGCAGAGCGGCACGATCGAGGAGAGCTGGGCCAATGCCAAGCTCAAGGGCGTCGCCGGCGAGATCAAGGTATACCAGGGCCAGGATCAGGCCTTCGAGGATCTGAAGGCCGGCCGCGCCGATGCGACGATCTGCGACGAGCCGGTCGGCTACGACTGGCTGCAGAAGGACGGCAAGGACGGCTATGCCTTCGTCGGCAAGGCGATCGAGGACAAGGCGATCCTAGGCTCCGGCAATACGGCGATCGCGCTGCGCAAGGACGATGCGACCCTGGCCAAGGCCTTCAACGGGGCCATCGCCGATGTGACGAAATCGGGCGAATTCGCCAAGGTCAACGCCAAATATTTCTCCTTCAGCCTCGCGCCGAAGCCCTGACCAAAACCTCGGCGCCCTGACCTGCCGCCGAAGCCTTCCATCGGCCGGCCCCGGTGACGGTTCTCGACGGCTATGGGCCACAGATGCTCGCGGGCGCGCTGGCGACGCTTGAGATCGCCTTCGCCTCGCTGGCAGCGGGCCTGTTCCTCGGCCTCGTCGGCGCGGCGGCGAAACTCTCGTCGTGGAAGCCGCTTCGCGTCGGCGCCACGGTATTGACCAACCTGCTGCGCGGCACGCCTGAATTCATCATCCTGCTCGTGTGCTATTTCGGGCTGGCGCAGCAACTCTACCGGATGCTTGGGCGCGCCACCGAGATGAGCCCGTTCTTCGGGGGCGTCTTCGCGCTCTCGGTGGTGTTCGGATCGAACGCCTCCGAATCCTTCCGCGGCGCCTTCGTGGCCGTCCCCGTGGGGCAGATGGAAGCGGCCTACGCCATCGGCATGAGCGCGGGCCGCGTGTTCTTCCGCATCCAGCTGCCGCAGGCCTGGCGCCTGGTGCTGCCGAGCCTCAACAACCTGTGGCAGAACCTGCTGAAGGATACGTCGCTCGTCTCGGTCCTGGGACTCGACGAACTGATGCACAAGGCCTCGATCGCCGCCCAGGTGACGCACCGGCCGCTGACCTTCTATCTCGCCGCGGCGGCGATCTATTTCGTGCTGCTGGCGGCGTCGGGGCCGGTCTTCGGCCTGCTCGAGGCGCGCGCCGCGCGCGGCGTCAGGCGAGCCTGAGGCGATGGACAATTCCATCCTGCAGCAGCTCCAGGCGCTCGCCGGCCCCTATCTCGACGGGCTCAGGATCACGCTCGAGATCCTCGTCATCACCACGATCCTGGCGCTCGTCCTCTCGGTGCCGCTGGCGCTGGCGCGGCTCTCCGCCTCGGTCTGGCTGCGCTGGCCGGCTGCTGTCTATTCGGGCGCCATGCGCGGCACGCCGCTGCTCGCGCAGCTGTTCGTCATCTATTACGGCCTGCCGCAGATCGACCTGATCCGCCATACTGTTCTGTGGTCGATCTTCAGCAGTTCCTTTGCCTGCGCGATCCTCGCCTTCACGCTCAACATGGCGGCCTATCTCGGCGAGGTGGTGCGCGGCGGCATCCTGGCGGTGCCGCACGGCGAGGTGGAGGCCGCGAGGGCATTCGGTATGCGACCGTCCACGCGCCTGCGCCGCATCGTGCTGCCGCGCGCCTTCCGGCTCGTCCTGCCAGCGCTGAGCTCGGAGGTGGTGATCCAGCTCAAGGCCACGGCGCTCGCCTCGGTGATCACCCTCGTCGACTTGACCGGCGTGGCGCGCCGGCTGATGGCGCGCAGCTATTCCACCGATCCGCTGTTGATCGCCGGGGCGATCTACATCGTCCTCACCTTCGGCATCGCGACGCTGTTCACCCGGCTGGAACGAAGGCTCAACCCGCAGCGGCGCACGTTTTGAGAATGGAGCAGTTCGGCCACTGCCGGTGGTCGAAACCGTTACGGTCTCGACCGTCTCGTCGATTCGTGCGTTCTCTCGTGCCGTGTGACGATGCCTCGCCCACGAGGCGCGATCGAGAAGGAGCACTGCCGTGGCGTTCACCTGCACGATTCCCGCCAAGCCCACCGTTCAGGTCGACGACGACCGGGTCAGGATCACGCGATGGGACTTCGAACCCGGCGCGAGCACCGGCTGGCACGAGCACGCCATGCCCTATTGCGTCGTGATGGTGCTCGGCGGCGAACTGGCCATCCATGATGGCACCGAGGTCAAGCGGGTGCCGCTGAAGGCAGGCGACGCCTATGTCAGGCCCAAAGGCATCACGCACGACGTCATGAACGGCACGGATCATCCGATGGCCTTCGTCGAGATCGAGATGAAGCGGTGAGTTCGGGAGGGTCGGGGAAGGTCCGGCCCACAAGCCGGCGATAGCGCCAGGCCTGCAGGCCGCCGCGTACCGCGAGGAAGCCGAGCAGCGCCAGCCATAGCCCTGTATTGCCGAAGGGCCTCAGCGCCAGGAACAGCACGAGGTAGAGGACGAGCGCCGCCACCATCAGGTTGCGCATGTCGCTCGTCCAGGTGGCGCCGATGAAGACGCCGTCGAACTCGAAGGCGAGCGCCCCGAGGATCGGCGTCAGCGCCGCGAACGGCAGGTAGCTGCGCGCCAGCAGTCGAACCGCCGGATCGGTGCTGACGAGATCGATGAAGGCGCCGCCGCCGAGGAAGGCCAGCGCCGAGGCGACCGTCGACAGCATGAGGCACCAGAAGGTCGTCAATCGCACGGCGCGCCGAAAGCCAGCAGCGTCGCCGGCTCCGACCGACTGCCCGCACATCTGCTCGGCCGCCGTCGCGAAGCCGTCGAGGAAGTAGGCGGTGATCAGAAACAGGTTCATCAGCACCGCATTGGCGGCGAGCACGAGGTCGCCACCGCGCGCGCCCTGCGCGGTGAAGAAGGCGAAAGCGAAGATCAGCGCCGCCGAGCGGATCATGATGTCGCGGTTGACGCCGACCATGCGGGCGAGGCGC
Organism: Lichenihabitans sp.; assembly: GCA_965277115.1. Classification (GTDB taxonomy): domain Bacteria; phylum Pseudomonadota; class Alphaproteobacteria; order Rhizobiales; family Beijerinckiaceae; genus Lichenihabitans. The sequence goes on along the minus strand of CBDIBY010000010.1, from coordinate 438,392 downwards.
GTGCGGTCGCGCAACAATTGCCAGGGCACGGCGAAGCTTGGCCCGTAGAGCCGGTAGAGGACCGCGAGGCCGGCGAGGCAGCCGAGAGCCTCCGCCGCGAGCGTGCCGAAGGCGGAGCCCCTGACCCCGAGCCCCGCGCCCATCACCAAAGTCACGTTGAAGGCGATGTTGACGAGGTTGATCAGGATTTGCAGCACGAGGCCGATGTCGGTGCGCCCGCGTCCCGTCACGGTGCCGAGCACCACGTAATTGACGAGGGTGAAGGGCGCCGCCCAGATGCGGATGTCGAAATAGCTCTTCGCCGCTGCCGTCACCTCCGGCGAGGCCTGCATGGCCGTGAAGGCTACCCAGGCGATCGGCCTCTGCAGGAGCACGAGCGCCGAGGCGAGGACCCCCGCCAGGATCAGCGCGCGCAGCACGGTGGCGCGTTCCTCCTCGGCCGCTCCGGCGCCGGTGGCCTGGGCCACGAGCCCGGAGGTGCCGAGCCGCAGGAAGCCGAGCGGCCAGAAGGTGAAATCGAAGATCACCGCGCAGGTGGCGATGGCGCCGAGCAGCGAGGCCTGGCCGAGCCGGCCGATGACCGCCGTGTCGGCAAAGCCGAGCAATGGCGTCGACATATGCGCCAGCGTCATCGGCAGGGCGAGGCGCAGCACGCTCGCATGGGTGACCCTGACGCGGCGCTGCCCGGCCGCGGCGCCGAGGGCGCTCACGTCAGGCGCCGGCGGCGATTCGGTTCACGGATGGCGTGGATCTCCGCCATCGCGGCACAGGCCTTCGCGATGCAGGGTCAGAACGGATGATACTGGAACAGCCAGGTCTCGGTCAGCATCTTGTCGCCGGTCTTGAGGTAGAGCCGCAGTTCGACCGGATCGTTGCCGTCGACGATGAGGTCGAACTCCGTCCGCCAGTGGCCGTTGATCCCATCCGGTACCGCTTCCGTCAGGCGGTAGGTCCCGAACTGGCCACGCGAGGTCGCCACGACCGGCTCGGGTGTCACGCCGAAGGGCAGGTCTTCGAGCGGGCCGCCTAAAAACTCGACCATGAACTTGCGCACGCCCTTGGGTCGCGGCTGTCCGGGCTGGCCGCCGCGCCCGAGCCGTGTCGCGACGCATTTGGCGAGCGGCGGTGGAAAGGGTTCGTAGGCCAGCCAATGCTGCCGGTACTTGAAGGCATAGCTTTTTCCCGCCGTCGCCGGCTCGGCCGGCACCCACATGGCGACGACATTGTCGTGGATTTCGTCGTCGGTCGGGATCTCGATGAGTTGCACCGCGCCCTTGCCCCAATCGCCCTGCGGCTCGACCCAGACGCTCGGGCGCCGGTCGTAATAGACGCCGTCGAGGTAATGGTCGAAGATCCGGTCGCGCTGCATCGTGCCGAAGCCCTTCGGCGAGTGGTCCGAGAAGGCCGAGGCGGTGGTCCGGTCCGGGTTGTTGAGGGCACGCCAAAGCCGCTCGCCGGCGCCGGTCCACAGCGACAGCCCGTCCGAATCATGCACCTCCGGCCGCCAGTCGATCGCGGTCGGCTTGGCGGTCTCGGAGTACCAGTACATGGTGGTCAGCGGGGCCACGCCGAGGCGCGCGACGTCCTTGCGCAGGTGCAGCGTGTGCTCGATCTCCATGATCACGCCCTTGGCGCGCATCATGGCGAACTTGTAGGCGCCGGTGACCGAGGGGCCGTCGAGCAGCGCGTAGACCACCAGCGTATCGCTGCCGTCGGTCGGGGTCTCGATATAGAACTTGGTGAAGTCGGGGAATTCCTCCTCCCGGTCCGCCACGGCCGTGTCGATGGCGATGCCGCGCGCCGACTGACCGTACTGGTAGAGCTCGCCGATGGCGCGGAAGTAGGATGCGCCGAGGAAGGCGACCCAGTCGTTCTTGTGCCAGTCGAGCTTGCCGTTGCGCGCCTCCTGAAGGCGGAATCCTGCGAAGCCTATGCCCTTGGGGAGCTCGTGCGCCGGCGAGTCGGGGGGAATGTTGAACATCGACTGGTCGTAGACGATCTCGCGCGATTGCCCCTGCGCCACCACCAGCATGTCGACCGACTTGGCAAAGAACATGCCGAGGTGGAAGAAGGTCACCGGAAATTCGCCCGGGCCGTCGGCGAACAGCGCCTCCTCGGTGTTGAAGGTGATCTTGCCCCATTCCTCGTAGTTGAGCTGCTTGACGATGTCGGGCGCCGGCCGCATCGGCGGCTGGTAGGATTCCATCGCCATGCGGCGCGCCTTCTCCTTCAGCAACTCGAAGGTGAAGGGCTCGGGGGCGCCGAGCTTGAGGCCGGCCTGCTGCGCCATAGCCGGGGTGACGCCCTCGGCCAGCAGGCCCATGGCGGAAGCGGCAGCCATGGCCTTGAGCAGCGCCCGGCGATCGAGGTCGGTCATGGAAGGAGCCCTAACCGCGGATGGGTTCGACTTTGACGGCGGCGCGCATGAAGTAGTAGAGGGCGACGAAACCCAGAAGCGCGAACAGCACTTCGACCGAGCGGGCGATGAAAGGAGCGAGGCCGAAGATACCGCCCAAGGCCCAGCCGGCGGCCCAGGACATGCCGACGAGCTCCGTGCCGACGAGGACCGCCACGCAGGAAATGGTCGTGAGATTGGCCCAGTGGATCTCTTTCGACTGCGGCACGAGGGTCTCCAGTGTCTGCGCGACTATGACCGGACCTACAGCACGAAACGGCAGCATGCAAGACGGCCCGCGGCAGGCAGGCCGGCCGCCTCGGTCAGCCGGTTGTGTGAAGCGCGCGCCCGAGATCGTCGAGCGTCGCGATGATATGGTCGGCGCTCAGCGCCGCGGCGCGGCGGGCATCGCCCGACGACCAGGCATCGAACAGCGCCTGATGCTCGGCCGAGGAGCAGGCGGCCCGGCCCCGCGGTTGCTGACGCCGAGCTCCGCCGCGAGCGCATCCTCGAACATGTTCGAGCAACGAGCAGTGGGAGAGCATATCGCTACTGCTTCCTGGCAAGATTGGTGATCCTGGACGTTCAAGCGCCAACAATCGACAGTTTCTGGAAGCTATTCTTTGGATTGTCAGAACCGGTTCGCCGTGGCGGGATTGACCGGAAGCCTATGGTCACTGGAACTCTGTTTTCCGGCGGTTCCGTCGATGGGCGAAGAAGAACGTCTTCGATCGGATCTTCGAGCGATTGTCTGGCGATCCAGCACTGCGCTGAATGTCAACCCGCCTTAGCATCGCGAGGCAAGCCTCACCGAGAAGGATGCGCCATCCTATGCTGCCGGCCAGCGCGAGTCCTTGTCATGACAGGATCGATCCGGCCGGTGATCATGATGCCCTGTGACCAGCCCGTGCCTTCGCCCTGCGCATCACGCGTGGCTGGGCACGCGCCCTGCGTTATGCGACCATGACCGACATGGACCATGTAGAGAGTTCACGGACGGCAGGCTGAATGGCCGATAATGGAGAGCGAGCCTCCTGGCCCCAAGGCGACGGCGAGATGGCTGAGCGCATTCGCCGGCACGACTGGGCGGCGACGCCGCTCGGTCCGATCGAGACCTGGCCGCAGAGCCTCAAGACGGCCGCCGATCTCATGCTTGCCTCGCCGCAGCCGGTCTATATTGCCTGGGGACGCGATCTCATCTCGCTCTACAACGAAGGCTATGTGCCGAACCTCGAAACCAAGCATCCGAAGGGTCTCGGGCAATTCTATGCCCAGTTGTTCGCCGAGATTTGGGACGAATACAGCTCGATCGCAGAGTCGACCATGGCGGGCAAAGCTTACCATTTCGTCGACCACCCGGTGCCTCTCGCCGGACGGAATGGCTTGCCGATCAGCTGGTTCACCTTTTCATGGACGCCGCTGCGCGACCATTCCGGTACGATAGCCGGGTTCTATTGCCTGGCGACCGAGACGACCGAGCGCGCGCTCGCCGAGCACGCGCTCCGGGAGAACGAGAAGCGATTCCGCGCCTTCGTGACCGCCAGCTCGAAGGTGGTCTACCGGATGAGCCCCGATTGGACACAGATGCGTCAGCTCGATGGGCGGGGCTCTCTGTCCGACATGGCCGGCACCCGTCGGGGGTGGATGGAAGATCATATCCATCCGGACGATCAGCCGATGGTTCGGAGCGCGATCGAGAAGGCCATTCTGGCCAGGGGCCATTTCGAGCTGGAGCACCGGGTTCGGCGCGCGGATGGAGCCTTCGGCTGGATCCTGTCGCGAGCGGTTCCGATCCTCGACGAGCATGGTGAGATCACCGAATGGCTTGGCGCCGCCAGCGACATCACCGCGCGCAAAAAGGCGGAGGATGCGCTGCGCGAGAGCGAGGAGCGGCAGGCATTCCTGCTTGAGCTCAGCGACGCGCTGCGCTCGCTTGCCAACGCGATTGAGATCAAGGCGGCAGCGGCTCGGCTCCTCGGTGAACAGCTCGGCGTCAACCGCGCGTTTTACGCCGATGCCGACGACGACCACTGGCTGGTCACCAAGGGCTATGAGGAGGGGATCGAGCCGCTGCCGGACGTGCCGTTTGCACTGGCGAAATACGGCCAATGGATCATCGAGGATTTCCGCGCCGGACGCCGCCTCGTCGTGCGCGACATGGGCGCCGACGCTCGGTTCCACGGCTCGGAGCGGGCGGCGCAGCAGGCTCTTCAGATCGCCGCAACGGTGGCGGTGCCGCTGGTCAAGGGCAGCGCGCTGGTTGCCATGCTCGTCGTGCATGGCATTGCGCCTCGCGACTGGACCAAGCACGAGCTGGCGCTGGTGGACGAGACTGCCGAGCGCACCTGGGCCGCGGTGGAGCGGGCTCGCGCCGAGGCGGCGCAGCGTCAATCGGAAGCAAGGCTGGCCGTCGACCTCGCTGACACGCGGCGACTGCACCGGATCAGCAGCAGTCTGATCGTCGAAGACAATGTCGACGCCCTCTACGACGAGGTCCTCGAAGCCGCCCGTTGGCTGATGCGTTCGGAGATGGCGAGCATTCAGAGGCTCGTGCCGGAGCGACAGCAATTCTTCCTTATCGCTCAGCATGGGTTCGCTCCCGAATCGGCGAAATTCTGGGAATGGGTGCGAGCGGACGACACCACATCCTGTGGGGTTGCGTTCGCGCGCGGCGAGCCCATCGTCGTTCCCGATATAGAGGTCTGGGACTTCATCGCCGGGGACAAGACTGTCCGCTCCAGCGCCGATCTGCCCGACTTCCGTCATCGGTTCCGCGATCGGCTGAATGCACTCGCGCGCGTTCAGGGGCTGCTGTGGAGGCTGAACGAGCATGATCGGGTCACCTTCGACGAACTGGTCCGCACCGAACTCGCGGCGATGAACGGCAGCTCCGAGCGCGTGACGTTGAACGGCCCGACCGGCGTGCGCCTGCGCTCGTCGACGGTGCAGACGCTCGCGGTGGCGCTCCACGAGCTTGCGACCAACGCGATCAAATATGGCGCGCTCGGTCAGCCTGCCGGGCGGCTAGACGTCAGCTGGTCGTTGGAGCCTTCAGGGTCGCGGGGCAAGCCCTGGCTTCATATCGTCTGGCGGGAGAGCGGGGTCGCGATGCCGCAGGCCGGTTCGGCGCCGCGGGGAACGGGTCAGGGACGCGAACTGATCGAGCAGGCTCTGCCATACCAGCTCAGCGCCGAGACGTCGTACAGGTTCGAGACGGACGGCGTTCATCGCGCGATCTCGATCCCGGTATCGGCCAGCCTCGTCGAGGAAAACGAATATGTCTGAGCCCACGCTGCGTGGCTGCCGCATCCTGGTCGTGGAGGACGAGTACATGCTCGCCGACGAGCTTCGTACCGAGCTCTGCGACGCCGGGGCGGTCGTGCTCGGCCCGGCTGGAACGGTCGGGGACGCGCTCGACATGATTTCGAGGCAGTCGCACATCGACGGCGTTATCCTCGATGTGAATTTGAGGGGAGAGATGGCCTTTTCCGCCGCCGACCTGCTGGTCGAGCGGAACGTGCCCTTCGTGTTCACGACCGGCTACGATGCATCGGCGATTCCGTCGCGGTTCGAGCACGTTGTTCGCTGCGAGAAGCCGATCAGCCTGGTCAAGATCCTGCGAGCGATCGGTCGGGAGATCCACAGAGGTTCGCCGAGTCGCTGATCTGAGGAACCGGACCTGCCGCGTTGACCCGAGTTCGCAGCCCTGATGGGCCGGCCGGTCCGTTGCGGTCTCGGCGCAACCTGGGCTATTTCGCCGAGGCCTGCATTTGGCCGCCGCGCCGGATCGCCGCCGCCGCGAGACTGGAGAGGCGCTCGGCATCCCTCTCTCCGTTACGGGCGAGTTGGATGATCTCGCGAGCCAGCGCCGTTCTCCGCTCGAGATCGGCGGAGCCGCTCCCAAGCGAGGCCAGCGCGCCTTCGTAGGCGCGGTTGATGGTTGCCACGGCTTCGGGATTGAAGACGGTCCCGGCGAAAGTCTTGCTCGTCATGATCGTCGCCTCGCGCTTGGTCATCCGGTCGCCCGTCGGTTCGCTCGCCGCCGGTACACGCAGGATCGGCCGGGCGCGTGCCGGACGCATTAACCCAGGATAGCGAAGGCAGAAATTGCTTCTCTTGACCGCTCGGCTAAGCAGGTTCGCTCGAACCTGCTTGCGCTTGAAGGTCAAGCAGCTTTGATTTCGCTTTGAAAAGTGAAATCGACCGCGGCTTGCGCCACGCACGGCCGCTCAGTCATTGGCGTCCAGATGCGCGCCTTCCCGGTCGAAATGCAGGTAGTTCGGGTTGAAGGAGGCGGTCGTCCGGAGCAGGTCGAGGTCGGGGATCGTCAGGGTCTTGCCGCGCAGCACGATCTGGCCCAAGCCGCGCAGCTCCTGCAGCGTGCGGTTGACATGCACCGTCGAGAGCCCCGTCGCGTCCCCCAATTCGCCCTGCGTCAACGGCAGCTCGCAGCTTTGTCCCTCGGTCAGGCCGACGGCGCGCAGCCGCAGGAACACCTCGCAGAACAGGTGCGCCACGCGTTCCAACGCGGTGCGCTGGCCGAGGTTGATCGTCCACTCCCGCTGGATCGCGGCCGTCACCAGCGTATGCCACCAGAGCGCCTGCGTGATACGGGGATGTCCAAGGGTCAGCGTATCGAGCGTCTCGCGGGACAGTTCCGCCAGGCGCACCGCCGTGATGGTGCCGATCGAATGGTCCATCTCCTTGAGGATGAAGATGTTCAGGTCGCAAAGGTCGCCCGGCACGAAAAAGGCGATGATCTGCCGGCGGCCGTCTTCGAGCGACTTGTAGCGGCACGCCCAGCCCGAGAGGATCAGCTTGACATCCTTCGCCCTCTCACCTTCGCGGATGATATCCTCGCGAGCGCCGACTTGCCGGACACGCTCGCCGGAGGCGCGCACGATCGCCTCCTTGTCGTCGGAGGAGAGCCGAGTGAAGAGTTCGAGCCTGCGGACCAGCGGGTTATGCAGCGTCGCTCCTCCTCACGTGCCAAGACGCTCGGGCGGCGGCACAGTCTCCACGATAGGCCGGTTAAAGCGTGGCGGCCAGCGGCTCAATCGCGTTTGCGCCGTCGGGCCTCGACCGCCGCCCGCCGCGCGACGTCGGTAATGTAACGACCCAGTCTGCCCTCGTTGGATGCGGCGCCCTCTTCCGATTCCGATGGATCAAGCCGGGAGCGGCCATCGCACGACCCTGGCGACGGCCGGGTCGCACGGCGGCAAGCTTCGCTCTGAACGACGGGACATCAAGCCACGGCATCCTTGGAAGCGTCGTCGACGAGCCTATGGCTTGCCGCGGCGAACGTCAGGTCCGCTGCGGCCGGTCGGCACGCCGTGTCAGCTCGGTTGGAAGACGACCTTGACGCAGCCGTCCTCCTTGTGGCGGAACGTCTTGTAGAGCGCGGGGCCGTCACCGAGGTCGGCGCTGCGGTGGGTGATCAGGAAGGTGGTATCGAACGTGCCGTCCTGGATCAGCTTGGTCAGCTTGTCGAGGTAGCGCTTGACGTGGGTCTGGCCGCTGCGCAGCGTCAGCCCCTCCTGCACGATCTGACCCATGTTGACCGTGGTGGGACCGCCATAGACGCCGGGCACCGACACGATCCCGCAGGGACGCACGGCGCGGATCGCCTCGTCGAGCGCAGTCGTGCGCGCCGCCGTGGTGAGCTTCTCCTTGGCCACGGTGAGGATGTCCGCGAAGCCGTGGCCGCCCGACGCCTCCATGCCGACGCAATCGATCACCGCATCCGCGCCCTCGCCCTTGCTGATCTCCTTGATGCGCTCGTAGACATCCTCCGTCCTGAAATCGATGATGTCCGTCGCACCGGCGCGTTCCGCCAGCGCGATGCGCTCCAGCACCGTCTCGATCGCGATGATGCGAGCGGCGCCCATGACCTTGGCGGATTGGATGGCGAAGAGACCGACCGGACCGGCGCCCCAGATGGCGACGATGTCGCCGCTCTTGACCTCCGCCTGCTCGACACCCTGGTAGCCGGTCGGCAGGATGTCGGAGAGGAACAGCGCCTCCTCGTCCGCCATGCCCTCCGGCACCTTCATGGGCGCCACATCGGCCATCGGCACCCGGACATATTCGGCCTGGCCGCCGGCGTAGCCCCGGTCAGATGCGAGTAGCCGAAGAGGCCCGCGGTGGTGTAGCCGAACTGCTTGGCCGCTTCGGCGGCGTTGCGGTTCGAGCGCTGGCATACCGACCAGTTGCCCATCCTGCACTGGCGGCACTCGCCGCAATTGATGTTGAAGGGCACCACGATCCGATCGCCCTTCGCGAACTTGGTGAAGCCGGGCGCGACCTCGATCACCTCGCCCATGAACTCATGGCCGAGCACGTCGCCCGCTTTCATCGCGGACATCTGCCCGTCCATGAGGTGGAGGTCGGAGCCGCAGATCGCGCAGCTTGTTACCTTGAGGATGACGTCGCGCGCATCCTCGATCTTCGGATCGGGGACGGTGTCGCAGCGGATGTCATTGGTGCCGTGCCAGCAAGAGCTTTCATGGATCCTCTCCTGCACGAGATAAGGAAATAGAGGCCGGTCAGTCGGACACGGTCTGGCCGAAGGCCCGCTTCAGGTCCGTCACGGCCACGGCCTCGGCCTGCTTGGCCTTGCCGACGACGAGCCCCATGCCGAAGAACTCGTGGGTTACCCCATCGTAGTTATGGGCATCGACCTCGACGCCCGCCTGCTTCAGCTTGGCGGCCAGGGCCTGACCCTCGGAATTCAGCGGGTCGATCTGGTCGGTGATCACGGTAGCGGGCGCGAGGCCGTGCAGGTCCGCCTTGCCGACGATGTCGAGTCGCGGATCCTGCATGTCGGCCGGGCTCTTCGTCAGCATCTGGTAGAACCATGCCATCATCGGCTTGTTGAGCGGCTTCGCGTCCGCGAAATCCTTGTAGGACGCCGTGTCGAGATTGGTGCCGGCCATCGGATAGACGATCAGCTCATGCAGCGGCTTCATGAGGTTCTGGTCGCGCGCCGCGATCGCGACATTGACCGCGAGATTGCCGCCGGCGCTCTCGCCCGCCACCGCGATCTTCTTCGGGTCGCCACCGATCGAGGCCGCGTTCTGCGTCACCCATTTGTAGGCCGCGATGGCGTCCTCGTGCGGGGCCGGGAACTTGTGCTCCGGTGCCTTGCCATATTCGACCGAGACGACCACCGCGTCGACCTGCTTGGCGAGCATCCGAGGTGTGGCGTCATAGGTCACGTTGTTGGCAATGACGAAGCCGCCGCCGTGATAATAGACGATGACGGGCAGGGGTCCCGAGGCACCTGCGGGCGTGTAGACAGTGGCGACGATCTTGCCCTGGCCGCCGTCGACCAGGATGTTCTTCGTCATCACCGACGGGTCGGGGAGCGTACTCTTGCCCTCGTCGCGCAGCACCTGCATCGCCGCGTCGGCGGCGCCGGGCTGCTGGCGCGCCTCGGGCGCGGTGAGCTTCGACAAGGGTTTCGGGTCGAGCGACCCCAAGGCATCGATGACGTGCCGCATGTCGGGATCGAGCTTGGCCAGCGGACTGCCGGTCAGGGACTCGATCGAGCCCTTGACCTTGTCCATGACCGTCGGGGTGTCGTTGCCCTGCTGAGCGGTCTGCGCCATGGCGGTGGTCGCGAGGAGCAGGCCTGCGAGAGTGGCCGTCGAGAGGATGCGCGAAGTCATGGGAAGCCTTCAGATCTAATGGGGAAAGGAGCGAGCCGCAGGCGCTCGGAGTTCGAAGGAACTGACCGCTTCGCGTCTTCGAGACGTGCTTCTCGGCGGCCGAGACTTTCGAAGCAGCTATGTCCGCGGATCTCTCACATGGCGTCGATCAGGGCCTGATGTTGCTTGACGACGGGCAGCGTATCGTCGACCCAGGACTGCAGAGCCCGCGTCTGGTCGTTCTGCTTGTAGTCCGACAGCAGGTCTACCGTCTCGGCATGGGCCGCGATCTGGTCGGCCATGTAGATCTTGTCGAAATCGGTGCCGTTGAACGTCTTCAGATTGTCGAGCATCGCCTGGTGCGGCTTGTCGAGCGTCACGTCGGCCTTGATGCCGGCTTTGCCGGCGACGTCCTGAAGTGCCTTCTCGGCGGCGCCGTGATCGGCGATCATCTTCTGGGCGAAGCTCTTGAGGCGCGCATCGGTCGAGCGGTCGAGCGCCAGCTTCGCCTCCTCGACCTCGAACGTGTCGCCGACCGAAGCCTTCTGCACGAATTTGGCGTCGGAGAGCGGTGGGCTTTGCGCCCAGGCCGCCGATGGGGAAAAGGGCGACAGCCATCAGCGCGAGAATGGAGACAGGTTTCATCGTGAGGTGTCCCTGAGGAGCGGAGGCTGCTGGAAATTCCACCGTGGCCGAACCTACCGCAGAAAAGGTCATATCGGAAAAGCGTCCGATACGATGCCGAACAAAATCACTGCAGATAAAGTTCTTCATGCAAAGATTCTTATTTTACAATTATCAAATGTTAACAAGTTACACGTGTCGCCGCTGTGCTCTTCTTCGCCCGGAAGATCATCTCCGAAACATCGATCCGAGCGGTCGGATTGACGAGGCATGAAGGCGATCGTCTTGCCGGTTGCAGGTTGAGCGGCATCTGCGAACGTCGGGTCGACAGCGGGGCGAGCAGATGTCGGAGCCCGCGAGCCTGGAGGAGGCGTGTTCGTGCCGAAATCGATGAGCCACTACGTCGAGAATACGGGAGCGAACCGTTGCGCTATCGCGAGTTGTTCCGCGCCGACAAAGTCGTCGACGTCTCGCTGAACCAATGGATGGCGCTTACGCCTCCGGCTCCGTCCGTTCGCATCTCGGCCTCGGCCAGGAGACGATCGACGCGCTGAGAAAGGAAAAACGACCGGTCGTCTGATCCCGTCTCACCAGCGGCTCCCCCGCAAATGACCCCTTCGCATTTTCCAGCCTCCACGTCCTGGACGGACAGGTGAATCGAAGCGGCGGGAGTTCAGGCAAGCTCCTTCGCCACCCGCGTCCAGCATGAGCGTGGCGTCGAGCGCGGCTTGAGCGATCTCGTCAGAACTCCGCGAGCGCGCGGACGAGGGCCGTGATGTCGATCGGTTTCTCGCAGCGGGGAATATCTTGATAATGTTCGGGAATCGCCGCCTTGTCGTATCCCGTGGTGAACACGAATGGCAGACCGCGCCGACGAAGCGCGTCGGCGATCGGGTAGACGGTTTCGTTCCGCAGATTGATGTCGAGCACGGCACCGGTTAGAGCCTTCTCCGCCTCCACGGCCGCAAGTCCTTGCGCGACGTCGCCGAACGGACCAACGACGCTCGCCCCCTGCTTCAGCAAGGCCCTGCGGATCTCCTCGGCCAAGAAATATTCGTCCTCGATCAGAAGCACGGTCTTTCCCGCAAGCACGCCAGATTGCTGCTGCAAATCCATCGACCTCTCCTTGTTTCAGGGTTATCAATATAGAGTTGAGGCCGTCTTGCGTCACCCTGCGTTCGGCACGGGAACCGGAACGATGCAGGCCGCAATCGATTGATGATGGTAGCAGGCAGGGACCTCCCATGAGTAACCGCGATATCATCGTGATCGGAGGCTCGGCTGGCGCGACGGTCCCCCTCAGGCAAATCCTGGGCAATCTGCCAAGCGAGCTTCCGGCCGCCATCCTGATCGTGCTGCACATTCCGTCGCGGGGGATCGGCATGCTGTCCACGGTGGTGGCCTCCGCAGGTCTCTTGCCGGTCCGACAGGCTGAAGACGGCATGACGATCGAGCGTGGCCACATCTATATCGGCGCGCCTGATCATCATATGCTGGTCGAGGGGGACCGCATCCTGCTGGGTCGGGGTCCGCGGGAGAACATGGTCCGGCCCGCGATCGATCCGCTCTTCAGATCCGCGGCGATCAGCTTCGGACCTCGTGTGATCGGCGTCGTACTGAGCGGCCTGCTCTCCGATGGCGCCTCCGGGCTGAACGCCGTCAAGCGGTGCGGCGGCATGGCGCTTGTGCAGGACCCGAACGACGCGGTGGCCGACGAGATGCCGCGGCGCGCGCTCGAGGCTGCGACCGTCGATCTTTGCGTGCCGGGGGCGCGGCTCGGCGACGTCTTGTCCGATCTCGTGCTCGAACATGCGGGTGCGGTGCTGCCGATTCCCCCCGAGCTGCGGCTCGAAGTCGCCATCGCGGCGGGCGAGCGGATCGACTCCGAACGGCTGGGGACCATCGCCGAGCCCGTGGCCCTGACCTGTCCGGGCTGTGGTGGCGTGCTGTCCAAGATGCGCGAGCGCGGGCCGCTGCGGTTCCGGTGCCAGGTCGGCCACGGCTATACGGCCGACGCTCTGGCCAAGGTGCAGGAAGGCAAGGTCGACGAAGCCCTGCGGGTGGCGCTGCGGATCATCGAGGAGCGGGCGGAGCTCGTGCATCGGATGGCGGAAGATGGGCGCTACAGCGGCCGCCGCGCCGTGGCCGAGATGTACGATGCGCGAGCCGCCGAATACCACGCCCATGCCGAAATCATTCGCCAAGCTGTCCTGAGATCGTTCGACTCCGCGATGGATGCGGCACCTTCCGAGTAGCCCGGCGGAGGTCATGCCATGGACCTGGGACGTGAACTCCGCGCGGAGCGCTCAACGCTTATTCAGGCCGACGTCGACCTCAAGGACGGCGAAGGCCGTGTCATGCGTCAATGGGATCTGGTGTCCGAGCTGCGGGCGACAGGTCACGACACGCGCGAAGCCGAGCGTCTTGCTGACCTTCTGGCCGATACGCTTCGCCATTGGAAACGCCATCGCGAATTGATCGTGCATCGCATCGCTCATTTGGAAAGCAAAGTGGCTGCATCCCGGGCCCCCGACGTCGAGTAGAGGAGCACGCGAGCGAAGGCGAGGTGAACTCAGGGCGATCGGGTGCTGCCGGTCAATGGCGGCTCAAGAGCCGCGACCACCTTGGCCGGCCCTCGGACGCGGCATAGCGGTCGGGCTCGAGTCTTGAGAGGTTGGCCCGTGTGACGAAGCCCGCTCTTTGCGGCCTCTTTCATGGCTGCGGTTTTCGTCTTGCGGTGAGGCGGATTTGCCGTGACAAAGCGTTGATCGTGCACATGCTGGCGGATCGCACGAAAAGAGATGTCGATGGACGATAACACGAGCCTGGGACCGGCCAAGCAACAATCCTCCCGCGGGATGCCCATCATCGTGGGTGTCGGTGCTTCGGCCGCCGCGTCAGACAGCATCGAACGGTTTTTCTCGCGGGTTCAGCTCGACACGGATCAGGCGATCGTCCTCGTCGTCCAGCATCGCGAGGCTCTGAACGAGACAGCGTTGCGCCAGACGCTCGACCGGCTCGAAGGCCTCGACATCGTGCCGGCCGAGGACGGCACGCCGATCGCGGGCGGCACCGTCTATCTCTGCGAGCCGGACCGTATCACCACCATCCACGACGGTCACTTCGTCGTCCGCAAGAGCGAGCAGGCGCCGGGCGAGCGCGGCACGATCGACAGCTTCATGGTATCGTTCGCGCAGGACAGGGCCGAGGAAGCCATCGGGATCCTGCTCGCGGGCACCGGCGGCGATGGAACGCTCGGCGTATCGGCCTTGAAGGACTATGGCGGTTTCGCCATCGCGGAACCCTCGGCCGACACGGGCGATCATCTGGAAAGCAGCAACAAGCCGGCGGCGCTGGCCGATCTTTTGCTGCGTCCGGAGGACATGCCTGGTCATCTGCGCACTTACATGCGCCATCTGCGCAACAGAGAATCCCGCAAGGGGTTCGCGGCGATGCTGGCGATGGCGAAGGAATCATTGACCATCATCGCCGACATTCTCCGCAACAGGACCGGCAATGACTTTCACGGCTACAAGCAGAACACGTTTCTGCGCCGCGTTCAGCGCCGAATGCAAGTCGTCCAGATCGACGAAGTCGGTGCTTACGTCGAGTTTCTCCGCGCCGACAAGGATGAGGTGCAAAACCTTTTCAACGACCTCCTCATCGGGGTCACGCAGTTCTTCCGCGACAAGCGGGAATTCGAGGTCCTGCAGACCCAGATCATTCCGAGCATCTTCGACAATAAGGCCGTCGGGCATCAGGTGCGGGTCTGGGTGCTCGGCTGCGCCACCGGCGAAGAGGCCTACTCCATCGGAATTCTGCTGCGCGAGCACATGGCCGGCCTCGATTGCGTGCCGCAGGTGCAAATCTTCGCGACCGATATCGATGGCCGCGCACTCGCCGCGGCTCGGGTCGGCCGCTATCGGACCATCATCGAGGAGGACATGTCGCCCGAGCGGCTGGCGCGCTGGTTCGTTCGCGAGGGCGACACCTATTGCGTCGTCAAGGAGCTGCGGGAGATGTGCATCTTCTCGCAGCACAACGTCATCAAGGATGCGCCCTTCTCCAAGCTCGACCTGGTATCGTGCCGCAATCTCCTCATCTATCTCAATCCCGAGTTGCAGAACCGCGTGATCCCGCTGTTTCACTTCGCGCTGCTGCCCGATCGCTATCTGTTCCTCGGCAATTCCGAGAACGTGACGCGGCACCCGAAGCTGTTCGTGCCCGTCGACCGACGGGCGCGCATCTTCAAGCGGCTGGAAACGGGGACGCGGTTGCCGCCCGAGTTCCCGATCACCGTGGCGCCCCGCGCGTCGATCGACCCGAACGCAAGCCGGCTGCGCCCGGCGGCCGATTACGGGTTGGAACGCCGGGCGCAGCGGATCGCGGAGCGTCACGCCCCCGCCTATGTGATCGTCGACGAGCACTTCCAGGTACTGAACTTTTCGGGACGGACGGGTCGCTACCTCGATCCCACGACCGGTGCCGCGAGCCTTGAACTGCTCAGTCTCGTGCATCGGGATTTGCGCCTGGAACTTCGGACGACGCTCAATCGTGCGCTCGAGGCCGACGAGGTGGCGACCGTCGAGCGCGTGGCGC
Organism: Lichenihabitans sp.; assembly: GCA_965277115.1. Classification (GTDB taxonomy): domain Bacteria; phylum Pseudomonadota; class Alphaproteobacteria; order Rhizobiales; family Beijerinckiaceae; genus Lichenihabitans. The sequence continues at coordinate 423,125 of CBDIBY010000010.1, read as the reverse complement.
TGGGCCGTGACGGCAGCCAGATGCTGGTGGACATCACGGTCGAACCGTTCGACGGCCCGGCCGGCGGGGCGCGAAATTTCGTTGTGCTGTTCAAGGACGGGCCGACGCAGACGATCGAAGCAGACGACCCTCTTGGCGGTACTCTCGCGGGAAGCGAGCACGTCGAACGTCTGGAAAGCGAGTTGCGCGCCGTGCGCGACCGCCTGCAGGCAACGATCGAAGAGCTCGAAAGTACCAACGAAGAGCTGAAGTCGTCGAACGAGGAGTACCAATCGCTCAACGAGGAGCTGCAGTCGGCCAACGAGGAGCTCGAGACGTCGCGGGAGGAACTGCAATCGGTCAACGAGGAACTGACCACGGTGAACAGCGAGTTGGCCCATCGCGTTCAGGAACTCACGCGCGCGACGAGCGATCTCACGAACTTCCTCGAATCGACCCAGATCGCGACGGTATTCCTCGACAACGAACTCAAGGTGATGAATTTCACGCCAGCGGTGACGAATGTGTTCCATCTCGTCGAAACCGACATCGGCCGGCCGATCGCGCATATCAAGGCCCGCATCGGCATCGAGGAACTGTTCGAGGACGTGCGGCGTGTTCTGCGCACGCTGTCGACCGTCGAGCGGGAGGTGACCGCGCCGGACAGCAACACGCGCTATATGGTTCGCATCCTGCCTTACAGGTCGACCGACAATTTCATCGCCGGCGTGGTGATCACGTTCGTCGACGTCACGGCCATGAGCCGGGCGGAAGAGCGGCAGAAGCTCCTGCTCGCGGAGTTGCAGCACCGGGTGCGCAATACGCTCGGTGTCGTGAGGAGCATTGCTCGCCGCTCGGCCGAGACCAGCACCTCCGTCGAGAGCTATGCCGACAATCTGGACGGCCGGCTCAACGCCTTCGCTCGGACCCAGGCCATGGCCACCCGCGATCCCGAAGCCGGTATCGAACTCGAATACCTCGTCAACGACGAGCTCAGTGCCTATCGTTCGAAAAATGGGCGAGCGTCGCGCGTGTCAGGCCCGCAGATCCGTCTTCAGTCGAAAGCGGCCGAAATGCTCGGGCTCGCGATCCACGAACTCGCCACCAACGCGGTCAAGTATGGTTCACTGTCCGCCGAAGGCCACGTCGACGTGACATGGCGGGTGGACGGCGACGGCGGAACGCCGCAGCTCGTCTTCGAGTGGCAGGAGCGGGATGGACCTCCTGTCGTCGCTCCCGGCCAGCGGAGGGGATTCGGCACCGAGTTGCTCGAGCAGACCCTGGCGTTCGATCTCAGTGCCAAGACCACGCTCAGCTTCGACCCGGCCGGCGTGCGCTGCGTGATCCAATTACCGATCACCGACAGGCTTCTCCTCGCGCCGCGCGGGTAAGCGTTCGTCTCTCGCGCGGCCAGCCGCTGCGAGGGAGGCGGCGGATCGGTCCTCCGGTCCGGAATTTCGACCGCGCGCGGTCTGGTCTAGCGCATGATCGGCTGTTGCAGATCTGCTCCACATTGAAGAGCGAGCACGTTCATCGGTTCAGGATCGCAAAGCGATTCAATCTGAACCGATGGTGCTCCAAGGCGCGGCTCCCCCCGGTTTCTCCGTTGTCCGATGCTGTCGCAAGAAGTGCTCCGACGCTCGATGGGAATGGTAAGCGGATTTTACAGCGCAGCCCGGCCGGCAGCAGTTCGAATTCGGTTTCGGTTTTCAGCTCATACTGCAGCACGCGCTCTATCACCTCGCGGCCGAAGCCTCGACGCGTCGGAGAGCCGCCGGAGCTCGCCACGCCGGTCTCGTGCCACACCAATGTGAGGCAGGGCTCATCCGCGTCCCGCGCATTCGCGTGCCAGAGCACCGCGATCCGGCCGTCGGCTCCCGCCAAAGCACCGAACTTGACCGCGTTCGTTGCGAGCTCGTGAAACGCCAGTGCAAGGATTTCCGCCGCCTTGGGCCGCAGTGCGAGACGCGGGCCAGACAGCTGAGCCCTTGTGCCTTCTTGCGCGCCGACCACACGCAGTTCTTCGGCGATAAGCGAATGAAAGTCGACGCCGTCGCGATGACGAAGGATGGCGTTCTGAGTACGGACGATGACGTCGAGACGTCCTTCGAGATGGGCGGCATAGTCCTCGACGCTATCGCTGGTCTCCGCCGAGCGGCGAACGATCGTCCGCAAAACCGCGAGTATATTGCGGGTCTGGTGACGCAGCTCCGCGCCGACACCCTCCAGATTGAGCAGGCGGCGAAGCCGGGCGTTATCGGCTTCGAGCCGATCCAGCCGAGCATGGAGCAATTCGCTGGTCATCAGGCGCTCGCGCGTGTCGGTTCTCGGCAGGACGCGTGCCCGATGTGGAGATAGTTGGGATTGAACATCGCGACACGTCGCAGTGCCTCTTCGTCGAGAATCGTCAGAAGACGCCCCTTCAGCGAAATCAACCCCAGCGACCTGAGATCCTGAATCGTGCGGTTCACGTGGACGGTGGACAGTCCGACGGCCTCGCCCAGGTCGGCCTGGGTGAGCGGGAACTCGTAGTCCCGACCGTTCCTCAAGCCGACAAGGCTTAGCCGGACAGCGAGCTCACAAAACAGGTGGGCCAGCCGCTCCGTCGCCGTCCGGCAGCCCAGGCTCACCGTCCATTCCCGCTGAATTTCAGTGCTGACCATCATATCCCACCACAATGCCTCGGCGAGGTTCTGCGACCGAGCCGTTATGCCGCGGATCGTCTGCTTGGCAATGCGCGCGAACCTCACAGGCGTGAGGGTGCCAATCGACTGATCCATCGTCCGGAAGAGGAAGACGTAAGGGTCGCACATGTCGCCCGGCAGGAACAGGGCGATGATCTGCCGCCGTCCATCCTCGAGCTGCTTGTAGCGGCACGCCCACCCCTCCAGGATCAGATTCACGACACCCGGCACGTCGTCTTCTTGGCTGACGTCCTCGCGCGCACCGAGCCCATGCTCCGTGTAGTGGACGTCTTCCAGGGTGCGTCGGTCCTCGGCACTCAGCCGGGTGAAGCTTTCGATCTTCCGGCAGAGCAGATTCATTCGATCATCCTCGCCGTTACGGTCGAGTCTCACCTTAGCACTCCCGCCGTCATCGCAATTAACGCAAGTTATATCCTCGTCCGGCAATCGGGTTCACCGTCCGCTGACCTCAAGAGGGCGTGATGCGCGACGACGCGAAGCTGCTCATACGCAAACGAGTGCTGCTGGCGGAGGACGAGTTTTTCATCGCCGACGACGTGCTCAGCGAATTGAACGAGCACGGGACAGAGATGGTCGGGCCTTGTCCGACGGTCCAAGATGCGCTCGCGCAGCTCGAGCAGGGTCGCAAGATCGATGCGGCGATCATCGACATCAAGCTACGCGGCGAGATGGCCTTCCAGCTTGCCGAGGCGCTGATGGCGCGCGGCCTGCCGTTTCTGTTCATGACCGGCTATGACCGCGCCGTTCGCTACAACGGGGTGGTCTTCTGCGAAAAACCAATGAAGAGAGGGGCGCTGGCGCAGGCGCTCCTTGGCCTGTTGGACGGTGCCTAGATATAATCGGCTGTTGCCAATCTGCTCCAGAGTAAAGACCAGATATTGAAAGAGGCGATAGGACGCTCCTTCATGATCTTGCCCCGATGCTCTTCCAGGGCTTGTTTGAAGTCCTTGATCTCCTGCGGGCGTGAGAAACGCGGGCAGAAGCTGGTTACCGCGTCATGCCGATCTGAGCGCGCAACGCCTTGAGGTGAAAATCGTAACCGAAATGACGAAACGCATCCTGCCAAGCGTGTGCATGCAGGTCGACGCTGTCGACCATAGTCCCGTCGACATCGAAAATGACAACGTTCGCCATGCGGTAATTCCAATGACTGGATACCGACAGTCCGAATGAAAGGGCTGAACCAAAGATGTTGAAACCGGCGGTCGAGACCGGAAAACCGCGCCCTCACGACGGCGCAGCACGACCATAAGACGCTCCCACATACGTCGAGACCAACGACGATCGATGTTTCGATCCCCGACAGATAATCGTGTCAGATAGTCCTCTCGATTGAAGCATTTATCCCAAGGGAACCTCAAAGGTCCCGCGACCCCTGCCGGACAGGGCTGAAGTCGCCGAGACTTCAGGGAAGGGCGAAGACGCCTCGGCAGGACAAGAGGTCGAGTCGCAGAGATCGCGGGTGGTCGCCGGAGGATCGACCGTGGACAACAATGAACTTTGCCGACCAGCGGCGCCTTAACAAGGGTTATGACAAGCAAACATATTTGCATTTGCCCACCCGCGTGCTCCGAACTCGGATCTTGGGCTCGATGGCGGGATGAGGCGCAGCGGTCTCAAAGGCCCATCTGCCGGTCGAAGAGGTCGCTGGCGACATCGAGAAGGTCGGTCGCGATCTCCGGAGTTGCCGGAACCTCGGCCAGGATCGCCGCCTCGTTGTGCTTCTCGTAAGGCCAGTGCACAAGCGCCGCGAGGATGGCGCTTTGTCGTGCCTCAAGCAGCAGGATGGGCTCTCGTTCATGCACCGCTTTCAAAAGGGCGGCAGCCTTGCGCTGCGCCGAGGCATCTGTAGATCAGCATTCGAGTGGGACCCCCTCTGAAACTAAGCTACTGAGTTGAAGTTGCTTGTGAGTTCGAAACAGGTGTAGGGTCTCAATCGGCGCCGATCGGGAGGTGACCTTAAACGTAACTTGGGTTGACTCGTCAACATGCTGAAGATGATCGCCATGAAGTCTCATTTTCTGCGCTGATTTACATTTGACCACTCGGGTGCGATCCGAAATCCCTCTCTGATTTACGCGATGGCATCAGCACGTCGTGGGCCTGTTCCACTGGACGGCATAGTCGCAGATCGGCTTCGTCTTCATGGCGTGTTGCAAAGGCACCTGCCAGACTTCATTCCCTAGGGGTGAAAAGCCTGTCCTGTGATTTGAAGAATTCACCGTCGCTTGGAACGACGCGTTTGAGATGCCTTGTGGAGCACCCGCGTCAATTCTTCGACTGAGTAAGGTTTGTGGAGCAAGTCGAACCCGTGATCGCCGTCTTGTGCCAAAATCTGGCTGTAGCCCGAAGTAAGAACAACTGGCAGGTCCGGGCGCAGGCGGTTGATGGTCTCGGCAAGCTCGATGCCGTTCATTCCCGGCATCATCACGTCGGAGAAGACGACGTCGAAGGATCCGCTGGGACGGGCTAGGAGTGAGAGGGCCTGCTCGGCGTCGCGTGCAAGCGTTGTCTGGTATCCCAGTTCCTGAAGCGTCCGAGCCGAGAACGACCCCACATCCACGTTGTCCTCAACCAGCAACACCCGCATGCCCTGGCCCACAACATGCGATTCGGGCATCGCCGCGTCTGTGATGACCTCGGCGGGCCTCGCCACGCTCGGAAAATAGAGGCAGAATCTGGTCCCCCGGCCGACTTCGCTCTGAACGGTGACGGCGCCGCCCGACTGTTTGGAGAACCCGAACACTTGGGACAACCCCAATCCGGTCCCGTGGCCGACCGCCTTGGTCGTGAAGAACGGCTCGAAGATTTTCGCCAGGCTGGCCTCCTCAATGCCCGTCCCGGTGTCCGTCAATGAGACGGCGACGAAGTCGCCAGGCACCGCCGGGTGGGTGCCTGTCGCTGGTATTCCCGGCACCTTCTCGACGACGATCGTCATCTGTCCCTCCCCGTCCATGGCATCTCGGGCGTTGACGGCGAGGTTGATCAGCGCCGTGTCGAACTGGCTTGGGTCGGCATCGATGAAGCAGGGCGCATCCGGCATCCGCTTGTCGATCCTGATTCGGGAACCCGTCAGGGTGGCCATCATCTCCACGATCGTGGCCGCGGCCCCGCGCACGTCGAAGACCTCGGGCTTGAGCGCCTGCCGCCGTGCGAAGGCGAGTAGTTGGCCGGTCAGCTTGGATGCGCGGGTCGTCGTTTCGGAGATCGCGTCGACATAACGCCGCCGCCTCTCCTCGGTGAGGTCCGGCCGCTTCAAGAGATCGATCGAAGACCGAATGACGGTGAGCAGGTTATTGAAGTCGTGCGCCACACCACCGGTCAACTGACCGACCGCCTCCATCTTCTGGGCTTGACGAAGGCTCTCCTCAATTCTTTCCCTCTCGGCCATCTCGCCGCGCAAGGCCGCATTCGCGTCTGCCAACGCCTTCGTTCGCTCCACCACCTGCGCTTCCAGCGCCTCGGCTGCTTGCGTCTGGACGTCCAGGAACGCTCGAACCTCGTATTGGCGGACCCGCGCCCTTACCGCCGACAGCAGCGTGCTCGACAAGGTGATGGCCTGCACCGGTCGTTCCAGCAGGGCCACGTTGCGCAACGTTTCGACCATCGTCTGCCGCCACGCTCGCAGGGGCGCTTGCGCATGGTTGCTGGTGAGCATCACGAAAGGTAGATCCGACCACGGCGGCTGGTCCTCGATCCACGCGACCAACGCCGACAGATCCTTGCCGACCAACGCTTCCTCGGCGACGAACACCGCCGCCGCGCCGACCTTTATCCTCGCGACCAATTCGCCCAAATCGCTGCAAGCCTCGGTCGACAGTCCGGCGCGGCGGAGGACCTCGGCCGAGGCAAGACCGTCACGACCGATCGGGGCTAGGACCAGGACGCGGCTCCACGGTCCCTCAGCCTCCTTCAAGCGCCCCGTCCTTCATGAGCGGTTTGCTGTCCCCGGTGTACCGCGGCGTGCCGGAGAAGATGCCGCTGAACTCTGTGAGAGGCGGACCGAGCACCACGCCCCGCGAGGTCAACCGGAACTCACGGATGCTGTGTTCATGGTTGCCGCTCCGCTTCTTCACGACCGAGAGCATTCGTCTCACCTGACCGGCGAATTCGAAATAGCGCACCATCAGCACGGCATCGCTCAGGTAGCTGATGTCCAGCGGGGTCTCCATTGGGCCTACCAGCCCATGCTGCGCGAGCACGAGAATCGTCAGCACTCCTCTCTGGCCGAGATAGGTCAGCAGTTCGTGCATCTGGAGAATGAGGAAGCGGCCGTCCGGCATTGCGTTGAGGTAGCCGTTGAGGCTGTCGATCACGACGACTTTCGCGCCGTCGACCTCAACGCTGCGCCGGACCGTGGCAGCGAACTCCCCTGGCGACAACTCGGCGGGGTCGATCTGTTGGTATCCAATGCGGCCGCTTTCCAGGGCGTCCCGCAAGGGAAGTCCGAGGGTTCGCGCCCGCGCCTCCAACGTGCCCCGTCCCTCGTCGAAGGCGAAGAAGGCGCAGAACTCGCCTCGTTTTGCCGCTGCGATGGCATAGGTCAGCGCGACCGAGGACTTGCCGACCCCGGCGGCGCCGATCAGCAAAGCGTTGGTGCCTCGCTCCAAACCGCCGCCGAGCATCTTGTCAAGGTGGGCGCTGCCGCTCGGCACGAACCCGGTGTCGAAGGCCAAGTGGTGCTCGGCCGCGACCAGACGGGGGTATATCTCCAGCCCGCCCCGTTTGATCGTGAAATCGTGGTAGCCGCCCCGGAACGCGATGCCTCGCATCTTGACCACGCGCAGCCGGCGCCGCTCCGCCCCGTACTCGATCGCGAGCTGTTCCAGGAGCACGACGCCATGGGCTATGGAATGAAGCTGGATGTCGTGGTCACGCGAGGATAGATCGTCCAAGACGATCAGGGTGCACGACCGGCTCGAAATGAAATGCTTGAGAGCGAGGACCTGACGTCGGTAGCGCAGGTGGCTCTGCGCGAGGAGCCTGAGTTCGGAAAGACTGTCGAAAACGACGCGCGACGGGTTTGTCACACGGATCTTGTCGAAGACCAGCTTGATCGTTTCGCTGAGTTCCACCTCCGCGGGGTGGAACACCGTGAGTTCCTGCTCGGGGTCCAGGGTGACCTCCGGCGGCACCAGCTCGAAGACCTCGATGCCGTCGAGAGACCAGCCGTGCCGCTTGGCGACGAGCGCCAGTTCCGCGAGCGTCTCCGAAAGGGCGATGTAGAGAACCTTTTCCCCTTGCCGAACGCCTTCGAGGAGGAACTGCAAGGCGATCGTCGTCTTGCCGGCGCCGGGGCTACCTTCGTAGAGGTACATCCGGTTCGCATCGAGGCCGCCGCCCAGGACATCGTCCAGGCCGTCGCTGCCCGTCGAGATGCGGGGTGCTTCATCCTCGGCGCCTTGGTCCGCCTCGGGCTTGTCGACCATGTCCTCATTCCTGCTCTGGGCTTGCCACTCCCAAAAGCAAGTGGAATGCGACCGTACCGATCACGCCAGCCACTCTCGATCGCGTCAACGCTCAAACGTATGGCGGGAGTGGCTTCGTGTCCACGGGTGAACATGGATCGATAGTGGGCTTGGCGTCGTGCTCACGGTGCCTGGAACTCAGCGTGGATCTATCACCGGGCGTTTCCTTAGGCGACCCGCGGGACATACGATCGGGATCGCCGATCAGTCTCTCACGATCGGGCCGATGCCTTCGCCATCTCTGTGCCGAGCCTCTGCCCGTTGACCACTCGGCGGCGTAGGATTGCTCATCCTCGTCCGTGATGCCGAACCGTGCGGCGACATCGGGCGCGAAGCGCAGGAGATCAGGGCGCAGGCGCAAGAGGCTGAGATCCTTCGACTTGCCCTCCATCATCACGTCGAACGTCAGCCCCTCGGCCATCCGCATGAACGTCGCGAACTCGAACGGGTTGGTGAAGTCCGCGTGTCCTGTCCAGATCGGCGGCCTCAGGACGGACCTGACGCGAGCCGTCGCCTTAACGGGCTCCTTGAGAAGCTCGCCGGACTTGCGCTTGGACTTGCCGGCCATGGCGGAGGCGCGCTCCTGCGGGGTGATCTTCTGCTTGATCTTCCGAAGCTCCGTCCGGGGCGACGAGAAATGAATCTTGGGGCGCACGCCAGCCGGCCACGTCGACACGAACCGCGCAAGCGTGTCCCGCATGTCCAGCCGCTCGGGATTCAGGCACCAGAAATGCTGGTAGTCGAACACGCAGCGGACGCCGGTGCGTTCATGGATCCACAGCACGTCGGCGGCCGAGAAGCGGATGTCGTCGTTCTCCAGGACAAGCCTGCGTTTCACGTGCTCTGGACATTGCTTCCAGCCCTCGATCCAGCGGGCGCGGCTGGCATCGTGATCATCGTACACGCCGCCGACATGCGTGATCATCACGGCCTCGTCGTTCTGCTCCATCCGGTCGAGCATCTCGGCTTGGCTCGAAAGATCCCAGATGCTCCTCCTCGTCAGCTCCGGATTGGGCGAGTTGAGGAGCACGTATTGCGACGGGTGAAAGGAGAGCCTGATGTCGTAGGACCGCGCCTTGGCTCCGAACGCTCGAAGTTCCGCATCGCTGTCGGCGACCATGGTGTGGAATTGCGGCATGTCGGGATGGGTCGCATAGGGGGCGATGTCCGAGGACAGCCGATACATGTCGAGCTGCTCGGCCCTGAGGTAGTCCAGGACGGCGTCGAGCAGCTCCAGCGAGCATTTCAAGTGCGGACCCTTCTGCCACCGTCGCGTGTCCTGCGACGGGAGCCCCGGTTTGCCCATGACCTTGACGGGGAAGCCGAGGCGCAAAGGTCGGTCGAGATCGGTCATGCTGACACTTGTGCTTGAGGGATGCCGAGGCTGGTGACAAACGCGGTCCAGTCGGCGGTCTGAAGCGCGCCGCCAGTCGCTTGAGATTGGCCGTTGCCGTTGCGGCCATCGCAGTGGGCGGCCGGTGCTCGGCCAGGAAGTCGATGAGGTTGCGACCAGTGGCGGAGCGGGCGGCGAAGTGCACCCAGCCGGGACGGTACTACCTCCTGTTGGCCGCGATCACGATCTTGTCGGGGAGCCGCCCGCGCCATTGCTGCGCGATCAAAGGATGGATCTGGCACACGGAGTCGATCTGGAGGACGGCGAGGTCGCCGACGACAAGCGGGGGCACGCGCTTCGCCTTATCCAAGGCCAGGCGCACTTCCACTTTGGCGGCGCGCAGCGCCAGCGCGTCCACATCGGTGCCCTCGGTGATCTTCTTGGGATCGCTCGCCCGCAGCAGCAGGCGCAGGGCCGGACCGCATCGACGGCGGCGGTCCGCCGGGGGGGGCCGGCCGCGTTCCCAGATCCGCGACGATCAGGCCGCCGCATTCTTTCGCGGCCTGGCGGGAGCGGACCTCGTCATCCCACACGGTTTCGTCCCGGCCGATGACGACGGGCACGGCTGGCCACTCTGCACGGTTCAAGGCTCGCACCAGGATTGCGGCAGCCCACAGTCCGTCCGCGTCGAAGTGGCAGAGAACCTGAACCGGGCGGCCGCGGTCGAAGGTACCGAGCGCTCCCTTGAACGCGTCGGCGGCCGCTTCACGCGGATCGACAGCGTTCGCCAGTCTGCCGATCACGCTCTACCCTGCAAGCTTGGCGGCATGGCGGCCGGCCCAGGCCTTTCCGTCGTCGCCGCCCCAGAGCAGCCAGGCGACGTACCCGGCGGACGGATCGTCGTCCGAGCCCCACTCGTGCGCCTTCCCCTCCTTGTCCACGGCGTGCCGCGCGAAGTAGCTGTGCATCGACTTCACGTCCTCTTCGGCAAGCTCCGCCTGCTTGGCGAGCTGCTCGGCGCGATGAACGCCGACCTCAGTTCCGCCTCGGTGGAACTTGGCCCTAAGCTCTAGGCCCTTCCTGGCGTTCGCGGCCATCTTGCTCGTCGGCTTGAAACCGTCCGTCATGTGTCACCTCTTCTTCAGCGCGTCGGCCTTGTGGGCCGCACGCTTTCCGCCGTCCGTTTCGACGACGAACTCGGGATTCTCCTTCGACGCCACGACCTTGTGGCCCTTGATCGTCATCGGGCTGCTGACCTTCTTCACGACCTTGCCGTGCGCCTCGCCACCGTGGCTGTTCCAGCTGACCTTCTGTCCGCTTTTCGGTCCTTCACTCATGATGCGTCTCCTTGTCGGGGATCAACGCTGCTGCATTATCGCGGTTGCGCCCGAGATGGCGGCGCCCGTCCAGCGAGGGTGGGCGTGCAATGCTGGTACCCTCGGGTCACGCTACCCTCCACGTGATACCACTCGGCGTAGGACGTCGTTCGCGCCATACGACGGTTGAGGTCTGCCGCGCCGTCGTGCCACCAGACCGGACCCTGTTCGCCCAGGGCGACCTCGGCTGCGTGCACGGCGGCTCTGGCTGTGGCCGCGGCGTCCAGGTCACCACGCTTCTGGGCCGAACCGACCGCCCGCCGGGCCGTCATCGATGCGACGGTCAGTCGGGCACGTTCGTCTTCGGCAGGCCGGATCGGTGCATCGCCACAGCCTGCCGCGCGCCACGAAATACCGGCCGTCCGGCGTCCTCGGATATGGCTTGGGCACATGGTGATGGTGCCCGTTTTGACGGACACCAGGGTTATACCGCCCGCCTCTCGGCCTGGTCGGGGGTTCTCTAGCCGAGCCCAGAGTGGATCCGCCGTCGATTGTAATAGCCTTCGATGTAGGCGAACAGGTCGCGGATGCGGTCGCCTTCATGATGATCGCCGTGAGGCGTATGGGGTCGAGCCGATCTGCAGGGTGCTGTCGATTGCCCCGTCAACCTACCGCGCCCATGCCGCGCGGCACGCCGATCTCGGCAGGCTGCCGGCGCGCGCTCGCAGTGACGCGGTGTTGATGATCGAGATCCAGAGGCGAACTTCTGCGTCTACGGCGTCAAAAGGTCTGGCGGCAGCTCGATCATCTGCGCGACAAACGCCGTCGAAGCCTTGAACTCCAAGCTGTGCCGAGCCGTGCGGACACGCGGCGAACTCGCTCGCGACTTCCTTTTCCTCAATGGCGCGATCGAGAATGTAGGTTGTTCGCTTGATCAGTCGATTGACGGCCAACCCATCCTCGACCTTCTTTGCCGCGCCGGGCTATCGCGGCCGCCTCCGAGCCCGCGAAACCGTTGATCCGGCCGCCCACCTGCAGCATCACGCCGGCGATGGCCGGCGTGAACATCGGATCGACGTGGATCGGCGACATCGCGCGCCAGATGCGCCGGAACGGTACGCTGATAGGTGAATTGTCCGGCGCCCGGGCACAGGACAAGGAACGGCATGGTGTGAGTCCTGCGGCGCCCCATGCGCGACCTCGTGCGGTGCGAATCTTACCAGGATTCCTACCAGTTTCCCTCCAGCGCGCTGGAGGGCCAGGCAAGAGCTTCGCTTCACATTCAACGAAATCAGCGCTTTAGCGCAAAAATGGAGCGGGCGAAGGGAATCGAACCCTCGTATGCAGCTTGGGAAGCTGCCGTTCTGCCATTGAACTACGCCCGCCTAGTGTCCTGTCCCTGAAATTCGATCTGGAATTGCAGGGATAAGGGCCACTCAGCTAATGACCTAGTGTCCTTATCGAATCTGACGTTCGATTTCGAACTTCAGATTCGGGACACTAGCGGCTTTTGTAATCGCGCTGCGATCCGGCCGCAAGCACCAAGCTGGCGGTCCCGCGACGAGGCCCTTGCGCGCTGCGATCCATCGCCGTATGAGGAGCCCGCACCATCGTCGGGGTGCCCGGTCGCAACCGGGCTGAGACCTCTCGTCGAACGAGAGAAACCCGTTGAACCTGAACCGGATCATACCGGCGGAGGGAACGACAATGCCCAGCCTGGGCCAGACCATTGCGGCACCGCCGCACGCCATGCCGTCTCCGATCCTTGGCCAGCGTTTGCGGCAGGCGTTGCCCTGGGCCTCGATCGTCACGCTGCTCGTCGGGTTGGCCGGCTGGGAGGCCGCGGTGCGGCTTCTTCAGGTGCCGCCCTATCTGCTGCCGGCGCCTTCGCGCGTCGCGGCGGCTCTCGTCTCCCAGTTCGGCCTGATCTGGCCCGATGCGCTCGTCACCGGCGGCGAGATGCTCGGCGGCCTCCTCCTCGGTTGCGTCGCCGGGATGGCCACGGCCCTTGTCATGGCGCGCTCGCGCCTGCTCGAACAGGCGCTCGGTCCGCTGATGGTCGTGGCGCAGGCGCTGCCGGTCTTCGCCATCGCGCCGCTGCTCGTCGTCTGGTTCGGCTTCGGGATCGCCTCGAAGCTCGCCATGGCGGCGCTGATCATCTTCTTCCCCGTGGCGACGAGCTTCTTCGAGGGCCTGCGCCGCACCGACGAAGGCCTGATCGAGCTTGGCCGCCTCAACCGGGCCAGCCGCCGCGACATGCTGCTGCTGATCCGCGTGCCGGCGGCCCTGCCGGCGCTCGCCGCAGGCCTCAGGGTGGCGGCCGCGGTGGCACCGCTCGGCGCCGTGGTCGGCGAATGGGTCGGCTCCTCCTCGGGACTCGGCCTCCTGATGCTGCATGCCAATGCCCGCATGCAGACCGACACGATGTTCGCCGGCCTCACCGTGCTCGTCGTGTTCTCGCTGTTGCTCTGGGCCGGCGTCAGCTTGCTCACCAGACGCCTCGTCTTCTGGGCTCCCGACACGCTCGCGGCGCCCGGCCTCTCACATTCCCTCGGAGACTGAGACATGCGTTTCATCGCCATCATGGCCACGCTGATCGCGGGGCTCGGCCTCGGCACGCCGGCCCGCGCCACTGAGAAGGTGACGGTGCTGCTCGACTGGTTCGTCAATCCGGTCCATGCGGCGCTGGTCATCGCCAAGCAGAAGGGGTTCTTCGAGCGCGAGGGTCTCGACGTCAGCTTCGTCGAACCCGCCGATCCGTCGATGCCGCCGCGCCTCGTCGCCGCGGGCAAAGGCGACATCGCGCTGACCTATCAGCCGAACTATTATCTCGACATCGCGGCCGGCCTGCCGATCCAGCGCATCGGCACCTCGATCGCGACGCCGCTCAATACCGTCATGACGCTCGCCGACGGCCCCATCAAGAGCCTCGCCGACCTCAAGGGCAAGACGGTCGGCTATTCGGTGTCGGGCTACGAGACGGCGCTGCTCGGTACCATGCTCGAGAGCGCCGGGCTGAAGCTCGACGACGTCAAGCTCGTCAACGTCAATTTCGCCCTGGTGCAGCCGCTCTTGGGCGGCCAGGTCGACGCCGTCGTCGGTGCCTATCGCAACGTCGAATTCTACGAGATGCAGCTCGCCGGCCACCCGGCTAAACTATTCTTTCCCGAGGAACACGGCGTGCCGCCCTACGACGAATCGATCTTCGTCACGGCGCTCGACAGGGCCAAGGCGCCCTTCGTGCGGCACTTCCTCAACGCGGTCGGTGCGGCGCAACTCTATATCCTCGACTATCCGGACCAGGCGTGGAAGGACTTCGTCGCCGCCTATCCAAAACTCGACGACAAGCTCAACAAGCTCGCCTGGGACGCGACCATCCCGCGCCTCGCCTCGGACCCCGCCGCGACCGACCCCGAGCGCTACGCGGCTTTCGCGGATTTCATGAAGCGCAAGGGGCTGATCGACAAGGTCGAGCCGGTGACCCGCTACATCGGCCAGTAGTCAGGCTCAGGCGCGATCGACCCGCGCCGCATAGCAACCGTGCTTGGCAAAGTGCAGGTGGAGGTAGGCGGCGGCGGGATCATAGAGCATCTGCTGCGCCAGCGGCGCCAAGTTTTCGCCCTCGACGATCTCGGCCGCGATGATCATCCCCGCCGCATCGAAGGCGCGGACCGCAAGCAGACGGGAGCGCAGTTGCCCTGGCACTTCGCCCGGCTCCGGGAAGGCCTGCGCCGCTCCCTCCCGCACCCAGATGGCATGGCGCGAGCGATAAGGCGTCGCGGCCGGCTGGTGCTCGTAGTTGATGAGCAGCACGGTCTCGCCCGGCGTGGCATCTTCGAGGCTGACGCGGCAGGGAAAGCCCGGCCCGTCGGCAACGCGCCGGAGCGCGTGATGCGCCGCGAGATTGTCGTCGTCGAGCCCGAAGAGCGACGCGAAGGGGGCGGGCGACAGGGCGGAAATTTGGAAGGTCATGATCGTCTCCTGGTCGAGACGAAGATAGGCGGAGGGCGCCGGCGCATCCTCCCGCGCCTTGCGGTTTCATTCGACGGCGCTCATGTGCGGCGACGAGCAAACCGGCGGCGCAGGCTGCCGTGCTTCGAGACGGTCCTGTCGGACCTCCTGAGCATGAGGATTATCGGTATGCGAACATTCTGTCAGATCGGCTTCGAATATTTGGCGTCGAGCGCGTTCAGCGCCTCCACGTTGGCAGCGGACGATCCCTTCGGATCGAAATCGGAGGCCAGGTAGGCGTCGACGATGGATTTGGCCAGTTCCGGCCCGACGACGCGTGCACCGAGCGTGATGATCTGGGCGTTGTTGCTCTTGGCGGCGCGTTCGGCCGAATAGGTGTCGTGCGCCTGCGCGGCGCGGATACCGGGCACTTTGTTGGCCGAAATGGCGACGCCGATGCCGGTGCCGCAAAAGAGAATGCCGCGCTCGAACGCGCCGTCGGCCACGGCCCTGGCGGCGCGCTCCGCCGTCGCGGCATAGAATTCCGACGCGCTGCCGGCCGGTGCCGAATAGTCGGACACGGTCAGATCCGCCTTGCCGGCGAGGTGCTTGGCGATGACCTGGAGCAGCGGCTGGCCGGCGCTGTCGGCGCCGAGAACGATCTTCATGGTCGCGTTCTCCCGGAGGTTGGGCTGCGGCCTTGACGGCGGCAGTCGCGCGATAGTCCCGATGACCTAACTGCGCCTCGCGGGGCTGGCGCGCAAGAGCGCGAAAATTCCTGTCCGCTCCATGTCGTGCAATAATTTGTCGAGCCTGCAATTTCATAGAAAATGTAGCCGGAGAAGGAACGATGGCGAAACGACCTTGGATCGGCACGAGCTGGAAGATGAACAAAGTCCGGGCCGAGGCGCGCGCCTATGCCGAGGCGCTCGCGGCGTCGCCTCTGGCCAGGACGGTGGAGGCACAGCTCTTCGTCATCCCGCCTTTTCCGTATATCGCCGAGGTCGCGGGCCTTCTCGCGAACACCCGGGTGATGGTCGGCGCGCAGGCCATGCACTGGGCCGATGCCGGGGCCTGGACCGGCGAGGTGTCGCCGCTCATGGTCAAGGATTGCGGCGCGACGCTCGTCGAGATCGGCCACAGCGAGCGGCGCGAGCATTTCGGCGAGACGGACGAGACGGTCGCCAAGAAGGTCCAAGCCGCGCACCGCCACGGCCTTCTGGCGCTCGTGTGCATCGGCGACACGCGGGCCGAATACGAGGCGGGCGACACGGCCGCGGTTCTGGCCAGGCAAGCGCGCGCCGCGCTGTCGCTGATCGACCACGCCGCCGCCGAGTGGGTCGTCCTCGCCTACGAGCCGGTCTGGTCGATCGGGGAGGGCGGCACGCCGGCCGACCCCGGCTTCGCAGACGTGCAGCATCGGCTGATCAAGGCCGTGACCCGGGAGGCCGTGGGACGCGAGCTCACGGTGCTCTATGGGGGCAGCGTCAATCTGGGCAATGCGGTGGACCTTGTCGCGCGGCCGCATATCGACGGGCTCTTCATCGGCCGCTCGGCCTGGACGCCGGAAGGCTATCTCGGCATCGTGCGCGCCGTCACCGAGAGCCTCGCCAAGTCCGGATGATTACCTACCGCGTATCCTCCCCACCTTAGTGAGAGGGGATACGCGCCCCGTCGGAAAAGCGCATCTTGCGAGGCGGGCGAGGTTTCGGCCATGATGGTCGTTGTCGGTCCGGGGAGAAAAGACATGCGCGCCTTGCTGCTGTCCTTGATTCTGCTTTGTCCCGTCGCGGCCGCCGCCGCGGAGCGATGGGAGACGCTGCCGCCGACGCCGGCGCCCGTCGCCAGCGAGATCACCGGCACCGCCGAGGTCAACGGCATCAAGCTCTTCTATGCGACGATCGGCGACGGACCGCCGGTGGTCCTCGTCCATGGCGGGCTCGCCAATTCCGACTATTGGGGCAACCAGATCGCGGCGCTCGCGCCGCACCACAAGGTGATCGTGATGGACAGCCGCGGCCATGGCCGCTCGACCCGCGACGCCCGCCCCTACGGCTACGACCTCATGGCCGACGACGTGGTGGGGCTGCTCGACACGCTGAAGATCCCGCGCGCCGACATCGTCGGCTGGAGCGACGGCGGCATCATCGGCATCGACCTCGCCATGCGCCATCCCGACCGGGTGCGGCGCGTCTTCGCCTTCGCGGCCAATACGGTCACCTCGGGGGTCAAGGACGGCGTCGAGAAAAACCCGACCTTCGCGGCCTATATCGAGCGGGCCGGCGACGAATACCGCAAGCTCTCCACGACGCCGAAGGAGTACGACGCTTTCGTCGACCAGATCAGCCACATGTGGGCGAGCCAGCCGAACTGGACCGATGCCGAGCTCAAGGCCATCAAGACGCCGATCCTGGTCGTCGACGGCGACCACGACGAGGCGATCAAGCGCGAGCATACGGAATATATCGCGAATGCGATTCCCGGCGCGGGCCTCTTGATCCTGCCCAACGCCAGCCATTTTGCGTTTCTGCAAGATCCCGAGCTGTTCAACGCGGGGATGCTGAATTTTCTGGATGAGAAGTAGCGGGCTTCGGGACGCACCGCGGAGGCTTGGTCCAGGAACAAATCGGTTCCAGGTGGAAGTCGATCACTGCCTCCATGTGTTTCAGCGACACCAATGGCATATCCATCCCATGGTTGACACAGATAAAACAGTGAACGAAGAGTTCAGCGAAACAGCGGATCTGCTGCGCGACATTTCCGGAGGCCGGGAGCTTTTGGACTTTCTTGGCGGAGAGCCGAACTTTGGAGATGCCGAGATCATCAGCTTGCATCTTGATCGCGAGGGATCGAGTACACTTCGGCTCGAAACCCAGGGTCATTCCCCCGCTATCGTTACGTTCCTCTTCGGGCATTGGATCGACGTGTCTATGCGAGGCTTCAGCCAACAGAACGTCGTCGGAGGTCTCAAACTCAAGCGCGCTGGTAAGAGAAATATCGATCCTTGGGAGCGCGGGGTCGGGTTAGTTCCTGGCGATATCGAAATAGAACTTGATCCGTGTTTCGGAGCAAATGGTGTAATACGTGCCGGGTACTGAATGTCACTTTTCAGAGTACAAAACCGAAATACGGTTAGGTCAACCTCGGAGGTCCGATCGCGTCTACCCCGCCGCCACTCACCCCGCCCTGTTCCCGTCCAAGAACAGCCGATAGGCCGGATTTTGGGTCTCGTCCCAATAGGGGTAGCCCAAAACCTCGATCGAGGCGGCGAATTTCTGTCGCTCGGCCGGTGGCACCTGGATGCCGCAGAGCACGCGGCCGTAGTCGGCGCCGTGGTTGCGGTAATGGAACAGCGAGATGTTCCAGTGCTGGCCGAGCCCGTTCAGGAACTTCAACAGCGCGCCTGGCGCCTCGGGGAACTGGAAGCGGTAGACGAGCTCGTCCTTAAGCCCCGCGACGCGGCCGCCGACCATGTAGCGCACATGCGTCTTGGCGATCTCGTTGTCGGAGAGGTCGACGACACCGTAGCCGCCCTCGCCCAAGAGCTTCAGGATGTCGCGCTTCTCGGCCTCGCCCTCGCGCAACTCGACGCCGACGAAGATCTCGGCCGCGCCCTCGCCGGCATAGCGATAGTTGAACTCGGTGATGGCGCGGCGCCCGAGCGTCTGGATGAACTTGCGGTAGCTGCCGGGCCGCTCGGGAACGGTGACGGCGAGGAGCATCTCGCGGCCCTCGCCGATCTCGGCGCGCTCGGCGATATGGCGCAGCCGGTCGAAATTGACATTGGCGCCGCTGTTCACCGCCACCAGATGGCGCCCTTTCAGCCGTTCGCGCTCGGCGTAGCGCTTGAGGCCGGCAAGCGCCAGCGCGCCCGAGGGCTCGGCCGTGGCGCGGGTGTCGTCGAAAATGTCCTTGACGGCGGCACAGATCTCGTCGGTGTCGACCGTCACGACCTCGTCGAGGAGGGTGCGGCAGAGCCGGAAAGTCTCGGCCCCGGCCTGGCGCACCGCGACGCCGTCGGCGAAGAGGCCGACGCGGTCGAGGATGACGCGGCTTCCCGCCGCAATCGCCGCCGCCATTGAGGCCGCATCGTCCGGCTCCACGCCGATCACCTTGACCTCAGGCCGCAGGAATTTCACGAAGGCCGCGACGCCGGCCGCGAGGCCCCCGCCGCCGATCGGCACGAAGATCGCCGCGAGCGGATCGGGGTGCTGGCGCAGGATCTCCATGCCGACGGTGCCCTGGCCGGCGATGACGTCCGGATCGTCGTAGGGGTGGACGAAGCTGAAACCCTTCTCGGCCTCGAGGTCGCGGGCGTGCCGATAGGCTTCATCGAACGTGTCGCCGTGGAGGATAACCCGAGCATCGCGCGCCTTGACGGCCGCGACCTTGATCGAGGGGGTCGTGCGCGGCATGACGACGGTCGCCTTGAGGCCAAGTTTTTGCGCCGCCAGCGCCACGCCTTGCGCATGGTTGCCGGCCGAGGCGCAGATCACGCCGCGCTCGCGCGCCTCGCGCAGCAGGCCCGACATTTTGTTATAGGCGCCGCGCAGCTTGAAGGAGAAGACTGGCTGCAGATCCTCGCGCTTGAGCAGCACATTGTTGCCGAGCCGGGCCGACAGTCGCGGCATGGGGTCGAGCGGACTCTCGATCGCGACATCGTAGACCCGCGCGCTGAGCACCTTGCGGGCATAGCCGGCGACATCGAGAGGCTGCGGCGCCATGGCGTCATGCGGCAGCGAGAGATCGAGCATGGAAAGGTTCCGTGACGCCCCTGCGGCGCGGCGCAGGGCCGGTGCGGAGGATACGGGCTCAGCCACTACGCCGCGCGGCCGGTATGCGCAAATAAGGATTGGCTCGGTCAGCCCCGTCACGTCCCAAGCAGGTTCTCTCGAACCTGCTCACACTTAAAGATCAACCGTGGCTTTCGCCACGCAAGGCTGCTTAGTCGGGCAGGGGCTCGAAGCCGTCGAGCGCCCCCGCGACGAGGGCGGCAATCCTAATAGAGCCCATGCTCATGCGGTCTCAACCGTCCCGACCGCTCGCAACGCGGGCCGTCGCCTGTTCCGTGGATGCCGGCCGGGCCAGCAGGCGGCCGATCTCGGCAGCCAGGTCGGCGCGCAGGTAAGGCTTGCGCAGCAGCGGCACCTCGTCCGGTATGGCGCGGCCGTCGTCGCTGTCCGTATAGCCCGACGTCAGGAGAACCGTCAGTCCAGGCCTGAGCTTGCGGGCCTCGTGCATGAGTTCGATGCCGCCCATGCCGCCCGGCATGACGATGTCGGAGAACATCAGGTCGATCGGGATCCGTTCCCTGAGGATCGCCAGCGCCTGCGCCGCGGTGGCGGCCGAGAGCGTCCGGTAGCCCAGGTCCTGCAGGCTTTCGACGGCCAAGTCGCGCAGGCTCGCCTCATCCTCGACGACGAGCACCACTTCGCCCCGTTCGGCGCTGCGCGGCGGCGGAGCCTCGCTCTTCGACCGCTCCTCTCCGAGCGGCTCGGAGGAGGGGCGCAGCAGGATTTCGATCGAGGTGCCCTGGCCGGGGCGGCTGTGGATCCGCACATGGCCGCCAGCCTGCTTGGCGAAACCGTAGACCTGGCTCAGGCCGAGCCCCGTTCCCTTGCCGACCTCCTTCGTCGTGAAGAAGGGCTCGAAGGCCTTGGCGAGCGTCTTCGCGTCCATCCCGGTGCCGGTATCGGCGACGACGATGCGCACATAGTCGCCCGGCAAAAGGTCCGGCGCGTCGACGAGATCCTGCAGCGACAGCCGCACGCTTTCGGCCGACAGCGCGATGCGGCCACCGTCCGGCATGGCGTCCCGTGCGTTGACCACGAGGTTGATCAGCGCCGCCTCGAGCTGGCCGGCATCCACCCGCACAGGGCAGGGCAGGGGGGCGGCCGGTAGTCGATCTCGATGTTCTGGCTGACGGCGCGCCCGAGCAGTGGCTGCAGATCGCCGACGAGCTGGCTGGCGCAGACCGTCTCGGGTCGCATCACGCGCCGCCGCGAGAAGGCGAGGAGCTTGTCGGTCACATCGGCGACCCGCCTGGCGGCGGCGAGCACATTGCCGCCGAGCCGCTTGACCCGCTCCGGGTCGCCGGCCCGGCGAACCATCATGTCGACATTGCCGACGATGATGGTCAGGAGGTTGTTGAAGTCATGCGCGATGCCGCCGGTCAATCGGCCCACCGCTTCGAGCCGCTGGGCATGGCGCAGCGCCTCCTCGGCGATCTCGCGGCGATGGATCTCGTCGCGCGCCTGGGCCAGCGCCTCTCGCTCGCGCCGCGCCAGGCGGATCGTCTCGAGCGTCACCAGCACCAGCACGATCGTGGCGGGAACGATGGCGGCGAGATAGAGCAGCATGCGGCGCGCCCAGGCCCGGGTCACGGCCGCGAGCGAGCGCCCCGCCACGACATAGAGCGGGTAGTCTTGCACCTTGCGATAGGCGTAGACTCGCTCCGGTGCCCCCGGATCGACGCTGGAGCGATTGCGGTAGAGCCCGGCCTCCGGGTTGGCCGCGAGCGCGGCCTCGAACGCCCTCGGCCTGACCAGTGCCGGGGGAGTGTCCTCGGCCGGCGGATAGCGGACCAGGATCTGCCCGTCGGAGCGCATCATGGTCAGCATCCGGCCGCTCTGTCGGCGCGCGTCCCCCGTGATGAGCGTTGCATAGAAATCAGTGAAGAGGGTCGGCGAGATCGCGACATTGATGACGCCGGCGAAGTTTCCCGCCGTGTCGCGCCGCGCCCGGGCCAGGCCGAAGAACCGCCGGCCGTCGATGCGGCTCGTCTGAACCTCGCTGACGAAGCTCGCCTGCCCGAGGCCACGCAACGCCTGGAAATAGTCGCGGTCGGCCATGTCGATATCCGCCGGCACCGGATAGACCGCCGAAGCGACCAGCACGCGACCATCCCGGCCGGTGACGACGATCGACAAGACCTGCGGCAGGTCCGCGATGATGGCCCTGAGCCGGTCGTGGAGCGCTGATTGGCGAGCCCGGATCGTCGCATCGTCCAGGCCATCGAGGAGGTCGAGAACGCGTTCGGTGACGAGTTCCTGGGCGTCGAAGACGCGCGCCGCATGCTCGCGCGCAACGCCACTCGTCCAGACGGCTTCTCGCCGGGCGTCGCCGAGGGCCGCGCGATAGGTGAACCAGCCGAGCGCCACGACCAGCATGGCGGGGGCCACGAGCGATCCCAGCAGCAGAAGCCGCAGCAGGGCGAGCGCGCTGAGGTTCAGACCCTTCATTCCAAGCCCGGCGTAAGGTTACGCTCATGCTGGGCCAGCCGAAGGGTTTTGGCAATCCGCCGTTGGTTCAGCCTCCGGTGCGCGCCTCGGCGTCGCGCAGCCGCTGGGCGTAGACGTTGATCACCAGGGCCGCGAGCAGGATCAGCCCGCGGATGAGGATCTTGAGGAAGGAATCGATCTGGATGTGGTCGAGGCCGTTGTTGAGCACGCCGAGCACGAAGAGGCCGACGATGGTGTTGCCGATGCCGCCGCGGCCGCCGAACAGGCTGGTGCCGCCGACCACCACGGCCGCGATCGAATCGAGCAGGTAGGTGTCGAACTCGTTCTGTTGGGCTGAGCCGAAATGTGCCACGCCGACCATGCCGGCGACGCCCGAGCACACCGCCGAGATGATCAGCACGGCATTGAGGATGGTCTTGACGCTGACGCCGGAATATTCCGCCGCCTCGCGATTGCCGCCGACCATGTAGACGTAGCGGCCGAAGCGCGTGTAGCCCAGCACGACATGGGCGGCGAGGAGAAAGACGGCGAGCAGCAGCACGATCCACGGCACGCCATGGATCGAGCCCGAGCCGAGGGTGATGACGAGCGAGGGCACCGCATAGGCGATCTGGCCACGGACCAGGAGAGCCGAGACGCCGGCCCCGATCTGCATCATGGCCAGCGTCATGATGAAGGAGGGGATGCCGATCAGGGTCAGCCCCAGCGCGTTGACGAGTCCGAGCGCCGCGCAGGCGAGGAGACCGAGCAGGATGGCGACGGCGCCCGGCAGCGGCAGGTTGGCGATGTTCACATAGGTGTCCTGCGCGGTGAAATAGGCCACCACGATGCCGGTGGCATTGGCGATGGCCGCCACCGACAGGTCGATTTCGCCGCACAGGATCACGAAGGTCAGGCCGACCGCCATGATGCCGGTGACGGAGATCTGCGTCAGGATGTTGGCGAGGTTGTCGAGCGTGGCGAAGGAGGAACTCGCCAGGGTGAAGAAGACCACGAGGCAGAGCAGCGTCGCGAAGGGCGCGATGTTGCGCATCTGATTGCGCAACCATAGGGAGGCGCCTCCCGCCGCTCCCGTATTGCGCTGCTCGACCGGAACTGCCACGTTCTATTCCCCCTCAGGCTGCCGCGAGCAGCTGGTCCTTGGTGACGCTGCCGTCGGCGAATTCGCGCACGATTTCGCCCTTCTTCATGATCAGGATGCGGTCGGCGAGCGAGAGCACCGTCTCGGGTTCGGTCGACATCACGACCACGGCCAGTCCTTCGTCGCGCAGCCGCCTGACGATGCGCACCACGTCGTCCTTGGCGCCGACATCCATGCCGCGCGTCGGCTCGCTCAAGATCAGCACGTCGGGCGGAAAGCTCAGCCATTTGGCCAGCGCCACCTTCTGCTGATTGCCGCCCGAGAGCGCGCCGAGGCGCGCCTCGACGTCGGGTGGCCGGATGCCGAGCGCCGCGACCTGCGCCGAGGCAAGCTCGCGCTCCCGTCGCGGGCGCAGCCAGAGTTTTGCGATGCGGCCGAGGATGGCGATCGAGGCGTTCTTGTAGACCGGCTCCTGGACGAACAGCATGGCCCGGCGGCTCTCCGGAACGAAGGCGATGCCGGCCTGGTGAGCGGCGGTGGTATTGCGCAGGCGGCGGGGCCGGCCGGCGACGGTCAGCGTTCCGCTGTCGGGGACGATCTTGCCGAAGAGAGCGCGCGCGAGCTCGATCTGCCCGCAGCCCATGAAGCCGTAGATGCCGAGGATCTCGCCCTTGCGAATGTCGAGCGTCACGTCCCTGAAGGTGCGCCCCAGCGTCAGGCCCTGCGCCTGCATGGCGATGGGCGCGCCGGGCTTGGCCGCGAGCGGCATCTCGCCGGTGTAGCTCTCCTCGAGGTCGGCATGGCCGCGGCCGATCATCTGCTCGATCACCCAGGCCTTGTCGATCGCCGCGACCGGGCTCGTGGCGACATGGCGGCCGTTGCGGAACACCGTCACCGAGTCCGAGATGCGCAGGATATCGTCGAGGAAATGCGAGATGAAGATAATGCTGCGGCCGGCCTCGCGCAGGCGACGCAGCACGGTGAACAGCAGTTCCACCTCGGGCGGCGACAGGGCGGAGGTCGGCTCGTCGAGGATGATGATGCGGGCGCCCGAGAAGACGACGCGGGCGATCTCGATCAATTGCTGCAGGCCGATCGGCAGGGCGCCGATGCGCTGGCGGGGATCCACGTCGAGGCCGAGGTCGGCGAGCTGGCGGCGCGCCTCGGTGCGCATACGGCGCCAGGCCACGATTCCGCCGGCGCCGGTCAGTTGCTTGCCGAGGAATACGTTCTCCGCGACCGTCAGGTCGGGGACGGTCGAAAGCTCCTGATGCACCATGCCGATGCCGGCCGCGATGGCGTCGCGCGGTGTTCGGAAGCTGACCTCGCGCCCCTCGATCGTCATGCGGCCGCCGCCCGGCGCATGGACGCCGGCGATGATCTTCATCAGCGTCGACTTTCCGGCGCCGTTCTCGCCGACGAGACCGTGGATCTCGCCGGCCTGCAGCGTGAAATCGACGCCGCGCAGGGCCTGGACGCCGCCGAAGCTCTTGGTGACCTCCGCCATTTCGAGGGCGGCGGTGGATGGGTCGGGCATCGGCCAGCGCCTTTTGCTCACCCCTCATCCGTCACGGCTTCGCCGTGCCACCTTCTCCCGCAAGGGGAGAAGGGGAACCGGCGGCCGTGACAGTTCCCTTCTCCCCTTGCGGGAGAAGGTGCCCCACCGTTGCGGCGGAGCCGTAAGGCGGGGCGGATGAGGGGTCGACGAGTTTCTTCAGATCAGGAAATGCGCTTCCATCCACTGCAGGCCGGACGCGTTCTCCTTGGTCACGACCGGACCGTCGGCGACGATGTTCTTCGGGATGCCCGGCCCGGTCTTCTCGCCGCCCATGACTGCCGCGACGCCGGCGACGACCGACCAGCCGTGAATGCGGCAGGACGGGTTGCGCACGGTGGCGTGCATCTTGCCGTCGACCACCGCCGCGAGCGCGGGAGGCATGGCGTCGCAGCCGCCGATGAGGATCTTGGTGCGGTTATGCGCCTTCATCACATTATAGGCGGCGAGCGCCATGTCGTCGTTGTGGAAATAGGCGGCATCGATCTGCGGATATTTGGTCAGGTAGGTCTCCCAGAGCCGCGCCGTCTTCGACACGTCCCAGTCGGCCGGCTGGGTGTCGAGCACCTCCATGCCCGGGTTGGACTTGATGACCGATTCGAAGCCCCGCGCCCGACCCTGCGCGCCGGTGTGGCCGAGGGCGCCCTGCGTCATGATGATCTTGCCCTTGCCGCCGAGCGCCGACACCAGGGCCTGAGTGACCGACGAGCCCATGAACTCGTTGTTCGGCGCGATGAACGAATGGACGTCGATGGTCTCGAGCGGCGCGATCAGCGTGTCCATGTCCATGACCGGAACGCCGGCATCGATCATCTTCTTCACCGGCTGGGTCAGCGTGCCGATGCCGAAGGCCTGGATGGCCACGAAATCCCATTTCTGCGAGGCCATGTTGTCGATGGCGGCGCGCTGCTTGACCGCGTCGAGTTCGCCGTCGAACCAGGTCACCTCGACGTTGAACAGTTTGCCCCAGTATTCGGCCGCCTGCTTGCCCTGGGCGCACCAGGTAGCCTGCAGGCCGGCATTGGAGAAGGCGGCCTTCAGCGGTTTGGACGACCGGTCGGTCGCCTTGGCCGCTTCCTGCGCGATGGCCGGGTCGAGCCCGGCGCCGAGCAGCATCGCGGCGCCCGCCGACACGGCCGTGGTCCGCATGAAAT
Source organism: Lichenihabitans sp. (assembly GCA_965277115.1). Classification (GTDB taxonomy): domain Bacteria; phylum Pseudomonadota; class Alphaproteobacteria; order Rhizobiales; family Beijerinckiaceae; genus Lichenihabitans. The sequence continues at coordinate 397,342 of CBDIBY010000010.1, read as the reverse complement.
CGCGCCGCGACCGTTGCGGCATATCCTCGAACTCGGACATCTGAATCCTCCCTGGGTCCGGCCGTTGTGACCTGGACTGAAGCTCACGCGGATCTGCGCCGGACGCGCAGCATCATCCGGCGGATCGCCCGCATCGACGAGTTAAGACGATTGCGGCGCACCGGGCAATGGACAATCGGCGATAAGCGGTGCGTGGGCGGCGCAAATGTCAAGCCTGCACCGGCGCCGTGGCGCCGCCGAGCGCCTCGATCTGGGCGAGCAGGCGGGAGAAATCGACCGGCTTCGGGTGGTAGTCGTTGCAGCCCGCCGCGATCGCCTTCTCGCGGTCGCCCGACATGGCATGCGCCGTCAGCGCGATGATCGGCACATGCGCGGTCGCGGCATCCGCCTTGATCATGCTGGCGGCGGTCCAGCCGTCGATGATCGGCAGGTTCATGTCGAGCAGGATGATGTCGGGCGCCTCGGTCTTCGCCTTGTCGACGCCCTCTTGGCCGTCGGTCGCCAGCACCACGTCGAAGCCACGACGACGGAGGCGTCGAGACAGGAAGTCCCAGATCTCCTCGTGATCTTCCACCAACAGGATCCGCATCACATCCTCTCCGGGTCGCGCATTCATTTATCCGGGGGGATCAAGGCCCGCAACTCATGAGCAAGATCGGATAGACGGATACTCCCCTTGGATATGACACGCTCCGCTTTTTGGTCAAGATCGGCCCGCTCCTCGGGCGTCACATCCTTGGCGGTCAGCACTACGACCGGCACGAGGCCGCCATCCGGGCGCTGGCGCAGCCGGCGCAGGAAATCGAAGCCGTCCATCACGGGCATCATCAGGTCGAGCAGAATGAGGCCCGGTGGCCCGCTGCGCGCCAATTCGTCGAGCGCCTCGCGGCCGTTGCAGGCCTCGGTGACCGACCAGCCCTCGCGCGACAGCATGAATTTCAGCCGCTCCCGCGCATCCGGATCGTCGTCGATCAGCATCACGGTGCTGCCCTCCTTGTGCGGATGCAGCCGATCCATGATCGTCTTCAGACGGTCCCATTCGATGGGCTTGACCAGATAATCGGTGGCACCGAGCGCGAAGCCGAGACCCTTTTCGTTGACGACCGAGACCATGATCACCGGGGTCGTGGCAAGATCGGGGTCCGAACGCAACGCATGGAGGACCGACCAGCCGTCCATATGCGGCATCTCGACATCGAGCAGGATGGCGCGCGGGCGCAGGCTGCGCGCCATCGCCAGGCCGGTCTGGCCGTCCGCGGCGGTCGACGCCGCGAAACCCTCCCGCACCAGGAAACGGCTGAGAAGGTCGCGGGCCGCAGGATCATCGTCGACGACGAGGACGCGGTTGCCGCCGTCGGACCCCCTCGGCGCCGCGGCGACCCCGGAGTCTTCCGGCGCCACGCCGTCCGCGACCGCCTCGGGCGCCAGTTCGGCCGCGACGGAGAGCCGGAAGGTCGAGCCCTCGCCCTCGCGGCTCTCGACCGCGATGCCGCCGCCGAGCTTTTCGGCGAAGGCCTTGGTGATGGCGAGCCCGAGCCCCGTGCCGCCGAACTGGCGGGTGGTCGATTCGTCGGCCTGGCTGAACCGCGTGAACAGCCGCGCCACCTGCTCGGGCGTCATGCCGATGCCTGTGTCGGCGATCTCGAAGCGCATCTCGTCGCCGCCCGCGGTCCCGGGAAGGCGCCGCACCCGCAGCGTGATGGTGCCGTTCTCGGTGAATTTCGCCGCATTGCCGATGAGGTTCATCAGGCACTGGCGAATCTTGAGATCGTCCGAACGCATGCGGCCGAGGTCGGGGCCGAGGTCGAGGTCGAGCCGGTTGCCCTTCTTTTCGATCAGCGCGCCGACCTGCTCGGCGATGTCCTCGACGAGCGGCGCGGTCTCGAACCACTCGCTCGACACGGTCATCCGCCCGGCTTCGATCTTCGACAGATCGAGCACGTCGTTGATGAGCCCGAGCAGATGGCGTGCGCTTCCCTCGATCTTGGCGACGTCGCCGAGGAGCTGGCTCTGGCCGATATCCTCGATCTCCTCGGCCAGCATCTCGCTGTAGCCGATGACGGCCGAGAGCGGCGTGCGCAGCTCGTGGCTCATGTTGGCGATGAATTGGCTTTTGGCCGTGTTGGCCGCCTCGGCGGCATCGCGTGCGGCTTCGAGATCCTGCGCGACGCGCTTGCGCTCGGTGATGTCGGTGTTGAAGCCGACCCATTCCCTGACGCTGCCGTCCGGCTCGATGATCGGCGCGGCGCGCGCCTCGGCGAAGCGCCATTCGCCGTCGCGTCGGCGGATCCTGTATTCGATCTCGAAGGCCGCGCCGCCGCGCAGCGCCTCGCGCCAGGCACCGGCGACCCGGTCCCGGTCCTCCTCGTGAAGCGCATCGAGCCAGCCCCAGTCGCGGTATTGCTCCTCGGTCTGCCCCGTATAGGCGCGCCAGGTCGGGAGCGGCGGAATGAGCCGTCCGTCGGCGGAGGCGAGCCAGATCACGTCGGCCGAAGCGTCGATCATGGTACGGAAGCGCTGCTCGCTGCGCCGCATGGACGCCTCGGCCTCGCGATGCTCGGTGACGTCGGTATTGGTGCCGAACCAGCGCGTGATGCGACCCTTGGCATCGCGCTGCGGTTCGGTGCGGGTCAGGAACCAGCGGTAGGTGCCGTCCCGGCCACGCAGTGGAAACGTATCGTCGAAGGGCTCGCCGTTGGCGAAGGCCGCCTCGTAACGCTGCACGACCCGGTCGACATGATCGGGGTGATGGACCTTGCTCCAGCCTCGCCCCTGCATCTCGGCCAGCGTGGTCCCGGTGTAATCGTACCAGCGTCGATTGTACCAGAAGATGAAGCCGGAAGGGTCGGCCATCCAGGCGAGCTGCGGGATCGTATTGGCCAGACGCTCGAAATCGGCCGGGGCGGCGCTCTGCGAGGGCATGGGGCTGCTCGGCACGTCGTTCATCCTGGCTCCTCTCGAGGACGTCCGGCGGAGCGGCACCCTGCGGTTTTGCGGCGTCCTATCGGGAACGACGTCCGCCACGGTTCCTAATGTAGGGACAATCGGCCGCAGGAGAAGGAGGTCTGCCTCCGCCGCCTGCCGGCCGGAGCCGCACTCGGACCGTTTATATCGTTTTTGCGACAACAGCCTTAGCGAGTTCTTGGGTATGAACGCTAGAGCCTGGCACGGACCTCCCTGCGTTTCGGAAGTCTTCGACCAGCGGACAGACAGATGGCATACGAAGGTCAGTCGGGCGAAAGCTTCGAAGGATCGAGCGCTTTTCCGGGCGTCGGCAAGTTGTGCCTGCAATGGCGCTCGGCGCGCCGCCATGATGACCTACCCTTTTATGAAGACGTGGCGCTCGGCAGCCTCGGAGCGATGGCCGACGACATTGCTCTCGTGCAGCCGTCGTCCGATCGGACCTTCGTCTTTCTGCGGGCCGGCGCCGGGGTCGCAAAACAGTTCGGACGTCCGCTCGACACATTGGCCGTAACGGAACTCGACGCCAACTACCGGGACGCGCTGACGCGAGGCCTCGGACGTGCCCTGGCGGGTCACGAGCCGACCTTGACGCTGGCCCGCAGCGTCAGCGACGGCATGGTCGCCACCTGCGAAATCCTCGCGTTGCCGCTGCGCAACCGCTGGGGCGGGGAGTTGATCCTCACCTAGGTCAAGCAGCGTCCGGCGACGCATAATCTCGTCGAGGCGATCTATCGCTCTATCCAGGAAGGATTGCTGGCCCTGGCCGCTCTTCCCTCCGTCGTCGAAGGCGAACCCAACGACTTCCAGATCGTCAGCCTCAACGGCGGCGCGGCCGCCATGTTCGGCAAGCCGGACCATCTGATCCGCTGGAAGCTCCTGTCGGAACTCATTCCCGAGGCGATCGCCGGCGACCTTTACGATCATCTCGGCCGTGCCTTCCGGCAGCAGATACCGCAACAATTCGAGCTCGATCTCGCCGGCGTGACCAAGGAACCGAAATATTTCCGCGTCTCGGTCGCGCCGCTCGGCGATCTGCTCGGCATCACGCTCACCGATATCACGGGCATCAGGTTGCGCGAGGATTCCGTCAAGCTGCTGTTCGAGAGCAATCCCATCTCTCTCCTGCTCTACGACCGCGAGACCCTCGCGATCGTCAGGGTCAACGATGCGATGGTCGAGCGTTACGGCTATTCGCGCGAGGCGCTGCAGGCCATGACGCTGCCGGATCTGCATCCTTTAGCCGAGCGGGCCCGGGCGCGGGAGTGTGCCTGCACGCTCCGTACGGAGGAGGAGAGCAAACGTCCGTGGAAGCACGTCACCGCCGATGGGACGGTGCGCGACATCCAGACTTATTCCCGCGACATATCCTTTACCGGCAGGGACTGCGTTCTGGCGTCCATCGTCGAGGTGACCGATCAGCAACGGGCGCAGGCGCGGGTGGTCTTCTTGGCGCATCACGATCACCTGACATCGCTGGCCAATCGGGTTCTGTTCAGGTCCGAGCTCGATCAGGGGCTCGCCGACTGCCGCGGCGGACAGCATGGACTCTTCGTCCATTCCATCGATCTCGATCACTTCAAGCAGGTCAACGATACGCTCGGCCACTCGGCGGGGGATGACGTGTTGCGCGAGGTCGCGGCTCGGATCATCGGGGCGGTTCGTCCCCAGGACCTCGTCGCCCGGCTCGGCGGCGACGAGTTCGCGGTGGTCCAGTTCGGCGTCGAACGACGTGAGGAGGCGGCGGCCGTGGCGACGCGGATCATCGAGCGGTTGAGCGCCCCTTACACCGTCGGCGACCGGCGGATCATGCTCGGAGCCAGCATCGGGATCGCCGCCGCGCCGGGGGACGCGATCGAGACGGATGCGCTGCTCAAAAGCGCCGATGTGGCGCTCTATCGGGCCAAGGCCGAGGGTCGGGGGACCTATCGGTTCTTCGAGGCCGAGATGGATGAGCCGGTCAGGGCGCGCCGCCATCTCGAAACCGAATTGCGCGGTGCCCTCGACGCCGGGCAATTCACGCTCCACTACCAACCCATTCTCGATGCCGCCACCGAAACGGTGGTCGGCTGCGAGGCGCTCCTGCGCTGGTTCCATCCCACGCTCGGTGCCGTGCCGCCCGCACGGTTCATTCCGCTCGCCGAACAACTCGGCATCATCTCGGCCCTGGGCGAGTGGGTGCTGCAGGAGGCTTGTGCCGAGGCGGCACGATGGCCCGACACCGTCAACGTCGCCGTCAACCTGTCGCCGGCACAATTCGTGGACGGCGGCCTGGCGGCCTCGGTCGCCGGGCATCTGGCGGCGAGCGGCCTCGCGCCGCACCGGCTCGAACTCGAGATCACGGAATCCGTCTTCCTGGTCGAGAGCGACGCGAACCTCGGCATCCTGCGTCAGCTGCAGAATCTCGGCGTGACGATTTCCCTCGACGACTTCGGCACGGGATATTCGAGCCTCAGCTATCTGCGCAGCTTCCCCGTCGGGAAGATCAAGATCGACCGGTCCTTCGTGCGCGACCTTGCCGACAACCCGGGTTGCCTGGCGATCGTGCGCGCCGTGACGCGCCTTGGCGAAAGCCTCGGCATCGCCACCCTGGCCGAGGGAGTCGAAACGAAGGACCAGTTCCTGCGGCTGCGCGCTGAAGGTTGCGGACAGGTGCAAGGCTTCCTGTTCGGCGGGCCGGTTGCCGCGTCAGAGATCCGCCAGCTGCTCGGAAGCGGCGCGCCGGGTTCGCGCCGCGCCGCCTGATCGCCCGCTTCATCCTACCGCGGCGGCCGGCGTCACACGATCCATCACCTGGCGGCCGAAGAGGCTCGCGACGAGGTCGGCGAGCACCATGGCGCTGCGCCCGCGCTCGTCGAGGAAGGGGTTGAGCTCGACCACGTCGAGCGAGCCGACGAGCCCCGAATCGTGCAGCATCTCCATGATGAGATGGGCCTCGCGATAGGTGGCGCCGCCCGGCACGGTCGTGCCGGCACCAGGCGCCACGGCCGGATCGAGAAAGTCGACGTCGAGACTGACGTGCAGGAGCCCGTTCTTCGCGTTGACGCGATCGAGGATGCGCCTGAGCGGCACCGCCACGCCATATTCATCGATGAGCCGGATGTCGACGACGTCGACGCCACCCGCCTGCAGCAGCGCCCGCTCGCCACGGTCGACCGAGCGGATGCCGAAGAGGTGCACGTTGGTCGGGGGGAGGATCGGGTGACCCTCGGCGAAGATCGCGTCGAGCCCAGCCTCGCCGCAAAGCGCCGCGAGCGGCATGCCGTGCATATTGCCCGACGGAGTGGTCTCGGGCGTGTTGAAATCCGCATGCGCATCGAGCCAGAGCACGAAGAGCTCGCGGCCGATGGCGCGGCAATGGCGCGCGACGCCGTCGACCGAGCCTATCGAAAGGCTGTGGTCGCCGCCGAGCACGACCGGCACCTGCCCGTTGCCGAGTAGCCCCTCGACACGCGCGCTCAGCGCCCGCGTCCAGTCGATGATCTCGGCCATGTTGCGCAACCGCGGATCGCCATCGACGGCGACGGCGACCGAGCGCCCCAAATCGAGGTCGCCGTGGTCCGTGACTTGGTGACCCAGGGCCGTGAGATCGGCGACGAGGCCCGCGGTGCGCAGCGCCGCCGGCCCCATCAGGCATCCGGCCTGGCTCGTGCCGGCCTGGACGGGCGCCCCGACAATACCGATCCGGCGACGATGGGATGGCAAGGGCTGCATGCGCGCGATCTCGCTGGGCTTGAAGATAATCGCCGACCGTCCAGCATCGGAAGGGCCGTCTCGATCTATGTCTATGATGTCGTCGCCGCGAAGAACAGCCGCCGCTTGATCCGCGGAGGCCGGGCGCGCTAACCCGGAGTGCGACGCGGCTCGATGACGGGACGCTGGGCACGCGTCGTGCGATCGAGAGAGGGTGACCATGGCGGCTTTGCGCAACGCTCCCGGCGTATGGATGGCATCGTGACGGAGCGCGTCCTCGTCACCGGCGTCAGCGGCTTCGTCGGCTCCGCCGTCGCCCGCGCGCTCCTCGCTGAAGGCCACGCCGTGCGGGCGCTGGTGCGACGGACGAGCCCGCGCGGCAATCTCGACGGCCTCGACCTCGAGATCGCTGAGGGCGACATGCGCGACGCCGCCTCGCTCGACCGCGCGCTCCGGGGCATCGGCCATCTGTTCCATGTGGCCGCCGATTATCGCATCTGGGCGCCGGACCCGGAGGAGATCGTGCGCGCCAACCACGAGGGCACCCGCATCGTCATGGAGGCGGCGCGGCGGGCGGGGGTCGGCCGGATCGTCCATACCAGCAGCGTCGCCACGCTGGCGTTGCGCCAGGACGGCGTGCCGGTCGACGAGACCTCGCCCAACGCGCCGGAGACCACGATCGGCGCCTACAAGCGCTCCAAGGTGATGGCGGAGCGGCTGGTCGAGGCGATGGCCGCCGACGGCCTGCCGGTGGTGATCGTCAATCCCTCGACGCCGATCGGCCCGCGCGACATCAAACCGACCCCGACTGGGCGCATCGTGGTCGAGGCGGCCAACGGCAGGATGCCGGCCTATATCGACACCGGGCTCAATCTCGTTCATGTCGACGACGTGGCGCAAGGGCATCTCCTGGCCTGGCGCAAGGGCCGCGTCGGGGAGCGCTACATCCTCGGCGGGCAGGACGTGAGCCTCGGCGAAATGCTCGGCGAGATCGCTCGCCTCGTCGGCCGCAAGCCGCCGACGATCCAGCTGCCGCGCGCGCCGCTCTTCCCGCTCGCCCATGCGGCCGAACTCGTCGCCCGCGTCACCGGCAAGGAACCCTTCGTCACGGTCGACGGGCTGCGAATGGCCAAATACCGGATGTTCTTCTCCTCCGCCAAGGCCGAGCGTGACCTCGGCTATCGGGCGCGGCCCTATCAGGAGGCGCTGGCCGATGCCGTCGCCTGGTTCCGGCAGGCCGGCCGCATCCGCTGAGGCGGGACGACGGTGCAGACAAGGCGATTCGGTGTGGTGTCGCTCGCCAACTGTGCTTTAATCGGCCGAACGGCTCCCGCGCCAAACGGAGCGACGAAGCGGAGGAATTGCGGATGAACGACGTCAAGATGGGCAGGGGTGGCGCGACGCGGCGCACGGTGCTGGGTTCCGCCGCCGGCCTCATAGGCAGCGCCATGCTGCCCGGCGGCTGGATTCGCGGCGCGGCCGCGGCCGAGACCTATCCGGCGCTCGGCACCTTTCCGGAGGGGTCGTCCGGCGAGTCCGTCTTCATCGGCATCGCGGTGCCGCGCACCGGCACCTATGCGGTGCCGGGCGAGGACGAGCTGAAGGGCTACCAGCTGGCGATCGAGCATCTCAACGCCGGCGACGAATTGATCCGCAAGATCTCGCCCAGCACGACCAAGGGCGTGCTCGGCAAGACGGTCAAGTTCGGCGTTGCAGACAACGAGGCGAAGCCCAATACCGCGGTGCAGGCCCAATCCCGCTTCATCAGCCAGAACAAGGCCGTGATGATCACCGGATCGGTGTCGAGCGCGGTCGCGGTGGCGCTGAACAAGCTCGCCGACCGTGAGAAGGTGATCTACCTGCCTTGCATCAGCGGGTCGAACGACACGACCGGCAAGGATTGCGCACGCTATTCCTTCCGCGAATGTTTTTATGCGTACACCGCCGCCAATGCGCTGAGCCCGGTGCTGCTCAAGAACATCGGCAAGGACAAGAAGGTCGCCTATCTGACCCCCGACTACACCTACGGCCACACCGTCCACCAGTCGATGGAGGAGTTCCTCAAGCCCGGCGGCTGGACGACGGTGACGAACCAGGTCTGCCCGCTCGGCGCCTCGGACTATTCGGCCTTCCTGCTCAACATCGCCAACAGCGGCGCCGACGTCTTCGTCAACATCAATTTCGGCAACGACGCCGTGCAGTCGATCAAGCAGGCGCAGCAGTTCGGCATCCTGTCGCGGCAGACCCTCGCCGTCCCCTACATCACACCCTTCCTGGCCCGCGAGGTCGGGCCCGACGTGATGCAGGGCGTCTATGCGGCGACCGATTTCTGGTGGACGCTGCAGGACAAGTTCCCGCTGGCCAAGATGTTCGTCGCGGCCTTCGACAAGAAATACGGCTACAAGCCCGAATGGGGCGCCAACGCGGCCTATCTGCAGGTCGCCTTCTGGGCGGAAGCTGTCGAGCGGGCCAAGACCTTCTATCCGCCCGAGGTGATCAAGGCCTATGAGGCGGCGCCGACGCTGCAGTCGACGGTCGGCGAGGTGGCGTTCCGCGCTTCGGACCATCAGCTCGTGCGGCCCGTCGTCATCATCCGCGGCAAGAAGAAGGCCGACATGAAGGACGCCGACGATTACTACGACGTGCTCGAGGTCGTGCCGGGCAAGGACCTGATGCCGAAGCCCGATTTCCTCGGCTGCAAGCTCGGCAGCTATACCTGAGCGGCCCGCCGGGGCGACCACATGCTCAGCTGGCCGAACTTTCTCTCCCAGTGCTTCAACGGCCTGGCACTGGGGGCGCTGCTGGCGCTGATCAGCTCGGGGCTGACGATCATCTACGGTACGCTCGGCGTGCTGAACCTCGCCCATGGCGCGATGTTCATGCTCGGCGGCTATATCGGCTACGAGGCCTATACGGCGACGCAGTCCTATGCGGTCGCCGTGCTGGCGGGCGCGCTCGCCATGGTGGTGGTCGGCGTCGTCATCGAGCGGGTCATCATTCGCTTCTTCTATGCCCGGCCGCCCGAGGACCAGATCCTCGTCACCTTCGGCCTCGGCATCGTCCTCGTCGAACTGGTCCGGCTCGGCTTCGGTAGCCAGTCGGTGCAGATCCCGCCGCCCGCGTGGGCGTCGGGCGTCACCATCATCGGTTTCCTGATCTATCCGACCTATCGCATCGTAGTCCTCGGCATCGCGGCGGTGGCGCTCGTCGCGCTCTATCTCGTGCTCTATCGCACCCGGCTCGGCATGGTGGTGCGGGCCGGCATCGAGGACAGCGGCATGGTCGACCTGCTCGGCATCGACGTCGGCCGGGTGTTCATGCTGGTCTTCGGCATCGGCGCCATGGCCGCCGGATTCGCGGGGATCGTCAACGCGCCGGTGGTGGCGCTGACGCCCGACGTCGGCGACACCATCCTGGTCGAGACCTTCGTCGTCGTGGTGATCGGCGGTGTCGGCTCCTTTCCCGGCGCGGTGCTCGGCGGCTTCATCGCCGGCGAGATCCTGAGCCTCACCTCGATGATCGATCCGAGCTATTCGCAGGTGATGCTCTTCGCCGTCATGACGCTCGTCCTGATCCTGCGGCCGCAGGGGCTCTTCGGCCTCAAGGGACGCGAATGATCGCCCCGACGACCGCTGCGCGGCGATGGCTCCCCGATCTTCTGACCGCGGCCGGGCTGGCGCTGGCGCCCTTCGTGCTGCCGGCGCTCGGGTTTTCACCCGACACCGCCAATCGGATCGTGGTCTGGGGCCTCTTCGGCATCGGCTTCGATCTGTTGTTCGGCTATACGGGCCTTCTGTCCTTCGGCCAATCGGCGTTCTTCGGCACCGGCGGCTTCACGGCCGCCTATCTGCTGATCAACGGCTACCTGTCGAACGTCGTCCTGGGGCTCGTCGTCGGCACTGTCATCGCGGCGATCGTGGGCGGCCTTGTCGGCCTCATCGCGCTGCGCCGCACCGGCATCTATTTCGCCATGATCACGGTGGCGATCGGACAGGTCTTCTTCTTCCTGGAAAATTCGCCCCTGGCGGCGCTGACCGGCGGCGAGAACGGCCTGCCGGGCGTGCCTTCTCCGGATTTCAACCTGGGTTTCGTGCATTGGCGGGTGCAGACCGGCTGGTCGATGTACGCTTTCCTCGCCGTCTGCTTTTTCATCGGCATGGTCTTGGCCCGCCGCATCGTCGCCTCGCCGGTCGGCGCTGTGCTCATCGCCATCCGCGACAATCCCGCACGGACGCAGGCGCTCGGCCATTCGGTCAAGAGCTACAAGCTCACCGCCTTCGTCATCGCGGCGGCTTATGCGGGCCTCGCCGGCGGCCTGCTCGGCGTGCTTCAGGGCTTCATGCCGCCCGATGCCTTCACCTTCGACACCTCGGGGCAACTCGTCATGCAGACGGTGATCGGCGGCGCCGGAACGCTCTTTGGTCCGCTCGCGGGTGCCGCCGTCTGGCTCTTTCTGCAGGATGCCCTGCAAGGCGCGCTCGGGCTCGGCGCCGCCTGGAAGCTGGTGCTTGGCATCATTTTCGTGCTGCTGGTGTGCTTTCTCCGCCGCGGTCTCATCGGCGGCCTGCGCGATCTCGCGGGTCTCCAGCGCCGCCGCTTTCCGGTCACGGCCGCGACGGGCTCGCGAGAGCCGCCATCTGTCCCGACGATAGACGCTCCCGCCCTCCGGCGCCGGGCCGGAGAGGAGGCCTACAAAGGGCCGGTGCTCGAAGCCCGCAACCTGACCAAGCGCTACGGCGGTATCGTGGCCAACCGCGACATCAGCTTCAGCGTGGCGGCGGGCGAACTTCGCGGCGTGATCGGTCCCAACGGCGCCGGCAAGAGCACCTTCTTCAAAATGTTGACCTGCGAGGTGCCGCCCTCGTCCGGCCGGATCCTGTTCCACGGCCGAGACATCACCGGGGAGAATGTCGCGAAGGTCTGCCAGATGGGCCTCACCAAGAGCTATCAGGTCAACCAGCTCTTCGGCCGCCTGACGGTGCGTCAGAACATCGTCATCGCGGCGCTGGCCGAGCGGCGCGGCGCGTTCCGGCTCGACCTCTTGCGCCGTCTCGACAGCGTTGCGGGCCTGGCGGCGCAGGTCGACGAGACCCTCTCCCTCGTCAACCTCGGATCCCGCGCCGATAAGCCGGTGTCGGACCTCGCCTATGGCGAGAAGCGCCGGCTCGAGATCGGGCTGGCGCTCGCCTCCTCGCCCTCGCTGCTGCTGCTCGACGAGCCGCTGGCCGGCATGAGCCCGCGCGAACGCGCCGAGACGATCCAGTTGCTGAAGACCATCCGCCGGGGCCGCACCCTCATCGTCGTCGAGCACGACATGGACGCCATGTTCGAACTGGCGGAGCGCATCACCGTGCTGAACGAGGGGACTTTGCTGGCCGAAGGCACGCCGGCCGAGATCCAGCGCAACAGCTTCGTGCAGGACGCCTATCTGGGCGGGATGGCGGCCGAATGACCCTGCTCGAAATGTCCGGCGTCAACAGCTATTACGGGGACAGCCACATCCTGTTCGACGTTTCGCTCCGGGTCGAGGCGAACGAGGTCGTGGCCTTGCTCGGCCGCAACGGCGCCGGCAAGAGCACGACGCTCAAGACCCTGATGGGCGTGGTCCGGCCTAAGGCTGGCCGCATCCTCTTCGACGGCGAGGCGACGGCAAGCCTGTCGCCCCATGCCATCGCGGCGCGCGGCATGCAGCTCGTCCCCGAGGAACGGCGCGTCTTCGGCAGTCTCAATGTCGAGGAGAACCTGCGGCTGGCTGCCCTGACGGCGCCCGGCCGATGGCCGATCGAGCGCATCTGGGAGATGTTTCCGCGCCTCGAGGAACGTCGGCGCAGCCGCGGCACCGACCTCTCTGGCGGCGAGCAGCAGATGCTGACCATCGCCAGGGCGCTGATCCGCAATCCGAAGCTGATCCTGCTCGACGAGCCCTTCGAGGGCTTGGCGCCGGTCATCGTGAAAACCCTGGTGGAGATCTGCCGCGGGCTCGCCGAAGCCGGCCAGACCATCGTCATCGTCGAACAGAACATCACCGCGGCGCTCGGCCTCGCCGACCGCGTCTATCTGATGAACAACGGCCATATCGTCGAGGAGAAGCCTGCGGCCTTCCTGAAAGCCCAGCCGGAGGTGCTGCACCGCTATCTCGGGATCTGATGTGGTTTTGGATTGATCGACTCTTGGCCGGAAAATAATCCGGTCATCCCGGAAGCCGCGAAGCGGCTGTCCGGGATCCAGTCTTGAGAAGGCCTGAGCTTCAAGTCGATGGATCCCGGATCTGCGGCGGGGCGCAGCCTGCGTAAACTTGGCTGCGTCGCGCCTTGTCCGGGATGACAGAGGGAGGTCGTCAATCGAAAGCGTATCAACCCGCAGCCTTTTTCTTTCCCTTGTGCGGCTTGCGGCGGGCGCCCTTGCGATGCGCCAGGGCCTTGGGCAGGCTGCGGATGATGTCGACGACCCCGGCATCGTCGACGAGGTCGGCCGCATCCTCGACCCGCAACCAGGCGGTGCGGCGCTGCCCCTTCTCCCGCCACGCGGGGAGATGGGTGTCGACCTCGAGCACGAACACCTTGACCTTGCAGAGCTCGAACCGATCCGCCAGGCGCTTCCAGTAAACGAAGCTGCCGATGGGCTTGCGATGCACCGCGCCGATCACCCCCGCCTCCTGCATGGCCTCGATCGCCGCCGCCCGGTGGTCCTTGCGTCCCTTCATCGACCAGCCCTTGGGCAGGATGAAGCGATGGGTCTCGCGAGAGGTGATCAGCAACACGCGAAGCTCGCCCTCCGCATCGCGGCGGACCGGCAGGGCCGCCACCTGCTTGCGAAGGGCCGGCTTCGGCTTCGCCATGGAAGATCTCCCGTTGCGGGATTATGATCCGAAACTAGGGTGGGCGCATGCCGGAGCGCATGACCTTTGCGACGCAATCCCATAATTTTTGCGACGCTCGTGCGGCGGCAGTTTGGTGGCGGCCCGTCCCCGGCGAAATCGTCCGACGTTCGGAGAGGTTGTCCCTTGCTGTGGTCTGATCGACGATGAGTGGCGGCATGATCGATACCTCGTCGGAGGCAGGCCGCCGGAGCATGGACCCGATGCAGGGGCTCTGCCTGAAAGCGGTCCGCAAATCCTACGGCGGCCAGGAGGTCATCAAGAGTGTCGACCTCGATGTTCCGGCGGGCGAGTTCGTCGTCATCCTCGGCCCCTCGGGCTGCGGAAAATCGACGCTGCTGCGGATGATCGCCGGGCTCGATGACGTCTCCGCCGGCGAGATCCTGATCGACGGCCGCGTCGTGACGCACCTGCCGCCACGCAAGCGCCAATGCGCCATGGTGTTCCAGACCTATGCGCTCTATCCGCATCTCGACGTCGCCGGCAACATCGGCTACCCGCTGCGCATCGCGGGCGTGCCGAAGACGGAGCGGGCGGCTCGGGTCGTCGAGGCGGCCCGTGCGGTCGGGCTCGAGGACCTGCTCCGGCGCAAGCCCTCGCAGCTTTCGGGTGGCCAGCGTCAGCGCGTCGCCATGGCGCGCGCCATCATCCGGCATCCGAAGCTGTTTCTCTTCGACGAGCCGCTCTCCAACCTCGATGCCAAGCTCAGAGTGCAGATGCGGGCCGAGATCCGCAGCCTGCATCAGCGGCTCGGCGTGACCTCGATCTTCGTCACCCACGACCAGGTCGAGGCCATGACGCTGGCCGACCGTATCGTCGTGATGAACACCGGCCGGATCGAGCAGATCGGGCGGCCGACGGAGGTCTATGATTCACCGGCCAGCCGCTACGTGGCGGGATTCGTCGGTGCCCAGCCGATGAGCTTCCTCGACGCCAGGGTTGCGGAGGACGGGGCGAGCGCCGAGATCGAAGGCCACGGCTGCGTCTCCCTGCCGGCGCCGCTGCCGACGGCCTGGCATGGCCGCCCCATGACGCTGGGCCTCCGCGCCGAGACCGTGGGCCTCGCGCCGCCCGGCGCGGCACCCGATCTTTCAGGCACCTTCGTCTTCACCGAGCAGCTCGGGCCGCATGCGATCCATCACGTCGAGATCGGCGGCGTCCCTGTGCTGGCGCAGAGCGCACCGGGGCTGAGCTGCCCGCCCGGTCCGGTCGGGCTCATGATCGATCCGCGGGGGCTGCATCTGTTCGACGCCGAGACGGGTCATAGGGTTGAGCCTTAAGGGTCAGTTGGCCGTCGGCTGTCGAGCCATTACCGTCATAGGCGACGGCGTGCGACGATCCTGGAAGCAGACGATCGGGGTCAAAGGGCATGCTACTGGCACGATGCCATGACCTCTGGAGCAGCATCATGCCACACGAGCAGATCACCATCAGAACCCGCGACGGCGAATGTCCGGCGCATGTGTTCCCGGCGGGCGCCGGTCAGAGCGCCCCCGCCGTCATTTTCTACATGGACGCGGGTGGCATCCGGCCCGCCGTGCTCGGTATGGCCGAGCGGCTGTCGAAGGCCGGGTACGTCGTGTTGCTGCCCGACCTCTTCTATCGCTACGGCTCCTATGGCCCGTTCGACCCCAAGGCGGTTTTCAAGGGCGACGTCCGGGCGACCCTTGGACCGCTGATGGCGACAACCGGCAACGCAAAGGCCGCCGAGGATACGGAGGCGTTCCTCGCCTATCTCGATACGCGTTCGGACGTACAAGGCGACAAAGTGGGCGCGGTCGGATTCTGCATGGGCGGCGGCATGGCGATCACGGCGGCGGGCACCCGCCCAGACCGCTTCGCCGCCGTCGCCAGCTTCCATGGCGGCAATCTAGCGACCGACGCACCCGACAGCCCGCACACCTACGCGCCCAAGCTGGCAGCCGAGCTGTACATCGCCGCCGCCGAGAACGACGGTAGCTACCCCCTCACCATGGCCGAGCGATTCGAGCACGCTCTGGACGAGGCGCACCTCCGCTATCGCGTCGAAACATACCCTGCGGCGCATGGCTGGATGAAGCCGGACTTCCCTGTCTACGATGAGGCCGCCGCCGAACATGGCTGGCGAGAGATGCTGGCCTTCTTCGGCCGCACGCTCCGCTAGCAGCCGCGATGTTCGCTTTCAAGGAGACAGGCCCGGAAAGCAGATCGAGCACCAACCACCCAATCGGGACTCACGGCTTGGTCGAGAATCGAACTCCAGCACGCTCAATGCATCCCTTTGGTCAGGCCCTGCACGAAATAGCGGTTGAGCACGAGGGCGATGAGCACGACCGGCAAGGTCGAGAAATGCGTCAGCGCTCCCATCGTGCCCCAGGACACGTCCTTGGTGCCGTAGGCTGAGAGGAGCGCCACCGAGAGCGGCTTGGCGTCGACGGTGGTGAGATAGACCGGGGCCAGAAAATCGTTCCAGGACAGCATGATCGAGAACAGTGCGCTGGCGATGATGCCAGGCAAGATCAAGGGCACGGCGACGAACAGGAAGGCGCCGAAGGCGGTGCGACCGTCGATCTGCGCCGCCTGTTCGGCCTCGGGCGGCAGGGCGCGGACATAGGAGAAGATCATCCAGACCACGAAGCCGGCGCTCAAGGTGGCGTTGATCAGCACGACCGCCCAGACCGTCCCGAGCAGCCCCACGTCGCGCATGATGAGATAGAAGGGCAGAAGGGTGACGATGCGCGGCATCATGCGGACGGCCAGCAGCATATAGGCGATGGTCACCGCGTGGCGCCAGCGCGAGCGGCCGAGCGCGTAGCCGCCGGGCACGCCGATCAACAGCGCGACGGCGGTCGTCCCGAGGCTGATCTTGAGGCTGTTGCCGACGAGCTTCGGCACGTCGAACAGGCTGAACAGGACGCGGAAATTCTCCAGCGTCGGCACGAAGGCGAGCCGCGGCGGCACGGAGAAGATGTCGCCGGCCGGCTTATAGGCGGTGGTGGCGAGCCAGGCGAGCGGCAGCAGGAACACCATGACCGCAAGGACGAGGGCGAACCGCTCGGCGGTCGTGCCGAGACCACGCCGGGTCACGGCGCGACCTTCCGGTCGTAGCGGCCGATGAGCACGAAGAACACCGTGGCGAGCACGCCGACCAGCGCCAGCATGAAGGCCGCGATGGCGCTGGCGCTGCCGATATCGAAGAATTCGAGGCCCTGCTTGACGGCGCGGATCATCAGCACTTCGGTCGCGTCATTGGGGCCGCCGGCGGTGGTGACATAGATCGTGTCGAAGATCATCGAGGCATCGATCAGCCGCAGCAGCAGCGCGAGCAGGACCGTGGGCACCATGACGGGCAGGATGACGGTGGTGAAGCGCTGCCAGGGGCTCGCGCCGTCGATCTCGGCCGCTTCGAGGAAGCTCGACGGGATCGCCTTGAGGCCGGCCAGCAGGATCAGCGCCATCAGCGGCGTCCACTGCCAGACGTCCATGAAGACAATGGTGCCGAGCGCCGTCTCGGGCGTGCCGAGGAAGCCGTGCTCGGACGACAGGCCCCAGATGCGCGCCCAGTAGCCGAGCGGGCCGTAATCCGGGGTCAGCAGGCCGCGGAACATCAGGCCGGTGGCGAGCGGCGTCACGGTGACGGGGATGAGCAGCAGGGCCAGGCAGGCGCGGTTGAAGCGGCTGTCCGGCCAGAGCAGCAAGGCGAGGGCGAAGCCGAGCACGAATTCGATCGACACGGCCGCAACCATGAAGGTCAGCGTGTTGAGGATCGCGTGCGCGGTCGTCGGGTCGGCCCAGAGCTTGGCGTAATTGTCGAAGCCGACGAAGGCGGTGCGGCCCGGCCGCAACAGGTTGTAGCGATAAAGGCTATAGGCGAGGCCGACGAGGGCCGGATAGACCGCGCAGACGAGCCCGTAGAGGACGACCGGCGCCGTCATGCCGACGAGAAACAGCCGCCGTCGCGCTTCGAGCGGCTCGTGCGACGGCCACAGGCGCTGACGCAGGGTCATGAAACTTGACGTGGTCTATGTCCCATCATCCGTCACCGCTGCGCGGTCCGAAGGACCGGATGAGGGGTGAAACACGAGCCTCTGAAGCCGCAGGACAATGTCAGAACAGCGCCTTGGCGCGCGCCTGGGCGTCGTCGAGGGCGGCCTTGGGATCGGCATTGCCGGCCAGCACCGAGTTGACCGCGGTGCCGAGGAGGTCCTGGATCTCCGGATATTCCGCGATGCGCGGGCGGTAGTCGCCGTTGGCGTGCTGGAACGAGGTGTCGATCACCGGCAGGAAGGGGAACTTCGCCAGGAGCTCGGGGTCGTGCAGCGTGCTCTTGCGGATGAAACCGCCCGAGCCGAGGAGCGCCTGCGCCTTCTGGCCTTCTGCGCTGCACAGATACTTAATCACCTTCCAGGCCGCCTCCTGGCGATCCTTGGAGATGTCCTTATTGACCGACAGGCCCCAGCCGCCGAGGCCGTATTGCTCCTTGACGCCCTGGCCGGGCGGCGCCTCGGTCATCGCGAACTTGCCGACGATCTTCGACTTGTCCGGATCGCCGTAGCCCGAGGCGCCGACCGACCAGGTCTGCATGGTCGCCGCGATCCCCTGGCGGAAGGCCTCCTCGCGCCCACCCCAGTCGTAATCGACCGCCCCGGGCGGCGCCGCCTTTTCGAACAATTCCTTGTAGAGTGTCAGGCTCTTGACGTTAGCGGGCGAGTTCAGCGCCGGCTTGCCGCTCTCATCGAGGATCGAGCCGCCGAGCTGGGCATTGTACTGCATCCAGTCCTGCGCCACGGCCGGCCCCTTCTGGCCGTTGGCCACCCAGCCGTATTGGCCCTTGGCCCGGTCGGTCAGCTTTTCGGCATCCACCTGCAGGTCCTGTAGCGTCGGGGGCGGCTTGAGGCCCGCCGCTTCGAAAAGGTCGGTGCGGTAGACCAGGACGTTGGCATAGCCCGAGAACGGAAAGGCGACCTGCTTGCCGTCATAATTACCGAGCGTCGCCAGGATGGCCGGATAGATGTCGTCGAGCTGCAGCTCCGCCGCGTCGCGTTTCATCAGATCATTGAGCAGCAACACATGGCCGCCCTCGGCATATTGGCCGGCCTGCACGATATCCATGGTGATGAGGTCGTAGGCCTTGGTTCCACCGACGAAATCGGCTGTCGTCTTGGTCATGAGCTCGCCGTAGCTCATGATATCCACCCTGAGATTGACCCCGGTCTTGACGTGGATCTGATCGGCGAGCTTGGCGACCGCGGCGCCGAACGGGTCGTTCATCGAGGCCAGGGTCAGGGTCATGTCCTGCGCCCGCGCGCCCGACGCGAGGCCGAGGAGGAGGGCCACCGCCGGCAGGACACGATCGAGGCGAAATGGAACGATCATGGGCATGACGCCTTCCTCGGGCTGGGGCGGCCGAGCCGCTTGCCGGCACGCTCCGTGCCAGCCACAATCAGCCTCGCACGAAACAAGACATTGTCAAACGGGTGATCACAACCCAACGGTGCGATCCAAGGCCGGGGAGACGGGTATGAGCGCGCATGCGGCGATGGCGATCGATGACCGCGACCGGTCGCGCGCGGCAGCGGATGCGCTGATCGCCGAGACGCAGGGGCGCAGCGCCGAATTCCCGCATCTCCTGGCGAACCACCTGCCCATGGTGATCGAGATCATGGCGAGGCTCGGCGCCCCGGCCGAACGGCTTCAGGCTTATGCGCAACTTTATACGGCGACCAACAAGGTACCGCGCCTCGCGGCGCCTCTCGCGCCAATCACCGAGGAAGACTGGCGGAGCCATCTTGGCGACCGCAGCCGCGAGACGGACTATCGCCGTTTCTTCGCGGCCGAGGTCGCCCGGCTCGGCTGGCGCGAGGCCATCCGGCGCACCGTGCCGGCCCTGGCACCCGGCATCGGCGCCAGCGCGCTGCATGGGCTGATGCGCCTGGCCTACGGGGTGATGCGGGCCGACGAGGCCGAGATCGGCATAGCACTCGGCTATTGGGCGGCGACCTTCCTGCCGCTGCCGCAGCCCGAGGGGATCGCGGCCGATCTCGACGACCCGCTGGCGGTGCTGCTCTTGATGCGCGAGCGGCCGGCCTTCCGCAGCCCCGAGGTCGAGTCGGACTTGTTGTGGCACTGGATCAGGGCGATCGGCCAAGAGGAGGAGTTGCCGCCGCTCGTCGGCCGGCTTCGCATCGGCCCGCAGACGCTCGAGCGCATCGCCGAAGCCTCGCTGGCGCTCTACGCCAGCACGATGAGCTTCGAGGCCCTGCATGCTCTGACCGGCGCGCATTGGCTGCGCCGGATCGTCCCATTCGTCGACGATCCGCGGCCGCTCATCCGCAATTTCTGGCAGGTGATCATGGCGGTCTATCCGAAGACAGGCATGCCGCTGCCGGTTATCTCGGCGACGCTCGATGCCTGGCGCGGTCTCGACGTGCCGGACGATGCCGCGATCGCCGCGGCGGCGGTCGCCTCCGACGACGAGCACGACCCGAGCCTCGTCTTCTCGGCGTTCGAGGAATTCGCCCGCACCGGCGATCCGCTCTACCGGGTGGTGGCGGCACGTCGCGTCGGCCTTCTGCCGTCTCTCGACTCGGGTCTTTCAGACCCGGCTCGGGATGAGGCAAATAGGAGCTATCAAACGGATTTTCAGAACCGGAAGGCGAAGAGGCCGCGACGCTCGTAGACCTCGGCCGCCTCTTCCACGAAGGCGGCAAGCCTCTCGGCCCCATGGTCGCGGCGGAGGTCGGCGGCGATGGCGAGCAGCGCCGCCTTGTCCCTGACGCGGCCGGGCCGCAGCTTTTCGTAGACCGAGAGGATCAGCTCCTGCGGCAGGCCGACCATCTCGGCGGCACGCTCGAAGTTCTGCGCCAGCGTGGCGCGGCCGGCAGCACGGGCGATCGCGGCCTGCCGGCGCAAGGCCTCGGGCGTGATCGCGAGGTCTTCAAGACCGAGATCGCCGGCCAACACGGCCTCGACCGTCACCTCGTCGAGCCCTTTGCCGCGTGCGCCGCGCACGAGTTCGGGCCGCTTCTCCGCCAGCGGGTAATCGGCGGTGCCGAGCGTCTCGTCGGTGTTCATGGCGTCGCCTCCGCCAGGTCGAGCTCTTCGGGCGACGCATCCGCGGCCGTCATCGCGGTCTCGACCGCATAGATCAGCGCGACCTGCGCGTGGAAACGGGCGCCGAGCGCCTGCCCGTGGGTCGCCACCATCACCGGCTCCGGCATCTCGCCGAGCGCATAGGCCGCTGCATTGGCGCCCATGGCCCGGTAATGGTCGAGCGACACGAGCGGGGCGTTGGAGAACAGCTCGAGGTTGTTGTGCGGCAGCCGGCCGCGCTGATGGATCACGGCCGTCCCCTTGGCCTGGATGCCGATGCCGATGCCCGAGCCTGAAAGATGCGCGGCGCCGAGGCCCAGGAAGGAGGTGTCGGCCGTGTGGCGCATGCGGACCGCGCGGACGTGAAGATCGCGGCTTGCGATTCCCTCGCTCAGAGCGACGAGTACCTCGCCGAGCGGATGGCCGGCCAGCGTCCGGAACAGATGGCTGCCGAAGGCCGGGCTGACGCCGATCACGATCTCTCTCTCGTCTGCTCCGGGCCTCGCTATCCCACGCGTCCCGGGGCGGAACACCGGCGGCAGCCCGCGGCCCGCGGCGGCGGCGGACGCGAGCACGCTCTCGCGGTCGAGAACGTCGCGGATGGCATTGATCTCGGCGCGTCGCGCCGGCGCCAGGCGATAGCCGCTACCGGGTCCGGCATAGTCGTTCGGATCGTTGATGGCGCTCAGCACTCGGCCCTCGCGCACGCAGGCCGAAGTCTGCAAGTAGTCGCCCGACAGGCGCAGCCTGACGATGAACAGCAGGTGCTCGGCCTCGTCGCGGAAGCCGCGCCGGGCGAGCGCCCGCACCACGTCGAGCACGGTGAGGCCACGCGCCGCGATGGCCTCGCTGACGAGCGCCGCCTCGCGCGGCGTGTAGCTCTGAGTCTCGTCGGAGCCCGAAGCGAAGACGACGCTCTGCTTCATGGCCTCCGTCGGGCGGCCGAGGTCGAGCTCCTCGAACACGGCGGCGAGCGCGTCGACGGCGCGCCGGCGCCGGTCGAGCGCCGTGTCGGGGTCGAGCGGCGTCAGGCCGCCGTCGGCTTCGAAATCCCGCTGCAGGACCAGATAGTCTTCGAGCTCCTCGCCGTTGAACAGCGAGGGGTTGAAGGAATTGTCGTATTTCTTGATCGAGCCGAAGCCCGAACAGATCAGGTCGGAGCCGGCGATCAGATAGGGCAGGATCTTGGCGCCGATGCGGATTTCGCTCTCCGAGGTGCGGGCGTCGTTGCCGGAGGCGCATTCAAGGTCGAGCCAGACGGCGAGAAGGTTCTCGGCCATCAGCTCACGCACGCCGCCGGGGATCGTCGAGGCCAGCGGCGCGCCGTCGATGCCGCCGTTCTGCGTGCCCTGGACGCCCATGCCGCGCTGCAGGCACAGGCACCGGGCTTCGAGGTAGAGAAGCGACTTCGACTCGTGGAAGCCCATCAGCAGCTCCGCGCCGGCCCCCGAGGTGCAGCGCATCTTGATGCCGCGCGACGCATAGGCCGCGGCCAGGAAGGCCTTGGACCAGGGCGTGTCGTCGCCGTCGACGAAAGCCTTCTCGGTGCCGTAGACCGAGACCGTCTCGGCATAGGAGGTGAAGCCCGCCATGCCGATGCGCAGCTCCTCCGCTTCCTCGGAGGAGCATTGGAACAGCGTGCCGGCGCGCCCGACCGCGGCCCCGACCGCGCAGGCGAGCGCATTCGACCAGGCGTTGCGCGAGACGCGCATGGTGGTCTCGACCTCGTCGAAGCCGAGCGCCACCGCGGTCGCGGCATCGGCCGCGAGCTGCAGCGGGTCGTCCTTGGCATTGGTCACATGCGCCTGGTTGCCGGGGGTCTTCCTGGCGCGCATCTTGGAATAGGCGAAGGTGATCTCGGCCGCGTTGAGCCGCGCCACGATATCGGCGAGCTTGGCCGGCGTCATGCCACGCGCCAGGCGGGTCAACGCGGTGCGCGGCATGTTGATGTCGACCAGCATGCGCGCGACGGCATCCGAAGGCATAGCCATGGCCTCGGCGGCGACCGCGAGGTCGATGTGATGGCGGGCCACGAATTCGTCGATCATGTCGAAATCGACTTCCGCCGTGCCGTCGAGCGAGGTGACGCGACCATCCTCGATCACGAGCGAGGGCGCCGGGTCTCGAGCGCCCTTGAACGCGGCAAAACCGTTCTGCGGATCCTCGATCGCGAACCGGTCGAGCCGCAGCGGACGCTCGTCCCATTCGGCGAAGCGCCGCCAGCGGTTCGGCGTCGGTGCGTCAGTCATGATGGCCTCGCTGCCAGCGTCCCTCCCCGTCCCGGGGAAGGATAATCGTGTCTTCCGGACGCAAGTTCGAGATCCCTGCCGTCGGTCTCCGGCCGAAGGACAAGATCGCATCCATTCCGCTCACTCCATCGCCGCCAGCGATTCCGGCAGGATCTGCCCGCCGTCGATCACCAGCGTCTGGCCGGTGATGTAAGCGGCCTCGTCGCTGGCGAAGAACAGCGCCCCGTTGGCGATGTCCTCGACCGAGCCGAGGCGTTTCAGTGGGATCGAGGCCGCCATGCTGGCGAGATAATCGGCGCCGAGGCCGTCGAGCCCTTCCGTCCGGATATTGCCGGGCATCACCGCATTGATGGTGATGCAGAAGGGCGCGAGCTCGATGGCCGCGGTGCGGATGAAGCCGAGCTGGCCCGCCTTGCTGGCCCCGTAATGCGCCCAGCCCGAATAGCCGGTGACCGGCCCGGTGATCGAGGAGGTCACGATGATGCGGCCGGCCCGGCTCGCCTTCAGCGCCGGCAGGCAGGCCGAGACGCCGAGGAAGGTGCTCCGCAGATTGGTGCCGATCACATGGTCGAAGTCGGCGGCCGTCATGGCCTCGAGCTTGGCCGAAGGGAAGATGCCGGCGTTGGCGCACAGGATGTCGATGCCGCCGAATTTTTGCTTCGCCGCCTCGGCCATCGCCTTGGCGCCCTCCTCGCTCGCGACGTCCGCCGCGAAGGGCTCCCCCGTGCCGCCCGTGGCGCGGATCTCTTGCGCCGCAGCTTCGATCTCGGCCGCGGTGCGTGCGACGAGCAGCACCTTGCAGCCGGCCCGGCCGAAGCGCAGCGCGATGCCGCGTCCGATGCCGCGTCCGGCGCCTGTCACGATCACGGATCGGCCCGAGAGCGGAGCGAACATGGTGAGGGTCCCTTGCCGTGGCGTGGTCAGGTGAAATCGGACAGCAGGCGTTCGGCCATGTCCATAGCCCCAAAGGTATAGCCGGCGCCGAGTTGCCGGGCGACCGGCACTTCCGGATGCGAGGCGATCCAGGCGACCAGCAGGAAGCGCCGCATCGCGACGAAGACCGGCATTTCGTCCGCATCCTCCCGGGGCAGGGCGGACACAGCGCGGTAGCCTTCGACCCACGCCTCGCGCAGCGTATCGACGATCGGCTCGTGCTCGAAGAAGCTCACGGCCGCGGCAAAATCGTAGAGCCGCCACGAGAACCCGCAATCGTCGAAATCGATGACGCGCAGATGCGGCCCGTCGACCAGCAGGTTGGCGAGCCTGAGGTCGGCATGGATCAGCCCGAAGCGCCGCGGCGCCCGGCCGAAGCGATCGAGCCGCGCGCGGATTAGGTCGAGCGCCCGGCCGATCAGCGCCCGGCCGCCGGCATCGAGCCCGACGCCGGCGCGCCAGTCGCCCCACAGCGGCGACGGGCCGAACATGGCGTCGAAGTCCCAGGTCTTGCGCCGGAAGGTCTCGGGAGGTGTCCACCGCTGTGCGTGGTCGTGCATGCGCGCCGTCAGCGACCCGAGCGTCCGGAACCAGCCGGGCAGGTCGGCGTCGGACGCAGGTTCGGCGCCCGGCGCGAAGGTGAAGGCGACCGCATGGCGGCCCGGCAGGCCGGAGGGCGAGGCGAGATTCTGCACATAATCGCCGTCCCGGCCGGGCAGGGGCGCCGGGGTCTCGACGATCCCCTCGTGCCGCAGGGCCTCGATCCAGGCGATCTCGGAGCGGATCTCCTCGGCCGCGTGGTAGTTCAGCCGATGGACGCGGAGCGCGATCGCCCGCCCGCTCCGCCCGTCGTCGATCCGGAAGGTGGCGTTCTCCGACACGTTGAGGAGCGTGATGTCGGCCTCGGGCGGCAGCCCCCAAGCCGGCAGGGCGGCGCGGATCGACGCCGTGAGATCAACGAGCGCGTCCTCGCCATATTCGACCGCCATGTCTTCTCACCGATCGATGCGCGAGACCCGTCAGGACTGGATGAAAGGTCTCGCAGTGACGGAATGCTGGACTTCGGCCCTGTGCCCGTCAATGGAAAGACCAAAGGATGCAGGGCACTCGGGTGAAGCTCTGTTGCGCCCTCATGGTGAGCGGCTGCTTGCGCAGCAAGCCGAGCCACGAGGGCGGCCCTCGCCCTTCGACAGGCTCAGGGTGAGGGCCTTTCAGCAGGCTTCACCCGATTGCCCTGCAAAGGACGCGTATCGTCTGACCCGCTCCCCGGAAAGCCCATGACCCATTGGAAAACGGCGCACCGCTCCCTCTACTACCAGGGCGCGCTGGAGCCCGACGATCCGGTGCTGGAGCGCGGCCGCGTCGCGCTGCTCGTCATCGACGTGCAGAACACCTATCTGGCGCGGCCCGATCCGGCCGCGCTCAGCGGTACGGAGCTCGATGGCTGGCACGCCTGGACGCCGTTCCACACGCGCATGAATGGGCTCGTCATCCCGACCGCGGCGCGGCTCGTCGCGGCCTTCCGCGCCGGCGGTCACGAGGTGATCTTCGCTCGCATCGCCTGCCGCACGCAGGACGGGCGCGACCGGTCGCTGAGCCAGAGGAAGCCCGGCTGGAACAACCTTCTCCTGCCCAAGGACGAGCACGCCAGCCAGATCGTCCCGGACCTCGCGCCGCGCGGCGATGAGATCACCGTCATCAAGACCACCGATAGCGCCCTGACCGGCACCAATCTCAGGCTCATGCTGCGCAATGTCGGCATTACCCAGGTGGTCTGCTGCGGGATCTTCACCGACCAATGCATCTCCTCGACCGTGCGCAGCCTCGCCGACGAGAGCTTCGAGGTGATCGTCATCGAGGACGCCTGCGCCGCCGCCTCCGACGCGTTGCACGAGCAGGAGCTCGCCATCATCAACATGATCTATTGCCACGTGATGCGGGCCGACGAGCTCCTGGTCTATCTGCCGCGATGAGGTCCGTCGCGCTGGAGCGCCCGCCTCCGGAGCGATAAGGTCGGCAACCACGCCCACCCGGAGACTCCCATGCGCGACTACGGCTTCGTCACCTATGCGTCGAAGCAGGACATGCTCGAGCGCTCGGCGCGGGTGTGGAACCCGGACAAGACGGCCTTCTGGCAGAGGCTCGGGGTCGACCTCGTGATCGACCGGCGCGAGGGCTATATCCTGCACGACATGGACGGGCGGCGACTGATCGACCTGCATCTCAACGGCGGCACCTACAATCTCGGCCATCGCAACCCCGAGCTGGTCGAGACCATGAAGCAGGCGCTCGACCATTTCGACATGGGCAACCACCATTTCCCCTCGCTGGCGCGCACGGCGCTGGCCGAGACCCTGGCCGGCACGACGCCCTGGACGGAGTGCTTCACGCTCTTTGCCAGTGCCGGGGGCGAGGCGGTCGATCTCGCCTTGAAGACGGCGCGCCATGCCACGGGCCGCCGCAAGATCGTCAGCATCGTCAAGGGCTACCACGGCCATACCGGTCTCGCAGTCTGCACCGGCGACGAGCGCTTCTCGCGACTGTTCCTCTCGGAGCGGCCGGAGGAATTCGTCCAGGTGCCCTTCAACGATCTCGACGCCATGGGCCGCGCGCTGGCCCAAGGCGACGTGGCGGCGGTGATCATGGAGACGATCCCGGCGACCTACGGCTTTCCGATGCCGCATGAGGGCTACCTGCCGGGGGTCAAGGCGCTCTGTGCCGCGCAGGGTACGCTCTATATCGCCGACGAGGTGCAGACCGGGCTGATGCGCTGCGGCACGCTCTGGGCCATCGACGGCTACGGGGTCGAGCCCGACATGATCGTCTCGGCCAAGGGCCTCGGCGGCGGCCTTTACCCGATCGCCGTCGTGATGGTGCGGGGCGAGGCCGCGGGCTGGCTCCGCCAGGACGGTTTTGCCCATATGTCGACGTCGGGCGGCGCCGAGATCGGCTGCATCGTGGCGCTGAAGGGCCTCGACATCACCCGGCGGCCGGAGGTCGTCGCCAATGCGCGGGACGCGGCGGCGGATTTCACGTCCGGGCTCGCGGCGCTGATGGCCCGCCACGGTGATTTCTTTACCGGCGTGCGCCAGCGCGGCCTCGTCATGGGGCTCGAATTCGCCCATCCGGAGGGGGCCAAATTCGTCTCCCGCGCGCTCTACGAGACCGGCATCTGGGCGATCTTCTCGACGCTCGACCCGCGCGTGCTGCAGTTCAAGCCGGGCCTGCTGATCGAGCCCGCGCTGCGGGCCGAGGTGCTGGAGCGTGTCGACAAGGCCTTGCCTGTCGCCCGCGAACGAGCGCTGGCTTCAGCGTGAGGCGACTGCCCGGCCGGTGGCATTCGGCTATGACCGAACCCGGAAACGTGTGATGTTCGGTGGTGTTCGCTCGTCCCCTTGTGCGGAGCCCTGTCGCAGCAATGGATATCGACGACGCCCCGACGATCCCTGGTGTGAGCATTCGCCTGCGGCTGGCGCGGCAGACCCGCGGCCTGACCCTGAAGGCGCTGGCGGAGGCGGCGGGCTGTTCGGAAAGCCTGCTGTCGAAGATCGAGAACGGCAAGGCGTCACCCTCCTTGCCGATGCTGCATCGTCTGGTGCAGGCGCTCGACACCAATATCGGCTGGATGTTCGAGGAGAACCACGGCGAGGAGGGCATCATCTTCCGCGACGGCTCGCGGCCCATCATCACGCTCGATCCGCTCCGCCAGGGCGAAGGCATCAGCCTGGAGCGCGTGATCCCCTATTCGGCCGGTCATCTACTGCAGTGCAACATCCACCATATCGAGGTCGGCGGCGAGAGCGCCGGGCCGATCCAGCATGCCGGCGAGGAGGTCGGCTACGTGCTGCGCGGCCGGATCGAATTGATCCTCGACGGCCGCACCTTCGTCCTGTCGCAGGGCGACTCGTTCGTCTTCGGCTCGGAACTGCCGCACGCCTATCGCAACGTCGGGGACGAGCCGGCCAGCATATTCTGGGTCAACACCCCGCCGACCTTCTGAGGACGCGGTGCCCGCCGTCATTGACAGGCATTCAAGTTACTTGAATGATCCGCGGCGGGTGGTCTATCGAGGGGATCCGCCCACAGGCTGAAGGAGAGGGAACGATGAAGCGATCCACCACGATGCGGTTGAGCGGCGCGGTTCTCACGGCCGGCTTGATCGGATTTGGCGCGACGGGAGCCGAGGCCGCCACATTCGCGCTGGTGACCATCAACCAGCAGGCCCTGTTCTTCAACCAGATCAACGACGGCGCCAAGAAGGCGGCGGATGCGGCCGGCGACAAGCTCGTCATCTTCAACGCCAACAACGTGCCGAGCGCGCAGAACGATGCGATCGACAACTACATCACTCAGAAAGTCGACGGCATCGTGCTGATCGCCATCGACGTCAACGGGGTGAAGCCCGCCATCACGGCCGCCAAGAAGGCCGGCATCCCGGTCATTGCGGTCGATGCCCAGATCCCCAACGGCGACAACGCGGCTTTCGTGGGCGTCGACAATGCCAAGGCCGGCGAAGAGATCGGCACCTTCTTCGCCGATTACGTCAAGAAGGACATGGGCGGCAAGGCCAAGGTCGGGCTCGTCGGCGCGCTCAATTCCTTCATCCAGAACCAGCGGCTCGACGGCTTCAAGAAGACCGCCGCGGTCGGCGGCGTGACCTTCGCCGACACGGTCGACGGCCAGAACGTCCAGGATGTCGCGCTCTCGGCCTCCGAGAACCTGATGACCGCCAATCCAAGCATGAACGCCATCTACGCCACCGGCGAACCCGCGCTGATCGGCGCCGTCTCCGCGGTCGACACCGCCGGCAAGAAGGACCAGGTCAAGGTCTTCGGCTGGGACCTGACCGCCCAGGCCGTCAAGGGTATCGACGAGGGTTGGGTCGCAGCCGTCGTGCAGCAGGACCCCTATACCGAGGGCAAGACCGCGATCGAGTCGCTGGCGACGCTCAAGAAAGGCGGCAAGGTCGAACCCGTCATCCACGTGCCGGTGACGATCGTCACCAAGGCCAATGTCGACAAGTATCGAGCCATGTTCAAGTAAGGCCGGGGTCATGGAGGCGGCGACAGGCGAGGCACCGCCCAGGGTCCGCATGCGCGGCATCTCCAAGCGCTACGGCACGATCCAGACGCTGTCCGACGTCTCGCTCGACCTCGCGCCCGGCGAGGTTCTGGGCCTCGTCGGCGACAACGGGGCCGGCAAGTCGACGCTGAGCAAGGTCCTGTCGGGCGCGGTGGTGCCCGACAGCGGCACGATCGAGATCGACGGCATGCCGGTCGATTTCCTGACCCCGGCGGATGCGCGCGCCCATCATGTCGAGATGGTCTACCAGGACCTCTCGCTCTGCGACACGGTGGACGTGGCCGGCAACCTGTTCCTCGGCCGCGAGCCGCGGCGGCGCATCCTCGGCATCCCGTTCCTCGACAAGCGGCGCATGCGGGCGGATGCGGCCGCGATGCTGACCCGTCTCGGCATCTCCGTGCCGGACATCACTGTCCATGTCGAGAACCTGTCGGGCGGCCAGCGGCAATCGATCGCCATCGGCCGCGCCGCCTCGTTCGAGCCCAAGGTATTGATCATGGACGAACCCACCGCCGCCCTGGCGGTGGCGGAGGTCGAGGCCGTGCTGGAGCTGATCCGCGCGGTCAGCCAGCGCGGCGTCAGCGTCATCCTTATCACCCATCGGCTGCAGGACCTGTTCCTGGTTTGCGACCGCATCCAGGTGATGTACGAGGGCCGGGCGATCGCCGAACGGCGCATCGAAGAGACCGGCATCGAGGAGGTCGTCGACCTGATCGTCGGGCGCAAGTTCAGCGCCCGTTCGGCCCGCGGCAGCCGCACGGAGGCACGGCCGTGAGCGCGCCGCCCGAGGCCTCGCCGCCCGCGCCTCCGGGCCAGGTCAGGACGCGGCGCCTGAAGGATCGCTTCCTCGCCAACGGCAGCGTCGGCTCCATCGCACTGTTCTTCCTGTTCGTCGTGGCGCTGTTTTCCTTCACCGCCGAGGATTTCCTCACCCTTCCGAACATTTTGAACATCCTGCGTCAGTCCGCGCCGCTGCTCACGGTGGCGGTGGCCATGACGCTGGTGATCACCACGGGCGGCATCGACCTCTCGGTCGGCTCCATCCTGGCGCTGGTCAGCGCGCTCTGCGCCATCCTGATCCAGGCCGGCATGCCGTGGATCCTCGTCGTCGGCCTCATGCTCGTCCTGGGCGGGCTGATCGGCGCGCTGCAGGGCTTCTTCGTAGCCTATGAGGGGATTCCGGCCTTCATCGTCACCCTGGCGGGGCTGAGCATCATCCGCGGCGTGGCGCTATTGATGACCGGCGGCTATTCGATCCCGATCCCATCGAGCCTGCTCTTCGTCGACCTCGGCCGCGGCTGGCTGTTCGGCGTCCCGCTGCCGGCGCTGATCGCGCTCGCGATCGTGATCGTAGGCTTCATCACCTTCAACCAGACGCCGTTCGGCCGCTACGTGACGGGCATCGGCGCCAATGCGGAAGCGGTGCGCCGCGCCGGCGTCAACACGCGGGCCGTCACGCTCTGCGTCTATGTGCTCTCCGGCATGACGGCGGCGCTGGCCGGCATCGTGCTGGCGGCCCGGCTCGGCAGCGGCTCGTCCAATGCCGGCCAGGGGTTCGAGCTCGACGTCATCGCGGCCGTGGTGCTCGGCGGCACCAGCCTCTTCGGCGGGCGCGGGACCATGGTCGGCACGGTGCTCGGCGCCTTGACGGTGGCGGTGATCGGCAACGGCCTGATCCTGGCCCATCTGTCGCCGTTCCTGACCCCCATCGTCACGGGCGCGATCATCCTGATCGCGATCTGGATGAACTTCCGCATCTTCCGCGGTTCGGTCCGCAAGCGCTGAGGCGAGACGACATGCAACAGGCGGCGGATAGGCATCCCATCGGCGTCCGGAGCGGCATGGTGATGACCGTGCTCGGCCCGATCCCGAAGGAGGGCATGGGCGTGACCTTGATGCACGAGCATATTCTGCTCGATGCGTCGAAGCTCTGGACATGCCCGTGCCGGGCCTCGGAGATTGCCCTCGCCGAAGCGCCCGTCAGCGTGGAGAACATCGGCGAGCTGCGGATGAACCCGTTCCTCAGCCGCGACAATTGCTTCCTGCTCGACGTCAACCTGGCGGTGGGCGAACTCGGCCGCTTCACCGAACTCGGCGGCGACACGGTGGTCGATCCGACCAATTTCGGCATCGGGCGTGATCCGGCGGCGCTGCAGCGCATCGCCCGCCGCACGAAACTCAACATCGTCATGGGCTCGGGCTTCTATCTCGAACCGTCGCACCCCGGCTGGTTCACCCGGATGGACCTCGACGAGGCGACGGCCTTCATCGTCGCTGATGTCGGCGGCGGCGCGGAGCAGCCCGAGGTGATGGCCGGCATCATAGGCGAGATCGGCGTCAGCAAGCTCTTCACCGAGGCGGAGCGGAAATCGCTGCGGGCGGCGGCCCGCGCCTCCCGCCTCACCGGCGTGCCGCTGTCGATCCACCTGCCCGGCTGGGAGCGGCTGGCTCACGAGGTGCTCGACATCGTCGAAGACGAGGGGGCCGACCTCGGCCACACCGTGCTCTGCCACATGAACCCGAGCCACAACGACCTTGATTACCAGATGGCGCTCGCCCGGCGCGGCGCCTTCCTGGAATATGACATGATTGGCATGGACTATTACTATGCCGACCAGGATGCCCAGTCGCCGTCCGACGAGGAGAATGCGCGCGCCATCCGTGCGCTGATCGACAAAGGCTTCGGCGAGCGGGTGCTGATGTCCCAGGACGTCTTCCTGAAGATCATGCTGACCCGCTACGGCGGCTTCGGCTATGGCTACATCCTCAAGCATTTCGTACCGCGCTTGAAGCGCCATGGGCTCGGGACGGCGGAGATCGACCTCATGCTGAAACGGAACCCCGTCCGGGTCTTCTCGGCCTCGTGATCCGCGCCGATCCATGACGGTCCATGTCGTCGGCAACCTCTGCGTCGATACCACGCTCGAGGTCGAGCGCTTTCCCTTGCCCGGTGAGACCCTGGCGGCGACCTCGAGCCGCTCGGGGCTCGGCGGCAAGGGATTGAACCAGGCCGTGGCCGCGGCCCGCACCGGCGCCGCCGTCGCGCTCTGGGCGTCTGTCGGCGCCGCCGATCGCGAGCGGCTGGTCGAGGACCTCGCCGGTGAGCGGGGCCTCTCCATGCGGCTCAGCGGGACCGCGTTGCCGACCGACGGATCGATCATCCTGGTGCGGCCGGACGGCGAGAACGTGATCGTCTCCACCACGGCTGCCGCACGCGCCTTCGACCCCCTGGTCGAGACCGATCTGCGCAATGCGGTTGCGGCGGGCGACATGCTGCTGATGCAGGGCAACCTGTTGGTCGAGATCACCCGGGCCTGCCTTGCCCAAGCGCGCCGGTGCGGCGCGATGACGGTGCTGAACCCGAGTCCCTTGTGGAGCGTCGGCGGCCCGGTCTGGTCGGATGCCGACTGGCTCGTCGTCAACGAGGGCGAGCTGCGGGCGATCAGCGGCGAGGCCGAGGCGGAGACGGGCGCGGCCGCGGTGCTCGGGCGGGGCGTCGGTGCCGTGGTGGTCACGCGCGGTGCGCGGGGCGTCCTGTGCATCGCCGGGTCCGACAGGGTCGAGATCGAGGCCCCGACCGTGGTCGCACGCGACACATCGGGGGCGGGGGATGTGTTCTGCGGCGTGCTCGTCGGGCTGATCGCGAGCGGCCATACGCACGTCGAGGCCCTGGCAAGGGCGACGGCCGCGGCCTCGCTCTCGGTCACCCGCCCCGGGGCGCTCGCCTCCTGCCCACCGGCTGAGGAAATGTCTGCACTGCCGTCACCTGTCCACCACCGGAGTTTCCGATGACCGCTTCGCCCATATCCTCGACCTCCGGCAACGCCATCGAGGCCCTGTTCGGCCGACCCAAGGCGCTGATCGGGGTCGTGCATCTCCTGCCCCTGCCGGGCGCGCCGCGCTACGAGGACGGTGGCGTCGAGGCCATCTATGCGCGGGCCTTGTCCGACGCACGCGCCTATCTCGATGGCGGTTGCGACGGCGTCATGGTCGAGAACCATGGCGATATCCCCTTCGCCAAGCCTGGGGCCATAGGCCCGGAAGTCGCGGCCCATATGGCGGTGGCGGGCGACCGCATCCGCAGCGCTTTCGGCAAGCCGCTCGGCGTCAACGTGCTGGCGAATGCCCCCGTCCCGGCACTGGCCATCGCCTCGGCGTCGGGCGCCGGCTTCATCAGGGTCAACCAATGGGCCAATGCCTATGTGGCCAACGAGGGCTTGCTCGACGGCGAGGCCGCGCAAGCCATGCGCTACCGGGCCAATCTCCGCGCCAAGGGGGTGCGGATCTTCGCCGACGCCGATGTGAAACACGGCGCCCACGCGATCACCGGCGACCGTCCGGTCGAGGAACTGGTGCGCGACCTCGTCTTCTTCGATGCGGATGCAATCATCGCGACGGGGCAGAGGACGGGCCACACAGCCGACCTCGACTACATCCGGCGCATCAAGGAGGCCTCCCACCTGCCGACGCTCGTCGGCAGCGGCGTCACGGCCGACAATGTCGCGGCCATCCTCGCCATCGTCGACGGCGTGATCGTCGCCTCGTCGCTGAAGCAGGATGGGGTCTGGTGGAAGCCGGTCGACCCGGCACGCGTGCGGCGCTTCGTGGCGGCCGCCGGGGCATCTCGGGGGGGATAGCGCACACGTCCGGCACCCGCTTGCCTGACATCCTGCGCAAAAGCGGTCGCCGTCAGTTCGGCTGCGACACGACCCGGTCGAAGGTCCTGTCCATTGCGCCGGTCCGGCTGATCAGCCAGGGAAAATGGCCGTAGCGGAACGAGAGTTGCTCGTCGGCGACCGCAGGCGGCCGGTGCATGACGAGGAACTCGTAGATCGCCGAGGCGAGGCCCGAGCGGTCGGCGCCGGCCGCGCAATGGAGGAGCAGCGGTTTCGGCGCGGTCTTCAGTGCGTCGACGAGGGCGGCCAGCGTCGCCGGATCGGGCTCGTGACTGTCCGAGAGGCCGATGCTGACATATTGTGCGCCGGCGTCGTGCACCGCCTTCGCCTCCGCGTCGTACCACCCTTTGCCAGGGTCGCTGCCGCGCAGGTTGAGCACGGTCTTGATGTGATGCTCGTCGATCAGGGCCGACAGCTTGCTCGCTCCGAGCTGGGCCGAGCGGTAGACGCCGGGCTCGATCTCGTGGATGTTGCCGGTGAGCCGCAGATAGCCGGCCCATCCGCCGCAGGTCGCACCGAGCGCGAGGACGGCGATCACGACCGCCGCGATGCCGCGCCTTGCCCGCGAGCCTACCCAGGTTCTCCCCATCGTCTCAGCTCTCTCCGCGTCGCCGTTCGCCAACGGCCTCGCGCAGCGCGGTGAGTCGATCGAGCACGGCCAGAGCCTCGCCGCCGAAGGCCGAGGCGAGGCCGAGGACGATCGCTTCGATGGCGACGAGCGTCGCGCCATGCAGGGCAACCTGCCCGGCCCGGCCGCGCGCAACGACGAGGACGACGTCGGCCATCGAGCCGAGCTTGTGGTTCGGGTCGCTGGTGAGCAGCACCGTCGGAAGTCCGAGCCGCCGGGCCTCGGAGAAGACCGTCAGGACTTCGCGATAGGGCCGCCCGTAGGTCAGGGCCAGGAGGGCGTCTTCGGGCCGCAGGTCGAGCAGCTGGTCCGCCAGCATGCGGCCCGTCCGGTCGAGGATCAGCGTGCGGCGTCCGGTGCGGCCGAGCGGCACGGCCGCATAATGGGCCAGGGCGGCCGAGGGTCCGATCCCGAAGATCGCGATCCTCCCGGCGCCGTGCAGCAGGGACACCGCCGCGGCGATCCGCTCCTTCGCCTCCGGCGTCGCAAGGTTCGCCAGTGCCTCCCGGTGCGCGTCGAGTACGACGTCGACGGCCCTGGCGGCGCTCTCGCCGACCTCGGCCAGCGTATGGCGCATGTCGTCCGCCGGGGTTGGGCGGTCGATGGCGGCGGCGAGCGCCTGCTTCAGTCCGGCCAGGCCGGTAAAGCCGAGGCTTTGGGCGGCGCGCACCACGGTCGCATCGGAGGTGCCGACCTGGGCGGCGATCTCCATGGCGGAACTCGCTAGGGCCTTGGCGCGATTATCGTCGATGAAGCGGATGACGCGCCGAGCCGCGGGCGCGAGATCGGGCATCTTCCTGCCGACGCGGTCGTGAAAATCAGCGGCTTCGGTCAGGGCGGATTCCCTCTTGGATTCACGACGGGCCTTGTAGCGATGTAGTGAAATCTTGACAAGATTGAATGGTTGCAGTCATTGCTACATCGGATCTTACGGGAACATGACGCGGATGAGCATCAGCTGGGCCCATGCGGGGCCGACCCTCCTGGCGGCCTTCCTGGCCTCGCTGGTCGAGTGCGTTGAAGCTTTGACGGTGGTCCTCGCCGTCGGCAGCACGCGGAGCTGGCGTAGTGCGCTGACGGGGACGGCGGCCGCTCTCGCCGTCCTCCTGGTCATGGTCGCAGCCCTCGGTCCGGCGCTGGCCCGCGTCCCCCTCGACATCCTGCAGATGGGCGTCGGCACATTGCTGCTGCTGTTCGGCATGCGCTGGCTGCGCAAGGCGGTGCTGCGCTCGGCCGGTATCCTCCCGCTGCATGACGAATCGGCCACCTTCGTCAAGCAGTCGGCGCTGTTGCGCGATGCGGGGGCTGTCGGCCCCGGCCTCGACCGGGTGGCGGTCGGCACCGCTTTCAACATCGTCATGCTCGAGGGCGTCGAGGTGGTGTTCATCGTGCTCGCCTTTGGCGCCGGCGGCCCCGGCCTCCTGCTCCCGGCGAGCCTCGGGGCTCTGGCGGCGCTCGTCGTCGTGGTGGCCTTGGGCTTCGCGGTACATCGGCCGCTCGCCTCGATCCCCGAAAACACGCTCAAGTTCGGCGTCGGCGTCCTGCTTGCCGCCTTCGGCACCTTCTGGGTCGGGGAGGGGATCGGCATCGGTTGGCCGGGGGCCGACTGGTCGCTTCTCGCGCTGGTCGTCGGCTACCTCGCGACTGCGCTCGTGGCGGTCAGGCTCTGCGCCGCGAATGGCGGCCGTCTCGCTCGATCGACCCCGTAAGGAGGCAGCCCATGTCGCGGTTCATCGCTCTCTTGCGGGAAGCCTATGGGCTCGTCGTAGACGACGCCACGCTGGCGATAGCGATCCTGGCCTGGATCGCCGTAGTCTGGCTGCTCGGTCGCAACGACATCCTGGCGCCGGCCTGGGGCGGCATCGTGCTGTTCGCGGGGCTGGCCCTGATCCTGATCGAGAATGCCGCCCGCCGCGCCCGGAGCGGTTGAGGTCGTTCTCTTGCGAGGCGCCGCGATCGCCATGCCGGCGCAGCCGAGCTGCCGTCTTCATCTATCGCCCGGCTGCATTCGTCGAGGATGATGCGCTGCGCGCCCGAGGCCAATTTGCCGAGAGTGTATACGAAAGATTTTGAAACTGGGCACATCCCTTTCTGGCTATATTGAGCTGTTCTCGTCTTCCGCCGATGCAGTATGCGAGCCGGTCGTTGCGGTGCCCGCGCGAACAGGGCCGGAAACGAGAGATGGGAGAGGACAGGCCATGGCCAGGATGAAGGCGATCGAAGCGGCGGTTCGGGTTCTGGAGGCGGAAGGCGTGTCGGTCGCCTTCGGCGTGCCGGGCGCGGCCATCAACCCGCTCTATGCGGCGCTGAAGGCGCGCGGCTCGATCCGCCATATCCTGGCCCGCCATGTCGAGGGTGCCTCGCATATGGCCGAGGGTTACACCCGGGCCAAGGCCGGCAATATCGGGGTCTGCATCGGCACCTCGGGCCCCGCCGGCACCGACATGATCACCGGGCTCTATTCGGCCTTGGCCGATTCGATCCCGATCCTGTGCATCACCGGCCAGGCGCCGCGGGCAAAACTCTACAAGGAGGATTTCCAGGCGGTCGACATCGAATCCATCTCGAAGCCCGTCACCAAATGGTCGGTCTGCGTGCGCGAGCCGGCGCTCGTGCCGCGCGTCTTCCAGCAGGCCTTCCACCTGATGCGCTCGGGCCGTCCCGGCCCGGTGCTGATCGACCTGCCGATCGACGTTCAGATGGCCGAGATCGAGTTCGACGACGAGACCTATGCGCCGCTCGCCGTCTACAAGCCCGCGGCGACCCGCAAGCAGGCCGAGAAGGCGCTCGCCATGCTGAACGCCGCCGAGCGGCCGCTGATCGTGGCGGGCGGCGGCATCATCAATGCGGATGCGAGCGAGCTCCTGGTCGAGTTCGCCGAGCTCGTCGGCGTGCCGGTGATCCCGACCCTGATGGGTTGGGGCACCATCCCCGACGACCATCCGCTGATGGCCGGCATGGTGGGGCTGCAGACGAGCCACCGTTACGGCAATGCGACCTTCCTTGAGTCGGACTTCGTCTTCGGCATCGGCAACCGCTGGGCCAACCGCCACACCGGCTCGGTCGAGACCTACACCAAGGGCCGCAAGTTCGTGCATGTCGACATCGAGCCGACGCAGATCGGCCGGGTCTTCGGCCCCGATCTCGGCATCGTGTCGGATGCCCGTGCGGCGCTCGAACTCTTCGTCACCGTGGCAGCCGAGATGAAGCGGGCCGGCAAGTTGAAGGATCGTTCGGACTGGGCGGCGTCTTGCGAGCACCGCAAGAAGAACATGCTGCGCAAGAGCCATTTCGACGCGGTGCCGCTCAAACCCCAGCGCGTCTACCAGGAGATGAACGAGGTCTTCGACAAAGACACGTGCTACGTCACGACGATCGGCCTGTCGCAGATCGCCGGTGCGCAGTTCCTGCATGTCTACAAGCCGCGCAACTGGATCAATTGCGGCCAGGCCGGCCCCCTGGGCTGGACGCTGCCTGCGGCGCTCGGCGTGCGCGCCGCGGACCCAGACCGCAAGATCGTGGCACTCTCGGGCGACTACGACTTCCAGTTCATGATCGAGGAACTGGCGGTCGGCGCGCAGCACAAGCTGCCCTATCTGCATGTCGTGGTGAACAATTCCTACCTCGGCCTGATCCGCCAGTCGCAGCGCGGCTTCGGTATGGATTTCGAGGTCAGCCTCGCCTTCGACAATATCAACGCGAAGCCCGAGGGCGATGCCGTGCCGGGTTATGGGGTCGACCATGTGGCGGTGGCCGAGGGGCTAGGCTGCAAGGCCATCCGGGTCAAGAGCCCCAACGAGTTCAAGGCCGCCTTCGCGCGGGCCGAGGAGCTGATGCAGGAGCACCAGGTGCCGGTGGTGCTCGAGTTCATCCTGGAGCGCGTCACCAACATCTCGATGGGCACCGAGGTCGACGGCGTCAACGAGTTCGAGGAGATCCTCTGCCTCGATCCGAGCCTGTCGCTCAAGAAAAGCCAGGACCTCGAGCCGCAGCTCGCCGCCGTCCGCTGATAGGTTCGTCGACCCTCATCCGCCTCTTGCTGACGCAAGAGGCGCCTTCTCTCGCGCTGGCAAGTTTACGCAGCCAGCGTAAACTTGGCTGCGGTGGGGAGAAGGGCGCCAACATCGCCGGATTTTCCTCCTCCCCTTGCGGGAGAAGGGCGCCGGCAAAGCCGGGGGGATGAGGGGGTCGATCGAACGCCATACTCAACGTGTCTTATTGAAATTCGGACAAGACCAATGCCCAAGTTCGCCGCCAATCTCACCATGCTCTACACCGAGCATGGCTTCCTCGATCGTTTCGCCGCCGCCGAGGCCGACGGCTTTTCGGCCGTCGAGTTCATGTTTCCCTACGACTTTCCGAAAGAGAAGGTCGCCGAGGCGCTGAAGGCGAGCGGGTTGAAGCTCGTGCTGCACAACCTGCCGGCCGGCGACTGGGCCAAGGGCGAGCGCGGCATCGCGGTGCTGTCCGCGCGGCGGGACGAGTTCCGCGCGGGCGTCGCGCGCGCCATCGACTATGCCCATGCGCTCGATTGCACCATGCTCAACTGCCTGGTGGGCCTGACGCCGAAAGATGTCAGCGCCGTGCGGCAGGGGCTCGTCGACAATCTGCGGTTCGCGGCGCAGGAACTGAAGGCGGCGGGTATCCGGCTGCTGGTCGAGCCGGTCAACAGCTTCGACATCCCCGGTTTCCATCTCGACACGGTCGAGAAGGCGGTCTCGCTGATGGACGAGGTCGGCGCGGACAACCTCTTCCTGCAATACGATATCTACCATCGGCAGCGCTCGGGCGGCGAACTCCTCGCCACCTGGCGCAAGCACAAGGACCGCATCGCCCATATCCAGCTCGCCGACAATCCGGGCCGCAACGAGCCCGGCACGGGCGAGATCAATTATCCGGCGATCTTCGCGGCGCTCGATGCCGAGGGCTATGACGGATGGATCGGCTGCGAGTACAAGCCTCGCGCCGGCACCTCGGCCGGGCTCGAATGGGCTAAGGGTCTGCTGCACGGGTAGGAACGCCGAGCGATCCACAAATCCTGGTCATCCCGGCCGAAGCGTAGCGAAGAGCCGGGATCCAGTTCGGTTTGACTGGTTGTGCTGGAGACATGGATCCCGGATCCGCGGCGCTGCCGCGCCTTGTCCGGGATGACACGAAAAGGACGGCGATCATGAAGGTTGGATTCATCGGGCTCGGCATCATGGGCGCACCTATGGCCGGCCATCTCAAGGCCGGCGGCCATCAGGTCTTCGGCATGAGCCGCTCGGGTGTGCCGGACGCCTTGACCAAGGCGGGCGTCGAGACCTGCGAAACCGCGAAGGCCGTGGCCGAGCGGGCCGATATCGTCATCACCATGGTGCCCGACACGCCCGACGTCGAGCGCGTGCTGTTCGGCGAGAACGGCGTCGCCGAGGGTCTGAGCCGCGGCAAGACCGTAGTCGACATGAGTTCGATCTCGCCGACCGCCACCAAAGGTTTTGCCGAGAAGATCGGCAAGCTCGGTTGCGACTATCTCGATGCCCCCGTCTCGGGCGGCGAGGTCGGCGCCAAGGCCGCGAGCCTGTCGATCATGGTCGGCGGCACCGAAGGGGCCTTCGAGCGCGTCAAGCCGCTGTTCGAGCTCATGGGCAAGAACATCACGCTCGTCGGCGGCGTCGGCGACGGGCAGACCACCAAGGTCGCGAACCAGATCGTCGTGGCGCTGACTATCGAGGCGGTGGCCGAGGGACTGCTCTTCGCCTCGAAGGCCGGCGCCGATCCGGCCAAGGTGCGCCAGGCGCTGATAGGCGGCCTCGCCACCTCGCGCATCCTCGAAGTGCATGGCGAGCGCATGATCAAGCGCACCTTCGACCCCGGCTTCAGGATCGAGCTGCACCAGAAGGACCTGAACCTCGCCTTGTCGAATGCCCGTGAGCTCGGGCTCGGCCTGCCCGGCACCGCCAATGCGCAGACGCTGTTCAGCGCCTGCGTGGCGCATGGCGGCAAGGCCTGGGACCATTCCGCCATCATCCGCGCCCTCGAGGCGTTGAACGATCACGAGATCGGCAAGGCCTCCTGACCGCCATGGGACAAGACGATCCGCGCGCGCTGCTGCGCGCCATGTTCGACGCCGCGGTCGCCGCGGCCTCGCCCATGGTGCGCATCCCGGCGTTTCTGCCGCCGAAACCCAAGGGTCGGACGATCGTGGTCGGCGCCGGCAAGGCCTCGGCCGAGATGGCTCGCGCGGTCGAGGCGGCCTGGGACGGCCCGATCGAGGGTCTGGTCGTCACTCGCGACGGTCATGCGGCGCCCTGCCGGCATATCGAGATCGTCGAGGCCTCGCATCCCGTGCCTGATGCGCGCGGTGCCGCGGCGGCTCGCCGCATCCTCGATCGCGTTGCCGACCTCACCGAGGACGATCTCGTCATCGCGCTGATCTCGGGCGGCGGCTCGGCGCTGCTGACCCTGCCGGCCGAGGGATTGAGCCTTGCCGACAAGCAGGCCGTCAACACAGCGCTGCTGAGGTGCGGTGCGCCGATCGGCGAGATGAACATCGTGCGCAAGCATCTTTCGGCCATCAAGGGCGGACGGCTCGCCGCGGCCGCCCATCCGGCCAGGGTGGTGACGCTGGTCATCTCCGACGTGCCGAACGACGACCTCTCCGCCATCGCCTCGGGGCCGACCGTCGCCGACCCTTCGAGCTTCGCGCAAGCCCGCGACATCCTGCGGCGCCACGGCATCGTCGAGCCAAAAGCCGTGATCGACCATCTCGACCGCGGGACGCAGGAGACGCCGAAGCCCGGCGATCCGCGCCTGGGCGGCACGACGACCGATCTCATCGCCACGCCGCAGAAGTCGCTCGAGGCGGCAGCCGCGGTCGCCCACGCAGCCGGCGTCACACCTATGATCCTCGGCGACGCCATCGAGGGCGAGGCGCGCGAGGTCGGCCGCGTCATGGCCGGCATCGCCCGGCAGATCGCCCGCCATGGGCAGCCCATCCCGCCGCCCTGTGTCCTGCTGTCGGGCGGCGAGACGACGGTGACCATGCGCGGCCGCGGTCGCGGCGGCCGCAACGTCGAGTTCCTGCTGTCGCTCGCGGTGGCGCTCGATGGCCTGCCGAGCGCTTTCGCCATCGCCGGCGACACCGACGGCGTCGACGGCGCCGAAGAGGTGGCGGGCGCCGTCCTGACCCCCGATACGCTCGCCCGCGCCGCGGCGCTCGGCATCGACGCCAGAGCGAGGCTCGCCGACAACGATGCGCACGCCTTCTTCGAAGCCCTCGGCGACCAGGTGATCACCGGGCCGACCCGCACCAACGTCAACGACTTCCGCGCGATCCTGCTCCTGGGACCGGAGGCCGAAGCCCATCGGGAAAGCCGATGACCGATCTCAACGCGGCAATCCGCCCGGCGGGCATGGCACGCCCCTCCCGCGTCATGGCCCGGCTCGACGACCTCGCCGGCCTGTCGAGCGACGCGGGCGCCCTGACGCGCCTCTACCTGACGCCCGAACACAAGGCGGCCGCCCTCAAGGTGATGGACTGGATGGAGCGGGCCGGCATGGCGGCCTCCATCGATGCCGTCGGCAATGTGGCCGGCCGCTACGCGAGTTCCGCGCCAGGTGCCAGGACGTTGATCCTCGGCTCGCATATCGACACGGTGCGCGATGCCGGCCGCTACGACGGCAATTTCGGCGTCGTGGCCGCGATCGAGGCGGTCGCGGAGCTGCATGCGCGGGACGAGCGCCTGTCCTTCTCCATCGAGATCGTCGCATTCGGCGACGAGGAGGGGGTGCGCTTCCCGGTGACGCTATCGGGGTCACGGGCCGTCGCCGGCACTTTCGATCCGGCGTCGCTCGACGTAACGGACGATGCGG
The DNA here is from genome assembly GCA_965277115.1 of Lichenihabitans sp. Lineage (GTDB taxonomy): Bacteria > Pseudomonadota > Alphaproteobacteria > Rhizobiales > Beijerinckiaceae > Lichenihabitans. Next base: position 355,318 of record CBDIBY010000010.1, on the reverse strand, counting down.
GCATCAGCCTGCGCCAGGCGCTGCGGGCGTTCGGCTGCGCCCCCGAGGCCGCCGCCACGATCGGGCGGCGTAAGGACGACATCCTCGGTTATGTCGAAGCCCATATCGAACAAGGCCCGGTGCTCGAGGCCGAAGGCCTGCCGGTCGGCATCGTTACCGCAATCGCCGGGGCGAGCCGCCTCAAAATCGAGATCGAGGGCACCGCCGGCCACGCGGGCACGGTGCCGATGCGCTTGCGCCGCGATGCGCTTGCCGCGACCGCCGAGATGATCGTTGCGACCGAGCGGATCGCGCTCGACACGACGGACCTCGTCGCCACCGTCGGTCGCATCGAGGCTTTGCCGGGCGCGGTCAATGTGATCCCGGCGCGGGCCGGCTTCACGGTCGACCTGCGCAGCCCGGACGATGCGGTGCGCCGGTCGGCGGTCGACACGCTCAAGGGAACCTGCGAGGCCATCGCGGCGCGCCGCGGCGTCTCGCTCGCCATGACGCCCTTTTACGACGAGGCTGCCGCACCCTGCGCGCCGCATCTGCAACAGGTGCTCGAAGCAGCGGTGCGGGCGCAAGGCATAAGGCCGCTCGCCCTGCCGAGCGGCGCCGGCCACGACGGCCTGGCGATGATCGCGCTGTGCCCCATCGCCATGCTCTTCGTGCGCTGCGCCGGCGGCATCAGCCACAATCCGGGGGAATCGATCGCCGCCGAGGACGCCGACGCCGCGGTGCGCGTCCTCATCGCCTTCCTGCGGCAGCTCGACCGCACTCATCGTTCAACGAGGACATCATGACCACGACCACGCCCGCCCGCGACACCGCCGCGGAGGCGATCCACGCTTACCTCGACCGGCAGCGCGAGGCGCAGGCGCGCTTCCTCGCCGAGCTCGTGAAAGTGCCGTCCGACAATCCGGCCGGCGATTGCGACGCCCATGCGGCGCGGACAGCCGAGCTCCTCGAAGGCTTGGGCTTCACGGTCGAGCGCCATGCGGTGCCGGCCGACCGCGTGAAGCAGAACGGCATGATCAGCGCCACGAACCTCATCGTGCGGCGACGTTTCGGGGACGGGCCGGTCATCGCGTTGAATGCCCATGGCGACGTGGTGCCGCCCGGCGAGGGGTGGACACGCGACCCCTATGGCGCGGAAGTGGTCGACGGCTGGATGTACGGCCGCGGCGTCGCCGTGTCGAAATCCGACATCGCGACCTACGCCTTCGCGCTGAAAGCCCTGGACGACGTGGCGCGGCCGACACGCGGCACGATCGAACTGCACATCACCTATGACGAGGAAGCGGGCGGCGAGATCGGCCCCGGCCTGATCCTCGGCGAAGGCCTGTCGAAACCCGACCTCGCGCTCGGCGCAGGCTTCTCCTATGCGGTCGTCAATGCCCATAACGGCTGCCTGCACCTGGAGGTTGAGGTCAACGGCTGCTCGGCGCATGCCGCCATGCCCTTCACCGGTGTCGATGCGCTCGAGGCCGCGACCGCGATCCTGTCGGCGCTCTATGCCTGGCGCAAGGGGCTCGCGGCGCGCGTCTCGGCGACGCCGGGGATCGGCAGCCCGCAGCTCACCGTCGGGCTCATCAAGGGCGGCATCAACACCAATGTGGTGCCCGACCGCGTCACCTTCAGGCTCGACCGGCGCATGATCCCCGAGGAGAACCCGGCCGAAGTCGAGCGCGAGCTTCGCGCCATCATCGAGGAGGCGGCCAAGGCTTCGCCGAAGGCCCGGGTCGGCATCCGCCGCATCCTGCTGGCGGAGCCACTCGTGCCGCTGCCGGGCGGCGAGCGGATGACCGAGATCCTGTGCGGCCACGCCTCGCGGGTGATGGGCGAGAGCATCGTCGCCAAGGGCGTGCCGCTCTATACCGACGCGAGGCACTATGCGGCGGTCGGCGTGCCGACCGTGCTCTACGGCGCCGGGCCGCGCACGATCGAGGAGGCCAATGCGCATCGGGCCGACGAGCGCCTGCCGCTCGCCGATCTCCGCAAGGCGACCGAGGTTATCGCGCTGACGCTCGCCGACCTCTTGAAATAGATCACGCCGTCAGGATCTTGCCGGGATTGAGGATGTTAAGGGGGTCGAAGGCCTGCTTGACGGCCCGCATTAGGCCGAGCGCCGGTGCCTCGTGCTCTTCGATCAGATATTTGGCCTTGCCCTGGCCGACGCCGTGCTCGCCCGTGCAGGTGCCGTCCATGGCGAGGGCGCGGCGCACCAGCCGTTCGAGGAAGGCTTCGACGCGCTCCATCTCGGCCGCGTCCGTCTCGTCCACCATGATGCCGAGATGGAAGTTGCCGTCGCCCACATGGCCGACGATCGGCGCGACGAGCCCGGTCGCGGCAATGTCGGCCTGCGTTTCGGTCACACAATCGGCGAGGCGGGAGATCGGCACGCAGACGTCGGTCGGCAGGTGCTGCGTGCCGGGCCGGAGCGCGAAGCCCGACCAGTAGACGTCGTGGCGCGCCTGCCAGAGCCGCGAGCGGTCCTCCGGATGCGTCGCCCAGTCGAAGGCGCCGCCGCCTTCGCCCGCCGCGATCTCGCCGAACCGTTCCGCCTGTTCGGCGACGCTGGCCTCCGTACCATGGAACTCGACGAAGAGCATAGGCGTCTCAGGCAGGCCGAGCTTCGAATGGAGGTTGACGCCGCGCACCTGGAGCGCGTCGAGCAATTCGATGCGCGCCACCGGGATTCCGGACTGGATGGTCAGGATGGTCGCCCGGCAGGCCGCCGCGACGCTCGGGAAGGGGCAGACGCCCGCCGAGATCGCCTCGGGGATGCCGGCGAGCTTCAAGGTGATCTCGGTGAATACGCCGAGCGTGCCCTCGCTGCCGACGAAGAGCCGGGTGAGGTCGTAGCCGGCGGCCGATTTCTTCGCCCGCCGCGCGGTGCGCACCACCTCGCCCGAGGCGGTGACGGCGAGGAGCGAGAGCACTGCATCCTTCATCGTGCCATAGCGCACCGCATTGGTGCCCGAGGCACGGGTCGCGGCCATGCCGCCGATCGAGGCATCGGCGCCGGGGTCGATGGGGAAGAACAGGCCGTGGTCGCGCAGGTGCAGGTTCAGCGCCTTGCGGGTCACGCCGGGCTGGACCACGCAATCGAGGTCCTCGGTATGGACGCAGAGCACCTTGTCCATACGCGAGGTGTCGATCGAGATGCCGCCGAGCGGCGCGTTGACATGGCCTTCGAACGACGTGCCGGTGCCGTAGGGGATCACCGGCACGCGATGCGCGGCGCAGAGCTTGACGATCTCGACGACTTCCGCCGTGCTCTCGGGGAAGACGACGGCGTCGGGCGGCTCGTTGCGCACCAGGGTGCGGGTGTTGCCGTGCTGCTCGCGGATCGAGGCGCCGGTCGAGAGCCTGTCGCCGAAGCTTTCGCCGAGCGCGGCGATCACCGTTTCGATGGCGGCGGAAGCCGGGCGCGGCAGGCCCAGGGTGGTGTCGTGGGCGTTCATCTCAGGCCTCCCGGATGGAACTGCATGGGGTGGCCTTATACCGCCTTGGCGAGCCGCACCAGCGTGAAGAGGCCGAACGGCGGCAGCTTGCGCCGCTCGACGAGATCGACCCGGCCGCGATGCGCCGCGAGCCAGTCGCCGAGCACCGCGAAAGGGAACTGCGGATGCCAGCCGAGCGCGGCGCTGCGCCGGCCGAGCCAGGCCTCGACGGAAGCCACAGGACCAGCCTCGGCGCCGAAATGGTTGACGAGCACGATGGCGCCGCCCGGCCTCACGACGCGGAGCACCTCGTCGAGCATGGCTGCGGGATCGGGCACCACGGTTAGCACATAGGGCACGACGGCGGCGTCGAAACTCGCATCGGCGAAGGCGAGGCGCGTCGCATCCATGACGCTCAGGCCCTCGACATCGACGAGCGCGTGGCGCCTGACCCGCTCGGCGGCGCGGCGCAGCATGGCTTCGGCGAGGTCGATGCCGACCAGGGCGGTGCCGGGGCCGAACATCGGCAATTCGAGGCCGGTGCCGACGCCGACGTCGAGGACGCGCGTGCCGGGGCGCGACACGGCCGCCGCGGCGGCCTGCCGGCCACGCTTCATCACGGCCGCAAAGGCGAGGTCGTAGACCGGCGCCCAGCGATCATAGGCGGCGACCACCTGCCCGGCATCCTCGATACGGCCCCGCGGGGGCTTCGCGGCGATATTCATGCGACCGCGACGTCGTGTGCCTCGATCGGCGCGGCGGAGCAGGCCGGAAAGGTCGCGGCAATGGTGCCGCCGCCGTAGACCTGGGCGTCGTCCGCCTGCGAGGCATAGATGACGCAGGCCTGGCCGGGCGAGACACCCTGCTCGGGGCGCGACAGATCGACCACGATCGCATCGCCTAGGGTCCGCAGCCGTGCAGGGACGGGTGGCCGCGTCGAGCGCAGCCGGACCGCGATGTCGAGGCCCTGCGCGGCCGCGGCGAGAGCGTCGGGGCCGATCCAGTTGACCGCGCGCAATCGCACCGCCGCCGTCGCGAGGGCCTCGCGAGGGCCGACGACGATCCGGGCCATGGCGGCGTCGAGCTTCACGACGAAGAGCGGTTCGCCGCCGATGCCGGGGTTGTCGGAAAGGCCAAGGCCCTTGCGCTGGCCGACGGTGTAGTGAGCGATGCCGCGATGCCGGCCGAGGATCCGGCCATCGAGGTGGACGATGTCGCCCGCCGTCATCGCCTCGGGCCGCAGCCGCGCCACGACGTCGCTGTAGCGGCCGGTCGGCACGAAGCATATGTCCTGGCTGTCGGGTTTGTCGGCGACTGCGAGGCCGAAGTCGCGCGCCATCGCCCGGACCTCCGCCTTCGGCCGTTCGCCGAGCGGGAAGCGCAGGAAGGCGAGCTGCTCGGCCGTCGTGGCATAGAGGAAATAGCTCTGGTCGCGGTCGCGGTCTCTGGCTCGGAACAAGGCGCGGCGACCGTCCGCAAGCGGGCGCGAGGCGACGTAATGACCCGTGGCGAGCGCGTCGGCGCCGAGGTCCTTGGCGGTGTCGAAGAGGTCGGCGAATTTGACGTGCTGGTTGCAGGCGACGCAGGGGATCGGCGTCTCGCCGCGGAGGTAGCTGTCGGCGAAGGGCACGATGACGGACTCGCGGAACCGCGCCTCGTAATCGAGGACGTAATGCGGAATGCCGAGCCGCGCCGCAACGGCGCGCGCATCGTGGATGTCGCGCCCCGCACAACAGCTCCCGGCGCGGGCCGGGGTCGCCGCGCCATGATCGTAGAGCTGCAGCGTGATGCCCACGACATCGTAGCCCTCGCGCTTGAGCAGGGCCGCGACCACGGAACTGTCGACGCCGCCCGACATGGCGACGACGACGCGCGTCTCGGCCGGACTCTTGGCGACGCCGAGAGAGTTGAGATGGCTGGCAGAGGACATGGGCGACGGACGGCGGGATGATCGGTTCTGCCCTGATCTAGACCTTCGCGGCTTGTCTGACCAGGGAGTAACACGGGTATGAGGGCTCGAAGTCGGGTTAGCGGCGGTTTGCGATTGCGTTGAGAACTGAATCCCTTGGTGGCCTGATTCGGAAGGGCCACATGGATCTGACGCCGCCTGACATCGGAGCCCCGTCATCGCTTTGCGCCCTTTTCGATCACTTTGCGGCGAGTGCCAGCTCGCCGTCATGATGAACCGCATCAACCCGGCGCTGTTCTCGGCCTGCGTCACGGCCTGGGTGGAGCGGGTCAGAGGCTCCGGAATGCTGGAGCGACTTGCGAAGGGGCGCGCCTGCTGACCGGGCTGGCCGGATCTCCCTCGCCGTCAGCTTAACGTTACCCGGATTCGGAGCCTGGCCGGCAGGGCCGCCCGCTGCCGATATTGGGGACCGGCGCCGGTCGTGCCTTGCGCCGCGACCGGGCTTCCGGCTTAATCGTGGGTCTCGCCGCGAGGCTTGCTTCGGCTTGGAAGCGGCCCTGCGGCCTGTGCCGGGATCGGACTTGCCCTAGCGAGCGGGACCGATCCTTCCGAATCGTCGAGACGCGTGCGGGCCCGGACAGGTTTGCCGCGCCGCAATTGCGTCGAGGGACAGCGCTTGGCCGATCCGGTACCTGTCGGGCTCATCATGGGCAGCACGTCCGATTGGGCCACGCTGCGGCATGCCGCCGAGGTGCTCGACGCCCTCGGCGTGCCCTATCTTGCCACGGTCGTTTCGGCGCACCGCACGCCCGACCGGCTCATCGCCTTCGCCAAGACGGCCAAGGCCAGCGGCTACAAGGTGATCGTCGCCGCCGCGGGCGGGGCCGCGCATCTGCCCGGCATGGTGGCCGCCATGACGCCGCTACCGGTGTTCGGCGTGCCGGTCGAGACGCAAGCGCTGAAGGGGGTGGACAGCCTCTATTCGATCGTGCAGATGCCGGCCGGCGTGCCGGTCGGTACGCTCGCCATCGGCCGCGCCGGTGCCGTCAATGCCGCCTTGCTGGCGGCTGCCGTGCTGGCTCTGAGCGATGCCGCCCTGGCGCAGCGGCTCGATGCCTGGCGGGAGGCCCAGACCGAAGCCGTGGCGGAGCAGCCGCGCGATGACTGAGCCGACAATGCGATCGCCTCCGGCGATCGCGCCCGGCGATACGGTCGGCATCCTCGGCGGCGGCCAGCTCGGCCGCATGCTCTGCCTCGCGGCGGCCAAGCTCGGGCTCAGGGCGCATATCTTCGCTCCTGAAGCGGACAGCCCAGCTTTCGACGTCGCGGCCATCCACACCGTTGCCGACTATCGCGACGAGCATGCGCTTGCGGCATTCGCGGCGAGCGTCGCGGTCGTGACCTACGAGTTCGAGAACGTCCCGGCCGAGACCGCCGCGGTGCTCGCCCGCCATGCCCCGGTCCGGCCGAACGCCGCCTCCCTCGCCACCGCACAAGATCGTCTGACCGAGAAGCAGTTCCTGCGCGACCTCGGCCTCGCGACCGCGCCTTTCGTCTCGGTCGACGACCCCGGCGCGCTGGCCCGCGCCGTCGCCCAGATCGGCCGTCCCTCGATCCTCAAGACGCGCCGCTTCGGCTATGACGGCAAGGGCCAGGCGCTGGTGCGCGAGGGCTCCGACCTCGCCGTCGTATTCCGCTCGCTTGGCCAGAAGAGCATCCTCGAAGGCATCGTGCCCTTTTCGCGCGAGGTCTCGGTCGTCGCGGCGCGCGGGATCGACGGAGCCTTCGCGGCCTATGATCTGAACGAGAACGAGCATGCCAACGGAATTCTCGCGGCGACCCGCCTGCCGGCCGCCGTCGCACCACAGACCGAGCGGGCCGCCGCCACCATGGCCGGCCGGATCGCCGCGGCGCTCGACTATGTGGGCGTGCTGACCGTCGAGATGTTCGTGGTGCCCGGCGCCGGCGAGGCGCCCGAGACGCTGGTCGTCAACGAGATCGCGCCGCGCGTCCACAACTCAGGCCATTGGACGCTCGACGGCGCCGCGACCTCGCAGTTCGAGCAGCATATCCGCGCCATCTGCGGCTGGCCGCTCGGTTCGACCCGGCGCCATGGCCCGATCGAGATGAGGAACCTGATCGGCGCCGACGTCCACGGATGGCCCGCGATCCTCGGGCAGGACGGCGCGAGCCTCCACCTCTACGGCAAGACGACGGCGCGCCCGGGCCGCAAGATGGGCCATGTGACGCGGGTGCTGCCGTCGGGATGAGGCCGCCGCCGGTTCGGGTCAGCCCATGCCGGTGCCATGATGATGCGCTGGGCCGAAGGCGCTCGAAAGGTCGGTCTGGGCCTTGGCGAGCGTTCCGGTGTGGGCGTCGGACGGTGCTGCAACGGCCGAAGCGTTCGGGCCGGCGCTGGTAATGTCCCCGATCACCTGCGCCAGCACCTGCGGGCTGACGCCGGACAGGCCGCCTCCCGTTCCCGATGTCGGCAGTCCCAGATCGGCCGCGTAAGCGCCGAGAAGGTGATGGTTGGCGACCGCATGGCCGAGGATGCCGAGGCTGACCGCCGTGCCGACGCCGGTCTGCCCGAAGATCCGCCCGGCGGTCGAGAGCGCCCGCGCGTCGGACGGGTTGCCCAGATAGGTGGGCGCGCCGAAGCGCTCGATGTTGTCGCTCGCCAGGAAATTCCTGAGAATGTTCGGATTGGCGCTGTAATTGCCGACGGGGTCGCCGAAGTCGACGAAATTGGTCAGGCCCGAGGGCTCCCTCGGCGCGATATCGGCCGCCGGGATGCCCGGCGCCCCGAACGTGTCGCCCGACAGGCCCGTATTGGCGGCCACATATTCGGCCTCGGCGCCGCCGAGCGAATGGCCGGCGAGGAAGACGTTGTCCGCCGAGACGCCTTGCGTGGCCGCGACGGCGAGCGCCCGATTGGTAAACCGAAAGGCATCGTCATAGAGCGTCGGATTGGCCCCGTTGTAGATCTGCTTGTCGGCCTGGATCTGGGCGTTGGCGAAGGTCGGCCTGGTGTTCAGGGCGCCGAGATCGGTCCCCTCGAAGGCGACGATCACCTGTCCGGTCGCGGTCTCGAAAGCGACGCCATGGAACCCGTCCTTGGGTCTCGTCGCCGTCACCGCGCCCCTCGCGCCCTGCAGCAGGGTCAGGCCAGACGCGACCGCCGGATCGCTGTCATAGGCCGCTGCCGCGGCATCGAAGAATTCCGTCGTGCTGGGTGTCGTCATCGTTCCACTCCTCGAACTGCATGCCATGACACTCATATGCCGTCATGGCCTCTTTGAGGCTCTCCAACCACGGGCGCCAACGTTTGCCCTGCGCTCAAGTTTCCGCTAGACGACAGTCGACCAACCCCGCCGCCTCCGACGAGACCACGATGGCCACGACCGACGACGTCCCGATGAATCCCGAATATATGGATTACGCGGCACACGAGCGGAGCTACCGAGCCTTCACCTTCGGGGCGAAATGGGGCACTATCACGATCGCCGTGATCCTCCTTCTGATGGCGTTCTTTTTGCTCTGACGGCCGTCTTCCGGCGCTTTCCCTGCCTCTCAAACTCCCCTCCTGCCGCAGGCGAACCGCCGGTCACGGCAGGCTGCCGGCACAAAAATCAGGGTGGATCCATGCGCATCGCCGTGCCTGCCGAACCTGACAGCGAGCCCCGCGTCGCGGCGGCGCCGGAGACGGTCAAGAAGTTCGTCGCTCTTGGTGGCGAAGTGGTGGTTCAGGCCGGCGCCGGCTTGCGGTCGGGCGTGATCGACGCGGATTTCGAGGCGGCCGGGGCCACCATCGCGCCGGACGCTGCCGCGGCAACCAAGGACGCCGACATCGTTCTGCGCGTTCGCCGTCCTTCGGCCGAGGAGCTTGCCGGCTACAGGCGGGGCGCGCTCGTTTGCGCCATCATGGACCCTTACGGCCAGACCGAGGCGCTCGATGCCATGGCGCGCGCGGGCGTCACGGGTTTCGCCATGGAGCTGATGCCGCGCATCACCCGGGCGCAATCCATGGACGTGCTCTCCAGCCAGGCGAATCTCGCCGGCTACCGGGCCGTGATCGACGCCGCCGAATATTACGGCCGCGCCTTCCCGATGATGATGACCGCCGCCGGCACGGTTCCGGCCGCCAAGGTGTTCATCATGGGCGTCGGTGTTGCGGGCCTGCAGGCCATCGCGACCGCCCGCCGGCTCGGCGCCATCGTCACGGCGACCGACGTGCGGCCGGCCACCAAGGAACAGGTCGAATCGCTGGGCGCGAAATTCGTCGCTGTCGAGGACGAGGAATTCAAGCAGGCCGAGACCGCCGGCGGCTACGCCAAGGAGATGTCGGAAGCCTACAAGTCGAAACAGGCCGAGCTCGTCTCGCGCCACATCGCCAAGCAGGACATCGTCATCACGACCGCCCTGATCCCCGGACGTCCTGCGCCGAAGCTCGTGTCGGCCGCGATGGTGTCCTCCATGCGGGCCGGATCGGTCGTGGTCGATCTCGCCACGGAGCGCGGCGGCAATTGCGAGGTCTCGACACCGGGCGAGGTCGTCGAGCACGCCGGCGTCAAGGTCTTGGGGTTCCTCAACGTGCCAGGGCGCCTCGCCGCCACCGCCTCGAGCCTCTATGCCCGCAATCTCTACGCCTTCGTCGAAACGCTGGTCGACAAGACCACCAAGGCCGTGAAGGTCGATTGGGACGACGACCTCGTCAAGGCGACGGCGCTGACGCGCGACGGCGCGATCGTCCATCCCAACTTCCAGCCGCGACCCCAGGCGGCCTGATCCCCCGAGCGAGCGACCTTCCACCGAGAGAGCCCCCATGGCGGCCGATACTGCGCAACAGCTTTACGACAAGGCCGAGGCCGCTGCCGTCGCCGCCCGGCAGGCCGCGGCGGCGGCCCAGGCCTATGCGGACCAGATCGGCGACAGCATAGGGGCGGGCGTCCATGCCGCCACCGGCGGCGCGATCGATCCGGTCGTGTTTCGCCTCGCCATCTTCGCGCTGGCGGTCTTCGTCGGCTATTATGTGGTCTGGGCGGTGACGCCGGCGCTCCATACGCCGCTGATGTCGGTCACCAACGCCATCTCCTCCGTCATCGTGGTCGGCGCGCTGCTCTCGATCGGCGTCGACACGGGCGCGTCGGGGGCCGGGGCCTGGGCGGCGCGCATCTTCGGCTTCCTGGCGCTGATCCTGGCCTCGGTGAACATCTTCGGCGGCTTCCTGGTCACCGAGCGCATGCTCGCCATGTATAAGCGGAAGGGCTGAGCCGATGCTGGGCGACAACCTCGCGGCGCTGCTCTACCTCGTCTCCGGCATCCTGTTCATCCTGGCGCTGCGCGGCCTATCCTCGCCGGCGAGCTCGCGCCAGGGCAACCGGTTCGGCATGATCGGCATGGGCCTTGCGGTCCTCACCACGCTGCTCTACCGGCCACCGGCGGATGCGATCTCCTGGCTGATGGTCATCGTCGGCATCGGCATCGGCGGCGGTATCGGCGCGTGGCGCGCCCGCTCGGTGCAGATGACGGCCATGCCGCAGCTCGTGGCGCTGTTCCATGCGCTCGTCGGTCTCGCGGCGGTACTGGTGGCGGCGGGCGCGCTTTATGCGCCGCAGGCCTTCGGCATCGGCGTGCCAGGTGCCATCCACGGCCAGAGCCTCGTCGAGATGTCGATCGGCGCGGCCATCGGTGCCGTCACCTTCACCGGCTCGGTCATCGCCTTTTTGAAGCTCGACGGGCGCATGTCGGGCAAGCCGATCCTGTTGCCGAACCGGCACCTCATCAACGGCGGCCTGGCGGCGCTGCTGGTGATCCTGATCGTGATCTTCGTGACGAGCACGAGCTCGCTCGCCTTCTGGCTCATCGTTCTCGCGTCGTTGGCGCTCGGCGTCCTGATCATCGTGCCGATCGGGGGCGCCGACATGCCGGTCGTCGTGTCGATGCTCAACTCCTATTCGGGCTGGGCCGCGGCGGGCATCGGGTTCACGCTCGGCAACCTCGCGCTAATCATCACCGGGGCGCTCGTCGGCTCCTCGGGCGCCATCCTCTCCTACATCATGTGCAAGGGGATGAACCGATCCTTCGTCTCGGTGATCCTCGGCGGCTTCGGCGGCGAGACGGCGGCGGCGTCGGGCGCGGTCGAGACCCGGCCGGTCAAGCAGGGCTCGGCCGAGGACGCGGCCTATATCATGAAGAACGCGCAGAAGATCATCATCGTGCCGGGCTACGGCATGGCGGTCGCGCAGGCCCAGCATGCCTTGCGCGAGATGGCCGACGTGCTCAAGCGGGAGGGGGTCGAGGTCAAATATGCCATCCACCCTGTGGCGGGCCGCATGCCGGGCCATATGAACGTGCTGCTGGCGGAAGCCAACGTGCCTTACGACGAGGTCTTCGAGCTCGAGGACATCAACTCGGAATTCGCCCAGGCCGACGTCGCCTTCGTGATCGGCGCCAACGATGTCACCAATCCCTCGGCCAAGACCGACAAGTCCTCGCCCATCTACGGCATGCCGGTGCTCGACGTGGAGAAGGCCAAGACCGTGCTGTTCATCAAGCGCGGCATGGGCTCGGGCTATGCGGGGGTCGAAAACGAGCTGTTTTTCCGCGACAATACGATGATGCTCTTCGCTGACGCCAAGAAGATGGTCGAGAACATCGTCAAGGGGCTGGCGTAGCGCTCGCCGGATCTGTCAGAAGAACGTCTCGATGGTCAGCCAGACGCCGTAGATGAAGCTCGCGCTCAGCACCGCGCCGATGCTGCCGATGAAAAGACCCGACATCACCAGGATCCCGTCGCGCTCCACCTGTCCGAGGCCTATGAGGCAGACCGCGAGCCCGTAAGGCACCTGGCCGACGAGCGGCGCCGCGGTCAGCATGCCGAACGCCATGGTGATCAGCAGCAGCGCGCTGAGCAGGGCGCCGACCCGCGCCCCGAACAGCCGCCAGCGCGGCCGGGACCAGCGTTCGAGGGCATTGACCACCGGCAGGGCGCGCCCGACCGCCCGGCGCAGGTCCGCGCTCGCCACCGATCTTTTCAGGATGACGCGCGGAAACCAGGGCTCATGCCGCCGTACGGCGATCTGCAGCGCGACGAACATCAAAAGCAGCGCCGACACCGCGGGGATCGGCGGCGGCATCGGCAGGCAGTTCGGCAGCCCGAGCAGGACGACGAGCACGGCGAACGACCGGTCGCTCAGCAGGTCCAGGATGGAATCGAGGGAGATGCGCTCCTCAGGTTCGTCGGCGAGCGTCGTGAGAACCTGGGACAATCGCATCGGGACTACGGATTCCTCGTCCGGCCGAGACCCTGGGCCGGCCCTCATCGTCCGGGCGGCCGCAGCGCCCGACATCGAGCGACGACGAACATCGAAGGGGCAACCGTCCAGGGTTCTCTAGCGGTCGGCGGCGGCAAAAGGAAGGCTTCGGGCGCCGCATCCGCGGTTCTGCACGGAAATTAGGCGGCCGGCGGCCGAGCGGCGCCGCGTTAAGGCAGCGGATCGCTCGGCTCCTCGAGCCGCAGGTGGCGGCGCAGGAAACCCGTCAGCAGCGGATCGCGGTAGTCCTCGATGAGGAGAGCGGCCCCGTGGCCATGCAGGTCGTTCTCGTCGAGCGGTGCCGTCAGGCCCACGACCGGCAGGCCGGCCGTCGCTGCCGAGGTCACGCCGGCGGTGGAATCCTCGAAGGCGACCGACCGGGACGGGTCGCCGCCGATCGCCTCGAGCGCCGTGAGGTAGGGCAGGGGATGGGGTTTCGGGTCGGCGACGTCGTTGCGCGTGATCACCACCTTGAAGCGCCACGCGATGCCGAGCGCGCCAAGTACATGTTCGGCGCTGTCGCGCGGCGCGCTGGTGACGACGGCAAGCCTGATTCCGGCCCCCTCGGCCCAGTCGAGCAGGTCCATCAGGCCGGCTGCGGGCACGAGTTCTCGGGCCAGGGCTCGGTATTCGGCCTCCTTGTCGTCCATCAGGACGCTGTGCCGGTCGCGCGGCAGATGCGGGAAAAGCCTGGCCGCGGCGCTCTCGTTCGACTTGCCCATCAGGAATTCGCGGTAGGTCGCCCAGTCGAGGTCGATGCCATGCGGCCCGAGGATCGTCTGAAACGCCGCGAAATGAAGGTGGTCGGTATGGACGAGCGTACCGTCCATGTCGAAAAGCAAGGCCGGGGACATGCCCGACCTCTACACGCTGGCTGCAGGGAAGGCGAGAGGCGCCGCCTCACGGCGGTCCGAGCTTACGCACGATTGCTGCCAAAGCCGCCGCGATCTGCTAGGGTGAGCGATGGCGCCGGTTCGGTCCGGCGTGTTTGCCGGCGCCGCCCGGCCTGCCGGAGTGCTGCCTGCGATGCGTCACCGCGCCTGCCGGTTCTTGATCATCGTGATCGCCGCCGCCATCCTGGCGGGCTGCGATAAATGCGCTGACAATTTCCTGGTCGATCCCTTCGCCAAGCCGAAACCGGTGACCTGCCATGAGGCGCCGCCGGCCCGATAGGCCGCCTCCGTGCGATCCCGCCTCGCGCCGCTATCCACACATAAAACTTTAAGCATGTCGGCCGCTGCCGCAAACACCACTTGCCGACATCCTCGTCTCGTGTATCATTCCTGTATCGGCAACCTAACGAAAGGAGGTGATCCAGTGTCTCATTGTTTCATGTCGTGCGAGGCCCGGGTCTACTCTTCGAGGAAGAGCGTCTAAGAGACTATTTGGCCGTCTCACGGCTGACAATGCCATATTAGATACTCATATAGTCGCGTACGGAGCCGCACAGTCTTATCAGACGGTGCGGCTCTTCTTGTTTCATGAAGACCGTTATCGGCCCGCTGGCGAAATCGCAGGGACGGCGCGGCCGCAGGCTTTTTCTGAACTGAAGCTGAACGATTCGATTCAGTGTGAGTTGTCTGCCACTGAATAGACCGGCGTCGGTGCCGGGCGCGTCCGATGCCCGATCGACCGCGTCAGTGGGTCGCGGAACTCGGCCGGCCGCTAGAAAAATCCCTTTCCGATCCGCCATGGATTTCTCCTATGGGTTCAACAGGACCACTCCTGATCTATGCCCATCTTGGCGACCTGCATCTGACCTCGCCGAAGGAGCAGCATTTCACCGATCTCCTCGCCATCGCGGCGGAGATCGAGCTGCAGTGCCGGGACCGTCTGGACTTCGTCTATCTACCCGGGGACGTCGCCGATAATGGAATGCCTGGCGAATACGCGCTCGTCCACACCGCGCTGAAGCTCCTCAGCCCGCCGGTTTATGCGATCACCGGCGACCATGAGATGGCGTCGGGCAATCTCGACAATTTCTTGGGCGCCCATGCCGGCGGGCGCCGGTTCCCGGTGCTGCCCTTCTCGGTCACCCATGGCGGAATCCGCTGCCTGTTCCTCGACATGTGCGGCCCGGGCAGGGGCGGTCCGGACTTTCGGCTCGGCGACGCGCAACTCGCCTGGGTCGAGGCGCAACTGGCCTCGGCCGAGGCTGCGGGACAGCCGGCCGCCGTCTTCATGCACGCCTATCCGGCCGACCTCGTCCTGACCGGGGAGAAAGCCACGCTCAATCGACTGCTCGCCGCCCGCCATGTGCGGCTCGTCGACATGGGCCATACCCATTACAACGAGCTCGCCAACGACGGCCGCACGATCCTCGCGGCCACCCGTTCGACCGGTCAGATCGAGGAAGGGCCGGTCGGCTACAGCCTCGCCGCGATCGACGGCGGCGTGGTGAGCTGGCAGTTCAAGCCGCTGGCGGAGGCTTTCCCGGTCGTGATGATCACCGCGCCGGCCGACCGCCGCCTCGTCATCGACCAGGACGACCCCGCTCAGGTCGTCACCGATGCCTTCGAGGTTCACGCGGTCGTCTTTGGGTCGAATCGGGTGGCGGCCTGCCGCTGCCAGATCGACGAGGGTCCCTGGCAGCCGATGGATCCGCCGCCGAGGGGCGACCATCTTTGGCGGACGCGGGCGCGCTCGCCCGGCGGACAAAGGTTCGGCCTCGCCGTGCGCGCCGAGACCGCTGCCGGAGGCGTCGCCGAGGACAGGATCGAGGTCGCGGCGGCGCGTTTCGTCCTGCCAAAGGCACATCGCGACGGCAGCGACAAGGATGCCATCGAGGCCTGGCCGGAGCGGCATCTCTTCGCCACGCAACTCGGCCCGAACCGCAACGGCCGCAAATGGTAGCCGCGCCCCGATTCTACCCCTCCCTCCCGCGCGAGACCACGCTTGACGCATGAACAAATGTTGACCTGGGGCATCGCGGCCGTCGCGACCCTTGGCGTGATCGTCCGGCCCTTCGACTGGCCGGAAGCCGTCTGGGCCGTGACCGGCGCCGCGATCCTGGTGATCGCCCGGCTGATCGGGCCGCAGGATGCGCTGAACGGCATCGCTAAAGGTCTCGACGTCTATCTGTTCCTCACAGGCATGATGCTGCTCGCCGAGGTGGCGCGTGCGGAAGGGTTGTTCGACTGGCTCGCCGCCATGGCGGCGCGACGCGCCAAGGGTTCGGCGACCCGTCTCTTCCTGCTGGTCTATGCGGTCGGCACTATCGTGACGATCTTTCTGTCGAACGACGCGACCGCGGTGGTGCTGACGCCGGCGGTGGCGGCGGCGGTCAAGACCGCCAGGGCCGAGGAGCCGTTGCCCTATCTCCTCGTCTGCGCCTTCATCGCCAATGCGGCTTCCTTCGTCCTGCCGATCTCGAACCCCGCCAACCTCGTCATCTACGGCGCCCATATGCCGCCGCTCCTGCAGTGGCTGCCGCGATTCGCGCTGCCCTCGGTGCTATCGATCCTCGCCACCTACCTGATGCTGCGTCTGACGCAGCGCAAAGCGCTCCGGCAGACGGTCGAGGCCGATGTCGAGGTGCCCGAACTCACCGGCGGCGGCAAGACCGCCGCGCTCGGCATCGCCGTGACGGCGATCGTGCTTCTCGTCTCCTCGACCCTCGACATCCAGCTCGGCCTGCCGACCGCCATCGCCGGGGCATTGACCGCGATCGTCGTGATGATCCGGTCGCGGACCTCGCCCTGGGCCACGGTGAAGGATATCTCCTGGGGCGTGCTGCCGCTCGTCGCCGGCCTCTTCGTGCTGGTCGAGGCGCTCGACAAGACCGGACTGATCCGCCTGATCAGCGGGGCGCTGCACGACGCCGCCGAGCGCTCCGCCTCGGAGACCGCCTGGGGCGCGGGGATCGTCATCGCCTTCCTGTGCAACATCATGAACAACCTGCCTGCCGGCCTCATCGCCGGCAGCGCGGTGCAGTCGGCGCAGGTGTCGGACCATGTCACGAGCGCCGTGCTGATCGGCGTCGACATCGGCCCGAACCTCTCCGTCACCGGATCGCTCGCCACCATCCTGTGGCTGACTGCGCTGCGCCGCGAGGGCCAGAGCGTCGGCGCCTGGACCTTCCTCAAGCTCGGCATCCTGGTCATGCCGCCGGCGCTGCTGCTGGCGCTCGCCGCCTCGATCCTCATCCCCTGACCCGCCGGAGACCATGGTCGCCGGCATCATGCTGATCTCGATAGTCCGACCGGAGAAGACGAGGATCATGGCTGCCGACCAAGCCGAAGCCGCCCGAATGCCTCCCGGCCTCTGGCCGCTTCAGGTGCTCAACTTCTTCATGGCCGACATGCAGGCCGGCATCGGGCCGTTCCTCGGCGTCTTCCTGCTGGCCCACCACTGGGAGAGCGGCCTCATCGGCTCGGTGATGACGATCGGCGGCGTCGCCGGCATGATCATGACGGCGCCGGCGGGGGCTCTCGTCGATGCCACGACGCGCAAGCGGCTCTTCGTCATCTTCCCCGGCATCTGCACCGTGCTGGCCTCGGCCATCATCCTGCTGTCGCAGAATTTCTGGCTGGTGGCGGCGTCCCAGGTGGCCACCGCCATCGCCGGCGCGGCGATCGGCCCGGCCGTCACAGGGATCACACTCGGCATGGTGCGCCAGAAAGGCTTCAACCGGCAGAACGGCCGCAACCAGGCCTTCAACCATGCCGGCAACATGGTGGGGGCGGGGCTCTCGGGCTTCCTCGGCTGGCAATTCGGCTTCACCGCCGTGTTCTGGCTGGCGGCGGTCTTCGGCATCGTCTCGATCGCCTCGGTGATGATGATCCCGCGCGCCTCGATCGACGACCGGGCGGCGCGCGGCCTGGAGAAGAGCCGCAAGGACGACGGCCGCGCCAGCGGCTTCCAGGTACTGCTGGAGAGCAAACCGCTCCTGATCCTGGCAGCGGCGTTGGCCTGCTTCCATCTCGGCAACGGCGCCATGCTGCCGCTCTACGGACTCGCGGTCGTGGCCGCAGGGCAGGGCGATGCGGCGAGCCTCGTCGCCATCACCATCGTGGTGGCGCAGGGCGTGATGATCGTCGTCTCGCTGATCGCCATGCGCACGGCCGAGACGCGCGGCTACTGGCTGGTGATGCTGGTCTCCTTCGTGGCGCTGCCGATCCGCGGCCTCATCGCGGCCCACGTCATCTCGAGCTGGGGCATCTATCCCGTCCAGATGCTCGACGGCATCGGCGCCGGGCTGCAGAGCGTCGCCGTGCCGGGGCTCGTGGCGCGGATCCTCGCCGGCACCGGCCGGGTCAACGTCGGCCAGGGCGCGGTGATGACGGTGCAGGGCGTGGGGGCTTCGCTCAGCCCGGCCATCGGCGGCTGGATCGCGCAAGGCATCGGCTATCCGCCGATGTTCATGATCCTCGGCAGCTTCGCCCTCGTCTCGGTGCTGCTCTGGGTCGTGTTCCGCTCGACGCTGTCGACGGCTTGCGCCGGCCCGAGCGACGACGATACGGCGCCGACGCCACGCCTGGCGCCGGCTTGAGGCGCGAGCCCAACCGCGGCGTTTCGCCTGTCCTACGATTTCCGGTGATCTGCTCGCTCCATGTCGCGGCGGAGGGATCGACGGGAAAACGTGTCAGTGAAGCTGCAAGCCTCACGCCGCCTTGGCGGCCTCGGCGGCGGCGCGTTCCTGCGCCTTCTTCTTCGGCAGAGCCTTGGTCGGGTTGTGGCGCTTGGGCGCTTCGCCGACGCCGACCGAGGCCAACAGTTTCAGCACGCGCTCGGTCGGCTGGGCGCCCTTGGCGATCCAGTCCTTGGCCTTGTCGGCGTCGATCACCAGCCGGTTGGCATCCTCATGGGGCTTGAGCGGATCGAAGGTGCCGATCTTCTCGACGAAGCGGCCATCGCGCGGCGCGCGGGCATCGGCCACGACGATGCGATAGAACGGACGCTTCTTGGCGCCCCAGCGGGAGAGGCGGATTTTGAGAGACACTGTATTCAGTTCCTTTCTGAGAGGGGTTTGTCTAGGTCTTCGGAATTGCGCTCGATCAAGCGGTCGATGTCGCCCATCGGGTCGTCGCTCAAGCCCTGCGACGTGTAGACTTCCACGTCGACCGAGCCGTCCTCGAGGACGTCGATCTCCCAATAATGTCCCGGTTCGTTGACCAGGAGCGACATGGCGTCGTCCCGGTAGGCAGCCGAGGTGAAGCTCAGGTCCGCCTCCTGCAGGCGCTGGCGGATGGCGTTGAAGGCTTCGAACATCTTGCTTGGCGGAGCGTCGCTCATTTCTTCTTGCCTCCGAAGGGATTGAAGCCGCCGCCCGGAAGGCCGCCGAGACCCGGGAGGCGGGGACCGCCCAGACCGGGCAGGCGGCCGCCCGGCAGCGTCCCACCGAGACTTTGACCGAAGCCGCCCGGCGGCATCGGCGGCATCGGCGGCAGGCCGCCGCCGCCGAACTGCTTTTCCAACGCCGCCAATTGCTCGGGCGTCGGCTCCGGCATGCCGGCGAGCGGATTGCCGCCGCCGAGCCCGAAGGCCGAGGCCATCTTGCCGAGCGCTCCGCGCTTACCGCCGCCGAGCGACTTCATCATGTCGGCCATCTGTCGGTGCTGCTTGAGCAACCGGTTGACGTCCTCGACCCGCGTGCCGGAGCCCGCCGCGATGCGCTTCTTGCGCGAGGCCTTGAGGATGTCCGGGCTGCGCCGCTCGGGCCGCGTCATCGAGGAGATGATGGCCCGCTGGCGCGAGATGATCCGCTCGTCGATGTTGGCGGCCGCCATCTGGTCCTTGATCTTGCCCATGCCGGGCAGCATGCCCATGATGCCGCCCATGCCGCCGAGTTTCTCGACCTGGGCCAATTGGGCGCTCAGATCGTCGAGGTCGAAGCGGCCCTTGCGCATCTTCTCGGCCATGCGCATCGCCTGTTCGGCGTCGATGGTCTCGGCGGCCTTCTCGACGAGCGAGACGATGTCGCCCATGCCGAGGATGCGGTCGGCGATGCGGCTCGGATGGAAGTCTTCGAGCGCATCCATCTTCTCGCCCGTGCCGATGAGCTTGATCGGCTTGCCGGTGACGGCGCGCATCGAGAGCGCCGCGCCGCCGCGCCCGTCGCCGTCCATGCGGGTCAGCACGATGCCGGTGATGCCGACGCGCTCGTCGAAGCTCTTCGCGAGATTGACGGCGTCCTGGCCGGTCAGGCTGTCGGCGACGAGCAGGATCTCATGCGGCCTGGCGGCCGCCTTGATCTCCACCATCTCGGCCATCAGCGGCTCGTCGATATGGGTGCGGCCGGCGGTATCGAACATGACGACGTCGTAGCCCTGCAGGCGCGCCGCCTGCTCGGCGCGACGGGCGATCTGCACCGGCGTCTGGCCGGCGACGATCGGCAGCGTATCGACGCCGACCTGCCGGCCGAGCACCGCGAGCTGCTCCTGGGCGGCCGGGCGCTTGACGTCGAGCGAGGCCATCAGCACCCGCTTCCTGAAGCGCTCGTCGATGCGCTTGGCGATCTTGGCCGTGGTCGTGGTCTTGCCGGCCCCCTGCAGCCCGACCATCATGATGGCGACGGGCGGCGCCGCCTCGAGGTTGATCGGGTCGGCGTCCGACCCCAGCGTCTCGATCAGCACGTCGTTGACGATCTTGACGACCATCTGGCCCGGCGTCACCGATTTGACCACATTGGCGCCGACCGCCCGCTCGCGCACCTTGTCGGTGAAGGCCCGCACGACATCGAGCGCCACATCGGCTTCGAGCAGGGCGCGGCGGACCTCGCGCAAGGCCGTGCCGACATCGGCCTCGGAGAGCGCGCCGCGACGGGTCAGCGTATCGAAAATGCCGGAGAGCTTCTCGGTCAGGCCCTCGAACATGCGCATGTCCTTCGAGATCCGTGCGCTCGCTCCCGGATCGGGAGGTCGGCCGGATCGGCTTCACAAGCTCATGCCGACAATGCAAAACGCGCCCGAGGGCGCAACCGCGCTGTCGGGCGTTGGCGCCGGTCTCCAGGGCCGGATCGCATCGCATCGGCTTCAGGAGCCGCCGCCTGTCTAGTAAGGGGAGGCGCGGCTGTCAATGCTTTGACCGAGCTCAGTAGGGCGGCGAATTCTGGCTAAAGATGCGCACCGAAGCCGTCATGGCCGGGACAAGCCGGCCATGATGGCCCTTCGTCGATGACGCCGGGTGGCAAGCTGGCGCGCGGCTGCCGTTACCGTTTCAGCGTGTAGAACTTGCGCCGCATGCGGCCGGCGATGGCATGATGGACGGCCGTAGGGGTGCAAAGCCCGAGCCTCACGCCGATCTCCCGCTCCCGGCGCCATCGGACGGTGGCCTCGAACAGGTTGCCGGACTCGTCTTCGTAGAAATAGATCGTCGCGGGCAAGTCGCAGGCGGCGCCGAGCCGCAGCCGGGCACCCGAGGTCGAGCGGTTGTGGACCAGGCATTCGCAGAGGAATTGGCCGTCGCGGCGGATCAGCTTGCCCGTACGCAGCCGCATCCGCTGGCGTCCGGCGCGGCGGCGCTCGCCGCCGGACGGATCGAGCACCACGTAGCTGAAGCCGTCCACGGCCGGACGGGTGCCGTCGATCTTCCGGGCGTCGACAATGCCGCGGGGCGCTCCCGGCCGTGGGTCCGCGTCGGCGGGCCTCATGGGATCTCGTCTCGGGGTAGGGGACCAGCCTGCTCGGAGCGCTTCGCCGCGTGGCTCGGAAGCCGGGCACCGGCGATCGCATGGGTGAGCACGTCGACCTTGAGCCGCGGGTCGCCCACCGGCTCCTCGAACAGGATGCCGCAGACCGTTACGCTCTCGTCGAAGGCCCGCACCGACAGGTCGAAGAAGACCGAGACCCGGCAATGGCGGAACTCCATGCCCATGGTGATGCTCGGCTGCTCACCCCAGCCGAGGTCGACGCCCGCCGTCCAGCCGAAGCTCAGCGTGCCCTGCCTGAAGAACAGCTCGGTCGAGGAATGGACCAGGTCTTCGATCGTCGTATAGGAGCCGAAGCGGATATAGCTCACCAGGTCCGCAAGATCGATCGCCCGCAGGTCCGCGGCGACTTCCCTCAGGTTGTCCGCCAAGACCGTCGAGTATTGACCGAGTTCGGTCTCAAAGAAATTGGTCAAGGGACCACCGTGTTCGATTTCGGAGCGGAGCGACGGACATTGCGGGTTTGCACGTAGTGTATAACTTCAGCCACGGCCTTGTAGAACTGCGGCGGTATTGCTTTGTCGATCTCGACATGATCATACATGGACCTTGCCAGAGGCTTGTTCTCGATGATCGTGATGCCGTTCTGCTCGGCGATCTCGCGGATCTTGAGCGCCAGCAGGTCCTGCCCCTTGGCGACGACGACCGGTGCGCCGCCCTCCTCGCGGACGTAGCGCAGGGCGATGGAATAATGGGTCGGATTGGCGATCACGACGGTGGCGCGCGGCACTGCGGCGATCATCCGCCGCCGCGCCCGGTCGAGCGCCAGCGACCGGCGCTTGGCCTTCATCAGCGGGTCGCCTTCCGCCTGTTTCATCTCGTCCTTGATGTCCTGACGGCTCATGCGCATGCGCTGGCGCCAGCTCGTCCGGGCGTGGACGTAGTCGATCGCCGTCAGCAGCAGAAAGGCGATCGCCGCGCCCGACAGGAGCCGGGTGAAGATCTTGAGGATCCGGTCCGGCACGAAGGCCGGGTGCACGAACATCGTCGCTTCGACGGTCTGCTGCTCCGAGCGCAGCAGCAGAAAGATGACGAAGCCTATGGCGAAGAGCTTGAAGCATCCCTTGCCGAATTCGATGAAGCCCTGCCTGCCGAATCGCCGCTTGAGGCCGGCCGTGGGCGAGATCCTCGACAGGTCGGGGAAGATTCGCTCGAGCGATACCGTCGGCAGATGCTGGGCAAAGGAGATGGCGAGGCCCGCCACGATGAAGACGACGAAGATCGGCACCAGGAAATCGGCCGCGGCTCTGAGCGGAATGGCGACGATGGCGGCCGCGTCCGCGCCGTTTTCGAGCGTCCAACGGCCCGGGTCCTCGATCAGCCGGCCGAGCACCTCGACGACGCGCACCGCGCTGTCGCGCAGCATCAGCGAACTGACGAGAAGCATGGCGAGCAGCCCCGCGAGCAGCGAGGCCTCCCGCGATATCGGGACGTCGCCTTTCTCGGCGGCATCCCGCAGCTTCTTCTCTGTCGGTTCTTCTGTCTTGTCCTCTTGGTCGCTCTGGTCACTCATGGTCGAGGCTCACCGGTCGCGAGAGAGAGTCGGGGCGGATCACAGCGAGGCCGGCATGTCGGCGTCGAGCTCGATCTCGCCGCGCTCGATGAGGTCGAGCACCGTGCCCGATATGGCCTTGCGGGCCGCCGCGATGTCCTTGGGCGGCGCGCTGCCCGAATTGAGCTCATTCTCCACGAGCCGGCGGGCGCGCGCGCCGAGGGTCGAGAGCACGGCATCGCGGAAGGCGGCGTCGGTGCCCCTGAGCGCCAGGACGATCTGCTCGCTCGGCACCTTGTCGAACAGCACGCTGCGCGCCTTCGTCGACAGCATGACCACATCGTTGAAGGAGAACATCTTGGTGCGCAGCTGCGCGGCGTCCTCGGGCTTCACCTCGGCGATGGCGACGAGCACCTCCTCGGCCTGCTCGACCGGCAGCCGGTTAAGGATGTCGGCGACGCGCGACTGTGCCCTTCCGACCGGATTGCGCTCGGAACTGGTGAGCAGGTCGTCGCGCAGCTTGGTCTCGAGGATGTGGATGGTGCTGTCGCTCACCGGCCGCAGCGAGAGCATGCGCCGGGCGAGGCTGTTGCGCCGCTCCCTCGGCAGCACCGCCAGCACCTTGGCGGCCGTCTCCGAGGTGAGGCGGGTCAGGATCAGCGCCGCCGTCTGGGGGTGCTCCTTGCCGATATAATCGGCGATCTCCTTCTCCGGCAGCGCCGAGAGGCGCACCCAGGTCGACGAATTGGAGGAGCCCATCACCTCCGACATGATCTCGGCGACCTGATCGGGCGGCAGCACGTCGCCGAGCAGGTGCTCGACCTCCGCCGCCGTCGCCCTGAGGTCGACGCCGCGCGAGAACTGCTCCGCCAGGTCCTCGACGAGGCCCTCGAGGGTATGCACCGAGACCGCCCCGAGCGCCGCTGCCGACCGGGTGATGAGCTTGAGCTCGGCCGGGTTGAAATGCTTGAGCAGACGGCTCGCCAGCGGTTTGCCCATGGCGAGCAGCAGGGCCGCGACCTTTTCCGGGCCGTTCATCGTCTTGAGTTCGAACGATACGGGGTTTGACACGACGCTCGACATGCGGGGGTCCTCGAAGATGGGATCGCGGCTCCGGCCGGCCGCGACCGGCGATGCGGTGGCCTGCCGCCGTCGCGCCCAGGGGCGCGGTTCAACCCCGCAGGGACGCTTTCGTCGTGCCCACGATGTCGGTCAGCGACACGCCGAGGCGCGAGGCGTCGCCCTCGATGACCACCATCTCGCCGCGCGCAACGACATGTCCGTTGACCACCACGTCGACCGGCTGGCCGACGCGCTGGTCGAGCGTCACGATGGCGCCGCGCCCGAGCTTCATCAGGGCCGACACCGGCATGGTGGTGCCGCCGAGGACCACCTGGACCGACACCGGAATGTTCAGAATGGTGTCGAGCGTCGGCGTCTCGGCTGCCACCTCCACGATCACGTCACCGTCAATCGACATCGTTCAGTCTACCCTGTGGATCGAGGGGCCCGGCCGGCGCATCGGCGTTGCGGCCTTGGTCGTGGAGATGATGGTCATTCATCCTTGTGCGGGGATGATCCGGCGGCGATGTCCTCACCGATCCTGAGACTGTAGAGCCCTCCCGTCTGGCCGAGTTCGCAACGGAACAGGTCCGTGCCCCCGGAGGACAGGACGGCTTCGCCGCCGGCGCCCGTCGCGAAGGGGAGCATCTGGCCGACCGTGAGGCGGGCGACGTCGCCGAGCCGCATCGGCGGCAGCGCCAGCCGGGCCTGCAGCTTCATCCGCGTCCGGCTGACCTCGCTCCCGAGCCGCTCGCTCCAATGCGGATCGGCCCTGGCCGTCGCATCCTCGCCGAGCGCCGAGAGTTCATCGTCGAAGGCTTCGAGCGCCTGCTGCGGCACGATCACGTCGATCTCGACCGGGGGACCGATGCTGCGCATGACCAGCGTCGCCACGGTCACGAGGCCGTTTGGCTTGCCGAGCCGCGATGGATCCGGCTTCGCCTTGACCGGTTCGACCGCGAAGGTCGACGGCAGGATGGCCATGAAGCCGCGGGAAAGCGCTTCGGCGACATGTTCGGCGAGGATCTCGGCGATGCGCCGCTCGACCGGGCTCAAGACGCCGTTCTCGGGAATCTCGACATCGTCCTCGCAGGCGCCGAACATCGCCTGCACCATGACGCTGACGAAGGGTTGGCCGATCCGGAAGGCGATCGCGGCATTCCAGCCGGCCGCCTGGGCGAGGACGAAGATCGCCGGAGGTCCGCCGCGGTCGAGCAACTCGTCCACCCGGCTCGTCGCGGCACCATGGAAGCGGACCTCGCCGGGCGAGGCCGACAGCGCGCCGAGGCTTTCGGAGAGCGCGCGGGCGACCTCGGCCATCGCGTCGCCGAAACGGGGCAGCCGGTCGAGCCACGACCGACCGCCCTCGCCGAACCATTGTCCGGGAGCCGAGACGGCCGCCGTCTTGGCGAAGGCGGACATGCTCATGCGGCCTTCTTGCTGGCTTCGCCGCCGCCGAGCGTCTCGTTCTCGAGCTCGTCGATCGAGGGGCGGTCATGGGCGGAGATCGTCTTGCGGCCGTGCTCGAGCGCGATCAGCGGGACCGCGCCGTTCATGAAGGCGAGCAGCGACTGCTTGATGATGATGTAGAGCCGGCTGCGCTTGTCGCGCACCACCTTGATCTTGTGGGCGAGCGGCGCCGCGAGGCCGTAGGACATGAAGATGCCGGCGAAGGTGCCGACGAGCGCCGCGCCGATGAGCTCGCCGAGCACCTCCGGTGCCTGGTCGAGCGCGCCCATGGCATGGATGACGCCGAGCACCGCGGCCACGATGCCGAGCGCCGGCAGGCCGTCGGCCACCGATTGGAGCGCATGCGAGGGCTTTAGCCGGTCACGCATGATCGTCTGGATCTCCTCGTCCATCAGCGATTCGATCTCGTGGGTGCGGGCATTGCCGATCATGATCAGCCGGCAATAGTCGCAGATGAATGTCGTCATCTCCTTGTCGGCCAGCACCTTGGGATATTTCTTGAAGAGCTCGGATTCCTGCGGATTGTCGATATGGCCCTCGACCTCGTTGCGGGCGTTGCCGCGCAATTCGCGCATCAGCGAATAGAGCACGCCGAGCAGGTCGAGATAGTCGCGGTTCTTCGGCGAGGCGCCCTTGATGGCTTCGAAGATGGCCTTGCCGGTGTCCTTGATGGTGCCGAGCGGATTGGCGATGATGAAGGTGCCGAGCGCCGAGCCGATGATGATCAGGAGTTCGTAGGGCTGCCACAGCACCGAGGCGTGGCCGCCGTTGGCGACGTAGCCGCCCATGACGCAGCCCATGGCGACGATGACGCCGATGATGAAATTCAAGGCTCGTGCTCCAGTGCTGCCTGCCGTCTCGACCTGAACCGCCCCGCGCGGTCACCGCGCCGGGACGGTCCTGCGCCTCGGGTCCGCCGCTCCAATCCACCAGGGCAGCCTTGCCCGAACCTGTCTCGGAACGGTC
The DNA here is from genome assembly GCA_965277115.1 of Lichenihabitans sp. Lineage (GTDB taxonomy): Bacteria > Pseudomonadota > Alphaproteobacteria > Rhizobiales > Beijerinckiaceae > Lichenihabitans. Next base: position 329,028 of record CBDIBY010000010.1, on the reverse strand, counting down.
TGGCGCCGTCGCGCCCCGGGTCCGACTCACGTCAGCCTCGGGCAAGTCGCCGGCGCAAGGGTGAGGAGAGGCGCGATCGAGGCGACGCTCGCCCGGGCTTTCGGCCGACACGACGGGTCGACCGGGCGCCGACGCCGCCGGTCCGCGACGAGGAGTCCGCCAGGTCCATGCAATCGAACTTCTACGTCGGCATGTCGGGCCAGATGGCCATCGACCGGCGGCTGCAATCGGTCGCCAACAATATCGCCAACATGAACACCCCGGGCTTCCGCGCCGACGGGGTCACCTTCTCGACCATCCTGTCGAACGCCAACGACGCGCCGGTGGCCTTCAGCTCGCAGGGCACCGACTACATCTCGCGCCGGACCGGCGAGCTGACCAAGACCGACAACCCGCTCGACGTGGCCGTGCAGGGCGACGGCTACATGGCCATCAAGACGCCGGGCGGCACCGTCTACACGCGCGACGGACGCATGAAGATGGACCCCTCGGGCCAGCTGATGACGCTCAACAACTATCCTGTCCTCGATGCCGGCGGCACCGGCCTGCTGCTCGACCCCAACGGCGGCACGCCCGCCATCTCCTCGGACGGCATGATCACCCAGGGCGCCAACCAGGTCGGCGCCATCGGGCTGTTCAGCATCGATCCGGCGGCCAGGCTGACCCGCGCCACCAATTCCGGCGTCATTCCGGACAAGGCGGCGACCGCGGTGCTCGACTTCACCGCCTCGGGCCTGCAGCAGGGTTTCGTCGAGGGATCGAACGTCAATCCGGTGCTCGAACTCGCCAAGCTGATCACCATCCAGCATGCGCTCGACGGCCTGGCCCAGACCAACACGACGGCCGACACCTCAATGAACGACGCGATCAAGACGCTCGGAGGCGCGTCGTGAGCGAGCGCCGGAGCCCGTCTGCGGAGGCTGATCGGTGAACGCGCTCGCGCGCCTCGCGCAAGGGCTCCGCCAGGCGTCCGCCGCAGTGCCGCTGGTCGACGTCGCCGGGCGGATCACGGAAGTGACACCGAGCGCCTACCGGGTTTCCGGGCTCTCCGCCTTCGTCAGGCTCGGCGATGCGGTGGCCTTCGAGACGGAGGGCGTAAGCCAGCCCGGTGAAATCGTACGGGTCGATCGCGCCGGCGTTACGGTGAAGAGTTTCGGCACGCGGGTGGAGGCGCGTCTGGGAGCGCCGGTGCGCCGTACGAAAGCCTTCAGCTTCGCCCCCGACGCGAGCTGGAAGGGCCGCGTGATCAACGCCCTCGGCGAGCCGGTCGACGACCTCGGCTCGCTGCCGCGCGGCAACCGCATGGTGCAGGGCGACGCCGAGCCGCCGGCCGCGCTGCGGCGGGGACGCGTCAAGGGCGCGCTCCGGACGGGCGTCACCGCCATCGACATCTTCACCCCGATCTGCGCCGGACAGCGGATCGGCATCTTCGCCGGCTCGGGCGTCGGCAAGTCGACGCTGCTCGGCATGCTGGCCGCCTGCCGAGGCTTCGATACGGTCGTCATCGCGCTCGTCGGCGAACGTGGCCGCGAGGTGCGCGAATTCATCGAGGAGGCGCTCGGCGCCAACCGGGCGCGGGCCGTGACGGTGGTCTCGACCGGCGATGAGAGCCCGATGATGCGTCGCATGGCGCCCAAGACAGCGATGGGCATCGCCGAACGTTTCCGCGACGCGGGCGACGAGGTGCTGCTGATCGTCGATTCGGTGACCCGTTATGCCCACGCCGCGCGCGACGTCGCCCTTGCGGCCGGCGAGCCTGCCGTGGCGCGTGGCTATGCGCCGAGCGTCTTCAGCGACCTGCCGAAGCTGCTGGAACGCGCTGGCCCAGGCCTCGAAGGACAGGGCAACATCACCGGCATCTTCTCCGTCCTCGTCGACGGCGACGATCACAACGATCCCGTGGCCGACGCGATCCGCGGCACGCTCGACGGCCATATCGTGCTCGACCGCAAGATCGCCGCGCAGGGCCGCTACCCGGCCATCGACCTCCTGATGTCGCTCTCCCGCCTCGCCCAGCACGTCTGGACGCCCGAGCAGCGCACGCTCGTCGGGCGCCTGCGCGAGATGATCGCGCGGTTCGAGGACACCCGCGATCTGCGCGCCATGGGGGCCTACAAGCCCGGCAGCGATGGCGAGCTCGACCAGGCCGTGTCGCTCGTGCCGCGCATCTACGAGTCGCTGGTGCAATCCCCCCAGGCGGGCTTGAGCGAGGACGCCTTCCGCGATCTCGCCAATGCGCTGCAGAACAAGAGATGAGGTCGTCGTGGCATCGAGCGGTCCGAAGTTCAATCCCGGCTCATTCCTGGGGCGCGGGTCCGGCGACTGGCTGTGGGGCGGCCTCGGCGTCGGCGCCGCCACCGTCTCGGCTTCCTTCGCGGCCTATATGGTCGTGATCGGCCCGAGCCACGTCCGCTTCCCGAGTGCCGCGAATTTCGGCGTGCTGGCGCATCTCGGCCCGCGCAGCCTGCCGTCCGACAGCCACGTGACGCCGCTGTTGCAGGGCCGCTCCGACCGGCTGCCGATGACGGCGGATGCAGGCGGGAACGGAACGTCGCCCTCCGCCCCTGCCGGGAGCGGGGTCGATTTCGCGCCGACCGGATCGGTCGAGCCTGGCGCCGTGCGCGAGCACGCAGTGGCAAGCCCGGCGGCCGACGCCGGACCGCCGACGCTCAAGAGCTTCATCCTGCGCGACGTGTTCGACGACAAGGCGCTGGTCGAGTCGCGCGACGGCATCACGCTGGTCGCGCCCGGCTCGACGCTCGAGGGGGCCGGCGAGGTGCTGGCGATCCAGCGCCGCGGCGACGCCTGGGTGGTGACGACCAGCAAGGGCATCATCACCGCGGCGGCGCACTGAGCGTGTTCAGAGACGGGCCGCCGGCCCAGCGACCGTCGTCCGTTACGCGATCGTCTCGCCACCGTCGACGACGAGGGCCTGTCCGGTCAGATAGGAGGACCTGTCCGAGACCAGGAACAGCACGGCCTCGGCGATCTCCTCGACCCGTCCCCAGCGGCCCATCGGCACGCGGTCGCGCACATAGGCATCGACCGCCTCGCGTCCGCCCATCTGCTTGATGAACGGCGCATTGAAGGACGTGTCGACCCAGCCGGGACAGACGGCGTTCACCCTCACGTTGAAGCGGGCGTAATCGAGTGCCATCTGCCGGGTCATGGCGATGACGGCATGCTTGGTCGTCGAATAGGCGATCATTTCCCGGTCGTAGAGCACGCCCGAGCTCGACGATGTGTTCAGGATCACCCCGCCGCCTTGATCCTTCATGATCGGCACGCAGAAGCGCGCCGCCATGAAATGGGCGCGGACATTGACCTCCCAAGAGCGGTCGAAGCCGCCGATCGGCACGTCTTCGAGGCTTCCCTCGACCTGGAGGCCTGCGTGATTGTGCAGGATGTCGATCCGACCGAAGCGGTCGACGGCCTGGCGGACGATCGTCTGGATCGCCTCATCGTCGGTGACGTCGGCCGCGAATGCCACGGCCTGACCCTCGGCGCCGCGGATCGCGGCGACGGTCTCCTCACCGGCGTCCTGGTCGCGATCGACGACGACGACATGGGCACCTTCGCGCGCCATGGCGGCGGCGGCGGCGCGTCCGATGCCGGAGCCCGCCCCCGTGACGATCGCGACCCGGCCCGCCAGTATCATCCTATTGCTACCCCCGCGGTCCGGCGATCGTTCCGGCCGGTACAAGGCGCCCAATTTGCGCAAGTCGGGCGCCGGCGACATACCCCGCGAGCGGTAGGAGGCAAAAGGCGCCGACGTCCGGGCAGGACGTCAGGTATGGTGGACATAGAGGGCGGCCGAGCGGGTCAGGTGCTTCGCCATGGCCTCGTCGGCCGCCTCCGCATTCCGGAACTCGATCGCAGCGAGGATCGCCTCGTGCTCGGCCAGCGTGAGCGTCTCCTTGCCGGACCAGAGCAGCAACTCGGTGTGAAAGCGCTTGAGCCAGCCCAGCATGGCCCCGCTGACGGCCGTATAGATCGGATTGCCCGATATCGCGGCGATGGCGATATGAAAGTCCATATCGGCTTGGATGAAGCGGCCGGCGTCGCCGAGCGCCGCCCGCTGCAGGCCGAGGAGATCTTTCAGGCGCGCCACATCCGCGGGCTTCGCCTCCGCGGCGGCGGCGCGAACCATGCCACGCTCGAAAAACAGCCGGGCGTCCTTGAGGTGATCGAGCGAACCGGGCGAGGTGGCCAGCATGATCTGGGCCGCCATGTCGACCTGCTGGGTCACCGACCGGGCGGTCAGCGCGCAGACGCGGGCGCGCTCGCCGTGCGAGATCGCCAGAAGGCCCAGGCTGCTCAGCGCCTGCATCGCTTCGCGGATCGCCGGCCGGCCTACGCCGAACCGTTCCATCAAGTCCCGCTCGGAGGGCATCGCATCGCCCGGGCGCACCTCCCCGGAGGTGATCATCCGCCGCAGCCGATCGAACACCTCGTCGGACAGCTTTCGCCTCGCGATGGGTTCCGTCGCTGCCAAGACCTCGTCGACCCTCGTCTGCAGGATGGTGACCATACCAGCCGGGCGACTGGGCTCCAATCGCTTTATCGCGCCGCGACCGTGGTTCAGCGCTTGCCGAGGGCGTCGAGCGCCGGTGCGAAGCCCCGGAAGGATAGCGGCAGCACCACGTCGCGCCCCGCCGCATCGAGGTAGCGGATGCGGCCGGCGGTGGCGGCGCGCCAGCGCTGAAGCACCTCGGCCGACGCGATGGAATCGGCGAAGCAGGCCCCCGGCAAGCAGCGTTTCCAGGCGAGGTCGAGCGGCTTCGGGTCGGCGGCATCGAGACCGACCACGACATTGCTCGGAAAGCTGACGTTGACCGGCAACGCCACGATGAAATGCAGCGCCGGGCCGTGATCGGGACGTCCGACGGCCACTTGGGCGACGGGCGCCGACTTCCCTTCGACCTGCAGCGTCTGTACGACCTCGCAGAAGGTCTGGTCCGGCACGCCCGGCGCCCCGGTCTCGCAACGCAGCGTCCAGTCCCCATAGGTCGCGGTCGTGGCGGCCGGCGCCTGGCCGACCGGCACGTTGGGCTTCCCCTGCGCCGCCGCGGCGGCAACCCACAGGATCAGAAACGTCGCAGCGAGGCTCGGGCGTCGGAGGGCCGGCATGGATTGGTGTCTCCAGGGTCATCGCCCCTGCATAGATCAGGGCCGGGGCGAAGTGAATCGCCTGCGGCTCATGATGCCGCCGCGCCCGGCGCTACGGGGCCTTTACGGCGGCGAGCCCGATCGCATATTGGCTTGGCGAAGCCACCGGAACCGATGACAGTAGAGCGACCTCCCGATCCAGGCGAAGCTTCGTGGCCGGCCTCCCAACGGACGGTCTCGCCGCGACCGCAGTCGCTGCTCTTCGCCTGTTCGGAGAATGCGGTCCGCTCGCCCATGGCCGAGGCACTGGCCCGCCAATGGTTCGGCCGCGCGATGCATCTCGCCTCGGCCGGGGTGCGGCCGGGGGAGCGCGATCCCTTTGTCACCGCCGTCATGGATGAGGTCGGCATCGACCTGTCGCGGCATCGGCCGCGGCGTTTCGAGGATCTCGAGGATGACAGTTTCGACGCCATCATCAGCCTGTCGCCCGAGGCGCATCACCGGGCGCTCGAATATACCCGCACCATGGCGGTCGACGTGATCTATTGGCCGACCTTCGATCCGACCGCGACGGAGGGCTCGCGCGCTATCGTGCTCGATGCCTATCGGGGCGTCCGCGATCATCTCCTGGCCCGCATCCGGCGAGAGTTCGACTGGCGGCCGACCGGCGCCGTCTGAGCGAGGCTGCGTCAACCCACCCGGTCGCGCAGGGCCCGCAACGTCTCCTCGACGGCGTGCGGCTGCACCACCGCGAGCCGGATCATCTCGTCGAAGCGGCGAGCGAACATGCGGATGTGGTCGGAGCCGTTGAGCACCAGGTAGGAGTGTCCGAGGAAGAGGATCGCTCGCTTCGGGCCGAAGACGGTGAAGGGCGCCGAGTAGATGTCGCGGTGGTCGTAGAGATAGAGGCGCAGGCCCGGGTAGGCGGCGCGGTAGAGATCGGCCATCTGCTCGATCTGCTCGAGGCGGTCGCGCCGCGACAGGCCCTCCCAGAGTTCGCGTCCCTCGGCCAGAGCCCACAACGCCTGCAGCGTGACGCAGACCTCGACGTCGTTCTCCGGGCCGGCCATCAGCCGCAGCCGGGCCTTCACGGCCTCGAGTCGGGAGGGGGCCGCCTTCTCGAAGGCGGCGCGATATTCGAGCCGCAGCACCGCCTCGGATTTCATGAAGTCCGGCACGGCCACCGGCACCGTTCGGATGCGGTAGCCCTGCGCCTCGCTGAGCCAGGCGCCGAAATGGTCGTCGGCCGGCATGCGATCGTGGGTCTCGATCTGCAGCATGGCCTCGATGATCTCGGAGCCGATCTCCTCGCGCTGGCTGAGCCCCAGCAGCCAATCGACCGAGACGTGGGCGACGCCGGCGATCGCCACCAGCGTCTCGGCGCGGGGCAGGCGCAGCGCCTCGGGACTCATGAGCTGCGACAGCGTCGAGCGGTCGATGCCGGCGCGGCGGGCGAAGCCGGCCGGGGTCAGACCCGAGCGGGCCATGACGCTTTCCAGGCGGCGGCGGAACAGGGCGGTCGTATCGCTGCGTGACATTGAATGGCTGTTAACCTTGCATTCCCCACAGGCGTGACGTTTATCACCAAAAAGTAGTCATCGTAAACAAATGACGCGTTTTGTGATATGTATATCATTGCGCTAGATATTAGCCGGCCGTAAGCTGATCTAGTGATTCGAGCGACGGAGGTGGGTGATGAGCAGGCGCGGTCTTTCCCGGACGGGCGGATCCAACCGTCGTCGTAGCGTGGAATGGCCGTCGATCGCGCTCTGCGGCGGGGTCTATGGCGGCTTTCTCGCCTTGACCTGGTTCCACGCCCGGCTCCCCGGCCTGCTCGTCGCAGGGCTCGGAGCGATGCTGCTGGCCCTGCATGCGTCCATGCAGCACGAGTTCATCCACGGCCATCCGACGCGTTGGCGTCGCCTCAACCATGCGCTCGGCTTCGTGCCGCTGTCGCTCTGGCTGCCCTTCGCCTCCTACCGCATGACGCATCTCGTGCATCATTGCGACGAGAGCCTCACCGATCCGTTCGACGATCCGGAAAGCTTTTATTGGAGCCATGACGGCTGGGCCACGCTGGGACCGCTCGGGCGTATATTGGTCCAGGTTCACTCGACGCTTGCCGGACGGCTGGTCCTGGGGCCGGCTTGGACGATCGCCCGCTATCTCAAGATCGAGGCGAAAGCCGTTTGGCGCAATGCGCCGGCGGCGCGCTCGATCTGGCTGAAACACGGGCTCGGCGTCGCCGCCGTGGTAGCCTGGGTCTGGGGCGTGTGCGGCATGAATCCGGCGTTCTACGTGCTCGGCATGGTCTATCCCGGCGTGTCGATCCTGCTGCTGCGCAGCTTCGCCGAGCACCGGGCCGAGATGTCGGCGGCGGAACGCACGGCCATCGTCGAGGACGCGCCGATCTTCGGCTTCCTGTTTCTCTACAACAACCTGCATGCCGCGCATCACGAGCGGCCGCTGATCCCGTGGTACGAGCTGCCGCGCTGGTACCGGCACAACCGCGAGCGGCTCGTCGCCGAAAACGGCGGCCTCGTCTATGCCGGTTACGCCGAGGTGGCGCGGCGCTATCTGTTCGTGCCGCATCACGTCGCGATCCATCCATATCGGGCCGGCACGCTCGAGACGACAGGACCGAGGCACCTGGCGCCAGGCGGTCTCGCGACGGCTTTCGCCCGCATCGTCGCGAAAAAAACAAGCGGCACGGCCCGGTTCGTGCCATAAGGATCGCGGGCGCCCCTAGCTCAGCTGGATAGAGTATCGGGCTTCGAACCCGAGGGTCGCAGGTTCGAATCCTGCGGGGCGCGCGGACTTCCATTACAAATAGCTGAAGTCATTACGGTTTCCTATAAATTGAATAATTGTCTCCCTGACCCATGCCTGGTTTCGGCGCAAGTTGCGCCGATTGAAGGAGGCCTGGAACCGGAGTGCCGCAGCATGGGATCAGGATCGCAGAAAGTGCGGGGTGGTTACGCGAACCTCGGCCACGACGGAGGAATCGGCGGATCCGGCGCGAACTGCCTCAAAGTGGACGTGCTCCACTCTCGTGGAGAGGCATTGTCTCAGTGATCGGGCAGCGTTTCGAATTGGGCGGGGCGGACACGCCCTCGATCACGGTCCGGAGCCTTGCGTCGCGCTCGGCCAGATCGGGGCGCTCCGTCGTCAGTGCCCCGCAGGCTTCCACCACGTAGGAGGCCGACACCGTGCCCATGGCGGCGCATTCCGCGAGGGGGCGCCCGGCCACGAGCCCCGCCAGGAAACCGCCGCAATAGGCATCGCCGGCGCCCGTGGTGTCGACGACCCGCGCCGGGTAGGCGGGAATGTGGGTCAGCGCGCCGGTCCGGCAGTCGCACACGAGCGAGCCTTGCTCGCCGAGCTTCGCACCCATGTGACAGGCATGGGTCGATGCCTGTTCGCGCAGCCAGGCCTGTAGGTCCGGCGGGTTCCAGATGCGCTCGATCTCGGCCTCGCTCGGCAGGAAGGCCGTGACCGCGTCGAGAAAGCCGAGATCGGCATAGAGCCGACGATCGATGAATTCGTCCGACAGGAGATCGAGCGTCACGATCGGCCTGCCGGGCAGCGCGTGGAGGCGCTTGGCATTGTCGATCGAGCCGGCCGGGGTTTGCGGGGCGACATGGAAACCACGGGCCAGGGCATAGGCGGCCGGCAACGGACCGCGTCCCCGGTCCATCTCCTCGGCCGTGGAGGAGGTCAGCTTGGGAACCTGCTGCTTGGCGGTCGCGCTTTCATGCAGCAGCCAGAGCTGCAGGCCGTTCCCGTCGACGGCGCCGATCCCCGCGGTATCGAGGCCTCGTCGTTCGATCGCGGCCCGAACGGTGTCGAGAAACGGCCGGCCCGTGGCCGAATGGATGCCGACGTCCGACGCCCAGATGCGCGCGCCGACCGCGGAATAGAGTGCACCACCGCCCAACACGTCGGGGCGGCAGCTATGGTCGGCCAGCACGATGTCGTCCATCGTGAGCCAGCCGATTGTGACGACGTCCATCACGAATCCTCGCCGAGAAGGTCCCGTCGACGCGCCGTCAACCAGGGCCGCAGCGCCGACATATAGACGAGAGACTTGGCGAGATGGAGCACATCGTCGAGATGGGCGCGCGGCTCGCCGCGGTCGAAATGGCGGTTGAAGCCCGGAAAGCCGAGCAGGAGGATGTTCGGCGTCTTGAGCATGACGCTCACGTCGTCGCTGCGGGAGGAATAGGCGTTGTTGGAGTGCTGAACGCGAACGCCAAAACCGCCGATCAGGTCGGCTACATGGCGGGCCAGGGCGTAGAGATCGGGCGGTGTCACGGCTCCGCGAGCGAAACTCGAGAATTCGGCCAGCACGGCACCGGCCCCGAGCCTCGTGGAATTGACGACACCGCCGCGAGCGTCGGCATCCGGGTCGCCGCCGCCTTGCTGGACATCCGCCACGATCGCCAGTTCGGGGGCCGGCAAGAGGCCGACCAGGCGGCTGCCGCCCCGCCCGATCATCTGATTGCCGGGGGCAACCGGGCCTTCCTCTTCGTCCGGAAAGGCCAGCACGGCCTCGATCCCGGCGCGGGCGAGCACGGGTGCCGCGACCGCGAGGGCCGCGACCCCGCCGGCATTGTCCATCGGGCCCGTGAACAGACCGGATGTGAGGTCTTCGCGATAGGACGAGACCGGCACGACGCGGTCACCGGGCCGCAGCAGCGGCGTGGAGGGATCGGGATGGAAGCAAGGCGTGCCTGCGCGAGACTCGAGTTGTCCCTCGGCCACGACGACGAAAGTGTTGCGAGCGAGATCGTAGCGGTAGGCCCGCGCGGCGCGCTTGCCGTCCTTGATCATATGCGAGCAGAAGGGCACCAGCGGATAGTGCCCGTCCGTCAGGGGCAGGACGAGGTAGCTGATCGTATCGAGGTGAGCGAAGTACCACAGCGGCTTCGCGGGCTCGGGCGAGCCGGTGAGAATGACCGGACTGCCGGTCCGGCCGAAATTCCCGTGCAGGTGAAGGCGTTCGCCGCCGAGCGCGCCATCGTTGTCGAGCAGGCGCCGGAGCACCGGCACCCGCATGGCACCGGCCAAGGTCGAGGGCGCCGGCGTATCGACCAAGGCCGAGAGGTAGCGGCGCACCCGTTCGCGCGTGATGTGCCGCTCGACATCCGGTTGAAGGGCACGCAGCGCCCGGTCGAGGCCGTCGAGGTCCGTCACGGCCGGCCCGATCGGCTCATGATGAACACGGCGACGATGATGAGCGCACCCTTGAACAATTGCTGCACAAAGGGATCGACGCCGGTCAGGTTCAGGATGTTCGCCAAGACGCCGATGATCAGCGTGCCGAGGAACGTCCCGGCGACCGATCCCCTGCCGCCGAACAGCGAGGTTCCGCCGACCACCACGGCCGCGATCGCGTCGAGTTCGTAGCCCTGTCCGGCGATGGGCGTGCCGATGCTGAGCTGGGACGCGTAGACGAGGCCCGCCAGCCCCGACATCAGGCCCGAGATCACGTAGACGGCCGTCGTATAGAGCCGGACCGGCACACCGGACAGGCGCGCGGCTTCCTCGTTCGAGCCGATCGCATAGACCGATCGCCCGAACGGCGTCAGCCCCAGGACAAAGCCGCTCACGACGAGCGCCGCCAGCAGGATCAGAGCCGGAATCGGAATACCGCCGAGATAGCCGTTGCCGAGCGTGTAGAACTCGTCGCTGATGATCGGGACCGGCGTTCCGCCCGTATAGATGAAGGCGAGCCCCCGCACGAATGACAGCATGCCGAGCGTCATGATGAAGGCCGGCAGGCCCGCATAGGCGATGCCGATGCCGTTCACGAGCCCGGCGAGGGCCGAAGCCGCCAGGCCGAGCGGGATCGCCACCGCCATTCCGCGACTGTCCATCGACCCCGCGAAGAGCACCACCGCGATGCCGAGGATCGACCCGACCGACAGGTCGATGCCGCGCGTCAGGATCACGAAGGTCATGCCGATGGCGAGGATTCCCACGATCGAAACCTGCCGCAGGACGTTGAGCAGGTTCGGCACGGTGAGGAAGCGCGGCGAGAGAAGCGTCGCCGCGACGACGAGCAACACCAGCGCGGCCAGCACGCCGACCCGCTGCCAGCCGCGGGTGAGCGTCGCGAGATGACGGCGCGGGTGCAGCGCCGGTGAGGCGTCAGGCGGCAAGGGCGGCGGCTTTCATGATGGTACTTTCGGTAGCTTCCGCACGCGACAGCGTCGTGGCGACCCGGCCGCGTCGCAGGACGACGACACGGTCGGCCAGTCGGAGCACCTCCTCCATCTCGGATGAGATCAGCAGAACCGCCATGCCATCGGCGACGAGCCGCTCGATAAGCGCGTAGATCTCCTGCTTGGCGCCGATGTCCACGCCACGCGTCGGCTCGTCCAGGATCAGGATGCGAGGGCCGACCGCGAGCGCGCGGCCGATCAGCACCTTCTGCTGGTTGCCCCCGCTCAGGGTGCGGATCTCGACGCCGAAGCCGGCGAGGCGCACATCGAGGCCCTTGATCATCTGGCGGACATAGCGGGCCTCCCTGGCGAGCCGGAGAAAGCCCGCGGTTGAAAAGCGGCGCAGGTTCGCGATCGTGAGGTTTTCGCGAACGGGGCGGTTCGGGAGAAGGCCCTGCGATTTGCGGTCTTCCGTCACATAGACGATGCCGAGGCGCGCCGCGGCGTTCGGGTTGCGGATGGTCGCCGCCTTGCCGAAAAGCTTGATGGTGCCGCTGGGGGAACTCAGGCCGACGATCGCCCGGGCGACTTCGGATCGCCCCGCGCCGACGAGGCCCGCAAGTCCGACGATCTCGCCTTCGCCGACGGTCAGGCTCACATCCGCGAACTGGCCCGCCACGGACAGGCCCTCGATCGCGAGCGCCGGCCGGCCGGCCTTGCGGACCTGGGGCGAATGGGCGGGAAAGTCGCGCCCGATCATCCGGCTCACCAGCCAGTCCTGATCGACGTCGGCGACCTTGGCGGTGCCGGTGATGCGGCCGTCGCGGAGCACGGTGACCCGGTCCGCGATGCGGAAAATCTCTTCGAGGTGATGCGAGATGAAGACGATGCCGAGCCCCTGGGCGCGGAGCCTGTCGAGCGTGGCGAAGAGCGTGGCGACCCGCTGTTCGTCCAGGACCGCGGTCGGCTCGTCCAGCACCAGCACCCGCGCCTCGACCGAGATCGCCTTGGCGATCTCGACCATCTGCTGCTGGGCGATGCTAAGCGTTCCGGTCGGCCGCTCCGGGTCGACCGTGATCGCGAGCAGATCGAACAGTGCCTTGGCCCGTTTGCGGATGACGCCTCGGTCCACGGTGCCGAAGGCCGTGCGAGGAAAGCGGCCGAGAAAGATATTCTCCTCCGCCGACAGGTGCGGCGCGAGCGAGAGTTCCTGGTGGATGACGACGATGCCGGCCGCAAGGGCATCGCGGGGCGAGCGCAGGCGGCGCGGAGCACCGTCCACGATCACCTCGCCGGCGTCGGGCTGATGCACGCCGCCGAGGATCTTGATCAAGGTGGACTTGCCGGCCCCGTTCTCGCCGACGATCGCATGGACTTCGCCGGCCCGGACCTCGAGGTCGATCCCGGCGAGGACCTGGTTGCCCACGAAGGATTTCCCCACACCCCTGGCGTGGAGAAGCGGCGGCACGGCCGTCAAACGCGCGCCTACTTCTTGCAGGGGTCCGGCGTCGGCTCGAAATCGCCCCAGCCGCGGCCGATCCATTGGTCGGCATTCTCGGCGACCACGGTCGGGCTGTCGGGCAGCACCAGCTCATGTCCGGGGAACTTGTAGGTCACCTCGCCCGGAATCGGCTTCTTCATCAGCGTGTAGAGCGCCGCCCGTAGGCCGATGTCGGCGATATAGGGCGTGTAGTTCCCGTCCGCCCGGAACGTGCCGGCCTTGACGGCCTTGAACCCCGCGTTCGATCCGTCGAACGTATATTGTTTGATGCCGTCCTTGCACCGGTTGGCCCGGGCGATGGCGAGCTGGGCGCCCCAGGAGGATTCCTCCGCATGAGAGAAGACGGCGTCGATCTTGGGATAGGCCGTCAGGAAGTCTTCCATGATCGGCACGGCCGGATCGCGGATCCACTGGCCGTCGCCGGTCGCCAGAACCTTGATGTCGGGATATTTGGCGAGGACATTCTTCATGCCCTGGTCGCGATCGACGGCCGGCGACGATCCCTTGAGGCCGGTGATGACTACGATGTTGCCTTTGCCACCGAGATCCTTGGCCATCTTCTCGGCGACGCCCTCGCCCATGGTGACGTTGCTCTGGCCGATGAACAGCGTTTTGTCGGTCGGCACGTCCCGGTCCATGACGACGAGCGGCAGTTTGGCGGCCATGACGGCGCGCGCTGCCGGCACGAGGGCGGCCGATTCGACCGGGCTCAGCAGAACCGCATCGACCCCGCGCGCCAGCAGGTCGCGCACATCGTTGCTCTGCTTGGCCACATCGACGTTTCCGTCGAGGACGATCAGCTTGATGTTGGGATGGCGGCAGGCCTCGGCCTGAAGCGCCGCCAACATGGCGACCCGCCAGGGATGGTTGAAGGCCGTCTGCGAGAAACCGACCGTGATGTCTCCCGATTTTCCCGGAATGGCGACCGGCCCCTCGGGAAGCGGCAGGACATCGGTGAACGGCAGCGACTTGTAGAAGGACAGGAGTTCCGTACAGGTCTTCTGCGTCACGGGCTGCTTATCCTCGGCCCAGGCGGGCGCCGATGCGGCGAGCGCCGCGACGGCTATAGCGAGACCAAAACGCTTCAACATGGCCGACCCTTCCTTATGACGTTCCAAAAATTTCATATTTATGTAACGCTATTCACATTCTGAGACCTGTCAAGCGTCCTTCTTTGCGGAAACGGAGATCGCCTGTAGGCATGGCAGCAGCAGGGCTCCGCTTGAGGTTTGGGCAGCGGCCGCCACGGTTCATACGGGGCCTCAAGACCTTGAGCAGTGTTTTCGCGGCGGGAGATCGGAGTGGGCTCGAAGGCAGATCAACGTGTTGCGCGATTGCTGACGCGGGTTCAGGGCCGCGGGCTGCTGGCGCTCAGCGAGGCCGCTGGCATGTTCGATGTTTCCGAAATGACGGTCCGGCGCGACATCGCGAGCAGCCGCGGCCGCCTGACCGTGCTCGGAGGCCATGTCATTGCGGTGACGGACCCCGAACCGCCCTATGCGCTCGACCAGGAACAGGACAGCCATCTGGCCGACAAGGTTGCGGCCTGCGACCATGCGCTCGAGCTCATCGCGCCGGACGACACGATCTTCATCGACAGCGGCACGACGACCTGCCATCTCGCCAACCGCCTGCCGGTTGAACTCAATCTCACGGTCGTCTGCTTCGCCATGAATGTCGCTGCCATTCTGGCCCGGATGCCGACCGTTCGCTGGATCCTGACCGGGGGGCTCTACCAGAACGCCACGACGTCGTTTGCCGGACCGCATGGTCCGGCGATGCTGAAGGACATCCGCCTCAACAAGGCTTTCGTGTCGGCCGGCGGCGTGCATTCGAAACTCGGCGTGAGTTGCACCAACTTTTCCGAGGTCGGCATGAAGCGGGCGGCGATTGACAATGCCGCCGAGAGCTATCTGGTGATCGACGGCAGCAAGATCAACAAGGTCAAGCCCGCCTATTTCGCCCGATGCTCGGAATTCGCCGCCATCATCTCGGAACGCGGACGCGTCGACCTCGACACTCTTTCGGCTTGAGGTCGAGGACTATTCTGCGCGGACAGAGCCCGCAAAAATTGCTCCACCATCAGAGAACAACCAACTTGATAGCTGCATAGCTCTCAAGCCGGCTTCGCTAGGGATGGGGCCTTTTGACCTTGTGACGCGGCTGAATCAGGCGGAGCCGATCAGCTTCCGGTACACCGCCGGAGCCGTGGCGCCTTCCGTGTTGAACAGCAGGACCTGGGAGGAAGACTCGAGCCCGATCGTCCGGCGCGAGCGCTGGTCTTGCGCAGCCGCCATCAGCCCGGCGAGACCCGCCGCCCCGCTTTCGCCCGCGACGACGGCCGGGTCTCCGGCGCGCGGATAGGCGAAGGCCCGCATGGCGTCGATCCCCTGCTCATCGGTGACCGTCATGAAGCCGTCGGCGAGCCGCGACAGGATTCGCCACGCCACGAGCGACGGCTCGTAGCACTCCAGCATCGCCATGACGGTCGGCTCGCCATGCTGGATCTTGGTCAGCGCGCCAGCTCGATGGCTTTCCAGGAGACAGGAGGCCCGATCCGGCTCGACGATGACGATCTTGGGACAGCGATCGCCGAGACGGACCGAAAGACAAGCCCCCACGGCCGCCGCGAATCCACCGACGCCGGCCTGGAGGAACACATGCGTCGGCAGAGCCGGAATGGCGTCCAGCACTTCGGCCACCATTGCGGTGTAGCCCTGCATGACGAGGCCCGCCACCCGCTCGTAGCCGGGCCAGGACGTGTCGGAAACGACGGTCCATTTCTCGGCGAGGCTGACGCGCTCGGCTTCGGCCACGGCATCGTCGTAGGTGCCCGGCACGCGGACCATCGCGGCGCCGAATCGCGCGATCGCATCGACCCGCTCCTCGTCGACGCCCTCGTGCACGAAGATGACGGCCCGACAGCCGACGAGGCGTGCGCCTGCGGCCACGGACCTGCCGTGGTTGCCGTCGGTGGCGCAAGCCACCGTGATGGTCTTGGCGATGGACCGGACCTCGGGATCCTGCAACTCCTCCGGCGCGATGCCGCGGCCGAGTTGCCGTTCCGCTTCCTCGATGACGAGACGGATCACCGCATAGGTGCCCCCCAGCGCCTTGAAGCTGCCGAGCCCCAGCCGGCCGCTCTCATCCTTCACGTGCACCGCCGCTACACCGGCCGCGCCGGCAAGCCCCGGCAGGCAATGAAGCGGTGTCGCTTCGTATTTCGGGCAGGCCGCAAGAAACCTGAGCACCTGCTCGCACTGGCGCGCGTCGAAGACCTCGCGGTCCGCGTCGTCGAGCGGTTTGCCATGGTCGGGATGCGTATTGGCTTCGATCATCTCTCATCGTCCTCACGGGCACCATCGGCTCGCGCCGACCTGTTCCAGACAAGAGACGGCCCGGCTCCGCCGCAAGAATATTGCGGCGATGCCGGAAAATTCGCGCATAACGGCAGCGGATGATGAGGGAATCACTCACATGCTCGCCGCGCGACGCACGAAATCGTCACCTTCGCTGGACCCGTTCGATTTGGCGATCCTGGCCGTCCTGCAACGCGACAATCGCACGCCTCATCACGAGATCGGCATCCAGGTCCATCTTTCCCCGGCCGCGGTTCGCCGCCGCATCCGCCGCCTCGAGGCCGAAGGCGTCATCAAGGCGAATACTGCGATCCTCGATCCGGCCAAGGTCGGACGGCCGATCACCATCATCGTGGGCGTGCAGATCGACAGTGAACGCGCCGACCTTCTCGACGCGACGCGAAACGCGCTCGCGTCCGCGCCCGAGGTTCAGCAGTGCTACTACGTGACCGGCGACGTCGATTTTTTTCTTGTGGTGACGGCATCGGATATGTCGGAATACGAGGAGATCAGTGGGCGATTGTTTCGGCAGAACAGGAATATCAAGCGGTTCAGCACCTATGTTGCGATGAAATGCGTCAAATCCACCCTCAGCGTACCGCTCGCGGGCTGACAGGCACGGCGCGCGGACAAGAAGTCGTGGGTCGGTCGCGGCATCGACTCGCGAGCAGCCCATCACATGCCACCCCCATTCCACCGAAGAATCGAGAGATGTCCGAGTTTCAAAAAGCCTACGACCGGAGCCGGGTTCCCCTCTATATCCAGGTCGCCTCCGTGATGCGGCAGCGGATCGAGACCGGCCAATGGTCGCTCGGCCAGCAGATTTCCACCCTCGAGGAACTCGAGAGCGAGTTCAAGGTGGCCCGCGTCACCGTCCGCCAGGCGATCGACATGTTGCGTCAGGAAGGTCTTCTCCATGCCCAGCAGGGCCGGGGTACCTTCGTGGCGGAGCGCAAGCCCGACCGCCACTGGCTCGAACTCGGCACGACGTGGACCAGTCTCATCGATTCGGTGAAACACAACAAACCGCAGCAGATCGATTTGAAAGAGAAGGCCTCGCCGCCGAACTTGCGTCCGGGCGATGGGGAACTCGCACCCGCCTACGTGTTCCTGCACAGCGTTCAGTACAGAGGCGGGGAACCCTATTCGATCGTTAACCTGCATCTGGCACGCCGGGTCTTCGACATGAAACCCGTGCTTTTTCTCCAATCCGCGGCGTTGGCGGTGCTTGCCGAACTGGACGGCGTCGAGGTGACGAAGGCCCATCAGCGGCTGGTGATCGACAGCGCCGACCCCGAGACCGCGAACCTTCTCAAGATCCCGCTCGGCGCGCCGATCGTCCGGTGCCATTGCGTCGTCGTCGACGCCAGCAACAGCGCCGTCTACGTCGCCGACATCGTCTATCGCGCCGACTGCATTCAGCTGCAGATCGATCTGTTAGGGACGGTCGCGCCGCCGCCCGAAGTCCCTGGCACCCTCGGCCGGAAACGGCGGACCCCGCTGGTCACGGCCCGGCGGACTTCTGCAAGACCGGAGAAAGCCGTCTCGTCCGGCACGTCCTCGCGCGATTGATCCCGCGGGCGCGGTCGATGTCGTCGGACAGATCCGTTCGGCGGCGAAACCCGTCGCCGCCGCATCCGGATGCGATCGGGGTGGCGGGATTCCCGGACTCATGACGCGGCTCTCTTGCTATCTTTGGTAAAATAGGATGAATTTAGCGCCCGAATTGGGCCGCGGCCTCGGCCGCGCAAGACAATAGCGAACGGGAGCCGGCATGACGGAGCAGGGCGTAGGCGCTCGCCTGTTGCGGAAGGAGGACGACCGGCTGATGCGCGGACGCGGTCAGTTCGTGGCGGATATCCGCATGCACGGCCTCCAGGATGTCGCCTTCGTACGCAGCCCGCTGGCGCATGCGCGGCTTCGCGGGATCACGATTCCCGCCGAATGTCGCGATGCCGTGTTCACGGCCGCCGATCTCGTCGGCGTCAAACCGATCCGAGCCGTTTCCGGCCTTCCAGGCTTCAAAGTCTCGGAACAGCCGGCGCTTGCGGCCGGCAAGGTCCGGCAGGTGGGAGAGCTGGTGGCCATGTGCGTGGCGCCCACGCGCGCCGAAGCCGAGGATATCGCGGCCGCGGTGACATTGGATCTCGAGGAATTGCCCGCCGTCCACGACATGCTGGAGGCGCGCTCGCCGGGCTCGGCCCTGGTGCACGAGGAGTGGGGCGACAACGTCTTCCTGGAAACCTTTGTCGATGTCGGCATCGCCAAGGCGTTCGATGCACCGATCAAGGTCGTGCGCGAGATCAAGACCGCACGCCAGTCGATGGCCCCGATGGAGGGGCGGGCCGTCGTCGCAAGCTGGGACATGCGGCTCGACCAGTTGACGGTCTATACGGCCGCCCAGATGCCGCACATCAACCGGACGGGGCTCTCGGACTGTCTCGGCCTCGACCACGGCCGCATCCGCGTGATATCGCCCGATGTCGGCGGCGGCTTCGGCTACAAGGGCATCCTCCTGCCCGAAGAGATTTGCCTCTCCTGGCTCACCATGCGGCGCGGGGTCCCGGTGCGGTGGATCGAGGATCGCCGCGAACATCTGACGGCAGGCGCGAACTGTCGTGAACACCACTATATGATCACGGGCTATGCGGACCGGGACGGGCGCCTGCTCGGGATCGATTGCGAGGCGACGGTCGATTCGGGCGCTTACTCGTCCTATCCGTTCTCGGCCTGCCTGGAAGCCGCGCAGGTGGCCAGCATTCTGCCGGGTCCCTACGATTTCGGCGCCTATCGGTGCCGGACCTGGTCGGTGGCGACGAACAAATGCCCGATCCTGCCGTATCGCGGGGTGGCGCGGACCGGCGTCTGCTTCGCCATGGAACTCGTGCTCGACGCGATTGCGCGGGAGGTCGGCATCGAGCCCTACGAGGTGCGCTATCGCAACCTGGTGCGGCCCGAGCAGATGCCGTTCGACAACATCACCAACAAGCATTTCGACAGCGGCGACTACCCGGAAGCCTTGCGGCGCGCCCTCGCGGCCTTCGATCTTTCGGCGATTCGCGAGCGCCAGCGCCGCGGCGAACCGGATGGCCGCCTGATCGGCTTCGGCCTGTCGATCTATTGCGAGCAGGGCGCGCATGGCACGTCGGTCTACGCCGGCTGGGGCATTCCGATGGTGCCCGGACACGAGCAGGCGACGGCGCGGGTCACGCCCGACGGCGGGCTGGAACTGCGGGTCGGGGTTCACTCGCATGGCCAGAGCCTCGAGACGACGCTGGCCCAGGTCGCCCACGAGATCCTCGGGATCGACGTCGACAAGATCAAGGTGATCCTCGGCGACACGTCGCTGACCCCCTATTCGACCGGGACCTGGGGGTCGCGCTGCATGGTGATGGCGGGCGGGGCGGTTGCCAGCGCCTGCAAGGAAATCGCGGATCGGGCCAAGCGGATCGGCGCCGCGCTGCTGCAGGCCAAGGCCGAGGAGGTGATGCTCGATCGCGGACGGATCGTCTCGTCGACCGGCGAGGTCAGCATCGCCGATGTGGCGCGGACCTGGTATCTGCGGCCGCAGGACCTGCCCGGCGACGTCCATGTCGGCGGCCTCGAGGCGACCGTCGGCTACAAGCCAGTGCGCGACTCGGGGACCTTCAGCTACGCGGCGCATGCCGTATTGGTGGCCGTCGATGCCGAGACCGGCGATGTCGAGATCCTCGACTATGTCATCGTCGAAGACGGCGGGAAGCTCGTCAATCCCATGGTGGTCGACGGGCAGATCTACGGCGGCCTGGCCCAGGGAATCGGCACCGCGCTCTACGAGGAGATGCCGTTCGACCGGAACGGGCAGCCACTGGCCTCGACGTTCGCGGACTATCTGCTGCCGGGGCCGACCGAAGTGCCGGCCCCTCGCATCGAGCACATGGAGACGCTCGCTCCCTATACCGAATTTGGCGTGAAAGGGCTTGGGGAGGGAGGCGCCATCGCTCCGCCGGCCGCGATCGGCAATGCCGTCAACGACGCGCTGAAAGGGCTCGGGGCGGAAATCTGTTGTGCGCCCATATCCCCCCGCCGAGTGCTCGAGGCCATTGCGGCCGCCAGGCCGGCCGCCGCCGCGGCGCACGGCGGACGATCGGACGAGTCCGTGGGAGCCGTCCATTGAAGCCGGCGCGCTTCGATTACGAACGTCCGCGCGACATGGGCGCCGCCCGGGCGCTCCTCGTCGGCGAGGACGTGACCGCCAAGATGATCGCCGGCGGCCAGTCGCTCGGACCCATGCTGAACATGCGGCTGGTACAGCCGGACCTCGTCGTCGACATCACGGCCATTCCTGAGCTGAGGCGGGTGGAGACCGACCCCGATGCCCTTGTGCTCGGAGCCTGCATCACCCACGCCGACATCGAGGATGGACGCGTACCGGACGTCACGCGCGGTGCGATGCCGGCCGTCGCACGCGGCATTGCCTATCGGGCGGTTCGCAGCCGGGGGACGATCGGCGGCAGCCTGAGCAACGCGGACCCGTCCGCCGACTGGATTTCGGCTCTGGCGGCCCTCGGCGCCGAGGTTTTGGTGCGCGGCGCCGGAGGGGTGAAGCGACTGCCGGTCGAAGATTACATGACGGGGGCGCTGGACTGCGCACTCGCGCCCGGAGAGCTCCTCGAAGCGGTGAAAATCCCGACGCTGTCCCGCACGGCACGCTGGGGCTACTACAAGGTTTGCCGCAAGACCGGTGAATATGCACATGCGATCGGGGCAGTGCTGATCGATGCGGAGCGAGGCGTGTTCCGCGCCGTTATCGGCGCCACCGAGACGAAGCCGATCGTGGTCAAGGACGCGCGAGCGCTGTTCGGCGGCCGCGACGGCCGAGGAAGTCCGGCGGCTTTCGACGGCCGCGCGGTCGACGAACTCCTGATCGAGGCCGGAATCGCCGATCCTCTCGACAGGCGGGTTCACATTGCCGCGCTTCGCCGCGCCGCCGAGCAGGCCCTGACCGCATGAACCAGATCAACCTGACGCTCAACGGGAAACGTGTCGTCGGCACGGTCGAACCGCGGACCCATCTCGCCGATTTCATCCGCGACAGCCAGAATCTGACCGGAACCCATCTCGGATGCGAGCACGGCGTGTGTGGTGCCTGCACGCTGATGATCGACGGCATGCCGGCGCGCTCGTGCATCACTTATGCGGTTGCTTGCGATGGCGCGTCGGTTACCACCATCGAGGGACTGGACGAGGACGAGATCATGCGTGCGCTTCGCGACGCATTCACCCGCGAACACGCCCTGCAATGCGGCTATTGCACGCCCGGTATGCTGGTCTCGGCACGCGACCTCGTGGTGCGGCTGGCGGAGCCGGACGAACAGGCGATCCGCGTCGCGATGAGCGGCAACCTGTGCCGATGTACCGGCTATGTCGGCATCGTTCGGGCCGTGCAGGCCGTCATCGCCGAGCGGCGGCGCGACGGCATCGCGGCGGTTCTCGGCGGCGAGCGGGTCGGCCTGGGGCCGGTCGGATCGAGCCATGAGCCCACGCCCGACGTGCGTCCGGCCGCCGCTCCGGCCAGGGCGGCGCGGGCGGCCTTGCCTCCGGCCGGCGTGCAGGTCAAGGCTCCGGCCATCGACCCCAATTGGAAGCCGCAAGCCTCCTTCGATCAGTCGCTGACCGTCCGCTTCCGGCGCGACGTGGTGTGGGATTTCTTCGGTCGCGTGGCGGAGGTTGCCTCCTGCCTGCCGGGGACGTCATTGAGCGCAACGCCTACGCCGGACCATGTGGAAGGGCAGATCCGGATCAAGGTCGGTCCGATCTCGGCCGAGTTCCGCGGCGCCGCCGACATCGAACGGGACGAGGCCGCCTATGCCGGACGCATTCAGGGCTATGGCCGCGACGCCCGCAGCAATTCGGCGACCAGGGGCGAGATACGCTATCGTCTGATCGCGATCGAGAGCGGCGCCGCAACGCGTGTCGAGGTCACCGTCGGCTACACGTTGACCGGCATGCTGGCCCAGTTCGGGCGGGCCGGCATCGTGCAGGATGTCGCCGGCCGGCTCACCGCCGTTTTTGCGCAAAACCTTGCCGCGCGCCTTGGCGGCGACGTCAGCGCGCCCGCCGCCATGACCGAACTGAACGCCGGCTCGCTCACGCTGTCGGTGCTGGCCGCGCGCGCCAAGACGCTTTGGCGCAAGCTCGTCCGCAGGCGATGAACACAGCACGCAGGGGCGATTTGGCAAAAGATATTGTCTTACTATAAATAGTACCTTATGATCGCGCTCGTGCCGAAAGCGGACGATCGTCCGACGCGGCTCCGCAACTCGGCAAGGAGCCGGTCGAGATATTTCGCCAAAATGACGGCGGCGATGACGCGGGTCATGCGTTCTGACCTGAACAAGACCAGAAGCGGAGGACGATCGTGACCACGGATGCAAAGCCCACGATTGCGATCATCGGTGGGACCGGCGATCTCGGGTCAGGACTCGCGGCCCGGTGGTCGGCGGCGGGCTACAAGGTGGTGATCGGGTCGCGGTCGGCCGCGAAGGC
This sequence comes from Lichenihabitans sp., assembly GCA_965277115.1. Classification (GTDB taxonomy): domain Bacteria; phylum Pseudomonadota; class Alphaproteobacteria; order Rhizobiales; family Beijerinckiaceae; genus Lichenihabitans. Next base: position 306,364 of record CBDIBY010000010.1, on the reverse strand, counting down.
CGAGGCGCTTGCCTTGAAGCTCGGCGGCTTGGCCGAGGGAGCGGACAATGTCGCGGCCGCGCGGGCTGCTGACGTCATTGTGCTCGCGGTTCCGTTCTCCAGTCATGAGGCGACGCTGTTCGAGATCCGCGAGGCGGCGCAAGGAAAGATCGTGGTCGACGCGGCGGTTCCGCTCGTGCCCCCGAAAGTGTCGACGGTGCAGCTTCCCAAGGAAGGCTCGGCCGCCAGGATCGCGCAGATCATCTTGGGTGAGGGCGTGCGGGTCGTTTCGGCCTTCCACAATGTCGGCGCCACCAAACTTCATGCCGGCGGTCGCGCCGATTGCGACGTGCTGGTCTTCGGCGACGACAAGGCGGCGCGGGAGCTGGTGATGCGCCTCGCCGACGACGTGGCGACCCGCGGCATCGACGCCGGGGTGCTGGCCAATTCCGCAGCGGCCGAAGCGCTGACCTCCATCCTGATCGGCATCAATCGGCGCTACAAGGTTTCAGGCGCCGGGATCCGCATCACCGGCCTGGAGGTGCCACCTTCGAACGCACGCCCGGCCTGATGAAATCGCTTTGCCTCACCGCGATACCTGGCATCCCGCTCGTCGAGCCGGGGGACGATATCGCGGCCTTGATCGTCGAGGCGATGGTGGCGGTCGGCCTCGATCTGATCTCCGGCGACATCCTGGTGCTGGCGCAGAAGATCGTCTCCAAGGCCGAGGGGCGCTACGTTCGGCTTGCCGATATCACCCCCTCGTCCGAAGCACAGGCGCTTGCGGAAGAGGTTCTAAAGGACCCGCGCCATGTCCAGGCGATGCTTTGCGAATCGACCGAGGTGGTGCGTCGGCGCGAACATGTCCTTGTCGTGGCGCATAAGCTCGGCTTCGTGATGGCCAATGCCGGCATAGACGAATCCAATATCGCGCAGGACGAGGACGGGCCGCGCGTGCTCCTGCTGCCGTGCGATCCGGATGCGTCGGCGGCCGAACTCAAGCGGCGCCTCGACCGGGATGGCGTCGAGATCGGCGTCGTCATCAACGACAGCTTCGGCCGCCCCTGGCGCAACGGCGTCGTCGGGGTGGCATTGGGGGCCGCCGGCGTGCCCTCGCTGGTGGATCTCGTCGGCGTGCCGGACCTTTTCGGCCGGCCGATGCGGGTCACCGAGAGCGCCATAGCCGACGAGATCGCGGCTGCGGCCTCGCTCGTGATGGGTCAGGGCGACGAGGGCCTTCCCGTCGTCCATGTGCGCGGATTCGTCAGCCGGGCCCCGGCCCGTCCGGCCTCCGCGCTGATCCGGCCCCGCGAACGGGACATGTTCCGATGACCGAGGACAGAACGGCCGCGCAAGGTCCGGTCGTGGCGATCTGCGGCGGCGTGGGCGGCGCCAAGCTCGCCCTGGGCCTCGAGCGTGTGCTCGGGCCGGACCTTGGCGTCGTGGTCAATACGGGCGACGACTTCGAGCATCTCGGGCTGATGATCTCGCCCGATATCGACACGGTCCTCTACACGCTCGGCGGCCTGAGCGACGAGGAGCGCGGCTGGGGCCGGGCCGGAGAGTCCTGGGCTTTCATGGACGCTCTCGCGAGCATGGGCGGCGAGACATGGTTCCGGCTCGGTGACCGTGACCTCGCGCTCCATGTCGAGCGGACGCGCCGGCTCCGCGCGGGCGAAACGCTGACCGAGGTTGTAGCTTCGGTCGCCAGCCGCTTCGGGATCCGGGCCAGGATTCTGCCGATGAGCGACGATCCCGTGCGCACCATGGTCGTGACCGATCGCGGATCATTGCCGTTTCAGCGCTATTTCGTGGAACATCGGTGCGAACCGGCGGTTCGCGCCCTCGCGTTCGAAGGCGCCGCGGCGGCCCGACCGTCTCAGGCCGTCCTGGCCGCTTTGTCCGATCCGTCGTTGCGGGCCGTCGTGGTCTGCCCTTCGAACCCATACCTCAGCGTCGATCCGATCCTCGCGGTTCCAGACCTGTCGCGAGCGCTTGCCGCGGTGGCGGCGCCCGTCGTCGCGGTATCGCCCATCATCGGCGGCAAGGCTGTCAAAGGGCCGACCGCGAAGATCATGGCCGAACTCGGCGTTCCGGCGACCTCCAGGGCCATCGCGAAGCACTATGAGGGCCTGATCGACGGCCTGGTGATCGACACTGCCGACGCGGACGGCCTGGACGATCCGGGCGTCGCGTCCTTCGCCACCGGGATCCTCATGCGCGACATGGCGGACCGCGAGGCGCTCGCCCGCCAGACGTTGTGGTTCGCGGATCGCCTTCGCGACGCCGGCGCTGCCAGGCGGGCAGGCCGCCGCGCATGATCCGGCAGACCGCATGTCCAGATATATGGGCCGTGCTTCCCGTCAAGCGCCTCGCCTTGGCCAAGAGCCGGCTTGGTTGCGTGCTGACGTCGCCGGAGCGGAGGCGTCTTGCCAGGGCGATGCTCCTCGATGTCTTTGATGCCGTGCGGGGCGTCGAGGCGATCTCGGCGATCCTGGTCGTCACGGCCGATCCCGATGTGGCGCGGCTTGCCGCGGCTCAGGGCGCCGGGGTCCTCCGCGATGCCTCCGAGGCGGGGATCAACGCGGCCGTGGCCCAAGCCGCAAACCTGCTCGTGGCGGAGGGCAGGGGAGGGGCCGTGATTCTGCCGGCCGACGTGCCGCTCGCGACCGCCGATGAACTGCGAGCGGTCCTCGCCGCGCTCGCCGCCGGAAGGATCGTCCTTGTCCCGGCCTCCGGAGACGGCGGCACCAATCTCATCGCCGTGGCGCCGCCCGGCCTCGTCGATCCGTGTTTCGGTGACGACAGCTTCGCCAGGCATGTCGCGGCCGCGCGCGCGCGGGGGATCGATCCGGTCGTTCTCAGGCTGGACGGCATCGGGCATGATGTCGATCATCCGCGCGACCTCCTGGTTCAGCTGGCGCGAAGCGCGCCGACGCGAACGCGTGCCCTTCTCCGTGACTTCGATGTGGCGACCCGGCTGGGCCGCCCCGCACTGATTCGCTCGGGAGGCCCGAACTGACATGAGTGTCGCAGCCCTGATCCAGACCCTCCCGGCCGATCGACGCCTCACGGCCCCCGAAGCCCTTGCGCTCGTCGACATCGCCGATATGGCGCCGTTGCTGGACGCGGCCGCCTGCCGGCGCGATCACGCCCACGGCCAGCATATCTCCTACTCGCGCAAGGTATTCATCCCGCTCACTCAGCTCTGCCGCGACGTCTGCCACTACTGCACTTTCGCGCATCCGCCGCGCCCCGGCGAACGCGCCTATCTGCCGCTCGAGGAGGTGTTGGCGATCGCCCGCGCCGGGCAGGAGGCCGGCTGCAAGGAAGCGCTGTTCACGCTCGGGGACAAGCCGGAGCTGCGCTATCGCTCGGTCCGCGCGGAATTGGATCGTCTCGGCCATCCGACGACGCTGTCCTATCTTGCGGCGGCGGCGGAGCTGGTCTTTCGCGAAACCGGGCTGCTGCCGCATGTCAATCCCGGCCTGATGACGGCCGCGGACGTGGCCGCTTTGCGGCGCGCATCCGTGTCGCAGGGAATCATGCTGGAAAGCATATCCGAGCGGTTGCTCGAAAAAGGCGCCCCGCATCACGGCTCGCCCGACAAGCATCCCGCAGCGCGCCTGGAGACGATCCGCCTGGCGGGCGAGCAGGCGGTGCCGTTCACCTCCGGCATCCTGATCGGCATCGGAGAAACCAGGGCCGAACGGATCCTGTCGCTTCTCGCGCTGCGCGACCTCAACGACGCCTATGGCCATATCCAGGAGATCATCGTCCAGAACTTCCGGCCGAAGCCCGGAACCCGGATGGAGGCCGTGGCGCCGCCGAGCCTCGAGGACCATGCCTGGACCATCGCGGTGGCGCGGCTGCTGTTCGAGCCCGAGATGAACATTCAGGCACCGCCCAATCTTTCGCCCGAAGGCCTCGGGCGGCTGGTGAGCGCAGGCATCAACGATTGGGGCGGCGTCTCCCCGATCACCCCCGATCACGTCAATCCGGAGGCGCCCTGGCCGCATCTGCGCGTCCTCGAAGCCGCCACCCGGGCAGCCGGCAAGGACCTCGTCGAACGGCTGGCGATCTACCCCGAATTTGCCCGCCATCCGTCGCGCTGGGTCGATGCGAGCCTGCGGACCGCCCTGCTCGACGGCACCGACGGGGATGGCGCCCCCCGCCTGGAGGATTGGTGCCCCGGCAGCACGGCCGCCCCACCGGCGCCCGACGTCGCCCAGGTGAGAAAGACGCCCGGCAAATCCGTCACGGGCCGGCTCGCGCGCGTGCTTGCCGAAGCGCAGCGCGGCACCACCCTCCAAGAGGCCGACATCGTGACCCTGTTCCGGGCGCGCGGCGACGATTTTTCCGCCGTTTGCCGGGCCGCCGACGACCTGCGCCGGGCCGTCAGCGGCGATACGGTCAGCTATGTCGTCACCCGCAACATCAACTACACCAACGTCTGCTACTTCAAGTGCCAGTTCTGCGCCTTCTCCAAAGGCAAGCTGAGCGAGAACCTGCGCGGTCGGCCCTATGACCTGCCGGACCAGGAGATCGCCGATCGCGTCGGCCAGGCCTGGGCGCGGGGCGCCACCGAGGTCTGCATGCAGGGCGGCATCCATCCGTCCTACACGGGCCGAAAATATCTGGAGATCTGCGGGACGGTGAAGACGGCCGTGCCCGACATTCACATTCACGCCTTCTCGCCGCTCGAAGTGTATCAGGGTGCCAAGACCCTCGGGATTCCGGTCGCCGATTTTCTCGTCGACCTCAAGCGGGCCGGTCTCGGCACGCTGCCCGGAACCGCGGCCGAGATTCTCGACGATGAGGTCCGGGCCACGCTCTGCGCCGACAAGATCTCGACGGCCGAGTGGCTCGATGTCATGCGCACGGCGCATCGCATCGGCTTTCGCACCACCGCCACGATCATGTTCGGCCATATCGAGCGCTACGAGCACTGGGCCCGGCATCTCATGCGCGTCCGGGACCTGCAGGCCGAGACGGGTGGGTTCACGGAATTCGTGCCCCTGCCTTTCGTCCACATGGAGGCGCCGATCTATCTTAAAGGGCGGGCGCGGCGCGGCCCCACCTTCCGCGAGGCAATCCTTATGCACGCCGTGGCGCGCCTCGCCCTGCATCCGCATATCCGCAACATCCAGGCCTCCTGGGTGAAGCTCGGTCCGCAGGGCCTCAGGCTGTGCCTCGCGGCCGGCGTCAACGACCTCGGCGGGACGTTGATGGACGAAAGCATCTCCCGCGCCGCCGGCGCCAGCCACGGCCAGGAAATGGTGCCACAGACCATGGAGGCGATCATCCGCGCGGCCGGACGCACGCCACGGCAACGCACGACGACCTACGCGGACGCGCCCGAGCGGCAGCGGGAGCGATCCTTCACAGCCGTGAGCCGCGAGTGGGCGCCGTCGTCCACCCCTGCCACCGGCCGGGCGGGCTGATAAGAAAAATTCGACGAAATCGAGATATCCTATTGTACTAATAATAGTATGAATTACAATGCGTCGCGAAGCTCGTCCGAAGCGGGTCCGCGCCTGGGGAATCGAACGTTCGACAGGATCGACCGGAGGAATAGGGTGGAAGTGGATCGAGGCGGCGTTCAGCCCTATGCGCGGTTACGGGACAGTCTGGCGCGGCGCGACAGGAGTTTGCGCGAGAAGGTCGTGAGCCTGGAGGAGGCCGCCTCTTTCGTGCAGGACGGCGCGAGCGTCGGCATCGGCGGTTCGACCATGTCGCGCACCCCGATGGCCATGATCTGGCAGCTCATCCGCAGCGGGAAAAAGGACCTGTCATGCTCCCGCAGCATCGTTTCGACCGACGGCGACCTGCTGTTCGGTTCCGGCATTTCGAAGCACATCGCGACGAGCTGGTTCGCCCAGGGCATTCTCTGGGGCCTGTCCAAGGTCATGCGGCATCACGTCGAGGCGGGCGCGGCCCGTTATGACGAATGGAGCCACATGGCGATGGGCATGCGGTTTCGGGCCGGGGCCATGGGCATTCCGTTCTTGCCGATCCGCTCGATGCTCGGCTCCGATGTCGCCCGGATCCGGCCCGAGGCCAAGCAGATCACATGCCCGTTCACGGGCGAAACGCTGCTGCTCGTCCCGGCGCTCAATCCCGATGTCGCGCTGATCCACGTGCAGCGCTGCGACGCCTACGGCAACGCCCAGATGGACGGCCTGCAGTTCATGGACATCGATCTTGCGATGGCCGCGAACCGGGTGATCCTCACGACGGAACGTATCGTATCCAACGATCAGATCCGCCGGGCGCCCGATCAGACCAAGATCCCGTTCTTTTGCGTCGATGCCGTGGTCGAGGTGCCCTACGGGTCGGCGCCCCATGAATGTTTCGGCCTCTACGAACCCATGATGCGGCACATGGAGGCCTATGTGGCGCAGGTCAACAAGGAGCCGGTCGACGGAATGCGGCGCTATCTGGAACGCTACGTCCACGGGCCGAAATCCTGGGCCGACTATCTGTCGCTCATCGGCATGGAGGAGCTTCTCGAAGCCAGCCAGCGGGGCAGGAGCATCTACAATGACTGAGGCTGCTTGCCACACGACCTCCGAACTTCTGGCCGTCCTCAGCGCAAGGCAGCTCCGCGACGGCCAGGTGGTGTTCGCCGGCGTGGGCGTTCCGCTCCTCGCCGCGACGCTGGCGCAGCGGCTTCGCTGCCCCGGGCTGACCATTCTGTTCGAGGGGGGCGTGGTGGGCGCATTCGTCGAGCCCGGCAAGCTTCCCCCCTCCACCAACGATCAGCGCTGCACCAAGCGGGCCAATATGGTGCTCGGCAGCGCCGACGTGCTGCTTCTGCTTCAGCGCGGCTACGTCGACGTCGGCTTCATGGGCGGCGCCCAGATCGACCGATATGGCAACCTGAATTCATCCTTCATCGGCGACCCCGAAAATCCCAAAACCCGGCTGCCCGGCACCGGCGGGGGCAACGACATATCGAGCCTCGCCAGCATGATCGTGGCGATGAAACACGAGAAGCGCCGCTTCGTCGAAAAGGTCGATTTCGTCACGAGCCCCGGATTCCTGCACGGCCGCGAGAGCCGGGCCGAGGCCGGTCTGCCCTCCGGCGGCATGTTCAGGGTCGTGACCGAACTCGCCGTCTTCTCCTTCGAGGACGAGCTTCGGCGGATGAAGGTCATGGCGCTGAACCCGGGCGTCACCCGTGACCAGGTTCAGGACAATACCGGCTTCGAGCTTCTGTTCGACGACGACGTGTCGGTGACGGAGCCGCCGACACAGCAGGAACTCGCCACGCTCAGACTGCTCGATCCGCAAAAGCTATTCACGGCCTGAAACAGCCGTGCGGAGGAAATCCATGACGATGCTCACCAAGACATTCGGAATCGCGGCTCGCAATTTCACCGCCTTTCCGGAGATGCCGGATGCCAAGGGGCTCGTCGAGTATGGCGTGCGGGTCGAAGAGCTCGGCTACGATTCGGTCTGGGTCTGGGACCACATGCTGCTCGGCGTCGAGCCCAATTTCCCGATCATCGATTCGCTCACGATCCTGACCGCCATCGCGGCACGGACCAGGCGCATCAAACTCGGCACCGGCATTCTGGTGCTGACGCTGCGCAATCCGGTGCTGCTCGCCAAGCAACTCTCCAGCATGGACCAGCTGTCGGACGGCCGGATGCTGATGGGCATGGCATCCGGCTGGTACAAGCGCGAGTTCGACGCGGCAGGCATCCCGTTCGACAAACGCGGCAAGATCATGGACGAGAACCTCGAGATCTTGAACCGCCTGTGGACCGAGAAGAAGGTCGACGGCGAATACATGAACCACAAATTGTCCGCCGCCGTCATGTATCCGAAGCCGGTCCAGGAGCCCGCCATCCCGATCCTGATCGGCGGCTATGTCGACAAGGTGCTGCAACGTGCCGCGACGGTCGGCGGATGGCTCACCTATTTCTATCGCGCGGAGGACTTCGCCAAATCCTGGCAGAAGATCCGCAGCTACGCGGTCGATGCCGGCAAGGATCCGGACAAGCTGATGAACGGCTCGCAGCTGCCGATCATGGTCGGGCCGTCGAAGGATGCCGTGCGCGACGAGATGATGGACTGGCTCAACAAGGAATGGGATTTCCCGGCTTACAGCGATTGCACCCGGGAAAGCGCCATCATGGGCTCGGTGGACGAGTGCGTCGAGCAGCTCAAGGCCCATCAGGCCATGGGTGTGCAGAAGATCATCTTCGTTCCCTACAAATACAGGATGGATCAGGTCGAGACGATCGCCCGCGACATCATCCCGCGCCTCAAAGCGGCCTGAGCGCGGCCGCGGCGCGGTTCGCGGAGTTCCGCCTCCATTGGGGCCATGAGGTCGTTCGCATCGAGGCCGCGTCCGGACGCCCGTACATGTGGCCTCTCGCGCACCTCCCGGACGACGAGGGCGGTGCCGAAGCGAGTCCCGAGCGGGTTCGTAAAAATCCGCTTGTATTAACATACTAAACATAGAACAATAACTGGATTAGCTCGCCCGCTCGGCGACGACTGCGCGTTCCCTGATTTGGTGTCTCGCAAAGACGCGGCGCAGAGGCGGGAACGCGGAGCAGCAAATATCTGCTCCGTCTGCATGTCGGCGTCGAATTCAGAAGCGCGCATCCGGCCCAAGGCCCAGCTTTCATGGAGGAAACGCATGATCAAACGCAATCACCTGTTCGCACGCACCGCTCTCGCTCTCGTCCTCGCGGCGGGGGTCGCCGGCAAGGCGGCGGCGGCCGATGTCAAGATCGGCGTCGACGAGCCTCTGACCGGGCCGTTCGCGGCCTCGGGCACTTACGTGGTCAACGGCGCCAAGATCGCGGCCGACGAAATCAACGCCAAGGGCGGCGTGCTCGGCGGCAAGCTCGATCTTGTGATCGAAGACAACAAGAGCAACCCTACGGAGGCTGCCGCCGTCGCGGAGAAGCTGATCACGGGCGACAAGGTGCCGGTCATGATGGGCGCGTGGGGCTCCAGCCTCACGTTGGCGGTGATGCCCAAGCTGACGCAGTATCAGGTGCCGATGCTGGTCGAAACATCCTCTTCGGGCAAGATCACGAAGCTCGGCAACGCTTACGTGTTCCGCATCGCGCCGCCGTCGTCGGTGGAAGCCGAAGCCTTCGCCCCGATGGTGTCCAAGCTCCACATCAAAAAGGTCGACTTCCTGGGCATCAATAACGATTGGGGTCGCGGCGCGGCCACTGACTTCGGCAAGGTCTTGAAAGACCAGGGTGTCAAGATCGGGTTGGTCGAGACCATGGACCAGGACGCGCAAGACATGGGCGCGCAACTGGACAAGATCAAAGCTTCCGATGCGGATACTCTGATCGTCACCGCAGAGGTCGAACAGCTGACCCTGATTTGCAAGGAGGCGGCGGCGCTCGGCCTCAAGAAGCAGATCATCACCACCGGAGGCTCCACGAATCCCGATCAGCTGGTGGAACAGGCTGGCGCTGCGGCAAACAACACCATGCATCTCGTGGCGTTTCTTCCGTGGTTCCCGGACGAGGCCTATAATCCGGAGGCGGCGAAATACTTTATCGGGGAATGGAAAAAGCGGGGCTATCCGTTTGCCGGCTTGACCGAAAGCTACAGGGGCTACGACGGGATACGCACCATAGCGGCGGCGATCGAAAAAGCCGGGAAGGCTGACCCGTCCTCTATCGCGGAGGCATTGTGGAAGGTTGACATCAAGGGCATGAACGGCGAGATAAAATTCTCCAAAGAAGGTCCTGCCGGAAAAGAGAGCGGCCAAAGCAAGCCTAGCATCTACCTGGTCAAGGTCGAAGACGGTAAAGTGGTCATGTCAAGACTGTGACGAGTGTCTTAGATCACGATGATTTTGGATCGCGTCGATCCAAAATCATGAACGTGATCGAGTTCAATACGCTAGAGCATGATGTCATCCGAAAACCCGTGCCGACTTTTCGGCGCCATGCTGTAGGGCGTTAGATCTCGGACAAAGGCCGGATGGTGCGGCGATTGGCAGGCGAAGACCCGCGAAACGTGACACGGTTCGCAAGACTTTCTTGCCTGTTTATTCCATTTCCCCTGGAGCGTGTGATGCCAACCTCTATCGATTCTCCTCAACTCGTCGGTCGCATTGTCGATGAGACCGTCGTGCCTCCAAGAGGCAAGCTTGCTTCCGATGTCAAAAAAGGCCAAGTCGTTCGAATAATCGACCTCGAGGGTCGACAGGTCGGCGATATCGTTGCGTTCAATTCGAGCAACTTAGCGGAAAAGTTCTGGATTTCGAACACGATCAGGCTCAATCACACTGTGTACCTAACAACAGGTCATGTGTTATATTCAGAGCTGTCAAATCCAATGTTCACGGTCGTCGCGGATACCTGCGGTCGTCATGACCTCCTGGCGGGCTCTTGCAACGCGGAGATCGACAAGGTGCGATACGGCGTCGACAACCATCGCGGTTGCGTCGAGAACTTCGTCGCGGCGGTCGAGCCATATGGCCTGAAGCGGGAGGACGTACCGATGTCCTTCAACCTCTTCATGAACTGCCCAGTGAAGGATGATGGGTCTTGGACGATCGCGGAGCCGGTTTCAAAGCCGGGAGACTATGTCGACCTGCGGGCGGAAATGGACTGTCTTTTCGTCCTGTCGAATTGCCCTCAGGATTTGAACCCGTGCAATGCCGGTGATCTGAAGCCGCTGAAGGTCGTCGTCTATGAGTCGACGCAGCCGAAGGCATAGTGAACGATTGATATTGGCGAGCCGGTGGTTTGATCGGCAAGATCTCAGGCATACGGGATATTGCGACTACGCTTCGTATCGCATGGCGGTGCGCTGAGCGGTTTCGTTTTCATGGATTCACGGCGGATATAACGATCCGCCGTGTGCGACCGCAATAATCGCCTCGGCGGGTCCGGCCGTCGCAGGCAACGCGCTTTGTGAGGAACGTTTTGGCCGAGTTCTTGCAGCATGTCGCCAATGCCCTGATCCTTGGCGGCACCTATGCGCTCCTGGGTATCGGGCTGACCTTGATCTTCGGGATCATGCGCGTGGTGAACTTCGCCCACGGTGAATTATACACCTTCGGCGGATACATGATATTTCTCGCCAGCTCGATGCTGGGTCTCAATTTCTTCGTCGCCATCATCTTCTCGATCGCGGCGGGCTGCCTGCTTGGCGCCGCGATCGAATTCGTGCTGCTCCGGCCGATGCGCGACGCCGACATGGATACGACCATGCTGATCATGATCGGCGCCATGATCGTCATGCAGAACGGCGAGCAGCTTCTTTGGGGCGGGGTCGCCAAATCGGTGCCGACGCCCTTTCCAGAAAGCCCGTTGGTGCTCGGCCCCGTATCGCTCTCCTGGCTGCGGGTTTTCGTTTTCGCCGCCGCGCTTCTGCTCATCGCGGGAACTTATGTCCTGATCAATCGGACCAAGCTCGGCAAGGCCATGCGGGCGACCTTCCAGGACCGGGACACCGCCTCCCTCATGGGCGTCAACGTGCAGGCCATCTACATGGCGACCTTCGCCCTCGGCTCGAGCCTCGCGGCGGCGGCTGGCGCGCTGCTCGGGCCGGTTTACGTGATCTCGCCACGCATGGGTGATCTGGCCTCGCTGAAAGCCTTCGCGATCGTGATTCTCGGCGGGCTCGGCAACATCACCGGGGCTGCGTTCGGCGGCTTCATCCTGGCCTTCGCCGAAGAATTAGGCGCCGGCTATATTTCCTCCGGCTATCGAGACGCGATGGGCTTCCTGATCATCATCGCGGTGCTGCTGTTCAAGCCGACCGGCCTGTTCGCCCGCGCGGAGCGCATCGGATGACACGTCTTCTTCCTTACGTCGCGGTTGCGGCGTTGCTGTCCGTTCCGCTGTGGCTGCGTGATCCATATCTCCTGAACGCGTTCATCACGACGGGGATCTTTACGATTGCCGCCATGAGCCTGAACCTGTTGCTCGGCTATACGGGCCAGCTCAGCCTGGGGCACGTCGCCTTCTTCGGCATCGGCGCCTATACGAGCGCGCTCGTGTCGCTCGGCTTCGATATCGGCATCGTCGGCGACTTTCGCATCGTGCACGATCCGTGGCCGGTCTGGTCGGGTTTCGTGATCGGAACCATCGTGGCCGGCGTTTTCGGCTATCTCGTCGGAAAGCTCTCGTTTCGCGTGCGCGGGGCCTATTTCGTCATCGTCGCGATCAGCTTCGCCGAAGTCGTGCGCCTCGTCGCGCTCAATTGGGTGGAACTGACGCAAGGGCCGCTCGCCCTGACCGGCATTCCGCCGTTCACTCTCGGGTTGCCGGGTCTCGGCGAACTGACCTTCTGGGGCAAGGTGCCGAACTATTATCTGGTGCTCGGGGTCGGCATTCTGGCCTATGTGCTGATCAGGCGGGTCGTTCGCTCCCGGGCCGGGCGCGCCATGATGGCCCTCAAGGACAACGAGTCCCTGGCGATGTCGATGGGCATCGACGTCACGCATTACCTGGTGATCGCTGCCGTGATCTCGGCCGCCATCGCCGGTGCGGCCGGGAGCCTCTATGCCCATTACCTGCAGATCATCGACCCGGATGTCTTCGCCTTCCTATACACCGTCACCATGGTGATCATGGTGATCACCGGGGGCAAGGGTACGCTCGCCGGCCCGGTGGTCGGAGGCCTCATCTTCGGCTTCTTCCCGGTCGGGGTTCGCGCGGTTGCCGGGCCCGAACTGCAGTGGATCCTCTACGGCGTCCTGATGATCGTGATCGTCTTCGTTCTGCCGCAGGGGATCGTCCCGGCGATCGAGCGGTGGTTTTCGCGATCTTCGAACGGATCGTCCGCGCTGCCGGGAGAGGTCAAGCCTCAGGAGCAGCCATGACCTTTCTGGTCTCCACCGCCGCTCCGGCGCTGACGATCGAACATGTCGCGGTGCATTTCGGCGGCCTCATCGCCATCTCGGATATGACGTTTTCGGTCCGCGAGGGCGAGGTGCTGAGCCTCATCGGGCCGAACGGCGCCGGCAAGACGACCGCCTTCAACGTGATCACCGGCTTCATGCGCCCCACCAAGGGCGAGGTCCGGTATCGCGGCCGTTCCCTCAAAGGCCTCAAGCCCCACGAGGTTGCGGCTCTCGGCCTGGTACGGACCTTCCAGCGCACGAGCGTGTTCCAGGCCAGTACGGTGTTCGACAACGTCCTGACGGGTCTGCATCGCCGCGGTCGCTCGACGCTCTGGGACACGTTGCTGGCGCTGCCACGCGAGAAGGCGTCCGAGCGGGAACTCAGGGAAGAAGCGGGCGACATCCTGCGGCTGGTCGGCATCGACCATCGCCGGAACGAGCTCGCGGGCTCGCTGCCCTATGGCGATCAGCGGCTCCTCGGGGTCGCCCTCGCGCTGGCGGCCAAGCCCTCCATGCTGCTGCTGGACGAGCCGGTCTCGGGCATGAACCCGTCCGAAACGCAGCGTTTCATGAAGCTCATCGGGCGCGTGCGTGAGCTTGGGATCTCCATCCTGCTCGTCGAACACGACATGCCGATGGTGATGGGCGTGTCCGACCGGATCGTGGTGTTGAACTACGGTCGGATCATCGCCGAGGGACCGCCTGCGGCGATTCAGGGGAACCCGGACGTGATTCGCGCTTATCTCGGGCAGGGAGCCAGGAAACGTGCTTGAGATCAGCGATCTCGTCTGCTGCTACGGGAAGGTCAAAGCGCTCAAAGGGGTCTCGCTGTCGGTCGCGAAGGGGCAGCTGGTGGCCCTGATCGGCGCCAACGGCGCTGGCAAGAGCACGACGCTGCGGGCGATCTCCGGCCTGCTGCCGGTGACCGCCGGCCGCATGCTGTTCGAAGGCCATGACATCACCCGCTGCTCGGCGCGCGAAAGGCTGGCCCGCGGCATCGCGCACTGCCCCGAAGGGCGGCGCATCTTCGCCCATATGACGGTCGAGGAGAACCTCGACATGGGTGCCTATCTGCGCGCCGATCACAACGAGATCCTGGCCGACCGGGAGCACGTCTTCGACCGCTTCCCCCGGCTGGCGGAACGCCGCCGGCAGGTGGCGGGAACGCTGTCGGGCGGCGAGCAGCAGATGCTGGCGATCAGCCGGGCCATCATGTCGAAGCCGAAGCTCATCCTCTTCGATGAACCCTCGCTCGGACTGGCACCCAATATCGTCGACCGGGTGTTCGAGATCATTTCCGGTATTCGCGACGCCGGGACGACCGTCCTGATGGTCGAGCAGAATGCCTATTCGGCCCTCGACATGTGCGATCACGCCTACCTGTTGGAATCGGGCACCATCGTGAAGGACGGGGTAGGCCAGGCGCTCATCGAGGACGGACACATAAGGCAGGCCTACCTCGGCGGGTAGGCATCGCGCCGGCTCGCCGGCAAGACGCACATGATCGGGGCCACGACGGCTCCGGCTTCAGGTTTGGAGAAATCTATGGGCACGGATCACTCACGCCGCAGATTGCTGGATACGATTGACGGAAACCGCGACAAGGCCATCGATTTCCTCAGGACGATGATCTCGATCCCGAGCGTGACCGGCGACGAGGCGGCGATCCAGACGTTCCTCTCCGGCTACCTGACGATGATCGGGCTCGACGTCGACATGTGGGAGACCGATTGGGAGGAGTTGAAGACGCACCCCGGTTACCGGCCGGTGAGCCGGGGTTACGAGGGACGACCGAACATCGTGGCGACCCTCAAGGGCTCCGATCATGGCCGTTCGCTCCTGTTGAACGGCCATACGGATGTGATTCCGGTCGGCGGCGGGGAGGGATGGAGCGATGATCCCTGGTCCGCGACCATCAAGGACGGTCGCATCTACGGGCGCGGTTCGGCCGACATGAAGAGCGGCGTCGCCAGCCACATCATGGCGGTGGAATTCATGAAAGCGGCAGGGCTTACGCCCCGGGGCGACGTCCATATCAACATCGTCATCGACGAGGAAGTCAGCGGCCATGGAACGCTCGATACGGTGATCCGGGGTTACAAGGCCGACGCGGGCATATCCGGCGAGACGAGCGATCTTGCGGTGCAACCGGCGTGTATCGGACGGATCTGGTTCGAAATCGAGGTGCATGGGAAACCCGTCGGCATTCAGAAGCGCTACGACGGCATCAGCGGCATCGAACTCGGCAACAAGATCGTCGAAGCCGTGAACGCGCTCGAGGCGAAGCGCATCGCCACCGTGTCCCACCCCCTCTATCCCAATGCCCTCGATTCCATGCCCTGCATGATCGGCAGCTTCTCGGCCGGCAATTATCCGAGCGCCTTCCCGGCCAGCGCTTTGTTGAAGGGCAGCATCGGAACCGTTCCGGGCGAGGACCACGAAGGCGTGAAGCGGAGCCTCGTCGAGCAGATCGCGCAGCTCGCCGCCCAGGATCCATGGATGAAGGACCATCCGCCGATCGTGCGGTTCGTCGGTTATGACGCGGAGGCCTCCGAGATCCCGCGCGATCACGCGATCGTCGAGACCCTGTGCAAGACCTATAAGGAGATCACCGGGCGCGATCCCGAGATCAGCGGCCGCCAGGGTGCTGCGGATACGCGGTTCCTCAACAGCTATGGCGGGACCCCGACCGTGATCTTCGGGCCGGGATCGACAGCCGTGATGCATTCGAACGACGAATATGTCTCCATCGAAGATTACATCACCTCGATCAAGGTGATGGCGCTCACCATTTTTGATTGGTGCGGCGCGGATGAAGTCTCGGGCTAGACGAGTTGAACCGACCCGGAGCGGACCAAGAAAACCCGTCGGCGGTGGACCTCGCCTGCCTTCTGCGAGATTGGTGGCTCAGTATTATTGTAGCAAATAAAATGTCTAGATAAGATCGATGTCATGAGCAGCTGCGGACTGGTCAAATATCGATCGTCGATTTCGCCGTTGCAAGAGTCTTGGCTCATTGCGATGCGGCCAAGGGCTCGACCATCTGCAAGGCGATCTCGACCGTGTCGCCCGGCTGCAATTCCGTATCGACGCTTGCGCCGACGTCGACCTGCTTACCGTCCACGCTTCGTACGATGGTGACTTTTGGCCGGCTGTCGTCACCTCTCACCAGTTGCGACTTGACCATCCCCGTATATCGCAGCTTGTCGCTGACGGCCTGAAGCTGGGCGCGCGTGCCGGCCAGGGAGGTGTTCGCGTCCTGAAGCTCCTGGAGAAGCCGGATCCGACGGGTGTTCCCGGTGCTCTCGAGCTTCCAGCTCAGATCCTGCTCCTCACGCTCGACGGTATCGAGGAGGGCGGTAGTCTGGAGCGCGCGCGTCGAGGAGAGCAGCACGGTCCGGCGGGCATCCGCCAGGCCGGGGAGCGCGACCGCCCCCTTCTTGTAAAGGGCCGTGTAGCGTTCGAAATCCGCTTCGTCCGCCTTGACCCCGTCCTGTTCCTTGACCTGTTGCTGGCTGAGGATGCTGGCACGGTCGCTCTCTTTGGCCGCGGCATTCCGCAGGTAGGCCTGCTCCTTGACGAAATCCGCGTTTCGCACCGCCAATTGGCTTGCCTGATTGTCGACGATCTCACGGGTCAGGCTCGCGGCGACCGGGGTGCCGATCACCGCCTTGGCGTCGATCGCCGATTTGCCGTCGAGTTCCGCCCGAATCCGCGCCAGCAAGACCTGCTGCTTGGCGTAGTCGATCCACAGGGTGTTGTAGGTGCTGGTCAGGTCGGACAGCTGCAGGAACGGATTGTCCAGCTTGAACCGAAGAACATCGTATCCACCCGCGAGCGCGACGGCCTGGCGAACCGTCAGGCCGGGGCGATAGGCTTCCGATCCCGGATGGGCGACGTCGCCGTTCAGATAGACGGGCCGATATTCCAAAATCGTCAGGCCGATCTCGTCCGGCGATATGATCACCGGAAACTCCCGCCCATCAGCCGTGCGACGATGAAATTCCTTGCCCGGCAGCGCCGCACGGATCTTGGCGAGGGCGTCCTCGACGCTCAGACCGGCGACCGGAACCTGCCCCAGAAGGGGAATCGTCGCTGCGCCATCGATATCGACCGAGCTCTTGGCGGCCAGATCCGGCAGGCCCGCGACCGAAAAGCTCAGCATGTCGCCGGCGGCGATCTTATAATCCGCCCAACCGGGAGAACAGGAGCCGAAGAGCAGCGCGCAGGTTAATGCGGTGCCGAGATGCCTGCGGGAATAGGACGACGACGGACTATGGCGCATATGCGGGCCTTCAATGCTGGATCGGGACGCGCCGGGTTCGCACCGGCCGCAAAAAACGAGCCGGCGGAGGATGGGATACCGGAGGCAGAGCTCGGCAACGCCGGCAGTCGAGGAACCTGGCTCAGATGCCGGTTCCCCCCTTCAGTTCCCGCCAAACCGTGAGTACGAGTATCTTGATGTCGAGCCAAAACGACCAGCTTTGGATGTAGATCAGATCGTAATGGACGCGGCCTCTGGCGAGCTCGGGGTCTTCCGTGGCACCGCGGTAGCCCGACACCTGAGCCAAACCGGTAATTCCGGGCCGTATGGCATGGCGCTGGTGGTAGACGGGGACGAGTTCCTCGTAAAGCACGCCGCCGGCGAGCATGCCCGGTACATGCGGGCGAGGTCCGATCAGCGACATCTCCCCTCTCAGCACGTTGAACATCTGCGGCAATTCATCGAGGCTCGTCCGTCTCAGGAATCGGCCGAAGGGCGTCACCCGAGGATCGTTCTCCGTGGTCTGTTTCACGCCGTTCTGATCGCCGAGCGAAAGATACATGGTCCTGAATTTCCAGATCTCGAACAATCGGCCATCCGCCCCGTAGCGCTTCTGGCGAAACAATATGCCGCCGCTGGAGGTGCTCTTGATGAGCGCCGCGATCAGCACAAACGCCGGGATCAGAGCCACGATGAACAGCGCGGCGAAGGTGAAGTCGAATGCCCTCTTGAGGCCGGCCGAAGCCACGCTGTGTTCCCGCGCCGGCTCGACGACACCGTTGTCGCGAGCTCGAACAATTGCACCGCCTGACACTTCATCGGGCTTGATCGATCCCGGAACGCGCCGCGGAAAGGGATTCGATGTTCTGGCGTTCACGGACCTGATGTCTTGCGGGCTGTCAAAAAAGGCATGTTTGAATGTCATCGTCCGTCGCTCCGAACATCGATCGATCATGGCCTGGCTGGCGTCTTGCGGTCGCCAGCTGCGATATTGCACTGCAGCATGGCCGCTCGCAAACGCTGCGTTAACCGCAATTCCCGTCGTTGGTTCCAGCGTTGCTCAATTTTTTTCGCGTAATTGCGCCCCCCGTCGCTCCTGCGAATAAGGTATGCTGGGAATATGAACGTAGAATGAACCCCAACCAACTGCTTTCACGAAGATCATTGTGATTAAGTTTTGGCAGACTGCCAATTTTTTGCCTCATTTTCTGTGTGATTTCACACTGTGCACTGCCAATTGTTTAAGCCGAGACGGAATATACAGCCAGGAAAGCAAAAAATGCCGGCGGGGGGTGTTTACAGATTCCCTGACGTTCTATATGCAGTGCACCATAACGACTAGCGAGCGGGTGTGGCTCGGTTCGACACGTGCGCTGGTATCGTCCGAGGCAACAGCGCCCGAGCGCCTCGGGTGTCATGTGGACCAACAGGGCCACGATCTATCTGCTGCCGGAACAATAAATTCCCGTGTTTCCTATGCCGTCTAGTTGGAAATACTCCGGCCACGCGATTCTATGGTGATGGATGGGAATCCATGATTGGTTTACCTATGATATAAATAATGTAGCGACACATAGCGCGTGTGTAGAGCCGCTCCATGCCAGGTCGAAACTGACGTTCGAAATTCAAATCATATCGGCACCTGAGACTTGCCGTCTTACCCGTTGAAAGGTCCCTGATATGAACGTCGTTTCGGAACTGATGCACCAGACCCGCTCCACTGTCGGCGGCGCGGCGGACGAGCACCGGTTGGATCTGCACGTTCTCATCGACGTGGCGCGACGACGCGGGCGCATCATCCTGGTCTCCGTGGCGGCCTGTCTGGGGCTGGCCATCGCCTATCTGATCGTCACGCCTGACTCCTATACGGCCACCGCCGTACTGATGACCGACACCAAGCAGACGCCGCCCTCACCCTCGCAGATAAGCTCGGAGCCGCTCATCGATCCGTCGGTGATCGAGAGCCAGATCGAGATTCTGAAGTCCCAGCATGTCGCGCTCGATGTCGTCGACCGACTGCATCTCGACGCTGATCCCGAGTTCATCGGATCGGGACCGGGCTGGAAGGCGCGGCTCATCGATATGGTCGTCCATAAGCCGGTCGTGGCGCCCACCGCGGAGGATCGACGGATCAGCGCCGTCAACGCGCTGATGCACAAGCTCAAGGTGCTCCGGACCGGCCATAGCTATCTGGCGGATATCGCGGTCACGACGCTCGAGCCGGCCAAGTCGGCGGCGATCGCCAATGCGATCGCCGATGCCTACATTCAGGATCAGCTCGACGGGCGGATGCAGGCCAACCAGCGCGCCGCCGCCTGGATGAAGCAGAGGGTCGACGAGGTAAGGGCGCAGGCCGAGGCCGCTGCGGCGGCCGTCGACACCTTCCGTCGGCAGAACACCGCCGTCCTGGGCGCTTACGCAGCTACCAAGCCCGACGTCGAGCAAGGTCCGCCGCCGCGTGACGAGGCGCGGCTGGCGCTTGCGCTCTATCAGAGTCAGGTCGACAAGCTGACTGCCCTGGCGCCTTCGGGATCCATCCAGCCCCTGACGTCGGCGAAGCTCGACGGCTTGGCGGCGACCAACGATCCATCGCTGCAGCATCTCTCCGATGCCCTGCGTCAGACAGGGCTGCCCGACGCAGGTCGGGCGCCGACCGGGCCGCAATCCGAGCTCATCGCCAGCATCCAGCAGCGCCTGTCCCAGCTTCTGGCCGAGAGTCGCGACAAGCTCAAATCCGCGGCGGACGAGGTCGCGGCCGCGGCGCGGCAGAGCAAGGTGGCGCAGACCTCGCCCGCGGCGGGCGAGGAGGCCGCCCGGCGCCTCAAGAGCTTGACCTCCGCCGCCGCGGCGGCCCGGAGTGACGCCGAGGCGCTGCAGAACAGATATGTGCGGGTCACCCAGTTCATGCAGCAGCAGTCGCTGCCGGTGACCGAGGCCCGACTGGTGACGGCCGCCCAGACGCCGCTGGCCAAGAGCGCCCCCAAATCGTCCGTAATCCTGTTGCTCGCGACGGTGGGCGGCATCGTGCTCGGCGGTGGCCTCGTCATGCTCCGCGAAAGCCTCGATCGCAGGATCCGCTGGCCGCAGCAGATCAGGCGGGATCTCGGCCTGCCGCTGGCCGGGGCTTTGCCGCTCGCCAAGGCCGCCACCGCCGTCGTCGGGCCGAGCGATCAGATGGCCGTGTCCCGGCTCGAGGCCCGGCTGCTCGGACAGCCGCCAGGCGGGCTCGTGACCCTGTTCGATTCGCGTCGGCCCTGGTGCGGCGCCACGCAGACCCTGCGAATCATCAAGCTGGCGGTCGATCAAGGCGTTCGTCGAAACGGCGGGGCGATCATCGGGATCGTTTCGGCCTGGCCCGGCGAGGGTAAATCGACGCTGGCCCACAATCTGGCGCAGATGCTGTCGGAGACACGGACGCGGGTGCTCGTCGTCGATGCGGATTTCGCCAAGCCGGATCTGTCGACCACCTTCGCGCCCCGAGCCGAACGCGGCATCGCCGATCTGCTCGACGGCGTCGCGTCGATCGACCTTTGCGTCGCGAAGACGGGTTTCGGCTTTGACCTTTTGAGTTGCGGCGGGATCGCTCCGCTCCACCCGTTCCATCTGCTCGGATCCGCGCAGATGCAGCGTGCGCTTGCCACCGCCCAGCAGGCCTACGACTACACGATCGTCGATCTGCCGGCGCTGATGGTCTCGGTCGATTCGCAGGCCGTCGCCGGTTTCGTCGACGCCTTCGTGCTCGTCACCGATTATGGCCACACGACCGTCGACGACGTGGAACAGGCGCTGTCGACCTCCGATGTCATCGCCGCCCGCATCGTGGCGACGGTGGTGAACAAGTCCCGCCTCCCCGACCGCAACGGCCGGCGAGCCGTTCGCGGACATCGCTCATCCGTCACGACGGTCTCAGCGTGACCAAGCCGCCCGACCCAAGAGCGACGATGCGCAGGCTGCTGACGCCTGCGGCGCGGGCTGTCCGCCGGTCGGTGCTGCCCCGCGTCTTCCCGTCCCCGGCCCATCGATGGCCCGATCCGCTGCGCCGCCTGCGTATCGTCGGCCTGCTGTCATCCGCCTCCGGGCTCGGCAAATCCGCCCGGCTCTGCATGTCTGTGCTGGCCCGTGCCGGCTACGAGGTGTCGGGCGCCGACGTGGCGAGCCTCTACGACAGCAGCGACGGCCTGCCGTTCGACTCCGCCGCCGGCGCCGGACGGGCCGAGGCCTCGATCTATCACCTCAACCCGCCGATGCTGCTGCCCGGGATCATCCGCTCGAACCCGGTGCGGTTCTGGCAGGGCTACAACATCGGCTATTGGGCGTGGGAGCTCGAGGCGCTGCCCCGCGAATGGATCGAGGCGATCCGCTTCGTGGATGCGATCATGGTTCCCTCGACCTTCTGCAAGGCCGCCGTCGAACGCCATACCGGCAAGCCCGTGCTCGTCGTGCCGCATCCGGTCGCCATCGGCGCGAGAAGCGCCGCCCCGTCCAAAGACCGGCCCGCCGCCACCGGCGGCTTCCGCGTCGTGAGCATCTTCAACTTCGGTTCCTCGTTCGAGCGCAAGAACCCGCTCGCCGCCATTGCGGCATTCCGGCAGGCCTTCGGGGACGACGCGACCGCCGAACTCGTTCTCAAGGTCGGCGACGGCAACCGCTATCCGGCCGACCGGGACAAGCTGCGCGAGGCCATCGGGGCCACTGCCAACATCCGGCTCGTCGACGAGATCTGGGACGAAGCGCGTCTGGACGATTTCCTCGGCGGCGCCGACGCCTATCTGTCGCTGCACCGCTCCGAAGGCTTCGGCCTGACGCTTGCCGAAGCCATTGCGGCGGGCGTGCCGGTCGTCGCGACGAACTGGTCGGGGAATGTGGATTTCTGCCACCCCGATCTCTGTTTTCCCATCGACTACCGGCTGGTCCCGGTCAGGGACGGGCATCTGTCCTTCGAGGGGATGGAGGCCGCCGTCTGGGCCGACCCCTCGGTCGATCATGCGGCGGCTCAGCTTCGCCGTGTTCGGGGCAATCCGGGCGAGGCGCGCGCGGCGGCGGCTCGGCTTCGCGAACATCTGCGCGACTATCTGGCCGGAGCCACCTATCAGGCGGCCTTGGCGACATTGGCGGCCGGCGAGGCCGAGGTCCGTCGGCCGCTTCAGGCGTGCCCCGAACCGGCAGCCGGGGCGGGCCGATGAGAGCTCTCGCCCTCGACGCGCCGGTCGGCGCCCGTGCCGTCTCCAGTGCCGGGCTCGAATGGCTTCCCGGGATCATCGTGGTCGGAGCGGTCTGCTTCAATGCCGGCCTGGCCTTCGTCAATGGCAACGTCAAGGACCTCACCCAGGCGCCGGTCGTGGCCTGCGAGATCATGTTCGTCGGCGCGGCCCATATCGTGGCGCTGCGGAACTTCAGGCCGCAGATGGCGCCCTGGTACGCGCTGCTCGGCTTGTTCGCCGCCTTCGCGGTGGTTCGCTCGCTGTCGTCGCAGACCTTCGACATCAAATATCTGCGCGACGTGATGATCATCCCGACCTTCGTGGTTCTCGGGATGAGCTTCGATGCACGGCGCCTCGGCCGCGTCGTCGTCGCCATCCAGATCGTGATGCTGGTCTTCCTGCTGCTGGAGGCGCTCGACACGCCGCTCTACGCGAACCTGTTCAAGATCATGAATTATTATATCAACACGCGCGGCTACAATGCCGACGATTTCTGGAACAAGAGTTCGACCCTGTTCGTCAGCGCCACACGCCCGGACGACCGCTTCTTCATTCTTGGCAACCTGCACCGGCTGTCGTCGATCTTCCTCGAGCCCGTGTCGCTCGGCAATTATTGCATGGTGATCGTCGCGTATCTGTGCGCCTGCTACCGCGAGCTCGGCAAGCGGACGCGCTGGTTCCTGATCATCACGACCGCCATGGCGACCATCGGTTGCGATGGCCGGCTTGCCATGGCTTCGACGGTGCCGATGATCGTCTGCTGCACTCTCGCGCCGCGCCTGCCGCGCTACAGCGCGCTGATCTACATCCCGGGCGTCACCGCGCTGGCGTTCATCCTGGTTCACTTCGGCCATTTCCAGCCGGGCGGCGACGACTTCAAGGGCCGCATCGCCCATACGATCTATTTGCTCACCAACTATGGGATGCCGGAGTTCCTCGGTCTGTCCGACGAATTCATGTCCAAGGCCGTCGACAGCGGCATCGCCTATCTGATCACGACGCAGTCTATCTTCGTCGTCATCGCGCTCTGCGCGACGATCGTCATGGCGGCCTCCGAGGATCGGCCGGACAAGACGCGGTTCACGCATGCCGTCTGCATCTATATCGCGCTGAACATGATGGTCAGCTTCGCCTTGCTGACGATCAAGACCGCGGCCTTGCTCTGGTTCATCTACGGAAGCCTGCAACGCCGCCGGGCCACGGACGGCGGTAGCCCTGCCAACCTTCGCCAGGTCGGCCGCCGCCTCGGAACGGCGGTCCGGATCGATCGCACTAACGAAGCGCCGCTCGGCGCTGGCACCGGCATCTGGGCCTGACGCCCGCCGGCGGCGCGCCTGCGTCGCGGCAGACATGTCGTCGCCAAGACTTACGAGGAGCTGAAATGAACAAGCCTGTGCTCGGACTGAACTTCAGCACTGCGGGCGAGGCCGAATTGGCGCAGACCATCGTCGAGGCGCGTGTCCCCGCTGGCGAGGGCTGCCGCATCGTCGCGACCGCCAATCTCGATCACGTCGTCAACCTTTCGGCCAACGCGGACTTCAGGCAGGCTTACAGTCGCGCCTGGGTGATCACCGCCGACGGAATGCCGGTCTATCTCTATGCCCGGCTTCGGGGCCTGCTGCTGCCGGGGCGTGTGACCGGGTCGGATCTGTGCCGGCGCATCCTCGGCCGGGTGTCACCCGCGACGCATCGCCTGTTCTTCGTGGTCAGTTCCGCCGAGACGGCGGAGCGGATCCGGGCCGAATTGGCAAAGCGGGGGTTTCCGGACGAGGCCGTCGAGACGCGCGTACCGGCTTTCGGCTTTGAGACCGACGATGAAGCCTCCCAGGATCTCGCCGAGGCGATCGGCCGGCATGGCACGACGCATCTCTTCTTCGGCCTCGGTTCACCGAAATCGGAAGTCTGGACCAATCGCTTCAGTGGCATGTTCGGCGATTGCTACGTGCTCAACTTCGGCGCCGGGCTCGACTTCTTTGCCGGCACCCGAGCCCGGGCACCGCAGGCGCTGCGCGCCACGGGGTTCGAATGGGTCTGGAGGCTGGCGCTCGAGCCGCGCCGGCTTGGCCGCCGGTACCTGTTGAATTCCTGGCGCTTTCTCTGGGTCGTCGCGCTCGACATGGCGGGACGAACGGCCTGACTATGGGCCGCGCAACGGCCGCCAACCTTTTGATCCGATGAGGTGACGAGATGAACATGCAAGTGAACGTGCCGACGCTCGCCAACGACATGGCGCTTGGCAAGAGCGACGAACAGCGCATCGGCGAAGTCGGCAAGATCGTCCCGGTGATCATGTGCGGTGGCGCCGGCACCCGCCTGTGGCCGGCGTCGCGCGAGAGCATGCCGAAACAGTTCATCCCGCTGCTGCAGGACCTGTCGAGCTTCCAGGCCACGATGCAGCGGATTTCCGGCGTCGAATTCGGCCGGCCCGTCGTCCTGGCGACGAGCGATGTTCGCTTCATCGCGGCCGAGCAGCTCCAGGCCATCGGCGTCGACGCCGATATCGTGCTCGAGCCGAAGCGCCGCGGCTCCGCGGCCGCCGTCGCGGTGGCGGCCTGCCTGGCGGCGCGCCATGATCCCGAGGCGGTCGTGCTCATCCTGGCGGCCGACCACCTCATCACCGATGTCGACGCTTTCGTCGAAGCCTGCCGGATGGCGACCAAGAGCGCCCGCCGCGGCTTCATCATGACGCTCGGGGTCGAGCCGACGGCGCCGGCCACCGGCTACGGCTACATCCAGCCCGGCGAGCCGATCGACGATACCGCCGCCTTCAAGGTCGCCCGCTTCGTCGAGAAGCCGGATCGGGAGACGGCGGTCGCCTATGCCGAACAGGGATATCTCTGGAACAGCGGCAACTTCCTGTTCCGGGCCGACGTGATGATCGGCGAATTGCGAACGCTGGCGCCCGAGGTGCTGGCCGCCGCCAAATCCGCGGTCGACCTCGCCGCCCAGGATCTCGATTTCATCCGCCTCGACGGCGAAGCCTTTGCGGCGTCCCCCAATACATCGATCGATTATGCGGTGATGGAGCGCACCGAAAAGGCCGGCGTCCTGCCGGTCACGTTCCAATGGTCCGATGTCGGCACCTGGGGCGCGATCTGGGAGGCCTCGCCGCAGGACGGCACCGGCAATGCGCTGCGCGGTCACGTCGAGGTCGTCGAGACGCGCAACAGCCTCGTGCATAGCGACTCGATCCTGACGACCGTCGTCGGCCTCGACGACGTCATCGTCGTTGCGACCCCCGATGCGGTTCTGGTCGCCTCGCGCGACCGCTCCGAGGAGGTCAAGACCCTCGTCGCCAAACTCAAGACCAAGCTGCGGCCTGAGGCCGACGACCACCTGCGCATGTATCGTCCCTGGGGCTGGTATCAGCGGATCGACGCCGGCACACGCTTCCAGGTCAAGCGTATCGTCGTCAAACCGGGCCAGCGGCTGTCGCTGCAGAAGCACTTCCATCGCGCCGAGCACTGGGTCGTGGTGCGCGGCACCGCCGAGGTGACGGTCGGCGACGAGGTGGTTCTGCGGCACGAGAACGAGGCGGCCTACCTGCCGATCGGCTGCGTCCACCGCCTCGCCAATCCTGGCAAGATCCCGCTGGAACTGATCGAGGTGCAAGTCGGCAGCTACACCGGCGAGGACGACATCGTCCGCTTCGAAGACGTTTACGGACGCTGAGGCTCTGCCAGTTCCCTCTGTGAAGGAAAGACCCATGTTGCCCGCCGCCGCCCTGCCACCGAACAGTTTTGCCTCCGAGCTGACGCCGGTCGTCAAGCCGACCGGATTTCGCGAATACGATGCCCGGTGGCTGTTCCCGCAGGAATTGAACCTGCTGGGCGCCCAGGCTCTCGGCCTCGGTCTCGGCACGATGCTGCGCCGGCGCGGCATCGGCGGCGTCGTCACGGGCCACGATTTCCGCAGCTATTCCGCCTCGATCAAGCACGCGCTGGCGCTCGGCCTGGTGCGGGCCGGGATGCGGGTGCACGACATCGGCCTTGCGCTTTCGCCCATGGCCTATTTCGCCCAGTTCGCCCTCGACGTGCCGGCGGTGGCGATGGTGACGGCCTCGCACAACGACAACGGCTGGACCGGCGTGAAGATGGGTGCCCAGCGCCCCGTCACCTTCGGCCCGGACGAGATGGAAGAACTGAAGCAGATCGTGCTTCACGGCGAAGGCCGGCCGGCCGAAGGCGGCGCCTATCTGCCGGTCGAGAATTTCGCCGAGACCTACCTCGCCGACCTCATGTCGCGACCGCGCATCGCGCGCCGCCTCAAGGTCGTGGCCGCCTGCGGCAACGGCACCGCCGGCGCCTTTGCCCCGAAGCTCCTCGAAGCCCTCGGTTGCGAGGTCGTGCCGCTCGATGTCGAGGGCGATTTCACCTTCCCGCGCTACAATCCGAACCCCGAGGACATGCATATGCTCGAGGCCATGGCGGCGGAGGTGCTGGCGACGGGCGCCGATGTCGGCCTCGGCTTCGACGGCGACGGCGACCGCTGCGGGGTCGTCGACAACCAAGGCCACGAGATCTTCGCCGACAAGATCGGCGTGATGCTGGCGCGCGATCTATCCAGCCTGCATCACGGCGCGACTTTCGTGGTCGACGTGAAATCCTCCGGCCTGTTCGAGACCGATCCCGTCCTCAAGCGCAACGGGACGAAGACCGACTACTGGAAGACGGGGCACTCCTACATCAAGCGCCGCGTCGCCGATCTCGGGGCGCTGGCGGGCTTCGAGAAGTCGGGCCACTTCTTCTTCAACGCGCCGATCGGGCGGGGCTACGACGACGGTCTCTTGACCGCCATCGCGGTGATCGAGATGCTCGATCGCAACCCCGGCAAGACCATGGCGGAGCTCTATGCCGACCTGCCGCGGACCTGGGGCTCGCCCACCATGTCGCCGCATTGCGCCGACGAGCGCAAATACGAGGTCGCGAGCGCCGTGGTGGACCGCATCCGGACGATGCGCGCGCAAGGGGAGCGGTTCACCGGCCAGCAGATCAGCGACGTCAATCTCGTGAACGGGGTGAGGGTGACGGTCGAGGACGGCACCTGGGGCCTGGTCCGTGCCTCGTCGAACAAGCCGGAACTCGTGGTCGTCGTCGAGAGCCCCGTCTCCGAGGTGCGGATGCGCGCCATGTTCACGGCCATCGACGGCGTGTTGCGCGAGAACGACGGCGTCGGCGCCTACAACCAGGTGATCTGATGCGCTCGCTCCCCGAGATCGGGCACCGATCAGGGCTCAGCCGGCGCGGCCTCCTTCTCGGCGCCTGCCTTCTGCCCCTCGGCCTCCGGCGGGCGCGGGCGGCCGGGAGGCCGTGGCCCTTCTTCGTCAACGTCAATTTCCAGGGCCTCGAGGGCGGCTCCGTGCTCCCCGGACGAGAGGGAACCGACTATTTCGCCGCCAGCCCGGCCGACCTCGCCTATGTGGCGGCGCGCGCCGACGGCCCGTCGCGGCTGCCGTTCAAATGGGAGCGGTTGCAGCCGCAGCCCGGTGGCCCGCTCGACCCCGTCTATCTGGCGCAGATCAAGTCGGTCGCCGATGCCGCGGCGCGGTTGCGGCGGACGGTCGTCCTCGACTGTCACAATTACATGCACAGGCTCGTCGACGGCACGGATCGCACGGTCGACGGCCGCGATGGCGTCCTGACGCGCCATCACCTGGCCGACTTGTGGGCCCGCGTCGCCTCGACTTTTGCCGACCATCGGGGGGTGAGTGGCTGGGACGTCATGAACGAGCCGCAGGGCCTGAATGACGGCCAGGATCTCGCCGCCATCATGCAGGCCGCGATCGACGCGATCGACAAAGTGGAAACCTCGAAGCTCGTCTACATCGAGGGCGACCGCTATTCGTCGGCGGCGGACTGGGTGTCCGCCAACCCGCGTTATCCGTTGCAGGACCGGCACGAAAGGATCGTCTATTCGGCCCATTGCTATCCCGATGCGGACGGCTCGGGCACGCATTTCGACTATGCGGCGCTCGCCGCGCACGGAATCCCCGATACGGTCCTGGTCGATCGCACCCGGGGCTTCGCCCAGTGGTGCGCTGACCGGCATCTGCGCGGCCATATCGGCGAGACCAGCGTCGGCACCGACGATCCGCGCTGGCTCGACGTCCTTCGCCAGGGGCTGACCTTCTGGAAGGCGCAGGGCCTCCCGGTGAACCTGTGGATGTACGGCGCCAACTTCGGCCCCAACCCCTACAACCTCTTCCCCGTCTCGGGACGGGAGGCGCCGCAATGGGGCGTCGTCAAGACCTTCGTCGGCAACTGACGCCCGACTTGCTCAACGAAAGATCGACCGTCGATGGCGAGTACCTTCGTCCGTAATTCCGTCGTGAACGCCTTCGCCGGCGTCTTCACCACGCTCGGCGGCTTTCTGAGCACGGTCGTCGTGGCGCGAATGCTCGGCGTTCAGGGAACCGGGATCGTGGCCTTCGCCACCTGGGCCGTCACCGTATCGATCATCATCGCCGATCTCGGCATCACCGGAACGCTCACGCGCTTCCTCCCCGAGTTGATCGCGAAACACGAGATCGAGGAGGCGGGCCGGCTGACACGGATGCTGTTGGGGTCGTTCTTCACCTGCACCTTCGTCATCGCGATCAGCTTCTGGCTCTACGCCGCCTGGCTGATCTGGCGCGCGCCGCTGCTGGCGAGCGTGCCGCTGACGCCCGAGACCTACACCACTTCGCCGATCTTCTGGATTCTGGTCGGAGGTGCAAGCCTGGCGCAATCGATGGCCAATTTCGTGAATTCCTGGCTCAAGGGCCATCAGGACTTTGCCGCGCTGGCACGGGTCGCGGCTGCCGCCTGCCTTCTCCAGATCCTCGCCACCGCCGCAGGCGCCATGGCGTTCGGGGTGATCGGCGCCCTCTGCGCCATGGCGCTCGGCTCGCTGGTGCCGATCTCCATGCTGAGCCGCGTCGAACCCCTGAGAGGCCGGATCGATGCCGTGCTGCGCCGCAGGGTGACTCGGTTCTCGCTGGAAACCTGGGGCGGCTATCTGCTCACCGCATTCTTCGCGTCGCGCATGGAGGTCTTCTTCCTGGAGCGGAGCTGGGGAAGCCATGCGGTCGGGCTCTTCACCGTCAGCCTCACCCTGTCGAACCTGGCGACGCAAGGTCCGCTTCTTCTGACCGGGGCGCTCTTGCCGCGCCTTTCGCAGCATGTCGGGCGGGACGAGCCGGGCGAGGCGCGCGCGGTCTATGCGGCGAGCATACCGCTGATGGCGCTGGTGCTGTTTCCAGCCTGTCTCGGGACGGCCGCGATCGCGCCCGTCCTGCTGCCGATGATGTACGGGCCTGCCTTCGAGCCGGCGATCACCACGGCGACGATCCTCCTCACGTCCGCTGCTTTCGTGACCTCGACGTCGATCGCCTCGGTGTTCCTGATCGCCATGGAGCGGACTCGCTTCCTGCTCGCCTCGGCGCTATGCGGCGCGGCGCTGTCGATCCTGGCCGGCGTGACCATCGTGCCGGCGTTCGGCCCTGTGGCGGCCGCCTTCAGCCGGGGCGGCGTGCAACTCGTCATCGCCGTGGTGACGCTGTGGTACCTGCGGCGTCATCTCGATTGCCCGACGCCCTTCGGCATCCTCGCGCGGCTGCTCGGGGCGGCGGCGCTCTGTGCCGTCGTAGCCCGCCTGACCATCATGGCACTGCCGAGCCTTAGCGGAATGATCCTGGCGATCGTGGCCGGGGCCGCCACCTACGCGGCGGCGCTCCGCATCCTGCGTCCGCTGTTGCCACGCGACGTCGAGAAATTGCGCACCGTGGTGCTGATTCTGCCGCGGCAACTCCGTCCGGCCGTCCATTTCGGCATGCAGCTGATCCTGGCGTGATCCGATGCCGTCCGACTCGAAAAGGCGCTTGAACGATGCTTGATGCGAGCAGGGATAGACCGTTGCGGGTGTGTCTGGTGAGCGGGTCGCCGCAAGCCGGGCGCTGTGGCATTCACGACTATGCGCTGACCTTGTCGAAAGCCCTGCGGCGGCAAGGGCTGGACGCGGAGATCCTGGATCATCGCGACTGGTCGGTCGGCGGCACGCTGCGCCTGGCCAAACGCCTGCACGACATCGACCCCGACCTGGTCCAGATGCAATATCCGATGATCGTCGGATGGCGGAGCCTCGGCCCTCACGCGACGGGGTTCCTGTCCGCGATCCCGCAGGTCGTGACGCTGCACGAATTCTCGAGCTTCGACCGGCTTCGGCGCGCCTCGCTGGGCGCCTTCGCGGCGCGCGCATCGAAGCTGGTGCTGACGACGGATTTCGAGGCGGCGCGCTTTCTGAGCCGGTTCCCGCGTGCCCGCGCCAAGACTTCGGTCATCCCGATCGGCAGCAACGTCCCATTCCGGCCCCGCACCGACCGCACCGCGACGCAGCGCAACATCATCTATTTCGGGCAGATCAAGCCTCTGAAAGGCCTGGAGCAATTCGTCGAGCTCGTCGAGCTCGCGACCGCCAGGCAGCGGCCCTGGACCTTCCAGGTGGTCGGCGCCCCGGTGACCTGGGCCGGGGACTATCTCGCCGAGATGCAGCGACGCCTCGCCGGGACGCGCACCGAATGGCTGCTCGATCGCGGCGATGACGAGGCCGCCGATCTGTTGGCCGGGGCGAGCGCCGCCTATCTGCCCTATCCCGATGGCGTGTCAGAGCGGCGGGGAAGCCTGATCGCGGCGCTCGGCAACGGAGTCCCGGTCGTCACGACGCATGGCGAGTTCGAGCCTACGGACATCGGCGAGACGGTGCTGTTCGCGGCCGATGCCGCGCAGGCTGAGGCGCGGATCGAAGCCCTGTTGGAGGACGGGGATGCGACGACCCGTCTTCGCGACGCTGGGCCACGCTATGTGGAGCGGTTCAGCTGGGACAGGATCGCCGCAAACTATCACGCGATCTACAGCGACGCGCTGCGAGCGCATGACAGCCGCCGGTCACATTCGACTGGGCACCAGCGAGAGCCATCGCAACACGCGGGATCACAATCATGAGCAACCAACACTTCGCGACGTTCTGGCATGGGGGCGAACTGTCCTCCATGGAACAGGCCTGTCTCGGGAGCTTCGTCAGCTATGGCTATCATGTCGATCTCTACAGCTTCATGCCCATGCAGGCGCTGCCCGACGGCGTGACGCAATGTGACGCGGCGGACATCGTCGAGCCGAAGACGCTCGAGGGCTTCATCGTCGAAGGAAAGCCGGATATCGCGCATTTCTCCGACTACTTTCGGCTGAAGCTCTTCCAGGCGCGGCAGGTCGTCTGGATCGATTCAGACCTGGTCTGCCTGAGGCCGATCATCGAACATTTGCCCGACACTTTGCTGGTGCGCGAGCAGCAGGACAGCCTGTGCAACGCGATCATGCGGATCGATTCGGACGATGCCTGTCTGCCCGTTCTCATCAGCCGCACGGAAGCGTTGCTGGGCAAGCCGATCCCCTGGGGAGCCACCGGCCCAAGGCTGCTGACGGACTACTTCGGCCACTCCGCCCTGATGACCAAGGCGGAGGCGCCGGCGCGGTTCTTCCCGATCCATTACACCGAGTTTTGGAAGGTCTTCCATCCGGCGTTCATCGAAGAATGCCTGCAGCTCTGCGACCATGCCGACACTTTGCACCTGTGGAACAACCTCGTCGTGCGAGCGGGCATCTGGAAAAAATTCGGCCCACCCAGGGGCTCCTATCTGGCGGAAACCTTCGAGAAAGCCGATTGCCTGCGCTACTTCCCGGAGCTCTACCCGGCCGAGGTCATGACGCGGGCGATCGAGAACTATATCGCGCGCGACGGTGCCGATCTCGGGCTGAAGCGGATGGCACGGCTGCTGGTCCCGAGCCTCAGGAACACGATGCGTCGCCGGGTGAGCGGGGACGACACCTCCTTCCTTCGCCACCTGCCGTCCATGTCGAGACAGCTTCAGGCTGCGGCGGGTGGACGCAAACCATGATGTTCACGCCGTCTCGGCTGAACCAAGGCGCCAGCCAAAGGCTTGCGACCCTCGTCGTCGACCGGACGCATCTCGGACGACGCGCCTCGGGCATCGAGCGCATCACGGAGGAGCTGTTCTCCGACGAAGCTCTGGCTCCCCTGCCGGTCTCGGGGATGCGCAGCGGTGCCCGGGGCAAACTCTCCGTCGCGGCCTCGCAGATGATGGCCATCCCGTTGGCCATGGCCAGGCGGCCCGACACGGTCTGGGCCTTTTCCGGCTTCCCGCCGTCGCCGCTGGCGGCATTGTTCCGCGAGCGTTGTGTCATGTACGTGCATGACATGTTCCTCATCACGCGCCGGCAGGACCTCAACCGCGCGGGCAGGATCTACATGGCCCCGCCGTTCCGCATGGCGATCCGGAAACTGCGCTATTTTCTCGTGAACTCGCTCGCAACCGCCGAGGCGCTCGCGCCTTACCTACGATCTGACGCGGTCGTGCGCCCCTATCGGCCGAGAGTGCGAAATGTCTTCGGCCTGCGGCCGTCCGATCGCCGGGCCAGCGATCTGGACCCGTTGATCCTCGGCGCCATCGGGACGGTGGAACCGCGCAAGAACCTCCTGGCCGCCGCCGCTATCGCGCTGGAACTCGGTCGGGCGGTTGGCCGCGAGGTCCGGCTTCATATTATTGGCCGACCCGGGTGGGGCGAGGATGCCGCCGCCCTGTCCCGTATGCCGCATGTGACGCTGCACGGCTTTCTCGGCGAGGACGAAGCGCGCGCCGCCATCGCGAATTTCGATCTTCTGATCTCTACCTCGCACGATGAAGGACTGGGGCTTCCGCTGATCGAGGCGCAATATGGCGGGCTGCAAGTCGTGGCGCCCGATGGACCGGTGTTCCGCGAGGTCTTGTCGACATCGGGCCTCTACATCGATCCCGGCAATGTGGCCGAGGCGGCCCGAAGCCTTGCAACTCGGCTTCGGGAACCCGATTGGCAGACCAGCAGCGCGATCGCCGCGAGAGACAATATCGCACGGTGGAACGTGCTCGCCGATCTCGATCGAGGCGCCGTCATAGAATTCCTGTCCGAGCGATTGGCCGATAGGGCAGGGTGATGCGGCCAGGAGGCGGGCTGGCTGCCTCGATCCAATGCGCACCGCGATGGCCGACGTCGCGCGATGGTGGTCCACTCGATTGCGACCTTGCTTTTTTAACACTGGTTAACTAGCGTCCCCCATAACCCGATCGATACGGGTGCGGAGGATTCCAGGTGCTGCTCTATGGCGCCGTGATTGCGGCGATCGGCTTCATGTGCGCCACGGTCGTGCGGTGGCCCGCAATGCTGTGCATCGCCGGCTTCCTGACAATCGTCGCTTTTGTCTTCTATTCGACCACCGGCGTCGTGGTGGTTCAGGCGATCCTCTATTCCCTTTATTCGCTGGTCCTGCTCCAGATCTGCTATGTGATCGGGGGCTTCGTCATGAGCTTACGGTTGCGGCGCCAGTCGACGAAGAAGAACATCGAAGCCTGACAGGCCGACGTCTCTGGCCGCCATTCATGAAGCGCTTGAGAGACCGACCGAGCGCCAGGCATGGCCGAACCCCGGGGCGAGCGATCCGGTCAGGCGCGAGCATCGACAGTCTGTCGTCCGCTTCAGGTTCCGCATCGTATTAACGCCTTTTGACCGAAGAAATGCGCCTTCGTTGGATGCACGTCATCCGAGAATGCTTCAACGTCGGCGTCATTTTAGGCATTGTCGCCTTGATGGGAGTCATAAAACGTTCTTATGCGCAAATTATTGCCACTAATCGATCAGATCGTCTTGAATTTTTGTAGGATGTCACAAATATTCCGCAATATATGCATAACACTACAATGTATTAACTGATCCGTAAGACATCATTGGTGATCTCAGTCCTGTCGGGAGCGCGCCAGGCGCCAGCCCCGACCTTCGCGGATTTGGACGGACGGGATCACGATGAGTGCGACGAGGATGGATCTGCTCGGGGTCAATCTGGCCGGCGCCGAATTCGGATCCGTGGGCCAACCCTACGGTCAGGGTTATACCTACCCGACGCATGCCGAGATCGACTACGAAGCCGCCAAGGGCATGAACATCATCCGGCTGCCGTTCCTGTGGGAGCGTCTGCAGCCGACGTTGAACGGATCGCTCGACGCGGCCGAACTGGCGCGTATCGACGATGTCGTCGCCTACGCGGCCTCCAAAGGCCTGACGGTCGACCTCGATCTGCACGATTACGGCAATTACAATGGGCAAGCGGTCGGAAGCGCCGCGGTGCCCAACTCCGCCTTTGCCGATCTCTGGGGCAAGCTTGCCGCCCATTTTTCCGGCAGTCCGAACGTCATGTTCGGCTTGATGAACGAGCCGCAGCAATCGAGCGCCGCCGGGTGGCTGCAGTCGGTGAATGCCGCCATCGCCTCGATCCGAAATGCGGGCGCCCAACAGGAGGTGCTGGTTCCGGGCATCGGCTACGACGGCGCCTGGACCTGGACCGCCAACGGCAACGCCAGCGTCATCGGGACCGGCGTCGTCGATCCGTCCGACAACTACGCCTTCGAGGTGCATCAATATCTCGACCAGGACGGATCGGGCACGCATGCGAATGTCGTGTCGGCCGATATCGGTGTTCAGCGGCTCCAGGCCATCACCCAGTGGGCGGAGAGCACCGGCCACAGGCTGTTTCTCGGCGAGTTCGGCGTCTCCGCCGACGCAACAAGTATTGCGGCGATGTCGAAGATGCTGGCCTACATGGATCAGCACACGGGAGCCTGGCAGGGCGCGACCTACTGGGCCGCCGGCCCCTGGTGGGGCAATTACATGTATTCGGCCGAACCGTCGAACGGCATCGATGCGGCCCAGATGACGGTGCTCGAACAATATAAGCACGTTGCCGCCGTTCCGCCGGCTGACGTGGCCGCCGGTGGCGGGCCGACGACCGGCACACCGACGGAGACGAGCCCCGACCCCGGAGCGACGAGCCCGGCACCGACGCAGACGAGCCCGGCACCGACGCAGGCGGGCCCCGACCCCGGAGCGACGAGCCCGGCACCGTCGCAGCCGAGCCCCGGCCCCGCAACGACGAGCCCGGCACCGTCGCAGCCGAGCCCCGGCCCCGCAACGACGAGCCCGGCGCCGTCGCAGCCGAGCACCGACGCGGGAGCGACGAGCCCGGCGCCGTCGCAACCGAGCTCCGGCCCCGGCACGATGAGCTCGACGACGTCGCAGGCGAGCGCGACCCCGAATGCGGTGACCACGACCGCATTGCCGGCGACGGCGGCTGTCGATCCGGCGGCCATAGCCAATGAAGCGACCGTCTCGGCGCAGCCCGATATTGCAGCCGTCCCAGCGTCGGCCGTCACCGATGGGGCGGCGCCGGTCGTTGCAGCCACCATCGCAGGACCGACCATCACCGTCGATCCATCCGTGAGCTTCAGCGGGTCGCGAAGCGTGGTTCTGTCTGGAACCGCCTCCGCCCCGTTGGGTGTGATGGCGGTCGACCTGTTCGAGAACGGCACGCATCTCGGCACGGCCGCCATCGCATCGGATGGGACCTGGTCGCTGTCGATCGGTTTGCGGCCGGGTTTGCATACCGGCTTGAGCGCCGTCGCGACCGACACCGCCGGCAACACCGGTTCGGCGCCGACGAATTACGATCTCACGACTGTCGGCAACAGGCCGGGCGCCAAGGCCTCGGTCGACAATTACGACGCCGCCGGCGCATATCTCGGCACGACCCAGTACAACGCCAATGGTAGTATCTACCTGCAGTGGACGACAACCAGTCTTCCGCATGGCCAAACACAGGTCAGCTATACATCGGGCACGTCGCTGAAGCAGCAGGGCCTGAGTTCTCTCGTCGAGACCTTCGGCAGCTCGGGTCGTCTCGTCGCGGAAACGCAGACCGTCGCCTTCGGTACCCATACCTTGAGCGGTGCGGGTGGTCGCGACACGTTCGTCTTCAAGCCTGCGTTCGGCCAGGACCTGATCACCGGGTTCACCGCCTCGGGCAACGCGCATGATACATTGAGCCTGCCGGCCTCCGCATTCGGCTCCATTGCGGTGGTGTTGAACAATGCGACCCAGCAGGGCGCCGATACCGTGATCTCCGCGCGCAACGGCGACACGATCACGCTGCAGGGTTTCGCGAAAGCCGACCTTGTGGCACAGGACTTCAAGCTGCATGCGTGAGTCGCTTCGGATAGGTGTGTGATCGAGGCGGTTCGGGCAGGCGCGACACGCCCTCGATCATGTCCGCCGGCCTCGCATAAAGCTTGAGCGCCTTTGCGGCAGCGATGTCTCATGGTTGATAATTGTACCACAAGATTTGCGAGATTTGTTGTACCGGCCGAGACTTGTTCTTACACTGCGGAGATCGGGGAGAATAGAGCGAGCCGATGACGGCGGCGCCCAACGGTCGGCGTCACAACGGTCGGCGTCCCTTGGGATGAGCGGAACCAAAGCCGTCGATGCAAAACGGGGCGTGGTGAGGGCGCAGGGCGGGTCGGCTTGCGAGCGCAAATATAATCGAGTCCCGCCGTCGGCTCATGGCGTCGCGGCCCGATTACGCCGTGACGCGAGGTTCGACCGCGCCGGAGCCCATCCGGCATGACGATGCGAGGGCGCATGGTGACGGTGGAGGATATCGAAAGGCACAGGCTCGCCGCGAGAAAGGCCTTCGAGGCGCACGCCGACGCCATGGGCAAGCTGATCCGAGGCAATCGGGTCCTGACCACCGAAATGTGCCGATGGATGTCGATGAACGTCAGCGTCTTCGACGACGTCGCGACAGCTTTGGCGTCGGGCGCCTCGGGGACCGATGAGCCCTTGCAGCGGCGCGTCGCCGACGAGGTGGCGGCGCTGCGACGCAGGAACCCCGACATCGCGGCCACGTTCGAGCTGGCGCTGGCGGAGGGGTTGCGCTCCGCCATCCTGCTTCGCCTGGCGCGTCCCGAGGGTGCGACCGAGAACGGCCGTCGGGCTCTGCTAGCGCTTCTCGGCGCGTCGTCGTGGACGCTGGTGCCGCAGATCGTGGACCTTGGCATGGCGGCGCGCCTGAAGCGCGGCCGCCTCAGGCGGATCGGCGCGGCTCTCGGCGAGGGGCTGGCACGCGTCATCGGCCTGCCGAGGCGAGCGTCGCCGGGCTTCGGATCGCGCAACCGGGATATCTCCGCCGTCCGGGCCGTCCGTCTGCCGGATCGTCCCGAAACGATGGAGGACGCAGCCGTGAACGTAGCGTCGGACGAGAACCGCGACACGTCGAATCTCGACCGATAGAGCATTGCTCATGGCCGTACTGGCCAAGCCTGGCTCAGCAGAAGGCCTCCGCCCCGCAGCATTCGCGCAGACGGCGGGCCAGGATGTTGCCGGGCTTCCCCTTCTCCGCGCCATACGGATCGGCGCGGCTGATGCCGATACGCTGAGCGGCGGCCGCAAGGAGCTGTTTCACGTCACGCGGATCCTGCCGGTCTGCCCTCATCACCTTGCGGATCATGGGGTCGGCCATCGCCTCGTCGATCGTCAGGTCGCCATGGTATTTCATCTCGCGCTCCCGGTGCCGTCCGGTTCCGATGCGTCGCCTTGACCCCCGTCGCATCGGATGTTACCTCCTGGTAACAAGCTGGACGTTACAGACCGGTCACACCTGCGTCAAGAGCCATGGCCGACCCAATTTCGAACATCAACGAAGATGCGGCGGCCCCGAAACCTCCGGCCCGTCCGCGTGACCGCATCGTGGTCCAGGCGCGCGACCTGTTCCGCAAGCACGGGATCAGGGGCATCGGCGTCGACGCCATCGCGGATGCGGCCGGCACCAACAAGATGACGCTCTACCGGCATTTCGGCTCGAAGGACGAGCTCGTCGTCGAATGCCTGCGCAAGGTCGCCGAGGATATCGAGGCGATGTGGCAGACGCTGGAGGCGGCCCATCCTGGCAATCCTTGGGCCGCGCTCGACGCCTGGGTCCGTCATGGCGCGGAGCGGATGCTCTGCGATCGGCGCGGCTGCGATCTCGCCAATGCGGCGGTGGAACTCGGCGAGACCGACCACCCGGCCCGCCGCGTCATCGCGGATCTCAAGACGACCTACCGGGACCGGCTGGCCGATCTGTGCCGCCGGGCCGGCGCCCGCGACGCCGACCTTTTGGCCGACACCCTGACGCTGCTCCTCGAAGGCGCGCGCGTCAGCCGGCAGAGCGTGGGGCCGGACGGCCCGAGCGCTCGTTTCGTGCGGATAGGCCAGGCGATCATCGCGACATTCCGGGACCCTGCATCGTCACGGTGAGACGGGTTGCCCAGGCGGCTCCCGGTCTTGGCCGTCGTCCGGTCGAGGTGCCGAGCGACGGCCCGGTTCGGGCAGGAAAGGCCACGATCTCCATCAGCCACGACCGGACCCGGGCGCCGTCTTCCCTGACAAGGTGGTTGACATAAGCGCTGGTCGCCTCATCCCATCCTGGAGTTCATTCCATGCCGGCCGCGATCCTCGTCATCGACCAGGGAACGACCTCGACCCGCGCCATCGTGTTCGGACCCGATGCGCGCCT
This sequence comes from Lichenihabitans sp., assembly GCA_965277115.1. GTDB lineage: Bacteria > Pseudomonadota > Alphaproteobacteria > Rhizobiales > Beijerinckiaceae > Lichenihabitans. Next base: position 267,606 of record CBDIBY010000010.1, on the reverse strand, counting down.
TGTCGCCGGCGCGCAGGAGGAATTCCGTCAGATCTATCCGCAGCCCGGTTGGGTCGAGCACGATCCCGAGGACCTGTGGCGCACGGCGCTCTCGACGGCCCGGCAGGCCTTGGCCGAGGCCGAGGGCAAGGGTTTTACCGTCGCGGCGCTCGGCATCGCCAACCAGCGCGAGACGGTGCTGGTCTGGGAGCGGGCGACGGGGCGCCCCATCCACAATGCCATCGTCTGGCAGGATCGACGAACCGCGAAGCGCTGCGCCGAACTCAGGGCCGAGGGCGCCGAGCCGCTGGTGCGGGAGAAGACCGGGCTGCTGCTCGACCCCTATTTCTCCGCCACCAAGATCGCCTGGCTGCTCGACGAGGTCCCCGGCGCGCGGGCGAGGGCAGAGGCGGGCGACCTCGCCTTCGGCACGGTCGACAGCTTCCTGCTCTGGCGCCTGACCGATGGCGCGGTTCACGCCACCGACGCGACCAATGCCTGCCGCACGGCACTCTGCGACATCCATAAGGGCGGTTGGGACGACAAGCTCCTAAAACTCTTCGGCGTGCCGCGCGCGTTGCTGCCGCGGGTGATGGACTGTGCCGCCGATTTCGGCACGGCCAACGAAAGGCATTTCGGCCGGGAACTGCCGGTGCGCGGCATGGCGGGCGACCAGCAGGCGGCGCTGATCGGCCAGGCCTGTTTCGAGCCGGGCACCGTGAAGGCCACCTTCGGCACGGGCTGTTTCGCGCTGCTCAACATCGGACCGGAGCCTGTCGCCTCGACCCATAACCTTTTGACGACGGTCGCCTATCAGTTCGACGGCCGGCGCACCTACGCGCTCGAAGGCTCCATCTTCTCGGCCGGCGCCACCGTGCAATGGCTGCGCGACGGGCTCGGGATCATCGGCTCCGCCGCCGAATCCGGGTCGCTCGCGGCCGAGGCGGATCCGGCCCAGCCGGTCTATATCGTGCCGGCCTTCGCCGGGCTCGGCGCGCCGCATTGGGACAGCGAAGCCCGCGGGATCCTGACCGGCCTGACGCGCGGCACGACACGGCGCGAGATCGCCCGCGCGGCGCTCGAAAGCGTCGCCTATCAGACGCGCGACCTCGTTGGCGCCATGCTGGCCGACGCCGAAAGCCTGCCGGCCGGGGCGGCGCCGCATACCGAAGCGCAGCCCGTGTTCAGGGTCGACGGCGGGATGAGCGCCAGCGACTGGACCATGCAGTTTTTGGCCGACATGCTCGACGCCGAGGTCGACCGGCCGGCCGTGCTGGAGACGACGGCGCTCGGCGCCGCCTATCTGGCGGGCTGGCGCTCGGGCCTCTATCCGGAACCTGAGGAGTTCGCACGCGGCTGGGCGGCCGAACGCCGCTTCCGCCCGGCCATGCCAGCCGACGAACGCGCGCGCAAATATCGCGGATGGCTGGACGCCGTTGCCCGGACGGTGCTGAGGACGTAAATCCTCGCGTTTCCTCGCTGCCGGTCCTTTGCCTGATGACGGTGGCGAATGGTCACGTCGGCCGCCTATCTCGCCGATGCGACGGGATAGGGGAGCCGAGCTGCGCGATAGGATCCGAGCAGCACTGCGCATCACGCAACAAGCCACGACGCCGGCAAGGGCGCGTTGGTTTTGCACGACGTTCCGGTTCGCTGAAATGGAACGACCGCGACCGATCTGGATAGACTCTGCCCGAGCCCGTCGCTATCGATCGGACCGTTTCGACCAGACGGTCGCAAGGAGAGAGCCCAATGATTTATGAAATGCGCGTCTATCGCTGCTTGCCGGGACGGCTGCCTGCGTTGCTGCAGCGCTTCGATAAAGTGACGCTGACGTTGTGGGAGAAATACGGCATCCGCCAGGCCGGCTTCTGGACCACGGTCGTCGGGGACTCGAATCAGGATCTCACCTATTTGCTGGCCTGGGATTCCCTGGCGGAGCGGGAAGAAAAATGGGCCGCTTTCCAGGCGGACCCCGAATGGATCGCCAAGCGGGCCGAAAGCGAGCGCGACGGCGCGATCGTGGCAACGATCAGCAATCAGCTCCTTCAGCCGACCACCTTCTCCTCAGTTCGCTGACGCGGCCGGCTCCTATCCTCCCCGAGCGCGTGGGAACGCCAGATGCTGTGTCTTGCCGCGGCCGGACGGGGAACGAGGTCACATCACCGAAAGTTTGGGATCGACGATACGCATCATCCTCCGTCGTGACCCGCCTCTGATGGATCGCGCGCGGCGAACGGATCAGATATCGAGCGTCGTCTCCCGTTCCCATTGCGTGAAATGGGCGGCGTAGCGGCTCCAATCCTCGTGCCGGAGTTTGAGATAGGCCTGCGAGAATTCTTCCCCCAAGGCCCGCTTCAACCCGGCATCCGCGTCGAAGGCACGCAACGCGTCGAGCAGGTTCAGCGGCAGCTTCGGCGCATCCGTCACCGTATGACCGAACTGGTACATGTCGATGTCGCGGCGCGGGCCCGGATCGGCCCTGGTTCCTATGCCGTCGAGGCCGGCCGCGATGATGACCGCCTGTAGCAGGTAGGGGTTGGCGGCGCCGTCCGGCAGGCGCAGCTCGAAGCGGCCCTTGCCGGGGACGCGCACCATGTGGGTGCGGTTGTTGCCCGTCCAGGTGACGCTGTTCGGCGACCACGTGGCGCCCGAGACGGTGCGCGGCGCATTGATCCGCTTGTAGCTGTTCACCGTCGGGTTGGTGATGGCGGCGAGCCCCTCGGCATGTTTCATGATCCCGCCGAGGAAGTGATAGCCCTGCCGGGACAGGCCCATCTCGTCCGCGTCGTCGTGGAACATGTTTTTCGTGCCGGCCTCGTCCCAAACCGAGATATGCGCATGGCAGCCCGAGCCGGTCAGGGCGGGGAAAGGCTTCGGCATGAAGGTCGCCCTGAGCCCGTGCTTCTCCGCGACCGACTTGACCATGAACTTGAAGAAGGAATGCCGATCCGCCGTCACCAGCGCGTCGGCAAAGGCCCAGTTCATCTCGAACTGCCCGTTCGCATCCTCGTGGTCGTTCTGGTAGGGCTGCCAGCCGAGCGCCAGCATATGGTCGCAGATCTCGGCGATGACGTCGTAGCGGCGCATCAGCGCCTGCTGGTCGTAGCATGGCTTGGCGGCATTGTCCTTGAGGTCCGAGATGGCGGTGCCCTCGGGATCGATCAGGAAGAACTCGGCCTCGACCCCGGTCTTGACGAAGAGGCCTTTCGCCGCCGCCTCGGTGATGATGCGCTTCAGCACCACGCGCGGCGCCTGGGCGACGGCCGTGCCTTCCATCACGCAATCGGCCGCCACCCATGCGACTTCGGGCTTCCAGGGCAGCTGCACCACGGCCGTTGCATCCGGCACGGCAAAGAGGTCGGGGTGGGCCGGCGTCATGTCAAGCCAGGTGGCGAAGCCGGCGAATCCGGCGCCGTCGCGTTGCATGTCCCCGATCGCCGCAGCCGGCACCAGCTTGGCGCGCTGCGCGCCGAACAGATCCGTATAGGAGATCATGAAATAGCGGATGCCGTTGTCCTTGGCGAAGCGGCTCAGATCCTGGGACATCGGTCGTTCCGTTCAGGGTTTTAGGCGTGCAGATTACGAGGATGTTGGTGGGTCGTACGATCGATCCCGACCGCTCATCCCCGCGGATGCGGGGATCCAGTCAGCTTAGAGTTCAGCCTTTCACAATCGCAATATGGCACTGCCGGGGGATAATGCGTCCCCGCCAAAGTTGAACATGCGGTCGGCGTTCGGCCGGCATCATGACGCTGGATCCCCGCCTTCGCGGGGATGAGCGGAGACTGGGCGTACCCACTTGCACCTCCATCACAACCCGCCTAGCCCCGGGATCCAGCTCGTCCCGGCGAGCGGCACGCGGGCCATGGCGGCGGCCTCGACCGTCAGCGCACAGAGGTCCTCGGGTTCGAGGTTGTGGACATGGGTCTTGCCGCAGGCCCGCGCGATGGTCTGCGCCTCGAGCGTCATGACCTTGAGGTAATTGGCGAGGCGCCGGCCGGCGAGCACCGGATCGAGCCGTCGCATGAGCTCCGGATCCTGCGTCGTGATGCCGGCCGGGTCGCGGCCCTCGTGCCAATCGTCATAGGCGCCGGCGGTCGTGCCAAGCGCCCGGTATTCGTCCTCGTGGACGGGATCGTTGTCGCCGAGCGCCACCAAAGCCGCCGTGCCGATCGACACCGCATCGGCGCCAAGTGCCAAAGCCTTGGCCACATCGGCGCCGTTGCGGATGCCGCCCGAGACGATGAGCTGGACCTTGCGATGCATGCCGAGTTCCTGCAAGGCCTGGACCGCGGGCCGGATGCAGGCCAGCGTCGGCATGCCGACGTTCTCAATGAACACCTCCTGGGTGGCGGCGGTGCCGCCCTGCATGCCGTCGACCACGACGACGTCCGCGCCCGCCTTGACGGCGAGGGCGACGTCGTAATAGGGCCGCGCCCCGCCGATCTTGACGTAGATCGGCTTCTCCCAGTCGGTGATCTCGCGCAGTTCGAGGATCTTGATCTCGAGGTCGTCGGGGCCGGTCCAGTCGGGATGGCGGGCGGCCGAGCGCTGGTCGATGCCCTTGGGCAGGGTACGCATCGCCGCGATGCGGTCGGTGATCTTCTGGCCGAGCAGCATGCCGCCGCCGCCGGGTTTGGCGCCCTGCCCAACCACGACCTCGATGGCATCGGCCTGGCGCAGGTCGTCCGGGTTCATGCCGTAGCGCGAGGGCAGGTACTGGTAGACGAGGGTCTTCGACTGGCTGCGCTCCTCGCTCGACATGCCGCCGTCACCGGTCGTCGTCGAGGTGCCTGCCGCCGCCGCCCCCCGGCCGAGCGCCTCCTTGGCATTGGCCGAGAGCGAACCAAAACTCATGCCTGCGATGGTGATCGGGATTTTTAGCTCGATCGGTTTTTTGGCAAAGCGCGAGCCCAGGACGACGTCGGTGCCGCAGCGCTCGCGGTAGCCTTCGAGCGGGTAGCGCGACATCGAGGCGCCGAGAAACAACAGGTCGTCGAAATGCGGCAGCTTACGCTTCGCACCACCACCCCGGATGTCGTAGAGGCCGGTCGTCGCGGCCCGGCGGATCTCCGAGAGCGTATAATCGTCGAAGGTCGCCGATTTGCGCGGAGTCGTCGGCGGGTTGTCATAGGCCATCCGGAAACCTGACCTCCCTAACCATAGGCATCGGCGTGATCGATGCTGAAATTGTAGAGCGTTCGGGCCGAGCCGTAGCGCCGGAACTCGGAAGGCCGCAGATCGGCGATGCCGGCCCGCTCGAGCAGCGCGCGCAAGGTCTCGACATGGTCGGGCCGCATCTCCTTCTCGATGCAATCGGCCCCCAGGCTCTTGACCCTGCCGCGCACGAAAAGCCGGGCCTCGTAGATGGAATCGCCGAGCGCATCGCCGGCGTCGCCACAGACGACGAGGTTGCCGGCCTGCGCCATGAAGGCCGACATGTGCCCGACATTGCCGCGCACCACGATGTCGATGCCCTTCATCGAAATGCCGCAACGGGAGGAGGCGTTGCCCTCGATAACGAGGAGGCCGCCGCGGCCGGTGGCTCCGGCATATTGGCTGGCATCGCCCGTCACCCTGACCTCGCCCGACATCATGTTCTCGGCGACGCCCGGGCCGGCCGAACCGTGCACCGTCACCCGGGCCTGCTGGTTCATGCCGGCGCAGTAATAGCCGACGTTGCCGCGCACCTCGACCTCGAGCGGGGCATCGATGCCGACCCCGACCGCATGGGCGCCGCGCGGGTTCAAGACCTCCCACAGCGTCTCGTTGGTTCCCGTCCTGTGGGCGTGCAGAGCCTGGTTGAGCGCGCGCAGCTCCGCTGTGGCGAGATCCACCACCGGCATGGATCAGTGCTCCCAGAAATAGACGGTCGCCGGCTCGGGCTCCCAGACCTTGGCGGCGCCGATGTCCGGCAACCCGGCCAGCGCGCGATACTCCGAGCCGAAGGCGACATAGCGGTCGGTCTCGGCCAGCACCGCCGGCTTGCAGGCGACGGGATCGCGCAGCACACCGAATCCGGTCCTGGTGCCGACCACGAACGTGTAGAAGCCATCGAGATCGTCGAGGCCCTTCTCCAGCGCCCGGCCGAGATCGAGCCCCTGGTTCATCCGCCAGGTCAGATAGGCGGCGGCGACCTCGGTGTCATTTTCGGTCTCGAACCGCATCCCGTCGCGCACGAGCTCGCGGCGCAGGTTGTTGTGGTTCGACAGCGAGCCGTTATGGACGAGGCATTGGTCCGGCCCCGTCGAGAACGGATGCGCGCCGAGTGTGGTTACCGCCGATTCCGTCGCCATGCGGGTATGGCCGATGCCGTGCGTTCCCGCCATGGCCGCAAGGTCGAAGCGCCGGGCGACTTCGGACGGATAACCGACCTCCTTGTAGATCTCGATCGTCTCGCCCGTCGCCATGAGACGGATCTCGGGATGGTCGGCGCGCAGGAAGGCCATGACCGCATCGGCCTTGGCGGCCGGTACCTGGGTGGCTGGTTCGAAACCGACCGGTGCGCCGATCGGCCACCGCGGCCGCGAGACCGTTTTTCGGATCCGCTCTGCACGGTGATCTTAGCCCGACCGCCATGCGGCGCGCCATAGACCGCAAAGCCCGCGCTGTCCGGGCCGCGGTCGCCCAGCGTACCGAGCATGCCGGCAAGCATCTGGCCGAGCTGCGGCTCGAGCGCCTCGTCCTTGATAAACAGTCCGACAATGCCGCACATCGGCCCCGCCTCCCGAAAGGATCTGCCACACCTACGGCACGGCGCAGCACCGATAATTATTTCCTGCCATCGGATGACGCCACCGCGGCCGCGAGACCGGCGAAGGCTTTTTCCGGATCGGCGCTCTGCACGGTGATCTTAGCCCGACCGCCCTGCGGCGCGCCATAGACCGCAAAGCCCGCGCTGTCCGGGCCGCGGTCGCCCAGCGTACCGAGCATGCCGGCAAGCATCTGGCCGAGCTGCGGCTCGAGCGCCTCGTCCTTGATAAACAGTCCGACAATGCCGCACATCGGCCCCGCCTCCCGAAAGGATCTGCCACACCTACGGCACGGCGCAGCACCGCACAAGAATAATTATTTCCTGTGAGGATTGCCATCGGATGACAAGGAACCCGTGAACGGCCCGCCGAGGGGCGGCTCACCGGGCCGTTGGCACGTGGCGCGACGCGATGTTACGCTAGAGCATGATCGGCTGTTGCCGATCTGCTCCAGCATTAAAAGAGCGAGCACGTTCATCGGTTTAGAATCGCGAAGCGATTCAATCTAAACCGATCGTGCTCTAGCACAACGGCGCCGGCGGCGATGGAGCGGTCTCGGGCGTTCGACATCAGGGACGACATCCGAATGGGCAAGCGCGCAGGCACCACCCGGGTGGGCCGCTCCCCCCGGGAGCCCGTAGCGGACGCGCCTCTCCTCTCGACTGCGACCGACCGTTCACCCCTGCCCACGGCGGCGCCTTTCGAGGGCCAGGACCCCCATGCGCTCGACGGCGCGCGCGACAACATGCTGGAGGTCGCCATCGGCCGGGAAGTGCGCAGCTTCCGCAACAAGCTCGGCATCACGGTGGCCGATCTGGCGGCGGCGACCGGCCTGTCGCTCGGCATGCTGTCGAAGATCGAGAACGGCGTGACGTCGCCGTCGCTGACCACGCTCCAATCGCTGTCGCGGGCGCTCGGGGTGCCGGTCACCGCCTTCTTCCGCCGCTACGAGGAGCGGCGCGGCGCCGTCTTCGTCAGGGCCGGCGAGGGCCTTTCGATCGAGCGGCGCGGCACCCGCAACGGCCATCAATATCATCTGCTCGGCCATACCGGGGACCGCTCGTCACGCGTCGTCGTCGAGCCCTACATGATCACGCTGACCGAGGAATCGGACGTGTTTCCCCTGTTCCAGCATTCGGGACTCGAATTCCTCTACATGCTGGAAGGCGAGGTGATCTACCGCCATGCCGACAGGCTCTACCGGATGCTGCCGGGCGACAGCCTGTTCTTCGACGCCGATGCGCCGCACGGCCCCGAAGAGATGCGCCGGCTGCCGATCCGCTTCCTGTCGATCATCTCCTATCCGCGCAGCGAGGCTTAGCGGCGGCGGCCCATGTCTCAGGCGGCCCATGTCTCAGGCGGCCCGCGGCAGCCGGACGTCGGGGATAGCCGCCGGCAGCGCGGTCGGCCGATCCCGGATCGCCGCGGCCATGCGGCGGTCGAGGCGGTTGTCGCGGGCCTCTTCGCGCGCCGCTTCCGCTTCGAGGCGGCGCAGCAGCGCCGTCAGTCCGTCGCCGTCGCGACTCGCGCCAAGGCGGGCGCAATCCTGCAGGACGCGGCCGATCATCCAGCGCTGCAGGCGGCCGTCGCCGGGCTCGGCCTCGCTGGCCTGGAGCGCCCGAAGCGCGGCGCGGACGGCCGGCAGAAGCGAGGACGGCAGCCCCGTGCTCTTGTAAAGGGCCGCGAAGCCGAGACCGTCCGGATTGCGCGTCAGTCCGGCGATGCGGGCCGGGCTCCTTCCGGACAGTTCCGCCAGGGCCGCTTCGAACAACGCGAGGTTGCCGCCGAGCAGCGCCCGCATCAGCAGGGCGGGGGTCAGATGACCCGTGTCGTGCAGATAGGCCACGAAGCCGAGGTTGCCGGTGGCCGACCGCGGATCGGGCAGGGTCGCGCCGATCGTCATCGTGGCGCGCTCGCGCGATTCGGTCGCAACACGGCGCGCCCGTTCGGGGGTGAGCCAACGACAGCGCTCGGCGAAACCGGAGAGTGCCGCGGCGGTCGCGACGACCAGCGCATGGCGGATCTCGGGCGAAAGGTCGCTGCGGCCCGCCAGGGCGTCACGGATGCGCCCGTCCTCACCGAACCGTTCGATCAGCCGACGCGCCGCGAAATCCCCGAGGACGGCGCCGGGGTTGCGGCTCAACGCCAGCGCCGGTTCGGCGCCGCCGATCTCGGCCAGCGCTCCGGCGAGCGCCGCCGAAACGCGCCCCCGGCGCGCCACGGCGCATCTGGCGACATCGTCGCCCATCGCCACCGCGTCGATGAGGTCCGCGTCCCCGAGCACCGGCGAGCGCTCCAACACCAGCGCGGCGATGTCGCGCCGGTCGGCGGCGAGGGCGACGAGGATATGGTGCGGCGCGCCAGCGGCCGGGGCGAGCGCCTCGGCGAGGGCGCGACGCACGAGCGGCGACGGATCGTCGAGCAGCACCGTCAAGGCCCGTTCGGCGTCGCCGAGGTCGACCGGGTCGAGGTCGGCATAGAGATAGGTCTTGGCAAGGGCGCCGGCGGCCTCCGCCCGCTCGCCCGCACTGGCCTCCTCGGCCCAGCCGAAGAATTCACAGATCAGCATGATCGACCCTCGGCAACAGGGTGAGCAGGCGCCGCCGGGCCACGTCGAGACGGGCCGGGCAGCGGGACTGTCATCAACCGTCCTGCCGAGGACTTTGTGCCTTTATGGTAAAATAACGCTTAAAGGCGTGGCCTGTCGCTCACAGTTGCACGCCCTCGTCGAACTGCGCGACCGGCAGCAGCCGCGAGAATTCGACGGCGATGCCGTGCCCGAAGACGCGCACCACATTGCCGGGCGTGTGACCGACCGTGACCGGCGTGCCGATCGGCAGCCGCAGATCGGTCGCCATCGCGGCGCCCGACAGCGAGACGTCGATGAGCTTGACCAGCACTTCGCGCTCGTCGGGCAGGATCAGCGTCGTGCGCTGATTGTGCGGGACGATGCGCTCATGACGGCGGTCCTCCGGCAGTCCCAGGGCGTGGCGATTGGCGAGCCAGGTGAGCTGATCGGCAAGCTTCTCCCGTTTGATCAGCGGCACGTTCGTCTGCATCGCGAAGCCGTTGGCGAACAGACGCGCGATCTTGCCCTCGACACGGCCGAGTTGATCCAGATAGCAGATCACCCGCTCGCCGACGGCGCCCTGCACCGGCACCACGAGGGCCACGCCGCCCGGCGACATGTCGATGGTCTGGCAGGGATATTCCTTCCGGCTCGCCAGCATGTAACGGCCCAGCACGGCGACCTTCACGCGCTGGTGGCGCCGACGCTCATGCGGCAGCGCCTCGAACTTCAGCAGCGACGAAACGTTCACGGGGCGTGTCTTTCGGGATCGGACGTGACGTGTTGTGCCGCGCAGGCTAAAGGCGGCGGGTTAAGGCCCCCTAAAGACAATGCTCTACGATCCGGCTCAGCGACCGCCTTGGTGGACGGTGAACCGACTATGACGTAATGGCGACCTCGTCGATGGGATCGCGCTGCGGCCGGCCGATAGGATCCTCTGGGCCGGGTTCGATATGTTGCGGAACGAGACCAAGGTCAGGTCCTCCACAGGTCGCAGGCCGAGCCAGGACGGGACGCAATGCGGCGCCAGGGCGCCGAGCAGGCGGGCATGGGTCTTGGCATGGTGGCGAAGCGGCAGGACCAGCAGTTCGAGGTCGATCTCCGGCCCCCCACCTTGGGACTGACCCCTCAGGCCGGCCACGACGGCAGCCTGGTCGTCGAGAACGATGTCGAGAAGCCCGGACACGGTGTCGTGCTGGCTCGCGCCGAACAGCGACAGGAACGAACTCCCCTTGAGCGGCCGCAGGGCGAGCGCATCGAGCCGCGTTCCGGCGAGCCGGATGGGAAAATCGCGATCGCCTAGCCCCCCCGTCACCTCGAGCACGAAGGTGTCGGCCAGGATCGAGCGGATCGCGGCCGGATCGATGTCGCCGCGCTCGGGGGCCGTCCTGGCGCCACGGAGCCGATCCCAGTAAGCGAAGAGCTCGCGGGAGATGAAATGTTTCAAAATGGGCCTCCAGCGTCGTTTCGGGCCGCCGCTTGTCGGTTTCCGGGATGTGGTCCGGCGAAAGGTCGGCCTTTGGAGGCAGGGCAGCAGGCTGCGTGCCAGGGCGATTAAGGTTAAGCAGGCGCCAAGCTTGTCCGGCCGCGGCGGGCGTGCCAGATTGAACTCGCTCAAGCACGCGCTTCAGAGACGGCGCCGGCTCGGCCGTTGCTCCCGGCAAACCGGCACCAGACAAGGTAAAGCCCGACAGGCTGCTCCCCTGTCGGGCACCTTAATCAGCGTATAGGATCGTCAGGCGGATGGGACGCGGCGCGGCGGTTAGGACGGGCGCGCCCTCGTGCGCCGAGGCTGCGTCCTCCGTCGACGCATCGCCGCTTTGCCAAGAGGGTTGCCGCCGTGCTTGACCCGACCTATCGGGCGCCCGATCCCGAGCCGCGGCCGGAACCGATCTTCAACATCCCGCGGGGCCTCCTGCTCGTCATGGCGGTGCTGATCGGCATCCATGGCCTGCGCCAGGTCATCCCGCAGGACTGGGACGACGCGATCCTGCTGCGGCTCGCCTTCGAGCCTGGTACCATCACCTATGCGCTCGACCCGGCGCGCGTCACCCGGGCGATCCAGGTCCTCGGCGGCGAGGGCGCGACGGGGCTGCAGCAGGCCCAATGGGCGCGCTTCGTCCTGCAGGACTACGGCCTGCAGCCCTGGACCGTGCTGACCTATGGGCTGCTCCATGCGAGCTGGGCCCATGTGGGGCTGAACCTGCTCTGGCTCCTCGCCTTCGGGGCGCCCGTGGCGCGCCGCCTCGGCACTCCGCGGCTGATGCTGTTCCTCTGCGGCGGAACGCTGGCCGGCGCCGTCGCACATTACCTCACCCACAGGCTCGACATGCAGCCGGTCATCGGGGCGTCGGCGGCCGTCTCGGCCTGCATGGGTGCGGCGCTGCGCTTCGTGTTCCAGCCCCGCCTCCCGGTCTCGTCCATCATCGGCCTGTCCGACCCGATGCGCGAGGCCGTCGCGCGGCAGCCGCTCCTGTCGCTCGGCGCCATGCTGCGCGACCGCCGGGCCGCCACGTTTCTGGTCGCCTGGTTCGTCACCAACCTGCTGTTCGGCATCGGGGCGATCTCGGCCGGGCTGACCGGGGGCGCCGTGGCCTGGCAGGCGCATATCGGCGGCTTCCTGTTCGGGCTCCTGATGCTGCCGCTGTTGGATCGGCCGACGCTTCCCGCGCCGCCCACCGCCGACGCGCCGGACCCGGAGCCCGGGTAGCACGCGGCCGGTGTTTTGACGATCAAGGCGTTTTGAAGATCAAGGCTTGCGGGCGAACGCCCGGCGTATCATGCTGGCGACAGGAAGGGCGCTTTCGAAGCAGAGCCTTCACGTACGAGGGAGACGATCATGACGGTGGCGCGTATTCTCTCCAGCAAGGGTCGCGACGTCATCACCGTCGCGCCTCACCGCACCTTGTCCGAAATCCTGCGCATCCTCAACGACAAGCGTATCGGCGCCGTGGTGGTCGGGGGCGCCGACGGCGAGGTGCTCGGGATCTTCTCGGAGCGCGACCTGGTCCGGGCGCTCGGCCGGCACGGGACGGAGGTGCTGGACCAGGGCGTGTCCCGCCACATGACCTCGCGTGTCGTCACGGCGACCGAGGACATGACCGTCAACCAGGCGATGGAGCGCATGACGGAGGGCCGCTTCCGGCACATTCCGGTCGTCGAGCACGGCCGCCTTGTAGGGCTCGTATCGATCGGCGACGTCGTGAAATATCGCATCGCCGAGATCGAGGAGGAGCGTCAGGCCATGCTGGACTACATCGGCACCGCTTAGGCTGTATCGGGCACCGTTTCGAGCCGTGGCCCAGCCGCGTCCACGACGACGCGCCGGTAGAAGCAGGTCCGCCGGCCGGTGTGGCAGGCGCCGCCGTCGCCGCCGACCTCCACCCGGGCCAGGATCGTATCCTGGTCGCAATCCGTCCTGAGCTCGACGAGGCGCTGCACCTGTCCCGATGTGTCGCCCTTGCGCCAGAGACGGCCGCGCGAGCGCGACCAGTAATGCATCGTGCCGGTGTCGAGGGTGAGGTGGAGAGCCTCGGCATTCATGTGGGCCACCATCAGCACCCGGTCTCGCCGGTCGACCGTGACGCAGGTGATCAGCCCCGCCGCGTCGTAGCGCGGGCACAGCGCCGTGGTCTCCTCGATCGAAGCGGGGCCTCTGGTGGACGTCATGGCGGAACGGGCTCGTGGCGGGGCCGATCACGCACTATATCGAGCCAAGGACCCACGCAAGGGCTCGGCCGGAGCGGCCGATGCAAGGCTTTCGATGCTCAACGACATCTACAACGCGCGTATCCTGGAGCTCGCCGGCAACATCCCGCGCCACGGCCGGCTGGCGGCGCCCGACGCCACCGCCACCGCCCATTCCAGGCTCTGCGGGTCGACCGTGACGGTCGACGTCACGATGGCGGACGGCATGGTGACGGATTTCGCCCATGAGGTGAAGGCCTGCGCCCTCGGCCAGGCCTCCTCGTCGATCATGGCCCGGACGATCGTCGGCCAGAGCGCCGCTGCGCTTCGGGCCGTGCGCGACGACATGCGGCGCATGCTCAAGGAGAACGGCCCGCCGCCCGGCGACCCCTGGGCCGATTGCGCCGTGCTCGAGCCGGTGCGCGACTACAAGGCGCGCCACGCCTCGACCATGCTGACCTTCGACGCGGTGGTCGATGCGGTGAGCCAGATCGAAGGCCGCGCCGCTGCCTCGCGCGAGACCGAAAGCGCCGGCTGACCGACATGGCGACGGCGCTGGGCAGGCTCATCATCCGCATCTACCAGCTGACGCTTTCGAGCCTGGTCGGACGGCAATGCCGCTATCTGCCGACCTGCTCGGATTACGCGGACGAGGCGATCGCCCGGCACGGCCTGTGGGCCGGTGGCTGGATGGGGATAGCCCGCTTGAGCCGTTGCCATCCCTGGGGCGGCGCGGGATACGATCCGGTTCCGGATGTCTGCGCGCCAGGCTGCGCGCATAAACCCTGGCGCTACGGCCGCTGGCGGCCGCCGGCGGAGCCCGACGCTCAAGAGCGGGCAAGCAGTTCCGCCGCGAGCCCGTAGATCCGCAGCCTCGCCTCGGCCGGCAAGGCCCGCAGCACCGCGAGATAGATGCGGCCCATGTCGCAGAGCCGCGTGTCCGAAGGCGACGGATCCAGCATCCTGCCGTCGATGAGCACGCCGATCTCGTCCGGGCTGAGGCCCTTGGCGGCGAGCTGCGCCGCGACGAGGTCGAAATCGGCCGGCGTCGGCGCGACGGGATCGTCCTTGCCGTGCTGCCCGCTCTTCAGTGCTGCGAGCTGGCGCAGGGCGAGATCGGCAACGAGGTCGCGGTGCGTCGCCGAGAAGGCGTCGAGCGAAACGTCGGCGCTCCCATAGAGGAAATCGGCGCAGAGCTTGGGGTCGCTCGGCGCCATGGCGTCGAGCAGGGCGAGGCGTGCGTCGAAATAGGCGGAGAGGGCCTCGTCGCCGGCGCGTCGCGCCAACAGGCCCTGCGATTGCTGCACATCGCGCATCGCCTGCCAGATCAGCGTGTCCGGAGAGGCCAGCACGCCACTCCGCCCGAGCCTCGCGGCCCATTGGTCGAGCAGGCTCTCCCGGACATGCGGGAAGGCCTCGCCGAGCGCGGCGAAGAACATCGCATATTGCGGAACTTCCGTGACCCGCGCCTCGACGCTGTGGCGAGCCTCGGCGAGCGGCGGCGTCGTGAAGGCCGCCGGAGGTTGCGGCAGCGAGGCCGTGGGGGGCGGCGGTGCCTCCGGGGCCACCGTCCGCGACGGTGCCCGCATGGCCTCTCGGGGCGAAGGCGCTGTGAAGCGCCAGCCCAGGACGGCCAGCACGCAGAGCGCCAGACCGAAAAGCAGCAAGCGTAGGCTATTCATGGCGCGCCGAACCTCGGAGCGTCATCATAGTCGAGCCCAGGCTCAGGGCAAAGGCCGCGTTCACGCTCGATCCGGACCGCGGCTCCCGCCGAACGCGCCAGTCGGAAAAGCATCCGGCTTACCGCGCCGCGGCCTTGCGAACTCCCGCCTGCCCTAGGCGTGGAAGGCGAAGTCTCCCTTATGCTGCTTGAGGTCGGCGGGGCTAACGCCGGCGATGGTGATGGTGTCGTGGGCGTTGAGGTGCAGCGTGGTGTCGCCCGCCGCATCGGTCGTGGCCTGGTTCAGGATGGCGCCGAGCCGCGTCGCGTCGCCGTCGGGCAGGCCGATGGTGTCGTGGTGCGCCCCACCCACCACGAAATGCGTGATCGTGTCCTGGCCGAAGCCCGGCGTGAACACGAATGTATTGCCGCCGCCTTTCGAGTAGAACGTGTCGTTGGAAATCGAATGAAGGGTCTGGCCCGGCGCGAGGCCCGAGACGGTCTGGTGCCCGTCCTTGTAATAGACGTCCTCCTCGACCGGCTGGCCCGAGGCGTCGTAGCGGTCGACGAAGGCGAAATAAGGCGTATGCGCGAAGGCCGTGCCGCCGCTCGACAATTCGGTGTAGCCGCCGTCGGGGGTCGGCGTATCGACCGTCGCCATGTCGAGCGAGCCGTTGCGGTTGAAGAAGGTCTGGCCTTCGAAGGCGCCGGTCGTCGGGTCGTAGCTGTCCTGGTAGACGGCGTAGGGCGCGCTGCGCACGCCGGTCGTCAGATCATAGCTGCTGGGCACCGAGGTGGTGGCGCCTTCGGCCCCCGTGACGAGCGCGCTGAGACCGGTGTGGAAGCCGGGTCCGTCGTTGAAGGCGAAGGACCAGGTGCCGTCGCCGTTCAGCGTCGCGGCCCCGAGGTCCTTGCTGCCCTCGAAGATCTCGACCGACTTGACGCCGCTCGGGTCCGACGCCGTGCCGGTGAGGGTGACGCTGTCCGGCCCCGTGACGCTGACGCTGGGATCGAAGGCGGCGAGCGGCGAGGTGGCGTTGTTGGTTGGCGTGCCAGGGATGGAGGCGCCCGCCGCGCCGGTGGCTCCGGTCGGGCCGGTCGCGCCCACGGCTCCCATGGCGCCGGTGGCCCCAGTCGGCCCGGGAACCATCGAATCCGCTCCGGTCGCCCCTGTCGCGCCCACGGCTCCCGTGGCGCCGGTCGCCCCATCGTTGCCGTTCATGCCGGTAGAGCCTGCGGGGCCAGTCGAGCCGGCGGGGCCGGTCGGGCCTGCCGGGCCGGTCGCCCCGTCGTTGCCGTTCATGCCGGCGGGGCCGGTCGAGCCGGTCGGACCCGCAGTGCCTTGTGCGCCTGTTGCTCCGGGTGCTCCAGGAAGCCCGTTCTGGCCGTTGGCGCCCTGCGGTCCTGCAATGCCGGTCGTGCCCTGGAGGCCCATCGGCCCAGTCGCCCCGGCGGCGCCCGGCAGACCCGTCGCGCCTATCGGCCCCATCGCCCCGTTGGTCCCGTTCGTGCCCGCGGGGCCGGTCGCGCCGGTCGGACCCGCAGTGCCTTGTGCGCCTGTTGCTCCGGGGGCTCCAGGAAGCCCGTTCTGGCCGTTGGCACCGTTGGCACCGTTGGCGCCCTGCGGTCCTGCGGCGCCGGTCGCGCCCTGAAGGCCCTGCGCACCCGTGGCGCCGGTCGCGCCCTGAAGGCCCTGCGCACCCGTGGCGCCGGTCGCGCCCTGAAGGCCCTGCGGTCCTGCGGCGCCGGTCGCGCCCTGAAGACCCTGCGCACCCGTGGCGCCGGTCGCGCCCTGAAGGCCCTGCGCACCTGTCGCGCCCGTGGCACCCTGCGGCCCAGTCGGACCTGCGACGCTGTTTTCGACGACATTCACCGGCACAAAAGGTCCGGACGGCGGCGTTAAGGCAGTCCCATCCTGGTTCGTAATCGTTATCTTGGTAAAGTTTGGATTTGTCGCTTGGTCGACCCTGACGAATTCAATACCTATGGGCAGAGAAACCGTTGTACCAAAGTAACCAAGTGAGTCCGGTGTGACAACCAGCAGCTCAGCTGCGGGGCCACTTGGAGGAGCTGATGGGTTGATGAAGATGTCGACTGGCGAATTGGTTTGCGTCTGACCGGTGATCGTCAGGGTTCCATAGTCAGTCACTTCGCAACTCCTCGTAACATCTTAAGAAAAGCGGTGGCGGGACCGAACACGGGCCACGCGGCGTTGCGCTTTTGCCGGAATCGGCGGCGTTCATGGGTTCTTAACCGGCCATTCTGGAAGCGAATAGAGCGGGCGGACGCGCGCCCTTGTCGCTGCGTCCGAAAGCTTGTCCGCGCGTCCGGTGCAGGGCAATTTGTCGTGGCGCGGACCTCGCCCCGCGCAGGCGTCCCGATCCTGCTCCCTGGGACGGGGGCTCCAAGCCTCCTGCGCCGGCGGGCGGCCAGGATGTCCGCGCGACGCTCGTGCCCTACCGCGCCACCAGTTCGTCCATCCAGCGCGCGTAGCGCTTCGGCGGCGGCAGGCGCTCCACGGCCTGCGTCCTGCGGCCGGGCGCGTCGAGCGCCAGCAGGCCCAGGCCCTCGCGCACGGCGGTCGGGCTCTGGCCGAAGGCCACCCGGAACGCCTTGGTGAAATGGGACGGGCTGGCGAAGCCGAAGCTGCCCGCGAGTTCGCCGATGGTGCGGCGCTCGACCGGCAGCATCAAGAGCGCCCGCACCACTTCGAGGCGCCGCCGCTGGACGTAGGCCCGCACCCCGCCGAGCGGCGCGAAAGCCTCGTAGAGCGCCGTCCGCCTGACGTCGAGGTCCTGGCGGATGCGGTCCGGCGTGAGGTGGGGTTCGCTGAGATGCCGCTCGATGTAGCGGCGCGCGTCATGGCGCAGGCCTCCGACCCCCTCCTCGAGCCGCACGTTCGGCAGATCCTTGAACGCGGCCGCGATCAGGAGCAGCGTGGCCTGGCGCACAAGCGGGATCTGGTCGGCCGCGAGCCCCGGCAGGAAGCGGGTCAGCGCGATCAGGTGATCGGCCAAGAGGTATCCCGCGGGGCCGTCGAGCACGCGGCCGTGAAAGTCCGGCAGCCTCGGCACGCTCGACAGCAGAGCTGAGCGTGCCACGCTCAGGTTGATGTAGCGGTTGTCGTCGCTGACCTCGGCTGCCGAGGGCTGCGTGCAGTCGAGCGACGCGAACTGTCCCGCCCCGATCGTGACGGGCCGCCCCGCGAAGGTGGCGGACCACGAGCCCCGCGTCAGCAAGGTGAGATTGCAGGCGTCCACCCCATCGGCGCGCAGCCGCTCGGGCGAGCGTACGAAGGTGCCGGCCGACACATCACCGTGCGACAGGATGAGGTCGGACAGGAGCCACGCCTGCGTGGTGGCGTGGAAATCCTGCGGCCGGCCTCCCGGCAGCTGTCGGATCTCGTATTCGGCCGCGCAGGCCGCCCAATAGGCAAGCCGGTCATCGGGCGCGACGTCGGCGGTGGTGAAGACCAGCTCGGGAATGGGGTGAGACATGTCTTAAGGCTCGTTGACATTTACCTCAGGGCCATGCGCGCGGCGGCGAGGTTGATGAAGGCGGCGAAGCTCTGGACGCCCTTCTGTTTGTCAAGCGGCGATCTGGGTCTGATTGATCGTCTTGTGGCGCCGCGTGATCAGGCTGAAGACCTCGCGGGCGATATAGCGCTTCAGAGCCCGAATGGCTTCGAGCTTCGAGTGCCCTTCAGCAACGCGTTTGGCTACGTAGGTTTTGGTTTTCGGATCGGTTCGTAAACGGCCGATGGCAATGATGTGCAACGCGCTGTTGGCATGCCGGTCGCCGCCTCTGTTGAGCCGATGCCGGATTGTTTTGCCGGATGAGGCGGGCACCGGACTGGTCCCGCACAGCGCGGCGAAGCTGGCCTCGGATCGGAGGCGTTCAGGATTGTCGCCAGCCGTGAGCAGCAGCTGCGCTGCTCCGATATGGCCGATCGAGTTACGTGCGACGAGGTCGGGCGCGAGATCATCGACGATGGCGCCGATCATGATATCGAGGTCGGCGATCTCGTCGTGCAACTCGAGATAGCGCCGGGCGAGCGACTTGAAGGTGATCCTGTAGGCGGCCTCCACGTCGCGATAGGCGGTCAGGTCCGGCCGCCAGGCGGCGAGGGTGCGAATGAGTTGCATGCGGGTCATGCTGCGCAGCATGTCTCGCAATCCGTCGGGCGCGCAGACGATCGTGTTCTGGATCATCTGTAGGGCAACGCGCCTGGCGGCGACCGCGGTTTTTCGACATGCCGTCAAGACGCGAAGGGATTCGACCATTCCATCCCGGCTTTTGGGCGTGACGGTCCGCTGGCCAGCAAAAGCCGCGTGAGCTGCATTCTGGGCGTCGAGATCATCGTTCTTGCCGCGTCGGCGCCGATCGTGGGTGTCCGGCGTCGTAACCTCGAGAACCTCGATCCCGGCCTTTTGAACGAAACGAAGCAGGCCGGCCCCATAGCTGCCGGTGGACTCGATGCCAATTCGTTGGACCTCACCGAAGGATCCCATCCAGGTGAGCATCTGCCGGTAGCCCTGGCGGGTCGTGGCAAAGCTTTGGCTTCCCAAAACACGATCGCGTTCATCGACAACGGCCGCGACATGTAGATCCTTGTGGGTATCCACACCGCCAATGACGTGTCGCTTTGCTGGTTCCTCGATGTCCATTCCAAGTCTCCTGGGTCGACCGTGCTTCAACGGCTCCGCCAAGACCGAATGCGTGGACAGGACAGTCACGTGACCAGACGGTCAGGCCCTTCTCGGGTCACAGGCATCGGCGAGGCAAAGCCTCACCGCAAGGCGTTCCCGGTCGGTCGACGGGTCCAGGGAAAGACACGGCTGGTCGATCGGAGTGTGGGTCAGACCACACCGGGATGCCTTGCGGCGCCAGACTATCAAGAGGTCAATCGGTGTTGGAGTCAGACCACCCGGGAACTGGCGTTGATCCATTGACTGTCGGTTTTATCGTAGCGGAATTACGGTGACGGGAATTACGGTGACGGCTTACTCAATCCCTTTTTGGGAATTACGGAATTACGGTGACGGGAATTACGGTGACGGCTTACTCAATCCCTTTTTGGGCACATCTGTCTCGACGAGCCGCTCGCCGCGCTTCGGTGGCCATCCGTCCGCTTGCGCCGCGCGCGGCGATCCTTCCGTTCATCCCAAAAGATCCAGCGGTCGCGTCCATGCCACGGCCGGAGGTCGTCATCGTGGGTTGCGTGGATCTCCGGCCGCGCGAGGATGGGCCCGGAGGTTGTGCCCATTAATGATGATGAGGGCGATATCTCCACCCCGCTTGCGAGGATGAACGAGGAGGTGTGGAACGGACGACGTCGGCCGATCGGCCTCCGGACCTGAGATATGGGTGCGCGGCTCTTGCCGCACCGCCCGCTTTGCCGTATCGGCTCGCGCTCTCGACGCAGCTTACGCCGATCGTTTCGGCGAGTGAGCCATGGAGCCCAAAATGACGATCTCCCTAACATTCCCCGATGGCGCGGCCCGTTCCTACCCGGCCGGCACGACCGGCCTCGACATCGCCAAGGGCATCTCGCCCTCGCTCGCCAAGCGCACCGTCGCCATGGTGGTCGACGGGGTGACGCGCGACCTCGGCGACGCGCTCGATGCCGACGGCGCGATCGAGTTCCTCGGCCGCGACGACCCGCGCGCCCTGCCGCTCATCCGGCACGACGCCGCCCATGTGCTCGCCGAGGCGGTGCAGAGCCTCCACCCCGGAACGCAGGTGACCATCGGCCCCGTCATCGACGACGGCTTCTATTACGACTTCCATCGCGCCGTGCCCTTCACCCCGGAGGATTTCTCGGCAATCGAGGCGAAGATGCGCGAAATCGTCGCCCGCGACCGGCCCTTCACCAGGGAGGTCTGGAGCCGCGAGGAGGCCAGGCGCTTCTTCGAGATCAAGGGCGAGGCCTTCAAGGTCGAGCTCGTCAATGCGATCCCAGCCGACCAGGACCTCAAGATCTACAAGCAAGGCGACTGGCTCGACCTCTGTCGCGGCCCGCACATGACGTCGACCGGCAAGGTCGGCACGGCGTTCAAGCTGATGAAGGTGGCCGGCGCCTATTGGCGCGGCGATTCGAACAATCCGATGCTGTCACGCATCTACGGCACGGCTTTCGCGACTCAGGCCGAGCTCGACGCGCATCTGAAGCAGATCGAGGAGGCCACTCGGCGCGACCACCGGCGCCTGGGGCGCGAGATGGACCTCTTCCATTTCCAGGAGGAAGGGCCGGGCACGATCTTCTGGCACCCCAAGGGCTGGAGCCTGTTCCAGACGCTGATCGGCTATATGCGCCGGCGGCAGGAGGCGGCCGGCTACACCGAGGTCAACACGCCCCAGGTGCTCGACAAGGCCCTCTGGGTGACCTCGGGCCATTGGGATACGTTCCGCGAGAACATGTTCTTCACCCAGACCGAGGACGAACGCGTCTTCGCGCTGAAGCCGATGAACTGCCCGGGCCACGTGCAGATCTTCAAGAACGGGCTGAAGAGCTATCGCGACCTGCCGCTCAAGATCTGCGAGTTCGGCATCGTGCACCGCTACGAGCCCTCGGGCGCGCTGCACGGGATCATGCGGGTGCGCGCCTTCACGCAGGACGACGCGCATATCTTCTGCACCGAAGACCAGATCATGACCGAGAGCATGAAGGTCAACGACCTGATTCTCTCCATCTATGCCGACTTCGGCTTCGACGACGTGCGCATCAAGCTCTCGACGCGGCCCGAGAAGCGCGTCGGCTCGGACGAGGTCTGGGACAAGGCCGAGGCGGCGCTCGGGCGCGTGATCGAGGACGTGGGACGCCGCGGCATCGAAACGTCGATCAACCCCGGCGAAGGCGCCTTCTACGGCCCAAAACTCGAATATGTGCTGCGCGACGCCATCGGCCGCGACTGGCAATGCGGCACGCTGCAGGTCGATTTCAACATGCCGGGGCGGTTCGGGGCCTTCTACATCGATCCGCATAGCGAGAAGGTGACGCCGGTGATGCTGCACCGGGCGATGTTCGGCTCGCTCGAGCGTTTCACCGGCATCCTGATCGAGCATTTCGCCGGCCACCTCCCCCTGTGGCTGTCGCCCGTGCAGGCGGTCGTGGCCACCATCACGCAGGAGGCGGACGATTACGCGCTCGCTCTGATCGCGCAGGCGCGCAAGCTCGGGCTCAGGGTCGAGGGCGACCTGCGCAACGAGAAGATCACCTACAAGGTGCGCGAGCATTCGCTCGCCAAGGTGCCGGTTCTGATCGTCGTCGGGCGCAAGGAGGCGGAGGCACGCACGGTCTCGGTGCGCCGGCTTGGCTCGAGCGCGCAGACGAGCGCCGGCGCCGCGGAGGTTCTGGCGCAGCTTGCCGAGGAAGCGCTGCCGCCCGACCGGCGCGAGCCCAAGGAGCGGGCGGCGGCGTGATGGCGGCCGTCGTCCTTCCCCGGAACAGGAAAGGTGGCGCCGCACTGCGGCGCCGGACGGGGTCGATCCTTCCTACCCCACCCGTCGGGCTTCGCCCGCCACCCTCCCCGCTCCGGGGAGGGAAAATCGAGCCTTTACACGCGGTCCATCAAAATCTGCGAGTCCGGTAGTCCGCAAGTAGAGAATGAGATCGCGGTCGATCCGCCCCTCAGAACGCCTTGAAGGTGATGATGGTGCGGGTGTCGACGATGCCCTCGATCACCTGCACCTTGTCGCCGACGAAGCGCCCGACATCGGTCTCGCGTGACACGTAGAACTTGGCGAGAATGTCGTAGTCCCCGGCGATCGAATAGATCTCAGAGGCGATCTCGGCTTCTGCGAGCGCGCTGGCGACCGCATAGGTGCGCCCGAGCGCGCATTTGATCTCCACGAAAAACGTTTGCATGCCGACCCTGCCGAAGCTTCAAGAGATCTATTTTGCGACGATTTCCACGTCCCGGTCCAGGGTCGACTGGACCTTGAACTCGCTCTGATAGGTCTTGCCGTCGTGGCGCGCGATGGCGACGTAGTCGCCCTCCGCCAGCACCAGCGACGGGAAGGCGCCGATCAGTTCGCGGATGACGTCGCCGCCCGGCGTCAGGATGGTGAAGCTCGTATTGGCCATGGCCTCGCCGCCCGGCCCGCTGACGAGCTTCAGCGTCAGGGTCGCGGCGCGGTGCTTGACGGTCGCCTGAATCAGCTTGCCCGACTGCACCTTGAAGTCGGCGCTCACGACCGAATTGGTCTTGCTGACCGGGGTCAGCGAGCCGACGCCGACCGTGTCGAGATAGGTCGATACGACATGGTACATCCCCTCGGGCAGGCGGATGATGCTGCCGGGCTTGGCATCGGCCACGACGAGCTTCGCCTCGGGATTGCCGTGCTCGGGCACGAAGATCGACAGCGACAGCTTGTCGGCGTCGATCGGTGCGTCACCCATAAGGCCACTGACTTCGATGCCTCCGGCGTTGAGGTTGAGCCGCTCGCTCGTCACCCTGTCGGCGATGTCGACACGCTTCATCGTGCTGGCGAAACCGTAAGCCGCGTGGACGATGTAATGGCCATCCGGCAGGGCGAATGCGGGCTGGGCGTCCGACGACTGCGCCACGAGCTTGTGCGTGCCGTCCGCCTGCGCCAGATCCTCGAAGATCCGCCACTCGAGGCCGGCCCGGATCAGCGGCGGGTCGACCGTGAGCGTCGCCGAGAGATGCAGGATGCCCTGGCCGCGCTGCGGCACCTCGACCGGCCGGCCGGTCGCCGGTGGAGCGGCCATGTCGTGCGGCTGGGCGGTCTCGGCTCGTGCCGTTCCAAGACCCGCCATGAGGCCGAGAAGGGTCGACGCCAGGGTGAGGGATAGCCGTGTCATGGTCCTCGACGTTGCCGGATCGAACAAGTGACGGGCGCGCCCCTGCGCCGCAATTCCGCCGGCAAGATGGCGGCGCCGACCGACGCTTGTCGCCGCCGCCGTTTCATGCTTTGCCCCGCCCATGACCGATAGCACATCGTCCGCCCGGACCATCCTCTCCCTCCAGACGCGGCGCCGCTCCGTGCCGCCCCCGGCCCTCGCCGAGCCCGGGCCCGACGCCGAACAGCTCGAGACCTTGCTGAGCGTCGCGGCGCGCGTGCCGGACCATGGCAAGCTCGTGCCCTGGCGCTTCATCGTCTTCAAGGGGAACGGCCGGACGCGCGCCGGCGAGATCATCGCCCGAATCTTCGCCGCACAGAACCCAGAAGCCGACGAGACCCGCGTGGCGGCCGAGCGCAAGCGGCTCGCCCATGCACCGGTCGTCGTCGGCATCGTATCGCGAGCCGCGCCGCATGCGAAGATCCCGCAATGGGAGCAGCAGCTCTCGGCCGGCGCCGCGGCCATGAATCTCGTTCTTGCGGCCAATACGCTCGGTTTCGCCACCTCCTGGCTGACCGAATGGTATGCCTATGACGCCGAGGTCGCCGCGGCTTTCGGGCTCGCGCCGCACGAGCGCTTCGCCGGCTTCGTCCATATCGGCACGCCGACGGCGGTGATCGAGGACCGTGTTCGGCCCGTCATGAGCGAGATCGTCAGCGAGTTCTGAGCCTCATACATCCTCAAGGTCGAAATCGAGGATGGCCATCTGCAGCGTATAAGACTTAGCCTTGGGGTCGTCGGCCGAGACGACGCCGAGGAAGTCGCTGCCGGCGTTCAATTCGACCGAATCGGTCTTCTTGGCGCGCGGCACGATTCTGAGCGCCTCGTTGTCGAACAGCAGGCGCAGATAGGATTCCAGCGCCATACGCTCGACCGGTATCTTCATGGCAAAGGCGAAGGACCGGTCGCCGTCCTCATCGTCGACGCTGATCGCGGCGATGCGGCGTTCGCCGAGCATCACCTCGGCCTGTTCGGCATCCGAGGGATGGGGCACGACCTTCAGTCCGCCGTTGCCGAAGATGCGCCGCAGATAGGCCTGAAGCTTGTGCAGTTCACTCTTGTCCAAGATCGAGCTCCGGTTCGGCACGAATGCGCCTATTAGATCTCCGCGCCCATCCGGTCGACGGATTTCTGCGCGATGATCTGGTCCATGGAGCGGGCCGGCTCGGCGCAACCGGCTTCGCCGACCACCCGTCCCGGGATGCCCACGACCGTCTTCTTCGGCGGCACCGAGGCCAGCACCACCGAGCCTGCGGCGATGCGCGAGCAATGGCCGATCTCGATATTGCCCAAAACCTTGGCGCCAGCGCCGATCAGCACCCCGTGGCGGATCTTCGGATGCCGGTCGCCGGTCTCCTTGCCGGTGCCGCCCAGCGTCACGTCCTGCAAGATCGACACATCATCGTCGATCACCGCCGTCTGGCCGACGACGAGGCCCGTCGCATGGTCGAGGAAGATGCCCTTGCCGAAGGGCGCGGCGGGGTTGATGTCGGTCTGGAAGACGTTCGACGAGCGGCTCTGCAGATAGAGCGCCAGGTCGTGACGCCCGGAGCGCCAGAGCGCATGCGCCATGCGGTGCGTCTGGAGGGCATGGAAGCCCTTGAAATAGAGCAGCGGTTCGATCAGCCGCGTGCAGGCCGGGTCGCGATCGAACACGGCCAGGATGTCGGACCGGAAGGCGTCGACGATCGACCGGTCCTGCGCCACGATCTCGCTGAACAGGCGCACCATGAGGCGTGCCGGCAGGTCGTCGTGGTCAAGCCGCGTCGCGATCCGCTGCACCACGGCGGCCTCGAAGCTCGGCTGATGGATGACCGTCGTCAGCACCAGATTGGCGAGCTCGGGCGACTGGCGCACGATATTCTCGGCATCGGCCTGGATCCGGTCGAACAGCGGATCGGAATCCGCAAGCCCGATGATCTTGGCGCCAAAACTATGCCCCATGTCCGGTTCTCCCTCGGCACGGCATGCTACGCGTCAACACATACGTCTCCCGCCGGATCGCACAAGCCCCTTTCGGCCGCGGACCGCCGAGGTTACGGGCGCGCCTCCAGGAACGACAGCACGCCGGCCTTGAAGATTTTGTCGCCGACCGCCGGATTATGATCGCGCCCTGTGATCTCCAGCACCTGGCCTTGCGGCAGAAGGGCCGCCAGGGGACCCGGTTCGCCGGCGACCTTGTCCTTGGTGCCCACCGCGACCAGCACCGGGCAGGCGATGCGTCCGACCTCCTCCGCCGTCAAGGTCTGGCGCGAGCCCCTGATACAGGCGGCGAGCGCCAAAAGATCGTTGCCGCCGGCTTCGGCGAAGCGCCGGAACAGGCGCTGCGTGGGATCGGCGAGGCTGTCGGGATCCTCGACCTCCATCGCGTCGGCGATGCTCTGCGGCAGGCCGGCACCCTCGACCATGTGGATGCCGAGGCCGCCGAAGACGACCGAGCGGACCCGCCGAGGCGCCTCGAGCGCCAGGTAGGCCGCGACCCGCGCGCCCATCGAATAGCCGATCACATCGGCCCGGCCGATGCCGAGATGGTCGAGGAGGGCTAAGGCGTCGCGTGCCATGGCGGGAGTCTCGTAGGTGAGCGGATCGTGCGGCTTGTCGCTGCCGCCGTGGCCGCGGTGATCGAAGGCCAGGACGCGACGACCGTCCCCGGCGAGCAGCTTCACCCAGCCGGTCTCGACCCAGTTGACCTTCATCGACGAAGCGAAACCGTGGATCAGCAGCACGGGAGCGCGCCTGTCGGACCCCGCCGCGGGCTCGTCCAGATAGGCGAGGCGAAGATCATCCGTGACGAAATGCATCGGCGGCTGGTCCTGTTTCCGGGTTTGCGGAGCGCGTCATTTTCTGGTTTCTGGCCCCCGGAGACCCTTATACGGTTTCCGGGTCGATCAATTCAGCGCGGCCGGCACCTTGGCGGCTTCGCCTTCCCCTCATCCGTCGCCGCTCCGCGTCGACACCTTCTCCCGCAAGGGGAGAAGGGAAATCTGGAGCGACATCCTGTGACGTGATCCGCCGAGGCACCCCGCATGGCAAGTCATCATCAAACGCCGCATTTCCACAACGACCTCGGCGTGCCGACGATCCGGGTCGGGGTCAAGGAGTTCATGTGCACCGGGGCGCTGCCGCCTGCCGACCATCCGCATGTGTTCATCGACATGGGCGACAGCGAGGACGCCGTCTGCCCCTATTGCTCGACGCATTATGTCTGCGATCCCGCGCTCGGCCCGCATAGCGAGCCGCCGGCCTGCGAATATCGGCCCGATACGGCACCCTGACCGGCGGCGTTCGTGCCGCATATCGCTGTCGCGGGAGCCGGCATCGGCGGCCTCGCGGCGGCGCTCGCCCTGGCCAAGACCGGCTGCCGCGTCTCGGTCTTCGAGCGGGCGCCGGCGCTGCTGGAGATCGGCGCCGGGCTGCAGCTCTCGCCCAACGCCACGGCCGTGCTGCGCCGTCTCGGCGTCCTGGATCGCATCGAGCGGACGGCCGTGGCGCTCGAGGCGCTCGAGATCCGGCGCGGCCGGGACGGCGTCACGTTGGCCCGGATGGACCTCGGGGCCGACACGCTGCGGCGCTTCGGCGCGCCCTTCCTGGTGACGCTGCGGGCTGACCTGCAACGCGCCCTGCAGGAGGCCGTCGCGGAGACGCCTGGCATCACGCTGCGGATGGGCGCGGGCCTCGCCGGCTTCGCGCCCGGTCCGGCCGGCATAGACCTTCATCTCGGCGGTGGGGCATCGACCACTTTGATCGCCGACGGCCTGATCGGCGCCGACGGGCTCCGCTCCATAATACGGCAACGGCTGTGGGGCGAAGCACCTTCGGAGCCCGCGTGGCGCAGCGCCTGGCGCGCCACCATCGCGGCCGAGGCGGCGCCGATGCTACGCGCATCGCGCTCGCAGCTCTGGCTCGGTCCGGGCGCCCATCTGGTGCATTACCCCGTGGCGGCGGGCCGGCTGATCAACGTCGTCGCGGCCGTCGACGGGCCGATGTCCCGCCGGGATGAGGGAAGCCTCTGGTCGCGGCCGGGCGATCCGGCCGAGATCGCCCGCCGTTTCGCCGGTTGGGCGGCGCCCGTCCGTGCGCTGATCGCCGCCGCACCGGCTTGGGGTCAATGGCCACTCCTCGACCGCCCGGCGCTGCCGCGCTGGTCGAAGGGCGCCGTGACGCTGCTGGGCGACGCCGCCCACCCGATGCTGCCCTTCCTGGCCCAGGGCGCCGCGCAAGCGCTCGAAGACGCCGTCGCGCTGGCCGATGCCGTCGCGGCACACCCGCACGATCTTTCGACCGCTTTCGCGGCCTACGAGGCGGGGCGGCGCCCGCGCGCCACCCGCGTCCAGCGCGAGTCGCGACGCCAGGGGATGGTCTATCATCTGCCCGCCCCGGCCTCGCTGGCGCGGGACCTGGTCCTGCGGATGACACCCTCCGAGCGCCTGCTCGACCGCTATGCCTGGCTCTACGGCAGCCGCGCCTGAGCGGCTCGCGGACGGCGCGGCAGCGCTCGTCGCATGGCTTTCATTTTGCACCGGGCGGGTTAGACAGGCGCGGGCGCGCAAAAGATTCGGACCTTATGCCTTACGATTCTGAAAGACCCGATCTGCGCTCGGCCCATGTGATCGTGGTCGCGAACGAAAAGGGAGGAACGGGCAAGTCGACGGTGTCAATCAACGTTACCATCGCGCTGCTCAAGGCGGGTTACCGGGTCGCCTCGATCGACCTCGACACGCGGCAACGCACGCTGACCCGCTTCCTGGAGAACCGCCAGTCCTGGGGCCGGTCGAGCGCGCATGCGGCCGAGCTGCCGTTCCACCACGCGCCCGACCGCGGCGAGACCGTCAGCGTGGCCGACAACGAGACGCATGAGTTCGGCGCCTTCGCCGATGCTGTGCGCCAGATCGAGCACGATTACGAATTCGTGGTCATCGACACGCCGGCCAGCGACAGCTATCTGATGCGCCTCGCTCATTCGCTGGCCGATACACTGGTGTCGCCGATCAACGACAGTTTCATCGACGTCGACGTCTTCTCGCGCGTGCACCACGACCGCGCTCAGCGCGGCACGGTCGCGCACTATGCGGAGCTCGTGCTCGAGGCGCGGCGGCGGCGGCGGCAGGTCGATGCCGGGCTGATCGACTGGGTGCTGCTGCGCAACCGGGTCGCCTCGATCCAGTCCAACAATACGCGACAGATCGCCTCGATCCTCGACCGGCTGGCGGCGGAGTTGCATTTCCGCTCCGCCGAGGGCCTGCATGACCGCGTCATCTTCCGCGAGCTCTTTCCCATCGGCCTCACCGCCCTCGACCCGATCGAAGACGTGGCCAAGGGCGGCGTCCTCACCAACTCGCAACAGGCCGCCCGCCAGGAGATCGCCCAGCTCCTGCACACCCTGCAACTGCCGATCCGCAACGGCGGCCGCTCGCACATCGAGTGCCGCCACATCTGGTTCGACCGGATGTCGAAAACCTATCGCGATCTCGCTCGCGCCAAGCCATTCTGAGCGGGGATCGAATTACCGCTCCTGGCGTTCAGCACACGCCGGTCTTCTGCCGTCCGACCAGCGTCAGGTCCGGTTTCCGCGAGCGTTCGCATCATGAAGCTTTTCGACTGCCAGGTTTGTAGCCAGACGCTCTATTTCGAGAACACCCGATGCGAGAATTGTGGGCATCGCCTGGGCTATGTGGCCGAGAAGCAGACGCTCAACGCCATCGAGCGCGCGGGGGAAGCCGACAGCCTCGTCTGGCAGTTCGTCGGCAATCCGGACCGTCGCTACAAATTCTGCAGGAACGCCGAGCACGATGCCTGCAACTGGCTCATCCGGGCGGATGACGCGATCGAGTTCTGCATCGCGTGCCGGCACAACCATGTCGTTCCTAATCTCTCCCGCCAGGGTAACCTGCAGCTCTGGCGGCTGATGGAGCTCGCCAAGCATCGGCTGTTCTACACGCTTCTCGAGCTGAACCTGCCTTTGGTGAGACGTGCCGAGGATCCGTCCGAAGGCCTGATCTTCGACTTCCTCGAAGATCCGGCCGGCGGCAGGGTGATGACCGGCCACGAGCTCGGCCGCGTCACCATCGCCATCGCGGAAGCGGACGACGCCGAGCGCGAGCGGCGGCGCAAGAGCATGCACGAGCCCTACCGTACGCTGCTCGGCCATTTCCGCCACGAGATCGCCCATTATTACTGGGACCGGCTGGTGCGCGACGCGGCCGAACTCGACCCCTGCCGCGAGCTCTTCGGCGACGAACGGGACGATTACAACGCGGCGCTGCAGCGCCACTACCGCGACGGCGCCCCGCCCGACTGGCGCGACCATTTCGTCAGCGCCTACGCGACGAGCCACCCCTGGGAAGACTTCGCCGAGACCTTCGCGCATTATCTCCATATCGTCGATACGCTCGAGACCGCGGAAGCTTTCGGGATCGAGGTCAAGCCGCACGGCATCGCCCACGCCGAGGCGCTGAGCGCGACCGTGGATTTCCATCCGGACCAGGAGCCGTCCTTCGATCCGCTGATCAAGGCCTGGCTGCCGATCACCTTCGCGCTGAACAGCCTCAACCGTTCGATGGGCATGGGCGACATCTATCCCTTCGTGCTCTCGCCGGCGGTGATCAAGAAGCTCGGCTTCATCCATCATCTGGTGCATGGCACCGTCGATCTGCCGAAGGCCAATGCCGCCCCCGATGACGAGCCCGTGGCGCCGATCCCCTCCAACGCTCCGCCGCCGCCGAGCCCTATCGGCGCCGTTGCCGATTGAACACGGCTCGCTTTCGCACCCCTCATCCGCCCAGCCTCCGGCTGGGTATCTTCTCCCGCGAGGGGAGAAGGGGGTGCACGATCCTGCGAGACTGGCGCCCTTCTCCCCTTGCGGGAGAAGGTGGATTTCGCGGAAGTCGAAAGACGGATGAGGGGTAGAAGCGCAACGGAGCGCGTCGCCCGATGCCCGGTAAAGCCGGGCATGTCCCTTGCAAGCTAGGACGCTCCATGCTTGATCGCGACCCGCCGGCGCAGCGCCCGATCGGGATCATGCGCTTGCGGTGGGGAAGAGATGCACGCAACAGCCAAACCCTCACCGGCCGGCGGGCGCGATCCCGCCAAAGACCGGCCGCTCATCGACGACATCCGCTTTCTCGGCTCGCTGCTCGGCGATATCATCCGCGAGCAGGAGGGCGAGAGCTGCTTCTCGCTCGTCGAATCGATAAGGCGGCTCAGCGTCGCCTATCAGCGCAATGCCGATGCGGCCGCCGGTCATTCGCTCGACCTCCTGCTGCGCGGGCTGACGCCGTCGCAGGCGGTCTCGGTCATCCGCGCCTTCACCTATTTCTCGCATCTTGCCAATATCGCCGAGGATCGGCATCGGGTGAGGCGCCGGGTGCTGCACGAGCGCGACACGGGCGAGTCTCCCCACCAGGACGGAAGCCTCGCCAAGACCTTCGAGCGCTTCGCCGATGCCGGCATCGACAAGGAGCGCGTCGCCGATAGCCTAGCCCGCGCCTGGGTGTCGCCGGTGCTGACCGCCCATCCGACCGAGGTGCAGCGCAAGAGCCTGCTCGACGCCGAACTTGCGATCGCCGACCTGCTGCTGCAGCGCGACGGCCTCGACCACGGGCGCGAGCGCGAGCGCAACGAGGCCCTGCTGCGGACTCGCATCACCCAGATCTGGCAGACGCGGCTCCTGCGCTATCGCAAGCTCGCGGTGCGCGACGAGATCGAGAATGCGCTGAGCTATTACAAGACGACTTTCCTGCGCGAGATCCCGCGCGTTTATGCCGAGCTCGAACATTTCCTGGGGCGCCGCGCGGCCTCCTTCTTCCGCATGGGCAATTGGATCGGCGGCGACCGCGACGGCAATCCCAACGTCAATGCCGAGACCCTTGCCCTCGCCATACGCCGGCAGTGCGAGACGGCGCTCGACTACTACCTGGCGGAGCTGCATTTTCTCGGCGCCGAACTGTCGCTGTCGGAGACGCTGGTCGGCTCCTCGCCCGAGGTCAAGGCGCTAGCCGAGGCCTCGACCGACACCAGCCCGCATCGCGAGGACGAGCCATACCGGCGCGCCATCCTCTACATCTCGGCCCGCACCGTCGCGACACGGCTCAAGCTCACCGGAAGAGATGGCGGTCAGCCGGCCCGGGTGGCGCTCGCGCCCTACGCGACGGCGGCCGAGCTGCGGGCAGACCTCGACGCCATGGCGGCGTCGCTGCGCGACCACCACGGTGCGGCGCTGATCGACTACCGCCTCGGGCCGCTGATCCGCGCCGTCGAGGTCTTCGGCTTTCACCTCGCCACCGTCGATCTGCGGCAGAGCTCGGACCGCCACGAGGAGAGCCTTGCCGAGCTCATGGCCCTGGCCGGCGTCGAGAGCGATTATGCGGCGCTCGACGAGGCGGCCAAGCAGGCGCTGCTGCTGCGCCTCCTCGCCGAGCCACGCCCCCTGCGGCTGCCCTTCGCCACCTATTCGGAGCGCACGCAGAGCGAGTTCGACGTCTTCGTCGCCGCCCGGCGCCTGCGGCAGGACTTCGGCGCCGACGCGATCCGCCACTACATCATCAGCCACACCGAGACGGTCAGCGACCTCCTCGAAGCGCTGCTGCTGCAAAAGGAATTCGGCCTGATAGACGGCCCGCTCGGCGGCCCGGACACGAAGGCCGAGCTCATCGTCTCGCCGCTGTTTGAGACGATCGCCGACTTGCGGCACGCCGAGCCGATCATGCGGGCCTTCTACGCGTTGCCGGGGGTCGAGACGCTGATCGGGCGCTCGGGCGCCGAGCAGGACATCATGCTCGGCTATTCGGACAGCAACAAGGACGGCGGCTTCTTCACCTCAAGCTGGGAGCTCTACCGCGCCTCGACGGCGCTGGTGTCGCTGTTCGAGGAGAAGCCCAAGATCACGCTGCGCCTGTTCCACGGCCGCGGCGGCACCGTCGGGCGCGGCGGCGGCCCGAGCTACCAGGCGATCCTCGCCCAGCCACCCGGCACGGTCAAAGGGCAGATCCGCCTGACCGAGCAGGGCGAGGTCATCTCCAGCAAATATGCCAATCCGGAGATCGGCCGACGCAACGTGGAGCTCCTGATGGCGGCGAGCCTGGAAGCGACGTTGCTCACCCCGAGCGAACCGCCACCGTCCGAGTTCCTGGAGGTCGCGGCGACGCTGTCGCGCCTCTCGATGGCCGCCTACCGCGCCGTCGTCTACGACATGCCGGGGTTCACCGACTATTTCTTCGCCGCCACGCCGATCTCGGAAATCGCCGAACTCAACATCGGCTCGCGTCCGGCGTCGCGCAAGTCGACGCAGCGGATCGAGGATCTGCGCGCCATCCCCTGGAGTTTTTCTTGGGGCCAGTCGCGCGTCAGCCTGCCGGGCTGGTTCGGCTTCGGCTCGGGCGTCAAAGGCTTCATCGCCGAGACGCCGGACGGCATGGCGTTGCTACGCCGCATGAATGCGGAATGGCCCTTCTTCAGGACGCTAATGTCGAACCTCGACATGGTGCTGGCCAAGACCGATTTCGCGGTGGCGCGCCGCTATTCCGAGCTGGTCCCCGACCGGCGCCAGGCCGAGGCGGTCTATGCGGCCATCGAGGCGGAGTGGAAACTGACGACGGACCAGCTCAACGCCGTCACCGAGACGACCGAGCGGCTGGCCGACAATCCGAGCCTGGCGCGCTCGATCGAGCATCGCTTCCCCTATATCACGCCGCTGAACCACCTTCAGATCGACCTGATCCGCCGTTGGCGCGCCGGGCAGTCGGAAGAGAAACTGCAGCGCGGCATCCTGATCTCGATCAACGGCGTCGCGGCGGGGCTGAGGAATACGGGGTGAGGCCGGGGCCGCAGGTTACGTCTCCCGCTTGCGGGACGGGAGGCCCGAACCAATCATGAAATCCTGTCGGCGACGGCCGCCGGTCCCGTCGAAAGTGCCGCCGCTGCGCCTCGCTTCGCCGCGTTGCGTTTGCGGAAGGCCACCAACTGCTGGTCGGCCAGCACGCCGATCAGGATCACGCCGCCCATGACGGCGAAGTTGAGCGAGCTCGGAATGCCGAGCAGGTTCACCAGGTTCTGCAGGAGCTGCAAGAGAACCGAGCCGAGCACGATGCCGAGCACCGATCCCTCGCCGCCGCGCAGCGAGCAGCCGCCGAGCACCGCGGCCGCGATCCCGTAGAGCTCGTAGAAATTGCCGTGCACCGACGGCGTGACCCCGTTCACGTACATCGTCATGAACACCGACGAGATCCCGGTGAGCGCGCCGCAGATGATATAGGCGGCCGTGATGACGCGGCGCGTGTTGATGCCGGAGTAGCGCGCCGCTTCCTCGTTCTTGCCGACCGCGAACAGGTAGCGGCCGAACACCGAGCGGTGCAGGACGACGCCCATCACGATGGCCACGAGGATGAAGGCGATGAACGTATGCGGCACGACGCCGAACGCCTTCCCCTTCGTCAGCCAGTCGAGCCACGGGTAGGTCTCGCCAAAGGCGAATCCGGCGTTGCCGTCGCCGGTGATGTAGCGGGCCACGCCCCGGTAGATGAGCAGACCGCACAGCGTGACGACAAAGGGCTGCATCCGCATGCGGGTGATCAGAAAGCCGTGAACCGAACCGAGCAGCATGCCGCCGCCGACCATCAGGAGGACCGCGACGGCCCAGTGGACGTGGAAGATGACCAGGAGATCGATGAAGAGCACGCCGAGAAGGGCGAATTCCGAGCCCACCGACAGGTCGATGCCGCCGGTGACGATGACGAAGCCCTCGCCGATGGAGAACAGGCCGAACAGGCCGACCTGGTTGGCCGTGTTGGAAAGATTGATCTGCGAGAGAAAACGCGGGTTGAGGAACGCGACGACGGCGGCGACGATCAGGATGAGGATGAAGAGGCCGAGGTCCTTCTTGAGCATTGCCGCCGATCTCAGTTGAGGGTGCTGCCGACCGCAAGCCGCAGCACGTTGTGTTCGCTGAAGTCACTCCGGTCGAGGAAGCCGCTGATCGCGCCCTCGTGCATCACGGCCATGCGATCGCTGACGCCGATCACCTCTTCCATGTCGCTCGAGATCATGAGGATCGCGACGCCGGCATCGGCGAGTTCGCGCATGATCTCGTAGATCTCGTTCTTCGCGCCGACGTCGACGCCGCGGGTCGGCTCGTCGAAAATGATGACACGAGGCCGCATCGAAAGCCACTTCGCCAAGACGACCTTCTGCTGGTTGCCGCCCGACAGCGAGCTCACGGCGTCGGCGACGTCGGGAACCTTGATCCTCAGGCGCCGGCGCTGCTTCTCGGCGTTCTTGGTCTCCGCGCGCTCCCGTACGAGGAAGGCCTGGGAGTAGGAGGCGAGATCCGGGAGCGAGATGTTCTCGGTGATCGAGACATCGAGCAGCAGGCCCGAATGCTTGCGGTCCTCGGGGATCAGGTAGATGCCGCGGCGAATCGCGTCGCGGGGCGAGGCGACGGCAAGCTTTTCACCGTCGAGCCGGATCGCGCCGCCATCGGGAGGATCGATGCCGAACACGGCGCGCG
The DNA here is from genome assembly GCA_965277115.1 of Lichenihabitans sp. Taxonomy (GTDB): domain Bacteria; phylum Pseudomonadota; class Alphaproteobacteria; order Rhizobiales; family Beijerinckiaceae; genus Lichenihabitans. Next base: position 232,590 of record CBDIBY010000010.1, on the reverse strand, counting down.
CCAGTTCCGTCCGGCCCGAGCCGACGAGGCCCGCAAGGCCGAGGATTTCACCTTTGCGCACGCTCAGGCTGACCGTCCGCTCCGGATAGGTCGACGTGCGCATCTCGACGATATCGAGCATGCTGGCGCCCGCCGGCGCGGCGGGCGGAATGTAGAGCGACTTGAGGTCGCGGCCGATCATCAGCCTGATCATGGCGTCATGCCTGATATGGCCGCGATCGAGCGTGCCGACGGTGCGGCCGTCGCGCAGCACGACCACCCGATCGGCGCATTGCTCGATCTCGTTCAGCCGATGCGAGATGAAGATGATGCTGACGCCGCTGGCCTTCAGGTCGGCGACGACCTTGAGCAGCCGGCTGGTCTCGGTGAGCGTCAGGCTCGAGGTCGGCTCGTCCATGATGACGAGCCGCGCGTCGAGCGACAGCGCCTTGGCGATTTCCAGGAGTTGCTGCTGCGCGATCGAGAGCTCGGCGACCGGCGTGTCGGGGCGGAAGTCGACGCCCAAGCGATCGAGAAGCGGCTTGACCCTGCCATGCAGGGTCTTGCGGTCGACGAGCCGCAATGGACCGCCGTAGAGCGGCTCGCGGCCGATGAAAACGTTCGCCGCGGCGTCGAGATTGTCGAAGAGATTGAGTTCCTGGTGAACGAAGGCGATGCCGGCGGAGATCGCCTCGTTGACGGTGAGCGAGGCCCGCTCGGTGCCGTCGATCCGGATCGTGCCCTTGGTCGGTGCGGCGACGCCGCCGAGCACCCGCATCAGAGTCGATTTGCCGGCGCCGTTCTCTCCGATCAGCCCGACCACCTCGCCCGGCGCGACCGCCAGGCTGACGTCGTCGAGCGCCACCACGCCCGGATAGGTCTTGGTGATCGAGAGAAGTTCGAGAAAGGGCCCGACGCTCGGCAAAGTCTCGCTCGGGTTGGATCTTGAGGTCAGCATAGTGCAAAGACCGGCGCTGAGCGCCGGTCTCAAGCCTGCTGCGAACCTACTTGACGCCCGTACGCTGCTTCAACTCGGCCCAGAAGGCATCGACGTTGCTCTTGTCGATGATCTTGGTGGGGATGATGATTAGCGGGTTCGCGGGGATGACCGACTTGTCGCCGCCGACGTATTTGGCCATCAGCTTCATGCCCTGATAGCCCCATTCGTAGGGCTGCTGTACGACTGTGCCGACGATCGAGCCTTCCTTGACGCCGCCGAGCGTGACCGGATCCTCGTCGAAGCCGACGATCTTGATCTTGCCGAGCTGGCCGGCTTCCTTCACGGCCTCGTAGATGCGCGGCGTGTTGTAGGAATAGAAGCCGACGAAGCAGGTTACTTCCGGATGGGCCGTCATGGCGTCTTCGACGTTGTGCTTGGCGCGGGCCTGGTCGACATCGTCGGCGCGAACGTCGACGAGTGCCACCTTCGAGCCTTTGATCGTCGCGTTGAAGCCCTCGATGCGTTCGCGCGCATTGTCGGCGCTCGGCAGCCCGACGAAGCCCATGCACTTGCCGCCATCCGGCAATGCCTTCAGCGCCAGCTCGCCCGCCTGCTTGCCGGCATCGACGTTGCTCGAGCCGATGTAGGCGATGCGCTTGGTGTTCGGCGCGTCGCTATCGGTCGTGAACAGCGGGATCTGGGCGGCGATGTTGTTCAGCGCGTCCGTCTCGGTCTTCGGATCGACGGCGCTGACCATGATGGCGGAGACGCCCGACGCCACGAGGTCGTCCATCAGCCGCTGCTGCGCGGCCGTGGTCGCCTGTTCGGGATATTTCAGCTGGAGATCGAAGTTCGGCAGCTCGCCCTGCGCCTTCTTGATGCCGGCCTCGGCGTTCTTCCAGAAATCGGAGGCGCCGTTCACCACGAAGACCAGGGTCTTCTTGTCCGCCGCCTGCGCGGGCGCCGCTAGCACCGCCGCCAGAGCCGCGACGGCGGTCATTGCACCGATAATTCGCTTCATCGTCATCCTCCCTAGGCCCGCATGCGGGCGTGAGGCCGGCCGCTTCGCTGCGGCTCGGCCCGATCATCGATTTTGCCGATCGGCACCGACGAGAAAGCTCGCGCTTCCTCTCGAATAATATTATTATTCCCTCGAACTAAGCGCATCGGCCGCCACGCGTCAATGGTTTCTCGCGCAACCCGGCCGACCCAACGCACCCTCCGGAGGAAACGGCGTCCCGCCGTCGGACAATGGATCCAAAGCACAGCGACACGTCGGGCGCCCTCGCCATCTTACCCCGTCGCACCAAAGCTGCGGGCGCCCACAATGCCGTCCTCAGGGGAATCGGCTTCGCCATTGTCTCGGGCGAGTTCCCCGGCGGCAGCCCGCTGCCGGCGAAGGAGGTGCTGATGCGGCGATATGGCGTATCGAACACGCCGTTGCGCGAGGCGCTGCACTCGCTGGCCTCCAAAGGCCTCGTCGCGGCCAGGACCAAGGTCGGTACCTGGGTGCGGGACGAAGCCGACTGGAACATGTTCGACCCCGATATCCTGGCCTGGCGCCTCGAAGTGGGAATCGACAGCGCCTTCCTGGCCAAGCTCTTCGAGATCCGCCAGACCCTGGAGCCGGCCGCGGCCGCTATCGCGGCCCGGCGCCGGACCGAAGACCAAATCGCCGAATTGCGCGCGCTCATCGACGCCATGGCGGCAGCCAGATCCGACAGGGCGGCCTTCACCGAGGCCGACGTCGCCTTCCATCTCCTGGTGCTCTCCGCCTCTGGCAACCCGTTCATGCAGTCCATCGGCGCGCTGATCCGCACGGCGCTGGCGGCCTCCTTCACCTCCTCCTCCCCCACCGACGATCCCGAGCGCGCCTTCGCTGCCGTCACGCAGCACGCGCGTATCGCCGATGCCATCGCGTCAGGCGACGGACAGGCGGCGGCGGCGGCGATGATGACGGTCATCCGCCAGGGATGGACGAACAACGGCGGCCGCTTCGAACACCTGGCGCACCTCGCGCTCGAGAATTTCGGGATCCCTTCCGCCAACAGGCGCAAGCCGTCGCGACCACCGTCCTTGCTGCCGACCTGACGAGCCGGGCGGCCAACCTGCGAAGCCCAATCGTCCGGACGGAAAGCCCGCGCCGCAGCCTGTTCGGTTGGTGGCCGCTGTGGGACTCGAACCCACACGGGCTGAGCCCGAGGCATTTTAAGTGCCTTCCGTCTACCGATTCCGGCAAGCGGCCCTTCGTCCCATTTAGAGCATGATGCCGAAGAGTCGGCACGGGTTTTCGGACTCCATCATCGAGGCGCTGGTGCGTGACAATCGTTCCTCCCCGGTCCGTTGACGAAGGGCTCGATGCTGGACCGCTCTCACCGCCGCCTTAGGGGCCCCAAGCCTTCAGCCGGCTTTCAACGCGCGGGCAATCGTCGCTTCGCGTCCGGGCCTTCACAAGGACCATCGCGGACGCCGATGAGCGAAAGGGCGCGACGCATCCATGCTCGGCACGCCGCCCGCGACATCGCGCGGCGATTATCTCATATTGCCGGTATGGCCGAGCGAATAGCGACCCGGTTGCGGCCACACCGTCAAGCCGTGCGGCATGTTGCCGACGCGGATCTTCTCGACTGCCCCGGTGGTGGTATCGAAGGCGTAGACGACATTGTCGAAACGCCCGGACAGCCAGAGGCGCCTCCCGTCCACGCTCACATTGCCCATGTCGGGGCTGCCGCCGCCCGGAATGGGCCAGGTCGCTTCGACCTTCCGGGTGGCGAAGTCGATGACGGAGACGCTGCCCTGGCCATGCGGCGGCCCGTCGACCAGGTGGGAGCCGCGATTGGAAACATAGAGCTTATTGCCGTCGCGGCTCGGGTAAAGCCCGTGCGTGCCGATCCCGGTCGGAATGAACCCGATCTCCTTGAACGTATCGCCGTCCACCAGGCTCACGCCGTCGGTCATCATGTTGGCGACGTAGAACACTGTCCCGTCGGGAGAGATGCGGACGTCCTGCGGCATGCCGCCTTTCGCCAGCCTGAGAAAACCGAGAACCTTGCGGTTCTTGATATCGACCTTGACGAGGCTGCCGTTGAACTCGCAGGTAAAGATCGCATAGCTAAGGTCTATCGAGTAATCCGCGTGATTGATTCCGCTGCATTGCGGAATGGTCAGCGACGCTTGAAGCTTCATCGTATGCGGGTCGCGATATTCGAGACGGCGCCGCGATTCCGCGACGATGATCGCGGAGGTGCCGTCGGGCGTGAAATACATGTTGTAGGCATCCTCCATCGGGAAGGCATGGACCGGCTTGCCGGTCATGGGATCGATGGAGGTGAGGCTCCCATGGATTCTGTGGCTGCTGGCGCTTCCGGTCACCCACAGGGTCTTGAGATCCCACGACGGCACGATGTGCTGCGGCGAGTGCCCGACCTTGTAATGGTCGACCACTTTCATGGTTTTCGGGTCGATCACGTCGACGTCGTTCGAACGGACGTTGGGGACGTAGACGCGCTCGAGCTGCCCCGCGACCGCAGGGCTGAGGTGATCGGCTGTCGTATCCCTGTAGACGTCGACGCGCTGGACCACGAGATCGTCTCGCGGCGGCCTCGCCTCCTTGAACACCCGATGTCGGGGCGGGTCGGCCAAGGCACCGCCAACCAGGCCGAAGGTTGCGACGGCGATGCAGGCGAAAAGCCGAAACCGTTGGGCGAGCGGCTGGTTCAGCGAAGGTCTCCTTCGGCGGAATGGTCGAGGCACGGTGGTCAGCGAGCCGATCCGGATTTTTTCACATCGGCTCTGATGACCTCGGTGGTCCTTTTGACGATGTCCTCGACGGCCAACTGGCCCAGTTCGGCGCTGGAGCGTCGAGGGTCGCCATAGACCCCGTCGGCGGCGTCGAGGTGGGCCCCCGATCGAAGGCCGTCGATGCGCACCAACCGAGGGTCGACGGCCATCATCAACGACGTATCCGCCAGTCCCGCATGGGTTCCGATTTCGCCGGCCGAATAGCCCCGGGTCTTCAGAACCGAAAAGAAGTCGGTCGTCGCGGCCCGGTAGTATTCCGGCACGAAATGCGCCCGGGCCGGCGTCCCGGCCCAGCTTCGGTTCAACTGGTCCGCGACCGCCCTGAGATCCGACTGATACCCGCCATGCTCGCCGATCAGGACGATATCCTTGAAACCATGGAGCTTGAGGCTCATCGCGGCGGACTGCACCACCTTGCGAAACACATCCGCGGGGATCGTCAGCGTGCCGGGAAACCGCATGTGGGAGGTCGGCGGGCTGATGCCCCCTTCCGGAACATAAGCGATGATCGGCGCCACCAGCGCATTGCCCAGGTTGCGGGCGATTTTCTCGGACAGAACTCTGGCGCGCACATCGTGCTTGCCGAGCGCCATGTCGGGTCCGCTCTGCTCGACGCCGCCGACCGGGATGATGACCGTCGTCTTGCCGGCCTTGATCAGGTCCCGGAGCTCGGTCCAGGTCAGGTCCTCGAGAAAAACCGTATCCGGCGCCTGCGCCCAGGATGGCGCCGATACGCAGAGCGCGACGAGAAACAGGGCGACGATCCTCAACATTCCAGGTTCGATCCATTTTCGATGGTGGGACACCGGCTTGCACGTTCTCCAGCCCGTTGCAACCCTCCGCCCCCGGAGGGATCGCCGCACCGACCGTCACACGATCCGTCGGCACGACCGCGACCCGAACCATGACTCCGCGATGACGGTTGCGAACGGGTTCCGCTCCCGGCGATGCAGTAAGGATGTCGGCACCTTCGCCCGCGATTACCCGAGATTTACGGATCGGTAAGCCGGTCCGACGAAACAGGTTTTCGAGCATTCGTGGCATCGCCCGATACCACGCATCCGTTCAGCCCGACCGGCGCGACCATAAGAGCCCGATCAGCAGAGCCGCCATCGTGATCCAGGTGATTACGACGGCGGCCGCTCCGGCGTAGCTCGTCGGGCGCGTCGATCTTCGGGCCGCCTCGGCCCGGAATTCCGCCATGAGATCGGCTGGGATCAGGGCCACCGCGAGCTTGATGCCGAGCGGGACGATCAGAAGGTCGTCGAGATAGCCGATCACCGGAATGACGTCGGGGATGAGGTCGATCGGGCTCAACGCATAGGCCGCGACGAGCCCCGCCGCGAGTTTTGCGGGCCACGGCGTGCGCTCATCGCGCGCCGCGATCCCCAGCGCGACGACGTCCCGATTGATGGACTTCGCTCAGGTTTTCGCGGATGCGAGCCAAGACGTCATGGGCACGGACCCGTAATGGTCGGACGGGCCACAAGGTTCGTCGCCGGACCCCGTCACGCGTTGTTGCCGCGGATGGCTTCGCACACCGCTTCGGTCACCTCCCGCGTGCTGGCGCGCCCGCCGAGGTCGGGCGTCAGCAAACCGGAGGCCGTCACGAGTTCGATGGCCGTCATCAGCCGGCGCGATGCGGCGTCCTCGCCCAGATGGGTCAGCATCTGCGCGGCCGACCAGAATGTCGCGATCGGGTTGGCGATGCCCTTGCCCGCGATGTCGAAGGCTGACCCGTGAATGGGCTCGAACATGGAGGGAAACCGGCGCTCCGGGTCGATGTTGGCGGTCGGCGCGATGCCGATGCTCCCGGCCAGAGCCGCTGCGAGATCGGACAGGATATCGGCATGGAGGTTCGTCGCCACGATCGTATCGAGGCTCGCCGGGCGTGCCACCATGCGGACAGTCATGGCGTCGACCAGCATCCTGTCCCAGGTCACGTCGGGGAAATCGGCCGCGACCTCGGCCGCGATCTCGTCCCACAGCACTAGGCCGAACCGCTGGGCGTTCGATTTCGTCACCACCGTCAAAAGCTTGCGCGGACGGCTCCGGGCCAGCTCGAAGGCATAGCGCATGATTCGCGTCACCCCGACGCGGGTGAAGACCGCGACTTCGGTCGCCACTTCCTCGGGCCGTCCGCGATGGGTCCGGCCGCCGTTGCCGGAATATTCACCTTCCGAGTTCTCGCGCACGATGACCCAGTCGAGATCCGCGGGCGCGCAATCGCGCAAGGCGGGCTTGAGACCGGCGAGGATCCTGGTCGGGCGGACGTTGGCATATTGGTCGAAGCCCTGGCAGATCGGCAGGCGGAGGCCCCAGAGCGTCACATCGTCGGGCAGGTCCGGCGAGCCGACGGCGCCGAAGAGGATGGCGTCGAACGGTTTCAGGATGGCGAGCGCCTCCGCCGGCATCATCGAGCCATGCCGCCGGTAATAGTCCGATCCCCAGGGAAACTCTTCAACGGCCAAGGCGAAATCGCCGCTCCGGCCGGCCAAGGTTTGCAGCACCTGAAGCGCGGCCGCGACGACTTCCTTTCCGATCCCGTCGGCAGGAATGGCTGCGATCGAATGCTGGCGCATGGAGGTCATCCGTTCGAGAAGGTCGGCACCTTTACGTCTTTCGGTTGCACCCAGGGAAGGGGGTAGTCGACGGTTCGCTTGCCGGGTGCCTTCGTGCAGGTCGAAACCTCCGTCGTCGCCCTGAAGCGCTTGGCCGCCGATCGTAGGCCCTTGCGCTCCTAAATCCCATCGCCATCTATTGACCATCCACACGGATGGTCAGGGGAAGGGCGATGGTGGGCACTGGACGCGAACTCCGGCCGAAACTGCCGGACAGCGAGAAGATCACCATAAACCTCGGCTTCGTCGACCTCGGCCGCATCGACCTCATGGTCCGGGACGGCTTTTATGCCAACCGGGCCGATTTCATCCGCACCGCGGTGCGCAACCAGCTCGACCGGCAGGACGACGCGTTGCGACAGTCGGTCGCCCGAAGGCGGCTGAGCCTCGGATTATCGCACTACTCGAAGCGCGACCTCGAGGCCGCCCGTGATGCCGGGACGCCGCTCCACATCCAGGTCCTCGGTCTCGCCAGCATTTCCGAGGATGTCGATCCCGACCTCGCCCGAGCGGCCATCGCTTCGGTGCAGGTTCTCGGCGCCTTCCAGGCGAGCCCACCGGTCAAGGCGGCCCTGGCGGACCGGACGGTCTGATACGGCCTGGCGCCTAACGACGCTCCTTTCCCACGACGCTCCTTCTCCGCGGCCGGTCGGGCATCCGCGCGCCCGCCATTGAAAGATCACCACGATGAATGCCTTCTCCAGGATCGATATGGCAGAGGTGACCCGCCTCACCCGGGCGGGCAAGCTCGCCGAGGCGACGGCGCTCCTTCAGGGGCGCGGGGCAGGGGGGGACATCCACACAAGCCCTGAGGGGATCGGCATAGCCGATCATGCCGATGGCGCCGGGTCGACCATCGACATGGTGGCGCCTTCGGTCGCGGGTGGCGCCTGGACGGCTACCGGTTCCGCGGCGGTGCGGGCGTTCCGTGACCGCTTCGCCAAGCCCGGTCTGGTTCCCGATCTCGACGCCGGCTTCGCATCGCCGCGCCTGCAGGTGCGCGTGCCCGATGGCGCGCGTTTCGAAGAGCGCACCTTTGCCAATGAGGCAGGACGGCGGACCTACAAGATCTATGTTCCGCGCGGATATGCCGGCCAGGCGCTGCCCGTCGTCGTCATGCTGCACGGATGCACCCAGTCGCCCGACGACTTCGCGGCGGGGACGCGGATGAACGAGCTGGCCGAGGAGCGGACCTTCCTGGTCGCTTATCCGGCGCAGCCGACATCGGCCAACGGGCAGAAATGCTGGAACTGGTTCAAGGCGGGCGACCAACAGCGCGATGGAGGCGAGCCTTCGCTGATCGCGGGCATCGCCCGGCAGGTCGTCGAGGAGTTCTCGGCGGATCGGAGGCGTGTCTACGTCGCCGGGCTCTCCGCGGGCGGCGCGGCCGCGGCGATCATGGCCGCTACCTATCCCGACGTGTTCGCGGCGGCGGGCGTCCATTCCGGCCTGGCGTGCGGCGCGGCGCGGGACCTGCCATCCGCTCTGGCCGCCATGAACGGGGCTGGCGCGGCCCAGGTTCGGGGCGGAGGATCTCCGGTGCCGATGATCGTATTTCACGGCGATGGCGATCGCACCGTCCATCCGGTCAACGGCGACCGGATCATCGCTCAGGCCGAGCCCGGCATGCGGCTGAACAGGATCGTCACGCAGGGCGAGACCCCCGCCGGGATGACATACACCCGCACGATCCAGGCCGACGATGCCGGCCGCGAAATGCTGGAGCAGTGGGTTCTGCACGGGGCCGGGCATGCCTGGTCCGGCGGGAGCCCGAGCGGCTCGTACACGGATCCGCGGGGTCCCGACGCCAGCCGAGAGATGCTGCGCTTCTTCCTGGCCCATACGAGCGCGCCGACGACGCCCGTCCTTGAGAAAGGCGACCGCCGCAAATCCTAATGATTTCTCGAAGCAAGCTGAAACTTGGCTGGTGCAGGATCTTGGCTGGTGCAGGATCCTGGCGAGGCCACGTCACGCGCATGAGGATCAAACCCATGGGGTTGCGAAGGTGGTCGTTCGTCGAAGAGCCATTATCCGGCCCTGTCCGTCCTGCATGGCGGTTCACCTGGGGATATCTTGCGACGCTTGCGATTGTCGCCGGCACCGTGGCCCTGATGTTGCGATAGTCGCTGCCGACCTCGCTCGTCTTTGATCGTGGTCAAATCAGAGTGGCAGAGAGACCCGTGAGGACAATGCCGGCCGGCGACGCAAGTCCGCACTCGGCGCGCCGATGGCGCCTGGCCTATACGGTGCTGGTAGTCGCCACGATCTTGAGCTTCGCGCCGCTCGCCAGCGTCGTGATCGCCGGCGCGACAGCCGCATCGCTCGGCTGCCGGCTCGACGAGGGCAGCACGCATCCGTGCGTGCTGGCCGGCGTCGATCTCGGCGACACGCTCTACGCGATGGGCGTCGTGGGCTGGCTCATGCTGGTGACATGGCCGGGCATGCTGCTGACGCTCCTGTGCTGGGTCGCGCTGCTGATTCGCGCGATGATCCAGAGGCGGGCGTCGAAGATGGATCCTGGCGCGTCTCCCGCCCTTGAACCATAGGCTTCAGTGGCGCAGGGCGTCCGGCACCTTGCCGCCGTTCTCGGCGAGCTTGTCCATCACCTGCTTGTGCAGCCAGATGTTCATCGTCGCGCTGTCTTGCATGTCGCCCGTGTAGGTGAGCTCCTTGGCCAGCGCCTGGCGAGCGGACAGGCTGCTGTCGAGGCCGAGGAGCTTCATCATGTCGACGATCGAATGTTTCCAGTCGAGCGTCTGGCCCGATTTGGCCCCGAGACCGTCGAGGATGGCAGCGACGTCGACGGGTTGGGATGCGGCGGCGGTCGACGTTTGGGGCGACGGCCCTGGCGAGGGTCGGGACGTTGTGGCCTGGGGCGGCGGTGCGTCGCGCGCCGGCGCGGCGGGCGTCGATGTGTTCGTCGAGGGTGGTGCGGCGGCCGTATTCGAGGCCGGTGTGGGAGCGCTCGTCGTGCCGGGGCTCGCCGGAGCGGTGCCGGGATGACCGAGGATCTTGGAAAAGATCGAACCGAGAATACTCAAAGGCTGTCCCTCCTTTTGTGATGTTGGCCTCCGTCAACGCCCGGGTCGCGCAAAAGGTGGCGCTGCAGCTTCGGTCCGTGCAGGTCTCGCATGCGCGTATGGGGCTGACCGGGGTCGCATCCCGGGCTAAAGCGTGCGCGGCACGGGTCCGTGCATCGCGCTGGGTTCGCAAACCGGACCGGCACCGCCTAACGAAAGTACGATCGTCATGACGAGCCGTGTCATTCCCGTAGCCCCCTTCACGCTGGTGGTCTTCGGCGCCACGGGCGATTTGGCCCGCCGCAAGCTGCTGCCGGCCCTGCTGCACCGGGACCTCTGGGGACAGATCCCGCCGAGCGCCCGCATCATCGGCGTCGCCCGCTCGCCGCTGGATTCGGACGGTTATCGCGCCATGGCGCGCAAGGCCGTGAGCGGGGTCGCCGGAGATATCCGTGGCAAGCTCGACGCCTTCCTCGAGCGGATCTCCTACGTCTCCGCCGATGCGCAGTCGGAGGGCGGCTGGTCGGAGCTTGCCGGGCTGATCGCCGAGCGACCGGAGGATATCGTCGTCTATTACCTCGCCACGGCGCCCGAACTGTTCGTGCCGATCAGCGAACGCCTCGGCCGCCAGGGCATGGTCGAGCCACGCACCCGCGTCGTTCTGGAGAAGCCGATCGGCAAGAACAGCGCCTCCGCCCAGGCGGTGAATTCGGCCATCGGCCGGGTCTTCCCGGAAGAGTCGATCTACCGCATCGACCATTATCTCGGGAAGGAAACGGTGCAGAACCTGATGGCGCTGCGCTTCGCCAACGCGCTGTTCGAGCCGCTGTGGAGCGCCGCCCATGTCGACCATGTGCAGATCACGGTGTCCGAGGAGCTCGGCGTCGAGGGCCGCGCCGGTTATTACGACGGCGCCGGCGCCATGCGCGACATGGTGCAGAACCATATGCTGCAGCTGCTCTGCCTCGTGGCGATGGAGCCGCCGACCTCGATCGCAGCCGATTCGGTACGCGACGAGAAGCTCAAGGTGCTGAAGTCGCTCAAGCGGATCGACGAGCGCAACGCGGCCCAGGCCACCGTGCGCGGCCAATACCGCGCCGGGGCTTCGGCGGGCGGCGCCGTGCCGGGCTATCTCGAAGAGCTCGGCAACACGGCCAGCCGTACCGAGACATTCGTCGCCATCAAGGCCGAGATCGGCAACTGGCGCTGGGCGGGCGTGCCCTTTTACCTGCGCACCGGCAAGCGGCTACCCTCGCGCATGTCGGAGATCATCGTCACCTTCCGCTCGGTGCCCCATTCGGTGTTCGAGGACGAGCCGCCGACGCCGAATCGGCTGGTGATGCGGCTGCAGCCCAACGAGGGCATCAAGCTGTGGCTGATGATCAAGGATCCGGGACCGGGGGGCATGCGGCTGCAGCATGTCTCGCTCGACATGAGCTTCGCGGCGGCCTTCGGGGTGCGCAATCCCGATGCCTACGAGCGATTGATTCTCGATGTCGTGCGCGGCAACCAGACGCTGTTCATGCGGCGCGACGAGGTCGAAGCCGCGTGGACCTGGGTCGACCCCATCATCGAGGCCTGGACCGGCTCGGGGGAGGCGCCGAAGCCCTATACGGCGGGCACGTGGGGACCGTCCGCGGCGATCGCGCTCATCGAACGCGACGGGCGAAGCTGGTCCGAGCAGGAGCTGTAAAAGGCCGGCGGTGAGGGAAAAAGGACGACGGCCGGACGGCCTGATGTCGATAGCGAATTAAGTTGGCCGATTTTGGTAGCACATCAAATGTCCGCTTCTTCTGCTTTTGTTCTCTGTGGGCGGGGTGGGCAAGTTGCAGACTTGTCCATGCCGTCCACAGGCCTGCCGCGGAGCGGAGTTAAGCCGCCCGGCTTTCTGCTTGTTCGGCAGTTCTCTAGACGAGTGCGGAGTGGATCCGTCGTCGGTTATGGTAGCGTTCGATAGAGGCGAGCAGGGCGCGGCGGGCGGCGTCGCGTGCCGCCCAACGGCGTTGGTGGACAAGCTCGACCTTCAGCGTATGGAAGAAGCTTTCCATCGGGGCGTTGTCGTAGCAGCACCTTCCGCCAGCCATCTGTGGACGCCCCCTGCTTGGCAAGGAAAAACGTTGGAATTGCACGAACGCGTGGTCGGATGCTGCCATCTGTCCGGCCTCGATTGCGACAGCGAGCTGCCGCCGGCCTGTATGGGAGTTCGCGGACCGGGTTCCTATCACTCCAGCGTGCTCGAGGCACTGTGGCAGGCCCTGGATATCCCAGCCCCGTCTCACCGACCGTTGCGCCATACGCTCCTTCCGCTCTCCTCCGCCTTCTCGGTAGCGGCTGGCTTACGCCGCCGCTACCGGAGCCTTGTAGGTCCCGCCCTTGACTAAGAGCGCCCACACAACACGGGCGGTCTTGTTGGCCAAGGCCACGGTGACCAACATCTTCGGCTTGCGCCCGAGCATCTGGCCGAGCCAGGTTCCGGTCGCTTCCTTGCGCATCGCGGCATGTCGGACTACAGCGCTAGCGCCGAGAATGAGCAGACGGCGGATCGTCCGCTCTCCGCGTAACGACACGGCGCCGAGCTTTTGCTTGCCACCGGTCGATCGCTGCAACGGTGTCAACCCGAGCCATGCTGCGAAGTCTCGGCCGCATTTGAAGCTTCGGCCGCCGGCACGAGCGCCGTGATCGCCGTGGCGGCGATTGGGCCAATGCCGGGAATCGTCATCAGGCGCCGCGCGACCGGGTCTGCCTTGGCGCGCCGGCCGATCTCCGCGTCGAGGTCCTTGATCTGGATCGTGAGCGTCCGAAACGTCGAGACCAACACCTTGAGCACGGTTCGCGCCGCCTCGGGCAGACGCGTATCCGGGCTCTCAATGCTGGCCATCACTTGATCGGCCTGGGTGATCCCCTTGGGGAAGATGTGACCGTACTCGGCCAAGTGGCCACGCAGGGCGTTGATGCACTGCGTGCGCTGCCCAACCAAGAGGTCGCGGGCCCGAAACAGCACCCCACTCGCCTGGCTTTCTTCGCTCTTGACCGGCACGAACCGCATGGTCGGGCGCCCCGCCGCTTCGCAGATCGCCTCGGCATCAGCCGCGTCGTTCTTCTGTCGCTTGACGAACGGCTTCACGTAGGCCGGTGGGATCAGCCGCACGGCATGGCCGAGGCGCGCGATTTCCCGACCCCAGTGGTGCGCACCGGCACAGGCCTCCATGGCGACGGTGCACGGCGGCTGCCCGGCAAAAAAGGCCAGCAGCTTGGAGCGTGAGAGCCGCTTGCGGAACAGAACGCGGCCGGCCGCATCGGCGCCGTGTGCCTGAAAAACCTGCTTGGCGAGATCCAATCCGATCGTGATAGCCTGATCCACGGACGCCTCCTTGTGAGTGATGATCGATCAACACCTTCCATCCTGGCACAACCGATGCCGTCAGGGGGCGTCCACCCCATCACTCCATCAAGCTCCGCGTGACGGAGCCTCTGGCTGGCTCCGCCCGTGCGACACATCGATGGCGTCGCCGCCATGGTGGTCAGCTGCTTTCGGTGGGCGTCGGCGGCGCTGCCACGATCCGAATGATGGATTAGGCCAGCCCCCGCAGAGGTGGCGCTGCGCGGCCATCATGAGCGCGGCGAGCGGCAGCTCGGTGCACATCGCGCAACCCTGCGCTCGGGTGACAGCGTGATCTTGGACAATCTCTCCAGTCATAAGAACAAAGCGGCGCGCCGCGCCGTGCGTGCCGCCGGTGCACGGCTTCCTTTCCTGCCACCTTACTCACCCGACCTCAATCCGATCGAACAAGTCTTCTCGAAGCTAAAACATCTGCTGAGCAAAGCGGCTGAACGATCGGTCGAGGTGACGTCGAAGCGGATCGGCACTCTCCTCGAACGCTTTTCATCAAAGGAATGCTCTCGATATCTGGTCAATGCAGGATACGCTTCATCGTAAAATAATCACGCTCTAACACGTCGCGCTCCAGTCGCGTGCGCTCGAGATCCCGCTTCAGTCGCGCAATCTCGGCAGCCTGGTCGACCGGGGAAGGCAGCGGCGCCACCCCGGCCGCGACCGCTCGGGAACGCGCAGCGGCGGTGTGGATAGCCGCCCGCCAGTTCCGCAGCAGATACCGACCTCGGTGGCAACCTGCATCAACGGCCGACCGCTACTCTCGAGCAGCGCAACCGCCTCTCGTTTGAACGCGGGAGCGAACTCCCGCCTCGTTTTGGTCATCCAAACACCTTTCCCGCTCAACCGAGCGTATCAAAGGTGTCCACCAAGCGGGGGACCATCGAACTGACCCAACTCCGACGCCCTTAGCGGCTCAAAACATCCTGAAACTTGATCATCCGCATACTCTGACGGGCTTCCGACCGACGCATCCACCGCCTGCGAAAGGCTCGGACCTACCGGACAGATCGTGCGCTACCTAAACCGGACATACCGTGTGCTACCGACAGTTGTGCGCCCTGCCCTTGCCAATACCGCTTCAATCGGATTAGAACCACGCTCTATCATGATCGTCTAGCTGAAGCCTTCGGCAGATCGTGAAACACCAGCGCAACCGTTTGAGATATCAACGGTTTCGGTGGGGGATAGTTCAATGGTAGAACAGCGGACTCTGACTCCGTTAATCTTGGTTCGAATCCAGGTCCCCCAGCCACATCGCCGCTAACCTCCTGATTTCATTGATGTGAGCTGCTTCGCGCCGGCCTGGGGTCCAGACGACTCCAAGCGCGAGGTCCAAGCAAGATGTCCAATCGGACAGCCGAGGCGGGTCGTCACACCGTCGCCGGCTAGCATGGATCGAACGCCGGTGGCGACGGGAACCTACCTCAGACGAAGCACGCGAGGCTGGGTGTTCCGCCGTGCCATACCGCAAGACCTGCAGGCGCGATACGAGCGCCTCGAGATCGTACGCAGCCTTGCCTCTTCGCCACAGAATCGGGCAGCCTACGAATCGCGCGCCTTGGGTTTGGCGTGCGAGGAGGCGTTCATGGCCGCACGTGCTGATACGACGCTGACAGACGGCAAACTGCGCGCCTTCACCGACGCGTTGATGGCCGATCGGTCACGAAGCTTCGCCGAAAAGGCGCCGACGTTTCGGCGCAAGGGCGATCGGCGTAGCGACTATGAAGACCATCGCGATCTTGCCTTGCTCGCCGGGGAAGCCATACGCGACGGCCGGCAGATTTTCGAGCCCGCCAAAGTGATCGCACTTGCGGAGGAGGCCGGGATCGAGCGCAACGAGGCCGAGCATAACCTCGCGCCATTGCAAGAGGTCATGGCGCACAACGTCGGTCTCTGGAACGTCGACATGGCCGAGACGCTTCGACCGGCTGCCGCGAAGCCGAGCCTGCTCGACACGCTTATCGGGCGTCAACATGACCGCCAAGATGTCGCCTTCGACGCTGTGCGCTGGTTCCTCGTAGGTCGGGTCAAAGCGCCACTCGCCGACGAGGCCAGGGTGCAGCCGGATATCGCCGGATCGGCCCCATGCGCCCACACCGGCGAGGCGGGTCCGACGTCAAACATCGAGGCCCAAGCGAAAGAGCCGGAACGCCATGCTGCCAATGCACCTGCACCGGAACTCGACGCCGTGGATGATCGCGAAGCTCTGTCCTCCGGTGACGACGGTGTTCGCACCGGCGATGGCGACGCGAATGATTTAGCTGTCGGCGGCTCTTCACCCCCGACGCAGCTGTCGTCGACATTTGCCATCGATCTGGACCTGGCGCCCGTCGGCGAACTTGTGGATGCTTCAGTCGATGACCTCGGGCTGTCTGCGACCACACTTGCAAATCATGCGGATTGGGATGGCCGGTTCTCGACCATGTGGGGCGACTTTACGGCCAGTAAGCTAGATACGGAGGGCTGGAGCGAGAGCCGACGTCCGGAACTCGCCGCAACACTCCGTATTCTCCTGCGCGTCCTGGGCGACGTTTCCGCACTCACGCTGACCAGAGAGCAGGCAGGGATCTTTCGCAAGAAATTTTGCAAGCTGCCGGTCGATCACAAGAATCTCTGGTTTGATTACAAGGAGAACAAGCAACGCACCTACGACGAGGTGATCTCCTACGCGGTCCAGATCGAAGCAGAGACGGGCAAGCCGCTCAACACGGTCCATCCGAAAACCTGGAACAAGCATTGCGGAACGCTGAGCGCCGCGATCCGGTGGCTGAAGGTTAACCGGGACGCCGGAAAACATGCCGAGAACGTCTTCAAAGGCCTGCATCTGCCGATCAAGAAAACCGCTGCAGCAATTCGGCTCGAGCGGGAGATGGCGACGACGGTATCCCTTAAGGCTCTGTTCAGGACGGAAGTCTGGACCGGCCGCCGTAGCAGCTACCATCTGACCGGCCGAGGCAATATCATTATTCGTGATAGCCTTTATTGGGTTCCCTTGATCGAAACCTGCCAAGGTATGCGCCGCGAGGAGGCGTGCCAGTTGCGAGGGCGGCACGTCAGGAACAAATTCGGAATCCTCGGGTTTGATCTCTTCTGCCGGGACCTTCGGGTTAAAGAGACCGAGGGCGCATCGCGCCGATTCATTCCCCTTTCGAAGGTGCTCCTCGAGCTTGGCTTTGTCGACGCCGTACTTTCTGGGCGCGACCGAGATGAACTGCTCTTCCCGGAATTGACCAACGACAACGCTCACGGCGCATACGGCGTCAGTTACGGAAAACGCTTCTTGAACTATATCGATCGAGTGGAGCCGGATTTCATGGTTTTTGCCGCAGAGGCCTGCGCGCCGATGGACGTTTCAGACGACGAACGGGCGGAACTCATTGTTCGTGAACGGGACGAATTCCTCACCGAATTTAAAAACAAGACAAACAACCACGCGATTCGGCACTGGTTTAAGACCGAGGCTGAGAATGCCGGATGCAAGACTATGTTCGTCGAGGAGCTGATGGGTCACGCCTACGCTGAACAGAAAACCGAAGGCGGTCGCTACATGAAGGAGGTTTTTGTACGCAACCTGAAGTTGACCATAGACATGGTGCCGATGCCATTCAATTCGATTGAGCTTCGGCGCTTGGCGGAAGAGGCCGTCAATCTTCGCTGATGAGAACGGCGCCGCACACGATGTGCGATGGCCTCATCGGGTTTGAATCCGCGCCATCAAGGCGGCGATCGGCGAGCCCCGGAGCTGATCACCGTGCCGCGTCATCACGCAAACGCGATCCAACTCCACACCGAGCGTCGCTGTGATTGTGCTGATCTCGTCAAAAATCCACCGCGGCCATCGACCCCATTGCGCCGTCAGACCTGACCGTTCGGCACGTGCCCGGTCGAAACTTTCAATTCGCCGACCCGCTGAAATTCGATCACGCTCGTGGTCGACGACAACGACAAAGGCCGTTCCCTCGCTCCAGCCCTCGATCACCATGGTTTCGGCGGACGTCGGCTTGAGGACGCCGTTCGTCGAGCGTCGCTCGAACGGCGAAAGCGGACTTGCCCCCGCCAGAATGGTGCGGATCCGCCCGCAGTGCCGATCGATCATCGCTTCGGCGCGGCGCGGCTTGTCGGACTTTTGGCATGCCGCCATGACCGTTGACGGCTCGCGCGCAAAATCCTCGACGCGTCGGCCAAAGCTTGCCGGAGTCGATCGGAAGACGGCTGCGAATTTCGCGATGCTGTCCTCCGTCACCTCGGCCAGCGATCGACATCCCGTAGCCCAAGCGAAGAGGCGTATCGTTTGAACGTGCCGGGGACTTAGCTGTGCCGCGATGCGCCCGAGCTCGCAGTCTTTGAGATCCTTGCCGGCCGTTCGTCTTTGGGCGCTCGGCAAGAAGTTGGCGATCTTGTCTCGGTTCGAGTCCTTGGTCGGTGGTATCGCGCGTCGCACGGGGAACCTCATGTGTTGAGGCTCCCCAGATGCGCGCAATATCGGACCCGCGCGCCAAGTGCATTGGATCATTTAGGCGATCAAGGCCACCGGAGGATCGCCGGCAGCGGCCGGCAGCGGATAGCCTGGATCGATCGGGTCTGGCTTACTGCAGCCTGCCATATTGGGCCGTAAGTGCCTCAAGGCCGGGCACGATATGCCAGTTTCGGCGTACTATTTCGGCGATACGCAGCCATTCGGGCCACAACCGCTCATCGATCCGCGGATCGGCGACGGTCCGAGCGGTCATGGCGCGATATGTGACTTGATTTTCTGCCGACAGCACGTCGTAGCGGAAGGCTGATACGCGACCGCGATAAATTACGAGGTCGAACAAATTTGAAAGATAATTATAGTCACCATATAATCGAGATGGATTGATACCGCCGAACTCGGCGATCAGCATCATGTCGTCGAGCGTCACATCGCCTTTTTCACGAATGAATGAATCATCATGACACGACTGAAGAAGTTGCTTCATATTTTTTGTTTGATTGTCCTTGAGTAGGAAAGGCAAAAAGGTAAGGAACATAGTCTTGGGACTCGGCCGCTTGTTGGCACGTATTTTTTTCTTGAACTCGCTCTGCCGACGACGGATGTTTTCGGCATCCATTAGCCCCTTGCGAAACACCTCCATAAGCTCGAGCCGTTTGCGCAGGATGGGTGACCATCGGCGCGATTTGACCGCATTGTCGACCCATAGTCGGGCATAAGCTCGATGCGCTTCCGGCGAGCGAAAGCCTGTCATGGCATGGAGTGCCTCCTCATAGAGGAGATCCGAACCCTGCTGCCAACTGAGGAGGTCAAGAGCTTGTTTGGTCTCCGGATCAAGATCCGTGTCGCCGTGACGACAAATGGCCTCAGCAATGAAGCGACCTTCGATTTCCATCGCGTACCCGAGGCGCACAGTTTCGGTCGTATGCTGCGTGCCGCCGCGCCGCCCTCTCTCGAGAACGAACGGGACGTCAACAAAGGGCGGTTCGGGCACGCCTGGTGCCCTGTAACCAAGGGATCGCTTGGGATTCAGCAGATGGCCGCCGAGCCAGTCGAAACCCTTGGCGCGTCTGCGTCGTTTTTTAGGATGGCTTTGGTATGTCATTGTCGGTTCCTCTGCACATCAGCGCCGTCACGTATCGCCGGACTGCGCACGTCACTTGAACGCTAGGTGATTCGCGGGCATTGGAAAACAAAGGTGATCACCTTGCGCTCTCGCAACTTGAGTGGGTGATCGGGTGATCGCGCCGGGATCAGACACATGCGACGCCTATCGCCGAACGGAACATCTCTGACGCGGAATTGGCAGGACGTGGCAGCAAAGGCCGTCCTAGAGACGAGTGCTGCGCCTCACGGCCTGAAAAAGATACGGATCGCCTCCCTCGCCGAGGATGCAGGCGTGTCGCCGATCTTGATCCGCCGTGCCATTTCGGCCCGATTGTCATTGATGCGGCTCGCCGAAGGCGGGCTCGAAATTCCAGACCATCTTTGGACCGCACCCGTCGGAATCGTTGATACGGTGACGAAGTGGGCGGCGCGAGACCCCGCGGCGGCGCTTGCAGCGGCGAAGGACTATAGCGACGGCGCGATCACGTTCCGGGCCTTGCAACAGGCGGAACGAGCCTCGCGGCCGGCGGAGAGTTCGGTACGCCGACCGCGCACATCCGCTCGATTCTTATCGTGGCGGGAGGATCTGATCCGTCGATTCGAACGAACCCTGGCGACGCATCACCGGATCGACAGACCCTCTGTGGGCGATCTTCCGGTCCATGGCTGGCTGTCGACGCCGGAAGGGGCGCGGGAGGGCCTGATCGTCCTCGGCCCGCACGAGCACGAGCAGAGCTACATCACCGACCGACCCCGAATCTGCACCCTCGCGGCGGGTCTCCTACGCTTCGGCTGCCCGGCGATCTTGATCGCTCCGAGCGACGCGATCCGCGACAGCTATCGCGGCTGGCTCCTGGAACGTGCGATTGCACGACGCGAGATCCGGGTGGAAAGCGTGATGCCGTTCCGGCCGATGCGGGGGCAGAACACCGGAGCGGAGTCGTGATCGTTGTCAAAAGTCTTGGCGCTCGGCTTCCGCAACTTGGATTGAAGAAAACTCAAAACCCTGCTCCGCGACCCTTGCCGTAGCTAACAAGACGGTACCGGAGCACTCGGTGCCGGTACCGTCCTTCGACTTGGCGTCACGCGCGAGACGCCGTCTTTGCCTGCGGCGTCGGTTGCGCTTGCTGGCGTTGGCGCTCCAAAACCCAATCGGTCATTGCGAAGGCGCGGTCGACAATCTCGATGGCGCGTCGCGCGGCCGTTTCGGCATCCAGATCACGGGCGGCGCTCAACGTCGTGGCAATCTCGATCAACGTAGTAGCCAATTCCGTCCGGCTGAGCTCAATCATTGAACAAGCCTTCGCAGGCGATCGCCAGGCCCTCCTGATCCCTTCCTACAGCGGAGCGGACGAGCTCGCGCACATATGCGGCCAGGCCAGGGTTGTTATGGGAATCTTTCACGACCCTCCCGGCAAGAATGAAGAGGCCGTGATCCCGGACCTTGCGACGCTGGGTCGCGAGCTTGGCCATGCGAGCCCGCAAATCATTTTCCTGCTGGTCGATGGTTGCGCGCTTGCGGGCCGGCGAGGATGCACCATCCCCGGTCGAGTGGCGATGCTGTCTGTCCGGGTGGGCATCAGCGACACCCGAGTCATTGCTGTGGTTGGTCATGGTCAATCTCCTGGCGCGCATCCCGATGACGCGCCAAGCCAGCATCCACAAAATTATACGCATGGCGAGTGAAAAAACGAACCGCAAAATTTATTTCGATTTTTACGACCGTGTCCTCACCACCGAATGCGCGTTCAGGGTGGGTCAAACGCTCAAGGCTCGCCCGAGAATGCCGGGACGGTCCTGGCCACAGGAGGACGAGCTCCGTCCAAAGCGTCTTCGTCATGCATTGCGCATTCATGGGGTTTTGCGTATCAATATGGCTCTAGGTCGGGCAATGGCGTCTGCCGGAGTCCCGGAGGGCGCACTTATGCAAACCCCTTTTCGGGTTTGCGGTGCGGCGCCCGGAGGTCGCATCAAAGGGGCAAGAATGGCCATCTATCATTGCAGCGCCAAGCTCATCAGCCGCGCCAAGGGCCAGTCGGCGATTGCGGCCGCAGCCTACCGGGCTGGCACCCATCTCCATTGTCAACGGAGCGGGCGGACGGCAAACTACGTGCGCCGGCAGGGAGTGGTAGCAAGCCGTATCCTGATCCGGCGAAGCGAGACGGGAAACGCCATTCCAGACCGGGAAGCGGCGTGGAATGCCGTCGAGGCGGTCGAAGTTCGGAGGAACGCCTGCGTAGCAAGGGAATTCGAAATCGCCTTGCCCGCCGAGCTGCCGTCAAGGGATCGTGCCGCCCTGGCCTTTGCCTTCGGTCAAGCCCTTGCCGACCGGTATGGCGTCCTTGTCGATGTGGCAATTCATGCTCCGGGGCCGACTGGAGACACCCGCAACCATCACGCCCATGTCCTCACGTCTACGCGGGTTCTCGATGCCGATGGCAGGTTCGGCGCAAAGGTTCGCGTGCTCGACGCTCGCGACACTGGACCCGGGGAAATCCTGATCATCCGCGAGGCCTGGACGCATCTCGTGAATACGGCGCTCGCCTCGGCCGGACGGTCTGAGCGGATCGACCACCGCTCCCATGTCGACCTCGGTCTCGACCAGGCACCGGGCCGCAAGATCGGGGTTCGTGCGGCTGGCCTCGAGGCCAGGACTGGAACGATCAGCACCCGGCGCAAAGACATCGAGGCTGACGCGGCGACTTCATATGGTCATGCGAGACCGGTCCCGGCCCCGCTCGAAACGACGGTCGACATCACGCCGGACGCTACGATCGACCACGAACGGTTGAACCGTCAAGTCGCAGTGCTGGCATCCTTGCGCGCCCGGTTCAGGACGGCCACGCAGCTCATCATCCAAGGTCGCGCCGCTGGCTCGCTGGAGAAGCTTCTTGACGCCGGCGACCCAGGGCCGTTGCGTTCGGCAACATCCCCCGAATCCGTGCCAGCAAAGGCAGCATTGCAACCCAATGGCGCCGACGGGAAATCGGGTTCATCTGACCCGAAGCGAGGCGTGCCCGAGTCGACCGAGGCCAGGCACCATGCGGGCCTGGGCCAGACCTCCACTGCAGCCCAACAGACGCCGATAGATCTCGGGACATCATTCGGGCACCCTGCGCGATTGCCTTCGGCCGCAGCGCCCGCGGCAAGACCCGACCTCGGTGCGAGGCAGGTCGAGCCACATGCCCCAGAGCCCGAACGGCGCGAGGCGCAAGACCGTGCGGCATTGGGTCCGGAACAGAAACATCTCGCGGTCCGGCAGGGATATGGCACTCGCTCAGGCGAGTCACCTCGATCACCGGCCGGAACCGTTCGTCCCGGTGCGGCTTCGGCCCGCCCACGTGGCCTAGGCCTGCGATTGCCCATCGAAGAGGAGGAGCTGTCCATACGCTTCGATCATGCAGGACCAAAGACGGTGGCGTCAGGCGTCGCAGATGACAGTGGTCAAGCCCAAGGCGAAGCATCGCCGCGCGCCGGCAAACCGAGCACTCCGGGCTTATCGCTGGCAATCGGCGTCTATCGGCAACTTCAGCGTCAGCATCGCTTGACGAAGACCCGTACCTTGGCTTTGGCGAGGATCGCCGGGCTCCCACCTCCGGTTTTCGAGGTCGTGGCACAGGGATCACACAATACCGATCCCTTGATGGTCGACGCGGATGCATTGGCGGCCGTCCCGGCCTTGGCAAGATTCTGGAACGCATGGGCGTCCGAAGATCGAGTCAGCAAGGCGCAATCGACGGCTGCGGTTGAAGTGCCACGGCGTGAACCAGCGAAGTCGCGTCCCCCCTCGGCCAGACATCCGGGTGCCGATGTCGCTTCGACGCGACCGACGCATATTACGGCTGGCGAATCCACTGCCCAGCCGATGTCTGCGGAGGAATTGGCTCGCCGTCGTTTGGCGGCTGATTATGGTCTCGTCCTGATCGGCCGGGATGCTTGGACGAAGGAGCGAGGCGACGCCTTGGCGACACTCCTTGGCATACCCTACAATGTTGTTTGGTCGATGGCTCACCAAGCCTGTTCCAGACACTTCGGCCATAAGAGGCCTAAGACGGTAGAAAAAGCCGATTTGGCCAAACTCAGAGCCGCCACCATGGCGCAGGCAATGGAAGGAGGGTTTGCAGACCTCCTCAGGCTGATGGATAAGATCCTCAAAGGTCGCGGCGGCCACGATCGCGATCGAGGCCGCTCTGGGCGCGGCTGAGCGGGCGACGTTCCGTGGCACTCGATCAGCGGCAATTGACCAGTCTCGTCACTGTCGAATTTCGAATGGTTTTGGCCCCAACGGAATTTGACGATATCTGCCGAAATCGGCGATCCGTCCCAGCTAAGGCCTGAGGACAGCACAATGGAAGACATCATTACCTGCAATGGCGTGCACGACAATGCAGGTATCAAGGCGCCGCGAGGTCTGATCGCCCACTTGACCCAACGCCTGCGCACCATCCGCGAGGAGCTTGTCGGCGCGCGTCTTGCCGGCCACAACGGTCGAGCGAAGGAGCTCGACCTGCACTTCCGAACCGTCGCGCTCTTGATGGCGTCTGAGCCGGCCGGGATCATGTCGGACGTCGCCGCAAAGGTGCTGGCCGTTGCCATGCTACGCGCCGATGGCGATGAACCCGGTGCCTCATCCCATGCATTGCGGATGATCGAGCGGGCCATAACTGCCGACATGCGTGCGTTACAGGGGCCGCCGCTCGTCTGAGGTCTCAAGCACCACAATCGATCGACCTCGGCACGCAAGGACCCTCGCGCGTCGGTGACGATCTCAGCGACAGCGACCACGCGATTGGTCGCATCTTCCCACCCAAACCGACAGCCCCGACGCCGCGAGCGCAAACTCGTGGCGAGCGATCCCCTGCGCCATCGTATCAGGCAAATGATCAAGGACAGCAACCCCAATGAAATCCCGACCGCAACCGCCCGCCCACACACGCTCGTCGAGTGCAACCAATCCGTCGGCGTCGGCTGATGCAGAACCTGGCTCGCATGTCGCCGTAACCCACAGCGACGACGATGACGACAACATCGACGATCCTCGAGAGCCTGATCCGGACCGATATCTTGCCGATCTCGTGGAGCGCGAGCTGGGGCCGCATGATGATGAACCGGGAACGCCGCTCATAGATGCCGACGACATCGCGCGGGCGATCTCAGCTTGCGGCAACGACGCCGAGACGTCAAGCCTGGAAAATGATCGGCGTCGCGCGCTGCTCAAGCGGTGGCACGATGACCCTGATAGCCTGTTCCGCCAGTCGCTGATCGCCGACGACGCCATGGTGGCCCGCTTGCGCGACCTTGCCCAGCAGAGCCCGAATTGTGCCGCGGCGATTCGGATCGTCATACGCGCCGCGGTGTTGTCGGCGGCAACAAGCCGGCCCATGCGCGTGCCGCCTCTGCTGCTCGTCGGCCCGCCGGGTTGTGGCAAATCGCGCGTCGCCGCAGCGATTGCCGCGGCGATCGGCACCGGCATCCTCGAGGTCCAAGGGCCGGTGATCGCCGACAGCGGTGCGCTGTGCGGTCGGAACGTCGCCTGGCGCGGGGCGGGTCCCGGGCGGATCGCGTCGCACCTGCTGGCGACGACCATGGCGGAAACGGTCGTGCTGATCGACGAAGCCGAGAAGCTCAACCGTCTGCCGGGCGAGACACATCCACTCAATAAACTGCTGATCCTGCTGGAGCCGACCACGGCTCGGCACTTCAGCGACGACTACCTCGACGTGCCGATGCGAGCCGACGGGATCTTCTGGGTTTTTACCGCCAATGTGCGGATTTCGCGGATCGTGGGCAGTAATTTCACGCCATGGTGGGCAGCGATTTCGCGCGATCATGGGCAGTGTGAAACCTGACCGACGGTGGCTATGGGGTCAGGCGTTTCGGCTCGCGTCAAGGGATCGTTTGCCGGTCATCTTGCGCATGCTTTCTCCGGTCATGGCGAGGCGGTGGGCGTTGTGGACAAGACGATCAAGGATGGCGTCGGCCAGGGTAGGGTCGCCGATGACCTCGTGCCACTGATCGATCGGAACCTGGCTGGTGACGAGAGTGGATCCGTGCCCGTTTCGGTCCTCGAGAATTTCGAGGAGATCCAGGCGCTGGCTGTGATTGAGAACCGACAGCCCCCAATCATCGAGGATGAGCAGATCGAGGCGGGCGAGGCCCTTGAGCATGCGGGCGTGGCGGCCGTCACCGCGCGCCAGCGCCAGAGCTTCGAACAGCCGCGGCGCGCGCTGGTAGAGGACGGAGCGGCCGTCGCGACAGGCCTTGTGCCCGAGAGCGCACCCAAGCCAACTTTTCCCGATGCCGGTCGGCCCACTGATCAACAGGTTCTGATGCCGGTCGATCCAGTCGCCGGCGACGAGCCTGGCCAGCAGTGCGCGATCGAGGCCGCGGGGTGTGCGAAGGTCGATATCCTCTACACAGGCGTCCTGGCGCAGGGACGCGAACTTGAGACGCGTCGCCACGCGCTTGGTGTCGCGTTCGGCGGCCTCCCGGTCGGCCATGATGCCGACGCGCTCCTCGAAAGACAGGGCGGCCAGATCAGGCGCGGATCGCTGGTCCTGGAAGGACTTGGCCATGCCGGGCAGTCCGAGCGCGATTAGCCGTTCGTGAGTGGGATGAGTGAGCATCGGGTCTCCTGGTGGTGAACGGTTAGTGGAAATAGCTGCGGCCACGGATGTTGCCGTGGCGCAGGGGTTCGGGCTCGGGGGCTGGATCGAGGAAGGCGCGATCGAGGCCGGTCTTGAGGATTGAGCGGATCGACCCGACGGATCTGGCTTTGATCAGTTCGCCACGCTGGCAGGCCGCCTCCAGGCGGGCCTGGCCGTAGATCTTTTCCAGGGACAGGATCCCCAGGCAGGTGCGGAAGCCCTGCTCCGGGTGGGGGCGGTCGATCATAATCGCCTGGATCAGCGCGGCGGTGGCCGGACCGATCTTCTCGGCAAAGGCTGTGATCCGCGCCGGCGTCCAGGACGCATGGCGCTTGTGGGCGCTCGGCATATGATCGGCGATGGTGATGTGGCTGCGCCGTCCCGGAGACTTGGCGTGGCTGGCGACTCTCTCGCCCTTGTGGAAGGCCTCGATGGTCCGCTCGGTGACGCGCACATCGACGAGCTGGCGAATCAGCCGATAGGGAATCGAGTACCAGCAGCCCTCGACTTCGACGTGATAATCGGGTGCGACCCGGCAGCGCTTCCAGGTGGCGAAGGCGTAGGGCTCTGCCGGCAAGGGCTTCAGCGCCGGCGCATCCACGGCCGCGAACAGCTCGGCGCGGCTGGCGCCATAGCCGCGCATCATGCGGGCGTTGAGGTCGGCCGTCAGGGCGGCGACTGCCACGTTGAGTTCGGCCAGGCTGAAGAATTGCGTGTTGCGCAACCGCGCCAGCACCCAGCGCTCGACCAGCAGCACCGATTGCTCCACCTTGGCCTTGTCGCGGGGTTTGTAGGGCCGGGCCGGACACACGATGGTCCCGTAATGGCGGGCCATCTCCTGGTAGGAGCGGTTGATCCCCGGATCGTAGCGGTCCGGGTTGGTGACGGCCGCCTTCAGGTTGTCGCAGACGATCATCGCCGTCACGCCGCCCAGGAAGGCGAACAGGCCGACATGGCAACCGATCCAATCGGCCAGCCCCTCACTGGCACGAGCTTCGGCGTAGATGTAGCTCGATGCGCCGAGCGCGGCGACGAACAGCTTCATCGGCTGCACCACCCCGGTCACAGGATTGATCACGTCGATCGTGTCGCCCGCAAAGTCCACGAACACCTTCTCGCCGGCGGCATGGCTCTGGCGCATCGTCGGCGAGGCCCGACCCTTCCAGGCCTCGAAGTGCACGCAAAACCAGGTGTAGCCATAGCCATCCGGGTGTTCGGCCCGGTACTCCTGCCAAAGCAGCATCCGGGTGACACCCTTACGACGCAGCTCCTGGTCGACCTTGGCCCAGTCCGGTTCGTGCCGGCCCACCGCCATGACATCGGACGCCGTGGGAAACAGTAGCCTCTCCAGCCCCGTGTCGGTCATCTCTTCGTCCAGCGGCCACCTGACACCGGCCGCTTGCGCCCGACGCAAATAGTCGCCCACGGCCCCCTTGCTCAGCCCCAGCGAGGTCGCGATCACACGGCTGCTCAGGCCGTTCTCATGCTTTAGACGCAGCAGGTCGCGTATTCGGCGCATCGACAATCTCTCGGTCGGCATCAGGTCCCCTCGTCATCAAAGACGAGGGTCTGAGTACCCGGTCAGACTGTCGGTCGAGGCTTCGTCACCCCGCTAAAGCGGGTGCCCGTGATGCTCTGAAATCACTGCCCATGATCCCGTGAAATCCGCGCCCACGATGGTCTGAAATACGCAGCCAATGACCTTTTCAACGTCCCCGAGCCATTCCTCGACCGGGTCGTCGTGATCCAGGTGCCGCCCTTGGCGGGCGCAGAGGTCGATGCGGTGCTGCAGCACATGCTCGCCGAGATTGCGGAAAGTCTAGGCCTGAGCTTCGCGCCGATGACCGACGATGCGCTGCGGCGGCTGCGCTCCGCCGGCTTGCGGCGGTCTCGCATGGCGCTCGGCCTCGCGATCGGTGTCGCGGTCGAGATGGATCGCCAGACACTCGAGCCTGGCGACATCGAGGGTGCGCTCGACCTTTTGGGCGACGGCGCACGGCCGCCACCGCGCCAGGCCATCGGCTTTCGGCTTGCAGCCGAACAGGGATGAGGTGACCGCCATGGGCGGAAAGGCATCACACGGTAGCCGCCTCAGCCCCCCACGAAACACCTCCAATTATCGGAGAGACATCAGGATAGAACCCCATGAGAACCCAACAGACGACGCTCGGAAAGCTGCTGAAGCAGGTGGACGGACTGCACGTTGCCGACAAGACAGCGCTGCTGCGGCACTTACGCGACGGTGCCTCGGCCGCCGCTTGGCCGAGCCCCCCGAGGACCGCGTTCACCCTGAGCCCGTGCTCAAGCGACGATCCGGCCGATAATATCGTACCCCGCATCGGCCGAAAGCGGCCAGCGTTGCTTAACGCGATCTACGACAGCCAGCAATGGCGGGAGCGATGGCGGCCGGGGCTCGAAATTCATGTTTATGCGTTGGGCTGTCGCGGCCTGGAACGGATAGCGAACGAACTCGGCGAACCCCTCGCCAAGGTCGGCACCTGCGAGGTCGGCGCCTTGGATCGCCGGCGGCGCGAGCTCAATGGCTATGGCGCCCTCTATCGCGCCGATCGCCGCCGCTACGCGGATGAGCCGGGGTGGACCGGATGGCAGGTCTTCCCTCGATTGCAGCTCGCGCCACAACATCCAGCTGCTCCCGTCCGCGCCACAGGCCAGTCGCTCATCGTGACGCTGCCTCAGGAGATGAGCCATGGCCAGGTCGAGGCGGCAATCGTCAAGGCGTTGCGCGGCTATACGCTGCAGGCATTCGCGACGAGCGACGAAGGGCACAGGCGCTGCGTGGCGTGCGAGCTCGCGATCGATCGCCTCCATCGCTTCTCTCGCGTCGGTCCCGGGCTTCTCGACGTCGCGGCCGCGACCGAGCTCGTGCTGATCCGGCCGCAGGCCGACGCGCCCTGTCTCGCCGCTCTCGTCGAGGCCATCATCGTCGATCGCGTGCTCGGGCATGACCTGATCGACATCGCCTGAGCCACGCGATCACCCTTCAACGAGGGTGAAGACCGTCACCAGGACGACCGCCGCTCCGCCGCGCAATCCGTCCGCAGCGCCGACAATATCCACTCTCTCTCACGAGTTCATCCATGAGCATCGCTACAACCGCCCCTGCGGCGGAACGCGCTCGCGCGCCTGAAGGCACGTCAGCGCCTACACCCGGAACAATCAGTTTAGGCCAATTCCTGGATCGGGCCGGCGCCGCCATCCTCGGCGGTCTACCGGCCGAGGTCTGGGTCGAAGCGGCGGTGCTCGCCGTCCGGCCCAACCGCAGCGGCCATGCGATCGAGCTCACCGAGCCGGATAAGCCGAGCGGATCCGCCGGCACGCTAAGTGCGTTTCTCGGCACCGCGACATGCGCCCGGTTCAGGACGGCGTTCGGTCCGGCCTTCGATCCTGCGCATCTCGTCGGTCTCACCGCGGTGATGCGACTTCAGCCGACCTTCAGCGGCCGCTGGCACTTGCAGGCCCGCGTGACCGACCTGTCTCGGTCCATGCAAGCCAGCCTTGCGAGCCGCATGCTGATCCAGGCTCGCGAGAACCTTCGCGCAGAGGGACTGCTGCAGCGGCAACAACGCTTGCCGGCACCGCGCGACGTGACCCGTCTCGTGGTGATCCACCCCGCAGGCGCCGCCGGCCACGCCGACGTCGAGGCCGAACTCAGCCGATGGCAACGAGCTGGCCTCATCCTCGTCCGCGCCTTGACGTGCCCGTTCGACGGGCCATCGGCCGCGGTCACACTCGTCGGCGTGCTTCAGAAGGCTGCCGCGCCGCTCGAAGGTTGTTCGCCGGATCTCGTCATGCTGGTCCGGGGCGGCGGCGCCAAGGCCGGCTTGGTCACATTCAACGATGAGGCCGTCGCCCGCGCGGTGGCATCCGCGTCGATCCCGATTTTGGTCGGGCTTGGCCACGCGACCGATCGTTCCCTCACCGATGAGGTCGCGTGGCGATCTGCGGACACGCCGAGCAAGGCCATCCGGGTCGTTCGCGACCTTATCATCGGTCCCGCCCGTCGCGCCATGGCCGACCACGAGACGATCGAGCGGCTGGCGCTGGATCGGGCCGACCGGGCGGCCCGCGACCTCGCGGCCTTGCGCGAGCGGACGATCGCGGCAGGCGAAATGCGTCTCGCTCAAGCGAAGGCCGATATGGACAGCCTCTGGGGGAAGCTGCATGCCGCGGCAATAAGCCAAACGCCTCACCTCGATCGCCTGGGCCATACCGCCACAGAGCGGCTGCAAACCGTGCTCGGGGCAGCGCCGCTGATCCTCGATCGTGCCGAGCGTCGTGCCTCCTTGCAAACCAACACACTCATCGGTCACGCTCGCGCGGCTTGCGAAGCGCTCGACGATGGCGCGGTAGCTTGGGGCTCCGTCCTGGCAAGGGCAGCGGCCCTTGTCGAAGCGCAGCATCACGGGCTCACGACGCAGATCGACCGCGCCGCGCATGCTGCGTATCGACGGACCGAACTGCACGCCGCCGCGCTCGAT
Source organism: Lichenihabitans sp. (assembly GCA_965277115.1). Taxonomy (GTDB): domain Bacteria; phylum Pseudomonadota; class Alphaproteobacteria; order Rhizobiales; family Beijerinckiaceae; genus Lichenihabitans. The sequence continues at coordinate 202,108 of CBDIBY010000010.1, read as the reverse complement.
GCGGCCGAGATCCTGCTCGCGTCGCTCGATCATCGCGCGACCCTGGCCCGCGGCTTTGCTCTCGCCACCAACCACGACGGTACGCCGCTCCCGACCCGAGCCGCCGCCCTCGCGGCCGGGACTTTCAGTCTGACCTTCCGCGACGGCGCGCTGGCCGTCGTCGTGGCAGCTCCTCAATCGACCAGCACCAGCACGAAAGGTCTACCATGACGACGCCCTCCAACCGCCTGGCTGGCACGCCTTTGCCGACCACGACTTACGCGGCGGCCTATGCCCAGCTCGCGGCCATTGCCGACAAGCTGCGCTCGACCGCCAATACCGGATCGGTCGACACTCTCGTCGACGACATTCGCCAGGCGCGCGCCGCCCACGCGATCTGCCGCACACGGCTCGACGCGATCCGTCACGAAATCGATGTCGAGATCGCGGCCGTCGAGGCCGATGCCAGTCGGGCTGCCGACTGATCGGCGGCGCGCCTGAGCGTTGCTGGCGGCGGCAGGCGCTGCCGCCGGCCAATAGCAGAAGGACTCAAAGCGAGACCCGCAACCGGGGAATGTGAGCCCAAGCATAATCATTCCAGCAACACGAAGGTCAGCACCGGCAAGGCCGATGGGCGCGACGAAGTTCGAGTCGGTCAATACGCAAGTGAGGCTCTATGCGGAGCCCCCAGGTGAAAAGGAGACACAGATGAAAACCAAAGCTAAGCATAAACGCAACCGATCCAAAAGCGCCGTTCCGCTCGAACGCCGGGAGGCCTACCTTCGGTCGGTTCAAGGTCCTACCCTGGCCGCGCACGTGGCGCGCATGAGGGACTGCATGGCCGACCTCGAAGCCCTCGTCGAAGCGGGTCACTCGATCCATACCGCCGGAGCGGCATTCGAGATCCGCGTCTGCGCCCTCGCCATCGCGGGCTTGACGCCGGCCAATGCGGCCGAGCATGCGTATAAGCTGGTGCTCCTCGAAGACTTCGTCCCGCGGTTCGACCATTGGGACATGCATGATATCGCCAGAATAATCGAGGCGTCCTTAGTCTTCGAAAGGGCTCGCGACGTGAAAACCTGCACATGGGCCAATGGACGTCATTGATCCCGGCCTCATATGATCGTCAATCAAGGAGCATCACTATGACGACAAACACATCTGGCAGCAATAAGTCGAGCGCCTCGGCCCAAGACCTCGCGTTTTATCTGCGCAACGCCCTCATGATGGACGTATCATGCTTGGCCCAAAATGCCAGCCTGGTGCTGCAGGACCTCGTGAAGCTCCGTGCGGAACAGGACCTGTACGCCGCCGAGGGCGCCTTTGGGCTCATGACCGCAAGTGTCCTCGGCCTCTGCGCGGCGAGGCCTGACTCGGCCGAGGCTGCCAATCTCAAGGTTGGGATCCTATCCGACTTTCTAACAATTTACCGCAACGAACATCCCCTCCTCGCTACAATCGTCGAGGCTGCTGCGCAGGTCGAGCGTCATCGGTGGTGGCCGCACTGACACGGGCCGACAAGTGGCTCCGACCAGCCGCTTCACCGTCATGCCCGCGATCGGCCTACCCGTTTGGCCGCAACCCAGATTGTCGAACCACGCATGATTGCGTCGGCGGCCACACACGAGCCTCGGCTGCTTCACCCCGGATTTGCAACTCGGTCCAGAAGGATCACACCTCGAACGGACTCAACTTATCAACCGGGCAATCCTGGGACAAAGTCCCGGGTAGCCTCTCTGGCAGGCCGCCTGACCCGAGATGCTCAAGGCACTGCCATCGAGGACGAAATCAAGCGAGACTAGGGCGAGCGCAGGCTCGTTTCGCCTCGACGCAGCTCGGTTCTGCGCCATGCTTACGGTCGAACCATCCTTTTCAGGACGCCTTATGCCTCCTGCAATTTGGAACCTCACGCGGGGACGTAGCTCCCTTCTGAAAAAACTGCGACACAGATGATATGCGACGGCAGGCCCCTGCTGAGGAGACACGATGGCGACGATTGGTCTTTCGATGATTGTAAAAGATGAAGGGCATGTAATCCAGCGCTGCCTCGCCAGCGTCGCACCCTTGCTCGATTATGCTCTCATAGTCGACACCGGTTCACAGGACGACACGATCGCGAAAATCACCGACTTCTTCGAACGCGCTCGGATTGCTTACCGCGTCATTCAGGAACCATGGAAGGACTTCGCTACAAATCGGACAAGCGCCCTAGAGCATTTACGGACAAACTCCGACATAAGTTACTGCATCACACTTGATGCCGACGAGGTATTCGTGTTCGAGCCGGAGTTCTCAGCTGAACGGTTCAAGCAGTCTTTGAAATTCGACCTTTACGACGTCACGTCTATCATGCCCGGCGTCACCTTCTCGCGTGCTCAACTTTTCCGCAATCATATCGCCTTTAGGTACAGAGGTAGAGTACACGAATTTGTCGACGGTCCTGTGGGTTTCACTCGAGGCCAGATAACGGCGTTCCACAACACGCCAATTCAAGATAGCGCACGCAATAAAGAACCGGCCAAGACGCGAAAGGATGCTGAGATCATTGAGGCCGCCCTCATCGAAGAAAAGGACGCTGCCATGATTGCACGCTACACCTTTTACCTGGGCCAGTCCTGGCGTGACTGCGGCGAGGTTGTTAGGAGCCTTGACGCTTATGGCCGTCGCTCTGAGCTCGCAGGATGGGCAGATGAGGTTTGTATTAGCTTCTACAACATGGGTCAGCTCATGGAACGTCTCACCCGCGACGAAACCGAAATCGCCGATGCTTACATTCGTGCTTGGGAAACCTGCCCAAGTCGGGCGGAGCCGCTCTATCGACTTGCTCGATACTACCGCACACGGGCAAAGTATCAACGCGCTTATCTTTACGCAAAACACGCATTAACTCTTGAGCGGCCTGCACGTTCTTTATTCGTCGAGGAGTGGATTTACGAATATCGTTTACTCGATGAGTTTTCTATCATTTCATACTGGGCTGGTCATTATCAAGAGAGTGTTGATGCCGGCCTTCGTTTGTTGAGAGAAAAGCGTATCCCGCATGCAGAACTGCCTCGAGTACGGAAAAACTTGGAATACGGAATCTCACGCCTTTGATAATCTGGTGTGTCTAAACCTCAGATAAGTCAATATAGACTAGGCGCTATCTACATGATTTTGGGACTTCCAGCATGCCGATTGCGCCGCCCAAGCCGTTGGGCCGAGCCTCACCACGCCGCACCACCCAGAGTGGAAAATGTTGTCGCAGAGGTTTCGACTCGCTTGACATTCAAAGATTTGCCGTTATTCTGCCTCAAATGTCGCGACGAAAGTATCGTATAGTGGTGAGTCTGGATCTGTCAATCGAATGTAATGATGTGCGTGATGCGCAAATCGCTTGCCTCAACAGAGGCGATGAAGTCTGACATTGCCTTGCACATTAGTATTCCCATATGGGCCATGAAACATGGAAAACTACTATGATAAGTAATCTGTATGAGTGAGTGCGTATGAAGCGTGATCGTCAGCTCTGGATTGTTCTAATCTTTCTCGCATCGGCTGGGGTTATCTTCGTTGCCCTAAGCTCTGCAACGGAGCGACTTGGTCACGCAAATATATCTTATTGTTTCAAGATTGTGGCGGTCACCTCTTTTGTTATGAGCGGATCGGTTGCATACTACTTTCGGATTAGACCACGATAAAGGCGCTACGGCCGATATATGCTGCTGACGAATATGTCTGTCAAGATTTCTGCCAGCAAGTATATGTAGTATATAATGTGTGAAGAGTGCTGGGTAATAAGCATCGGTGGGCTTTAACGTGGTGACGATCGCAGGAATGAGTAGTTTTGTATCAAGCGCTCCTCGGGCACTGGCTCTTATTATAGTATTCGTAATATCTGTTGTTTTTTCGTTCTGGTCTATGCAGAATGGATTGGCGATAGTTCAGATCTTGTCTGTGATTGCACTTGGATTTATCTCTATATTTTCTGTACTGTGGGCCTTATTTGAATTTAAATCGGGAAGCAGAACAGGTTTGATTTCCTCAATAGTCGTTCTATTAATAGGTTACACTGTTTTTTCATATCCATACTGGGTGTTTGATACTATAAATCGGAGTGAATTCTTTTTCAATGCAGGTTTTTATCGAGAATCGCTGAAAAACCGGGCAGATTCGTTTCGTGCCTTCAAATGGACTTCTAATGTTTCATTCGAGTCGCAGAATTTTTCCGAGCTAATCTACGATCAATCCGATGAGATTCTAAGACCGTCTTCAGATCGAACGTCTGCTTGGTTTGATAGAGTAAGTAAACAGTCATCGCTTGTATTAGATAGTAAGTGTGCAAAGAGACTCATTTCGCTCGGTGGGCACTTTTATCTACTATATTTAACGTGTAGCTGAATTTATGTCTGTCACAAAGATGCGAGGCTATCGGGCCTGGGGTTTATATCATCATGGCCGAAATCACGGTATATGCCAAAAGAGACACAACTCAGTCAAACCCTATACCCGCGAAATTTCTCCGTGACTCCAGTGGCAATCCTATCATAGATCCTCTGACCGGTAATCCATATATCGTTCCGGAGAATTATGATCCACAAAAGACGATAGATTTTGGACAACAAGTTGGTCAGGAATTTGTCACCGACCCGACCGGAGATGGAAGCGGATTCGCCGCCGGTCTTGGAATGCTCGGCGGCGCCTTTCATGGTGGAGGGCCGTATGATTTGCAGACGAATTATAATGGCTCGGCTGGAGATTTTGTTCCGGCGTTTACCGACGCAGCGTCTTACAATTTTGGCTTGGCAACTGCCGCAGCAGGCCTGTCGTCGGATGAAGCTCTGGCGGGTGGCGGAGCTCTCAATTGGCTTAAATCATGGTTTTATCAAATCAATACAAATGGTGACTATAAGAATAACCCCAGAAACGTTCCTAATATTCTGAAGGGTTCAGACGATTTCAATAAAGGGCGTTTCTCGCAGGGCGGGGGGCCCGCAGGTGGCCCGACAGGGGGCGCTAGCCCAACAGGGGGCGTTGCTCCCACGGGCTCGCCGACCGAGGGGCCAGCCCCGGGACCCTCCGATGGATCGAGCGGCGGCTCGCCGACCGAAGGGCCAGCCCCGGGACCATCCGACGGATCGAGCGGCGGCTCGCCGACCGAAGGGCCAGCCCCGGGACCATCCGATGGATCGAGCGGCGGCTCGCCGACCGAAGGGCCAGCCCCGGGACCATCCGATGGATCGAGCGGCGGCTCGCCGACCGAAGGGCCAGCCCCGGGACCATCCGATGGATCGAGCGGCGGCTCGCCGACCGAAGGGCCAGCCCCGGGACCATCCGATGGATCGAGCGGCGGCTCGCCGACCGAAGGGCCAGCCCCGGGACCATCCAATGGCAATGGCGCGGGAGGCGGCGGATCCGGCAATGGCAGCGGTGGCTCTGGCAGTGGAAGCGGTGATGGTTCTGGCGATGGCGGAGGTGGACCCGGCAGCGGCTCTGGCAATGGCGGCTCTGGCAACGGTGATGGTTCCGGCAGTGGAAGCGGTAGCGGGAGTGGATCCGGTAGTGGCTCTGGTGGTGGCGATGCGCCCTGGGAGCCCGGCTCACCTGGCCCAGGAAGTCCGCACGACCCGCTCGTCCTGAATCTCAGGCCAGGCCAGATCGACTTAACCTCCGTCGAAGGCTCCCCAACCTATTTCGACTACGCCGGTGCTGGCTTCGCAGTGCAGACCGGCTGGATTGGTTCTGCGGCTGCACTTCTGGTGCAGTTGCAGGCCAACGGGCAAATCAATCTGTTTGGTCTGCATAGCGATAACGGGTTCGCCGACCTTGCCGCTCTGGACGTCAATGGCGACGGCATTATCGATTCCCGCGATGCGGCGTTCGAACAATTGCGTGCTTGGTTCGACGTTAATAAAAACGGGGTCGTCGATGCCGGCGAACTCAGGACACTATCCGAAATCGGCATCGTCTCGATCGGCGTAAATCCCGTCGCTTCAGGCCAGACAATCGATGGCAACACGATTGTCGGCTCCGCGGGCGTGTCCTTTGCTGATGGCACGACCGCGCAGATCGACGAAGTTAACTTCATGACCAAAGGAGAGCATTCGATCTACACACCGCCAGTCGGCTTCCAAACCGATGATTTGGCTAAGATTCTGCCGCAGATTCACGGCTACGGTTCGATGCCCGATCTGCAGGTCTCCATGTCGCTCGACCCGACGCTGGAGAGCATGGTTCTGCAGTTCGTATTCTCGGCGCCGAGCATGTCACCCCAGGAATTCGACGCCGGCTTCACCGACATCCTCTATCGCTGGGCCGGGGTCGACGGTGTCGATCCGAACGCCTGGGGCTCGTTCGTCGACGGTCGACAATACGAGTTCGTATTGAAAATCTTCGGTATCGACCCGAACGGGATCAACGATTACACCGCCGCTGACCCAAACTGGCACAACGGCCCGATCGACGCGCAGCTTTTTCAGACGATCAAGTCCGTCATGGAGGTCAGGTTCGCGGCCCAGCTCGGTCCACTCCTGTCTGCCATCTTCCCCAGCGACGCTTTGGCCAGTGCTCCGTTTGCAGCATTCGCGAATCTCAATTTCAACTCGACTGCCGACAGCGTATCGCTCAATTTCAAGCCTTTGTTGACGGCCATCGCCCAAGGGGCGCCTTCGGATCCGACATCAGCTTCGAACTACTATGGTTTCGTAGGACTTCTGCTTTCGGATCTAGCGACCGACGTCTCTAATCGGCTGGGACAGGAGAGCGGTTTGCTTCTGTCACGGATCATGCTCGATGGTGCCCAGGCCGGGCTGTCTAGTTCTACACTTCAGAAGATTGCGACCAGCTTCACCAGCGGCACCGTATCGGTCATCGACCTGAACGAGACAACCGGAACCTATGTTACTGCGCAAGGGACGAACATATTCACGTTGGGTTCGGCATTTGGTTCAGCATCGGCTCCGAACGACCCTCCGACGGTCTTAGAGATCAACGGTAACGGGTCTGCGGACAATTTCGTCTTCTGGTCCAACTATGGGGGAAACGTCGTCTTCGCTGACGCCAACGCATCGCTGGATTTCGCGGACCTGCTGCAGTCCGATGTCGCGTTTCAGAGGCGTGGCGATGATCTTGTCATCGTCGTGAACAGCAGCGGCTTATCAATCACGCTGTCGGGTGAGTTCACGAATGCCGCGCTCTCTAGCATCCAATTTGCTGACAACAAGATTCTATCAGCCAACGACATCGTAAAAAATGTCCCCTACTACGTAGGTGCGGGGGATATAACGTTGCAAGTTCCGGATGGCGATGTCACTGTTGTGGTTGGGATGGGCAATGACGTTCTAACCGGTGGCCGAGGTAACCAGACCTTCATCTATGGATCGGCCGACGGCAATCTCACCGTCAATGATCATGACGCAGACTATCAAGGTGACCTCTCCAATACGCTCAAGCTGACCGACCTCAATCCTAACGACGTCACTCTGTCGCGGAATGGCGCCAACGATCTCATTGTCACTATTGACGTGACCGGCAAGGTCATCACCGTCAGCGGTAACTTCAACTCGCCAACCCATGACGGTGTGCAGCAGATTGTGTTCGCTGACGGAACCACGTGGAACCGACAGCAGATCACGGCCCTCGCGCCAGTGTACGCGGGGTCAGGAGACGTGACGCTTACGGCGCCGTTGTTCGACGATATCGCATTGGAAGCGGGTTCTGGTAACGACACGTTCATCGGCGGCCGGGGCAACGCGATCTTCATCTACGGGTCGGCCGACGGCAACCTCACCGTCAACGCGCATGATGCGGACTACCAGGGCGCCCTGTTCAACACGCTCAAGCTGACCGACCTCAACGCCGGCGACGTCACCCTTTCACGCGATACGGCCAACGACCTCTTGGTGACCGTCAATGCCACTGGCAAGGTCATCACCGTCACTGGCACCTTCAACTCGCTCGTCAACGATGGCGTGCAGCAGATTGTCTTCGCCGACGGCACCACCTGGAACCGCGATCAGATCACCGCGGCGGCGCCGTTGCGCGCCGGACCGAGCAACGTCACGCTCACGGCGCCGCCGTTCGACAACGTTACATTGGAAGCCGGCCCCGGCGACGACACGTTCATCGGCGGCCGGGGCAACGCGATCTTCATCTACGGGTCGGCCGACGGCAACCTCACCGTCAACGCGCATGATGCGGACTACCAGGGCGCCCTGTTCAACACGCTCAAGCTGACCGACCTCAACGCCGGCGACGTCACCCTTTCACGCGATACGGCCAACGACCTCTTGGTGACCGTCAATGCCACTGGCAAGGTCATCACCGTCACTGGCACCTTCAACTCGCTCGTCAACGATGGCGTGCAGCAGATTGTCTTCGCCGACGGCACCACCTGGAACCGCGATCAGATCACCGCGGCGGCGCCGTTGCGCGCCGGACCGAGCAACGTCACGCTCACGGCGCCGCCGTTCGACAACGTTACATTGGAAGCCGGCCCCGGCGACGACACGTTCATCGGCGGCCGGGGCAACGCGATCTTCATCTACGGGTCGGCCGACGGCAACCTCACCGTCAATGCACATGATGTGGACTACCAGGGCGCCCTGTTCAACACGCTCAAGCTGACCGACCTCAACGCCGGCGACGTCACCCTTTCACGCGATACGGCCAACGACCTCTTGGTGACCGTCAATGCCACCGGCAAGGTCATCACCGTCACTGGCACCTTCAACTCGCTCGTCAACGATGGCGTGCAGCAGATTGTCTTCGCCGACGGCACCACCTGGAACCGCGACCGGATTGCAAATCAATCGCCGATTGAAGTAGGTGTAGGTGACGTCGCATTCATATTACCTGATGGTGATGTTACCGCGGTTGCGGGACCCGGTAACGACATATTGAATGGTGGAACTGGTAGCGACACTTTCAATGCAGGTGTTGGCAACGACACATTCAACGGGGGCGTTGGCAACGACACCTTCATCTATGCCGCAGCCGACGGCAACCTCACTTTCAACGACAACACCTTCTTCCGCGATCCGGCCCGCTTCAACACGCTCAAGCTGACCGATCTCAATGTCGGCGACGTCACCCTGTCGCGCGACTCGGCCAACGATCTGCTGGTGACCATCAATGCCACCGGCAGAGTGATCACGATCACCGGCAACTTCAACTCGACGGATCACGACGGCGTGCAGCAGATCGTCTTCGCCGACGGCACCACCTGGAACCGTGATCAGATCACCGCGGCGGCTCCCGTCCTGGCAGGGCCAAGCGATGTCACGCTCAGAGTGCCCGACGGCGACGTCGCCATCGCCGCCGGCCCCGGCAACGACACATTCAACGGGGGCGTCGGCAACGACACCTTCATCTACGCCGCAGCCGACGGCAACCTGACCGTCAACGACAGCGCCTACTTCCGCGATCCGGCGCGTTTCAACACGCTCAAGCTGAGCGACCTCAATGCCGGCGACGTCACCCTATCGCGCGACTCGGCCAACGATCTGCTGGTGACCGTCAACGCCACCGGAAAGGTCATCACCGTCACCGGCAACTTCAACTCCCTCGATCACGACGGCGTGCAGCAGATCGTCTTCGCCGACGGGACGAGCCTCAATCGTGATCAGATCACCGCGGCGGCTCCCGTCCTGGCAGGGCCAAGCGATGTCACGCTCAGAGTGCCCGACGGCGACGTCGCCATCGCCGCCGGCCCCGGTAACGACACGTTCAACGGGGGCGTTGGCAACGACACCTTCATCTACGCCGCAGCCGACGGCAACCTGACAGTCAACGACAACGCCTACTTCCGCGATTCGGCCCGCTTCAACACGCTCAAGCTGAGCGATCTCGATGTCGGCGACGTCACCCTGTCGCGCGACTCGGCCAACGATCTGCTGGTGACCGTCAACGCCACCGGAAAGGTCATCACCGTCACCGGCACCTTCAACTCCCTCGATCACGACGGCGTGCAGCAGATCGTCTTCGCCGACGGGACGAGCCTCAATCGTGATCAGATCACCGCGGCGGCTCCCGTCCTGGCAGGGCCAGGCGATGTCACGCTCAGAGTGCCCGACGGCAACGTCGCCATCGCCGCCGGCCCCGGTAACGACACGTTCAACGGGGGCGTCGGCAACGACACCTTCATCTATGCCGCAGCCGACGGCAACCTGACCGTCAACGACAACGCCTACTTCCGCGATTCGGCCCGCTTCAACACGCTCAAGCTGAGCGATCTCAATGTCGGCGACGTCACCCTGTCGCGCGACTCGGCCAACGATCTGCTGGTGACCGTCAACGCCACCGGAAAGGTCATCACCGTTACCGGCACCTTCAACTCGACGGATCACGACGGCGTGCAATCCCTCGTCTTCGCCGACGGCACCACCTGGAACCGTGATCAGATCACCGCGGCGGCTCCCCTCCTGGCAGGGCCAAGCGATGTCACGCTCAGAGTTCCCGACGGCGACGTCGCCATCGCCGCCGGCCCCGGCAACGACACATTCAACGGGGGCGTCGGCAACGACACCTTCATCTACGCCGCAGCCGACGGCAACCTGACCGTCAACGACAACGCCTACTTCCGCGATCCGGCGCGTTTCAACACGCTCAAGCTGAGCGACCTCAATGCCGGCGACGTCACCCTGTCGCGCGATTTGGCCAACGATCTGCTGGTGACCGTCAATGCCACCGGCAGAGTGATCACGATCACCGGCAACTTCAACTCGACGGATCACGACGGCGTGCAATCCATCGTCTTCGCCGATGGGATGAGCCTCAATCGTGATCAGATAGTCGCAGCCGCGCCGGTCCGCGTCCCCGATGCCGCGACGTCTACATATGTGCACGGGTCCGGCGTGAGGGTCGACGTCGGCAAGGGTGGCGGATATTTCACCCACAATTCCGGCGAAACAAATCAAACTTATCTCTGGGCCAAAGGCGACGGCAACGACGACCTTGACCTCTACACCCCGACCGGGTCGACCGACGTCCTAAATCTCACCGACGTGAACGCTTCCGACGTGCAGCTGTCCCGCTCGGGTGTCGACCTTCTTGTGACGGTGCTATCGACCGGCGAGACCATCAAGGTTGCCAACCAATGGTACGACGCGACCGACCACCGTGGCGTGACCCTGGCTTTCGCCGACGGCACCACCTTGGATCGCGACCAGATCGCAGCCGCTGCGGCAACGGCCCGTCCACGATACACGCCATCTCCGGGCACCGCGCTCAACGACCTCTCGGATTCCACCATCGTCCTCGGACCGGGCGACGGAACGACGATCAACGGCGCGCGCACGTCGCAGGGGCTGCAGCTCGATTGGTCCTCGACGAGCGGGTCGACCTCTGGCTGGTGGTGGAGCAATGGCAACGATGCCGGCGGGTCGGATCCCAGCATGCTCAACCTGACCGACCTCATAGCATCGGACGTGACGTTAGGTCGGATGGCGGATGGCGGTAGTGACGACCTCATCGTCACCAACAAGACCACGGGCAAGACGCTGACCCTTTACCATCAATTCTCGGGTTACCCCTACGACGACGTCGGATCGATTCATTTCGCCGACGGTACGGTGTTGAGCCACGATCAGGTCGCCGCCGCCGCTCATTTTATCCGTACTCCGTACAGCCCAGCTGCCGGCACGACCCTCAACGACCTATCGGATAAGGAAATCACGTTGGGACCGGGCGACGGAACGACCATCAACGGCGCGCGCACGTCGCAGGGGCTGCAGCTCGATTGGTCCTCGACGAGCGGATCGGCCTCTGGCTGGTGGTGGAGCTATGGCAACGATGCAGGCGGTTCGGACTCGAGCGTGCTCAACCTGACCGACCTCAATGCGTCGGACGTGACCTTGGGTCGGATAGCGGACGGCGGCAGCGATGACCTCGTGGTCACAAACAAGGCTACGGGCAAGACGCTTACGCTGTATCATCAATTCTCCGGCGCCCCTTACGACGACGTCGGCTCGATCCGCTTCGCCGATGGTACGGTGTTGAATCACGACCAGATCGCAGCGAGCGTCACCTCGTTCAGCGGATCGGCCGGAAACGATAATGTTTCCTATCCGGGACTGTCCGGCACGACCTTCGATTTTGGTGCCGGTAACGACACCTATTTCGATCGCGGCGTTGGCGGCAACACCTTCATCTACGCCTCTGGAGATGGATCCGACACCTATGACATTTACGCCAGTGGCGTCAGCACCAACCAGTTGGATCTCCTCGGTCTTAACGCCGACGATCTGACCTTCAGTCGAAGCGGCACGGACCTCCTCGCGCAGGTCAATGGCACGGCCGATGTGATCACGATCAAGGAGCAGTTCAACACGGTTGGCAACGGCATCGCTTCGATCAATTTCGGCGATGGCACGACCTGGAACCGCGACCAGATCGCGGCGAATGCCTGGTATCGGGCGGGTGCGGGCGACGCGACGGTGACGGCCGGGGATGGCAATGCGACCTTGGCAGCGGGCGCGGGCAACGACACGTTGATTGGCGGGGCCGGCAACGACCGGTTCGTCTATGCGGCGGCGAACGGAAATCTCACCATTCAGGATCATGCGGACCCCTCGGCGCCAGCTCGCTCGAACACCCTCTCCTTCACCGATTTGAACGCGGCGGACATTTCGCTTACGCGCTCGAATGACGACCTGGTGGTCGCGATCCAAGCGACGGGCAAAAGCGTCACGGTCGCCGGGGAGTTTGCCTCACCCGACCATGATGGTGTTCAACAGATCGGCTTCGCCGACGGTTCGAGCTGGACGGCATCCGACATCCTCAATCATCTCCATCAGCCCGCCGGATAGGGACGTTCTTCCTCGCCCATATCGGCGCCGGCGCTGGACAAGGGATCGTTCGACGCGCCATTTCAGCCGGGGAAATTGATCTTGACGGAAGGTCCATCGGCATGCTCCAAATGATCTCGCGTGAGATCGACTCTGACGCTGAAATCATTGGGTTTTTCGGTCCGCACCGATGTCGGTTGGAGTCCAGGTCCCCCAGCCAATTCAGGCCTGATCCGGCCGCCTTCGCTCTGCGCTGATCGCCCGGTCTCACCCTGTCGTTGGGCGGAGGGCGTCCAGGTCCACCGGCATGGTCCACCACCGGGACGCGGGTTGTATCCCGCCGTGCCTTGCAACCATTCGCGCCGCCGTGGCGCGGTCATCCTGTTTCGTCGTAAAATACCCGCTGATTTGCGCGACCGATTCGGCTCGGGCGAGATCGTCAGGTCGCTCGGTCGTGCCACGCCGGGCGAGGCACGACGCCTCACCCACCATCTCTGGTCGGAGACGGAGATGATGTTCATGCGTGTCAGGCACGACGCACAACTATCGCGGGAGGAGGTCGATCGGATCGCCAGCGCGGCCTTGGATGGGTTCCGCGACGGCATCGACCTTTCGGTCGCCGAGGCCGGATGTGCCGACCGCCGAGCGGCTGGATGAGCCGCTCAATCGAGCCTATTGTTGAAGAGCATGGAAGCCCTCCTCAACAATAGGCTCGAATGCAACGACGTGACGCCCTTCGCGAGGATGACCCGATCGTGGGCTGACGCGGTGCTGGGGGAGGGTCTCGAGCCCGGCAGCCTCGACGAGCGGCGGGTTGGGTGCGCGATCCTGCAAAGCGTCGCATCGGAAATTCCGCACGCTTCGGCTGCGTTCGAGACACTATCAAGGCGGCGCGAGACGACCTCGCCCAAAATCGTGGGCGAGACCGAATATGATATCGACCCTGGGGCCATGGCAGAACTTCGACGCGCGAAGGACGGGAGCAACGTTGCCTGATCGAGCCCATCGGAAACATCCCGCCAGCGGAGGCCGAAGAGCGCCACTATGCCCAACTCGAGGTGAAAGCCTTGGCCGCGTGATCCAAACCAAAATGCCTCCGGGAAACCCGGCGCGGTTCAATCGCCTACGCCTTCCTCCAGGCCCGCCGCCGCCCAGCAGCGGGACGGAAAAAAAAGAGTCGGGGCCAGCCATTCCAGCCGAGCATGCCAGCTATCCGACAGGCCATCCTCAATTTTTTCGTTCGACCTCCACCAGCGCGTTGCCCGCACTGTCATAAGCTCCTCGGCGGCCACCAAAATCTAAACTGCCAAAGTCGAGCTTAGGCCAGCCACTGACCTGAAGCGTAAGGCGCTGGCCAGTCGTCGGAGAGTTGCTGAAGCCCGTCGCCATCCAGCCACCCGTCGATTCAGACGATCCGGCCCGCGTCAAGCTCCCATTATGTCCGGCGCCTACCCCTGTGACGATTAAGGAACTGACCAGTTACGCGCGATGCGCCGCCCGGTCGCCGGCCTCGGTCACCACGATGGTCCAGGACAGGGGCTTCAGCCGGATCCCGATGCGCTCGCCCTCAACCGTGACGCTGTTGTTCGGCTGCGGCACCACCGTCAGCGGCGCCTCACGCGTATTGCTGGCCTTGGGGTTCGGGTGGTGCATCTCGGTCGCCTCGATCAGGCGGCGGTCATGGCCGAGGCCGCGCAGCGCGATCTCGACATCCATGGCCTCGACGGGGTCGCGGTTGAGCAGCATGACGGCCGTCGTGCCGCTCGCCGGATCGTCAATGGCGGTGGCCAGGATCACCGGCACCTCGCCCGAACTTTTGGTCTCGTAGGTTGGCGTCTCGACATTGATGCGCAGCACCCGCCCGTGCCCATATTTCGATGCGAGTGCGAAGGGATAGAAGATGGTCTGGCGCCAGGCCGGCCCGCCCGTCTCGGTCATGATCGGGCCGATGACGTTGACGAGCTGAGCGAGGCAGGCGCATTTGACCCGGTCGGCATTGTTGAGGAGGGTGATCAGGGCGCCCCCGACGATGAGCGCGTCCTCGGCATTGTAGATCTCCTCGATCAGCGCGGGCGCCTCGGGCCAGCCCGGCTTGCGCATATGCTCGATCGCATGCGTCTTGTACCAGACGTTCCATTCGTCGAAGGACAGCATGATGCGCTTCGAGGAGCGGCGCTTCGCCGCAACGGCGTCGCAGATCGCCACCACCTCGCGGATGAAACTGTCCATCCGGTCGAGGACGCCGAAATAATCGCCGAGGTCGTCGTCCTTGTTGCTGAAATAGGTGTGCAACGAGATGAAGTCGACTTGTTCGAAGCAATGGTCGAGCACCTCGTATTCCCAGGTTCCGTATTGCGGCATCTGCCGATGCGAGGAGCCGCAGGCGGCGAGGATCAGCGTCGGATCGAGCCAGCGCATGACCTTGGCAGTCTCGAGCGCGACGCGGCCATATTCCCGCGCGGTCTTGTGGCCGATCTGCCAGGGGCCGTCCATCTCGTTGCCGAGGCACCAGAACTTAACGTCGTAGGGCTTGTCGAATCCATGGGCGGCGCGCAGATCGGCGAAATGGCTGCCCGTCGGCAGGTTGACATATTCGAGGTAGTCGCGGGCCTCGTCGGGCCCGCGCGTGCCGAGGTTGACGCCGAGCATGGGTTCGACCTCGACGGCCTTGCACCAAGCCAGGAATTCATTGGTGCCGAACCGATTGGTCTCCTTCGAGAACCAGGCGAGGTCGAGCTTCGCGGGCCGCGCCTCGGCCGGCCCGACCCCGTCTTCCCAGTTGTAACCCGACATGAAGTTGCCGCCCGGATAGCGCACGATGGTCGGGCCGAGCTCGCGCGTCAGCTCCAGCACGTCGCCGCGAAAGCCGTGCTCGTCCGCGCTCGGATGTCCGGGCTCGTAGATGCCGCCATAGACGCAGCGGCCCAGATGTTCGACGAAGGTCCCGAAAATCCGCCGGTCGAGATCCGAGAGGACGAAGTCGCGGTCCGCGAGAAGTCTTGCCTTGGCCATGATGCGCAAATGCTCCTGGGCTGACGTGGGAAAGAGGTGGAAACGGGCCTCAGCCCTTGATGCCGGCCGACAGCATGATCGCCTCGGTGACGCGACGCTGGAACACCAGATAGGCGACGGCGACCGGCAGGGCCGCCAGCACGGCGCCGGCGAGATTGCGGGCATATTGGACGCCGAAATTCTCATGGACCTGGGTGATACCGACCGTCACGGTCATGCTCGCGTCCGAGTTCGCGACGAGGAACGGCCAGAGGAAGTTGTTCCAGGCACCGATGAAGGTGATGATGGCGAGCGCGGTCGTCACGCCCCAGTTCATCGGCATATAGACAAGCCGGAACACCTGGAATTCGCTGGCGCCGTCGAGCAGGGCCGCCTCGCGGAAGTCCTTCGGGATGGAATCGAAGAACTGCTTGTAGACGATCACCGTCACCGGGACGATCAGTTGCGGCAGGATCACGCCGAGCCATGTATCGATCAGGCCAAAATCGTTCATCAGCACGAAATGCGTGACGATGAGCGCCTGGATCGGCACCATGAAGCTCGCCAGGATCAGGCCGTAGAGAAGGCTCCGGCCCGGAAAGCGCAGCTGCGAGAGCGCATAGGCGCAGCCGGCGCTCAGCACCAGCACCAGCACCGTGATGCCGACCGAGGTCCCGGTAGAGTTCAGGTACCAGCGCAGGATGGCGGTATTGGCGAAGACGTAAGTATAGGCCCCGAGCGTCCAGTGCTTCGGAATGAGGGCGATGCCGGGCTGCACGACCTCGTATTCGGGCTTGAGCGAGGTGATCACGGCCCAGTAGAGCGGGAAGGCCCACAGGATCGCGGCGAGAAGCGTGAGCGTCGTCAGCGCGGCGCCGAGAAACGTGACGCGCCGCCTCACGACGGCCTCGCCCGCAGCACCTGGAACTGCAGCACCGACAGCGCCGCGATGGCGACGAACAGCGCCACCGCGATCGTCGCCCCGTAACCGCCATGGTTGTTCTGGAACGCCTGCTTGTAGATGTACTGCACCACCACATAGGTCGAATTGAACGGGCCGCCCTGCGTCATCAGGTAGATCTGATCGAAGATCTTGAGCTGCAGGATGAGCTGGATCGTCAGCACCAGGGCGGTCACCGGCCAGATCAGCGGCCAGGTGATGAAGCGGAAGCGGGTCCATCCGCGCGCGCCGTCGAGCGCGGCGGCGTCATAGACGTCCTGGGAGATGCTCTTCAGGCCCGCGATGAAGAGCAGGATGTTGAAGCCGTTGGTCCACCAGATGGTGATGAAGGCGACCGAGGGCATCGCCCACAATGGGTCCGACCACATGGCGACCGGGTGGCCGAGAACGAGACGGATCGGCAGTTGCGCGATGCCGAACTGCGGATCGAGCACCCATTGCCAGATCAGATAGACCACCGTGACCGGCAGGATGTAGGGCAGGAAGAAGGCGGCGAGCACGAGGCTCTGCAGCCAGCCCCTGAGGCGCGCCACCATCAGGGCGATGGTCAACCCGATCAGCGTCGTCGGGATCACCGTCAAGGCGACGAAATAGAGCGTATGGAGAACCGACGCCCGGAACAGGCCATCGCCGACGAGGCGGACGTAGTTGCTCCAGCCGACCCACTTGCCCGCGCCGATGAGGGGCGCGTTGGTGAAGCTCAGCGCCACCATGCGGGTGCTCGGATAGACGAAGAGCACCAGGTAGGCGATGACGAAAGGGCCGACGAAGACCAGGGCCGGCCACGTCCGACCGCGTGCGCGCGATGTCGACATCGAGGGTGGGTCCCGATCGAGGGCGAGGGGAACCGGCCGAGTCTGTCGACCGGTCCGGGCGACGCCGACGCGTTACGGCAGGGCGTTCTGCAGTTCGTCGCGCATCTGGCCTACGGCCCCGGCGGCGTCCATCTGGCCGTTGACGGCGGGCTCAAGGTAGTTGGTGGCGGCGTCATAGGCAGGCGAAGCGACGCCGGCGATGACCGACCTGGGGTCGAAGACGGCAGTCTTGGCGAGGGACGCGTAGCCGCTGTTCGGCTTCAGGGCCTTGAATTCTGCGCCATCGGTGATCGGTTTGAAGGCCGGGATGTGGCCCGCGCTGGCCCAGAGCAGGCTGTGGTGATCGATCCAGGAGATGATGGTCAGCACGGCCTTCAGCTTGTCGGGCGAGATCGGATTGCCCTTGCGGTTGGGAATGGCGAAGGCGTGGCTGTCGGCCCAGGTCGCCGGATGGTCGAAGAGCGTCGGGATCTGGACTGCCCCCCATTCGAAACCGAGCTTGTTCTGCTTGGCGAGGTCGATCATGGTCGGCACCTCCCACACGCCATTGATGTGCATCGCCGCCTTGCCCGACGTGAAGAGCGCGATGGAGGCGGGATAGCTGGTGTTCTTCGGCGCCCAGCCCTGCGACACCCAGTTCGCCATGGCGCCGACGGCCTTCTCGGCCTTGCCGAGGCTGTCGCCGTCGAAGACCTTGTCGTCCTTGAGCAGGACCCCGTCCTGCTGGCTCAGCAGCGTGTAGAAGATGCGCCAGATGGACGAGCCGTCGGGCTGGCCGTCGTGGATGGACAGGCCGTATTGTCCGGTGCCGGCATCGGTGAGCTTCTTGAGCGCCGCATTGAAATTGTCGAGTCCATCGAGCCCCTTAGGCTTGCCGTCGTCGCCGAGCAGCCCGGCTTTCTTGAGCAGATCCTTGTTGTAATAGAGGATGATGGAATGGATATCGAGCGGCACGGCATAGAGCTTGCCGTCGACATGGGCCGCATCCCAGTCCGAGGCGAAATAGTCGTCCTTGCCGAGGCCGACGCTCTTGAGCTCGTCGTCGGTGTAGGGCCGCAAGGTGCCGGTCGAGACGCCGAGCGGCAGGCGCGACAGATGATAGGTCATGACGTCGGGCCCCTGGCCGATGGCGGCCGAGGTCTGCACCTTGGTGTAGAAGGGCACGCCCCATTCGAGCGTGGTCGCGTCGATTTCGATGTCGGGGTTGTCCTTCTCGAAGGCACCGATCAGCGCCTTCATGCGGATGCCGTCGCCACCGCTGAGGAAGTCCCACCACACGACCTGGGTCTTGGCCTGGGCCGCCACCGTCATGGCCACCAGGGCCGCCGCGGTCATCAGGCGCCGTATCATGGTTTTCATGGATCGATCCTCCCGTGTTCCGGCCCGGATCCGCGTCCGCGGTTACCGTCCCAGAGGCTCGCCGGCCTCGTTCGCGTCGGGATCGAGATACGGGCATGAAGGATCTCGGTCTGGTGGCCAGAACCTCTCTCCAAAAACCCGTTTCCCTCCCTTTGGTATTATCATATGCTCTATGATGAGTTTGGCGTCCGGCTTTGTCAATGGGCCGAAACGGCCGGGCCGAAACGGCCGGGCCGAAACGGCCGGGCCGAAACGGCCGGGCCGAAACGCCTGGGCCGATGAGTGCCGGGCCCTGCGAGTCCCGGGCGGGAGGATGAAGAATGCTCGAGCGTGAGCTGGTCACGGCCGGCACCATGTCGACGCAGATCGGCAAGAGCCTGGGGAGCCGTATCGTCGGGGGCGAATTCAGCCCGGGCATGCTGCTGCCGATCGAAAGCGAGCTCTGCCAGATCTATGGCGTCAGCCGCACCGTCATTCGCGAGGCGGTCAAGAGCCTGATCGCCAAGCGTCTCGTCGAGGTATCGACCAAGGTCGGTACGCGGGTGCGGCCCTTCGCCGAATGGAACCTACTCGACCGCGACGTGCTGGCCTGGCGGCTCAGCGCCCAGTTCGACCATAAGATCGTCGAGGACATTTTCGAGATGCGGCTCTGCTTCGAGCCGCGGGCGGCCTTCCGGGCGGCGCGCGACGGCACCGCCGAGGACCGTCAGGCGATCGACGCGCATTACCAGGAACTGGCCCTCACCTTCGCACAGGACCTCTCGGTCGAGGCCGTCTCGCAGGCGGATCTCGAGTTCCACCTGTCGGTCATCAAGGCCTCCCACAACGGCCTTTTCATCACGATCGGCAGCGCATTGCGGTCCGCGTTGCGGGTCTCGGCACAAATGCTCCAGCGCCACGCGACCCGGCCCGCCGAGGACCTCGTGGCCCACGAGGCCGTGCGGGCCGCCATCACGGCCCGCATGCCGATGGAGGCGTCGGAGGCGATGGAGCGGCTGCTCGAAGCTGCGCGCGACCGGCTGCTGCCCTTCGCCAGCAAAGTCGGCACGGAGATTTCGATCGCTCCGGGCGACGGTCCGGCGGCGGCGCTATGACAAACGACATCTTCAGATGACCGCGACAGGCTGCCTGGACTAGCCCCGATACCGTTCACTTGATGATCTGGATGGCGATTTGAACGCAGACGGGCGACAGAAGTTTGTCGGTTCGCCGACGCAACGGATCGTTGCTCATTTTTCGTTTGATGACGCCGCGTTCATGGCGCCGATCACGGCGGCAAGGCAGACGGTCCTGGAGGACCTCATCGAGCACAGCATCATGAATAGCCCTCGTGCTGCGCTGCCTCCCGGGCATCGAGCACCCGGTCCGCAATCTTGCCTGGGGCGCCGGTTTATCTGAGCCGCCGGCTACTCATCCAGCGGTCCGCGGATTGAAGCAGATGTTGCCGCATCGCGGATTGGGCCCGCAGTGGATCGGCGGCCTGGAGCGCCGCATGGATGGCCTCATGCTCGCCAAGCGCGGCAATCCATGTGTCCCGCGTCTCGAATTTCGAGCTGATCTGTGTCGAGATCTGGCTGTGACGCTCATCGAACAATTCGCCGATGATCCGGGTCAGCACCGAATTGCCGGCCTGCTGCGCGATGGCCATGTGGAACCGCCGATCATCCTCGAGCGGATTGCGGTCATCGTCGAAGGCCGAGCGCATATCGTCGAGCGTGCCGGAGAGAACGGCGAGCGTATCGGCTGTCACGCGGGCGCAGGCCAGCAGGATGACCGTGCCTTCGATCGCGAGGCGGGCCTGCATGAGTTCGGACGGACTCTCGCCCATGGCGCGCGTCGCGTCCGCCCATCGGTCGGGCGGCACCGAAACATAGACTCCCGACCCCATCCGGATTTCGACACTTCCATCGATTTCCAACGCGATGAGCGCCTCGCGCAACGACGGCCGTGAGATGCCGAGCTGCTGGGCGAGGTCGCGCTCCGCCGGCAGGCGGCTTCTCGGCGGAAACTGGCCGCCCCGGATCAGGCCTCGAATCTGATCGGCGATCTGTTGGTAAAGGCGGCGGGAGTCGACGGGCTTGTCTCGCGTCATGGCGCTGTCCGTTCCCTCCTGTCGCAGGCCGTCTCGACGCTCTTCGGAAGCGCGACAAAAACCGCCCTGGCCAATTTCAAGCCTGTTGACAGGTTAAACCGCATCTCTTAGCGTTCAAGGGCCGAGTTGGTCAGGCCAATTTATACGTTTGGCGTAAGTCGCCGTGGGAGGGGATCGATCATGTCATCGTGGCCGGCATTGGCTCGTCGCGGACCCGTCGATGACGGGAGTTCGGCGCCGTTCTCCTGCATGCTGAGCGTACGATGCTGACGATCGTCTGCGAGACGCCCGGACGGCTGGTCGCGCAGGATCGGCCGAAGCCGCAGCGCGGCCCGGACGAGATCCTCGTCAGGCTGCACCGGGTCGGCGTTTGCGGCACCGATCTGCACATCTTCTCGGGCACACAGCCCTATCTTTCCTACCCCAGGGTCATGGGTCACGAACTGTCGGGTGTCGCCGAAGAGGTGCCCGCCGGCAGCGCGATCGCGGTCGGCGATCCGGTCTATCTGATCCCCTATCTGTCCTGCGGCACGTGCAAGGCCTGCCGCGACGGCAAGACGAACTGCTGCCGGACGCTCGAAGTGCTCGGCGTCCATCGCGACGGCGGCATGGCCGAATATATCAGCATTCCGCAGCGCTTCGTCCGTGCCGCATCGGGCCTCACTCTCGATCAGGCCGCGATGGTCGAATTCCTGGCGATCGGCGCGCATGCGGCGCGGCGTGGCCAGGTTCGCGAGGGCCAGCATGTGCTCGTCGTGGGAGCCGGGCCGATCGGCATGGCGGTCGCCATCTTTGCAGGCCTGCGCGGCGCCACCGTCACCATGCTCGATTCGCGCCAGGATCGGCTTCGGTTCTGCGAGGAACATCTCGCCGTCTCTTCGACGGTGTCGCTCGGGCCGGACGACGTCGAACGGCTCTCCTCCCTGACGGATGGCGAGTTCTTCGACATCGTCTTCGATGCGACGGGCAGCCCAGCCGCGATGGAGCGGGGGTTCCGGTTCGTCGGCCACGGCTGCACCTATGTTCTCGTGTCGATCGTCAACAGCCCCATCACCTTTTCCGATCCGGACTTCCACAAACGCGAGACGACGCTGATGGGCAGCCGCAATGCGACGCCCGAGGACTTCGAGACGGTGGTGAAGGCGCTGCGGGCAGGCCGCATCCCGACGACGGCGCTCAACACCCATCGCCTGCCGCTGGCCGAGGCACCGGAACGCTTTTCGACCCTGCTCGATCCCCGCCAGGGCGTCGTCAAAGCGATCCTGCATCTGTGATGCGTGCGCCGTCGTGTCCCATTCTCCAGTTCGGCACCAGCCGGTTCCTGCAGGCCCATGCCGACCTCTTCGTCTCCGAGGCGCTGGAGCGGGGCGAGGCGCTCGGCCCGATCGCGGTCGTGCAAACCACCGACAACCCGGCCAGCGCCAGGCGGATCGCGGCGCTGGCCGAGGGCAATGGCTATCCGGTCCGCATCCGCGGCTGGCGGGAGGGGCGGACCATCGACGAGGAGAGGCGAGGCGCGGCCATCCGCCAGGCGCTTCAGGCGCATCGCGACTGGCCCGAGGTCAGGCGGATCGCGGCCGAGGAGGCCGCGGTGATCGTGTCCAATACCGGTGACCGGGGGTTCGACCTCGACATCCGGGACGACGGCAGCCTCGTCGGCGACCCCGGCCGGGTGCCGCGGAGCTTTCCGGCCAAGCTCGCCGTCCTGCTCTACGCGCGCTGGCAAGTGCGCCCTGAGGCACCGGTCTCGCTGTTTCCGTGCGAGCTCGTCTCCCGCAACGGGGACAAGCTACGCGCGATCGTGACCGGCCTCGCGACGCAATGGGCCTTGCCTTCGGGCTTTTTGCATCATCTCGATGAGACCTGCCACTGGGCCAATTCGCTCGTCGATCGCATCGTCTCGGAGGCGATCGAGCCGGTCGGCGCGGTCGCCGAGCCCTATGCGCTCTGGGCGGTGGAGCGGCAGGCCGGCCTCTCCCTGCCGTGCCGTCACGAGGCCCTCGTCATCACCAACGACCTCGACCGCTACGAGCGGCTGAAGCTGCATATCCTCAATCTGGGCCACAGTTTTCTGGCCGAGCGGTGGCTCGTCGAGGGACGGTCCGCGACCGAAACCGTGCGCGAGGCGATGAACGATCTGAGCCTTCGGCGACAGCTCGAGAGTGTCTGGGAAGACGAGGTCCTTCCCGTTTTTGCGGCAAGATGCCTCGGGCGCGAAGCCCACGATTATGTCAAGGAGGTCCGCGACCGCTTCGCCAACCCCTATCTCGATCATCGGCTGGCCGATATCGCTCAGAATCACGCGGAGAAGAAGCGGCGCCGGATGGCGCCGATCATCGCCGATGCGCAGAGCCTCGGCCTCTCGATCGGACAGCCTCGCTTGCGCAAAGCGGTCGGGCTGGACCAGTAAAGATATCGTTGTCGCGCATCCGACCCCGTGGGCCGGGAACGCATCAGCCCGTGAGAGCCAACTCACCAAGGCGCCGCAGAGCGCCGGTCAAGATCACTCGAGGAAACCGCCATGAAAAAAACAGTGCTTATCGCCGCCTTGATCTCGTCGGTCGCCGTCTTCAGCCTCCCGGCACGGGCGGCCGACACGTCGATCCCGATCATCGTGAAGGACACCACGTCGAACTATTGGCAGATCGTGCTCGCCGGCGCCCGCAAGGCCGGCAAGGACCTCGGCATCAAGGTGCCCGAACTCGGCGCGCAATCCGAATCCGACATCAACGGGCAGATCAATATCCTGGAGAACGCGGTGTCGGAGAAGCCGGCCGCCATCGTGATCGCGCCGACCCAGTTCGCCGCGCTCGGCAAGCCGATCGACGAGGCCGCCAAGTCGGTCAAGATCATCGGCATCGACTCGGCCGCCGATTCCAAGGCCTTCACCTCCTTCCTGACGACCGACAACGTGCAGGGCGGCCGCGCCGCCGCCGATGCGCTCGCGGAAGGCATCAAGGCCAAGACCGGCAAAGCCGAGGGCGACGTGGCGCTCATCACCTCGTTGCCGGGCGTCGGCTCGCTCGACCAGCGCGCCCAGGGCTTCAAGGAGGAACTCAAGAAATATCCGGGCCTGAAGCTCACGGCCGACAAGGTCGCCGACGGACAGGCGACGACCGGCCTCAACATCATGACCGACCTCATCACCGCCGATCCGAAGCTCGTCGGCGTCTTCGCCTCGAACCTCATCATGGCGCAAGGTGCCGGCCAGGCGGTGGCGGAGAACAAGCTCGGCGACAAGATGGCGCTCGTCGGCTTCGACAGCGACCCCAAGCTCGTCGGGCTTCTCAAGGACGGCTCGATCTATGCGCTGATCGTCCAGGATCCTTTCCGCATGGGCTACGACGGCGTCAAGACCGCGCTCGCGGCCTCCAAGGGCGAAAAGGTCCCGACCAATGTAGACACCGGCGTCAATGTGATCACCAAGGCCAATATGGACACGGCGCGCAGCCAGGAATTGCTGGACCCGAAGCTGAACTGATCGGCGTTGCCCTTCTCCCGCGCACGGGAGAAGATGGCCTCGGGTCTCCCCTCGTGAAAGCGCAGCCTCCTCCGCCATGGGCGACACGGCGGAGGAGGCTGCGGCAATCCAGAGGCGCGCATGAGCATGACAATCCTCGACCGCCCGTCGCCGCCCGTCGCGGGCGACCCGCTTCTGATCCTCCAGAAGCTCGACAAACGGTTCGGCGCCACCCATGCGCTGAAGGCGGTCGACCTCGACTTCCTGCCCGGCGAGATCCATGCCGTCGTCGGGG
This sequence comes from Lichenihabitans sp., assembly GCA_965277115.1. Classification (GTDB taxonomy): domain Bacteria; phylum Pseudomonadota; class Alphaproteobacteria; order Rhizobiales; family Beijerinckiaceae; genus Lichenihabitans. The sequence continues at coordinate 177,392 of CBDIBY010000010.1, read as the reverse complement.
AGAACGGAGCCGGCAAATCGACCCTCATCAAGACCCTGACCGGCGTCCATCAGCGGTCGAGCGGCGAGATCCTGTGGGAGGGCCGCTCGGTGGCGCTGGCCTCGCCGCATGAGGCCATCGGGCTCGGCATCAATGCGGTGCACCAGGAGGTGGTGCTCTGCCCCCACCTCAGCGTCGCGGCCAACCTCTTCCTCGGCGACGAGGCGACGCGCTTCGGCCTGCTGCAGCACCGGGCGATGGTGCGCGCCGGCCAGAAGATCCTCGACGATATCGGCTTCAACCTGAAGGCCGGCGCCACGCTGTCGAGCCTGACGATCGGCCAGCAGCAGCTCGTCGCCACCGCCCGCGCCGCGACCCGCGGCCCGCGCTTCCTCATCTTCGACGAGCCGACCGGCTATCTGACGCGCCAGGAGGCGGCGCAGCTCTTCGCGCTGATTCGGCGGCTCAAGGCCGACGGCGTGACCATCGTCTACATCAGCCACCGGCTGGAGGAGGTCTTCGAGCTCGCCGACCGCGTCTCGATCCTGCGCGACGGCGCGCTCGTCTCGACCGCCAAGGTCGCCGAGACGAACGAGGCCGCCCTCATCCGCGGCATGATCAACCGCTCGGTCGATCAGGTGCATTACAAGGAGGCCGTGCCCTTTGGCCGCGAGATCCTGCGTGCCGAAGCTCTGTCCGGACCGGGGTTTTCGGATGTCTCGCTTTCGGTGCGCGAGGGCGAGGTGATCGGCCTCTATGGGCTCATCGGCGCCGGCCGCAGCGAATTCGTGCAGACGCTCTTCGGCCGTTTCCCGAAATCCGGTGGCCGCGTCTTCTGGAACGGCGAGGAGATCGCCATCCGCAACGAAGCCGACGCGATCCGCCGCGGCATCGCCCTCGTGCCGGAGAGCCGGCGCGACCAGGGCCTCTGCCTCAACCTCGGCGTCGGGCTCAACATCAACCTGCCGGTCTTCGATCGGCTGACACGCGGCCTCATGCTGAGCCGGTCCGCCGAGAAAACGGCGGCCGACAAGCAGATCCGCGACATGCAGGTGAAGACCGCCTCGCGCGACGCCAATGCGTCGAGCCTGTCGGGCGGCAACCAGCAGAAGGTGGTGGTCGGCAAGTGGCTAAACCACGGCGCCAAGCTGTTCATCTTCGACGAGCCGACGGTCGGCGTCGACGTCGGCACCAAGGTCGAGATCTACAAGATCTTCGCCCGGCTGTTGAAGGCCGGCGCCGGGATCATCCTCATCTCGTCCTATTTGCCGGAAGTCTACGACCTCTGCGACACGCTGCACGTGTTCCGGCGCGGCCGGCTCGTGGCGAGCCATGTCGGCGACAAAGCCGACCAGGAGTCGATCCTCACCGAAGCGATCGGGGTCTGACCCTGTCGAGCCAACCCGCCTATCCGAGAGCCTGCCCATGAGCGCCCAGACCAAAGACCCTCTCGCCGCCGCTGCCCCGCCGAGCACGGCCCCGCGCGGCTCGCGCATGGGTCTCGTCCTCAGCCTCACGTTGCTCGGGCTGCTGCTGCTGCTGTGGATCGGACTGTCGCTGTCGACCACGACCTTCCTGACCGAGAGGAACATTTCGAACCTGATGCGGCAGGGCTCGATGGTGGCGATCATCGCGGTCGGGCAGACCTTCGTCATCATAACGGCCGGTATCGACCTCTCGGTCGGCGCTGTCGTGGGCTTCGCCAGCGTGATCACGGCGCTCCTGATGGTGCACGGCTTCGGCATCGCGACCGCCATCGGGCTGACGATCCTGATGGGCGTCGCGATCGGCGCTTTTCACGGCTTCGGCATCGTGCAGCTCGGCCTGCCACCCTTCATCATGACGCTCGCGACGCTCACGGCCCTGCGCGGCATCGGCCTCTTGATCACCAATGGCGCGACCATCTCCGGCATGCCGAACGCGTTTACGGATTTCTCGCTCGCCAGCTATTTCGGCATTCCGTCGCTGTTCTGGATGGTCATCCTGGTCGCGGTTCCGGCCTATGTGCTGTTGCAGCACACGCGGTGGGGGCGCTACCTCTATGCCATCGGCTCGAACGCCGAGGCGGCGCGGCTCACGGGCGTCAACGTGAAGGCGATGATCTATCTCGCCTATATCATCTCGGCGGGGCTCGCGGCCTTCGTCGGCGTGCTGCTCGCCGCCCGGATCGGGATCGGCAATGCGACGCAGGGCGAGGGGTGGGAATTGCAGGCCATCGCCTCCTCGGTGATCGGCGGCACGAGCCTCTTCGGCGCGGTCGGCTCGGTGCAGGGGCCGCTGCTCGGCTCGTTCATCCTGACGACCATCAACAACGGGTCCAACCTGCTCAACGTGAACCCCTTCTGGCAGCGCATCATCACCGGCGGCCTGATCATCGTGATCGTCTATTTCGACCAGTTGCGGCGCAAGAAGCGCTGAGGGCTCGCCGTTGGCGACGCCGGCTGCGGCCGGCCTGAGGCCCAGACCTCCTCGCCGCCGATTCGCGCAAGCCTCGAACCCACGACTTCGCGCTCGACCGCGAGCGCAGAGCGGTGCGCATCTGTCGGATCGCGGACCGGCAAGGACCAGATCGACCATCTGGCGAATGCCGGGTGACAGCGAACGGGCTCGACCAACGATGTTCATCCGGCCTGAGCTGAGAAATATCGCGTGTGAGAGTCCCCCGGTTTCTCCTCTGCCTTAAGGGTGAGTATCCGACGTCATGGGCTCCATCTCACCAGGTCAGGAGCCTCCGGCAAACCCGGCGCGGTTCACCCGATGGCTTCCACCGCATCCGCCACTATGGCTTCCTGGCCAACGGCCATCGGGCGGGAAAGCTCGCCCTGTGCCACAAGCTGCTCGACCATCCTGGTCCAAGGAAAGCGGCTCAGGGCCGCTCCGCCGAAACTCCGGATAAGGCAGCTGGACAGGGGCGGGCCTAGCTGCAGCCTTCGGGTGGCCGTCTCAACTCAGATGGTCGGCTTGCCGGCCTCTGAGCCAGACCGCAGCCAAGGCGAGTTTGCTGTCGAGGACCACGAAGCTCGCGAGGCGACCGGGAGCGAGGCTGCCGAAATCGCCGAGACCCATGTATTCGGCTTGTCGGGTCGAGCATAGGTCCGAGGCCTCGGCGACCGAAAGGCCGAGTGAAACGAGGTTGCGAAAGGCATCCAGCATCGTGATGGCGCTTCCTGCCAAGGATGAGCCGTCCGCGAGCATGATGACAGTGCCGGTCTTGACGACGGTACGATCGCCACCCGTCCTGTACTCACCGTCGGGGCAGCCGGCCGCCATCGTCGCGTCGGTGATCGCATAAAGCCGGGGTATAGCCCTGTAGGCCGCCAGCACGATGGCTGGATGCACGTGGTTCAGATCGCAGATCAATTCGGCGTAACGGCCTTGGGCCAGGGCGTAGGCCGCGACGCCAGGCTTTCGATGATCGAGGCCCGACATGCCGTTGAACAGATGGGTGAACCCGGACAAGCCCCGGGCGAAGCCGACGGCGGTTTCCTCGGCCGTGGCAAGGCTGTGGCCGACCTGCACGCGACACCCCCGGCTTGCCAAGGCTTCGATCACCTCCGCGCCGCCCGATATTTCGGGAGCGACGGTGGCGACGACGATGCGGCACAGTTTCGCCCATCGAAGGGCCAAGTCGACGTCGCCCGCGAGCGTGAGGTTCCGCTGGGCCCCCAGCTTGCCGGGATTGATGAACGGCCCTTCGAGATGAGCGCCCAGCACGCTCGGTTCGTCGGGCGCCGGTGCCCGGCGCACTCTTTCTATATCGCCGAGGGCGCGGTCGATGGCTTCGACAGGCGCGGTCGACGTCGTCGGCGCCAGTGCCACGGTCCCGCTCCTGGCATGGAATCGGGTGAATTGCCGGATTGCTTCCTCACCACCGGAGTAGTCGACGCCATCCCCACCATGGACGTGAAGATCGACGAACCCCGGTATGATGAAAGGCATGTCTGGGTCGCTCGGCGATCGGACAGGCTCACCCGCGATCCTGACGATGCGATCCTGTTCCGAGACGATCCGACCTTGAACCCAGCCGCCCGGCGTAAGGACGTAGCCACTGGGGGATGTTTGACGAACGTTCATCATCGCTTTCGACCCTTTCGATCTGACAAGAAAGCGGCCATAATCATTGTCGGGTGGACCGCACGGGACGCCGTCCTGCTGCAGGTGCGGCGACGCGGTGAATCTCCGCAGAGGCGCGGGCGCAGGGGCGGAACCTCGCATCGAAGCTGCGGACGCTAGCTCACCTCGTTTCCTTTCGGCTGCGAGGCGACCAGCATGGCCGCGCCACGGACCCCGCTGCTGTCGCCGAACTTCGCGACAACGATGGCCGGACTTCGAGCGCCGTTGATCCGATGCGCGGGAAGGCGCTCGGCCAGCCGGGCCTCGATTCCTTCGACGCGGGACAAACCGCCCCCGATGACCACGCAGTCCGGATCGACCGTGCCCTGGATGGTGCGCAGAAGCTCGCCGACGAGATCGGACCAGAGGACGAGCACCCGCTCGAGATCTTCGTCTCCGGCGAGAGCGCCACCGACGATCTCCTCCGGCTGCAGGTCGACGCCGCACAGACCTCGGGCCAGCGCTGTCATGCCGGGCCCCGAAATCAATGTTTCGAAGCACCCGAGGCGTCCGCAATTGCAACGAAGGAGAGGCAAGGCGATCCCGTGACCGGCACTCAGCGGAACGCCGGTATGACCGACCTCGCCCGGAAGGCCATTGCTGCCCTCGACGAGCTTGCCCCGGTAGCACACGCCGCCACCGCACCCCGTGCCCAGGATGAGGCCGAAGACGGTCTCGTAGACGTCGCCCGCCCCGCCATTGGCCTCGGAGAGCGCAAAGCATTTGCAGTCGTTCTTGACTGGAACCGCAAATCCCAGTCGACGCGAGAGGTCATCGCGCAATGGCCTGCCCATGGCTGGGAGGTTCGACGTCAGGGACAGGCCGGTCGTTGGCTCGATCAATCCCGGAATGCCGATTCCGAGCGGTAAGTCCGTTACTTCGGCCTCTTCGCGCAACCATCGATACTGGTCGACGAGAGCATCGAGGAGCTCGGTATAAGACTGCCGTGGGGTGGGGATCCGCCGCGATGTCAGCCGGACAAGCGATGAATCGAACAGGCATGCTTCGATCTTAGTCCCGCCAAGGTCGATTCCTGCGAACATGGTCAGATGACCGTGTCGAGTGGGTAAAGAGTCACTCCCTCGACCACCCGGGTGAGAGTGCCCTCGCCGAAGGGATTATCGACATTGACCCCCAACATGTCGGACCAGCCGATCGCCTGAATCTGTGCCGCCAGGACATGGAGCACGCTGGTCCACGCGTCGTTCCCGACCAGCGGCACGTGCAGATCCACGGCGTCCTTGTCGGATCCGAGGGTGATCAGCGATGGCGCTCCGAATTGGCGGCGAATCTCGTCGGCCGCATCCAGGTCGTACTTGCGTGTATGCGGGTCGTTGGAGATGAACACATGCACGCGCGTTTCGCTGTCGACCACGGCTTTCGGCCCGTGGCGAAATCCGAGGGTCGAGTCCCAAGCCGTCGGGACTTGCCCGGCAGTCAGTTCCAGCACCTTGAGGGCGCTCTCGCGTGTCGAGCCGGTGAGCACGCCGCACCCGAGAAACACTGCGCGCGAAGGCGGCCGTTGGCTGTCGAGGACGAGCCGAAGAGATGCCTGGAGCACATCGTCCGCCGCGGCGGCAAGGCGGTGGAGTGCCACCTGGGGCGGCATGGGAGGGGTGTCGTCGAGGCACGCCAGCGCGCTCAGCATCATTGTGCTGTAGCTCGAGGTCATCGCAAACCCGCTGTCGTTGGTTTCGATCGGCAGCACGACGACGCGCTGCTCGCCGGGGCCGGACATCCGCCGGGTGGCCAGTGCACCGCAAGGGTTGCAGGTAAAATGTAGCCTGTCCGCCCACGGGAGATGGCCGTCGAGTAGGTCCAACGTGCCTGTCGTCTCCGGACTGTCCCCGCTGCGGCCGAAGGAAACCACCAGGAGCTTTCGTTCCGCTTGAAGGAAATCCCGTGGGCAACTGACGAGGTCGGTCGTCGGGATCGACCGGAAGATTGCTCGGTTGCGCGCTACGCTGTTCAAATAGGCGGCGAGCGTCTCGCCAATGAAGGCGGACGTTCCGGCGCCGCAGAACCAAACTTCGCTGTGCTCGCGTTGCCGCAGCCAAGCCGAGACCCCCTTGGCATGGACCGCGAGTTGTTCCGCCCAGGAGCGCCATATCGCCGGCTGCGTCATGGCCTCGCGAAATGTTCCCCACCGCGCGAGTGCGTCCGCCGTCGTGAGCTTAGCGTGGGTCATTTTGAAGCGCCTCCCACCGTTTCGGCAATTTCCATGGTCACGCCGCGCGCTATGAAGCTCGCGACGATCTCCTCGGAGACCTTATTGTCCGTCACGATGATGTCGATGTTCTCGGTCCTGCAGAAACGGTGGAGGCTTGGAGCCTTGAACTTGGTCGAATCAACAAGAACGACCACGCGCTGACTGATCTCCGCCATCGCCGCATTCTGATGCGCCTCTTCCTCGTTGAATGTACTCAGACCCTGCTGTGGGTCGACGCTATCGGCGCCGAAGTAGACCGTATCGAACCGCATGTTCTCGAGCGATCGCTCGACCATCCGGCCGGTGAGCGCCCGGGCTTCGAAGCGCAACGTGCCACCCGGCATGATGATCGTGTGCTGGTTGCACCCCCAAAGGGCCTCCACGATATCGAGTCCGGTCGTCAGAATGGTCCGACCGGCGGCGGTCCGCAGCTGCTGGGCAAACAACTGAATGGTCGAACCGGAATCCAGGATCAACGTCTGGTCGCCCTCGATGAGCCTGACCGCCTGCTTCGCCACGGCCATCTTCATGTCCCGGTTGACGAACGCCTTGTCGGCGATATTCGGTTCCAAAAACGGCCGACTGGCGGACGCGCTGGTCGCGGCCAGCGACATCGCCAGAGCGATGCGGAATTCCGGAACACCGTCGAAACCGTAGTGACGGCAGAACCGAACGACCGAGGGTTCGCTTACCCCGGCCGCGACCGAGATCTCCTGGATCGAGCGAATCATGAAGTCGGCCGGCGCTTTGATGAGCACGTCGGCAACGCACCCGAACGCCCGGCTCAGGGTCGGTCGATCACCGACGACCCTGTCGAGCAGCGGACTTCTCGAATGAAATCGATCGAGGGCGTTCATCGTCGCACCAGGCGCTTCGCCGTCACGAGGGGGCCGGTCACGGTTCAGCCGACCGGCTGCCGAGGTTCGCGCCGTTCCGGTCGAACGCGATCGCCCGGTCGGCCGACATCTGCAGCAGCAAATCCTCGCCCGGCTCGAACCTCGCCTGGCCGGCGAGGCGCGCCGTCATGGCTTGGCCGTCCACCAGATGGCCATAGAGGATCGTTTCGTTGCCCAAATGTTCGACGACGTCGAGCGTCAATCGCAGTCCCTCTCCGGAGCCGGCAATCGAGACGTCTTCGGGACGGATGCCGATCTCCAGCCCCTCCAACGGGCCAGAGCCATCGGGGTCGACCACAATGGCAAGCTGCTTGCCGCCCGGCAGGGTGGCGAGGACATGAGCGCCGTCGCGCCGTGCCGCGGCCGCGCGAATGAAGTTTATGGGAGGCTGGCCCAAGAAACCGGCGACAAACTTGTTCCTTGGGTTATTGAACAGATCCAGCGGTGTACCGCACTGCTCGACCACGCCGGCATTCATGATGACGATCCTGTCCGCGAGCGTCATACCCTCTACCTGATCGTGCGTGACATAGATCATCGTGTTACCGAGACGGCTATGTAGTTTTGCAAGCTCGACACGCATCTCGGCGCGAAGCGATGCATCGAGATTCGACAGAGGTTCGTCAAAGAGAAAGATCTTCGGCCGGCGCGCCAGCGCCCGCCCGATCGCCACCCTTTGGCGCTGACCGCCGGACAGAGCCTTCGGCTTGCGTGAGAGCAGGCCCTCAAGCTTCAAGAGCTTGGCAATTTCGATCACACGCGCGTGGATCGCAGTCTTTCCTTCTCCCGCGATTTTCAAGCCGAACCCGATGTTTTCGGCAACCGTCATGTGCGGATACAGGGCGTAGGACTGAAACACCATGGCGACGCCCCGTTGCACGGGATTGGCCTTGGTTATATCCGCGCCACCCTGGAACATTCGGCCCGATGTCGTCGTCTCGAGCCCCGCTATGCAGCGCAGCAATGTCGACTTACCGCAACCCGACGGCCCGACCAGAACCACGAACTCACCTTCCTCAATCGACAGGGTGATGCCGCGAATGACGTCGACCGAGCCGTAGGATTTGGAAACATCTCGCAGTTCAAGACTTGCCACTACACCGCTCCGATGAGCCGAGACCGCTCCGATGCTCCGGTTCGCGGCCATCGGCCTACGCCAGGAAGGGAGACGCGCGTCCCTTCCAGATCGGGCCGAAGCATGACGTGGACGACCCTTCCAGCCTTCTGCCGCGATCACGACCACCGACGGGTAGGTGTAGCAAATTTCTGTAAGAACGCAACATCCATGGGCGAAACGGTTGGCGGAGACACCGGGGTGCCCTGGGACAATCCAGTCTTCCGACCGGCAGGACCTCGACGGATTAACCCAAAGCCGGTTCAGGCCCCCAATAGTAAACGACATGACTGCGGCGATTTGGTCTCACCAGCAATCGGAGGTGGCATTGTGGCTTTTGCTAAAATGTTGAAAAATACCCAAAAATATGTTGAAATCCTACAAAACCAGCTATGCTGCGACGTCCACCGGGTTGCGAGTGCCGCGGGGTGAAGGCGGAAGGCGCGATCGCAAAAGCCACGGAGCCCACGATGATGTCGTCCACGTCGCGTTATGTCTTCTCATTCATTGCCGTTGCGTCGGGTCTACTCGCCGGTCCTGGCATCGCAATTGCCTCGGAACTGACCTTCTGGTCCATGTGGAACGAGCCCGAGCCTCAGGCACAGGCGCTGAAGACCATCATGGCCAACTATACGAAGGCGCATCCCGACACCACATTCAAAGTTACCTGGAACGGTCGGCAAAATCAGACCAAGCTTCGTGGCGCTCTTCAGGCTGGCACAGCGGTCGATTTCATGGATCAAGACGGCGATCAACTCGCTGGAGGCTTTCAGAAGCAGGGACAGGCCTATCAACTCGACGATGCGCTGGGCGCGGGGATCAAGGACACGCTTCTTCCCGGTGCCTACGACATCTATTCGGAGGGCGGCAAGCATTTTCAGCTTCCCTACATCTACAACACGATGAACTTCTGGTACAATAAGGATCTGATGGAGAAGGCCTCGGCGCAGCCGCCGAAAACATGGTCCGATCTGATCGCGCTATGTGGTGCCGTCAAAAAGATCGGCAAGCACGCGTTCGTGGTCGAAGGCACCGACATGGGCTACGCCCTCCTTTACTTCTCGTATCTGCTCGAGCGCGAAAAGGGACCGGGCGCCCTCGTCAAGGCGGTCGAGGATAAGACCGGGGAGAGCTGGTCCGATCCAGCGGTCATGGACGCGGCCAAGAAGGAGCTGGCGCTGTGGGACTCCGGTTGTTTCGCCAGCGAGGCACGTGGGTTCCAGATGCCGGCCGGCCAGCAAACCCTCGCCCTCGGAGACTCCATGGCCGACCTCAATGGTTCGTGGTTGCCGACGGAGCTGAGCTCCACCACCGGCGACGACTTTCGATGGGGCGCTTTCAATTTCCCGACGGTCGAGGGCGGCAAGGGGAGCAGTAGCGACCTGCAGGTGGCGCTGTTGTCGATGATGGTTCTCAAGAACGCGCCGCATCCCGAGGAGGCCATCGCCTTCCTCAAATATGTCGTGGGCGACGAGGCCCAGAAGATTCTTGTAGAACAGGGTGGCGTGGGCGTGACCCGGAAGGGCATCGCGTGGCCCGCCGTTCTGACCGACGCGTCCACGGCCGCTGCGAACGCTACATCGCTTCTCAATGTCTATGGTGGCGTAGGCATCAACTACGCCGATTTCTATACGAGAATACTCGGGCCCGTTCACGACAACATGTTCCTCGGCCAGATGAGCCCGGAGCAGTTCGTCCAGCGGATGGCCGCAGAAACCAAAGCTTATTGGCAGAACAAGTAGCGAGGGGCAGCGTGTTTGACGGCGGGCGGAGCTTTGCGGCTCCGGCCAGCGCTCCCAGGTTGTTTCGCGGGCCAGCCGGCGGGTTGGGCTGTCACTAGGAGGAGTTGATGCGCCGGCGGATGATCGTGGCATTTCTGGCGCCGGCGCTGATCTTCTACCTGGGCTTTCTCGTCATCCCGGCCGCACAGGCGTTGTATCTGAGTTTTTTTCAGACATCCGGCTTCAAGGATCAGGCTCGATGGATCGGCGTCGCAAATTATACGGCGCTGATGGGAGACAGCGTTTTCTGGCTTGCCGTGACGCACATGCTGGCGATCCTGCTGATCGGCGGAGCCGCGATCTTCGGTTGCGCTTTCCTGTTCACGATGCTGATCACCTCGGGGATCTGGGGCAAGAAGCTTTTTCGGGCTCTAATCTTCATGCCCAATATTATTTCCGTAATCGGGCTGTCAACATTCTGGTCCTTTGTCTTCATGCCGAAATACGGGCTGTTGAGCAACATTCTCAGGTTCGTCGGCCTCGATCGCCTGGCGACGGTCGCCTTCACGGCGCCGGAAAATGTGTTCTGGGCGATGTTGGTCGGCGTGATCTGGATCTTCGCCGGCTTTTTCACGGTCCTCATCCTGTCGGGGGCTGACAAGATTCCCACGGAAATGTTCGATGCGGCTCGGCTCGAAGGCGCCAGCAATCGCCAGATCTTCCGGTTTGTCACCGTACCGATGATCTGGGACGTCGTCCTGATCACATTGATCCTGTGGGTGATCGAGGCCACCAGGATGATGGAATTCCCCTATGCGTTCGGCGGCCCGAACATCGATCAGAGCCTTTATACGCCCGCGATCTACCTGTTCATCATGGGTTTTGGCCAACGCCAACCGGTGTATCAACTCGGTTATGCGGCTGCCATCGGCGTAGCGATGTTCATGTTTACCGTGATCATGGTGATTATCCTGAGTGTCGCGTTCCGCCGTGAACGTGTGGAGTTCTAGAAATGCGGGGCCGTGTCCGATTGCTGCCAACCTCTTTGAAGGCACCGCTCGCCTATCTTATTGTTGGCGGCTGGTGCGCATTCGCGGTGTTCCTGGTGTTGTGGGTTGCGATCGCATCGATGAACAACAATCGCGGTCTCTTCGGCGCGCCGCTGCAACTCCCGTCTCATCCGGCTTTCGCCAATTACCCGAAGGTCTGGGTCGCCAACCACTTCGGCCAGTATTTCGTCAACAGCTTCCTCGTGGTCTCCTGCTCGGTGATCGGGCTGTTGTTGGTGGCGGTTCCGGCTGCCTATGTTCTCAGCAGAGGGAATTTCAAAGGCCGCAGACCTCTCCTCAGCTTCTTCGTTTTTGGGATGGGCGTGCCGACGCCTCTCTTGTTCATCCCGCTGGTCGTCCTCATGACAGAGCTTCGACTTGTGGACACGCTGGTGGGCCTGGGCATCGTCTATGTTTCGCTTTCGCTCCCGTTTACGATTTATGTGCTCCAGGGATTCTTTTCGTCGCTGCCGTCCGAACTCGACTCGGCTGCAGTCATCGACGGATGCAGCGATTGGCAGATCTTCTGGCACGTGATGCTACCGCTGGCGGCGCCGGGCGCCGCGACGGTTGCGGTCCTGAACTTCGTCGCGCTCTGGAACGAGTATCAGCTATCGCTCGTCCTGATCAACAGCGCGGGAAATCGGACATTGTCGCTTGGCATCTACTCCCTGATTTCCTGATGCAATATTCGGGGGGCAACTGGCCGGGCTTGTTCGCCGGCGTTACGATAGTCATGGTTCCGACCATCGTCCTTTACGCCTTCCTGTCGGAACGCATGATCGGCGGCATGACGATGGGCGGGGTCAAATAGAGGTCATGACGCCGACCGACCGGGGCGGTCCCGTTGGCAGGAGCGAAGGACGTCAGCCTCGAACTGCAAGCCGGCGTCGTGGCGGTCCTGTCCGCCGCCAGGGCCCACTCCACTGGGTTTCGTCGATCCGGGCACCCTGACCATGGCGCTGCTCTTGAGGTCCGGCGCACGGTCGCTCGAGGCGGGATCGCCGTAGACCCCTGCACCGACGATGGCGTCCGTGCCATCATCCCCGTGCCCGGTCAGGCGGGTCGATCTCCTTCTCGATCGCCCGACGCCTGTCCGATCCCGTGCTCGTCCAGCGACCGCATCATGGCGACGTGCCGGGCATTGTTGACGAGGAGGTCGCGCATGATCGCCCGTGCTCGCGCGGCGTTGCCGAGGCGCACAGCCTCCGCCAGCGCCCTGTGTTCGGCCAGGAACTGAGGAATATCCTGCTTGACGCGGATCGAGAGCTCGAAATTGGCGTGCAGCACCGCCGCCACGGTCCTCATGAGGCTGAACAGGAGCCGGTTCCCGGTCGCCTCGAACAATCGCTCGTGGAACGCGATGTCAGCCTCGACCGTCGCGATCTCCGCCGAGGCGCTTTCCATCCGTTCGACGGCCTCGAACAGACGCAGGACCTGCGTGGCGCTGGCCGACTGGGCCGCGAGCGCAGCCACCTCCGGCTCGACGATGGCGCGCAAGGCGCTGAGCTCGTCGATGATCCGGTCGCGGGCGTGAGCGTTCTCGAGCGTCCAGGCGATCACCTCCTGGTCGAGGTAGTTCCACTCCGCTCCCGGCAGCACCGCCGTTCCGGCGCGGCGTTCCGTCCGCAGCAGATGTTTCTCCCCGAGGATCTTGATCGCTTCCCGGATCACGTTGCGGCCGACCGCGAACTGCGTGGCGAGCGCGTCCTCGACAGGGAGGATGGACCCGGGTCCGTAGATGCCGTTGACGATCGCCCGTCCGATCGCCTCGACCGTGCGCTGCAGCAGCGTTCCGGCGCGATGGCGTGGTTTGCCCTTCAAGAGGTGGCAGCCCGTGAGTGGGTCGCGCCGACCGGCCGTTCGTTCATGATCAGCGATGCCGCACGCGCGCCCATCGCCAGCGCCGGCGCATTGGTGTTCCCGGAGGGGATCATCGGCATGGCCGAACAGTCGATCACCCGCAACCCGTCGACGCCCCGGACGCGCAGCTGCGTGTCGAGGACGGCGAGCTGATCCCCGTCCGGGCCCATCCGGGCCGTACCGACGGGATGGTAGTTCGTCTTGACGGTCTTGCCGCAGAAGGCCCGCAGATCGGCCTCGGTCCGGGCATCGCCGCCCGGCAGCATCTCGTGGTCGATCAGGTCGGCGACGGGCCTCGTCGTCAGCAGCTCGCGCGCGAAGCGCATGGACGCGATGGTCAGGCGCAGATCGTCGGGGTGGCCGAAGAACCGCGAGTCCACGAGAGGCTTGTCCGCGGGGTCGGCGGAGCGCAGGGCGACGCTGCCGCGCGCCTTGGGACGCAGCAGGCAGGATGTGAACGTGACGCCATGGCTGGCCTTCTCGTCAGTGACGTCCCGGTCGAGGTAGACGATGGGGGCGCAATAAAGCTGTATCGTCGGCCGCGCGCCGCCGTCGGGATCGTAGAAGGCGCAGCAGTCGACCCCGATGGTCGTGACCGGGCCGGTGCCGAAGGCGAAGTATTGCAGCCCGTTGCGAACCATCCGCCAGCCCCGGTCCTCGCCGAAATAGCCGGCGGCGCGCGTGTTGGTGGCGGCGATGACCGGAACCTCGTGGTGATCCTGCAGGTTCTGCCCGACCCCCCGAAGGTCGGCCACTACGCCGATACCATGCTGCTTCAGGTGATCGGCCGGCCCGATGCCTGACAGCATGAGCAGCTTCGCCGTATTGTACGTCCCGGCCGCGACCAGCACCTCGCGCTCGGCCCTCGCAATCACGGCCCGGCCGTTCTTGCGGTACTCGACCCCGACCGCGCGCCCGCCCTCGACGACGATCCGGACGACGAGGGCTCCCGTCACGACGGTGAGCAACGGGTTCCCGATCACCCCGGACAGGAAGGCGCGGACGGCGTCGCATCGCTCCAGCCGTCCCGAGCGACCGCGTCCGAAGGTGTTCTGCATGGGACCGACGCCGCGCTGGGTCGCGCCGTTGAAGTCGGTGTTGTAGGGGAGGCCCTTGGCCTGAACTGCCAGCACGAACGCACGCGACATTTCCGCGATGTGGCCGGGGTCGGACACCTGGAGCGGGCCGAAGGCGCCGTGATAGGCATCGTTGAGGCGCTCGTTGCCCTCCATCTCCCGGAACACCGGGAGCATATCGTCGTAGGACCAGCCCGAAGCGCCGCCCAGGAACGTGTCCCACCCGTCGTAATCCTCGCGCTGCCCGCGCATGTAGACCATGGCATTGACCGAGGATCCCCCGCCCAGGACCTTCGCCTGCGGAACGATCGGCGCGCGGCCGCCGAGCTGCGGCTGCGGCACCGCCTTGTGCATTTCGAGGTAGGTGTCGCGGGCCAGGAACTTCATGTAACCGGCCGGCAGGCGCATCAGCCACGAGAAGGTCGCCGGCCCCCGCTCGAGCAGGAGGACGCGCGCACCGTGCTCGCGCACGAGCCGGCTCGCGGCGACGCAGGCCGACGACCCGCCGCCGGCGATGATGTAGTCGTAGGTCATGCCCGGCGCTCCCGCGCGGTGTCGATGCGCAGCCGGCGACCGCTCTCGGCGTCGAATACGTAGATCCGGGACCGTTCGAAACGAACGGCGATGGCCTGGTCGATCGACGGACGCGCCGTAAGGTCGGTCAGCACGGTGACTTGCGTCGCCCCCGCCTTCACCGTGACCTGAAGGCCCGAGCCGGTGTACTCGACCGAGAAGACCTGGCCCTGCAGGTCGCCCTCGCCCGCATCGGCGAGAGCGACGCGGTCGGGCCGGATTCCCAGCACCACGTCCCCGACATAGGTGTCGAGCAGGCCCTCGATCCGCGTCGCATCGTTCACGAAGGCGCCCCCGGCGACCTTGCCACGGATCAGGTTCATCGGCGGCGTCCCGATGAAGCGGGCGACGAACAAGTTGTCCGGCTCCTCGTAGATCTCCTGCGGCGGCCCGAGCTGCTCGATGACCCCCTTGTTCATGACCGCGACGCGGCTGGCGAGGGTCATGGCCTCGATCTGGTCGTGGGTCACGTAGATGGTCGTCGTTCCCAGCTCGTGGTGGAGGTGCTTGAGTTCCGCCCGCATCGACACGCGCAGGATCGCGTCGAGGTTGGACAGCGGCTCGTCCATGAGGAAGAGGTTCGGCTCGCGCACGATGGCACGGGCCAGGGCCACCCGCTGGCGCTGGCCGCCCGAGAGCGCCTTCGGTCGCCGTTCGAGGAGCGCCGAGAGGTCGACCTTCGCCGCCGCCGCGACCACCCGGGCCGTCCGCTCGGCTGACGGCGTGTTCCGGATGCGCAGCGGGTATCCGATGTTCTCGGCCACCGTGAAATGCGGATAGAGACCGTAGTTCTGGAACACCATGGCGATGTCGCGGTCGCGCGCCGGGCGGTCATTGACCCGGTGCCCGCCGATCAGGATCTCTCCCGCCGTCAGCGGTTCGAGCCCCGCGATCATGCGCATTGTTGTGGTCTTCCCGCAGCCCGAAGGCCCGAGCAGCACGAGGAACTCGCCATCGGCCACGTCGAGGTCGAGGTGCCGCACCGCGGTGAAACCACCCCAGCGCTTCTCGACCCCGCGCAGCATTACCTCGGTCACCTCGGATCCTCCGCACGCTTCAAGCTTCGACCATCTTGACTTTTCTCTGGATTAAGTCCCACTTTTGCCGACGTCAAATCCTACTTAGCTGGAACGGCCGAGCTGGACGCGAAAAGCGAGCCCGCCCCAACCGCGGCGGGATTCAGGGAGGGAACGATGGCGAATGGGCAAGGCCCGACCGGACCGGGCGGCATGCATCTCCTGATCGACCGGCGCAGTCTGCTGCGCGCCACCACCCTCCTGTCCTCGGCCGGTTTGCTGGGGATCAGCGGTGTTCCGCTCTGGGCCGCGGACGTCTTCGAGGAGATCAAGCCGCAATGGACTGCGGCCAAGATCGACTGGATGCAGCAGAAGGGGAAGAAGATCGTGCTCGGCGCCGAGCAGCATCCCTGGACCAACGCGATCACGCCGATCCTGCCCCACTTCACCCGACTGACCGGGATCGAGGTCGAACTGCAGCCGCAGTCGGAGACCGAGTATACCGCGCAACTGCCCGTGAAGCTCGGCGCGTCGAGCCCGACGCCGGACGTCTACATGGTCTGGGCGGTGGGTCAGGCGATCCAGGCGGGCTGGCTCGAGCCGCTCGATGCCATGATGGCGAACAAGGCCCTGATGGATCCCGCCTGGTGGGAGGCCGACGACCTGTTCTCATCGGCGCGCGAATTCCAGAAGTGGTCGGACGGCAAGCAATATCTGATGGCGATCACGGCCGAGTCCGAGATCCTGTTCATGAACAAGACCATGCTGGACAGCAAGGGGATCAAGGTTCCGGCCACGATGGACGATCTCCTCGCCACCGCCAAGGCGCTGAAGACCGACGATGTCGCCGGGATCGCGCTGCGGGCCAAGTCGACGGGCGATAGCACCTGGCCGGTCGGTGGTTTCATATTCTCCTATGGCGGCGCCGTCATCGGCCTCGACGGGCAGGTCGCGCTCGACAAACCCGAAGCGATCGCCGGCGTCGACATGTACGGCAAGCTGCTGCGCGAGGCTGGTCCCGTCGGAATCAGCAGCTACCAATGGACGGAGTGCCTCAACGACTTCATGAGCGGATCGCTGGCGATGGGCTGCGACAGCAGCAACTTCGCCACCGACATCGCCGATCCCAAGAAGAGCGCGGTCGCGGGCCATGCGGCGTACAGCATGATGCCCAAGGCCGGCGACAGGCCGGTCAAGCCGAACATGTGGCACTGGACGGCCGGCATCAATTCGAAGTCGCAGAACAAGGAGGCGGCCTTCCTGTTCCTGCAATGGGTCAACTCGAAGCCAACCTGCCTGCTGACCGCGGCGAGCGGGCTCGCGACGCCGCGGGCCTCCGCCTGGGCTTCGAGCGCCTTCAAGGATCGGTTCGGGGCCGACGCGGCCACTGCCGCGCTGAACAGCCTCAAGGCCGGCGACGGCGCCCTGTTCAAGGCGACCTGGTTCCACCCGAAGGCCCCGCAGATCCTCGATGCCCTGGCGATCGCCGTGAACCAGAGCGCCACCGGTGCCAAGGATACCGCGACCGCGCTGGGCGAAGCGACAACGACGATCAAGCGGGCGCTCGGCTAGGCTCGGCCATATCCGGATGTCGCCGATGACGATCCGCCGGCGCCCTGCCGCATCCTCGGCGAAACGCGATAGGACGCGCTTCGTCGTCCTGATGCTGGCGCCTGCGACCATTCTGCTGATCGGGCTGACGATCATCCCCTTCGCGGTCAGCGTCGCGGTCTCGTTCACCGACTATTCGCTGACCGCGCCGAACGCCATCGCCTTCACCGGTCTCGGCAACTATCTCCGGCTGTTCACCAGCGCCGAGTTCCAGAACGCGGTCCGCGTGACGGTCGAGTTCACGGTGGCCGCCGTCGCCCTCGAACTGGTGCTCGGGGTCGGCATCGCGGCGTTGCTGCATCACGAGACGCGCGCGGTGACTGCCCTCCGGCTGGTCTACCTCATGCCTCTGGCGATCACGCCGGTCGCGGCGGTCTTCACGTTCCGCATCATGCTGAACCCGAGCATCGGCGTCTTCAACTACCTGCTGCGTCTCGTGGGGATGCATCCGGTGGACTGGCTCGGAACACCGGGCATGGCGCTCGTCTCGCTGATCCTCGTGGACGCCTGGCAGTGGACTCCCTTCATCCTGCTGATCGCGGCCGGCGGTCTCTCCGCCATGGACGAGGAACCGTTGGAGGCGGCCGCCATGGACGGCGCCGGCCCGTTCAGGATCTTCTTCCACCACACGCTTCCGCTGCTGTTTCCCTATCTCGTCGTCGCCGTGGTTTTCCGGACCATCGACGCATTCAAGACGTTCGACATCATCTTCGTGCTGACCGGCGGCGGCCCCGGTATCGCGACCCGCACGCTGAACCTGCTCGCCTACAAGAACGGGATCGAGTTCCTGTCGATGGGTTACGCCGCGGCGCTGGCGATCGTCATGCTGGTCTTCACCATCGTCGCGAGCCAGGCGCTGCTGCGCCGCGCCGACCTGTTCCAGCCGAGAGCGGCGCTATGAGCGCCTCGGCGCACGGCGGGGTCGGCGGACCGTCGGCCATCCGGGCGGTGCCCCTGACACGGCGCTTCGCGCGTATGGCCTCCCCCTGGGCACGACGCCTCGTGCTCTGGCTTTTCGCCCTATGGTGCCTGTTTCCGGTCTACTGGCTCGTGACGATGAGCCTGAAGCAGCAGGTCGACGCCATCGCCAGGCCGCCTCGCTTCCTGTTCGCGCCGGTGTGGGACAATTATCTGGCGGTCCTGCGGAACGGCGACGTCTGGGGCTATTTCGGCAATTCGCTGGTCGTCGCCCTGGGTTCCACCGCCATGGCCCTGGCGCTCGGTGTCCCGACGGCCTATGTGATCGCCCGCTACCGTTTCCGCGGCAACGCGGATTTCGGGTTCTGGATCCTCTCGACCCGCATGACGCCGCCGGTCGCCATGCTGATCCCCTTCTTCATCCTCTATGTCCGCACCGGCCTGATCGGCACCTATGTCGGCCTGATCATCGCCCATGTCGCGCTGAACCTGTCGATCGTCACCTGGCTGATGAAGGGCTTCTTCGAGGATCTGCCGGGCGAGCTCGAGGAGGCCGCCTTCATGGACGGCGCGACCGCATTCCAGGCCTTTCGCCAGATCTGCCTGCCGCTCGCCATGCCCGGCGTCGCGGCCGTGGCGATCCTCGCCTTCCTGTTCTCCTGGAACGAGTTCCTCTTCACCCTCGTGCTCGGCGACCGCATCCGCACCGTGCCGATCGGGCTCTACAATTTCGTCGGCTATCAGCAGATCGACTGGGGCGGGCTCACCGCGTCGGCGGTCGTCATGCTCGCGCCGGTTCTCGCCTTCGTCTTCGTGTTCCAGCGCCAGCTCGTTCGCGGCCTCACATTGGGAGCGATCAAGTGACGGAAACCGGCCCGGACCTGCGCGGCATCCACGCCGTTCTCTACGCCTTCTTCGACGCGTCCGAACGCCTCGACCGGGGTGCCATGCGGGCTCAGGTGGAGGCCTGCCTGGCGGCCGGCGTCGCCGGCATCACGGCGCTCGGCCTCGCGACCGAGGTCGCCAAGCTGACGGTCGACGAGCGGCGGCAGGTGATGGACTGGGCGGCCGAGGATACGGCGGCCCGCAGACCGCTCGGCATTACGATCCTCGGCTCGTCGGTGGCCGAGCAGGTCGCGATGGTCCGCGCGGCGGAGCGTGCCGGTGCGGACTGGCTGATCCTCCAACCGCCGCCGGTCGGCTCTTTCGCGGCCGGCGAGTATCTCGACTTCTTCTCCCGCGTGATCGGCGAGACGGCGCTTCCCTGCGCGATCCAGAACGCGCCGCAATATCTCGGGCGGGGCCTGACCGCCGACGACATTGCCGGCCTGCTCGCCCGCCATCCCGCGATGCGCGTCATCAAGGCCGAGGGGTCGGCCGTCGAGGTGGCGGCGCTCATCGAGCGCACGGCCGGACGATTGGCCGTCCTCAACGGACGCGGCGGCCTCGAACTTCCCGACGTCTTGGAGGCCGGCGCCAGCGGTTTCATCCTGGCGCCCGATGCCGTCGATCACGCCGTTCGCGCCATGCACGCCTTCGCGGCGGGGGATGCCGCCACGGCGGCCGCCCTGCACACCGTCGCCGCCCCCTCGATCAGCTTCGTCATGCAGTCGATCGAGACGCTGATCTGCTACGGCAAGCGACTGTTCGCGGCGCGCCTCGGCCTCCCGGTCCACGACCGCGCGCCCGCCCTGCGCCCGACCGCCTTCGGCCTGACCTGCGTGGCGCGGCACGCCAAAGCTCTCGGCCCCTTCGCCAGCACCATGGATCCCTGACATGTCAGACACCCCGAAACGCCGCTCGCAAGCCTGGTTCGGAGGGCTCGACAAGGACGGTTTCATCCATCGCAGCTGGATGAAGAACCAGGGACACCCCGACGAGATGTTCGACGGCCGGCCCGTGATCGGGATCTGCAACACCGCCTCCGACTTCACCCCCTGCAACACCCACTTCCGCAGTCTCGTCGAGCATGTGAAGCGTGGCGTTTACGAGGCTGGCGGCTTTCCGCTGGAATTTCCCGTCTTCTCCTGCGGCGAGTCCAACCTCCGCCCCACCGCCATGCTGTTCCGCAATCTCGCCGCCATGGACGTCGAGGAGGCGATCCGGGCCAATCCCATGGACGGCGTCGTCCTGCTCTGCGGCTGCGACAAGACCACGCCCTCGCTGGTGATGGGAGCCGCGAGCTGCGATCTGCCCGCGATCGTGCTGTCCGGCGGTCCCATGCTGAGCGGGCACTTTCGCGGGCGGACCATCGGCTCGGGCACGGACGTCTGGAAACTGTCCGAGGACGTGCGGGCGGGCGTCCTGTCGCTGCGCGACTTCATGGCGGCCGAGAGCGCCATGTCGCGCTCGGCGGGGCATTGCATGACGATGGGGACGGCCTCCACCATGGCCACGATGGTCGAAGCGCTCGGGCTGGCGCTGCCCGGCAACGCCGCACTGCCTGCGGTCGACGCCGGACGCGTACGCTTGGCACACCTCGTCGGACGACGGGCCGTCGGACTGGTGCACGAGGACCTCAGAATGTCGCGCATCCTGACCCCCGCGGCCTTCGCCAACGCGATCCGGGTCAACGGCGCGGTCGGCGGCTCGACGAACGCCGTGATCCATTTGCTGGCCATCGCCGGCCGTCTCGGCGTTCCGCTTTCGCTCAACGACTGGGACCGGCTCGGGCGCGACGTGCCATGTCTGCTCGACCTCATGCCGTCCGGCCGTTTCCTCATGGAGGACTTCTGCTACGCCGGCGGCGTGCCCGCGCTGATGACGCGCATCGTCGACCTGCTCGACCTCGACGCGCCGACGGTGACGGGGGAGACGGTCGGCGCGAACCTTCGCGACGCCGTCGTATTCAACGACGATGTGATCCGGCCGAGGGAGAACCCGCTGACCCCCCATGGCGGCATCGCCGTCCTGCGCGGCAACCTCGCCCCGGGCGGAGCGGTGATCAAGCCGTCGGCCGCCTCGCCGGCGTTGATGCGGCATCGCGGCCGCGCCGTGGTGTTCGACGACATCGACGACTACAAGGCGCGCATCGACGATCCTGCGCTAGACATCGACGCGGACAGCGTCATGGTCCTGCGAAACTGCGGGCCGAAGGGTTATCCCGGCATGGCCGAGGTCGGCAACATGCCGCTGCCGAGCAAGCTTCTCGCCCTCGGTGTCCGCGACATGGTGCGCGTTTCGGATGCGCGCATGAGCGGCACGGCCTTCGGCACGGTCGTGCTGCACGTGGCGCCGGAGGCCGCGGCCGGCGGACCGCTGGCGCTGGTCGAGAGCGGTGACGTGATCGAGCTCGACGTCGACCGGCGACGCCTGCACCTCGATGTCGACCCTGCGGTGCTCGAGGCGCGCCGTGCCGCATGGACGCCGCGCCCGCCGGACGATGCCGGCGGCTATCGACAGCTCTATCGCACCCACGTGCTCGGCGCCGATACGGGTGCAGATTTCGATTTTCTGCGCGGGTGCCGCGGTGCCGCGGTGCCGCGCGAAAGCCACTGATCCGCGAGCGACCGGCGCTCGCGCTCACCCCCTGGTGCCGGCCGCCTCCGGCGGGCCTGGATGATAGCAGGCGACGACGTGGTCGGGCTCGAGCGCCGCCAATGGCGGCTTCTCGATCCGGCAGCGCTCGGTGACCCGCGGGCAGCGGGTCTGCAGACGGCAGCCCGGCGGCGCCTCGGTCGGGTTGGGGATCTCCCCCACGAGCAGCAGGCGGCGCCTGTGCTTCTCGATCGCCGGGTCGGGCACCGGCGCGGCCGACAGAAGGGCGTGGGTATAGGGATGGAGGGGATTGCGGAACAACGTCTCGCGATCGGCCACTTCCACGATCTGGCCGAGATACATGACGGCGATCCGCCGCGACACATGCGCCACCACGCTGAGGTCGTGCGAGATGAACAGCAAGGTGAGCCCCAGGCGAGCCTGAAGGTCGCGGATCAGGTTCATGATCTGGGCGCGGATCGACACGTCGAGCGCCGAGACCGGCTCGTCGGCGACGAGGAAATCCGGGTTCGTACTGATGGCGCGCGCCATGACGGCCCGTTGCCGCTGTCCGCCCGACAGCTCGTGCGGATAGCGCTCGGCATAGCGCCGTCCGAGGCCGATGATGTCGAGCACCTCGTCGACTCGCGCCCGTATCGCCTCGCCCGGGCCAAAGGCCTGGTTGCGCAGATGTTCGGCGATGCTGGTTCCGACGCTCATGCGCGGGTTGAGCGCGGAGGAGGGGTCCTGGAACACCATCTGGGCACGCCTGCGAAAATCGTGCAGCGCCTTGCCGTCGAGTACACCGACATCCATCCCGTCGAACAGAACCTGTCCCTCGGACGGGCGGTAGACGCGCAGAAGGCAACGACCGAGGGTCGACTTGCCCGAGCCGCTTTCCCCGATCAAGCCGAGCGTCTCGCCACGCCGGATCGCCAGCGAAACGCCGTCGACCGCCGACAGGACCCGGCGCCCGCGAGACAGCAAGCCGTTGCGCCCGAGATCGAACCGTACGCTCACGTCGCGCGCCTCGACGAGCAGGGGACTCATCGTATCGCTCACTGAACCGCCGCGTCCGAACGCTCGGCGATGACCGCATTGAACCAGCAAGCGCTGGCGTGACCCGGCCCGACCTCCGCCAACGGCGGCTCCTTTTCGCGGCAAATGTCCTGCGCGTAGGCGCAGCGCGGGGCGAAGCGGCAGCCGATCTGTCCCGCGATCTGGCTGACGTTGCCCGGAATGGTCGGCAGGTCGAAACCGATGCCGGTGTCGAGCCGCGGGACGGAGCGCAAGAGACCTTGCGTATAAGGGTGATGGGCACGTGCGAACAACGCGTCGGTCGACGCGGTTTCGACGACGCGTCCCGCATACATCACGGCGACGCGGTCCGTCGTTCCGGCGACCACGCCGAGGTCGTGGGTGATGAGGACGACCGAGGCGCCGGTGCGGCGGCATACATCGTCGAGCAGGTCGAGGATCTGCGCCTGGATGGTCACGTCGAGCGCCGTCGTCGGCTCGTCCGCGATGATGAGCCGGGGCTCGCAGGCGATGGCGATGGCGATCATCACGCGCTGGCACATGCCCCCGGACAATTCGTGCGGATAGGCCTTCATCCGCAATTCCGGCGCGGCAATCCCGACGAGCCGGAGGAGGTCGAGCGCGCGCCGGTTCGCGGCGCGGCCGGACGAACGGTCATGCGCCCGGACGACCTCGGCGATTTGCGCCCCCACGGGGATCATCGGATGGAGCGAAGACATCGCGTCCTGGAAGATGACCGACACGCTGCGTCCGCGCATGGCCCTCATGGCGCTCTCGTCGAGGCCGATGAGCGACGTGCCGTCGAACTGGATGTCGCCCGATAGTTCCGCCTGGGGCGGCAGGAGGCGCATGATCGCCATGGCGACCGTCGACTTGCCGCAGCCGCTCTCGCCCACGATGCCGAGCTTCTCGCCTTTGCCGACGGAGAGGTCGACGCGATCCACGGCCCGCAGGCCACCATCTTCTGATCGAAAGGTCACGGACAGGTTTCGGATGGCGAGCAAGACAGCTCCACGGGTGTTCGTCGCGGCGTTGACTTTTGACCGGATGGCCGCGAACACTCAAGCCTAGGGACCGGTTCACGCGGGCACAAGACGGCAAATGTCCCGCCTCCGCGGATCATGGTTCAGGGTCATTCGGCAGCAGGAGCGCGGCAGATGGTGGACGAGGACGGAAACGGGGCCGCCGGCCGAGAGAAGCGCGCGGGATTCGACAGGCGTCAGGTGCTGGCTGGAGCCGCAGCCTTCGGAACGGCGCTCGGCGCCTCCGGCGCCAAGGCCTTGACCCTCGACGGCACGGTCGGCGGGCTCGCGGGAGCGCCGTCCTCGTTGCTTCACCGCGTCGCCGGTACCGAGGCGGGAACGCTGATCATCGGGTTCACCCAGGAAGCGGTGAACTTCAATCCGCTGCTCTACGTCAATACCGGGGTTGAGACGTCGGTCGAGTTCGCCGTGTTCGACTCGCTGTGGAAGATCGACGACAAGGGCAAGTTCATCCCCAACCTGGCGGTCGAGATCCCATCCGTCGAGAACGGCGGCATTTCGGCCGACGGGCTCACCTGGACGATCAAGCTGCGCTCCGATGTCAAATGGCACGACGGAACGCCCTTTTCGGCCAAGGATGTGGTCTTCACCTACGAGACGATGATCAATCCGAAGATCGCGGTGCGTGGCCGCGCCGGCCACGACCGGGTCAAGACCTTCGTCGCCCTCGACGACCATACGATCAAGGCGACGCTCGGCGAGCCTTTCGCGCCCTATCTCGTGGTGTGGCAGAAGACCAGCGTCATCCCGCAGCATCTGCTGGCCGCGGTCCCCGACATGAACACGGCCGCCTTCAACACGCAGCCCGTCGGCACCGGTCCGTTCCGGTTCAAGGAGCGGGTGGCGGGCGATCACATCGAGTTCGAGGGCAACCCCGACTATCACGGCGATGGACCGCACCTCAAAACGCTGATCCAGAAATACGTGCCCGACCAGCAGGCCCTGTTCGCGCAGTTCCAGACCGGGCAGGTCTCCATCCTCGACCTGCAGGGGCTGCCGCCGGAACTCCTCCCCCGGGCGCGGCAACTGCCGAACAAGACCATCGAGCCCGTACCGACGGCCTTCGTCGAGTTCATCTACTTCAACTGCGGCAAGCCGCAGTTCAGCGACAAGCGTGTCCGTCAGGCCCTGTATCTGGCGATGGACAAGAAGAGCCTCATCGAGAAGCTCTATTTCGGCATACCGCCGCGCACCCTGAGCTATCTGCCGCCCAGCCACTGGGCCTACAATGCCGCGCTCAAGGATCCGGGCTACGATCCGGCGAAGGCCGCGGCCATGCTCGATGAGGCGGGCTGGAAGGTCGGGTCGAGCGGCACGCGCGAGAAGGACGGGGTCAAGATGGCCTTCACCATCTCCACCACCGCCGGCAACAAGTCGCGCGAGCGCTCGCAGCAGTTCCTGCAGCAGAACCTCAAGGCCATCAACGTCGAGATGAGCATCAACAACATGCCGGCCTCGGTCGTCTGGGGGGAATATACGGTCAAATCCCAATTCGACACTCTGCAAGTCGCCTGGGATCCGCTGCTCTACCCCGATCCGGACTACAGTGCTCGCATCATGAGCGACCAGATCCCGGCGAAGGGTGGCTCGGGCGCCAACTATGTCCAGTATCAGAACAAGGAGATCGACGACCTCTGCCGTCGCGGCGGGGCGGAAATCAACCAGGAGAAGCGCAAGGAGATCTACGGGCGCATCCAGGAGATCCTGCTCGACGACCTGCCGTTCGCGCCGTTGTTCGTTCTCCCGTTGATCGTGGGAACGGACAAGAGCGTCAAGCACTACAAGCCGAACGCCTATACGGCGATCAACACCTGGAACTGCAACGAATGGGCGATCGGCTGAGCCGTCCCGCCGGACGATAAGACCACAGCTCTGATCGGGCTCGGGCGCCGCGAGACGGCGAGCGCCCGAACCGTCGTATCGCGCGGAGCGCGCCTTGGCATCCTTCATCCTCAACCGCCTGTGGCAGTCGCTCATCCTGATCGCCGGCGTATCGGTGATCGGCTTCGGGCTGATGGAGCTGGCGCCGGGCGGACCGCTCGCGGTCTATACGCTGAACCCTACCGTCACCTCGCAGGACATCGAACGCATCAAGGTGATTTTTGGGCTCGATCAGCCGGCCTATGTGCAATACCTCAAATGGGCCAGCAACTTCCTGGGCGGCAATTGGGGCTACAGTTTCTTCGGCGGCCGGCCCGTCGCGGGGCTCGTGCTGGAGCGCATCCCGGCGACGCTGCTCTTGATGTGCACGAGCCTCAGCCTCGCCATGGTGATCGGTGTCGCGGTGGGAATGCTGGGGGCGGTCCGGCGCTATTCGGTCTTCGATTACCTCGCCACGACCTGGGCCATGGTGGCGCTGTCGTTGCCGACCTTCTGGTTCGGGCTCGTGGCCATCTACATCTTCGCCGTGGAACTGGGCTGGTTTCCGGCCGGCGGCATCGGCACGCTCGGCGGCGAGGGCGGCGGCATCCTGGACATGCTGCATCACCTGGTGCTGCCGGCCGGCATTCTGGCGCTCGTGCTGGTGGCGCAATGGAGCCGCTATGCCCGCTCCGCGATGCTGGAGGTGCTCAACCAGGATTTCATGCGCACCGCGCGCGCCAAGGGCCTGTCCGGACGGCGCGTCCTGTTCCAGCACGGATTCCGCGCCGCATTGGTGCCGCTCGTCACGCTGATGGGGCTGCAATTGCCGCTCCTGCTCGGCGGCGCCCTCGTCACCGAAACGGTATTTTCCTGGCCGGGCATGGGCCTGCTGTTCGTCAATTCGCTCTCGATGCGCGATTATCCCGTGCTGATGGCAATCCTGATGCTGAGCGCGGTGGCGGTGGTGCTCGGCAACCTTCTGGCCGACGTGTTGAACGCGCTGATCGATCCCCGCATCAAGCTTGGGGGCGCCCGCACGTGACGGACCTGGCCACCACGGCGGCGCTCGAGACGCCGCGCGCGCCGCAGCGGGGCCGCGTGTTCCGCCGTTTCCGCAAGCATCGTCTGGCGGTCGCCGGCGCGGTGGTGATCGTCTTGCTGGGGCTGGCGACGATCTTCGCTTCGGCGCTCTCGCCTTACGACCCGCTGGCCCTCGACCTCACCAGCACCTATGCGCCGCCCTTCACGACCGGGCACATTCTCGGCGCGGACGACCTCGGCCGCGACGTCCTGAGCCGGCTGCTCTACGCCGGTCGCATCTCGCTCTCGGTCGGCCTCGCGGCCATGCTGGTGACGGTGTTCGTCGGCTCCCTCGTCGGCGCCTTCGCGGCCTATCTCGGCGGCTGGATCGGCACGCTGCTGATGCGACTGACCGACATGGTCCTGTGTTTTCCGAACATCTTCCTGTTGCTGTTCATCGCCGCCTTCGTGCGGCCGACGCTGTTGTCGATGGTTCTCATCATCGGGCTCACCTCCTGGATGGAGATCGCCCGCATCGTCTACGCGCAGGTCCTGTCGCTCAAGCGGCGCGATTTCATCCTGGCGGCGCAATTGTCGGGCGCCTCCTCCGCCCGGATCGTGCTTCGGCAGATACTGCCCAACACTTTGGCCCCGATCCTGGTGGCGGCCTCGCTCAACACGGCCAACGCCATTCTGCTCGAATCCTATATCAGCTTCCTGGGCTATGGCATCCAGCCGCCCGCCGCGAGCTGGGGCAATATGCTGACCAACGCTCAAAGCGATCTACTGATCGCGCCCTGGTTGGCGATCTTTCCCGGCATCGCCATCACCATCGCGGTCACGAGCTTCAACTTCGTCGGCGACGGCATCCGCGATGCGCTCGATGTCCGCCTTCAGGTTTGAGGGACGGGCTTAGGCGGGAGGCCTGCCATCCATCTCGCGGCCTTGGCGAGTTCCCGCAGGGCGACGTGATCCTTGCCGGCGCTTTTCAGGAAACCGTGGTCCTGCCCGTCGACCGCGACGAACCTGCTGGCGGGATTGAGATGTCCGAGAGCGCCAAAGAGCCTGGCCGAATCGTCGAATACCGCGTCGAGCTCCGCCGCCAGGACGTAGGCCGGTTCGGTGATCCCGCTCGCGAAATCCAGCGGCCAGTCGATGCCGCCGGCGGCACCAAGACGCCGGTACATGACCAAAAGCGTCGCTGAATCGAGCCCATTGTCCGGCGTGCCGTAGCGGGTGATGCTGTTTCCCTCGACGCGCCCATAGCCGCCGTAGAACAGGACCACGCCTTCGACGCTGGCGCGCGTCCGGCGATCGAGCCCGCACAGGCCCCACAGCGCGACGCAGGCGCCGGCGCTGTCGCCGGCCAGAAACAATTTTGGAAGATCGGCGGCATCGCTCATGGCGAGAGCCGCCCGGCAGGCCGCTACCGCGTCCTGGCGCTGCGCCGGGAGCGGATGCTCCGGCACCAGGCGGTAACGCGCCGACAACACGCGCCTCCCGGACAGCTTTGCCAGCCAGGCCGTCACGCAACGATGTGTCTCGGGGCTTCCCGCGACAAAACCGCCACCATGGAAATAGACGATTACCGAATCCGCCGCGCAACCGGGCGGCGTGAACAGCAGCCCGCCGCGAAAATCCCCATCCGCCGGAAGCACCGTCTCGATCACGTCGCCGGGCAGGGGGCCGGCCCGCTCCGCGGCATCACGGGCGTGGTACGCCCTCAGGTCGTCGGGGCTCGACGATGCCCAGGACACGCTCATCTCGGTCGATCCGGTTGCCCGCGCCGAAACCGCGTTGACCGCATCGGCGCGCCGGAGAATTATCGGCCGCCGATCCGATCTTCAACCGACAAATGCGGGGATGCACCTTGCCTCACGCCTCGGCCCCGCAAGGACGGGCGACATCCGATGCCGCTCTTGCACCATCGCCGATCACCTTCGCGGTCCTGGTCTTTCCGGGCTTTCCCATGATGGCGTTCAGCTCGGTCATCGAGCCGCTGCGCGCCGCCAACATCCTGTCGCGGCGGCCGTGCTATCGCTGGATGGCCGTCGGGCTCAACGGCGGAAAGGTCGAAGCCTCGAACGGCATGGCCATCGAGCCGGTGCATTCCGTCCATGACGCGGCCGTGGTGGACCGCATCATCGTCTGTTCGGGCGGCGACGCCGACCATCTGGTCGCCGATCATGCGGTGGCCTGGATCAGGAAGAGCCTGCGCAGCGGTGCCCGGGTCGGCGCCGTCGCGGATGCCGCCTTCTTCTTGGCGCGGGCCGGGCTGCTCGACGGACATGCCTGTACCTTGCACTGGACTAGCCAGCCGGCCTTTGCGGAACGCTTTCCCGAGATCGAGCTGCGCCGCGACCTCTATGTGATCGACCGCATGCGCTTCACCTCGGCCGGAGGCGTCGCCGGCCTCGACATGATGCTCGACATCATCGCGACGGATTTCGGCGCGGAACTGGCGGCCGGGGTGGCGGAATGGTTCGTCCACAGCCCGCTGCGCTCCAGCGTCGACCGCAAGATGATGCCGCTGCGCCTGCGCACCGGCATCCAGAACGAGCTTGTGCTCTCGGCCATCGCCATCATGGAGGAGGCGGTCGAAGAGCGGTTGCGGATGGCGGATCTGGCCGGCAGGCTCGGCATCTCGGCCGACAAGCTCGAAAGGGTGTTCCGTTCGGAAGCCGGGGTCGCGCCGAGCGCCTATTATCGCCGGTTGCGGCTGCGCCGGGCCGCCGACCTCCTGGCTCATTCGAGCCTTCCGGTGCGCGACGTCGCGCTCGCCTGCGGCTTCGCCAACATGTCGAGCTTCGCCCGGGCCTATCGCGAAATCCACGGCCATCCGCCGCGGACGACGCGTCGCCACTGAAGCCGCTGAATAGCAGATAATCGGAATTATGCACACTGCCTGCGGCGAACCGCACAATCCGAGGCGTCATGGCGTCGCATGTTTGGGTCATCGTGAGGAGACCCCGATGGGTATAGTCGTTTTCGATCCCGACCAAGTCGAGGACGTCGATTTCAAGGATCGCATGCGCCACCCCGCGGCCGCCGACCCGGGCGGCGGCATGTGGCTTTCGGATACCGAGCCATCCTATGTCGACGCGAACGCGTTGCGTCACGGCCGCTTGAAGAAGCTGCGGGCCTGGATGGCGGAGGCCGGCTACGGCGCGCTCGTCCTGTTCGATCCCTACAACCAGCGTTACGCGACCGGGTCGCGCAACATGTTCGGCTACTTCTTGCGCAATTCGACCCGCTACTTCTTCATTCCGACCGAGGGGCCAGTCGTCCTCTTCGAATATCCGCAGAGCTATCATGTCTCGATGGTGCTCGACACGGTCGACGAAGCGCGCCCCTCGAAGCTCGTCTGGTCCTCGGTGTCCAACCGCGACGACGAGAGCGCCGGGGCCTTCGCGGACGAGATCGCCGATCTCTTGAAGTCGCATGGCGGATCGATGAAGATCGGGCTCGACCGCTGCAACCACCTTCATGCGCTGGCGCTCGAAAAGCGCGGCTGCGAGGTCAAGGATTGCCAGGGCGAGATCCTCGCCGTTCGCGCCGTCAAGACGGCGGAGGAGATCAAGTGCCTCCAGGTCTCGATGGCGGGGGCGGAGGCGGCGGTCGCCGCGGTGCGCGAGGCGATCAAGCCGGGCGTGTCGGAAAACGACCTCTTCGCCATCATGTACTACGAGGTGATCCGGCAGGGCGGCGAGTTCATCGAGACGCGCCTGCTCACCTCCGGGCAGCGCACCAATCCGTGGTTCAACGAGGCCAGCGGCCGCAAGATCAGGCCGGGCGAGCTCGTCGCGCTCGATACCGACACGATCGGTTGCTACGGCTATTTCTCGGATTTTTCCCGCACCTTCCGCTGCGGCCCGGGGAAGCCGACCGACTACCAGAAGATGCTGTATCGCATGGCCTACGATCAGGTTCAGCACAATATGGGTGTGGTCAAGCCCGGCATGGCGTTCCGCGAGATCGCGGAAAAAGCCTGGAAGATCCCGGACCGCTTCGTCGACCAGCGCTACACGTCCGTGATGCATGGCGTGGGCATGCACGGCGAGACGCCGTTCATTGCGCATTCCATGGACTACGCGACTTATGGCAGGGACGGGCACATCGTCCCGGGCATGGTGGTCAGCGTCGAAAGCTATATCGGCGAGAAGGGCGGCCGCGAGGGCGTCAAGCTCGAGGACGAGATCCTGATCACCGAGACGGGCACCGAGCTTCTGTCGCGCTTTCCCTACGAGGACGAATTCCTCGGAGGCGCCGCATGAGGCGCAGCCTCTCGGTCGCGCCCGGCAAGGCCGCGGCGGTCTTCGTCGACCTGCAGGAGGAGCACCGCCAGGACAAGCGCCACCTGGTCGAGGGGTTCGGCGCGCTCCTCGCCAATGTCCGCGACCTGCAGAGAGCGGCTCGCCGGCACGCCATCCCCGTCATCCACGCCGCCTATGTGGTGGATTCGACGGCCGGGAAACTGCGTCCGTTCCATCCCATGCTGGCGGATGGGCGCTCGGCGTTCAGCGACAAGGACGATCCGCTCTCGGCGATCTGCCCGGAGGTGGGACCGGTCGGGGACGAGGCTGTCGTCGTCAAGACCGAGGCGAGCGCCTTCGGCGGCGGGGAACTGGCGGACCGGCTCGGTGCGCTCGGCGTCGAGTGGCTCTTCGTCGCCGGCGTCTGGACGGAAGCCTGCATCGCGGCGACCGTCAACGACGCGATCGCCCTCGGCTACCGCGTCGTCCTGATCAAGGACGCCTGTGCCAGCGGCAGCGTCGCCATGCATCAGACGGCGATCCTCAACCTGGCGAACCGCCTCCACGGCGGCGCGGTGATCGACAGCAAAGATGCCTGCCGGCTGATGGCGGGCGAGATCGTCGATGCGTGGATGGTCGAAGGATCCGTCCCGTTTCGCTTCACCTACGAGACCGCGGCGGGCCTCTACGACGACCTTTGAGGACGGGGAACGATCACGGGATTTCGGCCGATGGACATACTCACCTTCGCCTATGCCAATCTCGGCCTCATCGTCTCGCGAACGATCGAACACCTGTCCATCGTCGTCGTCGCGGTCTCGATCGCCGTCCTGACCGCGGTGCCGATCGGGCTCGCGATCACCCAGTCGAAGCGCGCCGCCGATGTGGTGCTTTACCTCGCCTCGATGATGATCACTGTCCCCTCGATCGCCCTCTTCGGGCTGATGATCCCGCTGTTGTCCCCGTTCGGTCACGGCATCGGCTACGTTCCGGCGGTGATCGCGGTGATCCTCTATTCGCAACTGCCGATCATCCGGAATACCTACACGGCCATCGCCAATGTGGATCCGGCATTGCGCGAGGCCGGCATCGGGATGGGGATGAATGCGTTCCAGCGGTTGCGCCAGGTCGAGATCCCGCTGGCGGTTCCGGTGATCATGGCGGGGGTGCGGACCGCGGTGATCATGAACATCGGGGTGACCGCCATCGCGGCCTATATCGGAGCCGGCGGTCTCGGAACCTTCATCGAGCGCGGCATCAGCCAGTCTGATCCGCGCCAGCTCATCACCGGTGCGGTGGCCGTGTCGCTGCTCGCCATCGTCGTCGACCTGGCGCTCGCCTTCGTGCAGAGGCTCATCACCTCGAAAGGCCTGTCCATGGGGGCGGTCCGGTGATCCGGCT
Source organism: Lichenihabitans sp. (assembly GCA_965277115.1). Classification (GTDB taxonomy): domain Bacteria; phylum Pseudomonadota; class Alphaproteobacteria; order Rhizobiales; family Beijerinckiaceae; genus Lichenihabitans. The sequence goes on along the minus strand of CBDIBY010000010.1, from coordinate 145,159 downwards.
CGATGGCCTGAGCAAGGTCTTCGACACGCCCGGCGGGCGCATCACCGCCGTCGACAGCGTCAGCTTCGAGCTTTCGGCGGGCGAGATCTGCGTCCTGCTCGGCCCCTCGGGCTGCGGCAAGACGACGACCATGAAGATGATCAACCGCCTGATCCAGCCATCGGGCGGCAAGGTCTATATCGACGGCCGCGACACCGGCACGGTCGATCCGATCCAGCTCCGCCGCTCGATCGGCTACGTCATCCAGCAGATCGGGCTCTTCCCCAACAAGACCGTCGCGGAGAATATCTGCGTCGTGCCCGACCTCTTGGGCTGGAACCGGAAAAAATCCCGGGCGCGCGCCGCCGAACTGCTCGAACTGGTCGGGATGGACCCGGCCACCTTCCTGGCGCGCTATCCGAAGGAACTCTCCGGCGGCCAGCAGCAGCGCGTCGGCGTGCTGCGCGCGCTGGCGGCCGATCCGCCGGTCATGCTGATGGACGAGCCGTTCGGCGCCATCGACCCGATCAACCGCGAGGTGATCCAGGACGAGTTCCTGCGCATGCAGCAGACCTTGCGCAAGACGATCATCTTCGTCTCGCACGACCTCGACGAGGCGGTGAAGATGGCCGACAAGATCGCCATCTTCCGCGCCGGCCGGCTCGAGCAGTTCGCGACCCCCGACCAACTCCTTGCCAATCCGGCGACGCCCTTCATCGAGACCTTCCTCGGCGCCGATCGCACGCTGAAGCGGCTGCCGCTCATTCGCGTCGCCGACGCCATGCTGGCCGACGTCGGCGCGGTGCGGCGCGACGATCCGGCCGCGAGCGCGGGCGCGCTGATCGAGGCCAGCGGCCGTCCGGCGGTGCTGATGATGGAGGCGGACGGTCGGCCCGGCGGCATCGTCTCCGGCGGTCGGGACTTCGCCGGACCTGGGACCTGCGGCGATCATGCCGAGCCGCTGCGCGCCACAATTTCGGTGACGGCCGATCTCCGCAGCGCGGTGGCGCTGATGTTCACGCACGATATGCCGATCATGCCCTGCGTGGACGAAGACGGCAAAGTCCAGGGCGTGCTGACCTATCGCTCGATCATGAAGAGCCTGGCCGTCGCGAAGACCCCCGCATGAGCGCGGGCGCGCGACCGCTGACGGCCGGCGTCGGTAAGCCCTTTCCCGCCGTGGCCACGGCCGTGCTGCCGTGGTTGCTGCTGGCGATCGCGATGGGCGTCTGGGCGCTGACGAGCGACATGCCCGCCGCGATCCTCGCCAACCGGGACGATATCGTCTTCCTCGGCATCGAGCACATCGAGCTTGTCGCCTGGGCCGGCGGCCTCGCCATCCTGACCGGGCTCCCGGCCGGCGCGATCCTGTCGCGACCCGCCTTCCGCAACACGTCCGAGCTCTTTCTCCAGGTGTTCAATCTGGGAACGACCATTCCCACCTTGGCGATCCTGGCGCTCTGCATGACCGTGCTCGGGATCGGCACCGTGCCGGCGGTGTTCGGCCTGTGGGCGGCGACCCTGCTGCCGATCGTCAGGAACACGTTCACCGGCCTCAGGAGCGTACCCGCGCCGCTGATCGAGGCGGCCCGCGGCATGGGCATGACGGCCGGCCAGATCTTCTGGCGCGTCGAGGTGCCGAACGCCCTCTTCGTCATCTTCGGCGGCATCAGGACTGCGCTGTCGATCTGCGTCGGCACGGCGCCGCTGGCCTTCTTGATCGGCGCCGGGGGGCTCGGCGAACTGATCTTCACGGGCATCGCGCTCAACGATCTGCCGATGATGCTGGCCGGCGCCATTCCGACGGCGTTGCTCGCGGTTCTCACCGATTTTCTCGTCGGCCGGCTGCAATATCATCTCGTGCCGCGAGGAATAAACCCGCTTCGCTGAGGCGGGCAACATGAACGATAAACTGGGGAGGACCATGATGATCGTGTCGAAACTGAAACGGACGGTGCTGGCGGCGGTGACGCTGCTGGCCTTCGGCGGCGTCGCCTGCGCGGCCAACCTGACGGTCGGCGGCAAGGACTTTACCGAACAATATCTGATGGCCGAGATGACCAAGCAATTGCTCGAAAGCAAGGGCTACAAGATCGAGAAGAAAGACGGCATGGGGACCAACATCGTCCGGGCCGCCCTCGAAAGCGGCCAGGTCGACCTCTACTGGGAATATACTGGCACGGCCCTGGTCACCTTCGACAAGATTACCGACAAGATGACCCCGGAGGCGACCTACGCCAAGGTGAAGGAGCTCGATGCCGCCAAGGGATTGGTCTGGCTGGCACCCTCCAAGGCAAATGACACCTACGCTCTGGCGATCAGCAAGAAGAATCCGAAGACCGACGGCATCGTGACGCTGTCCGATATGGCGGCGGCCTATAAGGGCGGAAAGTCGCTCGTCATGGCGACGACAGCGGAATTCCCCAAGCGCGAAGACGGGCTGCTCGGACTGCAGAAGGCCTACGGCTTCGAGGCCGGACGCGCCAACGTCCGCCCGATGGAGATCGGCCTCGTCTATCCGGCGCTTTCGGGCGGCAATGTCGACGTGGCCGTGGTCACCGCCACCGACGGCCGGGTCGCGGCTCTAAATCTCACGCTGCTGAAGGACGACAAGAATTTCTTCCCGAACTATGCGCTGGTTCCGGTCGTCCGCAAGGCGACGCTCGATGCCCATCCCGACCTCAAGCCGACCCTCGAGGCGCTGTCGGCCAAGATCGATGACGCCACGATGCAGCGCCTCGACGGTGACGTCGATGTCAAGCGGCAGGCCGTCGAAGCGGTCGCCACGGCCTTCCTGAAGGAACAGGGCCTGATCTGACGCTCTTTTGAAACTCTTCCGATGTTCATGCTGAGGAGGTCCGGCGGGACCTCCTCAAATCACGGCCGACGATCCTTGGACTCGGCCGCTTCGCAGCCGGCTCAGGAGGAGGAACCTGGAGAAGTCGGGGAGGCGAGAAAGAACGCGTAACGCGGTAGGGTTAGTGCCGGTGCACCGAAATTGTGGCACGATCGGCACTCGATCGTCATCGCTACCGGGCTTCGACGAAAATCATGCCGTGCGGTGCCTGCATGTCGGCGACGATCGGCACGAGCGCGCCACTGCTCATATCCATCAGACCGACATAGCCCGCGATGGCCGGGTCCGTTTTCGTCGCCTCGACGCCGCTCATCGCTGAGAAGGCTTTTCCGCGTCCCCAGTTCGCTGCCTCGATCTTATAGACCATGTTCGCGGCAGTGTCGGCCACGAGCAGGAAGCCCTGTTGGGCGGTCGTAAAGGTCGTATCGTCGATTTTCACGCCGCCGAGCAGGTGCAGGACACCGCCGGTGCCCCCGGCCACTGACGTCTCGCGGATGAGGAGGATTTCGCCGTCGTCCTGACTGGTCATGACGAGGTCACCCGAGGGCGCCTCCGTTATCGAATCCGGGTCGGTGAGGTTCACCGTTTCGGTCTTCCCCGTGACGATGTCGGTCACGGTCGGCGCACCGGCGAACGCGGGTTCGACCTTCACCGTGTGGTCGGCGGCGACCAGCGTGGCCGTAACAACCGACGGACCGGGATTCGTCTTGCCCCCGTCGACGCTCGGGGCGGAAGCGGTAACGAAGGCTTGGCCGTTCTTGAACACCACATCGTCATAGCCGCCGCCGTGTTTGCCCGGTCCGAAGACGTAGGATTCCATCGCGCCCGTCTGCGGATCGACGACGACGATGTCGGCGTCGCCGTCCTCGTTCTGCAAAGCCCAGACTTTCTTCGTCACCGGATCGAGCTTCAGGCCGTCGTTGTGGCCCTTGATCGTCAGGGTTTTCTGCACCTTGCCGTCGAGCGAATATTGGACGATCTGGCTCATCGCGCCATTCGATCCATCGGGCTTGCCGCCATTCCCGTAGCCGATCCACACACTGCCCTCGATCAGCGCCAGCGAGTCCGGCTTCGAAAGGCCGGCTGGCGGGACGGCGAAAGTCGACACGGTGAAGCCGGGAGACGCAACCGGTCGGCTCTCGGCCTGCGCCATGGGCGTGACGGCCGGAACGAGAGCTGCCGCGCCCAAACAGGCGAGCACGAGGTTGAGGCGACGGGCGGCGGATGTCTGGAGGTGCATGCGGAAAGTCTCCGTGGATGTGGGCCATCCCGTGCTCCTCTAAGACAACGTTCATGTGACGCCGCGCCGGTGCCATCCGGGCGATGAGAGGGAGGCGCCATGCCGAGCGGATGCCAAGCCCATCCGTCCGATGTCTCGGGTGCTCGAGATCTTTGCCAGCGGCTATCGCGTTTGGTGCGGCCAGCGTATGATCGGCTGTTGCCGATCTGCTCTAGACCGCCAGGCCGTCCAGCCAAGGCGCGTCGGACGACAGTTCGTAGCCAAGTCGCTTGGCGGCATTGGTGATGTGGCTTCGCATCGCCTCGATCGCCGCCTTGGGTGACCGCTCCAAGATGGCGTCGTGAATCGCCGAATGTTCGGCGATGTTCATGGCGACGAGGCTGCCGTCGAGATCGCTCTGGTTGTGCCGCATGAACATGATGCTTTGCCGCATCTGCCCGGACAGGAAACCGACGACCATCCCGATGTAGGGGTTGCCGTTGGCAAGCGCGACGGCGCGGTGAAAGTCGAGGTCGGCCGTGACGCCGTCCTCGATCCAGTTCGCGGCCGTTCGCATGCGCGCCAGGGCATCGGAGATGCTGTCTCGCTGGGCCTCGTCGGCGCGCAGGGCGGCGAGCGCCGCCGCCTTGATCTCCAGGATCGCCCGAAGTTCGAACACGTTGCGGAACACCAGGCGATCGCTCATCTCGTCTGAAATCGAGGAGCTGATCGGCATGGCCGACCGGATCATGGTGATGGCGAGGGGCGAGGTTCGCGGCTTTTTCGATCGCGGCGATTTTCAGCGGGAAGCGCTCCTGGGCGCCTCATTGTGGGACTGAGGCGGAGCCATCGCGATGCCATTCGACCGTCACACGCTGACCCTGCTCGTGCTCCGGCTCGCACCGCTTCTCCTGTTCGCGGCGCTCGTCGTCGGTTTCGGCCTCCTGTCCGACCGGTTTCTGACCTTCGCCAATTTCCGCAACATCCTGACCCAGTCCACCCACGTCGCCGTGATGGCGATCGGCATGACCTTCGTGCTGCTGGTGCGCGGCGTCGACCTGTCGGTCGGCTCGGTGATGTATCTCGTGGCCGTCGTGCTCGGGCTCTACCTGCACGATCTCTCGCTTGCCCTCTCGATCCCGATCATCATGGGGGTCGGCCTTGCCGTCGGGGCGGTCAATGCCTGGTTCACGACGGCGCTGCGGATCGCCCCGTTCATGGTGACGCTGGCGACGCTCTTCATCGGGCGGGGATTGGCGTTACACATCTCCGAAACCAAGATGGTGTTCCAGAGCGACGTGGTGCAGCGGCTGGGACGGTCCTCAGCCCTGGGCATCCCCTGGGCCATCTGGATTCTCGCGGTCGTGGCTGTCATCGCATGGGCGGTGCTGACCCAGATGCCATATGGCAGGCAGATCTACGCCGTCGGGGCCGATCCCGACTCGGCCGCAAAGGCCGGCATCAGGGTCAGGCCGATCGTCTTCTCTGTGTTCTGCATCTGCAGCGCCTGCGCGGCGATCGGCGCCCTGATCTCGGTGTCGCAGGTCGGCGCGGCTTCGGCCACCTTCGGCTACCAGTCGGAATTTCCCTTGATCGCGGCCGCGGTAGCTCGGTGGGACGAGCCTCTTCGGCGGGTGCGGCGGGGTGTTCGGCAGCATCTTCGGGGCCGTCCTCGTACAGACCACCGAGAACGGCCTCGTGATGCTCAACGCCGATCCGTATCTCTACCCGCTCGTCAACAGCCTGATCATCTTCGTCGCGGCCTGGGTCGACGGCCGGCGCACTGTCATGGTTGACCGGCTGGAGCAACGCAAGATCCGCATCGAAACCATCTGACACGCTCGCTTCCGAACCCATGCCCCCACGCAGGACCACGCCATGACGAAACTGCCCTTCACCGCCGCCGACCTCGAAATCCTGAAGAGGTGGGACACGCCGACGATTTGCAACGGGCTCGAGCTCGTGGTTCCGGAACGCCGGGCGATCGGCTTCACGGTCGAGCCCATGGTGGCGGCGGACCGCAAGCTGCCGCCCATCGTCGGGCTCGCGCGAACGGGGCTGATCCGCGCCAGGGAGGCGCCGCGCGGCCCGATTCCGCCTCGGGAGGACTGGTACGACTACGTCGCCCCGGACGACCTGCCCACTGTCGCCGTCATCCAGGACATCGATGACCGGCCCGGATACGGCGCCTTCTGGGGCGAGGTCCAGACCACAGTGCATTCCGGGCTTGGCGTCCTCGGATGCGTGACCAACGGCTCGTTCCGGGACGTCGACATGCTGGCGACCGGCTTCCAGATCGTCGGCGGGCGGATCGGGCCCAGCCATGCGCATGTCCACATGGTCCAGATGAACTGCGACGTCAACATCTTCGGCATGCTGGTCCGGCACGACGACGTGGTGCATGCCGACTTTCACGGGGCGGTGGTCATTCCGGCCGACGCCGTGAAAGCTCTGCCCGACGCCATCGACCTCGTGTCGAGGCGCGAGAAGGTCATCCTGGACATGGCGCGGGCGCCGGGTTTCACCAGCGGGATGATGCGCGAGGCCCTGCGCAAAGCGGGCGAGATCCACTGACCGCAAAAAGGGAGCCGCCGTCCCCGGTTCCCTGGGACGCGGCGCCACCCCTTCCGGCCCCGGCGCGAACGTCGTCGCGGCGCGCCCAGCTCGAAGGACCGCACAATTGGCAGATCCACCGTTTCGTGTCGGCGTCGTCGGATGCGGCTTCTTCGCCGAGAATCATCTCGCGGCCTGGAGCCATTCGAAGGCGTCACACTCGCCGCGGTGTGCGACCTCGATCTCGCAAAAGCGCGGTCCGCAGCCGAGCGATACGGTGGCCCGGCCGTCTATGCGGATGCCGCGGAGATGTTCGACACAGAGCGCCTCGACTTCGTGGATATCGCCACGACCATGCGTTCGCACGCCGTCCTGGTCGGGCTCGCGGTCGAGCGCCGGCTCGCCGTAATCGTCCAAAAGCCTCTCGCGCCGAACTGGGCCGATTGCGTAGCGATCGTCGACGGGTGCCGGGAGGCGGGCATTCCATTCATGGTGCACGAGAACACGCGCTTCCTCACACCCGTCCGCAAGGCGCGCGAGATCATCGATTCGGGGGCCCTCGGATCCTTGACCTGGGCTCGCATCTCGTTCCGGACAGGGCACGATATCTACGGCAAGCAGCCCTACCTGGCCGAGGAGGAATATTTCATCCTGCTCGACCTCGGGGTCCACATGCTGGATGTCGCCCGCTACCTGCTCGGCGAGGTCTCGGAGCTTTATTGCCAGACCCAGAGCATTGAGCCCGGGATCAGGGGCGAGGATCTCGCGACGACGATGCTGCGTCACGCCAACGGCGCGACGAGCGTCGTCGAAACCAGCTATGCGAGCCGGATCCATCCCGATCCTTTTCCCCAGCTGACCCTCCAGGTTGAAGGAACACGCGGCAGCGTGCGGCTTGAGCCCGGCTATGCCATGACCCTGGTCTCGGACGGTGTCGTGCAGGATTTCGACGTGTCGCCGCAGTTGCAGTCCTGGTCGACGCGCCCTGGCATGGGACGCAGGAGAGCGTGCTGCGGATCCAGCGCCATTGGGTAAAGAGCCTGCGCGACGGCACGGCGCCGGAAACCTCCGGGGCCGACAGTCTCAAGACCTATGGCCTCGTCTCGCGGCCTACGACTCGGCCTGGACCGGCCGCGTCGTCGCGCCGCTGGCTTGATGCGTCCGGCGCCGATGTCCGAGGACCCTGCCATGACGCCGTCGCACGCGAAGATCGGGCTGACCGCCGATCTGTTCGACACCGAAGGGCGCCCGATCTTCGGGCCGGCGCCGCTGTCGCTCTTGGTGGACGCCGGGCTCGCGTGGGACGTGCTGCCGCCCGGCGGCGGTGCGATCGATCCCGCAGGCATCGCCGGATACGATGCGCCGTTCATCGGCGGTTCGCGCGTCACGGAAACGGCGCTGGCGCGCGACACCGGCCGCTTGCGGGTCATCGCGCGCAACGGCGTGGGTTTCGACGCGGTGGATACGAAGGCTTTGTCGGCTGCCACGCGAAGGACGGTGGTCGCAACGGGGCGACTTCCCGGGCACCGGTCTGCCTGGCCGGACGCTCGGAATCGTCGGCCTCGGTGGGATCGGCCGCGAACTCGTGCGCCTCATGCAGCCGTTCGGGATGAGGATCGTGGCGGCCGATCCTCATCCGGTCCAGGGGGTCGCGGCCGGCCTGGGGGTCGAGGTTCTGTCCCTCGAGGCCGCGCTGGCTCAGGCGGACGTTGTGGTGATCGCGTGTTTCCTCGACGACACGACCCGCCACCTCATCAATGCCGGGCGCCTGGCCCACATGAAGGCCTCGGCCGTCATCGTCAACGTGGCCCGCGGCCCGATCATCGACGAGCGCGCCCTCATCGAGGCGCTGCGGTCGGGAGCCCTCGCCGGCGCGGGACTCGACGTCTTCGAACAGGAGCCGCCCGATCCTGCCAACCCGCTCTTTGCCATGGACAATGTCATCGCTACGCCGCACTCGCTATGCTGGACCGATCGCTTCCTCGAAGACGTCGCGCGCAGCGCGCTCCAGAGCATCGTCGATGTCTTGCAGGGCCGCCTGCCCGAGCACATCGTCAATCGGGAGGCGCTCGGACATTCCCGCGTGCTGCAATGGTCATCCGACGCCGGGAGCTGAGTCTCAATGCCGGCTGTCCGACACGCCGTTACGGGAGACGTTGGCGCGGCATAGCCGCGTCGGATGAGGATGCGCCCGGTGCCTTCGGCCACACCATCGGCCCGCGGCGATCCTCGAAAGCCTTGGCGAGGCGCAGCACGAGCATGTCGGCGAAGCGCGGGCCGATGATCTGCAGGCCGATCGGCATGCCGTTTTGGGCGAAGCGGCAGTTGATCGCGGCCGCCGGCTGCTCGCCCATGTTCCACGGCACGGTGAAGCCGATATGCTCGAAGGGCCGATCCGGGTCGTTCAGCGGCGAGGCCCAGTCGGCCGGGAAGGCGACCACGGGCGCTACCGGCGAGAGCAGCGCGTCGAAGCGCTCGAAGGGCGCCGCGCAGCGGCTCCGCATCTCGACCGTCCGCTCGTAGCCGCGCAAAGCCTCGACGCCGCCGACCTCGGCGCCGCGTTCCGCCCAGCGGCGGACATAAGGCAGCACTTTTCCGCGCGCGTCGTTATCGAGCATCAGCATGTCAGACCAGGAGCGGGCACGCCAGAAACGGTCGAGGCCCACGAGCATTTCCGGTGTCATGACGGGGCCGATCTCTTCGACGATTGCACCCCCGGCTTCGAAGACCCGGGCGGCCGCGGTGACGGCGTCCCGAATCTCCGGATCGACCGGCATCCCGCAGCCAGCCTCGAGCATCAGGCCGAGGCGCAGGCCTTTCAAGTCGATGGCGAGCGCCTCCCAGTCGATCTTGGCCGGGGGCAGGGCGGTGGCGTCGCGCGCGTCAGACCGTGACAGCGTGCGCATCATCAGCGCGGCATCCTCGACGCATCGCGTCATCGGTCCCGCGACGCGGCCGAGGTAGAACGGGTCGATCGGCACCCGGCCGTGGCTGGGCTTCAACCCGAAGGTGCCGGTCCAGCTGGCCGGCAGGCGGATCGAGCCGCCGATGTCTGTCCCGACATGACACGGGCCGTAGCCGGCCGCCGCCGCGGCGCCCGCGCCGGCGCTCGACCCGCCAGGGTTGAGCGCGAGGTTCCACGGGTTGCGGGTCAGTGGATGGAAGCTCGACAGGCCGGAGGACAGCATGCCGTAGTCGGGGCAGGTGGTCTTGGCGAAGAGGATGGCGCCGTCTTCGCGCAGACGCGCCGCCGGGGGCGCGTCGGTTTCGGCCGGCACGAGCACGGTTGCGGCCGTGCCGCGCGGCACCGATACGCCGCGGGTGGCGACGAGTTCCTTGACGGTCACGGGAAGCCCGTCGAGCGGCCCCTTCGGCGTGCCACCGCGCCATCGCTCCGTGGCAGCGGCGGCATCCGCGCGAGCCCCTTCGGGGTCGTAGGCGTAGAGTGCGTGGATCGCCGGCTCCCAGGCCGCGATGTGGGTTTCGAGCGCGGCCCAATATTCGCTCGGCGACAGCGTCCTGGCCGCGAAGCGGCGCAGGATTTCGGTTGCGGAGAGGTCAATAAGGTCGGCCATCGGCAATGCGCTCATCCCCGCCTGCGGCGTGGATCAGCGAGGTCGGCCAGGCCGTCGCCGAGCCGGTTGAAGCCGAGCACGGCGATCGCGATGGCGAGGCCCGGCGCCAACGCGAGATGCGGCGCCTGCGCCAGATAGGTCTGCGAATCGGCCAACATTCGGCCCCAGCTCGGCGCCGGCGGCGCCATGCCGAGGCCGAGGAAGCTCAGGCCCGCCTCGGTCAGGATGGCGAGGCCGAGCTGGATCGTCGCCTGCACGATGATCTGGCTCGCGATATTCGGCAGCACATGGTCGAGCGTGATGCGGGCGCCGCCCTTGCCGGCCATTCGGGCGGCCAGGATGAAGTCGCGCGTCCACACCTGCAAGGCGCTGCCGCGCGCGACGCGAGCGAAGACCGGCACCATGAAGGCTGCGATGGCGATGATCGCCGTCGCGGCGCCCGGCCCGAGCAGCGCGCCGATCATGATCGCCGAGAGCACGGAGGGGAAGGCGAAAAGCACATCGCTGAGCCGCATCAGCGCCCCGTCGAGGAAGCTGCCGGGCAGGGCGGCGGCCACGACGCCGACGAGCGTGCCGATGGCCCCGCCGGCGCCGACCGACAGCACTGCGATGAAAAGCGAATTGCGCGCTCCGACCATCAGCATCGAGGCGACGTCGCGGCCGAACTGGTCGGTGCCGAGCAGGCCCGCCGCAAGCGGGCCTTTCAGCTTCAGCGCGAAATGCATGCGCGCCGGATCGTCCGGCGTCCAGACGAGCGAGACGAGCGCCGCGCCGGCGACGAGGCCGGTCAGCGCGAGGCCGAGGAGGAGCGGCGACCCGAGCCTCATCGGCGGTCTCGCAGGCGCGGGTCGATCACGGCATAGAGCTCGTCGACCGCCCAGTTCACCACGAGCACCATGGCGGCGAAGAACAGCACCACCGCCTGGATCACCGCGAGGTCGCGCTGCGCCAGCGCCTGCCAGGCGAGCCGGCCGAGCCCCGGCAGGGTGAAGACGTTCTCGACCAGGATCGCGCCGGCGATGAGGAAGGAGACCTGCAGGCCCAGGATCGTGACGACCGGGATCAGCGCATTGGGCACAACGTGCCGCCACAGGATCGTCCCCGGCCCGAGGCCCTTGGCGGCGGCGGTGCGCACGAAATCCTGGTGGCCGATGTCGCGCACCGCGGTGCGTGTCACCCGCATCAGCACCGCCGCCTGCGGCACCGCGAGCGCGATCGCGGGGAGAATCAGCGCGCCGAACGCCGGCCCCGGGCCTGCGCGCCAGCCGGGAAAGCCGCCCGACGGCAGCCAACCGAGATGCAGCGACACGAACAGGATGAGCAGCAGTCCGATCCAGAAATTCGGCACGGCGATGCCGAGTTCTGACACGAGCGTCTCCGCTTTGTCGGCCAGGCTTCCCGGTCGCGCGCCTGCCACGGCGCCGAGCGGCAGCGCCAGCGCGACGGCGATCAGGATGGCGAGCAAAGCCAAGGGCAGGGTGACGGCGAGCCGCTCGCCGATCAGCCCCGCCACCGGCACGCCATAGGTCGTCGAGGTGCCGAGATGGCCGATCAGCAGGCCGCCGAGCCAGTGCAGGTAGCGGACCGGCGCCGGCAGGTCGAGCCCCATCTCGTGGCGTAGATTGGCGAGCGTCTCGGGCGTCGCTGAGACGCCGAGCATGATGGCGGCCGGGTCGCCGGGCAGGATGTCGAGGATCACGAAGATGGCGAGCGAGACGACGAGCAGCGTCGCCGCGAGGCCGGCAAGCCGCCGTACTGCGCCCGGCACGCCGCTCATTCCGTCCAATGCACCTCGGTCATGTCGTTCGACGGGATCGGCTCGTCGGCCCAGAAGCCGTCGAGCTTGCGGTTCCACACGCCGAGCTTGGGCAGGACGAAGAGATAGAGCGCTGGCACGTCCTCGGCGAGGATCTGCTGCGCCTCGCCGTAATCGGCGGCGCGCTTGCCTGCATCGGGCTCGGCTTCGGCCTTGGCGATGGCCGCGTCGAAGGCGGGGTTCCTGTAGCCGAAATAATAATCGGGCCGCGCGTAGATGCCGATGTCGAGCGGCTCGGCATGGGCCACGATGGTCATGTCGAAAGCGTGGTCGGTGAAGACGGTCTTGATCCATTGCGCCGGGAATTCGGTCGGCACGATCGTCATCGTTACGCCGACCTGGGCCAGCATGGCCTGCAGCACTTCGGACGAGCGCGTCGCATAGGCCATCTGCGGCGTCTTAATGGTGAAGCTGAAGCCGTTCGCGTAGCCGGCCTCGGCGAGCAGCGCCTTGGCCTTGGCGGGGTCGTAGGGCAGGACGCCGGTCAGGTCCTTGTAGCCGGGGTCGGTCGGCGAGAAATGGCTGCCGATCGGCGTGCCGAAGCCCGAATAGGCGCCCTCGACGAGTGCCTTGCGGTCGATCGCCATCATCAGCGCCTGGCGAACCCGCTTGTCCGCGAACGGCTTGATGCGGTCGTTCATGCCGGCCACGACCTTGAGGCCCGTCCTGCCGACCACGGCGGCGAAGGCCTTGTCGGACTGGAAGGCGGTGAAGAGCTCGGGCGTGCCGAATTCCGGAAAGGCGTCGACCTGGCCCGACTTCAGCGCCGCGCTCTCGGCCTCCGCGTCGCCGATGAAGCGAAAGGTCACTTTCTCGAGTCTGGCGGCGCGCCCCGCATCCCAATACGCGGCATTCCTGGTGAGCTCGACGCGGTCGCCGCGCGCCCAGGATGCGAAGCGGAACGGCCCGGTGCCGACCGGGTCGGTCTTGTCGGCCTCGGCCGATTTGGGCTCGACCATCACGGCGGCCGGCCAGCCGAGCCAGTAGAGCAGGTTGCCCGACGGCTTCTTGAGATGCAGCACCAGCGTCGCGGGGTCGGGCGTGTCGATCGCATCGATGACCTCGTAGAAGGCCTTCTGGCTGTTGACCGATTGCGGGCCGCGCGCCCGGTCGAGCGTGAATTTGGCGCTGGCCGAATCGAAGGCTTCGCCATTGTGGAACTTGACGCCTTGCTGCAGGGCGAAGGTGTAGGTGAGGCCGTCGGGCGAGATGGTCCAGCTTTTGGCGAGCTCGGGCTGGATCTTGCCGTCGCGGTCGATGCGCACCAGCCCTTCGTAGATGTTCTGCCAGGTTACCTGGCCGATGGCGACCGGGGCCGCGATGGTCGGGTCGAGGCCGCTCGGCTCGATCGCCATGCCGACCACGACATCGGTGCGGGGCGCGGCTTGGGCCGCCATGCCGCTCGCGAGGACCAGGAGGCCGCAGGCCGCGCCGATGAGGCATCGATCGAATCGCATGGGTCTCTTCAACTCCGTGTGGCGGCTCTCGACGGCGACCGCGTCCATATCTTGCGCAAAGGCGTCGTCTATCACAATCGCCCGACACCGATCCGGCCGAAACTTCTTCCCGGGATCGTGGCGCTCTATCGGAACGCCTCACAGTCTGCCGCATTTGAGTTTGGGCGGATCGAAGGGGCAACGAATGAATCCACATCATCGGGGCGGGAAACGCGTCGGATCGGCGGCGGGGGCAGCCGCGCTGCTGACGATGGCGCTCGTCGGCGCCATTGCGAAGAGCAGTCGCAAGACGAGAACCGGCACGTCGGCCGGCGATCGGGTCAAGGGCGCTGCACCGGCGCGAGCCTCGGTCCCTCCGCCGGATGCCTCGACGCCCGTGCCGGTCGCCCATAAGGCCGGCATCGTCGGCTTCGGACAGGCCATCGTCGCGCGGATCAACCGCGACAACATCATGCTGGTCGCGGCCGGCATCGCCTTCTACATCATGCTGGCGATCTTCCCGGCGCTCGGCGCGCTGGTTTCGCTCTACGGCCTCGTCGGAAACCCGGCCGACGTGGCGGCGCGGGTCGGCGACTACGGCAGCCTGCTACCGCCGGAAGCGATGAAGCTCATCACCGACGGGCTCAACAGTTTCGCCAAGCAGAGCGGCTCGCAGCTCTCGCTCGCCCTCGCCGTGAGCGTCGTCCTGGCGCTGTGGTCGGCACGCGCCGGCACCTCCTCCGTGATGACGGGGCTGAACATTGCCTACGAGGAGACGGAAAAGCGGTCCTTCATCGTTCAAACGCTGATCGCGCTGGCCCTGACGATCGGCAGCGTTGCCTTCGCCGTGGTCGCCATCCTGGCCTTGGCGGTGGTGCCGATCGTGCTCAAGTTCCTCTATCTCGACAACGCGATGACGCTCCTCATCGACGTCGCGCGCTGGCCGGCCCTCGCGCTTCTGGTGGTGCTGGGCCTGGCGGTCGTCTATCGCTGGGCACCGTCGCGCAGCCATCCGCGCTGGCGCTGGATCACCTGGGGATCGGCCGTCGCGACGGCGCTGTGGCTGATCGGTTCCTTCGGCTTCTCGTTCTATGTGGGCCATTTCGGGTCTTACGACGCCACCTATGGGTCGCTGGGGGCGGTCGTCATCCTGCTGCTCTGGCTGTGGGTCAGCGCGCTGATCATGCTGTTCGGCGCCGAGATCGATTCCGAACTCGACGTGCGGGACACGCTCGCCGGCTCGCCCTTGGCCGGAACGGCGCCGAGCGCAGGCCCGCCGGTGGCGGCACCCCGACCCGCTAACGCGAGCGCTTAATCCAGCAGGGCGGCCGGCACGTCGCCTGTCGCAGGTTTCACGCTCGGCGGCACGGCAAGGACAGCGGGACCGGGCCGGGGTGCAGTCGTGGCGGCTGGCGGCGGTGCGACCGCAGGCGCGAGCGGAGCCGAGACCGGTTGGATCACGGCGACAGGGTCGGCGCGCGGTTGGCGTCGGGCGAGCGAAATCTTCACCCGCCTTGGTCGCGTCGGACGCCGCTCGGCGCTTTCTCGACCGATATGGTGCGTCGGGCTGACGAGATAAGGGCTCCTGAGCGGAGGCACCGAAACCGGTTGGGCCTGGGCGTGGGCGGCGGGCTCCTCCGGAGCGTCGAGCGACGGCCTGCCCAACCAGATCCGACACAGCGTGTTGCAGGGCAGCGTCTCCTGCGCCACGACGGTGGTGGCGAGGCCGAGAACCAGACCCAAACCGAGCAACGGAACTCGCAACGTCGCCATGCAACCCTCCGTGAGACACGAACCGCGGATCACGCCACGCTTCAAACTGGATCGGAGGCATCGTGGGGCAGCGTGCAGACCTATCGCTGCCTGCCCTTCTCGCCGCGCCGTCCAGCGCGCCTGCCCAACAAAAAGCCCGGCCGAAGCCGGGCCTTGCCGATGGATAT
This sequence comes from Lichenihabitans sp., assembly GCA_965277115.1. Lineage (GTDB taxonomy): Bacteria > Pseudomonadota > Alphaproteobacteria > Rhizobiales > Beijerinckiaceae > Lichenihabitans. Next base: position 129,784 of record CBDIBY010000010.1, on the reverse strand, counting down.
GCCGAGCCGCCGCCTTCAGGCGGCTTCCTCGACATCCCCTTCTTCGGTCTCCGCCTCGCCGTCACCCTCGGCTTCCGCATCGACCTTGCCGCGGCGCGGGTTCTTCTGCAGCTGCACCTCGATCAGCTTGAGCACTTCGGAATCCGTCAGCTTCTGCACGGCCGCGATCTCGCGGGCCATGCGGTCGAGCGCGGCCTCGTAGAGCTGCCGTTCCGAATAGGACTGCTCGGGCTGGGCGTCTGAACGATAAAGATCTCGCACCACCTCCGCCACCGAGACGAGATCGCCCGAATTGATCTTGGCCTCGTATTCCTGGGCGCGCCGCGACCACATCGTCCGCTTGACCCGAGCGCGGCCGGCCAGGGTATCGAGCGCCCGCTGCACCACGGAAGGCTCGCTGAGCTTGCGCATGCCGACCGTCGCGACCTTCGGCAGCGGCACCTTGAGCTTCATCTTGTCCTTGGCGAAGCTGATGACGAAGAGTTCGAGCTTGAACCCCGCCACCTCTTCTTGCTCGATCGCGACGATCTCGCCGACGCCATGGGCCGGATAGACGATGAACTCGCCGGCCTTGAACCCCTGGCGCGCGACACTGGGCTTGATCGCCGCCCGGGCCGGGTCGACCTTTGCGATGCTGCCATGCAAGGGTTTCGACGAACGGTTGCCGAAGGCGGACCTTGCACCTCCGAGCGGCGCGGTCCTGCCGCGCGGCACGCCGTTCCTGTCGGGGACGGGGGCAGAGGTTTCCGCCGTCGAGGTCCGGATCTCGGGGTCGACGGCGGCGGTGAAGGGCTTCTGGGTCACGGGAGTCCGATCGTTGTTGAAGCATGGACCGAGAACGGCATGCCTCGACGGAATCCGGGAACCGATGAATGGGCCTTCTCAATCGGAAGGCGCGAGGCATCGGCCAAAAAACGACGACACCAGCGGTCGGAACCGCAGGCTCGACTCGTCTTTATGTCCTGAATTCCAGATTCGCGATCGTCGAAGGCCGCGAAACCGCTTGATCCGGTCACGCAGGCTCAGTAGAAGCTCAGCCGAACCAGCGTGGCGGCTGAACATCCCGGCGCGAATTCAAAGCACGACGTTGCTCATTCCCGGTCGTAATGAACGACCGCGAAATCCCAAGCTTTACCTTTCCGAAGGTGTGTTTGCACTCTTATTTCACCCGTAGCTATAACACCACACCGACGGAAAATCAACGGAAACTCCGGCTCCGGCACGGATTGTCCACGAAATCGAACCGCATGGCTCGGGCGCCGATGGGTTCCCGCGAATCGCTCAGGGCGACGGATCGCTCCTTGGCGCGCGCGCCGCCTCGGCCCAGGCCATGAGCTGCCGCCGCAGCTCGCCGGGCGAAGTGATTCGCTGCGGGAAGGCGAGCCGCAGGGCGCGATCGCCCGAGGACAGGTCGAGGCCGTCCGGGTCGAGGCCGCTGATGCGCCAGGCCCCGTCGGGCGCGCCGGCCGTCGCGGTGGCATAGAGACGCACGGCCTCGGCATGATCGGCGTTCATATGCGCGACCGCGTCCGCCTCGGCCTCGATCAGGCTCGCGGCGCCGTCGAGCGGGGTCAGCAGCTCGTCTGCGCGGAACGCGGCGGCACGGGCGAAGCCGCCGTTGAGATGCGCGCTCGTCACCGCCATTCGCCAGAAGGAGAAGTCGGCGAAATCGACATAGAGCTCGGCCTTCGGATGACGCGCCAGGAAGCGGGCGCGCCAGGCGGGACGCTCCTCCGCCGTGGCCTGCACGGCTCGGCCCACGAGCGTCAGGCGCGGATGGGCGAGCGGATCGCCTTTGCCGCCCTCGGCCAGTAGCAGCGAGCAGCGCGGGTCCGCTTCGAGCTGTCGCGTATGGGCGGAGAGCTGCGAGACCACCGTCAAGGGGCTGCCGTCCGGCAGGGTGGCGACCGAGACGAGGCTCGCGAAAGGGCCGTCAGGCGCGAGCGTCGCCAGCGCGCCGGCCCTCACGGTGCGCAGCAGCCGCCGCCCCTCGGCCCGCGCGTCGTAGGGCTTGGGCTCAGGCATGGGCGCCGTCGCTGTGGCGCGAGACGAATGTCCTGAACCGCTCGGACCCGCTGTCGCGGAACAGGTCTGCGGGCGATCCCTCGGCCTCGACGAGGCCGCCATGCAGGAACACGATACGGTCCGAGACCTCTCGGGCGAAGCCGATCTCATGCGTCACGACCAGCATGGTGCGGCCTTCGGAGGCGAGGCCGCGCATGACCCGCAGGACCTCGCCGACGAGTTCGGGGTCGAGCGCCGAGGTCGGCTCGTCGAACAGCATCACGTCGGGCTGCATGGCCAACGCCCGGGCGATGGCGGCCCGCTGCTGCTGCCCCCCCGACAGGTGCGCCGGGTAGAAGTTGCGCTTCTCGGCGATGCCGACCTTGGCCAGCAGCGCCTCGGCCTCGGCCTGGCATTCGGCCTTGGGACGGCCCAGCACATGGACCGGCGCCTCCATGACATTCTGCAGGATGGTCATATGCGACCAGAGGTTGAAGCTCTGGAACACCATGCCGAGCCGGGCGCGAATCCGGTCGACCTGCTTGCGGTCGGCCGCCTCCGCCGTGCCGTCGCGGCGCCTGCGCATGCGGATGGTTTCGGTGCCGACCGTCACCTCGCCGCCGTCCGGCACCTCGAGGAGGTTGATGCAGCGCAGGAAGGTCGACTTGCCCGAGCCGCTGGCGCCGAGGATCGAGATGACGTCGCCCTGGTTGGCGGCGAGCGATATGCCCTTGAGCACCGGCAGCGCGCCGAAATTCTTGCGCAGGTCGGTGACGGTGATGGCGGCAGCGCTCATCGGTGGCTCCGGGGGCGTTCGCGGCATTGAACACGATGTCGCCCGAAACCCCAAGTCCACCCTCCGGCATCAGGCTCCGGGGGGCGCGGCCCGGTCCGGCTGCCGGCGTCGAAGCGCGTCGACCGCGAGGCAGAGGGTGGTGAACAGCACCTGCGCCGCGCAATGGGCCGTATTGCTGGTCGCGTCATATTGGGGCGCCACCTCGACGACGTCGCCGCCGACGACGTCAAGGCCCCTGAGGCCGCGCAGCAGCTCGAGCACTTCGCGCGGTGCGAGGCCGCCGACCTCCGGCGTGCCGGTGCCGGGCGCGAAGCCCGGATCGAGGCTGTCGACGTCGAAGGAAACGTAGACCGGCCCGTCACCGGCAACCTCGCGGGCCCTGGCGACGATGGCCGGCACGCCGAGGCCGGTGACCTCCTCGGCGTGGATCACCGTCATGCCGCTGTCGTAGGAGAATTCCCAGAGATATTCGGCGCCGCCCCGGATGCCGATCTGGATGGTGCGGCGCGGATCGAGCACGCCGGCGAGCACCGCCTCGCGGAACGGACCGCCATGGTGGAACTTCGAACCCTCGTAGGGGGCCGACGTGTCGCAATGCGCATCGATATGGATCATGCCCACCGGGCGCGCGGCGCCGACCGCCTTGAGGATGGAACCAGTGATCGAATGGTCGCCGCCGACCGAGAGCGGCACCACGCCCGCCTCGACCAGCCGGGTGAAGAAACCTTCGATGTCGGCATGACATTCCTCGAGCGAGAAACGCGAGCGCATTGGCACGTCGCCGATATCGGCGACGCGCGCCTCGGCGAAGGGCACGCAGCGCAGCACGTGCTCGTAGGGGCCGATCCGCTCGATGGCGCGCACGGCGCGCGGCCCGAGCCTTGCGCCAGCCCGGTTGGTGACGCCGAGATCCATCGGCACCCCGACGAGCGCGATCTCGAGGCCGCCATAGTCGGCAAGGCCCGGCGCCTCGGGGCGGAACGGCGCGCTCGCGAAAGTCGCGGGGTTCATGAATGGCCAGGCGCGAGCGTCTCCCTTGAACTGGGTGGCGCCGACGCGCGCGAACTCCGGATCATGGATCACGCTGCCGCTAGCAGCGGCGTATTTGCGGCGCAGCCGCTCGAGCTCCGCCTCCCCGGCCACCGTCACATTCACTGGCGCGAGATGGGAAGTTGCGACGGGGCGGCCGGCCGGACTCCATATTGGACCGACGGCGCGCCGCCGTGGCCCGGCCGCGGACCGCCCTGGCCCGGCCGCGGGCCGCCCTGGCTGGGGTGCGGGCTGCCTCGTCCCATCTGCGGACCCGGGCCGCCTGGCCCCTTGTGCGGCCTGCCGCCAAATGCCGCCGGACCGCGACCCGGCGGGTGAGCCAGACGGTCCATCCGCTCGTCATGATGGTGCTGGCGGCCCGCCGCCGCGCCGAGCAAGCCGCCGAGAACGCCGCCCACGATGGCCGCCCCCACCGCGGCGCCGGGATCGGGTCCACGGCCGTCGTCGTAATCCTGTGCACGGACGGCAGCCTGGGTCGTCAGCAGAGCGGCTGCGGCAAGCATCGCGACGATCGAAGATCTCATGGGGCTGCTCCTATAGGGCCGACACATCGATTTTCCGGGAAGGGGCACCCTCGCATGGCGTCAATGATGCCCGCATGAGCAGCCTGCTCGACCCGCCGAGCGCGCGGAAGCTGTTGATCGAAGTGATGTTTCCGTGCATCTGTCAAGAGGGAGTTAGCATCGCGTCACATTTCGGCCTAGTATGGATCGCAGTTCTCGCCGGCCGCAAGGCCAACTGCTTCGGCCATCCCCAGGGCCGGCGCGTATAACGGAATCGGAAAGTCTGCAATGCCGGCTATCGCTTTGGTCGACGACGACCGCAACATCCTCACCTCGGTGTCCCTGACACTCGAAGCGGAAGGCTATCGGGTACAGACCTACACCGACGGCTCGGCCGCGCTCGACGGGCTCAAGACCAATCCGCCCGATCTCGCCATATTCGACATCAAGATGCCGCGCATGGACGGCATGGAGCTGCTGCGGCGGCTCAGGCAGAAATCCGACCTGCCGGTGATCTTCCTCACATCGAAGGACGAAGAGATCGACGAATTGTTCGGCCTCAAGATGGGCGCCGACGACTTCATCCGCAAACCCTTCTCGCAGCGCCTGCTGGTCGAGCGCGTCAAGGCCATCCTGCGACGGGCGAATCCCAAGGAGGCCGCGGCCCAGAAGGAATCCGAGGCCAAGATCCTGGAGCGCGGCCATCTGAAGATGGATCCGGAGCGCCACACGTGCACCTGGAAGAACGAGCAGGTGACGCTGACGGTGACCGAGTTCCTCATCCTGCAGGCGCTGGCGACGCGGCCCGGCGTCGTCAAGAGCCGCAACGCTCTCATGGACGCGGCCTACGACGATCAGGTCTATGTGGACGACCGCACCATCGACAGCCATATCAAGCGGCTGCGCAAGAAGTTTAAAGTGGTGGACGACGATTTCGAAATGATCGAGACGCTCTATGGCGTCGGCTATCGGTTCAAGGAAGCCTGAGGCCCGGGAGGCCTTGTCCGGGCGTGGGCTGACGGCCAAGGTCGCGGGCGAGCACCCCGCACGAGGCGCCGCACAGCGGCGTCCGCGACGGATGCGGCGATCCTTCGGCGTGAGGATGCGGAAGGTCCTCCGCAGCATCACGATCCGCCTCTCCTCGTCGCTGACACGGCGCATCGTGGTGCTCAACCTCGGTGGCCTCGTCGCGCTGCTGCTGCTCTTTCTTTATGTCAACCAGTTCCGCGAAGGCCTGATCGACGCCCGCGTGCAGAGCCTGCAGACGCAGGGCGAGATCATCGCCGCGGCCATCTCGGCCCGGGCCTCGGCCACCACCGATTCGTTCACGGTCGATCCCGAGAAGCTCCTGCAGATGGCGCCGGGCCAGGGTTCGGCCGCCTCCGAGGAGGACAATCCGCTCGAATTCTCGATAAATCCGGAACGCGTCGGCCCCGTGCTGCGCCGTCTGGTGTCGCCGACGCGCACCCGCGCCATCATCTTCGGCAAGGACGGTGAGGAGATCCTCGACAGCCACGCGCTGTCGCTGCCCGGCGCGATCCAGCAGCTCGACGCTCCGCCCGCCAGCGAATCGCCGAACCGGACCCTCATCGAGCGCACCTGGAACGAGGTGAAGCGCCGCTTCGGCCGCACCGAGGTGCCGCTCGGCAACGACAGGGCGGGCGACAGCGCGAGCCAGTTTCCCGAAGTGGCGCGGGCGCTGAAAGGCGCCACTCAATCCGTCGTGCGGGTCAATACCAAGGGCGAGACGATCGTCTCGGTGGCGATCCCGATTCAATATTCCCATACGATCCGGGGAGCCCTGCTGCTCTCGACGCGGGGCGGGGACATCGACAAGATCATCGCCTCGGAGCGCTGGGCCTTGCTCCGGGTCTTCCTCGTCGCGGCCGGCGTCACCTTCGTCCTGTCGCTGTTTCTGGCCGGCACCATCGCCGGGCCGATGCGGCGCCTTGCGGAAGCGGCCGAACGGGTCAGGCGTGGCGTCAATTCGCGCGAGGAAATCCCCGATTTCACCGCCCGGGCCGACGAGATCGGTCATCTGTCGAGCGCGCTGCGCGACATGACGGACGCGCTCTACACCCGCATGGAAGCGACCGAAAGCTTCGCCGCGGACGTCGCCCACGAACTCAAGAACCCGCTGACCTCGCTGCGCAGCGCGGTCGAGACGCTGCCGCGCATCAAGTCCGAGGAATCGCGCGAGCGCCTCATGTCGATCATCCAGCACGACATCCGCCGGCTCAACCGGCTGATCAGCGACATTTCGGACGCCTCGCGGCTCGATGCGGAACTGGCGCGCGGCAGGACGGCGACGCTCGATGTGGCGGCATTGCTGGGCGCGGTCGCCGGCGTCGCCAACGAGGTCGACCGCGGCGACGACGTGCGCTTCGAACTCGCGGTGGCGCCGGTGCCGCGGGACGACGGCCGCCCCCGGGCGGACGGCTACAAGGTCGAGGGCCACGATTTGCGCCTGGGCCAGGTGTTCAACAATCTCATCGACAATGCCCGCTCCTTCTCGGCCCCGGGCGGCACGGTGCGTATCGCCCTCAGGCAGGCATGCCGGCGCGAGGACGAGGAGGGCGACCTCGGGGTCGAGACCACGGTCGACGACGACGGGCCCGGCATTCCGGCCCATGCGTTCGAACGGATCTTCGAGCGGTTCTACACTGATCGGCCCGGGCAGGGCTTCGGGCAGAATTCGGGGCTGGGCCTTTCGATCTCCCGCCAGATCATCGAGGCGCATGGGGGGGAGATCTGGGCCGCAAACCGGCTCCAGCCGCGCGAGGACGGGGACGAGAACCTCGATCGCGACGGCAGCGATACGAACGAGGAGCGGGTGCTCGGCGCGCGCTTCACGGTTTGGCTGCCGAACCGGCGGTGAGCGGCGCGCGCGCCCTCGGGTGCCTCGAGCCGGGCGGTGAGTCCGGGCCAGCGGCCTATGTCCATGCCGTCGCGGTGGTGGTGGGCGAGCATGGCCTGCTGATCCGTGGGGCGTCGGGCGCCGGCAAATCCACGCTCGCGTCGGGCCTCGTCGCGGAAGCCCGGCGGACCGGCCGGTTCGCTCGGCTGGTAGCCGACGACACGGTCGGTCTCGCAGCCCGCGGGGGCCGGCTCGTGGCGCGCGCACATCCGCTGACCGCAGGTCTCGCCGAGCGGCGCGGCGTCGGCATCGTCGAGGTCGCCCACGAGGCGGCCTGCGTCGTGCGGCTGGTCGTCGATCTCGTCGACGCGGCCGAATTGATCCGCCTTCCCGAGCCCCGCGACACGTCCGTTAGGCTTATCGGCATCACGCTGCCGCGGCTTGTCGTTCCGGCAGGTGCGCCGGTCGACGATAACGTGTATCATGTCATGGATTGTCTTGCCGCGTTCAGGCCGTGATCATGTCGCGTTTGTTTATTTTGCTTGCTAATGTGACCGTCATGCACAAGATTTCGCCCGACGTGGCGGGGCGAGCGGGCGGATTCAGGCAAAGCCAGCATGGGCGGTAGCTTGCGATGATCGGTATGGTGCTCGTGACCCACGGCCACCTCGCGACGGAGTTCCGTGCCGCTCTCGAACATGTCGTCGGCCCCCAGCGCGATATCGAGACGATCACCATCGGCCCCGATGACGACATGGAGCAGCGGCGGCAGGATATAGTCGCGGCGGTGGCAACCGTCGATTCCGGCCATGGCGTCGTGGTCCTCACGGACATGTTCGGCGGAACCCCCTCGAACCTGGCGATTTCCGTGATGAACGGCGCGATGATCGAGGTCGTGGCCGGCATCAACCTGCCGATGCTGATCAAGCTCGCTTCCGTGCGGGAGGCCACCGATCTCGAACAGGCGGTGCTGCAGGCCCAGGACGCCGGTCGTAAATATATCAATGTCGCGAGCCGCGTGCTGAGCGGCAAATGAGCGACGGTGCGGACAAGCTCGCCGCCGACCACGGCGTGGTCAGGCGCGAGATCATGATCGTCAACCGCAAGGGGCTGCATGCCCGGGCGACCGCCAAATTCGTGCAATGCGTCGACGCCTTCGAGGCCGTCGTGAGGGTTACGCGCGGCGGCGAGACGGTCGGCGGCCAGTCCATCATGGGGATCCTGACGCTCGGTGCCGGCCGAGGGACGACGATCGAGGTGTCGGCGGAGGGGCGCGACGCGCAGGCGGTCGTCGATGCGCTCGCCGAGCTCGTCGCCTCACGGTTCGGCGAAGACGAGTAGCGCGATCGGCCCGATCTCCGTGGTTCGATGGTGCGTCCGCAACAGGAGGCCGCTCCGGACGTTGTCGGCATGGGCTGACCGTGCCCTCGATGCCGGTCGCCCTTCACGGACGTTTTGCACTCGGGGGATGCATTCATGTCGCTAAGAATTCTTGCCGGCGCGGCCATCGGCATCGTGGCGGTGCCCGCCTTTGCCCTGGCGCTGTCGCCCGCGCCGGTCACGCCGCCGACCTGGATGGTCGTGCCCGCCGCTACCGCCGCGTCCGATCCCGTCGGCGCACATGCGGCGATCGAGCAGGCGAAGGAGCGATTGTCCGAGATCGATGCCACCATCTCGGCCCTCGAAGCGGATGCGGACAAGCTCGACAGCGCTGGACGCCAGCGAGTGCATGACGCGGTCGCCACGCTGCGGACCATCCGGGAGACCTATCGCAAGGAGATCGACGGCGTCGTGGCCCAAGGTCGCCAGCTGACCGCCGACCAGATCGCCGTGGCACGGACCGCGCTGGCGGCGCCGTGGACGCAGTTCGAACGCGATCTCGACCAGGACGTGGCGGCGATCAAGCTCGATGCCGGGCAGCGCAAAGCTCTGGTCGAGGCCCGCATCAGGGCCGAACAGGCCTATTGGCATGGGGTGATGGCCGACCTCACGTCGTCCGCGACCAACCTGACCGCCGAGCAACGGGCCGCCATCGACATCAGGATTGCCAGGGTGAAGGCACGGGCCGATGAGGCGCAGACCCGGTTGACCAGACTCGCCCATGCCGGACGCGGCGCCTGGTCGGCCCTCAAGAAGGGTCTGATCGATTCCCGTCAGATCTTCGAGGACACCTATGGCGCCGAGAAGGGAACGCCATAAGGGTCGGCGGGGTTTGCGCTTCGCCGCAGCTCGTCCCACCTATTCCGGCAGTCCCTCTCGTGCAGGAGCACGCCATGCCTCAGACCCGCGGTCGCATCTTCGACGATTTCGCCAAGCTCATGACCGACGCGGCCGGCATGGCCCACGGTGCGCGGCGCGAGGCCGAGACAGCGGTCAAGGCGCAGTTCGAGCGCGTTCTCTCCACCATGAACGTCGTCACGCGCGAGGAATTCGAGGCGGTGCGCGAGATGGCGGCGCTGGCTCGCGAGGAGAACGAAGAGTTGCGCCGCCGCATCACGTTGCTGGAATCGAAGCTCGGCGAAATGCCCGCCTCCCCTTGAGAGGGATCAGGTGCCTGAGAAAATCCGGCGACGCTAACGTTTGAACCTTTCCAGAGGTTCCGGAAGTTGCTAAGCGGGACGAATATTTTTTCGTCCCGGCGATTCATGCTCGGATCTGCGGGACCTTTTCTGGCCGCACATTCTTCACCGGCTGCGGCGCACCCGAATTGAGGTCACCGTGCCGCGGAAGACGTTCCGGATCGTGCTGATCAAGCCGTCGCACTATGACGACGACGGGTATGTCATCCAGTGGTGGCGCTCGACCATACCCTCGAACAGCCTCGCCAGCGTCCATGGGCTGCTGTCGGATTGCGCCGCCAACCAGGTGCTTGGGCCGGACATCGATATCGTCATCGATGCGGCCGACGAGTGCAACACCATCATCGACGTCAAGCGGATCATCGCCGACCTGAAGGCGGCGGGCCAGGGCTTCGTCGGCCTGGTCGGGGTGCAGTCGAACCAGTTTCCCCGCGCGCTCGATCTTGCCCGCCGGTTCCGGCAGGCCGGCCTACCGGTGGTGATCGGTGGCTTCCACGTCTCGGGCTGCATTTCGATGTTGTCGCAACTGCCGGACGATCTGAAGGAAGCGCTCGACCTCGGCGTGACGCTCTACGCGGGCGAGGGCGAGAATCGTCTGGCCGCCTTGCTGCAGGACATCATGGCCGGCTGCCCGAAGCCGATCTATGATCACCTCAAGGACATGCCGGACATGAGCGCGGCGGGCCTGCCGCTGCTGCCGCGCCAGGTGGTGACGCGCGTCGTCGGCCACTATTGTTCTTTCGACGCCGGCCGCGGCTGCCCGTTCCAATGTTCCTTCTGCACGATCATCAACGTGCAGGGCCGCAAGTCGCGCTACCGCTCGGCCGACGACGTCGAGGCCATCGTGCGCGCCAATGCCGCCCAGAACGTCACGCGCTTCTTCGTCACCGACGACAATTTCGCCCGCAACAGGAACTGGGAGCCGATCCTCGATCGGCTGATCGCTCTGCGCGAGAAGGAGCATTTCAAGATCCGCCTCATCCTGCAGGTCGATACGCTCTGCCACCGCATCCCGGGCTTCATCGAGAAGGCGGCGCGGGCCGGCTGCAACAACGTCTTCATCGGTCTTGAGAACATCAATCCGCAGTCGCTCATGGGGACCAAGAAGCGACAGAACAAGATCTGGGAATACCGGGAGATGCTGCAGGCCTGGCGGGCCCAGAAGGTGGTGACCTGGGCCGGCTATATTCTCGGCTTCCCGACCGACACGCCGGAGTCGATCAAGCGCGATATCGAGATCATCAAGCGCGAGCTGCCGGTCGACATCCTCGAATTCTTCTGCCTCACGCCGCTGCCGGGTTCGGAAGACCATCGCACCCTGCTTCAGAAGGGCGTCGCGATGGATCCCGACATGAATAAATACGACCTCGAGCACGTCTGCACCGGGCACGCCAATATGTCGAAGGCCGCGTGGGAGCAGGTCTATCGCGATGCCTGGGCGACCTACTACACCGACGATCACGTCGAGACGGTGCTGCGCCGCGCGGTGGCGAGCGGGCTGAAGCCGACCAAGATGGCCAATATCCTCACCGCCTTCGCGGGCGGCGCGCGCATCGAGGGCGTCCACCCCCTGCAGCTCGGCGTCATCCGCCGCAAGGACCGCACCCAGCGCCGCTCCGGCCTGCCGATCGAGAGCCCGCTCGTCTTCCACCCGCGCCGCGTGGTCGAGCAGGCATTGACCATCGGTCGCTGGCTGGCGCTCGCCCACCGCTACCGCTCCATCATGAAGCGGGTCGTCGCCGATAAGAACGCCGGGGCCTATACGGACGAGGCGCTACAAGTGATCTCGCGCGAGGACGACTCCCTGCCGAACTTCGTGCAGGTCTTCGCCGACCAGATCCCGCACACCCATGGCGCCCCGGTGCGCCGCCCGGCTGTCGAAGTGGCGGACGCGAGCTGAGATAGAACAGGACCCTCTGGCCTCTACGGATACGGAAGAGCGGTCCGCTCACGCCTCAGGGTGATCGCAACTGGATCCAAGCCCGTCGGACGGTGCTGTTTATCCTTCCCCGGCAACGGGGAGGGCGTCGGAAGGGGCGGTTCCGGGTGGAGACCCCATCCGTCCCGGCTCCGCCGGTCCACCTTCCCGTTGCCGGGGAAGGATTTTGCGCCTGTACAGGCATTTCAATGAGATAACCCTGCTTCACGCCTTCAGCAAATCCTCGAGGTCGAGCCGCTCGGTGACCATGGCGAGGGTGCCGTCGCGGTCGCGCGGCCACTCCGCAGGCGGCCGGTCCCAATAGAGCTCGACACCGTTCTGGTCGGGATCGCGCAGGTAGAGCGCCTGGCTCACGCCATGGTCGCTGGCGCCGTCGAGCGGGATGCCATGCGCCATCAGCCGACGCAGCGCATCCGCCAGCGCCACGCGGGTCGGATAGAGGATCGCCGCGTGGAACAGGCCCGTCGTGCCGCGCGCCGGCGGCGAGCCACCATGGCTCTCCCAGGTGTTGAGGCCGATGTGGTGGTGATAGCCGCCGGCCGACACGAAGGCGGCCTCGCGGCCATAGCGCTGCTGGAGCGTGAAACCGAGCACGCCGCAGTAGAAGGCGAGCGCCCGCTCGATGTCGGCGACCTTAAGATGGACATGGCCGATCGACGTGCCGGGGTCGATCGGGCCGAAGGACTTGGCCTGGGGAGCGGAGATGGTCATCTGATCCTTTCCGGCATTTTGATTGTGTAAGGCGGCGCCAGTCTCGCCGATCCGGCCGCCAGCATGCAACATTGAGACACGTTTGACACACGATAGTGGTGGCCGGCGGCGGCTAACGCCTTCCTTTCGCCCCCAAACTTCACTTAAGCAGCGGCGTCGGACGCTTGTCCGACAGCGTCTGCGACGGAATGATCGAGGGCCGGGATTTCAAGGTTGCGCGTGCCGAGCATTTCTGCGAGCCGGGTTGGCGGCCGTGCGCCGGGCAGGCTTCGCTCGGTGCTGCTGGCCGTGCCGGTCCTTCCAGGGCTTTGTGCCTGCACCTTCACCGAAATCCGGCCCGGGCTCGATATCGCGATCCCGCGCAAGTTCGAGCATGAGGCCGCGCCGCCGTCGCCCCCGCTCTCGGCCGACTGGCCGAAGCTCTTCGGCTCCGCCGAGCTCGACCGGCTCGGGCGGGAGACCGCCGGCGGCAACCTCGATGTCCAGGCCGCCGCCGCCCGGATCATCCAGGCCGATGCGCAGAGCGCGGTCTCGGCTTCGCTGCTCTATCCGCAGATCACCGGCGATCCGAGCGTCGCGCGCACCGCCTCGCCCGGCACGATACGGAGCAAGACGCCGCCGTTCCGCACGACCGCGACGAACAGCTTTCAGCTCGGCCTGACCGCCAGCTATGAGATCGACCTGTGGGGCAAGAACAAGTTTGCCCTCTATGCGGCGCAGGACAATGCGGTGGCGAGCCGCTTCGCCCGCGACACGCTGGTTCTGTCCTCGGTGGCCGCCACCGTCAACGCCTACCTGACGCTGCTCTCGGCGCAGGACCGGCTGAGGATCGCCGCGAACAATCTGCGCGACGCCCGCGAAGGGCTCGCGGCCATCAAGGGTCGGCTCGCGGTCGGCACCGTGACGGCGCTCGAAGTGGCCCAGCAGGAGAGCGTCGTCGACCAGCAGCTCGCCGCCTTCCCGCCTTTGCAGCAGGAACTCCAGCAGGCCAAGACGGCGATCGCGCTGCTCGCCGGGCGCACGCCCGAGAGCCTGCGCATCAAGGGGGGAAGCCTCGATACGCTGAAGGCGCCGATCATTCCGGCCGGCGTGCCGTCGCAGCTGCTGCGCCGTCGGCCCGACGTGGCGGAGGCCGAGGCGACGCTCGGTTCGGGCGACGCCACCGTCCGCTCGGCGCGGGCTGCCCTCTTCCCCAGTCTCACGCTCACGGCCAGCGGCGGCCTCGAAAGCATTCTCTTGAAGACGCTGCTGCGGCCGGAAGCCGCCTTCGGCAGCGTCGCGGCCGGCGTGACCCAGCCGCTCCTCGACGGCGGCAGGCTCAAGGGGCAGCTCGATCTCGTCCGAGGCCAGGATCTCGAGGACCTGCAACTCTACCGCAAGGCCGTGCTCCAGTCGCTCGTCGACGTCGAGAATGCGTTGATCGCGATCGCGCAGAATACCGAACACGAGAAGCGGCTCGCCGATGTGGTGAAATCCTCCCAACTCGCCTATGACATCACCAAGGCGCGGCTGCGGGAGGGGACGATCGACATCCTCACCTTGCTCAATACGGAACAGACGCTGTTCGCGGCCCAGGATGCGCTCGCGGTGGTGCGCCTGGCACGCTTCACCGCCATCGCCAGCCTGGCGCAGGCGCTCGGCGGTGGGTGGACGCGTCCGGCGACCGTCGTGCTGCCGCCACTCGATCCGCTGCGGCCGGTGCCGCTCGAAGCCCTCGATCCGCGGCCGACGCCCGCCGGCAAGGACGGAAAGTCGTGAAGCGATTCTTCATCCTGGTGCTGATCCTGCTCGTCGGCGCGGTCGTAGCGGCCGAGCGCTTCCCGATCCTGCACGAAAAGGTCCCCTGGCTGCCGTCGATCCCCGGCCTCGGCGGCCAGACGGGTGGCGAAGCGGCGACCGCCGTCGCACCCGGAGGCAAGCCCGCCGCCCGCCCCGGCGGACGGTTCGCGGCGGAAGGTCCCGTGCCGGTGCTGGTGGCCCAGGCGGCCTATGCGGACGTGCCGGTGACGGTCGACGTGCTCGGCACGGTGCAGGCGTTCAACAGCGTGCTCGTCCGTTCCCAGGTCGACGGCAAGCTGATCGAGATCGACTTCAAGGAAGGTCAGGACGTCAAGAAGGGCGATGTCATCGGCCGCATCGACCCGGCCCTCTACCAGGCGGCTTACGACCAGGCTTTGGCCAAGAAGGCGCAGGACGAGGCGCAGCTCGCCAACGCCCAGGTCGATCTCGTCCGCTACCAGAAACTCGCCCAGACCCAGTATGGCTCGCATCAGCAGGCCGATACCCAGAAAGCCCTGGTGGCGCAGGATGCGGCCCTGATCCAGGGCGACCAGGCCTCGATCGACAATGCCAAGACGACGCTCGACTATACGACGATCCGCGCGCCGATCGACGGGCGCACCGGCATCAGGGGGGTCGACCAGGGCAATATCGTCCATGCCGCCGATACGACCGGCATCGTCACGATCGCCGAGATCAAGCCCATCGCGGCGATCTTCAATCTGCCCCAGCAATGGCTGCGCCAGGTCGCCAAGGCCTTCGCCAACGGCACCTTGAAACTCGAAGCCCACGACGGCGCCGACGGCGCACTGCTCGATACGGGCGCGCTCGAGGTCATCGACAATACCGTCGACCAGACGACCGGCACGGTGAAGCTCAAGGGCCGCTTCCCCAATGCGCAAGGGCAGCTCTGGCCGGGGCAGTTCGTCAACCTGCGTCTCTTCGTCGATACGCTGAACCATGTGGTGAGCGTGCCGACCCCGGCGGTGCAGCGCGGCCCGGACGGCACCTTCGTCTTCGTGGTGAAGGGGGACGCGGTAGCGCAGACCAAGGTCGTGGTCGGCCGCCAGACCGATACGGAGACGGTGGTCACGTCAGGCCTCGTGCCGCCGGCCGAGGTCGTCACCACCGGCTTCAACCGGCTGACCGACGGCGCCAAGATCGTGGTCTCGACGGCTGCGGCCAACGCTCCGGGAGCCGAGGCTCCGGCTGCGACTGCGGACGAGGCGCCGACGCCGGCGCAGCCCGATGCCGCGAAACCGGCCGATGGCGCCCACAAGCACCGGCGCAAGCCCGGCAGTTCGGGCGAGGCGACGCAGTGAGCGGGCGGGCGTTCCCTTCTCCCGTCTACGGGAGAAGGTGGCCTGACGAAGTCAGGTCGGATGAGGGCAACCGTCGTCGGCGCCATCCCTCATCCGTCGCCGCGCGCCGGCAAATCCATGCTGCCTGCATAGACTTGCCTGCGCGTCGACACCTTCTCCCGCAAGCGGGAGAAGGGGATTCTCCTCCATGAGCATCTCGGCGCCCTTCATCCTGCGGCCGATCGCGACCTCGCTGCTGGCGGCCGCGGTGCTGCTGGCGGGCGTGCTGGGCTACCGGCAGCTCTCTGTCTCCTCGCTGCCACAAGTCGATTTCCCGACCATTCAGGTGACGACCCAGCTGCCCGGCGCCAATCCAGACACGATCGCGACCCTCGTCACGGCCTCGCTGGAGCGCCAGTTCGGCCAGATCCCGTCGCTCTCGACCATGTCGTCGCAGAGCTCCTTCGGGCTCAGCCAGATCACCCTGCAGTTCGACCTCGACCGCGATATCGACGCCGCAGCCCAGGACGTGCAGTCGGCGATCAACGCGGCAGCCTCCACCTTGCCGAAGAACCTACCCTATCCGCCGACCTATTCGAAGGTGAACCCGGCCGACACGCCGATCCTCACCCTGGCGCTGACCTCGTCGAGCGTGCCGTTGCGCGCCTTGAGCGACGTCGCCGACACGCTGCTCGCGCCACGCCTCTCCCAGGTGACGGGCGTCGGCCATGTCGCGGTCGAAGGCAATATCCGCCCGGCCATCCGCATCCAGGCGGACCTGTCGCGGCTCGCCGCCTATTCCATCGCACTCGACGACCTGCGCTCGGCCATCGTCGCGGCCAATGTGGCGGGCTCGAAAGGCTCGCTCGACGGCACCAATCAGTCCTATACGATCGAGGCCAACGACCAGATCGAGGCGGCCGACGCCTACAAGACGGTTGTCATCGCCTACCGCAACGGCGCTCCCGTCCTGCTGCGCGACGTAGCCGACGTGATCGACGGGCTCGAGAACGCGCGGGTCGGCGGCTGGTACAAGGGGACGCCGGCCGTCATCATCGACGTGCAGCGCCAGCCGGGCGCCAACGTGGTCGCGACGGTCGACCGCGTCCTCCAGCAATTGCCCAAGCTGCGCGGCTCGCTGGCGGCCGGGGTCAAGCTCGAAGTCGTGCACGACGCGACCGAGACGATCCGCGCCTCGATCGCCGACGTCGAATTCACGCTGATGCTCAGCGCCGCGCTGGTGGTGCTGGTGGTGCTGCTCTTTTTGCGCACCGTCAGGGCCACGATCATCGCTGGCGTGGCGCTGCCGCTGTCGATCGTGGCGACCTTCGCGGTCATGTGGGCGGCGGGCTTCTCGCTCGACAACCTCTCGCTGATGGCGCTGACCATCGGCACCGGCTTCGTGGTCGACGACGCCATCGTGATGATCGAGAACGTGGTGCGCAAGATCGAGGAGGGCGAGTCTCCGCTCGCGGCGGCGCTGTCCGGGGCGAAGGAGATCGGCTTCACGATCGTGTCGCTGACCGCGTCGCTGATCGCGGTGTTCATCCCGCTGCTGTTCATGACCGGCATCGTTGGCCGCATGTTCCGCGAATTCGCGCTGACGCTCAGCTTCGCCGTGGTGGTGTCGGCGATCGTGTCGCTGACGCTGACGCCGATGATGTGCGGCCGCATCCTCAAGGCGCGTCCGCCCGGCCGGCGCGAGCCCTGGCTGATGCGCCTCGCCGAGGCGCCCGTCTCCGGCATGGCCCGGGTCTACGAGGTGACGCTGCGCTGGGCGCTGCGGCGCCAGGGCCTGATGCTGCTGCTGACGCTGGCGACGCTCGGCGTCACGGTGTGGCTCTACATCGTCGTGCCGAAGGGTTTCCTGCCGCAGCAGGACACGGGCCTGCTCGACGCCATCGTCGAGGGTTCGCCGGCGGCCTCCTTCGCCGAGATGTCGCGGCTGCAGGGCCAGGCTGCAACGGCGCTCAAGGACGATCCGGACATCACCGGCATCGTATCGGTGCTCGGCGTCGGCACGTTGAACCCGACCTCCAACGTGGCCCATCTGGCGATCGGCCTCAAGTCGGCCGAGAACCGGCGCGACACTGCCGCGGCGGTCGCCGACCGGGTGCGGGCGAAGCTCGCGACGATCCCCGGCGTGACGCCCTACGTCAAGCCGGTCCAGGACATCCAGATCGCCACCCAGGCGAGCCGCTCGCAATATCAATATACGTTGACTGGCGCTGACCCAGACGCCGTCACCACATGGTCGGACAAGCTCGCCGAGGCGCTGCGCCGCGATCGTCGCTTCGCCCATGTGGCGCAGGAGGTGCAGACCGGCGGCCTGCGCGCCTTCGTCGACATCGACCGGCAGAAGGCCGGCCGGCTCGGCGTCACCACCCAGCTCATCGACGATACGTTGAACGACGCCTTCGGCCAGCGCCAGATCTCGACCATCTACGGCCAGTCGAACCAGTATCGCGTGATCCTGGAGGCGGCGCCGCGCTACCAGAACGACCCCACGATCCTCGACAAGCTCTATGTCGGGATCGCCAATTCGACGGCCGCCAGCATCTCGACCGGCGGTACGACGCTCTCGGCCAATGTCGCGACGGGCGCCGGCCGCGCGCAGGTGCCGCTCGTCTCCTTCGCCACGTTGAAGCGCACGACGGCGCCGCTCGCCGTGGCCCACAAGGAGCAGTTCCCGGCCGCGACCCTGAGCTTCGACCTGCCCCAGGGCGTCTCGCTCGGAGAGGCGGTGGCCGCCGTCGCCGAGGACGCGCAATCGATCGGCATGCCGGCCTCGATCATCGGCTCCTTCGGCGCCGATGCGGCCGAATTCGAGAAGTCGCTCGCCGGCGAGCCCTGGCTGGTGTTGGCGGCGGTGGTGACGATCTATCTCGTGCTCGGCGTGCTCTACGAGAGCTACATCCACCCGCTGACGATCTTGTCGACGCTGCCCTCGGCCGGCGTCGGCGCCCTGCTGGCGTTGATGTGGACCGGCCAGGAATTGTCGATCGTGGCGCTGATCGGCATCATTCTCCTGATGGGCATCGTCAAGAAGAACGCCATCATGATGATCGACTTCGCCACCAGCGCCGAGCGCGAGGACGGGCTCTCGCCCTTGGACGCGATCGAGCGTGCCTGCCGCCTGCGCTTCCGGCCGATCATGATGACGACGCTGGCGGCGCTCTTTGGCGCCATCCCGCTGGCGCTGGCCCACGGCTCCGGCGCCGAGCTTCGGGTGCCGCTCGGCATCACCATCATCGGCGGCCTGCTGCTGAGCCAGATCCTCACGCTGTACACGACGCCGGTGGTCTACCTTCTGATGGAGCGGATGGGCCGGCGGTTCGGGCTCGGCACGCGGCCGATCGAGCCGCATCACCCCGAGATCGACGTCCTGCCGGCCGACGACCTGCCGGCCCAAGGCCTTCCGCAGAAGGCGGCGGAGTGAGGAGCGCCCCGATGAACTTGACCAAGTCTTGACCAAGTTCGGATGGGGTCATAGTTTGGATCGAAAAATATGTCGTTCTCAGCGCGAGGCACGGAGTGCCGTCATGTCCATCACGGTCAAGATTGGTGAGGCCAAGACCCATCTGTCGGATCTATTGACCAAGGTCGAGGCCGGCGAGGAGGTCATCATCTCGCGCGGGAATGATCCGATCGCGAGGTTGACCAGGATTTCCCGCGACGCCGACGTCAAGGCTGCCATTGAGGAGATCTTTGCGTCGCGCAAAGGCCGAAAACCCACGACCGCAGAGGAAATCCTCGCCTGGAAGGATGAAGGCCGGCGCCGATGACGCTGGTCGTCGACGCATCTATCGCCGCGGCTTGGTTGCTGCCTGACGAGCGAAGTCCTGCGACGGATGGCATCCTGCGGAACTTGTACGGTTCGACCGCAAGCGTACCGTCGCTCTTTTGGCACGAAGTTCGCAATCTTATCTTGGTCGCGGAGCGGCGAGGCCGACTCGTCGCCGGAGAAGTGCACTCCTGCTTAGGGCAGCTTCGGAGGCTGCCTTTGGCGGATGCCGGGCATGGCAATGATTACGCCGTTTTGACGTTGGCGACCGCCCAGACCCTGAGCGCCTATGACGCTGTCTATCTCGAGCGGGCGCTCTCCTTGCAATATCCTTTGGCAACGCTCGACAAAAGGCTTGCTGCCGCGGCTCGTCGGGAAGGCGTCCCTCTGCTCGGCCCCCTCGCCCCATGAGCATTTCCGAGCCCTTCATCCGGCGGCCGATCGGCACGACGCTGCTGGCGGTCGGGCTTTTCCTCGTCGGTGTCGTGGCCTATGTCCAGCTCCCCGTGGCGAGCCTGCCGGCGCTCGAATTCCCGGCGATCCGCGTCAATGCCAACCGGCCCGGCGCAGACCCTGCCACCATGGCGGCGACCGTGGCCGCGCCGCTCGAGCGACGGCTCGGCGAGATTTCCGGGATCAACGAGATCACCTCGACGAGCTCGCTCGGCTCCTCCGCCATCTCGCTGCAGTTCGACATCTCGCGCAACGTCGACGATGCGGCCCGCGACGTTCAGGCGGCATTGAATGCCGCCGCCACCGACCTGCCGAGCGACCTGCCGACCCTGCCGACCTACCGTAAGGCCAATTCGGCGGCCTTCCCGGTGCTGATCCTGGCGCTGACCTCGAAGAACCTGCCGACGACGGCGCTCTACGATGCCGCCGACACGGTGATCGCGCAGAAGATCAGCCAGGTCGAGGGTGTGGCCGAGGTCACCGTCAACGGCGCCGCCCAACCGGCCGTGCGGGTCAGGATCGACCCGCAGCGCCTCGCCGCCATGGGGCTTTCCGTCGACGCGGTGCGCACCGCCATCGGCAACAACAATGTCGGCCAGGCGATTGGCTCCTTCGACGGGCCGGACTTGACCGAGACGCTCGCCACCACCGACCGGCTGTCGACGCCCGAAGAGTTCGGCGCGATCGTGGTGCGTTCCGAGAACGGCACCGTGGTCAAGCTCTCGGACGTCGCCGACGTGTCGAACGGCGTGAAGAGCCGCCGCGCCGCGGGCTGGTACAACAAGGACCCCTCGGTCCTCCTGATCATCACCAAGCAGCCGGCCGCCAACGTCATCGACACCGTCGACCGCGTGAAAGCGCTGCTGCCGCAGCTCCGACAGTGGATCCCGGCCGGGGTCGACATCTCGGTCTTCGCCGACCGCACCATCACCATCCGGGCGGCGGTGCGCGACATCCAGATCACGCTGCTCATCACGGCGGCGCTGGTGATGGGCGTGGTGCTCTTGTTCCTGCGCCGCGCGACCCCGACCGTTGCGGCCGGCCTCGCCGTGCCGCTGTCGCTCGCCGGCACGGTGGCGGCGATGTGGGCTGCGGGCTTCTCGCTCGACAACCTGTCGCTGATGGCCATCACCATCTCGGTCGGCTTCGTGGTCGACGACGCCATCGTCATGATCGAGAACGTGGCGCGCAACATCGAGAAGGGGATGTCGCCGATGCAGGCGGCGCTGCTCGGCGGCCGCCAGATCGGCTTCACCGTCATCTCGATCAGCCTGTCGCTGGTGGCGGCTTTCGTGCCGCTGCTGTTCATGGGCGGCATCGTCGGCAGCCTGTTCCGCGAATTCGCCCTGACGCTGACCTTCTCGGTGGTGATCTCGACGCTGGTGTCGCTGACGCTGACGCCGATGATCTGCGCCCATCACATGAAGCCGCATGACGCACGGCCGCCGAACCGCATCGACCGGGTCGTCGAAGGCGCGCTCGCCGGCGTGCTCAGGGCCTATGCGGCGACGCTGCGCGTCGCGCTGCGCCACCCCTGGATGATGGTCGTGGTGATGCTCGCCACCATCGTCCTCACCGTCCAGATGTTCAAGACCATCCCGAAAGGCTTCGTGCCGGAGGACGATACCGGCCTCATCATGGCCCACACGCAGGCCTCCGCCGACATCTCCTTTCCGGCCATGGCCAAGCTGCAGCAGGGCATCACCGACGAGGTGCTGAAGGACCCGGCGGTCGAAGGCGTCGGCTCGTTCATCGGCGGCGGCGGCGCGGGTTCGGTCAACCAGGGGTCGCTGTTCATCGGGCTGAAGCCCGAGGACCAGCGCGTGCCGGTGGACCAGGTGATCGCCCGGCTGCGCAAGAAGCTCGCCCATACGCCGGGCATCGCCCTCTTCATGATCCCGATCCAGGATCTCAGGGCGGGCGGGCGCAGCGGCAAGGGCCAGTACCAGTTCACGCTATGGGACACGGACCTCGACGAGTTGCAGACCTGGCAGACCAGGGTGCTCGACCGTCTGCGTAAACTGCCCGGGCTCGTCGACGTGTCGACCGACCGGGAGCAGGGCGGTCTCGAAGCGCGGGTGGTGATCGACCGGCAGGCGGCGGCGCGCCTCGGCATCTCGATCCAGTCGATCGATGATGCCTTGAACGACGCCTTCGGCGAGCGCCAGATCTCGACCATCTACAGTCAGCGCAACCAGTACCGGGTCGTCATGGAGGTGGCGCAGAAGGACCAGCGCGACCCGTCCGACCTCGGCCGCATCTATGTGCCGGGTGCCGGCGGCGCGCAGGTACCGCTCACCGCCTTCACCCGGATCGAGCGCGGCATCGCGCCGCTGGTGGTCAATCACCAAGGGGCCTTCCCCTCGGTGACGATCACCTACAACCTCGCGCTCGGTGCGAACATCGAGCAGACGAGCCAGGCGATCCTCAAGGCGATTGCGGACATGCATACGCCGGACGGGTTGCACGCCGAATTCTCGGGCGACGCGCTGGTGTTCCAGCAGGGCGCGGCCAGCCAGATGATCCTGGTGCTGGCGGCGCTGGGCTCGATCTACATCATCCTCGGCGTGCTCTACGAGAGCCTCGTCCATCCGCTGACGATCCTCTCGACGCTGCCCTCGGCGGGCCTCGGCGCGCTGCTGGCGCTTAAGCTCGTCGGCATGGAACTGACGGTGATCGCCTTCATCGGCATCATCCTGCTCATCGGCATCGTCAAGAAGAACGGCATCATGCTGGTCGATTTTGCCATAAGTGCCGAGCGCGGCCAGAACCTGTCGCCGCGCGACGCCATCTATGCGGCCTGTCTCGAACGCTTCCGGCCGATCCTGATGACGACCCTGGCAGCGCTGTTCGGCGCCATGCCGCTGGCCTTCGGCGTGGGCGTCGGGGCGGAACTGCGCCGGCCGCTCGGCGTCACCATCATCGGCGGCCTGATCCTGAGCCAGGTGCTGACGCTATACACCACGCCGATCATCTATCTCGGCATGGCGCGGCTGTCGCGCCTGGCACGGCGACGGCGCGTCAAAGCGCTGCCGGTCCCGGCGGAATAGATGGACAGAGTCCGCGCCTCTCGAGGGCGAGTTCCGAGCGCTCAGCCCCCGGCGCCGCGAAGGATCTCGTCGCGCAGTTCCGAGACGGCGTTCTCGTGCGAGCTGAACCCTTCGTACCGGGCGAGTTTGCGGGCGTGGTGCGCCAGTCCGGAATAGGCGGCGGACGTGACATAGCCGACCGACGATCGCTTCATGAAGTCGGTCACGCAGAGCGGACCGCAGGTGCGCGCCCAGCGGCTGGTAGGCAGTACCGCGTTGGGGCCGAGCACGAAATTGGCGAGCGTCACGGGCGTATGCGGCCCCATGAGGATCTCGGCCGCTTCCGTGATCGAGCCGAGATGGGCGAAGGGCTCGGCCGACAGGATCTCGAGGTGTTCCGGAGCGTAGTCGTTGATGAAGCGGTAGCTCTCCTCGAGCGAGCGGGTGAGGACGACGCCGCCGCGTTTGCCGCTCAGCACGGTTCTGGCGAAGTCGGCGCGGTACTGCGTCATTTTGGCCAGAAGGCGGGGGAGCGCTGCCAGCGCCGCCTCGGCCACCGCCCGGCTGTGGGTCACGATATAGGCGGAGGAATCCGGGCCGTGCTCGGCCTCGATCAGCACGTCCATGGCAGCGAGGCGCCCGTCGATCGTCCCGTCGGCGAAGATGATCGCTTCCGACGGGCCGGCCGGCAGGCCGATGTCGATGACGTCGGCGAGCAGGCGCTTGGCCACCACCACCCAGGGGCTGCCCGGCCCCACGATCTTGAGGGCCGGCTTCACGGTCTCGGTCCCGTAGGCGACCGCGGCGACGGCCTGGGCGCCGCCGCATTTGTAGACGGTCGAGACGCCTGCGAGCCGGGCGGCGACGAGTGTCGCGGCATCGACCCTGCCATCGGCCGTCGGCGGCGTCGAGATGGCGATGTCCGGGACGCCGGCCACCACAGCGGGCACCGCGGTCATCATCGTCACCGACGGAAAGGCGCCCTTGCCGCGCGGCACATAAAGCGCGACGGACGAGATCGGGGTCCAGCGGTCGCCCGCGAAGGCGCCGGGCCGGATCTCCTTCATCCACATCGGCTCCGGACGCTGCTCCTCGTGGAAGACCCGGATATTGCCAATGGCGAAACGGATCGCCTCGATCACCTCTTCGTCGACCATGCCGAAGGCCTCGTCGAACTCCTGCTCCGTAGCCTTGAGCGCGCCGCTCTTCACCTCGGCCTTGTCGAGTTCGCGGGCGAAGCGCACCAGCGCCGAGTCGCCCTCCTGCTTGACGGCGTGGATGATCGGCCGGGCGCGCTCGGTGAAGCTCGCGAGATCGGTCTCCGAGCGCTTCAGCAGCGCCGCTCGCTCCTCCGGGCCGAAAGCGGCGAGGTCGTGCAGGCTGCAGGTGTCGGACATGGGACTGTGCTCCTCGGAGGGTGGGCTCGCCGGGTCAGATCTCCGCGTCTTCCAGCAGGGACCCTTCGCGAATCGAGGTGATGACCTGCCGCTGCAGGTCGATGAACTCGGCCGAGGCGATCATGTCCTGGCGGCGCGGCCGGGCCAGGCCGACGTGGAACGTCTCGCGGATCCGTCCTGGGCCGATGCTCATGACCAGGATGCGATCGGACAGATAGACCGCCTCCTCGACGTCGTGGGTGACGAAGAGCACGGTCAGGCGATGCTCCTCCCAGATGCGGGTCAGCAGTTCCTGCATCTGGTGCCGGGTCAAGGCGTCGAGCGCGCCGAAGGGTTCGTCCATCAGCAGCATCTTCGGGCGGTACGACAGGGCGCGGGCGATCGCCACCCGCTGCTTCATGCCGCCCGAGAGCTGTGACGGATAGGCATCGGCGAATTTCCCGAGCTTGACGAGTTCGATATGCCGCCGGGCGACGGCCCGGATCTCGGATTTCGCCAGGCCCGCGGCGCGCAGCGCGAATTCGACGTTCTGCAGCGCCGTCAGCCAGGGCAGCAGCGTGTAGGACTGGAACACCACGCCGCGGTCGAGGCCCGGGCCGGTGATCGGGCGGCCGTCCGAAAGGAGCACGCCGTCGTCGAAATCCTCGAGCCCGGCGACGATCGAGAGCAGCGTACTCTTGCCACAGCCCGACGTGCCGACGAGCGAGACGAACTCGTTGTCGGCCAGATCGATATTGATCTCGCTTAGGACCTGGAGGGGTCCCGTCTTCGACGGGAACCGCTTATTGAGCGACGCCATCCGGAGCTTCGGCTCGTCCATCTCAGCGCCTTGCCTCGTAGCGGAACAGCACCCGCTCCAGCGCTTTCATGCCCTGGTCGGTGACCAGCCCGAGGATGCCGAGGAAGAGGATGTAGCCGATGATCGTCTGCGTCTGGAAATAGCGCTGCGATACCGTGATCCGGTAGCCAAGGCCCGAGGTCGCGGCGACGAGCTCGGCGAGCACGAGCCAGGTCCAGGCCCAACCGATCGAGATGCGCAGCGTGTCCCAGATGCCGGGGAGCGAGGACGGGATGACGATGCGGGCCACGATGCGCGATTCCGACAGGCCGAGCGTGCGGCCGAGCCCGACGAAATCGGGCGACACGCGCTTGACGTTGTCCATCACCATGAGGACCTGCTGGAAGAAGGTGCCGATCCAGATGATCAGGAATTTCTGCCCGTCGCTCGTCCCGGCCCACAGGATGGAGAGCGGCACGAAGGCGACGACCGGCATGTAGCGCACGAAGTCGACGAGCGGCTCGACCGCCGCCTCCCACGGCCTGAAGCAGCCGATGAGCACCCCGATCGGGATCGCCATGGCGGAGGCGATGGCGAAGCCGGCGAGCATCCGGTAGATGCTGATGGCGGCGTCGGCCCAGAGCGTCCCGTCCGTGCCGAGCTCGACCATGCGGCTCCACACGGCCTGCGGCGCCGGCAGGAAGATCGGCTTGACGAGACCGGAGGCGGTGGCGGCCCACCACAGTGCGCCGAGGCCCGCGAAGACCGCGACCGCGATGCCCAGATAGGCGGCGCGGCTCAGCCCCGCGCCGATGCGGAACGCGCCGCGGCGCGCCCCGCCGGTCTTGGATCGCCGCGGCAGCGGCGTGACGGACCGGTTGGGCGAGGCCGTGCCGGCCGGATCGGTCAGAGTTGACATTGCGGAGTCTCCGCGCAGCACCGTCCTGGCGATCGGACGACATAGCGTCCCGCTCTCAAGCCGGCTCCGTTCAGGACGAGGGATCCCCTAATCACACCAATGTAGATCGAAAGCTGGCACGGTGAGTCCGGCCGCATCGAACGCGCTCTCAATTTCGATCAAGGTGATATCACCATGTTGGTTCGGCTGGTGCAGCGTGACGATCGCGCCGCCTCCAGAGAACAGCATATTCGGTTCAGCGGTGCCGACGAAAGCGAAACCATTTGCTTTCAAATGATCAACAACCTCCTCGAAGGTAACGCAATAGATCACCTTCAGACCGCTTCGAATTCAACCGCCATAAGCGAGCCAGGGTGAGGCAGCAGTCCCTTGTCCCGAAGCAGCGACAGCATCGCAAGGGCATCACGCTCCGCTTCGGCAAGGGTCGCGCCCGTGATGTGGAAACCCTTGACGTCCGGAGACGTCACGACGAACCGCCCAATTCCTTCCAGGAACGTGTGTTCGAATCGAATTCTGTTGTTTTGCAACTCTCGCACCCTCCGGTCACCGCCTCGATAGCCGCTAGCTCTCCTGCCGCCACGGATACACTCGATGTAGCTCAGCAGGGCCTACAATTCCATAGCGGTTTGCGGGGCTACGCCAGGAGAGTGATCGGAAGGGCCCGGAGACGGTTCCCTCGTCTTGCGACATTTTTAGTCCTACTGCGTTGCAAACGACGCCGGTGAGGCCCGATGCCCTCGATCACTCGGCTTGCTACGCAAGTAGCCACTCAAAATGAAGGCCGTTTTTCGACTTATGACACAGCAAGGATGAGGGAAATTGAGGCTAGCGGAGCTGACGATCGTGTTTATGACACCGCAAGATTATTTGATCGCGTCGACGAAGTCGGTGTCGATCATCTGGTCCGGCGTCACGTCCTTGGTGACGAGCTTGGCCTGCTTGGCGGCCTTGAGCACGTCGGCGAAGGTCTTGGTCCTGAAGTCGCCTGCGAGCGCCTGCTTGTTCTCCTCGAGCGAATAGTAGCGCACGCCGTCGAAGGCGGTGGCGAGGTCGTCGGGCGGCGAGCCCACCGCATCGGCGATGATCTTGCGATCCGCCGCCGTATTGGCCTTGTAGTCGTCGAGGGCCTCGCCCCAGGCCTTCATCAGCGCCAGCACCTGGCCGGGCTTGGACTTGATGACGTCGTCGCGGATCACCAGCACATCGCTGACGAGGCCAGGGTCCTTGCCGGCGGTGAACAGCAGGCTCAGGTTCGGGTCCTGCTTGCGCGCCGCGGAGATATAAGGCTCGTAGGTGACGGCGACCGGCACCCGGCCGGCGATCAGCGCGCCGCCGGCGTCGGCCGCCGGCATCGGCACCTGCTTGACGTCGGCCATCGACATGCCGTTGTTGGCCAGCGCGTAGTTGAGCAGGATGTCGCTCGTCGTGCCCTGCTCGAAGGCGATCGATTTGCCTTTGAGATCGGCGACGGTCTTCACGTCCTTGCCGGCGATGATCGCGTCGGCGCTCAGGCTGAAATCGAGCAGCATGACGATCTTGATCGGCAGGCCGGCCGCGACCATCCCCATCGCCGTATGGGTGGCGACATTGGCGCCGTCGAGCCGACCGCTGGCGAGCGCCGCATTGATGTCCTTGTCCTCAGTGAAGTTCACGATGTCGACGCCGGCGAGGCCCTGCTTGGCGAAGACGCCCTTCTTGGCCGCGACATACCATTGCCCGTAGCCGAGCCAGGGCTCGATGCCGAGCTTGAAGTTGCCCGCCTCGGGCGTGGTCGGTATCGCTTCCGCCGCGTTGGCGGGAGCCGTCGCGACAAGCATCAGGCCGGCCGTCGCCGCGAAAGCCGCCGTGCGCATGAATTTCCCAAGTTGGACCTGCATTGGAGGGTTCCCCTTCGAGCCGTGTTGCATCATCGCGGAAGAAGTCCATACCGTCGCGCAGGACCGAGAGCTAGCGTCTCGCCCGGTTCAGGGTGCAGATATTGTCGGCAGCAGGCGCGCAAGGATCGCGCGCCGATGCACCCGCCTCGCCAGCCCCTACCTCTCAGATCGAGGCCAGATAGCCGCCGTCGACCGCGATACACTGGCCTGTGACATAGGCGGAGGCGGCGGAGGACAGGAACACCGCCGCGCCCTGAAGGTCGCCCATCTCGCCGAATCGCGCCTGCGGGATCTTGGCGAGCATGGCGCGCTGCCAGGTCTCGTCCCGGTAGAAAACCTCCGTCATGGCGGTGCGGAAATAGCCCGGCGCGATGGCGTTGACGCGGATGCCGTAGGGCGCCCATTCGGCCGCCAGCGCCCGCGTCATGCCGAGGAGGCCGGATTTCGACGATCCATAGGGTACGGCGCCCGGCACGCCGACCTCGGAGGTGAGCGAGCAGAGGTTGATGATCGCGCCACCCCGACCGCTCTCCTTCATTCGCGCCGCCGCGGCCCTGGCGCAGAAGAAGGCGCCCTTGAGGTTGGTGTCGAGGATGCGGTCCCAGAGCGCCTCGTCAACATCGAGCGAAGGCCGGACCTCCTCCGTGCCGGCATTGTTGACGAGGATGTCGATCCGGCCGAACCGGCCGACGGTTTCGACGACCGCCTGTTCGCAGCTCCCGGCCGCGCAGGCATCGTGCTCGATCGGATGGGCGGGTGCATCGAGCGCCGCCAGCCTGGCAAGGGTTGCATCGAGCGAGGAGCGCGACCGGCTGGTGACCGCCAGCGACGCGCCAGCCCTGGCGAGCCCGTCCGCGATCGACTGGCCGATGCCCCGGCTCGCACCGGTGACGAGAGCGACGCGGCCGGTGAGTTGGAAGCAGGAGAGATCCGACATGACAGGGCCCGTTTTTGCCTGGCGACATCTCAATCTAGCCCTCACGCGGCCTTCGCGCTCCGCGAATTCCACCTTTTCCGCTCCGCAGGCGGCGAGACGAAACGGGTCTTGACCTTCCCATCGTTGGAAGCCCTATGTGATGAGGGTCTTCTCAGGAGCGTGCTACCGTGAGACTCGTATCTTCGCCGACCAAAGCTGCCGATTCGGGCGCCGGTTCCTCCATGACCGTGGAGGTCACGGGTCTGACCTGCGCTTCCTGCGTCCGTCATCTCGAGGCAGCGCTTCGTGCGCGTCCCGACGTCACCGAGGCCTCCGTCAATCTCGCTACCGGCCGCGCGACAGTTCATTTCGCCGGCGCGCCCGATGCGGCAGCGGTCATCGGCGCCGTCGAAGGCGCGGGCTTCTCGGTCCCCGAACGAACGATCACGATCGCGATCGAGGGGATGACCTGCGCCTCCTGCGTCGGCCGGGTGGAGCGCGCGCTGAAGGGCGTCGCCGGCGTCGTCTCTGCCTCCGTCAACCTGGCGACCGGTCGGGCGACGGTCCGCGCTTATGCCGGAACCGTCGACGATGCCGGTCTCCGGGACGCTATCGCCGCGGCCGGCTACGAGGGACGGGCGATCGCGCCGGAGACCGGTGACAGCCGGGCGGCTGGGCGCGAGTCCGAGACGGCAGCGTTGCGACGCGACCTCGTCATCGGCCTGGTTCTGGCCGCGCCGCTCTTCGTCATGGAGATGGGCGCCCATCTGGTTCCGGCCTGGCACCATCTCATCGTCGGCACGATCGGGCTTCGGGCGAGCTGGACGATCCAGGCGGTGCTCGCCGGCCTCGTCCTCGCGGGGCCGGGTCGGCGCTTCTTCCGAACGGGCGTGCCGGCACTGCTGCGCGGCCATCCCGACATGAATGCCCTTGTCGCGCTCGGCACAGGTGCCGCCTACCTCTACTCCCTCGCGGCGACCGCCGTGCCAGGACTGTTCCCGCTCGGCACGGCCCATGTCTATTTCGAAGCCGCGGCGCTGGTGGTCGTGCTGATCCTTGTCGGGCGCTTTCTCGAAGCGCGGGCGAAGGGCCGCACCGGCGAGGCGATCCGGCGCCTCGTCGCATTGGCGCCGAAGACGGCCCGCGTGCTGCGTGACGGACGCGAGACCGAGGTTCCGGTCGGCGACCTCGCCGTGGGCGATGTCGTCCGCCTGCGTCCGGGCGAGACCGTCGCGCTCGATGGCACGGTCGTGGCGGGATCGAGCTTCGTCGATGAAAGCATGCTGACCGGCGAGCCGGCCCCGGTCGCCAAAGCGGCGAAGGCCACGGTCGTCGGCGGCACCGTCAACACGACCGGAAGCTTCGATTTTTGCGTCACAGGCGTTGGTGCCGACACCGTGCTGGCGCGTATCGTGCGGCTCGTCGAGGAGGCGCAAGGCACCAAGCTGCCCATCCAGGCGATGGTCGACCGGGTGACTGCCTGGTTCGTGCCCGCCGTCATGGCCTTGGCGGCGACGACCTTCCTGGCCTGGCTGGTCTTTGGGCCTGCGCCCTCGCTACCGCTCGCCCTCGTCAACGCCGTCGCGGTGCTGATCATCGCCTGTCCCTGCGCCATGGGGCTCGCGACGCCGACCTCGATCATGGTCGGAACCGGGCGGGCCGCGGAACTTGGCGTCCTGTTCCGCCGAGGCGATGCGCTCCAGGCGCTCGACGGCATCAAGACGGTGGCGTTCGATAAGACCGGCACGTTGACGGAGGGCCGTCCGCGCCTCACCGATCTGGTGGCGGCGGAAGGCTTCGATGACGATGCCGTCCTGGGTCTCGCGGCAGCGCTCGAGACGAGGTCGGAGCATCCGCTCGCCTCGGCGATCGTCGGGGCAGCGGCCGAGCGCCGGATCCGGCTCGCTTCAGTCGACGATGTCGAGGCCGTGCCCGGCTTCGGTCTTTCAGGGCGCGTGGATGGGCATCGTGTCGAGATCGGCGCCGATCGCTTCATGGCGCAACTCGGCCATGACACGAGCGCCTTTTCTGCAGATGCGGCGCGGCTGGCGGAGGAGGGTAAAAGCCCGCTCTACGTGGCGGTCGACGGGCGCCCGGCCGCCCTGCTGGCGGTGGCGGATCCGATCCGCGACGGTGCGCTCGCCGCTATCAAGGCGCTCCGGGCTCTCGGGCTGCGGGTCGCGATGGTCACCGGCGACAATGCCGCAACGGCCCGGGCCGTCGCTCGCCGGCTCGGTATTGGCGAGGTGGCGGCGGATGTGCTGCCGGCCGGCAAGGTGGATGCCTTGCGGCGGTTGCGAGCGGACGGTCGGATCGCCTTCGTCGGGGACGGCATCAACGACGCGCCGGCGCTCGCGGCGGCCGACGTCGGGATCGCCATCGGAACCGGCACCGACATCGCCATCGAGAGCGCCGATGTCGTGCTGATGGCGGACGATCTCGACGGCGTCGTCAAAGCGGTCGCGCTGTCGCGCGCCGTGATGCGCAACATCCGACAGAATCTCTTCTGGGCCTTCGCCTACAATGCGGCACTGATCCCGGTCGCGGCGGGGGCGCTCGTCCTCGTCGGTGGCCCGCTTTTGTCGCCGGTCCTGGCGGCCGGGGCGATGGCGCTCTCCAGCGTCTTCGTCGTGTCCAATGCGCTGCGGCTCCACGGCTTCGCGCCGCATGCCGCGACAAGCCACGCTGCCAAGGCGGCTCGGCGCCCGGCGGGCGTGCTCGCGGCCGCCGAATGACGAGACCTGCCATGAATATCGGAGAGGCGGCCCGGGCGTCGGGAGTGTCGGCCAAGATGATCCGCTACTACGAGGAGACCGGCCTCATCCGCAAGGCTGAGCGCTCGCCGAGCGGCTACCGGCATTACACCGAGACCGACGTGCATAGTCTGCGCTTCATTCGCCGGGCGCGAGACCTTGGCTTCTCGGTCGAGCAGATCGCCGAATTGCTCGCCCTGTGGCAGGACCGGAGCCGGGCCAGCGCGCAGGTCAAGGCGCTGGCTATGGAGCACGTCGCCGGGCTGCGGAAGAAGATCGCCGAGCTTCAGGCGATGGCCCGGACACTGGCGGCGCTCGCCGAGCAATGCGGCGGAGATGGCCGGCCGGAGTGCCCGATCATCGATGACCTCGCCGCGACCGACGAGGACGACCGGCCGGAACGGGCCTCGGCTGAGGCGGTCGCTCACTATGGCCCACGGCTGTTCGGAACCCCGTGAACTGCAACGCGTGTACGACGGAGAACATCATGATCGTGGACCGCAGGCAGGTTCTGGCCGGATTCGCCGGCACGGTGGCGGCGCTCGTCGCACCGACTCTCGGCCGCGCCGCCGAAGCCCCGCCCGTCGTGCTCACCGCCGGCCGCCGCACGCTGGAGGTGAACGGGCGCGCTGCCTCGGTCTTCGGCCTCACGCAACCCAACGGCACCGCCGGTTTATCCACGTCCGTCGGAACGCCGTTCCGAGTGAGGCTCCGCAACGACATCGGTACGGACACGCTCATCCATTGGCACGGCCTCATGCCGCCCTACCGGCAGGACGGAGTGCCCGGCATCTCCGGACCGCCGATCCCGCCCGGTGGCACGGCGGACTACGACTTTCCGCTCGCCTTTCCGGGCACCTATTTCATGCACTCGCACCAGGGCCTGCAGGAGCAGGTGCTGCTCTCTGCCCCGCTGATCGTCCACGACCGTGCCGCGCATGACGACCGGCAGGAGGTCGTGCTGATGCTGCACGACTTTTCCTTCAGGACGCCGAAGGAGATTTTCGACACATTGCGGCATCCGAAAGCCGCCGCCTCCGGTATGAAGGCGATGCCCGGGATGGGCCATGCTTCGACCGGCCATCGCATGGCCGGAATGAGCGGCATGGCCGGAATGGCGATGGATCTCAACGACGTCGCCTACGACGCCTTCCTCGCCAACGACCGCACCCTGGCCGATCCGCAGGTGGTGCGCGTCGAGCCCGGCGGCCGCCTGCTCTTGCGCATCATCAATGCCGCGGCATCCAGCAATTTCATGATCGACCTCGGACCGGTCAAGGCGCTGCTCGTCGCGGTCGACGGCCATGCGGTGCGGCCGGTGGCGGGTTCGCTCTTCCCGATCGCGATCGCCCAGCGCCTCGACCTTGCCATCGACCTTGGCAAGGGCCAGACGGTGACGCCGATCTTCGCCACCCTCGAAGGCGAGCGGATGCGCACCGGCCTCATTCTGGCGACCGCCAGGGCGCGGGTCGAGAAGCTAAAGAGTCAATCCGCCTCGGCCGCGCTGCCGCTGAACCTTCGCCTTGAGCGGGCGTTGCGGGCGGTGACACCGCTGGCGGCCACGGCGGCGGACCGGACTCACCGGGTCGCCCTGACGGGCAGCATGGCCGGCTATGTCTGGGGCCTCGACGGCAAGGCCTATGGCGAGGATCGGCCGCTCGGCGTCGCCGCAGGCGAGCGGGTCGAACTGGTGATGGTCAACCGGACCACGATGGCTCATCCCATGCACCTGCACGGGCATAGGTTCCAGGTCGTGGCGATCGACGGCCGGCGCTTTGCCGGCGCCATGCGCGACACGGTGCTGGTGCCCCCGAACACCAGCGTCACGATAGCCTTCGACGCGGACAATCCCGGCCATTGGGCCTTCCACTGCCATAACCTCTACCACATGGAAGCCGGCATGATGACGACGGTGCGCTACGAGGGCACCTGACCGCCGTGAAACCACAGCGGCCGCTGCGGCGGTGCGTCCCCAGGCGATGGGGTTCCGCCTTGAACCGCCCCGAGATCACCATGATTTTGGATCGAATCGATCCAAAA
The DNA here is from genome assembly GCA_965277115.1 of Lichenihabitans sp. Taxonomy (GTDB): domain Bacteria; phylum Pseudomonadota; class Alphaproteobacteria; order Rhizobiales; family Beijerinckiaceae; genus Lichenihabitans. The sequence goes on along the minus strand of CBDIBY010000010.1, from coordinate 96,319 downwards.
TCGATGATCACTATCTGATACGACAGAGCATGATATCGCGCGACAACCTGTGCCGAGTTTTCGGCATCATGCTCTGCGGCTGATGACTCCTGCACAGCGTATCTGACGCGTGTGGGGGCTTGTCTCCGACACGCACAATGGTCGGAGGCTATACGAATGGCGACCTATCTGCTTCTGGCGGCCGGCGGGGCGCTCGGCACCCTGGCGCGCTACGCCGTCGGCATCCTGGCCGCGCCGATCAGCCAGAGCCTTCCCTGGGGCACGATCCTGATCAATGTCGCAGGCTCCTTCGTGATCGGGTTCTTCGGCACGCTGACGCTGGCGCACGGCCGCTTTCCGGTGTCCGAGAATATCCGGCTCTTCGTGATGGTCGGCTTTTGCGGAGGGTTCACGACTTTTTCCTCGTTCAGCCTGCAGACCCTGGACCTGCTGCGCGGCGATGCGGTGGGAAGGGCCTGCTTCAACATCCTCGCATCGGTCGCCTTGTGCCTCTGCGCGGTCGCGGCCGGGCATGCGCTTGCCGCGAGGCTGAACGGGGGCGCCGTCGCTATCGCCCAGGTGCAGATCGAGGAAGAGGCCTGACGGGGCTGCTATGACGTTCTGCTGGTCGCCACGCTTAGCCACCCTCATCCGCCTTGCCCGTGGTAAGGCACCTTCTCCCGCAAGGGGAGAAGGGCGCCAATCTCGTAAGATAAAGCCGCAAGGGAGCCACGCACCAACCAAATCAAGCCACCAGGCGCGCCACGACCGCGCCAGGAACTCCGATATCGTCGCGATCCGCAGGGATATCGCTCAGCCGCATGGCGACGATCGGGCCACCCGTATAGGCATCCGTGAGGCAGGCGATCTCGACGGCTCGCACCGCGCCGGCGCCCATATGGAGCGCGCCGAGCGCGGCCTTGGCTCCGGAGCCGAGCGCCATGAAGGGAACCTCGGCCGGCTCGAACCAGAGGCCGTCTGTCTCGAAGGAGAAGATACGGCCGTCACGGTGGAAGGCCACGAGCTCGCTGTTGGCATCCAGTGGAGGGCGGATCGGGAATTCGCCGCCGTCCCAGGGAGCGACCGTCATGGCCTCGATGAGGCGGACGGTGGCGGCCAGCGCCGAGATCTTGCCGGCCATGGCGTAAATGACGGGATGGGTCTTGCCCATGACGAGCTTGTTCATGCCTTCGGGGCACTTGATCGAGCCCTAGACCAGCAAGCTGTCGGCGGCCAGCGTTCCGTCTCGATAGACCACGGTGGTCATGGCGTGCTCCTGCATCAGCATTTATGGCGAGGTGTTGCCGTCCTCGAAACCTGGCGTCCTCCGTCAAGGAATTTGCAGCCATGGTAGTCACGCGAAGTTTGCCCGAAGCTGAACTGGTTGCCGCGAAGGTTCGCTGTCCGCTCACCGCGATTGTTGCCCGTCGCGATCCCGGCAAGAACGGTCGCTGCGTCTTCAATTTCTAGGCCATGATTCTAATGCATGGCAGGTATGTAAAATAGTCTCTGGAACAATATCGTTCGAATATTAGGTCCATTATATCGAGGCAGGTATAATATTAAACGGGAGTTTAAGAATGCGCACCAAGCTTCTCACTGGCACAGCTGCAGCTGTATTGGTACTGTCGACCTGCACGGTCTTTGCGCAGACGATGGGTTACGATGGCCAGATGTCCAGGGGCCACCGGCTCGATGCGGGTCCCCAGGGCACCTACGGCCAATATTCCGCGACTGCGCCGGCCGATAGCTTCATGGCTCCGGCGCAGCGACCGGCGGCACAGCAGGCGGCTCCGGCAGCGCCCACCGCCTCGACGGTCGTGAAAGTACCGTCGTATTTCTACAAGGCGCAGGGGGTGGAGGCGCAATAGATTGCCTTGTCCCGAGTTGCTTTTCGGGGCGGTTTCGGACGGACGGACAGGGATGGCGGCCCGACCTCAGGCCAGCCCGTCCGCCATGGCCTTGAGCAGCACGACCGCCGAGGCGGCGCCGGGGTCGAGATGACCTCGGGCGCGTTCTCCCAGGCGTGATGCGCGACCTTTGGAGGCCACCATGTCCTTGGTGGCCTCGGCTCCGGCCTCCGCCGCTGCGACCGCCGCCACGAAACAGGCTTTGAGACCCTTGCCCTCCGCCTGGGCCGCCTGCATCGCATCGACCGCGGGCATCCAGGCGTCGAGCATGGTCTTGTCGCCGCGCAGGCCCTTGCCGCGATCCTGGATCCCCTTGGTGATGGCCGCGAGGACCTCGACCAATGCGTCCCGGTCGAGGCTCGGCTTGCCCTTGACGGCGGCGCCGGCTCGCAGGAAGGCCGTCGCATAAAGCGGACCGGAGGAAGCACCGACCGCATTGAGAAAGCTCTTCGCCGCGGTGTTGAACACGATGGTGGGGTCGGCCTCGGCGCCGAGCTTGGCCAATGCCTCGGTGACGGCGGAGAAGCCGATCGACATGGTGATGCCATGGTCGCCGTCGCCGATCACGCCGTCGAGCCTCGACAGCCGGTCCTTGTCGGCCTCGATCGCCTCGGCTATGCGGCCGAAGAGGGTGATCAGCTTCGCCGTGTTCACATCTGTCATGGACTCAGCCCGCCCGGAACATGGCGCAGTCGCAGGGGCGGTCGAGGAGCGGCGTCAGTTCGTCGTCGAGCAGCATCAGGGTGATCGAGGCACCGGCCATTTCGAGCGAGGTGCAGTAATTGCCGACCCAGGTGGCATGGACCGCGATGCCGCGCTCGTCGAGCCGCTGCTTGACGCGGCGGTTGAGGAGATAAAGCTCCATCAGCGGGGTCGAGCCGAGCGAATTGACCAGCACCGCGACCTTGGCGCCGCGCTCGGCCGGCATCTCGGCGAAGATGCGGTCCATGATGTCGTCGGTCACTGCATCGGCGCTCCTCAGCGGCTCGCGCGACACGCCCGGCTCGCCATGGATGCCCATGCCGATCTCCATCTCGTCCTCGCCGATCTCGAAATTCGGCGTCAGCGTCTGCGGCAGCGAGCAGGGTCCGAGCGCCACGCCGACCGTGAAGGTGCGCTCGTTCGCCTTGCGGGCGAGGCGCTCGCATTCGTCGATGTCGAGCATGCTGTCGGCCGCGGCGCCGACGATCTTGAAGACGAAGAAATTGCCGGCGACCCCGCGCCGCTTCTCGCGCTCGTCAAGCGGCGCCGAGGCGATGTCGTCGGTGGTGACGACGATGCGAGCCTCGATCTCATCCATGGCGGCGAGTTCGGCCGCCATCTCGAAATTCATCACGTCGCCGGCATAATTGCCGAAGACGAAGAGCACGCCCCTGCCGCCGTTGACCGCCTTGGCGCATTCGTAGATCGGGTCGGGCGGCGGCGAGGCGAAGACGTTGCCGATCGCCGCCGCATCCGCGAGCCCCTTGCCGACGAAGCCGAGGAAGGTCGGCTCGTGGCCGGAGCCGCCGCCGACCACGATGCCGACCTTGCCCTGGCGCGGGCCGTCGACGGCGACGAGCGAGCGCGGCGAATGCGGCAATTGCCGCACGTGTTTCGGATGGGCGGCGAGGATCCCCTCCAGCATCTCCTCGACGATGAGCTTGGGGTCGTTGATGAGCTTCTTCGTCTTCACGCCATCTCCTCCCGCTTGACCGGCTTCGATCGGGCGCGGCTTCGATCATGGTCATAGTGGGGGCAGGCCTACCCCGGCAAGCCGTTCCTGTCGGCATCGCGCGCCCTGGCGGAAGGGCGGCGACCCATCCCAGCATTCGGGCGTTGTCGCGCCAGGAGGCCAGGGTGATCGCATTTGAAATCATGACCTGTACAGGCGCAAAAATCCTTCCCCGAACGGGGAAGGTGGACCGGCGGAGCCGGGACGGATGGGGCTCTCCATCCGAGATCGCCCCCTCCGCCCTGCGGGCGCCACCTTCCCCGTCGCCGGGGAAGGAAAAATAACACCATCCGGCGGGCTTTGATCCAAATGCGATTACCCTGGCCAGGAGACGCTTCCATGTTGTTGCGCAAGAACGACCCGGGCCTGATCCTCATTCCGCAGCCGGCTCATGCCTGGCTCGCGGGAGAGCTGGCGCGCGCCTGGGGCAATGCGGAGTTCGATCGCCCCGAGCCCTTCGAGGCCGTATGTCTCGGGGTCGAGCAGCACGACATCGGCTGGCAGGAGCGCGATCAGCAGCCCGGCTTCCTGCCTGAGACCGGTATGCCGATGCAGTTCTGGGACGTGCCGGCGGTCGAGCATACGCTGTTCTGGGCGGACGGGGTCCGACGCGCGGCGACCCTCGGGCGCTATCCGGCGCTGCTCGTCTCGCTGCATGGCACGACGATCTATTCGGAGAAGTTCGACATGGGCAAGGCCGCGCCGGCGGATGCGGCGGCCGCGCGCCGCTTCCTCGACGAGCAGCATTCCTTTCAGAGCGCCGTTCTGGCGTCCCTCCGGGCCGACCCGCGGACCGCGGCATCCGCCACGGACGACGCCGTCGAGCGTAACCGGCTGCTGGTTGCGACGCTCGACGCCATTTCGCTACACGCCTGCTGGGGTCTCGACCGGGAGGCGACGATCGGCAACGTTCCCGGGCGAGGTGGTGCCCGGCGTACACTCGTCCTTCGTCCGTGTCGGGACCGGCCCGACGAGATCGTGATCGATCCCTGGCCGTTCGGCACGTCCCGTCTGGCGCTCGCCGTCGAAGGGCGGCCGCTGTCTCCGCCCTTCCGCAGCGAAGCGGCCCTCCAGGCCGCCTTCGAGGCCGCGCGGCCTCTGATCATCGACATCGGGCTGCACGCGCCGCGCTGATCCAAATATTGGACCGGCTGCCACAGCGCGACCTCGTCATCGATACTCGGCTTCGACGTCGTCTGAAATGCTGCGCCGGGCTCAGGAACTCGGGGTCGAACCCGTCCAGAGATCCTGCGCCAAAACCTTGAGCGTCAAGGCCTCGGCCCAGCGGTCGGTCGTGTCATTGCCGTCCTGGCCGGTGATCGCATAGGGTTTTGGGCCGAGCTCGCAGGTGAAGGAGAGCACGTCGTCGGGGCCGGCGCGGCGGCGCCAGCTCTGAAACCCGTAGTCCCACCAGCCGGCGAAGAGGTCGACCCAGATCTTGTGATGCGGGAAGGCGATCTCGACTTGCACCTGCTCGCGCGACGCCACCCGGCCGTGAAACGCCCAGCTCTGGTCGAGGATACGGTGGATGAGGGCATGGTCCTCCTGGCTCACCGGATAGGCGAATTCGCGTCCGACTAGAAAATGCGACAGGTCGGCGAGCAGCCTCAGATCGGGGAAGCGGTCGATGAGGTCGAGCGTGTAGTAGAGGTCGGTCGTCAGCCGGTCGCGGTGCGTCTCGACATAAACCGGAAAGTCGACCTCCTCGGCCAGCCGATGCCAGCCTTCGATCAGCGCGAGCCCGTCCTCGAGCCGGCGCGGCCGCACGTCGCCCTGGAGGTTCAGGTGATGCACCTTGAATTCGCTCGCGATGTCGAGCACCGGCTTCAGCTCGTCGATGGTCTTTGGAAAGCACATGCCTTCCGCCACCATGCCGGTCCCCTGCATGCAGCCGACGAGGTGGCGAACGTCGTCGCGGTCCGTCCAGGGCGCGCTGACGCCGTCGAAACCGGCCTCGGCGATCTTGGCCACATTGGCCTCGAGCGTCGGCTCGACGCCGTCGGTGTGGCGGCGCTCCATGGCCCAGAGGGACTGGAGGACGATGAGGCTCTGCATGGGCTGGCTCAGGCGACTTGCGGAAACAGGAAGGCGGCATCGTAGCCGACAATCATCGCCGCGCCCGACCGGTCGGCGATGTGCAGGATGCCAGCCTCAGGCTCGACCGCAGTGACCTCGCTCCAGCCAGCGGGGACCGGGACGCCACCCAGCACCGAACGGATCTCCAAAAGTCCGCCGAGCTCGAAGCTCGTCGGGACTCCCGACCGGCGCAGCGGATTGTCGGCGACCGAGGCGGCATGGCCCTGCGCCGAATAGCAGCGCGCCTCCTCCACGCCGAGGACGCCGGTGTGGCGCCCGTTCCAGGGCCGATAGTCGCGCCCGCCGTTGCTCATCCAAAGGAGGGTCAGCGGCAGGACGGCAGGGTCCTTCAGCGACAGGACGAGGTCCTGCGTGCCCTTGCGCAAGGCTGCCGCCCAGCCGAGCCTATTGCCCGGCGCCTCGACCAGCATGACGAAATCCTCCGACCGCTCCGCCACCGGATAGTCCCGGATGTCGGCGGTGCCGCCCGCAGCCAGCGGAACGGCGCCGAGGTCTTCGGTGTGCGACGGGTAGAGCAGGCTCGAGCGGCCCATGGCGGGGTCGGTTTCGAGCGCCATCGGCGGCGTCTCGGCATAGGCCTTGGGCGAGAAGCTGAGGCGCCCACCCTCGGGCATGCGGGTCATCGCATGGTGAGCCGCGGTGATGGCGCCGCGACCGCCGGTGAAGACATGGCGCTGGTAGACGAAGGGATGGCGGTCGCGCAGCGTCAGTTCCTTGACGAGCCGCGCGCCGAATACCGGCCGCTCCAACGCGAAGCGCGCCCTCGTGCCGCCGGACGCCAGACGGGCGGTTTCGATCATGGTCCAGGGCGCGTTGCAGGGCCAGCCATGCATCGGCGCCGGCTCGACGTCGTTGAGACCGAAGGGCGCGCAGAAGAAATCGCCCGACAACGCTTTCAGATGCGGTGGGAGGGTCTCGTCACCCTGGATGTCGGGCTCGTCGACCCAGGGCGCGGTGTGCAGCGGCTCGATCCGCCGCCCGTCGCGACTGATCACGAGGCTGCGGATCATCCCGGCGCTCGCATCGAAGGTGAGCGTGATGCCTTCGGCTTCGAGCGTGTGGAAGCGTCGGTTCTCGTTCATCTCAGGCCAACCCTACCTATTCTGCCGCGACCGTCAGCGGATCGCCATGCAGGTCGGCACGAAACGGTTTCGCCGTCGGCGGCAGTTCGCGCCTCACGTAGTATTCGGGGTCCCTGCTCTGGCGGATCATCGCCGGGATGATCTCGCGGTAGGCCTCGATCGTGCTGGCATAGGGTTTTGGCAGATCCGCCTTCATCTCCTCGTGCAGCGCCGGAAGTTGATGATAGGGCACCATCGGGAACATGTGGTGTTCGACGTGATAGTTCATGTTCCAGTAGAGGAAACGAAAGACCGGGTTCATGTAGATCGTGCGGGCGTTCAGCCGATGGTCGAGCACGTTGTCGGCGAGGCCGGCATGCTGGGTCAGGCCGAAATAGATGGTGAGCCAGCCGCCATACATCGACGGCAGGATTCCCACATACATCAGCGGCAGCCAGGACCGCGTCCCGAGCGCGAGCGCGATCACCGCCAGGTGGATGACGAGCCAAATGCGGGCGACGCGATAGACGTTCGGGCGCTCCATCTCGGGCACGAACGTGCTCTCCTCGGCGCTCAGACGGCCGGCGGCATGCAGCAGCACCGCCTTGATGGTGCTCCAGGTGCTGGAGATGGCGAAGATGTTGCTGAGGAGGCGCAGCACCGCCGGCGGTCGCATGGCGGCGATCTCCGGGTCGCGACCGACGATGATCGTATCGGTGTGGTGGCGCGTGTGGCTCCAGCGCCAGATCGTCGGCTCGCGCATGATCATGAAGCAGGCGAGCTGGTAGACGGCGTCGTTGAGCCAGCGCGTCTTGAAGGCCGTGCCGTGGCCGCATTCGTGCCAGCGGGAATCCGTCGACGAGCCGTAGAGCACGCCGTAGCAGAGGAAGAAGGGCACCGCCCACCAGGTGCCCCAGGTCAGGTATCCGCCCGTCCCGAACACCACGAAGGCGCCGAGCCAGATGACCGTGTCGCGGATGGCGGTGCCGTCGGAGCGCCGCATCAGGTCCTTCATCCGCTTGCGCGGGATGTCGGTCTTGTACCATTGCGCGGCCGCGAGGCCGTTGGCCACCGCCGCTTCCGAATCGCGGCCGACCAGGCTGTAATCGCGCCGCGTCAGGGTCGGTCCCATTCGCGCAACTCCCGAGTTCCTCAGAGGACTTGAAACTCAACGCGTCCTCATCCTGAGCCGGATGCGCAGCATCCGAGTCGAAGGACGGCAGACGGCTTCCGTGCTTCGAGACGGCCCTACGGACCTCCTCAGCATGAGGGTCATGATATTTCAAAACATCGTAGCGCTACGCGCGTGGCGTTCAAGCTCGGTCTCCATCATATTCAATCACGATTCCGGTGCCATCAGCGCAGATGCACCACCGCGCCTGTGCTCGCGCTCTCGATCGCCGCCTGGCAGAGCCGCAAGGCGGCGAGGTTGTCCCGCGCGCAATGGATCGGCGGCCGGCCCATCTCGACGGCGCGGAGCAGCGCGCCCATCGTTCCGGCGAAGCCTTCGCTGAACCATTGACCTTCGAGCGCCGGTTCGGCGACCCCCTCGGCGGTGTAAAGCCGCACCGTCTGCCGCCCGAGATCGGGGCCGGTGCTGCGCAGGAGGCCGCGGGTGCCGACGACGACCGTCGTGTCGGCGGCGCCGAAGGCCGCGTTGGCGTCGAAGATCAGCGAGGCCTGTCCGCCCGGAAAAGCGACGAGAACCTGTGCCAGCAGGCCCGGCGCGATGGTCTGGCCATGGGCGCGGGAGGTCGCGGCGAAGACCGTCTCGGTGGTATCGCCGATGAGGCTCGTCAGGAAATCGAACCAATGGATGCTGAAATCCTCCAGGATGACCTGGGGCATCTCGGCGAAGCGGGTGCCGGCGATCCAGGTGTGATCCCACTGGATCGCCACGCGCACCGCCGTGACCTCACCGACCAGCCCGGCGGCTACCGCCTCGCGCATATAGGACATATGCGGCGCCCAGCGGCCGTTCTGGTTGACCGCGAGCTGCAGGCCTTTTCGCTCCGCCGAGGCGACCAGCGCCTCGCCGACCGCCAGGTCGTGCACGAAGGGCTTTTGCGACAGCACGTGCTGGCCGGCCTCGAGCGCCCGCTCGATGAGAGGCGCCCGGTCCTTCGGATGCAGCGTCAGGTCGAGCACGCGGATCTCCCGATGGCCGATGACATCGTCGATCCGGTCGGTGGCGAGGGCCGCCGGAAAATATTCGTCGCGCCTGGCTTGCGCACGGTCGAGGTGGCGATCGCAGACGGCGACCACGTTGAGCCCGAATTTGCGATAGGCATCGAGATGCGCCGCGCTGATGCCGCCAGCCCCGATCACGCCGATGGGAACAGACCTATCCTTCGGCATCGGCGGCTCATAGCCGAGCACCGGTGCCGCGACCGGCGCCGCCTCGCCCGCGACGAGCGCATAGGACTTCTGGTCCGGCATCTGCGCCTGCGGCTCGCCCGTGTCAGCCATGCCGAGACCTCCCAAGCCTTGTTCGACCGATTGTCGGACAGCGTAACGCAGGGCGGCGTCGGCTGCCGGAAAAAATCTAGCCGGATCTGATGCGATCTGATGGCTTGTCTGATTGCGCCGGCAATTTGGCAAAGCCCACTATCCGGCCTAACAATGACACGTCCCGGTCCCCCGGCATCCCGCCGAGCCGGCGACGCGATATCGAGACCGACGATCGGACGCCGTGCGCTCGCGACGGTGCATGTCACGATCGGCTCGTCATGGGAGGACGCCGGATGTTGAAGAGAGCTATCCTTGCGCTGGGCCTGCTGGCCGCCGCGCTCATGCCGATGGCGGCCCAGGCGAAGACCTTCTACTGGATCTCGCATGGCGGACCCGCCGACCCGGTTTGGACCTATTTCCTGGCCGGGGCGAAGCAATGGGCGGCCGACACAGGCCAGACGGTCAACACCTCGTTCCACAATGGCGACGTGCCTTCACAGCAGGACGCGATCCGCGCCGCGATCGCCGCCAAGGCCGATGCGATCGTCACGACGAGCCCGGATCCCGGCAGCCTCGTCGATGTCGTCAAGGAGGCCAGGGCCGCCAACATCCCGGTCATCAACTTCAACACCCCCGACGCGAAGCCCGATTTCAACGCCTATGTGGGCACCGACCTCATCGCGGTGGGGAAGGGCTGGGCGCAGTACCTCGTCGACCACAAGCTGGTGAAATCCGGCGACTTCGTCTGGATGCCGGTGGAAGTGCCCGGCGCCAGCTACGGCGTCGAAGAGGAGAAGGGCATCGCCACGGTGTTCAAGCCGCTGAACATCACCTGGGAGATCACCGAGACGACGCTCGACCAGGCCGAGGTGATCAGCCGCATGAGCGACTATCTCACCGCAAACCGCAGCAAGATCAAGGCGATCATCGGTTTGGGCGACCTGGCCATGGGCAGCATCAAGCGGGTATTCGACCAGGTCGGCATGAAGGCCGGCGATCTCCCGGTCGTCGGCTGGGGCGATTCGCTCGACACCACGCAGGAAGTGCTCGACGGCTACGTCAATGCCGCGCAGTGGCAGGACCCGCAGGCGACGAGCTACATGGCCTTGTCGATGGCGGCGCTGGCGGCGGACGGCACGCCCGTCGGCTTCAACGTCACCACCGGCGCCCTCTACGGCAAGGACAAGGCCCCGACCTACGCCAAGATCCTGTCGGCCAAGTAGCGCGGAAGGCCCGGCATTCGGCTGAGACCCCTCATCCGCCTCTTGCTGACGCAAGAGGCACCTTCTCCCGCAAGGGGAGAAGGTTTGCCTCGTTCTGCGGGATTGGCGTCCCTCTCCCCTTGCGGGAGAAGGTGGATTTCGCGGAACGCGAAAGCCGGATGAGGGGTCTCCAAATCGTTGTCGCCCCTCTGTCGCCGCGCTTTACCGTCCGCCGATTTTGCTGACGATGCTCAAGACCGAACAGGCCGCCACCTCGTGGATCAAAGCTCGCCCTTCCGGCGCTTCGTCGCCGCGCCCGAATTCGGCCCCTTCGTCCTGCTCGTCGTCGAGCTCTTCGTCTTCTGGGCCTTCAACCATAATTTCCTGTCGCCGCTGAACATCTCCAACACGCTCGCCTTCACCGTCGAGCTGGGGCTTATCGCGCTGACCATGACGCTGTTGATGACGGCGGGCGAGTTCGACCTCTCGGTCGGCTCGGTCTTCGGCTTCGCGCCGGTCGTCATGTGGACGCTCTACAATCAGGGCGCGATGCCGCTCGAAGTCGCCTTCCTGGTCGCCCTCGTCGTGGCGGCCGCCATCGGCTGGGCCAACGGCTGGTTCGTCACCACTCTCAAGATCCCCTCCTTCCTGGTCACGCTCGGCATGCTCCTCGTCGTCCGGGGAACCGCGCTCTTCGTCACCGACGGCTTCCCGCAACGCACCTGGAACGGCGGCCACAAGCTGATCACCGAGGCGCTCGCGGGAGAATTCAACATCGGAACCTTCCGGTTCTATTTCTCGCTGCTGTGGTTCGCCGCCGCCGCCATCGCGCTCGGCTACGTGCTGACCAAGACCCGGTTCGGCAACTGGATCCAGGCCGCCGGCGGCAATGCCAGTGCGGCACGGGCGCGCGGCGTCAGGGTCGAGCGCACCAAGGTCATACTCTTCGTCCTCTCGGCCATGTTCGCCGCCTTTGCCGGCATCATCAGCTCGATCCGCACCTCGGCCGCCAATCCCAACAGCGGCACCGGCTACGAGCTCGAAGTCATCGCCATGGTGGTGATCGGCGGCACCTCGCTGACCGGCGGCCGCGGCACCATCATCGGCACCGTGCTCGGCGTGTTCATCCTACGCGTCATGCGCAACGGCATCGTGCTGATCGGCGTTCCGGGCCTCGCCTACAACATCTTCATCGGCGCCATCATTCTCGGCATGATGGCGCTGCATTCTTGGCTCGAACGCCGCCATCAATCGGGGACCTGAGACCATGGGCGAGCCCCTGATCAGGATGAAGGACATCCGCAAGTCCTATGGTCGCGTCATGGCGCTCGACGGCGTCGACTTTCACGTCAACGAGCGCGAGATCGTCGGTCTTCTCGGCGACAACGGCGCCGGCAAGTCGACCCTGATAAAGGTGCTCTCCGGCGCCGTGCCGCTAACCAGCGGCGAGATCGTCATCCGCGGCAAGCCGGTGACGATCAGGAGCGCGAGCGACGCCATCGCTCACAAGATCGAGACGATCTACCAGGATTCGGCGCTGGTGCCGCAGCTCTCCATCGCTCGCAACCTGTTCATGGGGCGCGAGCCGCTCAAGGGGCCGCGCTTTTTGAACCGCATGGACCAGCACAAGATGAACCAGGTGTCGCGCGACCTCTTACGGGTCGTCGGCATCACCAAGACTATCCCGCCGACGACACCGATCGGCTCGCTTTCGGGCGGCGAACGCCAGTCGGTGGCGATCGCCCGCGCGATGCATTTCGACAGCGACCTCATCATCCTCGACGAGCCGACCAACAACCTCGGCGTCGCCGAGACGCAGGGCGTCCTCCGTTTCGTGCGCAACGCCCGCGATTCGGGGCATTCGTGCATCTTCATCGCCCACAACATCCATCACGTCTTCCAGGTCGTCGACCGGATCGTCGTGATGCGCCACGGCAGGGTCGTGGCCGATGACATCGACCCCAAGACGAGCTCGGTCGGCGCGGTCGAACAGGTCATCACCGGAATGTCCGACGAGCAGCTCAAGGCCGCCGTTCAGTAGACCAGCCATGAAAGCCACTGTTTCGGACATTGCCAGGACCTGCGATCTGTCGACCGCGACCGTCGACCGGGTGCTCAACAACCGTCCCGGCGTCAGCCCGACCAACCGCCAGCGCGTCATGCAGGCCGCCGCCGAGCTCGGCTATCTGCCGATCGTCGGCGCCGTGGCGCTGCCCTCGAAACCGGCGCGCCTCGAATTCTTCCTGCCGATCCGGGGCAATGCCTTCATCGCCGATCTCGCCCGCCATATCGAGGATTATGCGCGCCGGCTGCCGCTCGTCGCCTCCTGCCGCATCCATGCGCTCGACGGCATCTCGCCCAAGGCCCTGCAGGCGGCGGCGGACGACCTGTCGCTCGACGCCGACGGCGTCGGCGTCATCGCCGTCGACCATCCGAAGGTCCGCAACATCCTGCGCGAGATCGTCGAGGCGGGTCCGCGTCTCGTGACGCTCGTCTCCGACATTCCCGTCGCGACGCGCTCGGCCTATGTCGGCATCGACAACCGCGCGGCAGGGCGCACGGCGGCGCTGCTGATGGGGCGCTTTCTCGGCGGAGCCTCCGGCAACCTGGCCCTGATCGTGGGCTCCCGCACCTACCGCGGCCACGAGGAGCGCGAAGCGGGCTTCCGCTCGGTGCTGAGCGAGGACTTTCCCCACCTCGTCGTGACAAGCGCAGTCGACATCAACGACGAGCCGGACGTCGGCTACCGGGCGACGATCACCGTGCTGCGCAGCGAGCCGGAGCTGCTCGGCATCTATTGCGTCGGCGCCGGCCGCTCCGGCATCGTGCGGGCGCTCAAGGAGATGAAGCCCAGGCGCAAGCCGGTCGTCATCTGCCATGACCTGACGCGGGAGACGCGGGGCTATCTGGTCGACGACCTCGTCGACGTCGTCATCGACCAGAATGCCCGGTTGATTGCCGAACAGGCGGTCATCCATCTCCTCGGATCGATCGCCGCCGCGGCGCCCTATCTGACCCGCAAGCTGATCGAGCCGCGCATCATCCTCAAGGAGAACATTCCGATCCAATGAAATGGAATCGGTTCGTCGGACGCAAGGTTCGTTCCCGCTGTCATTCCGGGGCTCGCCGCAGGCGAGAACCCGGAACCTATGACCACTGTGTTGCCGCGGGGAACGGCAGGGCCTTATCTAACGAGATCGTGGTCTTGGGTTCCGGGTTCGCGCGGCGCGACAAGATCGCGCCCCGCGCCCCGGAATGACGGAGGCGGCGGCCGCGTCACGTTTTGCATACGAAGGATGACGGGTCGGGGCCGTTGCAACCGAACCAATCAAGGAGATGACCATGGCCAAATGGCGCGTCGCGGGCATCAATTTCGACCACATGCATATGGGCGATCTGCTGCGCGAGGTCGCCGAGCACCCGGACGCCGAGATCGTCGGCCTCTGCGACCGGAATGTGTCGCGGATGGCGTCCGCCATCGCGGCGTTCGACGTGCCGCCGGACCGTGTCTTCACCGACGTGCGAGCCTGCATCACGGCCTGCCGGCCGGACCTCGTCATCCTCTGCCCGGCCACGGCCGACCATGCCTCGGCCGTCGAGGCGATCGCGCCTCTTGGCGTCGACATCCTGATGGAGAAACCCTTTGCGGCCTCGCTGGCGGATGCCGACCGCATGATCGCAGCGGCGGAGAAGGCAAAAATCCGGCTGGCCATCAACTGGCCACTGGCCTGGTATCCGCCGCATGTGACGGCCAAGCGCCTGATCGACGCGGGCACGATCGGCGAGGTGCTCGAAGTGCATTTCTACGACGGCAACCGCGGTCCGCTCTACCATCTGGCCGACAAGGTCGAGGTGTCGGACGCGGAGGTGAGCGCGGCCAAGCCCACTTCCTGGTGGTACAAGGCCGCGGCCGGTGGCGGCAGCCTGCTCGACTATCTCGGCTACGGCGCCACGCTCGGCACCTGGTATATGAGTGGCGAGGCGCCGCTCGAGGTGACCAGCGTCGTCGACCGCCCGGACGGGCTCGAGGTCGACGAGCATTCGATCACGGTCTGCCGCTACGCCCGCGGCCTGTCCAAGTTCGAGACTCGCTGGGGCACCTTCACGGATCCCTGGACGCTGCAGCCGCAGCCCAAATGCGGCTTCGTGGTGGTCGGCACGGACGGCACCATCTCGAGCTACGACTACGAGCCGCATGTCGGTATCCAGACGCGCCAGCACCGGGAGGTCCACCTGCACCCGGTCGATGTGCTCGAAGCGCCGTTCCGCCATCCGGTCGAATATGTGCTCCACTGCAAGGCGACCGGACAGCCGATCGAGGGGCCGCTCAGCTTGCCCCTATGCCGCACCGCGCAGCGCATCGTCGATACCGCCGCGCTGTCGGCCCGCCGCAAGCAGACGCTCGACCTTATGTCGTGACGGGCAGGGTGGGTAATCCAGCGTCGCCGGCGCTGGATCAGCCTCATGCCTCGTCGATGACAACACGTTCGGCGCCGTTGAAGACCGTGACGGCGTCGCGACGCGCCATGCCGATCAGCGTGACGTCGAGGGCTCGCGCCCGCTCGATCGCGAGCGCGGTCGGGCCGGAGATGGCGACCAGCGTCCGGGCACCGAAGGTCGCGGCCTTCTCGACCATCTCGTAGGAGGCGCGGCTCGTGACGACGACGAAGCCGGAGTCCGGTGCTACGTCGGCCCTGAGGCAGGCACCGACGAGCTTGTCGAGCGCGTTGTGGCGACCGACGTCCTCGCGTGCCAGCAGAATCCGTCCCTCGGCGTCCGCCCAGGCGGCAGCGTGCACGGCGTGGGTCGAGCCGTTGAGCGGTTGATGCGCGTCGAGTCCGCCGAGCGCGCGCCGGATCGCGTCGAGCGCCACGGACGGCGCCGACCGCGTCGGCGCACCGGCGCGCGGCAGACTGTCGAAATCCTCGATGCCGCAGAGCCCGCAGCTTGTGCGTCCCGCCATGGCGCGCTTGCGGGCGAGATGCGCGTGCAGCCGCGCCGCGACGAGGTCGATGCGCAGCGCGACGCCCACCGACCCCTCCTCGATCGCGACGCCGCGGATGTCGGCGACCCGCTCGATCACGCCTTCCGTCAGGCTGAACCCGTAGGCGAAATCCTCGAGGTCGGCGGGCGTCATCATCATGATGCCGAACGGCATGTCGGCGAAGGCGACCTGTACCGGGACCTCGGCCGGGCATTCGAGCGCGATCGCGCGGGCCCGTCGCTCCGAGAACTCGATCAGAACGGCGTCGGTCGACCGGCTGGTCGCGAGCGTCATCGTGGCTCAGGCCTTTCGCACGGCAATGCCGAACTCCGTGGCCGCAAACCTGCCGTACCATGTTTCGTGGCCGTCGTGGGTAAAGCGCGTCACGGCGCCCTTTACTCTTCCTCGGGCCGGAACCCCGCCGTGCCTCTGAGCTCCGCCTGAACCGCCATCCACTCGTAGAAGTCCTTGGGGCAGGTCTTCGATGCAGCCTGAAGGTAAGGATAGGCCTGCTTGTCGGCGCGGCTCATGATGAGCCACTCGCCGATGTAGAAGTCTGCCTCGCAGCGGCGGTCTCTCTGCACCGCGGAATCGGGACTGGATGCGGCGTCGTAGAGCGCCTTCTCGTCGAGCTCGCGAAGATAATAGCGCACGACCGGGCCGGGCCACGCCTTGAGGTCCAGCTGGCCCTTCACGGCGGCCATGCGGTCCGAGAGGCCCGTCCGCACGGCGACGATATCGAGCCAGATCGCCCCGTAGGCGTCCTTCGGGTCCTTGGCGGCGGCCCTTTCGAGGTCGCGTAGCGCATCGCTTCCCCGCCCGGCGTAGAAGCGCGCCCAGCCGCGCTGGCGCAACGATGTCCCGTCGTCTGGCGCGACCGTCACGGCCTGTCGTAGGCGTCGAGCGCGCCGCCGAGATCGCCCTGCGCAAAAAGAGTGTCGCCGATCTCGCGTTCGATGCCGCCATCGTTTGGCCGGAGCGACGCCAGGGTGGCGAAATCGCGCAAGGCCGCCGCATAGGATCGCTGGTCGATCTCCACATCGCCTCGTTTTCTGTAGGCATCGGCGTCGCTGGGAGCCACGGCGATGATGCGGCTGAATTGGTTCGCTGCGACCGCATCGTCATGCCGCTTCTGGGCGGCGGTGCCGACACCGCGCCAGGCGTTGATCGCGAAGGAATGGTCGGTCGGCGCTTTGAAGCGACGGGCGGCAGCGAGCGACAGATCGAGCTCGCGGTCGCGCCCGGCGCCGTCCCCGGTATTTTCGTCCATGATGGCCTGGGCAAGGTGCGGCCTCGGATCGCTCGGATAGCGGCGCATCAGGTCGGCGCACCGGGCCAACCATTCATCGTCGGTCTTCGGCATCTGATCGGCAGGCACCAAAAGGGCCGCGAGCTGGACGCTGCCGAAGCCCGCGAGCGGGATCGAGACGAGAAGCGCGGCACCGATCGCCAAGGCGCTGCCGAGCGCCGCCGCACCGAGCTTCGGGCGCGGCTCCGGATAGCGCCAGACCGCAAGCATGACGAGGCCCAGCACCGCTCCCCCGAAGGCACCGCCGATATGGTCGGCGACATCGATCTTCCCCACGGCGATATGACCGCTGGCCAGAAGGCCCGGCAGTCCGGTGCCGATACAGAACGCCTCGATCCATCGTCGTCGCGGACCCTGGGGCAAGCCGCCGCTCACCACGTAGCCTGCCGCCAGAAGGGCCATCATGGCGCCCGATGCGCCGATCGCGATGAGAGCCGGGTCGTTCCAGAGAATGGACGCAAGCGACCCGCATAGGCCGCCCAGGACGAAGACCGCCAGGAACCAGGCGCGGCCCAGGAACGCTTCGAGCACCCAGCCCGCGGCGAGGATCGCGAGCCCGTTCGCCACGAGATGAACGAAGCTGCCGTGCAGGAACGGCGCGAACAGGAGACGGTACCATTGACCCAGCTGCACGACCAGCTCGCGATCGGCGCCCCCGAACATGACGAGCGTCGGGATCGCGATCCCGTTCGGATTGGCGATTGCCGCGGGATGTAGCGCCTCGGCCGCATAGATGGCGGCGAGCGCGCCGAGGAGCCCTAGCGTCAGGCGCGGCCAGGCCGCAATGACGCGACGGGCAAGGTCTGCGAACAGCGGACGAAGCGGACGAAGCGGCGGTGCGGCGGCCGGCATCGGCCCATCGGCAATCTCGACCGACCCTTCGCTTACCTCGGCGACGGCGCTTCCCGAGAGCGCGTCGTAAAAGGCATCCCGGTGCCGCGCGATCGCCTGGCGTGCGTGGACCGCGGCGATCCAGAGAGGAATCGTCCTGAGAGTCCCCGTGATCATCGGAACCATGGGACTGACCGGGCCGACCAGCAGGTCCCAAGCCACAGTGAGGATGTCGACTGCGAAACCGGGAACGATGGCGAGGCCGAACAGGATGTAGCGTCGCGCCAGCCAGGACGCGTTCCCGGAGCCGTTCTCCTGTCCCGCCAACCGGACGAGCCTGTTGCGGCAGAATCCTACGGCCAAGGCTGCCTCGCGTATAGCGATCCATCGCCCAACGCATCACGACGAAAAGCAGATATTGCAGGAAGGCGACGTCGATCGTCTTGACGACCGTCCCGCTTGCGTCGAGCGGAAACACCAGCGCCGTCGTGGTCACGGAGCCGACGTCGCGGTGCTGGACCACGTAGAGGCGTGCAGTCTGCAGGCCGAAGAAACTCTTGACGCACACCAGACGGTTCGTCGGGACGAAGCCGATCGGGACGCCGCCGCCGGCAGGCTGCCGCCCCGCGGGCGCGCAGGAGGTGTAGAGGCTGTTCGTATCGATGATGCGGCCGGCCGACAAAGGGTAGAGCGCCGCTGCGATCAACTGCAGGACGATCTGGGCGACGACGAGGTCGATGCCGAGGGCGAGACCGCGCCGCCAGATTCCGGCCCTGACGACATCGGTAGAGACATTTATCTCGACGGCCTCGATCGGTTAATCGATAGTATAATGCCGACGAAAGTGACCCGAGGTTGTGGCGTGCCGCAAGACGGAATCGCTCACATCGTCTGCTTATGATTAACCGGATCAGGCTTGGGTCGCGCCGCCTGTCGGCGTCGCGATCAGCCGGCGCCGAAGCGCGATCGATGCGCAGGCCACGGCCAGTGCAACGGAGGGAATCGCGGTCATCTGGTATCGGCTGACATTGAGGCTGAACAGGGCATAGAAGACCTCGTTGAAGACGCCTATGCCGAGCAGCATGACGATGAGCTGGTTCCGCCGCCGGATGGCTGCGACCAGCATCCAGATCAGCGCCGGAATCCCAACAATCCAGAATTCGTCGATCCAGAAGCCTCGGTAGAGCAGAGGCAGCGTCGTGGCCGCGTGGACGGCCGGATGCCTGAGGATCGCCATTTCGAGGTCGTGATCGACCATCGCGCTGGCCGTCCAGACATCGACGGAACGTTCGGCCCGCAGCGCGTCGACGCGGCGCCCATAGCCGTTCTGACCCCGATCGTAAAAGCCGCCACCGCGATCGAGATCGAACGGGTCGACGACTTCAGCGCCGAACCATGTCCGCGCCAATTCGACGCCCGGGCCACGCGTCCAATAGACGAAGGCGGCGAAATACTGCGCCGGCGTCATGTGGTCGAAGACCTCCCGGGTGCTCAGCGCGATGCCGCCCCGCACGTCGGTGAGCCGCGCTTCGCCCGCGACGGCCTGGTTGCGCATGATCCAGCCGCCGACGATCGCCGAATAGACCGCGCCGGCGGCGGCGAGAGCCGCGAGGGTCCGCCGCCTATGAGCCGGGCGCGCGGCGGCCCGCAACAGGCAAGCCATAGCCAGGATGATGCAGAATGGCAGGAACACGGCCTTGGTCAGCGTCAGGGCCGCAAAGGCGGCCCCGACCAGACACCAGCGCCAGGCCTTGGCCCGGCCCCAGGCCATCGCCAAAGCGAGCATGGCCAGGATGACCAGGACCACCGCAAGCCAATCCGACATGGGAAAGTACCAGTATTTGTTCATCTCCACGTTGAGCAGGACGTAGGCGGCCGCGACGAGGGCTGCGCCGTAGGATCGCGTCAATCGCCGAACGAGCACGAACATCGCGAGCCCGGCGGCCTGAACCAGGGCCAGATTGGCGAAGGACAGGACGGCGAAGCGCCAAAGATCGCAGGTCTCGCGCCCGACCAGGCATCCGGGAGGCACGCTGCCGAGGGCCGGGTCGACCATCATCAGCATGGCGACGAAGACCGGATAGCCCGGTTCCCGGCCGATGCCGGGGGCCGGGTTCTCCCCCTCGGACCGGGTGGAAAAGACGTGGTGGTGGGCGAGGTTATAGGCCGGGACGAGATATTCGGGCACATCGCCATAGACGATCGGCGGCGGCCGGCGGACATGCAGGCCCATCGCCACGCTGATCAGCATCAGGATGCCCAGTCCGACGAAGGCGCGTCGGGCGGACCAACGCAACGATGTGCCCGGTCCCAAGCATCGGACCGGCGGTGCCAAAGCCCGTGAAGCGTCCCCCGCCGTCATCGGTCGCCCGGCCGGCGCCGGGGGCTATTCCGCCGCATGGCGCGGCATCTCGATCCGGGTCGGCACGCCGTTCGGCGCCGCAGCGATGCGGCCTATCTCTTGCCCTTCGGCCGCGAGGATGGTTTGTGCCCTCGCGAGGCTCCAGAGTTCGATAGCCTTCAACCGATGACCTCCGACAATCTGGCATTCATAGAATGCGGAGGATCCTCGAGCAATCGGATGGAGCGAAGCACCCGACGCGGGAAGATCGAGGGATGTCGCCTCCCTCGTCGGGTCGAACCGGGAAGGGACAGCCACCATGAAGACCGTCGTCGTTTTCGGGGATTCCAACAGCTACGGCACGCCTGGCATGCCGGACCCGGATTTCTGGGGTCGCTTCGCGCCGCACGAGCGCTGGCCGGGCGTGATGCTGGCCGGGCTCGGCCAGGGCTGGCGGCTCGTCGAGGAGGCGCTGCCGGGCCGCACCACGGTGCATGACGACCCGATCGAGGGCGCCTATAAGAGCGGCCTCAGGGCGCTGCCGATCGTGCTCGAAAGCCACCGGCCGATCGACCTCTTCGTCGTCAACCTCGGCACCAACGACCTCAAGGCCCGCTTCGCGGTGACGGCCGCGGACATCGCCAATTCGGTCGGCGTGCTGGTGCAGATCGTAAAGGCGAGCGAGGCCGGTCCGGACGGCAAGCCGCCCAGGATCCTGGTGATCTCGCCCGCCGCCATCGTCGAGACCGGCTTCCTCGGCGAGATGTTCACGGGCGGCACGGAAAAGTCGAAGCGGCTCGGCGCCGCCATGGCGGCCATGGCAAAGCGTCTCGGTGTCGGCTTCCTCGATGCCGCGCCATTGATCGAGGTCGACCCGACCGACGGCATCCACCTCGAGCCCGCGGCCCATGCGGTGTTCGGCAAGGCGGTGGCGGAGGCGATCCGACGCGACGAGTGACACCCGGTCGCCGCGACCGAATGCCAGCACGGCACGACATCGCGACGTTCATCCGCGCGAATCTCCCGGTCGTCGCCGTTCCATCCGTGCCCGAGATCCGTCTCCACCAGGCCCGGCCGACAAGCGGCCTCGGGCGGCTGGCCGAGCGCGACCCGCAAGGATTCGACCGGCCTTATTGGGCCTATGCCTGGGCCGGCGGGCTGGCGCTGGCGCGCCACATCCTCGACCGGCCCGCGACGGTCGCCGGGCGGCGCGTGCTCGATCTCGGCACAGGTTCGGGCCTCGTCGGTATCGCCGCGGCGAAGGTGGGCGCCAGCCAAGTGATCGCCGCCGACACCGACCGCTACGCCATCGTGGCGCTGAGCCTGAACGCTGAGGCGAACAACGTTGCGGTCACGCCGGTCGAGGTCGATCTCGACGCCGGCCCGCCAGCCGATATCGATCTCGTGCTGGTCGGCGATCTCTTCTACGACGAGTCCGTCGCGGCACGGGTCACGGCTTTCCTGGACCGGTGCGCGACCATCGACGTCCTGATCGGCGATCCCGGACGGGCCTTCCTGCCCCGCTCCCGGCTCCGGCTCCTTGCCGACTATCCGGTCTCCGATGTCGGAGAGGTCAGGGGCGCGCCGACCGGCCGAAGCGCGGTTTTCTCGTTCACGCCGGCGCGTGGCCCGTGACAGGAGAGAAATCCTGGCGCGCCGCAAGCTTGCGGTCGAGCCGGTCCATCAGCCGCGTGATCTCCGCGTGGTCGGCCGGCGAGAGCTTGGGTCCCGGCGCCCGCACGAGGGCCGAGCGGATCGCGCCGCGGCGGCGCAGGATCTCCTTGCGGATCGCCAGGCCGAGGCCGGGCTGCGCCTCGTAGCGGACGAGGGGCAGGTAGAGGTCGAACAGGTCCTCGCCCAGGTCGGGATCGCCGTCGCGAAACGCTCGGCACACTCCGATCATCATCTCCGGATAGGCGAAGCCCGTCATCGCGCCGTCGGCGCCACGCGCCAGTTCCTGCGGCAGGAACAGGCCGCTGTTGCCGACGAGGATCGACAGGCGCTTGCGCGTCGCGTCGCCCGCCCGCAAGGCCGACAGCTTGGCAAGGCCCGGACAATCCTCGTGCTTGAAACAGACCATCTGCGGGCAGCGCTCGACGATGCGCTCAACGGTCGCGACCGACATGTGCACCGTCGTGGTCTGCGGATAATCCTGCAGCACCACCGGAACCTCGGCCGACAGGCGGGCGCCGATCTCGGCAAAATAGCCGATGACCTGCTCCTCGGTCCGCTGGCTCGGCAGCGGCGCGATCATCACCCCGGCGGCGCCTGCGTCCATGGCGGCGTGCGAGAAGGCGACGAGCGAGTCGGTCCCGGGGTTGCTGACCCCGACAATGATCGGCACGCGTCCCGCGACCCGCTTCAGGACGTGGGCCAGGAACGTCGCGCTCTCCTCGGGCGACAGCTTGGCGGCCTCTCCCATCACGCCAAGGACGGTGAGGCCGTCGGCGCCGGCCGCGAGATAGCTCTCGACCATGGTGTCGACGCTGGCGAGATCGAGCCCGCCGGTCTCGTCGAACGGGGTGGCGGCGATGACGAAGACGCCGCGTGTGCGGCCGTCGATGGCGTGGTTCATGGGAATCGCATGTCCTTCGGCTTCGATGCGCCGCGACCGCGGCATCTGCGGCTCCATCGTAGGAGCTGATGCTCAACCCGTCATCCTGCCGCGACATGATGAACGGCGGGCGGACCTCGTCTACAACGTCGCCGGTCCCGCCGGGCTAGGCATCCTGAAGGCCGCCGCGGATTCGAACCGCTACGCAATCGGGGTCGATTCCGACCAGAACGGCCTCTATCCCAAGACCATCGTCGCTTCCATGCTCAAGCAGATCGGCAACTCGATCTACGACACCGTCGACCAGATCCGCGCCGGCAAGGCACCGTTCGGCACGCTCGAAGTCTATGGCTCGAAGAACGACGGCGTGGCGCTGGTCTATAACGATGTGCTGATGCCGGCCTCCGTCAAAGCCAAGGTCGACGCCGCCCTGGCGCTGGTCTGCGCCGTCTTGGCCACGGTGGGCCTGTCGCTCATCTTCAGCTTCGTGGCGATCACGCTCGCTGCCGACTTCATCCTGGCCGGGCTGGGCCTCAACATCCTGGCGGCGGACGGCATGCTCTTCATCCTCGAGAAGGTCTACGAGGACCCAGGCGGATTGCGGCCCGCGACCTTCCCCGACCTGTGGCGCGTGCCCGCGGCGCCGTTGCACTGGCTTCCGGTGATCGGGCCAGCGTTCGAGCAGCAGAGCCTCATCGTGCTTTCGGCCCTCGCCGCCAATGCCGCCCTGGTCCGAACCGTGCCGGCACGGGTGGATGTCGAGCTCTCCGGGCGCTACACCTATTGTCGTACGGTCGTCGACTTCGCCGGCAAGTCGGGGCTCGCGCCGAACTGCGACGTCGCGGTCGGCGTCGATATTCCCGCCACCCGGCGCGCCTTCATGGCCGCCGTCGCGGCCTTCTCCGCTCACCCTTAGTCCCGCAGTTCCGGAGCCTCTCCCATGCCTTCAACCCGACGCGTCCTGATCGCCGGCGAATCCTGGACCACCCATAGCATTCACCAGAAGGGCTTCGACAGCTTCACCACCACCGAATATGCCGAAGGGGTCGGCTGGCTGCGGGCCGCGCTCGAGGGCGGCGGCTGGGCGGTCGACTTCCAGCCGTCGCACGTCGCGGCACGGCATTTCCCGGCCACCGCCGAGGAGCTCCGCGCCTATGACTGCGTGATCCTGAGCGACATCGGCGCCAATACGCTGCTGATCCACCCCGATACGTTCACCCGCTTCAAGAGCCTGCCGAACCGGCTCGTCGCGATCCGCGACTATGTGGCAGCCGGCGGGGGCCTGATCATGGTCGGCGGCTACCTCACGTTCCAGGGCATCGACGGCAAGGCGCGCTATCACGGCACGCCGGTCGAGGAGGCACTGCCCGTCACCATCGCGACCACCGATGATCGCTGCGAGACGCCCGAGGGGGTCATTCCCGAGGTGGCGATGGCGGACCACCCGATCGTGGCGGGCCTGCCGCGGGCCTGGCCGCTGCTGCTCGGCTACAATCGCATCGCGGCCAAGCCCGACGCGTCCGTCGTGGCGACGGTGGGACCCGATCCGCTCGTCGTCGCCGGCCCGTTCCGAAAAGGCCGCAGCGTCGCCTTCGCGTCGGACTGCGGGCCGCACTGGGCGCCGCCCGGCTTCGTCGACTGGGACGGCTACGCGCCGCTCTGGCGACAGATGACGGCCTGGGCCGGGGGGCGGGCATGATCGTTCCGCTGAACGTCCTGCGGTGGGGCGATCCGGCCGGCACCAGGACGGCCGTGGCGCTGCATGGGATCACGGCCAACGCCGGCGCCTTCGCCCGGCCGGCCCGGCTTCTGGCCCGCAAGGGCTGGCAGGTGATCGCGCCCGACATGCGCGGTCATGGCGAAAGCGGCCGGGGCGACGGCGATTTCGGCACGGCCGCGCTTCTCGGCGACATCGCGGCGGCGGTCCCCACTGCGCCCGACCTGCTGATCGGGCATTCCTTCGGCGGCTATCTGGCCCAGATGGGTGTGCTGGGCGGCGTCTTCCGACCCGGGGCGCTTTTGCTGGAAGATCCCGTATCCCATTTCGCCGACCGGGCGACGCCGGCCGCCATGCTGGACTGGGACGAGACCAACCTGCCGCGCAGCGTCGAGGGACTGCTCGCGCTCAATCCGGGGTGGTCGCGGCTCGACGCCGCGTGGAAACTGGTGTCGATGGAACAGGTGAAGTTTGCCGACGCGAAGGCTGCCTTCGCCGGCAATGCACCCTGGGACCTGCGCCCACGGGCCGCGGCTGTCGCTGCCCTGCAGCCGACCGTCTGGGTCATGCCGGCCGTCAGCCGCTTCGTGCCACCGGAAGACCAGGATCGTCTGCGGGCGGACGTGCCGCCGGACTGCCTGGCGGTCTGGGACGGGGTCGGCCACAGCGTCCACCGTGATGCGGTCGAGCGTTTCGTCGATCTCGCGCTCGCTCTCGCCGCCCTTGGAGCGCGTCTGCCACAGCCCGAGCCGCCGAAGGCGTGAAAATCCGGAACCACCTAGTATCCTGAATCAGAAGTTCGGGGCATTTTTGCTGGGGTGAGCCGTAGGCAGAATCGCTCGACGGATGCGAGGATGTCGTCTGCTGTTTTGGTCCATCGGAACGGCTTTGGGTGTGCGTTGTGGGCGTCGACGAACGAGGTGATGGCGGCCTGAAGGGCGGCGACGCTGCGATGGGCCCCGCGCTTGATCTTCCGCTCGCTGAGCAAGGCGAAGAAGCGCTCGACCTGATTGATCCATGATGCACCCGTTGGGGTGTGGTGGACCTGCCAGCGTGGGCGCTTGGCGAGCCAGTCGCGGATCATGGGTGTCTTGTGCGTGGCGTAATTGTCCATCACGAGGTGGACGTCGAGGGTGTCCGGGACGGCTTTTTCGATCTCGTCGAGGAAGCAGCGGAACTCGGTCGCGCGATGCCGGGGAAAGCACTTGCCGATGACAGCGCCGGTTGCGACGTTCAACGCGGCGAACAACGATGTGGTGCCATGGCGGGTATAATCGTGCGCCCGTCGCTCGATTTGACCAGGACGCATGGGCAGCATCGGCTGGCTGCGGTCGAGCGCCTGGATTTGGCTCTTCTCATCGACACACAAGACAAGGGCGCGTGCAGGCGGGGCCATGTAGAGCCCGACGATGTCGCGGACTTTGGCCACGAAGTCCGGGTCGGTCGACAGTTTGAACGTGTCGGCGCGATGCGGCTGCAAGCCGAACGCGCGCCAGATGCGCTGAACCGTCGAGGTCGACAGACCGCTCGCTTTGGCCATGCCGCGCGAACTCCAGTGTGTCGCGTCAGAGGGGAGGCTTTCCAATGTGCGCACGATCACAGCCTCGACCCGAGCATCATCCACAGTGCGTGGAGCGCCGCAGCGCGCCTCGTCCCGCAAGCCGTCCAGTCGATCCGACAGGAACCGGCGACGCCACTTCCCCACTGTCGCCTCATCGATCGACAGACGCGCCGCAACCTCCTTGTTGGCGGCGCCTTCGCTCGACAGAAGCACGATCCTGGCCCGCATCGCGAAGGCCTGCGCCGTCTTTCGTCGCGCCGCGAGCGACGACAAGTCCCTCCGTTCGCCCTCGCTCAGCGCAACAGGTTCAAGTGGCCGACCCATGCCAACCTCCACCGCGATCAAACAACAGAGATTATACAACGAACTTCTGGTTCAGGATACTAGCGTGTTGCGCCGCTCCTGCAACGCAGCAAAGTGTACCTATCGCGGCGTTTCTGCGCGGATAACCGTGCGGCTCGGAAAGTGTAGTCTGGCAAGCCGCTGAAATTGTTGGTCGGAGTGAGAGGATTCGAACCTCCGACCCCCTCGTCCCGAACGAGGTGCGCTACCAGGCTGCGCTACACTCCGACAAATCCCGGCATGATGATGCGGGCGGCCGTCTTATAGACGCGACGTCGACGGGCGGCAAGCGCAATGACCCTCGATGTCGGTAGCACACGAAATGTCCGGTTTATGGAGCGCACGATCTGTCCGGTGAATGGGGAAGACCGCCGAGCACCGGGCAAGCCCGGACCGTCGCCTGGGGCGGCAACAACCACAGGGCTAACGCCCCCCAGAGTGGCGAACGACGTCCACTTCCGCGGTCGCCACGCGAAGCATGAGAGCCGCGTCGCTCGCCAGAACGACGTAGCGGAATCCCATCGCAGCCATGCGCACCGCATAGGCTGCCGTCGCGTTGTGGAGGCCCGCATAGATGCCCCGCCTCGCGCAGGCTTTGAGCACCGTCTCGTAATGCTTCAGGATGCCGGGCTCCTCGCGGTCCATGGCTGGGGGCAGGCCCATGGAAAGCCCGAGGTCGCCCGGCCCGATGTAGACGGCATCGATGCCTGGAACGTCGAGGATTGCGTCGATGTCGTTGACGGCCTGCTCGGTCTCGATCATCGGCATGCAGATGACGTCCTGGTTGGCGGTCTTGTAGTAGGAGCCGGCCTCGCCGTAGACGCCGGCCCGGATCGGGCCGTGGCTGCGCACGCCCAGGGGCGGGTAGCGCATGGCCGAAACCAGCACGCGTGCGTCCTCGGGCGTGTTGACCATCGGACAGATGATGCCCATCGCGCCTGCATCGAGGGCCTTGCCGATGATGCCGGGCTCGTTCCATGGCACGCGCACTAGGGGCACCGGGCCTTGCGGCGTCATCGCCTGGAAGCAGGCCACGAGAGAGTGATAATCCTGCACGCCGTGCTGCATGTCGACCGTGAGCGCGTCATAGCCCGCCTTGCACATCACCTCGGCCGCGTAGCCGGACGGGATCTGCAGCCAGCCGCCGACCACGGTTTCGCCCCGGCTCCACGCCTGCTTCATACGATTGGCCATTGTGGTTTTCCTTCCCCGCTTGTCAGGGTGATCGCATTTGAAAATTATTGCCTATCCGAGGCGCAAAATCCTTCCCCGGAACGGGGAAGGTGGACCGGCTGCTGGCAAGTTTACGCAGCCAGCGTAAACTTGGCTGCGGAGCCGGGACGGATGGGGTTCTCGATCCCGAGATCGCCCCTTCCGGCGCCCTGCGGGCGCCACCTTCCCCGTTGCCGGGGAAGGAAAAACAGCATCCGACGGGCTTTGATCCAAATGCGATCACCCTTCCCCGTTTGTTGTGATCTCTACCCACGGGCTTGCAACGGCCCTTATGGTGCGTGACCTGGCCCGATGGCTCGGGAGCCTCCGCCGTGCGGCGAGCGGCCGGAGGCTGAGGAGGTCCGTTAGGACCGTCTCGAAGCACGGCTGACGCTTGCCGTCCCTTCGGCAAGCTCAGGGCAGGCTCTTCGACTCGGCCGCTTCGCGACCGCTCTCCGCCGACTTCTCCAGCGAGCTTCGCTCGTTGGAGCCTCAAGTCGGCTCCGCTCAGGATGAGGAAAGGAGAGTTGTCAAACGGCCTCTGAGCGGGTCGTTCGTTCATCCCCGGTCGATGGGCGTCACGGCGCCCGATCCCTCGAACCAGGACACCAGGTTGGCCACCACGTTCTCGCCCATGGCGCGCGTCGTTTCGGCGGTCGAACTGGCGATGTGCGGGGTGAGAACGACGTTCTCCATGGCCCGCAGGGCGGCCGGCACGTGCGGCTCGTCATGGAATACATCGAGGCCCGCGCCACCCAGGCGCTTCTCCTCGAGCGCGGCGATCAGTGCCGGCTCGTCGACGAGCCAGCCGCGCGCGACGTTGATGAAGATGCCGTTCGGGCCGAGGGCGTCGAACACGGCGCGCCCCACGAGAGGCGGCCCGACACCCTTCGGCTGGCCCGCCGCGCTAAGGAACAGAATGTCCGATTGCTCGGCCAAGGTCGCGAGATCCTCGATCCGTCGATAGGCGACGTCGCGCGAGATGGGATCCGCATAGGAAATCTCGGTCTTGAACGGTTCGAGCCGCCGCGCGATCTCGATGCCGATCCGGCCGAGACCGACGATGCCGATCCGCATGCCGGTGAGCTTGCGACCCGGCGCCATCCGCGCCTGTTCCCAATGGCCATCCCGGACATAGCGATCGGCCTTCGGAAGCTGCCTGCAAACGGCCAGGGCCAGGCCGACCGCGAGATCGGCCACGTCATCGAACAGCACCGTGGCGGTTGTCACCGTGATGCCGCGCTCGCGGCAGGTCGCGACATCGGTCGTTTCCAGCCCAACGCCGCTGATCGCAAACATCTCGAGATTGGGCAGGCGCTCGATATGGGCCCGGCTGAGGCCGGCCATGCCATGACCGGCAGCGCCCTTGACACGCGCCCCCACCGCCGCAAGCGCGACGAGGGGATCCGGTTCCGCGTAGACGTGATGCAGAACGAAATGTTTCGACAATTCATCGATCACGGCCTGGCTCTGCCAGCCGATAAGTGCGATCTCGATTGCGGAGTCCTTCACCGCGTCATCGTTCATCTTGGCGTGTCCTCAAGTCATCCTCTCCCCAGGGATCTTACGCGGCGCGTCGTCGTGCGATCCCGCCAATCCCGCAGGATCCGGCTTATCCGGGCGCTCGTCCCGTCGAGCGATGCGCAAAGAAAAGCGGCGGGTCGTAAACCGTCGCGAAAGGCGCGTTCGGGTTCTTCCACCGCCAGTACATCCGGTTGAGAGCCGTCTCGGCGGCCTGCTTGCTCGGGCGGCCGACGATGGCGAGTTCGCCAAGATGCTCGCTCTCGATGTCGGGCGTGCCGATCCTGACGACGCTGACATCCTCGGGCAGGGAGAGCTTGAGGGCGCGGCAGGCTTCGAGGACATGGCCGCCGCTTTCGGAGGTCGACAGGAACATTGCGGTGGGCCGCGTCGCAGCCGGGCCGCGGAAAACCTGCCCGAGCGTTCCCTTGAGGTCCGCAAAGCCGGTCCGGCCGCCGGTTCGCGCCGGTGCGAAGACGAGCGGCGCCTCGGCCGGCGTTAGGCCGTGCCAGGTGCGGAAGGCTTCGAACAGCATGGCGATACGCTCGAAGAAGTAGTCTCCGCGGTCTTCGACCACCCAGGCGATGCGGCGGTGCCCCAGCCCGGTCAGATGTTCCAGGGCGAGGCGCGACAGGATGACGGGATGGTTGGAAATGCCGTCGATATCGAGCTGATCCACCGCGCGGTTCTCGACGATGACCGCATCGCTGATCTCGCGCAGCAGCCCAATCAATTTGACCGGAACCACCGAGGTTCGCGGCTGCAGGATGCAGGTGTCGTAGCGCGGTCCGTCGCGCAGCATGCTCATTGCGGGCTCGGCGTCGCTGTAGGTGAGGATCAGCGACCGGTGGCCATCGGCGGTCAGACGTTGATGAATCATATGGGCGATGATGTCGCCCCGTTCGAGGTGGGAGTGATGATGGAGCGTCAGGACTTGGCGCACCTTGCCGGCTTTTTCCTCCGGCGCGCGTCCGCCCACGAACGTGCCCCGGCCCACATGCGTGGTGACCGACCCCTCCGCCGTCAGTGCCTGGAGCGCCCGCTGAATGGCGTGCTGGCTGACGCCGAGACGGGACACGAGGTCCCGCACCGTAGGCAGGCGCGCTCCGGGCGGCAGGCCTTCGGCGAGGCGGCGCATCTCTTCGAGCACATCGACCCGTCCGTCCGCGACCGCCCCGGATTGCAGCATTTAGAATTCTCCCTTGGGGCTCGGTTTCCCTCGTTCACCAGCACCGAATTCCACGCGATGACGCCACCAGATAGCACGACGCCGTATGCCGCGGCTCACGCCGGCCGATGAACCGTCTAGCAACACAATCGCCTCTTGACAATACAATCAATCAATCAATAGGCTTCGAGTGCCCCGACGAGGACGGTCGACCACGCCGATCTCCCGCAGGCCGACCGCAAGAATGCGGCGTGAACAGATCAGGGAGAGCGCTCATGAACAGATTCCTCTGCGGTGTCGGTCTCGTGGCTCTGTCGGCGGCATTCGCCGCGCCGGCGGTCGCCGATCCGTTGAAGATCGTCCTCACCGTCCACGGCGCCACGTCGAACGAGTTCTGGCAGCCCGTGAAGAAGGGCTTCGAGGATGCCTGCGGCAAGATCCAGGCGGATTGCCAGATGCTGTTCACCTCGACGAACGGCTCGATCGAACAGCAGGCAGCCAATATGGAGGCGGCCCTTGCCGGCAACCCCGATGCCTTGATCACGACGATCGCGGATGACAAGGCGTTCGACAAGATCATCGCGGACGCCCGGGCCAAGGGCGTGATCGTGATCGCCACCAATGCCGACGACACGCAAGGCGCTGCCGGCAACGAGCGCCAGGCCTATATCGGCCAAGGTCTCGCGGCGGCCGGATATTCCCTGGCCAAATACATGGTGACGAAGTTTCCGAAGGACGGTCCGGTGCATGTCCTCGTCGGCATCAACGATCCGAGCGCCAACTGGTCCACGCAGCGGGCGGCCGGCATTCTCAAGGGACTCGAGGAGTATAAAGCCGCCAATCCGGGCCGGGACATCGTGATCGACAAGCTCGATTCCGGCGGCGACAACGCCGTCGCGGCCGACCGCGTGGGCGCTTATCTCAACGCTCATCCGGAAACCGCGGCCTATCTCGAGACGGGCTCCCAGGACGTCGCGGTCGCGCATGTGCTGCAGGATCGCGGCATCCCGGCCGGCAAGATCCTGCTCGGCGGGTTCGATATGGAATCCGACGTTCTTCAAGAGATGAAGTCCGGATACATCCAGGCGCACGTCGACCAGCAGCCCTACATGCAAGGCTTCATGCCGGTCATGGAAGTATATCTTGCTAAGACGGTCGGGCTCGCGCCGGCCGATATCAACACGGGCCTAGGCCTCGCCTTGCCGGCGCAGGCCGACGACATCGCCAAGATGGCCGCCAAAGGTCTCCGCTGATGTGAGACGTCCCGTGCTGCCGCGTGGGGCTCTCCCGCCGACCTCGTCGGTGTCGGCGTCCCGGCAAATGACGAACAAGGCCAGACGGCTGCTGAAGCTCTTTCTCGAGAAAGCGGAGCTCGCGGCCGTCGTCTTATTAATCGGGCTCGTCATCGTCTTTCAGATCAAGTCGAACGGCGTCTTTCTCTCGTTCCAGAACCTTCGCGGCGTGCTCGGGCTGCTTCCCGAGGTCGGTCTCGTCACGATCGGCTTCGCGATTCTGATGATCTGCGGCGAGTTCGACCTGTCCGTGGGCTCGGTCTTCGCCTTGATGCCCATGAGCGTGGCGCTGATGCTCAACGCCGACGTTCCGTTCGGGATCGCGATCCTCGTCGGCCTGCTGATCTGCGCCGCGATCGGCTTCGTGAACGGCTTCATCACCCTGCGCTTCGCCATCCCGAGCTTCATCACGACGCTCGGCATGCTGTTCATGGCGCGCTCGCTGACGGTCGTCATTTCGGGAGGCTTCCCGCCCCTACTGGCGGTCGACAAGATCCCGATGGGCCTGTTCACGGGCTTCGTCGGCGGCGGGATCTTCCGGGCATCGTTCCTGTGGTTCGGCGGGATCGCGCTGCTTGCTTCGGCCATGCTGACCAGGACGAATTTCGGCAATTGGATCAAGGCGACCGGCGGGTTCATCGAAGCCGCCACGTCGATGGGCATTCCGGTCCGCCACGTGAAAATGGCCTGCTTCGTCCTCTGCGCGATGCTGGCGGGATTCGCCGGCACGATCCAGGTGTTCCGTCTCCAGTCGCCGCTTCCCTCGATCGGCGAAAGCCTGGAGCTGCAGGCGGTCGCGGCGGCGGTGATCGGCGGCGTGGCGCTGACCGGGGGCGTCGGCACGGTTTTCGGCGCCATCATCGGTGCCCTGTTGATCCGCGTCATCGACAACGGCCTGGTGCTGTCCCGCATCGATGCGAACTGGTTCAAGTTCGCGATCGGCGCGCTTACGGTGCTGGCAGTGGTGGGCAATTCATGGCTGCAGCGGACGGCGCGCCAGATCAAGGTCGAGGCGTGAGCATGGCCACGCCGATCGTCGCCTTCGAGAACATTCACAAATGGTACTCGGGCGTCCATGCCTTGAAAGGTGTCGATCTCGCCATTCAGGCCGGCGAGATGGTCGGCTTGCTCGGCAGCCCGGTGCCGCGGGCGTCACTTGCACCGAAGCCGTCGCCAGCAGCGTTGCGCGCGAAAATGGAGACTGAATTTGTCCTTGCAGGCTGAACCCGCAACGGTCCTTCGACGCTGGACGATCTCGGGCGTCGGACAGCCTGCCTTCATCACGCTGGCGGTGCTGATCATCGGCGTCGCGATGGCGCTGACCTCCGAACCGTTCCGCAGCTACGACAATCTCTACAACGACGGCCGCAATTTCGCGTTCATCGCCATCATGGGCATGGGCGAACTGCTCGTGATCATCACGGGCGGCGTGGATCTTTCGGTCGGCTCGGTCATGGGCCTCGTGGGCATCGTCACCGGGCTCGTGCTGCAGGCCGGCTATCCGTTGTGGGTCGGCGCGGGCGCGGGCCTGCTGGTCGCCCTGCTGTGCGGCCTGATCAACGGCTACGCCATCGCCAGGTTCAAGCTGTCGCCCTTCATCGTCACGCTGATCATGCTCTCGGCTGCGCGGAGCCAGGCGCTCGTCATCTCCAACAACAAGATGATCTATCAGTTCGGCCCCGACGAGAAGCTGTTCGCGGCCCTCGGCGGCGGAAGCCTGTTCGGCATCCCCTCCGTCGTGATCGTCATGGCCGTGCTCGGCGTTGTCCTCACGCTCGCCATGCGAAACACCAGCTGGGGCCGCCACGTCTACGCGATCGGCGGCAACGAGCAGGCGGCGCTGCTGACCGGCATCCCGGTTCTGCGGGTCAAGGTCTCGGTCTACGTGATCAGCAGCCTGATGGCCGGGATTTCCGCGATCCTCATGGTGGGCTGGCTCGGCGCCGTCACCAACGCGCTCGGCGTCGGGTACGAGCTCAGGGTCATCGCGGCCACGGTGATCGGCGGCACCGACCTGATGGGCGGTTACGGCACCGCGTTTGCGGCGATCATCGGGGCCGCGCTCATCGAAATCGTCCGCAACGCGCTCCTGCTGGCGGGCGTGGATCCCTACTGGCAGGGCACCTTCGTCGGCCTCGTGATTGCAATGGCGATCCTGCTCGAGCGGGCGCGGCGGACGTCGACCGATTGAACGAATCCGCCCGTGAAGCGGGCGGGACAAGGGAGGAAGCATATGAAAATCACGACATTCGTCGCCATGGCGGCCCTGCTCGGCGCGGCTCAGCCGATCGCCGCCCAGGCCAAGGACAAGGTCTTCGCTCTCGTGCCGAAGGCGATGAACAACCCGTTCTTCGACCAGGCGCGCGACGGCTGCATGAAGGCCGCCAAGGAGATCGGCGGCGTCGAGTGCCTCTATATCGGTCCGGCCGACGCGACCGAGCAGGAGCAGGTCGAGCTCATCCAGGACCTCATCACCAAGCATGTCGACGGCATCGGCGTCTCCGCCGCCAATGCGCCGGCCATCGCCAAGGTGCTGGCGCGCGCCAAGGAGGCCAAGATCCCCGTCGTGACCTGGGATAGCGACCTGCTGCCCGCCGACAAGGGCCTGCGCGCAAGCTACATCGGCACCGTCAACGAGCAGGTCGGCATCGAACTCGCCAAGCAGGCCATGACGCTGAAGCCGAACGGGGGCAGCTTCTGCATCCAGAGCGGCGGCCCGGCGGCCGCGAACATGAACGACCGCATCAAGGGCATGATGGAGACGCTGCCGGCCGAAAAGTGGAAGCAGGTCCAGGGCTGCCCGCTCTACAACAACGATGATTTCCCGCTGTCGATCACCCAGCTCACCGACCTTCTCGCCAAATACCCGAAGATCGATGCGGTCCTCGACGCCGGCGGCGCCCCCGAGATGGAGGTCAAGGCCTATGGCGAACTGATGAACAAGTACAAGGACAGACTGAAGAGCAAAGACCTGGTGATGCTGTTCGTCGAGACCCTGCCCATGCAGATGGACGCGCTCAAGGCCGGCACCAGCCAGGGCCAGGTCGGGCAGCGTCCCTTCGAGATGGGCTACAAGGCCATCCACATGCTGAACGACCTGACGCAGGGCAAGCCGGTGCAGGACCCGGTCACCATCGGCCTGGATGTGTGTACCCCCGAAACCGCGGATACCTGCAAGAAAAAGTAGTGCGAGCGCGATTGCACGCGGATTGATCGATCAATCCGCGACTTGCACCTGCCCCGGGAGGATCGATGCCGCGTGCGGGAGACGCCCGATGACGGGAATCGTCAGAGGACCCGCGATCCTCATCGCGCAGGCGATGAGGCGCCGTTCGACACGTGGCCGCCACCTGCCGCTGGGCTGCGTAACTCGGCTATGTCGGCATTGAGCTTCCGTCCGACGACAGGCGCTTCTTCGATCTCGACCGCGCCGTCAAGTCGCAGACCTGTTGCGACGATATGGTCGGCGTCGCGCGCGCGCCCTGAGCCGTCACGTCGCTTTGTCGAGGCATGCGGGAGGCTCGACGCAGCCGGGAGCACGCGGTCTCAATGAGAGGCAGCGAGCGTCGGCGACCACCGGCGGCTGGTTTCCTTCGAGCTGTCGTATTGTGCTTCGAAGATCGGCGCGGCCAGCGTCGCGCGCACGTGCAGCGTTTCAGTCCCGGTGTTGCGAAAGCCATGCGGTGCGCCAGCCGGTATGAGGACTGACTGGTTCGAGCCGACCTCCGACCTCTCGTCGTTCAGCCAGACCTCGGCGCTGCCCGAAATCACCTCCAGGACTTCTTCGACGGCGTGGATGTGCGTCGGGGCCCCGAGACCGGGATCGCAGAACTGATCGAAGATACAGAGCTGACGGCCGCCGAGCAGGTAAGACATCCGCACCTGCGTCATGACGCCGTCACGCCACTTTTCCAGCGGCTGGTCAGCGTGGTGGAGGACTTCCATGGATAGCGACCCTTCGAGGAGTTGTTGCAGTTGATCATCTTGGCCGGCTCAAGCGGAAACTCCCCCGGGGCCGAACATCCGCGCCTGCTTGACCTTTGAGTATAAGCAGGTTCGAGAGAACCTGCTTAGGCCACGCGAGGCAGGTACAGGTCGCGCACCCGTTCGTCGCCACGCAGCGCATCGGCCGGCCCCGAGCAGTGCACGCGGCCGTGTTCGAAGGCGTAGATGTAGTCGGCGATCTCGAACGAGAGGTCGACGTTCTGCTCGACCAGGACGATCGAGACGCCGCGTTCCGCAAGTCCGATCACGATCTCGAAGATCTGCTGGATGATGAGGGGCGCAAGCCCGAGGGAGGGCTCGTCGAGCAGCAGGAGTTCGGGATTGCCCATGAGGGCGCGGCCGATGGCGAGCATCTGCTGCTGGCCGCCCGACAGGCGGCTTGCCGATTGCGTCCGCCGCTCGCCCAGGATCGGGAACAGGCCGTACACCTCGTCGAAAAGCTCTGCCCGGCTCTTGCCGCGACCCGGCAGGAACCCCGCGATCAGGTTCTCCTCGATCGAGAGATGCTGGAACACCCGCCGCCCCTCGGGACAATGGCCAAGGCCGCGGCGGGCCATCTGAAACGGCTTCGCGCCCTGCACTGACTCGCCCTTGAAGGTGATGCGGCCGGCGGTCGGGCGGCACAGGCCGCTGAGGGTGCGCAGCAGGGTTGTCTTGCCGGCGCCGTTCGGACCGATGATGCAGACGACCTCGCCGGCAAAGAGTTCAAGGCTGACCCCATGCAAGACCTTCACCCGCTCGTACCCTGACGCGATTGCGTCGACCGCGAGCAGCGGCTTCAATGTTCCCCATCGCTCCGGGTTGGCCAAGGTAAGCCTCCTGCACTTGCGGGTTGTCGCGAATGGCTCCGGGCGTACCGTGGGCCAGAACCGTTCCCCGATTCATGACGTAGATCTCGTCCGACACCGACATGATGAGCTTCATGTCATGCTCGATCAGGACGATCGCGAGTTCGGGTCCCCGCAAAGCCTGGATGTGTGCTTTCAGTTCGTCCGTTTCGCCATGATTGAGGCCGGCAGCCGGCTCGTCGAGCAGGATTGCGCGCGGACGCGCCACTACGGCACGAGCCAGTTCCACGATCTTCTGCTGCCCATAGGCGAGGCTGCCCGCCTGCCGATCGGCGAAATGGGCGATCCCGAGCCGCTGGAGCACGGTCATGCAGGTTTCGCGGACGTCCGGGCCGACGCCCGGAGCAAGCCAGAACGCCTGCGCGATCAGCCTCGCCAGCGAGCGCGGAACCAGAGCGACTTCGAGGTTTTGCAACACCGTCAGCCCGTCGAACAGCCGGATGTTCTGATAGGTGCGGCTCAGTCCGGCGCGGGCGATCTTGTATTTCGGCAGTGCCTGCAGCTCGATTCCATCGAGCATGATCCGCCCGCTCGTCGCCCGAAACGAGCCTGCCGCCATATTGACAAGGGTCGACTTGCCGGCCCCGTTCGGGCCGATCACGGCTGTGATCACGCCGGGGCGGATCGTGAGCGAGGCATCGTCGATCGCGGCATTGGCGCCAAAGCGCTTGGTGACATGCTCGAACACCAGCATCGTCAGCGCGCCATAAGCTTGCGGGCGAACCAGCTCGGCCCGTATTCGCGACGGATGAGCCCCATCGGCCGGGCCAGGATGATGAGCACGAGGGCCACGCCGAAAAGGAGTTGCCGGTAGTCGGCATAGGCGCGCAGCAGTTCGGGCATGACGACCAGCAAGGCCGCTCCGAGCATCACTCCGAACGGGTTGCCCAGACCGCCCACGACGACGACGAGCACGATCGAAAGCGACTCCCAGAAGGTGAAGCTTTCGGGGCTGACGAAGCGCTGCATGGAGGCAAAGACGACGCCGCCCACGCCGCCGATGCTGGCGCTGGTCGCAAAGGCGATGAGCTTGACGCCGGTGGTGTCGATGCCGCAGCCGCGCGCCGCATCCTGATCCTCGCGGACTGCCGCCAGCGCGGTGCCGAAGGCGCTTTCCTGCAGGCGCCAGACGAAGAGGAAGGTCAGGACCGCGAGGCCCACCAGGAGGTAGAGATAGTCGACGGGTGTCGAAACGTGCCAGCCGAGCAGGCTCGCCTCATCGATCCGGGCGATGCCCTGCGGCCCGTTGGTCACCTGGTCGAGGTTGTTCATCAGGACGCGGATGATCTCGCCGAAGCCGAGGGTCACGATGGCAAGGTAATCGCCACGCAGCCGGAGCACCGGGATGCCGAGCAGCACGCCCGCCAGCGCGGCGAGGCCCGCGCCGATCATCAGGACCAGCGGAAACGGGAGGTGCAGATCGAATTGGGGCGACGCCAGCAGCGCATAGGTGTAGGCGCCGATCGCGTAGAAGGCGACGTAGCCGAGATCGAGCAAGCCCGCGTACCCGACCACGATGTTCAGTCCCATGCCGAGGATGGCATAGAGCAGGACGAGGTCGAGGATGCGAAGCGGATAGGCGGGAAGGAATATCCCGGCGACCACCACCGCGATCGGCATCAGCGCCATGGCCGCCAGGGCACGGAGCACCGGCCGGCGGCCAATCGGGGCGACGGCGGCCTCAGAAGTCACGCTTGTAGACCATGGTTTCCTCGCTGACATGCTCGCCGAGCAGGCCGGCGGGACGGAACAGCAGGATCAGGATCAGCACCGAGAAGGCGAAGATGTCGCGATATTCCGTGCCGACGACCCCGTGGGTGAGGGTCGGCATCCAGGCGGTCGCGAAGGTCTCGATGACACCGAGCAGGAGGCCGCCCAGCACCGCGCCGGGGATGGACCCGATGCCGCCCAGGATCGCGGCCGTAAAGGCCTTCATGCCGACGATGAAGCCCATGGAGAAGGTCGCGACCCCGTAATAGGAGGCATAGAGGACGCCCGCCACGGCGCCAAGGCCGGGCCCCACGAAGAAGATCAGGGCGATCGGCAGGTTCGGGTTGATGCCGACGAGAGAGGCTGTTTCGGTGCTCTCCGCGACGGCGCGGATCTTGACCCCGAGGCTGGTGCGGCTGACGAGAAGCTCAAGCCCGACCATCAGCGCCAGTGCCACGGCCAGGATCGTGATCTGCTTGTAGCTGACGATGGCGCCCGCGACATCGATGACGCCCCGAGGCAGGAAGGACGGGTAGATGAGCGGGCGCCGCCCGCCCACCAGCATCACGACGTTTTGGATGACCACCGCCATGCCGAGCGCCGACAGCATCGGCGCGAGGCGCGACGTGCCGCGCAGCGGCCGGTAGGCCACGGCTTCGACCGTGACGCCCAGGAAGCCTATCGCCAGGAACGCGGCGAGGCCGGCCAGCAGCGCGATCCCCGGATGACCCGCGACACCCCCGAGCAGGCTCGCCGCGAAGACGGCCACGAAGGCGCCCGCCGTGAACATCTCGCTATGGGCGAAATTGATCAGCCGGAGGACGCCGTAGACCATCGTGTAGCCGAGGGCGATCAGCGCGTAGATGGCACCGACCGTCAGCGCGTTGATGACCTGTTGGAGAAACGTCGCCATCCCTGGCGTCCTACTTGAGCAGCTCGAATTTGCCGTTCTTCACCGTGTAGAGGAAAATGAAGGGCCGCGTGAGCTCGCCGCTGGGCTGGAAGGCTACATGGCCCACGAGACTGTCGAAGTCGCTCTTGGCGATGGCCGGCACGATGGTCTCGCGTGTGGGCGAGGGTCGCGCCGCCTTCATGCCGTTGATGATCACCTGGGCCTCCATGTAGCCGTAGGCCGAATAGGGGCCGGGATCCTCCTTGAAGGCGGCCTTGTAGGCCTTGGCGAAGTCTTGAAGCTGCGGCGAGGAATCGTAGGGCGGTGCCTGGAAGGAGACGATGGCGCCTTCGGCATTCTCGGGTCCGGCGCCCTGGATGAAATCGGGCGTGAAGGCCGAGTCGGCGCCGAAGATCTTGGCCGTGATGCCGAATTCGCGTGCTTGTTTCACGAACAGGCCAACGGCGGGCATGATGCCGCCGAAATAGATGACGTCAGGGTTCTCTCCCTTGATGTTGGTCAGCAGCGCGCTGAAGTCGACGTCGGTCTGGGCCACGCCGCTGAAGGAGGTGACGGTGCCGCCGCCCTTCTTGAAGACGTCCTGGAAGACTTCCGCCACGCCCTGCCCGAAGGCCTGCTTGTCGTGCACGATGGCGGCCTTCTTGGCCCCGAGCGTCTTGAGCGCATACTCGGCTGGGGCCGCACCCTGCGAAAGGTCGTTGGCGATCGGCCGGAACAGGTTTGCGTAGCCCGCCTTGGTGACTTTTGGATTGGACGAGTTCGTCACCTGCGGCATGCCGCAGCGATTGTAGACGTCGGAGGAGGGGATGGTAACGCCGCTGTTGAAGTTGGCGATAACCGCCAGCGTGCCGGCGTTGTCGCACTGTTTCTGGGCGACCAGGGTGCCCTGCTTGGGGTCGCCGCCGTCATCCTCGCGTTGGAGCACGAGTTTCTGCCCTCCGACGCCGCCCGCGTCGTTGGCCTGGCGGACCGCCAGCTCCATGCCGTTCATCCAAGTGGTGCCGAACAGGGCCTCCGAGTTGGTGAGCGGTCCGGCGCTGCCGATCACGATGTCGGCGTGGGCGACGCCCGACAGCGCGATCAGGACCGCGGTCGTCGAGGTCAAGGTCATGAAACGCATGCTGGTTTTCCTCCCCAATCGAAACGAAATGAAACGAACCGACCGCCCGCCGACGAGCATAATGAAGCCTCAGGCGATTTTCTTCAGGCCTTTCCCGGCCTCGCCGGATAGCGACGCCATCAGGTTGCGGGAGACGCGCGCAATGTGTCGGCGCAGCATGTCGACGCCGCGCTCGACGTCGCGCAGCCGCGCATAGGCCAGCATCGCGTGATGATCCGACAATTCGCGCTCGACGTCCTGCACGACGATGAGCTGCAGGTTGACGTAACGCGCCGCGTTGTCGTGGACGGACCGCAGGAGTTTCAGGGCGATGCGGCTGCCGCTCGCTCGGTAGAGCGTCTCGTGGAACCGCCAGTTCAGCTCGCTCCAGTTGCTGACGTCGCCGGTCCTCGAGGCTTCCTTCACGAGGGCCTCGGCCTGATCGAAGTCGGCCTGCGTCATGCGCGGGATCGCGGCCTCGAACAGCCAGGTCTCGAGCTGCATGCGGATGCCGAACAATTCCTCGAGTTCGTCCGGCGACAGCGAGGAGACGATGGTACCCTTGTGAAGTTCGGAGACCACCAGCCCTTCGGCCTCGAGGTGGCGGATGGCCTCCCGTAGCGGGATGCGCGACACGCCGAGTTCGGTCGCAAGTCGCTCCTGCCGCAGCGTTGTCCCCTCGGCGAGTTGGCCGCTGAGGATGCGGCGTCGCACCTCGGCCGTGATCTGCTCGGTCAAGGACGTGCGCACCGACTTCGGGACTGTTTCATTTGCCATATTGGATACGATATCGCAGCCTGCGGCTGCGGCAACTCTAATTTATAGGCATTTTAGAGGTATACTGCCTAAATTATAGGCTTTTAACGGAGATTGGCCGGGGGTACCCTCCAAACGGTATCCAATTTTGCGGAGGGATTTTTGAGCCGATTTGCCAACGCACAGCCCGCCGGTGCCGGTGCGGCGCCAGCATCCGCCACGCTGGGGGACGTCCTTGTCGTCCAGCCAGGAGCCGCCGAAAGCTACTGGCAGCCCGTCCCGGCGAACGGTCACATCGAGGTGATCTTCGCGCCGCATCGCGTGGCGATGGAGCACCCGATCGGGCTCGGCACCCAGACGGTGGCGGTCGGCGCCTATGTCCGCGAGCACGCGCACGACCGCAACGAGGAGGTGCTTTACGTGGTGAGCGGCAGGGGCCGCGCCGTGATCGATGGCGAGAACCATCCGATGGTGCCCGGCGCCGCCTTCTTCATCGGCAAGAACCGCCGGCACATGTTCATCAACGAGGGCCAGGAGGCGCTGACCTTCGTGTGGCTGATCGTGCCGAACGGCCTCGAGGATTTCTTCCGCCTGATCGGGCGGCCGCGCCGGGACGACGAGCCCGCTCCGGAACCGTTCGCCCGGCCCGCCGACGTCCTCGAAATCGAGCGGCAGACCGTTTTTGCCGCTGAGCCCGCCGACCAGCGCCAGCCCTGAGTTCAGAAATGCGCCTCAAGAACAAGATCGCCCTCATCACGGGCGCGGCGGCCGGCATCGGCAAGGCCACGGCCGAGCTTTTCGTGCGCGAGGGCGCCAAGGTGGTGATCGCGGACCGCGACGGCGACAAGGCCTCGGCGGTCGCGCGGGATCTCGGGGCAGCCGCGTCGGCCTTCGCGGTGGACGTCAGCGTGGGCGCCGAGGTCAAGCGCATGATGGACGATGCCGTGGCCCGCCTCGGCCGCCTCGACATCCTCGTGAACAACGCCGGCTACGGCATCCGCGGCAATGTGGTGACGACGGCGGAAGAGGAGTGGGACGCCCTGATGGCCGTGAACCTCAAGGGCGTGTTCCTGTGCTCGAAATATGCGGTCCCGCATATGATCGCCCAGGGCGGCGGGGCCATCGTGAACACGGCCTCCACGATCGCCAGCGTCGGCATCCCCGATCGGGTCGCCTACGTGGCCTCGAAGGGCGGTGTCGCGGCGCTGACCCGGGCGATGGCGCTCGATCACGCGGCCGACAACATCCGCGTCAACAGCGTGGCGCCCGGCGTGGTCTGGTCGAGCTACTACGAGAAGATGGTGGAGACCCATGAGGATCCCGAGACCTTCCTGGCCAAGCTGAAGGCCAGGGCGCCGACCAACCGTTGGGGCGAACCGCACGAAATCGCCACCGCGATCCTGTGGCTGGCGTCGGACGAAGCGTCTTTCGCGACCGGCAGTTCGATGACGATCGACGGCGGCTACACGGCTTGGTGAGGGGCGGATGACCACGCGGACCGTTGTCGGGATCATCGGCTTCGGCGCGATCGGGCGAGACCTGTCGGCCCGCCTGATCCGCGAAGGTCACGCCATCACGGTGCTGGTGCGTCCGGGGTCGGCGTCGCGCGCCGCCGTCCCGGCGGAGGTCCGCGTCGTGGAAACCGTCGAGACGCTGATCGCGGCGCGCCCCGCCGTCGTCGTCGAGGCGGCAGGGCAGGGGGCTCTCCACGACGCGGCGCCTGTCCTGCTCGCGGCCGGCGTCACGGTTGTGGCGGCCTCGACGGGAGCGTTGGGAGACCCGGCGCTTTTCGCACGACTGGAGGCCGCGGCCCGGCGCGGGGGAAGCCGCCTGATCGTACCGGCCG
Source organism: Lichenihabitans sp. (assembly GCA_965277115.1). Lineage (GTDB taxonomy): Bacteria > Pseudomonadota > Alphaproteobacteria > Rhizobiales > Beijerinckiaceae > Lichenihabitans. The sequence continues at coordinate 53,896 of CBDIBY010000010.1, read as the reverse complement.
GCGCGCTCGGCGGGCTCGACTATCTGGCGGCCCTGCGCGGGAGTACCGACGTCAAAGTCCGCTACACCTCGCGAAAACCGCCGGCCGCCTGGCGTGCGGAACTCGCCGCGGCGGACCACGATCCCGATACCCTCGCCGGCGCGATCGTCCTCTTCGAGGGGGCGGCCGCCGAGGCGGCACGTCTTTATCCGCGCAACCTCAACGCCGGCCTCACCGTCGCGCTGGCCGCGGCCCCCGCGTGCGTCGTCGTCCGGGTGGTGGCCGATCCGGCCGTGTCGCTCAACACGCACGAGATCGAGGCCGAGAGCGGCCTCGGGTCGGCCTACATGCGTTTCGCCAATCGGCCATCGCCTAGCAATCCAAAGACGTCGGCGCTGACGGCCGCGAGCCTCGCGGCCACCGTGCGACGGCTTGTCGAGCCCGTCGTCCTGTGAGCGCCTCCTCGCGCATCGTCGTGATCGGGGCCGGGATCATCGGCCTGAGCGTCGCGCGCGCGCTGCTTCGCGAGGGCCACGGCGTCACCGTCATCGACCGCGACCCCGCCGGCGACAAGGCCTCCTTCGGCAATGCGGGGGGCCTCGGCATCACCGAGATCCTGCCGGCCGCGGCGCCGGGCCTGATCTGGCAGATCCCGAAATGGCTCTCCGATTCGCTCGGACCGCTGTCGCTCCGCCCGGCGCATCTGCCGCGCCTGCTGCCCTGGCTCGCGCGCTTCCTGCGCAGTTGCACGGCCGCCGAGGTGACGCGAGTCGCGACCGCTCTCGCGGCCCTGCTGGCGCCCGTCTACGACGACATGCTGCCGCTGCTGGAGGAGCTCTCGCTCGCGGCCGACCTGCATCGGGTGGGCGCTCTCTGGATCTACGACACCGAGGCCGGCTTCGAACGTGACGCCCCCGCCCATGCCCTGCGGCGGCGGCACGGCATCGCGGTGGAGACGATCAGCGGCACGGAGGCCCGCCTGCTCGAACCCGCGCTCGCCCCGATCGGCGCCCGCGCCGTGGTCACGCCGGGATGGTCGCATGTCTCCGATCCCAAGCGCATCGTCGACCGGTTGCGCGAGAAACTCGTGGCCCGAGGCGTCGCCATGCTGGCGCGCGAGGCGACCGGCGTCGACGGCCCGGCCGTCATCACCGCCGAGGGCGACCGCGTCCCGTTCGACCGGCTGGTGGTGGCGGCGGGCGCGTGGTCGGGCCGGATCGCACGCGCGATCGGCGACCCCGTGCTGATCGAAAGCGAGCGCGGCTACAATGCCACCCTGCCGTCGCCCGGCGTTACGCTGTCGCGCGAGGTGATCTTCGCGGAACGGCAGTTCGTCGCCACGCCGCTGGACATCGGCCTCAGGATCGGCGGGGCCGCGGAATTCGCCGGCCTCGACGCCGAGCCGAACTTCCGACGCAGCGATGCTTTGCTGACGCTGGCCCGCCGCTACTTGCCGGACCTCGACACGCGGGGCGCCGTGCGCTGGATGGGCCATCGGCCCGCGACGCCCGACAGCCTGCCCGTCATCGGTCCTTCGCGGCGGCGCGACGACGTCGTCTATGCGTTCGGCCATGGCCATCTGGGACTGACCCTCGGCCCGACCACGGGCCGGCTCGTCGCGGATCTCCTGGCCGGACGCGCGCCGCCGATCGACCTTTCCCCCTTCTCCATCGCGCGGTTCGCCTGACCATGACAGCTCCCACCCAGCCCCACACCTTCCTCTGCGTCGACGCCCACACCTGCGGCAACCCGGTGCGCGTGGTGGCGGGCGGCGGGCCGGTCCTGCCGGCCGTCGACATGGCCGAGAAGCGCCAGATCTTCCTCGCCGAACACGATTGGGTGCGGCGCGCCCTGATGTTCGAGCCGCGCGGCCACGATGTCATGTCCGGCTCGATCCTCTACCCGCCGTCGCGGGTGGACTGCGACCTCGGCGTCCTCTTCATCGAGGTCAGCGGCTGCCTGCCCATGTGCGGCCACGGCACGATCGGCACCGTCACGGTCGCGCTCGAAGAGGGCTTCGTGACCCCCAAGGTCGAAGGGCGTCTGGCGCTCGAAGTGCCGGCCGGCCGGGTCGAGGTGAGCTACGAGCGCAACGGCCGCTTCGTCGACCAGGTGCTGCTCTACAACATCCCGAGCTATCTCCACGCGGCCGAGGTTACGGTTACCGTGCCTGGCCTCGGGGAACTCGTGGTCGACGTGTCCTACGGGGGGAACTTCTACGCCATCGTCGAGCCGCAGAAGACCTGGGCCGGGCTCGACGCCATGAGCGCGGACGAGATCCTGAAATGGAGCCCGGTGGTTCGCGCCGCGGTCCAGGACGCGGTGGCCCCCGTCCACCCCGAGGACGCTCGGATCGCCGGTGTCAGCCACGTCATGTGGGCCGACAGGCCCAAGCATCGCGAGGCCCATGCCCGCAACGCCGTGTTCTACGGTGCCAAGGGAATCGATCGCTCGCCGTGCGGCACGGGATCCTCGGCCCGCATGGCTCAACGCGTTGCCAAGGGCCAACTCGCGATCGGCGACGATTTCGTGCACGAAAGCATCATCGGGACCCTGTTCCATTGCCGCGTCGAGGGTGCCGCGCGCGTCGCGAACCACCCCGCCATCCTGCCGAGCATCGGCGGATGGGCGCGGGTCATCGGCCACAACACCATCTTCGTCGACCCGAGGGACCCGCTCGCCCTGGGCTTCCAGCTTGTCTGAGCCGGCGGGCCTGCCCGATCGCGCGGTGCTGGTGCCGGCGACCCTGCGCCCCGGCCGCGAGCTCCTGGCAGAGGGCCGGGCGCTCGCGCGGGATTGGCGCGTGGGCCGCATACCCTTCCTGGATCGGGCCGGGGTGACCTGCGAGGCCGATTACAAACGCGCCGCCGCGAGCGCCGGGCGGATCATGCAGCATGCCCATATAGGCTTCCGGAGCGTCGATCGTACCGTCAGCGCCATCGCTGAGGTCTTCGACACCTGCGGCGCCCGCGGCGTGACGGTCGACCGCTTCGGCATCACGCTCGACTGGTCGATGGGCTACCCGGTCCTGGGCCGCGGCCGCCGTCCCCGGGGCACCGGCATCGTGCTCCGGGGCCCGGAGGATTTTGCGCGTATCACGCAAGCGGCGCCGGCGGCCGCCCATTTCGGCGATTTCATGCTCGGGCTGCCCGGCGCGCTCGACAACACCAAACACGCGCTCGCGGCCGGCGTGACCGCGATCGGCAACCTCGGGCAGTACTTCACCTTCCGCCTTCCCGACTGGGATGACGACGTCGCCATGACCGAAGCGACCGTGCAGGCGCTCGGCCTCATCGCCGCCCAGCCGGTCGAAATCATGGTCCACTCCAACCTCGATGATGGCTTTGCGGGGCTGTTCGCCGACATGAGCGCCACGCTCGGCATGGTGCTCATCGAGAAGCACATCATCGAGATTCTGATCGGTGCCCGCGCCAGCCATTGCTTCGGTCACCACTTCACGGCGCCGGCCAAGCGGCTCGCCTTCCATCGCGCCCTGGCCAGGGTCACCGACGGCCCCGGCACCATGATCTTCGGCAATACGGTGAGCTACCGCTCGACTGCGGGCGGCAATTTCGCCAGCCTTGCGAGCTACCTGCAGGCCGATATCTGGGCCTTGCGCCGCCACCATACGGGCCACGCGATCAATCCCGTGCCGGTGTCGGAGAACGAGCGCATTCCTGACACCAACGAGATCATCGAGGCGCAGGTCTTCGCGGCGCGAATGGTGGAGCATGCCGCGGAGTCGTTCGGTCTGGTCTCCTTCGCGGAAATCGACCGCGACGCCGACCTCCTGGTCGACGGCGCGCGAACATTTGCCGCCCGGGTCCTCGACGGCTTGGCGTCGGCGGGCATCGATACCGCCGATCCGGCCGCCCTGATGCTCGCGCTGCGTCGGATCGGCCCCAAGCGGCTGGAGGCGCTTTACGGCCCCGGTGCGTTCGACGCCGATGCCTGGGGCGGCCGCAGGGCGCTGATCCCGGCAGAGTGGGTCGGGGACCTGCGCCGCGCGGCGAACGGCTGGGTGGCGCTGACCCCCGCGCCGGTGCGCGACCGGCTGCGCGCGAGCGGCCTCACGGTCTGCGTCGGCACGAGCGACGTCCACGAGCACGGCAAGATGCTGATCGAGGCGGTTCTCGCCGGCCTGGGCCTGGCCGTCGTCGACGGCGGCACCTCCGTCGACCCCGACGATCTTGTCGCGCGCGCGGTGCGGGGCGGCGCGGATGTCGTGGCCGTCAGCACCTACAACGGCATCGCGCTGCGCTACGCCCGCGAGGTGCGGAACGCGCTGGCGAGCGCGGGCGCGGACCTGCCGCTCTGCATCGGCGGCCGCCTCAACCAGGTGCCGGACGACAGCAATTCGGGACTGCCGGTCGACGTCACCCAGGACATCGCGGGCGTCGGCGCCACGCCCTGCGCCACGCCCGAGGCGCTGATCGCCGTGCTCGACGGCCTCGCCCGCCGGCACGAGCCCGCCGGCGCGCCCCATTCCTCCCCATCCGGACTCACCACCGAGAGGTTGCCATGCGCTTTTCCCGAATGATCACCGTGGTCGGCGCCCATGCCTGCGGCGAGCTGAACGAGGTCATCACCGGCGGCGTCCGCGACGTGCCGGGCAAGACCATGTTCGAGAAGATGCAATATGTGGAGAAACACGCCGACGACCTGCGCCAGTTCCTGCTCAACGAGCCGCGCGGCAAGGTCAACCAGTGCGTGAACCTCGTGCTGCCCCCCACAAACCCGGAGGCGGACGCGGGCTTCGTGATCATCGAGGCGGATTACTACGTGCCTATGTCCGGCACCAACACGATCTGCACGGTCACGGCGCTGCTGGAGACGGGCATGATCCCCATGGTCGAGCCCGTGACGAAGCTCACCCTGGAAGCGCCCGCCGGCCTCGTCCCCGTGACCGCCGAATGCCGGGACGGCAAATGCGTCAGCGTCACTTTCGACAACGTGCCGGCCTTCGTGTTCGTGCTCGACGCCGAGGTCGACGTGCCGGGGCTCGGGCGCATCAAGGTCGACGTGGCCTATGGCGGGATGATCTACTGCATCGTCGACGCCGAGACCCTGGGGTTCAAGATCGACAATTCGGAGGCCGCCAAGCTCGTGGAGGTCGGCGAGCGCATCAAGCGCGCGGCGGCCGTGCAGATCCCGTGCGTCCATCCGGACAACCCGGACATCCACACTATCAACCAGACGCTGTTCGCCGGGCCGCTGCGATCGACCTCTGAGGGCAAGCGGGCGCGCAACACGGTGATCGTCTCGCCGGGCCGGCATGACCGCTCGCCCTGCGGCACCGGCACCTGCGCGCGCCTCGCCGTGATGCATGCGCGCGGGCAACTCGCCGAGGGCGAGACCTTTGTGCACGAGAGCCTGATCGGCACCGAATTCATCGGCCGCATCCGCGGCACCACCATGCTCGGCGACAAGCCCGCCGTCCTGCCCACCATCACCGGCAAGGGCTGGATCACGGCCTTCCACCAATACGTCCTCGACCCGACCGACCCGTTCCCGCTTGGCTTCCGGGTCGGCGACACCTGGCCGGCCTCCGCCTGAGGAGCCGGCGATGGCGACGATCACGGCGGCCGACGGCTGCGAACTCTACTACGAACGGACGGGGTCCGGGCCGCCCGTGGTCCTGATTCCGGGGCTCGGCGGCGACGGCCGTTTCTGGGCCGGGGTGGTGGCGCGCCTCGTCGATCGCTTCGACCTGATCGTGGTGGACCATCGCGGCGCCGGCCGCAGCGCCCGCCCGCAAGGCGCCTACAGCGTCGGCGGGATCGCTCGCGACGTGCTGGCGGTGCTCGACGCCGAGGGCTGCGCGTCGGCGTATCTGGTCGGCCACTCGACCGGAGGCGCCATCGTCCAGACGATCGCACTCGACGCACCCACGCGCGCCCGCTCGCTGGTGATCAGCAGCAGTTGGGACCGTCCCGACGCGCGGTTCCGGGCGGCGTTCGAGGCCCGGGCCGCGCTGCTCGACGCCGGACTGAGCGCCGCCTATCAGCAGCTCACGCATGTGTTCGGCTACGATCCCGCCTGGATTGACGCCCATGAGGCGGACCTCGAGAAGGCGGTCGCGACGGCCGGCACGGCGCTGGCGCCCCTGGAGGTCACGGCGGCGCGCGTCCGCATGCTGCTCGACTTCGACCGCTCGGCGGATCTTCACCGGATCGGCCACCCGACGCTGATCGTCGGCGCCCGCGACGATGCGCTTATTCCGATCCATCACGCGCGCAGGCTGCGAGCCCTGATCCCCCATGCGGCCTTCTGCGAACTTCAGGGCGCGCATTTCCATCCCCGCACCGATCCCGGTCCCTTCGCCGACCGCGTCGCGGCGTTCCTGCACGAGCATGGCGGTAGGCAGGACCGGTGATCCGCGTCCGCCGAACAGGCTTTCAAGACAGGACGAACCGATGATCGTCGAGGAACGCGACTACACCCTCAAGCCCGGCAAGTTCGCCGCCTTCGTGGAAACCTACCGGGAGCGTGGGCTGCTAAACATCCTCAGGCGTAAGCAAGCTCCTCAGAGCTTGCTTAGGATGCTGGCCGATCCGCGCTCGCAGGCCTACCTCGTCATGGTGGGCGACCTACTGCAGCGGCAGACGACGCGCATCCTGTCACCCGTCTCCTTTTCTCCCTTGCGCTGAGGCCACGCTATGCTCATCGAACGGGCCGCCATCGTCGGCAGCGGAATCATCGGGCGCTCCTGGGCCATCGTCTATGCGCGCGCGGGCATTCCGGTCCGCCTCTACGACCACCTGCCCGACAACCGGGCAAAGGCGTTGGAGCGTATCGGCGAGGCGCTCGCGCAATGCGCCCCCTTGGTCGGTGACGGGGTGGCTCAGAGAGCCGTGCTGGACCGCATCACGGTAGCGGACCGACTGGCCGACGCCGTCGCAGACGCGGACTTCGTCCATGAGTGCATCGACGAAAAGCTCGATAGCAAGCGGACGATCTTCCGCGAGCTCGAAAGCTGCGCCAAGCCCTCGGCCATCCTCGCCACCACGACGTCGAGCTTCCCGGTCTCGACCTTCGCGACCGATCTGCCGGGCCGCGGGCGCTGCATCGTCGTGCATCCGGCGACGCCGCCGCATCTGCTGCCCGTCACCGAGATCTGCCCGGCAAGCTTCACCGAGCAGGCGGTCACGGACGCCACCTTCGCCTTCATGGAGCATTGCGGGCAGGTGCCGGTGCTGATCCGCTTCGAGCAGTCGAGCTTCGTGCTCAATCGCCTGCAGGCAGCGCTGATCGTCGAGATGCTGCGGTGCCTCAACAGCGGAATCATCTCGCCCGGCGACATCGACAAGATCATCAGTCAGGGATTCGGGCTTCGCTGGGCTTTCCTCGGCCCGTTCGAGGGAGTCGACCTCAATGCGGCCGGCGGCATCCGCGAATATCTCGAGCGCTTCGGCTTCATCTTCGACGACATGGCCCGGCGAAACGGGCACGAGGGCGCGGTGGTCACGCCGGACGCGATCGCGATGCTCGAACGGTATGCGCGCGACCAGCTTCCGCTCGAGGCGATCGGCGAGCGAACCGCTTGGCGCGACCGGTCGATCGCTTCGCTCCGTGAGCTCAAGAGAGGAAGTGCCTGACGCTGGTGATTGACGCGCGGAGGATCGACACGGTGGCGAACGGGTTATGCAAGCGCCCGATGTGAGCACATCAACGAACGAAAGCCGCTCCGTGCGAAATTCAAAAATTTTGTAAGCCGCGTCGAGCGAGCGAAAGGCGTTCGGGCTGGACGTGTCCATGCCGGTCGACGGGCCGGAACACTGGGCCTATGTTGATGCCGGATGCGGACAGCCGCGTATCAAGCGCCGCGACTGGGCAGTGGCGGGTCCGGCCGAACGGGATGCCGATCTTCCGGCCGGCTCCCTCCTGATCGGGCTTCGACCGCCGCAGGGCGACGACCAAACCCTGGCGAACGTACTCGATGTCGGCGTGATCGAGCCCGACCAGCTCGGATCGGCGGAAGCCGCCGGCGAAGCCGATCAGCAGCAGCGCTCGGTCTCGGGCATCCCGGACCGTGGTGCCCAGCCGATCAAGGACAAGCATCAGGGGAAGTGGTCGAGGTCGGCCCGGTAGGCTCGGCGCGTGTTCTCGGCGAGGCTGGCCTCGACGAGGTCGGCGACCCGATCCGTTAAATGGTCTGTGCAGTTAATTGCACGCGGCCAGTCAGGGTCGCTGTTGGGTCGTGATAAGTGGGTGTTATCCGGGGTTAGCTCAGCGAGCATGGTAGCCGCTCTCCATCACCTCGGCAATGCAGAGCGGACACATCCTGCGCCGCGCGGATGTGAAAGCTCCGTGAAAAACGGCTCGAGCCATCGTTCCAGATCGTCGCGCCAGTCTTCTCCTACGGCCATCGCCGCCTATCTGTGCCAGCCACCATGACACGCGAATGCGCAACGATTCCACCCGGTTCCTTCAGCTTGCCAAAGTAGCGCTAAAGCCGCAATGCATCGAAGGCGCTCCACCCGGTTGTCCTCTCGACCAGCGGTTGCGTGATTGACAGCCCCTCGGCCCGGCATTAAACAACGGCCGCCTGAGGGGCTGTAGCTCAGATGGGAGAGCGCTGCAATCGCACTGCAGAGGCCAGCGGTTCGATTCCGCTCAGCTCCACCAACCACTGTATAGATCTACCTATGTTTGGACATTCTGTGACTTGTGTCGACCTGTCCGCAGGTTAGCGGGGCGGTTGTCGCAGTATTAAGCTTAGAGACCGCCACGGTCGGGTTTCTACGGCCGAAATAGACTTCAGTCTCCGCCGCTAAAACTTCTTTTCCGTGCTCGGATGCAGTCGGGCATTGGGAGACCGGTTCGCGAAGACTGGAGAGAGGTTCGCAAACTGCGGTATCGGGTTCGGCATGAACGGGTTTGAATGGCAGGTGGCGGCTCGGCCTGGACGCGCATGACAGCAACGCAATGCTGCTCTCATAGAGTTCGAGTGTTGCCGGTCACCACGCGCTCGACGCTGTGCGCGACGCGCTCACGAGCCGTCACTGGCTCGGATCCGGGTGACAGCGCGGCTCCGATCGCCTCCATGACGATGCTCTCCAGTTCCGATGCGGGTACTCGCGGGACCGAGCCGGCCTCGCTCTTGCGGCCCTGCACCAGCATGGTGGAAACGTAGTAGCGGTAGCGCAGCCCCTTCTTGAGCGCATAGGTCGGGCTCATGCGGTTGCCGCGATCATCGTAGAGGCGGCCCTTCAACAAAGCATCCGAGTGCGACCGGGCTGATCGCCGCTCATGCAGGTTTCCTGTGAGCCTGGCCTGCACGGCATCGAAAAGGTCAGGGTCGATGATCGGTGCATGCTCGCCGGGGTAGCTGCAGTCCCGGTGGTTCAGCTCGCCCAGATACATGCGGTTGCGCAGCATGTGGTCGAGGGGACCGTTGGTCAAAGGTACGCCGCCACGGGTACCGCCCGACGCCATGGCGCGTTGGCGCGTCAGGATGCCTCTTTCGCGCAGCTCGCGTTGCAGGGCGGGCAGCGATCCCAGGACGAGATAGCGCTCGAAGATGAGCCGCACGGTCGTGGCCTCGGCCTCCTCGACCAGCAGTTTGCGATCCTCGACCCGATAGCCCATCGGCACCACGCCGCCGACCCAGATGCCCTTCTTCTTCGAGGCCGCGATCTTGTCCCGGATTCGCTCGCCGGTGACCTCCCGCTCGAACTGGGCGAAGGACAAGAGGACGTTCAGCGTCAGCCGCCCCATGCTGCTCGTCGTGTTGAAGCTCTGGGTCACCGATACGAAGGACACCCCATGCTGGTCGAAGAGTTCGACCAGCCGGGCGAAGTCGGTCAGTGAACGGGTGAGGCGATCGACCTTGTAGACCACCACGATGTCGATCCTGCGCTCCCGGATGGCCGCGAGCAGCTGTTGCAGGGCGGGGCGTTCCATCGAGCCGCCCGAGAACCCGCCATCGTCGTAGCGGTCGCGGAGGAGCTTCCAGCCTTCATGCGCCTGGCTTTTGACATAGGCCTCGGCGGCTTCACGCTGGTTGTCGAGCGAGTTGAACTCCTGCTCGAGCCCATGCTCGGTCGACACCCGGGTGTAGACGGCGCAGCGGAACGTTTTTGGCGCAACCGGCTTCATGGCTGGCCTCCAACACTTGCGCGTGCAGGTTCGGATCCATAGCCCAGCGATGCCGAAGCGCCCGTCGTGTGATGATCGAGGGAGGCAGGATTTTTCTGGCGATCCCGCAATCCGAAGAACCGGTGGCCGTTCCATTTGGTGCCGGTGATGGCGAAGGCCACTGCCGACAGGCTCGCATGGGCTTTGCCGTTCCAGGCAAAGCCGTCTTCGAGCGCCATCACCTGTTCCATGCGGCCATGCCATTCGCGGCTGAGCATCGTGCCCGGCTTGAGGCTGAAGGGCGCCTCGGCCACGGCTCGGTCGGACACGCTCTTGTCCTGGCCTTCAGTCGCTGCCGCAGCCAGGCGATCGAGCATGCGCCTAGTGTGGCGGCCAAGATCGCCGAAAGCCTCGACCTGGATCTGATGGGCCAGGACACGGAGCAGCAAGGCACGTGAGATCCGCGCTGGCGCGATCCGCCCGGTCCGGTTGCGGTATTGCACCCGAAGCTGACCGAGGTCGAGCCCGTGCAAGGCTTGGAGTTCGGCCGCGACGGCCTCCGCCGCGGCCGGCGCGAACGCCGGCCGTCGGGCGATGTTTGCTTTAGCAGACCCGGCCATGGATCACGCGGCCTCTGCGCAAGCCATGAACTCGATGCGGTAGACCGAGCCCTTGCCGTCCCTTTGCTCCCGCAAAATCGCGTAGCCGCGCTTCCGCAAGCCGGTCAGCGCGGCCCGGGTGGTATGGGGCAGCCAGCCCGTCGTTGCCGTCAGCTCCTCGATGCTGGCGCCTGTTTCACGAAACAGCAGCGCCATGACTCCGGCCAGCTTGCTGCCCTGCCGCGGTGCGTTGCTGCTGGTGGGACTGGCCGGGCAAAGCTCGGGGTCGGTGCTCGTGGCTGGGGCCTTGATCTTCGGGCTGTCGTGCTGAGTGGCAGCAGCCACTGGGTTCGCTGCGGCTTCGCCGGAGGCAGCTGCGATTTGCTCGGACTGGCTCGCGTTACGCCCGAGCTTGGTGATCACGAGGGAAAAAGATCGGCCTGTCTCAGTGTCGAGCCGGCAGACCGGCATGCCGGGTTTGGCCCGCATCTCGCGCGCGAGGCCCTTATCGATCAGGGCGGCGACAAGGCTCTGAGCCGCTTTGCCCTTCAGCCGAGCCGGCGGGACCAGTGCGCCGTCGTCGCGTGCTGCGGCGGTCGCGAGCGTCAGCGACTGAGAGGCGGTAAGCGCGGTGGATCCGAGAGAGGTGTTGGGCTTGGTCATGATTGCCTCCGTGGCAGTGTGCTGACGAGGCAAGATCGCCCGTCACCACCGCGACCCCGCTTCGGCGCTCAGGCCAGCAGGGTTCTCGGGGAGGCGCCTCGACCCCCTCCGGGGCCGTGGCTCACGTCCACACCAATGCTCCGTTCGAAGCACTAGTCCAGTCAATATTGTGCGACGGCTCTAATCAAGCCGCCCCGAAGACGACCGATCATCGGGTAAATGTTGATCACAACCTTGCCAAGGTTGGGGTCGAGGGTTCAAATCCCTTCGCCCGCTCCAGTTTTGCGCTAAAGCGCTGATTTCGTTAGATGCAGAGCGAGCCTCTTGCCGGCCCTCCAGCGTGCTGGGCGGAAAACTGGTAAGAATTCTGGTACGATTCGCGTCTAATGAGGGGTCTGGCGCACTTTGCGTGCAGATCTCAGTCGCCTCAGCCTGTCGCCATCAACCGAGCGCGCAGTAGATCGACCTTGGCGCGCCCATACATCTGCCGTTTCACGAGCTTCAATTTGGTTCCCTTACTAAGCTCGACTTTGTACATTAGGCCGCGAAGCAGAGCGCTTCTGCCATTCGGGTGAGGCGCTCAGGTGGGATTTCGCGCATGTCTCGGGCTCGCGGTGATGTTCGATAAATGTCGCCGACCCACAAGGCGAGCCGCACGGCGCCGATCGCGTCGGCAAAGGTGAAGGTCGCCTTCCGGTACCAGGCCGCCGTGTGGGGTGTGGCGGTCGTTGGCAGGAGATCACAGGCCCAGATTGCGGTCAGACTGTACAGCCCGAGGAGAGCGGGCGTGGTGCGGGCGATGGCCTTGTCGGACCATTGCCGCTGGGTTTCGACGCCGAGATACGCCCGGGTTTCGGCAAAGGTGACCTCGATCTGCCATCGCCGCACGAACAAGGCGATGATGGCGGTCGGTGTCGGTGCTGAAGAAGGCTTGCGGCGCGCGCTTGCCATCCGGGTCCCGAACGAGAACCCAACGGATGAGCCGAGGCGGCGTCCCCCGTCGATACCACAGGGCCGTATCCGAGGTAATGTCGAGCGCCTTGCGAGCTTGGCGGCCGTACCACGAAGAGGCCGTGACGCGGAGCCAGAGGGTCGTCTGCTTGGCGAGCAGGGTCTTCAGCTTGGGCAAGGGAGCGCCCTTCTGAGCGGGCCGTCCGACGCTGTGGGCCTGCCGGGGAGGCGGCGGCGCGAACAGGTTCGCATCCAGGCGCAGACGGCTGATCAGTGTGGCGCGACCGCTGAGGGCATGGGCGAGTTCGTGCACCGCGAAGCTGCTGTCGCCCACGAAGACGATCGCACGTCCCGGCAGCCAGCGGCACAGCTGCAGCATGCCTTGCCTCGCCCAATCGGTCAGGAGCTTGTGCCGGCGCTGGCGGCCGTGATGCGCCCGCTCCGAGGGCGCGAGAAGCGTGAGCACCGGTAGGGCTTTGACGCACGCCGCCCACGGCACGGGCGTCAGTACCATGAAGCTCAGCCAGCGAAGCCCGCTGGCTTTGACAAAGTGACCATGGCTGGAGCGGACCGGATCGCGATAGATGCCGCGCGCCATGATCTTGCGGCCCCACCGCCGCTCGATCGTGTCGTCGACCCCGATGACCACCGGCCCATCCGGCACGAGACGGTCGATGATGAGCATCAGCAGGCGGCGCGTCATGGCGGCGGACCGCCACCGGGTCCGATTGAGGAGGTGGTGGTAGGAAGCGAAATTGCTCGCGTCCGCCCGCCCCGTCATGCGCAGACACGCGGTGATCGTGCGCTTGCCCGGGGCGAGGATCGCTCCCATGACGATCACCAGCACGTGCTCCCAACTGGGCGCCGTAAAGCAGGGTTGCAGGACCGTCAACCAGCCGCGCAGGATGCCAGGAACGAGATCGCCGGACGGCGCCAGAGAGGGGGTGGGGTGATGCTCCATCCCATTCTTGGAATCGGCCCACGCCGGACAGGCAAGGCACACCTCATGCGTCCGAGTGAATCACCCGGCGAGAGTCTGCCCCACTCTCCAACGACGCCGCTTTTGTACAAAGTCGAGCTCAGTCTGTCCATTGGACCACGGCTCGATGACGGCCGCTGTCACGGCCGCTTTGTCAGCCGCAATGCCTTCGGCGAAGGCGGACATCTCGCTCTTTGCGGCATCGCTGAGCCATGGGTCGAGGAGGTCATGCTTTTTTGCCGAGATCAGGGCAGCGAAGCGGTCGAGCAGATTGCGGGCTTTGACGATGGCCGGCGAGGCCGTTTCGATCGCCACCATCAGGCGAGCCGTTTCATCTCCTTTGCTGGCCCGCTCGGTCGTCAGCAGGCGCGCGATCGCGCGGGCTGAGGGCATCCGTAACGGAGGGGGCTGGTCCTCTGATATTCGGACGCTTCGGCGCTTGCGGGTTCTCCATTCGGACACGACGCGCAGGCTCCCGCTAAACCCGGCGCTGCGGAGACGCCGCCACAGCTCCGTTCCGTTCTGGCAACCCGAAGCCCATTCGGACTCGAGCCGCTCATTCCATCGGTCGAGCGTGCTTTCACGCGAACGGAACACGTCATCGCGTGTGCCACGAACGATCCTCCGAACGGTTTGGCGTGAAAGACCGGTGCTCCTGACGATCGCTTTCAGAGCCGTGCCGCTCTTGTGCAAGGTGCGGACCGTCTCGTTGATCTCGTCGCGTTTCAGCCAACCCTTCCATTGGCGTTTCTCGACTGCGCTGAGACGCTTCGGATCGATCTCGCCGCTCGTGACCGCACGCCGGAGATGGCGCATGTGATGGCGTATGATGTCCAGGAAAGCCGCGCTGGCATTCTCGAGAAGATGCCATCGGTGCGTATTTCAGACCATCGTGGGCGCGGATTTCACGGGATCATGGGCAGTGATTTCAGAGCATCACGGGCACCCGCTTTAGCGGGGTGACGAAGCCTCGACCGACAGTCTGACCGGGTACTCAGACCCTCGTCTTTGATGACGAGGGGACCTGATGCCGACCGAGAGATTGTCGATGCGCCGAATACGCGACCTGCTGCGTCTAAAGCATGAGAACGGCCTGAGCAGCCGTGTGATCGCGACCTCGCTGGGGCTGAGCAAGGGGGCCGTGGGCGACTATTTGCGTCGGGCGCAAGCGGCCGGTGTCAGGTGGCCGCTGGACGAAGAGATGACCGACACGGGGCTGGAGAGGCTACTGTTTCCCACGGCGTCCGATGTCATGGCGGTGGGCCGGCACGAACCGGACTGGGCCAAGGTCGACCAGGAGCTGCGTCGTAAGGGTGTCACCCGGATGCTGCTTTGGCAGGAGTACCGGGCCGAACACCCGGATGGCTATGGCTACACCTGGTTTTGCGTGCACTTCGAGGCCTGGAAGGGTCGGGCCTCGCCGACGATGCGCCAGAGCCATGCCGCCGGCGAGAAGGTGTTCGTGGACTTTGCGGGCGACACGATCGACGTGATCAATCCTGTGACCGGGGTGGTGCAGCCGATGAAGCTGTTCGTCGCCGCGCTCGGCGCATCGAGCTACATCTACGCCGAAGCTCGTGCCAGTGAGGGGCTGGCCGATTGGATCGGTTGCCATGTCGGCCTGTTCGCCTTCCTGGGCGGCGTGACGGCGATGATCGTCTGCGACAACCTGAAGGCGGCCGTCACCAACCCGGACCGCTACGATCCGGGGATCAACCGCTCCTACCAGGAGATGGCCCGCCATTACGGGACCATCGTGTGTCCGGCCCGGCCCTACAAACCCCGCGACAAGGCCAAGGTGGAGCAATCGGTGCTGCTGGTCGAGCGCTGGGTGCTGGCGCGGTTGCGCAACACGCAATTCTTCAGCCTGGCCGAACTCAACGTGGCAGTCGCCGCCCTGACGGCCGACCTCAACGCCCGCATGATGCGCGGCTATGGCGCCAGCCGCGCCGAGCTGTTCGCGGCCGTGGATGCGCCGGCGCTGAAGCCCTTGCCGGCAGAGCCCTACGCCTTCGCCACCTGGAAGCGCTGCCGGGTCGCACCCGATTATCACGTCGAAGTCGAGGGCTGCTGGTACTCGATTCCCTATCGGCTGATTCGCCAGCTCGTCGATGTGCGCGTCACCGAGCGGACCATCGAGGCCTTCCACAAGGGCGAGAGAGTCGCCAGCCACGCCAAGTCTCCGGGACGGCGCAGCCACATCACCATCGCCGATCATATGCCGAGCGCCCACAAGCGCCATGCGTCCTGGACGCCGGCGCGGATCACAGCCTTTGCCGAGAAGATCGGTCCGGCCACCGCCGCGCTGATCCAGGCGATTATGATCGACCGCCCCCACCCGGAGCAGGGCTTCCGCACCTGCCTGGGGATCCTGTCCCTGGAAAAGATCTACGGCCAGGCCCGCCTGGAGGCGGCCTGCCAGCGTGGCGAACTGATCAAAGCCAGATCCGTCGGGTCGATCCGCTCAATCCTCAAGACCGGCCTCGATCGCGCCTTCCTCGATCCAGCCCCCGAGCCCGAACCCCTGCGCCACGGCAACATCCGTGGCCGCAGCTATTTCCACTAACCGTTCACCACCAGGAGACCCGATGCTCACTCATCCCACTCACGAACGGCTAATCGCGCTCGGACTGCCCGGCATGGCCAAGTCCTTCCAGGACCAGCGATCCGCGCCTGATCTGGCCGCCCTGTCTTTCGAGGAGCGCGTCGGCATCATGGCCGACCGGGAGGCCGCCGAACGCGACACCAAGCGCGTGGCGACGCGTCTCAAGTTCGCGTCCCTGCGCCAGGACGCCTGTGTAGAGGATATCGACCTTCGCACACCCCGCGGCCTCGATCGCGCACTGCTGGCCAGGCTCGTCGCCGGCGACTGGATCGACCGGCATCAGAACCTGTTGATCAGTGGGCCGACCGGCATCGGGAAAAGTTGGCTTGGGTGCGCTCTCGGGCACAAGGCCTGTCGCGACGGCCGCTCCGTCCTCTACCAGCGCGCGCCGCGGCTGTTCGAAGCTCTGGCGCTGGCGCGCGGTGACGGCCGCCACGCCCGCATGCTCAAGGGCCTCGCCCGCCTCGATCTGCTCATCCTCGATGATTGGGGGCTGTCGGTTCTCAATCACAGCCAGCGCCTGGATCTCCTCGAAATTCTCGAGGACCGAAACGGGCACGGATCCACTCTCGTCACCAGCCAGGTTCCGATCGATCAGTGGCACGAGGTCATCGGCGACCCTACCCTGGCCGACGCCATCCTTGATCGTCTTGTCCACAACGCCCACCGCCTCGCCATGACCGGAGAAAGCATGCGCAAGATGACCGGCAAACGATCCCTTGACGCGAGCCGAAACGCCTGACCCCATAGCCACCGTCGGTCAGGTTTCACACTGCCCATGATCGCGCGAAATCGCTGCCCACCATGGCGTGAAATTACTGCCCACGATCCGCGAAATCCGCAGGCATCCTACCGCGCCATCGTGAAAAGCGAGTGGTTTGCCGCGGTCTTTCCGCGGTTCCGCATTGGCCGGGGCGGAGATCGAGCGACCGAGACCGTCACGACAGAGCGAGGGTATCGCTACGGCGTCTCGATCGGCGGGTCGGTGCTCGGCCGCGGCGCCGACTTGATCATCGCCGACGACGCGATGAGCCCGATGGCGGCTCTGTCGGAGGCGGTGCGTCGCCGCGAGACGAACCTGTGGAACACGGCCTTTCGCACGCGCCTCGACAACAAATCCGAGGGCGCGATCATCATCGTCTGCCAGCGGCTGCACGAGGACGATCTCGTGGGTCAGGTCACCGGGGGAGGTAGCCAATGAGCGCAGGAGAGGACTGGGACCGCCTGGTGATCCCGGCCATCGCGCCGAAAGACGAGACTTACCGGATCGGTCCGGGGGAGGACGATCTCTACAGGCGCAGGAGAGGGGAAGTGCTGCTGCCGGACCGGGAACCGCAGGACGTGCTCGACGCCATGCGGGCCGCCATCGGATCGATGAACTTCTCGGCGCAGTACATGCAGGACCCGGTTCCCGCGAGCGGCAACGTCATCAAGCGCGAATGGATCCGCTTTACGACGAAAAGCCGGCCGTGTGCGACATGGTCGTGTCGAGCTGGGATCTCGCCTCGACGCTGGAGCACACGAGCAGCTTCTCCGTCGGACTCCTGTGGGGGGTGGTTGGATCGCAATACTACCTGCTCGAGGTTGTCCGGGAGCGTCTCGAGGCACCGGACTTGCGGCGGTGCCTCATCGATTCGATGACCCTTTGGGCGCCCCACGCAACGCTTGTCGAAGAGACGGAGCTCGGTCGAAGTCTGGTCCAGGAGATTCATCGGACGACGGAGTTGCGACCATTGCTGCGGGCGCCCAAGTTCGACAAGACCGCTCGCCTTCTGGCGCAGGCAGCCCGGTTCGAGGCAGGACAGGTGCATGTCCCGCGGGAGGCGCCTTGGCTCGACTGCTATCTCGACGAGCTGTTGAAGTTCCCCTATGGCCGCCACGACGATCAGGTCGACGCGACGTCGCTGGCTCTGAACTACATCACGGCTCTGGCCGCTCGAGCGCAGCCGCTCGTGCGCCGCAACCCCGTGCGCCGGAACATCGTGCGGAAAGATGTGGTGCGCCGGCCATAGATGAT
The DNA here is from genome assembly GCA_965277115.1 of Lichenihabitans sp. Classification (GTDB taxonomy): domain Bacteria; phylum Pseudomonadota; class Alphaproteobacteria; order Rhizobiales; family Beijerinckiaceae; genus Lichenihabitans. The sequence goes on along the minus strand of CBDIBY010000010.1, from coordinate 36,023 downwards.
TGCCTAGCAGGCAGCGGACATCGAAAAGCCCTAGCGGATACTGTCTCAGTGAGTATAAAAGTGTTCACCGTCCCTCGTGACAAAGAATTTGACATAAGGAATGACTGAATTGACATCCGCTCCTTCCGCCCTGCCGGCCCGTCAAAGGCGCGGGAACCCTCCACCTCAGGAGCGAGTTCAGTACCTGACGTGTATTCCGTCAAGAGAACTCAGGCCGCGGAGGTATCGGATCTTTCCGTCCTTGAGCCGGCCCAAGTACCTTCCGCCGGATTACGAGGACGCCAGGTCGAGACACAAAGCGACCGCTGCAGGCCCTCTCCTGCGGCGGGCCCGTGACGTCGGACGGTTCCACGGCAAGGACGTTCTTGATGGCGACGGTTCTGCGTTCCGGCGAGAGGCCAAGGAGAAGGACTATCGCGTCAAAGCCAGTTCCTTCACCGATCGGGATGGGAGCGCGGTCTTCGAGGCTATCGTCCTCCACGACGGAAGGATTCTCCTGCATGGAAGACTCGTGCAGGCGGATGGTGACGGCCCACCGACGGTCAAGATCGAGAAGTTGATACCCGGCCTATGGCAGGCAATCTTCTTCTCCGTGTTCCCCATCTATCTCGATCAGAAGCAATGAGAACTCAGTCGCTGTCGTACCGGCACGGCGGCGACCCTGGTTCCCTGCGATGGGCGAGGCTGGGTGGAAAGAGGCAGTCCGCTACCGCCGTAGAGCCTGGCAGAGCGGGCAGTTCTCGCGTTAAGCGCTCTGCATCTGAGCAAAGAAGGCAATGCGAACTACCTGAACAACCGCGCTGACGTCCGCTCACTTAACGTTCGGCGTCGATGCCGGTTGGCCGCCGAAACTCGTCATAGCCGCTGATTCGGGGGGCCTGCTCGTCGTCATGGGCATTACGCGAACGGACTATACGGCGGAGGAGCTTCGGGCTCTGAGCGGCCGGTGCTCGGATGGGGCGCAGGTTCGCCGGATCCTGGCTATTGCGATGGTTCTGGAGGGGCGCGCGCGCACCGAAGCGGCTGAATTCAACGGCATGGACCGGTAGACGTTGCGCGATTGGGTGCATCGTTACAACGCCCTGGGTGTCGAAGGCTTGAAGTCGCGCCGCGCCCCAGGCCGGGTGCCGTCTCTGACCGCGTTGCAGAGGGCGGAGTTGCTGGACCTGGTGATTGCCGGCCCTGATCCGGAGGTCCACGGCGTGGTGCATTGGCGATGCGTGGATTTGCGAGCCGAGGTCGCCCGCCGGTTCTCGATCGAGGTGCATGAAAACACAATCGGCAGATGGCTGCATGAGCTTGGCCTGACGCGCCTGCAACCGCGACCGTGTCATCCGCAAAAGGACCCCGAAGCCGAGGAGGTTTTTAAAAAAACTTCGCCGATCTGGTCAAGGCCGCGCTCCCAGACGTCGCGGTCGACCGTTCAGTCGAAATCTGGTTCCAGGACGAGGCCCGCGTAGGCCAGAAAGGCGGCCACGCCTACATCTGGGCGCCGATCGGCTCCCGCCCCCGGTTGGTTCGCGACAACCGGCACGTCTCCACCTACATCTTCGGCGCCATCTGCCCCGCGCGCGCCGTCGGGGCCGCCATGATCATGCCCTACGCGACCACCGAGGCCATGAACAAACATCTCGTGGAGATCAGCGCCGCGGTCGCGCAGGGGGCTCATGCCATACTGGTTTGCGACGGAGCCGGCTGGCATCAGCGGGGCAAGAAACTCATGGTTCCCGACAACATCACCCTGCCGTCCCTGCCTCCCTATTCACCCGAACTGAACCCTATGGAGAACGTCTGGGCCTATCTGCGGCAAAACAAGCTCTGCGCCCTGGTCTGGCCAACCTACGAAGACATCCTTGACGCCTGTCAAACCGCCTGGCGCTTCCTCATCGACGATCCAGACCGAATCCGATCAATCGGAACCCGTAACTGGGCGTGTGTCACTCTCTAAAATGGTTGGTATTACTCGCAGATACCGTGAACGAAGCATCGAATAACGCAAAGCATCATGATGTTGATCTCGACGAATTGAGAATTATTGCGGCCGATGCTATTCATAGCGAAATTTTGTCCATGCCGGATATTCTTCAGGGAATGGAAATGATGGTTTCAAGAAATAGGATCGGCCTTAGTGTCTGTCCGGAATGCTGCTTCTGAAAAATAAGGGTTTTTACGCTTGAAAATTTCTCACTTCAGATAGATCCTTCTGACAGAGAGGTTTTTGAATGTGCCGGAGCCGGGCTCGCCCTTTGGTCCCAACATCCGCGCGTTCGTGATCTATCTGCGCTCGGTCCAGGGCATCCCGCTTGGCCGGTTGCGTGACGTGCTCTTCGACCTGTCGGCCTGTCGATCAGCGAAGGCGCGCTCGCCAACATCATGGCGAGCAGCGCCAAGCCGTTCAAGGCCGCGGTGTCGCTCATCCGTGAGATTAAATTGCTCTTTTCATGTTTTCCTGGTACACCGATCATCTGCATTACGAATGACGAACGGCCTGATTTCATCAAGGCTTGCTACGATGGGGGGGTCAGGCAGGTTCTGTCATCGACAACGAAGGTGACCGACGTCGCAATGATATTCAAGATTATTGAAGCTGACGGAACTTTTGTTCCCGACCATCTGTTATGACCAGATTCTGTTCCACATCAATCCTTTGTCTGGCATAGCTTTCTCAGCATGAGCCGAACGGAGGCCCATCGCAGGAACGCCAGCCCCAAGCGGTTCAGGCATTCCCAGTCCTTGGCCAGTCGCCGGCATCGGTTGAGCCATGCGATGGAACGTTCGACCAGCCATCGCTTGGGCAGGACCGTGAAGCCCCGGGCCTGGTCGGTCATCGCCGTACCGAAAACCATCATGTCCATCGCTATCCGCAATTGGGCAATCGTGTCATGAAAATCTGCCCTTGGTATAAGATCGGGCTACCGGAGACCTGCCGAAGCAGTTCGCGCCTTATTGCACGCGCCGCGACGCTGCTACTCGCGGCTTGGCTCGCCATCCCAACCGACAGCACGTCAGGCGAGCGCAGGCATGACGATCGGGAACGGAAACCTTGCAACGGACGGCGCCAGATGCGCGTCCGTGGGAATGAGGTCAGCCGTCTCGACGCGCCTGATATCGGCCTCGACCATCAGGGCGCACAGGTCTTCGAGCGTTGTGCCGGAATGCCATCCAAGATGTTGAAGCGCCTTGCGACTATCGCCGATCAGATGATCGACTTCGGCGGGTCGGTAGAGCGTCGGATCGACGACGACAACCGGTCCATCACTATAGGTTGAGTAGGCTCGTTCGTCGGGCCCTTCGCCCACCCAATTGATGTCGATGGTCGCAGCCTTGAAGGCCATCGTCACGAAATCACGAACAGTCTCAGTGCGACCTGTCGCCAACACATAGCTGTCCGACGCATCAGCTTGAAGCATGCGCCACATCCCGTCGACATAATCCTTCGCATATCCCCAGTCGCGGCGCGCGTTCAGATTTCCCAATCTGCATGGATGCATGTCTCCCGTGGAAATCCGGGCTGCCGCTTCGCTGATCCTTCGGGTCACGAACTGCCGTCCTCGAAGCGGCGATTCATGATTAAACAGGATGCCACTGCACGCGAACAGATCGTAGGCTTCCCTGTAATTGACGGTCATCCAATGCGCAAATAGCTTTGAGACGCCATACGGGCTCCGAGGATAGAAGGGTGTGGTCTCGCATTGCGGTACCGCCTGGACCTTGCCGAACATCTCTGCGGAAGAGGCCTGATAGAACCTGATCTTGCGGTTGACGGTACGAATCGCCTCGAGAAGATTGAGTGCACCGAGACCGTTGATGCGGCATGTTGTCACGGGATGGTCGAATGAGCTCGCCACATAGGTTTGCGCCGCAAGATTATATATCTCCTGAGGCTCGAACCGCTCGATGAGGCGAATGGCCGAGCAGACGTCGTCGATCTCAAACTCCAAAAGCCTCAAGTTGTCTGCATTGAGGATACCGAGATATTGTAATCTCCAGAAATCGGAGGAACTCGATCGTCGATGCGTAGCAACGACACGATAACCCTTGCTGAGAAGCAACTCGGAGAGATAAGCGCCGTCTTGCCCAGTAGCGCCTGTAATTATTGCAGTTTTCATTGAGTCGTCCTCGGATTGCGGCGGCGGAGAACAAAATTCGGTACAACGTGTCAAATTTGCGCTTCAGCTGTCTTGGCCTGAAATGAAGGGGCCGCGATGGTGTCTGGTAGCTGATGATTGGCCCACGCTCGCTCGACCAACTCCCGGAATTCGCGCTTGAACCGAGGGGTCGAGAAGCGTTGCGCGTGCGCCCGGATCTTGAGAGGTTCGAAGGGCGCGTCCATCGATTCAAAGCGATCGACCACCTCGCAGATCGCCTGGGTCGTTTGCTCGCGGAAATGAAATCCCGTCACACCGTCGATGACCGTCTCGCTTGCGCCGCCGCGGAAGAAAGCGAGCACAGGGGTTCCGCAAGCCTGAGCCTCCAAGGGAGCAATGCCGAAATCCTCCTCCGCCGCAAAAATGAAGGCTTTCGCGGTTTGCATGTGAGCGAGGAGAACCGGAAACTCCTGATACCCCATGATCGTGACGTTCGAGGTCGCCGCCTTCCTTATCCGCTCATATTGCGGCCCCGCTCCGATCACGACGAGCCTCCGATCGGGCATTTTCGAAAAGGCTTCGACGATCAACAGGACCCGCTTATATGGCGTCAATCGCGAGGAGGTGAGGTAGAAGTCGCCGCGCGTGCCTCCCGGAACGAACTTTTCGACCGCGACATTGGGATATATGACAGAGGCGTCCCTTCGATATGCTCGCCGGATGCGCCTTGCTATATATTTCGAGCAGCCGACAAAATGATCGACCGAGGGAGATGTCCTCAAGTCCCATATGCGAACGTAGTGGAGAGTCAGTCGCGCAAAAAAACCCCTTGGGCCTCCGCTCATTTCTGCCTCATTGAGATACTGATTTTGTAAATCCCATGCATACCGCATCGGAGAGTAACAGTAGCACAAATGAAGTTGATCGGGCCCGGTTATGATGCCCTTGGCGACGGCATGACTGTTGGAAACAATAATGTCAAAACCAGACATATCGTGCTGCTCAATGGCAAACGGCATTAAGACAAGGAGGTATGGGTAGAATTTCTTTATAAACGGGAATTTCTGAAGAAAGGTCGTTCGCGGGAAGCGGTTGCCAAGTCGCAATCGATTGGCCGGCGAGAGAAAATCGATGAGGCAGAAAAGCTCGGCGTCTGGGAACTCCTCGAGCATGGCCTCCAACACTTTTTCGGAACCCGCATAGGTGGTGAGCCATTCATGGACGATAGCGACCCTGGGCGCTGTGGACTTGGACATACGGGGGGTGCCTGGGTCGGGACCGTGGCCCTGCCAGAGTTTCGTCACCAATCCTATCCGGCCATCATCCGCCATTGGAGCCCCCCTAAATCGGCATGACAAAATGAGCGGAATGTGCTTTGTGCGCCTCTGTCAAAAACGCTTAGCCGCTCAATCCTTTTGGTGCATCGAGGAACGTATGGGCGTATCGATCATTGGGTTGCGATTTTGGATGGCGCCGATCGGTGGCGGCTGAGGCAATTCGTTGTATAGATGAGTCCACGATCGGCTGTGGCGCTCGTAGTCGAGATCCCGCAGATGCGGGTGCAGGGAGTCCAAAAGCGCCGACGGCCGCCCTCTTAGATACAGATCAAAGAATGCCAGCAGGGCTCGGTCGGCCATGATCTTGGTCGCATAGGGATCAGCGAGGCTCCAGGATTTCCAGTAGCGGACGTCGAAGATTGAATCGGAGAAGCTCTCGTGGCGCGCCCCGCTGAGGCGCAAGTAGAAGCCGTCAGGCTGGCGGCCCAGCCGGATCTTCTCCAGCAGATCTCGAAAATCGAAGAGCGCGTTGTTCCTTACGTTCCAGTCCGGAGCGGAAAGTTCCGTAGGCATGGGAAGCCGATAGTCGCTCAAGATCGTCAAGGACGGCTTGACGATCGTTCCGTGAACGGCATCGCCAAACAGCCACCCGTCCATATTGGCAAATGCGACGATGCGGGCGTCCAGGAGGCTGGCCTCTGCCGCCGTGGCCCCGCCGAAGGACCACCCGAAGAAGCCGACGTGGGCGAAATCGATGCGCCCGGACCATGGAGCGGTTCCGACCCCATCGAGCGCCGCCAGACGGTCGATGATGTCGCTCGCCTGCAGCGCTTGCCGGCGGACCTTGTTCGACTTGTCGGCGAACATGGCGCGGAACGCTTCGGGCGATGACAGGTCGAAATCGACCGTAGCGGGACCTCCGCCCTGGTCGTCGCCGATCGCTGCATCGAGATCGTCCATCGCCGCGACGACATAGCCGTGGCTCGCCAGGTCGGTCGCGGTGATGTCGTTGTCAGTCTTCACGTCCCGCGATCCAGGGGCGTAGAGCACCAGCGGGCTGCTCGTGCTCGGCGTACATGCTGTCGCTGCAGACTGGCAGTCTGCGCGGACGGGAAACCAAAGCTGAATCGAAAGCGGCGCCCCCTTGGATGCGGGATCCGGCATCAGCATCAGCTCGCGCGTCTCCACGCGCTCGTCTCCACTGGGATCGGAGCGAGGGTGGGGACCGGCCCGTTTCATCAAGACCAGGGCGAAACGAGCGAAGTTTGGGAAGCCTCTCACCGGCACTGCAGATGTTGCGAGGATAAGGACCGTAGCGATCGGCAACAAGCGGAGGACGCATCGACCGACGCGCCCGCATCGCCATCTCATTTTAGAGGGCCGACCGTCGCGTCGGCCTCCGCAAGAAGAGGGGCGAGAACTTCGGCAATTCGGCCGGCGCCGGCACCCTGAAACATCCCGGTATGCCACCCGGGAATGTCCGCGGTGACCAGCCGGTCGGCGGCCTCGGCGGCCCAGCCCAGCTGCTGGTCGGCGAAGGGAAGGATCATTTCGTCGCTTCGCAAGACGACCAGCGTATCCTTGCCGGGGCGAACCGCGTAATTGTCGCGGGCTTCCTCGAGGTGAGGAAGAAACCAGCGGTTGCCCCAGTCTTCACGGCCGAGGGGCTTCTTGTCGACCAGACCGAGCGCCGCTGCCACGTCGAGGATACGGGTCCGTCGTAGGCTCGGGTAGGTGGCCAATACTTCTGAGAGTGTCCTCGCTCCACTGCGCAGATCCCGCAGATGGTGCTTGGCCACATGCCACCGGTAGCTGAGACGGAACAAGGCCGAGCGGAGCGGCGGTAACCGGGCCAGATAGGCTGGGCACCACGTATCGGCCGCGATCACGAGCGGTACGTGGTGGCCGGCTTCGCGCAGTTGCCGTGCGACCTCGTATGCAATCGCTCCGGCCACGCAAAGGCCCATCAATATATAAGGCCCCGACGGTCTGACGGCTTTGATCAACTCCACATAGTCGCTGGCGATGTTCTCGAAAGCCCGTTTCTCTAGAGGTTGCTCCGCCTCAGGGTCGAACATCTGGACACCGATCACGGGTCGGTCCGTCCCAAGGCGTCTCGCTAGATTGTAGTAAATCACCGTATTGTTGATCACGATGATCGGAATCCGAGTCCCCGCGGGTTGAATCGGAACGATCGTCCAATCGGCATATTTCGGCGGCTCGATCTCAATTCGCGCCGCCAAGGAGCGGACCGTCGGCGCAGCGAAGAGGTCCGTGACATCGATCCCTTGTCCGAAGGCCGTCCGTACGCGCGACAGCATGCGCAGGGCGAGCAGGGAATGCCCGCCACAGTCGAAAAAATTATCGTCGAGCTCAATGCTCCACGTGTCCAGCACATCCCGCCAGATGCCTAGGAGCACCGCCTCCTTGTCGCCGCGCGAGCGGACAGACGACGATGGCGCCCGAAGCACCGCCGGCTTCCGTGCGATCGTCTGTGCCAGGGCGGTCCTGTCGACCGACCCGTCCGGCAGCCGCGGGAATGCCATCCGGACATCGATGGCATCCGGAAGCGAGGTCGACGTCATCGATGTGCGTAGGCGGTCCAGGAGTTCGGCTCGCAGGTCGTCGAGCGAACCCTCGACATTGGGTCGCGGGATCACGAAGGCGCGGGCAGGCGTTCGTTCGTCGTCTCCCGCCGCCAGGACGACTGCTTCGGCGACCTCCGCCTGCCGGTTCAGCACGTCCTCGACATCCTCCACGCGCCCACCGGAGCCGGTTTTCGCCTGTCTTGTTTGAAAGGCGGGATCGTCGATCGTGAAGTCGCCCGTCTCCACGGCCAATTCGAAGAACTCGCGCCATTGGCGCAGGATTGCCTCGCTCGTGCTGCGGTCGAACAAGTCTTGGTTGTACTCGAGAGCCATGCGCCAGCCGGTCGGCCATTGGACCATGAAGAAGTTCAGGTCGTACAGCGAGCCGGCCGATAGCGACGGGTGCCCGACGAGCTCGAAGGTCCCGTACCGGGCACAGCTCATGACCTGCTGAAGAACCGTGAAATTGATCGAAATCAATGGCATGCGACGAGGGTCGCGCGGCGCTTTCAGCACGTGCACCAAGCGATGGAACGGCATCCGCTGGTTGATCAGGGCCTCCTGCACGATACGGTTGACGCGCTTGAGGTTCTCGAGAAATGTCGGCTGCCCGGATAGGTCGAAGCGAAGCACAAGGTTGTTGATGAATACACCGATGATCGGTTCCAACTCGGTTTCGTCGCGACCGGCGATCTGCGTGCCGATGACGATGTCGTCGGCTCCGGTCAGGCGCCTGAGAACCGCCGCGATGACGGCGCAGCCGAAGGCGAAGGTCGTCACCCCCTGCGCTTGGGTCGCACGGGCCATCGCCGCCTCGAGGCGATCGGGCAGGATCTCGGCGATGATTTCGCCATTGAATGTGGGTCTTGCCTGTCGCTCGCGGACGCCGGGCACCTCGAAATAGGGGGCGCTCTCGAGCTGCCCTCGCCAATAGGCGACTTCCCTTTCGAACCGGCCGCTTCGGTAGAAGGCTGTCTGCCAGGCGGCATAGTCGCCGTAGTGAAACTGAAGCTCGGGGAGCCCGTGCGGCTCGCCGGCGTCGATGGCCGCAGCGATCGTGCCAAATTCGTGGCTGATCAGACGGATGGACCAACCGTCGAAGGCGATCTGATGGATCGTCAGCAACAGGAAGCTGCGATCGGGAGCCAGACGGAGCAGCGTGGTCCGGATCAGCGGGGGCCGGGCGAGGTCGAACGGCTTGTGGGCTTCGATCCGTCCGAGCCGCAGGATTTCCTCGGCTCGTCGTGCCTCCGGCAGATCGGACAGATCCACGATGTCGAGCGGCAGGCGGAACGGAGGCAAGACCTCTTGAACCGGCGTGCCGTCCTGGTCGATGATCCGCGTCCGCAAAGCCTCGTGACGTTCAATGACGGTGCTGAAGGCGTCTTCGATCGTGCGGGCACCCAGCGTTCCCTTAAGCTCCCACCTCAGCGCGACGTTGAGGGCCGTGTTGCCCGGCTTCATCGCATCGATGAACCAGCATCGCTCCTGAGCTGATGAGCAGGGAAACCACGTCGGCGCGGCGGATGTTTCGTCCTGCATGCCTGGGGAGGCCTCGCAGACTAGACTCATGCGGGAACTCCATTCGCCTTCAGCGGTCGTCGCCGGAACGCCTGGAGGGCGGGTGCCGCGTCGCCCGCGCTATCCTGCGCCGCAGCCGCCGCGACGGCGAGGTCTCGGATCGTCGGGTTGAGCAGCAGATCACGGGCGTCGAGGCCGAGGGCCTCGGCCCGCATCCGTGCGGCGATGCGGAAAACATGGAGCGAGTCCGCACCGAGTGCGAAGATGCTGTCGTCGATCCCGAACGACCCGATACGGAGCACCTCTCGGACGATCTGGGCCAGCCGAGCCTGAAGCGCCGTAAGAGGGGCGGCGGGGGTGGATGTCGACGCGGCCGGTATCGCAGTCGGCTCCGGCAGCGCTCTTCGGTCGAGCTTGCCGTTCGGCGTCAGCGGAAGCGCGGCGAGCGATACCCATTGCCGCGGCACCATGTAGTCCGGCAGATTCGCGACCGCATAGGTCGCCAAGGCCGATGACGCGGGCGCTGTCGTCGAACTCGGGACCACATAGGCTACGAGTTTCGATTCGCCTTCGGGTGAGACGCGAAGGGAAGCCGCGACGGCGCCGACGCCTTCGGCACGCCGTAGAACAGCCTCGATGTCCTCGAGTTCGATGCGGAACCCGCGTAGCTTGATCTGTGCGTCTTTACGACCCAGCAGCTGTATGGCGCCGCCGGCAAGTCGCTTGGCCACGTCCCCGGTTCGATAGAGGCGTTGAGGCGTCCGTCCCGGCAACGTGATCAGTCGGAACGCAGCGTCCGTGAGATCCTGGCGCCCAAAATAGCCTCGGGCAAGCCCCTCGCCGCCAATGAAGAGATCGCCGGGGACGCCGATTGGCGTAAGGCAATGCTGATCATCGAGGACATAAAGCTGAGTGTTCAAGACCGGGTGTTCGATGGTGATCGGACCGGAGCCGGGGGTCACCGGATCGAGGCTTGACCAGATCGTCGTCTCCGTGGGTCCGTAGGCGTTCCATAAGGCACCTCCGCCCTCGAGCAGGGTGTCGGCGAGATCGCGCGGCAGCGGCTCCCCGCCCGAAATCATGGTCAGTCCCGGATGGGACCGGAAGCCGGATTCGGAAAGAATACGCCAAAGCGAAGGCGTCGCCTGCACCATCGTCGCGTTGGCCGTGCGGATGCGCTCGACGAGCGGAAAGCCCGCGGTTACCTCCTCGCGATCGGCAATCACAACACATCCGCCGACGATCAGCGGGAGCAGCAGTTCAGCTCCAGCAATGTCAAACCCGATTGTCGTCACGGCCAGGAGCGTGTCTCTCGCCGTGAATCCTGGCCGCCGCTGCATCGATCGGAGAAGATTGGTGAGCGACCGGTGGGCGACCGCTACGCCTTTCGGGCGACCGGTCGAGCCAGATGTGAAAATAACATAGGCAGTCCGCTCGGCGTCCTGATCCACTTCCAGAGGTGTACTTGGCGCCGAATCCACTCGAACAGACGCTTCGCTCGCGTCGAGATCAATCACCGGGCATGCCGTGAAGCGTGACGAGACCGCCTCGTCGTCGCAGATGATCGCTGAAACCTGCGCGTCCTCGACGATCGCCTGCAGACGCACGTCCGGTTGCGAAAGGTCTAGGGGCACGTAGGCGCATCCGGCCTTGAGGATTGCGAACAGCGCGACGAGCATGCCGGGCGATCTCGACGTCGCCAGCCCGACCCGCGCGCCACCATGCCGCACGAGGGCCGCGACGCGATGCGCCAGACGGCTCGACTGCGCATCGAGTTCGGCATAGCTCAGCTTGATGTCCCGCCAGGCCACTGCGACGGCATCCGGCGTCTTTTCGGCCTGCTCGGCGACGAGCCTGTGCACGGGCCGCAGATCCAGATCCGCCGCGGTCGTCGCGTTCGCGCCCTCGATCAAGGCACGACATGCGTTGGCCGACATCATCGGCACCGCCGAGAGCGGTTGCGATACGTCCGCCACGATCGCCTTGAGGACCTCGCGAAGGTGGCCGATCCACCTCTCGATGTTGGAGGCGTCGAAGAGGTCGGTATTGTAATCGCAGTCGATCCGCAGCCCGTCGGCCGATTCGATGAAATTGGCGAAGAGGTCGAAGTTGCAGAAGGCTTTGGCGTTGGGCGTCGATGTCATCGTGACGCCGGGCAGGCCCGATCCGGACGACAGCTTCTCCAGGTTGAACTGGATCTGGGTCAGCGGGAGGCGGCTCTGGTCGCGCGGGATGCCGAGAGTGCGAACCAAAGTCCCATAGGTGAAGTCCTGGTGTTCAAAGGCATCGAGCACGCGGCCGCGCGTCGCCCGCAGATGATCGGCGACCGACCCGTTCATCGCCAAACCGGCCCGCAGGGGCAACAGATTGACGCAATGCCCGACGAGGCTGCTCGCCCCGACCGAGGCCTGTCCGGAGGTCGGGACGGCGATGACGATGTCGCTTTCGCCGCTGAGCCGAGCCACGACGAGTTGAAAGGCCGCGAGCAGCGTCGCGAAAAGCGTACAACCAAGCCGCGCGCCGGCGGTTTTGACGTCGTGCGTCAGAGTCGCCTCGATACTGCCGCTATGCGTTGCGCCGCGGAAGGATTTCCGAGCGGGCCGCGGACGGTCGGAGGGCAGATCAAGGGCAACGGGCAGAGTGACGAACTGCCCGCGCCAGAATGCCTCGGCCTTGGCTCGATCGTCGTTTGGTCGCGCGGCCTCGATCGCGTAGCGACGGAATTCAGAAGCCTCCGGGAGGGTAGCTGCCTTACCCTTGCGGCGAGCCGCGTAGCACGACCCGAGTTCGTCGAGGATGACGTTGACTGACCAGCCGTCGCAGATGATGTGATGGGCGGTCAGGACAAGGGTGTGCCGGTCGCCGGCCATGGCGACAAGTGTCGTGCGAAATAGAGGACCTTCGACGAGATCGAAGGGCGTTCGCGCCTCGGCATCGAGGAGCACCGCCAAGGTGCCTGCTGCATCGCCTGAGGAACCGGCGTCGACGCGGGGAAGAGACGCAGGGGCGTGGGCCACGACACGCATCGTCGCGTCGTCCGGGTCGAAGCGCGCGCGCAGCGAATCGTGCCGGGCGACGACGTCGTCGAGCGCAGATTCGAGCGCCGGAACGTCGAGGTCGCCGACGAAATCGAGGCTGACCGACTCGTTGAACGCACAAGACGCATCATCCCCGAGTTGCGCGGTGAGCCAGATCTCCCGCTGTGGCTCGGTCCAGGGAACCGCGTCGGCGAGAGCGACGGGCCCACTGATCGATGATTCTGCCGATTTGGCATCTCCGAGAAGGATGCCGCCGTTTTGCAACGCATCGAGGCTTTGCTTGAAGACGTCGAGAATTCGCTCGACGTCAGCCTCGCTGTGAGCCGTCGTCAGGAAGCACGGGAAGCCTTCCTGGACGTGGACGCCGCGCAGCCGGGCCTCGTGGAAGAAGAGACTCGCCAGCCGATCCTCATGCGCTGGACTGAAGATGAACCAGCTGCTGAACGTCTCCGCGCGGCTCTCGAGACCGCGCGCGACGAGCTCGGCATTGAATCGGTCGACGAAGGCAGCCGTGCGCGCCGCCAGGCGGCCCTGAAGCTCGGGCCCTTCATCCAGCAGATGACGAAGCACCGCCCGGGCCGCCGCGAGGGCGACCGGATGGCGCACGAAGGTGCCGGCGAAGAATGTCGGTGCGGTCTCCGGAAACGACGTATCGCCGTATCGCCAGAAGCCGCCGTCGAGTGCGTCCATGAAGCGCGCCGCGCCAGCCAGGATCCCGATCGGCATTCCGCCCCCGACGACCTTGCCGTAGGTGGCGAGATCGGCGCGGATGCCGAGCACGGCCTGCATGCCGCCTGGATGGACCCGGAATCCTGTGACTACCTCGTCGAAAACGAGGGCGGTGCCCGTACTCTCGGTTATGCGCCGCAGCTCGGACAGGAACGTGCTCGGGAGAAACGCAGGCCGACGACTCTGCACCGGCTCGACGATGACGGCGGCGAGGCCAGATGCATTGCCGCGGATCCAGTTCAGGCTTTCGTCCGTGCCGTAGGGCAGCACGACCATGTTGCCGACCGACCCGTCGGGGATGCCGCCGGCGGCCGGCAAAGCGCCGGCCGCAGCGTTGCGGCCGCCCCCCTTGACCAGGACCTCATCGAACTGGCCGTGATAGGCCCCCTCGAAGACGACCACCTTGCTCCGTCCGGTTACGTTCCGGGCGATCCGCATCGCGGCCATCACCGCCTCGGACCCGGTATTACAGAAGGTGACCCGTTCGTTTCCGGTCATCTGATGGATCAGCGCGGCCACCTCGCCGGTGAGTGGAGACTGCGGACCGATGGCAAAGCCCGAGCGCAATTGGTCCGCAACCGCGTCGATGACGAAGTCGGGAGCATGGCCGAAGGCCGTCTGTCCATATCCGTTGACCAAATCGACATATTCGTTTCCATCGACGTCCCAGATCTTGGATCCCTTGGACCGGGCGCAGACGATCGGAAAGACCATGTCCTTCCAGTCGCGGCGAAAGCCGGCGGCGGCCCGCGGATCGGCCAGCACTGCCCGATGAGCCTGCGTCGCGCGTTTCGATCCCTCGGCCCGCGCCGAATAGGCGTTCGTCAGCTCATCGATATAGCGTCGCTGGCGCGGCGTGATCGGCCCGGCGGGTGCGGACTTCGCCCCTTGATAGACCTGGAAGCGAGACGGAACCTCATCAAAAGCTCCCGGCAGCCGGCTCGCCAGCGGCGCCGGTTTGGCGACCGGCCCAACCGCCGGCGATGTCGGCGCCGCGTGCCCCGGGGCGGCCTGGCTCAGCACCTGCAATTGCTGGGCGAACAGGGCCTGCATCGTCACGAGTTGCTGGTGGAGCAGCGCGTGCACGGACGTCGAACCCGGGCCTGTTTCGTCGACCTGGGGTTCCGATAGCGATACCGCCGCTCCATCGGAGGTCTCAGGCAGGGCCGTCTCACCCTGATCCGGCTCTTCTGGCCTCTGGGCCGCGACATAAGTCGACAGCGCGTCGATTGACGAGAGGTCGTCGAGCAATTGCCTGAAGGTGACCGCCACGTCGAACGAGGACTGAACCTTCGTCGAGAGTTGGGCGAGAAACAGCGAATCGAACCCCAGATCGAGAAAGCTCACGGCCTCGCTGCCGTCCTGCACCGTGTCGCCGGACAGATCCTCGAGGATCTGGATGATCCGCGTTTTGACCCTGGCGGTCTTCGCCGGCACTGCACGGGTTGCCAGCGCCTCGGCGACCGGTTCGGCTTTGGGCACTGCCGCGCTTTCGCTCGGGGCCGAAGCGGCTTGGCCCACGGTAGGCGGAGGAGGCTCGATCCAGTGGCGCTCCCGTTCGAACGGATAGGTCGGCAGCGGGATGCGGCGATGCCGCGTTCCGTTGACGGCATCCCAATCGGGCCTGCAGCCGACGCTCCACAAGCTTGCGAGCGCGGTCATGATCGTCGCCTGCTCGTCGCCACCGCCCGAATCACCCGGCAGCGAGGTGAGCGATGCCGCCACCACCCCTTTCGACAGGGTCTGCGCCGCGAAGGATGTGAGGGTGCGCCCTGGCCCCACTTCGAGCAGGATCGCCTTGTCCTCTCCCACCGCCCTGGCGAGAGCGGTGGAAAACCGCACGCATTCCCGGCAATGGCGAGCCCAGTAGTCCGCCGATCCGGCGATCTCGGCATCGACCCAGTCGCCCGTTACGGCCGACACATACGGGATCGTGGGCGTGCCGAAGGAAATCCGCGACAGCCAGCTGGCGAGAGCTTCCGCCACGGGATCCATCATGCTCGAATGAAAAGCGTGCGAGGTTCGCAAGGGGCGGCAGGCGACATCCCGCTCCGCCATCTGGCGCGTGAAGGCGTCGGCGGCCTCGGCCGGCCCGGACACGACGCAACTGCGAGGACCATTGACCGCCGCGATCGCCAGGGTCGGCGGCAGAACGGCGACGAGATCCTTCTCTGGCAGCCTGACGGCCACCATGGTCCCGGGGGGCATCTCCTGCATCAGGCGTCCGCGCTCGGCGACGAATCTGATTGCATCTTTGAAGGAAATGACGCCGGAGAGGGTCGCGCAGACAAGTTCGCCGATGCTGTGGCCGATCATCGCGGCCGGCTCGATTCCCCAGCTGTTCACCAGGCGCGCCGTCGCATAGCTGATGAGGAACAAGGAGGGCTGGGCAAACTGGGTCGCGTTGATCGCGGCGGCGAGATCGGGGTCGGAGGCGACGTCGCCGAACAGCACGTCTCGCAGATCGCGCCCGAGATGCGGCTTGAGGATCTGCGCGCCGTCGTCGACGATGGCCCGAAACACAGGCTCGCCCCGATAGAGATCACGCCCCATGCCGTGATATTGGGCGCCTTGTCCGGGGATCATGAAGATGACCGGCAGGTCCGGACCTTTCGCACATACGGATGTCGCCAATGGCTTCCGGAGGTGTTCGATCGCCTCTTTGCGCGAACGGCAGACCACGGCGGTGCGTTCGTCGAAATGGCGGCGCCCTATCTGGAGCGTGTGCGCCACGTCACCAAGGTCGAGCGTCTCGTCGTCGGCGAGACATGCCGCGAGGGCGGACGCGCTTTGTCGCAACGCCGAGGCACTGCGGGCGGCGATCGGCAGGATGAAAGGTCGAACGGCCGGTTCGGAGGACATGGCTGCGGAACTGGTAATCGCCTGCTCGACGACGACATGCACATTGGTGCCCCCGACACCCAGGGCGCTGACGCCCGCGCGCCTCGGCGTTGCCGCCTCCGGCCAGGCGCGGGCCTCGCCGCCGAGCGTGAACGGGCTCGCCGCAACGTCCAGGAGTGGGTTGGCTTTTACGAAATGGCCGAGTGGCGGGATGATCCCATCTCGGACAGCAAGCACCGCCTTGATCAGCCCGGCCACGCCAGCCGCCGCGTCGAGATGGCCGATATTGGCTTTTGCCGACCCCAGCGCGCAGAAACCCCGATCATCCGTCGACGTTCTGAAGGCTCGGTCGAGCGCGGCGAATTCGATGGGGTCGCCGAGCGGCGTCGCCGTCCCATGGCACTCGACATAGCCGATGGAGCGGGCATCGATGCCGGCCCTGCGATGAGCGTCACAGATGACATCGAACTGTCCCTCGACGCTCGGCGCCGTGAATCCAATCTTGCGGGCCCCGTCGTTGTTCATGGCCGACGAGCGGATCACCGCATGGATCGTATCGCGGTCCGCGACGGCGTCCGAAAGACGCTTCAACACGACGACCGCGGCCCCGCTGCCGAACACTGTCCCGCTCGCGTCACCGTCGAATGGGCGACAGTGACCATCGGCCGACGCCATTCCGCCTTTCTGGTGCAGGTAGCCGCGCTCTTGCGGAAAGGAGATCGAGACGCCGCCCGCCAGCATCATGTCGGCTTGATGCGCCTGAAGGCTCAGGCAGGACTGCGCGACGGCGCTGAGCGAGGTCGAGCATGCCGTGCCGAGCGTCATGGCCGGACCACGCAGATCGAGCTTGTAGGCGACCCGGGTCGTGAGGAAGTCCTGTCCCGCACCGAGAAGCGTAGGATAGTTTCCGAGCTGGAAGCTCGAGGTGAAATCCTCGATGAATGCCCGATCGGCGCAGAGGTGGTGCAGGAGATATGTATTCAGGCTGCATCCGGCGAATATTCCGATCCGGCCCTCGTAGGCGGCAGGATCGTAGCCGGCCGATTCAAGCGCCTCCCATGCGCATTCCAGGAACACCCGGTGCTGAGGATCGGTGAGCGCGGCCTCGCGCGGGTACATCCCGAAGAAGGCGGCGTCGAACATATCGACGCGATCCAGGATCGGCCGCGCAGCAACGAAGGCAGCGGACCCACGTGTCTCGGTGGTGAACGAATCTCGCAAGTCCTCGCCACGCAGGCGGCTGATGGACTCGACGCCGTCCAGCAGGTTGCGCCAATATGCCTCGATCGAACCGGCGCCGGGGAAGCGCCCCGCCATGCCGACGATGGCGATGGCCTCTTGGTCGACGTCGTTAGGAGCGTCAAATTCGCGTTGGCCGATCATGTTCATGGAACGATCCTGTCTGCCGCAGCGCGGCGGGGGCCCGGCACCCTGAAGGCGGAGGGCGGTAGCCGCTGGGGACCGGCATTGCTGCCGGAACGCCCAAGATGGGCCGCGAGGCTTCGGATACTTGTGTGTTCGAAGAGCGCCATTAGTGACAGGTCCGGAGCGACCTCCACCTGGAGCTTGGCGTGGATCGCCATCAGGAGCAGAGACGTCCCGCCGATGTCGAAGAAGTTGGCATCGCGGTCGACCTCGGCGAAGCCGAGTACCTGCTGCCAGATCGACGCGATCGCCTGCTCCGAGCCGCGCCGATCGGGCCCGGCGCGGCCTGCGACAGGCCCCGGTCCCAGCGGAACCGACGGCAGACGCGAACGATCGACCTTGCCATTGGCCGTGAGCGGAACGAGATCGACGACCACGACGTCGGCGGGGATCATGTGACTGGGAAGCAGCCTGTGCAAACGCGCCAATATGGTCGTCGTTTTAGCCCCGACGGTCGACGCGGAGCTCTGATCCCGCAGCTTCAGGTAGGCGGCGAGCCGCTTGCCGCCGGATGGCGCCTCTCGCGCGACGACGATCGCATCCGCGATCGCGGGGTCGCCCCGCAATGCGTCCTCGATCTCGCCGAGTTCGACACGCTTGCCGCTGATCTTGATCTGAAAGTCGGCCCGGCCGCAGAACTCGATCACGCCGTCCGATCGTTGCCGCCCCAGATCACCGGTGAGATAGAGACGCTCCTGTCCGTAGCCGTCGAGCCATACGTTGACGAACTTCGTCGCCGTAAGCTCGGGCTGCCCGAGATAGCCCCGTGCCAGACCATTGCCGGCGCAGCAGATCTGGCCGATCTCGCCAGGACTGACAGGTGTAAGATCCGCGTCGAGGATATGGACGCGATCGCCCGAAAGTGGGATGCCGATCGGCACCGGGCCATCACCCCACCCGGCGCGCGGGATCGAATAGCAGCATGTGAAGGTGGTGTTCTCGGTAGGACCATAACCGTTGACCAGGCTGCAGTCGGGCAAGCCAGCGTAAGCCCGGCGCACGTGCGCAGGCGATAGAACGTCCCCACCTGCCAGTATGCAGCGCAATGGGCGCAGCGCATCGAGACGGTGGTCGACGAGCAGGTCGAAAAGGCCCGCCGTGAACCAGGCCGTCGTGACGTGGTAGCGGGATACGGCGGCAGCGATCGCGTCGAGCGACGGTTGCGGCTCATCGACGATCACTAGGCTGCCGCCGTTGAGCAGTGCGCCCCAGATCTCGAACGTGCTGGCGTCGAACGCCAAGGGGGCGAGATGTAGAAACGTCTCGTTGGGCCCGAAGGGCGCGTAGTCCTGGCCCTTGACCAGGCGAAGTATGCCCCGATGGACGACCTCTACTCCCTTCGGTTGCCCGGTCGATCCTGACGTGTACATCACGGACGCGAGACCGTCAGGATGAACGCCGGTCGTCGCTCTCCCCTCGGCTTCCGAGCATGCCCATTCAAGCGCGCGATGGATTTCCATTACCGTTCCGGCGAAGGTGCCGGGACGGAGCGGAGACTCTCCAGCGACCAGAAGTACGGATGGCGCACTGTCCAGAAGACAAGGCGCCAAGCGCTCGAGCGGTTCCTTAGGGTCCAGCGGGATGAAGGCTGCGCCTGCCTTCATCACCCCGAGCATCGCGATGATCGTCTCGATCGACCGTCCCGTCATCAATGCAACGTTATCGCCAGGCCGAACGCCCGTCCTTTTCAGGGAACGGCAAAACTGATTGCTCCTGCGCCTCAGATTTTCATAGGTCAGAGTTCTCGTTCTGCAAAATATTGCTACTTTATTAGGGAATATACAGGCAATTTCATCAAAAACATGGTTCACTGATTTGAGATTTTTGCCCGCTTGATCGCACAACATATGATCTGACATGAATTTGGAGCCTAAAATAAAGCTGAAAATCAGAACGCGAGGCGAGTCTAGGAGATAAGCCCGTCGATCAAACCTAACCAAATGGCGGGGTCCCTCCATCGAAAGGGGACGTCGTGCGAGTCGTTTTAGCCGTATCGGCACGCCGCCTCCCGTCGTCACTCAACGGGTGGGGTCCGGTCGCAGGCAGGCGACACACAGACGTTTCAGGAGTGTTCGTGAAATTTCCGCGCCTCAGAGCATTTCTTGTACTGCTATGCTCCATTGGATGTGCAGCCGCCCCACTGCGCGCCGACCCTATTTGGGGCGTGAATGGCCACCCATTCACCGCCTACCCCGGCATATCCTTCGATCGGCAGTTAGACTTGCTGGTCGAGCTTAAGCTCAACTCCTACAGGGTCGACGTAACCAGCCTTGGGCAGCTCGAGCGTCTTGGAGACCTGATCCAGTCCGCCAAGGGCCACGGGGTCACCATCTTGCCGATCCTGATCCCGCCCGTCGACCTCAAGACCGAAACGGTCCCCTCGCTCTACGCTGAAGCGCGCCGCTTCGCGGAATCGATCGTCGCCCGGTTCAAGGGCGACGTCAAGACTTGGGAGCTCGGCAACGAGCTCGAGAACTTCGCCATCATCAAAGCCTGCGAGATCCGCGATGACGGCAGCAAATATCCATGCGAATGGGGTCCTGCAGGTGGGATCGGGAAACTCGATTACGTCGGAAGCCGGTACGAGAAGGTGGCGGCCGTCCTGAGAGGCCTATCGGATGGCGTATACGCCATGGATCCGAAGGCACGAAGAGCGATGGGGTCCGCCGGCTGGGGCCATACCGGCATCTTCGCCCGTTTGCGTGACAGCAAAATCGACTGGGACATTTCCGTCTGGCACATGTACGGCGGCGACTCGGAATGGGCGTTCAAGGTCCTGGCGACATTCAACAAGCCTATCTGGGTCACCGAATTTAATCACCCGTTGGGCAGTAGCAAAGATGGAGAACAAGCACAGGCGGACGGTGTGGAACAGCAAATGAACGCTCTCCGTGCTTTATCTTCGAAATATAATATCGAGGCAGGTTATATTTATGAATTGCTGGACGAAGCATACTGGGCTCCAAGTTTCGAAGCCTTCATGGGGCTGGCGCAGCTACGTCGCGGCACGGATGGAAAGTGGGAAATCGGCAATCGCAAAATCGCGTTCGAGACGGTGAGGCGGGTCATCACGCTCGATGGCGAATGACCGATGGCACCGTCTGCTGCGACCGTTCGAGGAGACTATGACGATGACGCTCGACATTATCCGCCGGATGCGATTTCGGCGGCCCAATGGATGTGGCGACGCGTGTGAACGAACGCTGACATCGGTGAGACGTTCGACGGCTGCCGCAATCGCCGAAATCGACGCGGAACTGACCGGGCTGTCGAGTAGGATCGAGGATCTGCGCTATTGGGCCGGAGGGCTGATCGGAAGCGAGGACGGCTCGTCCGGCTGGAGGTGTGAGAAGGCCGAAAGCGACCTATTGGCTGCGGAGCGTCAATTGCTCTCCGACGGCCAGCGACGGGAGCGGCTGCAAGGCTTGCGCGGAACCTTTGCCGCCGTCCAGAACCGCCTCGACGACGCGACATCACTGATCCGTTGACACCTCGCGCTTTACGTCACGGCGCCACGTTTTACGGCCTCCATGGACAGGATCGGCAATCATCGCCAAAGGGAGTAGGCGAGCTACCCGATCGTATGGTATAGCTCTGTCTCATTGTTTCGACTTCGATGCCAATAAAACTTTCGAACAATAATCTAAGGTCGTAAATATTTTGCGCTTGTAATTTCGGCAATTACTGGTTATATTTTTCCAAGTCTTGTGTAATATGAAAAGACGAACGGTTGGATTCAAAAATGCGTAGATTTACAATAGTTGTTGTTTTGTTTGCCTCAGTTTTTTATTCACTGGAAGTGTCGAGGTATTTTACAAATATCCCGCGTTTCTTAGACATGCACTCTATTATTTCGACGAAATGGACGGAGCTAACGGCCAGGCTGCAAAGCAGGAATAGCCTCAAACCGGAAGCTTTGTCAGATCAATCCGCCACTCGCGGGGTTGATCTTGAATCCACCGTCGGGCAGCAAACCCCGGCCGATCTCGCGAACGCCTTGGAGGAAGATGCTCGTCGGTCAATCATTTCGCAAGACGGTAGCCCCGAAGTCGTATTACAGGTCGATCTGCTGAAGGAGAAGACGCGGTCCGCGGCGCTTGCCGAGCGGCTCGTAGAGGTGGAGCGCAGTTTAGCTGCTGCAGCTGCGCAGATTGAGACGCTGCAGAAACGACTTAAGGCGGAGGGCGCCCGGTCTGCAAACACCGAAGGCGATCTCATCGATACACGGAAAAAGTTGACACAAGCGACCCGCGAAGCTTCTCTCGGAGAGGATGCGCGCCGATCGCTCAACGCGATCGTGGCAGCCGATAGAGCAGTTCTAGAGATAGAGCGGACGAAGTCGGCGCAACTCGCAAGCGAGCTCGAAGACGTCCGGTCTGCAAACACCGAAGGCGATCTAATCGATACACGGAAAAAGCTGGTACAAGCGACCCGCGAAGCTTCTCTCGGAGAGGATGCGCGTCGATCGCTCGACGCGATCGTGAAAGCCGATCGAGCAGTTTTGGAGATGGAGCGGACAAAGTCAGCGCAACTCGCAAGCGAGCTTGAAGACACCCAACGTCATGCATCTGCGCATATCGAAGCGCTGCGTCAAGAAGCCTTGCGGAAACGAGCTGCATTGGAACTGCCGGATTCTCCCGGTGGCTCCAAACCGGCACAGCCGTTCGGGCCTGGTGCCAAGCCCCTTGCTAAGATCGGCGCGATTCCCGGCTCGATACGAACGCTCGCAGCTTCGGCGAACGTTCCATCGGCTCCCATCTCGCTCCCAGAGGGTGTTGTCGCACGCGTGGTGCTACGTTACGCGCGCAACAGCGAGTCTGCACGAGCGCATGCTCTGAACCTTGGCATGACTTTGCGGGCCCAAGGCCTGGAGGTGGCAGACCCCGTTGCTGCGACCGCAGACATCGCGGGGGATAGCGTGACATTTTTCTACAAGGAAGACAAAAGCAACGCAAAGCGCATTGCAAGCGTTGTCGTGACATCGATTCTCATTCAGAACCGCCCTTCCTTAGGCGGTCCACTTCCCCCACCTGGCACAATCGAGGTTTCGGTCGCTAGCTGATGAAACTCCTCGCCCAATGAAAGGACCTTCGCATGAGCCTTAATCGTCACATCACTCCGCTGCTATTTGCTTTTCTACTCGTTGGCATAACGACCAATGTGCTTGCTGCGCAGACAGATAAGCCGGCAGGAGAAGCTGTACCTACTGCTCCCGCCAAGCCATCGACAGCGGGCCCCCCGCCCTTGGTCATATTCTTCAAGAGCGGCAGCAGCACGCTTCGTGCGGACGATAAAGCAGTCCTCGACCGTGCTTCCCGCGCCTATAACGAGGGTAAGCCGATCGTGATGATTATCACAGGCAGTACGGACAGAGTAGGTGGTGCTCAAGCAAACTTGACTTTATCGGAGCGGCGCGCGATCGCTGTATTGCACGGCTTGCTCGATCGAGGGATTCCAGCTGATCGTTTCCAAGTGCTTGCGAAGGGCGAGACAGAACTTCCGGTGCCAACCAATCAAGGTGTCGCTGACGCGCAAAATCGCCGTGTCGAAATCACTTGGCATTAGGACCTTGCAGACCGGGCCGCGCGGCACGTGTATGCAGCTGTTCGCGGCGGTTCTGGTCGCAGCGGCTCTTGTTGGGTCTCGCGCGTCAGCTGAAGATGCGACCATCTGGTTCGACAAAGCCGTTCAATACGACCTGAGCGGCGGGGACGCGGTGCCACTGGCGTACGAATGGTATAAGCGGGCTGCGGAAGCGGGGTTGCCGGAAGCAGAGTTCAACGTTGCCGTCATGCTGGACAGCGGGCGCGGTGTCGAGCACGACATCGCGCAGGCGGCCATCTGGTACGCGCGCGCCGCTACGCACGGCAACCGTCGGGCCGCGTACAACCTGGGGCAGCTCTATGAATCAGGACAAGGCGTGCCGCGCAATGCAGACATCGCTCGTGCTTGGTTCGCAGCGTCCGATCTTGCCGCGGCTCGCGTTCACCTCGTCGCTTCGCGCCCGCCCATGCTTGTCGGCACCGTGCTGTCCGCTCCGATCCCCGTCGCGCCAAACCACCACACCGATGTCGATCCGTCGATGGACGGAGTCGAGCTCGTTTGGACCGCGAAATCGCAACCCGAGTCGGTTCACTTCTTTGTAGAACTGCGGGCGCTCGGTCCTGTCATGTCGCGTGAAGTCTTTTCTGGGTTTGCTGGCACTACCGCCGTCTTCGCGGCCTTACCTGACATGCGCGGCGATTATGCATGGCGCGTGCTCGCCGTGGCACGCGAGGCAGATCGATACGTGGCGAGTGATTGGCTACGCTTCAGCATATCCCACCGCTAGTGATTCTCCCCAGTTCCGCGAACAGGTCGCGCTGCTGAAGCGGCAACGATCCGAGTTGCAGAGTACGATCCCGAGCCTGCAGGCGCGCTTGTCCGGCGGCGGCACTCATGTGTCGGATGACAAGATCGTCACCTTCTCGAACGCGGTCAGCAAACGCCTGCGCGACGCCGACCCTGACGTCCGGCGCCAATGGCTGCATCTATTCGTCGACGAAGTTATCATCGGTCGGTCGGAAATCACTATCACCGGGGCGCAACGACACCCTGCCGAAAGGAATCACATAGCAGGCAGATTTTTTCGCACCGGCGGTGCACAGTTTTATACCGAAGTGGCGCGCCCGACGAGACATAGATGGGCACTGGAATCGATGGAAAATCTCGGCTCGGCATCCGTCTGAAGGTGCGCTGAGTGGAATTTCTGCCTGACGGCGGCCAGGATGGTCGCGGAGCAGGAGAGACGATGACGAAGCGACCACGCCGAAACCACACGCCGGCCTTCAAGGCGAAGATGGCCGGGCTGCTGAGCGCAAAGCGATGATCGACCGCGATCACGGCCTGTCGATCACCAAGCAGGCGAAGGTCCTCGGGGTCAGCCGAGCGGGCGTCTATTATCTGCCTCGGCCGGTGTCGCCGGCCGACCTCGCCATCATGCGGCGCATGGACGAACTGCACCTCGACTTCCCGTTCACGGGAAGCCGGATGCTGCGCGATCTCCTGAACCAGAACGGGATCAAGATCGGTCGCCGGCATGTAGCGACGCTGATGAAGCGGATGCGCATCGAAGCGATCTACCGCAAGCTGAACACCTCGAAGCCGGCGCCGGGCCACAAGATCTACCCGTACCTGCTGCGTGGCGTGACCATCGACCGTCCAGACTATGTCTGGGCGATGGACATCAGCCCTATGTGCTGGATAGCATGCGGCTTCGTCTACCTGGACATGCCGTAGTCCCCAAGACTTTGGTGAGTACTCCTGCGCCCCAGGGTTGAACGAGACACTTCGTAAGCGGATGGTGTCCGCCATTGAGGTGCATGATGAACGAGCGACTGGGTACGAGGGAGCGGGCGGGTGCCGCGGAGCGACCGCAAGAGTCTGGCGCAGCGGCGCCCGGCCGCGGTGGACGGATGTCGCGTCAGCGCAAGACCGCGGCCGTGCTGCGGTTGTTACGCGGCGAAGACCTGGAAACGGTGTCGCGCGGGCTCGGCGTCACGGCCGCCACCCTCACGCAATGGCGTGATGCGTTCCTGGCGGCGGGCGAGGCCAGTCTGTCGAGCCGCCCCAAGGATGGCAAAGAGTTCGAGAGCGAACGCCTGAAGGCGAAGCTCGGTGGGATGCTGCTCGAACGCGAGTTGCTCGAAGCCAAGATCACGATCCTGGAGAACGGCCGCCCTTTGGCGCGGCGGAGGTCGAGGCCATGAGGGTCTCGATCTCGCCATCCAGCCGCAAGCCCTATGGCATGGCCCGGGTCTGCCGCGTGTGGGGAACCGCTCGGGCGACCGTGTACCGCCATCGTGTTCCAGCGGGTCCCGAGCCCCGGCGGCGCCCTGGCCCGGTTGGGCCCATGCCCGATGCGGGTCTGCTGGAGCGGATCAGGGGCGTTCTGTCGGCAAGCCCCTTTCATGGCGAGGGTCACCGCAAAATTTGGGTGAGGCTGCGCTTTGCCGGCCTGCGCACATCGCGGCACCGTGTTCTGCGGGTCATGCGCGAGCACGGCCTGCTGGCGCCCTCGCGTGTCGGATCACCGCGCGGGCCGCGCAACCACGACGGCACCATCATCCCCGAGACGATCGACACGATGTGGGGTCGCGGTCTTCATCGCCGTCGACCATCACAACGCCGAATGCGTCGGAATCCACGCCGCTCATCATGGGACCCGGTATGAGGCGCTCGAGCCGATCCGGCAAGGCGTACGTCGACACTTCGGCCCTTTCGCCAAGGGCGTCGCGTCCGGCCTGTCGATCCGGCACGATCACGGTAGCCAATATATGTCGGCCGTCTTTCAGGGCGAGATCGCATTCCTCGGCGCCGAAAGTTCGCCCGCCTTCGTGCGGGCGCCAGAGGGCAACGGCTGCGCCGAGCGCTTCATCCGCACGCTCAAGGAAAACCTGCTCTGGGTCCACACCTTCGACACCGTCGAGGACCTGCGCTGCGCGCTGCTGGCTTTCAAAGACAGCTACAACACGACCTGGCTGATCGGACGCCTCGGGCATCGCACGCCCGCCGCAGTACGACGCGATCTGCTTTCACCCGCGGCTCTGGCCGCGTAGGATCAACTGAGGTGTCTCACCATCCGGGGCCGGTACAGTACCCTCGAAAGATGCCTTTATGGCGGGCAAAGGGTGCTATCGAAGTTCCTCAGCTACGCCAATCGCTGTAATTTGTTGATTCGGTCTGAACCTGTTCGGGAGTGGTCGGATACGGCTCAGCGGAAGGGAGGGCGGCGTGTGATCATTGTTATAACCCAACGGCATCTCGTCACCGACGCCACAATGATACCATTATTGGAGTCTGGCGTAGTCTTTACGCCTTGTTTTAAAGATGCGCCGAGGATATATTCGGAATCGATAAATGATAGACGGCTAATCGCAACTCAGATCGGTGACGAAGGTCGCCTTGTTGACCTGATAAATACAATTAAAGATAATAATAAGGTCGATTATATAATATTTTTTGGCCGTAGTGACGATTTTGAGTTCTCTCTCTCTGATTTTTTAAATAAAGCAAATTGACGAGATAGGATGGTATCTAGTTCCTAAGTAATTACCCAGGTCCAACTTGGTCGATTTCAGCCGGCGACGGTCTGCAAGATGGTCTTGAAGGCGTTGGCACCAGGCTTGAGGCGAGCGGTGTCGACGACGGTGCGAACGTCAGCCTCCCCCTCGGCGGACCACATGGCGCGATAGCCATTGGTGATTTTGCGCTGAATGACCGCCGGTCTGAGCGCACGTTCGCAACTATTGTTGGAGGCGTCGACCAAACCAGGCCAATGGGTGAAGGTGAGAAGTTGATCGCGCGCTCGCCTGAACCGGTTCTGGATGTCCTGCGCCAGATCGCATGAGGTTGGAGTGTCGAGAATATCTGCGAGTGATCCTCCCCCGGTTTCGCGGACACGGGGGTTAGGTCGCTGTCCGCTCGGCCTGTTCCGGCGTGATATAGCCGAGAGCCGAGTGGATACGTTGCCGATTATAGTAGCCTTCGATGTAGGCGAACAGGTCGCGTCGGGCCTCGTCTCGGGTCGCCCATCGGCGCTGGTGGACGAGTTCGACCTTCAGGGTATGGAAGAAGCTCTCCATGGGAGCATTGTCGTAGCAACACGCAGTGCGGCTCATCGACGAGACCGCCTTCATGCCGGCGAGCTGCTTACGGTAGGCCTCAGCGGCATATTGGCTGCCGCGATCCGAGTGGCAGACGAGACCGGCCGCCGGTCTCTGCCGTTGGTGGGCCATCATAAGGGCGGCGCTCGTCAGTTCGGTGCGCATGTGATCGCGCATGGACCAGCCGACCACCTTGCGCGTGGCAAGGTCGAGCACCGCCGCGAGGTAAAGCCAGCCCTCGCCTGTCGGCAGATAGGTGATATCGGCGAGCCAGACCGTATTCGGCACCGAGGCCGAGAAATCCTGCTTCAGGAGATTGGGGGCGATCGGCAGATCGTGGCGGCTGTCGGTCGTGCACGGCCGGAACCGTCGGCCGGCGAGAGCGCGGATGCCGTAGCTGTGCATGAGCCGCTCGACCCGACCGCGGCTGGCCGACCGTCCTTCGGCCCGCAGCGCGGCATGCACGCGAGGCGATCCGTAACGGCCATGGTGGCCGGCATGGATCCGGCGGACATCCGCAAGGAGCTGACGGTTCGCAGCTGCCCGGGCGCTCTCGGGACGAGACCGCCAGCCGTAGTACCCACTGGGAGAAACTTCGAGCACGCGGCACATGAGACGCACCGGCCAGGTGCGCGCATGCTGCTCGATGAAGGAGAACGTCACTTCGGCATCTCCGCGAAGATGCCGATCGCTTTTTTTAGGACATCGCGCTCCATCCGGGTCCGGTCGAGCTCACGACGGAGGCGGGCAATCTCGGCCGCCTGATCGGATGGGAACGCGACAGGGCTCGTTGGCACGGTTGGTAGCGATCCTGCCGGACGCAGACGTGAGGCAGTCCCGTTCACGCTCGTGCGCCATTGTCTCAACATGGAGGGCTGGATCCCGAGTTCGGCCGCGATCTGCATCTGCGGCCGGCCGCTCGCCTCCAAAAGCGCGACCGCCTCTCGCTTGAACTCGGGCGTGAACTCTCGTCTCGTCTTCGCCATCAAACACCATCCTCGCCCGCTCGGAGCGTATCAGAGGTGTCCGTGAAACCAGGGGAGGATCACGAGACGCCGCTCCAGTGCGCGTCGTCTGGTCGCGATTGTCGTTGCGGCGAGCGTTCCGATGTTGCCCGCTAGGTCGAACGCCGCTTCGAGCCAAAGCTTGAGGCGCATCGGCAAGAAATCTTCTCCCGCTTCATCCGCGTAGGCGACGTCGCGTGCCAGATGCGCCAGGCAGGTTTGCTGCGCATCGGCATGACCTTGTTGGGCGGAGTAGCGATCCGACAGCCAGACCGCCGGTCGATGGCCGTCCATCATGTCTCGCACCACCACGGCGCCGCGCGTGGGAGAAGCCTGATGGACCACAGCGTCAGAGCAGCGGAACACCCAATGGAATGAGCTGCTGCCCTCGATCCGGACACCGGTCTCGTCCGAGGCGATCACCTCGGCCTGGCGCAACGCCGAAACGGCTTGATCGCGCCCGACGACAAAGCGGCCCTGTGCGCGGCGGAGCATGTTCATCAAGCCACCCTGGCTGATGGCCAATCCGAACAGGTCCGCGAAGGCGCCCTGAAGCCGCTCATAGGACAGCGCCTGGAAGGTCTTGAAATAGGTTGCCCCCGCATGCAGGCGTGACCCGAACGGCGTTCCTTTCGCAGCTTCGGGCAAGGGCGCGACGACCATTGCCCCGCATGAAGGACAGCGCACGGCCAGGCGCCGATGACGCTCGACAAACGGTTTGATGACAGGGAGATCGATCTTGTCGTGTTCGCTGACAACCTCGGCCGACAACTCGCTCGACAGGGCCGACCGGCAGCATGGGCATTCGTCAGGGTGATGGTCGACGACGCGATCGACGTCCTCGCTCAAGCTGCGCGAGTGACCTTCATGGCCGGACTTCGCGCCGCCAGGCTTCGATCGCTCCCGGCGCTCCTTGCGGTCGCTCGCTGGCGGCTTCGACGACGTCCGTGACGTCTTCGCTGGACGCTGCAGCCGAAGCACCAACTCGATCAGCTCTTCCTTGCTCAGGCGTTCAAGATCGATGCGACTCATCCCAGCAGGGAATCAGCGAAATCGCCCCGCTGCAAGGGGCTGGGTAATTACGTTCCTAAGTGTCTGTCCCAGAACATGTTGAGTCCTCTGAGTGACTTGTGATTCGCTGTCTGCGAAGCGATTCGCAGCGAGGCGTTATGTGGACGAACGAGAACCGAGGCCGCTACGATCGGAGCCGGCTGCGCTATCCGAGCGACCCCGCCTTCGCGGGGCAGGCTCTGACGGACGAGGAGTGGAGCCTGATCCAACCGCTCATCCCGCCGGCCAAGTGGGGCGGCAACAAGCGGACGGTGGATGTCCGCGCGGTCGTGAACGGCTTGATGTACGTGCTGAGCACCGGGTGTCAGTGGCGGGCGCTGCCGAAGGACCTGCCCCCGCGCAGCACGGTGAACCGCTACTTCCTCCGCTGGGACTATCTTGGGACGCTGGATCGCGCTCTACGTCAAATGCCGTGAGGCTGCCGGGCGAGAGGCCAGCCCGACCGCGGCGATCATTGACAGCCAGAGTGTGAAAAGCGCGGAAAAAGGGCGAAGCGCGCCAGGGGCCACAGCCTGCGAAGCAGGCAGGGGTGGCGAGCGGAGGGGCTCTCGATCGACCCGCACGGTTACGATGGCGGCAAGAAGATCAAGGGCGGAAGGAGCCAGAGGCTCCGTCAACCGCAGCTTGATGGAGTGGCGAGTGGAGGGAAGAAGCACCATGTCCTTGTAGATGCGCAGGGCCTGCTGCTCCACGCGGTAGTCCACTCGGCCGACTTTCAAGATCGCGACGGCGGCGTGCTGGTGATGGCTACGCTGTTCGGCGCCTATCCGTTCCTTCTCAAGCTGTACGCCGACGGCGGCTATCAGGGGCCGCGATTCCGCGACGGCCTGCGACGGGTGCTGCGACAAGTCGACGTGGAGACCGTCAAGCGCTCTGACCAGGCCCGGGGCTTCACGGTCTTGCCCAAGCGATGGCTGGTCGAACATTCCATCGCATGGCTCAACCGATGCCGGCGACTGGCCAAGGACTGGGAATGCCTGAACCGCTCGGGGCTCGCATTCCTGCGATGGGCCTCCGTTCGGCTCATGCTGAGAAAGCTATGCCAGACAAAGGATTGATGTGGGACACGCTCTGAGCCACCTCATTGCTCCGCACAGCGGCCGAGCGAAGCGTCGAGTGCATGCGCCAAGCCATCGCCCGCATCCTCGACACCATAATGCTCTAACTTTCAACCCAGACCATCCGATGGGGGCCAATCACTCCTGGCGGAGCACTTCGTTCTCTCGTCGCAGCTTCAACTCGGCTGCGGGATTACCGTCGCTGGCCGGCCGACAACCGTCGATCTGTCGGTTGCGCCTGCGACCGGCCCAGCGCACCAATGTCGAAAGGCCAACCCCAAAACGCTGCAACTTCGCGCTGGGTGCGGCGGCTCGTCTGAACTCGACGCACGGCCTCGCTGTAAAATTCCTTCGTGAATGCCTTCTGTCGCATGGAGGTTCTGGTTCCTAATTGACAACTCTCCACTTCCCAGGGGGCTGACCAAGTCATCACTTATAACGCGGTAAGACACGCTTAATGCCTCGGCCGGCCAACCGACGAAGCGGAATGCCCAATCGCATCGTCTCCGATTTCAGCGAATCGATTGCTTGGCGTTGCCCAAGGGGCGAAGGAGGTGGACCGATCTTCCGCTGATAAAAATTGAAGGCCCTCGCCCGGCTGCGGACTCGCGACTCTACCGTCTCGAAGACTATCGTGTATGACACCGACCTTGAGGCGCCTGTATGGACCCAATGAGGTGCATTCTGAGGCTGATGAAAACCGTCTCCCGCGGTCAAGTTAAACACATGCTCACGGTCAATGTCGCGTCCGGTCAAATCAACCTGCGCGATATCAACCACGCTGTGACGGTAGAACGCCTCGAGTTCAGTCTCGGCCAAGACGTCCGGCTTGTAAACATGATAATGTTTCTCCCCCTCGATCTGGCAGAAGAATCCGATTTCCGGATCAAAATGGAATGGCGTGGTTGTTTTGGATGAGCTGACCAAAATAGTCGCCTCGAGTCGAACGATTTGGCTCTTATCCATACACCCGCTCTGACGCATCATCACTTGATTAAACAAACAATCAAGCAAGTCCTTGAACTCTTTGCTAAAATTTTCGGGCCGCTTGAGCAAAACGCGGCATGGCGACGTATCCAAACGTTGTAAAGCGTTTAGCGGAGTGCCGCCTATTTCATCCACATCTCTAAACTTCACCCCAGGCTCTGCTGCACTTTGTGCTACAAAAAAATCTTTCCAAGATCCATCGTATGTTTCGGCCAATGCCAGCAAAGCATCAAATTTGAATATATCAAGCGAATCCAGATTATGTTTAAAGTCAAACGGTTGTTGATCGAAGGACCGCTCGAATACTGCTTGATCAATTTGAAATTTCGGCTGCTGTTGCTGCTGATACATACCAAACTCCCGAGGT
Source organism: Lichenihabitans sp. (assembly GCA_965277115.1). Classification (GTDB taxonomy): domain Bacteria; phylum Pseudomonadota; class Alphaproteobacteria; order Rhizobiales; family Beijerinckiaceae; genus Lichenihabitans. The sequence goes on along the minus strand of CBDIBY010000010.1, from coordinate 4,385 downwards.
TTAACAGCCGTCGTGTCAACAAATCAATCATCCATCGCATTATAAGCAGTGTAAGCTTTTCCCGTTAATAACGCATCGCGAACTCCCGCGGTGATCTGCAGCGCTAATAATCACCGTATCAAGGCACACATATATACAATAATCGCCACAACTATAAGAAATCAGTCTTCATCTACAAACATAGCATTGGTGAGATATGCGACCTGTGTCCTATTGCGTGCCTTGAGTTTCTTCATAATGTGCCGGACGTGTACCTTTACCGTGCTCTCGCACATATTCAGATCATAGGCGATAAGCTTGTTGGGCGTTCCCTTCCGCAACGCCTTAGCGACCAGCATTTGTCGCGGCGAGAGAACCAGGTCATCAGATGACGGTGGCGAAGTCTCTGTGACGCGACGCGCTGCCAATGTATGAAGGCTCGAGGCAGGAATGAATACTCCGCCTGCATGGATTAGATGAATTACTTGAACTACCGCCCGCAAATGCATGCTTGTCGAAATATATCCATCAGCACCCGCATCAATATTCCTGATGACCGAATCAGGTTCCTCGTCACCTGAGACTACAATATAGGCCTTGATCGAGCCGTCCGATTTTGCCGTCTTCAATGAATTAATCGCCTCGTCCATTTCCAGCGCAGATTGCCGGTCATCGGAGCTGAATAATACAATACTCTCGTTATTCAAATTTCGCATATTGCACCACGTCGAGATACAATTATACAGCGCATATTGAGTATCTGGATCTGCGGTCTGCAGGCATGTCAGGAGAGCCTCGCCTAGCAAGGCTCGCCCATGGATCAAAGCTACCCTAAGGCCCGGAGGGCGGGGATCAACGAACATACCGTCCACTCGGCCAGACTCGGAGGCGACCAACTCGGATGAATTGATGGCCCCCCTTAAAACAGGATGATGAAGGGTCATAACGCCTTTGTCCTCTATAGAATCTCAAAAGAGTTCAGCGAGGCCCCAAATTACTTGGACATACCGCAAGAGTGATTGACTCGAAATTCAGTCGCGTGAAACCTTCGATCACCGAATCCCGCCAAAAGATCGGTGTGCATAACACTCTTTTTTAAACATAAATGGTGGTAATCCGTTTGTCGAGTCGTTTAACGGCGTGCGCACATGCGAGGTATGCCTGACAGCGACGGTGAGCGTCTATTTTTTTTGCCGACGCTGAAAAATCCGCCCTGATACGGGACACGTTGGTTCGTCTCGACGCGAGTTCGCGACATCCGGTCGATCCAGATTACTCCTTTCGGCTGATTTTGAATGCAGCGGGGAAAAAGGCAATATCATAAGGGATTAAGGAGCGGTGCTTCGTCGGGCGATGTGCTTCAAAGCGGACAATGTTCGGTACGCCGCGATTTTCGAAGCATCCCGGAGGCGATACCGGCCCGGTCCTTTCGGATGTAATCCTCTGCTTCGAAGAAATCCGTTAACCGCGTAAATCTCCGCTCTGCCGTTGTCGGCAGGCTGGAAGTTGATGCTGACGGCGACTGACACATCCTCGCCGTTCTTTGCCCAATGCGGATATGTCATCGGCACGTGTACCCCGCACTCGGGGCCTAGGTCGTGGAGCTTGGCCTTCCTTTGGCGTATCTCGGTCAATCGTACAGCTTTTTCATCGCCATGCCAAAATGCTTCTTGCTCAGGATCCGACAAGATATCCGGATCTGTTCCGTCGAAGATGTAAAACGCCTTGGAACCTCGAATTTGCATCAGCAAATTGTGGGAATCGTCCATATGATAAGGCGTGACTCTGTGGGGAGAGGCGAGAATGATCGTGCAGATCGGTCTGCGATACGCTTCGGCGATATTGGACCCGGTCAAACCTCCGACCTCGGCCAGGAAGTCGCTCATGAGCCTCGCGTAATCGGGATGTCGATGGACGCCTTTGAGGAGGACGAGGTTGCATCCCTCCTGAAGCTGGTCGAAGCCGTCCAGCAATGTTGCGGCGGCCGGCTTGGAACCCCAACCGCTATCCTGAGACCGATTGCCGAACTCGAAGTGACAGGGAAGCTCGTTTTTTTGGAAATAGTGAGCCAAGTCGCGGAGAGGCTCCAACTGCAGCAGGGGGGAGTCGCCCAGCCGGTGTTCGAAGCCGAAGGCACGACTTCCGAGAGTTGCGAATTTGTCGCGGTCGTTCGTCGAAAGGAAGAGGTCGGCTCGTTGATCTGGTGTCATGGCATTGTTCTCCTGCCGCCTAGCGGAACATGAAATGCCCCGTCGCCGATGGAAAGTTTTGAGCATCAAGGAGGTACGACCCTGTCCCGAGGTATTAGTTGGCGGATCCAGCTTTGTACGATGGTGCGGGATATGAGGTGGGGCTAGGTGTGTGGTCCCGAAATGGTGGACGGGGTTAAGCCGCTCGACGTTCGGCCTCGGCGGGGCTGAGATAGCCCAGAGACGAATGCAGGCGACGTGAATTGTAGAAGCCTTCGATGTAACCGAACAGATCGCGCCGGGCCTCGGCCCGTGTTGGATAGATCCGGTGATGGACGCGCTCGGTCTTGAGCGTGTGGAAGAAGCTCTCCATCGGAGCGTTGTCCAGGCAGTCGCCCCGCCGGCTCATGGACGGCGTTATGCCCGATAGAGCAAGGTGTTGACGATAGACTTCGGCCGCATACTGGATGCCGCGGACGCCCTTCTGTTTGTCAAGCGGCGATCTGGGTCTGATTGATCGTCTTGTGGCGCCGCGTGATCAGGGTGAAGACCTCGCGGGCGATGTAGCGCTTCAGGGCCCGAATGGCGTCGAGCTTGGAATGCCCTTCGGCGATACGTTTATCCACATAGGTCCTGGTTTTCGGGTCGGTGCGTAAGCGCCCGATGGCGATGATGTGCAACGCACTATTGGCATGCCGGTCGCCGCCTCTGTTGAGCCGATGCCGGATTGTTTTGCCGGATGAGGCGGGCACCGGACTGGTGCCGCACAGGGCCGCGAAGCTGGCCTCGGATCGGAGACGGTCAGGATTGTCGCCAGCCGTGAGCAACAGCTGCGCGGCTCCGATATGGCCGATCGAGTTACGTGCGACGAGGTCGGGTGCGAGGTCGTCGACGATGGCGCCGATCATGACATCGAGATCGGCGATCTCGTCGTGCAATCGAGATAGCGGCGGGCCAGCGACTTGAAGGTGATCCGATAGGCAGCCTCCACGTCGCGATAGGCGGTCAGGTCCGGCCGCCAGGCGGCGAGGGTGCGAATGAGTTGCATGCGGGTCATGCTGCGCAGCATGTCTCGCAATCCGTCGGGCGCGCACACGATCGTGTTCTGGATCATCTGCAGAGCCACGCGCCTGGCGGCGACGGCGGTTTTTCGACATGCCGTCAAGACGCGGAGGGATTCGACCATTCCATCCCGGCTTTTGGGCGTGACGGTCCGCCGGCCGACAAAAGCCGCGTGAGCCGCATTTTGGGCGTCGAGATCATCGTTCTTGCCGCGTCGACGCCGATCGTGGGTGTCCGGTGTCGTGACTTCGAGAACCTCGATCCCAGCCTTTTGAACGAAACGAAGCAAGCCGGCCCCATAGCTGCCGGTGGACTCGATGCCGATCCGTTGAACCTCACCGAAGGATCCCATCCAGGTGAGCATCTGCCGGTAGCCCTGTCGGGTCGTGGCGAAGCTTTGGCTTCCCAGAACACGATCGCGTTCATCGACGACGGCCGCGACATGCAGATCCTTGTGGGTATCCACACCGCCAATAACGTGTCGCTTTGCTGGTTCCTCGATATCCATTCCAAGCCTCCTGGGTCGACCGTGCTTCGACGGCTCCGCCAAGACCGAATGCGTGGACAGGACAGTCACGTGACCAGACGGTCAGGCCCTTCTCGGGTCACAGGCATCGGCGAGGCAAAGCCTCACCGCAAGGCGTTCTGAACCGCCCGGGTTTGCCGGAGGCCCCAACTCCTGAGAGGACGGGGCTATGACGAGCAAGACGACGAACAAGTTTTCCGCTGAGGTGCGCGAGCGCGCGGTGCGGATGGTTCTGGATCACGAGCATGAGCATGCTTCACGATGGGCGGCGACTGTTTCGATTGCCGGCAAGATCGGCTGCACGGCGCAGACCCTGCACGAGTGGGTCAAGAAGGCCGAGGTGGACGTCGGCAAGCGGGTCGGGGTTCCAACGGAGATGGCGGAGAAGCTGAAGGCCCTGGAGCGTGAGAACCGGGAACTGCGGCAGGCCAACGAGATCCTGCGCAAGGCGTCGGCCTATTTTGCCCAGGCGGAGCTCGACCGCCCGTTCAAGCGATGATCGCCTTCATCGACGATCACCGGGATGGCCACGGGGTCGAGCCGATCTGCAGGGTGCTGCCGATCGCCCCGTCGACTTATCGGGAGCACGTCGCGCAGCGGGCCGATCCCGCCAAGCTGTCGGCTCGCTC
>CBDIBY010000009.1:0-351179 GCA_965277115.1 Lichenihabitans sp. | reverse complement strand
ATCCCCGCCCGGAGCGGCCCGAAGGCCAAGCCGCCACGGCGCAGGAGGTGCAGCCGGTCCGGCGCGGTCCGAAGGAGGGCGGGCGCCCGCAGCGCAACGGCGACGGGAAGGGTCGCTCCGAGCATCGGCGCGGCGAAGACCGCAGGAATGATGGCGGGCGCGGCGATGCCCGTCCGCAGCAATTCTCGACGGAACCGCGGCCGTCGCGCGACCGGCCGCCCGACCCCAATTCGCCTTTCGCCAAGCTCATGGCGCTCAAGCTCGAACTGGAGCGCAAGAAAGAGCCGTGACCTCCCTCCCCGGCCGCCATGGCTGACGATGCCCTACCCACCGCGCGGCAGCGCGTCGACAAATGGCTGTGGTTCGCGCGGGTAGCGAAGTCGCGCACGCTGGCGGCCCGGCTCGTCGAAGACGGCTTCGTGCGGGTCAATTCGGTGAGAATTGACAGCCCTGCGAGGGTCATAAAGCCGGGCGACGTGCTCACGGTGGCCTTGGAGCGCCAGGTCCGCGTGCTCAAGGTCCTGGCGCCCGGAATCCGCCGCGGTTCCTATCCCGAGGCCCGGCTGCTGTTCGACGACATCGCGGAGACCGCGGGCGAGGACGAGCAGGACTGACGGCCCGGAGCGATGCGACGCCGCGGGCTTGCACCGCCTCGGCAAAGCCGGTAGCACGAGGCCTCAGCGCTCAGCGCGCGGCCCGAGTGATGCCGAGAGGTAGGCAAGCCCCGCGCCAAAGGACAGGATATGACCTACGTCGTCGTCGAGAACTGCATCAAGTGCAAGTACATGGATTGCGTCGAAGTCTGTCCCGTGGATTGCTTCTACGAGGGCGAGAACATGCTCGTCATCCATCCCGATGAATGTATCGATTGCGGCGTCTGCGAACCCGAATGCCCGGCCGAGGCCATCAAGCCGGACACGGAATCGGGCCTGGAAAAGTGGCTGTCGCTCAACGCGGATTACGCCAAGAGCTGGCCCAACATCGCGGTCAAGCGCGAGGGGCCCGCGGACGGCAAGGAATTCGACGGCAAGCCCGGTAAGTTCGACGCCTACTTCTCGCCGAACCCCGGGGAAGGCGACTAGAGCACGATCGGTTTAAGTTGGATCGCTTCGCGACCCTAAACCGATGAACTTGCTCGCTCTTTTAATGCTGGAGCAGATCGGCAACAGCCGATCATGCTCTAAGGGGCAATCGTGCCTGCTTCGTCTTTCGATCACGTCAATGATTTGAATCGCTTGAATCCAAAACCATCGTGATCTAGCCGAATTTCGGCAGGCGACGCCAAGTCTCGGCCATCATGCCTGCCGGATCGTCGAACCGCTCCTCCAGGACTGTGAGCGCCTCGATCCGGTCGACACGGAAATGCCGGAAGTCGCGGCGACGCTCGCACCAGCCGGCGACAAGCGTGACTTCTATATAGTAGGCGATCGCCACCGGCCTGATCGTCCGGTCGGTCGTTCGGCCCGCTTCGTCGCGATAGGTCAGGCGCAGCTTGCGGCGCTCGCGAATGGCGGCACGGACGGCGCCCAGATCGAATGCAGGCGGCGCGGCGCCGAAATCGGAGACGAAGAAGGCGGATAACGTCCCGCGGCGCTCGGGCATCGCGCAGACGACCTTGGACAGCACGCGCACTGCGGCATCATGCAGACCGGTATCGCCGGTCCGGCGGAGGAGCTCGGTTCCGACGGCCACGGCCTCCAGCTCGTCGGCGGTCAACGTCAGCGGCGGCAGATCGTAGCCCGGCCGCAACACGTAACCGAGGCCTGCCGCGCCCTCGATCGGAACGCGCCGCGCCTGCAGCGTGGCGACATCGCGATAGATCGTCCGGACATTGACCTCGAGCATCTCCGCCGGCCGTGCCGCGGTCACCGGCCGCTCGGCGCTGCGCAGATGCTGAATGATGTCGAACAGTCGATCGGAACGACGCATGGCGGCTCACTCCTCCTGACACAACGCTGTCAGGAGGGGGTCGGTATCATGCGCATGCTCAACAGAAGGAGACGTCATGGTTTTGTTCAAGCAACCTACTGCCGATCGCGTGCTGCTCGACGAGGCCGAGCGCATCCATCACGCCTGGAACGCCGCCTTGGAGGCCCACGACGTCGACGCCGCCATCGCGCTCTATGCACCCGATGCGGTACTCGAGAGCCCGCTGATCTGCTACCTGCTGCGCACCGAGGTCGGGGTTCTCGAGGGGCGCGACGCGATCTTGCGCTTCCTGCCGATCGTCTTCGACCATCAGCCGGACGAGCGACGGACGTTCCGCAACGACGTCTTCACCGACGGCCGGACGATGATGTGGGAATATCCGCGCGCCACCCCGCACGGCGACCAGATGGACTTCACCGAAGTGATGGACATCGCCGACGGCCTGATCCGCCGCCACCGCGTCTATTGGGGATGGCTGGGCGTGCAGACGCTAACGTCCGGGCGCCACACGCGCTAAATGGTGCGTCCGCGCCGACCCTAACCCGCCCACGGATCGTAGCTGCCGAAGCTCCAGACATAGCCTTCGCAGTCGAGCGCCGAATAGTTGCGGCCGCCATAATCCTGGTCGGCCGGCTCCATCACGATCTCGGCGCCGGCGGCGCGGGCCCGCGCGGCATGGCCGTCGACATCGTCGAGCACGACATAGACCGATTGGGTGTTGCCGCCGGCGGCGTCGGGGTGGAGCATCCGACCCTTGCGCTGGAATTCGGCATCGCCTTTGAGGGAGCCGAGCATGATCATCTGGCCGGCGCGCACGAGTTGGGCGTGGTGGATGATCGAGGCGTCGGCGGCGTCGGCATGGACCGCGTGCCGCTCGAAACCGAAGGCCTTGCATATAAAGTCGATCGCAGCAGGCGCGTTACGATATCGAAGGCACGGGATGATCGCGGGTTTGACGGGCATGGCTTGCTCTCCTGACGATTCGGGCGGCAGGATTACCGCTGCGTCCAACTATGCGATTGAAGGATTGGAAGCTCAGGGCAATCGGGTGAAGCTAACAGACCCCTCATCCGCCCTTTGCTGCGCAAAGGCCACCTTCTCCCGCAAGGGGAGAAGGGCGCTAATCCCGCAGGGCCAAGCACCTCCTTCTCCCCCGCAGCCAAGTTTACGGAGCCTGCGTAAACGTGGCCGCGAAGCGGGAGAAGGTGGATTTCGCGGAACGCGAAAGCCGGATGAGGGGCGAAACACCAGGGAACACTTCGCCCGATTGCCCCGATTGGAACCTCAGTCGTGACGGACGCCGCCTTGGCCGGGGAGAGAGCTCCCGGGCAAAAGCCCCGGACGGATGGTCGAAAGCCGGCGTTAACGAACCGCTGACTCTGCCGCAAGGCTCGGCTTGCCAGCGCCGACTGGCTGATGATCTTAGAGATCTCGTTCACCGGGGATAAACCATGCACGAATCGGTTGGCATCGCGGGCGATCGGATCAGGTCTTTCATCGAGCGCGTCGAACACATCGAAGAGGAACTCAAGGCGCTCAACGAGGGCAAGAAGGAAATCTTCGCAGAAGCCAAGGGCGAAGGGTTCGACGTCAAGGTGCTCAAGGAGATCTTGCGCCTGCGCAAGCAGGACAAGGATGAACGCGACGAACAGGATAGCCTGCTCGACCTCTACATGCAGGCCATGGAGACCGCCGAGGCGCCTGTCGCCAAAGCGGCGTGAGGCGCGACCATAACCGCACCTGAGGAAGAGACCGGTCGATCCGAGCGCCCGATGTCCGACCCGACCCGGATCGATGCCTCCGCCTTAGCCGCGCGCCTGTCGCAACGGTTGAAGGAGGCGGGCGCGGCTGAGCCCTCGGCCGAGGCCGCGACGCAGGCCATGATGCATGCCTCGCGCCTCGGCGTCGACAGCCATGGCGCCCGCCTCGCCGAATTCTACTGCGCCATGCTGCGCGACGGCCGCGTCAACCCGCGGCCGAACGTCACGGTGAGACGAACCGCTCCCGCCGCGGTCATCGTCGATGGCGACGACGGCCTCGGCCACCTGACCGCCTATCGGGCCATGGCCGAGGCGATCGCCATGGCGCCGGAGACAGGCATCGCCGCCGCCGGCGCAATCCGCTCCTCGCATTTCGGAGCCGCCGGCGCCTATGCGCTGCGCGCGGCCGAAGCGGGCCTCGTCGGCATCGCGACGACCAATGCCGACAGTCTCGTGACCCTGTTCGGAGGCGCCCGAGCCTTTCACGGAACCAATCCGATCGCCGTCGCGGCGGCCGTGTCGGGCGGCAAGCCCTGGCTCCTCGACATGGCGACCTCCGCCATCCCGTTCAATCGCGTGCTGCTCTACCGGTCGCTCGGCGTCACGTTGCCACCCGGTACGGCAGCCGACGCCGAAGGATCAGAGACGCGCGATGCCGCGGCCGCGACGATGCTCATGCCGCTCGGCGGCGCCGATTTCGGCTTCAAGGGTGCGGCGCTGGCCGGCGTCGCCACGCTGCTATCGGCGATCCTGCTCGGCATGGCCTTGGACCACGATCTCGACTTCGAGGCAGCCCGACCGGGATCCGGAAAACCCCTGAATCTCGGCCATTTCTTCATCGCCATCGACCCGAAGCGGTTCGCCGGCGAGGCGGCCTTCGCCAGCGGCATGCGGCGCTATCTCGATGCCTTGCGAGCCGTCGCGCCGCGGATGGCCGACGAAGGCTCGGGCGTCATGGCGCCGGGCGACCGGGAATGGCGCGTCGAAGCGGAGCGGATGGCGGCCGGGATCCCGATCGATCCCGATACGGCGCGTTTTCTCGGGTTCGGCGGCTAGCCGTCATGGGCCGGCGGAGCGCTGAGCAGTCTGCCGTCCCGAACCACGACGCGGCCCCGCTTGATCACGGTGCGCGCTCGCGGCCGGTCGAGCACCGCCTCGGGCACCGAGGCCGAGGGGAGGATGACGAGGTCGGCGGCGGCGCCTTCGCGCAAGCCATAGTCAGGCAGGTCCAGGACCCCAGCTGGGAGCGTCGTCGCCATGGCGAACGCATGGGTCAGGTCCTCATTGGTGTAGAACCCCTGCCGGTAGCCGATCATCATGGCGCGATCGAGCATGTCGCCATCGCCATAGGGCCACCAGGCGTCGCGGATATTGTCGGAACCGGCGAAGACCGTGACGCCGGCCGACTTGAGCCGCAATACCGGCGGCATCGGGCCGGTGCCGGGCGCATTGGTCATGATGGCCACGCCGCCGCGCGCCAGGGCCTCGGCGGTGTGGCCGAACTCCGCATCGTCGAGGGCGCCGAGCGCATAGGCATGGCTCACGACGACGCGCCCCTCGAGACCGGCTGCGATCGTGCGTTCGGCGATCGTGCGGAGTTCGAAGGCGCCGAGCGGCCCCGCATCATGCAGGTGGATATCGATCCCGGCGGCATGGCGCTCAGCCAGCCGGAAGACGACGTCGAGGTGACCGTCAATATTTCCATCGATGCCGGCGGGATCGAGGCCGCCGACGAGGTCGGCCCCTGCCCCGAGCGCCGCGTCCAGCAGGTCCGCGGTCCCCGGATCGCGCAGGATGCCGCTCTGCGGAAAGGCCACGATCTCGATGTCGACGAGGTCGCGATAGTGCGCCTTCAGTCGAAGCAAAGCGTCGAGTCCGGTGAGACCGAGGCCGGTATCGATATCGACATGGCTGCGCAACACGCCCGTGCCGAAGCAGGCGACCTGCTCGATGAGGCGACCACCCCGATCCTCGACCGAAAGATCGAGCCCGCGGCGCAGCGCCTTCTCATTGCTGATCCGGGCCGCGACCGTGCCGCCCGGACGGTGCGGGATCAGCGGCAGGCCGAGCAGGGTCTTGTCGAGATGGATATGCCCTTCGACGAAGCACGGCGAGACCAGGCGTCCGGCGCAATCGATGAGGTCGGCGCCAGCGGGACGAGAGGAGCCGCCGCCGGGTCGGACGGCGGCAATCCTCCCATCGGCGATGTGGAGGTCGGCCGTGCTGCCATCGGCGAGGCGGGCATCGGCGAGAATGAGCGGGGCGTGGCTTCGGTTCATCCCCGCCATTAGAGCAGCAGGCGGAGTGTCGCCGCAAGCCGCGGGCGAGTTCCTGTCGCCGGCCAAGCGCATCGAAGCGCCGCAACCCTCGGGAAAGCCAAAGCCTTTAGCTTCAACCGGATCGTGGAGGGGAGCATGGCCGGGCTGATCGTCGTGGATCGAGAAGACGGGCGCGCCGTGGCGGGCTTGCTGACCTCGTTGCTGGTCAATTGGGAGCGGATTCCAGTCAGCGTGCAGGCCGCCATCATCAACCATGCGGCCGAGGCGGCCTTCGCAAGCGCCGGCCGGGCAGACGGCAGCTACGTGGTGACGGCATTCATCCTCAAGCACCGGGCCGCGATGATACGCGAGGCGCGCTGGCGGTCGCACGCGCCCGCTCGGGCGGGCGCAGGGTTCGGCGACCGGGCTCGCGACGCCGTGGAGACGATCGCATCCCGACGCCGCCTAGCGTTGCAAGCGGCGGCCCGGCTGATGAAGATCGACCTCGGCCGCATGATGGCGTCGCGACGAGGCCGTTCGTTGTCGCATTGGTGGACCGCACTGGCACCGCGGCGCCCGACACGCAGGCGGGCGGCGTGAAATCGCGGCCCCGACTGCGTCCGCGATGTTAGTCTGCCCTGCCGCCATGCCGCAGGTCCTACCGAGGGTCGATGGGTCGCAGGGTCACTGAAAGAATGCCGCCGACCGTTCGCCGGCCTCTCTACGACATCGTCTGGTCCATCCTGGCGGAGCGGATCGCCAGTGGCGTTTTGCCCCCGGGTCTCGTCATCCGTGAGAAGGCCGTGGGGGAGGCCTTCGGTCTCGGCCGCATGCCCGTGGCCCAGGCCCTGACGCGGCTCGAAGCCGACGGGCTGGTGCATCGCCGTCCGAAGATGCATGGCGTCGTCGTGGGCCACGACGTTCAGGCAGCCTTGCAGGAGGGCGAGTCGCTGGCCGCGCGCCTCGGCCTGCCGCGCGAGATCAAGGCGAAGCTCCGGGTCCGCAACTGGCGCCAGGTCATCTATCCCGGCGTCGAGCGCGAGGTGGCGTCCTGTCTGATGTTCGGCCGGTTCCAGATACGCTCGCAGGCCCTGGCCGAGCATTTCGGCGTCAGCCGCACCGTCGCCAACGAACTGCTGCTACGGCTCGAACGCGTCGGCCTCGTGCGCCAGGAAGCCAATGCCCGGTGGTACGCCGGGCCGCTCACCCCGGAGCGGATGGCCGAGCTCTACGAGATGCGAATCCTGCTGGAGCCGCCCGCCTTGCGCCAGAGCGCCGCGTCCTTGAGCGAAAAGCTGCTGCGTCCCAGGCTCAAGCACGTGCTCGACGCCGTCGGCCCGGACGCCTGGGACGACACCACCCTGCTCTACCGGCTCGAGGTCGAGCTGCATCAGGACATCATCTTGCGCTGCACCAACGCGGAACTGCGCAACACGCTCTATCGCTGCCAGTTGCCGCTGGTCACGGCCCATCTGTCCTTCGATTCCTACGAGCACGGCATGGAGGTGCCCGAGATGATCGACGAGCATCGCGCCGTGTTCCAATGTCTCGCGGCGCGAGATGTAATGGGCGCCGCCGCCATGCTCGAGCGCCATCTGCAGCGCTCGCGCGCCAACAACCCCAAGCGCCTGTCGCACCTGCGGCCGATCGACCCCGCCCGGCTCAGCCCCTACCTCGACCCGGCCTGAATGCGGCATAAGGTTTGGCCATATCGGCACGGCAACCCCTTAATCCGTCTCGCTTTTGGCGAGGCACCTTCTCCCGCAAGGGGAGAAGGGGAAGCTTCGTCCTGCGCGATTGGCGCCCTTCTCCCCTTGCGGGAGAAGGTGCCCTTTGCAACGCAAAGGGCGGATGAGGGGTTGAAAAGGCGATCGACCAGCAAAACCCGCTAGGCCGTGACGAGCCGGTGAGACCCCTCGGCCCGCAGTCGCTCGATCGCCGAGAAATCCCAGGCGATGCCTAGGCCAGGCGCCGGGCTCGGGACGGCATGGCCATCGCGAATCGCCATGCCGCTCTCGGTCAGGTCGTCGAGCTGCGGGATGTACTCGACCCAGCGCGCATTGGGCACGGCGCAGCAGAGTCCGACATGCAGCTCCATCAGGAAATGCGGGCAGACGGCGATGTTGAAGCTCTCGGCCAGATGCGCCACCTTGAGCCAGGGCGTGATGCCGCCGATGCGCGCCACGTCGACCTGCACGATCGAACAGGCGCGGCGCTGCAGGTAGTCGCGGAAATGCGACAGGCCGTAGAGGCTTTCGCCGACCGCGATAGGGATCGCGGTCGAGGCCGCGAGCCGCACGTGGCCATCGACATCGTCGGCCGGCAACGGTTCTTCCAGCCAGCCGATATCGGCCGCCTGGTAGTGATGCGCGCGGCGGATCGCCTCGTCGACCCCAAAAGCTTGGTTGGCATCCGTGAAGATCTCGAAATCAGGGCCGACCGCTGCGCGCACCGCGGCGAGCCGCGCCGCATCCTCGTGGATCGGGCGGCCGACCTTGATCTTGCAGCCACCGAAGCCCTCCCCTTTGGCGCGCAGCGCATCCTCGACCAGCGCCTGAGTGTCGAGATGCAGCCAGCCGCCCTCGGTCGTGTAGAGGCGGATCTGCTCCTGCGCGCCGCCGGCCATGACGTGCAGCGGCAACCCGGCCTTGCGGCAGCGCAGATCCCACAGCGCCGTATCGACGGCGGCCAGCGCCAGCGCGGTGATGGCGCCGACCGAGGTCGCATGGGTAAGGAACAGGAGGTCGCGCCAGATCTTCTCGACCATGGCGGCGTCACGCCCGATCAGCGCCGGGGCGAGGCTGCGGGCGACGAGCTCGACGATCGAGGGACCGCCCGTACCGATCGTGTAGCTGTAGCCGGTGCCCGTTGCCCCGTCGCTGTCGGTGATGCGCACGATCGGCGTTTCCTGGGCCACGAAGCTCTGGATGGCGTCGACCCGCTTCACCTTGGGCTCCAGCACCACCATCGAGATCTCGACCCGCTCGATCCTGGCCATGCCGCTCTCCCTCTATCGTCCGCGCGTCAGGCCGCCTCGGCCCTGTGGATCAGGTCCATGATGGCGTGGCTCATCGCGTCGTAGTCGCGCGTATTGGGCAGTTCTCCCTGGATCCGATAGGCGTTCATCACGATGACTCGGTCGGCGAGGGTGATCATCTCCGGCATGTCGCTGGTGATGAGCAGCACGGCCGTGCCGGCGGCCGAGAGGTCGCGCAGCAGCTCATGAAGATAGGCCTTGGTCTTGATGTCGATGCCGACCGTCGGCTCGTCGACGATGAGGATGTCGACCCCTTCGGCGAGCCATTTGGCGACGCTGATCTTCTGCTGGTTGCCGCCCGAGAGGTTGCCGACGGTCTGATGGAGCGACGGCGTGCGGACCTCGAGCTTGCGGATGAACGGCTCGGTGCGGGCCCGCACGGCGGCGTCGGTGAGAAAACCCAGGCGGCTGCCGAGGCGGCGCCACAGGGTCATGCCGGCATTCTCCAGCACGGAATGCATCAGCACGAGCCCCTCGCCCTTGCGATCCTCGCTGACATAGCCGATGCGGCGCTTGCGGATCGCCTCGCTGACGGTGCCGATCGTCACCGGCACACCGTCGACCGCGATAGTGCCTCCCGTCGCGGGATGGAGCCCGATAATGCTCTTCGCGAGCTCGGTGCGGCCGGCTCCGACGAGCCCGTAGAGCCCCAGGATCTCGCCCTTGCGCAACGAGAGGTCGATGCCGCGATGCCCGAGCGGCGTCGAGACACCCCTGAGCTCGAGCGCCGCCGGCGCGGCGGAGAGGTCGCGCGCCTGCCAGTCCGGGATCTGTTCGGCACGGCCGATCATCAACCGCACGAGGTCCTGCCGGCCGAGGCCTGCCATGGCGCGGCTCTCGCAGGCGTTGCGCCCGTCGCGCAGCACCGTCACGGCATCACAGATCTCCTGCACCTCCTCGAGCTTGTGGCTGACGAAGAGCATGCCGACGCCCTCGTCCCTGAGCCGGCGCAGGAGCCTGAACAGCGCGACCGTCTCGTGCGGGGTCAGCGAGGCGGTCGGCTCGTCGAGCAGCAGCACGCGGGAGCGCAGCGCCAGGGCCTTGGCGATCTCCACCATTTGCATCTGCGCGACGCTGAGGCGCGACACGGGCGTGCGCGGGTCGAGGTCGAGGCCGAGCGAGCCGAGCCAGCGCTTGGCTTCCGCGTTGACCCGGCCGTAGTCGATCGGCCGCAGCGCCCGGCTGCCGAGCTGTTCGAGCATGATATTCTCGCCGACCGAGAAGCGCGGGATGAGGTTGCGCTCCTGGTGGACGGTGCCGATGCGGGCCGCGATGGCATCGCGCGGCGAGGCGAAGGCGACCGGGGCGCCGTCGAGCAGCAGCTCGCCCGACTCCGGCCGATAGACCCCGGTGACGATCTTGATCAGCGTCGATTTGCCGGCGCCGTTCTCGCCGAGCAACGCATGGATCGAGCCCTTGGCGAGGCGAAGCGACACGTCCTTCAGGGCCTGGACGCCCGGAAAACCCTTGGAGATGCCGCGCGCCTCGAGCGCCGCATCGGTCACGACACCGCCCCCTTCGGCGCACCCGCGAGGCGCACGTCCTTCCAGCGGTTGAGCCCGACGGCCCACAGGATCAGCACGCCGAGCACCACCTGGACGAAGAACGGGTCGATATGGAACAGCACCAGGGCCTGGGTGATGATGGCGACGATGACGACGCCGAGCACGGTGGCGGCAACGCTCACATGGCCGCCGGAGAGCACGGCGCCGCCGATCACCGGAGCCGCGAAGGACAGGATGAGCCAGTCGTCGCCGATCGTCGGCTGGCCGATCTGCAGCCGCGCCACCAGCATGAGACCGGCCAGCGCCGCGAGGCCGCCCGAGATGGCATGGGCCGCGATGGTGGTCCGTGTCACCGAAATGCCGGAGAGCTCCGCCGCATGGGCATTGCCGCCGAAGGCCAGGATAAAGCGACCGAGCGGCAGGCGGCTCAGCAGGAACCACAGCAGGACGGCGACGACGACGGTCGGCAGCGCGATCCAGGGGATCGGCCCGAAGGCGGTGGTCGCGCCGAAGGCCTTGACGCTGTCCGGGACGCCGTAGAAGGGCTGCGCCTTGGTGATCCCGAGGTTGATGCCCTTGAACACCGAGAGGCTCGCCAGGGTGATGACGAAGGCCGAGATCCCGGTCCAGGCGATGAAGAGGCCGTTGAGCGCTCCGGCGAGCAGCCCGATGCCGAGCCCCAGTGCCGCGGCGACGAGCGGCGGCAGTCCCCAGACTTGCATGGCGCCGGCGAAGCTGATGGCGGCGAGCCCGCCGATGGCCCCGACCGCGAGGTTCATCTGGCCGATGGCGATGATGATCATCTGCGAAAAGGCGATCAGCGCATTGACCGCCACCGCCAAGAGCAGCACCTGAATGTTGAACGGCGCCAGGAAGGACGGATCGAAGGCGCTGACCAGAACCACGGCCAGCACGGTGACGACGAGCGGGCCGAACCAGTCGGTGCGCAGGACGCGGGCGAGCGGGCTCATCCGGCGATCTTCCGGCTGGCGAGGAACGAGCGCCGCCCCTTGTCGAGCAGCACCGCGGCGAGCAGCAAGAGGCCGAGGCAGCTCTGCACCCAGAATTCGCCGATCTGGAGCAGCAGCAGGCCGTTGGCCAGCATGGTCACCAGCACCGAGCCGAGGAGCGTGCCGACGACCGAGACGCGCCCGCCGGAAAGCAGCGTGCCGCCGAGCACAGGTCCAAGAAAGGCCGGCAAGAGCCAGTCCTGCCCAAGCTGTCCGGCCATCGAGGGGATCGCAGCGCCGGTCCGCGCGACGACGAGCAGGGCCGTCACGGCCGCGATGGCGCCGGAAAGCATGTGGCAGAGGACGAAGATCCGACCCACCTGGATGCCCGAGAGCGTAGCGGCCTCGGGCCTTGCGCCAGCGGCCAGCATCTCGCGGCCGAGCGCCGTGAAGCGATAGAGCAGGATCAGGCTCAAGCCCGTCGCCACCGCGACGAGGAGCAGCGGCGATACCCAGCCCACGAGCTTCATGCGGCCGAATTCGGCGAAGACCGGCGGCAGGCCGCGGAACGACTGCGCCCGCGTCAGGAAGACCATGACGCCGAAGAAGATGCTCATCGTGGCGAGCGTGATGATGAAACTGTGCAGGCCCGATCGCACCACCATCCAGCCATTGACGAAGCCGAGCGTGGCGCCGAGCCCGACGGCGCCGAGGATCGCCAGCGGCCAAGGCAGGCCGAGGCTCTGGATCAGCCAGCCCAGCGTCATGGCGGAACAGGCCCCGATGGCGCCGACCGCGAGATTCAGCCCCCCAGTGACGATCACCGTCATCATCGAGAAGCCGATCATGGCGTTGATCGCCGACGTCCGCCCCAGGTTGAACTGATTGAAGGCCGACAGGAAGCCCGGCGTCGCGAGACCGAAGACCGCGCCGAAGACGAGGATCAGCACCAGCAGGCCGAACTCGTTGGTGAGATAGAACCGCGGCGCGCCCGAGCGCCCGACCAGCGCGGAGCGCCGCTGCGGACGCGCACCATCCGAAGCCGGCAACGACGGGGCCCGCGCACCAGAAGGCATGACGTCAAGGCCTAGAGACCATCACGACTTGCAGTCCAGGTAGGTCTTCTCGAAGCTGCCGAACAGCGTCTTGGTGATGCCCTGCATGGCGGCAACGTAATTGTCGACCCCGCTCGCATCGACGAAGACCGTGCCCGAATCGATGAACTTGCTGGTCAGCGCATTCGACTTGAACGGCGCATCCGCTTTCACGGTGCAGCCGGTGCGCAGCTTGTCGGCGGCGAAGGCTCCGATATAGCCCTGGCCGTAAGGGTTCTGCAGCATGGTGCCGGCGACGAAACCGTCCTTGATGGCCTTGAGCACGACCGGATCATGGTCGATGCCGACCATCTTGATGCGCTTGTCGCCGAGCCGGCGCAGCGCGTTCGAGGCGACGACCGCCGGGATCCAGGCCGTGGTAACGATGCCGTCGACGTCATTGGCATGCGCCGCCAGATAGGCGTTGATCTTTTCCTCGGCCGGCTCGGGCGCGTCGATGTCGGCGATCACCTGCACGACCTCGGCGCCGGCTTCTTTGGCGGCCTTGTTCACGGCATCGATGCGCAGTTGCGTGTTCGGATCGACGAGGAAGCCGGTGAAATGGGCGATGCGCTTCTTGCCGCCCATCGCCTTCAACAGTTCCTTAGTGCCGAGATAGGCCGAGTTGCCGGTATCGGTGCCAAGGCAGAAGGCCGCTTTCGACGGATCCTTGAAGCAGCCGGCGAGCGCGATCACGGGCGCGCCCGTATCAGCGAGTTCCGCCACAGTCGAGACCGAGCCGACTGGGTCGCCGGGGAAGACCAAGAAGGCGTTATAGCCCTGGGTGACGAGGCTTTCGAGCAGATCGTTCTGCGCGCTGAGCTCCCACTTCTGCGGGACCTTGTAGTCGGCCGCGCCAAGATGGAAGTCGCGCACCGCGTCCTTGCCGGCTTGTTCCCAGGCGGCAAAATAGGGATGCGGGCCACCTGGGACGAGGGCCACGCGCGTCGCGTCCGCGGCCTGCGCAGAGGTTGCAGCTATGAGGCCGAAAAAGCCTGCTGTAACAATGCTTAATCCGACTACTCTCATGTCCCGTCTCCTCCCGTAAGCCGATGTATCTCGACTTCGCATCCGTCCGATTTTTAGCATAAGGCATGCACAATGCAATTATCTTCACGGCCCGGCCTCCGAGGCCGCCGCCTCGACATGGCGTGACACGGCGGCGCGCTCGCCGATGAGGCCGCGCGGACGCCACAGCAATATGGCACAGAGCGCCACGCCGATGGCGACGATCTGCAGGGCCGCCGCGCGCGCCTGCCATTCCGGCGGCACGAAGGCGCCGACGGCGGCGCCCGAAGCGCTCCACAGGCCCCACACCAGGACGGCGCCGAGCACCGCGCCGCGGTTGTTGCCCGAACCGCCGAGGATCAGCATGGTCCAGACCTGGAAGGTGAGGCTCGGCAGGTAGTTCTCCGGCGCGATGAAGCCGACCCAATGCGCCTGCAGGGCGCCGCCAAGCCCCATGATCGCGCCGCCGAGCCCGAAGGCCTGCACCTTGAAGCGGAGCGGGTTCTTGCCGGCGGCGGCCGCTGCCGTCTCGTCCTCGCGCAGCGCCCGCAGGACGCGGCCCCAGGGACCCCGAGTCAGCCGTTCGAGCCCCAGGAAGACGGCGGCGAGCACCGCGCCAACGAGCGCCAGATTGAGCGAGGCGAAGGCCAGCGGCCGGTCGGCGAGCGGCGCGAACGGTCGCGGGATGAAGCCGACGCCGAATGGTCCACCCGTCAGCGCCTGCGCGTTCAGGCAGACGAGATGCACCACGACCGCCACGCCGAAGCTGGTGATGGCGAGGTAATCGGCCCTGAGGCGGATCGTCAGCAGCGCCACCAGCGCGGCAGCCGCGCCGGCAACCAGCGCTCCGGCCAGCCAGCCGACCGGATAAGGCAGGTCGAAGCCGCCCCAATGGGCGGCGCTCGCCGGCGTCGTCAACAGCGCCGACGCATAGGCGCCGATGGCGACGAAGCCGGCGACCCCGACATTGAACAGCCCCGTCTGGCCCCATTGCAGGTTGAGGCCGAGCACGATCACCGCATAAGTCAGGGCGGTGACGAGGAAATAGGCGCCGTAGCTTAGGAGATCGATCATTCGGACCGCCCGAAAAGACCGGTTGGGCGCAGCAGCAGCACCAGGATCAGCACGACGAAGGAGACGGCGGCGCGCCACTCCGCCCCGACGAGCGGCACGGCCGCGGCTTCCGCCAGGCCGACGATGAGGCCGCCCGCGACCGCGCCCGGCACGCTGCCGATGCCGCCGAGGATCGCCGCCGCGAAGATCGGCAGCAGCAGGTCGAACCCCATGACCGGCCGGATCTGCACCAGCAGACCGAGCGCCGCACCGGCCGCGCAGGAGAGCGCTCCGCCGACCATCCAGGTCATGCGGATGACGCGGGCGACGTCGACGCCGGCAAGGCGGGCGAGGCCCGGGTTCTCGCTCACGGCCCGCATGGCGCGCCCGGCGCGGGTGCGCGTCAGGCCGAGGTGGAGCAGCGCGACGAGCACCGCGGCGGTGGCGAGGACGGCGAGGGCATTCGGCGTGACCTTGAGGCCGGGGCCGATCGGCACGGCGATCTGCAAATCGCGGGTGAAATAGGCCGGCCGCGAGGTGAACAGGAATTCGAGCGCGTTGCGCAAGGCCAGCGAGGCACCGAAACTTGCCATGACGGAGACGAGCGCACTGCCCTGCCGGCGTAGCGGCCCGAACAGGATCGCGTCGAGCAGCAGCGCGAGGCCACCCGTCAGCAGCGCCGCGACTACCATCGCGAGAGGCAGCGTCCAGCCGAAGGAGAGTGCGCCCAACGCCGGTACATGACCGCCGAGAAGTGCGCCGAGCCCGGCGTTCAGGAACAGCGTCCCATAGGCGCCCCATGAGATGTAGTCGCCTTGCGCGAAATTGGCGAAGCGCAGGATCGAATAGGTCAGCGTCACGCCGGCCGCACCGAGGCCGATGACGGCGCCGCTGACGAGGCCGTCCGCCAGGAACTGGACGGTCATGACGCGATGCCCGCGGCCGGCCTGGCGCCGAGGTAGAGCGCGCCGAGCCGCGGGTCGGCCGAGAGGTCCGCCGCCGGACCTTCATGGGCGTTGCGGCCTTCGACCAGGATCAGCGCCCGATCGGCGATGGCAAGCGCGGCGCGGGTATTCTGCTCGACGAGCAGTAGCGCGACGCCGGTGCGACGCAGATCCGCGATACGCGCGAAGACGGTCTCGACGAGCTTCGGCGACAGGCCGGCCGAGGGCTCGTCCAGCATGATTACCCTGGGGGATGTCATCAGGGCGCGGGCCACGGCCAGCATCTGGCGCTGGCCGCCCGAAAGGCGCCCGGCCTGCAGGCGCCGCGCCCGGCCGAGATCGGGGAAGATCGCGCAGATCTCCTCGGTCCGCGCGACGGCCTCGCGTTTCGAAAGGATGTCGCCGGCGAGGCGCAGGTTGTCAGCGACGCTCATAAGGGCAAAGACATTCTCGGTCTGCGGCACGAAGGCGAGGCCGTGGCGCACCCGCTCGTGCGCCGGCACCGCCGTGGCGTCCCGCCCGTCGAGCAGCACCCTGCCCCGCTCGACCGGCACGAGGCCGGCGATCGCTTTGACCAGCGTCGATTTTCCCGCGCCATTGGGGCCGAGCACGGCGAGGATCTCGCCCGATGCCACCGCGAGGCTCGCGCCGCGCACGATCGGCGCGCCGGGCTCGTAGCCGGCAAACAGGTCCTCGACCCGCAGCGACGAGACGTCTCTCACGCGGCGACGCCGCCGAGATAGCTCTCGACCACACGGCTGTCGCGCGTCACGACCTCCGGCTTGCCTTCGGCGAGGAGTTGTCCCGCCGCCATGACGATGACGCGGGGACAGAGGCGCGCCACGAGCTCCATGTTGTGCTCGATGATCAGCAACGTAATGCCCTGCGCGTTGATCGCCGCGATGCGTTCGATGATGATCTCGAGCAGGCTCGGGTTGACGCCCGCCGCCGGCTCGTCGAGCAGCATCAGCCGCGGCCGGCCCATCAGCACGCGGGCGAGTTCGAGGAGCTTGCGCTGGCCGCCGGAAAGCGTGCGGGCCGGTGCATGGGCCAGCCGCGTCAGGGTGACGAAACCGACGAGGTCCATCGCCTGCGCATAGGTCTCGCGTTCCGCCGCGGCGAGGCGCCCCGGGCGCAGGAAGTTCGCGAGCACGCTCTCGCCCGGCTGGCTCTGCCGGCCGAGCATGACGTTCTCGACCACCGTCATGTCCGGGAAGGGCCGCGGGATCTGGAAGGTGCGGCCGAGCCCCAGGGCGGCGCGCCGGTGCGGCGGCAGGTGCCCGATGCCGCGACCGTCAAGCAGGATGCGGCCGCCATCGGGCCTCAGTCGGCCGGCCAGAAGGTCGAACATCG
Organism: Lichenihabitans sp.; assembly: GCA_965277115.1. Lineage (GTDB taxonomy): Bacteria > Pseudomonadota > Alphaproteobacteria > Rhizobiales > Beijerinckiaceae > Lichenihabitans. Next base: position 334,288 of record CBDIBY010000009.1, on the reverse strand, counting down.
TGGTCTTGCCGGCCCCATTGGGGCCGATCAGCCCGAGGATCTCGCCGGGCCGCACCGCGAAAGACAGCCCGTCGACCGCCGCGACGCCGCCGAACCGCTTGACGACATCCTCCGCCACGAGGATCGGTGCGGCATCCTCCGGTCCCGGACCATCCGTCATGCAAAAGCCCTTTGCCCTTTCACTTGCGCTTATGCCATCGTCCGGCGCAGGCCGAAAGGGACGCCGCCGCCGCATGCCCGACGATACATTCGAGCTCTACGATCTCCGGGTCGAGGCTGTCCTCCCGCCGGGCGGGGCCGTCTACTGCGGCGCAAGGCCAGGCGATCATTTCGAGCTGCGCGGCGAGATGCTGTATCTGCCCGACGGCCAGGGCTTTTCGATCTATTCGTTGGCCTCCGTGCTGCCGCTCCTCGCGGCCAAGCAGCGGCCGACCCATCCCAATGACTGGATGGCGACCGACGCCGAAATCGCCTGCCCGGATCCGAACTGCGCGAGCCGGCTGCGCATCACGCGGCTCGGACTCAGGCGCTTCAGCCATGCCGCAGTGACAGCCGTGCCGCTCGGGACCGCCCCATGACGGGGACGGAGACGGTCGAACTCCACCCGGGTTATCGGATCTCGCGCGTCATCCGCGGCGGCTGGCAGCTCGCCGGCGGTCACGGGCCGGTCGATCCCGCGACCGCCGTCGACGATCTCCTCAAGAGCTTCGACGCCGGCATCACGACGTTCGACTGCGCCGACATCTATACGGGCGTCGAGCTGCTGATCGGCGCCTTCCGGGCGAGGCTCTTCCGCGAGCGCGGCGCCGAGGCGCTGTCGCGCCTTCGCATCCACACCAAGCTCGTGCCCGATCTCTCGCGGCTCGGGAGCCTCAAGCCCGCCGACCTCGACGCCATCGTGGATCGCTCGCTGCAGCGGCTCGGGATGGAGCGTCTCGATCTCGTGCAGTTCCACTGGTGGGACTATGCCGTGCCAGGCTGGCTCGACGCGCTGCACCGCCTCGCCGAACTCAGAAGAGCCGGCAAGATCGCCGAGATCGGCGGCACCAATTTCGATCGAGCGCATGTATGCGAGATCGTCGAGGCGGGCATCCCGTTGCTCTCTATGCAGACGCAATATTCCGTGCTCGACACACGCTCGCACGGCGATTTCGCTGACCTCTGTCAAGCGAAGGGCGTGGCGCTGCTCTGCTACGGCACGGTGGCGGGCGGCTTCCTCAGCGAGCGCTGGCTCGGACAAAGGGAGCCTGAGCGCGCCGAGAATCGCTCGCTCGCCAAATACAGGCTCATCGTCGACGAGTTCGGCGGCTGGGACCTGTTCCAGGATCTGCTCCGCATCCTGCACCACGTGGCAGGCCGGCACGGCGCCGACATCGCCAGCGTGGCGACGCGCTGGACGCTCGACCAGCCCGGTGTCGCCGCAGCCATCGTCGGTGCCCGCCACGGGCGGCACACGGCGGCCAATGCGAAGATCGGCGCGCTGAGGCTCGATGCGACCGACCTCGCCGCCATCGACGCGGTGCTGGCGCAGCGTAAGGGACCGCGCGGGGAACCCTATGGGCTCGAGCGCGACCGGAGCGGGCGGCACGGTGCGATCATGAAATACGACCTCAATAAAGCTTGAACGGCTCGAAACACGGAGGACTCACGATGAGACAGGCATTGCTGGCGGCATGCGCAGCTACCGCACTGATGGCCGGGACCGCCTCGGCGGCGCGGGCGGCGGACTGCACAATCACGGTCGGCGTCGTGATGGAGCTGACGGGGCCGGCCGGCGAGTACGGCCAGGCCGGCGCCAAATCGGTCGAGATGGCCTTCCGCGACCTCAATGAGGCCGGCGGTCCGCGCGGCTGCAAGCTCGTCAGCGATACGCGCGATTCGCAGAGCCAGAGCAATGTCGCGGTGGATGCGGCGACCCAGCTCGTCCAGGTGAAGCACGTGCCGGTGCTGATCGGCGGCATCATCTCCTCGGTGACGATCCCGATCCTCACCTCGGTCACGGCGCCGGCGAAAGTCGTTCAGATCTCGCCCGCCGCCTCCTCGCCGACGCTGACGAGTCTTGGCCGTGACGGCAAGACCAACGGCATCTTCTTCCGCACCATCACCTCGGATGCGCTCCAGGGCACGGCGGCGGCCAAATACGCACTCGACCAGGGCTTCAAGACGATCGCCATCATCCACGTCAACAACGACTTCGGCGTGAACCTCGCCAAGGAGTTCACCGCCGCCTACAAGGCGCTCGGCGGGGTGGTGACCAGCGACACGCCCTATAACGAGCGCCAGTCGAGCTACGATTCGGAGGCCACCGCCGGCATGGCGGGCGGGCCGGACGGGCTCTACCTCGTCTCGACGCCGGTCGACGGGGCGACGATCGCCCGCGCCTGGATCAGCCAGGGCGGCCCGGCGAAATTCCTGCTCAACGACGGCATGAACAGCCCGGACTTCATCGACGGCGTCGGTGCCAAATATCTCGACCAGGCCTACGGCACCTCGTCGGGCACCACGCCGACCGAATCGACCAAATATTTCAACGACAATTACAAGGCCTTCTCCGGCGGCATCGACCCCGCCAACCCGGCCGCCGACCGGGCCTACGACGCCGGCGCCATCGCCGGCCTCGCCATAGCGTCGGCGACCTCGACCGAGCCGCTCGCCATCCGCGACGCCATCTTCAAGGTCGTCGATCCGAAGGGCGAGGTCGTCTATGCCGGCAAGGCTGGCTTCGCCAAGGCGCTGGAGCTGATCAAGGCCGGCAAGCCGATCCGTTACGAGGGCGTCATCGGCCCGGTCGAGTTCGACAAATACGGCGATATCACCGGGCCCTTCCGGTTGTGGAAGATTACCGACGGCAAGGTCGCGACTGTCGGCCAGATGAGTACGAAAGACGTCAATGCCATCAAGGCCAAGCTGAAGGCGCCATGAGCCTGCGTCCAGACCGGACGGAGCTCGCGCCGGGTTTCGGGATCAGCCGCATGGTCACCGGCCTGTGGCAGGTGGCGGACCAGGAGCGAGGCGGCACGCCGCTCGACCCCGAAGCCGGAGCGGACGCGCTTGCGGCTTACGCGGAGGCTGGGTTCGACACGTTCGACATGGCCGACCATTATGGCAGTGCCGAACTCATCGCCGGCCGCCTGCTGGCGCGTGAGCCCATCGGGCGGCGCGCGCTGGCCTTCACCAAGTGGTGCCCGGAGCCGGGTCCGATGACGCGCGAGGTGGTGCGCGCCGGGGTCGAGCGAGCGCGCTCGCGGCTCGGGGTCGAGCGCATCGATCTCCTGCAATTGCATTGGTGGACCTTCGAGCATCTCGCCTATCTGGACGCGCTGATCGAGCTCGACCGGTTGCGGCAGGAGGGGCTCATCGCCCATCTCGGCGTCACCAATTTCGATGCCGGCCACCTGCGCCTCGCCGTGAAACACGGCATCCCTCTGGTCTCGAACCAGGTATCCTTCTCGGTGCTCGACCGGCGGGCGTCAGGTGACCTGAGCACCGTCTGCGCCGAGACCGGCGTCAGGCTCCTCGCCTACGGGACGCTGGCAGGTGGCCTGCTCTCCGAGCGCTGGCTCGGCGCGCCGGAGCCCGAGCCCGGTGCGCTCGGCGACTGGAGCAAAATGAAATATGCCCGCTTCGTCGCGGCGATCGGCGGCTGGGCGGTGCTGCAGAGCATTCTCCACGCTCTCGACGACATCGCGCGAAAACATGGCGTCGGCATCGCCAACGTCGCGACCCGATGGGTGCTCGACCAGCCGGCCGTTGCCGGGGTGATCGTCGGTGCAAGGCTCGGCGAGCGCGAGCACCGGGCTGAGAACGCCCACACCTTCGGCTTCGTGCTCGACGGGGAGGACCAGGCGCGTCTCGATGCGGCCTTCGCGGACGCGATGCCGCTGCCCGGCGATTGCGGCGACGAATACCGAAAAGCCCCGTTCCTCACCGCGTCAGGCGATCTCAGCCACCATTTCGCTGCCGTGCCGCATTATTTCGAGGCGAGCGCGGTCTCGGGACGACCCGGCCGCCGGCGCGTCGATTCGGGCAGCGTCTGGGAGCCGATCGCCGGCTACAGCCGCGCCGTGCGGATCGGCGACCGCATTTTGGTGAGCGGCACGACCGCGACGCATGGCGCCGGTATCCCGGTCTGTCCGGACGACCCAGCCGGCCAGGCGACCTATATCCTCGACAAGATCGCGGCGAGTCTGGTGGCCCTTGGCGGCTCCATGGAAGATGTGGTGCGCACGCGGGTCTATCTGGCCGATGCCGACGACTGGGAACCGGTCTCGCGCGCCCACGGCCGGTATTTCGGCGCGATCCGGCCGGCCAATACCCTGCTCGAAGTCGGCCGCCTCGTCGGCGACTATCGCGTCGAGATCGAAGCCGAGGCTGTGGTCAGTTGAATGAGCTTGCGATTGTTCTGAACGGCCGTTCACCCCTCATCCGGCGCTTCGCAGCGGTCGGATGAGGGGTGGAAGAGCGGTCACGCCGCCCGCACCAGCATCACCACCGTGTCGAGGTCGAAACCGCCGTCGGGGCCGATCGCGAAATGCGCCTTGACGGGGTCCGGTGCGCCCTCCTGCAGCGAGCGGATCGCCGCAGCATGGGTTTCGGACGTACGGGTTCGGGCGATCCAGACCGGGAAATCCATGCGCAGCTTGCGCGGGGTGAGACCCTCCACGACGAAGCCCGATCGGCCGAGCGCGGCCATCCACTCGGCGACCGAATAGTTGCGGACGTGCGAGATGTCGCGCAGCAGCTCGACGGCTTGGAGATGCGTGTCGAGCAGCGCCTCGCGCGGAGCGACGACGTCGGCGAAGACGGCCCGGCCGCCGGCTTTGAGCACACGCCGCGCCTCGCGCAGGCCGGCCTCCATGTCCCGCCAGTGATGCACCGTGAAGCGGCAAAGAACGGCGTCGAAACTGGCATCCGCGAAAGGCAGGCGCTCGGCTGCCGCCTGCTCGGTCCTGATGTTGCGCAAGCCGCGCTCGGCCGCCGTGCGCGCCACCGCCTCCAGCATCGCCGGCGTCAGGTCGCAGGCCACGACCTCTCCGACATGCGGCGCCGCTCGATAGCTCACATGCCCGCCGCCGCAGCCGAGGTCGAGGACCCGCCCGAAGCCGCGTCCGCGAACCTCGGCCTCGATCTGGTCGAGATCCTCGCCGGTGGCGTGGTTGATGCTGGTGACATAGTCCTGCGCGCGAGGCGCGTAATGTTCGGCCGTGAAGGCCTGCTGTGACGTCTGCATGATCGGCACTCCTGACGACAACGAGACTGCCACCGATCGGACCCGGGTATAAGTTGGCTGCTTATCCTGGTATAGGACGTACCATGATGGAGACCGGTTCCGCCCGGCGGCGGCAGCTCGGCGCTTTCTTGCGGGCCCGGCGCGAGGCACTGACGGAAAGCCGTCATTCGGGCGAGCGCCGCCGCACGCCAGGCCTGCGCCGCGAGGAGGTGGCGCAGCTCTGCGGCATCTCGACGACCTGGTACACCTGGATCGAGCAAGGCCGCGACATCGCGGTCTCGGCCACGGCGCTCGACCGGCTGGCGCGGGCGCTGCAGTTGACGGCGGCGGAACGCGCCTACCTGTTCGCCCTGGCGCAGCGGCGCGACCCGGTCGCGGCCGCCACCGAGGGGATAGGCGGCGCGGCGCCCGCGGACCTTCTCGCGGTACTTCGCACCATGACGGCACCGGCCTATCTGCTCGATCGGCTGTGGACCGTCCTCGGATGGAACGAGGCGGCCGGCCATCTCTTCGCGCCCTGGCTCGACAGCCCCGAGCCTTGCCTGCTGCGCTACGTCTTCCTCGATCCCTCGGCCCGCGATTTCATCGCGGACTGGGAGGACCGCGCCCGGCGGCTCGTCGCGGAATTCCGGGCCGATACTGCACGCCTGCGGGACGATACGGCTGTGACCGTCCTCGTCGACGACCTGACGCGGCAAAGCGCCGTTTTCGCCCGGATCTGGAGCGATCAGGCCGTGCTGGCGCGCGAGGGCGGCGCCCGCACCTTCAACCACCCGCAGGACGGCCTGATCCGCTACGAACAGGTGACCTTGCTGCCGGCCACACACCCGGGGGTCAAGCTCGTCGTGCTGCTGCCGCGCGGACGTTGATATCGGCGCCATTGGACTTCATGGGCGGCTTCTACGCGACCGGCACTTGTGGTTTGCTGGCCCGACAGACCGCGAGGCAATTTCATGGCCGACCAAAGCATGACCCATATGGCGGCCGAGATCGGCGAAATACCGAGCGTCGTGGCGCGGCTCCTCGACGTTGAAAAAGCGGCGCTTCAGGCCCTCGGACGGAAGCTTCGCACCCTCGATCCGCAGGTGATCGTGACCTGCGCGCGCGGCTCGTCGGACAATGCGGCAGCCTATTTCAAATATTTGAGCGAGATCCTCGGCGGGGTGCCGGTGGCCTCGATCGGCCCCTCGGTCGCCTCCCTCTACGGCGCGCCGCTGAAGCTGAGAGGTGCCGTCGTGGTCTCCGTGTCGCAGTCCGGGCAAAGCCCGGATATCGTGGCCCTGCAGGCGGCGGCGCGCGCCGCCGGCGCCTTTTCGATCGCCGTGGTCAACGCCGCGGCGTCGCCGCTCGCCATCGATGCCGACGCTCTCATTCCGCTCCATGCCGGCACCGAGACGAGCGTCGCCGCGACCAAGAGCTGCATCGCCTCGGCGGTGGCGCTGGCCGCCATCGTCGCCGAATGGCAGGACAACGAGACGTTGCGCCGGGCCGTCGCCGGCCTGCCGGAGATCTTGGAGGTCGCGCTCGGGCTCGACTGGGGCGAGGCGCTGGCGCCTTTCGTGAAAGCCCAGTCGGCTTATGCGGTCGGGCGCGGCCCCGCCCTGCCGGTGGCGGCCGAAGCCGCGCTCAAGCTCAAGGAAACGGCGATGCTCCATGCGGAAGCCTTCTCGGGGGCGGAGGTCATGCACGGACCGCTGCAGCTCGTGCACGACGATTTTCCGGTCATCGCCTTCTGCCAGGAGGATGCGTCGCGCAACGCCATGCTCGGCAGCATCACCCGTCTGCGAGCGGCGCAGGGCCGCGTCTTCGCGGTCGCCACCCAACCGCTCGCGGGAGCTGCTTATCTGCCGACGCGGGCCACCGGCCATGCGGCGCTCGATCCGCTCGCCATGCTCACGAGCTTCTATGCCTTCGCCGAGACGCTGGCCCGGGCGCGCGGCCATGACCCGGACCGGCCGAGCCGGCTCAGCAAGGTGACGGAGACGATCTGATGACCCCGCATGCCCTGCACGGCGCCCGGATCTTCACGGGCGAGGCTTTCCTCGAGGATCATGCGCTGGTCGTCGACGGCGATCGAATCGCCGAAGTTCTGCCGGTCGTCGCCCTGCCCGATGGCCTGCCGCGCGAGAACCTCGGCGGCGGCATCCTGGCGCCGGGCTTCCTCGACCTGCAGGTGAACGGCGGCGGCGGCGTCCTGTTCAACGCGACGCGGACCGTTGCCGGAGCCGCGGCGATCGCGGCGGCCCACGCACCCCATGGCACGACCGGGATGCTGCCGACCTTCATCACAGACCGGCCCGCCGCCATGGTCGAGGCTATCGGCGCGGTGCGTGAGGCGATCGCCGCGCGAAGCCCCGGTATCCTCGGCATCCATCTCGAAGGCCCGTTCCTCGCCAAGGCCCGCAAGGGCGCGCATGACCCGGTGCAGATCCGCCCGATGACCGACGCGGATGTCGGGCTCCTGCTGGCTGCAGGGATCAAAACCATGCTGCTGACGGTCGCGGCGGACAACGCCTCGCCACGCCAGATCCGCAGGCTCGTCGACGGCGGCGTCACCGTCAGCATCGGCCACAGCGATGCGTCCTACGAGGCGGTGATGGCCGCCGCCGATGCCGGCGCCCGCGTCGTCACCCATCTCTACAACGCCATGTCGCAACTCGGCCATCGGGCGCCAGGGGTCGTCGGCGCGGCGCTCGACCATGGCGGCCTCTGGGGCGGGCTCATCGCCGACGGTCACCACGTCCATCCGGCGGCCCTGCGGATCGCGCTCAGGGCCAAGCGGGAGCCGGGGCGCCTGTTCCTGGTCAGCGATGCCATGCCGCCGGCCGGCAGCTCCGGCGATACGTTCGAGCTCAACGGCCGTATCGCCACCCGGCGGGCCGGACGGCTGACGCTCGCGGACGGCACGCTCGCGGGCGCCGCCATCACCATGGAGGAGGCAGTCCGCTTCGCGGTCGCCGAGCTCGACCTCCCCTTGGCGGAGGCCCTGCGCATGGCGAGCCTCTATCCGGCCACTGTCATGCGGTTCGACGGCGAGCGGGGCCGCCTGGCGCCGCGCTACATCGCCGACATGGTCCTGCTCGGCGACGACTTTTTCGTGCGGGACGTGTGGATCGGCGGGACAAAGCGGGCTGGTACTCATGCCGAGATAAAACTTGATGTAGGATAGTCCCCTACCCTATATGGAGTTTATGAGCCATACCGTTCGCGAAAAGCGCAAGCTGCTGGCGCGGATTCGCCGCATCAAGGGACAGGTCGAGGCGATCGAACGCGCGCTCGAGAGCGAGGCGGGCTGCGACGAGGTCATGCATCTGATCGCCGGCATGCGCGGCGCCACCTCCGGCCTGATGGCGGAAGTGATCGAGGACCATATCCGCGCCCACCTCATGAACCGCGACGACGCGCACGGAGGCGACGCAGCGGATCTGCTGGTGGAGACGATCCGCACCTACGTCAGATGAAGGGATCGCCCATGACGATCGTCCAGACGACGACGCCGGCAGGCGCACACAGCCATGTGTTCCTCGGCGAAGGGCACGAGAAGAACGAGCGCAGGACCTGGGCCGTGATCTGGCTCTGCGGGTTCATGATGGTGGCGGAGGTCGTCGGCGGCGGTCTTTTCGGATCGCTGGCGCTCGTCGCCGACGGCCTCCACATGTCGACGCATGCCGGCGCGCTGCTGCTGGCGGCCCTGGCCTATACCTATGCCCGCAAGCACGCCGACGACCCCCGTTTCGCTTTCGGCACGGGGAAGGTCGGCGACCTCGCGGGGTTCAGCAGCGCCATCATCCTGGCCATGATCGCCCTGCTGATCGGTTATGAGGGCGTGGCCCGGCTGCTTAGCCCGGTGCCGATCAGCTTTGCCGAAGCCATTCCGATCGCCGCCCTCGGGCTGCTGGTCAACATCGGCAGCGCCTGGCTGCTGGGAGGCGGCGCGGGGCATCATCATGGCCCCGGGCATGGGCACTCGCATGACGACGGCGACGGCCACGGAGATGGCGCCCGCGTGATCGACACCGGCCGGGGCGTTCTTGCCCTGGAGGTCTTCGAGGACGGCGTTCCGCCGCGCTTTCGGCTGCGTACGCAAAGCGGCTCGATCCTCGCGCCCGACGCGGTCAGCGTCGAGACGCTGCGCGACGATGGCGCGCGCCAGGTCTTCGCCTTCGCGGATCGCAGCGGGTTTCTGGAGTCCATCGATGAGATTCCGGAACCGCACGCCTTTACGGCGCTGGTCCGGTTGCATGCGGATGACGGCCAAGTCGAGGATCATCCGGTCGTCTTCGAGGAGCACGACCACGGCGGTCACGACGGTGCCCATGGCCGCGACAACAATATGCGGGCGGCCTTCGTCCACGTCCTCGCCGACGCGGCCGTCTCGGTCCTGGTGATCGTCGGGCTGCTGATGGCCCGCACCTTCGGCTGGCTGTGGATGGACCCGCTGGCGGGAATCGTCGGCGCGATCGTCATCGCCAGCTGGTCCTATGGCCTGCTGCGCGACACCGGCGGCATCTTGCTGGACCGGACCCCCGACCCCGCCCTGGCCGAGAACATGCGCCGCGCGATCGAAGCGGATGGCGACCGGCTCACCGACCTGCACCTGTGGCGGCTCGGCCCCGGTCACCTCGGCGCCATCGTCTCGCTGGTCACCAGCACGCCGCGCGGACCCGACTACTATCGCAGGCGCCTCGCAGGATTCCGCAAGCTGTCCCATCTCACGGTGGAGGTCAGTGGGACGGGCGCGTGATCGGCACGACGGCTTAACGCAGAGCTCAGTCGCCGCCGCCGGCACCCGTAAAGCCCTGAAGAGAAGCCTTGTCATGCGGATGTCACGGGGCGAAGCTTCAGTCCCGTCGTCATTAAGGCTGGAGGAGCATGCGAGAAAAATTCGATCTCGCCGTCGTCGGCGCGGGTATCTTGGGCCTCGCGCATGCGCTGGCCGCGGTCCGCCGCGGCAAGAGCGTGGTCGTCATTGACCGCGACGCCCGGGCGAACGGCGCCTCGATCCGCAATTTCGGCTTCATCACCGTCACCGGGCAGGAGCGGGGCGCGACCTGGCGCCGCGCCATGCGCTCGCGCGACGTCTGGGCCGAGGTCGCCCCGCAAGCCGGCATCCGCATCGAGCAGGAGGGTTTTCTGCTGCTCGGTCGCCGTCCGGAGGCTCGGGCGGTCGTCGAGGCTTTCCTCGAGACCGAGATGGGCGAAGACTGCCGGGCGCTGGAGCCTGCCAAGGTCGCCCGCGCCTATCCCATGCTGCAGCCGGAAGCCTGCTCGGTCGGGCTCTATAGTCCGCATGAGCGACGGGTCGAATCGCGCGACGCTATCCCGCGTCTTGCCGCCTGGCTCGCCGAGCGCCATGGCGTCACCTTCCTGCGCGATACCGCCGTCACGGCCGTAGAGCCGACCCGCCTGAAGACCTCGCACGGCGACGTCGAGGCCGAGGCCATCGTGGTCTGCCCGGGCGACGATCTCGCGACACTTCTGCCGGAACGGATCGCGGCCCAGAACCTCACGCGCTGCAAATTGCAGATGCTGCGCGTCGCGCCGCCCGAGCCCGGATGGCGCCTGCCCTGCCCGGTGATGACCGACCTCAGCCTCGGGCGCTACCTCGGCTATGCCGCCCTGCCCGCGGCGGCGGCGCTCAGGGCGCGGCTCGCCGCCGAGCAGCCGGACCACCTTGCCAACGGCATCCATCTCATCGTCGTGCAGAGCGCCGACGGTTCGCTCGTCGTCGGCGACAGCCACCATTATGCGCCGACGCCTGACCCCTTTGCCTCGGATGAGGTCGACGGCCTCATCCTCGACGAGTACGCCCGCACAATCGGGCCAGGCCGGCCAAGGGTGCTGGAACGCTGGACCGGCACCTATGCTTCCGCGCCCGGCCCCATGTTCATCGACCGTCCGGCCGCCCGCGTCCGTCTCGTCATGGTGACGAGCGGCACCGGTGCCTCGACCGGCTTCGCCATCGCCGAAGAGACCATCGCCGACCTTTACGCCTGAGGAGCCGCCATGCCCGAACTCAAAGCCGTAATCTTCGACTGGGCCGGAACCATGGTGGACTTCGGTTCTCGCGCCCCGATGGGCGTCTTCGTCAAGACGTTCAAGCAGTTCGGCGTCGATATTTCGATCGAGGAGGCGCGCCAGCCCATGGGCCTGCCGAAATGGCAGCATATCGAGGCGCTGCTGCGCAACCACCGCATCGCGTCGGTCTGGGAAGCCGCACACGGAAAGAAGCCCGATACCAAGGACATCGACGCGATCTTTAAAGTCTTTACGCCGATGAACGCCCGCGTCGTCTCGGATTATGCGACGCTTGTGCCGGGCGCCGCCGCGACCGCCCAGGCGCTACGCGACCGGGGGCTCAAGATCGGTTCGACCACCGGCTACACTCGCGACATCATGGAGCCGCTGCTGCCGCTCGCCGCGGCCCAGGGCTATGCGCCGGACAACCTCGTCTGCGCCGGGGATCTCGCGGCGGGGCGGCCCTCGCCGCTGATGATGTACCGCTGTTTCGCCGACCTCGGTGTCTATCCGCCATCGAGCGTCGTCAAGGTCGACGATACCGCGCCGGGGATCGAGGAGGGCAAGGCCGCCGGCACCTGGACGGTCGCGGTCGCCGTGTCGGGCAATGCCATGGGCCTCTCCGAAGACGAATGGGCGGACCTGCCAGTAGAGGAGAAGGTGATGCGGCGCGACGTGGCGCACGCGCGGCTGCGAGAGACCGGCGCCGATTGGGTCGTCGATTCGATCGCCGACCTGATACCGGTGATCGAGGCGATCGAGCTGCGTCTTGCGGCAGGCGAGCGGCCGGAGATCAGGCTCTGATACAAGTCCTGACGGAATGGCTCGCTTCGGTCACCCCTCATCCCGCGAAAGCGGGGCGGATGAGGGGAAGGCGAAGCCGTCAAACTCCCGACAACACTGAACCAGGCCCGGGAATCGCATGACGCAGGGCGGACAGCCACGATCGAGCGAGGGCGACAGCAACCTGTCGGCCGGTCGGGCGGCGTGGCGTGATAGCCTCTCGGAGGCGACCCGGGCGCGCCTCGACGAAGATGCGCGGCTCTTCCTGCATCAATCGCTGTCGACTCCCTGCCTCGACGTTCTGGAAAGCGCGTCGGGCGCAACGCTGATCGATGCCGGGGGCAGGCATTTCCTCGATTTCCATGGCAACAGCGTCCATCAGGTCGGCTACGGCCACCCAAGGGTCGTCCACGCCATCAAGGCCGAACTTGACCGCCTGCCCTTCTCGCCGCGGCGCTTCACCAACGAGAGCGCGATCGCCCTGGCGCGACGTCTCGTCGAGGTCTCGCCAGCCCCGCTCGGCAAGGTGCTGTTCGCGCCGAGTGGCGCGGTGGCGATCGGCATGGCGCTGAAGCTCACCCGCATGGCGACGGGTCGCCACAAGATCCTATCGATGTGGGATTCGTTCCACGGCGCGACGCTCGACGCCATTTCGGTCGGCGGCGAGGCCCTGTTCCGGCGCGATGTCGGCCCGCTCCTGCCGGGCACGGAGCACGTGCCGCCGCTCCATCTGGCGCGGCGCTTCTTCGGCGATGACGGCCATGCCTATGAACGGCTCGCCGACTACATCGACTATTGCCTGGAGGTGCAGGGCGACGTCGCGGCCGTCCTGGCTGAACCGATGCGCTGGACGACCGTCGATCCCGCCCCGCCGGACTTTTGGCCGCGCGTGCGCGAGAGTTGCGACCGGCACGGCGCGCTGCTGATCTTCGACGAGATCCCGAGCGGGCTCGGGCGCACGGGGACGATGTTTCTCTGCGAGCAGGTCGGCGCCTGCCCGGACATCCTGGTGCTCGGCAAGGGGCTCGGCGGCGGCATCTTTCCCATGGCGGCGATCCTGGCCCGGCCCGAGCTCGACGTGGCGGGCCATGTGGCGCTCGGCCATTTCACCCATGAGAAGAGCCCGGTCGGCTGCGCCGCCGCCCTGGCGACGCTCGACGTGATCCGCGACGAGGATCTCTGCGGCCGGGCCCGGAGGCTCGGCGCCCAGGGGCTCGCACGGCTCGAGGCCATGATGACGCGCTGGCCCGACGATATCGTGGCGGCACGCGGCGTCGGGCTGTTCTGGGGACTGGAACTCGGCGGCGCTCAGGCGGAGGCCAAGGCCGATGCGGTGCTCTATGCGTCGCTGGGGCGCGGCCTGAGCTTCAAGGTCGGCGGCGGCACCGTGGTCACGCTCTGCCCGCCGCTGACCATCGCCGAGGAGGAACTCGGCAAGGCTTTCGATATTTTGGAGGCGGCCGTGGGCGAGGTCTGCTCGATGAGTTGAAGGCCACGGCCGTCCTGCTACATTTGCGGATGAACGCCTTACGTCTGGCGATACCCGGATAAGGTTCCAAGGACCATGGCCAGTCATCTCATCCTCGATGAAGCAGCGAAGACGTTGCACGCCGCATCGTCGAAACCGACCACTACACCTCGATCCTCGCGGTGATCAGCGAAGGCACCGGTTGGTGAAAGATCAGGAACAGCACCTTAACGTACTGCAGGCCAGCTTGGAGCGCTCGCTCGCGGATTCGGAAGCCGGGCACGTCTATCCGGCTGACGATGTCTTCGCCGAACTTAAGCGGAGGTTTCGCACGGGAGGCGATAGCCACGACCGATAAAGCTGGTCCTGGCCGCAGAAGCTCGCGCGGATCTCATTGGAATCGGTGAGACGATCGCGGGCCACAATCCTTTACGTGCCGTCACGTTCGTCGAGGAGATCGAGAGTCATTCCATCGATTGACGACATTTCCCGATGCCTGTCCGGCGGCGCCATCGCTCGGCATGCCGGGCATCCGCAAAGCCGTGCATGGCAAATATTTGATCCTCTTTAGGATCAGATCGGACCTACTGGAAGTTCTGAAGGTCGTCCATGGCGCCCGCGATATCCAGGCGATCATGCGTAGCCGAGACGTCTCCGGTCGGGGCCGACCCCTCGCGAAACCGTCATCGGCCCGTCATGCAGCTCCGCTACGGCCGGCACGCGATATGCTTGCGCGATCGACGCGACATCCGGGAGACCCTCATGAACCTGAAGCGACTGACGGCAGCGGCCCTGGCGGCCATGGGTATGATGGGCGGCAGCGCCTTCGCGGCCTCCGACGTCGTGACGATCTACAGCGCCGACGGCCTGCATGACGGCAACCCGAGCTGGTACGGCAACGAATTCGCGGCCTTCACCAAGGCCACCGGCATCAAGGTGCAATATATCGAGGCCGGCTCGGGCGGCGTCGTCGAGCGCGTCGCCAAGGAGAAGTCGAACCCGCAGGCCGATGTGCTCGTCACCCTGCCGCCCTTCATCCAGCGCGCCGAGGCCGAGGGCCTGCTCACGCCCTTCACGCCGCAGGGCGCCGACATGATCGCCGACAAGACGGCCTCCTATCTGCCGCTCGTCAACAATTACATGAACTTCATCTACAACGGCTCGACCCTGAAGGACGCACCGAAAAGCTTCGAGGACCTGCTCGATCCGAAGTTCAAGGGCAAGATCCAGTATTCGACGCCGGGCCAGGCCGGCGACGGCACGGCCGTGATGATCGAGGTCATCCATGCCTTCGGCAGCAAGGACAAGGCCTTCGACTATTTCAAGAAGCTGCAGGCCAACAATGTCGGCCCCTCGGCCTCGACCGGCAAGCTGACGGCGCTGGTCAACAAGGGCGAGCTCTATGTCGCCAACGGCGACATCCAGATGAACATGTCGCAGATGGCGGACGACCCGAACATCCGGATCTTCTGGCCGGCGGCGCCCGACGGCACCCGTTCCACCTTCGCCCTGCCCTATTACGTCGGGCTCGTGAAGGGCGGCCCGAACAGCGAGAACGGCAAGAAGCTAATCGACTTCCTGCTCTCGAAGGACGCTCAGGAGACGGTGAGTTCGGTCGCGATCGGCGCCCCGGTACGCAAGGACGTCAAGCCGACCGATGCCAATTACACCAAGATGCAGGACGCCATGAACGGCGTGACCGTCTGGACGCCGGACTGGGCCGCGGTGCTGAAGGACCTGCCCGAGGACGCCAAGCGCTGGCGCGCCTCGACGGGCAGCTGAGGTCCGGCAGGAGAGTCCTGTGACCTCCATCGTTTCAGCCGGAGTCGATACTGGCGCCGCATCGGCCGGCCTGGCCCGCACCGGGCTCGGATCGGGCAACAGCATCGGCTTCGAGGGCGTCACCGTGCGCTACCGCAGCACGGTGGTGCTCGACCGGTTCGACCTCGATATCGCGCCGGGCGAGATCGTCGCCTTGATCGGCCCTTCGGGATCGGGCAAGACCACCGCCTTGCGGGCGGTGGCAGGCTTCGTCCGGCCGACGGCCGGGCGGGTGAAGATCGGCGGCCTCGACGTCACCGACCTGCCGCCCTACGCCCGCGACATCGGCATGGTGGTGCAGAACTATGCACTGTTCCCGCATATGCGGGTCGAGGACAATGTGGCTTTTGGTCTTGCGGCGCGGAAGACCTCGAAGGCGGTGATCGCGCAGCGGGTAGAGGACTGCCTGCGCGTCGTCGGAATGACCGGCTACAAGACGCGGTTTCCGCGCGAACTCTCCGGCGGCCAGCAGCAGCGGGTCGCCATCGCCCGTGCGCTCGCCATCCAGCCGCGCGTGCTGCTGCTCGACGAGCCGCTCTCCGCCCTCGATGCGCAGATCCGCCGCTCGATGGTCGAGGAGCTGGCCAAGCTCCATCGCGCCCTGCCGACGCTGACCATCCTCTACGTGACGCATGACCAGAGCGAAGCGCTGACGCTCGCCGACCGTATCGCCATCATGCGCGACGGCAAGCTCACGGCCTATGGGCCGTCGCGCGAGCTCTATCGGCGGCCGCCGAACCGCTTCACGGCCGAGTTCCTCGGTCGCGCCAACCTGCTGCCGGTCAGGATCGAGAGCGTCGACCGCCCGGCCGGCCGCGCCAGGGTGCGCTTCGGCAGCGCGTTGTTGGAGACCGAGGCCCACCCCGGGCTCGATGCCGGAGACGCCTGCGCGCTCTGCATCAGGCCACACGACCTTCGCCTCGATCCGGCGGCGACCGTCAACGCGATCGAGGGCGTGGTCGATTTCGCCCAGTGGCAGGGCGACACGCATAATATCGCGCTGCGCGCCGAGACCGCCGAACTGCGCCTCTCGGCGGTCCCGATGGCGGAGCCGCCCGAGGCAGGCTCGACGGTCACGGTATCGTTCGCGCCGGAGCGGGCCTCGCTCGTTCCCGAGGACACCCGTGCCGGCTGACGCTCTGGCGGGACGGTTCTCGCGGCGGGCCGGCGGCGGCGCACTTTGGCTTGTCCCGCCGCTCGTCTCGCTCGCCGCCATCTTCTTCTATCCGCTGGCGCTGATCCTGCGACAGGCATTGATCGGCGAGGACGGCACGCTCTCCCTCGGGCCGATCGGCGATCTCGTCACCTCGGGCCTGTTCAGCCGGGCCTTGACCAATACGATCGAGATCGCGCTCGCCGCGACGGCCGGCTGCCTTGTCCTCGGTTTCGTCCTGGCGCTGGTGCTGTTCTTCGTTCCGTTTCCGGGCGCCAGGCTCGTCGGGCGGCTGATCGACAGCGTGATCGCGCTGCCGACCTTCCTGATCACCCTGGCCTTCACCTTCATCTATGGCTCGTCGGGCCTCGTTAACGGCGCGCTGGTCGACGCCTTCCACCTCGCGGCTCCGCCGGTCGATTTCCTCTATTCGGCCTGGGGAGTGATCCTGGCCGAGGTCACGGTCTTCACGCCCTTCGTCATGCGTCCGCTGATGGCCGCCTTCTCGCTGATCGACCCGTCGCAGATCGAGGTCGCATCGAGCCTCGGGGCGCGGCCGATGACGATCATCCGCCGCATCCTGCTGCCGGCGGCCTTGCCGGCGCTCATGGCCGGCGGCAGCCTCTGCCTGCTGCTGACCATCAACGAGTTCGGCATCGTGCTGTTCATCGGGGCCAAGGGCGTCACCACCCTGCCGCTGCTCGTCTACGACAAGGCCATCCAGGAAGGGGACTACGCCACCGCCTGCGCCGCCGCGATGATCAACATCCTGCTCTCGCTCGGCCTCTTCGGCCTTTATCGCACCGTCGTCGCCCGGCTGGGAGGGCGTCATGCTGGTCTGGTCTAGGGGCGCCCGCGCCGCGACCTGGATGGGCGCGGGCCTGCTCGTCGGCGTGGTCTACCTCATGCCCTTCGGGCTGATCCTGCTGGCGAGCTTCTCCAGACAGTGGAACGGCGTGCTGCCGAACGGGCTAACGGCAGGGCATTTCGCCGATGCGTTCGCCGGTGCCGCGGCCGGGCAGCTCTTCGCGAGCCTGGCCACGGCGCTCCTGGCGAGCGTGGCGGCCGGCCTCCTCGGCACCTGGGCGGCGCTGGCGCTGCGCACCGTCGCGCCCGCGCCGCGGCGCCTGCTCGATCTCCTGTTTTTCATGCCGAGCGCGGTGCCTTCGGTCTCGGTAGGGCTCGGGCT
The DNA here is from genome assembly GCA_965277115.1 of Lichenihabitans sp. Classification (GTDB taxonomy): domain Bacteria; phylum Pseudomonadota; class Alphaproteobacteria; order Rhizobiales; family Beijerinckiaceae; genus Lichenihabitans. The sequence goes on along the minus strand of CBDIBY010000009.1, from coordinate 316,626 downwards.
GCTCGTTGCCTTCAGCCAGCCGCCGGTGCTGCTCAACGGCACGGTGGCGATCGTGATCCTGGCGCATCTCGTGCTGATCTCGGCCTTCACCTATGGCAGCGTCTCGGCAGGCTTGGCGCGCCTGCCGCCGGATTACGAGCCCATGGCGGCAAGCCTCGGCGCTCGACCTGCATACTTGCTGCGCCGCGTCACCCTGCCACTGCTCATGCCCTACCTAGTGGCGGCTTTCGGGCTCAGCCTGGCGCTCTCGATGGGCGAACTCGGTGCCACCGTGATGGTCTACCCGCCGGGCTGGGTGACGCTGCCGGTCGGCATCTTCGCCCTCACCGATCGCGGCGATCTTTTCCTCGCCTCGGCGCTGACCGTCGTGCTGATCGCCGTCACCATGGCGGTGCTGTTGGGCCTGTCCTCGATTCCGATCCGAGCGGCGCGGCGGTAGCTCGGATGCTCGGACCTCGCGAGCTTCCTCGCGGCGGTCCCCGCTTTGCCAAAATCGGGCGCTCGGCGTAGTTAGGACACGGTTAGAGAATGTGATGAGGTAAGCCGTGACGAAGGCCATCGATCTTCCGTCGCGGACAGTGCAGTCTCTCCAGAAGCTTGTCGATCAGGGGCGCTTCACGTCGGTATCGGACGTCATCGAGGAAGGGCTCCGCCTGATCGACGAGCACGACCGACATCTTCTTGATATTGACCGAGACCTCTCAATCGGCATCGCCGATGCTGACGCCGGACGCCTGCATGACGGCCAGGACGTCTTCGCCAAATTGCGGGCGATCATCGAAGATCAGAGACACGGGGGATCTCGCCGCCGGTGAGACTGTCCTTTACGACACGAGCTCGCGCCGACTTGGTCGGGATCGCGCGGTCGATCGCTGGAGCTGACCCTGACAGAGCCGTGACCTTCGTGGCTGACCTGGAGGCACATTGAGGGAAGATCCAGCGCATGCCGTTCAGCTATCCCCTATTCAGACATCCGCAGGTCAGGCGCGCGGTTCATGGCAACTATTTGATCTTCTTTCGCGTCGAGGCAACGAGTGTCCAGGTGCTGCGCTTCATCCACGGAAAACGCGACCTTCGCAAAGTCTCGTTCGGGACGACGCGGAGCGTGGATGACATGCGGTCTGAATGAACGGTGTCCTGCGGATCTGTCAGCTTAGACTAGGGCAATCGCACGCTGGCACCGGCATCGTCCGAAATGGTCGTCGCCGCCGGACGCCGCGGCCTCCAGGGCTTGGGGGCCGGCGACCAGGGCCGGTCCTCGCCGGGGCTGCGGGCCGGTTCGCTCACCCAGGCGCCGTTGCGGCGCACGAGGCCGATCGCGCCCGTCGCCTCCAGCGTACCGCGGTCGATGATCACCTCGGCGGCGCAGCTCGCGGGAGCGAAGAGCGGCGTCACGATGAGGGCGGCGCGCCGGCAATCATCCTCGAAGGCTGCGGGCTGCACCACGACGGACAGCATCTGGCCGCCGCCGACGGGCGCCACGCAGCCGAGCTTGTCGCAGCGGGCATTCGGCACGGCGAGCGACGCCGAACCGTCGGCCGCACGCGCATCGCCGTCCGCCCGCAACCATTGCTCCGCCATGAAGGCGTTGGACTTGCCGACGATCCCCAAGACGCCGTTCGTCCCGCGCACGGCGACCGCGTCGCCCGTCGGCGCGACGAGGAGATCGTAGCGCGGCCCGCTCGTGGCACCGAGAAGACCGACGAGGAGCCAGGGAAGCGCCGTCGCGCGCAGGAGCATCGTGCGCCAGATGACGATGCTGAGCAGCGCCATGGCAAGGCAAGGCAGCGCCCAGGGCGCGAACCCCGTCACATGCACGGTCGAGGCCGGCGCCGCGGCCAGGAACCTTGCCACCCAGAATACGAAGCGGATGCCGAGGCCGACCCAGCTCCAGACCCAGCCGTCGAGCCCGAGCGGATAGAGGACGGTGCCGATCAGCGCGCCGGGCACGGCGAAGAACTCGATGACGGCGAGCGTCAGCGGATTGCCGATAAACACGTAGGGACTGAGCTCGTGGAACTCGGCCGCCATGAAGGAGGCGGTGGCGCAGGTCGCGAAAATGGTCGCCACGAAGAGCGCCGCCACCGTGCGCGTGACATGGCCAAGACGGCCAGTCCACCCGCCCACCTGTCGTGACGAGCGTCGCTCGGGCAGCGCAAAGGGATCGTCCAGCACCGGGTGGCGATGCCGCGCCTCCTGCACGGCGATGAGCGCCGCCACCGCCGCGAAGGAGAGCTGGAAACTCGCCCCGGCGATGGCCTCTGGCTCGACCGCGATGATGGCCAGCGCGGCAAGCGCGAGATTACGCATGGTCAGCGCCCGCCGGCCGCAGAGTACGGCGCCGAGCATGATCAGGGTCATGAACAGGGCGCGCTGCGTGCCGATGCGCGCCCCCGTGCCGAGATCGTAGGCGAGGGCACCGGCCATGGCGAACAGCGCCGCCCAGGTCTTGGTCGGATAGCGCAGCGCAAGCGACGGACTCAAGGCCAGCAGGCGCCGCATGCCCCCGAACAGCAGCGCCGCGACGAGCGTCATCTGCACGCCCGCAATGGTGATGATGTGGAAGATGCCGGCCTCGCGGATGATCTCGCGGCCGGCGGCCGAGACGCGATCGCGCTTGCCCGTCACCATCGCGGCGGCGACCGCGCCGTCGTCGCCGCCTCCGGCCTTCAGCTCAACGCGTGCGGCAAGATCGTTGCGGATCCGGTCGATCCTGGCGCGCCACCCATCGAACCAGCCGGCCGGGCGGCGTTCGGGCAGGACCGTCACACGGCCGAGCGCCGAACCGACAGCACCGAGCCCGGCAAAATAGGCGTCCCGGGCGAAATCATAGCCGCCCGGCAAGGCAGCACGGGAAGGCGGCAGCAGGCGCGCCGTCACGGCAACCTCGTCGCCGGCTTCCAACGGATCGGCGCGGCGCGTCGTCAGGCGCACCAGGGCCGGGCGATGCGCGGCATCGAGGTCGCCGGCATCCTCGATGCGCATGACGAAGCGCGCTCCGGTGGGACGCAGATCGACCTGCTCGATCGTCCCGGTGAGTTTGACGATCCGGATCCGATCGAGCATCGGGGTCGAAATCCTCGCACTGCGCCATTCGGCCGAGAGGAAACCGAAGCAGAGCGCCAGTCCGGCCATGGCAGCGCAGAGCGGCAGTGGTCGTGCGCGGACTGCGACGGCGGAGGCCAGACAGAGGCCGGCGAGGAGGAGTGGCAGCCAAACGACCGGCTCGCGGTCGGCGGCGAGATAGAGCAGAACGCCGGTGCCGGCCGAGACCGGCAACCAGAGGAACAGGCGTCGCGCCTCCCACTCGGCCGCGATGGCAAGCCGGAGCGACGCCCAGGGACGCAGAGCCCCGATAGGGGCAGCCCAGCCGGCCCAGCCGGCAGCCGACGTTCCGGCAAGGCTGCCTTTGCGGGCCGCAGCCACCATGGCGCACGCCCCCTCCGTGAACCGACCTCAGTCCCAGAGCACATCCGCCGATCGTGCTCTCGGCATCATTCCATGGAGCGTCCCGCGGATACCATTGAAAAATGACGCCGAGACGGTATTCGATCCTCCCAAAAGACCCGTTGGATATGATGTTGCGCGACCGGCGTGCCGGCCGGCGCGATGGTCTACCGAACGATGATCTCGTATTCCATGAGATCGGCCGAGGCGTCGGGATAGAGGTAGAGCACGGTCGCCTTGTCCTCGCCGACGAACTGGTCGTTCGACTTATAGTAGATCGACAGCCCATGCACCTTGCCGACATTGCAGCGCGAGCGGACGTTCGACTCCTTGAAATTGGGGAAGCTATCGTCGGGAACGAAGCTGATCTCGCCATGCTCGGGCTTGCTCAGAACCCGGAAGGACAGATTGCCCATGGTCGAGCAGTCGGGGTTGAGGATGGTCAGGAAGTCGAAGCGGACTCTGGTGTTCGTGGGAGCGTATTCGACCGCGGTGCTCGGCTTGGGGAGCCTGGCGAGCGGGTCGCCGGCGGTCACATCCTGGGCGGGGGCAGCATCTTGCGCCGGAGCCGCATCCTGCGCCGGAACCGCGTCCTGGGCCGGTGCGGCATCCTGCGCGGCAGGCGCTGCCGGTGCGGCAGGCGCGTCCTGCGCGGCGGCGGCACCCATCAAAGCAAAAAATAAAATAACAGCGTAATGAAAGCGCATCGAGCCCACCATAGGTTTGTGCAAGTCGATATCGGCTTCATAGTCGGTCGGTGAGGATGCGGCAAGCCAACCGCAATCGGCCGCTCCGCCCCAAGGTCGCTTGACGCCCGGGCCGCGCCCGATGAAAAAGCGGCGGTCGATCGAGACCGAAAGTCGTGAGGCCGATGCCCGAACCCGTCGTCACCCGTTTCGCCCCATCGCCGACGGGCTACCTGCATATCGGCGGCGCGCGCACGGCGCTGTTCAACTGGCTCTACGCCCGGGCGACCGGCGGCACGATGCGCCTGCGGATCGAGGATACCGACCGCGAGCGCTCGACTGGAACGGCCATCGCGGCGATCCTCGACGGGCTCGCCTGGCTTGGCCTCGCCTGGGACGGGGAGGTGGTCTATCAGGCGCAGCGCGTCGAGCGCCACAAGGAGGTGGCCAAGCGGCTGCTCGAGTCCGGCCGGGCCTATCGCTGCTATGCGACGCCCGCAGAGCTCGAGGAGATGCGCGAGACGGCGCGGCGCGACAAGCGGCCGCCGCGCTACGACGGGCGTTGGCGCGACCGCGATCCCGCCGAGGCGCCCGCCGGCGCCAAGCCGGTGATCCGCCTCAAGGCGCCGCTCGACGGCCAGACCGTGCTCCACGATCAGGTGCAAGGTCGCGTCGCCTGGGCCAACAAGGACCTCGACGACCGCATCCTGGTCCGCTCCGACGGCACGCCGATGTACATGCTCGCCGTGGTGATCGACGACCACGACATGGGCATCACGCAGATCATCCGCGGCGACGACCATCTGACCAATGCGGCGAGCCAGATGCAGATCTACGAGGCGCTGGAATGGGCCGTGCCCGCCATGGCGCATATCCCGATGATCCACGGCGCCGACGGTTCCAAGCTCTCGAAGCGCCACGGCGCCTTGGGGGTCGAGGCCTACCGGTCCATGGGCTACCTGCCGGCGGCGCTGCGCAACTACCTCCTGCGGCTCGGCTGGAGCCAGGGCGACCGGGAGATCTTCTCGACCGACGAGATGGTCGCGGCTTTCGATCTCGGCGGCATCGGCCGCTCGCCGTCGCGTTTCGATCTCGCCAAGCTCGAGAACCTCGACGGGCTCTATCTGCGCGCCATGCCCGACCACGAGCTGATGGAGACGCTCATCGCCACCCTGCCCCATCTGGACCGGGGGCCGGCGGTCCTGGCCAGGCTCGACGAGGCGATGCGCCACAAGCTGCTTGCCGCCCTGCCCGGCCTCAAGGACCGCGCCAAGACGCTGGTCGAGCTTCTCGACGGCGCCATGTTCCTGTTCGCCGAGCGTCCGCTCGAGATGGACGCCAAGGCCGCGGAGCTTCTCGGGCGCGGCGGCGGCCGGAGCCATGTGGCGGCACTCCTACCGCGGCTGACCGCCCTGCCGTCCTGGACCGCGGAGGAGACCGAGGCCATCGTGCGGATCTATGCGGAGGAAGCCGGGGCCAAGCTCGGCCAGGTGGCCCAGCCGCTGCGCGCGGCGCTCACCGGCCGTACCACCTCGCCCGGTATCTTCGACGTGCTGGCGGTGCTGGGCCGGGAGGAGAGCCTGGGGAGGCTCGAAGATCAGGCCGCTCCGGCCTAATCCCGACCGATTCAACGACGCGTCGAACTCGGCGCGGGCGCCGCTGGGCCGCTGTTTTGCAAGAGCTGCGCGCTTGACGCGGCCGTTGGATCAACTAGCGTTATTGCAACGCAACAGAACCCGGAAAATTCCCTTCGGTCTTTCCCCGGGCCTCCTTCCGCACGACAAAAGGCAGTGCCATGCAGGCCAATGCTGGAACCATCATCATCGACAACAAGACAACCGAACTGCCGGTCAAGGCGGGCACGATCGGCCCGGCCGTCGTCGATATCGGTAAGCTCTATGCGCAGACCGGCGTCTTCACCTATGACCCCGGCTTCACGTCGACGGCGAGCTGCGAATCCAAGATCACCTATATCGACGGCGACGAGGGAGTGCTGCTCTATCGCGGCTATCCGATCGAGCAACTGGCGGAGCATGGCGACTTTCTCGAAACCTGCTACCTGCTGCTCTACGGCGAATTGCCCACCAAGGCGCAGAAGGCCGAGTTCGACTATCTGGTGACGCGCCACACGATGGTGCACGAGCAGATGGCGCGCTTCTTCCAGGGGTTCCGCCGCGACGCCCATCCGATGGCGGTCATGGTCGGCTGTGTCGGCGCACTCTCGGCCTTCTATCACGATTCCACCGACATCTCCGATCCCAGCCAGCGGATGATCGCCTCGATCCGCATGATTTCCAAGATGCCGACCCTGGCCGCCATGGCCTATAAATATAACATCGGCCAGCCTTTCGTCTATCCGAAGAACGATCTCGACTATACTTCGAACTTTCTGCGCATGTGCTTCGCCGTTCCGTGCGAGGACTATCAGGTCAACCCGATCCTGTCGCGTGCGCTCGACCGCATCTTCACGCTGCACGCGGACCACGAGCAGAACGCCTCGACCTCGACCGTCCGGCTCGCCGGCTCGTCCGGCGCGAACCCTTTCGCGTGCATCGCGGCCGGCATCGCCTGCCTGTGGGGGCCGGCGCATGGCGGCGCCAACGAGGCGGCGCTCAAGATGCTGGCCGAGATCGGCACCGTCGAGCGCATCCCCGAATTCATCGCCCGCGCCAAGGACAGGGACGATCCCTTCCGCCTGATGGGTTTCGGCCACCGGGTCTACAAGAACTACGATCCCCGCGCCAAGATCATGCAGAAGACCTGCCACGAGGTGTTGAGCGAGATCGGCGTCAAGGACGATCCGCTGCTCGACATCGCCGTCGAGCTCGAACGGATCGCGCTCCACGACGAATATTTCGTCGAGAAGCGGCTCTATCCCAACGTCGATTTCTACTCCGGCATCACGTTGAAGGCGCTCGGATTCCCGGTGGCGATGTTCACTGTGCTGTTCGCGCTGGCGCGCACCGTCGGCTGGATCGCGCAGTGGAAGGAGATGATCGAGGACCCGGGCCAGAAGATCGGCCGGCCGCGTCAGCTCTACACGGGCGCCGTGCAGCGCGACTACCTGCCGATCAGCGACCGCTAAGCGCCCATGCCCGCCTACGACCCCGACAACATCTTCGCCAAGATCCTGCGCGGCGAGGTGCCTTGCTACAAGGTCTATGAGGACGAGATCGTGCTCGCCTTCATGGATGTCATGCCGCGGGTGCCAGGCCACCTTCTCGTGGTCCCCAAGGCGGCGGCACGAAACCTTCTGGACATCGCGCCGGAGGCCCTCGCGGCTGTCATGCCGCGCGTGCAGAAGATTGCCGCCGCGACGCTCAAGGCACTCCAGGCCGACGGACTGATGCTCCAGCAGTTCAACGAGGAGGCGGGAGGCCAGACGGTTTTCCATCTCCATTTCCACATCTTGCCGCTGCAGCACGGCGTCGCGCTCAAGCCGCCCGGCGGCCCGATGGAAAAGCCGGAGGTGCTGGCCGATATGGCCGGCCGCATCCGCAGCGCGCTGGCGGGCTGATCCGCCGCACGACGGCCGCAACAAGGATCCCGCATGGCACGCGTCGCTTTCATCGGTCTCGGCGTCATGGGCTTCCCCATGGCGGGGCATCTGGCCCGCAAGGGCGACCACGACGTGGCGGTCTTTAACCGCACCTCCGCCAAGGCGGCGGCGTGGGTGGAGACGTTCGGCGGAGCTTCGGCGCCGACACCGCGCGAGGCGGCGGCTGACCGGGACGTCGTCTTCGCCTGCGTCGGCAACGACGACGACCTGCGCGCGATCACGCTAGGACCGGACGGCGCCTTTGCCGGCATGGGCGAGGGCACGGTCTTCGTCGATCACACGACCGCTTCGGCCAGCGTGGCGCGCGAGCTCCACGAGACGGCGAGAGCGAGCGGCATCGGCTTCGTCGACGCTCCCGTCTCGGGCGGCCAGGCCGGCGCCGAGAACGGTGCCCTCACCGTCATGTGCGGCGGCGACGAGGGAGCTTATGCCCGGGCGGAGCCGATCATCGCGGCCTATGCGAAGAGCTGCCGCCTGATGGGGCCTTCCGGCAACGGGCAATTGACCAAGATGGTCAACCAGATCTGCATCGCCGGGCTGGTGCAGGGGCTGTCGGAAGGCATCCATTTCGCCAAAAGGGCGGGACTCGACATCGAAGCCGTTCTGGCCGTCATCTCCAAGGGCGCCGCGCAATCCTGGCAGATGGAGAACCGCGGCAAGACCATGACGGAGGGCAGGTTCGATTTCGGCTTCGCGGTCGACTGGATGCGCAAGGATCTCTCGATCTGTCTCGACCAGGCCCGACAGGATGGCGCCCGGCTGCCCGTCACCGCGCTGGTCGACCAATTCTACGCGCAGGTTCAGGCGATGGGCGGCCGGCGCTGGGACACGTCGAGCCTGATCGCGCTCCTGGATCGGTAAGGGCTTCCCGCCGAGCAGTTCGATCTTGCGCCGCATCGCCGCCGACCTAGATAGCCCATCGCGGCCTCGTCCGAGACCGGCACCGCATCGCATGATCATCCGGAGTGGCACTATGGGGTTTCTCTTCGCACTGCTCCTTATCGGCTTGCCGCTGGCGGCCGCCTATATCGATATGCTGCAGGCCAAAGGCGTGACGAACCTCGGCGGGTTCGATCTGCCCGCGACCGGAGGCTATACGCCGAAATGGAACAGGACGGTCGCGGCCTCCGCACCGCATCCGGCAGCATCGCCTGCGCGGCCGCCGGAAAACCACGCGTCCAAGTCGGTCGCATCGACGGCCGCACCTGCGACACCCGGGACGATCGCGTCTTCGCCGGACATCGCGGCACACGATACGCACGAGCGGCCCGACGTTCCGTCGTCCGGCTGAGGGTCTGCCGCTTCAACACCGCCGGTACGGGCCGTTTTCTCTGGCGTGGGATGATTTTGGATCTATCGATCCAAAACTACGGCCGTAATCAGGTCCAATACAATAGAGCCTGACATCGTCCGAAAACTCATACCGTCTTTTCGGCATCATGCTCTTGCCAGGATAATCATCTCGACGCGATTCGTAACGGGTTCTTTGCAATTCCCGCTTTATGATCCCGCCTCTGGCGACCCATGCGAGGATACGCAGATGAGGATCCGGAGTGAATGGGTGACGCTCGTGACCGTCACCGGCCTGGCGGTCTGTGCCCTGATGCTGCCGAAACATGTCGCGTCCACCGCGGCTGCCCCGGCCGCGACCCGCGACAACATCGCCGCCGCGGGCGTCGATTACACCCCGATCGGCTCCGCCCGAGCGATCGACAAGAAGAAAGGCCCGCGTCACCGGCATTGATCGGCTAAAAGCGGTGAGATCCGGTGGCACCGACCGCGCACGTCATCCCTGCAGGACGTTCTGTCCGTAGCCCGATAGATCGGCACCGATGGCGAAGGCCACGCCAATCGCCACGAAGGCCAAACCTATCAGGAAAAACCTCACGGCCCGGTTGTAGCGCCTCAGCGCCAGCGATCCGACCCCCAGCAGCAGCGCCACCGCGACAACCTGGAGCAGGATGCCCACGCTGATCGCCACCACCGCGATGAGATCGCTGAGGGTCCAGGCGCCGGGCAGACCGGCCCATCGGTTGAGGAAGCTGAGCGAGAAACCGAGCACGACGCTGATGGCCGTCAGCGAGCCGTTGCGAAACGTCGCCTCGATCGTCGATGGATCGGCGCCCGGCGAAGACTTGTCGACCACGATCACCGCACCCGGCCGGCGTCGAGGAGCCGACGCGTCGAAAACAAGGGTAGACCCGCCCCGTGATGAAGGACATCCGGCCTCTGCGCCAACGCGGGGCGATGGATCAGAATCTCAGTTCACGGTTCCACTTGCCGCCTCGATCATTGCAATCTGCTTGAGGAGGCCATCGGCCAGGGCTTTGGCCATCGCAAAGTCCATCCGAAGGCGCGCCGTGACCACGCCTTCGTTTGCCCATTCCGTTCCGTTCGTCGGCTTGGGCACCGACGCAGAGCATGTGAGGTCGAGATGGGTGCCTTTCGACGGGTGAAACGTGATCTGGTCCACAACCCGGATTTGCTCTCGATGAGGGTCCGTCAGCGGGAGAGGCGAAGTAGGCTCGTGGCTCGTCGACATGGGCGGGTAGCCCTCCATCATCACGCTCGCGCGAGCGCTTTGCCATCATGCAACGAACGCGCCTTGTCCGAGCGCGATCTTCCAGCTCAATCGAGCGATCCCTCATACGCAAAGAGGCGACCGCGATACAGGCATCGCCCCGTCGCCCTATCCGAAAGGCGGACAAGACCTTCGTCAACCGTTACCGGCCACGTGACCCGACCCTGCAAACACCACGGTATCCGCCGAGACGAACGTGATAACTCGGTGCTTTTGTTTGTAAATCCTGGTGAGCGCGCAGGGACTCGAACCCTGGACCCCCTGATTAAAAGTCAGATGCTCTACCGGCTGAGCTACGCGCTCCCTTCGTAGGGTGCCCTGCAGTACCGGGTCGTCGTGCAGGGGTCAAGCGCGCCGGTTCATGCGCTCGAAGCTCGAAGCGGTATCGACATTTGCTCGAACCCGCCACTTCCCAAGATCCGTGGTGGCGACAATTAGAGTCTTTTAGCCTTGGGAGACATCGATGGCGCGCTTTTGTGCATCCCTGACCGCGATGGCGGTCCTTGCCGGCATGGTTGTGCCCGCGGTGGCCCAGGACAAGGCCGACGGAGCAGCATTCCAGACCGTGATCACGAAGCAGCTCGACGCCATCGCGCACGACGATGCGACAACCGCGCAGAGCTTCGCCTCGCCCGGGATCCAGCAGAAGTTTCCCGACCCCACCGGCTTCCTCAACATGGTCAAGCAATCCTATGCGCCTCTGGTCAAGCCCAGGAGCACGCATTTCGACACGGCCGGCGACACCGGCCTTGGGCCGATGGAAAGGGTCACCATCATCGACAGCGCGGGCGTCGTCTGGACCGCGGTCTACACGTTCGAGCAGGTCAACGGACAATGGCGGATCACCGGCTGTTCGCTGCTGAAGGCGCCCGACACGACCGCCTGAGGCCTCAATCCAGATAGACGAACATCAAGAGGATGACGCAGAAGACGATCGCCGAGATCAGCGTCGTCCACAGCAGCTTGCGCAACATCCTCGGCGCGACCGGCGCGCCGCGCTCGGTCCCGGGAACGACGTCGCCTGCTTCCTCCTGCGACCGGACGCCCCACGGCAGCACGGCAAACAGCACGATCCACCAGGTCGTGAAATAGATGACCACGGCCATCGCGATCGGAATCGGCATGTTTCGGCCCTCCGTGCGGCTGGTGTCCTGACCGACGCGATTACACCTCGACCACCAGCACGTGGATCAGAGGCTTCTTTCCCCAGGCCGCCCCGACCGCGCCGCGCACCGCCCGTTCCACCACGCTCGCGGCAGAATCAGGGTCTCGCCGCTTGCCGCGACCCATCTGGTCGATGGCCGAGAAGATCGCCTCGTCGACGATGAGGTCCATGGCCTTGCCGTCCTGGCCGCGGGCCGGCAGGCCGCTGATCAACACGTCCGGATCGCCGGCGAGCTCGCCCCGGCCGCTCAACGCGAAGGCAATCGAGACGACGCCCGCGAAGGCGAGCTTGTTGCGGACCAGGACCGCATCGTCGTTGGCCGCCAGCAGGACGTTGCCATCCTTGCTGAGGCGCCCGTGCGCGACCTCGTCGACGATGCCGGGATCGCCGGGCCACAGCGCCACCATGTCGCCGTTGCGGGCCTTGATCGTGAACGGCACGCCGAGTGATTGCGCAAAGGCGGCATGTTCCGCCAGGTGCAGCGGCTCGCCATGGGCCGGAATCGCGATCCTCGGCCTCACCCAGTCGTAGAATTTCGCGACCTCGGCCCGCCGCGGATGGCCGGACACGTGAACGAGCGCATTGCGGTCGGTGATGATCGTCACACCCTGCAGCGCGAGGCCGTTGACCACTTTCGCCACCTCCCGCTCGTTGCCGGGGATCGTGCGGGAGGAGAAGATCACCTGGTCGCCCGGCACGAGGCGAACGTCGCCGTAATCCTCCTGCGCCATGCGGGCCAGGGCAGCGCGCGGCTCCCCCTGGCTGCCGGTCGCCAGGATCACGGTGCGGTCGCGCGGCAGGCTGGTGAAACGGTCGGCCGACATGAAGGTGGGGATACCGTCGAGATAGCCGCGCTCGCGCGCCACGCCGATGACCCGGTCCATGGCGCGCCCGAGCACGATGACCTGGCGCCCTGCGGCCAGGGCAGCTTCGGCGACGGCCCGCAGCCGGGCGACGTTGGAGGCGAAGGTGGTGACGGCGACCCGTCCCGGCGCTTCGGCGATGAGCCGTCTCAAGGTCGCGGCGACCTCGGCCTCGGACGGGCTTTCGCCGTCGCGCAGGATGTTGGTCGAATCGCAGACGAGCGCCAGCACGCCCTCGTCGCCGAGGGCCGTGAAGCGCGCCGCATCGGTCGACGCGCCGATCACCGGCGTCGCGTCGATCTTCCAGTCGCCCGTGTGGACGACGGTCCCGGCCGGCGTGCGGATCGCCAGGGCGGCACTTTCGGGGATCGAATGCGCCACGGGAATGAACTCGATGTCGAACGGCGCGAGCGACAGCTTCTGGCCGAGGTTGACCTGCTCGACCCGCATCCGCAGCAGGCTCATGTCGTTCGCGTGCTTGGCCTCGAGCAGCCCGGCCGCGAAAGGCGTCGCGAAGACCCGGCACTGGAGTTTCGGCCAGAGATCGGCCAGCGCGCCGATGTGATCCTCGTGGGCATGGGTGATCACCAGCCCGAGGAGATCGCGCTTCACCGATTCGACGAAGCTGAGGTCAGGCAGCAACAGGTCGATGCCCGGCAGATCCGGCCCCGCGAAGGCCAAGCCGCAATCGACCATCAGCCATTTGCGTCGGTTCGGCGGACCGAAACCGTAGAGCGCGGCGTTCATGCCGATCTCGCCCAAGCCGCCCAGCGCGCAAAAGACGAGTTCCTCGCCACCGTCAGTCATTGTTCTCACCATGTGGCGTCCGCAGCGGGGTCGCCCGTTGTGTCAGGAATACGTCGGCCGCGTCGACGATCAAAGAGCCGGATCCCGTCTGGAGGATGAGCCGGCCCCGATCGTCGATCGTGTCGAACGTGCCCTCCGTGATGGAGGATGCCGTGCGGGCCGCCAGGCGCGACCCCTTCGGCAGGGCATGGACAAGCCAGCCCTCCCGGATCACCGCAAAGTTCCGGCCCCGATCCCACAGCCCAAGGGCGCCGGCCATCTCGGCCGAGAGATGGCGAAACAGGTCATCGGCCGAAAGGTCGTGGCCGATCACGGCCGAGAGATCCGTCGCCGGATAGTCGAGACCGGCCGGGTGGGAGTCACAGTTCACGCCGAAGCCGATGGCCGCGGCAAAGCAGCCGTCGGGGCGCTGCGTGCCCTCGACCAGGACGCCGGCAAATTTCGTGCCGTCGTGCAGCAGATCGTTCGGCCATTTGATCGTCACCCCGTCCGGGATATCGGGCAATCTGCGCACGGCTAGGGCCAGGGCCAATCCGGCCACGAAGCCGAGTTCGGGCGCACGACGCGACTCGGCCGGATCGACGAGCAACAGCGTCGCGTAGAGATTGCCGGTCGGCGACGACCAGGCGCGGCCGCTGCGTCCCCGACCCGTCGATTGCGCCCGCGCCTGAATCCACACCTTGCCCGGATCGCCGCCGCGCGCCATAGCCAGCGCTTCGTCGTTGGTGGAGCCAACGCTGTCGAAGACGATATGGCGATAGCCGGCTCTCTCCGCCGCGACGTCGAGCACCTCGTCAGAACAGCGAGTGGGCGGCCGCCGAGGCGGCTTCGACCACCGGGGCGGGAAAGACCCAGAACAAGAGGCTGACGAGGCCCGCCACCGCAAGCACCACGCGGATCGCCGGATTGGCCTTGTCGAAGGCCTCGGCCGGATCATCGAAATACATCATCTTGACGATGCGCAGGTAATAATAGGCGGCCACCACGCTCGCCAGCACGCCGATGACCGCCAGCGGATAGAGGTTGGCCTGGATGGCGGCCTGGAACACGTAGAATTTGGCGAAGAAGCCCGCGAGCGGCGGCACGCCGGCCAGCGAGAACATCAGCATGGCGAGGAAGAAGGCCATGGCCGGGCTAGTCTTGCTCAAGCCCGCAAGGTCGGCGATGGTCTCGATGGCTCGGCCCTTGCGCTGCATCGACAGGATGGCCGCGAAGGTGCCGAGCGTCATGACCAGATAGGCCGCCATATAGATCAGCACGCCGTAGACGCCGGCTTCCGTGCCGGCGGCGAGGCCGGTCAGCGCGAAGCCCATGTTGCCGATGGCCGAATAGGCCATCAGCCGCTTGAAGTTCGTCTGGCCGATCGCCGCGAAGGACCCGAGCAGCATCGAGGCGATGGAGATGAAGATGATGATCTGCTGCCAGTCGGCGGTGATCCCCGGAAAGGCCGTAATGATCACCCGCACCGTGATGGCGACCGCCGCCATTTTGGGCGCCGTGGCGAAGAAAGCCGTCACCGGCGTCGGGGCGCCCTCGTAGACGTCCGGCGTCCACATGTGGAACGGCACCGTCGACATCTTGAAGGCGAGGCCGGCCGACAGGAACACCAGGCCGAAGACGACGCCGATCGCCGGGCGGCCCTGCAGCGCTGCGGCGATTCCGGGGAAGGAGACCGTGCCGGCGAAGCCGTAGATCAGCGAGGCGCCGTAGAGCAGCATGCCGGAGGACAGCGCGCCGAGAACGAAATATTTCAGCCCCGCCTCGCTGGATCTGCTGTCGTCGCGGTGGAAGGCCGCGATGACGTAGAGCGCGAGGCTCATCAGCTCGAAGCCGAGATAGAGCGCGATGAGATTGCCGGCCGAGATCAGCACCATCATGCCGAGCGTCGAGAGCATCAGCAGGACCGGGAATTCGAACTTGGCGATGCCCTGCTGGCGCAGATAGGGAATCGCCATGACCAGCGACGTGAAGGAGCCGACGAGCGCCAGCGCCTTCATGAACCGCCCGAACTCGTCATCCACGAAGGCCCCGTCGAAGCCGAGGCTCGAGCTGCGCTTCGTGAAACAGACAGCGATGAAGGCGATGCCGATGAGGACGATCGAGATCTCGTAGACGAGCTTGGTCGAGCGCTCGCCCCGAATGGCGCCGAAGAGCAGCAAGGCCAAAGCGCCGACGGCGAGCGTCAGTTCGGGGAAGAGCTGCGAGAGCGAGTAGCCGACGGGCATCGTCATTCCTGTCCGGTTGCGAGCGCGGCGGTCTTCGCGCCGAGCGCAGCTGTCTTGGCGCCCGGCGCGGCAGCCGCGACGGTCTTGACGATGCCGGCGACGGCGGCGTTCGAGGCATTGAGCACCGGCGCCGGATGCACGCCGTAATAGAGGGTCAGCAGCACGAGCGGCACCATGATGGCGACCTCGCGCGGACTGAGGTCGAGGATGCCCTTGAGCGAGGCCTTCTCCAGCGGGCCGAAGATGACCCGGCGATAGAGGTAGAGCGCGTAAGCCGCCGACAGGATGGTGCCGAGCGTCGCCAAAAGCGCCACCCAGGTGTTGACCTGGAAAGCCGCCAGCATAGTGAGAAACTCGCCGACGAAGCCCGACGTGCCCGGCAGGCCGATATTGGCCATGGTGAAGACCATGAAGACGACGGCGTAATTCGGCATGCGGTGGACGAGCCCGCCATAGGCGGCGATCTCGCGCGTATGCATCCGGTCGTAGATGACGCCGACGCACAGGAACAGCGCGCCCGACACGATGCCGTGCGAGATCATCAGGAAGACGGCGCCCTGGATGCCTTGCGGCGTGAGCGTGAAGAGGCCCATGGTCACGAAGCCCATGTGGGCGACGGACGAATAGGCGATCAGCTTCTTCATGTCCTCCTGCACCAGCGCGACGAGCGAGGTGTAGATGATCGCGATGACCGAAAGCGCGAAGATCAGCGGCGCGAAATAATGCGACGCATCGGGGAACATCGGCAGCGAGAAGCGCAGGAAGCCGTAGCCGCCGAGCTTCAGGAGGATGCCGGCCAGCACCACCGAACCCGCCGTCGGCGCCTCGACATGCGCGTCGGGCAGCCAGGTATGGACCGGCCACATCGGCATCTTCACCGCGAAGGAGGCGAGGAAGGCCAGGAACAGCCATTTCTGCAGCGAGGGCGCGAAGGGCGTCTGCAGCAGAACCGTGATGTCGGTCGTCCCCGCGATGCCATACATCTTCATGATGGCGAGCAGCATCAGGAGCGAGCCGAGCAGCGTGTAGAGGAAGAACTTCATCGACGCATAGATGCGCCGCTTGCCGCCCCAGATGCCGATGATGAGGAACATCGGAATGAGGCCGCCCTCGAAGAACAGGTAGAACAGGACGATGTCGAGCGCGGTGAAGACACCGATCAGCGCCGCTTCCAGCACCAGGAAGCAGATCATGAATTCCTTCACCCGGAAATGAATCGCCTCCCAGGCCGAGGCGATGCAGAAGGGCATCAGGAAGGTCGTGAGCAGCACGAAGGGCATCGAGATGCCGTCGACACCGAGCTTGTAGCCCAAGCCGCCGCCGAGCCATTGCTTGGTCTCGACGAGCTGGAAGGTCGCGGTCGAGGTATCGAACCGTCCCCATGCGACGAGCGACAGGATGAACACCGCGATCGAGGTCGCCAGCGCCGCCCATTTGGCGTTGCGCAGCGTCGCCTCGTCCTCGCCGCGCAGCACCAGGATGAAGCCGACCCCGACGATCGGCAGGAAGATCAGGCCCGAGAGGATGCCGAAGCCGAACATCAGCGCACACCCCCAACCAGATACCAGGTGATGAAGGCCGCGACACCGAGCATCATGGCGAAGGCGTAGTGGTAGACGTAGCCGGTCTGCAGCTTGACCACCTGGCCGGTGGTGTTCAGCACCGCCTGGGCGATGCCGTCCGGCCCGAAGCCGTCGATGATGCGGCCGTCGCCGCCCTTCCAGAACAGCCGCCCGAGCCAGAAGGCCGGCCGCACGAAGACGAGATCGTAGAGCTCGTCGAAATACCACTTGTTGAGCAGGAAGTTGTAGAGCGGCCGGTTGATCCGCGCCCAGCGCTCGGCCGCGCCCGGCCGCATGATGTAGAGGTAGTAGGCGACGAAGAGGCCGACGACGAACATCAGCGTCGGCAAAAGGCTGATGATGAACGGCGTTTTCTCCATGTTCTCGAACAGGTGGTTGGTCGAGGCGTAGAACAGGCTCTGACCCCAGAAGAACTCCCGGCCCTGGCCGATGAAGAGATGCTTGAAGAGCAGGCCGGCGAAGAGCGCGCCCGCCGCCAGCACGTAGAGCGGATAGAGCATGACGGGCGGCGATTCGTGCGGATCGCCACCGTGGCCATGCGCGCCATGGGCATCGTCATGCGCGACGGCCGCCGCCGCGGCATGACCGTCGGCTGCGGTATGGGCATTGTGATCCGTCGCTTCATGGCCGTCCGACGCCGCGACCCGACGCTCACCCCAGAAGGTCAGGAAGATCAGCCGCCACGAATAGAAGGAGGTGAGGCCCGCTGCCACCGTCGTGGTCAGCCAGCCGTAGGCCGAGCCGCCGCGATCGGCCGCGAAGGCCGCCTCGATTATGGCATCTTTCGAGAAATAGCCCGCCGTAAGCGGAAACCCGGTCAGCGCCAGAGTGCCGATGACCATCAGCCAGTAAGTCTTGGGGATGTAGCGCTTGAGGCCGCCCATGTGCCGCATGTCTTGCTCGCCGCCGACCGCATGGATGACGGAGCCGGCGCCGAGGAACAGCAGCGCTTTGAAGAAGGCATGAGTGAACAGGTGGAAGATGCCGATGCCGTAGCCGCCGACGCCGAGCGCCACGAACATGTAGCCGAGCTGCGAGCAGGTCGAATAGGCGATGACCCGCTTGATGTCGTTCTGCACGAGGCCGATCGTCGCCGCGAAGAAGGCGGTGGTGCCGCCGATGACGGTGACGAAGGTGAGCGCCGAGGGCGCCAGGTCGAACAGCGGCGACAGTCGCGCCACCATGAAGACGCCCGCCGTCACCATGGTGGCGGCATGGATCAGGGCCGAGACCGGCGTCGGGCCCTCCATGGCGTCGGGCAGCCAGGTGTGGAGCAGGAACTGCGCCGACTTGCCCATGGCGCCCATGAACAGCAGCAGGCAGGTGATGGTGAGGGCATCCACATCCATGCCGAAGGCATGGATCGACTTGCCGACGAGGCCCGGCGCCGCGGCGAAGACCGTGTCGAAACTCACCGAGCGCGTCAGATAGAAGACGGCGAAGATGCCGAGCGAGAAGCCGAAATCGCCGACCCGGTTGACCACGAAGGCCTTGATGGCGGCCGCATTGGCGCTCGGCCGATCGTACCAGAAGCCGATCAGCAGATAGGAGGCGAGGCCGACACCCTCCCAGCCGAAAAACATCTGCACGAGATTGTCCGCCGTCACCAGCATCAGCATGGCGAAGGTGAAGAGCGACAGATAGGCGAAGAAGCGCGGCCGGCTCAGGTCGTCGTGCATGTAGCCGATCGAATAGACGTGCACGATCGTCGACACGGTGGTGACGACGACCAGCATGACCGCGGTCAGCGTGTCGATGCGCAACGCCCAGTCGACCCGAAGGTCGCCGACCGTGAACCAGTTGGCGACCGGCACGTGATCGGTATGGTGGCCGAAGCCGACGAGAAAGAAGGCGATCCAGGCCAGGAGGGCGGCGAGGCCGAGGAGCCCGCTCGTCACAAGCTCGGCGTTACGCGCACCGATGCGGCGGCCGAAGAGGCCCGCAACGAGGCTGCCGACGAGCGGCAGGAAGACGATGGCGTCATACATGGCGCTTGAGTCCTCAGCCTTTCATCATGTTGATATCCTCGACCGCGATCGTCCCGCGATTGCGGTAGAACACGACGAGGATGGCGAGGCCGATGGCCGATTCCGCCGCCGCCACAGTCAGCACCAGGAGCGCGAAGACCTGGCCGGTGAGGTCGCCGAGGAAGGCCGAGAAGGCCACGAGGTTGAGGTTGACCGCCAGCAGGATCAATTCGACCGACATCAGGATGACGATGATGTTCTTGCGGTTGAGGATGATCCCGGCGATGCCGAGCGTGAACAGGATCGCCGCGACGATAAGATAATTGTTGAGGCCGACCGCCATTTGGATTCTCCTAGAGGCCGGCGCGCGACGGGATCTTCTGCAGCGTCACCGAGGCATGGCGGTCGCGCTGGTTCTGCACATTGACGTCCTGACGCTTGACGCCGCGGCGATGGCGCAGAGTCAGGACGATCGAGCCGATCATGGCGGTCAGCAGCACGAAGCCAGCCGCCTGGAAGAAATAGAGATATTGCGTGTAGAGGATGCGGCCGAGCGCCGCCGTGTTCGATACGCCGGGCGTCATCGGCGCCTGAACGATCGCGCCGGGCGCGGGCGAGAGCGTCCAGCCGCCAACGACGAGCACGAGCTCGATCAGCACGACGGCGCCGACGAGCGCGCCGAGCGGCAGATATTGCAGGAATCCCTGCTTCAGCACGGCAAAATCGACGTCGAGCATCATCACGACGAAGAGGAACAGCACTGCCACGGCGCCGACGTAGACCACGATCAGGATCATCGCCAGGAACTCGGCCCCGAGCAGCATGAAGAGCCCCGCCGCGTTGACGAAGGCAAGGATCAGGAACAGCACCGAATGGACCGGATTCTTCGCCGCGATGACCATGAAAGCCGAGGCGACGGCGACGATGGAAAAGATGTAAAAGAGAAAGACGCTGGCCGCCATGCTTCACAAATCCTTGAGCGCTGATCGGCTCGGCGCGAGCCGCGTCTGACAGTGCTTGACACCGCGCCTATTCCACTGGTCGAGAGGACCCCTCATCCGCCCAGCCTTCGGCTGGGCACCTTCTCCCGCAAGGCGGGAAGAGCGCCAACGCTGCAGGATGAGGATCCCCTTCTCCCTTTGCGGGAGAAGGTGGCCCGCAGGGCCGGATGAGGGGTCGACCGACATGTCGCGTTCAGCGGTAGGGCGCATCCATCGCCAGGTTGCGGGCGATCTCGCGCTCCCACCGGTCGCCGTTGGCGAGCAGCTTGTTCTTGTCATACAGAAGTTCCTCGCGGGTCTCCACCGCGAACTCGTCGTTCGGGCCCTCGACGATGGCATCGACCGGACAGGCCTCCTGGCACAACCCGCAATAGATGCACTTCACCATGTCGATGTCGTAGCGTGTGGTGCGGCGCGTGCCGTCGTTGCGCCGGGGGCCGGCCTCGATGGTGATGGCCTGAGCCGGGCAGATCGCCTCGCAGAGCTTGCAGGCGATGCAGCGCTCCTCCCCGTTCGGATAGCGGCGCAGCGCGTGCTCGCCGCGAAAGCGCGGGCTCTTGGGGTTCTTCTCGTGCGGGTAGTTCAGCGTGTATTTCGGCTTGAAGAAATACCGCATCGAGAGAAAGAAGGCCGCGACGAATTCGGTCAGGAAGAGCGATTTCGCGGCTTGGTCGAGCCTCATGGCCATGACGACACCTTTGAAACATGAAAGGACGGCGATGCGCTTCAGTGCGGCATGCCGCCCCAGCCGGTGACCTGCAGGACACCGGCCACGATGACCACATAAGCGAGCGAGATCGGCAGAAACACCTTCCATCCCAAGCGCATCAGCTGGTCGTAGCGGTAGCGCGGCACGAAGGCCTTCACCATGGCGATCATGAAGAACATCAGCGAGGTCTTAAGCACGAACCAGATGACGCCGGGCACCCAGGTGAAGGGCGGGAAGGGAAGCGGCGACAGCCACCCGCCGAGGAACAGGATCGACATGACGGCGCACATCGAGACGATCGCCACATATTCGCCGAGCATGAACAACATGTAGGGCGTCGCCGAATATTCGACCATGAAGCCCGCGACGAGCTCGGATTCCGCTTCCACGAGGTCGAAGGGCGAACGGTTCGTCTCCGCCAGCGCGGAGATGAAGAAGATGACGAACATCGGCAGCAACGGCAGCCAATACCAGCCGAGGATGCCGAAGGCCGAGTCCTGCTTCAAGACGATGTCGGTCAGGTTGAGCGAGCCGGCGCAGAGCAGCACCGTGACCAGCACGAAGCCGATCGACACCTCGTAGGAGACCATCTGCGCCGCCGAGCGCAGCGCCGCCAGGAAGGGGTATTTCGAGTTCGAGGCCCAGCCGGCCATGATCACGCCATAGACGCTGAGCGACGAGATGGCGAAGAGATAAAGCACGCCGACGTTGAGGTTCGACACCGCCCAGCCCCAGTCGACGGGGATCACCGCGAAGGCCGATATCGACAGGACGCCGGTGACGAGCGGTGCCAAGAGGAAGACGCCCTTGTTGGCGCCGGATGGGATGATCGGCTCCTTGAAGACGAACTTCAAGAGGTCGGCGAAGCTTTGCAGCAAGCCCCAGGGACCGACGACATTGGGGCCGCGCCGCAACTGTACCGCCGCCCAGACCTTGCGGTCGGCGTAGAGGATATAGGCCACATAGACCAGGAGCACGACGATGAACACGAGGCTCTCGACGAGCTTCAGGATGAGGGAGAGGACGGATCCGTCGGTCATGGGTCTATTCCGCGGCTTGCCGCAGGCGGCCGGAAGCTAAGGCCGAACATTCGGCCATCACGGCCGAGGCGCGGCAGATCGGATTGGTGAGATAGAAATCGCCGATGGCGGAGACGAAAGGCACCTTGGCCGGTGTACCGCCGGCCGCGATGAGGCCGTCGAGCGAAGGGCCGCCCGACACGGTGGGGATGCGGTCAACGGCGGCAAAGAGCGGAAACTCCTTGCGCAAGGCGGTCCGTAGTGCGGCAAAGCTGTCGAATGGCAGCCGGGCGCCGAGAGCATCCGACAGGGCGCGCAGGATGGCCCAGTCCTCGCGCGCCTCGCCGGGCGGAAAGGCGGCCCGGTCCGAGTGCTGCACGCGGCCTTCCGTATTGACGTAGAGTCCCGGCTTCTCCGTATAGGTCGCCGCGGGCAGGATGACGTCGGCGCGATGCGCGCCGCGGTCGCCGTGCGAGCCCTGGTAGATCACGAAGGCTCCGGGAGCGACGTCGATCTCGTCGGCCCCGAGCAGGAAGAGCACGTCGAGCGCGCCGTCCCTGGCCATGGCGGGCGCATCGAGGCCGCCCTCGCCCGGCACAAGGCCAAGGTCGAGGCCGCCGACGCGGGACGCGGCCGTGTGCAGGACAGAAAAGCCGTTCCAGCCGTCTTTATTGCCGAGGGCCGCGGCGGCCTTGGCGGCGAGCGCTGCGATGGCGAGGCCGTCCTCGCGGGTCAAGGCGCCCTGCCCCAGGATCACCAGCGGCTTGTCACCGCGCGCCTCGGCGCGACCGGCATAATCGCCGAGCGTCTCCGGGCCTGCCCCAAGATATTTGTAGTCGTAGGTCAGATCGGCTCGCTCGCCGATGAGCTCGATCGGGAAATTGCCGGCCCGCCAGCGCTTGCGGATCCGGGCATTGAGCACCGGGCTCTCCCGGCGCGGATTGGAGCCGACGATGAGCAGCGAATCGGCCGCCTCGATGCCGGCCACGGTGGCGTTGAACAGGTAAGAGGCGCGGCCGAACTTCGGATGGAGCTTCGATCCGTCCTGCCGGCAGTCGAGGTTCGGCGAGCCGAGCCTGCCCATCAGCACCTTCAGCGCATACATGTCCTCGACGCTGCAGAGGTCTCCGGCGATGGCGCCGATCCGCTCCAGCTTGCTCGCCTTGACCTTGGACGCGATGGCCGCGAAAGCCTGCGCCCAGGTGGCGGGGACGAGCCTGCCGCCCTCGCGGATATAGGGCCGGTCAAGGCGCTGGGTCCTGAGCCCATCGGCGATGTGGCGCGTCTTGTCCGAGATCCATTCCTCGTTGACGTCGTCGTTGACCCGCGGCAGGACGCGCAACACCTCGCGGCCGCGCGAATCGACCCGGATGTTGGAGCCGAGCGCGTCCATCACGTCGATGACCTCGGTCTTGGTCAGCTCCCACGGCCGCGCCTTGAACGAATAGGGCCGCTGCAGCAGCGCGCCGACGGGGCAGAGGTCGGCGATGTTCGACTGCAGCTCGGAGCCCATCGCGGTTTCGAGATAGGTCGTGATCTCCATGTCCTCGCCGCGGCCGATGGCGCCCATGTCGCCGGTGCCCGCGACCTCGGCGGTGAACCTGATGCAACGCGTGCAATGGATGCAGCGATTCATCGAGGTGCGGACCAGCGGCCCGATATATTTGTCCTCGACGGCGCGCTTGTTCTCATGGAAGCGCGAGCCCGCCACCCCGAAGGCCATCGCCTGGTCCTGCAGGTCGCATTCCCCGCCCTGGTCGCAGATCGGGCAGTCGAGCGGATGGTTGATCAACAGGAATTCCATCACGCCGTTGCGCGCCTTGCGCACCAGGTCCGACTTGGTCGAGACCTGCGGCGGCTCGCCGTTCGGCCCCGGGCGGCAGTCGCGTACGCCCCAGGCGCAGGAGGCGATGGGCTTCGGCGCGCCCTTGAGCTCGACCAGGCACATGCGGCAATTGCCGGCGATCGACAGCCGCTCGTGGAAGCAGAAGCGCGGGATCTCGGCGCCGGCGGCCTCGCAGGCCTGCAGCAGCGTAAAGTCCGGCGGGACGTCGACCTCGCGACCGTCGACGATGAGTTTGGTCATGCGGACATCCTCAAAGCGGTGCTGCTCCCTTCTCCCCTGAAACCGGAGAAGATGTCGCGGCAAAGCCGTGACGGACGAGGGAAACCCGAAGCCTGAGCTTTTCCCTCTTCCGCCCCTTCGGGACACCTTCTCCCACGAAGCGGGAGAAGGGAAAGCGTTGCCCGTTTCGTCTCGACCATCCGCCCTACTCCGCCGCGATCCGGATCGGTTCGGGATGCGGGTTGGCCATATAGGCGTCGATGCGCCGCTCGATCTCGGGTCGGAAATGGCGGATCAGGCCCTGCACCGGCCAGGCCGCGGCATCGCCGAGCGCGCAGATCGTATGGCCCTCGATCTGGGTCGAGACTTCGAGCAGGGCGTCGATCTCGCGCTTCTGGGCGCGGCCTTCCGCCATGCGGTTCACCACGCGCCACATCCAGCCCGTGCCCTCACGGCAAGGCGTGCACTGGCCGCAGCTCTCATGCTTGTAGAAATAGCTGATGCGCGCGATCGCCCGCACGATGTCGGTCGATCTGTCCATCACGATGACGGCGGCCGTGCCGAGCCCGGATTTCAGGTTGCGCAGCGTGTCGAAATCCATCGGCGCGTCGATGATCTCGTGCGCCGGCACGCAGGGCACGGACGATCCGCCGGGAATCACCGCGAGCAAGTTGTCCCAGCCGCCGCGGATGCCGCCGCAATGCCGCTCGATCAGCTCCCGGAACGGGATCGACATGGCCTCCTCGACATTGCAGGGCGTCTCGACGTGGCCGGAGATGCAGAAGAGCTTGGTGCCGGTGTTGTTCTTGGCCCCGAAGCCCGCGAACCAGGCTGCGCCGCGGCGCAGGATGGTCGGTGACACGGCGATCGACTCGACGTTGTTGACGGTCGTGGGGAGGCCGTAGAGGCCCATATTGGCCGGGAACGGCGGCTTCAGCCGCGGCATGCCCTTCTTGCCTTCGAGCGATTCGAGCAGCGCCGTCTCTTCGCCGCAGATATAGGCACCGGCGCCGCGGTGCAGGTAGATGTCGAACGGATAGCCGTGCACATTGTCCTTGCCGACGAGGTTCGCCTCATAGGCCTCGTCGATGGCGGCGTCGAGCCGGTCGGCCTCCTGCACATATTCGCCGCGGATATAGATATAGCAGGCATTGGCATGCATGGCGAAGGAGGCGACGAGACACCCTTCGACCAGCATGTGCGGATCATTGCGCATGATCTCGCGGTCCTTGCAGGTGCCGGGCTCGGACTCGTCCGCATTGACAACCAAATAGGCCGGCCTTGCCGGGTCGGGCTTAGGCATGAAGGACCACTTCAGCCCGGTCGGAAAGCCGGCGCCGCCGCGCCCGCGCAGGCCCGAAGCTTTCATCTCGTTGATGATCCAGTCCTTGCCCTTCTCGAGCAGACCCTTGGTGCCGTCCCAGGTGCCGCGCTTGCGCGCGCCTTCGAGCCGCCAGTCACCGAAACCGTAGAGGTTGGTGAAGATCCGGTCCTTGTCGTCGAGCATCGCGGTCAGCCTTGGGTCTTGTCGGACGACGGATCGGAGGGCGGCTTATGCACGGCGCCCGACTCGGCCTGCTTGGTGCCCACCGGATCTTCGGTGTGCGCATCGGCCGCCTCGCCCTTCGCTTCGGGGCGCGCGGTCGCATGCTCCTTGCCGCCGAGCCCGCCATGGCCGAGGTCGGTTGCGGCCTTGTCCTGCGCGGCGCGCTCTCCCGCCGCATCGCCGCCGGATTGCCGCAGGCCCTCCGCCGCATCGGCGGCCGGATCGTCGTTGGCGGCGGCAAGAACGCCCGTGCCGTCGGGACAACGGTTCGTCTCGAACGTGTCGGTGCGGCCGTCGGTGCCGTAATAGGTGGTGAGCGAGGTCAGGCCGCCCGCGGGCTCTGACGTCAGACGGCCGGTCTGCGATCCTTTCCGCACCTCCCGGCCGGCGGCGAGGTCGTCGAGCAGCTTGGTGAAGTTCTCGGGTGTCAGGTCCTCGTAATAGTCGTCGTTGATCTGCACCATCGGCGCATTGCAGCAGGCGCCGAGGCACTCGACCTCGAGCCAGGAGAAGGTGCCGTCCGCCGTCACGTGGTTCTGCGGACCGACGCGCTCTTCGAGCACCTTGCGGATGGCGTCGGCGCCGCGCAGCACGCAAGGGGTCGTGCCGCAGAACTGGACGAAGAATGTCCCCACGGGGGAGAGGTTGTACATCGTGTAGAAGGTGGCGATCTCGAGCACGCGAATGGGCGGCAGGCCGAGGATCTCGGCCACCTTGTCGATGGCCGGCTTGGGAAGCCAGCCGCCGTGCTGAACCTGGGCACGGCGCAGCAGCGCCATCACGGCCGAGGCCTGCCGGCCGGGCGGATATTTCTTGATCTGCCGGTCGACCCACTCCCGGTTTTCCGGTGTGAAGTCGAAATGGTCCGGCTGGACCTCGGCAAGGCGGCGAACGGACATCGCAACTCTTCAGTTCAATTTTTCGCAGATCTGCGACGGGTTCGAATGGCACATAAAGGCCGACGTTCCCCGCTGCAGGAGGATATAGGCCCCGCCGCCATTGTCGTAGAAGGCGGTCTTGATCTCGTAGCCGTCCTTGAGCAATTGCGCCACGGACATGGAGGCCTGCGCCCTCGCCTGACTGCCTGCGGTCAGAGCGACGGTCGCGACCGCGGCCATGATCAGCGCCTTCACCGGTCGACCTCGCCGAAGACGATGTCGAGCGAGCCGAGGATGGCCGAAACATCGGCCAGCATGTGCTCGCGGCACATGAAGTCCATCGCCTGAAGATGCGCGAAGCCCGGTGCGCGGATCTTGCAGCGATAGGGCTTGTCGGTGCCGTCCGACACGAGATAGACGCCGAACTCGCCCTTGGGCGCCTCGACCGCCGCGTAGACCTCGCCGGCCGTGACGTGGAAGCCCTCGGTCATCAGCTTGAAATGATGGATCAGCGCTTCCATCGAGCGCTTCATCTCGGCGCGCGGCGGCGGCACGAGCTTGCCCGCGAGCGTGTGGATCGGCCCCTGCCCGCCCGGAGCCAGGAGCTTCTCGACGCATTGGAGCATGATGCGGGTCGACTGCCGCATCTCCTCCATGCGGATCACCTGCCGGTCGTAATTGTCGCCGTTCTTGCCGACCGGGATCTCGAACTCCATCTCGTCGTAGCATTCGTAGGGCTGGTTGCGGCGCAGGTCCCAGGCGGCGCCCGAACCGCGCACCATCACGCCCGAGAAGCCCCAGGCCCAGCATTCGTCGAGCGTTACGATGCCGATGTCGACGTTCCGCTGCTTGAAGATGCGGTTGTCGATGAACAGCGTCGTGAGATCGTCGACCGTCTTGAGGAAGGGTGCGCAGAAGGCGCCGATATCCTCGACGAGACGCGTCGGCAGATCCTCGTGGACGCCGCCCGGGCGGAAGTAATTGGCATGGAGCCGCGCCCCCGAAGCGCGCTCGTAGAAGGCCATCAGCTTCTCGCGCTCCTCGAACCCCCAGAGGGGGGGCGTGAGCGCGCCGACGTCCATGGCCTGGGTCGTGGTGTTGAGGAGATGCGACAGCAACCGGCCGATCTCGCAGAACAGCACGCGGATGAGCTGCGCACGGCGCGGCACCGTGACCCCGAGCAACTTCTCGATGGCGAGACAGAAGGCATGCTCCTGGTTCATCGGCGCGACATAATCGAGCCGGTCGAAATAGGGCACGTTCTGCAGATAGGTGCGGGCCTCCATCAGCTTCTCGGTGCCGCGATGCAGCAGGCCGATATGCGGGTCGACACGCTCGACTATCTCGCCGTCAAGCTCCAGAACGAGACGCAAAACCCCATGCGCCGCAGGATGTTGCGGGCCGAAGTTGATGGAGAAGTTGCGGGTGTTCTGGTCGTTCATTGCGCCTTGGCCTTCTCGTCGCCCGGCAGCGCCGCCGTATCCATGCCCTCCCAAGGGGAGAGGAAGTCCCAAGAGCGGAAGTCCTGCGTCAGCTGCACCGGCTGGTTGACGACGCGCTTCTCGAGGTCGTTCCACCAGACTTCGACAAAACCGGACATCGGAAAGTCCTTGCGCAGCGGATGCCCCTCGAACCCATAGTCGGTCAAGATGCGGCGCAGGTCGGGATGGCCGGAAAACAGGATGCCGAAGAAGTCGTAGGCCTCGCGCTCGAACCAGTTGGCGGCGGGAAAGACCGGGGTGA
Source organism: Lichenihabitans sp. (assembly GCA_965277115.1). Taxonomy (GTDB): domain Bacteria; phylum Pseudomonadota; class Alphaproteobacteria; order Rhizobiales; family Beijerinckiaceae; genus Lichenihabitans. The sequence goes on along the minus strand of CBDIBY010000009.1, from coordinate 288,782 downwards.
GCGATGGCACGGGCACCATCTCGTCCGCCTCGACCTTGACCCGGATGCGCCGGTTGCGGGTCGGCGAGAGCAGATGCGTCACGACATCGAAGCGTTTCGCGCGCTGCGGATAGTCCACGCCGCAGAGGTCGATGAAACAGACGAACCGGCAGCGTGGGTCGTCACGCAGGAAGGTCATCACCTCGACGATCCGTGCCGCATCGGCCGAGAGCATCAGCTCGTCGAAAGCGACCTCGAAGCCCAGCGCCGCACCCGGCAAGGCTTCGACGATCGCCTGGCCAAGCTCCTGATGCGACAGATTCGCCGGTTCGCTCATGAGGGTCCGCTTCCCTTCTCGCCCTAGATCACACTACGTCGGAGCATGATGTTGTCCGCAAACCCGCGCCGACTTTTCGGCATCATGCTCTACCGCTCGATCGTGCCGGTGCGGCGGATCTTACGCTGCAGCAGCAAGACGCCGTAGAGCAGTGCCTCCGCCGTCGGCGGACAGCCGGGCACGTAGATGTCGACCGGCACGATCCGGTCGCAGCCGCGCACCACCGAATAGGAGAAATGGTAGTAGCCGCCGCCATTGGCGCAGGAGCCCATCGAGATGACGTAGCGCGGCTCGGGCATCTGGTCGTAGACCTTGCGCAAAGCGGGCGCCATCTTGTTGGTCAGCGTGCCGGCCACGATCATCACGTCCGACTGGCGCGGGCTGGCGCGCGGCGCGAAGCCGAAGCGCTCGGAATCGTAGCGCGGCATCGAGAACTGCATCATCTCGACGGCGCAGCAGGCGAGCCCGAAGGTCATCCACATCAGCGAGCCCTGCCGGGCCCAGTTGATGAGATCGTCGGTCGCGGTGATTAGGAAGCCTTTGTCGGCGAGCTGGCCGTTGACCTCCGTGTAGAAGGCATCGTCCGCCAAAATGGGGCGGCCGGTGCGCGGGTCGACGACGCCCTTGCCGGCAGGCGCCACCAGCGTGCCGGCGGGCGGAGCCTTGGGATCGGTGATCAGTCCCATTCCAGGGCTCCCTTCTTCCATTCATAGACGAAGCCGATGGTCAGCACGCCTAGGAAGACCATCATCGACCAGAAGCCGAAGAGGCCGACGTCGTGGAAGGCGACGGCCCAGGGAAACAGGAAGGCGACTTCGAGGTCGAAGATGATGAACAGCAGCGAGACGAGATAGAAGCGCACGTCGAACTTCATGCGCGCATCGTCGAAAGCGTTGAAACCGCACTCATAGGCCGAGAGCTTTTCGGGATCGGGCGATTTGTAGGCGACGAGGAAAGGCGCCAGCAACAGCGCGCCGGCGATGAAGGCCGCGACGGCGATGAAGATCACCAGCGGAAGATATTGACCAAGAAGCCCGGGCATCGCCATCTCCGAGGAGCCGCGATGCGGCTCCACTCCTATGGAATTTCGAAGCCTTCCAAAGCTCCGAACGGCTGACGAAGACCTAGTGTACCGCACCGCGGCATGCAAGGCGAAAGCTCGTCGCAGCCCGGTCGCGCACCGGCTCGACCAAAGCCGGGCCGACAGCGGCTCACCCGTGCTGCGGCCGGAGCTGCGACAGCAGCTTGCCGAGGAGGTCGACACCGCGCCCGAGCCGATCGAGCGTGCTGCTTGGCGGCGCGTCCGGCCGCGCGTCGAGCCCGAGGGGAGACTGGGCGAGACCCGCCAGGGCCACCGGAAGCCATCGGCGCCAGGCCTGCCACGTCTCGTCGCCGATGTCGGCGCGCGCCGCGGGATCGAAATGCAAGGCGAGGAAGCCGCCGCCGAGCCGCCGCAAGGCGGCATCCGCGGCGAGCAGCGTTTCGAGGTTGCGCGAACGGCGTCGGCGCGGCTCCTGCAGGGCGCGCGACAGCGAGGCTTCGAGATTGTTGCTGGCGAGGCCGGCCTTGCGCCGCGCCGTATCGAGGCGCCCGGGCGGACAATCGCCGGACAGGACGTCGAATACGGCCTTCGCGTAATCCGCGTGCGCTTCGAGGGCGCGCCTGAGCTCGCCCTCCGTGCGGTCCGGCTCCCAGCTCGGCCAGAACACCATGCAGGCCAGGACCGCGAGGCCGCCGCCACCGACCGTATAGAAGGTGCGCCAGGCCGCGACGACCCATTCCGAATGTCCCGGCTCGGCGACCTCGAACAGCAGCACGGTCAGGGGCGTGAGGCAGGCGATATAGGCCCCGTAGCTGACCTGCCGCACCGAAAAGCCGAGAATGCAGAGCGGGATGAGCAGCATGGCGTGATTCAGCGGGGTCGGCGGCACGAAGGCCAGCCCGCCGCCGATCAAGGCGCCGAGCACCGTGCCGCCGATCCGCTCCAGCGCCCGCTGCCACGTCGCCGCGAAATACGGCTGCATGGTCAGCGCCACGGTGATGGTCAGCCAATGCGCGTAAGGCGTCCACCAGGCGAGCGTCACCGCCACGGCCGCCATGGTCAGCACGGCGGCGCGCACCGCATGACGTAGGATGGCCGAGTCCCAGGTCAGCGCCGCCCGGAGCTGCTGCAGGCGTTGCCGCAACGCCGCGGAGCGCGATCGGCGTTGAGGCAGGTCCGGCTGCCGTTGCTCCCGCTTGAGGCCGAAGGCGAGGCGCAGGCGGTCGACCAGGACCTTGACGATTCGCTCCAGCGCCGGTGCCTCTTCGCCATCCGCCAACATGCGGACGAGCGAAGGCTCGACCCGCTCCGACACGCTACCGAGGTCCTGGCCGAGCAGCACCAGGCTCGGCCGGAGGCGCCGCAGGACACGCAGGCCCGCGCCGCGCAGGAGTGGATCGCGCGTGCTTTCGAGCAGGTCGGACAAGGCGATCAGCGCGCCGAAGACCTGCTCGGCGGCTTCGAGTCCGAGCAGCATCCGTGCGCTTTCGGGCGACACCGGGCCGGGCGAGCGCACCGAGGCCATGATCACGGCGCGCGAATCTTCGAGGCCGTCGCGCACGGTGCGGCGATGGCCTCGCGCGTGCGCCTCCCAACGGCTCGCATCGACGTCCTCGACCGCGGTGAGATCGATGAGGTCACGCGCCAGCGCCGCCAGCCGGCGCCAGGTCTCGGCCACGGCGCGGGTCGCCGGACGGTTGGAGTAGATTCGCCAGATGCCGATCGTCAGCACCGTGGCCCAGGCCCCGCCGACCAGAAAGGCCCCGAACAGGGCCAGGGCCGCGTCCAGGCTCAAGGGTCGGTCGACGGCGAGCGCCAGCACGACGGTGAGCACGTTGCCCACCGCCTGCGCCCGCATGCCCCAGACGCGCACGATGCTGTTGGCGAAGACGACGAGGCCTGCGAGCGCCACCAGCAGCGGCCAGCCGAGGTGGTGCAGCAGGCCGACGAGGCTCCAGATGGCGCCGCCGATCACCGTGAAGGCCACCAGCGCCGGGATCCGATGCGCCAGCGGCCCGCCGGTGTCGCAGAAACATGTCAAAAGGGCCGCGAAGGCCGCGATGGTGAGGGCCGGCGAGCCGATCCATATATTGGCCAGCAGCAGCAGGCCCGTCCCCACGGCGGCGCGCAGGCCCTCGGCGGCGCTGACGCCGGCGAGGTCGAAGCCGATCGGCAGGCGTTCGAGATGCGGCCCCGGCGCCCGCGTCGTGCCGTAGCGGGCCCAGCGGCGTCTTGCGCGCGCGACGAAAGACGGGCCGGAGTCGGACATGCGGAGGCCGTCAGCCCGCAACTATGGGCATCAGCCCGATCTCCGCCGCCGCTCGGGCATGGCGGGCTCCCGCTTCGCCTCCTCGTCGCGGTCGCTCCAGCCGGCATGGAGCGCGGCGAGCATGCCGATGCCGCAGGCGATGCCGACGTAGACGCCCGCGATCATGTCGCCGACGAAATGATAATCGGCGCCGTAGAGGCCGACCGCGACGAGCCCCACCAAAAGCGCTGCGAGCCAGCGCAGGGGCGGCATGCGGCGCCAGATCACGCACATCGGCGCGGCGATCGCCACCATGTGTCCTGATGGAAAGGATCCCCAGCCGGCGCCGCCGTGGAACGGCGAGAACCCGTAGGCACCGTTGCCGATCCAGGACGGGTTGCCGTTGACCCAGGTCTCCGGCCAGAGGCGGCCGAAGCCGAACTTCAACTGGTCCTTGATCGCATAGGCCATCAGCGCCGCCATGCAGCAGGCGATCAAGGTCCGGCCGCGGCGGCCGGGCAGCCACCCGCTCATCACCGCGACCGCCGCGCCGATCAGGCCGAGGGCTGAGCCGGGCAGCACCGGATCGACGATATGGGTCAGGGCGACGAAGGCAAAGCCGCCGTGGAAGACCTGGTGCGACCAGGTCGCCGCCGGCCGGTCGAGGAAGGCGATGCTGAGACCGACCATGACCACACAGGACAGCGCGGCGGCCAGCGACCGCATGCCGGGGTTCGGGTCGATATGCATGGTGTGCCGAGCTTCCTCGCCTGATCGGGCGCGAGGATATCCAAGCCGGACCTTTCAGGCGAGGACCATCGACACTTCGATGGCACCCCGGTTGCGCAGCACCCGCAGCGACACGTGATCATCGATACGGCGCAAGGTGACGTCCACCGTCGCCTCGAGGAAACCGAGGTCGCGCAACGTGACCTCTTCGATCGACTTCGGCAGGCGGGGGTTCCTGAACCTTATGCTGCGCGCCGCGGGATCGAGCTCCATCCCGAGCACGGCCTGCAGCAGCATGAAGGGCGTCGCCGCCGCCCAGGCCTGGGGGGCGCAAGCCACCGGATAGAGCGTCGGCGCGGCGCCCCTTCGGCGACGGAAGCCGCAGAACAGCTCCGGCAAGCGACGCAACTCCATATAAGCGGCGGCCGCGAACAGGCCGTCGAAGATCTTCTCGGCATTGCCGATGCGCCCGTAGCGCGCGCAGCCGAGCGCGATCAGCGCATTGTCGTGCGGCCAGACCGAACCGTCGTGATACGACATGGGATTGTAGCGCGGCTGGCCCTTGGCGACGGTGCGCACACCCCAGCCGGAGAAGAAATCCGCGCCGACCATATCGTCGGCGACCCGGCAGGCACGGTCCGGCTTGGCGATCCCGGTCCAGAGCACGTGTCCGGCGTTGGACGTCCTGACCCGACAAGGGTTTTTCTTCCCGTCGAGCGCGATTGCATAAGTGCCGACATCCTCGCACCAGAAGGCATGGTCGAAAGCCTCGGCGAGACGCTTGGCTTTCGCCACGAGCTCGCGCGCCCGCTCCGCGTGGCCGAGCCTGCGGGCGCAGACGGCGCCGAGCGTCATCGCCGCATAGGCGTAGCCCTGGACCTCGACGAGCGCGATCGGCCCGCTCGCCAATGTCCCATCGGCATGGAACACGGAATCGTAGGAATCCTTCCAGCCCTGGTTCTGGAGGCCCTTGTCGTCGGCGCGCGCATATTCGAGGAAGCCGTCGCCGTCGCGGTCGCCATAGTGCTCCATCCAGGCGAAACCGGCTTCGATGGCGTCCCAGAGATGGGCGATCGTGTCGAGGTCGCCGGTGCGCTCGAGATAGAGACCGGCCAGCACGATGAAGAGCGGCGTCGAATCGATCGACCCGTAATAAAGCCCGAACGGCACCTCGCGCAGCGCCGCCATCTCGCCGCCGCGCATTTCATGCAGGATCTTTCCGGGATCCGCGTCGGCCAGCGGATCCTCGGCCCGGGCCTGATAATGCGCCAGACGCTTGAGCACGCCCTTGGCGACGGCGGGATGGCTCCACAGCAGCTGGATCGCCGTGATGATGCCGTCGCGGCCGAAGGTCGTCGAATACCAGGGGATGCCCGCGTAGGGATACGGGCCTTGCGGCGTGTCGGTCAGCAGCATGTCGATGTCGGCGGCCGAGCGGCACATCACCTCGTTGAAGATGTCGTTCGAGGTCTCGACCGTGGCGACCTTGCGATGGCCGGTATGCTGGCGCCGGTTCGCGGCGACGAAGCCCTTCATGAAGGTCTCGATCCGCGGTGTCGCGTCGCCGTAGCATTCGGCCGAGAAGAAGATCGTGGTGCCTTTGCCGCCGTCGAGCGCGAGGTTATAGGTCGCCGCACCGTTCACCAGGCGCTGCGGCGCCGGTTCGAAGCGGAGCCGGGTCCGCCGCTCCTTGTCGTCGAGGCCGAGATAGGCGAATTCCACCGCACCCGGGGGCTGCAGCGATTCGTGCATGGTGCCGCGATGGGTGCGCCGCGTGCCGCGCACCTCGAAGAGGTCGGAGAAGTCGCAGCCGAAAATGAACGAGAGCGTGAAGGCGACATGCGCGTCGCCGTGGTTGGCGACATGGATGCGCTGGTGCGCGACGCCGCCCCACAGATAGGTTGTTCGGACAATGTGGATCGTGTCCTTCGCGAGGGCGATCTTGCCGTCGCGATAGACGTCCGGATTGGTGAGATCGGCGGCAAGCGCGACATTGTCGTCGCGCATACGCGACCCGAGCAGCAGTGGCTGCATGCCCTGGATCAGCAGTTCGAACCGCGACAGGAAGCGGGTATCGTGATTGAACAGCCCATCGGATCCGCCGGGCGAGGCTCCGATATCGCCGAAACTGTCGAAGACGGCGAAAGTGTCGCCGTGCTTCATCGTATGCCGCGGCCGTGAGGATGGCGCGGTGGCGGAGATGTAGAAGGGGCTGGGCTCCGAGCCCGGGTCGCCGGTATCGCGCGGCTCGCCGGCCGCTTCATGTGTCATCGCATGTCCTCGATCGCTCGGCTCCCCGGCGCGCCCTCCCGCCTATTGCGGCAGGGCCGATCCGAGGTCCCGAACCTGCGTAGACTTGGACCCTGGCAGAAGTCTGTCGATGGTCCGCTGGCGGCGGAGGGTCGCGTCGAGCGCCGAGGTCTCAAGGCCGTCGAGGGCGATCTGCCGCTCGTAGAGCGCGACATAGTCGCGGGCCATTCGGGCCGCCGAGAAGCGCTCCTCGAACCGGCGACGGACCGCCCGGCGGTCGAGCGCAAGGAGCTCGGGCATGGCGGCGATCGCCTGCGGCATGGTCTCGACGATCTTGCCGGTCACCCCGTCGTCGATGACCTCTGAGACCGACCCGTGCCGGAAGGCCAGGACCGGCGTGCCGCAGGCCATGGCCTCGATCATCACGAGGCCGAAAGGTTCCGGCCAGTCGATCGGGAACAGGAGTGCACGGGCTTCGCCGAGGAATTTGCTCTTGCCGCGCTCGTCGACCTCGCCGACAAATTCCACCCCCGGCCCGTCGAGAAGCGGCTGGATGATCTCGCGGAAATATTTTTCGTCGGCCTTGTCGACCTTGGCAGCGATCTTGAGCGGGATGCCGAGGGCGCGGGCGATCTCGATCGCCCGGTCGGGGCCCTTCTCGGGCGAGATGCGGCCCAGGAAGGCCAGATAGCCGCCGCGCGGATCGTAATTGGCCCTATGGAGATCGACCGGCATGCCGTGCAACACGGTACCGGCGAAATTGGCATCGGCGATCGGCGCTCGCTGGGCGTCCGAGATCGACACGAGCGGCATGTCCGCGAAGGCGCGATAGAAGGGCCAGAGGTCGGGCAGGTCCTGGCGTCCATGCAACGTTGTCACCGTCCGGCGCTCCTGGCCGCGGAACAGCGGAAAATGGAACATGTCGATATGGAAATGCAGGATGTCGAACGCCTGGTGCAGCCGCTGCACCTTGTCGACCATCATCGTGTAATGCGGAATGTAATCGGTGATCGCCTCCGATAGCCGGATCGCGTCCGAGGTACAGGGGATGAGATTGGCAGCGGTGATCGAATCGCCACTGGCGAACAGCGTCACGTCATGCCCTTGACGGACGAGTTCCTCGGTCAGCCAGGATACGATCCGCTCGGTTCCACCGTAGAGCCGGGGCGGAACACTTTCCATCAACGGAGCGATCTGGGCGATGCGCATCTTGGGAAACTCACATGGGAGGGACGTGAAGGGTTCGGAGCCTGAACGCTGCCGTTGACTCTTTGTTCCGCTCCTTTCGCGCTGCAACATGGCGCCGCCCGCGGCCGGGCACCAGCTTCAGCCTGACCGTGGAACTTTGCGTTCCGCCTCACGTTCCGGTCGAATCGGCGCGGCACCGGTGGTAAGGCTCCGTGCGCGATCCGATGACCGTGCCGGGGCAACCGATCATGACGACCATCCGCACGGGCCCGACGCTGAGCCCCGACAGATTTCGTGCCGGTTTCGGCCTGTTCCTCGATGTCGACGGCACGTTGATCGACATCGCGCCGAATCCGGGTGCCGTCGTGGTGCCGGCTTCTCTGCTGCGCGTTCTGGCGCTGGCCGAAGAGCTCCTCGATGGGGCGCTGGCCCTGATCAGCGGCCGCACCATCGAAGATCTCGACCGGCTGTTCAGCCCGCTCCGCCTCAAGGCCAGCGGTGTCCACGGGGCGGAGTTCCGCTTCCATGCCGCCGACCCGGCGCCGCAGGTGCTCGCTACCGCCCTTCCCGCCGCGGCCTGGACCGATCTTCTCGACCTCCTGGCGCAGTTTCCGGGAACGTTTGCCGAGAACAAGTCTTTCTCCTTCGCGATCCATTACCGGGCGGCGCCAGGCAGCGGGCAGGCGTTGAAGCGGCGGCTCGAAGCCTTCCTGGCCATGCATCCGTCTCACGGGCTCGCGCTGATGCCCGGACATTACGTGTTCGAGATGAAGCGGCCCGACATCAACAAGGGCGCCGCCATCGCGCGGTTCATGGAAGAAGCGGCCTTCCGCGGGCGCCGCCCTATCTTCGTAGGAGACGACGTGACCGACCGGCCCGGCTTCGAGACCGTGATGTCGCGCAACGGCCTCGCCTATTCGGTAAGCCATGCGGTCCCGGGCGTCGTCGGGACCTTTCCCAACCCCGCCGCCGTTCGTCACTGGCTGGCGGACCTTATCGATCCGGAGACAATCCGCGCATGACGAGCTCCCGCAACCTCGACTACGCCCTCATCGGGAACTGCCGCGTCGCCGCACTGGTCGACACCAACGCCCGCATCGTCTGGTGGTGCAATCCGCGGTTCGATTCGGACCCGGTCTTTTCCCGGCTGCTGGCCGGCGACGTGGAGAAGGGCTTCTGCGACGTCGTGCTCGCCGACCAGGTCGAGAGTCAGGCGAGCTATCTGCGCAATACCGCCATCGTCGAGACCATTCTCAAGGACGCGCAGGGCGGGATCGTCAGAGTCACCGACTTCATGCCGCGCTTCAAGCAATACGAGCGGCTCTTCCGCCCCTCGCAACTCGTCCGCCGCATCGAGCCGCTTGCCGGTCTGCCGCGCATCACCATCAGGGTGCGGCCGACCTACGATTACGGCAAGAAGGTGACCGACGTCGCGATCGGCTCGAACCACATCCGCTATTCGGGCGGCGACCAGGTGCTGCGCCTCAACACCGACGCACCACTGTCCTATATCGAGCACGAAACCAGTTTTGCCCTGACGCGGGTCGTCACCATGGTCTTCGGGCCGGACGAGCCGTTCCGTTCCTCGCTCGAAACCACGGCACGCGAGTTCCAGGACCGGACCCGCGAATATTGGTACGACTGGACGCGCTACCTGGCGCTGCCCTTCGAATGGCAGGCCGACGTGGCGCGCGCCGCGATCACGCTCAAGCTCTGCTCCTTCGAGGAGACCGGCGCCATCGTGGCCGCCCACACAACGTCGCTGCCGGAGGCGCCAGGCTCCACCCGCAACTGGGACTATCGGTTCTGCTGGCTGCGCGACGCCTTCTTCGTCGTCGACGCCCTGAACCGGCTCGGCGCCACCCAGACGATGGAAGCCTATATCAATTATTTCACCAATATCGCCTTCGACCAGGAGACCTATCTGGCGCCGGTGCATGGCATCATCCCCGGCACCTCGCTCGACGAATGGATCGCCCCCGATCTCGACGGCTTTCAGAACAACAAGCCGGTGCGCGTCGGCAATGCCGCCGTCTCGCAGGTCCAGCACGATGTCTACGGCAGCGTGGTGCTTGGCGCGGCGCAGATGTTCGTCGACGAGCGCCTGCCGCGGATGGGCGACGAAGCGCTCTTCCGGCGCCTCGAAATGCTCGGCCGCCAGGCGGCGAAATTCGCCTTCGAGCCAGATGCGGGGATCTGGGAATATCGCGGCAAGAAGCGCGTCCATACCTATTCGGCGGCGCTGTGCTGGGCGGCCTGCGACCGGCTCGCGCGCATCGCCGCCCATCTCGGTCTGCGCACCGAAGCCGGCATCTGGAAGAGCGACGCCGACCGCGTGAAGCGCCGCATCCTGCAGGAATCCTGGAGCGAGGAGCGCCAGGCGCTCGTCGGCGCCTGGGGCCTGCCCGACCTCGACGCCAGCGTCCTGCTGCTGCCCGAGTTCGGCTTGATCGATCCGCGCGACGAGCGCTTCGTCAAGACCTGCGACCTCATCGGTCGCGAGCTCATGCGCGATGGCCGCATCATGCGCTACGCGGCCGAGGACGACTTCGGCCTGCCCGAGACGGCCTTCCTGGTCTGCAACTTCTGGTATGTGGACGCGCTGGTCCAGATCGGCCGCAAGGATGAGGCGCGCGAGCGCTTCCTCGACATCCTGTCGCACCGCAACGCCTTCGGCATCCTGTCCGAAGACCTCGATGCGGTGACCGGACAGCTCTGGGGCAACTTCCCGCAGACCTATTCGATGGCCGGCATCATCAATACCGCGATGCGCCTGTCCGTGAGCTGGGAGGACGCCTGGTGCCGCGACTTGTAATCGTCTCCAACCGGGTCACCGTTCCGGAGCCGGGGCAACCGCCGCCGCCCGGCGGCCTCGCGGTGGCGGTCCACGCGGCGTTGAAGAACCGTCCCGGCGTCTGGTTCGGCTGGAGCGGCAAGGTCGACGAGAACATAAACGTCGAGCCGACGGTCGTTCAGCGCGACCAGGTGACCTATGTGGTGATCGACCTGCAGGCTGCCGATTACCAGGAATATTACAACGGTTTCGCCAACCGGGTGCTGTGGCCCATCCTGCACTACAGGGTGGATCTTGCCGAGTTCAATCGCTCGGACCTGACCGGCTATCTGCGCGTCAACGGTCTCTTCGCCGACCATCTGTCCAAGCTCCTGCAGCCCGACGACGTCATCTGGGTGCACGACTATCACCTGATCCCGCTGGCGCGAGAGCTGCGCTCGCGCGGCTGCAACAACCCGATCGGCTTCTTCCTGCATATCCCCTGCCCGCCGCCGGACCTGCTGATGACCATCCCGCGTCAGGAACAGAGTATCGGCGCCTTGAGTCACTACGACCTCGTCGGCTTCCAGACCGAGAACGACAAGAGCAATTACGGCCGCTACCTGTCGATGACCGGCGCCAGCGTCGGCCGTGACGGCTCGGCCTACGCGCTCGAGGGGCGGGTCGTGCGCATCGGCGCCTTTCCTGTCGGCATCGAGACGCGCGATTACGCGCAGATCGCCGTCGAGGCCGAGGCTTCGAGTTTCTCCCGCGAGATGCGAGACAGCCTCCTGGGCCGCAAGCTCCTGATCGGCGTCGACCGCCTGGATTATTCGAAGGGGATCATCCACCGCATCGAGGCCTACAGCCACTTCCTCGACCATGAGACGGCGTGGCGCAACCGGGTCATCCTGCTGCAGGTGACCCCCAAGAGCCGCGAGAACATCCCCGAATACGGCGACATGGGAAAGACGGTGAACGAGCTCGTCGGCGAGGTGAACGGCACCTTCGGCGAAGCCGCCTGGACGCCGCTGCGCTACATCAACCGGTCCTATTCCCGGCCGGAACTGGCCGGCATCTTCCGTCATTCGGCCGCGGCCCTCGTCACCCCGCTGCGCGACGGCATGAATCTCGTCGCCAAAGAATATGTGGCGGCACAGAACCCGGACGACCCCGGCGTCCTCGTCCTGTCGCAATTCGCCGGCGCCGCGGCCGAACTCGACAGCGCGCTGATCGTCAATCCGCACGAGACCGAGGGCATGGCCCAGGCCATCAGGATCGCGCTCGAGATGCCGCTCGATGAGCGGCAGTCGCGCCACCAGGCCATGTACGCGACGATCGAGAAGAACGACATCGATCGCTGGGTCGAGACGTTCCTCGCCAGGCTCTCCGAAACGCGGCGCTCATTCTTGATAGGCCAGCTTCGCTCGCTCTTCACGTGAGCGCGTGATCCGCGTAGGTCCCATGAGCGCCGGCCGACCGTTGTCCCGATCACCCCACGACGGTCAGCGGCCTGTGGCTGCAGAGACCCTCCGAATCACGCTTGAGCTCGTGTGCAGGGCTGGGCGGTGTGGCACGCCCCTTCGCCCGGCACGGATCGCCTTGAAAAGCTTCATCTTTCAAAAATTGTTAATGAAAACGGTGGATAGTTTTTACCATCGGCGCCGCCCGCGCATCGGTTAACGCGCAGAATCAAAGCCTTATCGGCTAAGCGTCGAATCGCCGTCCTAAACGAGGCCATTGACGGCGCCGAATCTCAAGGATTCGAGGCCGGGAGCCCGTCATGATTTGCATTTTGATGACGCGAAGCCCGGACGCGATTCCGTCGCAGATTCAATGCATCACAACGATGGCTCGCGATCCGCGGCGGGGTGGCGCGGACAGAATCTGACTCTTTGATGACGGCTGGATGTTGCGCCCGCGGTCCCCGCTGTGTAGGTTGACCTTTCTGGCGGACGAACATTCGTGTCTCCCGCGAGCAATCAACCCCGGATCCTCAAGTAGGCTTCAAGTTCGTAGCTTTGGCTATGACTGGTACAGGTTATGGCTGTTCTCGGTTGTATTAGTTGGGGAATGTCGTTTTGGATGCTGGAATGTCTTTCAAGCGGAGTGAGGCAAGTTTGCACTGGCGTGTCTCGCCAGAATGGAAGCAAACTGGCGAGTGGATGCCGCAATGCCCGCGCCCGCGGGGCTAGGGTGAGATCGCCGGTCGGTGGCGCGGCTCGCCGAAGCCCCGCGTGAGCGGTCCGCTGGAATTTCCGAAAGCGTAAGTCGGTCGTTGAGTTCGGTTTTGCTGGTTCGGCCACAAGCCTGAGCAGTGTCGAGAGGCCACTCGACACCGCTGTCGGCTTGTCCGCCCGGCGACACCGCGAACGGGTTGCCTCTATAGAGGAGCTGTGTTGCGAGTTCTTTTCAGGTCAGAGATGCGGCAAACATCCCTTTCCAGAAAGACAACGACCAATCATGAAAGCTCGACTCGATGCCAGCCAAAGCTTGGCAGAAGACGCTGCCGATCTTTCCGGTTCAGACATTGGCGCACCGGTGCGCGCGATCGTGGAACGGCCCGGTGACGGTATCGCCCTTCGCGAATGCTGGTCGAACTGCTGCCGGCGCTTGCGGGCTGAACTCGGGGAAGCCGTGTTCGGGGCTTGGTTCGCGAGGCTCGAACTCGACCGCGTCCAGGACGGCACGGCGCATCTGTCGGTCCCGACCAATTTCTTGAAGACCTGGATCCAGTCCCACTATGTCGACCGCATCACGGCGGCGCTCGGGGCGGAGACGCCCCTCGTGAAGCGCGTCGTCCTGTCGTTGCGTACATCGGCGCAGCGCGGCACAACCGCCAAATCGCTGCGCTTGGGCGAGCCGGCCGATCCGGCACACACGACCGAGGCGAAGGGGCAGGCCGCACTTTCCGCGGAGATCACGCCGTTTCTGCGCGGCGAGGCGCAGAAATCTCCCGGCTCGACGGATCTTCTGGCCGGTTCTCCGCTCGACCGACGGCTGACCTTCGGCAGCTTCGTCCTGGGAAAGTCGAACGGGCTCGCTCATGCGGCCGTCCAGCGCGTCGTCGGGGCGGCGCCCGGTGACGCTCCGCTCTATAGTCCCCTCTACGTCCATGCTGCCGTGGGCCTCGGCAAGACCCATCTTCTGCAGGCAACGGCCCATGCCGTGACGGAGAGCGGCCGGCGGGTGATCTACCTGACGGCGGAGCGTTTCATGTACGGCTTCGTGGCCGCGCTCAAGGCGCAGAACTCCATCGCCTTCAAGGAGAAGTTGCGCGGCATCGACGTCCTGATCATCGACGATGCGCAATTCCTGCAGGGCAAATCGATCCAGATCGAGTTCTGCCATACGTTGAACGCGTTGATCGACGATGGGCGACAGGTCATCGTCGCGGCCGACCGGCCGCCTGCCGATCTCGAATCGCTGGAGGAGCGCGTGCGCTCGCGGCTCGCCGGCGGCCTCTGCGTCGAGATGGAAACGCTCGACGAGGCGTTGCGGCTCAAGATCCTGGATGTCCGCGTCAACGCCGCACGGCTGCTGCACCCCGGGTTCACGCTCTCGGCCGCCGTGCTGAGCTATGTGGCGAAGACGATCTGTACCAACGGGCGTGACCTCGACGGCGCCGTCAACCGCCTGATGGCCCACGCGACACTCTCCGGCACCGCTCATACGGTGGAGACCGCGGAAGCGGCCATCCGAGACCTCGTACGGACGCGGGAACTCAAGCGCGTCAAGATCGAGGACATCCAGAAGCTGGTTGCCAGCCACTACAACGTCAGCCGCGCCGATATCTTGTCCGCGCGGCGCACCGCCACCGTGGTGCGGCCACGACAGATCGCCATGTATCTGTCGAAATCGCTGACGCTGCGTTCCCTGCCCGAGATCGGCCGCAGGTTCGGCGGCCGCGACCATACGACCGTCCTGCACGCGGTCCGCAAGATCGAGGCGCTTTGCGGCAAGGAAGTCACGCTTGCCGAAGAGGTCGAACTGCTGAAGCGCCTGCTGCAGGATTGACAAGGCTCGGGCAAGCGGCTTGAACGTGCGTCGCGAATGGGCCGACCCTGCTGGGCCGGCCGCTCCAGTTTTTGCACGAGGTCTCATGCGCCCGACCCGCACGCTGTTGCATGCCGCCCTGCTCGTCGCCGGATTGGCCGTCACCGGGCCCGCGATGGCCCTGACCTGCTCGAACGATCCTGCCGGCTTTCCCCAATGGCTCGAGCAGTTCAAAAGCGAGGCGGCGGCGCAGGGTATCTCGCAACGCGCCATCAACGCCTCGCTCGACGGCCTGACCTACGACCGCAGTACGATCCAGCACGACCGCGGCCAGGGCGTGTTCCGGCAGAGTTTCGAGCAGTTTTCGGGGCGCATGGTGCCGCCTCGCGTCAAGCGGGGCGCCGACATGGTCCGCCGCCACGGCGATCTGCTCGACAGGATCCAGCGGCAATATGGCGTGCAAGGGCCGGTCCTGGTCGCGATCTGGGGCCTCGAGACCGATTTCGGCGCCGTCATCGGCAATTTCTCCACGATCCGGTCGCTGGCGACATTGGCCTACGATTGCCGCCGGTCCGAGCGGTTCCAGGGGGAACTGCTCGATGCGCTGCGCATCGTCGAACGCGGCGACCTCAACCCTTCCACCATGCACGGCGCCTGGGCGGGGGAGATCGGCCAGACCCAGTTCATGCCGTCGTCCTACATCAAGTTCGCGGTGGATTTCGACGGCAGCGGACGCCGCGACCTGCTCCACAGCGTCCCCGACGTCTTGGCTTCGACGGCCAAGTATCTGCAGAGCTATGGCTGGCAGGCCGGTCAGGGCTGGGAACCCGGCCAGCCCAACTGGCCGGTGCTGCTGCAATGGAACAAAAGCCAGGTCTATTCGAAGACGATCGCGCTGCTCGCCACCCGGATCCAGCAGGCCGTCGGTCAGTAAATCCGGACCTAATCCCGATGGTAGGGGTGGCCCGCGATGATCGTCATGGCCCGGTAGACCTGCTCGGCGAGAAGAATCCGGACGATCTGATGCGGGATCGTCGCGGCGCCGAAGCCGAAGGTCAGCCGGGCCGTGGCCCGGAAGGCAGGGTCGAACCCATCCGGGCCGCCGACCACGAGGGCCAAGGCGGCCGCCCCCCGATCGCGCGCAATCTTCAGGTGATCCGCGAAGTCGCGGCTGGTCAGCGCTCGCCCGCGCTCGTCCAGCACGGTCATCGGCACATCCGCCGGGAGCTTGGCCGCCAGCCGCTCGGCCTCGCTGCGCCGGCGCTGGTCCGCCGACCGCTCCTTGCCTTCGTCGATCTCCACGACGTCGAGCGGTGCGAAGCCGAGCGCGCGGCCGATGGCGCGGCTCCGCACCAGATAGCGGCCGCAAAGGTCACGCTCCGGACCGGCCTTCAGTCGGCCGACCCCGGCCAGGATCAACCGCATGATCCGCGTGCCGTCAGCCGAGCCGCCGCTCTTCGGGCCGCGTGCCACCCCACATCTTTTCGAGGTTGTAGAACTCGCGGACTTCCGGCCGGAAGATATTGATGATCGCGTCGCCCGCATCGACCAGAACCCAGTCGCAGTTCGGCAGACCCTCGATGCGCGTCTTGATGGAAAGATCCTTGCAGGCTCTCAGGAGACGGTCGGCGATGGCCCCGACATGCGTATTCGACCGACCGCTAGCGATGATCATGACGTCGGCCAAGCTCGTCTTGTTGAGCAGGTTGATCGAGACGACATTCTCGGCCTTGGCGTCGTCGAGGCAATCGAGGATGTTTCGAACCAGGCGGTCGGCTTCGGGCAAGGCACCCACTGCCGAGGGAAGCGGCACAGCGGCTTCTACGAGACCCGTGGTGTTCAGTGGCTCTGTCCTGTCATGTCGTGGCGCACCCCATATGCGCTTCCGTCAAGATGCGGTATCCGGTCGGCGGTTTCAATGGACGCCGGGCCGCCGCATGGAATTCGATGCGATCATGCTTGACGGCCAGCGTCCCCATTATCGCGAAAGGACGCCACGCAGCCAGCGTTCAAAACGCGTGAAGATGGGCACGCAAGATACTGAAATCAGGTGTTTCTGCCTGTAACCTTCTCCGGCTGACCCCGGCGGCGGTCGCTGGCGCGTCGGCCGCCTCCGGGTGAAAGGTCCTCCTATCCCGTGCAACCTTCGTGTTCCGTTTGCATCATCGACCTGAATTCGTTTTTTCCACCGACACCCGTCGTCGTCTTCGGATCCCGCCCGAAAGGCTTTCCACGGTCGGCGCCGGCGTGTTGAGGGCCAGCCGCTGGCTTTTGCGGCTTGGCCTCCTGGCGCTGGCCCTGCTGTCCGGCTGGATCGTGGTCGACAGCGTGACGCGGCCGATCTCTACCCTAATGATGGCTCGCATGCTGACGGGCCAGCTGGTGGATCGGCGCTGGGTACCGCTCGGCGCGGTTTCGCCCGCCCTCAAGGCAGCCGTCATCCTGTCCGAGGACGGGCAGTTCTGCCGGAACGATGGCGTCGACTGGGGAGCGCTGCGCAACGTCGTGCTGCACGGCCACGGCGTTCCCTCGCGCGGGGCCTCCACCCTGACCATGCAGGTCGCCAAGAACCTGTTCCTATGGCCCGGTCGATCCTATCTCCGTAAGGCCATCGAGATCCCGCTGGCGTTGGTGCTCGACCTCGTCTGGAGCAAGAAGCGGATCCTCGAATATTACTTCAACATCGCCGAATGGGGAAACGGCGTCTTCGGCGCCGAGGCCGCGGCACAGCGCGATTTCCATATCGCCGCAAAGGATCTCGACGCCCGCCAGGCGGTTCTGCTCGCCACTGCCCTTCCCAACCCGTTTTTGCGCCATCCGGACCGCCCGACGCGGCTGCACCGCCTCCTGGCGAACCGATTGCTCGGGTTGATGCCCGATGGCGCCGACCATACCCGCTGCCTCGAATAGGGCTGTCGCGGCTCAAACCCAGCCCATCAGCTCGCGCTTGACGATAGCCTCGATGAGCCGCATGCCGCCTGAGCTGTCGTTGAGGCATTCGATGCGGGCGAATCTCTCGCCGCCGCCGTGCCTGAAATATTCGGCATTCTCGCCACCGATCTCCTCGATCGTCTCGAGGCAGTCGGCCGAGAATCCGGGCGTGACCACGGCGAGCCGCTTCACGCCCCTCGCCGCCAGGTCCTTGATGGTCATGTCCGTATAGGGTTTGAGCCATTCGGCCTTGCCGAAGCGCGACTGGAAAGTCAGCATGAAACGCTCCGGCGGCAGGCGGAGCGCGTCGCCCAGAAGGCGCCAGGTCTTGGCGCATTGGCAATGATAGGGGTCGCCCTTGAGCAGGCAGTCCTTCGGGATGCCGTGGAAAGAGGCGATCATCACCTCGGGCTCGAAGTCGAGCCCGGCAAGACCGGACCGGATCGATGCGGCGACCGCCTCGATATAGACCGGATCATCCGCGTAGGACGGCGCAACGCGCAGGCTCGGCTGCCAGCGCATGGTCATCAGCGCTTCGAAGGTCTTGTCGCAGGCGGTGGCGGTCGTCGCCGCGGCGTATTGCGGATAGAGCGGCACCAGGAGGATGCGGTCACAGCCCTCGGCGACGAGACTGTCCAGCGCCGACCTGATCGAAGGGTTGCCGTAGCGCATCCCCCACTCGACCCTGGCTTCGCAGCCCTGCGGTCCGAGCAGGCCCGAGCCGATCGCGGCCTGCAGCTTCTCGGCCTGCGCGCGCGTGGTGGTCTTGAGCGGGCTCTCGTCGCGCTCGCGGTTCCAGATCGTGTCGTAGTCCTTGCCCTTGCGTCGCGGCCGGGTGGTCAGGATGACGCCGTTGAGGATCAGGAACCAGAGCGCCCGCGGCACCTCGATGACGCGCCGGTCGGACAGGAACTCGTTGAGGTAGCGGCGCATGGACCGGTAGTCGGTCGCGTCCGGCGTTCCGAGATTGGTCAGGAGCACGCCGATGCGGCGCGGCTTGACGGGAGGGTGGCCGTCGGGCAGCGGGCCGGTCGCGGCGTCGGTCCGGGCTTGGACGTTCATCGGTTCTCGGCGGACCCGGCGGGCCAGAGCGCGTGGAAGTGATGGACGGGGCCGTGGCCGCCGCCGACGTCGAGCACGCTGCTGGCCGCCAGCGCTCCGGTCAGATAGTCCTTTGCTGCGGCGATCGCTTCGGAAAGCGTCCAGCCGCGTGCCAAAAAGGCGGCGATCGCCGAGGACAGGGTGCAGCCCGTGCCATGCGTGTTGCGGGTCTCGATCCGCCGAGCGCGGAAGGTGTAGTGGCGGGTGCCGTCGAACAGCAGGTCGACCGCATCGGATCCCGTAAGATGGCCGCCCTTGACCAGCGCGGCCCGGGCGCCGAGCGCGCAAAGCCGCTCCGCGAGCCGTCGCATGCCGGCTTCGTCTTGCGGGATCGCCTCCTCGGCGAGGCGCGCCGCCTCCGGCAGGTTCGGCGTGATGACGGTAGCGCGAGGCATCAGGTCGCGCCGCATCGCCTCGACGACATCGGGCGTCCCGAGGCTATCGCCGCTCGTCGCGACGAGCACCGGATCGAGCACCACCGGCACATCCGGACGAACTGCGAGTTCGGCCGCGACGGCCCTTGCGATCTCCCCCGTCGCCAGCATGCCGATCTTGACCGCCGCGACTTTGACGTCGGCGAAGACGGCGGCCACCTGCGCGCCGACGAACTCCGCCGGCGGCGCGTGCACCCCCGAGACGCCGCGCGTGTTCTGCGCCGTCAGCGCAGTCAAGGCGGCCATGCCGTAGCAGCCAAGGGCCGAGAATGTCTTGAGGTCAGCCTGGATGCCGGCGCCCCCGCTCGGATCCGAACCCGCGATGGACAGAACGTTGGGGATCATCGGCGTATTTCGACCCTTGCAAGATCACCGGCCCGTTCAGCCGAACACGGCCGTCGACCGTGGGCGACGTCGGACCGCACCGGCACCATATAGGCATTTTCACGGTGATGACGATTCCCGGCCGGCTCGGCGGGCCCGGCCTATTGCCGCGCTCGCCCGATCCGCTCGCTCAAGGATAGTCGCCGCGCCGGTTGCCATGGCCGGGCGGCGGCAGCCGCATCAGCACGAGGCCCGGATCGGTCCTGCTCGGGAAGCGATCCGGCGCGTTATAGTTCACCGCCCGCGGCAAAGCGCCGACGGGCAGAATGCGGCGCCCGATCAACCCGTCGAGCGGCACGCTATGGCCGAGCACGACCGGCAGACCGTAGCTCGGCGCCGGCACGAGCCTCCCTCGGCCCGAGGACCAGACCAGCGGGACGCCGCCCTCCACGGCGGGCGACAGCCTGATCACCTGCGGCCCTGCGAGGCAGGTCGGGGGCAGGCATTGCGCATGAAGCGCCGGACCGAAGCCGGCGAGGAGCGTCGCGACGCCGATGGAAGCCAAGGTGTTGCGCATGGGAGCCGTCCGAATGTCCGACTTCACTGTGACCCGGCAGGGTTAATCAATCGAGAATTACGTCGACGCGGGGCGATTGAGAGACGCTAAAGGACCCCTCATCCGTCCATTGCTGCACAACGAACGGATGAGGGGTCGAAATGCCACGGAACGCTTCACCCGATTGCCTTGCGCATCGATGATCCTCTCAGCCCCGCAAGGCTGCGAGCCGATGCATCGCGTCCTTGAGAGCCGGATAGAGGTCCTTGTAGATGCCGAAGACCTCGTCGTAGCGGCGCTTGCGCTCCACGTCGGGAGTCGCGCGCGGCTCGAGATTGATCCACTTGTCCGGGCTGTTGCGGTCGATCAACCCGATCCCCAGCGCCGCGAGCCGGGCCGCGCCGAGCGGCGCTTCGACATTCTCCCGGATGGTGAAGACCGGATAGCCGGTGACGTCGGCGACGATCTGCATCCAGAGGTCGGAGAAGGCGGCGCCGCCGACGACGATCAGCCTCGGCTCCAGCGATACCGCGCCCCTGGCGCCGGCTTCCATGTTGTGGCGCAGCGCGAAGGTGACGCCCTCGAGCACGGCACGGTAGAGATGCGCCCGGGTGTGGAAGAGGTTCAATCCGACGAAGGCGCCGCTCGCCTGCCCGTCCCACACCGGCGAGCGTTCGCCCATGAGATAGGGCAGGAACACGACGCCCTCGGAGCCCGCGCCGATATGCTGCGCCCGCTCCTCCAGCAGCGCATGCGGGTCGCGGCCGCTGGCGCGGCCCTCGGCGACCTCCGCCTGGCAGAACTGCTCGCGGTACCAGGACACCGAGGCCCCCGCCGTGCTGGCGCCGCCGAAGACATAGAGGTCGTCATGCGCCTTGGTGACATAGGGCATGGAGATCAGGCCATGGGCGGCATCGGCGGTCGGCGCGATGAAGCCCCAGCACATGCTGGTGCCGATCATCGCGACATGCTGTCCCGGCCCGACGACGCCGGCCGCATAGGTGGCGATGGCGGCGTCCACCCCGCCGGCGATGATCGGCGTGCCTTCCGCCAGACCGAGCCGCGCCGCCCATTGCGACAGGAGGCCGCCGACCGTATCGGTCGAGGCGACGAGCCGCGAAGGCATCATCTTCCGCGGGATGCCGAGCACGTCGAGCATCTCAGCCGACCAGGCGCGGCGGTCGACATCGTAGAAGCCGCCGATATTGCCGGCCGAGGAATGATCGACCGCGACCTTGCCGGTCAGCGCATGGGCCACGAAGGCGTTCGGCGGCAGGAATAGATGGGTCTTCTCCCAGAGATCCGGCCGATTGTCGCGCAGCCACAGGATCTTGGTGTAGCCATAGTAGCTGTCGACCCCGTTGCCGGTGATCGCCTGGAGCCGGTCGAGGTCGATATGGGTCCTGACCCATTCGACCTGGGGCTCGGCTCGCCGGTCCATCCAGATCAGGCAGGGATGCAGCGGCTTCATGTCGGCATCGACCGGGATGCCGGAGCCGCCGTAGAGGCTCGAAATGCAGACGGCCTTGATATGCTCGGGGCCGAGCGGCGCGCCATTGTTCAGCTGGACTGCGCTTTTCACGCAACCGGCGATGCAGGCCTCGACGGCATCGAGCCACACCTGCGGCCATTGCTCGGCCCAGTTGGGCCGCGGCGTATCGGGCGCGTAGCTGCGGCTGTGCTGGCACACGATGGTCCCGTCCTGGCGGACCAGGAGCGCCTTGGTGCTCTGCGTACCGATGTCGACGCCGATGACGTGGTCCATTGAACCTCCTCGGTGAAGCCCTGCTCAGCGAGACGATCGGGCGAAGCTTGTGTTAGGCGACCAACCCCTCATCCGGCTTTCGCGGAACGCGAAAGCAGACGAGGCGGATAAGGGGCCTTCGACCTTCACCCGATCGCCCTGCCTCGCTCAGATTGCCCGCCCGAGTGGCTCAGGCGGCGGGTTTCAGCAAAACCTTGATCGAGTCGAGCGAGTTCGCGACCCTGATCGCCTCGTCCCAGTCCTCCAGTCGGTATTCGTTGGTCACGATGCCATTGGAGGTGACGAGGCCACGCTCCAGGAGATCGATGGCGATCGGGTAGCAGTAGGGACCTAGATGGGCGCCGCGGACGTCGAGCTCCTTGCGGTCGCCGATGATCGACCAGTCGGCGCTCGTCTCCTTACCGAAGACCGAGAATTCCACGAAGCGGCCGAGCTTGCGGATGAGGTCGAGGCCCTGGGTCACGCCGATCGGCGCGCCGGTCGCCTCGATATAGACGTCGCAGCCATAGCCCTCGGTGAGGCCCTGCACCACGGCGAGCGCGTTCTCCTTCGTCGGATCGATCACCACGTCGGCGCCGAAGCGCCTGGCGAGGTCGCGCCGCTCGGAGACAGGGTCGATGACGACGAGTTTCTTCGGCGTCTTGAGATGGGCGATCTGCACCATCATCAGGCCGATCGGGCCGGCGCCGGCGATGACCACTACGTCGTCGAGCTGGATATCGCCGCGCTGCACGGTATGGATGGCGCAGGCGAGCGGCTCGATGATCGCCGCGTCGTCGGTCGAGACCGAGGGCGGGATGCTATGCACGCGCGAGCTTTGCGGCAGCTTCATATATTCGGACATGCCGCCGTCGGCCACCATCCGCTGGAAGCCGAAGATGTTGTGCACCTCGCACATCCAGTATTTGCCGGAACGGCAATAGCGGCAGCGGTCGCAGGGGACGATCTGCTCGGCGATCACCCGGTCGCCCGCCTTGACGCCGAAATGCTCGGCGGCGCCCTCGCCGATCTCGTCGACCACGCCGAAGAATTCGTGGCCCGGGATGACGGGCGCCTTGACCCAGGGGGTCGCGCCCCAGAACATCTTGGCGCCCGACCAGCACTTACAGTCGCTGGCGCAGATGCCGCAGGCGGTTATCTTGATGACGAGCTCGCGCGGGCCGGCTGCCGGACGCTCGACTTCTTCGACGCGATAATCCTCCGGGCCATGGCACACGACCGCCGTCATGCGGGAATTGCTGACACTCATCACGTCCTCCCTGAGGCATCTTCGACGGCTGCCTCTCACCGGAGGTTCGCGCCTTCGGCCCGTCGACAATGTCGCCCGCGCGCGTAGCTGTCAACTTTCGTTGACGGCCTATAATTACTTGCAGAGTCGCCTCGCGCGATGCGCCTTCGCGTTCCGCTCGGACGGCGTCGGCTCTCTCGCGGGACATATAGACGAGGCGCCGATCGAGTCGAGGGCGCTTGGTGATGCCAAGCTGCCGGGGACTGACCGAGCGTCGCGCGTGCAGGCTGCGGAACTTCGGCGGCGGCCTACCCTTCAGCGCAGGTCACGCATTGCATCGCCATTCCGATAGTGTTTTGCGAGAGACCAGCCTGGCACCCGACCCTCGCCGGACGATCGCTATCGGTGGCGGCTTGCCTCATGCCGTGGCGGCCCGCAAAGTGAGCTGCATCCCAGCTCGGCCGAGACGTCATGGACACGACCGTCACCACCCGCCCGCCACTGCCGCCCTTCACGCGCGAGGCCGCCGTCGAGAAGGTGCGCAAGGCGGAGGATGCCTGGAACAGGCGCGATCCCGATCTTGTCTCGGGCGCCTACACGGCCGACAGCCAGTGGCGCAACCGGGCGGAGTTCTTCAGCGGGCGGGAGGCCATCGTGGCCTTTCTCAAGCGCAAATGGGCACGGGAACTCGACTACCGGCTGATCAAGGAGCTCTGGGCCTTCGGCGAAGACCGGATCGCCGTCCGCTTCGCCTACGAATGGCACGACGATTCCGGGCAGTGGTTCCGCTCCTACGGCAACGAGAACTGGGCCTTCGACGCGCACGGGTTGATGCGCCGGCGCATCGCCTCGATCAACGACCTGCCGATCGCCGACGCCGACCGCAGATATCATTGGCCAACCGGGCCGCGGCCTGCCGACCATCCGGGTCTCAGCGACTTGTGTCTCTGACTTGGGTCTCTGAGTCTTCGATTTGGGCGCGGCTCAGGCGCCGCCGCCGCGGTCGTCGAGTGTGAAGCCGAGCTTGAGCGTCACCTGGAAATGTTTCACCGTGCCGTTCTCGACGTGGCCGCGCGTTTCGACGACCTCGAACCAGCCGATGTTGCGGATCGTTTCGGAGGCGTCCTTGACGGCCCCCTGAATCGCATCCTCGATGCTCGATGGCGAGGATCCCACGACCTCGATGACCCGGTAGGTGTGATCTGACATCCGTCTATCCATGAACGATCCCGCGGCGGGTGCCGTGGAGAGGGCGGTAAGGCTTGTGCCCGCCAGGATCGGCGCGCGATGCCGGGCGGACGCGGACCTTGCATCGGACAAGTTCGGTCCGCGCGTTCCGGTTCCGCGGGAGCGATGAAGATCGGCGCGATGACGACGACCCGCCGGCACATCGGCGGGCGACGAAAAAAGCCCGGTCGCGACGAAACCCCGGCTCCCCCGCCGCGTATCTGCGGCATCGATCGCGACGATTTGCGTCGATCGAATCGAGGCCCTTGGACATGTCCGCGCGGCCTTGAGGCCTTGGGAGCGGGACGGCTGGGTCGCGCCTGTTTGTTCCCGCTCCCAGGTTGTTTGCCGCCCGTGCGGCGGCGCTCGGCCACAGGCTCGCCACCATGCGCGTATCGGCCGCGTCGGCGATGACGGTGCGATCGAATCGGCTGGCGGCGGCGGTTAGAGCATGATCGGCTGCTGCCGATCTGCTCCAGCATTAAAAGAGCGAGCACGTTCATCGGTTTAGGATCGCGAAGCGATCCAACCTAAACCGATCGTGCTCTAGAGGATCCAGCAAGTTCCAGCCGATTGATCGGGATCGCGTCTTCTGCGATGGGAGACGTGCAAAGGCCGCACCCGGCGGCCGGCAGGGAGCAGACGTCATGCCTGGGAAGACAAAGCTCGGCATAGGCCTCATCGGTTCGGGCTTCATGGGCAAGGCCCATGCCCTCGGCTTCGCCGCGGCGACGCGCGTTTTCGACCTGCCCTACGACATCGACCTCGCGGTTCTGGCCGATATCGATGCCGAAGCGGCCGTCCGCAGCGCGGCAGCGCTTGGCTTCCGTCGCTCGACGGGCCGGTGGCGCGACCTCCTGGACGACCCCGAGGTGCAGATCGTCGACATCACGACGCCGAACACGCTGCATCGCGAGATGGCGCTCGCCGCGATCGCCGCCGGCAAGCACGTCTATTGCGAGAAGCCGCTGGCCCCGACCGCGGCCGAGGCTTCCGAGATGGCGAAAGCCGCGGAGGCGGCCGGCGTGACGACCCAGGTCGGCTTCAACTACCTGAAGAACCCGATGATCGGACTTGCCAAGGAGATCATCGCGAGCGGCGAGATCGGCGAGATCCGCTCGTTCCGCGGCATCCATGCCGAAGACTACATGGCGGATGCCGCGGCGCCCTGGACCTGGCGGCTCGATCCGGCCGGCGGCGGCGGCGCGCTGGCCGATATCGGCAGCCACATCCTGGCCACCGCCACCCATCTCATCGGCCGCATCACGCGGGTGATGGGCGATGTGGCGACCTCGATCCGCCGGCGGCCGGTGCGAGCGGGCGCTGACGAGACGCGCCCGATCGAGGTCGACGATATGGCACGGGCCTTCCTCACTTTCGAGAACGGCGCGACCGGGAGCCTCGAGGCCAGCTGGATCGCCACCGGCCGCAAGATGCAGCACGATTTCGAGGTCTATGGCTCGAAGGGCTCGTTGGTCTTCACCCAGGAACGGTTCAACGAGCTTCAGCTCTATCTCACCGACGACAAGACCGGCCGGCGCGGCTTCCGCACCATCTGCGCCGGACCCGATCACGAGCCTTACGGCGCCTTCTGCGTCGCGCCGGGCCACCAGCTCGGCTTCAACGATCTCAAGGCGATCGAGGTGCGCGATTTCCTCGCGGCCATCGCGGGCGGCATGCACAAAGGCCCCGATTTCCGTGGCGGCGAGGAGATTCAGGCCCTGGTCGAGGCGATCTATCGCTCGGCCCGCGAGACGCGCTGGGTCGAACTCTGATGCGACGCCCTCGCTGACTTATTCTCCTACTGCCATTCCGGGACGAGCGAAGCGCGCGCCGCGGAATGACGGAGCGCGGACCGGTCGAAAAGATCGGGTCCCACTCGGCACGTTGAAATCCTTCGATGGCGGGGAAATCCTCCTCGGGCCGGCTCGCGATACTTCAAAGAAGCCCTCGCACCAAAGCGTGCACTCGTTTCCATCACGATGCGCCCCATGGAACCACGACGGATAATGTAGCCTTGACAACCGTGAGGTGTCATCGTGAAGCATCATATATCGCGGCTTTGCAAGGCCGGAGCACGACGGCTCACGCGGGAGGCGACGGACAATGTCTATACTGCTCCGGGACATCGCTGGGCTTGACGCTGCCGAAGGGATTTCGGCTGTCAACCGCGATCCGCTGGCGGCGCAGGCACGACGATTCATCAGCCGGCGGCTGAGCTCGGGCGCTTGGAAGCCCGGCGACCGGATCACGATTCGCAGCCTTGCCACGGAGCTCGGCATTTCCACGACGCCCGTGCGGGAAGTCTTGCTTCAGCTCGTGTCGAGCGGGTGTCTGGAACTCAAGCAGAATACGGCCTTCAGCGTCCCGGACATGTCGCTCGAGGCCTATCTCGAAACCCGGCGTCTCCGGGTTCTCCTGGAGGGTGAAGCCGCGGCCGTCGCTGCAAGCCGGGCGACGCCATTGGAGGTCGAAAGCCTCGCCAAGATTCACGCCCGACTGGAGGCCGCGGAGAGGGACGACGACATTCCCGGGGCGCTCGAATGGAACCGCGCCTTCCATCTGACGCTGGTCGAATTCTCACGACTCCGCGCGCTTGTGACCTTCGTCGAGACCCTGTGGCTCCGGAGCGGCCCAATGCTCAATGCGCTCTATCCTCGCCTGATGCCTTGGCAGCAGGGAATTTACGGGCACGATCTCGTTCTCGCCGGGCTGCGCGAGCGCGATCCGGAAAAGGCGCGCGCCGCCATCCAGAGCGACATCGTGGCGGGCGGTCGCCAGGTCGAGGCAACCCTCCGGGGTTGACCGCAAGGGATTGCGGGCCCAAGGCCGGCGATATTTTCCTATCGAGCGTGGTCGGGCATGAGGCCCATGCCGCCGGCTGCCGACGCTCGACTAATGCCGTGCCCCGACGCCGGCTTGTGAGCATAGAGACGGGCCGATAAGAAGGCTCCGATGAAGATCACCGATATCCGGGCCACGACCGTCACGATGCCGCTCGAGGCGCCGCTTCGCCACAGCAACGGGGCGCATTGGGGTCGGTTCGTGCGCACCGTCGTCGAGGTCGAGACCGACGAGGGCATCACCGGCCTCGGCGAGATGGGCGGCGGCGGCGAGGGCGCGGCTTTGGCCTTCGCCGGGCTGAAATCCTATCTGGTCGGGCACGACCCGTTCGACCTCAACCGGATGCGGTTTGCCATCTGCAACCCCACCGCGTCGCTCTACAACAACCGCACCCAGCTGCATGCGGCGCTCGAATTCGCCTGCCTCGACATCATCGGCCGCAAGCTCGGCGTGCCGGTCTACCAGCTTCTCGGCGGAAAGGTGCGCGACGAAGTCGGCTTCGCCAGCTACCTGTTCTACCGCTACGCCGACCCCGAGACCGGCCAGGGCGAGGTGCGGACGATCGACCAGCTCGTTGCCCATGCCCGCGCGCTCAAGGCAGAGCACGGGTTCAAGGCCCACAAGCTGAAGGCCGGCGTCTTCCACCCCGATTACGAACTCGACTGCTACCGTGCGCTGGCCGCGGCCTTTCCGGACGACGCGCTCCGCTACGACCCCAATGCCGCGCTCTCGGTGGAACAGGCGCTGCGCTTCGGCCAGGCCATCGAGGGATTACGCAACGATTATTTCGAGGATCCGACCTGGGGCCTCGCCGGCATGCGGCGACTGCGCGAGAAGCTGAGCATTCCGCTCGCCACCAACACCATCGTCATCGATTTCGAGCAGCTCGCCACCAACGTGCGCGACCCCGCGGTCGATGTGATCCTGCTCGACACGACCTTCTGGGGCGGGATCCGGGCCTGCGTCCGGGCGGCCCAGATCTGCGATACGTTCGGGCTCGGCATCGCGGTTCATTCGTCCGGCGAACTCGGCATCCAGCTCGCCAGCATGCTGCATCTCGGCGCCGTGCTGCCGAACCTCACCTTCACGGCCGACGCGCATTACCACCACCTCGCCGGCGACGTCATCACCGGCGGGAAGATGCGCTACCGCGACGGCGGCATCGCCGTGCCGCAAGGGCCGGGCCTCGGGGTCGAGCTCGATCGCGACAAGCTTGGAACCTATGCCGAGCTCTATCGCTCGCTCGGCGCCTATCCATACGACCGCGATCCAGGCCGGCCGGGCTGGTATCCGCTGCTGCCGAACGCCGATTTCGCCGACCACACGGTCAGCCTCGTGCCGGATCTTCGCACGGCCTGAGCGCGGGCGGCCGCCGGGTGGACAGGATCCCTTATGTCAGGGTGACGGTTCATCGGAAGTTGCGCGACTTCACCTTGATGCTGTCGATGTGAAGATCCGGTATGTAAATGTCGCGAGGCTTGCGAAGGGTGGCCTCGTCCCGGCGATCGCCACCGCCGCCGGAGCGGGCCTCGTCGCCGCGGCCGTGCGGTAGCGGGAAGGCCGTGTCGCGCTCCCCGACGCTGCGCAACAGATCGGTGAGATCGAAGAGTTTTTGGGCGACGAGATGGATGACCTCGCCCTCGCGCTGCACCTTGCCGTGGACGGCGAGCATGCCGGCCGAGAGCATGATCCGCCGCTGGCGCTCGAACAGCGTGGGCCAGACGACCACGTTGGCCACGCCCGTCTCGTCCTCGATCGTGACGAACATCACGCCTTCGGCGCTGCCCGGCCTCTGCCGGACGAGAACCAGGCCGGCGACGGTCAGCCAGCGTCCGTCGCGCGTATCGAGCAGGGCCAAGGTCGGCAGGATGCGTTGCCGGGAAAGGTCCTCGCGCAGGAAGGCGACGGGATGCCGGCGCAGGGTCAGGCCGATGCTGGAATAATCCTGGACCACGTCGCCCCCCGCCGTCATCGGCAGGATCGCGACCGGCGCCTCGACGATCTCCGGCTGCGGCAGCCGCTCACGGTCGGCCGCGACGAACAGCGGCAGTGGGTCGTCGCGCAGGGCGCGGACCGCCCATAACGCGTCGCGTCGGGCGAGCCGCATCGTGCCCGCGAAAGCATCGGCGTCGGCGAGCTTCTCCAGCGACGCGACCGTAGCGCCCGAGCGGCGCCAGAGCTCCTCGATCGTGGCATAGGGATGGTCGGCACGGGCCGCGACGATCCTCGCCCCCTCCGCATTGGCCAAGCCCTTGCTCAGCCGCAGGCCGAGCCGGACAGCGAATCTCTCCTGTCCCATAAGTTCCAGCGTGCAGTCCCACCGGCTGGCGTTCACGTCGATGGGACGGACCTCGACGCCGTGGTCGCGCGCGTCCCCGACGATCTGCGCCGGCGCGTAGAAGCCCATCGGCTGGGCGTTCAGCAATGCTACGCAGAAAACCTCCGGATGATAGCACTTTATCCAGGAGGAGGCATAGGCGATCAGGGCGAAGGATGCGGCGTGGCTTTCGGGAAAGCCGTAGGAGCCGAAGCCTTCGAGCTGCCTGAACGTCCGCTCCGCGAAGTCGAGCTCGTAGCCGTTGGCGACCATGCCGGCGAGGAGCTTGTCGCGGAATTTCGAGACGCCGCCGGTGAACTTGAAGGTCGCCATGGAGCGACGCAGCTCATCGGCCTCGCCAGGGGTGAAGCCGGCGCAATCGATGGCGACGCGCATCGCCTGCTCCTGGAACAGCGGCACGCCGAGCGTCTTGCCGAGAACGGCCTCGAGCTCGGGCTTGGGATAGACGGGAGTCTCCCTGCCCTCGCGCCGGCGCAGATAGGGATGGACCATGTCGCCCTGGATCGGGCCCGGGCGGACGATCGCGACCTCGATGACGAGGTCGTAGAAGGTCTTGGGCTTCATGCGCGGCAGCATCGCCATCTGCGCCCGGCTCTCGATCTGGAAGGTGCCGAGCGTGTCGGCGCGCTGGATCATGCGATAGGTCGCGGGATCCTCGGCCGGGATCGTCGCCAGATCGAGGCCGAGCCCCTTGTGCTCCTTCAACAGGCCGAAGGCCCGGCGCAT
This sequence comes from Lichenihabitans sp., assembly GCA_965277115.1. Taxonomy (GTDB): domain Bacteria; phylum Pseudomonadota; class Alphaproteobacteria; order Rhizobiales; family Beijerinckiaceae; genus Lichenihabitans. The sequence continues at coordinate 258,766 of CBDIBY010000009.1, read as the reverse complement.
GCAGCCGAGCATGCCGAGGCCGAGCACGTCGACCTTCATGAAACGCAGGCTGTCGATATCGTCCTTGTCCCATTCGATCACCTGCCTTTTCTCCATGCGGGCCGGCTCGATAGGGACGAGGTCGTCGAGACGGTCATGGGTCAGGACGAAGCCGCCTGGATGCTGGCCGAGGTGGCGCGGGAAACCGATCAGCTGCCGGCTCAGATCGAGCGTCAGCCGCAGGCGTCGATCCTGCGGATCGAGGTTGAGATCGGTCACGCTCTTCTCCGGCACGCCCTCCATCGACCAGCCCCAGACCTGGCCGGCCAGCATGGCGGTGACGTCCTCGGGCAGCCCGAGCGCCTTGCCGACATCACGTACGGCGCCGCGTGAGCGATAGCGCGTCACGGTGGCGGCGAGCGCCGCGCGGTCGCGGCCATAAGTGTCATAGACCCACTGGATCACCTCCTCGCGCCGGTCGTGCTCGAAATCGACGTCGATGTCCGGCGGCTCGCGGCGCTCCTGGCTGACGAAGCGCTCGAACAGCAGGTTCGACGTCTCCGGATCGATGGAGGTGATGCCGAGCACGTAGCACACGGCGGAATTGGCGGCCGATCCCCGGCCCTGGCACAGGATGCCCTTCGATCGGGCGAAGCGGACGATAGCGTTGACGGTGAGGAAATAAGGCGCGTAGTCGAGCGTCTCGATCAGGCCGAGTTCGTGCCGCAGCAGCCGCGCCGTCTTGGCCGGCACGCCGCCGGGAAAGCGCCTGGCGGCGCCTTCCCAGGTCAGCCGCTCGAGATCCTGCTGCGAGGTGACGCCGGGCTCGGAGACCTCGTTCGGATATTGATAGCGCAGCTCGTCGAGCGAGAAGCTGCAGCGCCTCACGATCTCCATCGTCGCCGCAACGGCCTGCGGATGGCGGGTGAAGAGCCGCGCCATCTCCCCGGGCGGCTTGAGATGACGGTCGGCGAAGCGGTGCTTGCGGAAGCCGGCGTCGTCGATCGTACATCCCTCGCGGATGCAGGTCAGCACGTCCTGCAGGATGCGTCGTTCGGGCGAATGGAACAGTACGTCGTTGGTGGCGACGCTCCGCACGCGAGCCGAGGCCGCCAGATCGGCGAGGCTCTGCAGGCGCGCCGCATCGCCGGGCCGGCGGCGGAGCGTCAGCGCCAGATAGCCGCGGTCGCCGAAGTCGCGCTTGAGGCGGGAGACGTCGCCCGCGAGCTTCGCATCGATCGCGTCGGGCACCAGGACGGCGATCAGGCCGTCGCCATGGGCGACCAGGTCGCTCCAGCCGAGGCGGCAGGCTCCTTTCCCGGCACGGCCCTTGCCGAGGGTCAACAGCCGGCAGAGCCGCGAATAGGCCGGCTTGTCGGTCGGATAGACGAGGACCGAGCTGCCATCGTCGAGATCGATCCGGCAGCCGACGACGAGCCGGACGCCGGTCGTCTTGGCGGCCTCGTGAGCCCGCACCATGCCGGCGAGGGAGTTGCGGTCGACGACGCCCAGTGCCGCGATGCCGAGCAGGCGCGCGGCCGCGAACAGCTCCTCGGCATGCGAGGCGCCGCGCAGAAAGGAGAAGTTCGTGGTGATCTGGAGCTCGGCGTAATCCATCACGCGAAGAGCCCGTGCAGGAACCATCGATGCGAGCCGGTCGCGGCATCGACGCCGTCGCCGGCGCGATAGACCCAGAAGCGGACGCCCTGCTCGTCCTCGACCTGAAAATAGTCCCGCACGGCGACGAGCTCCGCGTCGCGTCGCCACCATTCACCGAAGATGCGCTCCGGACCGTCGGCCCGCACCACATGATGGCGGTCGCCGCGCCAGGTGAACTGCGCCGGCGGATGGTCGGGCAGCAGGGCGAAGGTCGCGATCGGCTCGGGCGGGGTCAGGAGCCGCGTCGGCCGAGGCCAGTCGACCGGCCAGGTCCGTCCCATCGGGGGCGCCAGCGGCGCGAGCCGCCGTCCTCCGCGCTCCGGCACCTCGCTCTCGATGGGCGCCATGCGGAAGAGCCGCCGCGACCCGAGGCGATTGGACAGGATATCGACAAGCCCGGTCAGATCGGGCGGAGCCTCATGGCCTGCGAGATCGCTCTCGACCTGCCGCGCGTCGAGCGGCTCGACCAGGGGGGCGCTCAGCACCATGAGCTCGACGCCCGGACCCGGATCGACCCGATCGAGCCGGTCGCAGAGCAGCCGGGCGAGACGGATAGGATCGCGCACGGGGGCGGCCATGCCGATCCGGATTGCCTCGATCCGGGCGTCGATGCGATGCAGGACGAGATCGAGACGACGCGCGCCGAGCCCTTCGGCGGTCAGGTGCCGGCACAGCGCCTCGGCCAGATGGCCGATCGCACGGGCGAGAGGTTCGGGCGTCCAGACCGGCTCGATGAAAGCTCGCCGCACCATCGACATCCCGACGGGCTCGATCGGCTCGATCGGCTCGGCGGCAAGGCCGAGCGCCTGATCCAGTCGACGGTAGAGATCCGGCCCGAAGCGCCGGGCGAAGGGAGCGCGCGGGACGTCGAGCAATTGCCCGATACGGTCGAAGCCCAGCCGCCGAAGGCCGTCCACGATCCATGGATCGAGCCGCAGGGCGGCGATCGGCAGAGGCGCAAGGGCTGCCGGCTCTGTCCCTGTCGCGACGATCGATCGGGGAGACGGCCCATGGCGCGCCACGGCATGGGCCGCACCATAGGCCCCGGCCATGGCGGGGCGCGCCGCGATGCCGGCCGCCGCAAGGCGTCGCATCATGTCGGCGAGCATCTTGGCTTCACTGGAAAAAAAATGGCCGCAGCCGGTCGCGTCGAGCCGCAGACCGTCCGGCGGATCGAGCGCTACGATCGGGCTGTAGCGCCGGAGCATCCATTCGCCGAGACGGCGCAAAGCGGCGAGATCGCGCGCCGGATCGGCATCGACGACGACGAGATCCGGAACCAGCGCGCGGGCCTGCGCGACCGGCATTCCGGCGCGAAGCCCGAACCCCTGCGCGACACAATCCATGGCCGCGACGATCCGGCGCGAGCCGTCCCGTTCGACGGTCGCCAGCGGCTTGTCAGCCGGCAGCGAGGCGCGCCCTCGCTCCCGCCGCAGCCGATCGGTCGGCCAGCTCAGTAGGACGAGGGAAACGGCTCGCCGCGAGACGCCCTTCGGCATCGCAGGCCTCCATGATCCAGGTCGAGGGCATTCCGTTCCGGCAGCGGAGCAGATCGAGCGTCCAGCGGGCTCGCCCGATGCCGGGGGTCCGCAGTGGCACCGATGCCGCCGCCGTGATCCGCCACCGGGTGACCGCGGCCGAATGGCCGGCCTTGTCGGCCGCGGCCCGGGAGCGCCACCGCCGCACCGCGAAGGCGACGACGCCGGATCGTTCGGCCGCGAGATGGAGACGGCGGGAGGCGGTGAGATCGAGCCTGTCGGTCTCGCCGACGACACCCGCGAGGCCGCGGATCCTCAGGCCCTCCTCCATCACCAGCAGGACCGTCCGACCGTCGCCGGCCTCGACATAGATCACCCGATCCGGATGCAGCCCCACCGATGCGAGGGCCGGGGCAAACAGATCGGGCCGCATCAGACACCAGAGGACCGGGCCACTCAGCCGGGCGAGGACGCCCGCCACGAACAGCGTCGCGGCGGCACCATAGGCCATGTCCCCTTCTCCGCCGGACACCTCGTGCAGGGCGCCGACCAGCAGCCCACCTCCCGGAAGGCGGTCGTCGATCTCGGCCACCCCGAACGGCAAGGTCGTTCGCAGGCCGACCTTCTCTGCCTCGAGGCAGTCGAGGTGGGTGCGCAACTCCTCGATGACGATTGAGCGACCTGACGACATGACACCTCGCGACTCGGCACGAACATTGTTATGTTCATGATTTGTTCCTATGCGAGAGGAAGAGTCAACCACCGCTCGCGCCAAAGCAGGGCTCCGACTCGGGTTGACGGATGGGTTTCGATACGGGTCTTTTCGCCGGGATGAGCGGATGGTGTTGCCTTGGCGCGTTAACTTGAATTCGGCGCTTTGTGCAAAGTAGGGCTGCGGATTCAGGTTGGCCCCCCGCCTCGGGAGAATGTGTCCGCGAAGGAGACGAAAACCACGTTCATGCTCGTCCCAGGCCCTGATAGGGTCGGCCGATCGGGACGGCCCGGGCCTCCGGAGGAGACGAGATATGATCGCGAGGCTTTCGACACTCTTCGACGATGCCGGGGACCGGATCCGGGGCAAGGTCGTGGGCATCTACGTGCTTTTGCTGGGTTTCAACGTGGCGGCCTGGGCCTGGGCGCTGGTGGCCTTTCACGATTTCCCGGTGCTGCTGGGGACGGCGATGCTGGCCTACAGCTTCGGATTGCGGCACGCCTTCGATGCCGACCATATCGCGGCGATCGACAATGTGACCCGCAAGCTGATGCAGGAGGGTAAGCGGCCGGTGGGGGTCGGGCTGTTCTTTTCCCTCGGCCATTCCACCATCGTGGTGGGGCTGTCGGTGGCTATCGCGGTGACGGCGAGTGCGCTGCAAACCCAGTTCGACACCTTCAAGTCGGTCGGCGGCGTCATCGGGACCCTGGTTTCCGCTTTCTTCCTGTTCGCCATCGCCTTCGTGAACATCCTCGTACTGATCTCCGTCTATCGGACGTTCCAGACGGTGAAGCGGGGCGGCCGGTTCGTCGAGGAAGATCTCGACCTCGTGCTGGCAGACCGGGGTCTGCTGGGGCGCTTGTTCCGCCGCTTCTTCAAGGTGATCACCCGAAGCTGGCAGATGTATCCGCTCGGCCTGCTGTTCGGCCTCGGCTTCGACACCGCCACGGAAGTCGGCCTGCTCGGCATTTCGGCCACCCAGGCCTCGCAAGGCCTGTCGATCTGGTCGATCCTGGTGTTCCCGGCGCTGTTCACCGCCGGCATGACGCTGATCGACACGACCGACAGCATTCTGATGCTGGGCGCCTACGGCTGGGCTTTCGTCAAACCGATCCGCAAGCTTTACTACAACCTCACCATCACGGCCGTCTCGGTGGTCGTCGCGGTCATCGTCGGCGGCCTCGAAGCCCTCAACCTCATCGGCGACAAGCTCGGCCTGAGCGACGGCGGCGGCTTCTGGGGCGCGATCGGGTCGCTCAACGACAATTTCGGCATCCTCGGCTACGTCATCGTCGGCGTGTTCATCGTCGCTTGGCTGATCTCCTATCTGGTCTATCGCCTCAACCGCTACGACGACATCGAGGTGCGCACGGCGTGACCGGGCGTCGATAGCGCGGCGCGGTCACGCCAGGATCGAAGCGAGCACCGAGGCCGCGTCGCCGATATCGGCCCGCACCGCCTCGACGGCACGGGCCGGGTCGCGCGCCCCGAGGGCGTCGACCAGCGCCCTGTGGTGACGGTTCGAAACGACGAAATTGCCGCGCTCCTGCAGCAGGTTGAAATAGGGGCTGATCTGCAGCCACAGGCTCTCGATGATGCCGAGCATGGTCTCGGACCCGCTCGCCTGGTAGAGGGTGAAGTGGAACTCTCGGTTGGCCCGCAGATAGACCTTCCGCGCCTCCTTGTCGGGCTTGATGTTGTCCATCTCGGCGATCAGGCCGTCGAGCCGTGAGCGCGCCTCGGCGCCGAGGTTCGGAACCGCCCAGGACACCGCCAGCGCCTCAAGCTCGAGCCGCGTCCGGGTCAGGTCGGCGAGACGGTCGCGCGACAGCGGCGGGATGCCGAGACTGCGTCCGGCCACGACCGTCAGGGCCTTTTCGGCCGTCAGCCGCAGGATCGCCTCGCGCACCGGCATGGCGCTGACCCCGAAGGCATCCGCCAGCCACTGGATCGTGATCGACTGCCCGGGCGCGAGTTCCCCATTCAGGATCAGTTCCTTCGCCTGCCGGTAGACATCCTCCTGCATGGTGGCGCGCTGGATGCGGACCACCGATAGCGGTGTTCGGGCTCGGACGTCGCTCATCATGCCCCCGTGCCCCCCTCATCGGGGCGTCGCGCGACCCGCGTCGTCCGCAGCTTCGCACCGCCATGAAAGACCCGACCGCAGGCTTGCACAAGATCTGATCTTTGATCTATGATCAAAACACACAAAAACAGGCTCGCGACGGAGCCAAGCGACGCCGCCGTTCCACGGCGAGCCGACGAGGGAGGAGAGAATGATGGCGTGGAGACGGACGTCCTGCGTGCTCGGCACGGCCGTGCTGGCGGCGGGCCTCTTGGCTGGCCACTCGGCCGAGGCCAAGGACAAGTACAAGATCTACTTGTCGATGAGCTATATCGGCAACGACTGGCAGGGCGAGGCCGCCAACATGGTCAAGGCCATGGCGGCGAGCAAGGAGCTCGCCGACAAGGTCGACCTCCAGGTCCAGGTCGCGGGCCCGAACGCCCAGCGCCAGATCCAGCAGATCAACGCCATGGTGCAGGCCGGCGCCAAGGCGATCGTGGTCTATCCGATTTCACCGACGGCGCTGAACGGCGCGGTCAAGAACGCCTGCAACAAGGGCGTCATGGTCATCGCCTACGACGCCGCGATCACCGAGCCCTGCGCCTATAACGTCCATATCGACCAGACCGAGGCCGGGCGAGCGACGGCCGAGTGGCTGGCCAAGAAGCTCGACGGCAAGGGCAATATCGTGCTCATCACCGGCGTGCCCGGCACGTCCGTCGATACGTTGCGGACCGCAGCCGCCAAAGAGGTTTTCGCCAAATACCCCGGCATCAAGGTCGTCAACGAGGCGATCGGCATGTGGAGCCAGGCCGTCGCCCGCACCGAACTCTCCAAGATCCTCGCCACCCGCAAATGGAACGAGATCGACGGCCTCTGGACGCAGGTCGGCTGCTACACCGCCAATACGATGGAGATCGAGGCGGGCATCGCCTCGGACAAGCTAAAGCCCTGCGCCGGCGAGGGCGCGAACGGCGGCCGTATCCAGATGCTGCCCGCCGGCACCGACGCGGAGGGTTCGAACGGCACCTACAAGCCCATGAGCGCGCCCCGCATCTCCTATGCCTCGCCTCCCTATTCGGGCGGCCTGGCGCTGAAGCTCGCGGTCGAGAAGCTCGACGGCAAGGACGTCGCGAAGGACACGGTCCTGCCGCTCCCCCTCGTCACCAACGAGACGATCAAGCTCTGCCAGGAAGGCACGTGGGCGGAGATGAAGGCCGGCTGCAACGCCTTCAAGCCGGCGCTCGTCTCGAACCCGGGCTGGTTCGCCTCGATCTATTCGGCCGAGACGCCGGAACTCGGCCTGCCGGCCGCCTTGGTGGGTCAGCCTGAGATGTGAGAGCCGGGCGCAGGCCGTGAGCCTCGCCTCGCGCGACACGGGCGCTCAGGCGACCGTGTCCCCCGCGGTCGCGGCCCGCAACATCCGCAAGGTGTTCGGGGCCACGGTCGCGGTCAACGATGTCTCCTTCGACGTCCTGGCCGGGGAGACGCATGCGCTGCTCGGCGAGAACGGTGCCGGCAAGTCGACCCTGGTCAAGCTGCTCGCGGGCCTGATCCTGCCGACCACCGGCCGGTTCCTGATGGCCGGCGAGGAGGCGAACCTCGACAGCCCGCGCGCCGCCCACGCGCGCGGCATCCAGACGGCCTTTCAGGAGCTCACGCTCGTGCGCGACCTGAGCGTGCTCGACAACATGCTCCTGCCCTATCCGCCGACGCGCTTCGGGCAGATCCGCCGGAGCGAAGCGCGGCGCCAGGTCGGCGCCCATCTCGATGCCCTCGACCTCACCGCCATCGACCTCGACGCGGATGTCCGCGACCTCGACCTCAATGAACGGCAGAAGATCGAGATCGCTCGCGCCCTGTTCCGCCGCCCGGAGATCCTGCTCCTCGACGAGCCGACCTCGACGCTCTCGGGCCGCGACATCGACTGGCTCGGCGGCCTGATCGAGGGACTCAGGAGGCAAGGCGTCACAGTGGTGTTCATTTCCCATCGCATGCGCGAGGTGCGCGCCTTCTGCGACCGCGTGACGGTGCTGCGTAACGGCCGGCATATCGCGACGGAAAGGCTCGCCGACATCACCGACGAGGCGCTGATCGGCATGATCGCCGGCCGGAACCTCGACCGGTCCTTCCCGCCCAAGCCCCCGGTCCCCTCTCTGCTCGGCGAACCGGTGCTCTCCGTGTCGGAGATCGCGACCGATCGGCGCCTCGCCGACGTCTCCTTCGAACTCCGCGCCGGCGAGATCCTCGGCGTCGCGGGTCTGCAGGGCATGGGGCAGATCGAGCTCTTCTCCGCCCTCTTCGGCATGGAGGAGAGCCGCGGCGAGATCAGGATCGACGGCCGGCCCGTGACCTTCACCTCGCCGCGCGATGCGGTCGAGGGACGGATCGGCATCAGCCTCGTGCCGGAGGACCGCAAGACCGAGGCGCTGTTCCTGAAGCTCGATGGCCGGTGCAACGTGTCGCTGCCCGTCGTCGAGCGCTATGCCCGCAACGGCCTGATCGACGAGGCGCGCGAGGAGGCCGAGGTCGCCCGCACGCTCGGCCGCCTGAACGTCGAGATGCGGGCGCTGTGGACGGCGGTGAAGGCCTTCTCAGGCGGCAACCAGCAGAAGATCGCCATCGCCAAATGGTTGTTCGCGCAAAGCCGCGTGTTGCTCCTGTTCGACCCGACCCGCGGCATAGACGTCGGCACCAAGCACGAGATCTACGCGCTGATCCGGGATTATGCGGCGGCGGGTGGCGCGGTGCTGATCCATTCGACCGAGATCGCGGAACTCGATCATCTGGCCCATCGGGTCCTCGTCCTCTACCGCGGCCGGGTGGCGGCCAGGCTCGAAGGCTCGGCGCTCACGGAAGACGCCATCCTGCGCGCCACCCTCGGGGGCGGCTCGACCCTGCTGGAGTCGGCCTGATGAGCGCCGCCCTCGAGCCCCGCGACGCGGCGGTGCGCCGTCCGCGCCGGCTGCGCCTGGCGAGACACCGCGGGTCGCTGATTGCGGCGGCGGCCCTGCTCATCTGTCTGGCGCTGATCCGCCTGCTCAGCGGATCGCTCGGCTATTACGAGATCTCGACGCTGATTACCGGCGGCGCCACGCTCGCCATCGCGGCGATCGGGCAGACGATCGTGGTGCTGTCGGGCGGCTTCGACCTGTCGGCGGCGGCGGTGATCTCGCTCGTCAACGTGACGCTCGCGAGTCACATGCAGGATGCGCCGGCCAGCATTCTGGCATGGTCGGCCGCGGGACTTCTGATCGGCGCCGCGGCCGGCGCCTTCAACGGATTCTTCATCGTGGTGCTGCGACTGCAGCCGATCGTCGTGACCCTCGCCACGATGTTCATCCTGCAAGGCGTGACGCTGCTCGTCATGGAGAAGCCGGGCGGCCAGATCCCGGCGGGCTTCAGCCAGGCCTTCGTGTCCGACGCCGTGCCGGGGCTGTTGCCGGCCGCCGGCATGTTGCTTCTCGCGCTGATGGCGGCCTGGGCGCTGATCAGGAACACGGTGTTCGGCAAGGCCGTCTACGCCATCGGGTCGGATCGCGACGCCGCCCGCGCCGCGGGCCTCCGCATCCGCACGGCCGAATTCTTCGTCTACGTGCTCGCGGGCGGCCTCTACGGGCTCGCGGGCCTCTTCATCAGTGCCCAGACCGGTTCGGGCGATCCGCTCGTCGGCAACCCGATGCTGCTGCAGATGTTCGCCGCAGTGGTGGTCGGCGGCACGCTGCTCGGCGGCGGGCGCGGCGGTCCCGTCGGCACGATCTTCGGCGCCTATGTGCTGATGATGGTCGTCAACATCCTGCTCGTGCTGAATGTGCCCGCCTTCTATTCCTCCATCGTCGAGGGCACGATCCTGATCCTGGCCGTGCTCGGCGCCTCGCTCACCCGCACCTCGGTCCTCGCCACCACCCTGCGGACGATCGCGCGCCGGGTCGCGGCGCGGCGCCAGGGCCGCTTGCCGCGCCAGCTCGCGCTGACCGAGCACCGCCTGGTTCTCCCAACCCCGACGCCCGACTACCGCAAGCCGCCTTTTTGGACGCGCCGCGCCGAGGAACTGCGCACCATCCTGCCCGCCTTCGCCTGTTTCGTGCTGGTGCTGATCGCGACCCAGCTCGTGCTCGGCAGCACGCTGCTGTCCTGGACCTATTACGATTCGCTGATTGTCCTCGCCAGCTTCCTGGCGATCCTGGCGCTCGGCCAGGGCACGGTGATCCTGACCGGCGGCCTCGATCTTTCGCTACCCTGGACGATCGCCTTCTGCGGCATCGTCGCCGCCGGCCTGATGAAGGGGTCGGACGCCGCCATGCTTTTTGCGGTGCCGGTGGCGCTCGTCATCGGCCTCGGCGCGGGTTTCCTCAACGGAATCGGGATCGTGGCGCTCGGCATCTCGCCGATCGTCATGACGCTCGCTATGAACGGTATGCTGCAGGGCGCGGCACTCGTCTATTCGGGCGGCACGCCGGACGGATTCTCGGCGCCCGGCCTGCGCTGGCTGATGACCGGACACGTCGCCGGCGTGACCCCCGTGGTACCTCTCATCATCGCCTTCGTGGCCAGTGCGATCGTGCTGCTCGGGCGCACCGTCTTCGGCCGCCGGGTCTATGCGATCGGCAACGGCCTCAAGGCCGCGCGGCTCTCCGGCGTGCCGACCGGCGCGACGATTGTCATGGTCTATATGCTCTCGGGACTATGCTCGGCGCTGGTCGGCTGCCTCCTGTCGGGCTTCTCGGGCCAGGCGAGCCTCGGTATGGGCGATGAATATCTGCTGCCGTCGATCGCGGTCGTGGTCGTCGGCGGTGCGCTGATCACCGGCGGGCGCGGTAGCTACATCGGGATGATCGGCGGCGTGCTGCTGCTGACGGCGCTGCAGACCTTGCTGGCCGGCACCACCCTGCCCTATGCGATCCGTGCGATCCTCTTCGGCGCGGTGGTGCTCTCGGCCGTCATCACCCTGCGCGACAGAGACGCATGACCTCAAGCTGCAAGGACTCAGTCATGGCCGGAATCACGCTCACCCCGGGCCTCCGCGTCTTGGTGACTGCAGGCGCCTCCGGCATCGGCCGCGCGATCGCCGATCTCCTCATCGAGAACGGCGCCAGGGTTCATGTCTGCGACGTTTCCGAAACGCATCTCGCCGATTTCTGCAAAAGCCATCCGGACCACGGCACGAGCCTTTGCGACGTGTCGCGCGACGAGGAGGTGGCAGCATTGTTCGACGAGGTCTCCGGCACGCTTGGCGGCCTCGACGCGCTGATCAACAATGCGGGGATCGCGGGGCCGACGGGCGGCGTCGAGGACATCTCGCCATCCGACTGGCGCCGCACCATCGACGTCTGCCTCACCGGGCAGTTCCTATGCACCCATCACGCGGTGCCGCTGCTCAAGAGCTCCGGCGACGCGGCGATCGTCAACCTGTCCTCGGCGGCGGGACGCTATGGCTATGCGTTCCGCACCCCCTATTCGGCCGCCAAATGGGGCGTGATCGGCTTCACCCAAAGCCTCGCGAAGGAGCTAGGGCCAGCCGGCATCAGGGTCAATGCCATCCTGCCCGGCATCATCCGCGGCCCGCGCATGGAGGGCGTGATCCGCGACCGCGCCGCCCAGGTCGGCGTTCCCTATGGCGACATGGAAAAGGAATATCTCGATCGCATCTCGCTGCGCCGCATGACCGGACCGGAGGATGTCGCCGCCATGGTGCTGTTCCTGCTATCTCCCGCGGGCCGCAATATCTCAGGCCAGTCGCTCGGCGTCGACGGCAACGTCGAGTCGCTCTGAGCGGGCGGAGTCGATACAACAAGGAGGGCCTCATGGCCGCGAACAAAGTCATCATCAGCTGCGCGGTCACGGGTGCGATCCATACGCCGTCGATGTCCCCGCATCTCCCCGTCACCCCGCAGCAGATCGCCGACGCGGCCATCGGCGCGGCCGAGGCCGGCGCCGCCATCGTCCACCTGCACGCGCGCAATCCCGAGACCGGCCAGCCGGACCAGACGCCGGAGGCCTTCGCCCGCTTCCTGCCCGTGATCAAGCAGCGCTCGAATTGCGTGGTCAACATCACCACGGGCGGGGCGCCCACGATGACCATCGAAGAGCGGGTGCGGCCCGCCGCGACCTTCAAGCCCGAGGTCGCCTCGCTCAACCTCGGCTCGATGAACTTCGGCCTGTTCGGCATGCTCAACCGCTTCAAGGACCTGAAGCACGACTGGGAGCGCACCTACCTCGCCAACAAGGACATCATCTTCCGCAACACCTTCGGGCAGATCGAGTATATCCTCGAGACTTGCGCCGGCAACGGCACGCGCTTCGAGTTCGAATGCTACGACACGGCCCATCTTTACAACCTCAAGTATTTCTTTGATCGTGGCTTGGTGAAGGCGCCGCTGTTCGTCCAGACGGTCTTCGGGTTGCAGGGCGGCATTGGAGCCCATCCCGAGGACGTGATGCACATGAAGCGCACGGCCGATCGGCTCTTCGGCGATCAATATCGCTGGTCGGTGCTGGGCGCCGGGCGCAACCAGATGAACATTGCCGCCATCGCCGCCGCCATGGGCGGCAACGTCCGGGTCGGGCTCGAGGATTCGCTCTGGGACGGGCCGGGCAAGCTTGCCGGGAGCAATGCCGTGCAGGTCAGGCGTGTCCGCCAGATCGTCGAGGGGCTCGGGCTCGCCGTCGCGACGCCGGACGAGGCGCGCGAGATCCTGTCGCTCAAAGGCGGCCACGAGGTGAATTTCTAGCGTCTGTCGGGCCGGCCACCCGAACGGAGGGGTCGACCGGCCTCGCGGCAGCGGCGATCTGCGACCAGCCGTCAGCGTCGAGGCCGACCGGGCTTTTGCTAACCTGGCATCCGATGTGTAAGCTGGAGCCGATCGGGACGGCAGGTTGTTTTCGAACAACTGGCAGCGTTCGCAGGTGGCGGGCGATGGACGGAAGCCGATCCTACCCTGAGCAGACCTGACGTTCGAATCGGCAACCGCGAGCTTCAGTTCAAGAACCTCGGGATGAGCCGGATGGCGGCCCGGTTCGGATAACCGGAGCGGCAGGCCACCGGCCATTGGTGCGGCACGAGAATCTCTCTCCGCAGCCGCCTCCCCAGGCTTTCCTCTGCTTAGGCAAACGATTATCGTCCCATCATGACACGACGCGGCAATCGCACGGTCGGCTTCATTGTCGGCACCCCCAGCGTCGGCAATCCCGCGCGCCGCGCCGCAGTTGCGACCGTAGACGGCCGACCTTCCGAGGTGATGGCCCCGGAATACCGTACCGTGACTGAGCGCCGTCTCGCGCAGGCCCGTCGTGGCGAATTTGGTACCGATGCCGAGGTCGAGGCCGTCTTCCGCCGCTTCGATCCGTGAGGGTCAGGTATAACGCCGAGGCGCTGAGCGAGCTTGCCGAAATCGCCGATCACTTCCGGTCCCTGACTCCGACTGCGGGCACGAAAGTACGGGAGGCGATCGATGCTGCGATCCGTATCATCGCCGAGAAGGCCGCAGGCAGGACGCGCCCGGCGTTCGCAAGTCGGTGACGCGGCAGTATGGCTACTTGATCTTCTACGCTGTTGACGGTGCCGTCGGCGCCATAGACATTTTGGCCATTCAGTACCCGGCGCGAGCGCGGCGCTATAGTGACGAATAGTCCATCGGCGCGAGCGGCGTGCCGCCGGACGGGTTAGTCTGCGCGATCTTCGCCGACCGGCGACCGCCTGAAGGAGCTTCCCCTTGCCGACCGATGCCCGCGACGCTTCGCATCTGCTCGATACGGTCGAGGGGCGTCGCCTCCGGGCGGCCGATGCCGGCTGGCAGCGCTGGGGACCCTATCTCAGCGAGCGGCAGTGGGGCACGGTGCGCGAGGATTACAGCGCGGACGGCGACGCCTGGGCCTATCTGCCGCACGACCACGCCCGCTCGCGCGCCTATCGGTGGGGCGAGGACGGCATCGCCGGCTTCAGCGACGACCAGCAGCTCTGGTGCCTGGCGCTAGCGCTCTGGAACGGCCGGGACCCGATCCTGAAGGAGCGCATGTTCGGCCTCACCAATGGGCAGGGCAATCACGGCGAGGACGTCAAGGAGCTGTGGTGGTACCTCGACGGGACACCGACCCATTCCTACATGCGGATGCTCTACAAGTACCCGCAGGCCCCCTATCCCTACGACGATCTCCTGGCCGAGAACGCCCGCCGCAAGGGCCGGGCCATGCCGGAATACGAGATCGCCGACACCGGCCTCTTCGACGAGGGCCGCTACTTCGACGTGACCGTCGACTATGCCAAGGCGGCGCCGGACGACATCCTGATGCGGATCGCTGTCGTCAACCGCGGGCCGGATACGGCCGAGCTGCACGTGCTCCCCCAGCTCTGGGCCCGCAATACCTGGGCCTGGGAAACGGGCAAGCCGAAACCGCGCCTGCATCGCGTGGCCGACGATATCGTCGAGGCGACGCGCGGAGACAAAGTCCGGCGCTTCACCGCGCTGCAGCCGGTCGAACTGCTGTTCTGCGAGAACGAGACCAACACGCGCCGCCTCTTCGGGGTGCCTATGTCCGGCTTCGCCAAGGACGGCATCAACGATTACGTCGTCGAGGACGACCACTCGGCCGTAAACCCCGCAGGCGAGGGCACCAAATGCGCCGCGCGGAGCGTGGTTCGGCTTCCTGCCGGGGGACGGTCGATCCTGCGGTTCCGCTTCGCGCCCGTCACCGCCGATCCGCTCGGCACGGAGTCCTTCGAGGCGGTCTTCGCAGATCGGATCGCCGAGGCCGATGCCTTCTACGCCGTACTCCAGGGCGACATCGCCGACACCGACGCGCGCGCCGTGCAGCGTCAAGCGCTCGCGGGAATGCTATGGTCGAAGCAGTTCTACCGCTTCGACGTCAGGCGCTGGCTCGCCGGGGATCCAACCCAGCCGCCGCCTCCGCCCGCGCGGCGCCACGGGCGCGACAGCGACTGGCGCCATCTCGACAATGCCGACATCGTGTCCATGCCGGACAAATGGGAATATCCCTGGTACGCCGCCTGGGATCTAGCCTTCCACTGCGTGACTTTCGCGCTGATCGACCCGGCCTTCGCCAAGGGGCAGCTCATTTTGCTGACGCGCGAATGGTACATGAACCCCAACGGCCAGCTGCCCGCCTACGAGTGGGCCTTCGGCGACGTGAACCCGCCCGTCCATGCCTGGGCCGCCTGGCGCGTCTACGAGATGGATCGCGCGCTCAACGGACGGGGCGACCGCGACTTCCTGGAGCGGGTATTCCACAAGCTGATGCTGAACTTCACCTGGTGGGTGAACCGCAAGGACGTCAACGGGCGCAACATCTTCCAGGGCGGCTTTCTCGGCCTCGACAATATCGGGGTGTTCGACCGCTCGAAGCCCCTTCCGACGGGCGGCTTCATCAGCCAAGCGGACGGCACCGCCTGGATGGCGATGTATACGCTCAACCTGATGCGGATCGCCCTCCATCTGGCGCGCGAGGACCAAGTCTATGAGGATATCGCGACCAAGTTCTTCGAGCATTTCCTTTATATCGCCGCCGCCATGACCGAAATCGACGACGCCGACGGCGACGGACAGAGTGGGCTCTGGGACGAAAAGGACCAATTTTACTACGACATGCTCAACCTGCCGGACGGGACGCGCGTGCCGCTCCGGGTGCGCTCGCTCGTCGGCCTTATCCCGCTCTGCGCCGTGGAGGTGCTGGAGAGCGACACCATGGCCCTGTTCCCTGGCTTCGCCGGGCGCATGCGCTGGATGCTGACGCACAGGAAGGATCTGGCGGAGCTCGTGTCGCGCTGGGGAGAGCCCGGAAAGAACGACCGGCTGCTATTGTCGCTCTTGCGGCGCCAGCGGATGACTGCCCTACTGCGGCGCATGCTCGACGAGACGGAGTTCCTGTCCGACTACGGCATCCGCTCGGTGTCCAAGATCCACGCTAGCGCGCCCTTCGTCTACGAGTTCGAGGGCCAGCGCTTCTCGGTCGACTACGAGCCCGGCGAATCGACGACCGGCCTGTTCGGCGGCAACTCGAACTGGCGCGGCCCGGTCTGGATGCCGATCAACTTCCTGATGATCGAGGCGCTCTACGAGTTCGAGACGTTCTATCCGCCCGATTTCACGATCGAATGTCCGACGGGGTCGGGCTGCTTCCAGACCCTGCCCGACATTGCCGCGGAGCTGACCCGGCGGCTGACACGGCTCTTCCTGCGCGACGCCGACGGCCGCCGCCCCGTCCTTGGCGACCGGGCGTTGTTTCAGGACGATCCGGCTTTCCGCGACCACATCCCGTTCCACGAATATTTCCATGGCGACACGGGAGCGGGCCTCGGTGCCGCGCACCAGACCGGCTGGACGGGGCTCGTCGCCTTGCTGCTGCAGCCGCGCATCCGCGAGGAGGGCAAGCTGATGCCCGTGGCCAAGCCGGTCTGCTGATGGCCCCCTTCGCAGATGATCGATCCTCGCTCGCCCCGGAATGACGGCGTCGCGCGGATCAGCTGGAGAGTATCAGGCCTTCACGGTCGAGGCCCGGTAGATCTCGTCGATGGAGCGCGCCAGCGCCGCGTCGAATTCGGCATCGCTCATCGAATGTTTGAGATCTTCGGCGAGCGCCCGCGAGAAGCTCGCGATCATGGCGTGGTTGGCGGCGAGGCGCCGGCAGGCGTCGTCGCGCGTATAGCCGCCCGACAGCGCCACGACCCGAGCCACGCGCGGATGCTTGATCAGATCCGCATAGAAATCCGGGGTGTCCGGGATGGTCAGCTTGAGCATGACCTTGCGATCATCCGGCAGCAGGTCGAGCCCCTTGCGGAGTTCGTCGCGCAGGATGGTTTCCGCACCGGCCTTGTCCGGGCTCTTGATCGACACTTCCGGCTCGATGATGGGCATGAGGCCATGGCCGGCGATCTGCTTGGCCACTTCGAACTGCTGGGTCACCACGGCGGCGATTCCCGTCTTCGTGGCCAGGTTGATGACGGAGCGCATCTTGGTGCCGAAAATGCCGAGCGTCACCGCCCGGGCGAGCAGCGCGTCGAGCGTCGGCATCGGCTTCATCACGCTGACGCCGTCCTTCTCGGCCTCGAGCCCCTTGTCGACTTTCAGGAAGGGAATGACGCTCCGGTCTTCCCACAGAAAGGACGGCACGGGCTTGCCCTCGGCCTCGCCGTCCATCGTGGCTTCGAACAGGATCGCCGCGATGACCTTCTCGCCGGTGAAGGCCGGCGCGCTCATGATGCGAACCCGCATCTCGTGCACGAGCCGGAACATCTCGGCCTCGCCACTATAGGCACTGTTCGGGATGCCGTAGAGACGCAGGGCGCCGGGCGTCGATCCGCCGCTCTGATCGAGCGCGGCGATGAACCCGTCCTTGCTGGAGATCTGCGCCGTCATCTTGTCGGTTTTCATGATCGTCTTCCTCCCCTGAGGCCGACGCGCTCGCGAAAGCGCCGGCCTCGAGCAAACGTCTTCGAGCCGGAGCAAGTCTTGGCACGGCATGCGAGATCTATGCAATCTCAGCCATATGCGACGATGGGCCGGCCACGCTCGCCCGGCGGGAGAAGATGCGGCTCGCCAAAAACGCCTCAGCGGATCAGCATGCCGCCGGCGGCCTCGATGACGGCTCCGTGGACGGCAGGCTCAATCGCACGGTCCAAAACCAGCAATGGCACGGTGCCGGAGCGCATGGTCGCTCTCGCCCGAATCACGGTGCTCGTCTCTCAGCGCGCCTTGGCGAGCACGCTCCACAAGGCCGGCACCAGCAGCGCCGCCAGCGCCGTCTTGACGATGTCGCCGGGAATGAAGGGAAGCACACCGTAGTTCAGCGCCGCATCCGAGCCGATGAGATGCGCCAGCCAGACGTAGCCGAGCCCGAAGATCGCGATCTCGCCCAAAACCATGGCGCCGAGCAACCGGGCGAAGGAATGGTCGGCGCCGCGTTCGGCAAACCAGCCGACGAGCGCCGCCGCCACCACGAAGCCTGCCAGAAAGCCGCCCGTCGACCCGGCCATATAGGCAAGCCCGATGCCATGGGCCGGCGTACCGGTGAAGACCGGCAGGCCGAGCGCCCCTTCGATCAGATAGAGCATGACCGTCGCCGCGCCGAGCCGCGCCCCGAAGACCGCGCCGATCAGCAGCACCGCCAAGGATTGAAGCGTCATCGGCACCGGGGGGACAGGCACCGCGATCTTGGCCGACAGGATGAGGATGCCGGTGCCGACGAGCGCCAGCAGGACGGCCCGCATGGCCCGCGCATTCGCCGATTGCTTCTCGGGCCAGACCGCTCCGGCCAGGGTGGGACGCACGGGGAAGCGGATATCGGTCATCGGGCTCTCCTTGCCGCGCCGCGCTTGCGTTCGGCCAGCATTCACCTCACCTTGCCGTGTCATAAGGCCCGTCCCCGACGCGAGCAAGCGAAGCTTGGGCCGCTACGCCACACCTTTGGAACGCAGAACCGCCCGTGGCTGCCGACGACATCCCCTTCGATCGCTCGATCTCGGCCCGGGCCGAGGAACTGCAGCGCGTCTCACCTGGAATCCGCCGCCTCATCGCCAACAACGGCGGCCCCTTCACCTTCACCGGAACCTGCTCCTACATCGTCGGTCGCGGCGAGGTCGCGGTGATCGATCCCGGGCCGAACGATCCAGACCACCTCGATGCGCTGCTCGATGCCGTCGCGGGTGAAACGGTCAGGCACATCCTCGTGACGCATACGCACCGCGACCACTCGCCGGGCGCGGCGGCGCTGCGCGAGGCAACGGGCGCCGAGATCGTCGGCTGCCGCCCGCGCCGGCCCACTCAGCATGACGCGGCCCAACCGCACCTCGATGCCGGCTTCGATCCCGCCTACGCACCCGACCGCATCCTCGCCGACAGCGACGTCGTCGAGGGTCCGGGCTACCGGCTCGTCGCGGTCGAGACGCCAGGCCATACGTCGGATCACCTGGCCTTCGGTTTTCCGGCCGAAGGGGCTTTGTTTTCCGGCGATCATGTCATGGCCTGGGCGACCACGGTCGTGGTGCCGCCCGACGGTTCGATGCGCGCCTACATGGCCTCGCTGCGCAAGCTGCTGGCACGGCACGACACCATCTACTGGCCCGGCCATGGCGGCCCGGTGCGGCAACCGCGCACCTTCGTCAACGCGCTGCTCGTCCACCGCCAATGGCGCGAGGCCGCCATCCTGCGCTGCCTCGCGGCCGGCGACGCCACCGTCGCCACGATCGTCGGCCGCATCTATCGCGACCTCGCGCCGGCCCTCAGAGGCGCCGCGAACCAGTCGGTGCTGGCGCATCTCATCGATCTCGCCGAGGCCGGCAAAGTCGCCGCCGACGGGCCGTTGACGCTGCGGGCGCTTTATCGGCCGGTGGAGAGCCTTTCGGACTGATTTCGAAGCATAGACCTCTCAGCCCGCTCGTCCCCGCGAAAGCGGGGATGAGCGGCGAGGAAGGATCGGCGATTAAAGTTGATCTGACGGACCCTGGAAAAGTGCGCCCGGCAACGGACGGCGTCACTCGGCGTTCTCGAGGTCGTCGACGAAGCTCGCGACGCGGGCTGCATTGGCACCGATGTCGTGCCGTTCGATCCGCGACGCGGACCGCATGTCGACCCGGGTCTGCCCGGCCTGCGGGCGGATGCGGATCGTAACATCCTCGGGAAAGCCCATCACGCGCGACCTCGCGACCGCATCGACGTGGCCGGTGCCGAGCCTGCCTCTCGGCGGCACGGCCTCGACGACGCGCCAGTGCCGCGCGGCGAGAAGCTTGAGGACGAGGTCGTAGGCCTCGTTGGCGTCGAGATCGAGCATGGCGGGCTGCACGGCCGGATAGGCGCTCCGCTGCGCCTCGCGGGTGGCGGACGCCGGCTCCCCGTGCATCATGCCGCTGCGCGCGGCACGGGCTGCCGGCGAGGTCGAGAAGGCCGGCGGCGACGCCAGATCGGTGGAAATATCGGCGATCGCCGGCAATTGCGCGGCCTCGATGGCAAGATAGGCCGGATAGGCCAGGACCAGAAGCGCCAGCGCGCAGCCCGCGAGCGCCCGCCCGACGCCGCGCTGCCCCGTTTGCCAGATCACCACGGCGGCCCGTACCGCAAGGCCGATGGCGAGCACCGCCGCCAGCAGCGCGGCGCCGAGGACCGCGACGCCGCCAAGCCCCCCGACGACGCCGCTGCGCCCGACCAGCACCGCGATGAGGCCGAGCAGCGCCGAAAAGGTCGCCGTCCGCCGGCTCCAATCCGCCGAGACCGCGATCGGCTCCGGCGGCAGTATCCGCCTCAGCATTCGGCATCGAGCGCGGGCAAGAGCCCGACGAGGTCCGCCACGCCGTCGATCACATGATCGGCATGCGGCTCGAGCGCCGCCCGCGCCGCCGGGCCGGTCAGCACCGCCACCGCCACGGCGCCGGCCGCGCGGGCGGCCTCGAGATCATGGACGCTGTCGCCGACGAGCGCGATGCGCCGTGGCGGAACGCCGACGAGACGCGCAAAGGCCACCGCCATGCCGGGCTCAGGCTTGACGCCGTAGCCGGAATCATAGCCCGCGATGAAGCTCAGGTGCGGCGTCAGGCCGAGCCGGTCGCACTGGCTGCGAGCGCTCGCCTCGGCGTCGTTGGTGGCGATGCCGAGGTGCAGGCCTCGCGCCCGCAAAACCGCGAACACCACCGCCGGATCACCGAGCGGCAGCAGGTTGGCCAGCCCCTCGACACCGAAGCGGCGGTCGATCTCGTCGAACAGGGCCGCGTCCGACACCCGATCGAGGATGGTGGCCCAGGTGCCGACATAATCGGCCGTCGAGCCGGCGATCATCGGCGAGGTCGGCAGGAAGCGGCGCTCGGCCGGCAGGTAATGCATCGCCTCGGCCAGGCGGGCATAGATCTCGGGCCGCCCGGTCGTCATCGCCTGCATGACGGCATGGGTCGCGCCGCCCCAGGTCGCATCGAAGTCGACGAGCGTTCCGTCCTTGTCGAAGAGGATGCCGGCGAGACTCACTGGACTCTCAACTCTTATCGGACGGACCGTTCGAGCCCACCGATCTCGCGCGAGACCCCGTCCTCGCGCCGCATGTCGCGACGTCGGACCGGGACGATTCTATCAGCAGCGTCGGACATGGCGGAAGATTAGCACGACTCGCGAAAATCCCTCGCCCAATCTGCGGTGATGGCCCGTATCCAGGCGGTCCACCTCGGAAATGCCGCTTGGCGGGTTAGTCTATGCCACGGAAACGAATCGGCGGCCTGGGCAGGACGGCTCGGGACGACGCATGCGCATCGGGAGAAGTCGCCTCATCGCCTATCGCCTCGCCCCTGCCCTGCTGGCCACCCTACTCGCGAGCGCTCCAGCCGCGGCAGCGCCGAGCCCGCCGCTGCCACCGCCTCGCCCGTCGTTCGACGCGCCTGCTGTACCGGTGACGATCGGAATTCCCTTGCCCCCGCAGCGGCCTGCCGAGTTCGGCCATGCACCTCCCGCCATCTCCGCGCCGCCGCCTCCCCCGACGACGGCGAGCCCCCTGCCGTTCGAGGCGCCCGCTCCACCGGCGGCGATCGAGATACCTTTGCCCCCGGAGAGGCCCGTCGAGTTCGGCCGCGCCCCGCTCGCCATCCCCGCACCGCCACCGGCGCCTCCCCCGACCGCCGGCCCGCCGCCGATGCCACCCTTCACGCCAGTGCCGCCCTTCACGCCGGTGCCGAGCGGCATCGCCATGCCTGATGCGATGGATGCCGCCTGCACCCGCATCCTGGCGAGCGGCAAGGTCCGTGCCAACCGCGTGCCGGCGATCAGCGGGCCGAACGGCTGCGGCATCGCCTTCCCGGTGAGATTGGGCGCCGTGCTGCTCAAGGACGGCAGATCGGTGGAGATCCGGCCGCCCGCGATGATGCGCTGCGATCTCGCCGAGACCATCGCCGACTGGGTCCGCGAGGATATCGCGCCGCTCGGCGCGAACCGCGGCGATCTCCTCGGCATCGACGACGCGGCCGCTTACGACTGTCGCAGCCGCAACCATGTGCCGGGCGCCCGGCTTTCCGAGCACGGCCGGGGCGACGCCATCGACGTCGTCGTCCTGCGCTTCGCCAAGGAGACCATCGGCCTCCGACAGAACGACGCGCACGATCTCTGGGCGCAAGTAAAGGTATCAGCCTGCTCGCGTTTCATGACCGTGCTCGGCCCGGGATCGGACGGTTACCATGAGGACAATCTCCATCTCGATCTCGAAAACCGCCATCATGGGTCACATTATTGCCATTGGGATCATCCCTGACTCCGAACGTTCGCAAGATTATTGGATAAACCATGATCCAGATATCATTGTGCTGACACGGAACAGTCCAAGACAGACCCGATTATCCTTTTATTAAAATCCGGGGGGCAGGGTTGAGGCATCATTTACGACGACTGCAAAATCGCCTCGGCTGTTGCAAAACGGAAGGAAGTTCTTCATGCGTAACCCTGATCACTCCGGCGAGCCCGTCCGTTCGGCGGCGCAAGCGCGCGACCTCCAGGCAAGGCTCTATCGGGACATCGGAATCTCCGCCGTTGCCGCAGCGTTGCGCTTTACCACACAGCCCGAACCGGCCGCGGCCAAGCCAGCCGTCGACGGAACGTTGGCCAAATCCCAGGTCCGCAACACGCTCGCGGCCTGAAACCGGATACCGGGCCTTCGCGGCCCGCACGCCGGGGCGTTTTTCCGCGGAGCGCCCATGCGCCTGATCACACGGCGACAATTGCTGGCCGGCTCGGGCGCGCTGACCCTCGCCACCTGCGGTCTCGGCGGCTATGCGGTGGCGGGCGAGCCGATGATGGTGCCGCGGGTGACCCGCTATGCGGTCGAACCCGCCGGCTGGCCCGAGGACCTGTCGTTGCGGCTCGCGGTGGTGGCCGACATCCACGCCTGCGAGCCCTGGATGCCGGCCGAGCGTATCCGCGGCATCGCCGAGATGACCAATGCGCTCGATCCTGACCTGATCCTGTTGCTCGGCGACTTCAACGCCGGCCACAAGATCGTCACCGGCCCGGTGATGCCGGCCGCCTGGGCCGATGCCCTGTCGATCCTGCGCGCACCGCTCGGCACCTTCGCGATCCTCGGCAATCATGATTGGTGGCACGGCCCGGTGCCCGGCATGCGAGGCGGCCCGGAAGAGGTCCGGCGCGGCCTCCGGAGCATCGGCGTCGCGGTGCTCGAGAACCGCGCCGTCGCGCTATCGAAGGGTGGCCGTCGCTTCTGGATCGCCGGCCTGGCAGACCAGATGGCCCATCTGATCTCCAGGCACCATACCCGCGGCGCCGACGACCTCGCCGGGACCTTGCGGCAGGTCACCGACGATGCGCCCGTCGTCCTGATGGCGCACGAACCTTACGTGTTCCATCGCACGCCGGCGCGGGTCGCTCTCACGCTCTGCGGTCATACCCACGGCGGCCAGGTCGACCTGCCGATCATCGGCGCACCCTGGTCCCCGTCGCGCCGTTACAATTACGGCCACATCGTCGAGGACGGCCGCGACCTCATCGTGTCCGGGGGCTTGGGTGAATCCGGTCTGCCGGTGCGGCTCGGCCGGCCGCCGGAAATCCTCGACGTGACGCTGGGACGCCCGGCCGCCACGGCCTGAGCCTCACATCACGACGACCTTGGTCCCGACCTTGACGCGATTGTAGAGATCGATCACGTCGATGTCGCGCATGCGGATGCAGCCGGACGAGGCGCCGTGGCCGATCTCGGTCGGCTCGTTGGTGCCATGGATCCGGTAGAGCGTGTCGTGGCCGGCGGCATCATAGAGATAGAGGGCGCGCGCACCGAGCGGATTTTCCGGACCACCCGGCAGGCCGCCCATGGCTACCACCGGCTTGAGATGCGGCCATCGCTCCACCATGTCCTTCGGCGGCATCCAGCGCGGCCATTCGGCCATGCGCTTGACCGTGGCGGCCCCGGTCCAGCCATAGGCCTCCCGGCCGGTCGCGACCCCGTAGCGCATCGCATGCTTGTTCGGCAGGACGAAATAAAGCAGGTTCTCCTTCGTATCGACCACGACGGTCCCCGGCGGCTGCCCGGTGGGATCTTCGACCTGGTAGCGTTCGAAGGTTCGCCCCATGTCGGCCTGGGGAACTTTCGACATGTAGTCGGCATCCTGCGCCGACAAGGTCGGATCCGGGGTAGACTTATATTCGCAGCCGCCGAGCATCATGGCGCCGATGATGCAGATCCCCACCGCCAAGCCGTACCGCATTGAATATCCTCGGATGGATCCCAGATTTCGATGTCAACCTAACACGGGCGCCGGCCTTGAACGACCGGTTGTAGCCAAATTGCCGCAGCCGTCACTTGAATACATCACCAGCCCGGGAGACCCTGCTGCAGATCGAAGGACAAGCCGCCATGTCGACAGTCGTGATCTCCCATCGAGCGGGGCTGGACCATGACATGGGTGCAGGCCATCCCGAGCGTCCGGACCGCCTGAGAGCGGTCGACCGTGTTTTGCGCGGTCCCGCTTTCGCGACGCTCCGATGGCTCGAGGCGCCCGAGGCATCGCGCGCCGAGCTACGTCTCGCCCATACGGCGATGTATGTCGACGGCCTGCTCGATGCCGAGATCGGCGAGGGCGACCTGCTCCAGATCGATCCCGACACGGCGATGAATGCCGGCACGCAGGCGGCGATCGTCCGTGGTGCGGGCGGCGCGATCCTAGCCGTCGACGAGGTCGTCGGCGGCCGGGCCCGGAATGCTTTCGTCGCCACGCGTCCCCCGGGGCACCACGCCGAGCGGCAAGGCGCGATGGGTTTCTGCTTCTTCAACAATGCGGCTATTGCGGCGCGCCACGCGCAGCGTGCGCATGGCATCGAGCGGGTCGCCATCGTCGATTTCGACGTCCATCACGGCAACGGCACCCAGGACATCTTCTGGGACGACAAATCGGTGCTGTACGCCTCGACGCATCAGATGCCGCTGTTCCCGGGCACCGGCGCGGCGAGCGAACGCGGCGAGCACGACACCATCGTCAACGTGCCATTGCGGGCGGGCGACGGATCCGAGGCCTTCCGGGCGGCCTTCGATACCGTCATCCTGCCGCGATTGCGGGATTTCGCGCCGGACCTGCTCGTCGTCTCGGCGGGCTTCGACGCGCATCATCGCGACCCGCTCGGCCAGCTTCGGCTAACCGAACAGGATTTCGCCTGGGCGACGGTGAAGCTGATGGCGATCGCCGAGAGCTGCGCCCAAGGCCGCATCGTCTCGGTGCTCGAAGGCGGCTACGACCTCGACGGCCTCGCCGCCTCCGCCGCGGCCCATGTGGCGACGCTATCGGGGCTCGACATATCCAATCCGTCGACCGGCGTCGCCTGACCGCGAGCGAAAACTCAACCTTCGAGGCTTTCGGTCGAGCTGATGCCGATGCCGAAGCCCGAAAGGCCCACATAGGTCCGTTCCGAGGATGACAGCAACTTGATCGAGCTGATGCCGAGGTCGCGCAGGATCTGCGCACCGACGCCGATCTCGCGCCAGTTCTTGATGCGGGCGGCCTCGGTCCCGACCTCTCCGCCGTCCGACACGCTGGACACCGGGACGCCGGCGGCTCCGTCGCGCAGATAAACCAGCGCGCCGCGCCCTTCGGCGGCAATGCGGGCCAACGCCTTGTTGACGGTCACGCCCCCGCCGAGCACGTCGTGAACGATATCGGCGCGATGCAGCCGGGTCGGCACATTGGTGCCATCGCCGAGCCGGCCATGCACGAAGGCGAAATGCTGCACCTCGTCGAAAGGCGTCGCATAGGCATGGGCGACGAGCTCGCCGATCGTGCTCGTGACCTTAAACGTCGCCACGCGGTCGACGAGTTTCTCGCGGGCCTGGCGGTATTCGATGAGGTCGGCGACCGATATGCATTTCAGCCCGTGTTTGCCGGCGAAGGCCGTGATCTGCGCGCCCATCATGACGGTGCCGTCGTCGTTGGCGAGTTCGCAGATCACCGCGACGGGCGGCAGCTTGGCGAGGCGGCAGAGATCGACCGCGGCCTCCGTATGGCCGGAACGCATGAGCACGCCGCCGTCGCGCGCGATCAGCGGAAAGACGTGGCCCGGCCGCACGAAATCGACGGCACCCATGTTGCGGTTCGACAGCGCCCGCACCGTATTGGCGCGCTGCTCCGCCGAAATGCCCGTCGTCATGCCGTGGCGGACATCGACCGAGACCGTGAAGGCCGTGCCGAGCGGCGCGTCATTGGCGGCCACCATCGGGGAGAGATGCAGGCGGCGCGTATCCTCCGCGGTCATCGGGGCGCAGACGATGCCGCAGCCGTTGCGGATGATGAAGGCCATCTTCTCGGTGGAGCACATCGAGGCGGCGCAGATGAGGTCGCCCTCGTTCTCGCGATCGTCGTCATCCGTAACTACGACGATTTCGCCTCGCGCCATCGCCTCGATCGCTTCGAGCACGGATTGCTGACAATTCATGTTCGGCTCCCTCTCCGACCCGTTCGGCGGACACATCCGGCCCAGGAAATCATTGGGCGTCACGCTGCCGCCGGTCGCCCGAACGATCAGCTCGGCCGTCTCCCGCGACACCCACGCATCGGCCTGGTTGCAGATCTGCGTGATCGCGCCGGGCGAGACGCCGATCCGCCGCGCGAAGGCGGAGCGGGTGACACGGTGGCGGATGAGCCAATCGGCCAGTTTCATGAGCCGATGGTAGAGTCGGGCGGCTCTTTAGTAAAACTAAATTTTTTGGGATCTTTGAGCCGCGCTGAAATCACCCGACCTGCCCACGGTGGCGCAGGAACTGGTCGGCCAGGACGCAGGCCAGCATGGCCTCGCCGACCGGCACCGCCCTGATGCCGACGCAAGGGTCGTGGCGGCCCTTGGTCACGATGTCGGTTTCAGTGCCCGCGCGATCGACCGTTTGCCGCGGCGACAGGATCGAGGACGTCGGCTTGACCGCGAAGCGGGCGACGATCGGCTGGCCAGTCGAGATGCCGCCGAGGATGCCGCCGGCGTGGTTCGACAGGAAGCGCGGCCGACCCTCGTTGCCGGATCGCATCTCGTCGGCATTCTGTTCGCCGCTGAGCGTCGCCGCTGCGAAACCGTCGCCGATCTCGACGCCCTTGACCGCGTTGATGCTCATCAACGCCGAGGCGATCTCGGCATCGAGCTTGCCGTAGACCGGTGCACCCCACCCGGCCGGTACGCCTTCGGCCACGATCTCCAGCACCGCACCCACCGAAGAGCCGGCCTTACGGATGTCGTCGAGATAGGTCTCGAAGAATTTGGCCGCCTCGGCGTCGGGGCAGAAGAACGGGTTGTCGCCGACCTCGTCCCAGTCCCACCGGGCGCGCTCGATCCGGTGCGGCCCCATCTGGACCAGCGCGCCGCGGATGGTCACGCCGGATAGCACCTTGCGCGCTACCGCGCCCGCCGCGACCCGGGCCGCCGTCTCGCGCGCCGAGGAGCGGCCGCCGCCGCGATAGTCGCGGATGCCGTATTTCGCCTCGTAAGTGAAGTCGGCGTGACCAGGCCGGTACTTGTCCTTGATCTCCCCGTAATCCTTGGACCGCTGGTCGGTGTTCTCGATCATCAGACCGATCGGCGTGCCGGTGGTCCGCGGCGTCGCATCGGCGGGCTCGGCGAAGGTGCCGGAGAGGATTTTTACCTGGTCGAGCTCGCGGCGCTGCGTGGTGAAGCGCGATTGTCCGGGCCGGCGGCGGTCGAGGTCCTGCTGGATATCCGCCTCGGTCAGGGGAAGTCCCGGCGGGCAGCCGTCGACGATGCAGCCGAGCGCCGGCCCGTGGCTCTCGCCGAAGGTCGTGACGCGGAACAGATGGCCGAACGTGTTGTGGGACATGGGAAACCAACGTCAGGAGCGGGCGCGTAGGCGAGCAATGACCCGTCCGTTCCCCTGGAGCAAGCCCGTCGTCCTGCCCCTCCAAGGCATCGGAGTGGCAGAACATGATGTGCTCAGGCTGCCGTAAGCGCGAGAGTGATTCGCTTTCCGAGTGCCTTCGCGGCTTCTTCAAGTTGGTCGATCTTTGTCCCGTGACCGGGGTCCAAGATGCGCCGGGCCTCGGTTTCCGATCGGCCCATCCGTCGAGCAAGCTCGCTTTTCGTCAGCCCCGCCTCACGCCATGCTTCGTAGATCGCGACTTTGAATGCCATGCGAGCCGGCAAACCTACGGGATGCTCGCCATCGAGTACGGCGGACGGCACGGGAATCGGACGGTTCTTTGCGATAAGGAACCCGATGTCGATCTCAATGGCGTCTCGGGCCTGTGCAAGTGCGTCATCGAGACTGTCACCCGAGGTTACCACGCTTGGCAGATCGCGCACGGTAACAACGTGGTCCGTTCCATCTCTCCTAATAGCGACTCCATACGTCCATGTATCCATAGCTTCCGTCCATATTGCAACAGCAACGAGGAAAATTGTCCCTATATGGCGGTGGGATCAATCTTGAGTTGCTTCAAAATTCGTTCGATCTTTCCGTAATTGAGATCGTGCTGTAACGTCGTTTCTTCACTGCCAACCACAACCACGGAGTGGGATACTTTGCCCTTCTTCTTGAAGACCTCTATAAGGAGGCCCCGTTTTCTAGCGTACTTGCGAAATGCTCGAATCAACTGCTCTCGGTTCATCCCCCATCTCCGTCGGGATGATCGAAGTATCGAACACTAATGTGTTCCCGTTAATTGTTTTAACACAAAAATGTTCGATCTCTCGATTTGTGTCCAGTTGCGCATCTCCTGTGCGGCTATCCGGTTCAGGCCGCCTTGGCCTGGACCTCGCGCGCGTCCTTCGGTTCCGCCGGGGCGCCGACCCATTCCGTATGCGGCGGGATCGACTCGCCCTTCATCACCAGCGTCAGCGGGCCGAGCCGGGCGCAATCGCCGATATGGGTGTCGTAGAGCACCGTCGAACCGGCCCCGATGGTGACACCGTCGCCGACCTTGACGCGCCCGACCTTCATGACGCGGTCCTCGTAGAGGTGCGTCTGCAGCGCCGCCTGGGCGTTGATGGCGACGAAATCGCCCACCGTCACGCAATCGAACTCGGTGATGTCGGTCATGTCCATGAACACGCCGCGACCGATCTTGGCGCCGAAGATCCGCAGCAGCCAGGGCAGGAACGGAGTGCCGCGAATCTCCTCGAGCAGGACGCGCGCCGCGAGGCCGCCGTACATGACCGCCACCGCTTCGGTGCGAAGCGCCCACCAGGACCACATCGGCCGCGTGATGGGCTCGTAGCGTCCCATGGTGATCCATTTGATCGCCACCACCACGGCCACCATGGCGAGCGACACCAGGACGGAGCAGACGACGTAGAGCAGCGCGGCCGTCAGATAGTCGCCGTCGAGCAGGATCGGTCCGATCCATCCGACGGTCCAGGTCCCGAAGGTGATGAACAGCATGGTCGGCAGCGACAGGTTGATCGCCTCGAAGACGGCGCGCGCGTTCTTTTTCCAGCGCGGTGCCTCGTAGGTCCAGTTGGCGCCGCCGCCGTCGAAACGCTGGCGCACCGGCAGGCGGATCGGCGGCGTGCCGAACCAGGTCTCGCCCGGCTTCACCGCGACGCCCGACGGCGGCTTCGACTTGATGCCGATGAGGGCACCCTCCGGGATCTCGGCGCCGATGGGAATCACACCGTCGTTGCCGATGAAGACGCGCGCCTGGGTCTTGACCCGGTCGAGGCGCATCCAGCCGCGGCGGATCTCCTCGTCGCCGAGCACCACCTCGTCGGCGATGAAGCATTTCTCGCCGATGTCGACGAGATCGTAGCGGCCGGCGAGGTTCGACGAGATCTCGGCGTCCTTGCCGATCTTGGCGCCCATGAGCCGGTACCAGCCGCGCATGTAGACGGTGGCGAAGAGCGAGCTCAACACGTCGAGCGTCACTTCCGTCGCCAGCGCCACGGTCCATTTGCGCAGATAGAACCAGGAATGGACCGAGTAGGTGCCGGGCTTGACGCGCGGCAGGATGATCCAGCGGACCGACACGATGAAGGCCAATGTGGCAAGCACCATCACGAAGGCGGTCGGCCAGGCCACGATCGGCAGCGACAGCAGATAGGCGAAACGATCGACATCCGGTACCGCGAGCCAGAGGT
Source organism: Lichenihabitans sp. (assembly GCA_965277115.1). Classification (GTDB taxonomy): domain Bacteria; phylum Pseudomonadota; class Alphaproteobacteria; order Rhizobiales; family Beijerinckiaceae; genus Lichenihabitans. The sequence continues at coordinate 228,832 of CBDIBY010000009.1, read as the reverse complement.
CGAGCTGGTTGAAGGCCCAGAAGGCCGGCAGCAGCGGGATCAGGCCCATCGGCGGGATGACGAGCAGCAGCAGCGTATGCAGCGCCGTCTGCACGGCCCGCCGGCCGCGGGAGGCTTCCGCCGGGGCAGGCAGCGCGGCGAGATCGACCATGCCGGTCCGGCGGGAGGGCGAACCGTCCCAGATCTCCGCCGCGCCGATCCGGCTCCCGGCCGCGACGCTGGTCAGGTCCTGGAGTTCGGCGCCGTCGCCGATGACGACATCGTCCTCGATGACGCAGGACGTGCCGACATAGCAGTCGGCGCCGATCCTGATGCGGCCGACGATGAGCTCGTTGCCCTCGACGCGCGCATTGGCCAGCATGGCCTTGCCGCCGATGCAAGTTCCCTCGCCGATCTCGAGAAGATCGATGGCGCCGGCTTCGAAATCCGAGATGATCGCATTCTTGCCGACCCTGGCGCCGAGCGCGCGCAGGAACATCCCCATGATGGGCGTCCCCTGGAAGAATTTGGGGTTGGTCAGGAAGATCAGCCGCTGCACCAGCCACCAGCGGAAGAAATAGGTGCCCCAGAGCGGATAGCGGCCGGGGCGCATGCGGCCCAGCAGCAGCCATTTGGCGCCGATCACCAGCGCGATGGTCGCGAGATTGATCGCCATATAGAGGCCGACGAGCGAGGCCAGCTCCTGCAGGATCGAGGCGTCCGGGCCGGTCAGCAGCATGTAGGAGACGAAGACGCCGAGCCATTGCGCCGTCGTCAGCGACAGCAGAAAGGGCATCACCGCCGCCTGAGCGAGGCCGCAGAGCACGCGGCGGCGCAACGGCGGCGGCTCGAAGCCGAGGTCCCGCGGCGCGGCCTTATGGGCAGCGCGACCGTCCAGCAGCGCCGCCACCGCGCGCAGGCTGCGGGCGCGATACATGTCCTGGAGCGTGATGCCGGCGAGCGCCGGCGTCTCGCGCACCACCGAGACGAAGCGCGCGGCGAGCAGCGAATGGCCGCCGAGATCGGTGAAGAAATCGGCATCGAAGGGAATCGCCTGGGCGGGCAACACTGCCTTGGCGGCGGCGAGCAGCGTGGCCTCGGTCGGCGTGTGCGGCGCCTCCTGCGCCTCGATGGCCTGGACGGACAGCTCGACCCGCTTGAGGCGGTTGCGATCGACCTTGCCGGAGGACAGCCTCGGCAGCGCCTCGACCGTCTCGAAGCGGGCGGGAACCATATAGGGTGGCAGCAGCTCGCGCAGCTCCGCCCTGAGGCGCATCGCATCGGGCGCCTCGCCGCCGCGCGCCGGGACCATGAAGGCGACGAGCTGGTCGAGACCGTCGTCCGTCCGTAGCACTACGGCCGCCTGGCCGACGCCGCCGCGCTGGGCAAGCTTCGTCTCGATCTCGCCGAGCTCGACCCGGAAGCCGCGGATCTTCACCTGGTCGTCGATGCGGCCGCGGAAATGGATGCGCCCATCCTCGTCCATCATCACCGCATCGCCGGAGCGGTAGAGGATCGGATCCGCGCCGTCGCGACCGAAGGGATTGGAGATGAATTTTTCGCGGGTAAGCGTGTCGCGGTTGAGATAGCCGCGCGCCACCCCAGGGCCACCGATCAACAACTCGCCCTCGACGCCTCTATCGAGCAGCCGAAGTGATTCGTCGGCGACATAACAACTGTAATTTACGATCGGCCCGCCAATCGTCACCGGCGCGCCCGGCTCGACGATCGCGGCCGTGGCGACAACGGTCGTCTCCGTCGGGCCATAGGAATTGACGATAGTGCGGCCCGGCCGGCTCCAACGCTCGGCGACCGAGGGCGGGCAGGCCTCGCCACCGAGGATGATGAGCCGCAGGCTCGGAATGTCCCGCGACAGGAGGCCGAGCAGCGTCGGCACCGTATCGAGCACCGTGACATGGGCGGCGGCGAGCAAATCGGGCAGCGCGTCGACTTCGCCCAGCATCTCCCGGCTGGCGACGAAGAGGCTCGCCCCGACCAGATAGGGGATCCAGATCTCCTCCATCGAGAGGTCGAAGGCGACCGAGGCGCCCTGGAACACGACGTCCGACGGGCCGATCGCATAGAGCTCGTTGGCGGCGCGCAGGTAGTGGCAGATGTTGCGCCCGGTGATCACGATGCCTTTCGGCACGCCGGTCGAGCCGGAGGTGTAGATCAGGTAGGCGGGGTGGTCGGGCGTCGCGCCGAGCGCCCGCGCGTCGACCAGGCTCGCATCGGCGGCATCGACGAGGTCGGCTGCGGTCACACAGGCGCAGGGCATCGCCCAGGCCTGCGCGGCCGCGAAGGCCGCATCCGTGACAAGCAGATGCGCGGAGGCATCTTCGAGGCAGACAGCGACACGGTCGGCCGGCGTATCGGCGTCGAAGGGCAGCCAGGCGGCGCCGGTCTTGGCGACGGCGAGCTGGGCGACGAGGAGATCGGTGCCGCGCTGCATCCATAGCCCCGCCACTTTGCCAGGCACGAGGCCGCGGCGCAGCAACCCCCGCGCCAGCGCGGTCGCGGCCGCATCGACCTCGGCATAGGTCATGGTGCGATCAGGCACACGCAGGGCGACGGCCCCGCTCCGCGCCCCGGCAGCATCGGCAAAGATCTCGGCCAGGAGTTCGTCGCGCAGCAGGTCGGGACGGGCGGCGCCATGCAGGATGGCACGTATCGCCCCATCGGGCACGGCGATCTCGGCCTCGTCTTGCCGACGCAGGATGGCGGTTGATTGATGACCCATGCTGATGCGCGCCCAATTCCGGCGAGTCCCGTCGGCCCCTTGGCCCTGGCCCACCCCGACCGTCCGAACTCGCGCGATCCGACGTCCTCGATAGATCGCGGCTCGCCGGGCCGTTTCGGTCCTTCTTAAAAAACCCTACATGAACGAGGGCTGAGCTGTACGCTCCGATTCTATGCGGGCCCGATGAGACTGGAGTGAGCGGAGCGACATTGCGGCGCGGGTCAGACCCATTCGGCGCGACCGTCTGCGACAGCGAGCACCCGTCCCTGGCTGATTTCGACGGCCGGCGCCCGCCTCGGGTCGAGATCCGTCACCAACGTGAGGATGGCGCGGGCGACGCCGCCATGCGCCACCACCACGGTATCCTCCGTAATGGTCCCGAGCCAGGGGCGTACCCGCTCGGCCACCGCCGCGTAGCTCTCCCCGCCGGGCGGCGTCCATTGCCATTTGTCACGTTTGCGCGCCCGGTAGCCATCGGGATCGCGGGCGGCGACCTCCGCCCAGGTCATGCTTTCCCAGGCGCCGAAGCCGATCTCCGTCAGGCGGTCGTCGACCCTGTAGCCGTGCGGCGGCAGCCCCATGGCCTGCCGCATCAATTCCATGGTGTGGCGCGCCCGGCCGAGCGGCGAAGCGACGAAATCGAGACCGACGGCGTCGCGGTGCTTGGCGGCCAGCAGACGCCGCAGAATAAGCCCCGCGGCCATCGCCTGGTCGCGGCCGCGCCCGTTCAACGGAATGTCCCTCTGGCCCTGCAGGCGACCGTCGCGGTTCCAGTCGGTCTCGCCGTGCCGAATGAAGAAGAAGGGCGGACTAACGCACACCCTGTAGGGCGGCGTGCCGGCCATCGCGTCGGCCAGGCTCACCCTTCGTCCTTCGCCGCGATATCGGGTGCCGCGGGGTTCTTCATGCCGACGATGTGATAGCCCGCGTCCACGTGCAGGATCTCCCCCGTGACGCCGCGCGCCATGGGAGAGAGCAGGAAGGCCGCGCTTTCGCCGACCTCCTCGATCGTGACGGTGCGCCGCAGCGGCGCATTGAGCTCGTTCCAGCGCAGGATGTAGCGGAAGTCGCCGATGCCAGAGGCGGCCAGCGTCTTGATGGGGCCGGCCGAGATGGCGTTGACGCGGATGTCCCTCCCGCCGAGGTCGGCCGCCATGTAGCGGACACTGGCTTCGAGCGCCGCCTTGGCGACGCCCATCACATTATAATGGGGCATCCATTTCTCGGCACCGTAATAGGTCAAGGTCAGCATCGCGCCGCCCGCCCCCATCAGCTTTTCGGCGCGTTGCGCCACGGCTGTGAAGGAATAGCAGGAGACGAGGAGCGACTTGGTGAAATTCTCCTCCGTCGTGTCGATATAGCGGCCGGTCAACTGGTCCTTGTCGGCGAAGGCGATGCAATGGACCAGGAAGTCGAGCCGGCCCCAGAGCTGCTCGACAGCGGCGAAACAGGCATCGATCGAGGCGGCGTCGGTGACGTCGCAATGGCCGACGACGGCGCCGTCGAGCTCGCGGGCGAGCGGCCTGACCCGCTTCTCCAGAGCCTCGCCCTGGTAGGTGAAAGCGAGATCCGCCCCCGCGGCGCGGGCCGCGCGAGCGATGCCCCAGGCGATCGAGCGGTTGTTGGCCAGGCCCATTATGAGGCCGCGACGGCCCGCCAGGATGCCGGGATGGCTGCTCCGGGTATTGCTGGAGGGTTCTGACATTGCTGATCCGAATTCCGCGACCGCGGAGGGCCGCGACACAAGCTCTGCCGCCGGCGGGCCGCGCGCCACTCCTTACCCCATGCTCGGCGCCCCTGGGAAGACCAAGTCTCACGGTGCAAAGGACGCTAAAAAATTCCGCCGAGGCCGCGCAGCGCATGGGCAAACTCGCGATCCTGCCCTATCATGGTAAAAAATGTGTAACCAAGGAGCGTCGCATCGGGCGACGGCCAGCGGAGCGGAACGGGTCACATGCCGGGTTTTGCCGACGACGTCACGCGGCTCATTCCCCATATGCGCCGTTTCGCGCGGGCACTCGTGCGCGGGCATTCGGTTCAATTCGCTGACGATCTCGTCCAGGAGACCGTCGTCCTGGCCATGCGGGCGGAGCGATTGGCCCGAGGACCGGACCTGACCAACTGGTGCTTTTCGACCTTGATGCGCGTTCATCGACTGCGCGAATGCGCCGCGACGCTCCCGGGCGAGACCCATGTGGCAGAGGTCGCCGCGCAGGCCGGGGGCCACGGCCGGGCAGCGGCCGCCGTCTCGTTCCTGCCGAAGGATATCGCGCGGCTCGATCATCTGTCGATCGACGAACGGGAAGTGCTGCTGCTGGCGACGCTCGTCGGGATGAGTTACGTCCAGATCGCCATGACCTTACATGTGACGCTCGATACGGTGATGATCCGTCTCGATCAGGCTCGCCATCACTTGGCCCGCTCGGCCCGGTCGGGTGCAGCGGTCGCGACCGGCCAGGGATCGGCCAGGCAAGGCAGGCCGGCGAATCACCTTCGTCTGGTCAAATAGAGCAGCCGACCCCCCGATGCCGGTTCCACCCCGCCCCCTCGCCGAAGCGGATGTGCATGCCTTTATCGACGGGCAGATGGATTTCGACCGCCGTGCCACATTCATGCAGGCCATGTCGGCGGATTCCGACCTGCGGGCCAGGGTCGACGGCTGGCGGCGGCAGAACGACGCACTGACCTCAACCTTCGGCACCGTCCTCGCCGAAGCCATTCCGGTCCGGCTCATGCCGACGAGCCTCAACAAGGACTGGCGCGGACCTTCGGCAAAACCGGCTTCCGACCGGGGGCCGGTGGCCGCTGCCGCGACCGTTCGGCGACGTCGATTGGGAAGCGCGGCGATCGGCTTCATCGGAGTCCTGGCGGGCGGGGCGGCGATCATTGCCGCCGGTTCCGCCGGATTGGTTCCGCTGACCTTGACGGCGGCCAATCCCGCTCCTCCGGCCGCGCCGGCCGGCCAGCGCGGCCTTGCGTTGCGCGCCTACGAGGCTCACCAGACCTATGCGACCGACATCAACCATCCGTTCGAGGTGGGGGCGGCCGACGAATTGCATCTCCTGAAATGGGTTCAGCACCGCCTCGCCATCCCGGTGCGGATCCCCGACCTGCGCCGCGAGGGCTGGACATTGCTCGGCGGCCGCGTCCTTCCCGGCGATCTCGGCCCCGCAGCCTTCCTGCTCTACGGCAACGGAATCGACCGCCTCGGATTCTACATGGCCCGGACCAACCTTCCTCAAGCCGACGGCTATACGCTCTACGACAACGGCGCCGGTGTCGCCAGCGTGGCCTATTGGGTCGACGAACCGGTCGGCTATGCGATTACGACCAGCCGTGATTCGGCCTGGCTGCAGCGCAACGGACCCGCCCTATTCAAGAGCATCCGCACCCAGGCGAAGGACAATGCCTCGGCGCTGTGATCCGCCGAGTTCGCACCGACATCACATCTTGCCGGCACGCGGGTCGTAAGGCTTCTCGGCCTTCCAGCGTTTCATCACCTCCTCGAATTCCGGATCGACCTTGTCCGGCAGTGCGATGCGAGGGGTCACCAAAAGGTCGCCTGAGCCCTGCGCACCGGGCAGCCCCTTGCCGCGCAGCCGCAGCGTCCGCCCGCGGTTGGCGCCGGGCGGCAGCGTGATCTCGACCGATCCGTCGAGGGTCGGAACCGTGATTTTCCCGCCGAGCACGGCCTCGTAGACCGAGACCGGAAGGTCGAGCTTGAGGTCCCGCTTCTCCACATGGAACAGCTTGTGCGGCGCGTAGGTGACGGTGACGATCGCATCCCCGCTCGGTCCGCCGCCCTGCCCGGCATGGCCTTGGCCGCGCAGGCGGATCGCCTTGCCGTCCTCCATGCCGGCCGGGACCTTCACCTCCAGGGTACGGCCGGTCGGCAGGGCGACGCGCGCGCTCGCGCCGGTGAGCACGTCCTCGATCGGGATCGAGACCGACGCGGTGACATCCTCGCCCCGCGCCGCCTGTTGACGGGAGCCGCGCGCCGCATTGTTGAGGAGGTCGGAGAAGAAGTCGCTCGGATCGAATCCCGCCGCCCCGCCACCGCTCGATCTCGCGGTGCGCCCGAACGGCGAGGCGCCGGCGCCGAAGTCGTGAAATTCGTAATGCCCCCCACCGCCTGCGCCGCCGCCGAAACCCTCGAATCCCTGATAGCGCGGCTTACCCTCGGCATCGATCTCGCCACGATCGAAGGCCGCCCGCTTCTGGTCGTCGCCAAGGATCTCGTAGGCGCTGTTGGCCTCGGCGAAACGCTCCTTGGCCCGCGGCTCTTTGCTCTGGTCGGGATGGTATTTCTTGGCGAGCTTGCGGAATGCCTTCTTGATCTCCGCCTTGTCGGCGGTTCTCGGAAGGCCCAGAATCGTATAGGGATCGCGCATCGTCAGCCTTGAACAGGGCGTCGCGCCGAAGAGGCGGAACACTCGTCGTCATCATGGCATTTGGGAAGGCTCGCGGCCAGCGGCAAGGCGGGCTCCGGCCGGCGCCGCTATTTTGCGCGCTCAGGATCGGCGCGCGCTTTGTTTTCCATGACCTTTGCCAGCACCCAGTCGCCGTCTCGCGCCCGGCACGCCGAACCGTCGAGGCGGCGTTCCTGTCCCGGGCTTGCCGCGACGCGTGCCTTGAAGGCCCGGCAGACCCGGTCGTGTTCGACGAATGGCGGCGCCAGCGCCGCAAAGGAGCCCCGGGCGCCGGACTGCGGGTTGTGCCAGGCCGCCTCGGCGCCGTTGCCTTGCGGATCGAGCGCCACCGCCATGGCGGCGTTGGCGCGACGCCAATCCTCCCGGTCGAGGTCGGACGACAGCTTCGCGCTGGCTTTGATGCTGCCCGTGGCATCGCTGTCGACGAAGCCCGGCACCGGGAAGGAAACCGCGCAGGCGCCCATCGACATGGCCAGACCGAGCGCGGCAACCGCCCTCGGCCACGTGCGAAAACCGCTTCGATGATCGTCGCGAGCCATGACGGTGAGACGCTCCTGACACATGGCACCGGCTTCCGTCAGCCGCGACGCCCTCCTAGATCACGACGGCATTGGACTCCGTCGATCCAAAGCCATGATCGTGATCGATTCGAATGCGATAGAACGCGACGTCATCGAAAATCCGTGCCGACGTCTCGACGTCACGCTCTAGAATGGGCAGGATTGCAGGGGAATTGCTGTGAATCCGTTAAAAGCCACCGATTTCACCACCCGCGACGATCCGTTCGCGCTCTTCGCCGAATGGCTGGCCGAGGCGGAGCGCAGCGAACCGCGCGATCCCAACGCCATCGCGCTCGCCACCGTCGACGCTTCCGGCCTGCCGGACGTTCGCATGGTACTGCTGAAGGGCGCCGACGCGCGCGGCTTCGTCTTCTACACCAACGAGGAGAGTGCCAAGGGTCGGGAGCTCGGTTCCAATCCGCAGGCCGCCTTCGTGCTCTACTGGAAATCGCTCAATCGGCAGATCCGCGTGCGCGGCCCGGTCGAGCCGGCGAGCGACGCGGAGTCGGATGCCTATTTCGCCTCCCGCCACCCGAGGAGCCGGCTCGGGGCCATCGCCAGCCGGCAGTCGCGCCCGCTCGAAAGCCGCGAAGCCCTGGAGCGGGCGGTGGCGGAGCTCGAGGCGCGCTACGCCGACGGCGAGATTCCGCGGCCGGCGAATTGGCACGGCTTCAGAATCAATCCGCTGCACATCGAATTCTGGCACGACCGTCCGTCGCGCCTGCACGATCGCGTCCTGTTCAGCCGGGGAAGCGAAAGCGCATCATGGACGCGGCAGCGCCTCTATCCTTGATGTTGCACGGCCCCACCCTTTATCTTCAGTGTGGGGCGAGCGCGCCGCCAATGCGGCGGCAGGCGGGATCGTCGCCGACCCTGGATCGACATGCCCACACCCTCTGACGCCAAGGCCTCGAACGCTCCCCGGCGCACCATGCTGCTGACCGGCGCGTCGCGCGGGATCGGTCACGCCACCGTCAAGCGCTTCTCCTCCGCCGGCTGGCGGGTCATCACCTGCTCGCGCCACGCCTTCCCGGAGAACTGTCCCTGGGAGATGGGGCCGGAGGACCATCTCCAGGTCGACCTCGCCGACCCCGCCGACATCGAGACCGCCATCAACGACGTCCGCGAAAGGCTCACCGGCGGCCGCCTCGACGCGCTCGTCAACAATGCCGGCATTTCGCCCAAGGGCGAGGGCGGCAGCCGCCTCGGCACGATCGAGACCGACGTGACGCTGTGGAAGAAGGTCATGCAGGTGAACTTCTTCGCGCCGGTCATGCTGGCGCGCGGACTGATCGTCGAGCTCGAGGCGGCGCATGGCTCGGTGGTCAATGTCTCCTCGATCGCGGGTTCGCGCGTCCATCCCTTCGCGGGCGCGGCCTATGCGACCTCGAAGGCGGCGCTGGCCGCCCTGACGCGCGAGATGGCGGCCGATTTCGGCCCGCGCGGCATCCGCGTCAACGCCATTTCGCCGGGCGAGATCGACACGGCGATCCTGTCGCCCGGAACGGAGAAGATCGTCGACCAGCTTCCGCTGCGCCGGCTCGGCACGCCCGAAGAGGTCGCCAAGGCGATCTATTTCCTCTGCACCGACCAGTCGAGCTACGTCCATGGCGCGGAGATCCACATCAACGGCGGCCAGCACGTGTGACGCAAGCCGCGTCCCGCACCTATCCGACGCGGCCCTTCCTGGCCGCGAGCGTCGCGGTGTTCCGCGACGGCAGGGTGTTGCTGGCCGAACGGACGTCACCGCCGGCCGCCTTGCGGTTCTCGCTCCCCGGCGGCCTCGTCGAGACCGGCGAGACGTTACACGAGGCCGCGCTGCGCGAACTCCGCGAAGAGACCGGCGTCGAGGCCGAGATCGTCGGCTTCAACGACCATGTCGAGGTCATCGAACATGATGCGGACGACCGCGTCGCGGCGCATTTCGTCGTCGCCTCCTTCGTGGCCCGCTGGGTCGCGGGCGAGGGGGCAGTGGGGCCGGAGGCGCGACGCATCCTGTGGGTCGATCCCGCGCGGATCGGGCACATCGAGGTCACGCCGCACCTCGCGCCGCTGCTGCTGCGCGCCGCCGGCATCCTGCGGGACGAGCGATGAGGCGGCCCCATGGCGCGCTCGCCGGCGTGATCGGACTGATGCTCGTATCCCCCCCCGCCTGGGGCCAGGCCGAGCTGCCCGTCTCGCCGCCCCTGCCGCCGATCCAGGGGGAACCATCGACGGCGGCGCCCGACGACGGTGACACCTTGCCGCCCTACGAGCCCCAGCTCGAACGTCTCGCCGAGCTGATGGGCACCCTGGCCTATATGAGCGACCTCTGCGGCCGGAAGGACGGCGACGGATGGCGCGGCCGGATGAATGCGCTGCTCGACGCCGAGGCCCATACGCCCCGCCGCCGGGAGCGCCTTGCCGGCGCCTACAACCACGGCTTCAAGGGCTACGAGGCCACCTACCGCCGCTGCACGCCTTCGGCCAAACTCGTGATCGGGCGCTCCCTCGCCGAAGGCGACAGGCTGGCTCGCGAGCTAGCGACGCGCTTCGTGGGTAGCTGATCGCCGCCCATGACTCGAATGATCCGGGTGCCGTTAACGATTTGGAAGGAAATGGCTGGCCCAGCGGCGCGGGCCGTTCCATTGTGTCGCGGCATGACACACGATTCCTCCACCTCGCATCGCGCCGAAGCCGCCGAAGAGCGGCACTATGCCCTGTCCATCGTGATGGATGCCTTCGCCGAGGCGACGCTCGACGGCCTGCCGGAGGATTCGATGACCCAGGCGGCGCTCTTCGTCGCCTTCCAGAAACTCGTCGCCGGCTATGGCGAGGAGGCCGTCGCGGTCTTCGCCGAACGCCTGCCGGAGCGGGTCCGCAACGGCGAGTTCTCGATCGCCAGCCGGCAGTGAAGTCAGGGACATAGCTCCCGCCTCACCGCGGGGGATCGATTGCCCTTGTGCCGGCCCGGCTTCCGCCTATCTTCGCCGCAGCGAAGGATGGGGCGGCATGACGGGCGTTTGGCTGGAAGATCGAGGCATCGTCGAGGTCGCGGGCGCGGAGGCGGGCGAGCTGCTGCAGCGCCTCGTCACCAACGACGTCCTCGGGCTCGCGCGGGGCGAGGCCCGCTATGCGGCGCTGCTGACGCCGCAGGGCAAGATCGTCGTCGATTTCCTGATCGCCGCGACGCAGGACGCATCCTTCCTCCTCGATTGCCCACGCTATCTTGCCGCCGATCTCGCGAAAAAGCTGACGCTCTACCGGCTGCGCGCCAAGGCGACGATCACCGACCGAAGCCAGGATCTCGGGGTGGCCGCCTTGTGGCCGGATGCGCCGAATCTGGCCGACGCCCTGGTCGTCCGTGATCCACGCCATCCGAGCCTCGGCTATCGGGCCGTCGCGCCTCATGCGGTCCTGGCCGATCTCGTCACCTCCACCGACCAGGACGCCTATGCGGCGCACCGCATCGACGCCGGCGTCCCCGAAGGCGGCGCCGATTTCGCCTATGGCGACGCCTTTCCGCACGACGCGAACCTCGACGTGTTGAACGGGGTCGATTTCAGCAAGGGCTGCTATGTCGGCCAGGAGGTGGTGTCTCGCGTGCAGCACCGCGGCACGGCCCGCAAGCGGATCCGGCCGGTGATCTTTCAGGGTACGCCGCCGCCTGCCGGCGCCGAGGTGATGGTCGGCGAGATCGCCATCGGCACCATGGGCTCGGCCGTTCCGGGCCGCGGGCTCGCCATGGTGCGCATCGACAGGGCTGCGGAGGCCGCGGCGCTCGGCGCGGCCGCCTCTGCCGCCGGCGTGCACCTTTCCATCGGGCTGGGCTAGGCATTGTCGCGGCTCTACGTCTGCCCGTTGTCGCGGCTCGACGAGACCTTGCGGACCAGCGGCGCAAAAACCGTCGTGACCCTGCTGCGGCCGGGCGGCGCGACGATGCCCGTGCTGCCCGGTCTGCGCCACCTGCGGCTCGACTTCAGCGACATCAGTGAGCCGCAGGACGGCCATGTCATGCCTGGCGCCGACCATGTCGACGCGCTGCTGCGGTTCGCCGAGGGCTGGGACGGCGCCGCTCCTCTGCTGATCCACTGTTACGCCGGCGTCAGCCGCTCGACGGCCGCGGCCTTCGTCATTGCCTGCGCGCTGCAGCCCGCATCTGACGAAGCCGAACTGGCGCGCGGGCTGCGCGCGGCCTCCCCGACCGCCACGCCGAACCCGAGGATCGTCGCGCTCGCCGACGAGGTGTTGAATCGCGACGGGCGCATGGTCGCCGCCGTCGCGGCGATCGGGCGCGGCGCGGAATGTTTCGAAGGCAAGCCGTTCCGGCTCGATATCGGTTAGATCCCGGCGTACCAGTCGTAGCCGTTGTCTTCCCAATAGCCGCCCTTGCCCTCGCCTTCGTCGGCATAGCTGTCGACGAGCTCGATCTTCATAATGTATTTCGTCGACTTGTAGCCGAGTTGCCGCTCGACCCTGACCCGGAGCGGCGCGCCGTAAGGCACCTGTAACGGCGCGCCGTTCATGTCGTACGCAAGGATCGTCTGCGGGTGGCGCGCGGCGACGAGGTCGATCGTGCCGTAGAAGCGCGTCGGCCCGTCGAGCGCGCCATCGTCCATCGTATCGGCGCAGCGGAACAGGACGTAGCGCGCCTCGTCCTTGACGCCGGCCCGGTCGAGGATGAGGGACAGCGGCACGCCGGTCCATTTGCCGATGCAGCTCCAGCCCTCGACGCAATCGTGCCGGGTGATCTGGGTGCGCGACGGCATGGCGCGCAATTCGGCCATCGAGATCTGGAACGGATGGTCGACGAGGCCGCCGACGTCGAGCTTCCAGGTCTTGAAGCCTTCGGTCACCATGGCCTTGTAGGCGGGGTCCGACGGATCGGTGCTGCCGTTGGGCTTGAAATGCGGGCTGATGTCGCTCTCCGCATACTCGCGCGCCATCGCATGCTCGCCTAGAATGGCGCGCTGCACCCGATAGGTGAACTCGTTGGTGCCGTCGAGTATGTTCGTCACCCAATCCTGATTGGCGATCTTGCCGCAGCCGGCCAAAGCCACGCCCGAGAGCCCGGCGAGGCCCGCCTTGATGAGCCCGCGGCGGCTCGTGCGAAACTCAGCCATGGGTCACCTCGCGATCCTTGCCCTGGCCGAGATCGAACCACCCGGTGATCATCGAGCGCAGGTTGTTGAAGACCCCGGTCAGCAGCACCATCGCGATATGGACAATGAAGAAGCCGACGAGCGCAAAGGCGACGATGAAATGAATGGTGCGCGCCGTCTGCCGGCCGCCGAAGACGGCGACAAGCTGCGGGAAGGCCGCGTCGAGCCCCGGCGACATGGTCCAGCCGGCGAGGACGATCAGCGGCAGCGCGATGAAGATCACGCCGAAATAGGCGAGCTTTTGGAGCACGTTGTAGCGCCGTGCCGCTTCGCCGTGCGGAAAGCGCAGCTTGACGTGCTCGACGATCGCCTCGCCCGTATGGGCGAGGTCCGTCCGGTCGGGCACGATGTCGCGCGCGAAATGGCGGCTGACGAAACCCCACACCAGATAGACGAGACCGTTCGCCACCAGGATCCAGGCGAAGAGGAAGTGCCATTTGCGGCCCGTGCCGAGGTCCTGGTAGGCCGGCAGCGTGATCCAACTCGGGAAGGCGCGGTCGGTCGGCTGGCCGTCGACGTTCGATACGCCGAGCACGCCGGTCGTCGTCACCGAATGGCCGAAGAGGGCCACGTAGCCCTGCGACTGGTCGCCGACCTGGCGCGAATCGATGGCGAAGACCGGATGGTCGAAGGTCGATGTCTGGCCGATGTAGAGCGCCGGATGAGCGTTGAAGATCTGCAGCCCGCTCATCAGCAGCACGGCCAGGCAGATGAACGTGATCCAGTGGGTGACGCGCACCACCAGCGCGTGGCGTTTGACCAGACGCCCGCCGGCTGGTTTATCCTTGAAAGCCATGGAGCCGCGCCCTTTGCGGTTGATAGTCGCTGCCGAAACATACGGCCGAAGTCGGGAAAGGTTACGCCTTGGACGAGAAAGCCGCAGTTCCCGACATCGCCACGCTGCCCTTCGAGAAGGCGCTGGCCGAACTCGAGGAGATCGTCGGCCAGCTCGAACGGGGCAGCGTCACGCTGGAGGAGTCGATCCGCATCTACGAGCGCGGCGAGGCGCTGAAGAAACACTGCGAAACGTTGCTGCGCAATGCCGAGATGCGCATCGAATCGATAACCTTGGGGGCCGACGGCACGCCGAGCGGGGTCACCCCGATGGCGATGGAGTGAGAAACTTCCCTTCTCCCGTTTACGGGAGAAGGTGTCGGCGCGAAGCGACGACGGTTGAGGGAATCGGGTGTAATCCGCCGACGCTTGCCAACCACTCTCACCCGCCCTCATGCCGAGCGGAGCCTGCTTGAGGCTCCGACGAGCGAGGCTCGGTGGAGAAACCGGCGGAGAGTTGTCGAAGCATGAGGGAGAGAGCACGAACTTGGCCGGTGCCTCAATCTACATCCTGCGCTGCGCCGACGGCAGCTTCTACACCGGCATCACGCGTCGCGACGTGGCGGAGCGGGTCGGCGAGCATAACGCAGGTTTGATCGACAGCTATACCGCCCGGCGCCTACCCGTAATCCTAGTTTTCGACGAGCGCTACGAGCGGATCGACGAGGCGATCGCCTCCGAGCGCCGCATCAAGAGGTGGTCGCGTGCCAAGAAGATCGCCTACATCCGGGGCGACTACGGTGCCTTGTCGCTCTTCGCGCGTTCCACGGAAAGAAAGGACCGAGATCCCTCGTCCTTCGACACGGACGCTCCGCGTCCTGCTCAGGATGAGGGATCCTGACGGCATCGCGCCGAACGCTGCTGCAACACGAACCCTTATCCTGAGCAGGGTCCGAAGGACCCGTGTCGAAGGATCGGGGGCCGAGCACCCACCTCTTAGCCGCCCACCTTGGAGAAATCGGCGACTGTCAGCATGGTGGCGCGGAGCGCGTGGAGGAGGCGCAGGCGGTTGCGGCGCAGGGCCGGATCGTCGGCATTGACCGTGACATGCTCGAAGAAGGCGTCGACCGGCAGGCGCAATTGGGCCAGCGCCCGCATGGCGGCCTCGAAATCCTCTTTCTCCAGGCTTGCCGAGGCTGCGACGCGCACCTCCGTGAGCGTCGCGGCCAGGGCCTTTTCCTCATCGAGGGCGAGCAACGCCGGGTCATGGGCGGCGTCGAAGGCGCCTGCCCCGTCCTTCTTCTCCTCGGCGCGCAAGATGTTGGCGGCGCGGCGATAGCCGGCGAGAAGGTTCCTGCCGTCCTCGGTGTCGAGGAAGCGGCCGAGCGCCTCGACGCGGCGCACGATCATCAACAGGTCGTCCTGGTCCGGCAGGGCGAAGACGGCGTCGATGAGATCGTGCCGGGCGCCTTTTTCGCGGAGGTAAACCTTCAGGCGGTCGGCGAAGAAGGCGAGGAGATCGTCGATAATTGTTGATTCGTCAGGTTGAATTCCTGCCCTAAAGCGAAGGCGATTTCCAGTCTCAGTTGCTTCCTGAGACAAGCGCATTAGCAAAAGTGTGTTCTGCTCATTCTTAGCGGCCGGTCGCAGGCTAATCGTACGTTGCAGAGCTACGTTCACATGGATACGCGAAAATCGAATGGGGTTAGTCAGCAACGAAGTGACGTTCAACGCTAGCTTATTGTCCAAGATAAGCCGGATTGTCCCCAACGCCGCCCTTCTCAGCGCAAAGGGATCCTTGCTGCCCGTAGGCTTTTCGTCGATGGCCCAGAAGCCGACCAGCGTATCGAGCTTGTCGGCGAGTGCCACCGCAATCGAGACGGGCTCGGTGGGCACCCGGTCCGAGGGTCCCTGCGGCCGGTAATGCTCCTCGATCGCCGCAGCCACCGCCGGCGTCTCGCCCTGGGCGGCGGCGTAATAGCGCCCCATCAGGCCCTGCAGCTCGGGGAACTCGCCGACCATCTCTGAGACGAGGTCGGCCTTACAGAGCAGCGCGGCGCGCTCCGCCTCGGCCGGATCGGCCCCCACGACTGGCGCCAGCTCGCGCGCCAGCGCCGCGATGCGCTTGACCCGTTCGCCCTGCGTGCCGAGCTTCTCGTGGAAGACGATATTGTCGAGCTTTTCGACGCGGTCCTCGAGCCTCACGTCGAGATCGGTATCGTAGAAGAACTTGGCGTCCGAGAGCCGCGCCCGCACCACGCGCTCGTTGCCGGCCACGATGGCCGCCCCGCCATCCGTTGCTAAGAGGTTCGAGACCAGGATGAAGGCCTCCGCCAGGCTCCCGTCCGGGCGGCGCGTGACAAAACATTTCTGGTTGGCCCGGATGGTGGCGCGGATCACCTCCGGCGGGATTTCGAGGAAGGCCGCGTCGAAGCGTCCGAGCAGCACCACCGGCCATTCGACGAGCCCCGCCACCTCTCCAAGCAGCACCTCGTCATCAATCACCTCCAGCCCCTGTGCGAAGGCGAGGTCCCTTGCATCGTGGCGGATGATGTCGCGCCGCCGCGCAGGGTCGAGCACGACCTTGGCCTTGTCGAGATGGGGCGCGTAATCGTCGAAGCGCCGCACCCGAAAGGGTTTTGGCGCCATGAACCGGTGGCCGCGTGTAACATCCCCCGCGACGATCCCGTCGACCGCGAAAGGCACGACCTCGGGCTCCTCGGTCTCGGCCCCGAAGGTGCACAGGATCGAGTGGAGCGGCCGCACCCAACGCAGCGGCTCGGGCGCGCGCGATCCCGCGCCCCAGCGCATCGACTTCGGCCAAGGAAAACCGCGGATGATGCCGGGCAGGACGGCGGCGATGACCGCGATAGCCGCCTCGCCGGGCCGCTCGATCACCGCCGTGTAGAAATCGCCCTTCTTGGGGTCGCGCGACACCGTCGCCTGATCGAGACTGCCGAGCCCGGCGCTCTTGAGGAACCCCTGGATCGCGCCCTCGGGCGCGCCGACGCGCGGTCCCTTGCGCTCCTCGCGCGTGTCGGGCTGGCGCGCCGGCAGGCCGACGACATGGAGCGACAGCCGCCGTGGCGTCGCGAAGCTCTGCGCGCCTTCGTAGGTCAGGCCCCGGTCGACCAGCGCCTGGGTGACCAGACGCTGCAAGTCGGCCGCGGCCTGGGCCTGCATGCGGGCGGGAATCTCTTCGGAGAACAGTTCGAGCAGAAGGTCGGGCATGGATCGCTTTATGTTGACGACGCGGCTTGTCTAGTCGTGCGTTCCTCCCCTGTCATCCAACGATCCACGTTCCACGGGTCATTCCGGGGCGGAGCCAGGGGCCACGCTTACCGAGGCTCAGCGGGCTGGCTGGCGGAGGGTCGCCGCGGGCGAGAGCCCGGAACCCAAGGCCACAGTCTCGAAAGGCAAGGCGACGGCTTCGCGAAGTCGCCTCCAGCATAGGTGTTCATGGGTTCCGGGTTCTCGCTTCGCGAGCCCCGGAATGACGACAAAGTTTCAGTTCACCCGTCTCACGTCACACCACCGCCGCGGCGCTCGTTTCGGCGCTCTCGGCCCGGTGCAGTGCCGGACCGACGTCGCGGCTCAGGTTGTGCGCCGTATTGATCAGCGCCACATGCGTGAAGGCCTGCGGAAAATTGCCGACCTGCCGCTTGGCGCGCGGATCATATTCCTCGGACAGAAGGCCGACGTCGTTGCACAGGGCCGCCAGCCGCTCGAACAGCGCCTTCGCCTCGTCGATCCGCCCGGCCAGCACGTAATTGTCGGCGAGCCAGAACGAGCAGGGCAGGAAGGCGCCCTCGTGGCCGCCCTTGAGGCCGTCCACATTGCCGGCTTCGTTGTAGCGCTTGACGAAACCGTCCTCCATCAGACTGGCCTCGATGGCGGCGACGGTCCCGACGATACGCGGATCGTCCGGCGGCAGGAAGCCGACGAGCGGCAGTATCAGCAGGCTCGCATCGAGCGCCTGCGAACCGTAGAACTGGACGAAGGAGTTCATCTCCTTGTCGAAGCCCTTCTCGCAGACCTGCGCATGCACCGTGTCGCGGACGGCGCGCCAGCGCTCCAGCGGGCCGTCGAGGCCGAATTCCTCGATCGAGCGCACGGCGCGGTCGAAGGCCGCCCACACCATGGCCTTGGAGGCGGTGAACTGCCGGCGCCCGCCGCGCACCTCCCAGATGCCCTCGTCCGGGTCCTGCCAGATCGCTTCGAGATGCTCGACCAGCGCGCGCTCGAGATTCCAGCCGTTCTCGTCGGGCGCAAGGCCCAGGCGGCGCGCCTGGTACATCGCGTCGATCACCTCGCCATAGACGT
Source organism: Lichenihabitans sp. (assembly GCA_965277115.1). GTDB lineage: Bacteria > Pseudomonadota > Alphaproteobacteria > Rhizobiales > Beijerinckiaceae > Lichenihabitans. The sequence goes on along the minus strand of CBDIBY010000009.1, from coordinate 210,885 downwards.
CGAGCTGCAACTGGCCCGAGGCCGCATTGCCGATCCTGACCGGCGACGAACCTTCGTAGCCCGCGAGCCAGCCGATCTCATATTCGTCGAGGCGCCGCTCGCCGGCGATGCCGTACATGATCTGCATCTGGTCGGGCGAGCCCGCGATCGCCCGCATCAGCCAGTCGCGCCAGGCGCCCGCCTCTTCGAGGAAGCCCGAGGTGAGGAGGGCGTAGAGCGTCAGGGTCGCGTCGCGCAGCCAGCAGTAGCGATAGTCCCAGTTACGCGGACCGCCGAGCGCCTCGGGCAGCGAGGTTGTCGGCGCCGCGACGATGCCGCCGGTTTCGTAATGGGTCAGGGCCTTGAGCGTGATCAGCGAGCGCATGACGAGGTCGCGCCATTCGCCGCAGGCCTCGAGCCGGTGCGACTTGACCCAGTCGCGCCAGTCTTCGGTGGCCAGGTTGACGACGTCGGTGGCATCGACCGTCTGCGGCACCGGCTTATAGGACGGCGACCAGGTGAGCACGAAGGCGACCTCCTCGCCCTCCGCCACGCTGAAGTCGGAGACGGTCCGCATGTCTTCGCCGCGGAGCTCCACCGTGGTCGTCAGCGTCAGCCGGTCGGGACCGGCGACCGCCGACAGGCGGCCGTCGTCGAGACGGCTGACCCAGGGGACCACCGAGCCATATTCAGTGCGAATCACGAGCTCCAGGCGCAGCGCCACCGTGCCCGCTTCGCCGCGCACGATCCGCACCACATCCGCATGGCCGTCGCGCCGGCCCATGCAATCGGTGAGCAGAACCGTTCCATCCGCCGTCTCGAAGCGCGTTTCGAGCACCAGCGTATCGTCGCGGTAGCGGCGGGTGACCTTGGTGACAGGGTCGGCAGGCGCGACCTGCCAGCGGCCGTTATCGCGATCGCCGAGGAGCGCGGCGAAGCAGGCGGCCGAATCGAAGCGCGGCATGCAGAGCCAGTCGATCGACCCGTCGAGTCCGACCAGGGCCGCGCTCTCGCAATTGCCGATGAGGGCGTAGTCTTCGATCCGCAGGGCCATCACGTCCTTCCGTCTGAAGCATCCAGGTCGCCCTGGATAGAGCCGATCCAGGTCCTGAGCGCCATCGATTCAATAGCGTCGGACCGTGCGTCCACCCAGGCTTCGCAACATGTGGCCGAGACAGGGGTTCCATGCGCCGTTCAGGGCAACCGGGCCAGGCGCTCGCAGAGCAGGTCGTAGAAGCCCTCGTCATCGACATGGCGTAGATAGGTCACATTGGCCGGCCGCTGGGTGACGCGCCAGTAGTCGACCACCGTCATGCCGAGCGTCAGCGGGCTCGCGGTCTCGATCATGACATTGACGTGCCGGCCGCGGAAGAGCTCGGGCATGAGCAGCCAGGCGATGACGTTTGGGTCGTGCAATGGCGCGCCGTCGCTGCCATATTTGGCATTGTCGAACCGCTCCGAGAAGTTGAGCAGATCCGCCACGACCGTCCCGGCGCGGTTGCCGAGCTCGCGAATTCGCGCGATCCGCTCGGGTGTCGCCAGGGCCCGATGGGTCACGTCGAGCGGCAGCATGGTGATCGGCACGCCGCTGCGCATCACGACATCGGCCGCCTCCGGATCGACATAGATGTTGAATTCGGCGGCCGGGGTGATGTTGCCGACCTCGAAATAGGCGCCGCCCATCATCACGATCTCGCGGATGCGCGAAGCGATGTCCGGCGCCCGGATCAGCGCCAAGGCCACATCGGTCAGCGGCCCGAGCGTGCAGAGCGTGATCTCGCTGGCTTCGGCGGCCTCGAGCGTCTCGATCAGGAAATCGACGCCATGCTGCGGGCGGAGCGGTGCCGCGGGCTCGGGCAGCGTGGCGCCGTCGAGCCCGGTCTTGCCGTGGACATGTTCGGCCGTCACCAGCGGGCGGACCAGAGGTCGCACCGCGCCGGCGAAGACCGGAATCTCCGTTCGTTCGGCCAAAGCGAGGATCCGGCGTGCATTGTCCCGCGTATGATGCAGCGGCACGTTGCCGGCCAAGGCCACGATGCCGAGGATATCGAACTCGGGCGAGGCGAGGGCGAGCAGGATCGCCACGGCATCGTCCTGGCCCGGATCGGTATCGATGATGATCTTGCGCCGCATATGGTCTCCCATCCCTCAATGGTCTATCGCTTGGCCGGCCATCGCGGCGCCCGGATCCGGTCGCGGCGTCATCGCCGCGTGGCGAGCGTCCGCACGGGGTCCGTCCGTCGCGGCCGGTGTCCTGCATGTACGGCCTTCGTCCGGACCTCACGAATGAGAATAGTCCAAAAGCTTGCCCTGGGCAGCCTCGCGGTCAGTTTGGTCGTACTCGGCGTCAAGTTCTATGCCTACGGGTTGACCGGCAGCGTCGCGCTCCTGTCCGATGCCCTCGAAAGCATCATCAACTGCGCCACGGCGCTGACGGCGCTCTGGGCGCTGCATGTCTCGGCCCAGCCCGCCGACGCCCGTCATCCCTACGGACACAGCAAGGCGGAATATCTGTCGGCGGTGACCGAGGGCGTGCTGATCGTCATCGCCGCCATCGCCATCCTGTGGCAGGCCGCGCTCGCGGTGCAGAACCCGCATCCGCTGGACCAGCCGGTGCTGGGCTTGGCGGTCGGCAGCATCGGTACGATTCTCAACGGCATCTGGAGCGCGGTGCTGCAACGGCAGGGGCGCGGCCTGCGCTCGCCCGCGCTCGTGGCCGACGGCAAGCACCTGCAGACCGATGTCGTGACCTCGATCGGCGTGATCGTCGGCGTCGTCCTGGTCTTCGTCACCGGCCGGCAGATCCTCGATTCGGCCATCGCGGCGCTGGTCGCGCTGCACGTCCTGTGGAGCGGCTGGCAGGTGATGAGGGAAAGCGTTGGCGGCCTGATGGATGAGGCCGTGCCCGAAGGGACGCTCGCCCGCATCCGCGAACTCATCGCCTGCAGTGCGGACGGCGCGATCGAGGCGCACGACATCCGCTCGCGCAGCGCCGGGACGCAGACCTTCGTCGAGTTCCACCTCGTCGTGCCGGGCACGATGCAGGTCGCCGACGCGCACGAGATCTGCGACCGCATCGAGCGCGTGCTGAAGACCGAGATCCCCGACACATCGATCTCGATCCATGTCGAGCCCGACGACAAGCGCAAGCATTCCGGCATCATCGTGCTGTAAGGCTCGCGTTACGCCGCGGTGGCGCCTGTGGTAAGCTCGCGCCATGTCGGGCGTGGTCACGCTGGCCGAGCGGCATCGGCGCGAGATGGAGCGGATGGAGCAGGCGATCGTCGAGATCGACGCGCGGCTGATCGCCTATGCGCGCAAGCACGGCGGCCGCTTCATCCGCTACGGCTCGACCGCGCAGGGACGCATGCGCCGGCACAGCGACGTCGACATCATCGCGGATTTCTCCGCCAACGAGGTCTGCTCGGCAGCCGCGAGCTATGCCGAAGAACTCTGCTTTTCGAACCGCATGACTCCCGACGTGCGGCCGTCCTATTTCGTCTCGCCGGCGTTCCTGGCGGCGGCCGAAGAGACTGGGGTCGTCCTCGCATGATGGCCGTGCTGTGGAAGGATATCGAGCGCGACCTAGCCTTGTCGCGTCATCATTTCTCGAAAGCCGTCGAGCTTTTTCGGCTGGTCCAAGCCACGAGCGTGGACTACGCGCACACTATGGCGTTCATGCACGCCATGCTGGCCGGCTATACCTCTTTCGAAGCGGGCATGAAGCGCCTTCTGTCGATGCTCCAAGAACCGTTGCCTACAGGCTCGGACTGGCACATCGCCTTGGTGCATCGCCTCGCGGAGCCTGAGCCAAATTCCCGTCCGGCGATTCTCGATACCGAGCCCTTAGTGGCAGCGGTCAATCGCCTACGGGGTTTCCGGCATGTCGCCATGCATCTTTATGACGACTTCGATGAGGAACGTGCGGCTCTCGCCGTCAGGGCAGCCGAGGTCTTCCTGGTCGAGTTCGACCCTGCACTGGCCCGCTTCCGCGCCGTCATCGACCCCGATTGAGGCTTCCGCGGACGTACCCGCTCAGCACGTCTATCTTCTACCGCTTGCGAAGACACAGGAGGTGTATTGGTTGTATCCTTGGATAAGATCAACCCTTCGCCGCCTCGATCAGCTTTTCGGCGTCGGGCGAGGACCAGTCGGCGGGGCCGGCCATGCGGCCGAGCTCGCAGCCGTTCTTGTCGACGAGCAGCGTCGTCGGCAGGCCGAGCAGTTCGCCATTCGCTTTCAGCTTCTGCAGCACGTCGGCGGTCGGGTCGGCATAGAATGCGAGCGACTTCACTCCGGTGTCGTTGAGGAATGTTTTCGGCCGGTCGAGCCGCGCCGTATCGACATTGACCGCCACGACCTGAAAGTCCGGCCCGCTGAGCTTGCTCTCGAGCCGGTCGAGGGCCGGCATCTCCTTGCGGCAGGGCACGCACCAGGTCGCCCACATGTTGAGGAGCACGGTCTTGCCCTTGAAGTCGGCGAGGCTGACGGGCTTGCCGTCCGGTCCGTTGAAGGTGAGCGCCGGCGCGAGCCGCGCCGGATTGCCGAGGCCGAAGGCCGCCACCTCGCCATGGACCAGCGGATCGAGCCGCGCCGTCTCGGCCTTGGCCATCGGGCAGGCGGCGGCGCTGTTGCCCACGCCTCCCAGGCCGTATAGGACCGCGACACCGCAGACGATGGCCGCCGCCACGCCGGTCGCCGCGTAGCGAAGGCGCCTTATATGGCGCTGGCGCGGCGCCGACATTTCAGGTCGATCGGTCATTTCAGGTCAGTCCGAGGCATCGATGAGCAATGCAATGTGGGGCGGGCGGTTCTCGATGGGCCCCGACGCCATCATGGAAGAGATCAATGCCTCGATCGGCTTCGACCGGCGCCTGGCCGCCCAGGACATCGCGGGATCGAAGGCCCATGCGGCCATGCTGGCCGCCGTCGGCATCATCTCGCAGGAGGACGCCGCTGCGATCGGAGGCGGTCTAGACCGGATCGCGGGCGAAATCGAGGCGGGAACCTTCACCTTTTCCCGTGCCCTCGAAGACATCCATATGAACGTCGAGTCGCGCCTCGCCGAGCTGATCGGCGAGCCGGCCGGCCGGCTGCATACGGCGCGCTCGCGCAACGACCAGGTGGCGCTCGACTTCAAGCTGTGGATTCGCGAGACGATCAGCGCCGTCGATCTCGGCCTGCACGACCTGCAGCTCGCCTTGAGCGAGAAGGCGTTCAGCCATGCCGATGCGGTGATGCCGGGCTTCACCCATCTGCAATCGGCTCAGCCCGTCACCTTCGGCCATCACCTCTTGGCCTATGTGGAGATGGTCGGGCGCGACCGCGGCCGCTTCGCCGATGCGCGGCTGCGGCTCAACGAATGCCCGCTCGGCGCAGCTGCCCTGGCCGGCACCTCCTTCCCGATCGACCGCGACCAGGTCGCCAAGGCGCTCGGCTTCGACCGTCCGACCGCGAATTCGCTCGATTCAGTGTCGGACCGCGACTTCGTGCTGGAGACGCTCGCCGCCGCCTCGATCTGCGCCATGCACCTGTCGCGCTTCGCCGAGGAGATCGTGCTCTGGGCGACGCCGCAATTCGGCTTCGCCACGCTCTCCGACAAGTTCACGACAGGATCGTCGATCATGCCGCAGAAGCGCAACCCGGACGCGGCCGAACTGGTGCGCGGCAAGACCGGCCGCATCATTGGCGGCCTCGTCGGGCTCCTCGCGGTGATGAAGGGCCTGCCGCTGGCCTATTCCAAGGACATGCAGGAGGACAAGGAAGGCACTTTCGCGGCGCTCGACGCGCTCGCCCTCGTGATCGCCGCGACGGCCGGCATGGTGCGCGACCTCAAGCCAGACCTCAAGCGCATGGCCGAGGCGGCGGGCTCGGGCTTCAGCACCTCGACCGACCTCGCCGACTGGCTGGTGCGGGTGCTCGGCCTGCCGTTCCGCCAGGCGCATCATGTGACCGGCCGCATCGTGGCGCTGGCGGCCGAGCGCGGCACGACGCTCGAAGACCTGCCGCTCGAGGCCATGCGGGAGATCGAGCCGCGCATCACCGCCGCGGTGCAGGACATGCTCGGCGCCGAGAATTCGGTACGCAGCCGCACCAGCTACGGCGGCACGGCGCCGGCGAATGTCCGGCGTCAGGCGGAAGGATGGCTGCGGCGGCTGACCGCGGAGGCTGCCGGCGGCTGACCGGGCGCATCCTCCAGCGAGGACGCACTTTCGGCCAGCCTGGCGATGAACCAGCGCGCCGCTGGCCCCGGCGGGCTGTCGATCCTGTGGATCGCGGCGAGGCGGTAGACGACCCCCGACAGCGGCTCGACGTCGAGCAGCACCAGGCGGCCCGCGGCGATATCGTCGCGCACGCCGAGTTCCGGCATGCCGCCCCAGCCGAGCCCGGCCCGCAGCAGGGCATGTTTGGCGCCGAGATCGGCGAGCCGCCATGTCTCGGGACTCAGCACGCCGAAGTCCTGGCCCCGGCTCAGCGCGGAGCGGTCGCTCAGCACGAGCTGCACATGGCCCTGCACGTCGGTGAGCGTCAAGGTCCGGCCGAGCCTCGCCAGCGGATGGCCGGGCGCCGCGACATGGACGAGATTGACCCCGCCGATCGGCTTCTGTTCGAGGCCGCCGATTCCCGCCGCCAGGGGGCCGCTCGCGCCGATCGCGCAGGTACGGTCGAGCACCAGCTGGGCCACCGAGCCGAGCCCTTCGATATAGAGGCGCAGCGTCACCGTCGGGAAGGCGTCGCGGAAGGCGACGAGGATGCAGGTCAGCCGCTCGGTCGGCATCATCACGTCGACCGCGACGGCGAGCTCCGGTTCGAGCCCGGCCTTGAGGCCCTTCGCCCGGGCCAGCAGGCTGTCGACACCGAGCGTCAGCTTTTGCGCCTCGGCCAGCATGGTCTTGCCGGCCTCGGTCAGTGCGGGACGCCGGCGCCTGCGATCGAACAGCATCAGGTCGCCGAGCTGCGCCTCGAGATTGGCGATGGTGTAGCTGATGACCGACTGCCGCCGGTTGAGCCGCCGGCCTGCGGCCGAGAAACTGCCCGATTCGGCGACGGCGAGGAAGACGCGCAACTGATCGAGCGTCGGCGTACCAAGGGTCGGCATATCGATCGTTTCGTTGGTTGCCATCGAGACGATGCGGGTTTACCCGATCGTCTGCGGCCTTACCATGAATCGCTTTCCCTGACCGAGGAGCCGCAGCCGTGAGTCTCAATGTCCTGATCGCCTTCTATTCCCGCAGCGGCGTCACCGAAGCGCTGGCGCTCGGCATCGCCGAGGGGGCTCGCGCCTCCGGCGCCGAGGTGCGGTTGCGCCGTGCGCGCGAATTCGTCGGCCCCGAGGTCATGGCCAAGGCGCCGGGCTGGGCCGACTCCGCCAAACGCATGAACGCCGCCTACGAGGCGCCGACCGAGGCGGATGCCGAATGGGCCGACGCCATCGTCTTCGGCACGCCGACCCGCTTCGGCAATGCCTCGGCCGAGCTCAAGGCCTATATCGACAGCCTCGGCGGCCTGTGGTTCCAGGGCAAGCTCAACGGCAAGGCGGGGTCGGTCTTCTGCTCGACCTCGACGCCGCACGGCGGCAACGAATCGACCATGATCTCGCTCTATAATCCGATGGCCCATCTCGGCCTCATCATCGTGCCGACGGGCTACGCCGATGCCGCCATGTTCAAGGCCGGCACGCCCTATGGCGCCTCCGCGGTCTCGGGCCAGACCGCCGCGCCGCCGACCGAAGACGACCTCGCCGTCGCCCGCTTCCAGGGCAAACGCGTCGCCGACGTCGCGAAAGCCCTCAAGGCCGCGAAAGCTTGACGTTTTAAGAAGGGAAAGCTGCTAGGGAGGTGTGGTGGCACCCTTAGCGTTGCGTTTGCGTCCCGCTGTGGTCGGCGCGCACTCGTCAGGCGTGGTGCGCCCGCTATAGTGCGATCCGGATACAGTGGAGAGGGTGATTGTGACGGGTTCCCGTGGCGTGAAGGTTCTCGCCGCTTTCGGCATTGCGGTCATGCTGTCCTCGGTCCTCGCGGGCTGCGGACGGCGCGGTGCCCTGTTGCCGCCGCCGGATCCGAACGCACCGGCCCAGGACGCTTCGGCCAGCAAGACCGGTATCCACCGTCGGCCCAAGAACCCGCCGATCGTGCCACCGAACGAGCCCTTCATCCTCGATCCGCTTCTCTGACGCCGTACGATGGCCTTCTTCGCCTATAGGGGCGGGCTGCTCCATGCGGAGGACGTGAGCCTCGCAGAGACCGCTCGCGCGGTCGACACGCCGTTCTATTGCTATTCGGCCGCCGCCATGGCGACGCAATACCGTCGCTTCACCGCGAGCCTCGCCGGGTTGCCGTCCGTCGTCTGCTATGCGGTCAAGGCCAATTCCAACCAGGCGGTGCTCGCCCTCTTCGCCGGGCTCGGCGCGGGCATGGATGTCGTCTCCGAGGGCGAGTTGCGCCGGGCCAGGGCCGCGGGCGTACCGGGGTCGCGCATCACCTTCTCAGGTGTCGGCAAGACGGAGCGCGAACTCGTCCTCGGCCTCGACGAAGACATCCATTGCTTCAACATCGAATCGGAATGGGATCTGCGCCGCCTCTCGGCGCTCGCTGCGGCCCGGGGACGGACGGCGCGCATCGCCGTCAGAGTCAATCCCGACATCGACGCCCGGACCCATGCCAAGATTGCCACCGGCAAAGCCGAGAACAAGTTCGGCATCCCGATCACCCGCGCCCGCGAGGTCTATCGCGAAGCCGCACGTCTGCCCGGCATCGGCGTCGCGGGCATCGACATGCATATCGGGTCGCAGATTACCGATCTCGAGCCGTTCGAGCGCGCCTTCGCAGCCATGGCGGACCTGCTGTCGAGCCTACGCGCCGACGGCCATGCCATCGCGCATGTCGATCTCGGCGGCGGGCTCGGCATTCCGTATCGGGCCGACGAGGACGCGGCGTCGTTCAGCCTCGACGATTATGCGGCCTTGGCCAGGCGCCATTTCGGCCACGCCGGCGCGACCTGCGTATTCGAGCCCGGACGGTTCCTGGTCGGCAATGCCGGCGTGCTCGTCACGCGCGTCATCCTGGTCAAGACGGGCGAAGCCAAGCGCTTCGTGGTGGTCGACGCGGCCATGAACGACCTGATCCGCCCGACGCTTTACGAGGCCCATCATGAGATCAGGCCGGTGGCGGAGCCGGATCCAGCCATCGCTCGGCCGCCGGCCGACATCGTCGGCCCCGTGTGCGAGACGGGCGATTACCTGGCGCTGGCGCGGCCCTTCCCGCCCGTCGCGGCCGGCGACCTGCTGGCCGTCATGTCGGCGGGCGCCTATGGGGCCGTGCAAGCCGGCACCTACAACAGCCGTCTCCTGGTTCCCGAGGTGCTGGTCGACGGCCATCGCTCGGCGGTGATCCGGCCCCGCGGCACCTTCGAAGAGCTGATCGGACTCGACCGCGTCCCCGCGTGGCTCGGCAATCAAGCCCGGGACAAGCGCGCTCTGCCCTAATCACGGCTGGTTTGCGGCTAAGGATGGCGAACCATAATCTCGTGATTGCGATACGGCGCGGCATGACGGTTCGAACGAGGCGACGGCCATACGGCCTTTCGCGTCTGCTGCGCGTCGGGCGGCTGGCGATCATGGCGGCCGTTCTTGCCGGCCCGCCCGAAGGCCTCCATGCACAGGCGCCGGGCGCGGCGCAGCCGCCGCTCGACGCAAAGCGTTCCGAGCTGCAATCGCTGCAGAGCGACCTCGCTACATCGGACGAGCAGCGCCGCAAGATCCAGGCCGACATCGAGGAATACCGCTCCGACAGGGTCCGGCTGAATGCCGCTCTCATCGACACCACCGCCAAGGTGCAGGAGGCCGAAGGCAAGGTGGCGGCCGTCGAGGCCCGGCTCGAGACGCTGACCGGCAGCGAGGAAGCGATCAAGCGGTCGCTCCAGGCGCGGCGCGGCGCCATCGCGGAGGTGCTCGCCGCCCTCGAACGCATGGGCCGCAAGCCCCTGCCGGCGATCCTGGTGCGGCCCGAGGACATGCTGCTCGCCATCCGGACCTCGATGCTGCTCGGCGCGGTGGTGCCGGAACTGCGCGGCAAGGTCGACGCGCTCGCCTCCGATCTCGCGGAGCTGACGCGGGTGCGCCGCATCATCACCGCCGATCGTGACACGTTGTCGCAAGCGCTGGCGTCGCTCGATGCCGAAAAGGCCAAGCTGCCGGGCCTGATCGCCGCGCGCCAGGCCTCGCAGACCGCGGCCGAAGGGGCGCTGGGCACCGAGCAGCAGCATGCCGCGGATCTGGCGCGCCGAGCCACGAGCCTCAAGGACCTCATCCAGCGCATGGAATCCGATGTCGCCGCCTCGCGCCGCGCCGCCGACGCGGCGGCGGCCTCCGACGCGGCGCAACGCAAGGCCGCCGAATCGGATGCGGACGGCGTCCGCGCGAAGCTCGCGGCGGGGCCGTTCCGGGATCCGGCGCGCCTCGCCCCGGCCATGGCTTTCGCCGATGCCAAGGGCCTGCTGCCCCTGCCGGCCGCGGGAACGATCCTGAAAAGGTTCGGCAGCGACGACGGCTTCGGCAGTTCCGAACACGGCCTGTCGATCGCCACCCGCGCCGGAGCGCCGGTCGCCGCGCCCTCCGACGGCTGGATCTCCTTTTCCGGCCCCTATCGCACCTATGGACAGCTTTTAATTATCAATGCGGGCGGCGGCTATTATATCGTGCTCGCCGGGATGAACCGCATCGACGTGGCGCTCGGGCAGTTCGTGCTGGCCGGGGAGCCGGTGGGCGAGATGGGCGACGGCTCCGTCAAGACTGCCGCAGCGATCGCGCTTGGCGCGGCGGAGCCCGTTCTTTATGTTGAATTCCGAAAAGACGGGGCGGCCGTGGATCCGAGCCCATGGTGGGCAAAAGCCGACACTGAAAAGGTTCGTGGATGATGCGCAAGGTTTCCATGATCATGGCTGGCGCGGCGATGGGCGCGGCCGCCGCCACGGTCACTCTTCACACCAGCTTCCTGTCCGACGGCCAGGCGAAGGCGGCTGCGTCCGACACCTATCGGGAGCTCAACCTCTTCGGCGACGTCTTCGAGAAGATCCGTACGGATTACGTCGAGAAGCCGGACGAGCAGAAGCTCGTCGAGGCGGCCATCAACGGCATGCTGGCCTCCCTCGACCCCCATTCCAGCTATATGGACGCCAAGGCCTACCGGGACATGCAGGTGCAGACCCGCGGCGAGTTCGGCGGCCTCGGCATCGAGGTCAGCCAGGAGGATCAGAACATCAAGGTCGTGACGCCGATCGACGACACCCCGGCCTCCAAGGCCGGCATCCTCTCGGGCGACCTCATCACGGCCATCGACGGCGACCTCGTCTCCGGCATGACGCTCAACCAGGCTGTCGACAAGATGCGCGGCGCGGTCGGCACCACCGTGACGCTCAAGATCCTGCGCGGCGCCAAGAAGGACCCGCAGGAGTTCAAGCTGACGCGCGCCGTCATCACCATCAAGTCGGTGAAGTTCGAGGAGAAGGACGATGTCGGCTACATCCGCATCTCCCAGTTCAACGAACAGACGTTCGACGGCATCAAGCAGGCGATGACGAAGTTCCAGGCCGACATCCCGGCCGACAAGTTCAAGGGCTATGTCCTCGACCTGCGCAACAACCCCGGCGGCCTGCTCGACCAATCGATCGAGGTCTCCAACGCCTTCATCGATCATGGCGAGATCGTCTCGACGCGCGGCCGCAACGCCGACGAGACGCAACGCTACAGCGCCCGTCCCGGCAACGACCTGAGCCACGGCAAGCCGATGGTTGTGCTGATCAACGGCGGATCCGCCTCGGCCTCCGAGATCGTCGCCGGCGCCTTGCAGGACCACAAGCGGGCGACGATCATGGGAACCCGCTCCTTCGGCAAGGGCTCCGTCCAGACCATCATCCCGCTCGGCCAGAACGGCGCCCTGCGCCTGACCACGGCGCGCTACTACACGCCCTCCGGCCGGTCCATCCAGGCCCAGGGAATCGAGCCTGAACAAGTCGTGCTGGAGGACGTGCCGGACGACCTCAAGGGCAAGGACGATACCAAGGGCGAGGCCTCGCTCAAGGGCCATCTGCAGAACGGCCCGACAACCGCCGAGAAGCAGGGGTCGCAGGCCTACGTCCCGCCGGACCCGAAGAACGACAAGCAGCTCATCGCGGCCCTGAACCTGCTGCGCGGCACGACCAAGGCCTCGAACACGGTGGATCCGCCCAAGGCGCCGCAGCCGAACTGAGGGGCGTCGGTCGCTGCAACGAAGGCTTGTGGCGGCGGCCGATGGCGCCGTCTTCCGGCATCGGATCGGACCGTGACGCCATGATCGGCAACGAGCTCTACGAACCGCTCAAGCGAAGGCCCGGACGACGGAGACGGGGCGTTCCATCCCGCCTGGCCGTGGTCGGGCTCGTCGCTGTGGCGGCGGTGACGGTCGTCGTTTGGCGATACGGCGACACACGCGGTGAGCCCGTCGCGGTAGCGACGATCGGCAGGACTGAGATGACGCCGGTCGCACCAGCGCCGCCGGCGGCGCCCGCCACCACCGGGTCGGTGGTCGCTTTCACGGCGCCTTCCGGGGCAGCGCCCACCGGCGAAACCCCGGCCCAGGCGGTGGACGTCGAAAACGGGGTCACGGTCGTGCGCTCCGCGACCGGCGGCGGGCCCATGATCCTAAAGGTGCCGCCCCCCCGCCCCTCCGCCGCTGCCGGACAGGGTCTCGCCAGGGCAACCGATCCACGACTGGTCGAACCGAGTGCTTTCGGCCTCCTGCCGAAGATCGGCCGGGACGGCGCCCGGTCCGATCATGTCTACGCCCATGGCGCGGTGCCGCTCGACGGCAGGCCCGGCATCGCCATCCTGGTCGGCGGCATGGGTCTCGACCGGCAGACGACGGCCGATGCCGGTACGCTCCTGCCGGACGCGGTGAGCTTCGGCTTCGCGCCCTACGGCGACGATCTTGCCGATCAGGTCTCGAAGGCGCGGCAGGCGGGACACGAGATCGTCTTGCAGGCACCCATGGAAGGCTTCGGGCCGGCGGGGGCGAACTTGTCGCATATGCTGTTGGCCGAGAGCGGCAACGGCGACCGCCTGCGCTGGCTGATGGGCCGCTTCACGGGTTACGCAGGCCTCGGCAATTATCTCGGGGCCCGTTTGTTATCCGACGACAACGCGCTGCGCCCCATCCTTGCGGAAGCGGCGGGCCGCGGCCTGCTCTTCGTCGACGACGGCACCGCGCCGCAGAGCGTGGCCTCGTCGGTGGCCGCCGAGCTTCGCCTGCCGGTCGTGCGCGCCGACGTCGTTCTCGATGCGAAGGCCGATGCCGCGGCGATGGCGGCGGCCTTCGCCCGGCTCGAAGCCCTGGCGCGTGAGCGTGGTGTCGCGGTCGGCTCGGCGACGGGGCATCCGGAGACCGTGGCCGCGCTCGCACATTTCCTGGCGGAGGCCGGAAAGCGCGGTATCGTGCTGATCCCGGTCACCCAGGCCGCATCGCTCGAGACGGCGTCGCCGGTTGCCAGCAAGGCCGGCGCCGCATCCCACTGATCGCCGGGACCATTGCCGAAGCGAGCCGATCCGCTAGGTTTAAAGCAAATTTTATAGCAAGATTGTCTAGCGGCGCCCTATTTTCAAATATCGGACAATTTTTCCACGGCATGGTCCCTGCATATTTGGACCGACCGGGACTCGACTTGATGTCCGTGGCCGCCTGCCAGCCGAAGGAAAGATGATGACGGAGCCTTCGAGGCGCAAATCCTCATGGAGACTGATGCTCTTCGGGCTCCTCGTCGTATGCGCCGGCGTTCTCGTCGACTGGCGGCAGGTCGGCGAGCTCAAGACGCAGGTCGAAACCTATATCGCCACGTTCCACAAGACCGCACCGGCGGTATCGCACGAGGTCGCCGCCGTACCGGTCTCCGCGGCGAAGGCCGTCAAAGGCGACTTTCCCGTCGTCCTGACCGGGCTCGGCAATGTCGTGGCCTACAATACGGTGCTGGTGCGCACGCGCGTCGACGGGCAGATCATGAAGCTTCACTTCGACGAAGGCCAGCTGGTCCATGCCGGCGACCTGCTGGTCGAGATCGATCCGCGTCCGTTCAAGGCCGCCCTCGACCAGGCCACGGCCAAGCGTCAGCAGGACCAGGCCAATCTCGACAATGCCCGGCGCGACCTCAACCGCTACCAGTCGCTCGCCAAGAGCGATTTCGCCACGCGCCAGCAGCTCGATACGCAGACGTCCCAGGTTGCCCAGCTGACCGCGCAGATCGCCGCAGACGATGCGGCGATCGAGAATGCCAAGACGCAGCTCGACTACACCACGATCCGCGCGCCGATCACCGGCCGCACCGGCTTCCGCCTCGTCGACACGGGCAATATCGTCAATGCGTCGACCCAGACCGGCATCGTCTCCATCGCGCAGATCGAGCCCATTTCGGTCGTCTTCACGGCGCCGGAGGACGATCTGCCGGCGATCACCACCGGGCAGAAGCAGGCGCCTCTGAAGGTGACGGCCCTGACCACGGATGGTGGCGCGACGCTTGCCACCGGCAAGCTCGAAGCCTTCAACAACGAGATCAGCGTCGCCAGCGGCACGCTCCAGCTCAAGGCGACCTTCGACAACAAGGACCACAAGCTCTGGCCCGGGCTGTCGGTCTCGACCAAGCTGACCGTCACGACCCGCAAGGACGTCATCCTGCTCCCCTTCAAGGCCGTGCAGCACGGCCAGAGCGGCCTTTACGCCTTCGTGGTCGGTCCGGACAACAAGGTCGAGCAGCGGCCCATCACGGTCAGCCTGTCGGACGACCAGACCGCGGTCGTCGCTACGGGACTGAAGGCGGGCGAGCAGGTGGTGACGGCCGGCCAGTACCGGCTGCAAGGGGGCACGCTGGTCAAGATCACATCCGATGACGCGCCGAAAACCGCGCAGCGGGAGTCTTGAGCATGATCGGCGGGATTTCCAGACCTTTCATCAAATATCCGGTCGCCACGACGCTCCTGATGCTCGGCATCCTGTGCATCGGGATCGTGGCCTACCCGCTCCTGCCGGTGGCGCCGCTGCCGCAGGTCGACTTCCCGACCATTCAGGTGTCGGCCAACCTGCCCGGCGCGAGCCCGGAGACCATGGCGTCCTCGGTGGCGCAGCCGCTGGAGCGCCAGTTCGCGCAGATCCCCGGCGTGTCGCAACTGACCTCGACCTCGTCGATCGGCTCGACCAGCATCACCATCCAGTTCGACCTCGATCGCAACATCGACGGCGCCTCGAACGACGTCGGCGCCGCCATCAATGCGGCCGGCGGCCAGTTGCCGAAGAACCTTCCGAACCCGCCGACCTATCGCAAGGTCAACCCGGCCGATTCGCCGATCATGCTGCTGTCGGCGACCTCCGATACGCTGCCGCTGACGGTGGTCGACGACAATGCCGACACCAAGATCGCCCAGCAGATCAGCCAGATCGCCGGCGTGTCGACGGTATCGATCGGGGGCGAGCAGAAACCGGCCGTGAGGATCCAGATCGACCCGGCCAAGCTCGTCACCAAGGGCCTGTCGCTCGAAGACGTGCGCACCGCCCTCTCGACCCTGACCGTCAACAACCCCAAGGGCAGCATCGACGGCGCCCGCCAGGCCTTCACCATCTACGCCAACGATCAGATCCTCAGCGCCAAGACCTGGGACGACGCCATCGTGGCCTACCGGGACGGCGCGCCGATCAGGGTCAGGGACATCGGTACCGCGGTCTCGGGGCCGGAGGACATGAAGAAGGCCGCCTGGGCCAACGGCAAGCGCGGCGTCTTCCTCGTCATCTTCAAGCAACCCGGCGCCAACGTCATCAACATCGTCGAGAAGATCAAAGCCCAGCTGCCGCGCATGCGGGCCGCGATCCCGGCCGGCGTCAAGCTCGAGATCATGAGCGACCGCACGACGACCATCCGGGCCTCGGTCAGCGACGTGCAGTTCACCCTGATGCTGACGATTGGCCTCGTCGTCATGGTGATCTTCCTCTTCCTGCGCAATTTCTGGGCCACGGCCATCCCGTCGATCACGGTGCCGCTGGCGCTGCTCGGCGCCGTCGCGCTGATGTGGGCGGTCGGCTACAGCCTCGACAACCTGTCGCTCATGGCGCTGACCATCTCGGTCGGCTTCGTCGTGGACGATGCCATCGTGATGCTGGAGAACATCTCGCGACATATCGAGGAGGGAATGAAGCCCTACGAGGCGGCGCTCAAAGGCGCCGGTGAGATCGGCTTCACCATCCTGTCGATCTCGATCTCGCTGATCGCGGTGCTGATCCCCCTGCTGCTGATGAGCGGCATCATCGGGCGCCTGTTCCGCGAATTCGCGGTCACCGTCGCCATGACGATCGTCGTCTCGGCCTTCGTATCGCTGACGCTGACGCCGATGATGGCCTCGCGTTTCATGAAGGAGCACCGGGCCGACCAAAAGCACGGCCGCTTCTACATGGTGCTGGAGCGCTTCTTCGACGCGATGCTGCGCGGCTACGAGCGGGGGCTGGATTTCTGCCTGCGCTTCCGTTTCGCCACGCTCATCGTCTTCTTCGCGACCGTCGCGCTGACCGGCTACCTGTTCATGATCATCCCGAAGGGCTTCTTCCCGAGCCAGGATACCGGACTGATCGTCGGTATCGCCGAAGGCGCGCAGGACATTTCCTTCACCGACATGGAAAGCAAGGCCGAGGCGCTGAGCGCCATCGTGCAGAAGGACCCCGGCGTCGCTACGGTCGCCATGGCGCTAGGCGGCCAAGGCGCGCTCAACAACGCTCGCATGTTCGTGACGCTGAAGCCGCTCGAGGACCGCGACGCCTCGGCGCAGCAGATCATCGCGCGGCTCAGGCCACAGCTCGACACGGTGGAAGGCGCCAAGCTGTTCCTGCAGGCCTCGCAGGACGTGCGCGTCGGCGGCCGCATCTCGCGCACCGAGTTCCAATACACGCTGCAGGACCCGGATTTCGACGAGCTGAGCCTATGGGCGCCCAAGCTTCTCGACAAGCTCAAGACCCTGCCGGAACTGCGCGACGTGGCGAGCGACCAGCAGTCGCAGGGAACCACGCTGACGCTCGAGATCAACCGCGACCAGGCCTCGCGCTACGGCATCACGCCGACGCTGATCGACAACACGCTCTACGATGCCTTCGGCCAGAACCAGATCACCCAATTCTTCACCCAGGTGAACAGCTATCACGTGATCCTCGAGATCCTGCCCGAGATGCAGGGCCGGCTCGACTCGCTCGACAAGATCTACATCAAGTCACCGACAACCGGCGGCGAAGTGCCGCTCTCGGCCATCACGACATGGACGACCACCCCGGTGCGGCCGCTGTCGATCAACCACCAGGGCCAGTTCCCGGCGGTGACGCTCTCCTTCAACCTCGCCCAGGGCAAGGCGCTGAGCGACGCCACGTCGGCGATCACCAAGGCGCAGGCGGAACTCAACCTGCCGCCGACGATCCAGACGACCTTCCAGGGCAATGCCCAGGCTTTCCAGCAATCGCTCGGCACGGTGCCGCTCCTGATCGTGGCCGCCATCGTGGTCGTCTACATCATCCTCGGCATGCTCTACGAAAGCTTCATCCACCCGCTGACGATTCTTTCCACCCTGCCCTCGGCCGGCGTCGGGGCGCTCCTGATTCTCATGGCCTTCGGCTATGACTTCAGCCTCATCGCGCTGATCGGCATCATCCTCCTGATCGGCATCGTCAAAAAGAACGGGATCATGATGGTCGATTTCGCCATTGTGGCGGAGCGCGACCTGCACCTCGAGCCGGAGCAGGCGATCCGCAAGGCGGCGTTGCTGCGCTTCCGGCCGATCATGATGACCACCATGGCGGCGATGCTTGGCGGCGTGCCGCTGATGCTCGGGCACGGGACGGGCGCGGAGATCCGCCAGCCGCTCGGCTATGCGATGGTCGGCGGGCTGATCGTCAGCCAGGCGCTGACGCTATTCACCACGCCGGTGATCTACGTCTATCTCGACAAGGTCTCGTCCTGGCTGAAAGGCCATAGCCACGGCATCAGCGAGAACGAGGAAGCCTTCGAGGAGGAGCACGTCGAGCACCGCGAGGCCGCGGAATGAGCCGACGCGGACCTCGGGCGTCGTTTCGATCGACGCCATCGCCCGCTGTGATCCGCTCGAAACACGATCGCCCTGCGGTTCAGACATCGATGACAGACACAGCTGCCAGCTAGCCCTACTGTGTCACAGGCTCCTTTCCCCGCGTTCTGAGCTCAAGGATGAGAAACCGAGAGGCTAGATCGACCTGCACATCAGTCATGACGCGATAGGACTAGCCGGCGGCAAGCCTGAGCCGACCTCCCGCAAGGGCGTCGGGCGAACTCGACGGCTCGTTCGAGGCACGCTCGACCCGATTTCGGCCCTTTCCTTTGGCCTGATAAAGAGCTTTGTCGGCTGCCTTCAGCAAACCATCGACATCGTCACAAATGCCGTTGGCCGTCGCAACGCCGACACTCACGGTCATGCCTATGCACGCGCCTCCGACGTCGATCTTCATCCTGGAGACCGACTGTCTGATCCCCTCCGCGAATTGCTCGGCCTGTTCGCCCGTCGTATCCGACAAGAGGCAGGCAAACTCCTCGCCACCCAATCGCCCGATGAGCGCTCTTTGCGGCTTCGACTTGATCGACGGAAGCCAATGCCTCATGTCGCGGGGCGCTGCCGGTCGTTGGGGATTGGCATTGAAGCCGGCGTCGTCATCAAGGCACTGCCGGCCGACCTCCTCTGCGAACACGACGAGCGCGCGGTCCCCCGCGGCGTGACCATGCGTGTCGTTGATCGCCTTGAAGTGATCGATGTCGAAGACGAGCAATGCCGTTTCGCCGCGGCCGATGGCGATTTGGCAGATCGCCTGTTCCAGGAATGCTCGTCGATTGAGGATGCCCGTCAGGACATCCGTGGTCGCCGCGAGGCGCTGCCGCATCGCCTCGTTGTCGAGCTCGAGCGTCGTCAACGTCAACACCATGACGATATAGTCGGCGATGTTTTCCAAAAGAAGGATCGCCGGCCACATAGTCTTGCTCGATAGCGGCACGACGGCTTCCGTCTGGAAGGCGGACAGGCCCACGAGCCAGACGCATAGACAGACATACAAAAACAAAGCGCCGCTGGCCATGAGCCGGCTCACGATTGGGCCATCGCGGCGGCCACGCAAAATCTCGATCGACATCGCCAGTGAATAACTTGCGATCAACACGGACGAAAAAGAGTTTCGCACGGTCTCCGACCCATAGATCGGTGGGATGAGACACACGATCGTCCAGATGACGGTGCCGAGCCAGATCACCCGAAGGGGCCGTGACTTGCGGTCGACGTGCCGGACGGCCGCCCAGAAAAAAGCAAATGTCTGAAGGAAGAATACGGAAGCCAGCCAGAGCGTCAGCCAGTCGGGCGCCACGCCACGAAGCATGAAAAGGAGGCAGCCAATCGCCCCACACGTGGCCGATGCTCCCATCCAGAAGTAGATCTCGCGCTCCCGCCGTGCGACCCACGTCGCCAAAAAATAGATGCCCATCGTAATATCGATACAAATCGAAACGACGAGAAGCGTGGCGAGATCGGGCTGCATTTACGCTAATCCAGCATATCGTAGAACGTCGATACCATAAAAACATTGAATCAGAAATTTATGCGGTGGCCGGAGAGGCCGGCTTTGCTGCGAATACGCTCGAGGTCTATGTCGGCACGCCTCGTGGAGGAGCATTCGGACACCCGCGAAGCGGCTGAATGACGAAATGGGAACCGGCGACCGATCGCGGGATGGAGGCTGCGTCCGCGACCTCGCCCCTACGTCGCCGGCCAGTCCGGTTCGACCACGACACGGACATCGGTCGACAGTCGGGACAGGGCCGCGGCATAGTCGGCCGGATCCGACATGAACATGTGGCTGACCCATTCGGCGGTCCCGCTCACGTCAGCCTGCGTCTCCCTTCAGCTTTTCGCGCTGATGACATTCGGCAGGAAGTAGGCCAGCAGGCCCAGCGCCGGCAGATAGGCGCAGATATTATAGACGAAGCCGATGCTGGTGTGATCGGCCAGGGCCCCGAGCACCGCCGCGCCGAGGCCGCCCATGCCGAAGGCGAAGCCGAAGAACATCCCCGAGATCGTGCCGACTTTTCCGGGAACGAGTTCTTGCGCGAACACCAGGATGGCCGAGAAGGCCGAGGCCAGGATCACGCCGATCACCACCGACAGCACGGTGGTCCAGAACAGATCGGCATGCGGCAGCAGCAGGGTGAAGGGCAGCACGCCTAGGATCGAGACCCAGATCACCAGCCTGCGGCCGAAGCGGTCGCCGAGCGGCCCGCCGACAATGGTCCCGGCCGCAACGGCCGCGAGAAAAATGAAGAGCCTGATCAGCGCCGCCTGCTTGTCGAGCCCGAACTTGCTCATCAGGTAGAACGGGTAATAGCTGGTGATGCTGGCCATATACAAATATTTGGAGAAGACCAGCATCATCAGGACCGTGATCGCGATGCCCACCTTGCGTCGCGGGAGCGCCGCCACCTTCGCGCCCTCCGAGGCCATGCGCGGTGCCCTGAGATGCGCGCTATACCAACGGCCGATGAACGACAGGATGATGATCGCCGCGAAGGCCACGACCGAGAACCAGGCGATGCTCGACTGGCCATGGGGCACGACGATGAAGGCCGCGAGCAGCGGGCCGAGCGCCGTGCCGAAATTGCCGCCGACCTGGAACAGCGATTGGGCGAACCCGTGCTGGCCGCCCGACGCCATGCGCGCGACACGCGACGATTCCGGATGGAAGACCGAGGAGCCCATCCCGATCATCGCGGCGGCGACGAGCAGGACGGGGAAGCTCCCCGCGACGGAGAGCAGCAGCAGCCCGAGGAGCGTGCAGCCCATGCCGATGGGCAGCGAGAACGGCGTCGGCCGGCGGTCCGTATAGATGCCGACGAGCGGCTGCAGCAACGAGGCCGTCAGCTGGAACGTCAGCGTGATGAGCCCGATCTGGCTGAAGTCCAGGTTGAATTCCTGCTTGAGCACCGGGTAGATGGCCGGTACGAGGCTCTGGATGATGTCGTTCAGGCTATGCGACAGGCTGATCGCGCAAAGGACCAGGAGCGCGCCACGACCGGCCTCTTCGACCCCCGGCCCCGTGCCGCCGAGCCCGAAGGGCTGGGGCGAGCTTGCTCTCGCATCCATGACGCGACTTTCTCGAATCTCGGCAAGCGCCTCCCATGAGACGCAATGGCGACAATAGTCCAGCAGCCACACCGGCGACCATGCCGAATTGCCGGGCATCTTGCACGGCTGACATGCAGAATTGGGACAGCGTAGCCCGGACCGATACGCTTGCGGCACCCGAACGTTGCACGCGTCGCCGGCAACGGCTAGATCAAGGTCCGGCAAAATCCATCCCACCGACCGAATGGCGTTATCGTGGACCTGGCAAGACTTCTCGACGAAGGACGACCGTTGCTGGCCGATGGCGCGACAGGCACCAACCTCTTCGCCATGGGACTGGTGGCGGGCGACACGCCCGAGACCTGGAACGAGATCCACCCGGAGCGCATCCGCAAGCTGCACCAGGACTTCGTCGACGCCGGCGCCGACATCATCCTCACCAACTCCTTCGGCGGCAGCGCGCGGCGGCTGATGCTGCACAAGCTCGAAGGCCGGGTGAAGGAGCTCAACCACGCCGCGGCCCGGATCGCCCGCGACGTCGCCGACAAGGCGGGTCGGGCGGTCGTCGTCGCCGGCTCGGTCGGCCCCACCGGCGATCTCTTCGCGCCGCTCGGACCGATCACGGAGGATGAGGCCGTCGAGGTCTTCGCCGAACAGATGGAAGGCTTGGCGGAGGGCGGCGCCGACGTCATGTGGATCGAGACCATGTCGGCGCCCGAGGAGATGCGGGCCGCGGTGCGGGCCGCCGCCAGGCTCGGCCTGCCGTGCACGCTGACCGCCAGCTTCGACACGGCGGGTAAGACCATGATGGGGCTCAGCCCTTCGGCGCTGCCGGCCTTCGCCGCCGATCTGCCGACGCGGCCCCTTGCCGTCGGCGCCAATTGCGGCGTCGGCGCCTCGGACCTGCTGGCCTCGATCCTCGCCATGCGGGCCGGCTCATCCATGCCGATCATCGCCAAGGCCAATTGCGGGATCCCACAATGGCACGGCGATCATGTGCATTATTCGGGGACGCCAGAGCTGATGGCCGATTACGCGGCCCTGGCGGTCGACGCGGGGGCGAGCATCATCGGCGGATGCTGCGGGACATCGGCGCATCATCTGGCCGCCATGCGCCGATCGCTCGACACTCACCACCGCGGAGATGCGCCGACGCTCGACGAGATCACGGCGAAGGTCGGGCCTCTGGTCAACGCCCCTGCGGCGGAAAACCAACCCCGGCGAGGAGGCCGCCGTCGCTCGTGAGGCTCGTCCGCGAGCCTCGCTCCACGCCGGTGGCGAATCATCGGGCCGGTGCGACCTTCGTCGCGAAATAGTCACCAAAGAGCCACGCCGCACAGCTTTGCGCGCTCCTCGGGCACTTCCGGCTTGTCGCTCTTGCCCGGACGTGGAAATCCTCGTCGTCGAGCCCGTGGGATTTCATCCGAGTCGCCGCCAGAAATGTCATTTGCCGCCGTTGCCGACCGTTCGGACGCCCCGCTTGTTTCGTCCTTCTCCGGCAGACTCAGCCAGGCCATCGCGGACGGGACCCGAGCACTCCTTGCCGAACAACGGGTGGACGGCCATTTCGCCTTCGACCTCGAGGCCGATGCGACCATTCCGGCCGAATATGTCCTGCTCAAGCATTTCATCGGCGCGATCGATACGGCGATGGAAGCCAGGATCGCGACCTACCTGCGGCGCACGCAGGAGGCGCACGGCGGCTGGCCCATGGTGCATGGCGGCGTCTTCAACATGTCGGCCAGCGTCAAGGCCTATTTCGCCCTGAAATGCGCCGGCGACTCAATCGACTCGCCGCATATGAGGCGGGCCCGGGCGGCTATCCTGGAGCACGGCGGCGCCGCCTATTGCAATGTCTTCACGCGCATCACCTTGGCGCTCTTCGGCGTCGTGCCCTGGACGGCGGTCCCGGTCATGCCGATCGAGCTGATGCATGCGCCGAAGTGGTTCCCAATCCACATCTACCGCATGTCCTATTGGGCGCGCGACACGCTCGTGCCGCTGATGGTGCTGACCACGCTGAAGGCGCGGGCCGCCAATCCGTGCGGCATCGACCTCGCCGAGCTCTTTCCGGTGCCGGCCGAGGCGATCAAGATCTGGCCCAAAGGCCCCAACCAGACCGGCGGTTGGGGGACGTTCTTCGGCGCGCTCGACAAGCTGCTGCGCACGACCGAACCCTTCTGGCCGAGGGGATCCCGACAGTCCGCCGTCGACAAGGCCGTGGCCTTCGTGCGCGAACGTCTCAACGGCGAGCACGGGGTCGGCGCCATCTTCCCGCCGATGGCCAATACGGTGATGATGTTCCGCGTGCTCGGCTGGCCGGACGACCATCCGGACGTCGTCACCGCGCGGGCCGCCATCGAGAGGTTGATGGTGCTCAAGGAGGATGAAGCCTTCTGCCAGCCGTGCCTCTCGCCCGTCTGGGATACGGCGCTCTCGGCCCACGCGCTCCTGGAGAGCGGCGAGGAGCAGCTCGACCAGGCGGAGGCCTGTCTAAAATGGCTCGAACCGCTGCAGGTTCTCGACGTCAAGGGCGACTGGGCCGTCCAGAGGCCCGATGTCGCGCCCGGAGGCTGGGCCTTCCAGTATCGCAACGACTATTACCCGGACCTCGACGACACCGCGGTGGTGGTCATGGCCATGGACCGGGCGCAGGCCAAGGCCGGGCACCTGCGCTACGATCACGCCATCGCGCGCGCCAAGGACTGGGTGGTGGGACTGCAGAGCCGCGACGGCGGCTGGGCCGCCTTCGACGCGGACAACACCTCCTACTACCTCAACTACATTCCCTTCGCCGACCATGGCGCCCTGCTGGATCCGCCGACCGCCGACGTGACCGCGCGGGTCGTGTCGATGCTGGCGCAACTCGGCGATACGGCCGAGACCAGCGACGCCATGCGACGGGGCCTGGACTACTTGCGCCGGGAACAGGAGGCCGAGGGAAGCTGGTATGGCCGCTGGGGCATCAATTTCATCTACGGGACCTGGTCGGTGCTCTGCGCCCTCAATGCCGCCGGCATCACTCCCGAAGACCGGGCCGTGCGTCGCGCCGCCGATTGGCTCCTAAGCATCCAGAACCCCGACGGCGGCTGGGGCGAGGACGACAGGAGCTACGTCCTCGACTATCGCGGCTACATGCCGGCCTCTAGCACGCCCTCGCAGACGAGCTGGGCGCTGATCGGCCTCATGGCGGCGGGCGAGGTCGACCATCCGGCGGTCGCGCGCGGCATCGCCTATCTGACCGACGCCCAGGGGACGGACGGCCAATGGCAGGAGGAGATCTTCACCGGCACCGGCTTTCCCCGCGTCTTCTATCTCCGCTATCACGGCTACGCGAAATTCTTTCCGATCTGGGCTTTGTCGCGCTACCGCAACCTCAAGACGGGCAATACCCGCACCGTCATGGTGGGACTGTAACCTGATGGGCGCCACCCTCCCGCTGCTGGCCGTCACCGGCCTATCCGCCGAGGCGCGGATCGCCGCCGGCACCGGGGTGGTCACGCTCGCCGGCGGCGGCGATCCGGCACGGCTGTCGCTGCTCCTGCAGGCGGCGCTCGCGAGGGGCGCCACGGCCGTCATCAGCTTCGGCATCGCCGGCGGACTCAAGCCCGGGCTCAAGCCGGGCACGGCGATCATCGGCCGGGCCGTCGACGACGGTGCGGCCCGCCTATCGACCGATCCGGACTGGCGACGGCGTCTCGTAGCCGCCCTGCCCCATGCCGTCGTGGGAGATCTCGTGGGTGTCGATGGGCCGGTCTGCGGTGTCGCTGCCAAGCGCGACTGGCACAGGCGTACCGGCGCCGCGGCGGCCGACATGGAATCGCATATCGCGGCGCGGCTCGCGGCCCGCTACGACGTACCCTTCGCGGCCCTGCGCATCGTCGCCGACCCGGCGGACCGCACGGTGCCGCAGGCGGCGACCGTCGGCATGCGGGCAGACGGCTCGACCGACGTGGGCGCGGTTCTCAAGGCTCTCGCCCGCCAGCCTGCCGAGCTTCCCGGCCTTATCCGCACGGCCTTCGACGCGCGCGCCGCCTTCGCGTCGTTGCTCCGCAATCGCCGCCTGCTTTGCGCGCTTTTCGGCTTTGAGAGCGCCGGTCCCGAGCCGGTCTTCGCCCGGGCGAGCAGGGTCGGCAGTCCGGCGCCGGCCGAATTGTCCTGACCGGACCCATCCCGGGGCGGCAAGGATCCTGATAGGACTCCGGATCTTCCCGGATCACCTGGCGATCTGGCCGATGTTCGAAGGCTTCACGCTGCAATATGTCGACCTGCCGGAAGCGCGGCTGCGCGTCCGCTTCGGTGGTTCGGGGCCACCGGTCCTGTTGCTGCACGGTCATCCGCGGACGCATGTCACCTGGCACAAGGTGGCGCCGATCCTGGCGCGCCACTACACCGTCGTCTGTCCCGACCTGCGCGGCTTCGGTCGCTCGTCGAAACCGGCCGATCGGCACGACCATGCCGGATCGTCCAAACGCGCCAAGGCGCTCGACTGCGTCATGCTGATGCGCCAGCTCGGCTTCGATCGGTTCGCCCTCGTCGGCCACGACCGGGGTGCCTATACGGCCTTCCGGACCGCCATGGACCATCCGCGGATCATCACCTATCTGGCGGTGCTCGACGGCGTGCCGATCGTCGAGGCGCTGGAGCGCTGCGACGCCCGCTTCGCGACGCGCTGGTGGCACTGGTTCTTCTTCGCCCAGGCCGACAAGCCGGAACGCGCCATCCTCAACGACCCGGATGCCTGGTACGGCGGCTCGGCCCGGCAGATGGGCGAGGAGGCCTACGAGGACTACCGGATCGCCATCCACGATCCGGCGACGATCCACGGCATGATCGAGGATTACCGCGCCGGGCTCGGCATCGACCGCCGGCACGACGAGGAAGACCGCGCCGCCGGGCGAACACTCGCATGCCCCGTGCTGGCGCTGTGGTCGCTCAAGGACGACCTCCAGCAGCTCTACGGGGACATCCTCGACGTCTGGAAACCGTGGGCGCCGGACCTGCGCGGCCGAGGGCTCGACTGCACGCATCATATGGCCGAGGAGGCGCCGGACGAACTCGCGGCGGATCTCCTCGACTTCCTCGGCGGGCTCGAACCCCTCAATAGTCGACGGCCGTGAGGTAGAGGCCGGTCGCCGGCGCCACCTGCCCGCAGCGCGCCCGGTCGCAGGCGTCGAGCGCCGCGCGGAGATCGGCGGCCGCCCACTGGCCGAGACCGACATGGACCAGCGACCCCACCATGGAGCGGACCTGCCGGTGCAGGAAGGAGCGGGCCGAGACCCTGATGTCGAGCCGCTCGCCCTCACGCGTCACGTCGAAGGCGTCGAGCGTGCGGATCGGGCTCGTGGCCTGGCACTGGCTGTCGCGGAAGGTCGAGAAATCGTGCTTGCCGAGCAGCAGGGGGGCAGCAGCGGCCATCGCCCCGGCATCGAGCCGGGGCTTGATCAGCCAGGCATGGCCGGCGTCGAGTCCCAGAGGAGCGCGGCGGTTGACGATCCGATAGAGGTAGTGGCGGCGGATCGCCGAGAAGCGCGCATCGAAATCCTCCGCGACCGTCTCGGCGGCAAGAATTGCGATGCGGTGCGGCCTGAGCCGGGCATTGATCGCATCGCGCACGCTGTCGGGCCGATAGGGCTTCGGCAGGTCGAGATGGGCGACCTGCCCGGTGGCGTGGACCCCCGCGTCGGTCCGCCCTGCCCCACGGAGCTGGCCGGGAGCGCAACCCAGAGGCGCCGCCGCCGTTTCGATGGCCTCCTGGATCGACGATCCGTTCGCCTGGCTCTGCCAGCCGACGAAGTCGGTCCCGTCATATTCGATGGTCAGTTTGTAGCGCGGCATGGCGGATCAGAGACCGGGAAGCATCGTACCCCGCGCGATCCGCGTCCCCCGCAGGAAAGCTGGCGCCGTGAGCGGTCCCTTGCCGGCCCGCTGCAGTTCGGTGAGCCGCACGGCGCCCCCCCCACACGAGACCGTCAGGGCGTCGTCGAGCACGGTCCCGGGCAGCCCGCTACCGCGATCGGCCATGGCCCGGAGGACCTTGATGCGCTCCGGCCCATGGCCAAGGTCGATCTCGAAGAAGGCGCCGGGAAATGGCGACAGACCACGGATCTGGTCGGCAACCGCCCGGGCCGGCCGGGACCAGTCGATCCGGCACTCGGCCTTGGAGATCTTGTGCGCATAGGTCACGCCCTCCTCCGGTTGCGGCGCGAATGTCAGCGTGCCGCGACCGAGCGCCGCCACGGCGCGACCCATGAGATCCGCGCCGATCGGGGCGAGCCTGTCGTGCAGGTCGCCGGCCGTCATCCCCGGCGCGATAGCGACCCGCTCTTCCAGCGCCACCGGGCCGGTATCGAGCCCCGCCTCCATACGCATCACCGCTACGCCGGTTTCGGTGTCGCCCGCCATGACGGCGCGCTGGATCGGCGCCGCGCCGCGCCAGCGCGGCAGCAGCGAGGCATGCAGGTTGAGGCAGCCGAGCCGTGGCGCCTCGAGAATGACCGGCGGCAGGATCATCCCATAGGCGACCACCACCGCGAGATCGGCATCGAGCGAACGGAACTCCGCCTGGGCTTCGTCGCTGCGCAAGGTCTTCGGATGGTGGACCGGCAGGCCGAACCGTTGCGCCAGCGCATGGACCGGGGAGGGTCGCTCTGCCATGCCGCGTCCCGCAGCCACCGGCGGCCGGGTATACACGGCACCGACCGTATGTCCCTGGCTGATCAATTCGCCGAGCACCGGAACGGCGAAATCCGGCGTCCCCATGAACACGATCCGCATCCGGGTGCGTCCGTCAGGCGATCGTCTCGGCCTGGTCCGGCCGGTGCGGCGGCTTGCGCTCGCGCGGCGCGCGCTCGCCGTCGCGCGGGTCGAACGGCTTGCCCTCCTCGGCCGCCTTGCGCGCCGCCTTGGCGAATTTGCGCGTCACCCGATCCCGCTTCAGCCGCGATATGTGGTCGATGAACAGCACGCCGTTGAGGTGGTCGATCTCGTGCTGGATGGCGATGGCCAGAATGCCCTCGGCGTCGAGCTCGCATTCGGCGCCGTCCCGGTCGAGGAAACGCACCCTGATCTTCTCGGGCCGCTCGACATCCTCGTAATAATCGGGGATCGACAGGCAACCCTCTTCGTAGACGATGCGCTCGGGCGAGGTCGAGACGATCTCGGGATTGACCAGGAACATCGGTTTCGGCGGCTCCTCCTTGCCGGCGGTGTCGAGCACCAGCGCACGGCTCAGGACGCCGACCTGCACCGCCGCGAGGCCGATGCCGGGCGCGTCGTACATGGTCTCGATCATGTCGTCGAGGAGCACGAGAACGGACGCATCGACCTTGACGACCTTGTCGGAGGTCATGCGCAGCTTGGCATCGGGAAGGGTGATGATGGGACGAAGAGCCATGGCGGTTCCGGTGCAGGACTGAGGCAACAGATAGGCACCGGCGCAGGCATGGTCAAATCGATGCGATCGCCCGAGTTCGTCCTATATGCTGCCGGCCGCCGCGCGATCGACGAACCAATGGCTCGCCGCGGCGGACCTGAGGCGACCCGCCGGCACGTCCTCGGCGCCGGAGCGGACATGGGCCAGCATCGCGGTCTTGTCCTTGCCGGCGACGAGGAAAGCGATGGCCCGGGCGCTTTCGAGCGGCGGATAGGTCAGCGTGATGCGGACCTCGGGCCGGCCGTGCGAGACGGCGGCGACCCATTTCTGCCGCTCGTCCAGCACCGGCTCGCCGGGAATGAGCGAGGCGGTATGGCCGTCCGGACCGAGGCCCAGGAAAACGACGTCGAACAACGGCTTGTCCGGGTCGAGCGTATTCGAGCCATAGATGGTCTTGAGCTGCCGGTCGTAAGCCGCCGCCGCCCGGTCCGGATCCTCGATCTCGGTGACGATGCGGTGCACGTTGCCGTCCGGAATGGGCGCCTTGTCGAGCATCGCAAGCTTCGTCATGTGGAAGTTGCTGTCGGGATGGTTGGCCGGCACGAAACGCTCGTCGCCCCAGAACCAGTGCGTCCTCGACCAAGGGAAGCGGCTAAGGTAATCGGGCGCCACGATGCGCTCGAAGAGACGCTTCGGCGTCGAGCCGCCCGACAAGCACACGGTGAACCGCTGTTTTCCCTTCGCCTGGTCGAGGAGCCAGGAGGCGACCCCGTCGGCGAGCGTGTCCGGATCGTCGAAGACGGTCATCGGACCGGCGGAGACTTTCGGCAGCGACATGATCGACTCCTAATCTTACTGCGTCACAAACTGCTTCATGGGCTCCGGCTCCTCGATTTCCCTCATCCTGAGCTTGTCGAAGGACGAGGAAATCGACCCTCGGTGCAGCCCCTCGATCCTTCGGCTTGCTGCGCAAGTAGCCGCTCAGGATGAGGGCCTTTTGAGCTTGTGACGCAGTAGAACTAAGCGGTGACGGCGGCGGCGGCCTTCAGCTTGCGGATCGCCTCGGCATAGTCAGGCGCCTCGAAGATGTAGGAGCCCGCGACGCAGACGTCGGCCCCGGCTTCGACCCCCGCCCGGATGGTGCGCGCGTTGATGCCGCCGTCGAGCATGAGATGCGGATGCAAACCCCGCTCGTCGCACATGGCGCGCGCCGCCCGGATCTTCGGCAGCATCTCGCTCAGGAAGCTTTGGCCGCCGAAACCCGGATTGACGGTCATGACGATGATCGTACCGCAGAGATGGAGCACGTGCTCGATGGCCACGAGCGGCGTCGCCGGGTTGAGCGCCACCCCGGCCTGCTTGCCGGCGTCGCGGATCTGGCTCAGCACGCGATGCAGATGTATGGTCGACGAAGGTTCCGCCTGGACCATGATCTCGTCGGCGCCCGCCTTGACGAAGTCATCGATGAACCGTTCCGGCTCGACGATCATGAGATGCACGTTGAGCGGCTTGGTGGTCGCGCGGCGCACGGCGGCGCAGACCGCCGGTCCCAAGGTGATGTTGGGAACGAAGCGCCCGTCCATCACGTCGACATGGATGATGTCGGCGCCGGCCGCGTCGACGGCGCGAACCTCCTCGGCGAGCCGTCCGAAATCGGCCGACAGGATGGACGGCGCGATCAGCGGGACGGGCATCATGTCCCGCCCTTCGCATCGTTCGGAGCCTTGAGCACGAAGCGCTCGATCGCCTTGGCGAAGCCTTCGTCGTTGTAGCCGTCGGTGACGGCGCTCGCGGCCTTCTTCACCTCGTCGCTCGCCTGGCCCATGGCGATGCTGAAGCCGCCCTTCCTGAACATCAGCACGTCGTTCGGCATGTCGCCGATCGTGGCGATCTCCTCGGCCGGAATGGACATCAGCTTCGACAGCGTCGCGACGACTTCGCCCTTGTTGGCCTTCGGATGGGTGACGTCGAGGTAGTAGGGCTGTGAGCGCGCCGCCGACGCCGTGTCGCCGAGCGCCGCCTGCATGTCCTTCTCGGCCTTCTCGACCAGGGGCCGGTCGTCGCTGATGCCGACGATCTTGACCGCCTTGGCGAGGTCACCCTCGGCGAATCGCTCCACCACCTTGGGCTCGAACTTCACCGTCCAGGCCTCGCGGTCGACATGCGGCGCCTTGCGGTCGGTGACGAACCAGTCCTGCGCCGTATAGAGCCAGGCATCCATCTTGTGCTGCCGGATGATGTCGATCGCCTTGCGGGTCACCTCGGCAGGCAGGGTCTTCTCGTCGATGACGCTGAGGTCCGGCTTGACCAGGGCGCCGCCGTTGAAGCCGGCGATGGCGGTGTCGATCTCGAGCGGCTCGATCAGCATGGCCATGCCGCGCGGCGGCCGGCCGCTGGTGATCGCGAACTTGATACCCTTCCGGCGCAGCGCCTTGACGGCCGCGATGGCGCGCTCGGTCAAAACCTTCTGCTCGGTCACGACCGTGCCGTCGACATCGGCGAGCAGCAGCGAAATCCGGCGGGTCGGCAGGTCGGTCATCGGGTCAACTCGCTCCGCAGCATCCGATCAAGGGCCGGCGGTCGCCTGCCCCAGCACATAGCGCTCGATCGCCTTGGCGAAACCCTCGGTCTCGCAATCGTCGGTCACGGCATGCGCCGCCGCTTTCACGGGATCGCTGCCATTGCCCATGGCGACGCTGAAGCCCGCGGCTTTCAGCATGGGAATGTCGTTGGTGCCGTCACCGATCGTCATGATCGCCTCGACCGGGATCCCGAGCGCCTGGGACAGTCCGGTGACCGCCGTGCCCTTGTTCGCCGCCGCATTCGTCACGTCGAGGTAGTAGACCTGCGAACGCGTGGCGAGCGCCTCGGGACCGAGCTCACGTTGCAAAAGAACCTCGCAATCCGCCAGATGCGGGTGGTCGTGGCTGGCGCCGACGACCTTCAGAACCCTGTCGTAGAGCGCCTCGTCGAACTCCGCGACGATCGTCGGCGGCTGGTCGATCGTCATGGCCTCGTGGTCGACATGCGCGCCATGCGGATCGCGGATGTACCAGGCCTTGTCGGTGAAAAGCCAGGCGTCGATGCCCTGCCCGCGCAGCAGCGTCACGGCGCGCCG
Organism: Lichenihabitans sp.; assembly: GCA_965277115.1. Lineage (GTDB taxonomy): Bacteria > Pseudomonadota > Alphaproteobacteria > Rhizobiales > Beijerinckiaceae > Lichenihabitans. Next base: position 179,238 of record CBDIBY010000009.1, on the reverse strand, counting down.
GGCCGCCGACGGCGGCAACAGTTTCTCGGCGATGACGCTGAGATCCGGATTGACCAGCGCGCCGCCGTTGACGGCCGCGACCGGGGTCTTCAGGCCGAGCAGGTCGATGATGTGGCGCAGGCCGACGGGCGGCCGGGCGCTGGTGACGGTGAAGCCGATGCCGCGGCGCTGCAAGGCCAGGACAGCCTCGCGTGCCCGTGGCGTCAACTCCTTCGCCTTGTTGACCAGCGTCCCGTCGATATCCGAGATCACCAGGCGGATCGGCACCCTCGGCGTCGGGTCGCCGCTCACGACGTCTTGCCGGGCGCGAGCGGAGCGGGCCCGGCGTCGGGTTTGACCGGGCGCCAGGCGCGGCCGCCATCACGCGCCAGCAACGCGTCGGCCGCCGCGGGGCCGGCCGTGCCGGCGATGTAATTGGGAAAGTCGCCCGGCGCGGTCTTGCCCCAGGCGTCGAGCACAGGTTCGACCACCCGCCAGCCTGCCTCGACCTGGTCGGCACGCTGGAACAGCGTCTGGTCGCCGGTCATCACATCGTATAGCAAGGTCTCGTAGCCGACGTTCTGCTGCGGCGCGAACCAGTCCTTGTAGGCGAAATTCATCTTGACCGACTTGAGCTCGACCAGCGGGCCCGGCTGCTTGACCTCGAACTGCAGCGAGATACCCTCGTCCGGCTGCACCTGGATCACCAGCCAGTTGGCCCGCATGGCCTCGGTCTCGGTGGTCTCGAAGAGCATCATCGGCGCCTGCTTGAACTGGATGGCGATCTCCGTCGTGCGCCGGGTCATGTACTTGCCGGTGCGCAGATAGAAGGGCACGCCGGCCCAGCGCCAATTGTCGATCGAAAGCCGCATCGCCACGTAGGTCTCGATGTTGGACTTCGGATCGACGTTCGGCTCGTTGCGGTAGGCTTTGACCGGCTTGCCGAGCACCGTGCCGGCATCGTACTGGCCACGCACCGCGTCCTCCGGCCCGACCGATTTCATCGAGGCGAAGACCTCGACCTTCTTCGAGCGGATGGCATCGGCCTCGAACGAGGTCGGCGGCTCCATCGCGGTCATGGCGAGAAGCTGGAAGACGTGGTTCGGCACCATGTCGCGCAGCGCACCCGTCACTTCGTAGAACTTGCCGCGAGCCTCGACGCCAACCGTCTCGGCGACCGTGATCTGCACGTGGTCGATGTGGTCGCGGTTCCACAACGGCTCGAAGAGCCCGTTGGCGAAGCGGAAGGCCATGATGTTCTGGACCGTCTCCTTGCCCAGGAAATGGTCGATCCGGTAGACTTGGTCCTCGCGCAGCACCTTGAGAACGCGGGTATTGAGGTCCTTGGCCGAAGCCAAGTCGTGGCCGAAGGGTTTCTCGATGACGACGCGACGCCAGGGCGCCTTGGAATCCTCGGGGTTGGCCTCGACCAGCTTGGCCTTGCCGAGATGATCGACGACGGTGCCGAAGAAGCGATCCGCCACCGCGAGGTAGAACAGCACATTGCCGTCCGTGCCGTGCGACTTGCCGAGGTCGTCGAGCTTCGCACGGATGGCGTCGAAGGTCTTGTCGTCCTCGAAATCGCCCTGCAGGTAGAACATCCGCTCGGTCAGCCAGGACCAGGCTTTCATGTCGATCTTCGAGGGATCGAATTCGCCGGTGCCGCCGACGAAGCCCTTCATGGTCTCGGTCAGCTTGTCGCGCATGGTCTGGTCCGAACCCTCGACATGGTCGATGCCGAGGATCAGGAAATTGTCGGGCAGGAGGCGCGTGCAGGCGAGATTGTAGAGCGCCGGCGTGACCAGGCGTTTCGTCAGGTCGCCGCCGGCGCCGAAGATCACCATGGCGCAGGGGCCGGCCGGGGGCGCGGTCCGTGCCTCTCCGGGCGCATCCGTCCGGGCCTGAGCTGATTGCGCGGGCGCGAGGGGCTTGACGGCGTCGTTCATGGCGCGCGGTCCGCACCCTTGAAGTCGTGCGGGGCCGGCGTCGCGTCGGCCTGCTCGACATGGCCGCCGAAGCCGAACCGCATGGCGGAGAGCACCTTCTCGCCGAACGTGTGCTGCTCGCGCGAGCGGAACCGCGCATAAAGCGCAGCCGACAGGACGTTGGCCGGAACCGCCTCCTCGATCGCCGCCTCGATCGTCCAGCGCCCTTCGCCGGAATCGGCGACATGGCCGGAGAAATGCTGCAGGTCGGGGCTCGACGTCATGGCCATGGCGGTCAGGTCGAGCAGCCATGACGAAATGACGCTGCCGCGCCGCCAGACCTCGGAGATGTCGGTCAGGTTGAGGCTGTAGCGCTCATCCTCGGGCAGTTCGTCCGAGGTCTTGTTCTTGAGGATGTCGAAGCCTTCCGCATAGGCCTGCATCAGGCCGTATTCGATGCCGTTATGGACCATCTTGACGAAATGGCCGGCGCCTGTCGGGCCGGCATGGATATAGCCCTGCTCGGCACGGTTGTCGGTGAGCTTCTCGCGGCCCGGCGTGCGCGGGATCTCGCCGATGCCGGGCGCCAGCACGGAGAGGATCGGGTCGAGCGCGTCGACCGCCTCCTTGTCGCCACCGACCATCATGCAATAGCCGCGCTCCAGGCCCCAGACGCCGCCCGAGGTGCCGACATCGACATAGTGGATGCCCTTGGGCTGCAGCGCCTTGGCGTTCTTGATGTCGTCCTTGTAGAAAGAATTGCCGCCGTCGATGATGATGTCGCCCTTGCCGAGCAGGCCGGCGAGCGTATCGACGGTGTCCTGGGTGATCTTGCCAGCCGGCAGCATCACCCAGACGGCGCGCGGCGCGCCGCTCAGCTGTTTGACCAGGCTTTCCAGGCTGTCGGCGCCCTTGGCGCCCGCCTCGACCACCTTGGCAACCGCATCCGCGCTGCGGTCGAAAGCCACGCATTGATGGCCGTTGCGCTGCAGGCGCTTGACGATATTGCCACCCATTCGGCCGAGGCCGATCACGCCGAGCTGCATGCTGGTGCGCCTTTCGAGGAATGACCTGGGATTGCCGGAGGCCGCGCTTACGCGGCCTTCGGGTTGATCTCTTTGCGCCGCTTGGCGACGCCCGCGAGAAGCTTGTCGAAGGCCTCCGAGAATTTCTTGACGCCGTCGACCACGAGGTCATGCGTGACCTGGTCGAGCGAGATGCCGAGCTTGCCGAGCGCATCGAGGCTGGCCTCGGCCCCTTCGACGTCGCGCTCGATCGTATCGGGCTCCGCCTTGCCGTGGTCGCGGAAGGCCTTCATGGTCTCGGGCGGCATGGTGTTGACCGTATCCACGCCGATGATGTTGTCGACGTAATAGGTGTCCGGCAGCGCCGGGCTCTTGGTGCTGGTCGAGGCCCAGAGCAGCCGCTGCGGCTTGGCGCCCTTCTCCTCGAGCGCCCGCCAGTCCGGGCCGGCATAGACTGCCTTGGCCTTCTGGAAGGCCCGCTTGGCATTGGCGATGGCGATCTTGCTGCGGACCTTCTCGACGAGATCCTTGTCGGCACTCTTCAGCGTGTCGAGCTTGCCGTCGACGGCCGAGTCGATGCGGCTCAGAAAGAAGCTGGCGACGCTCGCCACCGTCGAGGGATCGCCGCCCTTCGCGGCGAAATCCTTGAGGCCTGCCACATAGGCATGGGCGACATCCTCATAGGCCTTGACCGAGAAGAGCAGCGTCACGTTGACGTTGATGCCTTCCGAAATGGCCTGGCGAATGGCTGGCGTTCCGGGTTCGGTCCCCGGGATCTTGATCATCAGGTTGGGCCGGCCGACCGCCTTCCAAAGGCGGCGCGCGTCGGCGATCGTCTTATCGGTGTCGTTGGCGATATAGGGCGACACTTCGAGGCTGACGAAGCCGTCATGCCCGCCGGCGGCATCGTAGACCGGGCGGAATCTGTCGGCCGCCGCCTGCACGTCCTCGATGGCGATCGACTCGTAGACGCCCATGTCGTCAAGCTTGGGGTCGCCAAGAAGCTGCTTCAACGTGTCCGTGTAATCGTCGGTGTGGCCGATCGCCTTCTCGAAGATGGCGGGGTTCGAGGTCAGCCCCTTGAGGCCGTCCTCCTTGATCAGCTTTTCGAGTTCGCCGCTTGTGTAGAGCGTGCGATGCAGGTCGTCGAGCCAGGGGGACTGGCGGCACTCTTCGAGTTTCTTCAGCGCATTCATGGAATCACTCCCCGCCTTTCCATTATTCCGCAGCTTGTTTCACGCCCTTGCCCGTCTTGCACCGCGCCACCTGGGCCTTGGCGGCCTCGACGACCTTTTCAGGGGTGAAACCGAACTTGGTTAAGAGCGCCTTCAGCGGCGCCGAAGCGCCGAACGTGTGCATGCCGATGACCGTACCGAGGCGCCCCGTATATTTCTCCCAGCCCATGGTCGCGGCCTGCTCGACGGCGACGCGCGCGTCGACCTCGGGCGGCAAGACCTTGTCCTTGTAGGCCTGATCCTGGAATTCGAACAATTCCCAGCAGGGCATCGAAACGATGCGCGCCTTGACACCGTCGGCGACCAGCGTCTCCCAGGCCGAGACGGCGAGGGACAGTTCGCTGCCCGTGGCCATGAGGATCACCTCGGGCGTCGCGCCGCCCGGCGCATCGGCCAGGATATAGGCGCCCTTGGCAGTGCCCGACGCCGGGGCGAATTTCTGCCGGTCGAGGGTCGGCATCGCCTGGCGGCTGAAGATCAGCGCCGCCGGCTGATGTTTCAGTCCGAGCGTGGCGCGCCAGCATTCCGCCGCTTCGTTGGCGTCGCCCGGCCGCATGGTGAGCAGGCCGGGGATCGCCCTGAGGCTGGCGATCTGCTCGACCGGCTGATGGGTCGGGCCGTCTTCGCCGACACCGATTGAATCGTGGGTGAAGACGAAGACGGTCGGCAATTGCATCAGCGACGCCAGGCGCATCGTCGGGCGCAGATAATCGGAGAAGATCAGGAAGGTCGCGCCATAGGGCCGGAGCTTCGACAGGGCCATGCCGTTGCAGATGGCGCCCATGGCGTGCTCTCGGACGCCGAAATGCATGTTCTTGCCGCCACGGTCGGTGGCCGTGAAGGTGCCGGCCTCGGTCTGCTTGGTCTTGGTCGAGCTGTCGAGGTCGGCCGAACCGCCCACGAGCCAGGGATAGAACGGCGCGATCGCATTCTCGGCCTTGGCGCCCGATTCGCGCGTCGCCAAGCCCTTCTCGTCGGCCGGGAAGCTCGGGATGGCGTCGAGCGCCTTTTTCGGCGTTTCGCGCCGCTCCATCATCCAGAATTCCTCGGCGAGATCCGGGTGAGCCGCCTTGTACCCTTCCATCAGCTTGTGCCAGGCGTCGTGCAGTTCCGCCCCGCGCCGCCCGACCGTATCGGCGAAATGTTCGTAGACGCCGTCCGGCACCAGGAATTTCGCGTCCTCCGGCCAGCCGTAATTAAGCTTGGTGAGCCGCACCTCTTCCTCGCCCAGCGGCTCGCCGTGCGAATCCTTCTTGTCCTGCTTGTGCGGCGAACCGTAGCCGATGTGGCTGTCGACGATGATCATCGTCGGCCGCGACTTCTCGGTGTGGAAGGCCTCGAGGCCGGCCTCGACCTCCTTGAGGTTGTTGGCGTCGCGCACGTTCACGACATTCCAACCATAGGCCAAAAAGCGCGTCGCGACGTCCTCGCTGAGCGCCCAGGAGGCAGGACCGTCGAGCGTGACCTCGTTCGAATCGTAGAGCCAGCAGAGGTTGTCGAGCTTGAGGTGGCCGGCGAGCGAGGCGGCTTCGCTCGCCACGCCTTCCATCATCTCGCCGTCGCTGCAGATCGCGTAGATATTATAGTCGATCACCGGAAAGTCGGGCTTGTTGTAGCGGCTCGCGAGCCATTTCTCGGCGATCGCCATCCCGACGCTCATCGCCACGCCCTGGCCGAGCGGCCCGGTGGTCGCCTCGACGCCGGTAGTGTGATGGTATTCGGGGTGACCCGGGGTCGAGCTGCCGTTCTGCCGGAAATGCTGGATGTCGTCCATCGACACCGCGAGCTTGTTCAGCGGCTCGTAGTCCTCCCCGACCGCCTCGACCTTGGTGAGGTGCAGGATCGAGTAGAGCAGCATGGAGGCATGGCCGGCCGACAGGATGAAGCGGTCGCGGTTTGGCCAGATCGGGTGCTTCGGGTCGTAGCGGAGATGTTTCTCCCAAAGCAGGTAGGCGTAAGGCGCCATGCCCATCGGGGCGCCGGGGTGACCGGAATTGGCTTTCTGGACCGCGTCGATCGACAGGGTGCGGATCGTGTTGATGCACAATTGATCGATGTCGGTCATCGAGCCCCCCTGATGGCTGCTAAGGCGGCAATGCCGCCCGCTCCTTGCTAGCTGAAGCTCGAGCGCACGTCCACGCGCGCCTCAGCTCTATATCCGCGCAGTCTGCGACACGGGCTCACCGCACAAACGGCCAAAGGGGCCATAGGTTCAATCACCTGTTCGCCTCTCCGGCGATGGCCAGGGGGTCCTACAAAAGCGCAGACCGCCCTTGACAGCCCTGCTGCAGCGCTGCACCTGCCTCCAATGCAGCGGCGCCGCCGTTCAGAAGACGGCATCGGCGATCCATGGCGAGGGAGGCCAGCGGCGTGAAAACCAGGCAATTCAAGACGCGATCGGGGACGACCCTCGCCTTCACTGAAATGGGTTTCGGCACGGCGCCGCTCGGCGATCTGTTCAAGAAGCTCGACGAAGCCGATGCACAGAACACGGTGCGGGCCGCCTATGCGGACGGGATCCGCCTGTTCGATTCCTCGCCCCATTACGGCAACGGCCTCGCCGAGGCGAGGGTCGGCGCAGCGCTGCGCGACAAGCCGCGCGACGATCTCCTCGTCTCCACCAAGGTCGGCCGCTGGATGGATCCGTTCACGCCGGTCGCCAAGCCGCGCGACGACGTCGTCTCGCCCGGCTTCGCCGGCGGCTTCCCGCACAAGGCGCAGTTCGATTATTCCTACGATGGCACGATGCGCTCGGTCGAGCAGTCGCTGCTGCGCATGGGTCTCGGCCGGATCGACATCCTGCTGATTCACGATTGCGACACCTGGACCCATGGTAAAACGGACGTCGAGCCGCGCTTCAAGGAAGCGATGGAGGGCGCCTACAAGGCGCTCGACAAGCTGCGGCGCGACGGCACGGTGAAGGCAATCGGCGTCGGGCTGAACGAGGCCGACATGTGCGAGCGTTTCGTCAAGGCGGGCGATTTCGACGTCGTGCTGCTCGCCGGCCGCTATTCGCTGCTGGAGCAGCCGGCGCTCGAAAGTTTCCTGCCGCTGGCGCTCGAGAAGAAGATCGGCGTCATCGTGGCCGGTGTCTTCAATTCCGGCATCCTGGCGACGGGGGCCGTGCCGGGCGCCAAATACAATTACACCGCCGCGCCGCCCGAGATCATGGACCGCGTCGCCAAGATCGAGGCCCTCTGCAAGGCGCATGGCGTGTCGATCCGGCAGGCGGCCCTGCGCTTCGCGTTCCTGCATCCGGCGATCGTCTCGGTGCTGCTCGGCGCCGAGACCGGTGCCGAAATTCGCGCCAACGCGGCGGACATCGACACGCCGGTGCCGGACGCGTTGTGGAAAGACCTCAAGGCGCAGGGGCTGCTTCAGGCTGACGCGCCGACGCCCTGAGCCGGATCCAAGGCGGCTTCGCCCGGGGCCCGAAACGCGGTATAGGACGGACTGCGTTTCAGGGGCTTCGGGGTCATCATGCTGGCAAGGCGTTTTGCGGTCGCCATCGGCCTCCTCCTGGCGCTGATCGCGTCCCAGATGCCGGAATACGTGCAGCAATATCGCCAGCGGCTCGGTGGCGCGGTCGACGAACTGAAGGCCATCGTAGCGGATTTCGACGCCGAGGCGGCCCGCCTGTCGCTCGATCGCGAGCAGGCGTTCCGCCGTCTCGAAAGCAATCCGGACGGGCTCGCGCGCAGCCGCGGGACGGACATGCGGGCGACGGTCGACCGCGAAGCCCGGCTCGACCACCAGCAACAGGCCTTTGCGACCGCGGGGCCGATCTCGCAATATGCCGTGTTCCTGGAGGATCTCGACCCGCACGTAGCCGAGCGGGCCTATGCGGCCTACAGTCCCGCCTTGCCCGTGACGTCGAGCGGCATCGTGGCGGGCCTCGTCGGCCTATTGAGCGGCTGGAGCCTCACCCATCTTGCCGTCTGGCCGCTGCGCCGCCGTCGCCAAAGGGCGGCGCCGACCTCCGCCTGAGGCCGCTCCGTCCCGCCATAGCGCGATGCCGCCGGTGATGCCGGCCGCGTTCGACACGAGGGTGACGTTGTCGGGGAGCGGCTCGTTCACCTTCTCGCTATTGCCGCCGCCGATATAAAGCCTGTCGTAATGGACCAGGGCATCGAGGATGCCGATCACCTTCCTGACGCGCTTGTTCCAGCGCTTCTTGCCAATCTTCTCGAGCGCGTCGCGTCCGACATAGTCGTTGTAGGTCTTTTTGCCGTGCACCGGGTGGTGCGCAAACTCCATATGCGGCGCGAGTTTCCCGTCCCGGAACAGGGCGGTTCCGGCTCCGGTGCCGAGCGTCAGCACGAATTCGAGCCCAATACCCGAAATCACCGCAAATCCCTGGACCTCGGCGTCGTTGAGGACGCGCGTCGGCTTACCGAAGGCCTCGGCGAGGCCCCGGGCCAGATCGTAACCCGGCCAGGACGGCTCATGGAAATGCGGCGCGGTAATAATACGGCCGTCGCGGACCGCGCCGGGAAAACCCGCCGAGATCCGGTCGAAGGGGGGCAGCTCGCGGGTCATGTCCTTGATCTCCGCGATCATCTCGTCGGGAGAGTCTTTGGTCGGGGACGGCCGCCAGACCTTGTCGTGCAGCATCTCTCCTGCCTCGTCGAGAACGGAGCATTTGAGCCCGGTGCCGCCGATATCGATCGACAGGGTCTTGGGTGACGCTCCTCGCTCGCCATTGGCGCCCACCGATCTCGTCTTCCTTGCCATCGCCTTCTCCCGTGCGAATCAGCATCCTTGATCCGCCTGCATGACGCATCATGCCCTGATTCCAGGGCGGCCGCTTTCCAATGCGATGCCGCCGCCCTATGCAGGCCCTCATCCGGCGCTTGATCCGCATCGCTCGCGCCGCTCCGACATGAGTACAAACAGGCTTGAGCGCAGAGTTCAAGATGCCCATGGGTTCCGAGGTGCTTCCGCAACCGGCCGGCATCGACGCATCGGCCGCGGGGTCGAGGCTCGACATCGTTCCGAAGCACCGGGCGGAAGCGCAGGGATCCGATGCCGTCGCGCGGCTCGATATCCGTCCCACCTCCGTCCTCCAGCCGCGATCCCCTGTCGGCGTCATGGCCCGCGCCATGGCGGTCGCTGCCGCTCTGGTCGTGAACGGCGGCTTTGCCGCCCTCTTCTTCGTTCTGCTCGACTGGCGCGACCTGCCCTCTCCGTCGGACAGCGCCATCCCGGTCGAGGTGGTGGCTCATATGCCCGAGCCTCCCAAGCCACCGCCCGCCCGGCCGGTCCCATTGCCGCCAGTCGCGCTGCCGCCGCCCTCGCCGAATCCACCGCAAGCCGCGGTGGCTCCGCCTCTCCTGCCGCCGACACCCGCGGCGCCGCCTCCACCGCCGCTCGTCGCGCCGCCCCCCGAAGCGGCTCCGGCCGCCGCGCAGAAAGAACGGCAGACGCAGCCCGCCAACACGGTCGCGGAGGCGCCGCGTCACGACACTCCGCCCCCGGCGCAACCGGCGCTCGAAGCCCCGCGTGCGCTGACGGCGCGGGACGGCAGTCTCTCGGTGCCCGCCCCTGCTCCCGCGCCGCCCGCTGCCAAGCCTGACGCCAAGCCGGCGCCCGAGGCGCCGAAGCCCGATCCCGCGGCGCAGCTCGCAGCGGCCTTGCCGATGGATACGTCCGCCCTGCCCTCGAGCTTCCGCGCCGTCCTCTCGGGCGGCGGCACGCAATTCAGCGACGACTACAAGGGGGTCGTCTACGGCCGGCTCGGCCGCTCGCAGGGCCCGGTCGAGCGCGCTCGGGCGCAGCATCTGCGCGGCCAGGTTGTGGTCGCCTTCTCGGTCGACGACAGCGGTGCGGTGAGCGATCTTCATGTCGCCCATTCGAGCGGCACGAAGGCGCTCGACGCGCTGGCGCTCGACATGGTGCGCGACGCGGCCCCCTTCCCGCCGCCGCCGCGAGGCGCACCACGCAACTTCTCGCCAGCGCTGGCCTTCGGGGACCAATGAGCCGATCGCGACATTGGACGACCTGCTCATTTTGAGCTAAGTTTCTCTCGATGGATCCGTTCAAGACGAAGGGTGCCGCGCGGCGCAGGATTTGGCTTTTTGCTTCGCTGCTCGGCGCATTTGGCCTGGCGGGATGCTTTCCGGAGATCGAGGTGTCGCGGCATCTCGCGGTCGAGGTCGATCATCCGCGTTCCGTCATCGAACGGGCGCTTGCCGCCTGTGCGTCACGCACCGAGGCGGCGGAGACCGACTGCGTGAAACGGGGACTGTCCGACGCCAAGCTCAGCGTCGCGGCCCTCCCCGCCCTCTTTCCCGGCTGCCGGCCGGGCCACGAATGCCATGTCGACTATACCACCGAGAACCGCATCGGCTTCGTTCCGGCAGTGGCGTCGGACTACGCCGTGCGCTGGCGGGTGACGGCCAACCTCGCGCACCCTGCCAAAACCTTGGACGCGATCCCGATCCGCGTCGAACAGATCTGGTGAGCGTCATCCGGCATCGCCGCGGATCAGCGGCTCGGCCGCCATCGCCACGGAGAGAAGATGATCGTCCCGACCTGGACCGCCGGATAGAAGGAAACCCGTCGGCAGGACCGCCTCGTCGAGGCCGTTCGGGATCGAGACGCCGCACCAGTCGAGGAAATTGCCGAGCAGCGTGTTGCGCAGCACGCTGATGTTCGTCGCGACGAAAAGCTCGTCGTCCGCGTCGAGCGCCGCGATCGATGGCGCGGTGCGCGGGACCGTCGGGAAGGCCACGAGGCAGTGACCCTCCAGCAACGCTGCCGCTTTCGCGACGAGCCGCCGCCGGGTCTCGCGGATCACGGCCGCGTCGTCGGCCGACATCGCCTCGCCGAGGCTTATCCGCGCCACCACGCGGCGGTCCATGCGCTCGGCCGCCGGGCTCGCCAGCCTCGCCTTGTGGAGCGCGAAGGCTTCGAGGGTGACGAGCGCGCCATGCTGGGCGGTCAGCGCCCGGATCTCGTCGAAGATCGGGAACGGCCGCCGCTCGATGACGACGCCTCTGGCTTCGAGCCGCCGCAACGCCGCCTCGAAATTGTCGAGGACGGCGCCCTCCGTATCGTCGAGCACGACGCTCGTCGGCACGATCAACCGCATGCCATCGAGCGTGCCGCGCCGCAGGTCCGGTGCGGGGAGCCCGCGCGCCGCCGCATCGACCACGACCGCATCGACCACCGACCGGCTGAAGACGCTGAGCGTGTCGAGGCTCTCGGAGAGCGGGAAGGTTCCTCGCATCGGCCAGCGGCCGCCCGACGTCTTGTAGCCCACCACGCCGTTCAAGGCGGCAGGAACACGGACCGAGCCGCCGGTATCGGTGCCGATGGCGATCGGCACGAGTCCGGCTGCAACCGCCACCGCCGAACCGGACGAGGAGCCGCCCGGCACCCGTGGGTCGCCCGGCGGACTCCACGGGTTCACCGGCGTTCCGAAATGCGGGTTGAGCCCGAGCCCGGAGAATGCGAATTCCGTCATGTTGACCCGCCCCAGGGTCACGGCGCCGGCGGCCGCGAGCCGCGCCACGATCTCGGCGTCGGCCTTGGCCGGTCCCTCGTCGAGCACCCGCGAGCCGGCGGCCGTAACGAGGCCGGCGAAATCGAAGAGGTCCTTCCAGGCGACGGCGACGCCGTCGAGCAGGCTCATCGGACGGCCCTCGCGATGCCGGAGCGCGGCGCCTTTCGCCTCGCGCAGGGCGCGCTCGGGCGTCAGCAATGTGAAGATCGCCGGGTCGGGATGACGTTCGACCGCCTCGAGGAGGCGCCGCGTTTCGGCACCGGGATCGGTCCGGCCGTCGGCAAACAGGGCCGCCGTCTGCAGCAGGGATCGCGCCTGTTGGTTCATGTCTTCGATCTCCGCGGCGCCACGCCGTCTCGCGGCCCATCTTGGCGATAGGCCGGCATCCTGTGAACCGGATTTTTCAGCAGGCGCCTCCCCGCAAAGCTGCCGGGGAAGACCCAAGGCTGGAACCGGGCCCGATCCATGCTACCCAGCCGCGGGCCGCGCTCGGTCGGCAGCTGGGAGCATGCGTCTCTATGTCGAGGATGTTGGGTCTCAATCGCTCGCTGGGCGGTGCGATCGGCGCCATCGCGCTCGTGTCCCTCCTCAGCAGCGGGATGTTCCTCGCGGCTCTGCGTCAGGTCGACAAAACCACCGCGCAGCAGGCCCGCTCGACCCGCATCCTCTCCGATCTCGATGCCTTCCGCACGGCCATGCTGAATCAGGAGAACGGGCTGCGCGGCTATCTGCTGACCGGCGACCCGGAGAGCCTCGAGCCTTACCGCGACGGCGTGCCGGAACTCGAGGGCGCCATCGCCAGGTTACGCGCGCTGCTCGGCAGCAACATGGTCGAATCGGCCCGTCTCGGCGAGGCCGAGGCGGCCGCCCGACGCTGGCAGAGCGACGTCGGCGACCCCGCCGTGCGCGACATGGCCGACCCCGCGACCCGCGGCGAGGCCCTGGCCCGGGAGGCGCGCGGCGACGGCATGCGCCTGTTCGACCAGGTCCGCGACAAGCTCGACGCCATCCGCGGCGAGGAGGAAGCGACGCTGTCGGCGCAGATCGTCGTCGTGGCGCAGTCCGAACGCGGCGCGATCGTCGCGCTCGGCGTCGGCACGCTGCTGACGCTTCTGATCTGCGGTGCCGTCGGCATCGCGGTCAACCGTCTGATCGTCGTGCCGCTGATCGGGCTCGCGGCCGCGATGCGGCGCCTGTCGCATCGCGACCTCTCCGTCCTCGTGCCGGCGGTCGGCCAGCGGAACGAAGTCGGCGACATGGCGCGGGCGGTCGACGTGTTCAAACAGAATCTCATCGAACTCGACCGGACCTCTCTGCTGCGTGCCACCGCCGACACCCTGCCGGCTATGCTCGGCTATGTCGACGCCGAGCGCCGCATAGGCTTTCTCAACAGCGAGTTCGTCCACTGGTTCGACCTCGGCGCCGAGGACGTCGCCGACGTCTATGGGCGCCCGCTGGCCGAGGTCTTCGCCGCGGTCCCGTTCCCGGGCACCGCGCGAGAACTCGAAATGGCCTTCGCCGGCGCGGAAATGCGCTTCGAGCATCGCCTGGGCCGCCGCGACGGGGGCGGTCGTGATCTCGAAGCCGTCTATCGGCCCTATCGCGCGCTCGATGGCACGGTGCTCGGCGTGGTCACGCTGCTGACCGACATCACCGACCGCAAGACGATGGACCGCCGCCTCGCGCAAAAGACGCTCGACCTCATGCGCTCCAACGAGGAGTTGGAGCAATTCGCCTATGTGGCGTCGCACGACCTCAAGGCACCGCTGCGCGGCATCGAGAACCTGGTCAGCTGGATCGAGGAGGACCTCGAAGGCGCGCTGGCGGGCGACACGCGGGCCAATATGGCGCTGCTCAAGAGCCGCGTGCGCCGGCTCGAAACTCTGCTCGACGACCTGCTCGCCTATTCGCGGGCGGGCCGCACGACCGAGGAGAACGACCTCGTCGATACCCATGCGCTCGTCGGGGACCTGGCGATGCTGCTGGCTCCTCCGGATGGCTTCACCATCGCGGCCGACCCCTCGCTGCCTACGCTCGCCGCGCCCCGTGCCCCGCTGACGCAGATCTTCCAAAACCTGATCGGCAACGCCCTCAAGCATCACGACAGGCCGGCCGAAGGTCATGTCCGGGTCGACGCCGAGACGCGCTCCGACGGCGTCGAGTTCCGGGTGAGCGACGACGGCGCCGGCATCCCGGAAAAATTCCATGACCGCGTCTTCGGCATGTTCCAGACGCTGCGCCCGCGCGACGAGGTCGAAGGTAGCGGCATGGGCCTTGCTGTCGTAAAGAAGCTGGTCGAGCGGCGCGGCGGCAGGATCTGGCTCACCGGCGGCCGCGACGACCGCGGCCTGTCGGTCCATTTCCTGTGGCCCGCCGCGCCGGCTGGGGGATCCGATGGCACCAACGGTTAACTTGCTGCTGGTCGACGACGACGACGTCGACGTGATGGGGTTGAAGCGGGCCTTCACCAAGAGCCGGATCGCCAATCCGATCACCGTGGCACGCGACGGTATCGAGGCGCTCGAAGTCCTGCGCGGGGAGAACGGCAAGGCCAAGCTGCCCAAGCCGCACCTCATCCTGCTCGATCTCAACATGCCGCGCATGGACGGCATCGAATTCCTCGAAGCGCTGCGCGCCGACGACGGCCTGCGCACCGCCTTGGTCTTCATGATCACCACCTCCAAGGCCGAGGAGGACAAGGCGCGCGCCTACGGACACAACGTCGCCGGCTATATCGTCAAGCAGGATCCGGCGAACACCTTCCTCCAGGCAGTGTCGCTCCTCGAACATTACTGGAAGATCGTCGAGTTTCCCGAATAAGAGCTAAGGCGATGGCGACGCGGATCCTGCTCATCGACGACGACGAGGTCGATCGCGCGGCCGTGCGCCGGTCGCTGATGAAATCCGGCCTCGACCACCAGCTCGTCGAGGCCAAGGACGGGGAGACGGGGCTTCGGCTCGCGGCCGAGCGGCCCTTCGATTGTGTCTTGCTCGACTACCGGCTGCCAGACGTCGACGCTTTCGTGGCGCTCGCCAGGCTGCTGTCGCCTGAGGGCGGCAACCATGCCGTGATCATGTTGACCGGGGAGGCTGACGGGGACGTCGCCCTGCGCCTGATGCGGGCCGGCGCGCTCGACTACATGTCGAAATTCGAGGCGACGCCATCGAGCCTGGTCCGGGCCATCCGCTACGCCACGGCGCGGCGCGGCTTCCTCACCGAACTCGACGAGGCACGGCGCGAGGCGGAGGAGAAGTCGCGCGCGCTCGACACGCTCAACCGGCAGAAGACGCTGCTGTTCTCCATCATCGCGCATGACCTGCGCAACCCCTTCCAGGCGCTGCTCGGTCTCTCCACCATGCTGAGCCAGAGCGTCGCCTCGCTCGACATGGCGGCCGTCGAGCGTCGCGCCGAGGGGATCAGGCAGGCCGCCGGACAGGCCTATGCGCTGATGGAAAGCCTGTTCGCCTGGGCGAGCCTACAGATGGAGACCGCCGAAGTCGTGTTCGAGGAGATCGACCTCGACGAGATCATGCGCGAGACGATCGAGGGCGTCGCCGAGGCCGCCTCGGCTAAGGCCCTGGCCACACGGTCGACTGGATCCGGCCTGCGCGTGATGGCGCAGCGCGACATGCTGCTCACGGTGCTGCGCAACCTCGTCAGCAATGCGGTCAAGTTCACCCACTCGGGCGGCGCGGTCACGCTCTCGGCCGAAGCGCGCGGCGGGGCGGTCGAGATCGCCGTCGCCGATACCGGCGTCGGCATTCCGGCCGCCAAGATCGACGACCTGCTGCGGCTCGACCGCCGGGTCACCACCAACGGGACCGCAGGCGAGCGGGGCAGCGGCTTCGGACTCCTGCTCTGCCGCGATCTCGTCGAGCGGCTCGGCGGCGAGCTCGCCGTGTCGAGCGTTCCCGATCAGGGCACGCGCTTCGCATTCACCTTGCCGGGGTGGATTTCGACCGCCGGGGAGGCCCTGGCCTGAGTCGAGCGGCGCATAGTTTTGCCCCCTCTTCCGCCTTGCCACCAGGTGAGAGCACCACGACTACGCAAGAGTTGGATACCCCAAAGCTTTTGCCCGCTCTTCGACCGCAAGGATCTCGTCGTAGGCGCTAGCCTCGAGCTTGTCCCAGCCATCGAGCAGAAGCGCCCCAGCGCTGGGATCGGCACAGGCCGTCGTCAGCGCCGCGCGCAGCCGTGCCAGATCCTCGGGCGACGTGCGGCGCGATGTGATGAAGGGCAGCCCGGGCGCCGCGGCGCTTTGCGTGAGGATACGCAGCGGTGCCGTGAGGTCCGGACGGCTGCGCCGGGCCAGGGCGAAGGTGACGCAATCGATCGCCGCGACATCCGCCACGCCCGAACCGACGGCGCGCATCGAGCCGTAATGGCTGCCGGTGTCCTGGACCGAGGCGAAGAACCGCCCGGCTCGCGCCAGCGGCGCAACCATGGCCCGGAGCGCATTCCATCCCGAATGCGAGCCGACCATGTTGATTGCGGCTCGGTGTCCGCGCAGGTCGGCGAGGGTCTTTACCTCATCGCCGGCCCGCACCACGACGAAACTACGGTAATACGGTCCTTCGCATCCCTCGGCCGCGTAGCATGGCGTGCCGACGATCTGCACCTCGCCCTTGAGCGCCGTCATGAATGGATAGCCGCAAGTCTGGCTGAGCAGCAGGTTCGGGTCGCGCCAATGGGCGTCGAGATCCTGCGGCCAGGCAAGGTCCTCCGGTATATCGGCCAGGCCCTCCCGCCGCATGGCGCCGCGCAGCACGGACCAGAAGCGATCGAGCGCACCAGGGGAGCCGCTGTACATCGGAAACGCGACGACACGCGTCATGGCTGGCCTCGGGTCATGATCGTCATGCCGCAACTATAACTCTGGCTCGCTTCGTTTCACGCGCGATGACGATATGAGATAGCTTGCGTCAGTCCGGAGGCCCGCATGAACGATTCCGCCGCCATCGCCCGTGCCGTCGACCAGGGGCGCGGCTCGGCGCCGGCCGACCTCGTGGTGAAGCACGGCCGCTTCCTTGACCTCGTCACCGGCGAGCTCGTCGCCTCCGACATCGCCGTCTGCAGGGACCGCATCGTCGGCACGTTCGACAGCTACACGGGCGTCCGGGAGATCGACATCCGAGGCAAGATCGTGGTGCCGGGCTTCATCGACACGCATCTCCACGTCGAATCTTCCCTCGTCACGCCGCGCGAATTCGAGCGCTGCGTCCTGCCGCACGGGGTGACGACGGCGATCTGGGACCCGCACGAGATGGCCAACGTGCTCGGTACCGCGGCCTTCGATTACGCGCTCGCTGCCGCCCAGTCATCGGCGTTGGATCTCCGGGTGCAGCTGTCGAGCTGCGTGCCGTCCACCGACCATCTCGAAACCTCGGGCGCCCGCATCACGGCCGAGGATCTCGTCTCCTTCATGGCCCATCCCAAGGTGTTGGGCCTTGCAGAATTCATGAATTTTCCCGGAGTCTTGGCCAAGGATCCTCATGTCCTCGACAAGCTCTCGGCCTTTGCCGTGCGCCACATCGACGGCCATGCACCTTTGCTGCGCGGCCGCGACCTCAACGGCTATATCGCGGCCGGCATCCGCACCGAGCACGAGGCGACGACCGCAGACGAAGCTTTAGAAAAGCTGCGTAAGGGTATGACGGTGCTGATCCGCGAGGGCTCGGTGTCGAAGGATCTGGCGGCGCTGGCGCCGATCCTGACCGAGCGGCACTCGCCCTTCCTGGCCTTCTGCACCGACGATCGCAACCCGCTCGACATCGCGGACGAAGGGCACCTCGACTATCTGATCCGCACCGCGATCCGGCTCGGCGCCCCGCCGCTCGCCGCCTATCGGGCGGCCTCCTGGTCGGCGGCGCGGGCCTTCGGCCTTCACGACCGCGGCCTCGTGGCGCCGGGCCATCGCGCCGACCTCGTGGTGCTCGACGATCTCGACGATTGCCGGGTCTCGGTGGTGTTCTCGGCCGGTCGGCTCGTCGGCGATGCGCTGTTCGACGGAAAGCCCACGCCGCACCCCATCGGCTGCGACAGCGTCAAGGCGCGACGCGTGATTGCGGAGGATTTCCGCGCGCCGGGGTCCGGACCATCGACGCCGGTGATCGGTGTCGTCCCGGGCAGGATCATCACCGAACGGCTGCAGATGACACTGCCCTATCGCGGCGGCGAGCGCCGCATCGATCTCGACCAGGATGTCGCCAAAGTGGCGGTGGTCGAGCGTCACGGCAAGACCGGCGGCATCGGCCGCGCCTTCGTGCACGGTTTTGGAATGAAGCGCGGCGCCATCGCCTCCTCGGTCGGGCACGACAGCCACAACATCACGGTGGTGGGCGCCGACGACACCGACATGGCTGTCGCGGTCAATCGCGTCAGTGAGATCGAGGGCGGTTTCGTCGTGGCGGAGGGCGGTCAGGTGCGGGCCGAGATCGCCCTGCCCATGGCGGGGCTGATGAGCCTTCTGACGCATGAGGCCGTCTGCGCGGCGCTGCGGCCCCTCAAGGCCGCCGCCAAGGCGCTCGGCGTCAGCCTGCCGGAACCTTTCCTACAAGTCGCCTTCTTGCCGCTGCCGGTGATCCCGCACCTCAAGATCACCGACAAGGGCCTCGTCGACGTCGACCGAATGATGCTGATTCCGGACTGATGGGCGCCGCCGAACGCGGGCGTCGTTGCGAGGAGCGCAGCGACGAGGCAATCCAGTGGACCGACACTCGGTCTGGATCGCCACGCTTCGCTCGCGATGACAGACTTCGACGAACGTGGGTCTGACCGGACATCCTTACTGAAAGAAGATCGTTGCGCCCTCGTCGGCCGCTCCGACCGCAGCCCGGAACGGCGCGAAGAGCTCGCGTCCGATCCCGACGTGGTGCGGCGCGAGATCGGCCGTGGCGCTCGACCGGTGCCGCCAGTCCGGCGCATCGAGCACCGCGATCGTTCCGGCGATCGCGTCGACGCGAATGAGATCGCCGTCGCGCAGCTTGGCGATGGCGCCCCCCTCGGCCGCCTCGGGCGTCACATGGATCGCCGCCGGCACCTTGCCCGAGGCGCCGGACAAGCGCCCGTCGGTGACGAGCGCGATCCGTTGCCCCCGATCCTGCAGCACGGCGAGGGGCGACATCAGCTTGTGCAGTTCGGGCATGCCGTTGGCCTTGGGTCCCTGAAAGCGCACCACCGCCACCATGTCGCCTTTGAGTTCGCCCGCCCGGAAGGCCGCATGCAGCTCGTCTTGCGAGTGGAAGATGCGCGCCGGCGCCTCGATCACGTGCCGCTCCTCGGCGATAGCCGAGGTCTTGATGATGGCGCGGCCGAGGTCGCCATGCAGCACCTTGAGGCCGCCGGTCGGATGGAACGGCGCCTTGGCGCCGCGCAGCACCGTTTCATCGGCGCTCGCGTCCGGGCCGGCGCGCCAGGCGAGGCCGCCCTCGGCATCAAGCGCCGGCTCCTGCGTGTAGGCGGAAAGACCTTGCCCGAAGACGGTTTCGACATCCTCGTGCAGCAATCCTTCGGCGAGCAGCTCACGGATCACGACGCTCATGCCCCCCGCGGCATGGAAATGGTTCACGTCAGCCTTGCCGTTCGGGTAGACGCGCGTCAATAGCGGCACGACCTCGGCAAGGTCGGAGAAGTCGTCCCAGGTGAGCTTGATGCCGCCCGCCGCCGCCATGGCGACAATGTGGAGCGTGTGGTTCGTCGAGCCGCCCGTGGCGTGCAGGCCGGCGATGCCGTTGACGAAAGCCCGCTCGTCGAGCATGCGGCCGAGCGGCGTGTAATCGTTGCCGAGCGCCGTGATCGCCATGGCGCGGCGCGCGGCTTCCATGGTGAGCGCGTCGCGCATCGGGGTGTTCGGATTGACGAAGGAGGCGCCCGGCAGGTGCAGGCCCATGATCTCCATCATCATCTGGTTGGTGTTGGCGGTGCCGTAGAAGGTGCAGGTGCCGGGGCCGTGATAGGAGGAGGCCTCCGCTTCGAGGAGCTCGTCGCGGCCGACTTTGCCCTCCGCGAAGAGCTGGCGCACCCTGGCCTTCTCGGCGTTCGGCAGACCCGAGGTCATCGGCCCGGCCGGGATGAAGATCGCCGGCAGGTGGCCGAAGGCGAGCGCACCGATGACGAGGCCGGGCACGATCTTGTCGCAGATGCCGAGATAGACCGCGGCATCGAAGGTCTGATGCGACAACGCCACGGCGGTCGAGAGCGCGATCACCTCCCGCGAGAAGAGCGACAGCTCCATGCCGGCTTCGCCCTGCGTGATGCCGTCGCACATGGCCGGCACCCCACCCGCCACCTGTGCCACGCCGCCCGCCGCCCGCGCCGCGCGGCGGATCATCTCCGGGTAGGTCTCGTAGGGCTGGTGAGCCGAGAGCATGTCGTTGTAGGCGGTGATGATGGCGAGGTTGGCGCCCGGCCCTTCGCGAAGCATGGCCTTGTCGTTCGTGCCGCAGGCCGCGAATCCATGCGCTTGGTTAGCGCAGCCGAGCCGCTGGCGGAACGGAGCGGCGTCCGCCGCGGCGACAATCCGGTCGAGATAGCGCCGTCGCGCATCATGGCTGCGCTTGGTGATCCGAGCCGTGACTTCGCCGAGACGCGCATGCGTCCCGCCGGAACGGTGAGCCGGGGTCATGTCTGGTCCTTGTCGATCGATGCAAGCCGGCATCGTGCGCCGGCATTGCGGTCGTTGCAGGGCCGCGCCCCGCCTGACGCGGGCGGCATGCAACTTCGAAGCCAGCTCCTCCTCTACGCCGAGAGGGCACTATCCCGCAATGCAGCAATGGCGGCCGGTTTGGCAAGGCGGGGCGGATCTGCTCCTATCGCGGATGGGCCGGTCGCGCAGGATCGTCCCCCGGACGGAGCGGCCCAGGCCATGAAATGCAAGATCGAGATCGAGTGCACGCCGCTCGAAGCGCGGCAATTCTTCGGACTGCCGGACGTTCAGCCGCTGCAGGCGAAGGTCATGGCCGAGGTCGAGGCGAAGATGCTGGCCGAGATAGAACGGTTCTCTCCAGACTCCATCCTCAAGAGCTGGCTGTCGATCTTCTCGCAGACGCCGGAGCAGATGCAGGCCGCCCTGACCAAGCTGATGCTGAACAGCACCGGCATGGGCGGGCGGTCCTAGATCCGCGGCGATCCGCCTGGCCCCGGCGCCGGAAGGTGCCGAGGGTCTTATGAGGCGACCGGAGGATCAGCCCTCTTCGGCCAGCACGTAGGCGTTGGACTGGCTCTGCGACATGGCATGGACCTGCGTCGTCGTAAAGGCTCTTGCCTGGTCGGTCGACAGGGCGATGATGTCCGCCGTGGTGAGACCCGAGATCGATGCCGTGGCCAGTCCCGAGATCCCGCTTGTCGACAGCGCGGAGAACTGCGCCGACGTAAGAGCGCCGATCTGCGCCGAGCCGAGGCTGCCCGTTTCGGACGAGGTCAGCGTCGACAATTGATCGGTGCTGAGGTTGCGCAGATGCGCCGTCGTCAGAGCGGCGATCTCGCCGGTGGTCAGCGTCGAGGTCTGGGTCGTCGTCAGCGCCTGGATCTGATCGGTCGTCAGCGCCTGGATTTCCGCCGTGGTGAGCGTCGCCGTCTGGCCCGTGGTCAGGGTCGTCACCTGGTCGGTGGTCAGCGCCGCGACCTGCGTCGAGCTCAGGGCGCGCAATTCGCCCGTGGTCAGGGTCGAGGTCTGGGTCGTCGTCAGCGCCTGGATCTGACCGGTCGAGAGCGCCGCCACCTGGGCCGTGCTCAACGCCGCGGTCTGGGCCGTGGTCAGCGTCGTCACCTGGTCGGTGGTCAGCGCCCGGACCTGCGCCGTCGACAACGCGGCGATCTCGCCGGTGGTCAGGGTCGAGGTCTGGTCGGTGGTCAGCGCCGCGACCTGCGTCGAGGTCAAGGCCCGCACCTCGCCCGTGGTCAAGGCCGCGGTCTGGCCCGTCGTCAGCGTCGTCACCTGGTCGGTGGTCAGCGCCGCGAGCTGCGTCGAGCTCAGGGCGCGCAGCTCACCCGTGGTGAGGGTGGAGGTCTGGTCGGTGGTCAGCGCCGCGACCTGAGCGGTCGACAGCGCGGCGATCTCGCCGGTGGTCAGGGTCGAGGTCTGGGTCGTGGTCAGTGCCTGGATCTGGCTCGTCGAGAGCGCCGCCACCTGGGCCGTGCTCAACGCCGCGGTCTGGGCCGTGGTCAGCGTCGTCACCTGGTCGGTGGTCAGCACCCGGACCTGCGCCGTCGACAATGCGGCGATCTCGCCGGTGGTCAGCGTCGAGCTCTGGTCGGTGGTCAGCGCCTGGATCTGCGCCGAGGTCAAGGCCCGAACCTCGCCGGTGGTCAGCGCCGCGGTCTGGCCCGTGGTCAGCGTCGTCACCTGGTCGGTGGTCAGCGCCGCGACTTGCGTCGAGCTCAGGGCGCGCAACTCACCCGTGGTCAGCGTCGAGCTCTGGTCGGTGGTGAGCGCTGCGACCTGGGCCGTCGACAGCGCGGCGATCTCGCCGGTGGTCAGGGTCGAGGTCTGGGTCGTCGTCAGCGCCTGGATCTGGCTCGTCGAAAGCGCCCGGACCTCGCCGGTGGTCAGTGCCGCGGTCTGGGCCATGGTCAGCGTCGTCACCTGGTCGGTGGTCAGCGCCGCGACCTGCACCGTGGTCAGGGCGCGTAATTCGCCCGTGGTCAGGGTCGAGGTCTGGGTCGTCGTCAGCGCCTGGATCTGGCTCGTCGAGAGCGCCGCCACCTGGGCCGTGCTCAACGCCGCCGTCTGGGCCGTGGTCAGCGTCGTCACCTGGTCGGTGGTGAGCGCCGCGACCTGGGCCGTCGATAGTGCGGCGATCTCGCCCGTGGTCAGCGTCGAGGCCTGGTCGGTGGTCAGCGCCTGGATCTGCGCCGAGGTCAAGGCCCGGACCTCACCCGTGGTCAGCGCTGCAGTCTGACCCGTGGTCAGCGTCGTGACCTGGTCGGTGGTCAGCGCCGCGACTTGCGTCGAGCTCAGGGCGCGCAGCTCACCCGTGGTGAGGGTCGAGCTCTGGTCGGTGGTCAGCGCTGCGACCTGGGCCGTCGACAAGGCGGCGATCTCGCCCGTGGTCAGCGTCGAGGTCTGGGTCGTGGTCAGCGCCTGGATCTGCGCCGTGCCCAAAGCCCGCACCTCACCGGTGGTCAGCGCCGCGGTCTGGCCCGTCGTCAGCGTCGTGACCTGGTCGGTGGTCAGCGCCGCAACCTGCGCCGTGGTCAGGGCGCGTAATTCGCCCGTGGTCAGCGTCGAGGTCTGGGTCGTGGTCAGCGCCTGGATCTGGCTCGTCGAGAGCGCCGCCACCTGGGCCGTCGACAGCGCCGCGGTCTGGGCCGTGGTCAGCGTCGTCACCTGGTCGGTGGTCAGCGCCCGGACCTGCGCCGTCGACAATGCGGCGATCTCACCGGTGGTCAGGGTCGAGCTCTGGTCGGTGGTCAGCGCCTGGATCTGGCTCGTCGAAAGCGCCCGGACCTCGCCGGTGGTCAGCGCGGCGGTCTGGCCCGTGGTCAGGGTCGTGACCTGGTCGGTGGTCAGCGCCGCGAGCTGCGTCGAGCTCAGGGCGCGCAGCTCACCCGTGGTGAGGGTCGAGCTCTGGTCGGTGGTGAGCGCCGCGACCTGGGCCGTCGATAGTGCGGCGATCTCGCCCGTGGTCAGCGTCGAGGTCTGGGTCGTGGTCAGCGCCTGGATCTGGCTCGTCGAAAGCGCTCGCACTTCGCCGGTGGTCAGGGCCGCGGTCTGAGCCGTCGTCAGCGTCGTCACCTGGTCGGTGGTGAGGCTCGCGACCTGCGTCGAGCTCAGGGCGCGCAATTCGCCCGTAGTCAGGGTCGAGGTCTGGGTCGTCGTCAGCGCCTGGATCTGGTCGGTCGAGAGCGCAGCCACCTGGGCCGTGCTCAACGCCGCGGTCTGGGCCGTGGTCAGCGTCGTCACCTGGTCGGTGGTCAGCGCCCGGACCTGCGCCGTCGACAGCGCGGCGATCTCGCCGGTGGTCAGGATCGAGGTCTGGTCGGTGGTCAGCGCCTGGATCTGCGCCGAGGTCAAGGCCCGCACCTCGCCCGTGCTCAAGGCCGCGGTCTGGCCCGTCGTCAGCGTCGTCACCTGGTCGGTGGTCAGCGCTGCGATCTGCGTCGAGCTCAGGGCGCGCAGCTCACCCGTGGTCAGCGTCGAGCTCTGGTCGGTGGTGAGCGCCGCGACCTGAGCGGTCGACAGCGCGGCGATCTCGCCGGTGGTCAGGGTCGAGGTCTGGGTCGTGGTCAGTGCCTGGACCTGCGCGGTGCTCAAAGCCCGCACCTCGCCCGTCGTCAGGGCCGCGGTCTGGGCCGTGGTCAGCGTCGTCACCTGGTCGGTGGTGAGCGCCGCGACTTGCGCCGTCGACAGCGCGGCGATCTCGCCGGTGGTCAGCGTCGAGCTCTGGTCGGTGGTCAGCGCCTGGATCTGCGCCGAGGTCAAAGCCCGAACCTCGCCGGTGGTCAGCGCCGCGGTCTGGCCTGTCGTCAGCGTCGTCACCTGGTCGGTGGTCAGCGCCGCGACTTGCGTCGAGCTCAGGGCGCGCAGATCGCCCGTGGTCAGCGTCGAGCTCTGGTCGGTGGTCAGCGCTGCGACCTGGGCCGTCGACAGCGCGGCGATCTCGCCGGTGGTCAGCGTCGAGGTCTGGGTCGTCGTCAGCGCCTGGATCTGGCTCGTCGAAAGCGCCCGGACCTCGCCGGTGGTCAGCGCCGCGGTCTGGCCCGTGGTCAGCGTCGTCACCTGGTCGGTGGTCAGCGCCGCGACCTGCACCGTGGTCAGGGCGCGTAATTCGCCCGTGGTCAGGGTCGAGGTCTGGGTCGTGGTCAGCGCCTGGATCTGGCTCGTCGAGAGCGCCGCCACCTGGGCCGTGCTCAACGCCGCCGTCTGGGCCGTCGTCAGCGTCGTCACCTGGTCGGTGGTCAGCGCCGCGACCTGGGCCGTCGATAGCGCCGCGATCTCGCCGGTGGTCAGCGTCGAGCTCTGGTCGGTGGTCAGCGCCTGGATCTGCGCCGAGGTCAAGGCCCGAACCTCGCCGGTGGTCAGCGCCGCGGTCTGGCCTGTCGTCAGCGTCGTCACCTGGTCGGTGGTCAGCGCCGCGACTTGCGTCGAGCTCAGGGCGCGCAGATCGCCCGTGGTCAGCGTCGAGCTCTGGTCGGTGGTCAGCGCTGCGACCTGGGCCGTCGACAGCGCGGCGATCTCGCCGGTGGTCAGGGTCGAGGTCTGGGTCGTCGTCAGCGCCTGGATCTGGCTCGTCGAAAGCGCTCGCACTTCGCCCGTCGTCAGGGCCGCGGTCTGAGCCGTCGTCAGCGTCGTCACCTGGTCGGTGGTCAGCGCCGCGACCTGCACCGTGGTCAGGGCGCGTAATTCGCCCGTGGTCAGGGTCGAGGTCTGGGTCGTCGTCAGCGCCTGGATCTGGCTCGTCGAGAGCGCCGCCACCTGGGCCGTGCTCAACGCCGCCGTCTGGGCCGTGGTCAGCGTCGTCACCTGGTCGGTGGTGAGCGCCGCGACCTGGGCCGTCGATAGCGCGGCGATCTCGCCGGTGGTCAGCGTCGAGCTCTGGTCGGTGGTCAGCGCCTGGATCTGCGCCGAGGTCAAGGCCCGGACCTCACCCGTGGTCAGCGCTGCAGTCTGACCCGTGGTCAGCGTCGTCACCTGGTCGGTGGTCAGCGCCGCGAGCTGCGTCGAGCTCAGGGCGCGCAGCTCGCCCGTGGTGAGGGTCGAGCTCTGGTCGGTGGTCAGCGCCGCGAGCTGGGCCGTCGACAAGGCGGCGATCTCGCCGGTCTTCAAAGTCGAGGTCTGGGTCGTCGTCAGCGCCTGGATCTGGCCCGTCGAAAGCGCTCGCACTTCGCCCGTCGTCAGGGCCGCGGTCTGAGCCGTCGTCAGCGTCGTCACCTGGTCGGTGGTGAGGCTCGCGACCTGCGCCGTGGCCAGGGCAGCGACATCGGCCGTCGTGAGGCTTCTGACCTGGTCGGTCGTCAGCCCGGTAATCGCATCCGTGGTCAGGGCCTGGGCTTCGGCGGTCGTCAGCCCGGAGACGGCACTCGTCGTCAGGAAGGCGATCTGCGCGCCGGTCAGGCCGCTCACGGCGCGCGTGGCGAACGCGGAGATCTGGTTCGACGTCAGCGCCTGCACGCCATCGGTCGACAGGGCGGCGACCTGGACGGAGGACAAAGCGCCCGCCTGTACCGTGGTCAGGCCCCCGGGCCCGTTGATGTCATTTGACGTCAACTTCGAAATAGCCGCCGTCGAGAGGCCCATGATCTGGAGCGCGGACAGGCCGGAAAGAACCGATGAGGTCATAGCGGTCTCTGAATGATTTTCTGTTGCACGGCGGACGCAATTTCAGGCAGGCGATGTCGCAGAGGTGAGACCTTCATCGATCGTCATTGATCGAAGACGGCCGTCTCGCGACGCATGTCTATTTTCGGGGACACCGTGCACCGTTTCGACTCGAACCTGCCGAAAGCTCGTTCGGCGTTCCGAAGTCACGGAGACAGCTGATCTGTCTCCATCCGGTGCAATCGCGAGCTCGTCTAATCGAGAGCTGCAGCCTCAACACAATGCTATGAATCTCTTAAAGATTCGATAAATGACTTTAACCCCCGTCGATCTGCCGCCGCAGGACTTGCGCCAGGCTTGTAAGAGCCGCGCGGCAGCAGCCCAAAGTCCTGGCGAAGCGACACCAAATCCGGCATTGAATCAGGGTGATGGTTCGCGCCGGCCCGGCTGTCGCGACGCCGCGACATGCGAGGCCAGCGAGCATGCTTAGCAGAGCCGAAATCGACCCCGTCCTGATCGAGACCGGCGCGGCGGCCGGACCGGCGCGTGGCCCCGCCTCGGCCCGAGCGTCGGGAACTTCGCCGCCGTCGGCCGTGGAGCTGTTCAAGGCGACGGTGCTGCTCCATCAGGCGGGACATATCGCCGAAGCCGAGACCCTCTATCGGCACATCGTCGCGCTGGCCCCCTCCCATGCCGAGGCCTGGTCGAACCTGTCCCTCGCCCTGCTGGGCCGCCAGGCTTTCCCGGATGCGGTGGCCGCAGCCCGGCGGGCGCTGGCCCTGCGGCCGGACTATCCCGAGGCCTGTCTCAATCTGATCGGCGCCCTGGACGCAATGGGCGACGAGGCCGGCCTGATCGCCGCCTACGAAAAGGCGATCGTTCTTCTCCCCGACAGGACCGATCTTCGATTGGCACTTGCCTTCCGCTTCGAACGGGCCGGTCGATTCGCCGAGGCCGCGGCGATCCATTTCGGCAGCGCCGCCCGCACCGCCACCGATGCTGCCGCTCATTTCCATCTGGGTCGCATGCTGAGCAATCTCGGCAAGGCCGAAGAGGCTGCGGCGGCCTATCAGAATGCGATCGTGGTCAAACCCGACTTCGCCGAGGCCTATTCGAACCTCGGAACCGTGCTGAGCGGCCTTGGCCGATTCGCCGAGGCGGTCGCCGCCGGACGGCGCGCCATGGCGCTGGCGCCGCGAAGCGCCGAAATCGCCATGAACGGCGGCGTCGTGCTGCAGCAGAGCGGCAACCTCGCCGCCGCCGTCCAGGCTTACGAAAGCGCCCTTGCACTCAACCCCGGCAATGCGGGGGCTCACGCCAACCTCGGGGTGGCCTACCAGGAACTGTTCCGATTCGACGACGCCGTGCAGGCCTTCGAACGCGCCATCGCGATCAAGCCGGATTTCCACACCGCCACCATCGAACTCATCAAGCTGCGCCGGCATATCTGCGACTGGAGCCGCTACGACAGCGACAGGCAGCAGCTTTTCGACTTCCTCGGCGGCAAGAGCGACGTCATCTTCATGCTCTTGATGATGGGCTTCGAATCGGACCCGCAGCAGCAACTGGATTGCGCCCGGCTGCACATGCGCCGCCTCAACGCCGACAGGCGCCGCGTCGCCCTTCAGCCAGGGCCGCGGTCCGACGGCCGCATCAGGATCGGCTATCTGTCCACCGATTTCCGCGACCACCCGGTCGGCCGCCTGCTGCCGGATCTCTTCCGGCGTCACGACCGCGGAGGTTTCGAGATCTTCGGCTATGCGCTCGGCACCGACGATCCCGGCGCGCTGCGCCGCCGCATCGCGGCCTCCTGCGACCATTTCGTCGACATGCACCCGCTGTCGAACAGCGAAGCGGCGCAGCGGATCGCAACGGACGGGATCGACATCCTCGTCGACCTCACCGGGCCGACGGTCGGCTCGCGCCTCGACATCCTGGTGCGGCGGCCGGCTCCGGTCCAGGTGAGCTTCATCGGCTGGCCCGGCACCATGGGAGCGGATTGCATCGACTACGTCATCGGCGATTCGTTCCTGACGCCCGCCGGCAGCCAACCGTTCTATGCCGAGACGATCGTCCGGCTACCGGACTGCTACCAGCCCAGCGATCCGCATCGCCTGCACTCCGACGTGCCTCTGTCGCGCGCCGACTGCGGCCTGCCCGACGGGTCGTTCGTCTTCTGCAGCTTCAACAACACCACCAAGCTGACGCCGCAGATGTTCGACCTGTGGATGCGGCTGCTGCGGCGCCTCGAGGGCAGCGTGCTCTGGCTCTATTGCAAGACGCCGCGGACCATGGCCAACCTGCGCGAGCGGGCGGAAGCCTGCGGCGTCGAGCCGGCGCGGCTCGTCTTCGCCTCGGTCGCCCATTTCGACGTCTATCTCAGCCGCCTGCGCCTCGCCGACCTGTTCCTCGACAGTTTCCCCTACAATGCCGGCGCGACCTGCAACGACGCGCTCTTCATGGGCCTGCCGGTGCTGACCCTCGCCGGCGAGACCTATGTGAGCCGCATGGCCGGCAGCCTGCTGACCGCCGCCGGCCTGCCGGAGCTGGTCACCGTCGCGCCGCAAGACTACGAGGCAATGGCTATTCGGCTCGCCACCGAGCCGGACCTGCTGGCGAGCTTGCGCGGCCGCCTCGCGGCTGCCCGCGACACCAGCCCGCTGTTCGACATGGAATGTTTCGTGCGGAACCTCGAAACGGTGTTCAGGCGGATGTCCGAGGAGCGGGTGAGCGCCGCGGCTTCGCCGGCCGCCTGACGATCCCCGCCGAGCGGTCAGCGCCGAGCCGTCAGCGCCGAGCGCTATCCGGTACGCGCGCCGAACCGCTCCGCCAGATAGCGATCCTCGACCTCGTTCATGCCCTCCAGGATCGATTCGGTCTGCCCGGCGTCGAGGGCCTGGCCCCATTTGGCCTGGCCGGCGAAATTGCCGCCGAGGCCGCGCGCCACGCGCAGACGGAAGTCGTCCCGCGATTTGAAGACGAAATGGGCGATGTAGCCGGCGTCGAGGATCGCCGCGGCGCGGCCTTCATCCATCACATAGGGCAACATCTCGGCCGGAAACCGATCGAGCAGGGGTTCAACCGCGTGGCCGAGGACCGTGCGCCGGTCGAATCCCGACCAGTGCGGCGACGCGAGGCCATGCCAGAACGGAAGGCCCGGCGCCCGGATGCGATGCGGTTCGAAGCAGGAGGCACGCGAAATATGTTTCGTATGCGCATCGGGCAGGAGGGCCCGCCGCGTATAGGTGCCGAGCACGGAGCTTCCCGGCCGCGTCGCGTGGCCGTTATGGCCGTAGAAGACCCAATTCAAGTGCAGGCTCGCGATGCCGCGGGCCGCGAGCCATCGCGTGAGAGCGCCGATCGAATCCCAGGCCTTGAGCACGAGGAACTCGTCGATGTCGAGAATGCAGATCCAATCGGAGGATCGCCGCGCGCGCGGCAGCGCATCGAGATACATCGCGGCCTGCAGGCCCTGGCCGAAATAGGGCCGGTAGGACACGGCCTCCGCCATGGACGGCGGCAGGCTGCGCAGCGCCGCCTTGAAACCCTTCGGATCGTCGTCGTTGCAATAGAGATGAATGTGATCGAAGCCGAGGTTCAGGTGATAAACGATCCATTCGACGATATAGGGGCTCTCCCAGCGGGCGCAGGCGACGATCGAGGCATTGTGATGGGCCGGGAGAACGTTCATTCCCGCCTCACGAAGACCCTGTTTTCACCGCGCGGCGCCAGTTCGACGAAGTCTTGCGACAGGACCCCGGACACCATCTCGTCCGTGCCGGGACGGAACCTCTCATGGGTCTCGATCAAGATGGCGCGGGTCTTCGGCAGCCAGGCCGCGACATCGCCGGAGAACAGCTCGTATTCGGCGCCTTCGATGTCGATCTTCAGGACATCGATGGCGCCGAGTCCATAGCGCGCCATCAGGGTGGGGAGGCTTATGGCCTCGACGGCGTAGCGGCCGAGGCCGCTGCCCTTTTCCACGGTCCGGTAAGCCCAGGGCTGCATGAGGGTTCCGGACGCCTCCGCGTCCTGGAGCTCGATCGAGCCGTCGCGCGGCCAGATCGCCGCCTCGACCGGGGTGATTCGCGGCCGGTCCCGAACGTTCGCGGTGAGAACCGCGAAATTGGCCCGCGCCGGCTCGACGGCGACGAGCGTCGCCTTCGTGCAGCGCTGCGACAGATAGAGGCTCGACAGGCCCGTATTGGCGCCGAGGTCGACCACGACGTCACACTCCTCGCCGAGGACGGGGACATCGTAATCGCCGGCGAAGAAGATGGCCTCGAAGACCGGCACGTCCGAAGTCGCCGGTCTGACCAGGACCGACCCCGCATCACCGGGCAGCTTGAGCGAGACGGCATCGATCTCGACGGACGTGCCGGCCACGCGGGCGCGGAGCGGCCTATAGGGATCGACCGATCCGCCCGCGGCGGCTGGTTCGCGCGGCTGCAGGCCGGCCAACACATAGGCTCCGCCCTCCCGCACGAAGACTTCCGGCCCATACGCGTCCCAGTCGACCCACAGCAGATCGCCGGCAGCCTCGAAGGAGGCCGTCGTGCCGTGCAGGCTGTGGCGCAATCGCCGCGGGTCGGCGTCGACGATCAGGGCGGCCTGCCAGAGGTCATGGCGAACCTCGATGGCGTCGCCGGGCTTCCATTCGATACGCATGACGGAGCCTTCCCTCGCCTTTCTCTCAGGCGGCCCGAGCCCGGAAGCTCTCGCGTACCGCTGCGTAGGCTTCGAGATATTGCGGATGTTTGTGGTCGCGATAGGCGATCTTGAGCGCGTCGCTGATGAATGCCTCGGTCGGAAACTGCCGGAAGCGCGACATCGACCAGGCCATGTCGAACGGCTTGCAGGCGCAGCTGCGCCAGCGCGGTTCGACGGCGAGAAGCAGCGAGGCCGCGCGCTCCTGCAGGAAGACTTTTCGCTGTACCTCGCCCGGATAGGTGGTAGGAGCGCACAGCGCGCGCTTGAGCGGCGTCTCGGGTCCTTCGCAGATCGCGAACAGCGCTTCGTTCAACGCCAGCCATTCGCGCCAGAAGGCCGGCCGCGCCACGAAATAGTTGGAAAACACCACATGGCGCGAATCCATGACGAGGCCGTGGATCGGCAGCGGCCGGCCGATATGGCCGAGGAAGGCGCCATAGGCGGCGATCAGTCCCGGATCGAAGGTTTCGCCCTGCTCGAAGACGTTGAGGAAGAACGCCCCCATGTCGGGCTGCGGCGAGAACAGCATCACGTCGTTCTGGTCGGCGTGCCGCCGCACGAAATCGACGACATCGGCATGGGTCAGGCCCGTCTTGGCGCCGAATTTCGGGCTGAAGAAGCCATAGAAGGCCGTCTCGTCGAGCGGCTCCGACAGGAGAAAGCGCCGGATCGGCCAATATTCGTACCAGTCGGGGCGCTCGTTGGCGAGATTGTCGACGAGGAGATAGCCGGGCTCGAGCCCGTCGCGCGTCGCCGGCGAATAGGCGATCTGATGGAGACGGACGTCGGGCGATCCGCCGCCGCTTTGCTCGGCGCCTGCGCTCATCCGGCGATGCACTTGAACACATATTGGAACGGCACCGCGTCGCGCACCGCTTCGTCCGCATCGAAGCCGCTTGCCAGGGCGAGCGCCCGCAGCGCCTCAAGGATGACCTCTTGCTGAGCGACGGTCGGCAGGTTGCGGCTGAAGCCCGTCTCGACCTGCCAGCCGGCCTCGGCCAGCATTTCGAGGAGCGTCTTGCGGGTGAACCAGCGCAGGTGCGTGCGGTCCATCAGGCCGGAGCTCTCGTAGCGGAACTGGCCTGAGGCGAGGCGCCACTGCACGCTCCAGTGCTGGGCGTTCGGCAAGCAGACGAGCAGGCAGCCGCCGGGATCGATCCGGTCGCGGATGTTGCGCAGCAGCCGCCAAGGATCGCGCAGATGTTCGAGGCAGTCGCCGAAGATCCAGCAGTCGCTCGGGAACAGCGTGTCCCAGCGCGCCTCCTCAATACGTTCGATGTCGCAGCTGAAGGCCTCGCTGCAGTGCTGCGCCGCGGCCGTGGCATAGTCGGGATCGATGTCGATCCCCACCACGGCGGTGCCGGGCGAGCGGCGGCGGATCGACCGCGCCAAGCTCCCCAGCATGCAGCCGACGTCGATGACCCGGTGGGCCTCGACCGGGACGAGCGACAGAAGGTCGTCGTTGGCGATATCGTAGGCGGGCGTCTGCTTCATTCCTCAAGGCCTCGTTGACCGGCGCTCGGAACCGGATCATCGATCGCGAGCCTTGCGCCGGCCTGGATGACGCGGCGACCTCCGATTGCCTCGACGCGAGGCCTGCGCTCCGATCTTGCCGCTGCGCCGTTCATCCTGCGCGGCGATTGCGGTCGCGCTCGCGGCGGCGCTTTGCTAGAACGACGCCCCAAACACGGCACGCGGGACCGCTCTTGAACATCGTCGCACAGACGCCGCCACCGGCGACGGGTCTCGACACGGACCGCATCCAGGCGGTGCTGCTCGGCCATTTCGTCGACGCCGGCTACGGCCGCATCGAGCCGCCGGTGCTGCAGGAGGCCGCGACCTTCCTCGACCTCGGCGGCGAGGACATGCGCAGCCGCCTCTACCTGACGAGCGACGCCTCGGACGCCGAGCTTTGCCTCAGGCCCGAATATACGATTCCCGCCTGCCGGCTCTATCTCGCCTCTCCCGAGGCCGGCCGGCCCGCGGCCTACAGCTATTTCGGCCCGGTGTTCCGCGTCCGCAGCGGTCGCAGCGGCGAGTTCCTGCAGGCCGGCCTCGAAAGCTTCGGGCGGACCGACATCGCCGCCGCCGATGCCGAGATCCTCAGCCTCGCGCTCGAGGCCGCGACCGCCGCCGGCGCGCCCACGCTCGGGGTGTCGATGGGCGACGCGGGGCTGACGGCACGATTTCTCGATGCGATCGGCCTGCCCGCCCTGTGGCAGCGGCGGCTGCGGCGCGGCCTCGAACGGTGTCAGCCGCTCGACGCCATCCTCGACGGTGTGCCGAGTGGCGCGCCTCAGCGCTCAGGCCTCGTCAATGCACTGGCCGGCGCCGACGGCAAGGATGCGCGGGCCCTCGTCGAGGACCTCCTGTCGATCGCCGGGATCGCCGCGGTCGGCGGCCGGTCCGTCGGCGAGATCGCCGAACGATTCCTGCATCAGGTGGCGCAGCAGGCGTCGCCCGGGCTCGGTGACGAGCGGCGCGCGATGCTCGACCGCTTTCTCGGCATCCACGGCGACCCGGACGAGGCCTCGGCCACGTTGCGCGCACTGGCGCGCGACGCCGAGCTCGACCTCGCCGCGAGCCTCGACCTCTTCGACGAGCGCTTGGGCTTCATGGCCGCCAACGGCATCGACGTGGCGCGTCTCGCCTTCGCGGCGAGCTTCGCCCGCAACCTCGACTATTACACGGGCTTCGTCTTCGAGGCCCGTGCGGCGTCGGAGCCGGAGGGCGGCAGCGCGTCAATGGCCGAAACCGTGCTGATCGGCGGCGGCCGCTACGACCGCCTGGCCGAGGCGCTCGGAAGCAAGGCGACGGTGCGGGCGGTCGGGGCCTCGATCTGGGTCGAACGGCTCGCCGGGCGCGGAGCCTCGGCATGAGCGGCGAGCCCCAACGCCCCTTCGTGCTGGCCGTGCCCTCCAAGGGGCGGCTGCAGGAGAATGCGGCGAATTTCTTCGCCCGCGCCGGCCTGTCGCTGCACCAGCCAGGCGGGGCGCGCGAATATCGCGGCAGCCTGCCGGGCTTCCCCGGGCTTGAGATCGCCTTCCTGCCGGTCGCCGACATCGTCGCCCAGCTGGCGGAGGGACAGGCCCATCTCGGCGTCTGCGGCGAGGACCTGGTGCGCGAAGCCTTGCCCGATGCCGACGGCCGCGTCGCCTTCCTGGCGCCGCTCGGCTTCGGCAATGCCGATGTGGTGGTGGCCGTGCCGCGCGCCTGGATCGACGTGCATGGCATGGCCGACCTCGAAGACGTGGCGGCGACCTACCATGCGCGCCGCCGCCGGCGCATGCGCGTCGCCACCAAATACGTCAATCTGACGCGAACCTTCTTCGCCGCGCGCGGGGTCAGCGACTACCGCATCGTCGAAAGCCTCGGTGCGACGGAAGGCGCCCCGGCCGCGGGCGGCGCCGAGCTCATCGTCGATATCACCACGACCGGCGCGACGCTTGCCGCCAATGCGCTGAAAGTGCTCGACGACGGCCTGATCCTGCGCTCGGAGGCCAATCTCGTGGCGTCCCTCAAGGCCGATTGGAGCGCGGCGCACCGCGAAACGGCGCGCGCTATCCTGGCCCGCATCGCGGCCGAGGAGGAGGCCCGCACCTCGCGCGAGCTGCGCGCCCTCTTCCCCGACGGGGCGCCGGCGCTCGAGGACGATGCCGGCGCGCGGTTTGGCGCGCGTCTCTTCGGCCGCGAGGAGGGTCGCCTCGTGCTCCACTGCGCCAAGGCCCGGGTGCCGGACCTCGCCGACTGGCTCATCGCGCAAGGCGCGAGTCATGTGGCGGTGGCGCCGCTCGACTATGTCTTCGTGGCGCAGAATCGGCTCTACGACAAGCTCCTCGCGAGGATGGGCCCATGAGAAAAGGACTTCCACCGTTCGGCCGCGCGCTCGTGGCCTTTCTCGTCCTCTGCGGCGCCGCCGAGGCGAGGATCCGCAACCGGCCGTCGTCGTGGGACGCGCCGCCGCCCTCGCCGCTGCCGCTCGGGGCGCCGGAAGCCGCCTTCCCGGTCAACGTCAATTGGACGCTGGTCGAGATCAACGGCAAGCCCGTGCCCGGCGAGGCGCCGAGCTTCGTGCTCGACGACAAGTTCCGCGCCACCGGATTCTCGGGCTGCAACACCTATTCGCTGACGCTGTTCCCGATCCGCGGCCAGAAACTGGCGGCGGGTGCCATCGCCATGACGCGCAAGTCCTGCGACAAGGCCGAGATGCTGTTCGAGCACAGCTTCCTGGTGGGCCTGCATTCGGTGCCCGCCTGGAGCCTCGAGGGCGACGCGCTGGTCATCAAGGCACCGGCCGCGACGATGCGCTTCCGCCGCGGCATTTGAGGCGCCGGTCTCGGTGCGGTCAGGCGACCGGGGAAATGCCGTCGACCAGGACGAGGTTGCGGCTCAAGGCCGCGTCGCGCCCCTTGAGCGCCGCCGCGTGGCGATAGGCTGTTCGAGCACCTCGACCGTGCCGCCGCGCATCAGGTATCGCCGCCGTGGGCCAAGATCGCGCGTCTGGTAGGTCTCGAACGCCGCTCCGTCCCTGATGGTTACATCGGAGATCAGGAACACGCTCATGCGGGTCTCTCGCGGCAGGATGGCGGGTGGATTGGGCCGTGGAACGGAAACGCACTGGCCTGGAAGGGCGTTCGCAATCCTGCTCGGATCGTCGATGGAAGATCGGCTATTTGAGCGACGTGGGCCGAAAGGTATCCGTTGGCTCTCGGTCGAGGGTTCGATGGAACGGACGCGACGCGCGGGTAAGGGGCAAGGTTCGCGAATTGGCGTCTTATTGTTTTATGCAGCCGTTTTCTCATCCTGAACCGAGCACATATTCGCTTGCCCGGATCCGCGTGGGCGGGTCCGAAGCGTGATAGATGTACCTGGACTAACGGTTCGTCGTGGAGGGTGGCACAGTGGGCCAAAAACAGTGCGAGTTCTTGTATGGCCGCGAGCTGTCGAACCGCATCCGCGAGGTCTGCGACGCTCCGAACGTTGATTGTGCGGTCGCATTCTGGGGTGTCGGGATGAAGAGCGAGCTCTTCCCGCACGCGGGCGATGGGAAGATCAGGATCGTATGCGACATCTCCATGGGCGGGACATGCCGTAAGGCGCTAGGGGAATGGGGTGCCCCGCAAAATGTAAATCTAAAGGTTCATGAAAAATTTCACGGCAAAGTTTATATTTCCTCTCGTGGAGCGGTGATCGGTTCGCCGAACGCCAGCGACAACGGTGTTGGTCGAGAAGCTGACGCGGGCGGCAAACTAATTGAAGCGGGCGTGTTCTGTCCTACGGGATCGGAAGCTTACTCCGGTGCAGCCAATTGGTTCGAAGGGCTCTTCGTTCAAGCTTCTGTAATCGGCATTGAGGAATTGCTCAGCGCGCCTGAGAGAAGTCGCGAGCTGCGTCCGCGTGGTTCGAGAAAGGAGCTGGCAGGGTTTTCGCTTCTGCGCCGTCTACAGGATTTTCCAATAAACTTCCCCGAAGTACACATTGCAATCGCGATAGGGGATTTGAACGAGAAGATGGCCGAAGCATCGAAAATGAATAGAGTGGCGACGCGCGGAACAGCCGAAATCCAGCTTGAGGACGATGTCATTCTTCAGAATGATGAGGGAGGCAAGCTTCCGAGCTTCACCGGACCCCTTCTGCTTCTGTGGCATCGCGGACTACGCACACAGGTTCACGCCTACATAGACTGCTCGACCTGGCCGCCATCAACCCCGGACACGGTTTTTGGTGTCGATAACTCGGAGGCCTTCTGGAAAGCAATCGATCAGCACCCGCCTGCGTCTATGCTGACAGGAAAGGACTCCGCTCGGATCGGGCGAATGGTCGCTGCAAAGGATGGCCAGTGGCTCTTCACTGTAAGTGAATTTGCGGCAAGACTTGCGACGTTTCCGGTCTGATTGCCGCCCGCACCACCCACCTTGACGCCACCACCGCTTCGGCCGAGGTTGCGCCGCGTCCGCACCCCGAGGAACAATACGGTCCGCCCATGCCAGTGCGCCGTCTCGATCCCGTGCTCATCGACCGAATCGCCGCAGGCGAGGTGGTCGAGCGCCCCGCCTCCGTCGTCAAGGAGTTGGTCGAGAACGCGCTCGACGCCGCAGCCAGCCATATCGCCATCACGGCGGAAGCGGGCGGGCGCAGCCTGATCCGCATCGTCGACGACGGCATCGGCATGGGTGCCGAGGATCTCGACCTCGCGGTCGAACGCCACGCCACCTCGAAGCTCCCGGACGGCGATCTAGGCGCCATCGCGACGCTCGGCTTCCGCGGCGAGGCGCTGCCCTCGATCGGCTCAGTCGCACGGCTCGATATCGTGACGCGGCCGCGCGAGGGCAGCGCCAGCGGCCATCGCATCAGCCTCGACGCCGGGCTGAAGAGCCCGCTCAAACCCGCGGCGCGGCTGCCCGGCACGACGATCGAGGTGCGCGACCTCTTCGCCGCGACGCCGGCGCGGCTCAAGTTCCTCAAGAGCGACCGGGCCGAGGCCCAGGCCGTGGCCGACGTGACGCGGCGCCTCGCCATGGCCTATCCGGCGGTCGCCTTCACGCTCAACGGCACCCCTGCCCTCAAGCTCGACTGTCCGGCCTGCGCGGCGGACGAGGAAGGCCGGCTGACCCGGGTGGCGCAGATCGTCGGCGAGGATTTCATCGACAACGCGCTGCCGCTCGCAGCCGAGAAGCCGGGCCTGGCGCTCTCGGGCTTCGTCGGCCTGCCGACCTTCCACCGGGCGACACGCGAGAGCCAATATCTCTTCGTGAACGGCCGCCCGGTGCGCGACAAGCTCGTCGCCTCGGCGGTCTGGGCCGGCTACATGGATTACGTGCCGCGCGACCGCTTCCCCGTGCTGGCGCTGTTCCTCGCCTGCGACCCGCGGGCCGTCGACGTCAACGTGCATCCGGCCAAGGCCGAGGTGCGCTTCCGCGAGCCTTCGCAGGTGCGCGGCCTCATCGTCTCGGCCATCCGCGACGCGCTCGGGGGCGCCCTGCACCGCGCCGCGACGACGGGCGGCGAGCGGACGCAGGAGACGCTCGCGGCGCGCAGCCTCGGGTCCCCCGCGCCTTTCGCCGGACGCCATTCGGCCGCCCGCGCCGCGGCCCTGCGGCCGCTGCCGGCCAAGGCCTGGGACTGGCGGCAGTCGCCGGCCGTGCCGCCGGGATCCGGCTACGGACAGGGCTTCGCCGAGGAAGCCCAGGCGAGCTTTTCGGCGCTCGGCGACCCCTCGGCCGACCTGCGCGCGACGGACGCGGCCTCGGAGATCGATGACGCCGCGGCGCCCCTCGGCGCGGCGCGGGCGCAGCTCCACGAGACCTATATCGTGGCCCAGACGCAGGACGGCATCGTCATCGTCGACCAGCATGCCGCGCACGAGCGGATCGTCTACGAGAAGCTGAAGCGCCTCCGGGCCGAAGGCGGCATCGCCCGCCAGGGGCTCTTGATCCCGGCCGTGGTCGAGCTCGCGCCCGACGCCGTGGCGCTGCTGCTCGACCATGCGGAGGCGCTCGATGGGCTCGGCCTCGTCGTCGAACCCTTCGGCCCCGGCGCCGTCACGGTGAGCGAAGTGCCGGCGCTCCTCGCCAAGGCCGATGCGGCGGCGCTGCTGCGCGACCTCCTCGACGTGCTCCAGGAGGACGGCGGCACGGTGCCGCTCGAGCGCCGGCTCGACCATGTGCTCGCCACCATGGCGTGCCATCATTCGGTGCGGGCCGGGCGGCGGCTGGTGCCCGAGGAGATGAACGCGCTGTTGCGCGACATGGAGCGCACGCCGGGCGCCGGCCAGTGCAACCACGGCCGCCCGACCTATGTCGAGCTCAAGCTCGGCGACATCGAGCGGCTGTTCGGCCGGCGGTAAGAGCTTGATTCAAAAGACTACGAACGCGCGAGTCGCCTGATGCCGATTTGGATGGCGGCAAGGGGGATGAGGGCCAAGAGGGTGGCGGCGAGGTTTTCGAAATCCTCGGCGAGGCGTCGGTTGCGACCGAACCACGAGAAGGTTCTCTCCGCGTCCGGCATGGCGCGCCGTCTATGATCCCGCCGCAATTGCGATAAAGATTGGCAGAGGTGGCGCGGCCCGCGCTATCGTCGCGCCGCACATCGAGCCGGTTTGGTCCATGTACGTCCTCGCCAATCCCCAGAACTTCATGCGGCTCTCCGGCCGCGCGCTGCCCTGGCTCATCGGGCTCTCGGCGCTAACGCTGGTGATCGGACTGGCCCTGGGCTTTAACGCCCCCGCCGACTACCAGCAGGGCGAGACCGTCAAGATCATGTTCATCCACGTGCCGGCGGCCTGGGTCTCGACCTTGGCCTATTGCGTGATGACCGGCTCGGCGCTCGGCACGCTCGTCTGGCGGCATCCGCTGGCCGAGGCGTCGCAGAAGGCCGCGGCACCGCTCGGTGCCGGCTTCGCCTTCATCTGCCTCGTCACCGGCTCGCTGTGGGGCAAGCCGATGTGGGGCACCTACTGGGTGTGGGACGCGCGGCTCACCTCCATGCTGGTGCTGTTCCTCACCTATCTGAGTCTGCTGGCGCTCTGGCACACGATCGAGGAGCCCGGCCGCGCCGCTCGCGCCGCCTCGATCCTGACCCTCGTCGGCGCCATCGACCTGCCGATCATCAAATTCTCGGTCGACTGGTGGAACACGCTGCACCAGGGCTCGATCTTCACCAGCACGGGCTCGACCGTCGACCGCTCGATGCTGGTCCCGCTGCTCATCATGGCCGTAAGCTTCACGCTGATCTTCGCGACGCTGCATATCGCGGCGATCCGCAACGAGATCCTGCGCCGCAAGGTGCGCCGCCTGATGCTCGTCTCCGCCGCGGAGCCGCCGCCGGCGGCGGTCTTCACCCCCGCCAAGGTGACGTCATGAGCGCTATCCCGCATATCGGCTTCATCGTCGCGGCCTATGCGGTGACGACCGTGGTCATGCTGGCCATGGTTGTCACCGTCGTGCTCGACGGGCGGGCCCTGCGCCGGCTCCTGGCCAAGCTCGAAACCCGCGCGGAGAGGCCGCAAGGCCGCACGACCATCGAAGAGACCGCGCCATGACCTCCGCCGACGTGCCGTCGCCTGCGACCTCTCCCCCGTCGCGCCTCGGCCGGCGCCTCCTGGTGTTGTTGCCGCTCGTGGTCTTCGCGGGACTCGCCGGCCTGTTCCTGGTGCAGCTCGGCGCGGGTGATCCGTCGCGCATTCCCTCGGCGCTGATCGGTCATCCGGTGCCGCAGTTCGACCTCAAGCCGCTGCCCGGCCGAGCGGGAGGGGAGAGCGCCGGCCTCAAGGATGCCGACCTCAAGGCCGGCCATGTCACGCTGCTCAACGTCTTCGCCTCCTGGTGCGCCGAATGCCACGACGAGCACGGCCTCCTGATGACGCTGGCGCAAGATCCGCGGCTGAAGGCGCAAGGCGTCACG
This sequence comes from Lichenihabitans sp., assembly GCA_965277115.1. GTDB lineage: Bacteria > Pseudomonadota > Alphaproteobacteria > Rhizobiales > Beijerinckiaceae > Lichenihabitans. The sequence goes on along the minus strand of CBDIBY010000009.1, from coordinate 139,197 downwards.
CTCGACGGCATCGTCTACAAGGACAATGTCGAGGATGCGCGCCGCTACCTCGGCCAGCTCGGCGATCCCTACGGCCGGGTCGGTGACGACCGTTCGGGACGCACGGGCATCGACTTCGGGGTCTATGGCGTCCCCGAGACCTTCGTGATCCGCGGCGACGGGATGATCGCCTACAAACTGATCGGCCCGGTGACGCCCGACAATCTTCCCAGGCTGATGGGCGAGATCGCGAAGGCCGCGAAACCGAGCTAAATTCAGGCGTCGCTGCTGTCGCCGCCACCGCCAAGGAGGCCGCCAAAGAGCGCCCCGGCGATGCTGCCGCCGACGCCGCCGACCGCGCCCCCGACGGCAGCACCCATGCCGGCCGATTCGGTCCGGTTGCCCGGCAGGTAGCGCGCGATCTCCTCGGCGAGATTCATGATCGGCATGGTCTGCAACAGCACCTTGCCCGGTCCGGTGAGGGAGGCCAGGAACAGGCCCTCGCCGCCGAACAGGATGTTGCGGAAACCCTTGACCATCTGGATGTCGAAGGTGATCGAGGGCTCGATGACGCCGACGTGGCCGGCATGGACCAGCAGCTTCTCGCCGCCCGCGAGCTGATGCTCCACCACCTCGCCCGACAGGTCGAGGAACACCGTGCCGGGCCCCGTCACCTTCTGCAGGATGAAGCCCTCGCCGCCGAAGAAGCCGGCGCCGATCTTGCGCTGCCAGGCGATCTCGAGCGTCACCGATTTCTCGGCGCACAGGAAAGTCTCCTTGCGGCAGATCAGGCTCTGGCCGGCGGCGAGCTGGCGCGGCAGGATGGTGCCGGGAAAGCGCGGCGCGAACGCGATGTGCCCGGGGCGGCGGGCGGTGAAATCCGTCACGAAGAAGCTGCCGCCGCCGAAGGTCCGCTTCAGACCGGCGAAGAAACCGCCGCCGGTGTTAGTCGCCATCTCGATATCGGCGCTCATCCACGCCATTGTATTGGTCTGGCTGAAAAGCTGTTCGCCGGCCGCAAGCTCGACGCTCACCGCCTGCATCGTCGTTCCGATGATCTCGTAGTGCATGAGTCCCCCTTCCGCGCGGTCCGCCGCCGCCGGGCGTCACGGGTCCGCCGATAAAATGAATGGTTCAAATCTCTTGGTCTGACGCAATGAAACCCTCGAGCAGGAGGCGCCGATGAAACTCCCCGGTCCCGAACACCCGATCAGCATCGAGCCGCACTCGGGCCGCGTCAAGGTGACGCGCAACGGCGTCGTGATCGCCGACACGACGAAGGCGCTGCGCCTCGCCGAGGCGGCCTATCCGGCCGTGCTCTACGTGCCGCGCGAGGACGCCGACATGGAGAAGCTCGTGCGCACGAGCCGCACCTCGCATTGCCCCTATAAGGGCGATGCGAGCTATTTCAGCATCGGATCGGGTGAGGGAACTGCCGAGAACGCCGTCTGGTCCTACGAGACGCCCTATCCGGCCATGGCCGCGATCGCGGGACATCTGGCCTTCTATCCGGACAAGGTGACGATCGAGACTGCGTGAGCGTCTCTCGCGGCCCACGATGATCTTCAAGCCGGCGGGTCGAACTCCGCCGGATCGAAGTCCCGATGCACGCCGCAGAACTCGCAGGTGACGCCGATGCGGCCTTCGGGGCCGACCATGTCGCGGCGTTCGTCGGGCGTGAAGCTGCGCAGCATGCCGGCGATACGCTCGCGCGAGCAGCGGCAGGCGTCGCGCAGCACTTGCGGCTCGAACACGCGGACGCCACGCTCGTGGAACAGGCGATAGAGCAGCCGCTCGCTCGACAACGTCGGGTCGACGAGCTCGTGGTCCTCGACCGTTCCAGCCAATGCCTTGGCCTCGGTCCAGCTATCGTCCTCGATCCTGTCGGTCACGAAGTCCGGCGGAGCGTCTCCAGGATCGAGATCGGCCCGGCGACGGCGGTCTTCCGATTCGGGCAGGAACTGCACCAGAAGGCCGCCAGCGCGCCAGCGCGACCCCTCGCCCGTGACGTTCTGAGCGACCGCGAGACGGACCATGGTCGGGATCTGCTCCGACTGGACGAAATACTGGTCGGCGGCGGCCTCGAGCCCTTGGCCTTCGAGCGGCACCACGCCCTGGTAGCGCGACATGTCCCCGCCCTCGTCGATGGTCAGAGCAAGATGGCCGTGGCCGAGGAGTTCCGCGGGGCTGAGCCGGCCATCGGCTGCCGCGATGCGGTCGGCATCGTATCGAGCGAAAGCGCGCAGCCGATCGGGCGCGTCGAAATCGACGACCAGCATGTCGACGGCGCCGTCCGTCTTGGTTTGCAACTGGAAACGCCCCTCGGTCTTGAGCGAGGCGCCAAGCAGCGCCGTCAGCGTCGCGGCCTCGCCGACGAGGCGCGAGACCGGATCGGGGTAATGATGCTGCGCCAGGATATGGTCGACCGTCGGCCCGAGCCGCACGAGCCGGCCGCGCACGTCGAGCGGCGTGACCGCGAACGGCAACACGAGGTCGTCGCGTCCCTGGTCGGACACGACCCGTTCGGCGATCGGCGGCATTACAGGGCTCCGGCTCCGAGGCACCAGGCCAAGATACCCTTTTGCGCATGGAGGCGATTCTCGGCCTCGTCGAAGACGACCGACTGCGGACCGTCGATCACCTCGTCGGTGACCTCCTCGCCGCGATGGGCTGGCAGGCAATGCATGAAGATCGCCCCCTCGGCCGCCTGCGCCATCAGCCGCGCGTTCACCTGGTAGGGCGCGAGGAGGTTGTGCCGGTCGGCAACGTCCTCGTCCCCCATTGAGACCCAGCAGTCCGAAATCACCGCATCGGCGCCACGCACCGCCTCGCCCGGGTCACTTGTCGTCATGACGCGCGCACCGTTGCGGCGCGCCCAGTCGAGCAGACCCGCCGTGGGAGCGAGTTCGTCGGGGCTCGCGATCGTCATGCGGAAGCCGAAGCGCGCCGCCGCATGGACCCAGCTCGTCGCCACGTTGTTGGCGTCTCCGCTCCAGGCGACCGTCCGCCCGGCGATCGGGCCGCGATGCTCCTCGAAGGTCATCAGGTCCGCCATCACCTGGCAGGGATGGGAGGATCTGGTGAGGCCGTTGATCACCGGAACGGTGGCATGATGGGCGAGTTCGGCCACCATCTCGCGCTCAAGCGTGCGGATCATGATCGCATCGACATAGCGCGACAGCACGCGGGCCGTGTCGGCCACACTCTCGCCGCGGCCGAGCTGCATCTCGGCGCCGGTCAGCATCAGCGTCTCACCGCCGAGTTCGCGCATCCCGACATCGAAGGAGACGCGGGTGCGAGTCGAGGGTTTGTCGAAGATCATGGCGAGCACTCGGCCGGCCAGCGGCCGGCCCGGCGCCATGCGCCCCGTGCGGCGTCGCTCGTTCTTGATCGCGGCAGCGGCGTCGAGCATCGCCCGGAGGTCGACGGTCTGAAGGTCGCCGATGTCGAGGAAATGGCGCGGCGCCGCGGCGTCGCTGGTCATGCGGCACCCTTGCGGAGGCCTGAGTCCGGCGCCTTGCCGGAGGGCGCGGCGGCTTCGAGATCGGCGCATGCACCGTCGAGCCGGCGCACCGCATCGGCGATCTCCGCGTCCGAGACGATGAGCGGCGGAACCAGCCTGATGACATTGTCGCCAGCCGCGATGACGAGCAGGTGGTGGCGCCGCGCCGCCGCTACGAGGTCGCCGTTGGGCACGACGGTCTTCAAGCCCATCATCAGGCCCTCGCCGCGGATTTCGGCGATCACGTCCGGATGGCGGTCCTTGAGTTCGGCCAGGCGCTGCTTGAGCCGCAGCCCGGCCTGTTTCACATGGTCGAAGAAGCCGGGTTCGAGGACGACGTCGAGCACAGCATTGCCGATGCTCATGGCAAGCGGGTTGCCCCCATAGGTCGTACCATGGGTGCCGGTCGTCATGCCCTTGGCCGCCTCGGCGGTGGCGAGGCAGGCGCCGAGCGGGAAGCCGCCGCCGATGCCCTTGGCGACGGCCATGATGTCCGGCACGATGCCGCTCGTCTCATGGGCGAAGAAGACGCCGGTGCGGCCCATGCCGCACTGCACCTCGTCGAGGATCAGGAGCAGGCCATGCCGGTCGCAAAGCGCGCGGATCTCGCGCATCGTCTCGGGCGGCACGACCCTGATGCCGCCTTCGCCCTGGAGCGGTTCGATCATGATCGCCGCCGTCTCCGGGCCGACGGCTGACTCGAGCGCCGCGCGGTCACCGAGCACCACCTGGTCGAAGCCCTCGACCTTGGGGCCGAATCCGTCGAGATATTTCTGCTGCCCGCCGGCCGCGATCATCGCCAGCGTGCGGCCGTGGAAGGCGCCCTCGAAGGTGACGATGCGGAAGCGCTCGGGGCGGCCGTTCGCGGACTGGTATTTGCGCGCCATCTTGACGGCGCATTCGTTGGCCTCGGCCCCCGAATTGGTGAAGAAGACGAGGTCGGCGAACGTCGTCTCGACTAGGCGGCGGGCCAGGCGCTCGCCCTCCGGGATGCGGTAGAGGTTCGAGGTGTGCCACAGCTTGGCACCCTGTTCCTGCAGCGCCTTGACGAGATGGGGATGCGAATAGCCGAGCGACGCGACGGCGATGCCGCCGCCGAAATCGAGATAGCGCTCGCCTTCCGTCGTGGTCAGCCACACACCATCGCCGCGGTCGAAACTGAGGTCGGCCCGGGCATAGGTCGGAAGAATGGACGAGGACTCGAGCGGCGCCACAGCTAAGGTCTCCGGGGATACGGAGCGGGCGTGGGACGGTGTCTCCGGCTCCGCAATCGGGCCGGAACGGGTCCGCGGCGGCCGCTCCGAAATCGAATGCCGTCCCGAGGGACGGCATCATGCCCTCTGTCTCTAGTGCCTCGGACGACGCAGGTCAATTCCTGCCGCGACCCGGACACGGCCATTTGGGCGGCAACGCGGCAGGGTCGCCGTGCTGCGTTTTGGCCACAGGGGCCGGGGGAAAACTTGCCTCGGGTCAATGCGGACTCTTGCGCCCGAATCCTGCGCTCGTATAGATTAATTTCCGTCGGCTTCGACAGATGCGGCGTATCAGTCTCAGTCTTGACGGCGTGTGTCACCGGACGTCTGCCGGTTCGCTTTCGTTTTACTTTCGATCCAAAACCCCAAAAACAGGAGAGGCCATGTCCTGGACAGATGAGCGCGTCGAGCGCTTGAGTAAATTGTGGATGGAAGGGCGTAGCGCCAGCCACATCGCAGCCGATCTTGGCGACGGCGTGTCGCGCAACGCCGTGATCGGCAAGATCCATCGCCTTGGCCTGTCCAATCGCGCGACCCCGCCGGCGGCGGATGCGGAGCGGCTCAAACTGAAGATGGCGATGAAGCCCGCGGCCGGTGCTCCCGACGGGGCGGAGCCGGCACCGGCTCCGAGCGAGCCCCGGTCTTTGGCCGGCATGGCGGCACTGGCGCAACGCGATGTCGTGATCCCGTTCTCGACACGCGTCACCATCATGGACCTGCGCGAGACCATGTGCCGCTGGCCGATCGGCGACCCGACGAGTGCGGAGTTCCGCTTCTGCGGGTGCCGCACCTCGGGCAACATTCCCTATTGCCCCACTCATGCCAGCGTGGCGTTCCAGCCCGTCGCCGAGCGCCGGCGGGTCGAGCGCGTGGCCCGCATCGCCTGAGGGCTTGGACGAGACCGTCGGGCCGCCAATATTTTCCGGTGGCCCGATGCAATTGTCCGATTTGCGGCCCTATGACGATTTGCTTTCCGCACCGGTCCTGACAGGCTAGACTGGCCGCCATGGTGTGGATCGCCTTCGCTTCGATGACCGCTGTGGCGGTCGTTTGCGTCGTATGGCCGCTGTTGCGGCAAAAGCCGGCCGTCCGCTCTGGTGCGACGCCCGACGTCGGTTTCTACCGGCAGCAGATCGCTGAACTCGACGAGGACGTCGCGCGCGGCATGCTGCCGGCTGAGGATGCCTCCGGGACGCGCGCCGAACTCGGCCGCCGTTTGCTGTCCGCCGCCGAGCGACCGGACCGCGAGAGCCTGCGGCCGTCGCGGCGTGGGCGCTATGCGGTTGCGCTGCTGGCCACCGGGCTCGTGCCCGCCCTCGCGCTCGGCCTCTATCTCAGGATCGGCAGTCCGCGCTACGAAGATCTGCCCCTGGCGGAGCGCGCCCTGCCGCAGGAGAACATCCTGGCGCTGATCGAGCGCGTCGAGACCCATCTCGCCGGCCACCCCGACGACTACCGCGGCTATGAATTGATCGCTCCCGTCTACATGCAGATGGGCCGCTTCAACGATGCCGCGCATGCCTATGGCGAGATGCTCCGCATCAACGGCGACACGCCGGAACACGACGCGGACTACGGGCAGGCGCTCGTCATGGCGGCCGACGGCGTCGTCACCCAGCAGGCGCGGGCCGCCTTCGATACGGCGCTCAAGACCGATCCGAAGCAGCCGCAGGCGCGCTTCTTCACCGGCCTCGCGGCGGAGCAGGACGGCGACAAGGCGAAGGCGCGGACGATCTGGCAAACGCTCGCCGACGAGTCCCCGCCGGGCGCCTCCTGGCTCGACATGCTGCATCGCCGGATCGCCGGGCTCGACGGCAGCGGAGCGGCCGGCACTTCGCCGGCTGCGGCATCGTCCTCCCCGCCCGCCGCTGCGATGGACGGCACGGCTGTCCCTGGACCGCCGGCGGGTCCGATGGCCTCCGCCATCGCCTCCATGCCGGCCGCGCAGCAGCAGGCCGCCATCCGCGGCATGGTCGACGGGCTCGCGGCGCGGCTGGCGGAGAACGGCCGCGATCCGGAGGGCTGGCTTCGCCTGGTCCGGGCCTATACGGTGCTGGGAGAGGTCGGCAAGGCCCGCCAGGCTCTCTCCGATGCGCGTCACGCCTTGACGGGCGATGAGGCGACGCTCGGGCGACTCGACGGATTGGCCCACGAACTCGGCTTGGAAGGATAGCGCCGCATGCGTCGCAAAAGCAGGCGTCTGGTTCTGATCGGGAGCGCGCTCGGCGTGGCCGGAATCGCTGCCGGCCTGGTCCTCTATGCCCTGCGCGACAGCGTGGTCTTCTTCTATGCGCCGAGCGAATTCGTCGCCAAGGCGCCGGCGCTGGGCACGCGGCTCAGGGTCGGCGGCCTCGTCGAGCAGGGCTCGGTCAAGCATCTCGGCGACAACCGGATCCGGTTCGTGATCGGCGACAAGGCGAAGACCATCACCGTCACCTACCGGGGCCTGCTGCCCGATCTGTTCCGCGAAGGACAGGGGATCGTGGCCGAGGGCGTGGTCGAAGGGGACGATACGTTCAAGGCCGATTCCGTGCTCGCCAAGCATGACGAAACCTATATGCCGAAGGATGTCGCCGACGCCTTGCGCAAGAGCGGCGAATGGCGCGGACCGGGGGCCGCTCCGACGCCGGCCCCCGCCGACAAGACCGCCAACCGCTGAAAGCCTGCCATGATCGTCGAAACCGGCCATTACGCGCTCGTTCTGGCTCTGGCGCTCGCCCTCGTGCAATCGGTGCTGCCGCTCTGGGGGGTGGTCCGCCGCAGCCCCGCCTTGATGGCCACCGCGGTACCCTCGGCGCTCGCGCAGTTCGGTTTCGTCGCCTACAGTTTCGCCGCCCTGACCTATGCGCATGTGACCTCGGATTTCTCGGTCCGCAACGTCTACGAGAACTCCCATTCGATGAAGCCGCTGGTCTATAAGTTCGCCGGCGTGTGGGGGAACCACCCGGGCTCGATGTTGCTCTGGGTGCTGATCCTGGTGATCTTCGGCGCCCTCGTGGCGGGCCTCGCGCGCGACATGCCGGAGCGGCTGCGCTCGGCCACGCTCGCCGTGCAGGCCTGGATCCTCGCCGCCTTCCTGCTCTTCATCCTCCTGACCTCGAATCCCTTCGTGCGGCTCGATCCTGCGCCCTTCGAGGGGCAGGACCTCAATCCGCTGCTGCAGGACCTGGGCCTGGCGATCCACCCGCCGCTGCTCTATCTCGGCTATGTCGGCTTCTCGATCGTCTTCTCCTTCGCGGCCGCGGCGCTGATCACCGGCCGGGTCGATGCCGGCTGGGCGCGCTTCGTCCGCCCCTGGGCGCTGCTCGCCTGGTGCTTCCTCACGCTCGGCATCGCCATGGGCTCCTACTGGGCCTATTACACGCTCGGCTGGGGCGGTTTCTGGTTCTGGGATCCGGTCGAGAACGCGTCGCTGATGCCCTGGATCGCCGGCACGGCGCTGTTGCATTGCACCGCCGTGATGGAGAAGCGCGAGGCGCTGAAGATCTGGACCATCTTCCTCGCCATCGTCACCTTCTCGCTGTCGCTGCTCGGCACCTTCCTGGTGCGCTCGGGCGTGCTGACCTCGGTCCATTCCTTCGCCGAGGATCCGACGCGGGGCATCTTCATCCTGCTGATCCTGGTGCTGTTCATCGGCGGTTCGCTGGCGCTCTATGCCTGGCGGGCGCCGACCTTGACGCCGGGTGGCCTCTTCGCGCCGATCTCACGGGAGGGCGCGCTCGTCTTCAACAACCTGTTCCTCTCGGCGGCCTGCGCCACGGTGCTGGTCGGCACCCTCTATCCGCTGGCGCTCGAGGCCATCACCGGCGCCAAGATCTCGGTCGGCGCGCCCTTCTTCAACCTCACCTTCGTACCCCTGATGATCCCGCTCATCGTCGCCGTGCCGCTCGGCCAGACGCTGGCCTGGAAGCGCGGCGAACTCCTCGGCGCGGCGCAGCGCGTCGTCGTCGCGGCTGCGGTCGGTTTCGTCGTGGCGATCGCCTGCCTCGTGGCGACGCGCGGCGGTCCGGTGCTGGCGCCGCTCGGCGTCGGTCTCGCCGCCTATCTGATCATCGGCGCCTTCACCGATGTGGCGCGGCGGGTGCGTCCCCATGCCATGGGCCTCGGCGCGATAGCGTCGCGCGCCATAGGGCTGCCGCGCTCCGCCTGGGGGACGGCGCTGGCGCATGCGGGGCTCGGCGTGACGCTGATGGGGCTCGCGGCGACGGGCTGGGGCGTCGAGCGCATCGTCGCCGTCAAGCCGGGCCAGACGGTCGACCTCGGCCGCTACCAGGCGACGGTCGAGAAGCTCTACTCGCAGGGCGGCCCCAATTACACCGAGATGGTGGCGCGCACGGTCATCCGCGAAGGCGGCCGGGTGGTGGCGACCGTCGAGCCGGCGAAGCGCTTCTTCACCACCCGCCAGACGACCGTCGCCCAGGCCGGCATCGTGACGCTCGATCTCGGCCAGATCTACATCAGCCTCGGCGACACTCATTCGGACGGCTCGATCGACGCGCGCATGTTCTGGAAGCCGCTGGTGTCTCTGATCTGGCTCGGCGCGCTCGTCATGGCCTGCGGAGGGGCGCTGTCGCTGTCCGACAGGCGTCTGCGCATCGGCGTGGCGCAGCGCGCCCGGCGCCTCATGCCGACCGGCTCGTCCGTGCCGACGGCGGCCGAATGATGCTCAAGGCGATCCTTCTCGCGGTACTGATCGGCGGCCTGCCGGCCACGGCCTGGGCCGTGCAGCCCGACGAGATGCTTAAGGACCCGGTGCTCGAGGCGCGTGCTCGCACGATCTCGGAAGGGTTGCGCTGCCTCGTCTGCCAGAACCAGTCGATCGATGATTCCGCCGCGCCGCTCGCCCGCGACCTGCGGCTGCTCGTGCGCGAACGCCTCGAAGCGGGCGACACGGACGCGCAGGTGCGCGACTATCTCGTCGCCCGCTATGGCGATTTCGTCCTGCTCAAGCCGCCGGTCCAGGCCGATACGCTGCTCCTGTGGGGGATGCCCTTCGCGGTGCTGTTCGTCGGCGGCGGCGCGCTGCTGCTGCGCCGCCCGGCGAGGCGCCCCGCCCCGGCGCCGCTCAGCGCAGAGGAACAGGCGAGGATCGCGGCGCTCGTCGAAGATCCGCATCCCTGATCGCCCTCGCTTCGGCACCTTAACAAGAATTCATCCGCTCGAAATGGCGATGTAAGGTGGGGCGCCCCATCTTCTCGTCACGGCCGCAGCGGCGGCCCGGGATTTCGAGGAGATATTCATGACGAAGCGTCCGACCCTGCGCGCAGCGCTGCTCGGTGCCGTGGCCGTCACCGCGCTCGGCGGGACTGTGGCGGCCCCCTCCCTCATGTCGATGGTGCCGGCCCATGCGGCCCAGATCACCGGCCAGCCGGCGCCGGAGCAGATCGCCCCCGGCTCCTTCGCCGATGTCGTCGACCGCGTCAGCCCGGCGGTGGTCGCCGTCAAGGTGAAGATGGTCGAGAACACCGCCGACGAGGCCGACCAGAACGCCATGCCGAACATCCCCAAGGGTGACCCGCTCGAGCGCTTCTTCCACCAGTTCGAGAACCGCGGCGGCATGATGCCCCACCATCCTCACATGGGCATGGCGCAGGGCTCCGGCTTCTTCATCTCCGCCGACGGCTATATCGTGACCAACAACCACGTCGTCGAGACTGCGACCGACGTGCAGGTGGTGATGCAGGACGGCAAGACCATTCCGGCCAAGGTCGTCGGCACCGACAAGAAGACCGACCTGGCGTTGCTCAAGGTCGCCGGCGACAACTTTCCCTACGTGCAGTGGAGTGATGCGACGCCGCGCGTCGGCGACTGGGTCATCGCGGTCGGCAATCCCTTCGGGCTCGGCGGCACGGTCACGGCCGGCATCGTCTCGGCGCGCGGGCGCGACATCGGCGCCGGCCCCTATGACGACTTCCTGCAGATCGACGCGCCGGTAAACCGCGGCAATTCGGGCGGCCCGACCTTCAACACGCAGGGCCAGGTGGTCGGCATCAACACCGCCATCTTCTCCCCCTCGGGCGGCAGCGTCGGCATCGGTTTCGCCATCCCCACCGAAGTGGCGAAGACGGTGATCAACGACCTCAAGACGACGGGCTCGGTGGCCCGCGGCTGGATCGGTGTGCAGATTCAGCCGGTGACCACGGATATCGCCGATTCGCTCGGCCTCAAGGACACCAAGGGCGCGCTGGTCGCGGAGCCGCAAACGGGCTCGCCCGCCGCCGATGCCGGGATCAAGTCGGGCGATGTGATCACGGCGGTCAACAGCGAGACAGTCGAGGGTCCGCGCGAACTGGCCCGCAAGATCGCGTCCATGGGCCCCGACAAGAAGGTCGAACTGACCGTCTGGCATGACGGCGCGCAGAAGACCGTCAACCTGACGCTCGGGACGCTGCCGAGCGACAAGCAGGAAGCGAAGGCGGAAACTGGCGCCCCGGCCGATACGTCCCAGCTCTCCTCGCTCGGGCTGACGCTCGTGCCGGCCTCGACCATCGCCGGCGCCGGCAACGAAGGTGTCGTCGTGGCCGATATCGACCCAGAGGGCATTGCGGCTCAGAAGGGGCTGAAGTCCGGCGACGTCATTCTCGAGGCGGCCGGCAAGAGCGTGTCGCGGCCCGGCGACATCACGGCAGCGCTGAGCGCGGCCAAGCACGAGGGTCGTAAGGCGGTGCTGCTGCGGGTGAAGTCCGGCGACAACGTTCGCTTCGTCGCACTGGCGACGCCGAGCGCCGGCTAGCGGCCAAAGTTGCCCATCGTAACCAAACTTCGGCTTTGCTGAAGACGTAAGATCAATCCTCTCGTAACCTGCCCTTGTCTGGAATTCGAAACCGAGTGCCGGCCAGGGTAGCAGCAACAATGACTTTGTATCTCTCCGACGCAAGGTCTCCCTGATCGTCCCGACAAGACAGAGCAAGGCGTCGCCGGCACCCCGGTCGGTGTCTTGCTTTGACGATCGTGTCATCGAGTGCCTCACGCTCGATTGTACGAAAGATGCATGAAAACAGCGCCTGGACTGACTTCGACAGGACGATCCGCAAAAGCCTGCTTGGACCGGATCGTGGCGGGAACCTTGCGCAAGTTTCGGTCCCGTCCGACGTGCTCGCCAGACGTCTGCGTGACACTCGCCCCCGTTCACGCCGGCGGTTTGGTGGAGAGCGGCAGGCCCGGCTTCGTCCTGGCCTGCCGTCTCGCGGCACTATCGGAGATGATGCTCGATGCGTATTCTGGTGATCGAAGACGATGCGGACGCCGCCGGTTATCTCGCCAAGGCGTTCGGCGAGGCCGGCCACGCGGTCGATCGCGCGGCGGATGGTCTCGAAGGCTACACGCTCGCCCAGGACGGCGGCTACGACGTGCTGGTAGTCGACCGTCTATTGCCCAAGCTCGATGGCCTCTCGCTCATCGGCGGCCTGCGTCAGCAGAAGATCGAGACGCCGGTGCTGATCCTGTCGGCGCTGGGACAGGTCGACGATCGCGTCAAGGGCCTGCGCGCCGGCGGCGACGACTACCTCTCGAAACCCTACGCCTTTTCCGAGCTCCTGGCGCGGGTCGAGATCCTGGCACGGCGCAAGTCGGCCGACACCGGCGAGCCGACCGTCTACCGGGTCGGCCCGCTCGAACTCGACCGCCTGGCCCATAAGCTGACCCGCTCGGGCCGGGACATCGTCCTCCAGCCGCGCGAGTTCCGGCTGCTCGAATTCCTGATGAAACATGCCGGGCAGGTTGTCACGCGCACCATGTTGCTCGAACATGTCTGGGACTATCATTTCGACCCTCAGACCAATGTGATCGACGTCCATATTTCCCGGCTGCGCTCGAAGATCGACAAGGGCTCCGACGCGCCGCTGCTGCAGACCGTGCGAGGTTCGGGCTACATGATCCGTGACAATCCTCGGTAAGCTGTTCCGGACGACCGCCTTCAAGCTGTCGCTCGCCTACCTCGTGGTCTTCGCCATCGGGGCCAGCACGGTGCTGGGAAGCGTCGCCTGGAGCGTCAATTCCCTGCTCGACGCGCAGATCGGGCAGACCATCGGGGCCGAGATCACCGGCCTTGCCGAGCAATACGATACCGGCGGCATCCAGCAGCTCGTCGGCGCCATCGGGCGCCGCACCCAGCAGCCCGGCTCCTCGCTCTATCTGCTCACCAATTTCGCCGGTCAGACGATCACCGGCAACGTCGCCATCCTGCCGGCCGGCGTCATCGACCATCCGGGCCTCGTCGAGACGAGCTATCAGCGCCTCAACGATATCGGCCCGCAGCATATCGCGCTGGCACGCATCTTCCTGCTGCCGAGCGGCTTCCGGCTGCTCGTCGGGCGCGACCTCGACGAACGGGAGAACCTGCGCGCCGTCATGATCCACGCGCTGTTCCAGTCGCTGTTCTGGCTGGCGCTGATCGGCCTTCTCGGCGGCCTGTTCTTCGCGCTGCGAGTGTTGCGTCGCGTCGATGCCATCAACGCCACCGCCAAGCGGATCATGGCCGGAGACATGTCGGGACGATTGCCCGATGCCGGCACCGGGGACGAGCTCGATCGTCTGGCGCAGAACCTCAACGCCATGCTGGAGCGCATCGGCGAGCTGATGTCGGGCCTGCGCGAGGTCTCGGACAACATCGCTCATGATCTGCGCACGCCCCTGACCCGCCTGCGCAACCGGGCCGAGGAGGCGCTGCGTTCGGCCGGCACGTCGGCCGACTACCGGGCCTCGCTCGACCGGATCATCGACGAGGCGGACGGCCTCATCGCCGTGTTCAACGCCCTTCTCATGATCGCCCGCGCCGAGGCCGGCTCGGGACGCGAAGGCATGGCCGATTGCGATGCCGGTGAAGTCATGCGCGACGTGGCCGAACTCTACGAACCGGTCGCGGAGGAGGAGGGGGTGTCGTTCAGCCTCACGGTCGAGGACGGCCTTCTCGTCCATGCCAATCGCGAGCTGCTCGGCCAGGCACTCGCCAATCTCATCGACAATGCGTTGAAATATGGCGCCTCAGGTGAGGGCGTGCGGGCGGTCGCGGTCTCGGCCCATCGCCTCGGCGAGACGATCGAATGCGCCGTCGCCGATCACGGCACCGGCATCGATGCGGCCGACCGGGGTCGCGTGGTCGAACGTTTCGTGCGACTCGAAGATTCGCGTTCGCGACCGGGGTCGGGCCTCGGCCTCTCGCTGGCGGCGGCGATCGCCCATCTGCACCAGGGCCAGCTGCGTCTCGACAGCAACGCGCCGGGCCTCGTCGCCACGCTGGTTTTGCCGGCCCGGCCCGCCGCCCATGAGCCGGTCGAGGTCCGCCCGGCGACGCCTGCGAGGCTCCCCGCCCTCCTCGATCAGCGGAGCGGCTGATGCACGCGCCGATTCTCGCCGATCTCATCCGCAGCGCGCCGCGCCTGGCGAGGCCAGAGCTGGCGGCGGAGTGGCTCGCCGAGTGGCGATCGGCCCGGGCCGAACTTTCGCTTCCTGCCGACCCGATTGGTGGGCCGCAGGTCGAGGCGCTGCTCGGCGCGCTGGCCGACCACTCGCCCTATCTGTGGCGCCTCGTTTGCGCCGATCCGAGGCGGCTCGACACGATGCTGTCGAGCCCTCCGGCGCGCTTCTTCGACGACGGTCTTGCCGAACTCGACGCCGGGATGGCGGCGGCCGCGGGGATGGACGACGCAAAGTCCCTGTTGCGGCGCGCCAAGTCGAGCGTCGCACTGATCGTCGCCCTCGCCGATCTCGGTGGGGTCTGGGGATTCGAGGAGGTCACGGCCGCCTTGACGCGCTTTGCCGATGCGGCGGTCGCGGGCGCCCTGCGCTTTCTGCTGCGCGAGGCGGCGCGGGCCGGCCGGCTCGTCATCGATCCTGTCGAGCCCGAGACGGGTTGCGGCATCACTGTGCTGGCGCTCGGCAAAGGCGGCGGCGGCGAGCTCAATTATTCGAGCGATATCGACCTCGTCGTCCTCTACGAGGCCGGCGCCGGCGCGCTCTCGCCCGACGCCGCGCCGGCCAGCGTCTACGTTAAGCTGACCCAGCAGCTCGTCCGCCTGCTCGGCGAACGCACGGAAGAGGGCTACGTGCTGCGCGTCGATCTCCGGCTGCGGCCGGATCCGGCCTCGACCGCCGTCGCCCTGTCGCTGCCCGCCGCCTTCGCCTATTACGAGACGCTCGGCCAGAACTGGGAGCGGGCCGCCTTCATCAAGGCGCGTCCGGTCGCCGGCGACAAGGCCCTCGGGCGCGCCTTCCTCGCCGACCTCGCACCCTTCATCTGGCGCAAATATTTCGACTATGCCGCCATCGCGGACATCCATGCGATGAAGCGGCAGATCCATGCCGTCCGCGGTCATGCCGAGGTGACGGTCGCGGGGCATGACGTCAAGGTGGGGCGCGGCGGCATCCGCGAGATCGAGTTCTTCGTCCAGACGCAGCAGCTTATCTTCGGCGGCCGGCGTCCGCAGCTACGGGGTGCGCGTACGCTCGACATGCTGGTCGAGCTCCACGCCGATGCCTGGGTCTCGGCCGAGGCGGTCGCCGATCTGTCGGACTCCTATCGCTTCCTGCGCCGCATCGAGCACCGACTGCAGATGCTCGCCGACGAGCAGACGCAGCGCCTGCCCTCGGACCCCGAGACATTGGCGCGCTTCGCAGCCTGGGCCGGCTACGACACGACCGAGGCCTTCGAAGCCGACGTCGTGCGCCATCTGCGGGCGGTCGAGGCGCATTACGCCCGGTTGTTCGAACATGCCCCGGGTCTCGATGTCGAAGCCGGGAGCCTCGTCTTCGCCGGGCCGGCCATCGAGCCGGAGACGGTCGAGACCTTGCGGACCATGGGCTTCGAGCGGCCCGCCGAGGCGGTCGAATTAGTGCGTGGGTGGCATTTCGGCCGGCGGGCGTCGATCCGCAGCGCCCGGGCTCGCGAAGTCTTGACGGAGCTCGTGCCGGCGCTGCTCCTGGCTTTTGCGGGATCGGGCGATCCCGACGCGGCCCTCGCGGCTTTCGACGATGCCCTGGCGCGCCTGCCGGCGGTGATCGAGCTCTTCGCGATTCTCAAGCAGAACGGCGCTTTGCGCGAGCTCTTCGCCGACATCCTCGGCCTTGCGCCTCGCCTGGCGGCGGCGGTGACGCGCCGCCCGCATCTGCTCGATGCCGCCATCGATCCGGCGAGCCTCGGGGCCGCCGGCGCGGGCGCGGACCGACGCCTCGGCTACCTCGATCCGGCGCGGCCGACCGAGGAATTCCTCGACCGCGCCCGCGACCTCGCCCAGGAGGAAATGTTCCTGATCGGCGTGCGGCTCCTGGCCGGCACCGTCGATCCGGCGGCGGCGGGACGGGACTATTCCGATCTCGCCGTAGCGGTGCTGCGTGCGACCCTCGACCATTGCCGGGGCGTCTTCGCGCAGGAGCATGGCCATGTGCCTGGGGCGAGCTGTGTGGCGGTGGCCTTGGGGCGGCTCGGTTCGGCCGAGATGACCGCGACCTCCGACCTCGACCTCCTGCTGATCTACGACGCCGCCTCACCGGAGGCCGAGAGCGACGGGCCGCGCCCGCTCGATGCCGCGCGCTATTTCTCCCGGCTGACACAGCGCTTCATCGCCGCGCTGACGGTGACGACCCGGCGCGGGCGGCTCTATGAGGTCGACATGCGCCTGCGCCCGTCCGGTCGCCAGGGCCCGGTGGCGACGCGCTTCAGCGCCTTCTTGGCCTATCAGGCCGAGGCCGCCGATCTCTGGGAACATATGGCGCTGACGCGGGCACGTGTCGTCGCCGGAGATGCCGCGCTGGCGGGACGGGTCGAAGCGGCGGTCCGCGCCGCGCTGACGCGGCCGCGCGGCGACGAGATCGGCGGCGCGATCGTCGCGCTGCGGGCACTCGTCGCGCAGGAGAAGGGCGAGGCGGACGCGTGGGACCTGAAGCTCGCCGCGGGCGGCATGCTCGATGTGGACTTCATCGCGCAATATCTTGCGCTCCGGCATGGGGCCGATCATCCGGACGTCCTCGCAGGATCGACCCCCGCCATCCTGCGGCAGGCGGCGCGCCTCGGCCTACTGGCGGCATCGGCGGCGGATGGCCTCGGTACGTCCTACAAGCTCTATACGGATGTGAGCCAAATCACCCGGCTCACCACCGAGGGACGGTTCGACCCCGCCAAGGCGGGGAACGGTCTGCGGCGGCGTCTCGTGGCGGTGGCCAGCCTGCCGGATTTCGCTGCGCTCGAGTGCGATCTCGCCGAACGGCGTGCGTCGGTCAGAGCGTTGTTCCTCACACTGCTGGGCGCGCCGCCGGCGGCGGTCTGATCAGTTGAGCGTGGGGTGACCATTGTCGGCGACCAGCGTCGGCCGTGGCAGGACACCGATCGAAGCCACGCGCCCGGACCCGCCGGCACTCGGACCGCCGGCCGACGCCGCCATCGGGATCGGCATGGACACGCCGTGGCCGCGCGATCGGCCCGGTCCCAAGGCGGGCTGGCGCGAGAATTTCGCCTGAGTGCCCCGGGGCTCCGCCCAATGGCGCTCGGCCGGGATGTGGATCAAGACGATGGTGCCGACCCCGACCGCCGAGCGGATCTGCAGGGTGCCGCCGTGCATCTCGGTCAGCGACCGAGCGATGGCGAGGCCGAGGCCCGACCCCTTCATGCCGTTGCGCATCGTGGTCCCGGCCTGTTCGAACGGACGGCCGATGGCGGCAAGCGACGAAGGCGCGATCCCGATGCCGCTGTCGACCACGAAAATATTGAGCGCGCCGTTGGCGGTGCGCGTCTTCACTTCGATCCAGCCGCCGTCGAGCGTGAACTTTACGGCATTGCCGACGAGCGTCGCCAGGATCTTCTCGATGGCCTGCGGATCGGCATGGAGGATGCTGCCGGTCGCGAGGTCCGTGGCCAGCGTGATGCGCTTCTCCAGGGCGGAAGCCTGGGTATCCTCGACGACGGCGCGGACCGCCTCGCCGACATCGACGATCCGCTGGTCGAGCCGCACGCGCCCCGAATCGAGGCGCGCCATTTCGAGCACGTCCGAGATCACCCCGAGGAGATAGCGGCCGCTCGAACAGATGTCGGCGGCATAATCGCTGTACTTGCAGGATCCGAGCGGCCCGAAGGTCTCCTCCATCATCAGTTCGGAAAAGCCGATGATGGCATTGAGCGGGGTGCGCAGCTCGTGGCTCATATTGGCC
The DNA here is from genome assembly GCA_965277115.1 of Lichenihabitans sp. GTDB lineage: Bacteria > Pseudomonadota > Alphaproteobacteria > Rhizobiales > Beijerinckiaceae > Lichenihabitans. The sequence continues at coordinate 121,326 of CBDIBY010000009.1, read as the reverse complement.
AGGAATTCCGATTTCGCCCGATTGGCGGTCTCCGCTTCGGCCTGCCTCTCGGCGTGTTTGTCGGCGAGCACGGCCAGCTGCTGGGTTCGGGCTTCGAGGGTTTGGCGCGAGCGGCGCAGGTCGGCGATTGTCGCCATGAGGCGCCGCTCCGAGTCCATCAGCTGCTCTTCGTGGCGCTTGAGGGCGGTAATGTCGGTCCCGACCGAGACGTAGCCGCCATCGTTCGTGCGGCGCTCGTTGATCTGCAGCCAGCGGCCGTCCCCGAGCTCGGCCTCGTAGGACCGCGCGCCGCTCCTGGGCGCCTCGCCCAGAGCGATCTGCGTCTGGATCATCGGGGGCGTCGAGCAGGCGATCAGCTCGGCGTATGAGGTGCCCATCTGGGCGCGCTGCGGAGGCAGTTTGTGCAGGTCGAGGAACTTCGAGTTGCAGGTGACGAGGCAGTTGTCGGCATCCCAGAGCACGAAAGCTTCGGAGAGGGCTTCGATCGCGTCGCGAAGCCGCTCGTCGGCCGCCGCATTGCGTTCGGCGAGCCGCTTCTCGTCGGAGATGTCGACTGCGATGCCGACGAGGTGAAGCTCCGCGTTCGGCGTCTCCCTGACCAGTTCCGCGCGTGCGCGCAGCCAGACCCATTCGCCGCGCGCGTTGCGCAGGCGAAACGTATGGTCGATGCTGCTGAGCTTCGACCCCGCGAGCTGCTCGGCGAGGCTCGTCAGGTCCTCGTCGGCCGGGTGGACCAGGGCATTGATGTCGCCGAAGCTGATGAACCCCGCTTGGACCTGCATCTCCAGCATCGCGTACATCGAGGCCGACCAGTAGACCCGGCCTCGCGCGATGTCCCAGTCCCATAGGCCGCAGCGGCCCCGGTTGAGCGCGGTGTCGATGCGTGTATGCACCCGCGCGTTGATGCTCTCGACCTCGACTGAGCGGCCGGCCTGCCAGAAATAGGCCGTCGCGATCACGATCAGGACGAAGGCCGTCGCCAGCAACAGGAAACCGGACCGGATCGAGGACGAGCGCCAGTCGGCGAGCAGGCTCGTGACGGGATGGATGATGGCGAGCTGACCGAACGGCGGTTTCAGGGTGCGGACCGCCGCCAGCACATCCTCGCCGTCGGCGAGATTGATGCGCAGGACGCCCGCCTTGTCGGCGAAGATCGTCAGCGGTTGAGCCGGGCCGAGCAGGTCGGCCAAGGCCCGCTTCGTCGGCGCATCGGACGGGGAGGCGGCGACGATCATCCCCTGTTGATTCGCCACCAGCACCTCGCGCCCCGCCAGCAGCGCCTTGCCGGGCAGGTTGTGCGCGAGCCAGGAGTCGAGGTCGAGATGAGGGTCGTCGGCGACCGCGGCGTTCAGGTCCTGCGCCGTGATGGCGGCGATGAGCTCGATGTCGCCGACCGAGTCCGACAGCGCCCGGTTGCGGGTATCGCGCGCCTGGATCAAGGCGCCGACCGCAAGCGTCGCCATGAAGACGGCGACCATGAGCGGGACGAGACGACGCAGCCAGGGCTCGTATTCAGCCATCCGAAGATTGGCGGGACCTGTCAGGGTACGCGCCAATCCCTGCAACGTCCCCGCTTGCACAGGTCCGTTGGCCGCGTTCACACGCGCCATAGAATGCCCCCTCGACATGGTCCGCAGCCGGGAAAATGTGCCGCATCTCCCCGGACCGATACCCATCAGAATCCTGCTTCGCCGATTTGTCCAGCGGTCTTGTCGGCGCCGAGATAAAACGGTTCACATGTGTCGGGTAACACACAAATTCTGCGAGTTTTTGTCCGGCCCGCAGCTTCCTGCCGAAGTCAACCGATCGATCGGGTCGCAATATCCTTGACGTCGGCCGACAGCTTGGCCTGAGCAGTGATTCGCTTCAGCGCTCCCTCGGCCTGGCGCCGCCGCGGAAGATCCATCGTCTTCCAGGAGCGAAAAGCGTTGAGGACGCGGGCGGCCACTTGTGGATTGGTGGGATCGAGCTGCATTACCACCTCGGCGACGAGCTGGTAGCCGCCGCCATCGAGCCGGTTAAACTGGGTCGCGTTGGCGGAAAATGAGCCGATGAGCGCGTAGACGCGGTTCGGCGTCGCCATCGAGAAGGCAGGGTGGCTCATCAACGCGCGAATGCGCTCGGGCGTCGCCGGCTCCGGGATGGAGGCCTGTAGCGCGAACCACTTGTCGATGACCAGCGGCTCGTTCTCGAAGCTCCGATAGAAATGCGCGAGCGCGGCCTCGCGGGCGTCGCCCGGGATCAGGGTCAGCACCGAAAGCGCCGCCAGCGTGTCGGTCATGTTGGCGGCGGCCCCGAACTGCGCCTCCGCCAGGGCCGCGCCGCGCTCCGGCATGCCCGCGGCCAGCAGAGCCAAGGCCGTGTTGCGCAGCGCACGTCGTCCGGCACTCTTCGCATCTGGGGAATAGGGCGCCCCGTCCGCAATGCCGGCGTAGCAGGCCTCGAGCCCGTCGGCGAGCGCACGGCCGATGTCGGCGCGCACCGCCTGGCGCGCCGCGAAGACGGCGTCGGGATCGACGTCGCGGCCGATCTCGCGCGCCAGATCGGCCTCGCTCGGCAAGGTCAGGACCTGGGCCGCGAAGGCCGGGTCCGATGCCGCGAGGTCGAGGACCAGGCCGAGCGCCTCCGCCACGGCCGCGATGCCCCCGTCGCCGTTCTGGTGCTGGCCGCCGCGGATGCGGCGCACCATGACGCGCGTCAGCACGGTCTGGGCGGCCTCCCAGCGGTTGAAGGGATCGCTGTCGTGGGTCAGCAGGACCAGGAGGTCGGCGTCGGCAAGGTTCGAGCGCAGGTGGACGGGGGCGGAGAACCCGCGCAGCAGCGACGGGATGGTGCCGGGTGCGACATCGTTGAAGGAGATGCGGCGCCGGGGCGTCGAGAGCTCGATGACCCCTTCGCTGGCCTCGTGCGGCGAGAGACCGTCCGCCTCGCCGGTCGTGACGGCCTGCGCGGCGCCATCCGGTGCGACGAGGCCGAACGCGATCGGAATGACCAGCGGCGACTTTGCGGGCTGGCCCGGCGTCGCCGGCGTTTCTTGTGCGAGGTCGAGATGCAGCGTCGAGGACGCCGCGTCGTAGCGGGACTCGGCCTTGAGCTCGGGCGTTCCGGCCTGTCCGTACCAGGCGAAGAAATGGCCGAGGTCGCGCCCCGAGGCCTTGGCGAAGCAGCCGAGGAAATCCTCCACCGTCGCGGCCGTGCCGTCATAGGTCGCGAAATAGAGGTCCATGCCGCAGCCGAAGGCCTCCGCGCCGATCAGCCGGCGCAGCATGCGGATGAGTTCGGCGCCCTTCTCGTAGATGGTGGCGGTGTAGAAGTTGTTGATCTCGCGATAGGCGTCGGGGCGCACGCTATGGGCCAGCGGGCCGCCATCCTCGGCGAATTGCCGGGTGCGCAGGTTGCGCACGTCGGCGATCCGCTTGACCGCGCGCGATCTCTCGTCGGCCGAGAATTCCTGGTCGCGGAAGACCGTGAGCCCTTCCTTGAGGCTCAACTGGAACCAGTCGCGGCAGGTGATGCGGTTGCCGGTCCAGTTGTGGAAATATTCATGCGCGATCACCGTCTCGATGCCGGCATAATCCGCGTCCGTCGCGGTGCGCGGCGACGAGAGCACGTATTTGTCGTTGAAGACGTTGAGGCCCTTGTTCTCCATGGCGCCCATGTTGAAGTCGGATACGGCCACGATGTTGAACACGTCGAGGTCGTAGGCGCGGCCGAAAGCCTTTTCATCCCAGCGCATTGAACGCTTGAGTGCATCCATCGCATAGGCCGTGAAGCCGGTCTTGCCGGGTTCGACATAGATGCCGAGCGCCACGGTACGGCCCTCGCTGGTGGTGAAACTGTCCGTGAGCACGTCGAGATTGCCGCCGACGAGAGCGAACAGATAGGCGGGCTTCGGGTGCGGATCGTGCCAGACGGCGAAGTGCCGGTCGGTGCCGGCCACCGGACCGTGCTCGACCGGATTGCCGTTGCCGAGCAGGACGGGCACCTCGGCCGCAGGCGCCTCGATGCGCGTCGTGAAGACGGCGAGCACGTCCGGCCGGTCAAGGTAGTAGGTGATGCGGCGGAAGCCTTCGGCTTCGCATTGGGTGCAATAGGCCAAGCCCGACCGATAGAGACCCATCAGCCGCGTATTGGCTGAGGGGTCGAGCAACGTTTCGGTCGTCAGCCTGAAGAGCCGCTGGGGCGGCGTCTCGATCGTCAGCCGGTCCGCCACCGCGAAGCCCGCCGCGAGATCGAGCGCGGTGCCGTCGAGCTCGACCGCCGTGGCGACGAGATCGTCGCCATCGAGCACGAGGGGCGCATTCGCCCGCCCGGCCGGATTGGGACGGATCGACAACGTCGCCCTGACCTTGGTCGCCGAGGGGTGGAGCAGGACGTCGAGATCGACGCTGTCGATCAGATAGTCGGGAACCCGATAGTCCGAAAGACGGGTGGGCTGGCCCTGGTCGCTGCGCATCGGTTCATCCGTCCTCGACAACAAAGGGTTAGACTGAGACTCGTCGGCTATTCGCCGGCTCGCAGGACGACCTCATCGCTGTCGAGCTCGGCCGTGCTCGCCTCCACCTCCGAAATCCTCCGATGGAAATAGAAGGCGGCGCCCAAGTTGGCCACCCCGAGGCCCAGGATCAGCATGGGGTCCGGCACGTGGATGAACGGGCTTTGCAGCAAAGCCGTGACGGCGGACCCGATCACCATGAAGATGGCGTTCATGACGCCGACCCCCGCCACGACTCTCGCCCGGTGGTCCTTGGCGGCCCAGGACTGCACGGCGGCGAAGAGCGGCACCGAAAACAGGCCGCCGGCGCAGGCGAGGCCGGTGAGATCGAGCGCCACCCTGATGCCAACGCCGCTGTCGAGGAAGTCGCGCAGGCTGAGATGGTCCGTCGCTGTTCCGAGCCCGTGGGTCGCGAGACCCGTGTCGATCAGGAAGACGCCCATCAGCGCCGTCGCATAGGGCACGTGCTTGATGAAGATACGGCCATGGGCAAGCCAGCCGGCCAGCATGGCGCCGATGCCGACGCCGATGGCGAAGAACAGGCTGATGGCGGTCTCCACCTCGACACCGCCGCCGATCCGCTGCTTGACCACGATCGGCACGAGCGACAGGGTCACGGCGCCGCTGAGCCAGAACCAGCTGCCGCCGATGCCGCCCATCCACAGCCTGTCGTCGGCGCGCAGGTCGCGGATCAGCCCGAGGGTCGAAGCGAAGATGTTGCGGTTGAGCCTGAGGTTCGGCGCCGCCACGCCGCTCGGCGGGATCAACCAGGTCGTGGCGAGGCAGGCCAGGGCGACGCCGGCGAGTTGCACCAGCACGTACCATTTCGTCGTCGACGCGAGGCCCGTCAGGCCGCCCGCCGCCAGCCCGAGCAGGATGGCGATGAAGGTCGCGCCCTCGACCAGCGCATTGGCGAGCGTCAATTCGTCGCGGCGCAGGTGGTCGGGCAGGATGCCGTATTTGACCGGCGAGTAGAGCGTCGCGATGACGCCGAGGCCGAACAGCGCCAGATAGAGCGCCGTCACCGAGACGAACCAGAAGCCGAGCGCCGCGAGCCCCTGGACGAAGATCTCCGCCAGTTTAAGCCAGCGCGCCACCTGGGCCTTGTCGTGGCTGTCGGCGAGTTCCCCGCCGACGCCCGACAAAAGGATGGACGGCAGGATGAAGACTGCGACCGCCAGGGTGACCATGGGACCGGCCTGCTGCTGACCCATCTTGAACAGGATCAGGATGACCAGCATGTTGCGGACGAGATTGTCGTTGAAGGCCGAGAAAAACTGGCTCCAGAACAGCGGCGCGAAGCGGCGCGACGTCATCAGGCGCCCGACCGTGGCCAGCACGCCGCTCGATCTCTCGGGCTGCGCTTCGCTGGAAGCGTCAGACGGCTTCATCGACCTTGCCTCCGCTAACCAGGGCCAATCCTCTCTGGGCCGCGGCCACGCTTGCTTCCTTCCCCTCTCCGCCCGACACATGCACCATGGGCAGCGCGAAACCGATGTCATTGGCCTCGAAGGCCTGTTTGATCATCACCAGCGCCCGCCGCCGCGCGGCGAATTGCACGTCGCCGGGCTTGGTCATCATCTTGGTGTTGATCTGGATCGCGTAGTCGCCGAAATTGGTCACGCCCTGCATCTTGAGCGGCTTGAGGATCTCTGGCCCGAGCTCGGGGTCGTCGGCCAGGGTCTCTCCGATCCTTTTCACCAGCTTCCGTACTTTTTCGAGGTCGGTGCCATATGGGACATTGATGGTGATCTTGTCCACGACCCAGTCCCGGCTCTGGTTCTGCACCGCGCCGAGGATCCCGAAGGGCACCGTGTAGAGCGCGCCGCGCTGATGGCGCAGCTTGACCGATCGTAGGCTGAAGCTTTCGACCGTCCCCTTGTAGGTCCCGCTCTGGATATATTCGCCGATCCGGAACGCGTCGTCGATCAGGTAGAAAATCCCGCTGATGATATCCTTGACCAGCGTCTGGGCGCCGAAGCCGATGGCGACGCCGACGACGCCGGCGCTGGCGATCAGGGGGCCGATCTGGATGCCCATCGCGGCGAGGGCCATCATGAAGGCGATCACGAGGAGCACGGCCAGCATGAGGTTCTTGAGGATCGGCAGCAGCGTGTGCAGGCGCGCCGCGTGTCCCGTCTCCTCGCTCGCCGCGCCATGGGCGAGATTGCCGGCCAGCCTGCGGTCGACCAGCGCCGTCAAGGCATGCCATAAGAAATCGGCCACCAGCACCACGATGACGACACCGAGCACGCCGCGCAGGATGCGGGTCGTGATCGTGTCCTGCATGGTCAGCGAGGCGAAGTCGATCCCGAGCAGGCGGCCGAGAAGCAGCGCCGCGACCACGATGAGCAGGCTGCGGATGCCGCGCTCGAAGAAGATCACTTCTAGCCGGTGCGCATCGGCATCGTCCGAATGAGCGGCCTCGGGCGGCCGCAGCACGTGGCGCACCGAGCGTTGCGTCAGCGCGATGGCGGCCGGAAGGCCGATGGCGAAGGCGATCAGCCAGAAGACCGTGGTGGCCTGCGCCACCCAGAGTCCGCCGAGCAGAACGAAGGCAACAGACAGTCCGAGGCTGAGCGGGAGACGGCGCAGACGGCGGCCGGCCGTAGGGCGATCTTCGGCGCCTTCGGCTCGGGTCTCCGGCGCGTCGTGGTGGGGAAAGCGCCAGAGGGTCTCGAGCGCCAGCACCAGGACCGCGAGGCCGAGCGTGTAGGCGCTGATTTCGCGCGCGATCGGCGAAAAGCCGAAGCTGCCGAGCAGGGTGATCGTCTGCGACCCGAAGGCGAGCAGGATCGCGACGAGGCCCAGGCGATGAAACAGGAAGCTGGCCGCCGGGGTGGACATCGGCGCCACCCGAAAGCGCTCGGCGCCCGGCGCCAGGAAGAACCGCCCGAACACGAAGGCGAGCCGCACGAAGACCGAGGCGATGAGATAGCCGAGCAGGATCTGCTTGAGCAGGATCGTCCAATCGAACAGCAGCACCGCCCCCACGCTGCCGAGCGCGTAGGAGAGGATGATGCCGAGCCCATAGCCGAGCCGGGCGAAGACGGCCTCGACCCTTTGTCGTGTGGTATCGAGGCGCAACCCGAGAAGCCAGACCCGCCAGCGGGTCGTCGAGCGTCGGAACAAGAGTTCGCCGCCGAAGCCGAGCGCCACGAAGGCGGCGAGAAACAGGCCGAGCTTGACAAGTTCGTGCCTGCCGATGGCGGTCACGAGCATCGAGCGAGCGGTCTCGAACTCTTCGGGCAGATGAGGCGTGGCGATCGCCAGCGAACGGATATGGTCGCGCAGATCCTGCAATTCGTTGCCGAGGCTCCCCGCCATGGAATTGGGCGCTTGCTGCGTCGGGGCCGTGTCGGAGGATGGGACGGCCTTGCGCCTCTCGAGAACCGCCCGGACCTCCGGATCCTCGAGCAGCTCGAGCAGCTGCCGCATCTTGTCGGGCGTTGCGACGGCCTGTCCAGCACTCCCGTTGCCGAGCGCAGGCGACGGGCTCTCGGCCCTCGCGGCCGGGCCGGAGGCATACCAGGCCAGCCCCAACACTGCCGCGGCGAGGATGGCGATCGATCTCGGACTGAAACGGAACCATGCCATCGCGCGCCTCGCGACCCTTCGGAGTGCGGACCATTGTGCCAGAGGCCATGCCCGCATGCCAAACGGCGCGACGCCGTTGATTCCGCGGCACCCGGCCACTAGACCACGATGAGTTTGGAGCATCACGTCGCCCGAAACCGCTTCGCACTCTTCGGCGTCATGCTCTAGGTTCGCCCACCTCGACGCCCGAGCCCTCTTTCGACCCGCGGACCACCATGCAGGCCATCGCCGATCCCGCTCTCGACCCGACGCGCTCCTTCCAGGGTCTGATCCTCGCCCTGCAGCGCTTCTGGGCCGAACAGGGATGCGTAATCCTGCAGCCCTACGACATGGAGGTCGGCGCCGGCACCTTCCATCCGGCGACGACGCTGCGCGCCCTCGGGCCGAAGCCGTGGAGGGCGGCCTATGTGCAGCCCTCGCGGCGACCGAAGGACGGGCGCTACGGCGAGAACCCGAACCGGCTGCAGCACTATTATCAGTTCCAGGCGATCCTCAAGCCGTCGCCGCCCGACCTGCAAGACCTCTACCTCGGCTCGCTTCGGGCGATCGGCATCGACGCGGCGCTCCACGACATCCGCTTCGTCGAGGACGATTGGGAAAGCCCGACGCTCGGCGCCTGGGGCCTTGGCTGGGAATGCTGGTGCGACGGCATGGAGGTCTCGCAATTCACCTATTTCCAGCAGGTGGCGGGGGTCGAATGTTCGCCCGTCTCGGGCGAATTGACCTATGGGCTCGAGCGGCTCGCCATGTACGTTCAGGGCGTCGAGAGCATCTACGACATCAACTACAACGGCCTCGAGGGCGCGGAGCGCACCACCTACGGCGACGTGTTCAGGCAGGCGGAAGAGGAATACTCACGTTTCAACTTCGAACATGCCGATACGGCCTTGTTATTTCAGCATTTCAAGGATGCCGAGCAGGAAGCGCGGGCGCTGCTCGAAAAAGGCCGGGACGGCAAACGCCACCTGATGGCCCTGCCGGCCTATGACCAGACCATCAAGGCCTCGCATCTGTTCAACCTGCTCGACGCACGCGGTGTCATCTCGGTGACCGAGCGCCAGAGCTATATTCTGCGGGTGCGCGACCTCGCCAAGGCCTGCGGCGCCGCCTGGCTCAAGACGGCGGGCGGCGGAGCGGTGTAGGGACGGCCCGGATCCAACGGCTTGGGTTCTCCGTCCGACATCAGACTGCGCCGACAGGAACCTGCCCGCTTCGCCCGGAGCCATCATTGTCTCGTCGCTCTCGCTCCTCGCAATGGTGGAACCGACGGGGCCGCGCCTATTGAGCTTCGTTCTGCGGCTGCATGCCGCCATTTCCACCGCTGCCCCGCTTCATGCCACGGCGACCCTGGCCGCCCTTTCCATTTCCGTCGCGGTTCCACATGTCGGCCGCGATCTTCCAATCCGAGCCGGTCTTCTCCCAGATGATCAGGTACTTGCCCTTCACGTCCTGCGGGCTGCCGCCCTGGCGTCCGCGGGTCTTGAAGCTGAAGGTTCCCATCTCGCGCGCGGCGCTGTCGCCGAGCGGGCGGATGTCTTCCGACGTGTATTGCAGGTTCTGAACACTATGCGTCATGCCGTTGAGGAACATCTGGATCTCGGACTTGCCCTTCAGTTCGGCCCGCCCCGGAGGCAGCACGAAGGCGTCGTCGCTAAACATCGAGGCGGCGGCCGCAGCATCTCCGCCACTCATCGCCGATGTGAACTTCTGGCTGGCGTCCTTGGCGCCGGGAACGTCCTGGGCGAAAGCCGGACTGGCCACGCCACAGAGCAGGAGGGCGGCGATCGTCATACGCATGGAAGATAATCCTTCAGATGGTGAACGGCACCCAACTGGACCGCTCGAACCGTCCATCCGGAGCACGTGCGACCAGGTCGAGAGGGCAGGCGCATGGCGCTGGGGTTGTTTGCGGGGCGTCCCATAGAGCCCGGAATAGGCCGTTTGTATGACCTCAGGGCATGACGGATCGCCGCTCTCCACGCCGCAGCGGAGTTTTCAACCTCGTCAGTCGTCGCGGTTCGAATAGAGCCCGAGATGCTGATCGTACAGGTTTTGCGACCCGTGGCCCTGACCTGCCTGACCTCCCTGGCCGCGCTGCCCCGCTTGGCCACGCTGTCCGCCGCGGCGCTGCTGTCCGCCCAGGCCCCCGACGCCGGCGCCCCCGCCACCGATACCACCGGCCTGGCCACCGATACCACCGGCCTGACCGCCGATGCCGCCGCGATTGCGTCCATAGCCGCCTTGTTGCTGATAGCCACCTTGGCGGTTTCCGCCCTGGCGATAGCCGCCCCGACCGCCCTGCCCGCCGCCGCCCTGCCCGCCGCCGCCCTGCCCACCGCCGCCCTGTCCGCCTTGTCGATAAGCCCCTTGCGCGCCGCCACCCTGCCTGGCGCGGCCGCCCTGTTGCGCCGGCTCACCGTTGTTGCGGCTCCACATGGCGCTTTCGAGCAACCAGGCATCGCCTTCCTTGAGCCACAGGAAGAGGAACTTGCCGTTGGCCGGCTGGCCGGTCGCGTTCCGCGGGGTCAGCGCGACCGTGCCCGTCTCGCGGATCATCGTCGCACCGATCGCCTTCATCTCGCCCGTGACGAAGCTGATGCCGCCACTGCGGTTGCTGAAACCGTTCCAGAACATCGAGATCGCGTCCCGGCCACGAATCGGGCGGCCGCGAGGGGACAGGACGACGGCATCCTCGACAAAGGCCTTGCCGACCGCCTGAAAATCCCCGGATTCGAAGGCCGATGCCAGAGCCTCGTTGAAGGCGAGCGTGGCAGGGTGCTGGTTGTCATCCGTCATGTGTTCTTCTCCGCCTTGCATTCAGGGTCAAGTCATCACCGACGCCGGCTCGATCACATCCGCCCGACTGGCCGAGGCACCGGCAGCTTGGCTCACGCTTTGTCCAGGCCTTGCGATCGTCCGCGTCTGCAAGCATATGGTGCGCCCGACGGTGGACGTGCAGGACGTCCGCCACCCGCTGCCGAACGGATGGGCTTTCGCGGGTCCTGCCGCGAAGACGGAGGTAATGACGTATGACCTGGCTTCGGCTGACGCAAGCCAATACGGGGGTAAGCATCCATGTCAACATGGCGCAAGTCGTCGTCGTGGCTCCCAACAAGACCGGCGGGTCGGCCCTGATGACCGCGGTGAGGGAAAAGGAGTCCGCGAGGATCGTCCCGGTACGGGAATCGCCGCAGGACATCGCTGCCCTGCTACAGGACGCGGGGTCGCTCACGCTCCCGCGAGACTGATATCCCCCTACATCATCATATAATCCCATGGCGACGCACCCGGAGGCGACTTGCCGGGAGTCGCTATGCGACCTCGCAAATCGAGGCTTCGGTGGCAGGATGTCCCGATCGTCGAAGCCAGGCGGTCAGGCCCCGGCTGGCGGCCGCATCCTTCCGCCCATGCTCATCCCCATGCCGGCATTGGGTAGGCGGCGCGGCCCGTCCTTGGGGACCTGGGGCAGGATGACGGTCACGGCACGGGGATTCTTACCGGGGCGGCGCCAGAAGTTCCGTCCGCTGAACCGGTCGAACAGCTCCGGCGGCAAGATCGTCGGTCGCTCGTGGAAGCCGACTTTGCGACCGACGGTATGCAGGCCCGGTACGCCGAGATTCGCATCGAATTCGTCGCCCTCTCCGTAGAAGACGTTGTCGAAGTCGTGGTTGAAGCGGGGGAGTTCGAGCTTCTCGTAAAGCACGTCTATCACCCGCTTGGGCTCGCGCGCCAGCGCCTCGTAATCGACGACGACGAGGCGGTGGGCATGCTCGCCGTAGAAGGCCTCCTGCGTCGCGTTCCAGGCAAAGCCGACGGTGCCGCCCGGCGAGGCGAGCGAACTCACCCGCGTATGGACCGTCATCGCATCCTGCGGCTTGAACATCTTGGATTGGCTCAGGGCCGTCTTGCGCAGCACGCGTTCGAACGAATCCATGATCCAGACCAGATCACGCACGCAGACGATGACCTTCGCATCCGGGAACAGCTCCGCGATCAGGGGGAGCTTGGCGCACCACCCCCTATTGGTGTCGATGACGGTCTTGGTCGAATGGATGTCCTTGTAGAAACCATCGAACGTAGCGTGGAAGACGTCGCGCCGGTTGGTGTCGGTGATCAGCGAGGCGAATTCGCTCTTCGTCCCCATCGCGCCTTGGACACGCGCGATGATGGAGCCGACGGGGCTCGACATCCCGGAATGGATGGCGGGATTTTGACGCAGTAGAGCTCCCAGCAGGGTCGAGCCCGACCGCGGCAGTCCGGAAATGAAGTGAACACCTTTATCCATCCAATGTGATCCTCGAGAGTCGGCACTGTGACGACGGCGATCGCTCGCGCTTGACGACGTCGGGCCGCCGATCCCGCGACATGTTCGATGGGTGGCCGTTCGGACATTCCACCGAGATACCGGACTCCGCCGCCCCTCGGCCGGGATGCATGTTCCTATAGAAAAACAGCGCCAACAAAGTCGGCGCTGCAAAACCGTCGTCGTCAGGCTGGAAGGCTGTCGAACCGGCTACCCGGGACTCAGGCACATCAGCCGCAATTATTCCCTTCGTGGTAACCGCAGCCGTCATAGCCACCGTAACCGTAGCCGGGTAAGGGCTGCTGCGCGCCTACAAGCGAACTGCGCCCGTCACCGTGACGCAGAATTCCTGCAAACCTCCTATCACGACCCCTATAGAATCAGGACACACCGAAAACACGAATCGACCGCAGGTCAGCCGGAAAGTTACCGAGATGTCGCTCCGACGCAACTCACCACCCTGTCGCCCCACTATAAACGTCGTAACCCGCCCTATCGCTCCTGCGCGGCAGACGACAGCGCCGACTGAATGGGCGACAAGATATAGTCGATGGCGCGCCGGCTCTCCGTCCTGATTTCGACGGTCGCCGTCATGCCGGACGACAGGGAACGCTTCTTACCGTCGACCATCAGCGTCGTCGTCTTCGGCTTTATGGTCACCGGGAAAACGAGGTCGGAGGTTTGTTGGGCCGCGCTGGTGATCGTCATTGCCCCGTCCGGCGCGGATGACGGGTTGGTCTGCTGGCTTTGGGCCTGCTTGCCGGTCAAGGCGTCTGCCGCCACCTTGGTCACGGTTCCGTCGATCGTCCCATAGCGGGTGTAGGGGAAGGTGTCGACCTTGATGGTCACGTCCTGGCCGACCTTCACGAACCCCGCGTCGCTGTTGAGGATATAGGCCTCGATCTCGAGGGGTGCGTCCTCGGGCACGACCTGCATGAGCTGCTGGCCCGGGGCGACGACCTGGCCGATCGTCGTCACCGACGTGGCCTGGACGATGCCCGAAATCGGCGCTCGAAGCGTCATGTGGCTGACCTTCAGCTGAGCCTTTGCCAGGGCCTGAACGAACTCGTCGACCTTCTGCTGCTGACTCACATAGGCTTGCGTGTTGGTGTCCGTGAATGTCTGGATGGTTTTGCCGACCTGCGTCTCGATCACCGCGATCGAGGCGGTCGCCGACCCGAGGCTGCCGTTGAGATTGGCCATTGCCAGTTCGGCTTGCTGTTTTTGCTGCATCAGTTCGATCACGGTCAGCCGGCTGTTCCAGCCCTTGGTGAACATCTGGTCGGTCATTCCGACGCGTTCATTGAGCAGGTCGATCACCTGTTTCTGCGGCACGATGGCTCCGCTATATTTGTCGCGCTGCGCCTCGGCTTCCGTCTTCTGGGCCTTCAGGTTGGCGAGCGTCGAAGCCAGCGTCGCGAGGTCGCTGTGAAGCGCATCCTCCTCGCGGCCGCGCACGGCCTGCGGAATGTCGTCCGTCCAGGGAACGGTAATCTTGGTGTCGATCGGATCCTTCCTGGCGGCCTTGACGGCGGCCTGCCGACGCAGGATCTCGGCACGGGCATTGTTCAGCGCATCCCGCGCCACGGTCTCGTTGGCGACGGCCTCGGACGGGTCGAGCTCGATCAGCGGCGCCCCTTCCTTCACCTTTATACCGTCGCCACCGAGGATCTTGATGACGGTGCCGCTGTCGAGCGGCTGCACGACCTTGGTGCGGCCCGAGGCCTGCACCTTGCCGGTGGCGTCGGCATAGACATCGAGATGGCCGAACCACGACCAGGCCAAGGCCGCCGCCAACAGGCCGCAGAGCACATAGATCAGCGCGATGCGCACGGGCGATGCCGGCGCTTCGAGGATTTCCAGCGCACCGGGCAGGAACTCGCGATCCTCCGGCACGCGTTCGCGCTTCAGCGGCGCCCAGAGCTCGTCGAGGTCGATGTCGGGGCGTTGGCGGCGGAGCTGGCGGCCGCCCTGCGACGGGACGGGGCGCCGGTCGGGACCGGGGCGGCCACGTCCTTGCGGCGGACCACCGACAACCGTCAATTGATCGCGGCTCATGCGCTCACCTGGTCGGTTTGGAGGGCCCAGAGGCGGGCGTAAAGACCGTTGCGGCGGCGAATCAGATCATCATGCGAGCCGATCTCGGTGATCTCGCCGCGAATCATTCCGACGATCCGGTCGCAGTTGCGCACCGCCGCGAGGCGGTGGGCGATGATGATCACGGTCCGGCCTTGGCAGATCTGCTCCATGTTGTTGCGGATGATGCGTTCGCTCTCGTAGTCGAGAGCGCTCGTCGCTTCGTCGAGGATCAGGATGCGGGGATCGGTGGCCAAGGCCCGGGCTATGGCGATCCGCTGGCGCTGGCCGCCCGACAGGTTCGCGCCCCGCTCCTCGATGATCGAATCGTAGCCTTGATGCATCTTCGAGATAAATTCGTCGGCACCCGCGAGCCGCGCCACCCGGACGACCTGGGAGCGCGTCATTTCGGGTCGCGCAAGAGCGATGTTCTCATGCACCGTCTGGTTGAACAGGAAGTTCTCCTGCAGGACGACGCCGAGCTGCCGCCGCAGCCAGGCCGGATCGACCTGCGATATGTCGATCCCATCGAGCAGGATCTCGCCCTTGGTCGGGTTGTGGAACCGCTGGACGAGCTTGGTGAGCGTGGATTTGCCGGAGCCGGAAGGCCCCACGATGCCGATGACCTCGCCAGGCTGGATCTCGAGGTTCAGGTTACTCAGCGCCTCCGGCAGCTCGGGCCGATAGCGGAACGAGACGTTGCGGATCGAGACCGCGCCCTCGACCGGCGGGAGTGCCGCCATGACCTGCGCCTGCTGCTCGACCGGCGCATCTAGAATGTCTGCCAGGTGTTCGAGCGATATCTGGACGTCCTGGAATCCCTGGTAGAGCTTGGCGAAGCGCATGATGGGCTGCGTCATGCGCTGCGAGAGCATGCTGAAGGCGATCAGGCCGCCCACCGTCATGCTGCCGGAAATCACCTGCTGCGCACCGAAGAACAGGATCATCGCCGTCTGGATCTTGGTGATGAACTGCACGCCCGTCTGCGCCAGGGTGCCGAGCATGATGCTTTCGAAGCTCGACTTGACGTAGGCCGCAAGCCGCGTTTCCCAGAGCTTCTGGAACAAAGGCTCGACCGCCGAGGCCTTGATGGTCTGTATGCCGACGACGGTCTCGACGATGAGCTGCTGGCTCTTCGACCAGCGGCGGAACTTGTCCTTCAGCTTGCGCCTGTAGGCCGGCCGCATGAAGATCCCGATGACGAGATAGAGCGGCGTCAGCAGCAGGATACCGGCCGTCAGCGTCTTCGAATAAAGGAAGAGGACCGCGATGAAGATGAAGATGAAGAAGATATCGACGACCGAGGCCAGACCCTGGTCGGTCATGAAGCGGCGGACGTTCTCGATCTCGCGGGCGCGGGTCACGATGACGCCCGCCGCGCGCCGCTCGAAATAGGAGATCGGCAGCCGCACCAGATGGGCATAGAGCTTGGCGCCGAGCTCAACGTCGATGCGGTTCGACGTGTGGTTCAGCGCATAGGTGCGCAGATATTGCAGGATGGCGTTGAAGATCGAAATCAGCACCATCGCCGAAATGACGACGACGAGGGTCGAGTAGCTCTTCGAGACCAGCACCTTGTCGACCACGAGCTGGAACACCAGCGGCGTCGCGAGGGCGAGCAGGTTGATGAAGAACGAGGTGACGACCACATGGATCAGCGGCTTGCGGTAGCGCTTGATGGCGGGCCAGAACCAGGCAAGCCCGAACTTCAGCTGTTCGGACGAGAGTTCCGCGCTCTTGCCGATCAGGATGACGTCGTGATCGAGCCGCTCCAGCACCTCGTCGAGCGTCAGATGCTCCTGCCGCCGGGTGACGGGATCGATGACGCGATACTGGCCGGGCGAGGTTTCCACGCCGAACACCGCCCAGCTGCCGTCCTTGATCTTGATGATCGCGGGCACCGGGATGGTACGCAGCCGCTTGGAGCTCGGGTCCTTGATGACGCGCGCCTTGAGGCCGATAATTACCGCCGATCGCGCCAGGTCCTCGGCGGAGGGCGGCACATCGCCCAGCGCCAGCCGATGCGACAGCTGCGCCGGAGCGGCCTGGACTCCATGGTGACTGGCAACCTGCGCCACCGCCATGAAGCCGCCGCCGAACAACGGGATTGCATCTAGCGAGGACATGGTCTTACGTCAGGATCCTGTGCCGGCACCGTCTGCCCATTCTCGGGAGCACGCCGTTCTCCGCATCAGCGTAGGGGGGACCGAGGCGCATTCCAATGGGGCGACCCTATGATAACGATAGGGTCGTTGAACGAAGTTTGAATGGCGGGCTCATCTGCCGTTCACGACAAGCGTACATCTTTTGCGGGCGTGGCACAAATCCGCCACCGTTGCGGTTCGTGCGCCAGCCGGTTCGGCGCCGCCGCGGCCCGGGCCTTCGGACGTGAAGGGATCGCCATGGTGGTGGACGCCCGGCCGGAGGGGGCGGGCAGGATCTCCCGCGGTCGATCTGCCTCATGTCGGACAGGACGGCACGGACGACGGTTAAAAATCCCCAGGTTCGAGTGCAAGCCGATCCTGCTCCAGGAGTATAGGAATGTCCAAGGAACATATCGAGGCGCTGCGCGGCCTGCGCGATGCTTTAGTCGAGGATCGTCGCGGCCTCGTCTCTTCCATGTTGGCCGACCCCAATTCTGTGTTGGAGACGGCGCCCGACTTCATGAACCTGCAGCAGCTCGTCGATATGGTGGAGCGGGCGATCGGCCACGAGCAGAGCCTGGATCGCCCCAATATGGCGTGGCCCCCCAAGCCGAAGTTGGCCGGCCGGCCGACCTGAGAAGGATCCGAGGCTATCGCGTCCCGCGTGGACCGCGCCGCGGAACGAGGCTCACACCGCTGGAGCGGCGGTCGTGACGTCGCGCAGCGTCGCTTCCATGTCGGCCTCGATCGCCAGTGATTCGCGGTCGCGGCCGAGCGTGGCGACGGCCATGGTATGGCCTCCCGCCTGATAGCGGATGGTGGCGTCGCGCTTCGCGACATCCCCGTCGATGAGGATGGCCTCGGGCGTCTCGGCATGCCCGACGTAGCGGATCGAAACGTCGAACTGCTTGGTCCAGAAGAACGGCACGGCGTCGAAGTCGAGCTCGCGGCCCAGCATGTTGGCGGCAGCGACCTGGCCCTGACGCTCCGCCACGGCCCAATGTTCTATCCTGACCGGCTTGCCGCTGCGCGGGTCCGGCCAGCGTGCCGCATCGCCGACCGCATAGATCATCGGGTCGCTCGTGCGCAGCTGGCGATCGACCAGGATCCCGTCGTCGACCTTGAGGCCGCAGGCTTGAGCCAGGCTCGTGCGAGGCGTCACGCCGATCCCGGCCAGGACGAGATCGCCGTCGATCGCCGTGCCGTCGTCGAGGACCACCTTGCGCCCGCCCACCGCCGATACGCTCCGGCCGAGGTGCAGGACGACACCGTGATCGCGGTGGGTGTCGACGACGAGATCCGACAGCGCCCGGCCGAGCGCCTTCTCGAGCGGGTGCGATTCGGGCGAGACCAGGTGGACGTCGAGCTTGCGGTCGCGCAGCGAGGCCGCGGCCTCGGTCGCGATGAAACTGCCGCCGACGACCACGACCGTTTGGCCCGGGCCGAGCGCTTGGAGCAGGGACCGCGCATCGGCGGCGGAACGCAGGAGGCGGACATGCGGCAGGTCGCCACCTGGAACGTCGATCGGCTTCGGCGCCGCGCCCGGCGCCAGCAGCAGGCGATCGTAGGGGAGCGTCTCGCCCCCCGTGAGCATCACCCGCTTTTCGTCGCGCAGGATCCGCTCGGCCGTCGTGCCGAGGCGCAGGTCGACTCCGAGGTCGTGCAGGGTCACGGGACTGATGCCGAGCCCGTCGTCGCCGGTGGCTCCCGCCAGATAATCCTTGGTCAGAAGCGTGCGGTCGTAAGGCGCATCGTCATCGTCGCTGACGACCGTCAAGGTGCCGTCGTAGCCGTCGCGGCGAAGGCGGTCGGCCGCCGCGAATCCGGCGGCCCCGCCGCCGACGATGACGATCGTGTGCGGCCCGGCGTTCTCAAGCGCAGGGATCTTGCGGGCCGCTGCTCGCGATGGACCCGCAAGAGTGAGCCGTCCGCCGGTCAACGCGACCGGCCACTGCCGCAACGGCGCGAAGGCCGGCGCGGCCAGCGCCTCGCCGGTACGAAGCGAGAAACAGGCGTGATGCCACGGGCAGCGAATCGTGTCGCCGATCACGAGCCCTTCGGCCAGAGGCGCCCCGAGATGGGTACAGGACGCCTCGAAGGCCCGAACGCCGTCACCTTGGCGCCAGAGCAGGATTTTCTCGTCGCCCGCCCGGGCTTCGAAGATTTGGCCTTCGGGAATGTCGCCGAGCGCGAGGCCGGCGGCGAGATCGGGCAGGGCTTTGAGGTCGTCGTCGCTCATGGTCGTCCCCGGTGTTTCGACGCCGCCGCGCGGCGTCCTTCGACTCGGGAATTCCGGAGTACTGAGCTTCGTTCGCCGGCGCGGCGTCAGGCGGCGCGGCGCGCCACGATGAAGAGGCGCGGGAAGGCCAGCAGCCGGCAGCCGTCGCGGCGCGGCGGGTAGGCCCCCGCGATGGCCGCTTCGTAGCGCGACAGGAAGGCAGGACGCTCGTCCGCATCGAGCGGGTCGATGAAGGGTCTGAGGCCGGTCGCGCGCACCCATTGCACGATGGCCGCGGCGGAGGCCATGTGATGCTGGTAGGTGGTGCGCCAGAGGTCGAGGTCGGCCGCGCCGGGCGCCAGCAGATCGTAATAGGCCGGGGCCGGCAGCACCCGCTTGGCATGGTCGGCGCCGACATTGCCGATACGCTGGCGCCATGGCCCGGCTTCGGCGGTCTCGCGCATCAGGCGGTGCGATGGCTCCTCGACATTGTCCGGCATCTGCACGGCTAGCACACCGCCCGGCCTCAGCAGGCCGAACAGGCGCGGCAGCAGTGCCGCATGGTCCGGCACCCATTGCAATACGGCATTGGCGAAGATGAGATCGACCGGCTGCGGCGGCTGCCACCGGCCGACGTCGCCCTCGACGAAGTCCGCGCTCGGCAGTCGCCGGCGCGCATCCGACAGCATAGCAGCCGAACTGTCGATGCCGGTCAGCCGCGCGCCGGGAAATCGCGCCGCGAGAAGCTCGGTCGAATTGCCCGGCCCGCAGCCGAGATCGACGATCGCCTCGGGCGAGGTCAGTTCGACGCGCCCGAGCAGATCCCTGGCGGGCCGCGTGCGTTCCTCCTCGAAGGTCCGGTAGAGCACCGGATCCCAGTCGGCGGAGGTGGATGTCACACGCCCGCCATCAGAGAGCGGGCCCGCGAGCAATAGGCCCGGTTCGACCGTGTCATACGGGTGGCGAAATGGCCGGACTGATAGCGCATCAGCGTGCCGCAGAGGTCGCCTTTGGCCGACCGATAGGCGTCGGCCAGGACCTTCATGCCGAAATGCAGGTTGGTCTCGGCCACCAGCAGTCCCGCCGCGGCGCCGCTGAATCCTGCGGCGCGAGCGGTGCCGTATTTGATCTGCATCAGGCCCAAGGCGCCATGGTTGAAGGCGTGGGCATTGCCGCGGCTCTCGATCGTGATCACCGCCTGCGCCAGCTTGACCGGCACGCCGTTCTCGATCGCGTGCCGGGCTACCAGGTCGCTGAGCGTGGGCGCCCCCTTGCCGTCGTGCGGTGCGGCTTGGCCGATGAGCGCCGCCGGCGACGGCGCAGGACTTTCGATGGCGCCGGCCATCGCGGCCGGCGTGGCGGTCGCCACCGCCTGGGAGGCCGGTGGGGTCTTGGAGGCGAGCTTCGCCGCGCGGCGCTGGAGGATCGCTTGCCGTCGCTCCTCCCGGCGCCGGATCATCGCCTGCCGCCGCTCGTTTCGGCGTTCGGCGCGCGTAAGACGCCGGAGTGCCGGTGCGGCAACGGCCGTCAGAGGCGGGCTCGCCTGGGGACCCGGATCCGGTGTCGGATTCTGCGGCAGAATCTCGATCGAAGGATTGTTGCCGGCCTCTGCGGCGGAGACCGAGGCGGCCAATAGGCCGAGGATCAAGACCGTGCATGGGAGTGGGGACAAACGTTCATCCTTCCATGAGCCTGGGATGTCTTGCCCAATCCGTTGCGAAAATGCGTCCAAAGCGGGGCGATGAGCCGCCGGGTCAGACGAATCGCGAGTAGAGGCACAGCCGCCGGTAAGATTCTTTTAAGGCTGTGTCTCGAAAGCAACGCTTGCATCAAATTGAAATCGTGGTTCGCCTGCCACAGTAGGTCGAAATCGATATCGGCGAGGCGCGCATCCGTCAAATCGACGGGATTGTTCGTGATGCTAAAACCGTAAGTCATTTTTGACGGATGGCGTTCACCATAGTCCGATAGAGGAGTCGGCGAAGGCGCGTCGCGTAGGGTTCGAGGAGAGTGAAATGAAGATCAGCGTTGTGGCCGCGGCCGCCCTGGCATCGGGTCTGGCTCTGGCCGGCTGCAGCACTCCGCAGGACGCCAATGCGGCCCGCGGCGCGGTCATCGGCGGAACGTCGGGGGCGATCATCGGCGGCCTCCTGTCCGGCCGGCCGGCCGGCGCACTAGCCGGAGGCGCCATCGGGGCCGCCAGCGGCGCCGTCCTCGGCGCCGCCTCGACGCCGCGCCCCTTGCCGCCGCTGGCCGGGCCGCCTGGGCCACCCTGCCTGCGCTGGGGCTATGATGCCTATGGCGAGCCAGTCTGCCTGAAAATCGCCCGCTATTGACGGCGGCCCCGGGAGACCTCAGGCGGGCCGACAGCCCGCTCGTGTCGCAATGCCAACCGTCGCCGAACCATGACGAGCGGGCCGGCGTCGGTGTACCCGACGCCATCGTGCTGCACTACACCGGCATGGCAGACGGCCTCTCGGCGCTGGCGCAGCTTTGCAAGCCCGTTGCGAAAGTCTCGAGCCACTATCTCGTCGAGGAGGACGGCGCGACCCTCCAGCTCGTCGCCGAGGCACGCCGCGCCTGGCATGCCGGACGCGCGTTGTGGCATGGCGCGAGCGACCTCAACTCGGTTTCGATCGGCATCGAGATCGTCAATGGCGGTCATGATTTCGGTCTGCCGGCCTATCCTGACGCGCAGATCGCGGCAGTGGCGGCGCTCTGTCGCGACATCGCCGAGCGTCGTCATATCCTGCCCGAACGCATCCTGGCCCATTCCGACATCGCCCCCGGCCGCAAGCAGGATCCAGGCGAATCGTTTCCGTGGGGCAAGTTGCATGCGGCCGGCGTCGGTCTCTGGGTGCCGGAACGAACGGGCGACGGGGATACCCTCGACCTCGGGGCGAGCGGCGCCGCGGTGACGGCGCTGCAGAGCGACCTGGCCGAAGTCGGCTACGGTCTCGACCCGTCCGCTCTCTACGATCCACGCACGCGCAGCGTCGTCGAGGCATTCCAGCGGCATTTCCGGCCCTCTCGCGTCGACGGGATCGCCGATCGCGGCACCCGGGCGACGCTCACCGACCTTATCGCCGAAAGGCGCCGGCTCATCGGCGGCCGAGCGCCACCTCGAGCTGACGCTTGATGTCGTCCTTGACGGTCTCGGCGGCGCGCAGGATCTGCGCGAAGCGGAAGAAATCGAGCGCCTTGAACTGGTTGACCGGGGGACGGATCAGCAGGTCCGGCGGGCTCGTCTGGATCATCTTGACCGCGATGGCGCTCTGCATCATCTGGGCGGCCCCGAACATCGCTTCGAACGGCGTCGGCGGCTTGGTCAGCGTCGCATCCATCGGACCGCGGCCGACATCGCAGGCGAGCACGATCGCATCGCGCCCGCAGACGAGGTCGTAGGGCAGCGGATTGATCGCTCCGCCATCGATGAGAACCCGTCCGTTGCGGGTGACCGGCCGGACGAGGCCGGGGATCGCCATCGAGGCCGCGACCGCGCTCCTGAGGTCGCCGGAATGCAGCACGACCTCCTCCTGAGCGAAGAAATCCGTGGCGACCACGAATAGCGGAACCACCAGTTCATCGAAACCGTCCGGCATGGCGGAGGGCCAGAACAGCCCGAGCATCAGTTCGGCGTCGACCAGGACCGGGTTGGTGAGACCCCGCGTGAGAATGTCGGCGAAGCGGCCGACCCTGGCTTCGAGCAGGCGCGCCAGGACATATTGCCGCCGGCGCAGCGTGCGGAACACGTGCAGGCGCAGCGCCTGGCCGGAAAACCCCGCCGCATAGATCGCCCCGACGATGGCGCCCATCGACGTGCCGACGATGACGGACGGCCGCAGGCCGAGTTCGTCGAGCGCTTCGAGCACCACGATATGGGCGATGCCGCGCGCCCCACCCGCGCCGAGCGCCAGGGCGATAGGCCGGCCGACGCTCGGCGGCGGCGCCTCGTCGTAGACGCGTGGCCTCAAAGGAAGGCCTCGATCGACTCAAGCGTCGCCTCCGGCGCTTCCTCGGCGAGAAAGTGGCCGGATGGGATGGTCTTGCCCTGCGCATCGGGCGCGAAGCCGCGGCGCCAGATGTCGAGCGGGGTCTCGCCATCGTTCGCCACGAGGTAGTCCGTGCCGGCGAGGATCAGGACAGGGCAGTGGATCGTCTTGGCCGCCGTCTCGTCCTCCTCGTCGGCCACGCGGTCGAGCGTCGCCCCGGCGCGATAGTCCTCGCACATCGCGTGAATGCGGGACGGGTCGCCCCAGGCGGCGCGATAGAGCGCCAGAGCTCGGGGATCGAAGGCGTCGAGGTTGCGGCCCTTCGTCCATGTGCGCATCAGGCCGGTGAAATAGGCGTCGGGATCGCGGCCGATCTCGGTCTCGGGCTGCGGCTCGGCGGCGGCGAGCCAGGGCCAGTGCGGCGACGTGTCGCCGCCCGTCTCGATTTTCCGCCAGACTTCGACGGTCGGGTAGATGTCGAGCAGCGCCAGCTTGGTGATGCGGCCCGGCGCATCGAGCGCCAGGCGGTAGCCGACGCGCGCGCCGCGGTCGTGGCCGACCAGCGCGAAGGCTGCGTGGCCGAGGGCCTCCATCACGGCGACGACGTCCCGGCCCATCTGCCGCTTGGCATAGGCCTCGCCGTCGCGGCTCTTCGGCGCGGACGACCAGCCGTAGCCACGCAGATCCATCGCCACTACGCTGAAGCTCCGGCTCAGCGCCGGCGCGAGGCGGTGCCACATCGCCAGCGTCTCGGGGAAGCCGTGCAGAAGCACGAGCGGCGGCCCGGCGCCGCTGGTCATGGCGAAGATGCGCCCGGCCTCGGTCGGGATGGTATGCGGTTCGAATCCGGGCAGGAGGTCGTCGAGACCGGTCATGGTTTTCCGCTCCTTCGAGGGCAGCGCCGCGCGCGGCATGCACGGGCCAACGCTCCAGGCCGGAGTTCGACGCGACAGATAGGGCTATCATGTGAGGAACCGATGACAGCGGCGATCGCAACGAGCGTCGGTGGAATGATCGCAGGTCTCGGCTATCGCTTATAGACGTCGAAACGGTTGCCGATCCGCACGATCAGGATTCGCAGAGCGGTATCCTCGATATCCACGATGATCCTGTAGTCTCCAACCCGCTACTTCCGTAGCGCACCCAAATTCGGGCCCTTCAGGGGCTCGCCCAACTGGCGCGGATCATCGAGCCGGCTCAGTCGGTCCGACAGGAATCGCAGGATGCGGCGTGCCGGTTCACGACCAAGCTTTCGGCCGGGTAGGTGGCGAAGGCATCCGCCTGGCGCAGCGAGCTGTCGTTACGGTGGTCCTATAGCCGTCACTCCGATATCCCGCCGGCAGAGGCCTTCCGGCCAGTCGATGGCGTCGACCGCCGCGTAGGCCCGGAGGCGCGCCTCCTCGGCGTCGGGTCCGAGCGCCGTCACGGTGAGCACGCGCCCGCCGTCGGCGATTAGATCGTTGCCGGCGAGCCGTGTGCCGGCATGGAAGATCTCGACGTCCGGCAAGGCTTCGGCGGCCGTGAGGTTGCGGATCGTCGTGCCCCTGAGCGGCGCCTCCGGATAGCCCCTGGCCGCCAGCACCACGGCGAGGCCGGTCTCGGGCCGGAACCGTAGCGGCCCGGCCGGCAGGCCACCCGTCGCCGTCGCGGCGAGGAGCGCCAGAAGGTCTTCGTCGAGCCGGCGCAAGATGGCCTGGGTCTCGGGATCGCCGAAACGCACGTTGAACTCGATGAGCTGCGGCCCGCTCGCGGTCAGCATCAGCCCGGCGAAGAGCAGGCCGCGGAACGGCGTATTCCGCGCGCGCATGCCTTGAAGCGTCGGAGCGATGATACGACCCATGATCTCGGCTTCGAGCGCGGCGGTCAGGGCCGGCGCCGGGGCGATCGCCCCCATGCCGCCGGTATTGGGCCCGGTATCGCCGTCGCCGACGCGCTTGTGATCGCGTGCCGAGCCGAGCGGTAGCGCCCGTGTCCCGTCTGAGAGCGCAAAGAAGGAGATCTCCTCGCCTGCGAGGAACGCTTCGATCACGACCGATGTCCCCGCGGCGCCGAAGCCGCCGTCGAACATGAACCGGATCGCCGTCGCGGCTTCGGCCGATGTCGTCGCGATGATGACGCCCTTGCCGGAGGCGAGCCCGTCGGCCTTGACGACCAGCGGCAAGGCGCTGCCATCGATGTAACGCAGGGCGGCGTCTGCCGTATCGAACCGCGCATAGGCGGCGGTGGGGATGCCGAAGTCGCGGCAAAAATCCTTGGCGAAACCTTTCGAACCTTCGAGTTGGGCGGCGGCTTTGGATGGCCCGAACACCGCGATGCCAGCTTCCACGAGGGCGTCGGCGACGCCGGCGACTAAGGGTGCCTCCGGCCCAACGACCACGAGGTCGATCGCGTGGCGGCGCGCCAGTGCCACCACGGCGGCGGGTTCGGTGATGTCGGCCGCGACATTGTGGCCGAGCGATGCGGTGCCGGGATTGCCGGGCGCGACGACGAGCCTGCCGAGCAACGGACTTTTCGCGACGGCCCAGGCGATCGCATGTTCACGCCCGCCTGAGCCTAGGAGAAGGACGTTCATGGCATCCGGCCTCATACTGATTCCGCGCTCCTTCGCCGGCGGCGTCCTCGCCTTCTGGCATGTTTCGGACCGCGCATGAAGCACCGCCTACGCGACATCGACCGCCTCGGCTGATAGGGTCCGGCACCATGCGGTCCAAGAGCAGAACCTCGACGTCCCAGAGCCTGTTGGCCGAGCTCGAGGCGGGCTCGCCGCCGGGCGGCGACCTGCACGCCAATGCGCCGGAATTCAGCGTCAGCGAACTCTCGGGCGCGTTGAAGCGCACCGTCGAGGATCGCTTCGGCTATGTGCGGGTGCGCGGCGAAGTGTCGAACTACCGCGGGCCGCATTCCTCGGGCCACGCCTATTTCTCGCTCAAGGATGCGACCGCGCGTATCGACGCGGTGGTCTGGCGGACTGCCTTCGGCCGCCTGCGGATCAAGCCCGAAGAAGGCATGGAAGTGGTGGCGACCGGCAAGATCACCACCTTTCCAGGAAAATCCTCCTACCAGATTGTCATCGAGACGCTGGAACCAGCGGGGATCGGCGCCCTGATGGCCATGATCGAGGAGCGGCGTCGCCGGTTCGCAGCCGAGGGCCTGTTCGACGCTGCCCGCAAACGGCCGCTGCCGTTCCTGCCGCGGGTCATCGGCGTCGTGACCTCGCCGACGGGCGCGGTGATCCGCGACATCCTGCACCGCGTCTCGGCTCGCTTTCCACGCCATGTGCTGGTCTGGCCGGTGCGGGTGCAGGGCGAGGGGAGCGCGGCCGAAGTGGCCCGCGCCATCCGCGGCTTCAGCGGGCTCGCGACGGGCGGCGCCATCGCGGTGCCGGACCTGCTGATCGTGGCGCGCGGCGGCGGCTCGCTGGAGGATCTGTGGGGGTTCAACGAGGAGGTGGTGATCCGCGCCGCCTCGGAGAGCCGCATCCCGCTCGTCTCCGCCGTCGGCCACGAGACCGACTGGACCCTGCTCGACCACGTCGCCGATCTCCGAGCGCCGACGCCGACGGGGGCGGCGGAACTGGCGGTGCCGGTGCGAGCGGAACTCGTCGTCGCGCTCGATCGCCTCGGCGCGCGCCATGGCGCCGGCGCCCTGCGGCTGATGGAGCGCAGCCGCGACAGGCTCAGGGCGCTGGTCCGGGCGTTGCCCGTCGGCGCCGATCTCCTCGCCGATCCGCGCCAGCGTCTCGATCAGGTGGGAGCACGGCTACCGACTAGCTTCCGCCTTGGCGCCGACCGGCGCCGGCTGGCTCTGGTCCGCCTCGCGGGGCGCCTCGCGGCGCAGTCGCCGCAGGCGCGGCTCGAGCGATCGCGCCAAAAGCTCGACGCCGCGGCGATGCGGCTAGAACGCGCCGGCATCGTCGCGGCGGACCGCCGCCGGCAGCGCCTCGCCTCGGCCTCGGCCCGCCTGGAGGTGGGTTTCAAGGCACGCCTCGCCTTGATCATGCAGGATCTGCGCGCCCGGCGCGCTCGGCTCGACGCCCTAACGCCCCGGCTGGCGCGCGCCACGGCCACGGCCTCGTCGCGACGGCAGGAGCGCCTCGACGGCGCCGCCAAGATGCTTCAGAGCCTCGGCTACCGCAGCGTGCTCGGGCGAGGCTACGCCCTGGTGCGCGACGCCGCCGGCCTGCCGCTGCGCCGTGCCGTCGACGCGCCGCCCGGAACGGTGCTGACCATCGACGTCGACGAGGGCGCGCTGCATGCGGCGGTCTTGGCCGGCCCCGATATGGACATGCCGACGGCCGACACGACCCAGGTGGGGGGTAGAAAGCGATCGCGTAGCCGCACCGCCCCCCGCCCCCTCCGTCCGGCGGGTTCGGGACAGGGGTCGCTGTTCTGACGCCGCGGGCGTGCGACGAAACTCAGCTTGCGTGCGCTTTTCGATTATGTGACATCCCGTGCGATGGACGTGCGGCACCCATGGCGCGTCCCTTTCGACCATGGCAGTCATGAACCGTTACGAGCGCCGCCCCGTCATGGCCGCCGAGGCCGAAATCGAATATGGCGACGGCGAATTCAGGGTCGTCCGGCCGGGCAGCTTCGTGCGATGCGGCGTGACCGGCGCGCCGATCCCGCTCGACGAGGTCCGCTACTGGAATGTCGAGCGCCAGGAGGCCTACGCCAACCCGCAGGCCAAGCTGATGCGGCTCGGCATCAAGCCCTGGGCGTGAGCGCCAGAGCATGTTCGGCTGTTGCCGAACTGCTCCAGTTCCAAACACGAGCAGTTTCATCGGGATGGAATTGCGATGCGATTCCATCTGATCCGATACTGCTCTAATGCCCGAGCGAGCATGGCGTCGAGGGGTGCGGGGTCCGTGACGTCGAGGCTCACCGGCAGTGTAAGCGTCGGGAAGTCTCGCGGAAGCCGGACCCGGTCCTTCTCCGTCGTGACGAGGTCGGCGGAGGCCCGGCGTGCCGCGGCCTGCAACCGGGCGAGGTCGGCGGCTCCGAAGAGGTGATGGTCGGGGAAGCTCGACCGTCCGACGACGTCGAGCCCGGCATCCTCCAGCGTGCGGAAGAATTTTTCCGGGCGGCCGAGGCCGGCGAAGGCCACGAGCCTGCGGCCGTGCAGCGCCTGCAGGGCCTGGGCACCGGGCCGTAGTTCTCCGCGTGCGACCGCGATGCCGCGACGGCCGGCTTCGGCCGCGACGCCATCGCCCGCCGCCCCGTCGCCCAGGACCAGCAGCAGCGACACGAAGGGGAGCTGCCGCCCGAGCGGCGCGCGCAACGGGCCGGCCGGCAGACAGGCGCCGTTGCCGATCCCCGTCGCGCCGTCGACGACGGCGATCGCCGCCGTCTTGGCGAGGCTCGGGTTCTGCAGCCCGTCGTCGAGGAGCAGCAGCGTGGCGCCCGACGCGATCGCCGCCTGCGCCGCCCGACGGCGGTCGGCCGAGACGAAACAGGGGGCCGCGCGGGCAATCAGCAGCGGCTCGTCGCCGACCTGGTGCGCCGTGTGACGCTCGCCATCGACCCTGATCACCTCGTCGATGTCACCCTTCTGCCGGCCATAGCCGCGCGACAGCACAGCGGGCTGTTGGCCGCGCCCGACAAGCCGCTCGACGAGCCAGAGAACCGTCGGCGTCTTGCCGGCACCGCCGGCGACGAGATTGCCGACGCAGATCACCGGCCGGTCGAGTCGCCGGCCGGGCCGCGCCATGCGCTGTGCCGTGACGGCGCCATAGAGCGCGCCGGCGGGCGCCAGCAGACGCTTCGCCCAGACCTGATCCGGCCGCCACCAGAAGCGCGGCGTCTCGATCACGATCAGGACACCCGGCGGCGCATCGGCGTGCCGGGAAGGTAGGGAGCGAGCGCCTCGATCGTCCGCGCGGTGGCCCCGCTATGCCGCTGCATCGTCTCGATCGCCGCCCGCGCGATACGGCGCAGACGCGCCGGGTCGGCGAGCAGGCTCGACACGGTCTCGGCCAGGCTCGACGCATCGGCCACCTCGAGCGCGCCCTCGGCCTCGTCGAGCAGCGCATAGACGTCGCGCAGGTTCTCGACCCGCGGACCGTGCAGCACCGTCTTGCCGAGCTTTGCCGCCTCGATCGGGCTCTGGCCGCCGCCGCCACCGAGCGACTTGCCGACGAAGACGAGGTCGGCCAGGCGGTAGAACAGGCCGACCTCGCCGATCGTATCCGCCACATAGATCCCGGCCGGCCCGATCGGCTGACCTCGGCTGCGCAACGCGACTGGAATGTCGCGAGCCGCGGCCGCCGCGGCGATGGCCGCGCCACGCACGGGCTGACGCGGCACGACGAGGGTGAGGAGGTTTGGATGATCGTGGCGCACCGCCTCGTGGGTGTCGATGAGCAGGGTCTCCTCTTCCGCATGGGTCGAGGCGGCGAGCCAGACCGGCCGCGTGCCGATCGAGGCGGCGAGCCCGCTCACCTCCTCGGCCGAGGCCGGCGGCGGAACGACATCATATTTGAGGTTGCCGGTGACGCGCACGTCGTCGAGGCCGAAGCGGCGGAAGCGGGCCGCATCGGCCTCGGCCTGGGCGAGGCAGAGATTGGCCTGTCCGAGCATCGTGCGGATCAGGCCTTCGGCGCGCAGCCAGTGGCGGGCGGAGCGTTCCGACAGGCGTGCATTGACCAGGACGAGAGGGCATCCCCGCCGCCCGACCGCGTGGACGAGGTTCGGCCAGAGCTCCGATTCGGCCAGCAGCACCAGATCCGGCCGCCAGTGGTCGAGGAAGCGCTGCCAGTAGCTGGCGAAGTCGAGCGGCACATATTGGTGGGTGACGCCGCCCGGCAGACGGCCGGCCAGGACCCGGGCCGAGGTCACTGTCCCGGTCGTCACGAGCACGTGCAGCCCGGCCGCGACGAGCGCATCGATGAGCGGCAGCAGCGCGACGCTTTCGCCGACGCTCGCGCCATGCAGCCAGGCAAGGCGTCCGCGCGGCCGCGGCCGGCCCGGATGACCGCGCCGCTCGCCGAGCCGCGCCGCCTCCTCCTTGCCGCGCTTGAGGCGCCAGTCGAGCAGCGGCCCCGCCAGCGGTTCGGCCACCGACGTGAGCCCGCGATAGAGCGAATGGAGCGGGGAGAGCATCACGCCGACACGTGGGCGGGCGACGCCGCCCGGCGGCCCGGATCCTCGTCGCCGACGAGCGCATAGGCCCTGGCGTGGACCCGGTCGAGCCCGATCTCGACGGCGAGCCGCGCCGCCTCGCACGCCTGAGGATCGGCCTGCCGTTCGACGCGGACGGGGTCGCCCAGCACCATAGCGCCGCGGCCGAAGGGCTTGCCGAGGCTCGCCCGGTCCCAGGAGCGGAAATCGAACCGGCGGCTGGTGACGACGGCGAGCGGATAGATCGGCCGGCCGGTCATGCGGGCCAAGGCCACGATGCCGGGGCCGGCGCGGCGCGAGATCTTGGGGATGTCGGCCGTCATCACCACCGTCGTGCCGGCGTCGAGCTTGCGGGCGAGGTCGCGCAACGCCGCGGCGCCCTTGTGCTGACGGGTCTTCTCGGCGCCCTTGCCGCCCGAGCCGCGTACGGCCTCGACCCCGAGATGGCGCAAGATGATGGCGTTGATCTCGCCGTCCTCGTGGCGCGAGATCAAGGCCGCCACCCGGGCGCCGGGCGGCCAAGCATAATGGATCATGAAATGCTGGCCGTGCCACATGGCGACGATGACGGGTAGCTCCGGGCCGATCGCGTCGAGGAAGCCTGACGGCTCCTGCACGAAGCTGTTGGTGGTCCGCACGAGCTTGAGATAGCCGCTCGCCAGCGCGCCCGCGGTTTCGAGAACGGCGCGGCTTCGTCCGAGCGTCTTCAGCATGGCATGGTCAGGGACGGCCCACCGAGAGGGCTTGCCCGCCCGCGGCGGGATCGAGATAGCGGTGCAGGTGGACGATGACATAGCGCATCATCGCATTGTCGACGGAGGATTGGGCGCGGGCTCGCCAGGCGCGCTCGGCGCTGGCGTAACTGGGGAAGATGCCGACGATGTCGAGCTTGGCGGGGTCGCGGAACTCGGTTCCGCCGAGTTCCTTGAGCTCGCCGCCGAAAACCAGATGGAGCAATTGCTTCGTCCGCGTGTCAGCCATGATCGAATCCTGCAACCATTGGAGCCCGATCGGTTTAGGTGGACTCACTTCGCGCGATCCTAAACCGATGGATGTGCTCGCTCTTTGAAAGCTGGAGCAGATCGGCAAGAGCCGATCATGCTCTAAGCAAGCTCGTGCGAGCTTGCTTACACTTAGAAACGTTTAGCAGCATTGGTTTTGCTTCGAAAAAGCAAAATCAATCGTGGCTCTCGCCACGCAAGGCTGCTTAGTCCGGTGCGTCCTCCCGACGCGGCGACGTCCGCCACAACCGCCCGGCCGTCAGGCGCCGCTGGAGAGCGAGCGACGCCCGGCGGCGCGCAGCGCCGGGTGAAGCTCGAGCCCGGCGGCGTAGAGCGTCGGATGGCGTGGCTGGCGCCGGTTGTAGGTCAGCGGCAACCCGTCGCTCGCCGACAGCAGGCCGCCGGCCTCGTGCAGGATGAGGTCGACCGCCGCAATGTCCCAATCATGCGCATTGGGGGAGGCCACGGCGCAATCGATGTCGCCCGCCGCCACGGCCGCAAAGCGGCAGGCGAGCGAGGGGACCTTGTCGCCGAGGCTGACGGGCACGTCCCGGACGAGCGGCCTGATGAAGCCTGCGGGCGCCGCGAGCGTGGCACCGGGCAGGAGCCCGCGCTGCGTGGCGCGGATCTCGGTTGCGTTGCGCCGGGCGCCGCCGTCAAGCTTGGCCGTATAGGTCTGTCCCGTGGCCGGGACATGGACGACGCCCGCTACGGGCCGGCCTTCGGCGACGAGAGCGATCGACACCGCCCAGCGCCGGTCGCCCTCGACGTAGCCGCGCGTCCCGTCGATCGGGTCGACCACGATCACATGCGCGAAATCGAGCCGCCGGAGGTCGTCGGCCGTCTCCTCCGACAGCCAGGCTGCCTCCGGCAGCGCCGCGCAGAGCTTGTCCCGCAGGAAGCGGTCGACCTCGATATCGGCCTCGGTCACCGGCGAGCCGCCATGCTTGTAGTCGATGCGCGCCGCCGTCTCGGCGCCGGGCCGGAAATAGCGCATGGCGATCTCGCCGCCGGCCAACGCAGCCTCGATCAGCAGTGTGAGAACGGCATCCCTGTCGGTGCAATCGATGGTGGTCACGGCGGCGCGGCGTCTCTCGGGCGGGATCGGCTCGCGGCACAGGCGTCGCAAGGACCGTGACTGCCGCTGTACCCGCGCCTCGGCGCGAGCGCAAGCGAGGCCGCAGCCCTTCGCGGGCCCGGCCGAACCGGAGCTGCGACGCGGCCGAGCGTCAGCGGCCACCACGAGGTTAATGGTCGGTTGCGCAGGAACGCAAAGTCTTTAACGGTCGCGTCAGTCAAGCGGCAGCCATGGTGCGTGAAAAGTCGGTGAAACCCCCGCATTCACAGAGGCTTCACCCTTCCCGTTAGGGTCCTGGAGGGGGCCAGGGACGAAGCTCGGAGCCATCGAAGAGGTCAACTCTCGCCCGCCTCCAGGCGGGACACGCGACAAATGAGGCGTCCGATGTCTTGTGCTTTCGCTGAGCTCCCTTTCCCCCGTGCCGGCCGGCCGATCGACCTGATCCTGGCCGATTCGCGGGCCGACAGCCGAAGTCGGCGCGTCCATCTCTCCGCCGACCGGGTGACGATCGAGCGTAGCCTCGCGGGCGTCGCGATGCGTCTCTCGGTGCCGGTCGACGCCTACGAGGGCGTCTGCGTCGCGCTCAAGCCCGACGACGCCGGCCGCGCCTATTACGAGCTGCGGCTCGAACATCGCGATGCCGACCTCTCGGTCACGCTCCGCGAGGCTCTCGACGATCGCGACATCTGGGCCGACTGGCGTGCCTGGGCGGCCTATTTCGGCCTGCCGACGCTGATCGAGCGCAGCGACGGCGTCACGCCCTGGGGTCTCGATGGATCGCAGGACGAGATCGCGGCCTTTCCGAGACGGCGCTCCCGGCGGCGGCGCGCAGCCTTCATCCGCCGGCGCAGGTCGCAGGCACCGGCGCCGGCCGTCGTGCATTGCGGCGCCGAGATCATCGCGCGGAATTGACTATCGGACCAAATTGGGAATCGTTGAAACCCGATGTTCAGTGAGGATCAACGATCCGGCCGTTCGAATCGCGCGCTACCCATTGGCCGTTCTCGGCCTTGAACAGCAACGCGGATGTAGTTACTGCCCACTGAGCCCTCCAATAAGGGCGCGATAGATCGTAGGTGACGATCCTTCCAGTCGATCTCACCAAGCACTTCGACGGCGCAAGCACCAGACACGACGCGAACAAGCACAGTCGATCCGCCTTGTTCGAGGATTGTAATCGAGATGTCTTCGGGCGCCGTGGGGCCAAGCCTCGAATTGTCGAATTACAGACGATCGAGCAATTTTGACACGGCATACGAGGTCGGAGGAACCGAGCTACTCCACCGTCAGCCTCAGCGCCGCCGCGGCGGCGAAGGGCGCTCCGGCGACACAGAGCAGCGCCAGCCCGCAGAGCACGGTGAAGGGCAGGCCGAAGGGCACCGTGCCGCCTTGCGCCGCCACCGCCGCCGAGACGCCGAAGATCAGCACCGGGATCGTCAGCGGCATGACGATCACCGAGAGCAGCAGGCCGCCGCGCCTGAGCGACACGGTCAGCGCCGCCCCGATGGCGCCGAGCGCGGTCAAGGCCGGGGTGCCGACGAGTGTCAGCGCCGACAGGCCGACGAGCCAGGGCAAGGCGCGGCCCGAGAGCCGCATGAAGTTCTGGGGATTGGCGAGGACGTACATGGACCGACCCGAACAGCCTGCGGAGCGGCGCGATATCGGTTCCATCACCGCCGAGACCCATTTCTCTAGCGCAAATGCGGCAAGATCATAAGCGGTTTGCCGCGGTGATCGCCTTGGCCCCGCATAACGGCTCCGGACAGATCCACCCTGAAGGGCGCCGCGCCCGCCGGGCCTTTCGGTCTCATGGACCTTCCTTTCGTCCTCCGCCTCCTGCCTCGGATTGCGGTAACAGGATTGCGAAATGGCCGGCGTTCGGCAGAGCGACGGTAGAGGGTCCGTCTGAAATCCGAGGGGCCCGACCCCGCTCGCAGTCATGGCCGCTGGCGTGTCGGACCGGCGTCGGGAAGTTGCGGATATTGTCGCCCGGGTGGAAGCTGCCGAGGCGCTCGCGAAGAAGCGGGGGCCGTACAGGAAGCGGGCCGATGCTGACTTGGTTACTCCCAGCTCTCTTCGCGATGATCGCGGGAATTAGCTTCGTCGTACAGCAAGCCGTGAACACCAACCTTAGGCTGGCGCTACACTCGGCAGCCTGGGCGGGTTTTGTCAGCTATCTCGGCGGCACGTTGTGTATGTTGGCGTTGGCCCTCGCGACGAATGAGCCATTCCCGAATTCAACGATTATTGCGCGAAGCCATTGGTGGGCTTGGACCGGAGGCTTGTTCGGGACGATTTACATCGGCGTTTCCATTCTGTTGCTGCCGCGATTGGGCGCTGCATCTTTCGTGGGTTTCCTTATCGCGGGGCAGATGCTCTCATCAATCGTCTTTGATCGTTTTGGTATCTTTGGCCTCGTTCAGCGAGCGGCAGATCCATCACGACTTTTTGGCGCTATTCTGCTCATTGCGGGCGCCGCACTCGTCCTTCGTTAAGCCAAAATTTCGAACGGACAGCCCGCTACCAAAGCTCGACGCCGTTTGACAACCCTTCCGTCGGCTGTCAGCTTGGTCGAGATACGTTGCGGCTACAGTGGCCCGCCATTCGGCTGTCACGGTAGTATTCCATCCGAGAAAGAGCATTCAAACAAATTGAGCGCCCATCTACATGGAAATTCACCAGTGGACCGGGTAACCACTCCTGCCAGTCCGATGACCGGACATATCGGCGCACGGTGTTGGCACCGGGAAAACTGGATCGCAGCGATGAACACTCGGCGAAGACGCCAGACTGAGGCAGAGGATGTCGTCTGAGGGGTTGAGTGACGTTCGGATACGGTCAGTCACCGTCGCAATACTACCCATCGGGATCGACTTCGCAACGTTCCAGATCCTGCTGCTCTTGCATGTCGGCCTGGGTGGGGCGCAGCTGGCAAGCTTTGCGTTCGCAGCGGTATTTGCCTTCTTCGCGGAAGCCCGATCGAGCCTGAAGCTAGACGAGATCGCGGAGCCGCGCAGGGTCCTCCTCTGGTTCGTCACGCTGGCCATGGCGGCTGCACTGTTTCGAGGAGGCGTCGTCGCGCTCGCCAGCCAAAAGGTCGGGATCGTTCCGCAGCTCGCCATCGTGCCCGGTATCGCGGCCAGCGCTGCGATAACTTCCATCGGCAACAAATTTGTTGCATTCCGCGCGAGATCCGCTGGTACGACACCCGCGACGCATTGGCGCGACGCCTGCATCGCCGTCTGCCTCTTCACGTTTGCACTTAAGCTGGTCTACATCGGCCAAACGGCGCTGTTGCCGGAGGAAGCCTATTACTGGAACTACGCGCAGCATCCGGCGCTGGGCTATCTCGATCACCCGCCAATGGTGGCTTGGTTGATCACCGCCAGCACCGCCGTGTTCGGCGACAACGCCTTCGGTGTTCGTTTCTTTGCCCCGTTTTTGTGGTTGGTCATCGCCGGATTCGGGTTTGCGCTGGCGCGCAACCTGTTTGGCCGCCCGACGGCCTTCGTGACGGTGCTGCTCATCGCCATCCTTCCGTACTTTTTCGGCATCAGCTTTTTCATGCTCCCCGACACGCCGCTGGCTGCAGCCTGGGCGGCTGCGCTCTACTTTTTCGAGCGGGCGATGCTCGGCGAGCGCCGCGCCGCATGGTGGGGCGTCGGCGCGAGTATCGGGCTAGGCCTATTGTCGAAGTACACGATCGCGCTTCTAGGCCCGGCAGCGCTGCTCTTCGCCGTCATCGATCCGAAGGCACGGCGCTGGTTCCGGCGGCCTGAGCCCTATTTCGCCATGGCGCTTGCCGCGGTCCTGTTTACTCCAGTTATCGTCTGGGGTGCTCAGCATCAGTGGGCCTCATTCGTCTTTCAGGGGTCGCGGCGGATCGCGTCGAAGGCGCATTTCGGCTGGCCGGCGCTTGTCGCCGACGTGCTCGTGCTGCTGACGCCGACGGGCGTGCTTGCCGCTATCCTGATCCTGATCCGGCGCCCGACCGGCGACCAAGCGGACATGCGCCGGAAGCGGTTCATGACGATCCTTGCAGTGGTGCCGATCGGAGTGTTCGTGGTCTTCAGCGTGAGGCACACTCCGATGCTGAATTGGACCGGCCCCGCGTGGCTGGCACTGCTGCCGGCGGTCGCCGCCGATATTGTCAAAGGCGGCGATGGAGGCCGGGACCGGCTGAACGTCTGGCTCATGCCATGGGTTCGGCGGGCCTGGCCGGCGACGGCCGCGACGTTCCTCGTGCTTTACGCTGCCATGCTGCACTACCTCGTCCTTGGATTGCCAGGCATACCGGGCCCGCCCACGCTCCAGGTGCCGATGGGATGGCCCGACTTCGGCCGGCAGGTCGCCAGCATCGGTGGCGCGATCGCGCGTGATACCGGCAAGCGACCGGTTTTTGTCGGCCTGGAACACTACAATCTTGCAAGCGAAATGGCCTTCTACGGTCGTGGACCTGATGGCGTTCGTCCCGATGTCGATTCGCAAGGGTTGTTTGGCGGCAAAGGCGGCGTCATGTACCAATTCTGGAACAATCCGTTGGAAAGGCAGGGGCGGACCCTCGTACTGCTGTCCTACCACGCCTCCAATTTCGACCTGCCGCTGATTGCTGCCCAATGCGAGTCGCTCAGCCCTCTCGAGGAGCATAAAGTCTTTCATGACGGCCGGAACGCGGGTGTCTTCTTCGAGCGGATCTGCCGCGGATATCGCGCATCACCGTTCTAGTGCGCAGGATTGAACAGCTGTTTGGCTGTGACCAGCAACAACAGTAGGAATGTAGGCCTACACCGGCTACTCGGACACCCTTTATGCTTCAGCTTCAGCACGAAATATTGACCCGCACCGAGAACCTCCCGGCCGAGCTCGCCATCGTTATTCCGACGTTCAACGAGCGCGAAAATATCGACATCCTTCTAAAAAGACTCGAAACGGCCCTTCGCGAGCTGCAGTGGGAAGCCATCTTCGTGGATGATGACTCGACCGACGGCACCGTGGCGCGGCTCGAAGAAGCCTGTCGAGGAAACCCGCGCCTTCGCTGCATTCGGCGCCTCGGTCGGCGTGGCCTTTCCTCGGCCGTGGTGGAAGGCATCCAAAGCACCTTTGCCCCCTATGTCGCCGTTATGGACGCCGATCTTCAGCACGACGAGAGGCTCCTCGCTCCCATGTTGGAGATGCTGCGCCGGGACGAGGCTGACTTGGTGGTAGGGTCGCGCTATGCCAAAGAGGGTGGGTTCGGCGAGTGGGGCAGCCAGCGACAGAGCATCAGCCGGATCGCAACTCGCCTATCGCGCATCATCCTCAAAGAACACATGCTCAGTGATCCTTTGAGCGGTTTTTTCATGGTTGAGCAAAAAGCATTCAATTCTGCGGTGCGTGGCCTCTCGCTGCAGGGCTATAAGATCTTGCTCGACATTATTGCTTCGTCATCTGCCGACCTCCGGATCCGCGAGCTACCCTACAGGTTTGGCACCCGTATCTATGGCGAAAGCAAGCTCGACGCGCTCGTGGTGCTCGACTACTTGTTGTTGCTCATCGACAAGCTGGTGGGACGCTGGATTCCCGCTCGTTTCATCCTCTTTATGGCCGTCGGTGTCAGCGGGATCGGACTGCACATGATCATTCTCGCCGAGGCGGTTCACGTTGGTGTCTCGTTTGTCGTCGCACAGGCGCTGGCCACAATGACTGCCATGACTGGCAATTTCTTTCTCAACAACTTGCTGACCTATTACGATAGGCGCATCCGCGGGTGCTTCCCGGTGCTTTTCGGTCTTTTGACATTTTATGCCGTTTGTTCGGTCGGCGCCGTTGCAAACGTCGGCATCGCTAACTTCATTTTCCGGCAGAACTACTCTTGGTGGTTGTCCGGCATGTGCGGCATTCTGGTCGGCGCCGCGTGGAATTACGCGGCTTCGTCGGTCGTTACGTGGCGAAAGTGATGCCCGGAATTACGGAATTACGAATTACGGTGACAGCTTACTCAATCGTATTTCGATCTCCCGTCTCGGAATTACGGTGACAGCTTACTCAATCGTATTTCGATCTCCCGTCTCGGTTGGCCGCACACCTACTCCACCGTCAGCCTCAGCGCCGCCGCGGCGGCGAAGGGCGCTCCGGCGACACAGAGCAGCGCCAGCCCGCAGAGCACGGTGAAGGGCAGGCCGAAGGGCACCGTGCCGCCTTGCGCCGCCACCGCCGCCGAGACGCCGAAGATCAGCACCGGGATCGTCAGCGGCATGACGATCACCGAGAGCAGCAGGCCGCCGCGCCTGAGCGACACGGTCAGCGCCGCCCCGATGGCGCCGAGCGCGGTCAAGGCCGGGGTGCCGACGAGGAGCGTCAGCGCCACCCCACCGAGCGCCGGCCCGTCGAGCGCCAGCATCAGCCCGAACAGCGGCGAGACGAGCACCAGCGGCAGGCCGGTGGCGCACCAATGCGCCAGGCACTTGACCGCCACCACGAGTTCGAGCGGCGCCGGGCTCGCGCGCAGCAGGTCGAGCGCCCCGTCCTCGCTGTCCGATCCGAACAGCCGGTCGAGCCCGAGCAGGCTCGCCAGCAGCGCCGCGATCCACAGGATCGCCGGCCCGATCCGGGAGAGGAGATTGAGATCGGGACCCACCGCGAACGGCACCACCGTCACGAGGCTGAGGAAGAACACCACGCCCGTCGCGCCGCCGGCGCCGATGCGACGCGCCAGCAGGAGATCGCGCCGGAAGACGGCGGCAAGGCTCCGGATCACGCCGAGCCCAGGGCCAGCGAGCGCAGCGGATCGAGCCCGAGCGGCGCATGCGTCGCAGCGACGATGAGGCCGCCGGCGGCGAGGTGGTCGCGCATCACCGTCCCGAACACCGCCTGCGAGGCGGCGTCGAGCGCCGTCGTCGGCTCGTCGAGCAGCCATAGCGGGCGCGCCGCAACGAGGAGGCGTGCCAAGGCGACGCGACGGCGCTGGCCGGCCGACAGATAGGCGCAGGGCAGGTCCTCGACATGGGCGAGGCCGAACCTGCGCAATGCTTCGACCGGCGAAAGCGCCGGGCGAGCCGCCACGGCCGCTGCGAAACCCAGGTTTTCCACAGCCGTCATGGCGCCTTTGAGCGCATCCGCATGGCCCAGGTAATGCGCCCGCTCGCGCAAAGGTGCGTCCTCGTCCTCGGCATCGGGGGGATCGAGCACGAGCGTCCCCTCGGCCGGCGGCAGCAGGCCCGCGACAATGCGCAGCAGCGTGGACTTGCCGGCGCCGTTCGGGCCGGTGATGCCGAGCGCTTCTCCGGCGGCGAGGGTGAACGACAGCCCGGCGAAGAGCGGCCGGCCGCCGCGCTCGGCCGCAAGATCCCTCACCTCGAGCCTGAGACCCAAAATCGCGCGCCCCGCCATGCTGTAATGCACGTCCCGTGTAGCGGCGCAGCACGCGAATATCTATAGTGGAGCCAATCCAATCTTCCCCGCTCGCCAAGGACGCCGCATGCCCTCGCTCGATTCTTTCGGTTGCCGCCGGACCCTGGATGCCGGAACGGCAACCTATGATTACTTCTCGCTGCCCGAGGCGGAGAAGAACGGGCTCGAAGGCATTTCGCGGCTCCCCTATTCGATGAAGGTCCTGCTCGAGAACCTGCTGCGCCACGAGGACGGCCGCAGCGTCACCAAGGCCGACATTCTGAGCGTCGCGGCCTGGCTCGACGAGCGCGGCAAGGACGAGAAGGAGATCGCCTTCCGCCCTGCCCGCGTGCTGATGCAGGATTTCACCGGCGTGCCGGCCGTGGTCGACCTCGCGGCGATGCGCGACGCGATGCAGACGCTCGGCGGCGACGTCGCCAAGATCAATCCGCTGGTGCCGGTCGACCTCGTCATCGACCATTCGGTCATCGTCGACGAATTCGGCACGCCCAGAGCCTTCGACGCCAACGTCGAGCTCGAATACGAACGCAACGGCGAACGCTACCGCTTCCTGCGCTGGGGCCAGAAGGCCTTCTCGAACTTCCGCGTGGTGCCGCCCGGCACCGGCATCTGCCACCAGGTCAACCTCGAATATCTCGCGCAGACGGTGTGGACGCGCGAGGAGGAGCATCACGGCAAGACGGTCAACCTCGCCTATCCGGACACGCTCGTCGGCACCGATTCGCATACCACCATGGTCAATGCCTTGTCGGTGCTCGGCTGGGGCGTCGGCGGTATCGAGGCCGAGGCCGTGATGCTCGGCCAGCCGCTCTCCATGCTGCTACCGCAGGTCGTCGGCTTCAGGCTCGCCGGCAAGCTCAAGGAAGGCCGCACCGCGACCGACCTCGTGCTGACGGTGACGCAGATGCTGCGCAAGCTCGGCGTCGTCGGCAAGTTCGTCGAATTCTACGGCGGCGGCCTCGACGGCCTGTCGCTCGCCGACCGCGCTACGATCGCCAACATGGCGCCGGAATATGGCGCAACCTGCGGCTTCTTCCCCATCGATGCCGAGACTATCGCCTATCTCGACACGTCGAACCGAGGGGACGAGCGCATCGCGCTGGTCAAGGCCTATGCCAACGCGCAAGGGATGTTCCGCTCCGCCGCCACCGAGCCCGTCTTCACCGAGACGCTGGAGCTCGACCTCGGCGAGGTCATGCCATCGCTCGCCGGCCCCAAGCGCCCGCAGGACCGCGTGGCGCTCGAATCCGCCAAGGCGAGTTTCGGCACCGCGCTCGCTAACGACTACAAGGTCGCCTCCGCCACTGAGCGCTTCCCGGTCGAGGACAAGAATTTCGACCTCGGCCACGGCGACGTGGTGATCGCCGCCATCACCTCCTGCACCAATACGTCCAATCCGGCCGTGATGATCGGCGCGGGCCTCCTGGCCCGCAACGCCGTCAGGGCGGGCCTGAAGACCAAGCCCTGGGTCAAGACCTCGCTATCGCCCGGCAGCCAGGTGGTCGGCGATTATCTCGAAACTACGGGCCTTCAGGCCGACCTCGACCGGCTCGGCTTCAACCTCGCCGGCTACGGCTGCATGACCTGCATCGGCAATTCCGGTCCGCTGTCGCCCGAAATCTCGAAAGCCATCAACGACAACGACATCGTGGCCGCCGCCGTCATCTCGGGCAACCGCAACTTCGAGGGCCGCGTCAATCCGGACGTCAAGGCCAACTACCTCGCCTCCCCCCCGCTCGTCGTGGCCTATGCGCTGGCGGGGTCGCTCGACCTCGACCTCTCAAGCGAACCGCTCGGCGAGGGCACCGCCGGTCCGGTCTATCTGCGCGACATCTGGCCGTCGCAGCGGGAGGTGGCCGACCTGCATCGGACCGCGATCACCAAGACCATCTTCGCCGAGCGCTATGGCGACGTGTTCAAGGGCGACGTCCATTGGCAGACCATTGAGGTGGCGCTCGGGGAGACCTTCCGCTGGAGTCCGGGCTCGACCTACGTGCAAAACCCGCCCTACTTCGAGGGCATGACGAAGGAGCCGGCACCGGTCACCGACATCGAGAACGCGCGCATCCTCGGGCTCTTCCTCGATTCGATCACGACCGACCACATCTCGCCGGCGGGCTCGATCAAGGCCTCGTCGCCGGCCGGGCGCTACCTGCTCGATCATCAGGTCCGCCCGCAGGACTTCAACCAGTACGGCACGCGGCGCGGCAACCACGAGGTGATGATGCGCGGCACATTCGCCAACATAAGGCTGAAGAACCAGATGGTGCCGGGCGTCGAGGGCGGCGTCACGCACCATCAGCCGAGCGGCGAGGAGATGCCGATCTACGACGCCGCCATGCGCTACAAGCAGGAGGGCGTGCCGCTGGTGGTCTTCGCCGGCAAGGAATACGGCACGGGCTCGTCGCGCGACTGGGCCGCCAAGGGCACCAAGCTCCTCGGCATCCGGGCCGTCATCGCCCAGAGTTTCGAGCGCATTCATCGCTCGAACCTCGTCGGCATGGGTGTGTTGCCACTGGTCTTCGAGGAAGGCACGTCCTGGCAGACGCTTGGCCTCAAGGGTGACGAGACGGTCAGCGTCAAGGGCCTCGGCAAAGGCCTGAAGCCGCGCCAGACGATGGAACTCGTCATCACTTCGGACGCAGGTGGCGAGACCCGCGTGCCGGTCTACTGCCGCATCGATACCGCGGACGAGCTCGAATATTTCAGGAACGGTGGCATCCTGAACTATGTTCTGCGCAGCCTGGCGGCCTGAGCGCCCGCACTGCCGTCCCGGGAGCACACGCCATCCCGGGAGAGTGCTTTTCGCACGGGAATTGTGGTAGCCTTCACCATGTCCGAACTGCCGAACGCCAAGATGACGGTGGACGAGTTCCTCACTTGGGCTGAAACGCAACCCGGCCGGCATGAGCTCGTCGACGGCCGGCCTTACTCGATGGCACCCGAGCGCGTGCGGCACACGGGCACCAAATTCTCCATCTCCTTGGCCTTGTTCCAAGCCATCCGGAAGGCAGAATTGGCCTGCGAGATGCTGCCGGACGGCGCGACGGTGCGGATTGATCGCTTCACAGCCTACGAGCCGGATGCATTGGTACGCTGCGACAAACCGCTCCCGGGCGACACGGTCGAAATCCCGGATGCCGTAATCGTCGTCGAAGTGTTGTCACCGGGCACTCGCCATGTCGATGCCGGTGGCAAATTCACCGGCTATTTCGCGGTGCCAAGCATCCAGCACTATCTCATGGTCGATCCGGACAGCCGTGTGGTCGTCCACCATAGGCGCGACGGCGACGAAATCAGATCACGGATCGCCGGACATGGCATGCTTCGACTCGATCCGCCCGGCCTCGACGTCGAGGTCTTAGCCATGCTCGGCCCGGAATAATGCCATGTCCGAGAGGCCGAAGCCGAGGATGACGGTCGACGAGTTCCTGGTGTGGGGGGAAGCCCGACCCGGCCGGCACGAGCTCGTCGATGGGCGCGTCTACACCATGGCGCCGGAGCGGGTGCGGCATGCGCGAGCCAAAGCTGCCGCCCATGGGGCTCTGGCCGGTGCCGTCAACCGGAGGTCACTACCCTGCG
Source organism: Lichenihabitans sp. (assembly GCA_965277115.1). Classification (GTDB taxonomy): domain Bacteria; phylum Pseudomonadota; class Alphaproteobacteria; order Rhizobiales; family Beijerinckiaceae; genus Lichenihabitans. The sequence continues at coordinate 78,333 of CBDIBY010000009.1, read as the reverse complement.
AGGCCATGCCCGACGGAATGACGGTCCGCATTGACCAAGCGACCGCCTATGAGCCCGATGCTCTCGTCTATTGCGGTCCCCGCCTGCGGGGCGACGCCATGGAAGTGCCGGATCCGATCATCATCGTGGAGGTGCTGTCGCCGAGCACCGGCAATTATGACAAGGCCGGCAAGCTCGTCGGCTACTTCACCTTGCCCAGCATCCGGCACTATCTGATCGTCGACCCGGATCGGCGCGTCGTCATCCATCACCGGCGCGACGGCGATGCCATCGCCACCCGCATCATCGCGTCCGGTATCCTTGAACTCGATCCGCCCGGCCTCGACGTCACGGTCGAGGCGATGCTGGGGCCGGCCTGAGCATCTTTCGAGGGGGCTTGGCGTCCAAGCGGTCCGTCGGATCGTTCAAATTGTAGAGAATTGAGCGAGATCTCGTTGTCCATATTTGTATCTCTAGGCAAGCGGCGCCGGGTGCCGACGTCATAGCGATGGATTAATGATCAAAAGGAGAGTAATTTCATAAAATACAATCTTAAGTTGTATTTACCATTCTCGGGCCGCCGCCTCACTTTCCTCTTGGTGCATCTTGCGAACGTCCGACTGCCAAGCGCGGGCGCTCCAGCGAGGAGGTGACGGTATGGTCCGCCGCCGGAAGTCGGAATCGATGATGGATCATCCATACCATGCCCCGCCCGATCAGGTTCCCGTTATCCTGAACGCCACATCGTCTCCGTCGCGGCATCGGATCCTCATCGTCGACGACATGACGGCCAAATGCGAGGCTTTCAGGATTCGGTTGAGCGAGGCGGCGAGGGACTTCGTCATCGAGGGCATGTCGGACCCGCGGGTCACCCTCGGCCGCAAGCCGGATCTCGTGATGTGGATCCTGGCTGATCAGGAGGCGGGGCCGGAGAACCTTCGTCAGCGAGTGAGGCGCCTCAACGAGCGCTTCCCGAGCGTACCGATCGTTGCCGTCTCGCTCAAGGACGATGTTCAACTCGCCCTTCGCGTCCTGCGCCTGGGATTCCGCGGTTATGTTTCGGCGACGCTCGATCCCCGCGTGGCGGCCGCGGGGCTGCGCCTTGTCCTTGCCGGCGGCATTTTCGTGCCGGATTGCGTGCTGGACGTCTGCAGCGACAACGCGCCATGCGCGCCGCATGGGAGCGCGGGCATCGGCGATCTCGCGCTGACCGGGCGCGAGATGGATGTGCTGCATCGAATCAAGCGCGGCCTGCAGAACAAGATCATCGCCTACGAGCTCGGCATCAGTCAGAGCACGGTCAAGGTCCACGTGCGCAGCATCATGCGGAAGACGGCGGCGACCAACCGCACCCAGGTCGCCTATCTGACCCGCCAGCTGCCTTCCGAGACGTCACGGCTATGCGACTGCAGCGAATGAGGGCCGGAGAAGATCGACACTCGATCAACAACTCGTTGGCCTACGGCGCTCAGCGCAGCCTGCGCCCCTCTTCCTCGACATGGACCTCGGGACGATCTTCGCCCCGGGCGAGTTCCTCGTGCCAGCCGCCATCCCGGTCCTGGTAGAGGATGGCTTCGGTCTCGCCCGGCTGCTCCTGCTCCGCGGCCGCCGCCTCCGCGGCACGTTCGGCCGCCTCGCGGGTCGCGAAGGTCTCGGAGAAGACACCGTCGAGGCGATAGGCCCAGCCACCGTCATGCTCGACGATGTGATAGGTGGTGGCGTCGCTCATCGGCGGATCCTTCCCCATTCGATGTTATCGCGTCGAAAACGAAAACCGGTTCCCTCAGGTTCCGAGGAGCGGCATCATCCCGCGGACGCCCGCACATAGGGCTCGACCGGACCGTGGATCTTGATCGTCAGCGGCCGCCCGCGCCGGTCCTTGGCATGGCCGGCGGCGACGCGGATCCAGCCTTCGCTCACGCAATATTCCTCGACATTGGTGCGCTCTTCGCCCTTGAACCTGACGCCGATGCCGCGTTCCAGCAGGCCCGCGTCGTAGTGCGGACTTTCAGGGTCGGTAGACAGGCGGTCGGGGAGCGCGTCGCTCATGTGTCGAACTCTTGTGGTTGGTCCGCGGCTACGGAGGCGGCGGCTGGCGCAGCGAAAATGGCCGCGATCTCCGGCGCCGGCAAGACCCGGTAGCGGCCGGGTGCCAAATCCGGCGGCAGGACGAGGCCTCCGACCGCCTCCCGATGCAATGCCAGAACGTGGTTGCCGAGCGCCGCGAACATCCGCCGGACCTGATGATAGCGCCCCTCGGTCACGGTGACGCTGGCCTCGGTCGGCCCGTGGCGGTCGAGCCTCGCCGCCAGCAACGGCTTTGTCTCCCCGTCGAGCATCAGCGCACCGCTCGCAAAGATCGCCGCCGCGTCGGCTCGCAGTGAACGAGCCAGGATCGCTCGGTATCGCTTCGCCACATGAGACTTCGGCGCGATGATCCGATGCAGCACGTGGCCGTCGTCGGTCATCAGGAGCAGGCCCGATGTCTCCTTGTCGAGCCGGCCGACCGTCGACAAGGCCGGGTCGCGCCGCCGCCAGCGCTCGGGCAGGAGCCCGTAGACCAGCGGTCCCGCCTCCTTATGTGAGCAGGTGACGCCGCAGGGCTTGTGAAGCATCAGCACGAGGCCCGGTAGTGGGTCGACGGGCTCGCCGTCGATCCGGAGGCGTTCGGATAGGTCCGCTCCGATGTCGATTCGCCGGTCGACGTCGGCCAGCGGCGCACCGTCGAGGCTGATCCGCCCGCGGCGCGCCATGGCCTCGATGTCGCGCCGCGACCCATAGCCGAGATTGGCCAGGAGCCGGTCGAGCCGCAGCGTAGCGGGAGGCTTGCTCATCGGCGCGCCTCGACGACCTTGAAGCCCGCGCGCTCCGCCACCGGCCGCACCTGTCTGAACAGCGGCTTGAGCACCGCCTCATAGGGAAGATGACGATTGGCGACGAACCAGAGGACGCCACCCGGCCGCAGGCTCTCGGCCACCCGGCGGAGGAAGATCCGGCCGAGATCCTGCTCCTCGGCCCCGCCGCCGCCATGGAACGGCGGGTTCATGACGACGAAATCGAGCCGATCGAGCCCAGGGGACGACGCCCGCAGGTCGAGCCAGCGCAGCTCGACGCGTGGATCGTCGAGATTGCGCCGCGCGGCGTCGATCGCCCGGCGATCGACATCGATCCCGGTCAGGGCCGTGACCTTCGGCGACCCAAGGGCGGCACGGCCGAGCACGCCGATGCCGCAGCCGAAATCGGCGCCGCGGCCCGAGAGCGCCGGCAAGTGATCGAGCAGCATGGCCGAGCCGGGATCGATCCGATCCCAGGAAAAGACGCCGGGCTGCGACCACAGCCCGAGGGTCGCGACGAAGCGTGGCGCGCCGGTCTCGATCGCCTCCTCGACGCCGCCGAGCCGCGCGGGCCGCGCCACTCTGCAGATCCGGTGGTGCCGCCGGGCGCTCTCTTCGACGCCGCAGCCGAAGGCCCGCAACTCATCCCCCAGGCGCGCGCCGCCCTTGAGCTTGGACGCCATGACGATCACCTCGCCGCCGGGCGCTACGGCCTTGAGGCCGAGCCCCAGGACGTGGCGGCGCTCGACCGTTCCGGGCGGTGCCACCACGACGAGGCGATCGAGCGAACCTTCGCGGATCTCCTCGAGCCGCGCCGCGCCAGGGATCAGCGGCGAGACCTGGATCGCGCCCGCCGCGGCGTTCTCCAATCCCTCCGGCGGAAGTCCATAGAGGCCGTCGACGATCCGCTCCACACCTGCCTCCGCTCGCATGGCGGAGGTCATAGACCGGCCGGGGCCGCCGCGCCAAGACCGGTCGCGGGTGCCACGGCGCCGCAGACTATTGAGCGGACGAGAGCACGTCCGGCAGATTATCCCTGCGGTTGTGGGAGAAGAGATCGTCGGCCGGCAGGTCGGACGAGCCCTGTTTCAGCGACAGGGCCGCGCCGGGATCGCGCGAGGTCACGAACAGCCCGTCGGCATTGAACGCGCCCCAGCCATCGGGCGAAGCGAAATAGGTGGCGAGAACCTGGCCGCTGCCGATGCTCCAGAGCTTCATCGTCGCGTCCCGGCTGCCCGACAGGATGGTGCGGCCGTCGGGCGCGAAGGCCACGCCGACGACCCCGCCGGTGTGTCCGGCGAACAGCCGCAGCACCTGTCCGGTCGCGATGTCCCACAGCCTGACGGTTCCGTCCTCGTGTCCGGACAGCGCGGTATTGCCGTCCGCCGAGACCGCGATGGCGTAGATATCGCTCGGGCTCGCAAAGGTTCGCATGACCTTGCCGGTCGCCACGTTCCACAATTTCATGGTCTTGTCGTCGCTGCCCGAGAGTAGCGTCTTGCCGCCCGGCAGGAAGGCGACGTCCTCGACATAGCCTTTGTGGCCCTTGAAGAGACGGATCTGCCGCCCGTCGGACACGCTCCAGAGTCGGATCGTCAGGTCGCGGCTGGCGGAGGCCAGGCTGCGTCCGTCGGGCGAGAAGACCGCCTTGTTGACGGAGTTCCGGTGGCCGACGAGCTGGCGCGTCAGCTGGCCGGTAGAGAAATCCAAGAGGTTGACCGGGCCGCTGCTGCCGACCGCGACGAGCCGACCGTCGGGCGAAACGGCGACGCTGTTCGCCCAGGTGTCGCGATTGTCGAAACCGCGGATCGGCTGCCCGGTCGTCACGTCCCAGAGTTTCACGACATTGTCGAAGCCGGCGGATACGGCCGTCTGCCCGTCCCCCAGGAAGCGTATGGAGCGCACGTTGCCGGTCGGGCCGGCGAAGCTGCGGATCTCCTTGCCGCCCGCCACGTCCCACAGCACCAGCACGCCGTCGCCGCCCATCAGGGCCGTGCGGCCGTCGGGCGCGAAGGCCACGGCATTGATCGGGGCGGCGGCATTGAGCTTAGGCTGCAGCACCGCGCCCGCCGGCAGCACATAGGGTGTGTCCTGCGCGGCGCCGGAGGGCGCAGCGGCGCCGTCTGCCTTGTCGAGCCGCTGGAGGGCGGCGGTCGCCTCGCTGTTCCCTGCAGCCGCGGCCTTGCCGTACCAGAGCCTGGCTTCGGCAAGGTCCTTGGTCACATGGTCGCCCGAGGCCAGCGCATCCCCGAGCCGCACCTCGGCCATGGTAACGCCGCCTTCGGCCGCCTTGCGCAGCAGTCGCAGGCCCTCGGCGGGGTCGTAGGTCCCGCTGCTCTCGTTCATCAGGAAGAAGGCCATGAGGAGGGCCGCGGCCGGTTCGCCGCCCGCTGCCGCCTCGCGGATCGCGGCAAGCGTCTCCGGGCTGGGGGCCTTCTCGCTGCCCGATTTCCGCATCAGGGCCAAGCCGAGCTGAAACTTCATCCGCGCGTCCTGCGGTCTCGCCTTGACGGCGGCGGAGCAGGCCGGCTCGGCCTTGGTCACATCCACCGCATCGGGTTCGACGCCGGCGACATCGGCCGGCTTCGTCGGGTCGCCGGCCCAGGCAGCGAGCCGGTCGCACTCGGCGACGGAAGGGTCGGACGGCCCGGCCGGTGGCTCGGCGACGGTTCCCGTGTCCGACGGCATGGCCTTGGCCAAGCGCTCGGCGTCTCGCGCGGCCTCCGGATATCCGGCCGCCACCGCCTTGCGATAGAGAGCCAGGGCCTGGACCTTGTCCTCCGGCACACCTTCGTAGCCGCGCTCGTAGGCGTCGCCCAACATCCCCATGGCAAGGCCGACGCCTTGGTCCGAGGCCTTGCGTAGCAGGGCGAGACCTTCGGCCCGCTTGTCCTTGAACTCCTCCGTGGGCTCCTCGAAATAGAATGCTCCGAGCAAGGCCATCGCGGCCGGGTAGCCCATGTCGGAAGACTGCCGCAGCACGGCAATCATCTCCGCATGGTCCTCGTTGGGGGATTTGGTATATTGCGGGATCAGCGCCACGCCGAGCTGCATCTTCAACCGCGCATCCTGCGGTCTCGCGGCGACGGCGGCCCGGCAGGCCGGCACCGCCTTGGCGGCATCGAGGACCTTCATCGCATCGATGTCGATGCCGGCGATACCCCCCGGCCGATTCGAGTCCGTCTTGAGCGCCGTGAGCCGGTCGCATTCGGCCACCGCCGGGTCGGGGGCCGCGGCCCGGGCATCCGCGGGGGAGGCGCCCGCATCGGGCGGCATGGTCTTGGCGAGACGCTCCGCGTCCCGCGCGGCATCCTGGTAGCCGGCCGCAACGGCTTTGCGATACCAGGCAAGGGCCTCGGCCTTGTCGACGGCGACCCCCAGGCCCCGCTCATAGGCCTCGCCGAGGACACCCATGGCGAGACCTATGCCCCGATCCGCCGCCTTGTGCAGCCAAGCGAGCCCCTCGGCCTTCTTGTCCTTGAACTCGTCCCTGTTCTCCCCGACATAGAGGGCGCCGAGCAGGGCCATGGCGGCCGGATATCCGGCATCGGCGGCCTGCCGGAAACTCGCGACCATCTCCTGTGCGCCCTGCCCCTTAGAGGCCTCGTATTGCGGGATCAGGGCCACGCCGAGCTGCATCCTGAGACGCGGGTCTTGAGGTCGGGCCGCGACGGCGCCGCGGCAGGCGCGCACTGCGGAATCCGCATCCGCCGGCTTGATGGCGTCGATTGAAATCCCCGGCACACCGGGCGGTCGGCCGGGGTCGATCTGAAGCGCCGCCAACCGGTCGCATTCGGCGATGGACGGATCGGGCGGGCCGGCCGGCACCTCGGCGGCCGCGCCTGCGGCATCGGCCGGCATCGTCGCGCCGAGCCGCTCCGCATCGGCTTTGGCCTGCGCTTCCCCGGCGGCGGCGCCCTTGCGGTACCAGACGAGCGCCTGCGTCTTGTCTGCCGATACGCCGCGGCCGTGCTCGTAGAGCATGCCGAGATAGTCGTCGGCGACGGCGACGCCATTGTCGGCCGCCTTCTTGATCCAGTCGATCCCTTCAGCGGTCTCCGACGGGTTCGGCGGCCCGCCCTGCAGTTCCACGACCGTCACGCCGAACAGCATCATGGCGGCCGCGTTGCCGCGTTCCGCGGCCTGCCTCAGCAACCCCTTGCCCTCGACGACCTCCGGGCTTTGGGTCGGGTCGGGCATGGCGCTCATGCCGGGGCCGGACGGCTTGAAGCTTGCAACGAGCGCGATGCCGAGCTGCATCTTAAGGCGCGGATTGTCCGGGTCGGTAGCCAGCGCCCGCCGGCAGGCCGGCACCGCGGCCGGGCCGTCGATCATGGTCGGATTGTCGCGTCCCGCCACACCCGGCGGCCGTGTGCTGTCGAAGCTCATGGCGGCCAGCCGGTCGCATTCGGCGAGCGACGCGTCGGGCGCCGTCGTCCGGCCGATCGATTGATCGCCTTGCGGCGAAGGCGGGGTCAGCGCCGCCATCCTGGTCTGCTGGAGTTGAGCGAGACGCGCCTGGGCTTCGTCCCGGAAGCGTGACCGAGGGTAGCGTTGCAGAAAGGCGTCGATCTCTCCGGCATCGCTCGTGCCTTTGATGAAGCCCCAGGTGATCTCGTCCGCGGCGGGCGCCGCCGGGATCGGCACGGGGGCCGCGGGCACGGCCTGCAAAGCCGGCACACGTCCCGACAGATAGACCGACCGGGCGCCGATCAGATCGTTGGAGACAGCCGGCACCTGCTCCTCGTTGGCGCTTCGGGCCAGCGCCGCGACATCGTCGCGCACGATGTCGCCGAGCTCGCTGAGGCTCACGCCGGGCGTCTTGAGCTCCTTGATGAAGACGCGCGTGAAGACCGAGTTGCGGTCGGTGTCGGTGTCGGACAGGCGGTCTAGCGCCGTCTGGCCCTCGCGCGCCGAATAAAGCGAATAGACGCCGTCCGTCGCGTCGATCCGCGCCAGCCCGCGGGTGGCCGAGCCGATCGCCCGCGTGCCCCGCGCCGGGAACGGATTGTTGCGGCAGGCGTCGAGCACCACGATGGCGACACGCGCCCCCGCGGCCCGCAGATCCTGCTTCACCTCGCGCTCCGCGATGGCGTAGCGCTTGGCGATCCGCTCGTCGTTGGGACCGAGCAGCGGAATGTCGGACGGGATGAGGTAATTGCCATCGTCGAGCGAGATGCCGTGACCCGCATAGTAGAACAGCACGGTGTCGCCGGGCTGGATCGACCGGGTGAAGCGTTCGAGCTCGCCGAGAATCTTGTCGAGCGAGGCGTCCTGGGTGACACGGGTGACGGTGAAGCCCAGGCCCTCGAGCGTGTCGCCGACCGCACCTGCGTCGGAGGCTGCCCGCTGCAGTTGCGCCTCTGGCGGCAGATGCTGATAGGCATTGATGCCGACCACGAAGGCGAGCTTGTTTTCCGCCGAGGCCTCCGCATGAAGCCCGACGAAGAACAGCATGGCGAACAGCCCGCGCAGCCACCACCGCATTGACAGCCTCCCTCAGCAGCCTTGCGCGGCGAAAGCCACGGTTGATTTCACTTTTTAAGTGAAATCAAAGCTGCTTGACTTTCAAGTGTAAGCAGGTTCGAGCGAACCTGCTTGGGCCACGGCTTCAAGGCCCGGTCTGGACTATTCCTTGACGTCCAGGCTGGAAATCATCGTGTTGACGTCGGCGTCATGCGCCTTGTCGGCCTCGGGCGAGGCCCACATGGAAAGGACGATGACTTTCTTTGATTGCAGCGCCGGATCGATCAGGAGATAGCGGACGACGGTGGGCTCGCCCTTCCAGGTGGCGGATTTGAAATCGGTCGCGGCGACCTTCTTGCCGTCGACCTCCTGGTTCACATGGGCCGGCGCAGCGCCGAGATCGACCCCTTGCGACTTCCAGTACGCGTCATGCTCCTTGAGCAACGCGTCGAGGTCGCCTGCGGGAATGACCTCGATCCAGACCAGGATCCCCTCATCCGGCGTCTTGGTCTCGATTCCATGGTCGATCCCAGACGACGCGAAACCGTCGGGCACGTCCACCGTGACGATCGGCGCCTCGCTCTTCACCACGACCGATTTCGCCCAGACCGGCGCCGTCAGCAAAAACAGCCCAGTCGCCACCACTACGGCCGGCAGGATCTTCCCGCGCATCTATCCCTCCAAATATAATCGGTGCCAGAGGCTAATATCTTTCGAGTATGATTTACCGGATCACGATACCAAAAATTGTTCGCGATCGCCTAATAGTTTGATTTCTCAGTCTAATCCGTGCCGGGCCTATGGGCCTAGTCATTCTTCGGACGCTACCAGACAAACCTCACCCTGACAATGCCGTGTCGCACGTCCGCCGCAATCGGCGCCGGCCTATCGGGCGTTCCGAATCAGCTCATCGAGGGGTAGCATCATCGAATGAGGTCATGACCGCAATCGAGCGGGGACCGCAACGTGAGGATCGGTAATGAGGACGGCGATCATCGGGGCAGGCTTCGTCGGCCGCGCCTGGGCCATCAGCTTCGCGCGCGCCGGGCACGAGGTGAGGCTATGGGACGTCGCGCCGGCCGCCGTGTCGGGGGCGCTCGGATTCATCGACAAGGTCCTGCCGGACCTCGCAGGCAGTGATCTCCTCGGCGGCGCGACGCCTGCGGAGGTCCGGCGCCGGCTGGTCCATGTCGCGGATCTGGCCGAGGCTCTCGACGGGGCGGATCACATCCAGGAGAACACGCCGGAAAAGCTCGATCTCAAGCGCGACATCTTCGCCGATCTCGACCGGCTCGCGCCTCCCGGGGCGGTCATAGCGAGTTCCACCTCGGCCCTGCTGCCGTCGGCCTTCCAGGACCACATCGAGGGGCGCGCCCGTTGCCTCGTCTGCCATCCGATCAACCCGCCCTATCTGGTGCCGGCCGTCGAAGTCGTCCCCTCGCCCTGGACATCGGCTGAAACGGTTGGGCGCGCCGAGGCCTTCATGCGCGGCTGCGGCCAGGCGCCCATCGTGATGCGCCGCGAAATCGACGGCTTCATCATGAACCGGCTGCAGGGAGCGCTGCTCGAAGAGGCCTTCCGGCTCGTCGCCGACGGCGTCGCCAGTCCCGAGGATGTCGACATCGGTTTGCGCGAGGGGCTCGCCCTGCGCTGGTCCTTCATGGGGCCGTTCGAGACAATCGACCTCAACGCGCCGGGCGGCGTGCGCGACTATGCCGAGCGCTACCAGGGCATCTACGAGCGGCTGTTCCCATCGACGCAGCGCCGCGTCGACTGGTCGGGACCGGTGATGGAGGTCATCGAGACCGACCGCAAGGCGCGCCTCGGCCGTGACACGCTCGTCGAGCGGCAGGCCTGGCGCGACCGCCGCCTGATGGCGCTCATCGGTCACAAACGGGGGGCGGCGCGGGATATCGGCGATTGACCGATGCCCTGCGCCGGGATGAAAAGCTCAGCGCCGGGCCTTGCGGGCGGCGTAGCGCGCGTCGCGCGCGGCCTTGCGCTCGGCTTCGTCCGCGATGATCTTCGCGGCTCGTTGCAGACGCGCCTCCTCGCTGGCGCGCTGCTCGGCTTCGAGGTGGCGCAGGCGTTCCACCTCCACCTCCGCCTCGGCGGCGGCCTGACGGGCGCGCCCTTCGGCCTCGCGCTCCTCCTGCTCCTTGCGCGCCGCCTCGCGTTCGGATTCACGCTTCTGGCGCGCCTCGACGATGGCCCGCCGCTCGGCCAGCTTGGCCTGGACGGCAGGATCGTCGGAACTCGGCCGCTCGCGCAGCTTGGCCAGCATGGCGGCCTTGGCGGCGGCCGCCGCAACCTTACGGTCATTGAAGTTTGCGTTGTCGAAAGTACCCATTTGAGTCCAGGTTCGAGTGAGTTGCCGTGCATAGTGAAAGGGAGCCGGCACGGCATTGTGCGGCCGCCGGGCGCAGGCGCGGCCGGAATGCCGCGCGGCGCATGGCCCGTCTATGCAAATCGCGCCGAACCCCTATATGCCATTACGTGACGTCGAAATCCAGGGTTGGCCCGGCTCGATCTTGACCTTGCGCACTGCGGGCACGAGGTCGCTCCGCGACGAGCCGAAACGGATCGCCGAATGGTCGACGTCAGCTCGGCAAGCGCGATCGGAGATGGGACCATGAGTGGTCCGGCGGACGATTCCAAAGGCGAGGCGTTTCGCGCTCAGGACGGGGACGCGAACCGCGACACACTCGATGCGATCTTCAAGGCGGGCGGAGATGCGCGCCGCGCCGGCAAGCCGTTGCGTGGCAACCCCTACGCGGCCGGGAGCGAGGAGCGCGAGGAGTGGGACGCGGGCTGGTGCGCCACGGTCGAGATCGACGACGATGACGACGGCGAATGCGGCTACCAGAAGAATTGATCCCGACGGCCTCCTCGGGACGACGGCGACATCGGCCGAGCCGCTGAAGCCGCGGGATCGCGGACCCGGTAAAGCCCGCGCTCAGCTTCCGTTCTTCCGCCGATCACGTGACGCCGAACCTGCAGTTCCACTTCCAGCCGCTGTCGCTCGACAAGTTCGGCGATCCGCTGCACCCCTATCCGGCCTTCACGGCGAGCGTCTGCAACCTTAGGCCGGCGGCACGGGGTTCCGTGCATGTCGCCGCGCCCGATCCCGATGCCCCGCCGCTCATCCGGCCCAATTATCTCTCGAACGACGCCGATTGCCGCGTCGCGGTCGACGCCATCCGCCTCGCCCGCCGCGTCGCGGCCGCCCCGGCGCTCGCCCGCTTCGAGCCAACGGAACGGCTGCCCGGCGCGGCACGCGTCTCGGACGAGGACCTCGTCGAGGCGGCGCGGGCCATCGGCACCACGATCTTCCACCCCGTGGGCACCGCCCGGATGGGACCGGATTCGGATCCGGACGCCGTGCGGCTGAGGCTGCTCGGCCTCGACGGCCTGCGGGTCGCCGACGCTTCGGTCATGCCGCGGATCACCTCCGGCAACACCAATTCCCCGACCGTCATGATCGCGGAAAAGGCGGCTGCCATGATCCTCGAGGACGAGTGACACTTGAGGATCGACGACGCGTCTCTGACGGACAGCCTCCGTCCGTTAACCGGTTGGATTTAATTTCCGGTCATCATGAGACGACGGCGGACCAATGCGCCCCGGCGGCGACGCCATCGCCGTGACCGACGTCCCGTCAGGGACGGGCGGACCTCGACCCTTCGATGACCGGACATTTGCCGCGTGCCCAGACGATCCGTGAAAAGCGCCGAACCCCAGGCAATCGGGAGCGCCGCCGGGCCGGCAGCCCGGCCGCTGGCGCTGAACGACATGCTCGACCTCACCGCCGCCGCCGACCTGGCGGGAAAACTGCTCGCATTGCGCGGGCTCCCGATCACGATCGACGCATCGGGCGTGCGCCACATCGGTGCGCAATGCGGCCAGGTGCTGATCTCCGCCGCCAAGACCTGGGATAGCGACGGCATCCCCCTCAGCCTGATCGATCCGTCCGCCGAATTCGCCGAGGGCCTGCGTCTGCTCGGACTCGCTTCGGCTCTCGCGAGCAAGGAAATCCCGCATGAGCAAAATGGTTCTCACGGTCGATGATTCGCGCACCATGCGCGACATGCTCAAGGCCGCCTTGTCCTCCGCCGGCTATTCGGTCGTTCAGGCCGAGGACGGGGTACACGGCCTCGAGGTGCTGGCCGGCGTGCGGCCGGACGTGATCATCACCGACATCAACATGCCGCGTCTCGATGGATTCGGCTTCATCGAGGGCGTGCGCAAGGAGGGGCCGAACCGGGCCGTGCCGATCCTCGTACTCTCGACCGAGAGCCACATCGACAAGAAGAACCGGGCCCGCAGCGCCGGCGCGACGGGCTGGATCATCAAGCCTTTCGACCCCGTCAAGCTGGTCGATGCCGTTCGCCGCGTCGCCGCCTGACAACAGGATCCTCAGGAGTTCCGCGCTTGGACACGATGGCGGCGATCAAGCAGACCTTCTTCCAGGAATGCGAGGAACAACTCGTCGAGCTGGAAACGGGGTTGCTCGCCATCGAAGCGGGCGATCACGACTCCGAGACGGTGAATGCCGTCTTCCGCGCCGTGCATTCGATCAAGGGCGGCGCGGGCGCCTTCAACCTCGACGACCTCGTCCATTTCGCGCATCTCTTCGAGAGCGCCATGGAACTGGTCCGGACCGGCAAGCTGGCGCCGATTGTCCCGGTGGTCAAGACCATGCTGCGCGCGGCCGACGTCCTGGCCGACCTTGTCCGGGAGGCCCGTGACGATGAGCATCACGATCCCTCCCGCAGCGCCGCGATCACGGCCGAACTGAGCGCGCTCGCGCGCCCGCTCGCCGCTGATGCGGAGCCCTTCGCCGATTTCGACTTCACCCCCGTGATGGTCGATCTGTCCGATTTCGCCGACCTCGGCGGGCACGCCGCGCCGAGCGGCTTCCGCATCGGCTTCACGCCGCGGCCCGACCTCTACGCCAAGGGCAACGAGACCGCGATCCTGCTGCGCGAGGTCGAGCGACTCGGCACGGCGCGCATCACCTGCGACACCAGCGCCGTACCGCTCCTCGACGCGCTCGACCCCGAAGGCGCCTATCTGTCCTGGACGGTCGAGCTCGACACCGACCGGGACGAGGCCGCAGTCCGCGAGATCTTCGATTTCGTTGAATGGGATTCAACGCTGGCGATCGAACCGCTCGGCTCGAGCGCGGCGCTCTCATCCACGCCATCCGACGCCGAAGACAGCGATCCGCCTGTCGCCGCCGTGCCGTCATCGTCCGAAAGAGGCGTCGGGACGTCGCCGAACGTCGTATCGAGCCAGGAGCGGGCGACGGCCGCGCAGCCGACGATCCGCGTCGACCTCGAGCGCGTCGACCGGCTGATCGACCTCGTCGGCGAGCTCGTGATCAACCAGGCCATGCTGGCCGAACGTGTCATGGAGGCGGGCCTGGCGCGGGTCTCGGCCGTGGCGACGGGCCTCGACGAGCTCGAACAGCTGACGCGCGAGATCCAGGACAGCGTCATGGCGATCCGCGCCCAGCCGGTCAAGTCGGTGTTCCAGCGCATGCCGCGCCTGGTGCGCGAGGTCGCGGCCCAGGTCGGCAAGTCGGTCCGCCTCGTCACCGAGGGCGAAGCCACCGAGGTCGACAAGACCGTGATCGAACGGCTCAGCGATCCCTTGACCCATATGATCCGCAACGCCATCGATCACGGGCTCGAGAACCCGGAGGCGCGCCGCGCGAGCGGCAAGGCGGAGGAGGGCCTGGTCAGGCTCTCGGCGCTGCATCGCTCGGGGCGGATCGTGATCGAGGTGGCCGACGACGGGGCGGGAATCGACCGCTCCCGCGTCCGCCAGATCGCCGTCGAGCGCGGCCTGCTGGCGGCCGATGCCAAACTCTCGGACGAGGAAGTCGACAACCTGATCTTCCTGCCCGGCTTCTCGACCGCCAACACCGTCTCCGACATTTCCGGCCGCGGCGTCGGCATGGACGTGGTCAAGCGTTCGATTCATTCGCTCGGCGGCCGCATCTCCATCGCGTCGCGACCCGGCCAGGGCTCGACCTTCACCATGAGCCTGCCGCTGACGCTGGCGGTGCTCGACGGCATGGTGGTGACCGTCGCGGGCCAGACGCTGGTGATCCCCTTGACCGCCATCGTCGAGACGCTGCTGCCCCGCGCCAGCGCGGTGCACAGCCTCGGCGGCTCGGCCCGGGTGATCGGCGTGCGCAACAGCTTCATTCCGCTCGTCGATGTGGGACAGGTTCTGGGCTACCGCCATGAGGCGGCCGACCCGAAATCCGGCATCGCGCTTCTCGTCGAGACCGAGGGGGGCGCCCGCAGCGCGCTCCTCGTCGACGCCATCCAGGGCCAGCGCCAGGTCGTCATCAAGAGCCTGGAAGCCAATTACGGCCGGGTGCCCGGCATCGCCGCGGCGACCATCCTCGGCGACGGCCGGGTGGCGCTCATCCTCGACGTCGACGCCGTGGTCGGCGGCTCGCGCATCGACCCGGCCAATCCCGATTTCTCCTTCGCTCTCGCAGGCTGACACCGATGGAACGACAATCCGGAACCGAGGGTACGTCACCGCGCGAACTCATCACCTTCCTGATCGGCGCGCAGGAATTCTGCGTCGACATCATGTCGGTGCGCGAGATCCGCGGATGGACCCCGGCGACCCCCCTGCCGCATTCCCCCGGCTTCGTGCGCGGCGTCATCAACCTGCGCGGCGCCGTGCTCTCGATCGTCGATCTGGCAGCGCGCTTGGGGCTGCCGGCGACCGAGCCTTCGGCGCGCCACGTCATCATCGTGGCGCAGGTCGGCCATCAGATCGTCGGGCTCCTGGTCGACGCCGTCTCCGACATCCTCACCGTCACGGCGGACACGATCCAGCCGACGCCCGACGTCGCCTCCGACATGGCCCGCTCCTTCGTGCGAGGTGTGCTCGCGATCGACGGGCGGATGATCAGCCTAATCACGCTCGATCAGGTTCTGTCGACGCCGGAACGTGAGGCCGCGTAAGGAGATGGCGGGGAAGTCTCGTACAATGGATACGGCGAGCATCGTGGCGGGAGAATTCGCTTTCAGTGGCGAAGATTTCCGCAAGATCGCCGCCATGCTGCACGCCGACGCCGGCATCTATCTTCCCGACGCGAAGGCGACGCTCGTCTATTCCCGCCTGGTCAAGCGCCTGCGGGTGCTCGGGCTCGCCTCCTTCGGCGACTATTGCGCGCTGGTGGCGGACCATGCGGGCGCCGACGAGCGGCAGAAGATGCTGGCCGCGCTGACCACCAACGTCACCCGCTTCTTCCGCGAACCGCATCATTTCGATCACCTCAGGCACAAGACGCTTCCGCCTCTGCTCGAGGCGGCGCGGCGCGGCGGCCGGGTACGCATCTGGTCGGCCGGCTGCTCGCGCGGCCACGAGCCCTATTCCATCGGGATGACCATTCTGTCCCTGCTGCCCGACGCGGCCGACCTCGACATCAGGATCCTGGCGAGCGACATCGATCCGAATGTCGTCGAAGAGGGCCGGCAGGGCCTCTACGAGGCTGGCGAGATCGCGATCGTGCCGCCGGCCGAGCGATCGCGCTTCTTCGTCCGGGACCGCACGCGCGACAAACGTTTCAGCGTCACCGACGACCTGCGCGCGCTGGTTTCGTTCCGCGAGCTCAACCTCATCGGCCACTGGCCGATGAGGGGACGATTCGACGCCATCTTCTGCCGCAACGTGGTCATCTATTTCGACGAGCCGACGCAGACGAAGATCTGGGGCCGGTTCGTGCCGCTGCTGACGCCGGGGGGGCTGCTGTGCATCGGCCATTCCGAGCGCCTGCTCGGCTCGGCGCTGCCGCTCTTCGCCAGTGTCGGCATAACCACCTACGAACTGGCGAGGGGACGCGCGTGAAGAAGAGCCGCGTTCTTGTTGTCGACGATTCGGCCAGCATGCGGCAGCTGATCGCGAGCGTGCTCGACGCCGCCCCCGACATCGAGGTCGTCGGCGAGGCCTGCGACCCGCTCGCGGCCCGGGAGGCCATCAAGCTCCTCAACCCCGACGTGATCACGCTCGACGTCGAAATGCCGAACATGAACGGCCTCGACTTCCTCGAGAAGCTGATGCGCCTGCGGCCGACGCCGGTCATCATGGTGTCGAACCTGACCCAGCGCGGTGGCGACATCACGATCAAGGCGCTCGAAATCGGCGCCATGGACTGCGTCACCAAGCCCATGCCGGGCGACCGGGAGCTCTTCGGCGGCCTCGTCGACAAGGTCAGGCAGGCGGCGGAGGCGCGGCCACGCTTCACGGCGTCGACCGGCGCTCGGGCTCCGGAGGCCGCACGAACCGGCACCAGCACGTACCGGCCCAGCGGCCGGATCGTCGCGATCGGTTCCTCGACCGGTGGCGTGGAGGCTCTGACCAGCGTGCTCTCGGCCTTTCCGGCCAATTGCCCACCGACCGTCATCGCCCAACACATGCCGGGGACCTTCACCAAAAGCTTCGCCGACCGTCTGAACCGCCTGAGCGAGGCCTCCGTCACCGAGGCGCAAGACGGCGCGCCGCTGCTGCCCGGGCGGATCTATCTCGCACCGGGCGGTCTCGGCCGCCATCTCGAAATCGTCGGCGGCGACAATCCGCGCTG
This sequence comes from Lichenihabitans sp., assembly GCA_965277115.1. Lineage (GTDB taxonomy): Bacteria > Pseudomonadota > Alphaproteobacteria > Rhizobiales > Beijerinckiaceae > Lichenihabitans. The sequence continues at coordinate 61,440 of CBDIBY010000009.1, read as the reverse complement.
CCGCCTGCGCGCCGGCGACCCGGTCAACGGCCACTGCCCCTCCGTCGACGCGCTGTTCCACTCGGCCGCCAAAATCGCCGGCGGCAATGCCCTCGGGGTCATTCTCACCGGCATGGGGCGCGACGGGGCGGACGGCCTCCTCGCCATGCGCCAGGCCGGCGCCCGGACCCTCGGCCAGGATGCGGCGACGTCACTGATCTACGGCATGCCGCGCACCGCCTTCGAGGCGGGCGGGGTCGAGAGACAGCTCCCCTTGGGCAGGATCGGCGCCGAGATCCTGACCCTCACGACCCAGCGATGCGAGTAATAGTCATGCCACTTGCCTCCGCGCTGAAAGTCCTGATCGCCGACGATCAGCAGACCAGCCGTCTGCTGATCCGTTCGGGGCTGACGGATCTCGGCATTTCCAACGTGGCGATGGCCAGGGACGGCGAGGAAGCGCTCTCGTTGATCATGAGGCAGCCGGCCCATCTGGTCATCTCGGACTTCCACATGCCGAAGATGAACGGCATCGAGCTGCTCCGCGCGGTACGCGCCCATGGCCCGACGCAGAAATCCGCCTTCTTCCTGCTGACCGGGGTCGAGGACAAGCAGTTTCTGCAGAGCGCCATCAGCCTCAAGGTCAACAACTATCTGAAGAAGCCTGTGTCGGTCGCCGAGCTGCGCAAGAAGATCGAAGCCGTCTTCGGCCCGCTGCAATGAGAGGGCATGCGGCAACCGCGCTGTCGCGCTTCGGGCAAACCGCCGAGGCGAATGCGCACCACGTGATCCAGGGCGAGCACAAGATCGCCGCCGATCCCGACGTCGTGCTGACCGCGATCCTGGGGTCCTGCGTGGCCGCCTGCCTGCGCGATCCCGTCGCGGGCATAGGCGGCATGAACCACTTCCTGCTGCCGGGGGACAATGGCGGCGGGCCGCCGTCGGGCCAGGCCGAGCGCCACGGCGTGCATGCGATGGAACTCCTGGTCAACGCCCTGCTCGAGCGAGGCGCGGCGCGTTCCAGGCTCGAAGCGAAGCTGTTCGGCGGCGCCAAGACGATCTCCGGCCTGTCGGACATCGGCGCCCTCAATGCCGAGTTCGCCTCGGGCTTCCTGCGGCGGGAGCGCATCACGGTGATCGGGGAATGCCTGACGGGCGTGCGGGGACGACGCGTCCAATATTGGCCCGTCTCCGGCCGCGCCCGGCGGATCTTCCTGGCCTTGTCGGAGGATCCCGCCAGGCCCCTCGCCCAGCCGGCCGCCGAAAGCGGCACGCTGGATCTGTTCTAGGCCATGGCCCGGGGAGCCCAAGCCATGCATGCACGACGTCGGACCTCCGAGGCGACCGCCGCGACGACGCTGCCGGTGCTGCTCGATCGGGTCGGCGCCGAACTCGACCGGCTGGCGCTCGGCGTCGACCACCTGCAGGTCCAGCTAAGCCCGGTCCTAGTCGAACTCATGCGCGACAAGCACCATCTCTTCACCGATCTCCAACGTCTCGACGTGTTGGCCCAGTCCCTCGCCAGCCTCGCCGCCTTCGTTCAGGGCCTCGGGTCGATCTGCGCCACCCGCGGACCGGTGGATCCGACGCATCTTGCCGGAACGTTGTCGCTGCGCGGCCTCGCCGAGCGGCTCTGCGGCCGGACGGTCGCCGACGAAGCCGAGGGCATCGAGCTGTTCTGAGCAGCCGTTCGACAAGTCCCGGCGGACACCCTCGGCGTGGGGATCCGGGATTCTAACACGCGGTCAATCCAGGAAGGGGTCCGTGACGCGCCGCCGCCCGACCAGGAAGGCGTCCGCCACGAGCCCGAACGGCGCCGCATCGACGTTGCTTTCGCCGCGACGCAACAGGTCGGCGAAACGCCGATAGATCCCCTGATATTCGGCCATGGGCTCGTCGACGACGATCCGTCCGCCGACGAGGAGCTTCGAGCCGCCATGGGTGAGGCGCAGGCTTTCGCCATCCTCGGTCTCCATGTCGATGTTCCAGCTCTGCTCGCCGGTCTGCCGCCAATCGAACTCGGCCGTCAGCGCAGCGCCCTCGATCGCGCCGGCCGGGCAGGAAAACACCAGCGAGGCCGCGATCGGCATGTCGCGGTTCGACGGAGTGGTGAGGTCCGCCGCGGCGACGAAGACCGGCGCCGGCATGATGCGGCTCAGGATCGATAGGGCGTTGATGCCGGGATCGAAGACGCCGAAGCCGCCGACCTGCCAGATCCAGTCCTGGCCGGGATGCCAACGGCGCACGTCCTCCTTCCACTCGATGTGCAGTCTCCGCAGCTTGCGCCCTGCCAGACGCGCCCGGGCAGCGTCGACGGCGGCATTATGTTGCGAGTGCCAGGTGGTGAAAAGCACGCGGCCGAGCCTCGACGCTTGAGCCGCGAGGTCGTCGAGCTCGCGCGTCGTCTGGACCGGCGGCTTTTCGAGCAGCACATGCTTGCCGGCGTCGAGCGCTTGCCGGGCGATGGCGTGGCGGATGCTCGGCGGGGTGCAGATGGCGACGGCGTCGAGGTCGGGCATCGCGGCGAAAAGCTCGGCCGGCGTCGCATAGGTCGGCACGCCGGGCTCCCGCAACCCGCGCTGGCTGACCAGGGCCTTGAGTGCAAAATCGGGATTGGCGGCGATCACCGGCAGGTGCTGGTCCTGCGAGATCTTGCCGACGCCGATGATCGCGATTCCGTAGGGCGCCAAGCGGCCCTCCCTCTTGCCTTGCGGGACGTGCCCGCCCTCGCCCTGCTTCGCACATCCGGCCCCGCGTCGACAAGACGTGGCCCGCCCGCGGTCTTCGGGCGACCCAGGGAGGCCCGTCCAGTTTTCGTTTGAGCGGTTGACGACCCCACCCTAGAACGGTCCGCCGCCCTGGCGCCACCGGACATCATCGCCCGAATGCTTGAACTTCGCACGCGTCCGCTCCCGTCTTTGTGGGCCGCCTATCTGCTGCTTGTCTTTCCCGTGGTGCTCGTCCTGGTCTACGCCACGCCGCCGTTCCAGGTGGCCGACGAAGCCAACCATTTCCTCAGGGCCGTCCAGGTCGAGACCGGCCATTTGATCGCGACCAAGCGAGGGGAGCAGGCATCCGGCGGCGCGATCGATGGCCAGGCGATCGATGTCTCCCGCGCCTTCGACGATCTGAAGTTTCATCCGGACCATAAGCTGGATACCTCGTTGCTGGCGCAGGAGGATGGCCTGGAATGGGGAGAGCGGCCGAAGAGTTTCGCCGACTTCGCCAATACGGCGATCTATCCGGCGTTCTTCTATGTGCCGGCGGCGATCGGCATCAAGCTGGGGAAGCTATTCGATCTGTCGATCCTCGGGACGCTCTATCTCGCCCGGCTCCTCAATGCGCTTAGCGCCACGGCGCTGGCGGCGGCGGCCCTCGCGCTCTGCGGCAAAGGCCGCGCCACGCTCGCCGTCATCCTGTCCTTCCCCATGGCCTTGAGCCTGTTCGCTTCGGTATCGCCAGACGCGCTGTCGATTGCCTCGGGAGCGTGGGTGATCGCGCTTTGGTCGAAATATCTCGGCCGCGACAAGGACATTCCGGTTTTGCCGCGCTGCATCGCCGCAGGACTGCTGGGCGCCATCATCGCGGCTCGCATCCCGTTGATGCCGCTTTATGGACTCGTCGCGCTGCCGACCTCAGGGAGGCGGCGCCTCTTCTCGCGGACGTGGTTTAGCCGTGGCGACATGCTGTCGGTCGCGATCGGGCTCGCGCCAATCGCTTTTGGATTGCTCGGCGCCCACGCGGCCAAGATCCCTTTCCGGACCAATGACGGCGTGACCCCCATCGGCCAACTGACTGGCCTGATCCACGATCCGGTCAGGGTCGTCACGGTGATGGCCTCGACGCTGCACGAGCTCGGGATCGGCTACCTCCAGCAGATGGTCGGCGTGCTCGGCTGGCTCGACACGATGCTTCCGCCCGGCTTCTATGTCTGGATGGGGTGGTGCATCGCGGCTGCGGTCACGATCGACTGCCTGGGGCGGGAGCGCGGGCTTCGCGGATGGAGCGCCGCGGTATTCGTTTGCGGAACCATCGCCGCCACCCTGGGGGTCTTCTTCGCGCTTTATCTCGCCTGGACGCCGGTCGGCATGGCGGCCATCGACGGCGTGCAGGGACGCTACTTCTTCGTACCGGTCATGTTCCTTGTCGTCGTGTTGCCCAATTTCGGTCGCGCCGCGAAGGATCCGGCAGGACGTCTGATCGACACCGGCCGGCTGGCGATTTGTATGACGGTCGGGCTGGTCAACCTCTGGATCGTGCCGATCACGATCCTGAAGCGCTACTATGGATGAGTAGAAAGACGTCTTTGCGCGGCCGGCTGGCTCGGTCTCGTCGGACTCGGTGACGGCTTGCTTCCGTCGATCGCGATCAGCCGCTATCTGATCTGACCAAATCCTTTGTCCGGGACTCGATCGCTGTTGGCGCCCAACGATGCTTGACGGATGCGAGGTCGGGCCGCATAGCGTCTCGGAAATCGACCAGGAGGTGCAATCATTTGCCGGACCGATCACCGATGACGACCACCGCCGTGTCGGAGAACGCGATCGCCGCCCCGCTTCCCTCGGAGGATCGGGACGATCTTGGCCGGCGTGTCCAGGCGACGATCCGAAGCGCGGTGGCGCGGCCCCGCATCGCGGTGCTGGTCCCCTGCTATAACGAGGAATTGACAGTCGCCGCGGTCGTCGGAGCGTTCAGGTCGGCTCTGCCCGAGGCGACGGTCTACGTCTACGACAACAATTCGCGCGACGCGACGGCGGCCCGCGCCCGCGAAGCCGGCGCCGTCGTGCGGCTGGAGAGACGGCAGGGCAAGGGCCACGTGCTGCGGCGGATGTTCGCCGACATCGAGGCCGACCTCTACATCCTGGTCGACGGCGACGATACTTACGATGCCGACGTCGCCCCGGCGGTCGTCGAACGCATCGTCGAGGGCGGGCTCGACTTCGTCAACGTCGCACGGATCTCGACCGCGGCGGATGCCTATCGGCCGGGCCACAAGCTCGGCAACCGCGTCCTGACGCAGATCGTGCGGACCATCTTCGGGCGGGAATCCTCCGATATGCTCTCGGGTTACAAGGGTCTGTCAAGGCGCTTTGTCAAGAGCTTTCCGGCCCTCTCGAGCGGCTTCGAGACGGAGACCGAACTGACCGTCCACGCGCTCGAGCTGCGCATGCCGATGGGGGAGTTCGCGGCCCCCTACAAGGAGCGGCCGACCGGTTCCACCAGCAAGCTGCGCACCTATCGCGACGGCTGGCGCATCCTCATGCTGATCTCGCGCCTGGTCCGCGACGAACGACCCATGCGGTTCTTCGGCTGGCTCGGCCTGGCGGTGGTCGCTTGCGGCCTGCTGCTCGGCTTGCCCATCGTGGCGGCCTTCCTGGCGACCGGCCTCGTGCCGCGCCTTCCGACGGCGGTGCTCAGCGTCGGCATCATCGTGCTCGGCTGGCTCTCGATCTTCGCCGGCATCATCCTCGACATGATGACCAAGTCCCGCCACGAGATGAAGCGGCTGGCCTATCTGTCCGTCCCGAAATACGAGCCGTGAGCGCGCTGCCGGCTGGGCAGGATCGACGTGCCTCGGCGCTGCGCTTCCTGCGCTTCTGCTGCGTCGGGGCAGCGGGATTCGTGACCGATACCGGCGTTCTCATGACGCTGGTCCATTTCGGCGGCGTCGATCCGATGGTCGCCAAGGCCTTGTCCTTCGCGGTCGCCGTCCTGGTCACGTTCGAACTGAACCGTCGCTGGGCCTTCGAGAGAGGGCGGGACGTCCGTCCGCTGGCAGCCTTTACCGCTTACCTCGCCGTGCAGGGGGTCGGCTTTCTCTGCAACTGGACGGTCTTCACCGCCTGCATCATCCTGCTGCCGAAGCCGTTCGGCAGCGTCCTCGGCGCGGCGGTCATTGCCTCGGCGGTAGCGCTCGTGCTCAATTACCTTGGTGCGGCGCGCCTCGTCTTCGGCGACAGGACCGTCGGCTGACCTTCACCTGAGCCGGAACGCCCCGTCGAGCGCCGCGACCTGGCCCGCGTCGAGCCTGCGCACGGCCATGCCGCGGGTCAGTACGACGAGCCGGGCCGTCTCCTCCAATTCCTCGGCGGTGAAGACCGCGGCGTCGAGAGAGAGACCGGCCACGACCGGGCCGTGATTGGCGAGCAGCATTGCGGCGTGGGTGGGCGCCCGCGCCCTGACCAGCGGCGCCACATCGGGGGAGCCCGGCATCGTATAGGGCAGCACTGGCACGCGGCCGACGCGCATCACCATATAGGGCGTGATCGGCGGGATCGCGTCCTCGGGGTCGACATCGGCCAGGCAGGACAGCGCGGTGGCGAAGGTCGAGTGGAGATGCACGACGGCCTCCGTCGTCGGTCGTCCCTCGTAGAAGGCGCGATGCAGCGGCAGTTCCTTGGTGGGCCTGTCGCCCCCCTCATGTCGCCAAGCGGCGTCGAGGCGCGACAGCTTTTCCGGATCGAGCAGGCCGAGGCAGGAATTGGTGGGTGTCACCAGGAATCCGTCGCCGCAGCGTACCGAGATATTGCCGGACGATCCCACGGTGAAGCCGCGCCCGAAGAGCATCCGGCCCCAGTAGGCGATCCGCTCGCGAAGCTCCGTCTCGGTCATCGCTCCGGCCCCCGTCCGAACGGCAGATCAATGCGCGCGATCTCGGCATAGAGCCGTGCCACCGAGGCATCGTCGTCCTTGCCCATGCCGGCCGCGGCGGTCATCAGGAAGAGCTGCAGCGCCGCCCCCGCCATCGGCGTGGGGAAAGCCTCGGCGCGCGACATGTCGGCCACGATGCCGAGATCCTTGGTGAAGATCTCGACGGCACTCTTCGGCGCGTAGTCGCCGCCGAGCACGTGCGGGATGCGGTTCTCGAACATCCAGGAATTGCCGGCCGCGGCGGTGATGACCTCGTAGACCTTGCCGAGATCGAGGCCGAGCTTCCGCGCCAGCACGATCGCCTCGCAGGCGGCCGCGATATGCACGCCCGCCAGAAGCTGGTTGATCATCTTGAAGGCCGCCGCCGTGCCAGCCTCGTCGCCAAGCGCATAGGTTTTCGCCGCGATGGCGTCGAGCACGGGCGCGGCGCGGGCCATGGCGGCGGGCTTGCCGGACGCCAGAACCGTGAGCGCACCCTCCGAGGCCTTGACGGATCCGCCGCTCATCGGTGCGTCCACATAGAGCCGGCCGGCATCCTCGACCGTCGCCGCGAGCCGTCGGGCGCGGTCGGGCGCCATTGTCGCGCAGGAGAGGATCACGGCGCCGGGAGCACAGGCCGCCAGGGCACCGCCCTCCCCCAGGAGCACCGCCTCGGTCTGGTCGGCATTGACCACCACGCTGACCACCGCGTCGGCGCCCCGCGCCGCTTCGGCGACGGAGACTGCGCCAGTGCCGTGTTCGCTCCCGAAACGCTCGACGAGTTCCGGCCGGCTATCCGCTCCCCGCACCTCGAATCCGGCCTTGGCCAGCGAGGCCGCCATGCCGTAGCCCATGGAACCGAGGCCGATGACGGCGACGATTTTCACTGGTTCGTCCGGCATGGCGCTCCCTTCGATTTCTCGGTCGATGCCGAACGCCGCACCGTGAAATCGGTCCGGGCGTCCGCGAACAAATGGTCTACCTCAGATCCGGCGATATCCCGCCAGCGAGGCGTCGTCGACATCCGGCAGGTTGATCACGATGTTTTCCGGAGATCGGCATGCGATCCACCAGAGTTCGTCGGTGGTGCTCATGTTGGCTTCGAGGTGGGGCAGGAACGGCGGGACGAACATGAAATCCCCCGCCGAGAGGTCGACGAACTCCTGGTAGTCCTTGCCGAAATAGATGCGGGCGCGGCCCGACAGGACATAGGCTCCCGTCTCCGCCTCGCCGTGATGGTGCGGCAGCGAGCGGAAGCCCGGCTTGTTGCTCGCCTTGCCGAACCAGAGCTTCGTCGCCGACGTATGCCGCGGCCCCACGCCTGTGACCAAAGCGAGCCCACCCGACTGGCTCGTGTCACCGTGTTCCCCACCGCTCCTCGTCACTATGGGCCGGTCGTTCATCGCCACCCTCATCCATCGCCATCTCCGATACAATAGCGGCGCACCTGCGATTGGCCAGGACATGAGGAGGACCGAATGACCACACCGCTCTCGCCCGAGCTCATGTTGCTCGCCTGGTCGGTGATTCTGCTGCTGGCGCATATCGCGGCCCAGGGAAGCCTCGTGGTGCGCCTGCGAGGACTCAAGTGGAACGCGGGTCCGCGCGACGAGGGCCAGCCACCGCTCGGCAAGCGCGCCGGCCGCGCCCAGCGCGCGCTCGACAATTACAGGGAGACCTATCCGGCCTTCATCGCTCTGGCGCTGGGGCTCGTGGTCGCCGGCCGAAGCGGCGGCACGGGCGAGCTGGGCGCCTGGTTATGGTTTCTCGCGCGTATCGCCTTCCTGCCGCTCTACCTGTTCGGCGTCCCTTGGGCCCGCTCGGCCGCCTACGGCGTGTCGATGGCCGGCCTCTTGCTGATGTTCGCCCGCTTGTTGTGAGGCCCGGAGAGCCGGGTTTCGCCGAGCCAAGTCCGCCTCACACCGGCAGGGCCGTAGTCTTCTTGACGGTGCGCAGCGCCAGCGTCGACTGGACGCGCACGACGCCGGGCAGTTGCGTCAGTATGGCGGTATGGACGCGCTCGAAATCCGAGGCGTCGTCATAGGCGATCCGCAGCAGATAGTCGGCGGCGCCCGCCAGCAGATAGCATTCCATGATCTCCGGGTGGCGGCTGACAGCGGCCTCGAACCGGTCGAGCGCGGCGCGGCCCTGCTGATCGAGCGTCACGAAGACGAAGGCGACCGCCGGCAGGCCGACGGCCTTGGGCTCGAGGAGCGCCGCATAGCCCGAGACGATCCCCGCCTCCTCGAGCAGTCGTACACGGCGCAGGCAGGCCGAGGCGGAGAGGTGAACGCGCTCGGCCAGATCCGCATTGGCGAGGCGACCGTCCTGTTGCAGCAGGCGTAGGATCGCCCGGTCCTTGTCGTCCATGGTCGTGTTCTTCGCATCGAATTCGACAAATGACAGGATCTACGCAATTCGCTACCGATCCAAGCCCGAAACATGTCCTGGAATCGCCGGAAGTTGCGCGACCACGGTTCTATGATGCCCGCCATGGCGGGGAAAGACCGCTTCGATCAGGCGAGGATACAATGCGCATCGGCGTTCCCAAGGAGATCAAGGACAACGAGTTCCGCGTCGGGCTGATCCCCTCCTCGGTCGCGGAACTGGTACATCACGGCCATGGCGTCACGGTCGAGACCGGCGCGGGCCTCGGCGCCGGGTCGTCGGATGCCGATTATGCCGAGGCCGGAGCGACCATCGCGGCCGGCCCCGATGCGATCTTCCGCGACGCCGAGATGATCGTGAAGGTCAAGGAACCCCTCGCCTCGGAGCGCCGGCTGCTGCGTCCGGGCCAGATCCTCTTCACCTATCTGCACCTCGCCCCGGATCTCGACCAGACGCGCGATCTCATCACGTCGAAAGCGGTCTGCATCGCCTACGAGACCGTCACCTCGCCCACGGGCGCCCTGCCCCTGCTGACGCCGATGTCGGAGGTGGCCGGACGGCTGGCGCCGCAGGTCGGCGCGCACAGCCTGGAAAAGGCGCAGGGCGGCCTCGGCATCCTGCTCGGCGGCGTGCCGGGCGTGCCGGCGGCGGACGTGGTGATCCTCGGCGGCGGCGTCTCCGGCACCCATGCGGCGACGATCGCGGTCGGCATGGGCGCCAAGGTCACGGTTGTCGACCGCTCCGCCGAGACGCTGAAGCGCCTCGCGGCGCAGTTCGGCACCTCCATCTCGACGGTCTTCTCGACGCGCGCGGCCATCGCGGCCTTGGTGCGCAAGGCCGACCTTCTCATCGGCACGGTGCTGGTGCCGGGCGCCGCCGCGCCCAAGCTCGTGACGCGCGACATGGTGCGCACCATGAAGAAGGGCGCGGTCATCGTCGACGTCGCCATCGACCAGGGCGGCTGCGTCGAGACCTCGCATGCGACGACCCATTCGGACCCGACCTATGTGGTCGACGGCGTCGTGCACTATTGCGTCGCCAACATGCCGGGCGCCGTCGCCCGCACCTCGACCTTCGCGTTGAACAACGTCACCCTGCCCTTCGCGGTGGCGCTGGCCGACAAGGGCTGGAAGGCGGCGCTCGCCGCCGACCCGCATCTGCGCAACGGCCTCAATGTCTGCGAAGGCCGCGTCACGTGCCGGCCTGTGGCCGAGGCGCATGGCCTCGACTTCACCGAGGCGATGGCGGCGGTCGGCGGGTGAACCGCGGCAGGCGACGGCGTCTCGTTTCCACGGCCTTTTTCGGAGCTTGCGCGTCGCAGGCTCCGATGAAACGCATGGACGCGCTCCGGGTCATGACGTAGCAAAACGGACAGCTACAGCTCATTGCCGCAACCGGAGACGCGCTTCGGCCCGCGATGCCTGGCCCCACCACAAGGCATCGCATGCGAATCCACCTGGGTTGCGAGCTCCGCTTCGAATTCCCGCAGCCGACGCCGATGATCCTGATGCTCAACGTGCATCACTCGCGGTACTCGGACCTCGAAAAACCGGATCACATCGTCACGAGCCCGTCCGTCCCGATCGACAGCTTTCGCGACGGCTTCGGCAATTGGTGCGCCCGCGTCCTGGCGCCACCCGGCAGCTTCACGGTCGGCACCGACAGCGTGCTCGACGACCATGGCCGGACGGATCCCGTCGTCTCGAACGCCATTCAGCATCCCGTGGAGGAACTTCCGTTCGAGACCCTGAGCTTCCTGCTCGGCAGCCGCTACTGCGAGACCGACATCCTCTCCGATGAGGCCTGGCGGCTCTTCGGCGGCACGGCGCCCGGCTGGGCCAGGGTCCAGGCGATCTGCGATTTCGTCCACGATCATATCGCGTTCCACTACGGGGATGCGCGCGCGACGCGCACCGCCGCCCAGGCGTTCGAAGAGGGCCGGGGCGTGTGCCGCGATTACGCCCATCTCGCCATCGCCTTCTGCCGTGCGATGAACATCCCGGCCCGCTACTGCACCGGCTATATCAGCGACATCGGCCTGCCGCCGCCCTTCGCACCGGGTGATTTCGCGGCCTGGATCGAGGTCTATCTCGGCGACGGGTGGCATGTGTTCGATCCGCGCAACAACGCGCCGCGCATCGGACGGGTCCTCGTGGCGCGCGGACGCGACGCCGCCGACGTGTCGCTGACCCATACGTTCGGGGCCAACGTCCTCACCGGCTTCCGCGTCTGGACGGACGAGATCGCCGCGTAAGGCGGTGGCTTGTCAAATCCGACGCCCGCTGCGTCCCCGCCAGGGCGGGCGTTACGCCCGTGGCGGCCTCGTCGTTGCGCCTTTGGATAACGGAAGCTGCCAGGCACCGAGCAAACGTGCCAAATCGATGCGAAGCTCCAAGAGTTTTGCACCCTGTGAGGGTCCGCTTTCGGACCAACCTCGAACACTCAGAGGCGGGGGCGCCCGGGAGAGGTGGCGGAGCTCGCCACCTTTCTCGCTTCGGATCGCGCGGCGTCGATCACAGGCACAGAATACGTGATCGATGGCGGGACAATCCCTACCCTCTGACGCGAAGGATCCGATCGAGCGGCGCGACTTGACGACCCATGATTCCACATCTCGTATCGGTCGGGGCTTGCGATCAGCTCAAGCTCGACAACGAGGGAGGACGAGCATGGCCTCGTTCAAGAACAGCCAATGGATCGTCAACGATCATGGTATGCAGGCCATCAGACCCGTCGCACCGAAGGACTTCAAGATCGAGGCGTCACAGCTTCTCGATCTCAGTACGGCCGGCCTCGGCGACCTTTATGCATGGCCGCTTGAAATGGCCAAGAAGGTTTGGGTCGACATCCAGGCTTTCGTCGAGGCCTATCTCGCGGCGCTGGACGTGCATGAGGGGAAATATCAAGGCACGCCGGACGCGGAGCGCCTGCAAGCCAGCATCGACAGAGCCTTTCACATCGTCGAAAAAAGGGAGAATAGCCATTGGCTCTAGTCTAGCGATCGTGCCAGTTTGCGACTGTGCTTAACCTGCGTACATCTCCACGGTCTTGGCGACCGAGTCAGCGATGTGCTCCTTCGTGATGATGCCGCGGATCTGGCTCGGCTGCGATCCCGCCTTGTCGCCCATCCCGACCACCAGGGCCATGGCGGCACCGTGGCGCGACATGCGGGAGATGACACCGAAGACGGCAGAGGTCTCGCGAACGAACGTGAAGTCCTTTTGCGCCACGTCGCCGAGCGTGACGCCGGTCTCGGTCTGCGCAAGCTGATGGCGGATGCGTGTGTTGAGGCGCAGCACGCCGACGACGCGATCCTCGCGTGTCACCACGATGTGGCGGATCGCACCTTTATGTTCCGGTCGCTGCAGGAACTCGTCGAGCCGCGTCTCGGCAGGGACGATCGGGACGTCGGTTTCCATAACGTCCTTGGCTTTCTGCACCAGGAACATATTGGCGTGCAATCCGAGCGGCACCGGCTGGCCGCGTCGGATCAGCTTGGCCGTGTAGATATTCTCCTCGGAAAGCAGCCGCCGTGTAGCGAGACTGGCCCCGACCGCGAGGATCATCGGCAGGACGATGTCATAGTCGCGCGTCATCTCGAAGATCATGGTCACGGCCGTCATCGCGGCACCGGTCGAGCCGCCGACCATCGCCCCCATGCCGACCATCGCGAACGCCGGCGCGCTGACGGAAAGACCAAAAACCTGCCCGAGGACACCGGCGAACGCGCCGCCCAAGGTCGCGCCCATGTAGAGCGACGGCGAAAACACGCCGCCCGAGGAGCCCGAGCCAAGGCTGATGGATGTCGCCGCGATCTTGCAGACGAGAAGCAGGGCCAGCAAACCGGTGCTCGGCAGCGTTTCGCTGAGGATGGCCTGTATGGTCGAATAGCCTACACCTTCGACATAGTAGTGGCCGAAGGTTCGGAACAGAACGTAGATCATGATGCCGACGATCAGCATGCCGAGCATGTGGCGCAGGTAGCGTCCAGGCATTTTGTCGAAGATGTCTTCGATCAGATGCAGGCCCCGGATGAACCCCGCGGCCGCGACACCGGTCAGCGCGCCGAGAACCACATACAGCAACAAAGTGAAGGTCCCGGACCCGAGGTCGTTCGGGAGCAAGGTGAGCTTCGGCACTGAGAATGCCGGGGCCGACCCAAACACCAGCCGGCCAACAAAGGTCGCGATCCCGGTGGCGGTAGCGACCGGCAGGAAGGTGTTGACGCTGACTTCCGGGAGCATCAGTTCGGTGACGAACAGCACGCCGCCGATCGGCGTGTTGAACGTGGCCGCGATGCCGGCGCCGGCACCGGCGGCGACCAGGATAATCCGTTGGCTGGCATCGAGCTTGATGATCTGGCCGAACGTCGAACCAAGCGCGGATCCGATCTGGATGATCGGGCCCTCGCGGCCGACCGCGGCGCCCGTTCCGATCGCGACGGCGGACGCGATGGACTTCACCGCCGCGACGACGGGCCTGATCACGCCGCCATTGTAGTAGATGGCCGCCATGACTTCGGGAACGCCATGGCCTTTGGCTTCCGGAGCGAAATTGGCGACGATGAAGGTGACGATCACAGCCCCTATGACGGGCACCAGGATCACCCAGGCTCCCCAGGGGTTCGACGGCGTGAAGAGGCTCGAATCGTAGTTGAACGACACTGTCTGTAGGAAAAACAGATTGTGCACGAGGCTGATCATGATGCGAAAGAACAGGGCACCGAAACCCGTGATCACGCCGACGACCGCAGCCAGCCCGCACATCGGCCCGATGCCGAGGCGGCGCGGACCGGAATCGAATGATTGGGGCAGCTCCATCGGTTGGTCTTTACCTTCCTTGAGATCTGAGAACCGACAGTAATTGGATCGGAGGATATGTCCTACCGATGCTTTCCCACCCGCCCGTCGGAAATTCCGGATAGGTCCGAGCGTCTCGGCTGACGGTTTGCCGCCTGCCGTGTCGCGGTGATACCTTCGGCCTCCTGGGTCAGAGGCCGCCGTCTGTCGAACGCGTCACGCTCGACGATCCGACGCGGATCGTATCCGGTTGCTCACAATCGGCCGCATGATACACAACTCAAGGTTCTTGCTTGCACGTGAACCCATTGATTTATAAAAGGTTAGCCGTTGCCGAAGTCTGGTGCAAATGTCCGACTGGATGGCGAAGGCAAGACACCCGGGCCGGGCCTTATAACGGCGGTAATTCACGGCTCCTTGGCCCGTAGGCAAACTGCCACCCGCCAGTTTTCCTCCGTCATGGCAGTGACCTGACAATCAGCTTCCGGTCGGGTTCACCCCGCGCCAGGCGCGCTCGAACGGCAGCCGCCAGGCATGCGGCGCGACGAGCTGGTGGATCGACTTCGGCCCCCACGAGCCCGGCTGGTAGAGCCGCACCGGCGGGGGCGCCTCGAGCAGCGGAACCGACACTTCCCACAACCGCTCGATGCCCTCGGCGGTGGTGAACAGCGTGTGGTCGCCGCGCATGGCATCGAGGATCAGCCGCTCATAGGCTTCGAGCACCTCGCCGGCCAATCCGGTGTCGTGCATGGCGAATTGCAGGCTGAGCTTGTCGAGCCGCATGCCCGGCCCCGGGCGCTTGCCGTAGAAGGACAGCGACATCTTCGACGCATCGGCGAGATCGAAGGTGAGGTGGTCCGGGCCTTGCGCGCCAACGCCTGAGCCGGCCGGGAACATGCTCTTCGGCGGCTCGCGGAAGGCGATCGAGATGATGCGCTGCCCCTCCGCCATGCGCTTGCCGGTGCGCAGGAAGAAGGGCACGCCGGCCCAGCGCCAGTTGTCGATATGGCATTTGAGAGCGATGAGCGTCTCGGTCTCCGATTCGGGATCGACCCCCTCCTCCGCCCGATAGCCGGTATACTGTCCGCGCACCACATCCTTCGGCTCGATCGGCAGCATCGAGCGGAACACCTTGTTCTTCTCCTCGCTGATGGGACCCGGCGCGAGCTCGGTCGGCGGCTCCATCGCCATGAAGCCGAGGATCTGGAACAGATGGGTCACCACCATGTCGCGATAGGCGCCCGTCGCCTCGTAGAAGCGCGAGCGCTGGTTCAGCCCCAGCGTCTCCGGCACGTCGATCTGCACGTGATCGATGAAGTTGCGGTTCCAGATCGGCTCGAACAGGCCGTTGGCGAAGCGGAAGGCCAGGATGTTCTGCGCCGGCTCCTTGCCGAGAAAATGGTCGATCCGGAAGATGCGTTCTTCGGCGAAGACCTCATGCAGCCGGGCGTTCAAGGCAACCGCGCTCGCCAGGTCGATGCCGAATGGCTTTTCCATGATGACGCGGGAGCGGTCGGCGAGACCCGCGTCCCGCAGCATATGGACGGCCGACAAGGCGGCGCTCGGCGGCACGCTGAGATAATGCACGAGCCGGCTTTCCTCGGGGAGGGAGGCCTGCGCCCGCTCGACCGCGGCCTTGAGCGGCGCTGCGCCCGCCGCGATGGGCACATAGTCCAGCGTCTCGGCGAACTCGGCCCAATCGCTCTCGGTGAACTTGCGGGCGAACTGGTCGAGCGCGCCCCGCGCCACCGTCTTGAACCCATCGGCATCGATGTCGTCGAGCGACACGCCGATGATCCGGCAGCCGGGAATGAAGCCGGCCCTCGACAGATGGAACAGCCCCGGCAGCAACTTGCGCCGCGACAGGTCGCCCGTGGCGCCGACCAGCACGACCACCTGCGGATAGCCGGGGCCGACGCCGCGCGGAATCTTCTTCAATGGATCGTCCCCCACAGCGCCATGCAAGCCTTGCCGGGCAATGCGCTACCTTACCCATTCTGGCGACGCGGCGACAACGCTATCGACGATTCCTGTGGATCGATCCCTCGGGCTCCCGGCTCGGCGAGCCGCACCGCGCCAGCACACGTTCGGCGCGCCGCAGGTGCGGGCGGTCGACCATGCGACCGCCGAGACCCACGACGCCGGCCCCGGGGTTGGCCGCGAAGGCCGCGACCACGGCGCGCGCGCCCTCGATCGCCGCGGGCGTCGGCGTGAACGCCGCGTTGATGGTCGCGACCTGATCCGGATGGATGGCCATCTTGGCCGCGAAACCATCCCGCCGCGCCGCTTCGCATTCGGCCGCGAGGCCTTCCGGGTCCCGGTAGTCGGTGAAGACGGTGTCGACGGCATCGACCCCGGCCGCCGCCGCGGCGAAGAGCGTCAGGCTGCGGGCCAGCCGATAGGGATCCGTGTAGGCGCCGGCAGCATCGCGGTTGGTCTCGGCGCCGAGATCGGCCGACAGATCCTCGGCGCCCCAGGCGATGCCGAGGAGCCGCGCGCTCGAACCGGCGAGCGAGCCCAACAGGAAGAGGCTCCGCGCCGTCTCGGTGGCGATGGGCAGGATCGCCGTGCCACCGCCCGGGAGGTCGTATTCGGCCTCGCGCACGGCGAGCTTGACGCTCAGATGCGAGACGTCGGCGCCGCCAGCGGCCTTGGGCAGCATGACGCCGTCGGGCGCCGCGCGCATCACCGTGTCGAGGTCGAGATCGGTCAGGCCGGTGTCGAGCGCATTGACGCGCACGAAGAGCTTGGGGCGGCGTTGCCGGCCTTTCGCTTCGTCCAGGAAAGCCGCCACGGTCTCCCGCGCCGCAGCTTTCGCACCCGGGGCGACCGAATCCTCGAGGTCGAGGATCAGCGCATCGGCCCCGCAAGTCAGCGCCTTGTCGAGCTTGCGGGGCGAATCACCTGGCACGAAGAGCAGCGAGCGCATCGGCTCAAGCCCCCGCCGGGCGACGGCGCATCATGGTCTGGCGGTGGCATTCGGCGACGAGCGTCCCGTCCTGCTTGTAGGCGCGGTGAATGAAATCGACGATGCCGACCTCGGGGCGCGAACGCGAGCCGCGCACGGCCGCGATCTCGGTCGCGACGCGGATCGTATCGCCCTCGAACAGCGGCGCCGGAAAGCGCACGTCGGTCATCCCGAGATTGGCGACCGCGGTGCCGACGGTCAGGTCGTTGA
The DNA here is from genome assembly GCA_965277115.1 of Lichenihabitans sp. Classification (GTDB taxonomy): domain Bacteria; phylum Pseudomonadota; class Alphaproteobacteria; order Rhizobiales; family Beijerinckiaceae; genus Lichenihabitans. The sequence continues at coordinate 44,466 of CBDIBY010000009.1, read as the reverse complement.
CCGAAATGCCGATCATCAGGCCGAGGGTGAACAGCGAGTTCATCAGCGGCCGGCCCCATTCGGTCTCGGTGGCGCAGAAATGCGCGTCGATATGGAGCGGCTGCGGGTTCAGCGTCATGTTGGAGAAGAGCATGTTGTCCATCTGCGTCACCGTGCGGGTGAGGCGATGGTCGATGCGCGCGCCGACCGTGAAATCCTCGAAATAGAGCCCGCCGCGGGGGTGCGGGGCCAAGGCGGGGGTGAGGGTGTCAGGCATGGAGCGCGATCTCCATGTCTGCCGATCGGCACTCCGCCGGCCCTCCGCACAAAGCCGTCACCGCGAGCGCAGCGACGCGATCCACTCTTCCGGCGAGGCTGCCTAGATTGCTTCGCGGCGCTCGCAATGACGAAAATCCTTCCATCATCTCGTTCACCCCGACTTGGCGAAGAGCTCGCGCCCGATCAGCATGCGGCGGATCTCGCTCGTGCCGGCGCCGATCTCGTAGAGCTTCGCATCGCGCAACAGACGGCCTGCGGGATAATCGTTGATGTAGCCGTTGCCGCCGAGGAGCTGAATCGTGTCGAGCGCGCAGCGCGTGGCGGCCTCGGCCGCGAAGAGGATGGCGCCGGCCGCGTCCTCGCGCGTCGTCGAGCCGCGATCGCAGGCCTTGGCCACGGCGTAGACGTAGGCGCGGGCCGCATTGGTCGCGACATACATGTCGGCCACCTTGGCCTGGACGAGTTGGAAGGTGCCGATCGGCGCACCGAACTGCTTCCGCTCGTGGACATAGGGCAGCACGAGGTCGAGGCAGGCCGCCATGATGCCCAAGGGGCCGGCGGCCAGCACGGCGCGCTCGTAGTCGAGGCCCGACATCAGCACCCTGACGCCGCGATCGACCTCCCCGAGCACGTTCTCCGCCGGCACCTCGCACGCCTCGAAGACGAGTTCACCCGTGTCCGAGCCGCGCATGCCGAGCTTGTCGAGTTTTTGGGGCGTCGAGAAGCCCGCCGTGCCCTTCTCGACGATGAAGGCGGTGATGCCGCGCGCTCCGGCCGCGGGATCGGTCTTGGCATAGACCACCAGCGTCTCGGCGACCGGTCCGTTGGTGATCCACATCTTGGAGCCGTCGAGCACGTAGCGGTCGCCGCGCCGCTCGGCCCGGGTGCGCATCGAGACCACGTCCGAGCCCGCCTCGGGCTCCGACATGGCGAGCGCGCCGACATGCTCGCCGGAGATTAGCTTGGGCAGAAAGCGGCGCTTCTGCGCCTCCGTACCGTTGCGGCGGATCTGGTTGATGCAGAGGTTGGAATGTGCCCCATAGGAGAGGCCGACCGAGGCCGAGGCGCGCGAGATTTCCTCCAGCGCCACGCAGTGCTCGACGTAGCCCAGGCCGGCGCCGCCATGCTCCTCCTCGACCGTGATGCCGTGCAGGCCGAGCGCGCCCATCTCGGGCCAGAGGTCACGCGGAAAAACATTGGTACGGTCGATCTCGGCGGCACGCGGCGCGATGCGGCCTTGCGCGAAATCCCTGACCGTCTCGCGGATCGCCTCCGCCGTCTCGCCGAGGCCGAAGTCGAAGGGCGGCGCAGCGTTCGGGATCATAGGCGGCCTCCCTGTCTATTGGTCTCACTAGCAGTAGACGACCCTTCACGGATGCCGTCAATTTCGGGCGTGCACGATGCCGCAGCCTGACGCAGACTGCGCCTCAAAGACATTGGGAGGGTGCGGTGGAAACGACCCTGAGCCACGTGCGCGGCGCGACCGATGTGCCGCTGCTCGACGTCACGATCGGCACGGCCTTGGCCGAGGCTGCGCGGCACTGGCCGGACCGCCTCGCCTTGGTCGACCGCGGCAGCGCGGCCCGCTTCACCTGGGCGGAGCTCGACCGGGCGGCGGAGCGGCTCGCCGCGGGCCTCCTGGCCCTGGGGCTCGATCCCGGCGATCGCATCGGCGTCTGGTCGCTCAACACCGCCGAATGGGCCGTGACGCAATTCGCCGCCGCCAAGGCCGGGCTGATCCTCGTCACGATCAACCCGGCCTATCGGCTGGTCGAGCTCGAATTCGCGCTGAACAAGGTCGGCTGCAAGGCGCTGGTGCTCGGGCCGCCGTTCAAGACTACCGACTATCTCGGTCTGCTCCAGACCCTCGCGCCCGAGATCGACGCGGCCGAGCCAGGACGGCTTGTCGCGGCGCGGCTGCCGGCGCTGCGCGCCGTCCTCGTCTTCGGCATGCCACCGCCGCCCGGCATCCTGGGCCTCGCGCAAGTGATGGAGCGCGCCACGCCTGCCGAAGCGGCACGGCTCGCGGAGCTCGCCACGACGCTGGCGCCCGACGATGCAGCCAATATCCAGTTCACCAGCGGCACCACGGGCTCGCCCAAGGGTGTGACGCTGACCCACCGCAACATCCTCAACAACGGCTATTTCGTCGGCCGCGCCATAAGGCTTACCGCGGAAGACCGCATCTGCATCCCGGTGCCGCTCTACCATTGCTTCGGCATGGTGATGGGCAATCTCGCGAGCCTCACCCATGGCGCCGCCACGGTCTATCCGGGGCGCGGCTTCGATCCGCTGGCGACGCTCGACGCGGTCGAGGCCGAACGCTGCACGGCGCTCTACGGCGTGCCGACCATGTTCATCGCCGAGCTCGATCATGCCGAGTTCGGCCGCTTCGACCTCGAGAGCCTGCGCACCGGCATCATGGCCGGATCCCCCTGCCCCATCGCGGTGATGCGCCGCGTCGTCGAGCGCATGAACATGGGCGAACTGACCATCGCCTACGGCATGACGGAGACAAGCCCGGTCAGTTTCCAGAGCGCCATCGACGATCCGCTGGAGCGGCGCGTTTCGACCGTCGGGCGCATCCACCCGCATCTGGAGGTGAAGATCGTCGATGCGGAGGGCGGGACCGTGCCGCGCGGCACCTCCGGCGAGATTCTCACCCGTGGCTATGCGGTGATGCGCGGCTACTGGGACGAGCCGGTCAGGACCGCCGAGGTGCTCGACGCCGACGGCTTCATGCACACCGGCGACCTCGGCACCATCGACGCCGAGGGCTACGCCAAGATCGTCGGGCGCATCAAGGACCTGGTGATCCGCGGCGGCGAGAACATTTCTCCGCGCGAAGTGGAGGAATATCTCTACCGCCATCCTGCCATCGCCGACGTCCAGGTCTTCGGCGTGCCGGACCCGCTCTATGGCGAGGAGCTCTGCGCCTGGATCCGCCTGCGCGACGGCAGCACGCTCACGCTCGACGAGGTGCGCGCCTTCTGCGCGGGCGAGATCGCGCACCAAAAAATCCCGCGCTATGTCGAGTTCGTCACCGACTTCCCGATGACCGTCACCGGCAAGATGCAGAAATATCTTATGCGCGAGGCGATGGAGAGGAAGCTGGGCTTGAGGCGCGAAGAGACGGCGTAGAGGTGGGACTGCGGCAGCGCGGACGACGTGCTGGGTGTGATCAGCGGACCATCGAAATGCCCGGGACCTCGGCGCGTCGCCCGCCTGAACGGCCGCCGACGGACCTCGTGCTGGTCGGTGCCGGGCACGCTCATTATCGAGGTCTTGCACGGTTTTGCCTCGCGGCCCTGATCACCGGGAACGAGCAGGCGCTCTATTCGGGCATGCTGCCGGGCCTCGTTGCAGGACACTACCATTTCAAGGACGCCCACATCGATGTGGCGGCGCTGTGCGCATGGGCGGGGGTGCGGCTGCTGACCGACGAAGCCGTCCGGTTGGATTTGGGCGGCCGGCGGGCGTTATGCCGGACGGGTCCGGCCGTCCCCTTCGACGTGCTGTCGCTCGACATCGGATCGCAACCCTCGACCGCAGCGGTGTGCGGCGCCGAGGTGCAGGCGATACCGGTCAAGCCGATCGACGGGCGCCACCTTCACGCTGCGCGACATGGCCTGGATGATGGAAGTGGTGAGCGACAGCACCGCAACCGATCTGTGCACCGCGGCCGCGGGCGGGGTCGAGGCCGTGAACGCCTGCATGCGGGAGCTTGGGCTCGACGGCATCACTATGACCGGGACGGCCCTCGACTGGTTTCGCGCGCTTGCCGGCAGCATGGATCCGGCGCTTGCAACGGTGTCACCCGGCGAGCGCGCGCGGATCGGCTATCCGTTGACCCGACGAGCTGTCCGACGCAAGGGCCCGCTACCATTTCGAAGGCGGCCGGCCCTTTTCGATCGCGACGGCACGGGATTTGGGTGAGCTGTTGGCCCAGATCCAGACTAAAACCTGCGCCAGCCTCGCCTCGTGCGACTCCATGCTCGAGTTGCTGTCCGGCCAGCACCTCAGAAACCAGGCGCCGCTCCACGTCCGGGGCGCATGCTTCGCCCACAAGACCGGCTCCTTCGAGCCCTTTATCGGCTCCGACATCGGCATCGCCACCCCCTATCGCGGCGAGCAGGTTGTGTATTGCTTCATGACGCAGCGCCATGCAGGCCTTCGGGCGAACCTAGACAGTGTCGTGGGACGAATGGCGGAATTTGTCGTGATGGAAGCCGAAGCTCGTTCGCGTTGGGAGTCTAACCGTCATCGACGAAAAGCGGAGGGGTGAATTCCCGTCTTGTCTTCGCCATCCAACACCATTCTCGCCCCGAACAGAGCGTATCAGCGGTGTCCGCGAAACCGAGGGAGGATCAGTCCAACGAAACATGGCGTTCACGGCGCCGAGTCCGGTAGGACAAAGTCTGGCGCGACACATAGCCCGGGCTCGGCCTTCCGCGCGTGTCGACACATATTCGCGGCAGGCCCACGACGGCGCCTGGATTCCTTGGTGATTGGTTTCAGCCGAGCAAGCCGACTTGCGGGCCCCACGTGTCCGATAGGGCGAAGCCGCCGGGGAACGGATCGGTCGCGTCGATACGCAGCTCTTCCCTGCCGTAGATCCACGCTTGGCCGGAGATGCGCGGCAGCACCGCCGGACGGCCGTGCACGGCCGTTTCGCCGATGGCCTCGGCGACGAACTCGCCACCGATGATGGATCGCGATACGCGGCTGCCGCCCACCTTTACCTCGCCGCGCGCATGCAGGGTCGCCAGGTTGGCCGAGCTGCCGGTGCCGCATGGGGAGCGGTCCACCCGCCCCGGCTTCAGCGTCGTGCAGGTGCGGACGGCGCCGTCGGGCTCGCGATCGCGGAACATGACATAGGCGATCTCGTCGATGCCCGGCAGGTCCGGGTGGCTGACCTTCTGTCCGGCGAGGGCCGCCTTGAGCTCCATGCCGGCCTCCGCCAGCGCGCGTGCGTTGGCCGGAGCGATGCGCAGCCCGATCTGGCCGACGTCGACGATGGCGTAGAACACTCCGCCGAAGGCGATGTCGGCGATGATCGTGCCCCAGCGCTGGGTTTCGACGGGGCGGTCGAGCGCCTCCACGAAGCAGGGCACGTTGTCGAGGCTCACCGACAGGCAGCGACCGCGGGAGCAGCGGGCCCGCGCCGTGATCAGGCCCGCCGGCGTGTCGAGGCGGACGATCGTCAGCGGCTCGACCATCGGCACGCGTCCGCTTTCCAGGAGCGCCGTCACGACGCAGATGCAGTTGCTGCCCGACATGGGATGTGCCCGGTCGGCCTGCAGCACGATAAAGCCGGCCTGCGCCTCCGGATGGACCGGCGGCACCAGAAGGTTGGTCGACATGGCCACCGAGGCGCGCGGCTCGAAGGCCACGAAGCGCCGCAGCGCGTCATTGCCGGCATTGATGTGGTTCATCTGATCGAGCAGCGTCGCGCCCGGGATCGGATCGGCGCCCTCGACGATGACCCGGCCGATCTCGCCCTGGCAATGAACGTTGACGAGATGGAGCGATCGATCAAAGCGCATGGGAGTCGCTTTCATTTGATGTGTCGATTCCAGGATCGGTCGCTGCCGTACCGGGCGACGCGTCGATGATGGCCGCCTGCCGTCGCCCTGGTCAGGCCGTGACCGCCTTGAACAAAGCCTCGAACGCCCGCTTCTCCTCGGAGGTGAGCGGCAGAAGCGGCCGGCGGGTCTCGCCGACCGGAATGCCGGCAAGCTCGCAGCCGTACTTCACCTTTTGCACGAATTTACCGGATTCCAGGCTGGCCATCGTCGGGAACAGGCGACGCATTTCGGCCTGGGCGCCTCTGATATCGCCGGCCACGAACTTCTTGTAGAGATTGACGCAGGGCTCGATGACGCAGTTCGCCGGACCGCAAATCCAGCTCGTCGCGCCCCACATGAAGAAGTCGAATGCGATGTCGTCGCTGCCACAGGAGAGCTGGTATTTGTCGCCGTAGCGCTGCTTGATCTCGATCGCCCGCACCAGGCTCCCGCTGCTTTCTTTGATTGCAAGGACACGCGGGTTGTCGGCGAAATAGTCGAGCGTCGGGAAACCGCATTCGACGCCGACGCGAGGCGGATAGTTGTAGAGGACGAGATCAACCTCGACAGCGTCGAGCACGGCCTGGTAGTGCGCGTTGAGCTCGTCGGGCGATGGCAGAGCATAATAGGGTGGCGCGAGAAGGACCGTATCGTAGCCGATCGTCTTGGCGGCTGCGGTGTGGGCGATGACGTCGCGCGTCGAGCCGGCGTTGGTCCCGGCGATCAACAGCCCGCGGTCGCCGACCGTGTCGTAGACGGCCTTGAGCACATCCTGCCGCTCCATGGCGGACATCGCGTAATATTCTCCCGTGGAGCCCATCGGCACGAAGCCGTCGACACCTTTGTCGAGCTGATAGTTCAGAAGCCTTGTCAGGGTGGGAAAATCAACCTCGCCCTTGTCGTCAAATGGGGTGACCAGCGCGGGCAAAATGCCTTTCAATTCCATCTTGGATCTCCGATTGGCCTTTGGTTTGCCGGCGATTGCGGCGGCCGGACTGCAGGGCGGATGGCACGATCTTTCCGATGGAGTGTCAGCCCGATGACGTCCGATATCGTCGACGACCCGATGGTTCGCGGGGCGTGTCAGACGCTCGACGGAACGATGCTCGGAAGCGGTCGGGGCGGTAGGGGGTGAGGTCGACGTCCGGTGTGCGACCGGCAACCAGGTCTGCCACAAGACGGCCCGTCGTGGCGCCGAGCGTCACCCCGACCTGCGCATGTCCATAGGCTAAGACTACATTCTTCTGCTTGGGCGACAGACCCAGCACCGGCATCGTGTCGGGCATGAACGGGCGTGGTCCCATCCAGGTCGTGCTGTCGGACAAGTCCAGAGCCGGAAGAATGGTTTTGGCGCGTTTCGCCAGGACCTCAGCGCGCCGGAAGTCCGGCTTCGGGTCGAGTCCGGCGATTTCGATCGTTCCGGCGATCCGAAGTCCTGTTTCCATGGGCGTCACGACGAAGCCGCCTTCGCCATAGAGTGCGGCGCGTGAGAGGCGGATGCCGGGCGTGGGCGCGTGAACGTGGTAGCCTTGCAGAGCCGAAAGCGGCGTCGGAACCCCGATCTGCCGGCTGAGCGACCCGCTCCAAGCGCCGGCTGCCAGCACGATCCATTCTGCAGCGACAGCGTCCCCCGAGCCGAGCATCAGGCCTGTGGCCAGACCGGCCCCGGTCTCGATCGACACGACCTCGTCGATTCGGATCCGGCCCCCGTTGGCCTCGAAGAAGGACGCCAGTCGCTTCGCCATCAAATGGGGATCGCTGAAATGCAGCCAGTTGCGCATCAGCACGCCGGCCTCGATCGGACCTCCGAGATCCGGTTCCATCTGCCGGAGTTCGTCGCGCGTCAGGATCTCGTGGTCAAATCCCAGTTCACGACGCAGGTCCCAGCCGAATCCGTCCTTGTCGATCGCGGCCCTCGAGTTGAACACCATGATGTTTTCCGCCGGGACCAGGCAGTTCGACAGCCCTGCTCGCTCCAGCAGGTCCCGATAATCACCTTCGGCACGACGGGTCAGGACGCTGATCGCGTGAGCGATCTCCCTTACCCGCTTGGGCCGGCTCGACAGCAGGAAACGCGCGAGCCAGCCGAACTCGCTGAAAAACGCGGACGGGCGAATGAACAGCGGACCCTGTGGGTCGAGAAGCCATTTGGGCGCCTTCTTGAGCACCCCCGGCCGCGAGATCGGCACCACTTCGCCGACGGCCAGAAGACCGCAATTGCCGAAGGTGGCGCCCCCGCCGAGCATCGCTTTCTCGACGATTTCGACATCGTGCCCGTCCGCCTGGAGCGCCAGGGCACTGCAGACGCCGACGATCCCACCACCGATGATCTTGACATCAGCCATGGCTGTTCATCCGCGCAATGCTTGGATCACGATGATCTCGGACCCTATCGATCCAAGGTCATGGCCGTGATGGAGTCCCGTGAGATAGAGCATGATGTCACCCGAAAGCCCGTGCCCGACGTTTCGGCATCACGCTCCAACGCTTCATCGCCCTGGCGATCCGGCTTGTTTCGGCGTCGACGCCAGGACGCCGCCGATCGCCCAATTGTCGCGGTGAACTTCGCTGATCACGACCTGAACGCTGTCGAGCGAACATTTTGCGATGCGCGCCATCTCTCGCGTCATGACCTCGGCGAGTTCGCACTTTTGCTCCGCAGTACGGCCCTCCAGCATCTCGATATGAATGACAGGCATGCAACCTCCATCAGCTCTCGCCACCGATCAAAACGAGTTTAAGATCGTTGACGTTCGTGCCCGTAGCGCCGGTGACAACGAGTTCGCCAAGTTGGCCGAGGGCCCGCGCGACGTCGTGATTCGCAAGGCTGGCATGCAGGTCGATCCTGCGCTGCCGCGCGACAGTCGCCGTCGAACCATCGACGAGAGCACCGGCGAAAGCGGTCGGTCCATCGGTCCCATCCGTATCGAGACCGAGAGTGGCAATGCACCGATTGCCCTCGATCTCGATGGCCATCGCGGCCGCGAACTCCTGGTTCGGGCCACCGCTCCCGGTCTTCGCCCCCGGTGAAATCAGGACGGTCGTTTCGCCGCCGCCGATGAGAAGGCAAGGCGCCGTCACGGGATTGCCGTCGGCCAGCACTTGCTTGGCGATCGAGGCCATCGACCGCCCGAGTTCGCGGCTTTCGCCTTCGAAACAGGCCGACAGCAAGATGGGGACGATCCCGCGCGCGCGGGCGGCCTCGGCCGCGCCCGCCAAGGCGGTGTCCCCCCGAACGACCAGAATATCGTTGCGGTCGAGATGGCCAAGATCCGCCTCCTTCGACGTCTCATCGCCTGCGTCGGCGCGCAAGAGATGCGCGATCACGGCAGGTGGCAAACGCTCGCGGAGACCATATTTTTGGACGGTCGCCTGCGCGTCGGAAAAGCTTGACGTGTCGGACACCGATGGATCGGTGATATAATCGAGCGCGTCTCCGATGACGTCCGAGACGGTCAGGTTGATCAGGGAGGAGCCCGCCGGCATGGCACGAACCAGGCGGCCGCCCTTGACCCGGCTCAGATGTTTGCGGACCGCGTTGATCTCGACGATGTTCGCGCCGCAGGTCAGGAGCACACGGCTCGTTTCGACCTTGTCGGCCAAGCCGACACCCGCTACCGGGCTCACGAAAAGAGACGACGATCCGCCGGTGAAGCAGGCGATCACGACATCGCCGGGCCGAACCTGCTGAAGCAAAGCCTCCGCGGCAAGTGCGGCCGCGACGGAATTCTCGTCTGGAAGCGGGTGGCTGGCGAAGCGCATCTCGATGTGATCGAGCCTGCCCTCCTGTCCATGCTTGCAGACGATCAGGCCGCGGTGGATCCGCGGTCCGATAGTCTCGTCGATGGCTTTCGCGATGGGAAAGGTAGCTTTCCCCGCACCGACGACGAAGATGCGCTGGTCCGGCTTCAGCGCATAGTGCCTCGTTCCTGCCGTCAGGGTCCGTCCGTCGAAGGACAAGTGGCGACGTGTCGCGCCATAAGGGTCTGCGGCCGCAAGCGCCGCGTCGGCGATCTCGAGGGCGACCCGCCGCAACTGCGGGCGTTCGCGGCACAGAAGCTCATCTGCGTTGCGGAAGTAGCGCATCGGAGCTGCGGAGGCCGTTATCGCGGACGGCGAAAATTATGCCCGGCGTAGGTGGCCCCGGAGCCGAGCTCCTCCTCGATCTGCAACAGCCGGTTATGCTTTGCGGTCCGCTCGCCGCGAATAGGCATGCCGGTCTTGATCTGCCCGCTGTTCAACGCAACCACAAGGTCGGAGATCAGCGCATCTTCGGTCTCGCCGGACCGTTCCGACACCTGCACGCCGTAACCATACCGATAGGCAAATTCCGCGGCGTCGAAGGCCTGGCTGAGCGAGCCGATCTGATTGACCTTGAACAGCATGGCATTGGCCGCGCCGCGATCGACACCCTGGCGGAGCCGCTCCACGTTGGTCACGAACAGGTCGTCACCCACGATCTGTGCCTTTGGCAGTTCGCGCGTGACGCGAATGAAACCTTCGAAATCCTCCTCGTCGATCGGGTCTTCGATGGAGCCCAGCGGGTAGCTGGCGGCGACCTGCCTGTAGAGGTCGATCAAGGCGTCCCGTTCGTATTCCCGACCGTCGAGCGTGTAGCGTCCGGTCTTCTTGTCGTGCCAGTGGCTCGACGCGCAATCGAGCGCATAGACGACGTCCTCGCCGAAGCCCGCCTTGTAGCCGGCCTTCTCGACGGCCTTCTGCATGAATTCGAATGGCTCCCAGATGCCTTTCATCGGCGTCGCGAAGCCACCCTCGTCGCCGGTGTTGGTGGCCAGGATCCCGTATTTGGCGATGACGAGATCGCGAAGCTGTTCGTTGATCTCGGTCGTGATCTGGAGTGCCTGCGCGTAGCTTTCCGCGCCCACGGGCATGATGATGAATTCCTGGATCTCCAGGTCGTTGGCCGTCAGTTTCCCGCCGTTGAGGCAATTCATCAGCGGCACCGGAAGCACGTGGCCGAATGGATTGAGATATCGGTAGAGCGGCATTCCGCTCACCGCCGCGCCGGCTCTCGCCACGGCGAGCGAGGCACCGAGAATCGCGTTCGCGCCGAGCTTCTTCTTGTTCGGCGTCCCGTCGAGCCGCACGAGGGCGAGGTCGATCTTGCGCTGTTCGGTCGCGTCCATGCCGAGCAAGGCCTCCCGAATCGGCCCAGCGACATTGGCGACAGCCTTCTTCATGCCGAGGCCGCGGTAGCGCTTGGGATCGCCGTCGGTCAGGACGAAGGCTTCATGCGCACCGGTCGAGCGGCCGGCCGGCACATCGGCACGGCCGGCCAATGCCCCGTCCGCGTAGATGTCGGCTTGGACGGTCGGCCAGCCGCGGCAATCGATGATCTCGCGTGCCCGCACGTCGGTGATGCTCTTCGACCCCATGTGCCCCGCGTCCCCGATGCTGTTGTGAAGCCGCCATCAATGTAGACTAAATGTCGACAATATGTCAATGACGGAAGGTCGATCGGCGGAGCTGGACATGATCACGGGCACGACCAGGGTTTTTGCGATGATCGCCCATCCCATCGATCACGTGCGCTCGCCCGAATTGTTCAACCCGATATTCGAGGCGCGCGGGATCGATGCCGTCATGGTGCCGCTGCATTTCCACCCCGATGAATTCGAGCGGGCCTGGGACGGCCTGCGTCGCACGAGGAACCTCGGCGGCATCATCGTCAGCGTTCCGCTGAAGGAGGCGGCCTTTCGCCTTTCCGACAAGGTGGACGAGACCGCACGCGAGGTAGGCGCGGCCAATGTGGTCCGCCGTGACCCCGACGGCCGCTTCGTCTGCGCGAATTTCGACGGACCGGGTTTCATCGCCGGCGTGATGAACGGGGGCCGAGACGCGGCGGGACGAAACGTGCTTTTGGTCGGCGCAGGCGGAGCAGGCTCTTCGATCGCCTTCTCGCTGGCGAAATTCGGCGTCGCCTCGATCCGGCTGGCCGATCAGGATGTCGGCCGGGCGGAGCGGCTTGCCGCGGCGGTCATGCGCCGCTACCCGGCTCTCGATGTTTCCGTCGGCTCAGCCGATCCGGCCGGACGCAACCTGATCATCAATGCGACCCCATGCGGCCTGCATCCCGACAGCGATCCCTTGCCGCTCGACGTCGCGAAGCTCACGCCAGACATGCTGGTGGCCGATATCATCATGAAGCCGGCCACCACCCCGCTCCTGGCCGCGGCGCAACGTGCCGGCTGTGCCATCCGGTTGGGTGCCGGAATGCTCGACAGCCAAGCCGAACTGGTGATGCGCTTCTTCGGCTACTGAGCCCCGATCGCAGCGCTCACGGCTGGGACGCGTAGGCCTGATAGGCCGTGGTCGCGAGCCAGCCGCAGTCGATCGGCAACGTCACCCCCGTAATGGCGGCGGCCTGCGGAGAACACAGGAAAAAGATCGCATCGGCGACTTCGGCAGGCGTCACGAAGCGGCGAAGCGCCGACCTGCTGACCACGAGATCCGGGTCGCGTTCGCCCCGATCGATGCGGGCCTGCATGGCGGGCGTCAGCGTGTAGCCGGGAGCCACGGCATTGACGCGGACGCCTTTCAGCCCGAACTCGGCGGCCATGATCTCCGTCAGCATTTTGAGCCCCGCCTTGCCGACCGCATAGGCCACCTGCGCCGAAGCGCGGTACGAGGTGAGCGAGCAGAGCTGGACGATCGATCCCCGGCCCGACCCGCACATGGCCGCACCGAAGGCGCGCGAGGCCAGCAAAGTGCCGCGGACGTTGACCTGCCACAGCCGATCGAACTCGGCCATGTCCATGTCGAGGATCCGGACGGCGTTCTGCAGCAGGCCGCCCGAATTTATGAGCGCATCGGGCACACCGTGTTCGGCCGAGACGCGAGCCGCGAAGGAGGCGACATCCTCGTCGCTGGCGAGGTCGACGCGGAGAAACGTTGCGGCGAGGCCCGCCTCCTTCAGCTCGTTCGCGACCCTTCGGCCGCGCTCGGCATCGATATCGCCGAGGACGACTCGATAGCCGGCCTCCGCAAAGCGTCGAGACGTGGCCTCTCCGATCCCGCTTGCGCCGCCCGTGACGACTGCGAGATTTCCTGCGTCAGACATGTGGTCCTCAGGTTCGTTTGCCCGGGTTCGGGCCGACGTAGGGGGCGCATCGCTCGATGGCGATGCGCACGGTTTCGTCTGGATCGCGTTCCCACCAATCCAGCTCGGAGAAGATCTCGAGCTCGAACGGCCCTTCGTAGCCGATGTCGTCGAGCCAGCCGCGAATTCGTCCGATATCCACGACGCCGTCGCCCACCATGCCCCGGTCCCGCATGTTCCGCGTGGGAACCAGCCAATCGCAGTAGTGGAAGGTGATGATCCGCTTCCGTCCAGCACGCCGCAATTCCGCTTCGAAGGCCGGATCCCACCAGCAATGGTAGACGTCCGCGACCAGCGCCGAAGCATCGCCGAGCTCGTCGCACAGATCATTGCCGTGGGAGATCAGGTTGAGCACGCTGCGATCCCCGGCATACATCGGATGCAATGGCTCGAGTCCGAGCTTCACGCCTCGCGCCGCCGCATGAGGTGCGAGCTCGAACAGGGCATCGCGCACGCGGGCGCGCTGGCCGGCGATGTCCTTGTCGCCCGCAGGAAGCCCTCCGACCACCATGACCACGCAAGGCGCGCCAATTTCGGCGGCGGCATCCAGGATGCGTCGGTTGACGTCGATCGCCTCCCGGTAGGCCCGCGGGTCGAGCTCGTTCACCCAGGCGCTCGTGCAGAGCGAAGCGACCCACATGTCGGCCTGCCGCAGATGCCGCGACGCCGCGGCGACGCCGTAGTCATCGAGAAAATGGCGCCACACGGCGATGCCGCGCAGCCCGTGTCGCGCGTAGCCTTCTATCGCCTGCGGGAGCGACCACTTGGGCGTGGTTATCTGATTGATGGCAAAGCGTGCAAGGTCGTGCGTCGGCCTGGATGTCATCGCACCTCACTCGCGCGGCCGCGCTTGAACGCGGTCGCCGCTTCATCGATCGTCGTCGAGTTCGGGGCGAAGACGACACCATGATGACGTTCGGCATAGCCGGGCGAAATCTTCTCGTTGCCCAGATCGACGCGGATCAGGTCGAGGGATCGCTTGAGCGGATCGCCGTAGCCGCCGCCGCCGGCCTGCTCATGGCGGACGACGACATTCGACCCGATGGTTCGCGTGATCTTGCTGGCCAGGACCTCGGCATCGCCGTCCGGATCGAGAATGTTGCGTGAGGGCGCACCGGGCTTGCCGCCGAAGAGCCCATAGGGCGGATGGTCGTGACGGTCGGCGCGGATCTGCAGGACGGCCTCCTCGGCCAGCAGGCGATACTGGCGCACGAGACCGAGCCCGCCGCGATGTTCCCCCGCGCCGCAGGAATCGTCGCGAAGACCATAGGCCTCCATGATCAGCGGATAGCGCGCCTCCAAGGTCTCGACCGGCAGGTTCGACATGTTCTGCGACGGGTTGGTGACGCCCTCGATGCCGTCTTTCTGGAAGCGGCCGCCCCAGGCGCCGTTGATCATGTCGACCAGGATGAAGGGCTCGCGCGTGGCCTTGTCGTAACCGCCGAAGACGACGACGGTATTCCCGCCCTCCCCGGCCGCCATCACCTTCCGGGGCACGATCTGGGCCAAGACGCCGAGGACCGTGTCGACGACGCGGTAGCCGGTCAGGGCCCGCGCCGCGACCGGCGCCGGCATGAGCGGGTTGAGCACCGACCCTTCCGGAGCCGTGACCGTGATGCAGCGATAGACGCCTGCATTGTTGGGGACGCTCTCCTCGAGCGCACATCGAATGGAAAGGTATGTGGCAGATTTCGTGAAGGACAGCGTCGAATTGATTGCACCCTTCACTTGCGGCGAGGAGCCGGCGAAGTCGACGTGCAAGTGGTCGCCCGTCACCGTCATCTTGCAGGCGATGGGGATTGGGTTAGGGGTGAAGCCGTCCCCGTCGATGTAGTCGGTGAAGCTGTATTCGCCGTCCGGCCAAGAGGCGATGGCCTTGCGGGTCAGCTGTTCGCCGTAATCGATCAGGGCATCGAAGTAGCGGTTGAGCTCGGCTTCGCCATAACGCTCGACGAGACGCCTCATCTCGCGCTCGCCGATGTTGCAGGTGGCATATTGGGCCTCGATATCGCCGATGACGAGGTCGGGCAGACGCACGTTCTTGCGGATGATGCTGACCAGCGTCTCGTTGAGCACACCCTTGTCGTAGAGTTTCATCGGCGGGATGCGCAGCCCCTCCTGGAAGATCTCGGTCGAGTCGCTCGCATTCGAGCCGGGAACCCGGCCGCCGACATCGCAATGGTGGGCGATCACGACCGAAAAGCCCTGCAGGCGCGCTTCCAAGAAGATCGGCTTGAACATGAAGATGTCGGGCAGGTGCATGCCGCCTTCGTAAGGATCGTTCAGCACGATCACATCGCCCGGAGCCACGCTGCTGCCGAAGCGGCGCATCACCACCTCCATGGCGTCCGGGACGGCACCGAGGTGCAGAGCCACTGTCTTGGCCTGTGAGAGGATCCGCCCGCGACGGTCGCAGAGCGTGACCGAGTAGTCGAGAACGTCGCGCACGATCGGTGAGCGGGCGGTCCGCATCACCGCATAGGCCATGTCGTCGACGATCGTATCGAGCGAGTTCTTGATGACCGCAAAAGTGATCGGGTCTTCGGCGAGCTGAGCCATGGATTTCTCTTTTTGTCGGGATCAGTCGAGGTCAGCCAAGATGTCGCCGAAATCGTCGACTGAAACCGCGGCCCGGGGCGGGATGACGATCGTCGTATCGGGGCTTTCGATGATGACCGGTCCCCGGATTCGGCCGGAAAAGCCGGTACGATCGAGGATCGGTGTCTTCAACCACTGTTCCTCGCGATTGAAGTAGACCTTGCGTTCCGATCCTGGCTTCGGAGTTCCTGTCGGTTCGGTCTCGGCAAAATCGAAACGGTGTTCGCTCAGTCCGCTGGCCCGCAAGCGAATATTCACCGTCTCGACATCGTCGGTGGACGCATAGCCGTAGATGCCCTTGTAGGCCTGCAGGAATGCATCGCGCAGCGAGTCCCGGTCGCTATCCGCCACCGAGCGCGGAAGCCGGATAGGCAATTCCGAATCCTGGCCGCGAAAACGCAGGTCGAGCTCGAAATCGAGCGATACGCGCTCCTTGTCATACCCTTCGTCCGCGAGAGCCGCGAAGGCCTCACGCCGCAGATCCGCCATCAGCTCGTTCACCTCGTCGGGCGACAGCCGGTGCAAGAGACCCGGCACGGGCCGCAAGAAATATCGCTCGACGTTGCCGGCAAGCATGCCCATCGCGGTGAACACGCCCGGGGCTCGTGGAAAGATGACGCGGGATATTCCGAGCGTACGGGCGAGATCGCAGGCGTGCACGGGCCCGGAGCCACCGAACGCCAGGAGCGTGAAGTCTCGCGGGTCGACCCCACGTTCCACGGTCACGGCCTTGATGGTCCGTGCCATGTTCACGTTTGCCACCTCTCTGACACCGAAGGCGGCTTCCTCCGTCGAGAGACCCAGAGGCTTGGCGAGATCGCGCTCGATGGCATGTCGCGCCCCGTCCAGGTCGAGCTTGAGCGTGCCGCCCGCGAGCACAGCGGGAAGAAAGCCGAGAACGACGTTGGCATCGGTCATGGTCGGGCGCGTACCGCCGATGCCGTAGCAGACCGGACCAGGATCGGCGCCCGCGGACACCGGGCCGACATGCAGGAGGCCGCCCTGGTCGATAAACGCTATCGATCCGGCGCCATTGCCGACCTCCGCGACGTCGATGGTCGGCACGCGCATCAGATAGCCGCCAGCCTTGATGAAGCGGCTCGAACTCGAGATGCCGGCGCGGAACTCGTACTCGTTGGTTCGCGAGAGCCGGCCATCGTGGATGAGCGACGCCGAGGCCGTCGTGCCGCCCATGTCGAAGACCACGAGATTCTTCTCGCCGGTGACGGCGCCGAGGCGCCCGGCGCCGACCACCCCGGCGGACCGGCCGGACGAGATGAAGAAGACCGGCTTTTCCTGCGCGACGCGCGCGCTCGACAGGCCGCCGTTCGAATTGCTGATGAGAAGCGGCGCCGAAACACCGATCTCGCGCAACCCCCGCTCGAGCCGTTGGAAGTAGCTGCGCAGGACCGGGAGCACGTAGGCGTTCACCGCGGTCGTCGACGTCCGCTCGTATTCCCGAATTTCGGGAAGCACGGAGACCGACGAGGTGACCCAGATGTCGGGAAAATTGGCCTTGAAGATCGTCTCGGCCTGCACCTCGTTTTCGGGGTTCCGGTAGGAATTCAGAAAGCAGATCGCGACTGACTCGACGCCCTCGGCCCTGAAAAACTCGCCGATGGCCAGGATCTCGTCGGGGTCGACGGCTTTCCGGATATGGCCGTCCGCCGTAATGCGCTCATTGGCTTCCTTGCGGTAGCGGCGCGCGACCAGGGGCTCGGGCTTGTCCCAGCGGAGGTCGAACATCGTCGGCGTGCGGACACGGCCGATTTCCAGAACGTCCCGAAACCCTTTCGTCGTGATGAGGCCGGTCTTTGCACCAGTCTTCTGCAGCAGGGTATTCGAGCCGACCGTCGTGCCGTGAAGGACCTCGACGATGTCCCTCATATCAAGACGTGCACTCGTCACGATCTGCCGCACGCCGGTCAGCACGGCTTCTTCCGGACGCGCCGGCGTGGACGACACCTTCGTGAAGACGGTGCGTCCGGACTCGTCGAGAAGAACCAGATCGGTAAACGTGCCGCCGATGTCTACGCCGATGCGGGCCCTGGCCATAAACGCGTCGCTCCCAAAGTCGACCATATGTCGACAATGCTATGGGCCGGGTGGGACGGATGTCAAGCGTCGCCGCGACAGGAACCAGCTTGACAGTTGTCGCCAATATGTCGACAAAAGCATGTTCCTGACCCTGGGAGAGTGGGATGAAGTCGTGGAGCTACACAGCTAAGGTCGCCGCCCTGGGTGTTTTCGCGGCTTGCACCGGTGCCGCCATCGCAGAGGCGCAGACGGCGGACAGCTACTGGCAGGACATCCAGAAGCGCGGCGTCCTGCGCTGCGGTGCCGCCGCGGCACCCCCCCACGTCATCCGCGACCCCCAGACCGGCGCCTACAGCGGAACCTTCGTCGACCTCTGCCGCGAATTCGCCGAACAGGCCCTTGGGGTGAAGGTCGAGATCGTCGACACGACCTGGGACAACATCGTTGCCGGGCTGCAAGCGGGCCGGTGGGACCTGTCGATGGCCCTCAATCAGACTCCGAAACGGGCCATGGCCATCACCTTCAGCGAGCCGGCCTGGCACTACCAGATCACCATCGTCTACGACAAAGCGAACCCCAAGCTGCAGCCTGCGCCGAAATCGCTCGATGATCTCGATCGCGACGGTATCTCGATGGCCGTCATGTCGGGGACGGCGCAAGAGCAGTCATTGACGGCCCGGATCAAGACGGCGGCCCTCGTACGCCTGCCGGACGTCGATGCGACGCGCCTGGCCTTGTCGTCGCATCGGGCCGACGTCCTCGTCGACGACGGCGATACCAACGCGCTGTTCGCCGCCACGGATCCGAAGCGCTGGGCCACCCTCGTCCCCTCGCCTGCCATTTCCAAGCAAGGAATGTCATTCGGTCTGCGCCGGACCGCATCCTATGCGGATGTCCAAGTCCTCAATTTCTTCATCGAGGAGAAGGCGGCGATCGGCGAAATCCAGGCGATCGGCCAGGGCTACATCAATAAATTGGCCGGAACCAAATAGCCTTCGTCCACCGGCGCTTTCGATCATAACGATCGGCCCGCCCTGCCGGGTCGTCTTTCCGGATGAGGTCGCGTGTGACCATCCAAGATTTCGTCGCAGTCCGAGATCTGGAGAAGAGCTACGCTCTGGGCAACGTCAAAGTCCTGAGCGGCCTCGATCTGGCCATGACGCGGTGCGACCGTCTCGCCGTGGTCGGACCGAGCGGCGGCGGCAAGAGTACGCTCCTGCGCTGCGTGATGGGTCTCGAGGACATCGACGCCGGAACAATTGCGATCGATGGCAAGGTCTATATTTCGTCCGGGCCCAAGCGCACCGTCATCGATCGCGCCATCCAAAAGCAGATCGGGATGGTGTTTCAGAGCTACACGCTTTTCCCGCATCTCAGCGTTCTCGGAAACCTGACGCTTGCGTCGGTGCGCTCGCGGAACGTCAAGCGATCCGACGCCGAGGCGCGGGCGCGAGACCTGCTGCGTCGTTTCGGCCTCGACGCCAAGGCCGGCGCGTATCCGTCGCAGCTCTCCGGCGGTCAGAAACAGCGTGTTGCGATCGCGCGCGCGCTGATGCTCGACCCCAAGCTCATGCTGTTCGACGAGGTGACGTCGGCACTCGATCCGGAACTCGTGGCCGAGGTCAGCGCCATGATCATCGAACTTGCCGACAGCGGCATGCCGATGATGATCGTCACCCACGACATGTGGTTCGCCAAACGGATCGCGACCCGCGTCGTGTTCTGCACCGACGGACGCATCACCGAGGACGCGCCGCCGCAGAAGTTCTTCACCCAGCCGGAGACGGCGCGGGCGCGCCAGTTCATCCGCGAGATCCTGCACGCAAGCCCCGACCCGGGTGCCGGCTGATGCAGACTATCGATTTCTACTTCGTGATCAGGGCATGGCCGGCGCTCCTCAAGGGGCTGACGATCACGCTGGAACTGACCCTCTGGGCCAACCTCATCGGGCTGATCGCGGGGTTCGTCCTCGCCTTGGCGGCGAACAGCGGCCTCGGCGTGATCCGCATCCCGGTGCGCGGCTACATCGATTTTTTCCGCTGCACGCCCGCGCTGGTGCAGATCGTCTGGTTTTTCTTCTGCGTCCCCATGATTTTCAACGTGTTCTGGACGCCGGTCTTCATGGGCATCGTGGTCCTCGGCATGAACTTGTCCGCCTTCAACGCCGAAGCCTTCCGCGCCTCCATCCAGGCCCTTCCAAGCGCGCAGAGGGATGCGGCGGTCGCGCTCGGCCTGTCGCCCTGGACCAGGACGATCTATGTCGTGCTGCCGCAGGCGCTGCGCAACGCGATGCCCGTGCTGATCACCAATGCGATCGGCATATTCCAGCAGAGTTCGCTCGTGGCCCTCGTCGGCGTCGAGGACCTCATGTATCAGGGCAAGCTTCTCTCGACTCAGACCTACCGCCCGATCGAGACCTTTACGTTCCTGGCGTTGTTCTATCTCGGCGTCGCGGTGCCGTTCGGGCGGCTCGCGGCCTATATCGAGCATCGCATGGCCTATCTGCAGCCGACCTGAGGCGCGATGGAACATCTCGACTTCTCCGTCGTCTGGCAGTTCCGCGACGCTCTGCTGCGGGGACTCCTGGTCAGCATCGAGCTCAGCGTCATCTGCGCCGGGCTCGGCATCGCCTTCGGGTTTCTCATCAGTCTCGCGCGCCAGTCGCGCTTCGCGGTGCTGCGTGCCTGCAGCGCCCTCTACGTCGAGATCATCCGCGGGACCCCGGTGCTGATCACGTTGTTCTGGGTGTTCTTTTGTCTGCCGCTTCTGCTCGGAATCGAGATCGGCGCCTTCGGCTCATCCGTCATCGCGCTGACGCTCTACATGACCGCGGTGGCGAGCGAGGCGTTCCGGTCCGCCCTCAACTCGATCGGCCGCGATCAGCACGACGCCTGCCGGGCGCTCGGCCTGCCGCCCTTCACCGCCGCGCTCTTCGTCATCGCGCCCCAGGCGTTCGTCCGCGCCATCCCGAACCTGCTGTCCTCGACCGTCAGCCTCTTCAAGGAAAGCGCGCTCGTCTCGGCCGTCGGCATGGTCGAGCTGATGTACACGGGTCAGAACATCTCCAACGTCACGGCCCGGCCGGTCGAAATCCTGACGGTGGTCGCCGTGATGTACTTCGTGATCGGCTTTGCGCTGACGCGCGTCGTCAGCATTGCCGAAACGCGAATCCTCGGCCGGATCGGCGGATGAGAAGCGCCAGGACTCAAGGAGAGGACAGGGCATGCGTTGGAGCAAGACCTTCACGGTCGTAGGCTGTCATTGCGAGGGGGAGATCGGCAATGTGGTCACCGGCGGCGTGCCGCCGGTCCGCGGCAACACCGTCTTCGAGAAGATGCAATATATGGCGCGCGAGATCGATGATTTCCGCAAGCTGGTGCTGTTCGAGCCGCGCGGCATGCCGAACAACAACACCAACGTGCTGGTGCCCGCCTGCCATCCCGAGGCTGCGATCGGCTATGTCATCATGGAATCGACCGAATATCCGCCGATGTCGGGGTCGAACACGATCTGCGTGTCGACCGTCCTTCTGGAAACCGGCATTTTGCCGATGGTGGAACCCGTGACGGAGCTGACGCTCGAGTCGGGCGCCGGGCTGATCAAAGTCAGGTGCGATTGCCGCGATGGCAAGGTCGAGCGCGTCGAATTCACCAACCAGCCCGCCTTTGCCTATCATCTCGACGTGCCGCTCGAGGTCCCCGGCCTCGGCGAACTCGTCGTCGACGTGGCCTATGGCGGCATGACCTTCGTCATGGTGGACGCCGCCCTTCTGGGCATGTCACTGGTGCCCGCCGAAGGGCGCAAGCTGTGCGAACTCGGCGAACGCATCAAGACGGCCGCCGCGGCGAAATTCCCGGCGGTACATCCGGAGAACCCCGGCATCAACGGGATCACGAACATGACCATCTGTGGCCCCCTCAGCCGCCAGGGCGACGACCTTCACGCCCGCAACGCCACGGTCGTGCGCCCCGGGCGCCTCGATCGCTCGCCGTGCGGGACCGGCACCTCGGCGCGCCTCTCGATCCTGCACGCCAAGGGCCAGATCGCCGAAGGCGAAACGCTCATCCACGAGTCGGTCATCGGGTCCAAGTTTCACGGCCGTGTCATCGGGGACCACAAAGGTTGGCCGGTACGATGCCGTCATACCGGCCGTGTCCGGGCGCGCCTGGATCACGCATATCTCGCAGCACGGCCTCGATCCGTCCGATCCATTCCCGGAGGGCTTCACACTCTCCGATACCTGGCAGAATGCCGTCTGAACCAAGCTCCGAGGTGTATCATGTCACAGTCCATCGAACGTCGGCAGACGTCGGCGCGCATGAGCCAGATCGTGTTGCACGGCGATACGATCTATCTCGCCGGCCAGGTCGGCACGGCTTACGCGTCGGTCGCGGAGCAGACCCGCGAGATCCTCGAGAAGATCGACGCTCTCCTGGGCGAGGCCGGAAGCCGGTCCGATCGCATGCTCAGGGCCGAGATCTGGCTCGACGACATGCGTGATTTCGAGGCCATGAACGCGGTATGGGACGCCTGGGTCCCCGCAGGGCAGGCTCCGGCGCGCGCCTGCGGCGAGGCTCGGCTCGCCCGTCCCGGCCTGTGGGTCGAGATCATCATCACGGCCGCGCGTTAGAGCAGTATCGGATCAGATGGCATCGCTTTGCGATTCCATCCAACTGCTCGCCTTTTGAAGGTAGAGCAGTTCGGCAACAGCCGAACGTGCTCTAGCGCGGCCGCCTCACGGCGGACCGGTCAGGTCAGGAACCCTGTCCGGAACGGCTGCGCGTCATCGACGAAATGGGTCGACAGACCGGTGATATAGGCCGATCCCTCGATGCTCGGCACCACGGCCGGCCAACCGTTGGCCAGCCGGATGTGCGCCTCGATCCGCCCGGTAAAGGTCGTCCCGATGAAGCTCTCGTGGACAAACGCGCCGCCGGTCTTGAGCAGCCCGCGCGCGGCGCGTTGCGCCACGCGAGCCGAGGTGCCCGTTCCGCAGGGCGACCGGTCGATGATCTTGGGCGTGGCGATCACCACGGAGCGGGCGTCGCCCCCCGCGGTCTGCGGCGCCCCGCACCACATCGTATGGTGCACGCCGCGAATGTTGGCATCGTCCGGATGAACGACGTCGCAGACCTGCGGCAGCATGGCCACGAGCTTTCGCGCCATGCTTCGCAGCGCTTCCGGCGTATAGTCTGCACAGTCCCTGTAATTGTCCTGCGCTTCGACGATGGGATAAAAATTGCCCCCATAGGCAATGTCGAAACGGAGACGGCCCAGATCCGGATGATCGAGCTCGACATCCCGCGCATAGAGGAATGCCGGCACGTTCCTGAACCGAACGTCGGTCACCTTGTCGCCGACACGCGTATAGCTCGCCTTCACCACCCCGGCCGGCGTGTCGAGCCACACTTCACTCGGACGTTTCGGCTCGATCAGTCCGCGTTCGATCACAAAGGTCACGAACCCGATCGTCGCGTGCCCGCACATGGGAATGCAGCCGGATGTCTCGAGGTAGAGAACGCCGCTGTCGCAGTCCTGGCGCGTGGAGGGAACGAGCATCGCACCCGACATCATCTCGTGGCCCCGCGGTTCGCACATCACCGCGGTGCGGATCCAGTCGTGACCGCGGATGAAATCCATCCGCCGCGCGCTCTGGGTCGCTCCCACGAGGTCAGGCTGGCCATCGACGATGAGACGCACCGGCATTCCCGCCGTATGACCTTCGATGCAGGCGAATGAAGCAGTCGGCATGAGCTTGGTTCCGGTCAGGATTCGGTCGGCTCGGCAGCGGGCTCGCCGCCGAGATAGGCGACGCGGACGCGCTCATTCTGGATCAGGTCGGCGGGAAGGCCGGAGATCTCGTTCCGCCCCATGGCGAGCACATAGGCGCGGTCGGAGATCTCGAAGGCCTGGAAGACGTTCTGCTCGACCAGGAGGATCGTCAGCTCCAGCGTGTCGCGCAGCGAGCGGACCGTGTCGAACATCGTCGTCGTCGCCTGCGGCGAAAGGCCCGCCGAGGGCTCGTCGAGGAGAATGAGGCCTGGACGGGTCATCAGCGCGGAAGCGAGCGCCAGGAGCTGCCGCTCGCCGCCGCTCATCGTCCCCGCCGCCTGAAAGAGGCGGCCCGAGAGGAATGGGACGAGGTCGGTGATCTCGGCAATTCGCGAGGCGAGCATGGCGCCTGGAAGAAGAAAGCCGCCGATTTCGAGATTCTCGCGCACCGTCAATGTCGGAAAGACGTTGCTCAACTGCGGAACATAGCCGATGCCCCGCTTGACGATGGCGTCGGTCCGGCAGTCGAGGAGCTCGATCTCCCCGAAGAGCGCGCTGCCCCGCGACCAGGGCACCAGGCCCATCACCGTCTTAAGGAACGTCGACTTGCCGCAGCCGTTCGGCCCGATGACGGTTACGATTTCCTTGTGCTCCACACTGATGTCGACGCCGTGGAGGATCTGCGCCGCGCCGTATCCCGCCTCGATGTTGCGGGCTGCGAAGGCGCTCATGTCCGCTTGCTCCCCAGATAGACGTCGAGCACCCGCGGATCCTCGCGGATCATCTTCGGGCTGCCCTCGGCGATCTTTCGTCCAGCGTCCAGCACCACGACCTTGTCGCAGAGGTTGCTGATGAAGTTCATGTCGTGCTCGACGATGAGGAAGGTCTTCGACAGGCTGTCGCGCAGCCGCACGATCAGCTTCATCAGGTCGCGCACCAGGCTCGGATTGATGCCGGCGGCCGGTTCGTCGAGCAGGATCACGTCCGGATCGCGAAATAGCACGCAGGCGATCGACAGGAGACGGCGCTGGCCGCCGGACAGCGCTGCGGCGAATTCGGTCCCGACGTGGCCGATGCCGACGAGATCGAGAAGTTCGCGGGCCCGCGCGAGATTGCGCCGGTCCTGCCGGTGGATCGCGCCGCGGCGCAGGATCGCGGCGAAGGCGGTCTCGTTCTCCTGGCCGGGCGCCGCGACCATGAGGGTCTCCAGCACGGTCATCCGGGCCGGCACGCGCGTCGTCTGGAAGGTCCGTGTCATCCCTCGCTGGGCGATCTTGTGGGGCGGCAGGCCGAGAATGTCGACCCCGGCGAGGCGGACCCGGCCGGCCGTCGGCGCGATGAAGCCCGAGATGCAGTTGAAGAGCGTGGACTTTCCCGATCCGTTCGGCCCGATCAGGCCGGTGATCGACAAGCGAGGCACCTCGAAGCTGACATTGTCGAGCGCCTTGAGGCCGCCGAACCGCATCTCGATTCCTTCGACGGACAGGATCGATGGAGCGGCAGGCGTCATTCGACTTTGCCCTTGCGTTCGGGGATGAGCCCGTTCGGGCGATAAACGATCGTCAGCATGATGAGCGCGCCGATCACCACCATGCGCAGGCTGGCGATCGTTTCGGCGCCGAGCGGGATGTAATCCTTCAGGTAGCGCGTGCTGTTGAAGAAGAGCACGATGACGACGGTGCCCAGCAGCACGCCGGCCTGGTTGGCGCGCCCGCCGACGATCACCATCACCCAGGTGACGAAGGTGATCAGCGGCAGGAAGTCGAGCGGCGAAATATAGGTGTTGTATTGGGCGTAGAGCGCGCCCGCGAGCCCGGCGACGGCCGCGCCGATCGCCATGGCCTTGACCCGGTAGTCGAAGACCGCCTTGCCGAACGACAGCGTCAGGTCCTCCTCCTCGCGCATCAGCCGCAGGATCCGCCCGAACGGCGAGCGCACCAGCAGCGAGAACGTCAGATAGGCGGCGAGCACGAAGGCCCAGACCAGGCAGAGATAGAAGATCGGGTAAAGCGGCTGCGGGATTTCGGCGCTGAGCGGCTGGGGAATATTGACGATGCCGAAGCTGCCGCGCGTCAGCCACTGCTCGTTGAGGGCGATGATCCGGATCACCTCGGCGATGGCAATTGTGATGATCGCCCAGTAATGCACAGAGAGCTTCTGCGTCGGCAGCCCGATGAGGAGGCCGACGAGGCCGGAAAGGACGAAGGCGGCGGCGAAGCCGAGGGCGATCGGATAGCCGGCGGTCGACAGGATCGCCGAGGCGTAGGCGCCCACCGCGAAGAAGCCGACCTGGCCGAAATTGATCAGGCCGGCGAAGCCGTACTGGAAGTTCAGCGACAGCGACAGGAGCGCGTAGATGCCGATGATCGTGGCGAAATAGATGAAGATACTGGCGCTCATGTCAGTCTCCCGTGCCCCCCTTCATTATGCCTCTCGGCATGAAGATCAGGGCAAAGACCAGGATCACGAACGAGACCGCCACCTTGTAGCCTGTCGGGACGTAGAGCGGCCCGTCGATCGGGATCAGGCCGAACAGGCTCACCGGCCATGACCAGTCGAAGGTGACGAGCGCGTTCTCGGCGAAGGCGATGATCAGCGCGCCGAGGATCGCGCCGTAGATGCTGCCGATGCCGCCGAGGATCGCCGCGCAGAACACCGGCAGCATGGTGTTGTAGCCCATCTCGGGAGTCAGGATGGTCTCGAGCCCGATCAGGATGCCGCCGAGCCCGGCATAGGCACCGACCACGAACCAGAGCACGGGGATCATGCGTTCGACGTTGATGCCGCGTGCCTCGGCGAGCTCGCGATTGTCGGAGAGCGCCCGCAGCGCCTTGCCGAAGCGGGTGCGGAAGAGGAAGCCGTGGAAGACGAACATCGCGGCGACCGCGATCACGACGATCCACATCTGCAGCGTTGTGACGAAGGCGCCGAAGATGTCGTGGGTGCTGACCTGCGGCGCTGGAAACGACAGGGCATTGACGCCCCAGATCGCGGCCACGACATGCCGCAGGAAGATCGACAGGCCGATCGACGCGATCAGCAGCACCAGGCCCGGCGCCTTGCGGATCTTGCGCATCAGCAGCCGGTCGCAGACCACCGCGACCGCCCCGGTGATGCAGACGGCGAGGAGGCAGGCCGGCACCAGCGGCAGCCCGGCGGTCACGAGGGCGAGCGCCGAATAGCCGCCGATGATCGAGAATTCGCCTTGGGCGAAGTTCGCAAAGCGCAGAACCGCGAAGACCATCGTCACCCCGAGGGCGAGAAGACCTAGTTCCGCGGCTCTGACAATGGTATCGGCGATCACCTGCGCGATCATCGTGCCCGCCTCGCATGCGATAGTTTCAAGACTGCCGGGTGACAGGTTGGCAATGGTTCGGAAGCCACCGTCTTCGGCAGTGCCCGGCGATCAATGGCCGGGGATCTTGTAGGGCTCGATCTTGCCGTTGTGGTAGATGAAGGTCCCGTAGATCTGGTCTTTCTGGACGCCGTCGGCATCGACCGAAAGATCCGGATCGGAGACGCCCTTGTAACTTGCGAAGATGCTCGGCAAGATCTTGTCGAGCTCGGCAGGATCCTTGGACTTTGCCTTGTTCATGGCGGCGGCGGTGATGCGCACGGCGTCATAGGTCACGGCCGCGTACCAGGTGATCTCCTTGTCGACCCCGTCGCGGGCCTTGATCTTGCTCGCGAGTTCGTCGAACAACGGCTTGGAGCCGGGGACGATGTCGAGCCCCTTGCGGCCTTCGCAGGTCTCCGGGACGCAGTCGCTGACCGAATCGGAGAAATAGGCCGAGTACCAGGACATATTGGCCTTCTTGGCGAAGCCGAGTTCCCAGGCCTGTTGCTGGATCACGCGCGCCACAGCTCCCCACGACACCGACAGCACGTCGTCCGGCTGCGGCGAGAACAGGCGCTGAACCTCGGCGCGATAATCACTCTTGTTGACCTCGTAGAGGACCCGCGAGACCACCTTTCCTCCGGTGGCGGAGATTGCCTTCGCCATCTGGTCGGCGATGCCGACGCCGTAGGCGTCGTTCATCACGATGATGCCGAAGCTCTTCTTGCCGGTATCCTCTTCGGCGACCTTGACCATCGCCTTGCCCATGACATCGTCGGTCGCCACCATGTTGAAGAAATTCTTGCCGATCTTGCGGATGTCTGGCGACGTCGACCCGAGCCCGATATGGATCACGCCGTGGCTGGTCGAATAGGTCGCCGTGGGGATCGTGCGCCCGCTCGAGATCTCGCCGAGAACGACCGGGACCTTGTCGACGTCGACGAGCTTATGGATGCCGTCCATCGCGGCCTGGGGGGAGGATTCGGTGTCCTCGACGATGAGCTTGAGCTGGGTGCCGAGGACGCCGCCGCTCTTGTTGACGTCGTCGACCGCGATCTGCGCCCCCTCGAGAGCCTGCTGCCCGATGCTTCCCATGAGACCGCTCAGTGGCAATTGCAATCCGATCGTCACCGGATCGGCTGCCCATGCCTGGGAGCCGATGGTGAGCATCACCGCTGCGGCGGCAACGCCCAGCCCGCGAGCATTGTTGGACTGTGACATTGGTTCCCTCCGTTTTCTTTGACCCCTATGGCTCTCTTTCGCATGCAAGCCGGCCACGGTGGCGGAGATTGTCGTCATCGTGTCGACAAGTCAAGATGGTTTTGCTAGCCTGCCTGTCCGTCGGATGGGCGTTCTGCCGCAATCGGCGGCAGCGCGCCTTGGCTGATCGAAGCAAAAGGAATTTCAGTGGCTGAAGACGCGCACCCGCTTCGCAGCGAGGCCTGGTTCAGGCGGATCGACAATACCGGTTTCGAGCATCGCACCCACTTGAAGGCGCGCGGCGCGCTGCCCGAGATGTTCGAAGGCAGGCCGGTGATCGGCATTGCCAATTCGGCCTCGGATCTGGTGCCGTGCAATGCTCATCTGACGGGATTTGCCGATTGGGTTGCGAAGGGCGTTCTCGAGGCCGGCGGCTACCCGCTCGTCTTCTCGACCATGTCGATCGGCGACTCGATCATGCGCCCGAGCGGGATGCTGTTCCGCAACCTGATGAGCATGGAACTGGAAGCGACGCTCCGCGCCAATCCGATCGATGGCGTCGTGCTGCTCACCGGCTGCGACAATACGGGCCCCGCCTACATGATGGGCGCCGCAAGCGTCGACCTGCCCACGATCGTGGTGCATGGCGGCGCCATGATCAGCGGCCGTGTCGGCAACAAGCCCGTCGGGTCGGGCACCGACATCTTTCGCATGCATGCCGAATACCGGGCCGGCCGGATGTCGAAGGATGCGTTTCTCGACGCTGAATACGGCATGTCGCGCAGCAACGGCCATTGCAACACCATGGGCACGGCGACGACCATGGGCTGCCTGGCGGAAGCCCTGGGCCTCAGTCTTCCCGGCACGGCCGCGATACCGGCCGTCGACGGGCGGCGGCTCGCCACATCCCAGCTTGCCGGTCGCCGGATCGTCGAGATGGTCCGGGAGGACCTCACCCTCTCCAAGGTGGTCGATCGTCGGGCGCTGGAGAATGCCATCCGCCTCAATGCGGCGCTCGGCGGCAGCACCAATGCCATCGTGCATCTCATCGCGCTGGCGGGAAGGCTCGGGATCGAGCTGACGCTCGCCGATTTCGAAGCGAACTGCCGGGGCATCCCGCTGCTCGCCAACATCGTGCCGAACGGGAATTTCCTGGTCGAGGAATTTTATGCGGCGGGTGGTCTGCCGGCCCTCATGGCGGCGATGGCCGACCGCCTGCATCTCGAGGCATGCACCGTCAGCGGCCGAAGCGTGGGCGCCAACATCGCCGGAGCCAGATCCGCGGACCCGGCCGTGATCGCCTCGCTCGACGCCCCGGTGAAACCGCAGAATGCGCTGCGAATCCTCAAGGGCAACCTCGCGCCCCGCGGTGCGATCATCAAGCCCTCCGCGGCGAGCCCGCATCTGCTGCGCCACGCAGGACCCGCCGTCGTCTTCGACAGCATCGAGGATCTCGATGCACGCATCGACGATCCGGACCTTGCCGTCGACGAAAACTCGGTTTTGGTGTTGAGAAACATCGGCCCGCGGGGATATCCGGGCATGCCGGAACTCGGCAATATACGCATTCCGGCCAAGCTTCTGGCCCGCGGCATCACCGATATGGTTCGCATCTCGGACGGGCGCATGAGCGGCACGGCTTACGGGACGGTCGTGCTGCATGTGACGCCGGAAGCATCGATCGGTGGGCCGCTCGCGCTCGTTTGCGACGGCGACCGGATCATCCTGGACGTTGCCGAAGGCTCGCTCGAACTCGCCGTTCCGGCCGAGGAAATCGAACGGAGGCGGACCGGCCTGCCCGACATGGTTGCGCCGCAAGGCCGAGGCTACGAGCGCCTTTTCGTCGACCATGTTCTGCAGGCCGATCAGGGGCTCGATTTCGATTTCCTCGTTGGCGGTAGCGGAAGCGCGGCTCCCATGCGAAGACCGTTTTGAGGAGCCGAAGATGCGCGTCGCCGTATTGAAGGGCGGGTGGTCGAACGAGCGTGAGGTGTCGCTCGTGAGCGGGAAAGCCTGCGCGGCCGGGCTGCGTGAAGCGGGATTCGACACCGTCGAAATCGATGCGGGCCGCGATATCGCCCAGCGCCTCGTGGAGGTCGCGCCGGATGCCTGCCTGAACGCCTTGCATGGGCCGATCGGCGAGGACGGGTCCATCCAGGGGCTCCTGAACATTCTCGACATCCCGTATACCCATTCGGGAGTTGCGGCCTCCGCCATCGCCATGGACAAGCCTCGATCGAAACTGATCGCCGAATCGATCGGCATCCGCTGCCCTGCCGGCCGTCTCATGAATGCCGACATGTTCTTTGCGACGACGTTCGACGCGCCCTACGTCATCAAGCCGACGCACGACGGATCGAGCCTCAATACGTTCGTGGTGCGGGATCCTGTCGTTCGCCCCCTTGCGCGGCCGGATTGGCCGTTCCGCTCTCCCGCCCTTGTCGAAAGTTTCGTGTCCGGCGTCGAGCTGACCGTCACCGTGCTTGTCGACCGGGCCCTCGTCGTCACCGAAATCCTGCCCTCGACGTCCTTCTACGACTATGAGGCGAAATATGCGCAGAACGGCTCGAAACACGTCATTCCGGCACGGATCCCCGAAGCCGTCACCGCCAAGTGCCTCCAGCAGGCCCTGGCCATGCACGACGCGATCGGGGCTCGAGGGATTACGCGAAGCGATTTCATCTTCGACCAGAATTCAGAGGGCGGCGGGTTATATTTCCTGGAAATAAATACGCAGCCGGGGATGACGCCCACATCGCTCGCGCCGGAGCAGGCGCGGCGTCTCGGCATTCCGTTTCCCGAACTCATGCGTTTTTTGGTCGAGGTTGCGACCACGGATGAACGATATCGCCAGCACGCCGCAGGTTAACCACGACCGCCGGACAAGCGCCGGCCAAGATGAACCGACACTCCGTCCCGCGCGACAGCAAGCCAACAAGATCGAGGGTTTTATGCTCGTTTCAACAAAGGGACCGGACAAGCCAGCCGGCAAGGAAACCGGCAGCGTGCGGGTCTATACCAAATTGCGGGACGAGATTTTACGCGTGCAGCTCGCCCCCGGCTCGCCGCTCGACGAGGTGGGTCTGAGCGAGCGCTTCGAGATGTCGCGCTCGCCGATCCGCGAAGCGCTGGTTCGTCTTTCGAGCGAGGGGCTCGTGGTGATCCTGCCGAACCGGAGCACCATCGTCGCCCCCATGGATTTCCAGCGCATTCCCGAATTCCTGGATGCGCTGGACCTGCTGCAACGCGTGGTGACGCGGCTGGCCGCCCTGCACCGGACGGCGGCCGACTTCGAACGGATCGTCAA
The DNA here is from genome assembly GCA_965277115.1 of Lichenihabitans sp. Taxonomy (GTDB): domain Bacteria; phylum Pseudomonadota; class Alphaproteobacteria; order Rhizobiales; family Beijerinckiaceae; genus Lichenihabitans. The sequence continues at coordinate 13,270 of CBDIBY010000009.1, read as the reverse complement.
GACCCAGAAAGCCTACGAGGAGGGTGTGGGTCAAAGTATTGCGTCGGGCGACAGCATCACCATGATCGAGAGAAACTACGACTTCCACATGGCGATCGCGAGCGCCGGCCGCAATCAGTATTTCATGGATCTCTACCGGCGGCTTCTGGAAGAAGGACGCCGGATGCTGCACTTCCACTTCGAATATCAGGCTCTCGACCCGGAGATCAGTGTCGGGCGAATGGCGGCCGACCATACCCAGATGGTCGCGGCCATCGAGGCCAGGGACGGCGACGCCGCCGAGCACATCGCCCACCTGCATGCCATGCAATTTCGGGGACGGTTCATGCAGTATCTCGACCGGAATCTCACGCAGAAGATGCAGCTCGACTACCGCTCCGGCGGAAAGCCGGCGAATATCGACAGAGTGTCAACGCCGGCGTGATTCCAGGCCGGCGTAGAATGCCACCTTCCTCTTTGCTGGCAGCAAGCCGAATTCCGTCGTCGTGGCGGACGTGACCGGCGACGGCCGGCCCGACCTCGTCGTGGCGGATTTCAACGGCGGCGTCGACGTGCTGCCCGGGCGAGAACGAGGTCGACGTGACGGCGATCACGGCGACGCCGTCGCGGAGCGGCCCGCTCGATGTCGGCCAGAGCGTCACCTTCACGGTGGCGACGAACCAGCCCGTCACGGTCACGAACGCCGCCGCGACCGAAAGCACGATCGTGACTATGGTGACGAACAGCGAGTTGAGGAAGTAGCGGTTGACGTTGGCACTGATCCAGGCGCGCTCGAACGCCTCGAACGAGGTCGTGGTAGGCAGACCGACCTTGGCGCTTTCCCACTCGTGCTGCGAGCGGGACGCGGCCATGACAGCAGCGGAAACATGTCGACAGCGAAAGCAGCGACAGATCCGCGATCAACGGCCAACGCGAAAGGCCAAACCGGCCCAATGCCGGGCGGCCGCGCTAGAGCATGATCGGCTGCTGCCGATCTGCTCCAGCTTCAAAAGAGCGAGCACGTTCATCGGTTTAGGATCGCGAAGCGATTCAACCTAAACCGATCGTGCTCTAAGGCCGCGGACGGGGGCGCGAAGGAGAGCGGTCATGGGCGCGGGTCGGCGGCTCGCCGCCCGCCGACGGATAGGCGATACCGGATCGCGGCGACCAGCGCAGCCGCACGCTCTCGCCCGGCCGAAGCGGGCGCGGCGACTGCACCCGGAACGAGGCCGTGCCGCACGAGACGGTCGCCTCGTGGTGGCCGCCGAAGAACGCGCAGACCTCGACGATACCGTGAAGGCCGTCGCCGCTCTCCGCCGGCGCGATCTCGATCTCTTCCGGGCGAAACAGCACCTCGACGGTCTGGGCCGATCCGACGCCGGCATCGGTCGCCAGGACCATGCGGTCCTGCACCGTCACGGCGACGCGGTCGCCTGTACGGCCCGACACCGATCCTCCCACGAAACTGCCGGCGCCGATGAAGCGCGCCGCAAACAGCGTCGCGGGATTGCGGTAGATGTCTTCGGGCGACGCAACCTGTTCGACGCGGCCCACATTCATGAGCGCGATGCGCTCCGACATGCTGAGCGCCTCGTCCTGATCGTGAGTGACGAGCAGGAACGTCGTGCCGAGATCCCGGTGGATGCGCAGCAGTTCCTCGCGCAAGGCGTGGCGCACATTGCGGTCGAGCGCCGAGAGCGGCTCGTCGAGCAGCAACAGCTCGGGGCGCCGGATCAGCGCGCGCGCCACCGCTACCCGCTGCGCCTGTCCGCCGCTGATCTGCCCCGGCATGCGATCGCCGAATCGCGACAGGCCAACGAGATCGAGCACCGCCGCGACGCGCGAGCGCAACTCGCTCGTCGGTAGTCGTTGGGCGCGGCTTGTGGTAAGGCCGAACCCGACATTGTCACGCACGTTGAGATGCGGGAACAAGGCGTAGCGCTGAAACACGATGTTGAACGGCCGCTTTTCGGGCGGCAGTCGCGTGATGGAGCGCCCGTCGAGCAGAACTTGCCCCTCGTCGGGTGCCTCGAGGCCCGCCAGGATGCGCAGCAGCGTGGTCTTGCCGCAACCGCTGGGCCCCAAAAGGCTGAAAAATGATCCCGCCTCAATGCGCAGATTGATGTCGGTCAGCACCGGCATGCCGTTGAAACGCTTCGAGACCCCGACCACCTCGATCGCGCTGCCGCGCCCACGCGGCGTTTCGGCAGCGATTTCGACGAATGCGGCCTCGGTCATGACGGTTCGGTTCCGTTGGCACGGGCCAGGATGCCTCGCTTTAGGCCGAGGAATGGGGCCGCGAGGGCGAGCGCCAGCCACGGGATGACGAGCAGCAGCGTCGCCACCGCGTTGATCGAGGGATCGATGCTGCGATGAAGTCGCGAGTAGATGAACAGAGGAAGCGTAGCCGTCATGCCGCTCGTGAAGTTGGTGATCATCACTTCGTCGAACGAGAAGGCGAAGGCGAGCAGGGCCGCCCCGACCAGCGCCGACAGGATGATCGGTAGAGTGATTCGGCGCAGCGTCTGTACGGGACCAGCACCCAGGTCGCGAGCCGCCGCCTCGAATTCGGGATCGAACTGGCGCAAGCGCGCCAGCACCACCGCCAGCGCAAACGGAAACGTGACGATGATCTGCCCGTAAACGATCATGGCAAAGCCCGGCTTTATGTCGAGATAGGCCATGGTGGTGAACAGCGCGACGCCGATGAAGAGCGGCGGCATCATGGCAGGCAGCAGGGAAAGTCCCTGCAGTGCGCTTGCGAGCCGGCTCGGATTGCGTACGAACACGGTGGCGGCCGCGAGCGCGATGAGGACCGAGAGGACTGCGACAGCCACCGACGCCTCCATGCTGGCCGCGAAGGCGCTCCGGAAACTGCCGTCGGCGAAAACCAAGAAAAACCAGCGGAACGACAGGCCTTGGATCGGCCAACTCAGGTTCGAGCCGCCGTTGAAGGCGAAGATCACCACCACGACGAGCGGCAGATACAGGAACGCGAGCAGCGCGTAGACGATGGCGCGGAGCGACCCGAAACGCATGGTCAAGCCCTCCGTGGCAGCAGCTTGGCGGCGCGCAGGGCGCCGAACAGGACCAGAATGTAGGCGATGAAGGCGGCCACCATCGCGAACGACACGGCGGCGCCGAGCGGGTAGTTGCCGTCGGTGGTGATCAGGGTCGCGATGATCGTGCCGAAGGTGGAGGCTGTTCCGGGTCCGCCCAGGAACGCCGGGGTGATATAGTCGCCGCAACGTGGCTTGAGGCCGGGCGACGCACTCCCGTCGGAACGCGAGCTTGGCGAACAATACGGCGTGTCGCGTACCGTGATCCGCGAGGCCGTTCGCGCGCTGACCTCTCGAGGCGTGGTCGACGCCCGCGCCGGTCGCGGCCTGACGGTCGCCCGGGTCGCCCCGGAGATGGTGAGCGCGTCGATGCAGCTTTACCTGCACGGCCAGGAACAGATCCCCTACGCCAAGATCAGCGAAGTCCGGCGGGGTATCGAGGTCCTCATCGCGGGCTACGCGGCCGAACGTGCGACCGACGAAGAAATCGCCGGTGCGCGGGAGATGACCGAAGGCTTGCGCGATGAAGTCGATGGCGAGAGGCGCTCGCTCCTCGATGTCGAATTTCACCGCGCGCTGGCGCGCATGACGCACAACGACTTGTTTCTGATCATGCTCGATTCGATCGGGCCCATCTTGCTTGAGATCCGGCGTGCGACATTCAAGCTGCCGAACGACAGTTTAAGCGCCTTCAATGAACACAATCGCATCATCAACGCCGTCGCGGAGCGCGACGCGGACGCGGCTCGCGCCGCCATGGAGCGGCATCTCAAACATGCCGAGCGGGAGTGGGCGACCCTCGGGAGCGTGCGCATCACAGGAACTATTTGACCGCGCCCGCCACGATGGCGCGCACCAGGCGGCGCTGAAAGATTAGGTCGCCGCCGCTTTGGATGGACGCGATGAGTGTCGATTGACCTTCGGTCAGTGTCCAGCGGGCGCAAGCGGCAGGCGCGATGATTCCTTTCTCGTCGGGGAGCGGCGGGCGACGACAATCTCGTCAGCATGGGATCGATGCCGGAGCCGCCGTCGGCGCCACCTGGGGGCGTGTCATGCTCCGTTCGAAGACGATCGGGGACACGTAGCCCAAGGAGGAGTGGCGCCGGCGCGGATTGTACCAGCATTCGATGTAACTGAAGCACACCTCCAGTCGCCACTCCACCATGCTTCGCACGGCAGAGCCTCTGGCTCCTTTCGCCATGCGCCCCTCGGCGTGGCTCTGGAAGCGGCGCTGTGCCAGAAGCTCGGCCTCGAGCGTCGAGAAGAAGCTCTCGCACATGGCGTTGCCGTGGGCGTCGCCCGAGGCTGGCCTCTTCCCAACTCGCATCTTCGGCCTTCCGATAGTGGGGCGGGGCAAATCCAAATCGACACCCGGCGGCCATCTTGCCGCCGCCCCCTGCCTCGAATACCGTCGGGTCATCCTGGGGGAGACGAACGTGCGCAGAGCCTGGTGGGCGATCGTCGCCATCGTGATCACGGTCTTCGCGCCCTCCGCCGCCTGGGCCGACAAGCGCGTCGCCCTGGTCATCGGCAATTCGGCCTATCAGTCGGTGGCGCAACTGCCCAACCCGGCGAACGATGCCCGAGCCTTCGCGCAGGTCTTGAAGGATGCCCGTTTCGACTCGGTCGTCGTCAAGACCGATCTCGGCATCGACGCCTTCCGCCAGGCCCTGCGCGATTTCACCGCCCTCGCGGCGGATGCCGACACGGCCGTGTTCTTCTACGCCGGACACGGGCTCGAAGTCGGCGGCAGCAACCTCCTCGTTCCGATCGACGCCAAGCTGCGCACCGACCTCGATGCCGAGGACGAGACGGTCTCGGTGGACCGCGTCCTGCGGGCGCTCGATCCCGTCAAGCATCTGCGGCTCGTCATCCTCGACGCCTGCCGGGACGACCCCTTCGCGGCCTCGATGAAGCATGTCGGCGGCGGCTCACGCAGCGTCAGCCGGGGGCTGCAGCGGATCGACGCCGCGCCCGCGGACACGATGATCGCCTTCGCGACCGAGCCGGGCTCCGTCGCGGCAGACGGCGACGGCCGCCACAGCCCCTTCACTTCGGCCCTGATCTCCGATGTCGCCGCGCCTGGTCTCGACCTCAGGATCGCGCTCGGCAAGGTGCGCGACGACGTGCTCAAGGCGACGGGCGGCAAGCAGCGTCCCTATGTGACGGGCTCGCTCGGCGGCGCCAACCAGCCGCTCGTGCCCGCCGATGGTGCTGCGTCGCCACCTGGAGCGCCGCGACAGGCGGAAGCGCCACCACCTCCGGCTTCCGACAGCGCCGCCGGCGATTTCAAATTCGCCGAGAGCATCGGCACCGCCGACGGCTGGCAGGCGTTTCTACGCGCTCATCCCGATGGGCCGCTCGCCGATCTGGCGCGGGACCGGGTCGCGACCCTGAAGACGAGCGAAGCCCGGCCGCCGTCGCCCCCGCCCTCCGAAGACCAGCAGGCCAGCCTGGAACCGCAATCGCCGCCCCGCGCGCTTCCGCCCGCGCGCGCTCCCCGCTACGTCGTCGGCGGCCTAGATCCCAACGGCGACAATTTTCTCGCGCTGCGCACCGCGCCGAACGGCTCGGCGGCCATGCTGCGCCAGCTGCCGCCCGGCACGCGGCTCGATGCCGGCGGCAAGAGCGGCGCTTGGCTGCACGTGAGGACGGAGGACGGCGATGACGGCTGGGTCTCCAGCCGCTACGTCATGTCTTACGGCGCCGCGACATCTCGGCCCGCGGCGCCGGCGCGGTCGGAGAGCTATTCCTATGTGACTGGCCTCGATCCGAACGGCGACAACTTCCTGGCGCTCAAGGCGGCGCCCGACATCCATGCCGGCCGGCTCATGAAGATGGGTCCCGGCACCAAGCTGCGCGTGCTCGGCCGCAGCGGCGCCTGGGCACAGGTCGAGCTTCTGGACGGCACTAGCGGCTGGGCCTCGAGCCGCTATATCGGCTGCTGCACGGCGCGCTGATGCGATCGCGAGACAAGGACATCAACGCATGAGCGTATTGGCCATCCATGGGGGCTGCGGCGTCCTCGATCCCGCGGAGCTCGACGAGGCCGAATGGGCGGAAGCGCGCGATCACCTCACTCAAGCTCTTCGCGCCGGCTGGACCGTGCTGCGCCAGGGCGGACGGGCGCTCGACGCCGTCGAAGCCTCGGTCGTCGCGCTCGAGGATTCACCGCATTTCAACGCCGGCCATGGCGCGGCGCTGAATTCCGAAGGAGAGCACGAGCTCGACGCCTCGATCATGGACGGGGGCACGCTGGCCGCCGGCGCCGTCTGCGCCGCGCAGCGCATCCGCAATCCGGTCAAGGCGGCCCGGGCCGTGCTCGAGAATGGCAAACTCGCGCTGCTCGCCGGTCCGGCGGCGGACCGTTTCGCCGAGGCCCTCGGCCTCACCATCGTCGAGCCCGGCTATTTCACCACGGAGCGGCGGCGCCAGTCGCTCGACGCGATGATCCGCCGCGGCGAGGACGGGACGCTGAACTCGGCCAGTGAGGCCGAGAAACACGGCACCGTGGGCGCGGTCGCGCTCGACGCGCAAGGCCATCTCGCCGCCGCCACCTCGACCGGCGGCTACACCAACAAGCCGCCGGGCCGGGTCGGCGACAGCCCCATCATCGGCGCCGGCACCTATGCGCGCGACGGCGTCTGTGCGGTCTCCGGCACCGGCCAGGGCGAATATTTCATCCGCCACGTGCTCGGCCACGAGGTGGCGAGCCGCATCGCCTATCTGGGCGAGACCCTGGCCGAGGCGACGGCCCGCGTCCTCGCCGACCTGAAACCCTATGGGATCGGGGCCGGCCTCATTGCGGTCGACGCCCGGGGGCACGTCGCGGCGCCGTTCAACACGGGCGGCATGTTCCGCGGCTGGGTGACGGCCGAGGGCGAAGCCATCGTCGGCACGCACGCGGCCCTGCTTCCCGTCGATATTAGGTGAGGATTCTCTCCGATGCGCCTCACTAGGCTCGTGAATTACGCCTACTAGACGAGCGGAAAAATTTGTCCTTGCCTCTTGCGCGTTCCGATTGATCGGCTTGCTTAGCTACCCCTCATCCGCCTTGCCTTCGGCAAGGCACCTTCTCCCGCAAGGGGAGAAGGACGCCAATCTCGAAGGACAGGGCATTCCCTTCTCCCCTTGCGGGGGAAGGTGGTTTCACGGAACGCGAAAGCCGGACGGGGTGCTGCCAAGGCGCGCGCGTCTCTACGGCAGTTCGAGCGCCACCGCGGTCGCCTCACCGCCGCCGATGCAGAGCGCCGCGACTCCGCGCCGCAGGTTGCGGCGCCGCATCGCATGAACGAGGGTGACGATGATCCGGGCACCCGAGGCGCCGATCGGATGGCCGAGCGCACAAGCCCCGCCGTTGACGTTGACCACCTCGTGCGGCAGCCGCAGGTCGCGCATGGCCGCCATAGCGACGAGGGCGAAGGCCTCGTTGATCTCCCAAAGGTCGACATCGCCGGTCCGCCAGCCGATTTTGGCGAGCAGCGTCTCGACGGCACCGATCGGCGCGGTGGTGAAAAGCGCCGGCGCCCGCGCATGGCCGGCATGGCCGCGGATCAGCGCCAGCGGCGCAAGCCCCGCAGCCTCGGCTTCGGAGGCCCGCATCAGCAAAAGCGCCGCCGCACCATCCGAGATCGACGAGGAATTGGCCGCCGTCACCGTGCCGCCCTCGCGGAAGGCCGGCTTCAGCGTGGCGATCTTGGCCGGATCGGCCTTTTGGGGCTGCTCGTCGGCCTCGACCGAGACTGACGACCGCCCTCCGGTCTCCACGACACGCACGATCTCGGCCGCGAAGGAGCCGTCCTCGGCGGCACGGCGCGCCCGGGCCAGCGACTCGGCCGCATAATCGTCCTGCGCCGCACGCGAGAGCTGGTAGGCCTCCGCCGTATCCTCGGCGAAAGAGCCCATCAGCCGCCCCGTGTAGGCGTCCTCGAGCCCATCGAGGAACATGTGGTCCTTGACCTCGCCGTGGCCGAGCCGCAACCCGCCCCGCGCCTTGGGCAGCAGGTAGGGGGCGTTCGACATCGATTCCATGCCGCCGGCGACGACGCGGGCCACGGAACCGCAAAGGATCGCGTCATGGGCCAGCATCACCGCCTTCATCCCCGAGCCGCAGACCTTCGAGATGGTCGAGCAGGGCACCGCCTCCGGCAGGCCGGAGCCGAGCGAAGCCTGCCGGGCCGGGTTCTGGCCGAGGCCGGCGCCGAGCACGTTGCCCATCATCACCTCGTCGACCAGTTCCTTTGCCAGGCCGGCACGCTCGAGCGCCGCTCCGATCGCGACGGCGCCGAGCTTCGGCGCCGCAAGGCTCGCGAGCGCGCCCTGGAAGCTGCCCATCGGCGTGCGGACGGCGGAGACGACGGCGACAGGGTCCTGCATGGCGTGATCCTTCAATGCCAGTGTAGCGCGGATCGGACCGCGCGGCGAAGAATGGTCGGGACTTTCGCCGTCGAAGCTGACAAGATCCGGCACGTCGGCGGTCGCAGGACCGGACGAGGTCGGCGATGAAGAACGGCGACAGGCTGCGTCTGCACATTCCGGTTCCGCTGAGCCGCCCCGGCGATGCGCCCGACTTCAGCGGCCTTGACGTGCCACCGCCCGACCGGATCCAGAGGCCCGACGTCACCGCGCCCGCAAGCGACCTCGTGCCGCTGGCCTACGGCCTCATCCGCGTGCTCGACGACGAGGGCCGGGCAACGGGCTCCTGGGATCCCAAGCTCGATCCGGAGATGCTCGACCGCGCCCTGCGCACGACCATGCTGACCCGCGCCTTCGACCAGCGGATGATGCGGATGCAGCGCCAGGGCAAGCTTTCGTTCTATGTGCCGTGCACCGGGGAGGAAGCGGTGGCGGTCGGCGGCACAATGGCGCTCGATCCCGCCGACATGCTGTTCCCGAGCTACCGCCAGCAGGGCGCGCTCCTGACGCGCGGTGGCCGCCCGGTCGACATGATCTGCCAGCTCCTGTCGAATGCCGGCGACCGTCTGAAAGGTCGGCAGATGCCGACCATGTATTCGAGCCGGGCGCTCAACTTCTTCTCGATCTCGGGCAATCTCGGCACGCAATACAGCCAGGCGGTCGGCTGGGCCATGGCCTCGGCGCTCAAAGCCGACACCCGCATAGCCATGTCGTGGATCGGCGAGGGCACGACGGCCGAGCCGGATTTCCACTATGCCATGACCTTCGCCTCGGTCTATGGCGCGCCGGTCATCCTCAACGTCGTCAACAACCAATGGGCGATCTCTTCCTATCAGGGCTTCGCGGGCGGCTGCCAATCGACCTTCGCGGCCCGCGCCATCGGCTACGGCATGCCGGGCCTGCGCGTCGACGGCAACGATCTTTTGGCCGTCTATGCCGCCACCCAATGGGCGCGGCAGCGGGCGCTCGCCAACCGCGGTCCGACCTTGATCGAGCTCTTCACCTATCGGGTGTCGGCCCATTCGACGAGCGACGACCCGACCCGCTATCGCCCGGCCGACGAGGCGCAGCGCTGGCCGCTCGGCGATCCCGTCGCGCGGCTGAAGCAGCACATGATCCTGCGTGGCCTGTGGTCGGAGGAGCGCCATGCCCAGCTTGCGGCGCAGCTCGCTGAGGAGGTCCGTGAGGCCGACCGGGACGCCGAGGCGCGCGGCACGCTGCCCGAACATCCGGGCCTCGTGGCCGGCACCATGTTCGAGGACGTGTTCAAGGAGATGCCCTGGCATCTGCGCCGTCAGCGGGCGGAGCTGGAGGCGCAGTCTTGAGCCGAATGACGATGGTGCAAGCGCTGAATTCCGGTCTCGACGTCATGCTCGGGCGCGATCCCGACGTCGTGCTGTTCGGCGAGGATGTCGGCTATTTCGGCGGCGTCTTCCGCGTCTCCGACAAGCTGCAGGCGAAGCATGGAATAAGCCGGGTCTTCGACACGCCGATCGCCGAGGGCGGCCTCGTCGGCATCGCGGTCGGCATGGGGGCCTATGGCCTACGGCCCGTGGTCGAGGTCCAGTTCGCCGACTACATCTACCCCGCCTTCGACCAGATCGTGTCGGAAGCGGCGCGGCTGCGCTACCGCTCGGCCGGCGAGTTCTACGCGCCGCTGACCATCCGCACGCCTTATGGCGGCGGCATTTTCGGCGGCCAGACGCATTCGCAGAGCCCGGAAGGGATCTTCACCCATGTGGCGGGCCTGAAGACCGTCATCCCGTCTAACCCGCTCGACGCCAAGGGCCTCCTGATCAGCGCCATCGAGGACGATGATCCTGTGATCTTCCTCGAACCGAAGCGCCTCTACAACGGCCCCTTCGACGGCCGCCCGGACGGCCCGGCCCGCTCCTGGCAGGACCATCCGATGGCCGAGGTGCCGGACGGCTATTTCAAGGTGCCGTTTGGCCGCGCCGCCTTGGCGCGGAGCGGCAAGGCCGTCACGGTACTGGCCTATGGCACCATGGTGCATGTGGCGCTCGCCGCCGCCGAGGAGAGCGGCGTCGACGCCGAGATCCTCGACCTGCGCTCCCTGCTGCCGCTCGACATCGAGACGATCGAGGCCTCGGTGAAGAAGACCGGGCGCTGCGTCGTGGTGCATGAGGCGACGCGCACCTGCGGCTACGGCGCCGAGCTTTGCGCCCTCGTGCAGGAACATTGCTTCTACCACCTCGAAGCCCCGGTGCTGCGCGTCACCGGCTGGGACACGCCCTATCCGCATGCCTTCGAATGGGATTATTTCCCCGGCCCCCGACGCGTCGCCAAAGCCTTGCGCGACATCGTGGCGAGTTGAAGCGCATGTCGCGCGATCGGTTCAACCGACACCCCTCATCCGATCCGGCTTCGCCGGATCACCTTCTCCCGCAACGGGAGAAGGAGTGCCTCATCCTGCGAGATTTGCGTTCCCTTCTCCCCTTGCGGGAGAAGGTGGACGTTGCGCAGCAACGGCCGGATGAGGGGTTGGAAGGGTTGTCAATTGCGCGGCAAATCCGCCATCCTGTGGACGTCTTGTTGCCTTCCCTCGATCGCGATTGCTGAGGCTGGCCTTGGGCACCTTCACCTTCAAGCTCCCGGATATCGGCGAGGGCACGACGGAAGCCGAGATCGCCGCCTGGCATGTCGAGGTCGGCGCGCTGATCCGCGAGGAGGATCCGCTGCTCGAGCTCACCACCAACAAGGCGACCGTCGAGGTGACCTCGCCGGTGCACGGCAAGGTGCTGGAGCGGCATGGCGAGGTCGGCGATACGCGCGCCATCGGCACGCCGCTGTTGCTGATCGAGACGGATGGGCCAGCGGCAACGAGCGCCGAACAGGGCGGAGGAGCACAGAAGGCCCCTCATCCTGAGCGGCTGCTTGCGCAACAAGCCGAAGGACGAGGGGTCGATCGAGCGACGCCGTCCGACAACGCAACCGCCCCTCGATCCTTCGACACGCTCCCTTCGGTCGCTGCTCAGGATGAGGGGCTAGGCATCGTTCAGGACGACGGGTCTGGTGAAGCCTTACGATTTCGCCCTCTCGCCGCGCCCGCCGTGCGTCAAGCCGCCAAGGACCGCGGCATCGATCTTACGACGGTCGCCGGCAGCGGTCCCGAAGGCCGCATCCTGCGCGCCGACCTCGACCGGGCCGCGCTACCGGCCGAAGTGCGCGCCAACGCCCCGGACGGTCGCATCACCGAGGTGAAGATCGTCGGCATCCACCGCCAGATCGCCGCGCGGATGCAGGACTCGAAGCGCCGCATCCCGCATTTCGCCTATGTGGAGGAGGTCGACGTCACCGCGCTCGAAGCCTTGCGGGCCGACCTTAACACCGAGGCGAAACCCGAAGAACGGCTGACCCTGCTGCCCTTTCTTGCGATGGCGATGGTCAAGGCATTACCACGGTTCCCCGGGATCAATGCGCGCTTCGACGACGAGGCCGGCATTCTCCGTCAGCATGCGGCGGTGCATGTCGGCATCGCGACCCGGACCCGCGTGGGCCTGCTCGTCCCGGTGCTGCGCCATGCCGAGACGCTCGACCTGCATGCCATTGCGGCCGGAATCAAGCGGCTCGCCGAGAGCGCCCGAGGCGGATCGCTGAAACCGAGCGAACTCTCCGGCTCGACCATCACCATCACCAGCCTCGGGGCGCTCGGCGGCATCATGTCGACACCGATCATCAATGCGCCCGAGACGGCCATCGTCGGGGTCAACAAGATCATGGAACGGCCGGTGGTGGCCGCCGGCCAGATCGTCGTGCGCAGCATGATGAACCTGTCGTCCTCCTTCGACCACCGGATCGTCGACGGCTTCGACGCGGCAAGCTTCATCCAGTCCGTGAAGAAAATGCTCGAACAGCCGGCGCGGTTGTTCATGGGGAGCTTCGCACCGTGAGCCCCGAGGGCACGACGACAACTTTCGGCCTCACCGAGGACCAGGCGGCGCTCAGGGACATGGCGGCGAAATTCGCCGCCGACCGCCTCGCCCCGAAGGCGCTCGAGTGGGACCGGGACAAGCATTTCCCCGTCGACGTGATCCGCGAGGCGGCAGCCCTCGGCATGGCCGGACTCTATGTCGGCGAGGACGTCGGCGGCTCGGGCCTGACGCGCCTTGACGCGGCGCTGATCTTCGAGGCCCTGGCCTCGGGTTGCCCGACGGTCGCGGCCTATATCTCGATCCACAATATGGTCGGCTACCTGATCGACGCCTTCGGCTCGACCGAGCAGCGGCAACGATGGTTGCCGGGCTTGAACGGAATGGACAAGCTCGCGAGCTATTGCCTGACCGAACCGGGCTCGGGCTCGGATGCGGCGGCACTGAAGACGCGAGCGGAGCGCCAAGGCGATCATTACGTCCTCGACGGCCAGAAGCAGTTCATCTCGGGCGCCGGCAATCCGGACGATTTCTACCTCGTCATGGCGCGCACCGGCGAGGACGGCCCCAGCGGTATCTCGGCCATCGTGGTCGAGGGCGGCACGCCGGGCCTTTCCTTCGGCGAGAACGAGCGCAAGATGGGCTGGAACGCCCAGCCGACCCGTGCCGTGGTTTTCGAGAGCTGCCGGGTACCGGTCGAGAACCGCCTCGGACAGGAGGGCGAAGGCTTCAAGATCGCCATGGCGGGACTCGATGGAGGGCGGATCAATATCGCGGCCTGCTCGGTCGGCGGTGCCCAGGCGGCGCTCGACAAGGCACTCGCCTATATGGGCGACCGAAAGGCCTTCGGCAAAAGGCTCGACGAGTTCCAGGCGCTGCAATTCCGTCTCGCCGACATGGCGACGGAGCTCGAGGCGGCGCGCACGC
>CBDIBY010000008.1:0-349743 GCA_965277115.1 Lichenihabitans sp. | reverse complement strand
GACCGGCTCCTCGCCGAGCACGAAGCGCAGCGTGTCGGCGTCATGCACCGTGATGTCGAGCACGACGCCGCCACCCGCCTTCGGATCAGTGAGCCGCCAGCCCTGCAGGTGCGGCGGCAGGTAGACGGCATGGAACACGCGGGCGAAGAGCGGCCGGCCAATGCGGTCGGCCTTGATCGCTTCGCGCATCGCACGATGCGAGCCGGCGTTGCGCAGGTGGTGGTTGGTCGCCATCACGACGCCCGCCGCCTTGCAGGCCGCCGCCATCGCATGCGCATCGGCGAGGGTCAGCGCCAGCGGCTTCTCGCAGAGAACGTGCTTGCCGGCCTTGGCGGCGGCCAGCGTCTGCGGCTTATGGTGCTCGTTGGTGGTGGCGACATAGACCGCGTCGATGCCGCTCGCCAGCAGGGCGTCGAGGCTCGTCGTGGCGTGCGGGATGGAATTGTCGCGGGCGTAGGTCTCGCCGCGCGCGGCATCGCTCGACACGACCGCGACGACTTCGTCGCCGGCCTCGCGCATGGCGCCGATCATCCATTCCCTGGCGATGGTGGTGGCACCGATGATGCCCCAGCGCAGCGACCCCGTCCATGCGACCTCCCTGATCGTCCGTGGTTGTCCGCAGGATTGGCGCACGACGAGGCGCGCTTCCCCGATATAGGTTTCGATGGCTCCGCTGCCGCTGGCGATCTGCCGCAGCAGCATCTGGGCGGCGCGCTCGCCGAGATCGCCGACCCCCACCGAGACGGTGGTCAGGGCGGGCGAGACATGCTGCGCCTCGCTCGTATCGTCGAAGCCGACCACAGCGACGTCGCCGCCGGGCACAAAACCCCGCCGCGTCAGCGCCAGCATGGCTCCGATGGCGACGACATCGTTGAAGCACAGCACGGCGGTCGGCCGCTCGGCGCGGTCGAGCAGCCCCGACATGGCGTCGAAGCCGCCGTCCTTGCTGGGCGCCGCTTCCGGCATCAGGGTGCGGTCGGGCGTCAGACCGGCGCCGGTCAGCGCCTCGACGAAGCCGGCGAGCCGATCCTGGCGGACGCCCATGCGGTTCGCGCCGCCGATGAAGCCGATGCGGCGATGGCCGAGCCCGAGAAGGTGGCGCGCCGCGGCGGCGGCGCCGGCCCGATTGTCGGAGGCGACGAGCGAGACTTTCGCGCCCGCGACGCGGCGGATGGCCAGCACCACCGGCATGCCGAGTCCCGCCCAGAGCGTTGATCTCGCGTGCGTCGCTGTCCGCCGTCGGGCACAGGATGATGCCGCTCGCCCCGTGCTCGCGCATCGAGCGCACCACTTCGGCCTGGCGAAGCAGGCTCTCGCCGGTATTGGCCATGAAAGGGATGACGCCCGAGGCCCGCAGCATCCGTTCGATGCCGATCGCCAGTTCGGCGAAGAATGGGTTCGACAGGTCGTTGATGACCATGCCGACAATCCGCGAGCGCGGGTTGCGAAGGCTGGCGGCGCTGCGGTTGTAGACATAGCCGAGGTCGCGCATGGCGGTGCGGACGGCCACCGCGGTCTCGGCCTTGACCTTGCCGCTGCCAGTGAGCACCAGCGATACGGTCGATTTCGACACGCCGGCGGCGTGCGCGATGTCGATGATCGTCGTCCTCCGGCTCACGTCTCGCTCCATCAATTGGAACGATCCATATCATGGCCTCCCTTCGTTTGACAAACCTTGATGATATAACAAGGAGTTTTTTCTGGATCGTTCCAATTCATAGTACGGTCATCCAGGTAAGGGCCTCGAGAGGCTCGCAGCCGTCCCTTGCCTTCGCGCCCTCCCGCTTCTATCGACGCGGCATGCCCCGAGGAGTAGAGCCTTGCCCCGCCCCGAACCGGACATCACGCCCGCTATCGTCGCCGCGCATGGCCTGAAGCCCGACGAATACGCTCGGTTCGTCGCGCTGATCGGCGGTCGCACGCCGACCTGGACTGAGCTCGGCATCGTCTCGGCTATGTGGAACGAGCATTGCTCTTACAAGTCGTCGCGCCTGCACCTGCGCGGCCTGCCGACCAAGGCGCCTTGGGTGATCCAGGGGCCGGGCGAGAATGCTGGCGTCATCGACATCGGCGACGGGCTCGCCTGCGTGTTCAAGATGGAGAGCCATAACCATCCCTCCTTCATCGAGCCTTACCAGGGCGCGGCGACGGGCGTCGGCGGCATCTTGCGCGACGTCTTCACCATGGGGGCGCGGCCCATCGCCTGCCTCGACGTGCTCTGCTTCGGCGCACCCGATCACCCGAAGACCCGCCATCTCGTGGCCGGCGTCGTCGCCGGCATCGGCGGCTACGGCAACAGCTTCGGCGTGCCGACCGTCGGCGGCGCCATGATCTTCGACGAGCGCTACAACGGCAACATCCTGGTCAACGCCATGGCGGTCGGCCTGGCGCGCACCGACGCCATCTTCTATTCCAAGGCGACGGGCGTCGGGAACCCGGTCGTCTATCTCGGCTCGAAGACCGGCCGCGACGGGATCGGGGGCGCCGCCATGGCCTCGGCCGCCTTCGAGGCCGGCAGCCTGTCGAAGCGGCCGACCGTGCAGGTCGGCGATCCCTTCGCGGAAAAGCTGCTTCTCGAAGCCTGCCTCGAACTGATGCAGACCGGTGCGGTGATCGCCATCCAGGACATGGGCGCGGCCGGCCTCACCTCCTCGGCGGTCGAGATGGGCGCCAAAGGCGATCTCGGTATCGAGCTCGACCTCGATCAGGTCCCGACCCGCGAGACGGGCATGACGGCCTACGAGATGATGCTCTCCGAGAGCCAGGAGCGCATGCTGATGGTGCTCGACCCCTCGAAACGCGAGGCCGCCGAGGCGGTGTTCCGCAGATGGGGGCTCGATTTCGCGGTCGTCGGGCGCACCACCGATACGCGCCGCTTCGTCGTCAGGCATGGCGGCGAGATCAAGGCCGACCTCCCCATCAGGGAGCTCGGCGACGAGGCGCCGCTCTACGATCGGCCGCATGTCCAGGCCCCGGCCCTGCCGGTCCTCGACCCGGCCGAGGTGGCGGCGGCGCTGCCGCACGACGAGGCGCTGCTGAGGCTGATCGGATCGCCCGACCTCGCCTCGAAACGCTGGGCGTGGGAGCAGTACGACCACCTCATCGGCGGCAATACGATCCTCGGGCCGGGCCAGGGCGACGCGGCCGTCGTGCGGATCGAGGACGGCCCCAAGGGCCTGGCGCTGACGGCAGACGTGACGCCGCGCTACTGCGCCGCGAACCCGGTCGAAGGCGGCCGGCAGGCCGTGGCCGAGGCCTGGCGCAACCTCACGGCCGTCGGCGCCACACCGCTAGCCCTGACCGACAACCTCAATTTCGGCAACCCGGAAAAACCCGAGGCGATGGGCGAACTTGTCGGCTGCATCCGCGGCATCGGCGAGGCGGCCCGCGCCCTCGACTTCCCTATCGTGTCGGGCAATGTCTCGCTCTACAATGAGACCTCCGGGATCGGCATCCTGCCGACACCGACGATCGGCGGCGTCGGTCTGATCGCGGATGTCGCCAAAGCGATGGGCTCCGCCTTTCGGACCGGCGGCGAGGCGCTGCTGCTTATCGGCGAGACGCGCGGCTGGCTCGGCCAGTCGATCTACCTGCGCGACATCTGCGGACGCCGGGAGGGTGCGCCGCCGCCGGTGGACCTCGCGGCGGAGAGACGCAACGGCGATTTTCTGCGCGGTCTCGTGACCGCGGGGCGGGTCACGGCGGTCCACGATCTCTCCGACGGCGGCCTCGCCGTGGCGCTCGCCGAGATGACGCTCGGCCGGGGCGTCGGGGCGACGCTCGACCTCACAGCCGCCGCCGGCACCTTACCATTACACGGCCTACTGTTCGGCGAAGATCAGGCGCGCTACCTCCTGACCTGTCCGGCCGCGGACGCCGGAGCCATCGCGGCGGCCGCGACGGCGGCAAGCGTGTCGCTGGCCCGCATCGGCATGACGGGCGGCAACGCGTTGACCCTGCCGGGCACGCCGCCCATACTGGTCGCCGAGCTGCGGTGGGCCCATGAGGCGGGTCTGCCGCGCATCATGAATGCCAGCCGATCCGGGTGACACCATCATGGCCATGGAAGCGAGCGAAATCGAGCGGCTGATCAAGGCGGCGCTGCCCGATGCCGATGTCGAGATTCGCGATCTCGCGGGCGACGGCGACCATTATGCCGCGACCGTGGTGTCGCCGAGCTTCAAGGGCAAGACGCGCGTGCAGCAGCACCAGATCGTCTATCGAGCCCTGCAGGGCCAAATGGGCGGTGTGCTCCATGCCCTGGCCCTGCAGACCTCCGCCGAATAGGAACGGTGGCGCAACCGAACTGCTCCGCTTATATGGGACCCAACCGGACGGCGCGATCCGCCGTCGCATTTCAAGGACAGCGACCCATGGCCAGCGTTCACGAAACGATCGAGGCGGAAGTCAAGACCAACGATGTGGTGCTCTTCATGAAGGGCACGCCGCAATTCCCGATGTGTGGCTTTTCCGGCCAGTGCGTGCAGATCCTCGATTATCTCGGCGTGCCCTATAAGGGCGTCAACGTGCTCGACGACCCGGAACTGCGCCAGGGCGTCAAGGACTACACCAACTGGCCGACCATCCCGCAGCTCTACGTCAGGGGCGAATTCCTCGGCGGCTGCGACATCGTCCGCGAGATGTTCCAGTCGGGCGAATTGTCCAAGCATTTCACCGACGCCGGCGTGCCGGTGAAACAGGTCGCCGCCGGCTGAACCGCACGACCGAACCACCCGCCGTCACATTTTCGTCCTGCGGCGCCCCTGTCTGCGGCGGCGCGTTGTGCCGGACAGGACCATCACGGAACATCCATGAGCACCAATACCATCGAGGCCGGGCACCTCCTCGCCTTCATCGAGCGGATCGAACGGCTCGAGGAGGACAAGAAGACGGTCACGGACGAGATCAAGGACGTCTATGCCGAGGCCAAGGGCACCGGCTACGACATCAAGGTGATGCGCAAGATCGTCTCGATGCGCAAGCAAGATCGCGACAAGCGCCGCGAGGAGGAGGAGATCCTCGATCTCTACCTGCAGGCGCTCGGCATGATGTAGCCGGACGAAGACGGTGGTCCGCCCGAAGATGGCCATCGCCCGCCTGCCAAATCGCGCCGCTCGGCTCGGCGTGAGCGTTGCTTTATGACGTGAGGCCGCTACCTTGCATGAGTTTTTCGGGGAGAACCGCATGCGTCGCACACTGCCTGCTTTGATCCTAGTCTCGACGATCGCCCTTGCAGCCTGCTCGAAGGGCGATCAGGGCCAGCAAGGCCCACCCGGGCCTGCCGGCGGTCAAGGCCAGCAGGGCGCGGCGGGACCCGCAGGTCCGCCCGGCCCGAAGGGCGAAGTCGGTCTCAAGGGCGGTGCCGGTCCGGCCGGGCCGGCTGGTCCCATCGGCGCGATCGGCCCCGCTGGGGCGGTGGGTCCTGCAGGTCCGGCCGGCCCGAAGGGTGAGGCGGGTCTCAAGGGCGATGGCGGACCGGCGGGTGACGTCGGACCCGCGGGGCCGGCCGGACCGAAGGGTGAGGCGGGATCTGCGGGCGCTCCTGGCCCGGTGGGTGAGGCCGGCGCGAAGGGCGAGGCGGGACCTGCGGGCGCTCCTGGCCCGGTGGGTGAGGCCGGCGCGAAGGGCGAGGCGGGACCTGCGGGCGCTCCTGGCCCGGTGGGCGACGCCGGCGCGAAGGGCGAGGCGGGACCTGCGGGCCTGCCTGGCGCGAAGGGTGACGCAGGGCCAGCGGGACCGACCGGCGAGTTGGGGTCGGCTGCCGCCAAGCCGGTCTTCTCGCTGCACAAGTTCACCGGCGAGGCGGGCAAGTCGACCGAAGGCAAGTGCGAGGCGGGCGAACAGATGATCGCCGTCAATTGCTCGACCTCGGCCACCGTCTCCGACGACAATATGGGTGCGACCTGTGCGGCCCCGGCAGCACAGCAGCCGCCCGCGCAGCTCACCCTGACCTGCGTCAAATAAGCGACGATTGCGCGCAACCTCGCCGGAGACCCGGCAAGGTTGCGGCGTCCAGCTGCGGTCTGCCGGGACCGGTGAGCCACGATCCCGATCGACCATTGTCCTGCGCCGTTCGGTTTGCCCGAGCCGGCAATGCGGCTGGTCCGCGAGAGGATCGTGTAAGAATTCGGAGAACCTTCCGTTATCGCCGTGGCGCGCCGCGACACCGCAGGCCGGCGAGCCGGAACCGCCCCTGCGGAGGTCTTCCACCGAGCCTGCGGTTCGTCGGAACCTTGAACCTTCTCCGCCCAGACCTTGCGGTAACCTTCGCCGTGAAAGAAACTGGCCGACAAGACGGCCCGGATCCGTTCCAGCAGCATCGCGCATTGGGCCAACCGGGCCAGGACGCCGGCGCGGTTCCCGGGCGGGCGGGACACGATGGCGATAGACGGCCGCCCTGGCGGTGCCCCATACGCGGCAGACGAAGGCCAGGCCGTAAAGCTTGCCGCTGGAGGGCGAGGTCGCGGCCCTGATGGCCTCGACCTCCGCCGCGCCAAAGGGCGAAGCTGGGCAGGGGCGGCACGCCGCAGGTCCTGCTCGCCCACCGTTTCAAGCAGCTGAAGCTGCCTGGAAGCCCGGTGCCTCGCGATGTCAGTTCACGCTCCGTTCACAAGCCAGGTTATATCTATATGAGGTGTGCTAAGTTTTGGCGGGCGCGCCGTTTCCTGGAACAACATCCATGCATAGATCCACCTATACTCTAATCTTGGGGACTGCTCTCGGGCTGATGCTTCCGCTTTCAGCGTTCGGCGCCGAAATATCGATCAGTACGAGCCGACTGAACCCATCGGCCTCCTCGCTTTATTTGGCGCAGTACAGCGGCCCGCCCTTCGATGGCCCGTACGAGCGTGAGGGCCCTTATGGCGGTGACGGATCGGACATGGAGCGCGGCTTCCCCGATCCCGGCGCAAGCCCCTACCGGCCCTACCGGGAACCAGCACCCTACCGATCGCGATCATACTCACGTAGCGCCGGTGAACACGTCTCCTATCACGGCTTCCGGATCGACCTATCGAACGCCGCATCTGGCCCCAACGTAGCCAACGAATTGGCCTCGATCGAGCATCAGATCGACATTGTCGACAGTGTCGGTTTGAGCACCTCCTACCTGCAAGTGATGCGACGGGTGCCTATCAGGATATCGAACCGGCTGACCGGAGCGGGCAGTTACAATGGCGGCAGTTACGTCATCATGAAAGATCTGCAAGCCGCTGATACACGGCCCGTGTTGCTACACGAATATATGCATGTGCTTCATCATAATCGGCTTCCCGGAGGGTTCAACAATCCGACGATCCGGCATTTCTATCAGGAGGCGGTCGCGAGCGGCCGTTATCAGCAGGGCTCGTATACACTGTCGAATGAGAGAGAGTTTTTCGCAATGACGGCAAGCTGCTTCCTCTATGGAACGCTGGCTCGGCCGCCTTACAACCGGGATGCAATCAGGACTGCGCAGCCGGACTATTATCGCTACCTCGAGCAGCTCTTCGGCCGGGCCCGAACCAGCCGTACCTTCCCAGCCGGATCGACAGGGCTTATGCTGCTGCCGAAGCAGGCGTCGCCGCGGCCGATCGGCATAGCTGCCTAGGCTCGGACTTGTTGATTAGATCCAGAAGGTGACAGTTACGGCGATGCGAATTGCCGTGAAGAAAGTGTGTGCATCGATCCTATCGCGTGGCGATTCGGCGCCAGTCTTTCAGTTTGTGGCGATTTATAATCGAACATTTCAGTAACAATAGGGTCGATGCGGCCGATTTACTTCACTCGGCGGGGTGTGCACCCGTCTACGACTCCCTGTCCTCGTGCCGGCATGCAGCATATGAAGGCCAGAAGGCGTGCCGCAAGCTCTGCAAGCGAGGTCTGCGGAGTTGCCGACATCTCTGGGCCATGGCATTTTGTCTGGTGACCGATCCTGTCGCCGCAAACGCCGTTCAGTGGATGGAGAACAATATGGCGGGCGAAGACCGGGGCACGGCGGTTTTGAACGATGCGCTCGCGACGGCGTTCGCTGCAGCGACAGGGGCGTGGCGGACAGAGGCGTGGACAGGGCGGCGGACAAAACCCCCTACGACGAGAATCTTGGCCCGTACTCCAACCTGGATGATTAGTCACTGGAAACGTCCGAATGCTGGCTGCAAGCGAGACCCTTTTGGGTTGCGCCGGGGGCGGTGAACTCTCGTTAGAGCGCCGTCGTTCGCGTCAGCCCGTGTTTCAAGGCTTTCACAGGCCGCCAGTCTCAGCCGGTGGGGTGTCACCGACTGCCGCTCCTCAGCATGGTAGATCATGGGGCTGACACTCAAATTCATCGACCCAATTCAATAGGATCTCCGTGACTCAAGAGAACCTCGCACTTTTTGAATGGCTTGAGAATTTGAATGGCCCGAGAAAGAAAGAGGGATCTTGATGTCTGACGAGCACCCGTTCGTACCCGATCGCTTTCAGTCGACGATTCCCTTCTATCTGGATCACCGTCCGCGTTACCCGCGGGCTCTGATCGCGGAAATCATTCGGCGAGGCGGCGTAACCGAGCAGGATCGGGTGCTTGATCTCGGCTGCGGGCCAGGCTTCGTCGCCCTCGAACTCGCCGCCCAAGGCATGCGTGGTGTCCTCGGCCTCGATCCCGATCCTGCGATGCTGGACGCGGCCCGGGTCGAGGCCGAACGTGCCGGAGTTGCGGTGCAATTCAGCTTGGGCAGTTCCTACGATCTCTCGCCGGCGATGGGCGCGCTGAAGCTCGTCACGATGGGACGGTCGTTCCATTGGATGGACAGGGTCGCCACGCTCGCGGCGCTGGACGAGATCATTATGCCTGAGGGCGCAATCGTCTTTCTGACCGATATGCCGGAACCGGCACAGGAGAACCGGTGGAAGGGCATCATGAAGGATGTCCAGTATGCTTTCAGCGGGACCTTCAGCGTCAACTCCAGACCGCGGGCCGCCATTCTGCTCAACTCGGCATTTTCGCAGTTGGAGCGCTATGCGATCATCGACCGTTACCCGATGACGATCGACATGATTGTCGGTCGAGCCTTCACCCTGCTCGAAAGTTCGCCAAAAACGCTCGGAGACCGAATGGGCGCGTTCGAGGCGGAGCTCCGATCCCGCCTGCTCGATCTCTCGCCAACCGGCGAGTTTACCGAGGTTGTCGAGTTCAGCGCCCTCTTCGCTCGCCGGCGATGATCACATCCGCGTGCGGTCGCTCGTCTGAACCGGATGGAGCGGCTCCGTCTCATATTCCTTCGTAAATCGCTTTCGCCGCGGAATGGAGATCCTCGTTCCTCATTGGACATTCTCCACTGTTCGGAAGCAAGTCAGCCCGCCGCTGGCTCCGAGCCGACAATTGGTCGAGAGCGCCTCGCTATGATCAGCGCGTCTCGTGGTCACCGGTCATATGGTCCGGCAAGCACTCTTGCTTCGTTGTTTCACGACACCGCCCAGGCGAGATCTTCGGACAGGATCTGAAGCAGATCGGATTTCGATCCGATGGGAAAGAAATGGTCCCCGACGATCGCGTGACGCAAAAAAGCGTCGGTGGTTTGCGTCTCCCAAGCGTCGAGCGCGACGACGTCGACAGTGGTATCGGCTGTCCCCCCATAGGCCGCGATCGGGCAGTCGAGCGGTTCGCGCTCGACGTAGGAGTAGGTCTCGCAGATCGAGAAGTCGGCACGAATGACCGGCAGCATCAGTTGCATCAGTTCGTCGTTCTCGACGAGATCGGCGCCCGTCCCGTAGCGTCTCTGCAAAGACTCCAGCATCAAATAGGGCGGCAGATGGCTGATCGCCGGAAAGGAGCCCGTGAGCTGTGGTGCCCGACAGGACGCGGCACAGAGCATGACCGGGCTCCGGCGCCCCGTTCGCCGGAGATGGCGGGCCAGTTCGAACCCGATCAGAGCACCCATGCTATGTCCGAAGATCGCGAAGGGCCTGTCGAGCGAATCGACAAGGCCGTGGCTCAGAGCCTCGACCAGCGCCTGGAGATCGGTAAAGGGCGGATCGGCGATGCGGCTGCCACGCCCGGGCAAGCGGATCGGACAGACCTCCACTGAGGCGGGCAGGGCGATCTGCCAGTCCTGAAACATCCAGGTGTCGCCGCCTGCATGGGGCAGGCAGAACAATCTCAACGATGCGCCCGGATTGGGGCGGCGGCGGAGGATCCAGTGCGCGACATTGGGGTCGCGACGGATGTCCGCCTTCTCCCCCGTCACGCGGAACTCGCTATGGCGGGAAGCCGGCCGGCAGTCCCGGAGGACTTGCTGGCCCGCGCTGCGATCGTCTGGCTGAGACTGCGCACCGACGGCAGGCTGAACAGTTCGCCGATGCCGATCTCCACGAAGAAGGCTTCCTGGATCCGATTGACCAGTCTCACGCCTAGAAGCGAGTGGCCGCCGAGATCGAAGAAATTGTCATCGATGCC
Organism: Lichenihabitans sp.; assembly: GCA_965277115.1. Classification (GTDB taxonomy): domain Bacteria; phylum Pseudomonadota; class Alphaproteobacteria; order Rhizobiales; family Beijerinckiaceae; genus Lichenihabitans. Next base: position 339,329 of record CBDIBY010000008.1, on the reverse strand, counting down.
GACCTCCTTGATCCCCAGCACTTCGTGAAACAGCCCCGCGATACCGATCTCGAGATCGTTGGTGGGCGCCTCGAACACGGTCTCGATGTCGGGGCGTCGATACCCACGCTGAGTGCCTGCATCCGGACCCTTCTGCACGGGAGCCTGCCGGGGCGGTCCGTATCGGCTGATCCACTCGAAATTCCCCAGCGCGACGGCGATCTGAGTCTCGGCCGAATCGAGCGCCAGTTCGAAGCCCTCGACGGCCTCGGCGGATTTGAGGCCCTGCACCATCCAGGGTGGCATCTCGGCCTGGCCAGGCTGGTTGGCCATCTCCTTGACCGCCATACCGACTTCGGCCCACCGGTCCCAATTGATCGAGAGAAGGCGCGTCCGACCCTCGCGGCGTGCGTTGACGAAAGCATCGAGGAATGCGTTTGCGGAGGTATATTCGGCTTGGCCGGGCGCCCCGACCACCGTCGCGATCGAGGAGCACGCGACGAGGAAATCGAGGTCCGCATCTGCGAAAAGCTCGTCGAGGATCAGAAGGCCGTCGACCTTGGGCGCCAGAACCCGATCGACGTCGGCCTGGGTCTTGAGTTGCATGATGCCGCGCCCAGGCACGCCGGCTGCATGGATGACACCGTGAATCGGCCCGAACCGTTCCACGGCCTGCTTGATCACGGATGCCATGCCGGCTCTGTCGGTCACGTCGACCTGAGCCTGCATAACCTCGCCGCCCGCGGCCTCGATCGCGGCGACATAGGCGTCTATCGGCGGCAGCGTCCGGCCGGTCAGGATCAGCCGGGCACCGACCCTGCGGGCTAGATGCCCCGCGATCTCCAGGCCGATTCCGCCCAGGCCACCGGTGATCAGATAGGTGCCATTCTGGCGCAGCCGCGACGGGAGTTCGGGATGCGGATCGCCGTGTGGGCTGAAATACATCGCTTCGAAGCCGCGAACCCAGCGCTGGCCGCGACGCAGCGCGACATCCCCTGGGCCAGGCTGCGACGCCTCGACCAGAAGCGCATCGACGTCCCGGTCTTTTCCGGCTGCGATATCCTCCAGCGCCAGGTCGACACTCTTGCAGCCGAGATGAGGCTGTTCAGTGGGAATGACCCGGCATGGGCCGACCAGCAGGGCTTTTTCGGCTTCGATCTCCTCGCCGCCGGTCACGTCGTAGAGCCCCGTCGAGCCTACGGTGATGAGGCAGGGCTGGGTGTGCGCCTCCTGTGAGCCGATTGCCTGCATCAGGTAGAGCAGGCTGTCGAACCCCAGCACTCGGGATGCCCGAACCCGCTCCAGCTGGGACGCGGACTGCTCGGTCGGGCCGATGTTCCAAAGGTGCAGAATGCGATCAGGCGTCTTGCCGCGCGCACTCAAGGTATCGAACAGCTGCTTGTAGGCGGCCGGCTTGTCGGCACTCAGGCGGTAATCGGCGTCGGTATGCAAATCCGTCCCCGTATCGAGCCCGACTGTGATCACGTCGAGCTGCAAGGCTTTCAGCCGCGCCACGCATCGCGTCCCAAGCCCGAGCGAGTCGAGGAACACGAGCCAGACCGCATCCGGCTTGCCGGCGATCGACGCCGAAGGGGACATGGCGGCTCGTCGCCAGACGGGCGCGAACAGAGTGTCCGAGGCCGGGCGTTCGCCGCCCATCTCGCCCTGGCCAGGACCTCCGACATCTCGGCCCTCATGCAGCAGCGAATATTCCTCCCGTTCGAACGGATAGGTCGGCAACGGGATCTTGCGCCGCGAGTCGCCACCCGAAAAGGCCCGCCAATCGACCTGGCCGCCCATGCCCCAGAGTCTGCCGACGGCGCCCACCAGCGTCGCCACATCCTCGACCGGCTCGTGCCGGTCGCGGCAGGAGGCGACCACGTTGATCTTGCGGCCTTCGACGGCCTGCTGACTGAGCGCCGAGAGGCCCCGGCCGGGACCGACCTCGATGCAGACGGTGCCGGCTGGGCGCGTCAGCTCGGCAAGTCCGTCCTGAAGGCGGACCATGTTGCGGAGCTGGCGCACCCAATAGGCGGGATCGACGGCTTCCGCCGCCGTTATCCATGTGCCGGTCAGGTTCGAGATGAAGGGAATCTTAGGCGCCCGCAGCTTGACGGTCTTGAAGGCCGCGGCGAAGTCGTCGAGGATAGGCTCCATATCCTTGGAGTGGAACGCATGGGAGGTTCGGATCGCCCGAATCTCGACGCCATGCTCCGCGAGACGAACCCGCAGCGCCTCGACCTCGCTATGATTGCCGCTGACGACGCACAGCTTCGGGCCCAGCACGGCCGCGAGCGACAGGCCGTCGGTGAGGAGCGGGATCACCTCGTGGTCGGGCAGCGGAACGCTCGCCATGTCGCCGGCCGGGAGGGATTGCATCAATTCGCCGCGCCGGCTGACGAGGCGGAGCGCATCGGGCAGGTCGATCACGCCGGCCAGGCAGGCCGCGACATATTCGCCGATGCTGTGGCCCAACATGCCGCTCGGCTGCACGCCCCAGGACATCCACAGTTTCGCCAGCGCATATTCGACGACGAACAGCGCCGGCTGGGTCAGATGCGTTTGGTCGAGTTGAGCCGCGGCTTCAGTGTCCGAGTCCGCGGCGAAGAGCAGCGCGCGTAGATCGATTCCGATCACCGGTTGAAGCAGCTCGGCACACTCGTCGAGCGTTGCGCGGACCGATGGCTCGTGCTCGTAAAGGCCACGCATCATGCCGACATGCTGGGCACCCTGGCCAGGGAACAGGAACACCACCGACGCCGTCGTGGCGTCGGCCTGGTTGCGGGCAACGCTCGGGCCGGGGACTCCGTCGATCAGGTCGGCCGCCTCCGTGGCGTTGCGGCAGACCACCGAAAGCCGGTGTTTCCAAGCCTTGCGGCCGACCTGCAGCGAATAGGCCACGTCGGCAATGTCCACGGCGGGGTTGCAGCGCAAATAATCCGCCATCTGCGCGGCGACCCGCTTCAGCGACGTGCCGGAATTGCCCGAGAGCGTCAGGACCGCGAGATCGCGCTCAGGAGCCTCGCTCGGGGCCGCGGCCGGCGCTTCCTCGACCACGACGTGGGCGTTGGTGCCGCCGATGCCAAAGGAACTCACGCCGGCGCGCCGCGGAAAAGCGCTGTCGGGCCAGGGCGCGGCCTTTGTGCAGACGTAGAACGGGCTCGACTCGAAGTCGATCTGGGGATTGAGCTTCTGCACATGCAGACTGGGGGGTAGCTGCTGGTGCTGCATGGCGAGCACCGTCTTGATCAGGCCCGCCACGCCGGCCGCAGCATCCAGATGGCCGATATTGGTCTTGACGCTGCCGATACCGCAATAGCCGGCCTTGGACGTCTTGCGGCGGAACGCCTTGGTCAGCGCCGCGACCTCGATCGGGTCGCCGAGCCGGGTGCCGGTGCCATGGGCCTCGACGTAGGTGACGGTTTCCGGATCGATGTCACCCAGCGCATGGGCTGTCGAGATGGCTTCGGCCTGGCCGTCGACGCTCGGTGCCGTGTAGCCGATCTTCACGGAACCGTCGTTGTTGATGGCGGCACCGCGGATCACGGCATGGATATGGTCCCTGTCGGCCAGCGCATCGTCGAGCCGCTTGAGCACGACGATGCCGACGCCGTTGCCGCCCACGAGGCCTGAATTCTGCGCGTCGAAGGCCCGGCAGCGTCCGTCCGGCGAATAGGTACCGCCGTCCTCGTATATATAGCCGTCCTTCTGCGGGAAGGTGATGCACACGCCGCCAGCGAGCGCTATGTCGCACTGGTAGTCGAGCAGGCTCTGGTAGGCCAAGCATAAGGCCACGAGCGATGTCGAACACGCGCTCTGAACCACGACGCTCGGGCCTTTGAGGTTCAGTTTGTAGGAGGTTCGCGACGTCAGGAAGTCCTTGTCGTTGCCGATGCTGACTTGGTGGGAATCGAGTCCGGAGTTGCGCGGATCCAGCAGCAGGCTGAAGATGTAGGAGCTCATGCTCTGGCCGCCGTAGATGCCGATGCTGCCGTCGAAACGGTCGGGATCGCAGCCCGCGTCCTCGAGCGCCGCCATCGAACATTCGAGAAAGACCCGCTGCTGCGGATCGATGATCTCGGCCTCACGCGGGCTGAAACCGAACAGGCCGGCGTCGAAGCACAGCGCATCGCCGAGGACGCCCTTCGAGCGGATGTATTTCGGGTTGGACACCGCCATCGGGTCCATGCCCGCTTCCACGAGCTCTTCGGTGGAGAAGTGGCTGACGCATTCCCGTCCGGCGATCAGGTTGTCCCAATATTCGGCGAGGCTGGCGGACTCAGGGAACCTGCCGCTCATGCCGATGATGGCGATGCTGGGCGCAGCCGAGAGCGCGGCGATCTTCTCCTCCGACGTGTTGAGGTCATGCATGGCGGTCTCCTGCGGTTCGCTGGCGACGCTGCAGGCGAGCCGCGTTCTGCAGCGCGGCCCGCTGGTCGGCGCGCGCCAGCGCGGCGGTTTCGGTTTGGCCCTGGCCCGCGGATTTCGCCTTGAGCGTGTCGGCCAGAAGTTTGATGGTTGGATAACGGAACAGGTCGACCAAAGAAAGGTCGGTCTTGAGTTCTTCGCGCAGTCGATCGTGCACCCGCACAAGCAGCAGCGAATGGCCGCCGAGATCGAAAAAATTATCCGTGATGCCGACCTGTGCGACGCCGAGGCAATCGCGCCAGATCGAAGCGATGGTCTGTTCGAGCCCATTCCCGGGACCCACGAAGGCCGTGGCGACCTCGCGGGCCAGGCTGTCCGGGCGAGGCAGGGCAGCGCGGTCGATCTTGCCGTTGGGGGTCTTCGGCCAAGCCTTGACCATCACATAGGCGGCCGGCGTCATGTAGTCCGGCAGTTGCCGACCGAGGAAGCTGCGCATTTCGATGACGAGCGGCGGCGGGTCAGTCGGGATGACGTAGGCGATGAGCCGCGCATCAGGCCCAGATCCGAGCGCCAGCACGACCGCATCGGTCACCTGCGGATGGAGGCGCAGCACGCTCTCGATCTCGCCGGGTTCGATGCGGTAGCCGCGAATCTTGAGCTGACCGTCTGCCCGCCCGAGGTAATGCAGCGTGCCGGAGGCGTCGAAGCGGCCAAGGTCGCCGGTACGGTAGAGGCGTGCGCCAGGCCGATCGGAGAGGCGGTCTTCGATGAACCTTTCCGCCGTGAGCTCCGGCCGGTTCAGATAGCCGCGGGCGACCCCGATGCCACCGATGTGGATCTCGCCCGTCACGCCGGGCGGTACCGGCGCGCCGTGACTATCGAGCACATAGACCTGCATGTTGGCGATCGGCCGGCCGATCGGGAACTGGCCGGTGGCGCTGTCGATTGCGCCGACCGTGGCGTAAATCGTCGCCTCGGTCGGTCCATAGGCATTGACGATCGGGTAGTTCTGGGCCCAGCGCCGGGCAAGGCCGGGCTCGCAGGGTTCGCCTGCCGAGATGATCAGGCCGAGGTCGGGCAGGGCCTCGGGCTGCATGGCCGCGAGAGCCGAGGGCGGCAGCGTCACATGGGTGATCCGCAGGTCACGCAGGCTGCGCAGCAGCGGCGGCCCCGGCATCAGCTCGGTCTGCCGCGCCAGGCAGAGGCGGGCCCCGGAACACAGCGTGAGGAAGATCTCCGACAGGCCGATGTCGAACCCGAACGCCGTGAACTGCAGAACCCGGGCCGCGGGACCGATGGCCCAAGCCTTGGCCTGTGCGCGTACGAAATTGGCGACGCCATCGTGCTGCACGAGCACGCCCTTGGGGCGGCCGGTAGACCCGGACGTATAGACCACATAGGCCAGGTTGCCGGGTACGGCCGGGATCGCGGGCCCCGATCCGCGCGGCTCGTCGGACGGCGCGGGCAGGTCGAGGCAGATCAGCCGGGCCGTGCGCCCGACGAGCTTGGCGGCCAGTGCGCTTTGCGTGAGAACGACGACCACGCCGGCATCGCCCATCATGAATTCCAGCCTGGCGGCCGGGAAGGATGCGTCGAGCGGCACCATGGCGCCGCCCGACTTCAGCGTCGCGAAGATCGCGACGATCCAGTCGAGCGAACGCTCCATGCAGATGCCGACACGAACCTCGGGTCCGACGCCGAAACCCCGCAGACGTTCAGCCAGCGCCACCGCCTGTCGGTCGAGTTCGCCGTAGGTGAGCGAAGAGGCCCCGAACGTGACGGCTATCGCCTCCGGGTGTGCGGTCGCGGCCTGCTCGAAGAGATGATGCACGCAGGCCTGCGGCGGTGCCTCGGTCGATGTGTCGTTCCACTCCCGAACGATCTGTCGACGTTCGGCACTGCTTAGAATGTCGAGTTCGGATATGCGGCGATGTGGCTCGGCCACCATGGCCGCGACCAGGGTTTCGAAATGGCTGGCCAGGCGCACTATCGTGGCAGGGTCGAACAGGTCCGTATTATACTCGAGCGCCCCGCTGAACGAGGGAGCCGCATCGGTCAGGGTCAGCGTGAGGTCGAATTTGGCGCCGTTGGCTTCCACCTCCTGGTCCTCTGGCTGGTGGTTGCCACCCCGGCCCGGCTGGAAGACGAACATGGTCTGGAATAACGGATGCCGGCTCGGGTCGCGATCGGGCCGAAGATCCTCGACCAGCAGCTCGAACGGCACGTCCTGGTTGGCGAAAGCTTCGAGCGCCATTTCCCGCACCCGGGCCAAGAGCTCGAACACGGTCGGATCGTCGGCAAGATCAATCCGCAAAACGATCATGTTCAGCAAGAAGCCGATCATCTCGCCGAGCCCGGGCTTGCCCCGATTGGCGATCGGCGTGCCGACCGTCAGCTCGCTTTGTCCGGAACAGCGGTGCAGCAGGACCGAGAAGGCAGCGAAGAGGCTCATGAAGAGCGTCGCATGCGCGGCCCGCGTCAGGTCGCGGAAGCCCTGGGCCACTGTCGGGCCAACGGCGAAGGTACGGACGGCACCCTTGAATGTCTGCACCGGAGGTCGAGGCCTATCGGTCGGCAGTTCGGTGCTGCGCGGCAGGTTCTTCAGCCGGCGCCGCCAATAGTCGAGCTGCGGATCCTGGCTGTCGGCTGCGAAGCGGGCCCTCTGGCTGGCCACGAACTCGGCGTAGCGAATCTGCAGCTTGGGCAGCCTCGAAGGCTGTCCAGTCCTGAACGTGTCATAAAGGGAGGCAAATTCTCGGGTGAAGACGCCAACCGACCAGAGGTCGAAGACGATGTGATGTGCCACGAACAGCAGCAGCTGCTGCCGCGGTTCGAGCTGCAGCGCGGTAAAGCGGAGAAGCGGACCGCGCTCGAGGTCGAAACCGCGTCGCATCTCTTCGCCCACGATACGGTGCACGTCGCGGTTGCGGCTCTCTCCCGACCGATCGGTCAGGTCGATCAGCGACAGCGGCGCGGGTGCGCGGGAGCGGATGACCTGGACCGGACGGCCGTCGACGTTTCGGAACGTGGTGCGCAGCGCTTCGTGGCGGCGAATCAACTCGTCGAGCGCGCGCTGCAGGGCAACGGCATCCAGGGCGCCGGACAGGAACTCCACGTGCTGGACATTGTAGAGCGGGCTGCCCGGCTGCAGCCGGTCGAAAAACCAAAGGCGCTGCTGGGCATAGGAAGCGGGAGCCACGAAGCTCACGACGTCATCGGTGCCAACCGCCGTTGCGGCCGTGAAATCATGCATGTCGGTCTGCTGCGGTTCGGTGGCGACGTTGCTTGCGGGCGGCGTTCTGCAGCGCGGCGCGCTGGTCGGCGCGCGCCGCTGCGGCGACTTCGGTTTGCGTCTGACCCGAGGTCTTCGCCCCGATTGTCTCAGCCAAGAGTTTCACGGTCGGATAGCGGAACAAATCGATCAAGGACAGGTCGGTCTTGAGCGCTTCGCGGAGCCTGTCATGGACCCGCACAAGCAGCAGCGAATGGCCGCCGAGGTCGAAGAAATTATCCGTGGCGCCGACCTGGGCGACGCCCAGGCAGGCGCGCCAGATCGAGGCGATGGTCTGCTCGAGGGCGCTTTCGGGGTTGACGAACGCGGTACTGACATTGCGGGCGAGGCTGTCCGGACGCGGCAGGGCGGCGCGGTCAATCTTGCCGTTGGGGGTCTTAGGCCAAGCCTCGACCATCACATAGGCGGCCGGGGCCATGTAGTCCGGCAGGTGCCGACCGAGGAAACTGCGCAACTCGATGACCAGCGGTGGCGGCTTTGTCGGGATGACGTAGGCAAGAAGCCGGGCATCGGCTCCCGATCCCAGACCCAGGATGACGCAGTCGCTCACCTGCGGGTGAAGGCGCAGCACGCTCTCGATCTCGCCGGGTTCGATGCGGTAGCCACGGATCTTGAGCTGATTGTCAACTCGGGTGACATAGTGCAGCGTGCCGGAGGCGTCGAAGCGCCCAAGGTCGCCGGTGCGGTAGAGCCGTGCGCCAGGCCGCCCGGAGAGGCGGTCCTCGATGAACCTTTCCGCCGTGAGCTCCGGCCGGTTCAGATAGCCGCGGGCAACGCCGACCCCGCCGACATGGATCTCGCCCGTCACGCCGGGCGGCACGGGAGCACCGTGCCTATCGAGCACATAGACCTGCATGTTGGCGATCGGCCGGCCGATCGGGAAATCTGCGGCGCTGCCGTCGTAGCTGTGCATCGTGGCGCAGACGGTGATCTCGGTCGGTCCATAGGCGTTCACGAGGCGGCGACCCTGGGCCCAGCGCCGGGCGAGGCCCGGATCGCAAAACTCGCCCGCCGAAATGACGGTCATGAGGTCAGGCAGGCTTTCCGGCTGCATGGCGGCGAGCCCCGACGGCGGCAGCGTCACATGTGTGATGCGCAACTCGCGCAAGGTGCGCAGCAGCGGCGGCCCGGGCATCAGGTCGTCGGCAGGCGCGAGACAGAGCCGACCGCCGAGGCAAAGCGTCGAGAAGACCTCCGACATCGCCGCATCGAAGCCGAGGGACGCGAATTGCAGGACCCGACTCGCCGGACCGACCATCCAGGCCCGGCCCTGGGCCATCGCCAGGTTGGCGAAGCCGGCATGCTCGACGAGCACGCCCTTGGGTTGGCCGGTCGATCCGGACGTGTAAATTATATAAGCGAGATTTGCGGGTTCGGCGCGATGTCCGTCCAGCGGCGCCGTCGTGAGGGTGGTCGTCTCCTCGACGCGGATCACCCGGGTCGCCACGCCTTCGAGCTTCGCCGAATGGCTCGTCTGCGTCAGTACGATCCCGATCTCGGCATCCTCGATCATAAAGGCGAGCCGGCTGGGAGGGAGCGCCGGGTCGAGCGGCACCATGGCGCCTCCGGCCTTGAGGGTGCCCAGCATCGAGACGACCCACTCCGGCGAACGGTCGAGGCAGAGGCCGACCGGGATCTCCGGTCCGACGCCGAGCGCTCGCAACTGGCCGGCCAGCACCGCAGCTCGCCGGTCGAGTTCGCCATAGGTCAGGGTCGTTGATCCGAAGGTGACCGCGACCGCCTCCGGCTGGGCGGCCGCGATCTCCGCGACGATGTCTTGGACGCAAGCCGGCGGCGGATCCGTGGCCGTGGCGTTCCAGTCCTCTATGATATGCTGGCGCTCCGTCCGGTCGATGACCGCCAATTCGGAGATGCGACGATGCGGTTCGGCCACGATCGAGGCGATCAGCGTCTCGTAATGGGTGGCCATCCGCTGCATGGTGGCGGGATCGAACAGGTCGGTGTTGTATTCGAAGGCGCCCCGGATGTGCGGGGCGGCATCGGTGGCGGTGAGGGTGAGGTCGAACTTGGCGCCGCTCGACACGGCGTCCTCGGATCCGCCATCGTCGCTGCCGCCCCGGCCGAATTGGAACACGAACATGATTTGGAACATCGGCTGACGGCTGGCGTCGCGATCGGGCCGGAGTTCCTCAACCAGCAGTTCGAGGGGGACGTCCTGATTGGCGAGTGCGCCGAGGGCCATTTCGCGCGCCTGGCCCAGAAGTTCCAGGAAGCTCGGATCGTCACCGAGTTCGAGTCGCAGCACCAACGTATTGACGAAGAAGCCGATGAGATTCGCCAGTTCCGGCCGGTTGCGGTTGGCGATCGGAGTTCCGACCGCCAGATCCGTCTGGCCGGAGTAGCGTGATATCAGCACCGCGAAGGCGGCGAAGAGGCTCATGAACAAGGTGGCATCGGCGCCGCGGGTGAGATCACGAAAGCCACGGGCGACGGTGGAGGCCAGCGCAAACGTCCGGATCGCACCCCGAAACGTCTGAATCGGCGGGCGCGGCCGGTCGGTCGGCAGCTCGGAACTGGCCGGCAAGCCGTGCAGTCGCTTCCGCCAGTACCCCAACTGTGGATCAAGAGCGTCGCGGTCGTATTGGGCCCGCTGAGCCACGGCGAATTCGGCATATTGGATCGGCAGCTGTGTCGGCGATATCGGCCGGCCGGCCTTCAAATCCTCGTAGATCGACGTGAACTCCCGATCGAATATGTCGACCGACCAGTCGTCGAAGACGATATGATGGATACATATGGAGAGGATGTGCTGCCGATGCTCGAGCTTCACCAGCAGAAAACTGAGCAAGGGTCCGTTTTCGAGGTCGAAGCCGCGGGTCAGCTCTTTCTCCATAAGCCGGCGGAACTCGCGGGCACGCGTCTCCTCCGGCTGCTCCGATAGATCGATCAGCGGCAGATTCGCCGGCTCAGGCGGGTGAATGACCTGGACCGGACGCCCGTCGATGCCGCGGAAAGTAGTCCGCAGAACCTCGTGCCGCCTGATCATCTCGCTGAGCGCGCGCTGCGTCGTCCCCGCGTCGAGCCCACCCGGCAAGGGTTGCACGTGGTGCATATTATAAAGCGGACTACGGGGCTGCAACCGGTCAAAAAACCAAAGACGCTGCTGCCCGTACGACGTCGGACCCATTTTGCAATCGGCACTCATAACCGCGGCTCTACTCCCCACCAAAGTTCAGCGACGTTATGGTCTCATAATCGGCCCCCGAGGTGGTATCGCACACACACCCCTGTCACAACCGTCATGCGGCAGGCTGCCAGGAAGCTGCTGAGGACGGATTGTGTCCAAACTTCGGCATGCTTCCGTGAGGAACGGCGCGTCGATCCGCAACTCAAGGCTCGTTCGAGTCGCGCTGCTTGAAGCCGATCGTACCGGCCTTGGCGTCGTAGAGCACCGCATAGGAGAAGAATGGCAATGTACCGGCCGACAGCCGCACGACGCCGGACTGGCGCGGTGGATGGACGAAGACACGGTTCGACCAATCGGGTCCGGTCGTGAACGGCACCTCGACCGGCGCATCGGCGCCGACGAGTTCGAACTTGGCCCTCGTCCCGGCTTTCCAGGCCGCTGGGCCTTTGGCGCTCATCGAATCGACCGAGAAACCTGGCGCGCCGCTGTCGAGCAGCGTCTTGCCGCAATGGCGCTCGTTCGAGCTTTCCTCGATGAGACAACCGGACAGCGCTCCATCGGCCCAGCCTTTTTCCTGGCCCGACCCGGCGTCCTCTTCGCCACCGCCTTTCAGAGGTTGCAACTGCAGAGTCGCAAACCCGGCCCGGTCCTCCGCGGTGGGGTTGATGATGAGATGTCCCGGAACGGCGCTGCCTGGACGGGGCAGGACCACGATCCAGCTCCCATCCCCCATCGCGGCCAGCGGATTGTCGGCGCTGGAGCTGGTCTGCGCCTTGCGCATCGATATTCCGAGGATGGCGAGGAAGCCATGGCCCGGATAGCCATCGCCGGCAATCCGATAATCTTCCGGCTTGATCCTGGACACGGCGCAATGCGGCTGCTTCTCGACGCAATCGACGTGCTGGACGACCTGAAACAGGATCGGCCCATCGGTCTGCGACGATCCGACTCCGATCGCCGCACGGGCCAGCATGCCGCTGAACCGCGCACCGCCACCGAAGGGAAACCTCCGTCGAATGTCGGTCGCCTCATACTGGTCGGGTTTGACCGCCGCAGCGAGGACTCTTAGCCCGAATGAGCCGGTATCGAGCTCGGCTACGATCGGCGCGCCACCGCCGATCGTGACAGGGACGTCATAGCGCACGTCTCCATTGGGCAGCGTCAGCTGTCCAATGGGCACGTCGACATGTGCACCGGCTGCCGAAGCTCCGGCGCTTCCCACGCCCGTTATCGCGACAGCCAAACAGATCGCGATCACCGATCGTCCCATTTCGATACTCCATCTCAAGCCAAATGACCGGTTCGAAAAGCTCCCAGGGGCCACCGACCATCAGAACCTTGTTATGAGAACCTCTCCTGTCGATACACATCGATACGATACTTGATTTACGCCACGCTTACCGCTGCACGGCAGATGGACCTTCTCCGGATCGTTCATCAAGGCTTGCAAGCCACCTTCCCATATGGGAAGGGTTCACATCTTTTGCAGGCTCCACAACCTCAGCCAGCACCCCGATGGCTGGCCGCCAGGGCTACGGCCATGAAGCCACCACCGCATAGCAGAATTGCGTTTGACGCGGAGATAAGCTTGGGCGAGAGTCCCATGTCAATGAACGTCGGTCCGAACTGCGGAGACCTCCTCCCATCCTTACGAACAAGCGTCGAGAGGATCAATTCGGGCTACTCCAGAGCTATTCCAGTATAAGATAGGGGATTGAACGAAGTTTGAATGCCACAATCACCTGTGGTTCACAATCGCCATAGACGGCCGTCACCTCGGCCAGCGCCTATGCGCCGGCGGGCGGGTGCATTCTGTGCTGACCCATGCCCCTACCTCCTCCCATATTGGGCATGCGGCGCGGACCATCCTTCGGCATCGACGGAAGGATGACGGTGACACTGCGCGGGTTGGCGCCGGGTCGCCGCCAGAAATTGCGGCCGCTGAACCGCTCGAACAGTTCCGGCGGCAGAATTGTGGGGCGTTCCGAATAGCCCACCTTCTTGCCCACAGTATGAAGTCCGGGAACGCCCAAGGCCGAATCGAACTCATCGCCTCCGCTATAAACGACGTTGTCGAAGTCGTGTTCGAAGGCTGAGAACCCAAGCTTTTCATACAATATGTCCATCGTGCGCTTGGGTTCGCGGGCAAGCGCTTCGTAGTCCACTACGATCAAGCGATGGGCATGTTCTCCGTAGAACGCGTCCTGGGTAGCATTCCACGGAAAGCCGACGGTTCCGCCGGGGGAAGCCAATGAACTAACCCTCGTATAGACCGTCAACGCATCCCGCGGCCTGAACATCTTCGACACACCAAGCGCGTTCTTGCGCAGGACTCGCTCGAAAGAATCCATGATCCAGACAAGGTCACGAACGCAGACGATCACTTTGGCGTCGGGAAACAGATCGGCGATCAGAGACAACTTGCTGCACCAAATACGATTGGTGTCGATCACGATCTTTTCTCCGTGGATTTCCTTGTAATAGCCGTCTAACAAAGAACTCAAAATGTTGCGACGCTGAGAATTGGTGATGAGCGGCGCGAACTCGCTGCGTGGCCCCATGCTGGTCTGAATCCGGGAGATCAAGTCCCCGACTGGGCTCGACATGCCCGCATGGATCTTGGGGTTCTGCCGGAACAGGGCAGCAAGCAAGGTAGAGCCCGAGCGCGGCAGGCCGGATATAAAGTGAACACCCTGATCCATTCAGTACCACCCTTTGTGACAGGCCGAGCCGCATCCGCATTAAAAAGGCAAGACGCTGTTCAGCGTGCCGTGCATCCAAACAGTTCAATGCGCAGCAGCCAAACATCCTGTGCCAAGGCGACTCGACATCTCAGTAATCCGCGAGGTCGGGCGGCCCGGACAGCTGTCCGAGGAATGGAGCGATGGCCGAAGCGCGCAGATGCGACAGGCTCGCAGCCGCAGTACCCGCACCTGCAAAAAAAAGCAACGCCGGTTCGGTCCGGCCGAAGCGGCCCAAAGCCCCGCACATGGTCGAATGGCTGTTCGACAACGGCTCGGCTTACAGCGCCCGACCGACAGTCCATCGAATGGCGGACACCTCAAAGTAGTCGCATGAAGATTCCGGTTCTTCGCCGCAGGGCGCGAATGTGGCGAACGGTCTGCGCAAGGCCCTGTGCACTCAGAGCAGCATCATCCCATGCGGGGAGCAAAGGTGATCAGCACGACGCCGGCGACCGCCAAGATGATGCCGGTTCCTTCTACAAGTCCGATTTTCTCGCCGAAGACGAAAATCGCGACGAAGTTGACCGCGACGAGCTGCAATACGGACGTGAGGCTGAACGCCGTCGCCATGCCGACCTGCCGGAGCAAGCGCATCATGATCAGGTTGCCGATGACGTAGAGCACCAGCGTGAAGACCACGCGCTCGAACGACGGTGACAGCGACCAGGCCTTCGCGCTACTCGCCGCGCCGATGAAGATCGTGGTGGCTATGCAGAGCTGAAGGAACGCGAGGGCGGGCATGGTGATGGGATCCAAACTGTTTCGGTGCGGGCTTCTATTACGCCCCTATGGTTTCCTGCTCATAGCGCATGTGTGCGCTCGCATGGCCGATCATCTCGCCACGGTTCTGGACGGATGTGGTCTGCCCGACCTCGAGCCAGCCCGCGTTGCGGTCGCCCCCGTGCCGACCGCATGGCCCAGCGTCACCGTGTTCGCCCCCGGATCCGGCCGCCTATGATGGCCTGCTGGTGGATCGGCGTGCCAAGAGGCCCTGCCACGACCGACGCCGCCAAGCTTCCCTCATGCTGACCGAACTCAGGATGCCGACGATCGGTCGCCTGTGGCAGGACATCGGTGAATGCGCAGATCGCGAAGGCTGGGGCGCAACCTGTTTTCTGGCGGCCCTGTGCGAGCACGAATTGGCTGAGCGGGCCACGCGTCGGATCGCCCGCCATCTTGCGGAGTCCCGGCTGCCGGCCGGCAAGACGGTCGAGACCGTCCTCGCGGTGGCATGGGCAGCAGGCAGTCCTGCGCCTCGGCGGCCTGCTTCGCGACGGCGAGCCCGCAGCCGAGCGCGGCGCGCGACCGCGAAAGGCGTGCCGACATAGGCGCCCGTCCTGTCCCGCGCATAGGATGCGGTGAGATCCGGGCCGGCGATGAACAGGTCGGGGTCGAAACCCTCGAGAAGCGCTGCGGTCGGAGGCGGTGTGCGCAGGGCGGTCAAGCTGTGTTCCTGTCGGGGCAAGGGGCGACGGCCTTGACGGTCAGGCGGGGGGCTCCTCCCCGGCGTCGCCGGACCGGAAGGCGTTGAGGCGCCGCTTCATGCGGTCGAGACGACCCATGTGCCCACGCTCGCGCCGCAGCGCGACGGCGGTCGAGAGGATGTCGATCAGCACCAGCGCTGCGATGCGGGAGGTTGTGGGCGTGTAGACGTTGGTGTTGTCCAGCGTCTCGACGATCAGGGTCACGTCGCAGACCGCCCCGACCGGACCGTCCGCGCCCACGATGCCCAGCACCCTGCCGCCGTTCTCGCGCGCGACCTCGGCCGCTTCGACGATCTGGCGCGTGCGTCCTGTATTGGAGATCACCACGACCACGTCGCCGGGCCGTATCATCGAGGCGGTCATGATCTGCTGATGCGAATCCGATTGCGCCCTGCACGGCACGCCGAACAGCGGGAACTTCTGCTGCGCGTCCTCGGCCACGATGGCGGAGGCCCCAAAGCCGAAGAACTCGATCGACGCCGCCCCCGCGAGCATGTCGACGGCCTGGCCCAGGGCCTTCCGGTCGAGGTGCTGGCGCGCCCAGTCGAGGCTCGTCATCGTATATTCGAAGATCTTGTCGGCCACGCCGCCGAGCGTATCGGTCCCCGAAATCACCGAATGGGTGGCGGCCCGGCCGAGCGCCAGGCTCTGGGCCAGGCGCAGCTTGAACTCCTGGTAGCCCGAGAAGCCGACGGCGACGCAAAAGCGGATCACGGTCGGCTGGCTGACCCCGGCCAGCGTCGCGGCCTCCGCGACGCTCGTTTCCAGGATGCGGAACGGATCGGCAAGAACGAGGTTCGCCACCTTGGCGTCGGATTTGCGGAGCGCCGGCAGCGCCGTGCGGACCATCTCCAGGGCGTTCTTGGGCGAACGCCGTGTCCCGGCTTCCTGCAACATGCACCACGTGGTTCGACGTGCGGTCTCGCTCGCCGCGCCGGCAGCTTAGGTCAGCCTCACCCTGACTTCCAGGCCCTCGCGGGCCGAGATGAGGCGGAACGGCACGCCGGGCGCGGCGGCCTTACGCCGCTCTCGCGGCATCGGCGGCAATCCGCGAGATGGCCTCGAAGCCCGGCCCCATCGCGGGAATGTCGATGTGGAACACCTCCGCGATCACCTGCGTCCAGCCGTGGATGAAATAGACCCAACCGTCCTCGATCTGGAGGCGGTGGGCGCCGCGCTGCGCGCGCGCCTGGTCGAGGAACAGGAGGTCGCCCCGGTAGTTCAGATCCCAGACGATCCCATCCTGCGGAAAGCGGACCGCGTCCGTGACCGGGGAGCCCGGCGCGTCCTTGCCGAGCCCCGTGGCGTTGATCACGAGCGAGCCGGGCTTGAGCCCTGCCACGAGCGCGTCGTTGGCTTGCGCGGCCGCGGCGAGCACGTAGTCGACCGGAACGCCGAAGGGGATGGCGGCATGGATGCGGCGAATCTCGTCGAGTCGCGACGGGTCCCGGTCGGAGACGACGATCCGCGACGGCACGTCGGCGCCCCGTTCGCGCCGCGTCAGGTGCCAAGTGAGCGCGATGGTCGAGCCTCCGGCGCCGATGGCGAAGACCTCTGAGCCCGTACGCGCGAAGTGGTCCGCTGGAAGGAAGGCGTCCAGCGCGAGGCCGGAGGAGATCGGGTCCTTGGCGTGGCAGAAGAGCTTGCCGTCCCGCTTCGAGATGCAACTCGTCTCGTGCATCGACGCAGCATGCGGGTCGACGACGTCGAACAGGTCGCGGCACGCCCTGAACAGGTCGATCTTGTGCGTCGTGACGAGCGCACCGAGCGACAGGGGGTCGGCCTTGATGAAGGCGATCGCCGCGCGATAGGCGGAGGGATCGGCGTGGAGTGCGAAGTCCATCCCCTTGATCGCGGCATTTTCCAAGCCGAGATGGGCGGCCCAGGCCGGGAATACCCGCATGATCGAGCTTTGCCCGGTCGTCACGCCGATGAAGTAGAAGGTCGGCCGGGTGGCAGGGTCGGTGAAGGCTGCGCCGGTCATGCGGCCGTCGCCATGACGCGCGCGATCTCGGTCGCGCTGCGCGGCCGGTAGCGCGGATTGTCCAAGGCGCTCCAGCCGCCGCGCCCGTCGTCGACGATCCGCAGGCGCATGCCGCCCGACCGGGCGATGATGTCGTAGTCCTGGCCCGCGTCGGCCGGATAGGCGAAGGTCATCACGAGATCCTCGGGACCCACGTTCACGGAGCGGTGGATCCAGAAGGGCGGCACGTAGCAGACGGCCTTGGGGACGATCTCGACGATGCGGCTCTCGCCCTCGGGCGATTCGAGCAGCATCAGGCCGGTGCCGCTTTCCCCATAGTAGATCTCGGGTCGGTTGGCGAGCGCGTGGATGTGCCCGCGCGTCACGAAATATTCGTCGCCGACCTTGCCGGGCAGCATGCGGGTGATACCGAAGATCATGTCCCCCGCCGCCGCGGACGGCCTGAAGTCCTCGACAGCATAGACGAGCGGATCGCCGGTCTCGCGCAGGAGGGACCGGAAGGCGTTCTCGTCGGCGTAGATGCCGCCGAGGTCGGACAGACGCTTCTCGTAGCGACCGGTTCCACCCTCGAGCACGCCACGCCCGACATCGACCACGCACCGCGTCGGCTGTAGTGCCATTCCGGCTCGTCCTCCACCTGGCCTGCCGTTTCGCTCGCGAGCGAAACGGCATTTAAGTAGCAATGCTACATGATATCGGCCGCTCTGCAAGCGAATGAATGCATCTTTATTCGAAATGCGGCGCGACCCGTCGCAAATTTGAGATTGACCACAGGTTGATTCGTATTAAAACTACATGATACGGCTCTAATGCCGACGCCTGGGAGGACATGACGATGATCCGGAAATCGCTTAAAGCCTGCTTGCTCGCCTCGACCCTGATGGCGGGCCTCGCGGGCGCGGCGCATGCGGCCGCCTGCAAGGTCGGCATCTCCATGTTCACGCTGAACGCCTCCTACTATGCGGCCCAGCTTCAGGCCGCCCAGGATCAGGCCAAGAAGGCGGGCTGCTCGGTGTCCTCCTCCGACGGCCAGAACGACATGTCGAAGCAGATCGGCGACGTCGAGGACATGGTCGCCAAGGGCGTCGACCTCCTCATCATCAATCCGCGCGATCCCGAAGGCCTGGTCCCGGCGGTGAACGCCGCCGCCAAGGCCGGCGTCAAGGTCGTGGTGATGGACAGCGGCCTCGATCCCAAGGCCAATTACGTGACGCTGGTGCAGTCCTCCAACGACCGCAACGGCTTCCTCGTCGGCGAGTGGATCGCCAAGACGATGAACGGCAAGCCGATGAAGATCGCGCTGCTCTCCGGCGACAAGGGCAACGTGGTGGGCCAGGAGCGGCGGCTCGGCGTCATGCGCGGCATCATCGAAGGCCAGCTCGTCAATGACGGCAAGGCCGGCTTCGAGGTCGTGGCCCAGGGCTGGGGCGCCTGGAACAACGACGGCGGCCTGAAGGCCATGGAAGACATCCTGACCGCGCATCCCGACATCAACGTCGTGCTGGGCGAGAACGATTCCATGGTGCTCGGTGCCGAGAAGGCGCTGGAAGCTGCGGGGAAGGCCAGCAGCGTGCTGCTCGTCGCCGCGGCCGACGGCCAGAAGGAAGCCCTGCAGATGATCAAGGAGGGCAAATACGGCGCGACGGGCCTCAACGACCCCGATCTCGTCGGCCGCACGGCGGTGGACGTGGGCCTGAAAGCCGTCGACGGCAAGCTGCCGTCAGACTTCCCGAAGCTGGACTACACGACGCCCGCGGTCATCACCAAGGCCAATGTCGACAAGTACATGAAGCCCAACGCGGTGTTCTGAACCGACTCGACAACGCTCCCACGGTCGCCCCGTCCGGACAGCCTGATGCCGAACCTCATAGAGCTCAAAGGCATAACGCGGGCCTTCGGCGGCGTCCGGGCACTCAAGGGCGTCGACTTCGTCGTCGGTGCCGGCGAGGTCCACGCATTGCTCGGCGAGAACGGCGCCGGCAAGTCGACGCTGATGCGGGTGCTCGCCGGGGAGATTGTGCCGGACGGCGGCCAGATCCTGATCGACGGCGAGCCGGTGGCGACCTTCGACCCCCGGATCGCGGCCTCGCGCGGCATCGCCGTGATCCACCAGGAGACGGCGCTCGCCCCCGACCTCTCGGTGGCTGAGAACATATTCATGCGCGAATTGCCCGCCGTCATCGCGTGGCGGGCCTTGAACCGGCGGGCGCGCGACCTTCTCGCCCGGCTCGGCTTCGACATCGACCCGCGAAGCACGGTGGGCGAGCTCGCAGTCGCCCACCAGCAGGTCGTCGAGATCGCCAAGGCGCTGTCGCAACATGTGCGCGTCATCGTCTTCGACGAGCCGACCGCGGTACTCTCGACCCGCGATGCCGAGCGGCTCCACGGCATCATCGCCGCGCTTCGCGCCGACGGGGTCGGCATCGTCTACATCTCGCACCGGCTCGAAGAGGTGTTCAGGATCGCCGATCGGATCACGGTGATGAAAGACGGCCAGGTCGCCGGGGTCACCACGCCGGCCGAGTCGGGCATCGACGACGTCATCCGCATGATGGTGGGACGCCCGCTCGCCGCGATGTTCCCGAAGGCGGCGCACCGGACCATCGGCGGGGAGGTATTGCGGGTCGAAAACCTAGCGCGGGGCAACCGGGTGCGCGGCGTCAGCTTCTCGGTCAGGGCTGGGGAGATCGTCGGGCTCGGCGGCCTCGTCGGCTCCGGCCGCACCGAGACCGTCCGGCTGATCTTCGGCGCGGATGCGCGCGACGCCGGCGACATCTTTCTGCGTGGCCGGAAGGCCAGGATCGCCTCCCCGCTCGACGCCGTCGTCGCGGGCATCGCCCTCGTGCCGGAGGATCGCAAGCACCAGGGCGTGATCCTCGACATGTCGGTCCGCACCAACACCACAATGGCCCGGCTCGCTCCGGTGGTGAACATCGCGGGCGTCATCCGGCGCCGGCTCGAGAAATCCATGGTCGCCACGCTGGCGCAACGGCTGCGCGTCAAGACCTCCAGCATCGAAGCGCCCGTGTCGAGCCTGTCGGGCGGCAACCAGCAGAAGGTCGTGCTGGCCAAGTGGTTCCACGCCGGCACCGACGTCATCATCCTCGACGAGCCGACGCGCGGCGTCGACGTCGGCGCCAAGACGGAGATCTACACCCTGATCGAGGAGCTGGCCGCCGCCGGCAAGGCGATCCTGGTCATCTCGTCAGAGCATCAGGAACTCTTCGGCCTGTGCGACCGCGTCATGGTGATGGCGGAAGGCCGCCTCCAGGGTACGCTCGCCCAGGGCGAGTACAGCGAGGAACATCTCCTCACCCTGGCCATGACGAACCGGACCGGCCCTCTGCGCAAGGCGAGCTGACATGACCGTGGTCACCAACGACCTCCCCAAGGAAAAGCGCCAGCGCATCGAGGTCGCGGAGCTGTTCCGCCGCTACGGCACGGCCGGCATCTTCATCGTCCTCGTGCTCGGCGCTACCTACCAGTCGGACGCCTTCCTCACGCAGCGCAACATCCTGAACGTGCTGCGCCAGGTCGCGCCGACCGGCATCATGGCCGTCGGCATGCTGTTCGTCATCCTGACGCGTGGCATCGACCTCTCGGTCGGCTCGCTCCTGGCGCTCGGCAGCGTCACCTGCGCCAGCGTCGTCGTCGCTGGGCACGGGACCGCCTTGAGCCTCACCGCCGCCGTCGGGGCGGGCGCCGCCGCCGGGCTCGTGACCGGGATTCTCGTCGCCTATGCGCAGCTGCCGCCCTTCGTCATCACCCTCGCCATGATGACGGCGGCGCGCGGCATGGCTCTCATCTCGTCCAACGGCCAGCCGATCCTCATGGGCGATCCGGGCGACGCACTGACGACCTTCGGCGCCGGCTCCGCCTTCGGTGTGCCGCAACCGGTGCTTCTCATGTTCGCGGTGTTCATCGTGGCGGGGCTGGTGCTCGGCTTTACGAAGTTCGGGCGCCTGGTCAAGGCCATTGGGTCCAACGCCGAGGCCGTCCGCCTGTCGGGGATCGCCGCGCCGCGCTACGTGCTCGCGGTCTACGTCATCTCGGGAGCGCTCGCGGCGACCGCCGGAATCATCAGCGCGAGCCGCACGGGTGTCGGATCCGGCTCGATTGGGGTCGGAGCCGAACTCGACGTCATCGCCGCGGTGGTCATCGGCGGCGCCAGCCTGATGGGCGGGCGCGGCGGTGTCGTCAACACCCTGCTCGGGGCCCTGGTCATGGGCGTGATCGGCAATATCATGAACCTCGCCGACGTCCCCGGCTACAACCAGCAGGTCTTCATGGGCGTCATCATCGTCATCGCCATGCTGTTGCAATACGGCACGCGCTGGCTCAGGCGATGACCGCGATCCGCGCAGGCCAAGATCTCACCCTGTCGGTCGACGTCGGGACCGGCAGCGTCCGGGCCGCGCTGGTCGATGCGCGCGGCGCCATCCTGTCGGTCGTTGCGGTCGAGCAGCAGCAGATCGTGCCGGCGTTCGGGTGGTCCGAGCAGCCCGTGGACGGCTGGTGGGCCGGGGTCGTGCAGGCGACGCGCCAGGTGCTCGATGCGGTCCCCGATGCCGCCCGCCGCATTGCCGCCGTCTGCGTCTGCGGGCAGATGCACGCCACCTGCTGGTCGACGGCGACGGCGCCCCGACGAGACCCAATGCACCGCTCTGGAACGACAAGCGCACGGTGGCGCTGGTCGCGGCCTTCGAAGCCGATCATCCGGCGGCCGACTACCTGCGGGACAGCGGCAATCCCGCGACCCCGGCGTGGCCGGGGTTCAAGCTCGCGTGGCTGCGCGACAACGACCCCGATGCCTACCGGCGTGCCACCCACGTGCTCATGCCCAAGGATTTCATCAACCTGCGCCTGACGGGCGAGGTCGCCATGGATCCGGGCGACGCGTCCTGCAGCTTCCTCATGGATCCTGTGACCGGAGACTGGTCACCCAGGATGATCGCGGCGCTCGGCCTCGACCGGGCGAAGCTTCCGCCGATCCGCGACGGCCTGGCGATCCTCGGCCGCGTCACGCCGCCGGCGGCGCGTGAGACGGGCCTGCTGGACGGCACGCCTGTCCTGGTCGGGGGTGCCGACTACCCGATGGCACTCCTCGGCTCGGGAGCCTGCCGGCCCGGCCTGGCCTCCGACGTCACCGGAACCTCGTGCATTCTCACCGTGATCGCCGACAAGCCGCTCCTCGATCCGGAGATTTGCAACGTCGCGACGGTCGACGGGCATTGGGGACCCTTCGTCCTGCTCGAGACCGGCGGCGACGCGGTGCGATGGGCGCGGCGCACCTTCCATCGCAACGAGGTCGGATACGATCGCGTGGTCGCCGACGCCGAGACGGCCAGGCCCGGCGCCGACGCGCTGTTCTTCATGCCCTACCTCGCGGGGGAACGGCTCGGCCGGCACCGCAACGCGCGGGCGCAGTTCTTCGGGCTCGGCGCGTCGCATGGCCTGCCAGAGCTGCAACGTGCGATCCTCGAAGGGGTCGCCTTCGCCGCGGTCCGTCACCTTCGCATCATGGAAGGCGCCGCGGGCCGGTCCGTGGAGCGGGTCATCGCGTCGAGCGGCGGCGCCAAATCCGCCTTGTGGCTCAAGATCAAGGCCAGCGTCTACGGCGTGCCGGTCGTGGTCCCGACCGAGCCCGAATGCGGGCTCGTCGGCTGCGCCGCGATGGCCCAGGTCTCGACGGGGACTTACGCCGGCCTCGACGAGGCGGTCGGCGCGATGGTCCGCTTCGGCGCCGAGGTTCCGCCAGACCCGGCATGGAGCGACACCTATGCCCGCATGCAGCCGGTCTTCGATCGACTCTACCTGCACAGCCAGGCCCTTTACGACGACCTCGACCGGCTGGCGCGATGATCGGCTGTTGCCGATCTGCTCCAGATTAAAATTGCGGTGATCGGCAGTCGTCTCGCAGAAACTCCTGGACGCGGTGGCCGTGTCGGGTCACCTCGTCCCTGCCCCTATCCATCGGCTGGCCCGGGCCGAGGCGTTGAGACTTGGCGCAGGGGGACTGGGGCGGGTGCATGAAGAGTGGCCAAGATGGGTCTCCGTGCGGCCACACCCCGACAATGCGACAAAGCCCTCCCGATCGAGAAGCTGGCCAAGAGCGGCTGGCCGACGAATACGGTTCAGCAGGACCTTCAGAGATCCAGACTCTGCGGCAGGATGACGAGGTCCCGGATCGTGACGTTCCTCGGCCGCGTGAGCATGAACAGCACGGCGGCGGCCACCTCCTTCGGCTCCATCAGGCTCCCGGACGCCAGCGCGTCGTCGAGTTTCGCCTTGGGCCAATCGTCGAGCAGCGCCGTCACCACGGGGCCCGGGGCGACCTCGCCGACGCGGATGCCGTGCTTGGCGACCTGTCGCCGCAACGTATGGACGAAGGCCTGGATAGCGTGCTTGGACGCCGTATAGACGGGTTCGACGACAACCGGAATGAAGCCCGCCACCGAGCTGGTCACGATGATGTCGCCGCTCTTGCGCTCGACCATATGCGGCAGGACCGCATGAATGGATCGAAACGTGGCGTTGACGTTCAGGTTCAGCATGCGATCCCAGGCGTCGGGATCACCGCCGACGACGTCGCCCCCGACATAGGACCCCGCATTGGCATGGAAGATGTCGAGCTTGCCGGCCTTCTCTAGGATCTGCGGCATCATGCCGGCCACACTCTGCGGATCGGTCAGGTTGACCACCACGGGGATCGCCCGGGATCCAAGCTCCGAGCACAGTGTCTTGAGCTTTTCCCCGGCATAGTCGACGAGCACGACGCAAGCACCGGCGTCCAGGAGAGCCTTGGCACATTCGAGGCCGATACCCGACGCGGCACCGGTGATCGCCGCGACCTTGTCCGTCAGGTCCTGAGCCATCTCTGTCCTCTTTCGGTCGACCGACATTTTGGGAGCGAGATCGGCGTTCGTCGCGGCAGGCGAGCGCCGTTCTTTTGAGCCGTCGTGGAGCGCAGCGGCGAGCGATACGCGCGGAGCGAGGCTCAAGCCCGGCCGTGTGACATGCGCGAGCGCCGCGCCAGCGAATCGACGATAACCGCGATCGCCAGCACCCCGCCGGTGATCATGTAGCGGAGCGACGACGACAGATCGAGCAGCGTCAGCCCGCTTGCAATCGACTGGATCACGATGATGCCGAGCAGAGCCGAATAGGCGTTGCCGCGGCCGCCGAAGAGGCTTGTCCCGCCGATCACCGCCGCCGCGATGGCGTTCAGGTTCACATCGCCGGTGCCGGCCTGCTGGCTCGCGGAGGCGAGGCGCGCCGCCGATAGTATGCCGCCGAGAGCCGCGAGCGACGAGCACAGCACGAACGCGGTCATGTAGGTGCCGCGAACGTCGATGCCGGCGCGGCGCGCCGCCTCCCGGTTGCCGCCCACCGCGGTGATCGAGCGCCCCCATTTGGTCCGCTTCAGCCCGTAATCCATCGCGATCACGAGCCCAACGAACAGGCCGAACATCCACGGAATGCCGCGGTCGCCGTTCAGATAGAAGACGACGATTTCGAGCGCCACGGTGAGAATAACGGCACGGGCCAGCACACCCCCCAACGACGGCGGCGTCAGGCCGGCTTTCCGGCGACGGACCACGCTACGATAGCCCGACGCGCAGATCGCGGCGCCGGCGAGGGCCACGAGCCCGTAAGCCACGACATGAGGCATGACCAACGTCTGGCCGAGATTCACGATCGCCGAGCCATAGGGCAGGTTGATCGAGCCTGTCGCGCCCAGAATGAAGAGCTGCATGCCGAGGATCGCGAGCAATCCCGCGAGCGTGGAGACGAAACTCGGCATGCCCAGGCGATTGAACAGCACCGCATAGACGAGGCCGATCACGGCCCCGACCGCGAGCGCCGCCAGGATCGCGATGGCCACCGGCCAGCCGTTGTTCACCCACAGCACGCCGACGAGGGCCGAGGCGAAGCCGCTGACCGAGCCGACCGACAGATCGATCTCGCCGACCATGAGGATGCACACGATGCCGAGCGAGATCACGCCCACCGTCGAGCAATCGAACAGCAGGTTGACGAGATTGTTGCTCGACAGGAAGACCGGGTTGAGCGTCTGGAACACCGTCCAGATGATCACCAGCCCCACCACGACCGGCAGCGATCCGAGGTCGCCTGACCGCACGCTGTCGAGGAAGCCGCGGATGGTGCCGGCGATCCCTGCGTCGTGACGCACCCGGACGTCGGCACGGTCGAGGGCCGGCCCCGCCGGCGTGGTGTCGATGTCGCTGCTCACGGTCTCGTCTCCTCCGTCAAATCCCGCTGGGCCTGGCGCCGCCCGGACCGGCGTGAGACCGCATTGTCGGCCGCGCCGGTGATGGCGCTGACCAGTTCCTGGTTGGACGCGTCGGGATAAAAGACCCCGTTGTTGCGCCCGAGCCGGAGCACGACGATCCGGTCCGCGACGGCGCGGACATCCTCCATGTTATGGCTGATCATGATCACGCCGAGACCACGATCGCGGACCCGCTCGATGAGATTGAGCACCTCGGCGGTCTGGGCGACGCCGAGCGCCGCGGTCGGCTCGTCGAGCATGATGAGCTTCGGCTCGAGCAGGAGGGAGCGGGCGATCGCCACCGTCTGCCGCTGGCCGCCCGAGAGCGACGCGATCGGCTCGCGGACGCTCGGGATGCGGGCCGACAGCTCGTTGAGCAACGTCCAGGCCCGGATCTCCATCGTCACTTCGTCGAGCGCGAACGGTTCGAGTTCCTTGCCGAGGAAGATGTTGGCGACGACGTCGAGGTTTTCGCAGAGCGCCAGGTCCTGGAACACGGTCGCGATGCCGAGCGCCAGGGCGTCGTTGGGGCCGGCGAGGGTCACGGGCTTGCCGCGGAACGTCATCGTGCCGCCGGTCGGCTGATGCACGCCGGCCAGGACCTTGACCAGCGTCGACTTGCCGGCGCCGTTGTCGCCGACGAGTGCCACCACCTCGCCGGCCTGGACGTCGAGGTCGATATCGGTCAGCGCCGAGACAGCGCCGAACTGCTTGCAGATGCCGCGCAGGCTGAGCACCGTCTCGCCTGCGAGTGGCATTTCTTGCGATGTGGCGGTCATCTATGGGGACCTTCCGGGGTCGAGGGGATCGGGCCGGGATCGCCCGCCGCGGGAGGCGGGCGGCCCCAGTCGGAACAGATCAGGGCATGATGCCGAGCTTCTTGCAACCTTCCGCATAGCGGCCCGTGCAGAGCACTGCGGGCGTCTCGATCGGCTTGCCGTCGATCTCTTTGTCGACGATCTCGGCTTTGAGATTCTCGGAGGTGACGAGCGCGGGCGTGAACAGTTTCGTCGGCGTGCCGAACAGCGTCGTATCGGCCGGCGGCGTCTTGCCCGACAAAAGGTCGACAACGACGTCGGCGGCCGCCGCGGCCACGATCTCGCTCGGCTTCGAGATCGTATTGTACTGATCGCCCGAGACGATGAGCTGCAGCCCGGCGATCGTCGCGTCGTTGCCGGTGACCGGGGGCACGGGATCGACCCCGGCCGCCTTGAAGGCCGCGATCGCGCCACCCGCCGTGCCGTCGTTGGCCGCCACGACCCCCACGATCTTCTTGTTGAAGCGCGAGATCTGGCCGCTCGCCCATTGCTGAGCCTTGGAGGGCAGCCATTCCGGCGTGTCGTATTCCGCGAGGGTCGCATAACCGCCGTCGGCGAGACCCTCGTGGACGCCCTTCTTGATCAGGCCCGCCGCCGCATCCGTCGGCGAGCCGTTGATCTCGAGCAGCCCGACGTCACCCGGCGCGACCTTGGTCGCCTTGAGATGGTCCACGAGCGACTTGGCGATCGCCTTGCCGATTGCCTCGTTGTTGAACGAGACGTAGTAGTCGGCCGGAGTCGAGGGGATCGGCCGATCATAGGCGATCACCTTGATGCCCTGAGCCTGAGCCTGCTTGACCAGCGAGGCCGCCGCGGTCGAGTCGACGGGATCGAGCACGATCGCCTTGGCGCCCTGCGAGATGACCGAGTTGAACTGCTGCTGCTGGCGCGACACGTCGGCATCGGCGTTTTGGTAGAGCACCTTGCAGGTGGGGCACAGCTTCTTCATCTCGGCCACGAAACCGGGGTGATCGTGCTCCTCGTAGCGGGTCGAACCCTGGTCGGGCATCAGAAACGCCACCGTGGTGTTTTCGAGGGTGGCGGCCGATGCCGCCGTGCCGCCGAGAAGGCCGAGCGCGAGGGCGGCGGCAGCTGGCGTTCGGACGATATTCGAAGGAGCGTACCTGATCATGAGCGTTTCCTGTTTGGTATCGACCGGGGTCGACGCGTTGGCGTTCGGGACGTAACGGACGGCGGCACGCGAACGCTTTGCCGCGCCGCCGGAAGCTCGGGTTTCTCAGGCCGCGGAGGCAAAGCGCCGACCGTCGCGCCGCAGATTGCGGAACTTGGACGGCGGCCTGCCTTTGACGGCCAGGAATTGTCGGTTGAAGTTCGAGACATTGTTGAAGCCGACTTCGTAGCAGATGTCGGTGATGCTGAGGTCGACCTGGCTCAAGTGCTGGCATGCGAGTTCGATGCGCAGCGAATTGACGTATTGGACGAAGGTCATGCCGGTGTGCTTGCGGAACGCCCGCGAGAAGGTGCTCACACTCTGCCGGCTGAGGGTGGCGAGGTCGGTCTCGTTGAGATCACCGGTAAAGTTGCGTCCGATGTGCTGGAGCACCGAGTTCATCGTGGTCGACAGATAGGCCGACGGGTTCGGCTGGAATCCGATGCTGGCGAGCGTCGCCCGGTCCCGGGCATGGCCGATGAGCTCGAGGATCTCCATGAAGAGCGCGATGCGGCGCGCGTCCGAGGCGTCGAGAAGGTCGCGCATCAACGGGCCGACGCGCTCGGTCAGAGACGATTCGAAGCGAACACCGCGGAACGATTCGTTGAGAAGCGGCTGCATGAAACGCAGTTCGGGGAAGCTTGCCATGCAGGCGGCGATGAACTCGCCGGTGAACTGGAGCACGAGGCACCGTTCCTCGACGCTCTCGCCTTCGGGAATGTCGCTGATCCAGTTGTGGGGCAGGTTCGGTCCCACGAAGACGAGGTCGCCCGGGGTGAAGGAGCCGATGTGGTCGCCGACGTAGCGGTCGCCCTCGGTGGACGTCACGAGGTGAAGCTCGTATTCCGGATGAAAGTGCCACCGAACCGTGCGAAACGGATAGCCATGCGACCAGATCTTGAAGGACTGGTCGTCTCGCACCTGCACGAGCTCGAGATCGGGTTCCACCCAGGCTCCTCCCCGCCGTTCCCGGCCTCTTCGCCCCGTCGGCAATGCCGCAGGAGCCGGGACGTGCTGACCGGACGATATCATTCTTCGATGACGAGTTGCGCCACCGCGTGACATCTGTCGGTCTGTCCTGAGCCTATGGAATATTCCGTGCGGCGCGGAGCCGCTACACGCTTTGCAGCGCACCATTGATACTTTTTTGCGGCCCTTATGCAAAATCCGCTAGTGCTTGCCTGGGCGGGTGCGCGATCGCCTGATGGGCGCGGCCTCGGAGCCCCGGCGTTTCCGGGCTCGGAGGCGACCCTCCGAGGCGTCGGCGCTGCGATGGTGCCGCTTTGACTAACCTTGGCCTCGGCGGGCCACCCGCAGCCCGACGGAGCGCGCCAGAATGATGCACCCGGCGCGATCCACCGACCAACTCACCCTTCGGTCGCGCCATCCACTGCATCACTTTCACTATGGTTCGGCGATCACCAGTTTCAGCGTGAGATCGCTCAGAGCGTTCAGAGTATCGTCTGCAATTGAAGATGTTATGATCGATTTGAACTGATCGATCGATGCGAAATATGCCGGCTTGACTTGGCCGAACTTGCTCGCATCGACGATGATGTGACTCTCGAGCGCGTTGCGCCATCTATAATCGCGGTCATCTCAGCCTGATACACGGGGCATCCCGTCAGAAGGACGCGGCTCTGACCGCGGCCGAGAGCCCGGCGGTGGCCCTCGCCCCGCGCAGAGCGGCTGTTCTAGATTATTTCGCTGAAGCAAGGGGCCTGTCGGGAGCCATTCATCTCAAGGATGGCGCCAAATATTGAGTCAGCGCGTCTCGCCGATTGTTGCGGGACGGGCCATTGTCGGACGTCGTGGGCAGATCTCAACGCAATGGTTCCAATCGGCGACCTGCATCGCCTATAATTGATTGGCGCAAAAGGCTGAATTTGAAAGGGTCCCGATCGGCATCGATCGGGACCCTACCTCAAGTCGCATTCGTCATGTCATTGAGCGTGTCGCGCACAGCATCGCAGGCCCGCGTCGGTCAGCGTTGACGGGAGGCGCTGCGCGTCGTCGCGGCATCTCAAGCCTTGGAGACGGCGTCCATCTTGGAGATCAGGGTCTTGAGAGTGGTGGAGCATGCGGCCGCCTGCGGATTAGGCGTCCGCAGCGCCGTCAGGGCCTCGTCGATGGCCTTGTCGAGCGTGGTCCAGGTGCTCTTGTCCTTCGGCTTCAGGGTCGGCTCTCCCTTGTCCCAGGCGGTCTCGAGATCCTTGACCCGTGTCCGCGCGGCCATGAGATCGCCGGTATCGACGATCTTGAGCGTATCGGCCGCGATCGTCCGGTAGGGCGCGAGATCGCCGAGCGCCGACATTGCAAGGACGACGGGCGCCACATCGGACGCCGGCCTAGCCTGGGCGGTCGTCAGGAGCGGTGCTGCCAACACGGCGGCGGCGAAAGCGAGACACATGGCGGATTTGGGTTGCGGCATGGAGACTATCCTCGGATTTGGGGGTGTCGACGGCATTGGCCGTCGTCGTTCTCGTCAGGTTGGATCGGCATAACCGGCGTAACGGCCGTCCCTATTTCAGCGAGAGGCCGGCCTTGGGCAGGGCATCTGCGATGGCCTTGTGGCAGCCTGCGTCGTCGTCCTTCCGCATGGCAGTGACGGACTGGTCTTTCGCCTGGTCCAGCGCGGCCTTGCCGGCGGGCGTCAGGTTCGGCGTCTTGTAGGCCTGTTCGAGCTGGATCATGTCGCTCTCGCAATCCGCTCGGGCGGCGGTCGTCGCCGCCAGGCCGACCGTTGCGGACACCAAGGCGACCATGGCAATCGCGTGTTTCATGTTCGTACCCTCTTTGTCTGTCAGTTTGGGATCGGGCCGCGGTCGATGGCTGCGCCCTGGGGCGCGCCCGGGGAAGAGGTGGCACCGGACCTCCGCCCCGATCTCGGATGTCAGGTTTCCAGGGCGGCGTCGGAGATGCGGTCGACCTTGGTCAGCGTCAGGTAGATGACCAGGGCGAGGATGATGCCGAGGAAGATGAAGCTCGTCGTCACCGTTCCCCAACCGAAGCCGCCGGCGATGACGGGCTTGGCGAAAAGGTCGCCCATCGAGGCGCCGAGCGGGCGCGTCAGGATATAGGCGATCCAGAACGACAGGATGGCGTCTGCCTTGAAGTAGAAGTGAGCGATGGTCACGGCCCCGATCGCGGCGCCGAAGATGAAGGCGGCCTGGGCATAGCCGAGGTCGAGCTTTTCCGCCAGCAGGTCACCGACCGACGTGCCGAGGGCGAAGGTGAACAGGATCGCGGCCCAATAGTAGAGCTCGCGCCGCCGGGTGACGATCGTATGGATCGAAAGCGTCTTCTCGCTACGATACCAAAGGACGAAGACCACCGCCAGGATGATACCGAACGCGATGGATGTGGTCACCAGGCTGATACCCATACCGTCGACGAGGTTGTCCGAGATCAATGTCCCGACGACGCTGATCATGACCACGTTGATCCAATACAGCGGCGGAACGTAGTGCCGCGCCCTGACCTGAAAGATCAGGGTGACGATGAACAGCGCGCTCATCACATAGGACGTCAACGTCAGTCCGAGGTTCAGCCTGGTGGAGAGTAGATCTGCGCCGGTTTCGCCGACAGTCGTGCACATGATCTTAATGACCCAGAAGTATAACGTTACCTCTGGAACCTTGTTGAGCATGGTCGTGAGGCGACTATTCATGTCACGGTTCATTGAATATCCCCGTATTTGGCTACGGATGCGGCTCCGACCGCGTCGTCACCGTGTCCCGAGGGCCGCATCATTGGCGAAGGCGGCCTTCGTGGCGCCTTACGCGGGGATTACAATTTGGTAAGAAGGATGCAGCGGGCCATTGCCGGGACTGACATCGCCGCGGCGCTCTGCTACCGACGAGACAGGAGAGGACGCCGCGTCACCTTCCATGACGCATGATCACGATCCCAATCGGGAAAGCCGACGGCGATGAAGATCCTGCTTGTCGAGGACGATGCCAGAATGGCCGCCTATACGGCGAATGGCTTGATCCAGCACGGCCATGTCGTCGATACGGCCCGGACTGGACGCGATGGCCTGTTCATGACGGCGGGGGAGGCTTACGACCTCGTCATCGTCGATCGGATGCTGCCGGAGATGGATGGCCTGACGCTTGTCAAGGTGGCGCGCGGCGCCGGCCTGCGCGCTCCGATCCTGTTCCTGACGACGATGGGGGGAATCGACGACCGCGTCGAGGGGCTCGAGGCGGGCGGCGACGACTATCTGGTCAAGCCCTTCGCCTTCGCCGAACTGCTGGCGCGCGTCAACGCCCTGGCGCGGCGTCCGCCGATCACGCATGGCTCGATGGTCCTCAAGGTCGCCGATCTCGTCATGGATTGCGGCAAGCGCACCGTCACCCGCCGGGGAACCCAGATCCTGCTGCAGCCCCGCGAGTTCAAGCTGCTGGAATATCTCGTCCGCAACGAGGGCCAGGTGGTGACCAAGACCATGCTGCTCGAACAGGTCTGGGACTTCCATTTCGATCCGCAGACGAGCGTCGTCGAGACCCATGTGAGCCGGCTGCGGGCGAAGATCGATCGCGACTTCTCGCCCGATCTCATCCACACGATCCGCGGCGCCGGCTATGTGCTTCGTGCGCCAGCCTGAGCAGTCTCGCCTGTCCGAAGCCACGGTCGATTTTGCTTTTCATGAGCAAGATCGATGACGCCAAACATGTGCAGATACAAGCCGGCTTGCAAAAGCCTGCCCAGGTTCGTCGGCACCATCACATTCAAGCTGGCGATGGCCCAGGCGGCGCTGTTCGCCGTCTCGGCGGCGATCCTGTTCGGTGCCATCTACTGGACCACGATCGGCTTCGCCACCACTCAACTCAAAGCGGGGATCGCGGCCGAATTCGCGGTCCTCACCGAGGAGAGAAGCAGCGACGGATTGGCCGAACTGATCAAGACGATCGACTTCCGGACGCGTCATCGCGGCGCGGAAGGACACACCTATCTGCTTCGCGCGCCGGATGGTCAGACGCTTGCGGGTGGCCTGCCGCCAACCGGCATCGAGCCCGGCTGGCAGACGCTCGCGCCGGCGAGCGACCCGACACCTTCCAGCGACGACGAGCCTCATGCCATCGTCACATTCGGCCAAGCGCTGCCGTCGGGCGAATTCCTCGCGGTCGGCCACGACATCCGCGACATCGACGCGGTCAAAGAGCTGATCACGCAGACCTTCGCCTGGGCCGCGGCCGTGACCCTGGTGCTGGCGCTGTTCGGCGGCACACTCACCAGCCTGGGCTTTCTGCGCAGCGTCGAGGTCATCAACGCGACGACCCGGCGGATCATGGCCGGCGCCCTTCACGAGCGCGTGCCCGTGACGGGAACCGACGACGAATTCGATCGGCTCGCGGCGAACCTCAACGGGATGCTGGAGCGGATCGAGGCGCTGATGGAGGGCTTGCGCCAGGTCTCGAGCGATATCGCCCATGATCTGCGCACGCCGCTCACCCATCTGCGGCAGCGGCTGGAGCAGACCCGGTCCGGCCCGCAGACCAAGGAGGCCTACGAGGCCATCGTCGAGGCGACGATCGAGGATACGGATACGATCCTCCGGATGTTCGCGGCATTGCTGCGCATCGCGCAGATCGAGGCCGGGACGCGCCGGAGCGGCTTCGCGGATGTCGACCTCTCGAAGGTGTTCGCGGCAATCGTCGATATCTACGGACCGGTCGCCGAGGACAACGGCCAGTCCGTGACGGACGCCATCGAGCCGGACGTCCACATGCGCGGCGACCGGGAGCTTCTGACGCAGATGCTGGCGAACCTCGTCGAGAACGCCATCCGCTACGGCGGTGCCGGAACCCGGATCGGCATGACGCTGTCGGCGACGGCGAGGGGACCGCGTGCCGTCATATCGGACACGGGGCCCGGCATCGAACCCCATATGCGCGACAAGGTGTTCCGGCGGTTCTTCCGGGCCGAGACGCACCGGATCTCGGAGGGAAGTGGACTCGGCCTCGCGCTGGTCCGCGCGGTGGCGGACCTGCACGACATCGAGATCCGCCTGTCGGACAATTGTCCCGGACTACGCGTCGAGCTTGCCTTTTCGATCCCACCGCCGGCGGGTCAGGCGCGCAACGGTGCAGCCGTCAGCCGCCCTTGACCAGGGTGTTGACGGCCGACTGCACGGCGCTCGAGCTTGTCGCCGCCGCCGGCTTGGCCGCCTTGTAGTCCCCATCGGCATCCTTGGTCTGCGAGGTCGCGGCGCTGCGGACCTTGTAGTCTCCATCGGATGCACGCGTACTCGTCGTCGCGGCCTTGCTCACGGCCGCCGTCTGCGCCGCCGTATTGATCGAAGATACCGACATATCCCATCTCCTGACGGCGTCGTTGCCGTCGGAGCGCATCTCAACGGCCTCGACTTAAAACTTCATGCCGGTTGGATCGGTTTCCGTCGACCTTACCAACTTGTAAGCTCGGCAGATCGGTGCTGGCTCATGACGCAGGCTCGATGGATGCCGGGCGGCGCTCCCGAACGGCAAGACGTGGTAGCTCTCGCGGATCGGCGATCTTCTCGGCTTGCCGTTCCGGACCCGCCGCTCGCCGGCGAGGCGGGTGAGAGATAGGCGAGTCCGGCGTCGCAACGGAGCTGGATCAGGTAGCACGGCCAGGAGGCATCTTTTCGCTTGGCTGGCGGCTTCGCCATAACGCCACGGCGCCCCAATCACGCTTGACACCGTCCGGCGGCATTGATCTGCCCTCGCAACGCATGGCGATCCGGCCTCGCTCGGCGGGGCGTCCTGGAGCACGATACGTTTAGGAGGAATCGCTTCGCGATCCTAAACGCATGAACGTGCTCGCCATTGTTTGGTCTGGAGCACGGTTGCCTATAGGCGCCATGCTCTAGGTCGCCACGGTCCATGCCGCGACGCCGCCCAGGACGACGACGAGCCAAGGTGGTGCACGCCAGAAGACGAGGAGGAGGAACGCCAAAAGGCCGAGCCCGAAATCGGTCGAGGAGGTGATCGCGCTCGTCCAAACAGGCGTATAGAGCGCCGCCAGGAGCAACCCCACGACGGCCGCGTTGACGCCTCGCAAGGCGGATCGGACGTCCGCCCGCCCCCGAAGTGAGTCCCAGAACGGCAGCACGCCGATCAGAAGGAGGAACGAGGGCAGGTAGATCGCCACAAGGCAGATCATGCCGCCGAGCCACCCGTTCGGCGGCCGATCCATCGCGGCGCCGAGGTAGGCCGCAAAGCTGAACAATGGACCGGGCACGGCCTGCGCAGCCCCGTAGCCCGCCAGGAACCGATCGTTGCCGATCCAGCCCGCAGGGACCACGGCCTGCTGAAGCAGCGGCAGCACCACATGGCCGCCGCCGAAGACCAGCGATCCCGAGCGATAGAACCTCGCAACCATGTCGACCGCATGGTTTCCCGACAGCACCGCAACGAAGGGAAGCATGAGCAGCAGCGCGAAGAACGACGCAAGGGCGACAAGACCGACGCGCCGGCTCAGCCTGAGGCGCAGATGGCCGATGATTCTGTCAGGTCCAGCCGGCATGAAGCGCCACCCGATCAGCGCTCCGACCGCTATCGCGCCGACCTGTCCCCAGGCGGAAGGCAGAACCAGGACCACGATGGCCGCCGCGGTCGCCAGCGTGGCTCGTTGCCGGTCCGGACAAAGGTTTCGCGCCATGCCCCACACGGCTTGCGCCACGACGGCGACGGCGACGATCTTCAAACCGTGGAGCCAGCTTGCGTGGCCGAGATCGCCGACCCGGTCCACCACGAGGGCGAACAACATCAAGGCCAGGGCCGAAGGCAGCGTGAACCCGCACCATGCCGCCACGCCGCCCGGCAGTCCGGATCGCAGGATGCCGAGGCTGACCGCGACCTGGCTGCTGGCCGGGCCCGGAAGAAACTGGCAGAGCGCGACGATGTCGGCATAGGCCGTCTCGTCCAGCCAGCGCCGGCGCTCGACGAATTCGGACCGGAAGTAGCCGATATGCGCCACCGGACCGCCGAAAGAGGTTAGGCCGAGCCGCAGAAACGCGGCCAAAACCTCATTCATGCCGTCGACGATGATGCAGAAAAGACGAAACAGGTGTGAAGGGAACCATAGTTTCCAGGTCCAATTCTATAAACCGTTGAATTTTATGCTCTTTCCTTAATTGGGACGTCGCTAATTTTCCCGCAGTGGAAACGAAAGTTCCCGCATCCGCAGATGGAAAAGGTCGTACGACGACACCCGTCCGTGCTTGCTGTCACGTCCCGGCGGGCCGTCCAGCCGTCGAGCTTAGCTCCATGGACATACGTCTT
The DNA here is from genome assembly GCA_965277115.1 of Lichenihabitans sp. Lineage (GTDB taxonomy): Bacteria > Pseudomonadota > Alphaproteobacteria > Rhizobiales > Beijerinckiaceae > Lichenihabitans. The sequence goes on along the minus strand of CBDIBY010000008.1, from coordinate 303,778 downwards.
CACCTCGTGAGACGCACCAGCACCGAGAGATAACCTTTGTCGCCGGCTTTCGGCCTACCCAAGCGAGTTGCTTATTGCGTATTTCAGACCATCGTGGGCGCGGATTTCACGGGATCATGGGCAGTGATTTCAGAGCATCACGGGCACCCGCTTTAGCGGGGTGACGAAGCCTCGACCGACAGTCTGACCGGGTACTCAGACCCTCGTCTTTGATGACGAGGGGACCTGATGCCGACCGAGAGATTGTCGATGCGCCGAATACGCGACCTGCTGCGTCTAAAGCATGAGAACGGCCTGAGCAGCCGTGTGATCGCGACCTCGCTGGGGCTGAGCAAGGGGGCCGTGGGCGACTATTTGCGTCGGGCGCAAGCGGCCGGTGTCAGGTGGCCGCTGGACGAAGAGATGACCGACACGGGGCTGGAGAGGCTACTGTTTCCCACGGCGTCCGATGTCATGGCGGTGGGCCGGCACGAACCGGACTGGGCCAAGGTCGACCAGGAGCTGCGTCGTAAGGGTGTCACCCGGATGCTGCTTTGGCAGGAGTACCGGGCCGAACACCCGGATGGCTATGGCTACACCTGGTTTTGCGTGCACTTCGAGGCCTGGAAGGGTCGGGCCTCGCCGACGATGCGCCAGAGCCATGCCGCCGGCGAGAAGGTGTTCGTGGACTTTGCGGGCGACACGATCGACGTGATCAATCCTGTGACCGGGGTGGTGCAGCCGATGAAGCTGTTCGTCGCCGCGCTCGGCGCATCGAGCTACATCTACGCCGAAGCTCGTGCCAGTGAGGGGCTGGCCGATTGGATCGGTTGCCATGTCGGCCTGTTCGCCTTCCTGGGCGGCGTGACGGCGATGATCGTCTGCGACAACCTGAAGGCGGCCGTCACCAACCCGGACCGCTACGATCCGGGGATCAACCGCTCCTACCAGGAGATGGCCCGCCATTACGGGACCATCGTGTGTCCGGCCCGGCCCTACAAACCCCGCGACAAGGCCAAGGTGGAGCAATCGGTGCTGCTGGTCGAGCGCTGGGTGCTGGCGCGGTTGCGCAACACGCAATTCTTCAGCCTGGCCGAACTCAACGTGGCAGTCGCCGCCCTGACGGCCGACCTCAACGCCCGCATGATGCGCGGCTATGGCGCCAGCCGCGCCGAGCTGTTCGCGGCCGTGGATGCGCCGGCGCTGAAGCCCTTGCCGGCAGAGCCCTACGCCTTCGCCACCTGGAAGCGCTGCCGGGTCGCACCCGATTATCACGTCGAAGTCGAGGGCTGCTGGTACTCGATTCCCTATCGGCTGATTCGCCAGCTCGTCGATGTGCGCGTCACCGAGCGGACCATCGAGGCCTTCCACAAGGGCGAGAGAGTCGCCAGCCACGCCAAGTCTCCGGGACGGCGCAGCCACATCACCATCGCCGATCATATGCCGAGCGCCCACAAGCGCCATGCGTCCTGGACGCCGGCGCGGATCACAGCCTTTGCCGAGAAGATCGGTCCGGCCACCGCCGCGCTGATCCAGGCGATTATGATCGACCGCCCCCACCCGGAGCAGGGCTTCCGCACCTGCCTGGGGATCCTGTCCCTGGAAAAGATCTACGGCCAGGCCCGCCTGGAGGCGGCCTGCCAGCGTGGCGAACTGATCAAAGCCAGATCCGTCGGGTCGATCCGCTCAATCCTCAAGACCGGCCTCGATCGCGCCTTCCTCGATCCAGCCCCCGAGCCCGAACCCCTGCGCCACGGCAACATCCGTGGCCGCAGCTATTTCCACTAACCGTTCACCACCAGGAGACCCGATGCTCACTCATCCCACTCACGAACGGCTAATCGCGCTCGGACTGCCCGGCATGGCCAAGTCCTTCCAGGACCAGCGATCCGCGCCTGATCTGGCCGCCCTGTCTTTCGAGGAGCGCGTCGGCATCATGGCCGACCGGGAGGCCGCCGAACGCGACACCAAGCGCGTGGCGACGCGTCTCAAGTTCGCGTCCCTGCGCCAGGACGCCTGTGTAGAGGATATCGACCTTCGCACACCCCGCGGCCTCGATCGCGCACTGCTGGCCAGGCTCGTCGCCGGCGACTGGATCGACCGGCATCAGAACCTGTTGATCAGTGGGCCGACCGGCATCGGGAAAAGTTGGCTTGGGTGCGCTCTCGGGCACAAGGCCTGTCGCGACGGCCGCTCCGTCCTCTACCAGCGCGCGCCGCGGCTGTTCGAAGCTCTGGCGCTGGCGCGCGGTGACGGCCGCCACGCCCGCATGCTCAAGGGCCTCGCCCGCCTCGATCTGCTCATCCTCGATGATTGGGGGCTGTCGGTTCTCAATCACAGCCAGCGCCTGGATCTCCTCGAAATTCTCGAGGACCGAAACGGGCACGGATCCACTCTCGTCACCAGCCAGGTTCCGATCGATCAGTGGCACGAGGTCATCGGCGACCCTACCCTGGCCGACGCCATCCTTGATCGTCTTGTCCACAACGCCCACCGCCTCGCCATGACCGGAGAAAGCATGCGCAAGATGACCGGCAAACGATCCCTTGACGCGAGCCGAAACGCCTGACCCCATAGCCACCGTCGGTCAGGTTTCACACTGCCCATGATCGCGCGAAATCGCTGCCCACCATGGCGTGAAATTACTGCCCACGATCCGCGAAATCCGCATTGCTTATCGAGGATCAGCCGGACGATCTCGATGGCGCTGCAATTCGACGTGCTTTGTGGAGCCGGTCGCGCGGACTACGACACGCCCCGCGGCGCGGCCGCCCAGAACTCGCACAGGAGTGCGAAGACGGTGTCTGGCTCCTCGACATGGCCAAGGGGGCGCGCTCGTCCGTGACCGCACAGCCCTTGAATACATGCATACGACCATATATATAGACTGAGCAGTCGAGAGCAATCATTGATTTGACGACGGAGATGGAAAAGTGACGGTCGATGGCAGGCGCGCGCGGGGGGACAGGGCACGTGCCGGAATCCTCCCTCACGCCGTTCAGATCGCTTCGCGCGATGGTCTCGAGCATCTGACGATCGGCCGCGTTGCGGCCGATGCGGGCGTCTCGAAGGGCAATATCCAGGTCCTATTCGGCGATAAGGAAGCCTTGCAGCTGGCGACGATCGATAGTGGTGTCGCGATCTATGTCCGCATGGTGGTCGAGCCGGCGCTCGAGCATGCCTCGCCGCTCGCCCGGCTGACCGCGCTGATCGAAGGCTGGTACGATTTCGTAGCGGCCCGCGCGCTTCCCGGCGGCTGCCTGATCCATGCGCTCAGCAGTGAATATCGCACCCGTCCCGGCGCGATCCGGGACCGGGTGGCGGCGCACCGCTCGTCGGCGAGACAGCGTCTGCTGGGTTTGGTGGCCGCGGCGGGGGAGGCTGGCGAGATCGGTCAAGACACCGACGCCGAGCAGCTGGTGTTCGAACTGCTGGCCTATCAGGCGATGGCGAACGTGGCCGCGCTGATGGACGACGAGGACCAATTCGCGCTCGCGCGACGAACCTCGCGTTATCGGCTGGACGCGATCCGGCGCTGACGGAGGTCGTAGGAACATGTCGATCCTAGAAGGGTATCAAGTGACGGACCCGCCCGAGGCGTTCCATGCGGGCGAGCGGGCCATCCAGGAGCGCTTCGACGTGCGTGAGCGGCTGGCGAAGGCTGGATCACGAGTGATCATGTCCGCGCTCTCCGAGAATTTTCGGGGCTTCCTGGGGAGTCTCTCCTACCTCGTGGTGGGCACGACGGATCGCGCGGGCAGGCCGTGGGCGACGATGCTGTTCGGCTCGCCCGGCTTTCTGGGCTCGCCGCGACCGGACGTGATCAGGATCGCCATCCAGGCGGAGGTCGCAAGCCCCGGCGGCGGGTTGGTCGCGGGCGATGCTATCGCGATGATCGGCATCGACCTGGCCAGCCGAAACCGCATCCGTGTCAACGGCGAGATCGCCGCTGTCGAGGATGGGGCGATCACGGTGGTGGTGCGCCAGGCCTTCGGCAACTGTCCACAGTACATCTGGCCGCGCGTGCCGGCGTTGCCCGGCGCCGCGCCGACGCCCGGACTGCCCGTGAGTTTGACGGACGCCGAGGTGCGTAGAATCGTCGAGCAGGCGGACACGTTCTTCATCGCGAGCCGCTTCGCGCGCGACGGCCAAAGCCAGTCCGCCGACATGGACGTGTCGCACCGCGGCGGCGGCAGGGGGTTCTTGTCGATCGACGGCGGCGAGCTGGTCTGGCCGGAATATCGTGGGAACTTCTACTTCAACACGCTCGGCAATCTGCTGATCGATCCTGCCTGCGGGCTGTACGTCCCGGACTTCAAGAATGGCCGGATGCTGTCGATGACGGGGCGAGCCCGAATCGTCTGGGATGCCGCCACGGTCAAGGCGGGGTCCAGCGGCGTGCCGACGAACGCCATCGTGCGGTTCGCGCCGACGGCCCTGCTGTGCGGCGCCTCGCCGGTTCCCTGCTGGGACCTGGTCGGGACGGCCAGATACAACGGAGGCCAACTCCAATGATCAGCAGCGGACCCACTTGGCCGAGCGGCTGGTCCTGAACGACGGCCACCTCGGTCGTCGCGGCGAGGCACGCCGCCAGGGCGCGCCCGCGACCTGATCGGGCTCCCTCTCACGGGCGGCACTGTCAGACGATCTCGAGATAGTCGCGGTCGGGCAGCGTCGGGAAGGGTGCCGTCGGCAGCGTCTGATACCAGAAGGCGACCGAGGCGATGTCGTCCTGCAGCGGCAGGTAGCGCCGGTCCTTCTTCTCGGTGCGCCAGCCGAGCGCCTGGATGGTGACGCGCAGATCCGCCTCGAAGCGGATCGGGTCGGTGATGTGCCAGCGGTAGAGCCCGAAGCGCTGCTGGGCATTGTAGGTGCCGTCCGGTCGGATGATCTGCGGCAGGCCCGCATAGGGGGTGGTGAAGGGCACATAGGCGCGCGGGAAGGTCGGGTCGACGGTGCCGCAATCGAAGTTATAGGCGCCGCAGAAATAGTCTTCGGTGCCGGTGCCGCAGATGGTCGGATCGGTATCGCCGTCGAGGAAGAACTTGATCTCGCCCTCCCCCCACCAGCCCGAATTGTTTACGCCCCAGGCCATATAGGTGCCGACATACTGGCCGCGGCCGGCAATGCCGTCGATGATCGTATAGTCCTGCTTGAACGGCAGCGGGTTGGTGCGGCGGAACTGGGCATGGAAATAGGCGGCGTCCGCCGGCACCTCGGTCAGGGCATAGTTGATCTGGTAATAGACGATGGCGTGGTCGTCGGGATCGCGGTTCTCGAGCGTGATACGGGCCTTCTTGCGAAACGGCATCTCCCAATAGCTGTTGAAGGCCCGGCCCGGATTGACACAGACCGCGAGCGAGGAGACCTGCGCATAGACATTCCAGCCGCAGGCGAAGAAATCGCCCAAGGGGGCCTCGACCGAGGGCTGTTCCTGGTCGTCCCAATAGATGCGCAGGATGAGGTCGCGCCAGCGCACGTTGGCCGGCGTCAGCCAGATCTGCTGGATCGCGCCGGGACCGTCGATCTCGGCCAGCGTGCGGGTTTCGCCCGCCTCCATGCGGACCGAGGGTGAGACCTTCCAGCCCGGTCCGAGACCGCGCGCGTGGACGGCGCCGGTCCCCTCCGTCGCCCGGCCGCCGCCGCCCTTGGCGCCGGAGAAATTCTCGGGCGAGATGGAGCGCGTCCTGGCGGCGGACAGACGATAGAGGTTGCCGAGATTCACGCCGAGTCCGGAAAACGAGGTCATTGCCGATCCTGATGTTTTGGGAAGTGTGTCACCGGTCGCGGCACTATTTCAATCCGCTGGTCTTGATCGATTCCATGATCTGCCGCTGGAAGATGAAGAACAGAATCAGCGTCGGCAGCGCCACCACGGTCGAGGCCGCCATGATGTAGTTCCACGATCCGGTATATTGGCCCTGAAAGCTGGCGATCGCCACCTGGACGACCCAGAGCCGCCGGTCGCTGACGATGGTGAGCGGCCACAGGAAGGCGTTCCAGTTGGCCAGGAAGAACAGGATCGCCAGCGCCGCCAGGATCGGACGGCTCATCGGCAGCACGACGCTCCAGTAGAGGCGCCAATAGCCGGCGCCGTCCATGATGGCGGCCTCCTCGATCTCCGGCGGGATGCCGAGATAGAACTGGCGCAGCAGGAAGATGCCGAAGGCGTTGAAGATCGAGGGGATGATCAGGCCGGCGTAACTGTCGAGCAGCCCCAGCGCCTTCACCAGCACGAACAGCGGCACGATGATCACCGGCAGCGACACCAGGAAGGTCGAGAACATGGTGAGGAAGATCGCCTCGCGTCCGGGGAAGCGTAGCCGCGCCAGGGCATAGCCGGCCATCGAATGGAGCAGCAACGCCACTATCGTCACGGTGGCGGAGACGAAGAAGCTGTTGAGAAGAAAGCGAAGGAAATCGAGCTGGGTGAAGACGTAGACGAAATTGTCGAAGGTCGGCCGATGCGGCAAGAGTCCGGCGCCGAACACCTCGCCCTGCGGCTTGAACGCGGTCGCCACCATCCACAGCAGCGGCGCTACGCTCATCAGGCCGAGGATCAGGCCCGACAGGGAGAGCAGCATCGGCACGGCGCGGAACGCCGGCGGCACCACCGCGGGGGATGCCTCACCCGTCAAACCGGCCCCCCCGGGTGGCAGCGAAGAGTAAGAGCGTGAGGCCGAGCAGCAGTACGACGAGCGTTGTCGCCATCGCGCCGGCATAGCCGAATTCGTTATACTGGAACGCCTGCTGGTAGATGTAATAGATCGCCAGTTCGGTGGAATTGGCCGGACCGCCCTTGGTCATGACGTAGATCAGGTCGAAGATCTGGCCGCCGGCGACCGCCGTCACGGTCGCGGTGAGCACCACGAAGAAGCTCGTCGGCCGCAGCAGCGGCAAGGTGATGTAGAGGAAGGCGGCCGCTGGCCGCGCGCCGTCGAGCCGCGCCGCCTCGTGATATTCCTTGGGGATGTCCTGCAGGCCGCCGAGGAAGATCAGCATGTAGAACCCCATCAGGAACCACACGCTGATCGCCACCACGGCGACGAGCGCGAGACGGGGATCGCCGAGCCACGACAGGCCGCCGAGGCCGAGCGGCGACAAAAGCCGGTTCACGATGCCGATCTTGTCGACGAGCAGCACCTGCCAGACGAGCGCCACGACGACGAGGCTCACCATCTGGGGCAGGAAGAACAGGCTGCGCAGCACCCCCGACAGACGCGAGCGCCGCTGCACCAGAAGCGCCAGCCCGAGGCCTACGACGTAGAGGCTCGGCACCAGCATGACCACATAGGCGAGCGTCACCTCGAGGCTCTGCCGGAACAGCGGGTCGAGCAGCATGCGACGGTAGTTGGCGAGCCCGGCGAAACGGTAGCCGCCGAAGCCGTCGACCGTGAAGAACCCTAAGGCGAGGGCGAGCAGCATGGGCAGCCCGGCAAAGACCGCGAGGCCGAGCGCGTCCGGCAGGATGAAGAGGTAGCCGGCGAGCGCCTCACGCTGACGGCGCGTCAGGCGGGGTCGCGGGCGCCCGCGCCGCGCGTCACGAGCCGCCCGGTCGACCGCGACCTCCATGCGCTGCTCGTCCCGGCTCAGAGGATTTCGGCGCCGCTGTAGCCGGCGAGAAAGGCGTCGACCTGCTGGGACGCCAGGGCGGCCTGCTGCGCGGGGTCGGCGCCATTGAGCTGGCAAGCCTGGATGGCATCCGAGATCGCCTTGTAGACCTGCGGCGGCAGGCGTGGTTCGGCGCGCGTGCCGGGATAGATCTCGGTCGTGAAGGTCTTCATGAAGCCGCCGTCGAACGCCGCCTTGCCCGTTGCGAAAGCGGACTGGCGCGGCGGCATATCGCTTTTGGCGACCGTGCACCAGTCGACCATGCGCTTGAGCGAATCGGGGCTCGCGGAGGCCAGCGCCCAGGCGCAGAACTGCCCGGCGGCCTCGGCGTTGCCGCCCCGCGCGTTGGCCACGATAGCCCAGCCGCCACCGACCGTGACGTATTTGCCGTTGGCCGGCGTCGGCAGCTTGAACACCCCATAGGGCACGTCCTTGGCATTGGCCGCCATGGCGCTGATCCCCCAGATGCCGCAATTCTGCATGGCGCAATAGCCTGAGCCGAGGTTCGGCGCGATGTCCCAGGCGCCCCCGCCGAGCGGCTTGCGCGGCGCGGCGCCCGAAGCGACGGAGTCCTGCCAGAATTTCAGCGCCTGCACGAAGCCGGGCGAGTTCAGCGCGCTCTTGTGATCGGCGGTCTGGAACTCGCCGCCGCCCTGCCAGAGGAACGGATACCAGGTGAAGTTCTGGTAATAACCCGGCGTCGTTTCGAATAGCAGGCCGAAGCGGTCCGGCGTCGTCAGCTTTTTGCCGACCTCGAGAAGCTGCTCCCACGTCTTCGGTACGTCATTCTCGTTGAGGCCGGCTTTATCGAATGCGTCCTTGCGGTAGTAGAAAGCCATGGGCTCAACTTCCATCGGCACGCCGTAGATCTTGCCGTCGACCTTGCGGCTGGCGATGATGTTGGGCGTGAAGTCGGCCTGCACCTTGGCGTCGATATAAGGCGTGAGATCCTGCAGCACGCCGCCGTTGTAATAGCGCAGGAAGTCGCCCGGGCTGATGAGGAACAGGTCGGGCCCCTCCCCCGACGCGAAGGCCGTCGGCAGTTTCGCCCCGTTCATGTAGTCGCCGCTCGGGATGTAGTTGAGCGCGATCTTGACGTCGTGGGTGTCGTTCCAGGCCTTGACCGCATCCTCGAACCACTTGGCCTGGCCCGGCACGGGGCCGCCCGGCGCGTAGAACTGCCAGAAGCTCATGGTCTTGGCCGCGGCGCGGGCACGCTTCACGAACGGAAACCCGCCGAGTGCCGCCGAGCCGCCCAGGGTGGCGCCGGTGCCAAGGAGGCGCCGCCGCGTCCATCCGCCGGATCGGTTCGTCCGGCCGTCGCGCTGATCGGTCACGATGTCCTCCCTTGGCAAGGCCGAGCGATCCTCGTCGCGCCGGCCGATTGAGTTCTGAAACGTTTCAGATAAAGCTAGAGAAGGGTCGGCGACATGGCAAGAGGGCATGAGCACACTCAAGGATGTGGCGATGCGGGCCGGCGTATCGATCGCCTCCGTCTCGACCGTCGTGAACAGCACGGCGGCGGTCAGCCCCGCCATGCGCGAACGGGTCGAACGCGCCGTCGCGGAGCTCGGCTATGTGCCCCATGCCCTGGCGCGCAATCTCAAGCTCGGCCGCACGCGATCGATCGGCCTCGTCCTGCCGGATATCACCAACCCGCATTTCTCCGGGCTCGCCAGCACCATCGAGGTGGCGCTCGACCAGGCCGGCTTTACCCTGACGCTGTGCTCCACCACGGACGATCCCGCCAAGGAAGTGGGTCAGTTGCGGGCCATGCGGGCGCAGCGGGTCGCGGGCGTGATCTTCGTCCCCGGCGGCCGGACGCATGATGCCGCGACGCTCGGCCCCCTGCTCAAGGTGCCGACCGTGCTGCTCGACCGTACCTTGGCGGGCCTCGATCTCGACAGCGTCGTGCTCGACAATGTCATGGCGGGTCGGCTCGCCACCGAGCACCTCATCGACCAGGGCCATCATCGAATCGCCATCGTCGCCGGCAGCCCGGACCTCGCGCTGTCGCGCGAACGCGTGGCCGGGTGTCGCGATGCCGTGCTGGCCAGGGGCATACCCTTCGACGAGGCGCTCGTGGCCGACGGCGGCTTCCAGAGCGAGCCTTCCTACCGCGCGACGCTCGACCTGCTGAGCCGCCGGCCGAGCGCCATCGTTGCAGCCAACAATCATGGCACGGTCGGCGTGATGACGGCGCTGCGGGATCGGGGGCTCGGCTGTCCGCGAGACGTGTCGGTCGTCGGCATCGACGATTTCACCTGGGCCGAGGCCTTCTCGCCCCGGCTGACCGCCGTCGCCCAGCCGATCGTGGCCATGGGACAGGAAGCCGCCCGCCTGCTGCTGGCGCGGTGCGAGACGGCAGGTCCCAACCCTGCCGTCGCCGTGGTGCTTCAACCGCGAATGATCGTCCGCGACTCGACGCGCCGCCTTGTTTCTTGTGCAGGAGCTCGGACCCATTGACCCGCGTTCGGCAGTCTCGCAGAAGAGGTCGAAGGCAGAGCCATCCCGCTCTGCCGCATCTCGGCGCTCGACGCTTCGCGCCACACCTGACAGGCATGGTCCCGAACTCGGTCGAGCAGCCAAATGCTCGGAATTATTCCCAGAGTCCGATCGACTCACGGTTCAGCGACAGCGAAGGCATCGAGGCGAGCCCACCGTCCCTGAGCCGGCCGATTTGCCTTCCAGCTTTTCAGGAAGATTCGGGTCTGAAATCCCAGTCTGCGAGCCGCTCTCCGGTATTCCCAAACCCGTCTCCGGTCACCGAATGCATCCGAACACGGAAAAGAAGTTTTCGGGGCAGAGACCGAAGGTCGATTCGGCGAGGCTCATCCGCGCTCCACGGTCTCAGACAAGACGTCGTTACGATCGTGCCCCTAGAGCATGATCGGCTGCTGCCGATCTGCTCCAGCATTAAAAGAGCGAGCACGTTCATTGGTTTAGGATCGCGAAGCGATTCAACCTAAACCGATCGTGCTCTAGTATCCTGAACCAGAAGTTCGTTGTATAATCTCTGTTGTTTGATCGCGGTGGAGGTTGGCATGGGTCGGCCACTTGAACCTGTTGCGCTGAGCGAGGGCGAACGGAGGGACTTGTCGTCGCTCGCGGCGCGACGAAAGACGGCGCAGGCCTTCGCGATGCGGGCCAGGATCGTGCTTCTGTCGAGCGAAGGCGCCGCCAACAAGGAGGTTGCGGCGCGTCTGTCGATCGATGAGGCGACAGTGGGGAAGTGGCGTCGCCGGTTCCTGTCGGATCGACTGGACGGCTTGCGGGACGAGGCGCGCTGCGGCGCTCCACGCACTGTGGATGATGCTCGGGTCGAGGCTGTGATCGTGCGCACATTGGAAAGCCTCCCCTCTGACGCGACACACTGGAGTTCGCGCGGCATGGCCAAAGCGAGCGGTCTGTCGACCTCGACGGTTCAGCGCATCTGGCGCGCGTTCGGCTTGCAGCCGCATCGCGCCGACACGTTCAAACTGTCGACCGACCCGGACTTCGTGGCCAAAGTCCGCGACATCGTCGGGCTCTACATGGCCCCGCCTGCACGCGCCCTTGTCTTGTGTGTCGATGAGAAGAGCCAAATCCAGGCGCTCGACCGCAGCCAGCCGATGCTGCCCATGCGTCCTGGTCAAATCGAGCGACGGGCGCACGATTATACCCGCCATGGCACCACATCGTTGTTCGCCGCGTTGAACGTCGCAACCGGCGCTGTCATCGGCAAGTGCTTTCCCCGGCATCGCGCGACCGAGTTCCGCTGCTTCCTCGACGAGATCGAAAAAGCCGTCCCGGACACCCTCGACGTCCACCTCGTGATGGACAATTACGCCACGCACAAGACACCCATGATCCGCGACTGGCTCGCCAAGCGCCCACGCTGGCAGGTCCACCACACCCCAACGGGTGCATCATGGATCAATCAGGTCGAGCGCTTCTTCGCCTTGCTCAGCGAGCGGAAGATCAAGCGCGGGGCCCATCGCAGCGTCGCCGCCCTTCAGGCCGCCATCACCTCGTTCGTCGACGCCCACAACGCACACCCAAAGCCGTTCCGATGGACCAAAACAGCAGACGACATCCTCGCATCCGTCGAGCGATTCTGCCTACGGCTCACCCCAGCAAAAATGCCCCGAACTTCTGATTCAGGATACTAGCGCATCGGCGGCTCCGCGAGCCGGACGAACTGGGCCGAGGGCCTCGCGGTACGGTACTGGCCGTGGATCACGTTGACGAAGGCGACCGCCACCACGGACAGCAGGGTGATCCACCACAGCTGGCTGCTTTCGAGCCCCCAGATCAGCATGACCAATCCGGTGACGATCTCGGCCAGCAGGAACGGCGCGACGGTGGGCGAACTGCGCCCCGCCGCAATTATCGCACCCCCGACCAGGATCGCCGACGCTACGGCGCCGACGATGCCGAGCTCGTACCAGACTTCGAACAACAGGCTGCCCGGCGTCGCTGCGGGCAGGAAGCCGATCTGGATGGCGCGGGTCGCCATGTCGAGGCCATGGCCGGTCACCAGGCGAAGCGGCTCGCTCGCGACCAGCGTGGCCCAGACGTGGACCGACTGCGAGGCGTCGATAAGCGCCGGCAGACGGTCCCCGAGCGCGTCGGCGAGACCCGCCAGCACGGGATCGAAGACGAGCGGCAGAGCGGGTCCGAGCAGGATCAATGCGCCGACGAGCACCCCTAGGACGATGCCGACGCGACCCGGGTTCAGCGTCGCCAGGGCGAAGACGAGCGCCCCGAAGGCCAGCGCCACCAGCGCGACCGACGTCCACGCCGCCATGGAGGCGAGGGTCACGCCGACGGCGAGCCAGCCGGCCGAGGCCCATCGGTCACGCACCGCGAGGGCACCGATGGCCGGCCAGACCAGCATGACCAGACTGAAAACGGCACGCTCGAGAGTGGAATCGGCGCTCTGGAAAGCGCCGAGCGCCTGCGGACCCAAGACCGCCGCCGCAAAGGTCGCGAGCGCCGCCAGGGTGAGCCCGAGCGGGAAAAGATAAAGGTTCGACGTCCGTGTGCGCTCGGGCAGCAGCACCACGGTCGCGACCACGATGAGGACGGTGCCGGATTCTCTGAAAAGGCGCTCGGCGGCATCGTGAGGAAACGGCGTCCAGAGCAGCGACAGGGCGCTCCAGCCCAAAAGCCAGAGCCCGGCGAGACCCACCAGGGATTGCAGCCCCGTTACCAGGCGGGCCGCTACGGGCGGGCGCGGCAGGAGCATTGCCGAGACGATCAGCAGCCCGGCCCCAACCGGAAACAGCGTGAACACGGCCCGTCGGAACACAACGAGGCTGACCGGCACGGCGAAGGCGAGCACCACCAGCCCCACGCGGCTCAGCAGCAGGGCGGCATCCGTGGCCGGGTCGTCGAACGATCGCCGCGAAGAGGGAGGCATGGTATGGAACTGAGACAAGGAGGCGCGCCCGCAGGTCTGCGACCCTATCGTGAAAGCGGCGAACACACTGTGTTCAATTGGCAACAGATTGACGTCAATCCGCTCAATCGCTGACGCAATCTGGCCACCTGAGCGTGGCTGAATCATGGTTCTTCACGACAACGCCCCTGTCGGACGATAGCCTAAGCGCCGCCACGAATTCGACACACGGCGCCCACAGTCCCACTGCCGCTTCGCAAGGCCGGCACCCACGCTATTGTTTCCGCCGTGACGATGCGAAGAGCTGATATGGGCGTTGTCATTGTTTCGTCGTTTTTCCGAGACGCGTGTGAGACACTTGTCGGAATGACGCTTAGCCTCGGAGTGAGACGCGCGTGGCACCTTTGGGCCTGACAGCCTTGATGAGTTCTGCCGCCGCCGGCTTCGCCTATGGGATCACGCCCGGGCCCGGTGTCCTGGCCGTTCTCGGCATCGGCGCCGACCGAGGCCGACGGGCCGGCGCGGTCTTCCTCGGTGGGCATTTCGCCGGCGATCTCATGTGGTACACGCTGGCGCTCGTCTCCATCATCGGGGCAACCAGCCTCGACCAGACGGTCTTTCGCCTGCTCGGCATCGCCAGCGGAACCTACCTGGTCTATCTCGGGCTTCGGGCGGTGACGGCCTCCGGCAAACCGCAACAGGCCGGGTCCGGCGGCGGGGTGCGGCCGTTCTCCTATGGACTGATCTTCGGGGCGACTAATCCCAAATCCTATCCCGTCGCGGCTGCCATGTTCACGGCGCTTCTCGCCGGGGAGGCGCGGAGTCTCGCCTGGAGTTCCCTGCCGGCTCTGCTGTGCTTTGCGGCGCTCGGCTCCGCCACCGCCTACGCGGTCCTGGTCGGATTGGTCGGGCTGAGGCGGTTCCGAACGTTCTATCGGCGCTACGAGCGCTGGCTGCGTCGCGCCTCGGGACTGATGTTCATCGCCTTCGGCGGCCGCTCCATCGTGGATGGCCTTCGGCGATAACCTCGGACGCAGCGCAATCCGGCGGCGGAGGTCGGGGAGGACGGCGCTCGCGGCTGACAGGCCTCCGCCTTCCTGTCAGGCATATTCTACGCCTGGCGCATGGTCCGATGACGGGGCCAGCAACCGGTCCAGCGCCGCGAGCCCGGCCTGATGCGCTGCGGGACCGGTCGGAAAGGAGACGCGGCCCCGGTGCAGGATTATGCCGCCAAACCTGCGGATTTCCCATGTGAACCGCATGCTGGCATCATCCGCCCGCAGGACGAAGACTGTTGGCATGTCGAAGGTCATGGCGGCAAGTCCTGCCCGTTCCCGACGCTTAGCCGCCGCCGCCGCCCTGGCAGCTTCGGTAAAATGAGGTCCTCGTCGCATTGCGCAAGCCTTCGCCACGAGCATACCGACTTTCCGAGGTCAAGGGCGCCGCTGAAGGGCATCAGAACTCGCGTGCTCGTCGTTGAAAATCGCGGTAGGTAGGAATCAGGTGCTTCTCAGCCGGACTGTTTCGAAATAGTGTGCGGGGGTATAATGCGCAGATGCTTTACGAGTTCAAGGATGGCCGAATTTATCTGACTCGAACCCCGGAGGAGCGGGCTCCTCTGCTCAATCGCCTGTCACGCATCGAGGGGCAGGTGCGGGGATTGCGCCAGATGATCGAAGACGACCGCTACTGCGGGGACGAAATCCAGCAATCGAACGCCGTCACGGCGGCCTTGCGGGAGGTCGCGCTGCTGCTCATTGCCCAGCATCTCGACGCCGGGCTGGAATGCGCCATGCAGGCGGATCTCAAGGCGGCGGCCGTCGTCGATATCCTCGCCCTGCTGCGGAAAGCCGTCAAGCTGTGATGCCGTAGCGACCCCGTCCCGATGGGACGACCGGTTCCGATGCCGGTCGATGCGTGAATTGGATCGACAGGGTCGAGAATCGGCCCGATCTACCGCTCCATCATGTCGATGGAAAAATTGACGTAGTCGGCTGCATCCTGGACCTGGCGTTTCGTCAGCCCGTCGGAGAGCGGCTGACAGCGGTGGGAGGCGACCGACAGCGCCTTCTGCCGTGAATAGCCTCGCCGCACCAAGGGCACGATATCGCCGAAGAGACAGCCCGCGTAGCGATCGTCCGGGCCGTAGCGGTGGTGGACGGGGTCCTCGGCGAAGGACGAGGTCACGCTCATCACGGTCAACACGGACACGATCGCTGCACGCATGGCGGCAAACTAGGATGGCCAGCCGGTGGCGTCCACCCCGCCTTCGCCCGATCGGCCGGCTCTCACACGGAATGGTTTACGGCGCGCCCGCGACGAGGCGCGCGAATGTCGCGAGATCGACATTGCCGCCGCTGAGAATGATTCCGACCCGCTTGCCCTCGAGCGGAACGATGCGCTCGAGGGCCGCCGCACCCGCGAGGCATCCGGTCGGCTCGACGATCATCTTCATCCGTTCGGCGAAGAACCGCATGGCGCGCACCAGCTGCGCATCGCCGACCGTGACGACATCCTCCACCAGTCGGCGGATGACGGGGAAGGTCAGGCGTCCGAGATGCTGCGTCAGGGCCCCGTCGGCGATCGACTTCGGCACCGGGATATGGACGATCTCGCCCGAGCGGAACGACCGCTGGCCGTCATTGCCGGCCTCGGGCTCGACCCCGAACACCCGGCAGCCGGGCGACAGATGCTCGGCCGCGAGCGCGCTGCCGGCGAGGAGGCCGCCGCCGCCGAGACAGACGAGGAGCATGTCGAGGGGGCCGGTCTCCTCGATCAGTTCCTTGGCGGCGGTGCCCTGGCCGGCGATCACGTCGGCATGGTCGTAGGGCGGTATGAGCGCGAGGCCGCGGTCCTCGGCCAGCGCCCGGCCGATGGCCTCGCGGTCTTCCGTGTAGCGATCGTAACCGCGGATCTCGGCCCCATAGCCTTCCGTGGCCGCAACCTTCATGGCAGGCGCGTCGTGCGGCATGACGATCGTCGCCGGTGCACCCTGCAGCCGGGCGGCGAGCGCGATCGCCTGGGCATGGTTGCCGGACGAGAAGGCCACGACACCCCGGGCTCGCCGCTCCTCGGGCAATGCCGCAATGGCATTGTAGGCGCCGCGGAACTTGAAGGCGCCGGCGCGCTGCAGGTTCTCGCATTTGAAGAAGAGCTCGGCGCCCGCGAGAGCATCAGCGGTGCGCGACGTGAGAACCGGCGTGCGATGCGCGACGCCCGCGATACGCGCCGCGGCGCGCTCGATATCGGCATAAGTCGGGATCGGGGCCGACACGGCGACCTCAGCGGGCACGGACATCATGCAACCGTGTTAGCGCTCGTTCGGCCGTTTTGCCATCGCTTTCGATCGACCAATCAGTAGGCGGCCTCCGCGCCCTACTTCGCGGGGAGCGGTGCCGACGTGTCGCCGGCCACCGGCGGCCGGCGCGGCGGCACCGGACGATCGAGAGGCCAGAACAGCGCGAGCAGCGGCACGCCGGCGGCCACCACCATGATCGACAGCGGCAGCCCGAGCCGCGCGTAATCGCCGAACCGGTAGCCGCCCGGGCCCATCACCAGCGTGTTGCACTGGTGCCCGATGGGGGTGAGGAAATCGCAACCCGCGCCGAGCGCCACCGCCATCAGGAACGGATCCGGGTTGAGGCCGAGCTTCACGGCGAGGCTGCCGGCGATCGGCCCCATCACCAAAACGGTCGGCGCATTGTGGAAGAAGGGCGTCACCGCCATGGCGATCACCATGACGACGGCGAGGATCGCGATCGGATGAAGGCCGCCCGTCGCCGCTTCGAGCCCCCGCGCAAGAAGGTCGGTGCCGCCGGTATCGCGCACGGCGTGGCTCAGCGGGATCAGCGCGCCGAGCAGAAACAAGATGTGCCATTCGACGACCCGATAGGCCTCGTGCATCGTCATGGTGCGCAGCAGCAGCAGGATGACGGCGGCGCCGAAGAAGGCCACGGCGACGGTCACGACGTGCACGGCCACCAGCCCCATGGCGAGCGCGAGGACAGCGAGCGGAATGAAGCTTCGCTGGCTCGACCCGAGCATGATCGAGCGCTCGGCGAGTGGCAGAACGCGCAATTCCCCGAGCGTCTCGGGCAGGCTCGGCGAGGCCGACCGCAGAACCACGACGTCCCCGAGCCGGAAGCGTACGGTCGACAGTCGCTGCAGGATCGCCTGACCGCGTCGGCTCAGGGCCACGAGCCCCACCCCGTGACGCGACTGGAGCGCGACCTGCACCGGCGTGCGTCCGATCAGCGGTGAATTCTCGGTGACGACGCCCTCGACGACGGTGACATGGCCGGAGCCGGCCTCGCTTCCCGTGGCGAGATCGAGCCGCGCATAGGCCACCATCCGGTCGAGGCTCTCGGGCTCACCCTTGAGCAGCAGCACGTCGCCCGCCTTGAGGCGCGAGGCCGGCGTCGGCGCGTAGCGGCGGAAGCGCTCACGCACGATTCCCGCCACCGCGACCTCGCCTTCGAGCATGGCTTCGAGCTCGGCGACGCTGCGCCCGACCGCCGGCGACTGGGCAGTGAGGACCGCTTCGGCGGTGTAGTTCTCGATGGTGAAGGCCGCATCTATCGAGGAGGCCGCGCGGCGCTCGGGCAACAGCCGCCAGCCGAAGGCCAGGAAGGCCAGGCTCAGCAGCGCGATGCAGAGCCCGACCGGCGTGTAGTCGAACATGCCGAAGGGCTGGCCGAACATGTCGGCGCGCACCTTGGCGATGATGATGTTGGGCGAGGTGCCGACAAGCGTGACGAGGCCGCCGGTGAGGGAGGCCGCCGCCATCGGCATGAGGAGGGCCGAAGGCGAGGTCTTGTGCCGGCGCGCGAGCTGCAGCGCGATCGGCATGAAGATGGCGAGCGCTCCGACGTTCTTGGTGAAGACCGAGAGCAGCATGACGCAGCCCGAAAGGACCGGCACCTGTATCCGCACCGTGCTGAGCTTCGGCAGGATGGGGCGCATCAGCGCTTCGATCGTCCCCGAGCGTGCGATGCAGGCGCTGACCACGAGCGCCGCCGCCACGATGATGATGATCTCGTCCGAAAAGCCCTCGAAGGCGTGTTTCTCGGGCACGATGCCGATACCGATGCCGACGAGCAGCGCCAGCATGGCGACGAGGTCGTAGGGCAGCCGACCCCAGACGAACAGGGCGATGGTGACGGCGATGAGCCCGAAGGCCAAGCCCTGGTCGAGTGTCATCGGATGTCCTGGCAGAGGGGCACTTTGCGGGCGATGCGGCGTTGTCCCGGCCGAGCCCGCACGCTCAGGACGGCGAAGATAGCGCCCGCGGCCGGTGGGGGAAGGATGCGGAATGGACGTTTGCCGATGAGTGTGCGGCCCGACGAGGGTCGAGCCCGGTCGTTCCTGAGCGGTCTGGCCCGACGTGTCAGCCAGCGTCCGGCGGAGCCACCGCTGAGCCTGCCGCCGGACCCCACGGACAGGGAGGTCGCCGACCTGCGCGACCGCCGTCTCGGCCTGCCGGCGGAAATCCTCGACCGCGCGCTGGCGCAGAAGGTGCTGAACGGCTGGCTGCAGAATCGGCACCAGGTGATGCTGCCCTTGACCTTCCGGCTGGGACGGCTCGAGGCCGAGGCGGTCGAGGTGCTGATGCGCTTCGCCGCCATGGCGCTGCTCGATGCCTCGCAGGCGGACGAGGCGGCGCAGCGGGGCGTGGAACGCTGGCTCGGCGAGATCGGCGCCGGCGAGGAGGCGATCGCGACCTTCCGCGCCACCTTGGCGGCGCCGGCCGCCTCGAGCACGCTTCTCAAGGCCATCCGCACCCATGGGCTCGAGGCCTACGCCTATGCGGCGGCCGTGGTGGCGGCCGACCTGCGCGATCCGGCCGGCTATTTCTACGCCGGCTACATCGCCGCCCGGCTGGGCCTGCCGGCCGATATGGTGCGCTCGATCGACCGGCGCTATCGGCGCTGACATGCGGCTAGAATCATCAGATCGGCTTCAAAATCGACCTGCAGCCTCTCTCAGGCCTCGGCGCCTTCGGTGATGCGGGTCAGGGCGTCCTGCAGGTCGCGACTCTCGACCAGGAGCTTGCGCGACAGGTCGGCGAGCGTCACCCAGCCGATTGCCGTGCCTTTGTCGTCGGTGACCGGCAGGCGGCGGATATGGTTCGCGGCCATCAGATCCATGGCGGTGTTGAGCGTGTCGGTATCGCGGCAGACGATCACCGGGCGCGAGGTCACGTTGCGCACGAGCGTCGTCGTGGGATCGAGGCCGGCCGCGACCACCCTGAACAGGATGTCGCGGTCGGTGACGATGCCATCGAGTGCCGACGGGCCGCCGACCGGCAGCGCACCGATATCGAGCTCGCCCATCAGTTCGGCCGCCTCCTTGACCGAGACGTCGCCGCCGACGAATTCCACCCCCGTGCTCATGATCTCGACGACTTTCACCGGTCTGCCTCCTGTTACGCCCACCGCATGGAACGCGCCGGCCAATACGGATCGGCCTTGTCGAGGCGCGGCGTCGCTGCTTTATACCCGGGATCGCATCCGCAGAACCGCGGCTGCCGGCTCTTTCAGCGAAAGCCCCGCCTCCGATGACCGCCCTCGACGTGTCGGCCGATGCGCTAGCCCAAGCCAATGCCTGGCCCTTCGAGGAAGCGCGCAAGCTCATCAGGCGCGTCGAGCGCACTGGACAGCGGAGCGTCCTGTTCGAGACCGGCTACGGCCCCTCGGGCCTGCCGCATATCGGCACCTTCGGCGAAGTCGCCCGCACCGGCATGGTCCGCCATGCCTTCAGGGTGCTGACCGAGGATCGCATCCCGACCCGCCTCGTCGCCTTTTCCGACGATATGGACGGTTTGCGCAAGGTGCCGGACAACGTGCCCAACAAGGCTCTGCTCGAGCAGCATCTCGGCCGGCCGCTGACCGAGGTGCCCGACCCGTTCGGCGAGGCATCGAGTTTTGCCGCCGCCAACAATGCGCGGCTGCGCGCCTTCCTCGACCGTTTCGGCTTCGACTACGAATTCATGTCGTCCACGGAAGCTTACCGGTCCGGGCGGTTCGACGCAGCGCTACGGCTGATGCTCGACCGGCTCGACGCCGTCATGGCGATCATGACCCCGAGCCTGCGGGTGGAGCGCGCCGCCACCTACTCGCCCTTCCTGCCCATCCATCCCGAGAGCGGCATCGTGATGCAGGTGCCGCTCGAAAGCCATGACGCGCATGCCGGCACTATCACCTGGCGCGACCCGGCGTCCGGCAAGGTTTTCGAGACGCCCGTCACCGGCGGCCGTTGCAAGCTGCAGTGGAAGCCGGACTGGGCGATGCGCTGGCATGCGCTCGGGGTCGACTACGAGATGGCCGGCAAGGATCTGATCGATTCGGTCAGGCTGTCGGGCCGCATCTGCAAGGTGCTCGGCTCGGAGCCGCCGGAAGGCTTCAACTACGAGCTCTTCCTCGACCAGGGCGGGCAGAAGATCTCGAAGTCGAAGGGCAACGGCCTCACCATCGAGGACTGGCTGACCTATGCGTCGCCCGAAAGCCTGTCGCTCTTCATGTTCCAGAAGCCGATGGCGGCCAAGCGGCTGCATTTCGACGTCATCCCGCGCGCCGTCGACGAGTATCTCGGATTCCTCGACGCCTACGGCCGGCAGACCTGGCGCGAGCGGCTCGGCAACCCGGTCTGGCACATCCATTCGGGGACGCCGCCGGCGCCCGAGCGTCTTGCGCCTGCCGAGGGAGAGGCCGGCACGCCCGTCTCCTTCGCCATGCTGCTCAACCTCGCGACCGTCGCCAACAGCGAGCACCCGGCGGTGCTGTGGGGTTTCCTGCGCCGCTATGCGCCTGCGGTCTCACGCGAAAGCCACCCCCGGCTCGACCGGCTGGTCGGCTATGCGGTGCGCTATTTCGGCGATTTCGTGCGACCGGCGAAACGCTACCGCGCACCGGACGAGGTCGAGCGCAACGCCCTGCTGCGGCTCGACGCGGCGCTCGGCGCGCTCCCGCCGGGCGCCAGCGCCGAAGAGATTCAGACGATGCTCTACGACGTGGCGCGGCCGATCCCACGTTACCAGGATTTCAAGGCGAAGACCGCGACTCCCGAGCGCCCCGGCGTGTCGAACGACTGGTTCAACATGCTTTATCAGGTGCTGCTCGGCGAGGAGCGCGGCCCGCGCTTCGGTTCGTTCGTGGCTCTCAATGGCGTCGCGGAAACGCAGGCTCTGATCGAAAAGGCGCTTGGGGAAACGCTCATGAAAGAGCACGCCGCCTCGCTCGAGGCGCGCGGCGCGTCTATGGTCGTCGCTTGATATCCTCTCCAGCGTTGCCGGGGCCAAACGCGATCGTTCGGACGCCCCGGGCTGGGCGAGAAGGCTCACATCTTATGCATCATGTGATGGTGATGCATCATGTGATGCATGCTGTGATGATGCATCATCATCCCGTGGCGCATCATCATGCCATGATGGTGGTGGTGGTGCATCATCATCCCGTGGTGCATCATCATTCCGTGATGCATCTTCATCGCCTTCTGATGTTGCTTCATCGAGGAGGCGTTTGCCGGGGCGCCAAGGCTGACCGACATCATCAGGGCGCAGGCCAGGCCGGCAATCTTCAAGGTTTTCATGACGTTCTCCGAAAGACTCGCCCGCGGCTGTCGCGCCTTCTCCCAAGCCCGGACTTCAGTGGAACAACGCAAGCAGGGCCTTTGTTCAGTGTCGCCCGCACGATTTCTGACGCAAGCCTGCCTCAATTCCCCCGCAGCGACGCCTCGACATCCGGTAGGATTCCCTTGACGATTACCGCCACGCCGGCCCGGTTCGGATGCACGCCGTCGGCGATGTGAAGATCCGGCTTGCCCACGATACCGGCGAGGAAGAAGGGGTAGAGGGGCACCTTCCTGTCGCGCGCCAGCGCCGGATAGATGGCGTTGAACTTCCCTCCATAGTCGGCTCCGAGGTTCGGCGCCGCAAACATGCCGGCGAGCAGCACCTCGATGCCCCGCGCCCGGAGCCGCGCCAGGATGGCGTCGAGCGCCGTCTTAGTGCCGGCTGGGTCCATGCCCCGCAACATGTCGTTGGCGCCGAGCTCGACGATGACGAGATCCGTGCCGTCCGGCACCGACCAGTCGACCCGTGCCTCGCCGTCTTCCGCCGTGTCGCCGGAGACCGCCGCATTGGCGACGCTGGCGTCGAACCCGTCGGCCTTCAGCGCCTTTTCGAGCTGCGCCGGAAAGGACGCCGCCTCCCCCAGGTCGAAGCCGGCCGAGAGGCTGTCGCCGAAGGCCACGATGTGAAAGCTCCTGGCCGAGGCGGCCGGCGCGACCAGCAACGCGCCTGCGGCAACGAGAGCAAGCGCCAGCATGTGGCGCCGGAGGCCGCCGCCCCCATATGGAAGGCGGAGCCGTGCGCGGAAGGAAGGGGAATGGGGCAAGAGGCGATCTCGCTCGACGATGTCCATGTCAGCCTGGGTCGGGGGGCGGCGCGTGTCCATATCCTCAAAGGCATCGGCCTCGCCATTCGTTCCGGCGAGGCGGTCGGGCTGACGGGGCCCTCGGGCTCGGGCAAGTCGACGCTGCTCGCCGTCCTGGCCGGCCTCGAACGCCCGGAGCGCGGCAGCGTCACGGTCGAGGGCACCAGCATCGACCGTCTCGACGAGGATGCCCTGGCGCGGTTCCGCGGCCGGCGCATCGGCATCGTGTTCCAGTCGTTCCATCTCATCCCCACCATGACGGCGCTCGAAAACGTTGCCGTGCCGCTGGAGCTCGCCGGCCGCCCCGACGCCTTTCAGCGCGCCGAGGCCGAGCTTCGCCAGGTCGGGCTCGGCGAAAGACTCGGGCACTACCCGGCGCAGCTTTCGGGCGGCGAGCAGCAGCGCGCGGCCCTCGCCCGCGCGATGGCGCCCGATCCGGCGATCCTGGTGGCCGACGAGCCCACCGGCAATCTCGACGAGGCGACCGGCCGTACCATCATGGACCTCATCTTCGAACAGCGGCAGCGGCGCGGCGCGACCCTTGTGCTGGTGACGCACGACCCGAATCTTGCGGCGCGCTGCGACCGCACGATCGTGCTGCGGTCGGGCCGCGTCGAGCCCGAGACCCTACCCCGCGTCGCGGCGGCGGCCCGATGAGGATGCCCATCGCCGCGCGGCTCGCCTGGCGCGACCTGCGGGGCGGCCTCGGCGGGTACTGGATCTTTCTTCTCTGCATCGCGCTCGGCGTCACCGCAATCGCCGGCATCGGCTCGGTGGCGGGCGGTCTCGCCACGGGACTCGACCGCGAGGGGCGCACCATCCTCGGCGGCGACGTCGCCGTCTCGACCACCTCGCAGCCGCTCGCGCCGCCGGAGCAGGCCTATCTGGCGGCGCGGGGTCGCCTGTCGACCCTGGTCACCACCCGCACCATGGCTCGGCACGGTGACGCCACGCCCGTGCTGATCGACGTCAAGGCGGTGGACGCCAGCTATCCGACGGCGGGCCGTGTCGAGCTCGATCCGCCGCAATCTCTGGCCACGGCGCTGGCCGAGCGCGACGGCGCCTATGGCGTGGTGACGGACGAGACGGTGGCGGCGCGGCTCGATCTCAAGCCCGGCGATGCCGTGTCGATCGGCAAGGGCAGTTTCGCCCTGCGCGCCATCCTGCGCCACGAGCCCGACCGGCTCGGCAGCGGCATCGCCTTCGCACCGCGCGTGATGATGAGCGAGGCGGGGCTCGACGCCGCGGGACTGCTCCAGGCAGGTTCGCTGGCGCGGTTCACGACGCGCATCGAGCTCGGCAAGACGGGGATCGCCGACGATGCCACCGTGGCGCGCTTCGTCAAGGACGCCAAGGCGGCCTTTCCGCAGGCCGGCTGGGACGTCAGGACGCGCAATGCCGTATCGCCCGAATTCGACCGCAACCTTAGCCGGTTCACGCAGTTCCTGACGCTCGTCGGCCTCACCGCGCTGGTGGTCGGGGGCGTCGGCGTCGCCAATGCGGTCAAAGCCGCGATGGAGCGCAAGCGGGCGAGCCTCGCGACGCTGAAGGCGCTCGGCGCACCGGGCCGCGCCGTCTTCGCCATGGGGTTGGTTCAAGTGCTGCTCGTCGCGGCGCTCGGCATCGCGGCGGGGCTCGGGCTCGGCGCCGCCCTGCCCTTCGTCATTTCGGCGGCTTTCGGCGCCCTGATCCCCTTCCCGATGGTCGCGGCGCTCGATCCAGGCGCGCTCGGCCTCGGCGCGCTCTACGGTCTCCTGACGGCGCTGGTCTTCTCGCTCGCGGCGCTCGGCCGGGCGCATGACGTGCCGGTGTCGGCGCTGTTCCGCGACGCCGTCGAGCCCGACCCTGCGCCGCTGCGCCTGCCCTATCGAGCGGCGCTCGGCGGTGCCGTCGCGGCGCTCGTCGCGGCGGCGGTCGGCTTCTCGGCGGATCATCGGCTGGCCGCCTATTACATCCTCGGTGTGGCCATCGTCTTCGGCCTGCTGCGGCTCGTCGCCTACGGCTTCACAGTCGGCGCCCGCGCCCTGCCCCGCCCGCGCCGCGTCGAATGGCGGTTGGCGCTGGCAAATCTCCACCGGCCCGGCGCGCTGACGCCGGCCGTGGTCCTGTCGCTCGGCTTGGGCCTGACGCTGCTCGTGACCTTGGCGCTGATCGACGACAACATCCATCGCCAGATCGATGCGGGCCGCCCGGGCGTGACGCCGAGCTTCTTCTTCACCGACGTGTCGAACAAGGAGGCCGGGGCCTTCACCAATTTCGTCAAGGCACAGGTGCCGGACGGCACCTTCGAGGCCGTGCCGATCCTGCGCGGGCGAATCACGGC
This sequence comes from Lichenihabitans sp., assembly GCA_965277115.1. Lineage (GTDB taxonomy): Bacteria > Pseudomonadota > Alphaproteobacteria > Rhizobiales > Beijerinckiaceae > Lichenihabitans. Next base: position 279,051 of record CBDIBY010000008.1, on the reverse strand, counting down.
GCTGAATGGGGCGTCGGTCGAGACGATCAAGGCGAAGGAGGGATCCGCCTGGGTGCTCGAAGGCGACCGCGGCATCACCTTCGCGGATGCGCCGCCCCGAGGCTCGCGCGTCGTCGCGGGAGACTGGTGGGCCAAGGGCTACGCCGGGCCGCCGCTCGTCTCCTTCGATCGCGAGATGGCCGACGGGCTCGGCCTGAAACTCGGCGACGCGCTCACGGTGAACGTGCTCGGACGTTCCGTCACGGCCAAGATCGCCAACCTGCGCAAAGTCGACTGGCAGTCTCTCGGCATCAATTTCGTCATGGTCTTCTCGCCGAACACCTTTGCCGGCGCGCCCCATACTCTTCTCTCGACGCTGGCGTTTCCGAAGGGATCGGGCGCCGCCGACGAGGCACCCCTCGCCAAAGCCGTGGCGGAAAGATTTCCGACGGTCACCATCATCCGCGTCAAGGACGTGCTCGACGCGGTCAACGACCTCGTCGGCAAACTGGCGGTAGCGACGCGCGGCGCCTCCGCCGTGACGATCGTCGCTTCGGTGCTGGTGCTGGCCGGGGCACTGGCGGCAGGGCGGCGGGCGCGAGTCTATGATTCCGTGATGCTCAAGGTGCTCGGCGCGACGCGGCGCCGGCTGCTCGCCGCCTTCCTCATCGAATACGGCCTGCTCGGCCTCGCGACGGCGGCCTTCGGGGTGCTGGCCGGCACGCTCGCCGCCTATGCGGTCGTCGAGCGCGTCATGGACTTTCGCTTCGCCTTCGCCTGGACGCCGGCGATCGAGGCGGCGGCAGCCGCCCTCGCCGTCACGGTCGGGCTCGGGCTCGCCGGCACCTGGCGTATCCTCGGCCAGAGCCCGGCGGCTTATCTCAGGGAGGGGTGATACGACTCGATCATCTCAGTCATCCCGGAAGCCGCGGCACGCGGCTGTCCGGGACCCATATGTGGACGAGTGGCGTGCAAGTCTCGCGGCCTTTTCAACCAGCATGGTCCTGGGTTCCGGGTCCGCCTCCGGCGTCCTGGAATGACGACGGGAAACATCAATCGGAACGCACTTGCGAGGCCCCGACCACGCGGTCGATGCCGGCGAGGTCGCGAGTAATGCCGAGGCCATGCAAGCCGGCATTCTCCAACAGTGCCGCGACGGTACCGGCCTGTCCGGCGCCGACCTCCAGGAACACCGCGCCGCCGGGCGCGAGAAGAGCGGGCGCCTGCCGGGCGATGATCCGATAGGCGTCGAGCCCATCGACACCGCCATCGAGCGCGACGTGCGGATCGTAGAGGCGCACGTCGGCATCGAGCCGGGCAATGGCGGCGGTCTCGACATAGGGCGGGTTCGACAGAACGAGATCGAAGCGCGCCGCCCCGAGCGCCGCGCCCCAGTCGCCGCAGACGACGAGGCTGCGCGCCGCGAACCCACAGCGGAGGAGGTTGTCGCGCGCCACACGGCAGGCGCCGAGGGCGCGGTCGACGGCCCAGCCGCGCGCCGCCGGGCAGGCCCACAGCAAGGCGCAGAGGACGGCGCCCGAGCCGGTGCCGAGGTCGAGAATCCGCACCGGCGTATCGCGCCGTCCGCCGAGTTGGGCGAGCGCGGCAGCGACTAGCGTCTCGGTGTCGGGCCGCGGGTCGAGCACGGCGGGCGTGATCTCGAGATCGAGGCTCCAGAACGCGCGGCGCCCGAGAATGCGCGACACCGGCTCGCGAGCAAGCCGGCGCTCGATATGGGCGGCGAAGCGGGCTTCGGCTTCGGCGCCGAGCGGGCGGTCTGGATCGGTGATCAGTACAGCACGGTCGACCCCGGCGGCGGCGCAGAGCAGGATGCGGGCATCGGCCTGCGGGTCCGGCACGCCGGACGCGGCGAGGTCACGGGTCGCGGCTAGCAAGGCCGCGACGAGCGTGGCCTCAGCCAGCGGCCTTTTCCATCAACCGCCGCAGCCGCGCCGCGAAAGCCTGAGCATCGGCCGGCATGTCGCCGTCCATGATGCGCGCCTCGTCGAGCAACAACCAGGCGGCATCCTCCACCATGGCGCGCTTGTCGGGCGCCGCATAGCTCTCGCCGAGCGCCGCGACGAGCGGATGGGTCGGGTTGACCTCGAGCACCGGCTTCGTCGCCGCGCCGGACAGCTTGCCGTGTTGGGAGAGGATTTTTTCGAGCCGCCGGTCGGGGCCGAACTCGGGCGCGATGAGGCAGGCCGGGCTCTCCGAGAGACGATCCGAGGCGCGCACGTCCTCGACCGCCTCGCCGAGCGTCTGCTTCATGAAGGCCAAAAGCGTCGCGACCTTGGGGCCGACATCCTCGCTCTTCGACGCCTCGGTGCCCTCGGCCAGCGGCACGAGCTTGATATCGGCCGCGCCCTGCGTCACCGATTTGAACGGCTTGCCGTCGAAGCCCGCGGCGGTCGAGACCCAGAAGGCATCGACCGCATCGGGCAGCAGCAGCACCTCCATGCCGCGCGCCCGGAACCCTTCGAGTTGCGGACTACCGGCAAGCCGTTTCACGTCGTCGCCGAGCACGTAATAGATGGCCGTCTGGTTGGGGCGCAGGTCGGCCACGTAGGCGGCGAGCGTCCGGCCGCCGTCGAGGTGTTTCGTAGACGCGAAGCGCGCCATCTTGAACAGCGCGTCGCGCTTCTCCGGATCCTCGTAGAGCCCCTCCTTGAGGACGGGACCGAAATTCTCCCAGACGCCCTTGAATTTTTCCGCATCGCTCTCGGCGAGCTTGGTCAATTCGCTCAGCATGCGGTTGGTGACACCCTTGCGGATGGCGGCGAAGATGGGACTGCTCTGCACCATTTCGCGCGACACGTTGAGCGGCAGGTCGGCCGTGTCGACGACGAGCCGCACGAAGCGCAGCCAGCCCGGCAGGAGGTCGGCCTCGTCGGTGATCAGCACGCGGCGGACGTAGAGCTTGGCGCGGCCCTTGCGCTGCGGATCGAACAGGTCGAAAGGCTTCGAGCCCGGCACGAAGGCAAGCACGGTATATTCGTGCCGCCCCTCGGCGCGCCAGTGCACCGTCAGGGCCGGCTCATCGAACTGGTTGGCGAGGCCGCGATAGAACTCGGTATAGTCCTCCGGCTTGACCTCGGACTTCGGCTTGGCCCACAGCGCCGCGCCGTCGGTCACCCGCTTCGGCTCATCGCCGGGCTTCTCGACGAGTTCGATCGGCACCGGCGCCGCGCCCGAATGCTCCTTGACGAGGCGCTCGATCCGGTAAGGTTCGAGGAACTCGCCCGAAGCCTCGTTGAGATGCAGCGTCACCCGCGTGCCGCGGCGTGGTGCCGCCTCGATCGGCAGGGCTGAGACCCGGTAGGATCCCTTGCCGTCCGAGACCCAGCGCCAGGCTTCGTCGCCGCCGGCGCGGCGCGTCTCGACCGTCACCTCGTCGGCCACCATGAAGGCCGAATAGAAGCCGATGCCGAACTGGCCGATGAGGTTGCCGCTCTCGCCCGGCGCATCGGCGCCGAGTTTATCGAGAAAGGCCTTGGTGCCGGAGCTCGCAATAGTGCCGAGCGCATCGTCGAGCTCGCCGCGGGTCATGCCGATGCCGTTGTCGGCGACGGTGAGGGTCTTCGCCTCCTTGTCGAGCAGGACGAGGATGCGAAAGCCCTCACCGTCCTCGACCAGCTTCGGCGAGGCGATCGCCTCGTAGCGCAGCTTCTCGCAGGCGTCGGCCGCGTTCGATACGAGCTCGCGGATGAAGATGTCGCGCTCGGAATAGACCGAATGGACCATCAGCTCGAGCAGACGGGCCACATCCGCCTGGAAGCTCCTGGTTTCCGGCGCGGAGGCGGATGGTTCGGCGTTCGCGACGTCGGTCATGGCGGCGCAGATCTCCTCACGATCGGTCAGAACGGGACCGGCGCTGCCATGGCATCGCCCCCGCATGGCTCATATCGCTTTTGCCCCGGAATGATGCAAGTCGGTGCGCGCACGAAAAAAGACCGGCAGGAGCGCGACGCTCCATGCCGGTCCACATGCTGTTCGCACCCATGACGGGTTCGGGGTAAAGGCAGATCCCAGGGGCTGGGGGGCTGACGAAACCAGGACCGGCAAACCCACGAACAACATGGGTTTTATCGCTGGCCAGTACGGCGCGGCAGGGGCCGCATCGGGGCGAAACTTGGAATGTTGCAATGTCTCTTCCAGCCCTTGAAAGGCGGCCCGCTTCGCGCGATGTTTTACGGTCCTGGAGAGCGAGGCCGATGAGTGAAGGCGATATGCCGGATGCGCAGCGCAACCCCCACGGCGCCGGTCTGCGCCGGGGGGCGGTGACGGAGTTTCCGGGGCGGTCGCCTCCGGCAGGCGAGGGCGCCGTCGTCTCGTTCGACCGCCATGAGCTTCGCGACATCTTCGACCTCTACGGACGCCGGGTCGCGGAAGGCGAATGGCGCGACTATGCCATCGCCTTCACGCCCGCCAAGGCGGTGTTCAGCATCTATCGCCGCGCCTCGGAGGTGCCGCTGTTTCGCGTCGAGAAGGATCCAAGCCTCGCCCGGCGGCAGGGCGCCTATGCGGTCGTAGCCGCGACGGGCTTGATCCTCAAGCGCGGAGCGGAGCTGCGCCGCGTCCTGCAGGTACTGGAGAAAAAGCCGAAACTTGTGCTGGTCTGAACCGCCGGACACCACGGCGGGTTTTCCCGCGCCCGCACCCATCAGAGCACTCCGATGGCGATCTCGGGCTCTTGCCACTGCGGTTCGATCTGCATCGAGGTCGACACTGCACCCTCCGAAGTCACGGCGTGCAATTGCTCGATCTGCCCTCGCTACGACGTGCTCTGGGCCTATTGTTCGCCGAAGCAGGTGCGCATGACGCCACCCGATGCGGTCACCGTCGCCTATCAGCGGGACGACAGATCGATCACCTTTCATCGCTGCCCAACGTGGGGCTGCGTTTCGCACTGGGCGGCCGTCGATCCGACCCGCGACCGGATGGGCGTCAATGCCCGGTTGATGGCGCCCGATGTCGTGGCAAGCGCCCGTGTCAGGCGTCTCGACGGCGCCGACACCTGGCAATATCTCGACTGATCCGCGTATCCGAATCGGCTGCAGATCCCGAACAAGAAAAACCCCGGATCGCTCCGGGGTTTCTTTATTCGGCCTATCGAGACCCGATCAGTTGTTGCGACTACCCGTCAACTGAAGAAGGGCGGTGAAGATGTTGATGAAGTCGAGGTAGAGACGCAGGGCGCCCCTGATCGACTTCTTCGAGGCGATATCGGCAGAGTCGCCCGCGAAATACATCTCCTTGATGCTCTGCGTGTCCCAGGCGGTCAGGCCCGAGAAGATCAGGATCGCCAGGATCGACAGCCCGAACTGGAAGGCCGAGCTCTGCATGAACAGATTGACGACGCTCGCGATGACGAGGCCGAACAGACCCATGATCAGGAACGAGCCGATCGGCGACAGGTCCCGCTTCGTCGCATAGCCGTAGAGACTCAGCGCACCGAATGCGGCCGCCGTCTCGAAGAAGGCGAGCGAGATCGACTGCTTGGTATAGACGAGCAGGATCGACGACAGCGACAGGCCCATCACGGCCGAGAAGCCGAGGAACATGTTGCGCGCCGAAGCCGCCGACATGCGGTCGATCCGGAATGACAGGAACAGCACGAAGCCGATCGGCGCGAGCATGACAAGCCAACGCAATGGGCTACCGTAGAGCGCCACGCCCATGCTGGTCAGGTAGAGGTGGCCGAAGCGCGCCGCAGCCTGGCTCGGGTCGCTGGTCGTGGTCAGCATGTTGGCGCCGAGCGCGACGAGGCCCGTGATGCCGAGGCCGAGCATCATGTTGTTGTAGACCCCGAGCATATACGAGCGCAGGCCCTGGTCTACGGCGGCGCCCGCCCGGCCTGCACGCTGGCCGTAACGCAGCGTTGCATTGCGGTCGAAGTCGGACATTGGATCCCTCTCTGGTGGACTGAACCCGAAAATACACGCCCAGGCTTAGTCTCGAATGACCAGGAGTCCAGGCTGACGCGAATATGGTCTCATCCGCGAGGCCCGGCAAGTGTCATCGGAGGCCGATCTCATTACAAACGCTACAGGTTGGCGAGACCGCCGAGCGCCAGGGCGGCCAATCTTTCCGCCAGATCTTCGATGCCCGCGCGGTCGAACCTCAATCCGAACGGCGGCGTGGCCAGCCATTCGGCGTCGCGGATGAAGGTGATCGTCTGGCCCATCAGCCAGGCCGTGGCGATCGCAATCCTGCGCTCGTCGGCCGCGGGCATGAAGCGGCGCACGATGGCCCGCGCCAGCATCACCGTCGGAAAAGGCTCCTCCCGGTTCAGCTTCTGGCGGATCGCGGTAGGCTTGAGCTGCTCCCAGGCGAAGATGCGCAGGCTGCGCTTGAAGCGGGCCGACTCGGCGAGCGGCGCGAGCGTCTGCAAAATGAAGAGATGGAGCGCCTCCTCGGGTGGAAAGGCGTCGAGCGTCGCGAGGCTCAGCAGCGGCTGGGCGCTCATCGATTCGCGCACCGAGCGCAGCACTTCGAGATAAAGGCCCGACTTGCCGCCAAAATGATAGGTGATGGCGCCCTGGTTGACCTTCGCCTTGCCGGTGATGTCGCGCACCGAGGCGGCCTCGTAACCGTGTTCGGCAAAAACGACGATCGCCGCGCCCATCAGGGCACGGCGCGTCGCATCCGTCGGTCGGCTCGGCCGCGCGGAGCGGCCGTCACCGAGAGTGTCGGTCATGCGTCACGGCATGAGATGGGACAGCAGCGATCCCCCGGTCGATGTGGTCATCGACCACAGCGAACGCGCCGAGGAGGCGATCTTCGGCAGGACGCCATCCTCCTCCCGCGGCGCATCGGCAAGCACCATGAGGAAGGGTCGCGGGTTCGTCGCCACCGTGGCCGCGTCGGCCGGCCGGCTCCGCTCTGCGCGGACCGGAACATGCGGCCTCGACCGGGTCGGCTTCACGGCCGGCTCGAGCGATCTGGCGACCTCTGCTGGCACCGCATCGGCGACGGGATGGAGATCGAAGGGCAGGGTCGACACCATCGTCATGACCGGCGGAGGCGCCAGCGTCTCGGCGCCCCCTGCCCCGGCGTCGCCGACGCCGGGAACGCGGGCCGCGAACTTGCCGCCGCTCGTCAGTTGCGCAGCCGCCGGCGCGACGGGGCCGGTCGCCTTCGGCAGCGACGCGAAGACGGCCGCGGCGACGAGCGTCGCCGTCACCGAGGCGGCGACCTGGTAGAGAAGCTTGCCCGCCAAGGCGGGAAGGGCATTCCTCGTGTGCAGCATCCGACGTCTCCGGAACTCCTACGACCGTATGAATATCTCACGATCGTTTGGGGCAAATCAATGGCTCTGTTCCGGCTGCCATCGGGTTTCGACGGGATTGTCGGGCGGTGTGGCGGCAAGGCCGCGCGTCAACGGCAGGGCGATCCCGCAGAGCGCCGCCATGGCCCAGAAGCCGCCACCCCCGAGATGCGCGTAGAGCGGCCCCGAGGCCAGGGTCACGAGCACGTTGGCGACGCCGATCGCCACCGCGCCGTAGAGCGTCTGTCCGGTCGCCGCGAGGTGTTGGGGAATGACGCGCCCGATCAGCTTCATGGCGGAGAGGTGCAACAGCGCGAAAGTGAAGCCGTGCAGAGTCTGCACCGCCATCATGGCCGGCACGGCCGTGGTCGAGGCCATGACGCTCCAGCGCAGGATGCCGGCCGCAGCGGCGATAGCGGCCCCGCCCGCCGGACCGATACGCTTCAGGAGCGCCGGGCCGATCACGAAGAACACCGCCACCTCCGCGATGACCGACAGCGACCAGAGCAGGCTGATCGTCGGCGGCGCGAAGCCCGCCGCGCGCCAACGGATCACCGCGAAGGAATCGCTCATCGCATGACTGCCCATGATCAGGGCTGCGACCAGCATGAGCATTCGGAACGGCCGGTTGCGCAGCAGTTCGACGACGCCCGCCATGCTCCCGGCCGGCGTCTCGGCCGGCCCGGCGGGCGCCGACGGGATCCGCGTCGTGAGCAGCGCCATGAGCACGAACAACACGCCGCTGACGACGATGATGATCGGCAGGCCGCTGCGGGCGACGGCGAAGCCCGAGACGAGGGTGCCCGCCACGAAGGCAGCCGAGCCGGCGCCCCGCACCCAGCCGTAGGCGAAGATCCGGCCGTCGCCTGAGGCCTCCAGCGCCAGCGCGTCGGCCAGCGGCGCCAGCGGTGCTATGGCGATCGACCAGGCGGTCGCCACGAGGACCACGGCCCAGACGCCGCCGACGAAGAGATAACCAAAGCCGAAGAGGCCGGTCGCCGCCGCGAAGGCGGCCAGCACCAGCCGTCCGTTGCCGAGCCGGTCGGCAAGCCGCCCGGCCAGCGGCGCGGCGACGAGCTTGACCGCCGTCGAATAGGCCAGGACCGTGCCGATGGCTTCGGCGGAAAGCCCGCGGCTGCCGAGGAAGGCCGGGAAGAAGGGCGACTGCGTGCCATAGGCACCGTAGAGCGCCGCAAACAGGATGAGGAACGACGGCAACGGACCGCGCCGCAGCGCCGCGAACGTGGTGGACAGGGCGAGCGAGGTCATCCGGTAGGGTCGCGCCGAAGGCCGTGCATGGTTTCTCCCGAACTGTCCGCGCCTCCGCGCCGGTCCGCCAATCTCGGGGTTTTGGCGGCGCGCGCAAGCCGGATATGCTGCGCTTCCCGGCGCGGCCGGTTTACGGGTGCCGCGTTCATATGTACTCGAATGAAATCCTTGGCGCCGGTCGATCAGCGCCGCACATTCGACGGAGCACCGCACCATGGCCCATGAGCCGCAAGCCGCAGCGCCCTCCGGCAAGGTGCTGATCCGCAACGTCGGCCTGATGCTGAGCGGCGCCATGGAGCGGCCGATCCTCGATGCGGACGCCATCCTGGTCGAGGACGGGCGCATCGCGGCCGTGGGGCGCCTCAAGGACCTCGACGCGGAGGGCGCCCGGACCATCATCGACGCGCATGGCAGCGGCGTCGCGCCGGGCCTGATCGACAGCCACGTCCATCCGGTGGCCGGCGACTGGACACCGCGCCAGAGCCAGCTCAACTGGATCGACTCGACGCTGCACGGCGGCGTCACCACCATGATCTCGGCGGGCGAAGTGCATACGCCGGGCCGGCCGAAGGACATCGTCGGCCTGAAAGCCATGGCGATCTTCGCCCAGCGCGCCTTTTCGGCCTTCCGGCCAGGCGGCATGAAGATCCATGCCGGCGCGCCGGTGATCGAGCCCGGCATGGTCGAGCAGGACTTCAAGGATCTGGCCGAAGCCGGCGTGACGCTGCTCGGCGAGGTCGGGCTCGGCGGCGTCAAGGACGGGGCGACGGCCCGGCAGATGGTCGGCTGGGCGCGGCAATACGGCATCCAGTCCACCATTCACACCGGCGGGCCGTCGATCCCCGGCTCCGGGCTGATCGACGCCGCGGTGGTGCTCGAAGCCGACACCGATGTCGTCGGCCACATCAACGGCGGCCATACCGCCCTGCCCGACCGCGAGATCCGCTGCATTTGCGAAGGCTGCCGCCGCGGGCTCGAAATGGTGCATAACGGCAACGAGCGCGCCGCGCTCTATACGCTGCGCACCGCCCGCGAGATGGGGCAGACGGAGCGGCTGATCCTCGGCACCGACGGGCCGGCGGGCTCGGGCGTCCAGCCCCTCGGCATCCTGCGCATGATCGCCATGCTGTCGTCGCTCGGCGAGGTGCCGGCCGAGATCGCCTTCTGCTTCGGCACCGGCAATACGGCGCGCATGCGCTCCCTCGACTGCGGATTGATCGAACCCGGCAAGGCGGCCGATTTCGTCTTCCTCGACCGGCCGCAGCACGGCGCCGGCGCGACGCTGCTCGACGCGGTCCAACTCGGCGACCTGCCCGGCATCGGCATGGTGATGATCGACGGCGTCGTGCGCACGGGGCGCAGCCGCAACACGCCGCCCGCCGTCGCCGTGCCGGAGGTCGTCACGGCCTGAAGGAGGCCCATCCCGTGACGCCGCCCGGTGCCGATCCCGCCGCGCTGATCGCCTGGATCCTGCAGCACGCCACGGCCGAGGACGACGGCGGCGCGCTGCTCGAAGGCATTTGCCGCGGCCTCAACGACGCAGGCCTGCCGCTCTGGCGGATGAGCCTCGCCACGCCCACCATCGATCCCAACCATCGCGGCGTCGCGACGAGCTGGCGCCGCGATGCGGGCATGTCGGTGCTGGCGACGCCGCATGGCCCGGAGGCGGAAGCCAGCTTCCAGCGCAGCCCCGTCGGCCGTCTCCTGAGCCAGGACCGGACGGCGGCCCGCTGGCGGATCGAAACCGGCGAGGGATGCGACGACCTGCTGCTGCTCCGCGAGCTCAAGGATGACGGGGGCACCGACTACCACCTCTTTCTCGTCGGCTTCTCGGCCGGCACCGCCATGCTCGGCGCGGCCATCTCCTTCGCGACCGACCGCCCCGGAGGGTTCACGGAGGGCGAGATCGCCCTGCTGAGGAAGATGCTCCCCGCCCTCGGCCTCGCGGCCTACCGGCTCAACCTGTCGCGCACCGTGCGCGACGTGCTCGGCACCTATCTGGGGCCGATGACGGCGGCCCGGGTGCTGGCGGGCGAGATCCGCCGCGGCCGCGGCGAAGTGCTCTCCGCCGCGATCCTCTTGGCCGACCTGCGCGCGTTCACGGCCCTCACCGATCACCAGGACCCGATGCGGGTCGTCGGCTGGCTCGACGACCACCTCGACACCCTGGGCGCGGCCGTCGTGCGGCAGGGCGGCGAGATCCTCAAATTCACCGGCGACGGTTTCATCGCCGTCTTTCCGGTCGGACATCAGGCGGCCCATCCGTGTCCGGTTTGCGTCAAGGCACTGGCCGCTGCCCAGGGCGCGCTTACCGGCAACCAGGATCTCAATGTGAGGCGCCGGGCGGCCGGCGAGCCGGAGCTCGCGGTCGACCTCGTGCTGCATTTCGGCGATGTGGTCTATGGCAATGTCGGCACTTCGCAGCGGCTCGATTTCACCACGATCGGGCGAGCGGTCAACGAGGCGAGCCGCATCGAGGCGCTCTGCGACACGCTCGGGCGGCATATCCTGCTGTCGGACAGTTTCGCCGGCCGCTGCGGTCGCGGTTTCAGCGACCTCGGCCTGTTTTCCCTGCGCGGCGTGGGGGCGCCGCAGCGGGTCTGGACGGTGTGACATGGTTTTCGGTCGAGTCGCGCGCTGCCACGCCGTGCGGGAGAGCCGTTGAACTCAGAGCAGCTTCAACAGCAACGTCTGGAGCGCCTGGCGTTCGGTCTCGGCGAGCGGGCTCAGCGTCTCTTCGGTGATGCGCAAGGCCCGCGGCGCCAGGCGGGCCACGAGTTCGTGCCCTGCTCCGGTCAACGTCACCCGCCGACGGCGACCGTCGTCAGGGTCGGCGCTCGTACCGGCCAGGCCGCGCTGCGACAGCCGGTCGATGACGCCCTTGATGGTGGCGGCATCCATGCCGACCAGGCGGCCGAGATGGTTCTGGCTGAGCGGACCCGTCTCGGCGAGCTTGGAGAGCGCAGCCCACTGGGTCGCCGTGACCTCGGCCGAGACCCCGACCGCGAAAATCGCCGCATGGCGCTGGGACACCTGGCGCAGGATGAAGCCGATCTGCTCGTCGAGCCGATAATCCGCCGCGCGGCGCCCGCCCGTATGGCCATCCCTCATCGCCATGCCATCAAATGGGTCGCCGGCGGCATCAGGATTGCGGCAAGCCCGGTTTCCGGTTGACCGGTTCGTGCCGCGTCTTTCCAGGGCGGAGCCAGCCAGGGGCCTCGCTGAGCGAGGCTCAGCGGGGTGGCTGGCGGAGGGTCGCCGAAGGCGAGAACCCGGAATGACAGCAGGGAATCGATCACCTGTGAGTCGTATCACACGGTCAGGAAGGCTTCACAGATTTCGGCATTGGCCGTTAGTTCACCCATGTTGCCGGCGAAGCGGGCCTGGCCATGCTCGACGATCACTACCCGGTCGGCGATGGAGCGGGCGAAATGCAAGTTCTGCTCGGAGAGAAGGATGCTCAAGCCTTCGCCCTTCAGCGTTCTGATGGCGCGCCCCATGTCCTCGACGATCTTGGGCGCCAGACCCTCGGAAGGCTCGTCGAGCAACACCAGGCGCGGGTTGCCCATGAGGGCGCGGGCGATGGTGAGCATCTGCTGCTCGCCGCCGCTCATCTCCCCGCCCCGACGCCGGCGCATCGTTCCGAGGTTGGGGAACAGCTCGTAGAGGCGCTGCGGCGTCCAACGCGGCGCCCCCTTGCGGTTGCGCTGGCCGCCGACGGCAAGGTTCTCCTCGACGGTGAGGTCGGTGAAGATGCGCCGGTCTTCGGGCACGAAGGCGAGGCCATGCCGCACCAGGCGATGCGTCGGCCAGGCCGAGACGTCGCGGCCGTCGAAGGCGATCCGTCCCTCGCGCCGCGTCAGCAGGCCGGCGATGGCCCGGAAGGTCGTCGTCTTGCCCGCCCCGTTGCGGCCGAGGAGCGCCACAACCTCGCCGGCGCCGACGTCGAGACCGAGGCCGAAGAGGACTTGCGCCCGGCCGTACCAGCCCTGCAGATTGGAGACCGACAGCATCATGCCTGAACCGCCGCGCCGCCGGCTTCGGCCGCAACGGCACCTTCGCCGAGATAGACCGCCCGCACGCGGGCGTCGGCGCGAACCGTCCCCGGAATCCCCTCGGCGATCAACTCGCCACGGTCGAGCACCATCACGCGGTCGGCATGGTCGAAGACGATGTCCATGTCGTGCTCCGTGAACAGCACCCCGATGCCGCGGCCCTTCGCCATCGCCGCCACGAACCGCATCATGCCGATGCGCTCGAGCGGCGCCATGCCGGCGGTCGGCTCGTCCATGAGAAGCAGCGACGGCTGGTTGGTGAGGGCCATCGCCAGTTCGAGCCGTTTCAAGTCGCCATAGGCGAGTTCGGCGCAAGGGCGATACCATTGCGTAGCGAGGCCGACATGGTTGAGCAGTGCGTCGGCCTCGTGCCGGAAGGCGGCGCCGCCCTTGCCGAAGGGACGCCAGGCGCGCCCGGCCGCGGCGACGAGCGCCGTCTGGACGTTCTCGCGCACGCTCATCGAGCCGAAGGTCGCGGTGATCTGGAAGGTGCGGCCGACGCGCCGCCGCCACATCTGCTGGGGTTTCAGGCCGGTGACATCGGCACCGTCGAGCATGATCGCGCCGCCGTCCGGCCGGATCTGTCCGTTGAGCATGTTGAAACAAGTCGACTTGCCGGCGCCGTTCGGGCCGATGAGGGCCAAGATCTCGCCGGCCGACAACGAGAAGGAGACGCCGCGCACCGCGTGGACGCCGCCATAGGACTTGACGAGACCGTGGACGGCGAGCAACGGCGGCGGCTCGGTCATGGCAGGCTTTCCGAAGGTGCCGGCATCGCCACGACCTGCCGTGACCGCCGCCCGCGCGCAAGGCGGCGCGCGAACCCGCCAATCCCTTCTGGGAAAAGCACGACGAGAAGGATGATCGCCACGCCGAGCGCGAGCTTCGAATAATCCGTATGGCTGACGAGCCAGATCGACCCTGCCTTGTAGACGACGGCACCGAAGACGCCACCCGAGACCGTGCCGATGCCGCCGAGCAGCACCATGGCGAGGCCGTCGACCGATACCGACAGGCCGAGCGCGTCGGGGAAGACGCTGCCCTTCAGGAAGGCGAAGAGCGCACCGGCCAGGGCGGCGAAGCCGCCGGCCACGACGAAGGCCGCCCATTGCATCCTGCGGCGGCCGAGACCGACCGTCTCGGCGCGCGGCGGTGAGTCGCGCACCGCGCGCAGTGCATAGCCGAAGGGCGAGAAGGCCAGCATCCGCAAGAGACCGATGCCCAGGACCGCGACGCCGAGCGTCAGCCAATAGAAGGTCCGCGGCGTCGCCGCCCAGGCGGCCGGCCAGATGCCGAGGAGGCCGTTGTCGCCGCCGGTGACGGCGGTCCAGGCGAAGGCGACCGACCAGGCGATCTGCGCCAAGGCCAGGGTCAGCATGGCGAAATAGACGCCCGACAGGCGGATGCAGAACCAGCCGAACAGGGCGGCCCCGGCAAGACCGAGCACCACGCCGGCGCCGATTGCTCCCGGCATGCCGAGCCCGAGCGTCTTCGTCGCCAGCGCCGCCCCATAGGCACCCAGGCCGAAATAGGCGGCGTGGCCGAAGCTCACGAGTCCGCCGACCGACATCAAAAGCTGCAGGCTCGCCGCGAAGAGCGCGAAGATGAGGATCTCGGCACCGACGGCGAGGCCATAGTCGCCGATCGCAAGGCCGTAATCGGGCAACGAGACCGTGTGGCTGCCGACCGACAGGCTGTAGCCGCCGAACCTGAGCGGCAACAGCGCCGCCACAAGCAGCAGAGCGAGAACCGCGGCCCGCGCCGACGGCCCGAACGGGCGCCACATCGCGTCCGATGCGGCGACGGCGCCGCGCACGATCGCCGACGCCCGGCCGAACAGGCCGTAGGGGCGCAGCACGAGCACGACGGCCATCACCACGAAGACGAGGACGAGCGACACGCCCGGCAGCACCAGGATGCCGAAGGCATTGAGCTCGGCCACCAGCACCGCCGCCACGAAGGCGCCGCCGATGCTGCCGAGGCCGCCGATCACCACCACGACGAAACATTCGACGATGACGCGCAGGTCCATCGTGTGGCTGACGGCATCGCGCGGGATCTGCAGCGCGCCGCCGAAGGCGGCCAGAAAGGCGCCGAGCGCGAAGACGCCGGTGAACAGCCAGCGCTGGTTGACGCCGAGCGCCGCCACCATCTCGCGATCCTGCGTGGCGGCGCGGACCAGGATGCCGAAGCGGGTCTGGTGGAGCAGCAGCCAGAGCAGCAGCAGGACCGCCGGCCCGAGCCCGATCAGGACGAGATCGTAGCTCGGTATGAGCTGGCCGAAGAGCATCACGGCGCCGTGGAGGCCCGGCGCGCGCGGGCCGACGAGATCCTCGCCGCCCCAGACGATGAGCGACAGGTCCTCGGCCATCAGCGTCAGGCCGAAGGTCGCGAGAAGCTGGAACAGGTCGGGCGCCCGGTAGATGCGGCGCAGCAGCACGATCTCGATAAGCGCTCCAAGCACCGCCACTGCGAGAGCGGCGGCGAAGAGACCGCCCCAGAAGCCGAGCGCGCCCGAGGCCGTCCAGCGCTCGGTCAACGTGTAGGCCACATAGGCGCCGACCATGTAGAAGGCGCCATGGGCGAAGTTCACGATACGCGTGACGCCGAAGATGATCGACAGGCCTGAGGCGACGAGGAACAGCGACGAAGCCTCGGCAAGGCCGGTCAGGGCTTGGGCGAGAATGAAGTCCACCGAGCCTCCTGGTTCGTCCGGCGCCCATTCGCCCCGTTTGATCGCAAGACGGGTCCGCCTCCGCCCATCTTCATTCCTCGCCGGAGAGGTCGATTTTTCCTTCCCCGGAACGGGGAAGGTGGTCCGCCGCAGCGAAGCGGCGCGGAGGACCGGATGGGGTGAGGCGCCGCAGCCCCACCCGTCAGGCTTCGCCTGACCCCGTTCCGGGGAGGGAAACTTGTTCAATTCGGCAGGATTTGAGACTTAGCCAGAGACCAGCGGGGGTAGCCTCACGGCTGCGGCCGGAGCTTCTTCGCCTCGTCCTCGGGCGGCAGGACGCTGGCGCCGTCGCGATAGGTGAAATTGGTCATGATGCCCTGGCCGTTCCGCACCGCCGTCGTCCCGACGAAGGCGCCGAGCGTCGACTGATGGTCGGCCGCCCGGAAGGTCGCCTTGCCGAACGGCGAGTCGAAAGTCAGCCCCTCGGCGGCGGCGATCAGCTTGTCGGTGTCAGTCGAATTGGCCTTGCGCAGGATGTCGGCGGCGACCTCGATCAGCGTGTAGCCGACGACCGAGCCGAGCCGCGGGTGGTCGTTGTATTTGGCCTGATAGGCCTTGAGGAAGGCATCGTGGGCCGGCGTGTGGATGTCGTACCAGGGATAGCCGGTGACGATCCAGCCGGTCGGCGCCTCGTCCTTCAGGGCGTCGAGATATTCGGGCTCGCCGGTGAGGAAGCTCACCACGGCGCGGTCCTTGAACAACTCTCTGGCATTGCCCTCGCGCACGAGCTTGACGAGGTCGGGGCCGAATTCCACGTTGAGGATGGCGTCGGGCTTGGCGGCCGCGATGGCCTCCGCCACCGAGCCGGCGTCGATCTTGCCCTGCGTCGGCCATTGCTCGGCGACCCACTGGATGTCCGGACGTTTGGCGGAGAGCAGCTTCTTGAACACCGCGACGGCCGACTGGCCGTATTCGTAGTTCGGCGCGATGGTGGCCCAGCGCTTCGCGGGGAGCTTCGCCGCCTCCTCGGCCAGCATGGCGGCCTGCATGTAGTTCGACGGCCGCAGACGAAAGGTATAGCGATTGCCCTGCGACCAGACCATGGCGTCGGTCAGCGGTTCGCCGGCGAGGTAGAGGATCTTCTTCTGCTTGGCGAAATCGCTGATCGCCAAGCCGATGTTGGAAAAGAAGCCGCCGGTCAGCATGACGACGCCGTCGCTCGACACGAGCTCGTTGGCGGCCGTAATGGCCTCGGCCGGCTTGCCGGCATCGTCCTTCGACACGACCACCAGCGTCTTGCCGTTGATCCCGCCATGAGCGTTGACGTCCTCCACCGCCATCTGCCAGCCCTTGCGATAGGGCTCGGTGAAGGAGGGCAACGCCGAATAGGAATTGATCTCGCCGATCTTGATCTCGCCGCTCGCGGCGCGTGCGCTCGGACTGCCCAGGCCGCAGATCAGCGCGGCAAAAGCCGCCGCAACGCCCAGTGATCGCTTCATCCGCTATCCTTTCCCACCCGAACCCTCATCCTGAGCGGCTGCTTGCGCAGCAAGCCGAAGGACGAGGGCTGAAACGAACCTCAATTTCCCTCCTTCGACAAGCTCAGGATGAGGGAAATTGAGGGGCCGCGGCCTACCGCAACCCGTCCTCGCCCTTGATCTCGCTCGCCTTCAGGCCGCCGACACGCGGCAGCGGCCGGCCGCTGTCGGTCACCGCGATCGCCACTACGATCTCGCCCCGCCGCGGCGCATCGTTCACCCGAACCTCGAAACCGTCGAAATGGCTGCGCACGAAAGCGGCATCCTTGTGGCCGAGCGGGATATCGAGCACCGCACCAGGACCCCCGCGCTTCTTCGACGAGGGAATCAGCGCCGCGCCCTTGCCCAACGTCGTGCGCACCGGCGCGCCCATCTTGGGATGAAGGATGGCGGCCGCATGTTCGAGCTCGCCGTCCTCGCCGACGAGCGCCGCCTTGCCGTAGCTCTGCGCCTCCTCGCCGGCGATGCCGAGCGCCTCGACCGCCCGCGCCGTCAGAAGGCCGCCGAGTTCCTCACCGATGGCGATCAGCGGTTCGAGATCCTCGACATAGCGGCCGGCGAAAGGATTCTCGATCACCGCGACCGCGGCGGCGCGCCGGGTCGGAGGATCGACCGGATGGCCGAGCTCGGTCAGCGTCTCCTCGACGACGGTCACGATCTTGCGGATTTTGGCGCTCATCGGAGCCCGTCCTCCCCCTTTATGTCCTTAGCGACGAGGCCCCCGGCGCGGGCATGGACGCGCGCGCCCGTCGTCATCACCAGCACCAGCGCCATCTCGTCGGCGCGCGGCGCATCGCTCAAGCCGACCTCCATCGCATCGAAATGGCTGCGCACGTAGGAGGCATTGATATGGGTGATCGGCACGTCGAGCCGCGTGCCGGGGCCGCCGACCTTCTTGGTCGAGGGCACGATGGCCTTGGCACCGCCGAGGATTTCCCGCATCGCGTAGCCGCCGGGCGCGTGCCACAGCGCGCCATGTTCGAGCTCGCCGGCGGTGCCCACGATGGCGCCCTTGCCGTAACCTTCGATGCGCGACGCCTTGCCGCCCAGCGCCTCGACGAGGCGGCGCGCCATGGCGAGCCCGAGCGGCTCGAGGTCCTTCATGAAGGGCTGGATGTCCTCGACATAGCGACCGGCGAAGGGATTGCGGATGACGGCCACGACCGCGCCGCGCCGCAGCGGGGTGGCGGCGACCGGACCGCCCTCGTGGAAGATGTCCTCGACCGTGACCAGGCGCTTGCGGACGACGACCTCAGGCATGGGCATGGATCTCTTGAGGTTCGGGTTTTCCCTCCCCGGCAAGGGGAGGGTGGCGTCCGAACGGACGCCGGGTGGGGTGAGGCGGCGATAAACCCCATCCGTCTCGGCCTTCGGCCGATCCACCTTCCCCTTGCGGGGAAGGAAAATCGAGTCTCCTCGACGCGAGGCAAGGATGCCCCGATGTCGTGGTGGAAAATGTCTCGCCAACGACGCGGGTGCTGCCCTGCAGATGGAGCGCGGCAGCGCGCACGAGGTTATCGCGCAACAGCATGTCCGCACAAGCGCGCCCGGCACCCAGGGCTTCGTCGATCTCGCTTGCGCCGAGCCGGCCAACCGCGCGCGTGACGCGCCGCGACCCGAGGTCGGTGTCAGGCTGCAGACTGTCGGCCGGCGCGCGCATCACCGCCGGATGTCCGGCGAGATCGACCGCATTGGCGATTACCGTCGCGGCGGCGTCGGCCTCGGCGGCGGTCGCGGCCAGCACAGTCACGCTGTCGGCGATGCCGAGCGAGAAGCTGCGTCCGCGCCAGCCGCTGGTGGCGATGCCGCCGATGCCGCAGTCCGCATCGATCTCAGATCGGCCGAAGAGGTTCGGCCGCTCGGGTCGGTCGATCATGCCGACCGTGAAACTCCATCCAGGGGCGCAATGGAGCGCGATGTCGCCGCCGTTGTTGACATAGGCGCGATCGAGGTTCCCCACAGCCAGCATGACGGCGAGGATCTCGTCCGCCACCGCACCGGCCACCGCCGCCATCGGAGTGATGAAGCAAAGCGCCGCAAAGGGCGCGACCGCGGTCGCCATACGGCGCGCGACGGGGCCGGACGGCCGTCTCGACGCAGGCCCGGCCGGGGCGCGGAGCACCGGGAGTTCGTCGCAAAGGTCTTCGAGCAGTCCGTCGAAGCGCTGTGCCGCCCGGCGATAGGCGTCAGCCACGGAAGTCCTCGCCCCGAAGGCCTCGACGATGAGGTCGATCGGCCCGTGCTGCAGGTGCAGCCGCCGCCCGTCCGGCAGCATGCGGACCTGCGCGGGCACCCTCACCGGACGGCCGCCGTCGCGTCGGGCCGCAGCGGCCAGGGATTCTCGGCGCGATGGCGCGCCTGGCGGTGATCGAGCGCGCCGAGCACCTCGTCGAGCGGCCGCACTTCGTCCATATGGCCACCGAGCGCCCTATAATCGTCGAGCCGCAGGGTGAATTCGATCGGCGCTACCAGCGCCGGGGTCGGCACATAGCCGAAACCGTTGGCCGGCACGCGCGACACGTCGACCATGAAGGTGATGCCGCCGCCCGGCCAAACATAGGTCGGGGCGCCGCCGCAGGTGACGGTCGTGAGGGCGTCTTTCACGGAGCGCGTCAGCCGCACCGGATTCTCGGTGACGCCGGCGCGCAGCGAGCCGCCGGCCCCACCCATGAACAGCACCGTGCACAGCGCCGGCTCGCAATTCTCCTTGATCAGCGCGACGGAATGCTTGAGCGCCTCGGGCATCTCGGCCTCGACCGGCTGCAGGGCCTCGTCGAGCCGGTAGAAGGCGGCATGTTCGCCGGTGGTCGAGACCATCAGCAGCGTCAGCCCGGGCCTGGCGGATTTCGGGTTGAAGGCGCCGAGGATCTGCAACGGGTCGCGAAGGTCGGTGCCGCCCCAGCCGGTGCCGGGTTCGGCCACCTGGAAATAGCGGCCCGGGGTCGAGCGCCGTCCCTTCATCTTGATCCCCGTCTCGGGGATGCCGAGGAGCTTGCCGGCCTGATGCTCCGACAGCACACCGGTGATGTGGTCGTCGACCACCACTACATCGTCGACGAGCCCGTGCCACTGCTTGGCGAACATGCCGATCGTCGCCGAGCCGCAGCCGACCCGCATGCGCTCTTCGAGGGCGCCGTTGACTTCAGGGGGGCGCCCGGCCTGCACCCGCACCGTCGCGCCATCGTCGATCGTGAGTTCGACCTCGGCGCCGTTGCAGAGCGCCAGCAGGCTGTCGCAGGTGACGCGGCCCTCCTTCTTGGAGCCGCCGGTGAGATGATGCACGCCGCCGAGAGAGAGCATCTGTGAGCCGTATTCGCCGGTGGTCACGTGGCCGATCGCCTCGCCCTCGACGCGCGCCAGCGCCCGCTCGGGGCCGAGATGGCGGTCGGTGTCGATCTTCACCTTGACGCCACAATAGGAAAAAATTCCCTCGGTCACCACGGTGACCATGTCGACGCCGTCGATCTCGGACGACACGATGAAAGGCGCCGGCTTGTAGTCCGGATAGGTGGTGCCGGCCCCGATGGCGGTGACGAAGGCCTGCGGTTCGCGCAGCAGCGTGCCGTCCCAGTCGAGCGTGCCGGCGCCGAAGGGCACGACCCGGCGGCCATCTTCCAGCGCGTGGTCGAGCACGACATGCGGATCGACCCGGACGAGCACGCCGGCCTCGTTGGCGTAGCGGTCGCAGGCGCCCTTCTGGCCCGGCCGGATGTAGCACATCACCGGGCAGGCATCGCAGCGGATCTTGTCGTCGGACGCTGCCGCGGTTTGCTCGGCCGCCATGATCGCTCCGCTCCCGGCCGAACGGGCCAGGTTCATTCGTGTACAAATGAGTTTGCGTCCGGTGGGGAAGGCCTGTCAAGATGGAACGGTCGAGTTCCCCACCCATCGCCCTACGGGTGACGGGTAGGGCAACAGCGCCGCGGGCTCAACCTTTAGACGCCGCCAAAGTCGAGGATGTAACTGGCCTGCGGCACCTGACGCCGGAAATGCAGCCCTTGCGGCCGCAAAGCCCGCAGACTGAGCCAGAGCCTGACCTCGTGCGATGTCATGCACTTGCGGAGTTCGCGGGCGCGTTCGTTGGCCATCGGAACAGTGTAGCCGTCGGGGATATGCCGGCAAGCGGGTTTAACCATCCGGCGCACCCCACCCGTCACCCTTCGGGCGCCACCCTCCCCGTTCCGGGGAGGGAAAACGCCGCTAATCGAATGAACAATGAGGCTTCCGAGAGGGCACAGACCCCGCGCCTCCGCGTTCCAGGGAGGGTGGCGCCCGTGAGGGCGACGGGTGGGGAGAAGGCCTTGCTTGTTCGTACACAAACGATAGCATCCGCTCGTTCCCGCGTTCCGACCCTCCTCAAGTTCATGCCCGAACCCATTCGCGTCACGATCAACGGCCGGGAGCATGCCCTGGCGCTGCCCGCCGACGTGCCGCTGCTTCACGTGCTGCGCAACGATCTCTACCTCACCGCGGCGAAATACGGCTGCGGCCTCGGCGAATGCGGCGCTTGCACCGTCATTCTCGACGGCCTGCCGGCCCGCGCCTGCATCGTGCCGCTACGCGTGGCGGACGGCCGGCGCGTCGAGACGCTCGAAGGGCTCGGCACGATCGACAAGCCCCACCCGGTGCAGCAGGCCTTCATCGAAGAGCAAGCGGCGCAATGCGGCTACTGCCTCAACGGCATGATCATGACCGTCAAGGCGCTGCTCGACCGCAATCCCGACCCCGATGAAGCCGAGATCCGCCGCGAACTCGGCGGCAACCTCTGCCGTTGCGGCACCCATGTCGAGATCTTGCGCGCCGCGAAGCGCGCCGTGGCGCTCGTCCAAGCCGGAAGCGCAACCGGGTGAGGCCCAGCGACGAGGCTCCGAGCCGCGACGGCCTCCTCCTCGTGCTGCGCGCCGCCCACCCGTCGGGCGCGGTGATCGGGGAGCCAGCGGCCGCCTCCCCCGACCCCGAAACACACGCCGCCGAACGTTTCATCGCCATCGATGCCTCCGGCGCCGTCACGGCGTATAACGGCCATGTCGACCTCGGCACCGGCATCGCCACCGCGTTGACGCAGATCGTCGCCGAGGAACTCGATGTCTCGGCGGATCGCGTCGCCATGGTGCTGGGCCATACCGGCGACGTGCCGAACCAGGGCGCCACCATCGCCAGTGAGACGGTGCAGGTGACCGCGGTGCCGCTGCGCCAGGCGGCCGCCCAGGCGCGGTGCCATCTCCTCGGCCTCGCGGCGGAGCGGCTCGACGCGCCGGTCGAGGACCTCGACGTCGAGGACGGGATCGTGCGGCGGCGCGCGGCGCCCGGCGAGCCCCCGGCGAACCTCCAGGTCTCCTACGGCGAACTGATCGCCGGGCGCCGCATCGAGCTCAGGCTCGACTCCGCCACCCCGCTTAAGGCGCCGGGCGCCTACCGGATCGTCGGGCAGCGAATGGCGCGCCTCGACATCCCGGCCAAGGCGACGGGCAACTTCATTTACGTGCACGACGTGCGCGTGCCGGGCATGCTGCATGGCCGCGTGGTCCGGCCGCCCTATGCCGGGCTCGATGCCGGAGATTTCGTCGGCACGAGCCTGATCGAGGTCGACGAGAGCTCGATCGCCGACATCCCCGGCATCGTCGCCGTGGTGGCGATCCGCGACTTCATCGGCATCGTGGCGGAGCACGAGGAGAACGCCGAGCGCGCCGCCGAGCGGCTGAAGACCCGCTGGCGCGTCGCCGAGGGCGTATCGGACCTCGATTCACCCGAGCAGGCGCTGCGCGCCAACCCATCGACGCCGCGCATCCTGCTCGAGCGCGGTGACGTCGACACGGCGCTGGCCGGCGCGGCGGAAAAAATGCCGCGCAGCTACGTCTGGCCCTATCAGATGCATGGTTCGATCGGACCGTCCTGCGCGGTCGCCGACGTCGGGCCGGAGGACGCCACGGTCTGGTCGGGGACGCAGAACCCCTATCCGCTGCGGGCCGACCTCGCCCGCCTGCTCGGCCTTCCCGAAGAGCGCATCGCCATCATCCGCCACGAGGCGGCAGGGTGCTATGGCCGCAACTGCGCCGACGACGTCTCGGCCGACGCGGCGCTGCTGTCGCGCGCCGTCGGGCGCCCGGTGCGCGTGCAGCTCACCCGCGCCCAGGAACATGCCTGGGAACCCAAGGGCGCCGCGCAGGTGATGGATGTCGAGGGCGGCCTCGACGCAGCGGGTCATCCTGCGGCCTATGCGTTCGAGACGCGCTATCCGTCGAACGCCGCGCCGACGCTGGCGCTGCTGCTGACCGGGGCCGTGCCGCCGGTACCGCAGGTCTTCGAGATGGGCGACCGCACCGCCATCCCACCCTATGCCTATCCCCATGCGCGCATCACCGTGCACGACATGGCGCCCGTCGTGCGCGCCTCCTGGCTGCGCGGCGTCTCGGCGCTGCCGAACTCCTTCGCCCACGACTCCTACATCGACGAACTCGCCACCGCGGCCGGGGTCGATCCCGTAAAGTACCGGCTGCGCCATCTCGACGACCCGCGCGCCCGTGAGCTGATCGCCCGTGTCGCCGAGCGTGCCGGCTGGGTCGACCATGCCGGCCCGCAAACTCTGCCGCCGGAGGGCGGCCGGCTGCGCGGGCGCGGCTTCGCCTATGCGACCTACGTCCATGGCAAGTTCCCCGGGACGGCCGCCGCCGCCTCGGCCTGGGTCGCCGATGTGGCGGTCGACCGCACGACCGGCGAGGTCGAGGTGACCCGGGTGGTGGTCGGCCAGGACGCCGGCCTGATGATCAACCCGGCCGGCGTCGAGCACCAGGTGCACGGCAACGTCATCCAATCGACGAGCCGCGTGCTCAAGGAGCGCGTCGCCTTCGAGAACGGCATCGTGACGAGCCGCGACTGGGGAACCTATCCGATCCTCGGCTTTGCCGAGCTGCCGGCGATCGAGCTCGTGATGGTGGCACGGCCGGCCGACCCACCGCTCGGGGTCGGCGAATCGGCGTCCGTGCCGAGCGCCGCGGCCATCGCCAATGCCATCTTCGACGCGACGGGGGTGCGGTTTCGGGAGCCGCCCTTCACGCCGGACCGCGTCCGGGCGGCGCTGAACCCCCTGCCCGCTCCGGCGCGGGCGACGCCACGGTCTCGGCAGCGACGCGTGGCGCCATCGACGACGTGGCTGGCCGGGCTGGCCAGCGCGGCTGCCGCCGCCCTCGGCCTGGCGGCGGCCTTGCTGCCGGCACAGCCAGCTATCGCGCCCATCCTCCGCCCGGAGGCGGATGTCTTCTCGGCCGCGACCATCGCGCGCGGCCGGCTGGCGGCGGCGGTCGGCGATTGCGCCGTCTGCCACATCGGCCCAAACGGCGAGGCCTTCGCGGGTGGCCGGGCGATCCACACGCTCTTCGGCACGATCTATTCGAGCAACATCACGCCCGATCCCGAGACTGGCATCGGCGCCTGGTCCTATCCGGCCTTCGCGCGCGCCATGCGGCAAGGGGTGAGCCGCGACGGCCATCAGCTCTATCCGGCGCATCCCTATCCGAGCTTCGCCAAGGCGAACGAGGCGGACCTGGAGGCACTCTACGCCTATCTGATGGCGCAGCCGGCGGTCAGCCATGCGGCGCCGCCGACCGCGCTGCCCGGCGCCTTCGGGCTGCGGCCGCTGCTGGCGGCGTGGAACGCGCTGTTCCTGCGCCCGGGCACCTTCACGCCGGACCCGGCGCGCTCGGCGCAATGGAACCGCGGCGCCTATCTGGCCGAAGGCCTCGGCCATTGCTCGGCCTGCCATTCACCGCGCAATGCCTTCGGGGCCGAGCGGCGCCGCGCGCGTCACCTCGCCGGCGGCATGGCCGACGGCTGGGATGCGCCGGCGCTAAGCGCACTGTCCAAGGCACCGATCGCCTGGACCGAAGACGCCTTCTACGACTATCTCTCGACCGGCCATGCGGCCCATCACGGCGTCGCGGCCGGCCCCATGGCGCCGGTGGTGACGGAACTCGCCGCCCTGCCGGACGCGGATCGTCGCGCCATGGCGCATTATCTCGCGAGCTTTCGGCCGGGGACACCGGACGCGGCGGCCGTCGAGGCTGAGGCGGGACGCCTGCGCTTCCGCACCGCGACGGCGCCGCAGGGCGCCTCGGCGGAGGGCGCCCGGATCTACGGCGGCGCCTGCGCGGTTTGCCATGCGCCGGACGGGCCGACGCTCTTCGGCGTCAGGCCGGAGCTGGCGCTGAACACCAGCGTCCATGCCGACCGCCCCGACAACCTCGTCCGGGTGATCCTCGAGGGCATCATGGCGCCGGCCCATACCGCGCTCGGCACCATGCCGGGCTTTGCCGGCACCTTCTCGGATCGTCAGGTGGGCGAGCTCGTCCGCTATATCCGCGCCCGCTTCGCGCCCGATGCTCGGCCCTGGGACGACGTCGAGGCCAGCGTGGCGAGGCTCAGGGGGGCGCCGTAGCGACGGATGGGGGGTCTTCTTCTACCGCTTCACGAACGGCTTCCCACTGGCTGGCGGGATCGGCCGCACGGCGGAGACGGCGATCTCGCGGCCACCGGGAGGAGCCGCACAAAAGCCTCCATGGCAACCGTGCACGGGGCCACGCGCGAAGAACGCCAGCAGCTGACCCCGGGTGAACCAGGCCCTGAGAAAGGTCGCCAGAACCGAGACGTCAACCCGGGTTCGGGCCCTGGCCCGAGAGCGAGGCGATCCGCCGCGCCGTCCCGATCATCAGGCGAGGACTTACGGCCTGTTGCGCGCGTGGATGCGGATCTTTCCGGAGAGCACGGGCGGGTCGAATTGCCGGTGGTTCGCATCGGCGAAATCGAGCTGGAGCGTGTGCCAGCCCGGCGCCAGGTTGATCTTGATCTCGGTCTCGCCATTGCTGAAGTGAACGATCTGGTTGCCGACCGGGATCGGCTCGTTCATGTTTCTTATGTCGGTGTCGATCAGCAGATGATGATGCCCGGTGTTCGGCACGTCTTCGCCGGCCGGCGCCACCCCCATGACATGCAGCCCCGCCCTGACGACGACGTCGCGGCCCGTCGTTGCGCCGTTCCGCGGACTTTCGAAATAGACCTCGGCTCCCTTGGGCGACGGGGTTCGTTTGAACGCCGTCTCGGCGGCGGCCGGGAGGACGAGCGCGATGCCCAGAGCGGCCACCGCCAGCGTGGAAAGTCGTTCCATGTCTACCCTCGTGCTCCCGGCATTGCAGCCATCGATCGGCGGCCGATCATAGCGACCTCGACCGCAACCGGAACCGTCCAAATTTCGGTTGCGCGCCACGACCTCGGCGGTTCACAATGATGCCGGGTGGCCGGGCCTGCGAAGGGCCTTTCGACATGGAACGCTTCGGGAACGTCATGCGGCATGTCAGGCTGGTTCCGGTTTTTGCGCTGTCGATGATCGCCCTCTCCTGCGCCACTGCGGGCCGGGCCAGTCCGGATCACGGCAGGGTCTGCGCCGGCACTGCGGTCCGTGCGGGCATCGCGGTGGGGATGCCGATCCGGCTGGCGCAGAATACTCCGCCCGCGGCTGCCGGCACCGCCGGCCAGACAACGACCCGGTCGCCGTCGGCTCCGGGCGCCGAGGTCTATTTCATCGACCTCGCCGACGGCGCGAAGGTTCCAGAGACCTTCAACGTCAGGATCGGCCTGCGCCACATGGGGGTGGCGCCTGCCGGCGTCGATTTTCCGAACGCCGGCCATCACCACATCATCGTGGATTCGGACCTGCCGCCGTTCGACCGCGAGATCCCCGCGGATCTGGACCATATTCATTTCGGCGCCGGTGAGACCGAGCGCATGATCACCCTGCCCCCGGGGGAGCATACGCTGCAGCTCCTGATGGCGGACGCCAATCATATCTCGTTCGATCCTCCGGTCTTCTCGAAGAAGATCCATATCACGGTGGTCACGCAAGCCGCGGCGGCGGCTCCGCCTCCGCCTGTCGCTGCTCCCGCGCCCGCTGCCGCGCCAACCGCCCCGCCGCCGCAACCCGAGGAGGCGCCGCTCCGGCGCCGCAACTCCCCGAAAGAGGCCGCCGTCTATTTCGTCTCGCCTCGCGATGGCGCGGTGGTCGGGTCCAAGATCCTGGTGCAGTTCGGCCTGACCGGCATGGGCGTCGCCCCGACCAGCGTCGATCGCACGAACACCGGTCACCACCACCTTCTGATCGACACGCCAGCGCCCAAACCCGACGAGATCATCCCCGCCGATTTCAACCACATCCATTACGGCGACGGGCAGACGGAAGGGTGGATCACGCTGCCGCCGGGCAAGCACACCCTGCAACTCGTCTTCGCCGATTCCAACCATATGCAGTTCGATCCGCCAATCATGTCCAAACCGATCACGGTGACGGTCCGGGCGGCGAATAAGGGCAGGAAGTGAGGTCGTGACGCATGACCACATGGCTCGTCGGTCGGCACGGCAATTGCGACCTCGTGATCGACGACCCCACCGTGTCGCGCCGTCACGCGAACCTTTGCGAGGTCGGCGCGCAGCTCTACCTGCTCGACGATCTTGACAGTACGAGCGGCACCTTCGTGTTCCAGCCGCAAGGCTGGAGGAGAATCACCAGCAGCCGCGTCAGAGGGGCCGACCGGGTGCGGTTCGGCGCCTTCGAAACCTCCGTCGAGGATCTCCTGCGCCGTCGGAAGCCGCCGTCGGCCGAGGCGGGGGCGGCGATCGAGCGCGATCCGGAGACGGGCGCGATCGTGGTGAGACGGCGATGAACGCGCTCCGCTCGGACGCGCTCGATCAGAAAGGGCGGATGCCGAACCCCGCCGCCACGAAGCGCCGGGCGAATCTCGACCGCCTGCGCCCGCTCGTCGCCCTCGTCATGGCGGTGGTGGGCGTGCTGCTCTGCGTGCTGCTCTACTACGTGCTGCCCGACAAGGCCGCCAAGATCATGATCGACCGCGGCGGCCTGATCTATCCGTTTTCCGTGCAGAACTGCATGTGGGTCGTCTTCTCGATCGCGACGGGTGAATTGCTGCTGCGGATCCGGGCGACCTCCATCGCGATGCGCCAGCTCAAGCTGCGCTACCTCCCCGAAGACTCGCGCGTCGTGCTGCAGGGCCACGATCTTCCCGAGATTTTCCGGCGCGTGCGCGAACAGGGCTATGCCGAGCAGGCGTTCCTGCCCCGGCTCATCTCGCGCTGCGTGCTGCAGTTCCAGATCAGCTCGTCGGTCGAGCAATGCGCTTCGCTGATGAACACGACGCTTGACCTCCTCTCGCACGAGGTCGACCTTCACTATGCCATGCTGCGCTACGTCACCTGGCTCATCCCCTCGCTCGGCTTCATCGGCACCGTGATCGGTATCGGCCATGCCTTGTCCTATGCGGGCGAACCGGGCCGTTTCCAGGACCCGACGCTGCTGACCGAGGTCACCTCGCGGCTCGCCGTCTCCTTCGACGGCACCCTGGTGGCCCTGCTGATGGCGGCGGTCCTGCTGCTGTGGCAGAACGTGGTCCAGGCCAGGGAGGAGCACGCGCTCAACCTTTCGGGGCAATATTGCCTCGACAATCTGATCAACCGACTCTACGTGCCGAAAGCCTGAATTCTCTGAAACCTGGACGGTCTGCTGTGTCGGGATTGCTGCGGCGATTGATGGGGCGGGTTTTCGGGCGCGCGGGTGCCGGCGGATCGGCGGGACTTCGTCCAGGCGATCGCCACGGTGCGGCGGATGCGACGAGACGGCCGCCCGTGGACGATGTCGAGGATGATGCGACGCGGCTCGTCTCCGGGCCGCCGTCCGGGCCGGTCGGCGCGGCGTTTTTCCGCGACGGTGCGCCCGACGCAAGTTCCGTGGGCGATGTGCGCAACGCCGCCACGCAGCGGATGGCATGGCCGGCGCGCGACGATGCGGCCCGGCAGCCCGGCACGCCGCCGGCGCCACCGACTCGCGGATCACTGCGGATGCCGCAGAATGATGACGACGCCACCCGCCGCGCCGCCGACGACCGGGCGACGCCACGCTCCGTCCCCGAGGACGCTACGGTTCTGGTGCCCTCGCCGCAGCGGCGGGGCCCTGACACACGCCCATGATGCGACCTCGAGGCTGAACGATGGCGGCCCGCCCTGCCTCCTCCGCATCATGCGGACCGCGTCCCGCGCCAGGGTTCGAGACCGCCACTCGGCCGAAAACCTGGGCCGGAGCCCTGCTCGGCACGCGCGCGAGCCAGCAGGATACGTCCATCCTCGAAGTCCTGTCCGATGGGACGGAACTCCTGGCTCTCGTAGCCGATGGCATGGGCGGCCACGCAGCGGGCGCCCTCGCCAGCCAGACGGTGGCGAAGACATTCGCCACCGCCTTCCTTCGCCTTCGCTTCGATCCGAGGGGCCTGGAGGCGGCCTTGCGGGGGGCGCTCAGCGAGGCCAACCTGGCGATCGCCGAGGTGCAGCACGGCCATCCGGATCGCAGCGGCATGGGCACGACGCTCGTTGCGGCCCATGTGTCGCCCCAAGGCGTCGCCTGGATCAGCGTCGGGGATTCGGTGCTGCTGCTCTGCCGCGCCGGCGGCCTCCGCCGGCTCAACGAGGATCATTCGCTGCGGAGCCTGCCGGGCTTTAGCGGCGGCCGACAGGGCAACCTGCTGCGCTCGGCCATCAACGGCGGCGAACTCGCGCTGGTCGATTGCAGCCCGGACCCGCTTCGTCTCGAGCCGGGCGATGCCCTGGTCCTGGCATCCGACGGCCTGCTGACGCTGTCCGGCGACGACATCCTGGCCCTTGTCGAGAAACATTCGGCCGAAGGGCCCGAGGCGCTCGGCACCGCGCTGATCGAGGCGGTGGACCGCAGGCAGGATCCGAAGCAGGACAATTGCTCGGTCGTGACCATCGGCGGATTCGAGACCCCGTCCCCGCTCGCGACCCCGCTCGCCGCGCCTCCATCGCGCGCCGGCCTTCGGCTGCTGCTGCCCCTCGCCATCGTGCTTGTCCTCGTCTGCGCCGCCGCGGCGGCGCTCGTCTGGTAGGGACGGCGATGCGACGACCCAACCGGCATATCGAGATCTTCAGCATCTCGGCGCTCGATCTCTTCGCCTCCGCGCTCGGTGCCTTCATCCTCGTCGCCATCATCCTGTTTCCCTATTACATGAAGGACCAGAAGGCGGCGGCAGAACTCACGGCCACGCAGGCCGAGCTGTCGAAGGCGCAGGCCGAGGCGAAGCAGCAGGAGACGGCCGCCGAGGCCGCCGAGGCCAAGCTCCAGGCGCAGCAGGCGGAGGTGGCGAAGGTGCAGGCGAAAGCCGGCGACGATGCCGCGCGCGTTGCCGCGTTGCAGAAGGAGCTCGACAAGTTCAAGACGGCGGTCTCGAAGCCGTTCCTGGTCGTCGGCATCAAATGGGTCGTGCCGGGCGCCGACGTCGACCTGCATGTGACCGACCCGGCCGGCGACGAATTCTACTGGTTCAAGAACAACGAGGGGCGGCGCGACTACCCGCAATCGAGCGCCGAACTCAGCTACGACATGACCAGCGGGCCGGCGGTGGAACTCTGGCAGGATGCGGCCGCCACCCCGGGAGACTATAAGATCGACTATGTCGCCAACGCGCTGCCGGACGGCTACGATGTAGAGGTCAAGGGCAGCATCTTCGACCGGAGCGGCAAGCGGGACCTGCCGCCGCGGACGCTGCACAAAGCCAAGGAGAGGGTTCATGCCGCCACGCTGGTGGTCAACCCGGACGGTTCGGTCGCGATCCGCTAGGCGAAGCCTCGCCCCGGCCACCTGCCTGGTCATGCTTCTCGGGGCGGTGACGGGCCGGGCCGCCGAAACGCCCTATTGGCTGCAGTTCGGCAAACCGACGCAGACCTGCCCCGACGGCGAAGAGATGCCGTTCAAGGTGCAGGGCGCGAGCTGGGGCGTGATGGCGAGCGGCGTCGTACTGTGCCACGAGGCGGGTGGCAACTTCGTCTACGACCTGCGCTTCCTCAATGTCCGCGTCGATCCGTCGGACAAGGCGATGCTCGCCCGGGCGAAGCTCGATTTCGACTGGTTCGGCCTCGCCATGTTCAGGCCCAAGGGCCAGGACATCGACTGGCTCTACGACCATTCCCTGCCGGTCAAGGGATCGCTTCGTCGCGACAGCACGGGCCGCATCGTCTTCGGCAATCTATCCTTCTCGGTCCCGAAGGCCGAGGCGAGTGCCGCCACCAACATGATCTTCTATCTGAGCTTCGACGGCCCGCTGGTGGTCATCGGTGCGGTGTGAGCGGCGCATGAAGCGAGCATGCGGCTGGCTCCTGGTCGCGGTGGCGGCCCTCTGTCCGGTGCCCGCGGCGCGGGCGGCCGAACCCGTGAAGGATGCCACGACGCGGCACAATTACGACTTCACCCAGCCGGATCCGGGCGAGATCCTGCCCAACCCCAGGCAAGGCGTCGGGACGCCGCCGGCGCTGCGCGACTATGTCACCGTGCACAAGATGTCCGACGAACCCGGACAAGCCGCCGCCGGCGCGTCGAAGCCGGCCACGGCCGTGGAGGATGCGGGGCCGCCGCCCGCTGTCGCTGGAAGCCTGCCGCCGGCCGAAAGCTCGCCGCCTGCCGGTCCCCAAAAGCCCGCCCGCGAAAGCCCTCCCAAAGCCGCCGCGGCGCCCCCGCCCGCCGCGCCGAACCCGCCGAGCGAGAAACCGGCGGCCCCACCCGCTCTCTCGGTTGCGGATTATGTCAGGCTCAGCCTGGCCGAGCAGGTCGCGGCCAAGAGCGTCGCCGGTCCCTTCGCGTATCGGCCGAGCGCGGCGGCGCTGACCGACCCCGCTCTGAAGGCCACCGAGGAGGCCGCCTTCGGCCGCGACGTCGCGGTCCTCGCAGCCTCGTGGCAGGCCTGGCACTCCGCGCATCCGCCGCCCCGACCGCTCGCGGCCGCGTCATCGGCGCCGCCGCGCCCGATCGTCGTCGAGGCGCGACCCGGGCGGCTCGTGCTGTCGGGAGCGCCGGCCAGCGTGACCGGCGACCTCCCGCCCGACGCCCTTGCCGACCCCACCCCACCTCCCGTACCCGAAAGACCGCTGCCATGAGCCAGAATCGTTTCGAACAGGTCGACGGGCGCCAGGAGGACGCGATCACCTTGTTCCTCGTCCGCAAGGCAGGTGTCGCCATCGGCTTCCTGACCTGCCCGATGGCGATCAGCGGCGGCCGTTTCACGCAGGACCAGGTCGGTACCGAGGGGCCGGCGAAGGACGCGTTCCGCTCGGCTGTGACACTCGCCAACGATATCAAGGCCGCCGTCGTCGTCGTCGATCCGGACAATGTCTGGCAGGCCGACTGGGGCACGCTCTACCGTGAGACCTAGGCTGCAGCCGCTCGCGCGTTTCCATGGCCGGTGGACCGCGGCGCTCGTCGGCATAGCAGCGGCCCTGCCCCTCGGCCCACTCCCCGCGCTGGCCGACGGGCCGGCCGTTCCGCCGAACCTCGCCTGCGTGCTGAAGGCGGTGCAGACCGGCCAGTTCCAGCGGCTCGACTACATCAGCGGACCTGTGGGCGGCAGCATCGCGCTATCGGTCGTCCTGTCGCCGGCGGACGTGGCGGCCGATCGGGGCGTCATCATCGGCGACGAGCGGGCAGGCGTCGCGGCCCTGGTGGTGCAGTCGGGCGAGATGCTTCTCGTCGATACGGGCGCGGTCGACGACCTCGCCACGCTGTCGCTGTTCACCCGCGACCGTCAGGACGACGCCATTCCGGCTGCCTATTCGCGCCAGAGGTTGGTCGGGCACATTCCGCTCGTGTCGCAATATACCGGGATCTGCAAGCCGCCCTGAGGCCGGCGGCGGCCGGAGCGGCTTGCCGCCATCATGGCGGCCGTGCCAAGCTGGTCATTGGTGCACGCCCTGGCGAAAAGGCTAAGCTTTGGGACAGCCCGCGGCCCGACTGACCGACATGCACGTCTGCCCGATGCTGACGCCGGGGCTGCCTCCGATCCCGCATGTCGGCGGCCCCATCGTGGGGCCCGGCGCGCCGACCGTGCTGATCGGCGGCATGCCGGCCGCCGGGATCGGCGACATGGCGACCTGCGTCGGGCCGCCCGACGTCATCGCCATGGGCTCCGTCACCGTGCTCATCGGCGGCAAGCCGGCCGCGCGGCTCGGCGATCCGACGGCGCATGGCGGCACCATCGTGCTCGGATGTTTCACGGTACTGATCGGGTAAGCGCGCACGCGCCGCGACTGCTTCGTCCAATCCTACAGCATCATATGATCATTTCCACCGTTGTTCCGTGGTCGCCAAACGATGAGATATCGCGGCGCGCACCAATATTCTTATCATCAATCAACTTTCCAGCGGAATTCAAAAAATACTGCCGGGACGTAGTCAATATTCTGCTGCAACTCCATCGGAAAATCTGACAATTTTTGGATTGATCTTCCTGCAATACCCGGGAATTTTCCAGGTCGGGCACCGGCCAGGTCCCGGATCGCCTGTGATCGTTCCCGTAAGAAGCCAACAGTTCAGTGCCGCCGAAATGGCATCCTTGCCAACCGGATTCTTTCCATCATTATGCTGCTCGATTGGCTCTTTTGCCGGTACGGAGTTCGACGGTGTTTTCAGCAGCGTCCTCCACGCATTGCGGAGAGAAGCACGCCTGCAACGAGGACGCTTGTGTCGTCATGCCGGAACACGGCGTCTTCGCCGTCGCGGACGGGATGGGCGGTCACGTCAACGGCGCCAAGGCCAGCACGTTGATCGCCGAACGGCTGTGCACCGTAGCACAGCACGCGGCAGCGGTCGGTCTCGACCCGCTGAAACGCTGCCTGGAACGCGTCAACCGGGAAATCTGGACGCTCGCCGCTGATCGGCGACAGGTCAGCGGCTCGACGGTCGCAGCCCTGTTGGTTCGGGAAGACCGATATTTCGGCCTATGGGCCGGCGACAGCCGAATCTATCACCTCAGAGATGGTAGGCTGAAGCAACTGTCGCATGACCATTCCGAGGTTCAGGAACTCGTGGACCAGGGGGTCCTGAACGCCGAAAGCGCCATGACCTGGCCGCGACGGAACATCGTCACCCGGGCCGTCGGCGCTCGGGAAACCATCGATCTCGCCACGATCAGCGGGCCAATCGAGCGTGACGACGGCTTCGTTCTGTGCAGCGACGGCCTGACCACTTTCGTCAACCACGACGAGATCCAGGAGTTCGTGCAGACACACGCTCCCCAGCGAGCCTGCGACGCCTTGGTGGACCTCGCGCTGAAACGTGGCGAAAGCGACGATGTCTCGGTCGTCGTCGTCCGCTTCCTTGCCGGGCCGATGCGCATATCGGAGGGACATGGCCGATGACCCTTCTGCCCACCGTCATAGGTGCGTCGCGCGGGGTTCTCGCACCAGGCACGCAACTCAGCGGCGTCTACGAGATCGAGGAGCTGATCGCGACGGGAGGCATGGGCGAAGTCTATCGCGGCCATACCATCGATACCGGCGACAAGGTCGCGATCAAGCTGATCCGGTGGGAGTTCGCCACCGACACGACCTTTGTTGCGCTGTTTCGGAAAGAAGCCTCTGCACTTTACAAGCTGCAGCACGAAGCCATCATCCGCTACTACATCTCGGCCACGGATCCGGTTCTGCGCCGTCCCTATCTCGCCATGGAACTGATCGAAGGCGAGTCGTTGACACAGACCCTGCGGCGCGCGCCCCTCAGCGTCGCCGACATTCTGACGATGATGGAGCGACTGGCCTCGGGTATGGCCGTCGCGCACGACCTCGGGATCGTGCATCGCGATATCGCCCCCGACAACGTGTATCTGCCGAACGGCGACCCGTCCAAGGCGAAGATCATCGATTTCGGTATCGCGCGGAGCGCTTTTGGCGGGGATAGTGTCATCGGGGCGAGCTTTGCCGGCAAGCTGAACTTCGTTTCGCCCGAACAGGTCGGGCTTTTCGAAGGCGTCGTGTCGAGCAAATCGGATATCTACAGCCTCGGCCTGACGCTCGCGGCCGCCGCGGCCGGCTCCCCTATCGATATGGGCGGCACCCACGTCAGCATGGTCCAGAAGCGGCAGGTCGTGCCGGATCTGAGCGCCGTGGATCCCCGGTTGCGTCTCATCCTCGCGCCTTTGCTCCAGCCGCATCCGAAGGACCGGCCCGCCAGCATGCGCGACGTCGTGGTCCTCGCAAAAGGCGCAATCGACACCAGGGGGACGACGGCAGCGGCGCCTTCGGCCATGGCGCCCCCGAAGTCTCTCGCTTGGAAAATGGCGGCGGGCATCGCGCTCGTCGCGTTGCTGTTCGGTGCGGGGGGCATCGCTTACGAGTATCTCAGACCGGAGCATGACACGAGGATAGCAACATCGGCGGCCGTCGAGGCCTCGAAACCGATCCCGCCGAACGCGACCGGACCAAAACTTCCGGCGCCGCCACCGAGCGGGACGGAGGCAGACCGTCAGACGGTTCCTGCGTCGTCCAGCGGGGGCCCCGCGCTTCCCCCCGTTCCGCCGCCCGCGGCAGACCCCGCCGTGCCAAGCCCAAACCCAAAGCCGCCCGAACCTCCCGCCGCAAAGGTCGCGGATGGTCCACCGTCTGCCGCCAGCGGAGAGGAGCGGCCCAGCGACAGGCCGCCCGACGCGGCCGGCGGCGGCGACGACCGGCAGAAAGAGATTGCCCCGGCCCCATCGGCGCCTGGGGCTGGCTCGGTCCCCGCGCTGCCCGAGGCATCGCCGCCTCGGCCCGCTTCGCCGTCGGAGCCGCCGGCGAAGGCCAGCACCGCACCGGCGGACGCGATCATTCGCAGCGTGCCGTCCAACGCTCCCACTCAGCCGATCATCGAAGCGCAGCCACAGCCTTCGCCCGTGCCGAATGCTCCTTCCGCCGTGCCGCCGTCCCGCAGCACGGATGCAGCGGGGACGCCGCCGTCAGGCGAGATGGCGGATCCCACCAGGGCGACAGCGACCGCCGGTGCCGGACCGCAGCCGAGCTCGACGCCTACCGCTACCGTAGCCGCGGCCCCGGTCGCCGCCGCCTCGCTGGCGCCCGGCGCTACATTTCAGGATTGCCCAACCTGTCCCCAACTGACCGTCATCGGGCCGGGCGCGTTCAGGATGGGCAGCAACGCCGATCCCACCGAACGGCCGATCCACAAAGTTGCGGTGAAGGGTTTTGCGATCGGAACCGCGCCGGTCACCGTCGCCGAGTGGGGCCGCTGCGTCGCCGACAAGGCTTGCCATTACGAGGCTGGCGGCGATCCGACCTCGATCGCGCACAACCTCAGCTTCGATGACGCAGCCGATTATGTGACTTGGCTCTCACATAAGACGGGCAATGCCTACCGATTGCCGAGCGAGGCCGAATGGGAGTTCGCGGCCCATGGGGGAACGACGACCCGATATTGGTGGGGCGACCATTTTCGTGCCGACCTGTCGCCCT
The DNA here is from genome assembly GCA_965277115.1 of Lichenihabitans sp. Lineage (GTDB taxonomy): Bacteria > Pseudomonadota > Alphaproteobacteria > Rhizobiales > Beijerinckiaceae > Lichenihabitans. The sequence goes on along the minus strand of CBDIBY010000008.1, from coordinate 242,934 downwards.
GCCTGACCTGCGGCGCGCCGTCGGACGTCGCACCGGAGCCACGCAGGTTTCAACCGAATCCCTTCGGTCTGCTGGGCGTCACGGGCGCGGTGTCGCAATGGACCGCGGATTGCTGGCACAAGACCTACGCTCGATCGCCGACCGACGGCTCGGTGTGGTCGTCGCCGGCGTGTCGCGAGAGGGTTCTGCGCGGCGGGGCATGGAACAGTTCGACGGATGCATTGCGACTGACGAACCGCGATTTCTATGATCCGAAGGTCCGCTACCCCGGTCATGGTTTCCGGGTGGCTCGCGACCTTTGATGATCGTCGATCGGACGATTGGGGACACAGGGGAGGACGCGGATGAACCGACATGCGATGGCGATCGGGCTGGCCATTCTGGCCGGGCTCGGCGCGGGCAGAGCCGACGCGCAGCAGACACCCGCCGCGGCGCCAGCGGCGACGCCACCGCCGAGCGCCTCATCGGCGCCGGCTCTCACCCCGTCGCCGGCGGGCGCGCAGGCCTATATCATCTCACCCGTCGATGGGGCCCGGCTCCATGGCCCGTTCATCGTTCGGTTCGGCCTCAAGAGCATGGGCGTCACTCAGGCCGGCAGCACGGCCAAAGACGCCGGCCACCACCATCTCCTCGTCGACGTTACCGACCGCCTCGACCCCAACGCGCCGATTCCGGCCGACAAGAAGCATCTTCATTTCGGCGGCGGGCAGACGGAAACACGCCTCGACCTGCCGCCTGGCCGGCATACGCTCCAGCTGGTGCTCGGTGACGCAGGTCACAGGCTGTTTTCCCCAAGTGTGGAATCGCCGAAAATCCACATCGTGATTGTGTCTCCGACTAAGATTATCCCTCGTCACCACGTCAGAAAACGGCACCGCGCGCCGTCGCGCCGATAAACTGGAGTCGGAGCCCTGCGACGGTGCCGCGATCCCAAGCAGGGTCGATGTCGAATCCAGGTTTCGGCCTTGCCTTGCCTGTGGCACTCTTTCGATGCTCCCGACTGCCTCGCGCAAGGACCTGGCCTTGTCCCGTTCGGCACGGCTCATCGACCTGATCCAGGCGCTTCGCCGGCGCCGACGCCCCGTCGCGGCGGCCGAACTCGCCGCCGAATGCGACGTGTCCCTGCGCACCATCTATCGGGACATCGCGACCCTCGTCGCCCTGGGCGCGCCGATCGAGGGCGAGGCAGGACTCGGCTACGTGCTCAAGTCCGGCTACTTCCTACCGCCGCTGATGTTCGGGCCGGACGAGGTCGACGCGGTGATCCTGGGCCTGCGCTTCGTCGCGCAGCGCGGCGACGCGGATCTCGGTCGGGCGGCGGCGGATGCGCTGGCCAAGATCGTCGCCGTGCTGCCGCCGGAGGTCGAGGACGGAGTGGGAGCCAACGGGCTGCTGGCCGCACCCTTCGCGGCCGCGTCGCCGGCCGCCAGGGCGACGCTCGCTATCCTCCGTCAGGCGATGCGGGACGAGCGCAAGCTCAGGCTCGATTATGTCGACAAGGCCGGCCGGGCCAGCAAGCGCATGGTCTGGCCGGTGGCGCTCGGCTTCTTCGAGGGCACGGAGGTGCTCGCCGCGTGGTGCGAGACCCGCGCCGACTTCCGCCATTTCCGCCTCGACCGGATCGCCGGCGCGGAGCCGACCGGGGCGGCAATGCCGAAGCGTCGCCGCATTCTCATCGCCGACTGGCGGGTCCGGGAGGGACTCGATCGAATGTTTTGACGTGCTGCTGACAGAATCTGTCACGCTCCGGGAGCAGCGTGGGTTTTCCAGCAGGAGAGACCGCCATGCCCGACCCGAGCTTCATCATCCTCTACGTCGATGCGCCGCCGAAGAGTGCGACTTTCTACGCCGATCTGCTCGCCGCTCCCGTCCTCGAAAGCTCGCCGACCTTCGCGATGCTGCCGCTGCGCCCCGGCGTGATGCTCGGCCTGTGGTCGCGCCACACGGTCGAGCCCGCCGCGGCGGCAGGGGGCGGGGGCGCGGAGATCGGCTTCACGACGGACGGCAGCGAGCCCGGCCGCACTGTCGACGCGATCCACGCCGACTGGGCAAAGCGCGGTTTGAAAATCCTGCAGGAGCCGGCCGATATGGATTTTGGCCGGACCTTCGTGGCGCTCGACCCCGACGGTCACCGGTTGCGTGTCTTCACGCCCATCGGGTGAGCGGGCCTGCGCCTCACGCCAGCGCGTCGACGAGCGTCTCGGCGTAGTTGCCGGCGGGCGCGTGCGTCGATCGGGTCGCGCTGGATGCGTCTTCCAGGCAATAGCCGAGATAGCGCTTCGACTCGATCGGGTCGTAGCCGAGCTTGGCCCGGAGCTTCTTCCGCAGCTTGCTGACGTGGCTTTCGACGACGTTCTCCTCGATGTTGTCGTCGAAGATGCCGTAGATGGCATTGAAGATCTGCGTCTTGTTGACACGACGGCCGCGGTTCTTGACCAGATATTCGAAGATGCGGCGTTCGCGGCGCGGCAGGGGCAGGGGCTCGCCGCGGACCTCCGGGTCGCGACCGTCGAAGAACACCCGGATCTCGCCGAACACGAACTCGTCGTCCTTGAGGACGGCGCGCCGGCGGATCGCGTCGACGCGGGCCAGGAGCTCGCGCACGTGGATCGGCTTTCGCACCACGTCGTCGAAGCCGGTGGCAAAGAGGTCGAGCGTCTGTTCGAGCGAATGGACCTCGTTGATGGCGATGATCGGCGCACGTGATCGTTCGCGGATGGCGCGCGGGTAGGACATGCGGTCGGGGCAATTGCCGATCAGGAAGGCTTCGACCGCGGCGAGGTCGTGTTCCGCCGCCGTGGCGACCCATTCGCGGAAATCCGACGGGCAGAAGCCGATGGTCGAAACCCCTTCGCCCCGGAAGCCGCCGGCATAGCCGGACGCCACGATTTCACGGTCGTCGATGAGAACTAGCATGTTCTGCGCCCTGTCGAAGGAGTGTCGAAGCGGTTAACGACCGCCCGATCCGGTTCGTCGTTGAGGTCTTTTTTAGCCGAACATGCTTAACAAATCGTTTCAGGCGTTAACTCTTCCGCAACATCGATTAAGGCTTCGCTGCCTCCTGGCCCTGACCCTGCGTCTCATTTCGGCACAGGCCGGAAGATCTAGGCCAATATCCCGTTCATCCCGGTGAGGTTAAAGCGTTAAGAATGTCTTTACGAAGCACGAATTCTTTCTCCATGGCAGAGAGATGATGACCTTGTGTGTTCTTAGCGCAGAAGATGCATTGGTTTATAAAAGGTAAATGCCTGAATTCTCCAGGTGATGAACAGGTTCGTGCAAGCTTCGACCGGCAGCGTCACCGCAGACCGCAAACACCACCCGGACCTGCCGCCTTGGACCCCATTCACCTCTTCGATCTTGCGGCCAGGCAGGCGCGCTGGCTCTCCACCAGCCAGGCGGTGATCGCTTCGAACGTGTCGAACGCCAATACGCCCGGGTACAAGGCGCAGACGGTCCAGCCCTTCGCCGAAGTGTTGGATCGGACGCAGATGCAGCTGGCCTCGACCAACGCGGCCCACCTGGCGCTCGACCCGGCCGAGGAACAAAAGGCGGTCGCTAAGGCCGACAACCCCTGGGAGACGACCGAGTCGGGCAATTCGGTCAGCATCGAGCAGGAGATGATCAAGGCGAGCGACGTCAACCGGGCCTTCTCGCTCAACGCCAGCCTCGTCAAGGCCTTCCACGGCATGCTGATGGCGAGCGTGAGGAGCTGACGCGCCATGATGGACGCCCTGCAAGCCTCGCTCCGGATCGCCGGCTCCGGCCTCGCCGCGCAATCGGCCCGCCTGCGGGTGATCTCGGAGAATATGGCGAACGCGCAATCGACCGGCGCGACCCCCGGCGCCGACCCCTATCGTCGCAAGACGATCACCTTCGAGAGCGAGCTCGACAAGGTCTCGGGCATGGACGTCGTCGCGGTGAAGGACGTCGGCACCGACCCTTCCGCGTTCCAGACCGAGCAGGACCCGGGCAACCCGGCGGCCGACGCCAACGGCATCGTCAAGCTGCCCAACGTCAACCTCATCACCGAAATGGCGGACATGCGCGAAGCGAACCGGTCCTACGAGGCCGGCCTGCAGGTCTTCAAGCAATCCCGCGACCTCGTCTCCATGACCATCGACCTCCTGAAGAGTTCATCATGATCGCAGCCTTGCCCCTCGTCTCCGCCGGCCTTTCGATGGCCTCTCCCACGGATATCGTCTCCGCGGCCAAGACGGCCGCCGCCACCGCCGCCCAGACCGCGGCGGGCGCGGGCGGCGATTTCGGCCAGATGCTCTCGCAGATGGCCTCCGACACGGTCGGCAGCATGAAGTCCGCCGAAAGCGCGGCGGTCCAGGGCCTGCAGGGCAACGCCAACGTCCAATCGGTGGTTCAGTCGGTGATGTCGGCGCAGGAGAACCTGCAGACCGCCCTGGCGGTGCGCGACAAGGCCGTCGCGGCCTTCCAGGAAATCACGCGTATGTCGATCTAGAGCGCGATGCCGAAACGCCGGTCCGGGCCTTCGGGTGACATCATGCTTCGAGTTACGAAAATAGATCATGGCCGCGCTTTCGGGTCGGTGGGATCCGGACGCGGCGTGATCCAGGGGACGATCTGAATGAGAGCGCTCGCGATCGCCGCCACGGGCATGTCGGCCCAGCAGACCAACGTCGAGGTCATCGCCAACAACCTGGCCAATATCAACACGACGGGATTCAAGCGCGGCAAGGCTGAATTCAGCGACCTGCTCTACGAGGCGCAGCGCGCCAACGGCGTGTCGAGCCGCGGCAACAACAATACGATCCCGGAAGGCGCCCAGCTCGGTCTCGGCGTCAAGCTGGTGGCCGTCCGCAGCCTGCAGACGCAGGGAACGCTCACGCAGACCGGCAACACCTTCGACCTCGCCTTGCAGGGCAACGGCTGGTTCCAGGTCACCAGCCCGAGCGGCGAGACCCTCTATACGCGGGCCGGTGCCTTCAACATCAACGGCAGCGGACAGCTCGTCACGCTCGACGGCAACCTCATCTCGCCGGCGATCATCATCCCGCCGAACACGGCCAACGTGACGATCAGCCAGTCCGGCATCGTCAGTGGCACGGTCGCGGGCGCCCAGACGCCGACGCAGTTCGGCCAGCTGACCATCGCCATGTTCGCCAACGACGCGGGGCTCGAACATCTCGGCGACAACCTGCTCCGTGAATCGCCCGCCTCCGGGACGCCGGTCGTCGGCGTGCCCGCCGACCCCGGCTACGCGACGATCAGCCAGGGCTATCTCGAAGCCTCCAACGTCGATCCGGTCAAGGAGATCACCGACCTCATCTCGGCGCAGCGTGCCTACGAGATGAACTCCAAGGTGATCCAGGCCGCCGACCAGATGGGCGACACCTTGTCGAAGGGGATCCGCTGAATGAGCCGAATGCTGCTGCGAGGCCGGGCATGCCTGAGGACGGCCTTGGCGCTCGCCGTCATGGTTGTCGCGGGCCAGGCGCCCGCGCTGGCCGGGCAGGTCGTGCCGGTTCCCGCCGTCGTGATCTATCCGGGCGACGTGATCCGCGAGGGCATGCTGACCGAGCGCGAGCTGCCCTCGGATTTCGCCGGCCAGGCGAACTCGATCCTCGACCGCGCCGCGCTCGTCGGCAAATCGGCGCGGCGCACGCTGCTGCCCGGCCTGCCGATCGCCGGCAACGCCATCGGCGAGCCGAAGATCGTGGCCGCCGGCGCCATGGTCCGCGTCACTTTCGTCGAGGGCGGCCTGACCATCTCGACCTATGCGTCGGCGCTCCAGTCCGGGGGCACCGGCGACGTCATTCCGCTGCGCAACCGCGAGAGCGGCCTCACGGTGTCGGGTACGATCCAGAGCGACGGATCGGTGCGGGTGGGCAACGGCTGATGATGCGCGGATCCCTGGCCTTTCTGGCGCTCGGCCTCTGCGCCGTGGCACCGCTCGCGGCCTGCCTGCCGGCCGAGGCGGCGGTGCGCATCAAGGACATCGCCTCCCTCGGCGGCATGCGCGACAACCAGCTCGTCGGCTACGGCCTCGTGGTGGGACTGCTCGGAACGGGCGACACCTTGCGCAACGCGCCGTTCACCGAACAGGCGATGCAGTCGATGCTCGACAAGATGGGCGTCAACGTGCGCGGCACGCCGCTGCGCGCCCGCAACGTGGCCGCCGTCATCGTCACGACCAACCTGCCGCCGCTGGCCAGCCGCGGCACGCCGCTCGACGTGACGGTGTCGGCCATGGGCGACGCGACTTCGCTGCTCGGCGGCACGCTCGTCATGACGCCAATGATGGGTGGCGACGGGCAGACCCATGCGGTCGCCCAGGGCGCCATTTCGGTGTCGGGCTCGGCCTCGACCGGCCAGGCCGAGAGCTATACCCAGGGCGTGCCGACCTCCGGCCGCATTCCCAACGGGGGCATCGTGGAGCGGGAGGCGCCCAATACGTTCGCCAGTTCCGGGGCGCTGACGCTCGAGCTCAAGAACCCCGACTTCAAGACCGCGGTGCGGATCGCCGACGCGATCAATGCCTTCGCGCGCCGCCACTTCCACCTCAAGGTCGCCCAGGAACAGGATCTGCGGCATGTCGCCCTCATCTGCCCGCCGGGCCTGAACACGACCCGCTTCATGTCGGAGATCGGCGACCTGACGGTCGAGCCCGACATGCCGGCGCGGGTGGTCATCGACGAGCGCACCGGGACGGTGGTGATCGGCGAGGACGTGCAGGTCTCGACCGTCGCCGTTACCCAGGGCAGCCTGACGGTCAGGATCACCGAGACCCCGACCGTCTCGCAACCGGCGCCGCTCTCCCGCGGCAAGACCGTGGTGGTGCCGAACACCACCATCCAGTCGCACGAGGCGGAGGGCCACATCACCATGCTGGGCGGCACCGACCTGAGGACGCTGGTCAAGGGGCTGAACCAGGTCGGGCTGAAGCCGAGCGGGATCATCGCCATCCTGCAGGCGATCAAGACCGCCGGTGCGTTGCAGGCCGAAATCGTGGCGCAGTAGCGCAAGGCACCGCTTCGGCCAGCCGGGCGCAGACCCGGCCAGCCGGGCGCAAGCTCGAACCGCCACAGTCGTGAACGACTAAACCGCCGGGACCCTGTGATGATGACGCGCTTTCTTCTCGCGGCCGGCGTGGCCCTTTCGGTCCTTTGCGCCTTGTCGGCCAGGGCCGGCACGTCGGATCCGCTGCGGCTGCCGCCGGCGCCCGTCGAGGTGGCGCAGAATGCCGCGCCCACCCCGGCCGCCGCCCCGACCCCGTCCGCCAAGCCCGCGCCCTCCGCGCCGCTCACCGACGCGCAGAAATACTGCCAGAACATCGCCGCCGCCGCGGCCGACGCGCGGTTCGCCTGGCAATCCAAGAAACTGACCGATCTTGAAGCGCAGATGAAGCAGCGCGTCAGCGAACTCCAGGCCAAGCAGGCCGAGTACAAGGCCGTGCTCGACCACTACGACGATGCGATGAAACGCGCCAAGACCGCGCTGGTCGACATCTATGCGCATATGCGGCCCGAGGTCGCCGCGACCCAGCTTTCCGTGCTCGACGACGACACCGCCGCCGCCGTGCTGGCGCAGCTCACGGCCCAGAAGGCCAGCGCCATCCTGAACGAGATCACGCCGGAGCGGGCGGCCAAGATCGTCACCACCATGACCAGCCTGATGTCTTCTCCGGCCGGCGAGAAGAAGTCATGAAGGCCCTAGTGGGGCTCCTGCCCTGTCTCATCTGGCTCGGTGGCTGTTCGTCGACGCCGATCCAGGACATCAACCACACCCCCGAACTGTCGCCCGTCGGGCGGGGGCTGCAGTCCGACGTCTCGGGCTTCGCGCAATACGGCTTTCCGGCGCCGCCGCGATCCTCGCCGCAATCGCTCTGGGACGACGATCGCGCCAACCTGTTCCGCGATCCGCGGGCGACGCGCGTCGGCGACGTGCTCACCGTCACCATCGACATGGACGAGAAGGCCACGCTCGGCAACAATTCCGACCTCAAGAACGAGGCGACGATCGGCAACGGCTTCACCCTCAACACCGGCATCGGCGCCTCGCCCTTCAAGGCCTCGCCCCAGTTCAACCTCGATTCATCGACCGAATCGAAGGGGACGACCAGCATCGACCGGTCGGACAAGATCCGCGTCTCGGTCGCCGCCGTCGTCACCGGCGTGCTGCCGGACGGCAACATGCTGATCAGCGGCTCCCAGGAGGTGCGGGTCAACCAGGAGCTCCGGGTGCTCGAGATCGCCGGCGTCGTGCGCCCGCGCGACATCTCCAAGGACAATACGATCCCTTATACCAAGGTCGCGGAAGCCCGGGTGTCCTACGGCGGACACGGCCGCATGAGCGAGATGCAGCAGCCGAGCTGGGGTCACCAGATCTACAACGCCCTCAAGCCCTTCTAGCGCAGGAGGAATGGTCGGCATGGCCGCATCCGACGAGAAACCGAGCCTGCTGATGGGCACCATCGTGCCAATGCTGGTGCTGACCCTCGTCGCGGGCGGCGGCGGCGCCCTGATCGGCACGCAGATCGTCTCCGCGCTTCATGCCGGCGCCGTGCCGGCGAAGGCGGAGGCCGTCGCCCCGTCCGCCACCACGCAGACGGTCAAGGAGCTCGCGCCCATCGTCACCAACCTCTCCTATCCTGACGGCTCCTGGGTGCGCTTGCAAACCGCGATGGTTTACGACAAAAGCGAGGTACCGCAGGCCGACGTCATGGCGGCGAGGATCGGCCAGGACATCCTGGCCTTCGTGAAGACCCTGACGATGGCGCAGCTCCAGGGGGCCACGGGGCTGCAGAGCCTGCGCGAGGATCTGAACGAGCGTGCCTCGTTGCGCTCCGACGGCCATGTGCGGGAGCTGATGATCGAGATGCTGGTCGTGCAATGAGGCTTGTGTGGTGGTGCGCCGTCTGCCTCCTCGGCATGACGGCGGTGGCGGCGGCGCAGACCCTCGACCTCGGCAACGTCCTGCCGCAGGCCGGGAGCACGGCGAGTGGTCGCATCGTGCAGCTCGTCGGCCTGCTGACGGTGCTCTCGATCGCGCCCGGTCTGCTGGTGATGGTGACGAGCTTCACCCGCTTCGCCATCGCCTTCTCGTTCCTGCGCTCCGGCCTCGGCCTGCAGACCACGCCGGCCAACATCATCCTGATCAGCCTGGCCCTGTTCATGACCTTCTACGTCATGGCACCGACCTTCGACCAGGCCTGGAACACCGGCCTCAAGCCGTTGCTCGACAACCAGATCACCGAGACCGAGGCGTTCGGCAAGATCACCCAGCCGTTCCGCGAGTTCATGCTCGCCCAGGTACGGGACAAGGACCTGAAGCTCTTCGACGATCTCGCCAAGGAGGACCTGAAGACCGGCACCGACCGCAACACCGTCGACCTCCGGATCCTGATTCCGGCCTTCATGATCTCCGAGATCCGGCGCGGCTTCGAGATCGGCTTCCTCATCGCGCTGCCCTTCCTGGTGATCGACCTCATCGTGTCGACGCTGACCATGTCGATGGGCATGATGATGCTGCCGCCGGCCGTCATCTCGCTGCCGATCAAGATCCTTTTCTTCATCCTCATCGACGGCTGGAACATGCTCGTCGGCAGCCTGGTGCGCTCCTACTCCTGATCCCGCGCCCACGAGGATCCGGTCCGCCAGCCTCGCGCAGGGCCGGTGTCGCAAGCTCGTCGTGCGAAGCAGAGGACCGCCACGGTCCGGCGGAGACGAGACGACATGAACTATAGGCAAGGCGCGGCGCGACAACTTGTGCTCCAGAGCCCGCGTCAGGCGAGGGCGGCGGCGCACGGCGCCTATGCGAGCGGCGTCGATGCGATGCGGGCCGGCCAGGCGACGATGGCGGCGGCGTTCTACGAGAGCGCCATCAGCCTCGATCCCGCGCATGGCGAGGCCCATCATGGATTAGCGGTCCTGGCGGCGCAGGGCGGCAGATCCGCCGACGCCATGAGTCTCCTCGAAAAGACCATTGCGCTCCTGCCCGACCATGCGGAAGCCTACGCCAATCTGTGCGTTCTGCTTTCCCGGGCGGGACGCCACGCAGAAGCGATCGCCTCGGGTCGCAAGGCGGTCGCCATCAAGCCCTCTTACGCGGGAGGCCACGCCAAGCTGGCCGGGGCTTACGATGTCGTCGGAGACGATGAGGCCGCCATCGCCGCATATCGCCAAGCCATCGCGCTCTCCCCCAAAAGCAGCGACGTCCACTTCCTGCTCGCCGAGGTGCTGCGCCGCGTCGGACGTCTGGACGAATCGTTTCAGGCTTGCAGGGATGGGCTCGACCTCGACCCCAGGCGCCCGGAGGGTCACAACACGCTGGGGATCCTGTATCAGCAGTCCGGCTACACGAAGCAGGCGTTCGAGGCATACTTCCAGGCGGTGACCCTGAAGCCGAACTATGCGTTGGCGCATATCAATCTCTGCGCGGTCTTGTGCAAGATCGCCCGGTTCAAGGAAGCGGAGGTATCGGGACATATCGCGACCCGGCTGCTGCCGGAGAGCAGCGCCGCCTTCATCAATCATGCCATGGCGCTTCGCTACACAGGCAGGCTGCCGGAAGCGATCGAGGCCTATCGGCGCGCGCTCGCCATAGATCCCGAGCGCGGCGAGCTGCTGATCGATATCACGAACACTCGACAGTACATTTGCGACTGGAGCGGCCTCCAGGAGGAGCAGGATCTTGCCGCCCGGCTGAGCTACAGGGTGGGCAAGCCCGTATCGCCGTTCAGCATCCTGACGTCTTCGCCGTCGCCGATCGATCACCTCGAATGTGCCCGCGTCTGGGCGGCGGCGCTGACGGTCGATCCGCTGGAGGGGCCTGCAGGCCCATGCGGGTCGAATGAACCGCGGCGGTTGCGCGTCGGCTATCTGTCGGCGGATTTCTACCAGCATGCCACGACGACGTTGATCGCCGAACTTCTCGAACTGCACGATCGGTCGCGCTTCGAGCTTTTCGGATATTCCATCGGACACAACGACGGCAGCGCGATGCGGCAGCGCATCGCCGGCAGTTTCGACAAGTTCGTCGATCTGCGCATGGAAGGAGATCGCCATGCGGCGTGTCTGATCAAACAGGATCGGTTGGACATTTTGATCGACCTGAAAGGCTATACCGATGGCGCTCGCACGCAGATCCTTGCGCATCGGCCGGCGCCCATCCAAGTGAACTATCTGGGCTACCCGGGCACCATGGGCGCGGGCTTCGTCGACTATATCGTCGCGGACCGCGTGGTGGCGCCCTTCGAGCATGCGGCTCACTTCGACGAGCGCATCGTTCACCTGCCGCACTGCTACCAGCCGAACGACAATCGCCGCGCGATCGCAGCTGTCCCGCCTCGGACCGAGTGCGGATTACCCGAGGACGGTTTCGTATTCTGCTGCTTCAACAATCCGTATAAGTTCACCTCACAGATCTTTGCGATCTGGATGCGATTACTGCGCGGAGCGCCGAATTCCGTGCTGTGGCTATTCGAGCCCAACAAATATGTTGCCGACAACCTGCGGGGTGAGGCGGCGGCAGCGGGCATAGACCCGCGAAGGATTGTCTTCGCGCCCCTTGTACCGTCGCCGCACCATATCGCCAGGATGACGCTGGCTGACCTGTTCTTGGACACGCTGCCGGTCAATGCGCATACCACCGCCAGCGAAGCCCTATGGGCCGGGCTGCCGGTTCTCACCTGCATCGGCGAGGCCTTCGTCTCCCGCGTCGCCGCGAGCCTGCTCGAGGCGGTCGGGCTGCCGAACCTCGTCACCTCGTCCCTGGCCGATTACGAGGCGCTGGCGCTGGCGCTGGCCCATGACAGGCCGCGCCTCGCGAGCCTGAAAGCGAGGCTCTTGGCCAACCGCGCGACCTCGCCCTTGTTCGATACGGCGCGCTACACCCGCAATTTCGAGACCGCGTTGATCCGCATGGCGGCGCTCCACGCCGACGGCCGTCCTCCCGAAAGCTTCGCGGTGATGGAATCTTAAGGTTACCCGCCGGGCGGCAAAATCGCGCGACGTTAAGCGCTCCGTAACCATGCTGCGTCAGAAAGAAAGGACACGAGGTTGGACTTGCCGCCGAACCGCAGGACCAAAGGCATCACGCCGCCCTTGCGTACCGGCCACGACCGGGATGTTCACCCGACAGTCCCAACCAGCACCCGGATTTAGATCATGAGCAGCCTACTCACCAACATGTCGGCGATGAGCGCCCTGCAGAACCTGGCGGCGACGCAGAAATCATTGCAGACCACACAGAACCAGATCTCCTCAGGCCTACGCGTGGCCACCGCCGCCGACAACGCCGCCTATTGGTCGATCTCGACGACGATGAAGTCGGACACGAGCGCCCTCTCGGCCGTCAGCGACGCGCTCAATCTCGGCTCGTCGACCTTGGGCACCGCGACGGCCGCGCTCAACAGCACGCTCTCGATCCTCCAGAAGATGAAGGCCGACCTCGTTACCGCGCAGACCCCGGGCGTCGACAAGAGTCAGGTTCAAAGCGATATCGTTTCGCAGCAGCAGAGCCTGCAGAGCATCGTTTCGTCGGCCTCTTTCAATGGCGTCAACCTGCTCGATGGCAGCCAAGGCACCGCCGGAGCCACCAGCGTGAGCTTCGTGTCGTCCTTCGCGCGCAACGGCGACGGCACGACCACGCTGGGCTCGATCAACCTCGACATCAGCGCGTCGGGTACGCAACTCGCCGGCGTGGGTGGTCTGTTTGCGACGGCGATCTCGGGTGGCCTCTCGACGCCCGCGGCCGGCAATGCCGGACCCGGAACTGTCGGAGCGACGGCCTTCGATCCGGGCAGCATTCTGGCCTTCGACGTCTCGGCCGCCGTCAGCACCGACCTTACCGCGATTTCAGCGGGCATCGAAAGCGCCATCAAGAGTGTCACCGCGGCGGGCGCGAAGCTCGGTTCGGTGCAAACCAACATCAACACCCAGTCGACCTTCGTGACCAGCCTGAGCGACGCCATCACCTCCGGCGTCGGTTCGCTCGAAGATGCCGACATGAACGTCGCCTCGACCCGCCTGCAGGCGCTGCAGACCCAGCAGCAGCTCGGCATCCAGTCGTTGTCGATCGCCAACCAGAACAGCCAGCTCATCCTCAAGCTCTTCGGCGGTTGATCGGAGCCGGTCCGCGAGGGCCGGTCGATCATCGTCGGTCTCCGAAAAAGGCCGCGCCCAAGGGCGCGGCTTTTTTCGTCGTGGAGGCGATTCAGCAGGACCGCTGCGCCGATCGGATCGGCGGCCGGTCGAGCGATTTGTTAATCATGACGATTAAATCGACATTATCCATGATTGCGCGATATCAAGCATCAGCGCTTCTGATCATGATCCTGCATAGGACAATTCACCAATCCGAAAGGGCCGCTTTCTAGGCTGAAAAGTACGAGAGGTTGAGCCCCAGCAGTAATACGGGTTCAAAGGCATCAGGCCGCCCTTGCGTACCGGTCACATCCGGGATGTCCACCTAATAAACTTCGCTGAAACCTGGATATCCAAACATGAGCAGCCTCCTCACAAACATGTCGGCGATGAGCGCCCTGCAGAGCCTAGCAGCGACGCAGAAATCATTGCAGACGACGCAGAACCAGATCTCGTCGGGCCTGCGGGTCGCGAATGCTTCCGACAATGCCGCCTACTGGTCGATCTCGACCACGATGAAGTCCGACACCAGCGCACTCACGGCCGTGAGCGACGCGCTCAATCTCGGCTCGTCGACGCTGGGGACGGCAACGTCGGCCTTGAACAGCACCCTGACCATCCTGCAGAAGATGAAAGCCGACCTCGTCACCGCGCAGACGCCCGGTGTCGACAAGACCCAGGTCCAGAGCGACATCTCGGCACAGCAGCAGAGCCTGGTGAGCGTGCTCTCCTCCGCCTCGTTCAACGGCGTCAACCTGCTCGACGGCAGCCAGGGATCCGGAGGCGGCACGAGCGTCAGCTTCGTCTCCTCTTTCGCCCGCGACAGCAGCGGCAACACCACGCTCGGCACGATCAACCTCGACATCTCGGCCTCCGGCGCCCAGCTGGCGGGAACCAGCGGGATCCTGGCGACCGCGATTTCGGGCGGCATCGCGTCGGGAGCGGCCGGCACGGGCTCCGCCTCGGCGCAGAACTTCGCGGCGGGCAGCATCATGGCCTTCGACATATCGAGCGCCTCGTCGACCGACCTGACCAACATCCAGGCCGGCATCGAAACCGCCATCAAGGAGGTGACCGCGGCCGGCGCCAAGCTCGGCGCCACGCAGACCAACATCAACACCCAGTCGACCTTCGTCTCGAGCCTGAACGACGCCATCACCTCCGGCGTCGGCTCGCTCGTCGATGCCGACATGAACGTCGCCTCGACCCGCCTACAAGCGCTGCAGACCCAACAGCAGCTCGGCATCCAGTCGCTGTCGATCGCCAACCAGAACGCGCAGCTGATCCTCAAGCTGTTCGGCGCCTGATACGGCCGGCGGCGTTTACGCCGCCGTCCTCCGCAACACAGGAGGCCACGCCGCGTGCGTGGCCTTTTCCGTCTCCAGCCTCGCGCAGGCGCGTCGCGGTAAGACGGGCGCTGTGACCCAGGCGACGAAGATCCTGATCGAGCCGCAGGCGTCGGATCGCCCGTCGGCTGCGTCTGCCGTTCTGGCGCAGGCGCGGCGGGCCATGGCCGCGGGCGACGATCCGACCGCGGAGGCGCTCTACCGGCTTTGCGTCACCGTCGATCCGCAGGCGGCCGAGGCGCATCGGGCGCTCGGCATGCTGGCTCTGGCGCGCGGCGCATCGACGGAAGCGCTGGCCTGGCTCGACACGGCGGACCGTCTCGCGCCGGACGATACCGAGACCGAGGCCCAGCGATGCGGGTTGCTCCTCGCCCTCGGGCGGGTCGCGGAGGCCGTCCTGGCGGGGCGGCACGCCACCGCGCTCGGGCCGCATCTTGCCTCCGCCCATCTCAACCTCGCCGGCGCGCTCGAGGCGCGGGGCGAAATCGAGGGCGCGCTCGACGGCTACCGGCGGGCGATCGCGCTCGATCCTGGCGCCGCCATCACCTGCCTGAAGCTGGCCAACCTGCTGCGCCGCGAGGGCCGCTTCAACGAGGCGCGTCTCGTCGCGGATGCCGCCGTCGCGCTCGATCCACGCCACTACGGCGTCCGCATCATCCGCGGACTGATCCGCGACGCACTCGGGGATCGCATCTCAGCAGGCGAGGACCTCGCCGCGGCCGCGGCGCTATGTCCGCCGACTGTCGTGGCACAGGTGTCCCTCGCGGTCATCGCGCTCGGCCAGCGGCAGGAAGCGCTCGCCGAGGAGGTGCTGGGCCGTGCGCTCGCTCTGGCACCACGCAGCGGCGACGCCCTGAGCGTTCTCGGCGCCCTGCGCCAAGGCCAGGGGCGGCAGGCGGAGGCGCTCGCCGCCCTGGAGATGGCGATCGGCATCGACCCGGCTTGCGTGCGGGCCCATTATCAGCTCGGCGGCCTGCTGCTTCAGGCCGGCCGGCTCGACGAGGCCGCCGCCGCCTGCCGTATGGCGATCCGCCTGGCGCCCGGCCAGGACGAAGCCCGGCTCAATCTCGGCGCCGTCCTGCGCCTGCAGGGCCGCCTGACGGAGGCCATCGCGGCCTATACCGACATCCTGGGACATCACCCGGGACACGGCGAGGCGCTGATCAATCTCTGCGCCCTGCGTCGGCGGATCTGCGACTGGCGCGATCTCGAAGCCCTGGAGGCGGCGAGTCTCGACCGGTCCTGCCGGATCGGCAGGCGGGTGCCGCCTTTCACGCTCTTCGCCGCCACGGGATCGGCAGCCGAGCACCAACGCTGCGCCCGCCTCTGGGCGGCCGGCCTCGGCCCGTCCGGTCCTCCGCTCGCGACCTATGCGCCGCGCCGCGCCGAGGCGCGCGGCCGGCCGCTCCGCATCGGCTATCTGTCGGGCGACTTCCACGATCATGCCACGGCAATGCTGATCGCCGAGCTCTTCGAGCGGCACGACCGCACCCGCGTCGAGACCTTCGGCTACGGCTATGATGCCGACGACGGCAGTCCGATGCGCCGCCGCCTCGTCGCGGCGCTCGACCATTTCGCCGACGTCCGGCCGGCGACCCACCTCGATGCCGCCCGCAGGATCCGCGAGGACGAGATCGACGTCCTGATCGACCTCAAGGGCTATCTGCACGAGGCCCGCACCGAGATCATGGCCTTGCGGCCGGCGCCGATCCAGGTGAACTTCCTCGGCTATCCGGGGACCATGGGCGCGGGCTTCATCGATTATGTAATCGCCGACGCCGTGGTGGCGCCGCCGGAGCTCGAGCCGTTCTTCGACGAGACGATCGTCCGCCTGCCGCACTGCTACCAGCCTAACGACCGTCGCCGGCCTTTGCCCGATGCAGACCTCACTCGGGAGCGATGCGGGCTGCCGAGCGAGGGCGTCGTGCTGTGCTGTCTGAACGCAAGCTACAAGATCCGGCCGGAGATCTTCGCCGTCTGGATGCGGCTTCTGGCCGGCGCGCCGGGGGCGGTGTTGTGGCTGCTCGACGACAATGCCTGGGGTGCCGAAAACCTGCGGCGCGAGGCCGCGGCGCGCGGCATCGATCCCACCCGGCTCGTCTTCGCGCCGCGTGTGCCGCCGGCGCGGCACCTGGCGCGGCTCGGCCTCGGCGACCTCTTCCTCGATACGCTGCCGGTCAATGCCCATACGACGGCGAGCGAGGCGCTCTGGGCCGGCATGCCGGTCCTGACCTGCATGGGCGAGGCCTTCGTGTCGCGGGTCGCCGCGAGTCTCGACCATGCGGCCGGTCTGCCGGAACTGGTGACGACATCGCTCGATGCCTACGAGGCTCTGGGCCTCGCCCTCGCCCGCGACCCCGCGCGGCTCGCCGCGTTGCGGCGCCGGCTCGAAGCGGGTCGGACGACTGTGCCGCTGTTCGACACGACGCGATACGCGCGCCATTTCGAGGCCGCGCTGATCCGTATGAGCGACCTGCGCGATGCGGGCCTGCCGCCGCAAGCCTTCTCGATCGAGGCCTGATACCGACCTGCCAGCAATGTTCACACAAGCTTGGCCGGTCAGATTGACCGCGAGGACGGATCCTCTCCGGGGTGGTGATGGGCGCGATCGAACAAGTCCAGAAGCTGTGGTCGAACCTGCTACAGCTCGGCGGCCGCAGGCTGGCCGCGCTGGCGGCGATCGGCGTCGCGGTCTTCGCCGTGACGGGGATCGGCGGCTACTATCTGAGCCGCCCCTCGATGGAGACGCTCTATGCCGGCCTCGACCGGCAGGACGTGTCGAGCATCGGCTCGGCCCTGCATGACGCCAATATTTCCTTCGACGTGACGGCGGACGGGACGGCCGTGATGGTGCATTACGGCCAGACCGCGCAGGCCCGCATGCTGCTCGCCGACAAAGGGCTGCCGCACAGCGCCAACGCGGGCTACGAGCTCTACGACAAGATGGGCTCGCTCGGCCTCACCTCCTTCATGCAGGACGTGACGCGGGTGCGCGCCATCGAGGGCGAGCTCGCGCGCACCATCCAGACGATCTCCGGCATCAGGGCCGCGCGAGTCCATATCGTGCTGCCCGACGAGGGGTCGTTTCGCCGCTCCAAGCAGCCGCCCTCCGCCTCCGTGGTGATCCGTGCCGCGACTCTCGACGACACCCATGTGGCGCAGGCGATCCGCCATCTCGTCGCCTCGGCCGTGCCGGGCATGACGGTCGACGAGGTGACGGTGCTCTCCACCGACGGGACCCTGCTCGCCTCAGGCGACGACACGGTCAACGGTGCGCCCAGCAAGGAGCTCGACCTCGAAAAGTCGATCGACCGGTCGATCGCCGACTCGATCCGGCACACGCTGACGCCGACGCTCGGCGCCAACAACGTCCAGATCAGCGTGGCCACCAAGCTCAATACCGACTCGCGTCAGACCAACGAGACGACCTACAACCCGGACTCGCGGGTCGAACGCTCGACCCGCGTGGTCAAGGAAAGCCAGAGCACCCAGAACGCCACGACGACCCCACCCACCACGGCCGGCCAGAACGTGCCGCAGAACCAGGTCGCGCCTTCGAACGGCAAGCAGTCGACCGAGGATTCGCAGAAGCGCGAGGAGCTCAACAATTACGAGCTCTCCTCGAAGGTGACCACCACCGTGTCGAACGGTTACGGCATCGATCATCTCTCGGTCGCGGTGGTGATCAACAAGGCGGCCCTGCTGCAGGGATTGGGCGACAAGCCCACGCCCGACGCGATCGACAAGAAACTCGCCGACATCGAGGCGCTCATCGGTTCGGCGGCCGGCCTGCAGAAGGCCCGCGGGGATAGCGTGAAGGTGATGGCGGCGGATTTCGTCGACAGCGGGCGCGATCTCGAGCCGCTCCCCTCGCCCGGCTTCGCCGATGCGATCGTCCATCAGTCGGGCACGCTCATCAACGCCCTTGTCGTCCTCGCCATCACCGGCGTCCTGGTCTTCTTCGTGGCACGCCCGCTGATCCGCATGCTGGCACCGGCGGCGGCCGCGGATTCGATCGTCATGGACGACGACCCGATCATGCTGCCCGATCCGATGGGCCCGACCCTGGCGCTCGCCGACGGCACCGGACCGGGCGGTACCATGCAGCTCGACGGCTGGTCGGAGGAGAACCTGATCGAGGATGTGACGAGCCGGCCGCGACGCTCCCCACAGAAGCGGCTCGAACAGATGATCGAGTTCGATGAGGAACAGGCCGCCGCCGTGCTCAAGCAATGGATCCACCAACGGGTCGCCGCATGATGTCGCCACTTGCCGATTTCCTGCCGATCTTCGGGCTCGGCCAGGCCGGAGCCTTGGTCGCAGCCTATGACGCCGATTTCGACGGCCAAGGAGAGGGCGGGCCGGCCCGTTTAGCCGCCGACGAGGCGGAGCAGCGGATCGCCGCTGCGCGCATCGAGGTACAGGCCGAGGCCGCCGCGGCGCTCGACGCCGCGCTGGCCGAGCAGGCCGCAGCGCTCGAAGCGCGCCATGAGGCGCGTCTCGCGGAGGCGCGGCGAGGCTGGGCCTCGGAGCAGGGCGTGGCCCTGGTCGAGGCCCTGAGCGCCGGCCTCGATCGTCTCGAAGCCTCCCTGGCGGAAAGCCTCGTCCACGTCCTCGAGCCATTTTTCGAGGCCGCGACGCGCGCCCGGGCCACCGCGGACCTGCGCCAGGCCCTCGCCGACCTCATGGCGCAAGGCCAGGGCGCCACCGTCAAGGTGCGCGGTCCGGCGGATCTCGTCGATCCGCTGCGCAGCGCCTTCACCGGCAAGGCGGGGCTCGTTTTCGAGGAGGCCAGCGTCGCCGAGGTCACGGTCGAATGCGACGACACGACCATCAGGTCGCAGCTTCAGGCCTGGGCCGACACGCTCCACGCCTATCTGTATGAGGTCCGCTGATGAGCGAGGGTCACGCGCACGAGATCGTCATCATCAAGCGCCATAGCGGCGGGGACCACGACGACCACCACGGCGGTGCCTGGAAGATCGCCTTCGCGGATTTCATGACCGCCATGATGGCGCTGTTCCTCGTGCTGTGGCTCACCTCGGCCAACGAGAAGACCAAGGCCGTCATCGCCCGCTACTTCAACCCGGCGCAGCTCGTCGATTCGACCCCGCAGCCGCCCGGCCTCGAAGACCCCAAGCCGGGATCGCCGAGCCTCTCGCCGAAGCCAAAGACGCCGCCGGGTCCCGATATCAAGAAGGACGGTCCGCCGGCGAGCGTGCCGCGACAGGAGGGCACGCCCACGGCCGAACCCAAGCCGGACGCCAAGACCGAGGCGAAGGCGGTGAAGGGCGAGGACGCCCAAATGTTCAAGGACCCCTACGCGGTCCTGGCCGAGCTCGCGGCCAAGAGCGCGACGCCGCCGAAAAAGTCCGAGCAGGCGGAGACCGAGGGGCAGCACGGCGGCTCAGGCGCGATCGGTATCCGCAGCGGCGACGCCTATCGCGACCCCTTCGAGCCTCTCGTCGTCACCACCAACGCCTCGCCCGATCCCGCCCAGGCCGAGCCCGATCCGAAGCTGCCGCTCGACGCCGCCCCCCCGCGGCGCGCCGCCAAGCCCGAGACGAGCCCGCCGGCCGAACCCGCCGTGGCCGGAGCGGCGTCGGCCGAGGTCGCAAGCCTTAAGGCGCGGATCGTGGCCGCCATGAAGCAGAACGACGTCGGCGCGAGCGCCGGCGATCCCAAGATCGAGGTGAAGCAGACCGCCGAGGGACTCTTGATCGGCCTGACCGACGACGCCGATTTCTCCATGTTCGGCAGCGGCTCCGCCAAGCCGGCGCCCAAGATGGTGACGCTGATGGAGAAGATCGGTCGCGTCCTCAAGGCCGAGAAGGGGCGGGTCGTCGTGCGCGGGTTCACCGACAACCGGCCTTATCGGTCCGAGACCTACGACAACTGGCAATTGTCCGCGGCCCGCGCCCACATGGCGCATTACATGCTGGTGCGCGGCGGCCTCGAGGAGGCGCGTGTCGAGCAGATCGAGGGCTTCGCCGACCGCCGACCGAAAAATCCGAAAGAGCCCGGCGCGCCCGAGAACCGGCGCATCGAAATCCTGCTGCAGGACCCCAGCCAATGAGCACCAGAGCCGCCGTCCTCGCCATCGCGCTGTCGTTGGCAATCCTCGCCGCAGCGCCGCCCGCCCGCGCCGCGTCGCTCGCGCCCTATTCGATCATCCGTACCCTGCAGGCCCTCCAGGAGCAGGTGGCCCACGGCAACGCCGCCGCGCAGGCCGCCCAACCCAAGCTCATGGCCCATATCGCGGACGAGTTCCTGGCGGCCGATTCCAAGGTCTGGAAGGAACCGCGCAATGCGCATGCGGCCGTGACTTTTCTGCTCAGCGGCGGCAAGCCGGCCGTGATCCGCGCCATCCTCGAGAAGGGAACGATGGCGGCAGGCCTCGATGCCCTGATCAAGGGGGCGTTGGCCTATGGCGAGGGCAACGACGAACTCGCCCGCCAGGTGCTCGGCGGTATCGATCCCAAGAGCCTTCCGCCGATGCTCGGCGGCCATCTGGCCCTGGTCCAGGCAAGCCTCCTCCCCGAGGTGGACAATGCCAAGGCCGGCAAGCTGCTCGATCTGGCGCGGCTCCTCGTCCCCGGCACCCTCGTCGAGGAGGCGGCGCTGCGGCGCCAGCTGTTCCTGCTGACCGGTCCGGAAAACCTCGATAAGTTCATCTTCCTGGCCCGCCAGTACAGTCGCCGCTACCGCACGTCGATCTATGCCGACAACTTCAAGCAGCGGCTCGATGCCGTCGCGCGGAGCCTCGCCAGGGCGGGCGACGTCGCGGCGCTCGGCAAGCTCGAAGCGGTGCTGGCCGAATATCCGACGGCGGAGCAGATCGGCTTCTACCTCGCCATCGCCAAGACGGCGATCGTCGAGGGCAAGGCGGTCGCGGCGCGCTATGCGGCGGAGAAGGCCTCGGTCCTCGCCGGCGGGCGCGGCCAGGACGGTCTGCGCTCGAACCTTTACGCCGCTGCCGCCCTCGTCGTCTCGGACGATGCCGGCAAGGGACTCAAGACGCTTCAGGCGATCGACCGGTCGAAGCTCTCGCCCGAAGACGCCGAACTGCAGGACGCGGCGCTGACCGTCGCCACCAGCGTGAGGGCTGAACCCATGACCGGCGGTGGGTCGCCGCCGGCGACGAAGCCGGGGGTATCCGCCGGGCCCTCCTCCGACAACCAGTCCCTGGCCGTCCTCGACGAGGCCCAGGCGGCCGTCGCGGGTGCCGACAAGCTGCTGCAGGACAAGACCCAATGAGCGTCATCGTCGGTCTCGCCGCGCCGTCGCTGCCCGCCGCGAGCATCCCCACCACATCGTACGGCAAGGAGGGCAGCAAGGGTTTCGGCGACGTCCTTCAGAAAATGTCGACGGCCACCACCGCATCGGAGGACACCGCACAGGGGCCGGGCGACGAGGCCTCGGCCGGTGCTTCCGATGTGCTCGCCGGCCTGCTCGGCAAGGGCGCTCCCGGAAAATCCACGGGATCGTCCGGCCGAAATGGGTCCGACGAGCCCGACGGATCCGGGACTGCCAGGAAGGCGCTGTCGGCGAAGACCGATCCGGCCGCCGATCCCACCGCGCTCGTGGCCCTCGCACAGGCTGCGGCCGCCTCCGCGATCCAGGCCGCGCCGCCGCAGACGAACGCGGCAGCGCCCGCCGCCGCGCCTGCCGTCACCGCGACCGAAGGCAGCAAGTCGCTCGCCGGGCCTTCCGTCGCCGGGGCGAGCACGCCGGCAGCCGTGCCGAAAGCCGCCGCCGCGCAGGGCGCGGTTCTGCCCGTCGCTGCCGCACCGGCAGCGCCTGCCGCCGCCATGGCGAGACCTGCCTCCGCTGTCGCAGGACCGATCGGACCCGTCGCGACAGCGCCCACCGCACCGCCGGCCGCGCCACCCGGAGGCATCGAGACTGCAACCCCGGCCGAGCCGATGGCAAGCGCGAGCGCCGCGGAACCCGGCGTCATCCGCACGGCCGTCATCGGCACGGCCGTCATAGATGCAGCGCCTTCCGTGCCGGAGACCGCATCGCCCGTCCCGTCCGTTCCGCCGGCACCCGCGGTATCGTCCACTGTCGGCGACGCCGTTGCCGGGCCACCCGTCACACCGGCGGATCCGATGCCTGCGGCGCCCCTGGAGACCACGGTGAACTCCCCGACACGGCCGCGCAATGCGGCAACATTGCCGGCGCACCCTCAAAACCGCAGCCTGCCGCAGGCCGCATCATCGGCCCCGTCCGCTCCCGCGGCATCGTCCGATCCGGCGACCGGAACGGGCGCAAGTGCGGCAGGCCCGGCGAAGACGACGCCGGCAGCCAAGACCGCCGCTGCATCCGACGAGGCAGCGCTGCAGTCCGTGACGGCAACCGCCGCCGCCGCCTCGGCCACGGCGGATGCGATGCCCACGACAGCCGCCGTGCAGGTCGCCGCCGTACTCGGCGATATCGGCCGGTCCGTGGCATCGGATGTCTCGGCGAGCAGCGCGCGCACGAGCGCCGCCGCCGGTCCCGCGGCGGCCGCGAGCCTGCAAGGCGGCATCGCTGCGCCAGGCGGCAAGGATATCGTGATACAACTCGACCCCGAACATCTCGGTGCGGTGTCGATCCGCATGCGGATGTCGGGGGACAAGGTCGACATCGAGATCCATGTCGAGAACAGCCAGACGCTCGATATCCTGAGCCGCGACCGGCACGTCCTGTCGGCTGCCGTCGCCGCCGCCGGCGGGGACGGCAGCAGCTTCGTCCTTGGCAGTTCCGCACCGAGAAGCGCGACGGGGCAGCCCGGTGGCCAATCGAGCTTCGGCGGTCAGCCGGGTTCGGGCGCCGAGCAGCAGACCTCGTCCGCCGCCTCGTCCTTCGCCTCGGGAGACCGAGCCCGTCGCGGCGAAGATCAGCCATCCGGCCAGTCGGGACGGAGCTTCACGGACGAGGGCGACGATGCGGCGATGCCGATCTCCACGAGGCGCGGCCCGGACAACAGCGTCTATGTCTGACATGCGTTCGCTAGATCACGTTACGCTAGAGCATGATGTCGTCCGAAAACCGGTGCCGGTTTTTCGGCAGCATGCTCTAGCCCTTCTCGGGCTGGTCACGCTGGCCCTCGCCGCGCCGGCTCCTCCCGCCGTGGCGCAGACACCGAACCCTTGCGAGGCACAGATGCAGGGCGCGGCGCAACGCTACAACATCCCCCTGGCGGTGTTCTATGCGGTGGGACTGCTCGAGACCGGCGGCCGCGACGGTCTGCGCCCCTATACGATGAACATCGAGGGGCGCGCCTCCTTCAACGCGACCCTGCCCGAGGCACTGGCGGCCTTCGATGCCGCCCGCGCCAAGGGCGCCAAGCTGATCGACATCGGCTGCATGCAGATCAACTACCGCTGGCACGGCGAGCATTTCTCCTCCGTCAACGAGATGTTCGACCCGGCCCACAACGTCGATTACGCGGCGCGGTTCCTGCGCGACCTGCGCGCCCGGGAGGGCAGCTGGACCCTGGCGGTCGCCCGATACAATGCCGGTCCCAACAACAATGCCGCCCAGAAGATGTATGTCTGCGGCGTCATCCGCCGCATGGTCGCCAGCGGCTTCGGCTCCTGGACCGACAATGCCCGTGCTTTCTGTGGCGTGCCGGCCGCATGACTCGGCCAATGGCGAATCGCCGCAGACAAGAACGCTTCGTTAACCTTACATAATCCTTTATCGGCCATGGTTACGACAGGTTGATCTTAAGTAACCTCCGGTCGCCAGCCTGACGCAAGCCCGCTCCCGGATGATCCCGGCACCAGATGGGGACACTTCACCAATGAGCCTGTTCGGCACTCTCAACACCGCGGTTTCGGGTCTCTCGGCCCAAGCCAACATGCTCGGCACCATCGGCGACAATATCTCGAACTCGAGCACCACGGGCTACAAGGAAGCCAGCGTGCAGTTCGAGACATTGCTGGGTAACCAGGCGACGAGCTCCTACGAATCGGGCGGCGTCCAGTCGCGGGTGCGCTACGGTATCTCCGATCAGGGCGCCATCGTCGGCACCTCCTCGGTGACCGATCTCGCCGTCCAGGGACAGGGCTATTTCGTGGTCCAGGACAGTTCCGGCTCGCCGGCCCTGACGCGGGCGGGGTCCTTCGTGCCGGATGCCTCGGGCAATCTCGTCAACACCGCGGGCTACACGCTGCTCGGCTACAGCCTGACGAACGGCGCCATTCCGAGCGCCACCGGACCCGGTGGGCTAGGGCCGGTCAACGTGGGAAGCGCGGCCCTCACGGCGAGCCCCTCGACGACCGCCACGCTGCCCGCCAACCTGCCCTCGACCGCGGCCGCCGTCACGCTCGCCACGCCGCCGGGTTCCAACTATACCGCCAAGACCTCGCTCGTCGCCTATGACAACCTCGGCTCGCCGGTGACGATGGACATCTATCTCACCAAGACGGCGGCCAATACCTGGCACGCCGACGTCTACAACCACGCCGACGCGGCCGCGGGCGGCAGCTTCCCCTACGCCAATGCCGAGATCGGCTCCGGCACGCTGAACTACGACCCGACCACAGGCTCGCCGTTGGCGGGCAGCACCTCGTCGATTTCGGTCAACATCCCCAACGGCGATGCGACGCTCAGCATCGACATGAGCAAATCCACCCAGCTCGCCGCCGCCTTCTCGGCCGGGACGCCGTCCATCGACGGCTCGTCGCCGAGCGCCGTCAAGAGCATCGCCATCGGCAACGACGGCGCCCTGTCGGTGGTCTATCAGAACGGTGTCCAGAAGAACCTCTACCGGATCCCGCTCGCCAACGTGCCGGCGCCCGACCAGATGAATTCGGTCACCGGCAACGTCTTCCAACCCACCCTCGCCTCGGGGCAGATGGTGGTCGGCACCGCCGGGACGGGATCGCTCGGCCAGATCGATTCCTCCTCGCTCGAACAATCCAAAGTCGATATCGCCACCGAACTGACCAACATGATCTCGGCCCAGCGCTCCTACGAAGCCAATTCCAAGGTCATCACCACGAGCTCCGAACTGCTCAGCGTCATCACCAACCTGAAGTGACGACCTGAGCTTGGGCACCGCCGACCGGAGATCGACCCGTGAGCCTTTCCAGTACCCTCAATATCGCGCAATCGTCTTTGGCGACCAATTCGGCGCTGTCGTCGATACTGTCGCGCAACATCGCGGGCGTGAACAACCCCAATTATTCGCTGAAGACCGGGGAGGTCATCACCGGCAGCAACGGGGCCAGCCTCTTCGTCGGCGTGACGCAGGCCTCCAACACGGCCTTGTTCGGCAACCTCCTGACCGCCAATTCGGACTCCGCCTCGAGCCAGGCCCTGGCCGACGGCCTCAACCAGCTCGAACAGACGATCAGCCTCTCGGGCGCCGCCTCGCCCAGCAGTTCGGCCGTCAGCACCGCATCGAGCGTCAACGACATCTCGCCGGCCTCCGCTATCGGCACGCTGGTCACGGCGTTGCAGACCTATGCGGCCGCGCCGTCGGATACGGCCTCCGCCCAGTCCGCGCTGAATAGCGCCCAGAACGTCGTCACGACGCTCAACAATGCGTCGGCGACGGTACAGACCGTGAGGCAGCAGGCCGACCAGGCCATCGCCACCTCGGTCGCCAGCGTCAATTCGCTGCTCCAGCAGTTCGGCACCGTCAACACGCAGATCATCCAGGGCACCGCATCGGGCCAGGATGTCACGGATGCCATGGACACCCGCAACGGCATCCTGAACTCCTTGTCCAAGGAAATGGGCATCACGACGGCGAGCCTGCCGAACGGCGGCATGGCGCTCTATACCGACGGTGGCGTGACGCTGTTCCAGGATAGCGCCCGCACCGTCAGCTTCTCACCGACCGCTTCCTTCGCGGCCGGCTCGTCGGGTGCGGCCGTCATGGTCGACGGCGTGCCGGTGACCGGCGCCTCCGCCGTGATGGACTTGCGGAGCGGCAAGATCGCCGGGCTCGCCCAGTTACGCGACGTGAGCACCGTCGCCTACCAGCAGCAGCTCGACCAGATCGCCGGCGGCCTCATCGATGCGAGTGCCGAGACCAACACGAGCGGCGGCACCTCGATGACGGTGGCGGGCCTGTTCACCGTCGCCGGCGGCGTGACGCTGCCGGCCTCCGGGCAGACAGGGCTTGCGGCCACCATCAAGGTGAATGCCTCGGTCGACCCGGCCCAGGGGGGAACCCTCACCCTGCTGCGGGACGGCGGCATCGGCGGCGGCACGAGCGCCACGACGGTCAACGGCAATGCCAGCGGGGGTGCCGGCTATTCGGGCTACATCACGGGGCTCGTCGACAGCCTTACGGCGAACCGCAGTTTCGACCCTACATCGGGAGGAACCCCGGTGGGCTCGCTCGCCACCTACGCGGCCTCCTCGGTGAGCTGGGTCGAGGCGCAGCGCCAGACCGCCACGTCGGCGGCCAACGACCGGAGTGCCGTCGTCTCGCAGACGACCGCCAGCCTGTCGAACGCCACCGGCGTCAACCTCGACGACCAGCTCTCGCGGCTACTCGACATCGAACATTCCTACCAAGCCTCCGCCCAGCTCATCACCACCGTCAAGAACATGCTCGATTCGCTTCTGACGGCGGTCCAGTAGGACGCGTCCCATGGTCTATGTCTCGACCCAGGTCCTGTCGACCGCACCCCGCAATGCCGTCATGCAGGCGCAGAGCGCGCTGACCATCGCCCAGCAGGAGCTGGCCAGCGGCAAATATGCCGATGTCGGGCTGACGCTGGGCGGTCAATCCGGGCAGTTGATCTCGCTCAGCCAGCAGAGTTCGCGGCTCGAGAGCTATACGGTGTCCAATTCGGCCGCCAACACCCGCCTGACCTCGACCACCTCGGCCCTCGACACCTTGACGACGACGGCCAACGGCATCATCTCGGCGCTGACGACCTGGAACGCGTCGAGCCCGTCGCAGAACTCGCTCAGCCTCACCGCGCAATCGAACCTCGGCGCGCTGACCTCGGTCCTCAACACCGCGGTCGCGGGCCAGTATATTTTCGGCGGCATCAATTCCGATCAGCAGCCGGTTGCGACCTACGCCTCGACGCCTGCTTCGGCCGCCAAGACCGCGGTCGACACGTCGTTCGCATCGCAGTTCGGCTTCTCGCAGACCTCCGCCTCGGCAGGTTCGGTCAGCGGCACCGACATGCAGAGCTATCTCGACA
The DNA here is from genome assembly GCA_965277115.1 of Lichenihabitans sp. Lineage (GTDB taxonomy): Bacteria > Pseudomonadota > Alphaproteobacteria > Rhizobiales > Beijerinckiaceae > Lichenihabitans. Next base: position 215,307 of record CBDIBY010000008.1, on the reverse strand, counting down.
ACCAGTTCGCGTCGCTGTTTTCCGCCCCGTCCTTTTCCTCGACCTGGTCGTCGGCCTCCGACCAGACGATGTCGACGCAGATCTCGGACAATCAGAGCGTCCCGACGTCGATCAGCGCCAACCAGACGGCGTTCCGTCAACTGGCCCAAGCCTATACGATGGTAAGCGAATTCACCGGCCAGGGCCTCAGCTCGGCTGCCCAGCAGGCGGTGGTGACGACCGCCACCAACCTGGTGAGCCGTGCCCTCGGCGGATTGACCGACATCAATGCCGGCATCGGCATCACGCAGGCGACGATTTCGGACGCCAACAGTCGTCTTACGACACAGAAGGGTCTCCTCGATACCCAGGTCGAAACGCTCCAGGGTGTCGACAGCTATGCCCTGACGAGCCAGCTCGCCACGCTGCAGACGCAGATCCAATCCTCGTACGAACTGACGTCGGCCCTGCAGAAGCTTAGCCTCGTCAATTACATCACCCCGTAAGCCGATCCTTGCCCATTCAACGAGCCTCAGCCGCGGATCCACGCATGTACCAGCATTCCTACGCCGAAATCCTGGCGGACGCCGCGACCGAAGCTCGGACGACGGAGCGCCAGACGCTCGACCGGGCGATCGCCAAGCTCAGGCTCGCGGCCAATACCGAATGGGGCTCGCCGCAGGAGTGCGACGCGATCGAATTCCTGACCCAGCTCTGGGCCGCCTTCATCAAGGACCTCGCCAACCCCGGCAACGACCTGCCGACCGAAACGCGCGCCAGCCTGATGCGGACGGGCCTCGGCATCCTGTCGGAAGCGCAGCGCATCCAACTCGGCCTCTCGCGTGACTTCGAGGCCCTCATCGAGATCTGCGGCATCGTCCGCGATGGTTTGATATAGGGAAACCATGCACATCACCCTCAGAGCCAACGAGAAGATCTACCTCAACGGCGCGGTGCTCAAGACCGACCGGAAAGTGTCGATCGAACTGATGAACGACGCGGTCTTCCTGCTCGAAGCCCATGTGATGCGGGAGCGCGATGCGACGACCCCGCTCCGGCAGCTCTACTATATCGTTCAGCTGATGCTGATGGCGCCGCGCGAGGTGGCGGAGAACCGCACCATGTTCGCGCAACAGAGCGCCGCCATGTTTGCGGTCTATAGTGACCGCACCATGCTCGACGGGCTGGGCAAGGTCGTCGAACTCGTCGGCCGCAACCGGCATTTCGAAGCCCTGAAGGTCATTCGCGCGCTGCTGCCGGTCGAGGAGAGGTTGCTCGGCGCGGAGGAAACACCGGCCCTCGCCGTCGCGTCCTGAGGTGAGATGCTGACGCGATGGGGCGAGCGTACGGTGCAGCAATCCCGGCGCAAGCTTCCGTCCGCATCATGGGGCGTCGATCGAGCCCGATCGGGCTCGCGGCTCCGCATCGACGAGACCGAAGCGGTGATCGAGAGGGGAAGCAGGCGATGACGACCGCGGTCGGATCCACGATACCGGTGACCAACACGACGTCGGCGAACTCGCCTTCGACGACCGCATCGACGGCGGCGCAGGCCTCCGTCGACTACAATTCCTTTCTTCAGCTCCTCGTCCAGGAGCTGAAGAACCAGGATCCTACGAGCCCCTCGGATCCGACCCAGTATCTGAGCCAGATCGCGACCTTCTCCAACGTCCAGCAGGCGGTGCAGACGAATTCGACCCTGAATTCGCTGCTGACAACATCGTCGCTGAGTCAGGCGGAAGGCGCGATCGGCAAGACGGTCTCGTCGGCGGACGGGACGATTTCGGGCAAGGTAGCCTCCGTCGCGCTGAACAGCAGCGGGGTCGCCACGGCGACACTCGCCAACGGTTCGACCCTCAATCTCGATTCAACCGTGACCGTCGGCAGCTGATGAACGAAGCTGACGCTCTCGGGCTCCTGCAGAGCACCATCTGGACGGTCGTCGTCGCCTCCGGCCCGGCGGTTGGCACCGCCATGGTGGTGGGTGTCGTCATCGCGCTCTTTCAGGCGCTGACCCAGGTCCAGGAGATGACACTGACCTTCGTGCCGAAAATCCTGGCCGTCATGCTGGTGCTCAGCCTGACGGCCTCGTTCATCGGCTCGCAGATGTTCCTGTACACGCAGCAGGTCTACGCCCGGATCGAGAAGGGCTTCTGACCGCTTTCGACAGAGCGCGAAAGGAGTGGCCGCAGCGGCGCTCCCGCTCCGGTCTTCGGGTAAGGTTCAGGCCGCCTTGGCCACCCTCGGCTTACGGAGCTTCTTGACCGTCTCGCCGGGCGAGGCAGCCTTTACGGCAGGTTCGGGCGCGGGGTCGGTGACCGGCACCATGGCCTTGCGGCCGAGACCCAGAGACTTGGCCAGCGCCGAGCGCGATTTCGCATAAGCGGGCGCCACCATCGGGTAATCCTTGGGCAGGTTCCACTTCTCCCGATATTGCTGCGGCGTCATGCCGTATGCGGTCATCAGATGACGCTTGAGCGACTTGAATTTCTGTCCGTTCTCGAGGCTGATGATGTAATCGTCCGACACGGACTTCTTGATCGGCACGGCCGGCTTGAGTTCCTCGACCTTCGTTTCTTCGGGCGCCGCAGCCGTTGCGATCCGATCCAGCGCGCCATGCACGTTTTGCAAAAGCAGCGGCAGTTCCGCCATCGGAACCGAGTTGCGCGACACGTATGCCGATACGATCTCCGCCGTCAGTTCGGTGATCATCAATTTATCGGGCTCTTTCATCAGACCATATCTCCAGCGAATCATGGCAACATCACATCGCGCCCACACATAAGTACATATGACAGTCCTGTTCAAGAGTGCGCAGCGATAATTCGCTGCGCATCACTTTATTTTGGTGATTAAAAAGGCGTCTCGATGCCGCTCGACCCAATTCCAAGCCCGACGATCAACGCAATGACCGGATGTGCTCGCCTTGTTGCCGGATCTTCACGGTTGTGTCGAGCTGGTGTCCGGTCGAACAAGCGGCAAACAGCGGACGCCGCGGCCCAGCCGAGGCATCGAGTGGACATACCGCCGCCGCGGGCCCCAAGACTTTAGGCCAAAAGTCGGCGCCTATTTTCGGCTAAATCATGCTCTATCGTATTGAAATCGATCACATTCGTGATTTTTGGTAGATTCAGTCCAAAGTCATCGTGATCTATGTCGGTCGATCGGATCGGCGTCATCTATGCCCTTGTCGGGGAGCCGACCGCCGGGCGACCGGTGACGAGCGCCCGGATGCGCCATTCGAGGACGATGTCGCGGTCGGCCACTCGAGCCGAGACGACGTCGCGTATGACCCGGAGTTCGACCTCGTGGGCACCGTTGCGCCGCGCCTCGCCGCGTGCCGCGGCGGCGGCGGCGTCTTCGGCCGAGCGCAGCGCCGCGTCGAGGTCATGGAAGTCGCGCGGCACCTCTCCGCCATGCACCCGGTAGAGGCCGTCGTCCGGCCGCGAGACGACCGCCAGCGCCTCGGCCCGCACCCGGCCGACGACGGCCCCGACCGCATTGGCCACATCCGCATGGCGCGGCACCAGCACCTCGGCGCCGAGCATCGCGCCGACGGCGGGATAATAGGTCGCGGCCGAGGCGCCGAGACCGACGAGCGTGGAGGTCAGCCGCACCGTGATCTCGGCGAGCCCCCGTCGCCGCGACAGCGCGGCCTGCAGCAGCGGATGGCGGCTCGGCGCATCGCTCGCGAGACCGTCTTCGCCGAGCGCCACGTCGAGCAGGCGCTCGGCGCTGGTGCGGATCAGCGCGTCGAGCACGGCGCGACTCATGCGGCCGGGATCCTCCTCGAGCGGCCGGCCGCCGGCGCCGCGCCTTCGGCCGAAGAGCGTTGCCGCCTTGATCGCCGCATCGCGGTCCCAGCCCTCGTGCAGGTCGAGCACATGGGCCGCATCCGATGGGCAGAAAGCGGCGATGGCGACCTCGCCGAAGCCCGTCAGCCGGGCCAGGGCGATACGCCGCCGATAGGCGCCGGCGAGCTTGTCGAGCGGGCAGGGGCCGTCGCGCAGCAGGTCGAGTACCTCCGCTTCGGCGCTGTCGTAGCGCCGGTGATCGCGGTCGCCGCTTCCGGTCGCGACCGCGAAGCGACCCGCCGTCTCGGGGGGCGCCGGCATGGCCAAATGCCGGTCGAGCTGGCGGTGCACCTCGGCCGGATGGCTCGCGGCAAGCAGGCTGATCGGGATCACCCGGCGCGGCCCGAGGCGCAGGCCGCCGGGGTCGAGGCTCACGTCGCTGTCGGCGCCGAGCCCGAACGTGCGCAGGCGCACCGCCTCGACGAAGGTCGCATGGCCGCCGACGACCGCCCCCTCGGGGTCGAGCCTCGGTCGTCCGTCCTCGATGAGGCCGATATCCGTGGTGGTGCCGCCGATGTCCGAGACGACGGCCGAGGGCAGGCCGCAGAGGAAGCTCGCGCCGACGAGGCTCGCGGCCGGTCCCGAGAGGATCGTCTCGACCGGCTTGCGGCGCGCCTCCGCCACCGAGAGCAGCGAGCCGTCGCCCTTGACGATCATCAGCGGCGAGGTGAAGGCGCGGCGCGCCAGCAGCGCCTGCGTAGCGTCGATGAGGTGATGGATGATGGGGACGAGCCTGGCGTTGAGCACCGCGGTCAGCGCCCGCTTGGGACCGTCGAGCCGGCTCGTGAGCTCGTGGCTGCAGGTGACCGGGCGGCCGGTGCGGGCCTCGATCGCCCCGCGCACGCGCGCCTCGTGGTCGGGGTTAGCGATCGAGAACTGCCCGGCGACCGCGAAGCCGGTCACCGTGCTGCCCTGCTCGGCGAGCCAGGCGTCGAGCGTCGTGAGATCGAGCGGCGCCAGTTCGGTCCCGAAGGCGTCGTGGCCGCCTCCGATCAGGACGGCCGCATCCTCGCGGACCGCCGCCTTGAGGCCGCCACGGTCGAGATCGCGCGCGGCGAAACCGATCATGACGAGACCGATGCGGCCGCCCTGGCCTTCGACGATGGCGTTGGTGGCGAGCGTCGTCGACAGCGAGACCAGGCCGATCTCGCCCGCCTGGATGCCGCCCTCGGAGAGCACCGCGTCGAGCACCGCGCCGATGCCCTCGGAGAGATCGTGGCGCGTCGTCAGCGCCTTGGCCTTGGCGAGGACGCCGCGCGTCTCGTCGAAGAGCACGGCATCCGTATAGGTTCCGCCCGTGTCGATGCCGATCAGCTTGCCCATGCGGGTGCATAGGCCCGGCACGGAGCGCCTGTCCAGCGTCCCGCCATGAGATCGCAGCCGCTAATCCGCCATGTCCCATTTGGCGGCGCTGGCGCCGGCGAGTTCCCGCACGCGCTCCTCGTCGCGGCCAAACTCGACGGCATCGCCCTCGAAGACGATCCTGCCGTCGTCGAGCACATAGGCGCGCTCGGCGATCGCCACCGCGGCCCGCACGTTCTGCTCCACCAGCAGCACGGAGACGCCCTCCCGCCGGGCGGCGGTGACGACATTGAAGACTTCCTCGACGATCAAGGGAGCGAGGCCTTGCGAGGGCTCGTCGAGCATCAGAAGCCGCGGATTGAGAAGCAAGGCGCGTGAGATCGACAGCATCTCCTGCTCGCCACCCGACAGCTGGTTGCCCCGGTTCGACTTGCGCTGCGCCAGGCGGGGAAACAGCTCATAGATGCGCGGAACGGTCCACGGCCCGGGCCGCTCGACGGGCACGATCAGGTTTTCCTCGACCGTCAGATGGGAGAAGATCCGCCGTCCCTCGGGCACATAGCCGACCCCCATCGCGGCAAGCCTGTAGGGAGGAAGGCCGGTGGTCTTCATGCCGAAGATCGAGACAGTGCCCTCGCGTGGCGCCGTGAGCCCCATCAGGCTGCGCAACGTGGTGGTCTTGCCCGCGCCGTTGCGGCCCAGAAGGGTGACGAGTTCGCCTTCGCGAACCTCGAGCGTCACCCCGCGCAGGATGTGGCTCTTCCCGTAGAAGGTTTGGAGGCCTTCGGCCCGCAGGGCGATCATGCGGCCGACGTGCCGAGATAGGCGCGTTGGACGGCCTCGCTGTCGGCGATCTCATCCGGCGGTCCCTCCGCCAGCACCTTGCCTTCGGCCAGCACCATGATGCGATCGGCGAGGTTGAACACGACGCGCATGTCGTGCTCGATCAGCAGGATCGACAATCGTTCGCTTCTGTGCAGCCGTCGGATGAGGCAGGCGATGTCGTAGGTCTCCTGGTCGCCCATGCCCGCGGTCGGCTCGTCCAGCATCAGAAGGCGCGGGCGCAGCGCCAGCGACATCATGATCTCGGCCGCGCGCTGGTCGCCGTGGGACAGGGCGCCGACCGGACGGCTTCGCTTGGCGGCGAGACCGCCCATCTCGAGCAGTTCGGCCACCCGGGCCTCGATCGCGGCGCGCTGCCTGGCGCCGAGCCAGGCCCTGGTGCCGAGGCCCGCCGCGACCTCGACCGCGATGCGCAGGTTGTCGGCGATGCTGAGCTCCGGAAAGATCTCGGTGATCTGGAAGGTCCGCGCCATGCCGTGCTGCACGCGCCGCTCCGGCGGCATCGCGGTGATGTCTCGGCCATCGAACACGATGGTGCCCGATGTCGGCGGAAAGAAGCCGCTGATGAGATTGAAGAAAGTCGTCTTGCCCGCGCCATTGGGGCCGATGATGGCTCGGAGCTCTCCGGATTCGACCGTGAGCGACACATGATCGACGGCGACGAGCTTGCCGAAGCGGCGGGTGGCGTCCTGGATGTGCAGAAGGCTCATGCCGACGACCGAACGCGCAGGACGCCGAGGACACCGCGCGGGAAGAAACGGACCACAAGGACGAAGACGAGCCCGATCACCGACATCCAGTTGGCCGTATGGCTCGACACATAGTCCTGCAGCGCCACGAAGATGGCGGCGCCGATCAGCGGTCCCCAGAAGGAGCGCATGCCGCCGAGCACCGCCATGATGACGAGATTGCCCGACAGGTCGAAGCGCAACGCCCGCGGATCGGTGAAGTTGTTGAGGAGCGCGTAGAGGCAGCCGGCGACGCTCACGAACAGGCATGAGATGACGAAGGAGAGCCAGATGTGGCGTTCGATCGGAATGCCGAGGAAGCGGGCGCGGCGCTCGTTCTCGCGGATCGCCAGCAGCGTTCGTCCGAACGGCGAGTTCAAAAGTCCCGCCATGAGCGCCACGCAGACCGCGAAGATCGCCAGCACGAAATAGTAGAAGATCTTGTCGTTGCCGAAGATGTCGAGCCTCGTCGAGCCGAGGCCGATCGGCATGCGGTGCCAGTCGGTCACGCCGTCGTCGCCGCCGGTAACCGCATTCCAGCGGAAGGCGATGAAATAGAAGACCTGTCCGAAGGCGATCGTCACCATGGCGAAATAGACGCCGCGCCGCTTCACGATGAGCGCCCCGATGACGGCCGCCGCCAAAGTCGCGGTGACGATGCCGACGGCCATTCCGAGCAGCGTGCTCGGCACCAGATATTTGATCGTCAGGGCGGTGCCATAGGCGCCGAGACCGAAATAGGCGGCATGGCCGAAGGACAGGACGCCGGTGAAGCCGAGCAGAAAGTTGAGCGACATGGCCGCGAGCGCCATGACGACGATGCGCGTCGCCAGTTCGGTATAGCCGCCGATTGCGCCCATCCAATAGGGCATGGCGAGGAGCACGACCCAGACCGCGATGTCGAAGGCCCGCCGACGGAGCGGCATCAATGCAACCGTCCTTCTTCACCGAGCAAGCCACGCGGGCGGATGAGGAGGACAAGGCCCATCATCACATAGATGACCGCCTCGGTGGCGGAGGGGAGGAACACGGCGGTCAGGCCCGAGGCCAGTCCGATCAACAGCCCGCCGAACAGCGTGCCGAGCAGGCTGCCGAGACCGCCGACGATGATGGCGACGAAGCTCGGCATGATCAGCGCCGAGCCGATGGTCGGGGAGAGCCCCAGCAGGCCCGCCGCCAGTACGCCCGCCAGTCCCGCGATATAGATGCCGATGCCGAAGTTGAGGCTGCGCAGGATGCGCGTGTTCACGCCGAGCGTCGACACCGTCTCGAGGTCCTGCGTGCCGGCCCTGATGCGGATGCCGAGCCGCGTATAGGTGAGGGCATAGAACAGGCCGCCAACCGCCAGCGCGACGACGAGGATCATGAACACCCGATAGCCGGTGAGGAAGAAATACTGGCGACTCAGCGGCGAGGTGAGCCAGCCTGGGACCTGGAACGGCACGCTCTGCGCCCCCCAGATCAACCGCATCACGTCCTCGAATATATAGGCGAGGCCGAAGGTCAGCAGCAGACCGTAAAGCGGGTCGCGCCCGTAAAGCGGGCGGATCAGCACGCGTTCGATCGCGAGACCGACGACCGCCGTCAGTACGGGCGCGACGACGAGCGCGCCCCAGAAGCCGATGAAGGGGATCAGCGCATAGGCCAGATAGGCCCCGAGCGCCAGGAAGCCGCCATGGGCGAAGTTGATGACGCCGCTGAGGTTGAGGATGAGCGACAGGCCGAGCGCCATCAGCGCGTAGAAGGCGCCGACGATGAGCCCATTGAAGACGTTGAACAGGATGAGTTGCGTCATTCGTCGCTGACTGTCTTGCACAGGAGAAACGAGGTCGATGGCCGGGCCGGCGGCACGGGCGAGCGCCCGGACCTCATGTCGGGTCTGAGCGGCGCTGCGTGTCGGTGCCTCAGGCCGGCCAGGTCATCTTGCAGCCGCTCTCATCGAGCGTGCCAGCGACATCCGTGCCCTTGACGACGTCGGTGACCTTGAACAGGTCGTCCGGCGCCGCGCCGCTCGCCTGCGCATTGCCGACGAAGAGGGTCGCGATGAGCTGGTTCTGGCCGGCGCGGAACACCGCCTTGTTCGGCCCCAGCGCGATCTCGGGCGGCAGCTCGAAATCCTGCAGGGCCTTGGCCATCGCCACCGCATCGAGCGACTTGGCCTTCTCGGCGGCGAGCGCGCAGGTCCAGGTCGAGGCGAAACCGAACCAGGTTCGCGCCGTCGGCACGCGGCCGGTGCGCGCCTTGACCGTCGCCACGAAGTCAGCGACATGCGGCACGCCGGGCTGGTTCCAGTACCATTCCATGACCCAGGTGCCGATGCGGGCCTCTGGCGGCAAACCTTCCAGCGCTTCCAGTTCCTGCTGCGCGCCGGCGAGGTGGAACGTCTTGTCCAGCCCGAACTGCACGGCCTGCTTCAGGGCGTTCACCATGTCGTCCCCCTGCGTCAGGAAGATGATGACATCGGGGTTCGCCGACTGCGCCTTGATCAGGTAGGAGGAGAAATCCGTCGTGCCGAGCGGCGCCAGATCGCCGCCGACCCTGGTCCCGCCCAGCGACGCGCAGGCCTTCACCATCCCGGCTTCCAGCGTATGGCCGAACGCATAGTCGGGCGTGATGTAATACCACTTCTTTCCCGACGTCTTGATCAGCGTGCTGGCGACGGCGAAGGCCTCCATCTGGGTCGTGTTGCAGACGCGAAAGACGTTCCAGTGGCAGGTCGATCCGGTGATCGCATCCGTGTGACCACCGGGGACGACATGCAGGATCTTCTTTTCGTTGGCGACCTGCGCCATCGCGAGGGTAAGCGCCGAATTGACGTTGCCGAGGAGGAAACTAACCTTGTCGCCGTCGATGAGCTTGCGCGCCTTCTGCACCGCCGTGCCGGCATCGCCGCTCGTCGAATCCTCCACCACCAGTTCGACCTTGCGGCCGAGCATGCCGCCTTTCGTGTTGATCTGCTCGACCGCGAGCTGGCACCCGATCAGCTCGTTCTTTCCCGGCGCCGCATAGGTGCCGGTCAGCGGATTATCGAGGCCGATCTTGACGACATCGGCGCTTTGCGCGCGCAGGATCGACGGACAGGCGATCTGCGATGCGCCCACCACGAGGCCGGCTTTCAGCAGGCTGCGACGGCGGATATCTCCGCTCAAGTTGAACATCTTGTATTTCCTCCCGAGGGCGACGAGCCGAGCCTGAAGCACTTGTGCGCTTTCATCGGCTCGTCTCGCTGGTATACCAATCATGTTCGCAACGGATGGCCCGGTCAAGGAATTCAACCTCGGGCGCACCGGGCAATCGGACGAAGCTTTGAGAACGTTCCGAAGAGCCCTGTTCATGCCGCTCGACGTCGTTCCCGGTCGCCGATGACCGCGCCAGCGCTTCGCCTCGACGGCGATTTCCACCAGAGGCCACGGCGGCTGAAAGCTATCGCCCACGGCTCCCGACCGGCACGCCCTGTCCTTTCGCTTTGCTTTTGCTGGTGGTGTTCCACCGCACAAGGCGAGCCGGCGGTGGTTCGCGGCTGATCTCGAGGGTCGCACCACTTTGACGCAGGCGGTGCCGGAAGCGTGACGCTTTGCGCGCGCCCCATACCGCCAGATAACACGAGCCGGTGGTGCCGTCTTCGAAGAGAGCCGAGCCGCCGAATACGGCTTTCAATCCGTCCTCGCCCGTCAAGCCCCCGCCCCCGAAGACGGCGACGACAAGATCCCGCGGCGCGGCGCTCACGACCGTTTCGCCTCCTGAACTGAAGCGTCCGGATCGGAAGACGTAGACGGGAGACATCGCGCTCATGGATCGATGATGCCCGTACCGCCTAAGCTTCGCAACGAGGCGGCGACCCCGCGCTCGACTCGGTCGTCGCCCTTCGCTCAGGCCGCGTCGTCGATGAAGCCGCCCGACTGGCGCCGCCAGAGCTGCGCATAGATGCCGCCGCGGCGCAAAAGCTCCGTGTGCGACCCGGTCTCGACCACCCGGCCCCGGTCCATCACCAGCAGCCGGTCCATGCTGGCGATGGTCGAGAGGCGATGCGCGATGGCGATCACCGTCTTGCCCGCCATCAGGCCGGCGAGGCTCTCCTGGATGGCCGCCTCGACCTCGCTGTCGAGCGCGGACGTCGCCTCGTCGAGCACCAGGATCGGTGCATCCTTGAGGATGACGCGGGCGATGGCGACACGCTGACGCTGGCCGCCCGAGAGCTTGACGCCGCGCTCGCCGACCTGGGCGTCGTAGCCGCGCCGGCCCTGCCAGTCCTCAAGCCCGAGGATGAACTCGTGCGCATGGGCCTGGCGGGCCGCGGCGACGATCTCGGCTTCAGGCGCCTCTGGCCGGCCATAGGCGATATTGTCACGGATCGAGCGGTGCAGGAGCGAGGTGTCCTGTGTCACCACCGAGATCCTGGCGCGCAGGCTTTCCTGCGTGACCCCGGCGATCTCCGTATCGTCGATGAGGATGCGGCCTCCCTCGATCTCGTGGAAACGCAACAGCAGGTTGACGAGCGTCGTCTTGCCAGCGCCTGAGCGCCCGACGAGGCCGATTTTTTTGCCCGGCTTTATGCGCAGGTCGAGGTCGCGGATCAGCCCGATATCGCGGCCGTAGCCGAAGCTCACCTGCTCGAAACGGATGTCGCCACGCGACACTTCGAGCTCGCCGGCCCCCGGCCGGTCGGGCAAGGCGATCGGCTTGGCGATGGTCATCATGCCTTCCTGGATCGTGCCGACATTCTCGAAGATATCGGTGACCTGCACGGCGACCCAGCCGGCGGCCGAGGCGATCTGCCAGGTCAGCGGGATCGCCATGGCGACGATGCCGACGTCGATGCGCCCGCGCTGCCAAAGCCCGATGGCGAGCGAGATCTCGCCCGCCAGCATCAGGGCGTTCAGCATCTGCAGCGACATGAACAGCGTCGAGAGCATGCGCATCTGGCGGCGGAAGGCGCGCGTATGCGCGTCGACGACGTCGCGCACATAGGCGTCCTCGTGGCTCAGCCGCGCGAAGAGCTTCAGGGTCAGGATGTTGGTGTAGCTGTCGACGATGCGGCCGACGACGAGCGAGCGCGCCTCCGACGTCCCCTTCGAGCGGTCGCGCAATCGCGGCACGATGGTGCGCAGCATCACCGCATAGGCCGCGAACCAGGCGGCGATGGGCAGCATCAGCCAGGCGTCGACCGAGCCGAGCAGCGTCAGCGCCGTCAGGCCGTAGATCGTGATGCCCCAGATGGCGGTAATGCCCGCCACCGCGCTCTGGCGCACCGCCGGTCCGGTCTCCATGACGCGCGAGGCGATGCGGCCGGCGAAATCGTTCTGGAAGAAGGGCCAGCTCTGCCGCACCACGTGCCGGTGGCTCTGCCAGCGCACGAGATTGGTAACGCTGACCACGATCCCGGTGTTGGAGACGAGGTTCTGCAGCGCGATGGCGAGCGGCCGCCCGCCGAGCACCACGATCGCCATGGCGACGAGGAAGCGGCCGTTCAGGGCGAAGAAGGTTTCGCGCGGCGTGGTGGTAATGGCGCGCACCAGCTTGCCGATGAACCAGGGCACCGAGGCGTCGAGGAGCGCGACCATCAGGCCGGCGACGAAGAGCGCGGCAAACAGTGCCTTCGCCTGGCGGACGAAGTGCCAGTAGAAGAGCAGCAGGCCTTCCGGCGGCTGGAGGACCTCGCCGGGCGCGGTCGGCGCGATGATCGACTCGAAGAAGCGGAACATGATTCCCCCCGGCAGCCGGTGGGACTGCAGGTGCGAACGGATTGCTGCGGTGAAGCTTGGCCGTTACGCCTGCATCGCGGCAACAATGTGCCGGATGCGTCCCCGGCGATCCGCTCGAGTTCGAAGGCCTCCCCGCCTCCTCTGACGTAAGGGATAGCTTCTGCAGCAAGCGGGACAAGGGTTTGCCCGGCGGCGATTATCGACCCGGTTTCCGAGCCCAGAGGGTCGCAGAGGACGCCGCCACGATCCTGCTCGGGGCGCGACCCTGGCTCATGGTCTCCCGATCAGCCGCGCAGGACGGCGCCCGTCCGCTTCGCGACCGCCTCGACGATCCGGCGGCTGACGGCGTCGAGGTCGGCCTCGGTCAGCGTCCGCTCCTTCGGCTGCAGCGTCACCGCGACGGCGACCGATTTCCGACCGTCCGGGACGCCCTTGCCTTCATAGACGTCGAAGACCGAAGCCTCCGTCACCAGTGCCCGATCCGCCGATTGCACCGCCGACAGCAGATCGGCGGCCGCTACGTCCCGGTCGACCAGGAAGGCGAAATCGCGCTCGACCGGCATGAGATCGGACAGCACCAGCTTCGGCCTGGCCTTGGTCGGCCGTGCCTTCGGCGGCGGCAGACCATTGAGGACGATTTCGAAGGCGACGGCCGGGCCGGCCACGTCGAGCGCCCGCAGCACCTCCGGGTGAAGCTCGCCGCAATGGCCCAGAACCGCCTTCCCCATGCGCAAGGTCATGACCCGGCCCGGATGGAAGTGGGACGGTCCGCCCGCGACGACCTGCAGACCGCCGAGCGGTAGGCCGAGGCCCGCCAGGAGCGTCATGGCATCCGCCTTGGCGTCGAAGACGTCGACCGGCGACAGGGAGCGCGTCCAGTGCCGCCCGGCCCCCTCGGGCCTGGCGGTGCCGCGCCGCAGCGCCGCCGCCGTCATCCGCTGCTCCGTCTCGCCGTCGCCGAGGAAGATCTGGCCCACCTCGAACAGCGCCACATCGCCGGCGCCTCGCGCCGCGTTGCGACCGGCCGCCGCAACGAGCCCCGGCAGCAGGCTCGGCCGCATCGTCGAAAGGTCGGCCGCGATCGGATTGGCGAGGACGAGCTCCGATGCTCCGCCGCCGAAGAGCTTCGCCGCCGCCTCCGAGACGAAGGACCAGGTCACGGCCTCGAGGAGGCCGCAGCCGGCGAGCGTGCGTTTGGCGAGGCGGGTCCGCTTCTGCAAAAGCGTAAGCACCGGGCGCGGCACACCCGGCTCGCGAGGGAGGGGCTGCGCTTCGACGCTGTCGAGCCCGGCGATGCGGACGATCTCCTCGACGAGATCCGCCTTGCCGTGCACGTCCGGCCGCCAGGAGGGCACGCGCGCCACCACCCGATCGGCATTGCCGGCATTGCCGGCGAGATCGAAGCCGAGCTTCTCCAGGATGCGCTGCATGTCGGATGGCGGCAGGTCGAGCCCGGTCAGCCGCGCCACCTCGCTGAACGGAAAGTCGATGCGATGATCCGGCTCGGGCACCGCGCCGGCCAGCGTCACGGCCGAGGGCTCGCCGCCGCAGACATCGAGGACGTGTCGCGTCGCCAGATCAAGCCCCGGCACGCACATGGCCGGATCGACGCCGCGCTCGAAGCGGTAGCGCGCGTCCGACGTCACGCCGAGCCGCCGGCCGGTCTGGGCGACGTTGAGCGGATCCCAGAGCGCGCTCTCGATCAGCACGTCGGTCGTCGCTTCGTCGCAGCCCGAGGTCTCGCCGCCCATGACGCCGGCGAGCGACTCGACGCCTCGATCGTCGGCAATGACCAGTGTCTCGGGCGTCAGCTCGTAGGTCTTGCCGTTGAGCGCGCCCAATGTCTCGCCGGCCCGGGCGCGGCGCACCGCGAGATTGCCGTGGACCTTGGCGGCGTCGAAGACATGCAGCGGCCGGCCTTGATCGAAGGTCATGTAGTTGGTGATGTCGACGAGCGCGTTGATCGGCCGAAGGCCGATCGCCTGCAGACGCCGGCGCATCCAACCGGGCGAGGGCCCGTTCCTGACGCCGCGCACAAGGCGTAGCGCGAAGGCCGGGCAGAGGTGCTGATCCGCCTCGGCAAGGTCGAGCCGGATCTCGACCGGGCACGGGAAGCGGCCGGCGATCTTGGCAGCGGGCGAGGCCTTGAGCCGCCCGAGCCCCGCCGCCGCGAGGTCGCGCGCGATGCCGCGGATGCCGGCTGCGTCGGGACGGTTCGGCGTCAGGCCGATGTCGATGACCGGATCGTCGAGCCCGGCATAGGCCGCGTAAGCGCGGCCTACCGGCGCGTCCTCGGGAAGATCGATGATGCCGTCGTGGTCTTGCGAGAGTTCGAGTTCCGCCTCCGAACAGAGCATGCCGTTCGACTCGACGCCGCGGATCACGCCGGCGCCGAGCGTGATCTTCTTGCCCGGGATGAAGGTGCCCGGCGGCGAGAACACGGAACGCATGCCGGTGCGGGCGTTGGGCGCGCCGCAGACGACCTGCACCGGTGGCCCCTGCCCCGTGTCGACGAGGCAGACGCGCAGCCGGTCGGCATTGGGATGAGGTTTCGCCTCGATCACCCTGGCGATCGTGAAGCCCGCAAATTTCCGTGCCGGATCGTCGACGCCCTCGACCTCGAGCCCGACGCGGGTCAGCGTGTCGCAGATCTCGGCGAGAGACGCCTCGGTGTCGAGATGATCCTTGAGCCAGGATAGGGTGAGTTTCATATCAGGAACCGGGACGATTCTTGGCGATGAGCTGGACGGCAAGATGGCGCTTCTGGTCATCCGGCAGCGCGCGGAGAAGCGCGATTGCCCGTGTCGCCAGATCGATCAACTGCGCTGAACTTCCACGATCCAAGGTGGGTCTCGGATCGTAGTCGGCACGAATGCGCTCGGCCTGCAGATCCACGAAAGCCTGTGCGATCGTGCGAAGGCCCGGAGCGATCCTCACATCGTTCGCGAGGCGCTTGCACAAGATTCGCGCTTGCCCATGATCCAGTGCCCGATAGATCGGTGTTACGATCTCCCAATAGTCGGCGGACCGGAAATGCCAGCCGATCGTCTGAGACACGCACTCCGACGCGAGAGCGTGGAAAAGTGCGTAATAGGCCGTGCTCACCGCCCTTTTCAGCGAGGCCTGCCGTGGGCGCCCCGCCTCGCGGCGGACGAGATCCGCGGCAATGGCAAGAAGATCGTCGGCTGTCATGGCGAGTTAGAGCCATCATCCTCGACAACGGGATCGTCGGGGCGGCCTAGATGGAGGTAAGCGTAGCGCTGCTCGCCTTTGGCCCGGAGGGCATCGCGCATCTCAAGGGCAGCTCCGCTGTAGGTGTCGGCGGGGATGACAGGCGTTCCTGGCTTGAGCCAGACCATGATCGATAAGGCCGGCTCTCCGTAGACGTCGTCCTCCGCTATGACCTCGGTGCGATCATAACCCGCGTCGCGCCATCGGCGTCCGAGCACGCGGTCTACGATGGCCCGCGCCTCATCGTTCGTGAGCATCGTGAGCGCAACCATGGATCCGTCCCCTCCCCTACCCCGTCAGGCCGCCGGCCAGCGTCGGGATATCGAGCGGCCGGAAGCCGTAATGGGCAAGCCAGCGCATATCGGCTTCGAAGAAGGGCCGCAGGTCCGGCATGCCGTATTTGAGCATGGCGATGCGGTCGATGCCCATGCCCCAGGCGAAGCCCTGGTACTCGTCCGGATCGACGCCGCAATGGCGCAGCACGTTGGGATGGACCATGCCGCAGCCGAGGATCTCCAGCCAGTCCTCGCCCTCCCCGAAGCGGATCTCGTCGCCCTTGCGGGCGCATTGGATATCGACCTCCATCGACGGCTCGGTGAACGGGAAGAAGGAGGGCCGAAAGCGCATCTTCACGCGCTCGACCTCGAAGAAGGCGCGGCAGAACTCCTCGAGCACCCATTTGAGGTTGGCCAGATTGGCATGCCGATCGATCACCAGGCCCTCGACCTGGTGGAACATCGGCGTATGGGTCTGATCCGAGTCGTTGCGGTAGGTGCGGCCGGGGCAGACGACGCGGACCGGCGGCTTCTGCGCCTGCAGGGTGCGGATCTGCACCGGGCTCGTATGGGTGCGCAACAGCCGCCGTTCGCCGTCTGGCTTCGGGGCAAAGAAGAAGGTGTCATGCATCTCCCGGGCCGGATGGCCTTCGGGGAAGTTCAGCGCCGTGAAATTGTAGAAGTCGGTCTCGATGTCCGGCCCTTCGGCGATGGAAAAGCCCATGTCGGCGAAGATCGCAGTGATCTCGTCCATCACCTGGCTGATCGGATGAATCCGGCCCGCTGCGACGGGTTCGTTGCGCATCGGCAAGGTCACGTCGAGGCGCTCGGCAGCGAGACGCGCCGCGAGCGCCGCACCCTGGAGCACGGTCCGGCGGGCGCCGAGCGCCTCCGCCACCCGCTCCTTCAATAGGTTGCAGGCAAGGCCCTTCGCCTTGCGCTCCTCGGGTGCCATGCGACCGAGACTCGCCAGCAGCGCTGAAACCGAGCCTTTCTTGCCGAGGGTCGCGACGCGCAAAGCTTCGAGATCGGCCTCGGTTCCGGCCGTCTCGATGTCGCTGAGAATCCGCCGCTCGAGTTCCGCCTCGTCGGCCATGCTGCTCACCCTCGACTACCGATCCGAACCCCTCACGCGGCGGCGGGAAGCGCGCCCTTGGCCTTCTCGACGATGGCCTTGAAGGCCTCCGGCTCGCTGATCGCGAGTTCGGAGAGGACCTTGCGGTCCATCTCGATGCCGGCCTTGTTGAGCCCGTCGATGAAGCGGCTGTAGGTCATGCCGCACTCGCGCACGGCAGCATTGAGCCGCTGGATCCACAGCGCCCGGAAGCTCCGCTTCTTCACCTTGCGGTCGCGATAGGCATATTGCATCGACTTCTCGACCGCCTGCTTGGCGATGCGGATCGTGTTCTTGCGCCGGCCGTAGAAGCCTTTGGCGGCGTCGAGCGTCTTCTTGTGCTTGGCGTGCGAGGTTACGCCACGTTTCACGCGGGCCATGGTTGATCCTTGATATTCTGCGAAGAGTTGGAAGCGAGACCGGCCGATCAGCTGTTAGGCAAGAAGAATTTCTTGATGTTGTCGCCGTCGGTCTTGAACAGCACGCTGGTGCCGCGCAGGTTACGGATCTGCTTGTTGGTCCTCTTGATCATGCCATGCCGCTTGCCGGCCTGGGCGTAGAGCACCTTGCCGGTGCCGGTAACTTTGAAGCGCTTCTTGGCGCCTGACTTGGTCTTGAGCTTGGGCATTTGGCTCTCGATGTGACGACCGGGCCGGCATGAAAGCCGACCGGTTCATCCGCTGGATGTGGACGAGCAAAGACATCGCCACGGCAGCCCTGGCAAGCCGGACGATGCAAGGCGCGCTCTATGCCGCAAAATCGCCGCGGGAGCAAACGTTTTCGCGCGAGGCGCACGGCTCCGCCGTTGACGCCGAGGGGTTCCGCTGCCTATAAGCACCGCTTCGCGGCATTTTTGCCGACGTTCGGATCAGCGTCCGCCCGGTCGTCCGGCGGCACCGTCCCCCAGGGAAAAGCAATGGCGAATACCTCCTCGGCCAAGAAGGCTGTCCGCAAACTCGCTCGTCGCACGGCGGTCAACCGGATGCGCCGCAGCGCCATGCGCACGCAGCTTCGCAAGGCCGAGGAAGCGATCGCGGATGGCGATGCCGCAGCCGCCGCCACCGCGCTCCGCGCCACGGAATCGATGGTGATGCGATCCGCTCAGAAGGGCATCATCCATAAGAACACCGCCTCGCGGAAAGTGTCGCGGCTCGCGGCCCGGGTGAAGGCGCTCGGCGCTTCGGCGTCGGCCTGAGCCGCGGGGGTCACTCCCCGCAGAGGCACAAGGCAATCGTAATCTCAGCGCCGCTCGGGCGAGCGACGTCGATGGACTGTTGACATCGCCTCACGGTGGCCGGCCCGCCATTGCATGCGCCCGCGCTCTCGGTCAAACTCCGGATAATTCAGGAATTCCGGGGGGGAGGCCGCAATGTTCGCACAACGACTGACGCCGGTCGGCGACAGCCTTCTGCTGTCGTTTCTGGTGGCGGCGCTTCCGATCCTCGCGGTGCTCCTGCTGCTCGGCGTGCTGCGCAGGCCGGCCTGGCAGGCGTCGCTGGCGGGTCTCGTCGCGGCACTGATCCTCGCCGTCACGGTGTGGGCCATGCCGGTCGGCCTCGCCCTGAACGCCTCGGTCGCCGGCATGGTCTTCGCGCTGTGGCCGGTGATGTGGATCGTCGTCAACGCCCTGCTGCTCTATAACATCGCCGTCGCCTCGGGACGGTTCGACCGTTTTCGCGATTGGCTGGTTGCCAACCTGCCCGATGATCGCCGGGTCGTGCTGGTCGTCGTGGGGTTCTGCTTCGGCGCCCTGCTCGAAGGCATCGCGGGTTTCGGCACGCCGATCGCCATCACGAGCGCGCTTCTGATTCTGGTCGGTTTCGCGCCGATCGAAGCCTTGACCTTCACCCTCATCTTCAACACTGCGCCGGTGGCGTTCGGCGCCCTCGGCGTGCCGATCACGGTCCTCGGACAGGTGACCCACCTGTCGGACGTCACGCTCGGCGCCATGGTCGGGCGGCAGCTGCCCTTCATCGCCCTGATACTGCCTTTCTACGTCATGACGATCTACGGCGGTCGGCGATCGCTCGGCGCCCTCTGGCCCGTGTTGCTTGTCGCGGGCGGCTCCTTTGCCGCCGTGCAATTCCTGGTCGCCAATTTCATCGATTACAAGCTGACCGACGTCCTGTCCTCGCTCGGCTCGCTGATCGCCACCCTGATGTTCCTGCGCGTGTGGCGTCCGGCGCTCGACCCGGCCTACGCGATCGGTACCGCCAAACCCGTCGGCCCCTCCGGTAACTGGAACGGCTGGGTCCCGTGGCTGGTCGTGTCGGCGGTCGTCATCCTCTGGACGCTGCTCAAGATCTTCACCATCGGCGACATCAAGGTCGCCTGGCCGGGCCTGAACAACGCAATATCGATCACGCTTTACGACAATAAGCCCTATCCGGCGATCTGGGACTTCCAGCCGCTGGCGACCGGCACCGCGATCCTGGTGGCGACGCTGATCACGTCGGCGCTCGTCGGGATCGGCGTCGCCGATTTCATCAAGGCCGTAGGCACCACGTGGCGGCAGGCCCGCATCGCGATCCTGACCGTCGCGCTGATCGTCGGCCTCGCCTTCCTCATGAACTATTCCGGCATGACCTACACGCTCGGCAAGGCCGTGGCCTCGGTCGGCGTACTGTTCCCGCTGCTCTCGGCCTTTCTCGGCTGGGTGGCGGTGTTCCTGTCGGGCAGCGATACGTCCGGCAACGCGCTCTTCGGCAACCTTCAGGTCGCCGCAGCCAACACACTCGGGCTGAACCCCGTGCTCATCGCGGCGAGCAACTCATCCGGCGGCGTCATGGGCAAGATGATCTCGCCGCAGAATATAGCGACCGGGGTCTCGGTGACCGACCTGAAGGGCCAGGAGGGCGTGGTTTTTGCCCGGACCTTCATCCACAGCATCGTCTTGACGTTGCTGATCGGCATCCTGGTGGTGCTGCAGCAGCACGTGTTTCCGTGGATGATCCCGCATTAGAGCACGATCGGTTTAGGTTGAATCGCTTCGCGATCCTAAACCGATGAACGTGCTCGCTCTTTTAATGCTGGAGCAGATCGGCAGCAGCCGATCATGCTCTAGAGAAAATGATAGGCCGAGGCCGGATGGCGACTGTATTGCATCGCCTACCCTATTCGGCCGCGAGCGGCACCGCATAGGCGCGCAGCGCGGCGCAGACGTCGTCGACGGTGCTCTCGACCTTGTCACGGTCGTCGCCCTCCCCCATGACGCGGATCAGCGGCTCGGTCCCGGACGGCCGGATGAGAAGCCGTCCGCCAGCGCCGAGATGCGCGCGGGCGCGCTCGATCATCGTCTTGATGCCTTCGTCGTTGAGCATGCGCGGATCCGCGACCCGGACGTTCTTGAGCATCTGCGGCAACGGCTCGAAGCGCCGGCACACCTCGCTCGCCGGGCGACCGAGGCGCTTGATCACCGCCATCACCTGCAAGGCCGCGACCAGCCCGTCGCCGGTCGTCGAATAGTCGGACAGGATGATATGGCCGGACTGCTCGCCGCCGACGTTATAGCCATGCTCGCGCATATGTTCGAGCACGTAGCGATCGCCGACGGCGGTCCGCACCATGTCGATGCCAAGCCCGGCGAGATGCCGTTCGAGCCCGAGGTTCGACATCACGGTCGTGACCAAGCTAGGCTTGGCGAGGCGGCCGTCCTCCTTGAAACTCTCGGCGATGACGGCCATCAACTGGTCGCCGTCAATTATATTGCCTTTCTCGTCGACCATCAGCAGACGATCCGCGTCGCCATCGAGCGCAATGCCGACATCGGCGCGGAGCTCGCGCACCTTGCGCACCAGCGCATCGGGCGAGGTAGAGCCGACATTTTGGTTGATGTTGAAGCCGTCCGGCTCGACGCCGATCGAGAAGACCTCCGCGCCAAGCTCCCACAGGGCCTCGGGCGCCACCTTGTAGGCGGCGCCGTTGGCGCAGTCGACGACGATGCGCAAGCCGTCGAGCGACTGGTGGCGCGGCAAGGTCCGCTTGGCATATTCGATGTAGCGCGCATGGGCGCTGTCGATGCGCACCGCGCGGCCGAGGTTCGGCGACTTTGACAGCCGGGTGCCGAGGTCGACGTCGAGGAGATGCTCGATTTCCGCTTCGACCTCGTCCGACAGCTTGTAGGCGTCCGGCCCGAACAGCTTGATGCCGTTGTCCTCGTAGGCATTGTGCGAGGCGGAGATCATCACACCGATGTCGGCGCGCATCGAGCGCGTCAGCATGGCGACGGCCGGCGTCGGCATCGGCCCGAGCAGCATCACGTCCATGCCGACCGAGGTGAAGCCCGCCACCATGGCATATTCGATCATGTAGCCGGAGAGGCGGGTATCCTTGCCGATAACGACGCGATGGCGATGATGGCCGCGCTGGAAGATGAGGCCGGCGGCTTGGCCGACCTTCATGGCGAGATCCGGCGTGATGAGGCCGTTGGCCCGTCCCCTGATGCCGTCCGTCCCGAAATATCTGCGACTCATGACGTCTTTCCGCACGCTGCCAGCCCGCCACCCGTTCTGCCTGAAGGCTCCTACCTGTAGCTGAATCTTCGGGCAGAGGCGTTCAAATTTCGTGAAATTATATAACGACGCCGATCACCGTGCCCTTCGCTT
This sequence comes from Lichenihabitans sp., assembly GCA_965277115.1. Classification (GTDB taxonomy): domain Bacteria; phylum Pseudomonadota; class Alphaproteobacteria; order Rhizobiales; family Beijerinckiaceae; genus Lichenihabitans. Next base: position 193,675 of record CBDIBY010000008.1, on the reverse strand, counting down.
GCCCATCTTGCAACGGCAGCGGAGGCGTCGCACATCAGGCGGCAGTCCCCGCAGGCCCGCCTCCGGTCCGTCCTGCGAAGGTCTTCGACAGCCGATCACGCCGCGGGATCTCGATCATGTCCGACTCTGCCCTGCATCGCTTCCTCGGCGGCTCGCCCCTGGCGGTCGCCGTGCGGCTCGTCTTCGTCTCGCTGATCGTCGGCGCGCTGATGTCGTGGCTCAACATCGATCCCGTCGACCTCTTCGTCTGGCTGCGCGCTTCGGTGCAGCACCTCTGGGCGACGGGCTTCGAGGGGCTGCGGCAGGTCGGCCACTATGTCGCCATCGGCGCCGCCGTGGTGCTGCCGGTCTGGCTGCTGCTGCGCATCTTCGGCAGCGGCACGCGCAGCCGCCCTGCGCGAGGGCGCTCGCCGAATGGTCCGTGGCGGCTGCCGGGCAACGCCGGAGCCAACTCCGCACCGGGACCAAGGACTGACGCCCGGGCCACGGGGACCGAGAACGAGGGTTAGGCCGGCAATTCCGGAAACACATGAGTTCCGTCCACCCCGAGAGACAAGGGGAAGACGTCGCGCACCGCGTCCAGTCGCAACGGCGCATAGAGATGCGGGAAGAGCGCGCCGCCGCGCGACGGCTCCCACTTCAGCGCCGCCCCCAAGGCTTCAGCCTTGATGCCGACGAGCAGCAAGTCCGCCTGTCCGGCGAAATGCTTTTGCGCCGTCTCCCGCATCTGATCGGCTGTCGAGAAATGAATGAAGCCGTCGGCGAGGTCGACCGGTGCGCCGTCGAACCGGCCGCGCGCTTCCGCCTGCCGCCAGAGAGAGGCGGGCACGATCTTGTAGATGATCTGCTTTGCCATGGAGCTCTATCTTGGGTTGCGCGGCGGGCGCGTTCGGGCGAGGGCCCGCATGGATCGGAAGCAGAAAAGCACATGACTGCCACGCCCTCACAGCGGGCTTCGCACGCCCGCCTCCGGCTCCGCCCGTTCGAGGGCGGGATCGTGCCCGAGCACCAGCGTAATGACGACGCCGACGACTGCGCAAGCGGCGAGGAACATGAGGCTGGCGAATTCGCTGCCCGTCGTATCCTTGAGCCATCCGAAGACCTGCGGCCCGAAATAGCCGCCGAGGTTGCCGATCGAATTGACCGCCGCGATGCCGGCCGCGGCGCTGGCGCCGCTCAGCATGGCGGTCGGCAGGGTCCAGAACACCGGCAGCACCGCGAAGAAGCCGAAGCCGGCGATGCAGAGCGACGCCATCTTCAGCGTCGAGGTCGGCGAGACCGCTGCCAGCACCAGGCCGACCACGATGGCGACAAGCGGGATGACCGTATGCCAGGTGCGCTCGCGCGTGCGGTCGGAGTTGCGGCTCCAAAGGATCATGCCGATCGCGCCGACCGCATAGGGCAGCGCCGTGATGAAGCCGATCTCGACATTCGACAGGCCGCCGAATTCCTTGATGATCTGCGGCAGGAAGAAGCTCAGGCCATATTGCGGGATGTTGCAGCCCATATAGACGAAGCCGAGCGCCACGACGCGCTTGTCGATGACAGCCTTCAGCCAGGAGAGCTTGATGAAGCGCTCGCGGTTGCGCCGCTCTGCGTCGAGCAGGCCCTGCAGCCACTGGCGCTCCGGCTGGTCGAGCCAGGTGGCCTCGAGCGGTCTGTCCGTCAGGTAGAAGAAGGTGACGAAGGAGAGCGCCAGCGCCGGCACCGCTTCGATGAAGAACATCCATTGCCAGCCATGCAGCCCGAATACGCCTTCGAGGTTGAGCACGAATCCCGAGATCGGCGCACCGATAACGGTTGAGATCGGGATGGCGAACATGAACAGGCCGATGATCCTCGCCCGATAGACGGAGGGGAACCACAGGGTGAGGAAGAAGATGATGCCGGGGAAGAAGCCGGCCTCGGCGACACCGAGCAGCAGCCGCACCAGATAGAAGCTCTTCTCGCCGACCACGAAGGCTTGGGCGCCCGACACCAGGCCCCAGGTGAACATGATCCGGGCGATCCACAGCCGTGCGCCGAAGCGGTTGAGCGCCATGTTACTCGGCACTTCGAAGAAGAAATAGGCGATGAAGAAAATACCCGCCGCTCCGCCAAAGGCCGCGGCCGACAGGCCGAGGTCCTGACGCATGCCGTTGCCGGCGAAGCCGACGTTGACCCTGTCGAGATAAGCCACGAAATAACAGAGCATCAGGAACGGGACGAGGCGCCAGCTCACCTTGTCCATCGTCCGTTTTTCTATGCCGTCCATGGTGTCCCCGCCTCGATCTCTTTAGTTCGCACGGCTTCTACCGGCTGCTACGCTTGATCCGATCGAACCAGCTTACAGATCCAGGGGTGGAATACCAACCCGCTACGGCATTTGACGGCCAGAGCGTGGGGAGAGCGATGCAGAGCGCGCCTCAGGTCTTGGGGCGCCGCTTGACAGGCTCGGCGTCCTTGCCGGTCTTCGAACTCTCGTCCGACGCCGGCTCGCGCTTCCCATCCTTGGGCGGTGGCCCGGCGACGGCGGCCCCGCCCATGAAAGAGGGCGGGTCGCTGGCCGGGAAGCTCTCGGCCGAGGCTTCGTCGATGAGGTCTTCGCGGCGCTTCTTGTCGTCCATCGGAACAGCTCCTCGTTTCCCCGCGCGTCACAACATGGCGAGCGACACCTTACGGGTCGGCGGCGGGAAGGCACGATCGAGTTCCGCCAGGCTCCTGGAATCGAGGACCATCTGCGCCGCGCCAAAATTGTCGCGGACATGATCGATCGTGGACGCCTTGGGGATGGCGATCACGCCGTCGCGCCGCAGGAGCCAGGCGAGCGCCACCTGGGCCGGCGTCGCCCCGTGTCGCCGCGCCACGGCGTCCAGGGCCGCATGACCGAGTATCCGTCCCTGTTCGACCGGACTGTAGGCCATGGCCGGAATGTCCCGGCCGGCGAGCCAGGGGAGAAGATCATGCTCCGGCCCCCGGCGCGTGAGATTATAGAGGATCTGATTCGCCGCGCAGTCCGTGCCACCGGCACCGACGAGTTCGTCCATGTCGTCGGCATCGAGGTTGCTGACGCCCCAGCGGCGAATCTTGCCGGCCTTGACGAGTTCCGCCATGCCGGCCACCGTCTCGAAAAGCGGAACCGAGCCACGCCAGTGCAGCAGATAGAGATCGAGCCGGTCGGTCTTGAGCCGCCCGAGGCTCGACTCGCAGGCCTTCGCAAGTCCGACGCGGGTGGCGTGGTGCGGATACGCCTTGGACACCAGGAAGACCCGGTCGCGCAGGCCGGCGAGAACGCCCCCGAGAAAGGTCTCGGTCGCGCCCTCGCCATACATCTCGGCCGTATCGATCAGCGTCAGGCCGAGGTCGATACCGGTCCTGATCGCCTCGGTTTCGGCGGCACGCCGACGCGGATCCTCACCCATCCGCCAGGTGCCCTGCCCGAGGGCCGGCACGGCCTCGCCGTCCGGGAAGCGGACGATTCTCGGCACCGCCTCAGCGCCAGGCCGACAGCTCGTCGTGCGTCGGCAGCCGCCCCTGCGGCGTGAGCTTGTCCACCGCCTGGGGCAGTTCCTGCGAGAGGCGCTGGGACACCTCCTGTTCGGACATGTTGAAGCGCTGGGCGAGTTCGCGGATCGTGTCGGGACCGAGCGCCTGGGAGATCTGCGTCGGCGAGGCGGTCTGGTTCTGGCCCTGGCCGACCCAGGAATTGACCGCGCTGCCGGCGCCACCGTTCTGGAAATGATTGATCAGGCCACCGAGACCGCCCAGCAGGCCGCCGGCCTCGCCTTGCGACTGGGGGGCCGTACCCGGCTGCGGCTGCTGCGGTGCAGCAGTGCCCTTGTGGCCGAGAAGTCCGCCGAGATCGCCGAAGCCGCCGGTCATCGCCTTGGCGCCGAGCATGGCGATCAGTGCCGCGGCGAGCGGTGCATAAGGGCTGCTGCCCGACGGACGGTCGCTTCCCTGCCCGGCCTGATGTCCGAGCATCGCTCCGATAGTGTTTTCAAGCAGGCCCATGACCGTCTCCATCTCGAAAGGCGGCCGAAGCGAGGTCGTGTGCAGGGCCGCTCCGGAGAAACGGCCGGCAGGTCGCCTGGTTCCGCGATCAGACGTTGCGCAGGGCGCCGCCGTCGACGCGGATCGTGGTGCCGGTGACGTAGGAAGCCTGCGGACTCGCCAGGAAGACCGCCGCGGCGGCAAATTCCTCGGGCGTGCCGTAGCGGGCAGCGGGAATCGAGGCCAGCGCCGCCCGCTCGATCTCCGCGAGCGGCTTGCCGGTGCGCTCCGCTGCCGCCTTGTCGAGCGCCTCGACCCGCGAGGTGGCGATGCGGCCGGGCAGGAGAAGGTTGACCGTGACGCCGTCGGCCGCAACCTCGCTTGCGAGAGTCTTCGACCAACCGAGGAGCGCCGAGCGTAGCGCGTTGGATACGACGAGATTGGGAATGGGCGCGACGATGCCGGACGAGGCCACCGTGATCACCCGGCCCCATTTGCGCTCGCGCATCCCCGGCATCAGTCTGCCGGTCAGCGTGATCAGCGACACCACCATGGCATCGAACTGCTGCGTCCAGATCTCGCTCGTCGTGCCGAGCGCCGAGGTCGGCGGCGGGCCGCCACTGTTGTTGACGAGGATGTCGACCGCGCCGAGCGCTTTCAAGGCGTCGGCCGCAAGACGTGTCCCGACATCGGACGCGGCCAGATCGGCCTCGATGAAATGGCTGGCCCGCGGCACGGCCGTGCGCAGCTTGGCCACGGCGCGGCCCGATACGGCGACGCTCGCCCCAGCGTCGATCAGGCCGCGAGCGATGGCCGATCCGAGGCCTCCGCTGGCGCCGAGCACAAGCGCCCGCTTGCCGACGAGGTCGATTCTCATGATGGCCGCTCCTCGGCGTCATTGGCGTGGGACCGACCCAGCCTCACGGGAAAAAATGATGGATAAACAGGGGCACCCAGCAGTCATCCGGGGCCGGGGCACGGATTCTCGCCGGATCGTCTCAATCGAGCCGTGCGAGACTCCGGCGCCCCCGTCCCGTCCGGCGTGGAGAGCGCTTCCAGCGCTCACCCGGAACGGGCTCGGTCTCGAACACGTAACGGGCCAGGATCGACGAGCGCTCGCGCAGACGCTGGCGCCGAGGAGAACCAGGATCGGCGGACGAAGCCGTAGTGCCCCCGTCCTCGGCCGGCTGGTCCCGCCGGGGCCAGGCGATGTCGGAGACGTGGGACCCGGCCGGCGCGATCGACGATCCCGTAGCGGCAGCCTCGGCCGCGATCGCCTCCTCGCCCGGGGACCTCCACGCGGGCGACACGGGCGCCACATCCGGTTTTGGCATCGCACGCCCCGCCTTCGGCTTGTTCTTCGAGCCGGGCTTGCGTCCGCGACGCGACGCCGGCCGTTCGGGCTGATTGGCGTCGGCCGCTATCATGACCGGCGGTTCGACCAAGCTCTGCAGCACGCGGCCGGACGGCTCGGCAACCGGTAGCCGAGCCGGAATATCCACGTCGGCAGCACCGTTGAACAGCGCCCGTTCGGCCCGCCGCACCGCATCGCTCATCGGTTCGGCCCCGTCCCTGGGACCCAGGAACGCCGATCGGCGCGCGCCTCGTTTCAGCTCGACGACGAACGGCTTCGGCTCGCGTTTCATTGACCCACGTCGTATCGTAACCATTGTCGCGCTTCTACTCTGGCTTGGCCCTGGGGCACAGATCCGGCGGGCCGAAAACCTCCCACCATACCACTGAATATAGGAATGACCGGCCGCTCCCGAGCGGCGCAGCGCCGCTTGCGGCGGGCGGAAGGACCATCTGCCGACCGGCCGCGCTGTTCGGACCGTATTTCGCCGACACTTGCCCTGTCTCGAAAAACACTTGTCCTGTCCCGAAAAACACCTGCCCTGTCCCGAAAAACACCGTGGATTTGCCGCGGATCGCCAATAATCCCACCGCGTCGCACGATGATCCGGCCAACCTTCCGGGGGCAATCCTGAATTGTTGAGAAGCCGGACGACGCCACGCGCGACGAAGCTTGAACGCCACCTTAAGCACTATAGAAAGCGATATTTCTGCTCTTCGTCAAGTCTCACGCGTGGCGACCGGCCCGGTCGGCGACGGCTGATGGCGGCAAGTCCGTCGATCGCGGGGCTGCCGCCATCGTGAGCGACCGGCTCGCGACCTTAACTCCGATTCTGTTTCCTTTGACCCCGACCCCTGAAACAGCGGATAGTGACCGATGCTCAGAGGACTAGTCGGGCCGAAAGGAACAGACGATGACCGAGAAGGCCGGGGATCTGCATTCGCGAGGGAATGCCAAGTCGGACAAAGCCAGGAAGACCACGCGCGAGAGCGACAAGGTGTGGGCGCAATACGAGGCCGAGGGCCGGGCGGTCCGAGCGAGGACGGAGCGGTTGCGATCCTTGCGGCTGGCCAAGGAGGCGGCCGACAGCGAGGCTGCCCCACCCCCCGTCGCGGCGGTGCGCAAGAGCCGAAGAAAGCCGGTCGCCTCCGGCGTGGCAGTCGGAATGCCGATGGCCGTCGCCAAGGTTCCTTCGACGGATCTCTGAGCTCCCGGGTGCGGCGGTTCAGAAAGCGGAGGTTGGAAACCAGGGCAATCGGGTGAACGATTCTGCAGCAGAAAAGCGGGTTGGTCATGCCTTGGAGCCGTCATTGCGAGCGGAGCGAAGCAATCCAGCCCCCACGCTGGCGGATCTGGGTCGCTTCGCTGCGCTCGCGATGACGATTTGTCCATCCTGACACCGCCCCGCATAGGAATAAGCGCTTCACCCGACTACCCTGAGCTGGAACAACGAAATCTTGACTCGAACCGCGAGAAGGACCATCTGGAGCTTTGGCGTTCTAGCTGCGCGATTCGGCTTGATTGCGGCTGCGTAGGCTCCGGCTCTGTGTGGTGATCGGTCCGCCCGGAGGTGTTGAACTCCGACGGACATCGTCCTCGCGGTATGACGCTCAGCGGATTGCCGCGACGATATGCGTCCGGATTATGATGGGAGATCAGGGTTTGCAGGTTCTTGTTCGCGACAACAACGTAGATCAGGCGCTTCGCGTGCTGAAGAAGAAGATGCAACGCGAAGGCATCTTCCGTGAGATGAAGCGTCGCGCCGAATACGAAAAGCCGTCGGAGAAGCGGGCACGCGAGCGATCCGATGCCATCCGCCGCGCCCGCAAGCTGGCCCGCAAACAGGCTCAGCGCGAGGGGCTGCTGCCGCCGACCAAGCCACGCGACACCCGCCAGCGTCCGGCGCCTGCACGCCCCTTGACCCCCACACCGGCCGTTTCTACGCCCTGATAGGGTCGCGTTCACTGGCTGAAGCGTGGAGAAGATCGGGCGGGAATTGCCGGACGTCTCACGTTTGTCGAATCCATTGGTGTGCCCGCGGTTAAGACACCGTGCGAGCTATTTGCGCTCTTTGTCTTAGCAAAAATGGGACCGGCTGGCCGAGCGGCAGCTCGCCGGAGGCCGGGAGAAGACGTGCTCTAATGCCCGCGTCGAGGCAGGTGCATGCACGGCGGCTTAAATAACGAGTAGGATCGCGAAGCGCGTTAGATCTAAGCCGATCGTGCTCTACGCCACAAGACTGCCTATTCCATCACCGCGGCTTTGAGGATGCAGACCATCGTGGCCTTCGCGGCGGTCGGGCTCGTATTGCGAATCAGGTGAGGCCGATCGCATCTGTAGCGCAATGTTTCGCCGGCCTTGACGCGCTCGGCGCGGCCGGCGACCTCGACTTCGAGTTCACCCTCGAGCACCGACAGACATTCGATCGATCCGCGCTGGTGAGCGTCGGATTCAAGCGCGCCGCCCGGCTCGGCGCGAAAATCATACCATTGCAGCCAGTCGACCGTCTTGATCCAGCCAATGATGGCGAGCCGGCAAAGCCCGTCGTCGGACATCAGGATTGGCGTATCGCCTCGATTCGAGCGCTCGACGAATGGCTCGTCGTCGCCGGCGTGCAGTACCTTGTCGATCGAGACGTCGAGCGCTTGCGCAAGGCGCCAGATGGTGGCGAGCGTCGGGTTGGTCTCGTTGCGCTCGATCTGGCTGATGATGGATTTTGCGACGCCGGATTGCTCGGACAGTTCCGACAGCGAAAGGTTGTAGGCCTTCCGAAGCCGCTGGACGGTCTTGCCGAGTTGCCCCGATAGCGCCAACGCCCCCGATTCCAGCGCCTTGGCTTTGTCCCGTCCTTCGATTCCCATAAACCCGCTCGTTCCTCCGACGCGTTTGCGACAGTAAACGATTTCGTTCGGAATATCGAACGGTAACCGGCGGCAGGGCGAGAGGTCTGCGGCTGTCCCACGCAACCGCGCTAGGATTTCCGCGCATATGCGTCATTCCTGTGCCATCTTCCGCAAGAGCGTGAGACGCTTCGCCGAATAGCGCTTATCCCATCCGATGCAATTGCTGGCTGATCCAACTCACCCGATCCTGCAGCCATCCGTTCAATCCGCGAAGGCTCTCCGACACCACCGGCCAGTTCACCATTGCCTGCGCCCCCGGGGTCCTGACGGGATCGACGGACGCGTCATGAATATATGCGGCGCCGATGACAAGCACCGCGCCGACAATGAGACCAAACAAGAAGCGCATCGGACCCTCCTGCCGGAAAACGAAAAATCACCCGCGATGTTCCATAGCCCGCCGGCGCTACGATCGCCACCGTGGCTTTCCGGCCACCCCGGTCAAGCTTTCGCCTGCTCGGATGACCGTAGGACGGAACGCTGTGATTTATTCAGCTATTGTCATACGGTCGCCATTCAAGGGTGGCTAGGACATGCGCAGACCGGGTCCAGGAGCGTAGAACCTGCGATGACGCCCCACGCCAAGCACTTTCGCGCCCTGTTCATCTCCGACCTGCATCTGGGGACGCGCGGCTGTCAGGCCGAGCTGATGCTTGATTTCCTGCGCCATCACGATGCCGACATCATTTATCTCGTCGGGGATATCATCGACGGCTGGCGGCTGAAGAGCGGCTGGTATTGGCCGCAAGCCCATAACGACATCATCCAGAAGCTGCTCCGCAAGGTGCGCAAAGGCGCGCGGATGATCTACATCCCGGGCAACCACGACGAGTTCGCCCGGGACTACGTCGGAATGACCTTCGGCGGTGTCGAGGTGATGCGCAACACCGTCCATGCCGCGGCCGACGGCAAGCGCTACCTTGTCCTTCACGGCGACGAATTCGACATCGTCGTGCGCCATGCCCGATGGCTGGCCTTCCTGGGCGATTGGGCCTACGAGACCGCGCTCGTCACCAACACCTATTTCAATCTCGTCCGCCGCAAGCTCGGCTTCCCCTACTGGTCGTTTTCCGCCTGGGCCAAGCTGAAGGTCAAGAATGCCGTCAATTTCATCGGCGCATTCGAGGACGCCCTGTCTCAGGAAGCGGTGCGGCACAATGTCGACGGCGTCATCTGCGGCCATATCCATCACGCCACGATCCAGGAGATCCACGGCGTGACCTACGTGAACACCGGAGATTTCGTCGAATCCTGCTCGGTCGTCGCCGAACATCTTGACGGACGGCTCGAAGTGATCCGCTGGATGAAGTTCGGACCGATGGTCCAGGTCGGGGATGTCGACGAGAGCGAGGCCTCTTCCATCACGGAGGCCAAGGCTGCCGCCTGATGCGCATCCTGATCGCGACGGATGCCTGGCATCCGCAAATCAACGGGGTCGTGCGCTCGATCGAATCGCTGGCGACCGAAGCACGCCGCGTCGGCGCCGAGGTCGAATTCCTGACGCCCGAGGGATTCTGGACCGTCGGCATGCCGACCTATCCGGACATAAGGCTGGCGTTCGTCAGCGCGCGAGCGGTCGCGGAGCGCATCGCCCGGACGGCGCCCGACCACCTCCACATCGCCACTGAAGGTCCGATCGGCCTCGCGGCGCGGCGCGCCTGCCTGCGCAGCGGCAGGCTGTTCACAACGAGCTATCACACGAGCTTTCCCGATTATCTCGCCGCACGGGCGCCGGTGCCACGGGCCTGGTCCTATGCGTGGCTGCGCTGGTTCCACAATGCCGGATCGGGCGTCATGGTCTCGACGCCGAGCGTAGCGCGCGAACTCGGCGCCCGAGGCTTCACGACCGTCATGCGGTGGTCGCGCGGCGTCGACCACGAATTGTTCCGGCCGAGGCCGGAGTCGGTCCTCGATCTGCCTCGCCCCATCTTCCTCTATGTCGGCCGCGTCGCGGTGGAGAAGAACGTCGAGGCCTTTCTGGCGCTGAACCTTCCCGGCACCAAGGTGGTGGCGGGCGACGGCCCCGCCCGCTCGATGCTCGAGCAGCGCTATCCCGAGGTCAAGTTCCTCGGGATGCAGACTGGCGAGACCCTGGCCCGCATCTATGCCAGCGCGGACGTCTTCGTCTTCCCGAGCCGCACCGACACGTTCGGGATCGTGTTGCTCGAAGCGCTCGCCAGCGGCCTGCCAGTCGCCGCCTATCCGGTGCAGGGGCCAAGCGACGTGATCGGCGACAGCGATGCCGGCGTGCTCGACGAGGATCTCGGCGCGGCCTGTCGGCGGGCGCTCGGCGTGCCGCGCGAGCGGGCGCGGGCGTTTTCGCTCAACTATACCTGGGCCGAGAGCGCCCGGCAGTTCATCGACAACGTGCTAAACGCGCGCACCTCGCGACCGGCCGCTTGAGCGTCGCGCGGCTCGGGTCAGCCGGTCCGGACTAGACCCGCCGGCCGCCGCGAGCGGACACGATGCCTTGCGGCGCGGCCGGAAAAGGCGTCAACTCCGTCGAAGTCTTCACCGACAGACACCCCGGCGATCCGGATCGCGGCAAGACCGGACGCCGGCACGCGGAGGTTTCGCCATGCCGGAAAGTTCGCCCACCGCGACCACGGCCCGCTCGCGCACGCTCGCGCTCGTGGGCCCGTTCGGAAGCGGAAAATCGACGCTGTTCAACAAGCTGCTTCTCGCCTGCGGCGAGACGCTGAAGCGCGGCGCAGCAGGCGGGGGCGGAGGCGAGACGCGCCTCGGCCATTGCATCCATATGGGCGATGCCTGGTCGATCCTCGACGCGCCCGGCTCGGTCGAACTCACCTACGAGTGGACCGCGGCCGCCGCCATGGCCGACATCGCGGTCGTCGTCTGCGATGCGGATCCGGCCCACGCGCTGACCGTCGCGCCCTTCCTCAAGCGGCTCGAGGACGACAGCGTACCGCATCTGCTGTTCATCAACCGCGTCGACGCGCTCGACGGCAGCCTCGCCGAAACGGTCGCGGCGCTGCAGGCCGTGTCGCGCCGGCCGCTGGCGCTGCGCCAGGTGCCGGTGCGCGACGGCGACCGCATCGTCGGCTATGCGGATGTGGTCAGCGGCCGGGCCTACATGCACCGCCGCGGCGACGGCACCGAGACGATCGAGCCCGAGGCCCGCGGCGCCGAGGACCAGGACCATATGCGCGAGGTGCTGTCCGAGACGCTCGCCGACCACGACGACGCGCTGCTCGAAAAACTCGTCGAAGGCCTGGTGCCGAGTGCCGCCGAAGTCTTCGACCGCATTCGGGTCGAGCAGAGGCACGATCAGATCGCCGAGGTGCTGATCGGTTCGGCGGAACAATCCTATGGTGTCGAGCGGCTGTGGAAAGCCTTGCGCCACGATGCGCCGGGCGCCGAGGAGTCCCTGGCCCGCATCGGGCTCGATGCCGCGGGCGAGCCGCTGGCGCAGGCCTTCAAGATCGTGCATGCCGGCCATATGGGACGGCTCGCCTATGCGCGGGTTTGGCGCGGCTCGATCGCCGACGGGGCGACGCTCAACGGCTCGCGGCTCGGCGGACTCTACGAGTTTCATGCGGGCGAGCCCGCCAAGGTGGCGCGAGCCGAGGCCGGTCAGACGCTTGCCTTCGGCCGTCTCGACAAGGTCGCGGCCGGCGGCACGTTGAGCCCCGCCGAAGGCGCCGAATCCCTGCCCTTCCCGGCGCCGCCCCAGCCCATCTATGCCATGGCGGTGACGGCCCAGAAGGGCGAGGACGTCAAGCTCTCCGGCGCGCTCCAGCGCCTCGTCGAGGAGGATCCCTCCCTGGTGGTCGAGGTCCATCCCGAGACGGGCGAGACGCTAATGGTCGGCCAGGGCGACCTGCATCTCAAGGCGGCGGTCGAAAGCCTCGCCAGAACCTCGGGCATCCACGCCGTGCTGTCGGCGCCCCATGTGGGATTTCGCGAAACCATTCGTCACGAGATCGAGCAGCATACGCGGCTCAAGCGCCAGACCGGCGGGCACGGGCAGTTCGCCGACGTCAAGCTCAAGATCGCGCCGCGCGCCTCGGGCGAGGGCTTTCGCTTCGTCGACGAGGTGGTCGGCGGCGCCGTGCCGAGGCAGTATATTCCCGCCGTCGCGTCGGCCGCAGAAGCGGCCTGCGTCCACGGCCCGCTCGGTTTTCCCGTAGTCGACATCGAGGTGACGCTGACCGACGGGTCGTTCCACTCGGTCGACAGTTCCGATATGGCCTTCGAGACCGCCACGCGGCGGGCGATGGCCGAGGGCCTGGCCAAGGCCGGATCGGTGCTGCTCGAACCGGTCGACCAAGTCACGGTGACGGTGCCGAATCGCTTCACCGCCAATGCGCAGCGCCTGGTCGCGGGCCGCGGTGGCCGCATCCAAAGCTACGGCGAAGCCGCCGATCGGCCGGGCTGGGACGAGATCGTCGCGCTGATCGCCGCGCCCGACCTCCAGGATTTGATCATCGACCTCCGGTCGCAGACCATGGGTCTCGGCACCTTCAGGCGGAGCTTCGACCATTTCGCCGAATCGCGGCGGCGCATCTCCGGCCAGCAGGACCATGCGCCCAAGGCGGCGCATGGTTGACGGCGATCATCAGCCGTGTGCCCAGCGCCGCCGCTCGGCGGCGCGCTCGACGAGCACCTCGCTCGGATCGTGCCCGTAGGCCACGGCCGTGGCGTCGGCGACGTCCTGGCGGAACAGGCCGATGTCGCGCAATTCGTGATCGCTCATCCCGGCCATCTGGTTCATCAGCCGGCGATGCTCGACGATGCGGGCTGGCCAGGCCATGACGGCTGCAGCGAGCGAGGTCAGGGCGCCCGCGACACCGAAAGCCGCGCGAGCCTGATCATGGGACGGGTGGTGATGGAGAGCGAAGTTCATGATGGTCCCCCTTGCAGGTCTGTAGGCTTAATTTGGGGACTCCTTATTGATTGGTCCAACGAATGTTTGACATGCGACCGATCAATGATCATTATGAGTTCATGCTTGACACTGACCAGCTCCGCTCCTTCCTCGCTATCGTCGATACGGGCAGCTTCACCCGTGCCGCGGACCGGGTGAACAAGACCCAAAGCGCCGTCTCGATGCATGTAAAGCGGCTCGAGGAGCGGCTCGGCCGCAGCCTCTTCGTGAAACATGGCCGCGGCACGCGGCTCTCGGCCGACGGCGAGCGGCTCGTCGACCATGCCCGGCGAATGCTGCAGGTCGAAGCGGCGGCCCTGGCGGACCTCCTGGCGCAGGGCCTGACGGGCCGGGTCATGCTCGGCATGCCGGACGATTACGCCGAGACCTTCCTGCCGGACATCGTCGGCCGCTTCACCCGCGCCCACCCCAGCGTCGAAATGTCGGTGGTCTGCGAACCGAGCATCGTGCTGGCCGGGCTGATTCATACGGGAGAAGTCGATGTCGCGGTGGTGACCGATTGCGACCGCACGCGGGGCGTCGAGATCATCCGCGAGGAGCCGCTGCTGTGGGTGGCGGGTCAGCGCTCCGGGCCGATCGAGGAGCAACGCCCGCTGCCGCTCGCCATGTCGACGCCGAGCTGCGCCTGGCGGAGGGCGGCGCTGACGGCGCTGACCGATGTCGGGATCGACTACCGGCTCTTCCTCGTTTCGAGCAATTATTCGGCCATCGCGCCGGTGGTGCAATCCGGCCTTGCCCTGACGGTGCTGCCGCGGGCGGCGATGCGTAAAGACCAGCGGATCGTGCCGCTCGAGGCGGGCCTGCCGGTGCTGCCGCCCTGTCGGGTCGGGCTGTTGCGCGCCCCGTCGGGCGAAACGCGCCAGGCCGCGGCGCTCGTCGAGGTCATCCGGACCAGCCTCGACCCGGAAGCGAGCACCGTGCCGGAAACGCCCTGGCGCAACGCGACTGAGACGCGGCTGCGGACACTGGTCGAGGCGTGATCGAAAAAGACGGCGCCCTCAGCTCTTGAGGAACTCGGACGGCAGGCCCGGCAAGCCTTCGCAGCAGCCGCCCAGCACGGCCAATACCGCGCGTGTCCGCCGCGCATCGACGCGGCAGCGCTGGATGCGCCCTTCGCGCGTCTGCCCGATCAGCCCCGAGGCCACGAGTTGCGCCAGATGGTGGGCCAGCGTCGAGCGCGGGATTTTCAGCGCCCGCTCGATCTCGCCGACTGCCAGCCCCGCCTCCCCGGCCCTGACGAGCATCTGGAACGCCTGCAGCCGATGCGGATGGCCGAGATCGGCGAGGCACCGCGCCGCCAAGCCGAACGGCAGCGCCGGCTCCTCCGCCATCAGCCGCAGCCTTGCAGCGACGGCGCGAAGGACCGCCCGCGGTCATTCACCGTCTCGACGAAAGGCAGGCCGCCTTGAATATAATCGCCGATCGCACCGCGCTCCAGGCCGACGTCGAGCAACTGCTCGTCGGTCAATCGTTCGAGATCTTCGGCGGCCCGGCGGCGCTCATGGACGATGCGGGCATTGGCGAGCCAGCGGCTCAAGGTCGCGATCATGACTTGCTCCTCGGCAAAAACAACGATATGACTAGTAATATAGTTATAACACCGTCGTCGACAAGAGGGTTGGAGCGAAATGGTAAAGGATTCCACGACGCTGCCGACGACCGGCAGCTGCCTCTGCGGCGCCGTGCGCTACACGATCAGCGGGCCGCTGCGGTCCATCCTGGTCTGCCATTGCGCCATGTGCCGGCGCACCATGTCGAGCGTCGCCGCCTTCACGGCCTGCGCGCCCGGGGACATCCGCATCGAAGGCGCGAAGCTGCGTTGGTATCAGTCGTCACCGATCGCCCGGCGCGGCTTCTGTTCCCAATGCGGCTCGAGCCTGTTCTGGGAGCCCGCTCACGGCCGCCACCTGTCGGTCTCCGCGGGCAGCCTCGACGATCCGTCCGGACTGACGATCAGCGAGCACATCTTCGTGGCGGAGGACACCAGCCCGATGCGCGCCCTGGCACCAGCCGGCGAGGGGTGACCAATGTCTGTCAGAATGATTGAATCAAACCTCTTGTCCCGCTCATCCCCACGAAATCGGGGATCCAGGGAATGTGGGAATGAGCGGCGAGGAAGAGCGACCCAAAGTCGATCTGGCAGGTTCTAAGCCGGCGGCCGGCCGCGCTGCATAGCTCAGCACGCCTGCCGTCCGCGTGGCGCCGACCTCGTGATCTCGTATCCATAGGACTGATCGGGACGACCGCTCGAGGAGGCGAGCGCGCGATCCAGCCGTCAGGCTCAGTGGAACGGGCTCTTCGACAGCAGCGGCTGCACGCCACCATAGACTTCATCACTCGCCGCGGCGACCTGTTCGACATTGGCCTTGAATTCGGCCTCGTCCATTGTCCGCGACGTGACGTCCACACGCACAAAGAGGTCTCCGGTGTCGTTGATGCCGACTTTTACGCGATCCATCGAACTATCGAACGCCAGCAGCTTCTTGGCTAGCTCCGGAGAGAACGTATATTTATCATGATCGGCAATGATCACGAAGATCACGTCCAGCTCGTCGCCGACGACGAGGACCTTGAATTTCGGCAGCGATTTTCCCGTAAAATCGATGGACCAGATCTTCGGCGTCAGCTTTGTGTAATGATAGCCGGAGCTGTCGAGCAGAGCCGCGGTCTTCCTGGCTCCGTCGTCCGCAGGTGTGGCAAAGCTCGGCGATGTCATCGTCAGGCCGAATATTCCCGACATCATCGAGGCGATGAAGACGCGTCTCAGAAAAGCTTTGGCCGACATGGCAATCCCTTTTCGACAAATTGCTGCCGTCGGGCAGCCTTGCAATAACCAACACATATTCGCCATATTTGCGCCCGGCGCAAGTCATTCGCATTCGAGCCGAGTTTAGAATGGGACGAGACCCAGGAGTGATACCGGTTCCCGAGCCTTTCCCACCCGGATCGCAGGCATGATGCCGGATCCGGGCGGGACCTCGCTCAGCCGGCGTGACGCGCGACGGATCGCACTACGGGCACAGGGTCTCCTGCGTGCCCGGCCGCCGCGTCCGCTCATGCACCATCTGACGGACATGATCGGACGGCTGGGCCTCGTGCAGATCGATTCGGTCAACGTGTTGGCGCGTGCCCATTACCTGCCGGCCTTCTCGCGTCTCGGCGCCTACGACATCGCCCTCATGGACCGGGCCGCCTGGACGGGCCGGCGCAGGCTGTTCGAATATTGGGGCCACGAGGCCTCGCTGCTTCCGGTCGAGACGCAGCCGCTTCTGCGCTGGCGCATGGCGGCGGCGGCCGAAGGCTCGGGTACCTGGACCAATCTCGCGCGTTTCGCAGCCGAGCGGCCGGAGCGCCTCCGCGAGGTGCTGGCCGAGATCAAGGACCGCGGTCCGCTCGCCGCCGCCGACCTCGGCGGCACCCGGGCCGCCACGGGATGGTGGAGTTGGAGCGACGACAAGCAGGCGCTCGAAGCGCTGTTCTGGCGCGGGCAGGTCGGCGTCAGGACGCGGCGCGGCGCCTTCGAGCGCGTCTACGATCTGCCCGAGCGCATCCTCCCGGTCGCGATCCTGAACCTGCCCACGCCGCCCAAGGCCGAAGCCCAGCGCGGCCTCGTCCGCATCGCCGCGCAGGCGCTCGGTGTCGCCACGGGAGGCGATCTCGCGGCCTATTTCCGGCTGCCCGTGGCGGATGCCCGAGCCCGGGTCGCCGAACTCGTCGAGGCGGGCGAGTTGCGGCCCGTGCGCGTGGAGGGCTGGCCGCAGCAGGCCTATCTGGCGCCCGGCGCCGACCTGCCGCGACGGACCGCGGCTGCGGCGCTGATCTCGCCCTTCGATCCTCTGTTATGGGAACGTCCGCGCACCGAGCGCCTGTTCGGTTTCCGCTACAGGCTCGAGATCTACACGCCGGCGCACAAACGCGAGCACGGCTATTACGTGCTGCCCTTCCTCCTCGGCGACAGGCTCGTGGGGCGGCTCGATCTCAAGGCCGACCGGGCAAGATCGAGACTGATGGTGCTCGGCGCCCATGCCGAGCCGGGTACGCGGCCGATGCGGACCGCCGAGGCCCTGTGGCCCGAACTCGACCGGCTGGCGCGCTGGCTCAGGCTCGGCACCATCCTGTTCGAGGGGCGCGGCGACCTCGTCCCGGTGCTGGCCGCCCGCGGGGTCTCGCTCAGCGTCGCGGCCGGGAACGGCGCGGAGGCGACGGATTAGAGCTATCCCGGCTGACAGGGCTCTGAGATCGAAAGCGGCATCGGGACACAGGAGCCCATCGTGTCCGGTCCGACGACAAGACCATGGTGGTTTTTGCTTTCGCGGCCTATCATCGTGTGTCGGGCGACGACCTTCGCAACGGCCGAAGGCTGCGGCCCGACGATCTCGGACGCCATTGCGGCCGGCCGACGCGCCCGGCTCCGGGCCCCTGGCCGCAGCCCCGTCCTGATCGCAGGGGCGCGCGATCGGGACGGGGCACCTTTCAGTCTATTGTCAACGAAACGCCGTTCTGGCGCGCCACGATGTCGGAGAGCGTCGGCACGTAGCCGTCGCCGTGGCCGACGCCGACCGCAAGCGCGAAACTGTTGCGCACCGCGGCCCCGATCGGGTTAGCGGCTCCGGAGGCCTGAGCGAAGGAGGCCAGATAGGTCACGTCCTTGTGGGCATTGCTCAGCGTGAAGCGGTGCGCGTTGGGGTCGCGGCCGATCACGTAGCTGAAGAAGGTCTGATAGAAAGGGCAGTCCATGCGGCCGCCGCGGATGACGCTGTCGAAGACCTTCGGCGTCAGGCCGGCCTTGGCGCCCACCATCAGCGCTTCCGCATAGAGCGCCGCATAGCCAAGCGATACGAAATTGTTGAGCAGTTTCATCGTATGGCCGGTGCCGACCGGCCCGGTCGGGATCACCCGGCCGGCGAAGCACTCGAGCACCGGGCGGGCCCGGGCCACGGCGCCCTCCTCGCCGCCGACCATGACGTCGAGCGTGCCCTCCCAGGCATCCTTCGGGGTCCGGCTCAGCGGCGCATCGACGAAGGCAATGTGTTTCGGCGCCAGCTCGGCCGCGAGACGCTGCGTGACCGCCGGCTCGGAGGTCGAGCAATCGATGATCAGGAGCGGCTTGCCGGCTCTGGCGAGGCCGTCCGGGCCGTTGACGATCGCCTCGACCTGGGGCGAGCCGGTGACGCAGAGGACGACGATGTCGCTCCGTTCGGCGAGGTCGCGCGGCGTTTTGGCTTCCTCGGCGCCACGCCCCATGAGCTCTTCGACGGCCTCGCGCTTGCGATGGCCGAGCACCGTCAGCGGAAAACCCTTCTCGACGATGTTCTTGGCCATGCCGTGGCCCATCAGCCCGACGCCGACGAACCCGATCCTCTCCCGCATCGCTTCTCTCCCAATAGATCACGATGATCTCGGGCCGAACCGCTCCGAAATCACCACCATGAACGTTTCAACAAGTTAGAGCCTGTCACGTCCGCTTCCGGGCGCGGCGCCCGACCATAAGCAGGCTGGCGCAGGTTGTCCCGTCGCAATCCTGTCCGGAGTAAGACGCCCTGTCGTTTTCTCTGTCACGCCTGCCCGAGGCCTCGTGGAAAACGGCCGAATTTGGCAGGCGTGTCTATCTCCCCAACCTTAAACCTTTTGTCATGATGCGCTGGACAGCGCGCTTGGCGGCCCTTACGATCGCATGTCATTAGGACGATCATTTATATTTTATGTTTTGGAGAGTGAGCGATGACATCGCAGAATGGCGGCGTTGCTGCGCCGCGCCCTGCCAAACCGGTCCCGCAATGGGTGAGATGGCTGTCCATCGCCTTCGGCCTCATCCTGATGGTCAACGGCGCCATTCGTGTCGTGACCTATTTCGTCACGAAGGACAATCTTCCAGCCTGCGACTCGAAGCGGGCCAAGGATGCCCTTTCGGACGTATTCAAAGAGAAGAAACTCAATCCCACAGGCTATAACGAGATCAAGACGATCGCGTCGACGAAGGATCTGGTCGAGTGCGAGGCCACCTTGCCCTCATCGGATCAGGGCACGCTGGATGTCCAATACAAGTTCATCCGCAACGACTCTGGACAGCAGATCCAATATTCGATCAGCGCCAAGTAGCGGCGGCGGGACCGTCCCGATCTCGTAATCGGGGCGGCGGGACCAGCCGAAGGCGACCGCAAAGGTCAGCGCTCCAGCGTCATGGCGATGCCCATGCCGCCGCCGATGCACAGCGTCGCCAGGCCCTTCTTGGCGTCGCGCCGGTTCATCTCGTGGAGCAAGGTGACGAGGACGCGCGGCCCGAGGCCCCGATCGGTCATGGTCCCTCCTCCGTCCGCGCCCCGTGTCGAACGGTGAGGATAATCACTTGATCGGCCCCCTCGTCGACACGATAAAAGATCAGGTAGGGGAATTGCCGAAGCGCGAAACGGCGGCAGTGGGTCAGTTTGAAATCCGCGATGGCGTTTACGTCAGCGACGGTCGTAGTGGACCAAACTGAGAGATCAACCTTATCCCTGGCGGAGCAGCTATTACATCTGGAATGCGGTTCACCATGCAGGCTGCCGAGGTGTGTACGCCATCGGCGC
Source organism: Lichenihabitans sp. (assembly GCA_965277115.1). Classification (GTDB taxonomy): domain Bacteria; phylum Pseudomonadota; class Alphaproteobacteria; order Rhizobiales; family Beijerinckiaceae; genus Lichenihabitans. The sequence continues at coordinate 173,971 of CBDIBY010000008.1, read as the reverse complement.
GGTCGATCCGGATTTTAGATGGTGGCCTTCCATCAACAGCCCACGTCATGTTTTCGAACTCGCCTTCCGCCAGGAGACGCAGTTCAATGTGCGCGCTTGCCGTAGGCCCTTCTACGGTTTCGACCGACGCGATGATCCGAAGACCGAGCGAGGTGCCGGGCTCCAAAAACCTATTGAGGATACGACACCACATCGGTTGATCGAAAAGTACCGGCTCGCGCAGCTCAGTCACGTTTTTGATGGTAAAGCCAAGCGCATGCATCACGTGGGCCGGTATGCCTTTGTACAGCTCTCCTAATTGGCCGGGCACCTTGGTTACCTTTTCCAAAAACTCGGCTTGCGTCATGTCAACGCCATAGGCACGCATCATGCGCTCGTTCGCCAGCTCTGCGTTGGTCAAGCTGTGATGCGTGAGCGAGCGAAGCTCGGTGCACGGCCCCGCAACCAGCATTCCCGCCCAGATGCGGGAGAAATCCCAAATGCCAGTCCCGGTGAATGTAACAGCGTTCCGCTTGGCCAAGGCATCGATCTTTTCGGCTAAGTCGGGTTCGGCGCCTTGCGGAAAATAGGACTCTGAGCCGTGGCAGATGACATTGATACCGGCTCCCAAGAGGCGTTGATAAGCCGCAAAGTTGAGGCTCAGCCTCTCGGTTTGCACAACCAACGCGATGTCCGCATCCAAGGTCGCGTAGTCGGCGGTTTCACAGTCCGGTACGATGACTCCCAAGTCTTCGTTCAGCCCGGCGAGCCGCCCTAGATCCTCGCCGATCTTGGGACCTGCCCGGTTCACCGCCGCAACGATTGGCCAGCCATTTTTTACGAGAATGCGCACAGCCTCCATACCGTAGTACCCGACCCCGTAGATCATGACCCTGGGCCTGAGACGTGCCGGGTCTTTTGCGGCGATGCCGTGGACGACGCTCATGAAAGGGCCTTTAGACATGCCAGCCCTTCTTGCTCGCGTCCCACCAGAGATGCCGAGCATATTCCTCAGGTGTCGGGCCGCTCACCTTGGATTTTCGTTTTACGAGCCCTTCACGTTCAGCCGCCGAGTAGGCCGCGATAACGGCCTCTTGCTGCCCATCATGCTCCTTGAACAGCTTGCGAAACATGTCGCGCTGCCCTGGGGTAAGATCGTCGCTTATTCTTCGACTATGGGAGCTAGGTTTGCGGCGTCAATTGGGTGAATTTCAAACTGACCCACTACCGAAACGGCGCCGACCACCGGTATAAGCGCGGCCCGCATGAGGATGGGCCGCGAGGATCTTCAGGGCCTTATGCGGCTCGCCCCTGACCCGCTGCGCCGCGGCTGGGTTGCGAGCGTCGACATAGTCCGAGATGGTATCGAGGTCGCCGAGGGCACGAAGGGTGAAGCGGAGTTTCAACGCTCAAAGTTGCGGAAGGTGGCCGCGACCTGCTCATCGGTGGCGAACTCGCCGCGCGCGGCTTGGCTTTCCCCCTCCTGCACGGCTGCCAGATGCTCGGCCGGGATCTCACGCTCCTCGCCTTCGTCGATCATGTCGAGCATAAATTTGGCGATCTCGTCCTGAATGCGAGGTGGTGCCCTTCGGATAGCCTCGAGGGCTTGTTCAAGAAGTTCGGTCATACGCGGGCCTCCTGAGACCTACCTGGACACAATGCGGTGGCCAGCATTGCCGCTGCGGGAAATGTTTGCGCTCCGTGCCTTCCCGGTGCGGGAAATGCCGAGTCCGACTTGCTGCCGAGTCTAACAGCGGACGCCTTCGGGCAGCCCGTAGCCTCGGTCACAGGGTCCGCCTCGAATTGACGCGGGCCGGGTCAGCGCTCCAGCGTCATGGCGATGCCCATGCCGCCGCCGATGCACAACGTCGCCAGGCCCTTCTTGGCGTCGCGCCGGCTCATCTCGTGGAGCAAGGTGACGAGGACGCGCGCCCCGGAGGCCCCGATGGGATGGCCGATAGCGATGGCGCCGCCGTTGACGTTGACGACATTCGTGTCCCAGCCCATGTCCTTGTTGACCGCCAGCGCCTGGGCCGCGAAGGCCTCGTTGGCCTCGACGAGGTCGAGGTCGCGCGTCTTCCAGCCGGCCTTCTCCAGCGCCTTGCGCGAGGCCGGGATCGGGCCCGAGCCCATGACGGCAGGATCGACGCCGGCGGTCGCCCATGAGGCGATCCGCGCCAGCGGCTTGAGACCGCGCCTTTGGGCCTCGGCCGCGGTCATCAGCACCAAAGCGGCGGCGCCGTCGTTGATGCCGGAGGCCGAGCCCGCCGTCACCGTGCCGTCCTTGGAGAAGGCGGGCTTCAGCTTGGCCATGGCGTCGAGGGTCGCGCCGGGCCGGATATATTCGTCCTGGTCGACCACGATGTCGCCTTTCCGGGTCTTGACCGTGAAGGGGACGATCTCGTCCTTGAAGCGCCCGGCCTTCTGCGCGGCTTCCGCCTTGTTCTGCGAGGCGACGGCGAACTTGTCCTGCTCCTCGCGGCTGATCTGCCAGCGCGCCGCGATATTCTCCGCCGTATTGCCCATGTGATAGCCGTGGAAGGCGTCGAGGAGGCCGTCTTTCAGCATCGTGTCGACGAATTTGAGGTCGCCCATCTTGGTGCCCGAGCGCAGATGCGCCGCATGCTGGGCCTGGGACATCGATTCCTGGCCGCCCGCCACGATGATCGATGCGTCGCCGTTGGCGATCTGCTGGAGGCCGAGCGCCACCGCGCGCAGGCCGCTGCCGCAGAGCTGGTTGAGGCTCCAGGCGGTTTTCTCCTGCGGCACGCCCGCCGCCATGGCGGCCTGGCGGGCCGGGTTCTGGCCGTGGCCGGCGGTGAGGACCTGCCCGAGGATCACCTCGTCGATCTCGCCCGGCTCGACCTTGGCGCGGGCGAGCGCCGCCTTGACAGCCTCGGCGCCGAGCTCATGCGCCGGGATGGCGGCAAAAGCGCCGTTGAAGGACCCGACGGCGGTGCGCGCGGCACTGACGATGACGATATCGGTCGACATTCGATGCTCCTTGGGTGTTTGATCGCTCCGGCCCCGCGTGGGACCCCCGGACGGCGCGGCACGGACCGAAAATGGTGATCGCACCGAAACAGGTCCGCCGGTGGCGGGCCGGCGCGCCTATGGCACGGCGCGCTCACGATCTATCTGGAGGCACAAGCTTCCGCGTTCAACCGAGAAATAGCCGTTCCCCGCTTTTTGCGATAGGTCTATCTGTTGAGCGGTCGAACGGCGGTGGCGCGACTGTCACGTTTCTTTTGCGAGTGGGCCGAGATGACTGTGAGCGAGAAACCGCCGATCACGATCAAGAAATACGCCAACCGGCGGCTCTACAATACGGACACCAGTACCTACGTAACGCTCGAGGACCTCGCCGTGATGGTCAAGCGCGGCGAGGACTTTCTGGTGTTCGACGCCAAGACCGGCGACGACATCACCCGTTCGGTGCTGGCACAGATCATCTTCGAGCAGGAAGGGAAGAACGGCCAGAGCCTGCTGCCGACCACCTTCCTGCGCCAGCTTATCCGCTTCTATGGCGACAGCATGCAGATGGTCGTGCCGAGCTATCTCGAATTCTCGATCGACAAGCTGACCAGCGAACAGCACAACTTCCGTGAGCAGATCGAGACGACGTTCGGGGCCAAGCTGCTGCCGGGCCAGGCGCTGCGCAGCCAGATCTTCGACCAGATCGAAGACCAGACCCGCAAGAACATGAAGATATTCTCGCAAGCGCTGTCGATGTTCAATCCCTTCGTCCCTGCCGCCGCGGCACCCGAGACCGTGTCGGAGCCGAAGGCCGAGGACGACCTCGACGCCATCAAGCGCGACATCGGCGAAATGCAGAAGCGCCTCGACCGGCTGACCAAGGTCGAGAAGGAGTAGACGAAGCCGGAATGTCTTGCCCCCGGACCGGGCGTCGCGCTACACGGCCGCGACCCGCTCCCACGCCCGAAAGTCCATGGCCTCTGCGATCCCCCGCGTCTTCTCAGGCGTGCAGCCGACCGGCAACCTCCACCTCGGCAATTATCTCGGCGCCATCAAGCGTTTCGTGACGCTGCAGGAGGGGCACGAGTGCCTCTATTGCGTGGTCGACCTGCATGCCATCACGGTGGCGCAGGACCCCGTCGAACTCGCCGCCAACACGCGCGAGGTGACCGCCGCCTTCATCGCCGCCGGCATCGATCCTACGCGACACATCATCTTCAACCAGAGCCGCGTCTCCGGTCACGCCGAGCTCGCCTGGATCTTCAATTGCGTGGCCCGCCTCGGCTGGCTCAACCGCATGACCCAGTTCAAGGAGAAGGCCGGCAAGGACCGCGAGAACGCCTCGATCGGCCTCTACGACTATCCGGTGCTAATGGCGGCCGACATCCTGCTCTACAATGCCGATTTCGTCCCCGTCGGCGAGGACCAGAAGCAGCATCTGGAGCTGGCGCGCGACATCGCCCAGAAGTTCAACAACGATTTTTCCGCCTCGATCGGGCGCGTCGCGAATCGCGAGGACTACTTCACCTTGCCCGAACCGCTGATCCAGGGCGAGGCGACGCGCGTCATGAGCCTGCGCGATGGCGCCAAGAAAATGTCGAAGTCGGACGCCTCCGACAATTCCCGCATCAACCTCACCGACGATGCCGACACGATCGCGCAAAAGATCCGCCGCGCCAAGACCGACCCGGATCCGTTGCCGTCCGAGGCCGCGGGGCTCGCGGCGCGGCCCGAGGCCGGCAACCTCGTCGGCATTTACGCGGCGCTGGCGGATCGGGACCGGGACGCGGTCCTCTCGGAGTTCGGCGGCAGCCAGTTCTCCACCTTCAAGGGCGCCCTCGTCGACCTGGCGGTGGCCAAGCTCGGCCCGATCGCGGCCGAGATGAAGCGGCTCGTCGCCGACCCGGCCTATATCGACGACGTGCTGGCCGCGGGCGGCGAGCGGGCGCGCGTCCTGGCCGAGCCGACGATGCGCGATGTGCGGCGCATCGTCGGACTGCTTGCCTGATCCCCTGGCTTTTTGCGTTCCGGTCCGCCCCGGCCCTATAAGCTCGACGGCGCAGTGCCTATCTTTACGACCCTGAGGCCGGCTTTGAACCGGCTGGAGGACATCATGTTCATCGAGACTGAAGCCACCCCCAATCCCGCCACCCTGAAGTTCCTGCCCGGGCGCCCCGTCATGTCCGAGGGCACCCTAGACATCCGTGACGCCGCGGCGGCCGGCAAATCGCCGCTGGCGCAAGCCTTGTTCACGGTCGAGGGCGTCACCGGCGTCTTCTACGGCGCGGATTTCATCTCGGTCACCAAGACCGAGGCGCAGGACTGGGCGCATCTCAAGCCCGCCATCCTCGGCGCCATCATGGAACATGTGATGTCGGGCGAGCCGCTGCTCGAGGCCGCGCCCGAGGGCCATCCGGCCGAGGCCGACGACGAATTCTACGATGCCGACGACGAAGAGACCGTCGATACGATCAAGGAGCTGATCGAGACGCGTGTCCGCCCGGCGGTGGCGGGTGACGGCGGCGACATCACCTTCAAGGGCTACAGGGGTGGTACCGTCTACCTCAGCATGCGCGGCGCCTGCGCCGGCTGCCCGTCGTCCACGGCGACCCTGAAGCAGGGGATCGAGAACCTGCTCAAGCATTTCGTGCCGAGCGTTCACGCCGTCGAACAGATCTGACGCGGGCGGTCCCGGGACCCGGGTGCCGCCCCAACCATGGGGGCTTGGTCGGCGTGATCCTGGCGATCGATACCGCGCTCGCGGCGACCTCAGTCTGCCTTCTCGTGCCGGGGGAGACGGTGCCGGCCTCGGCCGAGACCGTGCCGATGCAGAGCGGCCACGCCGAGGCGCTGTTCCCGCAGCTCGACCGCGTCGTCTCGCGCGTCGAGGGCGGCTTCGCTGCGCTCACCCGCGTCGCGGTGACGATCGGCCCCGGCTCGTTCACCGGCATCCGCATCGGGGTGGCGGCCGGCCGCGCCATCGGCCTCGCCCGGCGGGTGCCCGTCGTCGGCGTCTCGACACTGTCTGCCCTCGCGGCGCCGGCCATGGCGGCCGGGATCCGCCCGCCGATCGTCGTCGCGATCGACGCTCGGCACGGCAACGTCTTCGTGCAGAGCTTCGGTGTCGGCGGCGAGACGCTGCTCGGCCCCGCCTTGATGCCGGCGTCGGAGGCCGCACGGGCGCTCGGGCCCGGCCCGCTGCGGCTCGTGGGATCGGGAGGGCCGATCGTAGCGATCGCCGCGGGTGCGCTCGGCATCACCGCCGATGCCGAGGACAACCGGACGATCCCGGACATCGGTTTCGTGGCGCGGCTCGGGCTGCTCGCCAACCCCGAATACGCCCTGGCCCGGCCGCTCTATCTCAAGGCGCCCGACGCGAAGCCCACGGCCCCCGCGTCGCTGCTCGGAGCCCGCTAGCCATGCCGTTCTTCGGCAAGGCGAAGCCGTTCCATATCCAGCCGCTGGTGCGTGACTTCGCCGAGGATTGCGCGGCGCTCCACGCGGCCGCCTTCCCGCATTCCTGGGCCGCGCCGGAATTCGAACACCTGATCGGCGCGGAAACGACGCTCGGCGACGCGGCCGTCGAGAGCCGTGTCCGAAGGCTCTTCGGCTTCGCCCTGTCGCGCCGGGCGCTCGACGAGGCGGAGATCCTCACCGTGACGGTGGATGCCACGCTGCGCGGCCAGGGAATCGCCGGCAGGATCCTCGACGTCCACCTGCCACGCCTCGGGCGACACGGCGCCACGACCGTGTTCCTCGAGGTGGCCGAGACCAATGTGCCGGCGCTGCGCCTCTATGCCCGATTCGGCTTCGACACGGTCGGACGCCGGCAGGGTTACTACCGCGCGGCCGACGGGCGTACCGTCACCGCCCTGACCATGCGCCGCCGCCTGTCATGACCGGCGGCGATTTCGCGTCCGGCCAGGTTTTTGTTCGTGTTGTCGTCGAAAATTCGTAAGATAAGGACGGTAGGCCTTTCCTGGCCATAGCGCGGATCCATGACGCAACAGACCTCTCGCCCATCGACAGTCACGGCGGCCGATGATGCGGCCCGCGACGGGTCCGGCGCTCTCCCGCTGAAGATGTTCGTCAAATCCTTCGGCTGTCAGATGAACAGCTACGACGCCGCGCGCATGGTCGACGTGCTGGCGCCGGACGGCTTCGTCGAGACGGGCGAGCCGTCGGAGGCCGACCTCGTGGTGCTCAACACCTGCCATATCCGCGAACGCGCCGCCGAGAAGATCTATTCCGAACTCGGCAAGTTCCGCGAGATGAAGCAGGCGGCGCCGCGGCGGATGACGCTCGCCGTGGCCGGCTGCGTCGCCCAGGCGGAGGGGGCGGAGATCATCCGCCGCCAGGCCGCCGTCGACCTCGTCGTCGGGCCGCAGAGCTACCATCGCCTGCCCGACCTCGTGCGCCGCGCCCGGGCCGGCTCGCGCGTCGTCGACACCGATTTCCCGGTCGAGAGCAAGTTCGACCACCTCGTCCCGCCGCGGCCTGAGCGGACGCGGGCGCGCGGCATCTCGGCCTTCGTCACCGTGCAGGAAGGCTGCGACAAGTTCTGCACCTTCTGCGTCGTGCCCTACACGCGCGGCGCCGAGGCCTCGCGGCCGCCGGAGGCGATCGCCCGAGAGGTCGAGACGCTGGTCGCGGCCGGCGTGCGCGAGGTGACGCTGCTCGGACAGAACGTCAACGCCTATCACGGCGAGGATGCGGTAGGCGGGCGCTGGTCGCTGGCGCGGCTCGCCGCGCGGCTCGCAGCGGTCCCCGGCCTCGCGCGCATCCGCTACACCACGAGCCACCCGAACGATATGGAGGGAGACCTGATCGACGCCCATCGCGACCTACCCGCGCTGATGCCCTTCCTGCACCTGCCGGTCCAATCGGGCTCCGACCGCATCCTCGCCGCCATGAACCGGAGGCACACGTCGGCGGCCTACCGGGATCTCGTCGGGCGCATCCGCCGGCAGCGGCCGGATATCGCGCTCTCGTCCGATTTCATCGTCGGCTTCCCGGGCGAGACGGAAAAGGATTTCGCGGCGACCTGCCGGCTCGCCGAGGAGGTCGGTTTCGCGTCGAGCTTCTCGTTCAAATATTCGCCCCGCCCCGGTACGCCCGGCGCGGATCTGCCGGATCAGGTCGACGAGGATGTCAAGCGCGACCGCCTGGCCCAGTTGCAAACCCTGCTCGAAAGCCAGCGGCAGGCCTTCAACGCCCGCTGCGTCGGCCTCGTCCTTGACGTCCTGTTCGAGAAGCCCGGCCGCCATCCGGGCCAGATCGGCGGGCGCAGCCCCTATCTGCAGGCGGTCCATGTGGAGGACGACGCGGCGCTGATCGGCACCGTGCAGCCGGTCGAGATCATCACGACCGGACCCAATTCGCTGACCGGGCGGCTCGTCGGAACGGTCGCGCCGGCACGCAGGACCGTGGCCCGATGAGGACACCCGACCGTCCGCAACCCACCCGCCGCGCCATCAGGGACGCGTTGCCGGTGCCGGCGCCGCGCATCGTCGAGGTCCGGCCGCCGGGCCAGGACAGCGAGCCGGCGGAAATCACCCTCGCTTTCGACGACAACCGGCTGATCCCGCTGCTGCTCGGACAATACGACCAGAACGTCGCCAAGCTCGAGCGGCGGCTCGGCGTCGTCGCCAATGCCAACGGCAACCACATCGTGCTCCAGGGACCGCCGGAGGCCTGCGAACATGCACGCCGCGTGCTCGAAACGCTCTACGAGCGCGTGCGCCTCGGCCAGCCGGTGACACTCGGCGACGTCGACGGCGCCATCGAGGAGGGCGTGCTCCAGGGCACGCTGTTCCCCAAGGAGACGGACCCCGAGCGGTCGGTCTTCGACGAGATCCGCACCCGCAAGCGCGGCGCCGTCAAGGCCCGCACCGCCGCCCAGGACCTCTACCTGCGGGCGCTCAAGAAACACGAGCTCGTCTTCGCCGAGGGGCCGGCCGGCACGGGCAAGACCTGGCTCGCCGTGGGCCATGCGGTGGCGCTGCTCGAGCGTGGCGCTGTCGAGCGGCTGATCGTCTCGCGCCCGGCCGTCGAGGCGGGCGAACGCCTCGGCTTCCTGCCGGGCGATATGCGGGAGAAGATCGATCCCTATCTGCGACCCATCTACGACGCGCTGCACGAGTTCATGGACGCCCGCACGGTCGAGCGCGGCCTGCAGACCGGCATGATCGAGGTGGCACCGCTCGCGTTCATGCGCGGCCGCACGCTGTCGAACGCCGTGGTCCTGCTCGACGAGGCGCAGAACGCCACCACGGTGCAAATGAAGATGATGCTGACCCGCCTCGGCGAGGGCTCGCGCATGATCGTCAACGGCGACCCGAGCCAGACCGACCTGCCCCCCGGCATGAAGTCGGGACTCAAGGAAGCGATCGACATCCTGAGCCGGATCGAGGGGATCGGCCATGTGGTGTTCAGGGAGGGCGACGTCGTGCGGCACGACCTCGTCCGCCGTATCGTGGCGGCCTACGAGGCGAATACCCGTGCGGCCTCGGCCGCCGGCGCCGCGGAGGCCTCGAAACCGCCGCGATGACGCTCTTCGTCGAACTCTCGGTCGAGGACCCCGCCTGGGCCGCGGTCGCCGATCTCAAGCACCTCGCGGAGCACACGCTCGCGGTTGCGTTCGGCGAGTCCGGCGGGGTCACACCCGAAATGGCCGAGGTCTCCTGCCTGTTCTGCGACGATGCCACCATCCGGGCGCTCAACGCCCAGTGGCGCGGGCATGACAAACCGACCAACGTCCTCTCCTTCCCGGCCGCCGCTCCGCCCGCGGCCGATGCGCTTCGCCTGCTCGGCGACATCGTCCTAAGTTTCGGGACGGTCGAGCGGGAGGCCCACGAAGAGGGCAAGCCGCTCGACGCCCATGTGGCGCATCTGCTCGTGCATGGTCTGCTCCACCTCGTCGGCCATGACCACGCAGAGCCTTGGGAGGCAGACGCCATGGAGGCGCTCGAAACGCGCATCATGCGCAAGCTCGGCAGGCCCGACCCCTATGCGGACAAGCCTGCGGCGGGCGGGCCATGAGGGAACAGGAGCGCGACAGCGCGGCGAAAGCGGGCGAAACCCGCGGCCGGCCGGCGGATCTGCGCGAAGCGCGGCGCCCGGCGGCGCCCGGCCTGCTCGATCGGCTGCGGTCGCTCTTCGGGCTCGGCGCCGCCTCGATCCGCGACGACATCGAAGACGCACTGGACGGCACCGATTCGAGCGATGTCTTCTCGCTCCAGGAACGGGCGATGCTTCGCAACGTGCTCGGCCTGCACGAGGTCAGGGTCGAGGACATCATGGTGCCGCGCGCCGACATCATCGCCGTCAATGTCGCGATGACGCTCACCGAGGTCCTGGCGGTGTTCCGCGAGGCAGGGCATTCGCGCCTCCCGGCGCATGGCGAGACGCTGGACGACCCGCGCGGCATGATCCATATCCGCGATTTCGTCGACGTCTTGGCCGGCTTCGTCACCGGGGCCGACACGGCGCGACCGGATCTTTCGGTCAAGGTCGCCGACGCCGAGGTCATCCGGCCGGTGCTCTTCGTGCCGCCCTCGATGCAGGCGATCGACCTTCTTGTGAAGATGCAGACGAGCCGCACTCATATGGCGCTCGTCATCGACGAATATGGCGGCACCGACGGCCTCGTCTCGATCGAGGATATCGTCGAGGTGATCGTCGGCGACATCGAGGACGAGCACGACGAGGACGGCGAGCCCCTCGTCGCGCCGGAGGACGGCGGCACCTATCTGGCCGATGGCCGCGCCGGCCTCGAGGACGTCTCGGCGATGCTCGGCGTCGCCCTCGCCACCGAGGACGACGCTGAGGAGATCGATACGATCGGCGGGCTCGTGACCTCGATCGCCGGTCGCGTCCCGCATCGCGGCGAGGTCGTCACCGACCGGGACGATCTGGAATTCGAGGTCGTCGAAGCGGATCCGCGGCGCGTCAAGCGGGTCAGGATTCGGCGCCGCGAAGCCCCGGTCTCCGTCGAGACGAAATCCGGCACCACGCCGACGCAGGCTGCCGCGCCGGTCGACGACAAGCCGCGACCGACCTGACATGCATCGACGTTCGAGAGGTCGCCGGACCGGCGCGCCGGACCGGGGCCATCAATGATCGTGCTCGCCCATTGGATCGCCCTCTCGGCAGGCTGGCCGCGTCGCCTGATCGCCCTCCTCTGCGGCGCCTGCGGGGCACTGGCCATGGCCCCGATCGATGCCTTTCCGGCGATGATCGTGCCGATGAGCGCGGCGGTCTGGCTGCTCGACGGGGCCGATCAGGCGCCACGGGGCGGCGCGGGCTGGCGCGCCCATCTGTGGCCGTCGCTGAAATCGGCGGCCGGCACCGGCTGGTGGTGGGGCCTCGGCTATTTTGTCGGCGGCCTGTGGTGGCTCGGCGCGGCCACGCTCGTCGAGCCGGACAAATTCGCCTGGGCGCTGCCGATCAGCGTGCTCGGCGTGCCGGCCATCCTGGCGCTGTTCACGGGTTTCGGTTTCGCGGTGTCCCGCCTGCTGTGGATGCCGGGCGCGGGGCGCATCCTGTCACTGACGCTCGGCCTCGGCCTGGCGGAATGGCTGCGCAGCGTGCTGTTCACGGGCTTTCCCTGGAACGAATATGGCATGGCGCTGGGCAACATCCTGGTACTGGCGCAGCTCGGCAGCGTCGTCGGCCTGCATGGACTGACGCTCGTCACGATCGCGCTCTGCGCCGCGCCCGCGGCCCTTGCCGACGGCGACGGCGCTTATGGACAGGGAGGCTGGCGCCGCATCCTTCCCCCGGCCTTGGCGCTGGCTGGACTCTGCGCCATCGCCATCTTCGGCGCGCTGCGGCTCGCCAGCGGTCATGTCGGCACGGTCGCCGGCGTCCGCCTCCGGATCATGCAGCCGGACATCCCTCAGGATGCGGCCTTCACCTATGCCAACGGCAAGGAGATCCTGCGCCGCTACCTCGCCCTGTCGGACAAGGCGACCTCAGCGACCACCAGCGGCCTCGGCGACGTCACCCATCTGATCTGGCCCGAGAGCCCGTTTCCCTTCATCCTGTCGCGCCAGCCCGAGGCGATCGACGCCATTACGGCGGCGCTTCCCGCCGGCACCGTGCTGATCACCGGGGCGGCGCGCGCCGAAGGCCAGGCCGGCGCCTCGACGCGCTACTATAATTCGATCCAGGTGCTGACCAGCGACGGCTCGATCGTCGACAGCTACGACAAGGTCCACCTTGTGCCCTTCGGCGAATATGTGCCGTTCGAGTGGATCCTCGGCCGCCTTGGCATCGAACATTTCGTGGATATCCCCGGCGGATTCTCGGCCGGGACGCATCATCGCCTGCTCAGCGCACCGGGCCTGCCGCCGATCGTCCCGGCCATCTGCTACGAGGTCATCTTTCCGGACGAGATCACAGCCGGCATCCGGCGTCCCGCGCCGCAGGGGCTGATCTTGAACCTGACCAACGATGGCTGGTTCGGCAATACGTCGGGACCCTATCAGCATTTCGCGCAAGCCCGCTTACGTGCCATTGAGGAGGGTCTGCCGTTGATTCGCGCCGCCAATACCGGGATCTCGGCCATCGTGGACCCTTACGGCCGCATCCTCGCCAGCCTGCCCGTCGGGGTGGCCAACGTCCTCGACGGTCCGCTGCCGGACGGTCTGAAGCGCACGCCGTTCGGGCGATTTCACGAACTTGTGGCTTTCGTGATAAGTGCGCTGCTGTTGACGATGGTTGCTGTCCTGCAGTATCGGCGCAGGCGCTTCGTCTTGCGGTATGACAGGTGACCCTGAGGCGAGGCCCGGGAGAGACGTTCGCGGTTTCGCGGAGCGGGCCGGATAAATGGCCGAACGGCCGGGAGCAGGCATCGTGCCAGACGTCAAGGTGAAGAAAAGCCCGAACCCCATCGACAGGCATGTCGGGAGCCGGGTGCGCATGCGCCGCGTACTGATCGGGATGAGCCAGGAGAAGCTCGGGGGCGCCCTCGGCCTGACGTTCCAGCAGGTGCAGAAATACGAGAAGGGCACGAACCGAATCGGGGCGAGCCGCCTGCAACAGATCGCCGGCATTCTCAACGTGCCGCCCGCCTTCTTCTTCGACGACATGCCGGTTCTCGAAGGGACCGGAGCGGAAACCGGCTTCGCCGACGATACGAGCGGCTTCGTGGTCGACTTCCTGTCCTCGGCAGAAGGCCTGCTCCTGAACAAGGCCTTCGTGCGGATCAAGGAGACACGGGTCCGCAAGAAGATCATCGATCTCGTCACGGCCCTCGCCGACGAACAGATCGACGAGCCCGGCAAGCCGACAGGCGATGGCCGTGCGTGAGGCACGCGCCTGGTTCTCGGCATTGATTCCGGCGGCCGGATGCCAGCCGTGGCGCGTGGCTGCATCAGCGTTCGCTATATCGAACGAATTCGTTCAAATTGCTTGACCTGACGAACTTGGACTGTCAAACGGGTCGCCGCCGCATCGTCGACGGGTCCGAATTCGCCTCACGATCGGCATCGGCCGCTTGCAAGTCGGGAGTGTTACGTGATCCGCCCCAGCTACCTCTTCACCAGCGAATCGGTCTCCGAGGGGCACCCCGACAAGGTTTGCGACCGAATTTCCGACGAGATCGTCGACTTGTTCTTCCGCGAAGGCGGCAAGGCCGGCCTCGATCCCTATCAGATCAGGGTCGCCTGCGAGACGCTGGCGACGACCAATCGCGTCGTCATCGCCGGCGAGGTTCGTGGTCCCACGATCGAGCCCGGCCTGATCGAATCGACGGTGCGCCGATCGATCAAGGACATCGGCTACGAGCAGGACGGCTTCCATTGGGACAGGGCGCGGGTCGAGATCCTGCTTCATGCCCAGTCGGCCGACATCGCCCAAGGCGTCGACGCGATCGAGAACAAGGATGAAGGCGCGGGCGACCAGGGCATCATGTTCGGCTACGCCTGCCGCGAGACCCCCGAACTGATGCCGGCCCCGATCTACTATGCGCACCGTATCCTACAGGGCCTGTCGGACGCGCGCCGCACCGGCGCCGAGAAGCGCCTCGGACCCGACGCCAAGAGCCAGGTCACGGTGCGCTACGAGAACGGCAAGCCGGTCAAGGCGACGCAGATCGTCGTCTCCCACCAGCATGTCGACGAGAGCCTCACCTCCGACGACATGCGCGACCTGATCGAACCTTATGTGACCAGGGCCTTGCCCGAAGGCTGGATCGATCGCGACACGGTCTGGCACGTCAATCCGACGGGAAAATTCTTCATCGGCGGCCCGGACGGCGATTGCGGCCTCACCGGCCGCAAGATCATCGTCGACACTTACGGCGGAGCCGCCCCGCACGGCGGGGGCGCCTTTTCAGGCAAGGACCCGACCAAGGTCGACCGCTCGGCGGCCTACGCGGCGCGCTACCTCGCCAAGAACGTGGTCTCGGCCGGGCTCGCCGATCGCTGCACCATCCAGCTCTCCTACGCGATCGGCGTCGCCGAACCGCTGTCGATCTACGCCGACCTGCACGGCACCGACCATGTCGATGCCGGCAAGCTCGAAAAGGTGCTGACTGAGGTGATGCGCCTGTCGCCGCGTGGCATCCGCGAGCATCTGCACCTCAACAAGCCGATCTATGCGCGGACCTCGGCCTACGGCCATTTCGGCCGCAAGACCGAAGCCGACGGCGGCTTCTCGTGGGAAGCCACCGACCTCGCCGACAAGCTCCACAGCTATTTCGCCTGACGGATCCGTCGACCGCTAGATGCGCGACGGCGAGCGTCACCGCGCCGGCATATTGCATGGACGGCGGGCCGGGCGCCCGCTTCGCGCGGCGCAGCGGGCCGCGATCGACCGCCTGCTGCCGGTGCTCGCGATCGACATCGGGGGTCTCGACCACCCCGAGGCGCTGTTCCGGCGACCGGTCGGCGCCCTGCGCATCGAGATCGGCTTCGGGGGCGGCGAGCACTTGGCGGCCGAAGCGCTCCGGCTGCCGGAGACGGGCTTCATCGGCTGCGAGCCGTTCCGCAACGGCGTCGCCAAGCTGAGCCGCCAGGTCGAGGACCTCGGACTCGACAACCTGCGGATCCATGCCGGGGATGCGGGCGAGGTGCTCGATGCCCTGCCAGAGGGCGCCTTGGCCCAGGCCGACATTTTCTATCCCGATCCATGGCCCAAGCGCCGGCAACGCAAGCGCCGCTTCGTCTCGGACGACAATCTGGCGCGGCTGGCCCGCGCGCTGCGGCCCCGTGGCCTGCTGCGCTTCGCCACCGATATCGACGATTACGCCGGCTGGGTGCTGGCCCGCGTGCTGCGCTCGCCCGATTTCCTGTGGATCGCGGAGGCCGCCGAGGACTGGCGCCGGCCCTGGCCTCACTGGCCGTCGACCCGCTACGAGGCCAAAGCGATTCGCGACGGGCGCCGGCCGGTCTATCTCACGATGAGGCGGCGGTGACGGGCATCAGGCCGGCGCATATCGATGCAGCCCCGGCCCGTGCCGCTTGAGCCAGGCCTCGGCCTCGTCCGTCCGCGGCGCGAGGCGACGGGCGACGGCCCAGAAGGCGGCCGAATGGTCCATGTGGACGAGATGCGCCACCTCGTGCGCCGCCAGATAGTCGAGCACGACGGGCGGCGCCATGATCAGTCGCCAGGAGAAACTCAGCGTGCCGCGCGACGAGCACGACCCCCAGCGGCTCTTCGTATCGCGCAGCGTAATCCGCGCGAAACTCTTGCCGAGCGCCGCCGCATGGCGCCGCACGGCCTCCGTCAAGTCCCGCTGCGCCTCGCGGCGCAGGAAGGCCAGGACCGCCGCCCCGATATGCTCCGGCCGGCCGCCGACGCGGATGTGGGACTCCACGCTCCCCTCCGGTGCCGGCAGGACGACCGGCTGGCGTCGCAACGCGTTAGAATCATGGACGATCAAGTGATCGACGCCCCGCACCGGCACGGTGTGGCCGGCCGCGATGAGGCGCGGGGCGGGAAGCTGGCTGAGCCGCGCGCCGATCCATTCGGCGTGGCGTTCGGCGAAATTCTGGGCGGTCTTGAGCGAGGCGCGCGGCGGCATGGTGAGCACGGCGTCCTGGGTCGCGGTCCGCACCCGCAAGGTGAAGCGCCGCGCGGTCGCGACGCGCTTGACCGCGATCGCGTAGGTGACGCCCGCATGGACCACCGTCAACGGAACCCGGGCGCCGCCCCGCACCGGTTTGGGCGGTGCGGAGGAAACGAGGATTTTCGCGATCCGGGCCATGGCGCAGTTTAGGGGGCCATGTCCGTCGTCGTCCAGCGCAGCGGGCGTGAAAGCGACCCCGTCAGGCCCGGCACACGATCATTCCGCCGCGGCCGCCAACGTATCGACCTCCTCCACACGCCGCGTGAAGGCGACGATGCGCGGCGCGATCTCCGAGCGGAAGCGCGAGCCGTTGAACACGCCGTAATGGCCGACGCCACGCTGGAGATGGTGGGTCTTCAACTCCTCCGGCAGGTTGGCGCACAGCGCGTGTGCCGCATAGGTCTGGCCGACGCCGGAAATATCATCCTTCTCGCCCTCAACCGTCATCAGCGCCGTGCGCCTGATCTGGCCGAGGTCGATACGCTCGCCCGCATGCATCATTTCGCCCTTCGGCAGCGAGTGCCTGACGAAGACCTCCTCGATGGTCTGCATGTAGAATTCCGCCGTCAGGTCCATGACGGCGAGATATTCGTCGTAGAAATCGCGGTGCTTCTCGGCCGGTTCGCCGTCACCTTGCACCAGGTGGTGGAACATGTCGACATGGGCATTCACATGCCGGTCGAGGTTCATCGCCATGAAACCCGAGAGCTGGAGGAAGCCCGGATAGACCTCGCGTCCCATGCCCGGATACGGGAAGGGCACGGTCTCGAGACAGTTGCGCCGGAACCATTCGGTGCCACGGGTCTCGGCCAGCACGTTGACGGCGGTGGGGCTCTTGCGGGTGTCGATCGGCCCGCCCATCAGCGTCATCGAGGCCGGATGGTAGGGATTGCGGGCCGCCTCCATGAAGGCGACCGCGGCGATGAGCGGCACGGCCGGCTGGCACACGCCGAGCGTATGCAAGGGCGTGTCTGAGCCCTGGCCGAGAACTGTGATGATCGCGACGAGATAGTCGATATAGTCGTCGAAATCGAACCGCCCCATGGCCTTCGGCACCATGCGGGCATCCATCCAGTCGGTGATGTAGACGTCGAAATCCGGCAGGAAGGCCTCGACCGTGCCGCGCAGCAGCGTCGCATGATGGCCCGACATCGGAGCCACGATGAGCAGTTTCGGCAGCCGGTCGGCGCGGGCGGCCTCGGCCTGGGCGAAGCGCAGGAGGTTGCAGAAGGGGCGCTGCCAGACGATCTCCTCGTGGAGCGCGACGATTCGGCCGCCGATCGTCGTCTCATCGAGCCCGAAGATCGGCTTGCCGTAGCGGCGCGTCATCCGCTCGAAGAGTTCGGCGCCGGCCGCCGCGTTGCGTCCAAGCGGCGTATAGGACCAGGGGTTGAGCGGATTCTTGAAGAACAGCCGCGTCGCATCCGACATGGCCCGGGCCGGCGCCAGGGCCAGATGCGTCATCTCGTAAGCCTGATAGGACATTTTCATCGTTTATGTTCCCGCGACAGCCCTGCCTTCGCGAACCGCCACGAACGCGAACCCGGCGGCCACGAGCCGCCATGCCGATCTTATGACATGAAATTAGATGGGCCTTAACAGCCATTCAATGCAGGGCGCCGCATCGCCGCGCCCTGTCGCACCGGGCCATCACCGCCTCATTCCCCCATCTGCAGCAGGGTGCCGGCCTTGCGGGAGAGGCGCAGAAGCCACAGGAAGGCCGCCGTGCTGGCGCAGAACAGCCCGGCATTGATGGCGAGCGCGCGCACCATCAGATCGGTCCGGAACACATGGTCGTTCAGCATCGCCCGCAGACCTTCGAACACATAGGTCGGCGGCAGCGCCCAGGCGACCGCCTGCAGCCAGGCCGGCATCACCGCGACCGGATAGTAGACGCAGCAGAGCGGCAGCAGCAGGAACATGAGGCTCCAGGCCAATGCTTCTGCTCCGAGGCCATTGCGCAGCAGGAAGCCCGAGACTATGAGCCCGACGCTCCAGCTCGTCAGGAGGAGGTTGGCGAAGAAGGCCCCGAGCCCCAAGCCCAGCCCCCACAGGTTGAAGCCGAAGAACCAGACGGCGAGCCCGGTCACCGGGATGATGCCGATCAGCAGCCGCAGCACGCTCATGGTGATTAGCGCCGCCACGAATTCAAGCGGGCGCAGCGGGCTGATGAGGATGTTGCCGATATTGCGCGAATACATCTCTTCGAGGAACGATATCGAGAAGCCGAGCTGGCCACGAAACAGCACGTCCCACAGCATCACACCCCCGACGAGCGCGCCCGCGACGACGCCGCCTGTACCGCCGAGCGCACCTTGGGGGCCGGAATGCTGGCCCACATAGGTCTGCAGGAAGCCCCAGGTGACCATCTGCACGGTCGGCCAGTAGACCAGGTCGACCACGCGCGGCCAGGACGAGCGCAGGAGATAGAGATAGCGCGTGACCATCGCGACAACCCGTACCATCGAGAAGGAGGCGAACGGCGCCGCGAGGCGGGTCATGGCAAGGCCGGAGCGACAGCGGCGCGTTCGACGCCGCGCCCTCGGGCGACGTCGAGGAAGACGTCTTCGAGATTGTCGCGGCCGAAGCGCCGCATGAGGTCGTCGGCCGATCCATCGGCGACGACCTCGCCGCGCTTGAGCATAATGACGCGGTCGCACAAGCGCTCGACCTCGGCCATGTTATGGGAAGCCATGAGGATCGTCGCCTGGCTCTCCCGGCGGTAGTCCTCGATCACGGTGCGCACCCAGTCGCCGGTATCGGGATCGAGCGAGGCGGTCGGCTCGTCGAGCAGCAGCACGGCGGGTCGGTTGATCAGCGCCTTGGCGAGCGCCACCCGGGTCTTCTGCCCGGCAGACAGCATGCCGGCCGGGCGATCGAGGAAATCCCTCAGCGCCAGCCGGGCCGCCACCTCCGCGATGCGCTCCGCCCGGTCGGGGACGCCGTAGAGCCTGGCGAAGACCGACAGATTCTGGCGCACCGTCAACCGGTGCGGCATGTCCACGTAGGGGCTTTCGAAATTCATCCGGCCGAGCACGCGGTGAGGCTCGCGCGCCATGTCCGCACCGAGCACGCGGACCTGCCCGGAGGTCGGCAGGATCAGCCCGAGGATCATGCCGATCGTGGTGGTCTTGCCGGCGCCGTTGCCGCCGAGGAGGCCGGTGATCGAGCCTGCCGCGACCGAGAATGACAGGTCCTTGACCGCCGCCTGGCCCCTGAAGACCTTGGTCAGCCGATCGAGCCTGATCGCCGCCGGCGCCGCGGCGGCCTGAGACGCATCCGTCATCGGCACGGCGACAATCCGGCCGCCGGGTCGCGAAGAACAGTGACCATGTTGGAAAAGCGCGGCAGCGCGGGGCAACCGGTTGGGCTAGGAAAGAGGCTCATCAAGCTTCCGGATCGGGCGACCACCGGCGATTTGGAGGGTGCGACATGACGGTGCAGCGTTAGCACATGCCCGACCTGACCGATATCGATCTCGGCCGGCCGGCCCGGCGGCTCAGGGTCGAGACGCTGTCGCGGCTGCGCTGGCTTGCCGTCGCCGGTCAGTCCGTCGCGGTGCTGTTCACCTATTACGGCCTCGGCTTCCCGCTGCCGTTGATGGCCTGCCTGTTCGTCGTGGCGCTCTCGGGCCTGGTGAATATCGGCCTCCGGCTGCGCTTCCCGGTCAGCTACCGGCTCGACGACACCCCGGCGACGGTCCTGCTCGGCTACGACTTGTTGCAGCTCTCGGCCCTGCTGTTCCTCACCGGCGGCCTCGAAAACCCGTTCTCCATGCTGTTCCTGGCGCCGGTGATGATCTCGGCGGCCTCGCTGTCGCCGATGCGCACGCTGCTGCTCGGCGCCCTTACCGTCGCCGCCGCCACGATCCTGGTCACCTGGCACATGCCGCTGCCCTGGCAGCCGGGGCAGAAACTGGAACTGCCGTTCCTGTTCAGCGCCGGGATCTGGGTCGCGGTCGTGCTCGGTGTCGCCTTCATCGGCATCTACGCGTCGCGCGTGGCCGAGGAGGCGCGCCAGCTCTCCGATGCGCTGGCCGCGACCGAGCTCGTGCTGGCGCGCGAACAGCATCTGACGCAACTCGACGGTCTCGCCGCGGCCGCCGCGCACGAACTCGGCACGCCGCTCGCCACCGTGACGCTCGTCGTCAAGGAGATGCTCCAGCTGGTGCAGGCCGGCGAGGGCAAGCTCGAAACCTGCCAGATTCACGACGACCTGCGCCTGCTCGACCAGGAGGTAGGGCGGTGCCGTACCATTCTCGGCAAGCTCACCTCCCTCGACGGCGAGAAGGCCGGCCCGCTCGAGGAACTGACGCTGCTCCACGTGCTCGAGGAGGTCGTCGGCCCGCAGCGCGACTTCGGGGTCTCGGTCGAGGTCGTCGAAGATGCGCTGGGGCCGGAGCCGGTCTGCCGCCGCAACCCGGGCATCCTCTACGGCTTCGGCAACCTGGTCGAGAACGCCATCGATTTCGCCCGCAGTTCCGTCCGTATCGAGGCCCGCTGGACGCGTGATACGGTCTCGGTGACGATCCGCGACGACGGACCGGGATTCGCGGCCGACATCCTGGCCCGCGTCGGCGAGCCCTATATCACCTCGCGCGGCTCCGGCCGACGTGCCAAGGCGGAAGCGGGATCGGGACTCGGGCTCGGCCTGTTCATCGCGAAAACCCTGCTCGAACGCTCGGGCGCCACGGTGTCGGCCGCCAATGCCTCGCCGCCCGTGACCGGCGCCATCGTCACCGTCGAATGGCCGCGCGCCAGTTTCGAGCGGGAGAGAACACGTGGGGCGGATATACGCCGGCCCCCTGTTCTGTTCATGCGGACGCATTAAATATAATAGGGAACCGTGGAGAAAGATGATGAGCCTGCAGACGGGCGCCGAGACCGCACCGAACCGTACACTGACGGATCCGACCTTGTTGATCGTGGACGACGACAAGCCGTTCCTCACCCGTCTGGCCAAGGCGATGGAAATCCGCGGCTTCAAGGTCGAGGCGGCCGACTCAATTGCCCAGGGACTTAGCGCCATCGAGGCCCACGCGCCGGCCTTCGCGGTCATCGACATGCGGCTCGGCGACGGCAACGGCCTCGACGTCATGCAAGAACTGAAGGCTCGCCGCCCCGATGCCCGCGGCATCATCCTGACCGGCTACGGCAACATCGTCACCGCGGTGACCGCGGTGAAGCTCGGCGCCTTCGACTATCTGGCCAAGCCCGCTGACGCCGACGAGATCTACGGCGCGCTGATGGCCACCCGTCACGACAAGGCGGAGGTGCCGGAGAATCCGATGTCGGCGGACCGCGTTCGCTGGGAGCATATCCAGCGCATCTACGAACTGTGCGGCCGCAACGTATCGGAGACCGCACGCCGGCTCAACATGCACCGCCGGACGCTGCAGCGTATCCTGGCCAAGCGCGCCCCGCGCTGAGGATCTATTTGGCGGAGGGTGGTGCGGGCGCAGCGGAAGTGGGCAGCGGCTCGCAGCTTATTTTGATCAGCAGCGGAGCCCAGGACGCCACGGCATCGCCGAGCGTCGCCGGCGTAGCTGTGGATGCCAGCGGGATCGTCACGCCGGCGCGGGCCAGGAAAGCCCGGATCGCGGCAGATCCGGTCAGCGGATAATCCGCTGCGAGCACCGTTCCACCGATGACCTTGGGCGAAGCCGAGCCCGCCCTGACGGTGGCGACGAGTTGCCCGGTCCGCGAGATCACCGGGACTCCGGCAGCAGGCTCCTGCAAGGGGCTCGACATCACGGGACCCGCCGCCGCGTCACGCAGGGTTGCGGGCGCGACGTTGAGCGCGTCGGAGGACTTGAACAGGGCGAAATAGCTGCCTTGCGGATCGGCAGACTCGGCGATCGACGGCGGCGCCGTCGTGGAAGTCGGGACGGCAAGCAGCGCGAGACCGCTCGTCGAGTCGGTGGCCTTGAACGAGACGGTGACGCCGCCGGCCTGCGGCGCCGGGCAGCGCTGTGGCGTCAGGCTCGTCAGCGCCAGCCCCGGCGCCACGATCACCGCCTGCGCCCCGAGACCGGGGTCCACGGCCGGGACTCCGGTGTTCGGCTTGGCGGGGGGAGCCGCCGCAGCGGCGGCCGGAAACGGATCGAAGCTGGCGGCCATGGCGATGGTGATGCGGTCCATCCGCTTCGCGTCGGCCTTGGAATAGGTGAGCGTGAAGCCGCGGACGAGGCGGTCGGCTGCCGACAGGTCGCCGCCCTCCGGCTCGATGGCGAACCGCGAATAGAACTTGCGCTCGCCGCTCTCCCCCGCAACGACGAAGAAGTCCGGCTTCGAGAACTTGTAGGTAACGTTGCGGGTGGCAGTCGCGGCGCTCATACGATCGAAGAGCGCGGCAAGTCCACCGTCGCCGGCCGGGCGGGAAAGCGTTTCGACCACGCTCGATCCGTCGCTCGAGGCGGAGCGCGTGCCCGTATCGGTGGTCGTGACCTTGGTCAGGATCTTCTGCGGCAGCGCCAGGACGAAGCCGGCGCGCTTGTCCCTCACCGTCGCGAATCCCACCGCACCGGCCACGACTTTCGCCGCGGCGACGAGGCGTTCGCGCCCGGTCCGTTCGAGCACCGCCAAGGGCGGCTGCTTCGCCTCCTTGCTGTAGGCCGTGAGCGCGTCGCGGGTGCGCGGCCCGAAGGCGCCGCTGACCGCCGCCGCATAATCGCCGACCCAGATCAAGGCACTCTGGACGGCACGACGATCCGCCTCGGGCAGCGCCTCGAATGCCGTCTTAAGGGCGTCGTCGGGCGACGCCGCCGGCGCCGGCGCGGCGGCCGGAGCCGCGGCGAAACCGGCCGCGGGCAGCAGGCTCGCAACCGCGAAGGTGGCCGCGCCGAGCCACGCCCGGAGGGAGGAGCGGATCATGACCGGTCGAGCCGCCTGAGGCCGGCGCGAAAGCGCGCCGCATTGGCGACGTAATGCTCCGCCGCGCGCCGCAGACCGGCGACCGCCTCCTCGTCGAGCGTCCGCGCGAGCTTCGCCGGCGCGCCGAGGATGAGACTGTTGTCGGGAAAGACCTTGTTCTCGGTGACGAGCGCATTGGCGCCGACGATCGAATTGGCGCCGATCCGGGCGCCGTTCATGATCGTGGCGCCCATGCCGATCAGGCTGTTGGGGCCGATCGTGCAGCCATGCAGGATGACGCGATGGCCGACCGTGCAGCCGTCGCCGATGGTGAGCGGAAAGCCGGGATCGGCGTGCAGGATCGCGCCGTCCTGGATATTGGTCCGCGGCCCGACCTCGATGAGGTCGTTGTCGCCGCGCAGCACACAGCCGAACCAGATCCCGGCATCCTCGCCGAGCCGGACCTTGCCGATCACCTGCGCATCCGGTGCGATCCACACCCGCCCAAGCGGGGGCAGCACCGGTTCGAGGTCGCCGAGCGCATGGACCGGCATGGGTCAAGCCATCGGGATGCTCGGCGTCTTGCCTTCCATCCGCTGACGGTAAAGGCCGGCGAAATCGATCGGGTCGATGAACAGCGGCGGGAAGCCGCCGTTGCGCACGCTGTCGGCGACGATCTGCCGCGCGAAGGGGAACAGCAGCCGCGGGCATTCGATCATCACCACCGGATGCATCTGGTCCTCCGGGATGTTGCGGACCCGGAACACGCCGGCATAGTCGAGTTCGAACTTGAACAGCGTGCCCGTCCCCTCGCCCGCGGCGCCTTCGAGCGACAGGGACACCTCGAAGTCGGTCTCCGACAATTGCCGCGCATTGACGTTCACCTGGATCGAGATGTTGGGCCCCTTTTCCTGCGGCCCCAACGAGTTCGGCGCATTCGGGTTCTCGAAGGAGAAATCCTTGATATATTGCGCCAGGGCATTGAGCTGCGGTCCGGCTTCGGTGGCGCCGTTGCCGTTGCTGCCGTTCGTATCGGCCATAGCCCAACTCCTCGATCGCCCATTCGTCTCTGCGGCGGGGCCGCGTAGCATGGATCGCGGAGGTCGACAAGCAAGGCTCGCAGGGGGCCACGGCCATTCAAAGAAAGCCATTCTTGACAATAGTGACAGCGGCTC
This sequence comes from Lichenihabitans sp., assembly GCA_965277115.1. Classification (GTDB taxonomy): domain Bacteria; phylum Pseudomonadota; class Alphaproteobacteria; order Rhizobiales; family Beijerinckiaceae; genus Lichenihabitans. The sequence goes on along the minus strand of CBDIBY010000008.1, from coordinate 149,915 downwards.
GTCGATTTTTGGCGAAGGTATGCTGGATGTCGTGGAGGGAGCCGTGCAGGCCGTGGACGATGCGGAGCGCGGCATTGCGCAGGGCCGCGACGGCCTGGGGAGCTTTGCCGGATCTGACGCGGCTCGCATCCTCGTGCAGGATGGTGTCGCGACGCCAGTGCAGATTGTTCTCGATGCCCTCCGCCGGACACCCCGCTTCGCGGGCGGGGTCCCCTGTCCGGCTTCGTCCAATGGTCGCGGTTGAGGCTCAGCCGCGCGGCAGGTCTGGCCTGTGTCCCGGGCAGGCCGGTGATCGCATACCAGGTCGAACGCTTCTTCGGGTTGATCACCTGAGATCGTATCCGGCGTGTTCAAGAGCGTCGCGGAACTCGAAGCAGCAATTTACGGATATCTCGATCATCACAACGCCCGTCCGACCCCATTCGTTTGGACCAAATCCGCCACCGACATTCTGCAAAAGGTCGCCAGAGGGCGACAAGCGTTAGAGTCACAACACGATGTCCTGCGCCAGATCGCATGATGTCGGGGCGGCGAGGGTTTCCGTGAGACGCCGCTCCAATGCGCCTCGTCTGGCGGCGATTGTCGTTGCGGCGAGCGTTTCGATGCCGCCCGCCAAGGCGAATGCTGCGTCGAGCCACCGCTTGAGACGCATCGGCAGAAAATCGCCGCCTGCCTCATGGGCGTAGGCGACAGCACCTAGCGCTGCTGGAGACGGCCAATCTTGTGGCGACCGTGAGGCGAGGACGGGAGAAGCTCCACTACCTGAACACGGTGCCAATCTTTGAGATCGCCGAGCGGTGGATCTCGCAATTCGAAAGGCCACAGCTGCGAGCCCTTCACGTGGAGACCGGCAGCCCGCTGCCGGAAACCACGAAACGATGGAAGCGAGCGGCTTAAGAACCCAAAGGGCGCGATCTCGATGACGATCTTGCCGAAGGGGCCGCGGTCGAAATGCCGCGCTCGACAGGTACGGTTTCGCCTGGCTGCCGTGCGGGCTGATCCACGATGATGCGGCTATGGGATCGCTCGCGATGGTGCTCGGTCACCTGCCGTCGCACTTCTCAGCGCGTCTGCCACAGCCATAGCGTGAAGAGGGGACGGAGCCACTGTTGGCCTGCTGAATTACGCTGAAGCGCGCTCAGGCAGCCCTCGCAACTCTCCGTCGCGCCTGACCACTGCTTTCCCGCCAAACGACTAAAGGGCCGGGTAAGCACTCAGCCCTTTCATAAGTCATTGATTCCAATGGAGCGGGCGAAGGAATTCGAAATTCTCGACCCCAACCTTGGCAATATGGCGTCCCCGGCGTGATTCGAACACGCGGCCCCAGGTTTCATCCCACTTCGGCTTTCACCGCCGCTCCTCCCGGGAGCGTTCGTGGTCTGGACTATCCCTTCGCCATAGCCCGAAAGCCTTAGGCGCCGCCCGTCTAGTCTCTACACCTTCCCCAGCTTTCGCCCGGGCTTGGCTCGGGATCGGCATGGCGCAAGCGCGCCGAAGCTTTCCCCGACTTTGAGCGGATCCACCGCGGCGTTTCCGACCGCAGCGCCCAATCTAGGAAACCTGTGCTCTATCCAGCTGAGCTACGGGGACCCATCTACTATGTAACCCGAAGCGCCCTCGTTGGCTAGCCGCGCGAGGCACGCTATTCAGCACTTTCCCGCTCATAAGGCCTAGCCGCGACCTGGCACAATTCATCTCATAAAAACAAGCAAAATCAATAACCTTGACTTGTCCAGAACGGTTTCTTAAACCGAAGGTCACAGGTTCGAAGCCTGTCGGGACCGCCATGCCGACGCCCGAAGACGGTACCTTATCGCGGGCGGAGGCAAGGACGAAAGTCGGAGCCATGGTCGAGAGAGAGCGAGTTGCCGGCCGGCAGACGGATGATGAGGTCGCACGAGTACCGGCGCCGGATGAAGCCGATGCGTCGTCGCGCGGAGATGACGCCGCCAAGGCGGCTGCCGAGGGTGCCGAGCATGAGCGGCATATGGAGGTTGCCCGCAAGGTGATGCGCGACCACTGGAACGTTTTGCGCGCGCTCGCCAGATAACGCATGGACGCCCCTGACTGGATTACCATGCGGGACGCGCTGGCGATCCACTCCGAGCAATTGGCCCAGCATGGCGGTCTGCCCGGATTGCGAGATAGCGGTGCCCTCGAAAGCGCTCTGGCACGACCCCAAAACCTTCATGCTTACGGCGATCCCGACCTCGCATCGTTGGCTGCCGCCTATGCGTTCGGCCTCGCCCGCAACCATCCCTTCGCGGACGGCAACAAGCGCACATCATTCGCTGTCTGCGTGACCTTCTTGAATCTCCACGGTGCGGATCTGCCGACCGCCGATGCCGACAATATCGCGACCTGGCTGGCGCTGGCCGAGGGTCGTCTCGGCGAGGACACCCTCGCCGACTGGCTGCGGGCGAGGCTCCGTCCGACGGGCGCTGGACCGTCCGCACCGGTCGCCGATTGATCCGAAAACAGAACCCCTCGATGAAACCCACCTTCGTCATCGCCAGCGCCGTCGGTGTCGTGCTCGCCGTCGGCCTCGTCCTGGCCTACGGCCTCACGCCGATCCTCGATGCGATGGCGGCGGTCGGCTGGGGGGCGCTCATCGTCACATTGGTGCGGGTCGGGGAGACCTCCGGCGCGGGCCTCTGCTGGTGGCTCCTGCTTCCCGATCGGCCACCGAATCTCTTGCGAACCTGCGTGCTGCTGCGCTGGGTGCGCGAGTCGATCAACGTTCTGTTGCCGGTGGCCCAGGTCGGCGGCGACGTGGCCGGCGCGCGCCTCCTCACCTTCACCGGCGTTTCGGGCGGCATGGCGGGCGCCAGCGTACTGGTCGATCTGCTCATCCAGACCGCCACCCAGGTCGTCTTTACCCTCGTCGGCCTGGCGCTGCTGGTGTCCGTCGGGGGTGCCGACGGGCTGGTGCGCTGGGTCGCCATCGGCCTCGCCGTCCTGGTGCCGGGATTGATCGGGTTCTTCCTGGCGCTGCGCTACGGCGGTGTGCGGCTCGCCGAAAAGGCGCTGGCCCGCTTCGCCGGGAGCGCCGACTGGGCCATCCTCGGCGGCCTCGCGCAACTGCACGACCGCCTGCAGGATATGTTCCGGCGTCCGGTGGCGGTCTGGAGCGCCCTTGCCCTGCATATGGCGATTTGGTTCTTCGGCGTGTTCGAGGTCTGGGTGGCGCTGCGTTTCATGGGCCATCCTGTGTCCTACGCGAAAGCGCTGCTGATCGAGAGCCTCGGCCATGCGGTGCGCGGCGCCGCCTTCATGGTGCCCGGCGCCATCGGCGTGCAGGAGGGCGGCCTCGTCGCGCTCTGCGCGGTCTTCGGCATACCGGCGCCCGTCGCAGTGGCATTGTCGCTGGTCAAGCGCCTCCCCGAGGTGGCGTTCGGCATTCCCGGTCTCGCCATCTGGCAGACGCTCGAGAGCCGCCATCTCCTGGCGCGACGCCGAGGTGTTGCGGCCGGGACGCAAGCCGCCGGCAAATGAAGCACGGCGCTTGAGTTCGAGCTGATGGTGCTTTACTTGGCGTCGCCGTCATAACAGACCTTCGGTCGGCCCGGAGACGGCCGACCTCCAGGTGTCGGAGACATGTTGAATCCACGGCGGGAACAGACCGGTAAAGGCGTGAGGTCCCCCTGATCACCACCGCGTTCGTCATCCTGGCCCTCGCCGGCTGCGCCTATACGCTGCTGGCCATGAGTATCGTGATCCGTCGTACATGGCGGCGCAGCGGCGTGCCGGCCGACACAGCGTGGCCGAGCGTCACAATCCTGAAGCCGCTCCATGGCGACGAGCCGCATCTCGAACGTAACCTCGAGACCTTCCTGCGCCAGGATTATCCGACCGCTGTAGAGATCGTCTTCGGCGTCGGCAATGCCGCCGATCCAGCGGTCGCCACGGTGGAGAGGCTCCGGCAGGCCTATCCAGATCGGGTCGTCACGCTCGTCGTCGACGGCCGCCGCTGGGGTGAGAACGGCAAGATCTCGAACCTCGTCAACATGGCCGAGCACGCCCGTCACGAGATGATCGTGCTGGCCGACAGCGACATGTCGGTCGAACCGGACTATCTGCGACGGCTCGCCGCGGCGCTGGCCGAGCCCGGCGTCGGTGCCGTCACCTGCCTCTACCGCGGCCTCGCCTTGCCGAACCTCTGGTCGCGGCTCGCGACACAATGGATCGACCATCATTTCCTGCCGAACGTGCTCGTCGGCATGGCGCTCGGCCTGGCCAAGCCGTGCTTCGGCTCGACTATCGCGCTTCGCGCCGGGACGCTGGAGCGGATCGGCGGCTTCAGGGCCTTCGCCGATCGGCTGGCCGACGACTATGCGGTCGGCGAGGCGGTGCGGGGCTTGGGCCTCAAGGTCGCGGTGCCGGGCGATCTCGTGCTCGGGCATCTGTGTGCCGCGACCTCCGCCGCCGAGGTGCTGCGGCAGGAACTGCGCTGGGCGCGCACCATCCGCTCCGTCGATCCCTCGGGCTTCTTCGGCTCCGTCGTGACCAATCCGGTGCCTCTTGCCACCATCGGCGCCGCGCTGGCGGACTTCTCGGCGAGCGCCACGGCGATCCTCGGCGTCGCTGTGGCCTCGCGGCTACTGCTGCAGCTTTTGATCGCGGGATTCGTCGAGGCCAAGCCTGTCGGCCTTATTCTCGGCCCGCTGCGCGACTATGCGGCCTTCCTGGTCTTCATCTTGAGCTTCTGGCCCGGATCGATCGACTGGCGCGGCCATCGTTTCGCGCTGCAGTCCGATGGTACCCTGGCGTCGTCCGACATAGCGGGATCGTGATGCGCACACTCTTTCTTCAGGCTCCCTCCTTCGACGGCTACGACGGGGGCGCCGGCGCGCGCTACCAGATGAAGCGCGAGGTCAAGTCCTTCTGGTATCCGACCTGGCTGGCGCAGCCGGCGGCGCTCGTCGAGAATTCCAAGCTGATCGACGCGCCGCCGCACAAGCTCAGCTTTGCCGACATCGCCCCGCAGGTGAAGGACTTCGACCTTGTGGTTATGCACACCTCGACGCCGTCCTTCAATTCCGACATGCGCACCGCACGCCTGCTGCGCGACCTCAAGCCCAGCCTGAAGATCGGCATGATCGGCGCCAAGGTGGCGGTCGAGCCGAACCAGAGCCTCGAGGCCTGCGACGCGCTCGATTTCGTCGCGCGCGAGGAGTTCGACTTCACCATCAAGGAGGTCGCCGACGGCCGCGACTGGTCGAAGATCGACGGCATCACCTACCGCAATCCCGAGGGCGTGATCGTCGCCAACAAGGACCGCCGCATCCTCGAGAACATGGATGAGCTGCCCTTCGTCACGCCGGTCTACAAGCGCGACCTCGACGTCAACAATTACTTCGGCGGCTATCTCAAGCACCCCTATATCTCGTTCTATACGGGCCGCGGCTGCAAGTCGCGCTGCACCTTCTGCCTTTGGCCGCAGACGGTCGGCGGCCACAATTACCGCACCCGCTCGGTCGGCCACGTCATCGACGAATTGCGCTACGCCAAGGCGGCCTTCCCGCAGGTGAAGGAGTTTTTCTTCGACGACGACACGCTGACCGACAACCTTCCGCGCGTCGAGGAACTGGCGCGCGAGATCGGCAAGCTCGGCATCACCTGGTCCTGCAACGCCAAGGCCAACGTGCCGCGCGACACGCTCAAGGTCATGAAGGACAATGGCCTGCGGCTGCTGCTCGTCGGCTACGAATCCGGCAACCAGCAGATCCTGCACAATATCAAGAAGGGCATGCGCACCGATTTCGCGCGCCGCTTCACCAAGGATTGCCACGAGCTTGGCATCGTCATCCACGGTACCTTCATCCTCGGCCTGCCGGGCGAGACGAAGGAGACGATCGAGGAGACGATCAGTTTCGCCAAGGAAATCAATCCGCACACCATCCAGATCTCGCTGGCGGCGCCCTATCCGGGCACCTTCCTGTATAAGCAGGCCAAGGAGAACGGCTGGCTCTACGACGAGACGCAGGAACTGCTGACGGACGGCGGCACGCAGATCGCGCCGCTGAACTATCCGCACCTGAGCCACACCGAGATCTTCACTTCGGTCGAGGACTTCTACAGGCGGTTCTACTTCCGCGCCCCGAAGATCGCCTCGATCGTCGGCGAGATGGTGCGCTCGCCCGAGATGATGAAGCGCCGCCTGCGCGAGGGCGTCGAGTTCTTCCGCTTCCTGCGCGACCGCAAGGAAGCGGCTTAGGATTTCCTTCTCCCATAGATGGGAGAAGGTGTCGTCGCGCAGCGGCGCCGGATGAGGGAAATTCCAGGCCCGACGCTGCCCCTCATCCGACCCGACTTCGTCGGGCCACTTTCTCCCATGAAATGGGAGAAGGCGCCTCCCATGCTCAAACACCTCGTCATCACCGCCGATGACTTCGGCCTGTCCGCCGAGATCAACGAGGCTATCGAGCAGGCGCATCTGCATGGTGTGCTGACGGCCGCGAGTCTGATGGTCGGCGCGCCGGCCGCGGCCGACGCCATCGAGCGAGCCCGCCGCCTGCCGGGGCTGCGGGTCGGCCTGCATCTCGCGCTCATCGAAGCCCAGCCTGTGCTGCCGCGTCGCGAGGTTCCCGATCTCGTCGATGGAAGCGGCTGGTTCCGCAGCGACACGGCGGCCTTCGGCGCGGCCATTTTCTTCACGCCCGCCTTGCGCCGGCAGCTGGCGGCGGAGGTCGCGGCCCAGTTCGAGGCTTACCGCCGCACCGGTCTCGCCCTCGATCACGTCAATGCCCACCGGCATTTCCACCTGCATCCAACCGTCGCCGGGACGATGATCGCAGTGGGCCGCGATTACGGCATGCGCGCCGTGCGCCTGCCGGCCGAGCCTTGGCGCGTCACCCGCGGCATCGATCCCGCCGCACCTCGGCTGGTGCCCGCCGTCACCCGGCCTTGGACCGCTCTGCTCGGCCGACGATTGCGGCGCGCGGGCGTCGCGGTGCCCGATCAAGTCTTCGGCCTTTGCTGGACAGGCGCCATGACCGGCGCCCGGATCGCTGCTTTCATCGACCGGCTGCCGGAGGGCCTGACCGAGATCTACACCCATCCAGCGACGGGCGGCGGCTTTCCGGGCGCGGCGCCCGGCTATCGCTATGCGGAGGAACTCGCCGGCCTGCTGTCGCCCGAGGTCAAGGCCGCCGCGGCGCGAAGCGGCGCCTCACTCGGCGGCTTCCTCGACGCGCCGTCCCGCGGCGCCTAGCGCCTCGGGCTTCGGATCCGCCATGGTCTGGCGCGGCGGCCCCATCAGGGCCGGCTGGAAGAACACCGCCGCAACCAGCGTGCAGGCGAGCGACAGGGCCAGCAATTCGCCCATGCTCGAGGTTCCCGGATGTTTCGATGACCACAGCGAGCCGAAGGCAACGGCGGTCGCCATGGCACTGAAGAATACGGCCCGCGTCAGGCTCGATTGCAGGAGCTTGGTCTGGCCCGCCCGCCACGCCATGACGAAATAGATCTTGAACGCCACGCCGAGCCCCAGCAGCAGCGGCAGGGCGATGATATTGGCGAAGTTGAGCGGCAGGCCGATCAGCACCGTGATCTCCATCGTCAGCACGCCGGCGAGCAGCAGCGGCACCAGCGTCAGCGCCACGTCGACGACCTTGCGCAGCACGATGAACAGCAGGATCGAGATCGAGATCAGCGCCAGGGCACCCGCCTCGATGAAGGCTCCGATCACCGAACGACCCGAATCCTGGATCGTCACCGGCTGGCCGGTCGCATCCGGAGCGACCGTCAGCACCGCGTTGGCGAAGCTTTCGAGGTTGTCGTTGCTGTTCGACAGGTTCTTCGGCGTGACCTCGATGCGCGCTTCGCCGCCGGGCGTCGTCCAGTCACGCTTGATATCGGCCGGCAGGGTCGCCAGGGTCAGTTCATGCGCCCCCAAGGCATCGCGCAACTGGCTGACCGTGACCTTCAGCGCCGGCACGATGGCCTGGCTGGCGAGATCGCGGGCCGCGACCGGGGCCGCCGCAAGCTTGCGCAGGCTGTCCGACAGGCGATGCGCCGCGTCGGCCGCTGCGCCGCTGCCCTTGAGCGCCGCCTTGTCGAAGCGGACGGCAGCGGCCTTGAGCGCGATGACATTGTCCTCGTCCGAGGGCGCCGGCTTCTGCTGTGGCGGGTTCAGCGCCGGCCCGAGCGTATCGGCCGCGTCCTGGATCAGCGGCAGCTTGGCGGCCTGGTCGGGCGGGATGAGATTCGCCAGCGTGCGGGTACTTCCCACCTCGGGCAGTTTGTTGAGCTTGCCGGCGGTCGCCTTCGCCTGATCGAGCGACGGGCTCAGCACGTCGATCTTGTTCGGCGTCGTGGCGGGGTCCTGCATCAGGTCGAGCAGCGTCGCGACCGACTCGACCTTGGGGCTGTTGAGGTTCAGCGGATTGAAGTCGAACTTCACCTGAGCCAGCAGCGGCGAGCCGACGAGCGCCGTGCCGACCGTGAGGCCGATCACCCACCAGCGATGGCGCGACAGGAAATCGTCCAGTGGCGCCAGGAACGTGTAGCCGACCTCGCGGCCTTCGCTCGGGGGATGAAGCAGCGTCAGAAGCGCCGGCAGCAGCGTGATGCTGACGAAGAACGCGATGATCATGCCGTTGCCGGCGATGAGGCCGAGCTCGGACACGCCGCGATAGTCGGTCGGCAGGAAGGAATAGAAGCCGGCCGCCGTGGCTGCGGCGGCGAGCGACAGCGCCCGGCCGGCCTTGACGCCCGACTTGACGATCGCCGGCACGAGCTTCGGCTCGGTGTAGCGTTCGTCTCGGTAGCGGACCGAGAACTGGATGCCGAAATCGACGCCGATGCCGATGAACAGCACAGCGAAGGCGATCGAGATGAGATTGAGCGCACCGACGATGGCAAGCCCTACCGCGGCGGTGATCAGCAGGCCCACGAAGGTGCTGATGAACACGGCGACGATGAGCCGGGCCGACTTCAGCGCCAGCCACAGGATGACCAGCACCGCCATGACGGTGATGATCGAGTTCAACGTGAAGCCGTCCTTGACCGTGCTGAATTCCTGGTCGTCGAGCGGGATCTGGCCCGTCAGGCGCACCTTCACCCCATGCGCCGCATCGAGATGAAGATCGCCGACGGCCTTCTCCACCGCATCCGTCGCAGCCTGGCCTGGCTCGAGGTTGCCGTAGTTCAGCTTGGGCTTGATCTGGACGAAGCGCCGCGTCGATATCGCCGCGGCGTTGCTGTCGCCCTGTCCGGCGAGCAGCTGCTGCATGGAGAAGGGCACGAAACGGCCGTCGATCGCGGCGCTCGTCGTATCGGCGACCTTGCCGGCGAGATTGGCCACCTTGTCGAGTGGCGTCTGGCCGCGTTCGACGCCGATCGAGAGCAGCGACAGCGTCGTCATGAAGCCGCGCAGGCTCGGGTCCGAGGCCACCTGCGCCAGCAGCGGCTGCGACTGGTCGAGCTGATCGACGGTCGCCTTGACCTTGTCGGTCGACTGGAACAGTAGCCCGTATTGAGCGAAGAAGGCCTGTTCGACGGGAAGCCTGACGAAATCGAAATGATCGTGCTCGTCCTTCAGCCGATCGACGAGGCTCGAGGCGGCGGCCTGCGCGACCTCCGGCGTGTCGCCGTCGATGACGACGAGAATCAGGCCGTCACTGTCCGGAAAGGCGGCGGTGAAGGCCGCCTGCCGTTCCCGCCAGGGCAACTTGTCGGAGATGAGCTTGCTGGAATCCGTGTTGATGGCGAAACGCGTCACCGCGAAATAGGCCGAGGCCGCCGTGATGATGGCGGCGAGCAGAATGACCAGCTTGGCGTGGCGGCAACAGGCCGCAACGATCCGTGTGACGATCGCAGTCAGCATTCGGTCGTTCGAGCCTCGTATCGGATCTGGACAGGGTGCGTTGCAGCATAGGGCTACGCGGATCGGTCGGTCGTTTCAAGCTGCCAGCCGCACGCGACGCAGTCACGCCATCGCGACGACGACCGCTTGGTTACGGGTATCGGACGCGGCATGAACCATGGATTAAGGGCGAAAATGCAACAAGGCCAGGAAATCGGGCCTCGTCGTGACCGATTCGGACCATGAGTGAAGTCTAACAGCTGATCCAGTCGAGACGATCGCCATACCACTGAGTGGCGGCTTAGCGCCTGTTTTCTCCTCGCCCGCTCGTCATTCGCCCCGCATGCTTTGCACGACTTCGACCGGAACCGCCCAGACCGCGACCTCGTGCCCGGCCCGCAGGCTTATCCCGGGCCGCGGCAGGCGCGCCCAAGGCGACACGATCGACGCCGAAACGTAATCCTTGCCGATCGGAGTGCGGCGGCGCGGCGCGAGAGCGAGGGGACGGGCGCAGGCCATGGGTCGTCTCCGGTGCAAGCATCGGGAGGTCTTCCGGTGCCAAACGCCAGCCGCCCGACTATGTTCCCGCGATGCCTCGAATCCTGTTGACCATCACGACGCAGCGAAGCGCTCATGCCGCAGGATCGCGAAGATCGCCGTATCCCATCGCTCGTCTGCGACCTTCACCGAGGAGCGCCGCGTGTCCTCGTGCCGGAAGCCGAGGCTTCGATAGGTCCGCAGTGCGGCATCGTTGAACGTATAGACGTTGAGCTCCAGACGTTCGGTGCCGGAGACCGCAAAGGCCCTGTCGATGATGCCGTCGAGGAACGGGGCGGCGAGGCCCCGGCCCCTTGCGTCGGGTGCGATCGCGACACGGCTCAGCAGGGCCACGCCATGCCTCGCATCGAAGGCGACCTGGGCATGGGCGACCATCCTGCCGCCGAGCCGACCCGTCCATGACTGCCGTGCGGGCGGCGAGCCCTTGCTCTCCGCGAGCATGACCTCGAGCTGCGTCCGATCGAGCGGGAAGCGCAGGCGGGAGCCGCCCCATTGAATGAGGGCCGCTTCCGTCGGAAACCATGCCATAAGCGCGGCGAAATCATCGGCGACGAAAGGGACGATGTCCATGATCGGGGCCCGGGAAGAACGGAGGTCGGTGGCGTGACAGTCGAGGGGCAGGCCATTCTGGTCGGCGTCTTCGGCGCCGCGCAAGGCGTCAAAGGCGAGATCCGTGTCAAATCCTTCACCGCCGACCCCGCGGCGATCGCGGCCTATGGACCGCTCACGGCCCGCGACGGGCGCCGCAGCTTCCGGCTCGTCGCGGTGCGGTCGCTCAAGGACGACATGCTGGTGGCGCGCGTCGAGGGCATTTCGACCCGTAGCGAAGCGGAGCTTCTGACCAACGTGGAGCTGTTCATCGATCGCAGCCACCTGCCTGCGCCCGACGATGACGAATTCTACCATGCCGACCTGATCGGCCTCGTCGCCGAACTGACCGACGGGCGCGTGCTCGGGACCATACGGGCGGTCGAGAATTTCGGCGGCGGCGACCTGCTCGACATCGCTCCGCCGAGCGGCGAGGCCTTCCTCGTCCCTTTCACCAAGGCCTTCGTGCCGACGGTGAACATTGCGTCGCGCCGCGTCGTCATCGCCCCCGGCGCCCTTGGCGGGGATGACAGCGACGACGAGACGGCGGCGGGCTGACCATGTGGCGCGCCACCGTCCTGACCCTGTTCCCGGAGATGGTTCCGGGGCCGCTCGGCCTGTCGCTGGCCGGCGACGGCCTGAAGCGTGGCCTATGGGCCTGCGAACCCGTCGACATCCGGCCCTTCGGGCTCGGCCGGCATCGCGCCGTCGACGATACGCCGGCCGGTGGCGGCGCCGGCATGGTGATGCGCGCCGATATCCTGGCGGCTGCGGTCGACGCCACGATCGATCAGGGCGACACGCGACCGCGCCTGCTTATGAGCCCGCGCGGGATCCCGCTCACCCAGGCCCGGGTGCGGAGGCTCGTCGCGGGACCCGGCGTCACAATCCTATGCGGCCGCTTCGAGGGCGTCGACGAGCGGCTGATCGAGGCGCGCGGCTTCGAGGAGGTCTCGATCGGCGATTTCATCCTGTCGGGCGGCGAGGTCGCGGCCCTGGCGCTGCTCGACGCCTGCGTCAGGCTCATCCCCGGCGTGATGGGCAAGGCGGCCTCGGGCACCGACGAGAGCTTCGAAGGCGGTCTCCTCGAATATCCGCACTATACCCGGCCGCGGACCTTCGAGGGACGGGAGATCCCGCCCGTGCTGCTCGGCGGCGACCACGCGCGAATCGCCGAATGGCGTCGGGCCGAGGCGTTGCGCCTGACGCGCCGACGCCGGCCGGACCTTCTCGAACCGAACCTTCAGAGCCCGTCGAACAGCGGCGTCGACAGGTAGCGCTCGGCGAAGGAGGGGATGATGATGACGATCTTCTTGCCCTCCATGCCGGGACGGCTGCCGATCTCGATCGCCGCCGCGATGGCTGCGCCCGACGAGATGCCGACGGGAATGCCTTCGAGCCGCGCCACGAGCCGCGCCGTCTCGAAGGAGGTCTGGTTCGACACGGTCACCACTTCGTCGATGACCTCGCGGTCGAGGATCGAGGGCACGAAACCCGCACCGAGCCCCTGGATCTTGTGCGGCCCCGGTTGACCGCCCGACAGCACCGGCGAATCCTCGGGCTCGACCGCGACGATCTTGACGCCGGGCCTGCGCGCCTTGAGCACCGGACCGACGCCGGTGATGGTGCCGCCCGTCCCGACGCCGGAGACGAAGACGTCGACCTCGCCCTTGGTGTCGATCCAGATCTCCTCGGCAGTGGTGCGGCGGTGGATGTCCGGATTGGCCGGATTGTCGAACTGCTGCGGCATCACCGCGCCCGGCGTCGCGTCGACGATCTCCTGCGCCTTGGCGATCGCCCCCTTCATGCCGTTCGGCGCGGGCGTCAGCACCAGTTCGGCCCCGAGCAGCACCAGCATCTTGCGGCGCTCGATCGACATCGATTCGGGCATGACCAGCACGAGCTTGTAGCCGCGCGCCGCCGCTACGAAAGCCAGCGCGATGCCGGTATTGCCCGAGGTGGGCTCGACGAGCGTGCTCCGGCCCGGCACGATGCGGCCGGCTTTCTCCATCGCATCGATCATGGAGACGCCGATCCGGTCCTTGACGCTCGCCAGCGGGTTGAAGAATTCGAGCTTGGCGAGAAGCTCGGCCTTGCAGCCTTTCTCGGCGGCGATCCGCTTCAGCCGCACGATGGGGGTCTGGCCGATCGTGTCGGTGATCGAGTCGTAGATGCGGCCGCGGGCGGGCGCCTGGGCCTGCTCGGCCGCGCCGGTGGAGGCGGGTTGTGACATGGCGTTCTCCTCGCGTGATTGTTTGAGGCGACGGATAACATAATCCAGCGTCAAGGTCGACATTCGACACGTAGACCAGGGCTCCGACTCAATGATCGCTGCGCGATCCCTTCTCCCGCCTACGGGACAAGGTGGCACCCCAAGCCCACGTGTTAGCGCAAGTTCGGAGCTCTGTCGGGCGCTCAGGGCACTCGGGTGAAGCTCTGTTGCGCCCTCATGGTGAGCGGCTGCTTGCGCAGCAAGCCGAGCCACGAGGGCGGCCCTCGCCCTTCGACAGGCTCAGGGTGAGGGCCTTTCAGCAGGCTTCACCCGATTGCCCTGGTCGGGCGCTCTGGTGTTCTTGACAGCCTCTGTCCACGACGCTAGCCTCCGATAAAACGTTTTATAGGAGGATCCGGCTACGGCCGGAGGCTAATTGCTTGGATCGGACACGCCTCGTCTCGATAAGGATGGTCGCCGAGCGCGCTGGAGTTTCCACCGCGACGGTCTCGAATGTCCTGAACGGCAAGCCCACGGTCTCCCAAGACTTTATCGCACGCGTACGGGCGGCGGTCGACGACTTGGGCTATGTGGCCGACAGCAATGCGTCGCGGCTGCGCTCGGGCCGGCATTCGCTCGCCGGCGTCGTGGTCCCCGATCTCTCCAACCCGATGTTCGGGGCCTTCGTCTCGACGCTGGAACATCTGGCGCGCGACGACGGCTTCGACCTTCTCGTGGTGAGCTCCGCCAATGCGCCGGCCCAAGAGGCCGAGCGGCTGAAATCGATCCGCTCCTGGCGGCCCGCGGGCCTCATCGTCATCCCCTGCGACGGCGCCTTTTCGGCGCGCCTGCCGAAGGGCGGCAACCCGCCGATCGTGGTGGCCGACCGGATCCCGGACGACGGCGCCTTCGACCTCGTCGCGGTGGACAATGCCCGCGCGGCGGGCGTCATCGCGGTGCATCTCGCCGCAGGCGGCCACCGCTCCTGCCTCGTCGCCGGCAGCACGCTCGCCATCAGCAATGTGCGCGAGCGCTGGGAGGGTGCCGCCGCCGCCGCCGGGTCGATGACCATGGCCATGATCGAGCTTGGCCTCGACCCCGCGGCGATCCGCCGGCAATTGCAGGAGCGCCTGAGGCAGGCGCCGCGGCCCGGAGCCCTGTTCACGCTCGATCACGTCACGACGCTCGTGGCCTTCCAGGTGGTGGCCGAGCTCGGCCTGTCGATCCCCCGCGACATCGCCTTCGCCAGCTTCGACGAGACCGAATGGATGCGCCTCGTGGCCCCGCCGATCACGGCCGTCCGCCAGCCGGTCGAAGCCATGGCGCGGGCCGCCTGGGCGCAGCTGATGCGCCGCATGGCGGGCGACGCCGCCCCGCCCCATACGTTGCGCCTGTCGTGCGCCATCGAGATCCGCGGCTCGACGCTGCGGTCGTCAGGTAAGCCGCGGACCGTGGCCGCCTGATCCATAAGACGAAGACAGGGAGGACAGTGATGATTGTGACGCGACGTACATTGCTCGGAACGATGGGGAGCGGTGCCCTCGTCGGCGCCTTCGGCATGCCGGCCGCCTTCGCCGACACCAAGGAGCCGCAGGTCGGCATCGTGGTGAAGATCGGCGGCATCCCGTGGTTCAACGCCATGGAGGTCGGCATCAAGAAGGAGGCACCGATCGTCAAGGCCAATGCGTGGATGGTCGGGCCGACGCAGGCGGACGCCGCCCAACAGGTGCGCGCCATCGAGGACCTCATCGCCCGCAAGGTCGACGTGATCGGCGTCGTGCCGAACGATTCGGCGGCGCTCGTGCCGGTGCTTGAACGCGCCAAGGCGGCCGGCATCAAGGTCATCTCGCACGAGGGGCCGGACCAGAAGGGCAACGACTGGGACTTCGAGCTGACCACCGTCCAGGCCTATGGCGAGAAGCACATGGACCTCTTGGCCCAGCAGATGGGCGAAGCGGGCAAGTACATCGTCTATGTCGGCTCGCTGACCGTGCCGCTGCACAATGCGTGGGCCGATGCGGCCATCGCCTACCAGAAGCAGAAATACCCCAAGATGGAGATGCTGGGCGAGCGGTTCGGTGTCGCCGAAAGCGTCGACGACTCGATCAAGACCACGCAGGACCAGCTGCGCGCCCATCCCGACCTCAAGGGCATCCTGACCTTCGGCTCGCAGGGGCCGATCGGGGCGGCGAAGGTGCTCGACGATCGCGGCAAGGCGAAGTCGATCGTGCTGGTCGGCGGCTTCTCGCCCGGCCAGGGCCAGAAATACGTGATGAACGGCACCATCCGCGGCGGCTTCATCTGGAACCCGATGACCGCCGGCGAGGTCTTCGTGCAGCTCGCCAGCCTGCTCGCCGCCGGCAAGGAGCCGACCGACGGCATGGACCTCGTCGACGTCGGCCCCGTGAAGGTCTATCCGGACAAGCGGCTGATCCAGGCGCAGAAGCTCGAATCGCTCGACAAGGAGAATATCGCGAGGCTGGTGGCGCTGGGACTCTGACGCCGCAAGCCCTTCTCCCGTGAAACGGGAGAAGGTGTCGACGCGAAGCGGCGACGGATGAGGGTAACCTCGGCCTGCGTTTTCCCTCATCCGATCCAGCTTCGCCGGACCACCTTCTCCCGCCAGCGGGAGAAGGGCGCAAACTACCGACATCCCACCTCGGCTCGCCATGACCGACCCCGCTCCCTTCCTCCGCCTCACCGACCTCTCGAAACGCTTCGGCGGCGTCAAGGCGCTCGACGGCATCGATTGGGAGGTGCGCGCGGGCGAGGTGCATTGCCTCGTCGGCGAGAACGGTTGCGGCAAGTCGACCCTCATCAAGATCGTCGCCGGCGTGCATCCGCCGAGCGCCGGCGCGGTCGAGATCGAGGGGCAGCCGGTCCTGCCCCTCACCCCCAGCCGGGCCCGCGCCCTCGGCATCCAGGTGATCTTCCAGGACTTGTCGCTCTTCCCCAACCTCACCGTCGCGGAGAACATCGGGATCGAGAGCCATCTCGCCGGCCTGGCACGCCCCGTCTCGTTCGGCCGGATGCGCGCCCTCGCGCAGGCCACGCTGAAGCGGCTCGACTTCAGGCTCGATCCCAGCGCCACCGTATCCGATCTCTCCGTCGCCGAACGGCAGATCGTCGCCATCTGCCGCGGCCTCGCGGCCGAGGCGAGGCTCATCTTTATGGATGAGCCGACGGCTTCGCTGACCCGCGCAGAGGTCAGGAGCCTGCTCGCCATCGTGGCGCGTCTCAAGGCGGACGGCATCGCGGTCGTCTTCGTCTCGCATCGGCTCGACGAGGTGGTCGAGATCGCCGAGCGCGTCACCGTGATGCGCGACGGCCGCAAGGTCGGCACCTGGCCGGTCGCCGAGGTCGACCAGCGCCGCATCGCCAATCTGATGACCGGCCTCGACATCTCCCACGAGGTGGTGGCCCGCGACATGAGTGCCGCGCCACCGCTGCTCGAGGTTGAGGGTCTTACCCGCGAGGGCGATTATGCCGATGTGAGCTTCATCCTGCGGCGCGGCGAGGTGCTGGGCATCACCGGCCTGCTCGGCGCCGGCCGGACCGAGCTGGCCTTGACGCTCTTCGGCATGACGCGACCCGAGCGGGGCGGCATCAGGCTCGACGGCAAGCCGCTCTCGCTCAAATCGAACCGCGACGCGGTGGAGGCCGGCATCGCCTATGTGTCGGAAGACCGGCTGAGCCTCGGCATCATCCTCAAGCAGTCGATCGCCGACAATATCGTCCTGGCGGTGGTGAAGAGCCTGCGCGGCGGCTTCGGGCTCATTCCGGGCGGCCGCCGCCGGGCGCTCGCGGCGCAATGGGTGGAGCGCCTCGCCATCAAGATCGGAGGCCTCGACCGGCCGGTCGGGACGCTGTCGGGCGGCAACCAGCAGCGCGTCGTGCTGGCCAAGTGGCTCGCCGCCCGCCCGAAAGTGCTGATCCTCGACAGCCCCACCGTCGGCGTCGATATCAAGAACAAGAAAGGCATCTACGACGTCGTGGCGGCGCTCTCCCGCGACGGTGTCGGCGTGATCCTGATCTCGGACGAGGTGCTGGAGATCTTCGCCACCTGCGACCGGGTGCTCCACATGCGCGGCGGACGCATCATAGAGGAGGCGGTCCCCGGCCGCCTCAGCGAACACGACCTCGAGGAGCGGATTTATGCGTGAGGTTCAACGCGATAGGAATGACCTCGCGCCGTCATTCCGGGGCGCCGGGCGCGACCCTGTCGCGCCGCGCGAACCCGGAACCCAGGATCACGGCCGAGGGAAGACGGGGAACGGGTTCGGTCGCGCCGAACATAGCCGGAGGCGAGGCCCCTGGTTCCGGGCCTGCGCGCCCGCGGAGCTTGTCCGGAATGACGGCGCGAGGTCATCCATCGGACGCCGCCTGACGACGGGTCGTCCGGCATGACCACCTCCACCCGTCTCGCCCGATTGCAGCGCCGGCCCGAGGCTTGGCTGCTGGCGGTCATCGTGCTCGTCGGCGCCGTCTTCGGCACTTTCGCGCCGGACTTCCTGACGCTCGCCAACCTGGTCGACCTACTCGAGACCTATTCGGTCCAGGCGATCATGGCGATGGGCCTGTTCGTCGTGCTGGTCTCGGGCGGCATCGACATCTCCTTCGCCGCGACCGCCTCGGTCGCCCAATATGTCGCGGTATTGCTGGCGACCCAGGCCGGGATGCCGGGCATCGTCGCCATCGGCGCGGGTCTCGCGATCGGCACGCTTCTAGGCTGCATCAACGCGGCGCTGATCCATTTCGTGCGCATCACCTCGATCATCGCCACCATCGCCATGATGAGCGTGACCTTCTCGATGCTGATGTATTTCTCCGGCGGCAAGTCAATCTACAACCTGCCCGACTGGTGGAGCAACCGGATCACTTTCTGGCAGACGGAGGATGCCGCCGGAAACCTCACCCGCATCACCCTGCCGATCGTCGCCATGGTGGTCGCGGCGCTCTTCACCTGGCTCATGATGACGCGCACGACGGCCGGTCGGCAGCTTTATGCCATGGGGGGCAACCCGGAGGCGGCGCGGCGCATCGGCGCCAATATCGGACGTCTGCATTTCGTCGCCTACGGCTTCCTCGGCTTCATGGCGGCGGTCGGCGGACTGCTGCAGGCGCACCGGGTCGGCGAGAGCGTGCCCAACGCCATGTACGGCACCGAATTGTCGGTGCTGTCCGCCGCGGTGCTCGGCGGCGCCAGCCTGACCGGCGGCATCGGCACCGTGCCGGGCGTGCTGCTCGGCATCGTGCTGCTGGCGATGCTGCAGAACGGGCTGAACCTGCTCGGCGTCTCGTCCTATTTCTTCCAGATCGTCATCGGCCTGACGATCCTGATCTCCACCTCGGTCACGGTGATGAGCGCGCGTCAACGCCGCCGCCATCGCAACCCGAGCCAGACGCTCGGCGGTCCGAGCCAGACGCTCGGCGGTCCGAGCCAGACGCTCGGCGACCCCGGCCGGGCGACCGCCCGTGGCTGACCTGTCGACGGCCTCTCTCGACACCAGCCTGAAGGGGCTGATGGGCCGGCTGCGCGGCGGCCTGCCGGGCGGCTCGCCGGGGCTCGTGGCGCTGCTTGTCGCCCTTGCCCTGGCCTTCTCTGCCGTCATCCCGGGCTTCGCCAGCCTCGGCACCTTGCAGTCCTTCATGCTGCAGCTGCCATTGTTGGGGCTGCTGTCGCTCGCCATGGTGGTGCCGCTGATCACCGGCGGCCTGAACCTCGCCATCATCGCCACCACCAATCAATGCGCGCTGCTCATGGTCTTCATCATGAAGAACCTGCTGGCACCCGGCGCCTCGGGGGGTGTCGTTCTCGGCGTTGTCCTGCTGGCGCTCGTCGCGGGCCTCGTGCTCTGCCTCCTGATCGGCCTCGTCACCGGGGCGCTCGTCGCCTATACGGGCGTCCATCCGATTCTCGTGACGCTCGGCACCAAGTCGCTGATCGACGGCATCAGCATCTATCTGACGCGTGGCGAGGCGCTCTCCGGCATTCCGCCCGCCTATGCGGCGGTCGGCAATGCCTCGGTGCTCGGCATTCCGGTCACCTTCCTGATCCTCGTCGTCGTGGCCGGCCTCCTCGGGCTGATCCTGCGCCGCACGCCCTTCGGCATCGCTTGCGCCATGATCGGCTCGAACATAGAGGCCACCCGCTACTCCGCCGTCGACACGCGGCGCATGCTCGTCGGCGTCTACACGCTGTCGAGCCTGATGTGCTTCGTGGCGGCCGTGGTCTCGCTCGCCATCTTCAACTCGGCCAGCCCCGATTACGCGCAATCCTACCTGCTCGTCACGATCCTCGCCGCCGTGCTCGGCGGGGTCGATCCCTTCGGCGGTTTCGGCAAGGTCTCGGGCCTGATGCTGGCGCTGGCCATCCTGCAGGTCATTTCCTCGGGCTTCAACCAGTTCGGGCTGAGCCCCTATCTCACCGCCGCCATCTGGGGCCTCGTGCTGATCGCGGTGATGACCGTGCAGACCGTTCGGCCCTATCTGACGCTGCCGGGCAGGCGGCGCTGACTCAAACGGAGACCATCGTGACAACCATGTATCGCCGGGCAATGGACGAACTCGGCGCCGTCCTCGACAGGGTCGACGACGCGGCCGTCGACCATGCCGTCGCGACGATCGCCGAAGCGAAACATGTTGCGGTTTTCGGCGGCGGCCGGGAAGGCCTGCAGATCCGCGGCTTCGCCATGCGGCTGTTCCATCTCGGCCATTCCGTGTCGGTCGTGGGCGACATGACGACGCCCGCGCTCGGCAAGGGCGACCTCTTCCTCGTCACCTGTGGACCGGGCGAGATTTCGACCGCGGTGGCGCTCGTCGGCGTCGCCAAGGCGGCCGGCGCAAAAATCCTGGTCGTCACCGCCCAACCGCTGGGCCGCGTGCCCAAGATGGCCGACGAGGTGCTGGTGCTGCCGGCCCAGACCATGGCCGACGACCAGGGTCCGTCCGTCGCGCTCCTGCCGATGGGCTCGGTCTTCGAGGGCGGGCTATTCCTGCTGTTCGAGGTGATGACCCTGAAGCTCAAGGCGAAGCTCGGCGTCTCGGCCGAGACGATGCGCGCCAACCACACCAATCTCGAATGAGCCTGGTCGCGGTCTTCGACGTCGGCAAGACCACCATCAAGCTGATGGCGGTGACGCCCGACGGCCGCCTCGTCGAGGTGTTGTCGGCGCCGAACCCGGTCTTCCCTGCTCCGCCCTACCGCCATCACGATCTCGCGGCGATGGAGGATTGGCTCGTCGCGGGCCTCGCGGCGCTCGGGCGCCGGCATGACATCGAGGCGATCGTGACCTGCGGCCACGGTTCGGGCGGCATGCTGGTCGACGACGATCGCGCGCTGATGCCGATGATCGACTACGAGCAGGCGCCCCCCGCCGCAATCGATGAGGCGTACCGGCGGATCGCCGGCTCCTTCCGCGAGCGCGGCAGCGCCATCATGCTCGGCACCGCCCATATGGCCCGCCAGATGCTGTGGCTCGAACGCGAATGGCCGGCGACCTTCGACCGCGCCCGGGCCTATCTGGCCAATCCGCAATATTGGGCCTGGCGGCTGTCGGGCGTCATGGCCTCCGAGGTCTCGAGCCTCGCGGCGCAATCACATCTCTGGTGCCCGGCCGACCGGCGGCCGGCGAAGCTGCTCGCCGAAAAGAACTGGGCACGGCTGGTGCCGCTGTTCCGCCCGGCCTGGTCCACCCTCGGGCCGTTGAAACCCGATTACGTCGCCCGCACGGGGCTCGGACCCGACACGCGGGTATTGAACGGTATCCACGATTCCTCGGCCAACCTCTACCGCTACCAGGCGGCAGGCCTCGCCGACATGACAGTGGTCTCGACCGGCACATGGATCGTGGCGATCAGCGACCGCGATGGGCCGGATTTCGACACCGAGCAGCCGGGTCTCTGCTGCAACGCCGACGTGCACGGCAATCCGCTGCCCGGCATGCTCTCGATGGGCGGGCGCGAGTTCAGCGCCGTGGCGGGCGAGACTGCCGGGCCCGCGTCGCGCGAGCACCTGGAGAGGCTCGTCGCCACGGGCACGATGGCGTTGCCGGCCTTCAGCGGTGATGACGGCCTGTTCCCCGGCAGTGCCCGGCGCGGCATGATCGAAGGCCCTCTGGCCGAGGAGTTCGCCAGCCGCTTCACGCTCGCGGTGCTCTACGCGGCGCTGCTGACCGACCGCTGCCTCGACGCCGTCGACACCTCGACCATCGTGCTCGACGGCAGCTTCGTCCGTGAGCCGCTCTACGGCGCCATCATCGCGGCGCTCAATCCGTCGAAGCGCGTCGTCGTCAACCTCGACCAGTACGGCACGGTCATGGGCGCGGCACTGCTCGCCACGCACGAGACGCGCCGGTCGCCCGCGGCGATCACGCTCGAAACCCCGCCCACCCTCGCCAATCCGGAGCTTCTCGCCTATCGCGAACGCTGGCGGACGCGGGCCAATTCCAGGAGAACCAAGTGAGCACCTACGACGATCTGGCCCAGCGGCAGGAGATGGTGAAGACCTGCCGCCGCATGAACGCCAGCGGCATCAACCAGGGCACCGCCGGCAACATCTCGCTGCGCAATCCGCACGGCTTCCTGCTGACGCCGACCTCGCTGCCCTACGACGAGATGGAGCCGGAGGACCTCGTGCAGATGAGTTTCGACGGAACCTACGAGGGCCGCCGCCGGCCGTCATCCGAATGGCGCTTCCACCGCGACATCCTGCAGAACCGGCAGGATATCGACGTCGTGCTGCATTGCCATTCGGTCTACGCCACGACGCTCGCCTGCCATCACAAGACGATCCCGAGTTTCCACTACATGACGGGCGTCGCCGGCGGCAACACCATCCGCTGCGCCAAATATGCGACCTTCGGCACCCAGGCGCTGTCGGACAATGCGATCGAGGCCCTCGAGGACCGGCTCGCCTGCCTGCTCGGCCAGCACGGCCAGATCTCGCTCGGCAAAACGCTCGCCTCGGCTCTCGCGCTCGGCATCGAGGTCGAGACCATATCGCGGCTCTACGTCCAGGCGCTGACCCTGGGCGATCCGCCGGTCCTCCCCGACGAGGAGATGGACCGGGTGATCCGGCAGATGAAGAACATGAGCTACGGCCAGGCGCCCGACCTCGAAGGCGTCAACGACACGGCCCGGCCGAAAGCGTCCTGACGAGACTCAGTTCCGCCGCTCGGCCGTGAAGCGCGCCGCCTCGGCCAGCATGTCGGTACGGACGCGGCCGCCGAGCGATCTCAGCGCGGCCTCGGCCTCGGCGGCGAGCGCATCGCGGCGGGCCTTGGCGGCCTCGAGTCCCAGCGCCGAGACCAGCGTTCCCTTGTTGCGGCCCGCATCCTTGCCGGCCGCCTTGCCGAGCGTCGCGGCGTCGCTCTCGGTGTCGAGGATGTCGTCGGCGACCTGGAAGGCCGCGCCGAGCGCCCGGCCGTAGCGGGCGAGCGCCGCCCTTGCGTCGGCATCCGCTCCGGCCAGGATGGCGCCGGCCTCGACGCCGAAGAGCAAGAGCGCCCCGGTCTTCATGGCCTGCAATCGCATCACCGCCTCGGCATCGAGCGGCGCCGCGGCCTTCTCCGCCTCGAGGTCGAGAGCCTGGCCGCCCGCCATGCCGCCGAGCCCGGCGGCCCGGGCCAGCCCCAGCACGAGCGCGCAGCGCACGGCGGGATCCGCGTGGGTCGCCTCGTCCGCCAGCACGTCGAACGCATAGGTCATCAAGGCATCGCCCGCCAGGATCGCGGTCGCCTCGTCGAACTTGATGTGCGCCGTGGGACGGCCGCGGCGCAGGTCGTCGTCGTCCATGGCCGGCAGGTCGTCGTGCACCAGCGAATAGCAATGCACCATTTCGAGCGCCGCGCCGGCCCTCAGCGGTCCGTCACCCTCCACCCCGAAGGCGCGCGCGGTCTCGACCGCGAGAAACGGGCGCAGCCGCTTGCCGCCGCCGAGCGTCGCATAGCGCATGGCCTCGAGCAGCCACGCCGGGCGCGCGACCTCGCCGGCGAGCGGATGGGCGCCGAGGAGCCTCTCCAACGTCGCTTCGATCTCCTCGGCGACGTTTTTCAGCCGGCGCGCAAATTCCTCCGCTGACGCTTCCTTCGACATGCGATCTCCCCGGTGCGCAATCCAGGCGCGTGGCTTAGGGCGGTCCATCGCGGCGGGTCAAGCGCCGTGGTAACGGAGAACGGCGAGTTGCGTGTCGCCCGTGGCGCGCCGGTCGATCAGCGCGTAGCCGTCGGGCGGCGAGATCTCGGCCGCGCCCGCTTCCTCCAGGATGCAGAGTGCGCCCGTCTGAAGCCAGCCGCCATCGCGCAGCGCCGCGAGCCCGGAGGGCCCGAGATCGCGACCGTAGGGCGGATCGAGAAAGGCGAGGCCGAAAGGCTCGACCGCGACGGCGCCGAGCTTCGTGGCATCGCGCCGGAAGATGCGGCTCAAGCCTGCGACACCCAGCGCCTCGATGTTCTCGCGGATCAGCGCCCGCGCCTCGGCACCGTCCTCGACGAAGAGCGCGAAGGCCGCGCCGCGCGACAAGGCTTCGAGGCCAAGGGCGCCCGTGCCGGCGAAGAGATCGATGACGCGTGCGCCGGGAACCGGATCGCCGTAAGCGTGCGCCAGAATGTTGAACAGGGTCTCGCGCAGACGGTCCGCCGTAGGCCGGATCGATGCCGAGGCGGGGCCGCGCAGGCTGCGCCCCTTGAACGTGCCGCCGATGATCCGCAAGGCTTGAGACTTCAGCCGCGCTTGCCGCCGGGCCTGTCGCCGCCAGGGCGATCGCTCCCTCTCGGCCGGTCGCCGCTCGGGGGCTTGCCGCCGTGCGGCCTGCCGCCTTGTGGCCTGCCGCCCTTCGGCGGGCCGCCGCCACGCGGCTTGGCCGGACGGCCGCCGCTCGGCCGGTCCTTGTGGCCGAAGCTGCGGCCGGGTCTGGCTTGTGAGTCGGCCTTACCGCCGAAGGCCGCCCCGGCCTTGCGCGGCGTCCTGGCAGGGGCGGCGTCACCCTGGCGCGGAGCATCGCGCCGTTGCGGTGCAGCGCCTCGCTCCCCGCCGGCGGGAGCCTTCGCGTCGTCCCATCGCGGACTGCGGCTCGGGCGCGGTGCCCTGGTTGGAGCATCGCCTTCGCGGCGCGGAGCATCGCGCCGTTGCGGTGCAGCGCCTCGCTCCCCCCCGGCGGGGGCCTTCGCGTCGTCCCATCGCGGACTGCGGCTCGGGCGTGGTGCCCTGGTTGGAGCATCGCCTTCGCGGCGCGGAGCATCGCGCCGTTGCGGTGCAGCGCCTCGCTCCCCCCCGGCGGGGGCCTTCGCGTCGTCCCATCGCGGACTGCGGCTCGGGCGTGGTGCCCTGGTTGGAGCATCGCGTTCGCGGCGCGGAGCATCGCGCCCTCGCGGCGCGTCATAGGCGTCGTTGCGCGCCGGCCGTCCGGGCCGCGACGGGCCGCTTGCCTGCTCCGGGTTCTCCCGCGAGAAGCGGCGGGCGTTGCGGGTGTCGGATTCTGCTGTCTTCGGCACGGTCGAGGAGACGCGTTCGACCTTGACGGGCCGGCCCTTGCGATCGGCGGTCGCGCTGCGCTCCGTCCGTCGTCGACCGTCCGTCGCGTCGTCCTTGCGGGCGGCGCGCAGGGCCGACACATGAGCGCGGGCGGCGGGTACCGAACGCTCAGTCCGCAGCGGTTCGGCCCGCGGCAGGCCACGATCGTTGTGGCGCGTCTCGGCCCTCGGCGGCTCGCCGAATTCGATCCCGGCCTGGCGGGCGAGGGTCTCGCCGAGCTGGTCGCGCAGCACCCGCGAGCGAATCTCGATCACCGTGCCGACCGGCTGCTCGCCGAGCTGGAACGGCCCGAACGAGATGCGGATCAGCCGCGTCACGGCGAGCCCCAGATGTTCCAGCACCCGCTTGATCTCGCGGTTCTTGCCTTCGCGCAGCCCCAGCGTGAGCCACGCATTGGCGCCCTGAATGCGGTCGAGCTTGGCATCGATCCCGGCATAATCGACGCCGTCGATCGTGAGCCCTTGGGCGAGCGCGTCGAGCGCCGCTGGCGCGACCTCGCCGTTGGCGCGCACGCGGTAGCGGCGCAGCCAGCCGGTCGCGGGCAGTTCGAGCAGGCGCGCCAGACCACCGTCGTTGGTGAGCAGCATCAGCCCTTCGGTATTGATGTCGAGCCGGCCCACGGTGACGAGCCGCGGCAAGCCTTCGGGCAGAACGTCGAAGATCGTCTGGCGCGCTTCGGGATCACGCGCCGTGGTGACGACGCCGCGCGGCTTGTGGAACAGGAACAGCCGGGTCGGCTCGCGTTGCGGCAACGGCATGCCGTCGATGGTGATGCGGTCGGCGGGGCCGACGTTCAAGGCCGGGCTGGCGATGATGGCGCCGTTGACCGCGACGCGCCCGGCGGCGATCCAGGTCTCGGCGTCACGGCGCGAGCACAGCCCTGCCCGGGCCATGATCTTGGCGATGCGCGCGTCGTCGCGCGGTTCGGCCGCCTGCGCCGCCGCCCGCGATGGAGCGCGGCCGGGCATCGCCGGCTTGCCGCTCGGGCGGCGATCGGGTCTGCGCGGGCCGGTCGGTCGGGCGGGCCTGCCGTCATGGCGGTTGTCGTCGGTCATGCGCCGTGATAGCAGGCCGCGCGCCGAAACGGGAGGGTCCGACATGGGGGATCGCAACCAAACGCCGGATTCGTTCGGTTTCGCCTTCGCCGAGGCGCGCGCTGCCGGGGCACGCGGCGAGGTGCCGGTCGGCGCCGCGGTGATGCGGGACGGCGAGATCCTGGCCTCCGCCGGCAACCGCACAGTCGAGCTGTGCGACCCGACCGCCCACGCCGAGATGCTGGCGATCAGGGCGGCCTGCGCGGCGCTCGGGTCGGAACGGCTCGTCGGCTGCGACCTCTATGTCACGCTCGAGCCCTGCGCCATGTGCGCCGCAGCGATCTCCTTCGCCCGCCTGCGGCGACTTTATTTCGCGGCCCCCGATCCCAAGGGCGGCGGCGTCGAGCATGGGCCGCGCCTCTTCGCGCAGCCGACCTGCCATCACGCGCCGGAGGTCTACGGCGGCATTCGGGAAAGCGAGGCGGCGGCGCTCCTGCGCGATTTTTTCGTCGCGCGCCGGTGAGCCGACGCTCCGCTGCCCTACCTTCGCCGCGACGCCTGGGCGACGGCCCAGAGCGCCCGCACCGCGTGATCCGGGGCGAGGCGCGGGTCGCGGCGGAGCTGGCCGATGGTCTCGCCAAGCCGCACGATCATCCGGGCCAGCGCCTCCGCGCCGAGCTCGGCGAGCTGACGATCGACCGCTGACTTGCGGCGCGGCGACAGGCTGCCGCGGGGCGGGTCACCGTCGCTTCCCGACAACTTCGCCTTGTGCAGCATCACGGCGTGGCGCAGCGCCGCGCCGAGGAGAACACCGGCCTCGACCGGGCCGAGATGCAGCCGGCCGACGGCCGCGTCGAGCGCCGCCGTATCGCCGCCGAAAGCCGCGTCGAGCGCATCGTCCATTCCCTGGGCCGAGGCGTCCGCCACGGCAGCCTCGACATCGGCGACGCGGACCGTGCCGCCGCCATGGGCATAGAGGACGAGTTTCTCGATCTCCGAGCGGCTCGCCAGCCGGTCGGCGCCGAGAAGCGAGGCGAGGAGCGCCTTGGCCTCGGGCTCGATGGCGAGACCAGCGGCGGCGACCTCCGTGTCGATGAGGCCGGCGATCTCGCGCTCGCCGTCCGGATAGCAGGCGATAGCGGCGGCTTTCCTGGCCCGCTCGACGAGCTTGCGCAAGGGGGCATCGGGCTTCAGCGCGCCCGCTTCGATCACCAGCGGACAGGGGCTCGAGACCTCGAGATAGAGTTCGACCGCCGCTACCATTGTGCGCGCGCCGCCGTCGGCCAGGATGGCACGCCGACCGCCGAAGAGCGGTACGGTCTGCGCCTCGTCGAGCAGGCGCGCCGGCTCGCGCGCAATGTCGTCGGCACCGAGCCGGACGAGCTGGAACGGGTCGCCGGGATCGTCGACCAGCGCCCTGAGGAGGCGTCGCACGCGCTCGCTGACGAGCCCGACGTCGCTGCCGAAGACCAGGAAGGCCGAATAGCTACCGATGTCGCGGCCGAGAAGGCGCTCCGCCTCCGAGGTCTTGATCGCCACCATGGCAAGCTCCCGCCTGACCAGTCAGGCGTTCATTGCGCGTCGCTGTCGTCCGTCGTCACGCGGCGCGGCGCGGCGGCCGAAAGCGCGTCGGTGCCAGTGCCGGCGGCCCCGCCGCTCCCTTGCGGCGGCGGGCTCGCCAGGGCGGCCGCCACGCGGGTGGTGAGCTGGTCGGCCAGGGTCCTGGCGT
This sequence comes from Lichenihabitans sp., assembly GCA_965277115.1. Classification (GTDB taxonomy): domain Bacteria; phylum Pseudomonadota; class Alphaproteobacteria; order Rhizobiales; family Beijerinckiaceae; genus Lichenihabitans. The sequence continues at coordinate 122,454 of CBDIBY010000008.1, read as the reverse complement.
CGCGGATCTCGGCGTCGTGGGAGGCGGCGATATTGGCGTAGCGCTGCTCCGAGCGGTCGTAGGAGGCCGAACTCGTCACCGTCCCGGCGGCGATCGGTCGTTCGGAGTCGATCGGCACCAGCTTCCAGTAGACACTGGTGATGACGGTGCCGCTGACCGGCCGCTGGGTCGTGACGTCGACGAGCGCGGTCTGCACATATTCGTGCGTCGTCAGCACCAACCGGTATTTCGGCGCGACGCTCTCCCCCGTGCCGTTGAGATTGGTGATGAGCTGGTCGTGCAAGTAATGGCCGAGCCGGTCCGGCACCGGTTCCACCTGGATGGCCCGCAGTTCGGCACCGAGATTGCCGCCCAGACTCGAATACATCGGCTGGAGGCACCCACCGAGCCCCAGCAGCATGAACCCGAGGAGCGGAGCCCGGAGCATGGCCGGGCGAGCTTTAGACGACGACATTGACGATCCTCGACGGCACCACGATGACCTTCCTGACCGGCCGCGCCTCAAGCACCTTCAGCACGCTGTCATTCTGGAGCACGATCTTCTCGATTTCGTGAACCGTGGCGTCGCGCGCCACCGTGATCTCGGCCCGCCGGCGACCGTTGATCTGCACCGGCAGCGTGATCGTGTCCTCCACGACGAGCGAGCGGTCGGCGGTGGGCCAGGGCGCCGCAGAAACGAGCCCGACGTGACCGAGCGTCGACCAGCAGCTCTCGGCGAGATGCGGCATGAAGGGCGCGAAGATCTGCACCAGGACCGCGGCGGCCTCGTGGAAGGCGCGGGCCAGGGGACTCGCCGGAGCGAGCGGCGCCTCGACCGCGCCGAGCGCCGCCGAGAGCCCGTTGGCCAGCTCGTGCACGTGGGCGACGCAGCGGTTGAAGCGCAGCCGCTCGACATCCTCCTCGACGGCGATCAGCGCCTTGTGGGCCGCCTTGCGCACCGAACATGCCGCGAGGGCATCAGCGGGTAAGTCCTCGGCCTCGTCCCTCGGGCCGCCGTTGTCGCCCGCAGCCGGGATCGCGGCGAGCTCGCGGACAAGGCGCCACAGGCGCTGCACGAACTTGCCCGCCGCCTGGACGCCTTCCTCGGTCCAGATCACGTCGCGTTCGGGTGGGCTGTCCGACAGCATGAACCAGCGCGCCGTATCCGCCCCGTAGCTCTCGATGATGTCGTCCGGGTCGACGGTGTTGCGCTTCGACTTCGACATCTTCTCGATCGCGCCGATCTCCACGCCCTGGCCGCTCGAAACGAGGACCGCATGACGCTCGGCGCCCGCACCCTCGATGCGGATCTCTTCCGGCGACAGCCAGGCGCCATCCGCCGAGCGGTAGGTCTCGTGCACCACCATGCCTTGCGTGAACAGGCCGGCGAAGGGCTCATCGATGTCGAGCCAGCCTGTCTTCTTCATGGCGCGGGTGAAGAAGCGCGAATAGAGCAGGTGCAGGATCGCGTGCTCGATACCGCCGATATACTGGTCGACCGGCAGGAAGCGGTTGGCGACCGTGCGGTCCGTCGGCGCCTCGGCAATCCACGGATCGGTGAAGCGGGCGAAATACCAGGACGAATCGACGAACGTGTCCATCGTGTCGGTCTCGCGCCGCGCCTCGGCGCCGCATCGCGGGCACGCGACATGGGTCCAGGTCGAATGCCTGTCGAGCGGGTTGCCGGGTTCGTCGAAGCTCACGTCCTCGGGCAGCGTCACCGGCAGGTCGGCGCGCGGCACCTGGACCGTGCCGCAGGCGGCGCAATGGATGATCGGGATCGGGCAGCCCCAATAGCGCTGGCGCGAGATGCCCCAGTCGCGCAGCTTGAAATTGATCTGGCGCTCGGCCTGCGGCGCGCCATCGAGATCGGCCGCCTCGAGCCGCGCCGCTACGGCCTCCTTGGCGTCGGGCACCGTCATGCCATCGAGGAAGCGGGAATTGATCAGCCGGCCGTCATCGGTGAAGGCCTCGGCGCCGATCGTGAAGTTTTCGGGGTCGGTGCCCGGCGGGCAGACCACCGGGACGACGGGCAGGCCCTTCGCCCGAGCGAAGTCGAGGTCGCGCTGGTCATGCGCCGGGCAGCCGAAGATGGCGCCGGTGCCGTAATCCATCAGGATGAAATTGGCGACGAAGACAGGCAGCTCCCAGGAGGGATCGAAGGGGTGGCGTGCTCGGATGCCGGTGTCGAAGCCCTTCTTCTCGGCCGTCTCGAGCGCCGCGACCGAGGTGCCCATGCGGCGGCATTCCTCGATGAAGGCCTGCAGCGCCGGGCTCCGCGCCGCCGCGCTTGCGGCGAGCGGATGGTCGGGCGCGACCGCGAGAAAGCTCGCCCCGAACAGCGTGTCGGGCCGGGTGGTGTAGGCGCTAAGCTCCGTCTGGCCGGCGGGCGTCGTGGCGGGGTCGAGCCGCCAGCGGATCGTCAGCCCCTCCGAGCGGCCGATCCAGTTGCGCTGCATCAGGCGCACCTTCTCGGGCCACTCGTCGAGGCCGTCGAGGGCGGTGAGCAGGTCCTCGGCAAAATCGGTGATCTTGAAGAACCACTGCACGAGTTCCCGCTGCTCGACGAGCGCGCCCGAGCGCCAGCCGCGCCCGTCGATCACCTGCTCGTTGGCCAGCACCGTATGGTCGGCCGGGTCCCAGTTGACCTTGGACTTCTTGCGCGTCACGAGGCCCGCGTCGAGGAAATCCAGAAACATGCGCTGCTGGTGGCGATAGTAGCTCGGATCGCAGGTCGCGACCTCGCGGCGCCAGTCGAGCGACAGGCCCATGCGCTTGAGCTGGCTACGCATGTTGGCGATGTTGGCGTAGGTCCAGGCGGCGGGATGCGTCTTGTTCTGCATCGCCGCGTTCTCGGCCGGCATGCCGAAGGCGTCCCAACCCATCGGATGGATGACGTTGAAGCCGCGGGCACGCCGGTAGCGGGCCACGACGTCGCCCATCGCATAGTTGCGCACATGGCCCATGTGGATGCGCCCCGACGGATAGGGGAACATCTCGAGGACGTAATATTTCCGGCGCGGGTCTTCGTTCGAGGCCTCGAAGGTCCTGCCTTCGTCCCAGACCTTCTGCCAGTGGCGTTCGGCCTCGCCTGCATGATAACGATCGGTAAACATGTCCTGCCGGGCTGCGTCGGATCCGCCTCGAACGGAATTCGGCGGCAGTGAGCATGAAAAGCGTTAAGGGGTCAATTACGCTGCGCGCCGACCAGCCACGCCGCCGGCGCGGGACGGTTGCGGAAGCGCGTACCTGCGCTGATTATGCCTTTGGAGGCCGATTCATGTCTCGCCCAGTCCCATGCTCTGATAAGCCGTTCGGACGCGCCGCGCGTGCCGGCCTGATGCTCGTCGCATTGACGACAGCTGCGCTTTTCGTGCCTGGGCCGGCCAGAGCCGCGGATTCCGACACGCTGGAAAAGCAGGTCGAGGACAGCCTGCGGCCGTTCTATGCCGACGCGCTGACGCAGAGCGGCTCGACGCTCAAGCCGGATTCGCCGGGCTGGAACGCCTCCCTCGCGAGGACCGCGAGCGCCTTCCTGGCCGCCCGCCCGGACGATTGCAGCCTCAACGACTGGCTCGCGGCGCGGTGCGCGGTGCGCTCGCTGATCACGCCCTCGCAGGCCATGGCCCCCTCGCTCATGGCCGGCGACACGTTCCTCGCCATCCCGCCCGACGACGCGCATCCGCTGCAGCGCGGCGACGTCGTGGCGTTCCGCGACCCGCACGCCAAGGACCCGGGGACGGCGACGATCTACGTGTCGCGGCTGATCGGTTTGCCGGGCGAGACGATCGCCTTGCACGAAGGGATTGTCGAGATCGACGGAAAGGCGACCGAGCGCGAGACAACCGGCAACACCGTCGAGATCGATGGCGAGGAGCTGGGACGGTTCACCGAGCGGCTGCCAAACGGCAGGAGCCACGACATCCTGCGTCCGGCGAAACTGCCGACCGATTCGACCTTTTTCGCGCTGCAGGAGAACATGCCGGCGGTCGTCGTGCCGCCGGGCCATTATTTCATGCTGGGAGACAACCGCCTCAATTCGATGGACAGCCGTTTCGCGTCGACGGGCGAGGGACCGGGCCTGCCGGCGACCGGCCACGTCGTCGGGCGCGCCGGCCTTATCTACGTGTCGCGCGACCCGTCACGGATCGGGACGCATCCATAGGGCGCTTACGGCTCGCGCAGCCGCGCCGCGATCTCGCCGACGGCCCGCTCGAAGGCCCGGAACAGGTCGGGATCGGCATGGACACGGCCGCCCGACAGCCGGATGAACCCTTCCGTCATGCCGTTTTGCACGAAGCCGTCGGAATGGGCCAGGATGCCGTCCGGATCCTCCATCGAGCCGGAGGCCGCACCTTCCTGCGCCTCATCGATGCGCGGGCGGAGCGCCACGCCGAAGACCAGGTCGAAATAGGCCGCGACCTTCTCCGGATAGGGGCGCCCGTCGATCGTATAGCCGACGAGCGGCTTGTTCTGCGCCGCCATATAGCCGATCTCGACCGCCGTACCGGGATCCATGTCGGGCGCCCGGCGGAACGGGTCGAGGCAGAAGACGCCGCCGTCGCACCTGTCCATGATCCGCTTGTCGGCCCGCACGATGGCGAGCGTCGTCTCGGGGCCCGGCGGCAGGCCGCGCACCTCGTCCTGTCCGTCGAACGGCGCCACCCCCTCGCAGCCTGCGGCACGACAGAGCGCCCGCATCCGCTCGAAGATCGCCGCAGCGTCGGGACGGAAGACGAGATCGCCGGCGAGGTAGAGACGGGGGGCGTGGGCGGCGGTCATCTCACCTCCGAGGACGGACTGGCCACGATCGCGGGCCGCAGGCGGTTCCGGCGAGGAGGCTTGACGCCGTCCAAAGCGAGCGTCAAGGCTGTCTTGCGCCTCCCCGGGTGGGGTTTGCCGATCCGCGGAGGCTATGCCGCAGGGGTTCAACGTTATATACGAATGGATACGACGTCTTGCGTAACACTACATTCCAAGGAACGAGGACGCCAATGCCCGGCACGGCCCACACCTTGCAATTCTATATCGACGGCGTCTGGGTCGACCCGGTCGAATCGAAGCCCTTCGACGTCATCGACCCCTCGACCGAGGAGGCCTTCGCGCAAATCTCGCTTGGCTCGAGCGCCGATGTCGGCAAGGCGGTGGCGGCGGCGCGGCGGGCGTTCGGGAGCTTTTCGCGCACCAGCCCGGCCGAGCGGCGCGACCTGCTGCGCAGCATCGTCGAGGTCTACCGGAAGCGGCGCGAGGATCTCGCCCTCGCGGTGTCGCGCGAGATGGGCGCGCCGCGGCCCTTCGCGCTCTCGACCCAGGTCGGCATCGGCCTGGCTCACCTCGAAAAGATGATCGAGGTGCTGGGAGAGTTCAGGTTCGAGCAGCCCAAGGGCGCGTCGCTGGTGGTCAAGGAGGCGATCGGCGTCGTCGGGCTGATCACGCCGTGGAACTGGCCGCTGAACCAGATCACCTGCAAGGTCGCTCCGGCGCTCGCGGCGGGCTGCACGATGGTGCTCAAGCCGAGCGAGATCGCGCCGCTCGACGCCATCATCTTCGCCGAGATCCTCGACGAGGCGGGCGTGCCGAAGGGCGTGTTCAACCTCGTCAACGGCGACGGGCCGACGGTCGGCCAGGCGCTTGCCGGCCATCCCGACGTCGACATGATGTCCTTCACGGGCTCGACACGGGCCGGCATCCTGGTGGCCAAGGCCGCGGCCGACACGGTCAAGCGCGTCGCCCAAGAGCTCGGTGGCAAGTCGCCGAACATCCTGATGCCCGACGTCGACCTCGAGGAGGCGGTGACCAAGGGCGTCCAGGGCTGTTTCCGCAATTCGGGCCAGTCCTGCAACGCGCCGACACGGATGTTCGTGCCGCGCGACCGGCACGACGAGGCCGCCGACTTTGCCAAGGCCGCGGCTGAGGGCTTCAAGGTCGGGCCGGCCGACCAGGAGGGCACCATGCTCGGGCCGGTGGTGAGCCAGATGCAGTTCGACAAGATCCAGGGCCTGATCGAGAGCGGCATCGCGGAAGGCGCCACCCTCGTCGCCGGCGGCCCGGGACGCCCGGCGGATCTCAACCGCGGCTATTACGTGCGCCCGACCGTCTTCGCCGGCGTGACGCCGCAGATGCGGATCGCCAGGGAGGAGATCTTCGGGCCGGTGCTGTCGATCCTGCCTTACGACACGCTCGACGAGGTCGTGGAGGAGGCCAACAATACGGTCTACGGTCTCGCCTCCTACGTGCAGAGCAAGGATCTCGCCAAGGCTCGCGAGGTCGCGCGCCTGATGCGCAGCGGCACCGTCCACATCAACTATCCGGCCTGGGACGCCGGCGCGCCCTTCGGCGGCTACAAGCAATCCGGCAACGGGCGCGAATATGCCGAATTCGGGCTCGACGATTTCCTCGAAACCAAGGGGATCGTCGGATATCGGGCGGCATAAACCGATGAAACGCGACCGGCCGTGCCCGATGAGATGGGGTGGCGGCGAACGACGCTCGGGACGGACGCGGTGAGGTTGCAGGGCAAAATCGCGATCGTGACCGGATCCGGGTCGGGCTTCGGCGAAGGTATCGCCCGGGCCTTCGTCCGCGAGGGGGGGCGCGTGGCGGTGGTCGACCGCAACCTCGACGGCGCCCGGCGCGTCGCCGCCGACCTCGGCGAAGCGGCGATCGCGATTGAAGCCGACGTGACGGTCGCGTCGGATGTCGCGGCCATGGTGGAGACGACCGAGCGCCGCTTCGGCCCGCTCGACATCCTGGTCAACAATGCCGGCATCGGCCACACGCCGCAGCCGCTCGACGCGCTGGCCGAGGAGACCTTCGACCAGATCGCCGCGGTCAACATGCGCTCGATCTATCTCGCCGCCAAGACGGTCGTGCCGCGCTTCAAGACGGCCAGGCGTGGCACGATCCTCAACATCGCCTCGACCGGCGGCGTCAGCCCGCGGCCCAATCTCACCTGGTACAATGCCTCCAAGGGATGGGTCATCACCGCGACCCGCGCCATGGCGATCGAGCTCGCGCCCTTCGGCATCCGCGTCAATGCGCTGAACCCGGTGGCGGGCGAGACGCCGCTGCTGAAGACCTTCATCGGCGGCGACACCGAGGAGATCCGGGCCAAGGTCCTCGCCACCATCCCGCTCGGCCGCTTCTCGACGCCCGAGGACATAGGCCATGCCGCAGTCTTCCTGTGCTCGGACGAGGCCAGCATGATCACCGGCATCGCCATGGAGGTCGACGGCGGCCGCTGCCTCTGATGGCCCGAGATCGCTTGACCGGTCGACGCCGAAGACGCATGTACGCTCCGATCGGAGCCGGGCCCCCATGGATAAATTTGACCACCTGACCGGCGTCGCGGCGCCACTGAAGATCACCAACGTCGACACCGACAAGATCATCCCCAAGCAATATCTCAAGACGATCAAGCGCACCGGCCTCGGTGTCGGTCTGTTCTCGGAGATGCGCTACAACGACGACGGCTCCGACAATCCGGATTTCGTGCTCAACAAGCCGGCCTACAAGGGCGCCAGCATCCTCGTGGCGGGCGATAATTTCGGTTGCGGCTCATCGCGGGAGCACGCGCCCTGGGCGTTGCTCGACTTCGGCATCCGCTGCGTCATCTCGACGAGTTTCGCCGACATCTTCTACAACAACTGCTTCAAGAACGGCATCCTGCCGATCGTCGTCGCGCCCGACGAGCTCGACAAACTGTTCGACGACGCGGAGCGCGGCGCCAATGCCCGGCTGTCGGTCGACCTCGAAAAGCAGGAGATCCGCGGCCCGGACGGCGGCATGATCCATTTCGACATCGACCCGTTCCGCAAGCACTGCCTGCTCGAAGGGCTCGACGACATCGGGCTCACCATGGCCAAGAATGCCAAGATCGCGGCCTTCGAGAGCGACATCGCCGCGGCGCGCCCCTGGGCGTGAGGCGTTGCGCGGGCGGCGCGCGCGCTTTCCAGCCGCATAGCCGTGCTCTACGGTCCCTGTCGCCCTCAGGCCGGCCCGGATTTTTCGCATGCGGTCACGTCGTCCCATCATTCTCCTCGGCCTGGCGCTCGCCCTGTCGCGACCGGCGGCGGCCGAGGATTTCCAGGCCTGTCTGGCCGGGCTGCGCTCGGCGGCGCTGGCGCAGGGCGTCTCGGCCGGGACGTTCGACGGGGTAGCCGCCAACCTCACCCCCAACGACGTGCTGCACTATCAGCACGAGCAGCCGGAATTTTCGATCCCCGTATGGGACTACATGGCGGCCCTCGTCGACCAGGAACGTGTCGACGACGGCCTCGCCATGCAGGCCAAATATGCCGATGCACTGCACCGCATCGAGGCGCGCTTCGGGGTCGATCGCGCGACGCTCGTGGCCTTCTGGGGCGTCGAATCGAACTATGGCAAGTCCTTCGGCCAGCGCCCCGTGGTGCAGTCGCTGGCGACGCTCGCCTGCTACGGCGACAAGCCGGCCTATTATCGCTCGGAACTCATGGCCGCGCTTGCCATCCTGCAGCGCGGCGACGTCAAGCCCGATCAGTTCGTCGGATCATGGGCCGGCGCCTTCGGCCACACCCAGTTCATGCCCTCGACCTTCCTGCGCAACGCCGTAGACATGGAGGGCGACGGCCATCCGGACATCGTCGGCTCGGTCGCCGACGCGCTCGGCTCGACCGCCAATTACCTGCGCAAGTCGGGCTGGGTGCCGGGTCTGGCCTGGGGTTACGAGGTCAGGCTGCCGCAAGGCTACAAGGGGCCGTCGGGCCGCAAGGCACCCCATCCCGCGGCCTTCTGGACGGCGCACGGCATAAGACGGATCGACGGCCGGCCGGTCGGTTCCGGTCGCCTGTCCCTCCTGCTGCCAGCCGGGCCGGCCGGACCGGCCTTCCTGATCACGCGCAACTTCGACGCGATCTACGCCTATAATGCCGCCGAGACCTACGCGCTGGCGGTCGGCACCCTGTCGGACCGGTTGCGCGGTGGCGGTTCCCTGGTGACGCCCTGGCCGACCGACGACCCGGGCTTGTCGCGGGCCGAGCGGCGCGAGCTGCAGGGCCTGCTGCTGACCAAGGGCTACGACATCGGCGGGGCAGATGGCGCGATCGGAGCCAAGACCCGCGAGGCGATCGCCGATTTCGAGCAACGCCAGGGCATGGCGCGCAACGGCCGGGCGAGTCTCAAGGTGCTGCAGGCCCTGCGCAGCGGCCAATGATCCGATGAACGCGCCATCCACGTGACGTTCATCCCCGGACAATTAGGCATATTGTTGTTTTCAAGGCGCGAGCGTGAACTTCACCGCGACCCAGCGCATTGAACGCGATATCCAATACAGGCAACTCTGGGGAGATACTGCATATGTCCAAGTTTCTGAAAGGCGCGATCCTGGCTCTCGGCCTGCTCGGCACCGTCTCGGCCGCCGAAGCGATGCCGGCCGTCCCGAACCTCGCCGCTCCGGCGACGGTCGCGGGCGTCCCGCAGATCGAGAAGACGGTGATCATCGTCAGGCGACGCGTGGTCCGCCCGCGGGTCTTCGTGCGCCGTCCGCGCGTCATCATCCGCCGTCGGCCGATCATTCGCCGGCCGCTCATCCCTGGCCGGATCATCATCCGCTGACCGGTCGTGCGGATCTTGCACCATCTCTAAGTGTCTTCGCGACACCGAAACGGCGCCGAAACATCAAGACGACCCGGCTTCATGCCGGGTCTTTTTTGTTCGCGGCGGCTGCTTGTCCCGCATTATTTCAGGAGTTCCGGTCGTTTTAACCTCGCGTGTCGAAACCGAACGCCGGGTTGCAGCGTAGCTCTTGATCGGGACACGCGCTGACGCCGGGCAGGTCGAGATGCAGCCTTACACCATTCTGGTCGTCGAAGACGATCCGGTCATTCGGCTCAACGCCGTCGTCCTGTTCGAGGAGGCCGGCTTCAGCGTCGCCGATTTTGCGACGGCCGATGCGGCCGCGGCCTTCATCAAGGACCGGCCGGAGGATGTCGGAGCGGTGTTCACCGACGTCAACATGCCCGGCCAGATCGATGGACTCGAACTCGCCGCGATGATCCGGAGACGCTGGCCCGACATCGCGGTGCTGGTGACCTCGGCACGCTACGGCGAGAAGCCGCGTGCTCTCCCGCCGGAGGTGATGTTCATCCCCAAGCCATGGCTCCCGCTCGACCTGCTCGTGACGATGCAGCTGGCCGCCGAGGCCAGTTGACGGACGCAGGCGAACGGGTTTTGCTTCGGCGGCCTGAGCCATGACCTGCGGCGGCGGCCGGCCTCGGCCGGTTGTCCGGCGCCCAGGGTGGCATTGGACGAGCCCGGGGGAGCAACGCCAGGATGGACGCCGTCGAGACGATTCCCGAACCCACGCCCCCCCTGTCTCACCGGATGCAGCGCAGTGCCCGCCTCGTGCTCGTCGTAGTCCTGCTGGGGCTCGGCATCTGGACAATCAAGAACTTTCTGCCGGCGGTGATCTGGGCCTGCATCCTGGCCATCGCGATCTGGCCGCTTTACCGCCGCGCCCAGGCCGGCGGCATACCTGATCGGCATAATATCGCCCTGCCGGCCCTGTTCACCGTCGCCGTGGCGCTGATCTTCGGCCTGCCGTTCATCGTCCTCGCGGTCCAGGGGGCGCGCGAGGCGCATGAGGTCATCGCGATGATCCAGAAGGCCACGACCTCGGGCGTTCCGGTGCCGGACTGGGTGTCGCACCTGCCCCTCGGCTCCGATACGGTCACGCATTGGTGGCAGGACAATCTGGCGTCCCCGGTGCCGACCGCCGACATCCTGCGCCGTGTCGACCGCGGCTCCGCGCTGGAACTCGGACGCAAGTTCGGTGGCGAGGTGGCGCACCGGACGGTCATCTTCTTCTTCATGTTGATGACGTTGTTCTTCGTTTTGCGCGACGGCGACAGCATCGTGCGCAACCTCCTGACGGCCAGCAGCAAGCTGTTCGGCGCGCGGGGCGAACGGATCGCGCTGCAGATGGTATCCTCCGTCCACGGCACGGTCGACGGGTTGGTGCTGGTCGGCCTCGGCGAAGGCCTGCTGATGGGCATCCTCTACGCCTTCATGGGCGTACCGCATCCGACGCTGCTCGGCGGGCTGACCGCCGTCGGCGCGATGATTCCCTTTGCGGTCTTCTTCGTGTTCGTCGCGGTCGGCCTGCTGCTGGTCGTGCAAGGCGCCGTCATCAAGGCGGCCGTCGTCGTCGGCATTGGCGCCATCATGGTCTTCGCCGCCGATCACCTGATCCGCCCGGCGCTGATCGGCGGCGCCACGCGGCTGCCGTTCCTGTGGGTGCTGTTCGGCATTCTCGGCGGCGTCGAGACCTGGGGCATCGTCGGCCTGTTCATCGGGCCGGCTCTTATGGCGGCGTTGATCATGCTCTGGCGCGATTTCACGCAAAGCGAGGACTCGGTGAGCAGGCTCGCACGACACGGATCGACACCGGGCTGACGCGACCAAGCTTCGGCGAGCGCAGGTTGCCCCTCAGGCGAGGCCGTCCGCGTGATCGGGTCCCGGCGCCCTTGCGTGGACCTCGCTTCGGCTGATACACGACGAGCGATACTTAGTCCCGTCTGAGCCCGCGCGTGAGCGAGAGATGATCCTGCGCCTGACGTCATCGACCAATCGCCTGCGATAATTGAAGAGGGGTAGATCATGATCCAGCCGCAGCCTTATCCGCTGGTCTACAAGAACGCTGCTCCGGAGGAGTTTACGGCTTACGTCAACAAAATTGTGCTTAAGAATATCGACGAATTCTCGGAAAACGCCGCCGGGGGCAACCGCAAATTCATGAAGATGGACTACGTGACGCCCGCCGGCGATGCGTACCTTTACGAGATGAAGGAGCGACTGGCGGAACACTTCGATCTCGGTGATTACGTGGTGCCGCCAAAGCTCAGGGACTTCGTGGGATACATTACCGATGGCGGGTTTATCCATCCGCATACGGATCCGGATCTCCCAGGCAAGCGGCACGTCCGCATCAATGTCCTGGTCAAGCAGCCGGGCGGATGCGTCCCGCTCCTCGAGGGCTATCCGATCGCCGTCGCGGAAGGCGACGCCTGGCTCAATCTGGCCTCGCAGTGCATCCACGCCACGACGCCCGTCATCGGCCCGGGCTATCGCAGCGCGATCTCCTTCGGCTACCAGATCGATCCCAAGCGCGGCGACGAGTTCTACGCCATCCACAAGGGCTGGATGGACAAGGTACGGCAGAAAGCGGCCTGATCGATCATCGATCGGACCGGCGTCATCGCGCGGCGGAAAGACCGTCGCTCGATCATCGCCACGGAGGGCGGAATGCCAGTATCGCACGACGATATCGTATGGATCGACAATGCCATCGCGAACCTCGCCAGCAGGCTGAATCAGGGGGATATCTCGTCTCTGTCCGACCTGTTCGACGAGACGGCCGTCCTCATGCCTCCGGCGCGCGGTACCGTGAAAGCCGCGGGTGCCACCGAACTTCTGCGCAACATGGCCGTCAGCAACGAGGGAATCCGACTGCATTCGACGCAACTGGAAGAACTTGGCGAGGGACTGGTGCGTGATATCGGGACGCTCAGCCTTCGTCGGCGCCAACAACCCGAAGAGCGCATGAACTACCGCTATCTGATGGTGTGGCGAAAATCCGGCGCCGCCTGGAAGCTGACGACGATGATGTGGAACCGCAGCGCACCGAACGGTGCCAGGGGAAAAGGCCGAGACAAGGCCGAAGCCTGAGCTCCGGCCGCACCGGGTAGGCACGACTTCCCGCTCCTTGGAGGCGGCGCTCGCCGGTGTCCCCGCGGTTCCGTGCTTTGCGGGCCGCGCTCGGCGATGATCGATGTCAGGGAGCGTCGTAGCCTTCGACGAGCACGAGTTCGCCCTCGCTGATAGGTCGCCGCAACTTCAGGGCGGCCTGATATTCGGGCGAATCATAATACGCCCGCGCCGCCTCGTAGGAGGGAAATTCGAGGATCACGTTGCGCGGCCGCGCGTTGCCTTCGAGGCCCTCGGACTTGCCGCCGCGGGCAAGAATCGTCGCGCCGTAGATCTTCATCGCGGCGGAGGCAGCCGCCGCATAGGCCTTGTAGGCCTCCGGATCGTTGACCGTCAGTCTCGCGACAATGTAGCCCTTGGGCATCGATATCCTCCATGCGTGCTGCACGCCGTTTTGGGTCGCGGCGCGTCCCGATGCAAGCCCTGGAGCATGATGCTCGAGCCTCGGCATGGCTGTGCGGGTGGCGTCGTGCTTCAAATCGCTGGAATCGATCATCGCGCCGCCGGAGACGCTTCGGGAGCGGAATCCCTCTGGCCTTCGGCGGCGTTTGCCGCTATCACCCCGGCCTGAGGCTGCCGTGCCCCGGCGCGGCGGCCCTTGAACTTTTGGAGAGCGAGATGGCCGTTCCGAAACGGAAGACATCGCCGATGAAGCGCGGATTCCGCCGTTCGGCCGATGCCTTGAAACAACCTACCTATGTCGAGGACAAGGATTCGGGCGAGTTGCGCCGCCCGCACCATGTCGACCTCAAGACCGGCATGTATCGCGGCCGCATGGTGCTCAAGCCCAAATCCGCGACAGCCGACGCCGAGTGACGGCGATCCGGTCGCGCTTCATCTAACCTGCTTCGGAAAGGCGGCCTCGGCCGCCTTTTTCATGGCGTCACGCCGACCCGGGCTCGGCGGTCCGGATTTCAGGATGCGTAAAGCATAGCTAACACGAAAGTTAAATTTAATCGGAACTGGAACTCTGCGCTGTCGTTTCGTCATCATGGCGCAGATTCATGGAATAATCCGGAGCAGGACCGTGGTGATCGTCGAGGACGAGCTCCTCGTGCGCGACATCGCCACCTGCGAACTCGAGGACAACGGCTATACTGTGGTCGAGTTCGAGACCGCCGATGCCGCTCTCCCCTACCTGCGGACGCACGGCGGGGAGGCTTGCGTCGTGGTCACCGACGTGCAGATGCCTGGCACGCTCAACGGCCTGCAGCTCGCCGATATCGTCAGCCACCTGTGGCCGCATGTGCCGGTACTGGTCACCTCCGGCGGCCCGCTGGTCGACCCGAAGCGGCTGCCGCCCTGCGCCATCTTCCTGCGCAAGCCCTGGCACCCGGCCGAGATCGTCGAACATGTGCGCTTCCTGGCCCGTGCCGGGATGGCTCACGCCGGCAGGGCGGTCTCGACGATGCCGACCCAATAGCCGATCCCGAGCCGCAGCGCCTCGTCGTCGAAATCATAGGCCGGATGGTGCAGGCCGGCCGAATCGCCGTTGCCGATGAAGATCATGGCGCCGGGACGGGCCTCGAGCATATAGGCGAAATCCTCCGCCCCCATGATCGGCGCCATGGCGGTGTCGACCGCTGATTCGCCGGCGAGGCGGCCGGCCACCGCCGCGGCGAAGGTCGCCTGGACGGGGTGATTGCGCGTCACCGGATAGCCGCGGCGATAGGAGATTCTGGCCTCGACGCCGCTTGCCTGCGCCATGCCGGCCACGATGGCCTTGAGCCGGCTCTCGGCGAGATCGCGGATCGCGGGTTCGAGCGAGCGCACCGTGCCCCCGAGGCTGGCCGTCTGCGGGATGACGTTATGCGTCGTGCCGGCATGGAACTGGGTGACCGAGACGACGCAGGCGGCGAGCGGATCGACGTTGCGCGAGACGATCGACTGCAGTGCCGTCACCATCTGTGCGCCGGCCAGGACCGGATCGAGTGAGCCGTGCGGATAGGCCGCATGGGCGCCCTTCCCCTCGATCGCGATTTCGAAATAGTCCGCCGAGGCCATGATGGGGCCGGGACGCAGCGAGAATTGGCCGAGCGCCAAGCCCGGCAGGTTGTGCATGCCATAGACCTCGGCGATGCCGAAGCGCTCCATGAGGCCCTCTTCGACCATCACGCGGCCACCGCCGCCGCCCTCCTCGGCGGGCTGGAAGATGACGACGGCAGTGCCGGCGAACTGGCGATTGTCGCACAGCGCCTTGGCCGCGCCGAGCAGCATGGCGGTGTGGCCGTCATGACCGCAGGCATGCATGCGGCCCTCGGCCCGCGAGGCGTAAGGCAGGTTGGTCTGCTCGGCGATCGGCAGCGCGTCCATGTCGGCCCGCAGCGCGATGGCGCGGCCCGGCGCCCCCTTGCCCCGGATGACGCCGACGACGCCGGTGCGCCCGAGGCCCGTCACGACCTCGTCGCAGCCGAAGGCGCGCAGCCGCTCGGCCACCAGCTCCGCCGTCCGCTGCACGTCGAACATCAGTTCGGGATGCTGGTGGAAATCCCGCCGCCAGGCCTTCGCCTCCTCGGCAATCCCCTCGATCGTCCGGCTCGCTGGCATGGGCATCCTCGACAATGTCGCGCCGAGAGAAGCCTACCGCCGCGCGAGCGTCAACCGGAGCGGTCGGCCCGCATACGGTCATCCGGATCGCCGTCCCGTCCGGACATGGTCGATCCCTTCTGCCGGCGCGACCGATTTGTCCCCGGCCCCATCGATGCGCTAAGGAGGGCCGCCGGACGCTTCGCGATTCGAACCGCAGTCGCCGTCATGCGGTCGGCGCCGCCGGTCCGGCGGGAAGGTCCTGGAATGTCGCATGCCTGAACTCGAGCGGCCGCCCTCGGCCGAGGATGGTCGATCGCTGGCGCTGGTGCGGCGGTTGCTGAGCGAACACGCCGGCACGCATGCCCTCGCCTATGCGCTCGCCTTTGTGCTGATGGGCATCAGCGCGGCCGCCACCGTGATCTCGGTGTCGCTGCTGAAACCGGTCGTCAACGGCATGACGAACCTCAACGTGGCCGAGCCCGGCGCCTTCAAGCAGTTGCGTGTGCTGGCGCTCGCCGTGGCGGTGCTCTACATCGTCCGCGGGCTCGCCACCTGCGGCCAACTCGTCTTGATGTCGCGCACCGGCAACCGCATCGTCGCGGCCCTCCAGGTGCGGGTCTACGATCACCTGCTGCATCAGCCGGTCGCCTTCTTCTCGGACCGGCATTCGAGCGACCTGATGGCGCGGCTCGCGATGGCGGCCAACGGCGTGCGCGACAGCGTGCAGCTCATCGTCACCTCGGTCGGCCGCGATGCGCTGACCGTGCTCGGCCTCCTCGCCGTGATGGTCTACGAGGACCCGATCATGGCGCTTCTCGCCATTTCGCTGCTGCCGGTCGGAGCGATGCTGCTCGGCCGCCTGATGGGCCGGATCCGCCGTTTCGCGCGGCGCTCCTTCGACGGCTCGACCCGTATCATGCAGCATATGGCGGAGACCGTGCAGGGCATTCGCATCATCAAGAGCTTCAACCTCGAAGGGGTGATGCGCGGCCGCATGACGGAGGCGGTGCGCGATGTCGAGAAGGCAGCCAACCGCATGTCGCTCGGCATCGCCATGGCGAGCCCGGTCAGCGAGACGCTCGGCGGCCTCGTCGTCGCACTGATCATCCTCTACGGCTCGTGGCGCGTCGCCGTGGCCCACTCGGACCCGGGGTCCTTCTTCGCCTTCATGGGCGCCCTGCTCTCGGCCTACGAGCCGGCAAAACGGCTCGGCCGGCTCAACCTCGACCTGCAGAACGGCCTCGTCGGCGCCCGTCTCGTCTACGACCTCCTCGACGAGCCGCTTCCCGATGCTGCGGATTCAACCAAGCCGGCGCTGCAGCCGGGTCCGCGCCGCATCACCTTCGAGGGTGTCCGCTTCAGCTACCGGCCCGGCGAGCGCGTGCTCGACGGTCTCGACCTCGTGGCGGAGCCCGACCGCACGACGGCCCTCGTCGGCCCATCGGGAGGCGGCAAATCGACCATCGTTAGCCTGGTGCAGCGATTCTATGAGCCGCAGGGCGGCACGATCAGGATCGACGGCCAGGACATCGCCGGCGTGAACCTCCATTCGCTGCGCGCCGCCATCGCCTTCGTGGCTCAGGACGTCTTCCTGTTCCGCGGCACGGTCCGCGACAATATCGCGCTCGGCAGGCCGGGTGCGACCGCGGCCGAGATCGTGACGGCGGCACGTAAGGCCCATGCGCACGACTTCATCTCAGGCTTCGAGCATGGCTACGAGACCAACGTCGGCGAGCACGGCACCAAGCTCTCCGGCGGCCAGCGCCAGCGCATCGCCATCGCGCGCGCCTTCCTCAAGGAAGCCTCGATCATCCTGCTCGACGAACCGACCGCGGCGCTCGATTCGGAATCGGAGCGGGAGGTGCAGAAGGCCTTGGCCGACCTGAGGCTCGGACGGACCACGATCGTCGTGGCCCACCGACTGCAGACCATCGTCGATGCCGACCTGATCTGCGTCGTCGAGAACGGGCGGGCGGTGGAGTTCGGCACCCACGACGAGCTCATGGCGCGGCGCGGCTCCTACCATAATTTCTTCGCGACGCAATTCGGTGACCGCGCCCGGCGCATCGCCTGAGGCCCGTTCGATCACGAAGGTCTTGGATCCGATCGACCCAAAATCGTCAACGCAATTTCGATGGCGGCGCGATCACCTCTGACGCGGGTGCGCTGCTGCTCGGGGCGACCGAGCTTGCCGCTGGACGGCGAGGTCGCGGCCCTCATGGCCTCGACCTCCGCGGCGCCAAAGGGCGAAGCTCGGCAGGCCCACGCCAAGCGAAGCTTGGTGGGGCGGACTGCGGGGGCCGTCCTCCAAGACCGCAATCTTGGCCTCAAGCAACTCACGTTCGATCATCATGCCGCCGGGCTTCGCCTTCCGTCGCTCGCTCTCGAACGCTTCGCCGTCCTTGGGCCGGGTCGACAAGCTGGCCTCGCCGGCTGCCAGGAACGCATCCGCCACCCGTCAAGGTGGCGGCCGTGACGCCGAGCCCACGCGACACCGTTTCCAGGTCCTCGCCCCTCAATAACCGCAACACCGCCGCCGTCTTGCGCTGACGGTCCTGGCGGACCTCTTCATCAGGAGGATCGGAAGGTTCGAACAGGACACGAAGCAGGCTCCCCGCTCTGGCGAGACGCCGCCCGCGTGCCTAAATGAGCCGCGACCCCGGGGGTATGCACCGCCTTGACGCTTCTGTCCGATCTCGTGTTCGAGGCGCGCATCACCGCGCGGAGCATCGCCGACGCCATCACCGGGAACGGGCTCAGGCTCGGCGTCACCGGCCTGTCGCGCGCCGGCAAGACGGTGTTCATCACGGCGCTCGTCGAAGCCTTCACCCGCGGCGCGCGCCTGCCGGTGCTGCGGGCCGCCGCCGAGGGGCGCATCACCCGCGCCGTCTTGCGCCCGCAGCCCGACGATGCGGTGCCGCGGTTCGCGGTCGAGGACCACGTCCGAGCACTGACGATCGAGCGGCGCTGGCCCGAATCGACGCGGCGCATCTCCGAACTGCGGCTGTCGATCGAGTTCGAGCGGAAGGCCGGCTGGCGCGGCGGCCCGGCGACGCTGACGCTCGATATCGTCGACTATCCGGGCGAATGGCTGCTCGACCTGCCATTGCTCGACAAGAGCTATGCGCAATGGTCGGCCGATACGCTCGAGGCCAGCGCCAGCGCAGCGCGGGCGCCGCTCGCCGCCGACTGGCGCGGCTTCCTGGCCGGCCTGCCGGCGGACGCCCCTGCCTCGGAGGATCTGGCGCGGCGCTCGGCCGAACTCTTCACCGCCTATCTCAGGGCAAGCCGGGCGGAGCTCTATTCGCTCTCGACCCTGCCGCCCGGCCGCTTCCTGATGCCGGGCGACCTCGAAGGCTCCCCGGCCCTGACCTTCGCGCCGCTGCCGCCGGGATCGGCGGCAGCCTCCGGGTCGCTCGCCGCCATGATGGAGCGGCGCTACGAGGCCTATAAGCAGCACGTGGTGCGGCCCTTCTTCCGCGATCATTTCGCTCGCCTCGATCGCCAGATCGTGCTGGTCGACGCCCTTTCGGCGCTGAATTCCGGGCCGGCCGCCGTCCGCGACCTGCAGGGCGCGCTGACCGACGTCATGCAGGCCTTCCGGGTCGGGCGTTCGGGGCTGCTCTCGACACTGTTCCGCCCGCGCATCGACCGTATCCTGTTCGCCGCCACCAAGGCCGACCACCTGCACCACACGAGCCACGACCGGCTCGAAGCCATCCTGCGCCTCCTGACCGCCCGGGCCATCGCCAAGGCGGAAGATGTCGGCGCCGCGATCGACGTCATCGCGATCGCCGCCGTGCGGGCGACGCGCGAGGCCGCCGTGACCCAGCGCGGCGAGACGCTCGACGCCATCATCGGCACGCCGATCGCCGGTGAGCGTATCGGCGGCGAGCTTTTCGACGGCCGCGCCGAGGCGGCGATCTTTCCGGGCGAACTGCCGGCGGACCCAAAGCTGGCGCTGCGCGGGGACGCGCTGGCCCTCGACGAGGACGAGGCTGATTACCGCTTCGTCAAGTTCCGGCCGCCGCTGCCCGAGTCCGGCCGCGACGGCACGCACTCCGCGCTGCCCCACATCCGGCTCGATCGCGCCTTGCAATTCCTGCTCGGGGACAAGCTCGCATGACCGACCCGGTGACCGAGGCCGCGCGGCGGCGCCCCCGCGCCTTCCGGCTCGCCGAAAGCGAGATCGAAGGCTCGCCGCGCCTTTACGGCGAGCAGGACGCCGTCACCGTGACGCCGCAGGCCGACGCCTATGCGCGCGAGACCGAACTGCCGCCCGACGAGGCCGCGATCGAGGCCGCCCAGGCGACGGGGATGCGCCGCAAGGCGCGGCTGACCTGGGCGGGGCTGTTCTGGACGGCGCTCGGCGGCCTCCTGTCGCTTGGTTTCGGCCTGTGGCTGTCGACGCTTCTCGACGACCTGTTCCACCGCTGGGTCGGGCTCGGTTGGATCGGCGTGGCGCTCGCGGCGGTCATGGTCCTGGCCCTCGTGGCCCTCGCCTTGCGCGAGGTCGCCGGCGTGTTCCGGCAGGGACGCGTCGCCGCCCTGCACGAGGCGCTGGCCGCGGCGCGGCTCGCCGACGACCGCGATGGCGCTCGCGCCCGTCTGCGCGAGCTTGCCGCGCTCTATGCGGCCCGGCCCGAGACCGCCCGCGGCCGGGGCGAATTGGCTTCGGCGACTGGCGAGATCGTCGACGGGCGCGACCTCGTCGACATCGCCGAGCGTTGCCTGCTGCTGCCGCTCGACCGAAGGGTGCGGCGCGAGATCGCGGATGCCGCCAAACGCGTCTCCGTGGTCACGGCGATCAGCCCGCGCGCCATCCTCGATCTCGTCTTCGTCGTGGCGCAACTGGTGCGCCTCATAAGGCGCATCGCCGAGATCTATAGCGGTCGACCGGGCCTGCTCGGCTTCCTCAAGCTCGCCCGCTCGGTCGGCGCCCATTTGGCCGTGACGGGCGGCATGGCGGTCGGCGACAGTCTGGTGCAGCAGGTCGTGGGCCACGGCATCGCCGCCAAGCTCTCGGCGCGTCTGGGCGAAGGCGTGCTGAACGGAATGCTGACGACCCGCGTCGGCCTCTCCGCCATGGCGGTCTGCCGGCCGATGCCCTTCGGCATCGAACGGCCGCCCGGCATCAGGGATGTCGCGCCGTTCCTGTTCGGCGACGGCAAGAAGGCGGGCTGATCAGATCCGGGAGCCGCCGGCAGGCCCGGCCGCCGGCGAGGCCTGCCAGCCCGACACCTTCACGGCCATCATGATGATCCCCCGGCCCTCGCCGCACGCATCGAAATGAATGGCGCCGAAGCCAGTGCGATCGAGGGTGAGCGTGGCGGCGGGCCGGACGGTAGCCTGGCCGGCCGGATCCTCGACGGCGCTCGACACCGCGACCGCGCCGCCCCGGATCGCATCGAAGCGGACGTGGAGCGTCAGCGCCTTGGCATCCGCCCCGGGCAGATCGACCGTGCAACCCGCCTCCGCGCTGCATGGGATGCGGATCTCGCGCGCGACGTTCCAGTCGGCGTCGAGCTCCGCCACATAGACCTCGGCGGCCGACGAGGTTTCGGCGGCGGACCGCTGCGGGGTCGCGGGCACGAGCCCCAAGGCCGCGACGACGCCGGACATGAGAAGCGCGGCAAACTGCTGCATCGTGTGAACTCCACCCCGCCGCTCGGGCAGGTCCGATGGGTGGAGTGTCGCAGAGGCCCCTTAAGGATCGGTGTGCGGCGCCGGCGCGCGCCGGCAAGGTGAGTGGATACGGCTTCCGTTCGATTTATGTCCTACTTGACGCCGTCCGCATCCTTCGCCGGCAGCGAGCTCATGCCGATGCGCCATTCCAAGGGCTGCAGGAAGACGCGGTGGCGATGTTCGGCCTCGAACGGCATGGGCGGCCGGTTGTTGTCGATATATTTGCCGATCTGGCCCATGAAGTCGTCGGCCTTGCGCCAGATGCCGACGTTGTAGAAGGTCGTCTCGTCGCTGCTTTCCGCTGCGGCCCAGTTGATCCAGGGGAACTTGTCGCGGCTCGCCTCGCCGGTCATGAATTCGGCGATCAGCCCCGAGCGGTCGGGAATCGTGGATTTCTTGGCCCAGTAGTCGAGGAATTCCTGCTCGTGACCCTTCTTGATCTTCCATTCGACGATCACGATGCGGGCGTCGGTCGAGAGCGGGTTCGTGGCCGGTGCGGCGGCCTCGGGGGCGGACGCGGCGGGTGCCGGTGTCGCGAGCGCGGGCGGCGGTGTGAGCGAATCGGCGGCGATGGCCGCCGAGACCAAAGTGCCGAGCACGACAGCGGAAGCCAAAAGCTGGCCGCGAAGTCCAATCGAATGAAGATGTCGCATGGGAGCCCCCCGTTTCGAGCCCAAGGGTCGACGCCCCGGTCCATCCTGGCGTCATCGCGGCTCGATCTGACTCCGTTAACCTGCCATAAGTTGTCGTCTTAAGACATCGTTAACTTAATCTAAGCGTAACTGATCTTTCCAAATAGTTAACAACGATGGTTAACGAGTGTTTATGCTGAGCGAGCGGTCGGGATTCGCCCCTCGAATCAAGCCGATCAAATGTGTTCCTTCAGCAAGGCGAGCGTCGCCTGCCACAGGCGCTCCGCGACCGCTGGGTCCGCCGCGATGGCCGTCGTGCGGACGGGCCTCTGCTTGACCCAATACTCCCCCGAGACGTCCCCCGCCTCAGGCGCGGATGCCAGATGGACGATGGTCCGCGCCCCCTCCTCCGGCGAGACGCCGAAGATCGACTTGGCGATCGACAGCCCCAGGCGACCGAGGCCCGTGGCATTTGTCCCGAAACGGCTGTTGACGAGCCCCGGATGCAGGCAATTGGCCACGACCCCGCTCCCGCCGAGCTGCCGCGCCAGTTCGCGGGTGAACAGGATGTTGTAGAGCTTGGTGCGGCAATAGGCCTGGAAGCCGCGATAGTGCCGCTGCGACTGGAGGTCGTCCCAGTCGAGCGACGCCATGCGATGTCCATAGGAGGCCGTGTTGACGACACGGGCCGGCGCCGATGCCAGCAAGCGGTCGCGCAGGGCCGCCGTCAGGACGACATAGCTCAGGTGGTTGGTGGCGAAGGTGCGCTCGAAACCCTCCTCGGTCATCTCGAGCTGCGAGACCATGGCGCCCGCATTGTTGATCAGCACGTCGATGCGCGGCTCGGCCGCGGCGATGGCCTCTCCGACGCGCCGAACCTCGGAGACCCGCGACAGGTCGCGGAGGTGAAGCGCGTGCTCGACGCCGGCCGAAGACGCATCGAGCTTGCGCAGCGTCGCGTCCGCCCTGCCCCGATCACGCGCCACAAGCACGATCCTCGCCCCCGCCTCGGCGAGCCGCAGGGCAGCGACCTCGCCGATGCCGGAGGTGCCCCCGGTCACCACGACCGTCTTGCCGCGCATCGCGGAGGCTGCAGGCTCTGGCATGGTCGGCCTTTCTCGTCGGACCGGAGCCAATGCGCCGCGCATGCCTTAGGTTTCCGTCCGAGAGCGTCGGGAGACTCGGCACCCGGCGATTGTGCCCTAGATGAGGTTTGCGGGCCTTGTCATCAAACGGCGAACTGCGCGTGCGACGAGGCAGATTGGTCCAACGCGCGAGATCGGTCCAACGCGCGAGGAGGAGAAGCGATCATGAGCATATTCGGCAATCTCGGCGGTCTCGTCGGCAACCTGGTCAACCAATATGGCGGGGCCGAGGGGATGGCGGGCCAGGTCCTGAACCAGATGGGCGGCGTGCAGGGCGTGCTCGACAAGCTGCAGCAGGCCGGCCTCGGCAACCAGGTCTCGTCCTGGCTCGGCACGGGGCCGAACCAGCCGGTGACGCCCGACGACATCGGCAATGCGCTCGGCCACGGCACGCTCGGCAATGTCGCCGCGAAGTTCGGCATCCCGGCCGATCAGCTCTCGCAGGTCATCGCCCATACGTTGCCAGGGCTGGTCGACAAGCTGAGCCCGAACGGGCAGTTGCAGCCGCATCTCATGGACCAGGGCGCCGCCGACGGCGCGGCGCCGCTCAACCCGCCGTCGTGACCGCGGCGCGCAGGCGCTGAGGCCTCAGAGTTCGAGCGCCGTCCTGGCAGTTGCGGGCCAGGACGCGGTCTCGAGGCCGTGGGTCGCGAAGAGCGCGATGGTCAGCCGGTCCATGCCGAAGGCGACGCAGCCCGTATGGGCGAGCGCGCCACTTTCGTCGCGCATGTCCCAGACCTGGCCGAAGTGCTCGCGGTGATTGTTGAAGCTCATGCAGGCGGTGGGGCTCTCAGTCGAGCGCACCGGGACGAGCAGTTCGAACTTCAGCGATTGCTGCAGCTGGCTCACCGCCTTCATCTGGCCGATGCGGCCGAAGAACGGATCGCTCGCTTGGTCGACCGTATGGCCGAGGCCGAGTGTCGTCGCCATATCCTGGGCGCGGGTGATCCAGCGGGCGCGGAAGTTGGTCACGTCGTCGGGCGTACCGATGCAGACATATTCGCGCATGCGGAAGGATTGCAGGCGGTCGAGTTCACTCGAAGGCTCGCGCCGAAAGCAATCGGCCGCGACGTCGAACCGCAGCCCGCCCTTCGGCACCGGTCCGCGGGCCGCCGCGATCGGATAGACCGGGTAGCAGGCGGCCGGCGTCAGCACGAGGTCCGAGGGCGAGAGCGACGTCGTCCAGTCGCCCCCCGCTTCGAACCGGCCGACCGCCGAGCGGATGTCGGATTCGCTGCCGTGCAACCCGCAGACGCAGCCGAGCAGGTTGGGGAAGCTTTTGAGATAACCGGATTTCTCGATCATGGCCCGCGTCATGACGGGCGGGAAGCGCACCACCTCGGTACCGGGTTCGCGCTGACGCGTGATATAGGCCGCGAGCCGCTCGACCACGTCCTCGTAAAGGCCGCTGCGGCCATAGACGCCGTCCTGCCCCATGGGACGGAACAGCGCCGCCTTGAGGGTGCGCAGCATCTCGTCCCGGTCCGCAAAAGCCTCGATATTCCTGAGCGGCGCGTTCATGAGCGTCTTGTCTCCTGATAGGGGGAGCGGTCGGATGGAGTTGTCCCTGCCGCGGCGTGATGCGGCGGATCAATCGAGGATGGAGGCCGGAACGGCGCTCATCAGCGCGGTCGTCGCCAGACTCGACAGGATCCGGTCGTTGTTGATCATCAGCGGCGAGGACAGGACATCGCGCAGGTGGCGGCCGACGCTGGCCTCGCCGTCGTTGCGATATCCCGACAGGCCGCAGGCGCGCAGCGCGCTCATCACCGTCGCCACCGCGAGTTCGGACGCGTCGACCTTGAGCAGCGTCAGTGCGGTCTGCACATCGAAGGAGGCGAGAAGGCTTTCGTCCCGGCGCGCCGCCTCGTAGCGCCGCAACTCGCCGGCGACGAGGGAGCGCAGCATGCGCAGCGACGAGGCCGCCCTGGTGTAATGGGCCGCGCCCGGCGGCATCTGGCCGCCGGCACCGCGCGCCGCCTTGCGGGTGAAACGCTGGGCGCGCTCGACCGCCGCCGCGGCGATACCGCTCCATACCGAGGACCAGACCAGATGCGCCACCGGCGTCATCGTCTGCGCGTGGATCTTGTCGTAGGACACGGGGAGCACCTGCTCGGCCTCGCAGCGCGCCTTCAGCGAAAAGCCGGCGCTGCAGGTGCCGCGCATGCCGAGCGTATCCCATCCGCCGGTGCGCTCGAGCGTGTAATCCCGCTTGAGCAGGACGAGCAGCACCTGATCGGAACTCGCCGCGTCGGCAGCCCGACGGGCGGTGGTGACGATGCCGTCGGCCTGTGCCCCATAGGAGATGACGGTCGCGGCGCGGTCGAGCGTCACGGCTTCGCCGGCGCCTTCGACCGCGGCTGAGCTGGAGCGCACATTGCCGCCGTTCTGACCCTCGGTGGTCGAAGAGGCGAGAAGGAGTTGCTCGGCAGCGAGGTTGCGCAGCATCGCCTCGTGCCAGGGGCTGTCGATGCCGTGGCGGACGATGCAGGCCACCTTGGTCTGGTGCATCGCAAAGATCATGCCGGCCGAAGCACAGGCCCGCCCGAGACGGTAGCAGACGTCCATCACCTCGCCGAGCGACGCCCCTTCCCCGCCGAGCGCGACCGGCACCATCATGCCAAGCAGCCGATGGTTGCGCGCCGCGTCGATCGCCTCCACCGGGAAGCGTGACAGGGCGTCCACCTCGTCGGCATGGCGGGCCGCGATTTCGGCGACGGCATCCGCCCGCGTCGCGAATTCGGCACGCGGGGCTTTCGCCTGTGCCCGGCTGACTTTGCGCGCGAAGGCCCGGCTGTCGCGCATGTCGATCATGGTCATGAGGAAGACGGCTCCGGGACATGATTGTTGTCACTTATTACAGTCAACGCCGACTTATGTCGCCTATATATTAGGTTAACCATGAATTTTCATAATTCTTAATCTTTTTTGATTATATAAGCGTCATAATAGATTGGATAGATTATAGCACTATTAACCCTACGAGCGGCTCGGTAAAAATCGAGGCAAGTTTCAAATTTTGACTTTATGGATTTTTAGTCCCAATTTGTCCATATTTTGGCGATGAACGCCCGCTTTGCGGATTATCAGAAGTATTAGAGGAATCGAGATGCTGGACGGTGCGACGCAACCCAGGCTGGACAAGGTGACGGATGTGGTGACCGGGATCCTGGCCAAACACGCCGTCAGGGGCCCGCTGAATACCGCAGTGGACTTGGCCAAACTCGGCATGACCTCGATCGACATGGTGGAATTGATGCTGGCGGTCGAGGCCGAGTTCGACCTGATGATCCCGCCGGGCGAGATCACCACCGAGAACTTCCGCACCATCGCCTCCATCGACGGCCTGATCGGCAAGCTCGACGGCCAGAGGTTCTGACGGCACTCCCTACGGAGGGCGCGCCCCGGGTCCGAAGAAACGCGCGCGGTTGACATCGCCCCCGCGCCGCCCGAAACCGTGGCCCTCAACCTGATCGGGAGCGGCCAGCATGGACCACGGCGAACTTCAGGCGACCATCGAGGCAGCCTTCGAAGCGCGCGCCTCGGTCGGGCCGCAGACGCGGGGCGCGATCCGCGACGCGGTCGACGAGGCGCTCGGCCTGCTCGATGCCGGCACGCTGCGCGTCGCCGAGAAGATCGTCGGCGAGACCGGAGCAAAATCCTGGCGGGTCAACCAGTGGCTCAAGAAGGCGGTGCTGCTGTCCTTCCGCCTGAACGACATGGCACCGATCCCCGGCGGCCCGGGTCACGGTACCTGGTTCGACAAGGTCCCCTCGAAATTCGATGGCTGGGGCGAGAACCAGTGGGCGGCGGCGGGTTTCCGCGCCGTGCCGAATTGCGTCGTGCGCCGCTCCGCCTATATCGCACCGGGCGTCGTGCTGATGCCGAGCTTCGTCAACCTCGGCGCGCATGTCGCCTCCGGCACCATGGTCGACACCTGGGCGACCGTCGGCTCCTGCGCCCAGATCGGCAAGAACGTGCATCTGTCGGGCGGCGTCGGCATCGGCGGCGTGCTCGAGCCCTTGCAGGCCAATCCGACCATCATCGAGGATGATTGCTTCATCGGCGCCCGCTCGGAGGTGGTCGAGGGCGTCGTCGTCGGCCAGGGCTCGGTCATCGCCATGGGCGTCTTCATCTCGGCCTCGACCAAGATCGTCGATCGCTCGACCGGCGAGACCCATATCGGCCATGTGCCGCCCTATTCGGTCGTCGTCTCGGGCAACCTGCCCGGCAAGGCGCTGCCCGACGGTTCGCCCGGGCCGTCGCTCTACTGCGCCGTGATCGTCAAGACGGTCGACGCCCAGACGCGCGCGAAAACCGCGATCAACGACCTGTTGAGGGATTGATGAACGCGATCCCGCGGGGCGACCAAGGGGAGTCGGTCTTCCATTTCCTCTATCGCAACGACCGGGGACGGATCGAGCGCGCGACCTGGTGGCGCGGAATTGTACCGCTGGTCCTGATCGGCGGGGTCATGACCGGCCTCTGGCTGCTGGTGCGGCCCTATACGCACCACGACCTCGCGACCTCGCCGTTCCTGGCGGTCCCGACCATCCTGGCCTTCCTCTATCTCGCGCTCTTCAGCTTCGCGGTGATCCTGATCGCCGTCTGCGGCTACAATCTCAGCGCCAAGCGGTTCCACGACCGCGGACGGCATGGGTCGCTCGCGGCCATCCTGCCGCTGGCGGCCTTCTGCGCCGGCGCGCTCATCTGGTTCATTCCCCGCTCCTTCGGCGAGGTGCCGGACTGGGCATCGCCGCTCTCGCTGCTGGCCGTCGCGGCGATCGCGGCCTGGAATGTCTGGGACCTCGGTCTCGGGCCGACGATCGGGGAGCGCCCATGAGATCCGCACTCGCCCTCACCCAAGCGCTGATCCGCTGCGCCTCCGTGACGCCCACGGACGACGGGGCGCTCGGCCTGCTGGCCGGCATCCTCGGGACGGCCGGCTTCACGACCGAGATCGTCACTTTCTCCGAACCCGGCACGCCCGACATCCAGAACCTCTACGCCCGGATCGGCACCGAGGCCCCTCATCTGGTCTTCGCCGGCCATACCGATGTGGTCCCACCGGGTGACGCCAAGGCCTGGCGCTTCCCGCCCTTTTCGGGCGAGGTCGTCGACGGCTTGGTCTGGGGCCGCGGGGCGGCCGACATGAAGGGCGGCGTCGCGGCCTCGGTCGCGGCGGCGCTGGCCTTCCTCGAAAAGCACGGCCCGCCCAAGGGCTCGATCGGCTTCCTGATCACCGGCGACGAGGAGGGACCGGCGGTCAACGGCACGACGAAGCTGCTCGACTGGGCGAGGGCGAAGGGTGAGCGGTTCGATCACTGCGTACTCGGCGAGCCCACCAATCCCTCGGCGCTCGGCGAGATGATCAAGATCGGCCGGCGAGGCTCGCTGACGGGCGAGATCAGGGTCGCAGGCCGGCAGGGCCACGTCGCCTATCCGCATCTCGCCGACAACCCCATTCCGCGCCTCATCCGGCTGATGACGGCACTGCTGGCCGCGCCGCTCGACGGCGGCACGGCGCATTTCGATCCCTCGAACCTCGAATTCGTCACCGTCGACGTCGGCAACCCTGCGACCAACGTCATCCCGGCCGAGGCGCGCACCCGCTTCAACATCCGCTTCAACGACCTCTGGGACCCCGCGACGCTCGAGGCCGAGTTGCGGCGCCGGCTCGACGCGGCCGGCGGCGGCTACACGCTCACGCTCGCACCCTGTAACGCGCTCGCTTTTGTGACCGAACCGGGCGAGTTCAGCCAGCTTGTCGCCGAGGCGGTCGAGCGCGAGACCGGCCGAACGCCGGTGCTGTCGACGACCGGCGGCACGTCCGACGCCCGCTTCATCACGGCGCATTGCCCGGTCGTCGAGTTCGGCCTCGTCGGAGAGACGATGCATGCGGTCGACGAGCGCGTCGCGGTCGAGGACCTCGCGAGACTCCAGGCTGTCTACGAGCGGGTCATCGAAGCCTATTTTGCGGCCTCTCCGACAAGCTGACCGGACCTTCTCATCACAGCGGCAGCAGGGGACGGCCCATCGTCGCCTCGACGAATGCGGCGAGCACCAACACCGAATAGAGCGCGCTAAAGCCAAGCACGAGGGGACGGGCGCGGGCGGCAAACAGCCACGTCGCCAGGGCGCCGAAGACCGGCAGGATCTGCTGCGCATGGATGCCGAGGAAATGGGCGACCCGCAGGTCGCCGGCGCTGCGCAGCCAGCCGAAGATCGGAACGCCCGTATCGCCCGCGACAGCCGCGCCGACCGCGTGGCTGCCGTGCGTCGACATGACCAGCCCTTCGAACCCGCCAAGCACGAAAGTCAGCGAAAGCCCGAGGACCACCGCCAGGCGATAGGCAGGAGAGATCGGCGACCGGTTGCGGGCAATGCTCCAGGCGAGCACCGGCGAGGTCGAGGTCAGGATGATCGCCCCGACCCCCATCAGACCGTAAAGCGCCGAGGCGACGGGCGTGGACGTGTTGAAATGTGACGCCTCGCTGCGCGAGGCGCGCCAGGCGATATAGACGATCTCGAAGGTGGCCGGCAGCGCGAAGCCCCAGACCACGTAGCGACCTGCCCAGGAGCGCCGGAAGGCCTCGCTGGCCATCGGGATGAACCAGACGAGGGTCAGCGCGAAGAGGCCGAGCGCCAGCTCGAATTTCAGCGGCTTCAGCCACACGTCGACGCCCTGGAAGACCCGCTCGTCGAGCGCATAGGCGAGGCCGGTCGGCAGCATGGCGAGCCAGAAGAGGATCCCGGTCGCGATGAGGACCGGATCGCGAGCCGCGAAATCCGACCAGAGGCTGCGCAGACGGTTCAATCCGGGCCGTACGAGTGCTGCGCGCCAGGCCGTGCGCAAGCCGAGATAGGCGAGATAGCCGATGGGTCCGACCATGAACGTGAGAAGCAGCATCGGCACGACGAGCGCATGCGACAGTCCCTCGCGCCGCGCGTCGCGGGCGATCCAGGCGCCGGTCACGAGGTCGAAGGCCAGGTAATGGAACCAGCCGGCGACGAGGATGGGTGTCGAGCCGAACAGTGCCCTCACCTCCTCGATCGAACCGAAGCCGCCGGCGCCGCGGCTCCACCAGACGGCGATCAGCACCGTATAGGCGAGCCCCAGCAGGGCGGGGACGATGACGCCGGAGATCGCTTGCGCGATGCCGCGCCAGGTCGGCAGGACGATGAGCAGCACCCATGCCGCCAGGGCCACCGTGCTGCCGATCGTAAAGAGCTGGCTAAACATCGTCGGACTCCGATCTAAACATCGTTTAGTTGTCAGGTTGGATCTATCCGCCTATCTTGACACTGTCAAGTCTTCCACGCGGCGACGTTCTAACGGAGCGACGATGTCACCATCAGCCGAGGCCGGGGCCGCCGGGCGCAGCTATCATCATGGCGACCTCCGCCATACGCTGATCGCGACGGCGGATTCGCTGCTCGCCGAGAAGGGGGTCGAGAACTTCACCTTGCGCGAATGCGCCCGCCGCGCCGGCGTGTCGCCCGCCGCGCCGGCGCATCATTTCGGCAATATGACCGGCCTTCTGACGGCGATCGCGACGCTCGGTTTCATCGGGCTGTCCGAAGCCATGGAGAGCGCCGCGGCACGATGCGATGGTACGCCGCAGGGCCAGCTCGCGGCGATCGGGCTCGGCTATGTCGGCTTCGCGCTGGCCCATCCCGGCCGATTCCGAGTGATCTTCGGGCGCTTCCCGCTCGACCGCGAGGATGCGGCCTTCGCGTCGGCCAGCCAGCGGGCCTTCGACATCCTGGCGCAGACGATCGCGGCGCAACCGGCCCATGCGGGGCGAGCCGGCCCGCTGGCCGAAGCCGATCTCGTCCTCGCCTGGTCGACCGTCCACGGCTTCGCCAATCTGGCGCTCGACGGGCAGATGCCTTTCGTCGAGGGGCCGGATCGGGAAGCCGCGATCACAGCCATGGCGCGACGCGTGATCGGGCTCATGTCGGCGGCCGTGGCGCGGCGCGCTTGACGCAGGCGGTCGGGAACGCCGAACCGACGATACACGAGGCTTTCGATCGCCGGTTCCCCTGGACATTTCCGGCACGCCGATTGCAAATGCGAAGGCGGCAAGATGGTCAGGATGGACGACGATGAAGCGGAACGTTGCGGCGGGTGCGATTGCGGTTTTGGCCTTGAGCTTGTGCGCGCAGGCCGAGGCCGCCGGCACGAAGGTGGCGATCGGCATGTCGGGCTGGACCGGCTTCGGCCCGCTGACGCTGGCCAAGGCCGTCGGCATCTTCGAGAAGCACGGCCTCGACGTGACCCTGCCGAAGATCCCGCAGGCGAGCCGCGCCCTGGCGCTGGCCTCGGGCGACATCCAGTGCGCCGCGACCACGGTCGAAACCTGGGTCGTGTGGAACTCGAACGGCGTCCCGGCCAAGGAACTGTTCCAGCTCGACAAGTCCTACGGCGCCGACGGCATAGTGGCGCGGCCCGACATCAAGACGGCCGCTGACCTCAAGGGCAAGACGGTGGCGGCCTCGGCGCCCGGCACCTCGCCCTATTTCATGCTGGCCTGGATCCTCAACGCCAACAAGATGAGCGTCAAGGACGTCAAGGTCGTCAACCTTGAGCCTGGCCCCGCCGCCCAGGCCTTCCTGGCCGGCCAGAACGATGCCGCCGTCACCTACGAACCCTATCTGTCGTCGGTGCGCGACAAGCCGGCGTCGGGCCACATCCTGGCGACGACGCTCGACTATCCCATGGTCTTCGACACCGTTGGCTGCACGCCGAAATTCCTCGACGCGCATCCCGAGGCCGCCAAGGCGCTGGCCGACAGCTATTTCGATGCGCTCGACTACATCAAGGCCAACGAGCAGAAGTCGGACGAGATCATGGGCGCCGACGTTAAGCAGTCGGCGGCAGACTTCGCCGATTCGGCCAAATATCTACGCTGGGTCGACCGCGCCGAGAACAAGACCTTCTTCTCCGGGGAATTCGTCAAATTCTCGAATACGGCAGCCGATCTCCTGCTTTCGGTCGGCACCATCAAGTCCAAGCCCGACGTGAGCAAGCTCTACGACCCGGCGGCGTTGCAATAGCGCGCTCCACGCCGCGGCGATGTTCCGACCCTTCGAGCCCCTGAGCCAGCCCGCGCGCGTTTCGCTCGGGGTGGCGTTCTTCATCGCGTTCGTCGCGCTCTGGGCCGCCGCGACCCTTTCGGGCGCGGTGTCGCGCACCTTCCTGGCCGACCCGGTCTCGATGCTGCGCGACGGCTGGACCCTGCTCACCCAGTTCGACTTCGCCACAGACATCGGCATGACGGTCTGGCGGGTCCTGGGCGGCTTTGCGCTCGCCACCGTCGTGGCGGTCCCGCTCGGCATGCTGATGGGCGCGTTCAAGCCGATCGAGGCGCTGCTCGAGCCCTTCGTCTCCTTCGCCCGCTACCTGCCGGCCTCGGCCTTCGTGCCGCTTCTGATCCTGTGGGCCGGGATCGGCGAGACCCAAAAGCTGCTCGTCATCTTCATCGGCTCGGTGTTCCAGCTCATCTTGATGATCGCCGGCAGCGTGGCCCAGACCCGGCGCGACCTCGTCGAGGCCGCCTATACGCTCGGCGCGTCGGACCGCGGCATCATCCGGCGCGTGCTGCTGCCCGCGAACGCACCCGAGATCGCCGAGATCCTGCGGCTCGTGCTCGGCTGGGCCTGGACCTATGTGATCGTCGCCGAACTCATAGGCTCGTCCTCGGGCATCGGCCATATGATCATCGACAGCCAGGCGCTGCTGGCGACGGGCCAGATGATCTTCGGCATCATCACCATCGGGGTCATCGGCCTGATCTCCGACCTGCTGTTCAAGGCCTTGAACCGCCGCCTCTTCGCCTGGAAGTTCGTGTGAGCGTGTCCCGCGCGGGCGCGGCGCCCAAGCTGCGCATCGAGGGCGTGTCGCGGACCTTCGCCGGCCCGCGCGGCCAATCGACCCCGGCGCTGGCGCCGACCGACCTCGACGTCGCGCCAAACGACTTCATCACCATCCTGGGGCCGTCGGGCTGCGGCAAGTCGACCTTGCTGCGCATCGTGGCGGGGCTCGATCGGCCGAGCGGCGGCAAGGCGCTGCTCGACGGACGCGAGATCCACGGGCCGAGCCGCGACCGGGGCATGGTGTTCCAGTCCTACACGTTGTTCCCGTGGCTTACGGTCGGGCAGAACATCGCCTTCGGCCTGCGCGAGCGCGGCGTGTCGCCGGCCGAACGGCGCGAGGTGGTGAAGCGTTACCTCGAGCGGATGGGGCTCGTCGGTTTCGAGAACCACCTGCCGCGCCAGCTCTCCGGCGGCATGCAGCAACGCACGGCCATCGCCCGCGCGCTCGCCAACGAACCCGAGATCCTGCTCATGGACGAGCCTTTCGGGGCGCTCGACAACCAGACGCGCGCGCTGATGCAGGAGCTGCTGCTTTCGGTCTGGGAGCGCGACCAGAAGACCATCCTGTTCGTGACCCATGACATCGAGGAGGCGATCTTCATGGCCTCGCGGGTCGTCGTGATGAGCGCGCGGCCGGGCCGCATCAAGGCCGATGTCGCGGTCGACCTGCCGCATCCGCGCGCCTACACGCTCAAGACGAGCCCGGAGTTCAACGCGCTGAAAGCGCGGCTGACCGAGGAGATCCGGGTCGAGGCCGCCAAGGTGGCGGAGGCGGGGTGACGAAATCAAAAACCGCTCATCCCCGCGCAAGCGGGGATCCAGCGTAGGATCTCGACCTATCCTGCCATCCTGCCTGGATCCCCGCTTACGCGGGGGATGAGCGGCAACACGGGTGGCGCGCCCCCGAATTGGAACTTATTAACCTACCGATCCGAAAATGCGAGCTTGGCGCCGAGCGCCGCGAAGGCGCCGGCGAAGGTGCGGCGCATCCAGATGAGCACGCGCGGCCGGGAGATGATGCGCTCGCGCACCGAGGCGGCGAAGACGCCGTAGCCGACGAAGACCACGAAGGTCATCGCCATGAAGACGAGGCTCAGCTGCAGCATCCGCGACAGCGGATGGGCCTCGCCGGCGGTCACGAACTGCGGCAGGAAGGCCAGGAAGAAGATCGACAGCTTCGGGTTCAAGATGTTGACCAGCACCGCAGTGACGGCGACGCGCAGCGTCGAGCGTTCCTTGACCTCGCCCGCAACCGCCAGCGTCCCCGTCTCGCGCCAGGCGCTCCAGGCCATATAGAGCAGGTAGGCGACGCCGAGATATTTGAACGTCCGGAATGCCACGGCGCTGGTGTGGAGCAGCGCCGCGACGCCGAAGATCGCCGCCGCCATATGCGGCAGGATGCCAAGGGTGCAGCCGAAGGCCGCGACGATGCTGGCGCGGGCGCCGCGCGAGAGACCGGTCGCCACCGTATAAAGCACGCCTGTGCCGGGCGAGACGACGATGATCAGCGAGGTGATCAGGAACGCGAGGCTCACCGGCATCCTTCCTGGCGATGGACGTTTCTTGTCTCCGATCACCAGCTGCGGCGCAACAATGATCGAACCCTTTCATGTTGCGCGCATCGTCGCCGTTCTGCCGCCGCGACATCGGAAGCGTACGTAAGCTACCGGGTCAATTCATCCGACATCACCCCTTAAATCCGCCTTCCATGACGATCGCCGAGAGCGGCAGGCGGTCGTTCGGCATTTCCCGGGCACGCAGCGACTCCGGCAGGGTCGACGGATCGGCCTTGCGGCCGATGGCGACGGCGGCCTCGATACGACAGCCGTCCGGCACGGCGAGCTCAGTGACGGCGCGCTCGGCGTCGAAGCCGATCATGCCATGCGCGTCCCATCCGGCGTGCCGCGCCTGCAGCGCGAGGCTCATCCAGGCGGCGCCGGTGTCGAAGGAGGCCGAGCGCGAGGGGACGGCCTTGTCCGCTCCCGGCGGGATCCTCGTCTGCATCGATACGACGAACAGCAGCGCCGAGGCATTCTTGGCCCAGCTCTGATTGGACGGGTTGAGCAGGCCGAGGAACCCGTCCCAGGCGGCCGTGTCGCGCCGCGCGTAGAGGAAGCGCCAGGGCTGGACATTGGAGGACGAGGGCGCCCAGCGCGCGGCCTCGATCAGACCGAAGAGGTCCGCCTCGCTCATCGGCGCGCCGGCGAAGGCTCGCGGCGACCAGCGGTCGAGGAAGACGGGATCGATCGGATAGTCGGAACGACGGGGCGAGGGATCGGTCATGGCTTTCCAGCGGTTTAGATCTACGGCTTTCTATCGCCGGCGCTCCGGACCGTAAACTCCCGCCGTAGCGCGAGGCTAACCGAGCCGCTGCCCCGGCTTTCGCTCTTGTTGCCCGCCACCGCTGCAAGTCGTTGACGACCGAGGTGCGGCGCCCTTAGTCTCCCCGCCAAACCGGCCGGCGACGCACCGCCGCCGGCCATGGCGCGCCATCCAAGCCGCCGCCACGAAAGGGGAGGACACGATGAAAAGAACCGCGACGGCTCTGGCCGCCATTGCGCTCGGCTTGGCGGCCCTGATGGGCGGCGCCCAGGCGCAGACCAAGAAATATACGATCGCGCTGATACCCGGCCTGACGACGGACGCCTTCTACATCACCATGCGCAAGGGGGCCGAGGCGGCCGCCAAGGCGGTCGGCGCCGATCTCGTCTTCCAGGGCGCGCCCGACTTCAACCCCGTGACGCAGGTGCCGGTGCTCGACGCGGTGATCGCCCGCAAGCCCGACGCCATCCTGATCGCCCCGACCGACAAGGTCCAGCTCGTGCAGCCGCTGAAGAAGGCGGCCGATGCCGGCATACCGGTCATCACGGTCGACACGTTCATCGGCACCGGCAACTACCAGACGGGGTCGGGCGAGGCCGATTTCCCGCTGAGCTACATCGCGTCCGACAACGTGCTGGGCGGCAAGATGGCGGCGCGCGCGCTCGCCAAGGCGATCGGCGACAAGGGCAAGGTCTATGTGTCCAACGTCAAGCCGGGCGTCTCGACGACCGACCAGCGCGAGGAGGGCTTCAAGGAGGAGATGAAGGCCCATCCCGGCATCCAGGTGCTGCAGACGCAGTTCAACGACGACGACGCCAACAAGGCCGCCTCGCAGCTGCAATCCGTCATCGCCCGCAATCCGGACCTCGCCGGCGTCTTCGGCGCCAACCTGTTCTCGGCGCTCGGCGCCGCCAACGGCGTCCAGCAGGCGGGTCAGGGCGGCAAGGTCAAGGTCGTGGCCTTCGATGCGCCGACGAGCATCGTCGCCAACATCAAGTCGGGCCTCATTGACGTGGCCATCGCCCAGCATCCGGCCGAGATCGGCTATTACGGGGTGATCACCGCCTTCGCGCATCTGACCGGCCAGTCGGTCCCCGTAGAGGTCGGCACGGGCTTCACCGTCATGGACAAGTCGAACATCGACAAGCCGGAGATCGCCAGGTTCGTCTATCAGAACTGAACTGTTCCCTCCCCGGGATGGGGAGGGCGGAGCTGGCCAGAGGCTCCAGCACGCCAAGCGTGTTGGAGTGGTCGGCGGAGGGACCGAGCGAAGCGAGGCGGGCGGGGCTGCCGGCGCGAAGCCGTCCCCATCCGTCACCTTCCCCGTACCGGAGAAGGTGACTGTGCCTTTTTCGATAGAGAACGTAGACATGTGCGCCAACGCCAGCTCTCCCACCCGGATCGGCGCATGAGCGTGCCTCTCTCGACGCCGGCCACCAGGGAGCCTGCGCCGATCCGCGCCGGCTCGAAACGCCTCATCGTGGCGCTCGCCTCGCTGCGCGCCTGGCTGTTCCTGGTGCTGCTGCTCATCGTCTTCGAGACCTGGTCGCGGCTAAGCTACGGGACAAGCTTCGTCCTCTCGGCCTACAATGCTCAGTCGATCGCGGTCTTCGCGGTGGCGCCGCTGCTGCTGGCGCTCGGCGAGACCTTCGTGATCATCTCGGGCGGCATCGACCTTTCGGTCGGCTTCATCATGGGCCTCGCCTCGGTCGTCGCGGCGCATGTGGCCAATATGGCGGGCGTCGCCCTGCCGCCCTTCGCCGCCATGGGAGCCGGCATCCTGGCGGGCCTCGCAGTGTCGCTCGTGCCCGGCGCCGTCAACGGCTGGCTGATCTCGAAGCTCAAGGTGCCGCCGTTCATCGGAACGCTCGGCATGTTCGGCGTGGCGCGCGGCGTGGCCTATCTGCTCGCGGGGGGCACCACCGTGCCGGTGTCGAACGACTGGTTCGCCGGGCTCGGCAATGGACGCCTCCTCGGCATCCCGATTCTCGTCATCATTGCCGTGCTGTTCGTGCTTCTGATGCACTACCTCTTGTCGCAGACGCGTTTCGGCCAGCACACCTATGCGATCGGCGCCAGCGAGCAGGCGGCGTTGCGCGCCGGCATCGGCGTCGCCCGCCATACGCGCCGTCTCTACGTTCTCTCGGCGCTCTGTGCCGGGCTCGGCGGCGTGCTCTACACGGCCCGCTTCACGGCGGGCGCCGCGCAGGCGGGCGAGCCGCTGCTGCTCGATTCGATCGCGGCCGTGGTGATCGGCGGCGCCAGTCTCTTCGGCGGCTCGGGCACCATCCTCGGCACCGTCGCCGGCGCGCTCGTCATCGCGGTGATCCAGTACGGCCTCGTCTTCATCGACGTCGAGCCCTTCTGGCAGTTCGTCGCGGTCGGCGTCGTCATCATCATCTCGGTGCTGGTCGACCAGACGCAGCGCCGTTTCGGAGGCGACCGCTGATGGATGCCCCCGCCGCGGCCGGCCAGCCGATCCTCGACGTGCGCAACGTCTCGAAACGCTTCGGCGGGGTCGAGGCGCTGCGCGACGTGTCGCTGGCGCTCCATCCGGGCGAGGTCCTGGCGCTCGCCGGCGACAACGGCGCCGGCAAGTCGACCCTGACCAAGGCCATCTCGGGGGTCTACCGGCCCGACGGCGGCGAGATCCGGCTCGACGGCAAGCCCGTCGGTTTCGCCACGCCCGAGGCGGCGCGCGGCGCCGGCATCGAGACGATCTACCAGGACCTGGCCCTCGCCGACAACCTGTCGATCGGCGCCAACATCTTCCTCGGCCGTGAGCCGATGCGCCGTGCCTTCGGCCTCCTGCCGGTGCTCGACCGCCGCCGCATGGCGGAAGCCGCGCGCGACACGATGGCGCGGCTCGATTTCCACGTCGACCGGCTCGACGCGCCGGTCGGCCGTTTTTCCGGCGGCCAGCGCCAGGCGGTCGCCATCGGCCGGGCCATCTACTGGAACGCGCGGGTCATCGTGATGGACGAGCCGACGGCCGCCCTCGGCGTGCCCGAGCAGCGCAAGGTCCTCGGGCTGATCAAGACGCTCAAGGAGCAGGGGCGCGGCGTGATCTTCATTTCCCACAATCTTCAGGATATTTTCAGCGTCGCGGACCGCATCGTCGTGCTGCGCCGCGGCGCGCTCGCCGGCGAGCGCCGCATCGGCGAGACCAGCCACGACGAGGTGGTGAAGCTGATGGTCGGTGGCTGATGCCGCAGCGCCGGCCGATCAATCAGACCGGCGCCGAGACGGCCGGCCGCCGGCCGATCCACGGGCGGGCCGCCTCGACCTCGGCCGCCAGCCGCAGGATGGTCGCCTCGTCGCCGTAACGGCCGACGAATTGCACGCCGATCGGCACCTGCTGCGAGGTCCAGGTCGCCGGCACCGACATGGCGGGCAGCCCCGACAGGTTGAAGGCGAACATGAAGGCCGCGTCGGTCCACTTGGCATTATAGGCGTCGACGTCGGGCTCGTTCATGTCCCAATAGCCGACCGGGCGCGGCGGCTGGGTCAGCGTCGGGGTCACGAAGACGTCGTAGGGGTAGAGCTCGCCATGGATCTGCTGGTTGAGCTTGCGCATGGTGGCGAGGCTGGCCGCATGCTGCGTGGCCGACATCGCGCGGCCGCGCTGCAGCAGCGACCAGTTGAAGGCGACGAGATCGCGCTCCTGCACCGCCCGCCCGACCGTCTCGGCCAAGCCGTCGAAGTCGAGCACGGTCTGCACCGCGTTCATCCGGTTGTAGGCGGCCCAGCCGCCTTCGAGATCCGCCCTGAATGGATGTTCCTCGAGGTGATGTCCGAGTTTCTCGAGCAGGGCCACGGTCGAGGTGATGGCCTCGGTGACCTCCGGCGCGAACGCCGGTCCCCAGGGCGTCGTCAGCGTGTAGCCGATGCGCAGCGGCTTCGCCCGGTCGCCGAGCCCGTCCAGCCAGCTCCGCGCGGGCCGGGGCGGCGTGTAGAGGTCGCCCGGCAGGTTGCCAGCCGTGGCATCGAGAAAGGCTGCGGTGTCGCGCACCGTCCGGGTCAAGGCGAAGAAGGAGACGCTGCCGAACCAGACGTCGACCTCGTCCGGCCCGTAGGTGATGCGGCCGCGCGACGGCTTCAGCCCGACGAGGCCGCAGCAGGAGGCGGGCACGCGGATCGAGCCGCCGCCATCCGTTCCCTCCGCCATCGGGACCATGCGCGAGGCCACGGCCGCGGCCGCGCCGCCGCTAGAGCCGCCGGGCGTGACGGCCTTGTTCCAGGGGTTGAGCGTCGGGCCGTGGGCGCGCGGCTCGGTGGCGATGCACCAGCCGTTCTCCGGCACGTTGGTGCGGCCCAAGAGGATGAGGCCGGACGCCTTGATGCGGCGGACCATCTCGGTATCGGGTCCGCCCCGGTCGTCCTTGCGATAGGCGAGGCTCGCATCGATCGGCATGCCGTCGCTCGTCGAGCCGATGTTCTTGAGGAGATAGGGCACACCGGCGAAGAGGCCGTCGCCCGGCGCTTCCGCAGCGCGCCGTCGCGCGGCCTCGAACGAGCGGAGCACGACCGCGTTGAGCTCGACGTCGAGCCTTTCGATGAGGCCGATGGCGACCTCGGTCAGCTCGCTCGCACTGGCCTCGCGGCGGCGCACCAGCTCCGCCAGCCCGAGAGCGTCGCTCTCCGCATAGAGACGGGCGAGATCGGGCGTGATGGTCGTCATGTCGGTTCCGTCGCTTGTGATGCTGGAGGGGTGTTCATAGCCGCGACGCGGGGACAAGCAAGCGCCGCCCTTGTGTACGCGCAGCGAAGCGCTCCATCACCCTGGCCGGCTAGTCTCGATCGCTCCGCCCCGCCTTCGGGACAGGCGCAGGGAATAGCCCGCCACCGCGATCAGCGTCAGGCCGCCCGTCCAGACATACGAGGTCAGGACCGTGGTGCTGCTGCGCCGGAGCGACGCCGAGGCCCGCGACATAAGGGCGGCCGAGCGCGCGATTGCCCACCACTTCGATCCGCCGTCAAGACGCTGATCGACGCCGGCGTGGTCTGAAGGCTCGATCGTCGCCACCTTCGGGACGATCGTATCGGACAAGGCTTTCCGCCTCAGGTCCCGCTGCGCCAGCGCAGCGACATGCAGGACAGGCCCGCGTCGATCTTGCCGATCTCGGTGACCCCGAGCGGCACCACCACGAAACCATGCGCGTCCAACAGCGCCATGGTGCGGGGGTAGGACTGTCCGACGAGAACCACGTCGTTGAGGCGCAGCGCATTGGCGGCAGCCTCCTCGCCCTCCGGCACGATGAGCTGACGGAGGCGGCCGAACACGCCCGAGGCGGCGAGCCGCGCCGTGACCAGCACGGTGTCGTCGTCGAGGAGCGCACAATCCGACTTGAAATGCAGCACGCCCGGTGGCGTCTCGACGGTCACCCCATTGCGGCCGAGTGCCGAAAGGCATCCGGCGAGCGCTCGCGCGCCGATACGGTCCGTGCGGGCCGAAAGGCCGATCATCACGGCCTCGGGCGTGACCAGCACGTCGCCGCCGTCGGCCGTACCCTCGGGCAGCGCGAGCACCCTATCGAACCGGGCGCGCAGCGCCGGCGCGATGGCGGCCGCCTCGCCTTTGCGGCTCGGCGTCCCCGGGCGCAGCAGCACCGCGCCTTCGGTGAAGACGAGCGCCGGGTCCTCGATGAAGACCGAATCCGGACAGGCCTCGAGCGGGTCGAGCAGTTCGACCGCCAAGCCCGCCGCCTCCAACGCCGCCACATAGGCCGCATGTTCCGCCGCGACGCCCTCGAAGGACGGATCGCCCCGATCATCGGCCCGCAGGCCGGAGGTGACGCTCCGGGCCGGCCGCCGGCAAAGCGCCTGGTCGAAGGCGTGGATCGGCCGTGCCGTCGTCATCGGCGACCCCTCAGGCCTGATAGACGACCGGGAAGTCCGGTGCCTCCAGCCGATCGCCGTCGGCAAGCGTCAGGTGCCGGAACGGCGGCGAGCCCTTGCCCTTGCGGTCGGCGAAACGCGCGTCGTCGCCGACCCAGCGGGCCGAGAAGACGCGCCGGCGCTCGGCTCGCGCCTTGTTGGCGGCCGCGCCATGCACGGTGCGGAAATCGAAGGCGACCGCGTCGCCAGGCTGCATGGCCCAGGCCAGGATGCGATAATCATCGCGGTGAGCGTCGATGTCAGGCAGCTCGGCCGTCTCGTCGCCGGCATAGAGGTCCGTCCCGTCGAACCGCTTGGGCCTGTGGATGTCCCAGCGATGCGAGCCGGCGACGCATTGCAGGCTGGTCTCGCGCGGCACCGGATCGAGCGGGATCCAGAAGCTGACGCTCTGGCGCCCGTCGACGCAATAATAGGGCAGGTCCTGGTGCCAGGGGGTGACGACCGAGGTGCCGGGCTCCTTGACGAGCACGTGGTCGTGGAAGAAGCGGGCGGTCTTCGAGCCCATCAGCCGGGCCGCGGCTTCCCCGGCCGGCGACTGGAGGACGAAGCTGCGGAAGTCTGTGAAGCGCTGCCAGTTGCACAGGTCCTGGAAGAAGGGCGCCGCATCGCCCTTCGGCTGATAGGACCGTTCGAGCGGGCTCGGATCGGCCATCAGGCCGTCGATGCCGCGGCGCAGCGGTTCGACCCAGTCGGCGAAGAGGCCCTCGAGCAGCACGGCGCCATCGGCCACGAAGGCCTCGACGTCGGCAGGGGTCGGCAGGCTTTCGGCTCGCGTCATGGTCGGCTCCCTCGGGCGATTCCAAGGGCTGGCACGTCTCGGGCAACGGATCAAGGGGCCGATGCCCGACTGTGTACGGCTTCACGTCCTTTCCCGACCCATCTCAGCCCTTCGGAACGTCCGGTCTGCAACATCAGCGCCAGTTGAGGCTTTGGCTCACGCGCACCTTCGCGTTGCGCTCCGGTTTCCCCGATGAAGCTGGAGCAATCTTCTCCCATCCTCAATCGGGGTGTATCAGAAGCTCGCTCTGGTGCGCTAAGTAGCTGGCGCAGCTTTTACGGATGGGGTGGACGAGTGAAGTTACGGCTGGACGAACTCTACCGGATGACGGCGTTCATCTATCACGACGCCAACTTGGGGCGGAGCCGCGAAGCGACCTTCCTGCACTTCGTCGAAGTATGCGGCATGCTCACTCTTTTTGACAGAAAGAAGAAACGTGATCGTGTAGATATGCCGGGCGCGCTCTGTAAAGCTCTTGGCTGGTATTTTCCGCTACTTGCCAAAATGGGGGTCGAAAGCGTCGAGCATCTCATCTTCACCAAGTATCCTTGTGTTTGTCCATACTGTCGCAAAGCTCTTCACGTTGAGAGTATCTGTAAGCTTGTGAAGGGAACCGATAGCGTTCTTGCGCACGACGATGTCCGAGCACTTACCGAAAAAAATTGGACCACGCGACCAACAGGCTTGAATAACTGGCAGTCGATGTTCGACAGCATCTACCCACGCTCTTACAACTCGATGGGATTTAGCACGATAGCTCTCATGGAGGAACTAGGTTAACTGGCAGAAGCCATTCGGGTATTCGACCGTTACCCTCACTACTTCTATGGTGAAGCGGCGGACGCTTTCTCCTATATCATGGGTCTAGCAAACGAGTATTCGCTGCAATGTGAGGAGCGAGGAGAACGTTTCGATTACGAGATGGAGTATCTCGCACGGTATCCTGGACTTTGCACAGCTTGTGGAGGACGAGTCTGTGTTTGCCCGACGGTTCCGCCCGCTACGGTAGGTCGTATGGCCAAGGAGATGCTGATCAGCATCCCGCCGATATCCGACGCAGATGCGTTCGACGCAGCTGGACGTGATGTGTCCCAGAAAGTTCTGGAGAGTGTAGGTCGAGTGCCGGGGCTGGCTAAGCATCTGCCGTATGATCGTGGTGATATGAATGCAAGCCTGACGCAACTTGCCTTTCGCCTTGCGCATGCACTCGCAGACAATCACAAAGATACGGCTGATAGGCTTCTTACCTTGGCTGTCGACTTAGGTCGAGAGAAGCGAGCTAGCGGAACGGTTGCGCAATCCGTGACCGCCGACGTTATCGATTTGCTAAAGGAGGCTTGGGTCAAGGTTGACCCCACAATCCAAAATACCATCGAGTCGGAGCAACCCACGCTCAGCACTCTCACCCACATGCTCGACATTCGCATATTGATAATAGCAGCGAACCCGAAGGGAGATAATGACGGCGCTATCCGCATTGACAAAGAAATTTCTGCTATTCGCGAAAGAATTAGAATGGGTCGACGTCGCGACCGAATATACGTAGAGACGATCACGGCTGCAACTGTTGACATTATTCGACTTGAGCTAGTCACGAATAACTATGACATCATTCACTTCGCGGGACATGCCGACGCGAGTGGACTAGAGTTGTTGAGCGAGGAAGGGACTCATAATCTTACGTTTGACTCACTAGGAAGAATGCTTGCCAACCAAAAAGAACTCAAGTGTGTCGTGCTTAACGCCTGTAGCGCGATGTAAGGCGTACACGTGGCCTTCGCACCGCTAGTGATAGGTATGGTCGATACGATCAATGACGACGAAGCAATTGCATTTTCCAAAGGCTTCTACGATGCGATTGCTGCTGGCCAAAGCCCGTCTGAGGCATACGAGGTTGCCGTTACTGCCCTAGAGGCATCTGGTTCAAGTCCGCATCTCGTAGCGAGGCTCACAAATTAGTTGGAGTGCTGCCAGGATTGTTTTCAGCTCTTCGTCATGCGCCTACCTTTGCTCATAGTGGGACGAGCGACTCGGATTGAAATGTGCCTACTAATGTCGGCTTGCGCAGCTGGAGCCTAGGACCGCTCCCCCACCCAAAGCGCATATCCAAACCCAAACACTATCGATGCCCCGGCAGCAGCCAGGCCGCCAACACCTCGCGCTCGGCCGGCGAGATCTCGGTCACGTTGTTGGGCGGCATGGCATGGCTCACCACGGCCTCGGCGCGGATCGCATCGGCCGCGCGGGCGATCTCTTGCGGCGTGTCGAAGCGGATGTTCTTCGGCGCGATCTGGATGCCGTCCCAGACCGGATCGGACGAATGGCACATGACGCAGCGGGTGCCGACGACCTCGACGACCTTGGCCGGCGCAATAGGCAGCACGGCGGGCGTCGCCTCCACCTGCTTGATCGGCGGCAGGCCGAGCCGCTCGCGCCCGCTCGGCGAGGCCGCCATGGCGACGTAGAAGGCCGTCCAGAGGGCGATGATGGCGGCGCCCCAGGCCCACCAGGGCGAGCGCGAA
The DNA here is from genome assembly GCA_965277115.1 of Lichenihabitans sp. Lineage (GTDB taxonomy): Bacteria > Pseudomonadota > Alphaproteobacteria > Rhizobiales > Beijerinckiaceae > Lichenihabitans. The sequence continues at coordinate 78,344 of CBDIBY010000008.1, read as the reverse complement.
TGGCTGGCATGGCGCACGTTGTAGAAGTGACGGATCACCGCGCCGGCGACGATGACCAGCGTGACGATGAGCGGGATCGCCTGCTGGTTGGCGTAGGTCGTCGGCGCATGGCCCGACAGCATCATGAACAGCACCGGCAGCGTGAAATAGTTGTTGTGCGTCGAGCGCTGCTTGGCCTGCTTGCCGTAGGCCGGGTTCGGCGTGCGCCCGGCGACGAGGTCGGCCACGACTTTCTTCTGATTGGGGATGATGTTGAGGAAGACGTTGCCGGTCATCATCGTGGCCATCAGCGCGCCGGTATGGATCAGCGCGCCGCGCCCGGAGAACATCTGCGCGAAGGCCCAGCTCATGAACACCACGAAGGCGAAAACCAGCGCCGCCAGCGCCACGTCGTTGCGCCCGACGAGCCAGCGGCACGCCATGTCGTAGACGAGCCAGCCGAGCGCCAGCGCCCCGATGCCGAAGAGCGCCGCCTGCCAGGGTTCGAGCACCCGCACCGCGGGATCGATGAGATAGAGCTGCGACTGGCCGTAATAGACCCAGACGAGCAGCGAGAAGCCGGAAATCCAGGTCCAATAGGACTGCCACTTGTGCCAGGTCAGCTCCTCGGGCATCGACGCCGGGGCGACGAGATATTTGCGCATCTCGTAGAAGCCGCCGCCATGCACCTGCCAGGCGGCGCCTCCCTTGCCGGCCGGGATGCCGGCGGTGGCGCGCAGGCTCGCATCGAGATGCATGAAGAAGAAGGACGAGCCGATCCAGGCGATCGCCGTGATGACATGCAGCCAGCGCAACAGCAGGCTTCCCCATTCCATGATATAAGCGGCGAGCATGTCGTCCTCCCTTCGGACCTTTCGGTCATCATAGAAAGGAGGGACGCGACTGTCTTGAGCCCGGGACGGCGCATGACCTTCAAAGCGGTTTTGAGAATACCGGAACCGTGACCTCGCTCGAGAACATGCGCATCTTCATGCGCTCGGTCGAGCTCGGCAGTTTTTCCGCCGCAGGCCGGGCGCTGCGCATGTCCTCGGCGGTGGTCAGCTACCGCATCCAGGCGCTCGAAACCCAGCTCGCCTGCCAGCTGCTTGTGCGGACCACGCGGCGGATGAACCTGACCGAGCGCGGCCGCCTCTTCTACGAACGCTGTCTCGACGTGATCGAGGCGGTCGACCGGGCCGAGGCGAGCGTCGCCGAGAGCGGCGGCGAATTGCGCGGGCCGCTCCGCGTGACGGCACCGCTAGGCCTGGGCCGGCGCGTGGTGGCGCCGCTCGCCCGTAGCTTCCTCGCGCGCCATCCCAAGGTCGAGCTGCGCCTGCGCCTGTCGGACCACCTGCTCGACCTCGTCGGCGAATCGATCGACGTGGCGCTGCGCATGGCACGCTTCGACGATTCGTCCTTCACCATCCGCAAGATCGCCGAGGTGGAGCGGGTGCTCTGCGCCGCGCCCGCTTATCTCGAGGCGCATGGCAGGCCCGAGACCCCCGACGACCTCCTCAACCATCGCTGCCTGCTCCTGCGCTATCCGGGCGCCCAGCAGTTCCGCTGGACGTTGCGGATCGACGGCGAGCCGGCGACCTTTCCGGTCTCGGGTGCGCTCGACGCCGACGACGGCGACGTGCTGACCCAATGGGCGGTCGAGGGCGAGGGCATCGTGCTGAAGCCGGTCTTTGAAGTTGCGGAACTTATCGGCGCGGGCAGCCTTGTGCCGGTGCTGCCCGATTGTCCGCCGACGCCGGTGACCCTCGCGGCGCTCTATCCCACGCGCCGCGCCTCGCCGGTCAGCCGCAGCTTCGTCGACGCGCTCGTCGAGTGCACGCGCGCTTCTCTCAACCGCGTGCCGGCACCGGTAACGGACTATTAGCCCAGAACGATGGCTGTTTCTGGCAGGGCTCTCCCATCCGGCGCGGCGCAGGATGCGTGCTCTTCCTACATTGCGGGTTTGCGGCCTCCACCCCAGCGATGCCCTCGTTGTGCGACGCTCCTCGCCGGGGCCGTCGTGCCTAAAGTGCGAAAGCAGCGCTAGCCTCTCGACAAACGGGGCGGACCGCGATTCACTCCCCGATCCGAGATCCAGGCTCGTGCCGCGAGACGACTTTCGAATGCTGAAGCGGCTCGCGGATCTTATGACGTAGCGAGGTCGGCTGGCTGCCCGACAGCACGAAAAATCGCAGGGGAAGAGACGATGCTCGAGGCATGGCGGTGGTACGGCCCGAAGGATCCCGTGAGCCTCGACGATATCCGCCAGGCGGGTGCGACCGATATCGTCACCGCGCTGCACGATTTTGCGCCGGGCGAGACCTGGACGCGCGAGGCGGTGCGCGAACGCAAGGCGCTGATCGAGACGACGCCGGAGCACCGCGTGCCGTTGCGCTGGAGCGTCATCGAGAGCATCCCGGTGCCGGACGACGTCAAGCGGCGCGGCGCCGAGGCCAAGGCGTCGGTCGACGCCTGGATCGCCAGCCTCGAGGCCGTCGCGGCCGAGGGCTTGCGGATCGTCTGCTACAATTTCATGCCGGTGCTCGACTGGACCCGTACCGACCTCGACTGGCCGCTGCCGACGGGCGCCACGGCGCTCCGCTTCGACCAGGCCCGCTTCGCAGCTTTCGACATCCACGTGCTCAAACGACAGGGCGCCGCGGCGGATTATTCCGCGCCGGTCCGCGAGGCGGCCAAAGCACTGGCGGCGCGGATGGACGAGGCGGAGGCCAAGGCGCTGACCGCTACCATCGCCGCCGGCCTGCCGGGCACGACCTCGGAGTCGCTCGACCTCGACGGGCTCCGGGCCAAGCTCGACGACTATGCGGGCATCGGCCCAGAGAAGCTGCGGGCCAATCTCGTCGCCTTCCTGAAGGCGGTGACACCGGTGGCGGAAAAACTCGGCGTGCGGCTGACGCTGCATCCCGACGACCCGCCGCGCCCTCTCTTCGGCCTGCCGCGCATCGCCGCCTCGCAGGCCGACTACGCCGCCCTGTTCGAGGCGGTGCCCTCGCCAGCCAACGGCATGTGCTTCTGCACCGGCTCGCTCGGCGTGGCTCCCACCAACGACCTCGTGGCGATCGCCGCGGCCTTCGCGTCGCGCATCCATTTTGCGCATCTTCGGGCGACGCGGCGCGAACCCGACGGCTCGTTCTACGAGGCCGAGCACCTCGATGGCGACGTCGACATGGTGGCGGTGATCCGCGAATTGCTGCGCGAGGACCGGCGCCGGCCCGAGGGCATGAAGCTGCCGTTCCGGCCCGATCATGGCCACAAGATGCTCGACGACCGTTTCAAGCGCACCAATCCGGGCTATTCGGCCATCGGTCGGCTCAAGGGCCTGGCCGAGCTGCGCGGCGTCATCCGGGCGCTGTCGGCGTGAAAACGTGATATGGTGGTTCTATGAGCGACGCGAGAGCCGGACAGGCTTGGCCCACGACCACCGAGGAGTTCCTGGCATGGCCGGGCGACGGCCGGGCTAAGCACTACCAGTTGGTCGACGGCGAAGTTTGGACCATGTCGCCGGGGAGCGCGGTGCACGGCCTGATCCAGCTCACGTTTGGCGCGATGATCCGGCAGCACCTGCGTCGCAGCGGCGGCCCCTGCAAGGTTTTGACCGAAGCGGCGGTCAAGCCGCGACTTCGCGCCGATCGCAATGTGCGCGTGCCCGACATCGCCATAACCTGCTCGCCGATCCTCGCCGGCCAAGTCGTCATCGACGACCCGGTCTTGCTGATCGAGATCCTGTCGCCGTCGAACCGCGCCAAGACCTGGACCAATGTGTGGGCCTACACCACGATCCCGAGCGTGACGGAAATCGTCGTGGTCCGGTCGATGCGGATCGAGGTCCAAATCCTCAGGCCGTCGGCTGAGCGGATCTGGCCGGACAGCCCCGAGACGATCCTCGCCGGCGGCACCTTGCGGCTAGACAGCATCGGCCTCGTCTGCCCGGTCGAGGAGATCTATGCCGACACGCCGCTGGCCTGACACACGGGCGTCAGGCCTCCGCTGCCTTTTCCTTCGGCTTCGGCGGCTCGATGCCGCGCCAGCGGTCGAGGCGTTCCGACACATACTGGAACGTCACGTAGAGCATCGGGATCAGGAACAGGCCGACGAGCGAGGCCGCGATCATGCCGGCGAAGATCGGTGTGCCGACGTCGCGCCGGCTGAGCTGGGCGGCGCCTTTCGCGAAAACCAGCGGCAGGAGGCCGAGCACGAAGGCGATCGAGGTCATGATCACGGCGCGGAACCGCATGCTCGCACCGAGTACTGCCGCGTCGAGCACCGGCACGCCCTCCGCCCTCCGCTCCTTGGCGAATTCGACGATCAGGATGCCGTTCTTGGCCGCGAGCGCGATCAGCACCACGAGGCCGACCTGGGCATAGAGGTCAAGCACCAGGCCACCGACGATGATGCCGATGAAGGCGCCGAAGATGCCGACCGTGACCGACAGCAGCACCGGCACCGGGATGATCCAGCTCTCGTAGAGGCTGACCAGGAACAGATAGGCGAACAGGATCGCGAGCCCGAGCACGATGCCGGTCTGCCCGTTGGCCTGGTATTCCTGGTAGGCCGTGCCGGTCCACTCGTAGCCGTAGCCGTTGGGCAACGTCTTGTCGGAGACCGCCGCCATGGCGGTGAGTGCCGTGCCCGATGATACGCCCGGTTTGGGACTGCCCTGGATCGGGATGGCGCGATAATTGTTGTAGCGCGTGATCACCTGCGGCCCCTGCACCACCCGGAGCGAGGCGAGCGAGCGCAGCGGCACCTCGTCGCCCCGCTTGTTCTTGACGTAGATCTGCCAGATCGAGTTGATCTCGCGCCTGTCCTTGGCCTCGCCTTCGATGTTCACCTGCCAGGTGCGACCATAGAGGTTGAAGTTGTTGATATAGGTGCCGCCGAGAGCCGACTGCAACACGTTGAAGATGTCGCCGATGTTGACGCCGAGCGCGCTGGCCTTGTCGCGGTCGATATCGAGATAGAGCGAGGGGTTCGAGGCGGTGAAAGTGGTGAAGACCCGGGCGAGCGACGGGTCGGCGTTGGCCGCGGCGATCAGCCCTTGCGCGACGCTGCCCATCACGGCGGGGTCCTGGCCTTCGAGCGCTTCGAGATCGTATTCGAAGCCGCCACCGGTCGACAGCCCAATGATCGGCGGCAGATTGAAGGCGATGACGTTGCCGGAGCGGATCTGCTGGGCCGCGCCGAAGACCTTGCCGATCATGGCCTGGACCGAATCGGCCGCCGCCGTCCGCTCCTCGAACGGCTTCAGCTTGATGACCATGAAGCCCGCATTGGACTCCCGGGCGCTATCGAGCAGCGAGAACCCGATCACCGCGAACGTGTCGGAGACCTGCGGCATCTTGAGCAGCAGGTTTTCCATCGACCTCACGGTCTCGCTGGTACGCGACAGCGATGCCCCGTCGGGAAGCTGCACCGAGATGAAGAAGGCGCCCTGGTCCTCCTCGGGCAGGAACCCCGTCGGTGTGCGGGCCGCCGCGAAATAGATCGCCACCGCGAATCCGGCGATGACGAGCAGGCTGACGACGCTGATCCGCACCAGCCGCCTGACGATGGCCGCATAGCCGTCGCGCGTCTTGTCGATGCCGTCGAGCACCTTGCCCATGATGCCGCGCCTGTGCCCGCCCGGGCGCAGGAAGATGCCGCAGAGCGCCGGCGACAGCGTCAAGGCGTTGGTGGCCGAGATCAGCATGGCGACGCTGATGGTGACCGCGCATTGCCGGAACAGCGAGCCGGTGAGGCCGGGGATGAAGGCGAGCGGCACGAAGACCGACAGCAGCACCAGCGTGATGGCGATGATCGGCGCGGTGATCTCGGCCATCGCCTTCTTGGTGGCGTCACCCGGCGACAGCTCGGGATGCTGCTCCATCACGCGCTCGACGTTCTCGACCACCACGATGGCGTCGTCGACCACGATGCCGATGGCCAGCACCAGGGCCAGCAGCGAGACCGTATTGGCCGAATAGCCCAGGATCAGCAGCACCGCGAAGGTGCCGATCAGGCTGACCGGCACCGCCACGGCGGGAATGATCGTGGCGCGCAGGTTGCCGAGGAAGAGGAAGACCACGATGACGACGAGCATGAAGGATTCGCCGATGGTCTTGAACACCTCGCTGATCGTGTCGTTCACGAAGGTCGTGGAATCGTAGACGATCTTGTATTTCATGCCCTCGGGAAAGCGCTTGCCGACCTTGGCCAGTGTGGCATTGACCGCCTTTGCGGTCTGCACCGCATTGGCGCCGGGCGCGAGATAGATGCCGAGCCCGACCGCCGGCTTGCCGTCGAGACGGCTCGTAGTGTCGGAGTTCTGCGCCCCCATCTCGACGCGGGCGACATCCTTGACCTTGAGCAGCGATCCGTCCGGATTGGCTCTGATGACGATGTTGCCGAATTCCTCCGGCGTCGACAGCCGCCCCTTGGTCTGGACGTTGAACTGGAACTGCTGGTCTTTGGCGATGGGTTCGGCGCCGATGCGCCCGACCGCCGCCTGGACGTTCTGCGACTGGATGGCGGCAACGATCTCGGAGGGCGCCATGCCGAGATTGTTCAGGCGCTGGACGTCGAACCAGATCCGCATGGAGTAGTTGAGCGTGCCGAACAGCGACGCCTGGCCGACGCCCGGCGTGCGCGAGATCTCGTCGAGCACGTTGATCAGGGCATAGTTGGTGATGAACAGCGGGTCCTGCTGGCCGTTGTCGCTGTAGAACATCATGAACTGCAGCACGGCCGAGGAGCGCTTCTGCACCTTCAGACCCTGCAGCTGCACTTCCGAGGGAAGCTGCGAGAGCGCCGTCTGCACGCGGTTGTTGACGTTGACCGTATCGATGTCGGGGTTGGAGCCGAGCGCGAAGGACACCGTCAGATTGTAGCTGCCGTCGTTGCCGCTCGACGACTTCATGTAGAGCATCTGGTCGACACCCACGATCTGGGCCTCGAGCGGCTGCGCCACCGCGCTTTCGACGACCTGGGCCGAGGCACCCGGATAGGTCGCCGACACCTGGACCTGGGGCGGCACGATATCGGGGAACTGCGCCACTGGGATGCGGGTCATCGCCAGGCCGCCGGCGATCGTCAGGATCAAGGCGATGACGATCGCGAGCCGCGGTCTATCGACGAAGACGGCCGAGATCATGCGGGCTCGCGGTGCGGGGACGGAGGAGCGGCCGGGGCGACGATCACTGCACGGCCTTCTTGGCGGCATCCGCCGCGTTCGGCTCGGCCGGCGAGGGCGACACGGGCTGGCCCGCATGCACGCGCTGGAGCCCGTCGACCACGATCGTGTCCCCCTCCTTCAACCCGGTCAGCACGGAGGCCTCGGTCGGCGTCGACTGACCGAGCTTGATCGTCGTACGGACGGCCTTGTCGTCCGGCCCCACCACGTAGACATAGTCGCCCTGCTGGTCGGTCAGCACCGCGGCGCGGGGAACCGCCAGAAGTTGCACCGGCTCGACGCCCTCGAGCAGCACGCTCACGAACTCGCCGTCGAAGAGTTCGCGCACCGTATTGGCGTCCTTGCCTTCGAGCTGCTGTGCCAGCGGCGGATTGGGGATGGTGCCGCGCAGGGTGACCGTGTCGGTATTGGTCGCCACCGTATTGTCGACGAAGTTCAGCTTACCGGTCGAGCCGTAGGTGTCGCCGTTGGGCAGCACGATCTTGATCTGCACGGCGCTGAAGCCGCCCTTGGACAAGTAGCGATCGCGCAATTCGAGCAGGCTGCGGACCGAAATGGGAAACACCACATACATCGGATCCTGCCCGACGAGCGTCGTGAGGACCTGCGTATTCGGCTGGACGACATTGCCGAGGGTGAGGTTGGTGCGGGCGGTCTTGCCGTCGACGGGTGCCTTGATCACCGTATAGCCGAGGTTGATCTGCGAGGTCTTGAGCTGCGCCTGGGCGGTCAGCAACTGGCCCTGCAGATTGCCCTGGTTGGCCTTGGCCGAGTCGACCGTCGATTGCTGCCCGGCCGGCGTATTGAGCAGCGTCTGGGCGCGCTGGAGGGTGATGTTGGCGTTGAGGAGCTGCGCCTGGATCTGCGCCACCGCGCCCTCCTTGGCCTGCACGTCGGCCTCGAACGGCGCCCGCTCCAGCCGGTAGAGCATGTCGCCCTTCTTGACCTCCTGGCCCTCCTTGAAGACGACCTCCTCGAGGTAGGCAGTCACCCGGGCCACGATGTCGACCCGCTGGACGGCCTGGATGCGGCCGATGAACCGGTCGGTCTCGACGACGGGATGTTTCGTCACCTTGGCCACGCCGACGGCGGGCGGCGCAGCGTTCGGGGCCTGCGCCAGCGCCGGCGTCATTCCGGCGGCCGCGAGGAGGATACAGACAGCCAATCGCACGCGTCGCATCACGTCCCCGCAGCTCCGGCCTACCCTGTCGGGCCACCCTGGCCCACCCGCCCCGAGCCGCGATATAACCCGAGCCTGCCGAATTCGATCCATCCGCATGATGAGCCCTGAGTTAGAGGCACGCGTCGCTGCCAGCAAGCGGCCGTCGCGATTGCGCCGGACGCTGTAGCAGCGATGTGACGCCGAGGAGGATCACGCCCAAAACGGATCGAGCTGGGTGAAGTCGTGCCACTTGTGCGCGAGCTCCTCGAGGGCCGCGGCGCGGCGCGCGCTCGTCCACTGCAGGAGAGCCGCAGCGGGGCCCGCGAGCTCAGGGCGATCCGGTGGCGCGATCTCATCGAGCCGGGTGCGCGTGACGCTCGCGTCGTTGATGTCGCCGAGCAGGCTCAACGCGGTCTTCACGGTCTTGAGGTAGCGCCGCACCGTCTTCGCACCGAACAACGGGGCCACGTCCTCGGCCGAATAGCGAAGCTTCTTCATCGCCTTGCGCAGGGCGTGCAGGTCTTCCGCATCCTGCTTCGCGATCCGCTTCCCGCGCCGGCGGACCTTGCGGGCGACACGGTCGAGCAGGTGCGGCAGGAGATCGCGCAGCGGCACATCCGACGCCGAACCCTCCGCCCAGCCCGGGGCGGCCGTCCAGGCCCCCATGCCGAGGATGAGGCGGGTCGGCAGCGGGCCGTTCAGCATCCGCCCGACCGCCGCATGAGCCTCGGTGCGGCATCCCTCGGCGGCCGGCACCAGCAGATCGATGCCGGCGGCCTCGATCCCGTCGCGCGCGCCGGCAAGCGTCTCGGTCAGGAAGACGTCCCAGTCGCGCCCGGCACCGAGCACGGCGCCGATCTCCCGCAGGGCCGCATTGAACCGATCGGCGGCCTCGCGGTCGATGTGGGGCGCGAAGAGCACGAGGAGCGTGCGCAGCTTGCGGATCGCCGCGCGCATGCGGTGAATTCCCTCGACCTCGCCCTGCATCGCGCAGGGGATCTCGGCGGCCATGTCGCGCAGCGCCGCCGCGACCAGTCGCGGGAAGGTCTGGCCAAGCGTCGCCTTGTCGTGCAGCCCGGCGGCTTCCAGCGCGGGCGCCGACGCCGCCGTGCCGCGGACGATATCGTAGCCGCGCTCGGCCTTGCTGCGGGGGCCATAGCGCAGATCGGCGCGCTCGACGAGGTCGAGCGCCAGCCGGAACAGCGGCGCGACCGGGCCGCCCTTGAGTTCGAGTTCTACTTCGCTGACCGTCGCCGAGCGCGACCCTGCCCGGATGGTGCCGGCATCGATCACCGCCTCGACCACGGTGTGGCCGTCGAGGCTGATCAGCCAGATGTCGCGCGCGATGTCGGTGCGGAATTTCGGCTCCAGCCGATCGACGGCCGCGCGGAGATAGGCCAGTCCTTCGGGAAGGGCGTCGAGCGCGGCGGGATCGACTTTTGCCGAGGCGACGGGCCATTCCCATTCCGAGCGTAACCCCAGGGCATCGTCGCGCCGGGCGACCTTGACGGTCTGGACGAAACTGTCGTCGCGATGCCTCACCCGAAGACTCGCCCCCTGCCCGTGCAGCAGCAGATCGGGCGTGTCGAAATAGGTGGTGACCTCACGGCGGCGCTCGTGCGCCCGTGCCTCGACGAAAGCCGGATGGCTTTCGACCAGGCGGCGCGAGGCCGGATCGAGCAGCAGCTTCAGCTCCATCTCCATTGCGGATTCCACGACCCTCCTGTCCGACCGCAGGCAAGCAGCCCGCAAGTCCCGAGCTGCACAAGCGTGACGGCTTTCTACCCGGCCACGCCGGACGGGCCAAGCCCGACGGCGCCCAACGGCGCCGCCGAACAAGGCGCCGCGGAACCGCGCGAGGATCGACCGCAGGCCGCTTGAGCGGCGGCCCGCGAGCGCCTATCCAGGAGCGACGCAATTGACCGCCGCTCCGGACAGACGATGATCGCCAATCCCTTCTTCGAGCCCTGGACCACACCCTTCGGGGCGCCGCCCTTCGACACGATCCTGCCCGAACATTACGGCCCAGCCTTCGAGAGGGCGCTGGCCGAGCACGGTCGCGAGATCGACGCCATTGCCGCCGAGCCCGCGGCACCGAGCTTCGACAATACGATCCTGGCCCTGGAAAAGGCGGGGCAGAGCCTGCGCCGCGTCGGCGGCGTGTTCTGGAACCTCACGGGGTCGGATACGAGCGACAGCCTGCAGGAGATCGAACGCAACTTATCGCCGGTCCTCGCCCGTCACTATCAGGCGATCGCGCTCAACCAAGCGCTGTTCGGGCGAATCGACACGCTGCACGGGCGCCTCGACGATCTCGGCCTCGACGCCGACCAGCGGCGCGTCCTCGACCTCACCCACAAAGGCTTCGTGCGCGGCGGCGCCAGGCTCGACGAGGCCGGCCGGACGCGCCTCGCCGAAATCACCGAGCGGCTCGCCACCCTCGGCACGCGCTTCGGCCAGAACGTGCTCGCCGACGAAAAGAGCTTCCTGATGGTGCTCGACGGCGAGGATGATCTCGCTGGCCTCCCCGGCCCGCTGCGCGATGCCGCAGCTCAAGCCGCCGCCGCTCGCGGCTTGCCGGGACAGCATGCGATCACGCTCGGCCGCTCGCTGATCGAGCCCTTCCTCAAATATTCGAGCCGCCGCGATCTGCGCCAGACGGCCTTCGCCGCGTGGCTCAAGCGCGGCGAGACCGAGGGCGAGCACGACAACCGCCCCGTCGTCGCCGAGATGGTGGCGCTCCGGACCGAACGCGCCGGGCTCCTCGGCTTCGACAGTTTCGCGGCCTTTAAGCTCGAGGACACGATGGCCGGCACACCCGAGGCGGTGCGCGCCCTGCTCGATCGCGTCTGGCATCACGCCAGACTGAAAGCCGGCCGTGAGGCGGAGGCGCTGCAGGCCAAGGCCGCCGAGGAAGGCGGCAATTTCGCGCTCGAGCCGCATGACTGGCGCTATTACGCCGAGAAGGTGCGCAAGGCCGACTACGACCTCGACGAGGCCGAGATCAAGAATTACCTCGTCCTCGACGACATCATCGCCGCCGCTTTCGACACGGCGACCCGGCTCTTCGGCCTCTCCTTCACGGCGCGCCACGACGTGCCGCTCTACCATCCGGACGTGCGCGCCTTCGAGGTCACGGACCGCGACGGGCGCCACCTCGCGCTGTTTCTCGGCGACTATTTCGCTCGGCCCTCCAAGCGATCCGGCGCCTGGAACAGCGGCTTCCGCCGCCAGGACAGACTCCAGGGCGACAGCCGGCCGATCGTCGTCAACGTGATGAACTTCGCCAAGGGCGTCGAGGGCGAGCCGACGCTGCTCTCGCTCGACGACGCGCGCACGCTCTTCCATGAGTTCGGCCACGCGCTCCATTCGATGCTGACCGACGTCGACTATCCGTCGATCGCCGGCACCGCGGTGGCGCGCGACTTCGTCGAATTCCCCTCGCAGCTCTACGAGCACTGGCTGCTGCGCCCCGAAGTGCTGGCGCGCTTCGCCCGCCACGCCGAGACGCGCGAGCCGATGCCCGCGGCGCTCATCGCGCGGATCGAGGCGGCGCGCAATTTCAACCAGGGTTTTGCGGCAGTCGAATATTGCGCCTCCGCGATCGTCGACCTCGATTTCCACATGCTGAGCACCGAGACCGCGGCCGAGGCGGCGGATCCGGTCGCCTTCGAGCGGCGCAGCCTCGAGCGGATCGGCATGCCGAAGCCGATTGCCATGCGCCACCGCACGCCACATTTCGCCCATGTGTTCTCGGGCGACGGCTATTCGGCCGGTTATTATTCCTACCTCTGGTCGGAGATGCTCGACGCCGACGGCTTCGGTGCTTTCGAGGAGAGCGGCGACGTCTTCGACGCTGGGGTGGCCGAGCGGCTGCGCGAGAACGTTCTCGCCGCCGGCAACCGGCGCACGCCCGAGGAGGCCTATATGGCGTTCCGCGGCCGCATGCCGAGCGTCGAGACCCTGCTCGAAAAGCGCGGCCTCGCCTGAACCATGGCCTGGTCGCCCGGACAGGATGCGGCGCTCAAAGCCGTCTCGGCCTGGCTCAAGCACGGCCGACCCCAGGTCTTTCGCCTGTTCGGCTTCGCCGGCACCGGCAAGACGACGCTCGCCAAGCAGATTGCCGAGGACGTCGCGGGGGAGGTCGCCTTCGGGGCCTATACGGGCAAGGCGGCGCTGGTGCTGCGCTCGAAAGGCTGCCGCGGCGCCTCCACCATCCACAGCCTGATCTACCGGTCGCGCGGCGACAGCGAGGAGGAGGGCTCGCCCTCCTTCGTCATCAACCGCAAGAGCGCGGCGGCAGATGCCGACCTCATCATCATCGACGAATGTTCGATGGTCGACGAGGAGCTCGGCCGCGACCTGCTCTCCTTCGGCAAGAAGGTGCTGGTGCTCGGCGACACGGCGCAATTGCCGCCGGTGAAGGGCGGCGGCTATTTCACCGAGGCCGAACCCGACGTGATGCTGACCGAGGTGCACCGCCAGGCCGCCGACAACCCGATCATCCGACTGTCGATGCAGGTGCGCGAGGGCAGCCGGCTCGACCACGGGACCTATGGCCAGAGCCGGGTGATCCGGCGCAGCGAGGTCGGCTCGACGCTCGTCATGCAGGCCGATCAGGTGCTGGTCGGCATCAACAAGACGCGGCGTGCCTACAACCGCCGGATGCGCGAGCTCCTGGGTCACACGAGCGAGCGGCCGCAGGTCGGCGAAAAACTCGTCTGCCTGAGGAACGACAAGAAGAAGGGGCTGCTCAACGGCGGCACCTGGACGGTCGAGACGCTGCATGCCGACCGCGGCGCCAAATATGCGATGAGCGTCAGGCCCGAGGACGAGGCCGACCGCAAGGCGGTGCGCGTCGGCGTGCTGCCGGCCTTCTTCGAGGGGCGCGAGGAGGAGCTAACCCCGGCCGCCCGGCGCGACTCGGACCAGTTCGATTTCGGCTACGCGCTGACGGTGCACAAGGCGCAAGGCTCGCAGTGGAACGACGTCGTCGTGTTCGACGAGAGCTTCGCCTTCCGCGAGCATCGCGCCCGCTGGCTCTATACGGCGGTGACCCGCGCCGCCGAGCGGCTGACGGTGGTGGTTTGAACGCCGGCGGACGGTGATCGCCGACTGAGGTGGCGTCTGTGGATAAATGCAACGGAAGATTGAATAGACCGCCGGCGCGCCTACGCTGATCGGATCGAGTCGACGAGGCGATCCCGATGCCATGGTTCGCACATAGTCTTCCGGGGCGCCCGGAAGAGAAATGGGAAACGCAGCGCGAGCACAGCGAGGCGGTCTGGAAGATCGCTTTTCACTGTGCCGAGAAATTCGGCTTCGGTGATGTCGCCGCAGTCGCGGGCATCCTGCACGACCTCGGCAAGTACAATCCACAGTTTCAAGACTATATCCGCCAGAAGGCCACGTCGCCGGATCACTCTTCAGCCGGTGCCGCCTATGCGCGGCAGGCTTTCGATCCGATTCTCGGCGCCCTTCTCGCACACTGCATCGCCGGTCATCACACGGGCCTTCAGGACAAGCGTCTTACCCCCGGTGAGCGGCTTGCTGGATACGCCCCGAAGCTCCCGCCAATTGTCGCGGCGGCAAAGGCCGATGGGTTCAAGTTCCCGGCCAAGCCGGCGGGCGGCGACATGGTGGTCATCGAGGAGGATTATGGTTTCCAGTTCGCTTTCCTGACGCGGATGCTGTTCTCGTGCCTCGTCTATGCAGATCACCTCGCCACGGAAGCGTTCTATAGCCGCGCCGAAGGCACCGAGGTCGAGCGCGCCTTCACGGCGAAGCCGGCCGATCTCGCATTGGAACTCGCAAGCTTCATGGCGGCCGAGGCGGCGAGACGGGAGGCGGAGGGCGAGGCGTCGAGCGACATCAACCTCCTGCGCGCCCGCGTCCTCGACCATGTGGCCGCTCAGGCGAAGAGGCCGCGCGGCGTCTTCACGCTGACGGTGCCGACCGGTGGGGGCAAGACGCTGACCTCGATCCGCTTCGCGCTCGACCATGCGCGGGAGCACAAGCTCGACCGCGTCATCGTCGTCATTCCCTTCACCTCGGTGATCGAGCAGACGGCCGGCGTTTATCGGCGGGCGCTCGCTCGTTACGAGGACCAAATCCTCGAACACCACAGCGCCTTCGAGGACGAAGGTGAGAAGAAGCGGCAGGGACGATCGAAGCTGGAACTCGCGACCGAGACCTGGGACGCGCCTCTCGTCGTCACGACGGCCGTACAGTTCTTCGAGAGCCTCTTTGCTTCGAAAGCCTCGCGCTGCCGCAAGCTCCACAACCTCGCGCGCAGCGTCGTCGTGCTCGATGAGGCGCAGACGATGCCGCTGCATCTGTTGCGACCCTGCGTGGCGGCGCTGAAGGAGCTGTCGCGGAACTACGGATCGAGCATCGTGCTCTGCACGGCGACCCAGCCGGCTCTGGAGGAGAACCCGGAGGATCGGCGCAGGCGGCCGCAGGACCGTCGCTCGCTGATCGGCGGCTTCATCAAGCCGCACGAACTCGCGCCCGATCCGCCGGCCTTGTTCCGTGCACTCGACCGCGTGCGGATCAGTAACATCGGCACGCAGGACGATACTGCGCTCGCGGCCCACATGACGGAGGCGCACCAGGCGCTCTGCATCGTCAACAGCCGCGCCCATGCGCGCGAGCTCTACGATCTGCTGGCGAAGCAGAAGGTCGTCGGTCTCCGGCACCTGTCGACCCTCATGCTGCCCGGGCATCGGCGGCAGGCGCTCGACGAGATCAAGGCCGATCTCAAGGCAGGCAGGCCCTGCCGGGTCGTCAGTACCAGCCTCGTGGAGGCGGGCGTCGATTTTTCATTCGCCCTGGTGCTGCGCGCCGAGGCGGGGCTGGAACAGATCGTCCAGGCCGCCGGGCGTTGCAACCGCAACGGGAAACTCGGCGAAGGGCGGTACGGCGAAGTACTGGTCTTCGTGGCCGAGGGCCGCAAGCCGCTCGCGGCCCTCGTCGCCAATGTGGAGGTGGGCCGGGAGATCATGCGCCACCATGAGAACCCGCAACTGCCGGACGCCATCCAAGCCTATTACGGGATGCTCTATCATCGACGCACGCCGGCGGATCTCGACCGGCACGGCATCCTCGAGATCTGCGCCGGCAAGGCGGATAGCCTCGACTTTCCCTTCGAGACCATCGCCAAGGCCATGAGGCTCATCGACGACGTGATGGAGCCTGTCATCGTTCCCCTGGACGACGAGGCCCGAAAGGCCGTTGCGGCCTTGCGACACGTCGACAAACCCGGCGCGCTCGCACGCGTGCTCCAGCGCCACACGATCGGCGTTCCGCCCTCAGCGCGAAAAGTTCTGACGAAAGAACCGGAAAGGGCTGCTGAGTTCATTCGGCGCGACGTCTTCGGCGATCAGTTCGTCGTGCTGGCCAACCTCGATCTCTACCGAACCGACGTTGGGCTGACTTGGAACGACCCGACGTTCATCGAGGCAATCAAATATCCAATATGATCATCTCCTACACCTCAACGTCTTGGCCGCCCACCACGTCTATTGTGGCTCACACGACGCTTTGGAGAATTTGGCAGGGCAGGCTTCCGATCTGCATCGGAAGCCTGCGGTTTCTCGCCATCAGAGTAGCGATCACCACCGTCGCTGCGTTTCGATCCTCTCTCGCCGCTGTACGGGGTAGTTTTTATCTGAATCCCCATCCAGCCGTCAGGAGTGCCGACCCCGACGACGATGTTCCACTCTCTTCCCAAGTTTTCCTCCCACGATCAAGATCGGCGAACGGTGTGTACCTCATATTAGCGCTTGCGTCAATTCTCACTATAAGGTAGCGTAACCACAGTTGCTGCGAAGCCGGAATGAGTATGTCTGCAAGCGAGGCGAATAGGGATGAGATAGGCCTGTTCCGGCAGGAAGTCCAATCACCCTAGCGAACGCCTGGATGTCCCGCTCATGGAGGGAAAATGGTCAAAATTACTCTTCGAATAGAGGGCACCCGAGCTTTATGGTCAAGGCCGGATTTCAAGACGGAGAGGATGAGTTATGACGTCATCACGCCCTCCGCTGCGCGTGGCATCCTCGAAGCGATTCATTGGAAGCCGGAGATCGTCTGGCGGATTGATCGTCTGCGCGTCTTGAAAAAGATACGCTTCGAATCGATCCGTCGCAACGAGGTCGGCTCCAAGATCCCAATGAACAGGGTCTCGTCCGCGATGAAAGCCGGCTCGACGGAAGGTCTAGCACTGTTCGTCGACGAGGACCGCCAGCAGCGCGCCGCCACCGTGCTGCGCGACGTCGCCTACATCATTGAGGCGCATGTGGAACTCACAGCAAAAGGCCGGGCCGGCGCGAACGAGACGGTGAAGAAACACATCGAGATGTTCACCCGCCGCGCCGAGAAGGGGCAATGTTTCCATAGACCTTGCCTTGGGACGCGAGAGTTCGCCTGCGACTTCGAGCTGTTCGAAGGCGAGCCTCCCGGCCCGGACGAGCTCGACCCGAGCCTGCGCGGCGAACGCGACCTCGGCTGGATGGCGCTCGACATTGATTATGCCAACGGCATGGCGCCCCGCTTCTTCCGGCCGGTCATGCGCGACGGAGTGATCGACGTTCCGTCACTGTCTTCCGACGAGGCACGGGCATGACCGTGCTGCAGGCGCTCAACGCGCGCTATAACCGCCTCGCTGACAAGGGCGAAGCTCCAGTGCCCGGCTTCGGGCCGGCGCAGCTTTCTTTCGCCGTCGTGCTGACGCCGGATGGCGATGTCATCACCGTGGATGACCTCCGCATCGGTGATACCGAGAAGAAGAAGCGGCCGCTGAGCTGCGAAGCACCGCAGCCGCCCAAGCGCACCGTCGCGGTGGTGAGCGGCGCCTTCTGGGACAAGACATCCTACGTGTTCGGCCGCGGCGCCCCCGACCCGAAGCTGTCGCCCGAGAAACAGGCCAAGGCCGAGGCACGCACAGCGCAAGAGCATGCGGCGTTCAAGGCACGGCATGAGTCGATGATCGGCACCAGCACCGATCCAGGCCTCATGGCGCTGCTGCGCTTCCTGCAGTCCTGGCAGCCGGAGGCTTATGACACTCTGAACCACGCCGATTTCATGCTGGACCAGAACGTGGCCTTCCGGCTCGATGGCGAAATCGGCTTCATCCACGACCGGGCGGCGGCGCGTGCGGCCTTCGTCGACGCATCGGCATCCACCGGAGACGCCCCCGAGGCCATGTGCCTCGTCACCGGCCATACCGGGCCGGTCGCCCGCCTGCACCCATCCATCAAGGGAGTTCCCGGCGCGCAATCCTCGGGCGCCGCGCTCGTCTCCTTCAACCTCGATGCCTTCAACTCCTACGGCAAGACGCAGGGCTACAATGCGCCCGTCTCCGAGGCGGCCGCCTTCGCCTACGCGACGGCGCTGAACGGGCTGATCGCGGCGAAGCTCGGCACCGACCCGAAAGGCCGGCCGCTGTGGAGCAATAGGGTCGCGCTCGGCGAGGACACGGTCGTCTTCTGGGCTGAGACGGAAGAAGCCGAAGCGCTAACCCGCGGGATGCTCGACCCGCGCCCGGCGAACGAAAAAACCGAGACCGACGCGGTCCGCACCAAGATGCTTGCGCTCGAACGGGGCGAGCCGCTGGAGAAGGCCGCACCGGATGTCCGAGCCTCGACCCGTGTCTATGTCCTCGGGCTGTCGCCCAACGCGGCGCGCCTCTCGGTCCGCTTTTGGCTCGACCAGAGCCTCGGCGAGCTCGCCGAGCATATCCAGGCTCATTGGCGCGACCTGGAGCTCAAGCCCGCGCCGCGTGGCGGCAAGCCCCCGCTCTGGGCGCTGCTCTACGAGATCGCTCCCTTACGCAAGATCGACAAAGGCATCCAACACCTCGCGGGTGAGATGACGCGGGCCATCCTCTCCGGCGGCCATTATCCGTCCTCCCTCCTCACCCAGGCGCTGATGCGCGTCCGCGCCGAGGCGGAGAAGACGGTGCCGAACCGCGTCGCCCTCATCAAGGCTTTTCTGGCCCGGCAAGCCCGCAAGGCCGATCCTCAATGGAAGGACAATCTCGTGGCCCTCGATCGTGACGAACCCAATGTCGGCTATCGCCTGGGGCGTCTCTTCGCCGTGCTGGAGGCCGCGCAATATGCCGGCATCGGCAAGGTGAACGCGACTGTCAAGGACAAGTTCTTCGGCGCGGCCTCGGCGACGCCCGGGCATATCTTTCCGTTGCTGCTGCGCGGCGCGCAGGACCATCTCTCCGCCGCCCGCAAGAAAGGCAAAGGAGGCCGCGCTTTCCGGCTCGACCGGGACATTTCGGAGATCCTCGGCGGCATCCCGGCGCAGAACACCTTTCCGGCCACGCTGACGCGCGAGGACCAGGGCCGCTTCGTGGTGGGCTTCTACCACCAGGATGCCGACCTGCGCATTCCGCGCGCCAAGACCGAAGAAATCGATATGCCGACCGCCGAAACGGCCGCCGAGGACAGTGAGGACGAACAGCCATGACCGCCATCCAGAACCGCTACGACTTCGTCTTCCTCTTCGACGTGAAGAACGGCAACCCCAACGGCGATCCCGATGCCGGCAACCTGCCCCGGCTCGACCCCGAGACCGGGCGCGGCCTCGTCACCGACGTGGCCATCAAGCGCAAGGTCCGCAACTACGTCGCCATGGCCAAGGGCGATGCCCCCGGCTACGACATCTACATGCAGGAGCGCGCCGTGCTGAACCGCGCCCATATGCGGGCCTACACGGCCCTCAAGATCCCGCAGGAATCCAAGAAGCTGCCGAAAGACGAGGACAAGGCCCGCAGCCTGACGCAATGGATGTGCGGCAACTTCTTCGACATCCGCACCTTCGGCGCGGTCATGTCGACGGAGGTCAATTGCGGGCAGGTGCGCGGGCCGGTGCAGTTCACCTTCGCGCAGAGCCATAACGCCATCATGCCGATGGAGATCTCGATCACTCGCTCGTCCGTGACCAACGAGAAGGACGCTGAGAAGAACGACCGCACCATGGGGCGCAAGCATATCGTGCCCTACGGCCTCTACCGGGCGCACGGCTTCATCTCGGGACGGCTTGCCAACGACGGCAAGAAGGGCACCGGCTTCTCGGACGAAGACCTTGCCATCTTCTGGGAAGCGCTGGAGCGGATGTTCGATCATGATCGCGCAGCGGCCCGCGGCGAGATGTCGGCCCGCGGCCTCATCGTGTTCAAGCACGACAGCGACCTCGGCAACGCATCGGCGCATGCTCTTTTCGATCAGGTCAAGATCGAGCGAGTCGGCGAAGGAACCGCGCCCCGTGATTTCGCCGATTATCGGATCGTCGTTCCTGATCAGGGAAGTCTTCCCACGGGCGTGACGATCGAACGCAAGATCTGACCCGCCCGTGGACGATGACAGCCCCCTCCCCCTCTCCGCCCTGCAGCACGCCGTCTATTGCCTCAGGCAGGCGGCGCTGATCCATGTCGAGCGGGTCTGGGCCGAGAACCGCCTCACCGCCGAGGGGCAGGTCGTTCATCTCGCGGCGCACGAGCCGGGCCTGCGCAGGATGAAGGGCGTGCGCCGCGTCACCGCCCTGCCCCTCGCCTGCAGGCGGCTGGGGCTCGCCGGCACGGCCGACCTCGTCGAGTTCACCGCCGGCCCCGAGGGCGAGACGGCCTTCCCGGTCGAATACAAGCGCGGCAAGCCGAAAAAGCACCGTGCCGACGAGGTGCAGCTCTGCGCCCAGGCGCTCTGCCTCGAGGAGATGACCGGCCGCCCGGTGCCGGCGGGGGCGCTGTTCTATGCCGAGCCGAAGCGCCGCACCACCGTCGCCTTCGATGCCGAGCTGCGCGCCTTGACCGAGCGGACGGCGGACGAATTCCGTGCCATCGTCGAGCGCGGCACCACCCCGCCCGCGCACTACAAGGCCTCGCTCTGCCGCGCCTGCTCGCTGATCGAGCTCTGCCGTCCGCAGGCGCCCCGCGCCGTCGCCGCATGGCGCGAGCGGACGCTCGACCAACTCCTGGCGGACGGGCCAGGCGCCGGGCCGGCACCATGAAGCGCCTGCTCAACACCGTCTATGTCACGACGGAGGGCGCCGCGCTGCGCAAGGACGGCGAGAACCTCGTCGTCGAGGTCGAAGGGGCCGAGCGCGCCCGCCTGCCCCTCCACCTCCTCGCCTCCGTGGTGGCGTTCGGTGCGATCTACCTCTCGCCGAGCCTGATGCAGGCCTGCGCCGCGGCCGGCATCGCCATCGTGCTGCTCGATCGGGTCGGCCGTTTCCAGGCCCGCGTCGAGGGGCCGGTCAGCGGCAACGTGCTGCTGCGGCGAGCGCAATATCGCGCCTCCGACGCGCCGACCGAGATCGTGCGCGGCCTCCTCATCGGCAAGGTGTCGAACCAGCGCAGCGTGCTGATGCGCGCTTTGCGGGATCACGGCAGCGAAATCGCGGATGACCGCCGGACGGCAATTGCCAGCGTTATCGAGCGGCAGGCCCAGATTCTCCGGCGGATTGCCCGCGGCAGCGACGACGTGGAGACGCTGCGCGGCGCCGAAGGCGAGGCGGCCGCGCTCTATTTCGCGGTCTTCGACGCGATGATCCGCGTGGTCGATCCGGCCCTGCGCTTCACCGGCAGATCGCGGCGGCCGCCGCTCGATGCGGTGAACGCGCTCCTTTCGTTCCTCTATACGCTGCTGACGCACGATTGCCGCAGCGCCGCCGAGAGCGTCGGCCTCGACCCCGCGGTCGGCTTCCTGCATCGCGATCGCCCGGGACGGCCAAGCTTGGCGCTCGACCTGATGGAGGAGCTGCGGCCGGTCCTTGCGGACCGGCTCGTCCTGTCGCTGATCAACCGCCGGCAGATCGGCCCGTCCGATTTCGAGGCGCGCGACGGCGGCGCCGTGCTGCTGACGGACGCCGGACGCAAAACCGTACTCACCGCCTGGCAGGCCCGCAAGAAGGAAGAGCGCCGCCATCCCTTCCTGGGGGAGAGCGCGCCGCTCGGTCTCGTCGCCTATCTTCAGGCGCAGCTTCTGGCGCGGCACCTGCGTGGCGACCTCGACGCCTATCCGTCGTGGTTGTGGACCTGACCGGCCGATGCTGGTGCTGGTGACCTATGACGTTCACGTCTCCGGGCCGGGCGGGCAGAGGCGACTCCGGCGCGTCGCCAAGGCCTGCCGGGATTTCGGCCAGCGGGTGCAATATTCGGTGTTCGAGATCGATGTCGACCCGGCGCAGTGGACGGCGCTGCGTGCCCGGCTCGAGGCACTGATCGACCCTGCGGTGGACAGTTTGCGCTATTATGATCTTGGTGCGAACTGGAAGCGCCGGATCGAGCATGTCGGCGCGAAACCCTCGCTCGATCTCGACGGGCCGCTCATTGTGTGACCGGTCGAGCGGTGTGGTCGCGTGGACGGTGCTGCCGCGCGAACCGCAAGCGTGACCGGGTGGCCGAGTGCGGTCCGCGCGACCGCCAACACATTGATTTTATGAACTTTTGTCGCAGTTGCGCACCAGCCGGTCGATTTGTCACGCTTGGCCATTGGAGAATCGCGGATACCGGGGGATTCCGCCTGCCATGGCAATGGATTAGACTGGCGCCGTCGCTCCCCGCACGGGAGCGTGGATCGAAACTATGAGGAGGATCCGGAGGCGCGATGGAGGCGCATGTCGCTCCCCGCACGGGAGCGTGGATCGAAACTCCTCGGTCGAATGGTCGAACCATTGACCTGCGTCGCTCCCCGCACGGGAGCGTGGATCGAAACTGGCCATGGTGTCGATGACAATCAGGGTAGGCTTGTCGCTCCCCGCACGGGAGCGTGGATCGAAACGTTCTGGTCTTTGACCGATGCCGGTCGCGCCGCGTCGCTCCCCGCACGGGAGCGTGGATCGAAACCAAGTGATGGAGTGGAGCAGTGAAGGACGAAATCGTCGCTCCCCGCACGGGAGCGTGGATCGAAACTGTTTGTCGGCCAAGCCGGCAGTCCTGTAGACGCGTCGCTCCCCGCACGGGAGCGTGGATCGAAACGACATTTAGCCCGGCGTGTCTGCTTTCCACGCCGCCGTCGCTCCCCGCACGGGAGCGTGGATCGAAACCCGCGAAATGTGGCTTCGGCGGCATGGGTAAGGGTCGCTCCCCGCACGGGAGCGTGGATCGAAACAGCAAAGACCTCGCGAATGAGGATGGCAGCATGGTCGCTCCCCGCACGGGAGCGTGGATCGAAACAGCCCCTCGAAGTCAAGCCCTACGACAGCGTCACGTCGCTCCCCGCACGGGAGCGTGGATCGAAACACGAAGTATCCTTCAGGATGAGCGTCTCAACCAGGGTCGCTCCCCGCACGGGAGCGTGGATCGAAACGAACGATATCGGCGGGTTATGGCGAATCGACGAAGTCGCTCCCCGCACGGGAGCGTGGATCGAAACACAGGAATCGCGTGGGGCGCGAAGACCTCGAAAGTCGCTCCCCGCACGGGAGCGTGGATCGAAACTGGAGCGTGCGCTTCGGATCAATATCCATCCAGAGTCGCTCCCCGCACGGGAGCGTGGATCGAAACTCCTGCTCAGCCATCAGTTCTTCGGTCCGCGCACGGTCGCTCCCCGCACGGGAGCGTGGATCGAAACCTGCTTTGGTACACCGATGCGACACTCGCCGTCGTCGCTCCCCGCACGGGAGCGTGGATCGAAACAACATCCCGGACAGCGCAACGGCCAACCCTGCTGGTCGCTCCCCGCACGGGAGCGTGGATCGAAACGTCTAACGGTAGGACATCGCACTTTGACTGCGAGGTCGCTCCCCGCACGGGAGCGTGGATCGAAACATAATTGTACCCATCAACTTCAAAAGTTTTGATGTCGCTCCCCGCACGGGAGCGTGGATCGAAACTTTTAAAGAAATGCTTTTATCCTCCCCATCAACGTCGCTCCCCGCACGGGAGCGTGGATCGAAACCATCCGTCATGGCCATAAGCGCCAGCTGCGAGGGTCGCTCCCCGCACGGGAGCGTGGATCGAAACCCCGACCACTTTCAACGCCAGACGTGGCCAAGCCGTCGCTCCCCGCACGGGAGCGTGGATCGAAACAAAACCAGTCAGCCCAGACGCTTTCTGTTCGGCGTCGCTCCCCGCACGGGAGCGTGGATCGAAACCATCAGTCGAGGCTATCGCCGACTATGTCGACGCGTCGCTCCCCGCACGGGAGCGTGGATCGAAACCTTATTCTGCCGCTCGCGGTCCCGTTGCGCCTTTGTCGCTCCCCGCACGGGAGCGTGGATCGAAACAAGGTCGTGGGCGATCGTATCGTCGACCGCAATGGTCGCTCCCCGCACGGGAGCGTGGATCGAAACTTTCAGAAATGCGCGATCACATTTCTTGAAGCAGTCGCTCCCCGCACGGGAGCGTGGATCGAAACCATGCGCTCCCGGCGGATGACCACCCGACCATCGTCGCTCCCCGCACGGGAGCGTGGATCGAAACCCAAGCATATTCGAAGAGGTCCTCAGGCGTCGGAGTCGCTCCCCGCACGGGAGCGTGGATCGAAACGCGAGGGTACGCCATAGGGCCGCAACTCATCGAGTCGCTCCCCGCACGGGAGCGTGGATCGAAACCAGACCTCCCAGGCCGCTTGACGGGCCGCGGGAGTCGCTCCCCGCACGGGAGCGTGGATCGAAACGTTGCTTCGGCTCTGTGATCACTTGAAATTGATGTCGCTCCCCGCACGGGAGCGTGGATCGAAACCACGAGCGCGGCATCTATACCTGGGTAAGCCTAGTCGCTCCCCGCACGGGAGCGTGGATCGAAACCCGCACCTGATCGACGATGGCAAGCGGGTCACGTCGCTCCCCGCACGGGAGCGTGGATCGAAACGGGGCCTTCAGGTCGATCTTGGCCTTCCAGCCAGGTCGCTCCCCGCACGGGAGCGTGGATCGAAACGCGACTGAGCCTTGGCTCGCGGCCGGCGTCGGGCGTCGCTCCCCGCACGGGAGCGTGGATCGAAACCATGCACAGGCGGCGTGTCCGTGCCGGACTTTGGGTCGCTCCCCGCACGGGAGCGTGGATCGAAACACACCGTTTTTGGGCATCGGCAGCGAGGTCTACAGTCGCTCCCCGCACGGGAGCGTGGATCGAAACACGTGGTCGTCGGAGTGGATCCTGACGACCGGCGTCGCTCCCCGCACGGGAGCGTGGATCGAAACCAGTCTCGGCGCCATGGCGCGCTGATTTGCAGGGTCGCTCCCCGCACGGGAGCGTGGATCGAAACTGCAATGCGCTCGTCGGTAGACTTGACCGCGATGTCGCTCCCCGCACGGGAGCGTGGATCGAAACTTTGGGAGAACGTCCCCGGCGTCCTGTCGTCGAGTCGCTCCCCGCACGGGAGCGTGGATCGAAACCCATGGCGAAACAGCAGGCCGCCCAGGTCTATGTCGCTCCCCGCACGGGAGCGTGGATCGAAACTTCCACGCGGTCCAAGGGGATACGGTCGGATCGGGTCGCTCCCCGCACGGGAGCGTGGATCGAAACCTGCTTGACGGCGCCACCTATTACCGTGGGCTTGTCGCTCCCCGCACGGGAGCGTGGATCGAAACCAATTCTCGACACGGCGCGGTTCGAGCACATGCAGTCGCTCCCCGCACGGGAGCGTGGATCGAAACCTGGTAGATCGCGATCTTGTCGTTTGACCCGAGTCGCTCCCCGCACGGGAGCGTGGATCGAAACTATGTCAATCCGGCTGGTTCGGACAGCAATAGCGGGTCGCTCCCCGCACGGGAGCGTGGATCGAAACAGCAAGGCCGACTGGTTATCATCAAGGCCGGCCTGTCGCTCCCCGCACGGGAGCGTGGATCGAAACCGCGAAACTCGCGTGAGGCGACCGCGATAGCCGCGTCGCTCCCCGCACGGGAGCGTGGATCGAAACGAACAGATCCACATCCCATCGCCGTTGCGATCTGGTCGCTCCCCGCACGGGAGCGTGGATCGAAACAAGCACCTGCTCCGCGCCTCGCGCGCCGGCCACGGTCGCTCCCCGCACGGGAGCGTGGATCGAAACGACTGGAACAAGGTCCACGAGATGCAAGCGGAGGGTCGCTCCCCGCACGGGAGCGTGGATCGAAACGGCCTGGAAAGTCTGTTCGACGCAGCGGCATGGAGTCGCTCCCCGCACGGGAGCGTGGATCGAAACGTGAAATCGATCCATGGCGACGAGCGCAGCTCGTCGCTCCCCGCACGGGAGCGTGGATCGAAACAATCTGGCGGCGCGAGCCGCAGACGAGGCACGGCGTCGCTCCCCGCACGGGAGCGTGGATCGAAACGGATATGCCGAATTGGCGGATTTCCAGCCCGAAGTCGCTCCCCGCACGGGAGCGTGGATCGAAACCTGGCTGGCTCGGCAAGCCCTGCGCCTGCCCACCAGTCGCTCCCCGCACGGGAGCGTGGATCGAAACGATTTCCTTACGCCGTCCTTTAGCAGCGCCTTGGTCGCTCCCCGCACGGGAGCGTGGATCGAAACTCGTACATCTCCTTGAGGGAGGCGAGGCGACCCCGTCGCTCCCCGCACGGGAGCGTGGATCGAAACATCCCGTGGTGCTCGTCCTATGCCGACCTGCGCGGGTCGCTCCCCGCACGGGAGCGTGGATCGAAACGCCCTCGTCGTCGGGCCGCAGGTAGGCGTCGCAGGTCGCTCCCCGCACGGGAGCGTGGATCGAAACATCATCCGTGCCCCAGCCGACGCGGCGCCGCAACGTCGCTCCCCGCACGGGAGCGTGGATCGAAACCGGCGCTTCGTGCTCGCGCCCGTCGATCTCGACCATGTCGCTCCCCGCACGGGAGCGTGGATCGAAACGGTAACGGCGCCGTCATCGCGACGCAGGACCCGCGTCGCTCCCCGCACGGGAGCGTGGATCGAAACAAGATCGCGCGGTTCACCGGCGGGCCTGGTTTGGTCGCTCCCCGCACGGGAGCGTGGATCGAAACCGCTTCATCGTCCGGGGCGCGCTGGTCTACGACCCGTCGCTCCCCGCACGGGAGCGTGGATCGAAACATCGGGACCCCCAAGGGCCGCAACAGCTTTTTCGGTCGCTCCCCGCACGGGAGCGTGGATCGAAACGCAGCCGGCCATCGTGTTTTACCGTCCGCCCCACGTCGCTCCCCGCACGGGAGCGTGGATCGAAACTGCCGGGATGGCAAGTGGCGGCCAATTGAACCCGGTCGCTCCCCGCACGGGAGCGTGGATCGAAACGCCGACGCAAACGCCCTCTATCAGCACGCCAAGGTGTCGCTCCCCGCACGGGAGCGTGGATCGAAACGCCGACGCAAACGCCCTCTATCAGCACGCCAAGGTGTCGCTCCCCGCACGGGAGCGTGGATCGAAACCGCCAGAACCGCATTGCGGTCTCGCCGGCGCGCCAGTCGCTCCCCGCACGGGAGCGTGGATCGAAACCGCGACGCCTACCGCAAGCGTCGCTGTGTCGTGGTCGCTCCCCGCACGGGAGCGTGGATCGAAACTACAATTACGTCGTCACGGCGATCGCCCAAGCCGAGTCGCTCCCCGCACGGGAGCGTGGATCGAAACGTGCCGGGGCCGCACTCCTCCTGGACACGCACGAGTCGCTCCCCGCACGGGAGCGTGGATCGAAACGCCTCGCCATCCCTCGGCGCTGAGCGGCAACCGTCGCTCCCCGCACGGGAGCGTGGATCGAAACACGGTCTTGGACACCGCGCTGTCCACGTGCCTCTGGTCGCTCCCCGCACGGGAGCGTGGATCGAAACCATTCGGTCGAGGTGACACGGGACGGGAAGGCACGTCGCTCCCCGCACGGGAGCGTGGATCGAAACCGACTCGCGCCGACGGTATCGCGGCGACGATCTCGTCGCTCCCCGCACGGGAGCGTGGATCGAAACATCCGATCCGACTTCGGCCTGTCGGCCTGCGAGAGTCGCTCCCCGCACGGGAGCGTGGATCGAAACCCTATACGACGTGTACGAACGGACTCGGTACGGTGTCGCTCCCCGCACGGGAGCGTGGATCGAAACGTCTACATGCCCCCGCAGGACCGGGCTGACCTTGTCGCTCCCCGCACGGGAGCGTGGATCGAAACGCCCCGAGCGAGGCCGTGCGCCCGATGATATCGATGTCGCTCCCCGCACGGGAGCGTGGATCGAAACGACGAATTTGGTCGGATGCGATGCGTCGTAGGGGGTCGCTCCCCGCACGGGAGCGTGGATCGAAACATCCCACCGCCGACGACATCGCCGGCATGATCCGGGTCGCTCCCCGCACGGGAGCGTGGATCGAAACTGTTCGGCCCAGGAGGGAAGTTCCATCAATGCACCGTCGCTCCCCGCACGGGAGCGTGGATCGAAACATCTTCGTCCGGCCATCGGCCACCGCCTCGCATCGTCGCTCCCCGCACGGGAGCGTGGATCGAAACTCCGGCGTCGAGACCACGTAGCTGTCGTCGATCGTCGCTCCCCGCACGGGAGCGTGGATCGAAACATCCCACCGCCGACGACATCGCCGGCATGATCCGGGTCGCTCCCCGCACGGGAGCGTGGATCGAAACATGGAACTGGCCTGGGCGGATGCTGTGGCTCGGCGTCGCTCCCCGCACGGGAGCGTGGATCGAAACCCATGTGGTCCGCGCGATGGACAACCGTAGTGGACGTCGCTCCCCGCACGGGAGCGTGGATCGAAACATCCGCCCCAGCGCCAACACCGATCGGCCGCCCGCGCCGCTCCCCGCACGGGAGCGTGGATCGAAACAATGTGGCCGCCCCGGTGGAACCACATCCAACATGTCGCTCCCCGCACGGGAGCGTGGATCGAAACCAGAACGACCTCACCTACGTCCGCGGCATCATCGTCGCTCCCCGCACGGGAGCGTGGATCGAAACCGTGAGGGACAGCGAGCCACTCTCGGTCGCTCCTCTCATCGGGCGCTTGCAGCCAAGCTCACGCTGGCCGATCTGACGCAGCGGACTCCTGTCAGCTTGCTGTCGACGCAGTGAAAAGCCCGCACCTTTCGCCCGGAAGGCGCTATCACTCGATGAGCCAAAGGCGATGTGGGTCGAGGCATGAGGTTGTTGTTGGTGGAGGACAGCGCGCGCCTGCGCGATCTCCTCGCGGAGCGGGTGCGCGGGGCCGGCTGGCGGCTCGATGCCGTCGGCTCGGTGGCCGAGGCGACGCTCGCGACGCGATCGATCCTCTACGACCTGATCCTGATCGATCTCGGGCTGCCCGACGGCGACGGCAAGTCACTGATCAAGTCCATTCGGGCCGAAGGGTCGCCGGTCCCGATCTTCGTGCTGACCGCGCGCGGTTCCATCGACGATCGCGTCGACGCGCTCGACAGCGGGGCGGACGACTATCTCGTCAAGCCGTTCAACCACATCGAGCTCCTGGCCCGCTGCCGGGCCCTGCTCAGACGCAGCGGGCCGCATCGATCGGAGCGCATCGAGGTCGGTCGTCTCGAGTTCGACCCGGCCTCCGGTTCGGTGCGCGTCAGCGGCGATGTCGTGCCCGTGTCGCCGCGCGAACGCTCGCTGCTGGAACTGCTGCTGCGGCATGCCGACCGCGTCGTCCCGAAGGAGCGGATCGAGGTCGCCTTGTCGGCCTTCGGCGAGGAGATCTCGACCAATGCGGTCGAACTCGCCATCTCCAGGCTTCGGCGCCGCCTCGACGCAGTCGATCCCGGCATCACGATCGAGACGGTCAGGGGCGCCGGCTATCTTCTTCGGGAGGCCAGGCCTCATGGCTGAACGGGCCACGACGCCTCTCCCGCTGTGGCGCATCGTCGGCCGGCGCATCGTTCTGTTCGCGATGCTGGCGATGATGGTGCAGGTGATCGTCGTCCTGGCCGATTACTATTTCGACGATGGGAAGCTCGCCGCCTTGATGATCGAGCACGAGAGCCGCGCCCTGCTCGCGGGGGTGGGCGCCGGTCCCGATGGTCTCACCTTCTCGGTGCCGAGCGGATTGAAGCGCTATCGGGCGCCGAGGGGCGACTATTTCACGCGGGTGCGGACGCCCGGAGGACAGGTCATCTACTCGAATTGCGACGCCAGTTGCGCGACCCACCTCCTGCCGCCCGAGGTCAACCCGCCGGACCTCTGGTCAAGGCTCATCCGGCTCGGCAAGCCGATCGAGGTCGTCGGCGGCCGCGCCTTCGACGTGGCCGGCGAGAAAGTCTTCATCGAAGTCGCGGTGCTCGACGATCATGAACGCGTCATGTGGCATGTGCTCGGGCGCGAACTCGCCGACCATCTTGCGGTACCGATGTCGCTGATGCTCGTCTTCGTGCTCGGCGGCGTGCTGGTCTCCGTCAAGCTCGCCCTGCGTCCCGTGGAGCGGGCGGCGCAGCAGGCGGAGGGCATCGATCCCCTCGATCCTCGCCATACGATCGACGTCACCGGCATGCCTCGCGAGATCGCCGACCTCGGCGCGGCGGTGAACCGGATGCTGGGCCGCATCAATGCGCTGATGCGCGCGCAGCGCGTCTACACCACCGCCATTGCCCACGAGATCCGCACGCCGCTCGCCATGATGCGGCTGGAACTCGGCCACATCGAGCATGCCCGGGCCCGCAAGGTCGAGCAGGATATCGAGGCGCTGACGCATTTCGTCGCGCAGATCACCGATCTGGGGCGGCTCGAGGGCGCCGACCGTGCCACCTTCCGCCCCATCGATCTGGCGATCCTGGGCCGGGCGGTGGTCAGCGATGTCGCACCCTGGGTTTACGAGCATGGCCACACGATCGCGTTCGAAGACGTGGGGGCCATGCCGGTCGAGGGCCACCCGCCCCTGATCGAGAACGCGGTGCGCAACCTGATCGAGAACGCCGTCGTGCATACGCCGCGTCGCACCGCCATCGAGGTCCAGGTCGGACCCGGCACGCGCATTCTCGTGAGCGACGATGCCGGCTTGCTGTCGCGGCGTCCCCCCATCACCGACGCAGCGGGGAACAAGGTGATCGAGCCGTCGGGCATCGGGCTCGAAATCGTCCGCCGGATCATGAAGCTGCACCGCGGCACGCTCGATACGTCCGTCGACCCGCAACGCCGGACGACGATGCAACTCGCCTTTACGGCGCGAGCGGCGGACGGGCGCTGAACGATCGTCGCTCCGTCCTGATTGCGCTACGAGAAGAAATGCCCGCCCGGCAGGGCCACGCAGAGATAGACGAGGGCCGCCGCGACGCCGAGGCAGGCCAGTGCGACGGCATTCGACCCCCGTTCGGCAAAGCGCCTGTCCGCATAGGCCCTGGCCGCCTTGCGCCCCGTGATCATGGCGCCGATGAGATTCTCTTTCTTGAACAACTGATAGAACAGGTTGACGGCGATGTGCACGATCGCCAAGCCGAGGATCACATAGAACCAGACCGCATGAAGCGTCGCGGCGCGCGCGGCCCAGCTGTCGCCGATCGCATCCGCGAACGGACCCGAGGCCAAGACGCCGTCGGTGGAGAATAATCCCAGCGCCACCTGAACCATGCAGGCGATGAGCAGGGCGAGGATCATGAGCCCTCCCGCCGGGTTATGGCCGAGGTAGGGCCTTTCCGCCCCCGCCCACAGGGCCCTGACATAGGCCAGCGCGGTCGACGGAGACCTCACGAAGCCGGCGAAACGCGCCGTCGAGCCGCCGACGAAACCCCACAGCACCCGATAGACGAGCAGCGTGAGGATGCCGTATCCGGCAGCCTTGTGGACCGTCATGTCCGGGTCGTCGAAGCCGCTCGAAACCCAGGCCGTGACGACGAGGACGACCAGCGCCCATTTGAACAATCGGGTCGGAAGGTCCCAGGCCAGGGTATCGGGCCGGGCCTTCTCGTCGGCGACACGATGACGCTTCGCCAGCCTTTCCGCCGGGCTCACTTGTAGGCCGAATGGCAGGAGCGGCACTGACCGACGATCTCGCCGAACGCTGCCCTGAAGTGCGCCGGATCGGCGGCTTCGGCAGTGGCCGACAGCGCCGTGAAACGCTGCCGAAAGTCGCGCGCCTTGGCGCTGCCGCCCGGCACCAGGGCGCCGGCGGTCCGCGCCTCGCCGGCAAAGGCCTGGAGCGCCTCTTTGGCCTTTGTCGCGTCGCTCGACGCCAGGGCCGCCTTGGCGGCCTTGACCGTCCGACCCATGTCGCTCATCGCCGACTTGAACGATCCCGCCTTGGCCGGCCCGATTCCGAGGACGAGCCACAGGGCCGCCGCCGCCGCCAGGCCCGCACGCGTGAAGCGGATCCTGTCCGGGTTGATCATCGAGCGGTTCGCCATTGGTTCTCCTGTGGCTTGTTTCGCATGGTGCGGATTCGAGTCCGCCGACATCGCTTTGCAGTCCGTGCGCCTATCGCAAGGCGATGGGACGCCCGCGCTGAGCCCTAGGGCGAGGCCAGGAAGCGCATGTGCCTGCCGTGTCCGATCGAGGCATGTCCCGGACCGTCTATCTCTGGACGCGTGGCGTTCGCTGCGATCGCCGAGCGTGTTCATGGCGGCGGATGTAGCAGGATCGGCTGTCAGAACGCTGTCAGGCCGAAGGATGCGGACCGAACCAGCCCGTCGCCCCGATCAGGCAATCTTCGCCGGCAGCGTGAACAGCGTCACGAAACGCTCGGCGAGCGCCCGATCGCCCTCGATCCGCAGCGCGCCCGCCGCCTCGGCTGCGGCGATCGGCCACTTGCCGTAGAAGACGCGCGCCAGCGTCGTCGGATCGCTGGCGAGGACGATGTCGGGCGCGTCGGCATCGCCCCGCGCGATCTCCAGCCCGCCGTCGGCGAGCCGCGCGACGAACGCGTCCCGAGCGAAGCGGAAGGCGATCTTGGCCGCCATCGCGTCGGCCCGCCCGACGTCGAGCATCGTCCGCAGCGACATCATGATCGACGCCGGCGAGAGCGGAAGCGTCGGATCGTGGCGCGGGGAGCGCGTCGCCCATCGCCCCATCTCCTGGAAGATCGGCTCGCTCTCGTAGCCCCAGGAGGTCAGCTCGTAGACCTGGACGGACGCCGGCGAGGGCAGCTTGCGCCGCCGCAGGATGCCGACCTGCTCGAGCCCCTCGAGCCGATGCGTCAGCACGTTGGCGCTGATCCCGCTGAGCTGGGCCTTGATCTCGCCGAAGCGGCGGGGGCCGAACATCAGCTCGCGCACGATCAGAAGCGACCAGCGCTCGCCGACCAGCTCGAGCGCCAATGCGGTGCCGCACGCGTCGTCATACCAGCGCTTTGTCGTCGATTTTTCTTGCTTAGTCATTTTTTCTAACTTCACGGTTGCTTTTTATAACTTAAGCGGACATGATCGTCAAACGGCGACGCGCCCGGCACGGGCCTCGTCCAAAGAAAACGACGGAGGATTCAGTGACCAACGCTCTGAGACCGGCACGCACCCTCGCCGGCGCCAACCGCGTCCGCTGGCCCAACGAAAGCGCCGACTATCGCCGCGCCCGCAACGCGCTCCTCGCCGAGGAGATCGAGCTGCGCCGCCACATCGAGCGGGTGGCCGAGCAGCGCCGGGCGCTGCCGCCGGGCGGCACGGTGACCGGCCAATATCGGTTCGAGGGCGAGGCTGGCCCGGCCGTCTTCGCGGATCTGTTCGGCGACAAGGAGACGCTCGCCATCTACAGCTACATGTTCGGCCCAGAGCGCGAGCGACCGTGCCCGATGTGCTCGTCGCTGCTCGCCTCCTGGGACGGCGAGGTGCCGGACATCTTGCAGCGCATCGCCTTCGCGGTTGTCGCGCGGTCGCCGCTCGACCGTCTCGCGGCCTTCAAGGCCGAGCGGGGGTGGCAGCACCTGCCGCTCTATTCGGATGCCGAGGGCGCCTTCAGCCGCGACTATCGCGCCATTGCGCCGGACGGCAGCGACATCCCGCAATTCCACGTCTTCACGCGCCGCGACGGGACGATCCGCCATTTCTGGAGCGGCGAGATGGGCATGGACAGCACCGATCCCGGCCAGGATCCGCGCGGCGCGCCCGACCTCATGCCGCTGTGGACCATCCTCGACGCGACGCCCGCGGGTCGTGGCGCCGACTGGTACCCGAAGCTCGACTACGCCGCGGCCAGAGGCTGACGGCCAGCGCCCAAACCCGAAGGATAAGAACGATGCCCAAGATGATCTTCGTCAACCTGCCCGTCGCAGATGTGGCCAAGGCGACCGCCTTCTACGCAGCGATCGGCTGCACCAAGGACACCACCATCTGCAAGGGACCCGAAGCGGCGATGATGGTCTGGTCGGACACGATCACCTTCATGCTGCTCGACCGCGCCTTCTACCGAACCTTCACGACCAAAGAGATCGCAGACGCGCGCACCACGAGCGAGGTGCTGCTCGGCCTGTCGCGCGACAGCCGCGAGGCGGTCGATGCGATCGCCGAGGCGGCGCTCGCCGCCGGCGGCACGGAGCCGCGTGCACCGCAGGATCACGGTTTCATGTACGGCCGCGCCTTCGAGGATCTCGACGGACATATCTTCGAGTCGGTGTGGATGGACGTCGAGGCCGCGGTCGCGGCCATGCCTCGGCGACAGCCCGCAGCAGCCTGAGCATCACCCCCGGCGCCTCCGCGCCGCTCGCCTGATACGATTCACCGGAGGATAGATCCATGTCCAAGCGTCCCACCATCACCACCTTCGCATGGGTGCCCAAGTTCGCCCGCGGCTTCGTCCGCGATGTCCGCGCGCGCTGGGCGTTCGAGGAAACCGGCCAGGCCTACGCGGTCGACCTCATCGATGGCCCTTATTCGAAGAGCGCGGCGCACCGCCGCTTCCAGCCCTTCGGGCAGGTACCCACCTATTCGGACGGCGCGGTCGAGATCTTCGAATCGGGTGCGATCGCGCTGCGCATCGCCGAGCAGGGCTCGGGGTTGCTTCCCGACGATCCCGCGGCGCGCATCCGCGCGATCCAATGGCTGATCGCGGCGCTCAACTCGGTCGAGCCCTGGGTGATGCAGCTCGCCGTCGTCGACCTGTTCGAGGCCGACCGTGAATGGTCGAAGCCGCGCCGCCCCAAGGTGGTCGAGGACTTGCGTGGCCGTCTCGCCGATCTTGCGGCGGCGCTCGGCGACAAGCCGTGGCTCGACGGCGACACCTTTACCGTCGGCGACCTGATGATGATCTCGGTGCTGGGCGGCCTGCGCAATACCGACATTCTCGCCGACCTGCCCAAGCTCGCGGCCTATGTGGCGCGCGGCGAAGCGCGGCCGGCCCATGTGAAGGCGATGGCCGACCACATGGCGGTCTATGAGGACCAGGCGGCCGCGCCTGAACGACACGAGGCGGGAGAGAGACGATGAGCTACATCCAAGGTTTCGTGGTCCCCGTGAAGACGCGCAACAAGGAAGCCTATCGCGCCATGGCGGCGAAGGCCGCGCCGATCTTCCTTGAGTACGGCGCGACGCGGATGGTCGAGGCGTGGGGCGAGGACGTGCCCGACGGCAAGGTCACCGATTTCAAGCGTGCGGTGAACGCCGCAGCGGACGAGACCGTCGTCTTCGCCTGGATCGTCTGGCCCGATCGCGCCACCCGCGACGCGGCCGCGCAGAAGATGCCGACCGACGAGCGGATGAAGCCCGACGGCGAGGTGCCCTTCGACATGCAACGCATGATCTTCGCCGGCTTCGCGCCGATCTTCGATACGGAGAACTGATCCCATGGCCAATCATTTCATCTGGCACGAGCTCAACACCACCGATCGCGACGCCGCGGCCAGGTTCTATGGCGCGGTCATAGGCTGGGAGACCAAGGCCTATGAGGGCGGCGGCGACTACCGCGTCTTCACGATGGGCGGCCATGACGGCGCCGGGTTGATGGCGCTGCCCGAAGCGGCGCGCGCGAGCGGCCCCTATTGGGCGAGCTACCTGCATGTCGCGGACGTCGATGCCGAAGCGGCGGCGATCAAGACCGAGGGCGGCGCGATCCATGTCGGCCCGCAGGACATTCCGACCGTCGGGCGCTTCGCCGTCCTCAGTGATCCGCAGGGCGCGGTCTATATGATCATGGCCCCTGCCCCGCGCGACGACGTTCCGGCCCGCCTGCCCGCCAGCACGCCCGGACAGGTCGGCTGGCACGAGCTTCACGCCAGCGACTGGCGTGCGGCCTTCGATTTCTACGCCCGCTACGGCTGAGCGAAGGTGCGCGAGTTCGACATGGGCGCGATGGGCACCTACCAGATTTTCGGCATCGACGGCGCCGATGCGGGGGGCATGATGAACAGCCCGCTCAAGCCGCAGTGGCTGCCCGATGTCAGCGTCGCCGACATCGACGCCGCGAAGGCGGCGATCGAGACCAGTGGCGGAAAGATCATGCATGGGCCGGCCGAGGTTCCGGGCGGCGCCTTCATCATCCAGGGAACCGATCCGCAGGGCGCGACCTTTGCGGTCGCCGGCCCGCGCAAGCGCTGACCGGGGAGAGAGACGATGACCAGGATCGCTCCCTGCCTATGGTTCGACGGCAACGCCGAAGAGGCGGCGCTATTCTACGCCCGCACCTTTCCCGACAGCCATGTCGGGACGGTGCTCCGCGCCCCCGGCGACTATCCGGGCGGCAAGGCCGGCACCCCGCTGACGGTCGAGTTCACCGTCCTCGGCATCGACTTCGTCGGGCTCAACGGCGGACCCAATTTCACCTTCGACGAGGCGATCTCGTTCCAGGTCTATACGGAGGATCAGGCGCAGACCGATCGCTACTGGGCCGCGATCACCGCCGACGGCGGCCAGCCCGGCCCGTGCGGCTGGTGCAAAGACAAGTTCGGCCTGTCGTGGCAGATCGTGCCCCGCCGCCTGCTCGAGCTGATGAAAGAGCCCGACCGGGATCGCGCCAGGCACGCCATGGACGCGATGATGCGGATGCACAAGATCGACATCGCCGCGATCGAACGCGCCGCCGGCGGGGAGACGGCGGCATGAGCCTCCAGCTCTTCGCCCATCCCTTCTCGTCCTACTGCCAGAAGGTGCTGGTCGCGCTCTACGAGCGCGCGACGCCCTTCACCTGACGGAGGCTCGACCCGGATCACCCGGAGAACGGCGCAGAGCTCGCCAGGCTCTGGCCGATGGCAGGTTTCCGCTGCTCCTCGACGACGGCCGCCCGATCGTCGAGACGACGGCGATCATCGAACACCTGGCTTCAGCCAGAACCGAATCATGCCACGCTTCTCACGGCAATCTGCAAGCTTTCGCTATCCCAACTCAAAATCCTGGCAAAAACAATCCAGGAACAAATAGAAATTCTATCGTGTTTTCAAAAGGATAAGCGTTCTTCACACACGACTATCTAACATCCAAACGTTTGATTTTATTGGTGCCGGTTGCAGGAATCGAACCCGCGACCTACTGATTACAAATCAGTTGCTCTACCAACTGAGCTAAACCGGCGGCGGCTCGGCGCGAGCCAGACGGGTAGAGCTAGCAATCCGGTCCTCGTCTGGCAACCGACTTTCGACGCCGCGTCGAAGAACCGATCGAGTTTGCGAGGCACGCTCATGACCGGTTGACAGCCGGCGCGAGCGTCGCCTCGATCAGCGTCACCGCCCGCGTGACGCCGCCCGCGTCGGCGATCTCGCGGGAAAGCGCTGCCGCGCGCGACCGAAAGGCGGGTTCGATCAGGAGGCGCGTCAACACCTGCCGCAGGCGCTCCGGCGTCAGCTGGCGGGGCGGGATGACGAGCCCGGCGCCGCTGCGCGCGACCCGCGCCGCGATCGCGCCCTGTTCGAAGGCGAGCGGCACGACGACGAGCGGCAGGCCGGCCGCGAGCGCGTCGAGCACCGTGTTGAGCCCGCCATGGGTCACGACGGCCGCCATCCTCGCCATGACGGCGCGCTGCGGCACGAACGCCACGACCCGCGGATCGCCCGGCAAGCCTGCCGCTTCGGCTGCGGCGAGCCTGCCGCCGTGGGCGATGGTCAATGCGAGATCGAGGTCGCGGCAGGCCTGCGCGACCACGCCGAAGATCGGCAACCGGCCGCCTTGCAGCGTGCCGAGCGAGCAGAAGACGCCCGGCCGACCGTCGTCGGCGCGCCAGTCGCCGATTTCGGGCATCCGCAGCGGACCGACATGGACGAGGCCGGACGGCTCCCGGCGACGGGGAAAGTCGAAGCCGGGAACGGTCTGGCTCAATTGCAGGATCGGCGACAGGCAGTCCTCGACCATCTCCAACCCACCGAGCCTCCAGGCACGGTCGTGACGGCCGATGACCTCCTGGACGGGGCGCATCATCCAGTCGGCAACCCGATAGCCGCCGAGGTTGCGCTTCAGCCCCCAGGGGCTGTCGTCATAGGGCCAGCCGATGAAGGGCGGCGGCACCAGCGGCTCGCGGTTGGTCAGAAGCGCATTGGCGACCGAGACCTGCGGCAGGCCGAGATGGCGCGCGAGAAGACCACCGGCCGCCTCGGTGGCGTCGGCGATCACCGCCTCCGCTCCGATGCGCTGGAACACCGCCGGCGCTTCGAGGCAGAGCATGTCGGTCATGCGGGCCGTGGCGCGGATGACGCCGCCGACGCCGATGAGGCCGGTCGTCCGGCCCATGCGGGCCGTCATGCGGGCCAGGGTGCCGGGCGGATGGCTCAGCGCGCCGACCGCCGCGAAGCAGAGGCCGGGTACGTCGAACAAGGCTTCGGCTTCGGCGATTCCCACCGCCGTCACCCGATGCTCGCGCGCGATCAGCCCACGCGCCAGCGCCGACATCGGATTGATGTGCCCCGGATAGGGCGGCGCAAGCAGGGCGAAATGCGTCAAGCTGCTTCCGCATCACGAATGAATGTGAGGTGCGTCAGGCGTCGTAACGTCCTCATCCTGAGCTTGTCGAAGGATGGGACATGAGGCTGTCGGCGCCCCCATCCTTCGACAAGCTCAGGATGAGGCCGGTATCAATTCGTACACGTCGCACGACCAATCCAACCTCAATGGAGGATCTGCCCGAGGAACAGTTTCGTCCGCTCGTGCCGGGGATTGGCGAAGAATTCGGCGGGCGTATTCATCTCGACGATCTCGCCGGCATCCATGAACACGACCCGGTCCGCCACCTGGCGGGCAAAACCCATCTCATGCGTCACGCAGAGCATGGTCATGCCCTCGTTGGCGAGGGAGACCATGGTGTCGAGCACCTCCTTGACCATTTCCGGGTCGAGGGCGGACGTGGGCTCGTCGAACAGCATGATCTTGGGATTCATGCACAGCGACCGGGCGATGGCGACGCGCTGCTGCTGGCCGCCCGAAAGCTGCCCGGGATATTTGGCGGCCTGCTCGGGGATGCGCACGCGCTTCAGATATTTCATCGCGACCTCTTCGGCCTCGCGCTTCGGCATCTTGCGCACCCAGATCGGCGCCAGCGTGCAATTCTCGAGGACGGTGAGATGCGGAAACAGGTTGAAATGCTGGAACACCATGCCGACCTCGCGGCGGACTTCCTCGACGCGCCGCAGGTCGTTGGTCAGTTCCGTCCCGTTGACGACGATCTTGCCCTTCTGGTGTTCCTCCAGCCGGTTGATGCAGCGGATCATGGTCGACTTGCCCGACCCCGACGGGCCGCAGACGACGATGCGCTCGCCGCGGCGCACATGGAAGTTGATGTCCTTCAGGACATGGAAGGCGCCGTACCATTTGTGGACGCCGAGGAGATCCACGGCATAGTCGCCGTCCGGACGGGACGGCGCGATGTTGGGAACGACGCTCATGAGACTGACCCCGACCCTTTGATCAATAACGGCGGCCGGCGCGCAGCCGCCGCTCCATGGACTGCGAATAGCGCGACATGCCGAAGCAGAAGATCCAGTAGAACGCCGCCGCGAACACATAGCCCGTGGCCGATGTCGTCGGTGCCGCCCAAACAGGGTCGTTCTTCGCCGAATCGATGGTGCGCAGCAGGTCGAAGATACCGACGATGGACACCAGCGTCGTGTCCTTGAACAGGCTGATGAAGCTCGACACGATGCCGGGGATGACCAGCGTCAGGGCCTGCGGCAGAATTATCAGCCGCATCGTCTGCCAATAGCCGAGGCCCACGGCGCTTGCGCCTTCGAACTGTCCCTTCGGCATGGCCTGCAGGCCGCCGCGCACCACCTCCGCCATATAGGCGGCGGCGAAGAGGGCGGTGCCGACGAGCGGTCGCAGCAGCCGGTCGGGCGTCCAGTCGCCGGGCAGGAACATCGGCAGCATGAAATTCGCCATGAACAGTACGGTGATGAAGGGCACGCCGCGCACGAGCTCGATGAACCCCGTGCAGGTGGCCTGGACGATCGGCAGTTTCGAGCGACGGCCGAGCGCCAGTAGCACGCCGAGCGGCAGCGAGAAGACGATGCCGACGATCGACATCAGCAGGGTCACCAGCACGCCGCCCCACAGGCTCGTCTCGATGATCGGCAGGCCGAGCCAGGCGGCGCCATGCAAGAGGATGAAGCCGAGGATCGGATAGGCCACGAAGAACAGCGCCGCGGCGATGCCGCGCCTGGGCGCTTTCGTCCACAGCAACCAGACGATCAGCACCGCCCCGATGCCCTCGACGAGGTCGACGCGCCAGTGCTCCGCCTCGGGATAGGGGCCGTACCAGAAATATTTGAACTTGTAATAGATGAAGGGCCAGCAGGCGCCGTCCGAATGCGCGCGGCAGGCTTCGCCGGTGTCGGCGTGCCAGACCGCGTCGATCGCCAGGAAATGCACGAGCCCCGGCAGCGACCAGACCAGGAAGGCGACCGAGGCGATGGTCAGGACGGCGGAGACCGGCGTCGGGAAGAGGTTCGTCCGGATCCACGCGAGCGGCCCCTGCACCAGGGCTGGCGGCGGCTCGGCGGGACTTGGCGCGGTGCGCAGATAGGCCGACGAGTAGGTCGCATCCGTCATCGGCTCACCTTTCGACCAGCGCGACGCGTTTGTTATAGACATTCATCCCCGCCGAGATGACGAGCGAGATCGCCAGATAGACCGCCATGGTGAGCGCCATGCATTGCACCGCGGCGCCCGTCTGGTTGAGCACCGTTCCGGCGAAGACCTGGACGAGGTCCGGGTAGCCGATGAACACCGCGAGCGAAGAGTTCTTGATCAGGTTGAGATATTGGTTGGTCAGCGGCGGGATGATGACCCGCATGGCCTGCGGAATGACCACGAGCTGCATGGTCGTGTTGGGCCTTAGGCCGAGCGCCTCGGCGGCCTCGTGCTGGCCCCGGCCGACGGCCTGAATGCCGGCGCGCACGATCTCCGAGATGAAGGCCCCCGTATAGATCGACAGGCCGAGCGCCAGGGCCGCCAGTTCCGGAAAGACCGGCTTGCCGCCGACGAAATTGAAGCCCTTGAGGTGCGGGATGTCGAGCCCGATGGGCAGGCCGGCCAGCAGGTAGACCAGGATCGGCAGGCCGAGGACGAGGCCGAGATCGACCCATAGCACCGGCGCCTGCGCCCCGGTCCGCGCCTGGCGGCGGCGCGCCCATATCGTGAAGCCGACGCTTGCCGCGATGCCGAGCAGGAAGGCCACGCCGACCAGCCACGCCTGATCGCCGTAGACCGGGCTCGGCAGGACGAGGCCGCGGTTATTGAGGAAGACGAGGCCGAAGACCGAAACCGACTGACGCGGCGCCGGCAACGACTTCAGCACGATATTGTACCAGAAGATCAGCTGCAGCAGCAGCGGGATGTTGCGGAACAGCTCGACATAGACGGTGGCGAGCTTCGACACGATCCAGTTCGGCGTCAGGCGCAGGATGGCGATGAGGAAGCCGATCACCGTCGCGAAGACGATGCCGATGGCGCTCACCAGCAAGGTGTTGAGCAGGCCGACCCAGAAGGCCTGTCCGTAGGTCGACAGCGCCGAGAAGGAGATCAGCGTCTGGTTGATCTCGAACCCGGCGGTCTGGTTCCAAAAATTGAAGTTGAGCGGGATGCCCAGCCTCGCCATGTTCTGCACGGCAAAATGGCCGGCCGTCCACGCGGCCCCGAGGATGACCAGCACCAGGACAAGCTGATAGACGATGGCCCGGACGCGGGGGTCGTAGAGCTTGGAGACGCCTGGCGCCTCGTCTCCTCCTGCCGTTTGCGCGCTCATGAGTCCCCTACCCTCATGTCGGGCCGTGCATTGCACGGCCCGTGCAAGTGTGAAGCCAGACCGAAGGCGGCGTGTGCGCCGCGATCAGCGGATCGGCGGCGCGTATTGGATGCCGCCCTTGTCCCAGAGCGCATTCAGCCCGCGCTTGATCTTGAGCGGAGACCCCTCGCCGACGTTTCGGTCGAAGATCTCGCCGTAATTGCCGACCAGCTTGATGATCTTGTAACCAAAGTCGTTGGGCAGACCCAGCGCCTTGCCCTGCTCGCCCTCGACGCCGAGGAGGCGGCGGATGTTGGGGTTGTCCGATTTCATCATGTCGTCGACGTTCTTCGAGGTCACGCCATATTCCTCGGCGTTGATCGTGGCAAAGACAGTCCAGCGCATGACGTCGAACCACTGGTCGTCGCCCTGGCGGACGGAGGGCGCCAGCGGCTCCTTGGAGATGATCTCGGGGAGCACGATATGCTCGTCGGGGTTGATCAGGCGGAGGCGTTCCGCGTAGAGGCCCGAAGCGTCCGTCGTGAAGGCGTCGCAGCGGCCCGATTCATAGGCCTTGAGCGTCTCGTCCTCGGCCTGGAAGGCGACGCTTTCGTATTTCATGTTGTTCGAGCGGAAGTAGTCGGCGAGGTTGAGTTCGGTCGTGGTTCCCTGCTGCACGCAGATCGAGGCGCCGTTCAGATCCTTGGCGGAGGTCACGCCGAGCTTCTTGCGCACCATGAAGCCCTGGCCGTCGTAATAGGTGACGGGACCGAAGACGAGCCCGAGCGTGCTTTCGCGCGACGAGGTCCAGGTGGTGTTGCGCGACAGCACGTCCACCTCGCCCGACTGCAGCGCCGTGAAGCGATTCTTGGCGTCGAGCGCCACGAACTTCACCTTGGTGGCGTCGCCGAAGATGGCAGCCGC
This sequence comes from Lichenihabitans sp., assembly GCA_965277115.1. Classification (GTDB taxonomy): domain Bacteria; phylum Pseudomonadota; class Alphaproteobacteria; order Rhizobiales; family Beijerinckiaceae; genus Lichenihabitans. Next base: position 36,167 of record CBDIBY010000008.1, on the reverse strand, counting down.
CATGGCGCGGCAGAAATCGACGTCGAGACCCGTCCACTGGCCCTTGTCGTCGGGAATGCCGAAACCGCCGAGGCCGGTATTGGCGCCGCAGTTGAGCACGCCCCTGGCCTTGACCGTATCGAGCGTGCCGGCCTCGACCGCGGCCGTCGTGGCCACTCCCAGGGCCAGGGCCGACACCAGCCCCACCGCCAGCTTGTTGATCGCTCGCATCAAATCCCCTCCAACTGTGCCCCAGGCGGGCTATCGGAGCCCATCACACACTGGTTTTACGACGGGGGTCAAGCTATCCGTGAGGCGGTAGTGTCTCAGTTTGAATTATTGGCTGTGGCTTGTTGGAGGCGGATCGCCGACGCTCAATAGGGCGTGTTGAGGCTCATGGGCATGAGCCCGTCTGATTGGACGTGAAAGAGCGACCGAACCCAACCCAGGAAAGCACCGTAAGGGCGCCCGCATACCAACATAATGGCGGTTGCCCCAAGAACTCCGAACAGCAATCCCGACCTCGAAGCTCCACTCACGGCGATAATTGCCGCGTAGATAGGGACTTGAAAGCTCACCAAGGCGAAGCTGTCCCAGAGCAGGCGCGACACTCGGTTCGACCTGGCATGCCGTACAACCCAGTCGCGCCAGATCCCGTACGGGCGCCCAACGGGAACCATCAGTGCTGCGCCCAGTATCCGGGCGTGTAGTACCTGTTCCCAAGCCATGCCGGCGATAAAGTGTTCGTTGATAATCCCAGTCGTCGTGAAGAACAGGATCAAGGCTGCTGTATCAGCGATGAAAGCGCGGTTCATGAGCCAGCTTCTCGCGTCTTGTACGGCCCGCGCATTGCGGCAGGCTTCGCATCCGCCGCTTCCACCAGGGCCGCCAAATCCTCCACGCTCCACAGCCGATCCGAGATCCCGGCCGCCATGGCGGGAGAGACGCGGAGCGACTTGTGGACACGAACGAAGTTGTACCACACGGCATGGAGTGCAACCATATGGGCGTGGTTCTCGAACTTCTTGGAGAAGGCGTTTGTGAGCCTGGTGAAGCGCCGGTTGTGCATCCGCATGGTGAGGTTCTGCCGCTCGACGTAGGACGTGGAAACGTGCTCGTAGTCGGGTGAGCCCTCAATCCGGTTCTTCTTGATGCCGGTGCAATCGGCCGGGCTGTAGCGACCCCTGGCGCTCTCGGGTGAGGCGCCGTAGATCTTCACGAGCTGCGCATAGTCCACGTCGCAGCCGAAGGCGCCCTCGATGGCTTCAAGATTGGCCTTGTGACCGTCCGTGGTCATCTGGACGCGATTGGCGAGGCGCCTCGCCACATCGTCCATGAACCACATGGCGCACTCGCCGTCGCGGCCGCCGACGAAGTGCGAGACGATGAGCTTGCTGTCCGCGTCGAGGGCGGTCCACGTCCAGGTATCGCCGGCCCAGGTATCGCCGGCCCCGTCGGGCGCGGCCTTGGCGCCCTCGACGTTCTTCGCCTTCGCATAGGTGAAGGACCAAATTTCGTCGCACTGGATGCGTTTGGCTTTCACGCCGCGCACCGTTTCGCCATGAAAGGTCGCACGGGCCATCCCGGCGTCGACCAAGAGCTTCGACACTGTATTGATGCTGGCGCCCGTGATCCGCTCAACCGAGCGCATGCTCGCCCCCTCGCAAAGGAGGGTGAGGATCTGAGCGCGCTTGGCGAGAGGGAGCTTGTTCCTGCCGGGTATGATTTTAACTTCGATGCTTAGCGTCAAGAATCATTCGCATTCATGACATCCAGCTCGATTTGCGTCCCTTTTTTTTGAAAGGCGACATCGACGAGCCGTACAAATCCATCCCAGGTCTTTGAAACCCTCATTACAGATATAATCTGAAGTATATGATCTCGTAAATCAGGTTGACCTACATCTTCATATAGGAATTGATGGTGTCGATGTTTACGACGTTTTGTTTCTTCTATCGTTGGGTTTAACGCCTGCAATTTATCCAAAACTCCTGTCGGCAATCGGTCATACACTACATTGTTCGTGATGTGGCCGAGTAGCGGGGTTTTAGCTTTTCCAACAGGCCATTTCCATCCACGTAGACGGTATATTTGTTTATAAAATTCATCGGGGAATCGCTTTGCCCAAGCTAGTTTTTCTTTCGCCAAATATACTGACAAGAATCTATGCAACTCGTCACGGTGCCTCGCCGCTTGATATCCAGTCGCCTCGTCTACAAGCGCAACAATGCCGATTTTAGCGAACGCCCGCACGAGAATCTCGCATTGCGAGGCGATGTGCATCTGTTGCTTCTGCAGGGCACCTGCCTGACGAGCAGAAAGTACCGCTTCGCAAATCTCCGGCAGAATTGTCGCGGGATATCCGAAAGCCACGCCGCCCACACCTGAGTGACGGAATCTTAGGGGGAGGCGATCACCGCCAGTAACTCGCTGGAAATAAACGTAAAAATCGCTTTCCACCAGCAAAACTGGCTAGTCGATCACCACCGCCGGCACCAGCGGTTCCCTGACTTAGGCCCAGGCTCCCAAGAGTGCCGCGTTGGGAAAGGACGCGTGTACCGTCCTCTAGGACGTAGCAGGGTATTTCAACGTCGCCGACTTTTAGCGGATGGTCCGCTGAGCCGTGTGTAGCTCTGGGGAGCTTTTTTGATCCTATCCCATCTAGCTAAGCCTCCTGCGCGCGCGATGTCACTGCGCTCTTCGGGCGTCATTTGCTCCGCGCGTACCTTGCCACCTTTGCTTTGCGGGCTTTCGTTTCCAGACATAGCGAATCACTCCATGCTTGCTCAGAAACGATAGCAAGCATGAATGTCGAGATAATTGAGAGTGCTTGCTACTTTCCCCACCGCTTCGCCGCCGCCGCCTTAGCGATCTCCGCCCGGCGCTCCGGCGTCATAGACTTCGCCCGCGCCGCACCTCCCCGCTTGCCCATAGACACGGCGGCCGGGTCCTTCCCATCCTCGGGCGGTGCGCCTTCCTCGATTTCGCCCGTGGCGATGCGCATGACGCGAACGGCATTGCCGATCACGTCGGCGGGGCGCTTTTCTCCGCGCGGACCCTTAGGCAACTCGAACATCCTTGATCGGGCGAATCCAAACGGGCTCCGCTTCAGCGTTCATTTCGTTAAGAAGACAGACAGTGTTCTCGTCAGCACGAACGGGCCGCGCGTTGGTGATCGCCTTAGCCTTATCGATGGCTTCCTCGAGACTGTCCGCGTATAGCGCTTCAGAGTGGGAAAGCTTCGAAATTGCGTTGCCGGTCCCGCCGCCGATTTGGTACGTATAGGCCTTCATGGTCCGCTCCATGCTTCCCGCTAAGCATGGTCAAGCTACGCACCGGCCGCTCGCGGGGTCAAGCCCTGCGGATTTCAAACTGAGACACTACCGTGAGGCGGCGGGGCGGCCCCGGGGTACGTCCTATGGTTGCGGAGACACGAGACCGACGATGAAGCTGAGCCAGACCACACGGGCCTCCCTCCAGTCGCGCACCCGGCTGGTCCATGCCGGCCGCGATCCTTTCGCCCAGCACGGCTTCATCAACACGCCGATCTACCGCGGCTCGACGGTGCTCTCCGAGACCACCGAGATCTTCCAGGCGGGCACCGGCCGCTACACCTACGGCACGCATGGAACGCCGACGACCGATGCGCTCACCGAGGCCTGGAGCGAGATCACCGGGGCCGCCGGCACGGTGCTGACGCCCTCCGGGCTCGCGGCCGTGACGATCGCACTCACGTCCGTGCTCGCGGCAGGCGACCATCTGCTGGTCACCGATTCGGCCTACGGGCCGACGCGCCGCTTCTGCAACCGGGTGCTCAAACGTTTCGGCGTCGAGACAACCTATTACGATCCCGTGATCGGTGCCGGCATCGCCGATCTGATGCGGCCGAACACCCGGGCGGTGCTGGTCGAGGCGCCGGGCTCGCAGAGCTTCGAGATGCAGGATATTCCGGCGATCGCCGCCGCGGCCCATGCGCACGGCGCCTGCGTCATCATGGACAATACCTGGGCGACGCCTCTGTTCTTCCCGCCGCATGAACGCGGCGTCGACATCGCCATCGAGGCCGGCACCAAATATCTCTCCGGCCATTCGGACCTGCTGCTCGGCCTGACCAGCGCCAATGCCGATTACTGGCCCGCCCTCCAACGGACCTTCACCGATTTCGCCATCTGCGCCGGCCCGGAGGACGTGTTCCTGGCGCTGCGCGGCCTGCGCAGCATGGAGCTTAGGCTGCGCGAAGCGGAACGGCAGGGCCTCGCCATGGCGCAATGGTTCGCCGCCCGGCCCGAGGTCCTGCGGGTGCTCCACCCTGCCCTGCCGGACGATCCCGGCCACGCCATCTGGAAACGCGACTTCCTCGGCTCCTCGGGGCTCTTCTCAGTGATCCTCAGGCCCGCCTCGGCCCGAGCGGTGGCCGCCATGCTCGACGGGCTCGAACTGTTCGGCATCGGCGCCTCCTGGGGCGGCTATGAGAGCCTCGTCATCCCGTTCGACTGCACGACCTACCGGACCGCCGCGACCTGGAACCCCGGCGGCCCGAGCTTGCGCTTCTCGATCGGGCTCGAGGATATCGCCGACCTGCAGGCCGACCTCGAGAGCGGTTTTGCGCGACTGCGGGCCACGGCCGGCTAATCCCCCTCGACCTTGGTGTTCTTCCGCGTCCTTGAGATGAGCATCAGGTTGCGGACATAGATCACGTTCGACAGCACCTGGCCCAGGATGATGATCGCGTCGTGCCGCGCGAGGCCGTAGAGCAGCGTCATGCCGCCGCCGACGATCGACAGGATCCAGAAGGCCTTGGGAATGACGCTGCGGCCCTCGCGTTCGCTCTCGATCCATTGCACCAGGAAGCGGCCCGCGAAGACCATTTGTGCAACGATCCCGAACGCCACCCAGAAATCGAAGCGGGTGACGAAAACATCGTAGAAATAAAGGGCGAGGTGTTGCGGCAGGCTGTAGATCACGGGCGCTTCAACTCCTCGGCGGCAGGGACCCGCCGGCGCCGGGCCAACAGCCAGCCGACCCCCATCAGATCGACGATGCCGGCGCCGAGCCGGTCGAAGAAGCCGTATTTCGAGACGCCCTTGAGGCGCGGCCGGTCCACCACGTCGACATGGGCGACATCGTAGCCGTCGCGGCGCACCAGGGCCGGCAAGAAGCGGTGCAGCGCGTCGAAGAACGGCAGGTCGAGGTAGACGTTGCGGCGGATACAGGTGAAGCCGCAGGCCGTGTCGCGCGTGCCGTCGCGCAGGATGGCGCGCCGAACGCCGTTGCCGACGCGCGACTGCGCGCGCTTGAACGCCGTGTCCTTGCGGCCGAGCCGTTGTCCGTGGACCAGGCCGCAGCCTTCCCCCGCTTCCTCCATCCGAGCCAGGAAGGCCGGAATGAAGGCGGGGTTGTTCTGCCCGTCGCCGTCGAGCGTCACAATGAGCGGCGCACGAGCGACCTCGACCGCGCTCTTGATCGCCGCGGACTTGCCGCAGGTCGTCGCATGCCGGATCTGGCGCAGCCACGCATGCTGCGCCGCAAGCTCGGCGACCTCCCGGCCCGAGCCGTCGTCGGACCCGTCGTCGACGACGATGACCTCGAAGAACATGCGGCCCGACAAGGCCGCGTCGATCTCGCGCATCAGCGGCGCGAGATTGCCGGCCTCGTTGCGCACCGGCACGACGACGGTGACCTGGGGCTCGGTCACGGCGCTGCCGCAGGCCCCGGACCGACGTCGTTCGCGCCGGCAATCACGATCACGCGGCCTTCCGTCTCATGGGATGTCATGGCGGCCCTCATTGCCGGATGTAGACCCCGATGTCGAGCGTATGACCGCCGTTGATCGCGATCCCTTCGACACGCGCGGCCTCCCGGACCGGAAGGCCCGGAGCGAGCGCCGACCGGAAGGCAGCCTTCTCCGGCGCCTCGACGAAAGCCACGCGGCAGGTGCCCTCCGCCATGAACCGCGCCGCCCCGGCCGGGTCGGTCATCAGCAGTCCGGCGTCGGTCGCGAACATCAGGCTCGGCTCGCGATCGCCGACCGTGGCATAGAGTGGGTGCGGACAGGCCGGGCCGAGCGCGGCCTCGGCTGCCGTGGCGAGGCGAGGCGACACGGCGAGGCTCGCGGCCACGCCTGGCGTCAAGAGCCAACCGAACACGAAGAGATAGACCGGCCACGCCGCGAGGACCGCGAGCGTTCCGGCGCCGTAAAGGTTCCGTCCGATCAGCGCCCGGCGGGCGGCCCAGGCCGCAGTCATAGACGCCAGCATCGCCAGCGCCGCGAGCGCCAGGCCGGCCGGACCGAGCGTCCACAGCCAGCCGTCCCCGGCGACGACAAGAGCCAGGATGGTCGCCGGCACGAGCGCCAGCAGTCCGAACAGCACCCAGCCGCCCGGTGCCCGGAGCACCCGCGAGACAGGGACGCTGCCCTCGAGGCCGAAGACGGCCAGGATCGCCAGGGCCGGATAGAGCGGCAGCGCATAATGGACGAGCTTCGTTGGCACCGCCTCGAACAGCAGCCACGCCGGAACGACCCAAGCCAGCAGGACGAGCGCGGCCGGATCCCTCCGGTACCGCCACAGAGCGGGAGCCGCCAGCGCCAGGAAAGGCGCGAGTGGCCACCCCGTCAGCCAGAAAGCCAGGGTGTAGAAGCCGGGCGGCGCGCCGTGCATCTCCTGCCCGCCCTCGACCTTGCCGAGAAGATCGCGCCCCACCGCCTCGGTGATGAAGGTACCGTTGGTCTTGACCAGGATCAGGATGAACCAGGGCAGCACGATCAGCAGGCAGAGCGCGAGCCCCCGCAACGGCCGCAGGGCACGCAGCCAGCGCGCCGAGCGATCCCGCACGGACAGCACGACGGAGGCAAAGGCCGCGATCATCGGCGTGATCGGCCCCTTCATCAAGATGCCGATGCCGACGGCCAGCCAGAAGATCGCCGCCGTCCCCCACTTGCGACGACGCGTCTCGGGATCGGCGAGGTAGATCCGGGCGAGCGCACCCATGGCGGCCGTGACGGTCGCACAGAGCACCGCGTCGGTCGTGGCGAGCCGCGCCTCGGCCCCGAGCAGCGGCGTCGCGGCCACGAGCATCGCCGCCAGGACGGCACCGCGCCGGGTCAGGAGCGGAAGCGCCACCCAGTAGGTCAGGAGTACGGTGGCGAGCGCGCCGAACAGCGAGGGCAGCCGATAGAGCCAGATCCGCTGCCGGGCCTCCGGCACATCGGCGAGTTCGGCCAGGCGCACCGTCGCCGCCTGCAGCCAATGGATACCGACCGGCTTCTTGTTGCGGGCCTCGTCGCCGAACCGGATCGCCACGAAGTCGGAGGTTTCGAGCATCTGCTTCGACGCCTGGGCGAAGCGCGGCTCGTCCCGATCCATCGGCGGCAGCGCGGAGAGCCCCGGAAGGAGCATGAGAAGCGCGACGATCGCGAGCAACGGTACGGCCCCGATGCGGGCCACCACGGCATCGATGCCGGAATCGATTGTCTTCGGCTGCAAAAACCGCACCTTCCGTCTAAGCCGCGGCACGGCCGACGTCAACGCCTTGCACCGACCGAGACGATCTCGCCGGCGCGAGGCAGAGGGGTTTAGAAGACGTTGCCCGGCAAAGCAAATTTACAGGCGAAGGAAAGGGACACGATGACCGCTGGCGAGAAACTCACCCGGACGGTGCTCTACGGCCTGTGGCTCGGTGCGGCGGCCATCATCCTCTGGCTCGCCTGGAGCCTGATCCGCCACGCCGGTCCGCTCCGGGACGCCGTCGATCCCGAGACCCGCACGGCGGGCCTCGCCGTCGAGACGGACGCTGGCACCGGCTGCCAATATATCGTCACGCCTTGGGGCGGCATCGTGGCCCGCACCGGACCCGACGGCCGTCAGCTCTGTGGTCGGCGATAAGACCGGGGCGGTCGGCGAGGGGCACTATCCGACCGCGGCGCCCAGGCCATCCGCCACCGCGTAGCGGCCGGCGGTCTTTTCCGCGATGGTCGCGAGCGTGACCTCGGGGGCGAGTTCGACAAGCGTCATAAGCCCGGCCGCTTTGTCAATCTCGAAGACGCCGAGGTCGGTGATGACCATGTCGACCACATGCGAACCGGTCAGCGGCAGGGTGCAGCGTTCGAGCAGCTTAGGCTCCTCCGTGCCGTCCTTCGCCTTGGCGACGTGCTCCATCACCACGACGACCCGTTTCACGCCGGCCACGAGGTCCATGGCGCCGCCCATGCCCTTGACCATCTTGCCCGGGATCATCCAGTTGGCGAGATCGCCGGTCTCCGCCACCTGCATGGCGCCGAGGATCGAGAGATCGATATGGCCGCCGCGAATCATCGCGAAACTATCGGCCGAGGAGAAGAAGCTCGTCGTCGGCAAAGCGGTCACCGTCTGCTTGCCGGCATTGATGAGGTCGGCATCCTCCTCGCCCTCGTACGGGAACGGCCCCATGCCGAGCATGCCGTTCTCGCTCTGCAGCTGCACGCTCATCCCCTCCGGGATGAAATTCGACACCAGCGTCGGAATGCCGATGCCGAGGTTGACATAGAAGCCGTCGCGCAGCTCGCGCGCGGCGCGCGCCGCCATCTGCTCCCGGGTCCAGGCCATCAGACTTCACTCCCCGTGGCGGCGGCGGCCATGGCGCGCTTGCGCACCGTGCGCTGCTCGATCCGCTTGTCCGTCTCAGGCACATGGACGATGCGCTTCACGTAGATCCCCGGCGTGACGATGTGATCGGGGTCGATCTCTCCGGGCTCGACCAGATGCTCGACCTCGGTGATGGTGATTCGCGCCGCCGCCGCCATCATCGGATTGAAGTTGCGTGCCGTCTTTCGGTAGACGAGGTTGCCTTCGGTGTCGCCCTTCCAGGCATGCACGAGTGCGATGTCGGCGAAGAGGCCACGCTCCATCACGTAATCATGGCCGTCGAACTCGCGGATGTCCTTGCCTTCGGCGACGAGCGTGCCGACGCCCGTCTTGGTGTAGAAGGCCGGAATGCCGGCGCCGCCCGCCCGGATGCGTTCGGCGAGCGTGCCCTGCGGCGTGAACTCGACCTCGAGCTCGCCGGCCAGGAACAGGCTGGCGAAGAGCTTGTTCTCGCCGACATAGGACGAGATCATGCGGCGGATCTGCCGCGTCTCGAGCAGCACGCCGAGGCCCGCCCCGTCGATCCCCGCATTGTTCGACACGCAGGTGAGGCCCTTGGCGCCCGTGTCGCGCAACGCCGCGATCAGGCTCGACGGGATGCCGCAGAGGCCGAAGCCGCCCGCCATGATCATCATGCCGTCCGCGACCAGGCCTTCGAGGGCCGCATGGCTGTCGGAATAGACCTTCTTCATCGCGATCCCGAAAAGGTTGTTTCGATCTCGTGTCCTGCCCCTGAAATTCGATCCTGAATTTCAGGGGCAGGACACGAAGCTACTGACCTAGCCGCCGCGGCGGCCGGACGCGAGCCTTTTCGTGGCGACAGCACCGAAGGCCGGGGTGGCGAGATATGCGTAACCGGCACGCCGATGCGGCGATGACGGTTGCCGCTCGCAACCGCTTGCCCCATGATGCGCCGCGCCCGCAGCGGCGCGCCACCGTCTTCATCCATCGACCGGAGCTTTCGTTTGGACCGCCTGAACGTCCTCATGCCGCATCCCATGACGCCCATCGTGATCACGGGGATCGAGACGGCGCTACCGCTGGTCAAGCTGTGGGACGCCGCAGACCCGGACCAGGTGCTGGCGCACGTCGCGCCCGACATACGGGCGATCGCGACCGGCGGCCATGCGGCCATCGACGGCGCCTTCATGAGCCGTTTTCCCAAGCTCGAGATCGTGGCCAATTTCGGCGTCGGCTACGACAATGTCGACGCCGCCTGGGCGGGCCGGCACGGCATCATGGTCACCAACACGCCGGGCGTGCTCGACGAGGAGGTGGCCGACACCGCGATGGCCCTGGTGCTGGCAACGGTCCGGCAATTGCCGGCGGCCGAGCGCCATCTGCGGGCCGGCCGATGGCTCAAGGACAACTTTCCGCTGACGGCGACCTTGCGCGGGCGCACGCTCGGCATCCTCGGCCTCGGCCGCATCGGCAAGGCCATCGCCAGACGAGCGGAGGCTTTCGGCCTGACGGTCATCTACCACAACCGCCGCCCGCAACCGGATGTCCCCTACCTCTATTATCCGACCCTGAAGGGCCTGGCGGAGGCCTGCGACATCCTCGTCGTCGTCACTCCGGGCGGCGCCGGGACGCGCAACCTGGTCGATGCCGAGATCCTGGAGGCGCTGGGGCCGACCGGCGTGCTGATCAACATCGCGCGCGGCACGGTGGTCGACGAGGGGGCGTTGGTCGCGGCGCTGCGCCAGGGCGCCATCGCGGCGGCCGGGCTCGACGTCTTCGCCGACGAGCCGCGCGTTCCGCAAGCCCTGATCGACATGGATCACGTCGTGCTGCTGCCGCATGTCGCCTCCGCATCGCAGCATACGCGAGACGCCATGGGGCAGCTCGTGGTAGACAACCTGCTGTCCTGGGCGGCCGGAAATGGCCCCCTGACGCCTGTCGTGGAGACCCCCTGGCCAATGCCGGGGAAGACGGTCTGATCCGTCCGCGTCGCCGAGCCTTCGAGGTCGATCCATGGTCCTGACGAGCCTTCGCCGCATCGGGATTCTCGGCGCGCTGGCGGCGGTGCCGGGCTTCGCCCTCGCCACGGCAGCCGGCGCGGTTCCGGCGACCCGCGCCGTGGGAAGCTGGGACCTCAAGCTCGAGGACGGCTCGCGCCAGTGCCGCATCATGCTCCGATCGGACATTCTCGACTCCGGCTATGCGGTGGGCATGCCGATGGGTTGCCACCATGCCTTCCCGATGCTGTCGACGGTGGCGATCTGGGTCGAGACCGGCGTGGGCCAGATCGAGCTGGCCGACACGGCCGGCCAGCCGCTGCTGGTCATGGCGCCGGCCGTCGACGGTGCCATGACCGGGACCGGTCCTGAAGGTAACCTGTTTCGACTGGAACCGGTCGGACCGCATAAGGCGGTGGTCCTGAAGCTCGCCGCCAAGGCGAGGGCTCCGGCGGCAGCCGAGCCTTCCGTCGCGGCGGCGCCGGCGCAACACCACCCGGTCGTCACCCCCGCCGAGACCGCCGGCCACTATGCGGTCATGCGCGACACCACCCGCGACACGGGCTGCATGGTGACGCTGGACGCCAAGGCGCATGGTCCGAAAGGCACCCTCAAGGCCAATCTCGCCCCGGCCTGCCGCGACCAGGGAATCGTGATCTTCGACCCCGTCGGCTGGGAGATGATCGGCGGCCGGCTCGTCCTGATGGCGCGCAAGGGCCATACGACCAAGCTCGACATGCAGGAGGACGGGACCTGGCTGAAAGACCCCAAGGACGGCAAGAGCCTGGGGCTGAAGCGGCTCTGAGCATTTAAGGTGCGCGGCCCGGCACGGACACGGTCCAGGGATCCCCGTCCGCCGGAATCGGCGGATTGATGACGATCTTGGCGGCGTAGCCCCTGTCGATCGCCTTCGCCGCTTCGCGCCACGGCATGATCTCCAAGGGCGGCTTCCTCCATTGATGATAATGGACGGCGATGCCGGAGAGCACGACGGCGGCAAGGATGGCCGGGCGGCGGCCGCGAAGCAGCACGACGGTGAGCGCCCAGAGCAGGATGAGGCGTGGACCGTAGAAGTAGCGATCGCCAGCCGTAATCCCGTCGAACGTGTCGAGCGGCGAGCTCAGGAAGTGGAGCCAAGTCGATCCCATGAAAAGGCCGGCGAAGACGAAGAGCCTGAGGAACGTCTTCCGGCTGTAGATCGGCGCGCAGGCTGCGGCGATCACCAGCATGCCGTCGCAAAGTAGATCAAGCGGCGACGCTGTGCGGCGACCCAAGGCGAGTTGGCCGATCCATCGGTCGAGGATGCCGGCCCCGACATAGGCCGCGTCATGCGTGCCGATGGCCGAGACGGGATCGGTCGCGATGAAGCTTGCCTGGACGAGCGCCGTGACGAAGACGACCAGCGACAGGGTCGCCGAGAAAAGATCCGGCCTCTCCCGCCGGGTCGCCCGGGCGCGCCACAGCCGCCGATCGCGCGGGTGGATGGCAGGCCAATGGCCAACCCGCCGGGTCGCCCGGGCGCGCCACAGCCGCCAGACAGCAACCGGCACGAGGAAGATCGAGAATGGCCCTGACAATCCGGAAGCGACGGCGAACGCGAGCTGGTTGATCCTGGCGGCACGCCCGTTCGGAGAGGGCGTCGCCACGATCATGGCCAGGGCCGGCGCCATCACCCATTGCGCGTTGGTGATCGTGCCGAAGATCTCGCCCGCGTGCGGCGGCAATAGCAGCATCGCCCCCATCACCCAGGCATGAGGTAGCCGGGCCGTAGCGACGGTCGCGGCCGCCCATATGGTCACGATGACGCTGGCACCCGCATAGATCGCCGGTGCCTCGACAGCACTGAAGGACGAGGCCAGGCCGGCTGTCAGACGCGGCACCAGATGGAGGTAGCCCGCGTAAGGGTCCAGGATCGCGCGGATGCCGACGACGAACTGCTCGGAGAAGAAGACAGCCCCGTCCTCCGCCCAGAATTGCGGATGGGTGAAGGTCTGCGGCGCCCGCAACCCGAGCAGGACGAGCGTGATGGCTGCGGCGACAGCCCATCCGCCCGGGAGCTGTTCGGGAAGACCGGACGGCGGCAGTCGCCACCTCCCCGGCCACCTTCGCCCGGAGTGGACGGGTTCGATCGCTTGCCTGGAGGTCATGGATCATTGCGCCGTTGGCCGCTCGCGTTGTTCTCGGCCGGTCTCTTTGGCATGTCCACTTCCGTCACAGACTTGACCGAATCCGACAAAGCTCATAGAGATTGTGACGGGACACCTCTCCCCAACGAGAGGCGCCCATCTGTGAGGATGGATCAAAATGACGAACGACAAGCCCGGCCGGCGGCCGGGGAATCCGTGCTTTTCCTCCGGCCCCTGCGCCAAGCGCCCCGGCTGGACCGTCGAGGCCCTGAGCGACGCGGCACTCGGCCGCTCCCACCGCGCCAAGGTCGGCAAGGACAAGCTCAAAGGCGCGATCGAGGCGACCCGCGCACTCCTCGACATTCCCTCGGACTACCGCATCGGCATCGTGCCCGGCTCGGATACCGGCGCCGTCGAAATGGCCATGTGGACGATGCTCGGTGCCCGACCGGTCGACGTGCTGGCCTGGGAGAGCTTCGGCGAAGGCTGGGTGACCGATGCGGTCAAGCAGCTCAAGCTCGCCGATGCCCGCGTGCTGAAAGCGCCCTATGGCGGCATCGTCGATTTCGCCGAGGTCAACTTCGACCATGACGTGGTCTTCACCTGGAACGGCACGACCTCCGGTGTCCGCGTGCCGGACGGCATGGTCATCCCGGACACCCGCGCCGGCCTGACGGTCTGCGACGCGACCTCGGCCGCCTTCGCGCAGCGGCTGCCCTGGACCAAGCTCGACGTCACCACCTTCTCCTGGCAGAAGGCGCTCGGCGGCGAGGCGGCGCATGGGATGATCGTGCTCTCGCCGCGCGCCGTCGAGCGGCTCACGACCTACACGCCGCCCCGCCCCTTGCCTAAAGTCTTCCGCCTCGTGTCGGGCGGCAAGCTCGCCGAGGGGGTCTTCGCCGGCGAGACGATCAACACGCCCTCCATGCTTTGCGTCGAGGATTATCTCGACGCGCTCGCCTGGGGCGAAAGCGTCGGCGGCCTCGACGGGCTCGTCGGCCGGGCCGATCGCAACGCCAAGGCGCTCGACGACTGGGTCGAGCGCACGGCCTGGATCGCCAATCTCGCCACCGATCCGGCGACGCGCTCGAACACCTCCGTCTGCCTCAAGGTGGTCGATCCGGCCGTGACGAGCCAACCCGCCGAGGCCCAGGCCAGATTCGCCAAGTCGCTGGCGACCCTGCTCGAAAAGGAGGGCGTCGCCTATGACATCGGCGCCTATCGCGACGCCCCGCCCGGCCTGCGCATCTGGTGCGGCGCGACCATCGAGACGGTCGATATCGAGGCCCTGACCCATTGGCTCGACTGGGCGTATGCGGTCGCGGCGGGCGAGTTGCGCGCCGCGGCCTGAGCGTGTCGCCCTCGTCCTTCGACTCGGATGCTCCGCATCCGGCTCAGGATGAGGGCTCCGATCAAAAACTTTTGGCGCCCTCATCCTGAGCAGCCACCGCAGGTGGCGTGTCGAAGGACGAGGGTAGCAAAGTCCCGCCCGACCTCGATCGTTTCCTATCTCAAGGACCCTTCCCATGGCGCCTCGTGTGCTCATCTCCGACGCCCTCTCCCCCGCCGCCATCGACATCTTCCGCGAACGCGGCGTCGCGGTCGATTTCAAGCCCGGTCTCGACAAGGACGCGCTCGCCGCGATCATCGGCGACTACGACGGCCTCGCCATCCGGTCGGCCACCAAGGTCACGACCAAGCTGCTGGAGGCGACCGACCGGCTGAAGGTCGTCGGCCGAGCGGGCATCGGCGTCGACAATGTCGACATCCCGGCCGCCACCGCCAAGGGCGTGATCGTCATGAACACGCCCTTCGGCAATTCGATCACCACCGCCGAACATGCCATCGCGATGATGTTCGCCCTGGCCCGCCAGATCCCCGCCGCCGACACCTCCACCCAGGCCGGCAAGTGGGAGAAGAACCGCTTCATGGGCGTCGAGATCACCGGCAAGGTGCTCGGCATCGTCGGCTGCGGCAATATCGGCTCGATCGTGGCGAGTCGCGCCATCGGCCTCAGGATGCGGGTCATCGCCTTCGACCCCTTCCTGTCGCCCGAGCGGGCGATCGACCTCGGGGTCGAGAAGGTCGAGCTCGACGACCTCCTGCGCCGCGCCGACGTCATCACGCTGCATACGCCGATGACGCCGCAGACCAGGAACATCCTTTCCGCCGAGAATCTTGCCAAGACCAAGAAGGGCGTGCGCATCATCAACTGCGCCCGCGGCGGCCTTATCGACGAGGCGGCGCTGCGCAGGCTTCTGGAGGACGGCCATGTGGCTGGGGCCGCCATCGACGTGTTCACGGAAGAGCCGGCCAGGGAGAACGTGCTGTTCGGGCATCCGAACGTCGTCTGCACGCCGCATCTCGGCGCCGCCACCAGCGAGGCGCAGGAGAATGTCGCGCTGCAGGTGGCCGAGCAGATGTCCGACTATCTGATGCGCGGCGCCATCTCCAATGCGGTGAACTTCCCCTCGATCACGGCAGAGGAGGCGCCGCGGCTCAAGCCGATGATCGCCTTGGCCGAGCGCCTCGGCTCCTTCGCCGGGCAACTGACGGAAGCCACCATCAAGCAGGTCCGCATCACCTACGAAGGCGCCGTGGCGGGCTACAACACCAAGGCGCTGACCGCCTCGGCGCTGGCCGGCCTGCTGCGCCCGGCGCTCGCCCATGTCAACGTCGTCTCGGCGCCAGCGGTGGCGAAGGAGCGCGGCATCGCGGTCGACGAGGTGACGCGCGCCGCCGAAAGCGATTACGAATCGCTCATCACGTTGACGGTGGTCACCGACGCGCAGGAACGCTCCGTCGGCGGCACGGTGTTCACCGACGGCAAGCCGCGCATCGTCGCGATCAAGGACATCAAGGTCGATGCCGAATTCGCACCATCGATGCTCTATGTGACCAACGATGACAAGCCGGGCTTCATCGGCCGCTTCGCCACCGCGCTCGGCGACGCGGGACTGAACATCGCGACCTTCGCGCTCGGCCGCGACGCGCCCGGCGGCTCGGCCATCGCGCTCGTCGAGATCGACGGCGCGGTGCCGCGCGCGACACTCGACAAGGTCCAGTCGCTCCCAGGCGTCAATGCGGTCAAGGTGTTGCGATTCTGAGCGGGGACAGACTCTCCTTCACTCGAGAAGGCGGGCGAGCCGCTTCGGCGCGATCAGCCGGTAGCTGCGGGTGACGAGCCGCGCGACCTCGCCCCAGTCCGGCTCGGGATCGAGGCGCATGGCGACCCAGCCCTTCGGCCCGAGATAGGGCGGCGCGAAGAACCGGTCCGGAGCGGCGCCGACGAGAATAGTCTGGCTTCCCTCGGGTGCCTTGAACCAGACGGAAACCCGGCCATCGCCCCGCCTTGCCAGAGCGAAGATGCGTTCGCGCACCCGGAAGGTCGGATTACCCCAGGTCTCCCTCTCTTGCGCCTCGGGAAACGCCAGGCAGATCTGGCGCAGGCGTTCGGTCCTGAGCACGGCGACCCCTCTTAACGTTTCGTCCTGTCGGCCCCATCTCAAAGAGGGCGATCATGAGGACGGCAGACATGTTCAGTCGAATGCTATTGGCCACCGTCGGGCTGCTGGCGGTCGGAACCGCGCACGCCACGGCCCAGACCTTGCCCTTCCCACCCTATGAGCATCTGGGACGCTACAGGGCGGCGGGCGAGAACCCCTACTATCACGTCAACCGCTACGGCTACGGCAATTATGTGCGCGGACCGAACGGGGCTTTGGGAGGCTATCCGGCCGGCAGCGGCGCAGCACGCGAGCTCGAAATCAACCACGAGCTGAAGTGCCGCTACTACCCGGAATCCTGCTGAGCGGGATGCAGCGTCTGCGGAGGCGTGCGGGTCCGGCCAACCTTTGCGCCCCGCGCCGGTTCAACGGGCTTTACTCGCCGCGGCGGTGCTCTTAAGCAGGCCCGCGTGGTGGTTCCGCGCGGGTCCGCTCCATGTCCGTTGGTTTCGCCGATGCAGGCGGTGCGTGCCGACTGGCCCTGTCGGGACATCGCGCGGATCGAGGCTGAGGAGCGTCCCCCGTGGCCAACGTGGTGGTTGTCGGCGCCCAATGGGGCGACGAGGGCAAGGGCAAGATCGTCGACTGGTTGTCGACCGAGGCCGATGTGGTGGTGCGCTTCCAGGGTGGCCACAATGCCGGCCATACGCTGGTGATCGGCGACACAACCTATAAGCTGGCGCTGCTTCCCTCCGGCATCGTGCGTCCCGGCAAGCTCTCGGTCATCGGCAACGGCGTCGTGCTCGACCCCTGGCATCTCGCCGGCGAGATCGAGACCCTGCGCGGCCAGGGGATCGCGGTCGGGCCGGATAATCTCAAGGTGGCGGAAAATGCCACGCTGATCCTGCCGCTGCATCGCGAGCTCGACGCCCATCGTGAAAGCGGTGTGGGCGGCGAGGGCGCCATCGGCACGACCAAGCGCGGCATCGGGCCGGCCTACGAGGACAAGGTCGGGCGCCGCGCCATCCGGGTGAGCGACCTTGCCGAACCTTCCTCGCTCGACGCCAAAATCGCCCGGCTGATGGCGCACCATGAGCCGCTGCGCCGCGGCCTCGGCTTGCCGCCGGTCAAGGTCGAGGAGATCCGCGCCGAGCTCGATGCGATCGCGCCGCGCATCCTGCCCTACATGGCCGCAACGTCCGGCATCCTCGATGGCGCCCGGCGGGCCGGCAAGCGGATCCTGTTCGAGGGCGCACAGGGCGCCATGCTCGACATCGACCACGGCACCTATCCGTTCGTGACCTCCTCGAACACGGTGGCGGGCGCCGCTGCAAGCGGCTCGGGCCTCGGTCCCGGCGCCATCGGTTATGTGCTCGGCATCGTCAAGGCCTATACGACGCGCGTCGGCGGCGGCCCCTTTCCGACCGAGCTTCACGACGCGATCGGGCAGCGGATCGGCGACAAGGGCCGCGAATATGGCGTCAACACTGGCCGACGACGACGCTGCGGCTGGTTCGACGCGGTGCTGGTCCGCCACGCCGTCAAGACCAGCGGAATCACCGGCCTCGCGCTGACCAAACTCGACATCCTCGATGGATTCGACGAAGTGAAGATCTGTACGGGCTACAGGCTCGACGGCGAGATTATCGACCGTTTGCCGGCGAGTCAGGCCGCGCAGGGACGGGTCGAGCCCATCTACGAGACCGTGGAGGGCTGGGAGGGAACGACCGGCGGGGCACGATCCTGGGCCGCTTTGCCGGCCCAGGCGATCAAATATGTCCGCTATATCGAGGAGCTGGTCGGCGCACCGGTGGCGCTGCTGTCGACGAGCCCGGAACGCGGCGACACCATCCTGGTCCACAACCCTTTTCAGGACTAGCGACCGGCGCCGCTTGCGCCGAAATCCCCTTATGCGGCCGGTTGACGGATGCCGGTTTCAATGGTCTGAACCCCCATGGCCGAATATTACCCGCTCCTCGAACGCGCCGTTTCCGGGCTCCAGGACGCGTCGCCCGAGGCTCGCCATGCCATCTACGACAGGGCGCGCAACGCGTTGCTGGGCCAGCTTCGCGCCATGGATCCGCCGATCCCGGACGAGGATATCAATCGCGAGAGTTCGGCGCTCGACGACGCGATCCAACGCCTCGAAGCGCGGCTCAGGGCGCCGGCGTCGCCGCCCGTCGCGGCCCCCCCGATCGGGCCGCCCCCCGCCGCCGAGCCGCCGACACGCCCGCCAGCCGATCCCCCTGCCCCTGGTCCGCGAGTCCCTGCCCCGCCGGTCGGCGGCACGCCGGCTGGCGGCACGCCGGCGATGACGCCGGCGCCGCAACGAGAACGTCCGGTCTTCGCGCCCCGCCCGAAGGGCACCGAGGGCGGCGGGATACCGATACGCCCCGCGGCCGCCGTGATTCGCCCCCGGATCGGCGCCGAGCCAGGACAGTCCGCAGCCGCGCCGGCGGCGCAGCCACGCCCCTCGCCTGAGACAAGGCCGCCCGCGCTAAAACCGACCGGCACCGCACCCAGGCAGGGCGTCGCACCGCCGCCGCCAGCTCCGAACGCCGAAGGGCCCGCCGCGACACCCGGCTCGGCTCCGGGAGAGCCGTGGACAGCATTGCCTGCTGCGCCGACGCTTGCCTTGTCGGACAAGTCCGGCTCCGGGCCGGCCGGTCCGCAACCGGCGGTCGACCCTGATATGCCGCGGCTGCAGCGTGGCCGTCCGAGCGTCATGCGCCCTGCCGCGCCGGCACCGACCATCATGAGGAAACGGGGCGCCGGCTTCTATGCCGGGCTCGCCATCCTGGTCCTGATTGCTGCCGGCATCGCGGTCGCCGCCTATCGGCTGCGCGATCAGCCGCAGGAGGTAACGGCCGCGAACGGACCGCCCGTCGTCGCCGCGCCGGACAATCCGGGCAAGATCGTAGGCCGCGCCGATGCCCCGAACACAGCGGGCCAACAAGTCTCGGCGCAGCCCGGAGCCGCCCCAGAGACGGCTGCGCAGGCCCCCGCTGACCAGGCGACGCCCTCCTCGACCTCGGCCGAGCCTTCGACACCGTCCGGATCTGCGGCACCGGTCCAGCCGCAGAGCCCGGGGGGCAGCGATGTGGTCGAGACGCCGGTGATCCCCGTGTCGCAACGGGCGGCTCTCCTCGTCGACGCGCCGCAGGATCCGCAGAAGGTAAAGACCTATGTGGGGACCGTCGTGTGGCGTACGGAAAGCGTCAGCCCGGGCCAGGACCAGCCGCTGTCGACGGCGGTGCGGGCGGACGTCGACATTCCGGACGCGGGGCTGTCGATGAGTCTGGTGCTGAAGAAGAATACGGAACCGCAATTCCCAGCGTCGCACACGATGGAGTTCCACTTCACTCCGCAGGCCGGCAATACGCTCGGTCCCATCAAGCAGATCAACGTTCCTGAGATGCGCAAGGACGACAGCACGCCGACCGGAGACCCGCTGGTCGGGGTTCCCGTGGCCATCACCCAGGACTACTTCCTCGTCGGCCTGTCCCACGGCGCCGCCGAACCCGGCAATCTCGCGCTCCTGGAACAGCGCAACTGGGTCGACGTGTCGCTTCTCTTCACGTCGGGCAAGGTCGCCAAGATCACCTTTGAAAAGGGCTCGACCGGCCAACGCGTCATCGACGACGCAGTCAAGTCCTGGGAATAGGCCAGCGGCGCCCAGGGGTGTGAAGCCGACCGGCGCGACAGCCTCGGAAGGTTCCCATCTCCCCGCAAGCGTGGATGAAGGGTTCGCCCCGCAATCGTCAACCTGGACTTTTTGACTTGCGGGGTGAGCTTGCCGGCGCCATCGGAGCCAAATTCAGGCCGCCGGCATGAGTCGCACGATCAATGCGCCGCGAGTGCCGCGCGAGAGTTGCCCGGCGGCTTCGGCGGCAGGGCCTCGATCTTCGCGATGCCCGCCTTGACCGCGGCCTGGACCTTCTCGAAGGCCCGAACCTCGATCTGCCGGACGCGTTCCCGCGAGATGTTGAACTCCTCCGAGAGCTGCTCCAGCGTGATCGGATCCTCGGCAAGGCGGCGCGCCTCGAAGATGCGGCGCTCGCGGGCGTTCAGCACCTGCAACGCTCCCGAGAGCGCATCGTGCCGATTCTCCCGCTCCTGTTCGTCGGCCAGAATGACCTCCTGGCTGGTCGAACCGTCGACGAGCCAATCCTGCCATTCGCCCTCGCCTTCCTCGCGCATCGGCGCGTTGAGCGAGGTGTCGCCGCCGAGACGGCGGTTCATGTCGACGACATCCTGCTGCGACACGCCGAGCTTGGTCGCGATCGTGGCGACATGGTCGGGGTGCAGATCGCCCTCTTCCAACGCGGAGATCTGGCTCTTGGCCTTGCGAAGGTTGAAGAACAGCTTCTTCTGGCTGGCGGTCGTTCCCATCTTCACCAGCGACCACGATCGCAGGATATATTCCTGGATCGAGGCACGGATCCACCAGATCGCGTAAGTCGCGAGACGGAATCCCTTGTCGGGCTCGAATCGCTTCACCGCCTGCATGAGCCCGACATTGCCTTCGGAGATCACCTCGCCGATCGGCAATCCGTAGCCCCGATATCCCATGGCGATCTTGGCCACGAGACGCAGATGGGACGTCACCAATTCCTGGGCCGCCGCCCGATCCTCATGCTCGCGCCAACGCTTGGCCAGCATATATTCCTGCTGTGGCTCCAGCATCGGGAATCGGCGAATTTCATTCAGATAGCGTGTCAGCCCGCTTTCGCCCGAAATGATCGGAAGCGCATAGGCCATTACAATCTCCTTCCGTAGCCCCAACAAGCGGGCTACCGCGACCCCTGATTCAGCCGGTCGCCAACATTTTCATGTAGGAGAAACGGTCGGCCTTTTACAGGGGGCGTGTTTGCTATTGTCGGTGGGCACCCTCGCCCGGTTAATGCAAAGCTAACCGACGAAGGTGACCAAATCGCGCCCAATCACGTTAACCTTTGGTCAGGTCGAGGCGGCGGATCTTCGGTGGCTGCCCGCCAATCAAGCCGGTGCCGACCACGCCGGGCGACCGTAGGGCGCGCGGTCCGGTGGCGAGCGACCCTCACGGCAGTCCGATCGTCAGTGACGGAATTTCGCGATTTCGTCTTTTAGAATCAGTTTCTTGCGCTTGAGTTCGGTAAGCCTGAGCAGGTCGGTCGAAGGATGCGTCTTCTCGAGTTCGATCTGTTTTTCGAGCGCCTGGTGGCGGCGGGTCAATTCCGACAGATGACCTTGCATCGACATCCTGATCTCCTTCTCGCAGCGTGACGAGTCAACGCCCGTCACGACGGAAAGATGACATTGCCATTGTGGCGAGCGAACAATTGTCTGGCGTCGATGCCTTCACATCTTCGCGACCGGCAGCGTCGGCTCAGCCGATGGCCAGCATGCGGCTCAAGAGCCCGTCGATGGAGTCGGCCGCATCCGCATCGGCCGCCGTCGGCGCCGGGCGGGACGATACAGTCGAACGGGGCGATGTCGCGAAGGATACCGCTCCGGCTTCCAAGAGGGCATTGATGTCCAGCACGGCGAGGTTCGATGACAAAGACAATGCCGGCACGACCCGACCTTCAGCCTCGTTAATCGTTTGGCGAGGAACGACCGCTAGGGTCCCGTATCGGCTGCCGGCGGTGGCCCCGGCCTGGTCCACCATAGCGGCCCGATAGGCACGGGTGCGCGCTCGGGCGAAGTCGGCCGCGACGGGGGCGTAACGATTGGTGCGGGCCTCGATATTCATGGCTCGTCTCCCTTGTGTCGACAGATGGTGCGATCGCGAGCTTGCCCGAAGCTGGCATGACCGGCCCCGCGCGTGGCGCATTAGGGAAAAATCAACCAAGTCTTCGCGTCGGCGCTCCTCTCGGAGCCAGGACGCTAACACTCCACGAGAAGGAGATGGCCGTCCGGATCGCGAGCGAGGCACGGCGGCTCGCCTGGCGAATCGCGCCGCAGCACGAGGCGGGTCGCCGCGATGTCGTCGGGGCGCTGGTCGGCCGGGATCGGGCGACGAAGCCCGGTGCGATAGGCCAGCAGTTCGAGGTGCGGGGTCGGCGCGGCCAGGCTCAGGCCGACGACGTCGGCGACGTCGCCGGTGACATCGTCAAGCCGCTGCTGCTCCGGGCCGCGGTTCAGGGAATGGGAGGATTGCCGAAACCCCAGAGCCTCGTAATAGGCGCGGCTGCGATCGAGGTCGCCGACCGAGATCGCCGTATGATCAATCCCCACGAAAGGCGAGCCGCCACTCGGCTTCTGCCACGCGGGATCGCCGACGCCCGGAGGAAATGCGAGGAATTCAAGCGGATGGCCGTCAGGATCGCGGAACTTGAAGGCGGTCACGCCGCCGGTGTTTGGCGGCAGGTGCTGCGGACCGCCCTCGGTGATCGGGGTCGCGCCGCCGGCCGCCATGAGCCGCAGGTGGGCTTCGCGCATGTCGCCGACCGCGATGGCGATATGCTGGAACCAAAGGTCGCTCGAGGTGCTGCCCGGCGGATAGGGACGGCCGGGCGGATCGAACGCCAGGAACTCGACCTCCTGCGCCCCGAGCCTCATGCGAAGACGCGAGGCTCGCGATGCCGGAAGGCCGAGCATCGCGAGGTCGTCGGTGCCGACAGGGCCAGTCTCGACAGGGGTGAAACCGAGAGCCGCGTAGAAGGCGCCCGCGCGCCCGAGGTCGGCAGCGTTGAAGGACAGGCGGCGGATGGCGAGGGGGATCGTCACAGCCGCAGGGCCCCGCGCGTATTGGTGTAGATCGCATAGAGCGTATGCGAGGCGCAGAGGAACAGCTGCGCTCGGTTGCGGCCGCCGAAGCAGAGGTTCGAGACGAGGCTCGGCACCTTGATCTTGCCGAGGAGGTCGCCCGCCGGGTCGATGCAATGCACCCCGTCGGCGGCGCTGCTCCAGAGATTGCCCTCGCTGTCGAGCCGGAACCCATCGGCGTCGCCGGGACTGACCTTGTGAAAGGGCCGGCCGTTGCGCAACCGCCGCCCCTCCTCGACGACATCGAACAGCCGGATATATTGCGTGGGCTCGGGGTCGAACTCGACGCCGGTCTCCGCCACGTAGAGCCTGGTCTCGTCGGGCGAGAAGGCGAGGCCGTTGGGGCCCTGGAAGTCGTCGGCGACGAGGTCGAGTTCGCCCGATCCAGGATCCAGGCGATACAGGCCGGGCGGAAGCTGCGCCTCGCGCTTGCCGCCTTCGTAATCGGTATTGAGCCCATAATGCGGGTCGGTGAACCAGATCGAGCCGTCCGATTTCACCACGACGTCGTTCGGCGAATTGAGCGGCTTGCCGCGGTAGCGCTCGGCCAGCACCGTCACACGGCCGTCGAGCTCGGTGCGGGTGAGGCGGCCGTGATGCGAGCAGGAGATCAGCCGGCCCTCGCGGTCGCGCGCGTGGCCGTTCTCGAAGCCCGATGGCTGGCGGAAGACAGAGATGCCGCCCGTGGCGCTCCAGCGCATCACGCGATCGTTCGGCAGATCGCTGACGAGCAGCGTTTGGTGGTCGCCGAACCACACCGGCCCTTCGAGCCAGCGAAAGCCCTCGCCGAGTGTTTCGAGCGCCGCGTTGGGCAGCACCAGCCGCCTGAACCGCGGGTCGAGGATCTCGAACATCTCGCTCATGGCGTCGCGGTGGGGGTCGCCGCGAACGGGGCCGCGGAGAGCGGATCGTGCAGGACGGAGCTTGCCGGCGCCCATTGCTGCCCGACGATCAGCAACCCGAGGCCGCCCGCCACGCAAAAATTCTTCAGGAACTCCCAGAAATGCTCGCGGCCCTGGCTCCTCGCCTTAGCCCAGAAATCGCCGAAGGCCCAGAACTGGTGATAGAGCAATGCTGTCACCACGCAGAACCCCGCCAGCACGAAGGCCGCGAGCCGGTCGTGCCAACCGATGACGATCATCACCGGCGTGACGAACTCGACCCCCATGCCGATGACGACCAGGATGGCTCCGCCGGGAATGAAACTCGATTTTGCCTGGGCCAGCGCCTCGTCCCAATTGATGATCTTGTCGATCCCGCTGAAGGGAAACAGGCAGACGAGGCAGATGCGGGCCAGGAGCTGGGGGGCGACGAAATCGAGCCAGTTCATGCCGCCGCTCCCGCGGCTTGCATCGCGCCGAGCACATGGCTGTTGCCGACCGCCGGTTCCCCCGCCGGCCGATCCATGATCCCCAGCCGCTCGCGCAGGTGATCGGCCACCCGCAACGCATTGGCGATGATGGTGAGCGTCGGGTTGACCGCGCCGATCGACGGGAAGAAGCCCGCGTCGGTCACGTAGAGGTTGTCGAGTTCGTGCGCCTTGCAGTTCGTATCGAGCACCGAGCTTCTCGGATCGGTGCCGAAGCGCAGCGTGCCGGCCTGGTGCGCCGTGCCGCCAATCGGGATGTCCTTGCCGAGATAGAGGCTGCGTTCGAGCAGGAAGGGCGCGGCGCCGGCCTTGCTCATGATCTGCCGGAGCGTCGTCTTGAGCCCGCGGTGGGCTTCCATGTTGGTCTCGTGCAGGTCGAGCACCACCCGGTCACCGTCGTAGGCGATGCGGTTGTCCGGGTGCGGCAGGTCCTCGCTCGACAGCCAGAAGTCGAGGGCGTGACCGGCCAGCTTATCGAAGGGCGTATCGGGCAGGAGGCCATCGAGCCAGTTCGGCACCTCCTCGCCGCGGATCTGCGCACCGCTCGTCTTGGCGCACATCTGGATGAGGCCGAGCGGGAAATCCCAGTCGTCGCTGCCGAAATAGAAATCGCTGACCGCCAGCGTCTTCTGGAAGACCGTGGTATTGGGGTTCTTCAGGAAGGCCATGAGCACCGACTGGTTGTGCCGCATGTAATTGCGGCCGACCTGGTCCGAGCCGTTGGCAAGCCCGTTCTCGTGGCCGGGCCCGGGCGAGCGCAGCAGCAGCAGAGCCGAGCTCAGCGCGCCGCAGGCGACGACCACGACATCGGCCGAATAGCGCTCCTGCCGACCGTCGCGCTCCACATGGACCGAAGTGACGGACTTGCCCGAAGGGTCGGTTTCGAGCCGGCTCGCATAGGCGCCGGTGAGCAGCGTCACGTTGCCATGGCGGGCCAGCGTCGGGTCGATGCAGATCACCTGGGCGTCGGCCTTGCCGTTGAGCAGGCAGGGGAAGCCGTCGAAGGCGTCGCAGCGCATGCAGATGCTCTGCGGCGTCGGCCTGCCGTTCGCCTCGTCGAGGAGGATGCCGAGCGGCAGATGGAACGGATGAAGCCCCTGGCCGCGGAAATCGTCGCTGAGTTTTTCGATCAACGGCTCGTGCGACACCGCCTCGTAGGGGAACGGACCGGTCGAGACGGGCTCGTTGGGGTCTTCGCCCCGCCGGCCATGGACATGGAACAGCCTCTCGGCCGCCGCGTAATGCGGCTCGAAGTCCTTGTAGTCGAGCGGCCAAGCGGGCGAGAGCCCTTCGCTGTGGTGGATCTCGCCGAAATCGCGCTCCCGCATGCGGAACAGCGCGGCGCCGTAGACCTTGGAATTGCCGCCGACGTAATAGTGGAGGCCGGGATGGAATTTCGAGCCGTCGCGGCCGTACCACCATTCGTCGGTCTGGTAGACCCCCTCGACGAAGACGCTTTGCGCGTCCCAGTTGCGGCGCTCGCGCGGCAGGTAGCCGCCGCGCTCCAGCACCAGGATGCGCTTGCCGCTCGGCGCCAGCCGATGCACCACCGAACCGCCGCCGGGACCACTGCCGATGACGATAATGTCGTAATGATCCTGGCTCATGAGCGCCTTGCATGCGAGGACATCGAACCGCGGGCCGACAGAGGGTGAAATGTCTCGTCGGGGGTGCCACTCGGGGCGCCTTGTCTCCGCAACGGCCCAACGGTCGACCGGAGTGAGAGTTGCATGCCGGCTGGCCGGCGGCGAGGCACTCGGCCAAAGCCTGAGCAATATTCGGAAGGACTTCAGGATGCCGCTCATTTCCGCGGAAGCGGGAATCCAGCGCAACATGGCGGCCGCAGCCCGTCCGCATCGGAGGATGTCACTGTTCTCAGGAGTCCCGCTTCCGCGGGAATGAGCGGAGAGGGATGTGCCTGGCCGTGCCCGACATGAAACGACCTGATACGATCGACTTGGACCGGCAGGGTAATCGCATTTGGATTTCAGCCAGTCGTACGGCCGCGTTTTCCTTCCCCGGTGGCGGGGAAGGTGGTGCCCGCAGGGCGTCGGAAGGGGCGATTCCGGGTGGAGAACCCCATCCGTCCCGGCTTCGCCGTGACACCTTCCCCGTTGCCGGGGAGGGATTTGCGCCTCGCATAGACGATGACGTTCAAATGCGATCACCCTATTGGGCCGGTGGCCCGTCTTGCGGGGCGGCGGGGTTCGAGGCGATAATGCGGCCAGCATCGCGGGGTGCCGGATACGGCCCCTCCCGATGCCGCGTCACGAAGGCAGGTTGCGGATGGCCAAGGATCTGACCGACGATGAGCGCGCATCGTTCCGTGCCGAAATCGACAAGCTGCGCGAGGAACATCGCGATCTCGACGCGGCCATCGAGGCCCTGGTCCAGCTCGGAACGATCGATCAGCTGCAGGTGCAGCGCTTCAAGAAGCGCAAGCTCGTGTTGCGGGACCGAATCAGCTTCCTTGAAGATCAGGTGACACCCGACATCATCGCCTGATCGACGCCGCCACCGGCGAAGGCCTGCCACTTTTCGGCCGTCTTCCGCCGGAGATCGGAACCTTTGCGACGCCCACGGATTTCTGCAGCAGCCGGACAACGGCGGGGGCATGGGTTCAAGGAGCTGACAATGGACGGCGGATCAATCATTGCCTGGATTATCGTGGGCGGCATCGCGGGGTGGCTGGCGGGCCTGCTCGTCCAAGGCGGCGGGTTCGGCCTGATCGGCGACATCATCGTCGGCATCGTCGGCGCCATCATCGCGGGATACCTGCTGCCGACGATCGGTATTCATCTCGGTACGGGCTATATCGCGGCGATCATCGACGCGGTCATCGGCGCGGTCGTCCTTCTGCTGATCATCCGGCTCGTAAGACGAGCCGCGTAGCGCGGCGCGATTTCGCTTATCGCACCAAGACAGACTATTAAGATGGGCGCCTTCTCGAAGGCGCCCATCTTCGTTGCAGGAGCCTCGCGCGTGCAACTCACCGGCTTCCATCACCTGACGGCGATCACCGCGGACGCGCCGGGCAATCATCGGTTCTACACGCAGGTGCTCGGCCTGAGGCTCGTCAAGAAGACCGTCAATCAGGACGACGTCTCGGCCTATCACCTCTTCTATGCCGACGGACTGGCCTCGCCGGGGTTGGACGTGACCTTCTTCGACTGGCCGGTGGGGCGTGAACGGCGTGGCACCTCGGCCATCGTGCGCACCGGATTGCGCGTCCCCGGTCGGGACGGGCTCGACTGGTGGGCCGCGCATCTCGCCAGGCACTTGATCGAAACTGACGAGATCATGGAACGCGACGGCCGATGGGTGCTCGATTTCGAGGATCCGGAAGGGCAGCGGCTGAGCCTCGTCGCCGATCCCGGCTCGGAGCCGCATCACCCCTGGGCGGACAGTCCGGTCGCCAGGGACTACCAGATCCTCGGCCTCGGCGCGGTCACCCTCAGTGTTCCCGCGCTGGAGCCGACCGATCGCGTGCTGCGCGAAGTGATGACCATGGAACCGGTCAGGACCTATGCCGAGACCCATGTCTATGCCATGGCGGGCGGCGGCGAGACCGCGCGGGAACTGCACGTGAAGGTCGAGCCCGACCTGCCGAGAGCGCGACAGGGTGCCGGCGCGGTGCACCACGTCGCCTTCCGCACGCCGGACGAAGCCGGTTATCGATACTGGGCCGACCGTCTGCAGGCGTTGCGCATCCCCTCGAGCGGCCCTGTCGACCGCTTCTATTTCCGCAGCCTCTATTTCCGCGAGCCGGGCGGCATCCTGTTCGAGATCGCCACCGACGGCCCGGGCTTCGCCGTCGACGAACCGCTCGCCACCCTGGGCCGCAAGCTGGCGCTGCCGCCCTTCCTCGAAGGCCGGCGCGCCGAGATCGAGGCGGGGCTCAAGCCGCTCGACACCTGAAGCCGTTCACGAGGCGTGGTGGATCGGGTCGATCCAGGCGACGGCGGTCGGCGTCTCGACGGGTGTGATGTCGAGATTGACCACGACGGCCTCGCCGTCGCTGCGCACCAGCACGCAGTCGAGCACCTCGTCCGGGCTGGCGTTGATCTCCTGGTGAGGCACGTAGGGCGGGATATAGATGAAATCGCCGGGCCCGGCCTCCGCGGTGAATTCCAAGCTCTCGCCCCAGCGCATGCGCGCCTTGCCACGCACCACGTAGATCACGCTTTCGAGCGCGCCGTGATGATGGGCGCCGGTCTTGGCATCGGGGTGGATCTTCACCGTTCCGGCCCAGAGTTTTCTGGCGCCGACACGCGCGAAATCGATTGCCCCCTGGCGGTCCATGCCGGGGGTCTGCGCGGTATTCGCATCGAGCGAACCGCCGGGCACCACCCGCACGCCGTCGTGCTTCCAGCGTTCGCTCGCCTCGTGGTCGTGGCTCATTCCTTCGCTCCGCCGCTCGTGCCGCTCAGGTCGGCGACGTGACGATAGTGCACGAAACCGGAGCGGTCCGCGAGGCGGCCTGATCGCCGCGGCGGGTCGGATCTCCGTCAGGCCGCGGCGGCCAGGCTGTCCCCGAAGGGCGTGATCGTGAGGCACTGCCCGTCCCGCGCCGTGAGCACGCAGCCTTGCGGCACCTCGCGCCACTGCGCACGCGCGCCGTCGAGCGGCTCCGAGACGATGATGATGCTGCCGGCGTTCTGCCGCCAGTAGAGCGTCGGCGCATGGCCGTCGCTGGCCCAGCGGATGGCGTGGAGGTCGCGCCCGTCGGTCAGGGCGGCGGTGAATCTCAAGGGCTCCGTGAGGCCGGCCTGGGCCATCAGGCCGTGGACAGCGTCGAGCGTGCGCGCCAAGGCGCCCACGGGGTCGGCCGCGAGCCCGAAGCCGAAGCTCGCCAGGAACAACGCCTCCGAATCCGTCGTCCCGGCCCGGTCATGATAATAATCGTCCGGAATCAGCGCTTCGAGCCGCCGCTTGATGGCGCAATATTGCCCGACCTGTCCGTTGTGCATGAACATGAAGCGGCCGACCGAGAAGGGATGGCAGTTGGCGCGAGCGATGGCTGGCCCGGTCGAGGCCCGCACATGAGCGAAGAACAGCGACGAGCGGACCTGGTGGCAGAGCGAGCGCAGGTTCTCGTCCGACCAGGCGGGGCGTATCTCGCGATAGACGCCCGGCACGGCGCGGTCGCCGTACCAGCCGACCCCGAAGCCGTCGCCGTTGGTAGCGACCTTGGCCTCTGTGGCGCGCAGCGATTGGGCGATCAGCGAATGGGCCGGCTCGGCCACCAGCGCATCGAGGAAGGTCGGCTCACCTTGATACGCGATCCAGCGGCACATATGGAGGGCACCCCGGCCGGTGGTTCAGCCATTCGATAAAGTCGCGCCCTCAAGCTTAACAGCGGCTTAACGATCGTTAATCGTTTTTCACGAGCGCGCCTCCGCGAGGACATGGAAAAAACTGCCCGTGACATTTCCGCGACGGCCGCCGGCCGGAACGGCGGTGGAACCGTAGGCATCCTCGACCTCGGCGAAGGGTGGGTCCCCGCCCGGATCGGTCACCATGGCATAGTGGAACTCGTGCCCCCGCAGCCGCGTCCCCACCAGCCCGAGACAGCCATCGGCGAGCAGTCTTGCGTCCCGATAGCCGAGGTTCATCTTGCGCCGCGCGAAACTCGTCGCGACCGACAGCAAGCCCGCCATCGGATGGGAGACACCGTCGGCATCGATGAGCGCCCGTCCAAGCACCATGTAGCCGCCGCATTCGCCATGCACCGGCCGCGTCCGGGCGAACTCGCGCAAGCCCGCCATGAAGCGCGAGGCAGCCGCGAGGCGGGCGCCATGCAGTTCCGGATAACCGCCCGCCAGCCAGCAGGCATCGGCCGACTCGGGCGGCGGCTCGTCGGCAAGAGGCGAGAAGAACAGGAGTTCGGCGCCGGCCCGCCGCCAGCCGTCGAGCACGTGCGGATAAAGGAAGGAGAAGGCCGCATCGCGGGCGATGGCAATTTTTCTGCCGGGCGGCGGCAGCGCCGGGCCGTGCGGCGCTTCTGTTGCCATCTCCGCGATGCCCCGACCTGCGGCCAAGACCGCGTCGAGATCGACGTGGCGCGCCACGATGTCGGCAAAACCATCGAGCTTCGTGTCGAGATCCGCCGTCTCGCCGGCCTGGACGAGCCCGAGGTGCCGCTCCGGCAACGCCAGCGCCGCGTCGCGTGGCAAAGCACCGAAAACCGTCAGCCCGGCGGCTTCGACGGCGTCCCACGCCAGGCGGCGATGCCGCTCGCTGCCAATGCGGTTGAGGATCACGCCGGCGATCTTGAGGCGCGGGTCGTAGGTCGCGCAACCCATGAGCTGCGCGGCCGCCGACTGCGATTGGCCGGAACAATCATGCACGAGCAGCACCGGGAGGCCGAGGAGTGCCGCCGTGTCGGCCGACGATCCGCTTCGCCCGCGCGGCGCCGGCACGCCGTCATAAAGTCCCATCGAGCCTTCACCGATGACGAGGTCGGCCCCCACCCGCGCCCCGGCGGCAAGGCTCGCGGCGAGCGCGGCGGACATGGCCCAGGTGTCGATATTGACGCTGGAACGGCCGGTGGCGGCGGCATGGAAGGCCGGGTCGATATAGTCCGGACCGTTCTTGAGCCCGGCGACGACGAGGCCGTCGCGGCGGAAGGCCCGCATCAGGCCGAGCGTCGCGACCGTCTTGCCGCTGCCCGAACGCGCCGCTGCGACGAGGACGCCCGACGTCACGGCGCCGTCTCGCGTGTCGGCACCATGCCCGCTGCCAACAGGTCGTGCAGCGCCGCGATGGCGCCGATCGCGACGATCGCCGGCGCCTTGAAGCCTTGGGCGTCGGCATCCGCCCCGGCACGGCGAAGCGTCGTGCGCAGCACGCGCTGCTTCGGCGTCGTCGCATCGGCGACGATGGCGACCTGCGTGTCCGGGGCGCTTCCCCCCTCGATCAGCGCCGTCGCGATCGCGTCGAGGAAGGTCATGCCCATGTAAAGGATGATCGGCAGGCCGGTGCGCGCCAAGGCGCCCCAGTCGCAGGAGTCCTGCCGGGTGGCGAAATGGCCGGTCGCCAGGATCACTCCATGGTTGGTGTCGCGCGTCGTCGCCGGCACCGCCGCATAGGCGAGGCCGCCGATCCCCGCCGTGATGCCCGGCACCACGCGGAACTTTATGCCGGCCTTGACCAGCGCCAGGGCCTCCTCGCCGCCGCGCCCGAAGACGAACGGGTCGCCGCCCTTGAGCCGCAGCACGCGTCGGCCCTCGCGGGCGAGCTCGATCAGCCGTTCGGTGATGTCGCGCTGCTTGGGCGAGGGCAGTCCGCCGCGCTTGCCCGCGAATTCGCGCGTCGCCGCCGGGTTGGCGAAACCCATGATCTCCTCGCCGACGAGTGCGTCATAGACGATGACGTCGGCCTGCCGCAACGCGTCGACGGCATGGAGCGTCAGCAGGCCCGGGTCGCCCGGCCCGGCGCCGACGAGCCAGACCGTGCCCCGCGCGAAGGCCGGCAGGGCGCCGGCCCGGCCGAGGATGTCGAGCGGATCGGTCACGGCGTGTCATCCCGGCCGGAGCGGGAGGGTTCAGACATCGTCTTGCCCTTCGCGGAAGCGCCGGTGATAATCGGCATCGTAGAGCGCCGAGGCACGGAAGTCGCGGGCGCCAAGCACGCGGCCGACAAGGATCAGCGCGGTGCGCTCGATCGGTGCGGCGGCGACCAGGCCCGCGATGGTGCCGAGCGTGCCGCGCAGCACCTGCTCCTCGGGCCAGGAGGCCCGGTAGACGATGGCCGCGGGACAGTCCGCCCCATGGCTCGGCAGAAGCTCGGCCACGACCTTGTCGAGCGCGTGGATCGAGAGATGGATGGCGAGCGTCGCGCCCGTCGCCGCGAAACCGGCGAGCGTCTCCGTCGCCGGCATGGCCGAAGCCCTGCCGCTCGTGCGCGTCAGCACCAGGGATTGCGCGACCTCCGGCAAGGTCAGTTCCACGCCGAGCGCCGCCGCCGCCGCCGCGAAGGCCGGCACGCCGGGCGTGATGGTGTGAGGAATGCCGCAGCGGTCGAGCGCGCGGAGCTGCTCGCCGAGCGCGCTCCAGATCGACAGGTCGCCGGAATGGAGCCGCGTCACGTCGAGCCCTGCCGCATGCGCCGCCTCGAATTCGGCGACGATGCTCTCGAGCGTCATCGGCGCGGTGTCGACGATGCGCGCGCCGGACGGGCAATGATCGAGCAAGGCGCGCGGCACCAGCGAGCCGGCATAGAGGCAGACCGGACAGCGCGCCAGGAGATCGCGGCCGCGCAGGGTGATGAGGTCGGGCGCGCCGGGGCCGGCGCCGATGAAGTGGATCGTCATGGCTCGTCCGCCGAGGCGGCGACCGCGCAGGTGGCGTCGGCCGTGCCGATGCGGGCCAGGCTCAATCGAGCGCCCGGTCCCGCCGCCGTCAGGGCCGCCGCCTCCGCCACTGAGGGGATGCCGAGACAGGCCTGGACCCGCTCGGAGCGGATCGTAAGGCGGTCCTCGGCCCCTGACATGGCGGCCTTGGGCAGGATCTTCACCGGCAGGCCGAGCTGCGCCGCAGCCTGATGCAGCACAGGCCTGTCCTTCTCGGCGATGGTCGCCAGCAGCGTGGCCTGCGGCAGCCCGGCCTCGGCGAGGGCGCGCCGGACGAGACCGACGAGCGTCTCGGCCGTGCAGGCCTTGCGGAAGCCCAGGCCCACGGCGATCACGGCTTCACCCAGGCCCATTGCACGACCGGCATGGCCGGACGGAAGCCATGGAAGGTCCCGACCGGCGCAGCCTCGGCAATCTGCAAGAGCACGAGGCTGCCGCCGTGGCGCGCATGGAGACCGGCGAGCACGGCCTGCGTCTCGATCGTCACGGCATTGATCACCAGCCGGCCGCCGGCAGGAAGCGCCGTCATAGAGGCATCGATGATGCCCGGCTCGGTCGCTCCCCCGCCGATGAAGACCGCGTCGGGCGGCGGCAAGCCGGCGAGCGCCGCCGGTGCCGCCCCCTCGACGACATCGAGCCCTGGCACGCCGAAGGTCCCGGCATTGCGGGCGATGCGCGCCGCGCGCTCCGTGTGACGCTCCACGGCGACCGCCCGGTTCGACGGATCGGCCAGCATCCATTCGATCCCGACCGAGCCCGAGCCGGCACCGACGTCCCACAAGCGTTCACCGCGCCGCGGCGCGAGCTTTGCCATAGTGACGGCGCGGACCTCGCGCTTGGTGATCTGCCCGTCCGTCTCGAAGCTTTTGTCGGGTCGCCCCGGCACGAGCGAGGGCAACCGCGCGTCCGGTCCGGCCTTGACCTCGATCGCGATCGTATTGAGCGGATCGATGTCGCCGAGGGCGAAATCGTCGGCCGACGTCTCCCGCAGCCGCTCACGCGGGCCGCCCATGGCTTCGCAAAGGATCATGCGCGACGGTCCGCAACCGTGGGCGTTCAACAGTCGTGCGACAGCAATCGGCGTCGCATCGTCGGCGGACAGGACGAGCAGCCGGGCGCCGGGATGGAACGCCCGCACGATGGCCTCGACGGGCCGCCCGCAGCACGACAGCAGCGCGCAATCCTGCTGCGCCCAGCCGAGTCGCGCCGTCGCGAGGCTGAAGGCCGATGGCTGCGGGTAGCAGCGCATTTCGGCCACCGGAAGGTGACGGGCCAGCGTCGAACCGACGCCGAAGCAGAAGGGGTCGCCGCTCGCCAGCACGCAGACCGGTCGCCCGCGCCGCGCCAGGATTGCCGGAAAGGTGGCTTCGATGGGCGAGGCCCAGGTCAAGATCTCGGCCTCGGTCGCGCCGACGAGGCCGAAGTGGCGCCGGCCGCCGACGACGAGTTCGGCTTGCGCAAGGGCGCGCCGCGCCGCATGGGAGAGGCCGTCAAGGCCGTCCTCGCCGATGCCGACCAGCGTCAGCCAGGGCGCCTCCCCGCTCACGGCGTCACCGCGATGATTGAATGCGCTTTCTGATCCTCGGGGGCACGACCGAAGCCGCGGCCCTGGCGCGGCATCTCGCCGGGCGGCGTGACATCGCGCCGATCCTGTCGCTGGCCGGCCGGACCGAGCGCCCGGTGCTGCCGCCGATCCCCTATCGTATCGGCGGCTTCGGCGGGGCCGAAGGGCTCGTCCGCTATCTTCGGGCGAACGGCGTCGATGCCGTCGTCGATGCCACCCATCCGTTCGCGGCTCGCATGTCGGCGCACGCCGCCGCGGCCTGCGCCGAGGCCGGCGTGCCGCTCGCCACCTTCACCCGCGCACCATGGGGACCGCACCCCGGCGACGACTGGCGGCGTGTGCCGGACCTCCACGCCGCCGCAGAGGCGCTCGGGCTGGCCCCGCGGCGGGTGTTCCTGACCAGCGGCCGGCTCGGCCTGGCCGCCTTCAAGGCGGCGCCGCAGCACAACTACCTGCTGCGCAGCATCGATCCGCCGCCCGAGACCGATCGACCGCCGTCCTGCGAGATCCTGCTGGCGCGCGGCCCCTTCGACATGGCAGCCGAGGAGGCCTTGATGCGGCGGCATAGCATCGAGATGCTGGTCACCAAGGAAAGCGGCGGCGATCGAGCCAAGCTCGACGCGGCCCGCACCCTCGGCTTGCCGGTCGTGATGGTGGAGCGGCCGACCGCTACTGGTGGCACGACCTTTACCACGCTCGACGCGGTGCTGACCTGGATCGACGGGATCAAGACGACGATTTAACCCCTCATCCACCCCTGCTTTCGCAGAAGTACCTTCTCCCGCAAGGGGAGAAGGGCGCCACTCTCGCCGGACATCCTTCTCCCCTTGCGGGAGAAGGTGCCCCGAAGGGGCGGACGAGGGGTTCACCGTCCCGCCTCCCCACCGTAGCTGCGCGGCGTCAGCATCCACCGGCGCCCGGCTCCGCCCTCGACATAGCGGGTCTCGCTCGAGCCGATGATGACGAGCGTCGCCATGTCGGCGAGGGACGCATCGGCCTCGCCGAGCGTCGTCAGGTGAAGGCGCTCGTCGGGCCGGCCGACCGCGCGGGCGAAAGCCAGCGGCGTCCGGCCGTCCTTCAGCTCCCGCAGATGTGTGAACGCCTCCGCCAGCCGGCCGGGCCGGGCCCGCGAGGCCGGATTGTAGAGCGCGATGACGAAGTCGCCCTCGGCCGCGGCCTGCAGGCGCCGCAGCACGACCCCCCAGGGCTTCAGGTTGTCGGAAAGCGAGATGGCGCAGAAGTCGTGGCCGAGCGGCGCACCGAGCCGGGCGGCCGCGGCCTGCATGGCGGTGATGCCCGGCAGCACGCGCAGCGGCACGACCCGGAAGGCCGGCTCGGCATCGAGCGCCTCGACGACCGCCGCCGCCATGGCGAAGACGCCGGGGTCGCCGCCCGACACGACCGCCACCTGACGACCCTCGGCCGCGAGACCGAAGGCGAGGCGCGCCCGGTCGAGCTCGGCGCGGTTGTCGGATGGGTGGCGGGCGAGTCCGGGCCGCTCCAGCACCCGCGCCACATAGGGCGCGTAGCCGACGAGATCGGTCGCCTCCGCCAGGACGGCCTCGGCCTCGGGCGTCAGCCACGCGGCGGGACCGGGGCCAAGCCCGACGACGGCGAGCGACCCGGTCATGGGCCGCCCTCCCGGCCCGGCGCCCGGCCGCGACCCGGTACCAGCACGACGGCGAAATAGGGTGCTTCGTCGCTCGGCTTGTCGACGAGGCGCATGACGCGCTCCTGCGCCATGGTGCCACGCTCGACATAGAGGGCGCGATCGAGCAGGCCGGTGGCGGCGAGCGCGGAGCGCACCTTGCCGAGGTTATGTCCGAGCTTCATGACGACCAGCGCATCCGTGGCGGCCATGCGCTCGCGCAGCTGGCCGGCATCGAGCGTGCCGGGCAGGACGGTGAGTACGTCGTCGCCCCAGGTCATCGGCGCGCCGGCCGCCGCCCAGCAGCCGGACATGCCGGTGACGCCGGGCACGATCGAGACCTCGAAGCGATC
>CBDIBY010000007.1:0-193983 GCA_965277115.1 Lichenihabitans sp. | reverse complement strand
CTCGGCAAAAAAGCATGACCTCCTCGACCCATGGCTCAGCGATGCCGCAAAGAGCGAGATGTCCGCCTTCGCCGAAGGCATTGCGGCTGACAAAGCGGCCGTGACAGCGGCCGTCATCGAGCCGTGGTCCAATGGACAGACTGAGGGCCAAGTCACCAAATTGAAGCTCGTGAAACGGCAGATGTATGGGCGTGCCAAGGTCGATCTACTGCGCGCTCGGTTGATGGCGACAGGCTGAGGCGACTGAGATCTGCACGCAAAGTGCGCCAGACCCACTATTGCGGGCGATTTCACACCCTTGATCGTAGAGTCGACGAGAGGCGCGGTGGCCTGATCGTTGGATCGGGCTCCGTCTCCCTTCCCGCTCATCAAACCGGACGTGCGGATTTCCCGCATCCGGCTTTCCGACTGGCTTCACCGTAAGGCCCACGGCGACGACCGCCCGCGCTCGCGTCGAAGGCATCGCACGGCCAACTCCCCGAAGACATGCTCATGTCTGGACGGCGCTCGCGGATCAAGGGCTGTTTTGGACGATGCGCTGGTCGTGGGTGCGGTCATGTCTTCGGCCTTTGACGCGGAGATTGAATCCCCGCTGGCCCTGATGTTGTCCGCTGATCCGTTGCCCCAATCACGGGATCGCGCTTGATTGCGCAGACAATGCCACGGGCTTCTGGATCAATCCGCGTTCTGCGCATCACCTCTCGGTCACCCTCGATTGCTGTGCTGCCTTGGCTTTTGGCGAGCCTCGGCCGCGAACCCTACGGCGCTGGCTAAGCCGGAATTTCTCGATAGCTCGTCTTGCCGCGCAGGATCGCGAAGGCGATGCGCGCCATTTTGTTGGCAAGCGCCACAGCGACAAGCTTGAAGGGCTTCTTCTCGATCAGCTTCTTCGCCCAGGATCGCAGCGCGTCCGTATGGGGTTTGCGATGAAACAGCACGGCATGCGCACCCACGACGAGCAATTTGCGCAGGTATCGATTGCCCATCTTCGAGATGCGCCCGAGCCGCTGCTTGCCGCCCGAAGAGTTCTGCTTGGGCGTCAGCCCGAGAAAAGCAGCGAATTCGCGCGGACCCGCGAAGCTGGATGCGTCCTGAACGGTAGCGGCCATCGCCGAGGCGGTGATCGGGCCGATCCCGGGTATGCTCATCAGCCGGCGCGCCGTTTCATCCCGCTGCGCCATCTTCGTGATCGTTCGATCGAGCCGCACAATCGCTTCATCCAGCCGATGTAATTGATGGACGAGTTCCGCCAGCGCCTCGCACACTTCAATCGGGATCGTCTCGTCGCAAGCTTCGATCAGTCCCGCCAATTCGCGGGCGTGTCTGGGCCCCTGCGCCGCGATCACGCCGATCTCCCCCAAATGGCCGCGCAGCCCATTGAGGAGCTGCGTGCGTTGCGAAACCAGCATCTCGCGCGCCTTGTGACGCATCAACGCCGCCTGGTTCTCCAGCGAGCGCACGCCGACGAACCGCATGGAGGGCCGTGTCACCGCCTCGCAAATCGCCGCAGCGTCCGCCGCGTCGTTCTTCTGCCGGCGCACATAAGGCTTCACATAGGCCGGAGGCATCATCCGCGCGTCATGTCCAAGCTTGATCAATTCGCGTGTCCAGTGATGCGCCGACCCGCAAGCCTCGAGCCCGACAAGGCAAGGCGGCAACGAAGCGAAGAACTCCAAAAGCTTGCTACGCTTGATCGACTTGGCCACGACGATGCGCCCCGAAGCATCAACGCCGTGAACCTGGAAAACGTGCTTGGCCAGATCGAGCCCAACGGTCGTGACTTCAGATAAATCGGTGATAGACTTTCCCATGGACGGCGCTCCTGCAGATGGGTTGCTTGACGACAACCAACTTGGCACAGCTCTCTTTGGGGGCCAGATGCCGGTGCGGGCGCCGTCCACACCATCACGGGAGAACCGGTCCGTCCCACGCCCTTGCACTTTGTGCCGTTGTCGGAGGAAGTGCCGCGTCCGGTCATAGACATGCTGATCGACGGCTTCGTATGCGGACGCGAGAGCCCCGTAGGAAAAGTAGGCCGACCACCCGCGCAGGACGCGGTTCAATCGTACCCGTACCTCCTCCCAGGCGCCCTTGTTGCCCGGCACAAGCAGCTCGCCAACCTTAACCTTGACCCTCTGCACACTCTTCTTGGACGGGCTCGCCCCTAGATACCAGCGCCCTCCGTTGGGCAGGTGCCGTGGTCCCAGGGTGTAACCAAGGAAGTCGAAGCTTTCGCGCCGGGCATCCTTCACCGAGGTTTTCGCCTCGTTGAGCGTCAGCCCGAGTTTCGTCATTACCACCTTCGTCCACGCCAGCGCCTCACCCGCGTGTCCGCGGCTGAGGATGACGAAGTCGTCGGCGTAGGCAACAACATGCGCGCGAAACGCCTCGCCGCGTCTCGTCTGGCGCCAATGCTTCAGGAACCGGTTGAGGTAGATGTTGGCCAGCAATGGGCTGGCGACCCCGCCCTGGGGCGTGCCGCGCTTATGACCCTTGCCGCCGCTCATCCGCCGGTTCCCGTCGCAATCCCGTTCCTCGACCGGAGAACGCAGCCACAGCTTGATCAGCCACAGCACGTGCCGGTCCACGATGCGGCGGCCCACCGATCGGAGGAGGTCCGCATGCGGGATCGTGTCGAAATACTTCGACAAGTCGGCGTCGACGACGTCGGTATGCCCCCGGCACAACAGCCGGTGCGTTTCCTTGACAGCATCGATCGCGCTCCGACGCGGCCGGTAGCCGTAAGCACTATCCTCGAAGTCCGCCTCGAATACCGGTTCCAGCACGATCTTGGCCGCGGTCTGAACCACCCGGTCCCGGATCGTCGGGATACCGAGCGGCCGTTCGCCGCCGCCGGGCTTCGGGATCATCACCCGTCGCACCGGATCGGGCCGGTAGGCCTTCGAGACGAGGTCCTCGTGCAAGCCCGCCAGCCAAGCTTCCACACCCGACGCCTCGATCGGCTGGAAGGTCATCCCATCCACCCCTGGCGCACCCGCATTGGCACGAGCAAGCGCATAGGCGTGATGAAGGATGTCCTCGCGGCAGATCTTGTCATAGAGAATGTAGAAGCGGAAAGCGGGCTCCGCCTTCGCCTTGCAGTAAAGCTTTCTCTGAAGGCTCCTGATCTTATCGGGTGTTTGCAGGCTCATCACCAATCACCCCCACCTTGCCATCGTTGAAAGCACACCAGAAGTCAGGGTCCTTCCCTCCGCCGGCATTACCCGGCCTCTGCGGTCATACGACCCTGTCCGACACCCGCCCGGTCCACCACCCTGAGGCAGTGTCGAAGCCGCGACCTCCGACCAGGACGGGTCTCCCTCGATTACCCGCATCACCATTCCAACGTGCTGTGTCCAATACCCCGGCAGACCAGACAGGTGCGCGTGTCGATTGCTTCCCTGTCCACGCGGCCTTCCCCGAGCAAAAGACGGGTCGGCGTCTGCATCGACTCTTTCGAGGCCTGCTCGAACGTCACTCGCGTTACGGCCCGTTGGATCGCTCGGCCGCCCGAGGCGGCCTTTGTCACGAGGCTTCGACTCTGCCGGTTGCCCAACCGAGCCGCTCGTCAGCTTCCGGACCAATCGACAACTCTCCGGATGGAACCTTCCTCCATAGATGATGCGCGCCGTCGAGGCGCACTCTTGCCCGCATCATAGCTGTGCGGATCGATCTTGGACCCCCTTTTCGGCGCTCTTGACGCTTTGGCTGTCGATGATGGCGGCGGTCGGACTGGCCTCTCGGTCGGCCCGATCCCGGCATGCCACATAGAGCACATGATGGATGCGCTCCAGCGTGCCGTCGTAATCCCACAGATCGAAATAGTCGTGCACCGTGCTGCGCGGAGGCGAATCCTTCGGGATGGCTCGCCACTGGCAGCCTGTGCTCAGCACATACGTCAACCCGTTGACCACCTCGCGAACGTCGACGGTCCGCTTGTTGCCACCACCCTTGGCCCCGGGATCTCCGCAGAGATCAGCGCCCACTCCTCATCGGCCAGGTCGCTGGGATAGCGCAACTTGCTGCGGTCATAGCGACCGCGGTTCTCGTTTGTCCACATCGGTAGCCTCAAAATCAGACCACGGCCCTTGAATCACAAATGATTCAAACAAATCAGGATGTTCTCGGACAGACACTAAGCCTATCGCAAGCGCCGCTGCGTCGTGCCGGCGAGCGGTTTCTATGAGTGGACCGGCAACAGGCAACAAAACCCCGCACCTCTTTCCGGAAGCCGATGGCGCGCCGATCCTGGCCCGGCCGGATTATGGGATCGATGGCGCGATCTCTCGACAGGGGAGGACGTCCTGTCGCGCACAGTGATCGTCACGGAGGTACTTAGCCCGTTTAATTCAGCCCGGCAGCGGTGGGCCTGGTGTCTCTTGCCGGAATGCTACTGAGTGATGTGCGGGCAAGTGTGGTCTGCGCCGCGGTGGGCGGCGGCGGGATGGGGCTTGTTTTCGACGATAAGGGCGTTGCGGGACGGGTTCGATGACGGGGCTTGGCGAGCCCCGTCGATCACGTCGCCAAGCGCGGGATGCGGCCGAGGAGGAGGCGCAGCATGGCCTGGGCCGGCGAGGCCGTCGGCAGGTGGACGCGGATCTGTGTCTTCATCTCGACGACGCGGGCCGCGATCTTAATCAGGCGCAGACGCAAGGTGTCAAACTGAGCGACACGCCAGTCGGAGCGCTTCGGCATGGCGCTGCGCAGCCCCCACAAGAGCCAGTAGGCCCCGGCGTGGAGAAACAACCGGAACTGGTTGGCGACGGCCCTGGTGCAGGAGGTGCGATCGGCAGCCAGATGGGTCTTCCAGGCCTTGATGTGGTTCTCGGCCGAGCCGCGCCGGCAGTAGACCTTCTCATAGAGCGCCTTGGACCGGCCGGCGAGATCGGTCACAATGAAGCGCGTGTCGGTGCCCTGATGGCCCGTCTCCACGCGAGCGATGATGCGTTCGGTGCGGCTCCAGCTGGCGGCGCCGTCGTAGACATCGGTGAAGCGCCGCGCCTTGCCGGTGCCGGGAGCGGCGGCGAAGCGCGCCGCTACCTGGGTCTCGAGCCCGACGACGTGCTTGCGCAGCCGTGCGTTGGTGGGCACGCCGAGGATGAAGCGCAGATCCATCGCCCGGCACAGGTCGATCACCTCGGGCACGCCATAATGGCCGTCCGCACGGACCAGGATCTCGACGCGGGGCCAGTGGGCGCGGATGGCCCGGATGAGGCGGCGCAGGTGGCTGCGGATCTCGACGCCCTTCGGCCGTCGCGCCGGGCGCAGCACCGCGGCGACGAAACGGCCTTCGCCATCGAACACGACGATCGGCTGGAAGCCGTATTCATCATGGTGGGCGTTGAACAGCCGGAGTTGCTGGCCGCCGTGCACCGCGTCGAACGTGTCGTCGATGTCGAGCACGATGCGCTTGGGCACCTGCCGGAACGAGGTGCAGTAGAGGTCCACCATGGCAGCCGCCATGCGCAGCAGGACGCGGATGTTGGCCATGTTCTCCAGCCGCGAGATCGTCGGCTGCGAGGCGAGGTGACGGCCGGAAGGCGCCATCCCCTGGGCCATCTTGAACACGGGATCCTGGCGCAAGCTCGCAGCGTCGTTGCCGTCCTCGTAGCCGGCCGCAATCATCATCATGCGGAAACGGATCATGTCGGCCAGCGAATGGGTGATCAGCACCGGGTCGCGCGGATCGTCCAGGCACCGGGCCAGGCGCTCCGCCACGCCGAGCCGACCCTTGACCTCGCGCAGCACCAGCACGCCCGCGTTCGACGACAGCGAGCCGCCGTCGCAACACGCCTTCACCGGGCGGCCCGCAACAGGTGACAGCCCGGGCAGCGGCAACGTAGGATCGTCCATGGTGAGTGTGGTCCTTCCTCAACGAAGGTGGATCGGCTTCAGCAACCAAATCCTACGCTCGTTCAGGGCTTTAGGCCACGCTCACCAACCCAGGATGAATTAACCGGGTTAGATCAGCACACGGGTCTTTAACTTCCAATTCTCCCGCGGGTCGCCCAGGCTGGCCGAAAGGAGTATCGAGGCTCACTTCGGCTCGTGTTAGCTTGAAAAGCCCAGTCTGCGGAGACGTGTCGGTGTTCTCGGTGTCCCTCTCATCCGCCTGGAAACTGCCGGGTCTGAAGCAGTTGCGTCGATCAGGCCGTCTTAACGCGCTTTTACGCAAAGGCTATGGACCGCACTGGGGTCGGTTCCAGACATATGGCGATGCTTTCGCTTTTCTTCGGCCATCGGACCGGTTGACATTCAGACAAGACAGCGTCGTTCAAAATAATATCAGCACTTTCAAGCAGGTGCACCTTTATGATTGGCCTATCCTATTTTTCCTATTTTCACTGATCCACGACGGTAAAGTGCGTGTCATCACCGACTTCGGGGGCCATGTCGGGGTCAAATTCTACGCATACCGGAGTCTGTTGAAATTTCCATCGGATCTAGCTTGGCAGGTCGTCGATCTTCCTGAAATCTGCAGGGAAGGAGAGAAGCGCAGAGACCGCAGCGAGCTGCAGCTGAAATTTTTCGACTCCGTCGATGCGGCGCCTGCTTGCGACATGCTTATCTGCTCGGGCGTGCTACAGTACTCGGACATCGAACTAGAGGATATTTTCAAACGGCTATCGACCAAGCCGAAGTTCGCGCTGCTCAACAAGATCGCTGTGATCAAGGATGGCCGAGAAGGGTTCTACACAATTGAAGCCTACGGCTTCGGTAAGATGCCCTATCGGATTTTCGCGCAGGGTGATTTGGATTGTGCCCGAGTGCGCCTGGGCTATCGTCTCGTTCGCCGCTGGTCGATTCCGTATCGCGATTTCGACGTTCCATCCGAGCGGCGGACCGATCGGATCGAAATGATCGGGGAGGCTTGGGCACTTGAGCCCTCTTCGCCGGAGGCCGCTGCGAACCGGTCGCCATGAGGTGGGTCAGGAAATCTGGGCAGGTTGGATAAGTCGAGTTTCTGCCTGATGGCGGCATGATGGCCGCGACAGGAGAGACGATGAGCAAGCGACCACGCCGGAACCACACGCCGGCTTTCGATGCAAAGGTAGCGCTGGCGGCCGTAAGGGGCGAGAAGACGCTGGCCGGGTTGGCGCAGCAATTCGATGTGCATCCCAACCAGATCACGATCTGGGAGGCTTAGCTTGTCGAAGGAGGGGCCGGAGTATTCGGTTCGGAAACGAAGCCGGACGCGGCTGTCCCGGCCATCGCTCGGGGCCTCCAGCTACACCTATGCCGAAGCTACCTTCACCCAGTCGCTGCCCGACTGGATCGGCTCGCATGCGCGGGCCTTCGCCTTCTTCGGCGGTCTCGCGCGGCAGACGGTCAGCGACAATCTCAGGTCCGGCGTCCCCTCCGCCAGCTTCTCCAGCCAGCGTTGCTGGCCGGAGCCTCAAGCCGGCCCCGCACCTATACGGACCTGGCCCGCCACTATGGCACCGCCATCGTCCCGGCCC
Source organism: Lichenihabitans sp. (assembly GCA_965277115.1). Lineage (GTDB taxonomy): Bacteria > Pseudomonadota > Alphaproteobacteria > Rhizobiales > Beijerinckiaceae > Lichenihabitans. Next base: position 186,523 of record CBDIBY010000007.1, on the reverse strand, counting down.
GGCCCTACAAACCGCGAAGGCCAAGGTGGAGGTCGGCGTCCAGATCGTCGGCCGATGGGTGCTGGCCCGCCTGCGCCACCGGCGCTTCTTCTCGCTCGCCGCGCTCAACGCCGTTATCCGGGAGCTTCTCGCCGATCTGAACGGCCGCACCATGCGTGGCTTCGGCCAATCGCGGCGCTACCTGTTCGAAGGGCTGGAGCGGCCGGCCCTCGTGCCGCTGCCGGACGAACCCTTCGCCTATGCCGAGTGGAAGCGCTGCCGCGTCGGGCGGAGCCTGCGGAGGGTCGATTATCACGTCGAGATCGGCCGCCATCATTACAGCGTCCCGCCGCCCTGGTGCGCCAGGAGGTCGAGGCCCGGGTGACGGACGCCACCGTCGAGATCTTCCGCCGCGGCAAGCGCGTCGCCTCGCATCTGCGCTCGTCCGTCCCGGGACGGGCGACCACGGTGTCGGAGCACATGCCAAGCTCCCATCTCCGCCATCGCGAGTGGACCCACGACAAGATCCGGCGCGAGGCCGCACGCATGGGCGCCGATGCCGCGACGCTCATTGATGCCATCCTCGAGGGTCGGCCTCATCCCGAACAGGGGTTCCGCTCGGCCATCGGCATCATCGGCCTCGCCCGGCGCCACGGCCCCGAGCGTGTCGATGCCGCCTGCGCCCGGGCCCTCGCGCTCGGCACCGCTCCTATGGCTCCGTCGCCCGCATCCTGAGCAACCGCGCCGAGGCGGTCACGCCGCCGCCGACCGAGGCCCCGGTGTTGGTCCACGCCAACATCCGCGTTTCCGATCTCGTCGAGGGCTTCGAGTTCCTCGCTCACCGGGTCCTCCACACGTGGCATCCCCGGTTCGGCTTCATGCCGAGTATCGAGATCCCCACGGCCAAGCGGGCGGATCTCCAGTACAGAGTAAAGCAATTGACCGGGCGATCCACCGTCTCCTGGCCGCTGGCTTTTCTCCTCCGGAAGCTCAATCCCATCCTGCGCGGCTGGGGCAACTACTTCCGCTTCTGCAGGGCGCCGGCCGGATCTTCGCGAGCCTCGACCATTACGTCGGGGATCGCATCTGGCGGCGGCTCATGCAGAAGCATGCTGCCCTGGCACGGAAGAAGACGAAGCTTCGGCGGCTGCCGAGCCTGCTTCGCCCGCCGCGACGCGCGTGGCGGGAAGGACGAACCGAACAGTTCCTCCTCTCCTCCCTCACGATCGAGCGTTTCCGACGCGGATGGATGCGCCAGCCTGATACGCCATGGTTCCTGGCGAGCCGGATACATAACGAAAGGTGCACGTCCGGTTCGGAAAGCGGGCATCAGAAACCGGCGGCAGCAATGCCGTACGGCGCTGATGCTCGACCTTACCCTACCTGCCGATCGTCCGCGGCTTGCTCTATCTCGTGGCCGTCATGGACTGGTCGAGCCGGGCGGTATTGTCGTGGCGGCTGTCGAACACGATGGACGCGTCCTTCTGCGTAGCGGCGCTCGAGGACGCGCTGGCGCGCCACGGCCGGCCGGAGATCTTCAATACCGACAGTCAATGGATTAACGCCAGTTCCCGGGTGGTCTGACTCCAACACCGATGGACCTCTTGATAGTCTGGCGCCGCAAGGCATCCCGGTGTGGTCTGACCCACACTCCGATCGACCAGCCGTGTCTTTCCCTGGACCCGTCGGCCGCCCGGGAACGCCTTGCGGTGAGGCTTTGCCTCGCCGATGCCTGTGACCCGAGAAGGGCCTGACCGTCTGGTCACGTGACTGTCCTGTCCACGCATTCGGTCTTGGCGGAGCCGTCGAAGCACGGTCGACCCAGGAGGCTTGGAATGGATATCGAGGAACCAGCAAAGCGACACGTTATTGGCGGTGTGGATACCCACAAGGATCTGCATGTCGCGGCCGTCGTCGATGAACGCGATCGTGTTCTGGGAAGCCAAAGCTTCGCCACGACCCGACAGGGCTACCGGCAGATGCTCACCTGGATGGGATCCTTCGGTGAGGTTCAACGGATCGGCATCGAGTCCACCGGCAGCTATGGGGCCGGCTTGCTTCGTTTCGTTCAAAAGGCTGGGATCGAGGTTCTCGAAGTCACGACACCGGACACCCACGATCGGCGTCGACGCGGCAAGAACGATGATCTCGACGCCCAAAATGCGGCTCACGCGGCTTTTGTCGGCCGGCGGACCGTCACGCCCAAAAGCCGGGATGGAATGGTCGAATCCCTCCGCGTCTTGACGGCATGTCGAAAAACCGCCGTCGCCGCCAGGCGCGTGGCTCTGCAGATGATCCAGAACACGATCGTGTGCGCGCCCGACGGATTGCGAGACATGCTGCGCAGCATGACCCGCATGCAACTCATTCGCACCCTCGCCGCCTGGCGGCCGGACCTGACCGCCTATCGCGACGTGGAGGCTGCCTATCGGATCACCTTCAAGTCGCTGGCCCGCCGCTATCTCGAATTGCACGACGAGATCGCCGATCTCGATGTCATGATCGGCGCCATCGTCGACGACCTCGCACCCGACCTCGTCGCACGTAACTCGATCGGCCATATCGGAGCCGCGCAGCTGTTGCTCACGGCTGGCGACAATCCTGACCGTCTCCGATCCGAGGCCAGCTTCGCGGCCCTGTGCGGCACCAGTCCGGTGCCCGCCTCATCCGGCAAAACAATCCGGCATCGGCTCAACAGAGGCGGCGACCGGCATGCCAATAGTGCGTTGCACATCATCGCCATCGGGCGCTTACGCACCGACCCGAAAACCAGGACCTATGTGGATAAACGTATCGCCGAAGGGCATTCCAAGCTCGACGCCATTCGGGCCCTGAAGCGCTACATCGCCCGCGAGGTCTTCACCCTGATCACGCGGCGCCACAAGACGATCAATCAGACCCAGATCGCCGCTTGACAAACAGAAGGGCGTCCAGGGGAGCCAGTTCACCGGACGCGAGTTCACCGGCACCCTCGAGCGCGCCGGCATCCGGATTTCGATGGACGGACGCGGGCGCTGGATGGACAACGTCTTCATCGAGCGGCTGAGGCGCTCGATGAAATACGAGGACGTATACCTCAAGGCCTATGCCGACGGCCGCGAGATCTCCGCCTGCCACCCTATCGAGCTTCGCTCGACGGGGCCCTGGCAGGCTCCGCCAGGGCCGGTATCGCGGCGTGGATCACGGTCTACAACGAGCTGCGGTTCCACCAGGCGCTCGCACACCGGACGCCCATGGCGTCTGGCGCGAAGGCCGAGCCCTCGCCGCGAGCGAAGGTGCTGTGGAGATGATGGACAACGCTGCCGCGTTGACCCCATCACCACAGCACCAGGAGCAAACGAAGGCTTTGGCTGCATGATCAGGAGGACTGCGGGGCGGCCGATCTCCAACTCACGAACCGGCTCAGATGGTCCCATGGATGGGATCCACCTCATCGAGCGGACCGAGTCCGCCACGCTCTTCCCCTGTGACACCAACACATCGATCTGACGGAGCTTGCTCACAATCTCCTCAGGCTTCGGTCGTCTTGCCTTGATCTATCCTCCAGGCTCAAAAGCCATACACCGGGCTGGAACACTTCAAAAACGAGGATCATCCGAGGGTGATCTACGCTCGCCGGACAGGATGATGCCGACCGGTCAAGCCTTATTGCAGCACCGCGAAATGAAATCACCTGATCACGATGCGATGCGATGGTATACGTCTTCCATTCGGATGATATCGTCCTCGCCTAGATAGCTGCCGGTTTGGACCTCGATAATTTCCAAGTTGATCTTGCCGGGATTTTCCATGCGGTGAATAGACCCGATCGGAATATAAATCGATTGATTTTCGTGCAAGATCTGGATCCGGTCGTCGACGTGCACCTTGGCAGTGCCGCTGACCACGATCCAGTGCTCAGACCGATGGTGATGTTTCTGGAGCGACAGTTGGCCGCCCGGTTTGACGACAATTCGCTTTACCTGGTGACGGCTCCCGGTCTCGAGCGAGCAGTAATGGCCCCAGGGGCGGAAGCATTGGACGTGGTCTTGCGTCAGGTGAGGATCGGTCAGCTTGAGACGATCGACCAGGGCCTTTACGCCGGCCGAATCGTCGCGGCGCGCGACCAGAATCGCGTCCTTCGTAGCGATGACGGCGACATCGTCGAGACCGACCAGCGAGACCTGCGGGCCGTCGGTCGAGACAAAGCTGTTCCGGGAATTCAGAAACACGCCATTCCCGTCAGCCGCGTTGCCGGCTTCGTCCTGGCGCGAGAGAGAATGGACGGCGCTCCATGATCCGATGTCGGACCAGTCGAAGCTGGCCGGAATGACGGCCGCGCGTGTCGTACTTTCCATGACGGCGAAGTCGATCGAGCGCTTGTCTGTGCGCGAGAAAGCCGCGGGTTCGAGGTGAACGAAGCCGAGGTCCCGCCTTGCGTTCTCGACCGCTGAGCATACCGCCGCGGCACTTTCAGGCTGGTTTGCAGCATAGTCGTCGAGCATGACATGTGCCTTGAAGAGAAAGTTGCCGGAGTTCCACAAATAGCCCTCTCGCACGTAGCGAACGGCCATCTCCGCATCCGGCTTTTCAACGAACCGCTTGAGGCGCCGCACGTTACCCGAGATTGGTTCGGCGCATTCGAGATAGCCATACTCGGTGGCGGGAGCATTGGGGACGACGCCGAAAGTGACGATATGATCGACCTCGACGCCGACCATCCCGCTTCGGCAGGCTAGGCGGAAGCCGCCGGCATCGCGAACCAGGTGATCGGAGGCGAGAGACAGAACGGGGGTGTCGCGCCCCCATCGAGTGACGATGAACGCCGTACCCGCAGCGATCGCCGGACCCGAATCCCTGGCTTCCGGCTCTAGCAGGATTTCCGCTTCGGCATTCATGGCCGCCAGCTGGTCCGCGACGAGAAACCGATGCGTGACGTTCGTCACTACGACGATGGGTCCGAAGAGAGTGGGATCCTTGACCCGGGCGACTGTTTCCTGGAAGGCGGAAAAGGCGCCAAACAATGGCAGGAATTGCTTCGGCCGGGACAGGCGGGACGCGGGCCAAAGCCGAGTTCCCGATCCTCCACAGACGATCAATGGAATGATATAAGAGGTCATCGCAAACCGTACCTTAAACGGGAGTATGGCGAATCATCGAGCACCTTAGGAACGACGCCTTGCCGAAGTTTACGAAGACACGGACCGTGTCATAGTACGACTTCCGTCGCGCAGCATGATCCTTAGGACGGTGGTGAAGGACACGGTGGGGGCTACTGGATGGGAGTTGATGGGTTGGAGGCGTTTTCCATGAGATCGTTGGGCACGGGAAGCAGCACCTTGACCGTGTCGCCTGGTTGGATTTCGGTGGTCTCAGAGACCTCTATCTCTCCGCTTCCGTTTTGCGGCCGGACAATCGTATAGCGGGGTTGCACAGCCTCCCTGTGCAACCGATACGCCAGCATTCCGGGGGCGCTCACCTTCGATTCGTAGAGAAGCTTGTCAGTCGTCGCCAACTTACTTGCCAGGTCGTCGAACTTCAATTGGGTGTCGCGGAGCTCGACAGACGCATCGGTGGCCCGACTGTTCCGTAACTGGATGATAGCGATATCGGCCTTGCTGATCTCTTCCAGCACGCGGAGTTTATTGGTCTGCATGCTGAGACGATCGCCGGTAATCTGCGCAACCGACCGCTCAAGCGCCATTTGGCGTGGCGCGATGGCCATTCCTTTCTCGACCAGAGATGAGACGCCGGTTAATTCTTTGTTGATCAACCCCATCTGCGTGTCAATCGTCGCGAGTTGCGCGTCAAGACTTTGGGTCTCCTTTGCCAGGAACTGCTTCAGCTCCTTCAGGGCATCCGTCTGCGCCTTGAATGCGCTTTGTCGTGAGACGAAGATCTGCGTCTCCGCCTGCAGCATGCGGATGACGTCCGGCTGAGCCTTGCGCTTCACGAGCTCCGGCGGCAGTGTGGTCGCATCACTCCCGTCGACCTCGGCCTGCAGGCGGGAACGGCGAATGAGAAGGGCATCGATCTCGTGAGACGTCTGCTGGATGTCGCCCTCTCCGGTGATGACCTCCCGATCGAACCTGTCGAGACCACGGTCCATCGTCCGCAGTGTCCCACCGCTGGTGGCGACCGCCTCGAGCACCGTGAGGCCGGGATGGTAAGGATATGGACCCGGATGGATCACGTCGCCGGCCACGAAGAACGGCCGGTATTGGATGACGTCGATCGAAGCGTCAGGAGGCTCGGCCAGACCCATGCGCTGCTGCAGTCGACTCGCCACCATCTTGGCAACGTCGGCCGGGGTCTGACCGGCGACGTGCAAATCGCCGGCTAGCGGGACCGACAACATACCCGATGCGCCGACCGTGAACTCGTCGTTCAGCGCCTTCCACTCGAAGACCTGATCCTGCGAAGGCCTCCACTCAAACACTTTCAATCGAACTTTATCTTCGGGGCCCAGTCTATAGGCCTCCGCGGCCTGTGTTTGGTTCGACGGCAACCCGAGACTCAGAAGCAGAATGGCTAAACAAAGAAGCTTGAGCCACCGATCGACGTCCGATCGGCGAGGTATCGTTGCGCCTTGATGCAAAACCACTGTAGGCCCCTCAGACAGAGTTGGTATTGGCGCGATCCACGCTTGGCGGATCGCAGATCCACATGAGCGCGCCGCGTGCGGTTGGGCAGGCGGCCGGCGATCGTCGGCCGCAGCGCGACACCGTCGCTCGGGACCGCGTCAGAGTCGCGTGATATATTCCGGCTCGATCCGACCTCGCGCGACATGGAACGCCCCGATCAAGTTTCCCTTCAGTCTGCCGCGACGATCGACATGGGTTTCCGGCCAAAGGCTTTTCACCAAGTTAGCTCCGATGTTCCGAGCCATGAGATTGAGCCCGAATCCTGCAGGCAGCGTGCCCTTCTGAATGAGATAGGTCGGGTTGACCACCTGCGAGTAGCCGAATCGAACGCCGCTCACCCGCCCTGCCTTGAATCCCAGATGCACCCCGATCAAGTTCGTCAGGAGAACAACTCGGCCGTGGCGCCGAAGGCGACTGGTGAAATCGATGTCCTCCTGCCACCCGTAAAGCGCCAACCGCTCATCAAAACGGGTGTCTCCGATTGCCGCCGCTCGGATCGACATGTTGCAACCGTAAGCGCCGACCTGGTCGATGGGTGGATGGTCGGGATATAGGCACAGTTCCAGCGCACGGAGCGCCATCAGCCCTTCGTCGAAGGTCAGTCCGCTGCCTCGTGTTCCGTCGACGATCGCATCGCCCATGATCGCCACGACCTCGGCGAGGACCTCGAACCGGTGGACCATGTATTCGAGATAGTTGTCTGCCGGCAGGAAATCGTCATCGAAGAAGGTCACGACATCCGCCCAGGACAGTACGCTCTCTAGGGCTCGATTGCGTTGGGCGCAAAGCCCATTTGCGCCAAGAATGGTTGAAAAGCGATAGTTCAACGCATCATGATCAGGGACGTGCGATGCGTCGGAGGCCGAGACAATTACAGCCTCTGGCGGTCGCGTCTGCTGTTCGAGGTGTCCCAGTAGCCGGCCCAGGATCGCTGGTCGCGCATAGGTTGGTATGATTACAGCAACTCGCATCGAAACTTGCTTTGTCCGGTTGGAAGCCCTGTTCGCGATATCGCAAGCTAAGTGCCTTCCGGCATATCCCGATTATGCACACTTCGACTAAGGTCACCGGTCGAAGGGATATCCCCGGCCGACGGCTTAGCCGATATCGTGAGGAAAGTGCGATCCTGGTCGCAGCGTCACAATCAAATTAAGACGATCCATATCCATTCGACTGAGTGCTCGAGCGACTCTTGCATGTGAAGTTGCGGGCGGGGATAACTGAGCCGGCGCGACTCGCGCTCTTGAGCCATCACAAAGCTATGACCACACATTCCTTGGCCTCTCTAAGTTCGATCATTCCTTTCCGACCCGAGATCCTGACAAGCGATCGCTCGCGCTCGACGTCGCAGCGTTCCGAGTCAATCGCCATCGTCCATGATTGGTGCCCGGAATTCAGAGGTGGAGAGCGCGTATTGGCCGAACTCTGCCGCTTGGCTTCGCATATAAATGTCTTTACTTTATTTGACTTTCTAGATGAATCTATCAGAGATAAATATTTCAACAATGTTGATTTTCACACGTCTATTGCAAATAATTTCCCATTAGTCAGGAAGTATTATAGATCGCTGTTTTTTATGTGTCCATTTCTGATAGAACAGTTCGATGTCACAGGTTATGATGTTGTGATATCATCATCGGCAGCTTTTGCGCGCGGCGTCATTACTCGGCCCGACCAACCCCATGTGTGCTATGTGCACAGCCCGATGCGATATGCCTGGGATGAGCAATTCTCCTACCTCGACCAAGCACGCCTTGGGTTTGGCTTCAAGGGGTTGCTCTATCGGAGCATGCTTCATCACATGCGCATGTGGGATACACGAACAGCTCACGGTCCCGATATCATGCTGGCAAACTCGCGCTACGTGAGGGCCCGCATTCGGCGGGTTTACGGGCGCCGCGCGGACGTCGTGTCGCCCCCCGTGGCATTAGAAGAACTCTCCTACTGCACTCAGAAGGACGACTACTATGTGACGGCCTCGTTCCTTGCGCCATATAAGCGGACCGACCTGGTGATCGAGGCCTTCAATGCCATGCCGAGCCGACGTCTGATTGTGATCGGCGCGGGGCAGCAGTCGAAGGCTTTGCGAGCCATGGCCGGACCTAACGTCAAATTCGTGGGCTTCCTGCCACGCGATCAATTCGTGGGAGTTCTGGCGCGGGCGCGGGCGCTCGTTTTCGCAGGGTGCGAGGACTTCGGCATCGCGCTTGCGGAAGCGCAGGGTTGCGGCACTCCTGTGATCGCGTTCAATCGCGGCGGCGCGAACGACATCGTCATGCCGCATGGATCGAGCAAGGAACCCACGGGCCTTCTATTCAAGCACCAGTCTGCCGAGGCAATCCGGGAAGCGACAGAGCGCTTCGAGGCGTGCCGCAGGGAGATTATGCCCGAAGCTTGCAGAAGAAATGCCGAACGATTTTCCAGGGAGCGATTTCATCGGGAGATCAATCTCGCTATCGACAAAGCTCTGGATTTCAAGCGTATGCAGCTTGGGGCCAGCTACCCTGTCGAGTGATGAGATGATGACGACCGGGGGGACAATTCAATCGCAGAATCGCCTCCCTCTGCCCGGCCTCTGCGGGGGATCGCGAATGCCCTGGACGGAATAAGCCGTGCCGCAGCGGCGCCGGCAGCCGTCGCTGTGCGACGCCGCCAGGCAGTTCAACGCCGAGAGGCTGTCCGTTCTGATCGATCGACGGGCCGCCTATTACGTGCGTGTTCCGGTTGATGGTGATCGTGGATTCCGTTTCAACGTGATCATCCAATCCGTTTGATCGTGATCACTGGTCCCGGTGGCTCGAAATCAGTTCAATTTTCAGGGGGATGCCGGCTCTATCGGCGATGCGGCGCGCCTTCGGCGCATCGTGCATCACCCCGAACAGGTGCGTGAGCACGACGGCGTCAATGGCATCGGCCTCCGCGAGCCTCGCCAGCGCGTCGAGATTCATGAGCCTGTCGGCCTCCGAAACGTCAACGTAAACCGGGGCGGCTCCGACCTGCAGGATCGCGGTCGTGGCATAGTAGCCGGCATTCCCTACGGTGGCGACCCTCCGACCGTGGCCCATCCCGAGCGCGCGCAACGCCAGTTCGAGCGCGTCGGTCCCATTCCCGACAGAGACGCAATGAGCCGCGTCGCAGTAGGCCGCGAACTCGCGTTCAAAGGCCGCGCACTCGTCCCCGAGCACGAACCAGCCTCGCGCGATCACACGCTCGACCGCTTCGCGCAGCTGATCGCCGATGGCGCGGGTGTGTCGCTCGATGTCGTTTATGAGGATCCGTGTCATGCCGATTCCTTATCAAACGACAGGAACGAAGCAACCCGGCGGTGCGGTGCTCCTGAAAATGTTTCTGGGCCACGACGATTGTGTCACGCTTTCCGGCAAGGCCACGAGGAGTTGCGACGCGCGATATCGAGGACGGCCCTGGCAGCAGGTCCTCGATGAAAATCAGCGATCGAGAGACTTGAGGGTGAGGCGAAGCGGGTGCCCAAAGAACGGGCGGCATTGGGCGTGAGGGGTTCGGCCCCGTCAGTCAGATTCGCCGAGGACCATCCTGCTGGCCCAAAGCCGAGCCACGCCGAAGCGTAGCTCGCCGAGCGCGTGGCCTCGGGGTGAAAGATCGACGAGCCGATGCCGACCAGCGCAACAGAAACAAGGATCATCGAGTAGCTCGAAACCGTGGCGAGGCACACCAGGCCGACAAGCATGACCACCGAGCTATGGCTGATTTTGGGTGACGGGGCCGTTTAGGCAGCGTCCTTGGTGATCTCTGCGATGACAGCAACCCCGTCTGCGAACCTGACGCCTTCGATGATCCGGGGCAAGTGATTTTCGCCTTTGAGGCGTCGCCAGGTCTTCGAGGCAGCCATCACCAGCTTGAAGACCATCAGGCGAGCGGTTTTCTGCGACAGGGCGCCTTTGGTTCGCACGGTCCGGTGCCGCACCGTTGCAAACACGCTCTCAATCGGGTTGGCGGTGCGCAAATGATCCCAATGTTCAGCCGGGAAGTCGAAGAAGGCCAGAAGCGTCGTCCGATCCTTGGTCAGGCAATCAACAGCCTTGGGGTATTTGGCACCGTATTTCTCGGCGAAGACCGTGATGGCGAGGCCGGCCTTGGCCCGATCCGGCGCATCGCGGATCTCGCGCAGGTCATCCTTCATATTCGGCTGCACTGACTTGGGAACCTTGTTGAGGAGGTTGGCGATTTTGTGCACCCAACAGCGCTGATGACGGGTGTTGGGGAAGATCTCATCCAATGCTTTCCAGAAGCCCAGTGCTCCATCGCCGACGGCGATCTCGGGTCCGGCGGCCAGGCCTCGCGCCTTCAGATCGACGAAGAGTTCACGCCAGCTCTGGGCGGAGCCTGCAAGAGGCTTCGCTCGGCGAAGCCGAGGGGAGTTGCAGGCGGAGGGGCTTTCGCGGACCCCGACCTGGAAGCCGACCAGTTCCTTCTTGCCCTTTGGCGTGGCACCGATGATCACCAGCATGCAGGCCGCGGTGTCTTCCATTCTGGCCTGAAGATAGACTCCGTCACCCTCCGCCGGTACGTAGACGTAGCGCTTGGCCGAGAGATCGCGGCGCTGCCGGCGATCGTAATCGAGTATCCAATCCTCCTTCAGGCGCCCGATCACCGAGGGTGACAGGTTCGGCGCGTGCTTGCCCAGAAGCGCTGCCAAGGCGTCCTGGAAATCGCCGGTCGAAACACCCCTCAGGTAAAGAACCGGCAACAGCGCCTCCAGGCTCTTCGTCCGGCGCGACCATTTCGGCAGGATCGCCGAGGTGAACGTGATCCGTTCCGCCGCGGCATCAACGCCTCGATCGCGCAGCTTGACCCGAGCCACGGGAACGGGGCCGACCCCAGTCTGGATCGTGCGCTCAGGCCCGTGATGGTGTGGACGGCGCCCGCACCGGCATCTGGCCCCCAAAGAGAGCTGTGCCAAGTTGGTTGTCGTCAAGCAACCCATCTGCAGGAGCGCCGTCCATGGGAAAGTCTATCACCGATTTATCTGAAGTCACGACCGTTGGGCTCGATCTGGCCAAGCACGTTTTCCAGGTTCACGGCGTTGATGCTTCGGGGCGCATCGTCGTGGCCAAGTCGATCAAGCGTAGCAAGCTTTTGGAGTTCTTCGCTTCGTTGCCGCCTTGCCTTGTCGGGCTCGAGGCTTGCGGGTCGGCGCATCACTGGACACGCGAATTGATCAAGCTTGGACATGACGCGCGGATGATGCCTCCGGCCTATGTGAAGCCTTATGTGCGCCGGCAGAAGAACGACGCGGCGGACGCTGCGGCGATTTGCGAGGCGGTGACACGGCCCTCCATGCGGTTCGTCGGCGTGCGCTCGCTGGAGAACCAGGCGGCGTTGATGCGTCACAAGGCGCGCGAGATGCTGGTTTCGCAACGCACGCAGCTCCTCAATGGGCTGCGCGGCCATTTGGGGGAGATCGGCGTGATCGCGGCGCAGGGGCCCAGACACGCCCGCGAATTGGCGGGACTGATCGAAGCTTGCGACGAGACGATCCCGATTGAAGTGTGCGAGGCGCTGGCGGAACTCGTCCATCAATTACATCGGCTGGATGAAGCGATTGTGCGGCTCGATCGAACGATCACGAAGATGGCGCAGCGGGATGAAACGGCGCGCCGGCTGATGAGCATACCCGGGATCGGCCCGATCACCGCCTCGGCGATGGCCGCTACCGTTCAGGACGCATCCAGCTTCGCGGGTCCGCGCGAATTCGCTGCTTTTCTCGGGCTGACGCCCAAGCAGAACTCTTCGGGCGGCAAGCAGCGGCTCGGGCGCATCTCGAAGATGGGCAATCGATACCTGCGCAAATTGCTCGTCGTGGGTGCGCATGCCGTGCTGTTTCATCGCAAACCCCATACGGACGCGCTGCGATCCTGGGCGAAGAAGCTGATCGAGAAGAAGCCCTTCAAGCTTGTCGCTGTGGCGCTTGCCAACAAAATGGCGCGCATCGCCTTCGCGATCCTGCGCGGCAAGACGAGCTATCGAGAAATTCCGGCTTAGCCAGCGCCGTAGGGTTCGCGGCCGAGGCTCGCCAAAAGCCAAGGCAGCACAGCAATCGAGGGTGACCGAGAGGTGATGCGCAGAACGCGGATTGATCCAGAAGCCCGTGGCATTGTCTGCGCAATCAAGCGCGATCCCGTGATTGGGGCAACGGATCAGCGGACAACATCAGGGCCAGCGGGGATTCAATCTCCGCGTCAAAGGCCGAAGACATGACCGCACCCACGACCAGCGCATCGTCCAAAACAGCCCTTGATCCGCGAGCGCCGTCCAGACATGACATTGCCGGACAACTCGATAACGGCCGTCATCGAGCTTCAGCTCTTTCATCGAGGCCAGAAACGCCTCGGCTTTCATCTCCACGGCCTGGGCGAGAAGGCGCCGGGCGCCGTCCCGCAAAATTGATGTCAGGGGATCATCAACCGCTTCCGGATGCGCAAACGAGACAACAGTGCTACCACTTTGCATAGGCGTATCGCTCCTCTGGAGGTTCGGGCAGGCTGGTTACCCGCCCCGATACGGTGTGCCCCGAGGGCACGCATCACCAGTGGAGGAAGATGCCACCCAGGCAATTGTCGATTGGTCTGGTAGCTGACGAGCGGCTTGGGCGGGTAACCTCCTGGGTCGAAGCCTCGTAACGAAGGCCGCCTTGGGCGGTCGAGCGACCCGACGGGCCGTAATGTGAGTGAAGCCTGAGCAGGCCTCGAAAGTGAAGTCGCGGATGCCGACCCGGCCGTATCACGGGGAAGGCCGCACGGCTGGGGAAGCAATCGACACGAGCACCCATCCGATCCGCCGGGGTAGTGGGCACGGCACGTCGGGAAGGTGATGCGGGTAACGGGGGAGACCCGTCCGGACGAGGGTCGCGACCTCGACGCCGTCACCGAGACGGCGGTCCGGGCGGGAGTCGGACGGGGCCATAGTACCGCTGAAGCTGGGTAATTCTGGCGGAGGGAAGGGCCCCGACTTCCGACGCGCTTTCGATGATGGAGAGGTGAGGCGATTGGCGATGAGCCTATGCACGCCGGAACAGATCCGGACCCTACAGAGAAAGCTCTACCGCAAAGCGAAGGCCGAGCCGGCCTGTCGCTTTCACGCGCTCTACGACAAGATCCACCGTGAAGACATTCTGCACCACGCCTACCAGCTGGCCCATGCCAACGCTGGCGCACCCGGTGTCGACGGGGTGACTTTCGCGATGATCGAAGCTGAGGGCGTGGATCGATGGCTGGCCGGTTTGCGGATGGACCTCGCGACGAAGACGTACAAGGCGGCCCCTGTGCGACGGGTCATGATCCCGAAGCCAGGCGGCGGTGAGCAACCATTGGGCATCCCGACGATTCGGGACCGGGTGGTGCAAACCGCGGCCAAGATCGTCTTGGAACCCATCTTCGAAGCGGACCTGGACGAGCATTCCTATGGCTATCGACCAAAGCGGAGTGCGCTGGACGCGATCAAGGTGGTGCACCGGCTGATCTGCCGGGGCTACACCGATGTGGTCGACGCCGACTTGGCCAAGTTCTTCGACACGATCCCGCATGACGATCTCCTCCGATCGGCTGCGCGGCGCATCGTGGATCGGCATGTGCTTCACCTCATTCGCATGTGGCTGAAAGTGCCGGTCGAGGAGCGGAGGCCAGATGGCAAGACCACGATCACTGGGGGAAGATCGAGCAGGTGTGGCACACCGCAGGGTGGTGTGATCAGCCCCTTGCTCAGCAACCTGTACATCAACAGGTTCCTGAAGCACTGGCGGCTGACTGGATGCTCTGCGGCATTCTCGGCCCACGTTGTCGCCTATGCGGACGACTTCGTCATCCTGAGTCGTGGGCATGCCCACAAGGCTCTGGATTGGACCCGGAGCGTGATGACCAAGCTGGGGCTGACGGTCAACGAGACCAAGACCTCGGTGATGGACGCGCGCCACGACACGTTCGATTTTCTCGGACATGCGTTCGGCCCGCAACGGCTACGGAAGACCGGTCATATGTATCTCGCAGCCAGCCCATCCCGGAGAAGTGTGCAGCGGCTCAAGGACAAGATCGGTGCGATGCTCAAGAGGGGCGACAAGCGACCAAGCGGCGAGGTGGTTGCAGACCTGAACCGGGTGCTCCGGGGCTGGACGAACTACTTCTCGCACGGCACGCGAATGCCCGCCTACCGCGCCATCGATCATCACGTCTACGACCGCATGCGCAACTTCCTCGCTGTGAAATCGCCCGCAATAGTGGGTCTGGCGCACTTCGCGTGCAGATTGCGATGAATCCAGAGTGACTCCAGGGGCGTAGACGGTCAGGCCGACGGAGGGCCAGACCGATGCCGTCACGCAAGCTCTATCTCCCGATAGCCCCTGCCGGATTGATCGTTGAGCGGCATGAAGTCGGGCCGGACGGCGTGATCGTGCATGCCCATGGGGATGGGACGTTCGGCACGTGTCCTGGTTGCGGGATGCTGTCCGGGTCGGTGCACAGCCGGTATGTTCGGTCGCCGCGGGATTTTCCGGCCTACGGTCGGGGATTGATCATCCGTCTCACGGCGCGCCGTTTCCGTTGCTCCGTCTCGTCCTGCGATCGGCGGACCTTCGTCGAACAGTTCGCCTCTGGCGTCATCGCGGCTCGGGCACGCCGTACGATCCGCCTCGATTATCTTGTTCATTGCATTGGTTTGTCCTGGGCGGCCGCCCCGGGGAACGTCTGACCGAGCGTCTGTCGATACCGGTCAGCGCCGATACCCTGCTTCGCACCCTGCGGCGCCGTTCAGCCCCCACCCCGGCGTCCACGAAGATCGTCGGCCTCGATGACTTTGCCTGGCGGCGTGGCCATCGCTACGGAACGATCGTCTGCGATCTCGAACAGCGCCGGATCATCGACCTGTTGGCTGATCGCGAGATCGGGACAGTGACGGCCTGGCTCAGGGACCATCCGGCGATCGAGATCGTTTGCCGCGATCGGGGCGGTGGGTACCGTGAGGCGGCCACACATGGGGCGCCCCAAGCCGTCCAGATCACCGACCGATGGCTGCGGATTTCGCGGATCGTGGGCAGTAATTTCACGCCATGGTGGGCAGCGATTTCGCGCGATCATGGGCAGTGTGAAACCTGACCGACGGTGGCTATGGGGTCAGGCGTTTCGGCTCGCGTCAAGGGATCGTTTGCCGGTCATCTTGCGCATGCTTTCTCCGGTCATGGCGAGGCGGTGGGCGTTGTGGACAAGACGATCAAGGATGGCGTCGGCCAGGGTAGGGTCGCCGATGACCTCGTGCCACTGATCGATCGGAACCTGGCTGGTGACGAGAGTGGATCCGTGCCCGTTTCGGTCCTCGAGAATTTCGAGGAGATCCAGGCGCTGGCTGTGATTGAGAACCGACAGCCCCCAATCATCGAGGATGAGCAGATCGAGGCGGGCGAGGCCCTTGAGCATGCGGGCGTGGCGGCCGTCACCGCGCGCCAGCGCCAGAGCTTCGAACAGCCGCGGCGCGCGCTGGTAGAGGACGGAGCGGCCGTCGCGACAGGCCTTGTGCCCGAGAGCGCACCCAAGCCAACTTTTCCCGATGCCGGTCGGCCCACTGATCAACAGGTTCTGATGCCGGTCGATCCAGTCGCCGGCGACGAGCCTGGCCAGCAGTGCGCGATCGAGGCCGCGGGGTGTGCGAAGGTCGATATCCTCTACACAGGCGTCCTGGCGCAGGGACGCGAACTTGAGACGCGTCGCCACGCGCTTGGTGTCGCGTTCGGCGGCCTCCCGGTCGGCCATGATGCCGACGCGCTCCTCGAAAGACAGGGCGGCCAGATCAGGCGCGGATCGCTGGTCCTGGAAGGACTTGGCCATGCCGGGCAGTCCGAGCGCGATTAGCCGTTCGTGAGTGGGATGAGTGAGCATCGGGTCTCCTGGTGGTGAACGGTTAGTGGAAATAGCTGCGGCCACGGATGTTGCCGTGGCGCAGGGGTTCGGGCTCGGGGGCTGGATCGAGGAAGGCGCGATCGAGGCCGGTCTTGAGGATTGAGCGGATCGACCCGACGGATCTGGCTTTGATCAGTTCGCCACGCTGGCAGGCCGCCTCCAGGCGGGCCTGGCCGTAGATCTTTTCCAGGGACAGGATCCCCAGGCAGGTGCGGAAGCCCTGCTCCGGGTGGGGGCGGTCGATCATAATCGCCTGGATCAGCGCGGCGGTGGCCGGACCGATCTTCTCGGCAAAGGCTGTGATCCGCGCCGGCGTCCAGGACGCATGGCGCTTGTGGGCGCTCGGCATATGATCGGCGATGGTGATGTGGCTGCGCCGTCCCGGAGACTTGGCGTGGCTGGCGACTCTCTCGCCCTTGTGGAAGGCCTCGATGGTCCGCTCGGTGACGCGCACATCGACGAGCTGGCGAATCAGCCGATAGGGAATCGAGTACCAGCAGCCCTCGACTTCGACGTGATAATCGGGTGCGACCCGGCAGCGCTTCCAGGTGGCGAAGGCGTAGGGCTCTGCCGGCAAGGGCTTCAGCGCCGGCGCATCCACGGCCGCGAACAGCTCGGCGCGGCTGGCGCCATAGCCGCGCATCATGCGGGCGTTGAGGTCGGCCGTCAGGGCGGCGACTGCCACGTTGAGTTCGGCCAGGCTGAAGAATTGCGTGTTGCGCAACCGCGCCAGCACCCAGCGCTCGACCAGCAGCACCGATTGCTCCACCTTGGCCTTGTCGCGGGGTTTGTAGGGCCGGGCCGGACACACGATGGTCCCGTAATGGCGGGCCATCTCCTGGTAGGAGCGGTTGATCCCCGGATCGTAGCGGTCCGGGTTGGTGACGGCCGCCTTCAGGTTGTCGCAGACGATCATCGCCGTCACGCCGCCCAGGAAGGCGAACAGGCCGACATGGCAACCGATCCAATCGGCCAGCCCCTCACTGGCACGAGCTTCGGCGTAGATGTAGCTCGATGCGCCGAGCGCGGCGACGAACAGCTTCATCGGCTGCACCACCCCGGTCACAGGATTGATCACGTCGATCGTGTCGCCCGCAAAGTCCACGAACACCTTCTCGCCGGCGGCATGGCTCTGGCGCATCGTCGGCGAGGCCCGACCCTTCCAGGCCTCGAAGTGCACGCAAAACCAGGTGTAGCCATAGCCATCCGGGTGTTCGGCCCGGTACTCCTGCCAAAGCAGCATCCGGGTGACACCCTTACGACGCAGCTCCTGGTCGACCTTGGCCCAGTCCGGTTCGTGCCGGCCCACCGCCATGACATCGGACGCCGTGGGAAACAGTAGCCTCTCCAGCCCCGTGTCGGTCATCTCTTCGTCCAGCGGCCACCTGACACCGGCCGCTTGCGCCCGACGCAAATAGTCGCCCACGGCCCCCTTGCTCAGCCCCAGCGAGGTCGCGATCACACGGCTGCTCAGGCCGTTCTCATGCTTTAGACGCAGCAGGTCGCGTATTCGGCGCATCGACAATCTCTCGGTCGGCATCAGGTCCCCTCGTCATCAAAGACGAGGGTCTGAGTACCCGGTCAGACTGTCGGTCGAGGCTTCGTCACCCCGCTAAAGCGGGTGCCCGTGATGCTCTGAAATCACTGCCCATGATCCCGTGAAATCCGCGCCCACGATGGTCTGAAATACGCACATCGGCAAAGCGCAGGCTCGCCGAGCTGACCGGGACTATTGCGGGCAAGGGTAAACTGACCGAGGCCCGGACCATTCGGCCGAGGCCGGGCGCAAAACTCATACGCGAATGGGGCGGCATCACGCATGAGATCACGGTTCTGGAGGACGCGTTCTCCTGGCAGGGAAAGCCTTGGCGCTCGCTCTCGGCCATCGCCAAAACCATCACCGGCACGCATTGGTCTGGGCCGCGCTTTTTTGGGCTGCAGGGCAGGGGAAGGCAACCGGGCACTATCGGAGAGGGGAACGCCGATGCGTAGGTCCCAGCACAGCAAGCCCGCTCCCCGGCGCACTCTCGTGCGCTGCGCCATCTACACCCGCAAATCCTCCGAGGAGGGGCTCGATCAGGCCTTCAACTCGCTCGATGCCCAGCGCGAGGCTTGTGAAGCCTTCATCCTCAGCCAGAAGCAGGAAGGCTGGACGGCCCTGCCGACCATGTATGACGACGGGGGTGTTTCGGGTGGCACCATGGAGCGGCCCGCACTGACCCGCCTGCTGGCCGATATCTCTGCCGGGCGGATCGACACGGTGGTGGTCTACAAGGTCGACCGGCTTACCCGCTCGCTCGGCGATTTCGCCAAGATCGTGGAGGTGTTCGACCGGGCAGGGGTGTCGTTCGTCTCGGTCACCCAGCAGTTCAATACGACCTCCTCCATGGGCCGGCTGACGCTCAACATGCTGCTGTCCTTCGCCCAGTTCGAGCGGGAGGTGACGGGAGAGCGCATCCGCGACAAGATCGCCGCCTCCAAGCGGAAGGGCATGTGGATGGGCGGCACGGTTCCGCTCGGCTACGATGTTTTGGACCGCAAGCTCGTGGTCAACGAGGGCGAGGCCGAAACCGTCCGCCGCATTTTTGGAACCTATGCGGATCTCGGTTCGGTGCATGCCCTCCAGCAGGATCTCGATCGGGCAGGGATTGTCAGCAAGCGGCGGCTGGACCGGTTCGGGCGTGAAAGGGGCGGGTTGCCGATCGGCCGCGGCGCGCTCTACCTCATGCTGCAGAACCGGCTCTACCGGGGCGAGGTGGTGCACAAGGACAAGTGTTTTGCGGGTGAGCACCCGGCGATCGTCGATGAAGAACTTTGGGATCGGGTGCAGTCCAGGCTTCACGAGAACCAGGTGCATCGTAAGCGCGGCAGCACGGCGGCTTCGCCGAGCCTGCTCGTCGGCCTTCTCTACGACGAGACAGGCGAGCGGCTCACCCCGACCCACGCCAACAAGAAGGGCATGCGATACCGCTATTATGTGAGCCGGAGCCTGATCGTTCCGGGACGGGGCGGTAGCCCAACGGCGGACAAGCGCCCGGGCTGGCGGCTTCCAGCATCGGATCTCGAGCTGCTGGTCGAAGAGAGGCTGCTTAATTTCCTGAACGATGAAGCTGCCGTCTTCGCCGCGGCCGGGACCGGAAGCATCGATGATCGGCATCGCATCGTGCAGGAGGCCCAAAAATTTGCTGGAGGCTGGCCCGAACTCGACGCTGAGGCCAAGCGAGCCATGCTCCAGCACCTCATCCAGCGCATTACGATTCGTCAGGATGTCATTGAAATCGAGTGCCGCCCGGCTTCGATAACAGCGTTGCTGGGCAGCGCTGGTTCCCACCAACATTCGAATGAACCGGAGCAAGACGATCAGCCAAACCTTATCCTTACGGTTCCGGCCCGGCTCAAGCGCAGCGGCGGCGAGACGAAGCTGCTGATCCAATCATCGGGCAGAAACGCCCGGCGGGAGCCCGACCGCAGCATGCTGGGGCTGTTGGCTCAGGCCCAGCGCTTCAACGCGATGATCCTGCGCGGGGACGGCAAGAGCATCGGCGAACTCGCAGCCGAGGCCTCGGTCAGTTCTTCCTACTTCACCCGCGTGCTCAGGCTGAGCTTTCTGGCTCCCGATGTGGTGCGGGCCATCCTGCATCATGAACATCCGCCGGAACTGACCGCCAAACGCCTGTCCCTGAAGGTCACCCTGCCAAACGCTTGGTCCAGCCAGAAAGCAATCCTACTCGCAGCCTGATCCCCTATCAGGATCCCAATCCGATCACCTGCTCTGCCCTCGCCGGATTCGGCGGGGATTTTGGTTCGTCCATCGTCGCTTACCCAACACGTTGGCGGCGTCGGCAATCCCGCGGCACCGCTCCTTGGTCTAAACCCCAAGCGGACCACCGAAATCGGCCTAAGAGACTTCGGCTCGACTGCGGGCCGAGTTCCGGCACTCGCAGGGTCTCTCGTGAGGATCCGCCTGCCCGCATTGGAGTAACCCGCGGACACCTCGCAGGTATTACGGTTACTCTACAAAATCAAAAAAGTATAGTAAAAACAATGACTTAATGGCGGAGAGGGAGGGATTCGAACCCCCGATAGGCTTGCACCTATGCCGCATTTCGAGTGCGGTGCTTTCAACCACTCAGCCACCTCTCCAGAGGTTTGAAAAGACTGGATTTTCTAGCCTAGACGGCAGTTTCAGAAAACGGGGTCTGCTACCCAATCTCGCGTGGTCTGTGTTTCTGTAGCGCCTGCAGGAGAGCGTCGTCAAGGCGTGCCGCGTCCTGTCGGTAGCACACGATATGTCAGGTTTAGGTAGCGCACGATCTGTCCGGTAGATCCCGAGCCTCGGTGCTGTCACGGGAGTGGTTGGAATTTGAAGGTGGCGTAACAGAGGTGGCTTGGGGAATCTGGACAGGTCGGGTAGGTGGAGTTTCTGCCTGACGGCGGCATGATGGCCGCGACAGGAGAGACGATGAGCGAGCGACCACGCCGGAACCACACGCCGGCTTTCAAGGCAAAGGTAGCGCTGGCGGCAGTGAGGGGCGAAGAGAGCCAGGGGCCCCTCGATGCGAAGCATTGAGGGATGGCGGACGGAGGGGAGGGGACGCTGGCCAAACTGGCGCAGCAATTCGACGTGCATCCCAATCAGATCACGATCTGGAAGGCTCAGCTTCTCGAAGGGGCGGCGGGGGTATTGGGTTTAGAAACGAAGCCGGACGCGGCTGCGCCGGCCATCGACGTGAGGACGCTGCATGCGAAGATCGGCGAGTTGAAGCTGGAGAACGATCCCCGATCGGCCCGGGGATGAACTTTTTGTCCGGCGCGCTCAGCAAAGCCGGCCTGCTGAGCCTCAAAGCGATGATCGACCGCGCTCACGGTCTGTCGATCACACAGCAGGCGAAGGTCCTTGGAGTCAGCCGAGGCAGCGCCCATTACCTGCCCCGCCCGGTGTCGCCGGCCGACCGTGCCGTCATCCGGCGCATGGACGAACTGCACCGCGACTTCCCCTTCGCGGGAAGCCGGATGCTGCGCGACCTCGTGAACCAGGAGAGGATCGCGATTGGCCGCCGGCATATAGTAAGCGTCCGAACAGCACCGCAGGTACGAGCCTTTAGGGCGTTGTAGGGCGGGGTCAGGCGGCCTGAGCGAGGCTGGAAGTTTGCCGGCTGGCTTTCCAGGCCCAGGGTAGCAGATCGTCGATGCGCTTGGCCGGATCCGGCAGTCGCGCCAGCACGTCGGCCAGCCACGCCTGGGGATCGACGTCGTTGAGCTTCGCGGTCTCGATCAGCGTGTAGATGGCGGCCACGTATTGTACCCCGCCTTCGCCCAGGCCCT
Organism: Lichenihabitans sp.; assembly: GCA_965277115.1. Taxonomy (GTDB): domain Bacteria; phylum Pseudomonadota; class Alphaproteobacteria; order Rhizobiales; family Beijerinckiaceae; genus Lichenihabitans. The sequence goes on along the minus strand of CBDIBY010000007.1, from coordinate 164,676 downwards.
CTTCGGTGTCATAGCGCCGTCAGAGGAATCGTTAAATGATGAGGTTATCAGTCCCCTTTTTGATTTCGACCCGATACGCAGTGCCGTCGCCGCATTCACCGCCGGACCCAACGAGATCGTCCCCTGAAATCGGGCTCAACCACCATACGCATCGACTTGTGAGAAAGGCCGAGCGCAACCTCGCCGAGTCTGCCCAGGAGGTCGGCGGCCTTCTGCCCTGAAAGTTCGGAAGACTTTGACAAGTTCTTCGTGGCCGCGTGGCTCCCATAGTTCGCCGCAGCCTGTTCGCGACCGTCGGTAGAACTTCGGGGATCCCGCAGATCCTCGTCCTGTCCAGGCGCGAGGCCGAGCTGGCCTTCTTCCGCAGCGAAGCGGTATTGGCGGCCTCGGCAGTTTTCTGAGCGAGGCGCTGGCGCCGCAAGCCAACACCAGCCTTAAGAGGCTTTGACAGTTTTCGCGACCGGACCCCGTCGGTTCGGCGGCTCAATGCTGGTGCTAAAGGCCTGGCCGTACATTGCAATGATCTGCTTGCGGGGCGCCGCGTGCCGCTTGGCTGGCCGCGACGTCCAGCAGCGTTTGAATGTGATCCAGGTTAGTCGCCAAGCTGACCAAGACGCGGGCCCAGGCAGCGGTACCGTGGGGTTTTAGCGCGCCGCGCGAAACCTGCAGATCCAGATAATGCTGCAGCAGGTATTCGGATGCAACGAAGGCTGTATCGTTGAGGACCTGGGCGAAAGCTGGATGGCGCTCGATTTCAGCGATCACGGTCCTTTGGAAGCGCACGGCTAAGGGGGCGGTGGTCAGCGACGCCATGGTTTCGACAAAGGAGGATACCACTTCTACTGTGCTAGCGGGCAGATCTTCGGCTTTGGAAAGCTTGCCCACGCACCAATGTCGACTAGGTCTGTAAGTCGCCCCAGATAGCTGGTGGTGCGGGTGGCCTGGGTCGAGCCGGCACTCCTCTCGGGACTGGATTATGAGTGAGGCGAGGCTTCCATAAAACACTGATAGCACACGATATTTCTGCCGACAGGCGAAAACTGTGTAAGGATTTGTGTAAGTTTCGCGCCTGTCCGTAACGCTTTTCGGTGCCCGATCATAGCGACGGAACGTCTGCCTTGCTCCACACAGATATATCCATTAACTTGGATATATGGAAAGCGAATCAGCCATTTCTGCTTTGAGCGCGCTGGCCCAAGGCACGCGCCTCGATGTCTTTCGTCTCTTGGTCCATCATGAGCCGGACGGTCTCGCCGCTGGCGATGTTGCTCGGCAACTCAACGTTCCGCAAAACACGATGTCGGCGCACTTGGGCGTCTTGGCGCGCTCTGGCTTGGTCCGATCCGAACGGCATAGCCGGTCGATCATCTACCGCGCCGATCTCGACGGCCTTCGGGCGCTGATGCTGTTCCTCGTCAAGGATTGCTGCGCCGGGAACGCTGAACTGTGCGCGCCGCTCGTCGCCGAACTCGCACCCTGCTGCTGAAAGGACGCCCTGTGGCCGTCGATATCGTCATCTATCACAACCCCGAGCGCGGCACCTCGCGCAACGTGCTGGGCCTGATCCGCAACGCCGGCATTGAGCCCCATGTGGTCGAGTATCTGAAAACCCCGCCCTCGCGCGCGCTCCTTGTCGAGCTGATCGACCGGGCGGGGATTGCGCCCCGCGAGCTGCTGCGCGAGACGGGAACGCCCTATGCTGCGCTGGGGCTTGGCGACACCTCGCTCTCTGACGACGCGCTGGTCGATGCGATGATGGCGCATCCGATCCTCATTAATCGGCCGCTCGTCGTCTCGCCGCTGGGCGTGAACCTTTGCCGGCCCTCGGAAGCCGTGCTTGATCTCCTGCCGGCCCGCCAACAGGGCGCGTTCTCGAAAGAGGATGGTGGGCGGGTGATGAATGCAACCGGCGAACGGGTCGCCTGAGTCATGTCCACGATCGCACCTGTCGCCGGTCCCGCACCGGCCCGCTCCGGCATGGGGACGTTCGAGCGATACCTGACGCTGTGGGTGGCGCTTTGCATCGTCGCCGGGATTGGCCTGGGGCATCTGCTCCCCGGCCTGTTCGCCTCGATCGCCTCGGCCGAAGTCGCCCGCGTCAACCTGGTGGTCGCGGTCCTCATTTGGCTGATGATCGTGCCGATGCTGCTCAAGATCGACTTCGGCTCGCTCGGCTCGGTGCGCCGGCACTGAAAGGGCGTCGGCGTCACCCCTGTTCATCAACTGGGCAGTCAAACCGTTCTCGATGGCTGCGCTCGGCACGTTCTTCATCGGATACCTGTGCTCACCACCACGGCCGCGCCGTTCTTCCGCGCGTACGGCTATGCCGATGCCGATCGCGCGACGGCCCCGCCGTCGATCGCGGGCTCGCGCGAGTTCACCGCGCTCTGCCCCGCGTCAGCCGTCTACCTCGTGAAAGTCCTCTGATGCCGCTGCGCGACCTCCCCGATCCCGACAACCTGCCGGCGCTTGATCCGGCCTATATTAGCGACTGTCCCGCGCTGGGCCTGGGACCGCTCGATCCCGCGCCGCGTATCCTGCTGCTCTATGGCTCCCTGCGCGAACGGTCGTTCTCGCGGCTGTGTGTCGAGGAAGCCGCGCGCTTGCTGCGGTTCCTCGGCGCGGAAACGCGCGTCTATGATCCCTCGGCGCTGCCGCTGCCCGATCAGGTCGCCGCCGACGATCATCCGGCCGTCCATGAACTGCGTGAGCTGTCGATGTGGTCGGAAGGACAAGTGTGGTGTTCACCGGAACGCCACGGTCAGATTACCGGCGTGATGAAGGCGCAAATCGATCATCTGCCACTCAACATGGGCGGGATGCGCCCGACTCAAGGGCGCACGCTCGCCGTCATGCAGGTGTCGGCCGGGTCGCAATCGTTCAACAGCGTCAATACGCTTCGCCTCCTTGGCCGCTGGATGCGGATGTTCACGATTCCGAACCAGTCGAGCGTCGCCAAAGCATTTAACGAGTTCGACGCCGAGGGCCGCATGAAGCCGTCCAGTTATTACGACCGGATCGTGGATGTGATGGAGGAACTGGTGAGGTTCACTGTTCTGTTACGCCCGCACGCGGATCAACTGGTGGATCGCTACTCCGAACGGAAGGAAACCAGGGTGCCGATCGACTCCGCAACCGATCTGTCGAATATCGCTGCCGCCTCAACATAATCGACCGTTCGCATTCAAAGCGGAAAGAATGCAGGTCGCTCAAGCCATCGGTCAGAGATCTTGGGGCTTGGAAGCAACGGCCTCATGGGGTGGCATTCTGACATTTTTGGTCACGTCTCTTCCACCATGATCGATAGGAGCTGGTTCTATCGATCACGCAAAAATGGTGCGGGCGGTCGGAATCGAACCGACACTCCTTGCGGAACTGGATTTTGAATCCAGCGCGTCTACCAATTCCACCACGCCCGCACATCAAATTTCGACCAGATAGTCGCGCCAGACCTTGGCTTACACAAAGTTGGGCACAACTATCGGAAATAGCGTGCGCCAATTCTTGAAGTTGTTGTTTTTGCGCGCTTTCATGAAAGCGCTTGGCCTCGCTTTCTTCCACTCTCCAAACATTTTGAGAGACCCAAGATGCCCTATCCTTTGTGTATCCGGGGGTATCCATTTTACCGATAACCGACTGTAGATACTAGCTTTTTTCGGATATCGAGTCACCCATACCTAACCGGACTTACGCCACGGTTGGCCTTCTAGGTGCACCTATGTTGCACCTGAAATCCAACCTCAACGGAGGTTAGGAATGCCCAAAATCAAACTCAACAAGACCGCTGTAGACGCCGCGACCCCGCTGGAGCACGATTACGAACTCCGGGATACGACGATACCGGGATTCCTTGTCAAGGTCACCCCGACCGGCCGCAAAATTTTCATTGTCGCCTATGTCGCCCACAACGGGCAGCGCCGAAAGCCCGCTATCGGCCGCTACGGCGAGGTCACCGTCGAGCACGCCCGAGAAATCGCCCGGGACTGGTTCGGCGAGGCGTCGAGCCCAGTGCCGAGCGGCCACCGCCCGGCAGGCGCCTACGGTCAAAGAACTCTTCGACCGGTTCATCACCGACTGCTCGGAGAGTCGCAACAAGCCGCCCATCGTCGAGTCGAACCGCGGCTACGGAAGGCGCTACATCATCCCAGTGAAGGTCGGCATGGCACTCACAGCCCACAAGACAGTGACCATGCTCATGAAGTACGTCCACACTGAAGACGATCCGGTGCGTGCGGCCGCGGAAGCGGTGAACCAGCGGCGGCAGGCACTGCTGGGCGGTCCATCGGCGAACCCGCCTGCACCGTCGATACCGGCTGTGGTGGAAGTGCCTTGGGCGCTCACGCGCACTCCCAAACTGATTGCAATATAAGATCAGTCGAGCTAGCAATCAACCGATTGCATAGCGCAATCAGAATCGCATGCGCCGCGTGAAGAATGGATGTGGGATGGCTAAGCTCGTGTTCGCGATGAACCATCCCTGGACGGCTACGTCGACCATATGGCGTTTGCGCCAAGCCCTACGCTCTTCCATCACTTCATCGAAAAGACTCAGGGACAGGCGGGCAGTGTGTACGGCCGTCAGATGTATGAGGTCATGCGTTATTGGGACGACGATCATGCTGAATGGGATGCAGAGCAACACGCTTTCGCGGCGGCGTGGCGGAATCAGCCGAAATGGGTCGTCTCGCGCTCGTTGAAGTCGGTCGGCCCCAACGCGAGACTTGTTGAGGATGATTTTGAGGGCGCGATCCGCGAGCTGAAGGCCGAGCGCGACGGGGAGATCGAGGTTGCTGGTCCGACCTTGGCGCAAAGCCTCACCGAGCTTGGTCTGATCGATGAATATCGGATCTGCCTGCACCCTGTCGTGCTTGGTCACGGCAAGCCATATTTCGCCGGGCCCCGGCCACCGCTCCGCCTTATGACCAACAATCGGATTGCCGAAGATGTGATCAAGTTGACCTACGTTCCTGCATAATCTCGCGACTCGTCGGATGGAACTGCCGCTGAAGTCTGGTGTTGGATCGGGCCAAAAGCAACGGGGACGGTTCGTTTTCGTGGCTTACGCCCCGCCCAGGCGACAGCCAGTTGCGCGATTACTTGCTCGTCAATCCGATAATTCTAACCCAACCGAGGGATGCTCAAACTATGCTCACCGTTTATGGCGAGGGTCGTGGGTTCCGTGTTGTTTGGCTGCTCGAGGAATTGGGACTGGCCTATCGGCTGCGCCCGGTCGATCTGCTCGCCGGTGTCGAGAATGATCCCGACTTCCTCGCGATCAACCCCGCCGGCTTTATCCCCGCGCTGCAGGACGGCGAGACGATCATGGTTGAATCGATCGCGATCCTCGAATATCTGCTCGCCCGCCACGGCCAGAGCCCGCTCGCAGTCGCCCCGGATGATCCCGCCTTCGCCTCCTACCTGCAATTTCTCCATTTAGGGGAGGCCGGGCTCGCGGGGCCGATGAACGCCGTCTTCGTCGGGCGCGCACTCGCTCCCGAAACCGAGCGAAATGCCCGGGTTACGACCTGGGCACTAGAGACCTTTGAAAGCCGGCTGGGATTGGTCATCCGGCGCCTCGCGGATCGCCCTTATCTCGCCGGTGACCGGTTCACTGCCGCGGACATCTCGGTAAGCTACGCCCTCCTCCTCGGTCTGCGAACCGGCAACTACACGCCCGGCTCAATCGAAGGTGCTTATCTCGCCCGCACAACGACACGCCCGGCCTACGCCCGAGCGATGGAAAGCTGCCAAGCCACCAAAACTTGGGCGGCCGGATCACCGAAATTGGTGGTTCCGCGCTCATGAGCCTACTCCCTAATCTTCAGCCCACTCTGGAGGAGATCTTGTGATGTTTCGCCCGGTTCGGCCGGACGACGGGGGAGAGATGTTCGCGGTGGCGTCCGATCCATTGATTTGGCCCGTGCACCCGGAGCGCGACCGGTGGCAGGAGTCGATTTTCCGGTTGTTCTACGGCAGTGCGCTTGAATCAGGATCGGTACTCGCCATCCGCGATCGCGCCGACGGAAGGATAATTGGCTCAAGCCGCTATTTCGATCACGACCCCGATCTGAGCGAAATCGGGATTGGACGGACATTTCTGGCGCGTACCCACTGGGGCAGTACAATTAACCGCGAGGTAAAACGCCTGATGCTCGATCACGCCTTCAGCTTCGTCGAATGCGTCATCTTTTGGATCGGAGAGGCTAACCTGCGCTCACCGCGCGCGATGGAGAAGATAGGTGGCGAGCTACGCGACGAGGTGCCGATTCGGTCGGAGGCCTAGAATCATGACTGGTTCAGCCACGGAATCCGAAAAATACGACTGTCGGAAATTCGTCCACACGGCCTAGATGCATTGCGCAGGCGTTGCCTGATCGAGACAAAGGTGCGGCTTGACCATGACCGTAAGCGCAATTCCTGAAGGCTGGCACAGCATCACGCCTCGTATTTTCGCGAGCGATCCCAAGCGATTGGTTGCGTTCCTGACGCGCGCCTTCTGTGCCGAAGGGGTTTTCCGCACGGATGGACCTTCGGAAATCCGCATCGGCGATTCACTGGTGATGATCAGCGGTGCGCGCGGTGGCCCTACTACGACACCAGTGTGGTTATATTTGTACGACCCCGATGTTGACACCGCTTACGCACGCGCAATGCAAAGCGGCGCCAGTTCGATCGAGACCCCGGGCGACACGCACTATGGCGATCGCCGGGCCATTATCGAAGACCCATGCGGAAACGTCTGGCAGATCGCTACGCATAAGGAGGACGTGCCCCTTCACGAGATACGCCGGCGCTGGCAAGCAATCCGCGACGCGGAATCCAAACTAGAGGCAGGTCCGAATGACGGATGATCGACCCGACTCACCTGCCGTGACTGACGATCCGGCGCTGACATTGCAGCAATTGACGATGGGACATTTCTATGCCCAGGCGATTTACGTGGTCGCGGCCCTCGGTGTCGCCGGCCGACCTCGCCGTCATGCGGCGGATCGATGAACTGCATCTCGAGTTCCCTTTCGCGGGGAGCCGGATGCTGCGCGACCTCCTCAATCGGGAGGGGATCGAGATCGGCCGCCGGCACGTCGCGACGCTGATGAAGCGGATGCGCATCGAGGCCCTGTATCGGAAGCCGAACACGTCGAAGCCCGAGCCGGGCGGAAGGAGCCAGGGCCCACGACCTGCATAGCAGGGCGGGGTGGCGACTGGAGGGCACAAGATCTACCCCTACCTGCTGCGCGGCGTGACAGTAGACCGCCCCGACCAAGCTTGGGCGGAGCTGGCTTGAGGCTCCCCAGGCGAAGCCTGGTGGAGAAGCCAGCGGAGGGGATGGACATCACCTACGTGCCGATGGCGCGCGGCTTCGTCTATTTGGCTGCCGTCGTCGACTGGTACTCTCGCCGGGTCCTGGCCTGGCGGCTCTCCATCACCATGGAGGCGGGCTTCTGCGTCGAGGCGCTGGAGGAGGCGCTCGCGCGTTACGGCAAGCCGGGTATCTTCAACACCGACAGTCAATGGATTAACGCCAGTTCCCGGGTGGTCTGACTCCAACACCGATGGACCTCTTGATAGTCTGGCGCCGCAAGGCATCCCGGTGTGGTCTGACCCACACTCCGATCGACCAGCCGTGTCTTTCCCTGGACCCGTCGGCCGCCCGGGAACGCCTTGCGGTGAGGCTTTGCCTCGCCGATGCCTGTGACCCGAGAAGGGCCTGACCGTCTGGTCACGTGACTGTCCTGTCCACGCATTCGGTCTTGGCGGAGCCGTCGAAGCACGGTCGACCCAGGAGGCTTGGAATGGATATCGAGGAACCAGCAAAGCGACACGTTATTGGCGGTGTGGATACCCACAAGGATCTGCATGTCGCGGCCGTCGTCGATGAACGCGATCGTGTTCTGGGAAGCCAAAGCTTCGCCACGACCCGACAGGGCTACCGGCAGATGCTCACCTGGATGGGATCCTTCGGTGAGGTTCAACGGATCGGCATCGAGTCCACCGGCAGCTATGGGGCCGGCTTGCTTCGTTTCGTTCAAAAGGCTGGGATCGAGGTTCTCGAAGTCACGACACCGGACACCCACGATCGGCGTCGACGCGGCAAGAACGATGATCTCGACGCCCAAAATGCGGCTCACGCGGCTTTTGTCGGCCGGCGGACCGTCACGCCCAAAAGCCGGGATGGAATGGTCGAATCCCTCCGCGTCTTGACGGCATGTCGAAAAACCGCCGTCGCCGCCAGGCGCGTGGCTCTGCAGATGATCCAGAACACGATCGTGTGCGCGCCCGACGGATTGCGAGACATGCTGCGCAGCATGACCCGCATGCAACTCATTCGCACCCTCGCCGCCTGGCGGCCGGACCTGACCGCCTATCGCGACGTGGAGGCTGCCTATCGGATCACCTTCAAGTCGCTGGCCCGCCGCTATCTCGATTGCACGACGAGATCGCCGATCTCGATGTCATGATCGGCGCCATCGTCGACGACCTCGCACCCGACCTCGTCGCACGTAACTCGATCGGCCATATCGGAGCCGCGCAGCTGTTGCTCACGGCTGGCGACAATCCTGACCGTCTCCGATCCGAGGCCAGCTTCGCGGCCCTGTGCGGCACCAGTCCGGTGCCCGCCTCATCCGGCAAAACAATCCGGCATCGGCTCAACAGAGGCGGCGACCGGCATGCCAATAGTGCGTTGCACATCATCGCCATCGGGCGCTTACGCACCGACCCGAAAACCAGGACCTATGTGGATAAACGTATCGCCGAAGGGCATTCCAAGCTCGACGCCATTCGGGCCCTGAAGCGCTACATCGCCCGCGAGGTCTTCACCCTGATCACGCGGCGCCACAAGACGATCAATCAGACCCAGATCGCCGCTTGACAAACAGAAGGGCGTCCAGGGCTCGCAATTCACAGGCTACGAGTTCACCGGGGTGCTGCTCAAGGCCGGGATCGCGATCAGCATGGACGGCAAGGGTGCTTGGCGGGACAACGTGTTCGTCGAACGGCTCTGGCGCTCCATCAAGTACGAGGAGATCTACCTCAGGGCATATGACAGCGTCGGCGAGGCTCGGGCCTCGATCGGCCGCTACCTGACCCTCTACAATGGCCGCAGGCCGCATTCGGCCCTTGGCCGAAAGACGCCGGACCAAGCCTATTTCAACAGGCAGCCGCAGGTCGCGGCAGCCTGAACCGGCAGGGCTCCACTCAACAAAGCGCCAGACGCTGTTCAGACAAACCGAGCCACCTCAATGCCCCATGCGCCGAAGTGGATACGATCACGTCATCCAACATCGCAGAGATCGACAGCAAACTAGCGGACCTCAAAGCGCTGCGAACCGAGCTCGTCCAGGCGCTGGACCGCTGCCGAGGTTCAACGATCCGCGACTGCAGGATCATCGAGGCTCTGGCGCCAAAGGCGGCACCTGCGTCGCGCTAGGCAGTCCGTTTGTCCGGTCGCGAATGATCGATAGATGGGCGGTCTATCGATCACGTTATCGCCAAGTTTTGATCGACGGCGATTACCAACTGCATCGGGCTTGGCCTGGCTTCCTATTGGAGAGCACGGCCTGATCGGTCGGACATTCCCACCTTTCGAACTTCAGTCGAGTCGGAATCAAGCGCCGATCCGGCAGCATCGTCGAGACGAAGCGGTCCAACTCGCCGTCCCGAGGGCCGCTGCACCAGCACCGAGTGCGCCTCGCCAGGATCGAAGCAATGGGCTTCTCCCCATTGTCTGAGGCTGACCACGATCAGAAACAGGTCGCGCCCCCTGGGGGTAAGAAGATATTCGCTGTGCACACCGCCATCACTCGGTGACGCCTGCTCGACGATTCCGGCGTCCTCCAGCGTCTTGAGCCGGGCGGCCAAAATGCCTTTGGAAATGCCAAGGCTGCGTTGAAATTCGCTGAAGCGACGGATGCCATCAAACGCATCCCGTACGATCAGCAGGGTCCACCAATCGCCAATGACGTCCAGCGCTCGCGCAACCGGACACTCGGCACCTCCAATGCGCTTTCGCTTCATTCCTTGCTCCAAACGTCCACGTACGGTTCTATAATGGAACTTGACTCTCTCTACAATGGTTCTATGTTAGAACCATTCAAGGAGAGTAGGCTCATGGCCCAACAGAAAGCAGATTTCACCAAGATCGCCGACGCACCCCGGAAGAGCCCGGCGCGTGTGGCGGTGGTCCAGTTCAACCCTCAGGTGGGGCTGGAAAATCGCGACACGAACCTCGCTGCCGTTCAGCAGCGGCTCGAAGCGGCCGTAGCAGGAGGGGCGAACCTCATCGTACTGCCGGAGCTCGGCACCACGGGCTACAGCTTCGATTCACGCGAGGAGGCGTACGCGCACTCGGAATCCGTACCAGATGGCCCGACGGTTCAGGGCTGGGAGGCCTTCGCAAAGGATAAGGGCGTCTACATCGTCGGCTGTTTGCCAGAGCTCGACGGCGTGAAACTTTACGATACCGCCGTGCTCGTTGGCCCCGAGGGCTTTGTCGGCAAATATCGGAAGACGCATCTCTGGAACGAGGAGAAGCTGTACTTCGAGCCTGGCGATCTGGGCTTTCCGGTGTTCGATACGCGACTGGGGCGCATTGGACTCCTCATCTGCTGGGACATCTGGTTTCCCGAGACGGCGCGCATCGTGGCGCAGCAGGGTGCCGACATTATCTGTATTCCGACCGGGTGGGTCTGGACGCCGCCGCCGCTCTACGACGAGAGTGGAACGTGCATGGCGGCCTACCTGACCATGACCGCCGCCCACGCCAATAACATCTTCATCGCAACGGCGGATCGCATCGGCGAGGAACGCACCTCCGGATTCATGGGCAACTCGCTAATCGCAGGTACGAACGGCTGGCCCATCGGTCGCATCGCGGGACCGGATGAAGACACGATCCTCTACGCCGACACCGACCTTCTGGAGACCCGTACCGCCCCTATCTGGAACAAGCACAATGATCTGCACCGCGATCGACGTGTCGACCTTTACGACCAGATGCTGGGCTATCGCGGCGGCGCCCCGCTGCCGCGCTGATCGAGGCGGCGATGGGACTTTAGGCATCCAGTATGACTACGATTGTTCCGATCCCCGAAAGTTCTTCCGCGTCGCCTCGTCGTGATCGTGTCGAGCAATGCATCGCACGCGCGATCGATCCGGCTGGTGACGGTGCGCGCACCTATCTGACGCTATGGGAGCGAGAGGCACGGATCGTCGCCTACAGTCTCGATGCGATGGCCGACGCGGGCTACTTCACGCTGCTCGATGGACTGACGGTCTCGATCAAGGATCTGCTCGACGTCAAAGGCGAGGTGACGCGGGCAGCCGCAACCCCGCTCGACGATGCCCCGCCTGCCCAGGAGGATGCGCTGGTCGTCTCGCGCCTCAGGCAGGCCGGGGCTGTGTTGCTCGGCCGCACGAACATGACCCCATTCGCGTACTCGGTGGTCGGCTTGAACAGTCATTTCGGTACACCGCGCAATCCGGCCGATATCAGTCGCACACCGGGAGGCTCATCCTCCGGCGCGGCGGTATCGGTCGCGACAGGAATGGCGGTGGCCGCGATCGGCTCTGACACCGTCGGATCGATCCGTGTGCCGGCGGCCCTATGCGGCGTAGTCGGCCTGAAACCGACCCAGCGGCGCGTGCCGCTCACCGGCGCGGTGCCGTTGTCGAAAACGCTCGACAGCATCGGACCCCTCGCAACATCGGTCGAGGATTGCGCGCGGGTCTTTGCGGTCCTTTCAGGCGCCACCTACCAGCCGGGGGAGAGAGCCGGCATCGAAGGGCTGCGTCTTTTCCTTCCAAACTCCTACTTCCTTGATGCGCTTGACCCAATCGTCTCCGTCGCCTTTGACCGGGCGTGCCGCCGACTGAGTGCCGCCGGTGCGATGATATTGGATCGATCCTTCACCGCGTTGGCGGCTACCATCGACGGTCGCCTCATGCGGACGATCCAGTCTGCCGAAGCCTTCGCCTGGCACGAAAGCCTGCTTGCGCGCCGAGGCGACGCCTATGATCCGCAAATCCGGGAACGCATTCTTCGCGGGCGAGACATCAACGCCGCCGACTATGTCCGCGCGCTCGCGCGAAGGGCCGATCTGATCGCTTCCTTCAACCGTGAGACCGCGGACATCGACGCCTTGATCCTTCCGACCGTGCCGGTGGTAGCGCCTACCTTTGCCGACTGCGAAGCAGATGAGGACGGTGTTCGCACGCGTCTGTTGCGCAACACAGCGCCGTTGAACGTGCTCGACGCGTGCGCTCTTACGCTGCCGATCCACGCGCCCGGCGAACTGCCGGTCGGCCTGATGCTCGCAGCGCCTTCCGGGCGCGACAATCAACTCATCGACCTTGCTCGCGCGATCGAGACCGCGCTTCGCACTTGAGGAGAGATGACATGCCTTACCTTCAGCTCGACATACCCCGCACGTATTCGGTCGAGGTCAAGCGCGATCTCGCTCGCGACCTAGGCGAAACCTACAGCACGATGATGCAGATCGAGATCAAGCGCATCTCGGTGGCCATCCGCGAACTCACCGAAGGCGGCCTGTGGCGCTGCGCGGAGGAGGAGCCTTATCCCGCGGCACTCCTCATGTGCGACATTCGTCGAGGGCGAAGTGCCGAGCAGCGTTCGGCGCTCGCCGAGGCCCTGGTCAAAGCCTGCATGGATAAACTCGGGCTGAAGCTGAACGAGATCAACGTCGAGTTCACCCAACACGCAGGCGACGAGATGTATCATCCGATGCTCGGCGGTTTGAGCGACGATTGGTCGGAGGCCGAAGCGAAAGGCTGAGGTTATGCCATGCCTTCGACGAGAGAACAGGTATTGTTCACTACCATCTTTGATAGCCGATGGCTATCGTTATGGCTTTCCAATGGTATTTGAAATATCGTGGAGCGTTGCTCATTTTCTTTGGATTGTGAGGAGATGATCATGATCGATTCAAAGATCGGGTTGCACTAATAACGGGAGCCGGCCGAGGGCTCGGCTTCGCGTACGCCAAGTTTCTCGCCTCCCGCGGAGCAAAAGTGCTGCTCCACGATGTGGGCGCGACTGTCGACGGAACAGGTGTTGACCCATCGATTGCCGATGCGGCTGCAGCTAGCCTTCGTAGCGCCGGGATGTTGGTCTCCGCTGCGAGTGGCCCGATCGACACTCGTGACGGCTGCCAGCGTTTGGTTGCCGATGCCCTAGAGAATTTCGGGCGTCTCGATATTCTGATTCATAACGCCGGCTGGGTCGCCTATCAGGGCATCGAGGAACTTGAGGATCAGTTTCTCGCGCGAATGGTGGCACTTGGGATCGAAGCGCCGTTGTGGCTTTCGCAAGCTGCGTGGCCGCAGATGAGGGCGCGAAGCTACGGCCGCATTCCGCTGACCACCTCGGACCGGGCGCTATATCCCCAATACGCGCAGGAAGGCCTCGCCGCATACGCTGCAACGAGAATGGCGGCGGTGGGCATCGCGAACGTACTGGCGCTTGAGGGCGCTCCGCACGGGATTGTCGTAAACGCGATCTCGCCGGTCGCGAAAACTCGGATGTGGGGCGTCGAAGGCGAACCCGACGAATTGCGCCCTGATGAAGTCGCGCCTGGCGCTGCGTTTCTCGTATCCGAGGCGTGCACCGAGGGCGGCTGGGTGCTCCGCGCAAGCAACGGCCAGTTTCACGCAATCAAAGCGCGGGACGCAGCGGGCGTCGAGTATCCGCGAGACCTTCGCGCTGTGAAGGCAGTCAGTCTCGAGGAGGTCGCGAGTGCTTGGGATGAGATCGCCCAAAAAAAGTTGGAGGCGCGGACATGCATTTATCTCCCAATATCGATGCCAATTTAGCCAGGAGCGATATTCTCGAGAATTCCGTCCCGAGAGCCGGTCGCCGTCGCGCCCGTGCTCCATCGATTCGGTTCCGTGCGAAGCGCCGCCAGCACCGACGGCTCTCCCGAAATCGGTGGCCTGAGATGGCGCGGAACAATCCGAGGCCGGGTTTGCGGTACCGCATGTCGCTTGGCGCACCCCGCCGTCGAGGGGGCTGCAACGTGAGATAGTTTTTTTTGCACTTACATACCATTTTCGGCATTTTAGCTATTGCGTAGCGCAATTCAAGTAATAGAATGAGGCCTAAGTTAGGCATCAAGGTTTAGAGGCTTCGGATATGTGCGCTGTGAACGACTAATCTCGTCGTCGGCGGTCACCTGCGTATCAATGACTGGCGAAAGCTGAGCGTTCGCTGCGCTGGGGTGACTCTGCTCGCGACAGAAAGCGTTGTTGGGTTTGCCGTAGTGCATCGATCTATTCGCCCACAGCTCGTCATGCGGGTCGGGGCCGAGATCAAGACCGGCGACCGGCGGGTGATCGAGTACCTGCTGTCGCCCGTGATCCAGGCCGCGCAAGAGGCGGGGAGGGAGAGGTGATGTTTTCAGTATCAGGTCGAAAGACCCAAATGGAAAAAAACGGAGTAGAGGCAATCTCCGGCATGACAATTCTGTTTTTGTGTTCTTATTTTATAGGTCTATTCCTGTATATAACAATCCACCTGTTGTTCATGTGTGGAAATGTTGGGAGCGGTAGGCTTTTTGACCAGTTGAATGTCGCTCTCAGGTGCGTCAGAGAGAGCGGAGGTGATCCAGCGCAAGCGAAAATAATTTACCATAACATTACATACGATGTCATCGCATCGTTATCTCCGCCTCTCCTTATAGTGATTGTCGTATACAGAATAATTTCATGTAATAATAAAATTAATAGAAAACACATGTCGTTACTATTAACATTACTATTTGTATTCAAACTTGGAATTGTATTATATATTATTTTACAAACAATATCTATTGCCTTAATGTATGAATATATATTACATTATGACCCTTACAAAGCAATTGATTTTGGTCAAGCAATATATCTACTAAATTGTATAGAATGTTATTTCCTAGTTTTACTGCTAATAATTTGTATCTGTGTTCGAATGATGGTTAAACGAGAGTCAATCGGAGGATAAAATGGCATAGCCGTCTTTATATTCTGGATCGTATTCAGTAACAGTTGGAATCGAGGGGGGGTCTTCCGGGTCATGCAGTTATCGGTATAAATAATCCGGATGGAACGACCGAGTGGTCCGGGTTCGGACCAGCATATTCGATGGAAGTGAGCACCAGTTTCAATTTCTCTACCGAGTCGAGAACTGACTATACGACTACAGAGACTGGAAGATTTGCACCACCGTTTTCCGATTTCGCTGATGCGAATCCCAGGGATTGGGCATCTCCGTTGGGGAGTGATGCTCCAGTCGCCTCTTACACGTTCTCCGCCACGCCTGGTATGATCAGCGCTATCCAGGCATCGGAATCGCAGTATAGCAAGAATAGCTATCAAGTCGCGTTGGGTCAGGCGTGTACCGGATTCGTACAAGCTGCTCTTGAAAGCATGATGGGCATGCCGAATTCCTGGGGGTTGATGCCGGCCGAATTCGCTTCGCAGCTGAGTACAATTGCGAGTTTGTCTGAATCGTCTCAAGACGCTCCAATGCCCATTGGTGTACAGGGTTTCGCTGATGCATTTGCCGCAATCGGAGGAATACAACCTGACTATGCTGGTCCCGCTACCGGATACAATACACCAAGTGAGGGCAGTTTAGGCCCTGGAATGAGCTCACCAGGATCATATGGCCCCTATGATGGGACGCCAGGTGACCCTGATGCGACTCCAGCGGAGCAAGGCACTGGACCCGGATTAAATCCAGCGTTGACTGCGGAAGGTTCCAATTATGATCAGGGCGTGAGTCAGCCCACTGTCAACGGCTTCGGTCTCAATGGGCCGGTTGGTGGTTTTCAGGGGGAAGCGTGGGTGACAATTCCCAGCAGGATAGCTCAGCCACACCGTCCAGCGGCAGCTTTGGCCTTAATGGTCCAAATGTCGGAAGCGCGCCAGGCGACCCCACCAGCGCTACACCCGGCAATGGACCGGCTCCAGACCAGACAATTTCTTCGAACGCAACGGGTTTACGCCCACTGGGGTTGACACTAGCACCGCCAGCAATGCCGGCGTTACGACTGGACCGGGTCCTGCACCTGTCGGGGCTGCCGGCGGCTTTGGCTTGAGCGGTCCTGTTGGAGGGTATGGCGCTCCCAGCAATGATTCGGGGAACGGCGAAACGGGCGGCGGGGCCAGCGAACCCCTCGTCCTGAACCTTTCAGGGGGAGCGGTTCACACGACCGACCTTGCAACCAATGGCGTTAGCTTCGACGTCAACGGCACCGGCCAGGCGATCAAGACGGGCTGGATCACCGGCGGGGAGGCCTTTCTCGTCAGCGACGCCAGCAATGCACCGATCACGAGTGCGGCCCCGATGATCGCCAATTTTGGCCAGCTCGCTGGAGTGGGCCCCTGGCGGCGGACAGGACGCAGTTTCGCAATTGACCCCCGTGCCGGTCTTCCGAAAGAAGGCCCATGGCAAAGCATCGAACCCACAGCACCGACTTCAAGCGACAGGTCGTCCAGGAGTATCTGGCCGGCGAGACCCTCCACGGGCTCTCCAAACGGCACGACCTGTCGCGCAATCTGATCCGGATCTGGGTGGAGAAGTACCAGGCCGGCGGCCTCGACGAGGACGCCGTTGCGGCCGACCTGCTGCAGAGCTACGAAGCCCGCGTCGCCCCCTGCGGAGGCTTCCCCATCCTGCTTCGCAGGCCAGGGCTCCAAGCCCTCGAGCGGCTGGTCGGAAAACAGGCTCTCGAACTCGAGTTTCTAAAGGGGGCTTCGCGTGCCGCACCCCGGCTGAAAAACGCCACCATGTCCGCCATTGTCGTCCCAGCGGCGTCTCCGTCGCCGAAGGATGCCGGCTGATGAAGGTCGCCCGCTCCACGTTCTATGCCGAGCCATCGACCGCCGATGACGACACGGCCGTCGTCGAGGCGATCTCCAGGATCTGCGACGACTTCGAACACTACGGCTGGCGCCGCGTCCGTGCCGCGCTTCGACAGCGGGGCATGGTCGTCAACCACAAGAAGATTCGTCGCTTCATGCGCGAACACGGCCTTCAGCCCAGGACGCGCCGCCGACACACGACGACCACCGACAGCGATCACGATCAGCCTATCTTCTCCAACCTGAGCAAAGACTTGAAGCTCGACGGCCCTGACCAGCTTTGGGTCGCCGATATAACCTATGTCCCGGTCATCGGCGGCTTCGTCTACGTCGCCATCGTCCTGGACGGCTGGTCGAGGCGGGTCGTCGGCTATGCCATGAGCCGCTCGATCGACGCCCGACTGACGCTCGCGGCCCTCGGCGCCGCTGTAACTGACCGCATGCCGCCACCGGGATGCGTGCACCATTCGGACAGTCAATGGATTAACGCCAGTTCCCGGGTGGTCTGACTCCAACACCGATGGACCTCTTGATAGTCTGGCGCCGCAAGGCATCCCGGTGTGGTCTGACCCACACTCCGATCGACCAGCCGTGTCTTTCCCTGGACCCGTCGGCCGCCCGGGAACGCCTTGCGGTGAGGCTTTGCCTCGCCGATGCCTGTGACCCGAGAAGGGCCTGACCGTCTGGTCACGTGACTGTCCTGTCCACGCATTCGGTCTTGGCGGAGCCGTCGAAGCACGGTCGACCCAGGAGGCTTGGAATGGATATCGAGGAACCAGCAAAGCGACACGTTATTGGCGGTGTGGATACCCACAAGGATCTGCATGTCGCGGCCGTCGTCGATGAACGCGATCGTGTTCTGGGAAGCCAAAGCTTCGCCACGACCCGACAGGGCTACCGGCAGATGCTCACCTGGATGGGATCCTTCGGTGAGGTTCAACGGATCGGCATCGAGTCCACCGGCAGCTATGGGGCCGGCTTGCTTCGTTTCGTTCAAAAGGCTGGGATCGAGGTTCTCGAAGTCACGACACCGGACACCCACGATCGGCGTCGACGCGGCAAGAACGATGATCTCGACGCCCAAAATGCGGCTCACGCGGCTTTTGTCGGCCGGCGGACCGTCACGCCCAAAAGCCGGGATGGAATGGTCGAATCCCTCCGCGTCTTGACGGCATGTCGAAAAACCGCCGTCGCCGCCAGGCGCGTGGCTCTGCAGATGATCCAGAACACGATCGTGTGCGCGCCCGACGGATTGCGAGACATGCTGCGCAGCATGACCCGCATGCAACTCATTCGCACCCTCGCCGCCTGGCGGCCGGACCTGACCGCCTATCGCGACGTGGAGGCTGCCTATCGGATCACCTTCAAGTCGCTGGCCCGCCGCTATCTCGAATTGCACGACGAGATCGCCGATCTCGATGTCATGATCGGCGCCATCGTCGACGACCTCGCACCCGACCTCGTCGCACGTAACTCGATCGGCCATATCGGAGCCGCGCAGCTGTTGCTCACGGCTGGCGACAATCCTGACCGTCTCCGATCCGAGGCCAGCTTCGCGGCCCTGTGCGGCACCAGTCCGGTGCCCGCCTCATCCGGCAAAACAATCCGGCATCGGCTCAACAGAGGCGGCGACCGGCATGCCAATAGTGCGTTGCACATCATCGCCATCGGGCGCTTACGCACCGACCCGAAAACCAGGACCTATGTGGATAAACGTATCGCCGAAGGGCATTCCAAGCTCGACGCCATTCGGGCCCTGAAGCGCTACATCGCCCGCGAGGTCTTCACCCTGATCACGCGGCGCCACAAGACGATCAATCAGACCCAGATCGCCGCTTGACAAACAGAAGGGCGTCCGCGGCTCGCAATACGCCGCCAAAGCCTACCGCGACGAACTCGCCGCGCGCGGGCTCAAGGGATCCATGGGGCGGCGCGGAAACCCCTGCGACAACGCCAAGGCCGAGAGCTTCATGAAGACGCTCAAGGTCGAGGCCGTCTATCCGATGGCCTTCGAAACCTTCGACGATGTCGCCCGGTACCTTCCTAGATTCATCGACGACATCTACAACGGCCGCCGGCTCCATTCCTTCCTCGGCTATCTCAGCCCCAACCAGTTTGAGGATCAACTCCCCCGGCAGGCGGTCAAATCAGCAGCGTGAACCTGTCCGCCGCCAGGGGCCCATTCCACTGCCCTCGACGGATTCGGCGGGGGCTTTGGTTCGTCCACCCTCGCTCACCCAACACGTTGGCGGCGTCGCAATCGCCCGGCGCCGTTCCCTGGTCGAATCCGCAAGCGGACCGCCGAAATCGGTTTAGGAGACCTTGGTAGGACACTGGCCGAGTTCCGGCACTCGCACGGTCTCTCGTCAGCATCCGCCCGCCCGCATCGGCCTAACCCGCGGACACCTCGCAGGTCTTGCGACCACTCTTCGAAACCAGAAAAACTATGTAAAAACAGCGACTTACTGGCGGAGGGAGCGGGATTCGAACCCGCGATACGGTTTCCCGTATACACACTTTCCAGGCGTGCGCCTTCAACCGCTCGGCCACCCCTCCGGACGCGCGCCGGGGGCGTCGCGGAGGCGGCACTATACTCGGGACGGTCGCGGGCGCAACGTCCGAAGCGCAGGATTTTTGAGCGCGCCGGGCGTCCCGATCAAAACGCCAAACCGGCGTCGAGGGTGGACGATAGCCCAAGGTGAAGGTAGAGCTTGATCGCCTCTCGATCGGGTCGCCATGCTCCGTTTCCTGCTCCGTTTTATCGGGTCGCTGCTGCTGGCGGCCGCTTTTGCTGCGCTGATCGTCGACGCGACCCGCTCGATCGCCGGGGGTCGTCTGTTGTTCTTCTCGCTCGACGATACGGCGCAATGGCTGCTTCCGGCGTCGCTTGCGGCCGCGCGGCGAGCGGCGACGGCACATGACCTCGAGCCGTGGCTGACGGGCCTCGTCGCGCTTCCCACATGGCTCTTCTTCGGCGTGGTGGGCGGCCTGCTGGCCGCGCTCGGCCGCCGGCCGTTGGTGCGCGACCGGCGCCGGTGAGGCCCGGTCTGGTGGCCGGCCTTCCGGTTCGCTCGGCCTCACCCTATATGGCGGCTATCGATGTCCGGGGAGGTTTTCCATGCTGTTCCGCAAGAATGCGACGCTGCCGACCGCCGCGGAGGCCCTGCCGGGCCGATCCTCGCCGATCCCGACCTCCGAGCGTCATCTCGTCAAAGACGTGCCGCTCGAGGGGCCTCATCCGGAGGGCCTCGAGGTCGCCTATTTCGGCATGGGCTGTTTCTGGGGCGCCGAGCGCATGTTCTGGCAGGCCGGGCCGGGGATCTATTCGACGGCCGTGGGTTACGCGGGCGGCGTGACGCCCAACCCGACCTACGAGGAGACCTGCACCGGCATGACTGGTCATGCCGAAGTGGTGCAGGTCGTCTTCGACCCGGCCAAGATCTCCTATGCCCAGCTTCTGACGATCTTCTGGGAGAATCACGACCCGACCCAGGGCATGCGCCAGGGCAACGACGTCGGCACGACCTACCGGTCGGCGATCTATACGACGACGCCCGAGCAGTACCGGCTGGCCGAGGAGTCCAAGGCGGCCTATGCGGCGGTGCTGGTGGCGGCGCGCAAGGGCCCGATCACCACCGAGATCCGCGCGGCGCCGGTCTTCTATTTCGCCGAAGGCTACCACCAGCAATATCTCGCGCGTAACCCGGGCGGCTATTGCGCCCTCGCAGGCACCGGCGTGTCCTGTCCGGTCGGCCTCGGCGTCGCGGCGGAATAGGGGAAGGCGACCCCTATGATCGAGCGACTGATCGAAAAGTTCCTGTTCTCCAGCCGCTGGATCCTGGCGCCGTTCTTCATCGCGCTGGTCTTTGCGCTCCTCGCCTTGATGCTCAAGACCATGCAGCAGACGTTCGCCTTCGCCACGCATGTCGCGACGGCGACCGAATCGGAGGTCATCCTCGAAACCTTGTCGATCGTCGACCTGACGCTGACGGGCTCGCTGCTCGTCATCGTCATCTTCTCGGGCTACGAGAATTTCGTCTCCAAGATCGACGCGTCCGAACATCTCGACTGGCCGGACTGGATGAGCCGGATCGACTTCTCCGGGCTGAAGCTGAAGCTCATGTCCTCGATCGTGGCGATCTCGGGGATCCAGCTCCTGCGCAACTTCATGGACATGAAAGAGGTCAGCGACCGCGACATGACCTGGTCGGTGACCATCCATCTCGTTTTCGTCGTCTCGGCGCTGCTACTCGCGCTGACCGATCGGATCGATTCGAAACATACGGCCGAGTAGTCATCCCCTATTGGGCGACCAGCACCTGACGGCAGGCCTCGGGCATGTCGGCCATGGTGATCGGCGGCCGTGGCTTGGCGTTGGGATTGATGCGCGGGTGCAGGACCTGCGGCTTGAACCACCAGGCGAGCGAGGCGTCGCAGCCCTCGCTCGGCGGCACCGGGTCCTGTGGGAGGCAGGTCGGCTCGTCCGCCGGGCAGGCGATGCGCACGTGGAAATGGTAGTTGTGGCCCCACATCGGCCGCACCTTGTCGAGCCAGCGGCGGTCGCCCTTGGCCTCGCGGCAGATGGCCTTCTTGATGGCCGGGTTGACGAAGATCCGCTCGACCTCGGGCTGCTGGGCCGCCGCCCGAATCAGCGCCAGGTGCTGCGGCGTCCATTTGGTGGGGTCGACGTCGAGCCCGTCGGGCCGCACGAGGTTGGTGGCCGACATCATCTCGCGCTCCTCGCGCGACAGCAGGTGGTCCGGCATCGGCGTCAGCCAGATGTCCGCATCGAGCCCGACCTGGTGGGAGGCGTGGCCGGTGAGCATCGGGCCGCCGCGCGGCTGCGATATGTCGCCGACGAGCAGGCCCGGCCAGCCGTTGATTGCCGGCACGCGCCTGGCGAATCGCTCGAGGAAGCCGATCAGCGCCGGGTTGCCCCAGTTGCGGTTGCGCGACAGCCGCATGACCTGCCAGGCCGAGCCGTTGATCGGCAGCGCCTCGGCGCCCGCGAGGCAGCCGCGGGCGTAGAAGCCGATGGAGCGCGCCTGGAGATCGGCCGGCGTCAGTTCGCGTCCGAAGACCTGCTTGGCCGGCAGGCGCGGGTCGCCCGGGTTGGCGAGCGGCGGCAGGGGTCTGGGGTCGAGCGTCCCTCTCTCCTGCGCGAGGGCGGCCGTCAGCGCCAGGAGGGCCGCAGTTCCCACCAGTCCCGCGATGGCTCGACGCATGGCGTGTCCTTTCCGTGCCGTCCCGATTTGGTGCATCACACCACGGCGGCCGTCAACGAACCGTTAATCATCCCTCGGCGTCTCGTGAGGCGGCCGCGAAGGAGCTGAAGCGCTGGACGACGTCCTCGTAGACATGCCGCTTGAACGGGATGATGAGGTCCGGCAGACGTTCGATCCGCTCCCACCGCCAGGCGTCGAACTCGGGCTTTTGGCCGCCGTCGGGCGCCGCGATGTTGATCTCGCAATCGTCGCCGACGAAGCGGAACGCGAACCACTTCTGCGTCTGGCCCCGGTAGCGCCCTTTCCAGTTCCGGCGCGACAGGTCGGCGGGCAGGTCGTAGGTCAGCCAATGCGGCATCTCGCCGAGCAGGGTGACGCTCGAGACGTTGGTTTCCTCGCGCAGCTCTCGCAGCGCCGCGACCTGCGGCGCCTCGCCGCCGTCGATTCCCCCCTGCGGCATCTGCCACTCGTAGCCGGCATTGGCGTGATCGGGCGGGCGCCGGGATCGGCGGCGGCCGATGAACACCAAGCCTTGCGGGTTGAACAGACAGATTCCCACGCAGGGACGGTAAACGTGAAACGACATGACGGGCGGCCCAGCCGAATGGAGAAGACGTTGGCACCGAGTTTTGGCCAGTTTTCGGCGCCGGCCAAAGCACAATCTTTACCGCGAGCTTCGTCCGTGGGTAAAAACGGGCAGGTGATCTGGGTCGGACTCGCGTCGCGGATGGCGGTCGCCGCCTCCCGTATTGGAGAGGGTGATGAGCGATTTGTTGTCGGCGGCGCTGCTCCTGATCGCGCTCCTGGCGGTCGCGGGCCTGGCGCACGCGTTACTGCCCCATCTGCCGGAGACGCACCGTTCGGCGGATACACGCGATATGGTGCGGCTCGTGTCGAGCCTCATCGTCACTTTCGCGGCGCTGGTCCTCGGCCTCATCATCGCCAGCGTCAACACCGCCTTCTTCAACAATGGCAACGACATGAACGCGCTGGCAGGCAGCGTCCGGCAGACCGGCGGCTGCCTTGCGGCCTACGGGTCCGCGGCGGACCCGCAGCGCCTGTTGCTGCGGCGCTACCTCGTCGGTGTCATCGCCACGACCTGGCCGGAGGAGCCGATGCCGGATGGCGGCAATCCCGGCATTGCCACGATCGGCCCCGGTTTCGAGAGCGTGGCTCTTGGCGACATCCTGCAGCAGGTGAGGCTCGGCATCCTGGCCCTCGATCCGCCGGACGAGATGCACAAGAAGCTGGCGACGCTCTGTGCCGGGGACATGGCCGGACTGATGGCCGACCGGTGGAAGCTGATCGAGGAGGCGCACAGCACGATCTCGACGCCATTCTACCGCATCCTGGCGGTGATGCTCATCGTGGTCTTCGCCTGTTTCGGGTTGAGTGCGCCGCGCAACCTCCTGGCCTGGCTGACGGTCGGGCTAGCGGCCTTCATCATCGCGGCGGCGGTCTTCGTGGTGCTCGAACTCGACGGCCCGCTCGACGGCATGATCAAGGTATCCAGCGTCTCGATGCGCGCGGCTCTCGCCAACTTCGACCGCTGAGCAGCGCAGCCGGGCGTACCGGTGCAACATTTGCTCCGGGGGCGGGTTCCAGTTCAAGCCGGCCTTTGTCGCGGTTCGGCCGAGTGCGACCCATGCAATGCAACATCTGCGGCGGAACAGAATTTTCGGACATGCCCAAGCGGCCGCGCGTGCGCTGTACGGATTGCGGCTCGCTCGAACGGACCCGGGTGGCGGCGATGCATATCGGCCGCACGTTCGATCTGCCGCCCGACGCCCATATTCTGCATTTCGCGCCTGAACGCGGTCTTTCTGTGATGTTGCGCGAGCTCGGCGGCGACAATTACCGCGCCGTCGACGTCGACCCGAGCCGCTATCCCGGCCTCGATGTCGAGGCGTTCGATCTCTGCCGGGACGTCTTCGGCCTGCCGCTCGACCACTACGACCTGATCGTGCACAATCACGTCCTCGAACATATCGAGTGCAACTACACGGTGGTGCTGATCCGCCTCGTTAAGGCGCTGAAACCGAGCGGCACCATGCTGTTCAGCATGCCGATCCTGCCCGGTGAATTCCGCGACGAACTGATCGAGGCGCCGCTGCCGGAAAAGCTGAACCGTTTCGGCCCGATGGTGCATGTGCGCCGCTTCGGCACGGATGTGCTGCAGAAGACGCTCGGCATGATCCTCCGCATCCCGGAGCGCTACGATCTGCGCGATCTCTTTTCCGAGACGGATCTGATGGAGGCCAACATCCCGCGCCATCATTGGTCGGCCTTTACGGGCGCCACGATCTTCCGCGTCGGCCGCGCCGATCTCAGATGTTGAGCGCCGATCGCGCGAGCGCGGCCGTGGAGGCGGCTGCGGCAGTCTCGGACGAGCTCTTCGGGCTCGGAGAAGAGCTCGACCGCCTGGGCTGCTTTCCCGACCAGGCGATGGCGATCCTGCGCCGTCACGATCTGCTGGTGGCGCCGTTCCGCGTCGAGCACGGCGGCGTGGGGCTGACCGACGCCGGGGCGGCGACCGCTCTCTTCGCCGTGCTCCGCTTGGTCGGCGCGGGAGACCTCTCGGTCGGCCGGCTCTACGAAGGCCATGTCAATGCGGTGGCGCTCGTCGAGCGGTTCGGCACGGCGGCGCAGGCGCGGGACCTGGCCGAAGCGGTGCGGCAAGGTGGCTTGTCGGCGGTGTGGAACGCCGAGGGGCGGAACGGGGTGACGCTCGAGCGCCGGGACAAGGGATGGCGTCTCGCCGGGCGCAAGATCCTGGCCTCCGGCGCGGGCCACGTCACCCGGCCGCTGGTCACGGCCCGCCGTGGCGACGACCTGTGGATGACGCTGCCTCGCATCGAAGCCGGAGAACGCGCCGATCTCTCGGGCTGGACCGCCCAGGGCATGCGCTCCTCGGCGACCGGCACGATCGATCTCGACGGCGTCGAGGTCCGGCCCGAGGATCTCGTCGGAGAGCCGGGCGACTACCAGCGCCAGCCGGGTTTTTCGGGCGGCGGCTGGCGATTCTGTGCGGTGCAGCTCGGCGCCATGGAGCGGCTCGTCGACCTTTATCGCGAGGCGCTCGTCGGGCGCGGGCGGGACGAGGATCCCTACCAGCGCCAGCGCATCGCCGAATGCGCCGCCGCCACCGAATCCGCCGCGCTGTGGATCGGCAAGGCGGCCTGCATGGTGGCGGACGAGGCGCGTCCGGCGGCAGATGTCATAGCCTATGTCGGCCTGACCCGCATGGTCACCGAGCGGGCCGGGCTCGATGTGCTGGAGCGCGTGCATCGCGGCATAGGCCTGATGTCCTTCATCCGGCCCAATGCCGTCGAGCGCATCGGTCGCGACCTCGCGACTTATCTGCGGCAGCCGGCACCCGACGGCGCCATGGCGGATGCGGCCGAACTGGTGCTGGCCTCGGCAAGGCCGACCCGCGACTTGTGGAGCCCGGCATGAAGGCCCGCGCCTGGCAAGAGGCGTTGAGGTCCCTGCCCATGGGCGGCTTCGACGATCTCGTGGCCGGCGCCCCGTTCCTGGTGCTGTCGCCGCATCCCGACGACGAGACGCTGGGCTGCGGCGGGCTCCTGGCCATGGCGGCCGAGCGCGGCGTCGCGGCCCATGTCATGATCCTTACCGACGGCGCGGCCTCGCATCCGTCGTCGCGCGCCTATCCGCCGCCCCGCCTCGCGGCCCTGCGTCGCGACGAGGCCCGCGCGGCCTTGGCCCGGCTCGGTCTCCCTGCCGACCGTCTCAGCTTCCTCGATCTTCCGGACGCCGCGGCCCCGGCCGAGGGCGGCGCGTTCGACGATGCCGTCGCGACCATCGACGCGACGGCCAGGCGCGTCGGCGCCAAAACCCTCTTCGTCACGTCCGAGCTCGACCCGCATTGCGACCACGAGGCCGCCCATGCCATGGCGCGGGCGGCGCTCGCACGACTCGCGGTGCGGCTCTGGGCCTATCCGATCTGGAGCTTGCACCTCGATCCCGACGTCGCCGTCTCGGGTCCGCCGCCGCGCGGGATCAGGCTCGACATCGGGGCGCAGCGGGAGGCCAAGCAGGCTGCGCTGCAATGCTATGCGTCGCAGATGACGCCGCTCATCGACGACGATCCCGAGGGCTTCGTCATGACCGCCGAGCAGCTTGCGCCTTTCCTCGACAGGGTCGAGACTTTCATCGAGATCCGCCGATGACCCGCAAGTCCTCGACGCTGCCCGCCGATTATTTCGAGCGCCTCTACGGCGATGATCCCGATCCGTGGCGCTTCCGCACCAGCGCCTACGAACGTGACAAATACCGCGCGACGCTCGCCGCCCTGTCGAGGCCGCATTATCGCTACGGTCTCGAAGTCGGCTGCTCGATTGGCGTCTTCACCAAGGCCTTGGCGGCACGCTGCGACAGGCTCCTGGCGATCGACGTCTCGGACGCTGCAATCGCCGAGGCGGGCCGGGCCTGCGCGGACACCGACGGGCTCGAATTCCGCTGCGCCGCCCTGCCAGCCGAGTTTCCGCACGGGAGCTTCGACCTGATCGTCCTTTCGGAAGTGCTCTATTACCTCACCGCGGCCGACCTCGACGCTGCGGCCGCCCGTTGTGTCGATGCCCTGCGTCCCAACGGCGAGGTGGTTCTCTGCCACTGGCTCGGCGAGACCGATTATCCGCAGAGCGGCGACGAGGCCGCAGACCGGTTCATCGCTGCCACGGCAGGCCGCTGGCGGATTCGATTTCGGAGGCGGGAGCCGGCCTATCGGCTTGAGGTGTTGGGCCGGTAGCGCGGGCCGCGCTCCGCCGCAGGGCGGAAACGATCCGCTGCGCCACCGCGATCTCGCGGGGCAGCTCGGACGGCCGCAACGGCCTCTGAGCGGCCAGCGTCGGGCTCGAGGCGAGCAGTGCGTCCCAAAAAACCGCGAAGGCGTGGTTCGCGTGGGCTGTGGCCAACCCCTCCGCCTCCTCGTCGCCGATCCGCAGGCGCCGCGCCCATCTCGGGACGCCGGCGAGGCCGTCCGTTGCATGCAGGTGGCGAAGCCGGCCTTTCAGGACCGCCCGCCGCAACGTGCGCCCGGCCGGCTCGATGCCGTCGTCGCAGGGCGCATCGGGGTCAGCATGGCGGATCCGCATCGTGTCGCCGGCACCCCCCGCCGCACGGCCGTCGAAACGGCACGAGGTGGTGACGGAGGCCTGCATCGAATGGCGGACCCGGAAGCCGCCGCGCTCAAGCGCATGAACGAAGCCGACATCCTCGCCAAGCGGCATAAGCGGCAGCCCGCCGATCGCCCGATAGGCCGCGAGCGTCACCCCGAGGCTGGCGCCCGAGGCGACGCGATGGTTGGGCCAGGGATCGTGCGGACGCGGATCGCAGAGCGCATCGATCTCGGCGATCAGGCGGAGATAGCGATCCTCGGCCCGCCCGCGCCGTCCGAACATCGGGCCGAGCGCCAGATATTCGTCCGGATCGGCATCGATATAGCCGGCGACCGCATCAGCGCCCGCCGCCACGGCGTCGAGATTGGCATGGAGCCAGATGGGCGAGACGCGACTGTCGGCATCAGTCGTTAGAATGAGCCCGTCGGGCCGGCCGCGCTTCTCCAGCACGTCGGCGGCAAGGTCCATGGCGGCCTTGCGGGCACCGCCCGCATGCGAGGCCGAGGGAGGCAACGTCACCTCGTGCACCTTCAGCGGGTATGGAAGAATATTCGCTAGGCAACGCGCCACCGCCGCGGTGCCGTCGGTGCAATTGTTGGCGAGCACGATCACCTGGATGCCACGCGTGCCGAGCGGTGTGCCAGCCGTGTCGCGCTGGCGGGCAAGGGCCGCCAGGCATCCGGCGACTTGATCCCGTTCGTCGCGGGCCGGGATCGCCACGACTACAGCCCCCGGCCCAGGCCGGTTGGCGAGCCGGTTCATTGTCGCGGAATATCCGCTCATGTCATGTCGACGCGCGCATTCTCGCCTACGTTGCCGGGCCGCTTGCCGGTCACGAAAGCCTTGGCATAGGCGTAGAGCACGACCATCTTGCCCGACGGTGCATCCCAATATTCCGCCTCTTCGATCTCGACCTTGATCAGCGCGATATCGGGGTCGTCGGCGCCTTTCGGGAACCAGGCCCGTGCGGCCGCCGTCCAATGATCCTTGATGGTGGCCTTGTCCCGGGTGATCGCGCCCTTGCCGCGCATCGCCAGGTATTTCTGCTGGCGCGGATCCGAGAAGGTGATGATCGTCTCGGGATAGGTGGCGAGGTCATGGATCTTGCCGGACCCGATATCGGTCAGGAAATACAGCGAGCCCTGGAAGCTGGCGTCGCTGACCGCCATGGGGCGGCTGTGGAAACTGCCATCCGGTCCACGGGTCGAGAGCATGGCGACATGGAGGTCCTTGACCATCTCCATCACCTTGTCCTTCGCGTCGGGTGCATCCCTCTCCATGCCGCTCTCCTCATGCCTCAGCAGCACTCCAACCGGCCGGCTCCGACGGGAGTTCCGCCGTGCCGAATGGTGTCGCGGCAGCCAGCGTCAATTGCGCTCGTCGGGTATGGGCGGCAGCGGCATGATCTCGATGCCGTCCTCGACAAGGGCGCGGGCCTCCTCGCCCGTCGCGGTGCCGTAGATCGGTCGCGGCGGCGTCTCGCCGTCGTGGATTTTCCGCGCCTCCTCCGGGAAGCTCGGCCCGACGTCGTCGGCCTGCGCCCGCACCTTGGCATGGAGCTCGCGGATCATACCGCGCAGGTGGCGCGAGCGCTCGTCGTCGAGGGCCGCGGCCATCGGCATGCCCGTATCGGCCGCTGCGCCGGCAGCCGGAGCGGGAGTGGCGGCCGGCGGACCGGCCTCGGCCGGGCGGAGGCGCGATGTCGCGGTACGGATGGCAGGTGCCATCAGCGCCTTGCGGACCTCGCAGGTGCCGCAGTGCGGGCAGCCGACGAGGCCTTCGTGGCTCTGTTCGTCGAAGGCCGCGCTGTCACGGAACCAGGCCTCGAAGCCGTGATGCTCGCGGCAGACCAGGGAATAGCGGATCATCGCTTTGGATCGGTCACGTCAGGCCGCCAGCAGGGGATCGAGCCCGCCGTCCGCATCGAGCGCATAGAGGTCGTCGCACCCCCCGACATGGGTATCGCCGACGAAGATCTGCGGCACCGAGGTCCGGCCGCCGGCCCGCCGGGTCATGGCGACGCGGCCGTCGCGGTCGCCGGTGACGTCGATCTCCGAGAACGCGGCGGACTTCTTGCGCAGCAGATCCTTGGCGGCCGTGCAATAAGGGCAGAACCTGGAGGTGTAGATGGTGATCGGCTGCATCGCGCTCATTCCGTAAGCCTGGATATGGGCTTGTCAAGCTTCCGTCACAACCCGCGCGAAGACCAGCACGTCGACCGCCTCGGCGCCGGCCCGCAGCAGGGCGCGGGCGGCGGCATTGAGGGTCGCGCCCGTGGTCAGCACATCGTCGACGAGCAGCAGGCTCCGTCCCTCCACCCGCGGCCGGTCGGCGTCAGCCACGCGAAAGGCGCCTTGCATATTGTCCTGCCGTTGGGCCCGCGTCATGCCGACCTGGGAGGCCGTCGCCTTGACCCGTTGCAGTACCAGGGGATCGCAAGGCACGCCGCTCGCCCGCCCGATTTCGTCGGCCAGCGCGGCCGCCTGGTTGAAGCGACGCTTGAGGAGGCGCAGCCGGTGCAGCGGGACGGGGATGATGAGATCGGCGTCGGCGACGAGTTCGGCGCCGCTGCGTGCCATCCAGCGTCCCAGCGGTCGGGCGAGCTCGGTCCGGTCGCCATACTTGAGTCGATGCACCAGGAGCCGTTCCGGACCGTCGGCGAACCGCACGACGGCGCGGGCGCGGCGGAACACCGGCGGATGCGCCAAGGCCTCCGCCGAGAGCAAACCCTGGCCGAGATCCTGCGCGAAGGGCAGCCCCAGACGTGGACAGAACGGCGCCTCGATGAAGCGCATGCGCCGCCAGCAGGATCCGCAGAGACCCGAGATCTCACCGGTCGAGGCGCCGCAGGCCATGCAGGATGGCGGGAAAACCACATCGAGAAAAGCAATTGCGGCGGAACCCAGGCGACGCCTCATGGCACCGTCGGCGGATCCGAACCAGGGGCGTCCGGGCCGTATTGTCGCCACCTTTGTCCGGCCATCCACCTCTTGTACTCCACGGCGCGTCGACCATCGGGGCACGTCAGCCTACGGCAGGCGGCCGGCTCGGGAAAGCGAAGCCTTCGCTGCGACGGGATGACGTTTTGGGGTGGGGCCGCGACCATGGCGTTGCGGTGCCGGATGGTTCGACGGTGGCGGCGGCAAGCGGCACCTGCAGAAGAAAGCGTCACGCATGATGAAATGTCGCGGGATCTGGCGAACGGCGATCGTGGCGCTCGGGCTCAGTCTCGTCGGCTTGGTCCGGGCCGAGGCCAACCCGACCCTGGTGATCGACATAGATTCCGGCGAGGTTTTGTACCACGAGATGGCGACAGCGCCGTGGTTCCCCGCGTCGCTGACCAAGCTGATGACCACCTATGTGGCGCTGAGCAAGGTCCGCGAGGGCAAGATGTCGCTCGATACGCCGCTGCGGGTCTCCAGCTATGCGGCCTCCATGGCGCCGTCGAAGATGGGCTTCAGGCCCGGCACGCTGGTGACGCTCGACAATGCCTTGAAGATGCTGATGGTGAAGTCGCCGAACGATGTCGCGGTCACGGTCGCCGAGGGCATTTCGGGCTCGGTGCCGGCCTTCGCCGAGCAGATGAACGCCTATGCGGCGAAGCTCGGCCTGCACGAGTCGCATTTCGACAATCCGAACGGCCTGCCGGACGAGCACCACGTGAGCTCGGCACGCGACATGGCGATGATCGGCCGTGCCTTGCTGCGGGAGTTTCCCGACGAGCACGACCTGTTCGGCATTCCGGCGCTGAGCTTCGGCAGCAGGATCATCAATAATCACAACGCCCTGATCGGCCGCTTCCCGGGCGCCGACGGAATGAAGACCGGCTACACCTGCTCGGCCGGCTACAATGTGGTGGCGACGGCACAGCGCGGCGACCGGCGCCTGATGGTGGTGATCATGGGCGCGCCCTCGGGCCATGAGCGCAGCGAGCGGGCCGCCGCCCTGTTCGACCACTATTTCTCCGATCCCAGCTCCGGCGAGGGCGATGTCGGCGCCCTGCAGCAGAGCGACATCGTGCTGCCGCCCGACATGCGCGGCCAGATCTGCGGTCCCGGCCGGCGCAACCTGATCACCGAAGCCGAATCCGAGGATGCGGCGATTCCGCTCGCCCCGGCGCCGGGCCCGACCATGATGATGAGCCGCGGCGCCGAACGCGCCGCCGTGCTGACCATGGCGGCCGGCGGGGCCGATGCGACCGCGACGCCCGGTGCCTCGCCGCCGCCAGGCAGGCTCGACCTGCTCGGCCCGCGGGCCCCCTTCGTACCGGTCAGGGTGTTCATCGGCCCCGTGGCCGGCTGGACCGGAACGGTCGCCGGCCCGATCGAGGCGAGCGCGCCGGGGCCGCGGCCGCCGCTGCCCGATGCCGCCATCGCGTCGAAGCCCGATCCGGCGCTGCCGACGGTCGGCGGCGATCCGCAGAATACGCCGCTCGCCCTGGCCGGCGCGGTTCCCCCCTCGGCGGCCCTCGCCGCCGCCAACAAGGTGGTGAAGAGCAAGGGCCGCCTCAGCCTGCGGGCAGCCGGCCGGGCCAAGATCGCGGCGCATCCGCGCGCGGCCAAGCCTGTCATGACCAGGGCCGTGGCAAAGGCCGCCGCCAAGCCGCCGGTGATCAAGGCGAGCGTCGCCAAGCCCGCCGCGAAAAAGAGGAAGGGCAAGGCCGCCAAGCCGTGACGGCCGCCAAGCCGTGACGGCCGCCGGCGCGCCGGTTCCGTTCATCCTGCTGACCGGCTTTCTCGGCGCCGGCAAGACGACGCTCATGAACCGCCTGCTGCGCGCGCCTGGACTCGGGCGCAGTGCCGTCGTCGTCAACGAGTTCGGCGAGGTCGGCATCGACCATCTCATGGTCGAGCGGGTCGACGGCGACCACCTGATGCTTTCGACCGGCTGCATCTGCTGCGCTGCCCGGGGCGATCTCGTCAGCGCACTGACCGGTCTTCTCGATCGCCGTGCCGGAGGCGGCGCGGGATTCGACCGCATCCTCGTCGAGACCACGGGCCTCGCAGATCCCCGGCCGATCCTCGATGCGCTGCTGCTCGACCCAGACCTACGCGAGCGTTGCCGCCTCGACGCGGTGCTGACCGTCGTCGACGCGATCGACGGTCTCGGCATGCTGTCCCGCGGGCGGGAGGCCAGGCAGCAGGTGGCGTTGGCGGACGCGCTGATCCTGTCGAAGACCGACCTCGCCGACGATGCCGGCGATGCGCATCGGGCCAGCCTCGCGGCACGGTTGGCGGCGCTGAATCCGCTGGCGCCGGTGATCGACGGTCGTGACATCGTCACCATCGTGGCGGCGCTGGACGGACGCCCGACCATGGCTGCGCAGCTTTCTCGGGCCTCACCCGACCACCCTCATCACCATCGCCATGGCGACATCGAGGCCGTCGTCCTGCGCGCCGGTCGCGTCGACGCCCGCCGGTTCGACGCCTTCGTGCGGCTTCTGTTGCAGCGCCACGGTCCGAATCTCTTGCGCGCCAAGGGCTTCGTGGCGACGGCGGATGATCCGTCGCGGCCGCATCTCGTTCATGTCGTCGGTGCGCGGCTCCATCCCGGCATGCGGCTCGATGCGTGGCCGGATTCGGACCGGACGACGCGGCTCGTCGTCATCCTGGAAGGCGTCCCGACCGACGCCGTTGGGGAACTCTGGCAATCCTTCTTCGGGTCGCCGGCGATCGACCGCCCCGATGCGGCCGCCCTCATGGTCGACCGGGAGGCCGGCGCCGGCCTGTTCTGAAAGGCTTGACGGTTTCGCCTTCCCCTCATCCG
Organism: Lichenihabitans sp.; assembly: GCA_965277115.1. Lineage (GTDB taxonomy): Bacteria > Pseudomonadota > Alphaproteobacteria > Rhizobiales > Beijerinckiaceae > Lichenihabitans. The sequence continues at coordinate 131,690 of CBDIBY010000007.1, read as the reverse complement.
CCTCTTGCTGACGCAAGAGACACCTTCTCCCGCAAGGGGAGAAGGGAAGGCTTGTCCTGCGAGATTGGCGCCCTTCTCCCCTTGCGGGAGAAGGTGGATTTCGCGCGACACGCGAAAGCCGGATGAGGGGACATCAAGCGGAAAAATCTGCCTGCAAAACGTATTATCACGCCCGCAGAGCCAGGGCGATCTCGGCCGCGAGCCGGGCATTGTTGCGGATCAGCGCAATATTGGTCTTGAGACTCCGGCCGCCGGTCAGTTCCACCATGCGCGACAGGATGAAGGGCGTCACCGCCTTGCCGCCGATGCTCTTCGCCTGGGCCTCCGCCACGGCCGCCTCGATATGCGCGCCGATCTCGGCCGCAGGGATCTCGTTGGCTCGCGGCACGGGATTGGCGACCAGCACGCCGCCGCCGAGGCCGAGCGCCGCCCTGGCGCGAATCAGCGCCGCGATCCGTTCCGCCGTATCGAGGCGCAGCGGCGCCTCGAGGCCGCTCGAGCGGCTCCAGAAGGCCGGAAACTCGTCGGTGCCATAGGCGATCACCGGCACGCCGCGCGTTTCGAGATATTCGAGCGTGCGCGGGACGTCGAGCAGCGCCTTGGCACCGGCACAAACGACCGTCACCGGCGTCCGGCCGAGCTCGTCGAGGTCGGCGGAAATATCCATCGTCGCCTCGACGCCGCGATGCACGCCGCCGATCCCGCCGGTGGCGAAGACCGCGATGCCGGCCAGCGCCGCGCAGATCATGGTGGCCGCGACCGTCGTCGATCCGTCGCGCTTTTCGGCGATGGCGAAGGGCAGGTCGGCCCGGCTCAGCTTCATGACGCCCTGCAGCGTGCCGAGCCGCTCGATCTCGTCCTCGCCGAGGCCGACCCTGATGCGGCCGCCAAGCACGACGATGGTCGCCGGCACGGCACCCTTCTCGCGAATGATGGCCTCGACGGCGCGCGCCGTGTCGACATTGGCGGGGTAGGGCATGCCGTGCGTGACGATGGTCGATTCGAGCGCCACGACGGCACGGCCGGCCGCGAGCGCGGAAGCGACCTCGTCCGATATGTCTAGAGGGAGAGGAGGGGATGTCATGGGCGGGCGTCCTGGTCGAGACGGGCAAGGAGGTCTTCGAGGGTAAGCTGTGGTGCGGTGCTGCCGGCTTGGGCGAGCGTGAGGGCGGCCGCGGCGGTCCCGAGCCGGGCGGCCTCGGGCAGCGCCGCACCACGGATCAATCCGGCCAGCGTGCCGGCGATCAGCGCGTCGCCGGCGCCCGTGACGTCGACGATCCGGGTGGGAACCGCCGGGATGTGCAAAGGCGCGTCCTTGCGCGTGCCGAGCAGCAGGCCGTCGGCGCCGAGCGTCAACACCACGGATTCGACGCCGCGATCTCTGAGTCCGCTGATGGCCTGTCGCGGATCGAGGGAGCCTGAGTCGCGGCCCAGGACGGTGGCGGCTTCGTCGAGATTGAGGAACAGCACGTCGAGCCCATCGAGGCACGCGGGCAGCCGCTCGGCCTTGGGCGTCGAGACGGCGTCGACGGCGAGCCGGTCGCCGCCGGCCCTCGCATGGCAGATGAGCCCGGCGAGCAGCGCCGGCGAGCAATTGCAGTCGGCGAAGATCCAGGCGAAGCCTTGCGAGATGGACCGGACGACGTCGCCGAACTCCAGACGATCCAGCACCGCCATATCAGCGATCCCGAATGCGAGGCTGCCGTCGGGTTCGAGCAACGCGACATAGTCGGCGGTCCGCGCCCCCTCGCACCGGCGCAAGCCCGACGTATCGACGCCGATCCGCACCAGGTCCTCGGCGAGCGCCCGGCCGCTATCGTCCTCGCCGAGGGCTGAAACGAGCGCAACCGCGACTCCGAGCCGTGCCAGATTGACGGCCACGTTGCGCGCCACGCCGCCGAAGGCGCGCGAGCCCGTAGCCGGATTGGACGTGCCGGGCCGCAACCTGCGCTCGGCCACATAAGTCAGGTCGACCACCGCCCCGCCGATGCAGAGCACGCGGTTCCGGGCCGCCGCCGCTCCATCCTGGCTCTTTCCATCCTGCATCGCGGCGGGATAAGGCTTGCCCGCGGGATTGCCAAGACTCGCCATGAGATCCGCCAGGGCGGGAGACCGGATCGTTGAACCTCGTCAAACGCGCTGCGAGCGAGCTGGCTTTCCTGCGCGGCATTCTTCGGGTCCTGCGACGCTCGACGCCGATCGCCAAACATCCCACACGCACCCTCGGCGATATGGTCGATGCGATCGCAGCGCGCTACGGCGACCGCACGGCGCTGATCTCAGACCGCGAGACCTTCACCTATCGGCAATGGGTCGGTCGGGCCAACCGTTATGCCCGCTGGACGCAGGCGCGAGGCCTCGGCAAGGGCGACACGCTCTGCCTGCTGATGCCGAACCGGGCCGAATATCTGTCGGTCTGGATGGGCATCGCCAAGGCCGGTGCCGCGGCCGCGCTGCTCAACACCAACCTCACCGGCGCGGCGCTCGCCCATTCGATCCGCATCGTCGGCGCGCGTATCGTCATCGTCGAGGCCTCGCTGCTGCCGCGCCTTCTGGCGGCGCGCCATCGCCTCGACGGCGACATCGACATCGTCGTCCATGGCGAGGCGGAGGGCTTCCCTCGCATCGACCGCGAACTCGAAGACTTTTCGGATGCACCGCTGACCGAAGCCGAGAGACCGGCACTCACCATCAACGACAAGTGTATCTACGTCTACACCTCCGGCACGACGGGCCTGCCCAAGGCGGCGAACCTCAACCACTACCGGGTCCAGCTCGCCATGCAGGCCTTCGCGGGTGTGGCGGGCGCGACATCCGCCGACCGCATGTACGATTGTCTGCCGATGTACCATACCAACGGCGGCGTGCTGGCGCCGGGGCTGGTGCTGGCGGTCGGCGGCACCTGCGTGATCCGCGAAAAATTCTCGGCGCGCGAATTCTGGCCCGACGTCATCCGCCATCGCTGCACTCTGTTCATGTATATCGGCGAGCTCTGCCGCTACCTCTTGCAGGCGCCGCCCTCGCCCGACGACCGCAGGCACGGCATTCGGGCCTGCATCGGCAACGGCCTGCGGCCGGACGTCTGGGTGCCGTTCCGCGACCGCTTCGGCATTTCCCACATCCGCGAATTCTATGCCTCGACCGAGGGCAATTGCTCGGTGTTCAATTTCGATTCGCATCCCGAGGCGGTGGGCCGCGTGCCGGGCTGGATCGCCTCGCGCTTCCCGATCGAGGTCGTCAGGTTCGATATCGAGCAGGGCGAGCCGCTGCGCGACGCGGCCGGCCTCTGCCTTCTCTGCGCGCCCGACGAGATCGGGGAGGTGGTGGGCGAGATCCTCTCCGACCCATCGAAGCCCGGCAACCGCTTCGAGGGCTATACCGACAAGGAGGCGACCGAGCGCAAGGTGCTGCGCGACGTCAAGCGCAAGGGCGATGCCTGGTTTCGCACCGGCGACCTGATGCGGCGCGACGCCCGAGGCTATTTCTATTTCGTCGACCGGGTCGGCGACACCTTCCGCTGGAAGGGCGAGAATGTCGCCACTTCCGAGGTCAGCGAGGCCATCACCGGCTTCCCGGGCATCCGCGAGGCCAATGTCTACGGCGTCGCGGTGCCGGGGACGGAGGGCCGCGCCGGCATGGCCTCGCTCGTGCTCGACGATCCCGCGGGCTTCGATCCGTTAGCCTTCCGGGCCTATCTGGCGTCGCGACTGCCCTCCTATTCGCTGCCGGTGTTCCTGCGGCTCGCCCCGGAACTCGTCACCACCGGGACCTTCAAGCAGCGCAAGATCGAGCTCGTCGCCGATGGTTTCGCGCCCGACCGGACGGCCGACCCGCTGTACTACGCCGAGGCCGCCGGCTTGACCTACAAGCAACTCGATCGCGAGGCCTTCCGGCGGATCGTCGCCGGCGAATTGCGGCTTTGACGCTGCCGTCACGTCGGGCGAAAGGGGCTGTTGATGTTTCCGTGCTCCCATGCCGGCGTTGCCGCCATGGAGAGCCGAAGACGCTATGCCGTTACCGCTGTCCCTGCGCGGCTTCATCGCCGTCGCGCCGTCGCGGACCGCCGCAGTTGCCTTGACGGCACCCGCGCGGGCCAACCAGCCGCTGCTGGTCGAGACCCATGACGTCGCCGCCATGGCAGCCTGGCGGGACGCGTGGGCCGACCTCGCAGGGCGGGCGCTCGAACCCAATGTCTTCATGGAGCCGGCCTTCGGGCTGACGCTCGCCGAACATCTGCCGGCGGCCGAACGGCCCCGCTTCGTCACCGTCTGGTCACGCGATGCTGAAGGCGCGCGCCGGCTCGTCGGCCTCTGTCCGATCGTGCGCGGGCGCGTCTCGTTCGGCTTGCGCCTGTCGGTCTGGCGGCACGAACTCGTGGCGCTCGGCCCGCCGCTGCTCGATCGGCATAACGCGGTCCCGGCGCTCGTCGCGATGTTCGACGGGATGAGACACGAGCATCCGCGCTGCCGCGCCGTGCTGGCCGATATGGTGCCAGCCGAGGGACCGACGCTGCACGCCCTTCGCCAGGCGGCCGCGGCGAGCCACCGGCCGCTGCGGCTGATCGACCCGCGCCGACGGGCGATGCTGTTTCATGGCGCTGGGGCCGCCGCCTCGGGCCTCGCGGCGCTCTCGCCGCGACGGCGCAAGGAGGCCTTGCGGCAGCGCCGCCGTCTCGCCGACGGTGGCGCTCTGACTTACACCAGCGCGACGGGCACCGCCGAGATCATCACGGCACTCGACCGCTTCCTCGACCTCGAAGCCGCGGGCTGGAAGGGCGGCAGGGGCACCGCCCTCAAGCTGGATCCGGCACGGGCGGCGTTCACGCGCGCCATGGCGGCTGCGATGGCGGCGGACGGCCGCATCCGCATCGACAGCCTCGACCGCGACGGCCGACCGCTCGCCATGGGCATCATCCTGTCGAGTGGCGGTCGCGATTTTTTCTGGAAGATGGCCTATGCGGAGGACCATGCGGTGCTGTCGCCCGGCGTGCAGTTCGTGCTGGGATTGACGGAACGTCAGGTGGCGCAATCCGGCACGGCGGCGACCGATTCCTGCGCATTACCGGACCACCCGATGATCGACCGCCTCTGGCCGGAGCGTCTGGCGCTCGTCGACGTCGCGATCGGCCTCCAGCCGGGCAGACGCTTGGGTTTCGAGGCCGTCATGCGGCTCGAAATCGCCCGGCGGCGCGCCCGCGCCCTCGCCAAGCGGGCGGTCCTGGTCGCGAGGAAGCGCCTCCGGCCCGCTTCGCCTCGGTGAAGGCGAGACCGATCGGGCCTGCCGTCAGGTGGCAGGCAGACAGTGCGCCGCCGGCTTGTGGACGCGCCCCGGCGTTGCGCCATTGGTCCCCATTGCCGTGCTTGCACGCCTGAAATCGCTATGTTACCTCACCGCCCATCGGTCCAGCGATTGCGGCGCAATCCGGGCTGCGCATGGTCATGCCATGGAACTGGGGGCGTTCTGAACGGCTGGCCGCTCACTGGCGACGCCGGACCGGACCGGGTCTAAATCGTCGAGGTTGAAGCGCCGTGGCCGATGTCGAAAACATCGTATCCGGGATGGCAGGCCGCTATGCCTCCGCCCTGTTTTCTCTCGCGAAGGAAGGCCGTTCGATCGATGCCGTCGCGGCGGACCTGCGCAAGTTCTCGGATCTCGTCGACGGCAGCCCGGACATGCAATTGCTGGTCCGCTCGCCGGCCTTCAGCGCCGAGGACCAGACGCGGGCGCTGACCAAGGTGCTCGAAGCGGCCGGCATCGGTGGCCTCGCGGCGAAGTTCCTGCTGCTCGTCGCCTCCAAGCGCCGCTTCTTCGCGGTCAGGACCATGATCGCCGGGTTCCATGCGCTCGACGACGCCGATCGCGGCGTCGCGCGGGCCAAGGTCACGGTGGCCGAGCCGCTCGACGACGCACAGTTCGAGACCCTCAAGACGACGCTGACCGAGGCGACCGGCGGCAAGTCCGTCGAGGTCGACGTAAAAGTCGACCCCTCCATTCTCGGCGGCATCGTCGTGCGGCTCGGCAGCCGCATGGTCGACGGCTCGCTGAAGACCAAGCTGAATTCCATTCGTACACGCATGAAAGAGGTCGGCTGATGGATATCCGCGCCGCTGAGATTTCCGACATCCTCAAACGCGAGATCCAGAATTTCGGGACGGAAGCCGAGGTTACCGAGGTCGGCCAGGTGCTGTCGGTCGGCGACGGCATCGCGCGCGTCTACGGGCTCGACAATGTCCAGGCCGGCGAGATGGTCGAGTTCGAGAGCGGCGTGCGCGGCATGGCGCTGAACCTCGAAGCCGACAATGTCGGCATCGTGATCTTCGGCTCGGACCGCGAGATCGGCGAGGGCCAGACGGTGAAGCGCACCGGTGCCATCGTCGACGTGCCGGTCGGCAAGGCGCTGCTCGGCCGCGTCGTCGATGCGCTCGGCAATCCGATCGACGGCAAGGGGCCGATCACGGCCGAGAAGCGCGCCCGCGTCGATGTCAAGGCGCCCGGCATCATCCCGCGCAAGTCGGTGCACGAGCCGATGGCGACGGGTCTGAAAGCCATCGATGCGCTGATCCCGATCGGCCGCGGCCAGCGCGAGCTCATCATCGGCGACCGGCAAACCGGCAAGACGGCGGTGGCGCTCGATGCCATCTTGAACCAGAAGTCGCTCAACCAGGGCGACGACGAGACACAGAAGCTCTATTGCGTCTATGTCGCGGTCGGCCAGAAGCGCTCCACCGTCGCCCAATTCGTCAAGGTGCTCGAAGAGCAGGGCGCGCTCGAATATTCGATCATCGTCGCGGCCACGGCGTCGGATCCGGCGCCGATGCAGTTCCTGGCGCCCTTCGCCGGCTGCGCCATGGGCGAGTTCTTCCGCGACAACAGCATGCACGCGCTGATCATCTATGACGATCTCTCCAAGCAGGCCGTCGCGTATCGCCAGATGTCGCTGCTGCTGCGTCGCCCGCCGGGCCGCGAGGCCTATCCGGGCGACGTCTTCTACCTGCATTCGCGCCTGCTGGAGCGTGCCGCCAAGCTCAACGAAGACCGCGGCGCGGGCTCGCTGACGGCGCTGCCGGTGATCGAGACCCAGGCCAACGACGTCTCGGCCTATATCCCGACCAACGTGATCTCCATCACCGACGGGCAGATTTTCCTCGAGACCGATCTGTTCTACCAGGGCATCCGGCCGGCCGTGAACGTCGGCCTGTCGGTGTCGCGCGTCGGTTCTGCGGCGCAGACCAAGGCGATGAAGAAGGTCGCCGGCAGAATCAAGGGCGAACTCGCCCAGTATCGCGAGATGGCGGCCTTTGCCCAGTTCGGCTCCGATCTCGACGCGACGACGCAGCGCCTGCTCAATCGCGGCGCGCGCCTGACCGAGTTGCTCAAGCAGCCGCAATTCTCGCCGCTGAAGATGGAGGAGCAGGTCTGCGTGATCTATGCGGGCGTCAACGGCTATCTCGATCCGCTGCCGGTCAATCGGGTGCGAGCCTTCGAGGATGGTCTCCTGGCGCTGCTGCGCTCGAGCCATGTCCCGCTGCTCGACGCCATCCGCACCTCCAAGGATCTCAGCGACGACAATACCGCCAAGCTGAAGTCGGTCGTCGAGGACTACGCCAAAGCCTTCGCGTAGTCCTCCCCGTCACCGCAACAGAGCCAGAGCCATGCCCTCGCTGAAGGACCTTCGCAACCGGATCTCCTCGGTCAAGTCGACCCAGAAGATCACCAAGGCCATGCAGATGGTGGCGGCCGCCAAGCTTCGGCGCGCCCAGACGGCGGCGGAGGCCGCGCGCCCCTACGCCGAGCGCATGGAGAAGGTGCTGGCCAATCTGGCGCGTGGCATCGGCCAGGGAACCCAGGCGCCGCAGCTGCTGGCCGGCAACGGCCGCGACCAGGTGCATCTGCTCGTCGTCTGCACGGCCGAGCGTGGCCTCTGCGGCGCCTTCAACTCGTCCATCGTGCGGCTGGCGCGCGAGCATGCCAACATGCTTCTGCGCGAAGGCAAGACGGTCAAGATCCTCTGCGTCGGCAAGAAGGGCTGGGACCAGCTCCGCCGCCAGTTCGAAGGCAATATCATCGAACTGATCGAATTGCGCTCGCTCAAGACGATCGGTTTCGGCAATGCCGATCCGATCGGCAAGAAGATCATCGCCATGTTCGAGGCCGGCGAGTTCGACGTCTGCACGCTGTTCTTCTCGCGCTTCCGCTCGGTGATCCAGCAGATCCCGACGGCGCTGCGGCTGATCCCGGCCGAGATCCCCCAGGTCGAGACGGCGGAGGAGAGCGGCGCGGCCTATGAATACGAGCCCGGCGAGGATGAGATCCTGGCGACGCTCCTGCCGCGCAACATCTCGGTGCAGGTGTTCCGTGCGCTGCTCGAGAACGCCGCCTCGGAGCAGGGCTCGCGCATGAGCGCCATGGACAATGCCACCCGCAACGCCGGCGACATGATCAAGAAGCAGACGCAGTTCTACAACCGCTCCCGCCAGGCTATGATCACCAAGGAGCTGATCGAGATCATCTCGGGCGCGGAAGCGCTTTAGGTCATCCGCGTCAGTCGAGGCGATCGCCGCGCTGCCCGCAATTCGAGAGGACATCATGGACGACATCACCAAGACCGCCGGCTCGGACACGGATGTGGGCGGCATCTCGAACCGCAGCCCCGGCCGTGTCACGCAGATCATCGGCCCGGTGGTGGACGTGAAGTTCGAAGGCCACCTGCCGGAGATCCTCAACGCGCTCGAGACAACCAACGGCGGCAATCGCCTGGTGCTCGAAGTGGCGCAGCATCTCGGCGAGAATGCCGTCCGCTGCATCGCCATGGACATCTCCGAAGGGCTGACGCGCGGGCAGAAGGTCACGGATACGGGCGCGCCGATCCGCGTGCCGGTGGGCGAGGGCACGCTCGGCCGCATCATGAACGTCATCGGTGAGCCGGTGGACGAGCTCGGGCCGATCGAATCCAAGGATCTGCGCGCCATCCACCAGCCGGCGCCGAGCTACGCCGACCAGTCGACCGAGGCGCAGATCCTCGAGACGGGCATCAAGGTGGTCGATCTCTTGGCGCCCTATGCCAAGGGGGGCAAGATCGGCCTGTTCGGCGGCGCCGGCGTCGGCAAGACGGTGCTGATCATGGAACTGATCAACAATGTCGCCAAGGCGCACGGCGGCTATTCGGTCTTCGCCGGGGTTGGCGAGCGTACCCGCGAGGGCAACGATCTCTACCACGAGATGATCGAATCCAAGGTCAACGTCGACCCGCATGAGCACGACGGCTCCGCCGCCGGCTCGAAATGCGCCCTCGTCTACGGCCAGATGAACGAGCCGCCCGGTGCCCGTGCCCGGGTGGCGCTGACCGGCCTCACGGTGGCGGAGAATTTTCGCGATCAGGGTCAGGACGTGCTGTTCTTCGTCGACAACATCTTCCGCTTCACCCAGGCCGGATCCGAAGTCTCGGCGCTGCTCGGCCGCATCCCCTCGGCGGTGGGCTACCAGCCGACGCTCGCCACCGACATGGGCCTGCTGCAGGAGCGGATCACGACGACCACCAAGGGGTCGATCACCTCGGTGCAGGCCATCTACGTGCCGGCCGACGATCTGACCGACCCGGCGCCCGCCACCTCCTTCGCGCATCTCGACGCGACCACTGTGCTGTCGCGCTCGATCGCCGAGAAAGGCATCTATCCGGCGGTGGATCCGCTCGATTCGACCTCGCGCATGCTCTCGCCGCTGATCGTCGGCGACGAGCATTACGGCGTCGCCCGCCAGGTGCAGCAGGTGCTCCAGCGCTACAAGGCACTGCAGGACATCATCGCCATCCTCGGCATGGACGAGCTCTCGGAAGAGGACAAGATCGCCGTCGCCCGCGCCCGCAAGATCGAGCGCTTCCTGTCGCAGCCCTTCCATGTCGCGGAGGTCTTCACCGGCTCGCCCGGCAAGCTCGTGTCGCTGGCCGACACGATCAAGGGCTTCAAGGGCTTGGTCGAAGGCAAGTACGATCACCTGCCGGAGGCCGCCTTCTACATGGTCGGCGGCATCGACGAGGCTATCGAGAAGGCGCAGAAGCTCGCCAAGGCGGCGTGATCGGCGCTCGGACATTAAGGCCGTCATCGCGAGCGAAGCGATCCAGCCGGATCAGACCGAAGCCTGGATCGCGTCGTCCCGCTACGCTGCGCTCGCGGTTCCTCGCGATGACGAAGACTTTGGGGAAAACGCAATGGCATCCTTTCTGTTCGAACTCGTCTCGCCCGAAAAGCTGCTGTTCACCGGCGAGGTCGAGGAGGTCGTGGTGCCGGGCACCGAGGGCGAGTTCACCGTGCTCAAGGACCACGCCCCGCTGATGTCGACGCTGAAACCTGGCGTCGTCACAGTCGTCGAGACGGCCGCGAAGCAAAGCCGCCTCTTCGTGCGCGGCGGGTTTGCCGACGTGGCGCCGACCGGCCTGACCATCCTGGCCGAGATGGCGGTGCCGGTGGAGGAGCTCGACGCCGCCAAGATCGAGGCCGAGATGCAGGATGCGCGCGAGGACGTCGCCGACGCGCCTTCCGACGAGAGCCGCCGCCTCGCCCAGGAGAAACTCGATCAGCTCGGCGAATTGCGCGCCGCGCTGCAGATCTAGCCGTCGGCCGCGAACCCCTTGAAGGCCTCCACCAGACGTAGGTAGTTCTCGCGCTTGTGCGGCATCACGCGCTCGGGCAGGGAAACGAGCGGCACCCAGGCCCAGGTGTCGAATTCCTGGATACAGCCTTCGGGCGGATGTTCGATGTCGATCGAGGCCTCCTCGCCGATGAAGCGGAAGGCGACCCAGCGCTGCGTCTGGCCGCTGAAGGCATCCATGGCATGCGGCGGACCGTCGTAGGGCGGGAAGGTGTAGGGCCACCAGTCGGGCGTGACCGCCAGCAGCGAGACAGCCTCGATGCCGGTCTCCTCCCGCAGTTCGCGCCGCGCCGCGAGCACGATGTCCTCGTCGGGGTCGATGCCGCCTTGGGGCAATTGCCATTCGTAGCCGGGCCGCACCGTCTCGGGGCCATCCCCCACGGCCGTGCCGGCGAAGACCAGTCCGGCGGCATTGAACAGCGCGATGCCGACGTTGGGCCGGAAGGGCAGGGCTGATCTCGTCAACAATGCGTCCCTCGCGATGTGCCTGACTTGTACGCTCAGGAGCCGGCGACCCGTTCGACGGAATCCGGATCGGCCTCGATCATTTTCAGGAGCAAGCGTGCGGCAGGGTCGGGTATCCGGCGCCCTTGTTCCCAATTGTTGAGCGTGGCGGCTGGTATGCCGAAGCGGCGTTCGAACTCAGCCGCCGTTCTGGCCACCTTCCGGCGGATGGAGCGAATGCGTTCGACGGACATGGGCTCGATGTTCACCGTCCCGAGAGCCAGATCGCCTCGCTTCCAGGCGACGGCTTCCTCGAGACTCTCGACCATGGCGGAGCCGAATTCTGTTGCGACATCAGTCATCGGTGAATTCCTTCAACAGGGCCATGGCGGCTTTGCGTTCATCATTGGTCATGTCTTCGCGATCCGCCTTGGCGTAGGCGAACAGCATGATCGCCACGTCATCGAGAACCACCAGAAAGTAGATCGCCCGCGCCCCGCCGCGCTTGCCCTTGCTGCCGATCGCGAAACGGATCTTTCGGATGCCGCCGAGGCCGGGATCACGTCGCCAACGGTGGGATTGGACGCAATGGATGTTTCCAGAGCTGAAATCTCGGCTTCGGTCGCGCCGATACGCTTGAGGTCGTTGGCGTAGCGCTTCGTGCGCACGATCTTCATAGCTGCAACGTATGCCATCGGCGTACGAACTTCAAAGACAATACGTCGATGGCGTATATTTTTACGATCGACCGGGAGCAGTTTACAAAAAGCTCTGCGGGTCGACATCGACCGCCACCTTGATCCCGTCGCGCGGCTTCGGCGCCGCCGCGAGCAACTCCTTGAGGAAGCGTTGCAGGTTCGCGGATCGTGGTGCCTTGACCAGCAACCGGTAGCGATAGAGCCCGCGCATCATGGCGATCGGCGCCTCGGACGGGCCGAAGACCGCGATATCCTTGCGCGCCTCGTCGCCAACCGCATTTTCGAGGACGAGCCGATGCGCCGCGAGGGCGAGCTCCCGGCCATGGGCTTCCGCCTTGAGACGGTCGGGTCCGCTGACGATGAGCGCCGCAAGCCTGCCGAAGGGAGGAAAGCCCCAGCGCCGCCGCGCCTCGATCTCGGCGCGATAGAAGCGCTCGGCATCGCCGGTCAGCAGGGCCTTGAGCACCGGATGATCGGGCTGCCAGGTCTGCACCAGGGCGCGTCCCGGACGCTCGCCGCGACCCGCCCGGCCCGTCACCTGCTGGAGCAATTGGAAGGTGCGCTCGGCGGCCCTGAGGTCGGCATTGGCGAGGCCCACGTCGGCGTCGAGCACCCCGGCGAGCGTCAGATGCGGGAAATGATGCCCCTTGGCGACGAGCTGCGTGCCGACCACGAGATCGACATCGCCCCGCGTGACGGCGTCGAGTTCCTCGCGCAGCTTCGCCGTCCCGCCGGGAAAATCCGAGGACAGGACGAGCGTGCGCGCCGCGGGGAACAGCGTCTTCGCCTCTTCGGCGATGCGCTCGACCCCGGGCCCGCAGGCGACGAGCGCATCGACCTCGCCGCAGGCCGGGCAGTGCTCCGGGCGGCGCTCGACGTGGCCGCAGTGATGGCAGACGAGCGCCCCGCGGAACCGGTGCTCGACGAGCCAGCCCGAGCATTGCGCACAGGTGAAGCGGTGTCCGCAGCTCCGGCACAGCGTCAGCGGCGCATAGCCCCGCCGGTTGAGGAAGAGCAGCGCCTGCTCGCCGCGCCCGAGCGTCTCGCCGATGGCCTCGACGAGCCTGGGCGACAACCAGCGCCCGCGTGGCGGCGGTGCCCTGCGCAGGTCGAGGGCCTCGATCCGCGGCAGCGGCCGCCCGGCGACGCGGGCGGCGAGCCTCACGTGGCCGTAGCGGCCGGCGTCCGCGTTGACGCGGGTCTCGATCGAGGGTGTCGCCGAAGCAAGCACCACGGCCGCGCCTTCGAGCCGGCCGCGCACCACCGCCATGTCGCGCGCGTGATAGCTCACCCCGTCGTCCTGCTTGTAGGCCGCCTCGTGCTCCTCGTCGACGACCACGAGGCCGAGGTCGCGGAACGGCAGGAAGAGGCTTGATCGGGCGCCCACCACGACCGCCACCTCGCCGGCCGCGACCCCGGCCCAGAGGCGGCTGCGCCTGCGGGCCGAGACCCCGGAATGCCATTCGGCCGGGCGCGAGCCGAAGCGCGCCGCGAAACGGTCGAGGAACTGCGCCGTCAGCGCGATCTCGGGCAGCAGCACGAGAGCCTGCCGGCCGGACGCAAGCGTCCGGGCCACAGCCTCGAAATAGACCTCCGTCTTGCCCGAGCCGGTAACGCCTTCGAGCAGGGTGACGCCGAAGGCGCGCCGGTCGACCGCGGCGCAAAGATGCTCGACGGCCGCACGTTGCTGGGGTTCGAGCTGCGGCGCGGCGTGAGCCGGATCGGGTCGAGGCGCCGGCGGATCGGCGACGAGCGCCACCGCTTCCAGCGTCCCTTCGTCGACGAGACCGTCGATGACGCCGGGCGAACAGCGCGCCGCCTCGGCCAGCGCCCGCTTGCCGACGGTCCTGCCTTCGGCGAGCGTCTCGATCACGCGGCTGCGCGCCGGCGTGAGGCGGAGCGGCGACGGCCCGACGCGGCGGAATCCGATCTTGATCGGTTCCGGCCCGGCGGTCTCAGGGACCCGGATCGCCATGCGCAGCACCATGCCGCGCGGCGACAAGGTCCAGCGCGCCAGCCAGTCGACGAAGCCGCGCAGCGAGGCGCGCATCGGGGTCCAGTCGAGCCGGGCGTTGACGCGCTTGAGATTGTCGCCGCCGGCGACCGCACGCGCCTCCCATACGACGCCGAGCGTCTCGCGCGGGCCGAGCGGAACGACCACGAAATCACCCGCCGCGAGATCGAGCTCCGGCGGAACCCGGTACGAATAGGCCGTGTCGAGCGCGACGGGAACCAGCACATCGACGATCGTGGCGCGTGGTGCGGGGTTCACGCAGCGACGTCGGCGAGGCGCTTCAGGAGCGCCACCTCACAAGGTTCGGCCGCGATGAGGACGCGCTCCGCACCGGCCTCGCGCAACGGGACGGCCACATCCTCCGACAGACAGAGATGGCGCAGGGCGAGGAAGGGCAAGGCGAGCCCGTGCCCATTTGCCAGCCCGAGCGCCAGCGTGGCGCTGCGGCGCGAGAAGTGGACGGCCGCGGCGATATCACCATCCGACAGGGCGTCGATCGCTACCGGCGGCCAGCCTTGTTCCGCTTCGGCCGCATAGGCCTCGACGACGGTCAGGCCATATCCGGCCTTGCCCAAGCTTTCCTCGAGCCCGGGCTTGTGGTCGCGTCCCGCCAGGACCATCAGTTCGGCGGGTTGCGGCAGCGTCAGGGTCGCCAGTGTGGCGAGGGCTGAGGCATCGCCGAGGCTGACGCGCACATCCTCGAACCCCACTCGGCGCCCGGCTTCCGCCGTGGCGGCGCCGACCGCGAAGAGCTGCAGGTGCCGCAGCGTCTCGACAGCCTTTTGGCCGCCGGCGAAGGCATGGGCGCTCGTCGCCAGCACCGCCTCGAAACGCCCAGTCGGGAAAGGCGCCTGGCGCGGCACGATGCGCAGCACCGGCGCGAGGACGGAATCATGACCCAGGGCCTTCAGGGCGGCCGCCGTGCGCCCGGCATCGGCCTCGGCGCGCATGACCAGGATCCGCATGGTCAGGGGGCCGCGCGGATCTGCGCCAGCAGCGCACTCGAAGCGCGCGACAAGAGGTCGTGCCCGGCGTCCGCGCCGAGCCGGACGGCATTGTCGGTCGAGCCGCGCGCCAGTGTCTCGACCGCCTCGGAGCCATCCGGTCCGAGCAGCAGGCCGCGGAACTCCAGCGCATCGCCCAAACGGCGCGCATGGCCGGCGATGGGCGTGCGGCAGGAGCCGTCGAGCACGCCGAGGAAGGCCCGCTCGCAGCTCACGGCGAGGTCCGTATCGGCATCGAGGATTGGCGCGATGGCAGCAGAGACCGAAGCATCATCGCGCCGGATCGTGATCGCGATGGCGCCCTGGCCCACCGCCGGCAGGAAGCTCTCGACGTCGAGGATGGCGGTGACGCGGCCGGTCAGCCCCAGCCGCTTGAGACCGGCCATGGCGAGGATCGTCGCATCGAACTCGCCGCTGTCGAGCTTGGCGAGCCGGGTCTGCACATTGCCGCGCAGCAGCCTGATGTCGAGATCGGGCCGCAGGCGCCGCGCCAGGGCCTGCCGACGCAGCGAGGCGGAGCCGACGACGGCGCCGACGGGCAGGTCCTTGAGATGGGTGGACCGGGGCGACAGGAAGACGTCGCGCGCATCCTCGCGCGGCAGGTAGCCGGCGATCTCGATCTCCTCCGGCAGCGTCGTCGGCAGGTCCTTGGCCGAATGGACCGCGAGATCGATGCCGCCGTCGATCAGCGCCCGGTCGAGTTCCTTGGTGAACAGCCCCTTGCCGCCGGCCTCCGACAGGGCGCGGTCCTGGATCGCGTCGCCGGTCGTCCTGATGGGGACGATCTCGACGGCTTCGGAAGCGAAGCCGTGGGCGTCGAGGAGGCGTGCCCGCACCTCGTGCGCCTGCGCCAGAGCCAGGGGGCTGCCCCGCGTCCCAAGCTTCAGCACTCTCGTCGGCGGCGCCATGCGTCATCCCTTCGGGTGGCTCGAAAGACTTCTATAGGGGCTTGGGGCGGGAACGGGAAGATGGACCCGGAGTCGCCCCAGGGCAATCGGGTGAACGAGGGGGGTGACAAAAACCCGATTGCCCTGGCCCGACGACGGCCGAGCGGGTCAAGCGAAACAGGCACTCCCGAAAACCTCACGCTCGTGCAGGAGGATCTTCGACACGGCCGCGGGTCACGTGATGTGGGGATGGGTGGTGCCATGACTGAGAAAAGGCCGGCCCGTCGCTGCAGCCGGGTGGGCCGCGCATGACATCGATGGAATCGAACCGGCCATGATGCCGACCCTCCGCGCCGGAACATCCTTGGATGTTCCTGTGCGAGGAAGCCTAGAAACCGCCACCTGAGATGTATACAGCTTTACCTTGTCTTCAATCAACGATTTTATATTTATGAACGCAAGTCCTAATTTAGCATGTGCAGGAAAATCGACTGAGTCCGGCTGAATGTGTGCCTTGTTTAGGACACCATGACATCTCCATATGCGCTTGGTACGGCGGGGACAAGGCGAATCGCCTGCAGCGCCAGAGCCCCCTGTTCGGGCGAGGGAGCGGATGCTGCAGCCGGGATGGGGAACGAAGCAGGGTATGGACACGGGCTCCGATTTCGGCCGGCATGCGCCGCCGGCCTGGATGACGCGATTGCTGGATACGACACGAACCTGTTCGGCAAGCTGGGCCGGCAAACGGCTCGCCTTCGCCTTGCGCGCCGTGGGGATCAGGGCGCTGCGTGGCCGACCGCTCGACGTCTCCTCGCTCGGTGCCCGCATGCGGCTCTATCCGGCCCACAACGTGGCCGAGAAGAACTTGCTGTTCACCCCGCATTATTTCGACCCGATCGAACGGCAGATCCTCGCCGAGCGGCTCGTCGGTGATTTCACCTTCATCGATATCGGAGCCAATGCCGGCGGCTACGCGCTGTCCGTGGCCTCCCACGCCGGGCCGCGGGCGAGAATCCTCGCCATCGAGCCGCAGCCCGACATTTTCGAACGGTTGGCCTTCAACATCCGCCAGAACAGTTTTCCCTCGATCAAGGCCTATGCCTGCGCGGTGGCCGATCGGGACGGCGAGATCACGCTGTTCATCGACGAGGCCAACAAGGGCGAGAGCTCGATGCGGCTGATGCCGACCGTGGCAGCCGGCCGGCAGGTCAAGGTGCCGGCGAAAGCCCTGCGCACGATCCTGGTCGAGGAAGGCTTCGAACGGATCGATGCCATGAAGATCGACGCCGAAGGTGCCGAGGAGCTGATCCTCGAGCCATTCTTCCGCGATACCGATCCGCGCCTATGGCCGAATCTTTTGATCCTGGAAATGGCGCTCGGCCGCTGGTCGATTGACCTGCCGGCTCTCATCGTCGCGAAAGGCTATCGCAAGCTCCTCGCCACGCGGACCAACGCCATCTACGAGCGGATTTAGGGAATTTGGCCGCGCGCCGGCGGATCGGGGCCGTCACCGTGCTCGTGCGCGACTACGACACGGCCGCGGCGTTCTATATGGCGGCGCTCGGCTTCACGGTGACGGAGGACAAGGATCTCGGGCAAGGCAAGCGATGGCTTCTCCTCGGCCTGCCGGGCGGTGGGACGCGGATCCTGCTGGCGCGGGCGGACGGCCCCGAGCAGGAGGCGCGCATCGGCGACCAGGCCGGCGGCCGCGTCTTTCTGTTTCTCGAGACCGACGATTTCTTCCGCGAACACGAGCGCATGACGGCGGCGGGCGTCCGCTTCCGCGAAGCGCCACGCCGCGAGCCCTACGGTACGGTCGCCGTCTTCGAGGACCTTTACGGCAACCTCTGGGATCTGATCGAGCCGTCCGGCTGACGCCCTCAAAGTCCCTCGATGGTCCTGGCGGCGGCGTCGATCGCCGCGGCCGCGGCGTCGATCTGGGCCTGCGTCAAGACCTGGCCCTTGAAACGCAGCCTCACGGCCGCCATCAGATTCTCCGTCGCCCGCAGGATCGGCAGCGGCGGTCCGCGCCGCGCCTCGGCGCCGGCCCTCGTGCGCGCCAGTATGGCGTTCAGCGCCGTGCGATGGTCGTCGAGATAGGCCTGCCCCTCGGGCGTCAGCGTATAGAGCTTGCGGCCGCGCTCCTCGACCACGCTCGCGTGCCCCAACTCCTCGAGCAGCGTCAGCGTCGGATAGACCACGCCCGGGCTCGGGCTGTAGCCGCCGCCGACCCGCTCCTCCAGCACCTTGATGACGTCGTAGCCGTAGCGCGGCTGTTCGACGAGCAATGCCATGATGACGAGGCGCAGGTCGCCATGGTCGAAGACGCGGCCCTCGCGCCCGCGATCCGACCCGCCATGTCGGCCGTGCCGGCGCCGGCCGAAGAAACCGTCCGCCTCGTCCCGACCGCCGGGGTGCGAGAAGTGGACACAATGGTCGCGGAAAAACATGGTCGCCTCCTATGTTCGATCATTAAAACATATCACGATATATCTTGATTGCAAGCACCAAGCGCTGGTCGGCGTCTTGGCTGGGCCGCCCTCACCCTGGCCGGAGCTGCTCCAATTCGTCGATCAGCCCCTCGATCACCTTGAGGCCGATGGTCCAGAACCCGGGGTCATGCGCGTCGAGGCCGAAAGGCTTGAGGAGATCGCGGTGGTGTTTGGTGCCGCCGGCCCGCAGCATGGCGAGGTAGCGCTCGGCGAAACCTTGCTCGGACTGGCGATAGACGCCGTAGAGCGAGTTCACCAGGCAGTCGCCGAAGGCGTAGGCGTAGACATAGAAGGGCGAGTGGATGAAATGGGGCACATAGGCCCAGAAGGTCTCGTAGCCCGGTCCCAGGCGGATCGCCGGCCCGAGGCTCTCGCCCTGGACGTCGAGCCAGAGCGCGCCGATCGCGTCGGCCGTGAGCTCGCCGTGGCGGCGCTGCTCGTGCAGGCGCCGTTCGAAGGTGTAGAAGGCGACCTGTCGCACCACCGTGTTGAGCATGTCCTCGACCTTGAGCGCCAGCAGAGCGAAGCGCGACGTGGCGTCGGGGGCGCGTGCGACGAGCGCCCGGAAGGTCAGCATCTC
The DNA here is from genome assembly GCA_965277115.1 of Lichenihabitans sp. Taxonomy (GTDB): domain Bacteria; phylum Pseudomonadota; class Alphaproteobacteria; order Rhizobiales; family Beijerinckiaceae; genus Lichenihabitans. Next base: position 112,927 of record CBDIBY010000007.1, on the reverse strand, counting down.
GCCGAAGACCGAGGCGGTCTCGGCAAGCGTCAGCGGCGTCGGCGCCATGAGCGCGCCCTGGGGCCCGGCCAGTACCTGGTGGACGCCGTGCCCGAGCTCGTGCGCCAGCACCATGACGTCGCGCGGGCGGCCCTGGTAGTTCATCAGCACATAAGGATGCACGGAGGGGACGGTGGGATGCGAGAAGGCGCCGGGTGCCTTGCCGGGCCGGAGCCCGGCGTCGATCCAGCGATCGTCGAAGAAACGGCGCGCGATGTCGGAGAGCTGCGGCGAAAAGCCCCGATAGGCATCGAGCACCGTATCGCGCGCCTCGCTCCAGTGAACGAGGCCGGTCGGCGTCTGGGGCAGGGGCGCGTTGCGGTCCCAGTGGTTGAGCTCGGTCAAGCCGAACCAGCGCGCCTTCATCCGGTAGTAGCGGTGCGACAGGCGCGGATAGGCGGCGGTGACGGCGCTGACCAGCGCCTCGACGACCTCGCGCTCGACCCGGTTCGAGAGGTGGCGCGAATCCGCCACGTCCTCGAAGCCGCGCCAGCGGTCGCCGATCTCCTGGTCTTTGGCGAGCGTATTGGTGATGAGCGAGAAGACGCGCAGATTGTCGGTGAAGGTCTTGGCCAGGGCGCCGGCGGCCTCCCGGCGCGCCTCGGGCCGTGCATCCTGCAGGAGGTTCAGCGTCGGCTCGAGGCTCAGCGCCTCGCCGCCGACCTCGAACCTCAGGGCCGTGATGGTCTCGTCGAAAAGGCGCGTCCAGGCGCCGCGGCCGGTCACGGCCTTTTCGTGGAAGAGCTGCTCGATCTTGGTTTCGAGCTGGTGCGGCCGGTCCTTGCGGATGTCTTCGAGCCATGGCTTGAAGCGCGACAGGGGAGGCTTCGCCGCGGCGCGGTCGAGCGCATCGTCGTCGATGCGGTTCAGTTCGAGCGTGAAGAACAGGAGATTCGAGGAGATCGTCGTCACCCGCTCCTGCGCATCGGCATAGAACTTGGCGCGCCGCGGGTCGGACGTATCCTCGGTATAGGCGAGGCTGGCGAATGAGGAGATGCGCCCGAGGATCTCCTCGAGCTTCTCGAAGTCCGTGACGGCCTCGCCGAGCGCCTGGCTCGCCGCGCGCCCCTTGGCGAGATCGGCGAGCCGGCCGCGATAGCGCTCGGCGAAACGCTCGGCCATGCCCTCGGCCCGGGCCAGATCCTCGTGATAGCCGGGAGAATCGAGAGCCGGATAGAGATCGGCGAGGTTCCAGCGTGGCAGCGGGCCGACGTCGCTCTCGGCGCCGTGGGCCGCTGCCTGGGGGGCCGAAAGGCCCGAAGAAAGCGATTGCATCGGTCTCAATTCATCCCTGACTTGGATGGCCTGGCACGGCGGGTCGCCGCTTCTGGCCCGGCAATCCGGCACGCTGAGCTATGTGCGGTTCACGAGATCCTACAAAAATCGCGCCGCGAAGATCGCGATGATTATGGACCGGATCGTCCCATCTCATCCCCCCGATCGATTTCAACCCGATGGCGCATGGTACGGCCCGAAAGCCCGCGCCGGCCTCCCGCCGTCATTCGCCTGCTCGCGTGTCTGCGATACGCGCACTCGGCCCGGAGGTCACGCGAGAAAGCGCCGCATGCGATCTCCGATCCCGCCTTCGGCGCCGCGTTAAGCGCCCATTTACCCTCGTCCACCAGCATGCGCCCGAGACGCGGACGAGAAAAGCCGCTCCGCCCGAGGACGTATGACCGCTACCATTCTCATCGTCGACGACGATCCCGTCCAGCGCCGCCTGCTCGAAGCCATGGTGCGCCGTTTCGGCTACGAGACCGAGGTGCTCGACGGCGGTGCGGCGGCGCTCTCCCGGCTCGATGCGCCCGATGGCCGGACGATCGACCTCCTGATCGTCGACCTGATGATGCCGGATGTCGACGGGCTCAAGGTGCTGGCGCATCTGCGCGAACGCAAGATCGGCGTGCCCGCCATCGTGCAGACCGCGCATGGGACGATCGACACCGTCATCGCGGCCATGCGCGCCGGGGCGGTCGATTTCGTCGTCAAGCCGGTCGGCGCCGAGCGGCTTTCGGTGTCGATCAAGAACGCCCTGCGGTTCGATGCGCTCGAGGACGAGGTGCGTCGCATGACGCGCCGCGCCGCGGGATCCTTGACCTTCAAGGACATCGTGACGCGCAGCGAGGAGATGGCCCGCGCTTTGCGCCTGGCGGAGCGGGCCGCGAAATCGACGATTCCCGTGCTGCTCGAAGGCGAGTCGGGCGTCGGCAAGGAGCTTCTGGCCCGCGCCATCGGCGGCTCGTCAGATCGCAGGGGCAAGCCTTTCGTGCCGGTCAATTGCGGCGCCCTGCCGGAAAACCTCGTCGAGTCGATCCTCTTCGGCCACGAGAAGGGGGCTTTCACCGGCGCCACCGAGAAACATGCCGGCAAGTTCGTTGAGGCCAATGGCGGCACGCTGTTCCTCGACGAGATCGGCGAACTGCCGCTCGACGCGCAGGTGAAACTCCTGCGGGCGCTGCAGGAGGGCGAGGTCGACCCCGTCGGCGGCAAGCGCTCGGTCAAGGTCGACATCAGGCTCGTCTCGGCGACCAATCAGAACCTCATTGAGCAGGTCCGGCGCGGCCTGTTCCGCGAAGACCTGTTCTACCGCCTCAACGTCTTCCCGATCACGCTGCCGCCGCTCCGCGGCCGCCGCGTCGATGTGCCGGATCTGGCCAGGCGCTTCGCCGCCCGGTTCGCGGCCGAGGAGGGCAAGAAGATCACCGGCATCACGCCCGAGGCGATCTCGCTGCTGTCGCGCTACGACTGGCCGGGCAACGTGCGCCAGCTCGAGAATGCGATGTTCCGGGCGGTCGTTCTGGCCGACGGCGGCGACCTGACGATCGCGGAATTCCCGCAGATCGCCGCCCAGGTCGAGGGGTTCGAGGTGCGGGTGCCCCCGCTCCCGTCCACCGTCATGCCGCCGGTGGAGCGCGAGGTGGTGCGCGTCGAGGTGCGCGACCCCAACGTCATGCCGCTTCTCGACGAGACCGGCAACGTCCGCCGTCTCGAGGCGATGGAGGCCGAGGTCATCCGCTTCGCGCTCGCCCATTACCGGGGCCAGATGTCCGAGATGGCGCGCAAGCTCGGCATCGGCCGCTCGACGCTCTATCGCAAGATGAAGGACTTCGGGCTTCAGTCCGACGACGACGACGCCGATGTCGCGGCCGCCTGAACGGGCTGCGACGAGCCTGTCACCGCCGCGCCACGGGGTGGAAATTAACGGCCCCGACAGCCGATTCCGCGTCGCGACCGGTTGATCTGCCGCCTCGCCACAGGTCAAAAGCTTTCGATCTAGCCGAGGGATGTCCAGGACATGTGCCCGCCACGCGGTACGGCCGCCTTCTTACGCCTCTCGGTGATGCTGCTCGCCTCTTGCGCCCTTCCGGCGCTCGCGCAATCGGTCTCCGCCCCCTCTCGCGCGCCGGCTGCGGTCGGCCTCGACCTTCCGGCTCCCGACCTTCCAGCCGGCCTCGATCGAAGCCTCGCCAATCCCGCGCCGCGCCGCGGCGTGCCGGTCGCCTCGTCCGGCCGCGCCGCCGATCCGGGCGCCATCCTCGACACGTATGCACCACTGCGGCCCTCGGCCGTCCCGGCCGGCCGGCCGACGGCGCCGCCAAAACCCGTGACGAAAGTCGAGATCGCGCCGGCCAAGGCCTCGGCGCCGGCTGTCGCGGCCCTCGCTCCTGGCGCGGACGGCTCGGACTCGACCGGCTCGCTCCCGGCGCCGCCGCCTTCGGTCGCCAGCGCTCCGCCGATCCGGCGCAGCGCCGACGATGTCCCGGTTCTCCCCGCACCCGGGACGCCGCCGATGCCGGCGGCCTCGCCCACGCCGCCCGTGCCCGCCGTAGCGGCGCCGGCCGCCCCGGCGGCACTCGCGCCGGTCGATGCGCCGACCGCCGTCTTCGATGCCGCGGCGCTGCGCAAGACGCTCGACGCCTTCGTCGGCACCGAGCCCGTGCCGGTCGCCGGGCGCCGCGATGCCGCTGAATTGGCCCGCTTCAAGGACCGGCAGCAGATCTCGGCCTTCTACGCGGCACGGAGTGACGCACCGGTGTGGATCGAGGACGGACGGTTCGGGCCGCACGCCCGCGACGTTCTCGCCCGCATCGACCATGCCGCCGAGGACGGTCTCGACCTCAAAGCTTCTCCGGTTTCGGTCCCCAGCGGATCTGCCGATGCGGCCGAACTCGCGATGTCCGAACTTTCGCTGACTCGCGCCGTGGTTGCCTACGGCTGGCAGGCGACCGGCGGGCGGATCGATCCGGCGCGCCTTGCGCCGCTGATCGGAGCCAAGCCCGATGTCGCCGATGCGGCCCGCGTTCTCGGCGCCGTCTCGGCCGCGTCCGACGCCGGCGACGCGCTGCGCGCCTTCAACCCGCCCCAGCCGGGCTACGCGGCGCTGCGCGACAAGCTGGCCCAATTGCGCGGGGCGAGCGATATGGCGGGCCGGGAGAGGATCCCCTACGGGCCGATCCTCAAGCTCGGCATGCACGACAAGCGGGTGCCGCTGATCCGCGCCCGCTTCGGGCTCGACATGCCCTCGGGTGGCGCGAGCGATGCGACGGGCCTCGTCTACGATACGCAGGTGGCCGCGGCCGTGGCGAATTTCCAGCACGCCCATCACCTGCCGGCCTCGGGCATCCTGACCATCCGCACCGTCGGAATCCTTTCGGGGGGCGCCGACCCGCGCCGTCTCGAAAACGACATCGTCGCCAACATGGAGGCCTGGCGCTGGCTGCCGCGCGACATGGGCGAGACCCATCTCGACGTGAACATCCCCGACTACTCGCTCGATCTCGTGCGCGGCGACGAGGTGATCCATCACGCCCGGGTCGTGGTGGGCCAGCCCGACAAACCGACCCCGGTCTTCTCGCAGACCCTGCAGTTCATCATCGTCAACCCGTACTGGAACGTACCGTTGTCGATCGTGAAGAAGGAGATGATGCCGAAGCTCGCCGCGGACCCGAACTATTTCGCCGACCACGGCTACGAGACGGTCGAGCGGGGCGGCGTCACCTACGTGCGCCAGCCGCCCGGCGACAGCAACGCGCTCGGGCGCATCAAGTTCATGTTCCCGAACAAATATGCCGTCTACCTGCACGACACCAATGCCCGCTCGCTGTTCGGCAAGGAGAAGCGCGCGCTGAGCCACGGCTGCGTGCGCGTCGAGGCGCCCTTCAAGCTCGCCGAGGCCGTTCTCGGGCGGGACCACGGCTGGTCGGAAGCCCGGATCAAGAAAATGATCGGCGGCGAGGAGCGCACCATCATGCTGCCCGCGCCGCTGCCGATCCACATCGTCTATTTCACCGCCTTCGTCGATCGGAGCGGCGAGCTCAAGCTACGCGACGACATCTACGGCTATTCGGCCAAAGTCGAGGCGGCGCTCGGTCTCGACGGGTAATGTCATTGGCCAAGCGTAAGCGGTGCAGAATCGCAAATTGAGGCGAAAATCTGGCAGAATCTTTCCTATCGTTGCTGCTCATCGAAAATATTGACGCTTTTTTTTTAGTCGACAGGGCGGTAAGGAGGATCGGTCGTCTTCGGAACCGAGAACTTGCTGCTTCGACCACACATCGTTAACGCATCTCGGCAACACTTCGCTCATCATAAGGTGCGGCTCCACGCCTCGCTGCCAGACAAGCGGGTATCGATTTGAGTGACAGGCGTCCGCGAAAACGCGGTGGCGCGGGGGCGCCGCAGGGATTGCTCGTCATCGCGATGATCGGCCTGGCCCTCATCGCGGCGCCGGCAGCGACCGAAAACGCCAAGGCCAACGGCGACACGCGGACCATCTATTTCCACCACGCCCATACCCATGAATCCATGACCGCGACCTATATGGTCGACGGGCAATACGACCCGGCGGTGCTCGAGAAGCTCAACTGGTTCCTGCGCGACTGGCGGCGCGAGGAAGCCACCCACATGGATCCGCGCCTCTTCGACGTGATATGGGAGGTGTACCGTGAGTCGGGATCGTCCCAGCCGATCGAGGTCATGTCGGCTTATCGCTCCGCCGAGACCAATGCGATGCTGCGGCGGCGGTCGCGTGCCGTGGCCGAGCATTCGCAACATATCCTCGGCAGGGCGATGGACCAGCATTACGTGGATGTGCCGATGTCGCGCATCCGCGAGATCGCGATGAAGCTGCAGCGCGGCGGCGTCGGATTCTATCCCAGTGCCGGCACGCCCTTCGTCCATATGGACGTCGGCGGGGTACGCCACTGGCCGCGCATGAGCTACGATCAGCTGGCGCGTCTCTTTCCCGACGGCAAGACGGTCCATATCCCCTCGAACGGCCAGCCGCTGCCGGGCTACGAGGAGGCGCGCGCCGAACTCGAAGCGCGCGGCGATTCCTTCAACTACCCGACCGTCGCCGAAGTGAAGTCGAAGGGCTTCTTCGCGTGGCTGTTCGGCGGCAGCGATGCGGACGAGGACAGCGCAGCGGCGGGCGGCGGATCGCGGCACGATCAGGGTGTGCCGCGCCAGCGCGTAGCCTCGCTCGACCGGGGTGCGACCGGCAGCCCGCCGCAGGGCAACAGTTTCGGGATGGACTCGCGGGATGGCGGCATGCGGGCCTTCACGGCTTCGGCGGCCAATCCTCCGAGTTCGTCCTATGGCACGATCTCACGCCGGCAGCCGGCCCGTGTTGCGCCGGCGCCGCAGCCTGCGCCCGAGCCCGTTCTCGCCCAGCAGCAGGGTGCGCCGGAGATCGACGCGCAGGCCAAACGGCAGCTCGCCGAGGCCATGGCCGGGCAGCAGGCCGCTGCGACGAGCCCGCCTGCTCCTGCGCCGGCCGAGATCCCGGTCCGGGTTGCGGATGCAGGTCCGATGGCGCCATTGCCGCCCCGCCGCCCCGTCGAACTGGCCTTCGCCGGGCCAACCGCGCCCTTGCCGCCCGGCCGTCCGGTGGAATTTGCGAGCCTGCTGCCGAACAAGCCGGGCCGGCCGGGCCTGCTTGGCGTGACGCCAAGCAACGCGCCGGGGCTGCCTGCCGTCATCACCCAGGGGGCCATTGCGTCGAAGCCTCCGGTGATCCTGGCCTATGCGGCGCCCCCTTCGCCGGTGCCTTTGCCGCCGTCTCCCCCGGCGCCTAGCGCCGCGACACCCGCACGCGTCGCGGTCCCGCTGCCGCTGCCGCGGCCAAACTTTGTCGCGGCACGGCTCGACCGGTCGAACTTCCGCAGCCTGACCGGTGGGAGTGCATCCCTCAGGATGCCGGTCCGCTCGGGACTCGGGTCCGCCGTCATGGCGCTCCGCCCTGCCGCCCGGCTGAAGTTCACTCTCCTGTCCGACAAGCCGGCCTCCGACGCCGCGCAAGGTTTCAGCGCGCAGCCGAGCCCGTTGACAGTCGATCGCTTCAGCGGCCCGGCCGTGATGCCGCGTGAACATGTGGTCACGTCCGCCCCCGGCGCTGCGGTCGGACAAAACTGACAGACTAGGCGGTCGAAGGTGACGATTGCGGGCCGCGATGCCTCGATCGGCCGCCGGGCCGAAGTGTCGGCGCCCGAGGAGGCAATGGGAATAACGGTCGAGGAGCCGCGCGGCGACCTTACCGTCCGCACCATCGCCATGCCGGCCGACACCAATGCCAACGGCGACATCTTCGGCGGCTGGGTCATGTCGCAGATGGATCAGGCCGGCGGCATCGCCGGGGTGGAACGGGCGCAGGGCAGGGTGGTGACCGTCGCGGTCGACGGCATGACCTTCATCCGACCGGTCAGGATCGGCGACGTGCTCTGCGTCTATACTCGCATCGAGCGCGTCGGCCGGACGTCGATGAGGATCGGCATCGAGGCCTGGGCGCGCCGCTTCACCACCCGCCGGCGCGAGAAGGTGACCGAGGCGACGTTCACCTTCGTGGCCATCGACGACGACGGGCGTCCTCGTGCCGTGCCGCCTCCGGAGGGGGAATCGTGAGGCGGTCTCGGCCGGCTGGGCAGTTGCCGGATCGGCCTGCTTCGGGGCACACTCGGGCCTCAAGCGGCATCTGAAAGGGTCAGGGATGCGGAATTTCGAGAGCGCCGGTCGCTCGCTCGCGGCCTCGACCGGCGCCATGGCGGCGACTTCGCACGCGGTCGCGACGGTCACCGCGCTGCAGATCATGGAACGTGGCGGCAATGCGGTCGATGCGGCGGTGGCGGCCTGCGCTGTGCAAGGCGTCGTCGAGCCCGGCTCGACCGGCATCGGCGGCGATTGCTTCGCGCTCGTGGCGCGCGAGGGCACCGACGACGTGATCGCCATCAACGGCTCCGGCCGCGCGCCTCTGGCCGCGACCGCAGCCTGGTATCGCGATGCCGGGATCGACGCGCTCGATCGCCATTCGCCCCATGCCGTGACCGTGCCTGGCGCCGTCGACGCCTGGGCGCGGCTGATCGCCGACCACGGCACGCTGAGCCTCGCCGACGTCCTGGCGCCGGCTGTCCGCCTCGCCCGCGACGGCTGTGCGGTGACGCCGCGCGTCGCCTACGACTGGGCCGCGCAGGCGGCGCTGCTCGGCCGGGACCCGACGACGCGGGCGATTTTCCTGCCGGACGGCAAGCCCCCTGCGGTGGGCGACCGGCATCGCCAGCCGGCGCTCGCCGAGACGCTCGCGCGGATCGGCCGCGACGGCCGCGCCGCCTTCTACGAGGGGGAGGTCGCGGCCGAGATGGTCGATTACCTCCAGGGGCTCGGCGGCCTCCATACGCGCGAGGATTTCTCCACTGCGCAGAGCACTTATGTGACGCCGATCCGCACCTCCTTCCGCGGCTACGACGTGCTCGAAAGCCCACCCAACGGCCAGGGCATCATCGCGCTGATGATCTTGAACATCCTGTCCCATTTCAGAGGCCAGGGCGATCCTGTCGGCGCCGACCGGCTGCATGTCGAGATCGAGGCGACGCGCCTCGCCTACGGAGTGCGCGACGCCTATCTCGCCGACACCGACCATGCGGCGATGCCGGTCGACTGGATGCTGTCCGACACGCTCGCCTCCGATCTCGCCAGCCGAATCGATCTCGCCCACGCGCTCGCGCCGACAACACTCTCGCCACCGGGCGCCGACCATACCGATACCGTCTACATCAGCGTCGTCGACCGCGACCGGACGGCGGTGAGCCTGATCAACTCCCTCTTCAATCCCTTCGGCAGCGGGCTCGCCAGTCCGCGCAGCGGCATCCTGCTACACAATCGCGGCCAGGGGTTCAGGCTCGATCCCGATCATCCCAACGCGATCGGTCCGCGCAAGCGGCCGCTCCATACGATCATCCCGGGCATGCTGGCGCAGAACGGCCGGGCAGTCATGCCCTTCGGCGTCATGGGCGGCCATTACCAGGCCATGGGCCATGCCCATCTGCTGTCGAAAGTGCTCGATTTCGGCCTCGACCTGCAGAGCGCCATCGATCTGCCGCGCCTGTTCCCGCTGCACGACAGCCGCATCGTCGAGATGGAGGAGCCGCTCTATCGGTCGGTCGGGCTCGACCTGCGGGCCCGCGGTTTCGAGGTCGAGCGCGCGGCGGGGCCGATCGGCGGCGCGCAGGCGATCTGGATCGACCGGGCGCGCGGTACGCTCATCGGCGGTTCGGACCCGCGCAAGGACGGCTGCGCGCTCGGGATTTGAGATCCCGGCCGAACAAACCGGCGCTCGCCATCGTGTCAGTGGTGATCGATTCCGGTTACTTGGAGCATGATGTCATCCGAAAACCTGTGCCGACTTTTTGGCATCATGCTCTAATCTTACTGCGTCACGAAAGATTGGGTTCGCCTCTGACGCCTCGATTTCCTCATCCTGAGCTTGTCGAAGGGCGAGGAAATCGAGGATCGCCGTCGCCCCCGTTCTTCGACAAGCTCAGAATGAGGGCGCTAAAGAACTTCCGAGGCAGTAGGACTAACGGCTCGCCCAGCGGGCCGGCGGACCTTGGCAACATCGCCCGTTCAATAGGCCCGCTCGCGTTCCACCACGTGCTGGAGCGGTTCGCCACGCTCGAAGGCCAGGATCTGCGCGGCGACTGCGTCCGCGACCGCGCCCGTGCTCGAAATGGCTGCGTTGTGCGGCGTGACGGTCACTGCCGGGTGTCTCCAGAGCAGAGAGGTCGCCGGCAGCGGCTCGGTCTCGAAGACGTCGAGCGTGGCCGCCTTGAGCCGGCCGTCGTCGAGGCAGCGCAGAATGTCGGCCTCCTTCTGCAGGGAACCGCGGCCGGCATTGATCAGCACGGGGCCGCCGAGATAGCCGTCGCGCGCGAGCTTGCCGATCAGCGCCGCGTCGATGATGGCGTTCGTCACAGGCGTCGCCGGCAGCAGCACGACGAGGATCTGCGTGCGCGCCAGGAAGGCGTCGAGGCCGTTCTCGCCCGCGAAGGTCGGGATGCCGGGCAGGGTCTTGGGGCCGCGGCTCCAGCCGGCGACATCGAAGCCGAGGAGCTTGAGCTTCGCCGCGGCATCGCCGCCGAGCACGCCGAGGCCCATGACCCCGACGCGCACGTCCTTCGCGGCCGGCTGTAGCGGATCGTCGCTCCACAGGCCGTCGCGCTGCTGGCGCGCGTAGCGGTCCGCCTGGCGGTGGTGGCGCAGCACATGCAGCACGACCCACTCGGTCATCCGCGCCGTGAGATCCGGGTCGACGACGCGCACCAGGGTCGCGGGCGGCAAGTCCGGATCGCCGAGCAGGTGGTCGACCCCCGCGCCGAGCGAGAAGATGGCGTCGAGGCCCGTCAGCCTCCCGAGCGATCCGTGACGATGGCGCCAGGCGGCGACATGGCGCACCCGCGCGGGATCGAACGCGTCACCCTCGCCCACGATCCGCCAGCCCGGCAGCCGCGCCCGGAAGGCCTCGATCCAGGGCGCCGCGGCTCGGGCGCCGCGGCCTTCCACCACCAGAAGCAACGCATCGTTGCGGCTCATCCGTTCTCCGTTCCCGCAAACGTCGCGACCGTCAGATGTCCGGCCGCACGAAGGCGCGCAGCAGCCGCTTAAGCCCGATCGAGCCCGACAGCGCGCCCGATTTGGTCTCGGTGTGGCTCGGAGGGCCGCCGCTGATGCCAGCGGCGAAATTGGTGATCATCGAGAGGGCCACGACCTTCATGCCCAGGAAGCGGGCCAGAATGGTCTCCGGCACGGTCGACATGCCGACGAGGTCCGCGCCGAGCATCTTGGCGATCTTGACCTCCGCGACGGTCTCGAAGGACGACCCCGGAAACCACATGTAGACGCCCTCGCGCAGCGCCTGGATGCCGGCCGCGGCGGCGGCGCGGCGCATGCGGGCCCGCAGCGCGCGGTCATAGGCGTCGTTCATCGGAACGAACCGGGCGTCACCCTCGATGCCGACGAGAGGGTTGAGGCCGGTCAGGTTGATATGGTCGCTGAGCATCGCGATCGAGCCCGGATACCAGTCGAGATGGGTCGAGCCGGCCGAATTGGTCAGTACCACCATGCGGGCGCCGAGTTTCGCCATAACCTCGAGCGGCGTGCGCATGACGGCGGCGTCGCCGCTCTCATACTGATGCCCGCGCCCCTGCATGATGGCGACGCGGGTGCCTTCCCAGCTACCGACGACGAGGCGTCCCGCATGACCCGACACCCGGGGCTCCGGGAAACCGGGCAGGTCGGCGTAAGGAACATCGATAGGGTGCTCGACCGCATCCACGATGGACCCGAGCCCCGTTCCGAGCACGAAGGCTATCTCCACCGGTGCAGCTATGCCCCGATCCCGCAGGATGCCGAGGGCGGCGTCGCAGTCGCTCATGATCCTTCTCTGATCATTCATGGCTTGAGGTGATCCGGCCCGAAGGAATGCGGCAAAAGCTCGGACAAAGTAAAGGTCGCGCGATGGCCGCTCGGCCCAGCGATGTGGATTGGTGTGCCGGGGGCGGCGAATTCGCGGATCCGCTGGCGGCAGGCCCCGCAGGGGGTCACCAGGGCGTCGCCGTCGCCGATGACGAGGATTTCGGCGATCTCGCGCTCCCCGGCCGTAACCATGGCCGAGATGGCCGAGGCTTCGGCGCAGGCGCCGACCGGATAGGCGGCGTTCTCGACATTGCAGCCGGAAAAGATCTCGCCGGACGGCGTGGCGATGGCGGCTCCGACGCGGAATTTCGAATAGGGCACGTAGGCCCGCGCCTGCGCGGCCTGCGCGGCGGCGAAAAGCTGGTCGATGGTTGCCATCAGCGTTCCTTTACATAGGGGATACCGCCGGCGCGCGGCGGGATGGCGCGGCCGATGAAGCCCGCCAACAGGATCACGGTCAGGAGATAGGGCAGGGCCTGGATGGCCTGCACCGGGATCTCGCCGATGCCCGGCACCACCACGCCCTGCAGGCGGATCGAGATGGCATCGAGGAAGCCGAACAGCAGGCAGGTGGCGAGCGCCGGCCAGGGCCGCCACTTGGCGAAGACCAGCGCGGCCAGTGCGATGAAGCCCTTCCCGGCCGACATGTTCGGTTGGAAGCCGGCGGCCTGCGCCACCGCCAGATAGGTGCCGGCGAAGCCGCACAGAACACCGCAGATCACCACGGAGGCGTAGCGCATGCCACGCACCGAGACGCCGGCCGTATCGACCGCCGCCGGGTTCTCGCCGGTCGCCCGCAGCCGCAGGCCGAACCGGGTGCGGTAGAGCGCGAAGGCGGTCAGCGGCACGCAGAGCAGCGCCGCATAGGTCAGGATCGTATGGCCCGAGACGAGATCGCGGTAGAGTGGACCGACGAGGGGCACGTGTCCGAAGGTCGCGGCACCGGGCCAAACGATGTCCTCGAAGCGCGAGGCGGCCGTATCCAGTTGCGGCGTGCGGCCCCCCTCGCCGAAGATGGCATGACCGACCGTCGCCGTGGCGCCGGCGGCGATCATGTTGACGGCGGCGCCCGAGACGATCTGGTTGCCGCGCCCGTCGATCGAGGCGAAGCCGTGCACGAGGCCGAGCAGGACCGAGGCGGCGACGCCGGCTGCGAGCCCCGCCCAGGCATTGCCGGTCTCGTAGGCGGCCAGCGCCGAGGCGAAGGCCGACAGCAGCATCTTGCCCTCGAGCCCGATGTCGAAGATGCCGGCGCGCTCCGACCACAGGCCGGCGATGCAGGCGAAGATCAGCGGCACCGCAAGCCTGAGGCTCGAGGCGAGGATGAAGGCGGCGCCGGAGACCGTGTCGTTCATCTCAGGGGTGCGTCCCGCTCGGCCTGACCTGGGCCGGCTGGGAGGCCGGCAGGCGCGGTCGCACCGCGAAGAGGCCGGCGATGCCGCGCCGGAAAACGCCTTCGAGCGCGCCGGCGAAGAAGACGACGAGCCCCTGTACCAGCACGATCATGTCGCGGGTGATCTTCGGCTCGTCGAAGGCGAGTTCGGCTCCGCCCTGGTAGAGCATGCCGAACAAGAGGCTCGCCAGCACCACGCCGAGCGGATGGCCGCGCCCCATCAGCGCCACCGCGATGCCGACGAAACCGTAACCGGCGGTGAAATCGAGCAACAGGCGGTTCTGCACGCCCATCACCTCGTTGATCGCCACGCCCGCCGCGAGCGCGCCGGAGAGCGCCATGACCAGGATCGTGATCCGGGCCGGCGAGATGCCGCCGTAGCGCGCCGCCGCAGGGTTGGCGCCGACCGTGCGCAGTTCGTAGCCGAGGCGCGTGCGCCAGACGAAGACCCAGGTGGCGAGGGCGCAGCCGAGCGCCAGGAGGAAGCTGAGGTTGAGCGGCGTCGAGGAGACATGAATGCCAAAGCCGGCGAGCACGCTCTGGATCGAGGGAACCGTGGCGGCCGCCGGAAAGGCCGCCGTCTCGGCCTGCATCGAGCCCGGCGCCCGCAATTGGTTGACCAGAAGATAGGCCATCAGCGTCGAAGCGAGCCAGTTGAACATGATGGTGGTGATGACGATATGGCTGCCGCGCCTGGCCTGCAGCACGCCCGGGACGACGGCCCAGGCCGCGCCGAAGGCCGCCGCCGCGATGGCGCCGAGGGGGATCAGCAGCCACGGCGGCAGCGCGCCGCCGTGCAGACAGACGAGCGCCACGCCGAGCCCGGCCACGTAGGCCTGGCCCTCCGCGCCGATATTGAACAGCCCGGCCTGGAAGGCGATGGCGACGGCGAGCCCGGTGAAGATGAAGTCCGTCGCATAATAGAGGGTGAAGCCGATGGCCTCGCTGTCGCCGAGGCTGCCGGCGATGAGCTCGCGCGTCGCCGACCAGGGATTGACCCCGATCGCGGCGACGACGAGGCCGCCGATGACGAAGGCGGTGGCGACGCTGGCCAGCGGCACCAGCAGGACATCGGCCCAGCGCGGCAGGGTGCTGGGCGCGGCCATGGCGGGGTCAGGCCCGCAGGCTGAGGTTGCCCGCCGGGTCGAGCGGGAAATGCGGGTTGTGGGCCAGTTCCCAGACGTGTCCGTCGAGGTCGGCGAAATAGCCCGAATAGCCGCCCCAGACCGCCTCTTCGGGCGGCTTCAAGGCGCGTGCTCCGGCGGCGAGCGCCTGAGCGAAGGTCTCGTCGACCGCCTGCCGGCTGCGGCAATTATGCGCCAGCGTGACCCCCGCGAAGCCCGGCGCAGCGACGGGGAGCCGGGCATCCTCGGCCAGGAGATGATGCGGATAGAGGGCGAAGGCCAGGCCGTTCAGCTGGAAGAAGACCACGTCGCCCTGGCTGGCGGCGGAGGGGGTCCAGCCGAGCGCCTCGTAGAAGGCGCGGCTCGCTTCGAGCGAGCTTACGCCGAGCGTCACCAGCGACAGGCGCTGCTCCATCACGCGGCCTCTTCCGTGACGCCGGCCATCAAGAGGCCGAGCTCGCGCAGGAAATCCTTGTCTTCGGCCGCCCGGGGCGGCGGCCGGCGGGTGCCGGTCAGCCGCCCGCCGCACATGACGAGGACGATGTCGCCGAGCGCCAGCACCTCGTCGAGCTCGACCGAGACGACGAGGATCGCCTTGCCCTCGTCGCGCAGCGCCACCAAACGGCGGTGGATGAATTCGATGGCGCCGATGTCGACGCCGCGCGTCGGCTGGCCGGCCAGCACCACCTTGGGTTCGCGCTCCATTTCGCGCGCCAGCACGATCTTCTGCTGGTTGCCACCGGAGAAACTGGCGGTTTTCAGCCGGCAGGCCGGAGGCCGGATGTCGTAGGCCGCCATCTTGCGCGCCATGTCGGCCAGTATCGCCCTGCGGCTGAGGAAGGGGCCTCGGCCCAGGCTCGCCTCGCGGTGGATGCCGAGGATGGCGCTCTCGCAGGCCTCGAAGCTCGTCACCAAGCCGAGACGTTGCCGGTCCTCCGGGACGTGGACCAGGCCGAGCCCGCCCATGCGCTTGGGCTCGCGATCCTCGGCCGCGACCGCGACCCCGTCGATCAGGATTTTCCCGGCCGCGATCGGTCGCATGCCGGCCAGGGCTTCGAGTAGTTCGGACTGGCCGTTGCCGGCGACGCCCGCCAGCCCGGCGATCTCGCCGGCCCGGATGGTGAAGGAGACGTCGTCGACGACCGCGATGCCGTTGCCGTCCTGCACCGTGAGGTTGCGCACCTCGAGCCGCGGCGGCCCGGGTGCGGCCTCGTCCTTGGCGACGGTCAGCGTGACGCGGCGGCCGACCATCGCATCGGCGAGGGCGGTAGGCGAGGTCGACGCCGTGTCGAGCGTCTCGACGATCTCGCCCCGACGCATGACCGAGACGCGGTCGGTCACCGCCATGATCTCGCGCAGCTTATGGGTGATGAGGATGACGGTCTTGCCCTCGGCCTTAAGCCTGCGCAGCATGACGAAGAGGCCGTCGGCCTCGGGCGGCGTCAACACGGCGGTCGGCTCGTCGAGGATCAGCACGGTGGCGCCGCGCAGCAGCGCCTTGACGATCTCGACCCGCTGCCGCAGGCCGACCGGCAAGTCACCGACCAGCGCATCCGGGTCGACGCCGAGGCCGTAGTCGCGGGCGAGCGCCTCCAGCTTGCGCCGCACCGCGCCCGCGCCTTTGCGCAGCAGCGGGCCGCCCTCGGCGCCGAGCATGACGTTTTCGAGCACGCTCAGCGTGTCGACCAGCATGAAGTGCTGATGCACCATGCCGATGCCGAGCCCGATGCTGTCGCGCGACGAGGCGATCCTGACCGGCTTGCCGCCGACCCGGATCTCGCCGCCGTCGGCCTCGTAGAAGCCGTAGACGATCGACATCAGCGTCGACTTGCCGGCCCCGTTCTCACCCACGATGCCGTGGATCGACCCCGACATCACGGCCAGATTGACATCCCGGTTGGCGTGGACGGTGCCGAAGCGCTTCTCGATGCCGATGAGTTCGAGGGCAGGGATCATGGGGCGCGAGCCTACGATGGCGGGACGCCCCGATAAAGCCCCTAGAGCGGTATCGGGATGGAATCACATCGCAATCCCATCGCGATGAAACTGCCCGCATTTTTAGAGCTGGAGCGGGTCGGCAACAGCCGGACATGCTCTACGCAAAGCTTGCGCCGCCTACTTTCGGGCGTGGGCCTTCTTGCGCTCGGCCTTGGCGGCCGCCTCGACCACGAATTTGGCACGCAGGGCCGCCGCCCGGGCCTGGCTGAGGCGTGTCGCGCAGAAGCCGTGCCGCCCCTCGCCCGCATAATCCCGGCAGATCTCCTCCCGAATCGAGGAGAAGCCGGCCTGCTCGCGCGCATAGTCCGAGATGGTCGGCCGGTCGCGCGTCGTGGTCAGCAGCAGCTTGAAGTCGGTCCGCACCGCGGTGTCGGCCTGGGCGCGGGCGCGCTCGATCGTCTTCACCTCGGCCGGGCCGATGGCGCCGGCCTGCGGGCCCCAGAGCCCGGCGGGATTGACCCGGCAGGTCTTGTCGGGGAAGTCGCAGGAGGGCGGGTCGCCGACCGCCAGCACGGCGCCTTCGAGCACGTCGAAGACGATGGCGCAGGCCGGCAGGTCGAGCTTGATGCGCGACACGCCGTTCGGCTTGCCGAGGTCGGTGCTGCCGAGCGGCATGCCGGGGATCTCCACCTGGCAGTCCTCGGTCCCGTTCGGGGGTTTCGTGCCGCTGAGCAGCAGGCGGGAAACCTGCAGCGTCTTGTCCTTTTCGGCGAAGGTGATCTGGCTTTTGCGCCCGTTGAGGAACAGCGTCTGCCCGGCGAGGCTCAGCGGCGCGGGAGTGACGGCCGGGGCAGGGGCTCGGGTGACGTCCCGCGCCGGGGCATGCCGTCGCAGCCGCTTGGGCGAGCCCGCCGGCGGGCTGATCTGCGTCCCGGCCGGCGTCGGGGCCACGGCGCCCGGCAGCACCATCTGGGCGGCCACCGGAGCCGCTGGCACGAGGCCCGCCAGCATCGCGGCCACGAGGATGGTGCGGGTCGAGGGGAGGCGCATGGTACTTCGATCTGATTCGGCAGTTTCGGCCGGAAAGCTCGATGGTCTTAGACCACGATTGCCAACCGAAGGTGGCAATTTGCCCACAGAAAGCCATCATCGCTCCATGCGGAAATCAGGCGCCCCCGCAAGCTGTTGCGGCGGTCGCCACTGTTGAGCCCGGGCCGAAGTCGGGCTAAGAGTTCGAGTCGAGTGTCGCTGCGCCGGACCCATCCTGGGCAGCATCGTCGTCGCGCCGCCTCGTCGAGGGGGCGCGCGTTGCGAGCGTAAGCCCCGTGAAATATTCGATCTTCTCCATCCTGTCGCAGGCCTTCCAGGGCCAGAAGGGCTGGCCGCCCGCCTGGCGCGACGCGTCGCCGAAACCCGCCTATGATGCCGTCGTGGTCGGCGGCGGCGGCCATGGGCTCTCGACTGCCTACTACCTCGCCAAGAATCACGGCCTGACCAATGTCGCCGTGCTGGAGAAAGGGTGGATCGGCTCGGGCAATGTCGGGCGCAACACCACCATCATCCGCTCGAATTATCGCGAGCGCGGCAACATCCCGTTCTACGAGAAGTCGCTGCAGCTCTGGGAGGGCCTGGAGCAGGACATCAACTACAACGCCATGGTGAGCCAGCGCGGCGTGCTGAACCTCGTCCATTCCGATGCGCAGCGTGACGCGGCGGCGCGGCGCGGCAACGCCATGCGGCTCGACGGCGTCGACGCCGAGCTGCTCGACCGCGAGGGGGTGCGGGCGTTCTGTCCCGGACTCGATTTCGAAAATGCCCGTTTCCCGATCGCCGGCGGCCTGCTGCAACGGCGCGGCGGCACGGTGCGACATGATGCCGTGGCCTGGGGCTATGCACGGGCGGCCGACAAGCGCGGCGTCGACATCATCCAGAACTGCGAGGTCACCGGATTCAGGATCACGGGCGGCCGCATCACCGGCGTCGAGACGTCGCGCGGCTTCATCAAGGCCGGCAAGGTGGGGCTCGCCTGCGCCGGCAACACCTCGCGCGTCGCGGCGCTCGCGGGGCTGCGGCTGCCGATCGAAAGCCACGTCCTGCAGGCCTTCGTGTCGGAAGGCATCAAGCCGCTCATCCCCTGCGTCGTGACCTTCGGGGCCGGGCATTTCTACATCAGCCAGTCCGACAAGGGCGGGCTCGTCTTCGGCGGCTCGCTCGACGGCTACAATTCCTATGCGCAGCGGGGCAACCTGCCGATGGTCGAGGAAGTTGTCGAGGAGGCGGTCGCCATGATGCCCGGGCTCGGACGTCTGCGGGTTCTGCGCTCATGGGGCGGCATCATGGACATGTCGATGGACGGCTCGCCGATCATCGACCTGACGCCCATCGCCGGGCTCTACCTCAATTGCGGCTGGTGCTACGGCGGCTTCAAGGCGACGCCGGCCTCGGGTTTCTGCTTCGCCCATACGATCGCCACCGACGAGCCTCATGTGCTGAACGCGCCCTACCGACTCGACCGCTTCGCCACCGGCCATGTGATCGACGAACTGGGCCACGGCGCACGGCCGAACCTGCATTGAACGAGCCTCGATAGAATGCGTATTCCCTGCCCCTTCTGCGGCGAGCGCGGCAACGCCGAATTCAGCTATCTGGGCGACGCGGCCCCGGTGCGTCCGGACCCCAAGGCCGGCATGGCGGCGTTCTATGATTACGTCTACACGCGCGACAATCCGCCGGGGATGATCCGGGAATGGTGGCACCATGTCGGCGGCTGCCGCGCCTGGCTCGTCGTCGAGCGCAACGTCACAACGCATGAGATCGCCGGAGTGACGGCAGCCTCGGCGCTGGTCCAGGGAACCAGGGAGATGGCCCGATGAGCGATGCGATCGGACATGCCGGCCCGGTCGGATCCGGGAGCGGCGCGGAAGCGCCGGATCGCGTCGAGCGCGTCACGCCCAATTCCCCCGTGGCAGGCGCGGCGCGGGTGCAGCCGTTCCGCATGATCGCCGGCGGCCAGATCGAGCGCCGGCCGCTCAGCTTCGGCTTCGACGGCAAGCAATATCAGGGGTTTGCCGGCGACACGCTGGCCTCGGCGCTGCTTGCCAACGGCGTGCGGCTGGTCGGCCGCTCGTTCAAGTATCACCGCCCGCGTGGCATTCTCTCGGCCGGTCCGGAAGAGCCCAACGCCCTCGTCGAATTGCGCGATGGGGCGCGGCGCGAGCCCAACACCCGCGCCACCGTGGCGGAGCTCTACGACGGCCTCGTGGCCCGCAGCCAGAATCGCTGGCCGAGCCTGCGCTTCGACCTTATGGCGGCCAATTCGCTTGCCGCACCGATCCTCGGCGCCGGCTTCTACTATAAGACCTTCATGTGGCCGGCCGCTTTCTGGGAGAAGGTCTACGAGCCGATGATCCGCCGCGCCGCCGGGCTCGGCCGCGCTGCCGGGGCTCCCGACCCCGATCTTTACGAGAAGGCCACCGCCTTCTGCGACGTGCTGGTGGTGGGCGGCGGCCCGGCGGGGCTCGCGGCGGCGCTGGCCGCCGGACGCTCGGGCGCCCGCGTCGTCCTGGCGAGCGAGGATTTCGCGCTCGGCGGCCGGCTCATCGCCGAGCAGCGCGAGATCGGCGGCCTGTCGGGTCCGGCCTTCGCCGCCTCGGTCGAGGCGGAGCTGACGAGCCTGCCGGAGGTCCGCATCCTGCGCCGCACCACGATCTTCGGCGTCTACGACGGGGGCACCTACGCCGCGCTGGAACGGGTCAACGACCATGTGGCGCTGCCGCCGCCGCACGAGCCGCGCCAGCGCCTGTGGCGGATCGTGGCCAAGCGCTGCGTGCTGGCGGCAGGCGCCATCGAACGCCCGGTCGTCTTCGCCGACAACGACCGGCCGGGCGTGATGCTCTCGGGGGCGGTCAGGACCTATCTCAATCGTTTCGCCGTCCGGCCCGGCAGCCGCGCGGTGCTGTTCGGCAACAACGACGATGCGCTGCGGACCGCCCGCGACCTGCAGGAGTCCGGCGTCACCGTGGCGGCCGTGGTCGATCCGCGCCCGGAAGCCCTGTCGAGCCTCGACATGCTGGCCCGCGAGACCGGGACCCGCCTCATCGAGGGCGTCGTCGAGCGGGCCCTCGGATCGCGGGCGGTCCAGGGCGCCGAGATCCGCGACGCGCGCGGCGAAGCCATCACGGTGCCCTGCGATCTCATCGCCGTCTCGGGAGGCTGGCAGCCGACGGTGCACCTCACCTCGCATCTCGGCGGTCGGCCCGAATGGGCCTCGGCACTTGCCTCCTTCGTGCCCGGCACGTTGCCGCCCGGCATGACGGTCGTCGGCGCAGCGCGCGGCGATTTCGCGCTTGCCTCCTGCCTCGCCGACGGCATCCGGGCCGGCTCCGACGCGGCGGCGGCGGCGGGCTTTCATCCACGCTCCGTCACCATCCCCTCCGCCGATGCCGAGAGCACGGCGGTGACCCCGCTCTGGCGCGTCAAGTCCGCCAAGGGCAAGGCTTTCGTCGACTTCCAGAACGACGTCTCGGCGTCGGACGTGGAGATCGCCCGGCGGGAGGGCTTCGTCGCCGTCGAGCATCTGAAGCGCTACACGACGCTCGGCATGGCGACCGATCAGGGCAAGACCGCCAATGTCAACGGCCTCGCGCTGATGGCGGAACTGACCGGCAAGACCGTGCCCGCCACCGGCACGACGCGTTTCCGTCCGCCCTTCACGCCGGTGGCCTTCGCGGCTTTTGCCGGTCCGCATC
The DNA here is from genome assembly GCA_965277115.1 of Lichenihabitans sp. Lineage (GTDB taxonomy): Bacteria > Pseudomonadota > Alphaproteobacteria > Rhizobiales > Beijerinckiaceae > Lichenihabitans. The sequence goes on along the minus strand of CBDIBY010000007.1, from coordinate 91,943 downwards.
GCGGCAAGCACTACAAGCCGACGCGGCTTACGGCCGCGCATGGCTGGGCGGTCGAGCAGAATGCCGTGTTCATGGAAGCCGGCCTGTGGCTGCGCGCCCAGTATTTTACGAAAGCCGGCGACAAGGGCTGGCGCGATGCCTGCGACCGCGAGACCATGGCGGTGCGCGAGCGGGTCGGGCTTTGCGACGTCTCGACGCTCGGCAAGATCGAGGTCGTCGGCGCCGATGCGGGGGCTTTCCTCGACCGGCTCTACACCAATACCATGTCGAGCCTGCCGGTCGGGCGTGTCCGCTACGGGGTGATGCTGCGCGAGGACGGGTTCGTCATGGACGACGGCACCGCGGCGCGGCTCGAACCGCAGCGCTACCTCGTCACCACCACGACCGCCAATGCGGTGGCGGTGATGAGCCATATGGAATTCGCAGCCCAGGTCCTGTGGCCGGAGTTCGACGTGGCCCTGGCCTCGGTGACCGAGCAATGGGCACAGTTCGCCGTGGCGGGGCCGCGCTCGCGTGACGTCCTGGCCGCCGTGCTGCGCCCGGACGTCGACCTCTCCAGCGAGGCTTTCCCGTTCATGGGCGCCATGGCGACGGCGCTGCGCGACGGCACGCCGGCCCGGCTGTTCCGCATCTCCTTTTCGGGCGAACTCGCCTACGAACTCGCGGTGCCGGCGAATTACGGCGACGGGCTGGCGCGCGCCCTGATGGCGGCGGGCTCTGCCCATGGCATCGTGCCCTATGGGCTCGAGGCGCTGAACGTGCTGCGTATCGAGAAGGGCCATGCGGCCACCGGCGAGCTCAACGGGCAGACGACAGCCGGCGACCTCGGCCTCGGCCGCATGGTCTCGACCAAGAAGGACTTCATCGGCGCCGCCATGACGCAGCGTCCCGCGCTCGTCGATCCCGAACGTTGGGCGCTCGTCGGCTTCAAGCCGGTCAATCCGCAGGATCCGATCGGGGCGGGAGCGCACCTGCTGCGCCCCGGCGCAGAGAACAAGTCGCGCAACGACGAGGGCCACGTGACCTCGACCTGCTTCTCGCCGACCCTCGGCGGCACCATTGCGCTCGGCCTGCTGCGGCGCGGGCCGCAGCGGCTCGGCGAACGGGTGCGGGCCTATGATCCGGTGCGCGGACGCGACACGCTGGTCGAAGTCTGTGCGCCGGTCTTCGTCGACCCGGAGGGAGTGCGGCTGCGTGGCTGATCTCGCGCTTCTCGACATCTCGCCCTGGACGGGCCTCTGGCGCCGCGGCCGCTTCGGTCATGCGCTGGGGGAGCCCGGCATCGACATCGCCGAATCCGACAATTCCGCCACGGCGCTGCTCACGGCGCGGCGAGGGCGCGCGCCGGATCTGGCCCGGGCGGCCCAGGACCTCGGCCTCACCCTGCCGGCTCCTCGCGCCTGGAGCCAGGACCGCGGCTTCGTCGTACTGTCGACGGCTCCCGACCAATGGCTGGTACGCGGCCCGCGCGCCTTCTCCGATCTCGCGGCAGGGCTCGAGCCGCTGGCGCCCTTCGCCACGGTCATCGACCAGAGCCATGCGCGCGCCGTGCTGACGCTGAGCGGTGCGCGCCTGCGTGACGCCCTGGCCAAGGGTTTCGAGATCGACCTGCATCCGCGGGCGTTCCGGCCAGGTGACGTGGCGGTGACGGTCGCGGCCGGCGTCTCCGCCATCCTGTGGCAGATCGACGAGCGGCCGACCTTCGAGGTCGCCGTGCCGCGCTCGATGGCCGGCAGCTTCTGGCACTGGCTCTCCGAATCGGCCGCCGAATACGGCTATCGGGTGGGGCGGGAGTAGCGGCGAGATCTGCCGGCCTTCAGTAGAGACCGCCCGTGCCGGAAGAATAGTCGTTCCGAGGATGATGGCGGTCTGTCGCACAAGCCGTCTCATCTGGTGGAACGATGACACCGTCACGATCCATCATCCCGGCCGTGCAACTTGCCCGATCGCCAGGTTTATCGGCTCGAGGCTGAGCCATGGTTGCCATGGCGATGATTGCCACCGTGAGAACGATGCGTGTCATCGACCACCCTTTTCGACAGGGTGCAGCGTAGATCCGATCATCCGAGTGGACAAGAGGCCGGGTTTGCGAAGAACGGCGCAAGTCGGCGCTCTGGCACGGTGGCGGTCTTGCGGGTCGGTTGGCGGACCGCTACATCCTGCCCAGCCGGACGGGTATGACAACATGTCCGGGCCAGTCCGGATGACCCATGCTCGCCCTCGTAAACCTGATCCTCCGCATCCTCGACCTCTACAGCTACGTGATCATCGCGACGGCGATCATGTCCTGGCTGCTCGCCTTCGACGTGATCAATTTCCGCAACGATATCGTCCGGTCGATCTGGAATTTCCTCAATGCCTTGACCGAGCCGCTGCTGCGGCCGATCCGCCGCATCCTGCCCAACCTCGGCGGCATCGACGTCTCGCCCATCATCCTGCTGCTGCTGCTGATGTTCGTGCAGGAGCTGATCAAGGAATATCTCTATCCGGCGGTCATGTAGCCGGCCGGTCAATGCTGCTCCAAGGACTCGTCGATCTCCATCAGCGTGATGGCGCGCGTCGCGGTCTCGTCGCGCAGGCACGCCTCGTTCAGCGGCCCGACGATCGAGCCGCCGGCATAGACCTTTCCGGGCCACTGGCAGGATTGGTCGCGATATCTGATCCATAGGATCTGCCCGTCGCGCAGATAGGCCTTGCCGGTCTCGTCGAAAGCGGCCTGCGCTGCGCCATAGGCGTGGTTGAGGATCTGGTCCCAGGCGCCGCGTTCCCGCTCGTAGCAGGTCTCCATGCCGAGCGTCGACTGGCCGTCGGGCCTGGCGAGGCAAGGCGCGGCGACGAGGTCGATGCAGCGGCGGCGTTCCGAAGGCTCCTTGTTGGTCCCGAGGCAGGAGGTGAGCGTCTTCAGATCGTCGGAGCGCGCTTGTTCGGCAGCAGCGACGGTGCGCGGCATCGCCGCGCCGGAGAGGATCAGGCCCACGAGCGCGAGCGAGACGCGGCGCTTCACGGGCGCGGCCAGCTGAAATCGTCGGCGCGGCCGGGCTTCGGTGCGGGCGGAGGCGGTGCGCCGGTCGCCGGCGGCGCCTGCAGCCTCGCCTGCATCGTGGCGGAGGGCGGTGCGACGGTCGCCAGCTGCCCGTCCGGCGAGATCGGCGGCGCCGTCAGCGGCAGCACCGGGCCCGCGACGGCCTGGGCCGGCGGCGTCTCCGCCTTCGCGCCGCTCGGAGCGAGCCCCGCCTCGCGGCGGATCTGGGCGTTGATGTCGATGTCGAGCGCCTGGTCGAAATCGCGGGTGCGCTCGAGGGTGATGTTGGCGACGTCCGGGTTCGCCGCCGGCTTGGCGGCCGGCCCGCGCAGCCGCTTGATTTCGCCGGCAACGAAACTCGCGAGCTTGCGGGCGCCGGCCCGGGTGAAGCCGATGCCGTCGGCTTTACGCAGCCGCACCGTCCGTCCGTCGACGTCCGGCCCGACGGGGCTGTAGCGGCCGGCATCGTCGCTGAAGGCTTCCCAGCTGTCGACATAGGTGGCGCCCTGGCGCTCGGCGGCGTCGCGGATGATGCCGTTGAGGCGCACGTAATCGGCCGTGGCCGCCTCACTCTGGACAGTAGGCAGGCCGACCCAGATCAACGGCACATGGGCGTTCCGGAAGGCCGCGGCCACGGCGTCGACGCGCTTGCCGTAGACCTCCCGCCAGCGGTCCGACGCGGGATCGAGCGAGACCCCGCCATCCACGATCGCCTGCCGGTCGTTCGAGCCGAGCATCATGATGGCCACGGCCGGGTGCCGCGGCGCCTTGAGCCGCGCGTCGAGGTCGTCGAGCCAGGGGCCGAAATCGGACCGCGTCAGGCCCTGGTCCTCGCCGGCGAGCGAGGTCGTCGCGACGTCCGGGACGGCACCGTCCTCAAGGCCGCCGGCGAGGGCCTGGCCGAAGCGGTCGCCATAGACCGTGACCCGGGTCGGGGCGGGCGTCGCCGCGGCCGGCCGCGGGGAGGGCGCACGGCGTTCCGCCGTCGCATAGGACATCGGGCGACGGTCCGCCACGGGCCGCCGGACATGGGGACGCGCGAAAGCCGGCGCCGAATGCCGGACCGGGGCTTGCGCCGCACCTTGCTGCGACTGCAGCATGAACTGGATCGGCGACTGGTCGTCGCCGGCCCGGGCGACCGCGGCGGCCACGCAAACCGCGAGGGTGGCCATGAGGACCGAGGCGATCGGGCGGCGGAAGTGTCGCGGCATGGGTCGCTTCCCTCTAGATCACGATGATTTTGAATCGAGTCGATCAATAATCATGAACGTGATCGATTCCAGTAACTTAGAGCATGACGCCGTCCGAAAGCCCTTGCCGACTTTTCGGCATCATTCTCCAGATCATCGCGAGGCCACGGGCCAGGGCGTCTTGAGCGGCCCCCATCCGGCGATCCGGTCGCCGAGCAGCGCCACGCCGAGCGCATAGGAGGTCGCATTGTTGTAGGTCTTGATGACCTTGAAATTTGGCGTCACCAGGAAGGCGGGACCATCGGCGCCCGCCGGCCGGAGCAGCGCTGCCCGACCGGCATGCGGCATGTCCCCGCCGTCGGCCCGTGTCAAGCCCCGCGCGGCCCAAGTGGCGAAGGGCAGGTAGCGAGTTCCCTCGCCCGCGACAATGCGGCCCGCCGGCAGCCTGACCTCGTAGCCCCAGGTCTCGCCAGAGACCCAGCCATGCTTCCTCAGGAAATTGGCGGTCGAGCCGATGGCGTCGGGAACGCTGGTCCAGATGTCGCGGCGGCCGTCGCCGTCGAAATCGACCGCATAGGCCTTGAAGTTCGACGGCATGAACTGCGTCTGGCCCATGGCGCCGGCCCAAGAGCCGATCATATGGGCCGGGTCGACGTGCCCCTCCTCGAGGACGACCAGGGCCTTGATCAGCTCCTTGCGGAAATAGCTGCCGCGATATCGTGCCGCGGCCAGCGTCGCCAGGGCGCGGATGACGTAATGGTCGCCCATATAGGTGCCGAATTTCGTCTCGAGCCCCCAGACGCCCAGGATGACGTAGCGGTCGACGCCGTAGCGTGCCTCGGCCTTGGCGAGCCACGGTGCGAAGTCCTTGTACTTGTCGCGGCCGAGCGCGATGCGCTTGTCCGAGACGGCGGTCGAGAGATATTCGGCCAAGGTCTTGTGGAACTCGGCCTGCGTTCGCGTCTTGGCGATGACCTCGGGGTCGGGCGCGACGCCGGCGAAGGCCGCGTCGAAGGTGCGGCGGCTGACCCCCTGCGCATGGGCTTCGGGCCAAAGGCTCGCCAGGAACGCGGAAAAATCCTCCGCGCAAGCCTTGGTGGAGACGAACCCGGCCGCGGCCGAGACTGCGACGCCGTGTAGGACGGTGCGCCGCGTGAGTCCTCCGGAGCCAGACAATCCGATCGTTGCCGCCTTCATCGCCCACCCACGTTGCGGCCCGGCGCATCGACGCCTACCGGGGTCGAGGCTAAGGAGTGAAGGTTAACAATGTGTTTACCATATGGGTGCCGGCGTCGGCCGCAGGGTCGCGACCCGCACCAATCCTGCCATGATCGTCAGGGAAAAGGCCGGCATGACCATGAACCGCCGCAATGTCATCGGGGCCGCCCTGGGGCTCGCCATCCTGCCTCCTTTCATGCGCCCTGCGCGGGCGCAGGAGGCGAGCCTCTATCCTTTCGTCAACGATCACGGTGGCCAAGTCTACAATTACCGGTTGCCGGCCGAACCGAACCTCGAAGGCCTGCCAGGCATTCTTTGGACCGGTGCGGCGGCGCCTGAGGTGATCCTGGTCGAGTTCTTCGACTATAATTGTCCCTATTGCCGCGCCGCCTCGGGCGACCTCAAGGCGCTGCTGGCACGCATGCCGGGTCTGCGCCTCGGGCTCGTGAACAATCCGGTCCTCGGCCTCGGGTCGGTGCAGGCCGCCAAGGTGCAGCAGGCGGTGCTGCGAAACCACGGGCCGGCCAAGACCCTGGCGTTTCATGAGCGCGTCTTCGCCGGGCACGGAGCGGTCGACGGTCCCTCGGCGCTTTCGGTCGTGGCGGGTCTCGGGCTCGACGCCAAGGCGATCGAGGCGGCGGGCGACCTGCCGCAGGTCGGCGAAGTGGTCAAGCGGCAGACCCATCTCGCCGCGGCGCTCGGCTTTTCTGCGACCCCATCCTTCATGATCGACGGCATCGGCATGCTCGGCTATCCGGGGCCGCAGGCCATGGCTCGTGCGGTCGCATCGATCCGCCGGTGCGACAAGCTCGCTTGCGGCTAGCTCTGCCGCAGCGAGGCGAAGAAGCCGGCGATCTCGGCCGCGGCCCGGTCCGGATCTTCCCGATGCGGGAAATGGCCCACGCCGGCGAAGGGCTGAAAGTCGACCCGGGCGAAAGTCTCGTCCAGTCGGTCACCCCAGGCCGAGAGAAGCACGGGATCGCGATCGCCCCAGCGGACGCAGGCCGGCACGTCGATGCGGGGCAGCGCCGGGGCCTGGCCCCGAATCACGCGCATCCGCGCTTCGTTCTGGCTGATGTACCAGTTGAAGCCGCCCTGCAGCACGCCGGGCTTCATGAAGTTGTCGACGAAGCGCTCGAGCACCGGGCCGTCGAAGGCTGCGGGATTGCCGGCGGCCCAGTGACGGATCATGCCGCCGATATAGGCCCGGCACGCGTCGCGCGACTGGCCGACCAGCGTCGCCGCAAAGGGCATCTGGTGGAAGGCCTGATACCAGATCTCCTTGAGATGGCTGGGCTCGGCCCAGCGCGCCCCGATGCCCGGATGGGGGCAGTCGAAGAAGAATAATCCCAAGAAGCGCTGCGGCGCGGCGCGGCCGAGGACCTGGGCCACATAGGCACCGACATCGTGCGACACGACGCCAGCGCGTTCGATCTTCAGGGCATCGAGCAGCGCCAGCATGTTCTTGGCGTGTCGCTCGGCTCCGACCTCCGCCGACGGCCCCGAAGCGGGCGCGCTGTCGCCGAAGCCGCGCAGGTCCGGTGCGATGCAGTCGAAGCCCGCCGCGGCGAGGCGCTCCATCACGGGCGCCCAGGTCCACCAGAACTCCGGCCAGCCATGCAGCAGCAGTAGCGGCGACCCACCTCGCCCAAGCCGCGCGACGTGAAAGCGCACGCCCTCGATGTCGAGCGCCTCGTGTCGAAAATCCTCGGTCACGGTCGAAACTCCTCTGCCACCCGCTCCAGATGGCGCGGGGAGGACACGCGTCGAGGCTCGAAGGCACAGGGTCAGGCGACGCCGATGGCGTAAAGGTCGTGCAGGTGGATGATCCCGACCGGCCGGCGTTGGCCGTCGACCACCGGCAGGACCGAGCGGCGCTCGTCGTTGAGGAGCGCCAGGGCCTCGACTGCGAGCCCGTCCGGCCCCACCGTCAGGGGCGAGGGCGTCATCACGGCGCGGACCGCCGTCGTCATCAGCCCCGGACCCATGTGGCGGCGCAGGTCGCCGTCGGTGATGAGGCCGGCGAGGCGCCCCTCGGGATCGAGCACGCAGACGCAGCCGAAGCGCTTGCCGGTCATTTCCACGATGGCGTCGGCCATGGCGGCGTCGAGCGCGATGCGCGGGATGCGATCACCGGCATGCATCATGTCGCGCACGAAGGTGAGCTGGGCGCCGAGCTTGCCGCCGGGATGGAAGGTCTTGAAGTCGAGCGCCGAGAAACCCCTGGCCTCGAGCAGGGCGATGGCCAGCGCGTCGCCGATCACGAGCTGCATGGTCGTCGAGGTCGTGGGGGCGAGGCCGTTGGGGCAGGCCTCCTCGGCCCTGGGCAGGATCAGCGCGAGGTCCGCGGCCCGGCCGAGCGCGCTCTCGGCATTGCTGGTGACGGCGACGACTGGAATCGCGAAGCGCCGCGCATAGGTCACGATATTGGCGAGATCGGGCGTCTCGCCGGACCAGGAGAGCGCCAGCACGGCATCGTTCGCCTGGATCATGCCGAGATCGCCATGGCTCGCTTCCGCGGCGTGGACGAAGGAGGCCGGCGTGCCAGTCGAGGCGAGCGTCGCGGTGAGCTTGCGCCCGACATGGCCGGATTTGCCCATGCCGGTGACGATGACCCGGCCGCGGAGGCGGCCGATGAGCCGGACCGCCGCCGCAAAACTCCGGCCGAGCGGCGAGCCCGCATCGCGCATCGCGCCTTCGAGCACCATAATGCCGGCCCGCTCGAGCCCGACCGTGCGCAGGGCGGAGGCGAGGGCGCCGTCCCGGTGCATATCCGCGCTTGTCGCCTTGGGGGAACTCGCCATGCTCATGGGACTCGCTCTATCACCAAACAGCTCGGCCTGCACGCCCCGGCCGCAGCTCCGGCGGCCGGCGCGCTAACCCGGCATTAACCACGTCCGTTTAAGGTTCGGGAAGGTTTCGGGCCGAGCCGGCGGGGAAGGGGCGGAAACGAAGTGTCGTCTCATTCGCCTCGCCATCGCGGTTTCCCGGCGACCATTCGGCGCGCGGGATGCGGCGCTGCGGCGCTGCTGCTCGCCGCGGCGATCGGGGCGCCGGCCAGGGCGCAGCAGGCGGACGGCGGCGCGCCAGCCAATCTGCCGCCGCTGCGTGGCGATGTCGAGGATCCCGCCGATCTCCCCAAGGTACAGCCGGACGGCACCCTGCGGCCGGCGCTGGGCGAGGGCGCCGTCGACCCGACGACGCCCTTCAGCGCGCCGCCGGCGAACTCCGACGACCAGCCCTCCGACGCGACGCAGCAGCGTTTCATCTTTCCCAAAGGCACGGCCAAGACGAAAGACCGCGTCAAGGTCCTACCCAAAGGGCCACCGCCCCTGCCGACGCTCGAAGCCTACCGGACCGCGGTGCGGCAGCGCGGCCCGGGCGTGTCGCTCGACACCTCCGGCACGCAGGTCAATGCGGCACCGATCGTACCGGGACCGAGCGTCGCGGCGCTGCCGGCCCCGCTGCCCAAGCTGCGCACCAAGCTCATCGACGACGGCTACGCTCCCTTGGGCTACGACATCGGCTCGCTGCGGCTGACGCCTTACGTGGCGCAGAGCTTCGGCTACGATTCCAATCCGGACCAGACCCAGGCCGGGGTCAAGCCTTCGGCCTATTCCCGCACCGAGGGTGGCCTGGGACTCGTTTCGCAATGGTCGACGAACGAGCTCAGGGCTGACCTGCGCGGCGGCTACAACGATTATTTCAGTGATCCGGGCGCCAGCCGGCCCGACGCTACCGGCACCATCGACCTCAGGCTCGACGCGACGCGCGACCTCACGATCGATGCCGAGCAGCGGTTCTCGATCGACACCCAGCGCCCCGGCTCGCCCGAGCTCAACGTCAACACGGTCTCGCGGCCGCTCATCATCGGCTTCGGCACGACGCTCGGCGGCACGCAGAATTTCGGCCGCTTCTCGCTCGGCCTGCATGGCTTGTTCGATCGGGTCGCCTACGACAATGCCATGCTGTCGGACGGCACCATCGAGGACCTGGCCAACGATAACTACAACGACTACGGGCTGCGGCTGCGCGCCGCCTACGAGCTGACGCCGGTCGTCAAGCCCTATGTCGATGTGCTCGTCGACCAGCGGATCCATGATGCGACGGTGGATCTCAGCGGGTTCCGCCGCGATTCGACCGGCGTCATCGGCCAACTCGGCTCGACCTTCGAGCTGACCCGGCTCGTCTCAGGCGATCTTTCCGCCGGCTATGGCAACCGCACCTACGAGGATCCGCGGCTGAAGGCCCTCGACGGTCCGGTCGTCAACGGTTCGATCAGCTACGCCGTGACGCCGCTGACCGTCTTGAGCGTCAAGGCGGCCACGACCTTCGACGAGACGACGGTCGCCGGTGCGTCGGGCTCGCAATCGCGTACCGTGTCGTTCGATGTCACCCACCAGCTCCTGCGCAACCTGACGCTGAGCGGCGATGTCACCTATTTCAACACGCGCTACGTCGGAGCGCCGATCATCGAGAACACGTTGTCGGAAACGCTCAAGGCCGAATATCACCTGTCGCGTTCGCTGGTCGCCACGGCCAGTTACGAGCACCAGAAGCTCGACAGCACGTCGCCCGGATCTTCCTTCCGGCAGGACATCTTCCTCGTCGGCCTCAGGCTGCAGCGCTGAACCGCTCCGGGTGCATCGGCGCATTGATCGCCACCGGCCCTTAGGTCGAGCGGCGTCGGCGGGCAACGGCCTCGCTGCCGTGTCGGCGGCGTAGCTTGCACGGGAAAATTTCGCCCCCTATATGCGGCGCGAACTTGCGCCCGGGCGGCGCAATCCCAATCTTCGAGAACAGAATCGGGGACCGGGCGGCGAGGGTCGAGAGGGCGTCCCTCGACCGTCCCGCCCAAGGCCGGGTGCTTTCGGGGTCCGGCGGTCTTGCGAATGAAAGGATCTTTGATATGGCAAAAGTGATCGGCATCGACCTCGGGACGACCAACAGCTGCGTCGCCGTCATGGAAGGCTCGACGCCCAAAGTCATCGAAAATGCCGAAGGCGCGCGCACGACGCCCTCGATCGTGGCCTTCACCGAGGACGGCGAGCGCCTCGTCGGCCAGCCCGCGAAGCGCCAGGGCGTCACCAATCCCGAGCGAACCTTCTTCGCTATCAAGCGGCTGATCGGGCGCACCTTCGACGACCCGATGACCAAGAAGGACATCGGCCTCGTTCCCTATAAGATCGTACGCGCCTCGAACGGCGACGCCTGGGTCCAGTCCGGCGACAAGCAATATTCGCCCTCGCAGATTTCCGCCTTTATCCTGCAGAAGATGAAGGAGACGGCCGAATCCTATCTCGGGCAGACCGTCACGCAGGCCGTCATTACGGTCCCTGCCTATTTCAACGATGCCCAGCGTCAGGCCACCAAGGACGCCGGCAAAATCGCCGGCCTGGAAGTCCTGCGCATCATCAACGAGCCGACCGCGGCGGCGCTCGCCTATGGGCTCGACAAGCGCGGCGCGGGCACGATCGCGGTCTATGACCTCGGCGGCGGCACCTTCGACGTGTCCATTCTCGAGATCGGGGACGGAGTGTTCGAAGTTAAGTCGACCAACGGCGACACGTTCCTCGGCGGCGAGGACTTCGACATGCGCCTCGTCGAATATCTGGCCGACGAGTTCCGCAAGGAGAATACGGTCGACCTGCGCAAGGATAAGCTCGCCCTCCAGCGGCTCAAGGAGGCCGCCGAGAAGGCCAAGATCGAACTCTCCTCCGCAAGCCAGACAGAAATCAACCTGCCCTACATCACGGCCGATGCGACGGGTCCCAAGCACCTGACGCTGAAGCTCACCCGCGCCAAGCTCGAGGCGCTCGTCGACGACCTGATCCAGCGTACCGTCGAGCCTTGCCGCAAGGCGCTCAAGGACGCCGGGCTGTCGGCCGGCGAGATCGACGAAGTGGTGCTCGTCGGCGGCATGACCCGCATGCCGAAGGTCCAGGAGGTGGTGAAGCAGTTCTTCGGCAAGGAGCCCCATAAGGGGGTCAATCCGGATGAAGTGGTGGCCATCGGTGCCGCCGTCCAGGCCGGCGTCCTGCAGGGCGACGTCAAGGACGTGCTGCTGCTCGACGTGACGCCGCTGTCGCTCGGCATCGAGACGCTCGGCGGCGTGTTCACGCGGCTGATCGAGCGCAACACTACGATCCCGACGAAGAAGAGCCAGGTGTTCTCGACCGCCGAGGACAATCAGACCGCGGTCACCATCCGGGTGTTCCAGGGCGAGCGCGAGATGGCGGCCGACAACAAGATCCTCGGCCAGTTCGACCTCGTCGGCATCCCCGGCGCGCCGCGCGGCGTGCCGCAGATCGAGGTGACCTTCGACATCGACGCCAACGGCATCGTCAACGTCACGGCCAAGGACAAGGCGACCAACAAGGAGCAGCAGATCCGCATCCAGGCGTCGGGCGGTCTGTCCGACAGCGATATCGACAAGATGGTCAAGGATGCCGAACTGCATGCCGCGGAGGACAAGAAGCGCCGTGAACTGATCGACGCCAAGAACCAAGCCGAGGCGATGATCCACTCGACCGAGAAGTCGCTGCAGGAGTTCGGCGACAAGGTTTCGGCGGCCGATCGCTCGGCGGTCGAGAGCGCGATCACGGCGCTGCGCGGCGTGCTCGAAGGCGAGGACGCCGAGGCGATCAAAGCGCGCACCAACGACCTCACCCAGGCCTCGATGAAGCTCGGCGAGGCTATGTACAAGGCCAGCTCGGGTGGCCCTGACGGCGGTGCGACCCCCGAGGCCGGAGGTCCCAATGCCTCGGAGGACGTGATCGACGCCGATTTCAAGGAAGTCGGCGAGGACGACAAGAAGCGTCGCGCCTGAGCGCGGTCTTAGCGTCGTTCCATCAGGCTCCAGCGGATCGACGGAACGGCGCGGGCACTCCCCGCGCCGTTTCTTCGTCCTTGCCGCTCGCGCGGCGACGTGGCACCAAGACCCCCGTGTGGGCATGATGGACAAGTCTGTCGCTCTGGGGACGCAGCTCCCGGCGAGTTTTGAACACATGTGGATCTGGATCGGGCTTCGATGGCCAAACGCGATTTCTACGAGATCCTCGGCGTAATCCGAACCGCGTCGGACGCGGATCTCAAATCCGCCTTCCGCAAGGCGGCCTTGCAATGCCACCCCGACCGACACCCCGGCGACAGGGATGCGGAGAGCCGGTTCAAGGACCTCAACGAGGCCTATCAGTGTCTGTCGGACGGCCAGAAGCGCGCCGCCTATGACCGCTTCGGCCACGCCGCCTTCGAGAGCGGGCACGGCGCGGGGATGGGCGAGGGCTTTTCCTCCTCCATGGCCGACATCTTCGACGATCTTTTCGGCGACATGATGGGCCGCTCGCGCAGCCGCTCCGGCGGCCGCGAGCGCGGGTCCGATCTTCGCTACAACATGGAGATCACGCTGGAGGAGGCGTTCAAGGGCAAGACCGCCACGGTCAAGATGCCGATCTCGGTCGCCTGCGAGACCTGTACCGGCACCGGCGCCAAGCCGGGGTCGAAGCCGCGTACCTGTTCGACCTGCGCCGGCCATGGCCGGGTGCGGGCCCAGCAGGGCTTCTTCGCCATCGAGCGCACCTGTCCGGCTTGCGGCGGGCGCGGCGAGGTGATCGAGAACCCCTGCGGCGCCTGCGCGGGGACGGGCCGCGTGACGCGCGAGCGGGCGCTGTCGGTCAACGTGCCCGCCGGCGTCGAGGACGGCACCCGCATCCGCCTCGCCGGGGAAGGGGAGGCAGGCCTGCGCGGCGGCCCGGCCGGCGACCTCTATATCTTTCTCAGCGTCAAGCCGCACCAGTTCTTCCAGCGCGACGGTGCCGATCTCTACTGCCGCGTGCCGATCCCCATGGTGCAGGCGGCGCTCGGCGGCGAGATCAACATGCCGACGCTCGACGGCAGCGAGGCCAAGGTCAAGGTGCCGGAAGGCACCCAATCGGGCAAGCAGTTCCGCATCAAGTCGAAAGGCATGCCGGTCTTGCGATCGCGCGACACGGGCGATCTCTACATCCAGGCGGTGGTCGAGACGCCGCAGAACCTGACCAAGCGGCAGCGCGACCTCCTGGCCGAGTTCGATTCCGTCTCCTCCAACAGGACCAACCCCGAGGCCGACGGGTTCTTCACCAAGATGCGCGACTTCTTCGACAATTTGAGCAACTGATTTTTGGGGAGAACGAGGGCCGGCGATTGAACCTTAGCGCCGGTTTCATGCTTTTCCCGTGACGGACTGTTGACAGGACGAGACCGGCCGGCGGGCGGGATGGCCAGAGGGATGGAAGCGATTTGGGCGCGAAACTGCAACTTGCACCACGGCGGGCGCGTCCGGCGCCGCCCAAGGTGCCGCTCGAGGAGCGGCTTGCCGACGAGGCCCGTTTCTTCAAGACCTGGATCGACAATCCCCTCGGGACCGGTGCCGTATCGCCTTCGGGGCGAATTCTGGCGCGCACCATGGCCCGCTATGTCGACCTCGACGTTCCAGGCCAGGTAATCGAACTCGGGCCCGGCACGGGTCCGGTCACCGAGGCGCTGATCGATCGCGGGGTCGCCCGCGACCGCCTGGTCCTCGTCGAGTTCGAGCCGCATTTCTGCAAGCTTCTGGCCCGGCGCTACAAGGGCGTGCGCATCGTCCAGGGCGATGCCTATCGGCTGGCCGATACGCTCGCCGGCGTCATCGATGCGCCGGTCTCGGCCATCGTCTCGAGCCTACCGCTGCGAACCCGGCCCGAGCGCGACCGCCTGGCGCTGCTCCGCGATGCCGTCGCCCTGCTCCATCCAGGGGCGGCCTTCGTGCAGTTCACCTACGGCATCGCCTCGCCCATGCCGCGCCGGTTCGGACCCGGGCCGGCCTTCCATGCCGAAGTCTCGGCGCCCGTCTGGCTGAACCTGCCGCCGGCGCGCGTCTGGGTCTACCGGTTCGGCGCCGTCGCGGCGCAGGCGGGGGACGGCCTGGCCAGGGAGGACTTTACCCTCAAGCTCAAGGCCGGGCGCGAGCTGCTCGGCGAAGAATGGCGCGAGCAGAGCGACCGCCTCAAGCTCGGGCTGCGCCTGAAGGCCGAGAAGGCGCGGGCCGAGTTCAAGGCTCATGCCGAGAAGGTCAAGAGCGGGCTCAACCGCACCTTCCGCGATCCGGCTGGGCTGGAGGGGATCGAGACCAGCCATCGGGCGCGGCGCTCGCTGGGGCGGCGCTGAGGCACACTCGTCGTCGACCCTTGTTTCCCGGCGGCGGCTGTCGCTATAACGCCGCCTTCGTTCATCCGGCCTCGACGCGCCGGGCGCAGCATCGACGAGACCGTTCATGGCCGGCCATAGCCAATTCAAGAACATCATGCACAAGAAGGGCAAGCAGGACGCCGTCCGCTCCAAGCTCTTCTCGAAACTGGCCCGCGAAATCACCGTGGCGGCCAAGCTCGGCATGCCCGACCCCGCCATGAACCCGCGCCTCAGGGCCGCCGTGCTCGCCGCGCGGGCCGAGAACATGCCCAAGGACAATATCGAGCGGGCGATCAAGAAGGCGGCCGGCGGCGACGCGGAGACTTACGACGAGGTCCGCTACGAGGGTTATGCGCCGGGCGGCGTCGCCGTGATCATCGAGGCCTTGACCGACAACCGCAACCGCACGGCGGGCGAAGTCCGCTCCTATTTCACCAAGTCCGGCGGCGCGCTCGCCGAGACCGGCGCCGTCTCGTTCATGTTCGACCACGTCGGGCGCATCGAATATCCGGTCGCGGCGGCCTCGGAGGATGCCATGATGGAGGCCGCGATCGAGGCGGGGGCCGACGACGTCGCCTCCTCCGAAGAGGGGCACGAGGTGATCACCACGCTCGAGGCGCTGCGCGATGTGTCGAAAGTGCTCGAAGCGAAGTTCGGCGAACCGCGCCGCGCCGCCCTCGTCTGGCGGCCGCAGACGTCCGTCGCGGTCGACGACGACACGGGCGAGAAGATCTTGCGACTTGTCGGCTCGCTGGAGGACAATGACGACGTGCAGAACGTCTACGCCAATTTCGAGGTGTCGGACGCGCTCGTCGCCAAGATGAACGCGTGAGGGGGCGGCTCGGAACGACATGCTCGCGTGACCCGCCCGATCCGCATTCTCGGCATCGACCCCGGCCTGCGCCACACCGGCTGGGGCATCGTGCTGGCGGAAGGGTCGCGGCTCGTCTACGTCGCCTCGGGCGTGATCCACACCACCACCGGCGATGCCCTGAGCGAGCGGCTGCGGCTGCTCCATGTCGGCCTCAGCGCGGTGATCGAGGCCGAATGGCCGGACGAGGCGGCGGTCGAGGAGACCTTCGTCAACCGCGACCCGCAATCGGCGCTGAAGCTCGGCCAGGCGCGCGGTATCGCGCTCGTCGTGCCGGCGCTGGCCGGCCTGCCGGTCGCCGAATATTCGGCCAATCTCGTCAAGAAGAGCGTGGTCGGAACAGGACACGCGGAGAAGCAGCAGGTCGCCGCCATGCTCAAGGTGCTGCTGCCGAAGAGCCATGCCGCCTCGCCCGATGCGGCGGATGCGCTGGCCGTCGCCATCACCCACGCCCATCATCGCCGCCCGCCGTCCCTTGTCGCCGCGCTCGCCAAGGCCGCGGTGCGCGGATGATCGGCAAGCTCACCGGCATCGTCGACAGCCGCGACGAGGACAGCCTCGTGATCGACGTCGGCGGGGTCGGCTACCTGGTGCATTGCTCGACCCGCACGCTCGCCGGGCTGCCGGCGGGCGAGACCGTCTCGCTCGCCATCGACACGCACGTGCGCGAGGACATGATCCGCCTCTACGGCTTCGTCTCGGCGGCCGAGCGCGACTGGTTCCGGTTGTTGCTGACCGTGCAGGGGGTCGGCGCCAAGGTGGCGCTGGCCATCCTCGGCACGCTGGCGCTGGCCGAACTGTCGTCGGCGGTGGCGACCGGCAACCGCACGGCGGTGGCGCGCGCGCCGGGTGTCGGGCCGAAGCTCGCCGCGCGCATCGTGGCCGAGCTCAAGGACAAGGGACCCGAAGGCGCCGCGGCGGAGTTCGGCCTGCCCGGTGAGGCGCGCGCGACGCTGCTCGGCGGCCCGGCCGCGGATGCCGTCTCGGCCCTGGTCAACCTCGGATACGGCCGGCCGCAGGCGACCTCCGCTGTGGCTGTGGCCGTCGCCGCGCTGGGCGAGGAGGCCGCGACGGCGGCGCTCATCCGCGCCGGGTTGAGGCAACTGGCGATGTAGGAGGGCGGGTCATTGCCTCCTGAGATATGCTACGATCTAGCGACTTTGGAAGGCGTGGGGCTGGAGGCCTCGATGGACGACCCGAATCTTGTCCGCATCCGGGCCGAACTCGACGGGATGTATGGAACGCAGATCGAGCGCATCATGCTGTTCGGGTCGCGCGCAAGAGGCGACGCACGGCCCGATTCGGATTACGACATCGCGATTTTTCTCAAAACGCTCGATGATCGTTGGACAGAGTCACGCCGATTGGCGGATTTGCGCGTCAGGATGATCGACGAGACAGGCGAATTCTTCGATCTGTTGCCTTATTCCGTTGCCGCCTTTAGCGAGCGGTCGCCGCTGATGCGCGAGATCCGCCGGGAAGGTCGCAATCTGTGACGCCTGAGACACGACAGTTTCTGGATAAAGCTGATCCGCGAGGCACGAGCGATGATGAGCGTCGACCTTTATCAGCCGGCCGGTCGAAGTGCCTATTTGGCGGCCTTTCACGCCGCACAGGCGTTGATTTCGGAACATACAGGCCGTGCGATTAAAACGCATCGAGGCGTGCATACCGAGTTCCAGCGCCCGACGAGAAACGATCCTGCCTTCAATGCGGACCTGCGTGCATTTCTGTCTCGTAGCTATGAGCTGAAGGCCATCGCCGATTACGGAACTGATCCGCACGTCGATATTTCTGCCGCGCAAGCACTCGAGGCGATTGGCGCGGCGGATCGTTTCGTCGAACAGGTCATGACGACAATAGCTAATCAACCAAGTCGATTGGCCTGATGCATTTAACGTCCGGCAGACGGCCTCCGGCGCGACGATCGCGGCTGATTCGGCGATGTAGCGGGCGTCGGCCGGCCTGTCGAAGACCGCAGACGCAGCCGTGCCGTCGGACCGCCGGCTGCCTTGATTAAGGAAATCTCACATGTCACACGTCGCGCTGGCACGAACGATCGAAATCTTCACGACGCGCTTGATCACGCTCGGCCGTCTCCTCGTGCTCGCCGAGACGCAATGGCGGGAGACGGCGCGTAATCCGGAAACGCTGCTCGTCGCACGGCTTGCCGAGGACATGCTGCCGTTGCCATATCAGATCGTCTTCGCCTGCAATCAGCCCAACGATTTCGTCGCGTGGTGCGGCAACGGTCCGGCGCCGAAGACCGATCCGTCGATAATCGATTTCCTGAGGATGAAACAGCATGTCGACGCGACGATCGAGCGTCTGACGCAGGCGAAAGTTCAGGCCGACGACAGCGTATTTGAGCGCGACAAGCGCATCGAGCTTCCCGGCGGGTCATATCTCGTCCTGCGGGGCGACCGCTACGTCGAGGACTGGCTGCTGCCGAACTTCTATTTCCACCTGGTCACGGCCTATGACGTCCTCCGGCATGCGGGCGTGCAGATCGGCAAAGCCGATTACATGGCGCACCTTGCCGGGGAGGTCCGCTCGGCCACCGCGGGCTGATCGGGCGGCGTTCCGGTCAAGACGAGAGCGCTTCGATCGCCGCCTCCGCGGCCGCGACACCCGTCTCGTAGGCGCCGTGGGCGGTGGTGAATTTGTGCGCCGAGCAGGCTTCGCCGGCGAAGAACAGCCGATCCTCGACCGGCGCCGCCAGCACGGCGCGGGGCTCGCCAGAGCCCGGCACCGCATAGGCATAGGAGCCGCGGATGAAAGGCTCGGCCGCCCAGGCGGTCGTGCAAAGCGGGGTCAGCCCCGCCTTGAAGTCCGAGCCGAAATGTGTCGCGAGTTCCTGGAAAGCGAAGGCCGTAAAGGCGGCAGGTCCCTCGGCTTCGAGGTCGCGAGCCAGCTGACCACCGTAGAAGCACTCGATGATCGGGCGGCCGAAGGGCCGGATGTGGTAGGCGCCGGTCCTGGCACGCGCGTGCGTCCCGAGCCGGTGAGTCTCGGGCGCGACATCCTCCGGACGGTCGAGGCGCAGGAAGAGCTTGTCGGCGAGGCCGAGCGGCAGCTTGGCGGCGGCGGCGAGCTTTTCCGGCAGGGCGGGCGTGAAGCGGATCGTGCCGGCGGCCAGCACGTCGGTCGACACGGTGACGATCGCGGCGCGAGCTTCGAGCGTGCCGCGCGTCGTCTCGATGAGGAGGCGGTCCCGGCGGCTCATGTCGATGCCGGTCACCGCCGTCTCCAGCATGACCGGCACGCCCGCTCCGGCGCTAGTGATCAGCCGGCCGTAGCCGGCCGGGACACGCCAGTCGAGCGTGTCGCCCGGCGCGTAGTCGGCGTGGTCGCGGGCGGCGACGCGGTCGAGTTCGGCGCCGCTGACGAAGGTGCTGATCGCGTCGAGCAGCCCGCGCCAGCGGTGGTCGGGATCGATGAACTCCCCCATCGGGCGCTCGCGCGCCGAGACCTCCTCGACACGGTCATAGAAGGTGGCCTGGGTCCGCTGCAGGTCCTCCACCTGACCTTTACCGAGATGCAACCATCGGCGCTCGTCGAGCCAGGGCGCCGGCGTGCGGTCGACCTCGAAACCGTGCGTTTCGGCGAAGGCTCTCCAGGCGTTGCCGCGCGCGCCGTGCAGCCAGAAGCAGCCGAGGTCGAGCGGCACGCCGGCTGCGGGCGGCGTGACCGTGTGGGCACGTCCGCCGATCCGCGCGCCGGCTTCGAGCACCAGCATGCTGCGGTCGCTGCCGAGGATCCGCCGGGCCGCGGCGAGGCCGGCCGCGCCGGCTCCGACCACCGCGACGTCCACGCTGTTCATGCGGCCCGCGATGATCGGCATCGGTGTTCCCCGGTCTTTATGGGTCATCGAGATGCGGGTTTCAGCCACAGCGGCAGCCCCGCGACGACGAGGACGACGCGGCCGCAGGCGGTGGCCATGGCCTGGTTGAGGCGTCCCTGCGCGTCGCGGAAGGCTCGGCCGAGGACATTGTCGGGCACGATGCCCGATCCGACCTCGTTCGACACGGCGATGACGGGGCCTGGACACTGTCCCAGCGCCGCGACGAGATCGCGGCAGGCTGCCTCCGGATCCCCGCCGTCGAGCATGACGTTGCTGAGCCACAGTGTCAGGCAGTCGACCAGCACCACGCGCTCCGCGGCACTCTCCCGCGCCAGCACCTCGGCGAGCGCCAGCGGCGCCTCGAGCGTCCGCCAACCGGCATCGGAACGATCCGCCCTGTGTCGGGCGATACGGGCCCGCATCTCGTCGTCCCAGGCGGAGGCTGTCGCCACATAGACCTTGTCGAGACCACTTGCCGCCGCCGCGCCTTCGGCGAAGCGGCTCTTGCCGGAGCGGGCGCCGCCGAGCACGAGCATATGATTGCTCGCGGTTGCAACCGGCTTCATGAGCGCGCAGGCCTCCGTGATGACAGTGCGATCGAGGCCTCTCTAGCGCACGAGCCTCGGTCTGTCTGCCGCGCCTCGCGCCCGGCGAAGACCAGCGTCCCGGTGATGCGGGTGGTGCCCGAGCACAAAGCTGCTATGCCTTTGGCGGCGGCTCCGCGGTCGCCGGCTCCGCGCTGATCCCGATGTCGAAATCCATCCTCTCCCGTCTCTCCGTCGATCCCTATCTGCTGGCGCTCGCCGCGACCGTCGCCGTCGCGGCCGTCCTGCCGGCGCGGGGGACAGGAGCCCTCGTCTCCGGATGGGCTGTCACGGCTGCCATCTTCCTGCTGTTCTTCCTCTATGGAGCGCGGCTTGCGCCGCGCGCGGTGGTCGAGAGCATCGCCCATTGGCGCCTGCAATCGATGATTCTGATCTCGACCTTCGTGCTGTTCCCGATCGTCGGACTCGCGCTCACCGCGGCGCTCCATCCGTGGCTGCCCGCACAATTGGCGCTCGGGCTGATGTTCATCTGCGTGCTGCCCTCGACGGTGCAGTCCTCGATCGCCTTCACCTCGATCGCGCGCGGCAACGTGCCGGCGGCGCTCTGCGGTGCCTCGGTGTCGAACATCCTCGGCATGCTGATCACCCCGGCGCTCGTCGTCCTGCTGCTCAGCGCGCACGGCTCGGGTTTCAGCGCCAAGGCGCTCGAAGACATCGCGCTGCAACTGCTGCTTCCCTTCGGCCTCGGCCAGCTTGCGCGTCCCTGGCTCGGGGGCATCATCGCCCGTCACAAGGTGCTGACCTCTTATGTGGATCGCGGCTCGATCCTCATTATCGTCTATGCGGCCTTCAGCGAGAGCGTGGTGCAGGGCGTGTGGACGCAGATGGATTATTGGAGCCTGGCGCTGATCGTCGTGCTCGACGCGCTGATGCTCGGCGCCGTGCTTGTGATCACCACCCTTGCGAGCCGCTGGCTCGCCTTCACCAAGGCAGACGAGATCGCCATCGTCTTCTGCGGGTCGAAGAAGAGCATGGCGAACGGCCTGGCGATGGCGGGGATCCTGTTCCCGGGCCAGGCCATCGGCGCCATCGTGCTGCCGCTGATGATCTTCCATCAAATCCAGCTCTTCGTCTGCGCCACGCTGGCGCGGCGCTATGCCCGGCGCCCCGTCGACGGCGTGGTCGAGCCCGTCCTCGCTTCGCTGGCCAAGGCCGCCGGCGCATGAACCCGGTCTTCGCCGACCTGCCGACCACGGTCTTCGAGCATATGTCGCGCCTGGCGCGCGAGCATGACGCCGTCAACCTCGGCCAGGGCTTTCCGGACGATCCCGGCCCGCTCGACGTCAGGCGCAAGGCGGCCGAGGCGGTGGTCGAGGGCTGGAACCAGTATCCGCCGATGATGGGCCTGCCGGAGCTGCGCGCCGCCGTGGCCGAGCACTACGGCCGGTTCCAAGGTCTGCCCTTGACGGCCGAGGATGTGATGGTGACCTCCGGCGCCACCGAGGCGCTGGCCGGTGCACTCCTGGCGCTGATCGAGCCGGGCGACGAGGTGGTGCTGTTCCAGCCGATGTACGATGCCTATCTGCCGCTGGTGCGCCGGGCGGGCGGCGTGCCGCGCTTCGTGACGCTGAAGCCGCCGCACTGGCAGTTCACCGATGAGGACCTCGCGGCCGCCTTCTCGCCGCGGACCCGCGTCGTGCTGTTCAACAATCCGCTGAACCCCACCGGCACGGTGTTTGGCCGGGAGGCGCTCGAACGGCTCGCCCGATTCTGCATCGCCTCCGACGCCATTGCTCTGTGCGACGAGGTCTGGGAGCACGTCCTGTTCGATGGCCGGCGCCATGTCCCTATGATGGCAATCCCCGGCATGGCGGAGCGCACCGTCAAGGTCGGCTCGGCCGGCAAGATCTTCTCGCTGACCGGCTGGAAGGTTGGCTTCGTCGCCGCCGCGCCGACGCTGCTCAAGGTGCTGTCGAAGGCGCATCAGTTCCTGACTTTCACGACGCCGCCGAACCTGCAGTCGGCGGTCGCCTTCGGGCTCGCCAAGCCCGCCTCCCATTTCGACGCCATGCGGGCAGGGCTCGAACGCTCGCGCGACCGTTTCGCCGCCGGCCTCGCGACGCTGGGCTTCCGGGTGCTGCCGGCCGAGGGCACCTATTTCCTCAACGTCGACCTCGCACCGCTGGGGATTTCGGACGACGTCGCCTTCTGCGAGACGCTGGTGAAGCAGCATGGTGTGGCCGCCGTCCCGGTCTCGGCCTTCTATGCCGAGAGCCAAGTGCGCACCGTGATGCGGTTCTGTTTCGCCAAGCGCGACGAAACGCTCGACCGCGCCCTCGACCGGCTCGGTGCGGTCATCGGCTCCGCCGCCTGACGGGCACCACACGGATTAGCATCGGACGCCTGCCATGCTAGTGATGCGCGCATGAGGGCGCAAACGGGGATCATCGGGGACGAGCCGACCGGCACGGCAGTGGGGCGGGATGCGCGGGCGGCCGCCATCGTCGCCGGGCTCGGCGCCCGCTCGATCGTTCTCGTCGGCATGATGGGCGCCGGCAAGACGGTGATGGGCCGCCGCCTCGCGGGCCACCTTGGCCTTGACTTCCTCGACAGCGACCACGAGATCGAGGCCGCCGCCGGCATGACCATCGCGGATATCTTCGCCCGCCACGGCGAGCCTTATTTCCGCGATCGGGAGAACCGCATCGTCGAGCGGCTGATCCGGGATGGGCCGCGCGTCGTGGCGACGGGCGGCGGCGCCTTCGTCCATCCCGGCACGCGCGCGACGATCTGGCTCCATGGCTTGTCGCTTTGGCTCAAGGCGGATTTCGACGTGCTGATGCGGCGCGTGCGCAAGCGCTCCAACCGACCCCTGCTGCGCACCCCCGACCCCGAAGGCACGCTGCGGCGGCTGATGAACGAGCGCTATCCGGTCTATGCCGGGGCGGATACGGTCGTCGTGTCGCGCGACGGGCCGCACGAGGCCACGGTGGCCGACATGCTCTCCGCCATCGAGGCCCATTTGTCCCTGCCCGACGGTCGCGCCCGCAACCCCGGATGAAGAACGACGTGACGAGCCTAGGCGAGCCCCATGCGACGGTCGAGGTCGATCTCGGCGCGCGGTCCTATCCGATTCTGATCGGTCCCGGCCTGCTGGAGCAGGCGGGGCAGCATATCGCGGCGCTGGCGCCGGGCGCCGCCTGCGCCATCGTCACCGACGCCAACCTCGCGGCGGTCCACCTGCCGCAGCTTGCCGCGAGCCTTGATGCGGCCGGACTCCGCCACGCGACGATCGAGGTCGCGCCGGGCGAGGGCTCGAAGAACTTCGCGACCTACCAGCGGGTCTGCGACGCGGTGCTCGAAGGCCGGTTCGAGCGTGGCGACATCGTGCTGGCGCTCGGCGGCGGGGTCGTCGGTGATCTGGCCGGCTTCGTCGCCGCCACGGCGCGGCGCGGCATGGGCTTCGTCCAGGTGCCGACGAGTCTCCTGGCCCAGGTCGATTCCTCGGTCGGCGGCAAGACCGGCATCAACTCCCGACACGGCAAGAACCTCGTCGGCGCCTTCTACCAGCCGAAGCTGGTGCTGGCCGACACCGGCTGTCTCGATACGCTTCCCGCGCGCGAGTTCCGCGCCGGCTATGCCGAGGTCGCCAAATACGGCCTCATCGGCGACGAGGCTTTCTTCGCCTGGCTCGAGCGCGAGCGCGCGGCGGTCTTCGCCGGAGGCCCGCCGCGGACGCAAGCCATCGCGGCGAGCTGCCGAGCCAAGGCCGCGACGGTGGCGCGCGACGAGCGCGAGGAGGGCGAGCGGGCGCTGCTCAACCTCGGCCATACGTTCGGCCACGCGCTGGAGCGGCTCGCCGGCTACGACGGCAGCCGGCTCGTACACGGCGAGGCGGTCGCGATCGGCATGAGCCTCGCCTTCCGGTTCTCCGCCGCGCAGGGATTGTGCATCGGCGACGACGCTGAGAGAGTCGCGGCCCATCTCGGCGAAGCGGGCCTGCCGACGCGGATCCGCGACATTCCGGGCTGGACCGCCGGCGCCGCAGAGATCCTCGACGCCATGTTCCAGGATAAGAAAGTGGTGCGCGGCAGCCTCACCCTGATCCTGGTGCGCGGCATCGGCCGAAGCTTCGTCGCCCGGGGCGTCGAGGCCGGCGCGGTCGGCGCCTTTCTCGCCGACGAGCTCGCGGGAGCCTGATCCATGCATGGCAACGGGGCCGGGGAGGCGGCCCACGGGGCGGAGCTCCTGGTCGACATCGCAGTCGTGATCTGCTGCATCGGACTCTCGGCCATGTTCGCGGCGGCCGAGACCGCATTGACCGCGACCTCGAAGGCCCGCATGCATGCACTCGAGAAGGGCGGCGACGGGCGCGCCGCAATCGTCTCGCGGCTGCTCGGCATGCGCGAGCGCTTCATCGGCGCCATGTTGCTCGGCAACAACGTCGCCAATGTCGGTGCCTCGGCGCTGATCACCAGCGTGCTGCTGGGCCTCATCGGCGAACGCGGCGTGCTCTACGCCACGGTTCTGATGACCGTGCTGCTGCTCGTCTTCGCCGAGGTGCTGCCGAAGACGCTGGCCATCAACTATCCGGAACGGGCTTCGCTGGTGCTGGGGCCGATGGTCTCCATGATGGTGCGGGTCTTCGGGCCGGTGCTGAAGGCTGTCGAAATCGTCGTGCAGGCGATCCTGCGGGTCTTCGGCATCACGCTCGGCGAGAGGCGGTCGATGCTGAGCGGCTTCGAGGAACTGAAGAATGCCGTCGACCTCCTGCACCTCGAAGGCGGCGTCGAGCGCTCCGACCGCGACATGGTCGGCGGCCTGCTCGACCTGCATGAGCTCGAAGTGCAGAACGTCATGGTCCACCGCACCAAGATGCGCACCATCAATGCCGACCTGCCGGCCATCGAGGTCGTGCGCGAGGTGCTGGCCTCGCCCCATACGCGGCTGCCGCTATGGCGCGGCCTGCCCGACAACATCATCGGCATCCTGCATGCGAAGGAACTGCTGCGGGCCTTGAGCGCGCTCGGCGGGGACGCGACGCAGCTCGACATCGCCGCCATCGCCTACGCGCCGTGGTTCGTGCCGGCTTCGACCGGTCTGCAGGACCAGCTGCAGGAATTCCTGCGGCGCAAGTCGCATTTCGCCCTCGTCGTCGACGAATACGGCGAGGTCATGGGCCTCGTCACGCTCGAGGACATTTTGGAGGAGATCGTGGGCGACATCCGCGACGAGCACGACCTCGCGGTGCAGGGCGTGCGCATCGGGCCGGACGGCAGCGTGATGGTCGACGGTTCGGTGCCGATCCGCGACCTCAACCGGGTGATGAACTGGGACCTGCCGGACGAGGAGGCCAATACCATCGCCGGCCTCGTCATCCACGAGGCGCAGACCATCCCCGAGGTCGGCCAGTCCTTCATCTTCCACGGCTTCCGCTTCGAGGTGCTGCGCAAGGTGCGCAACCTCCTGGCGCAGCTCAGGGTGTCGCCGGCCGATGCGACGGCCAAAGGTGAATAGGGCGGAAGGCTAGACGGGCTATTCGGCCTTGAGCGCGATCGTCACCGATCTGGCGTAGGAGCCGCCGTCGGAGGTCAAGGCAATCGTCTGCCTGGATCCTTTGACGGTGATCACCACGGAGGCCTCAAAGCCGTTGCCGCTGATCTGCGTCGCGATGACGTCACCGTCGATCTTGCCCGAGACGGATCCGCCGGCCTGCCGATCCTTCTCCTTCCAGGTGCCGGCGAGCTTGCCGTCCTGATTGACGAGGTCGGTGACGAAATCCATCCGGTAGCTGTCGGCGGCGCAGAGAAGTTCCTGGTGCATGACGGTGCCGCTCGGCGTCAGCGAATATTTCACCTTGCAGCGCAGGTTCTCCGTGGTGTTGTCGGTCTTGACGACGGTTCCGGTGCCGGTCCAGGTGCCGGGGAGCGTGGCGAAGAGGTCGGCCGCCATGGCTCGACCGCCGCAAGTGGCGGCGAGCAGGACGGCGCCCCACAGCACAGGTCTCGTGGCGGTCGGCATGATGGGCGGCGTCCTTCGGCGATGCGAATCGGCTTTGCGGCAGGCAGCCAAGCTTGGCCTTACCACGAGTGAGTGCAATGGCGTTTTGATGACCACGCCGCCCTTGGCGCTCCCGTCGACAGAGGCATCCACCTTCTCTAGCATATGGGCAGATGCGCTGGGAAAGAGCGTCGCGAAGCGGGAGGATGAGGAATGGTCTGCAACAGCAATGCGTGGCGGGTCGGCGCGATCGCGGCAGCAATGCTCGCCGCCTCGGTTGCCTGCGCCGCCGAGCCCGGTGGCTGGGTCGGATCCTGGGGCGCGAGCCCGGTCTTCCCGGTGGGACAGGAACTCGACGGGCAGACGGTCCGGCAGGTGGTGCGGCTCAGTCTCGGCGGGCGGCAGATTCGCGTCCGCTTCTCGAATGAGACCGGCACCGCGCCGCTGGTGATCGGCGCCGCCCATGTGGCTCGGCCCGGCACGGCGCCGGGCACGATCGACCCTGCCTCGGACCATCCGCTGACCTTCGGCGGCATGGCCTCGGTGACGGTGCCCCCCGGCGCGCCGATCGTGTCCGATCCCGTCGACATCGACATGCCCGATCTCGGCAAGCTCGTCGTCAGCCTCTTCGTGTCGCGCTGGACCGGTCCGTCCGTCGTGCATCTCGACGGCGTCGAGACGGCCTATATCGGGCCAGGCAACCAGACCGCCGACCCGTCGCTCGACAAGGCGCAGACCTCGCTCGAGCGGTTCTTCCTCTCCGGGGTCGACGTCGCCGGCGCGAGCCGCGCGATCGTGACCTTCGGCGATTCGATCACCGACGGTTATCATTCGACGATCGATGCCGACCGTCGCTGGCCCGACCGTCTGGCCGAGCGGCTCGCCGGGCGCGGCACGGGCCAGGCGCTCGGTGTGGTCAATGCCGGGGTCAGCGGCAACCGCGTGCTGCACGACCTGCCCGAGGCCATGTTCGGCCCGAGCGCCCTGGCGCGGCTCGACCGCGATGCCCTGGCGCAATCGGGCCTGCGGTGGCTCATCGTGATGGAAGGCATCAACGACATCGGCCACCCAACCGCGTCCGGGCTACCCGAGCAGGCGGTCACCGCCGAAGAGATCATCGCCGGCTACCGGCAGATCATCGCCCGCGCTCACGCCAAGGGAGTGACGGTGTTCGGCGCGACGCTGACGCCCTTCGAGGGCACCGTATTCCCGGGCTATTTCACGCCCGAAGGCGAGATCAAGCGGCAGGCCGTCAACCAATGGATCCGCACGGGCGGCGCCTATGACGGCGTGATCGACTTCGACGCGGCGGTGCGCGATCCGGACCACCCGAGCCGTATGCGGCCCGAGTTCGACGTCGGCGACCACCTGCATCCCAACGACGCCGGCTACAAGGCCATGGCGGATTCGGTGGACCTCAACCTGTTCAAGTAATCCCCTTGCATGTTCAAGGCGGCCCGAAATGATGCAAGATCGGGCTGGCGTTCGGGGGGTAGCCACCCCCCGAACGCCAGGCGGGCGTGACCGTTTTCCCCTCGGTTGTGCACCGAGGATGGGCCTGGTCCGTCCGCCCTTTGCGCTTGTCCTGAACAGATGATGGGGAGCCAGTCCCGCATGCAAGGCAAGGTTCTGCCCGAACGAAGCGCTCAAACGCCAGGCTACGTCGGCATCGACGTGTGTGATGACTGGTTCGACGTTTATTTCCATCCGCTTGGCCGAAGCGTGCGGGTGGCCAATGGTACCGACGGCATCAAAGCACTGAAGCGCAAAATCGCCGGCCTGCCGATCGCCATGATCGTCATGGAGGCGACGGCCAAATACCACCGGGCCGCGCATCGCAGCCTTCATGCCGCAGGCTAGGTCGTCGCGGTGGTCAATCCGCTGCGCTCGCGCCTGTTCGCGGAAGCCATCGGCCAGCTTGCCAAGACCGATCGGATCGATGCCCACATCCTGGCGCTCATGGGGGAAGCCTCGCGCCGCGGGCGCACGCCCCCGTGCCCGACACGCTGGAGGTCCTGCAGGAACTGGTGCGCGCCCGCACGGCCGCGATCGCCGACTAGACCGCCCTGTCCAACCAGCGCGGTGCCAGCCAGACCTCCTTCCTGAAGCTCGAACTCGCCCGCAGGCTCAAGACCCTGCAACGCCACATCGCTCGCCTCGACGCCGAGATCGGCCGGCGTCTGGCCGCCGAGCCGGCGTTTTCCAGCCTTGAATCCGATTGTCGCGGCCAGGGGAATCCCTCCCGCCCAAAAATCGTCAGCGAGAACCATTGTAGGTTTAATTCACAACAAGCCAATCTCTTGGCGCGCAAAAATAACACGTATGTCAACACGCCCCAGGGCTTTGTGGGGGAGAAATTTTTCACCCGATCTCGACGGCAGATCATCATCACGACGATCAGGGAAGGTCACCGAGATCCGTTTCGATCACGGTCTTTTTGGCGCGGGGGATGGATGCGGGGCTCATGGAGAGTTCGGTGACGCCCATGCGCAGGAAGGTCGGGATGAGATCGGGGCGGGCGGCGGCCTCGCCGCAGATGCCGACCGGAATGCCTTGCGCGCGGGCGGCGTCGCAGATGAGCGCCACGGCGCGCAGCACCGCCGGGTGGTCGGCGCGGTTGAGGCCGGCGACGCGCGGATTGAGCCGATCGGCGGCCATCACATATTGGGTGAGGTCGTTGGTGCCGATCGAGAAGAAGGCGACGTGCCTCGCGAGATCGGCGGCGATGAGCGCCGCCGCCGGCGTCTCCATCATGATGCCGAGCTGCGGCGCGCCGGCCGGAACGCCGGCGGCGTCGAGCTCGGCCCGGCATTCGGCCAGCAGCGCCTTGACGCGCACGACCTCCTCGACCTCGGCGATCATCGGCACCATGATCTTGAGATTGCCGTGCACGGCGGCGCGCAGCAGAGCCTTCAGCTGCGGCTTGAACACATCCGGGCGGTCGAGGCACAGGCGCACGCCGCGCCAGCCGAGGAACGGGTTGTCCTCGGGCGCGACCTCGATGCCCGCCACCGGCTTGTCGCCGCCGATGTCGAGGGTGCGCACGATGACGGGATGCGGCGCGAAGGCCTGCGCCAGCTCGCCATAGATCGCGGCCTGCTCGTCCTCGGACGGCAGGGTCTTGCGCGCCATGAACATGAGTTCGGTGCGGAACAGCCCGACCCCCATGGCGCCGGCCGCGAGCGCCGGCGCGATCTCACCGAGCGAGCCGAGGTTGGCCATGACCTCGACGGCCTGCCCCGAGAGGGTCACGGGCTTGCGCGCACGGTAGGCGTCGAGCGCGTCGCGCGCGCGTTTCTCCTCGGCGATGCGGGCGCGGACCGCGGCTTGCGTCGCCGCGTCGGGGTCGAGCCACACCTCGCCCGTCCCGCCGTCGAGCGCCACGGTCCCGGCGCGCTTCAACGCCGCGTGCTCGGTGCGCGCACCGAGCACGGCCGGGATGCCATGGGTGCGCGCCATGATGGCGACATGCGAGGTCGCGGCGCCCCTCGTGCACAGGATGCCGGCGATCGAGGTGAGCGGTGCCCTGGCGAAATCCAGGGCCGAGATCTCCTCGGCCACCAGGATGGCACCCTCCGGCGCCATCGCGAGGCTGACGTCGGCCTTGCCGAGCAGGGTGAGCGCGAGCGCCCGCACGAGCCCACGCACGTCCTCGGCCCGCGCGCGGATGTAGTCGGCCTCGACCATCTCGAAGGCGGCGGCGAGCCGCGCCCCGGCCTCGAGCGTGGCGGTGACCGCATCCTGTCCGGCGCGAATCCCGGCCTCGATCGCGCCCGCGAGCTCGTCGTCGCGCGCCACCTCGATCAGCGCGTCGATGATCTCCCGGTCCTGCGGCGTCGCTCCCGGCGTCGCACCGCTCTCGACCAGCGCCGCGACCGTCGCGGCGAAAGCGCGATGCAGGGCCTCGACCTCACCATCGATGGCAGCCGGCGGCAGCACGCGATGCGGCGCGACGAGCGCCTCGGGAAAGAACCCGAAGGCGGGGCCGATGGCCGTGCCTTCGCTGGCCGCAACGCCTCCGGCCGCCCGGCCCGCCGGCGGTACGGCGGACAGGCCCGATGGCGCGCCGGCGT
Organism: Lichenihabitans sp.; assembly: GCA_965277115.1. Lineage (GTDB taxonomy): Bacteria > Pseudomonadota > Alphaproteobacteria > Rhizobiales > Beijerinckiaceae > Lichenihabitans. Next base: position 61,976 of record CBDIBY010000007.1, on the reverse strand, counting down.
CCAGGATCGGCGCCGTGCCGCCCGCCTCCGCGCCCGCCTCGGGCGTCTCGATGAAGATCACCAGCGCTTCGATCGCGGCCTCGGCGTCCGCTCCGTCGGCCCGGACGGTCACCTCCTCGCCTTCCTTGATGCCGAGCAGCATCAGCTTGACCGAACTCTTCGCGTCCGCGCCGCACGCGCCGCGCCGCACCTCGAGGGAGGATGCGAAGGTCCTGGCGAGCTTCACGAACTGGGTCGCCGGGCGCGCATGCAGCCCCTCCTTGACGCGAACCGTGGCCGGGCGCTCGATCATGGTGGCCGCCTCCTCTGATGGGCAAAGCTCGAGCGATTTTCAGCCCGATATCGTGATCGAGGCGCCCGGCCGCACGGCCTCGATCAGCTCCGCCATCGGCACGACGGACGCCGACAGCTCGCCGGACCGGCCGCCCAGCGCGGCACCGTCGAAGTTGATCACCACATGGCCCATATCGGCCACCTTCGCCCAGGCCTGCGCGCCGATCGCGGTCAGGGCCGCGGTCACGGAGCCGATCGTGATCGCGGCGCCGACCGGGGGCGCCTCGGCGGCCGGACCGTCGGCGACGCGATGCAGCACCGAGACCTCCGCGAGTTCCGGTGGGGCGCCCTCGGCGAACAGGATCAGGATGCCGCCCTCGAGAAGCTCGGCCACCTCCGCGCCGACCGCAATGATCGTCGTTCGGTAATAGATCGCCATGCGCCGGGCTGCCGTTACATCACGAAGAGCGAGAAGAGCCAGGCGATGACGACCGACACCGGCCCCATGATCTGCCGGCTCAGCAGCACGGCCGGCACCCCGATCTCGATCGTCTTGGGCTTGGCTTCGCCGAGCGCCAGGCCGACGGGAACGAAGTCGCAACCGACCTGGGTATTGTAGGCGAACAGGGCCGGCAGGCTCATGGCCGGCGAGATCGTGCCGTTCTGGATCTGCGGCCCGATGATGGCGACGCCGATCACCTGGGCGATGACCGCGCCCGGCCCCAGGATCGGCGACAGGAACGGCAGGCCGCAGATGACCGAGATGACCAAGAGGCCGCCGATATTGTTGGCGAGCGGTCCCATCGGCTTGGCGATCAGGTCGCCGATCCCGGTATAGAGGATGATGCCGATCAGCATGGTCACGAAGGCCATGAAGGGCAGGACGTTGCGCACCACCTGGTCGATCGTGCGCCGCCCGGCATTGAAGAAGATGCCGACGACGCGGCCCATCACCCGGCCGATATTGGCGATGAGGTCGATGAAGCCGCCGCCACCCGTCTCGGGCACGAGGGCCGGCCGGGTGGGCGCCGCCGTCGCCTGGGCCACGCCGGCCGCGGTCGGGGCGACCGAGCCGTCGGCGAAGGCGATGTTCTGTTCCTTCACGCCCGAGACGTAGATGTCCTCGGTGATGAACTGCGCCAGCGGGCCGGACTGCCCGACCGGCATCAGGTTGATGGTCGGGATGCGCTTGCGTGGATAGACGCCGCAGCGCGCCGTGCCGCCGCAATCGACGATGACGCAGGCCATCTCGCTTTCCGGCGGTGGCTGACGGAAGCCGTCGACCGCCGTTCCTCCCGTCATCTCGGCGATGCGGCGGGCGATCGGCGGGATGCCGCCGCCGGTGACGGCGACGATCTTGTCGCGCTGGCTGTCGGGCTTGATGACCAGCGGTCCGCCCCAGCCGTTCGGCCCCTGGCTGATCCGCACCGCCTTGAACTTCGAGTCTTCGAGCGCCATGGTGAAACTCCCCCGGTCCTGGCTCAGAGTTCCACGCCTTGGCGGCGGGCCATGAAGGCGGTGATGCGCTCGGTGACGATGCCCTTGAGCAGGATCACCACCACCCCGACGATGAAGTACCAGATCGCCAGTTTGACGTGGTAGCCCTCGGGGATGACGCCGCGCTTCTCGAGGTCGAGCAGCGCCACCAGCACCCCGCCCCAGACGAAATATTCGCCCGCGTTGGCGTGCGGGAACAGCCCCAGGATCGGGTGCACGAAGGACACCGCCGAATCGTAGAAGGCGGGCTTGTGCTTCTCCTCCAGGAAGGTGCCGAACGTGTAGGCCATCGGATTGGTCAGGAAGAACACGGCGAGCACCGGCAGCACGGTGTATCGCGTCAGCGCTATGCGGCCCATCGCCTGGGCGAAGCCATGCACCCGCTCCTCGCCGATGAGACCGGTCAGCGCATAGAAGGCGGTCATCAGTACGACCAGCGTCGGGATGATGCCGGTGACGAAGCCGATGAACACCTCGCCGCCCTGCTGGAACATGCCGATGAAATGGGTGCCGATGGTGCCGAGCCAGCCGAGCTGGCCGGCATTGGGCTTCAGGCTCTTCACCTCGGCCTGGTACTTGCTCAGGGCGTCGGCCGCGCTCGCCGGGGCATCGGCCGGGGCGGCCGGCGCCGCCTGCTGCGCCAGCAGCAGCGGATGATGCAGCAGCGGATGATGGGCCGTGTCGCCCATGGCCGCGGCGAGCGATCCGTCGGCATGGGCCGCGAGCGCATGCGCCGACCCTGCCACGCCAGTGTGCAGCGCGACGAGCGTCGCCCCGTGCGACGCCAGGTCGGCCGCCTGCATGGCCATCATCATCAGCCCCATCGTCCCCTCCCTCATCTCAAAAGCGGGGCACCAAGGCCCCCGCTTGTCGTCCGGCAGGGCGTCAAGCGACCGCGCTGCGTCCCGCCGCCTTCTCGATCTGCCCCATGGCGATCGACAGCGCCTTGCGGCGAGGCTTGTCCGAAAACGGCGCGGCGCCGTCCAAACCGTCGAAGGCCCGGCCTTCGACGTCCGGCACGCGGTCGAACCGCGCGAAGACGCTGCGCCCCTGCATGACCATCAGCCGGCGCACGATCCGGTCCGGGCTCACCACCAGCAAAAGGATCACCCCGCGCCCCAGCGTGGCGCGGGCATTGCCCGCCCCGACAAAGCCGTCGGCCCAGAGCCGCGTCACCTCGCCCATGACGGAGGTGTAGTGGCGCATCTGAACATAGGTCCCGAGCGCCTGCAGGATCCACCCCGCAAGGAGCGCGATGAGCGCGATCTGCCAGATCGGCATGGGCAACCTCCCCGTTCGGTGCCGGCGTCGGATGGTCTCATCCTGAGGGCCGGCCTATTCCGTTCGAACTTCGCCTCGTACAGGTGTCCGTTAAACCATCAACCTTGCAGGGCCTCATCGCTGCGGCGATGAAGCGCTGCCGCAAGGCTCTGCCGACCACCGGGCGAAGGCAAGCCGTCCGTTCGTCCGACCGGCGATTTTAAAGTGGATTGCGGCAGGAGTGCCACGCCGGCACGCGCGGTCGCCGAAGAGCGGCGCCGCATTGGGAAATGTTCCGGGTGTGGAAGCTTCGATCACGGCTTTTGCACAGCTTTGTTACCAGCACCGGAGAGCCGGCATTTGACCCGACGATAGCGGGCCTGCGCCCGCCTGGACCATAATCGACGCGAAAGACCGGTGGCCACCTGCCGTCGCCACAGTCTTGCCAAACCCGCGTCTCGTCCAAGGCGGATGCGGGCGATAGTGAAAACAAACCCAGGGTCGCACGATCGTCAGTCGCCCGCCCGGCAGGTCGTTCGAGACCTTGGGAACTCGGCATTCTATAGAGTGTTTGCTCGCGCAGAGACTCGGATCTCCGTTCCCGCCTCTCGGCCTCCCGTCCGCGAAACGGCAGCGACGAAGCGCCCGATCATCGAAGTAATATCCCGGCCTGCCCAAGCAGGCGACTGTGCGGAGGAAGCTCAAAGCCGACCTACGGCGACCATCCAGATTCGGTTTTTCTCGGGCTTGCTTGCGCAACATTCGTTTGCTACGTCGGAGTCGTAAAGGAGGCGCATAGATGACTGACTCAGACCCAGATCTGAATTTGATGGAAATGGCTGCAGAAATTGTTTCGGCCTATGTCCGCAACAATTCGGTGCCGGCCGGCGAACTTCCTCAACTCTTGCAATCCATACATAGTTCTTTGGGGTCGATCGTCAGCGGGACAAAGCCCGAGCCGGTCAAGGAGCCGCAGCAGCCCAAGGTGGCGATCAAGAGATCGGTGACCGACGAGTTCATCGTCTGCCTCGAGGACGGCAAGCGCTTCAAGTCGCTGAAGCGCCACCTGCATTCCGAGCATGGTCTCTCGCCGCAGGACTATCGGGCCAAATGGGCTCTTCCGAAAGACTATCCCATGGTTGCCCCGGCCTATGCCAATGCGAGGTCGAGCCTGGCCAAGACGCTCGGGCTGGGCCGCAAGTCGCCTTCCGCCATGGCCGGATCGGCGGAAGTGCCTCCCGTCCCAGCCCCGGAGGCCGATGGCACGACAAAGAAGCCCCGGCGCGGCGCCAAGATCCCGGCCGTCTAACAGGCACGAGCCCGTTCGGCTCGCGCGATAGACCCGTCGGTTCCGAGACCCGGATCCGTCCATCGTACGGGTTTCGTCGACGCGATCATTCCGGACCGAATTGGTCCGGAGTGATCGCGATCCAGGCGCTGACGGGGGACGGTGGCCGCCACCTTCCCTTAACCTCGATCTGGTGCAATAGGGCCACCGCACTAGAATTCCACCTTAATGACCATCGCCGTCGCCGCCTCGCCACCCCCCGTCGCCGAAGCCGCCGCAGCGCCGGCCCGCATCCTGGTCTTCGATTCAGGGCTCGGCGGGTTGACGGTCTTCGCGGCGATCCGTCGCCTGTGGGCAACGGCGGATTACCTCTACGCGGCCGACGATGCCGTCTTTCCCTATGGGGGTTTAAACGAGGCGGATCTCGTCGCGCGCGTCATGACGCTGATGGAGGCGCTGGTGCCCCGCCATCGGCCGCAAGCCATCGTCATCGCCTGCCACACCGCCTCGACGCTGGTCCTGCCGCCGCTGCGCCAGCGCTGGCCGGGCATTCCTTTCGTCGGCACCGTACCAGCGATCAAGCCAGCGGCCGCTGCATCGCGCTCGAAGCGCATCAGCGTGCTCGGAACGCCCGGAACCGTGGCGCGGGACTACACACGGGATCTCATCCGCAGCTTCGCGGCCGATTGCGACGTCGCGCTCGTCGGCGCGCCGCGCCTCGCCGCCCTCGCCGAGGCGGCCATGCGGGGCGAGCCGGTCCGCGACGGCGACATCCTGTCCGAGATCGCGTCGGCCTTCGTCGACATGGACGGGCGCCGCACTGACGCGGTGGTGCTGGCCTGCACCCACTACCCGCTGCTCCTCGACGCCTTCGAACGACTGGCGCCGTGGCCCGTGACCTATATCGACCCGGCGCCGGCCATTGCCCGACGCACGGCGAGCGTGCTGACGGACCTCGGCCTCACGCCGCAAGGCGATGCGATCGCGGGCGGGGCGACCGCGCTCTTCACCTCGGCGCGACGGCCGGGACGCGCGCTTCGTGAAGCGCTCAAGCGCCGCGGCTTCGCCGAGATCGCGACGTTGTAGCGGAGCATCACGCCCGAGAGCTCTCAGGGCTCGAGGTCCTGCGCGGCGATCCAGTCCATATAGGCCTGGAAGGCCTCGCGCATCGGCCGCGGCCGCCAGCCGGTCTCGGCGACGATGCGGCTGATGTCGTAGGCGCCCCACATGCCCTCGCGCAGCCCGGCATCCTGGACGAGGTCGGCGACATCGGGCGGCGCCTCCCCGGCGCGAAACCCGGGGAATTTTTCGGACGCCCAGCGCAGCATGTCGCCCATTGTCGCCGTCTCGCCGAGCGCGATATTATAAGTCCCGAAGCGCGGCTGCGGCAGGTCGAGCAAAGCCGCGAGCGCCGTGGCCACGTCCTCGGCATGGATATAGTCGCCGACGGCATCGATGCCGTGAAACCGCAAAGGGTCATGCCGCTGCACCGCCCAATGCGCGATGCGGTTCGGGACATGGCGGAAGGTGCGGCTCGCCGTCGCCCGATCCATCGTCCCATAGACCGAGGACAGGCGCACGGAGAGGACCGAGAGCCCGAACAGCTCGGCGTAACGCTCGGCCACCATCTCGGCGGCCCATTTGGAGATGCCGTAGAGCTTGCGGGGGCCGACATAGCCGTCCTCCGGCAGCGGCGTGCCGGGCCGGTCGGGGCCGTGGTCACGGTAGACGCCACCTGAGCTCACGTAGACGAAGCGCCGGAAGCCCGGCTGCCGCCGCGCCCAATCGATCAAGTACACGGTGCCCATCAGGTTGACGTCGAGGATCTCGGCCGGCCGCTCGGCCTCGGGCTCGCGTGCCGCCTCGGCGGCGCTGCCGCGCGAGATCGGTGTCACTGTTGCGCCATGCACGATGCGAGTGATGCCGAAGCGGTCGAGCGGCTCGCTCCAGGTGGCGGGCCGGGCGATGTCGGCCTCGATCAGGTCGAGCCGCGACGCGACGGGCGCGAAGTAGCTAAGCGCGGCGGCATCGAGCGGCGCGCGATCGAGGGCCACGAGCCGCTCGTCCGGATGCGTCTCCAGCCAATGCCGGGCGAAGACGCTCATGACGAACCCGGCGGCGCCGGTGACGAGAAGCGTCACGACAGGCCCATCAGCGTGTCGGACAAAGCCCGCGCCCCGATCGCGAAATCCTCGATCTCCATCGCCTCGTCCGGGTTGTGGCTGCCGTTGCGATTGCGGATGAACAGCATGGCACTCGGCACGCCCATGGCAGCGAAGACCGCCGCATCATGGCCGGCGCCGCTCGCCATGGCGAAGGGCTTTGCGCCGAGCGCCGCGACGCTGGCGGCGAGCGCGGCTTGCAGCCCTTCATCCATCACGGCCGGCGGCGAACAGCTCGCGGCACCGAGATCGAACCGCACCCGGTATTCGGCCTCGATCGCCGCCGCATGGTGCCGGGCGCGCGCCTCCATGCGGGTCATGGTGTCGTCCGACACCGAGCGGATGTCGATGACGAAATGCGTCTCGCCCGCCACCTTGCTCGGCCCGTGCCGGTCAGGATCGGTCGAAAATTCGCCCGCCGTCACGACGAGGTCGGCCCCATCGGCCTCCGCGGCCCGCCAGTCGGCGTCGAGCCGTGAGAGCAGCGCGACGCTCGCCGCCACCGCATCCTGCCGGTAGGCGCGCGGCAAGGCACCGGAATGACCGTAGGCGCCGTGACAGCGCGCGTTGCGCAGACGCCGGCAGCCGCGAATGCCGGTCACGACCGCGACCGGCAGGCCCTCCTCGACCAGCACAGGTCCCTGCTCGATATGAAGCTCCAGATAGGCCCGAAGGCGGTCGGGATCGAGGAGCCGGCGCCGCGCGCGGATCGCTCCGGCATCGAAGCCCTGGCGGCCGAGGACCTGCTCCAGCGTCTCGCCCGAATCGAACCGGCGCACGGCGAGGCAGGTGGGATCGAGCCGGCCGAAGGCGCCGGCGCTGCCCAGGTAAGGGATGTCGAACCAGGCCGATTCCTCGGCTCGGATCGCCATGACGGCGACGTCGAACGGTGGCTGCCAGCCGGCGCGCCGCCAGCCGGCGAGGACCGCGAGGCCGGCCACGACCCCCGCCGCGCCATCGTAATTGCCGCCCTGCGGCACCGAGTCGAGGTGCGAGCCGATGACGACCGAGGGCGCCGTGCGATCCCGGCCCGGCAGGGTCAGGCCGAGGTTGCCGATGGCGTCGACCGTCACCTCGAGCCCGAGCCGTGCCGCCTCGACCTTCATCATGTCATGGGCGGCCTGCTCGCCGGGGCCGTAAGAGTCGCGCTCGATGCCGCGCCCGCGGCGAGTGGCCGTGGCGAGCGCGTCGAACATCTGCGAAGCGAGCGCCATATCAGGAACAGGCACGCTCGATGGCATCAGGGCTTCGGCGCCGCCGGCGCGTTGCAGCTATGGTTGTCGCAGCAGTTCTGGACGCAATCGGATTTCGGCAGGTGGGTCCATGCGACGACGCCAGCCGCCGCCACGATGGCCAGGATCAGGACGACGGCGACCAGGAGGATCTTCATGCCGACCTCGTATTCGGCGTGTCCGCAGGACCGTGCCGCGCTATGGACGTGCGCGAGGGCGGAACCGCCCGGAGACAGGATCGGAGGGACGGCATGGGCATGCTCCAGGGCAGGATCGCGATCGTGACGGGCGCCAGTTCGGGGATCGGCCGCGCCATCGCCTTGAGTTTCGCGGCCGAAGGCGCCCTGGTCTGCGTGGCCGACCTCACCGAGGAAGTGCTCGAGGGCGGTGCGCCCACGGCGGCGCTCATCGCCGAGGCGGGCGGGCAGGGCTTCTTCCGCAAGACCGATGTAGCGTCCTCAGCCGACATGGATGCCGTGGTACGGGAGACGGTCGAGCGCGGCGGGCGGCTCGACATCATGGTCAACAATGCGGCCACGTATTCAGGGACCGCGCTACTCGACACTAGCGAAGCCCAATGGGCCGAGGTGATGGGTGTCAATATGACCGGGCTCTATCTCGGCTGCAAGCGCGCCATCGCGCAGATGATCGGCCAGGAGCCGATCGAGGAGGTGCGCGGGCGGGTGATCAACCTCGGCTCGCAGCAGGGCATCGTCACCGCGCCGCGGGACTGCGCCTACGGGGTCAGCAAGGCCGGCGCCATCTATATCACCCGGCAGATCGCGGTGGACTACGCCAAGGATCTCATCGTCTGCAATTCGATCTCGCCCGGCAAGATCGTCACCGGCAAGCCCGGCCTGGCGATGGATCCGGCGCTGCTGGACAATGCCCGACGGCGCACGCCATGGCCGCGGCTCGGCCGCCCGCAGGACGTCGCCAATGCGGCCGTCTTCCTCGCCAGCGACAGGGCGAGCTTCATCACCGGTGCCAATCTCGTGGTCGACGGCGGCTGGCTCGCCGGCTGAGACGGCCTGATCGGAGGCCGATCGGTGCAAACGGAGGCGATAGTTTCATCCCATCCTTACCGGCCGCGATTCATGATGGCGAACGGACCCGCCCCATCGCGAACAGGAAGGACCATCTTGATGGCATTCGCCTCGGCCCATGCCGGTCTCTTTGCCGCCCTCGTGGCCGGTTTCATCGCCACGGTCGCGGTGGCTGTCGGCGCCGCAGACCAGGACCTTCAATGAGACGGGACCGGCTCGCAATCTGAGCCGGTCACGATCGGCGGCAGGGCGCCAGGCTCAAGCCGAGAGCTTCAGCGTGTCGGCCCGTGTTTCGGCGTCGCGCGCCTTGGCGTCGTAGAACGACGCCGTATGGTCGCCGCGCAGCGCCTCCCGGGTGAAACGGATGAGGTGGTGGCAGACGAAGCCCATGTTGAAGATGGCCTCGATCTGCCCACGTTTCAGGGCCTGCCAGGCGGCCCGCCAGAACACGCCGCGATAGTCGGACTTCACCCCGAGCTGCCAGACGATGTTGCGGCCCATGTAGAAGGCGCGGCGCAGGTTCGCCTGCGTCAGCTTGCCCTTGGCTGGCGTCTTCAGCCGATGCCGATAGGTCGCGTCCATCTGGTGGACGAAACGGGCAAAAATATTCTCCGGCGCATAGGCGTGGGCGATGATCCGGCGCCAGGAGGCGACCACGGCATCGTGCGGACGCAGGAACCTGACGTTGGATTCGAGGCGCGGATCGTCGACGAGGCGTCCCTCGCGCGCGAGGCGGTCCCACAACGGCGTCCTGGGCAGCGCCTGCAGCAGGTTCATGGTCAGCACCGGGACCTGCGAGGCTTCGATGAAGTCGATCATCCGCTGCTCGGATTGTTCCGTTTCGGTGTCGAGCCCCAGGATGATGCCGGAGGTCACTTCGAGCCCATGGGCGTTGAGCGTGCGGATCGCCTCCATCATCGGCACGGCATTGTTATGCGCCTTGTCGATGCGTTTGAGGGCTTCGAGCTCCGGCGTCTCGATGCCGACGAAGACCGTGAAGAAGCCCGCCTCGCGCATCAGCCTTAGGATCTCGGGCTGCTTGGCGAGGTTGAGCGTCGCCTCGCAGGCGAATTGCAGCGGATAGGCGTGCCGCTTCTGCCAATCGACGAGATGGGGCAGCATGTCGCGCGTCGCCTTGCGGTTGGCGATGAAATTGTCGTCGACGAAATAGATGACGGTCGGATGGGACGGCTGCGCCACGAAGGCGTCGAGCTCGGCCAGGAGTTGCGCGGGCGACTTCAGCCGCGGCTGGCGGCCGTAGAGCGCCGGGATGTCGCAGAACTCGCAGCGATACGGGCAACCGCTCGAGAATTGCACCGAGCCGAGCAGATAGGTCTTGAGCGGCACGGCGTCGAAGGCTGGCAGCGGAAAGTCGGTCAGCGCCAGCCGTTCGCCGGTCTCGAGCACGACCTGGGCCGCCGGCGCCGCGATGTCGGCGTCGAGACGGGCGATCAGCCGGTCGGTGGCATCGCCGATCTCGCCCACATGCAGGTAGTCGAACTCCGGATAGGTCTCGGGCGCCGCCGAGACCGAGGAGCCGCCGAGCGCCGTCACCTTGCCGTGGCGCTTCGCCCGGGCATGGATCGCCCGGATCTGCGGCGCCTGGATATGCATGCCGCTGACGAAGACCGCATCCGCCCAGTCATAGTCGTCCTCGCGTGCGGCGCCCATGTTCTCGTCGACGAAGCGCATCTCCCAGAGCGCCGGCAGATAGGCCGCGATGAGCAGCAGCCCCTGCGGCGGCATGAAGGCGCCGACCCCCGGCATCAGCTCATAGGCGTGGGAGAAGGTGCCGAAGGATGGCGTGTAATGCGGGAAGACGCACAGGATGCGTCGCGGGTGACGAACCGGAACGGGTGAGCGCAAGCGGGTGGCTCCTAGTGGCCCGACCCGGGCGGATGGTTTATCCGTGCAGTCGGCGCACTGGGCGGCCGTCCCCCCTCGGGGCCGCGGGTTGGCAGAGCCGGCCTTTTACCATGGCGGCGGCAGGGTTGTCTCGCGGGCGGAGGGGTTCGCGGACGCGGGTCGCGCCCGCGCTCAGATTGCGGTTAGCTCGTTTGCTTGCGAGAGGCCGTGTCATCGGAAACGATCCAGTATGCTCGATCTGCGTTTCGGCTCGCATACTAGCCTCGCGACCCGAAACCGATAAAGACCTGCTCCGCGACCCAATGACGCTGCTTTCCCTTGGACGCTCCCATAGTTGAGTGTTCATGAAGGAGCGGGGTAAGTCGTTCGACCCGATAGAAGCGCTCTTTCATAAGGCGTGGAATCGACTCTTCTGACTGGGCGAGTAAGCCATTTGTGGGATAACTGATCACCAGGGCAGCACCCAAAGCAGAAGCGTCTTTGACAAGTTCTTCAAAACAGCTTCTCACTTTAGTCTTCATTGACCAATCTGACGAAAATCTATCTGACCGATAACGACCTTTACCGCTCACGACAGGGAAGTCATATAACAGCATCGTTTCCCACAAGTGATAGAACCTTGAATAATGGTCGGCTGTGTATGGAGGGTCCGCATATATGACCGCAGGTTGTAACTTTTTCTTGTTGAGCCATATCAATAGATCGCTTGCATCTTTCCTGAATACCTTATTTTTTCCTCTCCAATCCTCAGCCTCAAGCGGATGGAGGTCCTCGATTCGTTGCTTCCACTCCAACGTGATGTCACGCTTCCTCTTCGTCTTCACTCGTGCAGCGTTCTTCTCGCTTAGGGTCAGATACTGTGCAAAATGACCGGTTGAGTTTGAGCAGCGCAGCATCGTGGCACCGAGACCAGATAGCATCTGTCGCCTGGCAGATCGACGTTTCCTATCTCTTTGAGGCGCAGAATGATCGATACCCTTGCGAAGGGAGTCGATTGCAATACACTGGCGCAAGCTGAAATAAGTCCCAGGGTACATGTTGGTGAAAAGCCGAAAGTCGTCAGGTGAGTTTGACGAAGCAGCTTGATGAGGTGACAACACGTGGTTCGCGCAATCTCGAAGGCGAGTCTCGATGCTATTCAGCACGCGCCAATCAGTCGATCTAAGCGCCACGTCCTCTTGTGTAAGATCTTCAACTAGCAGATTATCAAGCTGCCTCTGGTGCATTTGAGCAACACCGAGCGCCTCTTCCGCGATCTTGCCGAAATCGGGACACGGCCCGTATGGAAGAAAATGGAACTCGTTTACTAGTTCAGAGAAACGCTGAACGTCATTGACCCAAACATTCCTCGTGGGTGCGATGGCTCGACTGACGGCAGACATCCCAGCAAAAAGGTCGAGAAAGGGACCTTCCGGAAACTGGGCGACAACCTGAGAGATGGTTGCCGCAAGAGCCGACTTCGTACCCATGTATGAGATTATATTCGTCATCACCACACTTCCGCCAAGCGCCCCGCTGAGGAAAGGCTCCTCGGGAAAATACCGTTCCATTTTCGAGAAGAAGTGTGGAGAATGGGAATGGAGTTGTTGGGTGTCTTTGTACTTATTACGAGCAAAAGACCGCAATCCCCCCAGCCCTTAGGTCTTTTTCTATCGGCTTTGCGGCAATACAGTAGAAGTTCTTCCTTCTCGGAGGCCCTAAAGGAGGTATTCTCATCACTAAAAACATTAGTCTCGGGACCCAAAACCATCTCAGCCTTTACAGAAATCTCCTCAAGGGTCTCGAGGCGGCTCATAGCTGAACTTGTCGCTGCCGCGAGAAATAAATAGGCGTGCGCTTCGCTTGCCACCAATTCCTGGTACCTTTGCCACCGGGACGCAAACTGCATGCCGGTTCCTGCAAAATCGTCGACAAATACAATAGTATCTCGCGCCGTCAGCCTAAGTCGGGGTAATTCGGCCAGAGTTACAAACAATTTTTGATGGCGATCGCTTGTGAGATCGTTTGCTTCCCGAAACATGTGCAACATCGCCGGGCCGCTCTCCGCCGGGCCCCCAAGGCCAACGAAGGCCCACGTTCCAGTTCTCGCAGCCTCGTCGTAATTACCCAGCCCCTTGCAGCGGGGCGATTTCGCTGATTCCCTGCTGGGATGAGTCGCATCGATCTTGAACGCCTGAGCAAGGAAGAGCTGATCGAGTTGGTGCTTCGGCTGCAGCGTCCAGCGAAGACGTCACGGACGTCGTCGAAGCCGCCAGCGAGCGACCGCAAGGAGCGCCGGGAGCGATCGAAGCCTGGCGGCGCGAAGTCCGGCCATGAAGGTCACTCGCGCAGCTTGAGCGAGGACGTCGATCGCGTCGTCGACCATCACCCTGACGAATGCCCATGCTGCCGGTCGGCCCTGTCGAGCGAGTTGTCGGCCGAGGTTGTCAGCGAACACGACAAGATCGATCTCCCTGTCATCAAGCCGTTTGTCGAGCGTCATCGGCGCCTGGCCGTGCGCTGTCCTTCATGCGGGGCAATGGTCGTCGCGCCCTTGCCCGAAGCTGCGAAAGGAACGCCGTTCGGGTCACGCCTGCATGCGGTGGCAACCTATTTCAAGACCTTCCAGGCGCTGTCCTATGAGCGGCTTCAGGGCGCCTTCGCGGACCTGTTCGGATTGGCCATCAGCCAGGGTGGCTTGATGAACATGCTCCGCCGCGCACAGGGCCGCTTTGTCGTCGGGCGCGATCAAGCCGTTTCGGCGTTGCGCCAGGCCGAGGTGATCGCCTCGGACGAGACCGGTGTCCGGATCGAGGGCAGCAGCTCATTCCATTGGGTGTTCCGCTGCTCTGACGCTGTGGTCCATCAGGCTTCTCCCACGCGCGGCGCCGTGGTGGTGCGAGACATGATGGACGGCCATCGACCGGCGGTCTGGCTGTCGGATCGCTACTCCGCCCAACAAGGTCATGCCGATGCGCAGCAAACCTGCCTGGCGCATCTGGCACGCGACGTCGCCTACGCGGATGAAGCGGGAGAAGATTTCTTGCCGATGCGCCTCAAGCTTTGGCTCGAAGCGGCGTTCGACCTAGCGGGCAACATCGGAACGCTCGCCGCAACGACAATCGCGACCAGACGACGCGCACTGGAGCGGCGTCTCGCAGATATTCTCGACACTCCAACCTCATGCGATCTGGCGCAGGACATCCAGAACCGGTTCAGGCGAGCGCGCGATCAACTTCTCACCTTCACCCATTGGCCTGGTTTGGTCGACGCCTCCAACAATAGTTGCGAACGTGCGCTCAGACCGGCGGTCATTCAGCGCAAAATCACCAATGGCTATCGCGCCATGTGGTCCGCCGAGGGGGAGGCTGACGTTCGCACCGTCGTCGACACCGCTCGCCTCAAGCCTGGTGCCAACGCCTTCAAGACCATCTTGCAGACCGTCGCCGGCTGAAATCGACCAAGTTGGACCTGGGTAATTACGCCTCGTCGATGGACCAGCCAGGCAGTCGATGGAGAGCCTTGCGATAACCCCGCTGGATACTGATGTCTGAGACGAGAATCACGGCGTCCAGCACTTTTGCGCCGAGTTTATAGTGCCTGGAATCAAATTGCTTGAGCCAGTTTATCAGCTCCTCTTTAGACGGAGGATGCCTATAGAACCTGAAAAGATCATACCAGCAGGAGATCTGATCCAGCGTAATACCCTCAGGAAGGTCTGCGTCGGTCAGCATTTCTGACCTTCCTCAAGATTGTATCGGCCAAATGCTCTAACTCTTTCCACAGATGCTCTTCCCCCAGATATTCTTGTGTCGCCAACTCATCAAGCGCCGCTCTAAGGCGACCAGCGTCTTGAGCCAAGATAGTCGAGTTCTTGTGTATGCGCGCCGTATCAATCTCAAGCGATACCAGGTCGTAGGTATCGTCATCCACAAAACGCTTGTATCGTTCGATAATGAGATCGTCCTGTCGAGACGCTCTTGCAATCGAAACAAACGCCTTGATCTTTCGGAAATCTGTGATAGATTTCATGCCAGATTTTCGATTGGCATACTTAAATAGCATCCTGTTTATAACATGATCTTTCGAAATCGCAGCGCGGGAAAGAACTCTATCGGTAAGGAGAGGATAGAGTTCAATAAAGAAATCGGCCTTGATGCGATCTTTGGGTTCCGCTACCAACATCATGTCTCTATAATTATTGCTATACGATAGAAGCTTTTTGCACCTCGTAACGACAGCGACATCGAGACCTGTTATTGTGGCGAGCTGTGCGTCTGATTGGGTACCGATCTCTTCCATCAGCACCTCAACCTTCAACGCTGTCGGCATCAGCTCCCAATCTTTGCGAAGCTTATGAATCTGGAACATTGTTACAATGTTCTCAGTTATGGTAGGTTCGGGAACAACGTTTATAGGAACCGTATCGAGGCCGATGTGTTGAGCGCAGATCCAGCGACGTTGGCCATCCAAAATTGTGTATTTGTCGGAGCCGTCCGCCATGTAGACAGTAAGCGGAACGAGTATCCCGACTTGAGAGATCGAGTCCTCGAGCGCCTTCAATGGCACCCTATCGAACAGCATGCGAGGATTGTGAGGATTTGGCCGGAGAGAATTGGTCGGAACCCGGTCCGTCCTGGATACCGGCGCTCCCGATCTTTGCTGTCTTTCGTCCTCGGCCATCCTGAGTCCCCTCGCATCGGTTACTAGCGGGCGCACCCTGCGACTGGCAAGCGCCGAGGCGGATTTGCCGGCGCGTTTCGGCAGGGTCGTAGCTGAGCGTGCTCTTCGGCCTCGCTTCCAGCAAACAACTTTTCTGAAGCGTGGGACGCGATGGCTGGCTCTGCAATGTCTGTTTCTGGCGCATTCCGATCGTGCGGCGCCCTGGGGCCGTATCCCCTTCGCCCCTCCTTCCGCCTCCGCCCCGCTTCGTGCTAGCCGGACGCGCGGGATCGCGGTCGCAGGAGTGGGCTCATGGAAAACGTCATCGTCGTCGGCCACCCGCTGGTGCAGCACAAGCTCACGCTCATGCGCAACGCCTCGCGTTCCACCAAGGGTTTTCGGCAGCTCCTGAACGAGATCGGTATGCTGCTCTGCTACGAGGTGACGCGCGACCTGCCGGTCGAGCTCGTCGAGATCGAGACGCCATTGACGACCATGATGGCGCCGCGCATCGCCGGCAAGAAGCTCGTCTTCGCGCCGATCCTGCGCGCCGGGGTCGGCTTCCTCGACGGCATGCTCGACCTCGTGCCCTCGGCCCGCGTCGCCCATATCGGGCTCTACCGCGACCCCGACACCCTGAAGGCGGTGGAATATTACTTCAAGGCGCCGACCGACATCGACGAACGGCTGACCATCGTCATGGACCCCATGCTGGCCACCGCCAATTCGGCCGTGGCGGCGATCGACCTCCTGAAGAGCCGCGGCGCCAAGGAGATTCGGTTCGTCTGCCTGTTGGCGGCGCCCGAGGGCATCGCGAGGCTGAGCGCCGCCCACCCCGACGTCACGATCTGGACCGCGGCGGTCGACCAGAAACTCGACGAGCACGGCTATATCGTGCCGGGCCTGGGGGACGCCGGCGACCGCATGTTCGGCACCAAATGAGGCAGGCGGGTCGGCGCCGCCCGGACCCGGAATGGTCGGGTGAAACGAGGCACGACCACATTCAAAATCATCGCCTGAACAGGCGCAAAATCCTTCCCCGTCGCCGGGGAAGGACAACCAGCCCCCTGCGACGGGCTTTCATCCAAATGCGATAGCCCTCGCACACCAGCACCTGGCGGGTTTGATTTTTCGCGGTCGTTTCCGAATATTGCTCGGGCTGCGGTGTTCTCCGGTTATTCACTCGACTAAGGATGCTTCCGGCCATGCTTCACCCTCTCTCAACCCGCCAATCCCGCTCGCTTCTCGCGATCCTCTGCCTCGGCGCCGCGCTGGCGGCCGCCCCGGCCTTCGCCTCGGGCGGACATTCCTCCGACGGTAGCGGCGGCAACGTTCCCGCAGCGCCCGCGCCCGGCCGATCGGTCGACCAGGGCGGACCCGACGACCTGACGACCTGCCCCAAGGGCAAGATGTGGGACGTCAAGCACAAGACATGTATCCACATGCGCAGCGAGGCTTTGCCCGACGACGCGGTCGCCGATTATGCCTATGCGCTCGCCAAGGCGGACCGCTACGACGAGGCGCTGCAGACGCTCGATCTCATGAAGGACGGCAACACCGCCGAGGCGCTCAACTACCGCGGCTACGCCACCCGCAAGCTCGGCCGGACCGACGAGGGCATCGGCTACTATCTCCGCTCGGTCGCGCTCGATCCGCATTATGCCAAGGTGCGCGAATATCTGGGCGAGGCCTACGTGATCAAGGGACGGATCGACCTCGCCCGGGACCAGCTCGGCACGATCAAGACGTTGTGCGGCACGGATTGCGAGCCCTATCGCGACCTGTCGGGCGCCATCACGGCTGCGCCGTCGCTTTGATCGGCACCAGCCTAGACGCCGGCGTTTCGCGATGACCTCCACGGCCTCCGATCTCGTCCGCTCCGGCCTGCGAGCCCACCTGGCCCGGTTATGGCGCTACGGGCTCGTGCTCAGCAGCCGGCGCGACGTGGCCGAGGATCTGGTCCAGGCCACCTGCCTGCGCGCGCTCGAGCGGGCCGAGCAGTTCCAGCCGGGCACGCATCTCGATCGCTGGCTGTTCTCGATCCTGCACTCGATCTGGCTCAACGAAGTCCGGGCCCGGCAGATCCGCCAGGGTGCGGGCTTCGTCGATGCCGAGGCGAGCCTCAGTTTCGACGGGGCGCGGCAGATGGAAACTGGGCTCATGGCGGCGCAGGTCGTGCGCGAGGTGCAGCGCCTGCCCGAAGCCCAGCGCAACACGGTCTTCCTGGTCTATGTGGAAGGCCTGTCCTATCGCGAAGCCGCCGATGTGCTCGGCGTGCCGATCGGCACCATCATGAGCCGGCTCGCGGCGGCGCGCGACACGCTCGGCCGCCGCACCGGAGGGGACGGCGCATCCAACATCGAGGAGCTCCGGCGATGACCCGGGACAACAATGCCGCTGCCCCGTCGGATGCCGAGCTCGTGGCCTATCTCGACGGAGAATTGTCGCCGGCCGAGAGCGTGCGCATCGGCCAGCGGCTCACGACCGATGACCGGCTTGCGGCCCGCGTGGAGCATCTCGTGGCGGGAGGCCGGCCGTTCCGGCAAGCGTTCGAGCCGTTGCTGACGCAAGCGCCGGTCGACACGCTCGATGCCATGCTGGACATCACCCTCGCGCAGCCGACCCCACCGATTTCGCTGCGACCTCTCCTGGTCCGCTTCCGGCCGGCAATCGCCGCGGCGGCCGTGGTGCTGATGATCGTCGGCATCGGCCTCGACCGGCTGGTGGTCGCGCCCCTCGGCATGGCGCCGGTCGCGTCGGCCAACCATCCTGACGGTTCGGACGATTGGCGCAGCGCGGTCGCGCAATATCTCGCGCTCTACACTCGAGACACGCTGACGGGCGTCCAGGCCGGCGGAGACAACACGAGGCAGCAACTGGCGAGCCTGGGGGAACGGCTCGGCCTGAGCCTCACGCCGGAGCGGGTCGACCTGCCCGATCTCGCGCTCAAGCGGGCCGACATCTACGACTATGACGACAAGCCGCTGGCCTTCTTGGCCTATCTCGATCCGCAGAGCGGCCCCGTGGCGCTGTGCATCACTCCAGGCGGCGGCAGCGCCGCGCAGCGGGTCGAACGGCGGCGCGGCATGAACGTCGTGTCCTGGTCCCAGGGTCGGCACAGCTTCATGCTGATCGGTCGTGCGTCATCGAGCGCGCTTCAGGCGCTCGCGACCACCGTCGCCTCCCGCTTCGAAGAGAAAGACCAAGGTCGCGGGTAGCGCCGTACTGGTCGAGCGCCGTTCCGCGATGGCCCTTCCGAGGCCCGAATTCGCGCGTTCCGGGCCTGGAATACGATTGCCCTTCCGTCACTGCCTCCCCTCTTCCCACCATCCCCTTGCCCATGCCACACTCGGGCGCAAGGCGGGGCATTTCCTCGCGCGGGAGATTTCTGCAATGGCGCGTTCGGGCTTCCATTCCCTCGTGGCGGGCGCGGCTCTGGCGGTGGGCTTCGCCACCGCCAGCATGGCCGCCAACATCAAGCCGGCGCTGATCTACGACATCGGCGGGAAATTCGACAAGAGCTTCAACGAGGGCGCCTTTCACGGTGCCGAGAAGTTCAAGGAAGACACGGGAATCGATTTCCGCGACTTCGAGATCCAGAACGACGCCCAGCGCGAGCAGGCGCTGCGCAAGTTCGCCCGCGACGGGTTCAGCCCGATCATCGCCATCGGCTTCAGCCAGGCGAGCGCGCTCAAGAAGGTCGCGCCCGACTATCCCAAAACGAAATTCGCCATCGTCGACGACGAGGTCGACGCGCCGAACGTTCAATCGATCAAGTTCCGGGAGGAGGAAGGCTCGTTTCTGGTCGGCCTCCTGGCCGCCAAGGCGTCCAAGACCGGCAAGGTCGGCTTCGTCGGCGGCATGGATATCCCGCTGATCCGCAAGTTCGGCTGCGGCTACGTGCAGGGCGTCAAATATGCCGGGGCCAAGGACGACGTGTTCCAGAACATGACGGGGACGACCGGCGCCGCCTGGACCGATCCGGTCAAGGGCGGCGAGCTCGCCAAGTCGCAGATCGACCGCGGGGCGGATGTCGTCTATGCAGCGGCGGGCGCCACCGGCGTCGGCGTGCTGCGCGCCGCGGCGGATGCCGGGAAATTCGGCATCGGCGTCGATTCCGACCAGGACGGCCTGTTCCCCGGCCACGTGCTGACCTCAATGCTCAAGAACGTCAATACCGCCATCTACAAGAGCTTCGCCGACGCCAAGGCCGGCACCTGGAAGCCGGGCGTGTTCGTGCTGGGGCTTAAGGAAGACGGCGTCGGCTATGCGCTCGACCAGTACAACAAGGACCTGATTACCCCGGACATGAAGGCGGCGGCCGATGCGGCCAAGGCCGACATCATCTCGGGCAAGATCAAGGTGCACGATTACATGAGCGACAACACGTGCCCGGACTGAAGCGGCCGCCACGGCGAGGCGCATGAGCCTGTCGCCGGGCTTCAGGCCCTCGATCCGCCATGCTGAGCTCGGCGAGGCCTTCTACGATGTCGTGAAGCCGGCGAGCTTCCCCGAGCACCGCATCCGCTACCGCAACGATCGCTGGGCCGAACGGGTGGGCCTCGCCGGCCTGACAGACGTAGAATGGGCGGACCATTTCGGCCGTTTCGAGTCTCTGCCGGGCTCCTTCCCGCAGCCGCTGGCGCTGCGCTACCACGGCCATCAGTTCGGCGTGTACAACCCCGACCTCGGCGACGGCCGCGGCTTTCTGTTCGCCCAGATGCACGATCTTCTCGACGGGCGCCTGCTCGATTTCGGCACCAAGGGCAGCGGGCGTACGCCCTGGTCGCGCTCCGGCGACGGTCGGCTGACGCTCAACGGCGGTATCCGCGAGGTGCTGGCGACAGAGATGCTGGAAGCCTGCGGGGTCAATACGTCGAAGAGTTTCAGCCTGATCGAGACCGGCGAGGACCTCGAGCGCGGCGACGAGGCCTCCCCGACACGCTCAGCGGTGCTCGTACGCCTCAGCCATTCGCATATCCGCATCGGCACGTTTCAGCGTTTCCTGGCGCTGGACGAGCCCGACAACATCCAGCGGCTGCTCGACTATGTGATCGAAACCTATTGGCCGGCGCTCCTACCCTTCCCAGAGGCGGAACGGCCCACGGCCTTCCTCGAGGCGCTCGGGGGCGTCACAGCACGGATGGGGGCGCAGTGGATGGTAGCGGGCTTCGTCCATGGCGTGCTCAACACCGACAACATCAACGTCACCGGCGAGAGCTTCGACTACGGCCCCTGGCGCTTCCTGCCGACGCATGACGCGAACTTCACCGCCGCCTATTTCGACCATGCCGGCCGCTATGCCTACGGACGCCAGCCCAGCGTGCTGCTGTGGAACCTCTGTCGCCTCGGCGAATGCCTGCTGCCGCTCGCGCCGCAGGTTGCGATCGAGGCGGCGCTCGGCGCTTTCGCACCTGTCTTCCGCCGGGCCTTCGTCGAGGAGACGATGCGACGGCTCGGCTTGGACCTCGAGGGCGGCGAGGCGGACACACGCCTTACCGAGGCCTTCTGGACCTTCCTGCGCGACAGCCAGACGCCGTTCGAGCAGGCGTTCTTCGACCTCTACGGCGGCAAGGCCTCGGTGGCGCGCAGAGCGCGCAGCCCCGCGGCCGAGACCTATCGAGGGAGTGCCTTCTCGGGCTTCGGCTCGATGCTCGACGCGGCCCGGCCGCGCCCGGACCTGAGGCTCGACCATGCCTATTTCGCGGCGCCAGAGCCCTGCACGATGGTGCATCCGGAGGTCGAGACCATCCTCGGCGCCATCGCGGCCGGCGACGATTGGGCGCCGTTCCACGCCAAGCTCGCGCATATCGCGCAGATGCGCGAGGCCTACGAACCCGACGCGGCCGCACGCCCTTGGGGATAGGGACTTCGGGTGATTCTCCCCTCACCCGGTCCTCCGGACCACCTTCTCCCGCAAGGGGCTATCGTCGGCACACATCTTTTGGCGTGTCATAGCTGAGCGAGGGCGAAGCCAGGGCAATCGGGTGAAGCTCTGTCCCGCCCTCATGGTGAGCTTGTCGAACCACGAGGGCGGCCCTCGCCCTTCGACAGGCTCAGGGTGAGGACCTTTCAGCAGGCTTCACCTGATTGCCCTGGGGGTGGTCGACGGCCGTCGCGTTCGACGACATTGCCCTGCGCTGATAGAATAGGAATTGCCGGGGACCTGAGCCCATGACGCTGCCGTTTCACCCGCGCTTCGTCCTCCGTCCGGCGATCGTTCGCCGCTTCGGTGTCGGGCTTGTTCTTTGTGCCGCGCTCGCCGTGCGCTCGCTTTTCCCGACGGCGCTGGCCGCGGCCGGATGGCAGCCCTACGCCAATGCGCGCTTCGGCTTCTCGCTGGAGGTGCCGCAGGATTTCAGGCCAGCCGCTCCGCCGGCCAACGGCGACGGGCGGACGTTCAAATCGGCCGACGGCCGGAGCACGATCCTGGGCTACGGGCATTTTCTTGCCGCGGCCGGCGATCTCGCGGGCGATGCCGGGGATGTCGCCGCTGCGGAGACCGGCGACGGACTGAGCGTGAGCTACCAGAAGCGAACCTCGGGACAATATACGATCTCGGGGGTCGTCGGGGACCGGATCGTCTACATCCATGCGGTGCTGACCTGCGGCGGCGATGCCGCCGCTATCCTGCGCGCCGATTATCCGGTGGCGCAGAAGGCCCGGTTCGGCGCGCTGGTGGCGCATATGGCCGCATCGCTCCACGGATCTTCGAGATGTTGAGGGCGGCGGCGGCTGACCCTTTGACGGCCGGGGCCATGGAAGCCATATCGGCAGCGTGACTAGGCCTTCGCCTCCAGACCTTCCCTGCATCTTCGATCGGCGACTGCTGCGCCGGCGCCTCGAACGCGCGCGGGCAGGGGGTGGCGAGCACATCCTCATGCCGCGGGTAGCGGAGGAGGTCGTCGCGCGGCTGTCGACCGTCCGGCGCGAGTTCCGCCATGTGCTCGACCTCGGCACTCCGCACCCGCTCGCCGCGCGGGCGCTGAAGGCGGCGCTGCCCGAGGCCTGGATGGTGCGTGCGGCGCCTGTCATCGAGGTGGCGGGAACAGGCGACTGGCGAGGGGTCGTGGCCGACGACGAGACGCAGCCGTTCCGCGCCGGGAGTTTCGACCTCGTTGTCTCCCTGCTGGCGCTGCACGCCGTCAACGATCTGCCCGGCGCGTTGGTCCAGATTCGCCGCGCGCTCAAGCCTGACGGCCTGTTCCTCGCCTGCCTCCTCGGCGGGCAGAGTCTGGTCGAACTGCGCCAGGCGCTGTTCGAGGCGGAAGCCGAGATGACGGGCGGCGCTAGCCCACGGGTCGCACCCTTCTCGGATCTGCGCGACCTCGGCGGCCTGTTGCAGCGGGCCGGCTTCGCCCTTCCGGTGACGGATGTCGATACGGTCGTCGTGCGCTACGCCAGCCCGTTCGGGCTGTTTGCCGACCTGCGCGCCATGGCTGCCACCAATGCCTTGGCGCAACGGTCGCGACGGCCGATGCGGCGCAGCCTGCTGATGCGCACCGCCGAGATCTATGCGCGTCGCTTCGCCGATCCCGACGGCCGTGTGCGGGCCACCTTCGACATCGTATGGCTGTCGGGATGGGCGCCGCACGAGAGCCAGCAGAAGCCGCTGCGGCCGGGCTCCGCGCGCGCCTCGCTAGCGGAGGCGCTGAAGCCCGGCGGGCGCCCGGACCCTTAAGGCGCGGCCGCCTTGGGGCCGCCGGTCGAGACGCCGACCTTGGCCGGCCTGAGCACACGGTCGCCGATCGTGTAACCCGTCTCGACCACCTGGACGACCGTGCCGCTCGGCACGGAGGGGTCGGGCAGTTCGAACAGCGCCTCGTGTCGGTTGGGGTCGAAGCGGGCGCCCGTCGTCTCGATCGGCTTGATGCCGAACCGCGCCAGCCGCGACACGAAATCACGTTCGGTCAGCTCGATGCCCTCGACGAAGCTTTTCGCCCCGCCCTGGAACTCGGCGCGGGCCTCGGCTGGAAGACTCGCTTGCGCCCGCTGCAGATTGTCGGCGACCGCCACCATGTCGCGAGCGAAGGAGGAGACGCCATAGGTCTTGGCATCCGCGACTTCCTTTTCGGTGCGGCGGCGCAGATTCTCCATTTCGGCCATGGTCCGCAGCACGCGATCCTTCAGCGCGGCGACCTCCATTCTGAGGGCATCCGCGGCGTCGGCCTCAGGCGCGGCGGCCTCTGGCGCAGCCTCGGCGGTGGGCTCCGGTTGCGGCGTTTGAGCCTCGGGAAAGATGGGTTCGGCGGGATCCGGCATGGCAAACACTCTGGGCTGGAGATCACCGCCACATCGGCGGCAACGCTCCCGAAAAAGGACCGATCGATTGAACAGGCGTGGGACTTCGGCGGCGGGGTCCCCGGCGGACAGGTCTACAAGTCGGTGCCCATATCTGGTGCCCTGGACTGAAAATCAACCCTCATGACTTCACCCTCCGCTTTGATCAGGCCGTGTCCCAGGGATTCACGGTGGTCACGCCGCATCCGGTGAAGTCGAGCACAGCGCGGGAAGGCGCGAGGCAACGGTCGGAGATTTAGAGGTCCTTCTCCTCACCCTTTGCCGGCGCCGGAGAAGATCTCGACGAGCCGCCGCCGGATGGCGGTCTCGCGCGCCGGATCGGCGATTTTTGCCCCGGTCAGGTCGGTCACGTAGAAACTGTCGACCGCCTTTTCGCCGAAGGTCGCCACATGCGCCGAGACGATGTTGAGGCGGAGATCCGCCAGTGCCCGTGTCAGGTCGTAGAGGAGGCCCGGGCGATCGAAGCCGCTGACCTGCACCAGCGTGTGCCGGCGCGAGGCGGTATTGTCGAACTTGATCTTGGGCGCCAGCTCGAAAGCGGAGCGTCCCTTCGGCACGCCGTCCTTGGCGGCGACGATGTCGGAGAGGCGGATCTCGCCGCGCAGCGCCCGCTCGATGCCGTTGGCGATGCGGCCGGCGCGCCGCTTCTCGTCCTCGTCCTGGTCGAAGGCGCGCGACACGCAGACCGTGTCGAGCGCCAGGCCGTCGGTCGTCGTGTAGATATGCGCGTCGACGATATTGGCGCCGGAGGTGGCGCAGGCGCCGGCGATGATCGACAGGAGCCGGGGGTGGTCGGGCGCCGCGATGGTCAGTTCGGTGATGCCGCGGAAGGCGTCGGTCGAAAATTCGGTGGCGAGCGGCTTCTTCTCCCGCTGCATCCGCACGAGCAGACTCGCGTCCCGCACCTTCTGGTCGAGATCGACGCGCATCCAATAGGGCGGGTAATGCCGCCCGGCATAGAGCTCGAACTCCGCGTCGTCCCAGGTGCCGAGCGCCTTGCGCAGATCGGCCTTGGCGGCGCGCACATGCGTGTCCCGGTTCGAGAAGAATTCGGCGCCTCCGAGCATCACCTCGGTCTCGCGGTAGAGGGTGCGCAGCAACTGCCCCTTCCAGCCGTTCCAGACGCCTGGGCCGACCGCCTTGATGTCACAGATCGTGAGGATCATCAGGCCTTTGAGCCGCCCGAGCGTGCCCACGACGTCGGCGAAAGTCTCGATCGTGCGCGGGTCGTTGAGGTCGCGGCTCTGGGCGGTGTTCGACATGACGAGATGGTTCTCGATCAGCCACACCAGCAGATCCGTCTCCTCGTCCGAGAGGCCGAAGCGTGGGCCGAGCCGGCGGGCCACGGCCGCTCCGGCGATCGAATGATCCTCGTGCCGGCCCTTGGCGACGTCATGCAGGAAGACGGCGAGATAGAGCACCTCACGGCGCTCCAGGGAGGGCATCACCTCGTTGGCCAGCGGATGCTCCTCGCGGCTTCGGCCGGCATCGATCTCGCCGAGGATGCCGACCGCCCGCAACAGGTGCTCGTCGACGGTGTAGTGGTGATACATGTTGAACTGCATCATCGCCACGATGCGGCCGAATTCGGGGATGAAGCGGCCGAGGACGCCGGCCTCGTTCATCCGCCGCAGCACCGTCTCGGGCGCGTTGCGCGAGGTCAGGATCTCCATGAACAGGCGGTTGGCTTCGGGGTTTTCCCGCAGCGCCGTATCGATCCGGCGCAGCGAGAGCGTCACGAGCCGCGTTGCATCCGGGTGGATCGGCAGGCCGTGGCGCCCGGCGATGAAGAACAGGCGGATGAGGTTGACCGGGTCGCGCTCGAAGGCGTCGCGCCGCGCCACCGTGATGCGGTCGAACTCGATGGCGAAATCGCTCGTGCCGGGGATGGCCTTGGTCTTGCGCCACAACCCGCCGACGATCCGGTCGAGGGTGGCCGGGGACTTCGCCTCGCGCTCCTCGAGCGCCGCACAGACGATGGCGGTGAGGTCGCCGACGCTTTTGGCGACCAGGAAATAATGCTTCATGAAGCGTTCGACCGCCGACAGGCCCGAATGACTGCCATAGCGGAGCCGCGAGGCGATCAGGCGCTGATAGTCGAAGCTGAGCCGCTCCTCGGCGCGGCCGGAGACGATGTGGAGCTCGCAGCGCACCCGCCAGAGGAATTCCTCGCAGCGACGGAACAGGTTGAATTCCTTGCGCGTGAACAGCCCCGCCTTGACGAGGTCCTCCCCGGTCTGGCCGCGGTAGACGTAGGTGGCGATCCAGAACAGCGTGTTGAGGTCGCGCAGGCCCCCCTTGCCCTCCTTGACGTTAGGCTCGACCAGATAGCGCGACGCCCCCGAGCGGGAGATGCGCGTCTCGCGCTCGACGAGCTTGGCGCCGACGAATTCCCGCGCCGTCTTGGCCACGACCTCCTTGTCGAAGCGGCCGCGCAATTCGTCGAACAGCGGCCGGTCGCCGAGGATGAAGCGCGCTTCGAAGAGCGCGGTGCGGATCGTCATGTCCGCCTTGGCCTGACGGATGCATTCGTCGACTGAGCGGGTCGAATAGCCGACCTTCTGGCGCAGGTCCCAGAGCACGTAGAGCATCGCCTCGACGACGCTCTCGCCCCAGGGGGTCTGCTTGTAGGGCAGGAGGAACAGCAGATCGATGTCCGAGCCCGGCGCCAGCGTGGCGCGGCCATAGCCGCCGACCGCTGCGACGCAGAGCCGCTCGGCCGAGGAGGGCCGCTCCAGCGGATAGACGAAGCGCACCACATAGGCATAGATCGAGCGGACGATCTCGTCCTCGAGCGCGGCCAGGCGCCGGGCGCAGGCGAGGCCGCCATGATCGCGCTCGAAATCCGCGGTGATTTCGGTCCGCTCGTCGGCGAGCGCCTCGCGGAAGCGATCGACCACGGCGCGGCGGAATACGGTGTCGTCCTCAAAATCGAGCCGCAGGGCCGCGATATCGTCGTCGAGCAGGTGCCGGTCGAAATCCGGAGGAGGGGGCTGCTGCGGCCGGCTTTGAAGAACATGCGTCATCGGGCGAGATGTAGCACGCGCCGCTTGCCGGTGCCTTATCGGATCATGCCGGGGACGGATCGGTCATGCTCAGGGCGGCGCTGAGGAATAACACTCCAATGCCGAGCGCCACATTGAGCATGGTCAGCCGCCGCAGGCTTTGCGCGGCCTGACGTTTCGAGGGCAGGCTCGGTACCAGCACGTAGCGGTTCCACACGGCTAGCCACACCATGGCGGCAACGGCTGAGATCTTGCCGAGCAGCAGGCGGCCGTAGAGCGTGGTCGTGTCGGGCAGGAGGGTGCCGAGCATCAGCACCGTGTTCAATGCCCCCGTCACCAGCACCAGCGCCACGACGCCGTGGCCGATGCTGGAGAAGCGGCGCAGCGCGGCGATCGCATCGCTCCTGTCCTCCGGCTCGGCCATGCGACGCATGACCCCGAGCAGCGGCACCAGCGCGCCGAGCCAGGCGCCGGCCGAGAGCAGATGCAGCATCTGGTTCAAGCGATGCGCCAGGCCGAGGAGACCGGCATGCATCGCCGGATGGCCGACGAGTCCGATGGTGGCGAGCGCTAGCCCGGAGAAGACCGCGACCACCGACCGGCGCGTCCGCACGAGGATCGCGCCGGCCAGGATCGCTACGACGCCGAGGTGAACGACCCAGGCGCGGCCGAAGGCCGTGCCGGACAGGACGGTCGCGAGCGTCGCCGGGTCGACCATGCCGGCCGGGTCACCGGCCATCAGACCCGCCTGGAGGGCGGCCCAGGCGAGGCCCGTCAGGGCAAGAAGCGCCACCGTTGTCAGGATGAGGTGTCGGCGCTCCGGCGCGAGCCTGGATGCGAGGCCCTTCGGAACCAGGAAAGCCAGGAACGCCTCCCCGCCGAAGAGCAGCATGACGGTGGCGATATGCAGCCATTGGACGAGACCGAGCGTCGCCGCCATCATGGTCAGGGCGCGACCGTGAAGCCGTAGCTGCCGTGCGTCTTGTGCGTGTCGGTCGCCGTCGCATGCCAATCGACGTCGTAATGTCCGGCTTTCAGGGCTCCGGGCAACGGCACGATCATCACCGTCGGGTCGGCGGGATCGAGCGACGGCGTGCCGATGGCGGCCTGTACCTTGTCGGCGCCCGCGACACTCACGCCGCTGAAGGCGAGCTCCAGGCCTTCGGAGAATTTTAGGCGAAGCGCGGTCGGGCTCGCCTTGACGGTCGAGCCGGCCGCGGGCACCGCCCGCAGCAGATGCGCATGGGCTAAGGCCGGCGTCCCCAGGGCGGCAATGCCGATGAGCACGGTCGAGGAGAAGACTGTGTTTCGCATCGGCTCAGTTCCCCGTCGTGCCGGTCGGGCTCGGCGACTGCGCGCCGATGCTCTCGATCGCGAACTCGACCGCGATCGCGCCGGCTTTGTCGAAGGTCAGCGTCGCCGGAAAGACGTCGCCTTTCTTCAGCGGATGTTTCAGGTCTTCGAACATCAGATGATCGGCACCTGGCTTCAACGTCACCGAGCCATGTGCAGGCACGACGAGCCCGGCCGTCATGGGACGCATCTGCATGACGCCGCCCGTCACGGCCATCGTATGCGGCAGCACCCGGCCCGCGATGTCGCTCGTGATGCTTGTCAGGCGGTCGGGCGTGTCGGACGCGTTGCGGATCGTCAGATAACCTATCGCGATCTTGCTGTTGCCCGGGGTGGCGCGCGACCAAGGTTGCTCAACCGTGATGGCGCCACCGGTGAACTCGCGGGCCAGGGCCGGGGCTGCGGCGAGAGCGAGCGCGACGAGAAACGGGAAGAGCAGCCGGCCGGGGCGCGGCGGCTCGAATGGGATGGTCATGGAAGGATCCGTGGACTAGGGCGAGCACGGCGGCCTCGGGCGATGCCCGTGAGGCGCGACGGCAGCCGATTGGACGAGGGTCGGACGAACGGGTCAGGCGGCCGGGGGTGGCCCGCGCGTCGATCGGGGATCGCCCGCGAGGCGGCGCGGCGCGGCCAGGCCCGCGCGCCCCGGGGCGTCGGCGGACCATTCCGTTCCGGGCCGGGGCAGGTCCGCCCGAGGCGGCGCGATCCAGAGCGAGGCCAGTGCGCAGCAGCCGTGCTGGCAGCAGTCGGGTAGGTGATGCGGCGAAGCCGGGCCCTGCTTCGACGCAAGACCGCCGGAACAGAGGATCCGCGGGAGGTCTGCGCCTGCGGCGTGCCCCTGCAGCGGAGCGCCGAAGACGAGCTGCAAAGCGAGCGCATAAGTCGCGATGACCGCGACCCAGGTTGCCCATCCTCTCGTCGGTATCATTCGCACGCGGCGACCCGTCCCGCCCACTGGTTTCGACAAGATCTAGCCGATCAGTGCGGCAGACGCCAATGGCCTGCAGGCGAGTAGTGTCTCAGTTTGAATCCTCGGCTTTGGATGGCGCGTACGTCATCGAATGCAGAGTCGGCTGCCGCTCTTCCAACCGCGGCTTCAATCCAAGAAACACGGTTCCGATCATTACCCGGTCGCTCCGCCTGCGGGGCCGGCAATCACTATCACGTAGCCATCCGGATCGCGGAGCCAGATTTCCCACTGGGTTGGCGCAGGATTGATGTGAGCGTCCTCGATCACCTGTGCGCCAAGGCTCAGAGCCCGCTCCACGGCGGCCTCGAAATCCTCGACCATGAACCAAAGAATCACCCCATGCCCAGGCGGCGCTGCAGCGCGATCGACCAGGTTGGGATGGTTCTCCTCGTCCCAGGCATGGAGCTGGAGGATCGGCCGCGCGGACGACGAGAGGGCGTCGTAGGAATCACGGTGCGGATGGTCGGGAAGTCCACCCACGCCGAGCAGTTCCGAGTACCACCGGCTACTCGCCCGGACATCGCGCACGGCGATCAGCGGCTGGGCTTCGATAATCGACCGTCGCGCGATGGATGGCATGAGGTTCGAGCTTCGCGGTGGTATTCGGCCCGAAACTACCACATCAGCGGCCCTGGACCGAATTCAAGCCGAAGCGCCACCGGCAGACGGAAATCCCGGGTCCGCGTCGACGAGACGCAAGAGGCGGTGCCCGACAACATTTGGTGCGCCAGCGTTCTGGCCGGCGCCCGCAAGTAATCGGCTAGGCGCGCCGTGGCCCCGACTTCAGCCGCGACAGGTCGAAGGCGTCGATGTCGTGCAGCAGCTCGATGAAGGCGGTGGCGCCGTAATCCGCCGAGGTCTC
Source organism: Lichenihabitans sp. (assembly GCA_965277115.1). GTDB lineage: Bacteria > Pseudomonadota > Alphaproteobacteria > Rhizobiales > Beijerinckiaceae > Lichenihabitans. Next base: position 32,220 of record CBDIBY010000007.1, on the reverse strand, counting down.
GCCCTTCTCGGCCGAAGCCGCGGCGGCGTCGCCCATGGCGCCGCCCGGCGAGACGTCCTGCGCCATCCAGCCGAAGCCGATCGGCTGGGTGACGCGCAGCCAGGTGAATTCCTGCTCGATGGCGAGGCTCGAGGGCACGAAATTCTCGACGAGATCATGGCGCACGAGCTCTGGCCGGAAAGCCATCATCAGCGAGGTCTCGGCATCGCCCGCATGGATGCCGTGCTGCATCTCCCGCGCGGTATAAAGCCCGTCCGGATAGCCGAAACGGTGCCAGGAGGCGACCACGACGAGCATGCCGAGCCTGACCCTCAGGTCGCGCGCCACGACGTCGAGCATCGCCACGTTGCCGCCATGCGAATTGACCAGGACAAGCTTGCGGCAGCCGGCGCGAAAGACGCTCTCGCCGATCTCGGTCCAGCTGCGCATCGCGGTCTCGCCGGTTAACGTCAGCGTGCCGGGAAAGTCCAGGTGCTCGTTCGACTTGCCGATGGCTTGTACCGGCAGGAACAGCACCGGCAACTCCGTCGGCACGCGCTCGACAGCGCGCCGCAGGTAGCCTTCCATGATGAAGGTGTCGACGCCGACCGGCAGGTGCGGGCCGTGCTGTTCGATCGCCGCGACCGGCAGCACCGCGATCGCCTGTGCCATGTCGGCCTGGCGGAACTCCATCCAGCTCATCTCGGCCCAGAATTTCGTGCGCAGCTGCATCGCCGTTTCCTACCTCCCCGCGCCGGGGTGCCGCATCACGAGGCAGATCGCGCGGCGATCGCCTCGATTTCGACCACGAACTCGGGCCGCGCGAAGCCCGCGACGATCATCAGGGTCGAGGTCACGGGCGGCCCCGTCATGACCCGGTCGCGCACCACCATGTAACCGGCGAGGTGTTCGCGGCCCGTCACATAGGCGTTGAGCTTGACGATATCGGCGAGCGTCATGCCGCCCTCGGCGAGGATCGCCGCGATCGCCTCGAAGCAGATCTCGGCCTGGCGTTCGACGTCCGCCGGCACGCTTTTATCAGGCCTTATGCCGAGTTGTCCCGAGCAGAAGATGGTCTGGGCGCCGGCCGGCACCGCGACCCCATGCGCATAGCGGGCGAAGGGCGGGTGGATCCCCGAGGGCGTGAGGCGCGCGAACATGGCGATCAGGCTAGGCCGCGCAGCCCCTGGCTGCAAGCGGCCCTTCCGCATGAGGCACAGGCTTTGCTAACATGGGGAACGACAAGCCGAGGAGAGTGGCGGAATGGCGAACATAGTACGGGCCTTTGGCGCGGCGATCCTGCTGGCGGCCTCCGCCGGATTGGCGCAGGCGGCCGACAAGGTCTCCTTCGGCACCAATTGGCTGGCCGAGGCCGAGCATGGCGGGTTCTACCAGGCGATCGTCGACGGCACCTATGCCAAATACGGGCTCGACGTCACCATCGTGCCCGGCGGTCCGCAGGCCGACAACATGCTGCTGCTGCTGGGCGGCAAGCTCCAGTTCGCCATGGGCGACGACATGCTCCAGGGCTACACGGCCGTCGAGCAGAAGGTGCCGCTCGTGGCGGTCGCGGCGGTCATGCAGAAGGATCCGCAGATCGTCATGTCGCATCCGGGCGTCGGCCTCGACAAGTTCGAGGATCTGAAGTCGGCGACGATCTTCGTCTCCAAGGGAGCGATCGCCTCGTTCTATCGCTGGATGGAATCGGCCTACGGCTTCTCCGAGGAGAAGGTGAAGCCCTACACATTCAACACCGCACCCTTCATCGCCGACAATCATTCCGCGCAGCAAGGCTTCCTGACCTCCGAACCCTACGCGGTCGAAAAGCAGGGTGGGTTTAAGCCCAACGTCTTCCTGCTAGCCGATTACGGCTTCAGCACCTATGCGACGACCACCGTCACGACCCAGGCGATGGTCAAGGACCATCCCGACATCGTGCAGCGCTTCGTCGATGCCTCGGCCATCGGCTGGTACAATTATCTCTACGGCGACAACAAAAAGGCCAACGACGCGATCAAGAAGGACAATCCCGACATCACGGACGAAGAGCTCGCCTATGCGACCGACAAGATGAAGCAATATGCCATCATCGATTCGGGCGACACCAAGACGCTCGGCATCGGCGCCATGACGGACGCCAAGCAGAAGGATTTCTACGACAAGATGGTCAAGGCGGGCGTGGTCGCGGCCGATCTCGACTACAAGCAGGCCTATACGCTGCAGTTCGTCGACAAGAAGGTCGGCCTCGACCTCGAGCCGAAGTGATGCCGTTGACGCCCTCATCCGGTTCGGCTTTGCCGAACCACCTTCTCCCGCAAGGGGAGAAGGAAATCGCGGCGACGTTGGCGCCCTTCTCCCCTTGCGGGAGAAGGTGACCGAGCGTAGCTCGGGCGGATGAGGGGTCCGGATGACAACGCCATCATGACAGCCGCCGTAGAACAAGCCGTGCCCGATGCCGCCCCGACAGGCGACCGGATGGTCGCGATGCGGGCCGTATCGAAGACCTTCCCGAACGGCACGCTGGCTTTGAGCCGTCTCGATCTCGATGTCCACGACGGCGAGTTCCTGTCGCTCATCGGCCCCTCGGGCTGTGGCAAGTCGACGGCACTGCGGCTCCTGGCCGGCCTGACAGAGCCTTCCACCGGCGAGATCGCTTGGCGCGGCGACGCGCCGGAGGTCGGCTTCGTCTTCCAGGAACCGACGCTGATGCCCTGGGCCAGCGTCTTCGACAACGTCTTCCTACCGCTGCGCCTGCGCAAGGTCGCGCGTCGCGCAGCCACGCCGCGCGTCGAGGACGCGCTGGCGCGCGTCGGCCTTTCCAAGTTCATGACGGCCTATCCGCGCGAACTCTCGGGCGGCATGAAGATGCGCGTCTCGATCGCGCGCGCGCTGGTGCTCCGGCCAAAACTGCTGCTGATGGACGAGCCTTTCGCGGCGCTCGACGAGATCACCCGTTTCCGCCTCAACGATGATCTCGTGGGGCTCGCGGCCGAACTCGGCACGACGGTCGTCTTCGTCACCCATTCGGTCTACGAGAGCGTCTATCTCTCGACCCGGATCGTCGTCATGGCGTCGCGGCCAGGGCGGATCATCGAGACGATTACGGTGCCCGGGCCCGCGCGGCGCACCGAGGAGTTCCGCACGACGCCGCTCTACAACGACACCTGCCGCCGCGCGTCGCAGGCGCTGCATGGCGCCATGGCGGCCGAGGATCATCTGTGAGCGCGCTCGACCCCGCCGAGAGCCTGGCGGCGCCGTCCGAGGGCGCGAAAGCCGGCGCCTGGCGCTGGCTCGCGCCGCATCGTCTCGTCGAGATCGTGCTGCCGCTCGCGGTCCTCGGCCTGGCGCTGGCGATCTGGGAAGCGGTGGTCAGGGTCAACCAGATCCCGCCCTATATCCTGCCGGCGCCGAGCCTGGTCGGCGCGACGCTGATCAAGGACTGGGGTGTGCTCTCGGCCTCGCTCCTGGTGACGCTGAAGACCACCGTCATCGCTTTGGTGCTGGCCACGGTCGGCAGCGTCGCCCTGGCGGTGCTCTTCGCCCAGTCGAAATGGATCGAGCGGAGCTTCTTTCCCTTCGCGGTAGTGATGCAGGTGACGCCCATCGTCTCCATCGCGCCGCTGCTGCTGATCTACCTCGAACCCGGGACAGCGGTGCTGGTCTGCGCCTTCCTGGTCGCCTTCTTTCCGATTCTCTCCAACACCAGCCTGGGTCTCGCCTCGGCCGATCACGGCCTGGTCGAGCTCATGGATCTCTACCGCGCCAACCGCCGGCAGCAGTTCCTCTATCTGCGGCTGCCCTCGGCGCTGCCCTACTTCCTCGGCGGGTTGCGGATCGGCGGAGGCCTCGCGCTGATCGGCGCCATCGTGGCCGAGATCGCGGCAGGCTCGGCGGGAAAGGGCTCGGGGCTGGCCTTCCGCATCGTCGAGGCGGGCTTCCGCCTCAACATCCCTCGTATGTTCGCCGCCCTGGCGCTGATCTCGCTGACTGGTATCCTGATCTATGTGGCCTTCACGCTTTTGACCCATCTCATGTTGCACCGCTGGCACGACAGCGCCCGCAAACGGGGCACCTGACGTGCGTCGCCTCACACTGCCTTCCGCAGTCGCGCGCTGGGCCATCCGCAACGCCCGCGTTCCGGCGGCGCTGCTTCGCGGTCCCGCCGGGCAGCCCGACGCCGAGGGCCTCGTCGGCCTCGATCTGATCGTCGACGGCGACCGCATCGCGGCCGCCGGGCCGCGGCTCGACCTCGGCGATCTGCCCTTCGTCGAGGCCGGCGGCGGCATGGTGCTGCCCTCGACGGTCGACATCCACACCCATCTCGACAAGGGCCATATCTGGTCGCGCGCCCCGAACCCCGATGGCACGCGCGACCGCGCCATCGCGACGGTCGGCGCCGACCGTGCCGCGCATTGGACCGCCGAGGACGTCGGCGCCCGCATGGAGTTCAGCCTGGCCTGCGCCTATGCGCATGGCACGGCGGCGATCCGCACCCATCTCGACAGTCTCGGCCCGCAGATCCACATCTCCTGGCCGCTCTTCGGCGAGATCCGCGACCGCTGGCGCGACCGGATCGACCTCGAGGCGACGCCGCTCTTCGGCATCGAGTTCGCGCTCGACGATACGCATATGCGCGACGTCACGGAGATGGTCGGCCGGTTCGGTCGCATCCTCGGCGCCGTCACCTACCCGGGGCCGACGCTGCGGCCCGGGCTGGAAAGACTGTTCCGGCTTGCCGCGGACAAGGCCTGGGATCTCGACTTTCATGTCGACGAGACCGGCGAGCCCGACGTCAACACGCTGGCGATCATCGCCGAGACGGCGCTGGCGCATCGCTTCGCGGGAAAGATCCTCGCCGGCCATTGCTGCTCGCTCGCGGTGCTGCCCGAGGACGAGCGCAAGCGCACCATCGACCTCGTGGCCCGCGCCGGTATCGCGGTCGTCTCGCTGCCGATGTGCAACATGTATCTGCAGGCACGGGACGGCGGGACGCCGCGCTGGCGCGGCACCACTGCCTTCAAGGAATTGGCCACGGCCGGCGTGCCGGTGATGATCGCCAGCGACAATACGCGCGACAGTTTTTACGCCCACGGCGACCTCGATATGGCGGAGGTCTGGCGCGAGGGCACCCGCATCCTCCATCTCGACCATCCGTTCGGTGATTGGGCGCGCACCATCGCGGCGACGCCGGCCGGGATCATGCGCTTGCCGGACCGAGGCCGGATCGGTGCCGGCCTGCCGGCGGATCTCATCCTGTTCACCGCCCGCACCATGACCGAATGGCTGGCCCGGCCGCAGTCCGATCGTACCGTGATCCGGCACGGCCGGCCTATCGCCGCCGTGCCGCCCGTCTACGCGAACCTCGATCATCTGAAGGGCCTCAAGCCATGAGCGCGCGCTATGACATCGACGGGCTCAAGGCGCGGCTCGGCCCGATCCGCCACGAGACACATCCGGCATTGGTCAAGCAGAAGAGTCGCGACTTCTACTGGTATTCGCCGATCCTCAAGCGCCAGCTGGATAGCGTGATTGGCGACATCGTCGTCACGCCGGCCGATGCCGCCGAGGTCGTCGAGACGCTGGCCGGCGCTCACGCGCTTGGCATCCCGGTGACGCCGCGCGGCTCGGGCACCGGCAATTACGGCCAGGCCATGCCGATTTCGGGCGGCGTGGTGCTGAACCTCGCCGAGATGAATCGAATCGAGGCGATCGCGCCCGGCCGGCTGCGCTGCGGTCCCGGCGCGGTTCTCGCCGAGATCGACCGGCAGGCCCGCGCCCAGTCTTCGGCGCAGGAACTGCGCATGCATCCCTCGACCTACAATACGGCCTCCATCGGCGGCTTCATCGCTGGCGGCTCCAGCGGCGTCGGCTCGATCAACTGGGGCGGGTTGCGCGATCTCGGCAACATCTTGGCCGTCACGGTCGCCACGATGGAGGCTGCCCCGCGGCTCGTGCGCATCACCGGTGCCGACCTGTCGAAGGTCGCCCATGCCTATGGCACCAACGGTATCATCACCGAGGTCGAGATGCCGCTCGCGGCGGCCTACGATTGGGTCGACGTCATCGTCGGCTTCGAGAGCTTCGAGACGGCGGCCCGCTTCGGCAACGAACTCGGCGAGCAGGACGGCATTCTCACCAAGCTCATCACTCCGGTGGCGGCGCCGGCGCCCGAGCGCTATTTCCTGCGCCATCGCAAGCTCATTCCGCCAGGCCGCAGCGTCGTTATCCTGATGGTCGCCGCCCATGCGATGGAGGCCTTCGGGGTGTTCTGCGGTCGATTCGCGGGCGCCGAGATCCTGTTCGACGCGTCGCGTGCCTCCGAGGCCGAGAAGGAGGGCCTGCCGCCGAACTATGAGCTCGCCTGGAATCACACGACCTTGCGGGCGCTGCGGGTCGATCCCGCCATCACCTACCTGCAGGCGCTCTACCCCTTCCCGGATCAGCTCCGCCTCGTGCGCGACGTCCATGCGCGCTTCGGCGAAGAGGTGATGGGTCACCTCGAAGTCTCGCGCTACAACGGCAAGGTCACCTGTTTCGGCCTGCCGCTGGTGCGCTACACCACCGAGGAGCGGCTCGACGAGATCATCCGCATCCATGAGGACATGGGGGCGCCGATCTTCAACCCTCATCGCTACACGCTGGAGGAGGGTGGCATGAAACAGACCGATGCGGCGCAGCTCGCCTTCAAGCGCGAGGCAGACCCGCAAGGCCTGCTCAACCCTGGCAAGATGATCGCCTGGGAGGATCCGGCTTTCGACTTCGCCTCCGGCAAGACCTATCTGTTCCCTTCGCTCGCCGAGGCCCGCTGACGCGATGCGGGTGCTGGTGCTTTATGCCCATCCGGTCGAGACGAGCTACGTCGCCGCGCTGCACGATCGCGTGGTGACGGTGCTGAAGGACCGTGGCCATGCGGTCGACGATTGCGACCTCTACGCGGAGAAATTCGATCCGGTGATGTCGCGACAGGAGCGCATCGCCTATCACGACACGGCGCTGAACCGGACGGGTGTCGCCGATCATATCAGGCGCCTCAAGGCGGCCGAGGCGCTGGTGCTGGTCCATCCCGTATGGAACTACGGCTTTCCGGCAATCCTCAAGGGCTACGTCGACCGGGTGCTGATTCCCGGCGTCGCCTTCGACATCGATGCCCGCGGCAATCTCGCCTTCACGCTGCGCCACATCCGGCGGCTCGCGGCCGTGTGCACCTATGGCGGCGACCGCTGGCGGACGCTGCTGGCCGGCGACCCGCCCAAGCGCTTCTTCAAGCGTGCCCTCCGGGTCCAGATGGCCCAAGGTGCGGCTTGCGAATACCTGGCTCTGCATGACATGAACCATACGACGCCTACGCGCCGCGATGCCTTCATGAGGATGGTCGCGGCGCGGTTCGAGGTGTGGGCCTGAGCCAGGTGGGGTCCGGCCGGGCCGAACCGGGGGGAACGGGATGATCACGGGACGTATTCTGCTGGCTGCCGCGATCGCGGCGAGCCTCTTCGGATCCGCGGCTGAGGCCAAGATGCCCGGCCGTGTCAGCGGAACGGCGCGCCAGCGGGCCGAACAGGCCTGCTACGGCGACGCGACGCGGCTTTGCGGCGACTTCGTCCCCGACGAGGCCAAGATCACCGCCTGCATGGGGCAGAAGAGAGCGCAACTCAGCCCCGAGTGCCGCAAGATATTCGACGCGGGGCTGAAGAACTGATTGGGATCCCTTCTCCCGTTTACGGGAAAAGGTGTCGACGCAATGCGGCGACGGATGAGGAATGCTGCCGCCGCTACTGCCGCGATGCACCTCGGGATCGCGCGGGATCGGCGAGGCCGAGCATCGCGCGGATCTCGCCGAGCACGCGATATTCGGCCGGGTGGAGTACGCCGTCTGCCGGCATGATCTCGCGGCAGGCATTGACGACGAGCCGCGAGAGCTTCGGCTGGCCGGCGATCGGCATCAGTTTTTCCCGCGCGAGGATCTGCGCGACTTCGGGGTCGAGCCGGAAATTGGCCTCGTGCACCGCCATTTCGTCGACGATCTGCTCGCGCGAGAAGACCGACAGGGTTGCGTGGCTGCGCACCAGGCCGAGCAGCCGGCGGCGTTCCGCGCCCGCCATTTCGCCGTCCGCATGAGCGATGAGGGCGCCCGCGGCGACCAGCGCCTCCATGAAGTCGCCGTTGCGCGCGATGGCAGCTTCCGTCGCGACGGCGACCGGTGTGATGGCAGCGGCGTGACGCGGGGACAGGTTGGACATGAACATCCTCCAAGGAACCAAGGGACCGCGCGGAGCCGGTCCGATCCCGTCCTTGAAGGCTTCACCCTCGGACCCGGACCAGATCGGCGGACGCCGGAAGGCGTTGCGCGGACTGATCCGACATCGCGCCGCCCATTTCGGGGTCGGCGCCAGAGGGGCCCGGATCAAGTGAGCATGAAGATAATATATGGGGCGATTGCTTCCAAGAGTCTCAGGATTAAAATTTATACAGGTGCCACAGCTGTCGACTTAGTTCAGTATTAAACTAATAAGTGACTTAGTATGTCCGGCCCACAACCTCTTGTACGGCAGCGACCATGGCGTCCTCGGCGACCGGGAACTGCGCCCTCTGACGCAGTTCGAGATAATCGGCACGGTCCTTGGAGCCTTTGGCCAGTTCGGCGCCGAGCCGCAGGTCGCGTATCATGACCTGCGGGCCTCCCGGGGCGTCGCGCTCGTTCGAGCCCTGGATCACGGCGCAGGGCGAATTGCGGCGGTCGGCATATTTGAGCTGGGCGTTCATGCCGGCCGACCCGAGATAGAGCTCGGAGGCGATGCCGGCGGCGCGCAGCCGTGCCACCAGCGCGGTATAGTGGCCGAGCTGGTCGCGGTCGAGCACCAGCACCAGGACGGGGCCGCGTGGCTTGGCCTCGCCGAGGAGCGGCGAATTGATCGCCCGCAGCGCCGCGACCAACCGCGACACGCCAACGGAAAACCCCGTGGCCGGCACGCGCTCGCCGCGAAAACGCTCGACGAGTCCGTCGTAGCGGCCGCCACCGCCCACCGAACCGAAGCGAATGGGCCGACCGTCCTCGCCCGCCACCGTGAAGGTCAGCTCCGCCTCGAAGACAGGCCCGGTGTAATATTCGAGGCCGCGGACGACGGAGGGGTCGATGCGGATCCGATCCGATCCGTATCCGGCGGCCCGGACAAGTCGTCTGATCTCGGCGAGTTCGGCGAAGCCTTCCGATTCGGCCGCTTCGCCGAGTGGCTGCCCGATTTCGCGTGCCGGTCCTCCAAGGACGATGCCGGTGTCGTCGCTGGTCAGATCGACCGTCAGACGGTTGATCACAGCCACAGTCTGCGCCTCGTCCAGCCCCGCGCCTTTTGTGAAGTCGCCGCTCTCGTCTTTGCGGCCTGCGCCGAGCAGGGCCTCCACCCCGGCAAGACCGAGCCGGTCGAGCTTGTCGATGGCGCGCAGCACGATGAGCCGCCGCCCCGCCGCCTCTGCCCCGCCGAGGCCGATCGCCTCCATCACGCCGTCGAGGATCTTGCGGTTGTTGACCTTGACCACATAGTCGCCGCGCGGAATGCCGAGGTTTTCCAACGCATCGGCCGCCATCATGCAGATCTCGGCATCGGCTGCGACCGAGGCCGAGCCGACCGTGTCGGCGTCGAATTGCAGGAACTGGCGGAAGCGCCCCGGTCCCGGCTTCTCGTTGCGGAACACCGGCCCGGCCCGATAGGAGCGGTAGGGCTTCGGCAGCGCGTCGTAATGTTCGGCCACGTAGCGGGCGAGCGGCGCGGTGAGGTCGTAGCGCAGCGACAGCCAGCTCTCGTCGTCGTCCTTGAACGAGAAGACGCCCTCGTTCGGCCGATCGAGGTCGGGCAGGAATTTGCCCAGCGCCTCGGTATATTCGATGAACGGCGTCTCGACCGCCTCGAAGCCGTAAAGCTCGTAGGTCTCGCGGATCTTGGCCATCAGCCGCTCGGTCGCGGCGATGTCGGCTGGGCCGCGGTCGACGAGCCCGCGCGGCAGGCGGGCTTTGACGGAGGACGGCTGTTGGTCGGTCATGGCTTTCCGGGATGAGCATCCCTTCTCCCGCTCGCGGGAGAAGGTGTCGACGCAAAGCGGCGACGGATGAGGGAAACCTCGGACGATGCGGGGTTTCTCTCCCCTCAACCGGCCCGACTGCGTCGGGCCAACCGGGTCCCATCCCGGCTTGCCGGGATGGGACCCGATGCTCCCGTGAACGGGAGAAGGGAAGCGCTAGTGCACGGCCGAGATGATCCGCCTGAGCTTGTCGGCGAGTTCGCCGATTTGCGCCTCGGTGATGATCAGCGGCGGGGTCAGCGCCAGCGTGTCGCCCGTCATGCGCACCATGAGGCCCTGCTCGTGGAAGGCGCGGTCCATCGCCTCGAAGCCACGGGCGCCGACCGCGTCGGGCTTGGAAGCGAGATCGATGGCGCCGACGAGTCCGACCGTTCGGATATCGAGCACGTTGGGCAGGCCCTTGAGACCATGGATCGCCTCGGCCCAGACCGGCTCCAGCGCCTTGGCGTGCTCGAACAGGTTCTCGTCGCGGTAGAGATCGAGCGTGGCTAGCGCCGCGGCGCAGGCCAACGGGTGGGCCGAATAGGTATAGCCGTGGAACAGCTCGATGGCGTTCTCCGGACCGTTCATGAATTGGTCGTAGATGTGCTTTCTCACGATGACGCCGCCCATCGGCACGGCGCCCGAGGTCACGCCCTTGGCGAAGGTGATCATGTCCGGCACGACGCCGTAGCGCTCCGCCGCGAAAGACGCGCCGAGCCGGCCGAAGCCGGTGATGACCTCGTCGAAGATCAAGAGGATGCCATGCTTGTCGCAGATGGCGCGCAACCGCTGCAGATAGCCCTTCGGCGGCGGCAGCACGCCGGTCGAGCCGGCCATCGGCTCGACCATTACGGCGGCGATCGTCGAGGCATCGTGCAGCGCCACGATCCGGTCGAGGTCGTCGGCCAGGTGCGCGCCCCACTCGGGCTCGCCCTTGGTGAAGGCCTGGTGCTCGCGATTGTAGGTATGGGACAGGTGGTCGACCCCGGACAGCATGGAGCCGAAATGCTTCCGGTTGGAGACGATGCCGCCGACCGAGATGCCGCCGAAACCGCAGCCATGATAGCCACGTTCGCGCCCGATGAGCCGCTGGCGCGAGCCCTGGCCCCGGACGTTGTTGTAGGCTATGGCGATCTTGAGCGCCGTATCGGCCGCCTCCGAACCGGAATTGGTGAAGAACACATGGTCGAGGTCGGCCGGCGCCAAGGCGGCGATGCGCGAGGCGACCTGGAAGGCCCTCGGATGGCCGAACTGGAAGGTCGGGGCGAAGTCGAGCTCCGCGGCCTGGGCCTGGATGGCGCTGACGATCGGATCGCGGTTATGGCCAGCATTGGTACACCACAGGCCGGCGGTGCCGTCCATGATGGCCCGGTTCTCGGGCGTATAGTAGAACATGTCCTTGGCCCGCACGATCATCCGCGGCTTGCTCTTGAACGAGCGATTGGCGGTGTAGGGCATCCAGAACGCTTCGAGATCGTTGGGGATCTCGGCCTGAGGGGCGAAAGCGGAAGCGGATGACGGCATGGCGAGGCTCGTTCAAAAGGGGTGGGCCGGCGCCGCGTGCCCATCGAGGAGGCCCGCGGCGCATTGGCGCCTTCTTAGGCGCCTTCGACGCTCAGGTCCACGGCGACGTTGTTGCGCGTCGCATGGCTGTAGGGGCAGATCTTCTCGTGCGCCTCGTTGGCGAGCTCCTGCAGCTCGGCCTGCGGCAGGTGCCTGTCGACTACGTGGAGCTTGACAGCGATGCCGAAGCCGCCGGCGTCGCGCGGCCCGATCGAGACCGCGGCGGTGACGGTGGCGCCCGTCGCATCCTTCTTGTGCTGCTTGGCGACGAAGTCGAGCGCGCCGCCGAAACAGGCCGCGTAGCCGGCGGCGAAGAGGTGTTCCGGCGTGGTGGTGCCCTCCTTGCCTGGGCCGCCCATCTCCTTGGGCACCGAGAGCGTGACGCTGACCGAGCCATCGTCGGCCGAGGTCTTGCCGTTGCGGCCGCCGGTGGCGGTGGCATGGGCGGTGAATAGCGGCTTGATCGACACGGGTTGCGCCTCCTTGATTGGGGATCGCGTGAAGCCTCGGCGCCGGTCGAGGCTCCGGGCTTCCGCACGCCTAGATCTAGGTCGCAGCCTTGACAGCGGCCAGTCCCGGGCCTAGCCGCCGCACCATGATCGACGTCTCCGCCTCGGCCCCTTGCCGGATTCTCCCCGGCCTGCACGCTCTCGCCGGTCGCTACGATGTGCTGCTCTGCGACGTGTGGGGCGTCGTGCACGACGGCTGCCGCGCCTTTCCGGCCGCCGCCGATGCGCTGGCGCGCTTTCGTGCCGAGGGTGGCACGGTGGTGCTGCTGACCAACGCGCCGCGGCCGCAGGAGTCCGTCGTCCTCCAACTCGACGGACTCGGCGTGCCGCGCGACGCTTATGACGCCATCGTCACCTCGGGCGACGCGACGATAGCGCTGATCGCGGACCGGGGTGGCCGGCCAGCCTATCATATCGGGCCGCCGCGCGATCTCGCGCTGTTCGCGGAAGTGGCGACCAAGACCGGCCATGCACCGCTGCTCGCCCCGGCCGCCGAGGCCGCCTATTGCATCTGCACCGGCCTCGTCGACGACGCGGTGGAGACGCCTCAGGATTACGCCGGCGTGCTCGCCGCCATGCTGGCCCGTCGCCTCGACATGATCTGCGCCAATCCGGACATCGTCGTCCATGTCGGTGACCGGCTGATCTTCTGTGGCGGCGCCCTGGCGCAGCTTTATGCCGAACTGGGCGGCACCGTGCTCTATGCCGGCAAGCCGCATGCGCCGATCTATCGCGTGGCGCTCGACATCGCGGCCGAGCGTCGCGGCACACCGATCGCGGCGGCCCGCGTGCTGGCGGTCGGCGACGGCCTGCCGACCGACATTGCCGGCGCCCGTGGGCAAGGGCTCGACGCGCTCTTCGTGACGACAGGCATTCACCGCGAGGAGACGCTGGATGCGGTGACCGGTGCCATCGATCCGGACGGGCTCGCGCGGCTTCTCGCCGAGGCCGGGGAACGGCCGGCCCTGGCGATCACCCGTCTGGTCTGGTAGGTCAGGCGGCGGGACTTGGCGTCCCTCTTGTTGGATTCCTGGCGGCTTGCGCGCATCTCTTCCTCCAACGTTCCATGTCGCGGTCGATCCCCTCGCAGCCCCGGCCGGGCTCGAGGCGAGCGTCGTCGCGATCGGCAATTTCGACGGCGTCCATCGCGGCCATCAGGCCGTCATCGCCCGGGCGCGGGCACTGGCGCGCGATCTCGACCGTCCCTGCACGGTCCTGACTTTCGAGCCGCACCCGGCCGACCTCTTCGCGGGGAGATCGGCCATCTTCCGGCTGACGCCGATGCCGGCCAAGGCGCTCGCCCTGGCGCGATACGGCGGGGCAGACGGCATGATCGTGAAGGGTTTTGACCGGGCCTTCGCGGGCCTGAGCGCCGAGGATTTCGTGAGCCAGGTCCTGGTGGGGGAGCTCGGCATCGCGGCGGCGGTGGTCGGCTACGACTTCCATTTCGGCCGCGCCCGCGCCGGCTCGCCCGCCTATCTCAGCGAGGCCGGCCGCCGCTACGGCTTCGGGGTTTCGGTGATCGACAAGATTCTCGCCGACGAGCGCGGCGCGCTCGATGCCGTCTCCTCCACCGCCATCCGCGGCCTGCTCGAACGAGGCGACGTCGGCGCGGCGGCGGATCTCCTCGGCCACGATTACTTCGTGCTCGGCGAGGTGTTGCACGGCAGGAAGCTCGGCCGGACGCTCGGCGTCCCGACCGCCAATCTGGCGCTCGACCCTTCGTCGCGCCTCGCCCACGGGATCTACGCCGTCAGGGCGGCGGTCGAGGGTGTGGTTTATGGCGGCGTGGCGAGCTTCGGCCGCCGGCCGACCTTCGACAACGGGCCGCCGCTGCTCGAGACCTATCTGTTCGATTTCGACGGCGACCTCTACGGCCGGACGATCGAGGTCGACTTCGTCGAGTGGATCAGGGGCGAGGCCAGGTTCGACACCGTCGACGCCCTGGTCGCGCGGATGCGGATCGATGCCGACGAGGCGCGCGCGATCCTGGCCGAATCCTGATCCCGCTCATGTCCGGAGCCATGCCTATCGCCGCCTCCCGTCTCCCGTCCGCCGGTCGGATCCGCCGCCTCGGCGTCGGCATGGCGCTCCTAGCCCTCGTGGTCGACCAGGCCTCGAAGCTTTGGCTGCTGCGGATTTTCGACCTGCCCGGCCGTCAGCAGGTCCGGCTCATGCCCTGGCTCGACCTCGTCATGGCCTGGAACCGCGGCATTTCCTATTCGCTGCTCACGGCCGACAGCGATGCTGGCCGATGGCTTCTGATCGCCGGCACGCTGGCGGCGATCGGGCTTCTCGGCGTCTGGCTGTGGCGGGTCCGCTCGCCGTTGACGGGTATCGCGCTCGGCCTGCTGATCGGGGGCGCCCTCGGCAATGTCGTCGATCGCGTCGCCTATGGGGCGGTCGCCGACTTCGTCTATTTCCATGTCGGCGGTTTCCACTGGTATATTTTCAACGGCGCCGACTGTGCTATCGTCGTGGGCGTAGCGCTGCTGCTCGTCGACATGGTGTCGCCGCATCGGGAGGCTGTGGTGGAGCCCCCGGGCGTCCGCCCCTAAATTGCCGCCTTTTTCGTGCTAGGAATTTGGTTCCGCGGCCACCGAAATTTTTTCTGTGCCGGCCAGGGAGGGGTTCATGACGGTATCGCTGGTCCGGTATGGCGGTTCGATCCTGGCAACGGGCGTGATGGCGCTTGGGTTGGCTGCGACCTCCCCGGTCCGGGCCGCCGACGATGGCTACGCCAACGTCTTCTCCTCGCTTTTCGGAGCCCTCGGCGTCATCAAGGTCGATCGGTCGCCGGAGATTCACTATCGCGAGCGGCCGCCGCTCGTCCTGCCGCCACAGCCAGGCCTGCCCAAGCCCGGTGCTGGGCTTAAGCATACCGCCGACTGGCCACAGGATCCGGACGTCCTGGCCCGTCGCAAGGA
The DNA here is from genome assembly GCA_965277115.1 of Lichenihabitans sp. Classification (GTDB taxonomy): domain Bacteria; phylum Pseudomonadota; class Alphaproteobacteria; order Rhizobiales; family Beijerinckiaceae; genus Lichenihabitans. The sequence continues at coordinate 17,189 of CBDIBY010000007.1, read as the reverse complement.
GGCGGGTGAGGCCCTCGCGCCGCGTCAATCGACGGACCATGACGGGAATATCATCGCGCCGGGCGAACTCGCCAAGCAGCGCGGCGAGGCCGCCGAAGGGCCGGGACGATCGAGCGACTGCCTCAACGGCAACAATTCCCGCAATTGTCTGCTGCTGAGCCCGGACGAACTCAAGCGGCAAGGCGATGCCTTCGCGGCCAACAACCCCGACGCCAAGGATCAGCTTGTGCCCGGCCAGGAGCCCGAGCGCGTCTACCTCACGCAGCCGCCGAAAGGCTATATGATGCCGACGCGGGTCATGAAGGCGACGGCCGAGGCGCCGCCCGACCGGTCCGACCCGTCCGATCCGCGTGCCTTCCTGAGACCGACCCATAAGACGGACGAATAGCGCGTGGCGCCGGCTCGCCTGCCGGCAAGATACAAGTGACGGCGCCTGCACGGCGCGAGATGTCTTTGACATTTCGGCAAGAATTGTCACATTGGGATAAGGCCTCAGGAGCGGTGCGGCGTAGGTTCGCTGGTCCGGACCTCGTCGCCGTCATCCCTTCAGAGCACCGTCCTGCCTCATGGTCCGAGCCTCCGCCTTTCCATCGCAAAGCCCCGGTTCGACGCCCGGCCTCACTCCCGCCGGTGCCACGGGAGAGCAACCCGCCGGTCCGGTGATCCGCCACGGCACGCTCGACAACGGCATGCAGCTCGTGGTCATTCCCGATCACCGGGCGCCCGTCGTCACCCACATGGTCTGGTATCGCAACGGCTCGGCCGACGACCCTCTGGGCAAGTCGGGGATCGCGCATTTTCTCGAACACCTGATGTTCAAGGGCACCGGGCGGCATCCGAAGGGCGTGTTCTCCGAGGTCGTCGCGGAACTGGGCGGCCAGGAAAACGCCTTCACGTCGAACGACTACACGGCCTATTTCCAGCGGGCCGCGAAGGAGCATCTCGGCACGCTGATGGAGTTCGAGGCCGACCGGATGATCGGCCTGGTGCTGAGCGACGAGGTCGTCGACCCCGAGCGCGATGTCGTGCTCGAAGAGCGGCGCATGCGCACCGACACCGATCCCTCGGCCCAGTTGAGCGAGAGCGTCCAGGCGACGCTGTTCACCCATCACCCTTACGGCAAGCCGATCATCGGCTGGAAACACGAGATCGAGACGCTCGACCGGCGCGACGCGCTCGCCTATTACGAGCGCTTCTACACGCCGGAGAATGCGGTCCTGGTCGTGGCGGGCGACGTATCCTACGAGGATGTCGAGGCGCTCGCGAAATCGACCTACGGCAAGATCGCGGCACGCGGCGAGACGCCAAAGCGCACGCGCCCCCAGGAACCGCCGCCCCATGCCCATCGTCTCGTGACCCTGGCCGATCCCAAGGTTGAACAGCCGAGCGTCCAGCGCGTCTATCTCGTCCCGTCCTACTTCACCGGCAAGGCGGAAGGTGCGGCGCTCGAAGTCCTGGCGCATCATTTCGGCGGCGGCCAGACGAGCCTGCTCTATCGCGACCTCGTCCTCGACCAAAAGATCGCCGTGGCGGCCGGGGCCTATTACATGGGCACCTCGCTCGACGATACCCGTTTCTATGTCTGGGCAATCCCCACCCAGGAGGTGACGCTCGAGACGCTCGATGCCGCCCTCGAACGCTCGATCGCCGGGGTCTCGACCGAGCCGGCCGAGGCCGAGGATCTGCACCGCGCCAAGACGCGCCTCATCGCCGAGGCCGTCTATGCCCAGGACAACCAGGCGACGCTGGCGCGCTGGTACGGCGCTGCCTTGACGACCGGCCTGACCACCGAGGACGTCGCCGCCTGGCCCGCCCGCATCGATGCGGTGACGGCGGAGGACGTGCGCAAGGCGGCGGCGACCTGGCTGACCAAGCGCCGCAGCGTCACCGGCTTCCTCATGCCCGCCGAGGCCGCGGCTTGACCGAAGCCGCCGGGCGGCCAGCGCGCCTCTCCCAATACCAGTCGCGTTGCGGATCGAGATCATGACAATCCAAGTTGCCGACAAGCTCGGCGCCCGCGCTTCCATCGTGCAGAAGATCCGCTCGCCCGGCGGGGTCGAGGCTTGGCTCGTCGAAGACTATGCGGTGCCGCTGGTCGCTTGCGACTTCACCTTCAAGGGAGGCGCGTCGCAGGACGCCCCCGGCAAGCCCGGCACCTCCACAATGCTGTCGTCGCTGCTCGACGAGGGCGCCGGCGACCTCGATTCCGCCGAGTTCCATCGCGCCCTCGACGACAAGGCGATCGAGATTTCGTTCGGCTCCGAACGCGACGGGCTGTCAGGCCGGCTCAAGACCCTGAGCCGCAACACGGAGGCCGCCTTCGACCTGCTGCGGCTGGCGCTCAATGCGCCACGCCTCGATGCCGATGCGATCGAGCGCGTCCGCGCCCAGCTCATGGCCGGCCTGCGGCACGAGAGCAAGGATCCGGACGCGGTTGCGAGTCGGGCCTTCCGGGCGTCGGCCTATCCGGGCCACCCCTATGGCCTGCCGATCCGTGGCACGCTGGAGAGCCTGCCGGGGATCGGCCGCGACGAGATGATGGCTCTCTACCGCGCGATGCTGGTCCGTCGCGACCTCAAGATCGCGGTCGTCGGCGCCATTGACGCCGAGACTGTCGGCCGCATGCTCGACCTCGCCTTCGCCACGCTCCCCGCCACGGGCGACCTGCGCCCCATTACCGATGTCGCGCCGGCACCGGGCGGCACGCCGCAGGTGATCGACCTCGACATTCCGCAATCGACCATCAGGTTCGGCCTGCCGGGTGTGCCGCGCAAGGACCCGGAGCATATGGCGGCCGTGGTGGTCAACCATATCCTCGGCGGCGGCGTCTTTTCGGCCCGGCTGTTCCGCGAGGTGCGGGAGAAGCGGGGCCTCGCCTATTCGGTCTATTCGCAGCTCGCGAACTTCGACCACAGCTGCATGTTCGCCGGGGGCACCTCGACCAAGAACGAGCGCGCCGTCGAATCGCTCACCGTGATCCAGGAGGAGATCTCGAATCTGGCCGCCGAGGGACCGAGCGAGGAGGAACTGATCAAGGCGAAGAAGTTCCTGACCGGCTCCTATGCGCTGCGCTTCGACACGTCGCTCAAGATCGCGAGCCAGCTCGTACACTTGCAGACCGAGGGTTTCGACGTGACCTATCTCGACGAGCGCAACGGGCTGATCGAGGCCGTGACGCTCGACGACGCGCGGCGGGTGTCGCAGCGCATGCTCGGGGCCGGGCCGCTGCTCGTCACCATGGTGGGCCGCCCGGTCGGGGCGTGAGGATGCGGCGCACGACCGCCGAGACGGCGCGCTTCAGCGGAAATGCTTGGAGAGTTTGAGCCCCTGGGCCTGGTAGTTCGAGCCCAGGCCCGAGCCGTAGAGCAGGCGCGGCGTCTCCGACATGCGCTCATAGACCAGCCGCCCGACGATCTGCCCGTCCTCGAGCACGAAGGGGACGTCGCGCGAGCGCACTTCGAGCACCGCGCGCGCGCCGAGCCCGCCCACCTCGTCGGCGCCGAAGCCGGGGTCGAAGAAGCCCGCGTAATGCACCCTGAACTCGCCGACGAGGGGATCGAACGGCGTCATCTCGGCCGCATGATCGGCCGGCACCCGCACGGCCTCCTTCGAGGCGAGGATGTAGAATTCGCCCGGATCGAGGATCAGCTCGCGGCGCTGGCGCAGGAAGATCGGCTCCCAGAAATCGGCGAGATCGAGCCGGCCCGCGAGGTCGACGTCGATGATGCCCGTATGGCGCTTGGCCCGGTAGCCCAGGAGGCGGCCGTCCTGATCCCCCGGCTGCCCGAAGCCGGCAAGGTCGACCGAGATCGCGACGCCGCCGGCGATCACCGGCGCCGTCCCGCTGACGAGAGGCGCCGACGCATGCAAGGCGCGATGGCCCTTGTCGTCAAGCCGGCCGTCGCCGGCGCTGAATCGGATCTGCGCCAGCCGGGAGCCCGTCCTGACCTTGACCGGAAAGGTGCGTGGCGAGATCTCGGCGAAGAGCGGGCCGCAATAGCCGGGCGCGATCTGGTCGAAGCGGCGGCCGCGATCGGTGATGACGCGGGTGAAGACGTCGATGCGGCCGGTGGAGCTTTTCGGGTTGGCGGCGGCGGAGAGCGCGGCCGGCAGGCGCAGCGCCTCGTCGAGTTCGGCGATGGTGACGGTGCCGGGTTCGAGGATCGAGCCGGCTTCGAGATCGATCTCGTGGCTTGGCTGTGCCGCGATGCCTTGCGCGACGCTGCGCTCGCCGCCCGGCAGGAAGCTCGCCCGCACCCGCCAGGCCCGCCTGCCGAGCCTCAAGTCGAGGCTCGCCGGCTGGACCAGCGGCGCCGCGCCGGCAACCCGATCCGTCATGGAGACGTGCCGCTCGGCGACCAGGCGTTCGATCTGATGGGCGGCAAGGAGACCCGGCGCGAAAGCTGCGGCCTGTGTCATGAAACCGGATCTCGAAAAGGGACAGGAACGCGACGCGCGATGCCTAGAGCACGATCGGTTTAGTTTGGATCGCTTCGCGATCCTAAACCGGTGAACGTGCTCGCTCTCTTCAGCTGGAGCAGATCGGCAACAGACGATCATGCTCTAGCGGATCGATCGCGGCGCGCCAAGGTGGAACCGGAATGTAGAACGAAACGTCCTTTTTATCAGTCCAAACCTCTTGCGGCGCGGCTGGGCCGGGTCTATGGCTGCGATGCGCCGGGCGCTGCCGTCCGGGTCTGCCGCCACAACCCGGAGTTCCGTCATGACCGGTTCCGTCCGCCGCCCGCAGGATATGCGTGCCCTGCGCCCCGCCACCCGGCTGGTGCATGGCGGCACGATGCGATCCTCGTTCGGCGAGACCTCGGAGGCCATGTTCCTGACGCAGGGCTTCATCTACGACACGATGGAAGCAGCGGAGGCGCGCTTCAAGGGCGAGGAGCCGGGCTTCATCTACTCGCGTTTCTCCAATCCGACCGTGGCGATGTTCGAGGCCCGCATGGCCGTCCTCGAAGGGGCGGAAGCGGCGCGGGCCACCGCCAGCGGCATGGCGGCGGTGACGGCAGCCATGATGGGCCAGGTCAAGGCCGGCGACCATGTCGTCGCCGCCAAGGCGCTGTTCGGCTCCTGCCGCTACATCGTCGAGGACCTGCTGCCGCGCTTCGGCGTCACCTCGACGCTGGTCGATGGCACCGACCTCGCTCAGTGGCGCCGCGCCATGCGGCCGAACACGCGGACGCTGTTCCTCGAAAGTCCGACCAACCCGACGCTCGAGCTTGTCGACATCGCGGCGGTCGCCGAGATCGCTCATGACGGAGGCGCGACGCTCGTCGTCGACAATGTGTTTGCCACGCCGCTGCTGCAGAGCCCTCTGGCGCTCGGCGCCGATTGCGTCGTCTATTCGGCGACGAAACATATCGACGGGCAGGGGCGCTGCCTCGGCGGAGTGGTCCTGGCGAGCAAGGCCTTCATCGACACCCATGTGCACAACCTGTTGCGCCAGACGGGACCGGCCCTGTCGCCCTTCAACGCCTGGGTGCTGCTGAAGGGGCTTGAGACGCTGCCGGTGCGCGTCGCCGCCCAGATGGCCGGGGCCGTGCGCATCGCTGATTTCCTCGCCGCCGAGGCGGGCGTGACGCGCGTGCTCTATCCCGGGCGCCCGGACCATCCGCAGGCCGAACTGGCGCGGCACCAGATGAAGGGCGGCGGCACGCTCGTCGCCTTCGAGGTCGAGGGCGGCAAGGCAGCCGCCTTCCGGCTCGCCAACGCGCTCTCGGTGATCGGCATCTCCAACAATCTCGGCGACGCCAAGAGCCTCGTCACCCATCCGGCGACGACGACGCATCAGCGCCTCTCGTCGGAGACGCGGGCCGAGCTCGGCATCGGCGAGGGCATGCTGCGCCTGTCGGTGGGTCTCGAGGATGTCGACGACCTGATCGAGGACCTGGCCCACGGCCTTTTGCAGATGGCGCGCCGCACCCCGAGCCTGGTCGCCTCCGCCTGATGATCGTCGGGGCAATCGGGTCCTTTACTTCGCCCAATCGCCCTAACCCGCGGAGCACGGTGGCAATTGCGGCGCGGCATGCCAATATGGGCACCATCGGCCGCCGCGATGCCCCGCCATGTACACTGCCGTCACCCATGATATCCAGGTCACCGTCCTGCCGGACTACCTCGACGAGCGATCCGAGCCCGAGGAGAACCGATTCTTCTGGGCCTATACGATCGAGATCACCAATCTCGGCCGCTCGGTCGTGCAGCTCGTGGCGCGGCACTGGATCATCACCGATGCGCTGGGGCGCGTCGAGGTGGTGAAGGGGCTCGGCGTCGTCGGCGAGCAGCCGGTGCTCAACCCGGGCGAGACTTTCCGCTACACCTCGGGCTGCCCGCTCTCGACCCCGAGCGGCGTGATGTCGGGCACCTATCGGATGGCGGACGCGGAGGGGCGCAGCTTCTCGATCGAGATCCCCGCCTTCTCGCTCGACAGCCCGCACGCCAAGCGCACGCTGAACTGAGGTTGTTGGGGGCGACCGAACACTCTGCCGTCCGAAGCGGGACCGATTGCATCGCCCGGCGTATATGATCGGGGCGCCACGCCGGCACGAATCTCGGAGGCGGCGACGATGTTCCTGATCCAGATCCTGCTGCCGTCCTACGACAACGACCGTCGCCTGTTTTCCAAAGCGGACTACGACGTGATCGGCGCCGAACTGACCGAGCGCTTCGGCGGCCTGACCGCCTATACCCGCTCTCCGGCGGAAGGACACTGGAAGAAGCGCGGCGAGATCACCAGCCGCGACGAGATCGTCGTCATGGAGGTGATGGTCGAGGATCTCGACGCGGCCTGGTGGCGTGCCTACCGCGAAAAGCTCGAAAGCGATTTCCGCCAACATCAGGTGGTGATCCGCGCCCAGCCGATCGTTTTGATATAGACCAGCCCTGTCACCGCAAGTCTCGACCGCAACCCTGTAACTTTCGGAGAAGGCCGGTGGCTGATATGGACGACGACGCCTTGTTCGCGAGCTTGCGCGACAAGCTTTTTACCGCCGTGGTCGGCGACATCCTCGACAAGCTGGGCCATCGGCGGCAGTTCCTGCCGCAGGCGATCTCGCCCCTGCGCCCCAACATGAAGATCGTCGGCCGTGCGATGCCGGTGCTCGAAGCCGACGTGTTCGACGACATTTCGAGCACGACACGTAGCCCCCTTGGCGCGCGCCCGTTCGGCCTGATGCTGGACGCGCTGGACGATCTGAAATCGAACGAGGTCTACATCGCGAGCGGCGGATCGTTCCGCTACGCGCTTTGGGGCGAGCTGATGTCGACCCGCGCCAGGCACCTCAAGGCGGCCGGCGCCGTCTTGAACGGCTTCGTTCGCGACGCGGCAGGGATCGAGGCGCTGAATTTCCCGACCTTCTGTCGCGGCCTCTATGCGCAGGACCAAGGCGTTCGCGGCAAGGTGATCGACTTCCGCACCGCGATCGAGATCGACGGGATCCGCATCGCGCCCGGCGACCTCGTCTTCGGCGACCGGGAGGGGGTGCTGATCATCCCGCGCAGCGTCGAGCAGGAGGCCGTCGCGGCCGCGCTCGACAAGGCCTCGACGGAAAACAGGGTGGCGACCGCCATTCGCGGCGGCATGAGCGCGCGTGAGGCCTTCGACACGTTCGGCGTGCTGTGAGAGGGGAGTCCGAGTGATCGGCGCCGCGCATTGCGGGGACGCGATTGTTTTTCGGGGAAAAGTATTCCCGCGCGCTTGCTGTGTATGACGAAATATCATATTTGTATTGCATAGCAGGTGCGTCATGATCCAGACCGTTATGCAGTCCATCCTCCAGGCGGCGGAGGCGGCGGGCCTTCTCGGAGGCGCCAAGACCGCGCAGATCAGCATCCGGACATCGGAGGCTCTCCTGTCGGCGGCGAAGCGGCAAACGGGGCTCGACTCGACGACCGCCGTCGTCGAACTCGCCCTGGCATCGCTTGCGCTTCCGGACCCGGTCGCGGCCTATATGGACGACACCTTCGGCGCCTTGGGTTCGGACCACCAGCTTGAGCTTTGACGCGGAGACGATCCTTCGTCAGGTCAAGCCGGAGAAGCGCGACCGCCAGATCGAGACCGCGCCCTGCCTGCCGTTCGGCGCCTTGGAGGCTCGCGCCAGGCTCGTCCTCGACACCAACGTCTATATCGACATGGCGGCCGGACGGCTCGAGCGCGAGAGCCGCGCCAGGCTGGCGGCCTGCCTGCACTATCACAGCGTCGTCGCCCTGGTGGAACTCATGCAGGGCGTCGCGGCCTATTCGCCAAGCGCACGGAGCTATAGGGCGGTCCGCCAGCACTATCTCGGCCTCTTCAAGCGCGTGCCTCGCACGCGCCTGCTCGTTCCGGATGCCGACGTCTGGATGCGGGCGGGGACGATCGCCGGCCTTCTGAGCCGCACGCAGGGTTTTCAGTCGCATCAGCGCAAGGAACTGCTCCTCGATGCGCTGATCTATCTTGACGCCACCAAGCGCGGCCTGCCGATCCTGACCCGCAACGTCCGGGACTTTGGGCTCATCGCCGCGGTTCATGGCGCGGGTGCTGTGGTTCAGCTGTGAGGATAGCGGGCGCGTCATCGCGAGGCGCTGAGCGCCGACGCGATAAAGCACAGCGATGGCGACCGCTCAACCGTTCGTAAGCAGACCGACGATGAAGCGACGCAACTACGCACCTGACCAGCGTCAGAATGGAATGTCGTCGTCGATCACTAGCGGCTTGGAAGGGTTTACAGGCGGCGAAGGCTTCGGGTTAGCCGGCGCAGGCAGAGCCTTCGACGGTGGCGCCAACCTACGTGTCGCGGCGCCTTCACTTTCTTTATCCTGACCGATGAACCGCATGATGTGAGTTATCGCGGTCTGTCCTTCGGCTGCAATCGTAGTGACACTTGCGACCAAGGTCGTAATCCCAACAAGGATTGCCATCGTTTTCGCAAAACCTAATCGCTGACTACCCAATTCCAAAGCTAACTGATCCAATTTCTCATCAAGGCGGACCTTTCGATCGTGATCCATTCCTGATGAAGCGACAAGATCACGGATTCGACTGATGTAATGCTCAATTTTGGTTCGGGTGCTTCCCGTCAGCAGGACGGAGTATGGGTGCCGCTCACCGCGCTGTCTGATGCGGAGGCGGGCAATCTCTCCCTGAACAGCTAAACTGAATAGACTGAACTTCTCCCAAGGATTTCCATTGTCAGTCGGGTTATATTAAACATTAGGAATGCCGCATTCACCGGCGACCGCCGCGACTGCACTCATATATTGCTCTCTGACGATTTGATCCAAATTTGTCGACGAATCCTCATCAATCATGCGCGTCATGCTGCGACGACATATACGCTCAAATTCTATGAAGCATCGCTCATTGTCTATTGGAAGATTGGCAAACTCATCATCCGATATCAGTTCGTAGCTCATTTCCCTGCCGCTTTCGGTCGAGGAGCGTAGTAGTTCACGAGGCATGACTCCGCGATACGAGTGTTCGCGCTTCTGAAACCGTGACCGGATTCACGCAGGAAAAGCGTCCGCAATCAACATAGTTCGCCATCTTCGAGGCGCCGCGCCGCCACATTATGGATGTCACAGAGGCCTCGAGAACCCAATTCCCTCAACACAGCCCGGAACTCTTCGACGCAGGGCCGGAAAGGTCGTGCAGCATGTTACGGCATACAGACCGCGCCCGGCTATATGGCCGGGCGTCCTTGTCTCAAAGCCTGAGTACCCCTCACGCCCCCTTCGGGAAACTCACCACGCGGCCGCCGCTTTCCTCCGCGACCGTGTCCGCGTCCTCCTCCCGCTCGCCGACACGCAGGCCCGTCTTGCCGACGGTGATCGGCACACTATCGCCGTCATGCACCTCGCCACCGAGGATGAGCTCGGCCAGCGGGTCTTGCACGGCCTTCTGGATCACGCGCTTGAGCGGCCGTGCGCCATAGGCCGGGTCGTAGCCTTTTTCCGCCAGCCAAGCCCGCGCCCGAGCGTCGAGGTCGAGCGTGATCTTGCGGTCGGCGAGGAGTTTTGCCAGCCGAGCGAACTGGATGTCGACGATCGCCGCCATGTCCTCGCGCCGCAACCGGTGGAAGAGGATGATCTCGTCGATCCGGTTCAGGAACTCCGGCCGAAAATGGCCGCGCACCACGCCCATCACGGCGTCGCGCACCTTGGCCGTCTCCTCGCCGTCCTTCTGCAGGGCGAGATATTCGGAGCCGAGATTCGAGGTCATGATAATCAAGACGTTGCGGAAATCGACCGTGCGGCCCTGGCCGTCGGTCAGCCGCCCGTCGTCGAGCACCTGCAACAGGACGTTGAACACGTCCGGATGCGCTTTTTCCACCTCGTCGAACAGCACGACCTGATAGGGCCGCCGCCGCACCGCTTCCGTGAGCGCGCCGCCCTCGTCGTAGCCGACATAGCCCGGAGGAGCGCCGATCAGCCGGGCGACCGAGTGCTTCTCCATATATTCGGACATGTCGATCCGCACCATGGCGGTCTCGTCGTCGAACAGGAACGAGGCCAGCGCCTTGGTGAGTTCGGTCTTGCCGACGCCGGTCGGCCCGAGGAACATGAAGGAGCCGATCGGCCGGTTGGGGTCCTGCAGGCCGGCGCGCGCCCGCCTGACCGCGGTCGCGACCGAGCGCACCGCCGGCGCCTGGCCGATGACGCGTTTGGCCAGCGCCTCTTCCATATGCAGCAGCTTCTCGCGCTCGCCTTCGAGCATCTTGTCGACCGGCACGCCGGTCCAGCGCGACACGACGCCCGCCACATGGTCGGCCGTCACCGCCTCCTCGACCAGCGCCGCACCGCCCTTCTGCTCGACCTCGGCGAGCCGCTTTTCGAGATCCGGCATGACCCCATAGGTCAATTCGCCGGCGCGCTGGTATTCGCCGCGGCGCTGCGCCTGGCCGAGTTCGGTGCGGGCCGCCTCGAGCTGCTCCTTGAGCTTCTGGGCCGAGCCGAGCTTGTCCTTCTCGGCACGCCAGCGCACCGTCAAGGCGTCCGACTTCTCCTGTAGGTCGTCGAGCTCGGATTCGAGCCGCGTCAGCCGTTCCTTCGAGGCTGGATCGGGCTCCTTCTTCAGCGCCTCGACCTCGATCTTGAGCTGGATGATGCGCCGGTCGAGCTCGTCGAGCGCCTCGGGCTTGGAATCGACCTGCATTCGCAAGCGCGAGCCCGCCTCGTCGACGAGGTCGATGGCCTTGTCGGGCAGGAAGCGGTCGGCGATGTAGCGGTGCGACAGGGTCGCGGCGGCGACCAGCGCCGAATCGGTGATCCGCACGCCGTGGTGAAGCTCGTATTTCTCCTTCAGGCCGCGCAGGATCGAGATCGTGTCTTCGACGGTGGGTTCACTCACGAAGACCGGCTGGAAGCGTCGGGCCAGCGCCGCATCCTTCTCGACATGCTTGCGGTATTCGTCGAGCGTGGTGGCGCCGATGCAGTGCAGTTCGCCACGGGCGAGGGCGGGTTTCAGCAGGTTAGACGCGTCCATCGCGCCCTCGCCCTTGCCGGCCCCGACCAGCGTATGCATTTCGTCGATGAACAGGATGATCGAGCCTGCCGCGGCCGTCACCTCGTTCAGCACGGCTTTCAACCGCTCCTCGAACTCGCCGCGATATTTGGCGCCGGCGATCAGCGCGCCGAGGTCGAGCGCCAGGAGCTTCTTGTCGTGCAGGCTCTCGGGCACGTCGCCGTTGACAATGCGCAACGCCAGGCCTTCGACGATGGCGGTCTTGCCGACGCCGGGCTCGCCGATCAGCACGGGATTGTTCTTGGTGCGGCGCGACAGCACCTGGATGGACCGGCGGATCTCCTCGTCGCGTCCGATCACGGGGTCGAGCTTGCCGGCACGCGCCGCCTCGGTCAGGTCGCGGGCATATTTCTTGAGCGCATCATAGGCGTTCTCGGCCGAGGCCGAATCGGCCGTGCGGCCCTTGCGCAGATCCTCGATGGCCGAGTTCAAGACCTGCGGCGTGACGCCGGCGCGCTCCAGGATGCGGCCGGCCTCGGTGCCCTTGTCCATGGCGATGGCGAGCAGCAGCCGCTCGACCGTGACGAAACTGTCGCCGGCCTTTTCGGCGATCTTCTCCGCCTGGTCGAAGAGGCGCGCTGTGCCGGGCGCGAGATAGAGCTGGCCCGCGCCGCCGCCGGCGACCTTGGGCAGTTTCGCCAGCGCCTGCTCGGTGAGCTGCAGGGCTTCGCGCGAGCGCCCGCCCGCCTTGTCGATGAGGCCGGCCGCGAGCCCCTCGGAGTCGTCGAGCAGGACCTTGAGCACATGTTCAGGCGTGAACTGCTGGTGGCCTTCGCGCAGGGCCAGCGCCTGGGCCGATTGCACGAAGCCGCGGGCGCGTTCGGTGAATTTCTCGAAGTTCATGACGTCTCGCTCCATGGTCTGGCCTGTCCCGAAGCGACAGGTCGCACCGATAAAGTCCGGCTCCCGGAGGCCGCCGGCTGATCATGATGTGGGAGCGATGTCGCCCGGAGAAAAGGGAGCGAGGTGCGGTGTGCGATGTAAATCTGCAACGCCACCGACGATCCGCGCTCCGGTCCTCGCGGCTTCGGGGTAACCGTGAATACAACGGGAAATTGCAGTGCGCCGAGGGGCGGACAAAGAGTGATCCGGTCATCCACCGGATATCGATCATGAATGCACTCCGCCTCGGTCTCAGCCTGCTCTTCGTCCTGCCGTCCCTCGCTGCCTCGGCGGCGGGTTGCCGGATCGCTCCCTTTCGGCTGTTCTTCGGCCAGGATAGCCAGATGCACATGGTCGCCAGGAGCGGCCGCCCTTGCGGTTCGATAATCAACTGGCACGGCGGCGGTGCATCGGCCATGACGATCGCGCAGCCGCCGGCCAACGGCGTGGTCACGACGCCGTCGATCAACAGCTGGCGCTACGTCTCGCGGCCCGGATTTACCGGAAAGGACCGGTTCGTCCTGCAGACATCGGGGGTGACGATGGCCCGCCGCGTCTACAGTGGCACGAGCAACATCGCGGTGGCCGTCGACGTCGTCCCCTAATCGGCCCGTGCGGCGGCGGTGGGTCCGCCCGCGGAGGCGCGGTCGAGCGCCTCCAGCACCAGGCTTGGCGTCAGCAGTTCCGGCAGGGCTTCGCCTTCCGGATGTGCAGGCCCGTAGACCACGTCGAGCGGGATGCCGTAGCGGCCGAACCTCTGCAGATAGGCCGCGATCGCCGCATCGGGGCGGCTCCAGTCGGCGCGCATGCGCACCGTATCGGGCTCAGCGAGCCGCGCCTCGACCTCGGGCCGCCCCAATGCCGCCAGCTCGTTGACCTTGCAGGTCAGGCACCATGTCGCCGTCACGTCGACCAGCACCACCTTGCCCTCGGCGACGAGGCGCGGCACGGCATCCGGATCGAAGGCCCGCCAATCCTGTCCGATGGCGGCGCGCGAGGGTGCCGCGGCCGGCAAGAGGGCGATGGCGAGCGGCGCGACGACCAGGGCGGCGGTGACCGCTCGTCCCCATGGCCGGCCCTCGAAGGTTTCGCGCGAGACCCAGGCCCGATACAGGAGCAAAGCGGCGAGGGCGATCCCGGTCGAGCCCGCGATCCAGGCGCCCGCGGTGCTCCACAAAACCACGAGTAGCCAGGCCGCGGTGCCGAGCAGCAGGACGCCGAGGATCTGGCGCAGCCGGATCATCCAGGGACCGGGGCGCGGCAGGATGCGGACGACCCCCGGGAACAAGGCCGCCGCGCCGTAGGGCAGCGCCATGCCGGCGCCGAGGCACAGGAATACGCCGACGATCTCGGCCGGCCCCCGTGCCAGGGCGAATCCGACTGCCGTGCCGACGAAAGGCGCCGAACAGGGCGTCGCCAGCAGCGTGGCGAAGACACCGACGAGGAAGGCCTCGACCAGAGCATGATGCCGAAAAGTCGGCACGGGTTTTCGGATGACATCATGCTCTAAAATATTGGAATCGATCACGTTCATGATTTTGGATCGACTCGATCCGAAAGCATCGTGATCTAGCGGGCCGCGCGTGCTGCCTCCGCCGAGGTTCATGACGGCACCCGGCAGGCCGATCGGCAGCCAGTCGAAGAAACTCGCGGCGAAGAGCACGGTCAGGCTCGCCATGCCGGCCAGGAACCAGGGTTGCTGGAACTGGATGCCCCAGCCGAGCGTGGCGCCTGACAATTCGAGCCCGACGAGTGCACCCGCAAGGAGCAGAAATGAAGCGACGATGCCGAGCGCCGTCGCGACGAAGCCGAGCCGTATCGCGCGTCGGCCGGCGCCCGCATGCCGGGTCAGACCGAAGAGCTTGATCGACAGGACCGGCAGCACGCAGGGCATCAGGTTGAGGATCAGGCCGCCGAGCAGCGCCGAGCCGAGGATGGCCCAAAGACTCAAGCCGGCAGCAGGGGCGCCTCGCGCAGGGGGCAGCACCGCGGGGCCGGTCGTGAATTCCGCCGCACGGTCACCGTCGACCAAGGTCGCGGTCAGGGGCGTGCCGGTCTTGCCGGCCTCGGGCAGCGCAACCGAGAGACGGGCGACCATGCCGCCCTCCGACAGCGCCACATCGGGCGCGGGGGGAAGGCCCTCGCCGGCGCCTTCGAGGAAGAGATCGGGCTGTCCGAAGGGAACTCCCGTGCTGCGCAGCGTGGCGACGAGCCGCCGCGCGGCGCCAGTGCCTTCGACGCCGATGTTCACCAGTTGCAGGTTAGCGTGTTCCAGCGCGCCCGGCACCTTGCTCCGTGCCGCGGCGATCAGCGGTGCTTCGGCCGAGGCGCCGCCAGATCCCGCCGGCAGGTCGAGCGCAAGCTCGGCATGGTAGGGGACGCAGATCTCCGAACAGGCCGCATAGGCGACCGTGACGTGGATGTGGGCCGGGTTGCCCGGGGTGTTCAGGCCGAGCGTCGCCGGCAGCACGAACGCGCCCTCGTAGACGCTGTTCTGCAGACCTTCGACGACAAGGCGCGTAGGCGCGGGCCAGGCAAGCTCTTCCCGCCCGATATTCTCCGAACCCGACCAGTCGATCACCGGCGGCAGGCCGGCGTCGCCGGGCGTGCGCCAGTAGCCGTGCCAGCCAGGGGCCAAGCGGAATTCGAGTCCGGCGTCGACGGTCGCGCCTTGACCGAGATGGTCGGCGGCGGTGATCAGCCGCACCGCCGCATTCTTGTCGCCCACCCAGTCGGTGGCGGCTGCCTGGGCCGAAGAGGCGATGAAAGCCGGAAGCAAGACTGCCATGGAGACGAAGAAACGCATGCGGCATGAGGTCATCGTACCGGTCCTGATCGGGCTACCGTGGTCGGGCGTTTTCCCAACTCTGGTGAACGTGAAAGCACGGGTCGGGAAGTCCCTCCCCGGCACGGGGAGGGTGTCGCCCTTCTGGGCGACGGGCGGGGCACACCGTCCGCGAATGCCAGTTGGAGCTCCGCGTGACGCTATCACCCTATCCGGCTCGGCCGCTCGCGGCCGAGCCACCTTCCCCGTTCCGGGGAAGGACCACATCGCCACATTCGGCGCGGGTCGAGATGGATGATCACGGTCGCCCGAAAGGCACTCAACCTCCGAGCCGCGCGGCGCCGACGATGCGGCCGTCCGATGCTTCGAGCAGGACCGCGACCTCGGCCCCGGCCGGCGATGGCACGTTGAGCTCAATTGCCGAGCCCGACCATTCGCCGACGGAGCGGACCGAGCGGACGATGTTCGATTCGAGCAGCGTCCGTCCGGTGTTCTCGCCGCGCCCGACCGTGGTGCGATGCTGCGGATCGAAGCCGATCAGCAGCACCCGACCCTGGCCGCTGCCTGCGCCGATCGCGATGGACACTTGCCCGTTCTGGCGAGTGACCCTGACGGCGGCCGCGGTCCGTGCCTCGTCGCGGGCCGCACGGATCGCCGCCTCGCCTTCGCCTCGCCGCGAGCCGACGAAGCCCCTGGCACCGTCGACCACCATCTCGGGCGTATAGGAGCCATCGCCGAACTTCGAGCCGTAACGCGCCTGGCGCGCCGTCGCGACTTGCAGCGAAAACGGGTCCTTCCAGCCGAGGCTGTCCCAATAGGTGACGTGGAAAGCGAGCGGCAGCACATCCGAGCGGCTGCGCGACAGATCGGTCAGGAAGGCGTCGGCCGGCGGACAGGACGAGCAGCCTTCCGAGGTGAACAATTCGACGACGACGGGGCGCTCCGCGGCTGCGGCGACTGCCATCGGCAAAAAAAAGGCGAGACCGAGCGGCAAAAGGCGGGACAGCATGGCGATCCTCCGACAGTGGGATTGAGGACTTATTCGCCGTTGCGGCGCCGATGTTACAGACCGGCGCGACCCTGCCGTACATCTTCGGTCGACGCCGAAGATGCGCCGTCAGGCGATGCGCTTCCCCCTTGCGCTCGCCTGCAGGAACTCGCCCATCCTCTCGAGCGCCTTGAGGATGTTGGGCGTCGAATTGGCATAGCTCAGCCGCAGGAAGCCTTCGCCATGGACGCCGAAATCGGGGCCGCCGACGGTGGCGACGCCGGCCTCCTCCAGCAAGGCGGAGGCGAGCGGCTTGGCCTTCCAGCCGGTCGCGGCGATGTTGGGGAAGGCATAGAAGGCGCCCTTGGGCACGATGCAGGAGACGCCCGGCAGGGCATTGAGGCCCTCGACCACGGTGCCGCGCCGGCGGTCGAATTCCGCCACCATGGCATGCGCCCCATCCTGCGGCCCGGTCAGCGCCGCCAGCGCCGCCCACTGGCTCGGCGCGTTGACGCAGGAATAGGAATTGACCGCGAGCTTCCTGATCTTGTCGACGAGCGCATCGGGCCACACGGCGTAGCCCATGCGCCAGCCCGTCATCGCATAGGTCTTCGACCAGCCATCGAGCATGATCAGCCGGTCGCGGATCGACGGATAGGCGAGCAGCGTCCGGTGCTCCAGCCCGTCGTAGATCATCTGGCCGTAGATCTCGTCCGACAGGATCGCGACGTCGGGATGGGCTTCTAGGCCCGCCA
Organism: Lichenihabitans sp.; assembly: GCA_965277115.1. Lineage (GTDB taxonomy): Bacteria > Pseudomonadota > Alphaproteobacteria > Rhizobiales > Beijerinckiaceae > Lichenihabitans. The sequence goes on along the minus strand of CBDIBY010000007.1, from coordinate 264 downwards.
CCAGCGCATCGATCTCGGCTTTCGGCGTGACGCCGCCGGTCGGGTTGGCGGGAGAATTCAAGATGACGAGCCGGGTGCGCGGCGTGACAAGCCCCAGCGTCTCGGTGGCCGAGAAGGCGAAGCCGTTCGCTTCGCGCATGGGGATCGGCACCGGCCGCGCGCCGGTGAATTCGATCATCGAGCGGTAGATCGGGAAACCCGGGTCGGGATAGAGGATATCGACGCCGGGCTCGCCGAACATCAGGATGGCGGCGAACATCGTCA
>CBDIBY010000006.1:0-156696 GCA_965277115.1 Lichenihabitans sp. | reverse complement strand
GCCGAGGATCAGCCGCGCCAGGATGCCGGTCGTGGGCGTCGCCGGTGCGCCGGGCTCGACATCGATCAGCGGGTCGCCGCAGAGCTCCGGATCGCCGGGTCGGTGAGGAGTCGCGTCGGGTCTCGTCGGCATCGGGCCCCGCGGTCTCACGCGCGCCGTGCCGCGTCAACGGCGTGTCGAGGATGTTTTGGTTTAACTGTTCGTCGCGAGTGGATTGCCGACGTTCGGCTATGAGGCGCCGAACGACTTGGTCGCTTCCCCAGAGTGTCGATGGCCATCGGGAGCGAGATCGCAGGCGTGAGGTCGTCCGACCTGGTTGTCGTTGCTATGGAGGTCGTCCGTTGCTTGACCGACGCGCAGCGCCACGCCTATCTGGGCCTCCGGCAAGAGACCAAGGTCCATTTCGCCCGTGAGTTCGGGCGCGGGTGCCGCAGGGGAGATCGTCTTGGCTCCGAGCAGCGTATTGTCCCAGCTCGAACAGCATGCCTTCGCGTGCTTGGCCTTCGGGGTGATCGGCGACGCGATGGGTTCGCCGACGGAGTTGCTCGAACCGGAGGAAATCGAGCGCCGCTTCGGTTGGGTCGAGACCTTCGAGGGCGACGGCACCGACGACGTGATCATGCGCGACTTCCTCGCCGCAGCGCTGATCGCCACGCAGGGCCACGCCAACGCGGACGATTGGGCGGCTCAATGGCGAGATCATCGCCAAACGATCTTCGGGGAGAAATCCAACCGCTTCTTCCCCTCGATCCTGCACGCGGTCGAGAAGCTCGCACGCAACTACGCGCCCCGGTCGTTGGCGGAGGGCACGATGCCGACCTCGACCTCCGGCATGGCGATCTCGCCCGTCGGGATCGTCAATGCCGGCCATCCACGCGCCGCAGCCGCTCAGGCGGTCGAGATTGGAAGCCTGATCCACGTCACCCAGAACGGCTTCTGCCAAGACGGCGCCGCCGCGATCGCGTCTGCCACGGCAGCCGCGTTGTCGCCTGGGGCGACGCTCGACAACATCCTGGACGCCGCCGTGATGGCGATCAGGCCCTGGAGCGGTCAGGAAATGAGGGAGCTCGTCGTGGAGGCCTTGAAGCTGGCGGACACCGCAGCGGACTTCAAGGACTTCCGCAAGGCCTATCACGCGCGGTTCCGCCGGGCTGTGATCTGCGACAGTCGCGAGACGATTCCCGCCGCGCTGGCGCTGGCGCGCCTTGCCAAGGGCGATCCCTGGAAAGCGGTCGTTCTCAGCGCAAATTTCGGCCGCGACACCGACACGATCGGTTGCATAGCCGGTGGCTTGTGCGGAGCGCTTTCAGGCCTCACGCCTGAGAGCACCGCGCGAATCGACCAGCTCTCACCCGGCGTCCGGGCCGAACAGGAGAAGCTCGCCGTTGCCCTCGTGGCCGTGCACAGCGCCAAGGCGGAGGCGGAAGCCGCCGCTTGGCGGAACAGTCTTTAGCAGTCCCGAGCGCAAGAGCGCGGAGCCGACAACCGCAGCGGGCAGGCCGATCCAGTACGACACGGCAGACACCAAGGCAGGCACTCCACTGCGATCTTGGGTTATGGCGCATAGGCCTTCATGAACATGTCGACCGCCTGGGTCACATGGGCCTCGATCTTGGGTCGCGAGGGGGCCGCGCCGACGCCGAGCACCGCCCTGAGCATATGGGCGGACTTGCAGAGGTCGAGGAATTGCGCCGCTGCCATCTCGGTGTCGGGAATCGCCAGCAGTCCGGCGGCGGCCTGCCTGTCGAGGAACTGCGCCAGACGTCGGCGGCCGTGGGCCGGGCCGGCTTCGTAGAAGGCTTCGCCGATGGCGGGGAATTTCGCTCCTGCCGCAACCACGATCCGAAATTGGGCGATCGAGTCCGGCCGCAGCATCAACTCGAGCAATTGGCTGCCGAACCCGATCAGCGTCGTTCGGAGGTCCGTATCGGCCTGGGCAAACTGGCAAAGCCGTTCGGCCTGAGCCTGTTTTTCCTCGCGGATCAATGCGGCGAAGAGCTCTTCCTTGCTGGTGAAATAGACGTAGAGCGTGCCCTTGGAGACGCCGGCGACGCGGGCGATGTCGTTCATGCTGGCGCCGTCGAAGCCGTCTGCGAGGAAGACCTTGCGGGCGCCCTCGATGATCTGACGCCGCTTGGCGCTATCCTCGCGGGGCTCCGCGGCGGGCGTCGTTCCGGCCTTACGATTCCGGACATCGGCGGCGCTCACGGTACCCTCCTCGCGCAAAATTTGACCGAACGGTTCAGTCAACACTTGATTTAGGCGAGTTCCGGGGGTAAGTCAATGATTGACCGAACGGTTCAGTCAATATCCATAACGATCCTGTCGGGCATGCGTGGAGAGGGTGATGGCAGTCGAAGAGATGGCCAGCGAAACCAAAATCGTGCCGCCGGGCGCTGTCGCCTCGGAGCAGGCGATTGCGGTCCAGGCGGGTTCGCCGCCGGCCGAGGTGCCGCGGACCGGCGAAATCCTGCCGCCAAAGAGGAAGCGGCGGCGCATTGTCTTGCCGCTCATCGTCATGGCCGCCGTCGGCGGGGGCGGCTACGAGGGCTACAAATGGTTCACGGAGGGACGCTTCATCGTCTCGACCGATGACGCCTATATCAAGGCCGACACCTCGGCCATCGCCGCCAAGGTGCCCGGTTATGTGACGAGCGTGCCGGTCGTCGACGGGGCGGCGGTCCACAAGGGCCAGGTGCTCGCCACCATCGACGACGGCGACTATCGCAACGCGGTCGATGCCGCGCGGGCCCGCATGGCGACGCAGACGGCGACGGTCGAGCGCATCGGCAAGCAGGTCGGCGCCCAGCAGGCCTCGATCGAGCAGGCGCGCGCCATGCTGCTCTCGGCCAAGGCCGATGCGACGCGTGCGGAAGCCGAATTCGTGCGCGCCGACAGCCTGATGCGCTCGTCCTACGGCACCCAGCAGAAGCTCGACGAGGCCCGCGCCGACCGCGACCGCAGCACCGCGGCCGTCGCCAATGCCGCTGCCGCCGTCACCGCCGCCGTGGCCGCCCTTGATGTGCTGAAAGCACAGAAGATCGAGGCCGAGAAGGTGATGGGCGAATTGCAGACGACGCTCGACAAGGCCGATCGCGACCTGTCCTTCACGGTCGTCAAGGCGCCGTTCGAGGGTATCGTCGGCAACAAGTCGGTCGAGCAGGGCTCGTATGTGCAGCCCGGCACGCGGCTCCTCGCGCTGGTGCCGCTTGATACCGCCTATGTGGCGGCAAATTTCAAGGAGACCCAGATCGGCCGCCTCAAGCCAGGCCAGAAGGTCGTCATCAAGCCGGACGCCTATGGGAATCGCGATGTCGTCGGCTCGGTGGAGAGCATCGCCCCGGCCTCGGGTGCGGAATTCTCGCTGCTGCCGCCCGAGAACGCGACCGGCAATTTCACCAAGATCGTGCAGCGCATCCCGGTGCGCATCGTGGTGCCACCCGCAATCGCCCGCGAGGGAATCCTGCGGCCCGGCCTCTCGGTCGTCGTCGACGTCCATACCCGGCCCGACGACGAGCCTAAGCCCTCGCTCGTGAGCGCCCTCGGGCTCGACGGTCTGGCGGGACGGCTCGAGGGTCTCGTGCATCAGGCGATCCGCAAGGTGCGCGGCGAGGTCGATGCGGCGACACCGCTCCAGGCGACGACCGTCGCCGACGGCCGCCAGACGTCCACGCATTGACGATCGGACGAACCGCCCGGTTGCCACTTTCGAGTCATCCCGATGAGCGCCGTCACCCTCTCGCCTTCCACCGTTCCCAAGCAGGCTGCCGCGGCCGACACGAAGCGCCTTATCGCCTTCATCGCCATGGTCTTCGGCATGTTCATGGCGATCCTCGACATCCAGATCGTCTCGGCCTCGCTGAGCGAGATCCAGGCCGGCCTCTCGGCCAGTTCGGACGAGGTCGCCTGGGTGCAGACGAGCTATCTCATCGCCGAAGTCATCATGATCCCGCTGTCGGGGATATTGTCGCGCGCCTTCTCGACCCGCTACCTCTTCGCCTTCTCGTGCGCCGGCTTCACGCTAATGAGCTTCATGTGCTCGACGGCGAGCGACATCAACACGATGATCGTCTACCGGGCGCTGCAGGGTTTCATCGGCGGGGCCATGATCCCGACCGTCTTCGCCACGGCCTTCACCATCTTCCCGCGTGAGAAGCAGCCCATCATCGGCCCGATGATCGGCCTCGTCGCCACGCTGGCGCCGACCATCGGCCCGACGGTCGGCGGCTACCTCACCGACCTCTTCTCCTGGCACTGGCTGTTCCTCATCAATGTCGTGCCCGGCATCATCGTGACGCTTGCGACCTATGTGCTGGTCGATTTCGACAAGCCGGACCTGTCGCTCCTCGAACGCTTCGACTGGTTCGGTTTTCTCGGCATGGCGGCCTTCCTCGGCGGCATGGAATATGTGCTCGAAGAGGGGCCGCAGAAGAACTGGTTCGACGAGAACGTCATCGTGGTCTGCGCCGTGGCCTCGGTGCTCGGCGGCCTGCTATTCTTCTGGCGAGCCTTTACTGCCAGGCAGCCGATCGTCGATCTTTCGGCTTTCCAGAACAAGAACTTCGCCTTCGGGTCGCTGTTCTCCTTCGTGATGGGCGTCGGGCTCTATGGCCTGACCTACGTTTATCCGATCTTCCTGGCACGCGTACGCGGCTATTCCTCGCTGCAGATCGGGGAGACCATGTTCGTTTCCGGCGCCTGCATGTTCGTCGCCGCGCCGATCGTTGGACGGCTCGTCAACAAGGTCGATCCGCGCCTGCTGATCGGGCTCGGCTTCGCCGGCTTCGCGGCCGGAACCTGGATGGCATCCGGCATCACCAAGGACTGGGATTTTTGGGAACTCCTGGTGCCGCAGATGCTGCGCGGCTTCTCGCTGATGACCGCCATGGTGCCGATCAACAATGTGGCGCTCGGCACCCTGCCGCCGGCCCGCATCAAGAATGCGTCCGGCCTCTACAACCTTACCCGCAACCTCGGCGGCGCGGTCGGCCTCGCCTGCATCAACACGCTGATCAACACTCGCTGGGACCTGCACATGGCGCGGCTGCATGAGAGCGTCGCCTGGGGGCACGCGCAGGTCGAGGCGACGCTCGACATGCTGACGCAGGCCTATGCATCGATGGGCTCTGACGCCACGCTCTCCGCGACCAAGCAGCTCGCCCTCATCGTGCGCGGGCAGGCGCTCGTCATGTCGCTCGCCGACGTCTTTCTGGCGCTGACCGCCTTGTTCCTGGTCCTGGTCGCGGTGACGCCACTGATCGCGCGGCCGGGTCGAGCCGGCGGGGGCGGCGGAGGCCATTGAGCGGCATCGCGCGCCGCCTCGGCGCGGCGATCAAACTCTCGGCGGTGTCTCCGGTCGCGGGCCGCATCGCTGGGAGGCAAGGCCGATCGGGATGACGCGATCTCATCCGCACGCGATGCTTTGCCGGAGGCCGCGCTCGATTCGTCCGGCGACGATCCGGGCCGCCGCCGTTCCGGTTCCGGGCAGTATGACAGCGAATTCCGTCTCGCCTCGACGATAAGCGAGATCGACCGGTCGACAGCGCGCGCTACGCAGACCTGCGCCAGGGTCTTCGGATCGGGTTCTCCGGCCCGAACCGCCTGCCTCGGATGCAATTCAAGAGGAGTGGTGGCTATAGCGGTGACCGAAAGGCCGGCTCAGGCGGCCTGTTCCAGCGGACCGGTACTCGACCAGACGACGCGTCGCCCATCCACGAGCCAGGCGATGTCCGCGTCGCCGAAGGCGGAACGCGGGAAGCGCTGCGCCATGCCGATTGCCGACTTGTCGTCCGAAGCCTCGATCGGAACATCGACGGAAGGCGTGTCGAACGACCCGTCCCGGTTCCGCCGCGTGCAGAGGATTCGATAGGCCGGCATGGTTCCTACCCCATGTTGACTTTGTTCAGGGGGACAACGTCCGACCGTGCAAAAGGTTGGGCGGTGATCATGAGAGTACCGATCAAGCGATGATTGACGAAACCGGTCGCGCGGCGTAACGCCGCTCCGCTGCGGGGCCGCACGGGGACGATCCACCATGTTCAAGGTCCTGGTCGTCGAGGACGACGCCGAGACGGCCCAGGAAATCGTCGAGGAATTCACCTCGGCCGGCCTGGAGGTGAAGCGGGAAGCTACCGGGCCGGACGGGTTGGCGCAGGCTCGGACCGGGGCCTTCGACGTGATTACGCTCGACCGGATGCTGCCCGGCCTCGATGGATTGAGCCTGCTCGATGCGCTGCGCTCTGCCGGCGTGGCGACGCCGGTTCTGGTGCTGAGCGCGCTCTCGAGCGTCGACGAGCGCGTCAAAGGCCTCCGGGCCGGGGGCGACGACTACCTGGTCAAGCCATTCGCGGTGGCGGAACTTCTGGCGCGGGTCGAGGCCCTGGCGCGGCGTGGCACCGACAGCCGTCCCACGCTGCTGAAGGTCGATAATGTCGAACTCGATCTTCTGAGCCGGGTGGCGCGCCGCGGCCAGCGCGTGCTCGACCTCTCGCCGCGCGAATTCAAGCTGCTGGAATTCCTGATGCGCCATGCCGGGCATGTGGTGACGCGCGCCATGCTGTTCGAGCAGGTCTGGCGCTACCGCTTCGACCCCGGCACCAATCTCGTCGACGTCCATATCGGCCGGGTCAGGCGGAAGGTGGACGATATGGGCGACAAGCCGCTCATCCACACGGTGCGCGGTGTCGGGTTCATGCTCCGTGCCCTGGATTGACCTTCTCCGGACCACGGCCTTTCGCTGGACGCTGGGCCTCGCGGCGGTGGTGGCTTTGTCGATCCTGCTGATGGCGGGATTCTTCTACTGGCAGACCGTCGTCTATCTGACCGGCCGGATCGATGCCAGCCTCCTCTCCGACGTGACGCATTTCGCCGAGGTGGATCAAGCCGAGATGCCCGCTCGTCTCACGGCGGCCCTGGCGAGCGATCCACGCCGCCGCAAGGCCTACGGCCTGTTCGACAAGGACGGGCATCGCCTCGCCGGCAACCTGCCCTTCGAGCCGAGCCCGCTGCCGCCCGGCGGGCGTGTGGTCCAGATGAAGGTTCTGTCCGACCGGCAAAACCGGAGCGACACGATCACGGTGCGGGCCGCGGCGGTCCGTCTCGCAAACGGCAATCTGCTGTTCATGGGGCGGATCGCCGACGAATTGCAGGAGATCGAGGACATCGTCACGCGGGCCATGCTGCTCGCCATCCTGCCCGCGGTGGTGATCGCGCTCCTTGGTGGTGCCCTCGTGAGCAAGAGCGCGCTGCGGCGCGTCGAGGCCGTGCGCCGCGCCTGCCTGATGATCATGGAGGGTCATCTCGAACGGCGGCTGCCCGTGCGCAGCAAGCAGGACGAGTTCGACCGTCTGAGCGAAATCGTCAACCGGATGCTCGACGACATCGAGCGGCTCATCGGCGAAGCTCGGGGAGCGGGAGACGCGGTGGCGCATGACGTGCGCACCCCGCTGACGCGTCTCCGGGTGCGGCTTGAGCGGGCGCTGCGCAGCGAGTTGCCGCCCGCCGAGGTGGCGCCCATGCTCGAGAAGGCGATCCTCGACATCGACGCGCTTCTGACCACGGTCACGGCCATCCTGCGCATCACCGAAGTGGAGCACAGCCGGCGGCGCAGCAATTTCGGCCTGATGGACCTCGACGACATTGTCGAGGCGGTTAGCGAGCTCTATCGGCCGATCGCAGAGGAGAAGGGGGTCGGCTTCGTCGTCGAGCGCGAGCCCGCGCCGGGCATCCACGGCGATGCCGACCTCGTCTTCGAGGCGCTGGCGAATCTCGTCGACAACGCCATCAAGTTCACTCCGCCCGAAGGGCGCGTTACCCTCTCGCTCGAACGCGGGGGCGAGGGGGCGCGCGTGGCGGTGCTCGACACGGGACCTGGCATCGCGGTCGCGGACCGCCAAGCCGTGCTACGCCGCTTCTACCGCGGCGACAGCAGCCGGTCGAAGCCCGGCACCGGGCTCGGCCTCAGCCTCGTCGCCGCCATCGTGCGGCTGCACGGCTTCACGCTGATCCTCGGCGAGGCGCCGGGCGGCGGCTGCGCCGCGGTCATCGCGGCCAAGGCCGGGGGCAACGCATTGTCCTGACATGCCGCAGGCTCAGGCGGCGGTAGAAGGCCCACTAGTCTATATCCGCTCTAACTTGCTCCTCGCGTGGCCGAGAGCGAGCTCCGAAACCTCGATGCTCACACCCATTCCGGACAGCCCGATCTTGAAGGTCCGGCGCAGATCGTGCAGCCCGAACTGCACACCTGACGCCTTGGTGACCTTGGCGACGAGCTGCGTCCAGCCCCGCATGGGCCGGCCTGTTTTCGGAGAGGCGAAGACGAGGTCGGATCGGGCGTCGACTGGACAGGCGTCGAGCAGGTCGGCGAGCGCGGGCGGGATCGGGATCGTGTGGCCTCGACCCTGCTTCACGAAGGCGGCCGCCAAAACGATGGTCCCCTCCGTGCGATCGACCATCGACCAGGAAAGGCCCACACCTTCGGAGCGGCGGCAGCCGGTGAAAATGAGGAAGCGCAAATATCGCCCGAAGACCGTCCGCACATCCGCGGTCGCCCATAGCTTGGCGAGCTCGCCATCGCTCAGAGCGCGTCCATGGCGGGCCTGCGCGATGCGGTCGGCCCGGGTGGCCCTCTCCTTCCGGCCGCACGATAGAGTGCCTTGCCACGGCGACCTGGTTAAGATCAGGTCGCGATCAACATCTTGAAGCGCTCCTTGGCGCCATTCGGATCGGCGTTGTTCAGCGTCGAGAACACCATGATCGTGCCCCAATGCGAGTGCCGTCCGCGACCCAAGGTGCGGATGTCATCGTGCTTTGCGTAAGGCCAGGGCAATTGCGTATCGCCTTCGAAGACGAACACCGGCGATCCCTTGCGTTCCGGACGGCTGTCGTCGGCCAGGGTTGCGAGGTCGGGCACCGGCCATTGCCACGCATGGCCTTTCTCAGGGTGGAAACCGTCGTCGGCGGGGGAGCGGCTTCGGGCCGCTACGACGTGGAACTTGGCCACAGTAATGGTTGTCTCGGCATCGGCAGCGGGTGCCACGGCGATGGACCGATCCGTCGCTCCATCGACAGTGCCGACCAGCCTGCCGTCACGAAACAGGAACAATGCCGCGCCCTCGGGTACCTGAGGGAGCGATGACGGTCGACCCCACCAGAAACCGTCCCGTCTCTCGAATGGTCCAAGCACCCGGCGTCCGTACCGTCGAGCGAATGACAGGCCGCCAGGAACGGGGAAATCAATGAAATTCCCAGCCTCGGCGATTCGCTCGAAGACGAATTCGTTGCAACCGTAGCCCGTGCTGTTGTCGAAGATCCTGGTGAGACGGAAACCGTCCTTCGCATAGACGTCGCAGATGGCCTCGACCGAGGCCCGCTCGTAGGGGTAGCCGCCGTACCAGTCGATCTCATCGCGCCATCGGTTCATGCCACGCGCGCTGACGTTCTGGTAATCGGTCCAACCGCGCAGCCATTCCCGAAAGACCTTGTCGCGCCAGGCGTCGAGCGCGGCGACACGCTGCTGTTTGGCCAAAAGCCAAAGGAAGTAGGCCGTGTTCAGCGGCTTGGGGAGCGTGTTGTACTTGCGCTTCACCTCCTCCCAGCGATCGGTAATGGCACCTTGATCGTTGTAGATGGCGATGAAAAGGCGCCCACCGAGTTTGACAAGCGGTTTGACGCTATCGAGGGCGGCCCACATCTGTCCGGTATGGTGCAGCACGCCCCAGGAATAGACGATGTCGTAGACACCGAGCGTGCTGAGGTAATCTCGGTCGAGCGCCGATCCCCGGTCCACCGCCCAGGTCGGATCGTCGGGGAAATATCGGCGTCGCAGTTCACGCGTGCAGGCGCAGGACTGCGGGTCGTAGTCGAAGGAACGGACCGACGCGCCGAGACGCCGCGCCGCCAGACTGAACAGGCCGCTGCCCGAGCCGACGTCGAGGAAGGTCTTGCCCGTTAGGTCGCTCATCCCCAACATGTCGGCCAAGGACTTCTCGGCGAGCGCGATCCGTTCGCCGTCGAGGGATCGCAGGAATCGTGCCCAGTTTTTCCCGAAGTGAAAGCGCTCGCCTTTCGCGACCTCGGTTTGAAATTGATCCGCTTTCGTCACGCCTGCTCCTCTCTCGGGCCGGTCCACGCGTAACGCGCGCGCGCGACGGCCGCAATGTCCCGGATCACGAAGGTCTTTGATCCAGTCGGTTCAAAATATCGTGTTCAAGTTCAATACGATAGAGCATGAGCCAAAGGCCGTGCCGGCTTTCCGTCATCATGCTCTAGCGTGCCTCGTTCGGTGCGGCGAGCGGAATCATCCGAAAGGCACGACGGCGTGGCGCCGTGCCGTTCAGCATCCGCCATGCACTGCGTCAGCCATTTGCCTGCGCGTCACGCGCCGCGGCGAAACCGGCACTCCCCGTGATCGCGGACCGCCTGTTGCCGCGGACCGCCAGGGCGCTGAGCAGGATCAGGCCGTGGGCAAGGTAGGCGGCCCCGACCGTCCACCACAGCACGCTGAAGGGCAAGATGTCCGTGAGGTAACGGCCGACGTCAAACGTATGCGCGAGCGCCGTCGTCATCGCGAAAGCGACGGTAAAGGCACCGGTGGCGAGCAATACGGTCTCCGGCCGGGACTCCATCCTGTTCCGGAAGAAGACGATCATGACCAGAGCTACGGCCGTACTGCCGACGGTCACGGCCGCGAACGAGTCCGAGATGCTCTGCAGCACGGATTTGGAAACCCGCGCCAACGCCGGGTAGGCGGTGGGCACCCAATTGACGACCTCGACGTCGAATTGATCCCGCGACATCCTGATGGTGTCGGCATAGGACTGCAGCCTTTGCCAATCCCAGTCGGACACGTGGCTCTTGGCCGTATACGTGATGTCGTCGATCGTATGGATCATGAAATAGGCGAGTTGCTTGGCGACGTCGCGGCCGTAGGCGATCGGGTTTTCCGCAACACCGTTGGCGAACTCGCGCATCTGCCACGACGCCACCGAACGGCCTTCCGATTTCGCCGCGGCGATGATGGCGTCGGTGAATGGCTGATTGTAGAAGCAGAGGTCGCCGTCATAGCCCATCACCGCCCATCGCTCGGGGTTGTGCAAGACACCGCGCAGCATCGGCAGGATGCGGGCGCGTTCCGGCGTCGACGTATCGAACGTCGGCCCGATCACGTCCAGGTGATTGCAGAAGAGCGTCTTAGGGCCGAAGTCGTTTCCGGGCGGCGTGATCCAGGCGTCGAATTGATGCACCGCCACGACCAACCCGGCCGCAGCCACGCAGAGCGTGACGACCAGGGGTGAGCGGAAGACTCGAAGGTTGCGCAGGCCGACGATGAGCAGGCTGGCGAGACAAAGCGCCAGGACGATCAACGTGTGCGGCTTGATCATGATCGAGAGATAGGCGGCGACGGTCGCCATGACGAGGAGGATCACCCGCCGCCTCGGCGGGCTTGCGGTCCAGCCGGAGACAAAGAACAGCAAGGCGAGTGCCGTCGGCAAGAGATGCGGGGCCTCGGCCATCGCGCTGTATATGTTGATGACGAAAAGGTCGTGGCTCAGCATGAGGCAGCAGTAGCCCACCGCCACCAAGCCGGCGAAGAGCGCCAGAATCGTCCTCGGAAACCTCGACAGGCTATGGAGGCGGGACGCCAGGCTCTCGAGGGCGATGAAGATGACGCCGAGAACGCAGACCAGGCCCGCGACGACCATGAGGAGTTGCAGCACGGGGATCGTGCTCAGCGAGCCCAGGCGCGTCGCCAGCAGTGTGAGGGCAGGATATCCCACGTCGCGGACCGACTGGCCCTTCGCATCGGGCCCCGCAGCCAATTCGAGGCCGGGAAGGACGTATCCGAAGCTGTCGGCGGTGAAGAACAGCGGCATCGGCCGAACGAGGCTCTGCCAGACGAAGACGACGAGCGGAACGGCGCCGGCGATGGCGAAGGTTCTCGCGAATGTGAGCGGGATACGTGCCGCGAGGCGCTCGACGCCGGCCACACATGCCTCTCCCCTTCTCGCCAGCAAACCCAGGCCGGCCCGGGACCGGCTGGCGATCGCGAGGCGCTTGCGCATCCGATAGGTTGCCCGGGCCAAGCGGCGCATGAGGATGGGGCCGCCTCGGCACAAGATGAGGACGACAAGGGCCGCGGTACTCACGATCTTGGCCATCCTGGCGGACCGGGCCAGCCGCTCCTTGATCAGGACGGTATAGCTGCGACCGTTCGTTCGCGGGTCGGTGTTGTCGCTCGTAGAGAACCAGATCGTGCCTTGCCAGAAGTTGAAAAGTCCGTTGCCAAGCTGGCGGATCGTGGAATGCAGGGGTTCGAGTGTGCCGATGGGCTTGCCGTCCTCGGTGACCCGGACGTCGCCGGGCGAGAGCGGGAAATCGGGGTGGCTGGGGATGACATAGGGCCAGTGGCTGCGACGACCCGGTGCGAAGGTGAAAGCGTTTCCCTCGTCGAGATTGATCCGCGATACATCGACCGGAACCTGCAGGTGGGGAACCAAGGCCGTCATCGCGGCGAAGTAGACCACCGCCACGGTCAGCAGGACGATCGACCAATCCAGCGTCCTGGCAATGCGGAGGCGCAATCTCTCCGAACGGGCGTCTCCCGGGTTTTCGCCGATCATCGACATTCCGAACTGCTCCGTAGGGTGTCGGCCGACCGAATCTGGAAACGTGCCGCGCGGTCGACGCTCGGTCTTGCCCGGACCCGCCTGCCGGGAGATCTAAGAACGCTTGCCCAAGCTGACATGAGTGAAGCCAGGGCGTTCAACCTGCTCGGACGGTCGATGTCGGGGAGGTCGACCAGCTTGGGGCGCCCGAGCTCTATGCGGTTCTTCTCGATCGTCCCGAACAGATCCCGGTTCGCCACGCCGTCGAATACGGCTCTGGCGGTATCGATGCAGCGGACCGTGTGGCCGAACCCCGCGAAGCAGGCCCGGCGGCAAGCCCGGATGACCGGTTCCGATCACCACCACCCGCATCATGTCCCCGATCAGCGTTGCGCTCCTCCATCCGCTTCGCGCCGGATCTCGATCGACGAGCAATGGTTGATAATGCACGGGGTTGTCAAACAGTGAAGCGCCAGGTCGGGTCGGAGACGGCTTGGGCGAGCACGGCGATGCTCCTCGATTATGCGGCTCTGGGCTCGGGGCATCGCGCTTCTGCCGCGGGCGCTTGGTGCCGCGATAGAACGTGCGGAACATCGGTGGTGTCGAGATCGCGCGCGGCACCGGAGCTACGCGGTGCGGCGCATCCCCGCGCCGGTTCAGACGACGTCGCTCACCAACGCGTCCCAGGCTGCGAGATAGCGGTCGTGGTTGAAGACGTCGAGCGCCTTGTGCCGCGCTGCCAGGCTCATGGTGCGGAGTCGCGCCGGGTCCTGGACAGCCTCGTTGATGAAGTCCGCCAGCTCCTCGGGCCGGTCGGCGTAAAACCCGTCGACCCCGTTCTCGATGAACATATCGACATCGTGGTTGCGCAGGCAGACTGGGATCACGCCGGTCATCATGGCTTCTCCGCGGGACCGCGGCATGGGCGAGCGCAAGGTCGTGTTGAGGTAGAACTTGAACTGCCGAATCCGGTCAACGTAGGAGCGCAGGTTCCTCACCGCGAAGGGATTCTGCGAGCGGTTCTCGATCGGGGCGCCAGGGTGGCTCGCCGTTTCGACGCGGATGCCGGGATCGAGGCGTGACAGGACCTCTTCGAACTCCCAGGCGCCGCGGTAATGCGGGCGCGCGAAATCCGCCTGGAGCGCGAGCACGTCGCGATCGAGCGTGCCGCGCGGGAACTCCTGCGGATCGAAGCCGTGCCAGATCACGCGAGCGTCGCGGAATCCCCACTCGTCGAGCGCCTGATGCGAGTTGCAGACGATACGGACGCCTTTCGCGGCCAGGCTGTCGACCAGCGCCAGGCGCTCGTCCTCGTGCGGTTCGAACGCCTGCTTGCGGCCGGGATCGAGCGCGAACTGCCCGACGAAGGGCACCGTGCCGTGGCAGACCGCGATCTTCGGCAAGGTCTCGAATTCGAGGAAGCGCCGGAACACGTCGCCCCAGCTCGCCGGGATGATGCCGTTGCAGAGATGGGCGGCAAGGACGTTCTCGTCGAAATGGAGCAGCGCCAGATCGTAGTCGCGCTCGTCGATCTCGGCGAAGGGGACCAGGCGCGCATTGGGGCGCAAGGGTCGCTGGTCGAAGGACCAGACGTCCGTTGCCGGGCTGCCGAGCTGCGTGGCGAGCGTGAACTCGTGCGGCAGCTTGTAGAGCTCGTACTGATGGGCGACGTGCCAGCGGTAGGTCAGGATCCGCAGCGCCTTGCGCTCGCCGCGCAGCAGCGGCTGCAGCCCTGCGAGCCTGCGACGCGACTGAGCGAAGAGCCCGTCGAGCTCCGCGCGCTCCGGGCCCGATGGCACGTCCAGGCTTTCCTGCCAGCCGACGATACGGTCGTAGGTGCCGGTGGCCCAGCGGCGCGCGACGAGGGGCAACTCGGGGTGCTTCTGGAACAGCTTGGCGAAATTGCGTGTCGAACCGACCACCTTGCGGTCATCCGCGATCGAGGATGCGTGCGAACAGTGGACCGCGAAGGCATTCTCGGTAAAGCGCACGACCGCACCCTTGGCGTAGAGGCGGTAGCCCATCTCGACGTCTTCCCAGCCGAAACCCGATCCGGGCTTGGCGGAATAGGAGAAGTCGAGGTCGAACAGCGGCTCCTCGATGACCCGGCGGCGCTTGACAGAGAAGTTGCGGGTGATGCAGTTCAGGAATCCCGCGGGCTGAAGCGGATCCTGCGGCCGGCTTTCGCGCTCGACGGCGGCCGGGTCAGCCTCGAGCGCGGCGACGAGTGCGCGGGGGTCGCGGCCGTCGCTCTCGATATTGAGCGGGCCGATCACCGCGTCGACGTCATCCCACCAATGTTCGAAGACGTGGGCGGCGACGAAATCGCGATTCATCAAGCAGTCGCAGTCGACGATGATGTAGAGGTCCGCCTCGTGGGCCGCGAGCCCCGCCAGCCGCGATGCGCAATTGCCGAGATTGGCCTCGTTGCTGCGGATCACGACGCGGCGGTTGTGCCGACCGGTGTCGCGGAGCCGATCCGCGAAATGCGCGGCGCGCGACGCGTCATCCTCGGGCGAGGCGTCATCGACCAGTACGGTCGTGATGTCGCCCGGATAGGTCTGGTCGCGGACGTGTTCGAGGAAGAGCTCGATGAGATCGGCCTTCCGGTGCAGAACCGAGACGATCGCCACGCGGGGCCGCGCCCGGCTGCGGACGTCCCCGACCATCTGGGCCAGGCGCTCGGGTCCGAGACTCTCCTCGACCGGTTGCGCAGGCACTCCGGGCCAGGTCGGCTCGACGACGGGCCGGTGTTCCCCCGAAACGACATAATGGCACCGGCGCGCGTGGTGGCGACGGTGCGACATGGCGGTCCGCACGGATTGCGTGAAGGTCGCCCCCTCGATCGGGGATATCGCCCCGTGCGTGTCGACGAAGACCGTGCAGACCAGGTTGCGGTGGAGGTCGAAACACAGGTCGTCGAAAGCGAGGCCGTCATGCGCCTGAAAGCGA
Source organism: Lichenihabitans sp. (assembly GCA_965277115.1). Lineage (GTDB taxonomy): Bacteria > Pseudomonadota > Alphaproteobacteria > Rhizobiales > Beijerinckiaceae > Lichenihabitans. The sequence continues at coordinate 141,139 of CBDIBY010000006.1, read as the reverse complement.
AACATGTCGGCGAAGATCGCCATCTCGGCCTGCCGAAGCTGGTCGAGGTGTTTCGAGGCCTCCTCGAAACTCAGCACGGCGAAGCCGAGGCCGGGGAAGATCCGCCGCAGCTCGGAAAGCAGCGTGCCGGATCGTTCGAGGTCGCCGGGGTCGGCGATCAGGACGGCCTTTTCGACGGGTCGGGTCGCCTTGCACCAGGATGCCGCGGTGAAAAGACGCTCGGGGCTGAGACCCTCGAGATGCGGGCGCAACTCGTAGTGACCCATCGGAATCGGCGCGGCATAGACGGCGACCTCGTTGCCGACGGTGCCGTACCAGTGCAGCCGGACCCGGTATTTGCGGCCCGGCACGAGATTCGAGCCTGCCAGGTCCAGGACCGGCGCGAAGCTGTTGTCTGCGACGTCGGAAAGATCGAGCCCCTGCCGCAGCAGGATCTCGTCCAGCGAGCCGAGCAGTTGGCAGTGGGTCAGTTTGAAATCCGCGATGGCGTTTACGTCAGCGACGGTCGTAGTGGACCAAACTGAGAGATCAACCTTATCCCTGGCGGAGCAGCTATTACATCTGGAATGCGGTTCACCATGCAGGCTGCCGAGGTGTGTACGCCATCGGCGCGGTCGATCCGGATTTTAGATGGTGGCCTTCCATCAACAGCCCACGTCATGTTTTCGAACTCGCCTTCCGCCAGGAGACGCAGTTCAATGTGCGCGCTTGCCGTAGGCCCTTCTACGGTTTCGACCGACGCGATGATCCGAAGACCGAGCGAGGTGCCGGGCTCCAAAAACCTATTGAGGATACGACACCACATCGGTTGATCGAAAAGTACCGGCTCGCGCAGCTCAGTCACGTTTTTGATGGTAAAGCCAAGCGCATGCATCACGTGGGCCGGTATGCCTTTGTACAGCTCTCCTAATTGGCCGGGCACCTTGGTTACCTTTTCCAAAAACTCGGCTTGCGTCATGTCAACGCCATAGGCACGCATCATGCGCTCGTTCGCCAGCTCTGCGTTGGTCAAGCTGTGATGCGTGAGCGAGCGAAGCTCGGTGCACGGCCCCGCAACCAGCATTCCCGCCCAGATGCGGGAGAAATCCCAAATGCCAGTCCCGGTGAATGTAACAGCGTTCCGCTTGGCCAAGGCATCGATCTTTTCGGCTAAGTCGGGTTCGGCGCCTTGCGGAAAATAGGACTCTGAGCCGTGGCAGATGACATTGATACCGGCTCCCAAGAGGCGTTGATAAGCCGCAAAGTTGAGGCTCAGCCTCTCGGTTTGCACAACCAACGCGATGTCCGCATCCAAGGTCGCGTAGTCGGCGGTTTCACAGTCCGGTACGATGACTCCCAAGTCTTCGTTCAGCCCGGCGAGCCGCCCTAGATCCTCGCCGATCTTGGGACCTGCCCGGTTCACCGCCGCAACGATTGGCCAGCCATTTTTTACGAGAATGCGCACAGCCTCCATACCGTAGTACCCGACCCCGTAGATCATGACCCTGGGCCTGAGACGTGCCGGGTCTTTTGCGGCGATGCCGTGGACGACGCTCATGAAAGGGCCTTTAGACATGCCAGCCCTTCTTGCTCGCGTCCCACCAGAGATGCCGAGCATATTCCTCAGGTGTCGGGCCGCTCACCTTGGATTTTCGTTTTACGAGCCCTTCACGTTCAGCCGCCGAGTAGGCCGCGATAACGGCCTCTTGCTGCCCATCATGCTCCTTGAACAGCTTGCGAAACATGTCGCGCTGCCCTGGGGTAAGATCGTCGCTTATTCTTCGACTATGGGAGCTAGGTTTGCGGCGTCAATTGGGTGAATTTCAAACTGACCCACTACCGAGCAGTTCGGTCACCAGATGCGCGCGGGCACGGCGCTCGAAGGTCGCCAATTGCATCAGCAGGGCTCGCGGCCGACGAACCGGAGCGACGATCTCGAACTCGAACGCTTTGCGAAACTCTAGCGCGCAGGGTGCATAGGCCAGCGCATCTTCGTCCGATACGGTCGGCCAGGTCGACCACATCGCGTCCCGTTGCATCCAGTCCAGCCGATAGCGTGGCAGGAGACCGCGCGTGAGCGAGCCGACCTCGATCGTGTCGTCGGACTTGAACCCCTCGATCCTGCGATGCGGCACCGAGCCTCTCGGATCCTCGGCCGCGACATAGACGGCGATCTCGTTCCCCGGATCCGCGGCGAGCGCGAGCTCCACCCAATAGTCCTGTCCTTCCTCGAAGGCGAGGCAGCTGAGGTCGAGGACAGCCTGGAAGGCGTTGTCCCGAAGCGTCGCCAGATCCGTGTCGGCCGAGGCCAGGACGGTGCCCAAAGGCCGATGTATGCGGCACACGAGGCGGCCGACGTTGGTCCGGCAATAGGTGCCGACTTTCACGGCCAGCGAAGCCAGACGGGGTTTCGGCGCGGTGATGCGGAAGCGGCAGGTCTGACCCACTTCAAGCGGGACCGACGCGAAACCGGCATCTGTCTTTCCGCCCGGATCATCCGACCAGTGGATCGCCCCATCGTTCCAGTAGACGCGATGGCGAATCGAAGGGGGAGGGCCGACTTCGGCAGGAACGGTGCGCCGCCTCGCGCCGCGCCTCAATCTCGTGAGCATCGAACCGATCGAGGCGAAGGGCAGTGCATGGGGCGGCGTCGACATCGCGGTCTGATACCGCCTGCGAGGCGCGGATATCAAGCGTGGCGCGATCTTCCCGCTCGAATGGATCCGCTCTCGGTGCGCCGGCAGTCCGGCGGCCCGAAGGTCCGAGCCGGTTCGGCGGATGGGCGGCCCGCCGCCTTCCCAGTGACCGGCCTGTCTGTTAGAACCAATGGACCGGCGGTCGTTCTTGACCGCCAAGCCGTTCGTTTCACTGGTGAAATTCTATGTGCGGCATTGCCGGACTTTTGCAGCCGAATCATCGAGTGTTCGCCCGCGACGAGGCGACGCGGCTTGTCCAACGGATGAATACGTCGATTGCGCATCGGGGTCCGGATGCGGATGGAGTGTGGAGCGACCCCGACGGACGCTGCGTTCTCGGCCAGCGCCGCTTGAGCATCATCGACACGTCCGACGCCGGACGGCAGCCTTTCCCCAGCGGCGACGGGCGGTGGTGGCTGACCTTCAACGGCGAGATCTACAATTTCCAGGACGTGCGCGGCGAGCTCGAGCGCGCCGGGGTTCGGTTTCGAGGCCGCACCGACACCGAGGTCCTGATCGAGGCGATCGCGTTCTGGGGCATGGACGCCCTGTCGCGGCTCGACGGCATGTATGCCTTCGCGGCCTACGACACCCGGACCAGGTCGCTGTTCATGGCGCGAGATCCGTTCGGGGAAAAGCCGCTTTACTACAGCACGCTTTCATCCGGCGCGCTGGCCTTCGCGTCGGAACTCCAGGCGCTCGAACAGCTTCCGGGTTTCGACGCGTCCGTCAGCGTAGACGCGGTCGCGGAAGTGCTGAGCTTCCAGTATATCGGCGCCCCGCGCTCGATCTACACGGGCACCAAGAAGCTGCCGGCCGGGCACTGGATGCGGATCGAGGACAACGGCGAAACCTGCATCGAGCGCTATTTTCAGTTCCGCCCCGGACTCGGGGGGTTCACGCATCGGCCGATGAACGAGCTCGCCGACGAACTCGAGGAGCTGCTCACAGACAGCCTGAAGCGTCGGTTGTTCGCCGATGTGCCGCTCGGCGCCTTCCTGTCCGGCGGCGTCGATTCCTCGACCGTCTGCGCACTCGTGCGACGCAAGTTGAACCTGCCGCTGCACACCTTTTCCATGGGGTTCGAGGGCTCGCCGGACAGCGAGCACGAGGTCGCGAGACTCTTTGCGGCCCACCTCGGCACCGAGCATCGCGACCAGCTCGTCGATCCCCACGGCTCCGAGTTCCTGCGCACCATCGGCAAGGTCTTGGATGAGCCGAACGCGGACAGCTCCTGCCTACCGACCTACCTCCTGTCGGGTTTTGCACGCCAATACGTGACGGTCGCCTTGTCGGGCGACGGAGGCGACGAGCTGTTCGGCGGCTATGGCCGTTATTTTTCGACGCTCGAGGAAAGCGGCCGCCAGGCGGCGGGCGAACTGCCGGACTATCGTCCAGGGAGCGTCTACTACGGCAATCGCATCCTGGTCTCCAGCGACGAACATCTGCAGGATCTGTTCGGCTTTCTGCCGCCCGGTTTTTCCGCCCACGTCAACAGCCTGCGCGAGCAGCTCGATGCGGCGCCGCGGGGCCACCTGCTATCGCGCATGCGCCAAAGCGACACCGCTAATTACATGCCCGGTGCCGTGCTGCCCAAGGTCGATCGCATGAGCATGCAGCATGCGCTCGAGGTGCGCACGCCGTTCCTCAACGTCGCCTTGGCCCGGTTCGCGGAGCGCCTGCCGGACGAATACTTGGTCGGCGACGGGCGGGGCAAGCTCATCTTGCGGGAAGTCGCCTACCGCTATCTGCCGCGCGAGCTCATCGAAATGCCAAAGAAGGGCTTCGGCCTGCCGATGTCGGATTGGGCCCGCACCAGCCTGCTCAACCTCGGCTCGGAACTGCTCGGCGGCGACGCTCGCGTGCTTCCCCTGTTCGGGCGCCAGGGCTTGTCGAATTTTATGGAGCGACAGCACAGTCCGAACGGTTTCTCGACCTATCAGCTTTGGGCCGTGCTGATGCTCGAATCCTGGCTGCGTCATCACCCGGCCAAGTTGCCGGACTTGACGGACAAGCGGCCGCCCCGGCCGGTTCCGGCGGGCCAGGGATCCCTCTGGGCATCGCAGGTGTCCAAGTCCGTCTGGCTCGTGGACCGCGGCGATCCCGCCCGCACTCCGAATGTCGACGGCGGTCCCGGCTGGCGGCAGGCCTCCGCGGCGCTCAAGAACCGCGTCGTCGAGTTGGTCAGCGAGGATCAAGGGTGTCTGGTTCAGCCGGCCCATGCACGCCTGCCGGATTGGGGCGGGCCCCTGCCGGCCGACGCAGCGGACGGGCTGAAGGCGCTCGAAGGCGCGACCTTGGCCTTCCTCGATCCCGAGGCCGAAGGCCATCTCGATTACCACGAGATGTTCAAGCTCGGCACGGTCGGGGTCAGGCGCGTCGTTCTCGTGTCCCGCTTCGTCACCCATCGCGTCCATGAGATCGAGCTGAAGCGCAAGACGCTCCGCAGGCGGATCGTCGATACGGCGCTTTTGGCCCTCCATGCGGTCGGGGTGGTGGCCAACCGGCGGGCGTTCCGCCTGCCGCTGCGCGCGCAACCATTCCAGGTCCTGCAGGATGCCTGCTGCATAACATCGGAATTGCCACGTCTCGCCAACATCAGGGATACCGATCTCTACGACCGCTACATGGTGTTCGAGGGCATGCGTCAGCTGCCCCCGTTGCTGACCTCCCACGGCGAGATCCGGCGCGGCGAGGGGGGGCGCTATTCGATCTGGAACCAGAGGCTCTATTTCTCGCCGACCAGCCGGTTGCGCCTTTACACCCATCCATTCTGGCTCGTCGACAAGACTAAAATCAATCAGGGCAGACTGCAGTTCGCGCAGCGCACGCTGCATATCGACATGGACGAGTCGGACGCTTTCCAGTTTCCCGAGCTCTACCAGGACGATCAAGAACACGAGGGTTTCCGGCTGGCGCGAGGCGATACGGTCGTCGTCTGCACGCATGGACTGTCGCCAGGGGGCGCCGAGCGCCAATGGGTCTATCTGGCGCTCGGGCTCAAGCGTGCGGGCTATCAGGTCCACTTCGTCATCTACAACGAGCCCAGCGGCGACAACGCGCATTACTTGCCCCTGCTCGAGGCCTCCGGGATTCCGATCCACACGGTGATCCGCCAATCCCCCCTAGTTCTCCTCGCCACGCTGGCCGACGACCCGCGGATGGCGCGCTTCGTGAAGACCAGCATCCTGGACGACGTGGACAGGTTCGTTCGCCTGGTTGCGGTGCTTCGACGCATCAAGCCCAAAGTGGTCTACGCGCAACTCGACGATCCGAACATCTACGCTGGCTTCGCGTCGCTTTTGGCCGACGTGCCCCGCGTCGTCGCTTCCTTCCGCAACTACAACCCGAGCAACTTCTCCTATATTTTCAAGCCCTGGTATCGTCAGGCCTATGCGATGCTGGCGCGGTCCAGGCGCGTCCTGTTCACGGGAAACTTCGAGGGCGCCAATCGGGACTACGAGCAGTGGATCGGTATGGAAACCGGGCGTGCCGCCTGCATCCCGAACGCCGTCAGCCTGGAAAGCTTCCCCGTTCCCGGCGCCGAGGAGTCCGCCGACCTTCGGCGCGATCTCAAGATCGCGCCGCATCAGAAGGTCGTCCTGGGCGTGTTCCGGCTGTCGGCGGAGAAAAACCCTCGGCTCTTCCTCGGCGTGTGCCAGCGTCTCATCGCCGCCGATCGGGACCTGCGCGTTCTCCTGGTCGGCGTCGGTCCGATGATGTCGACGCTCGAGGAGGAGGTCGGTCAACTCGGCCTGACCCAGTCGTTCAACTTCCTCGGACGGCGAAGCGACGTGAACGCGCTCATGTCGATCGCCGACCTCCTGCTCCTGACATCCGATCAGGAAGGGATGCCCAATGTCGTCATCGAGGCGCAACTGATGGGCGTGCCGATCGTGGCGACGGACGCCGGGGGGACGCGGGGCACCATGATCACGGACGTCACGGGCCTGGTCTGTCCGGTCGGCGATGCCGACGCGCTGGTCGCTGCCTGCGGCAGGCTGTTGAACGACGCGGATTTGGCACGCCGCATGGGCAGGGCCGGCGCCCTTCACGCGCGGGCGGACTTCAGCATCGCCGGAATGGCCCGGCGATACGCGGAGGTGGCCGGCGCCGACGAGCCCAAGGAGGCCGCTGAGCGCCTGCTCGATGCGACGATATCCTGACCTCGATGCGGCCGCGCGACCCGACGCGTGCCACCTGTCGCCGCGTTCGTCATGCCTGGCGACCTTCGCGAGGTCAGGCCGTTGCCAGTACCTCGCGGACAGCGCTGATGATGTAGTCCTGCGAACCCGCAGCGAGATAGGGATGCATCGGCAGGGCGCTCCCGTCGACCGAAAGGAACCAGCGGACATCCGCCTTCTCGTAGGTCAGCGTCCGGGCGGCTCGCCGCGAGTCCCGGACCGCGCAGGTCTGCGACCGCAGGTCGCCGAACACGAAATGCAGCATATCGAAGAAATGCACGCCGATATTGGTCGCCACGCCCCCCGACTTGGCCTCGTCGCCCTTCCAGGAGACGTGATACCAGCGGCCGCGCGAGGTGACGTAGGTCAGGTCGACCTCGTGACGGCGGCCGGACAGTTGAACCCGCTTCCGCAGAGCCTGGATCGACGGGTGGAGCCGCAACTGCAGGATGGTCGAGACCTTGCGTCCGGTCTCCCGTTCCAGCTCCAGCAAGCCGTCGATGTTCCAGGGATTGAGGACCAGGGGCTTTTCACAGATCGCATGGGAACTGGAGCGCAACGCGAACCGCACATGCGCGTCGTGAAGGTGGTTCGGCGAACAGATGCTGACGTAATCGAGCTTGGTGCCGTGCCGGCGCAGCTTGTCGACGTGGCGATCGAAGCGCTCGAATTCGGTGAAGAAATGGGCCTTCGGGAAGCTGTTGTCGATGACACCGACGGAATCATTCGGATCGAAGGCGACGAGGAGGTCGCCGCCGACCTCCTTGTGGCCTTCATGGGCCGGGGCGCGATGTAACCCGCGGCACCGATCAGCGCGAAGTTCGCCATGTGTGCCTCGTCGGACGCGGAGCGCCGGTGCGACTCACGCCTTCACGATGTTGTCGCCATGGACGCCCGCCCGCGCACACACGTTGCGCGTATCCACCACGAGCCTCGCAACCCTCGCTATGGTCCGGTAGTCCACCGCGTCGTGGTCGGTCGCGATCAGCACGACGTCGTAGCTAGCGAGCGCCTCCTCCGACGGTCGGATCGAGCGACGCCCGGCAAGCGCCTTGTGCTCGCGAGTCGACGGGATCTCGGCGATGAACGGATCGAAATAATCGACCTCCGCCAGCCGACCCTCGAGCAATTCGATCAGCACGAGCGAGGGGCTCTCGCGCAGATCGTCGATGTTCTTCTTGTAGGCCAGACCGACGACGAGCACGCGGGAGCCTCGCAGGCCCCGGCCGGCGGACCGGTCGAGCGCCTCAGCCAAGCGGTCGACGACGTAGGACGGCATGGCGGTGTTGATCTGGCCGGCGAGTTCGATGAACTTCGTCGTCACGTCGAACTCGCGCGCCTTCCACGTCAGATAGAAGGGGTCGATCGGGATGCAGTGCCCGCCGAGGCCAGGGCCGGGATAGAAGGGCATATAGCCGAACGGCTTGGTCTTGGCGGCGTCGACCACCTCCCAAACGTCGATCCCCATCTTCTGGTAGATGATCTTGAGCTCGTTGGCCAAGGCGATGTTGACGGACCTGAATATGTTTTCCGTCAGCTTGACGGCCTCCGCCGTCCGGGTCGAGGATACCGGCACGGTCCTGACGACCAGAGCGCCATAAAGCGCCTCGGCGAGGCGTAGCGCGTGCGGCCCGTCGCCACCGACGATCTTCGGGATGGTCGAGGTGTTGAAATCGACGTTGCCGGGATCTTCCCGCTCGGGCGAGAAAGCGAGGAAGAAGTCGCGACCGCTCTTGAGGCCCGTGGCTTCGAGGATCGGTTTGACGACCTCCTCGGTCGTCCCGGGCCAGGTCGTCGACTCGAGCACGACGAGCTGGCCGACCCTGAGCCGGGCCGCGATGGCGTGCGCGGTCTGTTCGATGTAGCGGAGGTCCGGCTCCCGGTTGCGCGTCAGCGGCGTCGGTACTGCGATGATGATGGCATCGGGCTCGTCGAGGCGCGAGAAGTCCGTCGTAACGACGAACTGGCCGGTCCGCACGGCGTCCTGGATGGCCTCGGTCGGGATGTGCTTGATGGAGCTTTCGCCCCGGTTCAACTGGTCGACGCGCGCTTGGTCGATGTCGAAGCCGTACACAGGAAAACCGGCCTTGCAGGCCGTAAGCGTCAAAGGTATGCCGACATAGCCCAGCCCCAACACGGCGACACCGAAGCGTCGAGTGTCGATCCGTTCCACCAGAGCCGCAACGCTTGCGGCAGTCGCGGCCTGCTCCGGTGAATGCCTGCTTGCTTCCAAGAAACTCTATCCTAGCCGAAACCTGGCCGCTCGTCGCCATCGGGTTACATCAGGTTGTAGGCTCGCGTGTCAAGCCGCTGCGCAGGGCGCTCTGGACCGGCCGCCGACCAGCATTCCGCCCGGCGATCAGCGACGAGATCAGGACATCGCAGGCGCGCACACCGGACGATTTCAGCAGCGGTGACCAACGTCGTGCCGCCGAGATGTGCGCCCCGATAGGCCACGGCCGACCCCTCCAGGGGAGCCGTCCAGGAGCTTGCAATTCCGCCACGGCCTCCGTATGGCTAACCGATCTTTTGAGCAGGATTGTTCGTCGTCGCGCGGCTCTGGCCGATCTTTTTCAGGTCGAACGGCGCCATCGCAACATGCAGGTCGATTAAGGAGGCCTAGTGGGATTGGCGTCGATGAGCGGACCCCGAACGGTGCTCGTGACAGGTGCGGCCGGCTTTATCGGATTTCACTTGGCTTCTCGACTCTTGACGAAGGGCGATACTGTAATCGGCCTGGACAACGTCAACGACTACTACGATGTTTCGTTGAAGGAGGGGCGCCTGGCGCGCCTCGAGACCATGCCGGGTTTCACCTTCGCCCGGCTCGACCTGGGCGACCGGGACGCCATCGAGGCGCTCTTCAAGCGGCATCGGTTCGATCTCGTGGTCAACCTGGCGGCCCAGGCTGGCGTTCGCTACTCGCTCGTCAACCCGCACGCCTACGTGACGAGCAACATCAGCGGTTTCGTCAACATCCTGGAGGCGTCTCGGCACGCCGCGGTCGGACACCTGATCTATGCCTCCTCCAGCTCCGTCTATGGCGCGGTCACGCAGATGCCGTTCTCGGTGCGTCAGAACGTGGATCATCCCGTCAGCCTCTATGCCGCAAGCAAGAAGGCGAACGAACTCCTGGCGCACAGCTACAGCCACCTGTTCGCGCTGCCGACCACCGGCGTTCGGTTCTTCACCGTCTACGGTCCCTGGGGCCGGCCCGACATGGCGCTGTTCCTGTTCACCCGCGCGATCCTGTCGGGCGAGCCCATCGACGTGTTCAACCACGGCGAGATGGAGCGCGACTTCACCTATGTCGACGACATCGTCGAGGGACTGGTACGCCTGGGCGAGCGGCCCGCCGCACCCGACCCCGACTGGAGCGGCGACCATCCCACGCCCAATACGAGCCGGGCGCCATACAGGGTCTACAATATCGGCAACCACGCGCCGGTGCGCCTGATGCGCCTGATCGAGGTGCTCGAGGACTGCCTCGGGCGGAAGGCAGAGAAACGGTTCCTGCCCATGCAGCCGGGCGACGTGCCGGCAACCTACGCCGATATCGACGATCTCACGCGCGACACGGGTTTCGTACCGAGTACGCCCATCGAGGTCGGCGTCGAGCGTTTCGTGCGATGGTACCGCGATCACTACAAGGTCTGAGGCGCGGCGATAGAGCGGCTGGAGGGACGGTCATGTGCGGCATCGCGGGCTTCTTCGACACCACGCGGCGGCCAAGGAGCCTCGATGCGCGCGCCGTCGTCGAGCGCCAGATCGCGACGCTCCGCTACCGCGGTCCGGACGCCTGCGCGGTCCATGTCGGCGAAGGTCTGGGCCTCGGCCATGCGCGCCTGTCGATCATCGAGGTGTCGTGCGATGCCAACCAGCCGATGTTCGATGCGTCTGGCAAGGTCGCGGTCGTGTTCAACGGCGAGATCTACAACTTCCAGGAGGTGCGCCAGGAGCTCGAGACGCTCGGCCACCGCTTTCGGACGCAATCGGACACCGAAGTCCTTGTCGAGGGTTATGCGGCCTGGGGCATCGACGTGGTGCATCGCCTGCGCGGCATGTTCGCGATCGCGATCTACGACGAGGCGCAAGATCGGCTCGTGCTCCTGCGCGACCGCGTCGGCAAGAAGCCGCTCTACTACGCATTGCATGACGGCTATCTGATCTTCGCGAGCGAAATCAAGGGCATTCTCAGCTTCCCCGGGTTTCGCCGCGAACCGGACTACGAGGCGATCCACCAATACCTGACGTTCCAGTACGTTCCGTCGCCGATGACGGCCTTCGTCGGCGTGCACAAGCTGCCGCCCGCCCATCACCTGGTGGTCAGGCGAGGCAAGCCGCCCGTCAAGACCCGCTACTGGTCGCTGCCGCATCCGTCTCAGGCCCGGGCCCGGCCGATCCAGCAGCTGCGCGAGGAACTGGTGGTCCAGCTCCGCGAGGCGACACGGCTGCGCATGATCTCCGACGTGCCGATCGGGGCCTTTCTGTCGGGAGGCGTCGATTCGTCCTCCGTCGTGGCCATGATGGCGCTGTCGTCGGGCGCGCCCGTGAAAACCTTCACGATCGGCTTCGAGGAACAGACCTACGACGAGCGCCCTTATGCCCGCATGGTGGCCGAGCGCTACGCCACGGATCATAACGAGATGACGATCCGTCCCGACGGGATGAGCGTCATCGAGGACCTCGTCTACCACTACGGCGAACCTTTCGCCGATTCTTCGGCCGTGCCGACCTACTACGTGTCCAAGATCGCGCGCGAGCACGTCACGGTCGCGCTTAACGGCGATGGCGGTGACGAGAGCTTCCTGGGCTATCCGCGCTACCTGCGCTGCCGCCAGCTCGACGAACCCTCGCCGCTGGCGCGCCCGCTGGCGCGCCGTCTTCAGCGGCTGGTCCGCACGATGCCGGCTCGTCTCGACCGGTTCGACGGCATGCGGCGGGCGCGCTTGGCGGCCGAGCGCCTCTACCGACCCCACTATCCCACCTACGAGATGTCGATCGCCTATTTCAGCGACGAGTCGAAGCACGATCTTTATGCCGGAGATATGCGGCAGTTCCTCGCCCAATCGGCAATGAGCACGCTCGAACCTTACTTCGACCAGGGCAAGACCATGGCCATCGGCGCGGCCTGGGCCGACCTGCACACCTACCTGCCGGACGACCTGCTGGTGAAAGTCGATGTGGCCAGCATGGCGCATTCGCTCGAGGCGCGCTCGCCCCTGCTCGACCACAAGCTGATGGAATGGGCCGCCACCATTCCCGAGGAACAGCGCTTCGCGGGCGAGGAAACCAAGTCGCTGTTCAAGCAGGCCATGGAGCCGCACCTGCCGCACGAGCTTCTATACCGACCGAAGATGGGCTTCGGCGTGCCGGTCGACGTTTGGCTGCGCACCGACATGCGTGATTTCGCCTACGATACATTGCTCAGCCAGACGGCGCGCGACCGCGGATTGTTCAATCCAGAGGCCGTGCGTGGGATGCTGGATTCCCACTGCGCCGGCCAGAACTGGGCGTATCGCATCTGGGCGCTGCTGATGCTGGAACTCTGGTTCCAGCTCTGGATCGACCCGGTCGACCCGTTCGAGATGCCGACCGCCAGCCGAATTGTCGGCCGCTACGCCGCGGCCGAAATGGCGCTGGTGTAATCGGCGGACCGCCCGGCCGGGCGGACCGCCATCCGATATCGTGAACGGGGGTGCGCGGCCCACTCTCGCTGAGGAGACCCTGGGAAGCATGTCCGTTTTCGATCGCATTGTCCCGTGGCGACGTGGACGCATCCAGCGGACGTGGCTGGTGGGAGAGACGCATGCGGCCCGAGACAGGCTGGCCTCCAGCCTCGAGCAGATCGCGCAGGCCATGGAGGAGCGGTTCCTGACGGTCTTCGAGCGGCTCGACGAGGATCGGGAAGCGAGAGCCGTGGCGCGGGCGGAACTGGACATCGCGGTGAGCGAGATGCGTCGGAGCCTCGAGGCTCAACTGGCCAGCCTGTCCGCAATCATCGAGGCAGGACACAGTGACAAGGCTTTCACGACGGCCTTGCGCGAACTCAAGCGCGACCTCGCGGCGCAGATCAGCCTAGGCGCGTACGACGCTGCGGTGGAAATGCAGGGCGTCGCCTCCGCTCTGACGCGCACTCTCGGCGAGCGGTCGGCGGAGCCGTCCAGACCGCCGCCCGCCGCGTTGCAGAACTCCAAGCCTTGATGCGCATCCATGCTTGACCTGGAGGCCACCATCCGTCGCGCCGTCCGTGAGGCGGCCACAACCCCGGTCACGGTCGCGGCACCCTTCGATGCGCCCGAACAGGTCCTGCGCGACCTCGCCTCCCGAGGGATCATCCAAGGCTACGTGGCCGACGGCGGAACCGAACGAGGGCCGCAGGATCCGCTCGTGGCTGGGTGGTGGGTGGATCGCCGTGAGGGGGTCTGGTGCCTGAAACGTCTCGGTCCGTCGACCGTGATCCTCCTCGGCGCCGATGCCAGCCATAGCGTCAGCGGCCGCATGCTGCTCGAAGCGCGTCTCAAAGGCGTGCGGCGCATCGTGCTGGTCGGGTTGTTCGGCAACGTGATCCGCGCGTTGGATACCGAGGCCGAGTTGCTGAAAGCGCTGGACCGTTCCCGCATCGGGCCTCAACTCGGGGAAACCGGCTACGAAGACATGTTCCACGACATCCAGGCCTTCGTCGGCGACTGGTTGCGCCTCCCGGCAGAGAGCTTCGTGCAAAACCGCGCTCTCCTCGTGGTGGGCGGCCTGGGGCCGGGTGGCGCGGAACGCCAGGTCGCCTACACGGCGAGGGGACTCAAGCGGAGCACCGCCCTCGAGGTCCACATCGCCTGCGACCACGTAGCCCCGCCGAACGACTTCTTTCGGCCCATGCTGGAAGCGTCGGGAGCGTATGTCTTCGAGGTTTCCCGCTGGTCGGCGGATTACGACGCGCCCAGGATCGTCGAGATCCGCGATCGACTGTCGCGTTACAGGGTTTTCGGAATCGACCACATCTTCCACGCCATTTTCCATTACGCACTGATGCTGAGGTCGACACGCCCCGGGCTGGTGCACACGTGGATGGACCACTGCAGCACGCTGGCCGGCTTCGCCGCGACCCTGGTCGGCGTCCCTCGCATCGTCCTTGGCGGTCGTTCGACCTCACCCGAAAGCTTTCGCTTCTTCCAGCCCTACATGCGACCGGCCTACAAGACCTTGTTGCAGCGCCGGCCGGACGCGCTGTTGCTCAACAACAGCCGGGCCGGGGCGACCGACTATGCCCGATGGCTCGACCTGCCGGTAGATCGCATCCGCGTCATCCATAACGGATTCGAATTTCCCGCAGCGATTCCGCTGTCGGACGGTGCCGCGGTCCGGCGCCAACACGGGCTCGGCGAGACCGACACGGTCATCGGCAGCATCCTGCGGTTCTCCGACGAGAAGCGCCCGGACCTTCTCGTCGGCATGGCCCAGGTTTTGTTGGCGCGTAGGCCCGGGACGAAGTTTCTGTTCTTCGGGCAGGGCGTGCTGTTGGACGAGATGCGGACCAAAGTCGCCGATGCGGGCCTGTCCGACACCATCCAGTTGCCCGGGCTGACACGGGACGCCTGGGCATCGCTCGCCGCGATGGACGTATTCGTGCTCACGTCGCGGATCGAGGGCTTGCCCAACGTCCTCGTCGAGGCGCAGGCATGCGGCTTGCCGATCATCTGCACGGGCGCGGGGGGGATGGCGGAAACCTTCCTCGAAGGAGAGACCGGATTCTCCGTGGAGGCTACGCCGGCCGCGCTCGCGGAGGCGGTCGAGCGCATCATCGCGGATACGGCGGCGAGACAGCACATCCGCAAAAGGGCATTCGACCACGCCCGGCACGATTTCAGCACCGAGAGGATGTTGCGTTCGACCTTGGAGACCTATGGCGATGCCGGTCGGGCGTGACGTCGGATGAACGACCACGGTCTCGAATAGCGTCCGTAGCGGGTGTGTCCGAGGCGGGACCGGGTCGTGGCAGGCGCATCATGCGTGGAAGGTGAAGTCTCCCTGTGCTGCTTCAGTTCCGCGAGGCCGACGCCCTGGAGCCTGTCAAAGCCGGTAGACGCGCTGGGCATTGTCGTGGAAAAGCTTCGTCTGCTCGCTCTCCGGGAAGGGTTCGACGATCGTCTTGAACGTGTCGTAGATCTGGTCGAAGTCCATCTGGATCCGCGACACCGGATAGTCGGTGCCGAACATCGCACGGTCCGGGCCGAAGCAGTCGATGCAATGCATCACGACGTTGCGGATGCTGCCGAGCGACCAGGTCGGGTCGTAGGCGCCGGGATTGGAGATCTTGAGGGCGAGGTTCGGCAAGGCGGCGAGCCGATAAAGGGCCTCGCGCCAGCGCCGCATGCCCTCGGGATCGCGGTCGATCGGACTGCCGCAATGGTTGATGACGATGGGAAGGTCGGGAAACGTCCGTCCGAGGTCGAGGACCGCGTCCGCCTGGTAGGGATACATCATCAGTTCGAGATGGAGCCCATGCTGGCGCAACAGGCCCACGTCGCGCCGCCAGGCGGCATCGTAGGCCAGGGCGGGGTCGGTGACGAAGCTCTTCGTCGGATCCGGATGGCAGCTCAGGATGCCGCGCACGCCGACGACGCGGCCGAAGGCGGCCTGTTCGGCGATGATCCGCGATGCGCCGGGCTGGCCGAGCGCCGCGGCGGCCACATAGCGGGCCGCCACGCCTCCCGACTTGTCGAGCGTCTCGAGCCAGCGGGTCTCGCCGACCGGGTCGCCGGCCCAGAGCGCTTCGATATGGACCGTCGCGACCACGTTTTGCCGTGCGGCATCGCGCCGGTAATCGTCGACGAGACAGTCGTGGGCGATCGAAGATAGACCCGCCAGCGCCTGCACCGACGGATCGGCGGGCGACAGCCAATGATGCTTGCCGAGCGACAGGTCCCAGAGATGGTGATGGGGGTCGATGATCGGTCCCGCGTACACGTCAGGCTCCCCGCTGTTCGTTTCCCCCGCCGTCACGCCGGCCGTCGATGTCGCCCAGGAAGCGCTCCAGGATCGGATCGAAGACCTCCGGCGCCTCCCAGAACGGCGCATGTCCCAGTCCGGGCAGGCGATGGCAGCGGCCTTCCCAGAGATTGGCGTAGTTCAGTCCATCGACGAAATCGAGATCGACGAAAGGCTCGTCGTCGCCGTTGACCACCGCGAGCGGCACCCGGCTCGTCTCGACCGTCCGGTGCTGGTCGATGCCATGCCCGGCGAGAAAGGCATTGAACATGGTGATGCGCGCCCGTCCGTCCGTGCGCGCCACCGCGGCGCGCATGAAGGGCTCGAAAGGCCCGCCGCAGGTGGCATGGGCGTAGGCGTCGATCTCGGCCTCCGACAATCGCTCCTGGCCGGCGAGCTTCATATGGGGTGACGGCTTGAAGCCCTTCGACGCTTCGTCGGCGCGGACCGGCGGCGTGCCGGTGATCATCAGGCCCCTGAGGCCGAGGAAGCGCGGAACCATCTCGATGCCGATATGGCCGCCGAGCGACCAGCCGAACACCGCCGCCTCGGCGACGCCAAGCTGGCGCACCACCTCGACGGCCACCTGCGCATAGCCCGGCATGGTGTAGCTCGACGCGGGATCGGGCGCATCGCCCGAGGCGCCGTGGCCGGGCAGATCGAAGGCGATCACGCGGCGACCCCGCGCGATCCGCCCCCGCATCTGGTTACGAAAGACCTCGCGGCAGGACGAGTTGCCATGGACGAGCAGCAGCGGGAGGCCGCCCTCGCCCGCCTCTTCCACCGCGATGGACCCATGCTCCGTTTGAAGAATGCGCGACCGGCTCATGCTCGTCTCCGGGAAACAGCGGCCCGAAGCACGATCGGGCCTGCGGATGAAATCATCTTTTCAAAACCTCGCAAAGTCATCTACTTTGTCGGTCGGCTGACGTTTGCGGTTCGTCGCGGCGGGCCGGACGATCGAAAGGCCCGAGGCATGACACGGTCACTGAATTGCGGCTTGGGGAACTGGCTCCTGAGCGGGGCGGCGGCGGCCCTCCTCGGCCTGGTGGTGGTGCCAGCCTCCGCGGCGGACAAGATCGTCAAGATCGGGCTGCTCGCACCGCTGACCGGACCGGCGAGCGCCGACGGGCAGGAATTCCAGCGCGGCGTCCAGATGGCGGTCGACGAGGCCAATGCGGCGGGCGGCGTCGCGGGCTACAGAATCGAGCTCGTCACCGGCGACGTGAAGGACATGTCCGCCGGCAATGTCACGAGCGCCGTCGAGCGCCTGATCGGCGATCCCGACGTGCAGTTCATGATGACCGGCTATGCCAGCCTGACGAATTTCGAGATCGACTCGATGGCCGAGAACGACATGCCCTACGTCCTGGCTGCGACCTCCCAGCAGACCCGCGACATCATCGCGCCCGACCCCAAGAAATACTGGTGCTGCTGGTCCTGGACCCCGTCCTTCGACGCCTACAATACGGATGTGACGAGTTTCGTCGAGAGGCTCGCGGCCGAGAAGAAGGTGGCACTGCCGACCAAGAAGGTGTCCGTCATCTCGTCCGACAACGCCTATTCGAAGACCATTTCGGAAGGCATGAAGAAGACCTTCAAGGCCAAGGGCTGGAGCATCGTAACCGACGAGATGGTGCCGTTCGGCGACGTGACCGACTGGCGCTCGATCCTGGCCAAGGTGCGCGAGGCGGCGCCCGATCTCATCATCAACACCGATTACTTGCCCGGCAATTCGGCGTCCTTCCTCAACCAGTTCCTCGAGCAGCCGACGAAGAGCGTGGTCTTCCTGCAATATGCGCCGAGCGTGCCGGAATTCGTCAAGTTGACGGGCAAGAATTCGAACGGGGTCATCTACGATCTGCTCGGCGGGCCGCTCGACAGCCCGAGCAATCCGCGCGCCGCCGAGATCGAGGACAAGTTCAAGCAGAAATACGGCGTCGCCAGCGGCACCTATGGGGTCGGCCTCTACGAGATCGCCGAAATCTATTTCGACGCCCTGAAGACGGTCGGCGACCCGAAGGATCACAAAGCCATTGCCGCGTCCATCGGCGCGACCGACAAGCAGACGGTGGCCGGACGCCTGAAATTCGACCCCGCGACCCATCTCGCGCTGCAGGGCGACGACTATATCCCGATCACCTTCTACCAGATCGAGGACGGCAAGCGGATCCTGATCTCGCCGGAGAAATACGCGACAGGTGCCTTCGAGCCGCAGCCCTGGACCAAATAGGCCCACGATAAGGGACGGCACGTCTTGGCGCTCCTGGAGGTCGACCGGGTCTCGAAATCCTTCGGGTCGCTGCGGGCCGTCGACGGCGTGTCCCTCGCGGTCGAAGCCGGCTCGATCCTGGGCATCGCCGGCCCCAATGGGTCGGGCAAGAGCACGCTGTTCAACCTCGTCACGGGCATTCCGTTCGGCCCGGACGAGGGGACCGTGCGCTTCGACGGGAGCGACATCGGGCGGCTGTCGGGGGCCGAGATCGCGCGTCGCGGCCTGGCCCGGACGTTCCAGCGCGAGACGAGCTTCGACAATCTCACGGTGTTTGAGAACGCCCTGCTCGGTGCCAGCTTCGGGCAGAGCGAGCGCTCGGTGGCCTGCCGCGAGCACGCCGCCGAGGCGCTGCACATGGTGGGGATCTCGGCCGCACGCTTTGGGCGGCGGGCCGGCGAACTTTCGGTCTACGAACGCAAATGCCTGATGCTGGCGTCCGCGCTCGCCATGGGGCCGCGTATGGTGCTGATGGACGAGCCGGCTTCCGGCCTGACACGCCCCGAGATCGAGGCCTCGATCGAGCTCATCCGGGGCGTCGCGGCCCGCGGCGTCACGGTCGTCCTGATCGAGCACGTGCTGACCTTCTTGATGCAATTGTCGCAGCATCTCGTCGTGCTCAACCAGGGCACCGTGCTGGCCAGCGGCGATCCGCGCGCGGTCATCGCCGACCCGAGAGTCGTCGAAGCCTATCTCGGGCGGCGCAAGGTGGCGTCGTGACGCTCCTGCTCGAAGCGGTCGGGATCGACGCCGGCTATGGCCGCGTGCCGGTGCTGCACGGCCTGTCGCTCAAGATCGGCGAGCACGGCAATGTCGGCCTGTTCGGACCCAACGGGCATGGCAAGACCACGTTCCTGCGCGTCCTCTCCGGCCTGATCCGACCCACCGGCGGTGACATAAGATTCGCCGACGCCTCGCTTCTCGGCCGCAAGCCGCGCGAGATCGTGGCGCGCGGGCTGATCCACGTGCCGCAAGGCAACCGCCTGTTCCCGGACCTGACGATCGCCGAATGCCTCGCGCTCGGCGCCTATTCGGGCCATGCGCGACCTTACGCGGAGGCCAGCCGGGAGCGCGTCCTCGCTATCTTCCCCAAGCTCAAGGAGCGGTGGCGGCAGCGGATCCGCACGCTGTCGGGCGGCGAGCGCCAGATGGTCTCGATCGGCGTCGCGCTGATGAGCCGGCCGCGCCTGCTCCTGCTCGACGAGCCGACACTCGGCCTCGCCCCCAAGATCAAGGACGAACTCTGCACGGCCATCCTGGACATCTCGCGGAGCGGCGTGCCGCTGGTCGTGGTGGAGCAGGACGTCGAATTCCTGCTGGAACTGGCCCAGCACCTCTACCTGATCAACCACGGCACCGCGGCGGCCGAGATCAAGCCCGGCGAACGGCTCGACCATCGCGACATAATGGCCATGTATTTCGGGAGCGGTTAGCGTGGAGGCAGCCCGGCAGATCCTCTTCGGCGGCCTGTTCCAGGGCTCGCTCTATGCCATGGTCGCGGTCGGGCTCGCCCTGATCTGGACCACCATCGGCGTGTTCAACTTCAGCCACGGCATCTTCATGATGCTCGGCGCATACCTCGCCTGGCAATTCGCGAGCCCGGACGCGTTCGGCCTGCCCATCGTCCTGGCTTTTCCCCTCGCCTTGCTGGCCGCGGCGGCCTTCGGCTGGGTGCTGCAGGCCGCGGTGGTGCGGCCGTTCATCGGGCGCAGCAACCTCGTGCTGGTGGTGGTGATCACGACGCTCGCGACCGCCTCGCTCACCGAGAACGGCGTCCTGGAGATCTGGGGGCCACGCGCCAAGGAGATCCCGCCGCTCGCTGCGGGCCTCGTCGCGCTCGGGCCGCTGTCCGTCTCGGCGCATCAGCTCGTCATCATCGTCGTGACCCCCGTCGTGCTCCTCGCGCTGTGGCTGTTCCTCACCCATACGCGCCTCGGCCTGGCGCTGCGGGCGGTCGCGCAGAACGAGGATGCGAGCCTGCTGGTCGGACTCAACGTCACGGCGCTCTACGGCCTCGCCTTCGCCCTGTCGGCGGCGCTCGCCGCGCTGGCCGGCCTATTCCTCGGCGGTTACCGGTTCATGTCGCCCGGCATGGGCTCGGATCCGTTGTTGAAGGCCCTGATCGTCGTCGTCTTCGGCGGCCTGTCGAGCATCGCCGGGCCGATCGCCGCCGCCTATCTGATCGGCTTCTTCGAGGCCGCCTCCGATTATGTCTTCGGCCTCTACTGGACGCCGGCGCTGCTCTTCGTCGTGCTGATCGTCGTGCTCATGATCCGCCCCGAAGGCCTGTTCTCGGGACGGGGCAGGGGCCTGGCATGAAGCGCCGTCCCTTCAAGACGTCTCCCGGCAGGGTGTCGGCCCGCCGGGAAGGCCTGGGGCTGCTGGCCGGCTTCGCGCTGCTGGCAGCGCTGCCGCTGCTCTTCACCGACAGCTACAGCCGCCACATCCTCATCATGGCCTTCATCTACGCGGTGCTGGCCTCGAACTGGGACTTGAGCCTGGGTTATGGCGGCATCTTCAACTTCGCTCATCTCGCCTTGTTCGGCATCGGCGTCTACACCTATGCCATCCTCGCCAAGACGCTTGGGCTCGAACCCTGGCTGGCGCTCTTGGCGAGCGGTCTCGCGGCCGTGCTGGCGGCGGTGATCGTGACGGTGCCGATCCTGCGCCTCAAAGGCATCTACATCATCCTCGTCACCTTCGGGTTCAGCCAGCTCGTGATGCAAGTCGTGCTGAGCCAGTCCGCCTTGACCGGCGGCACGCAGGGCATGGTGCGCGTCCCGACCCTGACGCTCGCCGGCCACAACATGATCCGCGACGGCAGGATGGCCTATTTCTACATCATGCTGGCTATCCTGGCGCTCAGCACGCTGGTCCTGCGCTGCTACGTGCGCTCCCGCCTCGGCCTCGCCACCGTGGCGCTACGCGACAACGAGGATTATGCGGTCAGCCGCGGCATCTCGCTCGTCCGCACGCGTCTCTACACGCTCGCCGGCAGCGCCTTCTTCACCGGCGTCGCGGGCGCCTTCTATGCCGCCTATCAGCGCAACGCCTCGGTCGACGTGTTCGGCCTGAGCCTGTCGACCGTGGTGCTCAGCATGGTGCTGCTCGGCGGCACCAGCACGATCTACGGGCCGATCCTGGCGTCCCTCGTGCTGACGGTGTTCTCCGAAAGCCTCGCCGATTGGGGGCCGTGGCGGCCGATCATCACGGCCGTCATGATCGTCGGCGTGATGCTGGCCTATCCGGCGGGGCTCGCCGGCTTGATCGGCGCCCTGTGGCGGGGCCTCGGCGGCCTGGCGGCGCGGGCGCGCCGGCGCCCCGAAACCGTCGCCCGCGAGACCTGATCAGGCCGCCGCCGACTTGAGACCGCACCAGTCGATGGCGGCGGCAGCGATCACCTTGGCGGTCTCGACCAGCGAGGCGATCTCGACATATTCGTCGTCGCCGTGGAAGCCGTCGCCGGACGGCCCGAAGATCACCCCCGGCACCCCGGCGCCAGCATAGTGGGCGGCGTCGCACACCGCCGTGAACCCCTTGATGGCGGGCGGCGTGCCGGTGGCGGATTTGCGCGCGATCAGTGCGCGCACCAGCGGATGATCGACCGGCGTGTCGAGCGGCGGGAAATAGAGCCCGCCGAGCTCCCACGCGATTTGCGGCGGGTGGCCCCGCAGCCAGGCGTCGGTCTCGGCGAAATGGTGGACGAAGGCTTCGAAATCGCGCCGGTAGTCGGCCGAGGTCTCCTGCGGCAGGAACTTCATGTCGAGGTCCATCACCACCACGTCGGGGATGATCGCCGGGTTGGTCATGATCATCGGCAGGCCGTCCGCGCCCAGGCCCGAGCCGCCGCGGATGACGCCGACATTGATGGTGTTCATGCCGGGCGGGAGCAGGGGATGGCCGAGGGCGCGGCAGCGCCCGGCCTCGTAGTGGCGCAGCGCCTCGACGAAGCGCGTCGCGAGCTCGATGGCGTTGACGCCGGGCTCGAGCCGCCCCGGCTCGTCGCGCTGCGGAAAGATCTCGTTGTAGCGCCAGGCGGAATGGGCGGAGCGCCCGCGGATCGTAACCCTGGCCCATTCGAGGCCACCCTCGGCCGGCAGCACGTCACCCCAGGTCGGCTCGGCCACCAGCACCGCCTTGGCGAGCTTGCCGCGCCGCACCGCATCCATGGCGCCGAAGCCGCCCGCCTCCTCGTCCACCACCGCATGGATCGACAGGCGGCCCTCCAGCGTCACGCCGGTGGCCCGGATGGCCTGCGCCGCCGCCACGCAGGCCGCGACCCCGCCCTTCATGTCGATCGCGCCGCGCCCGTAGAGCCGACCGTCCCTGATCTCTCCGCCGAAAGGGTCGACCGACCAGCGGCCGCGTTCTCCCGCCGGCACGACGTCGATATGCCCGCACAGGATCAGGCTTCGTTCCTCCGAACCCGCCCGGTCGGCGACGAGGTTCGGACGGCCGGGGAACACCTCCCAGGTCTCCGTGGCGAAGCCGTCGTCCCGGAGCAGCGGTTCGAGCAGCGCCTGCACCTCGGCTTCCCGGTTGAGCTCCGGGTCGGCCTGGAACTTGGGATTGACGGAGGGGATGCGCACCAGGCTCCGGGTGAGCTCGACGAGCGCGTCGCGCTCGCGCTCGATGGCCGCCTCGACGGCCGCGACCGCATCCTTCGTCTCCAGCATGATCCATCCTCCGATCGAGCACAGCGCTAGTTGAGGAAACGCGCGGAGATCTGTCAAATCTCTTTCAGAGTTGACGGTTGCGTGTCGCGCTGTAATCTGCGCGACACGCGCGGGCGGAGCCGGATGCGGATCAAGGACACCCTTACCCGAAGCGACCTCAGCCTGACGCGATCAGAGGCCAAGATCGTACAGGTCCTGCTCGCCGACTATCCCCTGTCGGGCCTGGGGACGGCCTCGAGCCTGGCGCGCCGCGCCGGCACCAGCGACCCGACGGTCGCGCGCCTCGTCGTCAAGCTCGGGTTCTCCGGCTTTCCCGAATTGCAGGGGCGGCTGCTCGCCGAGGTCGAGGCGGGGCTCCGCTCGCCGCTTTTGATGATGGAGGCCAAGCGGATGGCGGCGGGCGACAGTGCCGCGCAGGCCTATCTGCAATCGGCCGCTGGGCAGATCGAGGCGACGGCGCTCGGCGCCCAGCCCGCTCTCTACCAGCAGGCCGCGGAGGCGGTGATGGGGGCGAAGGGGCGCGTGCTGCTGCTCGGCGGCCGGTTCAGCCGCCATGTGGCGGGCATGCTGGGCGGCTATCTCCGCCAGTTCCGGCCGAATGTCATCGACCTCGGCGCGCTGTCGGTCGAGCACGTCGACCTCCTGGCCGACCTCGGCAAGCGGGACCTGCTCGTCGTCTTCGACTACCGTCGCTACCAGACGGACGTGGTCCGCTTCGCCGAGCAGGCGGCCGGGCGTGGCGTGGGGACGGTGCTGTTCACCGATCTCTGGCTGTCGCCGATCGCGAGCTTCGCCGATCTCGCCCTCGTGGCGCCGATCGAGGTCGCCTCGCCCTACGATACGCTGGCGCCCGCGGTGCTGCAGATCGAGGCGCTCGTGGCGCAGACCCTGGCCTTGGCCGGCACGGCTTTGCGCAGCCGCGTGGAACGGATCGAGGCGATCCGCGCCGCCAATGGCGTCACCATCGACAAGCCGCCGGCCGGCACCCGGGAGCCTGCCATGACCGCGAGCCCGGCCGCGTGACCCCGACTGCCGCACCGACCCGGGACGAGCCCTTCCGTCGCGGCGAGACGGCGCTGCTTCTCGTCGATCTGCAGCGCATCTGGCTCGAACCCGGCCGCGACCCGGACCATCCCGACCGGACGGCGGACCATCCGTTCTATCGCGCCACCCGAACCGGCACGATCCCGCAGGCGAGGCGGTTGCTCGCCGCCGCCCGCGGCGCCCGCATCGAAGTGGTCCATACGATCATCCGCAGCCTCACGGCCGACGGCCGCGACCGCTCGCTCGACCACAAGCTGACGCCGATCCACGTGGCGCCGGGCGACCCGTTGGGCGACATCGTGCCCGATCTCGCGCCGCGGGACGACGAGATCGTCCTGCCCAAGACCTCCTCGGGTGTCTTCAATTCGACGACCCTCGACTACGTGCTGCGCAATCTCGGCATCAGGACGCTGATCGTCGCCGGTATCATGACCGATCAATGCGTCGACATGGCCGTGCGCGACGGCGCCGACCGCGGCTATCTCGTCACCTGCGTCGCCGATGCCTGCATGGCGGGCACGCCCGAGCGGCACGAGGCGGCGTTGCGGGCTTTCGGCGGCTATTGCCGGCAGCTTTGCACCGATGCGGTCGTCGAGCGCCTCGGCCGGCTTGCGGCCGGGAAGGGGATGGCGAGATGAACCCCGACGGTCTGGAGCCGCTCGCGGCCATCGTCACCACGGACCTCTCCGCCGTCACGCGGGGGCGACCGGTGCCGGCCGCGACGCTCGATGAGGCGGCGGCCACCGGCATCGGCTGGGTGCCGGCCAATGCCTCGCTCACCGCCTTCGGCTCCATCGCCGATCCCAACCCCTGGGGCTCGCGGGGCGATCTGAGCATCATCCCTGATCTCGCCGCCCGCTACCGGACCGCCCTGACCGGTGCGACGACGCCGTTCGACATGGTGATGGGCGACATCGTCGAGCTCGACGGCACGCCCTGGCCGCTCTGCACGCGCACCCTGCTCGAGCGGGCGCTCGACGATTTCCGGGCGGCCACGGGGCTCGACATCGTAGCGAGTTTCGAGCAGGAGTTCCAGGTGTTCGGGCACGACTGGCCGCCCGCCCATGCCTTCGCCTTCGACGCCCTGCGCCGCACCGGCACCTTTGCGCCGCGGCTCATGGCGGCGCTGGCCCAGGCCGGGGCGAATCCGGAAATGCTCCTGCCGGAATATGGCGCCGACCAGTTCGAGATCACCTGCCGCCCGGCGCCGGCGCTCGTCGCGGCCGACCGCGCGGTGGCGATCCGCGAGATCACCCGCGAATTGACGCGCGAGCTCGGCTGGCGGGCCTGCTTCTCGCCCAAGACCGCGCCGGAGGCGGTCGGCAACGGGGTCCATGTCCATGTCAGTTTCCGCGACGCTCAGGGGCGGCCCGCAACCTACGATCCGGCCGGTCCCGGCGGGCTCGCCCCGGTGGCGGCGCGGTTCTGCGGCGGCATCCTCGACCACCTCCCCGCCCTTGTCGCGCTGACGGGGCCGAGCGCCGTCTCCTTCCTGCGGCTCAAGCCGCACAGCTGGAGTTCGGCCTATACCTGGCTCGGCGACAAGGATCGCGAGGCGACGCTGCGCATTTGCCCCGTGGCGACGATGGGCGGGCGCGATCCTGCCGCGCCGTTCAACGTCGAATACCGGGCCGCCGATGCGACGGCCAATCCCCATCTCGTGCTGACGGCCCTGGTCCGGGCTGGGCTCGACGGCATCGCCCGTGATCGCGCCGCGCCGCCGATCGTCTCGGGCGACCCCGGCAGCATGAGCGAAGTGGAGCGGCAGAGGCTCGGCCTCGTGCGCCTGCCGGAAAACCTCGAAGCGGCGCTCGCGACCTTCCTCGGCGACGCCGAGGTGCAAAGCTGGTTCGCGCCGGCCTTCGTCGAAACCTTCGTCGGCATAAGGCGCGCGGAACTCGCGCAGCTCGAAGGCGCAGACGCCGCACGGCTCTGCGAGCTTTACAAGACCCTCTACTGACGACACATCTTGTCGATGGTCGACGGATGCGCCGTTTCGCGGGGGGGCCGCATGAGGTTTTGCGCGAGGGTCGGGGTGGCGTTGCTGCTGGCGGCCACGGCGCTCTGCGGGCCGGCGGCCTTTTCGCGCGACGCCGCGACCGTCCCGCGAGGCACCTGGCACAAGGTCGCGACCGAACCTTATCGGCTCAACAACAAGCAGGATGCCATCGCCTTCGCCGATCCGCGCCTCGGCCTCTATGGCAACGGCACCGGGCGCGTCTACCGGACAGAGGACGGCGGCGCGCATTGGCGCCTCGCGTGGCGCAAGGCCGGGACCTATGTCCGGACCCTGGAATTCGCCGACGACCGGACGGCCTTCATGGGCAATGTCGGCCCCGGCTATTTCGACGACGTCACCGACCGTCAGCCGCTCTACGTGACGCATGACGCGGGCACGACCTGGGCGCCGATCGAAGGCTGGTCGGGTCCGCCGGTCGCCGGCCTCTGCGCTCTCGACGTCTTCAAGCAGGACGGCAAGGTCGTCGCCATCCGTGCCGGCGGGCGCGTCGGCGGCCCCGCCGCGCTGCTCGAATCCCTCGACGGCGGCACGACCTGGCGGTCGCGCGACATGAGCGCCGTGACCGGCATGATTCTCGATATCCATTTCGTCGACGCGCGGACCGGCTTCATCGCCGGCGCGAGCCAGTCCGACGAGGGCAAGGCGCACGCCCGCATCCTCAAGACGACGGATGGCGGCGAGACCTGGCGCGCCGTCTACGACAGCCCGCGGGCCGGCGACAACAACTGGAAGCTCGCCTTCCCGAGCATGGCGATAGGCTATGCCACCATCATCAGCTACGACGCGCCCGTCGCGGAGGCGCGCGGCTACGTGGTCAAGACGGAGGACGGCGGCGAGCATTGGCGCCCCCTCACCGTGACGCGCGAGCACGACTGGGTTCCCTACGGGATCGCCTTCATCGACGTCGATCGCGGCTGGGTGGGCGGCTCGACGGGCGGCTACGAGACCACCGACGGCGGCGCCCATTGGGGCGCGGTGCCGATGGGCCTGTCGACCAACAAGATGCGCATCCTGCCCCGGCCCGACGGCGGCCATACGATCTTCGCGCTTGGCCATGACCTCTACCGCCTCGACCTCCCTGCTTCGCCTTAAATTGCGTTCGATAGCCCACATTTCCTCATTCTGAGCCATCGTCGCAGCCAAGTTTACGCTGGCTGCGGCGGTCGTGTCGAAGAACGGCAGGCGTCGGTCGTGCTTCGAGACGGTCCTGGCGGACCTCCGCAGCATGAGGGCCGTGGGTTTTCGAATATCGCCCGAGGCCGGCCTGATCGTCACGCGCTTTCGCGCTCGACGATCTCGAACCCCAGCCTGAGCACCGGCTCGACGGCGGCATCGCCCTTCAGCCGCCGCAGGAGCTGTGCGACGGCGCGCCGGCCCATGCCGCGTCGGGTAGAGCTGCGCCGCGAGATCCATGTCGCCGTAGCCCGCGATCGCCAGGCGCTCGGGCCCTCGGCGCCGACGCTCTGGCGGCTCACGCGCGCCTTCGAACAGCAGCCTGCGCCTCGGCGATCGCCTCGACCCCCGCCACATAGAGATCAGGAGCGGCGACGCGCTGCCGTTCCCTTCACCGATCTGAACCGGATTAGAAAGCGATCTGCACCTTCATCGAGCGGCGGCGGTCGTTCGCCGCCTCGAAGCCGGCCAAAGCCTCGTCGAGTCCGAAGGTGCCGGTGATCAGCGGCAACAGGTCGACGCGGCGCTCCGCGATCAGCCGCACGGCGAGTGCGAATTCCGCATGGAAGCGGAACGAGCCGACGAACGAGATCTCCTTGCTGACCACGAGATTCTGCTGCAGCGGCACATCGCCGCCGAGCCCGAGTTGCACCAGCCGGCCGCGCGGGCGCAGAGCCTGCAGTCCCGCCTTCAGCGCCAGCGCGTTACCGGAACATTCGAACATCACGTCGACCGTGCCCTTGCCGGCGTTGAGCGCCGCGAGGCCGGCGTCGTCCGTCGCGGCATTGATCGTCCGATCGGCGCCGAGGCGGCGGACGATGGCGAGCGGCTCGTCGACGACGTCGGTGGCGATGATCTCCATCGCGCCGTGATGTCGCGCCGCCGCCACGACCAGCGCCCCGATCGGCCCCGAACCCGATACGAGCACCCGCTTGCCGAGCAGCGCACCGGCGCGCTCGACCGCATGCAGCGTCACCGCGAAGGGCTCGGCTAGGGCGAGCTCTCCCATGGAGACGCCCTCGGCCTTGAAACATTGTCCCGCGTCGCAAACCAGCAATTCGCGGAAGCCGCCCTGGATATGCGGCATCCGCATCGCGCTACCGTAGAAGCGCATGTTCTCGCAATGGTTCGGCAGTCCTTCGAGGCAATAGCCGCAGTGGCCGCAGGGGCGGCTCGGGTTTACGGCGACCGCGTCGCCGACCGCGAGGTCCGTGACGCTCGGCCCCAGCGCCTCGATGCGCCCGGCGATCTCGTGGCCGAGGATCATCGGCTCCTGGATCCTGATGGCCCCGAAGCCGCCGTGGTTGAAATAGTGCAGGTCCGATCCGCAGATCCCCCCGGCCTGGATGCGGACTGCGACTTCCCCCCGACCGGGTTGGCCGGGCGCGCGCTCCTCGATTCGCAGGTCGCGCGGCGCGTGGATGACGATGGCGCGCATCGGATGTCCTTTCAGGCGGCGATCTATACCGCGGCGCACAGCGTGGCCGCCAGCTTGACAGTGCGATAGTTATCGATAACAAAAACGCCAAGCAATAAAAACAACGAGCGCATCCATGGACCTGTCCTATGGTGCGGTCATGGGAGGATCTGGCATGGCGTCGGGTGATCCGTTGCGCTTCGAGGACATGGTCAAGTCCTTCGGCGGCACGCGCGCCTTGAAGGGCGTCAGCTTCGCCGTGGGTCGCGGCGAGATCGTGGCGTTGCTCGGCGAGAACGGTGCCGGAAAATCGACCCTCATCAAGATTCTCGGCGGCATTCATAAGGCCGACGCCGGGCAGGTTGCCATCGGCGAGGAGATCTACCGCCATCAGCCCTCCGGCACCGGGGGCCGACAGCCGGTCGCCTTCATCCACCAGGATCTCGGCCTCATCGAATGGATGACGGTCGCCGAGAACGTCGGCCTCGCGCACGGCTTCCCGCGCCGCGGCGGCCCCGGCCGATTGATGCCGATCGCCTGGCGCACGATGGAGACGAAGGCCGCTCGGGCGCTCGAGGCGGTCGGTTGCGACATCGAGCCGACCGCGCGTATTCACGGCCTCAGCCGCACGGAGAAATCGCTCGTCGCCATCGCCCGCGCGCTCGCGGTCGAATGCGACTTCCTGGTGCTCGACGAGCCGACCGCGAGCCTGCCCGCCGACGAGGTCGAGCGGCTCTTCGCGGCCATGCGCCGCCTCAAGGCCACGGGCGTCGGCATGATCTATGTCTCGCACCGGCTCGACGAGATCTTCCGCATCGCCGACCGCGTGGTCGTCATGCGCGACGGCAACCTCGTCGGCGACCGGCCGGTGGCAGAGACCAATGCCGACGAACTGGTGCAACTCATCATCGGCCGCTCGGAGCACGAGGCGTTCCAGAAGGCGCATACCTCGGTCGGCCGCGCGCGGGTCTCCGTGACGGACCTGCGGACGCCGCGCGCCGGCCCCGTCTCGTTCGACATTCGGCAGGGGGAGCTGCTCGGGCTCGTCGGCCTGCGCGGTGCCGGGCAGGAGGAGGTCGGCCGCGCCCTCTTCGGTGCCATCCCGCATCTCGGCACGGTCGCGATCGACGGCACGGCGCCGGACCTGTCGTCGCCCAAAGGCGCCCTGGGATCCGGCATCGGCCTGATCGCCCGCGATCGGACCGAAGAATCGATCGCGCCCGCCTTGTCGATCCGCGAGAACGCCTTTCTCAATCCCGGCGCAGGGGGGCGCGGCCTGTTCTCCGTCCTGTCGCCGGGGGCCGAAGCGCGCGCCGCCATGGCGATCGGCCAGTCGGTCGGCCTTCGGCCCAACGACCCGGACCTGGCGATCGAGGGCCTGTCGGGCGGCAATCAGCAGAAGGTGATCGTCGGGCGCTGGCTCGCCACGGGGCGGCGGCTGCTCATCGCCGAGGATCCCACCGCCGGGGTGGACGTCGGCGCCAAGGCCGAGATCTACCGTCTGATCGCCCGTGCGCTCGAGAGCGGCCTGGCGGTCGTGGTCGTCTCGACCGATTTCGAGGAGGTCGCCCATATCTGCCACCGGGCGCTGGTGTTCAGCCACGGCGGCATCGTGGCCGAGCTCGAAGGCGCGGCGCTGACCACCGCCGGCGTCATCACCGCTGCCTCCGCCTCGGACGCGGCCTAGAGCATGATGCCGAAAAGTCGGCACGGGTTTGCGGGTGACATCATGCTCTATCATATTGGAATCGATCACGTTCAATCACCGTGATCTAAGAGCGAGACGGCGCAACGCCGCACGGTCCAGCGGAGCGAAACGATGTCGACCAATTCGATCAAGTCCGACGCGCTGGAGCCGACCCGGGCGGAGCTCAAGGAGCTCGGTGCCACCCAGCGAGCCATTCGCCTCCTGCCGGTCTACGGCCTGCCGATCCTGACGGTTCTGCTGATCCTGCTGTTCTCGGCGATGCTCCCCGACACCTTTCCGACCATGCTGAACTTCCGCTCGATCGTCGCCGACAAGGCGATCATCGCGCTTCTATCGCTGGCCGCGATGATCCCCATGGCGGCCGGCAAGATCGACCTCACGGTCGGCTACGGCATCGTGCTCTGGCACATCCTGGCGATCAGCCTGCAGACGATGTTCGGTCTGCCCTGGCTGGTGGCAGTGCTGGTCGTGCTGCTGCTCGGCGCGGTCGTAGGCTTCCTGAACGGGCTCCTGGTCGAGGTGGCGCGCATCGACAGTTTCATCGCCACGCTCGGCACCGGCACCGTGCTCTACGCCATCGCGCTTTGGCATACCGGCGGCCGGCAGGTCGTGGCGGTGCTGCCCAAGGGGTTCCTGGCGCTCAACAACACGATGCTCGGCGGCGTGCCGATCACCGGCTTCTACGTGCTCGGCTTCGCATTCCTGCTGTGGTTCGTGCTCGAGCACCTGCCGATCGGGCGTTACCTCTATGCCATCGGCGCCAATCCGAAGGCCGCGGCGCTGAACGGCATCCCGGTGCAGCGCTTCACCATGGGAGCCTTCGTCACCTCGGGCCTGATCACGGCGGTAGCGGGCGTGCTCCTCGCGTCGAAGCTCCGTATCGGCCAGGCCAGCGTCGGCCTCGAATATCTGCTACCGGCGCTGGTCGGCGCCTTCCTGGGGTCGACCACGATCAAGCCGGGTCGCGTCAACGTCTGGGGCACCGTGGTCGGGGTGGCGATCCTGGCGGTCGGCATCGCCGGCATCCAGCAGTTCGGCGGCTCGTTCTGGGTCGAGCCGATGTTCAACGGGGTCACCCTGCTGATCGCGATCGGCATCGCGGGCTATGCCCAGCGGCGCCGCGGCGCGAGCGGAAGGATCGTGAAGACGGCGGGCGCCTGAACGGCCGTCGCAACAGGGAAGGAAACGAAACAATGCTGAAGCGTTCATTGCTGCTGTCGCTGATGGTCCTCGGGCTGGGGGCGGGCGCCGCCCGTGCCGATGCCTTCGTCGACGCGGCCAAGCAGATCGTCGCCAAGGCGACGGCGCGGGCCGACAAGTGGGAAGGCCCCACCGCCGGCCCGAAGGCGGTCGGCAAGAAGCTCGTCGTCTACGTGGCCGGCGACATGCGCAACGGCGGCATTCTCGGCGTCGCCAAGGGCGTCAAGGAAGCGGCCGCCGCGATCGGCTGGGACTATCGCGAGATCGACGGCCAGGGCACGGTCTCCGGCCAGGCGAGCGCGCTCAGCCAGGCGGTCGCGCTCAAGCCCGACGCCATCATCGTCGGCGGCAGCGACGCCGTCGAGCAGAAGGCGGCGCTCGAAGACGCGGCCAAGCAAGGCATCGCCATCGTCGGCTGGCACAGCGGGCCGAAGCCCGGCCCCCTCGACGGCACGCCGGTCTTCGCCAATGTGACGACCGATTCCAACGAAGTCGCCAAGGTCGCGGCCATGAAGGCCGTCGCCGATTCCGACGGCAAGGCGGGTGTCGTGATCTTCGCCGATTCCACCTACGCCATCGCCATCGCCAAGGGCCGTGCCATGGAGGCGCAGATCAAGCAATGCGCCGGCTGCAAGGTGGTGGCCTTCGAGGACACGCCACTCGCCGACGTCTCGACGCGCGTCCCCCAGCTGACCACGACGCTGCTTCAGCAGAACGGCGCCAAATGGACCTATTCGCTCGCCATCAACGACCTCTACTACGACTTCATGCCACCGGCGCTCGAGGCGGCCGGCATCGCGGGTAACGGAAACCCGCAGAACATCTCGGCGGGCGACGGCTCCGAATCGGCCTATCAGCGCATCCGCGCCAAGGACCACCAGGCCGCGACCGTGCCCGAGCCGCTCAACATGCAGGGCTGGCAGCTCGTCGACGAGCTGAACCGTGATTTCGCCAAGCAGCCCTGGTCGGGCTTCGTGCCCGCCGTGCATCTCGTGACCGCCGACAATATCGCCTTCGACGGCGGGCCGAAGAACGTCTTCGATCCCGACAATGGTTATCGCGACCACTACAAGGCGATCTGGGGCGTGAAGTAGCGGGTCGGCGCGAGCTCGGCGGCCGTTCGGCGGGAATGGCCGCCGCTAAAGAGCTTTCTGAAGCAGTTCTGGATTCGTGACCGACCGGCCCGACCGACCGAGCAGCCCGCCGACGATGGCCGACGTGGCCCGTAGCGCCGGTGTCTCCGCCATGACGGTGTCGCGCGCGCTGCGCGAAGGCGGCGCGATCTCGGCCGGAACGCGGGCGCGGATCATGGCGGCGGTCGACGAGCTTGGCTACGTGCTCGACCAGACCGCCGGAACCTTCTCGTCCAAGCGCTCGGGCTTCGTCGCGGCGCTCGTACCCTCGCTCAACAATTCCAACTTTTCCGATACGGCGCGCGGCATCACCGAGGCGATCGAAGGGTCTGGGCTGCAACTGCTCCTGGGGTACAGCGACTACTCTGTCGAGAAGGAGGAACGACTGCTCGAGGCCATGCTGATGCGCCGGCCGGAGGGGCTGATCCTGACCGGCGGGCGGCACACCGCGCGGGCACGGCACAGGCTCCTCACCGCCGGTGTTCCCGTCGTCGAGACCTGGGAGCTCCCGACAGATCCGGTCGAGCACGTCGTCGGCTTCTCCAACGCCGCCGCCATGCGGGCGCTCGTCCATCACATGC
Source organism: Lichenihabitans sp. (assembly GCA_965277115.1). GTDB lineage: Bacteria > Pseudomonadota > Alphaproteobacteria > Rhizobiales > Beijerinckiaceae > Lichenihabitans. The sequence continues at coordinate 108,071 of CBDIBY010000006.1, read as the reverse complement.
ATGCGCGCGGCTACCGGCGGATCGGCTATATCGGGGGCATGAGCGACCGCGACACGCGCGGCGCCGATCGCCGCGCTGGCTACGCCGAGGCGATGGCAGAGCTCGGCCTCGATCGCGGCCGGATCGTCGCCGTCGGCCAGCCGCCGATCTCGACGGAGCAGGGCGGTGCCGCGATCGCTCAGCTGATCGACCGCTGGCCCGACACGGACGCCGCCGTCTGCGTGTCCGACCTCTCCGCCTTCGGGGCGTTGATGGAATGCGCCCGACGGGGGTGGCCCGTACCTGGCCGGATCGCCCTCGGCGGCTTCGGCGACTTCGAGGTCGCCCGGTCGTCCCATCCACGGCTCACCACGGTCACGATCGACGCCTACGACATTGGCCGCAACGCGGCGGAGCTGCTGCTGCGCGCCATCACGGCGCGGCGCGATGGGCGGGTCCTGCCCGCGGACGTCGTGCTCATGCCATTCGGCGTGGTGCAGCGCGAGACGAGTTGATGGACGGTGACGGCGGGGATCGATTGTTCCGGCGATGGCGGGCTTGGCCCGACCGGCTTGACGGCACTGCCCCGCGGTGCGACAGGCGGACCCTCCGCCTCAGAGCCGCCCGAATGACCGATCTCACCTACGATGCCTTGTGCATCGGCAACGCCATCGTCGACGTCTTTGCTGCGGTCGAGGAGGATTTCCTCGTCGCACAAGCCATAGCCAAGGGTGCCATGATCCTGATCGACGAGGACCGCGCGGCGGAACTCTACGCCGATATGGGTCGGGGCAGCATGGTCTCCGGCGGCTCGGCCGCCAATACCGCCGTCGGCATCGCGGTCCTCGGCGCGCGCTCCGCCTATATCGGCAAGATCAAGGACGATACGCTCGGCCACATCTTCGCCCACGACCTGCGCGCCACCGGTATCCACTTCGATACGCCACTGGCCGCGGGCGGCCCGGCGACCGCCTGTTCCTATATCCTGGTGACGCCGGACGGGCAGCGCACCATGAACACCTATCTTGGGGCCTGCCAGAATCTCACCGTCGCCGACGTCGACGAGCGCCTCGTCGAGGCCGCGCGCGTCACCTATCTCGAGGGCTATCTGTGGGATCCCCCCGCCGCAAAGGAGGCCTTCCGCAAGGCCTCCGGCATCGCCCATGCGGCCGGGAGGCAGGTGGCGCTGGCGCTGTCCGATTCCTTTTGCGTCGATCGCTATCGGGCCGAGTTCCTGCACCTCATCCGGTCGGGGTTGGTCGACATCGTCTTCTCCAACGAGAGCGAACTCAACGCGCTCTATGAGACGACGGATTTCGAGACCGCGCTGAAGGCGCTCAAGGACGACGCCCCGCTTGGGTTCGTGACGCGGGGCGAGGCGGGCGCGCTGGTGATCGACCGGGAGGGAACCGAGGCCGTGAAAGCCTTCCCGATCGAGCGGCTCCTCGATTCGACGGGGGCCGGCGATCTCTTCGCTGCCGGCGTACTGGTGGGGTTGGCGCGCGGCTTCGACGGCGCGACTGCGGCGCGGCTCGGCGCGCTTGCCGCGGCCGAGGTCATCGGCCATGTCGGCGCCCGCCCGGTGGCCGACCTCGGGGCGCTGGCGGCCGAGAACGGCTTCGCGCTCTGAGGCCGTCGACCGCGGGCCGCTGCCCCGGATATCCCGGGACCGCCGGACTGCCAGCCGGAACTTACTGAGCGCCGCCCTGACCCGCGTCGCCGCCTTGCGGCTGGCGTCGCATCTGTCCATCGCCACCGCCCTGCGGCTGACGCTGTCCTCCGTTGGGCGCGCCCTGCGGTTGATGCTGCATCTGGCCGCCGCCCTGCGGTCCGCTGCCGCCCTGCGGCCGGTGCTGCATCTGGCCGTCACCCTGCTCTCCGCCGCCCTGCGGCCGGTGCTGCATCTGGTCGCCGCCCTGCTCTCCGCCGCCCTGCGGTCGGTGCTGCATCTGGCCGTCACCCTGCTCTCCGCCGCCCTGCGGCCGGTGCTGCATCTGGTCGCCGCCCTGCTCTCCGCCGCCCTGCGGTCGGTGCTGCATCTGGTCGCCGCCCTGCGGCCCCGGACGCCCGGCAGGCCTCGCGCGGTCACCGCCATCGGGACCACGTCCCGGGAGGCCGGGCCGGCCAATCTCCGGGCTGCCGACGCCCGGACGCGGCAGATCGAGGCGCGGCCGCAAGACGGGACGCGGCACCAGGATCCGCCGGCCATAGGGGTCGATCCTGAAGCAGCGGCCGAGTGGTCCGCAGACGATCCGGATCTGTTCGAGCGGATGGCGAGCCAATCCCTGGCCGTCACCGATGGCCGGAAACGCCGACGCGCCGGTCGACAGCAGACCGGTTCCGGCCAGCGCCACAACGAACATTGAAGAGCGAAATTGTGTCACGTCGCTACCCCTTACTAAGCTGAGACTGAGAGAATCAATTCAGCCACATCAAAGTAGAATACCGAGCTTGTCCGTGACATTAATGTGAAATTCACGACTCATTCACCTCTGCTGTTTTGGCCGACCGGCCGGGAAACGGACGTCGGGGTACGACGCCAAGCGCGTCGCGGCCTTTGAAATCCGGCGCGGATTTCGTGCTAAGGAACGGTGCGGAGCTCTCGCAGCGACGCCGAGCGCAACACCCGGGAAACGGTGCACATGGACGCCGAAGACGCAGGTCCGCGAGCCAAGGGGCGCCTCAGCCGAGCGGGGACGCTGGCGCTGGCGCTGATCGTGGCGGGCCTGCTCTGCGGCCTGGGGGCGATCGGCGAATTCCGCGCCTCCAGCCTCAGGATCGATCACGAGCGGGCCGCCATCATCGACCTCGAACGGCTGCTGTCCTCGGTCAAGGACCTCGAGACCGGCATGCGTGGCTTCCTGCTGACCGGCCGCGACGGCTATCTCGATCCCTACACGGCCGCCCTGCCGAGGATCGACCAGGAGCTCCAGGCTCTCGAAGGGACGCCGCTCGACCTCGAAGCCTTGCGCGCCGCCGTTGCCGAACGCCGCGACAGCGCTGCCGGAGCGATTGCAGCCTATCGCGCGCTCGGGCCGGAGCAGGCGCTCCAGCATGTGCGCCTCGGATCCGGCAAGGCCGCCATGGACAGGCTGCGCGCCGCCGTCGTCCAGGAGCAGGACGATGCCGACGAGCGGATCGTGGCGATCCGCCGCTTCGAACGACAATGGGTCTGGCCGCTCGCCATCCTGGCCGTCCTCCTGGTGGTGGTGGCCTTCCTGACGACCGCCCGGATCGCGATCCGGCGGCGGCGCGAGCAGCGCATCGCCAGCGCGTTGTTCGAAGGCGTGCTGGAGAATGCTCCCGTGGGGCTCGGGGTGCTCGACCGTTCGCTCAAGGTCCGCCACATGAACCGGGCGCTGTCGGCGATGAGCGATCGGGCGCTGAGCGCCGCCGTGGGCCTGAGCATCTGGGACGTCGTGCCCCACCTTCGCACGGCGCTCGAGGCGCGGCTGCGCCAGGTCGTCGACGGTGGTCGGCCGGTGCCCAATATCGAGGTCCAGGCCGGCAGCAACCTGCGCCGCGACCAGATGCGCGACTATCAGGTGACCTTCTATCCACTCCGCTCGGTCGATACCGACGCGCGTGTCGATGGAGCCGGCATGATCGTCTCCGACATCACCGTGCGCAAGCGGACGGAGCGCTGGCTGCGCGATTCGGAGGCGCGGTTCCGCAGCCTCACCGAAGCCTCGACCGATATCATCTGGACCACCACTCCGGCCGGAAGCTTCGACCGCCCGCAGCCGCAATGGAACGCCTTCACGGGCCAGAGCCCGGAGGAGGCCGCCGGGGAAGGCTATTTCGCCGCCGTCCATCCTGACGACCTCCCGCACACCCAGGCCGCTTGGGCCATGGCCGTGGCGGAGCGGTCGCGCTATGCGGTGGAACACCGGCTGCGCCGCGCTGACGGCGCCTGGCGGCACATGAGCGTGAGCGCCGTCCCAATCGTCGACGAGGAGGACGAGACGCGCGAATGGGTCGGCACCCATACCGACATCACCGACCGCAAGACGGCCGAACTCGAGCTCGAGGCGGCGCGCGACGCGGCCGAGGCAGCCAACCGGGCCAAGAGCGTCTTCCTGGCCAATATGAGCCACGAGCTCCGCACCCCGCTTTCGGCTGTCATCGGCTACTCCGAGATGATGGAGGAGGAGGTCGAGGACCTCGGCGAGGCGCGCCTCCTGACCGACCTCGGCAAGGTCAAGGCCAATGCCCGCCATCTCCTGAGCCTGATCAACGACGTGCTCGATCTTTCCAAGATCGAGGCCAACCGGATGGACACGTTCGCCGAGGAGGTCGATGTCGCCGTGCTCTGCAACGAGGTGGCCGCCACCGTCGAGGCGCTGGTCAAGCAGAAGGCCAACCGGCTGGAGCTCGATCTCGGCGCGGATCTCGGCACCATGCGCACCGATGCGGTGAAGCTGCGCCAGTGCCTGTTCAACCTGCTCGGCAACGCATCGAAATTCACCGAGGCCGGACTGATCACCCTGAGCGCGCGGCGCGAGGTGGACTGGCTCGATCTGATCGTGCGCGATACCGGGATCGGCATGACGGGAGAGCAGCTCGGGCGCCTGTTCGAACGCTTCAGCCAGGCCGACGAGACGACGACGCGCAAGTTCGGCGGCACAGGTCTCGGCCTTGCCATCACGCGCGCCTTCGCGCGCCTGCTCGGGGGCGACATCGCGGTCGAGAGCCGCTCCGGCGAGGGCTCGGCCTTCACGCTCCATCTGCCCGCTACCATGCCCGACCGGCAGGCGACGGAAGAGGGCTCCGCCACTGTCGAGAGCCTGCCGTCCGACCGCCACGTCGTGCTGGTGGTCGACGACGACGCCACCCAGCGCGATCTGATGATCCGCTTCCTCGAACGGCAGGGTTTCGCGGCTCGCACGGCGCCCGACGGCCCGAAGGGGCTGGCGCTCGCCCGCGAGCTCAAGCCGCGCGCCATCCTGCTCGACGTGATGATGCCGCAGATGGACGGCTGGTCGGTGCTGGCGACGCTCAAAGAGGATCCGGACCTCGCCAAGATCCCGGTGGTCATGGTCACCTTCGTCGACGAGCGGGCGCTGAGCACGTCGCTCGGCGCCGCCGACCACGTCAACAAGCCGGTGAACTGGCAGACGCTCAAGGGCGTGCTGGACCGGTTGCGCGCCGCCGACGGCGACGTGCTGATCGTCGACGACGATCCCGACGCGCGCCAGCGGCTGCGCCATCGGCTCGAACGCGACGGCTGGACCGTCCAGGAGGCAGCGGACGGCAAGGCGGCGCTCGACATGGTGGCGCATGGACCGCCGCGCGCCATCCTGCTCGACCTCACCATGCCGGTGATGGACGGCTTCGCCTTCCTGCATGCGCTGCGCGTGCGGCCGGGCTGCCAGGACATCCCGGTCATCGTCTTCAGCGCCCGCGACCTTTCGGCCGCCGACCGCGACAAACTCAAGGATGCCGACCGGGTGCTCAGCAAGACGATGAGCCTGCGCGACCTGTCGGGCGAGCTCCGCGCCCTCGTGCCGCCCGAGGCCGAAAGCCACGTTCAGCCGCATTGAGGTCGTCTGCTCAGCCCGATCCCGGCTGCCGCGTCTATTGTTGCACTCAAGCAACAACAGCAGGAGAACATAGCTCAGGACGCCTGGCCCGTCCGGCCACGGCGCATGGGCCACGGAACAACCACGATTCCGTCGTATCTCGCCATGGTCGGGTTGCAGCTTGATGCCCGCGGTCTCGTGACGACCCCGACGATTTCATGGATGGCATTGTGCGAATGAGCGACAAAGGTTTCTGCATCCGGCCGGCGCGTGCGATCGGCGTGCTGGCGGTGTCCTGGATGGCCCTGGGCCTCGCGCCGGCTCTGGCGCAGTCCTCGCTGCTGTCGCCGACGCCGATGGCGACCAACCCGGGCACCTCTGTTGCAAGCCCGCCGCCGGCCGCCAAGCCGCCGGCACCGGCCCCCACCATCGCCCTGCCGCCCGCGCCGGCCGTCCCTGCTGCGGCGGCGACCATGCCGGCACCGGTGGCCCCGCCCGCCGCCGCGCAGGTCCCGGCGGCAAACTCGCCGGCGCCTGGCACGCCCGCGATGGCGTCGTCGCCCACCGCAACCCCCGCCGCGGCACCGGCCTCGGCCGCCCCGACGACACCCGTCGTCGCCGCCAAACGGAAGCATATCGCACCGCCTCCGCCGCCCCGCGAGATGGCCCTGTCGACGGACCCGACGCCGACGCTCACGCCCGAGACCTTCTTCGCCACCGCCAAGGCTTCCGAGCGCTATGCGGCGATCGCCGATGCCGGCGGCTGGCCCGAGATCGCCGGGCGCGTCGCGCCGGGCGCCAGCGGCAAGGCCGTCTCGACGCTGCGACTGCGCCTCGCCATCGAGGGCGATCTCGGCAAGGCCGAGGGCATGGACCCGAACGACACCACGGCCGGCATGTTCTCGACAAAGTGGGGTCCCGACCTGACCGAGGCGGTCAAGCGCTTCCAGGCTCGGCACGGCCTCAAGGAGACGGGCATCGTGGCCGGTGCGACGCTCAAGGCGATCAACGTCCCGGCCCGCGTACGCTTCACCGAGCTCGCCTCGAGCGCCCAGCGCCTGGCGGGGCGCGACCTCAACTTCGGCGACCGCTACGTCGTGGTCAACCTGCCCTCGGCGTCCGTGGAGGCCATCGAGAACGGCCACGTGGTGCATCGCTATGTCGCCGTCGTCGGCAACCCCGACCATGCCTCCCCGGAGGTCGACGCGAGGGTCGTGGCGATCAACCTCAACCCGACCTGGACGGTACCGAGCTCGATCATCAAGAACGAGATCATCCCCAAGATGCAGAAGGATCCCGGCTACCTGAGTCGGGAGCATATCCGCATCCTCGACGGCGCCGGCAACACCATCAACCCGCGCTCGGTCGACTGGTCGTCGCAGCGCGCCGCCAACTACATCCTGCGGCAGGATTCGGGGGCGTCGAACGCGCTCGGCAACATCCGCATCAACATGCCGAACAAATATGCCGTCTACATGCACGACACGCCGTCCAAGCGCTTCTTCGGCGGCGACTATCGCTTCCTGTCGCACGGCTGCGTTCGCATCGAAGGCGTGTTCGACCTGGCGGCCTGGCTGCTCGAGGGCACGGGCGGCGCGCCCGACGGCACCTGGACCAAGGACGCCATGCTGAAGCAGGTCAAGACCGGCGAACACGAGGACATCAAGCTCTCAAAGCCCGTGCAGGTCGCCTGGGTCTATCTGACCGGCTGGGCCGACGGCAACGGCAAGGTGCAGTTCCGCGACGACGTCTACGGCATCGACACGGTCGGCGCGGGCGCGCAGGCCCAGGCCGACCCGATCGCGACCCTCGTCAACAAGCAATAGGCGGGTCGCTCAGGCGGCGACGGACGGCACCGTCACGCCGATCATGTCGCCCTCGCGGACCAGGGCCGCGAGCCGCGTCTCGTCCCAGGCCTCGGTGCCGGCGGGACGGCGTGGCAGCACCATCCACCGATAGTCGGCGGTGGAGTCGACGACGCGGATGGCGGTGTCATCCGGCAGCACCGTGCCCCATTCGGCGAGCAGGCCGCGCGGATCGCGCACCGCGCGTGCCCGGTAGGCGGCCGACTTGAACCAGAACGGCGGATAGCCCAGCACGGCGCGCGGATAGCAGCTGCACAGCGTGCAGACGACAAGCGTATGCGTCGTCCCGGTATTCTCCAGCACACCGAGCGGCGGGGCGCCCCGCATGGTGACGCCCATGGCTTCGGCGGCGCGCGTGCCGTCTTCCAGCAGTAAGGCCCGGTAGGCCGGGTCGACCCAGGCCCGGGCCACCATCGCGGCGCCCTGGGCCGGCGAGGCGCGGTCCGTAATGGCGATGCGCTCGGCGATCTCGGCCGTCGAGGCGATGCCCTTCTGGGCGAGGAGGCTCCGCAGCGCCGCAAGCAGCCGTTCGGGATCGGTCTCGGCGAGTTTCATGGGCCGGGCTCCAGCCAATGTTCGAAGATCTCGACGAGCAGCGTATCGGGCTGATGCGGTTCGGGCCAGATCGCCGCCGCGTCGAAGGCGACATGATAGAGCGGCACCACGGCTGCCGGGCGGCCGAAGGCGAGATCCTCGGGATTGGGAAATGCGCCGAGCCGGCGGACGATGCGGCCTGGCCTGCCGCGCAGGTAATGCGGCGTGCGGATATGCACGGGGCCGCGGGTTTCGGGCCAATCGTCCTTGACCCGCACCGCCGAGCCGGGCGGATAGGCGTCCGCAGCGGTCATGATCGCGCCGGCGGGCTTCCGGTGTCCGCCGGGCCGCGGTCGGCCGGACCGTCGAGCGCGGCGGCGAGCTCAGCCTCGGCGATGACGCCCTTGCGGACCAGGGTATCGGCGATCGATCGGATCCAGCGCTGGTAATAGGTCAGGCGGTGGTACTCGGCCTCGGGAAGAGCCTCGATGCCGCGTCGCAACTCGTCGACCGACATGACGCTCTTGCGGCCCAGGATCTGCCGGATGGCGTCGACCTCGCGATCGAAATCGTCGAGCGCATGCGGCTCGGTGTCGACCGCGAGGCACATGTATTTCGAAATGCCGCCCATGTCGTGGTGGGCGCGCGGCACGCTCTCGTCCATGGGCTCGTGCCTAGCATGGCCGGGCCGGGGAGTCACATCCCCGAAGCCGTATCAGGCGGCGCTCCTGCGCCCCTCCGCCGCCTCGGCGTCGAGCACCGTGGCCAGCGACTCCGCCGCGAGTGGGCGCCCGAGATAATAGCCCTGACCATATTGGCAGCCCCGCTCGGAGAGGCGTGCCAGCGTGTCCTGGTTCTCGATCCCCTCGGCGACGGTCCGCAGTCCGAGGTTCTTGGCGAGACCCAGCACCGCGTCGACGATCTTCTCGCTCTCGGTATCGACCTGCATGGCCTGCACGAAGGAACGGTCGATCTTGATCTTGTCGAACTTCATTTCCCTGAGGTGGTAGAGGCTCGAATAGCCGGTGCCGAAGTCGTCGAGCGCGATGGTGACGCCGAGGCGCTGGAGCGTCGAGAGGATGGTCTTGGCCGTGCCCATGTCGGCCACCAGCGCCGATTCCGTGATCTCGATCTCAAGCCGCTTCGGGTCGAAGTTCTCCTCGGACAGTATCGCCAGGATCTGCGTCGGCAGCAGCGGATCGCGCAAGTGGAGCGGCGAGACGTTGAGCGACAGGCGAATCTCCGGGCGCAGTTGCCTTGAGGTCCCGGCAGGCCTGCCGCAGGATCAGGAAGGTCAGTTGCGGGATCAGCCCGAGCTGCTCGGCCAGCGGGATGAAGACATCGGGCGGCACGAAGCCGCGCGAGGGATGGTTCCAGCGCGACAGTACCTCGAAGGCATAGACCCGCTGGTCCTCGAGGTTCATCAGCGGCTGGTAATAGGGACAGATCTCCCGCTCGGCCACGGCCCGCCGCAGGTCCTCCTCGAGCGACGCCCGGTCGCGCAATTGCTCGTCCATGCTGGCTTCGAAGAAGCGGAACGTGTCGCGTCCGTCGGCCTTGGCGCGATACATGGCGATATCGGCGGTGCGTAGCAACACCTCCGCGCTGGCGCCGTCGTTCGGACAGATCGAGATGCCGATGCTCGAGCCGATCTCGACCCGAATGTCGCCGACGGTGATCGGCGCCCTGACTGCGGCGAGGAGCGCCGTGGCAAGGGCCGCCAGGGCGTCGCCGGGCCGCTTTTCGCCGGGCCGGATCTCGGCGATCACCGCGAATTCGTCGCCGCCGAGTCGCGCCGCGAGGTTCGGCGCCTCGGCGACGACGTCGATCCGGCGGGCCACCTCGCAGAGCACCAGATCCCCGATCGCGTGACCGTGGATGTCGTTGACCGGCTTGAACCTGTCGAGGTCGATCAGCAACACTGCATGGCTCGCCGCGCCCTGCAGCGCCTTGCCGACGGCCACTTCGAGCTCGGTCGCGAAGACCCGGCGGTTCGGCAGACCGGTCAGCGCGTCGTGACGGGCGAGCGCCTGGGCCTGCTGCTGCGCCGCGCGTGTCTCGCCATGCGCCTTCTCGAGCGCCAGCATGGTGCCGTGGAACAGCTCGAAGGCCTTGGCAAGCTCGCCGATCTCGTCGACACGGTTGGTTTCCGGAACCTCGATCGTCCGGTCCCCACCGGCGAGGCGCGACAGCGCGGAGGTGATGGCCGCGAGCGGATGGCAGATCTCGCGCCACGCCATGAACAGGATGAAGCCGGCGAGCACGACAGCCACCGCGGTCGAGATTTTGAGGGAGGTCGTGGCGGCGCTGACGCGCTGGCGCGCGATCTCCGCCTCGCGGTTGGCTTGCCGCTGGTTGTTGTCGACGAGCCAACCGACCGCGTTGTCCGTGGCTTGGCGGGAATATTCCAGCGCGCCATTCCACAGCAGCGCGGCATCCTGCGGATTGTGGGACGCCAGCCAGGCGTCGTGCTCCAGCAGGTAGTTGCGCCACGTCCGCTGAAACGCCTTCACGTTGACGTCCGCCGCCGGCCCGATGAGGTCGTGATACTGGCTGAGGACGCCGGTGATCGCCGCTCTATGCTCGGCCGCCGAAGCCTCGACCTTGCTGGCCTTGTCGGCGTCGGGCGCCAGAAGATAGCGGCTTTCCGCGGCGCGATACTCGCTGATGTGGCTCGACAGCCGGCCCAGCAATGCGGCGCCGGACAGCCACTTGCGGGTCGTGGCGTCGACCTGGGCATCGACCGATCTGAGACTGGCCGTCGCCAGCGACCCGATGGCGAAAATGATGATAAGGAAGGCCGAAATATACAGGATGAGACGAGCTTTGATCGACCTGTTGATAATCATCTGCAACGCCGCATCGTTACGTGGCCGTCGCGGCCACGCCACCATCCATACGGCAAAGCCCTTAATCCAAGTTTGCCAAAAATCGTTGCAACCCTTCCGGCCGTACCGACGTGCCCCAGAGTTCCAACGGAACTTTTGCGGCGAAAAGAGATTGGGACGGAAGCCGAATGGCGCGCAAGGCGACGACATCCGGCTCCGATCGCTTTTGGTGGATTGGCTCAGTTACCGCTGCAACGGTTCCGGAACCTGCCCATCATACGCTTGTGATCGTATCAAAGCCTGGCAAGCTTGACCCTTCCGACGCCGCCGAGCCCTATAGCGCGGGCCGACGCCTTGGACAGATCGATGACCCGGCCTGCCGCAAACGGGCCGCGGTCGTTGATCCGCACGACGACGGAACGGCCGTTCGACTGGTTGGTGACCCGAACGCGCGTACCGAACGGCCAGTAGCGGTGGGCCGCCGTGAAGGCGCCGGTGTTGAAGCGCTCCCCGCTCGCCGTCCTGTGGCCGGAAAATCCGGGCCCGTACCAGGACGCAAGGCCGCCGCCCGACGAGGCGACATGGCGCAAGTAGCGCCCGGACCATCGATGGTGATGGTGATGGTGATGCGACCTGAATCGCCAATGATGAGTATGCGCTTGTGCGCCCGTGCTTCCCAGGCCCATGGCTAGAATAAGGGCCGAGGCAGCCAGAATCTGACGTTTCACGTGATCGGTTTCCCGTACTGTTTCAGACGGGCCGGCACCATAGAACCATTTGAGGCGACACTGTGTCTGTAGATCCGGTAGGTTATGCTCGGTGTTGCGTAAGGATTTACTCTTGCGTGATTGAATATAGTGACACAGAAGGGTTGATTTTAATTTTTAGATCGAAAATAGACCGAAATAACGAAAATTGAGTCAAGCGGTATTGGCAAGCACTGTCACTGGTCAAGCTGAAGCTTGAATCAAACTCGTCGAGCCGTCGCGACTATGCGTCAACCGGCCGCTGTCGCCCTCGGCAAACTGGACGATTCGTGACGGAAATATCACAGGCTGTGGAAGAGAATCCGAGCTGCCTTGTGAAGTCTAGTTTTTTCGCCGTTTCGGGCCGGTGCTGCGCACCCTTTGACCCGAGTCCCGCCACATCGCGGCGCTTCCGCGAGGCGGCGAAATGCTACTGACGGCGAGCACCGCGCCGCAGCTCGGCAGGCTCGGCTTGAAACCTTCCACAGCCCGTCTCCTATGGTAGGCTGGGCTCCGAGCCGGGGATCGGGACGCGACGGATCATGCGGGCGAGCCGCTCGTCCGCCGGAGCTGAGGACGTGCCGCCAAATGACATCGTCTCCGCGGCCCGACGCGCTCCGCCGAGTTTCATGGCGCCAGCGTGTCCTTGCGGCAAACCTCGTCGGGCTGGCCATGCTGTTATCCGCCGCGGCCGCCTGCGCCCAGCAGGCTATCGCCGTGACGCCGGGCGAGGCTCCGGGCGGAACGCATCATGCGACGGTCGATGCCGACGTCTATCCATGGTCGTCGGTGGCGAAGCTCTTCAACAGCGTCGGCGGATCCTGCACGGGCGCGGTGATCGGCCGCGACAAGGTGCTGACCGCCGGCCATTGCCTCTACGCATTCCGCACGCGACGCTTCCTGCCGCCGGAGGCGATCCACGTTCTCCTCGGCTATGATCGCGGCGATTACCGGGTTCATGCCCGGGTGGCCCGCTACCGGCTCGGACCCGGTTACGACCCGCAGTCCGAGCGGGGCTCGGCCGCATCCGACTGGGCCGTGCTCGACCTCGCTGAACTGCTGCCCGCGAGCGTCGAGCCGCTGCGGCTCTCGCAGGCGCCGGCCCCCGAGAAAGCGGCGATCATGGTCGGCGGCTTTGCGCGCGACAGAGCCTATATGATGACCGCCGACGACCGTTGCGCCGTCACCGGCAGTGTCGATGGCGGCAAGCTGATCGCGCATGATTGCGTCATCGCCCCGGGCGATTCAGGCGCGCCGCTGCTGATCAGCCGCGGTCCCAAGGAGGTCGAGGTAGTCGGCGTCGCCGTCGGCATCTGGCATGTGGGCAGCAAGGCGGTGGCGATCGCGGCCCCGATCTCCCCCTCGATCCTGGCCGGGGCCGTTCCGCCGCCCTGATCCGCGCTCGCGACAGCCGCCGTAACGTCGGCGCGACGGCGCTATACGGGCGGTTTTCGCCGGATGTCCGCCGCGATGAAGGTCGCGGCCGGATGGCGTCGCAATATTCCAAGCATCGCGTCGAGCACCGCCCATGCCGTCGCGTCGTGAACCAGGTGGTGGGTGAGGAGGCCGATCGGACGTCCGTCTCCCGCATCGATCAGGCCGACCAGTTTTGCGGCCACATCCTCGGGCTCGCGGCCGACGCGGTCGCGGCGCCAGTCGACGATGTCGAGATCGCAGTTGAGCCGCGGGAGCACGGCCTCGACGGCCTCCGGCGGCGGTCCGAAGGTTGAGAGCGCCGCGAAACCGAGGCCTGGCAGATTCGGGATCACGGCCGGTGCGATGCGGTTCCAGGGCGGCGCCAGGATGTCGGAGAGCCTTGCGCCGAACAGCGATCGCAGCCGGTCGCGGCCGCGTGCCAGCTCGTCGACCACCGCCGCGATGTCGCGCGTCCCGCCGAGTTCGCAGGCCTTGCTTCCGGGCGCCGCATGATTGACATGGGCAAAACCGTGCTGGCAGGGCGTCACGGTGGCGTGGTCGGCGATCCAGGGTGCGAGTTCGTCCTCCGCCCGCGCCGGGATGATCGCCAGCAGGATCGGCATGTCGAAGGTGAGGCAGAGATCGGCGAGACGGTCGAGAGGAGCGGTCACGCCGACGGTATCGTCGTCGCGCAGCCAGAGTTCGATGGTCCGACCCGCCGTATTTGCACGTTCGAGTGCCTCCACGACGGGCGTCCAGGCCGGCGCCGTCACGCGCTCCTCCGTGCCGGTCGCTTGGCGATGCCGCCGAGACGGGTCGAGAGGATCGCCGCCGTCGCCGCGACCGTGCGCTCGCCCGTGACGACGCGCCGGGCTGCGGCGCCGAGCCGACGACGCTCTGTCCCGTTGGCGATCAGCCTGGCCAGAGCCCCGGCATAGGCGCGGACGTCCCCGGCAGGCGTCAGGATACCGGTCTCGCCGTGCCTCACCACGCTCGCGACGCCACCGCAGCGCATGGCGAGCGTCGGCAGGCCGGCCGCTCCCGCCTCCAGATAGGCCACGCCGAAGGCCTCGTTGATCCCTGGCCAGACATAGAGGTCCGCCTGTGCCAGCGCCGCAGCGACCGCGGCGCCCGACACTTCGCCGCGCCAGACGAGCCGCTCCGGCGGCAGATCCGCGAAGAGCACCCGTACTTTGGCGGCGGCCGGCCCGTCGCCGACGATCGTCAGCCGCCAGGGCAGGGCGCCCGGCAGCAGGTGAAGCGCCTCGGCTAAGACCGCGTAAGAGCTGAGCTTGTCGCCGGGTCGCATCATGGCGACGGTGACAAGCTCCACGAACCCTGTCGACGTCCGAACCGGGAGATTGTGAAAGGGTCCGGCGTCGATGAAGGGCGGCAGGTCGACCAGCCGCGCGGGCTCATCCACGATCGTCGCGAGACCGTCGCGGTCGCCCGGCGTCAGGCAGAAATGCACGTCGGCCGCTCGCAGCGCCGCTTCGTTGATGCCATGCCAGCGGCTCCAAGGACCCGAGGAGCGCTTGGGTGCATGGGAGGCTTCGGCCGTCGCATAGGCGAGGCCGAACCTGTGCACCAGGTACGGCCCCAGAAAATCCGGCGCCTTATAGAACGGATGGTAGGTGAACCACAGGTCCGGCGCGCCGTCGCGCGACCAGCGCGCCGCGATGGCCTCGCGCTCGCCCTGTGCCCTCGCCTCGATCGCAGCCTGCCGGACGGGATCGGGCGTTCCCATGAAGCTGCGCAAGATCGAGACGAGCCCGACCTCGTGCCCGCCCGCCCGCAGCGCCGCCATCAGCAGACGCGCCATGGCCCGGTCGCCCGACGGAACCGGGTGATCCGGCCCCTTGATCGGTGCATAGAAGGCGATGCGCACGGCCTCCCGCCCGCCCTCAGGCCGTATAGGGATCGGCCGCGTCGCGCAGGCCGTCGCCGAGGAAGTTGAAGGCCAGGATGACGAGGATCACCGGCACCACCGGAAACATCAGCCACGGATAGAGCGCCACGACGTTCATGTTTTGCGCCTCGTTGAGCATCACGCCCCAGGAGACGATGGGCGGGCGCAGGCCAAGCCCCAGGAAGCTCAGCGCCGTCTCGGCGAGGATCATGGCGGGAATCGTGATCGTCGCTGAAGCGATGAGATGGCTGATGAAGCCCGGGATGAGATGGCGCAGCAGGATGCGCGGCGTCCGGGCACCCATGAGCTGCGCCGCCAGGATGTAATCCTCCTCGCGCAGCGAGAACAGCTTGGCCCGCACCGCGCGGGCGAGGCCCGTCCAGTCCATCATGCCGAGGATCAGGGTGATGCCGAAATAGACGAGGATCGGGCTCCACGAGGCCGGCATGATGGCGGCCAGCGCGAGGAAGATGGGGATATGGGGGATCGAGTGGATGATCTCGATCAGCCGCTGGCTCAAAAGGTCGAAGAGGCCGCCGTAATAGCCCGCGAGGCCGCCGATGGTGATGCCGAGGCAGAAGCTGATGGTGATGCCGATTATGCCGATGGTCAGCGAGATGCGTGCGCCGTAGGTCATGCGCGAGAGCAGGTCCCGCCCCAGACGGTCGGAGCCGAGCAGGAACAGGATGCCGCCCGGCGCAGGACAGGCGAAATGAACGTCGGAATCGACGAGCCCCCAGAAGCGATAGGGGTCGCCGTGGCAGAAGAAGCGCAGCGGCATGACCTTGCCGCGGTCGACGGCATATTGGCGCTGCAGGTTGTCCATGTTGAGATGGTAGTCGTAGCCGTAGACGAACGGCCCGACGAAACGCCCGCCGTCGAAGAGATGGAGCCGCTGCGGCGGCGCCCGGATGAAGTCCGTATGCCGCGTATTGGCCTCGTAGGGCGCCAGGACCTCCGAGATCGGGATCGTCGCATAGATGGCGATCAGGAAGATGCCGGCCACGACCGCCAGCCGGTGCCGCTTGAACTTCAGCCACATCAGCCGCCATTGCGAGGCGAAGTAGATCTGTTCCTGCTCCGGCGTCAGCTTGTCGGCCGACTTGATGTCGAAGACCTCGTCGGAGACGTAATGGGCGATGGGCACGCCGGCCTTGGGCAAGGGAGCGTTCATTTGGTGGCTCCCCCCTGCATGCGGATGCGCGGATCGAGGAAGGCCAGGGCCACGTCCGACACCAGCACGCCGACGATGGTCAACGTGGCGAGGAACATCAGGAAGGACCCGGCCAGATACATGTCCTGGCTCTGCAGGGCGCGGATCAGCAGCGGCCCCGTGGTCTGCAGCGACAAAACGATGGCGACGAGCTCGCCCCCCGAGATGATGGCCGGCAGGATCGAGCCGATGTCGGAGATGAAGAAGTTCAGCGACATGCGGAACGGATATTTCATCAGCACCTTGAAGGGGTGGAGCCCCTTGGCGCGGGCGGTCGTCACATATTGCTTCTGCAGCTCTTCGAGCAGGTTCGCCCGCACCGCGCGGATCATGCTTCCCGTCCCGGCCGTGCCGATGATGATGACGGGGATCCATAGATGGCTCAACACCGAGACGAATTTGGCCCAGCTCATCGGCTTGTCGAAATAGCGCGGGTCCATCAGGCCGCCGATCGACAAGCCGAACCATAGGTTGGCAAAATACATGAACACCAGCGCCAGCAGGAAATGCGGGATGGCGAGGCCGAGCAGCCCGAGCGTCGTCAGCCCATAATCTCCCCAGCTATATTGATGGGTCGCCGAATAAATGCCGATCGGAAAGGCCACGAGCCAAGTGAAGACGATCGTAGTGAAGGACAGCAGCATGGTCAAGATGACGCGGTCGCCGACGATGTCCTTGACCGGCAGCTGGTATTCGAACGAATAGCCGAAGTCTCCATGCAGCATGCCGCCGACCCAGAGGAAGTAACGTTCGACGGGCGGCTTGTCGAAGCCGTATTCCTTCTTCAGGAAGGCGATGCGGCCGGTGTCGACCTTCTCGCCCTGGGCGGCCATCTCAGCGGCGAGATTGGTGAAGTAATCGCTCGGCGACAGGCTCATCACCGTGAAGATCAGGGCGCTGGTGACGAACAGCGTCGGAATGATGATGAGGATGCGGCGGACGAGGTAGGTCAGCATCGGCCCGCCTCTCGGGCCGACGGTCGCAAGCCTCGCCGAAGGGTCGGGCCGAGCTTCATGGCGGCGGCTCCTTCAGCTTTTCGGGGGGTCGAACCAGAACGTATCCGGCATGTAAATACCGAAATAGGATCCGGGTTCGAAGGAGAAGAGCGCCTTTTCGGGCACGTTGTGCAGGCGGTCGGAGATGACGACCGGCTGCTGGGTGCCGTTGACGATGCCGATGGAGAACACCTGCTGGCTGTAGAGCGACAGCATCTCGCCCCAGATCCGCCGCTGATCGGCGACGCTCTCGGAGCGGCGCCACTCGCGATAGAGGTCGACCAGGCGCTGCACCGCAGGCATGTCGACCTTGGTGCCCTCGTGGCCGGCGGATTCGAACTCGAGGCCGAAACCCGACCATTGATACTGCGAGTCGCGCAAGGGCGCGAGGTCGAGGGGCTCGAACTCGGCCGTCGGCACGCCGTTGTCGATGCCCTGATAGATCGAGAGCACCGTATCGCCGCTGAGGATGCGCTGGCGGAAAATGTCGAGATGGGACGTATGCGAGAAGGCGCGGATGCCAAGCTTGGCCCAGTCGCTCGTCACCAGCTCCATGATATCGGCGTAGGTCGTGTCCTGGCCCGGTCCTTCGACCGTGACTTCGAGCCGCCGGCCGTCCGGCATCAGCCGGATGCCGTCCTCGTCGCGCTTGTCGAGACCCATCTCGTCGAGCAGCGTGTTGGCGGCGGCGGGATCGAACTGGCTATAGGCGGCCGCATATTCGGGCTTGTAGAGCGGGCTCTGCGGCAGCACCGTATCGGCGCTCTCGCGGGCGAGGCCGAAGAAGATCACCTGGTTGATGTCGTGCCGGTTGATGCCGAGCGACAGGGCGCGCCGGAAGCGCACGTCGCGCACGAGCTTGCGCCAGTCCGGATCCTTGCAATTGAGGTTCGGCAGGATCGCCGCATAGGAGCCGAACCCCTGTTCCCACAGGCGGGTCTGGAAATCATGGATCTTCTCGGCGCCCTTGAGGAACGTATAATCCTCGAAATTGAGGTAGCGGGCCTGCAGGTCGGCCTCGCCGCTGACCGTCTTGGCGGGGATCAGGCTCGAGGTGGAGAGCACCATGCGGACGGTGTCGATATAGGGAAGCTGGTGGCCTGCCGTATCGACGCGGTGAAAGTAGGGATTGCGCTCGAAGATGAATTCCTCGGCCGGGGGCTTGGTGGTGTTGCGCCAGGGATCGAGCGTCGGCAGCTTGGGGTTCTCCGGCCGGTACTGACGGCCCTTGCGCTCGTGCAGCGCCCCCCAGTCCATGACATGCGCGGCCTTGACCAGCGCGGCGAGCTTGTCCTTGTCGGCATATTTGGGGTTGAACTGCTTGAGGTAATGGGCCGGCATGTAGATGTAGAGCGGCTGGGCCGCCGCCAGCGCCGGCAGGAAGCCGGGGTTCGGATCGGCCCAGCTGTAGCGGACCGTCAGCGGATCGATGACCTCGAATTTCGGTGGCTTGCCGTTCGTCAGCAGCGCCGCATCGGGCCCCGAGGGCGACAGCCGTTTGTCGTTGGCGACATCCTCCCAGTAGTAGCGGAAGTCCTCGGCCGTGAACGGCTGGCCGTCGGACCATTTGTGGCCGTCGCGCAGATGCAGGGTGAAGACCTTGTCGTCCTGATTGTCGACGCTCGCGAGAATGTCGGGCACGAATTCGAGCTTCTCGTTCAGGGTCACCAGCCGCGCATAGGAATAGATGGTCATCATCCGTAGATCGCGCTGATCACCCATCAACATGCGCCAGGTGCCACCCGGCGCGCCGACCTCGCGCTTCATCGCCGCGAGGTCGATCACCCGGGGATTTTTCGGCAGCCGTTCGGCGACGGGCGGCAGCTTGCCCTTCTCGACCGCCGTGGCGAAGAACGGCGTCTCGACCGGCGTGGCAGCGGAGGGAGCCGGCTGAGCCGGGGCGCCGGCTGCCGCTCCGGCATCGGCCGGGGCGGCAGCCTCGGCCCGGGCAGGGGAGGTTGCGAACCACAGGGCCAGGAGGCAGGCGAGGACGACCCTCACGCGATCAGTTCCCGCCGGTCGACGCTTGGGCGCGCCAGCACCTGGTGCCCCTCGCCGAGGTCGATCGGAACGAGACTTGCCGGATCGCCCTCGTCACGGAATTTCGGCTCCCACTGACCGGGGTCCGACGCGCTGCCGCCGGCGATCAGCCCCAGATCGAGCGGCCGGTCGAGGTCAGGATAGGGCACGGCCCTGAGCAGCGACTGAGTATAGGAATGCACGGGCCGGCGGAACAGCACGTCGCTCGGGGCGATCTCGACGATGCGGCCATGGGCCAGGACGGCGATGCGATCGGCGATATAGTCGACCACGGCGAGATTGTGCGAGATGAACAGATAGGTCAGACCGAGTTCGCGCTTGAGATCCTTGAGCAGATTCAAGACCTGCGCCTGCACCGACACGTCGAGCGCCGAGACCGGCTCGTCGCAGATGATGAGGTCGGGGTTGAGCGCCAGCGTCCGCGCGATCGAGATGCGCTGGCGCTGGCCGCCCGAGAAACTATGCGGGTAGCGGTTGAGGAAGCGCCGGTCGAGCCCGACGGCGGCCATGAGGTCGCCGACGCGCGCCACCTGCTCGGCGGGCGAGCCACGCCCATGGATCTCGAGCGGCTCGCGAATGATGTTGAGCACGGTCATGCGCGGCGAGAGCGAAGAGACCGGATCCTGGAAGATCATCTGCAGGCGCGGCCGGAAGGCCCGCAGCGCCTCGCCCTTCAGCGCCAGCACGTCGATCTCGCCGGACCCATCATTGAAGACGATGGACCCCGAATCGGGCTTGACGGCGCGCATGATCACCTTGCTGAGGCTGGTCTTGCCGCAGCCGCTCTCGCCGACGAGCCCCAGGCATTCGCCCCGGCGGATGTCGAAGGTCACGTCGTCGACGGCGACGACCCGCTCCTTGCGCCCGATGAGCCCGCGGCCGCGCACCACGTAGCTCTTGCGCAGGTTGCGGAGCGACAGCAGCGGCGGCACGCCGCTGGCGACCGGAGACACGGGCTTGCCAGGCTTGGGCGCCACCGGGATCGCCGCCGGCCGGCGGAAGTCCTTGAGCAGGCCGCCGAGGTCGGTGCCGCTGTCGCGCAGCGCCACGAGCCTTTCGCCCGGCTTCATGTCGAAATGCGGCAGCGCTTTGAGCAACGCCCTGAGATAGGGGTGGCCGGGATGCTTGAAGATGTCGGTGGCGGTGCCGGCCTCGGTGATCTCGCCGTGGTAGATCACCACCACTTCGTCGGCCATGTTTGCCACCACGCCGAGATCGTGGGTGATCAGCAGGATGGCCATGCCGAGCTCGCGCTGAAGCTCGCGCATCAGGTTCAGCACCTGCGCCTGGATGGTGACGTCGAGCGCCGTCGTCGGCTCGTCGGCGATCAGCAGGGCGGGGCGGCAGATCAGGGCCATGGCCAGCATGGCGCGCTGCCGCAAGCCCCCCGACAGCTCGAAGGGATACATCCGCGCCGCCCGATGCGGTGACCTGAAGCCGACGAGGCTCAGCATGTGCTCGACCGCGGCGCGGGCCTCGCCGGCCGGCACGGGCTGGTGGAGCTGCAGCGCCTCGCGGATCTGATTGCCGATGGAATGGACCGGCGAGAGCGAAGACATCGGCTCCTGGAAGATCATGCCGATGCGGCCGCCGCGCAGCGCCCTGATCTCGCGGCCGTCGCGTGGCAAGGCGGCAATGTCCACCGACCGGCCCGGCGCCGCTGGATCGCAGAACAGGATGCGGCCGTCGAGCACATGGCCGTTCTTGGGCAGGAGGCCCATGATGGATTGCGAGATGACCGACTTGCCGGATCCGGATTCGCCGACGAGAGCCACCGTCTTGCCGGCCGGAATGCGGAAGGATACCCCCCTCACGACCTCGCTCATGTGGCCCTGCATCGTGAAGCCGAGCCGCAATTGCTCGACGCGCAGGATGTCGGGGCCGGTTGGCGCGGATGCGGTCGACGCGATGGAATCCTCCTGACGTCCGTTCGAGCGGCTTTTTAGGTAAAACCCATGTTCGCAGCTTCACCGGTCCGGTCAAGCGTATGATTCCATCGCCTCGGCCGAGACGAAGCGGCGAGCCAGCGTTGAATCGACCATGGGCTAGACGGCCTGCCGCTTCAAGTCGCGGGCGGCCCGCGCATAGCCACCCGCCGCGCCGTCGACGAAATGGATGTGATCGGCCCGAACGGCGGAGGGCACCATGCAGGTCACCACGGCCGCCCCCTGGCGGTGAAGGCCGTAGCGCACGATGCCCTCGGCATGGGCGGCGCGTAGCGTCTCTTCGATGGCGTCGGCCGCCACGGGCGTGCAGTCGAGCGTCATCATCAGGCCGTCGTCGAACTTGCGGAAATCCGAATTGTCGACGAGCTGGCGCCTGTAACGCTGCGGGGAAAAGCGACCGAAATCGCGCCCCCGCCGGAAGATCATATGGGCGACGGCGGTACGGCAGGCGACGACACCCCGCGCCAGGGCGAGCGGCTGGCCGGGCCGACGATGCAGCCGCGCCTCGAGATCGAGGCCGCGCGGCGGCCACTGCAGCGCCGGGCCGGCGACCGGGATCGGATGGCTTGAACGCGACACCGTTTCGGCGACCGACAAGATCCGGCGCAGCACGGCGAGCACCTTCGCGTCCTCGGCGCCCGCCATGGGGCGCACGATGAGCGACAGGATCACCCCGTTGGCTGCCTTGATGTCCTCGAAGCGGCAGGAGAGCCCGGTGAGGTCGGGCCGGCTGCCGGGCGGCGCGACCGCCGGGGGCAGACGGCCGGCCTTGAGCTCGGCCTCGGCCCAGCTTCGGCCGCCGCCCGAAAACATCGCATAGGCTACGTCCGGCGATGCCGCGAAACGCGCGACCCTGACATCCCCGCCCGCGGCCCGGATCGTCGAGACCGGCAGCAGCGCCCCGCGCAGCTCGAGATCGAGCGCCTCGCCGACCCAGCCGATAGTCGCCGCCAGCGCCTCGCCAGCCGCCACGGCCTGGCCGGGAGGCACGGCGAAACTCGCGCCGTCGCCGCCGAATACGAAGGGAAAGTCGAGCGTGCCGAGCGCGTTGGAAACCGCCGCTATGACGGCGGCTCCAGCAGTGTTGACGGCCTTATAGCGGCCGGCCTCGATTGCCGCCGTCGAGGTGACGACATCGGCCAGGCCGAGCGACCAGTCGTCGGGCAGCGGCACATAAGCCTGCGGCTCGGTCAGCGCGTCGAAGCTCGAGATCGCAGGAAGGTCCTTGAACACGAAGGCCGATGGCGCCGAGGCGGCACCGGACGTCGACCTCCCCTCCGAAACCTGGTTCACGCCGCAGCTCCCTGCGCCCGACGCCGTCCGGCGGCTCAAGCCAGCGATCGCCGGAGCGCCCGATGAGGAACTTCGCCGCGCATGATTGGTTGCCGAGCAACGGGGCGGATTCCCGTGGAACCTCTCTCGTGGCTGGCATAAGCTTTGCTCGACGGAGGATGGGGATCCCAGGGCGTCTGGAGTTCGAGCTTGGCCGCGACGGAGCGTTTTTTCGACGAGATGACGCGCTCGGACGGGCACGGGCGCGCCGTCTACACGCGGCTCGCCAACTGGCTGGCCCAGGTGCCGCCGGGTCTTCTGGCGTCGCGTCGCTCGCAGGCCGACCTCCTGTTTCGGCGCATCGGCATTACCTTCGCGGTCTACGGCGACAAGGAGGCGACCGAGCGGCTTATTCCGTTCGATCTCGTGCCGCGGCTGATCTCGCGGAGCGAGTGGTCGAAGGTCGAGAAGGGGCTCATCCAGCGCGTCAGGGCGCTCAACATGTTCCTGGCCGATCTCTACGGCCCGCGCGAGGTTCTGGCGGCCGGCATCGTTCCCTCCGACCTGATCTACCGCAATGCCTATTTCCGCCCCGAGATGGTCGGCGTGAAGGTGCCGCACGACGTCTACGTGCATATCGCCGGGATCGACATCGTCCGCCTCGACGAGGACGATTTCTATGTCCTCGAGGACAATGCCCGCACGCCCTCGGGCGTCTCCTACATGCTCGAGAACCGCGAGGTGATGATGCGGCTCCTGCCGGAGCTCTTCGCCTCGCACCGGGTCGCGCCGGTTGAGAACTACCCCGACATGCTGCTCGCGACGCTGCGCTCCGTCACGCCGGGCACCGGCGATGCGGCCGATCCGGTGGTCGTCCTGCTCACGCCGGGCCAGTATAATTCGGCCTATTACGAACATTCCTTCCTGGCCGACAAGCTCGGCATCGAACTCGTCGAGGGCCGCGACCTCCTCGTCGACAACGACGTGGTCTACATGCGCACCACGGAGGGGCCGAAGCGGGTCGACGTCATCTACCGTCGGATCGACGACGACTTCCTCGATCCGCTCGCCTTCCGGGCGGACAGCGGACTCGGCGTGCCGGGCCTGATGAGCGCCTATCGGGCAGGCTCGGTGACGTTGGCCAATGCGGTCGGCACCGGCGTCGCCGACGACAAAGCCATCTACAGCTACATGCCGGACATCATCCGCTTTTTCCTCGGCGAGGAGCCGATCCTCAAGAACGTCGAGACGCACCGCTGCCGCGAGCCTGACACGCTCAAATACGTGCTCGATCACCTGTCCGACCTCGTCGTCAAGGAGGTCAACGGCTCGGGCGGCTACGGCATGCTGGTCGGACCGCATGCGACGCGCGACGAGATCGCCGTCTTCGCAGCCAAGCTTCGGCAAGATCCCTCGAACTTCATCGCCCAGCCGACGCTCAAGCTCTCGACCTGCCCGACCATGGGGCCGGAAGGAATCGGGCCGCGCCACGTCGATCTCAGGCCCTTCGTGCTCAGTGGCGCGCGCGGCTCGCGCGTCGTGCCGGGCGGCCTCACCCGGGTCGCCATGGAGCCCGGCTCGCTCGTCGTCAATTCGAGCCAGGGCGGCGGCACCAAGGATACCTGGATCGTCGAGGATGCGGGACCGAAGCCATGAGGCAGAACCAGACGGCGAATGGGCAGAGCGGAGATGAGGCTCCGAGCGTCTCCTTCGCGCGCCCGACGCGCAAGTTCACCATGCTGGCCCGCACGGCCGACCACCTGTTCTGGCTGGCCCGCTACATGGAGCGGGCCGAGTTCCTGGCGCGCACCGTCGAGGCCGCGCAGCGGCTGGCGGCTCTGCCGATCGCCTATAACGAGCACGGCACGGAATGGGAAAGCGCGCTCGAAACCGCCGGGGTGGCCGATGTCTATCACGACAGGTACGAGACGGCCGAACCCGACCGCGTCGTCGATTTCGTGACTTTCTCGGCCGACAATCCGTCCTCGATCCGCAACTGCATCGAGGCGGCGCGCACCAATGCGCGCGCCGTGCGCACCGCGCTGACGGCGGAGATGTGGGACGCGATCAACGGCGCCTGGTTGGAGCTCAAGCGGTTCGAGGACCTGCATGCCGACGCGACGACCGCCTGGCGCGAGGAGATCCCGCGCTTCCTCGAATTCGTAAAGCAGACGTCGCTTCTGTTCGACGGATCGATGACGCGGACCATGCTGCGCGACCCGTCCTACTGGTTCTCGCGGCTCGGCGTGTTCATCGAGCGCGCCGACAACACCGCCCGCATCCTCGACGTCAAATACCACGTGCTGCTGCCGGAGACCGAGGCGGTCGGCGGATCGCTCGACTATTTCCAGTGGGCCGCCATCCTGCGCGCCGTCTCGGCGCTGACCGCCTATCACTGGGTCTATCGGGAGAGCATCAAGCCCTGGCTTATCGCCGACCTCCTGATCCTGCGGCTCGAGATGCCGCGCTCGCTGATCTCCTGCTACGAGAACATCGTCCGCTGCCTCGATTCGCTGGCTAAGGCCTATGGGCGCCAGGGCGTGTCGCAGCGACTCGCCCGCCGCACCATGGCGCAGCTTGAGAATTCGTCGATCGGCGGCCTCTTCCAGAGCGGCCTGCACGAGTTCATCACCACCTTCATCGACGACAACAACCGGCTCGGCTTCGCGGTCAGCGAACAATATCTCGTCTGAAAATCTCCATGCAGTTCCGCATCCGCCACGAGATCCGCTGCCGCTTCGACCCGCCGGTCCGCAACGTCATGGCGATCGTGCGGCTCTCGCCGCGCAGCCACGAGGGCCAGCACGTCACCGAATGGTGGATCGACGCCGATCTCGACTGCAGCCTGAGGAGCGGTGACGACGAATTCGGCAATCTCACCCACACGTTCAGTTCCGCCGGCCAGCTTCGCGAGATGACGATCGCGGCGACAGGGCTTGTCGACACGTTCGACACGGCCGGCGTGATCCGTACGACGGTCGAGCGCCTGCCCGTCGAGATCTTCCTTCGCGACACGCCCTTGACCACGGCCGACAAGGCCATTCGCGAGTTCGTCGCGGCACGCACTGCCGCGGAGACGACCATGCTTGGCCGGCTCCACGCGCTGATGGGAGCCGTCAACGCGGAACTCGCGCTCGATTCGGGCGCGGACCCCCTCTCGGCTGCGGAGGCTTTCGGCGGCAAGAGCGGCGGGCGCGGCAGCCATGCCCATCTCTTCATCACCGGCGCCCGTTTCCTGGGCATTCCCTGCCGTTTCGTCAACGGCTACCTCGTGTGGGGCGAGAGCAGCGAGGCGACGTGCCACGGCTGGACGGAAGCCTTCCTCGCCGGCCTCGGCTGGGTCGGCTTCGATCCGCTCAACAACCTGTGCCCCCGCGGCGAACATGTGCGCTCCGCGGTCGGCTTCGACGCCGCCCATGCGGCCTTCGTGCGCGGCCTGCCGCCGGAGACGACGACGCACAAGCTGACGGTGAC
Organism: Lichenihabitans sp.; assembly: GCA_965277115.1. Lineage (GTDB taxonomy): Bacteria > Pseudomonadota > Alphaproteobacteria > Rhizobiales > Beijerinckiaceae > Lichenihabitans. The sequence goes on along the minus strand of CBDIBY010000006.1, from coordinate 82,332 downwards.
GGTGGTGGGGTGAGGATGCAGGCATTCCGAGAGAGGTTGGCTATACTATGCTTTAAGTATACGTCTGCGAGGGGGGTCGACAGCGGTCCTTGATGTCCCGCCCGAAAACGGACATCGCGATCAGGAGTGGTTGAGGCGGCAAACCGGGGCGCGCGGGACGCGAACTCGAGCTATGTCAGCCGGCTACCCGCGCAGACCTGCGAACGGTGCGGTGGTCTGACAGCCACAGGCGGTAATCCGCTCTAAGGGCAACGTGATCAGCACCGACAGGCCATTCGTTTGCCAGTCATGTTCCAACGCACCGCCGAATTGACGCGTTATCGTGCTCTGGATGAGCGAACCGCCGAAACTCACCGTCTTCGGTGGCACCACGGTCGGTCCACCGTCTTCTTTCCACCTCAAGACGAGGTCGTGGCCGCTCTTTTCCCAGTGCACCGCGACGTTCCCAGTCGGCACAGAGAGCGCCCCATATTTTGCCGCGTTGGTCGCCAGCTCATGGAAAATCAATGCGACGCCGTTAATGGAGCGATCACCGCACCGTACCATCGGGCCATCAATTTCGAAGGCCGAATGACCGCTGGCGCTTTGTGCATGCGGCTTCAAGACGGCATCCAACACCGAGCGGAGATCGGAGGTTCGCGGTGTTCGCCCAACCTCATGCAGGTGCCGGCTGACAAGAACATGGGCCGCGGCGAGAGCATGGAGCCGACCCGAAAGCGCCTCCGCCATCTCCGCCTTACTCTCCGCGCCACGCGCGCTGGCGCGGATCATTCCGTCAGTAATGGCGAAGAGATTTTTGATTCGGTGGTTCATTTCCTTCGCAAGCAAGGATTGTTCTTCAAGGGCAGTCGAGAGCGCGCGCTCCGTCGAGATCATCCGCAGGGCGATCCCGGCAAAGGCGGCCAGGTCGGCCAGCGACTGGGCATGACCATTGTGGAAGTGACCAGATGTATCGGACACGACCCAAAGCGTGCCCAAAGGCTCTCGGGGACCCGCAAAGAGCGGGAGCAACAGCACCTCGGGGAGAATAATGTTCTCGTCAGAAATCCAGTTGTAGGCGCGCTCGGAATGAACTGTCAGAACGGGCGCCCTTCGGTCAAGCACAACGCCGCAGGGACTGAAGTCTCTGGGCGTGGTGGCATTCTCAAACCGCCAGCGATCCATGCAAGTGACGCCAGCGGAATACACCGGCGCCAGGACCGCCTTCAAAAAGGCTGAACCCCGCCGATACGCCGCCTCCGATCTCCATTGCCAGTTCAACAAACCGAGGCAACACGGCCTCCGGTTCGTCAACCATTCGAGTGGCCAATTCCTGAATGGCTAATTTGTCTTGCGCAAAATCCATTGCAGGAACGGGCCGACTGGCGAGTTCCTCTTCGGGATACACCGCATTCGCCAACCCGGCGCTCACCTGTGGGACTCCAACCATGACCGCGACACTAGCACGCCGCCCCCCGCACAACCACGGCTTCCACGCGCCGCCGTTCCCAATGTCCGCCTGGAGTCGAATGCGGTCGGAGCCCCGACAGCATTAATAGCCGGCAGCCAACGATGGGCTGCCGGGGCGACGGCAAGATCAAACCGCTGCAGTACCGGGGAAGCCTCATCCCCGCCCGGTCAGCTTCCTTCGATGCGCCACCAACCCGGCCGTCGAGCCGTCGAGCCCTTCGGTCGAGGCCTTGGGATCGGAGACGATCGGCCCGAGCTTCGACGCCAATTCCTTGCCGAGCTCGACGCCCCATTGGTCGAACGGATTGGTCTCCCAGATGGCGGCCATGGTGAAGACGCGGTGCTCGTAGAAGGCGACGAGCCGGCCTAGCATGCGCGGGTCGAGCTTCTTGTACATGAAGGTCGAGGTCGGCCGGTTGCCCTCGAACACTTTGTGCGGCGCCAGCTTGGCGATCGCCGCGTCGTCCATGCCGTCCTTCTTCAGCACCGCCTTGACCTCGTCGAGGTCGCGCCCGCGCATCAGCGCCTGCGTCTGGGCGAGGCAGTTCGAGACCAGGATCTCGTGATGCTTCTCGTCGGCCTGGGTCGGCTCGGCGGCCACCAGGAAGTCGATCGGCACGATGGTCGTGCCCTGATGCAGCAGCTGGAAGAAGGCGTGCTGGCCGTTGGTGCCAGGCTCGCCCCAGACGATCGGCCCGGTCTCCTCGTGCACGTGCGAGCCGTCGATATGGACGTGCTTGCCGTTGCTCTCCATGTCGAGCTGCTGGAGATAGGCCGGGAAGCGGCCGAGCCGCTGATCGTAGGGGATCACCGCCTGGGTCTGGAAACCCCAGACGTTGCGGTACCAGATGCCGATGAGGCCCATCAGCACGGGGATGTTTTTTTCCAGCGGCGCGGTGCGGAAATGCGCGTCGACTTGGTGACCGCCGCGCAGGAAGTCCTCGAAGCCCTCGGGGCCGATGGCGATGACGAGCGACAGGCCGATGCTCGACCACATGGAATAGCGGCCGCCGACCCAATCCCAGAAGCCGAAGACGCGATCCGCCTGAATGCCGAACTTGGCCACGAGATCGAGCTTGGTCGAGACGGCGGCGAAATGGTGCGGCACGGCCTTTTCGCCGAGCGCCGCGACCAGCCAGGCGCGGGCCGATTGCGCGTTGGTCATGGTCTCGAGCGTCGTGAAGGTCTTGGACGAGACGATGATGAGCGTCCGCTTCGGGTCGAGCCCTTTGAGCGTGTCGCCAATGTCGGCGCCGTCGACGTTGGAAACGAAATGGGTGCGGATCGCGGGGTCGCCATAGGGCGCCAGCGCCCGTGCCGCCATGGCCGGCCCAAGATCGGAGCCGCCGATGCCGATATTGACGATCTCGGTCAGCCGCTCGCCGGACGCGCCCTTGATCGAGCCGTCGCGGATGCCGCGGGCGAAGGCCGCGACCCGCTCGCGCACCTCGCGCACCTCCGGCATCACGTCCTTGCCGTCGACCATAACGGGCTTGTCGGAGACATTGCGCAGCGCCGTGTGGAGCGCCGCGCGGCCTTCGGTCGGGTTGACGATGCCGCCCGAAAACATCCGGTCTCGCTTGCCCTCGACGTCCATCTTGCGGGCCAGCGCCATCAGCGCCTCGATCACCCGATCATCGATGCGGTGCTTGGAATAGTCGAAGAGCACGTCCTCGAAATCGACGTGGTAGCGGCCGAACCGGCCGGGATCCTTGGCGAACATCGCCGCCACCGTGGTCGACGCGATCCGCTGGCGCTCGGCGTGGAGCTCGGCGAATTTCTGTTGGTCGCGGTCCTGCGGCATAGGGTCCCTCCAATCCGGTGCGGGGGTCACGTCCATATCTTGGGCGCGGCCGCCTCCGTGACAGATGCGACCATCGCTATTGGAAAATCCGACCGAGGTCACGCCGGCCGTGAATGACGCAGACGATGGAGACGCCTGAAGCTGACGGTCGGTAGAACATCATATGACTCCGGTAGCCGAAAGATCTCAGACCGGGTCGGATCTCTTTGCGGCTCAGTCCACTCACCGGCCAATCGGCCAGATGGCGAAAGATGGTTCAGATCCCATCCAGATAGTCCACGGCCGCCGACGCATTGTCCTTGGTGATCCACGTGCGGATCTCGTCGAGATCTGCTCGCGCCCGTGGCGCGATCTCGATCGGTTTCATCCACCGAAGCGGCGACGGGTATCCTCAATCAGCTCATTCAGGACGGTCTCGCCATCGACATCCTCGCCGCGATTTGACTCGTCCATAGCGGGCTTCATCAACGCCCGCAATTCCTTGATCTGTGCAAGATAGTCGCGCAGCGCTGAGGCGACAGCCTCCTCCTCGGAGGCGACGTGGCCCGCCTCGACCTGCTCACGGGCGAAACGCTCGAATTCGGGTGGGATGACGACGTTCATAGCGCATCGTAGCACACCTCGACGAAGCGCGAACGCAACGTCTTACGACAGGCTGGGTGAGGCGGCTTCGGGTTCGCGCGGCATTTCGCTATAGGAGCGGCATCTTTACGTCGCGAACCAGGATCCTCATGCCCCCACCGCTCCTCCAGATGACCGACATCGCCTATACGCTGGGTGGCACGCCGCTGCTGGATGGCGTCGACCTGTCCGTCGGGCGCGGCGAGCGCATCTGCCTCGTCGGGCGCAACGGCTCGGGCAAGTCGACCCTGATGCGCCTGGCGGCCGGCACGGTCGAGGCCGATCGCGGCACGCGCTTCCTGCAGCCCGGCGCCACGTTGCGGGTGCTGCCGCAGGAGCCCGACCTGTCCGGCTTCGACACGGTGCTCGACTATGTCGAGGCGGGCCTCGGGCCGACCGATGACGCCTATCGCGCCAAAGTCATGCTGGACGATCTCGGCCTCGGCGGCGCCGAGCATCCGGCGCGGCTTTCCGGCGGCGAGATACGCCGGGCCGCGCTGGTGCGGGTGATCGCGCCCGATCCCGACATCCTTCTGCTCGACGAGCCGACGAACCATCTCGACCTGCCGGCCATCGAGTGGCTGGAGGGTGAGCTTGCAGCCTCGCGCGCGGCGCTCGTCCTCGTCAGCCACGACCGGCGTTTCCTGACAAAACTGTCGCGCGCCACCGTCTGGCTCGACCGCGGCCGGGCGCGCCGCATCGAGCGCGGCTTCGAGGCCTTCGAGGACTGGCGCGACCAGGTGCTCGAGGAGGAGGAGCGCGACCGCCACAAGCTCGACCGCAAGATCGCAGCGGAGGAGGATTGGGTGCGCTACGGCGTCACCGCGCGGCGCAAGCGCAACGTCGGCCGCATGGCCGGGCTCCAGGCGCTACGCCGCCAGCGCCGCGACGAGCGGCGCGTCACGGGCCTCGCCACCATGAATGTGTCGGAAGGGCGCACCAGCGGCAAGCTGGTGATCGAGGCTGGCGAAGTCTCGAAGAGTTTCGGCGAGCGGCCGATCGTGGCGCGCTTCTCGACCCGCATCCTGCGGGGCGACCGGGTCGGCGTGGTCGGCGCCAACGGCGCCGGCAAGACGACGCTGATCAATCTCCTGACCGGCCGACTCGCGCCCGACGCCGGCACGGTCAGACTCGGCAGCAACGTCGCGCTTGCGACGCTCGACCAGGCGCGGGCGAGCCTCGCGCCGGCCACGACCCTCGCCGACGCCCTGACCGGCGGCGGCTCGGACCAGGTCGTCGTCAACGGCGCCTCCCGGCATGTCATGGGCTACATGAAGGATTTCCTGTTCGGTCCGGAGCAGGCGCGGACGCCTGTCTCCCGCCTCTCGGGCGGCGAGCGCGGCCGCCTCATGCTGGCCCGTGCCCTCGCTCTGCCCTCGAACCTGATGGTGCTCGACGAGCCGACCAACGATCTCGATCTCGAAACGCTCGACCTCCTCGAAGACCTGATCAACGACTATCCGGGCACGGTGGTCGTGGTGAGCCACGATCGTGATTTTCTCGACCGCGTCGCGACCTCGGTCGTCGTTGCCGAGGGCAGGGGACGCTGGCAGGACTATGCGGGTGGCTATACCGACATGGTGGCGCAGCGCGGTGAGGGTGTCGTTGCACGGGCGGCGGATGCCGCCACCAAGACGTCGTCACCGAACTCCGAGCGCAGCGAGCCGGCGGCTTCTTCCTCCTCGAAGCGCCGGTTGGGCTTCAAGGAGAAGCACGCGCTCGAAACTCTGCCGAAGCGCATGGAGGAGCTGCAGGCGCTGAAGGACCGGTTGCAGACGGCGCTCGACGATGCCGGCCTCTATGCCCGCGAGCCTGATCGCTTCGCCAAACTCTCGCAGAATCTCGCCGATGTGGAGACCAGGCTGACCGCGCTCGAGGACGAATGGCTGGAGCTAGAATTGCTGCAGGAGGAGGCGCGGGGATGAATGGGATAGGGGTCCAAAACCATTCGGACAGACGCCTAAGACTACTTTGGCAGTTTGGGTTCGATGGCTTCGGCGAGGAGCTTCTCACGGTGAGGACATCGGAACGGTGGAGGCCGTGCGAAGAGGTCGAGAATGGCTGGCATGCTCGGTTGTGGCGACGGTCCTCCGAACTCTTTTTTCCGCCCCGCTGCTTTGAGGCGGCGGGATTGGAGGAAGGTGTAGGCCATCATCGTCATCAAGGCGTGTCGGTGTAGCCCGGTCCAGGACTTGCCTTCGAAATGATCGAGGCCCAGTTCCTCCTTCAATTGCTGATGAGCCTGCTCACAGGCCTGCCTGGCTTCGATCGTCGCGGCAAGCCTCTTGAGCTGGGTGTCGGCCGGCCCAGTTCGACACGTAATACTTCTGCTCGCCCGTCGGATTGTCCTGACAGGCAGGTCGCACCGCCTTGCCAAGCGGTGTCGTTCTGATATGAGAATTCTCGCACTCGGCTCGGTCTCGCCGGGGACGGGCGTTGTCGAGGGCCGCAATAGCTCAGCTGGTAGAGCACCTCATTCGTAATGAGGGGGTCGGGGGTTCGAATCCCTCTTGCGGCACCAATTTTCATGAAATTTATCAGTATGTTAGCTGATCAGGTGTTTCGCCTCTTTGGTGCCCGGAGGGGGCAGGGGAAACACGGCGGTGTTGAAACGTCGCTTGTGAGGATCGGCGGGAACCGATCGTCATGCTTTCCGAATAGCTAAGTGACCAGCTTTCCAGAGACTTCCTTCAGGAACCGATAGTCCTCGAACTCCCTCGCCCCCCGCGCCTCATACATGGCCCCGCCATTGATGCGGAACGCCCCTCGGCCGTGCCGGGCGACAAGTTCGTCGGCAGAAGCCCGAACCTCATCCGTCTTCGGCTTCGTTCGGTGCAACCGCCATTCGTCGAGCGCGAGCATGATGCCGCCGGCCACGATGCCGATCACGACCCATATTGCCCACGCCCAGGCCAACAGGTAGTTGGCCCAGCCGACCGCGCGACAGCGTCTCCATGTTCTCGCCCATAAGTACGTTTCGTACATGAACGAGAGCACATAACGTTCCTGGAACGAAGGGAGATCTTGGAACATGTAGCTATCATGGTGATGTTCCCGCTATTTCGAGTAAAATGCATTGATTTATGGCGTTTGGTAATGCGTCATCAAGCACATTGACCCATTTTTTGTTAAATAATATTGTAAGCAGTGTCGCCTGACGATGCAATTCTGGAAACAGAGTCTTTTGGAAAGATTCCTTTGATTTCCATGCGTGGTCGATAAATCCCAACCGAATCAATTCACGAGGGATAGGAAGTCGGCGGCGAGCGCGTTTATTCTTCACACATCGAATGATGTTGTCGCGGATGATTATCGCCTGACCATCGAAGTCTATGTCTTCGATGGTCAGGCCGCAGATCTCGCGGCCGCATCAGCTTGTACCATGCGATGAGGAAAACCCAGGACTGCGCGTCGTGGATGACTACGCCAGGCTCCGTGCGCGCATTTTCGCCCGCGCAGGCGCCCCAGGGCGCGCCGGCCGCCAGGGTCCAGCCCTCCTCGGCCGCGAAGGCGGCGCGCTTGTCTTCCGGTGATGCGAGTCCTTCGCCTTGCCGCCGCATCGGTCCTTTCGATCTCGACGTCCGTGTAGCCTTTCGCCGTGAGCGCCGTGCGCTCGGCCGGCCGCACCTGCGCAGAGGCCTCGACGAGATACTCCTCGACATCCTCGATCGACATGATGCCGGACCTCACCTGCGCACGACACTGAAGCGCGAGGCCGGTCAACCTTGCACCGATCAGACGGGCGGCGCCCGGATCCCGGTGCGCAGGCTGAGCGCGAGCGACCGTGAACCTTCTCCCCGAAGCCCAATCGGTCCCGCCACCAGTATACCGCACCCCTTCGGTAAACGTTCTCGCAGAGAGCCATCGGCACCCTCGCGGACAGGGCGCGTACAGTCCTGCGTACGACTGCGACTCGTTCGCCGGACAAACTCGCGGGCTTTGCCAAGGCTTGGTCTGATCCTGGCTGGGGCGGGAGGATTCGAACCTCCGCATGGCGGAATCAAAATCCGCTGCCGTACCGCTTGGCTACGCCCCAGTGTTCGGCCATGCCGAATGAACGCGGACCATAGTTTGACGTCAATCCGCCCGCAAGCGATGCTGCCGGGATTGTCGGGCGATTCAATGAAGGCCATGATGGGGGTAACGCGACGGTCTTCAGGCTCGCCATGGCCGCCTCGAAAATCCGATATGGCGCAGACCGACAAGCGGGCGAGCCGCCCACCGGCAAGATCGATCACGATCACGCGGCCAATCGGGATGTGGGGCCGGCACCGGTTCTGCCGCGATGACGGCAGGCATGGTATTGCTCTCGGCGAGTCTGGCAGGTCGCATGCGCGCTTCGATACGCGGCCTTCCTCGCACCGCCGTCATGCAGTTCCCGCATCGCGCTACATTCGCCAGCGGCATCTACGTCGGGCGAAGATCATTCACCGGAGCGGATCCGCGCCGCCATCCTCTCGCCGATCATGATCGTCGTGAGCGCCGTGTTGGCCCTGCAGTCGCGCGGCATGACGGATGCGTCGACGACGCGCAGGCCGTCAAAACCGTGCACGCGGCAATCGGGATCGACCACGCCGTAGGTCGTGCCCACCGGGCCGATGCAGCAGCCTCCGGCACCGTGCTGTGCGTCGTTGCAGCCGGTCAGGAGCCAATCGTCGATCCTATCATCCGTGGCATCGACGAGGTCCGAGAGCGGAAGCCCGGTATTGGCGATCTGGATCTCGCGGCAGATACCCTGGAATGCATCGTGCCGGCCGAGCGGCAAGAGCCGGCGCACGCCGTCGCGCATGCGGGCGAGGTCGAAGGCGTCGCTCAGCATGCGCTCGTCGATCTTCGGATGATGCGACGGCTCGGCCGAGGTGATGCGCACGGTGCCCCGGCTGCGGCATTCGTAGAGCATCACATGCAGCCCCGCCTCGCCGAACTGCGCCATGTCCTGCGCATGGCCGATGCCGCCGTGGTTGAGCGCGACAAACATCATGTCGTTGAAAGCCGCGCCCGGGAAGCCGGAGCTGTATTTGACGAGGCAGTTGATGTGGCGGGTGTGCGGGTCCGTGGCGCGCAGCTCCGGTTTCAGCTTCAGCTCCAGGCGGAAGAAGGGATGGTCGAAAAAACCCTCGCCCACCGGAAGATCGGCACGGAGCGGGATTCCGAGATCCTTAAGCCACCCGGCCGGGCCGATCCCCGAGCGTTGCAGGATCGCGGGTGAATGGATGGCGCCAGCGGCGACGATCACCTCGTCCGCGCGAAATTCCTGCGCACCGGCTGCCAGAACAGTAGCGGCCCCAAGGCAGCGGCGGCCGTCAAAGAGCAGGCGGTCGACCAAGGCGTCGCCGACGATCGTGAGGTTCGGGCGCTGGCGTGCCGGCTCGAGATAGGCGTCGTTGTTGGAGACGCGCCGGCCGTCGAGGTTGTTCATCGCGAATGTGCAAGCGCCGGTGGCGTCGGGGGCGTTGAGGTCGTCATGCCAGCGATGGCCCGCGGCGAGCGCGGCCTCGCGCAGGGCGCGATCGACCGGCCCCCAGGCCGATGGCGGCGCGCGGTAGATCGGAACCGGCCCATGCGTGCCGTGATAGGGTTGGTTGCCCAGCGTGAGGTCGTTTTCGAGCCTGTTGAAAAAGGGCAGCACCTCCCGGCTCGACCAGCCTGTGGCGCCATAGGCCGCCCATTCGTCGAAGGCGTCGAGCACGCCCCGGATGGCGAGCTGGCCGTTCACCGCCGTGCTGCCGCCCATGCCCTTGCCCCGCCAGTAAAGGCGCGGCTCCTGCCGGGCGGTGCGGCGCGCCATCAGGTCGTCGAACATGTAGCGGCGCTGGAATTCGGCCGGCAGCAGCAGGTTGAACGGGTTCCGGCTCGCCATGGCGTCGGGCTGATCGGCGCTCCGGTAGTCGGGTCCGGCCTCGAGCAGCAGCACGCGCCGCCGGCCGTCTTCGCTGAGGCGGGCGGCCAGCACAGCGCCGGCACCGCCCGCGCCCACGATGATCACATCGAACCGATTGTCGCTCTGCATGGGTGCGCACCCTGGCTTGCCGGACTGGAGGAGAGCGTCAGCCTTTCACGGCCCGCCGTCGGGAAGACGAGACCGTCGACGCGGGAAGGCCCGACGCGACATGCGCCCGCGAACCATGGTCAGCGTAGCCGGGTCGATGCGCTTGATCAGCCCGATGGTCGGCAGGTCGATGACGGGCCGGCACGTCCCGATCAGGCCGTCCTTTAGCCTTGGGAGCAAGGCGGCGGAGGCGCGCCGGGAAGCGGTGTTCAGCGGCATCGAACCACTCTGCCTTCATCCGCCGGTCGATGACAGCAGAGCCCCTGCCGGGGTGCTGTGGCGGGTGGGAGCCAGGCGAGCGAAGGATGACGGCCATCGTCATCCCGGGCGCCCCGCCGGCCCGTGCAGCGCTGCGCCGATGAGGGCACAGGAGGCTTTGAGCTGTTCCAGCACCTCGGCATGGCGTGCCGGGCGTCCGTGCCGGTCCACGTAAGAGACGATCACGCTGGCGACCGCATCGCCTTCGGGTCCGATGATCGGCGTGCAGATATCGGTGATGCCGACGAAGTCGCGGCTCGGATGCATCTCGAACCGCTGCGATCGGATACGGTCGAGCGAGGCCCCGAGCTCCTCGTCCAAGATCGCGGCATTCGGATGCAGTCGCGCCTCCGCGATCAGGCGGTGCTGGATGCGCTCCGTCTGAAAGGCGATGATCACCTGACCGGACGTGGCGTCGATCGAGACGCGGCGGTAGCCCAAACGCAGCGTGAACGACATGTCGGACCGGCCGGGCAGCGCTGCGGCCACCACCGTTTCGCCCCGGTGCAGGACGACGAGATGCGGCGAATGCCCGGTATCCTCGGCCAGCCGAACGAGCACCGGGATCGCCTCGGTCAAGAGGTCGCGTACACGGGGGGTCCGCAGGCCGAGGTCGAACAGGCGATTGGTCAGCGAAAAGGCGTCTGTCTCTGCATCGCGGGCGATATAGCCGCGCTCGAGCAGCACCATCACCATGCGGAAGATTTCGCCTTTCGACCGGCCGAGCGCCGCGGCCATCGCCTTGAGGGTGAGCGCGTGCTGTTCCGCCGCGAGCAGTTCGAGGATGTCGAGGCCCTTGTCGAGGGCCGGCGCCGCATAGGGGGATGCGTCCTGCTTCACGAACCTGTCCGACCACCCCGAAACGGGCGCCCAATGCCGAAGCGGCTTGTTTCACATATGAACTTGACTTCAAATATGACCATGCCATGCTCGCCTCGTCAAAGGAAAAAGCACGTGGTTCTCACGAAGCTCGGATCCAGGCTCCTTGGCCGATCGCCCTGCCGTCGCGTCGGGGTCGTCGGTCGCGGCTCGGACCTCGTCGGCGTCGAGTGCGATGCGAAAGGGCGGCCCGGCTTCCCCCACGTCCCGCAGTCGCCGAACGATCGGGAGACGCACCCATGAACCTCGGGATGATCGAAGCCGCGGCCGAGCGCCTGAGGGGTCACATTCGCCGCACGCCCACCGTGAAGGTCGATCTCGCCCGCGAACCTCTCGGTGCGGAAGACGTCTGGCTCAAGCTCGAATGCCTGCAGGTGACGGGCTCCTTCAAGGCCCGCGGCGCGACGAACCGGCTCATGACCCTCGATCGGGAGCGGCTGCGCAACGGCATCGTCGCGGCCTCGGGCGGCAATCATGGGCTCGCCACCGCCCGGGCCGGTCTCATCGCCGGCGTGCCGACCAGCATCTACCTGCCCTCGAACGCGTCGCCGGCCAAGATCGCCAAGCTGAAGCTCTGGGGCGCCAAGGTCGAGGTCGTCGGCCGTGTGTGGGACGAGGCGCATGCCGCGGCCGTCGCGGCGGCCGAGCGGGCCGGCGCCTTCTATTTCCATCCTTTCGCCGACGAGGAGGTCGTCGCCGGCCAGGGCACGGTGGCGCTCGAGATCCTCGACGACATCGGCTCGGCCGACCTCTTCCTCATCGCAGTCGGCGGCGGTGGCTTGATCTCCGGCATGGCTACCGCCTTGCGGGCGCTCAAGCCCGGTGCCCGGATCGTCGGCGTCGAACCGGAGGGATCGCCGACGCTCGCGCGCAGTCTCCAGGCCGGCGAGGTCGTGACGCTCGAAGCGGTGACCACCAAGGTCGCCACCATGGCCTGCGGCCGCACCGACCCGATGGTCTTCGATATCGTCAAACAGGCGGTCGACGAGATCGTCCTGGTGTCGGACGACGATCTCGAACGCGCCGCGCGCTGGCTCTGGTTCGAGATGGGGATCGCCGCCGACCTCAGCGGCGCCGCTTCGCTGGCGGCCCTCATGTCGGGCGCCGTGCGGGTCGAGCCGGGCACGCGCGTCTGCGGACTGGTGTGTGGCGCAGGGCCGGAGGGTATCGCGACATAAGGTTCGGCGGTCGGATCCGCTTGGGCGGCCGGCGCAAGCAGAGGGGAGTGGTTCGATGAAGGCTTTGACCAGATGGATGTTGGCCGGCACCGCGGCGCTTATGACGATGTCGGCATCGGCGGCTTTCGCCGGGGAGCCCGTGCTCGGGCTCGCGGCGATCGACCTGCAGAACTCCTTTTTCGTCCGCATGAAGGAGGCCGGCGACGTCGCGGGAAAGGACTACAAGGTCAAGGCCGTCTGGCAGAGCGCCGAGGGAAGCCTCGAGAAACAGGTCGGCATCATCGAGAACTTCATCAACCAGAAGGTCAGCGCCATCCTGGTCGACCCGCTCGACAAGAACGCGCTCGTGCCGGTGATCAAGAAGGCGGAGGCGGCCGGCATTCCGGTCGTGACCATGGGCAACAAGGTCGACGCCGGGCAATATTCGACCCTCTATCCCGACTATGTGAACATGACGACCGTCGCCAAGGCGCTGGGGCTCAAGATCGGCGGCAAGGGGCAGGTCGGCCTGCTGGTCGGCTCGCGCGGCAATTACGTCTCCGATACGCGCGAACGCGGCTTCACCGACGAAATGAAGAAGGACTTCCCCGACATCCAGGTAATCGGCATCGAGCCCACGAACTGGGATGCCGGCAAGGCCACCAATGCGGCCCAGACCTGGCTCACCACCTATCCGGACCTCAAGGCGATCGCCTGCATCTCCGATTCCCTATGCCTTGCCGCCGATGCGGTCGCTGCCGGCATGAACCATGACCTCGCCTACGGCGGCTACGACGGCGACGCCGAGATGGTGCCCCTGCTTGATAGCGGCAAGATGGTCATGGACGTGCTGACCGGCCCGTACCGGGTGGGCTACTGGAACATCGCGGTCGCGGCTCGGCTGGCCAAGGGCGACACGCTGCCCAAGGACCTCTTCATGCCGACCTATTTCGTCACCTCGGCGGCGACCGCGAAATTCCTGGCCGAGAAGGGCCTGAAGGTCGACACGGTCACGCCCGAAAAAGGTCAGATCGAGGCCAAGAACTACCAGCAGCAACTCGGCCCGTCCCTGCCGGACAGCGCCATGACGACCGGCAACTGATCCGGAGACGCCCGCCATGCTGGAGAGGCTGCCGGCGCATAACGACCTCGTCCTGGTCGCGTTGCTCGCCGCCAGCCTCGCTGGATTCGGGCTGATCGACCCCGGGTTCCTGTCGGTCGGCAACCTGTTCAGCATGCTCCAGCAGACCTCCGTGATCGCCGTCGTGGCCTTTGCCATGACGGCGCTCATCATCGCGCGCGGCATCGACATATCCGTCGGCAGCACGCTGGCGCTGGCGGGTATCCTCGGCGCACAGGCCCTCGCCGCGACCGGCTCCGCCGTCCTCGCTCTCGCCGCCACGCTCCTCGCCGGCGGCGCCATGGGGCTGCTCAACGGGCTCCTGATCGGACTGATCGGCATCAGCCCCTTCATCGCGACGCTGGCCTCCATGGCCTTCGCGCGCGGCCTCGCGCTCAGCCTGTCGCACGCATCGAGCATTCCCGTCGCGAGCCCGGCCCTGCTCTGGGCCGGCGCCTCGAGCCTCTTCGGTCTGCCGGCCTCGATCGTCATCGTGGCCGGCCTGCTGGCGTTGTGGTGGGTGCTGCTCGATCGCACGGTCTTCGGGCGCTGGATCTATGCGGTCGGCGGCAACCGCCGCGCGGCGCATGCCTCGCTCGTGCCGGTGCGGCGCGTCGAGCTCGTCGCCTATGTGCTGGTCGGCGCCTCGGCGGGCCTCGGCGCCGTGATGACCTTCGGCCGGCTCGGCTCCGCCCAGCCCCTGGCCGGGGTCGGCCTGGAGTTCACCGCCATCACCGCCGCCATCATCGGCGGCACCAAGCTCTCCGGCGGGGAAGGTTCCGTGATCGGCACCGCGCTCGGGGCGCTGCTGCTCGGCGTCATCGATACGGGGCTCTCGTTCCTGCAGGTACCGCAGCAGAACATCTATTTCATCACCGGCGGCTTGATCGTGGCGGCGGTGCTGCTCAGCCAGCCCTCGATCGTGAAGCAGGCCTGGCGGGATTGGCGCGCCGGCCGCGGCAAGGGCGCGACGGTTCTGCCAACCCGAACCGCCGGCGCGCGGACCCTAGAAGTGCGCGGCATCGGCAAGAGCTTTCCCGGTGTCAAGGCGCTCGACGGGGTCAGCTTCACCATCGGGACCGGGGATGTGGTCGGCCTCGCCGGGGAGAACGGCGCCGGAAAGTCGACGCTGGTGAAGTGCCTCTCGGGCGTGTACCGGGCCGACGCGGGCAGCATCCTGGTCGACGGGGTCGCGGTGAAGCCGGGGGCGGGCGGCGAGGTCACCGGCATCAGCGTCATCCACCAGCATTTCAGTCTCGTGCCGCACCTGAGCGTGACCGAAAACCTGTTCCTCGGGCGCGAACCGCGCAACCGTTTCGGCCTGCTCGACCGACGCGCCATGGCGGCCCGCGCCCGCACCGTCACGACCGAACTCGGTCTCGTCATCGACCCCGATGCCGAGCTCGGAACGCTCACGGTCGGGCAGAGGCAGATGGTCGAGATCGCGCGGGCGGTCCTCTCCGACGCCTGGCTCTTCGTCATGGACGAGCCGACCAGCGCCTTGAGCAACCGCGAGCGCGACTCCCTCTACGAGATCATCCGCCGCCTGCTGAAGCGCGGCGCCGGTATCCTCTACATCTCCCACAAGATGGAAGAGATCTTTACCCTGACGGACAAGGTCGTCGTGCTGCGCGACGGCCGCCTCGTCGGGGGCTGCGCGACGGCCGAGATCACCGAAAGCCGATTGATCGGGATGATGGTGGGCCGCGAGATCGGCGGCGTCTTTCCCTGGGTGCCTTGCACCCCCGGCGAGATCCTGTTGTCTGTCGAGGGCTTGTCGAACGGCGGCCTGCTGCGGGACGCGAGCCTCTCGGTGCGGGCCGGCGAGATCGTGGCCCTCTCGGGCCTGATGGGCAGCGGGCGGTCGGAAGTGCTGCGCGCGATCGCCGGCCTCGACACCTTTACGGCCGGACGTGTCGCCGTCAACGGCCGTCCGCTTCAGCCGGGCGACATGACGGCCGCCAATGCAGCCGGCGTGGTGCTCGTCCCCGAGGACCGGCATGCCGAAGGCTTCGTCGGCCCGCTGTCGGTCCGCGACAATCTCGGGCTCGTCTGGATGCGGCGTAACGCGCGCCTCGGCATCCTGAACCGGCGCCGCCTCGCGGTGCTCGCCCGCGATCTGATCGCATCCCTCGGCGTGCGGCCCGCCCAGCCGAGGAAGAAGGCGATCGAACTCTCCGGCGGCAACCAGCAGAAGGTTGTGATCGGCAAGTGGCTCGCGACCGAGCCGAAAGTGCTGCTCCTCGACGAGCCGACGCGCGGCGTCGACGTCGGCGCGAAATCGGATCTCCACAAGCTTATCGCCGCCGCCAAGAGCCGGGGTGCCGCGATCCTCATGGTCTCGAGCGAGCTGCCGGAAGTGCTCGGTGTGGCCGATCGCATCATCGTCATGCATGCGGGACGGGTCGCGGGCGAGCTGCCGCGCGGCACGGACGAGACGGCGGTGACCGAGCTCGCCTTCGGCCGCGGGCCGTCGGCGCCCCATCCGGTGGCGGCGAAGGACGCAGTTGCCGCCGCGCAGGGAGCGTGAAGCATGGGCAAGCTCGGCATCGCGGTCATCGGCGCGGGCTTCATGGGCCGCCTGCACGCCCAAGCCATCGCCGAAAGCGACGTTTGCGAACTCATCGGCGTGGTGGATGTGTCACGGGAAGCCGGCGAGCCTGTCGCCGAGCGTTTCGGGGTGCCTTATGCCGCGAGCGTCGACGCGCTTGCCCGGCGTGCCGACGCCTATGTCGTGGCGGTACCGGATCGGCTGCACGAGGACATCGTCTGTGCGCTGCTCGACGCCGGCAAGGCCGTGTTGGTGGAGAAGCCGATGGCCCATTCGCTCGATGCGGCGCGGGCCATGGCCGAGGCCGAGCGGAGGGGCGGCGGCCGGCTCCTCGTCGGCCATATCCTTCGCTTCGACCCGCGTTACGTCGAAGCCGCCGCAGCCGTGCGCGCGGGCCGGATCGGCGAGCCCGTCCATGCCACCTCGGGACGTTTCACCACGCGCGACGTCGGCCTGCGGATGAACGGGACGTCGAGCCCCTGCTTCTATCTCGGCATCCATGACGTCGACGCGTTGCAATGGATCTCCGGCGCCGAGATCCGGACCGTCTATTCTCGCGCCGTGTCAAAGCTGATGCCGAGCCTCGGGGTCCGGTCCGACGACGCGATCTTCACCACCTGCGGGATGACCAACGGGATGTCTGGCCAGCTCTATTGCGGCTGGACCCTTCCCTCGGCCGTCCCGACCGGCATCTGGGCCCGTACCGAGGTGATCGGCACCGCGGGCGTGATCGACCTCGACGTGCGCGACCATGGACTGCGCATCCTGTCGCACGAACAATGGCGCCTGCCAGATGCCTTGCATTGGCCCGAGATCGATGGACGCATTACCGGCGATCTCTTCGAGGAGATCCGCCACTTCGCGCTTGCCGTGCGGAACGGCACGCCTTTCGCCATCGGCACGGCCGAAGCGATGCGGGCGGTGGCGGTCAATGACGCGATTCTGCGCAGCACCGGGAGCGGCAGGGTCGAGACCGTCGCCGACTGGCGGATCTGAAAGCCTGAAGCGGAGAGGCGGTCCATGGCACCCACCGTGCTGCACGCGAAGCGGCTCCTCGATTTTGCGCCCCTGATCCTGCTGCTGGTACTCACGGCGGTCTTTGCGGCCATCGACAGCCGGGTCGTCTCGAGCGCCAATATCGTCAACATCGTCGCGCAGGCGACGCCCGTCGCGCTGCTCGGCATCGGCGCGCTCATGGTACTCCTGACCGCCGGCATAGACCTCTCGGCCGGCGTCGGCGTGGCGCTCTGCAGCATCCTGATCGCTGGCTTCATCGATGCGGGAGCGGGGCTTGGTCCCGCGCTCCTCGTCGGCGTCGCGGCCATGGCTGGGCTCGGCCTTCTCAACGGCCTGATCATCAGCGTGCTGCGCATTCCGCCCTTCGTGACCACGCTCGCCAGCATGGTCGCCGTCCAGGGCGCGACACTGGCCTTTGCGCGCAAGGGCGTCATCATCGTCAGGGACCCTTGGCTCAAGATGGCCGGCTTCGGGCGCAGCTTCGGCATCCCGAATAGCATCATTCTCACGGCTGCCATCGCGGTGCTGGCCTCCGGCGTGATGCGGCATACCCGCTTCGGCCTGCGCACCTATGCGATCGGTTCGGATGCCGCGGCTGCTGAACTGGCCGGGATCTCGGTCAGGCGCCAGACGATCCTCGTTTATATCGCATCCGGCATCTTCACCTTCCTGACCGCGGTGATGATGGTGAGCCGCGTGCCCGTGGTGACCCCGAACCTCGGCGGCACGAGCCTCCTCCTCGACGCCATCGCGGCGGCGGTCATCGGCGGCACCAGCATCTTCGGCGGGCGTGGGTCCGTGTGGGGCGTGCTCGCCGGTGCCGTGATCGTCAGCCTGCTGACCAACGCGCTGCGCGTCTTCGGCAGCGATCCCTCGACCATCGACGTCTTCAAGGGCGGCATCATCATGGCCGCGCTCGCTGCCGATGCCGGCCTCACCCGGTTCTCGCTCCGCCTCCGGCAGAGGTCCGTCTCATGAGCGTCGCAACACCCTCGGCCCGGCGCCATGCCTGGCAGACATCCGCCGAAGCCGGTGCCGGCCGGATCCGGGCGGTTCTGATCCCGGTCGGCGCCGTGGAGCAGCACGGGCCGCACCTGCCGCTCGGCGTCGACATCTGGCTCGCAACCGCCGTGGCCTCGGCGGTTGCCGCGACCGAACCGGACGTCCGGCTGGCCGAGCCGCTCGGCTACGGCATTTCCCCCCATCATCTCGGCTTCCCCGGCACGGTCTCGCTTCGCTCGTCGACCTTCATCGCCCTGATGAGCGACGTCTGCACCGGGCTGGCCGCCCAGAAGCTGCTGCCGATCCTCGTCAACGGGCATGGCGGCAACCGCGGCGCCCTTCAGGTGATTGTCAGCGACCTCGGCGCGGCCGGCGTGACGGCGGCGGCCCTGACCTATTTCGATCTGATCGTCGAGCAAGTCCACGAGATCCTGCCCGACGCCGACCAAGGGGTCGGCCATGCCTGCGCTCTCGAGACGGCGCTGATGATGCATGTGGTGCCGGAGTCCGTGCGCCGGGACCTCATCCCGCGCGGCGGAACGCCGGAGGGATGGCCCGATCCGCATCTCTTCGCACCCGGCAGCCCGGCGGTCTGGCGGCCGTTCGGGGCCATCAATCCGACCGGCGTGGTCGGAACTCCGTCCGATGCCACGCCCGAGCGAGGCGAGGCGCTGTTCGCCGCAGCCGTCACGGCGACGCGCCGCGCCGTGCGCGACCTTGTCGTTCACTATGCGCCGGACGTCCGAGATAGTTCGCCACGTCTGGCCCCATCGTCTCGCAACTAGACGCCACACCAAGGAGGAGAATCGATGAGAGATCGAATGCATCCTCGCGCTGAAGGACGGATGTCGTCGTCATGACGAACGCGATCACCGAGCAGGCGGTCGCCGTGCTGCTGTGCGACCTCATCGCCATCCCGAGCATCAATCCGGCCCTTCGCAGGGACGAAGCCGCCGAATGGTTCGGCGAGGCGCGGCTCGCCCGTTTCGTTGGCGACTGGCTCCGTCGTGCGGGCGCCGACGTCTGCTACGAGGAGGTGGAGCCCGGCCGGCCCAATGTCGTGGCCCGGCTCGGGGCCGGGTGCGAGCCGCGCATGATCTGGGAGGGGCATCTCGACACCGTGCAGGTCGCCGGAATGACGATCGAGCCTTTCGTCGCCACGATCCGCGACGGGCGCATCCACGGCCGGGGCGCGGTCGACGACAAAGGCTGCCTTGCCATGTTCATGCTGGCCATGCAGGCGTTGGCCGCGGAGGGATGCCCCATCGATCTGACCTTCCTCGCGGCGGTCGACGAGGAAGCGACGTTCAAGGGCGTGCTGCACCACATCGCCCATGTCCCGCCCTACGATTTCGGCATCGCGGGCGAGCCGACCCGGCTCGCCATCGTCAGCGCCTGCAAGGGCGTGATCCGCTGGCGTGTGACAATCCGCGGGCGCGCGGCTCATACGTCGACGCCGGAGGATGGCATCGATGCTTGCATGATCGGCATGGGGCTCGTGGACGCGTTGCAGGCGGCGGTCGCGCGCCAGGCAGCGCCCCATCCGCTTCTCGGCAAGCCGACGCTGACCTGCACGCGGTTCGAGGCCGGCGAGGGCATGAACACGGTGCCGTCCCGGGCCGAACTCGCCTTCGATTATCGCATCCTGCCCGATCGGACCGGCCAGGACGCCTGGGAGGAACTGGCCCAGGCGGCGCGACGCTTCGCGGCCACGCTGCCGGCGGGTGCGGTGATCGACATGCAGCCGCCATTCATCGATTCGGCCTCGATGGAGGTGCCTGCCGAGGACCGGATCGTGCTGCTCATGCAATCCGTCTGCAGCCGCTTCGGCCGGACGACGGAGGTCCTCGGCGTGCCATTCGGCTCGGATGCCACGAAGCTGACCCGCACCGGCACGCCGACGATCGTCTTCGGCCCCGGCAGCATCGAGCAGGCTCATACGGCCGACGAATTCGTGGAACTCGCCGACGTGGCCCTGGCCGCCAACATGCTGGTCGCCCTGGTGCGGGCCGCGGCGGCTGGTACGGCGCCGCCCTCGCGATAACGACGGGAACGGCCGGGCATGGCCCGCCGCGCATAGGCGCCAACGCTAGGCGAGTGCGGCATATGATGGCCGGCGCTTTTGTGTTCGGCGAGACGTTTTCGGGCGTGTCGGGCTCGGTTCGACAATGGGTCGAGACCTCGGTCGCCGAGGACGGACAGCAGGACGACCGCAAGGATGGCCTTGGTGATGCGCCGGAGCGAGAAGGGTGGGCTTGGGACGAAGGGCAAGGCAACCTCGTTGAGAATCCCGAACCAGCGGCGATCCTTGGTCCGCGAGGTCGTGAAACGGATTGAGGTGCCTCGCCTTCCTGACCCCATCATGTGGCGGCTCTGCGTCGACCGCGAAGAGAAGCGAGTGACCCGCGGGAGCGAACCCGGAACCCTGAGTAGGACAGCTTGACCAGCCCACCCCCAATCAGAGCGGTAGCTGAGAAATGCGTGTTAGGCTGAAGTGGTCCCGCTGTGCGGTCCTTCAGAGGTCTTTGTGGACACCGCGCGCGCTCGGACGTAATCTTCCCGAGGCTGAACGATACCCTGGACTGCCGATGTTCCCGAAACGCACGCTCGTCGCCCTCGCCTGCTTCTGCGCCCTCAGTCTGCCGGCGGCAGCGGGCGAAACGCTCGACCGTGTCATGAAGGCCGGCGTCATGAACAACGCACTGGTCAACGACTATCCGCCTTTCGGCTTCATCGACGACAATAACAGGATCGCCGGCTTCGACGTCGACATTGCCCAGGCGGTCGCGGACAAGCTCGGCGTCAAGCTGAATTCGCTTACCCCCGGCTGGGAGGTCATCGTGGCCGGCCATTGGCAGAAGCGCTTCGACGTCTGCATCTGCTCGATGACGCCCAACAAGCAGCGCGCCGAGGTGCTCGACTTCCCGGTCGAATATTACGCGTCCCCGGCCGTGCTGGTGGTCAACAGCAAGGACGAGGCGATTCATACCGCCAAAGATCTCACCGGCAAGCACGTCGGCGTCGGTGTCGGTTCCAGCTACGAGCAATACCTCGCCAAGAAGCTCGTCATCGACGCGCCCGGCGCCAAGCCCATCGATTTCCCGTTCGGCGACCTCATGACGGTGCCGACCGACGAGACGGTGGCGTTCCAAAACCTCGCGCTCGGCCCGGGGGTGCGTCTCGACGCAGTGGTGGCCGATCTCGCGACCACCAAGGACCGCATCGACAAGGGCGGCCCGTTCAAGATCGTCGGGCCGCCGCTCTATGCCGAGCCGGATTGGGTCGCGACGGACAAGGGCGACCCTGAATGGGACGCCAAACTCAAGGTCACGATCGACAGCCTGCGGACCGACGGCACGCTGGGGAAAATCTCGCAGAAATGGCTCGGCGCCGACGTGACCAGAGCCGGTGACTGAACTGACGGACGCCGGCGCGGCGGCGCGCCGGGATCCGGGTGAAAGCCATGATTTCGACGATGCTGCCGGCCTCATCGCGCGGGACGTCAAGCGCCAGCGGAGCTTCCGGGTCGAAGTCGGCCTCACGTGGCTGCTTCTTCTGACGCTCCTGGCGGCGCTGCTCGGCAGCTTTGGACTGAAGTTCGGGCTCATCGCACAGAAACTGCCGTTTCTGCTCGGACTGAAACTGTCGCCCGACGGTTTCCTCCAGGGCGCAGCGCTGAGCCTCCTGGTCACGGCGCTGTCGCTCGGTTGCGCGTGCCTGCTCGGGTTGCTGACGGCGCTCGGGCGCGTGTCCGCGAACCCGGTGACGTTCGCGGCCGCGACCTTTTACGCCTCGCTCTTCCGCGGAACGCCGCTCCTCGTCCAGGTGCTGATCATCTATCTCGCCCTGCCGCAGGTCGGGGTCGTACTCGGCGCTCTGAGTTCCGGGATCATCGCGCTGTCGTTGAACTATGGCGCGTATCTCGCCGAGATCGTCCGCAGTGGTATCTCGGCGGTGGAACGAGGGCAGCGCGAGGCGGCCGCGGCGCTCGGCCTGCCGCGGCGGATCGTGGCCTGGAAGATTGTGGCGCCCCAGGCGCTGCGGGTCATCATCCCGCCCGCGTTCACCCAGTTCGTCTCCATGCTGAAGGATTCCTCGCTCGTATCGCTGATGGGCCTTTGGGAACTGAACTTCCTGGCCCAATCCTACGGGCGCGCCACATACCGGTACATGGAGATGCTGCTGACCGCCGCGGCCATCTACTGGTCCATGTCGATCGTACTCGAACTCGTGCAGGCGCGCCTCGAGCGGTACTATGGGCGCGGGCATCGCGTCGGCCGGCAGGGCGCCTGATGACGCTGCTCCCCGAATTCCGCCTGGTGTCCTATTTGTCTCGGTGGGAACATGCGGTGCGCTATCCGCTGTCCTCGTCCTACCCCGAAAGCCTCAGCCTCGACGCATTGCTCGACATCGCCGGGCCGGCGACCCGCAACGCCTACGGCCGGCTCGCGTTCGACTACGCGCCGATCCGCGGCGAGCCCGACCTCCGCGCCGCGATCGCATCGACCTTCGAGACCGTGAGTGCCGAGGATGTCATGGTGTTCGCGGGAGCCGACGAGGCCATCCTCGCCGCGATGCAGGCGATCTTGACGCCGGGCGACCATGCCGTGGTGGCGACGCCATGTTACGGGTCGCTTGAGGCCATTCCGGCCTCCATCTGCGCTGTGTCGGGCGTGCCGCTCGACCCGGATCGCGGCTGGGTGCTCGATCCGACCCAAGTGCGCGACACGCTCCGGCCGAACACGCGGCTCCTCGTCGTCAACGCGCCCCACAACCCGACAGGCACGGTGCCCGATCGTGCCACGTTCGACGCCCTCGTCGAGCTCTGCCGGCAGCGAGGTCTATGGTTCTTGTCCGACGAAGTCTATCGCTTGACCGAGCATGATCCCGCCGCCCGCTTGCCCGCGGCCGCAGATCGCTACGAGCGCGCGCTTTCCATCAACGTCATGTCGAAGAGTTTCGGCCTGCCTGGCCTGCGCGTCGGTTGGGTCGCGTGCCGCGATCCGGCACTCGTGGCGCGGCTTGAACGGGCCCGGCAATATATCACGATAGCGGGCTCGCCGCACAACGAGCTTCTGGCCGGAGTGGCACTCCGCCACGCTAAGGCTCTGCTCGACCGCAACGCCGCCATCGCGCGGGGGAACCTCGACGCGCTGCGCGATGTGCTCGGCCGGCGGCCGGACCTGTTCGCCTGGGCCGAGCCGCAAGCCGGCGTCCTGGCGTTTCCACGATATCTCGGCCGGGAGGGCGCGGACGCGTTCGCGGCACGGCTCGTCGAGGACACCGGCATCCTGCTCGTGCCATCATCGGTCTACCGCTCGGCGCTGGCGCCCGTGCCGGACGATTATCTGAGGATCGGCTTCGGCCGCGCTTGCGCCGCGGCCGCCATGCCGGTGCTAGCGGATTGGCTGGAGCGGTACTGACCGCCGATGAGGTTGAAATTCAGGGAACCGTTCATGCCGTCTGCGACTTGCCCACCGCCGCGACAAGCTCCAGTCAGATATCGATAAATGCGACTACACCTCCACTTGACCAAGCCGTGCAGGCAGTCCCGCTGCGCGGCTCCATTTCAATGATGTTTCTGTCCTCGCTGATTTAGCGTCGATAGCATCGGTCCGGCGTCGACGCTCAACTCAAAACAGCCCGTCGATCGTCTCGATGCCCGCCGCGTAATTGAGTGTGTGCAGTCCCCGGCCCGGCCACACCCCTCCCGGATGCACGCTCGATACGAGCGTCTGGCGGTAGGCGTCGGGCGAGAGCGCATCGACGCGGCAGAGCGACAGAGCGGACCCATATCCTTTGCTCGAGTCCTGGGCGGGGCGCCAGAGATCCTGACCGATGCGGAACATCGCGCCGCCCGGCCGCGCGGCGCGGCGGTCCACGAGCACGGGGTTGCGGGGATGGGGCGTCCACGGGCCGAAGAGGTCGCGCGCGCTGAAGAGATCGAGCGTGTCCCGGGAGGACGACGTCCAGGCATGTGTCGCGGCGAACATCCACCACAAGCCCGCGTCCCGGGCAAGCGTGACGTCCGAAGCGTTGACCCCGTCGATCAGCACCGCCGCATGCTCCCAAAGGTCCGGAACCCGGGTTGCCCGGTAGAGATCCACGCGCCTGCGGGCCGAGCTTTCGGGGATCATCCAGACCGCGCCGCGATGGGTGAACACGAACGGGTAGGACAGGTGGTGCGGCTCCTCCAGCACCGGCCGCGGCGTGCCGATGCGGCCGTCGTCATCGATCGCCGCTGCCGCGATGATCCCCTTGCCTGTCGCGAGCGGGAACTCCTCGACGAAGAGGGTACGCTTGCCGTTCGCGACGAGGACGAAGGGATCGGCGTAATAGCGCTTCCCGTCGTCCGGCAGGACGCGGTAGCCCGTGTCGGGCAGGCGAAGCGTCCTCCCCAGGCTGTCGGCCCGCGATGTTGCGCGCCAGCCGACGCGCCAGCGCGTGGATTCCGGCCGGCAGAGGCGGGTCAGGCGGTCACGCAGCCGCCATGCCAAGGCCCGGGCCGCAAAGCGCGCGGCCGCCACGGCGGCGAGGCGCGGGTAGCGCGTCGTGCCGAGGCTCGCCGCACCCGTGCCGCCGTTGCTCGCATCGTCGATGTGCTGGAGGCAGGCGCGCAGTACCGTCCCGAAGACGCCGTTCAGCGCGCGGGTGAGCACGTCGGGCGAATCGATCGCCGGCTGAAGGTCTGCGGCGTTGCCCTCGAACGACAGGGCGACCGGATCCCGGGCGAGAACGGCGGCAATCAGGACCTCGTCGGCCGCCGTGCCGTGGTAAAGCGGGCGCACGAGCCGCCCGGGCAGGGGCGCGGCGACCGGCAGGCCGCTGAGGTCGAGCACGACGTCCGCGACGGCCGACCGATCGGCCTGCGGAAGCGTCACGTCGCGGGCCGGCACCAGGGCGGCGGCGTAGCTTCCGCCGAGGCGGTAGACCCGGCGTTCGAGGTCGAGCAGCAGGCTCAGGGCCACCGGGTAGGGCTGGCCCTCGGTCGCGAACGCCACTTCCACGCGAGTGCCGGGACGCGCCGCCAAGTGATCGAGCAGCCACAGATGCCAGCGCCACACGCGATGCGGATTGAGGCGTACCAGGATATGTCGCGTGTCCGATCCCGAGGCGGTCATGTCCCCTCCTTCAGCCCGAGAGCCTGCAGCGTCGCGCCGTCGAGCGTCGTCGCCTCGTCGGTCTCGACGGTTGCCATGCCGCCGCTGCCCTTGAGCTCCCACAAGGCCCAGCGGAAGCCCCGCGTCTCCGCCGCCGTGCGGACGTCGTGGAGCCATGCGGCGCGCGACACGGGATCGGCCGCGCGGTAGCGCCCGTAGGTGCGGGTCACGCCGAACTCGCCGAGCAGGATCGATCCGGGGTCGACCCCGCTGCTCCGGGCCCAGCCCAGCACGCCGTCGAAATCCTTGGCCACTTGCGCCGGGCCGAAGCCGGAGGCGAGATAGTCGTCCGCGGTCGCCAGCGCCGCCCGCAGCGCGCCCGACCGGGCATCGGGGTCGAGCCCGGTATCCTGGTCGACGTTGCTGGCGATCGTGGCGAGAACCACCTCGCGCGGCACGCGGTCCGTGGGGTAAGGGAGGTCAGACATGTAGCGCCACGATCGCGTCCCGTCCTCGTCGGCCATGACCCCCTCGTGGGTGAACACATGCGGTTCGTAATAGTGGAAGGAGTAGAAGACGGCGCTGCCGCGGAACGGGGCGGGGTCGACGTCGAGGAGCCCTGCCGGGCTGCCGCCGCGCGCGCCGGTGAGCACCAGCCGCAGCGCCGGCGCTTCCGCCCGGGCCGCGTCGTGAAAGCTCCGCTGCAAGGACTGCCAGCGCCGGGCGCCCGCCGGGTGGTAGCCGTAGGGCGGCTCGTTCATGAGTTCGAAGGCGACCGACGGTGTCCCGAGGCCGCCGAGCAGCCGCGCGATGCGCCGCAGAAGGGCGGTGTAGCGGGCCACCATCGGGTCGCTCTCGGAGCCGAGCCAGGTCACCGGGTCGTAGGTCCGGACCTGGGTGTTGGGATGGAGATCGACCAGCACCGCGAGCCCGAACCCGTGCAAGCGCCGGATCGTGGCGAGCAGCCGGCGATCGAGCGCGTCGCGCGGTGGCCCGTCGAGGTCGAGGAAGGGACCGGGGTCGAGGGTCAAGCGGACGAAGTCGAACCCGGCGGCCGCGACGTTGGCCAGGAGCGCGTCGGGCAGCATGTGCTCCGCCCCGGAGAAGGGATCGTCGGTGTAATGTCGGGGACGGTCCGGCCGCCGGTGGCCCCAGTTCATCAGGCTATGGATCGCGATGCCGCGCCGGAAGGCGGGCGCGGCCGCCCCGGCCTTGAGCGCGGTCGCGCCGAGCGATCCGATGAGACCCGCGAGGAACGGGCGACGCGCGATCATGCCATGCCTCCATTCCGCTGCGGTTCGGGCCGCAGCGCGAGGATCAGGGTGAAAAGCAGGAAGATCCCGGCGTTCTTGGTGGACAGGCCGTTGTTGCTGGTCGCGATGACGAAGAAGGCGAAGGTCCCGATCACCACGCCGAGGCGTGCGCCCGAAAGCATCACCCGCACGAGGTTCGCGAGCAGTCCGAGGAACAGCGCGGTGCCGATCGCGCCGAACTGCACCACGAAGATGACGAGCGAGCTCTCGATGAAGGCGTAGCCGAACTGTTCGAGCGCGATCTGCCGCACCCGGGCGACGTCCGTACCGAACAGGATCTCGTTCCACGACAGGAAGCGGAATACGCCGTAGATGTCGACGCGGGCCAGCGCACTCTCGTCGATCAGGCCGCCCTGGAAGCGCTGCAGCGCGCCGGCGGCATAGAGGCCGCCGAGCAGGATGGGGATCGTCACGAGGGCTGCCACTACCGCGATGATGCGGCGCTCGAGCACTCGACGGCGCGGTTGACCGGCGCCGACCTTCACGAGCACCACAAGAAAGGCGCTGAGGAGGCCGACGATGGCGGCGAGCCGCGCGCCGGCCGCAAAGCCCCCCACGACCAGGACGGCCATGGCCAGGGCCCGTGGCAGCGGGCGCCAGTCCGTGGCGGCCACGAAGCCGACCGCCATGGCGCAGACCAAGCCGAACTCCAAGGGATGGTTGGACAGTCCCGTGGGGCGGAAGGTCAGCTCCTTGGCCGCATAGGGCAGCAGCCGAATATGCGTCGCGAACTCGCCGATGCCGATCACGGCGCCGGCTACGAGATAGCCGATGAGTACGGTCGCGATTCCGCGCCGCCATGGCGGCGGGAACAGGATCATCAAGGCCGCGCAGCAGGCGGTGAGGTAGCTGTCGATCAGATAGCCCGACGAGCCCAGGCGCCCCGTGATCGCGAGCCCGAGGAGGAGCAGGGCCATGCCGCCCAGGAAGGCGAACATATGGCGCAGGACCCGGAGCTCCCAGGCGGTCAATTCGATCCGGGTCGTCAGCAGTCCCCAGAGCCCGACGGCGACGAAGCCATAGAGCGTCGGATGGATCTTCTCGACGAGGTTCCCCTCGTCCGCCGTATAGGTCATGACGCGGTCGAGCAGCGTGGGGATCAGCGCGACACGCAATAGGCAGAGCACCGCGAAAGCGATGAACAACGCCGACAAGGTGACGGCGTGCCTGTCGGCCGATCGCCCCGATGCGGCGGCGCTCCGAAAGGTCATCACCGGTCTCCCGCCGGAGCGTTTGCCGTCGGACGGGAGCGACCATCCGACGGGATCGCCGATCCGATGAGCGAGCTGTTAATCCCGAGAAGCGAAAATGAAGTTAAGGCAGGCCGCGACCCGTGTCGCGGCGGGCTCGACACGGGGTCGTCATGGGTCAGCCACTTCGCGTGCTCTGCGTCACTCCGAGCGGGCCGGACGGGCGCGGCGGCATCGACCGCCTGTTCCGCTATGTCCGCGAGGCTCGGCTGCTGACGCCCGAGCGCGGCCTCGCCCTGCGGTTCTTCGCGGCACGGGGCGACGCGGACGGGGGCGCCTGGATCTGGTGCTTTCCCTGGCGAGGCATACGTTTCGCGGTCCTGCTGGCCCGCTGGCGGCCCGACGTGGTGCATATCAACTTCGCGACCGGCGGCAGCCTGCCCCGCAAGCTCGCGCTCGCCTGGCTGGCTAAGCGGCGGTTCGGTTGCGCCGTGGTGATCCAGTTCCATGGTCAGTTTCCGACGGAGGGCATCGCGGCGCGAACCGTGGCGGGACGCGTGTTCGTGGCGCTCTGCGACCTTGCGGACCGCGTCGTGGCGCTCGGCCCCGTCTCGGAGGCACGCTTCCGGACGCTCGCCGGCGTGCCGGCGGCCCGGCTGCGGATCGTGCCGAACGGGATCGCGGATTTCGCGGCGGGCGAGGCCGCGCCGAAAAGCGCCGCCGACAGGGTGCGAATCGCCTTCGTCGGCAAGGTCGGCGACCACAAGGGCGTGCCGCTGCTCGTCGAGGCGCTGGCGCGGCTCGACGGCGACGATCGATGGGAGTGCGTCGTGGCCGGCGACGGCGAGGTCGAGCGCTGCGCGGCGCTCGCGCGGGAGGTCGGGCTCGCGCAGCGCATCCGCTTCGCCGGCTGGTGCTCGCCCGAGGCGGTGCATCGGCTGCTGCTCGCGAGCGACGTCGTGGTGCTCCCGTCGCTCAGCGAGAACATGCCGCTGTCGCTGATCGAGGGCGCCTGCGCCGGCGCCGCCCTGATCGCCACCCGGGTCGGCGAGACGCCGGACGTCGTGCACGACGGCATCAACGGGTTCATGGTCTCGCGCGATGCGGCGGCGGTCGCCGCGGCGATCACGGCATTGCTCGACGACAGGGTTCTGCTCGCGCGCATGCAGGCCGCCTCCCGGGCGCTCTATGAGGACCGTTTCACGCTCGACGCCATGGCTCGCCGCCTCGAGGCCGTCTATCGGGAGGCCGCGGGCCGGGCGGCGTGGGTCGCGCCAGATCCCCCGCCGGCGCCGGGTGCGGTGCCCGCCTCATAGTGGCCCCCGGTCGGCCGCCGCGAGCGCCTCGGCCCGCCGCGCCTCGGCCAGCCGCTGGTCGATGAACTTGCGCTTGCCCCGCCCCGTCGTGGGAAGGCTGTCGACGACCTCGATCGTGAGGGTGATCTCGTCTCGCGCCTTGGCGTTGGCGCGGGCCAGATAGGCGCCGAAGTCGGGCAGCGTGCCGTTGCGCGGGACCACACGCAGCGTCACCGCGCCGGGCGTGTCCTGGACGAACTGGAACTCGCCCACGCCGAGGATCTCCTCGTCGAGCTGGAGCATGGCCGACAGCGGCATCAGGATGCCCGATCGGCCGACTAGATATTCGTGTCCATGACGCGGAACGATGCGCCGCACGCGCAGCCTCGCGCCGTTGTCCCGTGAAGGGAGCGCGACGAGCTCGGCCTCGTCGCCGGTGTCGTAGCGGATAAGAGGCATGCCGGGAAACAGGAGGCCGGTCGACACGATCCGGCCTTGCTGGCCGCCGCGGGTCACGGTCCGCCCGTCGCGGTCGACGAGCTCGGTGTAGCCGTAGAGCGGCTCGAAATCGTAGACGTCGGGTGCCCCTGGCACCTCCGTCGCGAAGGCGACTTTCTCGCTCAGCCCATAGGTCGGCGCCAGCACCGCGGCCGGGAAGGCACGCGCGATCGTCGCCCGCAGATGCGCCGGCAGCCGCTCGGAGGTGGGCAGCACGCCGGTGATCGTATCGAGCGGGCCGTGGGTGCGGAGCACATGCTCGGCGAGAATCGCGAGGGCCGACGGATAGCCGTGCAGATGCGCGATGCCCCGCGCCCGGATCTCCCGCAGGTAGCCGGCCATGACCGCGTCGGAGAGATGGAACACCGAGCAGCGCAGCTCCGCCAGCGCGGGCTCGTAGTGCATATGGGCGGCACCAGCGGTCTCGACGCCGCGGAATACCGCGCGCGGCATCCCGGGCCGGAAGCCGGCCCGCCGCCAGGCGTGATGCACGAAGGCATATTCGACCGGGGAGCGGCCGCGATCGAGATAGAAGCGGACCGGGCGGCCGGAACTGCCGCCGGTCACGCCGATGTCGAGATGCGCCGCCGGCATCGTGCAAAAGCGCTCGCCGCCGGCGACGACCTCCGTCCCGGTCAGCACCGGGACCTCGGCCCAGCGGGTCAGCAACGTGTCGACGTCGGGCGGTCCCGCGTCGCCGAAGACCGGCCCCAGTCTCTCGCGGTGGCCGGGACTCGCCGCGATCGCGAGACGGACCACGTCGAGGAGGCGCCCGGCCTGGATCGCGCCCGCCTGCGCCGGCGTGGCCTCGACCGCCTCGATGCGCTGCCGCCACGCCCGATAGGTGCGGCCATAGCGGGCCGACACCGGCACGAAGCGAAGCAGCGCGCCGAGCCGCCGACGCATCGGCAGCGGCAGCTGCGCATAGGCGCCGCGAGCGACGTCGAGGGCCGCGGAAGCCTTCATGAAGGGCGAGGGAAAAGCGTTCATGGCTTCACCGCATGGTAACCAATGGACGGGTAGCCGTAGGGGACGAACCCGTTCGGGAATGCTCGATGCCGGCCGATCAGCGGCAGCACATCACGCTCTATGTGCCGTCGCTGATGGGCGGGGGCGCGGAGCGTGCCGCAGCCGTGCTGGCGTCCGGCTTCCATGCGTCCGGCCATGCGGTCCGGCTGCTGGTCGACGTCGCGGAGGACGGCCGCAACCGGGAATTCGTCGATCCGGCGATCGCCGTGCGGCGGCTCGGCGCCGCCCATGCCGGCTCGGTGTGGGCGCTCGCCCGGGAGCTCAGGAACGACCGAGTCGACGTCGCGCTCGCCTTCGGCGGCGCCGCCAACCTCAAGCTCGTCGCCGCACAGGCGCTGGCGCGCTCCCGCGTGCCGCTGGTGCTCTCCTTCCACGGCCGCTCGGACGTCGGCCGGGGACGGCTCGGCGCGGCGGCGTTCAGGCTGGCGCCGATCCTGACCCGGAGGGCGGCCAGGACGGTCTGCGTCTCCGATGCCCTCGTCCGGCATCTCGTCGCGGACTGGGGCGCCCTCGCCGCGCGGACAGGCTGCATCCCCAATGCGGTCCCGGTCGAGCGCGCCCGGCCGGCGCGCGATACGGCTGAGCTTCGGGCGCGCCGACCCGCAATCGTGGCGGTCGGTCGCCTGGTGCCCGAGAAAGACTTCGCCACCCTCGTCCGCGCGCTGTCGCTGCTGCCGCGCGAGGTCACATTGACAATTCTCGGAGAGGGGCCCGAACGCGGCGCGCTCGAAGCGCTCGCGGCCGCGCTCGGCGTCGGCGATCGGCTGACGCTTCCGGGCTATGCGTCCGAGCCGTGGGACGGCTATGCCAAGGCGCGGGTCTTCGCCCTCAGCTCGACGAGCGAGGGGTTCGGCAATGTCGTCGCCGAGGCTTTGGCCTCCGGCCTGCCGGTGGTGGCGACCGATTGCGGCGGTCCGCGCGAGATCCTGGGCGACGGGCAATGGGGCGTCCTGGTTCCGGTCGGCGACCCGGCCGCGATGGCCGCGGCGCTGGCGAGCGCGCTCGCGGCACCCGGCGACCCGGCACCGCGCCTTGCCCGGGCGGCGCGCTACCGTCCGGAACGGATCGTCGAGGATTATCTCGCCCTGTTCCGGTCGTTGCAGCCCGAGGGCGGGCTCTGACCGGGTCATCGCAGCGCCTCGGTGCCGGCGGTCCGCAGCGGCGGGGCGCGGCCGGCCGAAGTGGCCTGCAGCAGCCAGGGTGTTTCCAGGCTGGCGCGGATCGACACGCCGAGCAGCGTCAGCAGACCCGCATAGACCGCGGTGTAGGTCAGCGCACAGCCGATGAGCACCGTCAGGTCGCCCAGCGGGCTCAGCACGGCCCGCACCGCCAGCAGCGCCGCTGCCGCGCACAGATTGGCGCCCGCCAGCCGCCCCAGCGCCTTCCACGGGATCGGAACCGGCAGGACGCGGCGGGTGACCAGCATCGTGGTCACCAGCGCCACCGCAGCCGCCACACAATAGCTGGTCCCTGCGCCCGCCATGCCATAGCGGGGGATCAGCAGCATGATCAGCGTCACGTTGAGGATCGCCGCCGGCACCATGCACGGCGGTTGCAGCCAGGTCCGCTTCGACACGTGGAAGGCATTGTCGAAGACGTAGAGCTTGATCGCCAGCACCAGGGTGCCGATCGCCATCCACGGAACCATCAGGGCGCCTTCCGCGCGGTAATCCGGCGGCAGTGCCACCGCGAGCAGGGGCACGGTCAGGAAGGACAGCCCCGCGGTGATGGCAATGCCGATCATGGCCAAGGTCACGAGAAGTCCCGCCTGGACGCTGCTGGCCGCGGCGCTACCGTCCCGTTCGTAGGTGCTGATCAGGTACGGAAAGGCGTAGTTGTTGATCGGCGCCATGAACAGCTCGATCGGCTGCCGGGCGAGCGCATAGATCGCGGCGAACACCGCCACGCCATGCGGGCCGATCAGCACGTCGATCACGTAGCGGTCGAGCCAGCCGAGGCTGTAGCCGAGCGCGCTCGACAGGATGATCGGCAATCCATACATCAGGCAGGCCAGATAGCCCCGGCGCGCACGCCGCGGACGGGGCACGCCGCGCATCGCGATGAACAGGCCGAGCATGCCGGAGAGCAGCGTCGCTCCCGCGAGGCCGAGAGCCGCCGGCAGGAACTGCGGCCCGATGAACACCGTCGCACCGGTCGCCGCGGCGAGCGTCCCGCCCGCCCGCAGCGCCTCGACGACCGCGTAGGCGGTGTGCTTGCGCTGGATCTGCAACAATGTGAGGCCCAGCCGGTGCGGCGCGAAGGCCAGGAGATAGGCCGCGACGCCGAGCGTGAAGGGGCCCGCGTTGCCGCGCCCGACATTGCCGAGCGACGCCAGCAGCAGGGCCGCGCCCGTCATCGCGACGGTCAGCGCGATCAGCCGCCCGAGCCGCCGCGGCCGCACCACGGTGTTCTTCCCCTCGCTGCGCAGCGCCAGGATGCGCACCCAGTTGCCGAGCCCCATGTCGAGGATCTCGCCCGTGGTGACCACCAGCACGAAGCTGCCGTATTCGGCAATGGGCATGAGGTGGGTCAGCGCCAGCATCAGCGCGAACATCAGCGCGCGAGGCGCGAGGTTCGCGGCGAAGTAGAGGACGTAGGTGGCGCGCTGCACGGTCAGGCGCGCCCGTGGCGCGAGAGGGCGCGGACCCCTGCCGCTCTGATGGCTCGCCGGGTCGCGTCCGCAGCGATCAGCCCCGCGAAGACCGCGTTGGTCAAGAGATAGCGGCTGCTCAGGCGCCGGGGCTCCTGGAGCAGCCGGTACAGCCATTCGGCGCCGATCCGCCGTACCAGGCGGGGCGCCCGCCGGAGGCGACCCGCCACCACGTCGAAGGATCCGCCGACGCCCATGACGAAGGGCACGCCCAGCCGTTCGCGGTGGCGGCTCATGAAGCGTTCCTTGGCCGGCGTCGGCAGGGCCACGAACAGGCCGTGGGCGTTGCTGGCGCGAATGAGGTCGCAGACCTGCCCTTCCTCCTCGCCTGGCTTGAAATAGCCGTGATGATGACCCGCCAGCCGCAGGTTCGGGTGCCGCGCCTGCAGGCGCCGGGCGACCTCGACCACGACATCCGGCGCGGCGCCGAGCAGGAACGGGCGGAAGCCTTCTGTCGCGCAGGCCGCGACCAGGCTCTCGAACAGGTCGATGCCGGCCACGCGTTCGGGTCGGGCGTGGCCCTGAAGCACGAGGGCCAGGGCAATGCCGGCGCCGTCGATGCCCACGATGTCGCTGCCGCGGATGTCATGCTCGAGCTCCGGATCCCGCCGGGCCTTGACGAGCTTGGCGACGTTCAACGCGACGTGCTGGCACCGCTCGCCGCGCCGCATGGCGTTCAAGGCCCGCTCTACAGTCTGTGCATGGGTGAGGCAATCGACCGGAAGGGAGAACAGGGTGACGCGCATCGCAGCGGCTCCTTCGGGGTCTCAGGCAGCTTCGGCGAAGAGACCGACGACGTCGACCAGGACCTTGGCGTCGAGCGCCGCCCGATCGAGCCGCTTGAAGCGGTCATGCGCGACCAGCACCACCACGATGTCGGCCCGGCTGACGGCTTCCTCCATCCCGACGAACGTCATGCCCTCGACCCCCGCGAGCGAGGCGGGCAGCTTGTCGAGATGCGGCTCGGCCACCAGCAGCGTGCCGAGCGCGCGGTCCGCCAGCAGACGAGCGACGCGGAGCGCCGGGCTTTCGCGCAGGTCGTCGACGTTCGGCTTGTAGGTCAGGCCGAGCACCGCGATGGTCGGCGTATGGAAGCGGGCCGCGATCGTGGCCAGGCGTTCGGCGATGAAGTCGGGCTTGTGATCATTCACCTCGCGCGCCGTCCTGATCAGGGGCGTGTGGTTGGGCAGTGCCGCGTGGATGAACCAGGGGTCGACCGGGATGCAGTGGCCGCCGACGCCGGGCCCGGGCGACAGGATCTGCACGCGCGGGTGCATGTTGGCGAGCCGAATCACGGACCAGACGTCGAGATCGAACGCGTCGCAAACGAGGGACAGCTCGTTGGCGAAGGCGACGTTGACGTCGCGATAGGCGTTCTCGACCAGCTTGGCGAGTTCGGCGGTCGCGGCTGAGGTGAGCCGTCCGGGGCCGGTTGCAAAGACGGCGTAGAGCCGTTCGGCCGCCTCGGCGCTGCGGCCGTCGAGGCCGCCGTAGGTGCGGGCGTTCTCGACGAGCTCGCGCAGCGTATGCCCCGGCAGCACCCGCTCGGGGCAATAGGCCATGAGGATGTCGGACGTCTCGGGCGCCGTATCCGGGAAGCTGAGGTCGGGGCGCAGCGTGGCGAGCTGCCGCGCCGCCGCGGCGGTCGTGCCCACCGGCGAGGTGGAGGACAGGACGATGAGGTCGCCCCGCTTGAGCAGGGGGGCGAGGGACGCGACGGCCGAGCGGACCGCCCGAAGGTCGGCGCTACGGTCCGGCCGCACGGGCGTCGGTACGCAGATGACGAAGGCATCGGCGGGTTCGGGACTCGTGGTGGCGCGCAGATGGCCCGACGCGATCACCCGGCGCAACATGGCGTCGAGATCCGGCTCGGCGAAATGGGGTTGGCCCCGGGCGATGCGCTCGATGGCATCCGCCTTCACGTCCACGCCGATCACATGGAGTCCGCGCGATGCGAAGGTGGCGGCGGTCGGAAGGCCGACATAGCCGAGACCGATGACGGAGATGGTACGGAACGTTTCTGTCATGATTTTCGTCTCGAATAAAATACGTTGGGGACAATAGGGTTCAGGCAAAGCCTGGGACGGCGGCCGGTGTGCCGAAGACGGGGACCGCAGGACGGCGTGCCTGGCGTGACTTCGGCCGATGGGGCGGCGCGAGGAGATCGGCCACGATCCGCTCGGCCGCGAAGCCGTCGCCGAAGGGGCTGGCGCCGGTCGCCATGGCCGCGTATGCGGCAGGGTCGCGCAACAGGCGCAGGACCTGACCTTGGATCGCGGCGGCATCGGTGCCGACGAGCCGCGCGACACCCGCCTCGACGGCCTCCAGGCGCTCGCTTTCCTCGCGCATCACCAGGACCGGCTTGCGCAGGAAGGGTGCCTCCTCCTGGACTCCGCCGGAATCGGTCAGGATCAGGTAGGCGCGGGTCATCAGATAGACGAAGTCGGGGTAGTCGAGCGGATCGATCAGGGCGACGTTGGGGATGCCGGCGAGGCGTTCCATCACCGGGCGGCGAACATTGGGGTTGAGGTGGACGGGGTAGACGATCTGCACATCCGGCTCCTGCGCCAGCGCCACGAGGGCCTCGCAGATCTGGTCGAAGCCGGCACCGAAGCTTTCCCGCCGGTGGCCAGTCACGAGCACCATCCGTGCGTTGCGGTCCAGCCAGCCGTAGCGCGCCTCCAGCGATCGGCTGAGCGGGCCCGGCGTCTTCACGCGCTCGGCCATGTGCTTGAGGCTGTCGATCCCCGTATTGCCGGTCAGGATGACGTTGCCGGCCGAATGTCCCTCGGCCAACAGCGCCTTGCGGGCTCGTCTGGTGGGCGCATAGTGCCGGTTCGCGATGACGGCGGTCATCCGTCGGTTGGCCTCCTCGGGCCAGGGACTCATGGTGTTGCCGGTCCGCAGGCCCGCCTCGATATGGCCGACCACGATCTGTCGAAAGAAGCCCGCGACCGCCGCCGCGGTGCTGGTGGCGGTATCGCCCTGGACCAGGATGACATCCGGCTTCCAGTCGACAAGCACCCGGTCGACCCCCGCGATGATGCGGCTGAACAATTCGCCCAGCCCCTGATCGTGCCGCATGACCTTGAGGTCGTATTCGGGTTCTATGGCGAAGGTGGAAAGCATGCCGTCGAGCATGCTGCGGTGTTGGCCGGTGACGCAGACGCGCGACTGGACCTCAGGCGTCCGCTGGAGTAGCGACACGACCGGTGCCATCTTGATGACTTCGGGCCTCGTCCCGAAGACGGAAAGTATTCGCATTGAACCATCCCGATCCAGACGCCATGTCCGGGCTTGCTTCATTCGGCAAGATCCGGTCCAGGCGAAGTCCCGGTCTCGTTGTCGGATTTCGGGACAGGACGCGGGGAGGCACGCCCAAGGCATTGTTAATCCATTAACGATATTCTTGGGTGCTGCACTTATTTGGAACAGGTCTCGGTGGGCGGATGACTGGGGTTTGGTCGAACCTTCGCTGGTACGGGGATCGCCTTCTGGCGATGACGCCGCGCGAGGTTCTCCACCGGCTCGGCGAGGCGGCGGTCAGGCGAGCCTGGCGGCGGCGGCGGGTCGGCTGGGACATGGCGCCCGCGTCCGACGATCCTTTCCCCTCGTTTCCCGCGGCCCGGGCGGGGCTCGCGGCGGCCGGACGTGAGCCGAGCCCGGCGTTGGCCGACGCCTTGGCTCGCACGCAATCCGGCCGTTTCTCGTTCCTGGGTCACGACTGGCCGGCGCTCGAGCCCGGCTCGGCCGGCGGCTTCTGGCTCTACGATCCGATCCACGCGGGACGCTGGCCCGGGCCCGAGCGCTCCGCATTCCGGGTCGACGTCCGCTCGACGAGCGATGCCCGGGGTCGCGCCGAGACCTCGTCCGCCCAGCACGGCGACGTCAAATTCGTCTGGGAGCCCAATCGCCTGCAGATGCTGCATCCAGCGGCGGCGGCGCTCGCCGCCGGTTCGCCTTGGGCGATGGGCCGGGCGCTCGCGATCGTGCGGAGCTGGGCCGCGGCCAATCCTCCATATGGCGGTGTGAACTGGGTGTCCGGCATCGAGCTCGCGCTGCGCATCGTCAGCCTCGCGCTGCTGGTGGCGGCGGCAGGCCCGGACGGCATCCCGGCCGCGGAGCGGAGCCTGCTGCGACGGTTGCTGAGCGCCCATGCCCGGCAGATCGAGGCGTTTCCGTCGCTGTTTTCCTCGGCCAACAACCATCGGGTCGCGGAGGGGCTCGGCCTGCTGGTGGCGGGGTTGCTGCTCGCGGATCCGCGCCGGGAGGGGCATGGCCGCGCCATCCTGGAGGTCGAAGCGCCGCGCCAGATCTTGCCGGACGGGGTCGGGGCCGAACAGTCGCCGACCTACCAAGCCTTCACCATGGAGATGTTGGCCTTCGGCATGCTTTTCGCGCGCGACGCCGGGCGTCCGCTCTCCGCCGTCGTGGCGGGCCGCCTTGCGGCCGGCGCGGAATTCCTACGGGCGCTGATGGGGCCGACGGGTCGCGTGCCGGCGATCGGCGACGACGACGAGGGCCGGGTGGTGGCTCAGCCGCCGGACCGCGAGCCGCGTTATGTCGCCTCCGTCACGGCCGCGGTCGCGGCGCTGACCGGCCAGTCCGCGCTGATGCCGCCGGTGCGCGATCCGCACCTCCGCGACCATCTCTTCGGCGTGACGGGGAGAGGCGGCGCGCTTGCCGAGGGCGTGACGACGTTCCGCGACGGCGGCTATACGGTGGCCCGGGAGCGGATCGGCGGTCGGCTCACGCACCTCGTGTTCGACCACGGGCCGCTCGGTTATCTGCGGCTCGCCGCCCATGGCCACAGCGATACGCTCGCCATCTGGCTCGAGCTCGACGGGCGGCCGGTGCTGATCGACGCCGGCACCTATCTCTACCATGCGGGCCGGGAGCAACGGACGCACCTGCGCGACAGCCGCGCCCATAATACGCTGGCGGTCGCCGGGCTGTCGCAGAGCGTCCCCGCGGCCGGCTTCTCCTGGAAGAACCGGGCTCGCTGCACCCTCCTGGCGGAGCAGTCGGGGCCGGCGTGGTCGGTGACTGGACGGCACGACGGCTACCGGCGCCGCCTGGGCGTGGCGCACCGACGTCGGGTTCAGCGCGAGCCGGACGGCTATGCGCTGGCCGATGCGCTCGATGGCGCGGGGGCACGGGCGCGGCCGGTCGAGGTGCGGTTCCTGGTCCATCCGGATCTCGACGTCGCCCTGGAGGACGGCCGCGTCGCGCTTCGTGCGGACGGAGAGTTGCTTTGTCGCCTAACCGGGCCGCCCGGCTTCGTCACGACAGTGACGGAGGGCGAACCGCCGTTTTCTGCAAGCTTCGGCCATCTCGGTCACGCCAAGGGCATCGTCTTCGCGGGCCGGCTCGGCGAGGCGGAGCTGTCGACGCGGATCGGCATCGTGTCGAGGTCCGCCGACGGGGCGGCGGCCGGGACCGGGGCGACCGTTTCGCCCGCCCGGGCCTCGGCCTTGCTCAATGCGACGAGCTGAGGACATGGACCGTAGCCAACTGTCCCGGTCCGGCACACGCGGCACCGAGAGCGGCGCGTCATGGCACGCGGAAGGGGGCGACATGTCTCGGGTGGAAGGTTTCCCGCTGGATCCGCCGTTCGGTCTGGCCTCGCCCGCGGCCGTCATCGATTTGCGCGGCATCGGCGGGACGCTGAACCGCCACCGATTCTGGATCGCGCTGCCCGTCCTGCTCTGCGGAGCGCTGGCTCTCTTGGTCTGCCTGATCCTGCCGATCCGCTATGAGGCGACCGCCAAGGTCCTGGTCGATCCGCGCAACCTGCAGGTCCTGCAGAACGAAATCAATCCGGGGGCCGGCAACGGCGACGAGACGGAGCTGTTCGTCCAGAGCCAGCTGCAGGTCGTGCGATCGACGGCGGTGCTGGAGCAGGTGGTCGACGATCTCGACCTCGCCAACGACCCGGAGTTCGGGCGGCCGGCGCCCGGTCCGCTGGCGCAGCTGGTCGAGACGCTGACCGGGCCGTCCCTGCGGGGCACGGAGGGCGACGACCAGGCTCGGGCTCTGCGGGCTCTGCAGCGCGTGGTGGACGTGCACCGCCCCGACAAGACCTTCGTGGTCGACATCGGCGCCACCACCGGCGACCCGGAGAAGTCCGCCCGCATCGCCAACGGAGTGGCCGCCGACTTCCTCAAGGAGATCACCCGTGCTCAAGGCGAGAATATCGAGCGGGCCGCAGACGCGCTCGATGCCCGGCTGAACGAGCTCGGCGCGCGGCTCCGCGGCAAGGAGGCGGCGGTCGAGCAGTACCGGGCAAGCAAAGGCCTGGTCGACGTCAACGGCCAGCTGATCGCCCAGCAGCAGCTGACCGATCTCAACACTCAGTTGGCGCCGGCTCAGGCGCGGCTCGCCGATCAGGGCGCCCGGCTGGAGCAGATCCGGCGTCTCAAGGCGAACGGAGGCGAGCCCGACCCCGCGACCGATGCCCAATCGATCAACCTCAGCGTGCTGCGTGCCGCCTACGCCCAGGCCAAGCGCAACCAGGAGCAGGCCGCGCTGGTCTATGGCCCGCGCCATCCGACCACCGCGTCGCTGGGAGTGGCGGCCGCTGCCGCGCGCCATCAGCTCGACGCCGAGCTCGACCGCATCGGCCGCGCCGCCCAAATCGACTATGACCGCGCCCGCGCCACGGCTGCCGACATCGAGCAGCGCATCGCGGCGCTCAAGCGCGATGTCGGGGTCGCCAACGAGAACGGGGTCGGGCTGCGAGAGCTGTCCCGGGAGGCGGCCTCGAGCCGCGCGATCTACGAGACCTTCCTGAACCGCGCACGCGACCTGCAGGAACGGCAGTCACTCGATGTCGTGAACGCCCGCGTGATTTCGACGGCCGTGGCGCCCATCAGCCGCGCCGGGCCGTCGCGCATCGCGATCCTGCTCGGAGGGCTGATCGTCGGCCTGCTGCTCGGGGTCGCCGCAGCGCTTCTGCGTGGCCAGTTCGCGGACCCGGTCGAGGCGTGAGGCAGCCGCTCAGGACCCGAAGATCGCCCATTCCGTGTCGGTGAGGTCGCAACGAGGGGGCGGCGGCGTCCCCTTGCAGAGCTTCAGGGCGCTGTCGCGGCGCTGAAATCCGAGCAGGCCCGGAACCGGCGTGTCGCCGTCGACAACCACCGCCATCCGGCCCCGCAGGGCAAAGAACCGCCCGAGCGGCCCGGCAACGCCGGTGAAATCCTCCAGCGACCGGGCATAGAGGAGTTGCGCCGCCGGCACGCCCTTGACGGCCGTCTTGAGGAAGACGAACGGCAGCGGCCCGTCCGGCGCATGCACGGCGAGGCTGATGCAACCGAGCGACGCATGGCGCTTGAGCAGCGCCGTCTCGTCGGCCGGCAGGCCTGGCGGCCCGGTCCGGCCTGGAACGATACGCTCGATCCGGCGGAACGAAAAAGGGCGCGCCAGGGCGGCGAGCGCAATGAACCGGCCGCTGCTGTAAAGCTCGAAGCCCAGCGCCTCGTTCGTGGCTTTCGTGTGCGGGGCCGGCGAGATGATGAAGAACACGGCGCGACCGCCGCGTGTCGCCCGCTGGACGAGGAGCGGTGCGAAGGCCTGGAAGGCTGGTTCGATATACCAGCTCGAGAAATTGCAGCGCAGCACGGCCCGGTCCTCGGCCCGTGTCGCGGTGTAGATCGTCAGCAGCACGCCGACCGGTGCGTCCTCGCTATCGAGCAGATAGCCGAAGCGGGGGCAGTCCGCCGGAGTGTCACGCGCGGCCATGACGGCGAGCCCGGCACGCCAGGCGACCTTGCTGCGCGCCGGGAAGCCGCGGGCCAGCAGATCCGCCACGGCTCCGAGGTCGGCCTCCCCGATCGGACGGCAGCGCAATCGCGGGCGGGGGCTCGTAGAATTGGTCATGAAGCGTGGTGATCGGCTGCGGGACTACGGGGGAGACGGCCGCTCAACTCTCGCGGGTGGGCGTTAACAGATCGCTGTCTGCCGCGCCGGGAACTCATCGCCCGATGTTCGACCGGTCGAGCAGACCAGGCATCTTCCAGCGGATGTCGCCCGTGCCGTGCCCGCGGGCCGTCTGGTTGGTTTCCCGACGGGCAAGCCAAGTCGTCGCGCTCGTCTAGAACAGCATCGCGCGATGGATCGGATGGTCGGTGGCGAAGGTCCGGTCGAACAACCGCGCGAGCTCGATCGAGAATCTCGTGCCCTCGGCCTCGATCGCGCGGAACTCCGGCGCGTCATGGTCCCCCGGCGTGA
Source organism: Lichenihabitans sp. (assembly GCA_965277115.1). Classification (GTDB taxonomy): domain Bacteria; phylum Pseudomonadota; class Alphaproteobacteria; order Rhizobiales; family Beijerinckiaceae; genus Lichenihabitans. Next base: position 41,121 of record CBDIBY010000006.1, on the reverse strand, counting down.
GGCCTTCCAAGCGATGGCGCAAGCCGGCATCGGCGAGGCAATCGAGGAAACCGCCGTAGCAGCCGAGCAGGGATGCCGCCGTCCTCCGGCCGCAGATCTCCTCGATCCGCGCGACGGGCGACAGGTCGAACAGGGTTTCGAGCCGCGCGATCGCAGCCTGCCGGTCGAGATCGCGTGCCGCGGCAACGGTGAAAAGCCCGCTGGCATAGAGCAGCTTGCGGGAGAACATCAGCTTGACCTTGCGCAGGCCCCAAGGCTTCGGCCGGTCGCCCTCGCGGGTCTTGAACTCGTAGTCGACCGCCATGGTCCGGTAGTAGCGGATCACGTCGTCGAGCAGGAACAGTGCCAGCCCCGCGTCGAGGCCCGCCCGGAGATAGCGGTCGAGCAGGGCACGACGCACTGCGCGCGCCTCGGCCTCGGCGCTGAGCGGTGCGCCTTCGAGCAGGAACAGCATGCGGCGCGTCAGCTTCTGGTTGTCGTCGTGCTGGCCGCCGATATTCCGCACCATCCGGTCGGCCCGCTCGACCTTCGCGAAAGCGCCGTCCTTGGCGGGTTCGACCCCGACGATGCCGGCGACGGCGCGTTTGAGTTGGTGTTCCCAATCCTCCGGAAGTTCGCCGTGTTCGGCGTCGGCGGACACGATGGTGAAATAGTCGAAATCCGAGGCGGCCGAGGCTTCGCGCCGCGCATAGGAGCCACAGGCGACGACCGAGGCGCCGGAGGGCACCAGCGCCGGGATGCGGGCGCGAAGCGTCTCGAGCCGTGCCTCGGAAAAGGCGCGTGCCCGCTCAATCGCCGGCGATGTCATCGAAGACGTCCTGCGTCGGGATGAGAGCGTCGTCGCGCGCCACGGCGCCCGGCAGGATCCGGCTTTCCGTGCGCTTTTGGCGATAGCGTGTCTCGTCGTCGCGGGTGAAGAAATCGCCGCGGGGATCGACCTCGAACCGCCGCACCTTGAAGCGAATGGCCGTGTCGAGCACCGTGCCGACTTCCCGAGAAAAGCCCGGGCTCAGCAGGAGTCGCCGCAAGCCCGGCAACTTGCGGAAGACCACGTCCTCCGTCGACAGGACATCGGCGGCGGAGAAGGCGGCGAGGTGGCGGTGCATGAAGGCCTGGCAGGCCGCGTCGGCCAGGATGCCCGAAGGCGCATTGATGATGAAGCGGTAGACGAGATCCTTATAGGACCAAAACTCATCGACCGCGATTCGGTCCGCCGCGCTGGCGCGCCGTGCCGCCGCCATCATCACGGTCTCGGGGCTCGCCAGGCGCGGCGCCGGCTTCTCGTAGGTCTGCGTTCGCAGGATGCCTTCGATCGTGTCGAAGTTGATCGGCCCGGCGAAGAACCCGTCATGGCCCGGCTCATGTCCACCGATGATGGCGACGAGCCGCTCGATATCGATCCCCTCCGTCTTCAAGATCGCATGGACCTCCCGGCCGAGCGGCACGCGGCCTGTGACCAGGGCCTCGGTGGCGCCGTGGTGGTCGATGCCGAAGGCCGATTTGAAGACGGGTTCGAGCGAATGGGACAGGGGCGCGTGGCCGATGTCGTGCAGCAGCGCCGCCACGACAATGAGGCCGCGCTCCAGCCCGCGCACCTCCTTGAGGTCGCAATAGAGCAGAGCGAGGCGGGCGACGCCGAGCGAATGCTGGTAGCGCGTGTAGCGGCGGCTGCCGGGCCGGCCGTTGGGCGTCGGCACCCGGAGATAGTCGATGCCGCCGAGGAACCGGACATGCTGCAGGCGACGGAAGGCGCGCGTCGCCACGAGCCTGTCGAGAACCGGTTCGCGCGCCCCGCCGAAGCCGGTACCGATGGGTGCGGCGAAGTCGTAGGCGTGTCGACCGATCGGGCCGCTGTCCATGACCGGAGCGTCGGAGGTAGGGCGCCGAGAGCCTGCTCGCATGGATCGGGTATAAGGGACGGAGCCCGGAGGCGCGATAGTCATTCACGGCGCGAACGGGGACGCGGCGAGGCAAATGGTCTAGACTGCGCGCCATCGAAGGGGCCGCCTCCGCGGCGAGCCGCCTTCCGGAACCCGGCATGAGCGCGCAGTCGACGTCTACCCTGTCTCCCGTCCTGGCGGACGTTCCCGAGGACGGCGCCGAGGCGGACGGGCAGGGCGCCTTCCGGGGCGCGAGGGTGCATGGGCAGATCGTGCGGGCGCTGGCCGGGCTCATCCTCGGCGGCGGCCTCGTGCCCGGTGATCCACTGCCGAACGAGGAGGAGCTTGCGGCGCGCTTCCGCGTCAGCCGCTCCTCGGTCCGTGAGGCGGTCAAGACGCTCGCCGCCAAAGGCCTGATCGAGACCCGCCAGCGCGTCGGCGCCAGGGTGAGAACCCGGTCCGATTGGCGCCTGCTCGACCCTGCCGTGCTCGGCTGGCATCCCGATATCCGCCGAGACCGGGGGCTCGTCGACAGTATCGTCGAGGCCCGGCGCATCATCGAGCCCGCGGCCGCCGAACTTGCGGCGCAGCGGGCCGATGCCGCCGATATGGCGCGGATCGAATCAGCCTATCTGGCCATGGAAGCGGCAGCCAAGGACGACGACCTCTTCGCCTCCTGCGAAGCGGATCTGGCCCTCCACAGCGGGGTCATCGAGGCAAGCCACAATCTCGTGCTGCAGGGGCTGGTCGGCACCATCGAGGCGACGCTGCGCGCCTCCTTTCTCGCCACCAACCAATGGATCGAGGGGCGCGCCATCTCGCTCGACGCGCATAAGCGCATCCTCGATGCCATCGGCGCCCGTGACCCCGCCGCGGCGCGCGACGCCATGAGCACCGTGCTCGACCTGGCCGATGCGGAACTGCATCGGGGGTGAGCGTCTGTCCGGTCGATTGGCTCTGTCCGGAGTGCCCGCCGCAAGCTTGTCCCGAACAAGGCGTCGGCGCCGCAGATCCGGAATCCAGCACCCCGCCGCCTCTACCCATCTCCGAGGCGGATCCCGGCTCTTCGCTCGGCTGCGGCCGGGCGACACCGCGAGTGGATCAGCCGGAAATTCATGTCGTCGAGCCGCGTCATGCCGTCGGCCTCAGACCTTGGATGCCGAAGCCACAGGGGGATGCGGTGGTCCAGAATAAAATGCTCTTTATCCGCTACCCCTCGGCAAGCTCGGGACAGGCCCTTCTCCCGCAGGCGGGAGAAGGGTTTGCCCAGCGACTATCGACCTGGATCCGGCCTCGACTTCGGCCTCCGTTCCGATAGCCACGCCGCCCGGTTTTAGCTATCAACGCGCGTCGATTGCCGCCTGACGAGGATGTTATGAAAACCCGCGCCGCCGTTGCCTGGGCCGCCAACAAGCCCCTCACCATTGAAACCATCGAACTCGACGGACCCAAGGCCGGCGAAGTCCTGGTCGAGAACATGGCGACCGGCGTCTGCCATACCGACGCCTATACGCTCTCGGGCCTCGACAGCGAGGGCAAGTTCCCCGCCGTCCTGGGCCACGAGGGCGCCGGCATCGTGCGCGAGGTCGGGCCGGGCGTCACCTCGGTCAAGGTCGGCGACCATGTGATTCCGCTCTACACGCCGGAATGCCGGCAGTGCAAGACCTGCCTGTCGCGCCGCTCGAACCTCTGCACCGCGATCCGCGCGACGCAGGGGCAGGGCCTGATGCCGGACGGCACCAGCCGCTTCTCCTGCGACCAGGGCGAAGTGTTCCACTACATGGGCACCTCGACCTTCTCGAACTTCACCGTGCTGCCCGAGATCGCGGTGGCCAGGATCCGCGAGGACGCGCCTTTCGACAAGGTCTGCTACATCGGCTGCGGCGTGACGACGGGGATCGGCGCCGTGACCTACACCGCCAAGGTCTGGCCGGGCGCCAATGTGGTCGTGTTCGGCCTCGGCGGCATCGGGCTCAACGTCATCCAGGGCGCCCGCATGGTCGGGGCCGACAAGATCATCGGCGTCGACCTCAACCCCGGCAAAGTGGAGATGGCGAAGAAATTCGGCATGACCCATTTCATCAATCCGGAGGAGGTCGGGCGCGACAAGGTGGTGCAGGCCATCGTCGACCTGACCGGCGGGGGCGCCGACTTCTCCTTCGAGTGCATCGGCAACGTCCACACCATGCGCCAGGCGCTCGAATGCTGTCACCGCGGCTGGGGCGAGTCGATCATCATCGGCGTCGCGCCCTCGGGGACGGAGATCGCGACCCGGCCCTTCCAGCTGGTGACGGGCCGGGTATGGCGCGGCTCGGCCTTCGGCGGGGCGCGCGGGCGAACCGACGTGCCGAAGATCGTCGATTGGTACATGGAGGGCAAGATCAATATCGACGATCTCATCACCCACACCATGCCGCTGGAGAAGATCAACGACGCCTTCGACCTGATGCACGAGGGCAAGTCGATCAGGAGCGTGGTGGTGTTTTGATTGGGCGGCCAAGGGCGAAGGAGACGGCGCGCCTTTGGCCTTTTGCCGCGATGTTCCGAGGCCGGCATCTGCACGGTCGATTCCACCGGAAGGCTGCCGATATTCCATCGGCGGCATCTTGCGGCCAAATTTCACGTTTCGGTGACAGTTTACTCAATTCACTTTTTAGATGACTGGAGACCCCTGGGACCTAGGCCAGCACCGATACCATAGGATCACTGAAAAAGGGGATTGAGTAAGCTGTCACCACAATTCGTAATTCCGAAATCCCGGAGCGTGAACTGCATCGGGCGCGGATGAACAATCTGATTTTCAAGGCTTTCTGAACTATGCCGATCGCCCTGCCGGAGGCCGGCAAAGCTACGCGCAGTTCTTTCGCTCGGGCGTCATCGAGGGCGTTGGTAATCTCAGTAGGCGCGACACCGATGGGAATCCCTATTTCGTGGCAGCCGAGTTCGCGAACAAGGTGGTTCTCGCTGTCCGGCAATATCTCAGCGTGCTGGAGGCGTTCGACGCCGGGCTTCCCGTATATGCGTTCTTGTCGCTGTGCGATGTCGCTCAATGCTTCTACCGCTACAGTCCTGACGGCGCGGGCTGGTCGTATGCAGGTCCTCTAAATCGAGAAATCCTCGCCCTGCCTGAACTCTACATCGACAATTTCAGAGCCGATGTTCCTGCATTGGTGCGCCCGATATTCAACATGCTCTGGAATGCGTTCGGTTTTCAGCAATGCGAAATGTACGACGGACAGGGCTCTTGGAATGGTAAATGATAGGCGCGCGGCTCATTGAACTCCCGTCCCGGGGGGTCACGGGATTACGGTAGGTTACAGTGACAGTTTACTCAATTCGCATTTTAGACAATCGGAGGCTCTCAGGCCTCAGGTCCTGAGCCTTGAGGCCGCCGGACGATCCTCGAGCCGCTGGTGTGATATCAGGAGCGGGACCTGATCCTATCAACCTCCGGCGACATACATGACCATCGAACTCCTCTCGGAAACCCGTTGCTTCGGCGGGCTGCAGCGCACCTACAAGCATATGTCCGTCGCGACCGGCACGCCGATGCGGTTTGCCGTGTTCCTGCCGCCCCAGGCGGAGCGCGGCGCGGTGCCGGTCGTCTGGTTCCTGGCCGGCCTTACCTGCACCGAGGACAATTTCATCCAGAAGGCGGGCGCGCAGCGGGTCGCGGCCGAGCTCGGCCTTGCGCTGATCGCCCCCGACACCTCGCCGCGCGGCGAGGATGTCCCGAACGTCCCCGACTATGATTTCGGCCAGGGCGCCGGCTTCTATCTCGACGCTACCGAGGCGCCGTGGTCCAGGCATTTCCACATGCGGCGCTACATCGAGGAGGAGCTCCCGGCGCTCGTCGAGGCCAACCTGCCGCTCGACATGGCCCGCCAGGGGCTCTGCGGCCATTCCATGGGCGGGCACGGCGCGCTGACCATCGGCCTGCGCAATCCCGGCCGCTTTCGCGCCGTCTCGGCCTTCGCCCCGGTCGTCTCGCCGATTCATTGTCCCTGGGGCGAGAAGGCGCTCGGCGGCTATCTCGGCCCTGACCGCGCGGCGTGGCGGCGCTACGATGCCTGCGCGCTGATCGAGGACGGCGCCCGGCTGCCCGAAATCCTCGTCGATCAGGGCACGGCCGACCCCTATCTCGACAGCCAGTTGAAGCCCGAGCTGCTCGAAGCGGCCTGCGCCCGGGCCGGCATCCCAATCGCGCTTCATCGGCGCGAGGACTACGACCATTCCTATTTCTTCATCGCGTCGTTCATCGAAAGCCATCTGCGCTGGCATGCGGAGGGGATGCGTAGGTGAAACGCCGATGAGCTTCCGGGCGGATTGTCCGCTTCGGTCCGGGCCAAGGCGGCCATGCGGTTGTGCCGACCTTCGCGACCCGGGCGGTTATCGTGGACGAGCGTCGAAATCCCGCTGTGCGGCGCCGATGTCCTGAAGGTGGCGCTCGACCCAGCGGTCGAGCGCGGTGATGGGTTCGCTCAGTGAAGCGCCGAGCGGCGTCAAGGAATATTCGACCCGGGGCGGAACCTCGGCGTAGGCGCGTCGCGCCACGAAGCCGTTGCGTTCGAGCCGACGCAGAGTCTGGATCAGCATCTTGTCCGAGATGCCGCCGATCCGCCGCCGCAATTGCGCCGTGCGCGCCGGGCCGCCGGCGAGCACGTGGACGAGCAGAAGGGCCCATTTCTCCGCCAGCACGCCGAGCACGGCACGAGACGGACAGCCGGAATCCAGGACGTTCCCGACGCAGCTTCGCTCCGATCCAGCCATTTCCATCATGCTCCAAAACTTACCGCTTGGTATGTACTTGTCAATTGGAAAGCAATGTGATGTCGTCGGTGCGACGGCGCGTCCGCGCCCGATCGCCATAGGACCAGGAGATTTCCGTGAAGCTGTACTATTCCCCGGGCGCCTGCTCGCTGTCGCCCCACATCGCCCTGCTCGAGGCCGGACTTCCGTTCACCCTCGAAAAGGTCGATCTGAAAGGTAAGACGCTCGCCTCGGGCGAGGGTTTCGAGGGCGTGAACGGCAAAGGCTATGTGCCGGCGCTCCAGCTCGACGACGGCCACGTGCTCACCGAGGGACCGGCGATCGTCCAGTATATCGCCGACCAGAAGCCTTCGGCCGGGATTGCGCCCGCCGCCGGCACGATGGAGCGCTACAAGCTGCAGGAATGGCTGAACTTCATCACCTCCGAGCTCCACAAATCCATGGGCTCGATGTTCAACCCGGCCCAAACGCCCGAATGGAAGGAGGCCGTCAAGGCAACCCTGTCCAAGCGGCTCGACTGGCTGTCCGGGCAGCTCGCGGGCAAGCAATACCTCATGGGCGACAAGTTCAGCGTCGCCGACGGCTACCTGTTCACAGTGCTCGGCTGGGCGAAACTCGTCGGGTTCGATCTCGGCCGGTGGCCCACCGTCCAGCAATACGCGGCCCGCGTGGGGCAGCGCCCGAAGGTAGTCGAGGCCATGAAGGCCGAGGGCTTGGTGAAGTAGGCGGACATGCACATAGGGAGAATGACCGACTGTCGCCGATCATGCTCCAAATTAGGATAGTGCGCAGGTTGATCGGTTCAGGATCGCGAAGCGATTCGCCCTGAACCGATCACGGTCTAAGATGCGAGTGCGATCCGGGTGTTCGAGGGCGCGCGGATCTCGAGGTCGACCTCAAGGGTCGAGAGCGTCTCGCCCTTGGCCATCTTGACCTTGACCTTGTCGGGATCGATCGCGACATGCTTGGCGATCACCGCCAGGATCTCTTCGCGCAATATCGCCACGAGGTCCGAGCGCCCGACGAGCGAGCGCTCATGGGCCAGCAGGATCTGCAGTCTGTCGCGTGCCACTGGCGCGGTGTCGCGCGGTTTCAGGAACCGGAGGAGGTTCATGCGGCCTTCCTTCCGAACAGCGTGTTGAAGAAGCCCTTCTTGTCGCGCGGCACCGTCACGGCGATGGCTTCGCCCTTGAGGCGGCGCGCCGCTTCGAGGTAGGCCCGCGCCGGGGCGCTCTGCGGGTTGTTCAATGTGACCGGCGAGCCGAGGTTCGAGGCGCGCAGCACGTCCTGGCTCTCGGGGATGATGCCGAGCAGCGGGATCGACAGGATCTCGAGCACGTCCTCGGTTTTCAGCATGTCGCCGCGGTTGGCGCGGGCCGGGTCGTAGCGGGTGAGCAGCAGGAGCTTTTCCATCCACTCGCCGCGCTCGGCCTTCTCGGTCTTGGAATCGAGCAGGCCGATGATCCGGTCGCTGTCGCGCACCGAAGAGACCTCGGGGTTGGTGACGATCAGCGCCAGGTCGGCGTGGCGCATCGCCATCGTGGCGCCGCGTTCGATGCCGGCGGGGCTGTCGCAGATCACCCAATCGAAGCGCTCGCGCAATTCGCTGATGACGCGATAGACGCCCTCCTCGGTCAACGCATCCTTGTCGCGCGTCTGCGAGGCGGGCAGGAGGTAAAGCGTCTCGATGCGTTTGTCGCGGATCAGCGCCTGGGAGAGGTTGGCGTGGCCCTGGATCACGTTGACGAGATCGTAGACGACGCGCCGCTCGGCCCCGAGGATCAGGTCGAGGTTGCGCAGCCCGATGTCGAAATCGACCACCGCGACCCTCTGGCCCTCCTGGGCCAGGGCTGCGCCGATGGCGGCCGTCGACGTGGTCTTGCCGACCCCTCCCTTACCCGATGTGACGACGACGACCTGCGCCATGTTCCTGAACCCCTGTGAAATCTTGTTAAGCCAGGCCGGCGATGACCAGCGCGTCGCCATTGCTCCAAGCCTGAATCGGCTTGCCGCGCAGCTTGGCGTCCATTTCGTCGGCGGTCTTGTAGATGCCGTCGACGGCGAGCAGTTCGGCGTGCAGCCGACTGCAGAAGATGCGTCCGTCCTTGTAGGCGAAACCCGCCATGGCCCGTCCCCGCAGGGCGCCGTAGACATGGATCGACCCGCCCGCCACGATCTCGGCGCCGGAGGCGACGGAGCCCAATATGGTGATGTCGCCTTCCGCGAAACTGACCGACTGGCCAGAACGCACGGGCTTCTCGATGATCAGCGACGGCGGCCCGCGATGGAGGATGGGCTTCGCCGCGGCCTTGTCGGGGTCTGCCTCCTCGATCCCGTCCGTGGCCGCCTCCGGTGTCGCGACGACGAGTTCCTTCGAGGGACGGCCGTCGGTGACGATCGGCGGTAGTTTCATGGCGACGGAGCCGAGCCTCGCCGTGTCGGTGCCTTCGATCGCCATGACGCGGATGTTGCGCCCGCCGAGCTTGTCCATCAGGCCGACGAGCTCGTCGCTCTCGCTGTGGAAGGCGGAAAGGTCGACGACGACGGGGCGGCTGGTGAAATAGCCTGGCGAGCGCCCGAGCAGACTGTCGAGGCCGGTCAGCCAGTCGTCGACCGGCGGCTCGGGCCGAATCACGAGCGCCATGAGCGAGCGCCCGCGGAAGCGGACGGGGGCAGGGATCGGAGCAGGGGAAGAGAGGGCGAGAGCTGTCGTCACGCTTAAGGATCCTTTAATAGGTCGATCTGACGCCATCGCGGTTAAGGAGTGGTTAACGAAACATGATCTCCGCCGACCTCAGTCAGGCTTCGATTAGGCCGGGGCCGAGTTTCGGGTGCTGAGTGGCGCCGCTCGGGCACCCATGCGCGTCACAATCGTCGGTCTTGCCGGTCTCGGCGGTGTGCGCTGCCGCAGATCCCTCGGGGCCGAAGGGTCTGCACGGGGCGCATTATCCGCTCGAGGTCGCCGGTTCGGCCTTGATCGTCCTTGCCGCAGCACCGATCATTCGTTCGCGGCTCGAGGCGAGAGTCTTGAACAGCCTGACGGCGATGGCCGAACGAGTCTGCGGCGTCGTTCTGCCGCCGGGCAGCATGCATCATGAGCATCGAACGAAAGCAGCCATGCGCGTCCTCCTGATCGAAGACGATCCGATGATCGGCAAGAGCCTGAAGCGGGCGCTTCAGAACCAGGGGATGTCGGTCGACTGGACGCAGAGCGGCGTCGAAGGCCAGGAGGCGCTGGCGGTCGGTGAATATGCCGCGGTGCTGCTCGATCTGACGCTGCCCGACAAGAGCGGGGTCGAGGTCCTGCGCGACCTGCGCCTGAAGGGCGACAAGACGCCGCTGCTCGTCATCACCGCGCGCGACGAGATCGACGACCGGATCACGGGTCTTGATCTCGGCGCCGACGATTACATGGTCAAGCCGTTCGATACGCGCGAACTCGTGGCGCGGATCAGGGCGGTGCTGCGGCGGCGCGCGGGCGTCGCGGTGTCGATGCTGCAGACCGCCCAGATCACGCTCGACCTCGCGACCCATGAACTGACCTACGGGGACGCCAACCGCGTCCTCTCCGTACGCGAATTCGCGCTGATGCGCGCATTGATGGAGCGCCCCGGCACGATCCTCTCCCGGGCGCAGCTCGAGGACCATCTCTACGGCTGGGACGAGGAGGTCGAGAGCAACGCGCTCGACGTCCTGATCCACTCGTTGCGCAAGCGCTTCGACAAGGATCTGATCCGCAACGTGCGCGGCGCCGGCTGGATGGTGACGAGAGGCTAGAGCATGATGCCGGACGGCACGGGTCCTCGGGCCACCATGTTCAGGACGGCGGTCTGATATGCGCTCGGTGCGCCGGACGGCGCTGATCTGGATGACCTTGCTCCTCACCCTGGTCGGGCTCGTCGGTGCCGGGACGGCCTATCTGATCGACCTCACCGAATCGGGCGTGCTGCTCGATGGACAGTTGCGGCAGATCGCCCTCAACGCCGGCACCGGGCCGGTGTTTCGCAACACGTCCGGGCATAATCGTGACGACGACGTCCTGGTGCAGATCTGGCGGCCCGGCGAGGCCAAGCCGCAATCATCCAATCCGGGGATCCGCATCCCGCAGCAGCCGGAGGCGGGATACGCGACGCAGACCGTGGGTGGCGAAAGCTGGCGGATCTTCCAGACGAGCGAGGGCGAAACGGTGGTCGAGGCGGCGCAGCGGGTCAGGGTGCGGACCGAATTGGCCCAGACCGCAGCGCTCGAGGCAGCGGTGCCGATCCTCATCACCGTCCCGCTCGGCTGGCTCGTCATCGGCTGGGGGCTGCAGCGCGTGCTCGGGCGCCTTACGGCGCTGGCAGCCGAGATCGCCACGCGCGGCGCGGAATCCCGCCACCCCATCCCGGTAGCGGACGTCCCGGTCGAGGTCTCGCCTCTGGTCGATGCGATGAACATCCTCATCGAACGCCTGCAGCATAGTCTCGAGCAGCAGAAGCAGTTCGTGTCGGACGCCGCGCACGAGCTGCGCACGCCGCTGGCGGCGCTGCGGCTGCAGATCGAGAACCTGCAGTTTCCCGAGGACGAGACCCTGCTGCCGGAGCTGCGGCGCGGCGCGGCGCGGGCCTCGGGCCTAGTGGACCAGCTGTTGCGTCTTGCCCGTTACGAAACGGATAGCGCCAAGGCAAGGCCCGCGCCGCTCGATGCCGTCGCCCTCGTTCTCGACTGTGTCGCCGATCACGTGGCGGTGGCGGAGAGCAAGCAGGTGGACCTCGGCGTAGCCTCGACCGAGCCCGCGCAGCTACTCGGGGTCGAGCGCGACCTGCGCTTGCTGTTCGGCAACCTGATCGAGAATGCGGTGCGCTACACGCCGTCCGGCGGCATCGTCGACATTTCGGTGCGTACGCGGGATGGCCGCCTCGACGTGGAGGTGGCCGACACCGGATGCGGCATCAGGGAAGAGGCCCTGCCGCGTATCTTTGACCGCTTCTTCCGCGCCGCGCCGCAGGATGTCGAGGGGACAGGGCTCGGGCTCGCCATCTGCAAGGCCATCGTCGAGCGGCACGGCTTTTCTATCGCCCTGCGCAACCGGGACGGCGGCGGCCTCGTGGCCACCGTGACGGCGCCGCTGCTGACCGATCTTGCGCGAAGGCCGTCAGCCGTGCCGGGCGTCGACGAGGTGAGTGCCGGCGTAGACGTCCGTCACGGCGCATGACAGGCCGATCGACTCGAGCACGAAGCTGTCGTCCTCGCCAAAGGCGGTCGGGTTGTCGGGCCAGCCGCCGTCATCGGCGCGCCTGAGGATCTGCGCCCCGATCTTGATCGATTGCACGACGAGGATCTCGCGCAGCGATGGGATGGTGCCGAAGGTCCAGATGTTGGACCAGGTCGCGGCCTTGTTGGACGGCGACAGGATCTCGACGAGCAGGATCGGTTCCGGCATGGCGATCTGGCGTGCCGTGTCGGGCACGCAGGTCACGCCGAGGTCGGGGATGCGGAAGTTCTTGGCCGCGTTGACGCGGGGAATGACGCCGGGAGTGATTAGCAGGCTGCAGGACGAGCCGGTGTTCCGCAGATGCGCGCCGATCAGCACGGCGAGGTTGCCTTGGATTCGCGCATGGGTGGTGCTGCCCGGCGCCATGGCCCGCACCACGCCGTCGACGAGCTCGTAATGCCTGGCCCGGCCGTCGCCCGGCCAGACGAGGAACTCCTCGACCGTTTCCGGTAACCGAGAAGCCCTGGCGGCATCGCTCATCGCGTCTTTCTCGTCCTCTCAGACCAGGATACCATGGCAGTGTTTGTACTTCTTGCCCGAGCCGCAGGGGCAGGCCTCGTTGCGGCCGACCTTGCCCCAGCTCGACGGATCCTCGGGATTGCGGGTCAGCGGCTCCCGCTCGGCCAGTGCCGTCATGATGCTGCCTTGGCCGGAAAAATCCCCTGCCGCGAGCCGCGCGTTCATGTCGGCGACCGCCATGTCGTCCTCGCCGGTCAGCGGATCCGTGTGGGTCGCGAACATCGGCGGCAGCGACGACGTATTGACCGAAGGTTGTTCGAAGGCCACCTCGACGCGCATCACCTGGGCAGTGACGATCTCGCGCAACTTGGCGATGAGCCCGTCGAAGAGCTCGAACGCCTCGGACTTGTATTCATTGAGCGGGTCGCGCTGGGCGAGGCCGCGCCAGCCGATCACCTGGCGCAGGTGGTCGAGCACGACCAAGTGCTCGCGCCACAGATGGTCGAGCACCTGCAGCACGATCTGCTTTTCCACATAGCGCATGACCTCGGGGCTGTTCCTCTCAATGCGCGCCGCATAGGTTTCGTCGGCCGTCTTCTGCAGCCGCTCGCGCATCTCCTCCTCGCCGATGCCTTCCTCCTTGGCCCAGTCCTCGACAGGGGCGTCCAGGCCGAAGGAGCCCATGACGGCCTGCTTGAGCCCGGCGATGTCCCAGGCTTCGGCATAGGCGTCGTGCGGCACGAACCGGGCGAGGAGGTCGTCCACCACCCCCTCGCGCATCTGGCCGATCGACTCCTCCAGCGACTCCTGGCCCATCATGTCACGGCGCTGCTCGAACACGACCTTGCGCTGGTCGTTCATGACGTCGTCATATTTGAGGATGTTCTTGCGCATGTCGAAGTTGCGGGCTTCGACCTTCTGCTGGGCCTTCTCCAGCGCCTTGTTGATCCAGGGATGGACGATGGCCTCGCCCTCCTGCAGGCCGAGGCGCTTGAGCACCATGTCCATGCGCTCGGAGCCGAAGATGCGCATCAGGTCGTCCTGCAGCGACAGGAAGAACTTGGAGCGGCCCGGGTCGCCCTGGCGGCCGGCGCGGCCGCGCAGCTGGTTGTCGATGCGGCGGCTCTCGTGCCGCTCGGTGCCCAGGATGTAGAGGCCGCCGGCCTCGATCGCCTTACGCTTGAGCTCGGCCACTTCGGTGCGGATCTCGGCCTCGCGCGTCTCGCGCGGCAGGCCTTCGGCGGTCTCGGCACATTCCTGGGAGACGCGCATCTCGACATTGCCGCCGAGTTGGATGTCGGTGCCGCGGCCGGCCATGTTGGTGGCGATGGTGATGGCGCCCGGCACCCCGGCCTCCGCCACGATATAGGCTTCCTGCTCGTGGAAACGGGCGTTCAGGATGGCGAAGAGCTTGGAGGGTTTGCCGGTCCGCGCCGCCCTGTAGAGGCCGGTGAGGACGTCCGGTTTGGCGAAGTCGATACGCTTGTAGCCGGCTTTGGCCAGCATCTCGCCGAGCTGCTCGGATTTCTCGATCGAGGTCGTGCCGACGAGGATCGGCTGCATCTTCGAATTGGCGTCCTCGATCTCCTTGACGATGGCCCGCACCTTCTCCTCGAAGGTTCGGTAGACCTCGTCGTCCTCGTCGTGGCGCGCCACCGGCTGGTTGGTCGGGATCTCGACCACGTCGAGCTTGTAGATCTCGGCAAACTCGTCCGCTTCCGTCGCCGCCGTGCCCGTCATGCCCGACAGCTTCTTGTAGAGACGGAAGTAATTCTGAAAGGTGATCGAGGCGAGCGTCACGTTCTCGGGCTGGACGGTGACATGCTCCTTGGCTTCGAGCGCCTGGTGCAGCCCTTCCGAATAGCGCCGTCCCGGCATCATGCGGCCGGAGAACTCGTCGATGATCACCACCTCGCCGTTGCGGACGATATAGTCCTTGTCGCGCTGGAACAGCTTGTGGGCGCGCAGGGCCTGCTGGACGTGATGCACGAGGGTCGCGTTGGCCGATTCATACAGCGAGCCGGCGGTCAGCAGCCCCGCCTCCTCGAGCAGTTGCTCGATATGCTCGTTGCCGCCCTCGGTGAGGTTGGCGGTGCGCTGCTTCTCGTCGACGTCGTAGTCCTCCTTGACGAGGCTCGGCATCAGCGTGTCGATCCGCGCGTAGAGGTCGGAGCGGTCCTCGGAGGGGCCCGAGATGATCAGCGGGGTGCGGGCCTCGTCGACCAGGATCGAGTCGACCTCGTCGACGATCGCATAGGCGTGGCCGCGCTGGACCATCTGGTCCAGCTCGTATTTCATGTTGTCGCGGAGATAGTCGAAACCATATTCGTTGTTGGTGCCGTAGGTGATGTCCGACACATAGGCGGCCCGCCGCTCGTCGTCGTCGAGGCCATGGACGATGACGCCAACGGTGAGCCCGAGGAACTTGTAGATGCGGCCCATCCACTCGGCGTCGCGCCGGGCGAGGTAGTCGTTGACGGTGATGACATGCACGCCCTTGCCGGCGAGCGCATTGAGATAGCACGCGAGCGTCGCTACCAGGGTCTTGCCTTCGCCGGTCCGCATCTCGGCGATGGCGCCCTCATGCAGCACCATCCCGCCGATGAGCTGCACGTCGAAATGGCGCTGGCCGAGCGCCCGCTTGGCGGCCTCGCGGACGGTGGCGAAGGCCGGGACCAGGATATCGTCGAGCGTCTTGCCCTGCGCGACTTCATCGCGGAACATGGCGGTGCGGGCGCGCAGCCCCTCGTCGTCGAGACGCGCGACCTCGCTTTCGAGGTCGTTGATGGCTTGAACTTTGGGTCCGTAGGTTTTCAATCGCCGCGCATTGGCCGTTCCGAAGATCTTCTTTGCGAGCGAACCGAGCATCGTTATGCAACCTTATCTGGTGACGCACGAGCCGGGGTCGTGCAGCACATTCGGCCCGTCGGCGCCGCCCGTCGGGGGGCAATCGGCAATCCGGACGATCATGATGGAAGGTCGAGGCGGCTGAGATCCGGACCCGACCCCGCATCCTGCGGCAACATGACCGCGCCGCCCCATACGTCAGAAACAGGTGGAAATGGACCGGGTTCAGAGATAAGAGCCCCCCCAAACCTTGTCAATGCGAAGCGGCCGCCGCCGCGACGGCCGCCGGAGCGTGGCTTGCGGCAGCGGGCCGGCTTCGGATCGCGGCGGGTTGGTCAAGCCCACGGCGTGCCGGGACGGCCCGCTTAACCCATGCAGGAACCGTTGAAGCCATGATCAACAGACCCGACAAAGCTTTGCGCATCGCCGCGGCCGCCGCCTTCATCGGCTTCGCGGCCATGGCGTCTTCGGCGAGCGCCAAGGTCCTGGCCAAGGTGGACGGCTCGGAGATCACCGACGACGACGTCAAGACGGCACTCGAGGACCTCGGGCCGACCTTGCCGCCGCAGCTCAAGGGTCCGGCCCGCGAGGCCTACGTGCTCGACTACCTGATCGACCTCAGGCTCGCGGCCCAGGAGGCCAACAAGGAGAAGCTTGCCGACGATCCGGAATTCGCCCGGCGCATGGCCTATTTCCATGACAAGGTGCTGATGGAAGGCCTGCTGGGCAAGATCGCCGCGGCCGCCGCGACGCCGGAGGCAGAGAAGAAGGTCTATGACGACGCTGCCAAGGCGCAGAAGCCCGAGGAGGAGATCCACGCGCGGCACATCCTGGTGCCGACCGAGGACGAGGCCAAGGCCGCCCTGGTCCGCATCCAGAAGGGCGAGGACTTCGCCAAGGTGGCGGACGAACTCTCCAAGGATCCTGGCGCGCAGGGCGGCGATCTCGGCTGGTTCACCAAGGACAAGATGGTGCCCGAATTTGCCGCCGCCGCCTTCAAGCTCGAGCCGGGCCAGGTGTCGCAGCCGGTGAAGACCGAGTTCGGCTGGCACATCATCAAGGTCGAGGGCAAGCGGCAGAAGCAGTTCCCGCCTTTCGAGCAGGTCAAGGATCAGGTCGCCCGCTACGTCGCCCAGAAGGCCCAGAGCGACGAAGTCCTGGCCCTGCGCAAGGGAGCGAAGATCGAGCACATGGACCAGCCGCCCGCGGCACCGCTGCCGCCCGCCGGTACGACGCCCGGCGCCGACGCACCTGCGGTCGAGCCTCCGCCGGCCGGCGACGCACCGGCACCGGCAGCCCCCAAGCCCTGAGCGGTTTCGTCTCCTGAGCTGCGATGCGCATCGCTGCATCGCGGGTTTGCGATCGTCTCTCTGGCAGGATTTGCGGTCGATGGCTCCCAAGGTCCCGGTTTCGCCGCTGGCGCCCAAATCCGTCCCGCCGATGCCGCCGGTCGCCGGCGTGAGCTTCGCGGCCGGCGCCGCCGGGATCAAATACCAGGGCCGAACCGACGTGATGCTCGCGCTGCTCGCGCAAGGCACCGAGGTGGCGGGCGTCTTCACCAGGTCGCGCTGTCCCTCGTCCCCGGTCGACTGGTGTCGCCGGGCGCTCGCCCGCGGCAAGGCGCGCGTCCTGGTGGTCAATTCCGGCAATGCCAATGCCTTCACCGGGCGCACGGGGGTCGAGGCGACGGCGCTGACCGCGCGGCTGGCGGCGGCCGCCACAGGCGCTTCGCCCGACGAGATCTTTCTCGCCTCGACGGGGGTGATCGGTGAGCCGCTCGATGCGACGAAATTCGCAGGCGTCCTCGATCGGCTGGCCGCCGAAGTCTCGGCCGAAGGCATCGTCGAGGCCGCCCGGGCCATCATGACGACCGACACCTTCCCCAAGGTCGCGACCCGCACCGCCGACCTCGACGGCACGACGGTCACGATCAACGGCATCGCCAAGGGCGCCGGCATGATCGCGCCCGACATGGCCACCATGCTGAGCTTCGTCTTCACCGACGCCGCGATCGCGGCGCCGGTTCTGCAATCGCTGCTGTCGGCCTCGGTGGAAAAATCCTTCAACCGCATCACGGTCGACAGCGACACCTCGACCTCCGACACGCTGCTGCTCTTCGCCACCGGCAAGGCCGGTGGCGACAGGATCGTGCGGGCCGGGGATCCGCGCCTCGGCGCCTTCCGCGCGGCGCTCGACGCCGTGACGCTCGACCTCGCCCACCAGGTGGTGCGCGACGGCGAGGGCGCGCGCAAGTTCGTCGCCGTGACGGTCGAGGGTGCGGAGAGCGACGTCTCGGCCAAGCGTGTGGCTTTCTCCATCGCCAATTCCCCCCTGGTCAAGACGGCGGTCGCCGGCGAGGACGCCAATTGGGGACGGGTGGTGATGGCGGTCGGCAAGGCGGGCGAGCCAGCCGACCGCGACCGCCTGTCGATCTGGTTCGGCGGCATCCGCGTCGCCGTCGAGGGTCTGCGCGACCCCGATTATGCGGAGGATGTGGTGGCTGCCTACATGAAGGGCGAGGTCATCGACATCCGGGTCGATCTCGGCCTAGGCTCCGGGTCTGCCACCGTTTGGACCTGCGACCTGACCAAAGCCTATGTGGAGATCAACGGCGACTACCGGTCCTGAGGGCTCCGCGTCCCCCTCATCCGGTCCTGCGGACGAGGGGTGGACCCGTCGTCTCTTCGGCCTTCTCGCGGTCTGTCTCTTCGTCGCCGGCCTCGCCATTCCCGCCGCCTGGGAGACCCTGCTTCGCCGCCTGCCGGCCCCGGTCTCGGCGCGGCCATCGGTCGTCGCGCTCGATCGCCAGGGTCAGGTGCTGCGGGTCTTCATGGCGCCCGACGGCCGCTGGCGCCTGCCGATCGAACAGGAGGCCGTGGATCCGCGCTTCCTGGCCCTGCTGATCGGCTGCGAGGACAAGCGTTTCTTCGAGCATCGCGGCATCGACCCCTATGCACTGGTGCGGGCGGCCGCGCAGATGGCGTGGCGGGGCCGGATCGTCTCCGGCGGCTCGACCCTCACCATGCAGGCGGCGCGGCTGCTCGAACCGCGCCGCGCGCGTGCGCTCGGGCCGAAACTGCGGCAGATGGCGCGCGCGGCCTGGCTCGAAGACCATCTGAGCAAGAACGCCATCCTCGACCTCTATCTCGAACGCGCGCCATACGGCGGCAACCTCGAAGGCATTCGGGCCGCCAGCCTCGCCTATTTCGGCCACGAGCCGCGCCGTCTCGATCTCGCCGAGGCGGCGCTCCTCGTCGCCCTGCCGCAATCGCCGGAGCGGCGCCGGCCGGACCGTTTCCCCACACGCGCCAAGGCGGCTCGTGACCGGATCCTCGACCGCGCGGTGGCGCTCGGTCTCGCGACGCCGGCCGAAGCCTCGCATGCCAAGGGCGAGCCCGTGCCGCGGGCACGCCGGCCGCTGCCGACGCTGGCCCCGCACGCGACCGCCCGGGCGCGGGGCGCGGGGCCGCAAGCCACGGTGCTGCATATGACGCTCGACGCCGGGCTCGAGCGCATGAGCCAGGAGCTCGTGCGCCTCGATGCCGCGCGCTTCGGACCGGCGGTCTCGGGCGCGCTCTTGGTGATCGACAATGCCACCGGCGAGATCCGTGCCGATGTCGGGGCGGCCGACTACCGTTCGGCGCCGCGCGACGGCGCGCTCGACATGACGCGGGCCTGGCGCTCGCCTGGCTCGACGCTGAAACCCTTCATCTATGCCCTGGCCTTCGAGAATGGCATCGCCTCGCCCGAGACCCTCGTCGACGACCGGCCGACCCATTTCGGCACCTACGCGCCGCAGAATTTCGACGGGGCCTACCATGGCACCGTCTCGGCCCGGCAGGCGCTGCAGCTGTCGCTGAACCTGCCTGCCGTCGCGCTGCTGGACCGGCTCGGGCCGGCGCGCCTGCTGGCTCGGCTCCGCGAAGCGGGCGCGCGGGTCGAGATCCCCGACGATCAACCCGCCGGTCTCGCCATCGGCCTCGGCGGCCTCGGCATCAGGCTGGTCGATCTCGCGGCGCTTTATGCGGGCCTGGCGCGCGGCGGGGACGTGCCGCAGCTCCGCGAGAGCTTCGATACGGTGGCGGCCGATCCCGGCCGGCGCCCGGTGGCGGATCCGGTGGCGGCCTGGTCGGTCGCCGACATCCTGCGCGGCGCCCCGCCGCCCGACAATGCCCTCGGCGGCCGCATCGCCTTCAAGACCGGGACCTCCTACGGCTATCGCGACGCGTGGGCGATCGGGTTCACCCGTCGCTATACGATCGCCGCCTGGCTCGGCCGTCCCGACAATGCCGCCGTGCCGGGCCTCGTCGGACGGCAGGCGGCGGCGCCGATCCTTTTCGACGCCTTTGCCCGCCTCGGCGCCCCGCTCGACGCGCCCCCGCCCCCGCCGGGCGCCGAGGTGCAGGCCGCCCGCGATCTGCCGATGCCGCTTCGCCGGCTGCATGGGACCGAAGCCGGCGGCCTGCGGCGGGTCAGAATCAGCTATCCGCCGGATGGCGCGACCGTCGACCTCGGGCTCGACGGCGGTGCGGCGGCCCTGGTGCTCAAGCTCGAGGGCGGCACGCCGCCCTTCGTCTGGTTCGTCAACGGCAGCCCCGCCGGGTCCTCGCCGCGGCGGGAGAGCAGCTGGCGTCCCGACGGCGAAGGATTCGCCCGCATTTCCGTCTCCGACGCCAGAGGCGCCAGCGATGCTGTCTCGGTCAGGCTTCGTTGACTATGGGATGGGGCCAGCCGGCCGTTTGTGGCATCAAAATGAGCCCCAAAAGACACAGGGTGGCGGATGTTGGACCTAACCGGGCTCCGCGCCTTCCGGCATCAACCCGTTGCATGTAGGTTTTCACCTTACAGTAGGGGTTTCGTGGCGCGGGGCACATTGGCTATGACCAAATTCACGACGGGCGGCATCGCGGCGGCCCTGGGGCTCCTCTCCTGCACGGCCCTGGTGCATGCGGCCGATCTGCCGCTGCGGACCGCGCCTCCCATCTTGACGACGCCGATCCTCGTCAACAACTGGGATGGTTTTTACGCGGGGTCGACCTTCGGCGTCGGCTTCACCGACTTCCACACCCGCCAGGCGGGCGGCGGCTCGCGCAACCTCAACACCTCGGGCCTGACCAGCGGCGCGCTGGTCGGCTACAATTTCCAGTATGGGCATGTCGTGTTCGGAGCGGAGGGCGGCATCGACCTCAACGACATCCAAAAGACCGACAAGGGTGGTGCCGGCCTCAACCCGACCACGATCCAATCCCTCTACGATATCCGCCTGCGCGGTCGTCTTGGCTACGAGTTCGGCTGGTTCATGCCCTTCGTGGCGGGCGGCGCCGTTATCAACGAGACCTCTCAATCCCAGGCGGTGCCGGTCAACGACTTCGGACGCAACCAGCAGAACGTCGGCTACACGATCGGCGCGGGCGTCGATTTCAAGGTCAACCCGGCCCGCTTCCTGCCTTTCAACAATTCCTTCATCAACGGCTTCCTCGGCCCGCTCGTCCTGCGTGTCGAATATCTGCACGACGAAGTGCCGGCCTCGACCTTCGGGTACAACGGCCAGAGCTACCGCACGAGATCCGATTCCAACATCGTCCGTGCGGCGATCATTTCGCGCTTCGGTGACAATCCCCCGCGAGCCGATATCGACAGCATGGGCACGGTGAATTGGGCCGGTGCTTATGGCGGCGTCTTCGGCGGCGGCGGCTTCCTCACGCCGCGCACCAAGTCGGCCGCGAATGCGTCCAGCACCAAGTTCAGCACCAGCGGGGCGCTCGGCGGGCTTTATGCCGGCACGAACTTCATGGTCTACAATCGCCTGATGCTCGGTTTCGAAGGCTCGACCGCCTACAGCGAAATCAAGGGAACGGGTGCCGAGCCGACGGGGCGGGCGAGCTTCCGCAACTATGTCATGGCGGACCTGCGTGGCCGCGTCGGCTACGCGTTCGGCAGGGTATTGCCCTTCGCCGCGGCCGGCATCCTCTACGGCCGGTCCGAGCAGATCGACCAGGCGACCGGCTCGCAGCGCGGCCACCTCAACAGCGAGGCCTTCACGATCGGCGGCGGCATCGACTACCGCGTCAGCGAGCGCGTCTCGCTGCGCGGCGAGTATCTCTACGCGACCGCCTTCAACAAGAAGCTCGTCAACCTGAACAATTGCATGGACTGCAAGCAGCAGGTCGACGGCAACATCTTCCGTGTCGGCGCCGCTTACCATTTCGAATAGGCGCTGTCGTGAGAGCGACCTCGGCGCCGGTCGGCGATCCACCGGCAAGGCAGCCCGCTCTGATGCTCGGAGCCTGCATCCTCCAGCGTGCGTGCGGCGTATGAAGCGGACAATCGGCGACAACGGACGCAGGAAGATTGCAGCGCCATGCTGCGTCGCGGCAGGTCTGGCGGTGATCGGCCTGGCGGGGCTCACGGCGCTGCCGGAGCGGGCGGCCGCGGAAAACGGCCGGGTCACGATCATCGAGGAAAACGACGCGCTGCTGCCGAGTGGCACCGACCGGCACTATACGCAAGGCGCGCTGCTGACCTATCTGTCGCCGAAGCTGGCGACCGACGACGCGACCGCCGGCCTATATGCCGCGCTGTCGAACCTGCAGATCATGCAGCCCGGGGTCGACGTCCAGCGTCGCTTCGACATCGTCTTCGGTCAGAGCATCTTCACGCCGACCAAATATCACCAGCCGGTGCCCGATCCGACCGACCGCCCGTTCGCGGGCTGGCTGTATACGGGGGGCAGCCTGCTCCAAGAAACCCACGGCAACATGCTCGAGAATTTCGAGGTGCTGGCCGGCGTCGTCGGGCCCGATTCGCTGGCGCGACAAGCCCAGGAACTGGTGCATACCGCCGCAGGGTTCAATCAGCCGGATCTCGACAGGGCCTGGAGCCATCAGCTGAAGAACGAGCCCGGCGTGATGATCACCTACGACCGGCGCTGGAAGATCTGGCAAAGCTCTTTCTTCGGCATGCAGACCGACGTCATCCCGGAAGCCGGTATCACGGCCGGCAATGTCATGACCTATGCGGATGCCGGGGTACAGTTACGGATCGGGCAGAACCTCGGCGTCGACTATGGTGTCGCCCGGGTGCGGCCATCGCTTTCGGGCACGTCGTGGTTCGACGCGTCGCGCCTGAACGGCCCCTGGGGCTGGTATCTGTTCGCCGGCGTGCAGGGCCGCGCCGTCGCCCGCAACGTCTTCCTCGACGGCAACACCTTCACCGACAGCCCGTCCGTGAAGAAGAACATTCTGGTCGGCGATTTCACGGCGGGCGCCTCGATCTTCTATTCGGACTGGGCGAAGCTCGACTTCACCTTCACGCAGCGGACCAAGGAGTTCACGACGCAGCAGTCGATGGATCGGTTCGGCGCGGCCAGCCTGTCGGTCAGCTTCTGAGCCGACCGAGGTGACCTGAAGGGTTGAGAGCAATATTCGCCAGGGCCAAAGCCGGATCGGAGGTCAACATGAGCCTCTGAGCCACCGCAGTGTGGCAACGACTGAGGTTTGCGCTTAAAAAAACGTCTGGCAGACTTCAGAACCGGTAGCCGACCCGCAGTCCATAGTTCGTCAGGCCGCGATTCTCGGAACAGAACCCTGCATTCGACGAATGTTCGATCGTCGCCATGATGCTCCACTTCTCGGTCAGCCGGTAGCCTCCGCTCGCGGATTCATGGAACCAGACGTTGCAGCCGACCTTGTTGTGGCCCGCGCTCACGATGTGGCCGGTCTCGCCATTGTTGAGGCCCGGCCCGAACTCGCCGCTGACGAAAAACCGCTCGGTGAGATCGAAGTTCCAGGCCGCGCCACCGTAGAGATTGCTGGTCTTGCCGGCGAAGTTCGCCGTAAAGCCAAGATCAGGATGCGGAATGAACTGATCCCAGAAACTATTCGACGCATGCCAGAATTTCGGGAACAGGATTTCGGCATTGAGATCTGCCGAACCATGTTCGGGACTGAGCGGATCGTGGGCAAGGCCGCCGACCCGGAGCTCGTAATCGTAGAAGACGGGGGTCTGCGGCAAGACTACAGCCGGCAGCGGCTGAAAATGATCCGTCGGCAGATCGGCAGCGGCGACCGGAAAAGATGTCAGCACGATGCCGAGAGAAGACAATAAAAATCGTTTCAGCACGAAATGCGCGCCCCCGCCAATTCCACCGGACGCTAGGTGACCTCCCCGAACCTGTCGACTGCCAAGTCGATCCGCTTCTGAAAATGCACCGGAGTGTGGCTCCGCTGCATGTCGCGCGCCCTGCCTCCGGGCGGTCTATCCGAGCGGGTAGGCCGCCTCGACCACGTAAGGACCGCCACCGATCGAGTCGCGCGACGAGAACAGCACGAACCGATCGGCCTCGAAACGGCGACTCAGGAAACCGCGCGTGCCGAGGTAGTGCGCGACGGCCTCCACCGAGGCTTGGCGGAGCCGAGCCAGCGTCACGTGCGGGGTAAAGCGGCGCGGCTCAGGCGCGAGGCCGATTCGGCGGATCAACCGTTCCTGCTCGGCCTGCAGTTCGACCAACGCCGACGAAGCCTGCGCCTTGGCCACGATGGCACGCGGCTTGTCGCCGCCAAAATAGTCTAGTCCCTCGAGTGTGACCGCGAAGGGCTTGCGGCGGATCTGCGCCATCACCTCGTCGACCGCCTCCGCAGTCGGCTGGTCGATGTCTCCGATGAAGCGAAGCGTGAGATGATAGTTCTCGATATCGATCCAGCGGGCTCCCTGCAGGCCGCCACGCATCATGGCGAGTTCGTCGGCGAGAGCGGAGGGGATTTCGAGGGCCGTGAAAAGACGGGGCATGGCCGACCTCTTCTGTCTTCTGGCAAAAGCGTAGCAGCTTGAAACATCGGCGCAACCGCTCCGCGTCGGAACCGCCACCTCGTTGCCTCGGTTCTCAGTCGGGCTCGGCAAGTCTCGGGCCGCCGGTTTCCGTCGCCGAGTAAGGATGCTCGCCGCCCGACGGATCGAGGACGCGGCCGGTCTCGGCCAGATAGCTCGGCCCGACCGGCACCTTGCCGAACCCGCCCGGGATGTCGAGAACGTAGGTCGGCTGGCACAGGCCCGAGACGCGGCCGCGCAGCGCCGCGACGATCTGCTGTCCTTCCTCGATCGGCAGCCGGAAATGGCTCGTGCCCGGCGCCAAGTCGGGGTGGTGCAGGTAATACGGTCTTACACGGGTCTCGACGAAGCCCCGCATCAACTCGGCCAGCACATCCGGGTCGTCGTTGACGCCGCGCAGCAGCACCGTCTGGCTCAGCAGGACGAGGCCGGCGTCGATCAGCCGCGCGCAGGCCGCCCGCGCCGCGGCAGTCAGTTCGCGCGGATGGTTGGCGTGAAGTGCCACATAGGTGGCCTTGCCCGAAGACCGCAGGGCCTCGACGAGTGCCGGCGTGACCGCCTCGGGCATCGCCACCGGCACGCGAGTGTGAAAGCGCACGATGCGCACGTGGTCGATGGTCGCGAGCCGCGCCATCACGGCAGCGATGCGCCGCGGCGAGAGCATGAGCGGGTCGCCACCGGTCAGAATCACCTCCCAGATGGCCGGGTTCCCGGCGATATAGTCGAGCGCCGCCACCGTTTTGTCGGCGGACAACATCGCATCCTCGCCCGGCCCGACGCGCTCGCGGCGAAAACAGAAGCGGCAATAGAGGGGGCAGACGTGCAGGAGCTTGAGCAGCACGCGGTCCGGATAGCGGTGGACGATGCCGGGCAGGGGACTGTGGGCCTCGTCGCCGATCGGGTCGGCGCGCTCCTCGGGCTGGTGGTCGAGCTCGGCGAGGCTCGGCACGACCTGCCGGGCGATGGGATCGGCGGGATCCGAAGGGTCGATCAGCGCCGCGAACGCGGGAGGGATCGCGATCGCATAGCGCTCGGCCAGGATGGCGAGGCCGTCCGCCGCCCGGGCGGGAATCATGCCCGCCGCCGCCAGGGCCGCTGAGTTGCGCAAGGTCTTGTCCATAGTCGTCACCCGGCTGACGGATCGACGACCGGCAGCCACAGCACCTGCTCGATGCGCGTCGCGCCCGTGGCCAGCATGGCGAGCCGGTCGAAGCCGAGCGCGACGCCACTAGCAGCGGGCATGCGGCCGAGCGCCGCCAGAAAATCCTCGTCGATCGGATAGGCCTCGGCGCCGCGTGCACGCCGCGCCGCCATGGCGGCTTCGAAGCGGCGGCGCTGCTCCAGCACATCCGTCAGCTCGCCGAAGCCGTTGGCGAGTTCCACCCCGCAGGCGTAGAGCTCGAAGCGCTCGGCGAGGCGCGGATCGTCCGGGCAGGGTCGCGCGAGGGCTGCCTCGGGCGCCGGATAGCGGTCGAGGATCGTCGGCCGGCCGAGCCCGAGATGCGGCTCGACCCGCTCGACCAGGATGCGGCTGAAGATGTCCGACCAGGTGTCGTCCGCGCCGAAGCCGATGCCGGCCGCCCGCGTCGCCGCGGCCAGGGCGTCGCGGTCCGGCACCGAGGCGAGCGTCGCCAGGAGGTCGATGCCGGCATGGCGGCGGAACGCCTCGGCGACGCCGAGCCGCTCGGGCTCGGCATGCGGGTCGCAGTTGCGGCCGCGATAGTGCCAGAGCCGCGAGCCGGTCGCCGCGGCGGCGAGGCGCAGCAGCATGACGCAATCCTGCATGAGGGTCGCGTAAGGTTCCTCCGCCCGATACCATTCGAGCATGGTGAATTCAGGGTGATGGGTGGCGCTGCGCTCGCGGTTGCGGAACACCCGGGCGAGGGTAAAAATGCGTCGCTCGCCCGCCGCCAGCAGGGCCTTCATGGCGAATTCGGGCGAGGTATGCAGGTAGAGGCGGGTCTCGGTCCCGTCCGGCCCGACGAGGCCGGTCGCGAAGGCTTCGAGATGCGCCTCGTTGCCGGGCGAGACCTGCAGGATCGGCGTCTCCACCTCGACGAAACCTTGGCTGTCGAAGTGCCGGCGCAGGGCCGATGTGACGGCCGCACGGCCGCGCAGGAAAGGCTGGCGGTCAGCATAGACATGCGGCGACCAATGCGGCGAGCGGATGGTCATGGGGCCGGGACGAAACCTCGGCGGCAAGGACGGCGAGGCTCTGGCATTCTGGCGGAAATTCTCTATGGTGCGCGCCCGAAAGGCAGGCTGGAGCGTGAGCGCTCCGGTCGCGTCGATGTTTTATCTAAAGGTAAATTCCGTGAGAGTCATCGCCAGTTCGGTCCGCAAGGGCAATATCATCGAGAAGGACAGGCAGCTTTATGCCGTGCTCAGCGCCGAAAGCTTCCATCCGGGCAAGGGGACGCCGACGACGCAGATCGACATGCGTCGCATCAGCGACGGCGTGAAGGTCTCCGACCGCTACAAGACCACGGAGCAGGTAGAGCGTGCCCATGTCGAGGACCACGACTATTCCTACCTCTACGAGGACGGCGACGGCTACACCTTCATGAACGCCGAGAATTACGAGCAGGTCACCGTCTCCAAGGATATCCTGGGCGATCAGGCGCAATATCTGCAAGAGGGCATGAAGGTGCTGCTCTCCATGTTCAACGAGAACGCGGTGGCGATCCAGCTTCCGGCGCGCGTGACGTTCGAAGTCGTCGAGACCGAGCCGGCGATGAAAGGGCAGACCGCGTCGTCCTCCTACAAGCCCGCCAAACTGTCGAACGGCGCGCGCGCCATGGTGCCGCCGCATATCCAGCCCGGCACCCGCATCGTCATCCTGACCGACGACGGCTCCTACGTCGAGCGCGCCAAGGATTAGTCATTCGTCGAAGAGTGGCCGTCACGCGGCGTCCGACGTCACGGTGTCCGCGCCGAGCCAGCCCGTCGCCGCGGCCCGCCCGGCGTCGCGCAGGCCGCAGAGGAACCGCCAGTCGAGGTCCGTGGCACTGGCATTGGCCAGGCCCGCCACGTGATCCTCCGCCGAGAGGCGATGCAGGCGCAGCCGCGCCGATCTGTCGAGCTTGCGGAAGAGTGCCGGCAGCGGGTCGCGGCCGACATCGGTCAGGCTCGCCAGCGTGTCGATGTCGCGCAGCAGCGAGGCGTTGAAGGTGATCTGCGCGACGCGGCGGGCGATGTCGCTCGAGGAGCGGGGCCGGGCCGGCGCCTGGGTCGGTATGATCTGCACGACGAGCACGTCCGGCACGGCGGTCGCCTGGACCAGCGGGATCAGCGGCGGGTTGGCCGAGAAGCCGCCGTCCCAATAGGCCTCGCCGTCGATCTCGACCGCTTGGCTCATCGATGGCAGACAGGCCGAGGCCATGACGGCTTCGGCCGTCAGCTCGCTCTCTCGGAAGATCCGCAGCCGGCCGTCGGCGACCCGCGTGGCGCCGATCAGCAGCCGGATCGGCGAGCGCTGCCGCAACATGTCGAAATCGACCTCGGCGCGCAACTGGCTGCGCAACGGGCTGATGTCGAGCGGGTTGAATTGATAGGGCGACATCAGCGGTCCAGACCAGGAGAACATGCTGTTGACGAACTGCATGCTGGCGGCCTCGCTCGCTTGGCGCCAGAAGCGCTCCAGCAGCTCCCGGGCTCGATCAGGGCCGCCGTTCAGCAACCCGTTCGCCAGCAGCACGGCGTTGACGGCGCCGGCGCTCGACCCGCTGACCGCATCGAAGCGTACGCCGTGCTCGAGGAGCGCGTCGAGCACGCCCCAGGCGAAAGCGCCGAGCGAGCCGCCGCCTTGCAGCGCCAGCGACAGGCGGCGCGCCTCGCCTGGGCCGGGCATCGCGCCACCTGGGGCGGCCTCGGAGCCGGGAAGGATGGCGCGGATTCGGTTGGCTATGGTCATCAGGCGTCCTGGACGATGCGACGGTTCTCACACATTATGCTGCACTGCAAAAAAGACCAGGGCGCGGCTGCCGGTCGTTTCGACGCGGTGCAACATGTTCAGCTCGCCGGCCTCTGAGACGGATCCCGGGGCGACAATCGATGGGAATTACCCGCGCGACCGGATTGCCTGCATGGCCGACCTGCGCTTAGGTCATGGACGGCGACGCTTCCGTTTCCCGCAAGGACCTTTCCGATGACCACCGAACAGCCGCTCGACACGCAGGCGGAGACAGAGGCCTTGCCGGGGGTGGAGCTGAGAACCGATCGGAGCGTCGAGGTGCTGCGCAAGGCGGTCCTGGCCAAGCTCGCCTATGCGGTCGGCAAGCGTTCCCCCGATGCTAGCGAGCGCGACTGGTTCCTGGCGACGGCGCTGACGGTGCGCGACCATATCGTCGCGGGGTGGCAGGACTCCTATCAGAAGGCCAATGCCGGGCCGACCAAGCGCGTCTATTACATGTCGCTCGAATTCCTGATCGGCCGGCTCCTGTTCGACGCGATGATCAATCTCGGCCTGACGGCGCCGATGCGCGAGGCGCTCGCCGGACTCGGCGTCGACCTCGACAAGCTCCGGACGATCGAACCCGATGCGGCGCTCGGCAACGGCGGCCTAGGGCGCCTCGCAGCCTGTTTCATGGAGAGCATGGCGACGCTGGCGATTCCCGCCTACGGCTACGGCATCCGCTACGACCACGGGCTGTTCCGCCAGGTGGTCAAGGACGGCTGGCAGCAGGAATATCCAGAGAACTGGCTCTCCTTCGGCAACCCCTGGGAGTTTGCCCGGCCGGAAATCGCCTACGACATCGGCTTCGGCGGCACGGTCGACATGCTCGAGACGGCAACCGGGGTTCCGCAATATGTCTGGAGTCCCGCCGAGACGGTCGAGGCGGTGGCCTATGACATCCCGGTCGTCGGCTGGCGCGGCAGACATGTGAATACGCTCCGGCTATGGTCGGCGCGGGCCGCCGATCCGCTCCGGCTCGATGCCTTCAACCAGGGTGATCACGTCGGCGCGCTCTCCGACCGCGTCCGCGCGGAATCGATCTCCAAGGTGCTCTATCCGAGCGATGCGACCCCGGCCGGCCAGGAATTGCGCTTGCGCCAGGAGTTCTTCTTCGTCTCCGCCTCGCTGCAGGATCTCGTCCGCCGCCACAAGAAGAAGAACCCGGACCTCACCTCGCTCGCCCGCCATGCGGCGATCCAGCTCAACGACACCCATCCGGCGATCGCGGTCGTCGAATTGATGCGCATCCTGGTCGATCTCAACGGCGTGTCCTGGACCGAGGCCTGGACGATCACGCAAGGCACTTTCAGCTACACCAACCACACGCTGCTACCGGAGGCGCTCGAAACCTGGCCGGTGCCGCTGATGGAGCGGCTGCTGCCGCGCCACATGCAGATCATCTACATGATCAACGCGCTCCATCTCGACGAATTGCGAAAAGGCGGTGAGACCGATAGCGGCCTGCTCTCCACCGTCTCGGTCATCGACGAGGGCTGGGGGCGGCGGGTCAAGATGGGGACGCTCGCCTTCATCGGCTCGCACAAGGTCAATGGCGTCTCGGCGCTGCACACCGATCTGATGCGCCAGACGGTGTTCCGCGACCTCAACCGCCTCTATCCGGACCGCATCACCAACAAGACCAACGGCATCACTTTCCGCCGCTGGCTGTTCGAGGCCAATCCGGGCCTGACCGCGATTCTCGTCGACGTGCTCGGCCCGGCCGTGCTCGACGACCCCGGCCTCCTCGAAAAGCTCGCCGACCACGCGGACGACGCGGCGCTGCACGAGCGCCTGCGCAAGGCCCGGCGGACCAACAAGATCGCGCTCGCGCGGCTGATCCAGACGCGGGTGGGAACGACGGTCGACCCCGACGCCATGTTCGACGTGCAGATCAAGCGCATCCACGAATACAAGCGCCAGCACCTGAACCTGCTCGAGACCATCGCCCTCTACAATGCCATCAGGGCCGAGCCCTGGCGCGACTGGGCTCCGCGCGTCAAGATCTTCGCCGGCAAGGCGGCGGCGAGCTATCACTCGGCCAAGCTCATCATCAAGCTCGCCAATGACGTGGCACGCGTCGTCAACGGCGACCCGACCGTGCGCGGCCTGCTGAAAGTCGTCTTCGTTCCAAATTACAACGTCTCGACCGCCGAAGTGATCATCCCGGCCGCCGACCTCTCCGAGCAGATCTCGACCGCCGGCATGGAGGCCTCCGGCACCGGCAACATGAAGCTGGCGCTGAACGGCGCGCTGACCATCGGGACGCTCGACGGCGCCAATGTCGAGATCAGCGAGCGAGTGGGACTGGAGAACATCTTCATCTTCGGCCTCACCGCGGCGCAGGCCGAGGAGAAACGCCGCGGCGGCATCCATGCGCGCGACGCGGTCGCCGCCTCGCCTACGCTGAGCGAGGTGCTCTATGCCGTCTCCTCGGGCGTCTTCTCGCCCGACGACACGAATCGCTACGCGGATTGGGTGAACGGCCTGCTCGACCACGACCACTTCCTGGTCATGGCCGATTTCGACGCCTACTATGCGGCGCAAAGGCGTGTCGATGCCGTGTGGCGCGACGGCGCGGCCTGGTGGCGGTCGAGCGTTCTCAATACGGCGCGGGTCGGCTGGTTCTCCTCCGATCGCACGATCGGCGAATATGCGGGCGAGATCTGGAACGTCCCGCACGCCCCGGCGTAATAGACACGTCCAAGGTCGAACGGGAGGCGTCATGAGCGAGAGCGGCTGGCAGGCACGCGAATCCGACGTCGCGGCCATCGTATCGGCCCGGCATGGTGATCCTTTCGCGGTGCTCGGCCTCCACCAGCAGGTTGGGGGCTGCGTGCTGCGGGCCTTCGTGCCGCATGCCGAGCATCTCTCCGCCGTCGGGCCGGACGGCAAGGCCGTAGTCCTGACCCGCCGCGATGACGCCGGTTTCTTCGAGGGCGAGGTGCCGCGAGGGGATGTCCGCTACCACCTGCACGCTAAGAATGCGGGCGGCGCCTGGGATTTCGACGACCCTTACGGTTTCGGTCCGGTGCTCGGCCAGCTCGACGATCATCTTTTCGTCGAAGGGCGGCACGAGCGACTCTACGACCGGCTCGGCGCGCATGTGATGGAGCACGAGGGCGTGAAGGGCGTCCATTTCGCCGTCTGGGCGCCCAATGCCGAACGCGTCTCCGTCGTCGGTAGCTGGAACGACTGGGACGGGCGCCGCCACCAGATGCGCAAGCGCATCGAGAGCGGCCTGTGGGAGATCTTCGCGCCAGGCCTCGACGCCGGCGCCATCTACAAATACGAGGTGATCGGTCCACGCGGCGCCCTGCTGCCGCTCAAGGCTGACCCGATCGCCTTCGCGAGCGAGCTCAGGCCCTCGACCGCCTCGGTCGTGACGGCTCAGTCCGCCTTCGCCTGGACCGACGGCGACTACATGGCGGGACGCGCGACGGTCGACCGCCGGCGCACGCCGATGTCGATCTACGAGGTCCATCTCGGCTCGTGGCGGCGCGGCGAGGGCAATCGCTTTCTCACCTATGACGAACTGGCCGACCAGTTGGTCCCCTATGCGGTGGAGATGGGCTTCACCCACCTCGAACTCATGCCGATCTCGGAACATCCGCTCGACGCCTCCTGGGGCTACCAGCCGATCGGCCTCTTTTCGCCGACCCGCCGCTTCGGCGGGCCCGAGGGCCTCGCCCGCTTCGTCGACCGGGCGCATGCGGTAGGCCTCGGCATCATCATCGACTGGGTACCGGCCCATTTCCCGGTCGACGTCCACGGGCTCGCGCATTTCGACGGGACGCCGGTCTACGAATATGCCGACCCGCGCCGCGGCTTCCATCCCGACTGGAACACGGCGATCTATGATTTCGCGCGGCGCGAGGTGTCGGGCTTCCTGACCGCCAATGCGCTCTACTGGCTCGAGACGTTCCACATCGACGGGCTGCGCGTCGATGCGGTGGCCTCGATGCTCTACCTCGATTATTCGCGCAAGGCGGGCGAGTGGCTGCCCAACTGGGACGGCGGCAACGACAACCGCGAAGCGGTGGATTTCCTCAAGCACGTCAATACGCTGGTCTACCAGAAGCACCCCGGCGCCATGACCATCGCCGAGGAATCGACGGCCTGGCCGGGCGTCTCCTCGCCGACCTATGCGGGGGGCCTCGGCTTCGGCTTCAAGTGGAACATGGGCTGGATGCACGACACGCTCGAGTTCATATCGCGTGATCCCGTGCATCGGCGGTGGCACTACGACCGCATGACCTTCGGGCTGCTCTATGCCTTCTCGGAGAATTTCGTGCTGCCGCTCAGCCACGACGAGGTCGTGCACGGCAAGAAATCGATCATGGGCAAGATGCCCGGCGACGAGTGGCAGCGCTTCGCCAATGCCCGCGCCTATTACGGCTTCATGTGGGGCCATCCGGGCAAGAAGCTCTTGTTCATGGGCAGCGAGTTCGGCCAGACCGCCGAATGGAACTTCAACAACAGCCTCGACTGGCACCTGCTGCAATACGACTATCACAAGGGCCTCAGCGCGCTGATCCGCGACCTCAACGCGCTCTACCGGGCGACCCCGGCACTCTATGCGCGCGACTGCGAGCCGGACGGGTTTCGCTGGATCATCGCCGACGACAGCGCCAATTCGGTGCTGGCTTGGCTGCGCTTCGGCGGCTCGAACGACCGGCCGGTGGCGATCGTGTCGAACTTCACCCCGGTGCCGCGCAGCCACTACCGCATCGGCCTGCCCTTCGCCGGGCAATGGACGGAAGTGCTCAACACCGATGCCGGGCTCTACGGCGGCTCGAACACCGGCAACATGGGCGGGGTCACCGCGACGGCGGACGGCTCGCACGGGCTGCCGGCGTCGGCGGATGTTTTCCTACCGCCTTTGGCGACGCTCTATCTTGAATTTGGCGGCGCGTGAAACACAACTCAAACCATGACGACAGGCCTCGGCAGCGCCCCGATGAGCCGCGCCCATCATGGACGAGGGGGAGGACCGAATGGATCCGAGGACGAACCAGGCGCCGCTCTCGCGTAACGCCATGGCCTATGTTTTGGCAGGCGGTCGCGGCAGCCGTCTCCTGGAACTTACGGATCGCCGTGCCAAGCCTGCCGTCTATTTCGGCGGCAAGACCCGCATCATCGACTTCGCTCTCTCGAATGCCCTGAATTCCGGCATCCGCCGGATCGCGGTGGCGACGCAATACAAGGCGCACAGCCTTATCCGTCACCTAAGCCGCGGCTGGAACTTCCTGCGGCCGGAACGCAACGAGAGCTTCGACGTGCTGCCGGCGAGCCAGCGCGTCTCCGAGAACATGTGGTATGTCGGGACCGCGGACGCGGTCTACCAGAACATCGACATCATCGAGAGCTACGACCCGAAATACATGGTGATCCTGGCGGGCGACCACGTCTACAAGATGGATTACGAGAAGATGCTCCAGCAGCATGTCGATGCCGGAGCGGACGTGACGGTCGGCTGCCTCGAGGTGCCACGCATGGAGGCGGTCGGCTTCGGCGTGATGCATGTCGACGGCAACAACAAGATCCTCTCCTTCCTCGAAAAGCCCAAGGATCCGCCCCCCATGCCGGGCAAGCCCGAGGCCGCCCTGGCCAGCATGGGCATCTATGTGTTCGAGACGAAGTTCCTGATCGAGGCGCTCAAGCGCGATGCCGCCAATCCGACGTCCGAGCATGATTTCGGCAAGGACATCATCCCCGCCATCGTCAAGAGCGGCAAGGCCGTCGCACATCACTTCTCGCAGTCCTGCGTGCGCTCGACCCATGAACACGAGGCCTATTGGCGGGACGTCGGGACGGTCGATGCCTATTGGGAAGCCAATATCGATCTCACCGACGTCGTGCCCGGCCTCGATCTCTACGATCACGACTGGCCGATCTGGACCTATAGCGAGCTGACGGCACCGGCGAAGTTCGTGCATGATGTCGACGGACGGCGCGGCCAGGCGGTCTCCTCGCTGGTGTCGGGCGACTGCGTCGTTTCGGGCGCGTCGTTGAAACATTCGCTTCTCTTCACGGGCGTACGGATCAACTCCTTCTCGACCGTCGAGCGGGCGGTGATCCTGCCTTATGTCAATATCGGCCGCTCCGCCCGGCTGACGGATGTCATCATCGATCGCGGCGTCAACATCCCGGAGGGCCTGGTCATCGGCGAGGATCCCTTGCTCGACGCTAAGCGCTTCCGCCGCACCGACCGGGGCATATGTCTCGTCACGCAGAACATGATCGACGCCCTTAGCCACTGAAGAGGCTCACGCATGACCATCGAGGTCCTGTCGATCGCCTCGGAAGTCTATCCGCTGGTCAAGACCGGCGGACTTGCCGATGTCGTCGGCGCGTTGCCGGGCGCGTTGAAGCCCGAGGGCGTTGCGATACGCACGCTGGTGCCCGGCTATCCGGCCGTGATGGCGGCACTGAAAGAGGGCGAAGTCGTCGCCGAGTTCACGCATCTCTTCGGGGGACCGGCGCGGGTCATCGCCGGCAGCGCCCGCGGCCTCGACCTCTTCGCGCTGGATGCACCCCATCTCTTCAACCGTGACGGCAACCCCTATGTCGCCTCCAACGGGACCGACTGGCCGGACAACGGTTTCCGCTTCGCGGCGCTCGGGCAGGTCGGCGCGCGCCTCGCGACGGGGCTCGTCGGCGCCTATCGCCCGGACGCTCTGCACGGCCACGACTGGCAGGCCGGCCTCGCGCCCGCCTATCTGCATTACGGAAGCGAGGCGCATCCGCCGAGCGTCATGACCATTCACAATCTCGCTTTCCCCGGTCAGTTTCCGGCACAGTTGCTCGGCGCGCTCGGACTGCCGCCGGATGCCATGCGGGTCGAGGGCATCGAATATTACGGCGCGATCAGCTATCTCAAGGCCGGCCTGCAGTTCGCCGACCGGATCACTACCGTCTCGCCGAGCTATGCGGCCGAGATCCTGAGCCCCGAGAACGGCATGGGCCTGGACGGGCTTTTGCGCGCCCGCGCCGGCGTGCTGACCGGTATCCGCAACGGCATCGACGACGAGGTCTGGAACCCGGCGACCGACAAGGCGATTCCATCGCCCTACGATATCGCGCGCCTCGATGCGCGGCGCGACAACAAGGCTGCGCTCCGGGAGCGCTTCGGGCTCGCCCCTGCGGCCGATGCGATCTTGTTCGGCGTCGTCAGCCGGCTCTCCGGCCAGAAGGGGCTCGACCTCGTCCTGCACAGCCTGCCGGTGCTGCTCGAGATCGGCGGCCAGCTGGCGCTCATCGGCACCGGCGACCGCTGGCTGGAGGAGGCGTTCCGCGTCACCGCCGAGATTCATAAGGGCCGCGTCGGCGTCTTCATCGGCTACGACGAGACTCTCGCGCATCTGATGCAGGCGGGTTGCGACGCCTTGCTGGTGCCGTCGCGCTTCGAGCCGTGCGGGCTCACCCAGCTCTGCGCCCTGCGCTACGGTGCGGTGCCGGTCGTCTCGCGGGTCGGCGGCCTGACCGACACGATCGTCGACGCCAACGAGATGGCGCTGGCGAGCGGCAGCGCCACCGGCGTGATGTTCTCGCCCGTCACTACAGCGGCGCTCGAGACCGCGCTGCGGCGCACGGCCGACATCTACCGCGAGCCGGTGGACTGGTCCGGCATGGTCAGGGCAGGGATGCGGACCGACGTCTCCTGGCGGCGTCCGGCGCGCCGCACCGCCGATCTTTATCGCGACCTCGTCGCGAAAAGCCCGATCCTCCCCGCCCGCGCTGGAGCTTCCGCATGACGACCGTCGCGACGACGCCTTACGACGACCAGAAGCCCGGCACCTCGGGCCTGCGCAAGAAGGTGCCGCAGTTCCAGCAGAAGAACTATGTCGAGAATTTCGTCCAGTCGATCTTCGACAGCCTGGAGGGCTTTGCGGGCAAGACGCTGGTGGTCGGCGGCGACGGCCGTTACTTCAACCGCGAATCGATCCAGACCATCCTGAAGATGGCCGCCGCCAACGGATTCGGCCGCGTGCTGGCGGGGCAGGGCGGCATCCTGTCGACGCCGGCCGCCTCGAACCTCATCCGCCAGACAAAGGCCTTCGGCGGCATCATCCTCTCGGCGAGCCATAATCCAGGCGGCCCGGACGGCGATTTCGGCATCAAATACAACGGCGGCAACGGCGGCCCGGCACCCGAGAAGGTGACCGACGCCATCTTCGCCCGCACCAAGGCCATCAAGGAATTCAAGATCGAGCAGGCGTCGGACCTCGACCTCGACACGCTCGGGACGAGCAAGCTCGGCGCCATGACGGTCGAGGTGGTCGACCCGGTCGCCGCCTATCAGAAGCTGATGGAGACGCTCTTCGACTTCGATCGCATCCGGGCCATGTTCAAGGGCGGCTTCCGTATGCGGTTCGATGCCATGTCGGCCGTCACCGGTCCCTATGCGAAGCGCATCCTCGAGGACGAACTCGGCGCGGCGCCGGGCACGGTGGTCAACGGCACGCCGCTGCCGGATTTCGGCGGCCATCACCCCGACCCCAACCTCGTCTATGCCAAGGACCTCTACGATC
The DNA here is from genome assembly GCA_965277115.1 of Lichenihabitans sp. Taxonomy (GTDB): domain Bacteria; phylum Pseudomonadota; class Alphaproteobacteria; order Rhizobiales; family Beijerinckiaceae; genus Lichenihabitans. The sequence continues at coordinate 4,599 of CBDIBY010000006.1, read as the reverse complement.
TCGCCATGTCGGCGCAGGCGCCGGACCTTTGCGCCGCGTCGGACGGCGACGGCGACCGCAACATGATCATCGGGCGCGGCCTCTTCGTGACGCCGTCCGACAGCCTGGCGGCGCTCGCGGCCAACGCGCATCTCGCCCCCGGCTATGTCAGGGGCCTCGCCGGCATCGCCCGCTCCATGCCGACGAGCGCCGCCGCCGATCGCGTCGCGGCGGCCAAGGGAATCGCGCTTTACGAGACGCCGACGGGCTGGAAGTTCTTCGGTAACCTGCTCGACGCCGGCAAAGCGACGATCTGCGGCGAGGAGAGTGCCGGCACCGGCTCGAACCACGTGCGCGAGAAGGACGGGCTCTGGGCGGTGCTGCTCTGGCTCGACATCCTCTCGGCCCGCAAGGAGAGCGTGCTCGACATCATGCGCGACCATTGGAAGACCTATGGCCGCAACTACTATGCCCGCCACGATTACGAGGAGGTCGATGCCGCCGGCGCCAATGCGCTGGTAGAGGCCCTGCGCCACAAGCTGCCCACCCTCGCGGGCCAGCGCTTCGGCCAGCTCGTCGTGAAGGCCGCGGACGATTTCGCCTATCACGATCCGGTCGACGGATCGGATTCGGCCCATCAGGGCATTCGCATCATGTTCGCCGACGGCTCGCGTATCGTCTACCGCCTGTCGGGCACCGGCACGGCCGGCGCGACCCTGCGGGTCTATATCGAACGGTTCGAGGCCGACACACTCGACCTCGACACCAGCGAGGCGCTGGGCGATCTCATCGGCGTCTCGCGCTCGCTGGCCGAGATCGAGCGCCATACGGGGCGCAAGGAGCCTTCGGTCATCACCTGAGAGTGCGCCGGCCGGCTCATTCCTGGCAGGTGGTATTGGCGAGCGTCTCGTGGCCGAGCTGCACCATGTTGGCGGCGAGCGTCTGAAGATCCTGGTCGGCGGGGCAGTTCGTTTCGACGAAGCCCTGGGCGTCCCTGGCGCGCCGGACCAGATAGGCGGCATCGTTACAGTTTCCGGCACGCGCCGAATCCGAGAGCTGCAGCATCGTATGCGTGCCGAAGACGTTGGGCCCGGTGAGGTCGGTCCGCACGGATGAGCAGGTCGTGTCCGCTCGAGCCCATCCGACCGCGCCTGCCAGGATGGCCGACGCCACCAAGATTCTCGACCCTTGCATGGGAATTCTCTCGCATAGCCCGATGCCGAGTTAGTGACGAGTGAGCAAACCTCAAAGCTTCAGAATGCATGGCTCGGAATCGAGCCATACGGATTTCGTCGAGCTTCGCCTTACCGATGCGTGAAGCGCGGCGGACGCTTCTCGATGAAAGCCGCCATACCCTCGGTCCGGTCGTCGGTCGAGAACAGAGCATGGAAGAGGCGGCGCTCGAAGCGCAGACCCTCGTGCAGCGAGCCTTCGTCGGCGCGGTTGATGCTCTCCTTGCAGGAGATTACGGAGGGCAGCGACATGCCGGCGATCACGGCCGCCGCCTCCAACGTCCTGGCTTCGAGCTCGGCCGCGGGGAAGATGCGCGACACGAGGCCGGCGCGCTCGGCCTCCTCCGCCTCCATCAATCGGCCGGTGAGGCACATGTCCATCGCTTTGGGGCGGCCGACGATCCGGGTCAGGCGCTGCGAGCCGCCCATGCCGGGGATGACGCCGAGCCGGATCTCCGGCTGGCCGAACCTAGCCGTTTCCGACGCATAGATGATGTCGCACATCATGGCGAGCTCGCAGCCGCCGCCGAGCGCGAAGCCCGAGATCGCGGCGACGATCGGCTTGCGGATGCGCGAGATCGCCTCCCAGCCGGCGAAGAAATCCTGGGCCTGCATCTCGGTCGCCGATTTCGACTGCATCTCCTTGATGTCGGCGCCGGCCGCGAAGGCCTTGTCCGAGCCGGTCAGGACGATGCAGCCGATATCGGGATCACGGTCGAATAGGTCGAAAGCCGCGACGAGCTCGGTCATCACCCGGCTGTTCAGCGCATTGAGTGCCTTCGGCCGGTTGAGCCTCACGAGCACCACGCGTCCGTGCGGCTCGATCAGCAGGGTCTCGTAGGCTTCGGTCATGAGGAACGCTCCAGGGTGTCGCGGATGAAGGTGACGATGGCCGAGTAGTCGAGGTCGGCATTGCCGGCCGCCGCGAAGCGTTCGTAAAGCGCCTGGGCCGCGTGGCCGAGCGGCGTCGCGGCGCCGGCCTCGCGGGCCGCCGCCTGCGACAGCGTCAGGTCTTTCAGCATCAAGGCGGTGGCGAAGCCGGGCCTGTAGTCGCGGTTGGCGGCGCTGCCCGGCACCGGGCCGGGCACCGGGCAGTGGTTGACGAGCGCCCAGCACTGGCCGGAGGAGGTCGAGGCGACATCGAACAGCGCCTGGTGCGACAGGCCGAGCTTTTCGGCGAGCACGAAGGCCTCGCTGATGCCGATCATCGAGATGCCGAGGATCATGTTGTTGCAGATCTTGGCGGCCTGGCCGGCGCCGGGGCCGCCGCAATGGACGATGCGCTTGCCCATGGCTTCCAGCACCGGCCGCGCGCGGGCGACGGTCCCGTGGGTCCCACCGGCCATGAAGGTGAGCGTCGCCCCCTCCGCGCCGGCGACGCCGCCCGAGACCGGCGCGTCGACCGAGTCGAAGCCATGCGCCTCGGCGAGACCATGCGCCTTGCGGGCCGACTCGACGTCGACGGTCGAGGCATCGATCAGGAGCGCGCCAGGCTCCGCCGCGTCGAGGACGTCTTCGTAGACCGCGACGACATGTTTCCCGGCCGGCAGCATGGTGATGACGATTTCGGTGCCCTGGACGGCCTCGCGGGCCGAGGTGACCGGCTCGGCTCCGGCCTTCCGTGCCCTGGCGACCGCTTCCGGGACGAGGTCGAAACCCCGCACCTGATGGCCCGCCTTGACCAGGTTGGCGGCCATGGGGCCGCCCATATGCCCGAGCCCGATGAAGCCGATCTTCAACATGTTCTCCCCGTTCGTTCAGCATTCGAGACGCCGGAATCGTACCCCAGTGGACCCCTCATCCGCCGCTTGCTGACGCAAGAGCCACCTTCTCCCGCAAGGGGAGAAGGGCGCCAATCCCGCAGAACGAGGCATCTCCTTCTCCCCTTGCGGGAGAAGGTGGCCGGAGCATGAGCGACCGCCGGATGAGAGGTGTTCGGACGTCATCTCGTTGCCTCGGTAAAGCCCAGGCCCGTCTCTCCATCCGTCGGCTCGAAATGCCGCGCGACTTCCACATCCGTCACATCCTCGAGCCGGGCCGGCTGCCAGCGCGGCGCGCGGTCCTTGTCGACCACGGCGGCGCGGATGCCCTCGACGAAATCCGGGTCGCGGATGCGCGACAAGGTCACGCGGAATTCCCGTTCCAGGCAGGCGCCGAGGGTCGAGGCGTGGCGCGCTTCACGCACGGCCCTCAGCGCGATTTTGATCGAGCCGGGCGAATTTTTTCCAATGGCCGCGGCTGCGGCGAGCGCCTCCGGCTCCGGCGCGGACTCGAGCGCCGCCAGGATCGCCTCGGCTGTCTCTCCGGTGTAGGCGCGGTCGATCCAGCCGCGCGCGGCGGCGAGTCCGCTCGCGGCAGGAGCCACGGCAAGCGCCTCGATCAGGGCCGCGACCTCCTCGCGCCCGCGGCAGCCCGAGAGGCCGTCGCGCAATGCGCCGAGCCGCCCAGCAGGGACGAGGCGGTCGGCGAAGCCGCAGGCGATGGCGTCTGCCGCATCGAGACGCGCGCCGGTCAGTGCCATGTGGAGGCCGAGCTCGCCCGGTGCCCGGCCGAGCAGAAAGGTGCTGCCGACATCGGGCGAGAAGCCGATGCCGCATTCGGGCAGCGCGAGCCTCGAACTCTCGGTGACGATCCTGAAGGCCACGTGGGCGCCGAGCCCGATGCCGCCGCCCATGGCGAGCCCGTGCATGACGCTCACCACAGGCTTCGGGTAGCCGCCAAGCCGGGCGTTGAGCCGATATTCCTCGAGGAAATAGGTCCTGGCCTCGGCCCAGGCGCCCTCTCGCGCCGCATCGTAGAGGGTGCGGATGTCGCCCCCCGCGCAGAAGGCCCGCGCGCCCTCGCCCTCGATCAGCACGACCGCGACCGCATCGTCATGGTCCCAGGCCGTCAGCGCCGCGTCGATCGTGCGGACCATGCCGAGGGTCAGGGCGTTCAATGAAGCTGGACGGTCGAGGGTGAGGCGGCCGAGGTGTCCTCCGCGCCGCACGAGGACGTCGGTCACGGTTTCGTCCCGATCAGGGCGCGCGCCACGATGAGGCGCATGATCTCGTTGGTGCCTTCGAGGATCTGGTGGACGCGCAGGTCGCGCACGATCTTCTCGATGCCGTAATCGGTGAGATAGCCGTAGCCGCCGAGAAGCTGGAGCGCATCGTTGGCGACCGAGAAGCCCGCATCCGTACCGAAACGCTTGGCCATGGCGCAGAGTTTTGTCGCTTGCGGGTCGCGCCGATCGAGTGCCGCCGCGGCGCGCCAGATCAGCGTGCGCGCCGCCTCGAGCTCCGTCGCCATGTCGGCGAGACGGAATTGCAGCGCCTGGAACTCGTCGAGCCTTTTGCCGAAGGCCTTTCGGTCGCCCATATAGGCGAGTGCCTTGTCGAGCGCCGCC
>CBDIBY010000005.1:0-46443 GCA_965277115.1 Lichenihabitans sp. | reverse complement strand
CTCTTCATCGCCCTGAAGCCGAGCGCCTTGGCGTCGAGCGCCGATTGGACCAGCGCGTCGCGATAATCCTCGAAGCGATGCCCGGCCGGTTGCAGGGAGGCGTAGGGAATGATTCGCTCGCGCGTCGCGCCGCCGAGCAGCGCATGGACGGGCTTGCCGACCGCCTTGCCGCAGAGATCCCATAGCGCCATGTCGAGCGCGCTCATCGCATGAACGACCATGCCGCGCCGGCCGTTCATGGCGGTGCCGAGATAGATCTTCTGCCAAAGCGCGCCGATCTCGAAAGGATCGGCGCCGATCAGCATGTCGCGGATGCCGAGGCCCATGGTGTGCGTGCCGGGCGCCTCGATGCAGGCCTTCGCCATCCACGGATTGGCGTCGCATTCGCCGACACCCACGACGCCGCCGTCGGTCGAGATCACCACGACGAAACTGTCCTGGGCGGAGGAGGTGAAGCGGGGATCGAAATCGGGCGCGAGCAGCGCGTGACACTCGACCTTGGTGATCTTGAGCTTGGGCGGCGCGCTGTCAAGAATGGGCGAAATGGTTCGCATGACGGTCCTGGACGAGAATGATAGTGGCCGGCGGAGCGGATCCGCCGGCGTCGATGTCGCGGTCGAGCGGCAAGGCGGCGTCAGGGCGCGGCTTTCACCTCGTTCCACAGCGCGACGCGCTTCTCGAAATTCTCCGGCGTCTGCAGGAAGGTGAGCTTGTCCGCATAGGTGAAGCCGTTGCGCTTGTTGGCGTCCTCGTCCGTCGTGTTGCCGTAGCTCTTCTTGTCCGACAGGAAGGCGCCGACCTTCTTGTCGAGGCAGGCATCGAGCCAGGCGCTGGCGAGGTCGACGTCGCGGGCGCCGGCGGAGATCACCCAGCAGTCGAGCCAGCCGACGGCGCCCTCCTTCGGTATGACGAAGGCCGCATCGACGCCCTTCGCCTTGAGGCCCGGCACCTGCGGTTCGCCCATGGAGAACATCGCCTTGATGCCGGACTGCGCGAAGATGCTCACGCCGTCGTCGAAGCCGGCGTAATAGGTGAGCAGCAGCTTTTTCTGATCGATCAGCTTCTGCTTGATGGCCGCGAATTGCGCATCGCTCAGGTTGAACGGCTCCTTGATGCCGAGCACGATGGCCGCGAGGACGATGTTGTTGTTGGCGTCGTCGAGCGCGATAAGCTTCTGGACGTTGGCCGGATCCCACATCACGGCCCAGCTGTCGGGCGGCGTCGGGAAGGCGGCCTTGTCGTAGACGAGCGGCAGCGAGCCCCAGGCGAACGGCACGCCATATTGCTTGTCGGCACGCATCAACGGCGCGACGCTCTTGAAATCCGGCGACAGATTGGCCGCGTTGGGGATCTTGGCGAGGTCGAGGGCCTGGATCAGGCCGCCGTCGATATAGCGTTTGAAGCTCGACGTATCGAAAGCGACGACGTCGAAGTCGGCCCCTTTCGACCCCTGCATCTTGGCGAACATCTCGTCGACCGACCCGGTATAGGCGATCGTCGTCTTGACGCCATGCTTGGCTTCGAAGGGCTTGACCCAGTCGGGCTCGGCGTAACCCTCCCAGGTGAGGATGCGCAATTCGTCCGCCTTGGCGGCGGCTGGTCGGGCGACGAACGGGGCCGCCAGGGCCGCGAGGCCGCCCGCAACCGCGGTGCGGCGGGTCAGGGGAAAGGATGTGTCGGTGGTTCGCGTCATCGTCATGCTCCCGTTGCGTGTGGATCGGCGCTAGATGTCGAAGGTCCGCAGGCCGGCGACATGCCGGTCGATCTCCTCATCGAGCCCTTGGGGGGTCTCGTGCAGCATGGCGTCGATGTAGACGCGGTGCTCCTTGATCACGCGGTCGAAGTCGACATCGCGATAGGTCTCGATCGAGAACATGATCAGGACATGCCGCGAGATGGCATTCCAGAGCGTGAACATCAGCGGACTGCCGGCGATGTCGAACATGGCCGCATGGAAGGCGATGTCGGCGCGGTTGACTAAAAGCCAATTGCCTCGCGATCGTTCGATGGCGATGACACAGGCTTCGAGCCGGGCGAGCGCTGCCGGATCGCGCCTCACGACCGCCGCGGCCAGATGCGCGCCCAGCCGCTCGATGGCGACCCGTGCGTCGTGCAGCTGCTCGGCCCAGCCCGCGTCGAAGGTGGCGACGCGTACACCCCGGCGTGGGCTGGCAACGACGATGCCCTGGCTGGTGAGGATGCGGATCGCCTCGCGGACCGGCACACGGCTCACATGGAGGGCTGCGGCGAGTTCCGTCTCGATGAGGCGCGCTTGCGAGGCCAGGCGGCGCGCCGCAATCGCCTCGACGATCTTGTCGGCGACCTGATCGGCCAGCGTCGCCGGGCTGAGCGGCGAGAGTGCGGCTTCGTCGATTGAGAGGAGGACAGTCACGTGCTAACAGCATCCAAACTACTGTATACAGAATACTAAACACGACACGACCGAACTGTCAATGATGCTCCGCGGCCGGTAGTGTCTCAGTTTGAAATCCGAGGGGCTTGACCCCGCTCGCGGCCCAGCCCGTCTCGTGCTATGCCAAACGGCAAGCATGCGAGACCTAAGCTATGAGTTTCAAAGATGTGGGGGTTATATGGGTCCGCCCAGGCGTGAGCCCAGCCACCAGTTATGAGCCCCGCTCTCATCTCGATACGGACATCCGTCAAGCCATCCTTGATGCGCAAGGCGGCCCGCCGAAGGGACAGAAGCCCGATGACGAACCATGGCTCCGCTCCGGCACTGGCATCGGCGCCGCTGTCGTAAACAGACAGGGCATCGAACTACTTAAGCTCGTTTACAACGCGGGCGTTGCAAGCGGGAAGCTCATCTGATGCCCACCGGACCTAAAGGCCAGAAGCGCCCCGCCGACATGATCGGCAATGCGATCATGGTGGCGAAGATCGCCACGGGGGAGATTGAGGAGGCCGCCCCACCCGACAACGGGAAGGACCCGGCCGCCGTATCCATGGGCAAGCGTGGTGGCGCGGCTCGGGCGAAGAGTATGACGCCGGAGCGCCGAGCGGAGATCGCCAAGAAGGCTGCGGCTAAGAGGTGGAGACCAGACCGGCCCTGATAGGACGCAGCGTGAAGACACCTTTCATGAAGTCGATTGAGTATACCGTTTGCCACTCATCTTCATCAATCTTCACGTTAAAACTTACAATCCCTGGTGATTGAATATTTATCTGCATAGGGCCAATAACAACAATTTGATTTAATATATCATCTGGTGCAATAATAGGAACATTTAGAATTGGCAGCAGTTGCGTATCTCTGTTCTGAGAAATTTTGATTTGTGTGATATATGTACCCCCGCGCGGAAACCGGAAACGTAAATATAGACATGGGATAAAGTTTATAGGAAATTGTTCAGAGGTATAGCTGTCAGAATATAAACCTACTATGGTCTCCTGACCTGTTATCTCCTTTCTAACCCCATCACATAGGAGAGCCAGCCCAACTTTCGCTGGCTGAGATCTTGATTTGGGACTACGTGCCATGAGTGGCACCATGAGGCAAGTGGATGAAATTGGTTGGGCGAGGCACGTTGCCGCTTGCTGCTGCGCTGATGACTACTGGAGGGGCGTCAGCCCACTCTGGACGTCTCATGTTCCTCTTGAGTTGGTCGAGAGGATAGCCAACGTGGTATTCCACCTCGCCACCGCAGATTGCGAACATTAGATCACTGGTCGTATCAAGCCCCCAATTTCCAGGTGCGCCAAGCCATCGACAAACTTGATCCTTTCCTTTGCCAAGACGACGAGCCAAATCGGCTTGCGAAAGTCCACTTTCAACAAAAGCATCGATGATGATCTCGTAGATTCTTTGCCTGTTGCGAGCCTGAAAGTAACTCAATGTGCTGGGCGGCACACGATCATCATCCTGGGGCTTATACAAGGAAAAACTTCTCTGAGATGTAGTCACTGACGTCCGCTCCAGAATGTGGCTTTAGAGCTTGAAAAAGTTTCTTCCAAGCGTGCTCTGCTCTTTGAATGAAGGCTTCCCATAGCGGGTCTCCGGGGCCATCAAGCTGACTGCGGTACTCCCACACAAGTGAGACAAACACGTTAGTTTCAGCAAAACTTCCGAGTACCCGTATACCTGGATCTGGATCCGTCTTTCTTATGTCCCATATCTCTTTCTCAACTGGATCAACTCTGGCGATGTATGCCGTTTTTTTCTTCTGGTAAGGGGCAAGTGCCACAGATATCCTGCGGCCTTCTACAAATCCATCAAGATGCCCTCGCAGCCCTGAAAGCTTCCGCTCTTCCGCAACGCTTTCCCATGGTCCCGCGATAGCCTCTCGAATCTCGGCCGTAAGCAGCATGAACCGTTTGCTCTCTGCCCCGGGAAGCGCCGGATCGTGCCACCACAGCTCCGGCTGCGAGCCCTTGGTCCAGAGCGTGATGAAGTCCCGTATTGACATATAAGTCAATGCCCGCGATTGAAACAGGGCTAACCGGACCTGATTTTTCTGCTCTCCGCAACAGAAAGGATACGGCTTTCACCAACGAGTCCTTGACGCTAAGCATAAAATTTCATATCATGCTCGGCATGAACAAGCTCCCTCTCGTCAAGCGCGCCCAGATCCTCGCCATGCTCTGCGAAGGATCGTCCATGCGGTCGATCTCCCGCGTCGCCGACGTGTCGATCAACACGGTGTCGAAGCTCTTGGTAGAGGCCGGGGAGGCTTGCGCGGTTTTCCATGACGCCAACGTCTATGGCGTGAAGGCCAAGCGCGTCCAGGTCGATGAAATCTGGTCCTTCGTCTATGCGAAAGAGAAGAACGTCGGGGGCGCTGAGAAGGCCCCGGATGGGGCTGGCGACCTATGGACATGGACGGCCCTTGATGCCGATAGCAAGCTCATCGTGAGCTACTTCGTTGGGGATCGGGACGGCGAGTGCGCGGCGTGGTTCGTGAACGACGTGGCCCGTCGCCTTGCCAATCGCGTCCAGCTCACGTCGGACGGCCACAGGGCCTATCTGGAGGCCGTGGAAGGGGCCTTCGGGGCGGACGTGGACTATGCGCAGCTTGTGAAGATGTACGGAGCTTCACCGGAGAGCGCCAAAGGCCGCTACAGCCCGGCAGAATGCACCGGGATCAAGAAGACCCGCGTCGAGGGCAACCCCGACATGAAGCACGTGTCTACGTCCTACGTGGAGCGCTCGAACCTCACGATGCGGATGCAGATGCGTCGGTTCACGCGGCTGACGAACGCGTTCAGCAAGAAGGCTGAGAACCACCTTCATGCCCTCGCGCTCTATTTCATGTTTTACAACTTCGGCCGCATCCATAAGAGCCTTCGCGTCTCCCCGGCCATGGCGGCTGGCGTGTCCGACAAGCTGTGGTCGTGGGAAGAGATCGCGGAGATGATCGACGCGGCCCATGCGAAGCCGGCCAAGCGCGGTCCTTACAAAAAGTCGACGGCAGAAATTTCAAACTGAGACACTACCCCGCGGCCGGATGCGCGCGGCGCTGGCGAAATAAAATACGATATATCCAGCCGACGACTCGGAACCCCTCCTCGCATCATCGCTCGACCTGCCGGTTTCGGTCGTCGGAGAGCCTGAAATCCCCCCTTCTTTTCGGTGGTTTTCGTGAGCGGCGCGCACACGTAGGATTGACAGTCCCGTATAAAGTACGATGATTTGGTTCTCTGTTTGAGCATCGAGAGAGAGGAACAGTCATGAAGCTGACCATCGCAGCATGCGTCGTGGCCCTGGCCACGGCAGTGGGACTCTCCGCCGCCGAGGCGCAGTCGAAAGGCGAAGTTCGGCTTCTCACCTACGAGGGCTATGCGGACCCCGCCTGGGTCAAGGAGTTCGAGGCCCAGACCGGCATCACGGTGAAGGTCACCTACGTCGGCGGGGTGGACGAGCAGATCGCCAAGATGAAGGCCTCGAACGGCAAGGATTACGATGTCGTTGCGGTCGACACGGCAAGCCTCAAGGCCTTCGCCGATCAGAAGCTCGTCGCGCCCATCGACAAATCGAAACTCACCAGCCTGAAGAACCTTCTGCCGCAGTTCCAGGACATGGCGAATGCCACGTTCGACGGCGTCACCTATGGAATTCCATGGGCCTGGGGCTCGCTCGGTCTCGTCTACGACAAGAAGACGTTTCCGGAGGCACCGACATCGTGGTCGATCTTGTGGGACCCAAAATACAAGGGCAAGATCATCTCGCTCGACGACGCCAATAACTGCGTCAACTTCGCCGCTATCGCCCTTGGCATCAAGGACCCGTTCCATCTGAACGAGGCTCAGTTCACCGAGGTGAAGCAGAAGCTTGTCGACCTCAAGCACAACCTGCTCACCTATTTCGCCGGCTTCGACGAGGGAACGACGATCTGGTCCGAGAACAACGTCGTTCTGATGCTCTCGATGGGCGAGCTCAACGCCATCAACCTCAAGAAGAAGGGCTTCGACGTCGGCTACACCATTCCCAAGGAAGGTGCGGTCGGCTGGCTCGACAATCTGACGGTCAGCGCCGGCTCGCCGCATCCCGAACTCGCCTATGCGTGGATCAATTTCGCTTTTCAGAAGAAGATCGGTGCCGACATGGCGCAGAAATCGGGTTGGGCCAGCACGACCGACGAGCCGCAGGGCATGGACTACGGCAGCAAGCTGATCTGGGCCAAGAACCCGGAGGATTACGGTCGGCGCCAAGCCTTGTGGAACGAGGTCAAGGCGAGCAACTGACCTCGCGAGCGACTGACGACATGCCCGCAACGACGGGGCAGGCGCAACGCGCCGGTGACGCCGCGCAACCCGGATCGACCGGCTCGCCGCCGGCCAACCTCCGGCCGCACGGCGGGCCGGCCGATGCGCCAAGTTCAGGGTCTCCGCGCTTGCAGTCTCTCCTCCACGTCGAAAACGTCACCAAGCGCTATGGGTCCACGACCGTCCTGCACGACGTCGACCTGCGTGTCGCGGACAACGAATTCCTGACGATTCTCGGCCCCAGCGGCTCGGGCAAGACCACCATCCTCCGGATCATCGGCGGCTTCGAATCCATCGACAATGGCCGCCTGATGTTCGATGGGCGTGACCTGGCGCATGTGCCGATCAACCGGCGACCCTTCAATACGGTCTTTCAGGACTACGCCCTGTTCCACCACATGAGCGTGCGCAAGAATGTGGGTTACGGTCTGCGTGTCCGCGGCACGCCACGCCAGGACATCGCGCGACGCGTCGCCGAGGTTCTGGCGACCGTCGGCCTCGAGGAATTCGGCGACCGCTATCCGGCGCAGCTTTCGGGCGGCCAGCGCCAGCGCGTCGCGCTGGCGAGAGCCATCGTCTGCGAGCCGCGTCTCATCCTGCTCGACGAACCGCTCGCCGCGCTCGACGTGAACCTGCGCGCCCAGATGCAGCGCTTTCTCAAGGACCTCCAGCGGCGCCTGGGCATCGCCTTCGTGTTCATCACGCATGACCAGGAGGAGGCGATCGTTCTGTCCGACCGCATCGTCGTGGTGCGTGACGGCCGTGTCGAGCAGGACGGAACGCCGCACGAGGTCTACCATCGGCCGCGAACGTCCTTCGTCGCGAATTTTTTCGGCGAAAACAACGTTCTCGAGGGCAAGGTCTTGGCGCTCGATGGAGGGATCGTCCGCGTCGAAACCCCGCTCGGCGTCTTTGCCGGCGTGGCGAGCGGGCCGGTCTCGGCCGGCCGGCCGGTGCTTTTGGCGGTGCGGCCCGAGCACGTCACGGCGGCGGCTGGAGGCGCGAATGAAATCGCCGGCACGGTGACCGACATCCGCTTCCTCGGGCCGACGGCAATGCTCGACGTCAGCCCGGCCGCGGCACCCGACCTGACCATCAAGCTGCGGCAACTCGGCGGCGGCGCGGCAAAAGCGCCGGGCGAACGCGTCGCCGTCTCGTGGTCCCCGGCCGACACCGCTGTGATCGCGGAGCCCGGCCGGCCCGGATCGTTGCCGCCATGAACGGCGGGCGTTCCACCCTGCCCAAGCTCGCCTGGCACACGGTCAACCTCGGCCTGCCGGTGATCTTCGTGCTCGCGCCGATTCTGTCCTTCGTCCTCATCAGCGTCTGGACGCTCGATCACGGCCATGTCATCGCACGCTTCACCCTGGCCAATTATGCCGCATTCCTGACCGATGGCGGCTATGTCTCGGTCTATGGAACGACCGTGCTGCTCTCGCTCGAGGTGACGATCCTCAATACGATACTCGCGTCGGCCGTCGCGCTGTTCATCTTCCGGCGCGCGGTTCGCATCCGCTTCCTGTTGCTGATGATCTTCGTGCTGCCGCTGTTCATGAGCTACATCATCAAGGTCTATTCGATCCGCGGGATTCTGGGGCAGCGCGGACTCTTCAATGAAGGCCTGCTGGCGCTCGGCCTGATCGACCAGCCCATCGGGGCGCTGCTCTTCAGCCGCACCGCGATCTTCCTGACGCTGGCGATTCTATACCTCCCTTACGCGGTCCTGCCGATCTATCTGGCGCTCGACCGCATCCCGGCGAACTATCCCGCAGCGTCAGCGGATCTCGGCGGCGGCACCCGCGACGAACTGCTCCACATCGTCGCGCCGCTGGCGATACCGGGGATCGTCGTCGCCGCGGTCTTCACCTTCGTCCTGACGTTCGGGGATTTCGTCACGCCGCAGATGGTCGGCGGGACCGAAGGTTTCACCTTCGGGCGCATCGTCTTCAGTCAGTTCGGGCTGGCGCTCAACTGGCCGCTCGGCTCGGCCTTCGCGGTCATCCTGCTCGGCACCGCCTTGATGGCCGTCGCGCTCGCCGGACTTTTCCTGCGCAAAGAGCACGTCCGATGAGCCGGCGCGTCGGTGCGCTCGATATCGGGCTCGGCATCATGACCGCCGCGGCCTTCACGGGTCTTTACGCGCCGCTCGTCGCCGTGTCGGCGCTCTCGTTCTTCCAACTCGTCCGGTTGCGGGGCGTCATCTCGTTCGCGCCGTTCTCGCTCGAACCCTATGCCCGTCTGTGGGTGAACGACGACATCCTTTCAGCCCTCATGACGACCTGCTTCGTCGGCGCGGTGGCAACGGTTCTGGCGCTGGGGCTCGGCCTCGTCTTCGCGTTCTACTTCGTCACGGCGCGGCGCGCACTCGGCACTCTGATGCAGGTCCTGATCTTCCTGCCTTTCCTGCTGCCGCCGATCATAACCGGCCTGGCGCTGCTGATCTTCTTCCGGCAACTCGGAATAGAACGAGGCATCCTCACCATCATCGTCGGGCACGTCGTCTTCATCGTGCCGATCATCTACCGCACCATTCTGGTTCGGCTGCAGCTGTTGGGCCGCAGCCTGACCGAAGCGTCGCTCGATCTTGGCGCCTCGCAGTGGCAGACGCTCCGGCTCGTCGTTCTGCCGCAGCTGCGCCCGGCGCTGATCGCCGGCGGCCTCCTCGCCTTTTCGATGTCGTTCGACGAGACTCTGATCACCCTGTTCCTGGCGGGGTCGAACACCACGTTGCCCATTCGTCTTTGGGGCATGATGCGGGTCGGCTTCGTACCGGAGATCAACGCTCTCGCGACCCTCATTCTCGTCTTCGCCGCCGGCGTCACCCTCGCGGTCGGCCTCATGCAGCAGCGCGCCGGCAACCGTGCGCTTTGACAGCCTGGAGTTCTGTCGTCCCATGAAGATCGATACGGTGGATTTCTTCTATCTGGCGATGCCGACGATCACCACGGAGGCGGACGGCAGCCAGGACGCCCTGCTCGTGCGGGTCGGTGCCGGGGGCCACGTCGGCTGGGGCGAATGCGAGGCCTCTCCGCTGGTGTCGATCGCAGCCTTCGTGTGCCCGATGTCGCACGGCGTCTGCCGTCCCGTCGGCGCCTCGGTGCTCGGCCAGAGCCTCGACGGCCCGGCGGATATCGCCCGCATCGCCGCGCTCGTCGGCTACGACAGCATGGACCTGCTGCAGGCGGCCCATACCTGGTCGGGCGTCGAGATGGCGCTTTGGGATCTCGTCGGCAAGGCGCGGGGCGAGCCGGTGTGGAAGCTGCTCGGCTACCGGCGCGCCGAGACGAAGACGCCCTATGCGTCGCAGCTGTTCGGCGCCGTGCCGCAGCAGACCCTTGAGCGCGGCAGGGCGTCGCGCGACGCCGGTTTCGCGGCCGTCAAGTTCGGCTGGGGCCCGATCGGGCGCGGTTCGCTCGAGACCGACCGCGACCATGTGATGGCGGCCCGCGAAGGCCTCGGCCCGGACGCCATCCTGCTCGTCGACGTCGGACAGATTTTTGGCGAGGATGTCGAGGCCGCCGCGGCCCGGCTGCCCGCGCTCGAGGCGGCGGGCGCCGTCTGGCTCGAGGAGCCGTTCCATGCCAGCGCCCTCGACGCCTACGGCGCCCTGGCCGGGCGGAGCCCGAGAGTGCGGATCGCGGGCGGGGAGGGCGCCCATAACGTCTTCATGGCGCGCCAGCTCATCGATTACGGCCATGTGGGGTTCATCCAGATCGATTGCGGCAGGATCGGCGGCATCGGCCCGGCCAAGGCCATCGCCGATTATGCGGTGGCCAAGGGCGTCACCTTCGTCAACCACACCTTCACCTCGCATCTGGCGTTGAGCGCCTCGCTCCAGCCCTTCGCAGGCCTGCGCGATCATCGCCTGTGCGAATTCCCCGTCGCGCCGAAGCAGCTCGCCATCGACCTGACCCGCAACCACATCGCGCGCGACGCGCATGGCGAGATCGCCGTGCCGGACGCGCCCGGCCTCGGCCTCGACATCGATCGGGAGGCGCTCAAGACCTATATCGTCGATGTCGAGATCAAGGTTCGCGGCGAGCGCATCTTTGCCACGCCGGACCTCGCCTGAGGCCGACGAGCGGAAGACCGGCACGATGATTCTTCTCACGGACATGGATCGTGCAGGGACGCAGGACGAGCCCTCCGCCGACCGGCAGGCCGCCGGCCTCGGCTCGACGAGCTACCGGCTGCGCGGCGTGCAGGGCCGGCTGATCCGCACGCTCGGCGAGAGCATCGTGCGCGGGCTCTATCCCCCCGGCATGCTGCTGCCGCGCGAGGCGGAGCTCATGGACATCCACGGCGCCAGCCGCACCACGATCCGCGAGGCGATCAAGGTCCTCTCCGCCAAGGGCCTCGTCGAAACGCGCCAGAAGGTCGGCACCCGCGTCAGGGCGCGCGACGAATGGAACATCTTCGACGGCGACGTTCTGGCCTGGCACACGCTCGACGGCGTCGACCCGGACATCCTCAAGGACCTGATCGAGATGCGCCAGCTCGTCGAACCGCCGGCGGCGCGCTTCGCGGCGGGCCGCGCCAGCCTCGACGACATCGCGCGGATCGCCGAGGCCTGCGCCGGCATGCGGGCGGCGATCGGCGATGCGGCCGCCTATGCGCGGGCCGACGTGCGCTTCCACATGGCCGTGTTCGCCGCCTCGCACAACATGCTCTTGAAGCGCTTCGCCCATACGGTGGCCAACTTCCTGCAAGTCAGCTTCCGCATCCAGCAGGAGGTGCTGGAGGAGAACGAGGCCCGCTTCGACGAGGACCTCGCGACGCATGTGGCGATCTTCGAGGCGATCAATCGCGGCGATGCGGCGGCAGCCGAGGAGGCCATGATGCGCGCCGTCCTCGACGGCAAGGCCAACCTGCAGCGCGCCCGCGCTCACTTCCGCAACCGGGTGATCAAGCGCCCATGATCCGCATCGCTGCCGATTGCGCCAATATCCCGGGAGGCGGGTGACGTGGGACGTGCGGCCCATCTCGCCTGGCTCGATCTCACGCAGGCGACGCTGCTCGGTCTCACCCCTGAACCGGCGGGATCGGCCGCCTGCCGCTGTCCGCGCCGCCGCCGCTCGGGACCGTCATATCGACCGATAGGTCGGAAACCATGGTTCTTGCCGATCCCCTGGCCGGTCGGGGCTCGATGTCGAAACGCGTGGAACGACGCCATTTTCGACCCCGACACGGATGCTGCGGCATCGTCTACGACGGCGGCGAGGTCGACCTTTAGAGCATGATCGGCTGTTGCCGATCTGCTCCAGCATTAAAAGAGCGAGCACGTTCATCGGTTTAGGATCGCGAAGCGATTCAACCTAAACCGATCGTGCTCTAGGGCGGCCGTAGCGGCGTGCCCGCGAACCTGCTCGGAGACCTCGGCGGCCGCTCATCGTCCTGCGCCTCCCTTGACCGGGACGACGATTGATCCTTCAATCCTCCCTGAGGCCCGTTCCGCGGAGCGCCGCGGGCGGGTGCGAGGAAACGCCGAGGTCCGCCGCCGGCCGGCGCCGGGCTTCGCCATCATTGTCCGGCGCCACGGCCCGATGATCGGCATGCGATCGGGCCGGCGGAGCGTCGCGGCAGTGCCAGGGAGGAGAGATGAGCACCGCCCTTGCCGTGCGTCACGGCCGGTTCGGACGCGCCGCGATCTACCGGCTGAACCGCGCCTTCCTGACCCATGCCCATCGCGAGGGTCACCTGACCTTCCACATCCAGGGGCCGGCGGCACGGATCACGGTCTGCGAGGCGCCCTATCCCCTCGACCAAGGCTGCGGCGTGGCGGTCGGCCCGTGGCAGCCGCACAGTTTCGACCCCGGCGGTCCAGACCGCGATGTCGTGGCGCTCGTGCTCTATATCGTGCCGACATGGTTTCACGGCAGCGCTCAGGCCGGGCCGCCGGACCTGCGCTTCGGCCGCCCGCTGGTGAGCATGAGCGGCCCGGTCATCCGGCAGCTGCAGCGGCTCACGGCCCTGCTGCTCGGCGAAGCCGTCTCGAACGATTTCGAGGGCCATCTCCACGACCTGACCGGCGCCTGCCTGGAGCAGACCTGGAGCCGCTCCGCCGCGCCGCTCGACGCCGGTCCCGCCTGCACTTACCGCGACTACCGGATCAGGAACTCGATCCGCCTGATGCAATCGCGGATCGGCGACGACGGCGCCATCGACCTCATCGCCCGCGACGTCGGCCTGTCGCGTCCGCATTTCTACAAGCTCTTCCGCCAGCATGTCGGGATCACGCCGAACATCTATCTGAACACGCTGCGCATGGAGGCGGCGATCGACCGGCTGACGCGCTCGTCCGACGCCGTGACCTCGATCGGCCTCGATCTCGGCTTCGCCTCGCAGGCGAGTTTCACGCGTTTCTTCTGCACCAATGTCGGCGTTCCGCCGAGCGACTACCGCCGCGTCGCCTCCAGCTTCGCCTGATCGGCGTAGCAAAAAGATGGATACGAAGACACGACGAGAGCAGACTGTCGGGTATGCAAGGCTCCGGTCCGGCGACTAGACTTGGCTGACAAGGCCGGAAGGGCCGGGAGCCGCAAGCCGGCGGCAATGCTGGGACAGGGACGTGCCCGATCGATGATGGCAGGGGATCGCGATAGAGGAGACGGGATGGCCGGTCGGCTGCGGCCGGGCGCGGCATGAGCCGCTTCGTCGAGCGCCATCCACTCGCTGCACTCGTCGTCTTCATCGCCGCGGCCGCCTTCCTGTGGGCGATCTTCGCGCCCTGGCCGCCGGGGCTGCAGGACTGGGCCGGCAGCAAGAAGATCTTCCTCAACGCCTTCCTCAACGGCGTGACGCTAGGCGCGCTCTACTTCCTCGTCGCCAGCGGCTTCACTCTCATCTTCGGGCTGATGCGCAACGTCAACCTCGCCCATGGCTCGCTCTACATGCTCGGCGGCTATGTCGGCTACGAGACCTCGGTCGTGACCGGCTACTGGGTCTTGAGCTTCGTCGCGGCCTTCATCGTCGTGGGCGCGCTCGGCGTGCTACTGCAGTTTTTCGTGTTCCGCCGCATGGAGGGCCAGGACCTGCGCCAGACCCTGGTGACGATCGGCATCTCCATCGTGCTGGCCGACATCATGCTGTGGATCTGGGGCGGCGATTTCTACCAGATCCTGGCGCCCGACTGGCTCTCCGGCCCGGTCAGGCTGCCGCTCGTCACCGCCGTGAAGAGCAACGGCGAGGCGGTGTTCCTGACCTATCCGGTCGTGCGGCTGGCCATCCTGCTTGCCGCCGCGGTGCTCGGCATCGCCATGTGGCTGGTGCTGAACCGCACCCGTATCGGCATGCTGGTGCGGGCCGGCGTCGACGACCGCGAGATGCTGGCGGCGACCGGCGTGCGCATCCAGCGCGTCTTCGTGCTGGTCTTCGCCTTCGGGGCGGGCCTCGCCGGCATCGCCGGCGTCGTCGGGGGCACGTTCCAGTCGATCGCGCCGGGCGAGGACATCCGCTTCCTGCTTGCCTCGCTTGTCGTCGTCATCGTCGGCGGCATGGGCTCGATCCCCGGCGCGGCGCTCGGCGCGCTGATCATCGGCCTCTCCGAACAATTCGGCTCGGTCTATTTCCCGACCTATGCGGTGGTGCTGACCTTCCTGATCATGGTCGTCGTGCTGGCCTTCCGGCCGCAGGGCCTCGTGGCGAGCGGGCGCTGAGCCATGGCCGCCATTCCCAACCGGGCCGCGGTGACGCCGCGCAAGTCGGCGCCGACAGCGAGCGACGCCGCACCGATCTATGCGATCGGCGCCGCCCTGCTGATCCTAGCGCCGGCCTTCTGCAGCGAGTTCGTGCTGCTGCAGATCCTCGGCTGGTCGATGATCCTCGGCATGATCGCGCTGAGCCTCATGTTCCTCGCCGGCTATGGCGGGATGGTGAGCTTGGTGCAGATGACGGTGGCGGGTCTCGCGGCCTATCTGGTCGCGATCTTCGGCTCGAGCGCGGTCGCGGCCATCAGCCTCAACTGGGCCTGGTGGCTGGCGGTGCCGGCGGCGATCTTCGTCGCCACCCTGTTCGGGGCCGCCGTCGGGGCGCTCGCGGTGCGCACGGCGGGCATCTACACGATCATGATCACGCTCGCCATCGCGGCGGCGTTCTTCTATTTCACCCAGCAGAACTACGCCATCTTCAACGGCTTCACCGGCTTCAACCAGGTGGTGCCGCCGAAAGCTTTTGGCATCAGGTGGCGGGAGCCGACGCCTTTCTACGAACTCGTGCTGGCCTGCGCGGCGGCGGCCTATGCGGCGGTGCTCTATGTCTCTCGCGCACCCTTCGGCCTCGCCCTGCAGGGCGTGCGCGACAATGCGCGACGCATGGAGGCGTTGGGCTTCGACGTCACGGCCCATCGCATCGCGGCCTACGCCTTCGCGAGCGCTATCGCGGCGGTGGCGGGCGTGCTGCTGGTGTGGCTCAACGCCCAGGTCTCGCCCGGCACGGCGGCGGTCGGTCCGGCCATCGACATCCTGATCATCGCGGTCGTCGGCGGCATCGGCCATCCGATCGGCCCCTTCATCGGGGCGCTGATCTATGTACTGCTGCGCACCTTCGCGCTCGATGCGCTCGTCGCCGTCGGCCTCTCGGGCGAGCGGTTCGAACTGCTGATCGGTCTCGGCTTCCTCATCATCGTGTTCTTCTCGCCTGACGGGATCCTCGGGCTATGGACGCACTGGCGCCGCGCCGCGACGGACAGCGATCGCCTGGCCCGAGGCCGGGAGGCACGCCGATGAGCGCGGTGGCGCAAGGCTTGGGCGTCGCCGGCCGGCTCCTCGCGGCGGGAACCGCCAATGCGCTCGAACTGCGCGGCGTGACCAAGCTCTTCGGGGCGCTGGCCGCGCTGAG
This sequence comes from Lichenihabitans sp., assembly GCA_965277115.1. Classification (GTDB taxonomy): domain Bacteria; phylum Pseudomonadota; class Alphaproteobacteria; order Rhizobiales; family Beijerinckiaceae; genus Lichenihabitans. The sequence continues at coordinate 30,888 of CBDIBY010000005.1, read as the reverse complement.
CGACGTCACGCTTTCGGTCAAGCCCGGCGAAAGGCGTGCCGTGCTCGGCTCGAACGGCGCCGGCAAGACGACGCTGTTCAACTGCATCACCGGCGACTTCCTGCCGAGCTCCGGCACCATCCGGCTGTTCGGCGAGGACGTGACGCAGTTCCCGGCGCATGAGCGCATCCGGCGCGGGCTGCGCCGGACCTACCAGATCTCGCTGCTCTTCACCGGGCTCAGCGTGCTCGACAACGTCTATCTCGCCTGCTGCGGGGTGTCGCGCCGCCGCTTCTCGGTCCTGCGGCCGCGCCGCGACGACGCGCTGACGGCGACGGCCGAGCGGTTGACCGAGGCCGTGCATCTCGCCGAGATCAAGGACACCAAGGTCTCCGACCTCTCCTATGGCCAACAGCGCCAGCTCGAGATCGCCCTGGCGCTTGCCGGGGCGCCGCGCTTCGTGCTGTTCGACGAGCCGGCGGCCGGCCTGTCGCCGACGGAACGGAGCGAACTCGTCGAGATCCTGACGAACCTGCCCGGCCACATGGGCTTCATCCTGATCGAGCACGACATGGATGTGGCGCTGCGCGTCGCCGAGAGCGTGACGATGATGCACAACGGCCGCATCTTCAAGGAAGGCGCGCCCGAGGAAATCGAGGCCGATCCCGAGGTGCAGCGGCTCTATCTCGGGGGCGGCCATGAGTGAAGGTCCCCATAAGAGCACGCGCGTCACGGCGCCGGTCCTCGAGATCCGCGACCTCCACGTCCACTACGGCGCCTCGCATGCGCTCCAGGGCGTCGATCTCTCCCTGAGCAAAGGTGTGCTCTCCGTCGTCGGCCGCAACGGCATGGGCAAGACGACGCTGTGCAAGGCCATCATGGGCCTGGTGCGGGTCTCGGGCGGCACGATCCGCTTCGCCGGCCGCGACCTCGCCGGCATGGCGCCGGCCGAGATCGCCCGGCTCGGCGTCGGCTACGTGCCGCAGGGACGACGGCTGTGGCGATCGCTCACCGTCGACGAGCACCTGCGCCTCGTCGAGCGGCGCGGCGGCGCCTGGTCGCTCGATCGCATCTACGCCGCCTTCCCTCGCCTGGCCGAACGCCGCGGCAACGGCGGCGCCCAGCTCTCGGGCGGCGAACAGCAGATGCTCGCCATCTCGCGCGCCCTGCTGCTCAACCCGCGCCTTCTGGTGATGGACGAGCCGACCGAGGGTCTCGCCCCCGTCATCGTCGCCCAGGTCGAGGAGATGCTGCTCCGTCTCGCCGGGGAAGGTGATGTCGACGTGCTCGTCATCGAGCAGAATATCGGGGTCGCGACCGCCATCGCCGATCGCGTCGCCATCATGGTCAACGGCCGCGTCAATCGCGTCGTCGACGCGGGCGAGCTCGCGGCCGATCTCGACCTGCAGCGTCGCCTGCTCGGTGTCGGCCGCCACGCGAACGAGCCTGTGCCGCCCGAGACCGCGCCGTCGGCCGAGGCGCCACCGGCCATGGCGAGCAGTCCGCGCAAGATCTACCTGTCGAACCCGGTTCAGCCGACGCGCTGGTCGCGACCGGCGCCGGTGCGGGTCATCGTCGAGGCGGCACGCACCATCTCGGAGGTGTCGGACCTGCCCGTCGAGCCGGCCGAGCTGCGCGCTCGCTCGTCCGGGGGCGACGCCGTCGTGCTGGTGGCCGGTACGCTCGATACCAAGGGGCCCGAGCTGCGCTTCATCCGCGACCTCCTCAAGGCGCAGGGGCTCGCACCAAGGCTCGCCGACCTCTCGACCTCCGGCACGCATTCGGGCGCCGATGTCCCGGCCCACCAGATCGCGGCCTATCATCCGCGCGGGCCGAGCGCCGTCTTCACCGGCGACCGGGGGCGCTCGGTGGCCGGCATGACGCAGGCCTTCGAGGCCTGGATCAGGCGCCAGCGGGTGGCAGGGATCATCGGTGCCGGCGGCTCGGGCAACACCGCCATGATCACGGCCGCCATGCGGGCGCTGCCGATCGGCGTGCCCAAAGTGATGATCTCGACCGTCGCTGCGAGCGACGTGCGCGCCTATGTCGGCCCGAGCGACATGATGATGATGCATGCCGTGGCGGATGTTCAGGGACTGAACGCCATCACCCGCACGGTGCTCGGCAATGGCGCGCAGGCGCTCGCCGGGATGGTCAAGGCGCGCAAGGCGGCGGCTCCGGTGGCGCCGAAAACGGACAAGCCCGCCGTCGGCCTCACCATGTTCGGCGTGACGACGCCCTGCGTGCAGGCGCTCGCCAAGGCCTTGGAGACCGAGGCCGACTGCCTGGTGTTCCACGCCACCGGCATCGGCGGCCAATCGATGGAAGCGCTGGTCGAGGCCGGGCTGATCGGCAGCGTCCTCGATATGACCACGACGGAGGTCTGCGATCTCCTGTTCGGCGGGGTGTTTCCGGCGACGGAAGACCGGTTCGGCGCCGTGATCCGCCGGCGCATCCCTTATGTGGGCTCGGTCGGGGCGCTCGACATGGTCAATTTCGGCGCGCCCGATACGGTGCCCGAGCGCTACCGCGGCCGGCTGCTCTACGAGCACAACCCGCAAGTGACGCTGATGCGCACCACGGCGGACGAGAATGCCGCCATGGGCCGCTGGATCGGCGAACGGCTCAACCGCATGGACGGCCCGGTCCGCTTTCTCCTGCCGCAGGGCGGCGTCTCGCTGATCGACCGGCCGGGCGAGCCCTTCTATGATCCCGCCGCCGATGCGGCCCTCTTCGACGCACTGGAGAAGACCGTCAGGGTCACGGCGAGCCGGCGGCTCATCCGCTCGGCCCATGCGATCAACGATCCGGCCTTCGTGGCCGAGGCGCTCGCCGCCTATCGCGAGATCAACATCAAGCCGCGCGTGGCACGCCGCGAGAGGGTCCGATGATCGGTTTTACCCCTCATCCGCCCTGCTTTGCAGGGCACCTTCTCCCGCAAGGGGAGAAGGAAGGTCCGGCGAGTTTAGCGCCCTTCTCCCCTTGCGGGAGAAGGTGGCCGTTGCGCAGCAACGGACGGATGAGGGGTCGGCCAAACAATCAATCGGAAACCGCATGACGCTCGTTCCGCGTGGAAAAATCCTGGAAAGATTCCGTGCCATGGCGGCGCGCGGCGAGCCCATCGTGGGGGGTGGCGCCGGCACCGGCCTCTCGGCCAAATGCGAGGAGGCCGGCGGCATCGACCTCATCGTGATCTACAATTCCGGCCGCTACCGCATGGCCGGGCGCGGCTCGCTCGCCGGCCTGCTCGCCTATGGCGACGCCAATGCTATCGTGGTCGATATGGGCCGCGAGGTCTTGCCGGTCGTCAAGCACACGCCGGTGCTGGCGGGCGTCAACGGCACCGACCCGTTCCGCGACATGGACGTGTTCCTGCCCGAGTTGAAGCGCCTCGGTTTTTCCGGCGTGCAGAACTTTCCGACCGTTGGCCTCATCGACGGCACTTTCCGGGCCAATCTGGAAGAGACCGGCATGTCCTACGGGCTCGAAGTCGAGATGATCGCCAAGGCGCGGGCGCTCGACCTCTTGACGACGCCCTACGTGTTCTGCGCGGCCGACGCGAAAGCCATGGCGCAGGTTGGTGCCGATATCGTCGTCTGCCATCTCGGCCTGACCACCGGCGGCCTGATTGGCGCCGATACGGCCCTGAAGCTGGAGGATTGTCCGGCCAAGGTCGAGGCCTGGGCGGCGGCGGCGCTCGCCGTCAAGCCCGATTGCCTGGTGCTGGTGCATGGCGGCCCGGTGGCGATGCCGGCCGATGCCGAATACATCCTGCGCAACACGTCGAACTGCCACGGCTTCTACGGCGCCTCCTCGATGGAGCGGCTGCCGGTCGAGGGCGCCCTGACCGAGCAGACGCGGGCGTTCAAGGGGATCCGGCGATGATGCCTTCACCCCTCATCCGCCTTGCCTCCGGCAAGGCACCTTCTCCCGCAAGGGGAGAAGGGCGCCAACGAAGCAGGACTGGGCACCCCTTCTCCCCTTGCGGGAGAAGGTGTCGACGCGAAGCGGCGACGGATGAGGGGTTGCTCGAAACTACACGATCGGGGAAATGGCCATGACGGGGCAATTGATCGGCCAGCTCATCCTCTGGCTCATCCTGGCGGTCATCGCCATCGCCATCCTCTACTACGTGATGCAATGGCTCTACCGGCGCTCGACCAAGGAGATCGCTTTCGTCCGCACCGGGCTCTTCGGCGAGAAGGTGGTGATCGACGGCGGCGCCTTCGTCTGGCCGATCATCCACGACATCACGCCCGTGGCGATGAACACGCTGCCGCTCGAAGTCACGCGGGCGCGCGACCAAGCGCTGATCAGCCGCGACCGCATGCGTGTCGACGTCAAGGCCGAGTTCTACGTGCGCGTACGCGCCACCCGCGAGGCGGTGTCGCTTGCGGCCTCCACCCTCGGCCGCCGCACGCTGGAGGCCGATACGCTGCGCGGCCTGCTCGTCGGCAAGTTCGAATCGGCGCTGCGCGCCATCGCGGCCGAGATGAGCATGGACGAGATGCACCAGGGGCCGAACCTCTATATCGAGCGGGTGCGCGAGCTGGCGCAGCTCGGCCTGTCGCAGAACGGTCTCGAACTCGAATCGGTGGCGATCCTCGACCTCGACCAGGCCGGGCTCGAATATTTCAACCCGTCCAACAGGTTCGATGCCGAGGGCCTGACCCAGCTCATCCAGACCATCGAGTCGCGCCGCAAGCTGCGCAACGACATCGAGCAGGATGCCGTCATCCAGATCCGGGCGCGCAACCTCGAGGCCGAGCGCCAGGCGCTCGATATCGAACGCGAGAGCGAACACGCCCGGCTCGAACAGGAGCGCGAGATCGAGTTCCGCCGTGCCGAACAGCGCGCCGAGCTCGCCCGCGAGAGGGCGGAGCGCGACACGCTCGCCGAGCGCGCCCAGCTCCTCGCCCGCGAGACGATCGAGCGCTCGCGCATCGCCAACGATCACGCCATCGCGGAAGCCCGCATCCAGTCGGAGCGCGACATCCGCCAGCGCGAGCTCGATCGGCAGCAGGTGGTGGAATCGGCCGAGATCGCGCTGCGCGAGGGGATCGAGCGCGCCCGCATCCTCCAGCAGCGCGCGCTGTCCGAGGCGCGCATCGCCAATGAGCGCGAGACCCAGGCGCTGGAGATCGAGCGGCAGCGCTTCATCCAGGCGGCCGAGATCGCCGCCACCGAGGCGACGGAACGCTCCCGCATCGACCAGGAGCGCGCCGTCATCGAGGCCCGCATCACGCGCGACCTCGAAACCCGCGCCCAGGAGATCGAGCGGCAGCGCAGCCTCGACCAGGCCGAGATCGCGGCGCGCGAGGGCACCGAGCGGGCGCGCATCGCCCAGGAGCGCGGGCTCGCCGAAGCGCGTATCGCCGGCGAGGAAGATATCCGCCGTCGCGAGATCGCCCGCAACCGGTCGCTGGAGGAGGCCGAGATCACGGCGCGCGAGGCGACCGAGCGGCTGCGCATCACCCAGGCGCTGGAGGTCGACCAGGAGCGTATCGGCGCCGACCGCCGCGTCCGCACGCTTGAGATCGAGCGCCTGCAGGCCGTGGAGGAGGCCGAGATCGCGTCACGCCAGGCGGTCGAGGCGGCCCGCATCGCCCAGGAGGCAAAGATCAGCCGCGAGCGCATCGAGACCGAGGCCGAGGTCCGCGCCCGGGAGATCGCCCGCGACGAATCTGTCGAGACCGCCGACCTCAAGCGGCGCGAGACGATCGAGCGGCAGCGCATCGCCGTCGAACTCGCGCTCGAACAGAACCGTATCGGTTCGCAGCAAGAGCGCGAACTGATCGACATCACGCGCAAGCGCGCCGTGGAGGAGGCCGAAGAGGCACGCATCATCGAGCTCGCGGACCGCCGTGCCGAACGGGTCGAGGCCGAAGCGCGCGTGCGGCGGGCCGAGATCGCGGCCAAGCGCGATGTCGAGAGCACCGACATTAACCGCGAGAAGGTGCTCGATGCGGCGAGGCTGGAGCGCCGCCGCTCTTCCGAGCAGCTCGAGATCGCCCGCGTCCAGGCGCTGCGCGAGGCCGAGATCGCCTCGCGCGAGGAGATCGAGCGGGCCCGCATCGTCTCCGAGCGCGGCCTCGACGAGGCACGCATCACGCACGAGCGCGACCGCCGCAAGCTCGAGATCGAGCGCGAGCGCGCCGTCGATCTGGCCCAGATGGAAAAGGCCATCGCGCTCTATCAGGCCTCGCTCGAGGAATCGGCGGCCCGCGCCGCAGCCGACACGGCCCGCGCCCGCGCGGCCGAGGCCGAGGAGAGCATCAAGACCGCCCGCGAGACCGAGGAGGCCAGCCGCCGCCGCACCGTCGAAGTCATGATGGCCGAGATCGCCGCCGAGCGCGAGAAGATCGCCGCCGACGCCGAGCGCGTGCGCCGCGCCGTCGAGGCGGAAGCGCAGCGGCTCATCAACGAGGCCGAGAATGTGCTCTCCGAGCCGGCCCGCGCCTCGCTGTTCAAGCGCAAGCTGCTCGACCGGGTCGAGGGCATCGTCGCGGCCTCGGTCAAGCCGATGGAGAAGATCCACGACATCCGCATCATGCAGCTCGACGGCCTCGGCGGAGGCGGCGGCAGCGGCGGCCGAAGCGCCACCGATGAGGTCATCGATTCGGCCCTGCGCTACCGGGTGCAGGCGCCGCTCGTCGACAGCCTGCTCGCCGATCTCGGCATCGAGGGCGGCAGCCTCTCCAAGATGGGCGGCCTGATCCGCGAGGCGAGCGACCTGCAGCGCATCGCCAAGGATGTGGCCAAGCCGGGTGGTTCTGGTGGCGGCAAGCCGCCCGCGAAGGAGTGATCGTCATGCAAGGCTTCGCCTCACCCCTCATCCGTAACGGTTTTCGCCGTGACATCCTTCGGCAAGCTCAGGACAGGCTCTTCTCCCGCAAGGGGAGAAGGACGCTAATGTTGCAGGACGAAGCATTCCCGTCTCCCCTTGCGGGAGAAGGTGGCGCGCAGCCCCGGATGAGGGGTAAGACGACCTCATCATCGAGCCGGGAGACTTACTGATGCCGCGCGTCTTCGTCTCCACCGTCGTCAGCGCGCCCGCGGCAAAAGTCTGGGAGCGTGTGCGCGACTTCAACGGCTTGCCGAAATGGCACCCCGGCATCCGTGAGAGCCGCATCGAGAACGGCGAGCCGGCCGACCGCATCGGCTGCGTGCGCGACTTCCGCCTTCAGAACGGCGATCGCATCCGCGAGAAGCTTTTGGGCCTCTCCGACTACGACATGTTCTGCACCTATGCGATCCTCGAAAGCCCGATGCCGCTCAGCGACTATGTCGCGACGCTGCGGCTGACCCCGGTCAGCGACGGCGACCGCACCTTTGTCGAATGGACGGCCGAATTCGACTGCGCGGCGGAGAACGCGGAAGCGCTCATGACCGGCATCGGCACCAATGTGTTCCAGGCCGGGTTCGATTCGCTGAAACGCCATTTCCCGGGGCGGTGAGCGAATGAGCGTGCTCTACCCCTCACCCGGCCCGGCTTCGCCGGTCCACCTTCTCCCGCAAGGAGAGAAGGACGCCAACCTCGCCGGACGAGGCACCCCCTTCTCCCCTTGCGGGAGAAGGGGCGTCGTCGAAGACGAGGCGGATGAGGGGTCGCGAAGCCCTAAAACGCCGGCAGAACGGCAGGCCGGCGCGGCCAGGGATCGTATCGGTCACGGATTCGGGCGCGTTCAGGACCTCGTGGTTCCAGAAGCGGACGATGGTGAGGCCTTGTTGCCGCAGCCACGCATCTCGGATCTCGTCGCGCGGGCTTTCGTCGCGCTGGGAACCGTCGCATTCGACGATCAGGCGGTGCTCGAAGCAGACGAAATCGACGATGTAACGGCCGAGTGGGACCTGACGCCACCACGTGAGCGCCGCGAGGCGACGACCGCGAAGAACACGCCAGAGCTTTCGTTCAGCCTCCGTGCTGCTCGCCCGCAGCGAACGCGCCTTGGCGATCGGCTGCCGGCTTTCGCCCATCGCTTACCCCTCATCCGGCCCGGCTTCGCCGGTCCACCTTCTCCCGCAAGGGGAGAAGGGGGTGCCCCAAAGACTTCGTCAACGCCTCATGACCGGGCTCCGCAGAGTGCCATGTGGAGATCCGGATGGTAAAAATCGACAGGAGCACCATCGTCGACGCGCCGGTCGAAACCGTGTGGGCCGTGCTGCGCGACTTCAACGGGCACGATCGCTGGCATCCGGCGGTCGCCGACAGCCAGATCGAGCGCGGCCTGCCGTTCGACAAGGTCGGCTGCGTGCGGCGCTTCCACCTGAAGGATGGCTCCGAGCTGCGCGAACAGTTGCTGATGCTGTCGGACGCCGACATGGCCTTCAGCTATTGCCTGCTCGATACGCCAGTGCCGCTCCTGAACTACGTGGCCCATGTCCGGCTGGTGCCGGTCACCGACGGCGACCGCACCTTCTGGCGCTGGCACTGCCGCTTCGACACGCCGCCCGGCCAGGAGAAGACGCTCGAAGCCATGGTCCGCGAGAACATCTATGAGGCGGGCTTCAGGGCGGTGCGCGCCCATCTCGGCCTGCCGGCCGGAGGGACCGCCTGATGCCGGTCAGCGTGAAGACCTATGCGGGCATCGAGGAGGCGTCGCGCGCGCTCGTCGCCAGCCGCTCGGCGCGGGTCTTCGGCGGTGGCACACTCGTCATGCGTGCCTTGAACGAAGGCACGCAGGCGTTCGACACGGTGATCCGCATCACCGACCCGGCGTTGCGGCAGGTCAAGCCCGAAGGCGACCGCATCACGCTCGGGGCCGGCGTCACCATGGCCGAGGTCATGGCGAACCGCGACCTCGGCTTTCTGGCACCGGTGGCGAGGACCATCGGCGGCCCGGCCGTCCGCACCCTGGCGACGGTCGGCGGCAACCTCTTCGCCGCCGCGCCCTACGGAGACTTCACCGCGGCGCTGCTGGTGCTCGACGGCATGGTGACGCTCGCCGGTGGCGGCCGGCCGATGACTCTCGAGGATTTCCTCAAAGTGCGCGAGCGCGAGCCGCGCGCCATCGTGGTCTCGATCACCATCATCCGGCCGCGCGATCCTACGGCCTTCCGCTTCAGGAAGGTCGCCCGTGTCAAGCCGAAGGGCGTGTCGGTGATGTCGATCGCGGCCTATCTGCCGTCGTCCGGCGGCCGGGTGTCGGGCGGCCGGGTGTCGGGCGTCCGCTTGGCCTATGGGGCCATGGGGCCGACGCCGCTCAGGGCCAAGGCAGTGGAGCGGGCGCTCGAGGGGCGAAGCCTCGATGCGGCAGGCATCGCGCCCGCGCTCGCCGCCGCGACCGAAGGGCTCGACCCGCCGACCGACGCGCTGGCGTCGAGCTGGTACCGGCGCGAAGTGGCGCCCGTTCACCTCCGGCGGCTGCTGCTCGACGAGGCGCCGTAGCCATGCCACGCAAGCCCATCGAGTTCCGCCACAACGGCCGCGACCAGGCGGTCTTCGTCGAGGAGGGCCAGAACCTGCTCGACGTGCTGCGGCGCGGATTGGGCGATTTCGCGCCGAAATATGGCTGCGGCCAGGGCACCTGCGGCTGCTGCACGGTGCTCGTCGACGGCGCGCCGCAGCTCGCCTGCCTGACATTAGCCGAGACCATGGCGGGGCGCGTGGTCGAGACCGCGTCAGGCCTTGCCAAAGGCACGGAACTCCATCCCTTGCAGCAGGCCTTCGTGGACAATTTCGCCGCGCAATGCGGTTATTGCACGCCCGGCATGCTGATGGCCGCCAAGGCGCTCCTCGACAGGAACCCGGCACCCTCGCGGCTTGATGTCGTCGAGGCCATCGCGGGCAATATCTGCCGCTGCACCGGCTACGAGCCGATCATCACGGCGATGCTCGACGCGGCGTCGCGCATGGCCGGTCGGCGCTCGGCATGAGGAGGGAGCTGTGATCGAATTCCGCAAGGAGCTCTTCCGCGACGAGCGCGACGACAACCTGAACGAGATCGGCAAGCCGACCCAGCGCCAGGACATCGCCGGCCATGTCACCGGCCGCTCGCCCTTTTACGACGACTATGCCTTCGATGGCTTGGCGCATCTCAAATGCCTGCGCAGCCCGCACCACCATGCGCGCATCCGCTCGATCGATACCCGCGAGGCCGAGCGCGCGCCGGGCGTGTATCGCGTCATCCTGGCCAAGGACGTGCCGCACAACCTCAACACGTTGTTGAGCCTGATGGGCTTCGGCCTCGACGACGAGCCGCTGATCTCGGGCGGCAAGGTCGCCTACAAGGGCGAGCCGGTTGCCGCCGTCGTGGCCGAGAGCGAGCGCGCCGCCTTCGATGCCTTGGCCAAGATCCGCGTCGCCTGGGAGGTGCTGCCGCATGTGCTCGACGTCGAGGAGGCGCTCAAGCCCGGCGCCCCGGTCGTCAACGAGACCTATCCGGGCAACACCTTCACCTATCACGAGAAATACGACCACCAGAAGCTGCGCTTCGGCGATGTCGAGGCGGCCTTCCGCCAGGCCGACCGCATCGTCGAGGGGCGCTACCAGATGTCGCCGATCGAGCAGGCGCCGACCGAGACCTGCGGCGCCATCGCGGCGCAGGAAGGTGCCGACCGCTTCGTCTGCTACACCTCGACCCAGGCGCTGTTCTTCTCGCTCGGCACCGCGGCGAAGCTGCTGAAGTTGCCCTCGAACAAGCTGCATTTCATCGGCGGGACCGTTGGCGGCGGTTTCGGCGGCAAAGTCGACAGCCTGCATGAACCGATGGCGATCCTCGGCTGCATGCTCACCGGCCGGCCGGTGAAATATATGTTCGACCGGGCCGAGGAGATGCAGGTCGGCGCGCCGCGCGGCGCCGAGCGCTGGTACCTCAAGGATGCGATCGCCCGCGACGGGCGCATCCTGGGGCGGCAGTTCAAGGGTTATTTCGACTCGGGCGCTTATACGCGGCTGTCGAGCTACGCCATCATCAAGAGCGCCGGCCATCTGCCCGGACCCTATACGATCCCCAACGTCTCGGCCGACGTCTATTGCGTCTTCACCAACCGCACGCCGGCGACCGCCATGCGCGGCTTCGGCATCACGGGGGTCGATTTCGCCATCGAGTCGCATATGGATGTCGTGGCGCACGAGATCGGCATGAACCCGATCGAGTTCCGCATCCTCAATGCCTATCGCGACGGCGACATGAAGGCGCATCGGCGCCTCGCCAAGAATACCGCGCTGATCGAATGCTGCCAGGTCGTCTCCGAAAAGGCCAATTGGCCGATCCGCGACGAGTTCCGCCGCATGTCGTCGATGGCCGGCGGCGGCGAGGGCGAGAGTGGCCACGTGCCGAACTACACCGCGACCGACGGCAACGGCCTCGTCGACACCCGCAACCGCGGCGTGGCGCGCCGGCCCGGCGATCCCGAGCGGCCGTTCTCGATGCCGGGGGTGCCACCACCTCGTCCGGCGCCGCAACCGACCGGGCCGGCTTATGCAGGCAGTGCCGGGCCGCTGCCCGGCTTCGCGCCGACGCCGGGGGCGCCGGGGCGAAGCGTACCGTCTCCTAATGCGCCAACTCCAGGCTACACGTCACCGCCCGTACCGCCGGCCGCCTCGGTGCCCGCGCCGCCTGCGCCAAACCGCATCGGCCCGAACCGGTTCTCGTCCTCGGTTTCCGGCTTGAGAAGGCGATGATGATGGTCACGCCTTTGTCTTTGTTGTCCCCACCGGATTGTCCCTCCCCGGAACGGGGAGGGTGGCGGGCGAAGCCCGACGGGTGGGGTAGGACGGCACCACGTCACCCCATTCGTCTCGGCCTCGCAGCCAAGTTTACGCTGGCTGCGCAAACTTGCCCGCGGCTGAGACACCTTCCCCGATACGGGGAAGGAGATCCGAGCACTTTCGACGGATCCCAGACGCATCAGGGGGCACTCCCATGACTCGCCACCCCGGCCGCGGCTTCGCCGCCATCAACTACCCGATCGGCATGAACCTCGGCGGCGACCCGAGCCAGGCGCTGGTCCATTCGAACCCGGATGGCAAGTTCACCGTGGCGCTGTCCTCGATCGACCTCGGCCAGGGCATGAAATCGGTGACGCGGCAGATCGCCGCCGAGACGCTTGGCGTGCCGGTCGCCGACGTCTATGTCGACACGGCGGATTCGGACACGGGGCCGCATTGCATGGGCTCCTTCGCGTCGCGCGGCACGCACCGCGTCGGCAATGCGGTGATCCAGGCGGCGCGCGAGGCTCGCGCCGTGATGATGGAGGCGGCCGCGCAGGAACTCGAGGTCAACCCGGACGACCTCGTCACCGACGGCCAGGGCAACATCCACGTGAAGGGTGCGCCCTCGCGCTCGATCACCACCGGGGCGGCCTGCGGGGCGGCGCAGTTCAAGCAGGGCAAGACCGTGTCGGGCCGCGGCATCTTCCTGATTCCGCTCTCCGACGTCGACCCCGACACCGGCGAGATGACGCCGGTGTCCTGCTTCGCCCATGCGGCCATGGTGGTCGATGTCGAAGTCGACGACGAGACCGGCGAGGTCGCGGTGACCAAGATGAACAGCGCCTACGAGGTCGGCCGCGCGCTGAACCCCAAGCTCGTCGAGCAGCAATTGATCGGCGGCGCCTGGATGGGCATGAGCCACGCGCTGTGGGAGACGACCGAGCCCTACTACCCCGACCGCTCGCACGGCCCGCTCGATTTCAACGACTATGTGATGCCCGGCCCGGGCGATATCGCCCCTCACGACATCGCCATCCTGGAGCGACCGGCGCCGGACGGTCCTTTCGGCGGCAAGGGACCGGGCGAGATGTGCGCCAACCCGGTGCTGCCGGCGATCGCGAATGCGGTGTTCAATGCCGTCGGCGTGCGCGTCACCGACCTGCCGATCACGCCGGAAAAGGTGTTGCGCGGTATTCGCGCCAATGGGGGCGCGAGACCGGCGGGACGCCGATGAGCGAGGTTCACCCCTTGAACATGCAAGGGGCATACAGCTTCAGAAAGGATTCGCCGTGCCGCAATCCCCCTTCCTCCAGCACTCGCAAAAGCCCGACGCGCAAGGCCGCGTCCATCATGTCACGCCCGCAAGCGCCGGCTGGACCTACGTGGGCTTCGACGTCTTCGATCTCGCCGAAGGGAAGGTCATCGGTGGCGAGACCGGCGACCGCGAGCTCTGCGTCGTGGTGATTTCGGGCCGCGCGCGCGTCACGGCCGGATTCGAAGATTTCGGCACCATCGGAGAACGCAACAGCGTCTTCGAGGGCCTGCCCTGGTCGGTCTATGTCCCGGCACAATCCTCCTACCGCATCGAGGCCGCCGGCGCTTGCGAGGTGGCGCTCTGCACGGCGCCCGCGACGGGCACGAAGCCGCCACGGCTAATCGCCCCGGCCGACATCAAGGAGGAGACCCGCGGCAAGGGCTCGAACACGCGTCATGTGCGCAACATCCTGGCCGATTTCGACGACCGCGCCGAGAGCCTGCTCGTGGTCGAGGTGATCACGCCGGCCGGCAACTGGTCAAGCTATCCGCCGCACAAGCACGACCAGGACAATTTTCCGGCCGAGACGCTGCTCGAGGAGACCTACTACCACCGCCTCGATCCGCCGCAGGGCTACGGCGTGCAGCGGATTTATACCGATGACCGGGCGCTCGACGAAACCTTGGCTTTCGGCGACCGCGACGTGGTGCTGGTGCCGCGCGGCTACCATCCGGTCGGCGCCGCGCACGGCTATACGCTCTACTACCTCAACGTCATGGCCGGTCCGAAGCGCGCCTGGCGCTTCCACAACGATCCCGCGCACGACTGGCTGCTCAAGGCCTGACGCGAAGCGCTTTGCGGCGCGCCCGTCTCGTTCCATGATGCGCGAGAGATCGTGGGCGGCGGGGGACGGCGCATGCAACGGGTCAAGTATAGGCTGGTCGATCCCGGTCTGCGTCCGCGGCGGACCAAGCTCGAGATCCCCGGCTGGGCGGGGAAGGCCGAGCCGCGCCGCGACGGATCGCAGGAATATGTCTGGCACTGCCAGCCCTTCTCCGAGGGCGCGCAATATGGCATCGAGCTGTTCTACCCCTATGACAACGAGCTGCGGGTCTCGACGAAGGACGGCAAGCTCGTCCTCGACGGCGATTTCGGGCCGGACCCGCAAACCGGCGTAAACTGGCCGCCGTTCCGCGATTTCGGCGGCCTCTACTACACCTACCAGTTGCTGCTCGATCTCAAGGTCGAGCCCGGCATGGCGATCCGGACGGAGCCGCATCCGCGCTTCTACACCGATCCCACCGGCACGGTGCCGATCGCTGTGCCGGCGCTGATCCGGCCCTGGTGGCCGATGCTGTTCTTCATGGTGTTCAAGTCGCCTCCCGAGGGCCAGACGCATGTCTTCCGGCCCGGCGAGCCCTTCATGCAGATCATCGTGCTGCCCGCCGAGGCCGAGTTCGAGCTCGTCGAGATGGAAGAGGAGGAGGCGGCCGAGCGCGAGTTGCAGGCCCGGCGCATCCATGCGAGCCGCGCGACACTCTCGGCCGACACGACCTGGAAGTCGAAGACCAATACGATCTTCGACGGCACCTACCGCCACCTGTCGCGCGCTGCGAAAACCAAGGGATCGAAAGGATGAGCGGAGGCGCTTGATTCGTTCTTCTACCCTCATCCGCCCTGCTTTGCAGGGCACCTTCTCCCGCAAGGGGAGAAGGAAGGCCAGCGCGGCGGATGAGGGGTGAAAAGGCAAGCCGATCATCTGGACCTCGTATGAAATTCGGACGCTCCGCATGATCGTCGCGCTCGATGCCAATGCGCTCGACCGCAAGACGCCGTCGCGGAGCGCGCTCGTCGATCGCTTCGTGGCGCTCGTGGTTTCGGGCGTGGTCGAGCTTCACGTTGGGCCGGGCGTGCAGGCAGAGGTCGCCCATCCCGCGACGCCCGACGATCTCCGGCATGGCCTCAAAGCGGGAAGGCCGCGCCCGTTCCGGCCGCTGACGGCGGCCGAGCACATCGCCCGCATGCGGGTGCGGGCCATGGTGCAGGGCAATGCAAGGGCCGGCAAGCACGAGCGCGACGCCGCCCATCTGTCCGAGGCGGCGGAAGCCGGCTGCCGCTACTTCATCACCTATGACGGCCGCATCCTCGGCAAGCGCGGCGAGCTCGAAGGGTTCGCCCTGCCCGTCACCCTCAGAATCGTCACGCTCGATGAATTCCTCGACGCCTGGGAAGCCGGTCAGCCGCCCGTGGCGAAGCCCGGGTAAAGCGTCATGCCGCCGTCGACGAAGAGCGTGGCGCCGGTGACGTAGTCGGCCGCGTCCGAGGCGAGCCAGACGGCTGCGCGGGCGATGTCGTCGGGCTCGCCGATCCGCTTGTAGGGCACGAGCTTCATCAGCTCCGCATAGGCCTCGGGCGTCTCCCAGGCGGCGGTGTTGATCGGCGTGCGGATGGCGCCCGGCCCGATGCTGTTGACCCGGATGCGCAGCGGCGCCAGCTCCTGCGCGATGCTCTTCATCAGCAGCATGATGCCGCCCTTCGAGGCCGCGTAATTGGCGTGGCCAGCCCAGGGGATCTCCTGGTGCACCGAACTCATGCAGATGATCTTGCCGGCCGCCTTCGACACGGCATCGACCACGCCGCGCCGCTTGAACTCGCGCACGGCCGCACGGGTGCACAGGAACTGGCCGGTCAGGTTGACGCCGATGACCGTGTTCCACTGCTCGAGCGTCATCTGGTCGAAGGGCGAATCGCGCTGCAGGCCGGCATTGCTGACGACGACATGCAGCGTGCCGAAATGGCCGATGGCCTTGGCGAACATCGCCTCGACCTCGTCCTCCCTACTGACGTCGGCCTGAAGCGCGATGGCCCGCACCCCGAAGCCTTCGGCCGCATGCGCCACCTCCTCGGCCGTCTCCGGATGGGTGACGTAGTTGACGACGACATCGGCGCCGGCCTGCGCCAGGCCGAGCGCCACCGCCTTGCCGATGCCCGAATTGGCGCCGGTCACCAGCGCCGGCTGGCCCTTCAGCACCGGGTAGTAGGGCGGGTGCGGCACGCGGCTCGCGTCGGGCGACGTGCCCGGCGGGGTCGACGGAGCATCGGTCATGGTTGTCTCCTGGACGCTTTGGGAGGCGGCGGCGGCAGGGCCGGTCACCGGCTGCCGTCCCAACGCGATACCAGGCCGAAAGGTCGGTCCGACCTTCCTATTCGGCCGCCTTCACCTCGACCATGCCGTTGCCGGTGCGGCCGAACCGCTCCGGCCGATACATGTCCTCGACGGTCGCCGGCGGATGGACGAAGCGGCCCGGCGTCACGGCGCGCACGATATAGGCGACGGAGAAGAAGGCGGACTGGTCGCTCGTGCGGTCGAAGGCGGCGGTGAAGCGGTCGTCGCGGAACTCGGTATGGATCGGTTTCACGTCGCTGTCGTCGGGCAGGAAGGAGAGGCCGGCGGTCGAGCCGCTCGACACGAGGTCGGGATTGTCGATCTCGAAGCCGGCCGGCAGCGGGTCGGTCAGCAGCACGCGGGCGCGCTTGGCCTCCTCCTCGGTCACCTTGAGCACCACGACGAGCCGGTCGTTCTGCCTGACCGTCGCGGGATCGCGCTCCTTGCCGTCGAGCCCGTAATAGCGGCGCTCGATCTGATATCCCTGGCTCGCGGCCGGTTCCTGCGCCGGCAATTGGCCGGAGGTTGTCACCGCGACACGCAGCGGCGCCGTCCCAGGGTTGCCGATGACGACGGCCTTGTCGGCGAGGCGGCGCGCCGTGAAGGTACGATAAAGGGCGCCGTCATGCGTCTGCCCGTCGAGCGTGAGCACCAACGATTTCGCCTCGCTTTCGAGCGCCTGCGCGGCCAGCACCAGCCAGGCCTGTTCCTGGGTGGTCGTGGGGTAGGGGGCATGCGACGCGTCCTGCAGCAGGCTGCCGGCACGCGAAGCATCATCCGCGAGGCCAGATTCGGCCGCGAGCGCCAGGACCGCGGCGGCGTCGCGGAGCCGTGAGCCATAGTCTGTCCGGTAGCCGCGATCCTCCTTGTCGGTGCCGAAGGTCTTGAGCGCCGCCGTGAAGATCTCCGCCGCCCGTGCCCGGTCGCCGAGCATGGCGAGGCCGGCGCCGAGCTGGGCGCGTGCGATCGGCGTCGAGAAAGCGTCGAGCCGGGTCGCGGCGAGGTAATGCAGGTCGCCCAGCACCGGGCGGCCGTTGCGGGCCAGCACATAGATCGCATAGGCGAGCGAGAGGGCGTCGTCATCCTTGGCCTCGCCGTTGTTAGCGACGAAATTGCTTAGGCGGTCGAGCGCCGCCGTCATGGCCGCCGGCGGGATCGCGTAGCCTGCTTCTTTGGCGCGGCTCAAGAAGTCGGTCACGTAGCTGTCAAGCCAGACGTCGGCGCTGCCGCTGTCGACCGACCATAGGCCGAAGCTGCCGGTCGAATTCTGGCGCGACAGCAGGAGCGCGATGGCGCCGTTGATCCGCGCCGGCATGTCGCTGTCGAGCGCCAGGTCCTGCGCCGAGGCGAGTTTGTTGACGTAGAGCAGCGGTATGGCGCGGCTGACGATCTGCTCCGAGCAGCCGGCCGGATAGCGGTCGAGCGCCAAGAGCAGCGCCGGGACGTCGATGCCGCCGAGCGGGGAGACCGACACCGAGACGGTGCCGGAGCCGGGTACGAAGTCGGCCAGAAGGTCCGGGGACAGGGTGAGGCTCGCGCCGGGGTCGACGCGGCGGATATCGCGCCGGTAGACGGCGGGCGACCCTGGCTCGATCTTGAGCGCGAAGCTCTGCGTGTAGGCGAAGCCGGGGCCGCTCAGGGCGGTGCCGAGGCTCGCCGTGCCGATGCCGGCGGCGGTCAACGGCACGTCGAGGCCCTTGCGGGTGGCGGCGTCGAGCTTCACCGTCTGGTCGAGCGCGCCGGCGGGAAAGAACCACGGACCCGAGGGATCGAGGGAGAGCCTGTAGTCGCCCGCCGCGCCCTCGACATTGTCGAGCTCGAAATGCGCGCGCGCCTTGTCACCGAGATTGAGGAAGCGGGGCAAGGTGCCCGCGACGACGATCGGATCGCGCACCACGACATCGGCCGAGGCGCTGCCGGTGCGGGTCTTCGACCAGGCGACGGCCGAGACCCTCACGGTGCCGTTGAAGGCGGGGATGTCGAAGGTGACCTTGGCGGTGCCGTCGGCGCCGACCCTGACGATGCCGGAGAAGCGCGCCAGCGGCGGCTGCGTCGGCTTCTCGCTCGACAGCGCTCCGGCGCTGTCGCCGCCCGAGCGGATGGCGCCGCGGTTAAGCCCGAGCCCGTCGATCAGGAATCCGTAGAGGTCGCGGATGTCGGTGCCGAGTGCCTGCTGGCCGAAGAAGAAGGCGCCCGGCTTCGGCGTCTCGTAGCGGGTGAGGTTGAGGATGCCGACATCGACCGCGGAGACGGTGACCTCGGCCTCCTCGCCGGGCTCGATACCGGTCAGCTTGATCGGGATCGTCAGCGGCGCGCGGGGATGGGTCTTCTCGGGCACGTCGATGGCGACGGCGAGGTCGCGGTCGACGGCATTGATCGAGAACCAGGCGACGCCGAGCGCCCGACCGGGCATGCGCTTGGCCTTGGCGTCGAGCGGCCGGTGCGCCATGACGAGCGCGTAGGCGCCGGTGCCCCAGTCGTTTCCGACCGGCACGTCGATCGTATTGTCGCCGGCCTTGAGGTCGACCGTCTTCAGCGTCCTGACGCGGCTGTTGGCGACGGCCAGCGTCGCCTCGCCGGCGAAGCGTGCATGCACGGCGACGTGGAGCGCGTCGCCCGGCGCGTAATCCTTGCGGTCGAGCGTCACGTCGAGGAGGTCGGGCGTCGGTGCCGAGGCCTCGGCCGACCAGCCGACATCGAAGACGATACTCGTCGGCGGCAGGGCGGGGTCGTCGGACGAGATGTCGAGGCGATGCTTCCCCGAGCCGACCGGTGCCGAGATCGTCGCCGGAGCCTCGGCGGTCGTCGCCACCGTCCCGTCGGCGATGCGCCGGGTGGCCTTGACGCGCTCGTAGGCCCAGTGGCCGCCGTCCATGTACCATTGGTAGTCGTTGTCGAGCCGGTAGAGCGACCAGTGCAGGCCAGCCTTGGCGCTCCGCCTGCCGCCCGGGTCGACGGTGACGACATCGAAACCCGCGGCGCTCCCTTCGCTCAGCGCTCCGAAGGTCTTCTTGACGCCGATCAGCGCCGTCTTGGGCCGGATCGGCAGCGTGACCGAGCGCTCGATGGCACGGCCGCCCGGCTCGCCGACGCGCAGCACGATCTTGGCCTCGGTGGGTCGTGTCGCGGCGACGTCGGGCACCGGCACGCTGAGCGTCGCGAGACCTTTCGCGTCCGTCGTGACCTTATCGGGCAGGGGCGTAGTGACGCTCTCGACCGTCTCGTCGGAGAGCCCGGTCTCATAGCCGTCGAGCGACGGCCAGGCCGGTGCCGTGGCCGCTTCGACGACCGATTCGCCGGTGATCTCGAGGCCGTTGCCGGGTGCGCCGTAGAGGAAGCGCGTGACGGTTGCGATCTTCGCCGCCTCGCCTGGCGCGAGCGCCGTCTGGTCGGCGCTGAGGTCGAAGGCGAGCCGCTCGGGCAGGTAGTCGTCGACGAGGAAGCTCGCCTCGCCGACGGCGTCGCCCTTGGGGTCGAGATAGGCCGCGACCCGCCAGGTCCCGGTCGCGGCGCTCGGCAGCAGCGGTAGCGCCAGCGCATGGCCGCCGAGGCCGGCATCCGCAACCGCGACACGCTTGTCCTCGACGCCGTCTGGACGCTTGACCACGAGGGTCACCGGCAGTCCGCTCGACGCCGTGCCGGCCGCGTCGCGGAGCAGCGCCGTGATGTAGACCGTCTCGCCCGGCCGGTAGACGCCGCGCTCGGTATAGAGGAAGCCGTCGACGCCCTTGGGCGCGGGGCGACCTTGCACGCCTCGGTCGGTGAGGTCGAAGGGCGCCTGCGCGAGGTCGAGGAAATTATAGTCGCCGGCAGATGTCGTCGCGACAAGGAGCGCCGGCTGGTTGCCGCCGGCGCCGCGCGACAGGCCCGGATCGAAGCGCGCGATACCGTCGGCATCGGTCGGCACGGTGCCGAGCACCTCGTTGTTCTTGGCGACGAGCTTGACCTCGACCTGGGGCACGGGCTTGGCCTCGCCGAGCGAGCGGATGATCGCCGTGATGCCGCCCTGGTTGCTCAGTGCCGTCAGGCCGAGGTCGGAGACCACGAACCATTGCGTCGGCCGCGGGCCGTTGTTCCGCCCGGTATCGACGTCGGCATGCGGGCGCGCCTGCATGACGTAGACGCCGGGCTCCATCCTGCCGACCGCATCGAGCACCGGGAAGGCCGTGGTGATGTCCTCGTTGAGCCGCTGTTCGACGGCGAGCGAGCCGGACCAGACCTTGGCGCCCTCCGTCTCGGCGATGGTGTCGAGCCGGTCGCCGTAGAGCTGGTTGAGGAAATCCTCGCCCCGCACGGTCGGCGCCAGGCTGCGGTCGCCGATGCGCAGGATGGTGACATCCACCTTCGAGGTGTTGACCGAGACGACCGGGATGCCCTCCGGCCCGACGCGCGGCAGCACGTAGGTCTTGCCGACAAAATGGACCTGGGGCGCGCGGTCGCGGACGAAGATGTCGTAATCCGCCGATTTCAGCAGGTCCTCGCCGACCGCCGAGGGCAGGCCCTTGCGCACCGTGACCGCATAGCGCTGGCCATGGACGAGGCCCTCGACGCAGAGCTGCTGGTCGTCGGCCGAAACGGCCGCGTTGGCCATGCCGCCGACCGCCACGTAGCTGGCGAAATCCATGCGGCCCTTGGCGAGCGATTCGGAGAACTGGAAACACACCCGCGCCGCGGGCGAATCGCTGTCGATCTTGTAGTCGGTGATGCGGAAGCCGTGCTCCTCGCGCATCGCCTGATAGGTCTTGCGGGTCGCCGCATCGTCGACGAGCTTGAGGCTCGCCGCATAGCTGTCGAGGGCCTGCCGCCACAATTCGTATTTTGCCGAGATGGCGGCGAGCGTATCGAGCGCCGCGGCCTCGTCATGGCGCGAGGCAGCCCGCTTGTAGCTAAGGTATGACGCGGCCGGTGCCCAGTCGTGGAGTTCGGTGCGGCGATCGTCGTTGTCCTTGATCGTGTCATGGGCCGCATCGGCCGCCAGGGCCAGGCGCAGCCATACGGCCGCATCGTCGCGGCCGGCGGCGATCGCGGCGGCAAAGTCGGTCGCGGCCGTGTCCGGATCGTCGGATCGCGCCGCCATGCCGTCGGCGAAGAGCCGGTCGGCGATCTTGCCCTTGACGTCGGCGGCGCCGGCCTTGCGCACGGCGGCGCGGATGCGCACCGCATCGCTGTCGAGATCGACCCGATCGAAGCTCTTGGCGGGAACCGTGAGCGCCGGCGGCGGAGAGGTCGGCGCTTGGGCGGTCTGCGCGCTCGCGGCGCCGGTGCACAAAGCCAGGACACCGAGGATGAGACTGAGCCGCCGCATAATCGCTCCCTCCGCCCCGGCACGCCGGGACCGCGACCTTAGCCGCAAAGGGTGCGAGACGAAAGACCATGATCGCCGGCGGCCAGGGCAATCGGGTGACGCTTCTTCCCCAGTTTTTGGCCAGAGGATGCACAGAACGCGGGGCTTTCCCCTTCTCCCGCGAGGGGAGACGAAAATACCATGCCATTCGCTGGACGTGTGAATCCGGTAGCCATTTTATGGGGGAGGACACGCCGCGCTCGGCTGCACCGGATTGCTCCGCGCCGGCCGCCCAGCCTAAGCGTCGCTACGCCAGAGTCCGGATCGCGGTCCATAGCAAGATTGCGGTGGGGATCGTCAGCGCCGTGAAGGTCAGCGTCATGCCGGCGGCTCGCAGCCGAGGGGCCGGTGCTGGGCGCCAAAGGGCTGCGGCATGGGCGATGCGGCCAAGCACCAGCGCAACGCCGACGGCATGGAGGAGCCACGCCGGCGACACATGTTCGATCAGCATCAGCAGAACGAGCCCGAGCGGCACATATTCGGCGAAATTGGCATGCGCCCGGGCGGCCCGCTCCAAATCGGGATTGCCGGTGGTCCCGAGAAGGATGCGGCTCGCGCGACGCCTTGCGATCACCCGCACCGAAAGGGCGAGGAACAAGACGGTCAGGATCGCCGCATAGATCGAAGTGGCGGGAAAGGCGGTCATTCGTGGAGCCACGTCATCGCATCGCCGTGCGGGTGAGCGGCGGCGAGGCGATGCTCTTTGCCGCCCGGCCAGAGCGTCAGCCGCAGTTCGGGCTTGTCGTCGGGCGGCGCCGGCTCGAACCGCAGCCAGGCCAGCGGTGCGGCCTCGCCCGCCCGTCGCCCCGCCTCCTCGATATCGCTTCCGATCCGTGCCCGGCTCGCCGCGGGCAAATACCCCCACATGAACGAGTGGTAGATCACGCGCGCGAGATCCGCGGCCGGCCCGGCGAGCCGCGCCCCAACCCAGCCGGCCGCATCGGCGCGCTCGACCGCGTAGCCTTGTCGGCGCGCGACCGCCATGGCCGCATCGAGGCGGTCGAGACGCGCCGTCTGGTCGGCCCAGACATAGGCGCGCAGGCGGAGGCGCTGTTCGACGTCCGCGAGGTCGATCGGCGCCCGGTCACAGGCGGCGCGCTCGACGACGTGCAGCGGCGCGTCCAGCGGCGGCAGGTGGCCATGCCAGTCCGGCGCGAGAACCAGAGGACTCTCCGGATCGCCCCAAAACCGCGGCCCGATCCGATAGCCATAGTGGTCCCAGATGAGGTTCAGCCCGGCGCTGGCGCCGACCTCGAGGAGCCGTAGCGGCAGTCGCGTCATGGCCGCGACGACGAGGAAACCGCCCAAGAGGACGGCCGACCGACCTACCTCGTTGGTCTGCGGCGGCGAGCCGAGGAAATTTCGGATGAAGCCGTCGTGCCCTCGCAACGCGGCATGCAGCGCGCCCCGCAATTGGTCCGCACCGGCTGCCGCATGCCGCGGCGGGTAGCAGGCGGCGAGATCCGGGTCGGCCCCGTTCAGGGCCAGCGCATGCAGCGCGCCGGCGAGCCGCAGCGGCACGGCGTCGCCGACCGGATCGCCAGGCCAGCCTGCCACAAGGCCGGCCGTCGGGCCGCCGTCCGAAAGGTCATCGGCCAGCACGGACAGCACCTGGGCCGTGAAGGGCGAGCCGAGGCGAGTGCACCAGTCGATCTGCATCGTGAAGGCGTCGAGCATTCCTCCTCATGTCGTCCCGGCCGCCGCCACGTCAATGCCTGCTCAGGGCTCCGAATTCAGGTTAGCGGACGGACTTCGACACGGTCTTTCCGGAGGGTGCGGCCCAAAAGCGTCAACCTCAATTCGGAACCCGGAATGCCTGCGACGCCGTCATTGACACTCATCCGGCTGCTCCTTAGGCTGATCATGCATGGTCCCCGAAAGGGGTTCGCAAGGGAATGCGGTGGCCGGCCTATGGGCCGGCGGAAGCCGCAACTGCCCCCGCAACTGTGAACGGGTAGCCCGGTTCCATCGTGCCACTGGACGTTCGGACGCTTTTCGCGCCGAGATCCGGGAAGGCGGTGCCGGGTGTCGGACCCCGTGAGTCAGGAGACCTGCCATGCAGTGTCAGCGCGCGTGCCGGGCGGGGTGCCTCGGTCGCTGTCCGGATCCGTGAGGGTCCGGGTATTGTCGGCGATCCTATCGCGCCGCAAGAGCCGCACCCCTGGACCCGCCGCCCGTTGGCGGCGCGGAGGAATGGGGACCGGGTGAGCGAGGATCGAAATCTGCCGGCGCCGACGACCGTCTATGTCTGCGTGACCTGCCGGACAGAGGGCGAGCCGCCGCTGCCGCTCGCGGGCCGCGCCGGGCGCCGGCTCCTCGACGCTCTCGGCGCCGAGCTCGGGGCCGACACAGCGTTCGGTCTCGTGCCGGTCGAGTGCCTCAGCGTCTGCAAGCGGCCCTGCACGGTCTCCTTCGCGGCGCCCGGCAAGTGGACCTATGTCTATGGCGACCTCCTGCCGGAGACGGCCGTGCCGGTCCTGGTCGAGGCCGCGCGCCTTTATGCCGCCACGCCCGACGGTCTGATCCCCTGGAAGCAACGGCCGCCCGCCATCAGGACGGGCGTCGTCGCGCGGGTGCCCCCGGCGCCGCTCTCAGACCCTGAAGGACAAGCCGCATGAGTTCGCTCGATAAGGTTCCGGTCACCGTCGTCACCGGTTTCCTCGGCGCCGGCAAGACCACCTTGATCCGCCACCTGCTGGAGGAGGCGCGGGGCCGCCGCCTCGCGCTCATCGTCAACGAGTTCGGAGACGTCGGGGTCGACGGCGACATCCTGCGCTCCTGCGGCATCGAGAGCTGCCCCGAGGAGAATATCGTCGAGCTTGCCAATGGGTGCCTGTGCTGCACGGTCGCCGACGATTTCGTGCCCGCCATCGAGGCGCTGCTCTCCCGCAACCCGCGACCCGACCATATCATCGTCGAGACCTCGGGCCTGGCGCTGCCGAAGCCGCTGGTCAAGGCCTTCGACTGGCCGGCGATCCGCGCCAGGGTGACGGTCGACGGGGTCGTGGCGGTGGTCGACGGCGCCGCCGTCGCCGAGGGGCGCTTTGCCGACGATCCGGCAAAGCTCGCAGCCCAGCGAGCGGCCGACGGCTCGGTCGACCACGACAATCCGCTGGAGGAAGTCTACGAGGACCAGCTTCTGTGCGCCGATCTCGTGGTGCTCAACAAGGCCGATCTCGTCGGCGAGGACAGGCTGGCCGAGATCCGCCGCGAGATCGAGCGCACCATTCCCCGCGCCGTCAAGGTCGTGGCGACACGGGAGGGCCGCATCGACCCGGCGGTCCTGCTCGGCCTCGATGCCAGGGCCGAGGACGACCTCGCCGCGCGACCCTCGCATCACGACGGGGCCGAGGGGCACGACCACGACGATTTCGACAGTTTCGTGCTCGACGTGCCGCTGGTCGACGATCCCGCCGCCTTCACGGCCCGGCTGGCGGAGATCGCCGGCCGCCACGGCGTCCTGCGTATGAAGGGATTCCTCGCCGTGCGTGGCAAGCCGATGCGGCTGCTCGTGCAGGGCGTCGGCAACCGCTTCCGGCAAAATTTCGACCGGCCGTGGGCCTCGGGCGAGGAGCGGTTCGGCAAGCTCGTCGTCATCGGCGAGAAGGGCATCGACCGCAACGCGGTCGCCGCCGCCATCGGCGCTTGAGGGCCTGCCGGCGATGCACCTTCTTCCCCCCGACAGCCGCTCGCTCGATTCGGACATTGCGGCCGAGGATCTGGGACAGACGCCGGCCGACCTCGTGGTTCTGTCCTTCTCGGACGGCGATCTGGCCGGCCTCGCGGCGGCTCATGCGGGAGACTCGGCGCTTCCGTCACTGCGCCTCGCCAACCTCAACCGGCTGAAACATCCGTTCTCGGTCGACCTCTATGTCGAGAAGGTCGCGGCCCGCGCCCGCGTCGTGCTGGTGCGACTGCTCGGCGGGCTCGATTACTGGCGCTATGGGACGGAAGAGCTCGCCGCGGCGGCGCGTCGCCGCGGCTTCGCCCTCGCCGTCGTGCCGGGCTGCGAGCGCGCCGATGCAAGGCTCGATGCCGCCTCGACCCTGCCCGACACGGACCTGCGCCGGCTCTGGGCCTGGTTCCGCGAGGGTGGCCCGGACAATCTCGCGCAGGTGCTGCGCTTCGCCGGCGCGCGGGGCGGGTACGACCTCTCCTGG
Organism: Lichenihabitans sp.; assembly: GCA_965277115.1. Taxonomy (GTDB): domain Bacteria; phylum Pseudomonadota; class Alphaproteobacteria; order Rhizobiales; family Beijerinckiaceae; genus Lichenihabitans. Next base: position 5,328 of record CBDIBY010000005.1, on the reverse strand, counting down.
AGCGAGCCGCGCCCGCTGCCAGCCGCGGCGCTGCATCGGCCCTTCTGCCGCAAGGGCGCCGGCACGGGTCATGCGCTCATCGTCTTCTATCGCTCGGCGCTGCTCGTTGCCGATACGGCGCCTGTCGAGACCTTGGCGGATGCGCTCCACGCGCGTGGCTTGCGCGTCTCGGCCTTCGCGATCACGAGCCTCAAGGACGCGGCGGCGGCCGAGGTGCTGGCGGCGCATCTCGACACCGATCCGCCCGACCTCATCCTCAACGCCACCGCCTTCTCGGCCCGACTGCCCGACGGCGGCACGGTACTCGACCGCGCCGACGTGCCGGTGCTCCAGGTCGTGCAGGCCGGCATCCGGCGCGAGGCCTGGGACGCCTCGACACGCGGGCTCGGCGCGGCCGACCTCGCTATGAACGTGGTCCTGCCCGAGACGGACGGGCGCATCCTGGCCGGCGTCCTGTCCTTCAAAGCCGAAGGAGAGCGGCGGGCCGCGCTCGAATTCGCGCCGCTCGCGCACCGGCCCGAACCCGACCGAATCGCCCATGTGGCCGATCTCGCGCAGGCCTGGGTGACGCTGCGGCGCACTCCGCGCGGCGACCGCCGCCTCGCCTGCGTGCTCTCCGATTATCCCGGCAAGGCGGGCCGCGGCGGCTATGCGGTGGGACTCGACACGCCGGCAAGCCTGAATGCCATCGCGGCGCGGCTCGCCGCCGAGGGTTTCGACATCGGTGCCCCGCCGGCCGACGTGATGGCGACGCTGACGGCGGGCGCGCCCGAACCGGTGCTGAGCTTGGCCGATTACGAGCGTGCTCTGGCGGCCCTGCCGGCCGCGTTCGTCGCGAGCGTTCGGGACGCCTGGGGCGAGCCGGAGGACGACCCGGCCGTGCGCGAGGGCGCTTTCGCCTTCCGCATCGTCCGCTCGGGCAAGCTCGTCGTAGCGATCCAGCCCGACCGTGGCCGTAGGGCCGAGCGCCGTGCCGACTATCACGATTCCGCGCTGCCGCCGCGCCACGCCTATGTGGCCTTCTATGTCTGGCTGCGCGAGACGGAGCGGATCCATGCGCTGGTCCATCTCGGCACGCATGGCACACTGGAATGGCTGCCCGGCAAGGCGCTGGCGCTCGGCCGGGGCTGCGCGCCCGAGGCGGTGCTGGGTCCCGTGCCGCTGATCTATCCGTTCATCGTCAACAATCCCGGCGAGGCGGCCCAGGCCAAGCGTCGCAGCGCCGCCGTGACGATCGGCCATCTGACGCCGCCATTGGTCGAAGCCGGGACACATGGCGTGACGGCTGACCTCGAAGCATTGTTCGACGAATATGCCGAGGCGGAAGGCCTCGACGCGCGCCGCGCCCGCCTTCTCGCCGCGGCGATCCTCGACAGGGCACGCGAGACCGGCCTCGCCGCGGATTGCGGCCTCGGCGCGGACGAGGCGCCGGGCGATGCCCTGTTGCGGCTCGACGCCTGGCTCTGCGACCTCAAGGAGGCGCGCATCGGCGACGGGCTGCATGTGTTCGGCAGCGACCCCTCATCCGGCACGCGCAGCCAAGTTTACGCTGGCTGCGTAGACTTGCCAGCGACGCGCCACCTTCTCCCGCAAGCGGGAGAAGGGAGCTCCGAGATGCGCGGCCTCCTCGCTGCCCTCGACGGGCGCTTCGTGCCGCCGGGTCCTTCAGGCTCGCCCAGCCGGGGCCGCGCCGACGTCCTGCCGACGGGCCGCAACCTCTATGCCGTCGATCCGCGCGCCGTGCCGACCCGAACGGCTTATGAGATCGGCTGCCGTGCGGCGGCGGAGTTCATGACCCGCTACGCCCAGGACCATGGCGACTGGCCGCGCTCCCTCGTACTCGATCTCTGGGGCAGCGCCACCATGCGCACCGGCGGCGACGACCTCGCCCAGGCCTTCGCGCTGATCGGCGCGAGGCCGTGCTGGGAGGACAGCTCGACCCGCGTCATCGGCTACGAGGTTCTGCCGAGCGTCAGGCTGGAGCGTCCGCGCGTCGACGTCACATTGCGCATCTCCGGCCTGTTCCGCGACACGTTCCCGGAGCAGATCGCGCTGTTCGACGCCGCCGCCCGCGCCGTGGCCAATCTCGGCGAAACGGACGAGGACAATCCCCTCGCCGAGGCCCGCCGCGCCGGCGGCGATATGCCGTTCCATCGTGTCTTCGGCGCCGCCCCGAACGCTTACGGAGCGGGCGTCGCGGACGCGCTGAACACGGGTGCCTGGGACAGAGCGGACGATCTCGGCGAGCGCTACCTCGCCGCGACCTCGCATGCCTATGCTGGGCCGGCCGCCGAGCCGCAGGCGGCGGGAGCGGCCTTTCGGGCTCGCGTCGGTGCCGCCGATGCCTATCTGCACATGGCCGACCTGCCCGAGGCCGACATTCTCGCCTCGGATGTCAATGCCGAACATGCCGGCGGTTTCGCCGCCGCCGCGGCCGGGCTCGGCAACGCGCCGGCGCTCTACCACGGCGATGCCACGCGCGCCGACGTGACCCGCGTCCGCAGCCTCGGCGAGGAGGTCGCCCGCGTGATGCGGGCGCGTGCCTCGAACCCGCGTTGGATCGCAGGCCAGATGCGGCATGGCCATCGCGGCGCGGCGGAAATCGCCGAGACGGTCGACAGCCTTTTCGGGTTCGCGGCGATGACCGATGTCGTGCCCAGCCGGCACTTCGACCTGCTGTTCGATGCGACGCTCGGCGACGAGACGGTCCGCGCCTTTCTCGAGGCCAGCAATCCGCAGGCCGCGCGCGCCATCGCGGCGCGCTTCGCCGAGGCGAAGGCGCGAGGTTTTTGGGTGTCGTGCCGCAATTCCAGCGCCGCCATCCTGGCCGACCTGCAGTCGGCAACCGACCTGCAGTCGGTGACCGACGGGGTGCCGTCATGATGGCCACCGCTGATCGGGTCGGCTGGTGCCCAGGCGCTTTGAAGCCCATGGCGAGCGGCGACGGCCTCATCCTGCGCGTCAAGCCACGCGGCGGCCGGTTGAGCGTGGATCAGGCGCGCGGCATCGCCGACGTGGCGCGCCGCCTCGGCAATGGCGCGCTCGACCTCACGCAACGCGCCAATCTGCAGATCCGTGGCTTGAGCGAGGATAGGCTGGCACCCGCGCTCGACCGGCTAAACGCGCTCGGCCTGCTCGACCCGACGCCCGAGGCGGAGGCAGTCCGCAACGTTGTATCGAGCCCGCTGGAGGGAGTGACATCCGAGGCGGTGTCCTCCACCGCGCAGCGGGGGAGGGGGACCACGCGCAGCGTGGTGGAGGGGGCGCCGCAGGGGGCGTCATCAGCTGATGACGCCGGTTCGAGTCCCGGCGAAATGGAGCCGTGTCGTTTCACTCCCCTTCCACCACGCCGCGCGTGGTCCCCCTCCCCCATCTCCATGGGGGAGGACGAGCGCGCATCCGCCGTCTTCGACATCTCGCCCCATGTCGCCATGCTCGAATCACACCTCGTCGGGACGCCGGCGCTGCATGCCCTGCCGGCAAAATTCTCGTTCGTCGTTGATAACGGCGGTCGCCTCGGCCTCCGCGACGTGCCGGCCGACATCCGCTTCGAGGCGTTCCGGAGCCGGAGCGGCCCCGCCTTCGCGGTGCGGCTCGGCGGCGACGAGGATCTCGCGGGGATCTGCGCGCCGGGCGATCTCGCGGATGCGGCCGAGGCTCTCCTGCGCGTCTTTTTGGACACCGCCGATGCCGGCATGCACCGCATGGCCGACCTCGTCGCCCGAATCGGCGCCGAAGCCATCCTGCACCGGGCGGGCGTTGGCCTATGCGAAGCGCCGCGACCGCCGGCGGCCGGGCCGCGCGATGCCATCGGCCCGCTTGGCGTGGCTTTCGGCATCGGCGCACCCTTCGGCCGTCTCGACGTTCTGCAATTCGAGACGATCGTCGCCGCGGCGGGCGCCGAGCTCCGCCTCACGCCCTGGCGTTCCATCCTGCTGCCCGGCCTGCTCCGGCCGGACGAGGCGGCGATCGCCTATGCCGCGGTCGGTCTGATCACCGATCCGGCCGATCCGCGCTTGGCGGTCGCGGCCTGTGTCGGCGCACCGGATTGTCATCGCGCCACGACGCCCGTGCTCGACCATGCCGCGAGCCTAGCTCGCCGGTTGGGAGTTGCCGCCGCCGGCAACGGGATCGTCCTCCACGTCTCCGGCTGTCGCAAGGGCTGCGCCCATGCGGGGCGAGCGCCCCTGACCTTCGTCGGGAACGAGGGCCGCTACGATCTCGTGCTCGACGGGCGACCCGACGATCCGACAACTCGACGGAGCCTCGACATCGACGAAGCCTTGCGCTGTGCGACGCTGGAGCTGCACGCGTGACCGGCTACGACTACATCCGCGACGGCGCGGCGATCTATCGGAAATCCTTCGCCATCATCCGGGCGGAGGCGGATCTCGCCCGCTTCGATCCGCACGAGGAGCGCGTGGCGGTGCGCATCATCCATGCCTGCGGCATGGTGGAGGCCGCGGCCGACATCCTGTTCTCGCCGGGCGCCGTTGCGGCGGCCCGCGCCGCGTTGCGTGGTGGCGCGCCGGTGCTCTGCGATGCCCGCATGGTGGCCGATGGCGTGACGCGCCGGCGACTGCCGGCCGGCAACGACGTCTTCTGCACTCTCAACGATCCCCGCGTGCCGGCACTGGCGGAGAGGCTCGGCACCACCCGGACCGCCGCCGCCACCGAGCTCTGGCGCGATCGCCTCGCCGGGGCGGTCGTCGCCATCGGCAATGCGCCGACCGCGCTGTTCCATCTCTTGGAGATGATCGCCCAGGGCGCGCCGAAGCCCGCGGCGGTGATCGGCATGCCGGTCGGCTTCGTCGGCGCAGCCGAATCGAAGGAGGCGCTCATCGCCGCGGGCCTCGTGCCGGCCTTGGTCGTGCGCGGCCGCAAGGGTGGCAGCGCCATGGCGGCGGCGGCCGTCAACGCGCTCGCCAGTGACGAGGAATAGCATATGTCGCGTCCCGGCCGGCTCCACGGCATCGGCGTCGGCCCTGGCGATCCGGACCTCCTCACCGTCAAGGCGGTCAAGCTGTTGCAGGCCGCGCCGGTGGTGAGCTATTTCGCCAAGGCCGGGCGCTGCGGCATCGCGCGCGGCATCGCGGCGCCCTGGCTGCAGGGCGCACCACAGGAGGAGCCGCTCCACTATCCCATGACGACCGAGGTCCACTTCGCCGATCCGGCCTATGTCGAGCGGCTCGGCGCCTTCTATGCCGAGGCGGCCGACCGGTTGGCGCGGCACCTCGAAGAGGGGCGCGACGTCGCGCTGATCTGCGAGGGTGACCCGCTGTTCTACGGCTCCTTCATGCATCTTTACGTGCGGCTACGCGATCGCTT
>CBDIBY010000004.1:0-19925 GCA_965277115.1 Lichenihabitans sp. | reverse complement strand
CCGCGGCACCGTCGGCGATCACCGACCAGCACGCGGCGGCGAGCAGCTTGCGGCTCGCGTAGTCGGCCGGATCGATCGGCTCGTGCAACAGGATCGTCGCCCGCGCGCCGCGCCACTGGGCGAAGCGCCAGAAATGGCTCGCGATGTCCATGTCGCCGAACCAGGCGAACACCGCGCGTGCTGACCGTCCGACCGGCATGCCGGCCAGGCGGTCGTACACGAGCGAGACCGGCTGGATGATCGGGATCGCGTCGAGCGGCACCGGCGCGCCGCCGCGCGACGGCAGCGGCTTGGCCAGCGCGAAGAAACCGGAGTGGAACGGCAACACGCGCGAGCCGTCCGAGCTCGTCCCCTCGGGGAACAGGATCAGGTCGTCGCCGGCGCGGAGCCGTCCCGACATCGCATCGCCTTCGCGTGCCGCGAGTGCCGGGTCGCGGCTGACGAACGAGGTCCGGCCGAGCCGGGCGACGGTCCCGATCAGCGGCCAGCGCCCCCACCTCGCGCTTGGCGATGAAGGCGGCCTCGAGCCGGCCGCCCAGCACCGGGATGTCGATCCACGACGAATGGTTCGAGACGAACAGTACCGGCCGGCGTCCGCGGCGGAGCCGGAGCGAGGCGGAATCGCCGATCGTCCGGACCTCGAGACCGAGCATGTCGCTCACGGCCTTCCAGTAGATGCGGGCGAACACGATCTTGCCGCGTCCCGGGAGCGCCAGCATGACGCGCTGGACAGCCAGAGAGACCAGCGTCCAGACCACGATCGCGATCGCGCGACCCGCCGCGCGGGCCGTCCGGAACAGTCGGCGCGGCACCGACATCGCGGCCCTGGTGGCGGCCCTGGTCAGGGTCGCAGCAGCACTCGAGCAGGGGCTGAGCGCCGAGCTTGGCTTGTCGCGCCGCCCCAGACGGCGGGGCGGGGGACGACGGAGATTGGCCTGCATTACGGACACTTTAGCCCGACCCCGCCGAACCGACAATCATGGCCTCTTTATGGCACGAGCCGACCGGGAGTTTCGCGCTCGCCGGAACGATCGCTTTCCCGTTTGCGTGTTCGCCGCGCGCAAGGCAGGAACAGCATGATGCTGCCGCCCGCACGCCCGCGCCGAACGACGACGCGCCTCGGCGGAGCGGCGATCGCCATCCTGTGCGCCGCGCGAATGGTCACGAGCGGCCGCCGCCGCCGACCCGCAATCCTATGTCGTGACGCTCGGCAAGACCGGCGACGCCTCGATCGACGCGGCACTGCGCGCAAGCTCGAGCCTGCTCACGCTCCGCAAATCGGCACCGGCCGGTCCCTTCGCCCTGGTCGGTCGCGCCAGGAGCGACATCGACCGGCTCCAGACCGTGCTCGGCGGCTTCGGCTACTACGAGGCGAAGGTCGGCGTCACGATCGACGGCACCCCGGTCTCCGCGCCCGGCCTGCCCGACCGTCTCGCCGCCCTTCCGAAGGGCAAGGACGCCACCGTCGCGATCACCGTCGATCGCGGCCCGCTCTTCCACCTGCGCCGGATCACGATCAAGGGTCCGGTCACCGCCGCCGCCGACCGCGTCCTTCGGCCTCCACGAAGGCCAGCCCGCCGTCGCCGCCGACGTGCTGTCCGCCGGCGCCCGGCTGCTCTCGGCGCTGCAGGACGAGGGCTATGCCTTCGCCAAGGTCGATCAGCCCGTCGCCTACGAGATCCCCGCCGCCCACGCGCTCGACGTCGTCTTCACCGTCGACGAGGGCCCGCGCGTCGACATCGGCCCGATCTATCTCTCCGGCCTGCGCCACGTGCACCCGAACTACGTCGCGCGACGTCTCAGCATCCATCAGGGCCAGCTCTACCAGGGCCCGAAGATCGAGGCCGCCCGTCAGGATCTCGCCTCGATCGGCGTCTTCTCGACCGTGACCGCGACCGCCGCCGGCAAGCCCGATGCCGCCGGCGAGGTGCCGATCACCTTCTCCTTCACCGAGGCCCCCCCGCGGACGGTGGCACTCACCGCGGCCTATTCGACCGATCCTCGGCGGCAGCGCCGGCGTCACCTGGACGCATCATAATTTCTTCGGCAACGCCGAGCAGCTCGAACTCGCGGCGCTCGCGACCGGATTGGGCGGCACCGCCGAGCAGGGCCTCGGCTACGACGTCTACGCCCAGCTCACCAAGCCCGATTTCCTGGCGCTCGACCAGAGCCTCCGCATCCGCGTCGAAGCGCTCAAGCAGGACCTCTTCACCTACAACCAGACCGCCGAGCTCGCCGAGATCGGTCTCACCCGCAAGCTCAGCCCGCGCTGGACCGTGAGCGGCAACCTGCTCGGCGAGCAGGAGCAGATCCGCCAGGAAGGCGACACCCGCGACTACACCTTCGGCCAGGTTCCGCTGACCGCCAACTACGACAGCACCGACCTTGCGAACCCGCTCGACGGCGCGACCCACGGCGTCCGCATCGGCCTCGGCGTCACGCCGACCGAGAGCTTCGGCGCCAGCGACGGCAGCGCCTTCTTCACCATCCTGCAGGCGCAGGCCTCGACCTATTTCGATCTCCACACGCTCGGCCTCGCCAGGCCCGGCCGCTCGGTGATCGCGGTCCGCGGCGTGGTCGCCTCCGTGCAGGGCGCCAGCACGTTCGAGCTCCCGCCCGACCAGCGCCTCTACGCCGGTGGCTCCAACACCATCCGCGGCTACAAATACCAGCAGGTCTCGCCGCTCTTTCCCGACAACGTGCCCACGGGCGGCACCTCGCTCGACGCCGTCCAGCTCGAGCTCCGCCAGCGCATCTACGGCCCGGTCGGGATCGCGCTCTTCACGGATGCCGGCCAGGTCGGCGCCGGGTCGTCCCCGGGCAGCGGCCCGCTCCGGATCGGCGTCGGCGCGGGCGTGCGCTACTACACCGGCATCGGACCGATCCGTCTCGACGTCGCGGTGCCGGTCGACAAGATCCCCGGCGACGACAGTTTTGAGCTCTACGTCGGTCTCGGGGAGGCGTTCTGATGCCGATCGTCCGCCGCCTGCTCCGGATCCTGCTGTGGACGGCAGGCGCCCTCGTCGCCCTCGTCCTCCTCCTCGTCGCGACGCTGCTGGTCGGCGCCAACACCGGCCCCGGCCGCCGGCTGATCGAGACCGAGGCGAAATCGCTCACCGGCGGGATGATCGCGATCGACGGTCTCGGCGGCCGCTTCCCCGACCGGCTCCGCGCCGCGACCATCACGGTGAGCGACAGCGCCGGTCCCTACGTGACGATCCACGACCTCGTCCTCGACTGGCATCCGCTCTCGCTCGTCCACGCTCTGATCAACGTCGACCGTCTCGACGCCGCGTCGATCGAGGTCGCGCGCCTGCCCGTGCCCGCCGCCGCGCCGAAGCAGACGCCCCCCGCCAAAGGCGGCGGCCTGTCGCTTCCGTTCGGTCTGCGCCTCGGCGGGCTCGCGATCGCGCGCCTCGCCGTCGACAAGCCCGTCATCGGCACCGCCGCCGCCCTCGACGTCACCGGCCACGCCGCGATCGCGAGCCTCGCGCCGATCCTCGCCGGCGTCGCCCTCGACAATCTCCCGCGCGGCACGCTCGCGGTCTCGCTGCTCGATTTCTCCGGGCGCGGCCATTACGCACTCGCCGGCGACGTCGGGCCGCACGCGATCGGCCTGACCCTCGATGCGGACGAGCAGGCGGGCGGCCTCGTGGCCGCCCTCGCGCATTCCGATCAGATCAGCCCGCTCGCCCTCCACCTCGCGCTGCACGGCCCGACCACCGCCGAGGTCCTGGCACTCGCGCTCCACGCCGGTCCGCTCGTCGCGACCGGCCAGGGCACCGTCGATCTCGTGCGGCGCGCAGCCGCACTCGACATCACGGCGAACGCCCCCGCGATGACGCCGGTCGCCGGCGTCTCCTGGCAGTCCCTCGCGGTCGACGCCCATGTGCACGGCCCGTTCGCCGCCCCCGAGCTCGCCGGGCGCGCGACCCTTCGCGGCCTCGCCGCCGGCGGCGCCACGATCGGCGCGATCGACGCGACGCTCGGCGGCGACCGGGGCGAGGCGACCGTCCACGCCGTCCTCTCCGCACTCCGCGTGCCCGGACCCAGGCCCGACCTCCTCGCCGACGCCCCCGTCACGATCGACGCGCACGCGACGCTGTCCGATCCGACCCGCCCCGTGACGTTCCGCGTCACCCATCCGCTCCTGGCACTCGACGGCACCGCCCGCACCGCGGGCCCGCTCAGCGCCCATGTCGCGCTTCGCCTGCCCGACCTCGCCCCGCTGGCCGCGGCCGGGGGCACCGTGCTCGACGGCCACGCGTCGCTCACCGCCGAAATCGCCACGACCGACGGTCCCAAGGCTGGCTCCCCCAAGGCTGGCTCCCCCAAGGCTGGCTCCCCCGAGCCCGGTCCGACGATGACCGCGACCGTCGACGGCCGCCTCGCGGTGACCGGCGGCGCCTCCCCCGTCGCGGGCCTGCTCGGCCCCGACGCCACGTTCCACCTCGTCGCCTCCCGCACCGGGGCGACCATCCACCTCGACCGGCTGGCACTCGACGGACGCGCGCTCGCGGTCACCGCCGCCGGAACCAAGACCGCCGACGCGCTGCACGCGACCGCCCACGTCGCGCTCTCCGCGCTCGACGCCCTCTCGCCGAGCCTCTCCGGCACGCTCGCCCTCGACCTCGCCGCCGACGGTCCGATGAACGACCTCGCGGCCACCGTGCACGCCGCCGGCGACGTCGGCGCGCACGGCGTCCCGCGCGGCCCGATCACCCTCGACGTCTCCGCCCGGCATCTGCCCGGCGGCGCCGTCGCGCCGATCGAGGCGCACGTCGCCCTCGGCGGCCGCCTCGACGGCGCCCCGCTCTCGCTCGTCGCCGACGCGACTCGCGCGGCCGACGGGCGGACCGCGGTCCACCTCACGGCACTCGACTGGCGCAGCCTGCACGGCCGCGCCGATCTCGCGCTGGCCCCCCACGCGACCGTGCCCACCGGCACGCTCGCGATCGGGATGACGCGTCTGGCCGACCTCTCGCGCCTCGCCGGGCAGCAGCTCGCGGGCGCGCTCACGGCGAAGCTCGATCTGCAGGGGCCGCTCGCCCGCATCGATCTCCACGCCGCCGGCCTCGCCGCCGCCGGCGCCCACCTCCGCACCCTGACGCTGGCCGGCACCGTCCGCGACCCGCAGACCGCGCCCGACCTCGACCTCCGCCTCGCGATCGCCGGCGCCGGCACCGAAGCGATCGACGGCGTCACCGCGACCGCCACCGCGCGCGGCCGGCTCGACGCCCTCGCGTCGACGCTCGTCGCCGACATCCCCGATTTCAAGGGCGCCCCCGTCCACCTCACGCTCGCCGACACGCTCGACCTGCCGAAGCGGACCGTGACGCTCGACCGCCTCGACGCCGCCTGGCACGGCGAGGCCGCCCATCTCGCCGCAGCGACACGCATCGCCTACGCGCCCGCCGTCCGGATCGATCACCTCCGCCTCGTGCTCTCGCCGCCGGGCGGCGAAACCCCCGCGTCGATCGCGATCGACGGCACCGTGTCGCCGCGCCTCGCGCTGGTCGCCTCGGTCCACGACGTGACCCCGTCGCTCGCCGCCCCCTTCGCGCCGACCCTGCACGCGTCCGGCCGCATCGACGCCGACGCCCGCCTCACCGGCACCACGGCCGCACCCGACGGCACGATCACCGTCACCGCCGCCGACCTCCGCGTGCTCTCCGGCCCCGCCGCCTCGCTCGCCCCCGCCGAGCTGCGCGCCCGCGCCACCCTCGCGGGCGGCCGCGCCCGCCTCGACGCGGCCCTGACCGCCGGCCCGAAGATCGACCTCCGCGTCGCCGGCACCGCCCCGATCAAGGGGGCCGGCGCGCTCGCGCTCCAGGCCCGCGGCCGCATCGACCTCGCCGTCGCCAACCCGATCCTCGAACAGGGGGGCCGTCATGCGAGCGGCCTCGTCACGCTCGACGCGAGCGCGACCGGCACGATCGCCCACCCGTCGCTCGCCGGACGCGTCACCCTCGCGAACGGCGACATCCAGGACTACCCGCAGGGCCTGCATCTGTCGGCGGTCGCCGCCGACATCGGCCTCGCCGGACAGGACGTGGTGATCCGCCGCTTCGTGGCCCACGCCGGGGTCGGCACGATCGAGGCGAGCGGCACCGCCGGCGTCCTCGCACCCGGCATCCCGGTCGACCTCCGCCTGCTGATGCACGACGCGAGCCCCGTCGCGTCCGACCTGCTGACCGCCGTGCTGTCCGCCGACATCCGCGCGTCCGGCTCCGTCGCGAACGGCCTCCGCGTCGCGGGCCGGCTCACGATCGACCGCGCCGACATCAACATCCCGAACAGCCTGCCCGCCTCGGTCGCGACGCTCCACGTCATCCGACCCGGCGACAAGCCGCCCGCGCTCCCCGGCACCGCGCCCGCGACCAGGCCGATCGCGCTCGACCTGGCACTCGCGGCCCCCGGCCAGATCTTCGTCCGCGGCCACGGTCTGAACGCGGTGCTCGGCGGCTCGCTGCATGTCGGCGGCACCAGTGCCGCCCCGCAGGTGTCCGGCGCCTTCGAGATGCGGCGCGGCACCTTCTCGCTCGCCGGCGTCAACCTGACCTTCACCACCGGCCGGGTCGGCTTCAACGGCACCACCAACGGCAAGCTCGATCCCACGATCGACTTCGTCGCCGAGAGCGTCGTGAACCAGTACACCGCCGACCTCGAGGTGAGCGGCTACGCCGACAAGCCGAAGATCACGCTGCGTTCGACGCCATCGCTGCCGCAGGACCAGGTGCTCGCGCTGATCCTGTTCGGCACCGAGACGGCGAACCTCAGCCCGTTCCAGATCGCCCAGATCGCGGCGGCGCTGGCCAGCCTGACCGGCGGCGGCGGCGGCTTCGATCCGCTGAGCGCCGCCCGCAACGCGCTCGGCCTCGACACGCTCAGCGTCGGCTCGGGGTCCGGCAACGGGTCCAACACCGGCGCCTCGGTGGAAGGCGGCAAATACGTGACCCGCAACGTCTATGTCGGCGCCCGCCAGGCGACCTCGGGCGGCGGCAGCCAGGCCGTCGTCCAGATCGACCTGACCAAGCGCCTCAAGGCCGTCACCACCGTCGGCACCGGCGGCACCGTCACCGGCGCGACCACGCCGGAGAACGACCCGGGCAGTTCGGTCGGGCTGAAGTATCAGTTCCGCTACTGACCCGAGGACGGGAAGGGCAGGGGCCTTGCCCCTGCACCCCACCAAGGGCGGAGCCCCTGGAACCCATCGGTCAGGTTCGGTCGCCGCCAGTCCTGGTATGGCTCAGTCCCGATCGAGGGCCTCCGTCGCGACAAGCCTGAACGTCGTTGCCGCACCCCACGCGGGCGGTTGGTATGACCTCGCCGGTAATTGAGAGCATGACGCACGCCGTTTAGATGGCCGCACATGGTCCAGGCGGTTCTGGTCCTGAAAGATCTCGAGGTGCAGTCATGGAAGCCTTCATTCTGAATACCGTTGACACCGCGCCGGTGGCGTCCCGCCCCGCGCTGCAGCAGCTGCAGGCCGCCTTCGGTGGCAGGCTTCCCAACATCGCACGTGCGATGTCGACATCCTCCGTTCTCATTGACAGCCTCGTGGCGCTTTTCGGAAAGGTTCATGGCGGCAGCTTCTCCGAGCCGCAGATCCAGGTCGTCCTGCTGACGGACGCCGTGGCCAACAGGGCGAGCTGGGCCGTCGCCTTCCACTCTCTCCTGGCTCTTCAAGCCGGCCTCGCCAGCGAGGATGTGGAGGCCGTTCGGCACGGCCAGGCACCCGCCGAGGCGAAGCTCGGCGCCCTGTCCACCCTCGCCAGGACGCTGATCGAGAAGCGCGGCCGCATCACGGAGGCGGAAGGGCAGGCCTTCCTCGCTCAGGGTTTCGGCCGGGATCACCTGCTCGAGGTCATCGCGATCGTCGCAGCCTCGACGATCACGAACTACACGGCCAGCATCACCGAGCCTCCGCTCGAGCCGGAGCTCCAGCCCTACGCCTGGACCGCTCCGGACGCCTGAACCTCCAGGTCCGGGCGAATGCCATAAGGCATTCGCCCGACAGGATGACGATATCTCCATGTCGATCGAACCTCGTCGCAATGCTGTCACGGAACTCGGTTCGCTGCTTCGTCGCTGGCGATCGCTTCGCGGCAGGAGCCAGCTCGATCTCGCCCTCGAGGCAGGTCTCTCGCAACGCCATCTCAGCTTCATCGAGAGTGGCCGGAGTACGCCGGGACGACAGAAGCTCATCGACTTGTCCGAAGCGCTCGATGTCCCATTGCGGGATCGCAACGCCCTTCTGCTCGCCGCCGGATATGCTCCGATCTACGCCGACAGCGGATGGGACGCGCCGGAGATGCGCAGCATCACACGTGCGATCAATCGGATGCTCCGCCAGCAGGAACCTTATCCGGCGATCCTGATGGACCGCTACTGGAATGTGCTGGCGACCAACGAAGCAGCGCCGAACTTCTTCGGCCAGTTCGTTGATCTGGCAGCACGGAGCGGGCCGCGTAACGTTCTGCACCTGATGTTCGACCCGACGGGCATGCGCCCGTTCATTCGCGATTGGGACCGGGTCGAGCGCGCTCTCATCGCGCGCGTGCATCGCGAGGCTGTCGGCCGCGTCGTCGACGAGCGCACGCGAGATCTCCTGGACGCTCTCTCGGCGTACCAGGTCGCCGGCGATGAGACCACAGGTTCGGGCGAGCTTCTCCCGATGATACCACTTAGCTTCGAGAAGGAGGGTATGATCCTCAACTACTTCTCGATCATTTCGACGGTCGGCACGCCCACGACGGTTGCCGCTCAAGAGCTGCGCATGGAGTGCATGTTTCCAGCCGACGAAGCGACCGAGACGCAACATGTTGCATTGCTCAACCGAAAGACCCGACGCTGAGTAACCAGGCGCAGGACTCATCGCGGCAGCCAGAACGTGACGGATGAACCGCAACAGCGCTGGCCTCTACCTGTCAGTGATCACCATTGCGGAGGGTGAGGACGGCATCGCCCGAAGCCGCCGCGCTGGAGCCCACGCGAAAGCGGGGCGTCTGGTTGGTTGGTTGGACACGGTGCTGCACCGATACGGCAGCCGAGTTCTTCCGATCGATGTCGTAACGGCCCGGCAGATTGGATCGCTGGCGGACCACGCCCGAGGGCAGGGGCACGATCCGGGGGGAGCTGACCTTGGGGATCCGGTAGCAAGCGCCGTTCCTGTTCGGCGGTCAGGAACGAGACCGGCACCCTAACGTGGCTATGCCTACTTGGTGTGGTGAGCGAACCTGACTGAGCAGTTCAAAATGGCCGACGTGGCTTCAGGCCAAAGATGCAGCAGGGTCGACCCCGGCTCCAGGCGATATCCTTTGGGCTGAGCTGATCAGCACGTCCAGCAACCCCGGAAAGCGTTCCTGAAGGTCGTCGCGACGAAGTCGGACGTAGCGGCTGGTGCCCACGATGCTGACCGTAACCAAGCCGGCGTCACGGAGCTTGTCGAAATGGTAGGTCAGCTTTGACTTGCCGCCTAGAAACCCGAAGTCGCGGCAGCGCAGGTCCTCCTGGTCCCGCTCCCCTTCGGCCAGCCTGACGAGAATCGCCAGCCGGATCGGCTCGCCTGCGCATTCCAGCAGCTTCGGCAACTCGATCTGATCGGTCTTACAGTGGAAGAGCGTTCGGGTCATCCATCATACCTGACAAGTGTCGTTCCGTAGCACGGGTAGGCTGGCGGCCTCCACGGGCGGCAAACGGTGAGCGCGGCTTCGGCGGCTATCCCCATGTTGCTTGCCCACGTCGTTGACTTTCAGCCTGCCGGTCGAGTACCAATAGTTCAGTAGTTAATGAACATAGAGGCCATGATGCGGGTGCAGCCGTTTGCCATCGCCATTGCTGACGACGATCTGGCCGATCTCAAGCGGCGCCTTAAGCAGGCCCGCTGGCCCGACGCAATCGCCGACATGGATTGGCAGGATGGAACCGACCTGCCCTTCCTGCGGCGCCTCGCGCACCGCTGGCAGACGGGCTTCGACTGGCGTGCCCAGGAAGCCAGGCTCAACCAACTGCCGCAGTTCACGGCGGAGGTCGACGGGCTCGGCATCCACCTGATCCACCAGCGTGGCAGCGGGCCCGATCCGTTTCCCCTGGTGCTGACCCACGGCTACCCGGGCACCGGGTTCGACATGCACAGGCTCCTGCCGCTACTGGCCGACCCCGGAGCACATGGGGGCAATCCTGCGGACGCATTTGACGTCGTCGTGCCGTCGATCCCCGGCCACGGCTTCTCGCAGCGGCCGGACCATTCGGGCGTTGGGCCGGAGCGCGTCGCCCGGCTCTGGGCGACGCTGATGGAGGGGCTCGGCTATGAGCGCTTCGGGGCGCAGGCAGGCGACTGGGGTTCGGCCGTGTCCACGTGGCTTGCCCACCGCTTCCCGGACCGTGTGGCGGGGCTGCACCTGTTCTTCATTCCTGGCCGCTTCCGGCCCGGCCTTGGCGAGGGACAGCCACCTTTGTCCAATGAGGAGCAGCGCTATCTGGACAACCTCGGCGCCTGGTTCCAGGCGGAAGGCGGCTACCACAGCCTACACTCGACAAAGCCGCAATCCGCGGCCTACGCATTCAATGACTCCCCGGTGGGGCTTGCGTCCTGGATCGTCGAGAAGAAGCGCGGCTGGAGCGACGCCAGGGGCGAGGTGGAGCAGATATGGAGTCTGGACGACCTGCTGACCAACATCTCGATCTTCTGGTTCACGCAGACGATCGGATCGGCGATGCGCTTCTACCGCGAGGACCGGATCGCACCCACCATCTTCAAGGCAGGCGAGCGAATCCGGCCGCCGTTGGGCTTCACGGCCATGCCATACGAGCGGGACATCACGCCGCCCCGCTCCTGGGTGGAGCGAGTGTTCAACGTCACCCACTGGACGCAAATGCCGCACGGCGGCCACTTTGCCGCCGAGGAAACGCCCGAGGCGCTCGCGGACGATATACGCAACTTCTTCCGGCCCATCCGGCAGTCCCGCCCATGATGGCATGTGGCTGATCAAGAACGTCCGGTGTGGGTCGGTAAGTCTGCTTAGTGTCGGAAGCGGCGGCCTGACTCAGCTGAAATGCATTTTCGGCTCCGCTGCTACCGGATCCCCACCTTGCACTCGGAGCGACAGCGGCCGTCAGAAGCTCCACTGTCCTGACCCGCAACCTGCGCCACTTCGCTCCAGCTGGAATTCCAGCGCTCGATCGATTCGAGGCGCTTCCCGAAGGCGTCCGCCACTCAACACGCTCTCATCTCAACCGAAGCCGCCGGACCGAACGCCACCTCAGCTACGCCGCCAATTTCCACCACGTTGACGGACACGACCGCAAGCGAGCTGGATGTGCGTGGCATACTACACCGGCTTTGCTGAGGAACGCGGCAACAGCTTTCACGTCTCCATACAGATCTTGTCTTCATGGCTAGCCTGCATTCATCAAGTTCTTGCGGGTTGTTATGATCGGCGCAGGCGACCGGGTGTGTCCGTGACGCCGTAGCCGTGACGGTCGGGGCGACCAGTAAAAGCGGACGGATCATGGTCGGTAGCTGGTCGTTCGGCCGCTCGGCAGCACGTTCGTGCGGTAGGCAGCATTTCAGCGAGGAATGAGCCGCTGAAGTCGATGAAGATACCGCCATAGGCAGAGGTGGAATGGCCGCCCAGCTTCCATTCCTGGGAGTGAGGACTATCAATCAAAATCGATTATCGTCATTCCATGAGGCAGCATATGGACCGAATGACCGCAATGGAGGTCTTCTGCCGTGTCGTCGAAGCCGGCTCGCTTTCAGCCGCAGCACGAGATCTCAAGGTAGGACAGCCGGCTATCTCCAAGTCCGTCGCCCAGCTCGAAGAGCGACTCGGCGTCCGGCTGCTGCTCCGTTCAGGCAAGGGCATCACGACCACCGAGGCCGGAACTAGCTTCTACGCACATGCAAAGCGGTCGATCGAGGAGGCGGACGAGGCGGAAATTGCAGCGCGCGGCGAGGGTTCTGGCCTCGCCGGCAGATTACGCGTGAGCGCGGCCGTAACGTTTGCCAGATTGAATATCGTTCCGCGCCTTCCCGAGTTTTTGGCCGCGCATCCTAACCTTGAGATTGATCTCGTCCTCGACGACCGCGACATCGACCTTGTCGAAGAGGGCATCGACGTCTCGCTGCGGATGGGCAACCTTACCGATAGTACGCTCACCGCTCGCAAACTCGGCGAAAGCAGCCGCCACATCGTTGCGACGCCTGCCTATCTGGCCCGAGCCGGCATGCCCCTTTCTCCCGCCGACCTGCTGGCTCACGACGCAGTGATCTACACCCGCCGGGGCGGCGGGGATGTGTGGAGGCTTACTCAAGGTACTGCGGACACTTCGGTCACGCTCAAGGGCAGAGTCCGCGCCAGTGCCGCCGAGGCGGTGCGGGAGGCGGTGCTTGCCAATCTTGGGATCGCCATGGTGACCGCGTGGATGTGTCCGTGCGAAATCGTGCGGGGGGAATTTGTCATCCTGCTGCCTAATTGGGAGCTGCCGAAGATCGACCTGTGGGCCGTATTTCCTTCCGGGCGGATGGCGAGCGCCAAGGCACGGGCGTTCGCCTCATTCGTCGAGAACAGCGTCAAAGTCCCGATCTGCCATTCCGCCCAAGCATAGGGACTATCTCCACGGCCGGCCTGCCGCGATGTGCATCGACGATGCACATCACCACCGAACACGAAGGTGGAGAGCATCATGGGCAGACTTCAAGGCAAGATCGCGGTCATCACCGGCGGTAGCAGTGGCATTGGTCTCGCTGCCGCGAAAACCTTTGCCAATGAGGGCGCTCAGGTCGTCCTCTTCGGTCGTCGACAGGATGCGCTCGATGCAGCGGGTGCCGCAATCGGAAAGCCAGTCACGCTTGTCCGTGGCGATGTGTCCAATCCCGACGACGTTGATCGGCTTTATGCCGAGGCGGCAAAGCTCGGCAAGATCGACATCGTCCTCGCGAACGCAGGCGTAGTCGAGGTTCACCCGCTTCAGAATATGACGATCGACCAATACTGTCGTCATTTCGACATCAACGTGCTCGGGCCGATGCTTACCGTGCAGAGGGCGCTGCCAAATCTTCGGGACGGCGCGTCGGTAATCCTCACCGGCTCTATCCTGGCCGCGAAAGCGGCCGATGGCTATTCATTCTACTCTGCTACGAAGGCGGCGGTTCGGTCGTTCGCGCGCACCTGGGCAGGCGAACTCAAGGGGCGCGGAATCCGCGTCAATGTGCTTGCACCTGGCCCGGTTGATACGCCTATCATGGATAGCCAGGCGGCGCAGCTCGGCGCCGATGCCGACGAATTGCGCGCGAACTATTCCGCGCTGATTCCGCTTGGCCGTCTGGGCAAGCCTGAAGAGCTGGCCGCTGCGGCGCTGTTCCTCGCATCTGACGAGAGCAGCTTCATCACCGGCATCAGCCTCGAGGTCGATGGCGGGATGGCACAGGTTTGAGCCAGTGGCGCTCCGGGAGAAGCTGGACGCCATTCGCTCGGCGTTCGAGGCGCAGGCAGACCCGGCGACGCGTGTCGCGATGGATGCTGCCGATCGCGACCTTGCGCTCTCGGCGGTACGCCGGACCGCTCTCTTAGCCGGCGCGATCGCGCCGTTGTTCGATCTGCCCAACGCTGGTGGCGGCAGGGTGCGGCTGGCCGCGCTTCTTCGTCGCGGCCCCGTCGTGGTCAGTTTCCATCGCGGCGACTGGTGCCCTTATTGCCGCGCAGAACTTGACGGTCTCTCCGACATCGTCGGCATGGCGACGGCGTTCGATGCGTCCCTCGTCGCGGTCTCTCCGCAAAGCCTGGGCGCCTTGCGGCCTGAAGTCGGCGTCGGGAAGCTTGCCTTTCCGGTGTTGTCAGACCTTGGCGCGCGAACCGCCGCGGCATACGGCCTCGCCTTCGATCTGCCGGAGCCGCTCCGGCCTATCTATGACGGTTTCGGTCATTCCCTCCCTCGCGAGAACGGGTCAGGCTGGGTGCTTCCCGTGCCCGCGACCTACGTCGTCGAACGGACGGGCAGGATAGCTCTCTCCCACGTCGATTCCGATTACCGCTCACGCCTTGAACCCGATGCGGTCGTAGCCGCGCTCCAGGGGCTTGCCGGCAGCGGTCGCACTCACGTCTCCATTCCGGTAGGGAATGGACTGTATGAAAGCCGCACGTCTACCTCGACGCTGCCCAACAGGGCCATCTCACCCTCGTCCGACCAAGACGAGGAAGATATCCGATGAACCAGCTATTCACTCCGACGCAGGTCGGTCCATACGAGATTGCGCACCGGATAGTCCTCGCGCCGTTAACGCGGATGCGCTCCGATCCCGGTGACATCCCTGGCGACCTCATGGTCGAATATTATCGCCAGCGCGCGTCGAAGGGCGGTTTCATGATTGCCGAGGCCTCGCCGGTCTCGCGCTACGGAATCGCCTACGCCGGCGCACCCGGCATATACGCGAACGAACAAATCGCGGGCTGGAAGCGGGTGACCGACACGGTGCACCGCGAAGGCGCCCGCATCTTTCTCCAGATCTGGCACTCGGGCCGGCAATCGCATCCGGACATTATCGACGGCCGTCAGCCGATCGGCCCATCGGCCCTTATGGCTGACGGGGAGGGCTATTCGCTCAAGGGCTGGACCGGCTTCGCCATGCCGCGTGCCCTTGAGACTGACGAAATCCCCGGCTTGGTGGCCGAATTTCGCCGCGCGGCCGAACGGGCGATGGAAGCCGGCTTCGACGGCGTCGAATTACATTCGGCCAATGGGTATCTGACGGACCAGTTTCTCCAGGACGGCAGCAATGTCCGTACGGATGCCTATGGCGGCTCGATCGCCAACCGCGCCCGCTTCCTGATCGAGGTGGTCGAGGCGATGGTCGCCGTATGGGGTGGCAATCGTACCGCCGTGCGGCTCTCGCCTAGCGGGCAGTTCGGTGGCATTTCGGACAGCGATCCTGTCGCGACCTTCGGCAACGCAGCCGAGGCCCTCAACGGCTTTGGTCTGGCCTACCTCCACGTCATCGAGCCTCGGATCAAGGGCATCGAGGACATCCAGACCGGCGTCCCGCCGATCGCGGCCGAGACGTTGCGGCCGATCTTCTCCGGTCCGATCATGGCTGCCGGCGGCTTCGACAGAAATAGTGCCGAAGCGATCATCGAGGTGGGCACTGCCGATCTCGTCGCCTTCGGCCGTGCCTTCCTGGCCAACCCGGATCTTCCCGAGCGGTTGAGGCGCGACCTCCCGCTCAACCCCCATGACCGCGCGACCTTCTATGGCGGCGATCATCGCGGCTACGTCGACTACCCGTTCCATCAGGACGCGCGGGCAGCCTGACCGGCCTTCCTACGACCACCACCAAAAGGATTGAAACATGAAGCTCCCGGAAAAGCTTGCCGAATTTCGCCGCAACTTCGAGGCTGGCGGTCCACCCTATAATGCACCCGCCGAGATCCACCCGCCGATGCACCGCGCAACTGAGGAGTTGATCGCGTCGGGAGCGGCCGATAAGGCACTCAAGGTCGGCGACAAAGCCCCATCGTTCACGCTGAACGATTCTGACGGCAACGCCGTTTCGTCGGCAGATTTGCTCGCCAAGGGCCCGCTGGTCGTCACCTTCTATCGCGGCGTGTGGTGCCCCTACTGCAACATGGATCTCCAGGCGATCCAGGAGGCGCTACCCAAGATCAAGGAGCTTGGCGCCGATCTCGTCGCCATCTCGCCGCAGACTGCGCCGAACAGCCGTCGCTCACAGCGTGAGAACAAGCTCGATTTCCCAATCCTTTCGGACAAGGGCAACGAGGTCGCCGACGCTTTCCACCTTCGCTTCAAGCTGCCCGACTATCTTCAGGAGCTCTATAAAAACGTGTTCAGCAACGACCTCGCTACCGCGAACGGCGAGCCAAGCTGGACCCTGCCGATGCCGGCACGTTACGTGATCGGCCAGGACGGTAAGATCCTCTACGCTGAGGTGAATCCGGACTACACCAATCGCCCGGATCCCGAGGAACTTCTCCCCGTCCTTGAGAAAGTGGCGAAGGTTTCCGCCTGATCAACATTGAGGCGTATTCCGAGGAATCGCGGGGCAGCCGGCGCATTTGCGCCGGCGGCCTTTTGCGCGCGCGGTTTACTCCGGTCGCGATCCTGGTCGGCACGCGCCCGCGATGATCTGCTCCCATGTTCGACCGCGCTTGCGCAGGAACTCGATGGTCGGCCCAATTGGATCACCATACGTGGCAGTCGTCCGCGCGACGATGCGGCTCCGCAGCGGCTCAGGCGTCAATTCCTTGAACGTCGTGCCAAGCAGACGACGCTTTGCATGTACGGCTTGCGCAATTTTCTCGACGCCAAGGCCGCTCGCACGAAGCGCAACCACAAGCTCGCCAAGCTGCACCACCTCAGCCTCATATTTGGCGCGGAGGGTATCAACAGTCTCGGCATTACTAATGTCATATCGCTGCGCCATCATGATATCGAATTAGCCTGGAGCATTCGCCCGCACTCTCCCTCGACCAATGGTTTTGAAAGATCGCCCAGGTCACTCATCCGGCTATGTAAATCCACGAACGTTGATGGCCAATACATGAGCCCATTCGTGTGGGGGAGCGTCACGCCTGGGCGCTAATCCATTTCCTGTGAGTTATTGGTCGGGAGTCTCAGCCATCGCCGTCATCCGTCTGGGTGACATGGAGGCAATTTCGGCATCGAGCACGACGGGATTTTTAGGGTTGGGCCCGGGTAGCGTCCGCGGTCGTGGTGGAAATTTGGATCCCATGTAGGGTGTAGGCGGAGGTGGTCACCGGATCGGCTGGCTAAGGTGGAGTTGCGAGGCTCCCACCCGAACCGATGAGGACCCGATGACCGACGAGACATTACCGCTGGCCGATCTCCTGGCGAAAGCCGGAGACGGTGACTTTCTGAGGACGGTGGCGGAGGCCGTGGTGCAGCTTCTGATGGAGACCGACGTCGAAGGGATGATCGGCGCCGGTCGTCACGAGCGCACGGTCGAGCGCGCCACCTACCGGAACGGCTACCGCGATCGCTCGCTCGACACGCGCCTTGGGTCGCTGCAGCTCCGGATCCCGAAGCTTCGTCAGGGCTCCTACTTCCCGCCGTTCCTCGAGCCGCGGAAGACGACGGAGAAGGCTCTGGTGGCGGTCATTCAAGAGGCCTGGATCAGCGGTGTTTCCACCCGGCGGGTGGACGACCTGGTTCAGGCGATGGGGCTGACGGGGATCAGCAAGAGCACGGTCTCCAAGCTCTGCCGCGACATCGACGAGCGCGTCGGCGCGTTCCTGGACCGGCCGCTCACCGGCGACTGGCCGTATCTGTGGCTGGACGCGACCTACCTGCGGCAGCGCGAGGGCGGCCGGATCGTCTCCGTCGCAGCCATAGTGGCGATCGCGGTGAACACGAACGGCAAGCGCGAGATCGTCGGCCTGCATATCGGTCCGTCGGAAGCGGAGATCTTCTGGTCGACCTTTCTGAAGGGTCTGCTCCGTCGCGGCCTGCGCGGGGTCAAGCTCGTGATCTCCGACGCGCATGAGGGCCTCAAGGCCGCCGTTCGCCGCGTGTTCAGCGCGTCCTGGCAACGCTGCCGCGTGCACTGGATGCGAAACGCGCTCTCCTACGTCCCGAAAGCCCAGCAGAGCATGGCGGCCGCGGCCCTCCGGCAGGCGTTCATCCAGCCGGACTGCGCCTCCGCCAGCCAGGCGCTGCGCCACGTCATCGACCAGCTCCGCGGCAAGTGGCCGAAGCTCGGCGCGTTCATCGACGACAGCGAGATCGACGTGCTGGCGCACATGGATTTCCCCGCCCAGCACCGGACACGAATACACTCGACGAACTCGCTGGAACGGTTGAACAAGGAGGTGAAGCGGCGCGCCGATGTCGTCGGGCTGCGCGGGCTTACGCGGCCTTCGGCCACGGTCCTGCTCGCTCCCCAACGAGGGCTCCATCATCCGCCTGATCGGCGCCGTGCTGCTCGAAGCCAACGACGAATGGCAGACCCAGAACCGCTACATGCAGACCGAACCGATGGCCGAGCTCATGGCATCCGTCGCTCAACCCGCTCTCATTTCCACCGAAGCCGCCTGATCAAAGGCCATCTCAGCTGCACCACCAATTTCCACCACGTTGACGGACACGACCCCAGGGCAGGCCCGGGAGCGGAGGCGGTCCACCCGAAACGCGCGACATTCCTCAGATCGGACGCTATGCTGCGCCCTGGAGGTTCTGCATGGGCGTGGTCCAGCTACCTGATGAGCTACAGCGCGTGATTGAGCGTCAGGTCGCTGAGGGCAGGGCCAGCAGCCCGACGGCGTTCCTGGAGGAGGCCGTCATGCGCCTGGTCGCCGAGACCAGCGCGGAGGAGGACGAGGTCCAGCGGGCTGCCTTGGATGGCGTGGTCGACATTGAGGCCGGTCGCTACCGGACAGTGGCCGGTCCGGACGACGAACGCCAATTGCAGGACGACATGATGACGAGGCTCCGCTCGCGCCTGCCCTCCGGCGGGTAGTGGCCTATCGTCTCACCGAGACGGCAGAAGACCAGATTGACGCCCTCCTCCTCGACAGCGCCCGCGATCATGGTCTGGAGGCAGCAGGCCGATACGGCCAGCTGATCCTGACCGTCATGGCTGACCTGGGTGAGGAGCCGCAGATGATCGGCTCCGTCGAAGTGCCCCGTCTCCTGGGTATCCGCGCTTACCCGACCCGGCTTGCCAGACAACGCGTCGAGCCTGCGCGTCGCGTCGCCAAACCCCGGCACCTCGTCATCTACCGCCTGGCGGCGGATGGCGTGGTCGAGATCCTGGGCCTGGTCCACGACCGGATGGTGCTGTCCCGCGCCGCCCGGAGAATTGTTAGGACCACCGACAGAGGCTGAGAGGGGCGGAAAGCGGACGGTCCGCTTTAGACAAGAGGGTCATGCAGTCGGATGTCGGCTGCGGGTCCCGGATCCGCCTACCTGCCTTGGCCGGCCCACCGCAGGAAGTCGAGGAGGACGGCATTGAAGCGCTCAGGCTGTTCCTGTTGCGTCCAATGACCGGCTCCCTCGACGAGATGGACACCCTGCATCCGGGTGCATGTGATGCTTCGCATGCGATCGATCGCACCAGGTTTGCGGAAGGTGCCCCAATCCGCCACGCCTGAGATGAAGCAGCTCGGCACGTCAATGGTTCGCCCGGCATAGAACCCGATCTCGGACCTGCCGATGTCGCCGGTGTGGCAGCGGAACCAGTTCAGCGCACCTTGGAAGCCGGCCCGTCCGGTCGCCTGCACGTACGCTGCCAGCTCGTCGTCGGGCAACCAGCTGTTCGCCGCGACTTGTGCCCGGGACGGCATGTAAGGTGCGACGGTGGCAGCCATGCCGGCATCGCGATCCATGATGTAGTAGGTTGGCAGCGTTGCCAATTCGGCGGCGGAGCCGGTGGCAAGCGGATGCGGATGGTTTTGCGGCCAGTCCGCGCTCTTGGCATGATAGTAGGCGCGCAGGAAATCGTTCAGCCCCTGCGGTGCATCGAGCATGTCCGCGGCCGCCGCGCGGGACGAGAAGAACGCCATGCTGTCCTTGCGCGGGTGCCGCAAGGCGGCAAGCTGCGCGTCCAGGGACGGCGGCGCACCCGCGACAGGATGGTCGGCAATGTCGAACGGGATCGCCGGCGGCCCGTCGAACGGAAAGCTCATCATTACCAGGGCCTGGAACACGTCGGGGCGGACCAGCGCGCAGTAGGCGGCGATCATCGACCCGAAATCGTGCCCGACGACGGCGGCGACCGAGCGGTATCCCAGGGCGGACACCACGCCCAGCGCGTCGCGCGCGTAGGCTTCGGTACGGAACGAGGCGACATCACCATCGTAGTGGCCGACCCATCCGGTGGTCGAGCCGTAGCCGCGCTGGTCGGGCGCAATGACGTGGTAGCCGGCTTCCGCCAGCGGCACCATGGTCTT
>CBDIBY010000003.1:0-46881 GCA_965277115.1 Lichenihabitans sp. | reverse complement strand
CGCGCTCGCTATGCTCGGCGATGTCGAGGCCCTCCCGCTCCGTCTCGGGCGCGACGCGCAAGCCGATGACGAGATCGACGAGCTTGTAGAGGATCGCCGAACCGATGCCGGAATAGAGCAGCGTCGCAAGCACCGCCTTGGCCTGGATCAGAACCTGCGCCCCCATGTCGTAGGTGCCCTCGTTGTTGTGCGCGAAGTTGGTGTAGTCGGTGATGCCGACGCCACCGAGGTAGGGCGCGACAAGGATGCCGGTGCCGATGGCGCCCACGATGCCGCCGATGCAATGCACGCCGAACACGTCGAGCGCGTCGTCGTAATGGAACTTCTCCTTGACCACCGCGACGAAGAACCAGCAGACCGGGCTGACCACGAGCCCCAGCACGATCGATCCCATGGGTCCGGCAAAGCCGGAGGCCGGCGTCACCGCGACGAGGCCTGCCACCGCGCCCGATGCCATGCCGAGCATCGACGGCCTGCCCTTCATGATCCATTCGACGAAGAGCCAGGACAGCGTCGCGGCCGCCGTCGCCACCATCGTATTGACGAAAGCGAGCGCCGTGGTGCCGTTGGCCTCGAGGTTCGAGCCGGCATTGAAGCCGAACCAGCCGACCCAGAGGAGCGAAGCGCCGATCATGGTCATCGTCAGCGAATGCGGCGGCATCGGCTCGCGCGGATAGCCGATGCGCTTGCCGACCAGCAGGCATCCGACGAGGCCGGCGATCCCGGCATCGATATGCACCACGGTGCCGCCGGCGAAGTCGAGCGCCCCGGCCTGAGCCAGCCACCCTGCCCCCGCGGTTACCGAGTCGAGCTTCGCCTGCGCGGCCGTCTTGGCGGCTGCATCCGTCGCCGCCGCGAGCGCCTTGGCGGCGGCCGCCACATCGTCCGGCGCCGCGGCCGCCCAGACCCAATGCGCGATGGGGAAGTAGATCAGCGTCACCCACAGCAGGATGAACACGATCAGCGCCGAGAACTTCATCCGTTCGGCGAAGGAGCCGATGATCAGCGCCGGGGTAATCATGGCGAAGGTCATCTGGAACACCATGTAGGCCAGTTCCGGAATGACCACGCCGTTCGAGAAGGTCGCGACGTTCGAGCTCGGGGTCACGCCAGACAGGAAGGCTTTCCCGAAGCCGCCGATGTAGGGCATGTAGCCGCCGCCGTCGCCGAAGGCGAGCGAGTAGCCGTAGACGACCCAGATCACGCCGACCAGCGCCACGATCATGAACACCTGGCTCAGGACCGAGAGCATGTTCTTGGTGCGCACCAGGCCACCGTAGAACAGCGCGAGACCCGGAATGGACATCATCAGCACCAGCACTGAGGAGATCAGCATCCAGGCCGTGTCGCCCTTGTCGGGCATGGGTGCGGCCACTGCGGCGGCGGGCGCTGCAGCGACAGGCGCCGGGTCGGTCTGCGCCCAGGCGGCGCCGGCCATCACCAGCACCACGACGGCGGCAAGCCCGAGGCTCGTGCTCGCGCGAGGCAACCGCTCCCGAAGCGAGGGGGAAACTAGATTCATCGAGGAACTCCGGTGGAAGAGGATTTGGTCTGATGTCACAGGGCGTCGACGTCGGTCTCGCCGGTGCGGATACGCACCGCCTGTTCGAGCGTCGTGACGAAGATCTTGCCGTCGCCGATCTGGCCGGTGCGGGCGGTCGCCATGATGGCGTCGACGACGGAGTCGAGGAGCTCGGAGGCGACCGCCACCTCGATCTTGAGCTTGGGCAGGAAGCTCACGGCATATTCGGCGCCGCGATAGATCTCCGTGTGCCCCTTCTGCCGCCCATACCCCTTGACCTCGGTGACCGTGAGGCCGTGGACCCCGACCGCCGTCAGGGCGTCGCGGACCTCCTCGAGCTTGAAGGGTTTGATGATCGCCATCACTATTTTCATCGCGGATCGTCCCGTGTTCGCCGCAAGGTCGCGCCACCTCCGACTTCGGAAATGCGCGTCGCGGGCGCCCCTGCCGCCGACGCGGCCGACGGCCATCCCGACGGCTCTATCAAGCCGCGTGCCAATCGTTCTTGCCGTGAAAAAGCCGGGAAATTGCCGTGCCGCGCCGAGCAGCGAGCTGAAGCGCTGCCGAAAGGGCGCTCAATAATGCCTAGATCTTAGGCAGATCGGGGTGGATCGACGTCCGGCACTCCGACGCGGCGGCGGATCAGGCCTTCCTGCGCCACGGAGGCGACCAGCACCCCGTCACGCGTGAACAACTGGCCGCGCGTCAACCCCCGCCCGCCCGAGGCGTTCGGGCTGTCTTCGGCATAGAGCAGCCAGTCGCCCGCCCGGACCGGGCGGTGAAACCACAGGGCGTGGTCGAGGCTCGCGACCTGAAGGTCGGGGTCGAAGACCGAACGACCGTGGGCGATCAGCGCCGTGTCGAGCAACGTCATGTCCGACATGTAGGCGAGTGCCGCCGCTTGAACGCAGGGATCGTCGGGAAGCGGGGCCAAGATCCGCATCCAGATCGCCTGGGCCCTCGGATGCGGTTCCGCCGCCCCGACGCGCAGAAATTGCCCGACGTCGGTCGGCCGCATCTCGATTGGCCGCCGGCGTTCGAAATAGCGGCGGACCGCAGCCGGCATGCGGTCGGCGTGGCGCCGCATGATCTCGGTCTCGTCCGCCAGCGCCTCGGGCTGCGGCACGTTCGGCATGACGGCGGCATGGTCGAACCCGGTCTCGACGGCCTGGAAGGAGGCGGTGAGCGAGAAGA
Organism: Lichenihabitans sp.; assembly: GCA_965277115.1. Lineage (GTDB taxonomy): Bacteria > Pseudomonadota > Alphaproteobacteria > Rhizobiales > Beijerinckiaceae > Lichenihabitans. The sequence continues at coordinate 44,165 of CBDIBY010000003.1, read as the reverse complement.
TCGGCCGGCCGTGCTGCACCGCGACGCGGCTTCGCGTGGTGAAGGAGCCGCCGTCCCGCAGGCGGTCGACCTCATAGACGATCGGCACGGACGGATCGCCGGGGAGCAGGAAATAGCCGTGCAGCGAGTGCGGCGGCCGCCCCGCAACCGTCCGGCCGGCCGCGACCAGCGCCTGGGCGATGACGAGGCCGCCGAACACCCGCTGCCAGCCGACCTGGGGTGAGCGGCCGCGAAAGATGGTCTGCTCGATCGGTTCGAGATCCAGGATGGCGCTGAGGTCGTGCGCATCGAAAGACATCAGGGATCTCTGCGGCGGGTCGAGGCCGGAGCGGCGCTTAGGTGCTTACTCGGTCTTCAGCCGCTCCGTGGCCGTCGCCAGTTCCGTTTGCATCTGGCGACGGATCTGATGCTCGGAGATCTGGACGTTGCCCGCCTTGAAATCCGCGACGAGCTTGGCCACCACCGTTTCATCGCCGTTGCCTTCGGTGGCGGCGGTCAGCACGGCTGCCGCATAGGCTTCCGCTTCGGCCCCGGCCAGCCCCAGATGCCGCGCCGCCCAGAGTGCGACCGCGTGGTCGCGACGCGCCTGCGCCCGGAAGGCCAGCTCCTGGTCATGGGCAAAAAGATTCTCGAAGGCTCTTTCCCGGTCGTCGAACGTCGTCATGCTATCCTTCCCTGGGCTCGCCTTCGCAAAGCGGCCATAAATGTCGTTATAATGAAGACCTTGGCGTCTGCGTAACGTTGAGAGCCAGATAAGAGACGCGGGCTCCAAGCTCAACCTCTGCCGGCGGTGCACCGGAGTCATTAATTTTTCCTGCCCGCGGTGCGAGGCGGAATAGGCTCTGCAACCGGTGCCCGTCGGGATCACGGGCTCGATCGCCAAGCCGGCGTCATTGTGTGGCAGCAGCCGATCCGCTAGGCTATGGGGCGGCAATCCGGCGTAAGCTCGCTTTCACCGGACCTGCTTCCTGCGGCCAGTCGCCACACCAAACACCGTGCGTTCGCCTCGTCGGCCTGCGCGCGGAACGGATAGGAGCCCGGGCCGACACATGGATTTCCTCAAGCCACGGTTGATCCCAATGAATCGCCGCCGTCGAATCTACGAGGGCAAGGCCAAGGTCCTTTACGAGGGACCGGAACCCGGAACTCTCATCCAGCACTTCAAGGATGACGCGACCGCCTTCAACGCCAAAAAGCACCAGGTCATCGACGGCAAGGGAGTTTTGAACAACCGCATCTCGGAGTTCATCTTCCAGCAGTTGAACAATATCGGCGTGCCGACGCATTTCATCCGCCGGCTCAACATGCGCGAGCAATTGATCAAGGAAGTGGAGATCATCCCGCTCGAAGTGGTGGTGCGCAACGTCGCCGCGGGTTCGCTGTCGACCCGTCTCGGGATCGAGGAGGGCACGCAGCTACCGCGCTCGATCATCGAGTTCTACTATAAGAACGACGGCCTCAACGACCCGATGGTGTCCGAGGAACACATCACGGCCTTCGGGTGGGCCTCGCCGCAGGAGATCGACGACATCATGGCGCTGGCCATCAGGGTCAACGACTTTCTGTCGGGCCTGTTCCTGGGCGTCGGCATCCGCCTCGTCGACTTCAAGATGGAGGCCGGCCGGTTGTGGGAAGGCGACCTGATGCGGATCGTCGTGGCGGACGAGATCTCGCCAGATTCGTGCCGCCTGTGGGACATCCGCTCGAACGACAAGCTCGACAAGGATCGCTTTCGCCGCGATCTGGGCGGTCTGGTCGAGGCCTATTCGGAGGTCGCGCGCCGGCTCGGCATCATGCAGGACAACGAGGCCGCGCGGGCGCCCGGGCCGCAACTCGTGCAGTGATCGGGTGCGTTGCTATCGCTGGCCCTGATGACTGTGCGGGTCACGTGCCGTCGTAGCGACCGCACTGAGATAGCTCGGCGCCGCCATGCGGACGCCAAGCTATGACCCGCGAATCACAGGGTCGAGACCGAGGCGCCGCAATTTTGCGCAGCAAGCCGATTTCCCGGCATGACTGCCTTGATTTTTTGCCGTGGCTAGGCTTTAAGACGGTTCAGCGACATCGACGGTCGGGTTCGAACCGTTGCAGACAAAAAAGGACCGCTCGAAAGCGGCCCAAGTCTAGGGAGGAAACGCCCAAGCAGGGCATGCGACACCTCAATGTCGCGACTTCAAGTATAGACCGCCGAGGATAGAACGCAATCGCTGCCGACCGGTGGATCGCTGGTTGCTGTGGATTGTGCTTTTTATGCGGCACATCGCGCGCACGGCCGCGAGATCTCGGGCTCGCGCATTGTCCACCCTGCCGCGGCGCGGTCGAAGCAACTCTCCCCACGACAGACCGATCCGATGGGCACCCTGCCCTTTCGCCGTGGACCGTGATACGATTTTTTCCATCGTAGCGGCCGGACCCGGGCGGCGGCGCAGGCAAGGCCAATGACCACGATAGATCTCGCCAAACGCGTCTACGACCACACGTGGAAGCTCGATCCGATCGTTCGCAGCCTGCTCGACACGGATTTCTACAAGCTCCTCATGCTGCAGATGATCTGGGGTCTCTACCCGGATACGCGCGTGACCTTCTCGCTGGTCAACCGCTCGCAGGCGGTGCGCCTCGCCGACGAGATCGACGAGGACGAACTGCGCGACCAGCTGGATCATGCACGGTCGTTGAAGGTCTCCAAGAAGGAGATGATCTGGCTCGCGGGCAACAGCTTCTACGGCCGTGCCCATATTTTCGAGCCCGCTTTCCTGAACTGGCTCGCCGACTACCAGCTTCCGCCCTACGAGCTTCGCAAGGAGGATGGACAGTTTCGGCTGAGCTTTGCCGGATCCTGGGCCGACGTGACCATGTGGGAGATTCCGGCGCTCGCCATCATCAACGAGATGCGCTCCCGCGCGGCGCTGAAGCCCTTCGGCCGCTTCGCGCTCGATGTCGTCTACGCTCGGGCCAAGGCCAAGCTCTGGAGCAAGGTGGAACGTCTGCGCAGCCTGCCCGACCTGCGCATCTCGGATTTCGGCACGCGGCGGCGCCATTCCTTCCTCTGGCAGCGCTGGTGCGTCGAGGCCTTGAAGGAGGGCCTCGGCGACGCCTTCAGCGGCACCAGCAACGTCCTCCTCGCCATGGACAACGACCTCGAGGCGCTCGGCACCAATGCGCATGAACTGCCCATGGTGCTCGGTGCGCTGGCGCGCGACGAGGCCGAGCTTCGCGCCGCCCCTTACAAGGTGCTGGAGGACTGGAAGCGCTATTACGGCGGCAACCTGCTCATCGTCCTGCCCGATACGTTCGGCACCGCGCCGTTCCTCGCCGCGGCGCCGGACTGGGTGGCGGACTGGACCGGCTTCCGGCCGGATTCGGCGCCCCCCATCGAGGGCGGTGACGCGATCCTCGAATGGTGGCGCTCGAAAGGGCGCGACCCGCGTGAAAAACTCATCGTGTTCTCGGACGCGCTCGATGTGGAGACGATCGAGGAGGCCTATCGGCATTTCCACGGCCGGGTTCGCATGAGCTTCGGCTGGGGGACCAACCTGACCAATGATTTCGACGGCTGCGCCCCGACGCCGAACGGCTCGCTGAAGGCGATCTCGCTCGTCTGCAAGATTACCGAGGCCGAGGGCCGGCCGACCGTAAAACTGTCCGACAATCCCATGAAGGCGATCGGCGAACCTGCGGAGGTCGCACGCTACCTGCGCATCTTCGGCTCGACGGGCCGCGTGGCCCAGCCCGTGCTCGTCTGAGGCGCCTCGCTCGCCACGACGCCTGGCAGGGCAAGCCGGCCCATTGCCATCCGCCGCCTTAGCCCGTAAGGCAGCGTGGCCAGCCGGCTGGACGGCCGTCGCATTTCGGTGCGGAGGAAAGTCCGGGCTCCACGGAGACACGGTGCCGGATAACGTCCGGCGGGGGCGACCCCAGGGACAGCGCCACAGAAAGCAGACCGCCCGGCCCTCGCGGTGCCGGGTCAGGGTGAAAGGGTGCGGTAAGAGCGCACCGCGGCGGCGGTAACGTCGACGGCATGGCAAGCCCCACCGGGAGCAAGATCGAATAGGGGCGACACGGTCCGCTCCGGCTTTGCCGGGCGGCCCAACCCGTCTCCGGGTCGTCGCCCGGGTTGATTGCTCGAGGCGGCGCGCGAGCGCCGTCCCAGAGGAATGGCCGTCACGCGCGGAGGCCGCGAGGCCCACGCGCCCTACAGAACCCGGCTTACAGGCCGGCTGGCGCCACATCATCTCTATGTGTTCAGGTGGGATCGCGACCCGATCCCTCGACGTCCAAGCCCCGCTCGGCGCCTCGATTCGCTGCCCGCGGGCTGGCATGGGATTTTGCCCCACTTCGTGGAATCGGTGCAACTGGCCCCTCTGTTGCCATCCGGATTTCGCATTTCTCCTCGGCACGGCAACAGACCCTTAACCCTAAGCAAGGTTTAGTGGGTCGTCGGCTCCGTGCGCGCAACCACGCCTCCGTCATTGACGCCCACAGGGTCCCATGATATCCCAAATCATCCCGTTCAGAACCGGCGTTTCGGGTTCGGCTGCGGCGACCCGAGGCCCGCCAGGGCAGGGATCGTCTGCAGAACACGTGTCGAGCGGATGTGCCTGGAGCAAAGAGGATCTTGGACCGCTTTGTCTCGCACTTCACCAATCGGCTGGACGCCAAGGGTCGCGTATCGATCCCGGCGTCGTTCCGGGCGGTGCTGGCGCGGGACGGTTTCGACGGTTTGTACGTGTATCCCTCCCTCTATTCGGATGCGCTCGATTGCGGCGGCAACGCGCTGCTCGGCGAGATCGACGCCCTGCTGGCGCCGCTCTCGCCATATTCGGAAGAGCGGGATGCCTATGCGTCGACGCTTTACGGCGAGAGCGAGGTTCTGAAGATCGACGGAGAAGGTCGGGTCATCCTGACCGAGACCATGAAGGGGCGCCTCGCGGTGAAAGGCGAGGTCACCTTCGTGGGACAGGGACACAAGTTCCAGATCTGGGAGCCGGGTCGTTTTCGTGCGCATCTGGACGAGGCCAGAGACCGGGTGCGCGCCTTGCGAAGACAACTCAGTTCCGGACAAGCGGCGCCGGCCCCACCGCCGCCGCTGCCTCCTGGAGCACGGGACTAATGTCGGGCCGCGGCGACGGAGACATCCTCGCCGCCGGCGGACCGGTCCGGCATGATCCCGTGCTCCGCGCGGAGGCCCTCGCAGCCCTCGCGCCGCATCCGCATGGCCTCTATCTCGACGGGACCTTCGGCGCCGGCGGCTACAGCCGCGCCCTGCTTGCGGTGCCCGACACCCGCGTCGTCGGGCTCGACCGCGACCCATCCGCCATCGCCGCTGGCATCGTGTTCGCCGCCGAGCAACCACGCCTGTCCTTGCATCACGCCCGCTTCGGAGGGCTGGCGGAGGTTGTCCGCGACCTCGGCGGGTTCGACGGCGTGGTGCTCGATATCGGCGTCTCCTCCATGCAGCTCGACGAGGCGGCGCGCGGCTTCTCGTTCCGCCTCAACGGTCCGCTCGACATGCGCATGAGCCGCGAGGGGCCGAGCGCCGCCGATATCGTCAACGGCACGGAAGAGGAGGCGCTCGCCGACATCCTCTACGTCTTCGGCGAGGAGCGGGCGTCGCGCCGCATCGCCCGCGCTATCGTTCATGACCGTCGCGCGGCGCCCTTCACGACGACGAAACAGCTCGCCGAGATGATCGCCCGCGTCGTGCCGGGTGCGCCTGGCGACATCCATCCGGCGACGCGCTCGTTCCAGGCGCTGCGCATCGCGGTCAACGACGAATTGGGCGAACTGCTGCGCGCCCTCGACGGTGCCGAGGCGGTGCTCAAAGCCGGCGGCCGGCTGGCGGTCGTCACCTTCCATTCTCTCGAGGACCGCATCGTCAAGCGCTTCCTCCAGGCCCGTGCCGGCCGGGGACAAGGCCGCTCGCGCCATCTGCCGGGCGAACCAAGGCAACCCGAGCCGAGCTTCAGACTCGAAGGACGGCAGCCGATCGTGCCGACGGCCGAGGAGATCGCCCGCAACCCGCGCGCCCGCTCGGCCAAGCTTCGATTCGGCATCAGGACCGAAGCACCGACCCATGGCCTCGACGCGGCACTGCATGGGCTCGCTGCGCTACCTTCGCGGAAGGGACGCTGAACCGATGTGGCGGCTTCTCAACCTCGTCGCGGTCGCGGTGCTGATCGGCTCGGCCGTCTATGCCTATTCGATCAAATACGAGACGATCCTCTATGCCGAGCAGATCCTCAAGGTGAGGCACCAGATCGCGGCCGAGCAGGACGGCATCGAGCGGCTGAGGGCGGAATGGGCGATCCTGACGCGGCCCGAGCGCCTCCAGGTCCTGGCCGAGCAAAACCTCGGGCTGAAGCCGCTATCGCTCGACCAGATCGTGGCGGCCGGCGACCTGCCCGTGCCGCCGCCCAAGACCGATGCCATCGGCCGCAAGCTCGAAGCGCTGGGGCTCGGCGAGCCCACCGCGACCCCGCCCGACCGCCACGCGGTCGGCAGCATCGCGACGCCCTCAGCAAGGTGACCTCATGACCGACACGTCGACCAAGGCGCCCGGCCGCCTCCAAAAGGTCAAGGTCTTCCTCGTCGATGTGGTGAGCACGCATCTCGACAAGAGCGGCTTCCGGCTGAAGCTGATCGCCGCGGCGTTCATCTGCGTCTTCGGCCTGATCGACGGCAAGCTGATGAAGCTCGGCCTGTCGCACGAGGCCCCGAGGAGTCTGAAGAGCGCGGCGTCAGACGCCGTGTCGGGCGCCCGGCCCGATCTTCTGGATCGCAACGGCGAGATCCTCGCGACCGACATCAAGACCATGTCGGTCTTCGCCGAACCGCGCCGCATCATCGACAAGGACGAGGCGGTGGAACTGCTCACCGCCGTTCTGCCGGACGTCGACGCGAGCGAGCTGCGCACCCGGCTCGGCTCGCGCAAGGGTTTCGTCTGGGTCAAGCGCGGCGTCACGGAAAAGCAGCAGAACGAGGTCTATCACCTCGGCCTGCCGGGGATCGGCTTCCTGCCTGAGAACCGGCGCATCTATCCCAATGGTCCCATCGCGGCCCATGTGCTCGGCTTCACCAATCTCGACAACCAGGGCATCGCCGGGATGGAGAAATGGGTCGACGGCCAGGGACTCGGCGATCTGAAGGGTGCCGGATTCGACATCAATTCGCAGGACTTGAAACCGATCCGGCTGTCGATCGACATCAAGGCGACGCAGGCGGTCCGCGACGAACTCGCCAAGGGCGTCGAGCACTACAAGGCCAAGGCCGGCGCCGCCGCCGTGCTGGACGTCAATACCGGCGAGGTGATCGCCTATGCGTCCCTGCCGGACTACGACCCCAACAATCCGGTCGACGCGCTCGATCCCAATCACATCAACCGGCTCAACGTCGGCGTCTACGAAATGGGCTCGACCTTCAAGGCGATTTCCGCCGCCATGGCGATCGACGCCAACAGGGTGACGCTGCGCAGCATGATCGACGCGCGCGAGAGCCTGCGCTACGGCCACTTCACCATCCACGATTTCCATCCCGAGCACCGCATGCTGTCGGTGCCCGAGGCGTTCAAGTTCTCCTCGAACATCGCCTTCGCCCGCATTGCCATGATGGTGGGCGTCGACGCCCACAAGGCCTTCTTGCGCAAGATGGGCCAACTCGACCGGCTGCAGACCGAACTGCCCGAAAGCGCGGCGCCGCTCTATCCGAAGAACTGGAGCGAGCTCAACACCATGACCATCGCCTTCGGCCAGGGCATCAACGTGGCGCCGCTCCAGGCCATGATGGCGGTCGGAGCGCTGGTCAACGGCGGCTACATGATCAAGCCGACCTTCCTGAAGCGCGACACCGACGACGTGCGGCCGGAATCAAAGCGGATCGTGCGGCCGGACACGTCGGAGGCGCTGCGCTACCTGATGCGGCTCAACGCGACGGACGGTTCGGCCAAGAAGGCCAACGTCGCGGGCTATTTCGCCGGCGGCAAGACCGGCACGGCCGACAAGATCGTCCATGGCCATTACGCCAAGGACAAGGTGTTCACGACCTTCATGTCGATCATCCCGGCTGACAAGCCGCGCTACCTCTTCCTCGTGCTGATGGACGAGCCGCAGGCCGTCGAAGGGACCTACGGCTTCCATACGGCCGCCTGGAATTCGGGCGAGGTCTGCGGCAAGATCATGCAACGGGTGGCGCCTTTGCTCGACATGCCGCCGGACTACACGATGCCGACGCAGCCGTTCCCCTCTGTGGCGCGGCTCGGCATCAGCATGGACAATATTCTGCGATGAAGCTTGGCGACCTCCTGCCGGATGCGCATGTCGCGCCCGAGCATCGCGACCGCGACGTCCTCGGCCTCACGGCGGACAGCCGTGGCGTCAGGCCGGGCTACGCCTTCTTCGCCGTACCCGGCTCGAAGCGCGATGGCGCGAGCTTCGTGCCCGAGGCCCTGTCGAAGGGCGCCTCGGCCGTCGTAGCCGAAAGCGCGCCGGCCCATCTCCCCGCCGGCGTGGCATTGGCCGTGGTGCCGCGGATCCGTCCTGCCCTGGCAGAGGCCGCCGCACGGTTCGCCGGCTGCCAGCCTGCAACGGTCGTCGCGGTGACCGGCACCAGCGGCAAGACATCCGTCGCGGCCTTCGTGCGGCAGATCTGGCTCGGCGAGGGAAGGCGCGCCGCCTCCCTCGGTACGCTCGGCGTGGTCGCGCCGGGCGCCGAGGTCTACGGCTCGCTGACGACGCCCGACCCGGTGGCGCTGCATGCGACCTTGCGCGATCTCGCGGACAGTGGCGTCACGCATGTGGCGCTCGAAGCCTCGTCCCATGGCCTCGACCAGCACCGGCTCGACGCCGTGACGCTTGCGGCCGGCGCCTTCACCAACCTGTCGCGCGATCATCTCGACTACCATCCCGACGCCGACCAGTACCTCGCCGCCAAGCTGCGGCTTTTCGAGGCGCTGCTGGCACCCGGGCAACCAGCCGTCATCGACGCCGATTCCGACGCCGCGCCGAGGGTCATCGCGGCCGCCGAGGCGCGCGGGCTCGACGTCGTCACGGTCGGTGCCAAGGGCCGCAGCCTGCGGCTCGATGCCGCGGTGCCGGAAGGTTTCGCCACTCGGCTCTCCGTCATCCATCGGGATGAGCGGATCGATCTGCGGCTGCCGCTATGCGGCGCCTTCCAGGTCTCGAACGCCCTCGTCGCGGCGGCCCTGTGCCTTGCGACCGGCAGCGAGGCGCAGGCAGTCTTCACCGCGCTCGAGCGCCTCGTCGGCGCCCCGGGCCGGCTCCAACGCGTCGGGGAAAGCCGCGGCGCACCGGTCTTCGTCGACTATGCGCACAAGCCCGACGCGCTCCATAACGTGCTCGCCACCTTGCGGCCCTATGCGTCGGGGCGGCTCGTCGTCGTCTTCGGCTGCGGCGGCGATCGCGACCCTGGCAAGCGGCCGATCATGGGGGAGATCGCCTCCCGCCTCGCCGATCTGGTGATCGTCACCGACGACAATCCGCGCAGCGAGACTCCTGCGGCCATCCGCGCCGCGATCCTGGCCGCCGCACCGCGCGCGCAAAATATCGGCGACCGCGCCGAGGCGATCCGCGCCGGCGTCGCGCTGCTCGGGCCCGGCGACATGCTCGTCGTCGCAGGCAAGGGCCACGAGACCGGGCAGATCGTCGGCACCGAGACCCAGCCCTTTTCGGACACCGAGGCCGTTCTCGCAGCCATCGCGGAGCGAGGCGCATGATGGCCGTGCCGCTCTGGTCCGGCCTCGGCCTCGTCGCGCCGCTTGAGGCGCGCGTCTCCGGTCCGCTGCCCTCCGGCGTCACCGGCATCTCGATCGACAGCCGCACGCTGGTGTCCGGCGAACTCTATGTCGCGATCCGGGGCGACACCCATGACGGCCACGATTTCGTTGCCGCGGCCTTCGCGGCCGGCGCCTCAGCCGCGGTCGTCGACGAGGACCATGCCGCGGCACTCGCCGGCTTCCCCTGCCTCTATGTCGTCCACGACACGCTCGCGGCACTGGCCAGGCTCGGTGCAGCGGCGCGCGCCCGCTCGCCGGCCTGGATCGTCGCCGTCACCGGCTCGGTCGGCAAGACCTCGACCAAGGATGCGCTGCGCCTCGTCATGGGCGATGCCGGCGAGACCCATGCCTCGGTCGCCTCCTTCAACAACCATTGGGGCGTGCCGCTGACGCTCGCCCGCATGCCGCGGAGTGCCGCGTTCGGCATCTTCGAGATCGGCATGAACCACCCGGGCGAAATCGAACCGCTGACTGCGCTGGTGCAGCCCAATATCGCCATCGTCACCACCGTCGCGCCCGTCCATCTCGAACATTTCACGGGCGTCCAAGACATCGCCGATGCCAAGGCCGAGATCTTTTCGGGCCTGGTTTCAGGCGGGACTGCCATCATTCACCGCGACATCCCGACCTACGAACGCCTGCGCGACGCGGCGCTGACCTCCGCGGCCGGCGCGATCTGGAGCTTCGGCGAGGATGCCGACACGGAGGCGCGGCTCGAATCGCTCGCGACCTCCTTCGAGGGCTCCGACATCGTGGCCCGCATCCACGGGCGGCGCATCGCCTTCCGGCTCGGTGCGCCCGGACGTCATCTCGCGGTCAATGCCTTGGGCGTGCTGCTCGCGGCGAGCGCGGCCGGAATCGAGGTCGAGACGGCGGCGCGCTCGCTTGCCCGCTACACCCCCGGCCGCGGCCGCGGCGCCCGCAGCACGCTGCACCTGGCGACGGGCGAAGCGACCCTGATCGACGAGAGCTACAACGCCAATCCGACCTCGATGCGCGCCGCGCTCGCCCTCCTAGGCGCAGCCTCCCCGGGCCCCGGCGGCCGCCGCATCGCGGTCATCGGCGACATGCTCGAGCTCGGACCCGATGCGGCGGCCATGCATGAGGCGCTCGCCGAGGACATCCTGGCACAAGGCATAGACCTCATCTTCGCCGCCGGGCCTCTCAGTCATGGTCTGTTCAGGCGCCTACCCGCACAGACCCAAGGCTTGTGGGGGGAGACCGCAGCGGCTATCCAGGACCCGCTCGCCGAGGCCATCGGGGCCGGTGACGTCGTCATGGTGAAGGGCTCCAACGGGAGCCGCATGAGTCCGTTGGTCGCTGCTCTCAAGGAGCGCTTTGGCGGCGCGCCGCCCGTGACTTGAGGGGATCGATGCTCGTCTGGCTCACCGAACTGTCCGGCTACTTCAGCCCGCTCAACCTGTTCCGCTATCTGACGTTCCGCACGATCGGCGCGACGACGACCGCCGCCCTCTTCGTCTTCTTCTTCGGACCGTCGATCATCGCGGCGCTGCGGCTGAAGCAGGGCAAAGGCCAGCCGATCCGCCTCGACGGCCCGCAGTCGCACCTCCTCACCAAGAAGGGTACGCCCACCATGGGCGGCCTGATGATCCTATCCGGTGTCCTCGTCTCGACGCTGCTCTGGGCTAATCCGGCGAGCCGCTATGTCTGGATCGTGCTGCTGGTGACTATCGGCTTCGGCATGATCGGCTTCTACGACGACTATCTCAAGGTGACGAAGCAGTCCCATCAGGGCTTTTCCGGGCGCCTGCGGCTCGTCATCGAGGCCGTGATCGCCGCGGTCGCCTGCTGGGCCATGGTGAAGGTCGGCCCCTCCAGCACTACCGGCCTCGCCTTGCCCTTCATCAACGGCTACGTGGTCGATCTCGGCACCTTCTTCATCGCCTTCGGCGCCTTCATCATCGTGGCGGCCGGCAATGCCGTGAACCTGACCGACGGGCTCGACGGCCTCGCCATCGTTCCGGTCATGGTGGCGACGGCCACCTTCGGCCTCATCGCCTATTTCGCCGGCAACTTGCTCTTCGCCACCTATCTCGGCATCAACCACGTGCCGCAGACGGGCGAGCTGGCCATCGTCTGCGGCGCCGTCATCGGCGCCGGCGTCGGCTTCCTCTGGTTCAATGCACCGCCGGCGCAGATCTTCATGGGCGACACGGGGTCGTTGGCGCTCGGCGGCCTCATCGGCACCATCGCGGTCGCGGTCAAGCACGAGATCGTGCTCGTCATCGTCGGCGGCCTGTTCGTGGTCGAGGCCCTGTCGGTGATCGTCCAGGTGACGTCGTTCAAGCTGACCGGCAAGCGGGTGTTCCGCATGGCGCCGATCCATCACCATTTCGAGCAGCTCGGCTGGTCGGAGCCGCAGATCGTGGTGCGCTTCTGGATCATCGCCTTCGTGCTGGCGCTGATCGGCCTCTCGACCCTGAAGGTCCGCTAGCGATGACGCCCGTCACCAGCTGCGCCGGCAAGCGGCTGGCCCTCTTCGGCCTCGGAGGCTCGGGTCTCGTCACCGCCCAGGCGCTCGTCGCGGGCGGCGCGAGCGTGCTGGCCTGGGACGACGCCTCGGCGGCCCGCGCCAAGGCGGCGGAGCTCGGGCTCCCACTTGCCGACCTGCATGACATCGACTGGCGTAGCGTCGACGCGCTGGTGTTGACGCCCGGCGTGCCGCTGACCCATCCGGAGCCGCATTGGGCGGCGGCGCTGGCCATGGCGGCCTCGGTCGCGATCATCGGCGACATCGAGCTCTTCTGCCGCGAGCGAGCCCGGGTTGCGCCCGGCTCGCCCTTCGTCGCCGTCACCGGCACCAACGGCAAGTCGACGACGACCGCCCTGACGGCCCATATCCTGCGCGAGGCCGGCCGGGATGTCGCCATGGGCGGCAACATCGGCACGGCCATCCTGGCGCTGCCGCCGCCGGCTGCCGGCCGGGTCCATGTGATCGAGGTCTCCTCCTACCAGATCGACCTCGCCCCGAGCCTCGATCCGACGGTCGGCGTTCTCACCAACCTGACCCCCGACCACATCGACCGCCACGGCACGATGGAGAATTACGCGGCCGTCAAGGAGCGGCTGACGCGCGGCGCCGACTTCTCGCTCGTCAGCGTCGACGATCCCCACTCGGCCGCCGTCTTCGAGCGCGCCATGGAGATCGAGCAGGCCGCCCATTCCACCGGGCGCAAGGGCGGCCGGCAATATCCGGTCTCCGTCCGCAAGCCGCTGCCGACCGGCATCCTGCTCGAAGGATCCTGGATCGCCTTTCGGCCCTACGAGGGCAAGGAGCACGGGCTCGCCCATATCGACGACCTGAAGCGCCTGCGCGGCATGCACAATGTGCAGAACGCCTGTTTCGCGGCCGGCGCCGCGACACTGCTCGGCGTCAAGCCGGTCGAGATCCAACAGGGGCTGAAGACCTTCCCGGGCCTGGCTCACCGGATGGAAGAGGTCGGCCGCCGGGACGGCATCCTGTTCATCAACGATTCCAAGGCGACCAATGCCGATTCGACCGAAAAGGCGCTGCTCTCCTTCCGGCGGATCTTCTGGATCCTCGGCGGCGTGCCCAAGACGGGCGGCATCGCCGAGCTCAAGCGCTTCTTCCCGATGGTCGAACACGCCTATCTGATCGGCCAGGCGACCGAGGAGTTCGCCGCGACCCTCGGCACGCGCGTGCCGCTGACGCGCTGCGGTACGCTCGAGGTCGCGACGCGGCGCGCCTTCGAGGATGCCCGTGCCGCGCCCGTGGAGGACAAGGTCGTGCTGTTCTCGCCGGCCTGCGCCTCCTTCGACCAGTTCAGGAATTTCGAGGAACGCGGCGACCGCTTTCGGGCGCTCGTCCAGACGCTCGACGGCTGACCCGTCTCATCCAGGAGAAACCGATGCTTTCGCGCGCCAAAAAATCGGTCGTCGCCAACTGGTGGTGGACGGTGGACCGCTGGCTGTTGTCGGCCTTCGGACTGCTGATCGTGCTTGGCATCGTGCTCTCCATGGCGGCGAGCCCCTCGGTGGCCGAGCGGCTCGGCCTCTCGACCTTCTATTTCGTGCACCATCAGGTGCTGTTCCTGGCCCCGTCGGTCTGCCTGCTGCTGGCGACCTCCTTCCTGGCGCCGCGCGACGTTCGCCGGGCGGCGCTGATCGTCTTCGTGGTCGGCATGGCGCTGATCGTGCTGGCGCTCATGTTCGGCCACGAGGTCAAGGGGGCGAAGCGCTGGATCTTCGGCATCCAGCCCTCGGAATTCATCAAGCCCGCCTTCGTGATCCTGGCCGCCTGGGCCTTCTCGGAAGGCGCCCGCCGGCGCGACGTGCCGGGCAATACGCTGGCGCTCGTGCTGCTGCCGGTGACCATCGTGCCGCTGATCCTGCAGCCCGACTTCGGCCAGACCATGCTGATCTCGCTCGTCTGGGCGGCCTTGTTCTTCATGGCGGGGCTGCATTGGTTCTGGGTGGCGGGGATCGGGGGCGCCGGCGCCTCGGGCGTCTTCCTGGCCTACAAGCTCGTGCCGCATGTGCGCGACCGCATCCTGCATTTCATCGAGCCGGCCAACGGGCCGGGCGCCACGGACACGTTTCAGGTCGATACCGCGGTCGAGAGTTTCGTCTCGGGCTCCTGGTTCGGCCGGGGCCCGGGCGAGGGCGTGGTCAAGCGAGTGCTACCCGATGCGCACACGGATTTCATCTTCGCCGTCACGGGCGAGGAATTCGGTATAATCTTCTGCATGGCACTGGTCGGGCTCTTCGCTTTCGTGGTGCTGCGCGGGCTGACGCTGGCCTCGCGCAACGAGGATCCGTTCTGCCGTTTCGCCGCAGCGGGCCTTGTGATCCTGTTCGGCATCCAGAGCTGCATCAATATGGCGGTGAACCTGCATCTCATGCCCGCCAAGGGGATGACGCTGCCCTTCATCTCCTATGGCGGCTCCTCGATGATCTCTCTGGCCCTGGCCATGGGCTTCCTCATCGCCGTCACCCGCAAGCGGCCCCGCGCCGCGATCGTCGATCCGATTCCTTACGGGCGCCAGCCGTGACGGTGGCGCAAGGTCCGGTGCTGCTCGCGGCGGGGGGCACCGGCGGCCACCTCTTCCCGGCCGAGGCGCTGGCCCGCATGCTCGGCAGCCGCGGCATCGCGGTCGAACTCATGACGGACAGCCGCGCCCTGCAATACGGCCGGGACTTTCCGGCGCGCGCCTGCCATGCCGTCTCGTCCGCGACGCCGACCGGCGGCTCCGCCCTGGACAAGGCGAGATCCGCGGCCACCCTGGCGCGCGGCACGCTCGCCGCCTATGCCAAGCTCCGCCGCATCCGGCCGACCGTCGTCGTCGGCTTCGGCGGCTATCCCACGGTGCCGCCGGTCGTGGCCGCCGCGCTCGGCCGCATCCCGGTCGTGCTGCACGAGCAGAATGCCGTGCTGGGCCGAGCGAACCGTTTCGTGGCCGGCCGCGCTGCGGCGCTTGCCACCGGTTTCCCGACGCTCGGCAAGGCGTCGGACGCGATCCGGGCCAAGGCGACCTATACGGGCAATCCAGTGCGTCCCGCCGTCTTCGCCGCCGCGGCCGAGACCTTCCCGCCCTATGAGGAACAGGGCGGCCCGCTGAACCTTCTCGTCACCGGCGGCTCGCAGGGTGCCCGCGTCATGGCGGATGTCGTCCCGGCCGCGATCGAAGGGCTCGACCCCGAGACGCGCCGCCGCCTCATCGTCGTGCAGCAGGCGCGCGGCGAAGACGAGAGGCGCGTTCGCGAAACCTATGCGCGGCTCGGCGTCACGGCCGAGGTGGCGCCGTTCTTCGCCGACCTGCCGGCTCGCATGGCAGCCGCCCATCTCGTAATCGCGCGGGCCGGCGCCTCGACGGTGAGCGAACTCGCGACCGTCGGCCGCGCCTCGATCCTCGTGCCCTTCCCGCATGCACTCGACCAGGACCAGGCCGCCAATGCCGCGGTGCTGGCCGAAAGCGGCTCGGCCGTCGTCTGTGACCAGTCGGCCTTCGCGCCGGACTGGCTCGCCGTCGAGCTCATCCGCGTCCTGTCGATGCCGGCCGACTTGTTTCAGCGGGCGCAGGCCGCCCGCTCCAGCGCCCGCTGGGATTCGACCGAACGCCTGGCCGACCTCGTCCTCGCGGTGGCGGGCCATCGCGCCTCGGAGGGTCAGGTTCGATGAAACTGCCGCGCGAGCTCGGCCCCATTCATTTCGTCGGCATCGGCGGCATCGGCATGTCCGGCATCGCCGAGGTGCTCGATACGCTCGGCTACAAGGTGCAGGGCTCGGACGCCTCCGAGAGCGCCAACGTGCTGCGGCTGCGCGACAAGGGCATCGCGGTGGCGATCGGCCACGACGCACAAAACCTCGGCGAAGCCGAGGTCGTCGTCGTCTCGACCGCCATCCGCCGCGACAACCCGGAGCTCGCGGCGGCCCGCGAGCGCCGCCTGCCCGTCGTGCGCCGCGCCGAAATGCTGGCCGAGCTGATGCGCCTCAAGACCTGCGTCGCCATCGCCGGCACGCATGGCAAGACGACCACGACCTCGCTCGTCGCGACCCTACTCGACGCCGCGGGCTTCGACCCTACCGTCATCAACGGCGGCATCATCAACGCCTACGGCACCAATGCGCGGCGCGGCGAGGGCGACTGGATGGTGGTCGAGGCCGACGAGAGCGACGGCACCTTCCTCAAGCTGCCCGCCGACGTGGCCATCATTACCAACATCGACCCTGAGCACCTCGACCATTTCAAGACCTTCGACGCCATCAAGGAGGCGTTCCGCACCCTCGTCGAGAACCTACCCTTCTATGGTTTCGCGGTGATGTGCCTCGACCATCCGACCGTCCAGGAACTCGTCGGCCGCATCGAGGACCGGCGCGTCATCACCTATGGCGAGAACCCGCAGGCCGACGTGCGGCTGCTCGACGTCAACCTGGCTGGCGGGGTGTCGCGGTTCAACGTGCTGATCCGTGACCGGAAGACCGGCACCGCGACCTATATCGAAGACGTGGTGATGCCCATGCCGGGCCACCACAATGCGCTCAACGCCACCGCCGCCATTGCCGTGGCGGTGGAGCTGAAAGTGCCGATCGAGACGATCCGCCAGGCGCTCAAGGGGTTCGGCGGCGTCAAGCGCCGCTTCACCCGCACCGGCGAATGGAACGGCGCCATCATCTTCGACGACTACGGCCATCATCCGGTCGAGATCGCGGCCGTATTGAAGGCGGCCCGCGCCTCCACGCGGCACAAGGTCATCGCCGTGATGCAGCCGCACCGCTACACGCGCCTTCATGCTCTGTTCAACGACTTCGCCTCATGTTTCAACGATGCCGACGCGGTGATCGTCGCCGACGTCTATTCGGCCGGCGAGGCACCGATCGAGGGCATCGACCGGGATGGGCTCGTGGCGGCCGTCAAGGCGCATGGCCATCGCCATGTGGTCGGGCTCGAGGCGCCCTCGGCGCTGGCCGGGCTCGTCCGGCAGCTCGCCGGCGACGGCGACTACGTGGTCTGCCTCGGGGCGGGCAGCATTACGCACTGGGCCTATGCGCTCCCCGGCGATCTGGCGGCGGGGGACGCGAAGTGAGCAATAGCGTTGAGTAGCGAAGGATCGTTCGATGAGTCGCGTTGCGGATCTGCTTGAAGATTGGTCGAAGGATCCAGCCTATGTCCATGATTTTGCTGCCCTAGCGCGTGATGGAGCTGGGCGTTGCGCCGCCGAGATGGCGACCGTCTCGACGCCGCGGCTGCGTGTCGACGCGATGACGGCACCGCGCGATGCCGTTGCGCAGCGTCCGCGCAAGAGGGCGAAGAGCGCTTGACCCGAACGCAACTGGCCGAAGATCTCCGCGCTCGCCTGCCCGACCTGCGTGGGCGGCTGACGAGCCGCGAGGCCCTGGCGCCCTTCACGTGGTTCCGCGTCGGCGGACCGGCAGAGGCGCTCTTCGTGCCAGCGGACGAGGCCGACCTCGGCTATGCGCTTACCCGCATCCCAGGCGAGATCCCGGTCTACCCCATCGGCCTCGGCTCGAATCTCATCGTGCGCACGGGCGGCATGCCGGGTGTCGTGGTGCGGCTCGGCCGCGGCTTCGGCGAGGTCAAGGCCGAGGCGAGCCATGTGATTCGGTGCGGCGCGGCCGTGCCGGACGTCAAGGCGGCGCGCGCCGCGGCCGATATGGGTATCGACGGGCTCGCCTTCTTCCGCGGCATTCCGGGCTCGATCGGCGGCGCGTTGCGCATGAATGCTGGCGCGCACGGCGGCGAGACCAAGGACGTGCTGGTCGAGGCGCGCGGCATCGACCGTGACGGCACCCTCCGTGTCTTTTCCAACGCCGAGATGGGCTTCACCTACCGTCATTCCGAGCCGCCCGAGACGGTGATCTTCACCTCGGCGCTGTTCCAGGGTCGTGCCGGCGAGCCGGAAAAGATCCTGGCCGAGATGGATCGCATCACCGCCGCGCGGGAAATCTCGCAGCCGATCCGCGAAAAAACCGGCGGCTCGACCTTCAAGAACCCGCCGGGCCACAAGGCCTGGCAGCTCATCGACGCCGCCGGCTGCCGCGGTCTCGAGATCGGCGATGCGCAGGTGTCCCCGATGCACTGCAATTTTTTGATCAATCGAGGAAATGCGACGGCCGATGACGTGGAGAACCTTGGCGAAGAGGTCCGCCGGCGGGTTCGCGAGACGAGCGGCATTGAGTTGCAGTGGGAGATCAAGCGCATCGGGATCGAAGACGTCAATTCAGATCGCTGATGGCGGCGAAACGATGCGACGAAAGTCGCGGCGCGCTCTACCTATCTCGCCGCTTTTCACGCGGCTCAAACCCTGGTCGTCGAACGGACCGGGAGGGTAGCGAAAACCCGCTCCGGCGTTCGCACCGAATTCGCGCGGCTCACGCGCAGCGTGCCGACGGCGGACCGGCAGGGCAATCGGGTGAGGCGCCTTGTCCTATGCGTCGCGGCGTTAGGATGGACAAAATCGTCATCGCGAGCGAAGCGTGGCGACCCTGATCGGTCAGCGTGGGGCCTGGATTGCTTCGCTCGCGCTCGCGATGACGGCATCCTCCACCCGCGATTAGCGAATCCTAAACCATATCGGCGTTAGCCCTTTTGGGTTTTCGACGCGCCGCGAGGTCGGCGTCCCGTGTCGACGTCGGATGAACCGTCGTGCTTCCGCCGACTTGTCGAGCTAGCGACCGGCGCCCCCTCCAACCGGACCGAGGCTCATGACCAAACATGTCGCAGTGCTGATGGGCGGCTGGTCCGCCGAACGCGAGGTGTCGCTGCGTTCGGGCGAGGCCTGCGCCGCGGCGCTCGAAGGCGAGGGCTTCCGGGTGACGCGCATCGACGTCGAGCGCGACATCGCCGACGTTCTGACGCGGCTCAGGCCCGACGTGGCGTTCAACGCGCTGCATGGCCGTGTCGGCGAGGACGGCACGATGCAGGGGATTCTGGAGGTGCTTCGCATCCCCTACTCCCATTCGGGCGTGCTGGCCTCGGCGCTGGCCATGCAGAAGGACAAGGCCAAGCTGGTCATGGCCGCCGCCGGCGTGCCGGTCGCGCACAGCCTCACGGTCAGCCGGTTCGAGGCGGCGAAGCATCACGTCCTGCCCCCGCCCTATGTGCTCAAGCCCGTCAACGAAGGCTCGTCGGTCGGCGTCATCATCGTGCGCGAGGGTCGCAGCCATCCGCCGCAGGAACTGGGCCGCGAGGATTGGGCCTTTGGGGACGAGGTGCTGGCCGAGACCTTCGTGGCGGGCCGCGAACTGACCTGCGCCGTGATGGGCGGGCGCGCCCTCGGCGTCATCGACGTCCTGTCCAACGTCGGCGACTTCTACGACTATGACGCGAAATATGCGAAAGGCGGCTCGACCCACATCCTTCCGGCAAATCTTAAAGAAAATATTTACCAAAACGTTCAACAGTTGGCGCTGAAGGCCCACATGGCGCTCGGCTGCCGCGGGGTGAGCCGTTCGGATTTCAGGTACGACGATCGCCCCGAAGGCACGGGCGCCCTCGTCATCCTGGAGGTGAACACTCAGCCCGGCATGACCGAGACCTCGCTGGTGCCCGAGATGGCGGCGCATGCCGGGTATTCGTTTGGTGGGTTGGTGCGATGGATGGTGGAGGACGCCTCCTGCGATCGATAGGGGGAGCCGGCGACGGCTTCCTCGCCGAGGCGCATCCCCGCTTCGCTAGCCCCTTCGCCGTCCTCTCCGGAAAGGTTGCGCCCGCCCCACCACCCCTGTCCCGGCAGCGACCGGCGGCCGGCCTCAGCGAGACCATCGGCAGGCCCCGACCGGGCTGGGGGATCACGCTCGGCCTGCTGCTGTTCGGTTCGGTCGGGCTCTTCGGTGCCATCCGGGGTGGCGAATACGCGGCTTTCACCGCGCAGAACGGCTCCCCGGGCGACGTCGTCGCGAAGGCCCTGGGATTTTCCATCCGGACCATCGCCATCTCCGGCCTGAAGGAGCTCACGCCGCACGAGATCCTCGTCGGCGGCGGTATCGATCCGAAACTCTCCCTGGCCCTGCTCGATCCCACCGCCTTGCGCGAGCGGCTGCGGGCCATACCGCTCGTCAAGGACGTCACGATCGCCAAGCTGTTCCCGCACGACCTCGGCATCAGCGTCACCGAGCGCGAACCGGTTGCGCTGTGGCAGAACGAGGGCCAGGTGTCGCTGATCGCCGCCGACGGCGTGCCCATCGACGCGGTGCACGACGACCGCTTCAACGCCCTGCCCTTCGTGGTCGGAGCCGACGCTAACGCCCGGCTCGACGAATATCGGGCGCTGCTGGCGGCAGCCGGCAGCCTCCGGGACAAGATCCGCGCGGGCGTCCTGGTCGGCGACCGGCGCTGGACGTTGCGCATGGATTCGGGGATCGAGGTCGATCTGCCGGAGATCGACGCCGCCAAGGCTATGAGCCGGCTCGCCGACATCGAGACTCGCTACAGGATCCTGGAGAAGGACGTGGTCTCGATCGACCTCAGGATTCCCGGCCGCATCACGGCGCGCCTGTCCGAAGATGCCGCCGCGCAACGCGCCGCGGCGCTGGCCAAAAAGGCCAAAGGGAAGGCGAATTCAGCATGAGTCTGCGTTTCATGCCGCGTCGGCTGCGCCCCTTGTCGGCGCGCAAGAGCGCCCTTCTCTGCGTGCTCGACATTGGCACCTCCAAGATCGCCTGCCTCATCGCCAAGCTGGCGCCGGCGGAGAGTTCGGAGATCCTGCCGGGCCGCACGCATCGCTGCCGCATTCTGGGCATCGGCCATCAGCGCTCGCGCGGTATCAAGGGCGGCGCGGTCGTCGACATGGACGAGGCCGAAAGCGCGATCAGGCTCGCCGTTGACGCGGCCGAGCGCATGGCCGGCGTCGAAGTCACGAGCGTCATCGTCAACGTGACCGGCGGTCGACTGTCCTCGCAGCACTACAGTGCCAAGGTCGCGGTCGGCGGCAAGGCGGTCTCGGACTATGACGTGCATCGGGTGCTGGAGGCCTCGACCGCCACCATGGCCCGGCAGGGCCGCGCCGTGCTCCACTCGCTGCCGACCGGCTTCACGCTCGACCGGACGCGCGGCATCAGGGACCCCAAGGGCATGATCGGCGACGAACTCGGGGCCGACATGCATGTCGTCGGCTGCGATGCGGCCGCCGCGCGCAACCTCATCCTCGCCATCGAGCGCTGCCACCTGTCGATCGAGGCCATGGTGGCGACCCCCTACGCGGCCGGCCTCTCGGTCCTCGTCGACGACGAAGCCGAACTCGACGTCGCCCTGATCGATATGGGCGGCGGCACCACCTCGGTCGGGGTCTTCGCCGGTGGCCACCTGGCCCATGTCGACGCCGTGGCGGTCGGCGGCAACCACGTCACCACCGACATCGCCCGGGGACTGACGACGCGGCTCAGCGACGCCGAGCGGCTGAAGACCCTGCACGGCACCTGCATCGTGTCGGCCTCCGACGAGCGCGAGACCATCGCGGTGCCGCAGGTCGGCGACGAGCACGACCAGCCGAACCACCTGCCGAAGTCCCATTTGGTGCGCATCATCCGCCCACGCGTCGAGGAGATCCTCGAACTCGTGCGCGACCGGCTCGCCGCGGCGGGCTTTCCGACCCAGGGCAGGCGCCTCGTTCTATCCGGCGGCGCGAGCCTGCTCACCGGCATGCCGGAGGCGGCGCGGCGCATCCTGTCCCCGCAGGTCCGCATCGGACGGCCGCTCGGCATCCAGGGCCTGCCCGAATCGGCCAAGAGTCCCGCCTTCGCGGCCTCGGTCGGCCTTTTGATCTATCCGCAGGTCGCCAGCATCGAACATTTCGAGCCGCGCCGCGAGAGCACAATGCAGGCGACAGGTACGGATGGTTACATGTCGCGCGTCAGCCGCTGGCTGAAAGACAGTTTTTAAGGCGGCGGCGACGGCAGGCGGCCGTCGCAACCGAAGAAGCAGGACCGACGCGAGCGGTTCGAACGAACGAGAGGCCAGACGATGACGATCAACCTGAAGATGCCGGAACTCCGGGAGTTGAAGCCCCGCATCATGGTGTGCGGGGTGGGCGGGGCGGGCGGGAACGCGGTCAACAACATGATCGTGTCCGGCCTCGTCGGAGTCGATTTCATCGTCGCCAATACCGACGCCCAGGCGCTGACCAGCTCCAAGGCGGAGCGCATCATCCAGATGGGCCTGCAGGTCACCGAGGGGCTCGGCGCCGGCTCGCAGCCCGAGGTCGGCCGCGCCGCCGCCGAAGAGGCGATCGAGGAGATCCGCGACCACCTCGCCGGCGCCCATATGTGCTTCGTCACCGCCGGCATGGGCGGCGGCACCGGCACGGGCGCTGCTCCGGTCATCGCCCGGACGGCGCGCGACATGGGCATCCTGACCGTCGGCGTCGTCACCAAGCCCTTCCAGTTCGAGGGCGCGCGGCGCGCCCGCGTCGCCGAGATCGGCATCGGAGAACTGCAGAAGGCGGTCGATACGCTGATCTGTATCCCGAACCAGAATCTGTTTCGCGTCGCAAACGAGAAGACCACCTTCGCCGACGCCTTCGCCATGGCGGACCAGGTGCTCTATTCGGGCGTCGCCTGCATCACCGACCTGATGGTCAAGGAAGGCCTGATCAACCTCGACTTCGCCGACGTCCGCGCCATCATGCGCGAGATGGGCAAGGCCATGATGGGGACCGGCGAAGCCTCCGGCGACAAGCGCGCCATCCTCGCCGCCGAGGCGGCGATCGCCAATCCGCTGCTCGACGAAGTGTCGATGAAGGGCGCCCGCGGCCTCCTGATCTCGATCACCGGCGGCAACGACCTCACGCTCTACGAGGTCGACGAGGCCGCGAGCCGCATCCGCCAGGAGGTCGACGAGGACGCCAACATCATTCTCGGCGCCACCTTCGATTCGAATCTCGACGGCATCGTGCGCGTATCGGTGGTGGCGACCGGAATCGACCAGCCGCTCGGCGCCAAGGAGCCCGGAGCGAGCGAGGCGCGCATCGCCGACGTGACCCAGAAGCTGCGCGCCCAGAGTGCAGCCCGACAGGCCGAGGCCGCCGCCCGCCCGATGCTCCAGGCCGAAGCGCACGAGCCGGCGCCTGCCGCAGCCTCCCAAAGCTTCGTCCCCGCCGCCTATGGGGTGCCGGCTCCGGCCCCCGTCGCGAGCGACGTCGAGATCACCGCCATCGCGGCGCCGAAGACCGCCTCCTTCGCGCCGCCCGCCGTCGTCGAGACCGCGCGCGCCGACTACCAGGACCACGGCCCCTTCATTCCGCCGGCCCCGTTGCAGACGCAGCGCAGCCGCATGCCGCAGATCGAGGACCTGCCGCTGCCGGTGCAGAACCAGATCCGCGCGCAGCGCGGCGAGCCGGTTCCGGCCGACCAGGCGCAGGGCGACACCAAGCGGAGGACCTTGCTCGAACGGCTCGCCTCGTTCGGCATGAGCCGGCAGGAGGAGGTCGCCGCCGCCCCGCGCGCGGTCGCTACGGTTCCCCAGCAGCGGCCTCAACCGCAGATCCCCTTGCCGCCCCAGCATTATGCACCGCAGCAGGTCCACGCGCCTCGCTCGCCGAGCCCGACCCAGGCCGAATACGGCAAGCGCCCTTCCGCACCCGGTCCGGCCAGGCACGCTCACGCGACAGCCGACCAGCACGGGCGGGCCCTTCCACCGGCGCGCAATTTCGAGGACGACCAGTTGGAGATCCCAGCGTTCCTGCGCCGCCAATCCAATTGACGGGCGCTCGGCGCCTATATTGAGGCCGGTGTTGGCTCGTCTGAGCTTGCGCCGGCATCTCTATGGAAACGTTGGTCTTTGTCCGATGACGATTTTCAAACGAATGTAGGAAAACGTTGTAACAGAACGTAAGAAAGCGTGATTTGGCGCAGGCGTCCCGTCCGCGTAGTTTGGTTACCGCAGTCGATTCTCGTCACGCCTTTCCGGAGGCACGGTGCAGCCTCACTCGGGCAGCCCGGTTCGCGGCGATAAAGCGATCGAATCACGGCGCATCGGGGCAATCGTTGCCCGGTTGGCCGGCGGTAGACGTGGAGCGGGGTGAATGAAGTTCGCAAGACAGACGACCCTGCGCAAAGCCGTAGTCCTCTTCGGAAACGGCGTCCACTCCAATGCCCCGGTCCGAGTCATCCTGCGTCCCGCTCACGCCGACAGCGGCATCACCTTCCTGCGCACCGGCCTGCCGGACGGCGGCAACCGCGCCATCGAGGCGGAGTGGTCGCGTGTTTCAGCAACCGACCTGTGCACGGTCCTCGGAGACACAGCGAAGGGGTCGGTCTCGACCGTCGAACATCTGATGGCCGCCCTTTCGGGGCTCGGTGTCGATAATGTGACCGTCGAGGTCGACGGCCCCGAAATGCCGATCCTCGACGGGTCGGCGGCCGTCTTCGTCGCAGCCATCGACAAGGTCGGGCTCAGGTCTCTGCCGGTCGGCCGGCGCTATCTCAAGGTTCTCAAACCCGTCCGCGTCGAGCATGGGCGTTCGTTTTCCGAATTGCTGCCGGCCGCGAGCGGCTTCCGGCTCGATGTCGAGATCGATTTTCCGGCAGCGGCGATCGGACGCCAACGCAAATGCGTGGACTTGAATCCCACCGCGTTCAGGCACGAGATCTCGCACGCGCGCACCTTCGGATTGCTCAGCGACGTCAAACGCCTATGGGAGCTGGGCTTCGCCCTCGGCTCGTCGCTCGAAAATTCCGTCGCCGTCGATGCCGAGCGCATCCTCAATCCGGAGGGGCTGCGGTCCTCGGATGAATTCGTCTCCCACAAGATCCTGGATGCGGTCGGCGATCTTGCCCTGGCCGGCGCGCCGCTCATCGGCAGCTATCGGGCCTTCTGTCCCGGCCACAAGATGAATGTCCTGGTCCTCAAGGCCCTCTTCGCCGACCATAAAGCCTTCGCTTTCGTCGAAGAGCCCCTGCCCATCGAAGCCGCCTTCCGTCCGGAATTCGCGCTGCCGGCCTTTCCGGCCTATGCCACAGAGGTCAACTGACCTTCGCCGACCCGAGATCCGCGACGGTGATCGACGCGCGGAAGCCGTGTTGCGGAAAGGCAGCAGCGTTCTGAAATCCGCCCCGGAGCCTCGCCGGATGCTGTCATAGGTTGGAACTTTCCGGTTTATGCCACAATTCGACCGGCTCGGAGCCCTATGTCCCCGCAGGTTGCGAGATCAGCCTCGACAGCAATCCGGTATCTGATCCCGATGTCGGCAAATCGAGACCCTTCGATGGATGGTAGCAGGTTGAGAAACGTCGGACGTGTCATTCCGGTCGCGGCCCTTTTGGCCTTCTGCCTGTCGGGCTGCTCGGAGTTCGACTCGATCAACCCATTCGGTCCGGGCCCGAAATACGAGACCAAGATCCTGCCCGAGATGCCGGCCAGCGATATCTACGATCAGGGCCTGGCCCGTCTGCAGAAGAAGGACAGCTCCGGCGCCGCCAAGAAATTCGGTGAACTCGACAAGCAATATCCGTTCACAGAATGGTCCCGCAAGGGCCTGATGATGACGACGTTCGCTCAATATCAGGGCGGCGATTACGATGCGGCGATCGCCTCAGCCAAGCGCTATTACGGTCTTTATCCACAGACGCCCGACGCACCCTACGCGCTCTACCTGATGGGTATGTCCCTTTACAACCAGATCCCTGACATCTCACGGGATCAGAACGAATCCGCCAAGGCGCTCGAAGTCTTCAGCCAGATCGTAACCAAATATCCGACCTCCGAATATGCCGACGACGCCAAGTTCAAGATCCAGGTCACCCGCGACCAGCTCGCCGGCAAGGAAATGTCGGTCGGCCGCTTCTACCTGACGCGCAAGAACTATGTGGCGGCGATCAATCGCTTCCGCGAAGTGCTGGCCAAATACCAGACGACCCGCCATGCGGAGGAGGCGCTAGAGCGATTGACCGAGGCTTATATGGGTCTCGGCATCACCAACGAGGCGCAGACAGCGGCCGCGGTGCTGGGCCACAACTTCCCCGAAAGCCGGTGGTACAAGGACGCCTTCAACCTGCTACAGGGCAACGGCCTCGAACCGCATGAGGATCCGGCCTCGTGGATCTCCAAGCTGTTCCACAGCCTGACCTGATGATCGCGTACGGCTGACGCCAACGGTTTTTCGAGCCTGAAGCGCATTGCGGGCTTCAGCTTCGGTCGGCCCCTGTGGCATATGGGCGGTCATCATGCTGGCCCAGCTCACCATCCGGGACATCGTCCTCGTCGACCGCCTGGTTCTCGACTTCGGATCCGGCCTGACTGCCCTGACGGGCGAGACGGGGGCGGGCAAGTCGATCCTCCTCGACGCCCTCGCCCTGGCGCTCGGCGGGCGCGGCGACGGACTCGTTGTCCGCCACGGCGAGACGCAGGGCCAGGTGACCGCCGTGTTCGAGGTTCCGCTCGACCATCCGGCCTGGGTCTATGCCCGTGACCAGGGGATCGATCCGGAGGGCAGCCTCATCCTGCGGCGAATCCAGCTCGCCGACGGCCGGACGCGGGCCTACCTCAACGACGCGCCAGTGAGCGCCCAGACGCTGCGCGAGCTGAGCCGGCGCCTCGTCGAGATCCACGGCCAGCATGCCGACCGCGCGCTGCTCGATCCGGCCGCCCATCGGACGCTGCTCGACGCCTATGCGGCCCTTGACGGGCAGGTGAAGGCGGTGCGCGAGGCCTTCGCGGCAAGGCGCGACGCCGATCGTCGTTTGGCCGAGGAAGAGACGCGTTTGCGCACGGCCAGGGAGGAGGCCGATTTCCTTCGCCACGTCCACCAGGAGCTCGTGACCCTCAAGCCGCAGCGAGGCGAGGAGGCCGACCTGGCCGAGCGGCGCAGCGGGATGATGCAGGCCGAGAAGGTCGCCGGCGATCTGAATGACGCGGCCGAAGGTCTCGGCGGCGACGGCTCGCCGGTGCCGACCCTTGCGGCCCTCATGCGCCGCCTCGAACGGCGGGCCGCTCAAGCGCCTGCGCTGATCGAGCCCTGTCTCAAGGCGCTCGACGCGGCGCTTGTCGCCCTCGACCAGGCGCAAACCGCCGTCGACAGTGCGCTCAAGCAGGCGGCGTTCGACCCGCGCGAGCTCGAAACCATCGAAGAGCGCCTTTTCTCGCTACGAGCGGCGGCCCGCAAGCATGGCACTGAGGCGGACGAGCTGCCGGCTCTTGCCGAAACTTTCGCCGAGCAGCTGGCGGCGCTCGATGCCGGCGAGGCGCGGCTGGCCGAGCTTGCCACAGCAGCAACGGCGGCGGCGGCGGCCTACCGGATGGCGGCCGAGGCGCTTTCGCGAGCGAGGAAGGCCGGGGCGGCCAAGCTCGATGCGGCGGTGAACAAGGAACTCGCTCCGCTGAAGCTCGACCGGGCCCGCTTCATCACCGAGATCGCTACCGATGCAGCGGCCGGCGGCCCAGATGCCGCCAGAGGCGGCCCAGATGGCATCGACCGGGTCGAGTTCTGGGTCGCGACCAATCCGGGCACCCGGCCAGGGCCATTGGCCAAAGTGGCATCCGGGGGTGAGCTCTCGCGTTTCATGCTGGCCTTGAAGGTCTCGCTGGCCGACCGCGGCTCGGCGCCGACGCTCGTCTTCGACGAGATCGATACCGGCGTAGGCGGCGCCGTAGCCGATGCAATCGGAGTACGTCTGGCCCGCCTGTCGGAGCGCGTCCAGGTTCTCGCCGTCACCCATGCGCCGCAGGTCGCGGCACGCTCGGCCAACCACATGCGGATCACCAAGACGGCGCTGCAGGGCGAAGACCGCGTGGCGACGCGGGTCACCCTGCTCGAGCCCGCGTCGCGGCACGAGGAGATCGCCCGTATGCTTGCCGGCGCCAGGATCACCGAGGAAGCACGCGCCGCGGCGCGGCGACTCATGCAGGCGGACTCCTGATGCGTCGCCGCGAGCCGCCGCCGCGAGGCCTGATGCCGAAAGGCCGGCGCGGGCCTCGGCTGACATCATGCTTGCGTCGATGTCGATCACGATGAATCCCGGGTTGATTCGGGCCTCGATCATCGTGATCTAAGACCCGTCGCGGACGGCCGAACCGGCGCTGTCGGCGGGCGTTGCACGATTTGGCGGGCCCATCAGGTTTTGGGGCGAGGCGACGGGGTTATGCGGCGGACGAGGGCGGTCATCGAGGTCATGGTCGACGCCTTCTATCGGCTGGCGGAGGATGACGGCTGGGCGATCGCGAGCCACCTGGCCATGTCGACGCTGACGTCGCTGTTCCCGTTCCTGATCTTCGTCACCGCCGTCGCCGGCTTCATCGGCTCGGGGAATCTGGCCGAGGCCGCGACCTCGCTCATCTTCGATGTCTGGCCCCGACAGGTGGCGGCCCCCATCGCCACCGAGATCCACAATGTGCTAACGACGCCGCACGGCAACCTATTGACGATCGGCGCCCTGCTCGCGGTCTATTTCTCATCGAGCGGCGTCGAAGCGTTCCGCATCGGCCTCAACCGCGCCTACGGGGTGCGCGAGCGCCGCACCTGGTGGTTGCTGCGGCTGGAATCGATCGCCTATGTGCTGGTCGGCGCCCTGGCCCTGCTGGCCCTGGCTTTCCTGGTGGTGCTGGCGCCGTTGATCTGGACCGTCGTCGTCACCTACGCTCCCGAGGCCGCCCCGCTCGGCAACATGGTGACGGCCGCCCGCTTCGGTCTCGTCTCGCTGATCCTCGTCCTATCCTTGGTGATCGCCCATAAATGGCTGCCGGCCGAGCGCCGCACGTTCCTGCAGATCGCGCCCGGGATCACGCTCACGGTCATCCTGTCGCTGGTATTCAGCTGGCTGTTCGGCTTCTACCTCGCCGACTACGCCCGCAACTATGTCACCACCTACGGCGGCCTAGCCTCGGTGATGATCGCACTCGTCTTCCTCTATGCCCTGTCGAGCATCTTCGTCTATGGCGGCGAACTCAATGCGGCCATCATCCGGCGCCGCAAGGCCGCGGAGGCCGAGCCGCGCACGATCAACAACGTCACCCAGCTGTCGACGCGCCGCTCGCGCTTCCCCAAGCCGTAGGGGACGAGAGGATCAGGATCGCATCGCGTCGAACAGCGACGGCTCTTCGGCGCGGCGCTCGTGGGACAGCAGCCATTGCTTGCGCGGCAGGCCGCCGCCATAGCCCGTGAGGCTGCCGTTGGCGCCAATGACGCGGTGACAGGGCACGACGATGCCGACCGGGTTGGCGCCATTGGCGAGCCCCACCGCGCGCATGGCCTGCGGCTTGCCGATACGCTGCGCCAGGACGCCGTAGCTGATCGTCTCGCCGGCCGGGATGTCGCGGAGCGCCCGCCAGACCTGCCGCTGGAACGGCGTGCCGCCCGTCTCGACGGGGATGTCGTCAATGGCTTGGAGATCGCCGGCGAAATAGGCCTCCAGTGCCAGCCTGAACGGCCCGGGCGCCTTGGCGTCTTCGAGGCGATAGGTGCCGTAATGGCAGCGCAGCAGGCGGTGCAACCGGTCATCGCGATCATGGAACTCGAGCGCCCGCAACGCCTGGCCGTCGTGCACGAGCCGGATCATGCCGAGCGGCGACGGGAAGCGATCAACGAGGAGCCGCAGGCCGGCAGCCAAAGGTTCGGACAACATGGTTGGAACATAACACGAACAAGGACAATCTCAAGGCCGTAGCCTGCATCTCACCCTTCCGCCGCCGCGAGCTGCGCCGCCTGATGTTCGGTCGTCAGCGCATCGATGACCTCGTCGAGCGCTTCGCCAATGACGATCTTATCGAGCTTGTAGAGCGTCAGGTTGATGCGATGGTCGGTCAGCCGCGCTTGCGGAAAGTTGTAGGTGCGGATCCGCTCCGAGCGGTCGCCGGAGCCGACCTGCGACTTGCGGTCAGCCGAGCGCTCGGCGTCGAGCTTCTGGCGCTCCATGTCATAGAGACGCGAGCGGAGCAGCGCCATGGCGCGGGCGCGATTCTTGTGCTGCGAGCGCTCGTCCTGCACGAAGATGACGGTATTGGTCGGCAGGTGCGTGATGCGGATTGCCGATTCGGTCTTGTTGACGTGCTGGCCGCCGGCGCCCTGGGCCCGCATCGTGTCGATCTTGAGGTCCGCCTCGTTGATCGCGACATCGACCTCCCCGGCCTCGGGCAGCACCGCCACCGTCGCGGCCGAGGTATGGATGCGTCCCTGCGTCTCCGTATTGGGGACGCGCTGCACGCGATGCACGCCGCTCTCGAATTTCAGCCGGGCGAAGACCCCGGTCCCCGAGATCTCGGCGATGATCTCCTTGTAGCCGCCGGCCGTGCCCTCGCTGGCCGAAAGCACCTCGACCTTCCAGCGATGCAGGTCGGCGTAGCGCGAATACATGCGGAACAGGTCGCCGGCGAAGAGCGCCGCCTCGTCGCCGCCTGTCCCGGCCCGGATCTCGAGGATGGCGCTCTTGGCATCGGCGGCATCCTTCGGCAAGAGCGCGATGCGGATCCGCTGTTCGAGCTCCCCGATGGTCTCGATCGCGCCGGCACGTTCCTCTTCGGCCAACCCGCGCATCTCGAGCTCGAGCGCCGGCTCGGCCAGCATCGCCTCGATACCGTCGAGCTCCGTCCTGCCGCTCCGGTAGGCCCGGATGGCCTCGACCACCGCATCGGTCTCGGCAAGCTCGCGCGACAGCGCCACGAAGGTCGCGGCATCCGGCCCCGCGCTGAGGCGGGCCGAAATTTCCTCGTGGCGGCGCAGGATCAGGTCGAGCTTGGAATGAGGCAGCATGAACGAAAACCGGAAAGCCCAACGTGACGACAAGCAGGCGGACCCGGATCCACTACCAAGAATAGGCACCGAGAGACAGTGATTTGGTCCGGGAGGCGCTTTGGGCGGATGGCCGCGCGGTCGCTTCTATTGTGGACCAAGATTTCGCTGGCTGGTTGACGGTGCAATCCCATGAGAGATCGACGTCGGCGATCCAAGCTTGATCCTGCAGCCTGCTGTCGCGACCAAGATTGGGAGTCGGCTTGGATCGCGTCGCTGCGCTCGCGATGACGGTTATGGCCATTCAATGAACCAGAGAGACCCATGCCGCACAATGGCCCTGGTGACTTGAGGGGCAGGATCATAAGGATTCGAAGGAGACGCGATGCGCCCCGCTACGATCCGTGAGGCCGCCGATCGCATCCGGCAGGGGCGGGCCCGGTCGACGGCGATCGGCGAGTTCCTGCACACGTTCTACGCCGCCGACAGCAACGCGGCGCGGGTCGCCATGTTGGCGCCTGCACCCGATCCCACCGGCGACTCTCGCCTCGATGGCCTCCTGGGCGGCATCGCCGAATATCTATACAAGCGCTGGACCCGCGTCGACCCACCCTGCTGGATGGGCGAGCCGGATCGCTATCTCGCCGAACCCTGGTTCGTGACCGAGACCACCGATCCGGCGATCCTCGAATATCTGACCTTCGTGAGCCCGCCGGAGTTAAAAAGCCGCAACATCCTGACCGACGAGGCGCCGCTGCGGCGGGCAACCCTGCGGGGACGGCCCTGATCAAACCGGGATGTCATGCGCTTCGGCATAGCGCATGAGCGGCTCGCGCAGCGAGAGGGCGCCGTCACCGGTCGCCAGCAGATCCTCGACGTATCGCGTCACCTCGGCGGCGTCGAGCGCCATGATCGTGGCCTTGACCGGGCCGATCGAAGAGGGCGACATCGACAGGTTGCGGTAGCCGAGCCCGACGAGGGCGAGCGCCGCGAGCGGCTTGCCGCCGAGCTCGCCGCAAAGCGTCACCGGAACGCCCCTGCTCCGCCCGACCGCGGCGATGCTGCGCAGCGCGCGCAGCATGGGTGCGGCGAGCGGATCGAAGCGGGCCGAGACGCGCTTGTTGTCCCGGTCGACCGCATAGAGATATTGCATGAGATCGTTCGAGCCGACCGAGAGGAAATCGGCCCGCTCGGCCAGTTCCTCGAGCTGCCAGAGGAGCGAGGGGACCTCGACCATGGCGCCGAGCTTGATACCGGTCGGCATCGGGTGGTCGTGCCGGGCGAGATAATCGACCTCGCGAGCGACGATCGCCTTGGCCGCATCGAATTCCGACACCGCCGCAACCATCGGGAACATGATGCGCATCTCGCGGCCCGCACCGGCGCGTAGCAGCGCACGGATCTGCGAGCGGAGGAGACCCGGCCGGTCGAGCCCGATGCGGATGGCGCGCCAGCCGAGCGCCGGATTCTCCTCGTCGAGCCGGGTCATGTAGGGGAGGATCTTGTCGCCGCCGATATCGAGCGTGCGGAAGGTCACCGGCCGGTCGCGCACCGCCTCCATCACGCTCTTATAGAGCGCATATTGCTGCTCGACGCGCGGAAAGCGCGGCGCCACCATGAATAGCAGCTCGGTGCGGAACAGGCCGATCGAGGCGGCCCCCGTCTCGATCACATGCGGCAGGTCGAGCAGCAAGCCGGCATTCATGTGCAGGCCAACCTCGACGCCGTCGCGTGTTATGGCCGGCGCGTCGCGCAGCTTGCGATACTGCTCCTGCCGACGGGCACCGAGCCGCGCCTTCTCGGCATAGGCCGCCTCGACGTCGCTCGCCGGACGCACCTGGACCTGACCGAGGAAGCCGTCGACGATGATGGCATCGCCCGGCTCGACGAGATTCGAGATGTTGGCGACATCGCCGACGGCCGCGATGCCGAGCGCCCGGGCCACGATGGCCACGTGGCTGCCGACGCCGCCATCCTCGAGGACGAGACCGCGCAGCCGCGCCCGATCATATTCGAGCAGCGCCGCCGGACCCATCGAGCGCGCCACGATCACGGCGTTCTCGGGCAGCAGATCGTGCGAGGCCACCATCGCCTGGCCGGTCAGCTGGTGCAGCAGCCGGTTGGCGAGCTCGTCGAGGTCGTGCAGCCGGTCGCGCAGATAGGGATCGGTCTGGCGGACCATCTTGGCCCGCAGGTCGCTCTGCACCCGCTCGACCGCGGCCTCGGCGGTTAGGCCCGACATGACCGCCTCGCGCAGGCGCCGGAACCAGCCGCGATCATGCGCGAACATGCGGAAGGCCTGCAGCACCTCGCGGTGCTCGCCGGGTCCGGCCTCCTCCCCGCGATCGACGAGCCTGTCGACCGATTCCTGCAGCGCCGCGATGGCCTCGTCGAGCCGCGCCGCCTCGGCGTCGACGTTCTCGGCGACGAGGCGCGTGACGACGACCCGCGGCTCATGCAGCACCACATGACCGAGGCCGACCCCTTCGATGATCGTCACACCCTTGAGCGAGAGCGGCTGGAGCAGCACGGCGGGGCCCGGCAGCAGCGCCTGCAGTTCGCCCCCGGCGATCATCTCGGCCAGCAGCATGGCCGTCGTCTGCATCGCCTCGACTTCCTCTTCGGAGTAGAGGCGCCGGGCACGGTTCTGCACG
The DNA here is from genome assembly GCA_965277115.1 of Lichenihabitans sp. Taxonomy (GTDB): domain Bacteria; phylum Pseudomonadota; class Alphaproteobacteria; order Rhizobiales; family Beijerinckiaceae; genus Lichenihabitans. Next base: position 10,568 of record CBDIBY010000003.1, on the reverse strand, counting down.
ACGAGCACGCCGAGCGTATTGCCGCCGCGCAGGATCGGTACGCCGAGGAAGGACAGATAGACCTCCTCGCCAGTCTCGGGCCGGTAGGAGAAGGCGGGATGGGATTGCGCATCCGGCAGCGCCAAGGGCTCGGCGCTCGAGGCGATGAGGCCGACGAGCCCCTCGCCCTTGTGCATGGTGGTCAGATGCACGGCCTCGTGCTTGAGGCCTTCGGTCGCGTAAAGTTCGAGGTGTCCCTCGGCATGGAGGACATAGACCGAGCAGACCTCGGCCACCATGTTCGAGGCGATCTGCACGACGATCTTGTCGAGACGGTCCTGCGCGCCGATCTGCTCGGCCATGACCTCGCGGAGCCGACGTAGCAGCAGGCGCGGGCCGGCCAGAGAGCCACGCATAGCCATCCTCAAAGCTTGCGTGAAACCACGCCGAGAAGCTCCGCCTTCGGCGAAGGCGCAGACGCCCCAAATCCTCCCATCCGATATAGCCGTTCACCGGTCTTCACGGCAAGACAATCCCGCTCATACGCCAGGGTCATCACATTTGAACGTCATCGTCCATGCGAGGCGCAAATCCTTCCCCGGCAACGGGGAAGGTGTCACGGCTGCTGGCAAGTTTACGCAGCCAGCGTGAACTTGGCTGCAGCCGGGACGGATGGGGCTTTCCACCCGGAATCGCCCCTTCCGACGCCCTGCGGGCGCCACCTTCCCCGTCACCGGGGAAGGAAAACGCGACCGTACGACTGGCTGAAATCCAAATGCCATGACCCTAACTCATACGCTTTGTGACGACGCGAGGGCGTCGGGCTCAGGCGCGGTCGAGCCCATAGAGCGCGTGCAGCGTGCGCACCGCGAGTTCGGTATAGGCCGAATCGATCAGCACCGAGAACTTGATCTCGGAGGTCGTGATCGCCCGGATGTTGATGCCCTTCTCGGCCAACGCCTTGAAGGCGCGAGCCGCGACACCGGCGTGGCTACGCATGCCGATGCCGATGGCCGAGACCTTGACGACGTCGCTGGTGCCCTGCAGTTCGCCGTAGGCGATCGAATCCCGGGCGCCGACCAGGATCGCCCGGGCGCGCTCGAAATCGACCGCCGGCACCGTGAAGGTGAGGTCAGTCGTCGTAGTATCGTCAGACACGACCTGGATGATCATGTCGACGTTGATGCCGGCTTCCGCCAGCGGCACGAAGATCGAGGCGGCGACGCCGGGCTTGTCGGCGACGCGGCGCAGGGTGAGCTGGGCCTCGTCCTTCGAGAAGGCGATACCGGTGACGACTTGTTGTTCCATGATGTCTTCCTCGGCACAGATCAGCGTCCCGGACTTCGGGTCCGCCGGGTCGTCGAAGGACGAGCGGACGAAGACCTTGACGTTGTGGTTCATCGCCACTTCGACCGAGCGCACCTGCAGAACCTTGGCGCCGAGCGAGGCCATCTCCAGCATCTCCTCGAAGGTGATGCGATCGAGCCGGCGGGCCTTCGGCACGATGCGAGGGTCTGTCGTGTAGACGCCGTCGACGTCGGTATAGATGTCGCAGCGGTCGGCGCCGACGGCCGCCGCGACCGCCACGGCGCTCGTGTCCGAACCACCCCGGCCGAGCGTCGTGACCCGGCCCGAAGCGGCGTTGAAGCCCTGGAAGCCGGCGACGACGGCCACCTCCCGGCTCTCGCCGAAGCGCCGGACGATCCCGGCCGCGTCGATCGACTGGATGCGCGCCGACCCATGCCGGTCGCTCGTGAGCAGCGGGATCTGCCAGCCCTGCCAGGAGCGGGCGCCGATGCCCATGCCCTGCAGCACGATGGCCATCAGGCCCGCGGTGACGAGCTCGCCCGACGCGACCACCGCATCATATTCGCGTGTGTCATGCAGGGGCGAGGCCTCGGTGCACCAGGCGACGAGCTCGTTGGTCTTGCCCGCCATGGCCGAGACCACCACCGCGACCTCGTGCCCGGCGTCGATCTCGCGCTTGACATGGAGCGCGGAGGCGCGAATCCGGTCGAGGCTGGCGACGGACGTGCCGCCGAATTTCAGAACGAGACGCGCCATCGGGGTTCGGACCGGAGAAACGGGACGGACCGGGGGTCGCGACACCTGCGCCGTCGACGCCGAACCTTGTGACGCGCCGGGCCTCGCCCCCGGACCGGAGCGGGCGTATAGATGACGAGGGCGGTCGAGCCTGTCAACGCCGGGGGGATCGCGTGTCGAACAGTGCAGGGCGCGAGGGCATCCGTTGAGGAGCACAGAAGCGGGACGCGGTGGCCTCGTCGGAGGCGCCACGATCGACGCCGGCGATGTCGCCCGCTTCGATCGGCTCGGCGACGACTGGTGGGAGCCGAAGGGCGCCATGGCGCCGCTGCACAAGCTCAACCCGACGCGCATCCGCTACCTGCGCGACCTCATGGAACGGCATTTCGCTACCCGCGTCGGCCGCGATGCGGCCCGGCCGCTCGGCGGCCTAAGGCTTCTCGATATCGGCTGCGGCGGCGGCCTCCTCTCCGAACCTCTGGCGCGGCTCGGCGCCACTGTCACCGGCATCGACCCGGCGCCGAACAATATCGCGGTCGCGATCCGCCACGCCCAGGCGCTCGACGTCGAGGTCGACTATCGAGTCGAGACCGCCGAGATCCTGGTCGCCGCAGGCGAGACCTTCGACGTGGTGCTCGCCATGGAGGTCGTCGAACATGTCCCCCAGCCCGACGATTTCGTAAAGACCGCCTGCGCCCTGGTGCGACCGGGCGGCCTTTTGGTTTTGTCCACGCTGAACCGAACGGCCAGGAGCTTCGCGCTCGCCATCGTCGGGGCCGAATATGTGCTGCGCTGGCTGCCGCGCGGCACCCATCGCTGGCAACAGTTTCTGACGCCCGAAGAGCTGGCCGCGCCGGTGCGAGCGTCCGGCCTCAGGGTGATCGAGCGCAAGGGGCTCGTCTACGACGTCATACGTGATCGCTGGGTGACCTCGCCCGACACTGCCGTCAACTACCTCTTGGCCGCCGTTCGGCCGACCTCAACGGCGTAGCGCGTCGAGCCCCATCAGAACGCCCCCGGCTACGAGGCCCCAGAAGGCCGAACCGATACCGAAGAAGGCCACGCCCGACGCCGCGGTCATGAAGGTCACGGCGGCCGGTACGCGCGTTCGTTCGTCCGCAATGGCGCTCGCCATGGCACCGCCGAAGCTGCCGATGAGCGCCAGGCCCGCCACCGCCTCGATCAGCAGAGGCGGCGAGGCCGTCACCAGCACCGCCGCAACGCCGGCCCCGAGGCCGAGAACGATATAGACGAGGCCCGTCACCACCGTCGCCCAGTAGCGCTTGGCCGGATCCGCATGGGCATCCGGCCCGGCGCAGAGCGCCGCGGTGATGGCGGCGAGGTTGATGAGATGACCGCCTAGGAGGCCCGTCAAGATCGAGCCGAGGCCGGTGCCGACGAAGATCTTGCCGATGTCGGGATCGTAGCGGTTGGCGCGCAGTACCGCCAAGCCCGGCACGTTCTGCGACGCCATGGTGACGATGAACAGCGGCACGCCGAGGCTGCCGAGGGTCGACCAGTTCAGCGCCGGTGGCGTGAACACCAGCGCTGGCGCCGCATGAGCGAGCGCGTCCGGTGGGAGCTTCGTCACGAAGACCACGATCACGGCGGTGACGACGAGCGCGATCGGCACCGCGTAGAGACGGGCGAAGCGCCAGCCGAGCGCCCAGGCGACGACGATCGGTGCAACATAGAGCGGCATCGCGGCCATGGCCTTGACGGGCGCCAGGCAAAGCTCGAACAGGATGCCGGCCAGCATGGCGCCGGCGAGCGATTTCGGGATGGCGCCGGCGGCCCGGCCGAAGGGCTTCCACAGGCCGGCGACGATGATCAGCACGGCCGCAGCCAGGATGGCGCCGACCGCCGCCTTGTAGCCGCCCGCCGGAAGGCCGGTCGCGATCATCAGCGCGGCACCCGGCGTCGACCAGACGATCGAGATCGGCATGCGCCAGCGAAGGCTGAAGACGAGCGTCAGCAGGCCCTGCACGACGGAGATGGCGAGCAACCCCGAGGCCGCCTCGACCGGCGTCGCGCCGACCGACCGGAAGGCTTCGAGCAGGATGGCGAAAGTGCTGGCGAAGCCGACGACCGCTGCCAGGATGCCGGTCGAAAGCGGCTGGATCCAGGAGCCTTCGGGGGGACCGGGCTGACTGGGGACCGGCAAAGGGGCGGAAATGCCACGCGACATCGGGGCAGGCGTCATGGGCGGATTCTCGGATCGCGTCCAGGTAGCGACATGCCACCGTATAGCCCCCGAAGACCACGGTCGCGCCGACGAGGCAAGCGACGGGCCTATTCCCAAAGCGAGTCAGGGCGAAACCTGCAGGTCGAAGCCGGTCTCGCGGTGGATGGCATCGACAATGAGCCGCGACACCGCCTCGACGATTTCAGAATCGCGCCCCGGCAAGTCTGTTCCGTCGAGCCGTCGCACCCGATCGAGAAGGCGCACGCTGTTGGTCAGGAAGACCGCGTCCGCGCCGCCGAGGTCCGCGAGCGTCAAGGAGACCTCCGTCACTGAAAGGCCGCATCCGCCAGCGAGGCCCAGCACCAGCGCGCGGGTGATGCCGGGCAGCACGCCGTCCGCGATCGGGGGCGTAAGAAGGCGCGAGCCGCTCATCGCGAAGACATTGGCGGCGCTCGAACAGGTGACGGACCCCGCCTCGTTGAGCAGCAGGGCGTCGTCGGCCCCGAGATCCATGGCTTCCCTTAGGGCAAGCACGTTGTCGAGGTAGCCGAGCGATTTGATTCTCGACAGCGGCGAACCGCTGTTCCGCCTGATGCTGGAGGTCGCGAGCGCGACCGAGCGGAACGCCCTGTCGGGCCGCCACCGCGCGAGCGTCGCCAGAATGGTTGGCGTCATATCGGGCGCCGGCGCGAGACCGCGCGGCCCCACCCCCCGGGTCACGGTGACGCGCACCACCGCATGGTTCTCAGTCGAAGCAGCCACGAGCGCCAGGACCGCGCGATCCAGCGCCGCACGATCCAGCGGGATGCCGAGCCTTTCGGCGGCCAAGCTCATCCGGTCCCAGTGGTCGGCCAGCCGAAACGGTGTGCGGTTGAACACGGCGACGGTCTCGAACAGGCCATCCCCCAGAAGGAGCCCGCGATCGCCTGCCTCGAGGGTGATCGTCGTGCCATCGCGCAAGGCGCCGTTATGCCAGATCACACTGAAATCTCGCTGCGATCCGGAGAAAATTGGACAATAGTCTATGGCCACCCTCGGTCAGAACGGATTCGGGATGGAACTGGACGCCGAAGGTCGGATGCCGCCGATGCGCCAGCGCCATCACCTCGTCGTCCTCCGACCAGGCGATCGGCGTCAGCACGCCTCGGGCATCATCGGCGAGGTCGACCACGAGCGAATGGTAGCGCCCGACCGCCAAAGGGGTCGGCAAACCGTCGAACAGGGCGCTACCATCATGGCGCACGGCCGAGCAGCGGCCATGCATGGGCCGTCGCCCCCGGCCGACCGTTGCGCCGAATGCCGCACCGATACACTGGTGCCCGAGGCAGATCCCGAGAACCGGCACACGCCCCGAAAGGCCACGCACCAGCGAGGTGGAAATTCCCGCCTCGACCGGAGAACATGGCCCCGGGGAGATCACGATGGCCTCCGGCGCCATCGCGGCAGCGTCGGCCACCGACAGGCGATCGTTGCGAACGACGAGGGGCTCGGCGTCGAGTTCGGCCAGATAGCGCGCGACGTTGAACACGAAGGAATCGTAATTGTCGATGACGAGGATCACGCGGCCGCCTCGCTGGAGCCGGCCTCGAAAGCCGCGAAGATGCGCTCCACCTTGGCCAGTGTCTCGTCGTATTCGGCGCCGGGGTCGGACAACAGCGTGATGCCGCCGCCCGCATGGACGCTGGCCTCGCCATCGCGGAACGTCACCGTCCGAATCGCGATGTTGGTGTCCATGGCGCCGTCGAAGCCGATATAGCCGATGGCACCGCAATAGATCCCGCGCGGGGCCTGCTCGATCTCGGCGATGATCTCCATGGCGCGCACCTTCGGAGCACCGGTTACCGAGCCGCCCGGAAAGGCCGCCGCCAGAAGATCGAGCGCGTCCTTGCCGGGAGCGAGTTCGCCCCTCACCACGGAGACGAGATGGTGCACGGAGGCATAGGATTCGGGGCCACATAGAACCGGCACCTCGACGGTATGCGGACTGCACACGCGCGACAGGTCGTTGCGCAGCAGATCGACGATCATGACGTTTTCGGCTCTGTCCTTGTCCGAGGCCATTAGCGCCAAAAGCGCGCCCGCATCCTCGGCCGGATCGCCGCTGCGCGGCGCGGTGCCCTTGATGGGCCTCGTCTCGACCTCGATGCCCTTCACCTTTAGAAAGCGCTCCGGCGAACTCGAGGCGACCGCCAGATCGCCGAAATCGAGAAAGGCTGCGAACGGAGCGGCGTTGGTCGCCCGCAGGCGTTCGTAGAACCCCAGAGGATCAAACGCGGCCGGACAGGCGGCCCGGAAACGCTGCGCGATATTGGCCTGGAAGATGTCGCCGTCCAAAATGAGTTCTCTGACCCGGCCGACCGCCGCCTCGTAGCCGGCACGGTCGACATCGCAACGCCATGCCATCGGCCGGTCGACGGCTTTGCGGCGCGCCAATGGCGCGCGATCCGAACCGTCGAGCCAGCCCGCGAATTCGTCGGCCCGTCGTTCGGCGCGCACCGCTCGCTTGGCGACGTCCTGTTCGGGCCACCCGGTCGACATGAGCCAGGCGCGGTCCATCACGTGGTCGATCGCGACCACGACATCGTAAAAGCCGAGCCGCAATTGCGGGATGTCCCCACCCTCGCTCAGACGCGGCACGGCCTCGAGGACGCTGCCGAACTCATAGCCGATATAGCCCAGGGCGCCACCCTGAAACGGGGGCAGATCGTCCCGCGTCTCTTGCGGGTAGAGACCGAGCAGGCCGCGCAGGACCGTGAGCGGCGGGCCTTCACGCGCTTCGCCGTTCCACAGCGCCCGGCCCTCGCGGACCTCGAACAGCCCGAACGGGTCGCAGGTCACGAAGGAATGGCGGCCCAGCGTCTCATGCCGCATGGCGCTGTCGAGCAGTGCCAAACCGGGCCGATGTCGCAGCCGCCGCGTATACGCCAATGCATCGGTGGATGACAGGCAGCGCACATGCATCGAAGGCCAGGGCCTCCCCCACCCGAGCCGGCTCCCCATCCGGAGCTCTCGCTCAGGCTTATATCCCTGCCATCACAAAATAAACCGCGACAGGTCGGCGTTCTTGGCGAGGTCGCCGACATTCTTGTGCACGAAATTCCGGTCGATCGTGACCGTCTCGCCCGAACGATCGGAGGCCGTGAAGCTCACTTCGTCGAGCACCCGTTCCATCACGGTATGCAGGCGCCGGGCGCCGATGTTCTCGACCGTCGAATTCACTTCGACGGCGACGCGCGCGAGTTCGTCGATGGCGTCGGGGTTGAACACCAGTTCGAGCCCTTCGGTCCGCATCAGCGCAACATATTGCTTGACGATCGAGGCCTCGGTCTCGGTCAGGATGCGGCGGAAATCCTCCTCCGTCAGAGGTGCCAGCTCGACGCGGATCGGCAGCCGCCCCTGCAGTTCGGGCAAGAGGTCGGACGGTTTGGAGAGGTGGAAGGCGCCCGAGGCGATGAACAGGATGTGATCGGTCTTCACCGGCCCGTGCTTGGTCGGCACGGTGGTGCCTTCGATCAGCGGCAGGAGATCGCGCTGCACGCCTTCGCGGGAAATCTCGCCGCCGCCGCCGCGCCCCTCCCGGGCGCAGATCTTGTCGATCTCGTCGAGGAAGACGATGCCGTTGTTCTCGACCTCGCGCAGAGCCAGCTGCACCACCTGCTCGGGGTCGAGCAGTTTCTCGCTCTCCTCGTGCAAAAGCGGCGCATGCGCCTCCGCCACCGTGAGCCGCCGCGTCTTGGTGCGCCCGCCCATGGCCTTGCCGAAGATGTCGCCGATCGATATGGCGCCGATCGAGGCGCCCGGCATGTTGGGCAGCTCCATCATCGGCATGGTGGGACCGGACTGGGCGACTTCGATCTCGATCTCCTTATCGTCGAGTTCGCTCGCCCGAAGCTTGCGGCGGAAGCTGTCGCGCGTCGCCGCCGAGGCATTGGCGCCGACCAGCGCGTCGAGGATGCGCTCCTCGGCGGCCATCTCGGCCTTGGCCTCGACATCCTTGCGCTTGGCATCCTTGACGAGGCCGATGCCGATCTCGACGAGGTCGCGCACGATCTGCTCGACGTCGCGCCCCACATAGCCGACCTCGGTGAACTTGGTCGCCTCGACCTTGAGGAAGGGCGCATTGGCGAGCTTGGCCAGGCGGCGCGAGATCTCGGTCTTGCCGCAGCCCGTCGGCCCGATCATCAGTATATTCTTCGGCAGCACCTCGTCGCGCATCGGCCCGGTGAGCTGCAGCCGGCGCCAGCGGTTGCGCAGCGCGATGGCGACGGCCCGCTTCGCATCCTTCTGACCGATGATGTTGCGGTCGAGTTCGGACACGATCTCGCGCGGCGAAAAATCCGTCATTCTGGTGGTCCTGGCATCCGTTTCAAGGAGGGCTGGCCTTTCAGGCAGGGCAATCGGGTGAAGCGTTCCGTCGTGTTTCGACCCCTCATCCGATTACCCTGGCCTTTCAGGCTTCGCCGATCGTCTCGATGACGAGATTGTTGTTGGTATAGACGCAGATCTCGGCCGCGATGCCCATGCCCTTGCGCACGATGGCCTCGGGCGCGAGATCCGTGTCGAGCAGGGCGCGGGCGGCGGCGAGCGCGTAATTGCCGCCCGAACCGATCGCCATGGCGCAGCCGTGCGGGGTTGATTCCGGCTCGAGAACGTCGCCCGTGCCGCTCAGTACCAGCGATGTCGCCTTGTCGGCGACGAGCATCATCGCCTCGAGGCGGCGCAGGTAGCGGTCGGTGCGCCAGTCCTTGGCGAGTTCGACGCAGGCGCGCATGAGCTGGCCCGGAAACTGTTCGAGCTTGCCTTCGAGCCGCTCGAACAGCGTAAAGGCATCGGCGGTGGCGCCGGCGAACCCCGCGATGACCGCACCCTTGGCGAGACGGCGCACCTTGCGGGCGGTCGACTTGATCACGGTCTGTCCGAAGCTGACCTGACCGTCGCCGCCGATCACGGTCAGCCCGCCCTTCTTGACGAGCAGGATCGTCGTGGCATGAAAAGGAGACTGCGGCTCCTGGCCGTAATGCATGGAAAACCTCGCGAGCGCCGCCGGGCTGAAGGCCCGCTCGCTTGCGGACTCTCCGTGCGCAAGTATGGAAAGCCGGCACGCCTTGCAAGGGCAACCTCCGGGCCGGCACCCTCTATGCCGCGCCCTCCGCGGAGGCTATTCGTCTTGCAACGGTCCGATTCGCTTCGACAGGTGACGCGAACCGGCGCTCAAAGTCTTGGATCGATCATGCAGACGTCTTCACCGGTCCGGACCGGCCTCGCCTCCCTCCTCCTGCTGGCTGCGGCCGCACCCGCCGCCGCCTCGCCCAAACCGGGCGCCGGCCCGCTGCAGCGCATCGAGATCCGCTACGGCATCAGCCTCATCGGCCTGCCGATCGGCACGGCCGCGATCGTCGGCAGCCTCGGTCCGAAGAGCTACCGGCTCGAGGCCGCCGGCAAGCTCACGGGCCTCGCCGGGGTGATCGTCAATTCCAAGGGGGCGGCGACCTCGTCCGGCAGCTTCGTCGAGGGCCATGCCGTGCCGGCAGGCTTCGCGGCCAGCGCCGCCAACCGCAACGCCGTGCTCACGATCCGCATGTCGGAAGCCAAGGGTGCCGCCACCGGCGTCGAGATCACGCCGCCTTACGAACAGAAGCCCGACCGCGTGCCGCTGACCGAAGCCGACAAACACAATATCCTCGATCCGCTGAGCTCCTTCTTCATGCCGGTGCCGGGCGAGGGCGAGATGGCCGGACCCGCCGCCTGCAACCGCACCCTGCCGCTCTTCGACGGCGGCGTGCGGTTCGACGTCGTGCTGGCCTTCAGCGGGACGCGCGAAGTGGATGGGCCGGGCTACAAGGGGCCGGTCGCCGTCTGCTCGGCCCGCTACAAACCCCATGCGGGCCACCGGCCGGATCGTCAGGCGACAAAATACATGATGGACAACAAGGAAATGAGCGTGTGGCTCGCACCGCTCGTCGGCACCCGCTACGTCGTGCCTTACCGAATCTCGGTGCTGTCCATGATCGGCACGGTGGTGGTGGAGGCCACGAACTTCAAGACGGAGCCCGACATCCGGGCCGCGGCCGGCGCCCGATAGGCGGCGCTCGACAGGCGGCGCTCTCCTCCGCTTGCAATCCCGGCGGGGGCGACCCAGATCTCGCACAAGCGCGGACCGGGCGGACCCCTCGACTTCGACGGCGCGCCGGCACGATGTTCGACCGACAGCCGAGGTTTGTCCCGCTTCATGATCCTTCCTCCAGCGGCGCCGGGCACGGCGGAGGCCGGGCGCGCCGGGACCGCGGGCGTTCTGGCCGTGCTGGGGCCGACCAATACCGGCAAGACGCATTTCGCCATCGAGCGCATGCTCTCGCATCGG
>CBDIBY010000002.1:0-19688 GCA_965277115.1 Lichenihabitans sp. | reverse complement strand
ACGCGAAGCGCCTGGATGACGGCCTTTAGGTTTTCCGGTCTGATGACGATGAGCGGGTCATCGCTATGGGCGTCGTCGGCCTCGGCTCTGATCACGACGCATCCAGCAGGGTTCGGGTAGATCGCGACCGCCGCTTGTCCTGGTACGGCGATGTCTGCGGTTCCGGTCCAATCGAAATTGTCCCCGTCGTCCATCATGATCGACCTCGCTTTGCGTTGTGCGCCTTGGCGCGGAAAAAGGTCATCAGGTCGTCTTCGTGCTCGACGGAAAGGGCCAAGAAATCGACCAGACGGCACCAGATGGCGAGACGACGCGCGTTGCCGGCATCGACGTGGCCGCTGAGCATCGCGGCCGTGAAGGCGGACGACCTGGCGCGGATCTCTTCGCGCTCGGCCATGGCGTGCATGTCGAAGAGCGTCGGCCTCGGTGTCATGGCCGCGCCGACCGCGTCGCTGAGTGCGCGCGACATCGCCTCTTCTTCCGGCGTGCATCGCTGCGCCTCTAGGGCGGTGGCGCTATCGAAAGGCGCCGGTGCCGCAGCCGTCATGCCCCCCCGTTGACCGTTGATGCACCCATCAGCGCACCCCCTGCCGTTGGTCGAGCGCGGAGCGGCCTGGTTCCGGCTCGCCGAGATACACGGGGCCGACCGGCCGCCGATCGATGATGCGGCGTGCCGGCGGCGGCGCGGCGGGAAGCACCGCTTCGGGCTGAGCCGGTCTGGTGGTCTCGGGCTTCGGCCTCGCCTTCCGGTGCTTGAACAGCACGGCGACCCAGGCCCGCCACAGCGGCAGGCATTTCGCGGCCGCCAGGGCCTTGACCTCCGGCAGCGCGCCGGACCCAAGTGCGCGCAGCACGGCTGTTAGCTGCTCCGGCCCGAACTCGGCGGCATACTCGCTCTCGGTGCAGATCGCTTCGCCGGCCCGGATCAGCGCCGCGGGGATCGGTGCCAGGCCGGCCTGAACCAAAGCCTCCAGGATCTCGCGCGAGCGCATGGCCCCGCGCCGCCCGACGAGCCCCTTGATGCTCGCCAGCGCGGTCGTGTTCGCCGACCTCGTGCTTCGTGCCGTAGGGCGGGCTGTAGGGCAGGATCCGAACGCCGGCGCGCTTGCAGACAGCCTCGACGGTCAGGGCGTCCTCGTCGCCGGCAGCGACCTCGGCATGGAAGATCTGGCCGGGCGTGACCGGGACGCGGTTCCTGGCGTGAGAGACGAACGCGCCCGCGCGCTCGGGCAGCGTCGAGCCGTCGACGACGTAGCAGGGCACCTTGGTGATGCCAGGATGCATCTTGGCCGCGGTCACCCGGTTCTGCCCGTCGATGACCTCCAGCCCGTTCTCCGTCATGGCCACCAGGATCGGCGCCATCTTCAGCCAGTCCCAACCTTCGATCAGGGCCGCGATCAGCTTCAGCGCTGGCGCACCGATGTCGCGCTGATAGGCCGGGTCGATCCACAAGTCGTCGACGGGCAGCCACTCCAGCATGGGCAGCGGCTTGCCCGACAGGTCCGCCGGCTTCAGGTTTGGCAAGTCCAGCGCGGCGACGGGCCTCATGGCCGCGCCTCCACCGCGTATCTACGATTTGACATCCGGTTTGATTGTAGATACGATCCGTCATGCTCGTCATATGGGACGAACCGAAGCGCACCGCGAACCTGCTCAAGCACCGCATCGATTTCGCGGATTTCGAGAAAGGATTTGACTTCGATACCGCCGTCGAGTTCCCCGCGAAGCCGAGCCGCACGGGCCGCGCCCGGTTCGGCCTTATCGGCGAGCTGAACGGCGAGATCATCGTGGTGGCGGTCTTCTCGCCGCTCGGGAGCGAGGCATTGTCCTTGGTGAGCGCGCGCCCCGCGAGCAGGAAGGAGAGAGATCGATATGGCTTCTGACAAACACGCGCTGGGATTCGTCCCCGGCCTGGGCTTTACCCAGGAGGATTGGGATGAGGTCTGCGACAACCCCGAAATCACCGACGAGCAGTGGGCCAAGGCACGCCCGCTGGTCGAGACGCGCCCGGATCTGGTCGCCTCGATACGGCGCTCGCGCGGAGCCCAGAAGGCTCCGACCAAGGCGTTGTTCTCGCTGCGGATCGATCGCGAGGTGCTCGAAGCCTGGAAGGCCAGCGGTCCCGGCTGGCAGGTCCGCATGGGCGATGCGCTGCGCAAGGCGGCAGGGCTATAGGTCACGGCTCCTTCAGCCAGGGCGCGATCATCTCCGCCAGCCAGCGCGCCACCTTCATGATCCTCAAAGCCAGCCATGTCCTAGCTCCGAATCCGAAGGGCGGCTTCGATGGCCTCGATCCTTGCGACCAGGGTCCGGTATTCGTCACGGGCGTTCTCCACGAGATCGGTCTTGCGGACACTGTGCTTCAGATCCTCGATGGCTTTCGCGTTCGCCGCCTTGCGGGCTTCGCGAGCGAGGGCCGCGCGATACAGGTCCTGGAATTGGGTATATGCGGCCGCGGACCACGGGCCAGCCTCGCCGTAGAAAGCGGATCGAAACCGCCAGAACGGGGGCCGGCCGGCAGCCTCCCATCCCCGGCGGATGCGGCCCTTTTGGCTTTCACCCGCCCGCTGCGGACCGCAAAACCAATATGCGATCTCCTGCATGTTTGTGGCGACAGGCTTGCTCATCTGGCGGCTAGCCTCCGTCTCGATGACAGTGAACCGGGGCGACGACTTGTCGGACATTCGCGACACTCCTTGTGCGAGATTGCTTCTCGACACGGGGAGCGGCTTACCGAAGGAGACGGCGAGGGCGGGGGATAGGAACGACGGCCGGTGCGAATGCTGGGGAGCGGGAGCGCCGGCACAGTCGTGATGAAGCGCGAAAGGGTTCGCGACTCGATGATCGGCGCCGCGAGGACGCCGATGATCCAGGCGCGGAACCGGCCGAGCCCTCGACAGGCCCGGCCGGTCGCTTCACCATCGGAGGTGCGGGAACCGATGGGGAAGTCATGGGCGGATATTGGATTTATAGAACGACGCGCGGACGGGTCGCCATCGTGCCGGACGGGCAAGGGCGCTTCAACGCGATGTGGGAGGATGAGGCCTTGGGGAACTACCATTCCGCCGCCTCCGCGCTCGACGATCTGGTCGGCGGGCACACCTTTATGCCCTCGGCAGGGTTTTCGACGGTTGAGCTTGGGCTTCCGGATGAGCTTTCCGAATGGGAGTTCGTGCAAAGCAGGTGATCAAGTTGTTCGGTGATCACGTCGCGCACCACCTGCATCTCGGCCACGCTCAGGCGAAGGAAGACCTTGCTCTGATCGGTGACGAAGCCCAGGCCGCAGGAGGCCGTGTCCGGATCGATGGGCGTGATGTTGCGCCAGGTCGCGGGGACGTACCGGTCTGGGATGCGGCTGGTTGCGGTCATGGCGATGGCGCTGGCGACCGCCTCGATTTCGGCGGCTTGAGCGACCACGACGGTGCCTGGCGCCAGGTTGGCGGCTTTCCACGCCGCGTGATCGACCTCCCAGGTGGCAAGGGCCGCCGCGTATTGGTCCGCTTGGATGTCGATGTCTCCGGCAGCCGCGACAAAGAGGGATTGCCCGATGACCGACGAGGCCGCCGCAGGCATCGCCACGGCCCGCGCGAGCGCCGGTGCGGCGATCGGGGCTAAGCAGATTCCCATTGGTTGACCAACGGACCTGTTGTGCGGTTCGCTGCGGTCCGTGATTCGGGCGAAGCGGGCATGGGCGAGAAGTCTCCAATTGCAGCGAGCGAAGAACAGCGTGTGGCCCTGACGTCTCTGGCCAGGTCGCGTGATCGCGGTGAGGCGGATCGGGCGCGCGCTGTGCTGCTGACACTTTCGGGTTGGACCAGTCCGCGGATTGCCGAGGCTTTCGGCGTGCGCGAAGATACGGTTCGGCTGTGGCGCAGCGATTTCGGCAAGGGCGGCGTCGAGGCGTTGAAGGCGAGCGTCGCGCCGGGGCGGCCGCCGTTGAAGAGCGCCGCTGCATTGCGCGTCGTCACCCCCTTGCTTGAAGAGCCGGTGGCCGACAGGCCAATCTGGACGTTAAGCCGCCTTCGCGCCGAAATCGCGACGCGTGAGGGCGTCAGCATCAGCCGGTCGCAGTTGTCCAAGGCGTTGCGAAAAAAAAGTTCCGCTGGCGGCGGCCCCGGCACACCCTGAAAGGGCGGCAGATCGCCAGCGAGGTCGATCGGATCGGCCTGCGCCTGCAATTGCGCAAGCGTCAGGCCGAAGCCGGCGACATCGTGCTGCTCTATGGCGACGAGAGCGAGGCGTTGACCCATCCGTATCTCGCAAGAGCATGGGCCAAATCCGGCGCCGACCTGCGCGTACCGGCTCCCGGACAGGCCAAGAAGGTTGCGATGCTCGGCTCGCTCGATCACCGCACGCGTCAGCTCATCGTCCAGACCAGCCCGAGCAAGCGCAGCAGCGATTTCGTCGCGCATCTGGAGCAACTCGATCAGATCTATGGCCCCGCACCCGGCCGGCCGGCCAAGCCGGTCGTTCTTGTCGAGGACAATGGGCCGATCCACGTCAGCAAGCTCTCGCTGACCGCACTCGCCGCCCGCGCCCACTGGCTCACCGTCGAATGGCTGCCCAATACGCCCCCGAACTCAACGATATCGAAGTCGTCTGGCATGACCTCAAAGCGCATCATCTCGCCCATAAAACATTCGCCGACATCGCAGCGCTCGACGAGGCCATCCATGCCGCTGTCAAAGACCTCAACCATGAACGCATGGTCGTTCCGTTGGCCAACCAACGAATCTCTGCTTAGGCCAAGCATGGAGAGGAAGGAGCGCCGGTTCATGGACGAAGCTCGACCGCGGTCAGCCGATCGACGACGGGCTCGCTCTCAGGCGGCGGGTAGAGGTCAGGGCGCAGCTCGTGGCGGGGGACGCCGGTCAGGCGCTCGACGTCGAGGACGCGGAGGGGAGGGCAGCGGCGCCACTGACCTACTGCCTGGCGCGTAATACCAAGCAGGGGCGCCACCTTTCTGGCTCCCCCGAGTCTGGAAATGGCAAGCTGGAGTGAATCTAGCATTTCATAAGGAAAGCATAACTTTCCAAACGATGCAACAAACTTTCCTAGACGGATGCAAGGGAACCTTGCAAAAAGATGGGTATGAACCAGTCTCTCGCCAGCCGCATCCGCGATGCGCGCGTCCTTAAAGGTCTGACCCAGCAGCGTATCGCCAGCGCGCTTGGCGTGAGTCGCGCTGCCGTCGGTCAATGGGAACGGGGCGTAACGGAACCATCGTACCGCAACCTTGAGGCGTTGGAGAGACTTCTCAGTCAGGAAGTTGCGTTTGGTCTTGGACCACCGAATGACGAGACTCGTCATTTGAAGCCCCTTACATGGCGAGCAATTACTTCGACCGGAGATGACCCGGTCGACAGTGCCGATCTACCCTTAAAGATGGCGGTTGTAGGAAAGTATGGAAGATGTATACCTGTATCTAGTCACCACAAGGGTGCCTTGGAGTGGCTACCGAGACCGCCAGTTTTGAAGAACGACAAAAATGCGTATGCTGTCGCGATAGCTTCTAAAATTATGCACCCTCGGTTCGAGATAGATGAAACAGTCTATCTATCTACCCTGGAACAGCCTTTTGATGGAGAATACGCAATAATAACTTGCAAAGATGGAAGCCAGACAGAGGGTCCGCGTCTATTTCATGTGAACATTAATGCGCCAGACCATGTTATGGTCGAACAATATGACCCTCAGCAAATTTATGTGATTTCGCGCACGGATATTGTGGATATGCATAGGGTGGTACCCTGGGACGAGCTCCTTAGCCTACGTCATATCGAGAAAGCTCAGGACGCGGGAAAGTCCTAAGTCAGGTTTGGAAAGTGATGCTTGCCAAAAAAAGGGAGGTGTGATTTCGTAGGTCCATCGCCTCGCGATGGACGCCGCCATGCACCCGCAACCCTCGACCCACTGCCACCCGCCACTGCCTCGCTGGGCCGCAACGGTCACCTACCGCACCGATAGCGGCCCCCTCGACGTCGACCACGTCCTGACGGAAATTTCCGACCTTCACGACCTGGTCGAGCGCGGCCCTCATTGGGATACGATCCTCGGCATCGTGATCCAGCGGATCAACCCGATCGACCCCGGCATCACCGTCGAGCAGGCGGAGGCACTGTGATGGGTGCACCGTCCGCTCCGACCCTCGAACCACACGAACTCGCGACCGTCTTCCCGCTGCTCGAGGGTCAGACGCTTGCCGACCTGACTGCCGACGTTCGAAAGCACGGCCTACGTGAGGAAATCGTGCTGCTCGATGGCAAGATCCTCGACGGTCGCAACCGATACCGTGCCTGCGTCGACGCCGCCGTTGAGCCGCGCTTCATCAACTATCTCGGCGACGACCCGATCGGGTTCGTTCTCAGCCTGAATCTACACCGACGACATCTCGACGAAGGCCAGCGAGCCATGGTGGCCGCGCGGCTGGCCTCGCTCAAGCAGGGACGCCCGACGGATAAACCGGCAAATTTGCCGGTTTCCATTCCTACACAGCCCAAGGCCGCCGAGATGCTCAACGTCTCGGAACGCAGTGTCCGGTCTGCCCGCGCTGTTATCGACCGCGGCACGCCCGAGCTCGCCCACAAGGTCGAGACCGGCAAGATCGCCGTATCGGCAGCCGCCGAGGTCGCTAGACTGCCGGCGCCGACCCAAGCCACCATCGTCGCCCGCGTCGAGCGGCTGAACGTGTCGCCGAGCGCCATGCGCCGCGCCGTGCGCGAAGCCGTCAAGGAAGCCGTGCCGGTCCCCGAGCGCCCGTCTCCCGCGAAGGCGGTCGAGATGGCGAAGCGCCTGTCCGAGGAGAAGGGTGAGCCCGTCATGGTCGTCGCCTCAGACGGGCAGTATCACGGCTACACGTCGCCCGAGGATCAGGCGGATATCACGGCCTGCGATGGGCCTTACACGGGGCTCCGAGCGCTGTGGGAGGCGGGCGAGGACCTGCCAGAGCGGCTCGCGGCCCTTATCCTGCGCAAGCGTCCCTACCAGCGCGCCAATATCGAGCGCGCCCTGTCCTTCATCCATAAGTTCGAGGAAGCCTGGAATGCGCGGAAAGATCTGCAATCCGCTGCTTGACCGGCTGCGGAACGTCATCCGTCATATGGCGGATGAAGGAGGAGGGCACGCCTCTGAGGCTGCCGACCTCGTCATAGCGGCGGAACCACGGCTGTTTGCCTTGCACAGCCAGGGTTTAGCCAGGAACCAACTCATCACGCTCGCGCGCCGCGAGATGAAGAAGATGGCCGAGCTGAGCATGGCCATCCAAGAGGCGAGGCCTTTCCTGGCCGGCTTCGACCTCGGCAACCTGCCGACCGCCATCTGTATCCCGGATGCAGGCGGCGACACACTCTACCGGCCGATGCGCAAGGCCAAGATCTCGGAGCTACGCAGCGCGATCGGAATGAGGCGCAAGCAGATCAGCGAGGACATCGCGGTGGCGAACCGGTTGATCGAGCTGCTCGACCTGAGAGTGTCGCAGGGCGCGAGAGAAGACGATTTCGTGCTGCCGGACGATCCGCCGGGTCCCGATCAGCAGATCGCGGCCTGACCGATGAAACCCATGACGCCCAATCCGCATCCCGGCTGACGCCGACCCGTCTCAGCCGCGCCACCACCTGACCGACCCGCAACGCACCTGGAATGCGACCGATGCTTCACGCCCCGAGATCCCTTGCTCCCGCCACCGACGCCGTCATGAGCGCCGTCGCCTTCGTCCTGCTGCTCGCCACCTGGGTCGTCGTCTACGCGGCCCTCGTGCCGCCCGATCCCCATGCGCCTCGGCACGCCGTCGCGGAGGCACGGCGGTGAGGCTCTATCATCACACCGACACGGCGCGCCTGCCGTTCATCCTTCGCAGCGGCGAACTGCGGCCCGGCGCCAATAGGATCGGCGGCTATCCCGATCCGGATTTCCTATGGGCGACGACTGATCCGAACGGCGACCGCACGTCGTCGGCCGATCGCGGCGAGCACTACCGGACGGGCAAAACGCGGCACGTCAGGTTCACACTCGATGCCGGCCGGTTCTTCCCCTGGCCCGAAGTTTCGACGCGGCACCCATCATGGACGCCCGACCAGATCTTCCGGCTGGAGGCGGCGGCCCGCGGCAAGAGTGATCCTCTCGCGTGGTGGCGGCACGCCAACCGCGTCATCGAGACCGCGAAGGAAGAGCGGAACGCCTGCAACGTCGTCAGCGACATTGAGGACAAGTCGTCCCAGCATAGGTTTTCTCACTGTCCGCAGCGCGACGGCAGCAAGCCCGGCGCGCTGCTGCCGGAATTCCCTTCGGCCGAGCTTCGAAAGCAACTCGGCCGGCCATCCTACGATCCAAGCTGGCAAATCGGTCTGCCCGCTCGGATCGAGGCGATGGAGGCCCACGAGCGCGAGCACGCCGAATTTTGCGAGCGCCTCGGCCTCGACGACGCGCAAGAGCGGCACTACAGCATCTTCCAGAAGCTCAAGAGCCAGGCCGCGGCCCTGTCCAAGATGCGCGCCACTTGCGTCAAGGCGCTGGCGCTGAAGTCCTGCGCCTACATCGAGATCATCCTCGCCGGCGCCGGGGACAAGTGGATCGAGGATCTCGCCGCCTCGATCGCTCACGACGCGGCCAATATCGGCATCCACGGGAGCCGCGCCGTCAGCCCCGAATCACTTGACGCACATCTGATCGAGCTGATCGCCCGGCATGGGGCGGCGATCGTCGAGCAGGATGAAGCCGATCGGGTTTCAGATCAGTGCGACGAGGCGTTCAAGACCGAGAAAATCGAGCGCCCGGCCGAGCTTTACTGGAAAGCGACCGACGGCCCGGCGCCCGCCGGCAGGCAATCACTGCCTAACGGAAATGTCAGGCTATATTACCTGAGCGACGATATCGACGCCATGCGAGCCGCGTCGGCCCCGGAGAAGTATGGCACCGGTCCGGCCGATAGCCCGGAGGGTCCCGGTATGGCGTGGAGGCCGGACGTCAGGAGGGCCGCCAGACGCGCTGAGATCATTGCGGCGTGGGACGCTTGGGAGGCCGAGATTGCCGCCGCCATGGATAGGACCGGCGCGAAGGCTGCCTTCGAAGCCGCTGACGCGGCGTGGTATCGGGCCGTGGAGATCGAAGAGGCGATCATGGCCGTCGTCCCGATGACCCATGCCGGTCTCGTCGCCAAGGCGCGCTGGCTCACAGGCAACGGCTGGAGCGAGGAGCACCTCGGCGACCTCGCGCTCAAGATCGTCAAGGATATCGCGTCGAGCAGCACCGTCTTCTTCGGCGTGGACCGTGGCGCCCATGCCCCCGACCCGCGCGCCACCGAGGCCTATCGCGAGTGGCTGCACTACGAGGGTAAGCTGCTCGGCATCGAGCTCTACGGCCGTGAGGGGCAGGAGCTTATCCCGCAAAACACGGCCGCATCGTCCTACCACTTCCCGGTCGACAAGGACTGGCGCAGCGCGTCGCAGCCGTCGAGCCGGGCCGAGCGAATGTGCGACATGCTCGGGATCGAATGGCGGGCCTACGACGCTGAGCGAACCGCGTCGCGGACCGCGACGGTGCGCGACATCGCGGACGGCCTCGTGCCGCTGATGGGAGAGGTGGCATGAGCAGCGCCGCGACCTACCCCTCGCCGGATCGCCTGATGATCCGGCCTGGCCTCTTCCTCGACGAGGTCGACACGCTGGAGCGGTGCGAGATCGAACTCGACGGCGTCGCGGCTGCGATCGTCAGGATCGAGAACCAGCTCATGCAGGAGGACGGCGACGAGACGTGGCGGATCGCCGCAGCCACCGCGCTGCGGGCCAAGAAGTACGCGCTGCCGCGCCTGCAGCAGCGCGTCGCCGAGTTCAGGCGAGCCGCCCGTGCCGCCGAGCACGCTGCCATGCTCGAGCGGATCCAAAGCGCCCGCGCGTCGAAGGACAGCGCCCTGGTCAGGACAATGTACGAAATCGCGCCGGACGTGGCCACAAAGGTTGCCGCGTTCGCGCGGGAGCGCCACCCGGAACTGTTCATGGAGGGCGCGTGATGTCGCTCGTACGATGCTCCTTCTGCGGGCGGAGTCAGAACGATGTGGCGCGCCTCGTCGCCAGCAACACGTCGGATGCCGCGATCTGTGCGCCATGCGTGGTCCGCAGCGTCGAGGTGCTGATCACCGGCTCGGACGAGCCGGACGAGCGCGCCGTCACCATGACGCCGGAGGGCCAGATGCTGGCCGCCAAGATCGCGGGGCAGGGGAGATGACACGGCGGGCCGTCGCATCGCAACCGATCGACCCCGGCCTGATTCGGTTGATCGAGGCCCTTGCACGGGCGCAGGCCCGGAAGGATCATGCGGCCGCGCTTGCCGACATGCAGAAGCGCCAGGACCGGCCCAATGCCCACAGCAGCGATATACGCCCGGTTCTCGTCTGACCTTCAGCGCGATCGGTCGATCGAGGATCAGGTCGCGCTTTGCCGGACCCATGCCGCCCGGAGCGGCTTCGACGTCGTCGCCTGCTTCGAGGACAGGGCGCGCTCCGGCTCGTCGGTGATCGGGCGCGACGGCATCATGCGGCTGCTCGAGGCGGCACGGGAACGGAAGTTCGATGTCGTCGTCGTCGAGGCGCTCGACCGGCTGTCGCGCGACCAGGAAGACCTGGCCGGGATCTTCAAGCGCCTGACCTTCGCCGGCGTCAAGATCGTCGCCGTCCATGACGGCGTGGCCGATCCGATGCAGGTCGGCATCCGCGGGCTCGTCGGCGCGCTCTACCTCACCGATCTGGCGCACAAGGTGCGCCGCGGCATGTCGGGTGTGATTCGGGACGGGCGATCGGCGGGCGGGCGCGCCTACGGCTATCGCCCTGTCCCAGGCAGGGCAGGGGAGCTTGAGATCGTCGAACCCGAGGCGGAGGTGATTCGGCGCATCTTCGCGGTCTACGCTGCGGGGCGGCGCCCACGGGATATCGCCGGCGACCTCAATCGGGAAGGCGTGCCGCCGCCACGCGGGCGCTTCTGGACGGCCGCCACCATCAACGGCAACCGACAGCGCGGCCACGGCATCCTGCTCAACCCGATTTACGCAGGCCGGCTCATCTGGAACCGAATCAGGATGGTGAAGGACCCGGACACCGGCCGACGGGTGAGCCGCATCAATCCCGAGACGGAATGGCAGCACGCCGAGGCGCCCCACCTGCGAATCATCGGCAGCGATCTATTCGACGCCGTTCAGGCCATGAAGGCCGCGACGTATTCTGAGCGTCCACAGGACCGGCGAAAGCCAAAGCATCTGCTCTCCGGGCTGCTGAAATGCGCGGTCTGCGGCGGCGGCATGTCGGTGAAGGACCGCGATCACGGCCGAGTGCGTATCCTCTGTACGCAGGCGAAGGAGGCCGGCTCGTGCGAGAACCGTCGGCCGTACTATCTCGACGCCGTAGAGCGGGCTGTCGTGGAGGGGCTGAAGGAGAAGCTGCGCGACCGCCCGGCGATCGAGGTCTTCATCCGCAGCTACAACGCCGAGCGCAAGCGCCTCGCCGCCGACGCCGCCGGAAACCGGAGCAGGATCGAGGCGCGAATCGGTCAGGCCGAGCGAGCCTATGACCGGGCCTACAACGGCTACCTTCAGGGCTTCATTTCGGAGCAGGAGGCATCGACCTCGATCCCGGCCCTTCGTGCCGAACGCGACAGGGTCCGCGCCGAGCTACTGGCGTGCGACGAGCCACCCAGGGTCCTGCAACTGCATCCCGAGGCCATCAAGCGATACCTCGCCTCGATCAACCGCCTCGACCTCACGCTGGCGCAGACTGCGGTCGACGGCGACGAAGAGCCCCGCCAGGCGCTACGCGATCTCGTCGATCGGGTCGTGGTCAAGCCGCCGGATGCCGACAGGATCGTCACCGTCGAGGTGCATGGGCACCTGTCGCGATTGCTTGGCGAGGACGTGTTTCCGAGTCTGCTGGTTCGGGGGGGATCAATGGTAGCGGGAGAGGGACTCGAACCCCCGACACGCGGATTATGATTCCGCTGCTCTAACCTGCTGAGCTACCCCGCCGAATAACCAGGCCGCGCCTTGGAGGACACCCGTATAGGCGGCCCCGCTCGCGAGTGTCAACCAGTCCGAAATCCGCGCGCGAGGGAACTGGAACGATGCCGTTCCGATACGATTCGCCTGCCCGGCGCGAGTGCCAGCCTCCCTCGACTGGCCCGGTTTCGGGGGCGTACGCGACCGGCCCCGACCGCATAGGGCGGAGCCTCATTCGGCGAGAGTCGGTGCCGGATCCGCACGCGGACACATCGGACCGGCACATTCCGCATCAAGCACCTGGCTGAGGCGGCAGGTGCGGCGTCACTGGGTCGGGCGGCGACCACCGTCTTCATCTGCGCCAAGACGCGCGAGCTGCGGATCGAACGAAGTGGCCTGACGCCGCGCCCCGACGATCGCCTCCATCAGATGGCACAGGCGCGCCTTGAGCTTCTCGTTCTCAATGGCATGAAGCAGGCGGATGATCTTGATGTCGTAAACCTTGTCGGATCGCGACGTCCGCTCCTGTGCGACAGCTGCAACCGGCTCGGCGCCGACGAGGTCCACGTCGGCCTCGATCTCTTCGAAGAAGAACGAGATGTCCTTGTTCAGGATGCGTGCGATGCTCATCAGCTGACTGGCACTGATACGATCCTTGCCGAGCTCGTATTTTTGCACCTGCTGGAACGAAATCCCGAGCCGCTCCCCGAGCAAGGTCTGCGAGATCTTCTTCTCGATTCTCGCGAAGCGAACGCGCCCCCCGAGATGGCGATCAATCGCCTGATGTCTGCGCGCCATCGGACTCTCTCCTCGCATCCGCTGCTCACGAGCTAACACGAAGATGCATGATGCACCATCAAATAATGGCCTTTTGAGCGCGTTGATCCGGCGCTGGTTGTCCACCGCAGCCCTTGGGTGCGAGGTCGACCGCCCTCGACCGCATCGGCGGGGCTGACCTTGCCGGGAGCGAGCCCTTGGTCACCCGCTCGACAGCGTCATGGGCGCTTCCCCAGCCTCGATGGCAAAAGCCGAGGGTTTGCACTATCTCCGCGCCGGCGTTGACACGCTCCTCGCGCAAGAAACTGTCGGCCGCCTCGTCGCGGAGGACACTTTCCGGGCCGCCGCGCGTTTCACAGCAGATCACGGAGGATGGCGATGACGATACGTGGATTGATTGCGGCGGCTCTATGCGCGGGGGCAATTGTCGCAGGCTCGACGGCGGCCGAGGCCAAGGGCTGCATCAAGGGCGCCATCCTCGGTGGAATCGCCGGTCATTTCGCCGGCCACCATGGTCTAGTCGGAGCGGCCGCCGGCTGTGCCGTCGGCCGTCACATGGCCCATCGCGCGCCGAAGCAGCTACCCCCACCCGAGCCCACGACCACGCAATAGCCTTTCTCTGCGGCGCCTATCCGACGACGCGCATCTCGGCAGTTCCAGACGGAAAAGACGAACCGCCTCTCGAGAGAAGCGAGTGGTCCGACCCGGGCGAAGAATCGATTAGTCTGGAGTCGGCCCACTCTGTCCGGGGCCGGTGCACCCAACTTCCGGGGACGGACGGTGGGGTTCCATCCGCGTCAATCCACCGGGCCCGGTTCAGTACCGGCGCATCAGGCTGACCAACCTGCCTTGGATCTGGACCCGGTCGGGTCCGAAAATCCTGGTCTCGTAGGCGGGATTGGCAGGCTCGAGCGCGATGGAGCCGCCACGCTTGCGCAGGCGCTTCAAGGTCGCCTCCTCGTCGTCGATCAATGCAACGACGATATCGCCGGTCTCGGCATTGTCCTGCTTTCGGATAATGACCGTGTCGTTATCGAGAATGCCCGCGTCGATCATCGAATCGCCCTTGACCTCGAGCGCGAAATGCTCGCCGGCGGCGAGGAAATCGATCGGCAGGCCGACCGTATGGCTCGGGGTCTGAATCGCCGAGATCGGCGTTCCGGCCGCGATGCGCCCCATCACCGGAATCGACAGGACCGGACTGTCGTCCTTGGGATAGGCCACCGGCCGGCCGCGGGGAATCGACCGGTTGCCCTCGATAACACTGGGCGAGAAGCGAGCCGGACGCGGCTCGGCTGGCGCGACCGCCTCCGGCAAGCGCAGGATTTCGACGGCCCGGGCGCGATTCGGCAAACGCCGGATGAAGCCTCGTTCCTCCAGCGCCATGATCAGCCGGTGGATGCCGGATTTCGACTTGAGGTCGAGCGCTTCCTTCATCTCGTCGAAGGAGGGCGGCACCCCCGTCTGCTTGAGGCGCAGGTGGATGAACCGGAGCAATTCGCTCTGTTTTTCGGTCAGCATGCGGGTGCCCCACCATCGGTCCGGACCCGTCCTGGGTAACGCCGGACAAGTCTAAAACAAATCATGAACAAGCCTATCCGTTCTTGCTGCGTTCCGCAAGATCTCGAACGGACGGACACGCGATATCGCCGAGGTCCATGGCGTCGCGCCCACCGACGCGGATTGATGCAGGCCGGTAGAGATGATACTCATTTTCGCCTAAGTTGTTGTCTGGCGATCGGCTCGGGTGATGCGTTTGATGGTAGTGATCGTCGGGTGGTCGGGTTTGGTGCTCGGGGGCTGCGCCACGCTAGATCGCGGGTCGACCGACAAGTTCTATGTCATTTCCGATCCGCCGGGCGCCCGGATGACATTATCGACAGGCGCCAGTTGCGTGACCCCCTGTGGCGTCGCGGTCGGCCGCCGGGATACGTTCACCGCGACGATCGAGAAGGCCGGCTATCGGACGAAAGCCGTCGAGGTGGGCACGCGCCTCACGGCGTCCGGCGTGGGCGACCTCGGCGAGAACATCGTGACAGGCGGTGCCGGCGCGGTCGTCGACGTCGCCACGGGCGCGGCGCTCGAACACGTGCCGAACCCACTGCGCGTCACCCTGCCGCCGGTGGCAGGACGGCCGGGCGCCGCCGACAACCGGCGCACGCCCTGATGCGCGGCGGCGGGATTGGAGCCCTGACGTCACGGGCGGTCGCGGCGGCGATCGGATGCCTCTTCCTCATGCTGGCCGGGTGTGCCACGCTGGAGCACGGGCAAACCGATCAGGTCTATATCCTGTCGGACCCATCGGGCGCCGATGTCACGGTGTCCTTTAGCAATGAAATCTGCAAGACGCCCTGCACGCTCGACGCTCCCCGCGGTCAGGCCTTCACCGTGGTGTTGGAAAAGCCGGGCTACGACTCACAGACGGTCGCGGTTGCGACGAAATCGCTCGCGCCCGCCTCCGCCACCTCGGAAGACCTGACGGCCGACTATGTCGGCCGCATCATCGATAATCGGAGCGATGCGGACACGATCCACGTCCCCGACCCAGTCTCGGTGAAGCTGAAGCCGAGCAAATAGAGGCAGCCTGGCTTGCTTCAGCAGGTCGCAGGTGAGAGGGAGAGAGGTCAAGCGAGCGACGGACCGTGAGCCAATCCCCCGATATCGTCATCATCGGCTCCGGCATGGGCGGGGCGACATCGGCCTATGCGCTGGCCCTGTCGGGCGCCTCGATCCTGATCCTGGAAAAGGGTCACCAACTGCCGGACCGGCCGGAGAACCGGGATGCCCGGGCGATCTTCGGCCGCGGCCATTTCCGACCTGACGAGCTCTGGTACGATCCGCAGGGCGCGGGCTTCAACCCGGGCAATTACTACAACCACGGCGGCAATTCGAAATTCTACGGCGCCGTGCTGATCCGCTACCGCGCCCAGGATTTCGACGGCGTTGCGCATGCCGATGGCGACGCCCCCGCGTGGCCATTCCGTTACGGCGAGATCGCGCCCTGGTACGATCGTGCAGAGGCGCTCTACGCGGTGCGCGGCGCGCTTGGGCAGGATCCCACGGAGCCGCCGCACGGCGGACCTTATCCCCATGTGCCGGTTCCGGACGAGCCGGCCATCGCGG
Source organism: Lichenihabitans sp. (assembly GCA_965277115.1). Classification (GTDB taxonomy): domain Bacteria; phylum Pseudomonadota; class Alphaproteobacteria; order Rhizobiales; family Beijerinckiaceae; genus Lichenihabitans. Next base: position 3,815 of record CBDIBY010000002.1, on the reverse strand, counting down.
AGGTGCGCCGACGTCTCATACGCCTGGGCCTCCACCCGGCCTCGCTGCCGCTTGGCGTCGACATCGATCTCTGGCTCAAGAACGGCGCGACCCCCTGGGACGCCTTTCCGGACGCGCGCAGCGGCAAGATGGATGCCGAGACCTGCGCGCTGCTGCCCGCGCTTGCCCATCCCAACGTCCGACTCGAAAGCGGCGCCGAAGTCTCGCGCCTCGTCCCTGGGCCGGACGGGCGCCGCATCGAACGCGTCGAGTATGAAAAGGACGGCGAGCGCCGTAGCGTTTCCCCCAAGCTCGTGATCCTGGCCGCCGGCGCCGTGCGCTCCGCCGCGATCCTGCTCGCTTCGGCGCCGGGAGGCCTCGCCAATGCCTCGGGCGCCGTCGGGCGGCATTTCATGAACCACAATCTGACGGCGGTGCTGGGCATCGATCTGCGCTTCGTCAACGATTCGATCTACCAGAAGACCTTCGGCCTCAACGACTTCTACCTCTCCGACGGGCGCGGCGGGCCGCCGCTCGGCAACATTCAGTTGCTCGGCCGCGTCTCCGGCGCGATCCTCAAGGCCAACATGCCGCGCGCTCCCGAGATTCTGCTCGACCGGATGAGCCGCCATGCGGTCGACTTCCTGGCCATGAGCGAAGACCTGCCCGATCGCGCGAGCCGCGTCCTCGTCGACGGACGGCGGATCATGCTCGACTGGCGGCGCTCCAACATGACGGCGCATCGCGGGCTGGTGAAGCAGATCAAGCGATCGCTGCGGGCCGCGGGCTTCCCGGTCGTGCTCTCGCATCTCTTCGACCGCAAGACGCCGTCCCATCAATGCGGCACGATCCGCATCGGATCGGATCCGGCCGCAGCCCCGCTCGATTCTTTCGGGCGGGCCTATGGTCATCCCAACCTCTTCGTTGCGGATGCCTCGACGCTCGTCACCTCGGCCGCCGTCAATCCCTCGCTGACGGTGGCGGCCCTGGCGCTGCGCACGGCCGATCATCTCCTCCGCACGGAGCTTCACGCGTGAGCCGCCCTGTCGCGCTCGTCACGGGCGCGCGTCGCGGCATCGGCCGCGCCATCGGCGTTGCGCTGGCTCGGGCAGGTCACGACATCGCCTTCACCGATATCGTCGAGGACGAGGCGGCCGCCGAGGCGTGCCGAGCCTTCGAGAGGGAAGGTGCGGCGACACTGTTCCTGCGGCACGACGCGGCGGCGCCGCGACCCATGCGAGCCTCGTCGAGGCCGTGCTGATGCGCTTCGGCCGGCTCGATTGCTTCGTGTCGAATGCCGGCATCGGCTCGATCGTGCGCGGCGACATGCTGGACCTGATGCCCGAGCATTTCGACCGCGTCCTCGGCGTCAACCTGCGTGGCGCGGCCCTGCTGAGCCAGGCGGCAGCGAAGGCCATGCTGCAGAGGCCGGGCGATAGCCCCCGCGCGATCGTCTTCGTGACCTCGGTCTCAGCCGCCCTGGCCTCGCCCGAGCGAGCGGATTATTGCGTCTCGAAGGCCGGATTGGCGATGTGGGCGCAAGCCCTCGCGCTGCGGCTCGCATCCGAGGCGATCGCGGTATTCGAAGTCAGGCCCGGCATCATCCGCACGGCCATGACGGACGGGGTCGCCGCCGATTATGAGAGGCGCATCGCGGGCGGCTTGGTTCCGGCCGGCCGCTGGGGCGAACCGGAGGATGTCGGGCGCACGGTCGCGGCGCTCGCATCGGGCGCGTTCGGCTTTTCCACAGGAACGATCGTCGCCTGCGACGGCGCCTTGTCGGTGCGCCGGCTATAGGTATGGCGATCGGTCGACCGTTCCCACAGCCGGCCCGGAAGACGCATGCGGTCGCAACCAAGGGATAGCACGTGTCGAGAGTGGTCGTGATCGGCAATGCGGGCGGGGGCAAGTCCACCCTGTCGCGCGCCATCGCGACGGCGCGCCACCTGCCGCATATCGAGATCGACCGGCTGCTCTGGCGGCCTGGATGGCAGCCCAAGCCGAAGGCCTCCTATGACGCCGAACATGCCAAGGCCGTCGCGGCCGAGTCCTGGCTGATCGACGGCCTCGGGCGGCAGGACTCGATCGCACCGCGGATCGAGCGCGCGACCGTGATCGTGCTGATCGACATGCCGATCTGGATGCACTTCTGGCTTGCGGCCGAGCGGCAGATCGCCTGGGTCAGAGGCGCAATCGAGCATGCTCCGGGTGCCAGCCTCACCATGCCGCCGACCGAAGCCCTGTTCCGCACCATGTGGGAGGTCGACCAGAATTGGATGCCGATGGTGCGCGACCTCTGCGACCGCGCCGAGCGCCAGCACAAGACGCTGCACCGGCTGCGCAGCGTGGCCGAGCTCTCCGCCTTCACGCAGCAGTTCCTGCCGGCCGGCGGGAAAGACGGCGCCGCCCATCATCCCGGACAAGCCCCACTGGCGCGCTGATCCGGGACGACCGGGACGTCAGGCTTTCAGGCCTGGCAGGCCGCGAAGCCCTTGCGGATCTCGGCCTCCGGCAGGTCGCGGCCGATGAAGACGAGCTTGGACTGACGTTTCTCGTCCGGCTTCCAGTCCCGCTGCGTGTCGCCGTCGAGCATCATATGCACGCCCTGGAAGACGAAGCGCTTCGGTTCGCCCTTGAGTGCGAGGATGCCCTTGGAGCGCAGGATCTTGCCGCCCTCGCGTTGCACGAGGTCGTTGAGCCACGGCATGAATTTCTGCGGATCGACATCGCCCTCATGAGTCAGCGCGACCGATTGCATGTCCTCGTCGTGGAAGTGCTTGAGGCCGCCGTGAGCATGGTCGTGATCATGATGGTGATGATCGTGATCGTGGTCGTGGTGATCGTGCTCGTCCTCCTCATCCAGGAAGGCCGGCTCGATCTCGAGGATCCGGTCGAGGTTGAAGGCGTTGCGTTCCAGCACCGCGTCAAGCGGCACGGCGCAGCGTTGCGTCCTGTGCAGTTTGGCGTAGGGGTTGATGGCGCGGATACGCGCCTCGACCGCCTTGAGTTCCGCCGGCGATACGAGGTCGGTCTTGTTCAGCACGATGACGTCGGCGAAGGCGATCTGGTTTTTCGCTTCGGGCGCATCCTTGAGCCGGGCGCTGAGCCATTTGGCGTCGGCCACCGTCACCACGGCGTCGAGCCGCGCCGCCTCCTGCACCTCCTGGTCGACGAAGAAGGTCTGCGCCACGGGGGCAGGGTCGGCGAGGCCGGTTGTCTCGACGATGATGGCGTCGAAGCGTCCTTTTCGCTTCATCAGCCCCTCGATGATGCGGATGAGGTCGCCGCGCACGGTGCAGCAGATGCAGCCGTTGTTCATCTCGAAGACTTCCTCGTCGGCGCCGACCACCAGGTCATTGTCGATGCCGATCTCGCCGAACTCGTTGACGATCACCGCATATTTCTTTCCGTGCTGCTCGCTGAGGATGCGGTTGAGCAGCGTCGTCTTGCCGGCGCCGAGGTAGCCGGTCAGCACCGTGACGGGAATCTTGTCCATGAAATCTGGTCTCCACGCGCGGCGGCCGGGCCGCCGCTTCCCTGCGGACGTTATATTGTAGCGCCCGGATGGCGGCAAAAGGGCTTTGCGGCCATCAGAGCGTCCCGACGATCTTTCGCAATTCCTCCCTGAACGGGCCGGCGAGGTCGGGTCGCTCCATGGCGAAGGCCACGTTGGCGGCAAGGAAGCCGAGCTTGGAGCCGGTGTCGTAGGTCTTGCCGTCGAAGCGCACCCCGTGGAACGGCTGGGTGCCGATCATCTTGATCATGGCGTCGGTCAGCTGGATCTCGCCGCCCGCGCCTTTCTCGCCGGCTTCGAGGATCTTGAAGATGCCGGGGTC
>CBDIBY010000001.1:0-23034 GCA_965277115.1 Lichenihabitans sp. | reverse complement strand
TGGCACCGGCACCGAGCTGCGCGCCCGACGGGTCGGTCACCGTGTAGGCCGTCGCCGTGGTGAAGCGCACCTGGTAGAGGCCGGGCTTCGCGTTCGGCAGGACCGGCGTCGTCCCGTCCATCGCGATCGTGCCGTTGCCGGTGTTCGCCCCGGACGCCTTGACGGCCGTCAAGGCGGCGCCGACCGTGACCTGACCCAGGACGGTCCCGCGCTTGAGCGCCGCGGCGCCCGTGATCAGGCCGTTGCCGGTGACGATCTTGAGGTTCCCGGCGATGAGCTGGTCGGGAACGTAGGCATCGGACCACATCCCCGGCTGGAACGGGTTGTCGCCGAAGGTGGAGACGTTGACGGTCATGGCTTTTGTCCTTGGGTTGTCGCGCGGTCAGATCTCGCCGCGGCGCTTCTTGCCGGCGAGGACGATCTGTTCGGCAAGGCTCGGACCGCTTCGGCCGCCATCGGCGCCCACGGTGGGGTTGTCGACCTTGGCCATCCGGTCGCGCAGCGCATCGCGCTGACCCTTGGGCTCCGCGGCGGTCGCGGCCTGCATGGCGGACAGCGTCTCGATGACGTGGTCGCGCGGCATCGACGTTCCGACGGCGAGATGCATCGCGGCGGCCGGGAAGGCCTTGCCTGCGTCGGACGTCATGATGGCTCGGATGCGAGAGCGCTCACGGGCACGAGCCGCGCGGGCCGACGGATCGTCGTCGTCCTTGCGGTCGCCATCGTCATCGTCGCTGTCGTCGGACGTCTTGCCCTTCTTGGCCTTCTTGCCCTTCTTGGCGGCGTCGTCGTCCTTGTCCTTGTCCATCGGCTCGTCATCGTCGTCGGCCGCCTTCTTGGACTTCGCGTCCTCGTCGTCCTCGGCCTTGGACTTGGCGTCGTCCTTCTTGTCGTCGTCTTCGGCCTTGCCGGCGGCAGCCGGAGCCACGCGGCCGAGGTGAGCGAACGGAGAGACCCCGGCGCGCGGGACCGTGCTGGTGATCATGTCAGGACTCCAGATGTTGGACGAAGGCGAGGAAAGCATCGTCCGGCGCCATCACGGCGTCGGCGAGGCCGGCCGCCACTCCGGCGGCGCCGAGAAACATCCCGGCTTCGGTGGCGATCACGTCGTCGGGCGCCATGTTCCGATTGCGGGCGACCATCGCGACGAACATCGCGCCGAGCGTGTCGACATCGGCCTGGATCCTGGCGCGGGCATCGTCCGACAGCGGCGTGATGGGATAGGAATCGGTCTTGCGCGCCCCGTACTGGATGGCGTGGATCTTGATGCCGCCCTGGTCGAGCGCGGCGGTCAGGTCGAGCCGGAGCGAGACGACGCCGATCGAACCCGTCCCGCCGGTGCGCGGCACGATGATCCGCTCGGCCGCGCTAGCCAGAGCATAGGCCGCCGAGTAGGCGCTTTCGTCGAGGATGGCCCAGATCGGCTTGCCGCCGCGCAGGGCGTAGATGTCGTCGGCGAGATCGAAGCACCCCGCCACTTCGCCGCCGGGCGAATTCACATAGAGCGCGATGCCGCGCACGTCGGGATCAGCCGCCGCCATGGCGACGCTCTGCCGGATGCCGCTGTACTGCGTCTCGTCGAACCACCACGTGGCCTGGTGGACCAGGATGCCGCAGATCGGGATCACGGCGACGCCGCTAACCACGTCGAAAGGTCTCGGTGCGGCCCGTGCGGACTCCATCCGATCCGAATCGGCGTCGAGCATGCGAATCCGGTCGAGCAGCGCCAGCGCGTGCGCTGGCAGCAGCGCCAGCGGCGAGTAGAGCAGCCGCTCGATCGTCATTGCGCGTCCGGCTTCCTGGAGATGCTCTTGACCGGGATCTGGCCGCTCCATTCGGGACGGGGGATCTTCAGGTCGTCGAACATCTTGATCTCGTGCGCCCGCTGCTCCAGCACCTCCTCGTAGTCGAGGCCTTGCTCGCCGCAGGTGTCCTCCAGCGTCTGGAACCCGGCATCCATGCCGATGACGGCACCGGTGCGCTCGTCGACCGGGTCGATCCAGCCGAGGGCCGGACCCAGCCAGCGGCAGCGGGAAAAGGCGCCGCGGCACTCGGCGAAGTCCGGCACGTTGCCGCTCGGCATGGGCAGGTCGTCGAGGTCCATAGCCTCCTCGAGCCAGGCGCTGCGGACCGGAGAAGCGAAGGCGGCCGAGAAATCCTGCCGGCGCCGGGTCATGGTCTTCCACGCCTCGAGCAGGGCCGCCCTGGCGCTCGAATAATTCACGTTCGACCAGTCATTGCTGACCTGCTGCGCCGAGAGGCCGAGGCCGGTGGCGACGTTGCGCAGGACGGCGCCCTCGAAGGCCGCGAAGTTGTTGTTCGGCCGCGTGGCCGACACCATTCCGATCTTCTCGCCGGGAAACAGGACCGGGATCCTGGCGTTGCCGAGCAGCAGCGACGACTCGTCGTGGAACTCCTTGCGGCCGGTCTGATAGGCGTTCAGGACAGCGTCGTCGCCATCGCCAAGCGCATCGGCGACCAGCTCGCGATCGAAAGGCGATTCCACGAAGGCGCCGAAGATCGCGTTGATGATCGAGGCGTCGAGCTCGACACCGTCGTACTTCACCAGCATCTTCAGACGCTGCAGGATCGGGGCGAAGATGCCGGCGCCGCCGCGGTGCTGCGTGGCGCGGTCGCCGTCGAAGTCATGGACCACGACGGGCCGGCCCCAGCCCGTCTCGCGCGGCACGCGCTCCCATCTCAGCGATTCGGCCGCGTTGAACCAGTCGCCCGCGTGGGCCTTGCGGATGTGATAGGCGACCGCTGCGCCCGTCTCTGGCTCGATCTCGACGCCGCCCCGCATCGTGTTGGCGTCGAACCGAAGCTGGGGGTTCGACAGGCGGTCAGGGTCGATCAGTTGCAGCGCCGTGCAGTAGCGCGCCCGGCCTCGTCCGACCCGATCCGGCAACCATTTCAGGATCGCCAGGGCATCGCCGTCGACGAGCTTGTGGCGGAACGCCACCCGCATCATCTGGCTGAAATTCTGGTTCCGGGTCGCGTCGCAATAGCAGCCGAGGTCGTGCGCCCACGACCGCCAGTTGGCATCGACCGCCCGGCCGAACTCCTTGGCCCAGACCGCGTCGAAGGCGCCGTTCCCGGTGTAATGCGCCAGAAACCGGTGGTCCGGCTTGGCGATCGGCCGCAGGTTCGGGCCGATCGCGTTGTCGAGGATCCGCGTGACGGACCCGGAAGCCCACCCGTCGTTGCGGACCATGTCGCGGACGCGCGACACGATCCTGTCCCGGTACTGGTTGAGCTCTCCGTCGGGGGACCACAGCGCCGGGGTCCACGCGGCCATGTGCTGGCCGTAGAGGTCCGCCGCGTCGTAGGGTGGCCCGGAATAACGACCGGACCCGCCGGCCAGGGCGCGCGCCTTCGACGGGCGCCGCTCGATCGGCTGGTTGTCGGGGCCGTAGAGGACCACGCCGTCAGGCATCAGGCGTCACCGGTAATAGGGTCGGATGGCACGCCGCCCGCAGTTCATGCCGAGCTGGCGCTGCAGGAGCCCGATCCAGTTTTCGAGGTCACCGCGGTTGGCGGCGGAGTAGGTCACCGTCTTGCCTTCGTAACCGACCGACACCGGCCGGCCGCCCGCCATCAGCGACGCATAGGCGGCCTGTGCGTCCGCCAGATATTGCTGCAGGGTCGCGCGCGGGATGCCCGCCAGGATCGTCTTGTTCGGGTCGAACATCAGCGCGCCAGCATCCTTGCGATCGATCGTCGCTCACCCGACGTGCTCTTAGTGATCGCCACACCGGCGGGCGGCGGGCTCGGCGCGTCGTCTGCCTCCGGCGCATCGTCCGTGGCTGAGAACTCGATGCCCCGTTCGATCCGGCGGGGCAGGGACTGACGCACCGCGAGGGCGCCGACCATGGTGTCGAGGGCTTCGTTGCGCTTGCCGTCCGGGCAGACCCAGACGGTGTAGCTCTGGCCAAGCCGCTTGCGGGTCTCGCGCCGCTCGGCCGTGAGCTGCGCGAAATAGTCCGGACCGAAGGCATCGGCCTCGGGGAAATGGATGAAGCCGGGTTTGCGCCGGCCATCCTCCGCCGCCTCGATCTTCAGCCGGGCGTAGATTGCATCCTTCCCCGAGTCGACGCCGATCGGCCACAGCTTCTCGCCGGTCTTCGCCTTGAACGGCGTCAGCGACCAGATCGCCCGCTTGCCGGCCCGGCCCACGCACGGGAACACCCGGCGCCCGCGATATTGCCGGCAGAAAGAAAGCACCTGCGCGCCGTGGTGGCCGCCGTAGTCGATCCCGAAGGCAGCGATCCTGACGAGTTGCCCGTCCGCCCGGCGGAAGGTGCGGCCGATCAAGGCCCGAAGCTCCCGCCACGCCTGCGGCTGCGCCGGATCCTGATTGATGACCTCGTACAGGAAGGGCCACGATTCCTCGTCGGTGCCCCATCCGACAAGCTGCACCTCGAGCCGGTCGCCCTGAACGTCGCAGAATCCGGTGATGGCCCGGACGTCGTTCGGCAGGTCGTCGGGACCATAGGCCTCGGCACGCTCGATCAACCGGGAGCCGTCGAGCCGATCGATGCCGGCCGGTTCCCACAACTCGGCGAACCCGGTGTTAACGACCTTCTTCATCAGCTCGGGGTCGCCCCGGGCGTCCAGAAATTCCTTGACCAGGCGCGCCAGCTTGTGGCGCGACGACAGCCATTTCGGGATCACGAAGCTGGCGTGGCCGTCGTAGGGCGACGGCTGGCCGCAGACCCTGCATAGCGACCGGCCGGCTTCAGTCCAGGCCTCCGGCGTCTGCCGCTCGTCACAGCAGATGAACGGCTTCGTCTGCCGCCAACCGTGGTCCGGCGCGTGCTCCAGGGCCTCCAGCGCCTTGATCCGCTCGCGCTCGCTCCACAACGCGCCGCAACCCTCGCAGGCGATCGATGCGGTCGCGGACCGGTGCTCGCGGGCATGCTGGCCGGGCGGCATGTCGATCGTGACCGTGCCGCCCTCGAGCACCTTCTCCCATCGGACATGCGCCCAAGTCGGGACCTGGTCGTGTCCGCAATGCGGGCAGGCGAGAAAGCACTTGCGTTGATCGCCAGCCTCGTATTCCCGGCCGATCCGGGACTTGCCCTTCTCGGTCGGCGAACAGGCCCGCACGAACTTGGCGAGACCGAGATCCTCGTAGGTCGAGGCCCGCTCCTCGGCCAGGGTCAGCGGGTCGCCCTCGGGGCCGGCGCTGACCGGATATTTATCGATCTCGTCGCAAAGGATCACCCGCTTCGGGCGGGATGCAAGGTCGGTCGGCGAGTTGGCGCCGACGAAGTCGAGAGGACCGCCCGGATATTCCTTGTGGGTGATCGTGTTGTCGCTGTCGCGCGACTTCGGAGCCTCGATGACCGCCTGAACCTCCGGCATCCTGCGGACGTCCGGCGTGAACCTTTCCTTGGCGAAGGACGCGGCAGCCCCCTGCGTCGGTTGGACGAAGAGGATCGGGCTCGGTTCCTGATGGATGAAGAAATACGCGATGTTCTTGAGCAGCTCGCTCTTCACGACCTGCGTGCCGGCCATGACCGTGATCTTGGCCGTGTCTGGCTCCGTCACCGCCATCATGGGGCCGTAGGAGACCGGCTGCGTCCGGGTCTTCCACTTCCCCGGCGACGAGGACAGCGTGACGAAACGGTAGCGGTCGGCCCATTGCACTAGGTTGAGCCGCGTCGGCGGCTTGAGCGCCTGCCTTGCCTTTCTCAGCCGCGCGTCAAGCGGCGGCCCCGCCACCTCCGGGGTCATGAAGTTCACTCAGCGCCTCGCTGATCTCCTCGAACAGCGCCAGTTCGATCGCGGTCCGGTCGCGGTCGACGAGCTTCGCGGCAAGTTTGCCCGGAATCGCGAGCAGGCGTTCGCGGACCAGCGAATATTCGCGCTCGACCGACTTGCCGACATCCTCGACGCGCACCCATTCGTTCTGCGCGACCTCGAACTCGTGCTTGCGCATCAGGCCGAGGAAATTCTCCTTGCGCCGTACCGCCTCCGCCATCGGCAGGTTTGGATCGGCCATGTCGAAGTCGAGCGGATCGGGCGCGCCGTCGCTCGGCCGGAGCTCCGGCGCCGGCGGCGCTTCGGCAGGTTTCGGCTTGCGGGGCGGCTCGGCGAAGTTGTTACCGTCCGGCGCGCGGACCGGGCGATGGGTAACGCCGCCGCGATACTTCGCCGGCCGGTCGTCGAGCTTCCATTCGGTCGCATCGACGTCGACCTGACCGGCCTCGTTCAGGACCAGCAGGCCCTTCGATTTCCAGAGGGTAACCGACTTCCGCGAGACCTTCCGGCGCCGGGCGAAGTCGGCCTGGCTGAGGAATTTCGGCGTCGCGGCTTCGGCCATCGCGGCTGTTACCTGTTACCTCGTTACCGGGTTTTGGCGACCCAGGCCTAGCCATGGATTGGGCTGGCGCGTTCCCCGCAGGAGGGCACCACCCCTGGGGAAGGACCCGTGACATTTATATTGCTGTGGCAGAGAAGCAACATAACGTCCGGACGCGACGCGTGGCGTCCGGACCAACTCTCAGCGACTCTGCGTTTGCCTCCATCGACCGGGAGGAGATTATGCGAGACATGGGCACTCGGGCAGTGATCGTCGCGGCCGCGTGGATAATCACCGCTACGGCGGCCACACCCGCGACGAGACAGCAGATCCAGCAGCGGGCGCAGACCCTGTGCGCCGCCGACGCCATGGATCTATGCGCCGATGTCGTCGACGACGATGCGAAGGCAGCAGCGTGCATGAGAGCGCATCAGGCTGAACTGCACCCGGCGTGCCGCGATGCCATCAAGGCGATGGGTCGTCGGTAGCTGGTGAGCATCGGCTACGGCGACGCCGAAGGCTTGAAACGCAAAACGCCCCGGCAAGCCGAGGCGCAACAATTCACTGTAGTGATTTAAGGGCACAGATGCGCACGCATGTCAAACACTATCTCGGCTCCGCCGTCTTCGCCCATTCGTCGGCGACGATCTGCAGCGACCGTCGAAACGTCTCGGCATAGAATACGACCTGCATGCGTTCGGTCGAGCCCTCACATCGGCTTGTGACCTCTGTAATCGTCAACCTGTCGAGCAGGATCATGCGCAGCACGTTGGCGGCCAGGATCCCGATCACCGGAAGCAGGCTGAAGATCATCTCGTGCGCCTTGCGCGCCGTGTCGAGACTGCGCCAGATCGCGATCTCGTGCGCCGACGCGGCATCGACCCGATCGCCTTGCATCCACTGGCCACCGCCGGTTGGCTTGCCGCCGGACAGCTCGAGCACGCGCTGGTAGATCCGGCCGGCGCGATACGCCTCGTCGCTCAATCGCCCGCGCGCATATTCGGTCTCCAGCGCGTCGGTGCGGGTGTTGATCGCCGCTTTCTGCTTCTTGCCTTTCAGGGCCGGGTTCGGATCGTCGACATAGCCATGCTCGATCGACTGATGGCCAGAGCTACCCGGATACGACAGACCGCCCGGATCGGTGAAGCCGGACGGGCGGCGGTAGCGGCCGCCGGACCTGGTATGTGAACCGTGACCTGTCATCGACCGTTCACCTCAAAGACTTGGGGGGGCTCGCGGAAAGGAGCGAAAACGCAATGGTCAGACCCAATCCGTACATGCTCGGCGCGGACGATGCTGAGCCGATCGATGGCTTTCCGGAAATCCCCAAGCGCGAGCAGCCGAACGACAGCCACACTGTGGAGATCATGCTTCGCATCGACGCCGACGTGCTTGCGGCGTTCAAGGCTCGCGGTCCCGGCTGGCAGACCCGGATGCATGAAGCGCTGCGTCGTGCCGTTCGGCCGGGATGACGAAGGGCAGATCGAATTGCATCGACCGTCTCAGCTCGACCCTGACCTGCTTGCCCTTGCGTGATGTCACGGTGCGGGAGCGCGTGCGCCGCACCTTTGCCGGCCGACCGAAGACGGCGTCGACGAGCTTAATCGCAGGCACAGCGCAGCCCGCTGACACCGGCCGCGCCGGTTGCGGCTCCATCGGCACCTTCATCGCCGTGACCCCCTCCACGCGTCGCGCCAGACGGTTCAGCCAGTTCACCAGCTCGTAGCGGTCCACCAGCACGTCCCTCGGCGCATGGCGCAATTCGTCGGCGATGACGTCGAGGGCGCGCAGCACGGGCTCGGGGAGCGTCCTCGGTATATCGAGCACGGGCTGGTGGCGCAGGGGAGCGTTCACGCGGCCGCCTCGCTGGGCTGCAGCAGGACCGTGTTCCAGTCGAAACCCTGGCGCTCAGGGATGCGAACCTGATTAGCGATGCCGAGGACGGCGAGCCGGTGTGCGAGCGTCCAAGCAGCCTTGTGGCCGCCAAGCTTCGGGTCATGGTCGCCGAAGATCAGCACCTCGCTCACGCCGTTCGGCGGGGTCCATTTGCTGAGAATGTCCGCGTTGATGGCCGACCAGGTCGGCACCCCGAACAGCGACGCCGCCGCGAAGGCCGTCTCGATTCCTTCGGCTATCCCCATCCTGGTATCCGGCGGAAACAGCCGGATCGCGGAGCCTGCAGGCAGGATGCCCTGCATCACCTGCCGCGGCTTCTCGACCGCGGCTTTCGCTCCGGTCAGCGTCAGGTAGGTCCGATGGATGTTGACCGGCTCGCCGCTCGCGTCCCGGACGAGCGCCAGCATCGCCGGGAGGTATTGTGCCGTCTCGGCTTGGTATCTCGCCTTGGCTGCGTACCGGAGGCAGGTCGGGACCGTCGATATGCCAACGCGGGACTTAAGCCAGAGGTCTACAGGGTCGCCGGTGGCGACGGGCTTGGATGATTTCCACAGGCTCGCCATCGCTCGCCGCTTGTCGCCGCTCGACCGCTCCGGTCGGCGTGTTTCGGGCCTCACCGAGCCGATGACGCCTTCCACGGTTTCCGCGGCATGCTTGAAGTCCCAGCCATTGACCTTCATCAGCAGCGACAGGCCGTCACCCGCATCCGAGCATTTCGAGCAAAGCCAAACGCCGTCCTGGTTCTTGTCGGTGAACCGGAAGCAGTCCTTGCCTTTGCCGCAGACCGGGCACGGACCGTTCTTGCCGCTGAGAAAACGGCCTTCGATCCCAAGAGTGGACAGGACACCCCGCCACTTCCCGCGAGCCGCATCGCGCACCGGGACGAGCGTCATGCCGCCCTCCCGCGAGGAACTCTTTGAAAGGGATGCGTCTCGCGCTTTGCGATCAGATAGGCCCGATATGCCTCTTCGGATGTCCTGAACCTCCCCAACGCTCTAGTCTTCCCATCGATTTGAATGGACGAAAACCACTTGCAGCGCTTTTTATCCCAGCTCACTCCGGTATAGCCGCTCACATTGCGCCTATTCATTCCGAGGTTTTGGTTGTTCTCTGCGTCATTACACGGCCGTAGGTTTACAAGCCGGTTATCAAGCCGATCACCATTGATGTGATCAAGGTGTTTATCCGGCCACTCCCCGTAGACGTAAAGCCACGCCAAGCGATGCGCTCTATATGTCACCCCGTCGAAACCAATGATCCGATAGCCCCACGCTTTACTTGTGCTGCCAGCCTCAGCGCCCGCCATTCTCCGATGGCTCAGCGATGTTTTCCAAGTGAAAACCCCTGAATCTGGATCATAACGTAAAACTTCATGCAATCTCGCCTGCATTTCTATTTGGAAACGATTCATCGTCATGCGACTCGCCTCTTAGCAAAAGCAATTTGCCTTGACTTGATCCAGGACAGAACGTCGATGGCTGGCTCAACCGGAGGGATAGCCTTCATCCCGTTCGGCCAAGTACCGAATTTTTCTTTGAATTTGTGGGATACCCAACCCTCGGAGTAGCCGCGCTGCTCAGCAAAGTACCGCAGCATCGAGAACCAGCGTTGCTTGTCGACCTTTGGCGCCTGAAGCGGCTTCGACGACCCGGCCTTGCCGAATTCGACGAGCTCTCCTTCCTCGAATTCGACGTCGCACTGACGCTGCGCTTTGAATCCACACGCCGGACATGTCGACACCTTCGCCGGCCGGAGGAACTTGCAGTGCGAGCACTCGCGCGGCGTCGCGGCCTCGCGCGGCTTGGCCTTCTGCCGCTCGCGCCCATCGTCGAGGCGGTCGTGCAGGATGTCGGTCACGAAGCCGAGGCGGGCATGGGTGTCCGAATGGTCGAAGACGACGAGGTCTGCCTTGCCCGGCGCGGTGCGCAGGCCGCGGCCGATCATCTGGACGAACAGCATCTCGGACTTCGTCGGCCGCGCAAGGACGATGCAGCGCACGTCCCAGTCCACGCCGGTGGTGAGGCATCCGACGTTGGCGACGACCTTGAGATCGCCGCGCCTGAACTGCCGTGCAATGTCGTCGCGCTCATCGCGATCGGTGTAGGCATCAACGTAACCGCATGGCACTCCGGCCGCCAAGAACCTTTCCTGAAGGTGCTTGGCATGCGCCCGATTGACCGCGAAGCACAGCGTCGGGCGGCCCTCGCCATGCGCCAGCCAGTTGTCGATGGCGTCGGCCACCAGCGGAACCTGATCCATTGCGTCGCCGAGATCGCCTTCGTGATAGTCGCCGGCCACGGTCCTGACCTGCGAGAGATCGGGCTTCGACGGCGCGAAGACGCGGAACGGGGCGAGATACCCGCCTCGGATCAGGTCGGCGGTGGTGGCCGCGATGAGCAGATCGTCGTAGTACTTGCCGAGGCCGCGCGTCCACGGCGAGGCGCTCAGGCCGATGAAAGGCACGGCCGACCATGCTGGATCGGCCATCCACTTCCCGACAAAATCGAACCACCGATGGCACTCGTCGTTGATGACGAGATCCGCCCTGGGGATGGTCCGACGCATCAGGGTCTGGATGCTGGCGACCTGGACCGGCTTCGACCAATCGGTCATCTCGTGCCGCCCCTGCATCACCCCGATGTCGGTCAGACCCTCCGCGAAAAACTCGTTAACCGTCTGATCCACCAAAGAAATCGCCGGGACCGTGAAGAGCACCCGCTTGGATTTCTGCAGCGCCATGTCGATGATCGCGGCGGCCAGCAACGTCTTGCCGAAACCGGTGGGCGCCTGCAGCACGGGCCGCCGCTTTCCCTGCCCGAGGGATTGACGAAGCAGCGAAATCGCGTTCGCCTGATGTGGCCGGAGTGCGCGGTTCATGCCCGGCCTCCCTCGGCATGCCCGTCTTCGCCGTCGTCCCAAGCCAGGGCTGAGCCATTGACCCGGCCCGGCTGCTCCTGTCCTGCTTGTCCTGTTCCCTTTCCCAGAGATCCTTCTGCTCGGGAAGGGTCTATATCCTGTTCCTGTTCCTGTTCCTGTTCCTGATTTCGGTAACTCTCTCTGCTATCCTTGCGGCGCCCTTTGCGTGGACCTTCGACAAAGGCCGCGATGTAGGTTTCCCCCAACCCTTGCAGAAACCCTTTCAGATATCTTTCAGCCTCGGCTTTCAGTGAGCATTGCGGCAGGATATCGAACTCGCTCCGCCAAGACTTTGCGACGTTGGGGTTCTCGGGAGGATTGTGCTTCGCCCCGTTCGGGAGCCAGACCAGTCGCGCATCGAAGTCAGCCTTCGCGATGCCTTTGCCGGACAGTTCGTGAAATGCTTTGTCGAAGTCTTTCTGGTTCCATCCCAGCTCTTCGGCCAAAGCGGCGCGGCCGGCCCTGAACAATCCCGGAATCGGGCCGGTATGCGGTCCGGTGATCAGATAGAACCACAAGCCCTGCCCGCAGGGCGGTATGCGCGACAGCGTTCGAAACTTCTCGTCTCCCCACATCTGCACTTCGACTTTGCGGTAGCGGCTCATCCGCGCCTCCGCGCGTTGTGCGCCTTGGCGCGGAAGAACGTCATCAGATCGTCCTCGTGCTCGACACAGAGGGCCAGGAAATCCATGAGCCGACGCCAGATTGCGAGGCGGCGGGCGTTATCTTGATTGACGTGACCCATCAGCATGGCGGCCGTGAACGCCGACGACCTGGCGCGGATCTCTTCGCGCTCGGCCATGGCGTGCATGTCGAGGAGCGTAGGCTTCGGCGTCATGGCCGCACCGATCGCGTCGCTGAGCGCGCGCGACATCGCCTCTTCTTGCGGCGTGCATTGCTGCGCTTCCAGACCCTTGGCGCTATCGAAAGGCGCTGGTGCCGCAGCCGTCATACCCCCCCCGTTGACCGTTGATGCACCCATCAGCGCACCCCCTGCCGTTGGTCGAGCGCGGAGCGGCCTGGTTCCGGCTCGCCGAGATACACGGGGCCGACCGGCCGCCGATCGATGATGCGGCGTGCCGGCGGCGGCGCGGCGGGAAGCACCGCTTCGGGCTGAGCCGGTCTGACGGGTTCGGCCTTTGGCTTGGCCTTGCGGTGCTTGAACAGCACGGCGACCCAGGCCCGCCACAGCGGCAGGCATTTCGCGGCCGCCAGGGCCTTGACCTCGGATTGCGCGCCGGACCCAAGCGCCCGCAGCACGGCCGTGAGCTGCTCCGGCCCGAACTCGGCGGCATACTCGCTCTCGGTGCAGATCGCCTCGCCGGCCCGGATCAGCGCCGCGGGGATCGGTGCCAGGCCGGCCTGCACCAGAGCCTTGAGAATTTGGGTCGCCAAGTCGGGACCCCGCCGCTTGATCAGCGGCCTGATCGAGCCCAAAGCCGTCGTGTCGCCGATCTCGAACGACGTACCGAAGGGCGGCGAAGTCGCGAGGATGCGCACGCCTGCGGCCTTGGCGACAACATCGACCTCGATGGCAACAGGGTCCATGGCGACGACCGCCGCGCGGTAGATCTGGTTCGGCGTGACAGGGATCCTGTCGCGGTTCACACCGACGAAGAGCCCGGCCCGCTCCTCGATCTTGGGAGCATCGACGATGATGGCCGGGATTTCCGTAACATCTGGACGTGAAGCCGCAGCGATCAGGCGACATTGACCGTCGATTACCTCCAGGCCATCCTCCGTCCAGGCAAGCTTCACCGGATCGATGCGGTCGTAGTCGAAGTTCTCGATCATCTGCACGATGCTCGCGCGTTGCCGTTTCATGATTTCGCGCTGAAAGGCGAGATTAGAAACGACGAGGCGAGGATCGATGTTTGTTAATTCTGGCCGCTTTCCCTTAAGAGGCTTAAGAGTAAGGCCGGTGATGTCGAGGCCTGTGATCGGGATCTTCTTCACGCCGCGCCTCCCGCATGAAGAGATGCGCCCTCGATCACATATCCCGTCCGGATCACTCTTCCGACATCAGCCGAGCCCCGCAAAAACGGCCGCCACCAATAGACGCCGCCCTTGCGGACCTTGAAGTGCCCACGGACGATGTGCTGGCGGATTTCGGCCGGGGACAGGTTCAAGATCTTTGCTGCGGACTTGTCGCACTTAGAGAGGTTGATCCGAACTTCGGAGTAGGAGAGCAGTTCGCGCTTGCCTGAACGCTTGCGCCGCCGGTTCATGTCGGAGAGGTCATGTTCTCTAATCTCAACCAGATTGCGGGAGTTAAGAAGCGCAAGTCCCGCCATCATAGCGCGTAAGATAAATAAGCCTGATCGGCTCTTTAAGTAACGCTTCCTCTCTTCAGGGGAAGCCGCATCATGCCAAGGCACCATATAGGGAGAGAGCTTCGAGTTGATCAACTTGTTGAATTCAATTGCGGCCGGATCATTTCTTATGTTATCCGGTGCTCTCAAAAAGAGAGCCGCATCAACCATGGCCCGTTTCAGATCAACATCGGCACCACATGGATCAAGTTGAACCGTCCGTGATCCTTTTCTGCCGAAGGATGCGGCAACAGTGCAGTCGAACTGCGTACCGTCGTCGTTTCGACCTTCAAAAAGAACACCAACTCGCCTCGGAAACCTTGGGCCGCTAAGGTCGCGACCCAAAGGATCCGAGAGGTTTTCGAAGTCGATTTCCGTCCAAAGCGGCGAAAAAGGAATGCGTGAGTGCCGCAAGGCAGCGACCAGTGCGGCGGTCTCGCCAAGGGTCACGCTGTCGATCGCGGCGCAGGTGTCGGCCTCGAATGTGAGGCGCTGCGCCGACTTCAGCGTCGCGGCAAACGATCGAAGATCGCCATCGGCGCTAGGGGTGAAGCCTCTTGCCGCGCAGGACAGAATATCGTCAGCCAGCATCGTGCGCCTCCCGGTGGGGCAGGGCGGCGTCGTTTACTGGCTGGGCTCCTTCAGCCAGGGCGCGATCATCTCCGCCAGCCAGCGCGCCACCTTCATGATCCTCAAAGCCAGCCATGTCCTAGCTCCGAATCCGAAGGGCGGCTTCGATGGCCTCGATCCTTGCGACCAGGGTCCGGTATTCGTCACGGGCGTTCTCCACGAGATCGGTCTTGCGGACACTGTGCTTCAGATCCTCGATGGCTTTCGCGTTCGCCGCCTTGCGGGCGTCGCGAGCGAGGGCCGTGCGATACAGGTCCTGGAATTGGGTATATGCGGCCGCGGACCACGGGCCAGCCTCGCCATAGAAAGCGGATCGAAACCGCCAGAACGGGGGCCGGCCGGCAGCCTCCCATCCCCGGCGGATGCGGCCCTTCTGGCTTTCACCTGGCCGCTGCGGGCCGCAAAACCAATATGCGATCTCCTGCATGTTTGTGGCGACAGGCTTGCTCATTTGGCGGCTAGCCTCCGTCTCGATGACAGTGAACCGGGGCGACGACTTGTCGGACATTCGCGACACTCCTTGTGCGAGATTGCTTCTCGACACGGGGAGCGGCTTACCGAAGGAGACGGCGAGGGCGGGGGATAGGAACGACGGCCGGTGCGAATGCTGGGGAGCGGGAGCGCCGGCACAGTCGTGATGAAGCGCGAAAGGGTTCGCGACTCGATGATCGGCACCGCGAAGACGCCGATGATCCAGGCGCGGAACCGGCCGAGCCCTCGACAGGCCCGGCCGGTCGCTTCACCATCGGAGGTGCGGGAACCGATGGAGGGTGGAATGAGGGAGCCATTGACGGCGGAAGAATTTGCGGCCGTTCCGCTTATGCAGCGCATAGTCGCGATCGAGCTGGTGATCGGCGCGTTGGTTGTCGCTCTTGAGCGGGCAGACCCAGGAACGGCCGACCGGACCCGCGACGAACTCGGCGCCGTGATGATGCTTCTCACCCCGGAAACTCCGGGTAGAGAGGAGATGCGCGGCCTGACGCATCGGCTGGCCGTGGACCTGCTCAGCATCGTTCCTCCGGAGGAAGGAGGACGTCCGACGCCATGACGTGGTCGCTGGGGCTATGGAGGTTCAGGGCAACGAGGCGCTGCGCCAGCGCGCTCACGTCTGGGGAGAATTTCATCTGGCGCCGTCGGCGCTGCGCCCGCCAAGTTTTAAGCAGCCCGATGAGGCGGAGGAGCGAGCGCCGGTTCATGGAGCGCGATGCTCGGGAAGCGGAGTGGCGTCCTGCGGCGGGTAAAGATCAGGGCGCAGCTCGTGGCGAGGTATGCCGGTGAGGCGCTCGACCTCCAGGACGCGGAGGGGAGGGCACCGACGCCATTGAGAAATTGCCTGTTCCGTAACGCCTACCGCTAGGGCGAGCTGTTTCGCCCTTCCGACAGCGCCAATTGCGTTGAGAAGGGGGGCATCTTTTGACCAGTTTCGATGGGACTTCATGGCTTCACTTTAGGATCGCTTTAGTTTGATAGCAAGGGCTCGCTTCATTGGCAAGGGTCAAGGCAGGGTTTATGGTGGGATATGGATTCCATCGGTAAGCGCATTGCGGAGAGGCGTCAGCGCCTGAGGTTGTCACAGCGGGATCTCGCGCTGAGACTAGGCGTTAGCGTTCAAGCGGTTTCGCAGTGGGAGCGTGATAAAACGCGCCCTGTCGGTCGGCTCGGCCTTTTGGCGGAAATTCTTCAAGTACCTATCGAGTGGATGGAAAGTGGAACCGATCGGACCCTGATTGATATTATAGAAGAAAACGCGAAAAGAAGTGACAATTACGAAATTCCGATTGTAACGCAAGAGAAATTCTCTGAATTTCTTCGTTCAGTATTTTTGGGAAGAGAGATCGAATATGAACAGAAGGTAATTTCAACCTATTATCCGATAGGTAAATTGTTCGGTTTGTTATTGCGTCAATCATTTGAATCCTTTAAAGAAGGAGACTTATTAATATTCGATACCGGTCTTGAAACAAGAGCCAACGATTACTCTGCTGTTTTGGCTTTAAGAAATTCAAGGACTGATCTAAAAACTAGCAAAGCGGCAGAAGAATTCTTTGCAACTATAGCAGCGCCAAAGGCGAAGAAAATTGCCTTGCTCGATCAGCACCTTGTCGTCAACCAAGCAGTAATGCTCCTCGACGTTGCGGTCCTAGTGGAGCGGCGCAGCTACCGCGGGCCCCAACATTGGGACTAAAGCGAAGCGCTTGACATATCCTAAAGTGTGACTTAAGCCTACGCCTCATCGCCACTCCGGCGCTGGGCTCCGTCATGCACCCGCACCCCGCCACCGAACCGCCGCTGCCCACCCAACTGCCGCAGCTGATCCCGGTCGGCACGAGCACGATCGGCGGGGAGACGGTCCGCACGGTCAGTGGCCGCCGGGTCCATGCATACCTCGGCGCCCGCCGCGACTACTCGTCATGGATGAAGGATCGGGTGGAGAAATTCGGCTTCACCGAGGGCGTCGACTACATCACCTATGAAGATTTGAGCTCCCCAAATTCGGGGAGCGCAAAAGCCCGGGCTCAGGTCACCGTCGAACACGCCCTCACCCTCGACATGGGTAAGGAGCTCGGCATGGTTGACCGCTCCGAGCGGGGCCGCGAGATCCGGCGCTACTTCTTAGACTGCGAACGCAAGCTGGACGGACGCCTTGCCCCCGACCTGTCCGACCCCTCCGTCCTACTCCGCCTGCTGACCGAGCAGGCCCAAGGCCGCATCGAGGACCGGCGCCGGGCCGCTGAGGCGGAAGCCGTGGCTGCGGTTGCCCAGGGATCGCTCGACCGCCTTGGCGGCACCAAAGGTGCCGTGCCGTTGCGGGATGCCGGCAAGACCCTCGGCTTCGTGAAGTGCGACGACATCTTCGACGAGCTGGAGGCCATGGCCTGGATTTACAGGCGCGAGCCGAAAGGGCGCTGGATCGCGCACGCAGACAAACAGCGGGCCGGCTACCTGGACCATCGTCCTCACACCTACACGGACAGGTCTGGCCAATCGCAGACCGTCTCGCAGGTCGTTGTGACGCCGAAGGGCCTGGTCAAGCTCGCTGAGCTTTTCACCAAGACGCTGTTTCACTGAGGAGGTAGCCATGGCTCCCGATCAGCCGACTTTCGACATGGCAGCCGAACAACTGCTCCGCGACAACCTCGATCCGGCTCACCTGATGGACGCCATACAGGAGGACGAGACGATCGTCGATCGGGAGCGGTACGCCGAGCTTTGGGACGTCTTCAAGAATGGTGACGCCTATCGAGCATGGCAGCGGCGCTGCCGCGTGATCGCCAGTCTCCGCCCCGGCTGACCGCAACCGACCGCCACCACACCACCGCCAACCCGATCCACCGCACTCCCGCAGGAGCCAGCGAATGAACCTCTTTGCCCCGCCGGTCCGACTCCGCACCGAACGCGCGCTGTCGACGATCGCGTTCGTCCTGATGCTCGCCACCTGGGTCGTCGGCTACGCGGCCCTCGTGCCGCCCGACCGGCACGCGCCGCGGCACGCCGTCGTGGAGGCAAGGAGGTGAACGGGGTCGACGAGGCCAGAGGAACTCATTTGTCGCTTGGGTCTCTGCGCATGGGAGGTTCCTTCAACAGTTGGTCGAGTAATTCGGTGTTTGCCACTAGCGCACTGAGCGTCTCAACCGCGGCTTGCAGACCTTCACGCGTATATGCCTGCTCCGCGTCTGTGAGTGGCCGATCTGCCATCAGGCTGCGCTCTAGGCGAACGATAATTTCGGCGTTCATCGATCGTCCAGACGCCTTTGCATGCGAAGCGATTTCGTCGCGCAGGGCTGCGGGAACCCGAAGTCGGAAATGTGGATCGTCTCTCGCCATGACGCACTTATGCCGCACATTTCGCTTGACGGAAATGACGCACGGTGCGCTATATGTGACGCACGGTGCGTCAAAGGAGGATAAATGAGCCGCACCGACCCTCAGATGCGCCTTCGCCTGCCGGCCGATGTCAAAGACTTCATCATCCGGCAGGCCCACAAGAATATGTCGTCTCAGAACAGTGAAATCGTTCGCTCGATCAGGGAACGCATGGATCGTGAGGCCAAATGTATTCGCGTTGTGCCTCACCAATCGGCGCATACGCCGCCGTAGATCCTTCTCACCGCCCCCTCTCCGCGACGCTTCGCCACTCTTCTCAGCTCGTCTCACCTCAGCTCGACGCCATCTCAACAAAGGACGACCCCAATGAAAACCGTCACCGTAACTCTGAAAAGCATCACGCCCTATTCTCAGTCTCGCATGCACGACACGCCTAAGCTCGACCGCGAGACCGCCGACGCGTATGAACAGCGGACATGGCGCGAGAAGACCACAGTCGATGCGGACGGGCAGATCTGCATTCCGGCGATGTCCTTCAAGCAAGCGCTCGACAGCGTTGCAAAAGTATTGGGGATGCAGATCCCCGGCAAAGGCAAATCCACATATAGTAAACATTTTCGCGCTGGCGTGATTTGCGAAGCTGACGTAGCTCTAGGTGTCTGCAAAGACGATGTGGCGCCGGTAACGATCAACGCGAATGCTGATGGCGTGCGCGGCTCCGGCAAGCGCGTGAAGCGCACCTTTCCGGTTCTCCCGCAATGGGAAGGCATTGCCCGGTTCGCGATCTTCGACGACACGATCACCAAGGATGTCTTCGAGCGACACTTGGTCGAAGCCGGCCGCTTCGTCGGCATCGGCAGGTTCCGGCCGGAGAACGGCGGTCTCAATGGCCGCTTCGCGCCCGTGAAGTTTGAATGGGCTGAAGTTTAACGACGCGTCTTAACGCCACTCCGCTCTCTTCCACGCTCCGCAGCTCTGCTCGTCTCAATTCGACGCCTCATCTTCTTTCAGGAATACTCCGATGAAGCCCGCGCTTTTCCAAGCCAGTCCGACGACCCGCCTCTTGCGGCAGAAGCTCAAGACGGTGCCGGTTGGCTCGACCGTCTCCTACGCCGATCTTGGCGCCGAGATCTCGGAAACTGTCAGCGGCGTTCACAGCGGCCTCCAGTCGGCCCGCAATTCCCTCTTGCGATCGGACCACATGGTCTTCTCAGCGATCCCTGGCGAGGGCCTCAAGCGGCTCACCGACAGTGAGATCGTTGCCGCCAGCGATCAAGACATCGACGGCATTCGCCGCAAGGCCCGGAAGGCTGCGATCAAAGTCACGTCCGTCAAAGATTTTGCTGGCCTACCACCGAAGGACCAGATCGGCCACACGACTAAGCTGTCGATATTCACTGCCGTTGCCAGCATGGCATCCGACCGCGGCTTGAAGAAGGTCGAAGCCGCCGTCGGTGGCCGGGCCTCCGAGCTGCCGATCGGCGACACCCTGAAGGCCTTTCTGACCACAGGGTGATCAAGCCTTCCGCACACCTTCGCGCTTCTGCGCCGCGCATCGCAGCTTTTCGCGCCTCTGCTCTACTCCGCTCGACTCATCTCAACGCAGCGTTCCACTCACCAGGATCGCACCAATGCCCAAACAGAATTCCCAGGCGGCCGAGGTCGCCATCCTATCAGGATCCACCCCGCCCACCGGCGAGGCGCCGAGCTTCGAGCCAGTCGCCTCCAGCGGGCCAGATCGACCGAGGTCGAAACGACGAGAGATCGGGCAGTCTCAGGTCATCCGGCACGCCAACCGCGTCATCGAGACCGCGAAGGAAGAGCGGAACGCCTGCAACGTCGTCAGCGACATTGAGGACAAGTCGTCCCAGCATAGGTTTTCTCACTGTCCGCAGCGCGACGGCAGCAAGCCCGGCGCGCTGCTGCCGGAATTCCCTTCGGCCGAGCTTCGAAAGCAACTCGGCCGGCCATCCTACGATCCAAGCTGGCAAATCGGTCTGCCCGCTCGGATCGAGGCGATGGAGGCCCACGAGCGCGAGCACGCCGAATTTTGCGAGCGCCTCGGCCTCGACGACGCGCAAGAGCGGCACTACAGCATCTTCCAGAAGCTCAAGAGCCAGGCCGCGGCCCTGTCCAAGATGCGCGCCACTTGCGTCAAGGCGCTGGCGCTGAAGTCCTGCGCCTACATCGAGATCATCCTCGCCGGCGCCGGGGACAAGTGGATCGAGGATCTCGCCGCCTCGATCGCTCACGACGCGGCCAATATCGGCATCCACGGGAGCCGCGCCGTCAGCCCCGAATCACTTGACGCACATCTGATCGAGCTGATCGCCCGGCATGGGGCGGCGATCGTCGAGCAGGATGAAGCCGATCGGGTTTCAGATCAGTGCGACGAGGCGTTCAAGACCGAGAAAATCGAGCGCCCGGCCGAGCTTTACTGGAAAGCGACCGACGGCCCGGCGCCCGCCGGCAGGCAATCACTGCCTAACGGAAATGTCAGGCTATATTACCTGAGCGACGATATCGACGCCATGCGAGCCGCGTCGGCCCCGGAGAAGTATGGCACCGGTCCGGCCGATAGCCCGGAGGGTCCCGGTATGGCGTGGAGGCCGGACGTCAGGAGGGCCGCCAGACGCGCTGAGATCATTGCGGCGTGGGACGCTTGGGAGGCCGAGATTGCCGCCGCCATGGATAGGACCGGCGCGAAGGCTGCCTTCGAAGCCGCTGACGCGGCGTGGTATCGGGCCGTGGAGATCGAAGAGGCGATCATGGCCGTCGTCCCGATGACCCATGCCGGTCTCGTCGCCAAGGCGCGCTGGCTCACAGGCAACGGCTGGAGCGAGGAGCACCTCGGCGACCTCGCGCTCAAGATCGTCAAGGATATCGCGTCGAGCAGCACCGTCTTCTTCGGCGTGGACCGTGGCGCCCATGCCCCCGACCCGCGCGCCACCGAGGCCTATCGCGAGTGGCTGCACTACGAGGGTAAGCTGCTCGGCATCGAGCTCTACGGCCGTGAGGGGCAGGAGCTTATCCCGCAAAACACGGCCGCATCGTCCTACCACTTCCCGGTCGACAAGGACTGGCGCAGCGCGTCGCAGCCGTCGAGCCGGGCCGAGCGAATGTGCGACATGCTCGGGATCGAATGGCGGGCCTACGACGCTGAGCGAACCGCGTCGCGGACCGCGACGGTGCGCGACATCGCGGACGGCCTCGTGCCGCTGATGGGAGAGGTGGCATGAGCAGCGCCGCGACCTACCCCTCGCCGGATCGCCTGATGATCCGGCCTGGCCTCTTCCTCGACGAGGTCGACACGCTGGAGCGGTGCGAGATCGAACTCGACGGCGTCGCGGCTGCGATCGTCAGGATCGAGAACCAGCTCATGCAGGAGGACGGCGACGAGACGTGGCGGATCGCCGCAGCCACCGCGCTGCGGGCCAAGAAGTACGCGCTGCCGCGCCTGCAGCAGCGCGTCGCCGAGTTCAGGCGAGCCGCCCGTGCCGCCGAGCACGCTGCCATGCTCGAGCGGATCCAAAGCGCCCGCGCGTCGAAGGACAGCGCCCTGGTCAGGACAATGTACGAAATCGCGCCGGACGTGGCCACAAAGGTTGCCGCGTTCGCGCGGGAGCGCCACCCGGAACTGTTCATGGAGGGCGCGTGATGTCGCTCGTACGATGCTCCTTCTGCGGGCGGAGTCAGAACGATGTGGCGCGCCTCGTCGCCAGCAACACGTCGGATGCCGCGATCTGTGCGCCATGCGTGGTCCGCAGCGTCGAGGTGCTGATCACCGGCTCGGACGAGCCGGACGAGCGCGCCGT
Source organism: Lichenihabitans sp. (assembly GCA_965277115.1). GTDB lineage: Bacteria > Pseudomonadota > Alphaproteobacteria > Rhizobiales > Beijerinckiaceae > Lichenihabitans. The sequence goes on along the minus strand of CBDIBY010000001.1, from coordinate 1,333 downwards.
CACCATGACGCCGGAGGGCCAGATGCTGGCCGCCAAGATCGCGGGGCAGGGGAGATGACACGGCGGGCCGTCGCATCGCAACCGATCGACCCCGGCCTGATTCGGTTGATCGAGGCCCTTGCACGGGCGCAGGCCCGGAAGGATCATGCGGCCGCGCTTGCCGACATGCAGAAGCGCCAGGACCGGCCCAATGCCCACAGCAGCGATATACGCCCGGTTCTCGTCTGACCTTCAGCGCGATCGGTCGATCGAGGATCAGGTCGCGCTTTGCCGGACCCATGCCGCCCGGAGCGGCTTCGACGTCGTCGCCTGCTTCGAGGACAGGGCGCGCTCCGGCTCGTCGGTGATCGGGCGCGACGGCATCATGCGGCTGCTCGAGGCGGCACGGGAACGGAAGTTCGATGTCGTCGTCGTCGAGGCGCTCGACCGGCTGTCGCGCGACCAGGAAGACCTGGCCGGGATCTTCAAGCGCCTGACCTTCGCCGGCGTCAAGATCGTCGCCGTCCATGACGGCGTGGCCGATCCGATGCAGGTCGGCATCCGCGGGCTCGTCGGCGCGCTCTACCTCACCGATCTGGCGCACAAGGTGCGCCGCGGCATGTCGGGTGTGATTCGGGACGGGCGATCGGCGGGCGGGCGCGCCTACGGCTATCGCCCTGTCCCAGGCAGGGCAGGGGAGCTTGAGATCGTCGAACCCGAGGCGGAGGTGATTCGGCGCATCTTCGCGGTCTACGCTGCGGGGCGGCGCCCACGGGATATCGCCGGCGACCTCAATCGGGAAGGCGTGCCGCCGCCACGCGGGCGCTTCTGGACGGCCGCCACCATCAACGGCAACCGACAGCGCGGCCACGGCATCCTGCTCAACCCGATTTACGCAGGCCGGCTCATCTGGAACCGAATCAGGATGGTGAAGGACCCGGACACCGGCCGACGGGTGAGCCGCATCAATCCCGAGACGGAATGGCAGCACGCCGAGGCGCCCCACCTGCGAATCATCGGCAGCGATCTATTCGACGCCGTTCAGGCCATGAAGGCCGCGACGTATTCTGAGCGTCCACAGGACCGGCGAAAGCCAAAGCATCTGCTCTCCGGGCTGCTGAAATGCGCGGTCTGCGGCGGCGGCATGTCGGTGAAGGACCGCGATCACGGCCGAGTGCGTATCCTCTGTACGCAGGCGAAGGAGGCCGGCTCGTGCGAGAACCGTCGGCCGTACTATCTCGACGCCGTAGAGCGGGCTGTCGTGGAAGGGCTGAAGGAGAAGCTGCGCGACCGCCCGGCGATCGAGGTCTTCATCCGCAGCTACAACGCCGAGCGCAAGCGCCTCGCCGCCGAC